>NZ_DDHJ01000010.1:224057-294995 GCF_002338065.1 Pseudomonas sp. UBA1879 | reverse complement strand
TCGATGGACATGTTGCAGATGGTCATGCGGCCTTCGATGGACAGGTCACGAATGGCGCTGCCTGCAAATTCGATGGCATGGCCGTTACCGCCCGCGGTGCCGATCTTGCCGATGACGGCGAGGACGATGTCTTTGGCCGTGACGCCGAACGGCAATTTGCCTTCGACCTTCACCTGCATGTTCTTCATTTTTTTGGCGACCAGGCACTGAGTGGCGAGTACGTGCTCGACCTCCGAGGTGCCGATACCATGCGCCAAGGCGCCGAATGCGCCGTGGGTGGAGGTGTGGGAGTCGCCGCAGACCACGGTCATGCCGGGCAGCGTGGCGCCCTGCTCCGGACCGATCACGTGAACGATGCCTTGGCGCACATCGTTCATTTTGAATTCGGTGATGCCGTATTCGTCGCAGTTGTCGTCGAGGGTTTTGACCTGCAGGCGCGAGACCTGATCGACGATCGCGTCGACACCATCCTTGCGGTCCGGGGTGGTCGGCACGTTGTGGTCAACGGTGGCGACGTTGGCATCGATGCGCCACGGCTTGCGGCCAGCCAGGCGCAGACCTTCGAACGCCTGTGGCGAAGTCACCTCGTGAATGATATGACGATCGATGTACAGCAGCGCCGACCCATCGTCGCGCTGTTTGACCAAATGCGAATCCCAGAGCTTGTCGTAGAGCGTTTTCCCGGCCATCAGACGGTTTCCTCATCAGCGTATTTCTATGCCCCGGGTCATCGCGTCACGGCGACGCCTGAAAGACCCTCCGGCTTGTGGGGTAGATGCTATGGAATATGCTTAAATAACTCAAATTCATATTTTTCATGCTTTGGATAACCCATAGGAATTCGAGATGGACTTGGCAAACCTGAATGCTTTCATTGCCATTGCCGAAACGGGGAGTTTTTCCGCTGCCGGAGAGCGTCTTCATCTGACACAACCTGCGGTCAGCAAACGCATCGCCGGCCTGGAACAACAGCTGAATGTACGCCTCTTCGATCGGCTGGGCCGGGAAGTCAGCCTCACCGAAGCCGGCCGCGCCCTGCTGCCGCGGGCGTATCAGATCCTCAATGTGCTGGACGACACCCGACGAGCCCTGACCAACTTGACCGGGGAAGTCAGTGGCCGCCTGAGTCTGGCGACCAGCCATCATATCGGCCTGCACCGTTTGCCTTCTTTATTAAGGACGTTTACCCGTACCTACCCGGAGGTGGCGCTGGACATCGAGTTTCTCGATTCCGAAGTCGCCTATGACGAAATCCTTCATGGCCGCGCCGAGCTGGCAGTCATCACCCTCGCGCCCGAACCGCATTCGCTGGTCAGGGCGGTGCAGGTCTGGAACGACCCGCTGGATTTCGTCGCAGCGCCGGAGCACCCGTTGGCCAATATGGCCAATGTGAGCCTGGCCGATATCGCCGGGTACCCCGCGGTCTTTCCCGGCGGCAACACCTTTACCCATCACATCGTCAGCGGGCTGTGCGAAGCAGAGGGACTCAAGCCGAACATCGCCATGAGCACCAACTACATGGAGACGATCAAGATGATGGTGTCCATCGGACTGGCATGGAGTGTACTGCCGCGAACCATGCTCGACGAACAGGTTGCGCGTATTCCATTACCCGGCATACAGCTGCACCGCCAACTGGGCTACATCGTCCACACCGAACGCACGCTGTCGAACGCCGCCCGGGCGTTCATGGCGCTGCTGGATGCTCAGGCAGACGGCCTTGTTGAGTGATGCTAACGGATGGAAGCACCCGGGCTTTATGACTGCCTCTTTTCCCGGACAGCCAAATGACTTGTGGTTGTGAGCTTGCTGACGAAAGAGCCCGTACACGTTTAAAAATATTGGGGGTGCATATCGGTCGTTGCGTGCACGTCGCGCCCCCGCTCGGACTGTCACGAAGGACGCTCGAACCGTGCACAATGCAATTACAAAAAAGGCGCCCCGAAGGACGCCTTTTTGCTACCGGCTGCGGATCAATGCGCCAGGGTTTTCTGGCCGTTGATCTGGATGCGTTTTGGCTTGGCCTCTTCGGGCACCAGACGCAGCAAATCGATGTTCAACAACCCGTTGGCCAGTGCAGCGTTCTGCACTTCGATATGGTCCGCCAGACGGAACGACAGCTTGAACGCGCGCTGGGCAATACCCTGGTGCAGGAAGGTCACACCTTCAGCAGCCTTGTCGCGCTTGCTGCCGGTAACGGTCAGCACACCTTTCTCGACCTGCAATTCCAGGTCTTCTTCCTGGAAACCGGCCGCCGCGATGACGATGCGGTATTGGTCGTCGGCGTGCTTCTCGACGTTGTAGGGAGGATAAGTGCTGGCCGACTCGTTCCGGGCCGCCGATTCGAACAGATCGTTGAAGCGGTCGAAACCTACGGAAGAACGAAACAGTGGAGCCAGAGAAAATGCAGTAGTCATGTCAATCTCCTGAAATATCAGCAAGTGTGTGTCTCCGCGACCCGACTTCGGCATCGCGTAACCCTTAAATAAGGACCGTCACTTCTGTTTCAAGAGTCGCTGTAAAAATTTTTTCTCAGGCCGCCTCCGGTGCCGAGACGCCCAGCATCTGGCTAATCCGTTCACAGTCCGTCTCACGCCGTAGCGAATCGAACATGACAGTCGCTTCGGGGTAACTCTTGGTCAACAACACCACCCATTGCTTGAGACGCCCCGGCGCCTGAACACGGGTCATCTTCGCCATCGCTTGCAGCCAGAAGTCGCGAAGCAGCGGTTGCAGCGCCTGCCAGCTCATCTCGACCACTTCCCGCCCCGCTTCTGCCGCCGCGATCTGACGGCCCAGGTCCGGACGGGCCACCAGGCCACGACCGATCATGATGTCACGGGCCCCACAGATTTCCCGGCAACGGCGCCAGTCGTCCACGGTCCAGATTTCGCCGTTGGCGATGATCGGAATCTTCACCACGTCCTGAATCTTGCCGATCCATTCCCAGTGCGCGGGGGGCTTGTAGCCGTCGACCTTGGTCCGCGCGTGAACCACGATATGTTCGGCGCCCCCGGCTTCAAGCGCCCGAGCGCAATCCAGCGCAGGCTCGGTGCTGTCGTAACCCAGGCGCATCTTGGCAGTGACCGGAATATGCGCAGGCACGGCACGGCGCACGTGTTCGAGGATCGAGTGCAGCAGTTCCGGCTCTTTCAACAGCACGGCGCCGCCTCGGGATTTGTTGACTGTCTTGGCCGGGCAACCGAAATTCAGGTCGATGACCGGAGCGCCCAACTCGGCTGCAAATGCAGCGTTCTCTGCCAGACACACCGGGTCGGAACCCAGCAGCTGCACGCGTAGCGGCACGCCCGCGCGGGTCTTCGAGCCGTTGAGCAGTTCGGAGGCAAACTTGTGAAAGTAATGTTCAGGCAACAGACGCTCCGTCACCCGGATGAACTCGGTCACGCACCAGTCGATGCCGCCGACATGAGTCAGCACATCGCGCAGAATGTCATCGACCAGGCCCTCCATGGGCGCCAGCGCAATTTGCATGGGTCACACTCGGAAAAAAGTCCGGCAGTTTACGCAGTCGCGTGCCGGTTGTGAACGGGGTGTACGTCAGGAAAGGGCCAACTGTAAGGCGCAGCCATAGCCTTCGATGAACTCGGCGGGCATTCGCTTAGGCTTGCCGGTGGACAGTTCGATGCAGACGAACGTGGTTTGCGCCCGCAGCAGCGTGACGCCGTCACGGGGGCGCTTGAGTTGAAAACGCCTGGTCATCTTGAGCTTCTGATCCCAGTCAATGATCCAGGTCGCCAACTGCAGCTCATCCTCCTGATAAGCGCTGGCGAGGTAATCGATTTCATGTCGAACCACCGCCATCGCGCGGTCCAGTCGCCGGTACTCAGTCAGGTCCAACCCCAGCTTTTGCGAATGCCGCCACGCGCAACGTTCGAGCCAGGCGACGTAGACGGCATTATTGGCGTGCCCCAATCCGTCTATATCGTCCTCGCCCACGTGCAGATCGATGACGAACGGCGTTGCCAGATCCCAAACCATGCTCGCTATTGCCCCTCATGAATGCATTCGGGAGGCAGTGTAACCAAAAGCATCCGCTGAAGGTGTGCAGCTGTCAGGAACGCCTCACTGCATGGCCGACTTGCCGGCCCGCAACACCCGATCCGACAGCTCGCTGGGGCCCAGCGCTCGGGCCAGCGCCAGGCTGCCGAGCATCAGCGCGATATCGGCCAGCGTCATGTCGGTTTCTTCAGGGCTCGACGCCAACTGCGCCACCATCAATTCGACGTGTTCGGACAGCGCGCTCCGAAAATCGTCCGACAGCCGCGTCATCTCGCCGATCGCGGTAGGCAGCGGACAGGCATGCTCTTCGGCGTCCCGGTGCTTGCGCGAAAGGTAGAAAGCAGCGAGTAAGGCACGTCGCTCTTTGCCCGGCAGTTGGTCATCGATCGATGCGACCATCTCGCGACGCTCGGCCAGCAGCTGATTGAACGCCTCCAGCATCAAGGCCTCCTTGCTGTCGAAGTGCGCGTAGAACCCACCTACTGTCAAACCGGCTGCGCCCATGATCTCGTTGACGCTGGGCTCCACGGGACCGCGCGCAATCAACGCTGAACTGGCTGCACCGAGAATGCGTTCACGGGTTTGTGCTTTTTTATCGTTCATGTCCGCCTCCGGGATGATGACGATAATATTATCTGCATCATGATGGATGGCAAGCGTGCCATGGATTGAACTGGAAGTCGCAAGAATGAACTCGTTCCCGAGAGGGCCTTACGTGCGATAGAGATGTCGCCGGAACACGGATTCGCGGGTGAATCCGTCCCGGCAAGCTCGATAGCGGCGTTAGAGGGTTTGGGAAAGGCGTCTAAAGCCTAAAAAAACAAAAGGGCCATTCAATAATCGAATGACCCTTGGTCTCGCAGAGCGAGAAATCGTGGCGTCCCCTAGGGGACTCGAACCCCTGTTACCGCCGTGAAAGGGCGGTGTCCTAGGCCACTAGACGAAGGGGACGCAAAACCTTCAGTCGAATCCGTCATCAACGAATCCTGGCAATTTGGTGGAGCTAAGCGGGATCGAACCGCTGACCTCCTGCATGCCATGCAGGCGCTCTCCCAGCTGAGCTATAGCCCCAGATTTAGCGCCTCGCGGCGGAGATCAACCCTACGGCATCACTCGGTGAAGCTGGCGTCCCCTAGGGGACTCGAACCCCTGTTACCGCCGTGAAAGGGCGGTGTCCTAGGCCACTAGACGAAGGGGACGAACCCTCTGTGTACCTGATCGGTGCTGGTTCCGATTTGCGGTACAAACTTCAAGGCAGCGTAGCCAGCCCTGAAGCTTCTAAATTGGTGGAGCTAAGCGGGATCGAACCGCTGACCTCCTGCATGCCATGCAGGCGCTCTCCCAGCTGAGCTATAGCCCCACATTACACTCTCACATCGCACTGCGTTGCCGCCGTGTTTCTGTGTTGCCGTGTGGACGGGGCGCATATTAAGTGCGACCTAGATAGCTGTCAAACTTTTTTTGAACATATTCCAAAAGAATTTTCCGGGATAACAATCACTTACCGCCCTCCCCCGGAAAACCTGACGCAATCGGTCGTTGCACGCACACTCAGGCGCCGCGCAACGACCGGCGGTCACTCAGCCGATGGCGCCGAGCAGTTTTTCCCACTCTTTGTTTTCTTTCTTAGACACACCGCCCAGCAGGTCCAGCGCCTGGCGCAAGCGGTAACGGGTCAAGTCCGGGCCGAGGATCTCCATGGCGTCGGTGACCGAAACCGAGTTCGCCTGACCGGTGATCGCTGCGAACATCAGCGGCATGGCATCGCGCAGCTTGAGCTGCAGATGCTCGACCACCGCCTGGATGCAGCCAGTGATGGTGTCTTTTTCCCACTGGCGCAGAGACTCGAGCTTCCAGAGGATCAGCTGCATGACCTGACGCACCTGTTCGGGCGAGAGCTTCTTGTGTTCGAACAGCTTCGGATCCGGGTGCACAGCGCCGGCGAAGAAAAATCCGCCCAGCGGCGCGACCTGGCTAAAGGTTTCGACACGGCCCTGCACATGGGGCGCGATCTTCATCATGTAGTCGCTGTTGAACGCCCACTTCTGCACCCGCGTGGCGAACTCTTCGACGGGCAGCTCCCGCAGCCATTGGCCATTGAGCCAGGACAGTTTCTCGATGTCGAAAATCGGCCCGCCGAGGGACACCCGGTTGAGGTCGAAGTGCTCGACCATTTCTTGCAGCGAGAACTTCTCACGTTCGTCCGGCATCGACCAGCCCATGCGGCCCAGGTAGTTGAGCATCGCTTCAGGCATGAAGCCCATGCGCTCGTAGAACGTCACCGAGGTCGGGTTCTTGCGCTTGGACAGCTTGCTCTTGTCGGGGTTACGCAGCAGCGGCATGTAGCACAGCGCCGGCTTTTCCCAGCCAAAGTATTCGTACAGCAGGATCAGCTTCGGCGCCGAGGGCAGCCATTCTTCGCCGCGCAGCACGTGGGTAATGCCCATCAGGTGGTCATCGACCACGTTGGCCAGGAAGTACGTCGGCAGGCCGTCGGTCTTCATCAGCACCTGCATGTCCATGCGGTCCCACGGGATTTCGACCTCACCACGCAAAATGTCCGGCACGACGCACACACCTTCGCTCGGCACTTTCATGCGAATCACATGAGGCTCGCCCGCCGCCAGGCGCCGCTCGACTTCCTCCTTGGACAGCAACAGCGCGCGACCGTCGTAACGCGGGGTTTCACCTCGGGCCATCTGCTCGGCGCGCATCTGGTCCAGCTCTTCCGCGGTGCAGAAGCACGGGAAGGCGTGGCCGGCATCGACCAGTTGCTGGGTGTACTGCTTATAAATGTCGCCCCGCTCGCTTTGACGATACGGGCCGTGAGGACCACCGACGTCAGGGCCTTCGCTCCACTCGATGCCGAGCCAGCGCAGTGCGTCGAAAATCTGTTGTTCGGACTCGCGGGTCGAGCGCAGCTGATCGGTGTCTTCAATGCGCAGGATGAATTCGCCGCCATGCTGCTTGGCAAAGCAATAGTTGAAGAGTGCGATATAAGCCGTGCCAACGTGGGGGTCGCCGGTGGGCGATGGCGCGATGCGGGTGCGAACGGTCATGAAAGGTCTCGAGCAGGTTGGATCAAGGGGCGGATGGTAGCAGGCCCGCCCCGTGCCGCTCTACCTGCATTGCGTCGTTTTACGTGCGCTAGCGTGTTTTGTCAGGCGCATACGCCGCAGCTGATAGGACAACACGTTCGAAGCCTGTAGGCCCTTTCCGAAAAGAGCGAAGGCCATACTTATTGTGTTTCAGCGCTCAGACAGCTCACTGCAAAGCCCTTACATTCCGCCGCTTTCTCAACGCGGATCACGGAATGTCTGACGCCCATTGGGCCGCTCGCCAAGGCGATGCCCTCGCTCACAGCTCAATGCTGGCCGACGCCTTTGGCGGCGTGCTAGAGGTCGCGGCAAACGTTGCGGTCGGCGCACTGGTCGGCGGTGCGCTGGTTGCGGCCGCTGGCTTGACCGTGGCCACGGGTGGGATAGGCGCTTGCGTACTGGCTGCTGCGGTCAGCCTGGCCGTCGGCGTAGGCATGAACGCCTCGGGCATTGACGAGGAGATTCGTCAGTTTTGCGACGACCTGGCCAACGACCTGTTCCCGCCCACCGTCTGTGCCCACATCAGCAGCGGCTCCCCCAACGTGCTCATCAATGGCCTGCCGGCGGTGCGTGCGGCAGGTACGGTAACGTCCGACAGTGCTGCTTTGCCTGCCGATGAGACGCCCGAAGGCACCTTTCTTGACATTGCCAGGGGCTTCTTCTCCGAATTGTGGCGACCCACGGTTGCCACGCCCGCCCCGGGCGCCATTCCAAAACCGTCCGATCATGTGACCTGTGAACGGCACTCGCCGATGCCGGTCCAGTACATCGCTGAAGGGTCGGACAGGGTGTTCATCAACGGCCAACCCGCCGCGCGCAGCGGCGATCGCAGCACCTGCGACGCGGTCGTGGTGTCGTCAGGGTTGATTTCCCCCAACGTGCGGATCGGTGGTGAGCGGTTGGTCGTACGACCGATCCGCAGTGGCAAAACACCAGGCATTGGTCTGGCAGTCAGCGCGCTGATGATGCTCAAGGGCGGCCCGCGCAAATTCGTGAGCAACTTGCCCTGCATGTTATTCGGCGGCGTAAACACCTTCGTCGTCAGTCAGGTGACAGCGGCGCTGGGCCGAGCGATGTCTGGCTCTCCGCACCCCGTGCATGCCGCTACAGGCGCAAAGGTGCTGGGCGGTGTCGAGGAACTGGACGTCGTCCTCCCCGGCCTCATCCCCATCGAATGGCAGCGTTTCTACAACAGCCGCGACGAGCGCCGAGATGGGCTGTTCGGCGCAGGCTGGAGTGTGCCGTTCGAGGTCAGCGTTGTTGTCGAGCCCCATCCGGAGGGTGGCGAGCGGCTGGTCTACACCGACGAGCAAGCGCGGCAGATCGACATGGGCGCGATAGCCCTCGGTGGCGCAGTGTTCAGCGCCGGTGAAGGGCTGGCAGTCAAACGGCACGACGACGGCCGGTTACTCATCGAAAGTGAGGATGGGCTGTATAGGCTGTTCGAGCCCACGTCGCCCGATCCGTCCCGGCTTCAATTGAGTCAGCTGGGCGATCGCAACGACAACCGGGTCCATTTGAAGTACGACGCCGCGGGACGGTTGGTGGGGTTACGTGATTCGCTGCATGTGGCGTGCCTCGATGTGGCGTATTCGACGCGATGGCCTCAACGGGTCGAAAGACTTGAGCGTGTGTTCGACGACGGCAGCCATGAGACTGTGGCCAGCTATGCCTATGATGAATCGGGTGATCTGGCTGAGGTGACGGATGCCATGGGCAACCTTCAGCGGCGCTTCGTTTATAACGCTGATCGACGCATGGTCGAGCACCAACTTCCTGGAGGCCTGCGCTGCTTTTACGAGTGGGGCTTGATCGACGACAGGGAATGGCGTGTCGTGCGTCACTACACCGACGAGGGCGACGACTACCGTTTCGACTACGACTTGGACGCAGGGCGCACGGTTGTCACTGATGGCCTGAACCGTCGTAGCGAGCGGCGTTGGAACGCTCAGCATCAGATCACCGAATACATCGACAACCTGGGGCTGGCCTGGCGGTTTGCGTGGAACGACGCACGTCAGTTACTGGGGGCGACCGACCCACAAGAGGGTGAATGGCGTTACACCTACGATGATACGGGCAACCTTGAAACCACCGAGGACCCGTTGGGCCGCTGCGAGTTGACGCAATGGCTTGAACACTGGTCGCTGCCCCGATTGGAAACCGATGCAGCCGGCAATACCTGGCAGTACCGCTACGACGCGCGCGGCAACTGCACCCACGCGGTCGATCCGCTGGGGCACATCACTCAGTTTCGCTACGACGGCTACGGTCAGGTCATCGAAATCATCGACGCGACAGGCAAAAGCCGAAAACAGCATTGGAACGAGTTTGGACAACTAACTGAATCCATCGACTGCTCGGGGTATCCGACGCGTTTCAGCTACGACCGGAGAGGCTTTCTGCAAGGGATCACTGATGCGCTGGGCGAGCGCACGGTGTATCGGCATGACGCATTGGGCCGGCTATTCCAGCGAGTGCTGCCAGATGGACGCGTCGATCAGTACGAATGGGCGCTAGGGGGAAGGCTGACCCGCCACACAGATCCCACCGGGGCGAGCACGCTTTATGAATACGACCGTCGCGGCCAGTTTCGACAGCGGACTGATGCCTTGCGGCGAGAGGTCCGGTTCGCTCATGACGCCTACGGCCGCCTGCACACCCTGACCAACGAGAATGGCGAACACTATCGATTTGCTTGGGATGCCGGTGACCGGCTGGTGGTTCAGCAGGATCTGGACAGTAGTCAGCGGCGTTACGCCTACGACGGACTGAACAACGTGGTGCGGATCAGACAGCTTGCATCGCCTAATGAGGAAGCGTTCGCAAAAGATTCGATCATTCATGAGCTGAAACGCGATGCCGCAGGACGTTTGATCGCCAAGGTCACCGCCGATGGCGAGACGGCCTACACCTACGATGCGCGTGATCAACTGATTCATATCGTGTTCACCGGCGCAGGCGCTGAACAACACAGCGTGGGGTTTGCCTACGACGCCCTGAGCCAACTCGTCAGCGAATCCGGCGCGACAGGCGTTTTGCAGCACCACTACGACGAATTGGGCAACCGAGTTCAATCCCGGCTTCCGGATGGCCGCTGGCTCAATCATTTGCGCTACGGCGGCGGCCATGTGCATCAGATCAATCTGGACGGTTTGGTCATTTGCGATGTCGAGCGCGACCGCCTGCACCGTGAAGTGCTGCGAACGCAGGGTCAGCTCAATACGCGCACGCAGTACGATCGCGCCGGTCGCTTGCGCTCAAGGGCGCGTCGCTTTATCGATAAACCTCGGCAACTGCCCGCGCATTGGGCGACTGAATACGACTACGACCCCGCCGACAACCTCATGGGGCACTCCGAACGCAATGGGCCACGCACGTTTCGCACTTATCTTCGCTACGACGCGACCGGACGGCTCATGGCTAGAGAAGGCGAGCCGGCCACTGAGACGGAACTGTATGCCTACGATCCGGCGGCCAACCTGCTGGATGCCCAAGGCTCCGGCCATATTTCGCACAACCGGCTGCTGAGGTATCAGGACAAACGCTACCGCTACGATGGGTTTGGCCGAATGATCGAGAAACGCAGCGTGCGTCACGGTACTCAGCGTTTCGCCTACGACAATGAAAATCGACTGATTGCGGTTCACAACGACAACGGCGACATCGTACGCATGTCCTACGACCCACTGGGACGGCGCGTCGAAAAGAGTGAATACAACCGCCATGGACGCTTGGTGAACACGACCCATTTCACTTGGGATGGCCTGCGACTGCTCCACGAGCGCTGCTATGACAAACAGAGCCTCTACCTCTATGTTGAAGAGAGCCACGAACCCCTCGCCCGAATCGACGGCATCGGCGAATTCCAGACGGTTCACCATTTCCACAACGCCCCGAACGGCCAACCGGAAGCACTGACCGAAGCCAACGGCGACCTGGTCTGGACAGCGCGCTACCAGGTCTGGGGCAACACCACCCACGAAGACCGCGCGCCGCATACTGACCCTCAGAATCTGAGGTTCCAAGGCCAATACCTTGATCGCGAGACCGGACTGCACTACAACACCTTCAGGTTTTACGACCCGGATGTGGGCAGGTTTACCACGCCCGACCCGATCGGATTGGCGGGCGGCATCAATCTCTACCGGTATGCGCCGAATGCGGTCGGGTGGGTGGATCCGTGGGGGTGGAGTTGCGTCCGTGTTCGTCACTATACGAACAGGAAAGGCTTAGAAGGCATTAAAGAAAGTGGAGTGATCAAAGCCCGTGATAATAACCGTGTTTACTTAGAACCCGCAGCAAGCAAGCCCCTTAGCCCCAAGAGGGCTGTGGAGCAATATGGAATAAAGGATGGGCGAGGTCGTGACTACGTGGAAACAGATGTCCCAGCTGAGCGTCTAGAGTGGATAAAAAACCCTAGCTACCATCGTAAAGAGCTTACGGTTTTCGGAGACCTGAAAATTGAAAACCCCACCTTCACCAAAAGAAAATAAGCTTAAGAAAAAGAATAGAAAAATCACACTGAGCGGAAAGCGAGCAATCGTGGCATTGCAAGAGCTAGAGTTCATGATGATCTCGCTGAGAAAGATAGAAGACTATTATTTCTACAAAGAGCTGGACTCGCCTGGCCAGGATCCAACGCTACGTGAAAAGGAAATTTCTCGCTTCGTAAGCGAAAATAATTTCATTCAACGGCTGGGGACCGTGCGCAAGATAGTTTCTGAGCGTTTTGACCATGGGTTGGGCAAGGATCAGATGGGGGACACCGAGCGTGCAATGGAGCACTTGATCTTTTGGGAAAAGCCGGGGGATTGACCTCAAAACATCATAAATCCACTTGACAGTTTGCATAAAAATCAAGACTGAGAGCACTCTGACAATCCCCCCCTAAACCTCCCTCCTCACCAGCCGATAGCCTCTCAGGGACTGTGATTTTGAATCACGTTCACCCCCACCCTGCCGCGCCACCCTTTATCACCCTGTCAGGTGCTTAGAATGCCGTTACTCCAAGACTCCGACGCGATGTACCGATTGCTGATTCAGAGCGTCGTGGACTATGCAATTTACATGCTGACGCCGGAAGGCATCGTGGCGAACTGGAACCCGGGGGCGCAGCGGGCGAAGGGGTATTCGGCGGCGGAGATCGTAGGCCGGCATTTTTCGCTGTTTTACAGCGAAGAGGAGCGCCGTGCGGATTTGCCGAACAAGAACCTGGGAATTGCCCGCACGGCAGGTCGCTTCGAGTCCCAAGGTTGGCGTTTGAAGAAGGATGGCAGCGCGTTCTGGGCCCATGTGGTCATCGACGCGGTTCTCGGCGAGCAGGGCGAGCTGTTGGGGTTTGCCAAGATCACCCGCGACTGCACCGAACAGCATCAGGCGTTGCAAGCGCAACGCGAGCAGGAGCGACGTTTCCGCCTGCTGGTGCAGGGCGTCAGCGATTACGCGATCTACATGCTGGACCTGGACGGCAATGTAGTGAATTGGAATGCGGGTGCGCAGCGAGCCAAGGGTTATCTGGAGCATGAGATCGTCGGTCAGCATTTCTCGGTGTTTTACACACCGGAGGACCGCGCCCTCGGTCTGCCGTCCAAAGGGCTGGAGACCGCCCGCCGAGAGGGCCGGTTCGAGGCGGAAGGCATTCGTCAGCGCAAGGACGGCTCGCACTTCTGGACCAGTGTGGTGATCGACGCTATCCATGATGAAGACGGCGAGATGATCGGTTTCGCCAAGATCACCAGGGACATTACCGAGCGACGCAAAAACGAGCTGCAGCTGGTGGAGGCCAAGGAGCTGGCGGAGAAGCGCAGTGCCGAGATGGACACGCTGTCGCGCTTCCTCGACTCAGTGATCGCTAATATTCCGGCCAGCGTGATCGTGCAGGACGTGAGTTCGCACAAGATTCTGCTGGCCAACCAGCAGGCGGAACGTCTGTTCGCCGCTACCAAAATGGTCGGGCGTTTCGCCAGTGAATGCTTGCGGCCGGAGGTGGCAGATTACATCAGCCTGCAGATGAATCAGGCCTTGGCGATGGACGAGGTCCGGACCTCCGAGATGCAGGTTCACACCGCGCAGGGGCTGCGAACACTGCGCAGCCGCACGGTGCTCAGTCAAGACACCGACAGCCATTCGGATTACGCGCTATTCGTGGCCGAGGACGTGACCGATGAGCTGGCCGCCAACGCCAAGATCCATCACATGGCCCACCACGATGCGCTGACAGGACTGCCCAATCGCACGCTGTTTCAGCAGCGCTTGAAGGACGCCCTGGGGCGTTCCAACGGCCCGGGGGGCTCCGGCAAGATCACCGGCACGCTGTGCCTGGACCTCGATGACTTCAAGGACGTCAACGACGCGTTGGGCCACGCGTTTGGCGACAAGCTCCTGCGCGCCCTCAGCGACCGACTGCGGGCCGAGCTGCGCGAACGCGACACCCTCGCGCGGCTGGGGGGCGATGAGTTTGCCGTCATCCTGCCGGAGCTGGACACCCGAGAGGCCGCCGAACTGGCGGCACAACGGATGATTCAAGCTGTGCGGCCGCCGTTTCTGATCGACGGGCACAGCTGCACAGTCGGTGTCAGCGTCGGGATTGCGCTGTCCCCTGACGACCACGTCAAACCCGAGCAGTTGATGGGCTACGCCGACATGGCGCTGTACGAGGCGAAACGCAACGGTCGCAACCGCTTCGAGCGTTTCCGTCAGGAGCTGGATGAAATCGCTCGTCAGCGCCGGAACCTCGAAGCCGACCTGCGAACGGCGCTGCACTTCGGCCAGTTGAAGATGCATTACCAGCCCATCGTTAGCCGGGACGGTCAGGACATTTCCGGCTACGAGGCACTGATACGCTGGATCCACCCGATCAAGGGCATCATTGCGCCGATGGATTTCATTCCGATGGCTGAAGAAACCGGCCTGATTCACGAAGTCGGCACCCGCGCGTTGAACCTGGCCTGTCAGGAAGCTGCCGGCTGGGGGACTGGACAATCGGTGTCGGTGAACCTGTCGCCGATCCAGTTCAAAAACCCGGGGCTGATCGCCATCGTCGAACTGGCGCTGGCGGATTCCGGGCTGGCGCCGGAGCGCCTTGAGCTCGAAATCACCGAATCGGTCCTGCTCGGCGACAGCGACGAAAACGTGTCCACCCTGCGCGCCCTTAAGGCCTTGGGGGTGGCGATATCGCTGGATGACTTCGGCACCGGCTATTCGTCCCTTGGCTACCTGCGCTCCTTCCCCTTCGACCGCATCAAGATCGACCGCTCGTTCGTCAAGGACATGGCTGAGAATAAGGAAGCGCTGGCGATCATCCGGGCGATCACCGGCATGGGCAACAGCCTGCTGATCGAGACCACGGCGGAAGGTGTTGAAACCCAAGAGCAGATGCTCCAGTTGCAAGCGGAAGGCTGTTCGCACTTTCAGGGCTTTTTCTTCGGGCGACCGGTGCCAGCAGAAGAGCGGCTGATCACGTTGAAGGACGACCTCTAAAAGGGCGTACGTTCCGATGCAGGCCAGGAAGTGACGCACCCGGCCTGCGTTCACACGACCTCTTTCGGACAACGGCCCACTCAGGCGTCCACATCGTGGTCAGAAGTTGCGACAAGAACCTGCCCAACGCGCTCGGACCTCGCAGAAAATCAGCGATTAATACCCCAATCAATTCACTTTACCCCCTCCTCCCCTCACATTAGCCTTAATCCCGCGTCCTCATCGTTCATTGAGTCAGCCTGTCACTTAGCGATAAATCAGCGAACTAAGTCGTTAAAACTCGCGCGAACGAAATGCTCTGTAATTTGGGGAGGACGCACCGTCTTACTTTGAATAAGAGAACATGTATGAAACTTAATGTGGGCTTTATCGGCTACGGTGAAGTGGCTTCTCATTTTGCCCGACGCCTGGCGGAAAACGGATGCAGCGTTGTAGTGCATGATGTACTGGCCGACAATGAAGGCGGGTTGGCAACACTGAAAGATCGAATAGGTTCAACGCCAGTGACGGTTGTGGGATTTGAGGCGTTGTTTAAACACTGTGACATTGTCTTATCAACAGTTGTCACGCAGGCGGCGCTGAACGTTGCGCAACGAAGTGCACAGCAGCTGAGGCCAGGGCAGTACTACGTCGACTTGAATTCCACTTCGCCTTCGATCAAACAGGCCATCTCCAACATCATCCAGCCGTCCGCCGCCCTCTTTGTGGAAGGCGCGATATTAGGGGCACTGGGTGCAACGGGCGCAAACACCAAGATTCTATTGGGGGGCGAGCAGGCCAGCGAACTCAGTGCCCGCCTCAACGGTGCCGGGTTGAACACCCTGTTCTTCAGCCCAACACTGGGCCAGGCATCGACCTTCAAAATGTTGCGCAGCGTTTTTTCCAAGGGCATCGAAGCCATCCTCATCGAGACGATGCTGGCCGCGACAGAATCCGGAGTTGATGAGGCGCTCTGGGCCGATATTGTCCACACCGTGACGCATACGCCATTTGAAAAGACAGCGAGCAACTGGATCGTCAGTCATTTGAATGCGTGTGAACGCCGCTACTTCGAAATGCAACAGGTGGTGGAAACGCTGGAGGAGTTGCACGTCACGCCGTGTGTCACGCAGGGAACGCTGGCGTTCTTCAAGCGCTCCGCCGATTTGCAACTCAGTCATCAGACCCGGGAGCAGCCGGTGGATGGGGTATCGCAGGCCATCAATGTGATGCGTACAGCGCTCAACAGTCATCGATAACACGTCGGGGCATTTACATGATCTCTCTATTACAAGAAAAACAACGCAGCGAACATGCTCAACACCAAGCGGGCGGTAGAACATTTCTGAAATATGGCATCAGCGCGGTCGCCTCGTGCTTTCTCGCTTATATGGCCTATTACATTGTCCGCAACAACTTTGCTCTGTCGACGCCTTATCTGAAACAGCATCTAAGTTTGACGTCCACACAAATCGGCTTGCTCAGCAGCGTCCTGCTGATTTCCTACGGACTCAGCAAGGGGTTCATGAGTGCGTTGGCCGATAAGGCCAGTCCCAGGAAATACCTTGCCGTGGGCCTTTCTTGCTGTGCACTGGTCAACCTGGCGTTCGTGTTTACCAAGGACCTGTGGGAGTTCGTCGTCCTTCTGGCGTTACTTGGCCTGTTTCAGGGCACCGGGGCAGCACCGGCCTACATCACCATGGCGAACTGGTTTCCGAAAAGGCTGCGCGGACGCGTCGGGGCACTCTGGAATATCTCGCACAACATCGGCGGAGGCATCGTGGCGCCGGTGATCACCGCCGGCATCGTTTTCTTTGGGGTCGGCGGCTGGCAGTACGCTGTCTATGTGTTGCCTGCCATGCTTGCCCTGGCGGTTGTTCCTCTGGTCCTGATGCTTGGGAAGGACTCCCCACGCGCCGAAGGCTTCACCCCTCTTGAAGAGGCCCCTTCCGTTCACACGGCACGTAAGCCCTTGCCAGAAGATGAAGCGCGTCTCGGCCGTGAATTGTCCACCTGGCAGATATTTCGTCGGTACGTGCTGCCGAACAAATCCGCCTGGTACACCGCGATGGTGGATGCATGCGTGTATGTCATTCGTTTCGGCATGGTGTCCTGGATGCCGCTTTATCTGACGGAATACAAACACTTCTCCATGGCCGAAATGTCAGTCGCATTCTTGCTATTCGAATGGGCCGCCATTCCCTCCACGCTTCTGGCGGGCTGGATTTCCGATACGTTTTTCAAAGGTCAGCGCATGCCACTGGCGATCATCTCGACCCTGATGATCATCGTCTGCATCGTCGGCTACTGGAAATCCACGAGCGTCGTATCGGTGGTCATTTTTACCGCGATGATCGGGTGCCTGATTTACATCCCACAGTTTCTGGCCAGCGTCCAAGGCATGGAAATCGTCCCGTCCTTTGCCGTAGGGTCAATGACCGGGCTTCGCGGCTTCATGAGCTACATCGTCGGCGCAACCGCCGGTACGACGCTGATTGGCATCGCCGTCGACCGCGTGGGCTGGGACGGCGGAATAATGGTGCTGTTTGGCGGGTCGCTGCTCTGCGTGCTGTTTTGCATTCTCGCGCACATTCAGGTGCTCAAGATGAATCGGCGTCATGTGACGCACGCACCGACCGTCACCGACACGCCAACGCCCGTGTCGCGCACGACAGTATGACGTGCACATCCTTCGGGTCCGGAGGACGTTTGCTATGCTGCGCCGACCTGCAATGCGCCCTGCCATGACGTCGCAAGGATGCATGATCGGCGCCCATCATTGCTTTGATCCAGCGTGCGGAGGCGGCATGTATTACTTGGGCGTGAGTGCATTTCTTGCCATCGTCAAAGAGCAAAGTCTGAGGGCGGCGGCGGACAGTATTCATGTTTCGCCGTCGGCCATCAGTTATCGCTTGAAAGAACTTGAACAGAAGCTGGGCGTAACGTTGATCGAACGCCACAAGGGCGTCGACAGTATCAGGGTCACCGCATCGGGAAAGGCGTTTTTGCCGCTGGCCGAACGCTTCCAGGATGTGCTGAACGATATCGACCGGTTTGGCGTCACGAATTTCAATCTTCATTTGAATATCAGTGCGCCGAACAGCATGAACATGTATTTGCTGCCGCCCCTGTATTCGATGCTTTATCAGTGTGCGCCTCGTATGACCCTTCGCATTCACACGGAACACACCGAAGAGTCCGTTGAGTCGGTGTCCACGAAAGTCATGGATATTGCCTTTCTCGCGCGCGAAGTCTCAGTGCCGTCCAATGTGCTGATGTCACCGTTCACGGAAGAAGGGTTTTGCCTGCTGCGCCGTTCAGGGCCTTCCCGTGGGGAACCCACGGAAGTGAATGTCGCTCAGCTCGATCCTGAAAAGGAAATCTTCTGGCGCTGGAGCAAGGATTTTCAGTTATGGCATGAGCGAACGTTGGGCAGCCTGCAGATCAGGCGGGTCCAGCTGGACATGGCCAGCCTGATTCCAGACTTGCTGGTGGATGAGCAGCAATGGTCGATTGTCGTGAATTCGGTCGGTGAATGGGTCAAAAAAATCCGGCCCGATGAGTTCGTCGTCGAGTCCATCAAAGACGCGCCGCCCGCCCGCAAGTATTTCAAGATCACGCACAAACAACCTTCAGCAGAAGTCTGCGAAGGGCTGAGTATGGTCGAGAGATGCCTGACAACACTGTTCTGAAAACGCATGTTTAACGTCGTCCTCTGAACCAGGGACGGCCCGTTTTACTCACGCTGAACGATCGTTCCGCCGCCTCAGTCCCGAGCGCGGTGAGTGATGTCGTGTCAATACTGATTCTGCCCTCGTTATACAGGGCAAGTTCCAACGCCACTTCAGGAGTTTATATGAGCAAGCATCAACGCCTTCGCGCAGCCCTCGACAGCCGTCAGTTGTTCACTGCAATGGCGGCACACAATCCTCTGTCAGCGGTCCTGGCTGAAGAAGCAGGCTTTCACGGTATTTGGGGCAGTGGCTTCGAACTGTCTGCCAGTTACGCGGTGCCTGACGCGAACATTCTATCCAGCGGTACGCACCTCGACATGATGCGCGCCATTGCGTCGGTCACGTCCATCCCACTTATTGCAGACATCGACACAGGCTTCGGAAATGCCGTCAACGTCAGTTACGTCGTCCCCCTATATGAGGCGGCAGGTGCCTCGGCGGTGGTCATGGAAGACAAGACATTCCCGAAAGACACCAGCCTGCGCGCCGATGGGCGGCAGGAACTGGTTCGTCTCGAAGAGTTTCAAGGCAAGATCGCCGCTGCGGTGCAGGCGAAGTCCGATAAGGACTTCGTCGTCATTGCACGCACTGAAAGCTTGATCGCAGGGCTGGGACAAGAGGAAGCGATTACCCGAGCCCTGGCATACGAAGCGGCGGGCGCCGATGCCATCCTCATTCATTCCAAGCAGCCGACGCCCAATGAAATCCTTCACTTCGTGAAGGCATGGTCGGGTACCGTGCCACTGGTGCTCGTGCCCACCGCGTACCCTCAATTGACCGAGAAAGACATCGAAGCCCTGGGCAAGGTCGGGATTGTGATTTACGGCAATCACGCGATCAGAGCGGCCGTGGGTGCGATGCGCACAACGTTCGCGCAAATCATCAAAGACCGCGGTATCCAACACGTGGACCCACATCTTCCCTCCGTCAAAGAGATCATCCTGTTACAAGGCGATGAACGCATGCGTGACATTGAGCGACGCTACTTGCGCTGACAGGCGAAGCCGACGATTCGGACTGGCGACATTGCGAGTGGTGGACGGAGCGGACCGAGGAGCCGCGTCTGCCTGCATCACGTTCGGGCTGATACGGTTTTCCCTAACCAGCGCTCACGAATATCCTCGTTTCGTCCACGACGGCACCGCTCCAGAATGCGGTCATGGGCCATTCCCTCCGCCACGCTTCGGAGCGGTGAATGGCAGGTCAGGACGAAACAGGATGAACACACCATGACGTTTTCCATCGTCGGCCGCTGCGCCGCAACCGGCCAATTGGGCATCGCCATCAGCTCGTCGAGCATTGCCGTGGGGGCGCGTTGCCCTTGGTTGCGGCCGGGGGTTGGCGCGGTGTCGACCCAGAACATCACCCTCCCCGCCCTCGGCGCGCTCACGCTCGATCAGATGGAAAACGGCCTGTCCTGTGAGCAGGCGCTGGAGGCTGCGTTGCGCGTCGATGATTACCGCCAGTTTCGGCAAGTGACAGCCATCGATCATCTCGGCCGAACCGCGCATTTCAGCGGCAGCGAAACCCTCGGCACGCACCATGCGTTATCGGGGGAACAGTGCGTCGGGGCGGGCAACATGCTGGCGGATCGGGCCGTGATCAAGGCGCTGGTGCGGGCGTTCGAATCCTGTGAAGGCCCGCTCGCCGAGCGTTTGATCGCCGCGATGCAAGCGGCCGTTGCAGCCGGGGGTGAAGCCGGCCCGGTGCATTCGGCGGCGCTGGTGGTGGTCGGCGAACACAGCTGGCCTATCGTCGATCTGCGCGTCGATTGGGCCGACGAAGACCCCATCGGCACCCTCGCCCACCTGTGGGCCGATTACCGTCCGCAGATGCAGGATTACCTGACCCGCGCCCTCGACCCGACCCAGGCTCCCCGCTATGGTGTGCCGGGTGACGAATGACGCGTCGATGAAGCAAAGGGGAACAGCATGAACAGCCGGGACCTGTTGGCCGCGCTGGTGGGATTCGATACCACCAGCCGCGAATCGAACCTGCATTTGATCGAGTTCGTGCGCGATTACCTCGCCGGGTTCGACGTGCCTTGCGAGCTGATGTTCAACGCGTCGCGCAGCAAGGCGAATCTGTTCGCGACACTGGGCCCCGCAGACTTGCCCGGCATCGTGCTGTCGGGCCACACCGACGTGGTGCCGGTGGACGGGCAGCCGTGGACCGTCGCCCCGTTCGAACTTAGCGAGCATGACGGCAAGCTGTTCGGACGGGGTACGGCGGACATGAAAGGCTACATCGCCTGCGTGCTGGCCGCAGTGCCAGGTCTGCTGGCAGCGCCCTTGAATAAGCCAGTGCACATTGCGCTGTCTTACGACGAAGAAGTCGGTTGTCTCGGCGTGCGCTCGTTGCTGGCGGAGCTGGATCAACGTCCGGTCAAGCCGCTGCTGTGCATCATCGGCGAACCCACCGAGCTCAAGCCGGTGTTGGGCCACAAAGGCAAACTGGCGATGCGCTGCGACGTCCACGGCGCCGCCTGTCACTCGGCCTACGCGCCCCAAGGCGTGAATGCCATCGAGTACGCCGCCGAGCTGATCGGCGAACTGGGCCGCATCGGCTCAACGTTGCGCGCCCCAGAATTGCATGACGCACGCTTCGATCCGCCGTTCACCACCGTCCAGACTGGCATGATCAGCGGCGGTAAGGCCTTGAATATCGTGCCCGCCGATTGCCGCTTCGATTTCGAAGTCCGCGCCCTGCCCGCCCATGATCCGCTCGACATCGCGCAGCAGTTGCAGGACTACGCCAACGCGCGCGTCCTGCCACGCATGCAGGCGGTCTCTGCGGACGCCGACATTCGCTTCACCGAGCTCTCCGCTTATCCCGGCCTGGCGACCGACGCGAAGGGCCAGGCGGCACAGTTGATTGCGCAGTTCTGTGGTTCGGACGCGTTCACCACGGTGGCGTTCGGCACCGAAGGCGGGCTGTTCGACGCCATCGGCATCCCCACAGTGGTCTGCGGGCCGGGCAGCATGGATCAGGGGCACAAACCCGACGAGTTCGTCAGCGTGGCGCAGCTTGAGGCGTGCGATGCCATGTTGCAGCGGATCACCCGAACATTGCAGGACTGACGCGATGCATTGACCGGTCGAGGTGCTAGAGTGCTTGGCCTGCGGGCATCACTTTCACGGAGGCACCTCGAATGAAAATCGGTTTCTTGGGACTGGGCAACATGGGTCAGGCCATCGCGGCCAATCTGTTGAAGGGCGGCCATGAATTGGTGGTGTGGAACCGTTCGCCAAAGGCCACTGAGCCGTTGGTCGAGCTAGGCGCGAAGGCGGCCTCGGACCCGGCACAGGCGTTCGCGGTGGACGTGGCGTTCAGTATCTTTGCCGACGACAAGGCGTTGCGCTCGGTGTTGCTGGACTCCGGGCTGCTGGACCAGCTCAAAGGGCCGCTGGTGCACGTCAACATGGCGACGATTTCGGTGGAGTTTGCCGACGAACTGGCCGAGCGACACGCGGCACAGGGCATCGACTACATTGCCGCGCCGGTACTGGGTCGGCCGAATGTCGCGGCGGCGGCGCAACTCAATATCCTCGCAGCAGGCCCCGAGCAGGCCCTCGCCCGGGTTCAGCCGCTCTTCGACCTCATTGGCCGCAAGACCTGGCCTCTAGGCGACAAAGCCTCGGCGGCGAATGCGATGAAATTGGCGGCCAACTTCATGATTGTCTCGGCGGTGCAGGCGGTGAGCGAAGCGGCGGTGCTGGTGACCCGGCATGGATTGGAATCGAAGGACTTCGTCGACCTGATCTCCAACACCATTTTTCCCGGCCCGGTGTATGCGGGGTATGGCGGGTTGATCGGGGAACGTCGCTATGAACCGGCGGCGTTCAAGGCGGTGCTGGGGCTCAAGGATGTGGATTTGGTGCTGGCCGCCGCGAAGCAGGTGTCGGTCGAGATGCCAACTGCCGAACGGGTCCGGGCCAACTTGCAGGATGCGATCGAGCATGGCCAGGGGGAGATGGATCTGGCGGTGTTGGCCGAAGTGGAAGAGCGGCGCAATCCGCGGTGATGGGGTTGCGGTGGGTCTGAGAGCCTGGGGTGTCTGGCTTTACTGCCGCTGCGCGGCAGGTCGCGGCCGTCGTGCCTCCGGCGGCTCCTACAGGGATTGGGTGCTGTCACAATTGAGTGCAACCGTCTGCCTGTGAAGCAACAGCGAGATCAGACGACCTCGGCGTTATCCGGCACACTGCGGAACCTTGTAGGAGCCGCCGGAGGCACGACGGCCGCGATCAGCCCGGGGGCCGACCGCAGCGGCAGCAGAACCTGTGCACGCGGTGTGTCTCGCGGAATAATCGCTTACCTTGCCAACCCCTTGACCACGTCCGGCGTCACATAGTGCGGGCCGTCGAACAGGTACAGCGGGTAGCCCCGATAAGCCGCGATCTGCGGTTTCAGCTCATCAACGGTCGCCGGTCGAAATCCGCCGCCGACTTGGGGGCGGAAGGCTTCGACGATGATTTTCACGCGCTGTTTGCCGAGTTTTTTGCGCAAGGCATCGGCGTAGGTTCTGGCCACGGGGGCGGTGCGGGCGTAGACGCCGACGCCGTCCTGGAAGAACACGCCAATGTCGTCCGGCAGCCAGGTCTTGAGCCAGTTGGCTGTGGCATCGGGGCCGATATTGGCGCCATCGTAGACGCTGATCCACAACGGTCTCGGCAGCCGAGCGAGCAGCGCGGGCAACTCTTTGGCGCGGCTCCAGCTCGGGTCGACTTCCGCCGGGAAATACCACCCGGTGACGTTCAGCGGTGTCTTCACCTTCGCCAGTCGTTCAGAGAGCGTCGCCAGTTCCTCAATGTTGTCACGCGAGCGGTTTTCGCTGAAGAACCCCGCCAGACCGACAATCACATCCCGCGCCCAAGGCGCTTTGGCAATGCGCGCCCAGTCCGGCAACACGGGCACTTCAGGCAAACCTGAACCCGGCACGAAGGCCTGCCCGTCGACCGCCGTCCATTGCACCAGCAACTCGCGCACGCCGAGTTTCTGCCAGTCCCCTTGAATGCCCACCGTCGCGTTGTCAGGCTGCCATACGATGCCAACGATGTTGGGTCGGGTGCTCTGCCCCAGTTCATACAGCGCATCCACCGCCACGCCTAACGCGCCGATCAACAGCGCAGCAAGGGAGGTTTTCAGCAGGCGTGACATGGCAGATCCTTGCAAAACGTCACCACGAATAGGTCATGCGCGCGAATACACCTTGCGCGCGGTCATCGCCGAAAATCTTCTCCCGATACTGCACGGAGAAGTCGATGTACGACTGCGGCGCCTTGTGTTTGGTCTCGCGGAACCAGTAGCGCACGCCGACGCCGACACCCGCGCCCCCGGCATTGTCGGAGGACGTTTTGTTGCGTCCCAAGGCATCGACTGAACTGTGCATTTTCGAGTCGTAATCCGCTGCGAGGACCACGTGAGGGAAGACCACCAGGCGCGGGCTGACCCGGTCCAGGCGGATGCTGCGCCCCAGTTGCCACTCGCTGTTGAAGTAGTTGCGTTTGTCCCGCAGATAGCGCCCGCCTTCAGCGTAGAACTGCGAGGTCCACCAGCTTGGCACGTCGACCCGCAGATCAGTGCCGATGCTCGAACCATAGCCCAGACGCACCAGCCAGTCGCCACTGACGTTGCTGCCCGCCAGCGGAAAGGTACGCTCGAACGCGGCCATCACGTTGTACTCCGTGAACGGCTTGATGCGAACCCCGACCGCGCCTTGCAAGGCATCCAGCCCCTTGTCGTTGCCGCTTTCCTTGTTCCACAGCGTGTCGGTGACACGGCCGTAGAGCTCGACGAAACGCGCATCGCGATAGCCTGCCGGGCGCCAAAACACTTCGGTGCTGTTCTGCAAACTGTCGTTGCTGCTGCTCGGCGCACCGCTCAAACCGTTGCTGGTGCTGGCGCCGCGGTACGTCGTGGTGTTGGTCACGCCCCAGACGCGGGACAAGTCGGACACCGCGCGACGGGTGTCGAACACTTGCTGATCCGGCATCTGCAAATCGCCGGTCTGCTGGTAATCCAGCACCCGCTTGAAATAGGCAATCGCCTGCACATCGTCCGGCGCGCGCATGGCGGTGTAGGCAGCGTCCTGGGTTTCCTTGGGGCTGAGCCCCTGCGTGCGGTCAACGCGTTTGAACTCCGCCAGCGCCGCTTGATCGTCCCCGGCCTGACTGAGGAAATAGGCGATCTGCACCTCGTCACCGGGCTTCAGCTCACCTCTGGCCCGCGCCTGCTGCAGGCGCGACAACGCCTCTTGCGGTTGGCCGAGCGCCGCATAGAGCGAGGCCTGCTCGCGCAACGGCAAATTGCCCACAGCCAACGCCTGGCTGAAGTCCTGCTGTGCGCCGCTTTTGTCCCCCAAGCGCAGGCGCATTTGCCCGCGTTGGGCCAGCAATGTGGCGTCGTTGCCTTTGAGCGCCAGGGCTTCAGTGGCGGCTGATCGGGCGGCGGCGTACTGCTCCTGCGCGATCAGCGCGCTGACCAGCAAGCGCCGATAGGCGATGTTCTGCGGGTACTGGCGCACCACATCGCGGGCATAGCCGACGGCTGCATCATTGTCGCCCCGAGCCAGTGAAGCGTAACCCTTGGCAGCGGTGTTGACGGCCTTTTGCTCATGCAGCGCTTCCCGACGGTGGGTCAGCTGCGGCGAATCCCCCAGCACTGCCACGGCATCGTCGATCGCCACCTCAGCCTCGTCCAGGCGCTGCTGACGCTGTAGCGCCTCGATCAGCATCATCCGGTAATCGCGGTTTTTCGGCGATTCGGCGATTGCCTTGCGAGCAAATGTCGCTGCGCGGTCGTAATCGCCGTTGGCATAGGCGCGCAACGAACGTTCGCCGTTCTGAAAGCCTTTCTTGTTGCCAGGGTAGCGCTCCGGGTGATCGCGGCGATCCTTGTCCCATTCCGCCAATTGAATCAGCTTGCGCAGGCGGTCGACGTCGCTGCGTTGGCGCAGGGCTTCCTGAGCCTTGGCAATCGCCAGGTCGTAATCCTTGGCGTTGTAGGCGGCATAGGCCTGATTGGCGATCTCGTAGGCCGGGCCGCTCAGGGCCAGCGGCAGAATCTGCGGTGGCGGGGCAGCGGTGGATTCAGCCTGGCACAACGCAGGCAGGACGCTCAGGCCCAGAACAATCGAAAGTCTCATGAGGGCTGCTCCGTTGACGCGTCCGGTGAGGAATGGCGGTGTTGCCGGGCCACGGCCTGCTCGATGGTGTCCCGCGACAGCACGCCGATGTCCACCAGATAGTCACCGATACGTCCGTGCACGTGGGGGCGATACTGCAACATGGCGCGGTTGAAGGTCTGGCGGTCCAGCAGGCCTTGCTCGATGAGCAGGTCGCCCAGCAGGGGCGTGGCCGCTGGCAACGGCTGACCTGCCACCACTTCCAGACGACGCAGCTGTGCGACGATTTCGCTCTCACGGGCAATCAGCTGCACCGGCTCGGCGCCCATTTGTTCGGTGATCTGTTGCACGCCTTCTTCTGATAACGGACTGGCGACGGCGATTTCCGGGCGTCCGTCGAGGTCCAGCGTCAGCGGCACGACCCGCCAGCGCAGGCAGAATTCGTCCGCCAGTGGCGTCCCCGGGTGCACCTTCGCCGCGACGTCGAATACGCGGGGCAAGTCGTTCTGAAAAGCGATGGCCTCGGCGAGGGTTTCATCGTCGAGCCAACCATGGCTGAGCAAAATGCGCCCCAACGGCATGTGCCGGGTCTGCTGCTCGTCCAGCGCGCTTTGCAGTCTTTCGTCGTTGATGGCCTGCCACGACAGCAACACGCTGCCCAACTTGCGTGGGGCCTGGGCCACCAGATCGGTGGAGGGAAAATCGTGCATAGTCTTGTCCCAGACCAGCTTGCGATTGAGCAGCTTGCCCACCAGGAACAGACGCCAGGCCCGCGCTGCAGCCATGAAGTTGACGAAGTTGCCGACGACCATGCGTGGCATCGACAACAGACCGTGCTGCCAGCCATAGAGGATGGTCGTGAAGTAGCAGCGGTGAGCCATGCGCCACAGCAGCGCAACGCCGTTGGCTGCCAGCAGGACACCGACGAGGCCGTTGTTCTCGAACGGGGTGGGAAAGCTGGTGTTCCACAGCCCACTGGCACGCAGCACGATGAGCGCGAGCAACTGTACGAGGATCAGGTAGGCAATGATGCTGACGAACGAGGTCACGATGCCTTTGCGATCCCTGAACAACAGATAACGGTTGGCCAACGAGCCGTTCCAGCCCATTTGCTCCCAACCTTGCAGGCCGATACCCAGGGTCCAGCGGGCCTTCTGGCGGAACGCCGTGCGGAAGGTGTCGGGGAAAAATTCACGCACGCAGAGCGGCATTTGCAGCGTCGATTCGTAGGGCTTGCGAAACCATGATTTGCGCAGCACCCGGTACTGCACCGGAAAGCGCACGAAGATCGCGTTCATGCCGTAGCGAGCCAGTCGCGCACCCACATCGTAGTCTTCGGTAAGGCTGTCGGTGTTGAACGGCTGGTTGCTGTTTTCGTCGGCCAGCACTTGCAGGGCGCGGCGGGAAAAGCACGTGCCGACGCCCGCCGAAGGCACGCTGTCGGTCATGCTTTCGCGCACCACCAGATCCTTGCCGTGCCACTCGGCAAACTCGTCCATGTAAGTGCCCGCGACCCACTCGTACCAGTTGCGTTCCAGCGACACCACCGGCAGTTGAATCATGTCCTTGCGCGGCAGCAGGTAGTTGAACAGGCGCATTTCCAGAGGGTGCAGCACGTCTTCGCTGTCGTGCAGCACGACCCCGGCGAAGGTCACGCCGTGGGTCTTTTCGTAGAGGAAGATCGCCTGAATCACCCAGTTCAGACAGTCCGCTTTACAGGTCGGCCCGGCATGGGGGACTTCCACCCGGTGCAGCTGTTTATAGCGGCGGCGCATGCGTTCGACTTCGTCGATGGTGCGCTGATCGTTGACATAGGTGCCGACGAAGACCACGTAATTCTGGTAGTCCAGCGTTGACACCATGTTTTCGATCATCGGCGCGATGACATCGTATTCCAGCCACGCCGGAACCATGATCGCCAACGGCTGCTCGTCCCGGGCGATCAACTGCTCAGGGGTCAGCGGACGATAGCGCCGCTCGGCTGTGAACTTGCGGTAGATGCGCCGCGCCCAGTACCACAGGTCGATGAACAGATCGTCCAGACTGGAAATCAGGATGATCCCCGCGACCACGATGGTCGCGATCTCCAGTGCGCTGTAGTAATGGGCCAGCCAGTAGGGCCAATAAAGCGAGGTCATCGCGGCTCCCGTTACTGGCGATTGCGACGGGCGCGACGGCCAGCCAGCAACAACACGAGGAAGGCGATCACGGCCGCAGGAATGAGCCACAGTGCCGACGGTTTGCGCCAGGCGTCGAAGCCCTTCGGTTCGTCGTCATCGATCATCTGGCTGCCGGTCGGGTCCTTCGCGTCGAAGGTGGTCAGCGGGCCTTCGTCGCCGAGCACCGTGACGTTGCCGCGCTCCAGCAGCACCGGCCGGGCGAAGTTCGGCGCCTGTCCACCGAGGGTGCGGTAGATCATGCCGTGCTGATTGCCGGAATCGACTACTTGCAACGCTGCGAGGTGGTTGAGGGTTTTCAGGTCCAGCAGGGTTTGCGCTTTCTGATTGATCAGCAGATGACCGTCGTCGCTGACCTGCACTGACTCAGTGCTGTCCTTGACCGGTACTTCGAACGCGAGAAAGGCGGCGTCCGGCGACAACGCGGCCTTGGCGTCGCTGCTGACGCTGAAGTGGGCACGCAGCGGCGACACGCCACTGGCACTGGCGATGCGGATCACCTGCGGCAGGCTGCTCGCAGGCCGGTCGAGGTAGCTTTGCGGGACCACGACTTGAGCACCGGCCGCAAAACGCGCCGCCATGCCCGAGAAGTCGCTGTCCAGCGCGACGTTGTCGAGGGTGATGTGGCTGCTGGGGAGAACCGCGACCGGGAACGCTTGCGGGGTTTCACGGCACAGGTCGCTCACCGGCTGACGCTGGAACGAGACGCGCAAAACGTTCTGCGACGCCAAGGCGTAACGCGGGATACGCGCTTCGATGCGCTCCTTCTGGCCGTCAGCGTCAAGCTGTCTGGCGCCGATCAGGTAATCGTTGAGAAACAGGCTGGCAATTGGCGGCGTGCCGGACGCGCCGGGAGCGGCGGACACATCCACCGCTGCGCTGACCGGCACGCGTCCATCGTAGGCCACGCTGCCCAGCGGAAAGCTCGCGCTCCAGTCGGTCTTGGCCAGCACGTCGACGCTGCCGGGCTTGCCACCCAGTCGGGTCAGGGCCACACGACCGTCTTCGCTCAGCGGCATGTTCGCCTCTTCGCCCACGGTCAGTTGCCGGGTGCGCGCGAGTTTGTTCCAGGCGGCGCTGAACAGGGCGATGGCGTTGGTGGCCGCGTCCTGGTTGATCAGCAGCAGCGGGTGGGCACCCAGCATGGCCAGCCGCACGTTGTCAGTGCCCGACGCCAACACGCCGTTGACATGGCGGTCGCGCCACTGGGTGAACGCGCTGCCCGCTGACGCATCAAGGCCCTGAATCTGCGCCTGCAACGCGTCGAGGGACTCGCTGACGGCCTTGAGCAATTGCGGGTCATTCACCGCCAGGTCGGCGCTGAACGCGGGGGTCTGACCGAGCATCAGCAGCGCACCGATCTGCGCCGGATCGTCGAGGGTATGCAGGCCCTTGCCATCAAGGCTGGCGAACGCCGGAATCTGCTTGAGTTCGGCAGGAATGCTCAGGCTGCCAAGGTCGATGCTGTCCTTGACCGACGGGAACGACACGATGCGCGCCTGCTTGCCGATGCGTTCCAGGGCCACGCCGAGGCGCCAGGCAGCGTCATAGCTGGCGCTGGACAAGGCCCCCGGCGCGACCAGAATCCCCGGTTTGCCCGGCAATGCATTCCACGCCGCGCCGACGTCTTGCAACTGGCTGGCGTCGAAGCTGTAGCTCAGGCGGCTGTGGGGATCGATGCGCAGCACGTTGCCGATGGCGCGTTCGTCTTCGCACTGCACACGGGAAATAATCGACGACCATGCCACGCCCAGACGCACCGAGCCGCTCTCGCGGGGCGCTTTGTCGACCCCGAGGGTAGCGCTGGCGTCGCCTTCGCCTTCGTTCAATCCCAATGCCCGCACCGGGTAGCCGTCCAGCGACAACAGCAAGGTGTTACGTCCGGACTCACCATTCAGATAGCTGGCATCGAAATGCAGCGTGGCGTCGGTCAACGGCACATCTGCCGGCACCGGCAGGTACAGCTCGCGACGGGCGTCGCTGGCGTTGAGGATGATCGGGCGATCGATGCCCAGGTCTTTCAGGTCGATGACCCGCTGCTGACGGGTGTCGGCGGCCATGCGACTGATGGCCTGACTCAACGGGCTTTCGGCCGCGAAGGCAGGCGCAACGGCCAACAGACTCATGCCGCAAGCAAGGGCACTGAGCGCCCCCGAGTGAACGGTAACGGAAGACTTCATTCAGGCAGATCTCGGTAAAAATCGGATGAACTGTGGGAGACCGACGCACGAAGGGCGCGGCTGACAGCATCAGCCACGGCGTCTTCGCGGATCTCGCGACACAGGGGGTTCTCTAGAGGGTTTCCACGCCGACCGCCGGACGCCAGGAGATGCGTTTGGCGGGCGCACAACGCCCTCGCTAATGCAAGCTGGACACCGAGCGCAGTTGGGGCATAGGGCGTTGCACCTCGGCAGGCTCGGATCGCCATACGGGCGTCTCCACCACAAATTCGTCCACCGGCCGCCCCATCAACGCATCGACGATACGGGCACAGGCCTTGCCGTCGCCGTAGGGATTGGCCGATTGCGAGGCCCTGCGCCAGAGCGCTTCATCGTCGTACAGGGCACACACGCCGCGCACGATGGTGTCGGGATCGGTACCGACCAGACGCACCGTGCCAGCGGCCACGGCTTCCGGGCGCTCGGTGACATCGCGCATCACCAGCACCGGCTTGCCGAGGGACGGCGCTTCTTCCTGCACGCCCCCGGAGTCGGTCAGCACCACATGGGCCAGTTGCATCAGGCGCACGAAGGACAGGTAATCCAGCGGTTTGATCAAGTGCACATTCGGCAAATCGCCCAAATGCTCGGTCACCGGCCCCAGCACGTTAGGGTTCAGGTGCACCGGGTAGACGATCTGGATGTCGTTGCGTCCTGCCAGCGTGCGCAGTGCCTTGCAAATGTCGAGGAACCCGTCGCCGAAGTTCTCCCGGCGATGCCCGGTCACCAGCAGCAGCTTGCGCTTGGGATCGAAAAAGTTGAATTGACGGTCGAGGGCCACGCGCAACTGGCGATTGCTGTCGATACGTTCGGCGGTCATCTTCAAGGCATCGATCACCGTGTTGCCGGTGACGAAAGACGTGCCCTGCAAGCGCTCGCCCAGCACATTGCGCCGGGATTGAGCCGTAGGCGTGAACAGGTGGTCGGAAATCAGGTCGATGCTGCGGCGGTTCATTTCTTCCGGCCACGGCTGATGAATGTCACCGGTGCGCAGGCCGGCCTCGATATGCGCCACCGGAATGCGCCGGTGGAACGCCGACATTGCAGCGACCATCGCCGAGGTCGTGTCGCCGTGCACCAGCACCTTGTCGGGCTGGGCTGCGTCGAGCACCGGTTCAATGGCCGCATAAAGCGCAGCCGTCAGGGTGTTCAACGTCTGCCCTGGCGTCATCACATCGAGGGTGTAATCGGCCTTGAGGTCGAACATGTCCAGCACCTGCTGCAGCATGCTTTGATGCTGCCCCGTGATGCAGATCTTTGAATCGATGCCGGGTTCGGCAGCCAGTGCCTTGACCAGCGGAGCCATCTTGATGGCCTCCGGGCGTGTGCCGAAAATAGACAACACTTTAAGTTTGGGGTGAGCTCGAGCCATTCGTATTCCTCCCGCGCATTTGCATGCGCCGCACGGCAGCGTACTTGCAGCGAAAGTGCTCAAGTCGCTCGAAAGTTCTAGTAATGGTCGGACGGCAATAATCGGAGGGTTAATTCGATGTTCACTTCATTGTGACGTTGACGCAATCCTGAGTGCCCGAAACAGGGACAGATTATTAGCAGATAAAAAACACTTTGCAAAAGCTTTTATAACACTTTTAGCAACTTAGAAAGTGATTAAACTTTTGTCGAAAAGGCGGGTCAATGAAAGGTTTGGCATTACGCCATCACCCGTACGGCGGGGACTTCAGAGCGGTGAAGAGTGTGCGCCAGTCCACACTCAACTGTATAGCGTTGAACTTAGTGGGCATTAACAGGGTCGTGGGCGACGCGTCCCGCACCCCCGTTAGTTACAGTCCAATGTAGCAGTGATTCCCGAAGAGGGATCCAAAGTCAGACGACCGGCTCCGGTAACTTTCAAATCATTGACGCCATAGAAGTGACGGACCACATTGTATACATCGCTTCTGAAGCACTTGGCGACAACGTACGCATAATATATGCAACAGCAGTGGAAGTGTTGTTTTGTAATGAGCGGAAGTTTGAAGAACAGATCAATCAGAACATCCGCAGTTGCAGACCACACAGCAGCCCTATCTGTGAGAGCGGATTGATGGTGGGCAGCATCCGGACGAAAAACGGCTCAGGCGACGAAGATGTGCTTCTGAACCGGCCATTTGCGAATGAATTCGCTCCCACTGGGATTGGCGACATAGCAGGAATAGCGTGGCCGCCTAATCCGCGAAGAGCGTTAGCTCCAGCCAGATGCCGTTGCTTTTCGTACGCGATGGTTCAGACGCGGCAAATTGCGACTTGGGTGCAGGCCGAACGCAGGCGACGCGGAGTAGGTCGAGAGGCAGGGATGCCGCGAGAGCGCCGCAAGGACATGGATGTCCGTTCGGCGCGGGCCCACGGAGCGTCGCCGGAGAGGGAACCCTGACGCAGTCAGGGCCAAACCAGGAGCAGGCGTTTTTGGTTACTTTTGTCGCTCTTACAAAAGTGACCCGCTGTAAGAGCGGAACCGATTTCAGCAACACCACCGCGAACGGATAGTCACCCAATCCCGATACCAATTCCAATCCCGTTACACCAAATACTTGTTAAACCACGCCACCGTCCGATCCCACGCCAGCTTCGCCGCCGCATCGTCATACCGAGGCGTCGAATCATTGTGAAAGCCATGATTCGCACCCTTGTAAATGTGCGCCTCATACGTCTTCCCTGCCGCCTTCAAGGCCTGCTCATACGCCGGCCAGCCGTCGGTGATCGGCTTGTCCAACTCCGCGTAATGCAACAACAGCGGCGCCTTGATCCGACTTACATCCTCCGCCTTCGGCTGCCGCCCGTAAAACGGCACCGCCGCCGACAACTCCGGATACGCCACCGCCGCCGCGTTCGCCACCCCGCCGCCGTAACAGAACCCGGTGATCCCCACCTTGCCCGTTGTCGCGTGATGCCCCATCAACCACTCGATCCCCGCGAAGAAATCATTCATCAGCTTTTCCGGATCGACCTTCGACTGCAGGTCCCGACCCATGTCATCGTTGCCGGGATAGCCGCCCACCGACGACAACCCGTCCGGTGCCAGCGCCACGAAACCCGCCTTGGCCACCCGCCGCGCCACGTCCTCGATATACGGGTTCAAGCCCCGGTTTTCATGCACCACCAACACCGCCGGCACCTTGGCCGACGCCTTCGCCGGTCGCACCAGATACGCCCGCACCTGGCCATTGCCCCTGGGCGACGGGTACGTGATGTACTCGGCCATGATGTCGGGATCGGTGAACGCCACCTGCTCGGCGAGCGCGTAATTGGGGCTCAGCGAAGCCAGGATGGACGTGGCGGTCAGACCGCCCAGCGTGAAGACCGCCGCGCGGTCGAGAAACTCACGGCGATTGATTTTGCCGTGGACGTAGAAGTCATACAGCTCCAGCAACTCGGGGGCGAAATCCTTGGCAGTGAGACGGGTCATCTGTGCACTTCCTCAGCAATGGGCGAATAGCCACCGAACCTGAACCCACCGGCGCGACGGCGCAGCAATGAGCGCTCATTAAAGCAGCGTTTCAGACGCTTTGCTGCCTCACGATTCGGCCTGTCAGCAGAGGTCCAGCAGTGGCGATCTGGACGATCACAGCGACTGGCAACGTGCTAGTAGGTATTTCAAAAATGAGAACGGCGTCACACTTATTGGATCCCTTCAATATTGCGACGCCCTGTCAATGCCCCTATCGTCTCTGCCTCGACAGCTGCCGGAGCGCTGAATCCTGTCGGTTTCAACAAAATCAAGAACAACACGGTAGATATTTCAGGCGCGCCCGTGCCTGAACTTTATTTGGGATGGAGAGTGAAAATGACTACATGGAAATTGCGCGCCGTGATGATCGCGGGGATGAGTGTGCTGTTGTCGGCGTGTGGTTCTGCGCAGGTCAACATGACCGAAATGCAAACCGCCACGGCCAAAACCTTGGGCTTGGCCTCCTCGGATGAAATCACGGTCACCAACGTTCAGTACGAGAAGCAAAACGCCCTCGGCGGACAAAAGCTGACTTATGACGCCACCACCGCTCGCGGCCGCAAGTTCGCCTGCAGCGCGTTCGTGATTCCAGGGCTGACCCCGCTGGACAAGGCCGCGTGGAATGACGGCGAATGCCACCCACGTTAATACCCGCTGACCCACGTCTTCACGCGTGACAGCACATGTCGATGGCGATGGCCTGTTCAGGCATCGCCGCCGACAATCCCTTCCGCAGCACCGCCCTGCACCGCTACCACGCCTGCAACCCCCACAACACCTCCAGCACATGTCCGGTCGAACGCTCGACCTCTCCAGTCCGGTGCGCGATGCCTAATTCCCGAGACAACGGCGGTTGCAACGGGCGCATGACGACGCGACTGTCCGGCAACGGCGTGGACGCTTCGTGGGGCAGCAACGTCGCGCCGTAACCTGCGGCCACCAGGCTCTTGATCGCGTCGTTGTAATTGAGCTGGATGCGCGGCGTCGGCTGCGGTCCTTCATTGGCGAACCACTCTCCCACCTGACGCGACAACCGGGTCGAGGGGTCGTTGAGAATCAGCGCCTGCCCGGCCAGCCACGACGGCGTGATCACCTCGGGACTGTCCCAACGCGCGGGCAAAAACGCCATGACCGGGTCCCGCCGCCATGGCGTGATGCTCAGCCCCTTGACCGGCGGTTGCGGCAAGGCGATCACGCCGATGTCGAGGCTGCCATCGGCGAGTTTGTGCAGGGTCTGCTGCGACGTCAGCACGGCGACTTGCACGTCGATGCCCCCGTGATGGAGGCCAAGGGTTTCCAGCGCCTGAGGGATCAACTGCGCGATCACCCCTGTGGACGCCCCCAGCCGTACGCGGCCCGCCAGTCCCGACAACTGACGCTCCACGTCTTCGAGCGCCTGTTCGGCATCGGCCAGCAGGCGCCGGGCGCGCTCGATCAGGGTTTCACCGATGGCCGACGGCTGCACCTTGCCTCGGGTGCGCGAGAGCAACGTGCCGCCTACTCGCGCTTCCAGATCGGCGATGTGCAGGCTGACCGTCGGCGGGGCCAGGTTCAACACCCGCGCCGCTTCGGCAAACGAGCCGTGGTCGGCAATCGCCACCAGCGTGCGCAAACGGTCGAGGCTGATTTCGCGCATGGCGTGTGTTTCCTTCAGAAAAGCTGACGATCAGGATCATTAAATTCAACTTTTCCTATCCTACGCCCTGCCGGAAGATGATTGCCATCAACGGCATTCAGCGAGACACCGACATGACCCTTCCTGTGGTTTTCATCGACGGCGACCAAGGCACCACCGGCTTGCAGATTCACCAGCGGCTGCAGGGACGCACTGACCTGACCCTCGTCACTTTGCCTGCCGAGCAGCGCAAGCATCCGCAAAGCCGCATGGCAGCAATCAATGCCTGTGACATCGCCATTCTGTGCCTGCCCGACGACGCCGCTCGGGCCGCGGCTGCCAGCATAAAGAACCCTCATGTCCGGGTGATCGATGCCAGCTCCGCGCACCGGACCGACCCGGAGTGGGTGTACGGTTTCGTGCAGATCGGCGCGCAGCAACAGGCCGCCATCGCCACAGCGAAGCGGGTAAGTAATCCGGGGTGCTACCCCACCGGCGCGGTGGGCCTGTTGCGGCCGCTGCTGGACGCCGGTTTGGTGCCACGCGACTACCCGATCACGATCAACGCGGTGTCGGGTTATTCCGGCAAAGGCCGCGCCGGGGTCGATGAGTTCGAAGGGCCGGACGCCGCCCACGCCACGCCGTTCCAGATTTACGGGTTGGGCCTGGCGCACAAACACGTGCCGGAGATTCAGCAGTACAGCGGGTTGTCCGAGCGGCCCGTGTTCATTCCGGCGTACGGCTCGTTTCGTCAGGGCATCGTGCTGACCATCGCCCTGCAAGTGCGTTTGTTGGCACCAGGTGCGGATGGCGCGACGCTGCACGCATGCCTGGCGGCGCATTATGCGGGCAGCGGGTTCGTCGAGGTGATGGGCCTGGACGAGGCGAAAGCGCTGTCGGGCCTGGACCCACGGGCGCTGAATGGCACCGATAAATTACGGCTGATGGTCTTCGAAAACGCCGGGCACGTGATGCTGGCGGCGGTCTTCGATAATTTGGGCAAAGGCGCGGCGGGGGCGGCCGTGCAGAACCTCGACCTGATGCTCGCCGGGGCCTGACCCTCCCTACCCCAATTCAGCCTTCAGCCAGGCCACCAACAGACCCGCCTCCTCACGACGGGCCTGACCGTGGCGGCGGTAGACCGACAGCGCATTATCCAGATGCACGCTCTGGCTGAACGGCGCGATCAAAACGCCGCTGTCGAGCATGCGCTGTGACGTGCGCCGCCAGCCCATTGCCAAGCCGTGCCCCTCGACCGCCGCGTGAAGCATCAGCGAGTAGCTGTCGAACGCCAGCCCCCTCGCCTGTCGCGGCACGTCAACGCCGAACCTCGCCAGCCAGGTGTCCCATTCCAGTTGATAGACCGGCTGCGCGTCGTGGTGCAGCAGCGTGTGGCCGTGCAGACCGTCGAGGGCGATCGGCAACGTTCGCCCGTTCGCGTAGGCGGGGCTGCACACGGGAAAGACTTCATCAGCGGCCGTGAACAGCAACGGGTGCAGGCCGTGGTCGCGGTTGCTGCTCTGCATCGCCACGTCGAAATAGCCCTGAAAGTCGGTCAGCGGATTGGCCCAGGTGACCATCTTCAGTTCGATTTCCGGGTACTGCTGATGGAAATTCGACAGCCTCGGCATCAGCCAGTGAAACGCCTCGCAGGGCTGACACAGCAACACCACTTCATTCTTCCCCGCCACCCCGCGCAGTCGGTCCGAGGTGCTGGCGACGTCGCGCAATGCATTACCCAACGTGAGGTTGAGCTCGCGTCCCGCATCGGTCAGAAACACGGCCCGGTTGCGGCGCTGAAACAGGGCGATGCCGAGGTCATCTTCCAGCGCCCGAATCTGCCGACTGACCGCCGCCTGAGTGAGGTTAAGCTCCTCGGCGGCGCGGGAAAAACTCAACAGCCGAGCGGCCGCCTCGAAGGGCAACAGACTGGCCAATGGCGGGAGGGACTTGCCGAGCTTATTCATGATTTCAGGTAATACATCGTGACGAAGACATCATTTGTAGCACAGCGGGGCGGATCGGCAAGATGGCCGCATTCGCACCCGCCCCTGTAGGAGCGTGGCTTGTCCCGCGATCGCGCCGGGATCACGTCCGACCGCAGTCGTCGTAAAACCGGCTCATGCGGCGTATCTGGAACAATGGATGCGCCGGTTTTGCGACGGGTTCCCCGCCGATCGCGGGACAAGCCACGCTCCTACAGTTCACCCAGACTGGGAACTACTACCATGAATCCGTTGCGCTCCACCCTCCTCCAAGGCGTCGCCTTCGCCGTGCTGGCAACGCTGTGCTGGGCGAGCAATTTCATCTCGCCGTACGTGTTGCAGGGCTACAGCATTCAGGACTTCATGCTCGTGCGTTTCATGATGGCCGGGCTGATCGGCTTTTGCGTGCTGCCGTTCTACCGCGCTCAGCTGCGGGGCCTGCGCCCTCGGCAATGGCTGACCGGCATGGGCCTCGGTGTGGTGGGGTATCTGGGCTACAGCAGTTGCATTGCCGGCGGAGTGATCTACGGCGGGCCGTTGCTGATCGCCGCCTTCATCGGTGCGGTGCCGGTGTTGCAGGCCTTGCTCGGCAACGCGACACACCGCTCGCTGCGCTGGGGCCAGTTGGCCGTGCCGGTGACGGTGCTGTGCCTGGGGCTGGTGGCGATCAACCTGAACCTCCTGAACGAAGCCGCCAGCGGCCCGGCGCACCCTGGAATCGGTCTGGCGTTCTCCATCGGTGCGGTGCTGCTGTGGCTGTCGTTCAGCGTGGTGAATCAGGCGGCGATGGAACATTTGGACGCCCGCGCAACGACGGCCTGGACCTGCCTGATGATGATCGGTGCAGGGCTCGCCGCCGTGGTGCTGACTCCCCTGGCGTGGGCGGCGGATCTGCTGCGTCTCCCAGTATCGGGTACGGCCACACCTGACGCCCTGCACCTGTACGGCTGGGCCGCAACGATTGCGCTGCTGTCGTCGGTAATCGGCGCCGGCGCCTGGAACCTCGCCTCGCGACGCCTGCCCATGGTGCTCTCCGGGCAGCTCATCGCGCTGGAATCACTGTTCGCCAGCCTCCTCGGCCTCGCGTTCCACGGTCGCTTGCCGAGCATGGCCGAAGCTTTCGGTATGGTGCTGATTCTGATCGGCACCGTATACGCCGTTCGGGTCATTCTCGCACCCACCCGCCCCGCCTCGGAACACCCCACCACGCCCTGAGCTTCGACCCATCGTGCCTAACTCCATTGTGCCTAAGGAGCCTCGTCCATGAACGCCATCGCCGACTACCGCACCTACCCGCTGATCAGCCCCCTGCTCAGTGTCACCCTCACACCCGAGCTGGTTGAAGTGCTGTGGGCCGACCAGCGTCGCAGCCCCTTTCATGCGCTGTGGCTGCGGGATAACTGTCCCTGCGAGGCGTGCGTGTACAGCGTCACCCGCGAGCAGGTGTTCGAGATCGCCGACGTGCCGCTCGACCTTGAGGTACGCGCTGCCGACATCGATGAGCTCGGCGCCCTGCGCGTGCGGTGGCAGGACGGCCATGAAAGCCGCTTCGACCCCGGCTGGCTGCGCGCCCACGCCTACGACAATGATTCCCGCGCGGAACGGGAAGCGAAACGCCCGCGCCAACAGCGCTGGGTCGCAGGGCTGGAGTTGCCGGTGTTCGACTACGCGGCGGTGATGGAAGACGACAATGCCCTGCTCGGCTGGCTGCTGGCGGTGCGAGATGTCGGGCTGACTCAGGTGCGCGGCGTGCCCACCGAGCCGGGCTCGTTGAGCCCGTTGGCGCGGCGGATTTCGTTCATTCGCGAAAGCAACTTCGGGGCGTTGTTCAACGTGCAATCCAAAGCCGATGCGGACAGCAACGCCTACACCGCCTTCAACCTGCCGCTGCACACCGATTTGCCGACGCGGGAATTGCAGCCGGGTTTGCAGTTTTTGCATTGCCTGGTGAACGACGCCCAAGGAGGCGACAGCCGTTTCGTCGACGGCTTCGCGGTGGCCGAGACCTTGCGGATGGAAGACCAGGAGGCGTATCGATTGCTGTGTGAGGTGCCGGTAGAGTTTCGCAACAAGGACCGCCGCAGCGATTACCGCTGTCTGGCGCCGGTCATCGCGCTGGACGCTCGGGGTGAGGTGGCGGAGGTGCGCATGGCGAACTTTCTGCGCGGGCCGTTCGACATCGAGCCTGCGCGGATGCAGCCGTATTACCGGGCCTACCGGCGCTTCATCGAGATGACCCGCGAGGCGCGGTTTCAGTTTCGTCAGCGATTGGAGGCTGGACAGCTGTGGTGCTTCGACAACCGCCGCACCCTCCACGCCCGCGACGCCTTCGACCCCAAGAGAGGGGCGCGGCATTTTCAGGGGTGTTATGTGGACCGGGATGAGTTGCTGTCGCGCATTTGGGTGTTGCAGCGGTGATCGTGAGTGTCCCAATCCCTCTGTAGGAGCCGGCTTGCTGGCGAATGCGGCAGGTCCGCACCGCATTGGGTGACTGACAAGCCGGCTCCTACAATGAATGGCGGTGGATTAGCATCATGTGTCCGCCCGGCATCGCCTGTAGTAGCGAATTCATTCTGGGCAGCATTCCAGCGAAGAGGGTTCGGGTGATGGAGATGTGTCGACTGTACCGGCCCATCACGAATGAATTCGCTCCTACGGACAGCTCCGTGAGACAGCTCCGTGGCAGACCCATGACCTGGGGGGCTACGGAGGAACCTGGTGGCTCACGTTAGTTGCCGATCAAAAAATTCCCCGGCCGTCCGACTTCATTTCCTTCCAGCACCGGCACTTGCGCGTCGTCTTTCAATTTCACTCCGGACAATTGTCGGCGCCAGGCTTCGCGCATGAGGTAGAGCAATTTGTGCGCGGCCATTGCGTAGCTCATGCCCTCCAGGCGCACGTTGGAGATGCAGTTGCGCGCGGCGTCGTTCAGGCCGACGCGGGGCGCGTAGGTGAGGTACAGGCCCAGGCTGTCGGGTGAGCTGAGGCCGGGGCGTTCGCCGATGAGGATCACCACCATGCGCGCCTTGAGCAGTTCGGCGACTTCATCGGCCACGGCGACGCGCCCCTGTTCCACCAGCACCACCGGCGCGAGACTCCAGCCCTCCGCTGCGGCGAGTTCGTCGATGCGTTCGAGCATCGCCGGGCTGTGACGTTGCACGGCCAGCGAGGACAGACCATCGGCCACCACCAACGCCAGGTCGAACCCGTCCGTATGCGCCTCGGCATAACCACGCAATTGCGTCACTGAATCCGTCGACAGGCGTCGCCCCAAGTCCGGGCGCTGTAGGTAAATGTTCCGATCCTGCGCCGAACTGTGCACGGTCAAGGTTTCCCGCTGGCGACCGTTCAATTGCTCGCTCAGCGCCTGGTGATCGAACGGCAGATGCACGGCGTCACGGGCCTGGGCGTGGGCGAATTGGAAGTCCAGTTGCGCGGCAGTCGGCAGGCTGGTCCCGGCGTGACCCAAGGCAATTCGCGCCGAAGTCAGCGCGCGTAACTGCTGCCAGGCGTCGGCCTGGGCCGGTGTCTTGTTGTGGTCGTCACTCATGGCCGAACGTCCTCACTGCAACTGCGCCAGCGCCTTGCGAAACAGCGGCGGCACGCCCTGCCCCAAGCGCACGCTGTTGTCGTCCTGACGCAGAATGTCCATGCGCGTCAACCATTCCTCGAACTCCGGCGCCGGGCGCAAGCCAAGGGTCTTGCGGGCATACAGCGCATCATGAAACGAGGTGGTCTGGTAGTTGAGCATCACATCGTCGGAGCCGGGAATGCCCATGATGAAGTTGATCCCGGCGACCCCGAGCAGCGTCAGCAGCACGTCCATGTCGTCCTGATCGGCTTCGGCGTGGTTGGTGTAGCAAATGTCGCAGCCCATCGGCACGCCGAGCAACTTGCCGCAGAAGTGATCTTCAAGTCCGGCGCGAATAATTTGCTTGCCGTTGTACAGGTATTCCGGGCCGATGAAGCCGACCACGGTGTTGACCAGAAACGGGTTGAAATGCCGGGCCACGGCGTAGGCGCGGGCTTCGCAGGTTTGCTGATCGACGCCGTGGTGCGCGTTGGCCGACAGCGCGCTGCCCTGCCCGGTCTCGAAATACATCAGGTTGTTGCCCAGCGTCCCGCGTTTCAGACTCAGCCCCGCTTCGTAACCTTCGCGCAGGATTTCCAGGCTGATGCCGAAGCCGCTATTGGCCGCTTCGGTGCCCGCGATGGACTGAAACACCAGGTCCAGCGGCACGCCCTTTTCAATGGCAGCCACAGAGGACGTCACGTGAGTGAGTACGCAGGATTGGGTAGGAATGTCGTAGTGGCGGATCACGCCGTCGAGCATTTTCAGCAATTCGCTGATGGCGCTGATGCTGTCGGTGGCCGGATTGATGCCGATCATGGCATCGCCGTTGCCATACAGCAGGCCGTCGAGGACGCTGGCGGCGATGCCAGCCGGGTCGTCCGTCGGGTGGTTGGGCTGCAAGCGCGTGGACATTCGCCCGCGCAGGCCCACAGTGTTGCGAAAGCGGGTGATGACGCGGATTTTCTGCGACACCAGCACCAAATCCTGCACGCGCATGATCTTCGACACGGCCGCCGCCATTTCCGGTGTCAGCCCCGGCGCCAGCGCCTTGAGGCTCGCTTCGGTGGCGTCGTCCCCCAGCAGCCAGTCGCGAAAGCCGCCGACCGTCAGGTGGCTGACCGGCGAGAAGGCCGCCAGGTCATGGGTGTCGACGATCAAGCGGGTGACTTCGTCCTCCTCGTAAGGGATCAGTGCCTCGTTGAGGAAGCGCTTGAGCGGCACCTCGGCCAAGGTCATTTGGGCCGCCGCCCGTTCGGCGTCGCTGGTGGCGGCGACTTCGGCGAGGAAGTCGCCGGAGCGTGCGGGGCTGGCCTTGGCCATGAGCTCCCGCAGGCTGTCGAAACGCCAGACCATGCCACCGATGCTGTGGGAAAAGCTCATCACCCGCGTCCTCTTTCGATTCAGAATCCATCAGCCTGGGACGGCAACCACCGCCCCGCGACCTCGTACCACTTTGCAGAACAGCGCACCCACGGCCATCAGACCGATGAAAATGCCGCAAATCACCAGGTTGAACCACACCATCGCGATCAGACAGACCACCGCCAACACCAACGCGATGCCCGGCACGATGGGGTAGCCCGGTGCCCGGAAGCTGCGTTCGAGGTTCGGCTCGCTGCGGCGCAACTTGAACAGGCTGAGCATGCTGACGATGTACATCACAATAGCGCCAAACACCGACATGGTGATCATCGCGGCGGTCAGGGTCATGCCTTGCAGATTGACCAGGCCGTCACTGAGGATCGCCAGAATGCCGATCACGCCGCCCGCCAGAATGGCACGGTGCGGCGTCTGGAAGCGCGACAATTTGGCGAGGCTCGCGGGCAGGAAACCCGCGCGGGCCAAGGCGAAGAACTGACGGGAGTAGCCCAGAATGATGCCGTGGAAACTCGCCACCAGACCGAACAGGCCAATCCACACCAGCATGTGCATCCAGTTGGAATTGCCACCGACCACGGCTTTCATCGCTTGCGGCAGCGGGTCGTTGATGTTCGACAGTGCGCGCCAGTCGCCCACGCCGCCAGCGAAGATCATCACGCCGATCGCCAGCACCACCAGCGTCAAGATGCCTGCCACATAGGCACGCGGGATGGTACGTTTCGGGTCTTTGGCCTCTTCGGCGGCCATGGCAGCGCCTTCGATGGCGAGGAAGAACCAGATTGCGAACGGGATGGCCGCGAAGATCCCGCTGATCGCGGGCAGGCTGAAGGTGTCGGAACCGGCCCAGCCGCCGAGCACGAAATTGCTGAAGCTGAAGCCCGGGGCCACGACGCCCATGAACACCAGCAGTTCGGCCACGGCCAGCACAGTGACCACCAGCTCGAAGGTGGCGGCGATGCTGACGCCGAGGATGTTGAGGGTCATGAACACGATGTACGCGCCGATGGCGGCCACTTTGGGGTCCAGCGACGGGTATTGCACATTGAGGTACGCGCCGATGGCCATGGCGATGGCCGGGGGCGCGAAAACGAATTCGATCAGCGTCGCGAGGCCCGCGATCATCCCGCCGGTTACCCCGAACGCCCGCAGGCTATAGGCAAACGGCCCACCCGCGTTGGGGATCGCGGTGGTCAGTTCGGTGAAACTGAAAATGAAGCAGGTGTACATCACCGCGACCATCAGCGTGGTGACCAGAAAGCCCAAGGTGCCTGCGGTGCCCCAGCCGTAGCTCCAGCCAAAATATTCGCCGGAAATCACCAGGCCCACGGCCAGCCCCCACAGGTGCAGGGTCCCCAATGTCGGTTTGAGTTGTGTAGCGGTCATGTGCGTGCACCCCGGTAGTCAATCGACGGAATTTGCCTGACGTCGAGCATAGTCACAGGTTTACGGCCAAGGCTTGACCGTGGAATGCGCCGGTTGTCGTGTGTGGTCAAGTTTTTCGGGTATTTGCGCAGGGTGCGCCATGCTGGCGCGCCGTGAGCCCGCTTTGCTTTATCTCGGGTCATGTTTGACAAAGATTGGGTGGCACCTCAGTACCCAGTGAGGTGGGTCGATGGGTAGCAAGCAAGGCGCTCCCGCAGAGCACCTGTAGGAGCGTGGCTTGTCCCGCGATCGGCGGAGAACCCGTCGCAAAACCTGTGCATGCGGTGTTTCAAATGCGCGCTATCAGCCGGGTTTACGACGACTTCGTCGCCGATCGCGGGACAAGCCACGCTCCTACAAATGGCGGCGTATCACGTAACAAGGTATGACATTTGCTTGAATGAAATTCATACAGACTTTCAAGGCTGCTCACGCCCATGCTTCAGCTCCCGATCCCGCACGGCGCACCGAACACCTCCCCCGCCAGCCATCGTGGGGTGTTGTCGGCTGCGGCGAACGGTCTGGACGGGTTCATCGTGCAGCACGGCGGCGATCTGGATCGGGTGTTCGGCCGGGCCGGGATCGATCCCGAACAACTGCTGCACCCGACCCTCAGCCTGCCTCTCACCAACTACTGCAAGGTGCTGGAAGAAGCGGCGCGGCAGACCGGTTGCGACAATTTCGGCCTGCGCTATGGCCAGCAGTTTCAGCCTCAGGCGCTGGGGTTGCTGGGCTACATCGGCCTGTGTTCGCCGACGCTGGAGGCCGCGCTGATCAACTTTGCCGAGGCCTTTCCCTTTCACCAGCACAGCACCCTGATCGAGCTGGTAGACCAGGGCGAGTGTTACCGTTTCGACTATCAGGTACGTCACGGCGCGATTCACGAACGTCGCCAGGACGCCGAATTGACCATGGGCATGGCGCTAAATCTGGTACGGCACGTCCTCGGTCCGCAATGGGCGCCGCGCCAAGTGACGTTCGAACATGCCAGGCCACAGGACTGGCAAGAACACCGGGAGGTGTTTCACGCCGATGTGCAATTCGGCCAGCGCTGCAATTCGCTGCTGATCCCCAAGGCGGAGTTGATCGGCAAAGTGATGCCGGGCAGCGACCCGATTCTGCTGATGCTGATCAAGGACGCGATCCGCCAGTTGGGGGACAACGGCCGTGAAACCACTGTGCTGGAACACGCCCGCCAGACCGTCCTCGCCACGTTGCACCTCGGTGAACCGGCCCTTGACGAGATCGCCCACAGCCTTGGTCTGTCGGAATGGGCGCTGCAACGCAAGCTGCGCGAGCACGGTTTGAGCTTCACGCAACTGGTGGACCAGATCCGTCAGGACACCGCCCTCGCCCACCTCAAACAGCAAACCCTCAGCGTCACTCAACTCGCCTCGCTGTTGGGCTATTCCGAAACCAGCGCCTTTTCGCGTGCGTTCAAGCGCTGGTTTGGGGTGAGTCCCAAACAGTGGCGTGGGGCTCAGTAGCGTGTGGTGAATTCGGAAGAAATCAGGCGCCTGACATGGCCTCTTCGCTGCCGTCGTAAACTCCGGCGTCTCCCGCAGGTACGGTGGTGTGCACAGAACCCATGACCCACCGCTACAACGATCGAGACGCACGATCAACGCCCGAACGACCCAAATCCTGCGGGAGACGCGGGAGGTTACGACGGCAGCGATCGCGGTAGACCGGTTAACCTACCCACCGCTGGCACACTGCATTGTTTAACGCCGCCGTAATTCCAACCGCTGCAAACGCCCCATGCTCAAGAACGCAAGCGCACCCACCAGCGCATGCGCTGCCACCACGTACATCGCTCCGGAGAACGACCCGGTGGACTGCACGATGTAGCCGATCACGATCGGGGTAAAGATGCCCGACAGGTTGCCGAACATGTTGAACAAGCCGCCCGCCATCCCGGTGATTTCCTTGGGCGAGGTGTCGGACACCAGGGTCCAGTCCACGGCCACTACACCTTTGCCGAAGATCGCCAGCGACATCAGGATCGTCACGACCCACATCGATTCGGTAAAGTTGCAGAACACCAGCGTCGCGCCCATGGTCATGCCGCACACCAGCGGAATCTTGCGCGCCACCGACAGCGAGAAGCCCTTGCGGATCAGGTAATCGCACACCGCCCCGCCGCACAACGCGCCGAGCAGGCCGCAGATGCCGGGGATCGCCGCAATCGCACCCGCTTCCATGATGTTCAGCCCGCGCCCTTTCACCAGGTACACCGGGAACCACGTCAGGAAGAAATACTGCAGCGAGGTGTCGCAGTATTTGCCGAGGTAGATCGACCACATCATCGGGCTTTTCAGCAGCACTTTCAGGTCCGAAAAACGCGGCACGAAGGCGCCCTTCTCTTTCGGTTTGTCCATGTCCACCTGAGCGCCGCCTTCACGCAGATGCTCAAGCTCGGCGTGGTTGACTGAGGGGTGTTCGGTCGGGGTTTTCACGAACTTGAACCAGATCAGGCTGACCACTATCCCCAGCCCGCCCATGAACCAGTACACGTGCTCCCAGCCATAACGGTGAGCGATGAAACCCATGGCGGGTGCGAGCAACACCACCGACATGTACATCGACGAGTTGAAGATCACCGTCGCCAGTCCACGTTCCTGCAACGGAAACCACGCCGCGACAATGCGGCTGTTGGCGGGATAGACCGGTGCCTCGATCAGCCCCAGCAGGAAGCGCAACACGAACAGCGTGCCAATCGCGACCGGCACCGAGAAGAAGCCGATCATGCCCTGCGCCACGGTAATCGTGGACCAGAGAAACAGCGACAGCCCGTAGACCCGCACCGAGCCGAATTTGTCGAGCAGCCAGCCGCCCGGCAACTGCCCGAGCACATAGGCCCAGGCGAACGCCGAGAACATGTAGCCAAGGGTGACGGAGTTGATGCCCAGCACTTCGGTCAGCGCAGAGCCTGTGATGGACAGCGTGGCGCGGTCGCCGACGTTGATCGCGGTGACGATGAACAGCATCGCGAGGATGCCGAAACGCACTTTGCTGCGCACGGCGGTTGCAGCCCCCGCAGCCGGAATGGCCGCGCTTGCGGTGTTGGAATGATCCACATGAAAGCCCTCATTTTGTTGTTATAGATCGGCCACAAGAGCGCCCCGTAGGGAGGCGCTCCTGGTCATGCACACACGGTGGTTCAGTGATGAATCAGGGGCGGGAACCGACCTCGGCGGTCTGCGCGGTCCAGGCCTTGACCTGCTCGCTCAACGACAGCCCCAGGCCCGGACGGGTCGGCACCAGCATCCGGCCGTTGCGGGTTTCCAGACGCTCGTTGAACATCGGCTCCATCCATTCGAAATGCTCGACCCAAGGCTCGGTCGGATACGCCGCCGCGAGGTGCACGTGCAACTCCATCGCGAAATGCGGCGCCAGCATCAGCCCGGCCTGCTCGGCCATCGCCGCGACCTTGAGGTACGGCGTGATGCCACCCACCCGAGGTGCGTCCGGCATCAGGAAATCGGCGCCACGTTTGTGGATGAACTCGGCGTGCTCGGTGACGCTGGTGAGCATTTCGCCAGTGGCGATCGGGGTGTCGAATTGCTGGGCCAGGGCGGCGTGGCCTTCGGCGTCGTAGCAGTCCAGCGGCTCTTCGATCCAGATCAGGTTGAATTCTTCGAAACGACGGCACATGCGCTGGGCGGTCGGGCGATCCCACTGCTGGTTGGCGTCCACCATCAACGGGAAGTCATCGCCGAGGTGCTTGCGAACCGTGGCCACGCGGTGCAGGTCGATGGCGCAATCCGGCTGACCGACCTTGAGTTTGATCCCGCCGATGCCCTTCTCCCGCGACATATCGGTGTTGTGCAGCAACTGCTCCAGCGGCGTGTGCAGAAAGCCGCCCGAAGTGTTGTAGCAACGCACCGAATCCCGATGGGCACCCAGCAAACGCGCCAGCGACAGATTGGCGCGCTTGGCTTTCAGGTCCCACAACGCTACATCGAAGGCACCAATGGCCTGGGTCGACAGACCGCTACGCCCCACCGATGCGCCGGCCCAGCAGAGTTTGGTCCAGAGCTTGGCGATGTCGCTGGGGTTCTCGCCGATCAGCGCCGGGGCGATTTCCTTGGCGTGGGCAAACTGGCCGGGACCGCCTGCCCGCTTCGAGTAACTGAAGCCCATGCCGCGATGACCATCGGTGGTCTCGATTTCGGCCACCAGAATGGTGATTTCGGTCATCGGCTTCTGCCGACCGGTCAGCACCTTGGCGTCGCTGATGGGGTTCGACAGCGGCAGGAACACCGAAGACACCTTGACCCAGGCGATCTGGTCGTTATCGGCGGATTTCAGATGGGCGTTGGATTGAACAGACATGGCATTCTCCTTACGAATTCTTATGAGGCTGAGTGATCAGACGCGTTGGCCGGACAGACCGTCGTTCTTGCTGCGGGTGGTCCGATCGGGCACAGGCGTGTCTTCCAGATCGTCGAGGTCGAGACGGTTCAGGGGGCCGACAATCACGAGGTAAGCGAAGGCGCCGAGCAGGCCCATGGCCCCGACGTAGATCAGCGCCGAATCGAACGACCCGAGCTGATTGACCAACACACCGATAGCAATTGGCGTGACGATGCTGGCGATGTTGCCGCAGAAGTTGAACATCGCCCCGCTGATGCCCATCGAGCGTTTTGGCGAGACGTCACCGACGATGCACCAACCCAGGTTGCCGATGCCTTTGGCGAAGAACGCCAGGGACATCACGCCGATCACCACAGGGATCGACTGGGTGTAGTTGGCGATGACGATGGTGCTGGACAGCAACAACCCGCAAATAATCGGGGTCTTGCGGGCAGCGGTCAGGCTGTAGCCCTTTTTCAGCATCCAGTCGGACCAGACGCCGCCGATCATGCCCCCGAGACAGCCAGCAATCGGCGGGATGGCCGCAACCAGGCCGACCTTGAGCATGGTCATGCCCTTGGCTTCGATAAGGTAGGTCGGGAACCAGGTCAGGAAAAACCAAGTGATGGACGTCAGGCAGAACTGCCCCAGATACACGCCGAGCATCATGCGGTTGGCGCCGATGGCCTTGGCCCGTTTCCAACTGAACGGGGTCTTCACGTCGCCCATGTTCGGCAGCCCGCCACCGGCTTCGATGTAGTCGATCTCGGCCTGATTGGCGCGTTTGTCCTTGCGCGGCTCGTGGACCAGCTTGAACCACAACAGGCCGATGAGGATGCCGGCCCCGCCGGTCCAGAAAAACACGTGCTGCCAGCCAAAGCTGTTGAGCAGCAACACCATCAGCGGCGTGAAGGCGGCCAATGCGAAGTACTGCGCCGACTGGAAGATCGCTGTGGCGAGTCCACGTTCATGACGCGGAAACCACATCACGGTCAGGCGGTTGTTGGCGGGAAAGGCCGGCGACTCAGCCACGCCCATCAAAAAGCGCAGGACGAACAGCACGACGAACGCCGAACTGAACATATCGACGTAGCCCTGCAAGTACGTCAGCGCCGACCAGATGATCAGGCTCATGCCCAGCACCAGACGCGACCCGAAACGGTCGAGCACGATGCCGCCCGGAATCTGCATGCTGGTGTAGGCCCAACCGAACGCCGAGAACGCGATGCCCATGGTGATGGCATCGAAGCCCAGGTCGGTGCGCATCGACGGAGCGGCAACGGACAGCGTGGCGCGGTCAACGTAATTGAACACGGTCACGATGAAAATCATCGTAAGGATCAAATAGCGAACATTGGTCTTCGCCGAAACCGGTGGTGTGGAGATCACTGTTATTTTCCTTGTCGTGATGAAGCCCGCGCCTGTGTCTGGACGTGCCCGTGTGTGCGCGACATTTTATGATTGCGCAATCATTACCGCCCAGTAAAAAAGGCATTGCCGATCATCTGCAGATGCCTTGAGGGAAAATACTACACTGATTGCGCAATCATTCAATATCACGTTTGTCGGACAATCGAAAAACGAGGTTCAGGTACTGGCGCGGTCGATGAGGGTAAATCCGGTGTCGACGCGAACGGGCGTGGCGCTGGAGGTGTGTTCTTGAAAGCGGTCGAGCAAGGCCTGCGCGACCTGCAACCCGATGCGGTTGCCATCGACCCGCACGGTGGACAGCGCCGGATAGACCTGCGCCGCACTGCTCAAATCGCCGAAACCCATGACGGCGAGGTCTTCCGGCACCCGCAGGCCGCGACTGGCCGCTTCGGCCAGGACACCTTGAGCGACAGTGTCGGAGCTGCACACGACGATGTCCGTGGAGACGCCGCGGTCCAGCAGGTTCGCCAGCCCTTCCCGCCCGACTTGGAGCGTGGCGGGCGGCGCGAGGACTTCCATCGGCACATCGTCGATGCCGTGTTGATTAAGTGCGGCGATCAGACTGTGGCAACGACGCAAACCGCGAGGGTCGCCGATGGCCACGACGGAGAAGCGCTTATAGCCTTTTTGCAGCAGGTGCCGCGCGGTGTCCTGCCCTACTTTTTCGTGGGAGAACCCGACAAGCATGTCGATGGGGTCTTCACTCAAGTCCCACGCCTCGACCACTGGAATGCCCGCCTGCGCCAGACGCGTTCGGCTGGATTCGGTGTGCAGCGTACCGGTCAGCACGATGCCGTCGGGGCGCCTGCCCAGCACCGCTTCCAGCAGCTTTTCTTCCTGCTCGGCGTCGTAGCCGGTCAGGCCCAGCAGCGTCTGATAACCGGCCTGGGTCAGCCGATCCATCAGCGCCTGCACCGTATCGGCAAAGATCGAGTTGGCAATCGTCGGCAGGAAAATCGCCACCAGCCGGCTCTTGCTGCTGGCGAGACCGCCGGCCAGCATATTCGGCACATACCCGGTTTTGCGCACTGCTTCGCGCACCTTCTCACGGGTGTCCTCGCTCACCAGATCAGGCCGATGCAACGCCCGCGACACCGTCATGGGCGAAACACCCGCGACCTTGGCCACATCGATCAACGTAAGGCTGGAGGCTTTCTTCGGCTCGGACGACGACACAAGGTCCGCCGACCTGCCTGATTTCTTCGGCATGAACGATTCCGGTTTCAACGCTGGGGGACAGGCACCGCCCGGAGTAGACGTGCGCCGAAGGGGAATTTAACAAAGGTGGGGCGGACAAGCACTGGAATAACGCGAGCGCAGGGCGCGGGATTATTTGAAAGCGGTCAAGCGTGTGGCGGCGTAATGACGGGTTTGGTAGGGCAAAAGGATTTGGACTTTCAATCCAAGTCCCTCACTCAATCCCCAAGTGGCGGCCAGCTCATCACGCCGTTCGCGCAATCGCACCCCCGGTTGACGGTCGACCTGGTCATGGCTGCGATACCTGTAGAGCAACAATCTTAACGAATACAACGCTTCGGACGCCCGCTCGTCACTGAGGCATGTGAAGCGCGTGAGTCTCTCCATCAAATACCCGGCTCTGCGCACTCCAACCTCATCAGGGGAATGCGAGAGAAACAACCGAAGCTCCGACTCAAGACTTGATTGCTCGTACCAGATCTCGTGAGCAGCGCTGATCAACGCGCCGTCGTCGGCCTCGCTCAGGGGACTGCGGCTCAAGGCGTCCAGCGCTCGAGAAAGAATGTGGCGATCAGCAGGGTTCGCCATTGGGAGTCTCCAGATAATCCTCCAGGATATTCCTGAGGATCGAAGTCGGGGGTTCGTGATTGCCAACATAGCAATCAATCGCCTGTAGCGCCAAGCGCTCGAAATCTGAGGCGAGGATGAACCCGGTACGCAGTAGAGCGTATATATCACTGACGTCCTGATCGGTGCCGCGACCCAGTTTGGAAATCGCGACATCGACCGGCGAGGCAATCAAGACTTGTAAAGGAGAGTCGGCGCCGAATGAAACGAGTGGCACGCCGCGCTCCAGATAATCCTCATGCAAAGGCCCAAGGCACGCGCTGAAGTTGAGGTCGTAAGTCAGTTCCATGACACGACCACTGCCCTCTTCCTGAAACGCTTCTGGCAGCGCGGCCAATAGGCCACGCAAGTTGATGCTGGAGGGAATGGCTACATCGACGAACTCTGCATCCACGTCAGTCGACACCCGATGGCTCGTGTACAGGTGTACCGCACACCCGCCGAAAACCACGACGATGAGTGATCCTGGCGGCGAACGTTCAAATCTCAGTTCACTGTCCAGAGACCGAAACATCGCGATCAGCGCTTGGCCCAGCCCTGTATCACAATTCACTACCGCCGGCCTCACCTGTTCCGTGCCCTCATCCATCATTGCTAATGCTGCCTCGAAGAAATCCGGCCAGAAAATTAACAATGTGAAAACAAAACCGAAGTCAGCCGCAGGACAGACGTCACGTAGGGATTAACGAATAGCGATGAAGGCAATCAGGTTGGGTACTGCACAAGCCCTACAGCCAAGATGTCTAGCTGGTCGTAGGACTTCGCCTCAAAACGCCAACTTGGCCCGCGCCACCAACTGCCGTGGCTCACCAATGGAGATGGCCGGTGAGCCGAGGCCGCTGGCGGAGGTGTAGTACTTCTCGTCGAACATGTTTTTCAGGTTGAGTTGCAGGGTCAGGTCGCGGTCGTCGAACTTCATGTTGTAGGCGACGAAGGCGTCGGCGATTTTGGAGGACGGCAGGTGGTATTCGGTCCCGGCGCCGTCGTTCACGCCCCAACGGCTGGCGAAACGTGCGCCGGCGCCTGCGCGCAAATCACCGATGCCGACCTGGCCGAAGTCGCGGGTCAGGTAGAGGGCGCCGGTGTGTTTGGACACTCCGTCCAGCGGCTCGCCTTTGAGGATGGGGTCTTCCAGGACTTTGGTGTCGGTGTAGGCGTAGCTGCCGGTGAGGCTCCAGAATTCATTGATCTGACCGGTGATGTCGGCCTCCAGCCCTCGGGAACGCACCTCGCCCGAGACCCGCGTGCAGGTCTCGGCGCCGTTCACGCCGCAGGGCTCGCTGGTCTGCACGTTTTTCTTGTTGATGTTGAACAGCGCGACGGTGGCCGTGATGGCGTCGTTCTGAAACTTGGTGCCGATCTCGTAAGACTTGCCCTCTTCCGGCGGGAGGTCGCCAATCGGCGCGGCGATCGAGGTGTTCGGGCGGAACGATTCGGTGTAGCTGCCATACACCGACCAGTCCGGCTGGATCAGGTAAACCAGGCCCAACCGGGGCACGACTTTGCTGTCTTTGACGTCGGCACCCACCACGAACGGGCGGCCCTTGCCAGTCACTTCGTCAAAGGCGTCGTAGCGCAAACCGGCCTGGACGATCCACTGATCGTTCAAGTGCACGGCGTCCTGTACGAAGAAGGCGTGGGTGCGCAGGTGATCGGTCTGGTCGCTGTTTGGCGCGCTGACCACGCTCGGCTGCGGGGTCACGCCGTAGACCGGCGCGTTGTAGTTGAAATCGACCTTGTTGGCGCTGCGAAACAGGTCGCCGAGGTCGCGGTCGTTCTTCATGTAATCGGCGCCGAACAGCAGTTCATGGCGCACCTCGCCCCAGTACAGGTTGCCCAGCATGTTGACGGTGGCGGTGTGAGCGAATTGCACCGCATCGCGGGTGGCATCGCCGCGTCGGGTGACGGCGCCGGTGGTGTAGTTGGCCGAGATGAAACGGGACTGGTAGTCGTTGTAATAGTTGCGGCTGTAGGCGTAGCCGGTGCGCAGGGTCCACACGTCGTTGAGGCGATGATCCATGCGCAGATCGAGAGAATCGGCGCGGCCCGTCGTCACATTGAACGGCTCGTCCAGACGGCGGTTGCGCGGGATGTCCAGCACCTTGCCGGTCTTGGTGTTGATCTGCGTGCCCCGGTCGAACGGCACCGAATATTCCATGTGTTCGTAGGCCGCCGAGACCGTGGTGTCGTCACCGTACCAGGCCAGCGACGGCGCGATCACCGACTGGTCGATGCTGCCGAAATTGCGCCAGTAATCGTAGTTCTGCTGGTCGGCAATGACGCGGTAGGCCAGGCCATTTGTGCCGATCGGGCCGGTCAGGTCGATCTGCTCGCCGCCCCCGCCGAAGCTGCTGCCGAACGCAGAAATGGAATGGGCATCGACCAGTTGCGGCTTTTTGGTGACGACGTTGATCACACCGCCCGGGTCCTGTACGCCGTAGAGCATCGACGATGGCCCTTTCAGCACTTCGATGCGCTCGGTGGTCGGCGTGAAATTGCGCGCCCGCACCGACTGCATGCCGTCGCGCATGATCGAGTTGTCGCGGTTGGTGCCGAAGCCGCGCTTCTGAATGGCGTCCTGAGTGCCGCCCAGGGTGTTGCCCTGCTTCACGCCGCCGACGGCGTTGATCGCTTCGTCGAGGCTGTTCGGCTGGCGGTCTTCGAGGACCCGGTTGGTCACTACGTTCACGGTTTGCGGCACTTCCACCAGCGGGGTTTCGGTGCGGGTGGCGACCGAGGCCTGCCTCGCCTGATAGTGGATGCGACTGTGCTCGGTTTCGCTGATGTCGGTTTGGGACGTGGCGTCGATGTTGACCGCGTCCAACTGCATGTCGACGGCGCTGGCGAACGTGCTCAGGCCAAGGGAACACAGCAACGCCGTGACCGAACACACGCCCCGCACAGGAGGACGAAAGGCGGGCAAGGCAGGCACGGAAAAACCGGATTGAGCTGTCATGAACGGAGGCACCTACGGTGTCGTGAAGTGGAGGGAACACATCTGATTCTCACTACACGGATGCCAGCAGGATGTACCTCACATGTTTTTTGAAAATAATGGCCAAGTACGCGACTCGTCAGTGTGGAAGCCGGCTTGCTGACGAATGCGTGGAGTCGGCGACACTCCCGTAATCTGGCATGTCGCCTTCGTCAGCAAGCGGGCTGCTACAGCGCTAATCATCGTCGGCCAGACTGAGTACGTATCAAAGTGCCACCGATCCGCGTGTTAAAAACAATCTGTATCATTCGCCGCGCCCCCCTCTTTCTGCGTAGTGAAATCAAGGATTATTCATGCGTATCCGCTCGCTGACCCCTCTTGCGCTGATCATCGGCATCACCTTCTGCGGCTCCGCCCAGGCCAGCGGCGACGACTCCTGTTACCCCTCGTGGTCACTGCTGCGCGATTCACTGGACGTCTGCAACAACCTCGCCTTCCTCAGCCCCGCCAACGACAGCCGGGTGAACCTGCGATTGCTGCTCGCCGACCGCAAGGCGCTGGCGCTCAAGCCCAATGACTTGACCGACGATGAAATGGCCGAAGGTTTTGGCCCCGTGCCCTTCCCGGTGGCGCGTCTGGAAAGCTCAGCCGACGACGAGGATCAGGGCGACCACTCCAGCACCGCCGCGCTGGGCGAGCTGCTGGAGAAACTGGGCCTCAAACGCGACAGCCTCGACACCGCCGGCGACGCGTTTCTGCAAGGGGAAGGCAGCCGCTGCCGGAGCAACAGCGACGACAGCGCCACAGCGTTCATTCAGCACGTCGTCGACGCACCGCAACTGTCCGACGCCGAGCGTCAGTCCCTGGCCCGCGCGCGCATGCAGCTGTTGGAAACCTGCACCTGGGAAGGCGAAAAACAGGCGGCGCTGCTGCCTACGGACATTCAGTCGGCGAACGGCAAGGCGTTCCTGACCTACCTGCAAGCCGCGTCGGATTTCTACAGCGGGCGCTTTACGGCGGCAGAAACCGGCTTCGTCAGCCTGAGCGACAGTGCTCAGCCGTGGCTCAAGGAAACGGCGCTGTACATGGTCGCCCGCACCCGGCTCAACGATGCACAGAAAGACGCCTTCGACGAGTACGGCACGATGAAAGAGGGCCTCGACCCCGCGCCATTTGCCCAGGTCGCGGAGGCCTTCGACCATTACCTGAGCGCCTACCCCACCGGCGCCTACGCACAGTCCGCCAAGGGCCTGATGCGTCGGGTCCACTGGCTGTCGAAAGACCTGAATGCGCTGGCGCAGGACTATAACGCGCAGTTGACCAACGCCCATGACGATCAGCGCAACCTGCCACTGGACGGGTTGATTCAGGAGACCGACAACAAGCTGCTGATGCTCTTGGCTGACGCCACGCCTGCGACCCTGATCACCGCCACCCACGACCTGATGCTCATGCGGCCTGACACGCAAACGCCGCTGACCCGCGACGCCCTGCTGGCTCAGAAAACCCTCTTCGCCGAGCAACCGGCGATGTTCGATTACCTGCAGGCAGTGTTCGCGTTCTACCTCGATAAAAACCCGGCCGAGGCCCTGAAACACCTGCCCAAGGACATGCCTGCGACTCTCGACTATTTCGCCTTCAGTCAACAGACCCTGCGCGGTCTGGCGCTGGAAGCCACGGGAGATGTGAAAGGCGCGCAGAGCCTGTGGCTGAAACTGCTGCCGTTGGCGCAACAGCCGCTGCAACGGGAGCAGCTGGAACTGGCGCTGGCGATCAACTTCGAGCGCAACGGCCAATTGCCGAACGTGTTCGCCAGTGACTCACCCGTGCAGTCCGCGCAAGTGCGTCAGATCCTGCTGGGCAAGGCGGCCGATGCCTCTCTGCTGCGTCAGCAGATCGCTCAGGGCATCAGCGACAACGAGAAGGCCACGGCGCAGTTCGTGCTCCTTTATAAAGAGCTGCTGCACGGTCAGTACGCGCCGTTCGGCGACGACCTCAAGGCCCTGCCGGAAAAACCCGCCGACAGCAAACTCACCACGCAATTGGGCTACGTCTACGGCGACGGCCAGAGCCTGCAGCTGTTCCGCTGGAACGGCGCAAAGGCTGAATCAGGCTACGTCTGCCCTGCCATCGGCGAGATCGCCGCCGCCCTGCACGCCAACGCTAAAGACCCGAAAGGCCTGAACTGCCTCGGCGAGTTCATTCTGCGCAACGGTCTGGACAGCATGCCGCTGGATCAACGTCCATCGGTTTCACAACTCGGGGGCAGCGAGCCGGGCTTCAAGGGGGAGGCGTTCTCCCGTCTGGACGGCTATCAAACGGTGATCGCCGATGCCACGGCCGGGCGTGACGAGAAAGCCTACGCGTTATTCCGCGCGATCAACTGCTACGGGCCATCCGGCTACAACGGCTGCGGCGGCAAGGACGTCCCACAGCCGGTGCGCAAGGGGTGGTTCAAGCAATTGAAGAGCACCTACGCCAACACCATGTGGGGCAAGACGTTGCAGTATTACTGGTGATGAAAGCGCTGCGTCGGGCGTTGATCGGGCTGCTGTTCAGCGTTTTGACAGGGGGTTCGGCGTGGGCCTCGGTAGACGCCAGGGACTACGAGGCGTTCTGGCTGTGGAGCGGCGTCGCGTCACAGCCGGTGCTGGCGCGGGCGAAGACGTTGTATGTGTTGCAGGGGCAGATTTTCGCGCCCCGCCGAGACAAACAGCGGGTCGACTTCATCGCCCAAGGCATGAGCGTGAAGCGGCTGCCGTCGCAGGACCTGTGGATCGTCTACCGCGCCCACACCCTGCGCTGGCCTGAATCGGTGTATCGCCAGCTGTTCGGGCAGGTGGAGCGATGGCGGCAAGCGGGCAACGGGGTGACCGGCATTCAGATCGACTTCGACGCCCGCACCCGCTATTTGCAGGAGTACGTGACCTTCCTCAAAGACCTGCGCGAGCGCCTGCCTGCGCGATACAAGCTGAGCATCACGGGGCTGATGGACTGGAGCAGCAACGCCGACCCGGAAGCGATTGGGCAACTGAAAGGCGTGGTGGACGAGGTGGTGGTGCAGACCTACCAGGGCCAGCGCAGCATCCCCGACTACGCGGCGTACCTGCCACGGGTGAGCCGCATGGGGATGCCGTTCAAGGTGGGGTTGGTGCAAGGCGGAGAATGGGATGCGCCCGGGTACTTACAGAGCAGCCCCTGGTTTCGAGGGTATGTGGTGTTTTTGAGGAATACGCGGTAGACATCTGGGTCTACGCAGCTGGCGAAGAGGGTGTTTCAGGCGTAAGAGACTCAGCGACTGTGTCACCCTCCTCGCGGCCGTCGTGCCTCCGGCGGCTCCTACGAGGTCTGTGGTGTGTCGGGGAAGTGCAATCGACGCAGGTCCGGTGGGGGCCGGCTTGCTGGCGAAGACGGCGTTTGAGGCGAAAGGGATTCAGCGGCTGTACCGGCCTCTTAGCGGCCGTCGTGCCTCCGGCGGCTCCTACGGGGATTGCGGTGTGCAGCCGACGCACGTCCGGTGGGAGCCGGCTTGCTGGCGAAGGCGGTTTGCCAGCCAGCATAGAATCACCCACAACCGTGATCGCGTCCGGCTCAAGGTCCGCATGCAATTTCAATGTCCAGCAACGCGGCCCCCAACGCCTTGCCATGGGCATCCAGGGCCAGCGAGCGGGTTACGCCGCCTTTGAGAATCCCTGGCAAGACGAAATTCAACGCGTGCACATTGGGCAGTTCATAGCGCCGAACGCTCCCTGCTTTCAGATCAAGCAGCTCGGCAAAGTGCGCCGCCACCCGCTCGGCCGTCAGTTGTTCGACCAGTCGCAGGTAGTCGTCAGGATTGAACGCAATCACCGAAATGTTCGACGTATCGCCCTTGTCGCCGGTCCGGGAATGGGCCAGGTCACGCAATTTGACGATGCTCATGAAGCGTCCTCCAGATGAACCTGCGGCGTGATCGTCTCGCGGGGTAACAACAACGACGCCACCGCCACCACCTGACGCACGCTCTTGGTCGCCCCGCCGCCGCCGTAGGGCCCGTTGGTGTAGAGCGTCTCCACTTCATTGCCGACGCGCACGGCTTCGGATTTGTCGGCGCAGCGTGCGGCCACCCGCAGACGCACCTCCCAAGGCTCAGCCGAGGCCCGCGAGCCCAAATCCAGACCATGCAGCGAATCGACGCCGATCAGGTCGGCGCGCACGTCCTCGCACGCCACCCCGGTGATCTTCAACCGCCCCAGCACCACGTCCCGCGCCAATTGCGCCCGGGCCAGCGCGCCGGGGCCGCCGTAGGAAATCTGCCCCTCGCCAATCCATCCGTCGAGAAACCCTACCGATACTTTCAGCGTCTCGGGTCGAACGCGACCGGACGCCCCCTCGGCACGCACTTCGTTGGGCGCCACGACGTCAAAGGAAACAGCCGAAAAATCCGCCGTCACATCCGGAGTCAGGTAGGCGCTGGGGTCGTGCACCTCGTAGATCATCTGTTCAGCGCAAGTGGCCTTGTCGATGCGTCCGCCGGACCCTAAGACCTTGCTGATCACCGCCCTACCCTCGGCGTCGATCTCGGCCAGCGGAAAACCCAGCCGCGCCAGATCCGGCACGTCCTTCACGCCGGGGTCGGCGAAATAGCCCCCAGTGATCTGCCCCGCGCATTCCAGCAGGTGGCCGATCAACGTGCCGCGTCCCAGGCGTGCCCAGTCGTCGGGCGCCCAGCCAAACTCGAACAGTTGTGGCGCGAGGAACAGCGAGGGGTCAGCGACACGCCCGGTGATGACCACATCGGCGTCGGCCTTCAGCGCTTCGACGATGCCTTCAGCGCCCAGATAGGCGTTGGCAGAAATCAGCCGATCGCCCAATGCCCCGACCGTCGCGCCATTGTCCAGCAGCTGTTGAGGGTCCAACTGGGCGAGCACGTCGTCCCCGGTCAGCGCCGCGACTTTCAGGCCGTGTACACCTAACGCCGTCGCGATACGCCGCACCTCGTTCGCCGCCGATAACGGATTCGCTGCACCCATGTTGGTGATCACCCGCAAACGCTTTTGCCCCGGTTCACGCCCCCGCACCACGAACGGCAGGACGCGGCGCATGCGCTCGCTCAGCAGGGGGTCGTAACCGGCCTCAGGGTGCGACAGTCGAGCCTGTTGCGCGAGGGCGATGGTGCGCTCGGCCAGGCATTCGAACACCAGGTAATCCAGCGCGCCCTTTTCGGCCAGCTCTACAGCCGGCTCAATACGGTCACCGGAATAACCGGCGCCGGCGCCAATGCGTAAGGTCTTCATTCAAAACACTCCCAGCAGCAAGGCGGTGAGGGTCATCAGCACCGATGCGCCAAACAGAAACGGGATGGTGAAGCGCTGGTGGTCGGCCAGTTCGACCTTGCACAGCCCCACCAACAGAAAAGTCGCCGGGGTCAGCGGACTGACCGGGAAACCGGTGGTGTGCACGCCCAGCAACGACGCTTGAGCCACTTGCAGCGGGTCGACGCCCAGCGCGCGGCCGACTTCGGCGATCACCGGCATCACACCGAAATAGAATGAATCCGGGTCGAACAGCAGGCTCAGCGGCATGGACAGGAAGCCGACCATCATCGGGATCAGCTTGCCGTGGCCCGCCGGAATCTGCGCCACCGCGACCTCCGCCATGGCCTTGAGCATGCCGGTGCCTTGCATGATCCCGGTGAACACCCCCGCCGCGAGAAGAATGCTGGCCATGGTCAGCGCAGTCTTGGCGTGGGCATCGATACGCGCCCGTTGCGCATCGACATTGGGGTAGTTGATGCACAGCGCCAGCACGGTGCCGACCATGAACATCACCACCGGATCGACCCAGCCGGCGATCATCACCGCCATGACCACAACGGTCAGCAGCAGATTGAGCCAAAACAGGCGCGGGCGACGCAGCACCTCTTCCTGCTCGGTCAATACGCGCTCGGGCACCACATCGACGATGGCGCCAGCGCCCAGGCCGAGACGTTTTTCTTCGCGACGCCCCAGCAGCCAGGCGCTGATGAAAACAAACGCCAGACCGACGATCTGCACCGGAATCAGCGGCTGGAACAGTTCGGCCACTGGCACATGCAAAGCCGCCGACGAGCGCAGCACAGGGCCGGTCCACGGCAGGAAATTCACCCCCGCTGCCATCGCTGCGACACAGGCCAGAATCCGCCGATCGATCCCCAGGCGCGTGTACAGCGGCAGCATCGCCGGGATGGTCACCAGAAAGGTCACCGCCCCTGAACCGTCCAGATGCACCAGCAACGCCAGCAGCGCCGTGCCGACGACGATCCGCGTCGGCCGCGTGCCCACGGTGCGCAGGATGCGGTCGATGATCGGGTCGAGCATGCCTGCATCGGTCATCACCCCGAAAAACAGAATGGCGAACACGAACATGCCGACCACGGGGGCGACGTTTTTGATGCCGGTGATGATGAATCCGCTGGTTTGCAGACCGAAACCGCCGATGAGCGCGGCGATGATCGGCAAGGCGATCAGGGCAACCAGAGGCGAGAGGCGTTTGCTCATCACAGCCGCGAGCAAACAGAGAATGGTGATGACACCGAGGGTGGCGAGCATGGCGAGTCCTTGTCATCCCTGACCGGCGGGCGGCGGAACGAGCTGTTGTTGTTTTCATCGAGTATCGAAACGCGGATAAGCTTTGTAAATTGAAATGTTCGGCGCCTGACGTTCGGAAAAACAGAACGAAGCATCGACCGGCGAGCGCGCCGGAACGATCCGTCACGGCGATCAAATGGAGAAAAATGCCTTTGAAAAACTCGATCCAGCACATCCGCGCCTTTCTCGCCGTGGCCCACAGCGGCAGCTTCGCCAAAGCGGCCATCGAACTGAACCTCTCGCCGTCGGCCCTGACCGTGCAGATCCAGCAACTGGAGGAATGGCTGGGCGTCACCCTGCTGGAACGCAATCCTCGTCAGGTCAGCCTCACCGCCGCCGGGCAGAACAACCGCGGGCCGATGGAAAAACTGCTGCTGGATCTGGACAACATTGTCAGCGGCTCGCGGGACCTCGCAGCGTTGCGCCGAGGTGTGGTCACGGTGGCCGCCCTGCCCTCGCTGTGTTCCGGCGCCCTGCCACCGATCCTCAAGACCTTTCGCGAGCAGTTTCCCGGCGTTGAAGTGCGCCTGCGGGACGTGGTGGCGCAGCGCATCGATGCGCTGGTGCGGGAGGGCGAGGTGGATTTCGGGCTGGGAGTGCGGGCGCGCATGGGTCACGGCCTGGCGTTCGAGGTGGTGATGGTGGACCGCCTGAGCCTGTTTGTGCCCTTCGACCATCCGCTGGCGAAACGCAAGACGATCACACTGTCCGACATCGCCGCCGAGCCCATCATCCTCACCGGCCGCGACAGCAGCGTGCGCGAACGGGTCGAACAACTGTTCGCCGAAGAACGCCTGACCCTGACGCCGGGACTGGAAGCGAACTACATGTCCACGGTACTGGCCCTGGTGCGCCAGGGGCTGGGGATGACATTGCTACCGGAATCCGCCGACGAAGGTCGGGGTGATCTGGTGCAGGTGCAGGTCGAGCATGCGGGGGTGAATCGGGAGATTGGGCTCATCACCCGGACGGGAATCGGCATGAGTCCGGCGGCTGGAAAGTTCGTAGAAATGATGAAGAGGTCACTGACTCAGCAGATCTGATCTGTAGGAGCCGGCCTGCTGGCGAATACGGTGCATCCGTCACCACGGATGTATCAGGGTAATCGCATTCGTCGGATCGCCGCCCGCATCGATCCGGCTCCCACAATGAAGCCGTGTACACCAGAAATCCTGGAGCATGCAAAATCGCTTGCAGCTTATGGCTCGAAGCTCGCCACTGCTGCTCCGGCTGAACCCCACCTGAACACCTGCACAAATCCTAAAAATTGCAAAAAAACCAGTATGCGCATTCAATAATGAGTATCATTATGTTACACATTGCCTGAATGCGAATGGCTTGCGACCGCGTTCAGGCTGCATACCCTATCAGATTTACTCCGGTGATAAATGCTCGTTCCTTTTTTGATCATGTTGCGCGAAGGGATTGAAGCCGCGCTTATCGTAGGCATCATTGCCAGTTACCTCAGACAGACAGGCCGTGGCGAGTGGATGCCCGCTGTGTGGATCGGTGTTTTCCTGGCGGCCGCGCTGGCGCTGTTCGTAGGCGGTGGCCTGGAAATGGTCAGCGCCGAATTCCCGCAGAAACAGCAGGAGCTGTTTGAAGGCCTCGTCGGGTTGCTGGCGGTGGTGATCCTCAGCTCGATGGTTGTGTGGATGCGCAAGGTCGCGCGCTCGGTCAAACATGATCTGCACGAATCACTGGACGCCGCCCTCGCTGGCTCGAAAAACCAGACGTACGCGTTGATCGCCATGGTGTTCTTCGCCGTGGCCCGTGAAAGCCTGGAAACCGTGTTCTTCCTGCTCGCCGTGTTCCAGCAGAGCGAAGGCGCTTCCGGTCCACTGGGTGCGCTGTTCGGCCTGATCATCGCCGTCGCCATCGGCGTAGCTATTTATAAGGGCAGCCTGCGCCTGAACCTCAGCCGCTTCTTCCGTTACACCGGGCTGTTCATCCTGGTCGTGGCCGCCGGCATTCTCGCCAACTCCGTGCGTTCGTTGCATGAAGCCGGGGTCTGGAACCACTTCCAGGACGTGGTTTTTGACATCAGCGCGACCTTGCCGATGGACGGCCCGACCGGCTCGGTACTGGCCGGCATGTTCGGTTATCAGGATGCGCCGACCGTCAGCGTGCTGGTGGCGTACCTGGCCTATCTCGTCTTCGCGCTGTTCCTGTTCTTCAAGCCGCAGGCGCGGGTGGTGAGTTTGCCCACCCGCCCGGCCCATGAACACGGCCACTCTTCTTCAGTTCCGAATAAATAAGGGCAACCATGACCAGTCAGACCGGCCTTCCTCCCCAGAAAGCCAAGCCTAAACGCGCCCTGCAATTTGCCGTTGCAGGCTCGGTGCTGCTGATGATCGCTGCAGGCGCGATGTTCTATTTCGCCTCACAGGCCGCGCAGAAAAAACGCGTTGCCAACGGCGGCAATGAAACCGTGGTGACCATCAACGCCAAAAGCTGCGAACCGAACGAAATCACCGTGCCCGCAGGCAAGCACGCATTCCGCATCGTCAACGCCTCCGAGCGCGCCGTGGAATGGGAAATCCTCGACGGCGTGCTGGTGGTCGAAGAACGCGAAAACATCGTGCCGGGCCTGAGCCAGATCATTAACGCCAACCTACAGCCCGGCGATTACGCGATCACCTGTGGCCTGCTGAGCAACCCTCGCGGCGTGCTGCACGTGACCCCGACCGCCGAATCCGAAGCCGCCGCCAAGGCCCGTCCTTCGATGGTGGCGTTCATTGGCCCGTTGTCCGAATACCGCGTCTACCTCAGCACCCAGAGCAGCGCGCTGATCCGCGCCACGGCCGATCTGCAACAGGCCATTGACAGCGGCGACCTGGCCGCTGCGCAGAAAGCCTACGGCCCGGCCCGCGCTGCGTATCAGCGCATCGCCCCGGCCGCGCAGCGCTTGGCAGAGCTGGATAACGCGATCAACGCCCGCGCCGACTACTTCGAAAAACGCGAGCAGGACCCCGGCTTCAGCGGCTTCCACCGCCTGGAATTCGGCCTGTTCGCGCAAAAATCCCTGGACGGCCTGTCCCCGGTCGCGCAGAAGCTGCAAGCCGACCTCGCGACCCTGAAAACCCAGCTGCTGGCTCAGAGCATCGCCCCTGAGCAATTGGCAAGCATGGTCGTGCGCAGCATGCGCAGCCTGGCCGACATCCGCAGCAGCGGCGAAGAAGAGCGTTACAGCCACCTCGACGCCAGCGGTTTCGCCGCCAACCTGGAAGGCACGCGCAAAGTGGTCGACCTGTTGCGTCCGCTGCTGGCCAAGAACTGGGGCGACGTGCTGAAGAAGATCGACGACGCCAGCACGGCCCTCGACGACCAGTTGCTGATGCTCAAGACCGACAGCGGCTACACACCGTACGACCAGGTCAGCACCGAACAACGAAAACAGATAGCAGACAAGGCCAAGGCGCTGGCCGATGCACTCGATGGAATCGATCCGGCCCTCGGCCTCACCGGCCTGTAAGCGTGCCCTGGCGGGTGCCACCCTGCGCCCGCCCGGCCCTGAAACCCGAGCGAAGAAAGCCATTCACATGAAAGACTCCGATAAAACCAACGCCCCGATTTCCGCTGACCGCCGCCGTGTCCTGATGGGCCTTGGCGCGGCTGGCGCCGCCATCGCCGGTGCCAGCCTGACCGGCAACGCTCTGGCGGCCACCAACGCCCCGGCACAGGTGACCGAGGCTCCGAAGAGCGAAAAGACCCAGGACCACAACGAATTCCATGGCGTGCACCAGAGCGGTATCGTCACGCCGCGTCCTGCTGCCGGGATGATGGTCGCGTTCGACGTGCTGGCCCAGGACGCCGATGACCTGGAGCGTCTGTTCCGCACCCTCAACGAGCGCATCGCCTTCCTGATGACCGGCGGTGCCGTGCCTCAGGTCGACCCGAAACTGCCGCCTTTGGATTCCGGCATCCTTGGCCCGGTGGTCAGCCCGGACAACCTGACCATCACTGTCTCGGTCGGCGATTCACTGTTCGACGAGCGTTTTGGCCTTGAAGCAGTCAAGCCCAAGCGCCTGCAGCGCATGGTCGGTTTCCCCAACGACGCACTGGAAGCTGCGTGCTGCCATGGCGACCTGAGCATTCAGTTCTGCTCCAACGCCCCGGACAGCAACATTCACGCCCTGCGCGACATCGTGAAAAACCTGCCGGACTTGCTGTTGGTGCGCTGGAAACAGGAAGGCACCGTACCGGCCCAGGCCCCGCTCAAGCCGGGTCAACCGCCTGAGAGCGCGCGCAACTTCCTCGGTTTCCGCGATGGCTCGGCCAATCCGGATTCCAACAACCAGAAGACCATGAACGATGTGGTCTGGGTGCAAGCGGGCAGCGACGAGCCAGCGTGGGCCGCCAACGGCAGCTACCAGGCGGTGCGCGTCATCCGCAACCTGGTCGAGCGTTGGGACCGCACCCCGCTGCAGGAACAGGAAAGCATCATTGGCCGGGTCAAACCGACCGGCGCGCCAATGGACGGCAAGACCGAGACCGATGTTCCGGATTACGCCAAAGACCCTGAAGGCAAGCTCACCAAACTCGATGCTCATATCCGTCTGGCGAACCCGCGCACGGCCGAAAGCCAGCGCAACCTGATCCTGCGCCGCCCGTTCAACTATTCCAACGGCGTGATGAAGAACGGCCAGCTGGACATGGGCCTGTTGTTCATCTGCTACCAGCAGGACCTGGAAAAAGGCTTCATCACCGTGCAGACCCGGCTCAACGGCGAGCCGCTGGAGGAATACCTGAAGCCGGTCGGCGGCGGCTATTTCTTCACCCTGCCGGGGGTCAAGGACAAAAACGATTTCATCGGCCGGTCGCTGCTGGCTGCTGCCTCCGCTGTAAAAACAAAAACTGCCTGACAACCCTTACCTCACAGGAAGAGCTCCATGAAAAAGTCGCCTCTCGCGCTGTTGGTTACCCTTGGCTTGTTGCAGACCCCGTCCGTGTTCGCGGCGACGGCGCCACTGGACCTGGTGACCCCGGTGTCCGACTACAAAATCTACGTCACTGAAAACGTCGACAAGCTGGCCACCGATACCCAGCAGTTCACTGACGCGATCAAGAAAGGCGACCTGGCCACCGCCAAGAAGCTGTACCCGACCACCCGCGTGGCGTACGAGGCCATCGAGCCGATCGCCGAGCTGTTCGACGACCTCGACAAGTCGATTGACTCCCGCGAAGACGACCACGAGAAAGGCGTTGAAGCCGAAGACTTCACCGGTTTCCACCGTCTTGAGCACGCGCTGTTCGCCAAGAACACCACCAAAGGTCAGGAAGCCCTCGCCGACAAGCTGCTGGCTGACGTGAAAGACCTGCAATCGCGCATTGCCGACCTGACCTTCCCGCCCGAGAAAGTCGTGGGCGGTGCTGCTGCCCTGCTGGAAGAAGTCGCGGCGACCAAGATCTCTGGTGAAGAAGACCGTTACAGCCACACCGACCTGTATGACTTCCAGGGCAACGTAGACGGCGCGAAGAAGATCGTCGATCTGTTCAAGCCGCAGCTGGAGAAGTCGGACAAGGCGTTCGTGGCCAAAGTCGACAAGAACTTCGCGACCGTGGACAAGATCCTGGCGAAGTACAAAACCAAGGATGGCGGTTTCGAAACCTATGACAAGGTGAAGGAAAACGACCGCAAGGCCCTGACTGGCCCGGTCAACACCCTGGCGGAAGACCTGTCGCAAATGCGCGGCAAGCTCGGTTTGAACTGAGTTCAACGCGTAAAAAAACCGCCTGCCGATCACTCGGCAGGCGGTTTTTTTATGCGCGACACGCTCCTACAGATGAACCACGTCCAACCGTCAAATCCCGCTAAACCAGTTGTAGCCCTGATCCTCCCAATAGCCGCCCGGATAATCGTTGGTGACGAAAATCTCGACGATGTGCTTGGGATTCTTGAAGCCCAGTTTGGTCGGCACGCGGATGCGCAGGGGGTAGCCGTAGCTCGGGGGCAACGCGACCTCGCCAAAATCCAGCGCCAGCAGGGTTTGCGGGTGCAACGCCGTCGGCATGTCCAGACTCGAGTAGTAGCGGTCCGCGCATTTGAAGCCGACGAATTTGGCGGTAGTGTCCGCCCCGACATGCTCCAGGAAGGTCTTCAACGGCACGCCACCCCATTGCCCGATCGCACTCCAGCCTTCGACGCAGATCAGCCGGGTGATGTCGGTGCGCTGGGGCAGTTTGCGCAGGCCGTCGAGGGTCCAGGGGGCCTTGTCGCGGACCAGACCGGAGACACCCAGCTTCCAGTCCGCCACGTCCAGGTCGGGAATGTCATCTTCGCCGTAGAACGCGTTGAACGGGAACGGGTTGCGGATCTGTTCCTTGGCGAAAGTCGGCGCCAGCTTCTGACCGCTGAACAGCCAGGCCTGGACCCGGTCGTTGAAGCGCGACATGCTCCACAGCACCTTGTCCACCTGATCGCCGTCCTGCAGGTTGCAACCACTGAGCATGGCCATCGCGCCGACCGTCAGGCCACCCTTCAGGAAGTGTCGGCGTTGCAGGTTTTCCAACTGAATCTGTTGCGCCGGTTCCAGCTTGATGCGCTGGATCGCGCGTTTTTTTGGCTCAATCATGTTTGCCCTTCCCGCTTTCCATCACACGCGTGCCGCCGGTGATCATCGGCAACAGGGTTTTCGGTACCAACAGCACCAACGCCAGGTGCACCACGACAAACGCGCCAATGGCCGCCATCGCACCGAAATGCACGAAGCGCGCGAAATCGTACCCGCCGAACAGCGCGGTCAGTTCCTGCAATTGGATCGGTTTCCAGATCGCCAGCCCCGAAACCACAATCAACACACCGGCCGCCAGCACCAACCAATACATCAACCGTTGCACCGCGTTGTACACGCCCTTCTCATGCTTGAGGCGAAAACGCAGCGCGTCCAGCAAATCGCGTTTGACGGCGTTTGGCGTCACCGGCAGAAAGTCGCGTTTGAAGTGTTTGCTGAACACGCCGTACAACACGTAGATCAGACCGTTGATGACCAACAGCCACATCACTGCGAAGTGCCACGCCAACGCGCCGCCCAACCAACCGCCAAGGGTGAAATCACGAGGAAAGGAAAAACGGAACAGCGGCGAGGCGTTGTAGATGCCCCAGCCGCTCATAAACATGCAGACCATGCCGACGGCGTTGATCCAGTGCGTAAGGCGAATGGGCCAAGGGTGGATTCTGGTTTTTTTCATGGTGTGAGGCTCATCACGTGGGACTCAAAACTGCATTCAGAACCTGAAGCGCAGCAGTGCCTGGGCGTCAGCCTTCGCCAGCAAGCCGGCTCCCACAGTAGGGGTTCAGTCATCAGAATCGAAGACAACCCCGGCCCGTGGGAGCCGGCTTGCTGGCGAATGGGCAACGCGGTGCGGCAGGCACACCGCGATCACGTTACATCGGCGGCTGGAAGCCATCCTTGCCAACGGCTACGCCACGGGCGGTCTTACCGTCTTCAGCCGGGAACACCACGACTTTGGCGCCTTTGACCAGTTGCTCGGGCTTGCCAGCTTGAATGTAGGCGATTGGCACGTCATCCGGCACGACCAGCTGCTTTTCGCCGCCTTTGTAGCTGACGCTCAGGGTGTGGCCGTTAGTGCCGGTCAGTTTGCCGACGGTGCCGTTGGTCATGGTCCCGGTGCTGCCGTCAGCGTTCTGCCAGCCGTAGTGGCCTTCGCCGCTGCCTTTCAGGCTCGGTTCGAACACTGCCACTTCCAGCGCCTTCAGCGTGCCGTCGGCCTGTGGCGTGGCCGCCGAGCCGATGAAGCTGTCGGACTTGATCGACGCGATGTCACCCTTGGAGACCAGACGCACGCCGGTCTTGTCGGTAACGCTGATGCTCTGGTGGGCGCCAGCGCGGGTGGTGAAGTTCAGGGTGTTGTTCTCGAAGCTGTCGATGGTGCCGCGCACCGGCTTGACCACGGGCATGTCAGCGGCCGAGGCGATGACGGCGGCGCTCAGGGCGAGCAGGCCGAAGGTGGCAGACAGTGCATTCTTCATGTTCATCGTGACGTTCCTTGAGGGCAGTTGAATGAAGCGTAGTGCGTTTTGGTGACCGCCATACTCCGCCGGCAACCGGCACCGGACAATGACCGGGCGATGACATTTTTGTCATTCACGGCACGGCACCGCTCACAGCCTGATCCATGACAAAAATGTAACCGACCGCGGGTTGCCAGTTGGTTAAACTCCGCACACAACGCGGCATCCAGCCGTGTCGACGATTACCTGATGCACGTCCGCCCTGTCCCGACGACGTGAAGCGAGCCCTGCCCACGATGCACATTCTGCTCATCGAAGACGACACCAAAACCGGCGAGTACCTGAAAAAGGGCCTCAGCGAATCCGGCTATAAGGTGGACTGGACCCAGCACGGCGCCGACGGTTTGCACATGGCGCTGGAGCAGCGTTACGACCTGCTGGTGCTGGACGTGATGCTGCCGGGCATCGACGGCTGGCAGATCATCGAAGTGCTGCGCGCCAAACAGGACGTGCCGGTGCTGTTCCTGACCGCCCGCGACCAGTTGCAGGATCGTATCCGCGGGCTGGAGCTGGGCGCCGACGATTACCTGGTAAAACCGTTTTCCTTTACCGAACTGCTGCTGCGCATCCGCACGATTCTGCGTCGGGGCGTGGTGCGTGAGGCTGATCATTTCCACCTGGCGGATCTGGAACTGGACCTGCTGCGCCGCCGCGTCACCCGCCAGCAACAGGTGATCACCCTGACCAACAAGGAATTTGCCCTGCTGCACCTGTTGCTGCGCCGTGAGGGCGACGTGCTGTCCCGGGCGCAGATCGCCTCGGAAGTCTGGGACATGAACTTCGACAGCGACACCAACGTGGTCGATGTGGCGATCAAACGCCTGCGCAGCAAGATCGACCTGCCCTATCCGGTCAAGCTGATCCACACCGTGCGCGGCATCGGTTATGTGTGCGAGGTGCGGCCATGCGAGCCCGACGCCAGCCCTCTCTGACGCTGCGCTCGACCCTGGCGTTTGCTGTGGTGGCGATGTTGGCCGTGGCCGGTTCCGGCATGTACCTCTACGAAACCATGAAGGCTTCGGTCATGACCCGCAGCGACCACGCGGTGCTGGCGCGGCTCGATCACTTTCGCAAATTGCTGCACTACGACCTGACCCTCGACACCCTGCGCAGCAGCCCTCAGTTGTTCGAAAACATGCTGGACAGCGAGGACGATATTTTCGTGATCGGCGAGCCTGGCAAACCGCCGGTGATCAACGTCAATCCGCTGCTTGCGCCATTGCCGGAGATGCCGGTGATTGGCGCTGAACAACCGCTGGGCGCCGAAGACATGCGCAGTGGAATGGCAAGTGGGGAGGTGCCCATGCGGGCGGCCACGGTGGAAGCGCACTCCGGCGGCAAAATCGTGCACTTGACTGCGGCGCATCTGGCGGTCAAGGAGATGGCGACACTCGCCAACTTCCGCAATCGCATCCTGATCGCGATCGCGTTGGCGTTCGTGGTGACGGCCGGGTTGGGGTATCTGTTGTTGCGCCGAGGGCTGCGTCCATTACGCCGCATGGCCGATCACGCCGCCGCCATCACCCCGGCACGCCTCGACAGCCGCATGGACAGCCATGACACGCCGGTGGAACTGCAGCAGTTGAGCGATGCGTACAACGGCATGCTGGACCGCCTTGCCGACGGCTATCAGCGCCTGACCCAGTTTTCCGCCGACCTCGCCCATGAGATTCGCACGCCGGTGGGGTCGTTGATGGGGCATTGCCAAGTGGCGCTGCGACAACCACGCAGCGCCGATGAATATCAGATGCTGCTGGCTTCGAACCTGGAAGAATTGGAACGGATATCGCGCATGGTCGAGAGCATCCTGTTTCTCGCCCGTGCCGACGATGCCCAGGCCGCACTCAATCGACAGACGCTGAGCCTGGCCGATGAGGTGCAACGGGTGACGGGGTACTTTGAGGGGCTGGCCGAGGAACGGCAGATGACCTTCAGCGTTTCGGGTGAGGCCCGGGTCGACGCCGATCCGCTGTTGCTGCGCCGCGCCCTGAGTAATCTGGTGGCCAACGCCATTCGCTATGCCGATGAAAGCAGTGAGATCCAGATTCGGGTGATCGATGAACGTGGGCAACGGCGCATCGAGGTGGAAAATCAGGGGCCTGTGCTGAGCGAATCGGCCCTCGGCAAGCTGTTCGACCGCTTCTACCGCGCCGACGCCTCCCGCCACCAGAGCTCGGACTCCAACGGGTTGGGCCTGGCCATCGTCGCGGCAATCATGCAGTTGCATGGCGGTGACGTGGCGGTGAGTCAGCCAACACAGGGGCGGATCTGTTTCGCGCTGATTTTCCCGCGATAGCGGTAAGTGACGCATTGCCTGCAACAAGCTGGATGCATGCGCCCTGACACACCGCATGCGCAGGATTTGCTGCCGCTGCGCGCCAGGTCGCGGCCGTCGTGCCTCCGACATCTCCTACGGGCTTTGTGGTGTACAAGGGTTTGGTGATCACCTTGCTGCCGCATCGTGCACGTCTCCTGACACGCCGAATGCCTTGT
>NZ_DDHJ01000010.1:151004-223996 GCF_002338065.1 Pseudomonas sp. UBA1879 | reverse complement strand
GGAGGCACGACGGCAGCGATGGCGGCTCACCGGTCGCCAATGATTATCCTGACCTGACGCTGTCGATACCGCGTTCCCCCTCACACACCACATGCACAGATTCTGCTGCCGCTTCGCGCCAGATCGCTGCCGTCGTGCCTCCGGCGTCTCCTACGGGTCATGTGGTGTACAAGGGTTTGGTGATCACCTTGCTACCGCATTGGAGGCGTGCACGTCTTCTGACACGCCGAATGCCTTGTAGGAGCCGCCGGAGGCACGACGGCAGCGATGACGGCTCACCGGTCGCCAACGATTTTCCTGACCTGACGCTGTCGATACCGCGTTACCCCTCACACATCGCACGCGCAGATTCTGCTGCCGCTGCGCGCCAGGTCGCTGCCGTCGTGCCTCCGGCGTCTCCTACGGATTTTGAGGAGGGCTGAGGTGATCATCTCGCTTGGAGCTCGCCGCCTGAAACTCGCCGGGGTCGTCAGGCCTTTTTATCGTGGTTGATCTGCAGTTTGTAGAACGTCGCCGCCCCGCCTTCGGTGGCGTAGCCGGTGTTGTCCTGGGTGTACACCCCTGCTTTGAAATACAGCTGTTTGCCGTTCCATGTTCCGTCCAGGCGGGCGCCCCATTGCATGTCGTGGGCGTTGACGCTGAGCTCGCCTGCGGGTGTCAGGTGGATGGTGTAGTTGAAGCGCTCCTGCAGCAGCACCCCGGTGGCCAGCTGGATCACGGCCGGCTCCGACGTCGGCGTCGCACGGTACTTGATGACCAGGTTGCCGTTCTTGGTTTTTTCCTTGTACTGGTATTCCAGCTTCAGCAAGGGTTCCGTGCTGCCGTAGCAGTGAATCTGGCCGATGACGATCTTGCCGGTCGAGGGCACTTGATCCACGGTCAACGTGGCGCGCAGGAAATTGTCCGCCTGGTTGTAGGTCCAGTTGTGCACCGCGCCACTGGCATAGGTTTCGCGCAATTCCGTGCGCGGGTAGATCGCATTGTCGGTCCGCGACCCAGTGACGGGTGCCCAGAAAAACAGCGTGTCTCCCGAACGGAAGTAGCCGTCCTGATAGCCTGTGACGAGCTTCGGCGTGTCGATGATGGTGGCTGGCGTACCCACGGGTACGGAGAGATTCCAAGTGGCAAGGTCAATCATGATGCGCTCGTGGGTGCGGCACGCGCACCAGCAAAGGGAGGTCTCTAGAACAGGGGTTTGCGCCCTGTTTCCTGTCGCCTTTGCTATCGGCTGAACCGGTTGATCTTTAACCGGCCCTACCTGTCAAGAACCCGCCGAACGGGGCAACAAATCAATCTCGGCCATCACATCGGCATCACGCGGTCTGACGTGCAAATTGCGCAAATTTTGATCAACGCGGCGGATTCCGGGGGCTTGGCTTTCCGATGACTGCGCCATTTTTTTGGAAGCGTCGTCCAAGGATGATTCAAAATCGCTGGAAAAACCTTCAGATTTACCGACAGACGGCTCATAAAAATTGAACCCTCAGCCTTCAAGGCTGTCTGCGCCACGCATCATTGCCAATGAGAATCTACCGCTGAAGCGAATCACCAACGTACCGTGTTCCGCCTGCGCTACCTGCCATCCATCTCCTCACGCCAGCTCCCCATTGACGAAACAACATTGTTACCGGATATTAATAGTTAGCAACCTAATAATGCAGCGCCTAATCATTCACTGCCTAACCAAATCTTTTGTCGAATCAATTAGTGGCATCGCTCATGAATCTGGACTCGCTGCAAATGCACATCACCGGTGGTGTGGTCGCGGCATCCCGCCAATGGCGCCGCGTCTGCCAGACCACGCTGGTGAACTACGGCGTGTCCGAGGCCTGCGCAGGTCCGTTATTGATGATCGCGCGCCTGGGTGAAGGCGTGCGTCAGGTCACCGTCGCCCAGGCCTGTGGCCTTGAAAGTCCCTCGCTGGTGCGCCTGCTCGACCAGTTGGGCAAGGCCAATCTGGTGCAGCGCACCGAAGACCCGACCGACCGCCGCGCCAAGGCCCTGAGCCTGACTGACCAAGGCCGTGCGCTCGCGAACGCCATCGAAGACGAGCTGATCCGCTTGCGCCGCGACGTGTTCGCTGACATCGACCCGGCCGATCTCGAGGCCACCCTGCGTGTGTTCAACGCCTTCGCCAAAGCCAGCCCCGTCGGGCCGGAGCTGTCGTCGTGAGCGGCATGTTCAAAGGCTTCTTTCAGGGCGTCCCCCCTTCCCGCGACTGGTTCTACGGCGTGCGCACCTTTGCCGCGTCGATGCTCGCGCTGTACATCGCGCTGATCTTCGAATTGCCGCGCCCTTACTGGGCGATGGCCACCGTCTACATTGTCTCCAGCCCTTTCGTCGCGCCCACCAGTTCCAAGGCGTTGTACCGCGCAGCCGGCACCTTTCTTGGGGCGGCGGCTTCAGTGGTGTTGGTGCCGATGTTCGTGCAGACGCCCTTTCTGCTGGCCACCGTGATCGCGCTGTGGACCGGCACCCTGCTCTATCTGTCGCTGCATTTGCGCACGGCCAACAGCTACGCGCTGATGCTGGCGGGCTACACCATGCCGCTGATTTCCTTCCCGGTGGTGGACAACCCACAAGCGGTGTTCGACGTCGCCGTGTCCCGGACCGAGGAGATTCTGCTCGGCATCGTCTGCGCCGCCGTGGTGGGTGCGATGTTCTGGCCACGGCGACTGGCCCCTGTGCTGGTCGACTCCATGGGCAAGTGGTTTCAGGACGCTTCGACCTACAGCGACCTGTTTCTCTCCCGCAGCGCCACCCCGGAAACCGTAGGCGCCCTGCGCACGTCCATGGTCGGCACGTTCAACAGCCTGGAGCTGATGATTGGCCAATTACCCCACGAAGGGGCTCATCGGCAGACCGTGCGCAATGCCAAGGAACTGCGCGGGCGGATGATTCATCTGCTGCCCGTGATCGATGCCCTCGACGATGCCCTTTGGGCCCTGGAACGCCGCACCCCGGAGCTGGTGGCCGATGTCGCGCCGCTGATCCTCGAATGCCGCGACTGGCTGGAGAAGACCACCGATGGCGCACCGGTGCGGTATTGGGAAGCGCTGCACGCCGAACTCGACCGCCTGCAACCGACCTCGGCGCAGCTGGACGATCGGCGGCAACTGCTGCTGTCCAATGTGCTGTTTCGCCTGCGCGAATGGATCGATCTGTGGCAGGACTGCCGCAGCCTGCAACACGCCATCGAGACCGACGATCACCGCCCGTGGCGTGCGGTCTATCGGCACTGGCGGCTCGGGCGCCTGTCGCCGTTCCTCGACAAGGGCATGATGCTGTATTCGGTGGCGACGTCGGTCAGCGCAATCATTGTCGCCTCGGTCTTGTGGATTCTGCTGGGTTGGCAGGACGGCGCCAGCGCCGTGGCCCTGGCGGCAGTCGCGTGCAGCTTTTTCGCCGCCATGGACGACCCGGCGCCGCAGATCTACCGCTTCTTTTTCTGGACGCTGCTGTCGGTCCTCTTCGCCAGCCTGTACCTGTTCGTGGTGCTGCCGAATTTGCACGACTTCCCGATGCTGGTGCTGGCGTTTGCCGTGCCGTTCATTTGCGTCGGCACCCTCACCGTGCAGCCCAGGTTCTACCTCGGCACGCTGCTGACCATCGTCAACACGTCGTCGTTCATCAGCATTCAGAGCGCCTACGACGCCGACTTCCTGAATTTCGTCAACGCCAACCTGGCCGGTCCGGTGGGCCTGGCGTTCGCCTTCGTCTGGACCCTGATCGTTCGCCCGTTCGGCACCGAAGTGGCAGCCAAGCGCCTGACCCGCTTCAGTTGGCGGGACATCGTGTCGTTGAGCGAAGACGCGACCCTGGCCGAGCACCGGAAAATGGGCGTGCGCATGCTTGATCGGTTGATGCAGCACCTGCCCCGGCTGACCCTCACCGCTCAGGACACCAACATCGCCCTGCGTGAAGTGCGGGTCGCCCTGAACATGCTCGACCTGCTGGCCTACATGCCACGGGTGCACGCAGTGCCGCGCCAGTTGCTGCGCCAGGTGACCACCGAAGTGGGCCGGTATTTCCGCGCGTGCCTCAAGGCCGGCGAGCGTTTGCCTGCCCCCAAAGGCCTGTTGATGACCATGGACCGCGCACGTCGCTCGCTGACCTTCGAGTGGATGGGCGAAGACGCCTCGCGCCTGCACTTGCTGCATGCCTTGAGCGGCCTGCGTCTGGCGTTGCTGCCGGGCGTGGAAATCGTCGACGTGCTCGCCGAGCAAGAAGAACAACCGCCATTTGGCATCGATGGAGCGCCATTGTGATTGGTGATCTGGACATCAGCGGGATTTTCCTGCCGACCTTTCTGGTGCTGATGGGCATCGCCTATCTGATTTTTCTGGTGGTGCACGCCCTGCTGTCCCGTGCCCACTTCTACCGCCTGGTCTGGCACCGGGCTTTGTTCAACGTCGGTCTATACGCTCTGCTGCTCGGCGTCGTGGATACCCTTAGTCGATACCTGATGAAATGAAAAAACCTCTGTTGACCCTGGGCCGCGTGGTCCTGACATTGCTGGTCATCCTGCTCGCCGCGGTCGTCGTCTGGCGCATGGTGATGTATTACATGTACGCCCCCTGGACCCGCGACGGGCACATTCGCGCCGACGTGATACAGGTCGCCCCGGACGTGTCCGGCCTGATCGAAAAAGTCTCGGTGCGCGACAACCAGGCCATCAGCAAGGGCCAGGTCCTGTTCACCATCGACCAGGACCGCTTCCGTCTGGCACTGCGTCAGGCCCAGGCCACCGTGGCCGACCGCAAGGAAACCTGGGAACAGGCCCAACGCGAAAACAGACGTAACCGCAGCCTCGGCAATCTGGTGGCCCGCGAGCAGTTGGAAGAAAGCCAATCCAGGGAAGCCCGCGCCCTGTCGGCCTTGAACGAGGCGCAGGTGGCGGTGGACGCCGCGCAGCTGAACCTCGACCGTTCGGTGATCCGCAGCCCGGTGGACGGCTACCTCAACGACCGCGCGCCCCGTGACCGCGAATTCGTCAGCGCCGGACACCCGGTGCTGTCGGTGGTGGACAGCGCCTCGTATCACATCGATGGCTATTTCGAAGAAACCAAGCTGGACGGCATTCACATCGGCTCGAAAGTCGACATCCGCGTGATCGGCGACAACGCCCGCCTGAGCGGTCATGTCGTGAGCATCGTCGCGGGCATCGAAGACCGTGACCGCAGCAGCGGCTCCAATCTGTTGCCCAACGTCAACCCGGCGTTCAGTTGGGTGCGACTGGCCCAGCGGATCCCGGTGCGCATCGCCTTCGACGACGTGCCCGACGACTTCCGCATGATCGCCGGGCGTACCGCGACCGTTTCGATCATCGATGACCCGGCGTCTGCACACACCTCAGATAAAGGAGTCGCTCAATGAAACCCGGCGCGCGTCTGTTGACCGTCGGTTTAGGCCTGCTGTTGTCGGCCTGCACGGTGGTCGGTCCTGACTACTCGCTGCCAAAAGATGCGACGGTCAATCGCCCCGATTTGCAGGGCGAGATCGCGGGCAGCTCGGCCAACGTGGTGTCGGCCCCGGTCCCCGCCGATTGGTGGCGCCTGTACAACGACCCGGTCCTCGATACTTTGGTCGGTCAGGCGCTGGCGTCCAGCGCCGACCTGCGGGTCGCCACGGCCAATTTGCAGCGGGCGCGTTATGAGACCAATGAGGCTCAGGCCGCAGGCGGTTTCACCAACAGCGCCAAGGCTGGGGCGCAACGCTTGCAGGAGTCCGGGCAGGCGTTCCTGCTGCCCGAGAAGGTGCCGGTGGCCAACGTGGGTGACGTTGGCCTGACCACCTCGTATCAGTTCGATCTGTTCGGCGTGTTGCAGCGCGGCATCGAAGCCGCCGAAGCCAGCACCGACGCTGCTCAGGCCGCTGTCGATACGGCGCGCATTACCCTGGTGGCTGACGTGGTCCGCTCCTACACGCAGATCTGCGCGGCCAATGAAGAACGCAACATCGCCCTGCATTCGCTGGCGTTGCAGCAACAGAGCCTGAACCTGACCCAGCGCATGCGCGATGCCGGACGCGGTGACGAAACGCAAGTGACCCGCTCTCAGACCCAATACAAATCCTTGCGCGCCGACCTGCCGCGCTATGAAGCCGCGCAACGGGCCGCGATGTATCGCCTGTCGATGCTGCTGGCCCGACCGCTGAATCAGTTGCCGAAAGGCGTCGCCGACTGCGCCGAACTGCCGCGCATCGCCCAAGTGATGCCGGTGGGCGATGGCGCCGCGCTGCTCAAGCGTCGCCCGGACGTGCGTCAGGCCGAACGGCGGCTGGCGGTGTCGAGCGCTGCGATTGGCGTGGCCACCGGCGAGCTGTATCCAGACATCAGCATTGGCGCGACGGTCGGCACCGTGGGCATCCTCAAAGACCTGGGTGACCCTTCGACCAACCGCTGGGGCTTTGGCGGCGTGATCAACTGGACCCTTCCGTCCAACGGCGCGCGTGCCCGCATCCACATGGCCGAAGCCTCGAATCAGGCAGCCCTGGCGCACTTCGACGGCGTGGTGTTGAACGCGATCCGTGAAGCCCAGACCGGTCTCTCGCAATACACCGCCTTGCTGGAACGTCGCGACGCCCTGGCCGACACCGAAGCCTCCGCCAAACAGGCCGCCGACCAGACCCACCGTTTCTTCCTGGCCGGCCGAGAGTCCTTCCTCGCCGACCTTCAGGCAACCCGCACCTACACCGACGTCACCGCGCAACTGGCGGCGGCCAATACCCAAGTGGCGATGGGGCAGATCGATTTGTTCCTGGCGCTGGGTGGGGGCTGGGAGAATAGGCAGGTAGAGCAGGCCCAGGTACATAAATAAGGTCCGACACGGACTCAACTGTGGGAGTGAGCTTGCTCACGAAAGCGGGGTATCAGCCACAACACATGCGGCGGATGTACCGGCCCTTTCGTGAGCAAGCTCACTCCTACACAGGAATTGCACAGACTGCACCCTCCGCGCTCGTCGCTTGCCGCTTGCACTCAAACTCACTGCTCACTGCTCACTGCTCACTGCTCACTGCTCACGAAGGATACCGTGCGGACGGGCATCTAAATCTACCCCAGCTGCCTGATCCGGCTACTGCGCCGTTTTATAGACAAACGTCACGCTATCAGTCCCCTCCGGTTTCTTGTCGGGAGCTTTGGGGTTTTTCTGACCGTCGCGTGTTATATGCACGATTCGCGCTTGCGCCCCCGGACCAAACGGCTTGCCCGCAAACTGACTGGAATCACCTTTGGTCCCCAGCACGCCCACGCAAAAGGGATCATTAATGTCAGGATCCTCGTTCACAGCAGTTCCAGGCGGGTAATAGCACAGTTGAATTCGCTCGCTTTTGTAGCCGGGATAGGTCGTGGCACGCCAGCGGAGCGTCTCAACGGTCATGCCTTGAGCCCTTTGATCCCCTGAGTTTTGCACCAATGGGGGTGAGAAATTATCGGCCTTCACCGTGAAGTCAGCCGCTCCAACCCCAGCATTCGCCACATACATGCTCGACGGTGCCACATCGGCGGATACGATCTGATGCGAGGCCTGGGCTGCCGGCAGCTCTGAACTCGGAGGATCACTTGCGGGGTCTGTGGAGGGGGCCAGCCCCAAGGCGTGAAGGGAGATCATACTGGCCAATGAAGCAGCGGTGAGCCCGAGTAATGTCGGCTTTTTCATGTGTACGTCCTTGTGAGGTTCAGGTGTGTTCGCCGTCTTGCAGGCTTTGGCGCCGTTTCCCGTCGGCGAACCATTTTTCAGAAGCTAAATCCATGAAAAACACAGATCCACAACGTTATCTCATCGGGAAAGGCTGGTATCTGTCAGCGTGAACGCAATCGGATCAGCCATATCCCTTGACGTTGTTACCTGAACTACACATGAACTCCTTAGATGAGGTATAGCTCCAATTTTGCTGTTTAGCCTGCAAGCGGCAAATCCACCGGAACCATGTCCTGCTTTAAATGCCTCAATTCTCACGATACCCATTCGGCAGGAGTCACCCCATGCGCACGCTTCAACTGGCAGACAAAACCGTTCCCGTCATTGGTCAGGGCACGTGGCACATGGGTGAGGATCGCCACCAGCGGCAGGCCGAAGTGAAGGCACTGCGGCACGGCATCGAGCTAGGGCTGACGCTGATCGACACGGCCGAAATGTATGGCGAAGGTGGCGCCGAGGAAGTGGTCGGCGAGGCCATCGCCGGCAAACGCGATCAGGTGGTGCTGGTCAGCAAGGTCTACCCCCACAACGCCAGCCGCAAAGGCATCCCGGCCGCCTGCGAGCGCAGCCTGCAACGGATGAACACCGATTTCATCGACCTCTATCTGCTGCACTGGCCCGGTTCGTACCCTCTCGATGAAACTGTCGAGGCCTTCGAGCGCCTGCGTGAGGCAGGAAAAATCGGCCGTTGGGGCGTGTCGAACTTCGACGTGTCGGACCTGCTGGAACTCAATGACCCACGCTGCGCCACCAATCAGGTGCTGTACAACCCCGAAGAGCGCGGCATCGAATACGACCTGCTCCCGTGGATGGAAACCGAGGGGATGCCGCTCATGGCCTACTGCCCCATCGGCCAGGCCGGTAACCTGCTGATGAATCCCGCCATCCTCGAAGTTGCCCAGCGCCATAACGCCACCCCGGCGCAAATAAGCCTGGCCTGGGTGCTCAGGCAGGACGGCATAATCGCCATCCCTAAGGCCGTCAACCTGCATCACCTGGAATCGAATGCCCAGGCGGCGGACATCGAGTTGACGCGGGACGACGAATTGTTGCTCGACACCTCATGGCCTGTGCCAACCCGCAAACAGCGTCTGCAGATGGTCTGACAGCCCCAGCAGCGCCCCAACATGAAACGATACAAATCGTCACAAAACTGTCAAAACCGCTTGCGATGATGCCGCTCTAGCGCCATGCCTTCAGTGGCCCCATCGCCTGCGAGCCTTCATGAATCACACCATCGCCCGTCCTCAGGACTCCGACATGTTCGGTCTGCTGTACGGATTCCGCTTTCGTCCCGATGAAGCCGCCCGAGAAATCGACGCGGCGACGGCGCTGGAGTCTCTGCGCAATTCGACCGACGAAAACGAATTCATCTGGCTGCACCTGAACCTGGCCCACGCCAGTTGCGAACGCTGGCTGAAAACCAACCTGGAATTGCCGGACGAGTTCCTCGAAGCGCTGCACGAAGGCTCGCGCTCGACCCGCATCGAACATGTGGACTCTGCCCTGCTGGCGGTGGTGAACGACGTGGTCTTCGACTTCAACCGGGTGTCCACCGACATCGCCACGCTGTGGGTCTGCGTGCGCAGCAATCTGATGATTTCGGCACGGCATCAGCCGTTGCGCTCGGTGGATCAACTGCGATCGTCGGTCAAGCGAGGGGAAACCTTCCGTTCTCCGCTCGAGTTGCTGGCACACCTGCTGCGCGATCAGAGCGACGTGCTGGCGCAGTTCATGCGCAAGACCAGCATCAGCGTCGACAAGATCGAAGACCAACTGCTCTCCCAACGCCTGAGCAATAACCGCACGGAGCTTGGCGCCATGCGTCGGGTGCTGGTGCGCCTGCAACGGCTGCTGGCGCTGGAGCCGGGCTCGCTGATGCGCCTGCTGCACCGTCCGCCGCACTGGCTACTGGAAGAGGACTTGCAGGAGTTGCGTCAGTCCACAGAAGAATCGGCGCTGGTGATCAGCGACCTCACCGCGCTGGGCGAGCGGATCAAGCTGCTGCAGGAAGAAATCGCCGCCAACCTCAACGAACAAAGCAGCCGCACGCTGTTCACACTGACCGTGGTCACCGTGCTGGCGCTGCCGATCAATATCGTCGCGGGCTTCTTCGGCATGAACGTCGGCGGCATTCCGTTGGCCACAGACCCCCACGGCTTCTGGATATTGGTGTTGCTGGTGGCGACCTTCACCTTCGTCGCCGGACGCTGGGCGTTTCGCAAGAGCCGGGATTATTGAGCCACCCACATCCAAGACTCGGCGCTGAACTGGTAGGAGCAGCCGGAGGCACGACGGCCGCGAACGCGGTGTGTCAGATAACACTTCGCCGACTGACCCAACGCCATCGCTGCCGTCGTCCCTCCGGCGTCTCCCGCAGGATCGGCGGCGTGCCAACATTCAAGACTCGGCGCCCAATCTGTAGGAGCAGCCGGAGGCACGACGGCAGCGAATGCGGTGGGTCAGATAACACCTCACCGACCGACCCGATGCCATCGCTGCCGTCGTCCCTCCGGCGTCTCCTACAGGATCGGCGGCGTACCGACATTCAAAGCTCGACGCTGAACCGGTAGGAGCAGCCGGAGGCACGACGGCAGCGAAGACGGTGTGTCAAACATCACTTCACCGACTGAACCGACGCCATCGCTGCCGTCGTCCCTCCGGCGTCTCCCACAGGATCGGCGGCGTGCCGACATTCAAGACTCGGCGCTGAACCGGTAGGAGCAGCCGGAGGCACGACGGCCGCGAAGACGGTGTGTCAAATATCACTTCACCGACTGACCCGACGCCGTCGCCGCGGCCGTGTCTCCAGCATTTCCTACAGCGCTTCAGCATGCGTACACCGATGCAAGACCAACGGCCTCTGCCCACCATCCAGACGCTTCCAGCGATTTCGCAGCGCCCTATCGCTAACGGACTTTTTTTCAGCACCACCCGTCCCTTACCGCCCCAAATCCGCCATATCCCTGACCTGCGTCGCATCTCTGTCACATTTTGAAATGATCATGGGCGTTATCCCATCTCAACAGGATTGTGAATCATGGCGACCCCTACATTGGCTCAAGGCTCCTTGAAAGGCGCAGGGCTGAGTTCTCAGTTCGCGCGCAAGCCCAGCATGCTGACGATGGTGATCTTTTTCGTCGTACTCGGCCTGGGCCTGTTGTACACCGCGTTCAGTCTGAAGTCGGACATGGACGATCTGGGCACGGTGGTGACGACCTGGACCCCGTTCATCCTCCTTGGTGTCGCGCTGGTGATCGCGCTGGGTTTCGAGTTCGTCAACGGTTTCCACGACACCGCCAACGCCGTGGCCACGGTGATCTACACCCACTCCCTGCCGCCGAACGTCGCGGTGCTCTGGTCGGGGGCGTTCAACTTTCTCGGCGTGCTGTTTTCCAGCGGTGCGGTCGCGTTCGGGATCATCGCCCTGCTGCCGGTGGAGCTGATCCTGCAAGTCGGCTCGTCTGCCGGTTACGCGATGATCTTCGCCCTGCTGATCGCCGCCATTCTCTGGAACCTCGGCACGTGGTGGCTGGGCCTGCCAGCGTCTTCGTCGCACACCCTGATCGGCTCGATCATCGGCGTTGGCGTCGCCAACGCGCTGATGCATGGCCGCGATGGCACCAGCGGTGTGGACTGGTCGCAAGCTACCAAAATCGGTTATTCGCTGCTGCTCTCGCCGCTGGTGGGGTTCACCTGCGCGGCGCTGCTGCTGATGGCGCTGCGCATGTTCGTGAAGAACCGCGCGCTGTACAAAGCCCCGGAAGGCAGCGCCCCGCCGCCGATCTGGATTCGCGGCCTGCTGATCCTGACCTGCACCGGCGTGTCCTTCGCCCACGGCTCCAACGACGGCCAGAAAGGCATGGGCCTGATCATGCTGATTCTGGTCGGCACCCTGCCGATGGCCTACGCGTTGAACCGCGCGATGCCTGCCGATCAGTCAGTGCAGTTCGCCGCGGTGGCGCAAGTCACCCAACAGGCGCTGACCAAAGCCGTACCGCTGCCTGCTCCTGCGGACTCTCGCCAGACCCTGTCCACGTTCATTCGCGACAAACAGCCGACGCCGGAGCTGGTGCCCGCATTGGCCGTGATGGCCGGCAAGATCGGCGATCAGGTGGCGAGCTACGGTTCGCTGTCGAAAGTTCCGGCCGAGGCCACCGCCAACGTGCGTAACGACATGTACCTGACCTCCGAGGCCATTCGTTTGATGGACAAGGCCAAGGTCGGCCATTTCGACGCCGACACCCAAGGCAAGGTGGACCTGTTCAAGCAGCAGATCGACACCGCCACCCGCTTCATCCCGTTATGGGTGAAGATCGCAGTCGCCATCGCGCTAGGGCTGGGCACCATGGTCGGTTGGAAACGCATCGTCGTGACCGTTGGCGAAAAAATCGGCAAGACCCACATGACCTACGCCCAAGGCGCGTCGGCAGAGGTCGTGGCCATGGTCACCATTGGCGCGGCGGACATGTACGGCCTGCCGGTCTCGACCACTCACGTACTGTCCTCCGGCGTGGCGGGCAGCATGGTTGCCAACGGCTCCGGACTGCAAATGCGCACCTTGCGTAACCTGGCGATGGCCTGGGTCCTGACCCTGCCCGCGGCGATTCTGCTTTCCGGCGGGTTGTACTGGTTCTTCACCCAGATTTTCTGAGGTTCAAACGCTTCACGTGCTCTCCTTCATAGGCGCTTCGGCGCCTGTTTTTGCCTTGCCTCCTCTTCGCTCGCGACGTTTTTACACACTCTGGGACGAAAGCGGTGGGTCCTTGTCATCCGCATCGACGGGCACGCCCTCTTCGCCAGCAGCCCGGCTCCACGAATACGACGTCGATGCAGATTTCATGACCTATGCATGACCCTTGTGGGAGCCGGCTCGCTGGCGAATGCAGTGGATCAAACGCTGATGTGTTGAATGATCCGCCACATTCGCCAGCAAGCCGGCCCACGAATACGACGTCATGCAGATTCCATGACCTATGCATGACCCTTGTGGGAGCCGGCTCGCTGGCGAATGCGGTTTGCCAGCGAGCATAGACTCTCCCCCAGGTCAGGTGGTGATACGCCTACCCTGTACAGATTCAGCTGCCACGCATCCCATCAAACACGATCCATGTCCCATGCCCTCACCCTTCAGCCATTGATGCCCCTCTCCGCCTGCCTAAGATGGCGACGACAGCCTGTCTGGCCGTGATCCCTTCCAAGCGAGCCTTTCCATGACGCAAGCAAGAACGCTGTACGACAAACACATCGACTCGCACACCGTGTGCGCGCTCGACGACCAGGGCCATGTGCTGCTGTACATCGACCGCCAGGTGATCAACGAATACACCAGCCCGCAGGCATTCAGTGGCCTGCGCGAGGCCGGGCGTGACGTGTGGCGCCCGGAAACCGCGCTGGCGGTGGTCGATCACGTCAACCCCACCGCGCCGCAGCGGGTGGCCGCCATGGCCGATCCGGGGGGTGCGTTGCAGGTCTCATACCTGGCCGACAACTGCGAGAAATTCGGCATCGAGCTGTTCGACGTCCTTGACCAACGGCAAGGCATCGAACACGTAATCGCCCCCGAGCAGGGCTTCATCTTGCCGGGCATGGTGATCGCCGCAGGAGACAGCCACACCACCACCTACGGCGCGCTGGGGGCGTTCGGCTTCGGCATCGGTACCTCGGAGATCGAACACCTGCTGGCCTCGCAAACGCTGGTCTACAAGCGCCTGAAAACCATGCGCGTCATCGTCGAGGGCGAGCTCGCCAGCGGGTTGACGTCTAAAGACCTGATCATGGCGCTGATCGGCAAAATCGGCGCGTCGGGCGCCACCGGCTATGCCATCGAATTCACCGGCTCGACCATCGCGGCCTTGAGCGTCGAGGCGCGCATGACCATCTGCAACATGGCCGTCGAAGCCGGGGCGCGGGGCGCGTTCATGGCGCCGGACGAGAAGGTCTTCGCCTACCTCAAAGACAAACCCCGTGCGCCGAAGGGCAAGCTGTGGGAGCAGGCTGTCGCCAAATGGAAAAACTTGCACAGCGACCCGGACGCCGTCTTTGATCGGGACGTCCAGCTCGATACCCGCGACCTGCAACCCATGGTCACCTGGGGCACCAGCCCGGATCAGGCCGCCTCGATCAACGGCAGCGTCCCCGATCCAGAAAGCATCGGCGACCCGATCCTGCGCCAGGACATGCGACGCGCCCTGACCTACATGGGCCTGAAACCCGGCATGCCATTAAGCGATATTGTCATCAGCCACGCCTTCATCGGCTCCTGCACCAATGCCCGAATTGAAGACCTGCGTGACGCGGCCAGGGTCGTGCGGGGCAAACAGGTGGCTGAGCACGTGCGCGCGATGATCGTCCCCGGCTCCACTGCTGTGCGCGATCAGGCCGAGGCCGAGGGGCTGGCGGCGATTTTTCGTGACGCCGGATTCGAATGGCGGCAATCGGGCTGCTCGATGTGCCTGGCGATGAACGACGACGTCCTTGCCCCCGGCGACCGCTGCGCGTCCAGCACCAACCGCAATTTCGAAGGCCGTCAGGGCGCGGGCGCACGCACCCACCTGATGAGCCCGGCCATGGTGGCCGCCGCCGCCATCACCGGTCACCTGACCGACGTTCGCAGCCTGCAAGGGAGTGTCTGAGATGCAGCCGTTTATTCAAGTCACCGGCAAGGCCGCGCCGATGCTGGCCGCCAACACCGACACCGACGTGATCATGCCCAAGCAGTTTCTCAAAGGCATCGACCGCGCCGGGCTGGATCGCGGGCTGTTCTTCGACCTGCGCTTTCTGCCGTCGGGCGAGCCGAGCCCAGACTTCATCCTCAATCAGACGGGCTGGCAAGGCGCGAAATTCCTTGTCACCGGGCCGAACTTCGGCTGTGGGTCGAGTCGAGAACACGCCGTCTGGGGCCTCAAGCAAATGGGCATCCGGGCGCTGATCGGCAGCAGTTTCGCAGGGATTTTCTACGACAACTGCCAACGTAACGGCGTGCTGACCATCGTGTTGGACGAAGCGCAGGTTCAGGCGTTGGGCAGAGTCATCAGCCAGGCCGACAGCGCGCACATCGAAGTAGATTTGCCTGCGCAGGAAATTCGTCTGCAAGACGGGCACGTCATACCGTTCAAAATCGATGAGCTGAGGAAGAACGCCCTGCTTCTAGGGCTGGATGCCATTGGCAGCACCTTGCAGAAACGGGAGCAGATTCTCGCGTTTCAGCAAAAGCACCTGGCGGAGAATCCGTGGCTCTCGTGACCGTGACGTAGTGCTTACGACACGCTCACCAACTGTAGGAGCCGGCTTGCTGGCGAATGCGTCCTGACAGACATTGATGCGTTAAATGACACACCGCATTCGCCAGCAAGCCGGCTCCCACGCGCTGCGGCCAGAAGCAGTCCGGCATCGCTGCAAAAGGGGTTTTTCTACAACGACAGCCCCTGAAAATGCGCCTGCAGAAACTCGACGCATACCCGCAATTTCCCCGAATTGGCCAGCCGCGTCGGGTACACCGCCCACACATTGGCGCTTTCCGTGTACGCAGGCAGCACCTGCACCAGCCGCCCTTGCTGCAGAAAGGGTTTGACGTCCCACAGCGAACGCTGCAACACACCGCGCCCGTCCAGCGCCCATTGCAAGGCGATCTCGCCACTGTTGGAGGATAGCGGCCCGCTGACCCGCACGGTCTGCCGCACGCCGTCACGCTCCACATGCCAAATGCCGAATGCATTGTCCCGTTCTTTGATCACTAGGCAGTCGTGCTGCTCCAGATCCGTCAACTGCTGAGGCATGCCTCGGCGCGCGAGGTAATCCGGGGCCGCGCACAGCACGCGCCGGTTGCTCACCAACTGGCGGCCGATGTGCTGACCCGGAATGTCGTCACCGACACGAATCTCCAGATCGAAGCCTTCGCTGACGATATCGACGACCCGGTCGAACAGATCCAGGCGCACCTCGAGGTCGGGATACGCTTCGGCAAACTTCGAGATCGCCGGAGCGACGTGATTGCGGCCAAAGCCGAACGAGCTGCACACGTGCAACTTGCCCCGTGGGGCCGAATGGGCGTCGGACAATTCGTCATGTAGCCGCTGGAAATCTTCAAGAATCCGCACCGCCCAACGCTGCACGCGCTCGCCGTCCTCGGTCAGCGCGACTTTGCGGCTGGTGCGGTGCAACAGGCGAGTGGCCAGGGTCGATTCAAGAATCTGGATACGTTTGCTGACGTACGCAGGCGACAGTCCGAGTTCATCGGCGGCCGCAGCGAAACCGGCCTTGCGGACCACAGTGAGGAACACCCGGAGGTCTTCGGGCAACGGCGCCACTTCTTTTTTTGAGGTCATGCGGCTTCTTTGGTCAGGCTTGGTTTATGACCTGTGGGAGCCGGCTTGCTGGCGAATGCGGTAGGTCAGTCGACGCATCCATCGCTGACACACCGCATTCGCCAGCAAGCCGGCTCCCACAGATGAAATCGCGCACAACAATAACACTGCCGCTCACCGTTGGTTTCAAAATGTAAAACCCCGCATATCTCTTTACGTTCTAAAAGTATGGGATTCCGTTCTTTTACGGAATAAATCGCAACCTCTATAACTAGCGCACTTATTCCAAAAGCCACCGATTCCGCTCGAAGGATTTCTCATGGATGTTTTCTGGTTTCTACCGACCCACGGCGACGGCCATTTTCTGGGGACCACCAAGGGCGCGCGCCCGGTCACGCTCAATTATTTGAAGCAGGTGGCCCAGGCCGCTGACGACCTCGGCTACCACGGTGTGTTGATCCCGACCGGCCGCTCCTGTGAAGACTCCTGGGTGATCGCCTCGGCGTTGGTGCCGCTGACTGAACGCTTGCGTTATCTGGTGGCGATCCGTCCCGGCATCATTTCTCCGACCGTGTCCGCGCGCATGGCCGCGACCCTGGATCGCCTTTCCGGCGGACGTCTGTTGATCAACGTGGTGACCGGTGGCGACCCTGACGAAAACCGGGGTGACGGCAGTTTCCTCGATCACAGCGAACGCTATGAAGTCACCGACGAATTCCTGAAAATCTGGCGCCGCGTGCTGCAAGGCGAAGCCGTCGACTTCGAAGGCAAACACCTGAAAGTGCAGAACGCCAAGGCCTTGTACCCGCCGATCCAGAAGCCCTACCCGCCGCTGTATTTCGGGGGCTCTTCCGAAGCGGCTCACGAACTGGCTGCCGAGCAAGTGGACGTGTACCTGACCTGGGGTGAGCCCCCTGCCGCTGTCGCCGGAAAACTGGCCGACATCCGCGAACGCGCCGCGCGCAACGGCCGCACCGTGAAGTTCGGTATTCGTCTGCATGTGATCGTGCGCGAAACCAGCGAAGAAGCCTGGAAAGCCGCCAACACCCTGATCGAACACATCAGCGACGAGACCATCGCCGCTGCGCAGAAATCCTTCGCCCGCTTCGACTCCGAAGGCCAGCGCCGCATGGCGGCGCTGCACGACGGTCGCCGCGACAACCTGGAAATTGCCCCCAATCTGTGGGCCGGCGTCGGCCTGGTGCGTGGCGGTGCGGGCACCGCGCTGGTGGGCAATCCCGAGGAGGTCGCAGCGCGGATCAAGGAATACGCAGATTTGGGCATTGAGAGCTTCATTTTCTCCGGCTACCCGCATCTGGAAGAAGCATATCGCTTCGCCGAGCTGGTGTTCCCGCTGCTGCCCGAGCCGTACCGCAGCCTGGCGGGACGCGGCATCACCAACCTGACCGGCCCGTTCGGCGAGATGATCGCCAACGATTTGCCACCGCAGAAGTAACCCGTTCACCGCATGACCTGTGGGAGACGCCGGAGGTTACGACGGCAGCGACTGCGTCGGGTCAGGGTTGGATGTATCGCCTGACACACCGCTTTCGCGGCCGTCGTAACCTCCGGCTGCTCCCACAAGGTATTAGGCGGCATTCGTACACGGAGTTCCCCGCATGACCGCCAGCGTTCCGTTTCAACCACAAGTGATCCCCATGCAGCTACTGACCTTACCGCCCTCCCCGGCCCTGGCGACGTCCATTCGCGCCACCGCGCAGGTGTTCGAAGACCCGAAATCCCAGGCGCTTCTGGCCCACGTCCAACAGGTCGCACCGAGCGACGCCAGCGTGCTGATCGTGGGCGAAACCGGCACCGGCAAGGAGCTGGTCGCCCGTCACATTCATAATCTGAGCGACCGCCGCCACCAGCCCTTCGTGGCCGTCAACTGCGGGGCATTCTCTGAGTCCCTGGTCGAGGCCGAGTTGTTCGGTCACGAAAAAGGCGCCTTCACTGGCGCCCTGACCGCCAAGGCCGGCTGGTTCGAAGAGGCCAACGGCGGGACGTTGTTCCTCGACGAAATCGGCGACCTGCCGATGGCCATTCAAGTCAAGCTGCTGCGCGTGTTGCAGGAACGCGAAGTGGTGCGCCTGGGCTCGCGCAAAAGCACGCCGATCAACGTCCGGGTGCTCGCGGCGACCAACGTTCAGCTGGAACGCGCGATCAACGCCGGGCACTTTCGCGAAGACCTGTTTTATCGCTTGAATGTGGTCAATCTGGAGCTCAGCACCTTGCGTGAACGCCCCGGCGACATCATGCCGCTGACCCGTCATTTCATCGAGGTGTACAGCCATCGTCTGGGCTGCGGCCCGATCCAGATCAGCGGCGAGGCCGAACACAAGCTGCGCACCTACAGCTGGCCGGGCAACATCCGCGAGCTGGAAAACGTCATTCATCACACCCTGCTGATCTGCCGCAACGGCGTGATTCAGGCCAGCGACCTGCGCCTGTCGAACCTGCGCCTGGAACGTCAGGACGATTCAGCGCCCGTTGTCGACGATTCCACCGACGCACTGCTGGCGCGGGCGTTTCAGAAGTTGTTCGAAGAGCAGGCCGGCGCCTTGCACGAGAAAGTCGAAGACGCGCTGTTGCGCGCGGCCTACCGCTTCAGCCACTACAACCAGGTGCATACCGCGCAGCTGCTGGGGCTCAGTCGCAATGTGATCCGCGCACGGCTGATCAAGATCGGCGAACTGGCCGTGAACAAGCGACGGCCGGGCGAGCAGGTGCAGGGTGACCGAATGGTGCAGCTGTCGGTGTGATCCCTAAAGGCGCCCCACCGATCTGCTGCTGCCCAAGGCATAGGCGCGTCGCCTGCCCGCGATCTGCCGCGAGGCGCCAGCAAAACCAGACGCCTCGGGTGTGTGCAGGCATACGCTCAGGTGTCGGACACGCTGACCAACCTTGCCGCCAACGCCTTCGCCTGTAACGCCACATCCGTCACCGCCGTGCTCTCCCACCACATCCCCCGCAACGGCGGGCCCATGGCGAACAGTCGCGACGAGACGCGCCCCTCAGCATCCAGCACTGCGCCGCCGGCATCGGCCGCAATCCCCAGCGCCAGCGGCCCCGGCTGGATCAGCCCTCGTGACAGCAACTGTCGAGGCAGGGGTCGGTCCACGCGCCGCCAGTCATATTGAATGCCGGTCGAATTGATCAGCGCCGCACCTTGCACTTCGGTCGGCTGAGCCTCTCCGCGATACCGGACGCTGATGCGCACCTGGCCTGCCTGACGGTCCTGCACCTCCAGCAACGAGGCCGCGTGAATGTTCAAGCGGCCTTCTTTCAGCAGCCGGTCCAGCAAGGCTGCGCTTGGCGGTGGCGAACGGTGGTGATGGCTTTCCCACCAGGGCCGGACATGGCGTACGAACTGACGTCGCTGCACGTCAGTCGCCTGGCTCCATAAACGTGGGATATGCACCCGAACCGTATCCAGCGGCGCCTGCCAGTCGATGCCCCGAGCGATGGCCTGCTCGCATTGTTCCCGCAACGCCCGGACCAGTTGCCGAGTGCTGCGCAGGCCAGGATCGGCGCCGAGGAAATCCGGCCAGGTGGGAGGCTGACGGCGCACGTGAGGCAGCAAGCCGTGACGGGAAAACACATCGATGGGGCCGCGATGGCCAGCTTGGTCCAGCGACCCCACGGCATCGACCATGGTCAGCCCGGAGCCAATGATCAACACCCGGCCGTCAGGGTCGAGATGACGCATCGCGGCGACATCCCAAGGGTCCACGGCAGCGGCATTCAACGCATTGGAATCGGTTTGCGGCGTGCGGGCGGCGGCGAACATACCCGTCGCCAGAACCGCGAAGCGGCCGTTCAGTTCATTGCCGTCAGCCAACGTCAGGCGAATGCCGGATGCCACGGATTGCAGATCCGCGGCCTCACCCCGCACATGCGCGAGACTCGAACCGTGCTGCGCGCCAACCGCCTGAGCCTCAGCCAGACGCTGCTGAACATACAGCCCGAAAATGCCCCGCGGAGGAAACAGCTCGGCCAGCGGCACAGCCTGTTGGTCGGATTCTGGCCAGCCGCCCGCAGCGATGAACTCGCCCAACCAGCGCGTCAGGTCATCGGCGGCGTCCGGGTCAACGCTCATGCGCGCGGCATTGCCGTTAAGGGTGTGTCCCAACTCCGTGGCGCTGTAAGCCTCGCCGCGCCCCAGCTCACTGCGGGACTCGACGATTACGATCCGCCGCTGCCCTGGCAAACGCAGCAACTGCACCGCCAGCATCGTGCCGCTAAGTCCGCCGCCCACAATCAGAATGTCGGCGTCAGGTCGATTGTCATGTGAAGTCATTGTGCTTGCCTTATCTTCGCCACAGTGGCGCGCCCGCCCGATTATCGCGAGCCTGCGGATGGATTCAAACAGAACGTTGGCGTAGCCCGTTCCGGTACGAAGGATGCAAGGCACGGCGCGTGCCGCGGTATCAGAGTTTTAATGATCGGAAAACGAGCAAGCTGTTGAACGGGTGTTCCTGCTGAAGCAGTTCGAATGCGAGACCAGCCCTGTGAGCTTGCTCACGAAGACCGATTCGGAGCGTAAGAAAATGTGGCGGATGCAATGGCCTGTTCGTCAGCACGCTCACTCCCACAGGTGATCAGCGTTCAGATGAGAAAACCGTCGATGGCTGCTGCCTACGACACCACGTTTCTCACGAATCGCACCGTGACGTCCCCGTCATTGCGGTAAGCATGAGGCCGGTCGCTGGCAAACATGAAAAACTGTCCCGCCGCCACGTGGTGCGTGTCTTCCGGCAAGGCGACGGTCAGGCGACCTTCGATGACATACACCTGTTCGCTCCACCCTGCCGGATCGGGCTCGGAGGCGTACGCTTCGCCGGGCGCCAATGAGAACTCCCACAACTCCACACCATGCCGCGCCGAGGCCTTGGCCAGCAGCACCGCTTTGCTGCCGGGCAGCTCGCCCGCCCACGCCACTTCATTGATGCGGCTCGGATCGCGCCCGTCAGGCGCTTGAATCAGATCACTGAACGCCACGTCCAGCGCCTCCGCGACCCGATCAAGGGTGGCCAGACTGACATTCCTTTCCCCCGCCTCGATCGCCACCAGCATGCGTCGACTGACGCCGGACTTCTCCGCCAGCGCTGTCTGGCTTAATGCCGCCCCATGCCGCAAACGTCGAACGTTAAGGCTGACGTGCTGCAACACCGACGCGCGGTGCGAATGTTCCTTGTCCACGGAATCGCTCTCCCTCACTGGGCTTGGTGGGCAATGTACTGCTCATCGCCAGGTGCTACAAACCTTGGCCGAGTCTGACGCACTGGCGTGGCAGACCTGCTGCCGCTGCGCGCCAGATCGTCCGGTGGCGCCCGAAGCAAGCAACCCGCCCGCGCACGGCCTTCGGCCAGAATCAAAAGGGCAGATCCCGCACAGGTTCGCGTCTGCCCGAAGGGCGTAGGCGCGCGCTTGCCCGCGATAGCGTCCGATCAGTCGAGAACGGGATGCCCGGATGTACACCATCGCGGGCAGGCGCGCGCCTACCTATAGGTCATTGAGCGCCGTCACGCCTTACGTTTCCCATCCAGCCGCCGTAAATGACACGTCACCTCTTCCCGGTCGTGATACAGCTGTTTGCATCCAATCGACACCTTCACGCCCCGCGCGTTGAACCCCTCTTCGATGCGCGCCAGCAGCCGCTTCACCTCGGCATAGCGCTGTTTCATTGGCAGCTTCAGGTTGACCACCGCCTCCCGACACAACCCTTCGCCCAACCAGGTTTCCAGCAACGCGGCATTTCTCGCAGGTTTCTCGACGATGTCGCACACCATCCAGTCCACCGTCTGATGCGGTTTGTAGGTGAAACCGTCGGCCATCAGGTGCTGCACCAAACCGGTGTCCATCAGGCTTTCGGCCATCGGGCCGTTGTCGATGGCTGTGACCAGCATGCCGCGTTTCACCAGTTGGTACGTCCAGCCACCGGGCGCGGCGCCGAGGTCGACGCCGGTCATGTCGCCAGACAACCGCTCGTCCCATTGATCGCGAGGGATGAAGTGATGCCAGGCCTCTTCCAGCTTCAGCGTCGAACGGCTCGGTGCCTCGCGGGGGAATTTCAAGCGCGGGATGCCCATCGGCCACATCGCTGAATTATCAGCATCGGCCAAGCCCAAAAACACCTCACGACCGCTTTTGAAGGTCAACAGCAAACGCGGCAGGCTCGGGTTGTCCACCAGCTTGCCCGCCTTCTCCAACGCCTTGCGCAACGGGCCTTCGAACTTGCGGCAGAAGGTCGACAGCTCCTTGCCATCGTTGGTGTCCACCACTTCCAGCCACAGACTGCCGCAGGTCGTAAACTCGGCCATGTGCTGAAGAATGACGCTGATGCGGTCGGTTTCCGGCAGCTCGACGAATACCCCACGCGCCCACTGCCGAGGGAAGATTAGGTCGATGAAGCGCACACCGTGCATCAAGCGTTCCGCGCCATCCGGTTCGGTGCAAATGAACTCGGCGCAGGCCGCATTGGGCTTGGCCTTGGCATAACCGGACACGCCCAGCAGCGCGGCATGATCGCTGATTTCCGAGCAGACCTCGCCCTCGAAGCCCGGACGGCAATGCATGAAAAGGGTGTTCACGGCATTCTCCATGACGCGCCGGACAAAAGGCCCACGCGTCCTATACTTGAGGCAATTTCACCTCAGTGACTCGAAAGCCGCGCATGATAGCGGAATCAGGAACCACTGGCCCACGCCAAAGGTCCAGTACTACTCAACGACCGTTTAAAGCCGCCCCCAGAGCGCCCAGACAGACCGTCTTACCGTTTATGCGAGATACACCCGTCCGATCCGTGCGGACCCCGTCAAGGAGTTAGTTCATGCCCTCCCTCGATAGCCTGAAAAGCCTCAAGACACTCGACGTCGGCAACAAGACCTACCACTACTTCAGCCTGCCCGACGCCGCCAAAACCCTTGGCGACCTCGATCAACTGCCCATGTCGCTCAAGGTGCTGCTGGAAAACCTGCTGCGCTGGGAAGACAACAAGACGGTCACCGGCGAAGACCTGAAATCCCTCGCTGCCTGGCTGAAGGACCGCAAATCCGACCGCGAGATTCAATACCGCCCCGCTCGCGTACTGATGCAAGACTTCACCGGCGTGCCCGCCGTGGTCGACCTGGCGGCCATGCGCGCCGCTGTGGCCAAGGCCGGTGGCGATCCCCAGCGCATCAATCCGCTGTCCCCGGTGGACCTGGTCATCGACCACTCGGTGATGGTGGACAAGTTCGGCGATCAGCAAGCGTTCAGCGAAAACGTCGACATCGAAATGGAACGCAACGGCGAGCGCTATGCCTTCCTGCGCTGGGGTCAGAGCGCGTTCGATAACTTCAGCGTCGTGCCACCGGGCACCGGCATCTGCCACCAGGTCAACCTCGAATACCTGGGCCGCACGGTGTGGACCAAGGAAGAAGACGGCCGTACTTACGCCTTCCCGGATACGCTGGTCGGTACCGATTCCCACACCACCATGATCAACGGCCTCGGTGTTTTGGGCTGGGGCGTGGGCGGAATCGAAGCTGAGGCGGCGATGCTGGGCCAGCCCGTGTCGATGCTCATCCCCGAAGTGATCGGCTTCAAACTCACCGGCAAGCTGAAGGAAGGCATCACTGCCACCGACCTGGTGCTGACTGTCACCCAGATGCTGCGCAAGAAAGGCGTGGTGGGAAAATTCGTCGAATTCTACGGCGACGGCCTGGCCGACCTGCCCTTGGCGGACCGCGCCACCATCGCCAACATGGCCCCGGAATATGGCGCCACCTGCGGCTTCTTCCCGGTGGACGAGGTGACTTTGCAATACCTGCGCCTGTCGGGCCGTCCGGATGACACGGTGCAGTTGGTCGAGGCCTACGCCAAAGCCCAAGACCTGTGGCGCCTGCCCGGCAAAGAGCCGGTATTCACCGACGCACTGGAGCTGGACATGGGGTCGGTGGTCGCCAGCCTCGCAGGGCCGAAACGGCCGCAGGATCGCGTCGCATTGCCCGATGTGTCGCAAGCGTTCGACGATTTTCTCGGCCTGGCGCTCAAGCCCAGCAAACACGATGAAAGCCGTCTGGAAAGTGAGGGCGGCGGTGGCGTGGCCGTGGGCAACGCTGAGCAAGTGGGCGAAGCCGAGTATGAATATGAAGGCAATCGCTATCGCCTGAAGAACGGCGCGGTGGTGATCGCGGCGATCACCTCCTGCACCAATACCTCGAACCCGAGCGTCATGATGGCGGCAGGCCTGCTGGCGAAAAAGGCCGTGGAGAAAGGCTTGCAACGCAAACCATGGGTGAAGAGCTCGCTGGCGCCCGGCTCGAAAGTCGTGACCGACTACTATAAGGCCGCCGGGCTGACCGAATACCTCGACGCGCTCGGATTCGATCTGGTGGGCTACGGCTGCACCACCTGTATCGGCAACTCGGGTCCCCTGCGCGATCCGATCGAAAAGGCCATTCAGCAATCGGACTTGACCGTGGCGTCGGTGCTGTCGGGCAACCGCAACTTCGAAGGCCGCGTGCATCCGCTGGTGAAAACCAACTGGTTGGCCTCGCCGCCGTTGGTGGTCGCCTATGCCTTGGCTGGCACCGTGCGCGTGGACCTCAGCAGCGAACCGTTGGGCGAAGGCAAAGACGGTCAGCCCGTGTATCTGCGTGACATCTGGCCGACTCAGCAGGAAATCGCCGACGCCGTGCTGAACGTCAGCACGGGCATGTTCCACAAGGAATATGCCGAAGTGTTCGCTGGCGACGCGCAATGGCAGGCCATTGAAGTGCCGCAGGCGGCGACTTACGTGTGGCAGGACGACTCGACTTACATTCAGCACCCACCCTTCTTCGACGACGTGGCGGGGCCATTGCCGGTGATCGCGGACGTGCAAAAGGCCCGCGTGCTGGCAATTCTTGGCGACTCGGTGACCACCGACCACATTTCCCCGGCCGGCAACATCAAGGCGGACAGCCCCGCTGGCCGCTATTTGCGCAGCAAGGGCGTGGAGCCGAAAGACTTCAACTCCTACGGCTCCCGTCGCGGCAATCACGAAGTCATGATGCGCGGCACCTTCGCCAATATTCGCATCCGCAACGAAATGCTCGGCAATCAGGAAGGCGGCTACACCCTGCACGTGCCCACCGATGAGAAGCTGCCGATTTATGATGCGGCCATGCGCTATCAGGAGGAAGGTACGCCGTTGGTGGTCATCGCCGGTCAGGAGTACGGCACCGGATCCAGCCGTGACTGGGCTGCCAAAGGCACCAACCTGCTGGGTGTTAAAGCGGTGATCGCCGAGAGCTTCGAACGCATCCACCGCTCCAACCTGGTGGGCATGGGCGTGCTGCCGTTGCAGTTCAAGAACGGCCAGAGCCGCAAGACGCTGGAACTGACCGGGAAGGAAGTCCTCAACATCACCGGTCTCACCGGCGCCACCCTGCAACCGGGCATGAGCCTGACCTTGCAGATCACCCGGGAAAACAGCCAGCAGGAAAACGTCGACGTCCTGTGTCGGATCGATACCCTGAACGAAGTGGAATACTTCAAGGCCGGGGGGATTCTGCACTACGTGCTGCGGCAGTTGATTGCGTCGTAACGCTTCATCGCAAGGCGCTTGCCCGAGACCGCGGGCAAGCGCACTGCGCGGTTCTTCCAGACACACCGCGAACTCATGATTTGCTGCCGCTGTGCGCAACACCGCTGCCGTCGTGCCTGCGGCGTCTCCTGCAGTATTCGCGGCATGCCGGCATTCATGAACGACGCTGTCTGCGCCGCTCGCACAATGTTCGTCGACACACCCTGTAGGAGACGCCGGAGGCACGACGGCAGCGATCTGGCGCGCAGCGGCAGCAAAATCTCACGCCTGGGTTAACCCTGACACCCCACGCTGTCCGCCACTGCCCAACCGGTCTCACCGACAACACTTTCAGCCCTTTCCCACAAGCACCCCCGTTTAAACAACGCTAAAATCGCCGTCCTTATCCCACACTCAAGGACGACCCTATGCCGGTGCTGCGCTGGACCGCGCTCATGCTGCTGACCTTCGGCTACGCCGTGGCGTGGGTGTATGGGCAACTAGGCTTGCCGGTCGTGGTGACGTTTGGCCTGTTGATCATGGCCGGTATCTGCGTCGTCCATTTCCGACACTGGGCCGTGCGCGGGTTCGGTCACGGGCTATTTATCGCATTGGCCGCCGGGCTCGCCATTCACTGGCTCCCCGGTTTCTTCAGCGCAAGGGTCATCGCCGCTGTACGCTTCACCCCCGAAGCCGCGCCCTTTTCGATGTACCTCAATCTCGACAAACCCCTGATCGGTTTCTGGATCATCTTGGCCTGCCCATGGGTATTTAGGGCGTTCAACCTGCGTCGTTCGCTGACCACCATCTGTTTCACCCTGCCGCTTACCCTCCTTGTTTGCCTGTCTGCTGCGGTAGCGATGGGGCTGGTAGGCTGGAGCCCGAAATGGCCCGAGCAAGGGGGCCTCTGGGCGCTGAACAACCTGCTGCTGGTGAGCCTTACCGAAGAGCTGATTTTCCGGGGCTACCTACAGGGTGGCCTGTCCCGCCTGTTCGCGCGAGTGCCCTACGCCCAACCCCTTTGCCTGCTCATCGCTTCCCTACTGTTCGGTCTGATGCACCTCGGCGCGGGCTGGCAGTGGATGGTGCTCGCAGGCATGGCGGGCGTGGGCTACGGCATCGCCTACCGATATGGCGGACTGCCGGCAGCGGTGATCACCCATTTCGGGCTCAACCTCGTGCATTTCAGCCTGTTCACCTACCCCATGTTCGGCCACTGAACCCTGATATTCAGCAAGGCGGCCCATGACGCAGTTCACAAAAAGCTTAATTTCTCGCTAACCGGGCCGATAACTCGTCAAAGCCTTCCTGGATAGAACAGCTTATGCGCAATAACCAGCCCATCACCCAACGCGAACGGACCTTCCCGGCACAACAACGGTTGATTTCGACCACGGATGCTCGCGGCGTGATCACCTACTTCAATGACGCCTTCGTCGAGATCAGCGGTTTTACCCACGACGAATTGCTCAAGGCCCCGCACAACACCGTGCGCCACCCTGACGTGCCGTCTGCCGTGTTCGAACACATGTGGAGCACCCTCAAACAGGGACTGCCGTGGATGGGCATCGTCAAGAACCGCTGCAAGAACGGCGACCATTACTGGGTCAACGCTTACGTAACGCCGATCTTCGAAGGCAAGCAGGTGGTGGGCTTCGAGTCAGTGCGGGTCAAGCCCACCGCTGAGCAGATCCGCCGCGCCGAAGCCCTTTACGTGCGTCTTAATAACGGCAAATCCGCCGTGCCGAGCCGCGACACCTGGCTGCCGGTATTGCAGGACTGGCTGCCATTCATTCTGGTCAGCCAATTGAGCTTCCTGATCGGCGTCTGGCTCAACTCGTACTGGGGCTTTGCGCTCGCTGCTGCACTGTCTGTGCCGCTGGGTCTGCTGGGCCTGAGCTGGCAGCAACGCGGCATCAAACGCCTGTTGCGCCTGGCAGACCAGACCACATCCGACCCGCTGATCGCCCAGATGTACACCGACAGCCGTGGCGCTCAGGCCCGTCTGGAAATGTCCATCCTCAGCCAGGAAGCGCGCCTGAAAACCTGTCTCACCCGTTTGCAGGACACCGCCGAGCATCTGAATGCCCAGGCGCGGCAGTCCGACAGCCTGGCCCAATCCAGTTCCAATGGGCTGGAACGCCAGCGCGTGGAGACTGAACAGGTCGCGACCGCCATCAACCAGATGGCCTCGACCACTCAAGAAGTCGCCAGCCACGTTCAACGCACCGCTGACGCCACCCAGCAGGCCAACGAATTGACCCGTCGCGGTCGCACCATCGCCAGCGAGACCCGCGAGGCCATTCAGCGCCTTTCGGCGTCAGTAGGTGAAACCGGCCTGACCGTCACGCAACTGGCCAAGGACAGCGATGAAATCGGCGGCGTGGTCGACGTCATCAAAGGCATCGCTGACCAAACCAACCTGCTGGCGCTCAACGCCGCCATCGAAGCTGCCCGCGCAGGCGAGATGGGCCGTGGCTTCGCGGTTGTGGCCGACGAGGTTCGCCAACTGGCGCAACGCACCACCGAATCTACCGGCCAGATCCACTCCCTGATTGCAAAATTGCAGGCCACCGCCAGCAACGCCGTACAGACCATGGACACCGGTCGCCGTCAGGCGGAAGAAGGCGTCGAACAGGTGATGGAAGCCGACAAGGCCTTGGTGGGCATCAGCGACGCCGTGGCCAACATCACCGACATGACCACGCAGATTGCCGCCGCGACCGAGGAACAAAGCTCCGTTGCCGAAGAGGTCAGCCGCAACATCAGCACCATCGCCCAACTGGCCGACCAGACTTCCGACGAAGCCCGCCGCTCGGCCGACCTCAGCGCCGATTTGACCCATACGGCGCTCAGCCAATACTCATTGGTAGAACGTTTCAACCGCTGACATTTAATTCGAAAGCACACAGCCCCGGCAGCGACCCTGCCGGGGCTTTTTATTGGACGGTGAAAAAGTAGGACGTTTCCCAAGTTGCGGACCAAGTGCTGTTTTTCGAAGCGGGAGCGAAATGCAGGGTTGACACAAAGTCTGGATCGCTATTAGTTGAAGTTCAGATCGCGATATATATGTAACGCCACAAGGGCGGTTATCGTTGATCTAGGCCAGTTAATAGGAAGGCATCCGTTTGCGATTGAACGTGAAAGAATGTGCTTCAAGGAGGATGTTATGAATGACATGAATGTCAAAGCGCCGATTCCACTTCCGCCTGCCGTTGTACCCGTTGCTTTTGAAGATGGGTTGTTAAAGGTAGCTGACTTGGATGCTCCCATTGCCGTAGAAGTTGAAGTGTGGCCTGCTGCCGAGACGGGATATACCGTGAGATTGCATCTGGATAACGAGCCCGTTACGAACGAACGCGTCATTACCGACGATGACAAGCCTGGCAATATGCTCACATTGCATCTAGCCGAGAGCCTGCTACTGCATGACGGCACATACAACCTTCAGTACCGTATTTACAGCCCCTTCGCAGACCTGGAAGACTTCTCGCCCGAAGTCGCGCTTAAGGTAGACCGCACCCCACCGGGCGGTGCACTCCTCGGTCCCGTGCTCTTCGCCGAACGCGAACTCAATAGCAACACCCTCGCCTTCATCCCCGGCTACGCCGGCATCGAAACGGGCGACCTCATTCGCACCCTGTGCAACGGAGTCGCCGGCCCCACCCACACCGTGCAGGCCGACGAACTCACCCTGCGGCCTATCGAAATCGTCTTCGAAAAAGCCTTCCTGCAAAGCCTGGGGGCTGACTACGTGAACATCGATTACACAGTGACCGACCGAGCCGGCAATGAATCGATCCGATCGTTGCCCAAGACGCTCGCGCTGGTCTCGTAACACCCTCCGGCGAATCCACGGCCGGACAAAAATCAACACGATCACCCGATCAAACAGACACACGTTCCGCAAGAGAACGCGGACGACTGTGCCTTATGGAGAAATGCCATGAACGACATGAATGTCAGAGAACCGATCCCGCTCCCGCCTGCTGTAGTGCCAGCAGCGTATGAAGATGGACTGTTGAAAACCGCCGACTTGAATGCGCCCATTGCCGTACAGGTGAAAGTCTGGGCTGGCGCCATAACTGGCTACACTGTACGACTGGACTTGGATGGTGTCCCTGTGACCGATGAACGCGTCCTTACGGACGGCGACAAAGTCGGCGATACCATTACCCTTCATCTGTCTGAAACACACTTGGTGAACGAGGGTTTACATGCCCTTGAGTACCGAATCTGTAATCCGCTCACCGGGGACGAAGTGTTCTCACCCTCGATCCCTCTGATCGTCGACCGAACCCCTCCCGGCGCCCCTGTTCTCGCCCCGCTGTTCTTCGCCGAGGGCTCGGTGGACGGTAACGCCACAGCCATCCTGCCCGGGTACTCGGGCATGGACACGGGCGACGTCGTCCAGACGCTGTGCAACGGCGTTCCTGGCCCGATGCACATCGTGCAGCCTGACGAACTCACTGTTCGCCCGATTGAAATCGTCTTCCAACAGGATTTCCTTTTGAGCCTGGGCGCCGACACCGTGGCGATTGACTACGTCGTGGTCGACCGCGCAGGGAATGAGTCCATGAGATCCCTGCCCATGACGATTTCACTAACTTCGTAACAGCATATTTTCGATATGCATTTGAGTCATTGAGCGGCAATCCGCCATGCATTTGCGTGGAGGATTGCCCGCCATTACGGAAAATTCAAAGATTAGGAAATATTTTTTCAGCGCTTATTTCCTGTTTGCCTACAGCCATCAAGGACTCGTGGAAGTGGGCAAGCACATCCCATGCAGCGGCATGCAATATATATGTACTTACACAGTGGACAAAATCAGCAAAACATCCGGGAACGCATAAATCCGATAGGGTTTCAACCCGTACAAATGACCCAACCCCTACCGTCAAACCTCTACAGCTCGCTTAATTGACATCAAGGCTTTACAACTTGAACATATGCCGCCGGGACATTATGCCCCACCGCGTTATCCCTATCGCTTAGTTGTTTTACATGCTCAATTTCCATTTAATCCGAGGAGTTTCAATGGAAGACGATATGGACGTTCCATCGTCCAACCCTACGCCCGACAACGCCCCAAACAAAAAAGAGATGTCCGCAGAAGATCAAATGGCGAATGCTGACGAACGCTTTGATCAATCGAGTTTCAATCTGGATTCGATACCGCACTACGAAGACTTACGCGCCATTCAACCGCCTGGCGCCACGTCGAAGGATATCGTCGCGTTCTACAGTGAGCACCTTGAACACGTATTGGGTTTTTCTTGGGAGGTCAATGAAGAAGCGAGAAAAACAGCCCCTACCCTGCCTGCACCGACATTGAGCGGAAGCCAGCACGGCGAGGTCTCGACGGAGCAACTCGCCCGAGGCGTGTGCCTCGCTATTCCTCGCTGTTCAAAGATCTGGGCTGACGATCAGCTCAAGGTGCGTTGGGGCAGAAGCATGTTCTACACCGCCGTCCCTCGTTGTGAAGACCGCAAAGGACCGCGGGTGATTATGTTCGTTGCCGCTGAAGGGGTACCGAACGACCGGACCGGCCTGATCGACATTCACTACGAAGTGGTCCGGCGCAAGCGTCTGATTGGTGTGTCGGAAACCCTCACGATCAACGTGCGCGACGATGGGAAAAACGCGCCCGGGAGTTCATATGGCCGTCCGACCCGACGGGGCAGACTGGACGTGTAAAAACAATCGGGCATAACGGTGATCGGCACCCGCCGGATGTCGGCCTGTCAGTTCGAGTAACGAAGAAAAGCCCCGGCGGCATCAATGCCGTCGGGGCTTTGGCAGCGTCTTGATCGCTAAAACATCAATTATCAGAACGCCAGGCGCAGCCCCAGATTAGCCCCCCATGGCTGCTCGACATGCTCGCCCTTCATGTAATCGAAGTCAGCATGCACATGCAGACGTTTGGACAGCGACACCGACACGCCGGCACCCAGCTCGGCCCGGGAGCCGAACAGATCATTGTCGAAACGCTGATCGTTGACGCTGACATCATTGCTACGGGAGAACTCATGCGCACCTGCGACTCGTACGTAAGGTTGCACCACCCCGCCATCCTTGAGGGTGAACTGCCGGCCCAGCGTGGCCCCCACTTTGCCCACAATCGATTGCGTCTCACGGGTCTTGGCTTTCAGGCCATTATCCAGTGTGTAGCTATCGCCGCCGATCCACACACTCGACAGCTGCGCGAAGGGCTCTACGAAATAATCGTCGGACAGCTTGATGTGTTTGCCGAACTCCACCGACCCACCGACCGCCAAGTTGCTGTAATCGCCCTTGGCCTTCTCGCCATCGCTCATCGCCACCTTCGACGCATTGTGGAATTTGTTCACCTTGACCACGCCGTCGAGGTAATAACCCTCGTCCGACAGCCACGTGCCGTAAGCACCGACATAGTAGCTGTCGACCTCGCCCGAGGTGCCTCGGCCCATGTCCAGATCAGACTGGCTATAGCCCCCCATCAGGCCCACCAACAACTGCCCGTCGCTGACCGACACAGGCCCGTCTGCACCGAACGACAGCCCGTGTTGCCGCTGCTGATAGCTCAGCCCCGTATCCAGCGACGCTTTGAAACGGCTGCCATACGTACGAATCCAGCCGCCCCCCTGCTCCTGGCCGCGCACTTCACCCATACGGCCACGCAATGTGCTCAACTCACTGTTCCAGATCGTCGGCCCGACGTTGAACAGCGCCAACACGCTCTCCGTCGAAGGACTGATAGTCTTGCCGGAACCGATGATGAACCAGTCGTTGCCTTGTTGTTCCAGTGCGTAGGAGTAAGCACCGATGTCAGCACGTGCCCCTCGCAGCCGGAACTGCGCGTCCCCTCCTTCGGTGTGCACCACTCGCAATGCCTCGAAATCCGACGGCACCGCCTCTTCGCCGGTATTGCGAACGTTGAGCAGGTGATTGCCGCTGGCCTGGCCTTTGACATTCAACAAGTCGCTCGCCCCATTGGCGGGATCGATGCGCATGTCAAACCGGCCTCGACCCGACAAGTGACCGAGGGTGAGTGTATGAAAGCCATCCCCCGAAAACCCGACACTGCCACCGTCGATGGTCAAGGACTTGATCGAATTGTCTCCCGGGAGCTGCCAGTGACCGCTGGAATCGATGATCACGGCATTACCGTTTACGATGTTGCCATTCAGACGAGCGTGGTTTCGCAGTGCGACGTTCATCGTGCTGGTGTCGTCGGCGACGAAGTTTCCGGTGAGGGCACTGTCGTTGACCTCTACGTTGGCGGTGCTTTCTTCTTTCACATTGATGAGACGGCCATTGCCCGCTTCCAGGGTGGAATGATTGGCGATAAGAATGGTAGCCGTTGTTTTGTCTCTGCCGAGCTCAGGACTTTCCATCACTTCAATCGCTGATCCGGCACGGGCCGTGACTGTTGAATGGTTAACGGTGAGTACGTTTTTTTCTGTATAGAAGCCCTTTGTACCGTTGAATATTCGGACACCATTCTCATCGCCGATCACATGGCTGGCGTCAGCCAGACGGACGGTGCCGCCAGCCTGCGATATCCCCCCGTGCTGCCCATGTGCATCAGGCATCACACCTTCAATGGTCGATTGCACGACATTAAGCTCTCCATTCGGCGAAACAAGTACGCCGAAGCCCACACCTTGGACACGACTGTTCCAAACGTTGGCAATTGACGAAGCTGATGGGTTGTGTTGATTCGCATGTAGCACCATACCTGCCGTCTTTGGATTCGAGATACGAGCATTCCGGATGTGGGCTGACCCCACCTTCAGGCCAATGCCTTCAGTAACCGTGCCGCCATCGATGCTCAGTTCGGCGTTTATCACATCGACATAGTCTACGACTGCTCCGTTCTGAAGATCTAAAACGCCGGAGTTCTTCACCGAGTAGCTTGCAGGCGTTGCGGTATGATCCAACGTCAGGCGTACCCCATCCACCACTATCACTTCACGCATTTGACCGTTCACGTCAATCGTCTCTGTGCCCATGTCAGCTGAGGCATCTTCACGTGAAAAAGCCTCCTTTTCGCTTGCCCATATCAATGGGGAAAACATACTGATTGCCAGCGCAAGCACGCTTCGCTGGAACCGGTTTGAAGGCATATTTCCGATAGACACCCTGAGTCCTCCTATAAATGAGAGCTCAAGTTTGGGAATACATAGCGTCTTCTTCAGGAAATTAAAAAAATTTTCGAGTGGGACGTTTCCGAAATGGACGGGGAATTTTCCGACTCTGAAATCGGTTGAACTCCCATTTTTTAAGGCTTTCGTCAAAGAATTCTGCAGAGGTTGTCGTCGGGCCTTATTCAAACGTCCTACACGGATCAAAAAACTCCTACAGCGAGGAATTGGTACGACGTTGACCGCTGAATAATCATGCGTTTAAGTTATTTGCAGATCAGGGACACTGAATCTCTGGCACTGCTAATAGCGAATAATGCTGTGTTCAATTGGATAAACGTACTTCAATGCAAAGGACTGAATCATGAGCAACACTAGACAGATACCTACCATCCTGCATAACGGAATCAACAGAGAGCCTATTCCCATCGCTCCGCCGGACATTGCGGTCGCATTTCACGACGAGGACAATTTTGGGCTGATCCCCGTATCGGCATTGGATACTCCCATCACCGTTGATCTTAAAGTATGGGAAGGTGCGGAGCCTGGATATTTTTATCAACTCCAGTGGAACGGCAAAAATACGGGGCCTATCAAGGCAGTACAGGACAATGAAAAACCAGGTGACCCGCTGACACTCGAAGTCCCGGTGGAAGTACAGACTGAAGGAAGACATGAACTTTCTTTTGAAGTGAAGAGCCATATCACCGGAGCAGTCGCATATTCCGGCATTATGGGTATCGTGATTGACAGAACGGCACCTGGAAAACCACGACTCGTAGCCATTCAATTTCCCGTTGAAGTCACCAATGGTCTGACACTCGCCGAGCTCGAGCGTCTAAACAACAAGCTACCCGTTGAAGTGGCGGGCTATACAGGTATGGCCAAGCACGATGTCATTCACACCTACTGGGGTGATGTTGTCGGCCCAACCGCTGTGGTTGACGAAACAGATATGGGCTTGAACAAAGTTATTTTCGATTTCTCTCGTGAGTTCCTCAAAACCATTGCTGATGGACCAAAGCTGGTCAAATACAATGTGACTGATCGAGCCGGCAACGTTTCGGAATATTCATTGCCCACGGAAATTACCCTTCTGCTGGAAGAAATTCCCGAAGATTACCCGGCGCCGATCATCGATCCCACCGTGGGTGATCAGATCGAGTACATCGAGGCTCGTTCAGGCATTCAAGTGGATATTCCACGCTATCCGGGTGCTGCCGCTTTTGACCACATCACCTTGTATTGGGGCACCGATCGTCCGATGTATCCGGTTGAGTTGCCAGCAGGAAGCGAAAATGAGGCTATCGTGCTTTCGTTGCGCGTGCCCTACGAGACAATCGTTGCCCAACCGGTGGGAGAGGTTGCGGTCAGCTATACGGTGACACGTCAAAATCAGCTGAACGGCAGCTCTCTGCCTGTCGCGGTGGATGTCTACGTTACATTACCTGTCTCAGAACCCACGCTCGCTCCGACTATTCAAGGGACTAGTGTTGAGAACCCGAATAAGGCGGATAACTTCATCGATGAAGATGACTATGAGCTGAACAGCAACGCCATTGTGGCATGGAGTGATGACTTCAGACTCAACGATTCGTTGAACCTGTTTTGGGGTGATCAAGAACGTCAACTGTGGCATCAAATCAGCGAATTAGACCTTGCTGCAAAACAAGATCTTATCATCCCCATCGCTAATTCCATTATGAAAGCACAAGGCACCGGTGCCGAAATCCCTGTTCATTACACGGTGAGCCGACAGGGCAATCCCAATTCAACATCTTCTCCAATACAGCACGTAACTGTCAGGTCTAAAGAAGAGCTACCTGGTGGGGAAAGCGGCATTGACGGTCCTGAGTTTGTGCTTACGCCTACTGGTTATCTGGCTCTGCCCGTCGCACCAAATGGCACTAAGGGGTTAATTAAACCTTTTGTAAATATGGCTCCACATCAAAAGCTGTTTTTTACCTTCAAAGGTTTCGACGAGAGTGGCAACCCAATCGATGCTGCAACAGTGACTGCAACGAGGGAACTTTACGAGGAGGACGTTATTAATGGTTATAGCTTTGAAGTCCCTTATAATAACCTTCGTTCCATCTGCACTGGCCACTGCGAAGCTTATGTCCGCGTAGAGCCAGCACCCGGTAGTAACCAAAGTGCCGTGACCTCCAAAGTATCGCGAATTCCGGTAGACATGCGTGGACCTAATGAGGTCTTCTGCAGCCTGCGCCCATAACTCAAATGTAATACCTTGGCGGGTTATGCAAGTAGTCCGCCCTCCTATGAAAACAAAAAGGATAATAAATGAACACTGAAAACAATCCGACACCGCGGGAGCCTATCCCGCTGGACTTGCCTGTCATTCCGGTGGCCTTGGAAGGCGGATTAATCCCGATTGAACATTTGACATCGCCTATTGTGGTCAATTTTCCAGTATGGCCAGCAGCGGAGCCTAAATACACTTATCAACTTGTCCTCAACGGCGAGCGTGTTTCTGATGAAAAGCAGATTCTCGAGTCTGAAAAACCGGGCGACTTGCTTACTGTCGAAGTGCCCGTTGACCTGCTGACAGAAGGTGAGCACGCGGTTTCGTATCGCGTATCTAGTCCAATCACCGGCGCCGAAGCGTTCTCCGACAGCATCACCATGCGCATCGACAAAACCGCCCCCGGCGCACCGGACCTCGGCCCTATCCTCTTCCCCAGCGAAGTCCAGGACACGCTCACCTCCGACGAGTTGGAAGCGATGAATAACGTGCTCCCCGGTCGCATCGCCAGTTACAACGGCATGGCCCTTGGCGATGTGGTGCAGACGTATTGGGGTGAGCTGGAAGGGCCGTTGGTCACGGTCGATGGCAATGACATGGGCTTGAACAGCGTGACGGTGAATTTCACCCGCGAGCTGCTGGAGCACGCTGATGGTGTGAGTTCGCCGGTGTATTACACGGTGACGGACCTGGCGGGTAATGTGTCGATGAAGTCCGAAGCCGTGTCGATCAGCCTGCAGTTGTCGGTCACGACGCCGCTCCCCCTCCCTTCCATTAAAGAAGCCACCGACAACATCCTCGACCCGGCGAACGCCAGCAACGGCGCGACGGTGGTGATCGCCGCTTCGGCGTCTCTGCGTGAAGGCGAGAAGATTGCGGTGCGCTGGGAGGGGCCGAAGGGGAGCGATCTCAAAGAGCATGTGGTCACCGCCGAGCAGGCGGGGCAGGAGGTTTCACTGGTCATCGCCAGCGCCCTGGTAACGGTCAACGACGGGCAGACGGTGGTGGTGTCGTACAGTGTCACGCGGCGCAGCGGTGTGGTGCAGGCGTCAGAGAAAGTCTCGCTGAAGATTCTCAGTGCAGCGCTGGACTTACCGGCGCCGACGCTGGACACGGTCGGTGCAGACGGCGTGCTCCGCCCGTCTTTGATCACGGGGGACGAAGCCATTGCCCGTGCGACGTATCGCGGCATGGCGGCGGCGGATGTGGTGAAGGTGCGCTGGGTCGGCAAGACCACGTTCGAAGGCGAGCCGCAGACGGTGGGCGATAACAGTCATCTGAAGTTCGGCATTCCGAAGTCGTTCATCGACGCGTCTGAAGGTGAAAGCGCGGCGGTGTCGTATCTGGTCAGCCGCGACGGCACGGAATCGGAGTCTCAGAAGCTGGAGCTGAGTGTGCGTGAAGGCCTGTTGTTCGACACCTCGCCCGTGGCACTGCCAGGCAAGGTGTACCTGATCCCTGGCAACCCGGACGTGCTGCCGTCGTTCCCTACGGGCACGACGGTGCAGCGCGTCGCCAGCGGAGGTCGCCCTCCTTATACCTACACGTCCAGCGATCCGAAAATCGCCCATGTCGCTGAAGACGGGCTGACATCGGTCCGCGGCAACGGCAATGCAACGATCAGCGTGACGGACGCCGCGGGTGAAAGCCGCAGCTACACCGTATCGGTCACGGGCGTGATCCAGTGTGTGGGCGTGGGTTCGGGCAATCTGACGCAGATGATGAATGCCGCCGCCGCAGTAGGTGGGCGCATTCCGAACATCAATGAGCTGATCGAAATCTACAACGCCTATGGCAAGCGCTGGCCGATGGGTACCCAGAATTTCTGGTCCTCGACCTACGCGGTGAATTTCCTCGGCGCCAAGTGGTACTACGTGAAGAACATGCAGAACGGTCAGCACTTCAAGCTGCTGCACACCAATTCCAGTCTGGGTGTCGCGATCCGCTGACGCCATGATGCTCCACCGCCCTCGGACATCGCTGCAGTCAGGCGATGTCCTTGGGGTTCGTGCCTTAACGCCACACTACAATTCCAAGAGAGATCATGAACGATTCAACACATCTCCATCCCTCGAACGTCCTGCCTTTCGACAAGGATTCGCGCTTCAGTGCGTTGGTCAATGACAAGCCGTTCATCACCACGCGCCTGCAAGGGCTGGCGTGTCTGCGCTCCGAACTGGAGGGCATTCAAACCCACCGGATCTGGAAGATCCATGCGACGGGTAAGGTCGCGAACCGGCGTACGGTGTTCGGCTTTTTCATCGACCAATCCCTCAAGCCCGGCACCTACGACCTGGTGCGCAACGAGCGCGTTTCGGCGGTGTATCACCTCACGCCGCGGCAGCAGGCCCTCGTGTTTCATTCGCGGGATTTTCAGGACGGCACGCTGACCTTGCTGGAATGCGATGTTGAAACGGGCCGATTGCGCGGGACGTTCGCGTTCTCGATCCCGGCCATCGATTTCAATGTGACACGTGGGCATTTCAATCTAGTGTGCAACGCCAGCCAGGGCACGTCCGCATCAGTGCGCTAAGCGTTTGGCGATCTGTTCAGCGGCCGCTTGCAGGCACGCTTCTTCGCTGACGCCCGCCGTCTTCAATGGCTTGAGGTCATGGTTGGCGGTGGGCAGCCAGTGGATGTGGATCGCGGAAGAAAGTGTGTAGCCCTCCACGGCTTGGCGGTTGCCCAAAGCATCGCGTTCACCCTGGACGATCAAGGTCGGGGTCTTGAGTTCGGCCAAGTGCGCGACACGAGGTTTTTCGGGCTTACTCGCGGCGTAGAACGGATAGCCCAGGCAGATCAAAGCGTCGGCGTGCAGTTCGTCCGCCAGCAGACTGGCCATGCGACCGCCCATAGATTTGCCGCCGATGGCCAACGTACCGCTGACCTGCTCGCGGACCGCCGTGTAGACCTCTCGCCACTTCTCCAGCAGCTTGGGCTGCGGATTGGGCGGACGTTTGCCGCCATCGATTCGACGTTGCGCCATGTAGGGGAATTCGAAGCGCAACACCCCGATGCCCAGGGTCGCGAGGCGATTGGCGATGTCGTCCATGAACGCGCTGTCCATCGGCGCACCGGCGCCGTGGGCGAGGATCAATGTTGCAGACGGGCCCTCTTCGACCAACGCCGGGGCGTTCCACAGCCACCCGTGTTCGTCGGCGAGTCGGGCGCAGGGGTCGGCGGCGGATCGAGCGTTGCTCATGGGGGCCTCGATTGGGGTGTCGGAGGATAAAGCGGTTGCAGATAGTAGGGGATTACATCGGATACCGAAACCTCCGGCTCGTCAGCCTCTGCAGGACCAGGCTTGCCGCGATAGCGTCCTGCTAGCAAACGTAAACGTATCCGAGCGATCGCCATTGCGGGCAAGCGCGCCCACAACGTTGTCGGCGTGTGGCTGGCGTCAGTCCATGAAGATACCCACCCGCGACAGCCACGGTTCAGCTTGCAGTCCTTACCCTCTCAAAACACTTCGGCATAAAGCACCGCTGCCTTGAGCGCCCCAAACCCTGCACAACCGGGCGGTTTCATCGGCGGGTGACCTTTACGTCCGGTGCCGGTCGATCATCCGTGGCGATCTCCGGCCTTGCTTGCCAGCTCGGGCCAACTTTTTTTGGGCAGCAAAATGTGCAATTGCTAACGGCTTTTGTATACAAATTCGAAGTAGAAATGTGCCTCTCGCGCGCAAGGAAAGCAGGGAGTGAAGCGTTTCAGCGACCTTCGAAGCAGGTGAGCGCCGCGCCTCGCAATGGGGCGCGGCATCCTGCCATGTGAACGCGTCCAAGTGTCGCAGCCCCCTGCTCTGGTGCTTCCATCCTGTCATAAACCGGTCTAAGCTAGGCGCCACAGTGGTCCGGCGACAGCTGGCCACAGGTTTGGCGTAAGGATTGTGCACGACCGCTCAGCCCTCTTGCAGACAGACAGCGCAGCCCTGTCCGTCACCCGCAGGGTTGTATCCAATTTTTCTTCCATTCACGCGCGCTGCCTCACCGACCTGTCTTCCGCCCTCCTCGGCCCACTAGGGCAGATCGTCGTCGCGCGCGTTCGCACGGCCTCTGTTGGAACACCCCGACAATCGACTGGCAGCCCCGGTTTGCGCCTGGAAATGGCATAAAGGCTACGGATGAATCGAGGTCGCGGTCGTCACCCCACATAACAAAATCCAAACCGTGGAACCTGAGAATGAGCACTGCAATCACTCCGACTGCGTATAACTACAAGGTCGTCCGCCAATTCGCCATCATGACGGTGGTCTGGGGGATCCTTGGCATGGGGCTCGGTGTTTTCATCGCCTCACAACTGGTGTGGCCCGAGCTGAACTTCGGTCTCGAATGGACCACGTTCGGACGCCTGCGCCCCCTGCACACCAATCTCGCGATCTTCGCCTTCGGCGGCTGCGCGCTGTTCGGCACCTCTTACTACGTCGTGCAACGGACCTGTCAGACACGTCTCATCTCCGACGGCATGGCGGCTTTTCATTTCTGGGGCTGGCAGGCCGTCATCATCGGTGCCCTGGTCACACTGCCGATGGGCTACACCACCACTAAGGAATACGCCGAACTCGAATGGCCGATTGCGATCCTGCTGACCATCGTCTGGATCACCTACGCAGCCGTGTTCTTCGGCACCATCGTCAAACGCAAGACCAAACACATCTATGTAGCCAACTGGTTTTACGGGGCCTTTATCGTGGTCACGGCGATGCTGCACATCGTCAACCACATCTCGCTGCCGGTGAGCCTGTTCAAGTCGTACTCCGCCTACTCGGGCGCCACTGACGCGATGATCCAGTGGTGGTACGGGCACAATGCGGTGGGCTTTTTCCTGACCACGGGCTTTCTGGGGATGATGTATTACTTCGTGCCAAAACAGGCCGAACGCCCTATCTATTCCTATCGCTTGTCGATCGTGCACTTTTGGGCGCTGATCACGCTGTACATCTGGGCCGGCCCACACCATTTGCACTACACCGCCCTGCCCGATTGGGCACAATCGCTGGGCATGGTGATGTCGATCATTCTGCTGGCTCCGAGCTGGGGCGGGATGATCAACGGCATGATGACCCTCTCCGGCGCCTGGCATAAATTGCGCACCGACCCGATCCTGCGCTTCCTCGTCGTGTCGCTGGCGTTCTACGGCATGTCGACGTTCGAGGGGCCGATGATGGCGATCAAGACAGTCAACTCCCTTTCTCACTACACCGACTGGACCATCGGCCACGTACACGCCGGGGCGCTGGGCTGGGTGGCGATGATTTCCATCGGCGCGGTGTATCACATGATTCCGCGTCTGTACGGGCGTCCGCAGATGCACAGCATCGCGCTGATCAATGCGCACTTCTGGCTGGCGACCGTCGGCACCGTCCTTTATATCGCCTCGATGTGGGTCAACGGGATTACCCAAGGGCTGATGTGGCGCGCGATCAACGACGACGGCACGCTCACCTATTCCTTCGTCGAGGCACTGCAAGCCAGCCATCCGGGGTACATCGTGCGCGCGCTCGGCGGGGCATTCTTCGCCAGCGGCATGCTGTTCATGGCGTACAACGTGTTCCGCACGGTGCGCGCCTCGAACGCCGAAGAAGCGGATGCCGCCACTCAGATCGCTGTCGTGGGGGCCCACTGATGATCAAGCACGAAGCACTGGAAAAGAACATCGGCCTGCTGTCGATTTTCATGGTCATCGCGGTGGCCGTGGGCGGTCTGACGCAGATCGTTCCGCTGTTCTTTCAGGACGTCACCAATCAACCGGTGGAAGGCATGAAGCCGCGCCCTGCCCTGGAAGTCGAAGGCCGGGACGTATTCATCGCCAATGGTTGCGTGGGTTGTCACTCGCAGATGATCCGGCCGTTCCGGGCTGAAACCGAACGCTACGGCCATTATTCGGTGGCGGGGGAAAGCGTGTGGGACCACCCCTTCCTATGGGGCTCCAAACGCACCGGGCCGGACCTGGCCCGTGTCGGCGGCCGCTATTCCGATGACTGGCACCGCGCGCACTTGTATAACCCGCGCGACGTGGTGCCGGAATCGATCATGCCGGCCTACCCGTTCCTGGTTGAACACACGCTTGACGGCACGCTGACCGGTCGCAAGCTGGAAGTCCTGCGAAACCTCGGCGTGCCGTACACCGACGCGGACATTGCCGGGGCGGCGGCTGCGGTGAAGGGCAAAACCGAAATGGACGCGCTGGTGGCTTATTTGCAAGGCCTGGGCACTGTCATCAAGAGCAAGCGGTGATCGCCATGGATATCGGAATGATTCGAGGTCTGGGCACCGTCGTGGTGATGGTGGCCTTCATCGGCCTGGCGCTGTGGGTGTTCAGCCCGCGCCGCAACGCCGAATTCGACGACGCGACCCTGCTGCCCTTTGCCGATGACCCCGAGGCCATCGCCCAGCTGGAAAAAGCCAAAGCCGCCAGGAGCCACACAGAATGACTACGTTTTGGAGCCTTTACGTCACGGTCCTGACGCTGGGCACGATCATATGCCTCACCTGGCTGCTGTTTGCGACGCGCAAAGGGCAGCGCGCAGACACCACCGACGAGACCGTCGGCCACGCGTTCGACGGCATCGAGGAGTACGACAACCCGCTGCCCAAGTGGTGGTTCATGCTGTTCCTCGGCACTCTTGTTTTCGCGCTGGGCTATCTGGCGCTGTACCCCGGCCTGGGCAACTGGACCGGTCTGCTGCCGGGCTACGACTACGCCGACAACGACAAGAAAGTCGCCTTCTCGGACGGCAAGACCGGCTGGACCGGCGTGCATGAGTGGGAAAAGGAAATGGCCCGCGCCGAGATGCGCTTTGGCCCGATCTTCGCCAAGTTTGCCGCGATGCCGATCGAGGACGTCGCCAAAGACCCCCAAGCGCTGAAAATGGGCGGGAGGCTTTTCGCCTCGAATTGCTCGGTGTGCCACGGCTCCGATGCCAAAGGCGCGTACGGCTTTCCCAACCTGACCGACGCCGACTGGCGCTGGGGCGGAGACGCGCAAACCATCAAAACCACGATCATGGGCGGGCGTCATGCAGTGATGCCGGCGTGGGGTGAAGTGGTCGGCGACCAGGGCGTGCGCGACGTCTCGGCTTACGTCCTGAGCCAATTGGGCGGTCGCCCACTGCCTGAAGACGCCAAGGCCGACGTGGCAGCCGGGCAGAAAATCTTCGCCACCAGCTGCGTCGCCTGCCACGGCCCCGAAGGCAAAGGGAACCCCGTCATGGGCGCCCCGGACCTGACCCACCCCGGCGCGTTCATCTATGGTTCGAGCTTTGCCCAATTGCAGCAGACGATCCGTTACGGCCGTCAGGGGCAGATGCCTGCGCAAGAACAGCTGCAGGGGAATGACAGGGTTCATCTGTTGGCGGCGTATGTGTATAGCCTTTCTCATGGGGAGAAGGCGGCGGATTCGCGGGAATAAGGATTGGGAAAGACAGGCCCGCCAATGTGGGCCGGCGGGGTCCTTCTTGGTTACATATTGAAGATTGAGTCACGCACGCAAGTGGCATAGGATGCGAAATCACGTAGAGTAGCAACGTAACTACATTAAATATAAAGCAGGTGCCCCCATGATCACGACGATTTCCAGCCGCGAATTCAACCAAGACACCAGTGGCGCAAAAAAAGCGACTAAAGAAGGGCCGGTTTTCATCACTGATCGCGGTCGTCCCGCGCACGTACTGCTGACGATTGAGGATTATCAAAAGCTTACTGGCGGATCGGTCAGCATCGTCGATTTGCTCGCGATGCCCGGCATCGAAGACATCGATTTCCATCCGAAACGTGCCGTTGTCACGCCCCGAGACGTGGACCTTTCCTGATGTATCTGCTCGACACCAACGTTGTGTCCGAACTCAGAAAAAACCACAAGGCGGCGCCGAGCGTGCGCAGGTGGGCGGACCGAACACCCGCCTCAAGCCTCTATCTTTCTTCGATTACCGTGCTGGAACTGGAGACAGGCATCCTACGACTGGGGCGACATGATTCAGCGCAATCGGCAATGCTAAGGACCTGGCTCGATCATCACGTACTGCCTGCATTTTCGGGACGAATCTTGCCCGTTGACGCCGCAGTGGCCCTGAAATGCGCCCGGTTGCACGTTCCAGATCCGCGCAGTGAATACGATGCCATGATCGCTGCCACGGCATTGGTGCACGGTATGACAGTGGTGACACGAAACACCGCTGATTTTTCAGGCAGCGGCGTGAGCGTGATCAATCCGTGGGTCAGTCAGCTGAATGAAACACCTGCGACCTACGGGACAGAGGGCTGACCTGTACCCCTCAGCGCATGCGCCCATTACCTCCGGGCAGGGACAGACCGTGCAGATCGTCCCGGCGACTGAAATCATAGGGAAAAGAGTCACCGATTGAACACCACCCACCGACTCCGACCGGCACGCACTGGCCGGGGCAATTCCCCCACCCGGGGACGCTTTGATGAGCACACGCCGATGAGCACTCAAATTCCGGTCCACAATGTCACCCCGCCTTCGAACGGCGACGACGTTGACCTTTACGCCTCTCGGGAGAAGATCTACACCCGGGCGTTCACCGGCGTGTTTCGCAACCTGCGGATCGGTGGCGGCATCGTGCTGTTTCTGCTGTATTTCGGCACGGTGTGGCTTGACTGGGATGGGCATCAGGCGGTGTGGTGGAACCTGCCGGAGCGCAAGTTTTACATCTTCGGCGCCACGTTCTGGCCACAGGATTTCATCCTGTTGTCCGGCATTCTGATCGTCAGCGCTTTTGGGCTTTTCTTCATTACCGTGTTCGCCGGGCGCGTCTGGTGCGGCTATACCTGCCCGCAGAGCGTCTGGACCTGGATCTTCATGTGGTGCGAAAAGGTCACCGAGGGCGACCGCAATCAGCGCATGAAGCTGGACAAGGCGCCGATGAGCGCCAGCAAGTTCGGGCGCAAATTCGCCAAACACGGCTTGTGGCTGTTGATCGGGTTGATCACTGCCCTGACCTTCGTCGGCTACTTCACCCCCATTCGCGACCTGGCCGTGGCGTTTTTTACCGGGCAGGCCGATGGCGGGTCGTATTTCTGGGTCGCTGTGTTCACCCTCGCGACTTATGGCAATGCCGGTTGGCTACGCGAGCAGGTGTGCATCTATATGTGCCCCTACGCGCGTTTTCAAAGCGTGATGTTCGACAAGGACACCCTGATCGTCTCCTACGACCCACGTCGCGGCGAGAAACGCGGGCCACGCAAAAAAGACGTGGACTACAAGGCGCAAGGATTGGGTGACTGCATCGATTGCACGATGTGCGTTCAGGTCTGCCCCACCGGCATCGACATTCGCGACGGCTTGCAGATCGAATGCATCGGCTGCGCCGCGTGCATCGACGCCTGCGACAGCGTCATGGACAAAATGGACTACCCGCGCGGGCTCATCAGCTACACCACCGAGCACACTCTTTCCGGGCAGGTCACGCATACTCTGCGGCCGCGCCTGATCGGCTATGCCGTGGTGCTGTTGGTCATGATCGGCGTGCTGACCGGCGCGTTTTTCATGCGCTCGCTGGTGGGCTTTGACGTCAGCAAGGACCGCATGCTGTACCGGGAAAACGCCGAGGGCCGGATCGAAAACGTCTACAGCCTGAAGGTGATGAACAAGGATCAGGTCGACCACACCTACGTGCTGGATGCCAGCGGCCTGCCTGACCTGAAGTTAGAAGGACGTCGGGAAATCAAGGTGCCTGCCGGCGACATCGTCACCCAGCCGGTAGAGCTGTCAGTGGCCCCCGATCGGCTGCCGTCGAGCACCAACGACATCACCTTCAGCCTGAAAGACATTGAAAACAACGGCACCGAAGTGCAGGCCAAGAGCCGATTCATCGGCCCACACGCTCGTTGAGAGAACGCAGACATGATCGCAACAACCGCTCCGAACCCATGGTACAAGCATCTCTGGCCATGGATCATCATCGGCATTCTGGCCTGTTCGGTGACCCTCACGCTGTCGATGGTGACCATTGCCGTGACGCACCCGGACAACTTGGTCAGCGACAATTATTACGAGGCTGGCAAAGGCATCAACCGCTCGTTGGACCGCGAGCTATTCGCGCAAACCCTGAAACTGCGCGCCACCGTAAGTCTGGACGACCTGACCGGCGAAGCGAATCTGCGCCTGACCGGCAACACCCAGCCGGAAACCCTGATCCTTAACCTGATCTCCCCGACCCAACCGGAGAAAGACCGCAAGCTGGTGCTCGCGCGGGTCGCCGCCGAGCCGGGGCGCTATGTCGGGCAGCTCGGGGACCGGATCGAAGGGCGGCGCTTCGTGGAGTTGCTGGGCGTGGAAAACAGCCGGACCTGGCGCCTGTTCGAAGAAGAAGCCATCACCCGCGACAAGGATCTGGTTCTCGGCGACGAGCCGATCCAGGGTGCCGAGGCGCCGAAGAAGGGATGACGTGAACGCACCCATTCCCTGCTATCACTGCGCCCTCCCGGTCCCCCGTGGCGGACGGTTCAACGCGAGCGTACTGGGCGAAAACCGTGCGTTTTGCTGCCCTGGCTGCCAGGCGGTCGCGCAGGCCATCGTTGCTGGCGGGTTGGAAAGCTACTACAGCCATCGCAGCGAAGCCTCGACCAATCCTCGGACATTGCCTACGCAGCTAGCGGACGAACAGGCGCTTTATGATCGCCCCGATGTGCAAGCGCCCTTCGTGCGCCACGACGCACATCTGGCCGACACCACGTTGCTGATCGAAGGCATCAGCTGTGCCGCCTGCGGCTGGTTGATCGAGCGTCATTTGCGCACTCTGCCTGCGGTCGTTGAAGCGCGGCTTAACCTGTCCACTCACCGCCTGCACCTACGCTGGAATGACAGCGACCTGCCCTTGAGTCAGGTCATGCAGCAAGTGCGCAGCATCGGCTACGCCGCGCACCCCTACCAGGCGGATCACGCCACCGAGCGGCTCGCCCAGGAAAACCGCCGAAGCGTGCGCCAACTGGGCGTGGCTGGATTGCTGTGGTTTCAGGCGATGATGGCGAACATGGCCACATGGCCGGAATTCAACATCGACCTGAGCCCCGAGATGCACACGATCCTGCGTTGGGTGGCGATGTTTCTGACGACCCCCATCGTGTTTTACAGCTGCACGCCCTTTTTCAAAGGCGCCTTGCGCGACCTGCGGACCCGTTATTTGACGATGGACGTTTCGGTGTCGCTGGCGATCGGCATGGCCTATCTCGCCGGGATCTGGACCGCAATCACCGGCGTCGGCGAGCTGTACTTCGATGCCGTGGGCATGTTCGCGCTGTTCTTGCTGGCCGGACGCTATCTGGAACGCCGTGCCCGGGAGCGCACCGCCGCTGCGACCGCACAGTTGGTCAATCTGCTGCCCGCGTCCTGTTTGCGCCTCAATGAAGATGGCCAAAGCGAACGTATTTTACTGAGCGAATTGCGCCTGCATGATCGCCTGCAGGTGCATCCGGGCGCGGTGTTGCCGGCCGACGGGCGTATCGTGGACGGGCAGTCAAGCGTCGATGAATCGCTGCTGACCGGGGAATACCTGCCCCAAGCGCGGGTGACGGGCGACGCCGTGACGGCGGGCACCCTCAACGTCGACAGCCCGCTAGTCATCGAAGTCCTGGCGCTGGGGCATGACACGCGGCTGTCTGCGATCGTTCGCCTCCTCGACCGGGCGCAGTCGGAAAAGCCCCGAACCGCTCAAATTGCCGACCGTGCCGCCCAGTGGTTCCTGCTGATCTCGCTGGTGCTCGCTACGGGTATCGGCCTGTTGTGGTGGCAACTGGACCCGCAGCGAGCGTTCTGGATCGTGCTGGCGATGCTGGTCGCGACCTGCCCCTGCGCCTTGTCGCTGGCCACGCCGACCGCGCTGACCACGGCCACCGGCACGCTGCATGGCATCGGTCTGTTGCTGACCCGCGGACATGTCCTCGAAGGGCTGAACCGCATCGACACCGTGATCTTCGACAAGACCGGCACTCTCACCGAGGGCCGTCTCACCCTTAAAGCCGTTCACCCGCTCGGCTCGGTGGGCAGTGACGATTGCCTGGCAATGGCGGCCGCGCTGGAGCGCCATTCCGAACACCCCATCGCTCGCGCATTTGGCAGCACTGAGCTAACTGCGCAACAGGTGCTGAATACACCCGGCCGTGGGCTCGAAGGCCGCGTGGAAGGCCGTCGTTTGCGGATCGGCGAGCCGCGTTTCGTCTGCGACCTGAGCGCCAGCGCCGTGCCCATGATGCCGGACGAGTCGGGGCAATGGCTGCTGCTGGGCGATCAGCAGCAAGCGCTGGCGTGGCTGGTGTTGGATGACCGCTTGCGCGATGACGCGGCAACCTTGATCGACGCCTGTAAGCGGCGCGGCTGGAAGACGCTGTTGCTCTCGGGTGACAGCTCGCCGATGGTCGCGAGCGTCGCGGCGCAGCTGAAGATCGACGAGGCCCACGGCAGCCTGCGTCCGGAGGACAAACTGCGCTTGCTGCAGCAGCTCAGGGCCGAGGGTCGCACGGTATTGATGCTCGGTGACGGGGTTAACGACGTGCCAGTGCTGGCGGCGGCCGACATCAGCGTGGCCATGGGCTCAGCCACCGATCTGGCCAAGACCAGCGCTGACGCGGTGCTGCTGTCGAACCGCTTGCCAGCGCTGGTGCAGGCCTTCGATCTGGCTCGTCGCACTCGGCGCGTGATTGTCGAGAACCTGATCTGGGCCGGTCTGTACAATGGCGTCATGTTGCCCTTCGCCGCGCTGGGCTGGATCACGCCGCTGTGGGCGGCAGCGGGCATGTCAGTCAGTTCGCTGATGGTCGTGCTCAATGCGCTGCGTCTGACGCGGATCAAGGCCACCGCCGCCGCGACTGTCGCGACGGGCCATCCACGCGCATCGCCTGTGTAACGCATTCCGGAGGTTCGATGCCCGCGCTCTACATCATGATTCCGGTGGCCCTGCTGATCGTCGCGGTAGCGATCTACGTGTTTTTCTGGGCCGTGGACAGTGGTCAATACGACGATCTGGACGGGCCGGCGCACAGCATCTTGTTCGACGATCAGGATCCGAGTCACCAGGCCGGGGTGGACGAGGCGTTGGGGAAAGCGGTTCCGAGTGAGAAGAAGATCGGGTGAACAGTTCAGAGGTTGAGGTGCATTCAACGTCGCTATCGCGAGCAAGCTCACGCCTACAGAGTTATGCGGTCTCCTGTAGCCGTGAGCTTGCTCGCGATAGCGTTTGTGTGCTCACCCTAAAAACACCAGATGCCGCCCATGCCTGACCTCCTCCCCCAACTCGTCTCCGCCCTGATCCTCGGCCTGCTCGGCGGCGGTCACTGCCTGGGCATGTGCGGCGGACTGATGGGTGCATTGACGTTGGCCATCCCCAAAGAGCAGCGCAGCCGACGCTTTCGCCTGCTGCTGGCCTACAACCTGGGGCGCATTTTCAGCTACGCCTGCGCCGGTTTGCTGATCGGGCTGGCCGGCTGGGCTGTCGCCAACAGTCCTGCGGCCATGCTGCTGCGGGTAGTCGCAGCGCTGTTGCTGATGTGCATGGGCCTGTACCTGGCGGGCTGGTGGAGTGGCTTGACCCGCATCGAAGGGCTCGGCCGATGGCTGTGGCGATACGTTCAGCCAGTGGCGAGTCGGACGCTGCCGGTGACGAGCTTGCCGAGGGCGTTGCTGCTTGGCGCATTGTGGGGCTGGCTGCCGTGCGGGTTGGTCTACAGCACGCTGCTGTGGTCGGCCAGTCAGGGCAATGCGCTGCACAGCGCGGTGTTGATGCTGGCGTTCGGTGTCGGCACCTGGCCGGTTTTGCTGGCCACAGGGCTGGCCGCCGAACGCACGACTGCGCTGCTGCGCAAACGCGGCATTCGGATCGTCGGCGGGTTGCTGGTGATGCTGTTCGGGCTGTGGACCTTGCCGGGGCCGCATCAGCATTGGTTGATGGGGCACTAGTTATCACGCCTCACTGAACCCGGATCCCCCAAAGGAACAACACCATCCTTCACTTTCGCCTACGAGCGCCATTGACCCAGATCAATAAACCCTCGTCCCGCCGTCCTTAAACTGCCTTTAACGCCAACCTTCCCGGGACGACCCGCATGCTCGACGACCTTCGTTGGGACTCAGACCTCATCCGCCGCCACGATCTGACAGGACCGCGTTACACGTCCTACCCCACGGCGGTGCAATTTCATAATCAGGTTGGCGCGTTCGATCTGCTGCATGCCTTGCGCGAAAGCCGCAAAGGGGCGCGTCCGTTGTCGCTGTACGTGCACATCCCGTTCTGCGCCAACATTTGCTACTACTGCGCCTGCAACAAGGTCGTCACCAAGGACCGGGGTCGGGCGCTGGCGTATTTGCAGCGCCTGGAGCAGGAAATCCAGATGGTCGCCTGCCACGTCGACGAACGGCAGGTGGTGGAGCAACTGCATTTCGGCGGCGGCACACCGACGTTTCTCAGCCATGCCGAACTGCGTCAGTTGATGGCACAGCTGCGCAAGCATTTCACCCTGTTGGACGATCACACCGGCGACTACAGCATCGAAATCGACCCCCGCGAAGCCGACTGGTCCACCATGGGCCTGCTCCGCGAACTGGGGTTCAACCGCGTCAGCCTAGGTGTGCAAGACCTTGATCCGCTGGTGCAGCGGGCCATCAATCGTCTGCAAAGTCTCGACGAAACCCGCGCCATCGTCGAAGCGGCACGCACGCTGCAATTCCGCTCCATCAACATTGACCTGATCTACGGCCTGCCTTTGCAGACGCCCGACGGCTTCGCGCGCACGGTGGATGAGGTCATCGCCCTGCAACCCGACCGCCTGTCGGTGTTCAATTACGCGCACTTGCCTGAGCGCTTCATGCCGCAGCGGCGCATCGACACCGCGCAACTGCCGAGCGCTGAGCACAAATTGAAGATGCTGCAGCGCACCGTCGAACAGCTGACCGGCGCCGGTTATCGCTACATCGGCATGGACCACTTCGCACTGCCCGACGACGACCTGGCCATCGCCCAGGAAGAAGGCACGCTGCAACGCAACTTTCAGGGTTACACCACTCACGGTCATTGCGATCTGATCGGCCTCGGCGTGTCAGCCATCAGCCAGATCGGCGATCTGTACGCGCAAAACAGCAGCGACCTGGCCGACTACCAAACCGCGCTGGCCAGCGACCAACTGGCGACAAAACGTGGGCTGGTGTGCAATGACGACGATCACATACGCCGCGCGGTTATCGCGCAGTTGATCTGTCACTTCAGGCTGGACTTCGAGGTGATCGAGAACCGCTTCGGTATCCATTTTCGAAGCTACTTCAGCGACGTTTGGCCCCAACTCCTAACCATGGCCAAAGATGGCCTGATCCACCTTGACGCCCATGGCATCCGGGTTACGCCCGCCGGACACCTGCTGGTACGCTCGGTGTGCATGGTGTTCGACGCCTACCTCGACTTACAAAACCGTCAGCGTTTTTCCAGAGTGATCTAGGAAATTTCCGCTAAGTCGGCAGGAATCATTTTCACGCCACGGAAGGCGCGTGCTGGTTGCAAGGTTGAGCCTTGGGCTACCCTTACGACTGATAAGTGTCTTCTCACAAGGAATTTCCCCAATGTCTGAGCCAGTCAAAATGCGCGCTCATACCCAGGCTCACTGCAAGGATTGCAGTCTGGCCCCGCTCTGCCTCCCACTTTCATTGAATATGGAAGACATGGACGCACTGGACGATATCGTCAAACGTGGCCGTCCACTGAAGAAAGGCGAGTTTCTGTTCCGTCAGGGCGACCGCTTCGACTCGGTGTACGCCGTGCGTTCCGGCGCGCTGAAAACCTTCAGCCTCAGCGACAGCGGCGAAGAACAGCTCACCGGTTTTCACCTGCCCAGTGAACTGGTCGGGTTGTCGGGCATGGACGCGGAGGCCTACCCCGTCTCGGCTCAGGCCATGGAAACCACCTCGGTCTGCGAAATCCCCTTCGAGCGCCTCGACGAATTGTCGGTGCAGCTGCCGCAACTGCGCCGCCAGTTGATGCGGGTCATGAGCCGGGAAATCCGTGACGATCAGCAGATGATGCTGCTGCTGTCGAAAAAGACCGCCGATGAGCGAATCGCCACCTTTCTGGTCAACCTCTCCGCCCGTTTCCGTGCCCGAGGTTTTTCGGCCAATCAATTCCGCCTGAGCATGTCGCGCAACGAGATCGGTAATTACCTCGGGCTGGCCGTGGAGACGGTTTCTCGGGTCTTTACGCGCTTTCAGCAGAACGAAATGATCTCCGCCGAGGGCAAGGAAATCCGCATTCTCGACCCCATCCAGCTGTGTGCCCTGGCTGGCGGTTCGTTGGAAAGCTAATGGCAAGCCGGTCCGGGCGGGCTTAGACTACGCTCTTTGCGCGCGTCTTCCTGCCCAGGACCCTTTGATGATTTTCGACGAATTCAGCTTCAAATCCCTCATCCGCCCGGTTGTGGACTTTCCAAAGCCCGGCGTCATCTTTCGTGACATCACCCCGTTGTTTCAGTCGCCCAAGGCCTTGCGCCTGGTGATCGACAGCTTCGTCCAGCGTTACATTGAATCGGAATTCACCCATGTCGGCGCAATGGACGCTCGCGGGTTTCTGATCGGGTCGATCATCGCCTACGAACTGAACAAACCGCTGGTGCTGTTTCGTAAACAGGGCAAGTTGCCCGCGGACGTCTTGGCCGAGGGGTATCAGACCGAATACGGCGAGGCATTTCTCGAAGTCCACGCCGACAGCCTGTGCGATGGCGACACCGTGGTGATGTTCGATGACTTGATCGCCACCGGCGGCACGCTGGTCGCCGCCGCCAATCTGATCCGCCGCATGGGCGCCAAGGTTCACGAAGCCGCCGCCATCATCGACCTCCCGGAACTGGGGGGCTCGCAGCGGCTGGAAGACATGGAAATCCCGACGTTCTGCCTCACACAATTCTGAGCGGCAAGTCTTAAGCTGCAAGTTTCGAGCTGCAAGCGGCAAGCTGATCGAGTAACCCTGAGTCACTCGGTCAGCTCTTAACTTGTAGCTTGAAGCTTGAAGCTCAAAGCTTTATGGGTTTGCGCCCGGCAAACGAATGCGCCAGCGTTCCGCCGTCCACCAATTCCAGGTCGCCGCCCAGCGGTACACCGTGGGCGATGCGCGAGGTGATCAGGCCTTTGTCGGTCAGCAGTTGCGCAATGTAATGGGCGGTCGCTTCGCCTTCGACGGTGGGGTTAGTGGCGAGGATCACTTCGGTGAAGGTGTTCTGCTCTTCGATGCGTGCCATGAGTTGCGGAATGCCGATGGCTTCAGGCCCGAGGCCGTCGAGCGGCGACAGGTGGCCCTTGAGCACGAAATAGCGACCGCGATAACCGGTCTGCTCCACGGCGTATACATCCATCGGCCCTTCCACCACACACAGCAGCGTGTCGTCGCGGCGGTTGTCGGCACACTGCGGGCACAATTCATCTTCGGTCAGCGTGCGGCATTGTTTGCAATGGCCGACCCCTTCCATGGCCTGACTCAGCGCCTGAGCCAGACGCGAGCCGCCGCTGCGATCGCGTTCGAGCAGCTGCAACGCCATGCGCTGGGCGGTTTTCTGACCGACGCCAGGCAGAATGCGCAGGGAGTCGATCAACTGGCGAATCAAGGGGCTGAAGCTCATTGAAGAAAAGTCTCACAAAAACACGAGACGCGGTTTATACCCGCGCCTCTGACAAGCGTCAAATGGCGCTTAGGACACCTTCACCACCAGCTTGCCGAAGTTCTTCCCTTCCAGCATGCCGATAAAAGCGTCCGGCGCATGTTCCAGTCCCTCAACCACATCTTCGCGGAACTTGACCTTGCCGTCCTTCACCAACGGCACCATCTCACGCATGAATTCGTCCAGACGGTGGTAATACTCTTCGTAAACGATGAAGGCCTGAATCCGGGCGCGTTTGGTCAACAGCGTACGCATCAGCAGCGGCAGGTGGTTCGGGCCGTCTGGCAAGCGCTGGGCGTTGTATTGCGCGATGAGGCCGCACAGCGGAATGCGGGCATGCTGGTTGAGTAACGGGATCACCGCTTCGAAAATCTTACCGCCCACCAGCTCGAAATAGATGTCGATGCCGCTGGGGCAGGCCTCGCTGAGCTGCTCGGCAAAATGTGGGCTCTTATGGTCGATGCATGCATCGAATCCCAGTTCGTCCATCACATAGCGACACTTGTCGATGCCCCCGGCAATGCCCACCACACGCAGCCCGTGCAATTTGGCCACTTGCCCGACCACGGAACCCACTGCGCCCGAAGCCGCAGCGACCACCAGGGTTTCCCCGGCCTTGGGCTGACCGATGTGCATCAACCCCATGTAGCCGGTGATGCCGGGCATGCCCAGTACGCCCACCGCCATCGAAGGGCTGGGCAGATCCTTGGGCATGGCCATCAGGTTTTTGCCATCGGAAATGCTGTGGCTTTGCCAGCCCGTCTGCCCCACCACCAGATCGCCTTCCTTGAAGGCGGGGTTGCGAGACTGCTCGACCACGCTCACCGCGCCGCCTTCCATGACACCGTCGATTTCCACCGGCGGCGCATAGGACGGTGCATCGCTCATGCGACTGCGCATGTACGGGTCGAGCGAGAGGTAAAGGGTACGAAGTTGCACCTGGCCGTCTTGCAGGTCAGGCAATGCCTCGCGCTCAAGCCGAAAATTCTCTGGCGTGGGTGAGCCTTCGGGACGCGAGGCCAGGACGATACGCTGATTGAGGATCAGTTCATGCGACATCGGAAGCGGCTCCTTGAATGACTATAGAAAGCAGACCGTGGCTGTCGAGCGGCGTTCGGTTGAATGCAGTGATCAATATGACACACGCAATACTTCAGAACGCAGTGGGATTTTGTCGGCGAGAGCCTCACTTAAGACCCGATATGACACCCGCGACAGTGCAGGAGGGATCGGGATCTGTGGGAGTGAGCGTGCTCGCGAATGCGTGGGTACATGCACAGCAGATCCGTCGTCTGGACGTCAGCCTTCGCGAGCAAGCTCACTCCTACAGGTGAGGCGCACGCCTGAAGTCGGGTGTTCCCTGAAAAAATGTGAATACAAAAATGCCAGGCACAAGCCTGGCATTTCGGGTGACGCAACGACCGTTCGATCAGAACGGCAGTTTCATGCCCGGCGGCAATTGCATGCCCGCGGTCATGCTGGCGGTTTTTTCCGCGCTGGCTGCTTCGATCTTGCGCACGGCGTCGTTGACGGCAGCGGCGATCAGGTCTTCGAGGATTTCTTTCTCTTCCTGCATCAGGCTGTCGTCCAGGCTCACGCGCTTGACGTCATGACGCCCGGTCATGACCACACTCACCAGGCCTGCGCCCGATTGGCCGGTCACTTCGGCATTGGCCAGTTCTTCCTGCATCTTGGCCATTTTTTCCTGCATTTGCTGGGCCTGTTTCATCAGGCCCGCCATGCCACCTTTCATCATGGTGCTTCTCCTCGAAAAGTCGATGGGTCATTGCGCGGCGCTGTTGAAGCTTAGCGCCTCGCGGTCATTAAGGCGTTACCGGTGCATCCACGGGGGCTATCGTGTCGTCCCGGATGATTGCACCAAACTGCTCGCGCATCTGCTGGATGAACGGATCACTGTGAATCGACGCCTCGGCCTGACGCTGGCGATCGGCACGTCGACGCGCCGCTGCTTGGGCCGGGGTTTCCTGCTCGGGCTTGATCAGCTCGATACTCAGGGTGAGTGTGCGTTGATGGTATTGGTTCAGCGCGTCGTTCAAACGGCGTTGCTGCGTCGCGTTGAACAGCGCGCTGTGCGCCGGGTCCAGGTGCAACAGCCAATGGTCGCCGTCCACGGAAATGAGCGTGCAGTTGGCGGCGATGCTGCCGGTCATGCCGGACACCGGCAGTTTCGGGAACAGGTCCAGCCAATCAGCCGCCAGCCCGGTTGCAGGCTTGGCCGCAGGCAGCAGCTCAGGCTCTTTTTCCACAGCCTCGACAGTTTCGTGGGCCAGATCATCGAGGTAGGCGAACGAAGCGGGATCGATGTCCACGTCGGGTTCGTAATAGTCGTCGTCCGGTGGCGGCTCGTCGTCGCGTTCCATGGGCGCCGGGACATACGGCGCAGCGTCGGGCACGTGTTCGAGCATGGCCGGGGTCACGGCTTCGGCGGCGGCTTGCAATTGCGCCTCGGATTCAACCTCGGGCGCATCCGGCACCGGGCTCACAGGCGCTGGCGTCGGCATGGGCGTGAGGTCTGGCTGCTCGGCGACCGTGTCGAGGACCGGCTCGGGTGTCGTCTCGGCGACTGGCGCAGTGACCGGTTCGGCCTCGGGCATAGAAGCGGGCTCAGCGGCCTTGGGCTCATTCCACGGTAAATCGAGGTCTTCTACCGGCGCAGGGGACGGCTCGGCAGCCGCAGTCGCCGCCGGTTTTTCCGCGGGCTGCGCTTCAGCGACAGGCGTGGGAGACGGCGCCGGGATGTACGCCGGAGCCGACGCAACAGGCGCTGCACCGGCCACCGCTACCTGGGAATCAACCGTGGCCGGGTTGATCCCCACTGACTTTAACGGTTGTCTCGGCGCGTCATCGCTGTCGGCGGGGCGAAACGCGAGCATGCGCAACAGCACCATTTCGAAGCCACCGCGCGGATCCGGCGCCAACGGCAGGTCGCGGCGGCCGATCAAGCCCATCTGGTAATAGAACTGCACATCTTCAGCGGGCAAGGCCTGGGCCAGCGCCAACACCCGCTCGCGGTCGCCATGGCCGTTGTCCACGCCTTCAGGCAATGCTTGGGCGATGGCCACGCGGTGCAACACATTGAGGATTTCCGATAGCACACCACTCCAGTCCGGCCCTTGCTCGGCAAGGTGACGCACGGCTTCGAGCAGCGAGCGCGCATCGCCGTCGATCAGCGCGGTGAGAACGTCATAGACCTGACCGTGATCCAGCGTGCCGAGCATGGCTCGCACGTCGGTGGCCAGCACCTTGCCTTCACCGAAAGCGATGGCCTGGTCGGTGAGGCTCATGGCGTCGCGCATCGAACCGTCGGCGGCACGGCCCAACAGCCACAGCGCGTCGTCTTCGAAAGGGATGTTTTCAGCGCCGAGCACGTGGGTCAGGTGCTCGACCACACGCTCGGGCGTCATGTTTTTCAACGAGAACTGCAGGCAGCGCGACAGGATGGTCGCGGGCAGTTTCTGCGGGTCAGTGGTCGCGAGGATGAATTTGACGTAGGGCGGCGGCTCCTCCAGGGTCTTGAGCAAGGCATTGAAGGAGTGGCTGGACAGCATGTGCACTTCGTCGATCAGGTAGACCTTGAAGCGGCCGCGGCTCGGGGCGTATTGCACGTTATCGAGCAGTTCGCGGGTGTCCTCGACCTTGGTGCGGCTCGCGGCGTCGATCTCGATCAGGTCGACGAAACGACCCTCGTCGATCTCGCGGCAGACCGAACATTCGCCACAGGGCGATGACGTGATACCGGTTTCGCAGTTCAGGCACTTGGCGATGATGCGCGCGATGGTGGTCTTGCCGACGCCCCGCGTGCCGGTGAACAGATAGGCGTGGTGCAGGCGTTGGCTGTCCAGTGCGTTGATCAAAGCCTTGAGCACATGGGTCTGGCCGACCATTTCGCGGAACGAGCGCGGACGCCATTTACGTGCAAGAACCTGGTAACTCATTGAAAACCGTCGCGACTGGGATGCGGAAGACCGCCAATGCTAGCGGAGCGGGGGCAAAATTGCATCCGGGCAATATGAGTGCGCGCATATAAAGGATCTGCCGCTAGACTGCCATCACCGCCCGAAAGCACCGTTTTGCTCTTGAGGAGACCCTATGCGTCTGCTGGCATTGAGCGCTGTGTGGCTGATGAGTGGGCCTGTTGGCGCCGAAGAGGCACCGCTGCGGTTTTCCATCGCCGATGCGTGGGCGATGCCGCTGGTGCAGATCGAGGATCATCAGCCCACCGGCGGCCTCATTTTCGACATCATGCAAAGCATGGCCGCCCACGCCAAGCTGTCGGCGCAATACCGCGTCGTGCCGATCCAGCGCGTGCAACGCACCCTGGAGCGCGGCGCCATTGACGTGCGTTGCTACGCGGCGCAATCCTGGATGCCCAATCTTTCCGGCGACTACACCTGGAGCCTGCCGCTGTTGATCCAGCGTGACCTGCTGATCAGCACCCCGGACAACGCCACGCCGCGCGCCCCCGACACCCTCGCCAACGAAACCATCGGCACGGTGCTGGGCTATGTCTACCCCACTCTTCAAACCGCTTTCGACAACCGCACCTTGCATCGCGACGATGCCCGCAGCGAAGTCCAGGTCCTACAGAAGCTTCAGATCCATCGCTACCGTTACGCGGTCGGCAATCAATGGTCGCTGGACTGGTTCAACCGTAACCTGCCTGACGACCAGAAGCTGCGCGGCGTGGCAGTGATTGACGAGCAACCGGTGGGCTGCATCGTGCGCAACGACACCGACATCCCGGCGCAACGGCTGATGCGAATTCTGCTGCGGATGCGTATGTCCGGCGAGATTGATCGAATCATGAGTCGCTACAACACCTCGTCCGGATTGCCGGCGGATGGGCCTGCGACGCCGTGAGAGCAGATCGTGAATGAAAACGGTGTGAGTGAGCTCGCTCACGAACTCGGTAGCCCGGACACAGAAGCTTCGCTGCCACGGCGTGTTCGCGAGCAAGCTCACTCCCGCAGCAAACGCAGTGCAGTTGGCGTAGAAGCTCGCCCTCTCATCTCTCGAATCTGTAGCAATACCGTCACATCGCAGGATTAGGCTCCCTCGACACAATTCGCAACACTTCAGTTCTGCGAGCAGGAGCCGTGATGAGCGACACACCTCAAGACCCAAGCCAGTCCCCTCTCCGCGAAACCCTCGTCGACACGCCTGTCGACACCAGCCGTCGTCGCTTCCTTGGCGGTGTCGCGGTGTTGGGCGCAGGCGCGACGCTAAGCGGGGTTGTGGCGGCCAGCGAATCGGAGAAAACGGGCGATGCCGTGGCGCTGGAAACGACGCTGACTGGCGCTGCGCTGGACAAGGCCCTACATGACAACGTCAAGACCATCGTAGTGATCTACGCCGAGAACCGCAGCTTCAACAACCTGTTCGCTAACTTTCCGGGCGTGGAAAAACCCCTGTCTGCCGTTAAACAAGACGACTATCGGCAACGCGACCGGGACGGCAAGATCCTCGACACCCTTCCACCGGCCTGGGGCGGGGTGTGCCAGGTCGGTCCGCAAAGCCTCGACGGCGTGACCTACGCCACCGGCGTGCAGTATCAGGAAAACCTGCCCAACGCGCCGTTTGCCCTCAAAGGCCCAGGCGGCGAAGACCTGCCGTTCGGCCTGGTCACCCGCGACCTGTGGCACGTCTTCTATCAAAACCAGATGCAGATCAACGGCGGTAAGAACGATGCCTTCGTGGCGTGGGCCGATTCCGGTGGCCTGACCATGGGCTACTACAGCCAGAGCCAATATTCCCTTCGTCTGTGGGACGTCGCCCGGGAGTTCGTGCTCTGCGACAACTTTTTCCAGGGCGCCTTCGGCGGCTCGTTCCTCAATCATCAATACCTGATTTCGGCCAGAGCGCCGTTCTACCCGGACGCCGCCTCTTCCGTCGCCAGATCCCAGATCGCGACCCTCGAAAGCAGCGACCCGCTGGATTACCGCCTCAAGCCGCTGGAGAAATCCCCGGCCAGCGCAATGTCCGGCCCGCCGCAATTTGGTCCCAGCGCCCTGACGCCGGACGGCTACGCGGTCAACACCATGGCCCCGCCGTATTGGCCGACCTGGCTGCGCGACAAGGAAAAACCCGACTATTCGCAACCCAATCTCGCCAATGTGCTGGTGCCGCAGAGTCACGATCACATCGGCGACAAGCTGTCGAAAAAGGACATCGAGTGGGCCTGGTACGCCGGAGCGTGGCAGGTGACGCTGGACGAGTACAAGGATTCGACGGGCATCCCCAAGATCCCGAACTTCCAGTACCACCATCAGCCGTTCAACTACTTCAAGCAGCAAGGCCCGGAGCACCCGGCCGAGCGCAAGAAGCGCCTGCGCGACGGCGGCCTCGGGGATGAAGCCAGCACCAACACGTTCCTCGCTGATGCCGAGGCGGGCAAGCTGCCGGCCGTGACGTTCTACAAACCCCAGGGCAACCTGAACATGCACGCCGGTTATGCCGACGTCGCCGCCGGCGACCGACATATCGACCGGGTGCTGAAAGTCCTGCGCAACAGTCCGCAATGGAAAAACATGGTGATCGTCGTGACGGTCGATGAAAACGGCGGCTGGTGGGACCATGTCGCACCGCCGAAGGGTGATCGCTGGGGGCCAGGCACTCGGGTGCCGGCCCTTGTCGTTTCGCCGTTCGCCCGCAAAGGCACCGTGGACCACACGGTCTATGACACGGCGTCGATCCTGCGCCTGATCACCCGTGTGCACGGCCTGGAGAAGCTCGACGGCCTCACCGAACGCGATAACGCCATGATCGCTCGCGGCCAGACGCCGATGGGCGATCTGACCAACGCGCTGCACTTCCCAGCCTGATCGAAGCTCTGCTCTCTTCGCAACGTTGCAGCCGTCGTAGAGACGTTCTGCAACGTTTGCGTGGTTGACCCTCGCCCTACTTGCGTATTTCTTCGAGGTTCCTATTGACCTTGCAAGGAAGCAATACCATGAACGCCCCACCCTCCCTTTACAAACCAACCTTTCGTACGGCCACCGATCTGCTGGTGGTCCACTGCTCGGCGACTCGTCCCACGCACGACATCGGCGTGAAAGAGATCACCCACTGGCACGTCCAGCGTGGCTTCGATACGGTGGGCTACCACTACGTCATCCGCCGCAACGGCACCGTGGAAACCGGTCGCCCGGAGACAGCCGTCGGCGCCCACGTCAAAGGCCATAATTCACGCTCGATCGGCATATGCGTGGCCGGCGGCCTGGACGCAGGCGGCAAACCCGCCAACACCTTCACCGCCGCGCAATTCGCCGCCTTGGGACAACTGCTGGACGACCTGCGCAAACTCTACCCCGACGCCCGCATTCTGGGCCATCGAGACCTGTCACCGGACCGCAATGGCGACGGCGTCATCAGCCCCGATGAGTTCATCAAGGCCTGTCCCTCGTTCGATGTGGCCGCCTGGTTATCGGGCCGCGAACTGGCCGGATGACGTCTATGCAGACCACACACATCGGCCGAGAATGCGCGTGCATCTGTGCCTGTACAGTGTGGTCGCTCCTGCCTAGAGTGGACGCGCCCACCGTATTGCACAGGAGAGTGCCGTGCCCCAGCCACTGAATTTTCAGCAGGTCGATGTCTTTTCCAGCGCCGCCACCGAAGGCAATCCCCTGGCCGTGGTGATCGCTGCCGATGGCGTCAGCGATGCGCAAATGGCTGCATTCGCCCGCTGGACCAACCTCAGCGAAACCACGTTCCTGCTGCGCCCGACCCACCCTGACGCCGACTACCGCGTGCGCATTTTCACCACCACCCGTGAACTGCCCTTCGCGGGGCACCCGACCTTGGGCAGCTGTTTCGTCTGGCTCGACAACGGCGGTATTCCGAAGGGTGATGAAGTCGTGCAGGAATGCGGCGCGGGTCTGGTCCGGCTGCGTCGCGAAGGTTCACGCCTGGCCTTCGCGGCCCCACCCTTGCTGCGCAGCGGCCCGGTCGAAGCCGAGGTATTGGCCACCCTTGCCGCGGGCTTGCGCATAACGCCTGAGCGCATCGTCGCCAGTCAATGGGCGGACAACGGCCCGGGCTGGGTGGCCATCCTGCTGGAAAGCCGCGACGAACTGCTGGCGATCCGCCCTGACTACCCCGCACTTCAAGGCTTGAACGTCGGTATGGTTGCGCCGTGGTCTGGGCCTGACGCCGAAGCCGATTTCGAAGTGCGCGCCCTCACCGGCGACCTCAACGCCGAAGATCCGGTGACCGGCAGCCTCAATGCCAGCCTGGCGCAGTGGCTGATCGGCGCGGGACTGGCGCCCCATCGCTACACCGCTCGGCAGGGCACGGTGATTGGGCATAAAGGGCGGATTTACGTGGAGCAGATCGGCGAGCGGATCTGGGTCGGCGGGGATGTGCAGCCGTGCGTGGTGGGGCGCGTGGATTTATAACGCCCGAGCCCATCGCGACGCGGATCATCGCGAATCTGTCTAACTGACCCCGTGCACGCCGCTACCTTTATAAGGAAGGTCAGCGATCACGAGAGACACCATGAGCACGGAGTCAGAGCAGGGGAAATTCAAGACCGATTACCGTGAATATTCCGAACGTGCAAGAAAAGCGCGCGAACCCTTTCCCGACGCGGTGGAAGAGAAACCCGACCCCTCTTCCACCCCTTCGGCGCCGCCATTGCCGAACGGCACAGATTCAAAACGACCGAAGGGCCGCTGATGAACAAGCCTTAGCCATTCACGGCATCCACCACGGTGGCCCGCGGGGTCTCATCGCCCTCCTTTGGCAAGCGCAACGCCAGCCCTGCCATCACCAGCGCCACCAGCCCGATCGCCACATACAACCCCATGAACGACCCCGTCACACTCGCCAGCACGCCGCCACTGAAGTTGCCGAGCATGCCGCCCACGCCCTGCATGATATTTGCCACGCCGAATAGGGTCACCGCCAACGCAGCACTTCCGGCCATTTTCGAGACGTACGCCGGGATCAGACCAAAAATGGGATAGAACGCGATGGCGAACAGCACGCCCGCCACCAATGGCCAGTAGCCTGCCGGGTGCACGACCAGTATCAGCGAGGCCAGCCCCACGCACAGGTAGACCAGCATCATGGTGATACGCAGGCCGATACGGTCTGACAGCCCACCCACCGCCAGCCCCGCGAACATGCCGACAAAACCGATGCTGGCCCAGATTTGCGCGGTGTAGGTCACGTCGAATTGCAGTTCGGTGCGCAGGTAGGACGACAGGTAGTTCTGAAACGGAAAGGTCGAGAAACCGAGCAGGAAATTCATCGCCCAGACCATCAGCACCCAAGGCTGCATCATCGCCGCCTTACTCACCTTCGCCGTGGGATCCCCCAACACTCGGGGCTCGGACGGGTTGACGTCGGACGCGTCGGCGAACAGCCGCGCACGTTTGAATACGAACAGCACACCGATCGCTATCACGGCCGTGATCAGCCCGACCATCCACCACACGGTGCGCCATTCGCCTTGAGGCGCGTAAAGCGGCACCAACAGGCTGTTGATGAACACCCCATAACTGGTGCCGCTGGACACCAGTCCCATGGCCATGCCGCGGTACTTGAAGGCGACGGTGCGGGAAATGACGTCGACCATGGGCACGAACACCGTGGCTGCCGTCCCTGCCAAGAGCGTCAGCAGGACGCCGATCAGCAGCACATTCTGGGCCAGTGAAAGCCCGATCAAGGCCACGGCGCACACGACCCCTGAGCCGAAAATCACCCAGCCTCCGCCCAGTCGAGCCGTTAGCCACGCTGCCACCAACGCGCACGTCAGATAGCCGAACTGCCCGGCGGCAGTCAGCGTGCCGACGTAGGAAATATCGAAGCCCAGACTGGCGCGCATGTCTGGCACCAACTGAGCGAACAGGTAGATTCCGAAACCGAACGTTGCCGCGACCAGCCCGGTCAACAGCACAACAATCAAGGCATTGATACGCATGGTCAGTGTCCTTTCATTTCCAAGCGGGACAGAAACGCACCATCACGTCGCCCGAAGGTGCGTTTGAAAACGTAGGAGGATTCGCCAGTAAAACCCGACCGGCCCATCCACTTTAGACGCTGACGGGATTTACGCGCGGGGCATGACGTTTATTCGCAAGGGAAGGCGTTTTTCAGCGCGGCGGTGACCAGAACGGACTCGTTCAAGTGCAGGCTCTGCGGGTGTTCTGCGAGCGACTGAACAACGATGCGCATCGACTGAATCATCGGGATTCCGCCTTCGGGCACGCACACCAGCTTCGGCGTGCCACCCGCTTCGTGGACCAGGTCAAGCGTGTCCATGGTCGCTTGCAGCACGCCCACACAATGACCAATCCCCACCGGATTTTTCGCCGCGCCGCCGCTCATGCTGGTAATGCCGTCCTGGCATTCGAGCAGCAGCTTGTTGCCGTCCGCCAGCGCTGAGGCACTGACGCTCAGGGCGAACAGCGCCGAGGCGAACAGCGTGGATTTAAACATCAACGCAGCCACAATTCCTTGACCGAATGATCCGCCGCCTTACGCACCACCAGGCTGGCTCGCTCGCGGGTCGGCAAGATATTTTCCAGTAGGTTCGGTCGGTTGATGTCGCGCCAGATCTTGCGCGCTGCGTCCGGGGACTTCTCCGGAGGCAAGTCGGCCAGCTCGCGGAAGTAGGCACCACGCGCGCGAAACGCAGTTTGCTGCAGCATCAAAAAGCGCTCGACGTACCAGCGTTCGATGTCGCGCTCATCGGCGTCGAGATAAATCGAAAAGTCGAAAAAGTCCGACACGATGCTGCCCGGTTTCTGACCGTCGTTGCCCTCGGTCTGCAAGACGTTGAGCCCCTCGAAAATCAGAATGTCCGGCTGGCTGATCTGCAGGAATTTATCCGGCACGATGTCGTAACTGATGTGCGAATACACCGGCGCGCTAATCGCCGGAACACCCGCCTTGAGGTCGGAGAGAAATGTGACCATGCGTTTGCGGTCGTAGCTTTCCGGAAAGCCCTTGCGGTGCATGATGTCCCCGGCCGCCAGCTTGGCGTTGGGGTAGAGAAAGCCGTCGGTCGTCACCAGATCGACGCGCGGATGATCCGGCCAGCGGGCCATCAGCGCCTGCAACACGCGGGCAAACGTGCTCTTGCCAACCGCCACGCTGCCTGCGACGGCGACCACGTACGTCTGCTTTTTCGCCGGACGACCGAGAAACGTGTCTTTGATGCTGGCCAGACTGCGGGCCGCGTTGACGTGCAAATTGATCAAGCGAGACAAAGGAAGATAGATATTGGCGACATCTTCCAGGGAAATATCTTCGTTTACACCCCGTAATGCCGCCAGATCGTCTTCGGACAACGTCAGTGGCGTACTGGCGCGAAGCCCCGCCCATTCCGCGCTGCTCATTACGAGATAGTCATCAGGCGCCATCTATAGCCTTCCAATCCAGGTGTCCGTTTCGACAATGGTGCGAAGACTATCGTATTGACCTAAAAACCGGGCAGATTTCTTTGATTTGCCACGCATTATGGATGCGACCGAGGTCAATCTGGCGCGATGTATTGCGCCAGATCAAACCCTGCTCGATTAATCGGTTTGCCCGAATCGTTTATCACCGGCGCACGTCCCGAGACAGGCGCGGCCGAGCCGCTGCTGCGCGATGCCCTGCAGACCGGACCGCAGTTGCAGCGCCGGTTCACGACGCTGACCATGGGGTCACTACGGCAGTGGCGAAATGACTGAAAGCGTCTGCCGTTCCCGTCGCCCGACCTTCAGAAAAGCGTCCGAATGCAAAGTCGGGCGCTTTTCAAAGCGGCATCACAAATAAATGGAACTCTGGTTTGAGCCGTGGTGACAAATAGCCACTAACTCACACGCACCCAGAGGCAACCCCCGATGCGGCTTGAATCCCTGGCTCTCAGCTTGCTCGCGACCTTGACGGATGAAGTGGCGTCGCGCGTTAACCCGCTGGACTTCACTGCACTGCTGTACCTGCGGGATCAGGGCTATGCCGCTGTATCGGTCAAGGATGGCTGCGTGGTGGCCGAGCGCACGCCCGCCGGAAAGCAGTTCGCCAGTGACCGAGCCAGTGGTGCGACGCGACACCGCTACTGCCGTTAACAGGAACACCCCCTTAGTAACCGTGGGACTCGCGGTATTTCTGGTACTGGTGGTACTCGATCCACTCAACCACATCGTAAGGCACATACAACTGGCGCTTGGCCCGCGAAATGGCGATGTACAACGCGCAGATGCGTTTATCGAACGAGTAGGCGTCCCTGAATTGCACGTTGGTCAGCAATTCCGGCGTCAGCAGCACTTCATCGAACTCCATGCCCCCCGCCTCATCGGCCTGCATCAGCAGGCAGCGCTTGTCGGGATCGCCTGCCAGGCGACTCAAGCGAGTGACGTCCGCCATGCGGAAGTCTTTGTTCCTGAGCAGAGCTTCGACCTGCAAAAACGATTCGTCGAACCGGTTGGCCGCATGCACCTGCGCCCAGTCGGGCAGGTCGGCAAAGTAAGGATGCAGGCCTTCAGCGCTGCGTTCCGGCGCATAGAAATCCGGGTCCGACAAACCTACGGCCGTGGTCATGAAGTGTTCGAAACTGCGCCGCGTTGCGTCATCCGGATACCCGAAAGGGCTGTTGGCGCCGTGCAACTCGATGGCCCAGCGCATCGTGTCCCAAGGCGAGGCGGTCAAGATCACGCATCGCTCGGGCGGCACGAACCCTTGTGGATACTCGACAATCGTGACGTCGGCGTCGCGAGTGCCTTCGAACGGCACTTTACCCTTCTCCGAATGCTGATAGATCAGCGGATTGACCAGCCGCTCGACGTTGCGCCCCGAACGCATGGAATAGCTGATGTCGGTCTGCCGCACCTTGCGCTCGCGCTTGACCATCACCCTCCCCGCCTGCTGATACTCGTCGCCGAGGGTGATCAGCACCTGCCGACCCCGCTCGATGATCTGCAGCAACGACGGCGGAATATCCTGACTCTCGTCGATCAGCACATGGGTGTACCGATCGGGCAACACGCAGCCGTCCAGATTCGCCCGCTTGATCATCCACAACGCCTCGAATCCGCTTTGACTTGCCCAGGCCGGGTGCGCTTCCAGCCAGACCCAGAGCCGACTGGCGTATTCCAGCAACACCTGAAGCTCCAGGCCGCTGAGTGGCTGATTGAAATGCGGCAGATGCTTGCTCGACAGGCTGCGATCCCACGATTGGCAGTACAGCTCCAATACCTTCAGGCAGATGTCGAGTGTCGCCTGCGCCCCGTGGTTGCGAAAACCCAGGATGTTCAAATCACGCGCCAGGGCCTGTCGGGTGGGGCCTTTGGCCGGCGCGCGTTCGGGCTGGAATCGCGGGCCGCGCAGCAAGGCTTGGGCGAAGGCTTTGAAGGTTGAGCCGGGCGCCTTGCCCTTGCCATGCTTCAGCCGCTCGCGAAGGGTGTTCAGCTTGGCCGGCGTGCGCGCCAGCAACAGCGTTTTCTCAGGCCGCAGGCACTCGATCAGCACGCCGAGCAAATGACTTTTACCGATGCCGGCGTAGCCTTGCACATGCAGGTCTTCATCGAGATTGGCGCGAAAGGTTCGGACCAGCTTGTCCTGCGCGGCACTCAACCAGCGTTCGCGAAAACGCGGCGTGACCATCTGCTGACTGAACGGGTCGTGGTTGCGATGATGGCGCACTTTGTACTCGACGTCCCATTGCCCATCGGGCAGCAGGTACTCCCGCGCCGCCACTTCCTCGGCCAACAGCAGGCGCAGGTTCAGGCCCTTGATCGCCTCCAGCCCGAAATACAGCTTGCGCGGGTCGAACAAACGACGCGCCTCCGACAGCAGCCCCATGCCTGTCGTCTGCTGATGGGTGACAGACCACGCGATGAGCCGCGCCAGAATATTCTCCGCCGCCGCGCTGCTCAGGTCGTGTTCGCTCATCTGCGCCAGGTTCTGGATGACCAGCACAGCGGCCAGTTCCGGGTCGGTCAGGGTGTCGAGCAGGTCAGCGCCGTCGGTTTTCAGCGCTTCACAGGTCACCGACGTGACAGGCAAAAAGACCGGCGTGGATAAATCGGAATGTTCCGGTTGCATGGCGTCTCAGAGCTTGGGAAGGCGGTTGATGTCGAGCGTGTATTCATAGTCGCCCAACGTGCCGGACATGCCGCCGGGGCAGGTTCGTGGGGCGTCGGTGGCCGCGTTATCGACCTCCTCGCGCAGTTCGTAAACGGCCATCTCCAGCAGCTTGCGCAAGCCCTCGCGGGAGTGAGCGGTGACGCGCAGGGTCAGGTCGAAGGCGGGTGCAAGCGTGTCATCGGTCAATTTCGGTGGAACAGCGGCGGGTGCCTGCGCTGGCTCAGACTCGAGTTCAGGCTCAGATGCCGACGGCACGCGGGTCGCACCCGCCAGAATCGCCGCATGCTCCTCGTCCATCAAGTCCAGCACCTTCGACAACTCCAGCGTCTGCTCGGGGTGCGACTGCATCCGGTCCTTGAGTGCCAGGCGACGCATCTGCCATTCGCGGAGTTTGATCCGGGTCTCGTCGTCAATCTTGTCCACTGCCTTACCTCACGATGCCAGGCACGGGAGTATGCCACTGTTCGTCACCAAGGCCGAACGCGCAGGCGCAATCGAGGGATAACCCGTTCCCATCGGCCTTGGCCGCACAGCCTGGGGAGGACTGGCCATCGCCTAAGGCTCCACATGCCTATCCGGTCCACATTTGAAAGCGGGATCGCTCATTCAACTGCTGCCTGATTTCACATCCAACGACGTGAAGATCCACGCGGTTTACCCGACAGCCCAATACCTGCCATCCACGCTACGCAGCTTCGTTGACCATCTGCTTCAGACGCTGAAGGGCGGACCGGAATGGGATGAGTGTTGAGCAGCCGCAGTCAGTCACGCATCATCAGCGTGTCAGTGCTAAGCATTCAGTTTCAGGGGGGGGGCAACTCATTGGAGGGCAATGAGGTTTCGTTAGGAGGCAACCCCACCAGCCACACCCCGGCACACAATGTTCCCGCTGTGGCTGCTCCCTTCCGGGCCTGACCAGGTTAACGGGTAATCGTTGCGGGGGGACCGATGGGGTCACCATAACGACACTCGCCAGTCGGCGAGCCGCGCCATTGTACCGGTCTGGCGCGAAGTTACAACCTTTGGTTTCAGATAAAAAATCCGTGGTCGCTCAAGCACTTGTGTCCGGCAATCACCGGGGCGTGACGCTGAACGTCGCAACACCCGAACAACGCGCGTGCACGCTGGACTTGTGCGCGTCGACCTTGCAAGGTGGCGTCATGAAAAACCGGGTAACGACATACGAGGCGCTGTCCGCCGAGCAGCGCCAGCAGGTTTTGCAGATCGAGCTGGCGGATGAGCAGAAACGCAGCGTGGGTGACATCCACGGGGTGCTGCACGCGCTGACCGCTCGCCCTTCGTCCGACATTCAGGGCTTCGCGCTGCTGGTGGATGACATGCCGAGGGGGTTCTTTTTGCTCAAACGCCGGTCGTTGTTGCCGCAATGGGCGCGCGGCAGAACGGCGACGTTGCATGGGCTGATGATCGATCGGCGCTATCAGGGCCTGGGGTTGGGCGCGGTCTGCATGGGCGAGCTGCCGGCATTAGCGCTGGGCCTGTGGCCAGACGTCGAGCGATTGATGCTGGCCGTCGCTCCTGACAACCATCGCGCGTTGGCGCTGTATCGCGCGTGGGGTTGGGTCTTCAGTGACGAACCGGCGGACGCTGCAGGCGGCGAACGGCTGATGAGTCGCCACCTGCCTTGATATTCATACCGCTCCTACTCAATGTGACAACGCGCGCAGTTGCCGGACTTTGTTATTGCGCTCGCCGTTCATCCAGTGTTCCAGCGCGCTTGCGGTCATAGGGCGGGCGACGAGGAAACCCTGCACCTCGTGGCAGCCGAGCTGGCAAAGGACTTCGTAGACGTCTTCGGTCTCGGCGCCCTCTGCGACGACGCGATAGCCCAAGCGTCGGGCAAGGTCGACGATGGCTTCGACGAGGCGCCGATCCTTTTCATTGGCGTCCAGGTTCTCCACCAGCGACTTGTCGAGCTTGACGGTGGTGGCGGGCAATTGGCGCAGGTAGGTCCAGTTGCTGTAGCCAGTGCCGAAATCGTCGATGGCGATGTCGATGTCCAGCGCACGAAGGCGTTCCAGTTGCTGCCGGGTGATGTCGGGGTTGTCGCACAACGCGCTTTCGGTGAATTCCAGTTCGAAGCGACCGGGGTCCAGTTCGCTGATGGACAACTGTTCGAACAGCGCGTCACTGAATTGCGAGTTCGCAAGGTCGATGGCAGACACGTTCATCGCGACCTTGAACGCATAGCCCTGCCGTTGCCAGGTCCGCGCTTGCTCGACGGCGTGGCGCAAGACCCACAGGCTGAGGGAGCGAATCAACGCAGTCTTTTCGGCCAGCGGAATGAATTCGACCGGGCTGATCGGCCCCAGCACCGGATGCTGCCAACGCAACAGCGCCTCCACGGTGACGATACGCCCGGTGCTCACTTCCATCCTCGGCTGGAACACCAACGACAACTGATCGGGGCTGCGCACTGCATCGGCCAGTGACGCGAGCAACAGAAACGCGCGCTGCTGTGCGAAGTCGAGGTGCGGTTCGTACCAGCGCCAGCCGGTGGCCTTGCCCCGCGCTTCATCCGCAGCGCTGACCACCAGGCGTATCCAGTCTTTCTCATCGGTGCGACCCAGCCCCAAAGGAAGTACGCCGATGCCGAGGTCCATCTGAATCGGGATGTTGCGACACACCAGCGGGCGCTGGAAATGCTTGATCAGTTTGCGGAACAGCTGCTCGGCCTGCTCCGGCCCGTCGTGGCGGGTCAGCAGCGCGATGCGCGTGGGGCTGACCTTGTACAGCGCGGTGTCGGGGGGCAATTGCTCACGGCAGCTGTCGATCATGCAGCGCACCAATTCCTGAGCGAAGCTGTAGCCCAGCGCCTTGATGATGCTGTCGAGAAATACCGGATTGACCATGTCCAGGGCCACCAGCGCGTGGTCCTCCCGATTGGCCAACGCAATGATGTCTTCTTCCAGGCGCAGTCGATTGAACAGCCCGGTAGGGTGATCGACATAGCTGTCCTTGCGCAGGTTGTTCAGGCGCTTCATCACCAACTGTCCGTACATTTCGAACATGGCGATGTCGCGCGCGTCCAGCGGCGACCGGGTGGCGTTGTCGATAATGCACAGGGTGCCGAGGGCCAGGCCGTCAGCGGTCACCAGCGGCACACCCGCGTAGAAGCGCACAAAGGGCTCCCCTGTCACCAGCGGGTTTTCACGGAAACGTTCGTCGAGCTGCGCGTCCGGGACCTGAAACACCTCATTGGACAGGATCGAATAGGCGCAGAAGGATATTTCCCGTGGCGTCTCGCGTTCGGCGAGGCCCGTCCCCGCGCGAAACCATTGGCGATGTTCGCTGACAATGGAGACCAGCGCGATGGGCACCTGGAAATAATGGGTGACCATGCCGATGATGTGATCCAACACTTCATCCGCGCCCGAATCAATCAGCCCCATGTGCAGGATCCGGGAGAGCCGCGAGGCTTCGTTCAACGGGGTTGGAGCGCTATTGGCCATATGCGAATCCCTTTGCAACTGCTCTGTGCCACTAGTATCAAAACGATATTGCAGGGGAAAGTAGCATTAGATTCAGAGGCATGCAGGCATTCTTAGACCGGCGGTGGCAATGCGACCGCCAGCGCAAAATTCCGCTCCCAAGGCCCTATTCAGTTGAAGGGATCACTGCACCTGAAGCACTTCATCTGCCTTGCCGCCCGCGCCCTGGATGACCAGATGGATGAAATGCAGCTTGGTGATCACCGCAGGGGGCAGCACGAACGGGTAAAAATCCGGCTGTCCCATGGCGCGGGACAGTTCGTTGAGCATGCCTGCCAATTCGATCCACGCATTGACGAATGCAAGGAAGGACGGCCCGCCGGGGTGTTGCGGATCGTAGAGGGTGTTCAGCTCGAACGGCTGATAATCGAGGTCCATGTCCCGCGCACTCATGCCCAGGCTGAGTGCTGTGTCGACGGCGTCCATCATGTGAAGGTAATGCGCCCAGGTCTCGGCCCAGTCTTCCCATGGGTGCATGGTGGCGTAGGCGCTGACGTAATGTTGCTGCCAGTCTGCCGGGGCGCCGTGTTGATAGTGGTGATCGAGGGCATCGGCGTAGCTGGCGCGGTCATCGCCGAACAGGTGACGGAAACCGTCCTGCCAGTAGGTGTTGGCGATCAACCGATCCCAGTAGTAATGCCCGACTTCATGACGGAAATGCCCCAGCAGCGTGCGGTAGGGTTCGTGCATCTGTACCCGAACTTTCTCACGAATCGCGTCGTCGGCTTCTTCAACGTTCAAGGTGATCAAGCCATTGGCGTGCCCGGTGGTGGGCAAGTTGCCCTGCAAGTCGACGCCGAGGAATTCGAAGGCCAGACCGCGTTCTTCATCCACGGTCTTGGGGATGACGGGCAGTCCTAGAGTGATCAACTGCGCGATGAGGCGCCGCTTGGCGGTTTCGAGCTTCAGCCAGCGCTCAGGATTTTCCGCTACAGACAGGTCGGGAATGGTGCGATTGAGGCTACAGGCCACGCAGAACTCTCCGGCGTTATGCGCGGGAAAAATCCAGTTACACGCCGCAGGTGTGTCGAGGTTCGCACACCGACGGTACAGCCCGGCACCCGGTTCCTCGCTCAGGCGCCAGGTGTTCAGATCGGGGCCCGGTTCCAGTGCTGCGATCTTGCTCTGCTCCGGCAGATAGCCCAATGCCGCCGAGCAGGCCAGGCACTGGCTGTTGCGGAAAAACACCGATTGTCCGCAGCGGCAGTGCCAGACTTTGCTGTTGCGCTTCGTTTCCCCGGCAAAAGGCGCCGCGATCCGTGTGCTGAGGTGCTCGAAGAACTGGAACATGGTGATCTCCCGAATAGGCTGCAAGCACTAGATCACCGGGGGGTGCGGGGGTTCCGGATATTTTTCGAAGGGAGGAATCTGTGCCGGGAAACCGGTCTCAACTGAACCGGCGCCTTCGCGGCCGTCGTGCCTCCGGCTGCTCCTACAGGATCGGCGGTGGGCATGCAGCTCACTGGCCGCACTGACGTTCTCAGCGCCAGACAAAATCCTGAACCTACCGCAAACCCGTAGGAGACGCCGGAGGCACGACGGCAGCGAAGCGGTGTTACAGACACACCCCAATCGCCAGACCCACCGCCTTCGCGGCCGTCGTGCCTCCGGCTGCTCCTACAGATCAGCGTTGGACATAGGGCTTGCATCGACTGCACTGACGTTTTCAGCGCCAGACAAAATCCTGCACCCACCGCAAACCTGTAGGAGACGCCGGAGGCAAGACGGCAGCGAGGCGGTGTTACAGACACACCCCAATCACCAGACTTACTGCCTTCGCGGCCGTCGTGCCT
>NZ_DDHJ01000010.1:72614-150948 GCF_002338065.1 Pseudomonas sp. UBA1879 | reverse complement strand
GCCTCCGGCTGCTCCTACGGGATCAGCGTTGGACACGAGGCGTTCATTGGCCGCACTGACATTTTCAGCGCCAGATACAAACCTCGAACACGCCACACATCTGTAGGAGACGCCGGAGGCACGACGGCAGCGAGGCGGTGTTACAGACACACCCCAATCACCAGACCTACCGCCTTCGCGGCCGATACACACCTCCGGCTGCACCTACGGGATCAGCGTTGGGCACGAGGCGTTCATCTACCGCACTCAAGCGTGAGTCACTCCACAGAGACGTGGTGCTTCTTGAGAAACGCCACGAACGCTTCTTCATCCAGCACCTTCAGCCCCAGTTCGTTGGCCTTGGTGAGTTTGGACCCGGCCCCCGGCCCTGCCACGACGGTGTGGGTTTTCGCCGAAACCGACCCGGAAACCTTGGCGCCGAGGCTTTCGAGTTTTTCCTTGGCGATGTCGCGACTCATCAGTTCCAGCGAACCGGTCAGCACCCAGGTCTGGCCCGTGAGCGGCAGGCCTTCAACGGTCTTTTTCTCGCTTTGCCAGTGCATGCCGAAGGCTTTGAGCTGCTGTTCGATCTTGAGGGCGCGTTCGGCGTTTTCCGTGATGTCGAAGAACGCTCTGACCGATTGCGCCTGCTTTTCCGGCAAGGTCTGACGCATGTCCAGCCAGTCGGCTTTGACCACGCTTTCCAAGGTGCCGAACTTGTCCGCCAGTTTCTGCGCGGCCCCCGGCCCCACTGACGGAATGTTCAGCTTGTCGAGCATGCCGCCCAAGGTCGCGCTGGCGGCAAATTCGGCGCCTAGCTCGCCCACATCCTGCAATTCCATCTGGCACTCGCCCAGCAACGCGCCGATAACGTTCTGGTTGTGATCGTCCTCGAAAAAGCTATGGATTTCGTGGGCCACTTCCAGGCCAATGTCCGGCAGGTAGGTGAGCACTTCCGGCAGCGCGACTCTGACTTTCTCCAACGAACCCAGCGAGCGGGCCAGCACTTTGGCCGTTTCTTCGCCGACGTCGGGAATGCCCAGCGCATAGATAAAGCGCGCCAGGGTCGGCTTTTTGCTGTCGTCGATGGCCTTGAGCAGCTTTTTGCTGGAGATTTCGGCGAAGCCTTCCAGATCGATGATCTGCTCGTATTCCAGTTTGTAGAGGTCGGCCGGCGAGCCGATGAGCTTCTCGTCCACCAGCTGTTCGATGGTTTTGTCGCCCAGGCCTTCGATGTCCATCGCCCGGCGCGACACGTAGTGGATGATCGCCTGCTTGAGCTGCGCGCCGCAGGCCAGACGCCCGACGCAGCGGTAGACGGCACCTTCACTGACGGTTTCCTTGCCCTTGCTGCGCTTGATCAGTTGCGTGCGTTCGACTTGCGAGCCGCACACCGGGCAGGTTCGCGGGATCTCGACTTGGCGCGCATCCTCCGGCCGGCGCTCCAGCACCACTTGCACAACCTGCGGAATCACGTCACCGGCACGGCGGATGATCACGGTGTCACCGATCATCAGGCCCAACCGCGCCACTTCGTCCATGTTGTGCAGGGTCGCGTTGGCCACCGTCACCCCCGCCACCTTGACCGGCTTCAGACGCGCAACAGGCGTCACCGCACCCGTACGGCCCACCTGAAATTCGACGTCGAGCAATTCGGTGAGCTCTTCCATGGCCGGGAATTTATGGGCGATGGCCCAGCGCGGCTCGCGAGCGCGGAAGCCCAGTTCCCGTTGCGAGGCGATGCTGTTGACTTTGAACACCACGCCGTCGATTTCATAGGGCAGCGACAGGCGACGCTCGCCGATGTCGTGGTAATACGCCAGGCAGTCTTCGACGCCTTTGGCGACTTTCAGCTCGCGGCTGATCGGCATGCCCCAAGCCTTCAATTGCTCAAGGTTGCCGATGTGGCTGTCGGCGATGTCGTGGGACACCTGGCCAATGCCGTAACAGCAGAATTCCAATGGGCGATTGGCGGTAATCTTCGAATCGAGCTGACGCAGGCTGCCGGCGGCGGCGTTGCGCGGGTTGGCGAACGTCTTGCCGCCGACTTCCAGCTGGCTGGCGTTCAGGCGTTCGAAACCGGCTTTGGACATGAACACTTCGCCGCGCACTTCCAGGGTTTCCGGCCAGCCCTTGCCGTGCAGCTTGAGCGGGATGTTGCGCACAGTGCGAACGTTGACGCTGATGTCCTCACCGGTGGTGCCGTCGCCGCGAGTGGCACCACGCACCAACGCCCCGTTCTGATACAAGAGGCTCACGGCGAGGCCGTCGAGCTTGGGTTCGCAGCTGTACTCGACCTTGGCCCCTCTGCCCAAAAGGTCACCCACCGGAAGGTCGAGACCTTCGTTCACGCGGCGGTCGAACTCGCGCAGGTCGTTTTCTTCGAAAGCGTTGCCGAGACTGAGCATCGGGATTTCATGACGCACTTGAGTGAACGCTGACAATGCCGCACTGCCGACGCGCTGGGTCGGCGAATCCGGGGTCACCAAGTGCGGGTTGTCCGCCTCCAGTGCCTTGAGTTCGTGGAACAGGCGATCGTATTCAACGTCCGGAATGCTCGGCTCGTCGAGGACGTGGTAGCGGTAGTTGTGTTGATCCAGCTCTGCACGGAGTTCAAGGATGCGTTGTTCGGCAGCGTTCATGTGTGTGTTCTCGAAAAAGCAAAAGAGCAGCCGGAGCTGCTCATTCGTGGTCGTGCAAAACCTGTAGGAGCGTGGCTTGTCCCGCGATCGACGGGGAACCCGTCGCAACCTCCGTTAATGCGGTACCTCTGGACAAACGCGTTTGCCGGGTTTGCTGCCGCTTCGCGACAGATCGCGGGACGAGCCACGCTCCTACAGGATTGCGTCGTTCAATCAACGACGCTGCGTCAGCGCGCGGCGTTCGAATTCGACGATGCGCTGGCGGTAGTGTTCGATGGTCTGCGCGGTCATGACGCTGCGCTGATCATCTTTTAATTCGCCGTTCAGTTCATGGGCCAGCTTGCGAGCTGCGGCTACCATCACATCGAACGCCTGCTTCGGATGACGCGGGCCGGGCAGGCCGAGGAAGAAGCTCACGGCGCGGGTGCTGAAATGGTCGATGTCGTCCAGGTCGAAGACGCCCGGCTTGACCGCGTTGGCCATGGAGAACAGCACTTCGCCGTTGCCGGCCATGCTCTCGTGGCGATGGAAAATGTCCATTTCGCCAAAGCGCAGGCCGCTTTCCAGAATGTTCTGCAGCAGCGCAGGGCCTTTGAAACCGCTCTCGTCACGGGAGATCACGCTGATGACCAACACTTCCTCGACCGGCGCCAGATCCTTTTCCTCGGTGACGCGCTGAGGCGCCTTGTCATCCGGGAAGTCATCGTCACGGGCGCTGAACAGGCTCGGACCGTCGGTATCGAGGTTGAGGTCGCCCTGCTGCGGCTCGTCCTTGCGCTTGCCGCGTTTGCTCTCACGCTCGGGGCGCTCAGGCCGCTCGCGCGCCGCGCTCATGGTCGGCAAATCGTGCTCGTCGAGCTGGGGTTCTTTGTGGGTTTCGAGGACACGCGCAGGGCCAAGCACTTCGGCGGACGAACCTTCTTCGTCGTCCGGCAGATTGGAGAAGCTGCGGTCCAGCCTGAATTTCAGCTTGCCTTTCCCGCCGCGCATCCGGCGCCAGCCGTCAAAAAGAATACCGGCAATGACAATAATGCCGATGACGATCAGCCACTCTCGCAGACCGATTTCCATGTAATCCCGTGCCTCTAATGAAAATTCTGAAAATTAAGGGCGTAAACCCCTTTAAAACGTGGAGCCAACTCTCTGTTCTGAATGGCCTTTTACCCACGCAACACGAAAAAGTGGACATTAAGCTAGCACGACCAAAGGTAACTTTACACCGTCTGTTACATCTGGCATGTCGCAAGCTTCAGTACTGCCGCGACGGTGAATCCTGCGCCGCATCGTCAATGCGCCACTTTTGCGCTCACTCCATTCGACCTATTGCCACCCGCTACGCATCCACCAGCGCCATCGCCTCCTCAACGTCCACTGCCACAAGGCGCGAACACCCGGGCTCATGCATGGTGACGCCCATCAGTTGATCGGCCATTTCCATGGCGATCTTGTTGTGGGTGATGTAGATGAACTGCACGGTTTGCGACATCTCCTTGACCAGTCGGGCGTAGCGGCCCACGTTGGCGTCGTCCAGCGGCGCATCGACTTCGTCGAGCATGCAGAACGGCGCCGGGTTGAGTTTGAAAATGGCGAACACCAGTGCCAATGCGGTCAGGGCTTTTTCGCCGCCGGACAGCAAATGGATCGTGCTGTTTTTCTTGCCGGGAGGACGCGCCATGATCGTCACCCCTGTATCGAGTAAATCTTCGCCCGTCAGTTCCAAGTAAGCGCTGCCACCACCGAAAACTTTTGGAAAAAGTGCCTGAATTCCGCTGTTTATCTGATCAAAGGTCTCTTTGAAGCGATTGCGCGTTTCTTTGTCGATCTTGCGAATGACGTTTTCCAGCGTGTCCAGGGCTTCGACGAGGTCGGCGTCCTGAGCGTCCAGATACCGTTTGCGCTCGGATTGCTGCTGGTATTCGTCAATGGCCGCCAAGTTGATCGCGCCCAGACGCTGAATCCGACCATCGATTCGGCTCAGCTCATCTTCGGCCGCTTGCTCGCTGGCCTCCGGCGTCAGCGTCGCCAACACGCCGTTCAAATCGTAGCCATCCTCATGCAACTGCTCTTGTAGAGCCTTACGGCGCACGGTCAGGGATTGCCATTCAAGGCGCTGCTGTTCCAGCTGACCGCGCAAAAGTTGCGATTGTTGCTCGGCCTGGGTCCGGCGTTTTTCCGCTTCGCGCAGTTCGCGGTCGGCGTCTTCCAGGGCGTTTTTCGCAACGCGCATTTCGTCGTCGACGACCATGCGTTTTTCCAGCAATTCTTCGAGCTTCAGGCGCAGTTCTTCCAGCGGCGCGGCGCCCTCCTCCAGCCCGAGGTTCAGTTGCTCGCGCTTCTCGGTCAGCCGCTCGGACTGCATCTCCAGACGCTCCAGCGCCTGGCGCGTCGAGTCGTGCTGGGCGCGCAGCGAACTCAGGCGCACGGCCAGTTGGTTGCCGTGGTCCTTGTGCTGACGGGCTTCCTGACGCACCCGATCCAACCGTTCACGCAGGCTGTCGCGTTGGGCCAGCAGCAGTTCGCGTTGCTCGGTGTCGAGCGCCATGCTGTCGAGGGCGTCCTGCAATTGCAGGCGCGATTCGCCGAGGCTTTCCTGCTCGATGGCGCGTTGTTCGCCGAGCTCGGTCAGCTCTTCATCCAGACGGCTGCGGCGCAAGGTCAGCTGCTCGACCTTGGCTTTGGCCGCCGACAGTTGGGCCTTGAGTTCACTTTGCTGACGGGTTTCGTCCTGCAGGCGACGGCGCAATTGTTCACGGGTGTCTTCCTGCGCGCGTTGCTGCTCGCGCTGGGTCAGCAGCTGGTCTTCCAAAGCCGCGAGGGTCGCTTCCCGCTCGTCGCGCTCGGCTTCGAGGCGCTGCAATTCCTGCCCCCGCGCCAGCACGCCGCTTTCGGCTTCGCTGGCCCGACGGACCCGAAGAAAATCACGCCCGACCCAATAGCCGTCGCGGCTGATCAGGCTCTGTCCTGCGTTCAGTTGACCGCGCAGCGACAGGGCATCGTCGAGGGTGTCCACCGGTTTCACCGACCCCAGCCAGGCGGTCAGGTCAACCTGAGTGTCGACTTTGTCCAGCAGGCTGCCGGGGATGCGCGCGATGTCCTTCGAGGGACTGACCAGCCGCAAGTCACCCTGACTGAAACCGGCCAGATCGAGGCCCGCAAAGTCGTCGACCAACACCGCGTGCAGGTCAGCCCCGAGCACGGTTTCCACCGCCAGTTCCCAACCCGCTTCCACCCGCAAGCCTTCCGCCAGACGGGGACGCTCACTCAACTGGTGATCGCGCAGCCACTCAGCGGTGCCCTTCCCCGGATCGAGCGCTGCCTGTTGCAAGGCTTCCAGCGACGCGATGCGGCCGTTAAGTCGTTGCAAATCGCCTTGAGCCTGCTGTTGGGCCTGCGTTGCCTGCTGCAACTCGACCCGCAATTGCTCGAGGCGCTCGACGAGCTGCTCTTCCTCGGCGGTCAAATCCTCAAAGGCCATTTCCCGGGCGGCAAGCTCTTCGCTGAGGTCGAGAATCGCCGCGTCTTCCGGATCGGCGGCCAACAACTGGCGCTCTTCGCCGAGGCGACGCTGACGCTCGGCCAGACGCTCCATGCTGGTTTCCAACTGCTGGATGCGCGACTGCTGCACCTCGGCCTGACGCCGAGGCTCGGCGGAACTCAGGTTGAACGCGTCCCACTTTTCCTGCCACGCCTGCATCGCGGTTTCGGCGTCTTCCAGCGCGGCGGCCGATTCTTCAGCGGCGGCGAGGGTCATTTCCTGCTCGGGTTCGAGCATTTCCAGCTCTTCGCCGAGGGTCGCCAGCAACGTGCGGTCGTGCCCCAGATGCGACTCAGTCTCTTGCCGCGCGCGCTCGGCTTCGCGCAGGTCGTCCTGCAACTGCCGCAAGCGCTGCTGGCCGTGCTGGATGCTTTGCTCGTTGCGCGCGATGTCGCCACCCACCGAATAGAAGCGCCCCTGCACGAGATTGAAGCGCTCGGACAACTCGTGATGGCCGTCTCGCAGGCGTTCGATGGCGGCGTCAGCGCTACGCTGATCGGCCACCAAGGCTTCGAAACTGACTTCCTGGGTGCCGATGATCGACTCGCGCTGCGCCACCTGATCGTTCAGCGCCTGCCAGCGCAGGGCCGACAGTTGCGCCTTCAATTGACGCTCTTCGGCTTTGTATTCCTGATACTTCTCGGCCGCCTGGGCCTGTCGGTGCAGACGCTCCAACTGGCGCTCGAGCTCCTCGCGCAGGTCCGTCAGGCGCGCCAGGTTTTCGTGGGTCCGACGAATGCGGTTCTCGGTTTCGCGACGGCGCTCCTTGTACTTGGAGATGCCGGCCGCTTCCTCGATGAAATTGCGCAGGTCCTCGGGCTTGGCTTCGATCAGCTTGGAGATCATGCCCTGCTCGATGATCGAATAGCTGCGCGGGCCGAGGCCGGTGCCGAGAAAGATGTCGGTGATGTCGCGACGACGGCATTTGCTGCCGTTGAGGTAATAGGTGTTCTGGCTGTCGCGGGTGACCTTGCGCCGGATCGAGATTTCCGCGTACGCCGCGTATTCGCCGACCAGGGTGCTGTCCGAGTTGTCGAACACCAGTTCGATGCTGGCCTGGCTCACCGGTTTGCGGCTGGTGGAGCCGTTGAAGATGACGTCGGTCATCGACTCGCCGCGCAGGTTCTTGGCCGAGCTTTCGCCCATGACCCAGCGCACCGCGTCAATGATGTTGGATTTGCCGCATCCATTGGGGCCGACCACGGCCGCCATGTTGCTGGGGAAATTCACCGTCGTCGGGTCGACGAAGGACTTGAACCCGGCCAGCCTGATGCACTTGAGCCGCATGGGTCAGCTGGCCGCCAGGGCGCAAAGAATGGATTGGCAGCTGCGCTCGGCGTACGCGGTTAGCACGGCGCGAATGCGCGCCAGATCCCGGGCCACGACCGCTTCAAGCAGTTGGCCGAACAGGGTCAGGTATTCGCTCATCTCCGCCTGGCGCTGCGCCAGCGCCAAATAATAGAAGCGGCTCATGGACGGCTGAAGGTTCTCGACGGTTTCCTGCAGATAAGGGTTGTTGGCGAACGGGAACGCGGCGCGCATCACATTGAAGCTGTCTTCGACGAAATTCTTCACATCGCCGCGCTCGCAACTGGCGATGAGCCGCTGCTGGATTTGCAGGAAAGGCGCGAGGTCAGTCTGCTCGCGCCAGCTTTTCGCCACCGCCAGACCGAGCAAAATGTACAGCTCGCTCATCAACGCGCAAAGGCTCTGGATGTTGTGCGGCGTCAGGACCGTCACCTGCGCGCCTCGGCGCGGCAGGATCGCGATCAGGTGGCGGCGTTCGAGGATCAGCAACGCTTCGCGGACCGAACCGCGGCTGACGTTGAGGGCCTGCGTGACCTTCTGCTCCTGAATCCGCTCGCCTGGCTTGAGCTCGCCACGAATGATTCGCTCGGCAAGGTGATGAGCGATCTGCTCAGCGAGGCTGTCCGGTGCCTTGAACGTCATTTCTTTCCTTTAAACCCATTGCGGTACACAAGCGCGGCAGTGTATCGCACTGGATACCTGTGGCGCAGGGCCATGTCGTGCAAAGTGGCACGAAATAAGCAAAACATTGAGCGCAGGCGTAGCGTTTCGTTGCAATGGCAGGCCGCCGTTAATCGGCAAGTCCCGGCAAATCCCCATTTCTTGACTTAAAGGTCAGATTTTAATTGACCCAATAGTCAAAGCTGATAGATTCATCGACAGGTTCGATGACCCCTTCAATTAAAAGAAAAACGAGGCACAACCGGTGATCCAGTTTCTACTGAACCAGACATTGAAAACCGAGCATGCGCTGGACCCTAACCTTACGGTGCTCAACTACCTGCGTGAGCATTTGCATAAGTCCGGCACCAAGGAAGGCTGCGCCAGCGGCGACTGCGGCGCCTGCACCGTGGTGGTGGGCGAATTGACCACCGACGACGATGGCCAGGAGCATCTGAGCTATCGCAGCCTGAACGCCTGCCTGACCTTCGTGGCGTCGCTGCACGGCAAACAGCTGATCAGTGTCGAAGACCTCAAACATCGGGGCGAGCTGCACAGCGTGCAGAAGGCCATGGTCGAGTGCCATGGCTCACAATGCGGGTTCTGCACGCCGGGCTTCGTGATGTCGCTGTTCGCGCTGCAAAAAAACAGCACGTGCGCCGACAGCGCGCAGGCTCACGAAGCCCTGGCCGGCAACCTGTGCCGCTGCACCGGCTATCGCCCGATCCTCGCCGCCGCCGAACAGGCTTGCGGTCAACAGCGCCCAACCGATCAGTTTGATGCCCTCAAGGCGCAGACCATCGCCCGCCTGAAAGCCATCAAACCTGCGCAAACCGCCGAGTTGAACAGCGGCGACAAACGCTGCCTCGTCCCGCTGACAGTCGCCGACCTGGCCGACCTCTACGATGCCTACCCCCAGGCCCGGCTGTTGGCAGGCGGCACCGACCTCGCGCTGGAAGTCACGCAATTCCACCGCACGCTGCCCGTGATGATCTACGTCGGCAATGTGGCCGATATGAAAAAAATCGAACACTTCGACGATCGCCTCGAAATCGGCGCGGCCACCGCCCTGACCGATTGCTACGAGGCGCTGAGCCACGAATACCCGGACATTGGCGAATTGCTGCACCGTTTCGCGTCGCTGCAAATCCGTAATCAAGGCACGCTGGGCGGCAACATCGGCAACGCCTCGCCGATTGGCGACTCGCCTCCCCTGCTGATCGCCTTGGGCGCCAGCATCGTCCTGCGCAAAGGCAAGGAAACCCGCACGCTGGCGCTGGAGGATTACTTCATCGATTACCGCGTCACCGCGCGGCAGGAAAGCGAGTTCATCGAAAAGATCATCCTGCCCAAGGCCAATGCGAAGCAGGCCTTCCGCGCTTACAAAGTCTCGAAACGCCTGGACGACGATATTTCGGCGGTCTGCGCGGCATTTCGTGTGCAGGTGGAAAACGGCGCCATCGTCGATGCCCGTGCGGCGTTCGGCGGCATGGCCGCGATCCCGAAACGCGCGGCGAATTGTGAAAAGGCCTTGATCGGCCAACCCTGGACGTCGGCCACGGTCGAACGCGCCTGTGCCGCACTGGCGCAGGATTTCACCCCGCTGTCGGACTTCCGCGCCACCAAGGAATACCGCCTGTTGAGCGCACAAAACCTGCTGCGCAAATACTTCATCGAGCTGCAAACGCCACACATCGAAACGCGGGTGACCGACTATGTCTAATCACGCTCCCCAGAAAACCCAGGAAGAACTGATTGCGCTGTTTCAACAGGACCTTTCCACCGGTGTCGGCCGTAGCATCAAGCATGACAGCGCCGACAAACACGTCTCGGGTGAAGCGATTTACATCGATGACCGGCTCGAATTCCCCAATCAACTGCACGTTTACGCGCGGCTGTCCGACCGGGCCCACGCGCGTATCGTCAGCGTCGATGTCTCACCCTGCTACGACTTCGAAGGCGTGCGCATCGCCATCACCCACGAAGACATTCCCGGCCTGAAGGACATCGGGCCACTGTTGCCCGGTGACCCGCTGTTGGCCATCGACAAGGTCGAGTTCGTCGGCCAGCCGGTGATCGCTGTGGCCGCTCGGGACCTGGACACCGCGCGCAAGGCGGCAATGGCGGCGATCATCGAATACGAAGATCTGGAGCCGGTGCTGGACGTGGTCGAGGCTTATCGCAAGCAGCATTTCGTACTCGACAGCCACACCCATCAGCGGGGCGATTCAGCCGTGGCACTGGAAACCGCGCCCAATCGCATTCAAGGCACGCTGCACATCGGCGGCCAGGAACACTTTTATCTGGAGACGCAAATCTCCTCGGTGATGCCGACCGAAGACGGCGGCATGATCGTTTATTGCTCTACGCAGAACCCCACCGAAGTGCAGAAGCTGGTGGCTGAAGTGCTCGACGTGTCGATGAATAAAGTCGTGGTGGACATGCGCCGCATGGGCGGCGGGTTTGGCGGCAAGGAAACCCAGGCCGCCAGCCCTGCTTGCCTGTGCGCGGTGATCGCACGCCTGACCGGCCAGCCGACCAAGATGCGGTTGCCGCGCGTGGAAGACATGATCATGACCGGCAAGCGCCACCCGTTTTACGTCGAGTACGACGTGGGCTTCGACAACGACGGCCGTTTGCACGGCATCCAACTGGAGCTGGCCGGGAACTGCGGCTGTTCGCCTGACCTCTCGGCCTCGATCGTCGACCGCGCGATGTTTCACGCTGACAATTCGTATTACCTCGGCGATGCCACCATCAACGGCCACCGCTGCAAGACCAACACCGCGTCGAACACGGCCTACCGTGGCTTCGGCGGCCCGCAAGGGATGGTTGCCATCGAGGAGGTGATGGACGCCATTGCCCGGCATCTGGGCAAGGACCCGCTGGCTGTGCGCAAGGCCAATTACTACGGCAAGACCGAGCGCAACGTCACCCACTACTATCAGACCGTCGAGCACAACATGCTCGAAGAAATGACCGCCGAACTGGAAGAAAGCAGCCAATACGCCGAGCGGCGCAAAGCGATCAAGGCCTACAACGCCAACAGCCCGATTCTGAAGAAAGGCCTGGCGCTAACGCCGGTGAAATTCGGCATTTCCTTCACCGCCAGCTTTCTTAATCAGGCCGGTGCGCTGATCCACATCTACACCGACGGCAGCATCCACCTGAACCACGGCGGCACCGAGATGGGCCAGGGCCTGAACACCAAGGTCGCGCAAGTGGTGGCCGAAGTGTTTCAGGTGGACATCAGCCGCGTGCAGATCACCGCGACCAACACCGACAAAGTGCCGAACACTTCGCCAACCGCAGCGTCCAGCGGCGCTGACTTGAACGGCAAGGCGGCGCAGAATGCGGCCGAAACCCTCAAGCAGCGGCTGATCGAATTTGCCGCGAAACACTACCAGTGCGACGCGGCACAGGTCGAATTCCGCAACGGGCATGTGCGGGTCGGCGAGCAGGTGATCAGCTTCGACACCCTGGCTCAGCAGGCATGGATGGGTCAGGTGTCGCTGTCGAGCACCGGCTATTACAAGACGCCGAAGATTTATTACGACCGCAGTCAGGCGCGGGGGCGGCCGTTCTATTACTTCGCGTTTGGCGCGGCGTGCACCGAAGTGATCGTCGACACGCTGACCGGCGAATACAAAATGTTGCGCACCGACATCCTGCACGACGTCGGCGCCTCCCTGAACCCGGCCATCGACATCGGTCAGGTCGAGGGCGGCTACATTCAGGGCATGGGCTGGCTGACCACCGAAGAGCTGGTGTGGAACGCCAAAGGCAAGCTGATGACCAACGGTCCGGCCGGTTACAAGATTCCGGCGGTGGCGGACATGCCCGCCGACTTGCGCGTAAAGCTGGTGGAAAACCGCAAGAATCCCGAAGACACCGTGTTCCATTCCAAGGCCGTGGGCGAACCGCCGTTCATGCTGGGGATTGCGGCGTGGTGCGCGATCAAGGACGCCGTGGCGAGTCTCGGCGATTACAAGCATCAGCCGAAGATCGACGCACCTGCCACACCGGAGCGGGTGTTGTGGGGCTGCGAGCAGATGCGCCAATTGAAGGTGGCAACGCCCGAAGCCGAGTGCGTGGCCCATGAGCGGACGGTTTCACCGGTGTAGTGCCGTCTGCATGGACCTCATCGCGAGCAAGCTCACTCCTACAGGTAGTGCGCAATCTTTTGTAGGAGTGGGCTTGCTCGCGATGGGGGATGACGGACACAAACGATTTTTTGATCTGCCACATGCCGATCAGGAGAAACACATGAACAACTGGATCAGCGCTCTCGCCGAGTTGCAAACCCAGGGTGAAGCCTGCGTGCTGGTGACCATCATCGAGGAGCGTGGTTCGACGCCACGCAATGCCGGCTCGAAAATGGTAGTCAGCGCCGAGCGGATCTACGACACCATTGGTGGCGGCCATCTGGAATACAAGGCCATGGCCATCGCTCGCGAGATGCTCGAAAGTGGCAGTCAACAGACCCGGCTCGAACGTTTCAGCCTCGGCGCGAGCCTGGGCCAATGCTGCGGCGGGGTGAACGTGCTGCTGTTCGAGCCCATGGGCCAGCCACAGGCGCAGATTGCGGTGTTTGGTGCAGGCCATGTCGGCCGTGCGTTGGTCCCGCTGTTGGCCAGCCTGCCTTGCCGCGTGCGCTGGATCGACTCGCGGGAAACGGAATTCCCGGCCCACTTGCCCGACGGCGTGAGCCAAATCGTCAACGAAGACGTTGTCGATGAAGTGGATAACCTGCCGGCCGGCAGCTACTGCATCGTCATGACCCACAATCATCAGCTGGACCTGGAACTGACCGCCGCCATTCTCACACGCGGCGACTTCAGCTGGTTCGGCCTGATTGGCTCGAAGACCAAGCGCACGAAATTCGAACACCGCCTGCGCGATCGCGGCTTCGACCCGGCCCTGGTCCAGCGCATGCGCTGTCCGATGGGGTTATCCGAGGTGAAAGGCAAATTGCCGATGGAAATTGCCGTGTCGGTCGCGGCTGAAGTCATCGCCACCTACAACGCCTGCTTCGGGATCGAAAGCGGCGAGCGAGGCTCGGCCTCTGAACCCATTGCCAAGCTGACGCCGGTCTCCCGTCGCAGCCAGGCTCAATGACTTTTGAAAAGAACGAATCTCTGACATGACTATTGAAAAGAAAGCCTACCGTGCCGCCATCGTCCACAGCATCGCCGACCCAGCCGACGTAGGGGCCGAGGCGTCCTACGCGTATTTCGAAGACGGTCTGATGGTGGTAGAGAACGGCAAGATTTCCGCGGTGGGTCACGCCAAGGATCTGCTGGGCAGCCTCGACAGTGATGTCGAGGTGGTGACCTACACCGACGCGCTGATCACCGCCGGTTTCATCGACACTCACATCCATTTGCCGCAGACCGGCATGGTCGGTTCCTACGGCGAACAGTTGCTCGACTGGCTCAACACTTACGTGTTCCCTGTCGAGCGCCAGTTCTCGGATCCTGCGCATGCCGCCGAAGTGTCCGACATCTTCATCAAAGAACTGTTGCGCAACGGCACCACCACGGCGCTGGTATTCGGCAGCCGTCACAAGGAGTCGGTGGAGGCGTTCTTTACGGCCGCAGAAAAGCTCAACCTGCGGATGATCGCGGGCAAGGTGATGATGGACCGCAACGCCCCGGATTATCTGGTGGACACCGCCGAGTCGAGCTACGTCGACAGCAAGGCGCTGATCGAGCGCTGGCATGGCAAGGGCCGGCTGCATTACGCAGTCACGCCCCGCTTCGCACCGACCAGCACGCCCGAGCAACTGACCCTCGCTGGCCAGTTGCTGACGGAATACCCCGATCTCTACATGCAGACCCACATCAGCGAAAACCTCAAGGAAGTCGAGTGGGTGAAAGCGCTGTTTCCGGAGCGTAAGCATTACCTGGATGTGTACGACCACTTCAAGCTGCTGGGCGAGCGTTCGGTGTTCGCCCATGGCGTGCATCTGTGCGACGACGAATGCCAGCGACTGTCGGAAACCGGGTCAGCCATCGCCTTCTGCCCGACGTCCAACTTCTTCCTCGGCAGTGGCCTGTTCAACCTGCCGATGGCGGAAAAGCACAAAGTCAACGTAGGACTGGGGACGGATGTCGGCGGCGGGACCAGTTTCTCCCTGCTGCAAACGCTGAACGAGGCCTACAAGGTGATGCAGCTGCAAGGCGCCAAGTTGAGCCCCTTCAAGTCGCTGTACCTGGCGACACTGGGCGGCGCGCGGGCACTGCGACTGGAGGACAAGATCGGCAACCTGCACGCAGGCACCGAGGCGGATTTCGTGGTCCTGGACTTCAACGCCACCCCGCTGCTGTCCTACCGCATGAGGCAGGCGAAGAGCATCGAAGAGCAGCTGTTCGTGTTGATGACGCTGGGGGATGACCGGACGGTGAGCGAGACGTATGCGGCGGGGGTGTTGGTGCATAAGCGCTGAGCGGCGGTTTGAAGACATACCGCATGCCTGTAGGAGCGTGGCTTGTCCCGCGACCGGCGGGGAGCCCGTCGGAAACTCGGCGGATGCGGTGTTTCTGAAATACCGCATTGACTGGATTTGCTGCCGCTGCGCGACAGATCGCGGGACAAGCCACGCTCCTACTGGTGCTTTGTTCGCCGCAGGGTTTGCGGCGAACCCGGACAATCAGACCGCCGTGCTGCGCCCCGATTTTTTCTTCGGCAGCATGAGGTGTGAGAACACCGCGTGCAGGTCGTCGGAGGCGCTTTCCTCGTCGAGGTTGAGTTTGCTGTCGATGTGGTCCATGTGGTGCATCATCAGGCTCACGGCCAGCGTAGCGTCGCGGGCTTCGATGGCATCGATCAACTGGGTGTGTTCATCGTAGGAACAGTGCGAGCGGTTGCCGCTTTCGTACTGGGCGATGATCAGCGAGGTCTGTGACACCAGACTGCGCTGGAAGCTGATCAGCGGCGCATTCTTCGCCGCCTCCGCCAGTTTCAAGTGAAACTCGCCTGAGAGACGAATCCCCGCCCCGCGATCCCCTCGGGAAAAACTGTCGCGCTCGTCGCTGACCATCTTGCGCAGTTCATTCAACTGCTCAGGGGTTGCATGTTCGACCGCCAATTCGGTGATGGCCTTCTCGACCATGCGACGGGCGAAGAACACTTGCCGCGCTTCGTCCACGCTCGGGCTGGCGACGACGGCGCCGCGATTGGGGCGCAACAACACTACCCCTTCGTGGGCCAGGCGCGACAGGGCGCGACGAATGATGGTGCGGCTGACCCCGAAAATCTCACCCAAGGCTTCTTCGGAAAGCTTGGTGCCGGGCGCCAGACGTTGTTCGAGGATGGCCTCGAAAATGTGCGCGTAGACGATGTCGTCCTGGGTGCCACTGCGGCCCGCCTTGGCGGTGCGTGGCTGTTTCTTGAGGGGTTGCAACTGATCGTTCATGGGCACTCGTGAGAACTGAATCCGGCATTCAAGCCGTGACCGTAACGGCAATGACAAAAGCAATAGCAGATATCAAGGCAAAGTCACAGTAAAAGTAATGGCGCATTGTACACAGTGCACAGCGCCTGACCAGATTTCTGCAGATCCCGCGGTTATGCACACAATCCCGTAAATTCCCACGCTGAAACAGAAAACATTATTTGCATTTTTTGTATACAAAAGCATAATTCGCTCGTGCTCGTTCCTGACCTCCCAGTCAACAAATAAGGCTGGCGGTGGGTGCGCCCCACGGAGCAGTTACCGGCTCTGAAAAAAACAACAAAAACCTTTCGAGGGATTCACTGTGGAAAGTCGCAAAACCGAAGCCACGCCGCTGAACGCCACTCAAGCAGAAACCGGCTCGCCGCGCACCGGGCTGTTTGAACGCCTCTTCAAGCTCAGCCTGCACGGCACCACCGTTCGGACCGAGCTGCTGGCAGGCCTCACGACCTTCATCACCATGGCGTACATCATTTTCGTCAACCCCAACATCATGGCCGACGCGGGCATCGACCACGGCGCCGCTTTTGTGGCCACCTGCATCGCCGCTGCACTGGGCTGTCTGTTGATGGGCCTGTACGCCAACTGGCCGGTGGGTCTGGCGCCGGGAATGGGACTGAACGCGTTCTTCACCTACACCGTGGTCGGCACCATGGGCTACAGCTGGCAGACCGCACTGGGCGCGGTGTTTATTTCAGGGGTGATCTTCATGATCCTGACCCTCTCGCGCATCCGCGAATGGCTACTCAACAGCATTCCGGTCAGCTTGCGATTTGCAATGGGCGCCGGCGTCGGGCTGTTTCTCGGCCTGATCGGCTTGAAAACCGCCGGCATCGTGGTCGACAGCCCGGCAACGCTGATCAAGCTCGGTTCCTTGCGTGAACCTGGCCCGCTGCTGGCCGCGATCTGTTTTCTGATGATCGCCGTGCTCAGTTACCACCGGGTGTTCGGCGCGATCCTGATCAGCATCATCACCGTGACCCTCGCCGGGTGGGGCCTTGGGCTGGTGCATTACAACGGTATTTTCTCCACCCCGCCAAGCCTGGCGCCAACCTGGATGGCCATGGACCTTGCCGGGGTGTTCAACGTCAGCATGATCAGTGTGGTGCTGGCCTTTCTGTTTGTGCACATGTTCGACACCGCAGGCACGCTGATGGGTGTTGCGCAACGGGCGGGCCTGGTGAAGGACGACGGCCGCATCGAAAACCTGTCCCGCGCGCTCAAGGCCGACAGTGCATCAAGCGTGTTCGGCGCGATGGTCGGCGTGCCGCCTGTGACCAGCTACGTTGAAAGTGCTTCGGGCGTGGCCGCTGGCGGTCGTACTGGATTGACCGCCGTGACGGTTGCCGTGCTGTTCGTGGCGGCCATGTTCTTCGCCCCGCTGGCGGGCATGATCCCGGCCTACGCCACGGCTGGCGCGCTGATTTATGTGGCGATGCTGATGATGGGCGGCATGGCGCACATCGAATGGGACGAGGCCACCGACGCAATTCCGGCCATCGTCACCGCTATCATGATGCCGCTGACCTTTTCGGTCGCCGATGGGATTGCGCTGGGCTTTATCACGTATGTCGTGCTGAAGGCCTGCACCGGGCGTCACAAGGAGATTTCGGTGAGCCTGTGGGCGCTGTGCGCGATCTTCATTGCCAAGTTTGTGTTTTTGTAAACGCTGATGATCTGAAGGAGCCGGCCTGCTGGCGAACGCGGTGAATCAGATACGCATACGTTGCCTGACACACTGCGTTCGCCAGCAAGCCGGCTCCTACAGGGTGTAGATCCGCGCATGACGTTCCTCATTGATAGCGCTTTTGCTTTTATGGTTTCAACAAGGAGAAAAACCATGACCCTCGAAACCTGGCTGCTGTTCAGCAGTGCCGCGCTGGTGGTGATTCTGATCCCGGGGCCGCTGTCACTGCTGATGATCGGCAACAGCCTGAATTATGGCGTGCTGCGCTCATACCCGGCGTTTTTCGGCGGGGTCTGCGCGTCGATCTGCCTGCTCAGCGCCTCGGCCCTTGGTTTGGGCGCCTTGTTGATGGCATCGGAGCACCTGTTCAGCGCCCTGAAGATCGTGGGTGGCCTTTACCTTTTCTACCTCGGGTGGCAGAGCTGGAAGCAATCGCGCCAGCCTGCCGTTGGTGCAGAAGTGCCCGCCGCAGTGAGCAATCCGGGCTTTGCCGCGCTGTTCTGGCGCGCCTTCGTACTCGGCGGCAGCAACCCGAAAGACATCCTGTTCTTCGCCGCGTTTTTGCCGCAGTTCCTCAAGCCTGACCAACCCTTCTTTGGCCAGTTGATCACCATGATCATCACCTGGACCGTGCTGGATCTGGCCTGCAAATTGTTTTACGGCTTGAGTGCCCAAGGCGCCGCGCGCTACCTGCGCACCGGCAAGGGCCAGAGCTGGTTCAACCGCATCAGCGCAGGTCTATTCGGTGGCGCGGGTACAGCGGCGTTGCTCAGCCATTAACACCCTGGGCGCCGCTGCCGGATCACTTGGCAGCGGCGTCACCCCTCCCCCTCAGTAATCGGCAATGCGCTGCATAAACACCTGCGGCGCCGGCTCAAGCTGACTGCCGATTCTCACTCCCCCGATCAATTTCACCAGACGTCCCTGATCCCGGGCTTCGAGCAAGGTGTTCAACGCACCTTCGCCCGGGCGCGCTGCCGCCCACTCATCGAGCCAGCGGTTGGACAACGGAACCGCGGCGTTCGGCTTGAGGTTCGGAAACTCCACCTGTGCAGCAGATACGAGATGCGTGTTGAGCATATAGAGCTGCTCTTGCCCGGTACGTCGGAACAAGATGATCGATCGCGTCTGCAGCACCGCTTCAGCATCAGACACCAGCCGATAGCCCCCATCGGTGATCAGCGCCGACATGAAATCGCGCAATGCCGTTTTTGCAGAGCCGCCAATACGCGGACCATGGGTCACCGTGTCCAGCAGAGTCACCAATGAAGGTTTCAAGACGCTGAAGTCCAGGCGTTTGAAATCTACCATCGAGGGGCCGTAACTGATCCACAGGCGAGCCGTCGTGGTGCCAATCCCGGTGAAATGAGCGCCTTCGAGCATCAACAGCGGATCATTCAACTGCGGGAGCGGCGCCAGTTGCCCCCTCTTCCAGGCGTTGAGGGTGGCTTTCATATTGATCAGCCGGGTCGCGGTCAGCCCTGAGTGCCCCTGGTCAGCCGCGTCGTAGATTTTCTCCGCGAGAATCCGGCAGGTCACCGGGCTCAGCCCAGGCCGGGCCTCCTCCACCAGATGCTGGATTTTCAACCTGAACAACGGGCCGTGCACGGTCCAGCGCCCATCCTTGAAAGACGCCATGCCCGGCTGATTGAAGCGGTCCCGGCGTATGGTTTCGTTAAGACCGGAAAAACTGTCCTCAAGGATCGTCGGACTTTTCAGGAACACAATCGAAGGGTTCTGGCTCGCCCCGCTGGGCAGGATGTCGAATCGCTGGCCGTCGATCTGCACGAAGGTGATGTCCGGTTCGTCTTTGAGCCGGAAGATCGGTGGAACCACCTCGATCTGTTGCAGCCTGCCGGCGTCATCCAGAGGGCGGCCCCAACGCTTCCAGCGGTCGGCGCCGTCCAGCGCGTCCAGTAGCGCCGAAGACCCTGGTTGAGGTGGACGCGCCTGCTGGCCTTCTGCTGTGGGTGGATCCTTGCGTTTGCTGCCGGTGGTTCCAGGTTGTGGTTCGGCTTGGGGCGGCCGCCGATAGGCCTCGGCCCATTCCGGGGTCGCCTTGTGCTTCTGGTAGTGCACGGCGATGTCCAGCTCCAGCCTGCGCTGACGATCGGCCGGAAACTCGAACTGATCGAGCAACGCCCGCGCGTGCCGGTGCTTGAACGCAGGATCGCCGTGGGCCTGCGCGATCAGGGTTTCAGCAATGGTCGAGCGCATGCCGCCTCTAAGCCCGACGTCCGAGTGGTACACCCAGGCGCCATTGTGAAACCGCACCGGGGGTTCGAAACCGTGAACGGCGGTCTTCCTCAGGCGCAGCGTCTGCTCGCCCGTGCGCCGGTAAACCTCATACGCCTGTCCTTCACGCTCGATCCAGAGTTGACCGTCCTTGAGCAGCGTGCCGAGATCGCGCCCCGATTGCGGCACCGCATCGGCGAGCGACCGGGTCACCTCATAGCCTTCGAACGGCTTGAGTACGTGTGATCGTAACCCTTGCGTCGCACTGCCCAGCCTTGCGCCACGGCGGGCCATCCGCCCCAGCACGAACACACTGGCGGCGCCGGGAATCACTGACAGGGCCACATCCAGCACGCTCATCGCCGTGCTGCCCAATGCCAGCAAGCCGTCGTCAAGGCGCCCCTCTCTGAAGGCCTGCATGGCGTCGTGGCCATCCAGCCAGCCGTCCTGCACGCTGACCAGGGTGCCGATGCCGGGAAGCAGACCTAACAGGGCTTTCAGGTACCCCACATAGGTCTCGCCTTGCTGGCGGTTCTGCTCGGTCTGAATGTCGAAACGGGTGCGCGCGCGACTCTGGATCGCCTGGTGCAGCATCCAGGCGCGGGTATTGAGTTGCTGGGCCGCCAGTTGCAGGTCGAGCGCCGGGACGAACTGCAAGAAGCCTTCGAACCCACGCGCCAGCGCCTGATTAATGTAGCTGACATGCCCGGCGACCTGCTGAGCGTCCAGCGTGCGTTGAGCCAGGTAACTCACCAGCGCAGGCGTGCTGATCATCTGCTGAATCAGTCGGGACTTGGCCGATGCGGGATCAGCGCCCTCGATGGTCAGCACATCGCCGGGCGCATCCGGCAGGTAGATCACGGCGTGGTTCGAGGCTTTGCTGCGAATGGCGCACAGACCGCTCAACGTGTGGCTGTCCTGCTCGCCGCTCGCCGAGGTGCCCGGCTTGAACTGCAGCCAGCTCATCTCAATGCCAGCGGCATCACTTTCCGCCTGGGAGCGAGACTGCGCTGCCAGTTGCAGCAACAAGCTCCCCTCTTCGCTCAGGCGCCGGCGATTGAGTTCGCCGAACGCTTCCAGCTCGATCTTGAGCTGATAGGGCTTGAGCAGGCGCTCGACGTCGAGCTGCTGTTGCGCCGTCGACGCCCGTGCCAGCCGGAAGACTTCCTTGAGCAAATTGCGGTAGTGCAGCGCAACGTCCAGCTGCGGAATGACCGCGTGCAGCCAGGTGCCTGTAAGGTGTGAGGTGCCGTGGACCACGGCAAAATCGAAGCGCCGCGCCATCTGCGCGTCATCCGTTGCGAAATTGCGTTCGGCCAGTGCCGACAGCGTCAGGTGTTCACGTTCGGTGCTGGCGACCCACGGGGCGAAATAATGGGTCACCCGCCCGTATTGGGGGTCGATGCGGTAGTCGCGCCAGACCCGTTTCGGCAGGGCCACAGTGATGAGATCAGGATCGAGGTCGACCCCCAGATCGGCCTTGACTCGCGCCTTGATGCGCGTTCGAACGAAATCATCGAACGAGGGCAGCGCCTGGTCCAGATGGCCTTCGAGCGCTTGGGCGCTGACGTGGTATTCGGTGAGCCGCTGGACGTATTCATCACGAACCGTCTGCTCGGCGGCGCTCAGCCAGGCGGGCATCACGATGCGCAGTGACTGCAAGGATTGATCGTGGGGTTCGTCTGCGGTCAGCAGATCAGAGGGTTGTAAAGCGGTGCCGGTCATGGCGGACTCCAAGTGCGTGAGATGCACGGAAGTGTTCACAGACCGAAACCGGACGCGCGGTACATAGGTATCGCGCAAAAAAAAAGCCCGCAGTGTGGGCGGGCAAGAGGTACAGGGGCAAAGCGATGTCACAGGTGGCTCGGGTTGGCCTAGCTGCCGCGATACGTGGAGTAGCTGTAAGGCGAGATCAGCAGCGGCACGTGGTAATGATCCTGCGCGGCGTCGATGCCAAACCGCAGCACCACGACGTCGAGAAAGGGCTGATCGCCCAACTTCAGGCCTTTGGCACGGTAGTAAGCGCCGGCGCTGAATTGCAGCTGGTAGACACCCGAACGGTAATCCTCGCCCTGTAACAGAGGCGCGTCGCAGCGGCCGTCGCTGTTGGTCACGGCTTCAGCAAGCTTTTCCAGCTGCTCGCCTTCGACGCGGTACAGAGCAATGCGGATGTCGCTGCCGGGGCAGCCGTGTGTGGCGTCCAGCACGTGTGTGGTCAATCGTCCCATGGCCTGTCGGTGCCTCGCTTGAGAGTGGGTGGTCCGCACCTTTTCAGTGCTGCTATCAACGCTGTGATGCATTCGAAAAGTGCGAGCGATGACGAATTAAGACATTTTCAACAGAAATTGTACACAATAAAAATTACTTTTTTGGACGTGACTTTAGCAGCGTGGCCCAAACGCCCGGAGCGCCGGTAACGACGGACTGCACTGGCTTTATTTTGGGGTTTCTGACCACTCAGGCAAGTTTCTTGCTACAACCTTCGGACCAAGAAAAGCAAAAAAACAGGCTTACAAACTGCGAATAAACTTGTATACAATCTCTCCATCGCCGCGACGGCATCCGGGTCACGATTGCGCTCAGAGGCAAATTGATGCCCATGCCGTCACAGACAACACGTAGATAAGGAAGATTGCAGTGAGCGCCGACTATCCACGCGACCTGATCGGTTACGGCCGTAACCCGCCCCATCCCCGCTGGCCGGGCAATGCCCGTATCGCGTTGTCGTTCGTACTGAATTACGAAGAAGGCGGCGAGCGCAATGTGTTGCATGGCGACAAGGAATCCGAAGCGTTCCTGTCGGAAATGGTCGCCGCCCAGCCGTTGCAAGGTCAGCGCAACATGAGCATGGAGTCGCTGTACGAATACGGCAGCCGTGCCGGGGTGTGGCGCATCCTCAAGCTGTTCAAGCAATTCGATATTCCGCTGACCATCTTCGCGGTGGCCATGGCCGCCCAGCGCCATCCGGACGTGATTCGGGCAATGGTCGAAGCCGGCCACGAGATCTGCAGCCACGGCTACCGCTGGATCGACTACCAAAACATGGATGAGGCCGAGGAACGCGAGCACATGCTCGAAGCGATCCGCATCCTCACCGAACTCACCGGCCAACGCCCGCTGGGCTGGTACACCGGTCGCACCGGCCCCAACACCCGGCGTCTGGTGATGGAAGAAGGCGGCTTTCTCTACGACTGCGACACCTACGACGACGACCTGCCCTACTGGGAGCCAAACACGCCGACCGGCAAGCCACACCTCGTTATTCCGTACACCCTGGACACCAACGACATGCGCTTTACCCAAGTGCAGGGTTTCAACAAGGGCGACGACTTTTTCGAGTACCTCAAAGACGCGTTCGACGTGTTGTACGCCGAAGGGGACGAGGCGCCGAAAATGCTCTCCATCGGCCTGCATTGTCGGCTGATCGGCCGCCCTGCTCGATTGGCCGCGCTGCAACGTTTCCTTGAGTACGTCAAAGGTCACGATCAGGTGTGGTTTGCCCGCCGCGTCGAGATCGCCCGCCACTGGCACGAGGTTCATCCCTGCCCTTCCCATTCGAAGCAAGGAGCCGCCCAGTGAGCCGCTTTCAAACCCTGACGCCCTCTTCCCTGAGCCGCGAAGCGTTCGTCGAAGCCTTCGCCGACATCTACGAGCACTCGCCCTGGGTCGCTGAAAAAGCCTATGACCTCGGCGATCTGCACAGCCTCGACGAGATCGAGACCCTGCACGCCCGTATGAGCGACATCCTGTTGAGCGCCGACCACGCCACGCAACTGGCGCTGATCAACGCTCACCCGGATCTTGCCGGCAAAGCCGCCGTGCAAGGCCAACTGACCGAAGCCAGCACGAATGAACAGGCCGGCGCCGGTATCCACCAATGCACGGCTGAAGAGTTTGCACGCTTCACCGCGCTGAACGACGCCTACAAAGCCAAGTTCGCTTTTCCCTTCATCATGGCGGTGAAAGGCAGCAACCGGCATCAGATCCTCGCGGCCTTCGAGACGCGCATTCACAACCCGGCCCAAACCGAGTTCGCCTGCGCCCTGGCCGAGATTAACAAGATCGCGATGTTCCGCTTGCAGACGCTTTAACCCTGACCATCCCCACGCCCCTTATCAAAGGCAGACAAAAAGAATGAAAGCTTACGCCGTACCCTTCGAAAAATTCGTCAACCTGGCCGACGCGCGTCTGGGCACGAAAATCCTTTCCGTGACCGACGACTGGTTCGCCGATGCCAACCGCCTGTTCCAGCCCACCCCGGCGGTGTGGAAGGAAGGCGTGTTCGACGACAACGGCAAGTGGATGGACGGCTGGGAATCGCGCCGCAAGCGTTTCGAAGGTTATGACAGCGCCGTGATTCGCCTCGGCGTGGCCGGTTCGATCAAGGGCGTGGACATCGACACCTCGTATTTCACCGGCAACTACCCGCCGTCGGCCTCGCTGGAAGCCTGCTTCCTGGCCTCGGGCGAGCCGGATGAGAACACCGTGTGGACCGAAGTGTTGCCCGCCGTCGAGCTGAAAGGCGACAGCCATCACTACCACGAGATCAGCGACGCTCAGGCGTACAGCCACCTGCGTTTCAACATTTACCCGGACGGCGGCGTGGCCCGTCTGCGCGTGTACGGCGTGCCGCACCGCGACTGGTCGGCGGTGGGCGACAACGAGCAAGTGGACCTGGCCGCCGCCCTGAACGGCGGTCGCGCCCTGGCCTGCTCCGACGAGCACTTCGGCCGCATGAGCAACATCCTCAACCCGGGCCGTGGCGTGAACATGGGCGACGGCTGGGAAACCGCGCGTCGTCGCACGCCGGGCAACGATTGGGTCATCGTTGCGCTGGGGCATGCGGGCGAGGTTGAGCAAATCGTCGTCGACACCCTGCACTTCAAGGGCAATTACCCGGACAGTTGCTCGATCCAGGGCGCGTTCGTCAAAGGCGGCACCGACAGCCAGATCGAAACCCAGAGCCTGTTCTGGCGCGAACTGCTGCCGAGCCAGAAGCTGGAAATGCACGCCGAACACACCTTCGTCGAACAGATCAAGGCGCTGGGCCCGATCACCCACATCCGCTTGAACGTGTTCCCGGATGGCGGCGTGAGCCGGCTGCGGGTGTTGGGTAAGGTGGCGAGATAACACCGCGCTGTTTCCTCCCTTCTATTTGGGGGACAACGCACAGACCTGTAGGAGTGAGCTTGCTCGCGATAGCGTGGCATCAGCTAACACGTGTTGCGCAGACACTCTGCAATCGCGAGCAAGCTCACTCCTACAAATCACACGTCAATCAATAGAACAGAAGACCCCGCATGCGCACACTGATTATCGAGCCGTTGACCAAAGAAGCCTTCGCCCCTTTCGGTGATGTCATCGAAACCGATGGCAGCGATCATTTCATGATCAATAACGGCTCGACCATGCGCTTCCATCGGCTGGCGACCGTTGAAACGGCAACGCCGGACGATCACGCGATCATCAGCATTTTCCACGCCGAGGCGCTGCAGATGCCGTTGACCGTGAGCATGCTGGAGCGGCATCCGCTGGGCAGTCAGGCCTTCATACCGCTGCTCGGCAACCCTTTTCTGGTCGTGGTCGCGCCACTTGGCGATGCACCTGAACCGGAGCTGACCCGCGCCTTCCTCACCAACGGCAGGCAGGGTGTCAATTACCATCGCGGCGTCTGGCACCACCCGGTGCTGACGATCGAAAAGCGGGATGACTTCCTGGTGGTTGATCGCAGTGGCCCTGGCAGCAACTGCGATGAGCATTTCTTCGAAGAGAATCAGAAGATGATTCTCGATCCCCACTTATAAGAAAGGGCCTGAGCGTCCGTAAGTGACGACAGGCAAACGGTAAAGACTGTGGCTGCACATCTGATGGAATGGCTGAATCTGGGCGTGCGCTGGATTCACATGATCGTCGGGATCGCCTGGATCGGCGCATCCTTTTACTTCGTCTGGCTGGAAAACAACCTCAACCGCGCCAACCCCCGCGACGGTCTGTCCGGTGACCTGTGGGCGATCCACGGCGGCGGGATCTACCACCTGGAAAAATACAAGCTGGCCCCACCGACCATGCCGGACAACCTGCACTGGTTCAAATGGGAAGCCTACTGGACCTGGATGTCGGGCATCGTGCTGCTGTGCATCGTGTTCTATTCCAACCCGACCCTTTACCTGCTGGCTCCCGGCAGCACGTTGAGCGGCGGAGAAGGCATCGCCATCGGCGTCGGCGCGCTGATCGCCAGCTGGTTCATCTACGACCTGCTCTGCGACTCGGCCCTGGGCAAGCGCCCTGGCCTGTTGGGTCTGGTGCTGTTCGTGCTGATCATCGGCGCCTGCTACGGGTTCACCCAAGTGTTCAGCGGCCGCGGCGCCTACCTGCACACCGGCGCGATCATGGGCACCATCATGGTCGGCAACGTGTTCCGCATCATCATGCCCGCCCAGCGCGCGCTGGTGGCGGCCATCGCCGAGAACCGCACGCCGGACCCGACTCTGCCCGCCAAAGGCCTGCTGCGTTCGCGCCACAACAACTACTTCACCCTGCCGGTGCTGTTCATCATGATCAGCAACCATTTTCCGAGCACTTACGGCAGTCAGTACAACTGGTTGATCCTGGCAGCGATCGCGGTGTGTGCGGTGCTGGTGCGTCATTACTTCAATACCCGCCACGACAGCAACCGGTTCGCCTGGGCCTTGCCCGTGGGTGCGCTGGGCATGATTTGCCTCGCCTACGTCACAGGGCCTGCGCAACTGCCGCGCGGTCCGGAAGTGGCCAAGATCCAATACCAGCCGCTGCCGGGTACGGCGGTGGGCGGGCACCGTGCGGACGAGCCGAAACCTGAAGTCGCGCCAGCGCCTGCCCCGGCTGCACCCGCTCAAGCGAGCAACACGGGCGGCGTGGATTTCGACAAAGTCCATAGCGTCATTCAGGAGCGTTGCGCGGTCTGCCATTCGGCCAGACCGACCAGCCCGCTGTTCAGCAGCGCCCCGGCCGGGATCATGTTCGACACCCCGGAGCAGATCCGGCAACTGGCCCCGCGCATCCAGGCCCAGGCCGTGACCGCACAGATCATGCCGCTGGGCAACATCACCCAGATGACCCAGCAAGAGCGTGATTTGCTGGGGCAGTGGATTGATAAGGGGGCGCAGACGAATTGACGCAGCCACGCTATTCCAACGGGCCAACGCTAATACTGTAGGAGCGTGGCTTGTCCCGCGACCGACGACGCAGTCGTCGTAACGTCAGCATCCCGGCTCTGTCTGGCACACCGCATTTGCCGAATTTGCGACTGCTGCGCAGCCGATCGCGGGACAAGCCACGCTCCTACAGGAATGTGCTCAACAAACTAAGTTCCGCCGCCCAGCCACACCGGGCGTACTCAAAAAACAAGAACAAAATCCGAGGTGTTGCATGTCCGAGTCAACTCACGCGCGCATCCCTGCTGCGCCACCACGACAGCCCCTGCCACTGATGCAGCTGATTCTGGTGGGCCTGCAACACGTCTTATTGATGTACGGAGGTGCCGTCGCGGTGCCGCTGATCATTGGTCAGGCGGCTGGCCTATCCCGTGAAGAGATCGCCTTTTTGATCAACGCCGACCTGCTCGTCGCAGGGATCGCTACGGTTGTGCAGTCCTTCGGCATCGGTCCGCTGGGCATTCGCATGCCGATCATGATGGGCGCCAGCTTCGCGGCGGTCGGCAGCATGGTGGCGATGGCGGGTATGCCCGGCGTAGGGCTGCCGGGGATCTTCGGGGCAACCATCGCCGCGGGTTTCTTCGGCATGCTGATCGCACCGTTCATGTCGAAAATCGTGCGCTTCTTCCCGCCTTTGGTGACCGGCACGGTGATCACCTCCATCGGCCTGTCGCTGTTCCCCGTCGCCGTGAACTGGGCGGGGGGTGGCAGCAAAGCCGTGAGCTTCGGCGACCCGCTGTACCTCGGCGTCGCCGCCTTGGTGCTGCTGACGATTCTGCTGATCAACCGCTTCATGCGTGGTTTCTGGGTCAACATTTCGGTGCTGATCGGCATGGGCCTGGGCTACATCCTCTCGGGCTTCATCGGCATGGTCGACCTCAGCGGTCTGGCCCAGGCGCAGTGGGTCAAGGTGGTCACGCCCCTGCACTTCGGCATGCCGACATTCAGCCTCGCGCCCATCCTGTCGATGTGCCTGGTGGTGGTGATCATCTTCGTCGAGTCCACCGGGATGTTCCTGGCGCTGGGCAAGATCACCGATCGCGAAGTCACCCCCGGCATGCTCCGTCGCGGCTTGCTGTGTGACGCAGCGGCCTCGTTCCTCGCCGGTTTCCTCAACACCTTCACCCATTCCTCGTTCGCCCAGAACATCGGCCTGGTGCAGATGACCGGGGTGCGTTGCCGTTCGGTGACGATGGTCGCCGGAGGCTTTCTGGTGCTCTTGAGCCTGCTGCCGAAAGCTGCGTATCTGGTGGCGTCGATTCCTCCTGCAGTATTGGGCGGCGCGGCGATTGCGATGTTCGGCATGGTCGCAGCGACGGGCATCAAGATCCTCCAGGAGGCCGACATCTCGGACCGCCGCAATCAACTGCTGGTGGCGGTGAGCATCGGCATGGGCCTGATCCCGGTCGTGCGGCCGGAGTTCTTCAGCCAATTGCCGAACTGGATGGGGCCGATCACCCACAGCGGCATTGCCATGGCGACCCTGAGTGCTGTGCTGCTGAACCTGCTGTTCAACGTGCTCGGCGGTGCCGAACGCGCCGCGATGGCCGGGCCGTTGCACGCGCACTGAGTGCCGGTGCCCTGTTTTAGACACACCGCTCACTTGCAGCGCACTTGAGCGGCGGGACACGCGTCAGTATTCTCCGCCGCCGCTCGGCTGCGCCTCGAAAAACAGGGCCTGACGACTCCACTCAATAATCTGACTGAACGGCCAAGTTGCCGCTCAGCCGCGCCTCGCCCGAAAAATCACCGAATCGACTGTTTCCATCCACAGCCGACGAGACTTTTTTGCGTTTTTTCAGAGGGTTGGCGCAGGTATTGCTACCTGTAAAAAGTTGATCAATCAGACAACTAAAGCAGCAAAAAAGGCGCCACGACAGAGCGCCCTATCACCGCAACGACGACTTGAACCCAAGGGAGTTACCGCATGAACCGTTCGCTTTCCAGCCTGTTGGCCGCCAGTAGTCTGCTGGCCGCCACCCCTGCAATGTCTGGCGATTTGTTGCAATGGCAGAGCAACAGCCTGACGTATCTGTACGGCCAGAATTTCGAGGTCAACCCGGATACCCAGCAGACATTCACCTTCGAACACGCAGACGGCTGGAAATACGGCGACAACTTCCTGTTCGTCGACAACATCTTCTATAACGGCAAGAAAGATCCGGGCGTGGGCAATAACACGCTGTACGGCGAGTTCTCCCCTCGCCTGTCGCTGGGCAAAATCTTTGATCAGAAATTCGAGCTGGGCCCGATCAAGGACGTGCTGTTGGCCGGGACCTATGAGTTTGGTGAAGGCGACGTCGAGTCTTACCTGATCGGTCCCGGCTTCGACCTGAACATCCCCGGTTTCGACTACTTCCAACTCAACTTCTACAAGCGCTACAACGACGGCCACCGTGCGGGCTATGGCGCCTGGCAGATCACGCCGGTCTGGTCGTACACCATTCCCGTGGGCAAGTCGGACATTTTGATCGATGGTTTCATGGACTGGGTTGTGGACAACAAACAGTCCAACACCAAAGGCGATTACCACTCCAACCTGCACTTCAACCCGCAGATCAAGTATGACTTGGGCAAAGCGATGAACTTGCCGGAAAGGCAGTTGTACGTGGGGATCGAATATGACTACTGGACCAACAAGTACGGGATTAATGACACCCGGTATTTTGATACCGATCAGAATACGGCGAGTTTGTTGGTGAAGGTGTTTTTCTAAGTCGAAAAGGCGCTGTCCCTGACGAGCAGCGCCTCATTACAAACCACAGGATTAGTGAATCGTCACTGCGCTGTGGACTGAAGGTCGCCGCAATTGCTGATACCGCCGCTGCAGGCTGTAAGCCGACCAAGCCAAACTGTCAGCGTTATCGGCAGCCATCTGCGCCCTGATGTCAGGCCGAGCATTGAATGCACTTATCACAATGCCCATGTTGCCCCCTCGAGTCGAAGGGTCTCGAGAGCGAACCATAGGCATAAAATTCTGATAGAAAATGGCCTGCTGTTTATAAAGAAAGCCGATGCTGGCGCGACCGTTCATGAGCACTTCCGAGACACTCTCCATTGCCACCTCATGACGGCTTTCAGTCCGGCCTGTCATCGTTTTCAGCCCGCTTTCCCACAAATAGAAATAGTCCATGGTTGAGGGCCCAACCGTTTTTATTCGATTGACCCGTTTAAGATGCGAAAGCTCATGCGCCAACGTCATGTTGAATTCAGGATTGTTTATATCGTCTCTGTTGATGATGATTCGACCGTGAAAATCGTCTCTATATGACTTTGCGATTTGACCAGCATCCCCGCCTATCACGCCTACGAATTTATCCTGCCCCCAACCTTGGCTGTATTCCGCAGCAAGCTCACGCGTTTTGACCCAAGCAGACTTCACACCCTCCATGACGGTAGGGTGCGCTGACCCGAAATAGCTTTGTAAGATGGGCGCGGCTTCTGCTGGATGAGCCTCAACCATACGGACCGCATCCGTGTACATCTGGTTAACCTCGCACAAAGCACGCCTTACTCTGGCGGCTGATGAGGGCTCGAACTGTGACAACCCTCTCCAGAGAATCTGATCGCCCATAGCAACCATTCTTCTTTCGATAGCATCATTGATGCCTTCATATACTTGACCGTCGACCTCCTTCTTCGAGACAGGCGAATTACCAACAAACCGATACCGATTCACCCCCTGCACATCCCCCGCCGGATCCGGATTCACCCACCGCTGCAACCAGGGCGCGTAATACCTGTACCCATAGTAATAAAGTCCCGTCGCGTCACGCTCTTTGCCGGAATACCGCACGGTCTTGTACTTGGCCTCAACCGTACTTCGCCCTGCCCACCACGCCGTGCCGCCAAACGGGTAATAACCCTCGTGGCTGATCAACTTCGCGTTTTGATCAAGCTCAAGTGTGCTTGAGCCCAGGTGATCACTGAGGCTGTAGCGCAGCTGATCATTCTCGATGCCGTCGGGTTTGCCGGATTCCCAGTGCAATAGCCTCACGCTGCTGCGCCCTGCCTGGACGGTCAGCACATGCCGCACTTCACCGGTGACCTCGTTGCGATGAATGTCCAGCCCCGGCAGGTAACGCACCTCGGCAGTCAGTGTGCGACTGCGCGCCTGATTCACCCGCACCTTGCGCACCCGCTGCCCCTCGCCGTCATAGCGATAAAGCTCGCAGTCATCTGGCTCCTGATCGCGCTTCACCGAAGTGACTTCGCTCAACTGGTTACGCGCATCCCATGTCATTGCCTGACCCGGTTGCAGCGCTTTGAGGTTGCCGTTGCCGTCGAACGCTTCGGCGATCTGATCGTCATCGGGCAATGAGCCATCCGCCCTTTGCGGCAAACTCCGGTTGCTTGTCGACGACACCGCCATGCGCCGGGTGTCGGCCCCGGAATGGTGCCGAGCAAGCAGGTTGCCCCCGGCGTCATATTCAAAGCGCTGGGTGTAATGGCTGAGTTTGCCGGGATCGAGCGGCAGGGGTTGAAGGTCAGGCATTCCGGGCAGATGGAAGGCCGACGCGACTTCACGCCCTGTGGCCTCGATCAGTTGGTAAAGGCTGTCGTAGACATAACGGTTGACCGGCTCGACCCGTTGATTGCTGAAGAACGAAACGGGCAGGGTCACGTCTTCGAGACTGACCACGTTGCCTACCGGATCGTAGGTGTAGTTCAGATCTTGCAGCCCGTGCCCGTCAGGCGACAACGCCAGCATGCGGGTCAGCCGCCCATCTTGTGGGTCGTAGAAAAACCGGCTGACAACGCCATTGCCGCAGGTTTCGCTTTCGACCGCCGCCGATGCGTTGTAGCGGATATCGCTGACCAGCGTCTGGACCTGCTTGCGCTCTCCAGACTGAAGGGTCACCCGTTCGAGTTGACCGGCGCTGGTGTGTCCCCTCGCCTGTCGATTGCCCTGCGCGTCTCGTTGCCCGATTGTCTCCGCCAGCGCATTGAATGCCGTCGTGGTCAGGTATGCCTCGCCTCCGAGCAATCGATCCCGCTGCACAGGCTCTTCAGGCCAATCGGGGATGTCGAGCGCCGCCAGGAAACGCCGCTGCTGACGCAGCACCGTGTCGGACACACCATAATCGGCAATGTCCAGCGATCCACTGCCGTCGTCCCGTCGCACCAGTCGACCACACTGATTGTGATCAGCAGCTTCCTGAGTGGCGTCGCCATAGGTGAAACGTTCGCTCACTGTTTGCGCTTGCCCGGGCAGTTGCTCAGCGAGCTGCGTGGGGCGCAGCGACCCGTCATAGCGCCGCGAGAACCGGCTGCCGCGCTCATCCCAGCTGATGAGGGGCTGACCTGCTTCGCCAGGCAAATCGATACGCCAACCCGCATCAGCGCTTTGCATCAGAAGGCGCAGGCCGGTCAGGCTGTAAACGGTCGACGTGTGGGACTCGGCATGTCGAGGGTCGGTTATCGAGGCCATCCGTCTCGCCTGATCGAACCGTTGCCGTGTGATTCGTGGTTCGATGGCGGCCTGCACGTCCGCGTGAAAGAGGGCGATCTGACGCACCGGCAATGCACGTGCGTCGAGAGCGATCAATGAAGGGGTGTGGGAATGGAGATGCATGTGCCGACGTCCGTGTCTTGCCTGTCCTTCAAGCCTAGACGCATACGCGGCAACGGGTGCTCAGGAAAGACGTGCGGTCATCACGCAGCCCTGGTTTGCAGCAATCGCGCACCCGCCACCGGAACGGGTATCAGCGCACGGTTTAACGGCGGCAGCCGATCGCCAGGTCGGCGAATCAATTCGACTCCCACGGCAACGGCTTGCCCGCTCGCACCTTGGCATTGAGCGCACGCAATAGATCCAGGGGATCACGGTCTTTCATTGCATGACTCTGCTCGTCCACCCAGGTCATGACCTGCTGCCGATCGAGGGTGGGTCGGCGGTGCAGGATTTCCACCAGCTGCCGCTCGCAGTGCTGGGCATAGGCGACCACGCTGGAAAACAAAGGGCTGTTCATTAGCCGACACCTCGTTACCGAATACCCGTTCAGGCCCTTTGAAGGCGCCCCTTTTTTCGCTCCCCGCATCACCCGCACACCATACCACCGGCATTGCCCATGCCACAGGGGTAAGCAGCGCGAAAAAGGTGGGATTGCAGCAATCTTGAGCCCGTCGCGAGGCCGGTGCTAACATTCGCCACCGCCGAACAGGCAAGGACATTCCGCTTTATGAGCAGCATCCGAGAGCGCAACAAAGAACTGATCCTGCGCGCAGCCAGTGAAGAATTCGCCGACAAAGGATTCGCCGCCAGCAAGACCAGCGACATCGCCGCCAAGGCCGGTGTGCCCAAGCCCAACGTCTACTACTACTTCAAATCCAAGGACAATCTGTACCGCGAGGTACTGGAAAGCATCATCGAGCCGATCATGCAGGCCTCGACCCCGTTCAATCGCGAAGGGGTGCCGTCTGAAGTCCTGAGCGGCTACATCCGCTCCAAGATCCGCATCTCACGGGATCTGCCGTTCGCCTCCAAGGTGTTCGCCAGCGAGATCATGCACGGCGCGCCGCACCTGACGCCCGAGCAAGTCGAACAGCTCAACGGTCAGGCCCGGCACAACATCGAGTGTATTCAAGGCTGGATCGACGACGGGTTGATTGCGCCCGTTGATCCTCATCATCTGATGTTCAGCATCTGGGCCGCGACCCAGACCTACGCTGATTTTGACTGGCAGATTTCCACGGTCACTGGCAAAAGCAAGCTGGACGACGCCGACTACGAGGCTGCCGCCCAAACCATCATCCGTCTGGTACTCAAAGGCTGTGAGCCAGACCGCTAGCCCGCGTTACGCCGGGTTGCGGCTCTGCAACGCCTTATCGACACCATCGAGCAACTGACCAAAACTCCACGGCTTGCGGATGAACGTCACGGCATGCTGCACACCGGAGCTTTCCGGCGTCTCATGGCCGGACATGATCAGGATCGGAATCTCGGGCCATTTGTTGCCGGACAGGTTCGCAAGGTCTGCGCCATTCAACGTGCCGGGCATGAGAATGTCGGTCAGCAGCAACGACACCCTGCCCGCGTGGTCGTCCAGAAATTTCACGGCGTCATCGGCGCTCTCCAGCGCGTGGGTCGTAAATCCCTCGTCGCCCAGGATCTCGCAGACGAAATCGCGAATGATCGACTCATCCTCAACCACCAGGATCAGTCCTTTTTGTTGCCCGTTTGCTGCCATTTGCGCTGCATCCACAATAATTTTTCCCATTGCATGCCCGGCCGGCCCTGTCCTGGACTCGGGTGTTGTCGGTACTGTGAACGGCGCCAGCGCTGGAAATTCCATCCGGCGATAAGATTTGATGCAAACGGGTGTTTTAGGTGCAACGGCGGGCGGAGGTTGCGTAGCCGTCGGCGGCGCCAGTGAGGATGCATACGCATGCTGGCGGGACTTTTAAAGAGACATAAAAAAACCCGCCGAAGCGGGTTTGTGCAATACCGTCCAACGTCCTGTTGGCCGCCAGTACCTTGGCAACGGTCGATCGTCCCTGATCCTGCAGCCTTCCATTGCTGCAGTTGATGGATCCAATGTACCGCCTGGACGGGATCCAACCTAGAGCGAAACACTCCATTTCGTGTAAGCCTTTCGCTATACATGCGGGTATTCTGGCGTCAGTTTTTGGGCACATCGCTAACCACGACCGGAGACGCAGTCCAAGACCCTAAAAAAATGCATATTCATCTCAGGTTTGGCCTCGCAGCGCCGAGATGCTTTATGACGGGAGTGATTGGCCGAGCCTTCGGTGCGCGCGCTCATCGTCTCGTGGGCGGGTAACGCAACCGTCCGCGTCAAAACAAGAACAATGAACGGAGTGACGGTCATGAATATGCGCAACTTCTCGATCAGCCGCCGACTGTGGCTGATCCTCATCGTCGCTGTGTTGATGCTGTTCACGCTGGCCGTGGCCATGCTCAAGCAAATTCACGATGACTTGTACGAGGCCAAGGCGCAGAAAACCATGCACGTGGTACAGACCGCCGCTGGCCTGCTCGACTATTACCAGGGACTGGAAACCACCGGCAAGCTGACCCGCGAACAGGCGCAGCAGCAGGCGATGGATGCCATTCGCGGCCTGCGCTACAACCAGACCGACTATTTCTGGATCAACGACCTGCGCCCGGTGATGATCATGCACCCGGCCAACCCCAAGCTGGTGGGGCAGGATTTGTCGGGCATCAAAGACCCGGACGGCTTCCAGGTCTTCAACGAAATCGTCGCCGTGGCCAAAGCCAAAGGCGCCGGAACGGTCAATTATCGCTGGCCGAAACCGGGCGCCAGCGATGCCGTGCAAAAAACCTCCTACGTCTCGCTGTTCACGCCCTGGGGCTGGGTGATTGGCTCCGGCGTGTACGTCGACGACGTGCAGGCCGAGTTCCGGCAACAGGTGATCAAGGCCGTGTCCATCAGCGTGGGCATCATCCTGGTGATGGCCATTGTGCTGATCATTATTGGCCGCAGCATCGCCGGGCCGCTGAAGACCACGGTTGAGGCCATGGCCAACATCGCCAGCGGCGAAAGCGACCTGACCCGCACCCTGGAAACCCACGGGCGCGATGAAATCACGCAGTTGGCCACGCATTTCAACGCGTTCACCGCCAAGCTGCGTCGGGTCGTCGGTGAGTTGCAGGCGTCGGCCGTCGGTCTGGGGCAGGCGTCCAGCGATCTGGGCAACAACGCCGTGCAGGCACAGGAGCGCAGCCAGCAGCAGTCGTTGCAGATGGAACAGGTGGCGACGGCGGTCAACGAGGTGACCTATGGCGTGCAGGACGTGGCAAAGAACGCTGAGCACGCTGCCAGCGAAATGCGCAACGCCGAATCCCAGGCCCAGCAAGGTCAGGCCAACATCGACAGCAGCCTGAAACAGATCGGTCACTTGTCCGGCACCATCGATCAAGCGGTCGAGGTGATCCGCACCTTGTCCAGCGAAAGCACGCAGATCGGCGGGGTGTTGGAGGTGATCAGCTCCATCGCCGAGCAGACCAACCTGCTGGCGTTGAACGCGGCGATCGAAGCAGCCCGCGCCGGGGATCAGGGGCGCGGCTTTGCCGTGGTGGCAGACGAAGTGCGTTTGTTGGCCCAACGCACGCAAAAGTCCACGGCGGAAATTCAGGCGATGATCGAACGCCTGCAAAGTCACTCCGACGCGGCCGTGAAAGTCATCGCTGACAGCAGCCGCTCGTCGCAGCTGACCATCGAACAGGCCCACCTCGCGGGCCAGAGCCTGACGTCTATCAGCCAGGCCCTGCGTAACCTGAACGGCCTCAACGCTTCCATCGCCAGCGCCACCTTGCAGCAATCCCATGTGGTGGAAGACATCAACCAGAACGTCACGCAGGCGGCACAGCTGTCGCAAAGCACAGCCGTAGCGGCGGAGCAATCCAGCGCAGCGAGTGCGCAATTGAAAGGGTTGAGCGAGCAGTTGAACGGGTTGTTGCGGCAGTTCAGGGTTTGACCTGACACACCGCATTCGCCAGCGAGCCGGCTCCCACGAGGGTCATGCAGAGGTCGTAAAAATCTGCGACCGATGTCGGATCCGTAGGAGCCGCCTTGGTGCTGGCCGCGATCGGACCAGAGTGTGTAAAAACGTCACGAGCGATGATGGGGCAAGGCAAAAACAGACGAAAAACGGCCGGGGTCGCGACCGACTCTAAGTGTTCTAAATGAGCATTTTTTGCCTGTCTTTAACGCAGCATCATGTGCGTAACGCCGAAGGCGCACAGCCTGCAGTAGTTTTTACACAGTCTGGGACGAATGCGTCAGGTCAGTCGCCTCCCGACTGAATGACACACCACTTTCGCCAGCAACCCGGCTCCTACACCAGACAGCGTACGGCTTGATGGCCGCGACGATCGAGAGCAATATGTATACAATAAATACAATTATTGAATACATACATGAACGTCCTTACCCCTGCCCCATCCTCCCATTGCCCGGACTGGGCGGAAGCGCTGCTCAACGGTTTCAGTCAGGTCCTGCTTCAACGCAGCCCGGTGTGTGGCCTCTTTTGTCTGTTAGCGATCCTCATCAGCGCACCCTCCTCCCTCGGTGGCGCCTTGTTGGGCGCGGTCTCTGGGCTGCTCACCGCGCAACGTCGCGGCTACCCCAAGGCCGAACGGCAGGCCGGGGTGTACAGCTACAACGGCGTTTTGCTGGGGCTGCTGATCAGTTATCGCTTCGATGATTCGCCCCTGTCGCCGCTGCTGATCATCGCCTGCGGCGGCCTCAGTGCCATGCTGGTCCACGGCTGGATGCGACGGGCGTCCCGCGCCACATGCCTGAAGGTGTACACCGCGCCGTTCGTGCTGTTCAGCTGGGTGCTGCTGATATTCGCCGAGCCTGTGCCGAATGTGGGCACGGCCCATTCGGACATGATCCAGGCGCTACCGTTGGGCTTGGGGCAAGTGTTTCTGCTGGACCATCCGTTGGCAGGTGTGCTGATCGGCATTGGCCTGTTGATCGCCAATCGCAGCGCCGCGTTATGGGCGGCGCTGGGATGCGCGTGCGGCATTGCTTTCGCATTGTGGCAGCAGGAAGCCAGCCTGGCCCTGCTCGGCCTGTCCGGCTACAACCCGGCACTGGCGGCGCTGGCATTCAGTCACGTGCGGCATAAGCCGTGGCTGCCGGGCGTGGCGATTCTGCTTGCGATCCTGCTGCAACCGGGGTTTTCCGGACTGGGCCTTGCAACCCTGACCGCGCCATTCATCCTCGCCTGCTGGCTGGTGCAGGCCAGCAGTCGTCTGCTGCGGCAGACAATCGGCGATCAGCGGTTGCGCTCTTGAGCGGTTTGTCACAGGCTCTGCCGACCTTGCACTCGGAACCCCCTCATGGACAGCAACACCGGTTGGCGCGAACAGTTGCGCATTATCGTTTTTCAGACAGACACCAAGGCCGGTCGGCGCTTCGACAAGGCCCTGCTGCTGATCATCCTCGCCAGCCTGGCCATTGTGATGCTCGACAGCATCCAAGCCATTCATCGCGACTACGCCGACCTGCTGGCCTACATCGAGTGGGGCTTTACCTTTGTCTTCCTCGTCGAGTACATCCTGCGCCTGTATTGCTCGCCGCAGCCCCTGAAATACGCCTTCAGCTTCTACGGCCTGATCGACCTGCTGGCGATCGTCCCCGGCATCCTCGCGCTCTACAACAGTGATGCGCAGTACCTGCTGATCGTGCGCGTAGTGCGGATGTTGCGGATCTTCCGCGTGCTCAAGCTCAGCCCTTATCTGAAGCAAGCCAATTACCTGCTGGCGGCGTTGCGCGGCAGCAAGCAGAAAATCATCGTGTTTCTGGTGACCGTGTCGACGCTGGTGACGGTCTTCGGCACGTTGATGTACGTCGTGGAAGGCCCGGATCACGGCTTTACCAGCATTCCCAAAGGCATCTACTGGGCCATCGTCACGCTGACCACCGTGGGCTTTGGCGACATCGTGCCGAAAACGCCCATTGGCCAGATTTTGTCGTCGCTGGTGATGATCACCGGTTACTCGATCATCGCCGTGCCCACCGGGATTTTCACCGCGGAGCTCGCCACCGCCATGCGCGGCGACCAGCTGGAGCACGACTGCCCGGTGTGCGCCAAACCGAGCCACGAACCCAACGCCGCGTTTTGCGCCCGCTGCGGCAATGCGTTGTTCCCCAAAGTCGATTCGATCGCCGCCTCGCCGCCCTCGGGGGAAACATAAGCACAGACGTATTCGGTCTATAAGGCCCAGTGGCTTTTTCGCTATAGTCGCGGCCATTCGCCATCGCTTTATCCATAAGAACAGCTTCTACACACGACAAAGGAATTCGCAGTGAACAAACTTTTCGCCGCTTCTCTTCTGGCCGCTGGAATGGCCTTCGGCAGCGCTGCCCAGGCCGCGCCGGAATTGCTCAACGTTTCGTACGACGTGATGCGCGACTTCTACAAGGATTACAACGCCGCTTTCCAGAAACATTGGCAGGCCGAACACAAGGAAGACGTGACCCTGAAAATGTCTTTCGGCGGGTCGAGCAAACAGGCACGCTCGGTCATCGACGGCCTGCCCGCTGACGTGATCACCATGAACATGGCCACCGACATCAACTCCCTGGCGGACAACGGCGGGCTGGTGCCGAAAGACTGGGTCACGCGCCTGCCGAACAACAGCGCGCCGTTCACCTCGGCCACGGTGTTCATCGTGCGCAAGGGCAACCCGAAAGCGCTGAAAGACTGGAATGATCTGGTGAAAGACGGCGTGGAAGTGGTGGTGCCAAACCCGAAAACCTCCGGCAACGGTCGCTACACCTACCTGTCGGCGTGGGGCTATACGCTGAAGAACGGCGGCGATGAAGCCGCCGCGAAAAAATTCGTCGGCCAGGTGTTCAGCCATGTGCCGGTCCTCGACACCGGCGGCCGTGGCGCGACCACCACGTTCATGACCAACCATATCGGCGACGTGCTGGTGACCTTCGAAAACGAAGCCGAGATGATTGCCCGCGAGTTTGGCCGGGACCAGTTCGAAGTGGTCTACCCAAGCGTTTCCGCCGAAGCCGAACCGCCCGTGAGCGTGGTCGACAAGGTCGTCGACAAGAAAGGCACCCGCGCCCTGGCCGAGGATTACCTCAAATACCTGTGGTCGCCGGAAGGCCAGGAAATCGCCGCCGCCAACTACCTGCGTCCGCGTGACCCGAACGTGCTGGCGAAGTACACCGACCGCTTCCCGAAAGTCGACTTCCTCAACATCGAAAAAACCTTCGGCGCCTGGCCGGACATCCAGAAGACCCATTTCATCGATGGTGGCGTGTTCGACCAGATTTACCCGGGCAAATAACCGGACCGGTTAACGCAAAACGGCGACCTCACAGGTCGCCGTTTTTTTATCGGTGCCAGATACATGCCCCTGTAGGACCTTGGCTTGTCCCGCGATCGTCTGCGCAGCAGTCGTCACCAGATAAGCGCGTCGCGATAAGTAGACAGCGCCGCAGAGTTTACGCCGACTTCGGTCAAACGCGCCCCAGCGCGCTCACCGGATAAGCCCCGCTCATGTAAGGGTTACGTGGATTCAATTTCCGAACTGCCGGCTCAACCCCGGTGGCACGCCGCTGGCGTCGGTGTCCTGCCAAGGGCCGCTCGGCGAGGTGGACCAGCTCCAGCCGTTGTTCCAGCGGTAGTAGGTGCGTTGGCGGTAGAAAGTGTTGGGGACGTTGTTCAGCACGTGCACGCCCAGTTTGGCGTCCCAATGGCTGTTACCACCGGGTGGCGGAGCGAAGTTGGCAGAGGTTTTCGGACCCGACGGGATCGGCGTCGACGGCGGGGTCTGGGGCGTGGTCCGAGGGGTCCCCGGCTGCGGGGTGGGCTGCGGTTGGGACGCGCCACCGGGAATCGTCGGGATCGGTTCCGAACTCTGCGGGCCAGGGCGCTGGACCGCACAGGCGGCGCTCAACGCCACCACCACACTCAACAAGGCAAATCGTGCGACGCGATACATAGGATTCTCAACTGTGTCAGGGCCGCGCGATCAGGCGTGTCGGAGCGCTACTGATCGGGGCTGTCGATGGTCAGGGCCTGTCGCGCCGTGACGTTGCTGGGCAACGGTTGGCTGCGACCGATCCACTCGCCGGAAGTGGGCTGGCCTGCGCGGGATACCCGAGCAACGAGTTGGACTTCCGGAAAGTTCGACAGTTTCAGTTGCGGCATCATGGCGTCGGCGTCGGTCAATTCCACCTCCACCGGCAGATCGGCGACGGTCATGCGCTTCACCGCCAACGGTGCAGGCGGGCCGGAAACGGCGCGGGCAAAAACGAACACCGTGTCACCCGGCTCAACCTTGGCTTTGAGGTCATCGGACAGGGTCACGCGGACTTTCAGGTGCGCAGCAGGGGCCGCCACCAACGTCGTGTCCTGCACCTGACCGCCGCTTTGCACAACCTTCTCGCTGGCGCGTGCGATGCCGCCTTCCAGCGCGGCGCGTGAGGGGTCATTGGGTGGCAAGACCGCGAGCAGGCGTCTCCAGTAATCCACCGCCGCTTGGAAATGCTGACTCTCGAACGCATGGATGCCCTGCAAACCGAGGCTGGTGACTTCCTTGGGGTCAGTCTTCAGGGCTTCATCGGCCAGCCCCTGGATCTGCGGCGTCCAGGCTTTGTTGCCTGCGAAATACAGGGCTTGTGCCCACTGCCCCAGCAGTTCCGGCTGACGCCCGGCCAGCGCGACAGCCCGTTCGAACATCTTCGCCGCATCGGCAGGCCGGTCTTGCGACATGTAGGTGCGGGCCAGGAAATACAGGCTCTCCGCCGAATCCGGCTGTGCCTTCACGGCACGTTCCAATCGATCGGTCATCTGCGCCAGTGAAGTCGGCGGCACGGCAAATTCCCGGGTCAGCTCGACCTTGTCGCTGGCGCCGAAATGCAGATAGAGCCCCAGCGCCACCACCGGCACCAGCACCGCCGCGAGTAACGGCAATGGCGTGCCCAGCCGTGAGACGTGCTCGGCGGACACGCCTTCGGTGTCGGCCAGCAATTCACGAGCGGCCTCGGCACGGCCACTGTCCATTTGCGCAGCGGACAGTACGCCCTCGGCTTGCTGAACCTGCAATTCCGCCACGCGTTCCTCATACAGCGCAACGTTGAGGGCCGTGCGATCTTCTTCACGTTGGGCGCGACGACCGCGCAGCAACGGGATTAGCAGAAAACTCAAGGCCACCAGCAACAAGAGGCCAGCGGCGAGCCAGAAATCGATCATTCGTGGTTTTTATCCAGCAGGTGGGCGAGGCGCTGACGCTCCTCGTCGGAAAGCTCATCGGCCTCTTCGCCGCGTTGGCTGCGACGACGCGTAACGATCACGCCGATCAGCACCGCGCCGCCCAGCAGCAGTCCGGCAGGACCGAACCAGAGCAGCCAGGTGTGGGCGTTCAATTCAGGTTTATAGCGCACGAACTCGCCATAGCGATCGACCATGAAATCGATGATCTGCTGATTGCTCTGCCCTTCGCCGAGCATGCGGTAAATCTCTTTGCGCAGGTCGGCGGCGATGGGTGCGTTGGAATCGGCGATGTCCTGGTTCTGACATTTCGGGCAGCGCAGCTCGCGGGTCAGCTCGGTGTAACGGGCGCGCTCGGCGTCATCCTTGAAGGTGTAAGCGTCGATGGCGGCGTGGGCGACGTTCATGCCACCCAGCAACATTGCCACCGCTATCGCGCAAGCACGCAGCCCCTGTAGGAGTGAGCTTGCTCGCGAGACGACGGTACAGGCGACACCTTTGCATCGGCGTTGAAAAAGCATCGCGAGCACGCTCACTCCTCCAATGGATTCCATGCGATCCAGAAGGCCGCTCATGGCTTACCCTCATCCACCAGCCCCTGATACAGCCCAGCCAGTTTCTCCCGCCAGACGGTTTCGTCGATCACGCCGACGTGCTTGTAGCGAATGATGCCTTTGCTGTCGATCAGAAAGGTTTCCGGTGCGCCGTACACGCCCAGGTTCAAGCCCAGACTGCCGGCTTCGTCATTGATGTTCAGTTGATACGGATCGTGAAATTCGCTGAGCCATTTCAAGGCGTCGGCGTTGACGTCCTTGTAGTTGACGCCGTAGATCACCACACCCTGCTGCGCCAGTTTGGTCAGCACCGGGTGTTCGACCCGGCAGGCAACGCACCAGGTGCCCCAGACGTTGACCAGCGCCGGTTTGCCCAGCAGGTTGGCGCGGGTCAGCGGCGCGCCGTCCTGCACGGCGGGCAGCGCGAAATCGGGGAACGGTTTGTCGATCAGCGCCGAAGGCAGTTCCGAGGGGTCCAGGTACAACCCGCGATACAGAACCCCTGCCAGGCCGAGAAACAGCACCAGCGGAATCAACAACACCCAACGCTTCATACCGCAGCTCCTGACAGCCCCAACGCGTCCCGCACCTTTGTTCGCACTCTGACCCGATAACGCTTGTCCAGCGCCGCCAGCAAACCACCCAATGCGGTGATCAACCCGCCGAACCAGATCCAGCGCACGAAGGGTTTGACATGGACCCGCACCGCCCAGGCGCCGTTGTCCAGCGGCTCGCCCAGCGCCACATACAGATCGCGGCTGAAACCGCCGTCGATCCCGGCCTCGGTCATCATCGAACGCTGCACGGTGTACAGGCGTTTTTCCGGGTACAGCACGGTCACCTCTTCTCCCTTCGACAGCACGCGGACAGTGCCTTCATCGGACGTGAAGTTCGGACCCTGAACGTGTTTGGCGCCCTCGAACACAAAGGTGTAGCCGCCCAGTTCGACTGAATCGCCCGGGGCCATGCGCAGGTCACGTTCGGCACTGTTCTGACTCGACAACACCACGCCCAGCGCTACCACCGCGATGCCGATGTGCGCCAGTTGCATGCCCCAATAGCTGCGGCTCAACGCCGTCGCGCCTTTGATCAACCCTTTATGGCGAGTCTTGTCGAGCAGGTCGCGCACGCCCGCCAGCAGTACCCACGCTGCCAGGAGCACGGTCGCCAGCACGGCCCAGTGGAAATCAGCCATGGCGAACCCGGCGATCACCGCCAGCGCTGCACTGCCCACCAGCACGGGCGCAAGCATGCTCATCAGCCATTTCACCGGGGTGTCTTTCCAGCGCACCAGCACGCCGACCGCCATCACCGCCATCAACAGCGCCATCAACGGCAGGAACAGCGCATTGAAGTACGGCGGCCCCACCGACATCTTCGCCCCGCTCATGGCGTCCAGCACCAAGGGGTACAGCGTGCCGAGCAGGATCATCGACGCCGCCACCACCAGCACCAGGTTATTGCCCAACAGCAGCGTCTCCCGCGACCATAATCCGAAGCCGACGTGGCTTTTCACCACCGGCGCGCGGATGGCGAACAGGGTCAGCGAACCGCCCACCACCATCAACAGAAACACCAGAATGAACACGCCACGGGCCGGGTCGGAGGCAAACGCGTGGACCGACGTCAGCACGCCGGAGCGCACGAGGAAGGTGCCCAGCAGGCTCAGGGAAAACGCCGCAATGGCCAGCAACACGGTCCAGCTTTTGAACACGCCGCGCTTTTCAGTCACGGCCAGCGAGTGAATCAGCGCGGTGCCCACCAGCCACGGCATGAACGAGGCGTTCTCGACCGGGTCCCAGAACCACCAGCCGCCCCAGCCCAGTTCGTAGTACGCCCACCACGAGCCAAGGGTGATGCCGATGCCGAGGAAGGCCCAGGCGACGATGGTCCACGGCCGCGACCAGCGTGCCCAGGCCGCGTCGAGACGACCGCCGAGCAACGCGGCGATGGCGAAGGCGAAGGCCACCGAGAAACCGACGTAGCCCATGTAGAGCATCGGCGGGTGAATGATCAGGCCGGGGTCTTGCAGCAGCGGGTTGAGGTCGCGGCCGTCTTGAGGAATCTGCGGCAGGATGCGGCTGAACGGGTTGGAGGTGAGGATCAGAAACAGCAGAAAACCGATGCTGATCAGGCCCATCACCGCCAGCACCCGCGCCAGCATGACCTGCGGCAATTGCCGGGAACACACCGACACGGCGAAGGTCCAGCCTCCGAGAATCAAGGCCCACAGCAGCAACGAGCCTTCGTGTGCGCCCCACACGGCGCTGAATTTGTAGTACCACGGCAAGGCGCTGTTGGAGTTTTCGGCGATGTAAGTCACCGAGAAGTCGTCGACCATGAACGAATAGCTGAGGCAACCGAAGGCAAACAGCAGAAACGCAAATTGCCCCCACGCCGCCGGTTGCGCCAGGCCCATCCACACACGGTCGCCACGCCAGGCACCGAACAGCGGCACGACGGCCTGCACGACAGCGAAGCACAGGGCCAGGATCATGGCCAGATGGCCGAGTTCGGGAATCATGGTTTACCCCTGTTTACCGGGTGTGTAGGACGCGCCCGCCGGTGCGTTCGGCGCAGATTGGCCGCTGTCCTTCAACGCTTTGGTGACTTCGGGCGGCATATATTTCTCGTCGTGCTTGGCCAGCACTTCATCGGCCTGCACCACACCGTCGGCGTTGAGTTTGCCGAGCGCAACGATGCCCTGCCCTTCGCGGAACAGGTCCGGCAGAATCCCGCGATAGGTAATGGTCACCGACTTGTTGAAATCGGTGACCACGAACGTCACGTCCAGCGAATCGGCAGACCGTTGCATCGAACCCTTCTCCACCATACCCCCGGCGCGGATGCGGGTGTTATGGGGCGCTTCGCCGCTGGCGATCTGGGTCGGGGTGTAAAACAGATTGATGTTCTGTTGCAGAGCGCTAAGCGCCAGGGTGACCGCGATGCCGACCCCAGCGAGAATCGCCACGATGATCAAAAGACGCTTTTTTCGCAGCGGATTCACGTACGGCTCTCCCGGCGCAAACGGCGCGCCTCTTGTTGCAAGTAACGCCGCCGCGCCAACAGCGGTGACACGACGTTGATCACCAGTACGGCCAGACAAATGCCATAGGCGGTCCAGACATACAGACCATGCTTGCCCATGGTCAGGAAATCGCTGAAGGAATCGAAACTCATTGCCCGCCTCCCGTGCGTGGATTCTGACCGAGGGCTTTCATCACTTCGTCTTTCACCCAGGTCGCGCGGGATTCGCGCTTGAGCACTTCCAGGCGCATGCGCAGCAGCAACACAGCGCCAAAGAAGCAATAGAAACCCAACGCCGTGAACAGCAGCGGCAGCCACATCTCAGCAGGCATCGCCGGTTTTTCGGTGAGGCTGAAGGTCGCGCCCTGGTGCAGCGTGCTCCACCACTCCACCGAATATTTGATGATCGGAATGTTCACCACGCCGACGATGGCCAGCACCGCGCAGGCCTTCGCCGCGCTTTCGCGGTTGGTGATGGCGTTGCCCAGCGCGATGAGGCCGAAATACAGAAACAGCAGGATCAGCATCGAGGTCAGCCGCGCATCCCAGACCCACCAAGCGCCCCAGGTGGGCTTGCCCCAGATGGCGCCGGTCAGCAGTGCCACGGCGGTCATCCAGGCACCGATGGGCGCGGCGCATTGCAGCGCGACATCGGCCATCTTCATCTTCCACACCAGCCCGACCACGCCACAGACCGCCAACATCACGTAGCAGGATTGCGCCAGCATCGCCGACGGCACGTGAATATAGAGGATGCGGAAACTGTTGCCCTGCTGGTAATCCGGCGGCGCGAACGCCAGGCCCCAGACCACGCCGATACCGATCAACACGGCAGCGGCGAGACTCAGCCACGGCAGCAAACGGCCGCTGATGCCGTAGAACCACTTGGGCGATCCGAGCTTGTGGAACCAGGCCCAACTCAGGCCGCGTTTAGCCTTGGCGCTGGTGTTCATCGCGCTGCCCTTTCATCGGTGCTTTTCATCAATGCCATCATCAAAATGCGTTTCATCACGGTGGGCTTGTGCACTCAGGCGCTCCTTTTACCCGAAGCGCTCTTTCTCGAACATTAACAATTCAGACACCGGCCTCGAGAAAAGCTGTCCGGTCGATCAGGTTTCTGATTATTCGCCAACACTGATTTTCAAGCCAGCGGCAATTGCGAAAGGTGTCAGCGTTATCGCGAGCGCCGTCAGGCTGCCAAGCCAAAGCAGGTAACCGGTCGCGGCCATGCCTTGAAGAGACGCCTGAAGCGCACCGCTGCCCAGAATCAACACCGGGATGTACAGCGGCAAAATCAGCAACGCCAGCAGCAGACCGCCGCGCTTGAGGCCCACAGTCAGCGCGGCACCGACAGCGCCCAACAGACTCAATACCGGCGTACCCAGTAACAAGGACGACAGCAACACCGGCAGGCAAGCACTCGGCAATCCGAGCATCAGCGCCAGCACCGGCGCCAGCAACACCAGCGCCAACCCGGAAAAAGCCCAGTGTGCCAGCACTTTCGCCAACACCAGAAGCGGCAAGGGATGCGGCGAAAGGACCCACTGCTCCAGCGAGCCGTCCTCGAAATCGCTGCGAAACAGGCCGTCGAGTGACAGCAGCACCGACAACAGCGCGGCGACCCAGACCAGGCCGGGGGAAATTGTCCTCAATAGCTGCGATTCGGGCCCAACGGCCAGCGGAAACAGCGCGATGACGATGGCGAAAAACACCAGCGGGTTGAGCAACTCGGCCGGGCGGCGAAACAGCAAGCGGGCTTCGCGGGCGATCAGCAGGGTAAATACGCGGCTCATGGCGCCCATTCCCCCACGTTCAGCTCGCGATAACCGGATGGCGTCCGGCTCAAAGTGTGGTGAGTGGTCAGCACCACGATGCCGCCCCGCTGGCAATGCTCGGCAAGGTGCGCTTCCAGTTGCGCCACGCCCTGCTTGTCCAGTGCGGTGAACGGTTCGTCGAGCATCCACAGGCTCGGGCCGGGCAGGTAGAGACGGGCCAGCGCGACGCGACGTTTTTGTCCGGCGGACAGGGTATGGCACGGCACATCTTCGAAACCGCGCAGTCCAACCGCATCGAGGGCCTGCCAGAGGGCGTCGGTGTCGGCACGCTGGTGCAGGGCGCAGAGCCAGGCGAGGTTTTCCACGGGCGTGAGCAAATCCTTGATCCCGGCGGCGTGGCCGATCCACAACAGCTGCTGTGCCAGCGCGTGGCGCTGATGCGTCAGCGGTTTGCCGCCCAGCAACACCTCGCCGGCGGTGGGCTGCATGAGGCCGCTGAGCAGGCGCAACAGGCTGGTCTTGCCGCTGCCGTTGGGGCCGCTGATCTGCACCATGTCGCCGGTTGCCAGCCGCAGATCGAGATGCTCGAACAGCAGCCGCCAGTCACGCTCGCAGGCCAGCGCCACGGCTTCAAGAACAGGGATCGACATGGGGTCCTTCTTTTCGGATAGCAGGTGTGCACCGCGGTTCAAGTCGGGGGCGTGACAGCCGTTATAGTGATGCAGCTCAACGGTCGTCCGCCGAAAACGTCGGTGCCGGATTATGCCAGCTTGAGCGCAACTTTACCGAGTCGGGATCTGATGACAGGCGATATACCCAATCTTTCTCCCGTTGCCGCCGCCACCGCGCTGCTGCGTGCGGGCGTGCCGCCGGGCGAAGTGCTCAAGCTCACGGAGCCCCGGGAGGGCCTGCTGAACGCCGGTCAGGTGGCCAATGCCGAGGTCGTGAGCCTCAAACAACTGGGCCAGAATTTTCAACTGCTGCTCAAGCTGACGATGGACAACGGCCGGCAGGCCACCCTCCCCGTCAGCAGCAGCTTGCCGCTGACTCCGGGGACTACGGTCAACGTCGCCCAAGGCTCGGCGGACACCTTGACCATCAGCGTGCAGGATCTGCAGAAAGCCATCACCAACAGCCTCACCCGTCTCGACATCCGTCAGCTGCCACCCGGCACCCTGCTGCAAGGCAAAGTCCTGACCACCCAGGCGATGGCCGATAACATCGCGCAACTGACCGGGCAAACCACAGGCAACGCGGCGACTCAGCCAGCCACGTACCGGTCGATCGTGATGTTGCTCAACACCGCGATGGCCGGCACCAGCCTGACCATCGACAGCCCGCAGCCGCTGCGCGTGGGCAGCCTGCTCAGCGCGCTAGTACAGAACGGCCAGGCGCTGAATTTCGTCGCCATGCCCAAGCGCCTCGACGAACTGGCCTTGGCTCAACAGCTGTCGACGCAGCAGAGTCGTCAAGGCTCGCTGCAAAGCCTGCTGACGGCGTTGCAAACCCTGCCGCCACCGACATCTCCTGACGATGACGTGATCTCGCAATCATTGCGCGCGAGCATCGATCAGTTGCTTGACGACCTGCCCGACCTGCCGCAGATGACCACCGCCAAAGGTGTGGCTCAGGCGCTGAACGCCAGCGGGCTGTTCATGGAGTCACGCTTGATGGCGGGGCAAAACCCGACGCTGGTGCCGGACATGAAGGCCAACCTGCTGAGGGTTATCGCGCAGATCCTGCCGGGGCTGCCGGGCTACATCAGTTACAACGACGCAGCCGCCGCCAACACGCTTGCCCGCGCCATGCCCAACGTGATCCGCAACGCCTTGGGCATGCTGGGCCAGGTCGCGGCGCCACGGGTACCGACCAACTTTCCATTACCGTCGCGCACGCTGGCGAGTTCAGAAGGCAGCGACGATCTCGAAACCCTGCTCAAACTCGCGGCCGGAGCGATCTCACGTCTGCAGAGCCATCAATTGGGCGGACTCGAACAAACCCGCATGAACGCTGACGGCACACAGGTGACCACCTGGCAGCTGGAAATCCCGATGCGCCATGCCCATGACATCGTGCCCTTGCAGGTCAAGGTTCAGCGCGAAGACCCGCCTGACCGGGAAGAGGCTCAGGACGCGGCGGCGTCGGAAGTCAAAGAGAAGGAAAAACTCTGGCGCGTGGAGCTGGCGTTCGATCTGGAACCCTTGGGGCCACTCCAGGTTCAGGCGCAACTGGTCGCGGGCAGCCTGTCCAGCCAGATGTGGGCCGAGCGCGAAGGGGCGGCAGAGCTGATCTCCCGCGAGCTGGAGAGCCTGCGCGCACGGCTGGTCGCTTGCGGCCTGAACGTGAAAGAACTGGCGTGCAACCGTGGCGTGCCCGTCCACGGCACCCGCACCGTGCTGGAACAACGCTGGATTGACGAGAACGCCTGATGAGCACACCCGAACACACGCCCCGTCAGGCCATCGCTTTAAACTACGACGGCCAACAAGCCCCGACCCTGACCGCCAAAGGCGACGACGCCCTCGCCGAAGCCATCCTCGCCATCGCCCGGGAATACAAAGTCCCGATCTACGAAAACGCGGAACTGGTGAAAATGCTCGCCAGATTGGAACTGGGCGACAGCATTCCTCAGGAGCTGTACCTGACCATCGCCGAAATCATCGCGTTTGCCTGGCGGCTGAAAGGGAAATTTCCCGAAGGGTTCGACCCGGATCCGCAGCCGGTGGAGCGGGATATTACGCCGCGTTAGGCGCTTGACGTTCATCTGCACGCGGGCCTGCTCGTGGACGTCAGTCACGCACTGCTCACAGATGCGCGTCCAAGGCGAGCGCCACACTGCCGAACCTGTAGGAGCCGCCGGAGGGACGACGGCAGCGATAGCGCTGGGTCAGTCTCAGATGGGTCGACTGACACACCGTCATCGCTGCCGTCGTGCCTCCGGCGGCTCCTACAGTATTTGCGCCGTGTCTAGGAGCCGTGACTCGCGCAAGGATGGTGGGAATCATCGGGGCGTCTGCTCCACCAGATTTTCCGTGGGAGGGAGTTCATTCGCATTGCGTCCAAGGCGGTCGGGACACCGCCGAACCTGTAGGAGCCGCCGGAGGGACGACGGCAGCGATAGCGCTGGGTCAGTGTCAGATGGGTCGACTGACACACCGTCATCGCTGCCGTCGTGCCTCCGGCGGCTCCCACAGGATTTGCGCCGTCTCTGGGAGCGGCGGATGGGGCAAAAATGGCAGGCATCATCGGGCCGTGCGCCGCGAGGTGAATCGGCGCCTGGCAGGAGACGCCATAGATCGCGACGTGGGTGTTGGAGAAACCCTGACAAAGTCAGGGCCACGCCAGGAGCAAATGGTTGTGGTGACTTTTCCCAGAAGAAAAGTGACCCGCTGTAAGAGCAGAACTGTAATCAGCCGTTACCGAAGAAATGGATATTCACCCGACAAGCAGCAACACCTCAAACCCGCAAGAAATCATCCATTCCCATGCAACTTGCTCATCAACTGCGCTTCAGCCTGGGTCAGCCCGCACGACTGTGTCAGCTCATCGACACTGGCGCCCATGCTCACCAGCCGCGCGGCCTGGGCGAACGACAGCGTCGAAGGATCCCGCTGCTCCAGCGCAGTCACCTTGTCCGGCAATGGCGCGACGATCGACTGCAACTCGTGCAAATCCTCGCCCATCTTCACCGTGCCGCCCTGATAGTGCTCAAGGCGTCGAGCCAGCTCGCGGATGCGCTGATCGCGCAGCGAATCCGCCTCGAGCTGCTGCGTGGCCAGCGCGCGCAAGCGTTTGGTGTGGGCCATGAACATCGCGACCGATGCGACCCACAACACCCCCAGAAAGATGACGGCAACCTCAAGTATCAATCAGATATTCTCCAGCTCGGACCACTCTTCCTCGGACATCATCTTGTCCAGTTCCACGAGGATCAGCAGCTCGCCGTTTTTGTTGCACACGCCCTGGATGAATTTCGCGGATTCGTCGTTGCCCACGTTCGGCGCGGTTTCGACTTCCGACTGACGCAGGTACACCACTTCCGCCACGCTATCGACCAGGATTCCGACCACTTGCTTGTCGGCTTCGATGATCACGATACGCGTGTTGTCGCTGACTTCAACCGGCGGCAGACCAAAGCGCTGACGGGTGTCGATGACCGTCACGACGTTGCCGCGCAGGTTGATGATGCCCAGCACATAGCTCGGCGCACCCGGCACCGGTGCGATCTCGGTGTAGCGCAGCACTTCCTGAACCTGCATCACATTGATGCCATACGTTTCGTTGTCCAGGCGGAAGGTGACCCATTGCAGGATCGGATCTTCGGAACCCTGTGCTGACGACTTCTTCATACCCCTAACCCCTTGCGTGTTGTGCTCTTCAGGCGACGGACTCGCGCCGCCCTGTGTTTTTGGATGATGCTTTTAGATACAGCTATTTGCGTGTGTGCATCTGCTTGACCGCGCCGCTGGCGATCAGCTCGGCCAGTTCGGACACGTCCAGCAGCGCGCACATGTGTTCGATCACTGTCCCGGCCAGCCACGGACGTTGACCCCGATGGGCGCGCCATTTGATTTCATCGGGCTCCAGGCGCAGCGAACGGCTGACCTGATGCACCGCCAAGCCCCATTCGTACCCCTGAACCGAAATCACGTACTGCAAGCCCTGACGGAAATCGTCGCGGTAGCGGTCGGGCATGATCCAGCGTGCGGTATCCAGGACTTTCAGGTTGCCGGCCTGGCTGGGCAGGATGCCGAGAAACCAGTCCGGCTGCCCGAACAGTGGCGTCAGGTCATGCCCGGCCAGCGGATAGATCGATCCCAGGCACACCAGCGGCACGGCCAGCGTCAGGCCTGCGACATCGAACAACAGGCATTCGAACGGTTCGGCGGCCCACTCCGGGCGATCGCTGGCGGTGGGCGGCGGCGTCGGTGTGCGTTGCGCAGGCAGGTGCACCTCGACCACCGGCTCGACCACGGCGACCGTCGGCTCGCTGATCGCAGGCTCGATGACCGGCACCACCAACGGCGGCGCGATGACGGGCGGCAGCATGACCGGCCGCTCCAGCACGCGGGCGGCCACGGGCTCGGCGACCGGGCGTGGCGTCGGCTGGGCCTGCGGTGCAGGCGCGAGCGGCACGGGCGCAGGCTGGCTCAGTGGCGCAGACCTGGGCGTTGCTTCGAACGGGCGCGCAGGCACGGCTGCGGCAACGGCTTCAGCCACCGCCGAGCGCATACGCGCGTCGTGGGCCTGCTCTTCGAGCACAGCCGCTTGAAACTCATCGATGCTGTTGGCGACGTCCAGTTCTTCGGTGGCGTCCTGCAACAGCGCGTCGAGGTAATTTTGCAACGCCAGCTGTGGCCGGGATGCGATGTCCAGAGGGCGGTTCATACAGGAGCCCGAAAATAAGTGATGCGATTACCGCCTGTCTTTTTTATCGGCTGCACCGCAGGCCGACTTGAGCGCGCAGGCGCAAGGCGTGTGAATAAACGATCAGCGGACATCTCAGGCCACCTGTCCGACGAGCTGTTCGGTGAGCAGGTGTTTGAGCAGCGTGCGGTACGCCAGCACGCCCCGGCTCTTGTTGTCGAACTGCGAGGGCGTCACGCCGGCCCGGCTGGCGTCGCGCAATCGGGTATCCACCGGAATGTAGGCTTTCCAGACGTGTTCGGGGTAGCTGTCGCGCAGCAGTTTGAGGGTGCCCATCGACGCCTGGGTGCGACGGTCGAACAGGGTCGGAACGATGGTGTACGGCAATGGCACCTTGCGCGAGCGGTTGATCATTGCCAGCGTGTTGACCATGCGTTCCAGGCCCTTGACCGCCAGAAACTCGGTCTGCACCGGGATCGCCAGTTGCTGACTCGCGGCCAACGCGTTGACCATCAGCACGCCCAGCAGCGGCGGACTGTCGATGATTGCGTAATCGAAGTCCTGCCACAGCTGCGCCAGGCTTTTGGCAATCACCAGCCCGAGACCGCTTTGCCCCGGCGACTGACGTTCGAGGGTGGCCAGCGCGGTGCTCGACGGCAGCAAAGAGATGCGCTGATCGCTGGTGGGCAACAGCAGCTGCCCGGGCAGACCGTCAGGCACCGCGCCCTTGTGCAGGAACAAGTCGAAGCAGCTGTGTTCCAGCGCATCAGGGTCGTGCCCGAAATAACTGGTCATCGAGCCATGGGGGTCCAGATCGACGACGACCACGCGCTTGCCCGCCTCGGCCAGCAAACCGGCTAAAGCGATGGAGGTGGTGGTCTTGCCGACCCCGCCTTTCTGATTGGCTACTGCCCAGACTCTCATGTGTTCGCATTCCCCCCAGCCATCACACGCATGACCGAGACCGATTTAAGGGGCAGGTGACGAAGATTTGACGCCTTGCGGCGGTTTGGCTGGAGCCGGTGCATTTTGTGTGCCAGCACGGCGCAACGCAGCATCGGGCTTTGCATTGGCGGCGGTGCCGGAACCGGTCAAACTGCGCCGCACGTCAAGATTGCGCGAGATCACCAGCACCACGCGGCGGTTGCGGGCGCGCCCGTCTGCGGTGGCATTGGAGGTGAGCGGCTGAAATTCACCGTATCCCACCGACGCCATGCGCACCGGGTTGATGCCGTCCATGGCCAGCATGCGCACGATGCTCGAGGCGCGGGCCGACGACAGCTCCCAGTTGCTCGGGTACTGCGACGAGTTGATGGGCTGGTTGTCGGTGAAGCCCTCGACGTGGATCGGGTTGTCGAACGGCTTGATGATCTTCGCCACTTTGTCGATCAGGTCGAAGGCCTGGTTGCTGGGCAAGGCATCACCGCTGCCGAACAGCAGGCTGGAATTGAGTTCGATCTCGATCCACAGCTCGTTGCCGCGCACGGTCATTTGATTGGAGGCGATCAGGTCGCCAAACGCCGCATTGACGTCATCGGCAATCGACTTGAGCGGGTCTTGAGCGCCCTGCCCCAGCGCCGCGTCCGTCTGCTCACTGTCTTGCACCAGCGGGTCGGCCGGGCGCACGGTCTGGGGCTTTTGCTCACCGATGGGGATCGGCTTGACACTCCGTTCCGCTTCGTTGAACACCCCCACCAGTGCTTCGGACAGTACTTTGTACTTGCCTTCGTTCAGCGACGAGATCGAATACATGACCACGAAGAACGCGAACAGCAAGGTGATGAAGTCCGCGTAGGACACCAGCCAGCGTTCGTGATTTTCATGTTCTTCGTGGTGGCGACGTCGACGGGCCATCAGTCCATCACTCCATGAAGCCTTGCAGCTTCAGTTCAATCGAGCGTGGATTCTCGCCTTCGGCGATCGACAGCAAGCCTTCGAGCAGCATTTCGCGATAGCGCGACTGGCGAATGGCAACCGCCTTGAGCTTGTTGGCAACGGGCAGAAGAATCAGGTTGGCCGACGCCACGCCGTAAATGGTCGCAACGAAGGCCACAGCGATGCCGCTGCCCAGCTGATTCGGATCAGCCAGGTTGCCCATCACATGGATCAGGCCCATGACCGCGCCGATGATGCCCACGGTCGGCGCGTAGCCGCCCATGCTTTCAAACACCTTCGCGGCCTGAATGTCACGGCTTTCCTGGGTCAGAAAATCCACTTCCAGAATGCTGCGAATGGCTTCGGGTTCAACCCCGTCCACCAATAGTTGCAGGCCCTTGCGCGAATAGGCGTCAGGCTCGGTGTCCGCCACGGTTTCCAGGCCCAGCAGGCCTTCCTTGCGTGCAGTGAGGCTCCACGAGACGACGCGGTCGATGCCGCCGGCAAGGTCGATGCGCGGCGGAAACAGAATCCAGATGAAGATCTGGATGGCCCGTTTGAACGCGGTCATCGGCGTCTGCAACAGGCAGGCTGCCAGCGTACCGCCGAGGACGATCAGCGCCGCCGGTCCGTTGATCAGCGCACTGAGATGGCCGCCTTCGAGAAAATTGCCGCCAATGATCGCGACGAACGCCAGAATGATCCCTATGAGCGTCAACACATCCATCAGAGGCACGCCTCGACCAAGTGACGCCCAATGTCATCCAGCCCATAAACCGCGTCCGCCAACCCGGCTTTGACGATGGCCATCGGCATGCCGTAGATCACGCAGCTGGCTTCGTCCTGGGCCCAGATGTGGCTGCCGCCCTGCTTCAGCAGGCGCGCGCCTTCGCGGCCATCGGCGCCCATGCCGGTCAACACCACCGCCAGCACTTTGTCGCCGTAGGACTTGGCTGCCGAACCGAAGGTGATATCGACGCAGGGCTTGTAATTCAAGCGCTCGTCGCCCGGCAGAATCTTCACCGCGCCACGACCGTCAACCATCATCTGCTTGCCACCAGGGGCCAGCAGCGCGAGTCCGGGGCGCAGCATATCGCCGTCCTCGGCTTCCTTGACGCTGATGCCGCACAGTTTGTCCAGGCGCTCGGCGAAGGCTTTGGTGAAGGCCGCAGGCATGTGCTGGATCAGCACGATGGGCGCCGGGAAATTGGCTGGCAGTTGGGTCAGCACCCGTTGCAGCGCCACCGGGCCGCCAGTGGACGTACCGATGGCCACCAGTTTGTAGGCCTTGCGCTTGGGCGCGGGGGACGTCGGCGCGTGAGCGGCAGGCGCTCGGGTGGGCGCCGCAGCGGGTGCTGGGCGGGTCGCGCCGGGGGTCGGTGCAGGGCTGCGCAAAGAACCCGTGCCTGGCGCCGGGGTTGCCGGTGCAGGCGACGAACTCACCGGGGCACTGCTGTAACCGCTGAAACGACGGTTGCTGCGGGAAATGGTATGCACCTTTTCACACAGCATCTGTTTGACCTTCTCGGGGTTGCGCGAGATGTCTTCGAAGTTCTTCGGCAGGTAGTCGACGGCACCGGCATCCAGCGCGTCCAGGGTCACCCGGGCGCCTTCGTGGGTCAGCGAGGAAAACATCAGTACCGGGGTCGGACAACGTTGCATGATGTGACGCACGGCGGTAATGCCATCCATCATCGGCATTTCGTAGTCCATGGTGATCACATCAGGCTTGAGCGCCAGGGCCTGCTCGATCGCTTCCTTGCCGTTGGTGGCGGTGCCGACCACTTGAATCGTTGTGTCAGAGGAAAGAATTTCCGAGACGCGCCGGCGGAAAAAGCCGGAATCGTCTACCACCAGAACCTTGACTGCCATAAACACTCCATTCGGAAAAACCGGCCAGAACCATGGTCGGCTTTCCAGCGAACACTCGACAAATCGATGATTCGACTTGCGACTAACTTCTGTGGGAGTGAGCTTGCTCTCGAAGGCGGTCTCACGGCCACTGCACATCAGTGACGGGTGAAGCTTTCGTGAGCAAGCTCACTCCCACAGATGCACTACCGGCGCTCTGCGACACCCGAGCCTGCTCGTAAGCAAGCTCATTGCCTCAGGGCGTAAACCGGCATCAAATACGCCGCGCGGCGTAACGCTTGAGCATGCTCGGCACGTCAAGAATCAACGCGATGCGGCCGTCACCGGTGATGGTGGCGCCCGACATGCCTGGCGTGCCTTGCAACATCTTGCCCAGCGGTTTGATGACCACTTCTTCCTGGCCCACCAACTGATCGACCACGAAGCCGATGCGCTGGGTGCCGACCGACAGGATCACCACATGGCCCTCGCGTTGCTCCTCGTGGGCTGCCGAACTGACCAGCCAGCGCTTGAGGTAGAACAGCGGCAACGCTTTGTCGCGCACGATCACCACTTCCTGACCGTCGACGACGTTGGTGGTCGAGAGGTCCAGGTGGAAGATCTCGTTGACGTTGACCAGCGGGAAGGCGAACGCCTGGTTGCCCAGCATCACCATCAGCGTCGGCATGATCGCCAGGGTCAACGGCACCTTGATGACGATCTTCGAGCCCTGGCCCTTGGTGGAGTAGATGTTGATGGTGCCGTTGAGCTGGGCGATTTTGGTTTTCACCACGTCCATGCCCACGCCACGGCCCGACACGTCGGAAATCTCGGTCTTCGTCGAGAAACCCGGGGCGAAGATCAGGTTGTAGCAATCGGTGTCGCTCAGGCGATCGGCGGCATCCTTGTCCATGACTCCACGCTTGACCGCGATGGCGCGCAGCACCGCCGGGTCCATGCCTTTGCCGTCGTCGGAGATCGACAGCAGAATGTGGTCGCCTTCCTGTTCAGCCGACAGCACCACGCGACCGCCGCGGGCCTTGCCCGACGCTTCACGCTCTTCCGGGGATTCGATGCCATGGTCGACCGCGTTACGCACCAAGTGGACCAACGGATCGGCCAGCGCCTCGACCAGGTTCTTGTCCAGGTCGGTTTCTTCACCCACCAGTTCAAGGTTGATCTCTTTCTTCAGCTGACGCGCCAGATCGCGTACCAGTCGCGGGAAGCGGCCGAAGACTTTCTTGATCGGCTGCATCCGCGTTTTCATCACGGCGGTCTGCAGGTCAGCGGTGACCACGTCCAGATTGGACACGGCCTTGGACATGGCTTCGTCGCCGCTGTTGAGGCCCAGGCGCACCAGGCGGTTACGCACCAGCACCAACTCGCCGACCATGTTCATGATTTCGTCCAGCCGCGCGGTATCGACACGCACGGTGGTTTCCGCTTCGGTCGGGGCCTTGTCACCCGCTCCCGGCGCAGGCGCACGCGCGGGTGCCGCAGCGGCGGGGGCTGGCGCAGGGGCTGCTTTGGCAGGTGCGGCAGCCGGAGCTGCAGCAGCCGGTTTGGCAGGCTCGGTTTTCGGCGCCTCGACCTTCGCCGGTTCGGCTTTCTTGACCGGCGTTGCAGCAGCGGCAACGTCCGGCGAGAAGGTGCCCTTGCCGTGCAGCTGGTCGAGCAACGCTTCGAATTCGTTGTCGGTGATTTCGTCCGAAGCCGGCGCCTTGGCGTCCGTCGCGACAGGCGGGGCCGAGGCGACCGCGGCGCTGGCATCTGGCGAGAACGAACCCTTGCCGTGCAGTTGATCGAGCAACGCTTCGAATTCGTCGTCGGTGATTTCGTCGCTGGCCGGCGCGGCGGGCGCACTCGCCGAGGCCGCAGGCGCACTGACAGAGGCGGCAGGCGCTGCGGACGGCGCAACGGCGTCGACAGCGAATTGGCCCTTGCCATGCAGTTGATCGAGCAGGGATTCGAATTCAGCGTCGGTGATTTCATCGCTGGCCGCGTCCGCCGCTGGGGCCGGTTGTGCGGGAGCAGAGGCTGACACGGACGCGGTCGGGGCCGGCGCAGGCAGGCCCGCCGCCTCGGCTTTCACCGCGTTGAGCGAGTCCAGCAGTTGCTCGAATTCCTGATCGGTGATGTCGTCGGACGGCGCTTCGGCCACCTCTTCCACTTCGGGCGCCGGCGCTGCGGCAATTTCGTCTGCAGACGCAGGCTCGGCCAGACGCGACAGCGCGGCCAGCAGCTCAGGCGTGGCGGGCGTGATGTCCGAGCGTTCGCGGACCTGACCGAACATGCTGTTGACGGTGTCCAGTGCTTCGAGCACGACATCCATGAGTTCTGCGTCGACCCGGCGCTCACCTTTGCGCAGGATGTCGAACACGTTTTCGGCGATGTGGCAGCATTCAACCAGCTCATTGAGCTGGAGGAAGCCGGCGCCCCCTTTTACAGTGTGAAAACCGCGAAAAATTGCATTGAGCAGGTCCGCATCGTCCGGCCGGCTTTCCAGCTCGACCAACTGCTCGGACAGTTGCTCCAGAATCTCGCCGGCCTCTACCAGAAAATCCTGAAGGATCTCTTCATCGGCGCCGAAGCTCATCGGGGGTGCTCCTAAAATTAACCGTCAACCGATCCAGGAGCTGCGTCATTGGCCTGCGCACATTGCCTTCGTCGAGACATTGGCGCGCAAGCCCACAGCTACTTTCACATAGAACCCTGGATCTGGAAGTCAGAACCCGAGGCTGGATAGCAGATCGTCTACATCATCCTGACCGGATACGACGTCTTCACGTTTATCGGCATGAATCTGCGGACCTTCACCCTTGGAATGAAGTTTTTCCTGTTCTTTTTGCTTACGGAACACTTCCTGGTCGTGTTCGATGCCGGCAAAGCGATCGACCTGGCTGGCCATCAGCACCAACTTGAGCAGATTGCTCTCGACTTCGGTCACCAGCGTGGTCACACGCTTGATCACCTGGCCGGTCAGGTCCTGGTAGTCCTGCGCCAGCAAAATGTCGTTCAGGTGGCTGGCGACCTCATGGGTTTCGGTCTCGCTGCGGGCCAGAAAGCCCTCGACGCGGCGGGCCAGATCACGGAATTCTTCGGCACCGATTTCCCGGCGCATGAAGCGACCCCAATCGGCGCTCAACGCCTTGGCGTCGGCGCTCAGGCCATTCATCAGCGGCGTGCTCTGCTCCACCAGGTCCATCGTGCGGTTAGCCGCGCCTTCTGTCAGGCGCACAACGTACGACAGGCGTTCGGTGGCGTCAGTGATCTGAGACACTTCTTCGGCTTGCGGCATGTGCGGGTCAATCTGGAAATTGACGATTGCACTGTGCAGCTCGCGCGTCAGCTTGCCCACTTCCTGATACAGGCCGCGGTCCCGGGTCTGGTTAAGCTCATGGATGAGTTGCACGGCGTCGCCGAATTTGCCTTTTTCGAGGCTGGCGACCAGTTCTTGTGCGTGTTTCTTCAGGGTCGACTCGAAGTCACCCATTGTCGAATCTTTGGAATCCATAGCGCCCTCGCAGCGGACATCAGCTATTGACGCGCTCGAATATCTTCTCGATCTTTTCTTTGAGCACCTGGGCCGTAAAAGGCTTGACCACATAGCCATTCACACCGGCCTGAGCGGCTTCGATGATCTGCTCGCGCTTGGCTTCGGCCGTGACCATCAACACCGGCAGGTGGCGCAGGCGTTCGTCGGCGCGGACCTGACGCAGCAGGTCGATGCCGGACATGCCAGGCATGTTCCAGTCGGTCACCAGAAAGTCAAAAGCACCGCTCTGCAGCATCGGTAACGCGGTGGTACCGTCATCTGCTTCGGCCGTGTTGGTGAACCCAAGGTCACGCAACAGGTTTTTTATGATCCGCCGCATCGTTGAAAAGTCATCAACGATGAGGATTTTCATGTTCTTGTCCAATTCGACCTCCAAGCAGTCTTTAACGCGCCCAGTGCCTGGACGCGCGTTCAATCAATACCGGTAACATCGCTCCACCGGTCATACGAAAACGAGGGGGCCTTTCGAAGAACCTGATGAGCGTCGCGGCAACGTCCTAAGACCTGGTCCGAGCGGCGCCTGCCTTGTCCCTTTTGCTTCCCACACAACGCTTGCACAGCCGGCCTTGCACTCAAAAACGCAGGCATCTTTGTGAAAAGAGAGGCCTGCGTCAATGCGTCAACGCGCGCGCCATTCGCCCAACCGACCCCGCAGACGTGCGGCGCACTGGCTGTGCAGCTGGCTGACACGGGATTCGCTGACCCCCAAGACCTCCCCGATCTCTTTGAGGTTCAGCTCTTCGTCGTAGTACAGCGCCAGCACCAGGCGTTCACGCTCGGGCAGGTTGGCAATGGCGTCCGCCAGTGCGCTCTGGAAGCGCTCGTCTTCCAGATCACGTGACGGTTCGAGCGACTGGCTCGCGCCGTCCTCGTGCAGCCCTTCGTGCTCGCCGTCCTGCAACAGGTCGTCGAAGCTGAACAGGCGGCTGCCCAAGGTATCGTTCAGAATCCCGTAGTAATCATCGAGACTCAATTGAAGTTCGGCAGCAACTTCATGATCTTTAGCGTCGCGACCGGTTTTTGCTTCGATTGCGCGGATTGCGTCACTGACCATGCGCGTGTTGCGGTGGACCGAGCGCGGTGCCCAGTCGCCCTTGCGCACTTCGTCAAGCATCGCGCCGCGAATACGAATGCCCGCGTACGTCTCGAAACTCGCACCTTTGGTGGAGTCGTATTTGGTGGAGACTTCGAGCAAGCCAATCATGCCGGCCTGGATCAGATCTTCGACCTGCACGCTGGCCGGCAAACGCGCCAGCAAGTGGTAGGCGATGCGCTTGACCAACGGGGCATAGCGCTCGATCAGCTCATACTGGGAATCTTTGGAGGATTTGCTGTACATGCGATAGCCACTTGCGGTCATGACACGGGCCCTGCACTGGTCTGGTGAACCAGGCGCTCAACGAAGAATTCAAGGTGGCCACGCGGATTTGCCGGCAGTGGCCAGGTATCGACCTTCTGCGCGATGGCCTTGAACGCCAGCGCGCATTTGGAACGCGGAAATGCTTCGTAAACCGCCCGCTGCTTCTGCACGGCCTTGCGCACGCATTCGTCGTACGGCACGGCGCCGACGTATTGCAGGGCTACGTCGAGGAAGCGGTCGGTGACCTTCGTGAGCTTGGCGAACAGGTTGCGCCCTTCTTGCGGGCTCTGCGCCATGTTGGCCAGCACGCGGAAGCGGTTCATGCCGTAGTCGCGGTTCAACAGTTTGATCAGCGCGTAAGCGTCGGTGATCGAGGTCGGCTCGTCGCACACCACCAGCAACACTTCCTGAGCGGCGCGCACGAAGCTGACCACCGATTCGCCGATCCCGGCGGCGGTGTCGATCACCAGCACATCCAGGTTGTCGCCGATGTCGCTGAACGCCTGAATCAGGCCCGCGTGCTGCGCAGGACTCAGATGAACCATCGTCTGGGTGCCGGACGCGGCGGGCACGATGCGCACCCCGCCAGGGCCCTGCAACAGTACATCGCGCAGCTCGCAACGCCCTTCGATGACGTCCGCCAGGGTGCGTTTGGGGGTGAGCCCCAACAATACGTCGACGTTGGCCAGACCCAGATCGGCGTCCAGCAACATGACACGACGTCCCAGCTCGGCCAGGGCCAGCGAGAGGTTCACTGACACGTTGGTCTTGCCGACGCCACCTTTGCCACCGGTCACCGCGATAACCTGTACGGGATGCATGCTGCCCATGTTAATTTTTTACCTTGTCTTGCTTAGACCAAAGCCACATTTCGGGCTGCACGTTCAGTGTGTGAACAATGCCTGGCAGACCATCGATGCAGGTATCTTCCACTGTCATTTTCCTTACCTACCCTGCACGCTTGCCGGGGTTGTGATAAAGATCCGCAAACATATCCGCCATCGCTTCCTCGCTAGGCTCCTCCTGCATCTGCACGCTGACCGCCCTGCTCACCAACTGGTGCCGACGTGGCAGATGCAGATCATCCGGAATGCGCGGGCCATCGGTGAGATAAGCCACGGGCAATTCGTGTGTCACGGCCAGGCTGAGCACTTCGCCGAGGCTGGCGGTTTCGTCCAGTTTGGTCAGGATGCACCCGGCCAGACCGCAACGTTTGTAACTGTGGTACGCCGCCGTCAGCACCTGTTTCTGGCTGGTGGTGGCGAGGACCAGGTAATTGCGCGCCTTGATGCCGCGACCGGCCAGGCTCTCCAGTTGCAGGCGCAACGCTGGGTCGCTGGCTTGCAGACCAGCGGTGTCCACCAGCACCACGCGCTTGCGCAGCAGCGGTTCCAGCGCCTGAGCCAGCGATTGGCCCGGATCGACGTGGGTCACTGGCACATTGAGAATGCGGCCCAGCGTCTTGAGCTGTTCCTGCGCGCCGATGCGAAAGCTGTCCATGCTCACCAGCGCGATGTTTTGCGCGCCGTATTTCAACACATAACGCGCGGCCAACTTGGCCAGCGTCGTGGTCTTGCCCATGCCTGCCGGGCCGACCATCGCAATCACACCGCCCTCTTCCAGAGGCTCGACGTCCGGGGTAACGATCATGCGCGCCAGGTGCGCCAGCACCATGCGCCAGGCATGGGGCTGATCGTCGGTGTCCGGCACCATCGCCAGCAGGTCGCGGGACAGCGGGCCGGACAGGCCGACACGTTGCAGACGACGCCACAGGTTGGCCTGTTGCGGTCGGCTGCCTTGCAGTTGATTCCAGGCCAGCGAACCCAGCTGGACTTCCAGCAGCTCACGCAGGCCGTTCAATTCGGATCGCATCGAGTCGTAAGCGCGCTGGCTGATGCCAGGCTCGGCCGGTTGGCGCTCGGCGCGCTCGGCACGATCCGCCGCCATGGCCGCGTGAATCGACGGGCGAAACGGTTCGTCCAGCGTCGGCTCGATTTGCTTGCTGTCGTCCATCGCCAGACCGGCGAACAGTTGGCGATTGGCGACCGTGTCCAGTTCGCTGCGGTGAGTCAGCTCGGCCTGTGCGGTCACGATGCGCGATTGCGTCTTGCGCAGTTCGTCTTCCAGCTCGACATTCGGCACGCGCGGGGCCAGCGCGGACAATTTGTAGTCCAGCGCGGCAGTCAGTTCCACGCCGCCTGCGATCCGCCGGTTACCGATGATGGCGGCTTCAGCGCCCAGCTCATCACGAACCAGTTTCATGGCTTGTCGCATATCGGCGGCGAAAAAACGCTTAACTTGCATGACTCACTACCTCAGCCGTTCGGCCCGACAGTCGCTACGATGGTGACTTGCTTGTTGTCAGGAATTTCCTGATACGCCAACACATGCATGTTCGGCACGGCCAGGCGTCCAAAGCGGGACAACATGGCGCGAACCGGACCTGCTACCAACAAAATAACCGGCTGACCTTGCATCTCCTGACGCTGCGCCGCTTCGATCAACGAGCGCTGAAGCTTCTCAGCCATGCTCGGTTCGAGCAGAACGCCTTCTTCCTGACCCTGACCTGCCTTCTGCAGACTATTGAGCAATATCTGTTCCAACCTTGGCTCAAGCGTGATAACAGGCAGCTCCGGCTCAATGCCGACAATGCTTTGGACGATGGCGCGGGACAACCCGACCCGTACGGCAGCCACCAATGCGGCGGTATCTTGACTCCGCGCAGCATTGTTGGCGATGGCTTCGGCGATGCTGCGAATGTCGCGAACCGGTACCTGTTCCGCCAGCAAGGCCTGCAGGACTTTGAGCAGTGCCGACAGTGACAGCACGCCGGGCACCAGTTCTTCAGCCAGTTTGGGCGAGCTCTTGGCCAGCAACGTCATCAGTTGCTGAACCTCCTCATGCCCGATCAACTCATGAGAGTGCTTGTAGAGGATCTGGTTCAAGTGAGTCGCCACTACGGTGCTGGCGTCGACCACGGTGTAGCCGAGGGACTGCGCCTGCGCGCGCTGACTGATTTCGATCCAGACCGCTTCGAGCCCGAACGCCGGGTCTTTGGCAGTGATGCCGTTGAGGCTGCCAAACACCTGCCCCGGGTTGATCGCCAGTTCGCGATCAGGGTAGATCTCGGCTTCGGCCAGGGTCACACCCATCAGCGTCAGGCGGTAGGCGCTCGGCGCCAGGTCCAGGTTGTCGCGGATGTGCACGGTCGGCATCAGGAAGCCCAGCTCCTGAGAAAGCTTCTTGCGCACCCCCTTGATCCGCGCCAGCAACTGACCACCCTGATTGCGGTCCACCAGCGGAATCAGGCGGTAGCCCACTTCCAGGCCGATCATGTCGATCGGGGTCACGTCGTCCCAACCCAGCTCCTTGGATTCCTGTGCGCGGTTCGGCGCCGGCAGCAGGTCCTGCTGACGCTTGACCTCTTGGATCGCCGCCAGTTTGGCCATGTTCTGTTTTTTCCACAGCAGGTAAGCGCCCCCCGCCGCCGCCAGCCCCAGGCTGATGAACGAGAAGTGCGGCATGCCGGGGACCAGGCCCATGACGATCATGATACCGGCCGACACCGCCAGCGCCTGGTGCGAGGCGAACATCTGGCGATGCACCAGCTTGCCCATTTCTTCCGAGCCGGACGCGCGGGTCACCATGATCGCGGCGGCAGTGGACAGCAGCAGCGAAGGCAACTGCGCCACCAAACCGTCACCGATGGTCAGCAGGGCGTAAACCTTGCCGGCATCGGCAAAGCTCATGTTGTGCTGCAGGATTCCCACCAGCATGCCGCCGATGAGGTTGATGAAGAGGATCAGCAGGCCAGCGATGGCGTCACCGCGGACGAATTTGCTGGCACCGTCCATGGAGCCGTAGAACTCGGCTTCCTGAGCGACTTCCAGGCGACGACGCTTGGCTTCGGCCTGATCGATCAGCCCGGCGTTGAGGTCGGCGTCGATGGCCATTTGTTTACCGGGCATCGCGTCGAGGGTGAAGCGCGCGCTCACCTCGGAGATGCGGCCGGCACCTTTGGTCACGACCACGAAGTTGATGATCATCAAAATCGCGAACACCACGATACCGACGACGTAGTTGCCACCGATCACCACTTCACCGAACGCCTGAATCACCTTACCGGCAGCGGCGTGGCCGTCCTGCCCGTGGAGCATGACCACGCGGGTCGACGCCACGTTGAGCGCCAGCCGAAGCAAGGTGGCGACGAGGAGGATGGTGGGGAATACCGAAAAATCCAGCGGCCGCAAGGCGTAGACGCAGACCAGCAGTACCACGATGGACAGCGCGATGTTGAACGTGAAAAACACGTCCAGCAGGAACGGCGGCATGGGCAACATCATCATTGCCAGCATGACCAACAGCAAGAACGGCACGCCCAACTGACCACGACCCAGACCGGCCAGGCCTACGCGAGCGTTAGAGATTAATTGTGAACGTTCCACCGATTCCGTACCTGCGCGTGATCAAACTTTTGACGCCAGAGGCGTTGTAACAGGGTTATTGCAAAAACCTGTCCAACTTGTGGGATGGGTGAAAAATATCAGAGTGCCACTAGCGGGCTGGGTGCCGAATCCGAGATGAGATCCTCATGGCTTCATTTCGCGGCAATCGGAAACTTCAATCGGGCACTGATGCTTAGCCCGATCTTGAGCCGGTAGCGCCTGCAGTGCATTCCGACACCGCAACCGTACTGTCCCTTCTCACCCGACAGCCGGTCGCCCATTCGCGCCATACCTGTCATTTGTGACAGTAGCCAACCGTAGCCGTTGGTTCTCTAATGAACCTCACCGGCGCCAGAGCGCGCCCGATACAGGGTGTTCATTGCGCCATCATGCAGGGGAAAAGCCAGGCGATCCGACTACGAGGAACGGCACCTTGTAGGCTCATAGTCACCCAGCGCGATCGATACACCTCATGGAAGAGGATGATGAAATGAAACGGATATTCGTAACGTTGTTAAGCGTCTGCCTGCTATTCGGCTGCAGTGAACGCACCCAGAACACCACTTCGCTTGACAACCCACCGCAAATTCGCAGCGCGGTGGCTGCACCCGTATCGGCGCCCTTAGCCGACCGTGGCGCACAGGTCGTTCAACAACTCATCGCCAATTACCGGAACACCGCGATTAACTGCGGCGCCGCATCAGCGCCAGCCTTCCTGTGCTCCGGCGTCATATTGAGAACGACCACCGTTTCCAGTGCATTCGATCCCTGGGACCACTCCCCATTTTCTAGATTGACCGACGCGGTGTCTTTCTCATATTTGAGGAAAGACAGCAAGTTTGGTAGAGCGCCCTGGGGCGTTGCCAACGGCTATATCCTCTACCCCATGTTGCAAACCCCGGAGGGGAAAATCAGGCCGCAGGTCATCTGCTTTTTCCCGCTAGATGGTGCTACGTTCTACCGAAACGCAGCCAAACAGTACGGCTGTCGCGACAGCATCGTCACGCACCCCTACCCCAACGTGAGCAGACCTTGCCGTGAATTGGGCATCACGACCGCCGAGCAGTGGCTCGCCCGCTTCAGGGACCCTGCAGGCAGGGCGCGGCCCAATGCCTACGCCTGTTCATTCATGGTCAGCGATGGTTTGAATGCAGAAGCCACGACGGCGTTCAATCAGGCGTTACGCGTACGATCGGCATTGATTCCGGACTATGCCTTTCAGGAGCATAACGAGCTGAGAATCAAAGCCTGGCCGGAGCGCCAACCTGCCCCACTGCCCATCATGGCGTTTTTCTATCTGGAGGGTGGGCTGGCGAATGCACGAATCGACCAACGCAAATACTTTGATCGAACCCAAGGACAGGTTGTTCCGATTATTAAACTCACCTTGCCCCCAACGCGTCAGCAAGACGCAACGTTTCAGTACCTCCAAAGCGATCAGGTCGTCACACCGGTCACCCCGGAAAAACCAAATCCGACGGTTCAGAAAGCGTACCTCTCCAACGGCGAATACCATCTTCGCCTGGCCGACATCTACACCGACACTCACGTCAAAGTCGACGTACCGCAATACCTCGGGATGGCGGCGACAGATACATTGATGGTGCGCTGGATAGGAAGAGCGAGATACAACAGCGAGATCTTGACGGTCGGTACACCGGGCAAGAAAACCCTCTCCATACCGCGGATAGAGGTCGTGGATAACATCGGCCGATCCGTGGCGGTGGGATACACCGTGAGAACAAGTCCGGCGGCCACGCCCGTGGAATCGAAACGACTGACGCTGCACATTGACCCGCAGGCACTCAATCTGCCACCCCCCGCTTACAGCGCAGGCAAGGTTACGCTGAACTTCCGAGGAACGACGGGTTACACCTCCCAGGTTCGCTGGACAGGCGTGGTAGAGCGCGATACCCCGACACAGCCCGTCACCACAGGCCAGCCACAGACATTCACCATCAGCCCTTCCTGGATCAGCGAAAACCGGTCCAAGACCGTTCTGATCAACTACTCCGTCTGGAGAACCGGCACAGTGGGTCAGAAAATGTTCTCTCAGGTGTTGCGAGTCCCCATACCGTGAATAAATGCCTACGAGGAAAGGCATCCGCGCAGCGATCTCAAGCCCTACGAATCCCGCCTTAAATCCGGCGGAATCGGCAAGACGTCATTCAACGGATCAGGCCGCTTGCCGCGTCCGGCCTGGAATTGGCGGATCTGGTACACGTAGGCCAGCACCTGCGCCACCGCCAGGTACAGCCCGGCTGGAATTTCCTCTTCCAGCTCGGTGCTGTAATAGATCGAACGCGCCAGTGCGGGCGACTCCAGCAGCAGGATCTGATGCTGCGCTGCGATCTCGCGAATCTTCAGTGCGATGAAGTCCGTGCCCTTGGCCAGCAGCACCGGCGCGCCGCCCTTATCAGCGTCGTACTTCAACGCGACGGCATAGTGGGTCGGGTTGGTGATGATCACGTCAGCCTCAGGAATTGCCGCCATCATCCGACGCTGCGACATCTCACGCTGCAACTGACGAATCCGCCCCTTGACCTCGGGGCGCCCCTCGTTGTCCTTGTGTTCATCGCGTACTTCCTGCTTGGTCATCAGCAACTTCTGCCGGGCCTGATACAACTGCACCGGCACATCGATGGCCGCGATGATCAGCAAGCCGAACGCCATGTACAACGTGCTCCATCCCACCAGTTGCAAGCTGTGCGCGACCGCCATCTCCATTGGCTCATGGGCGATAGCCACCAGGTCTTTCTTGTCCTTGGACAACACCACCACCGCCACCGTCAGGACGATGAAAAACTTGCCGAAGGACTTCAGCAGTTCCACCAACGCGTGGGGCGAGACCATGCGCTTGAGCCCGGCCAAGGGGTTCAGCCGACCGAACTTGGGCGCCATCGAGCCCGGTGCGAACAGCCAGCCCCCCAGAGAAATCGGGCCGATGAGCGAAGCAATCGCCAGGGAAATGAGCAATGGCATGATCGAGGCCAGCGCCGCCTTGCCGGACACCAGCAGCATCAGGCTCATGCTGCGCTCGTCCATCAGCGCCTCGCGGGTGATCGTGAAGTTGTCGCGCATCAGGTGCATCATCATTTCGGCCATGGAACCGCCGAACGCCAACAGACCGCCCGCGCCCACGATCATCACGATGACCGTGTTGAGGTCTTTGGAGCGGGCGATCTCGCCCTTCTCCCGCGCCTCGCGTTTACGTTTGTCCGTGGGGTCTTCTGACTTGTCCTGACCGCTTTCGCTTTCTGCCATGTCAGCGCGCCTTGACCATGTCCCTGAGCAACTGCATGGCGTCGACCGCCAGCGGTTGGTATTGATTGAGGAAGTCACCAAGGGTGACCCAGAGGACCCCCATGCCCAGCACCAGCGTCAGCGGGAAACCGATGGTGAAGATGTTCAACTGCGGCGCGGCCCGGGTCATCACGCCCATGGCGATGTTCAGCACCAGCAGCGCGGCGATCGCTGGCAACACCAGCACCAGCGCGGCACCGAACACCCAGCCCAGGCGCAACACCAGCTCCCAGAAATGGGCGGGGATCAGCCCCTGCCCGACCGGCAGCGTGGTAAAGCTTTCGACCAGCACTTCAAACACCACCAAATGCCCGTTGCTCGCCAGAAACACCAGCGTCAGCAGCATGGTGAAGAACTGTCCGATCACGGCGCTGGAGACGCCGTTGATCGGGTCGACCATGGACGCGAAGCCCATGCCCATCTGAATGGCGATGATTTGCCCGGCGATCACGAACGCCTGAAAGAACAGCTGCAAGGACAGCCCCATGGCCGCCCCGATGAGAATCTGCTGGCCGACCAGCATCAGCGCACTGAGGTCCAGCGCGTGGACTTCCGGCATGGGCGGCAAAACGGGCGCGATGACCACCGTGATCGCCAGTGCGAAGTAAAGACGAATACGCCGCGGCAGCAGGGTCGTGCCGATGATCGGCATGGTCATCAGTACCGCGACGATCCGAAACAGCGGCAGCACGAACGCCGCCACCCAACCGCTGATCTGCGTGTCGGTCAGCGCCAGCACAGGTTCCATTCGCCGATCAGCCGATGACTTGAGGGATGCTGGTGTACAGCGAAATGATGTATTCCATGAAGGTGCGCACCATCCACGGCCCGATCACGATCAGGGTGACCAGCATGACCAACAGTCGCGGCAGGAAGCTCAATGTCTGTTCGTTGATCTGCGTGGCGGCCTGGAACATCGACACAATCAGGCCGACGACCAGGCTGGGAACCACGAGAATCGCGACCATGGTGACGATCAGCCAAAGGGCTTCGCGGAAGATATCGAGGGCGACTTCAGGGGTCATGCCAGGCACTCCGTTTCAGACAGGGTCATACGCCACCGAAACTGCCGGCCAGCGTACCGATGATCAAGGCCCAGCCATCCACCAGCACGAACAGCATGATCTTGAACGGCAGCGAAATGATCAGGGGCGACAGCATCATCATGCCCATCGCCATCAGCACACTGGCGATGACCAGGTCGATGATCAGGAACGGGATGAAAATCATGAAGCCGATCTGGAACGCGGTCTTCAACTCCGACGTGACGAAGGCCGGGACGATGATGGTCAACGGCGCCGCCTCAGGCGTCGGGATGTCGGTGCGCTTGGACAGACGCATGAACAGTTCCATGTCACTGGAGCGGGTCTGCGCCAGCATGAAATCCTTGATCGGCACCTCGGCTTTGGCCACGGCATCCTGTGCGGTGATTTTCTCGGCGAGGTACGGCTGCAAGGCATCGTTGTTCACACGATCAAACACCGGCGCCATGATGAACAGCGTCAGGAACAGCGCCATGCCGGTAAGGATCTGGTTCGACGGCGTCTGCTGCAAGCCCAACGCCTGACGCACGATGGAGAACACGATGATGATCCGGGTAAAGCTGGTCATCAGCATGACGAACGCCGGGATGAAACTCAGCGCGGTCATGATCAGCAGGATTTGCAGGCTGACCGAGTACTCCTGTTGACCGTTGGCCCCGGTGCCCAGAGTGATCGCCGGAATCGACAACGGATCGGCGCCGAACGCCAGCGGGGCTGCCAGCAGCAACAGCAGCGTCAAGACGATACGCATCAGTTCTTGTCCTTCTGACCCGGATGGCCGAAACCGTCCTTGCCCGCCTGCCCTTGATCGGCGCGTGGCGCTGCAATGCCTTTGTTGCCCAGGACTTCCATCAGGCGTCGCGCGAATTCGGGCGTGGCGTGCTGCGTCTGCGGCACCTGTACCGGCTCCTTCATCACGTGCAGCGCGGTGATACTGCCGGGCGAGACGCCGAGCAATACCTGTTCGTTGCCGACTTGCACCAGCACCAGCCGATCACGCGGCCCAAGGGCACGGGAGCCGACCAGCTCGATCACCTGATTGCCACCGGGGCCCGCGCGCTGCACCCGACGCATCAGCCAGGCCAGGACAAAAATCAGACCGACCACCAGTAACAGCCCCAGCACCAGCTGCAACAGTTGCCCACTGACGCCGCTGCCCAGGGCACCCGACGCCTGCGGAGCAGCCGACACCGCCGGCGCTGCAGCCGATGCGGCGGGCGCAGCAGTGGTCGCCGCTGGCGCGGCAGGCGTTGCCGGATCCGCCGCCATGACCACCCACGATGTCGCCAGCAGCGCCAGCCCGGCCAGGCCTTTCAGCCCTTTCACCCAGAAGCCGCCCACCTTAACGCAGCTTCTTGATGCGTTCGCTCGGGCTGATCACGTCGGTCAGGCGGATGCCGAACTTCTCGTTCACCACCACCACTTCGCCGTGGGCGATCAGCGTGCCGTTGACCAGCACGTCCAGCGGCTCGCCAGCCAGGCGATCGAGCTCGATCACCGAACCCTGGTTGAGCTGTAGCAGGTTACGAATGTTGATGTCGGTGCTGCCGACTTCCATGGAAATCGACACCGGGATATCGAGGATCACGTCCAGGTTCGGACCTTCCAGCGAGACCGGGCCGTTGTTCTTCGGCATGCTGCCGAACTCTTCCATTGCCAGACGATTGGTCGAGTTGCCCGCGTCGGCCGCCAACAGGGCGTCGATGTCCGCCTGACCGCCCTCACCCGCTTCGCCCAGGGCCGCAGCCCACTCGTCGGCCAGTGCCTGGTCGTCTGTGGAATTCATTTCGTTTTCATCAGCCATGGTTGTCCTCGGCGAGCAATATTCGTTGACACAGCAATTCGTTTACGCAGCACATTCTGTCTTTGTCGGCAGCCGCCACTGGTCAACGGCGTTCGACCGGCTCGACCACTTGCAGGGCCAGATTGCCCTTGTGCGAGCCCAGCTTGACCTTGAACGACGGCACGCCATTGGCGCGCATGATCAGGTGATCGTTGAGCTCCACCGGAATCACGTCGCCCGGCTGCATGTGCAGAATGTCTCGCAGCTTGAGCTGACGCCGAGCCACGGTTGCGTTCAGCGGCACCGACACATCCAGCACGTCCTGCTTGAGCGCGTTGACCCAACGCTCGTCCTGGTCGTCCAGGTCGGACTGGAAACCGGCATCGAGCATTTCGCGGACCGGTTCGATCATCGAGTACGGCATGGTCACGTGCAGATCGCCGCCACCGCCGTCGAGTTCGATGTGGAAGGTCGAGACCACGATCGCTTCGCTCGGCCCGACGATGTTGGCCATGGCCGGATTCACTTCCGAGTTGATGTACTCGAAGTTGACTTCCATGATCGCCTGCCAGGCTTCTTTCAGGTCGATGAAAGCCTGATCCAATACGATCCGCACCACGCGCAATTCGGTCGGGGTAAATTCCCGGCCTTCGATCTTGGCGTGGCGACCGTCGCCGCCGAAGAAGTTGTCCACCAGCTTGAACACCAGCTTGGCGTCCAGAATGAACAGCGCCGTACCGCGCAGCGGCTTGATCTTCACCAGATTGAGGCTGGTGGGTACGTACAGCGAATGCACGTACTCGCCGAACTTCATCACCTGCACACCGCCCACCGCCACGTCCGCCGAACGGCGCAGCAGGTTGAACATGCTGATGCGGGTGTAGCGGGCGAAACGCTCATTGATCATTTCCAGGGTGGGCATGCGTCCACGGACGATGCGGTCCTGGCTGGTCAGGTCATAACTTTTGACGCTGCCGGGTTCGATAACGCTTTCGGTCTGCACCAGACCATCGTCCACGCCATGCAGCAGCGCGTCGATCTCATCCTGGGACAGCAGGTCTTGCACGGCCATGTCGTGGTCCTACTGCAGTACGTAGTTAGTGAAAAGAACCTGTTCGATGACGCTTTTGTTCAGCTCTTTCTGGCCGACCTCTTGCACCACGGCGGCGGCCTTCTGACGCAACATTTCCATGCCCACCGGGGTGGCAATGGTGTCGAACGGCTGGCCCGAGAACATCATCACCAGGTTGTTGCGAATGACCGGCATATGCACCTTCAAAGCCTCCAGGTCCGCGTGATCACGGGCCAGGAGGGTAATGCTGACCTGCATGTAGCGCTGACGGCCGTTGACGTTGTAGTTCACGACGAAGGGCGGCGTCAGCGGTTCGAAGATAGCGTCTTTCTTGGCGTTGGCAGCCTCGGCAGCCAGCGCCGGATCAGGCTTGCTTTCGGACTTGTGCATGATGAACCAGGTGGCGCCGACAGACAGCCCGATGGCCAGCAGCAAGCCCACCACGATCAGGATGATGATCTTCAGCTTGCCTTTCTTCGCCGGGTCTTTAACTGCGTCGTCGCTCTTCGCCATGCCAATAATCCGTCACTATCCGAGGGGTTCTGTGTTGCGTGACAGAGGAAGAGCAAGGTGTGTGCCAGAAAGGCAGCTTCGAGCTTCGGGCCGCAAGCGTGGAGGAAAAGCAGAGAAGCAGTTTTGGAGGGTGAGCTGCATGCTGCGAGAAAAAGCAAAGCGGTGAGGCGGGAGAAACCGGGGTTTCTCTCGCACTCACCGCTTTTGATGGTGCTGTTACTTGCTGCTTGCAGCTCACCACCCACAGCCGCCTGAAACGCCCTGGCGTTTTAAGCGTAGTAGTCGACGGCGCTGGAACCGACAACGGTCAATGGCGCGTTGGCCGCTGCAGCGGCGGCGTCGATCGGCGCGCCGTCGGCGATCAGGTCGCCGTCAGTGGCACCGCCCGCACCGCGCGTACCGTTACTGCGCTGGCTATCACCGGATTGCTGTTGCTGAGCCTGTTGCTGCCAACCCTGAGACTGGTCGGACACGTTGACGTTGACCTGGCCCATGCCCTGCTGAACGAAAGAATCGCGCAGGCGCGACATCTGGCTTTCCAGCGCTTCACGCACGCCAACGTGGGCGCTCATGAAGGTGACTTGGGTCTGCTGGTCTGCCGCCATATTGACGCGGATATCCAGACGACCGAGTTCAGCCGGTTGCAGTTGAATGTCGGCCTGTTTCAGGCTCTGGCTGGACAGGTACATCACGCGGTTGACGATGCCTTCGGTCCAACCGCTCTGGTTCATGGCCAATGGCTGGTTGATCAGCGGCGCAGGCGCCGGCGCGTTGGTCTTCACTTGCGCGGCCTGGGACAACGCCGCCAGACGCTCGGCGAAGTTGTCGACGCGGGTATCGCTGGCGGCACTCTTCACATCCTTCAGCCCATCGGCCAGCAAACCGCCGAACGCCTTATCACCACCGCCTTCAGTGGCGTCCTTGTCGGCAGACTTGTCGCCGAGCGCCGCCAAGGTGCCTGCCAGCATCTGCGCAGGGTCGGCGTTAGCGTCCTGCTTGACGTTGCCCGCATCGTTGGCATGACCGTTCAGCTGCGCGGTTTGCTGGGTCTTGTTCTCCAGCGCCACCTGCACAGCGGTCAGTCCTTCAAGAGGGTCGGCAGATGGATCGAACTGATCGTCGGGCGCATCGGTCGCCACGGGCGGTGTGACGGCCTGGGTGTTAGCGGCCGCCGCTTGCAGCACCGCAGGATCGATCACCGGCTGTGCGTCCACGGCGACCGGGACAGGCGTCTGAGGCGCAGTCACCATCAGCGTCGGATCGACCACCGGCGGCGCAACCGAGCCGCCGGCAACCACCGTCGCATTGGCGGCATTGGCCGCTTCGGTGGTGTCGTCCTCACTGTCGTCATCGTCGTCGCTGCCGCTGCTGCCGCTGTCCTTGCCGTCGTCGCTGTCCTTGTCGTGGACCGAATTGGCAGGCAAGGCATTGCCGTTACCGGCAACGGTCTTGTCGGAAGCGGCAGACGTTTGGTTGGCGTCGTGCTTGTCCGCCGCCGAAGTCTTGGCGCTGACGGGCTTTGACGGGCTGTCATCGACGGACGCAGGCTTGGGCGTGGCCTGCTTGGCGAACACGCTGGAAAAGCTGGAAGCCTTGTCCTTGACGGGGTCCGGGGCCTTCGCCGACGTCGCGGTGCTGGCTTTCTGAGCTTTGGCAGCCGTCAGAGCCGTGAGTAGGGGGTTGTTGGCGAGGGCCATGTTGATCTCCGCAAGGGCACGATTACACAGAGATCTAGCAAAGGCCGGGCCAGAATAGCGAATCACTGCAAAGTGAGCGCGTAGCAGCCGTCATGACCCGTCGCGCTGCGGCTGCTGTGAATGATCAATGCCGCGTCAGCGTGGTCTGCAATTCGACGTCGAAGAAATCGCGAACGACCTTGAACTCGGCATGAATGGCCTGGACCAACTCCAGAATCCGAGCGCGGCTGACGGCGCCCTGATCCCGCACCAGTTCTTCCAGCTGATGGCACAGCTCGGCCAAATGCGCCGCACCCATGTTGCCGCTGCTGCCTTTGAAGCTGTGAGCCATGGCACGCAGGGTCTGCAACTGCGCAGGAGACGTCGGGGAGAAATCAGGTCCCTGGATCAGCCCGTTCAAATCCGTAACGCGGGCTTCCGAGTCCTTGATGAAGATATGCAGCAATGCCGGGTATTCGGCTTCCATGACATCGCGCAACGTACTGAGTACGGTCAAATCCACATGCGTGTTCAATGCTTGCTCGCTCCTTGATCAAGATGCGCGGGATTATGCCAGACCCTCCCACGCAAACTCCACTGACGCGGTGCGGCCATCTTCCGACCAGCGACAGCGGTCACTGAGTTGCCGCACCAGGCTCAAGCCGCGGCCTGACAACTGATCGATCGCAGGCGGGCGCGACAGCACGTGTTCAGCGTCGAACCCGTTGCCGCTGTCATGCACCTCGACCGTCAGGCGCCCGCCCTGCCCCGCCGGAATGACCTGAAAATGAAAGCGGATGAAGCCGTCTTTCAATGCGTCCAGACGCTCACCCCGCTGCTGATAATAGAGGGCAAACCCCTCGGCGTTCTGCTTGAGCGCCGAATCCAGACCCAGTACGCCATGCTCCAGCGCGTTGCTGTACAGCTCGGCCAGCACGATATACAGCTCGCTGCTTTGCTGCCGCAGGCCGTGAACCTCCTGCAACAGCTGCAGCAGGTAGGGCAACGGGTTGAAGCGCTTGAGGGTCGAGGCGCGGAACTCGAAACTGGCCGACCAGTCCAGCGGGCTGGAATCGCCACTGTCGGTGTAGATCACCGATGGCGGGCCCAGGGATTCAGGCTCGGTAAAGCCCACTTCGAGCATGCTGACGTCGTCGCGCACCTGGCCGCGAAACCGCGTCAGCGCCCATTGCACTTCTTCGATCAGCATCGCCGGGTTGCGGTTGGTGACCAACACATTCTGCAGGCGTCGGGCGCCGAACATCTCGCCGCTTTCGTCGGTGCTGTCGACCACGCCGTCGGACAGCAGAAACACTCGGTCACCGGGGCCGAAGGGATAGACCTGGGTGTTGTCGTCAAAACTGCCAGCGCTCAACACCCCCAACGGCAAGTGCGACGACACCAGCGGCGTATGAGGACGGCCGTCGCCGTGCAGCAGGTACCCATCGGGCAGGCCGCCATTCCACACTTCGACCAGTTGCTGTTTGAAGTTGACGCTGATCAGCGCTGCGCAGCAGAACATGTCCACGGGCAGGATGCGCTTGAGCTTGGCGTTCATTTCGCGCAGGGTTTCCGGCAGGCCATAGCCCTTGGCCGTCATGCCGTAGAACACTTCCGCCAGCGGCATCGCGCCGACGGCAGCGGGCAAGCCATGGCCGGTAAAGTCGCCGAGCAGCACGTGCATGTTGCCCGACGGCGCCCAGGCCGCCAGCAGCAAGTCGCCGTTGAACAGCGCGTAAGGCGATTGCAGGTAGCGGATATTCGGCGCGCTGAGGCAGCCGGAGTGGGCAATCTGATCGAACACCGCCTTGGCCACGCGCTGTTCGTTGAGCAGGTATTTGTGGTGGCGGGCGATGAGGTCGCGCTGTTGCAGAACGGTTTCCTGCAGCAGCCGCAGCCGGTTCATCGCGTTGATTTTCGCAGCCAGCACGATCGGGTTGTAGGGTTTGGCGACGAAGTCATCGCCCCCCGCGTCCAGGCACCGCGCCAGGCCTTCGTTTTCGCTCATGGAGGTGAGGAAAATGATCGGCACCAGCGCCTCGCCCGCCAGCTCCTTGATCCGTCGCGCGGCTTCGAAGCCGTCCATGACGGGCATCAGAGCGTCCATCAAAATCAGTTGCGGTCGCCGCTGTTCGAACATCGCCACCGCTTCCGCCCCGTCGCACGCAGCCAACGCCTCATGGCCCTGACGGCTGATGATCGCCGAGAGCAGCATGCGGTCGCTGGCGTTGTCATCGGCGATGAGGATCGTCAGGCGCTCAGGCGGCGCGGAATGCACCATCAGCCGATGCGGAAGAGTTTGGAGAAGTTGGAGATGGCGAGGATTTTCTGGACATCATTGCTGCAGTTTTCCAGCCGCACATCGGCGCGATCGCCACCGGCATGATCACGCAACAACAGCAGCATGCCTAGGGCCGAGCTGTCGAGGTAGTTGGTGTCTTTGAGATCGACTACGAAACGTTTGGCCTTCACTTCTTTTTCGTACGCACCGCGGAAGTCTTGATGCGTGGAGAAATCAAAGCGTCCCTTGATCTTGATGGTCAGTTGCTGCTCGTCTTCAGAACGATCGAAAGTTACTGACATGGTAAATCCCTTATGTGAAACGGCGTCAGACGGGTGAAGTTTTAGCATTGGTTGTGCGGCGCGGCAAATGGAGTTTGCTGTGGGTTGTAAAGCGCGTGAATATCCATTTCTTCGGGTGTTGCTGATATCGGTTCCGCCCTTACGGCGGGTCACTTTTTCCAAGAGCCGAAAAAGTAACCAAAAAGGCCCTGCTCCTGGTTGGTTCCTCCTTCGTCGGAATACCCTCACTCCGGCGACGCTCCGTGGGCCCGCGCCGAACGGACATCCATGTCCTGACGGCGCTCTCGCGGCATCCATGCCGCTCGACCCACTCCGCATCGCCTGCGTTCGGCCTGCACCCAAGTCGCGTTCGGCGGCGTCTGAGCCATCGTGTGAAAAAGACCAACAGCAACAGCCGGAGCGGAACTGCGCTCCTTTTGCTCCGCACACGTTTGCTGGATACACGCGATCAGATGTAGGAGCCGCCGGAGGCACGACGGCAGCGAAGCGGTGTATCAGGCACATTATTTATCGCCGACCCACCGCTTTCGCTGCCGTCGTGCCTCCGGCGGCTCCTACAGGGATAGCGTCAAGAGTCGAAATTAACGTTCGCATTCGCGATCAGCAACACCATCAACTCGGCCTGTACCCAAGCCGCGTTCGGCGGCGTCTGGGCCATCGTGTGAGAAAGAGCAACAGCAACAGCCGGAGAGGAAGTGCGTTCGTTTTGCTCCGCACACGCTTACTGGATACACGCGATCAAATGTAGGAGCCGCCGGAGGCACGACGGCAGCGAAGCGGTGTATCAGGCACATTATTGATCACCGACCCACCGCTTTCGCTGCCGTCGTGCCTCCGGCGGCTCCTACAGGGATAGCGTCAAGAGTCAAAATCAACGTTCGTATTCGCGACCAGCAACATCATCAACTCGGCCTGCACCCAAGTCGCGTTCGGCGGCGTCTGGGCCATCGTGTGAAAAAGAGCAACAGCCGGAGCGCAACTGCGCTCCTTTTGCTCCGCACAGGCTTGCTGGATGCACGCGATCAAATGTACGAGACGCCGGAGGCACGACGGCAGCGAAGCGGTGTATCAGGCACATTATTGATCACCGACCCACCACTTTCGCTGCCGTCGTGCCTCCGGCGTC
>NZ_DDHJ01000010.1:0-72510 GCF_002338065.1 Pseudomonas sp. UBA1879 | reverse complement strand
CCTCCGGCGTCTCCTACAGGGATAGCGTCAAGAGTCAAAATCAACGTTCGTATTCGCGACCAGCAACATCATCAACTCGGCCTGCACCCAAGTCGCGTTCGGCGGCGTCTGGGCCATCGTGTGAGAAAGAGCAACAGCAACAGCCGGAGCGGAACTGCGCTCCTTTTGCTCCGCACACGCTCGCTGGATACACGCGATCAAATGTAGGAGCCGCCGGAGGTACGACGGCAGCGAAGCGGTGTATCAGGCGCATTATTGATCACCGACCCACCACTTTCGCTGCCGTCGTGCCTCCGGCGGCTCCTACAGGGATAGCGTCAAGAGTCGAAATTGGCGTTCGCATTCGCTATCGGCAACACCATCAACTCGGCCTGCCCCCAAGTCGCGTTCGGCGGCGTCTGGTCCATCGTGTGAGAAAGAGCAACAGCAACAGCCGGAGCGGAACTGCGCTCCTTTTGCTCCGCACAGGCTTGCTGGATGCACGCGATCAAATGTACGAGCCGCCGGAGGCACGACGGCAGCGAAGCGGTGTATCAGGCACATTATTGATCACCGACCCACCGCTTTCGCTGCCGTCGTGCCTCCGGCGGCTCCTACAGGGATAGCGTCAAGAATCGAAATTAACGTTCGCATTCGCTATCGGCAACACCATCAACCCGCCTGTACCCAAGTCGCGTTCGGCGGCGTCTGAGCCATCGTGTGAAAAGAGCAACAGCGACACCCGGAGCGGAACTGCGCTCCTTTTGCTCCGCACACGCTTACTGGATACACGCGATCAAGTGTCGGAGCCGCCGGAGGCACGACGGCAGCGAAGCGGTGTATCAGGCACATTATTGATCACCGACCCACCGCTTTCGCTGCCGTCGTGCCTCCGGCGTCTCCTACAGGAATAGCGCCGGGATGCGGGCTCACCGTGTGCCTTTGATCTTGATCTTTATGCACGAAGGTCCAGACGCCGCCGAACGCGACTTGGGTGCAGGCTGAACGCAGGCGATGCGGAGTGGGTCGAGCGGCAGGGATGCCGCGAGAGCGCCGCAAGGACATGGATGTCCGTTCGGCGCGGGCCCACGGAGCGTCGCCGGAGTGAGGGAACCCGACGAAGGAGGGCCAAACCGGGAGCCAGACTTTTTGGTTACTTTTGTGGCTCTTGACAAAAGTGACCCGCCGTAAGGGCGGAACCGTAAGCAGCCATAACCGCAGCAACGGATATTCACCCAAACCCAAAACCCCAAAAGCCGCTAAAACGGCTGATCAACCCGGGGCAACCGCTGCGACAACTCATCCAGCAACTTCTGCTCGCGCTTGTCCTCCAGCGCCCGCGCCTCGTCGATATACCGCTGCACCAGCTTGCGAAGGCCCTCGACCCGCGCATAGGCCTTCTGCCACTCAGCCCGGGCCTTGTTCAAGTTGTTCTGGTGCCAGTTCAAACTCTGCCGCTGCTGACTCACCGCCGTCTCCAATTGATTGAGAAAGCGCTGGTAATTCATCAGCCACTGCCCGGACACCCCATGGGCGCCTTTGTCGATCCACTGCTGTTGATAGTCGGAGCGAAACTTCTCCAGTTCACCGAGTTTGGCCTCGGCCAACCGCACCTGCCCCTGGAAATGCCCAAGACGCTGAACGGCGGCCTTTTCGGCCTTTTCCGCCATGTCCACCACCGGCGCCAGGCGAGCGGCACGACTCTGCGCCATGGGCTATCAGCCCCCGGCCTGAGGATTGAAAATCTTCGCCAGCTGCTCTTCGCTGCTGTGCATGCTCTCGTTGTCGTGCAGCCCCTGGCGCAGGTAACGCACCAGTTGCGGTTGCAGATTGATCGCCAGATCGGTCTCGCGATCGCCCCCGGCGACGTAGGCCCCGACGCTGATCAAATCGCGGCTCTGCTGATAGCGCGACCACAGCTGTTTGAAGTATTGCGCCTGCACCATGTGCTCCGGCGAGACCACCGACGGCATGACCCGGCTGATGGACGCCTCGATGTCGATGGCCGGGTAATGCCCTTCCTCCGCCAAGCGTCGAGACAGCACGATGTGACCGTCCAGCACGCCCCGCGCGGAGTCGGCGATTGGGTCTTGTTGGTCGTCGCCTTCGGACAATACGGTGTAGAACGCGGTGATCGAACCGCCGCCTTTTTCCGCGTTGCCCGCGCGCTCCACCAGTTTTGGCAGTTTGGCGAACACCGAAGGCGGATAGCCCTTGGTCGCGGGCGGCTCGCCGATGGCCAGAGCGATTTCCCGCTGGGCCTGGGCGAACCGGGTCAGGGAGTCCATCAGCAACAGAACGTTCTTGCCCTTGTCGCGGAAATACTCGGCAATCCGCGTGCAGTACATCGCTGCCCGCAACCGCATCAGCGGTGCGTCGTCCGCCGGAGAGGCGACGACCACCGAACGCTTGAGGCCTTCTTCACCGAGGATGTGTTCGATGAATTCCTTCACCTCGCGACCCCGTTCGCCGATCAGCCCGACGACGATGATGTCGGCCTCGGTGAAGCGGGTCATCATGCCCAGCAGCACGGATTTACCGACGCCGGTACCGGCGAACAGCCCGAGACGCTGGCCCCGGCCGACCGTCAACAGACCGTTGATGCAGCGAATGCCCACGTCCAGCGGCACGCTGATCGGGTCGCGTTTGAGGGGGTTGATAGTGGGGCCGTCCAGTGGCACCCAATCTTCGGCCTTCATGCCGCCCTTGCCGTCCAGCGGACGACCGGCGCCATCGAGGACACGCCCGAGCATGGTCATGCCCATCGGCAGACGCCCGGTGTCCGGCAGTGGCACGACACGGGCGCCCGGTGCAATCCCGGCAACGCTGCCCACGGGCATCAGAAAGACTTTGCCGCCTGCGAACCCCATGACCTCGGCTTCGACTTCCACCGGGTGATGGCTGTCGTCGTTGATCACCACGCAGCGGCTGCCCATGGCGGCGCGCAGGCCTTCCGCTTCGAGGGTCAGGCCGACCATGCGCAGCAGTCGGCCCTCGACCACGGGTTGGACAGGCAAGGCGATGGCGTCCGGATAGGCACTCAGGCGTTTGCCGAAACTGGTGCGTTCAAGACGCATCGGAGGCGTCCGTGTGTTTCTGCATCAACGCTTCGGCGCTTTTGATGGCTGCGTCCAGATCGACGCTCACGTCCGGCACAGCGGGGTGCAGGGCCTGTTCGTGCAACTGATCAAACATCTTGGCAATGGCCACGCTCAAGCGCGTTTCGACGGTGGCGTCGATGCGGCTGTGCTCGGTCTCGACCCGGCAACCGCCCGGCTGCAGCGTGTCGTCTTCGAGGATGCGCCAGTTTTCTTCATGGCGTTCGCGCAGCGCTTTGACTTGAGCGAAGTCTTGGGAATTGACCAGAATCCGCACGTTGGTGGCGCCCATGGGCAACAGGCGCAAGGCGTCCTGCAGCACTTTGCCGATCTGGCTGGAGTCGGTTTTAAGCTCGCGCTGGATGACTTCCCGGGCAAGGTGTTCGACCAGCTGGATCACGGATTTTTCGATCTGCGCGTCCTGATCGGCAATGGGCTCGAACAGGTGAGTCATCAGCGTTTCCAGGCTCTCGAGCTTGGCGGTCAGCGCCGCTTCGGCTTCCTGACGCACCTTGAGTTGAGTGCTGTGGAACCCTTCCTTCTCGCCGATCGCGAAGCCTTCGTTGTAGGCGTCCTGACGAATGCTTTCCAGCTCTTCGAGGGTCAGTGGCTGGACTTCTTCCAGCGGCACTTCTTCGCTTTCAGCGGGCTCCGGCTCGGCCGCTGCTTCCGGCTCGGGCGCTTCCACATGAGGATCGAAGCTGGGCAAGGTCCATACATCGATCCCGCGCAGATCCTTGGCGCGGATAAGCTCGCTGGGTGCTTCTTTATCGGAGCTGAACATCGACTGCACCTACTGTTAAATCATTTCCTCGCCACCTTTGCCGCCGAGAACGATTTCCCCGGCCTCCGCCATACGACGGGCAATGGTGAGGATTTCTTTTTGCGCCGCTTCCACGTCGCTGACGCGCACCGGGCCTTTGGCCTCCAGGTCGTCGCGCAACAGCTCGGCGGCCCGCTTCGACATGTTCTTGAAAATCTTTTCCTTGATCGCGTCGTCCGAGCCCTTGAGCGCCAGCACCAGCACATCGGAGGAGACTTCGCGCAACAGCGCCTGAATGCCGCGGTCGTCGACATCCGCCAGGTTGTTGAACACGAACATGAGGTCTTCGATCTGCGTCGACAGGTCCTCGTCCACTTCGCGGATCGAGTCCATGAGCTGACCTTCGACCGAACTGTCGAGGAAGTTCATGATGTCCGCCGCACGTTTGATACCGCCCAAGGTGGTACGCGACGTGTTGGCGTTGCCCGAGAACTGCTTTTCGAGGATCTGGTTCAATTCTTTGAGGGCCGCGGGCTGCACGGTGTTCAGCGACGAGACGCGCAGGATGATGTCCAGACGCACCTTGTGGTCGAAATGGCTCAACACTTCACCGGCCTGGTCGGCATCCAGATACGCGACGACGATGGCCTGGATCTGCGGGTGTTCGTAGCGAATGACGTCGGCGACGGCGCGCGGCTCCATCCACTTCAGGCTGTCCAGGCCGCTGGTGTTGCCGCCGAGCAGGATGCGGTCGATCAGCCCGTTGGCCTTGTCTTCGCCCAAGGCCTGGGTGAGCATCTTGCGAATGTACCCGTCGGAGCCGATGCCCACACCGGTCTGGTCACCGATGACGTCGACGAACTCGCTCATCACCTGCTCGACCTGCTCGCGATGCACGTTGCGCATCTGCGCCATCGCCACGCCCACTCGTTGGACCTCTTTAGGCCCCATGTGGCGCAACACTTGAGCAGCGTCCGTCTCACCGAGGGTGAGCAGCAGGATCGCAGCCTTATCGACACGGGTCATTTTGACCGCAGCAGCACGACTATCACTCATCTGTGTTAATCCACTCTTTTACGACCTGAGCCACACGGGCCGGATCTTCGGCCACCAGACTCTTGATTGCGTTGAGCTGCGCGTCATAACCCTCAGTGGGGCTCGGCAACAGAATGCTTTGAGGACCGCCCAGACTCACGCGGTCGTTGGCCAACTCGCCGTCCATGCCAATGCCCGCAACGCCACCCAGCTCGGCGTCGCCTGCGTACTTGCTTTTCGGGTTGGTGATGTTGTTCAGCACCGGACGCAGGACGCCGAACACCAGCACCAGAATGAAGATTACGCCCATCGCCTGTTTGACGATGTCCCAAAACCAAGGCTGCGAGTAGAACGGAATGTCCGGAATCACTTCGCCACGGTCAGTCGAGAACGGTACGTTGATCACGCTCACGCTGTCGCCACGGGCCGCGTCGAACCCGACGGCGTCCTGCACCAGACGGGTAAAGCGCGCCAGCTGGTCAGCGGTCCACGGCACCATCGTGGTTTCGCCGTTGGCCGGGTTGACCTTGACCTGATCGTCTACCACCACCGCGACCGACAGGCGATTGATCTTGCCCTGCTGCTGCTTGGTGTGGCTGATCGAACGGTCCAGTTCGAAGTTCTTGGTCGACTGGTTACGCTTGTCGGCCGGGTACGGCGCGAGCATCGGCTGACCGGTGGCCGGGTCCATGATCTGCTGACCATTGGCGTCCAGCAACGGCTGACCGGGGGCGATCGGACCGGCGGCGCCCGCGGCACCGGCGGTGGCGTTCTGTGGCGCGGTGGCCGGACCGGGCGGCTGGTTGCTCAAAGCACCTGGCACGCCTTGCGGACCGCTGCCGCTGGAGCGTTGTTCGGTGGTGGTCTGTTCGCTGCGCAACGCGGGTTGATCCGGGTTGAAGCTTTCCGCAGTGGACTCGACGGCACTGAAATCGACGTCTGCCGAGACTTCAGCCTTGTAGCGATCGTTGCCCAACACCGGCTGCAGGATGTTCTGCACGCGCTGAGTCAGCATCGTCTCCATGCGACGGGTGTAATCGAACTGCTTGCCAGCCATGGTCAGTTCGGAATTCTCGCCGAGATCGGACAGCAGATTGCCTTTCTGGTCGACGACGGTGACCTGGGATTTGGTCAGTTCGGGAACACTGGTCGCCACCAGATTGACGATGGCAGCGACCTGGCCCGGTTCAAGGCTGCGACCGGCGTACATTTCGACCAGCACCGACGCGGTCGGCTTGCGGTCGTCACGCACGAACACCGAGCTTTTCGGAATCGCCAGGTGCACCCGCGCCGCCTTGATGTTGTTCAGGCTGGAAATGGTGCGCGCCAGTTCGCCTTCCAGGCCACGACGATAACGGGTGGCTTCCATGAACTGGCTGGTGCCGAGGCCTTGGTCCTTGTCGAGAATTTCGAAGCCGACGTTGCCGTCGTTCTGCGCGATACCGGCACCGGCCAGCTTGATGCGCGCGCGGGACAGGTCGTCGGACTTGACCAGCAAGGCACCGGAGTTGGGCTCGACGGTGTAGGGAATGTCGGCCTGGGCCAATGTATCCATCACCTGTTTGGTGTCCATGCCCGACAGGCTGCCATACAGCGGCTTGTAGTCCGGCTGCTGAGACCAAAGCACGACGGCAAAACCAATCGCCACGCTGGCAGCCAGACCGACCATAAGGCCGACCTGACGCAGCATGGTCATCTCGGAAAGATTTTGCAGGAACGCCAGACCGAACATCGGCGGCTTACTTCCTGTCGCGCCCGCTTTTGCAGGCACGTTATCGGCGACGGCTTCAGCCATGACTTAAATCGTCCTCAAACCGGCATTTGCATGATGTCTTGGTACGCCTGAACCAGCTTGTTGCGTACTTGGGTCAGCGCTTGAAACGAAACGCTGGCTTTCTGCGAGGAAATCATCACGTCGGTGAGGTCCACGCCGCTCTTGCCCATCTCGAATGCGGTCGACAATTGGTTCGACGCTTGCTGGGTGTCGTTGACCTTGTTGACCGCCATGCCGAGCATGTCGGAAAAGCTGGTCCCACTGGCCATTTCCGGGGCTTCGATGCCCTTCGGCTTGGCCATGGCGTCCATCTGCATGGAGCGCATGTCCAACATCAAGCGATTAAATTCAACACCTTGGCTCATGGACTTCTCTCTCAAAGGGGCCGCAAATTTTTGACACCGATTCAGCGGTTACCCATGTAGTAGCAACAACGGTGCCAGACCAATGGCGGCACTGTGCCATCTTTTCGTGAAAGTATTGGGGTGGTTACATAACGGCCTGATGAACGCGCAAAGCTGTAGGAGCCGGCTTGCCGGCTCCCACAGGTTAGAGTTGGAGTCTGAAGTTAATCAGGAAGCGAACAGATACCCTTCGACATCCATTCCGGCGTCCCTCATCTGCGCCAGTTTGTAGCGCAAGGTACGCGGGCTGATCCCTAGACGTTCGGCGGCTTCCTTGCGGCGACCGCGTTCGGCGCGCAGGGTGTCGATGATCATCTGGAATTCCCGACGCCGCAGGTCTTCACCCAAGGCACCCGCCACCTCCCCAGCCACCGCTTCTGGCGGCGCCTCCGTCAAACCGGGCGTCGTCGCTGACGGTACCAGCGCGGGAAGCACCGGCGCCGTCGAGGTGACCGAGGCGAAGCTGACAGGCCCGGCGAGACAGAAATCTTCGGCCTGGATCACCCCGCCCTGCTGCAGAATCAACGCGCGCTGCACGGCGTTGTCCAGCTCGCGCACATTGCCCGGCCAGCCGTAACCGATCAGGCAGTTCTGCGCCTCGGCCGAAAGCCGTACCGGGGCGTGTTTCATTTTATTGACGTGCTTGGCCAGCAAGCGCTCGGCCAGCGGCAGGATATCGCCGGGACGCTGACGCAGGGGTTGCCAGGCCAGCGGGAACACCGAAAGCCGGTAAAACAGGTCTTCGCGGAAGCGCCCCGCTGCCACCTCCCCCGCCAAGTCGCGGTTGGTGGTAGCCAGCACCCGAATGTCCAACGCGATCGGCTTGCGTGCGCCCACCCGCTCCACCTCGCGCTCCTGCAAAACGCGCAGCAGTTTGGCCTGCAAGCCCATGGGCATTTCAGAGATTTCGTCGAGCAGGATCGTGCCGCCATCGGCCTGTTCGAATTTGCCTGCCTGGGCCGCGATGGCGCCGGTAAAAGAACCCTTCTCGTGGCCGAACAACGTCGCTTCGAGCATGTTGTCGGGAATCGCCGCGCAGTTGATGGCAATGAATGGCTTCCCGGCCCGTGGCGACTGCTGATGAATGAAGCGCGCCAACACTTCCTTGCCGGTCCCGGACTCGCCGGAAATCAGCACGGTGGAATCACTCTTCGCCACGCGACTGGCCAGGTTCAGCAACTGCGCGCTGGCCGGCTCCACCGCGATAGGCCCCTCGCCGTCCGCAGGGCCCAGACGACCCAGCGCATGGCGGGCCACCAGCGCCAGCAGCGCCTTGGGCTCGAAAGGTTTGACGAGGTAATCGGCGGCGCCTTGACGCATCGCCTCGACGGCCCGGTCCACTGCGCCATGGGCCGTCATTAGCAGCACCGGCAATTGCGGGTAGCGGCTGCGCAGCTGGGCGAGCAGTTGATGCCCGTCCATGCCCGGCATGTTGACGTCGCTGATCACCAGACTGAACGAACGCTCGGCGGCCGCCAGCAGGGCATCTTCTGCCGAACCGACCGCGTGAAAATCGTGCCCCGCCAGCGCCAGGGTTTCGCCCAGGGCTTCGCGCAGGGAATGATCGTCTTCGACCAGCAATACGTTGATCGTCATGAGTGGCTACCTGTGGCACTGACGCCCGGAATCAGCGGCAAGGAAACAATGGCGCAGGTGCCGCGACCCGGGCGCGAACGGAATTGCACCTGACCCTGGTGAGCCCTGGCGACCGCGGTGACCACCGCCAGTCCGAGGCCCGTGCCGGTGGTCTTGGTGGTGAAGAACGGTTCGCCGATCCGCGCCAACCCGGCCGCATCGATCCCGCTGCCGTTGTCGCTGATGCACAGCCGCAGCACGCTGCCTCGGTTGTAGGCGTGGATTTTGACCCGCGCGTCGGGGCCACTGGCCTGCATCGCATTTTCAACAAGATTGAGCAGCGCACCGACCAGGGTGTCGCGGTTGCACAGCAATTCGCCGCCGTCGCTGTTGCACTGCCAGCGCACCGCCGCATCGCGCACGTGGGTCTGCGCCGCCGATTGCAGCGCGCCGACCAGCGCTTGTGGCGTGACCCGGTCAGTCAGCGGCAATTCGCCTCGGGCGAAGACCAACATGTCACGCACCTGATGCTCCAGCTCGTGCAGACGCTCCTTGAGACGCCCCGCGAAACGCTGCTGGGTTTCGACGTTCAACACCTGCTCGGTCAAATGACTGGCGTAAATCATCGCGGCAGACAATGGCGTGCGGATCTGGTGCGCCAACGAGGCGACCATGCGCCCCAGCGACGACAGACGCTCGTGACGCGCCAACTGGCTTTGCAAATGACGGGTTTCGGTCAAATCGTTGAGCAGCACCAACTGGCCCGGTTCGGCGTCCAGCGAACGCGTGGCGATGGAAAGGCGGCGCCCGTCCTTCAAGGAGATTTCGTGACCGTCGTCTTCGCGGGGGGCGAAGCAGCGGGTGATGACGTGCCGCCAGAGCATGCCGATCAGTGGCTCGCCCAACAGATCGATCGCTGCCGGGTTGGCCTCGCGCACCATGCCGGTCCCATCGATGACGATCACGCCACCAGGCAACAGGTCCAGCAGGTGTTGCAGCCGGTTGGCCAGACGTTCTTTCTCGGCCAGCTCTTCCATGCGCTGGGCACTGACCACCGCCAGTTCACCCTTGAGCTCGGTGACCCGTGCTTCGAGCAGGCTGTAGGAATCGGTCAGTTGCACCGACATCTGGTTGAACAGGGCAAAGGCCTGCTCCAGACCTTGTCGACTTTCCACTTCCGGGGACGGCTGCACGTGCAAACCTGGCAAGACGGGTTCGGACGACATCTGAGCGGCCTGGGGCATAGTTGATCTCTCGGTGGCGAACCGTCAGTAAACGGTATGTTGCGAGAGACATAGCAATCCCCGTGCCGAAAAAAAACCGCTGAAAAATCAGCGGTCTTTTTGCGTCGCGTCAAACCAGTGTCAGTCGTCGAGCTGATCGTCGCCTTCGCGACGGCTCATCCCGTACTTGCGCATTTTCTCCACCAACGTGGTACGACGGATACGCAAACGCTCGGCCGCGCGGGCCACGATGCCATTCGCGTCGTCCAGCGCCTGTTGAATCAGCCCTTGTTCCAGCCCTCCCAGATAGTCTTTGAGGTCCAGACCTTCCGGCGGCAGCATCGCGCTGTTGGCGAAGTTCGGTGTATGGCCGTTGATGGCCACGCGCTCTTCCAGATCGCTGCGCAGGCTATCGACCAACTGCTCGTCTTCGTCATCCACGTAACGGAATTTCTTCGGCAACTCGGCGACGCCAATCACTCCGTACGGATGCATGATCGCCATGCGCTCGACCAGGTTGGCCAGCTCACGAACGTTGCCCGGCCAGCCATGGCGGCACAGCGACATGATGGCAGCCGAGTTGAAACGGATCGAACCGCGCTTCTCATGCTCCATGCGCGAAATCAGCTCGTTCATCAGCAGCGGAATGTCTTCCACACGCTCACGCAACGGCGCCATCTCGATCGGGAACACGTTGAGGCGGTAATAGAGGTCCTCACGGAAGCCACCGGTCTCGATCATGTCTTCGAGGTTTTTGTGGGTCGCCGCGATGATGCGCACGTCAACACTCTGGGTCTTGTTGCTGCCCACGCGCTCGAAGGTGCGCTCCTGCAGCACGCGCAGCAGCTTGACCTGCATCGGCAGCGGCATGTCACCGATTTCGTCGAGGAACAGCGTGCCGCCGTTGGCCAGCTCGAAACGTCCTGCCCGGCTGGTGATTGCCCCGGTGAAGGCCCCTTTCTCGTGACCGAACAGTTCGCTTTCCAGCAGCTCGGCCGGAATGGCGCCGCAGTTCACCGGCACGAACGGCGCGTCGCGGCGTTTGGAATGGTAATGAAGATTGCGCGCGACCACTTCCTTGCCGGTCCCGGACTCGCCGAGAATCAGGACGCTGGCGTCGGTGTCGGCCACTTGCTGCATCATCTGGCGCACGTGCTGAATCGCACGGCTGGTGCCGACGAGGCTGCGGAACAGGTTGGGTTCGCGTTGACGACCGCGCTCCCGGGCCTGGTCGTACATCTCGCGATAGACCTGGGCGCGGTGCAGGGAATCCAGCAGCTTGCTGTAGCTGGGCGGCATTTCGACGGTGGACAATACCCGCCGACGCAGGTCTTCGGCCAACTCGCCGGAAGAATTGTCGCCCATCAGCAGAACGGGAAGGAACTCATCCCATGCGGCAATGGTCTTAAGCAGCCCTTGAAGGCTGCCCGGAGCATTCACGGAGCCGACCAACACGCACAGCACTTCCCGAGTGGACGTCAAGGCGCCCACGACTTGCTGCCAGTCGGTACTGGAGCAGGACAGGTTCTCATCACCGAGAAAATTCAGAATGACCGCCATGTCGCGGCGGCGCTGGCTATCGTCATCGATCAGCAGAATCTTGATTTCACGCCACATGCAATAGCAACTTCCCTAGTCAACTCGATGCCCATTCAGGGGCAAGCTTGGCCTTTTGTATGGTCCGCAGAGACGCAACAACAGCCAGAAATTAGTGAACATCACTAGTTAAGTCAAAAAACCGTACACAGTCAATTTTATGGCGCACAAATTTTTTCGATCCACCCAGCGTCAACCGAACAGATGGTAAACCTTTGCCGCGGATTTCGCTCGCTGGATCTGCGACATTTCATCGACAATCGCTTGGCGCTCGCCCACGGCGATATCTATCAGCTGCCGATAGACCCCCAATAACTCTTCCAGATTGCTGCGCAACTCAGGCTCATCGTCATTCGCTTCGCGGATCACATCGTCTACGCAGGCACGACAGGCCAGGTCGAGTTTGCCAATCGTCTCCCAGTCGCGCTCGGCGAGCGCATCGACCAAGGCTTCACGGGTTTCTTCGATTCGCTTGAGTGCAGCACTCATGGTGGTCTCCTTCACAGCGCAGGTTGCTGATCGCCGATCGCGTCCCAACCTTCCTTCACCGTCGTCAACAAGCCGCTGACTTCGTCGAGGATGTTCGGGTTGGTCTTGATGTTGGCCTCGGCCAGACGCTTCATCATGTACACGTAGAGGTTGTCGACATGGGCCAGGGCTTCGGCCTGTTTCTCCATGTCCAGGCCTTCACGCAGGCCACCAATGATTTCGATCGCCTTGCCGATCAGCACGCCTTTGGCGGGAATGTCTTTGCGCTCGATGGCACCTTTCGCCTGGGCGATACGGTCCAGTCCGGCCTCCATAAGCATTTGTACCAGACGGTGCGGCGTGGCCACGGCAGTCTGCGCCTGAGAATTGACCTTCTGATACTGCCGAAGGGCTGCCATACGGTTCATGTTTTCCTACCTCGCACAACTCGAAGTTCGTATATTCAGGGTATCGACACGGCCCTGAGAAACTTTAAGGCCAGATGCCAAAAACCCGGCACTCGGGCCGGGTCATGGGTGGGGTGACGTGAATCAGCCCTTGGACGCGTTCAGGGAATCGAAGAACGACGTAATACTGCTCGCCGACGCTTTCAACTGTCCGACGATCAAGTCCATCGCGTTGTATTTGGCGGTGAGGGTAGCCGTCAAATTTGTCACACGCAGGTCGAGGGCCGCTTGTTGATCCTGCAGATCGTTCTGCTGCTTGTTGAGGCTGGTGGTGCGGGTGTCGAAGATGCCGCCGGTCTGGGTGTACGGCGTGATCGCCTTGTTCATGCGCGCGATCAGGCCGTTGCTGCCGTCACCGGTACCGCTGAACAGGGTCTGCACATCGCCAGCCAGGCCTTTGTTCATGGCCGCGTCGAACTTGGTGCTGTCCAGAGAAAGTGTGCCGTCGGTCTGGGCCGTGGTGATACCAAGCTGCGACAGCACCGACAGATCGCCACCCGCGCCTGTGCTGACCAGTTCGTCGCGCAGGGCCGACAGGATCGAACGCGGCATCGAGTCACCGGTCAAGGCAGCGGGGGTTACAGTGGCACCCGTCGTCGGGTCGGGGGTCTTGCTGACCGTGGCCTTGGTGACAGTGCTGACCGCTTTCACGACCGAGTTGTAGGAGTCGATGAACGCCTGAAGCGATGCCTTGAGCCCGTCAGTGTTGGTGGCCACGGTGATCGTCACCGGAGTGGTACTGATGCTGCCAGGTTTCAGTGTCAGCGCCACACCACCGAGGTTCTTGTCGATGGTGTTGCTCTTGCTGGTGAAATTGAACCCGTCGATGGTGACGTCGGCATCCATGGGCGGATCACCGATGTAACCGGAGGAACTGGCCGACGTGGTATCGATTTTGTCGCCGGCCGCGATGCTGAGACCGGCGATATCACTGGAGGTGGTGATGTCCGAGCCTGAGCCGGTTTTGGTCGACCCGAACACCAGACGCGAACCGCTGGCGTCCGTGATGATGTTGGCGCTGATACCGGTGGTTTTGGTGTCCGCGTTGATCTGCTTGGCCACGGACGCCAGGGTCGCACCATCGGCGATGGTGTAGGTCTTGCCAATGGTATTTTGACTGACGGTAAGCGAACCCCCAGTCGGAATAACACTGTTGGAGGCGTCACCGGTAAAGGCGGCGGTCGCGACACTGGAACTGGTGGCGAGTTTTTTGACCAGCACCGTGTGAGTCCCCGGTACTGCGGAGTTGTCCGACGTTACGCTGACTTTGGTCGCGTCCGACGAGGTGGCGGCATAGCCCGCAAACTGCAATTTACTGGTGGTGCCAGTTGGGGGTTTGAGCAACGTCTGAAACGACGACAACGCCGATTGCAGCGTGCCAATGCCGGAAAGCTTGGTGGTGACCAGTTTGGTCTGGGTGGTGATCTGCGTTTGCTTGGCCAGCTTGTCTGAGTTGACCAGCGCCGTAACGATATCGCCAATCGCCAGGCCGGATCCCAGGCCGGTGGAAGGGGTAATTGGACTCGCCATGTGTGTCTCCTTTCAGGTTGAGTCGGTCTTTTGACGGGCTAAAGCCCACAACGACCGCGTACACGTTTCATGCCATTCAGACTTTTGCGTCGAACAACAGGCTATGAGCGTTCTGAAGGCTGTCAGCGATTTTCAGCGCTTCGGCGGAGGGCAACTGACGCACCACCTCGCCTGTTTCGCTGGCAATGACTTTCACAACGACCTTACCGGATGCCTCATCGATGGAGAATTCGAGATTACGGCGTACGGACTGCACAAACTTTTCAATCTGATCGACGGCAGCTTTCAATGCTTCGTCGCCTTTATCGGCCGTGGAGTCTTTACTTTTGTTTGCGTCCGCATCAGGCGCCGAAGCAGTGACAGGGGCAACGGGAGGCGTAGCCACAGGTGCCTTGTCCGTGACCAAAGGCATTGGCTGCACAGCAGGGTAAGACAAGTTCAGCCGTGTACTCAGGTCCATGTCTACTTACCTCTCAAAAGTAAAAAAGCGGGAGAGTACGCAAGCACACTCCCCCGCCAACACTCATTCCGATATTACTGAAGCAGTTTCAGTACAGCGGAAGGCAGTTGGTTAGCCTGGGCCAGAACAGCGGTGGAAGCTTGTTGCAGAGTTTGCTGTTTGGTCAGGTTAGCGGTTTCAGCTGCGAAGTCGGTGTCTTGAATACGGCCCAGTGCAGCGGTGGCGTTTTCGTTGACGTTTTGCAGGTTGGAAATGGTGCTGGTCAGACGGTTTTGCGAAGCACCGAGGTTTGCGCGAGTGGAGTTGATCGTGGCCAGAGCGGCGTCGATCGCGGTGATCGCTTTGTCGATGTTGCCCGAAGCAGTGGCGCTGGTGCCGGAGATCGCAACCGAGCCGCTGGCAACCGACAGCGTGGTGGCGTCGAAGCTTTTGTTCAGGGTCAGGCTGATCTGGTTGGCGGAACCGACATCGGAACCGACTTGCAGAGTCATGGTGCCAGCAGTACCGTCCAGCAGGTTCTTGCCGTTCAGGTTGGTCGACTTGGAGATACGAGTCAGTTCGTCCGACATCTGAGCGAATTCAGCGTTCAGAGCGGTACGGTCAGCCGAGCCGTTGGTGTCGTTTCGCGACTGAACAGCCAGTTCACGCATACGTTGCAGAATGTTGGTCGACTCTTGCAGAGCGCCTTCAGCGGTCTGAGCCATCGAGATACCGTCGTTGGCGTTCTTGATCGCTACGGTCTGACCACGGATTTGCGAAGTTTCGCGAGTAGCGATCTGCAGGCCGGCGGCGTCGTCTTTGGCGCTGTTGATTTTCAGACCGGAAGACAGACGGGTCATGGAAGTCGACAGTGCATCGGAAGCCTTGCCCAGGTTCTTCTGAACAGCCAAGGAAGCTACGTTAGTGTTTACGCCTAAAGACATGATGAATTCCTCGTTGGTTGGGTACTGCGGCTTTCCGGCCCTGGCAAGCGCCGGGTGTGGCCTAGAGAACCTTCGTAATGTTTATCGTCGCGGTTGCCAGGAGCTTGAGGGCTTTTCAGAAATTTTTTGCCACCAGAGCGCCACCCCTGTGTTCCACGGGGGTTACACAGCGTTTCGGCTCGATCCTCACAAGCTTTAATCACGACGTTAAACCTCTGATCACCAGGGGATTCATCCCGGACACGCCCAGTGGACGTGCCCGGTTCAGCGTTTGCGTCTGTAAGCGCGGGATTACTGAAGCAGCTTCAACACCGCCGCAGGCAGCTGATTGGCCTGCGCCAGGATAGCGGTAGAAGCTTGCTGAAGGGTTTGCTGCTTGGTGAGTTCAGACGTTTCGGCGGCAAAGTCGACGTCCTGAATACGGCCTCGGGCGGCATCCGTGTTCTCACGCATGCTTTGAAGGTTGGCAATGGTCGATGTCAGCCTGTTCTGGGCAGCGCCCAAACCTGCGCGCGTGGCAGTCACCCGTGCCAGCGCAGCGTCCACTGCCGACATCGCCGCATCGGCGTTGGTATGGGCATCCGCCGTCGTGGCCCCTGACAAGGCGAGTGCAGAAGAGGCGACATTCAAAGACACGGCATCAAACTTATCGCTCAATACCAAACTGATCCGATCCGCAGCGGTAGTCCCCGTGCCCACCTGGATTTCCAGAATTCCGGCTGTTCCATCCAGGAGCGGACGGCCATTAAGTTTCGAACTTTCCGACAGCCGTGTCAGTTCGTCACTCATCTCCGCAAACTCTTTATTCATCGCGATGCGTTGAGTCGATCCATTCGTGTCATCACGTGCCTGAACGGCCAGTTCTTTCATCCGGGTCAGAATCTGTGTCGTTTCATGAAGCGCGCCTTCCGCCGCTTGCGCGATCGATATTCCATTGTTGGCATTTCGAAGCGCGACCGTCTGCCCTCGGATTTCACTGCTCATCATCGTTGCGAGCTGCAAGCCAGCGGCATCGTCTTTGGCGCTGTTGATACGCAACCCTGAAGATAAGCGGCTCATCGATGTGCTCAAGGCATCACTGGTGCGGCTGAGCTTGGTCTGAATCGACAGCGACGCAATATTGGTATTAACGGTTAAAGCCATGTTGAATTCCCTCGTTGATGGTAACGGCCGGTCTTCAAAAAGCGGGGAAGTCCATTTCTCCCGGAAAACCTACAGTTTCGTTATCGCCGATTCGAAAGTTGGCTTTAACGCGTGCACGCTCATTCAGAACGTGCCACCACGACAGCTGTCGGATAATAAAGCGGCTAAGTTATTCATAATACTGGGACAAAAAAAATTGAATAAAAAAAGCCCTTTCGGGCTTGGTTAATTCACACATTCTTAATAATTTGTAGGAAGTTTCTCCAACTATTAAGTCAGATCGCATGGGTGGTCTTAACCAACTCAACCAATTCCACTTCCAGCCAATCCGCCACCCCCAACCAATCCTGCCGTTCCTGGCACCCGAGAATTGCGCTCAGAATCCGCGTCCATTCAGCCTGCTCCGTGGCCGGGCGTGAGGTCATGAGCGGCATGGCGGTGTCGATGAGGTCGACCATGCTCAGCGACGCTTCGATGTCGCGCCCGAGGCGGAAAAGCCGCGCGCAATGGCGGGCGGTGTCGATCACGGGCGAGGTAACGTCGGTCATGCCGGGGTCCAGGTCGGGTCGAAAGTGGTGCCGGCGATGAATGCGCCGTCGCGGCTGGTGTTGAGGAAGGTCACGTCGGGGTGCGATGCGATGTAGCGTTCCAGTTCGATCAGGTAGCTGCGGAAGTTAAGCTGGGTCTTGACCTTGTCGCCGCGCCCGTCGAGCACCCAGTGGCGGGCGACGTCGACGTTGGGCCCCAAGTGCCCATCGCCCCAGCCGGTGTGGGTCTTGCCGCCGGGAAAGGCAAAGTCGGCGCCGAACAGGGTGAGGCGCGGCGCACCCATTTTCACCGCCAGGTCGACCGCCGGGTGAATCACGCTGCCGCCCATGTGCAGGTGGCCACGGGGGATCTCGTTACGCATCACCGAATAGATCGGGCTGCTGGAATAGCCCCCGTAACGCGGCCCCTGCCACGCCTTCAGCACATCGGCGTCTTGACCGGGGAGGTAAACCAGCGCAATGCCATCGGTGTCTTCGGGCGGCAAGTGCCGAGGGGCGATGCGGTGATCGATGCTGATCACCAGATCGGGCTTGATGCCGTGTTGGCGCAACGACACATAGGCGGTGTCGACGCAGATGAACACAGGCCGCTGCGCCGCGTGAAAGACTTCGGTCAGGCGCGGCAAGTGCTGTTGCAGGCTGGGGCCGGTGGCGATGATGAACGCGTCCCGCCCGCGCTGGCTGTCAAACAGATCGGCAACGTCGGCATCACTCAGCAGCAGCGCCCTGCCCTGCTCCAGTCGCTCGGCGGTCTCGGCGCTGTCCGGGGAAAACGTCTGATTGGTGAAGCCGACGTGCACTTCGCTCACCAGTCGGTCGCGGATCCGGGCGCTGCTGTCGTCGGCCAGCACCAGTTCGGCGGGCAAGGCGAAGAACGGCAGACGGATTTCGCTGGCGGCATCGGCGTAGGCCAGCTCAACCCGCGGGTCGGTCAGCCAGTCGTCCTGCTCCAGCAGTTGCAGCACCAGCGCGAACAGTGCGCCGTTAAGGATGTAGACGTGCAACGCTCGTAAGGTATTCGCCGCAAGCAGCACACGCTGCAGGTCGCCCAGGCCAGTACCGTAGAGGTAGAGCTGCGGGCTGTCGGCGGGCAGGCTCTCGGCCTGCCGCTGCGCTTCGGCGACGCGGTCATGACGGCTGGTGAGCTGAATGCCGTTCACACTGAGGGTCGAACCCTGGCCTTCAAGCAGTTGCGCGGGCACGGCCTCGGTGTTTTCAGCCAACAGACGCCGGGCGACGTCGGGCCACCGCCGCTCGATGGCTGCAAGGTTGCGCTGAAGTGTCTCGCTCATGACAACCGTCCCTTTCGCACGAGAAGAGCAGAATGCAAAACGGCGACGTGAAGTTCAACGTCGCCGTTTTGGCTGACTCAAGGTCAGGAACGATAAAGGATCGCCGAACCCCACGACAAGCCCACGCCGAAACCGCTGACGGCCACGCGCTTCCAGGTCGCGTTGAGCATGTGTTTTTCGAGCAGCAGCGGAATGCTCGACGACACGGTATTGCCGGTTTCGAGCATGTCCTTGACGAACTTGTCAGAGGCGGCGCCTTCTTCGAAGCGACGCGCCACGGCGTCGACGATGGCCGCACTGCCCTGGTGAATGCAGAACGCATCGATGTCCGATGATTGCAGGTCGGAGTCGGTGAGCAGTTCGTTCAGGTGCGCCGGGACTTTGATCAGCGCGAAGTTGAACACCTGGCGGCCATTCATGAAGAACGCGCCGTTGGTGGTCTTGAGGAATTCGGCGCCGCCGCCGTCCGTGCCGAATTTCGACTTGCCGAGCTGCCATGCCGCGTCTTCGCCCATCCAGGTCGCAGTGGCCGCGTCACCGAAGAGCATGGTGGTGTTGCGGTCTTCGGGATCGACAATCTTGGAATAAGGGTCGGCAGTGACCAGCAGGCCATTTTTCAGGCCAGCGGCTTCCATGAAGCCTTTGAGGGCGTAGATGCCGTAGACATAACCCGAGCAGCCCAGAGAGACGTCGAACGCGGCGACGTGGGTCGGCAGGCCGAGTTTGTGCTGAACGATGGCCGCGGTGTGAGGCAGGCCTTCGGCATCGCCGTTCTGGGTGACGACGATCAACGCGTCGATGGCGTCGCGGGACAGGTCAGGGTTGTTAGCGAATAACTGGTTGACCGCTTCGACGCACAGGTCCGAAGTTTCCTGAGCGTCGTCTTTGCGTGGCAGAAAAGCAGAACCGATCTTGCCGAGAATGAAGTCTTCATCCTTTCCGAATTTGGCACCCTGCGCGTAATTGTCGACGCCGACCGCAGGCACGTAACTCGCTATGCTTTTAATGCCAATCATCATGGCTTCCCAATCAAAATCTGCTGAACATCGCCCGTCGCCCGAAGGCTGGGCATTGAAATCCTGGGCTCGAAGCCGCAAAAACGGCGATCGACTGGCACGGGCGTACAGAGAAAGTCTGTGAAATCAGCCTGATGCCTTTGTCTTCTGCGAGCACGATACAGTGAAGATGCCCGTTATGACTCATAGGTCACCAAAAGTTTTACAAGCTTTTAGCTGACCGATGAGTGCTGCGCAAGGGCGGATGAGGGTTCAGACAGGCAATTGACATGAAGCTGTCACGGCGGCGTGTCAGCCAGGGCCCGTTCGCCACCGTCGTAACCTCCGGAAGCTCCCACAGGGATTACAGGGGGCTCAGATTGTGTGGTCGTCACGATACTGCTTCTGCCGAAGGCGTAGGAGCAAGCTTGCTCGCGATCGGCTGCGCAGCAGTCGCAAATCCTGCCGATGAGGTATACCTGACACTCCGCGCACTGAGGGTTTGCTGCCAGTTCCTGGCAGATCGCAGGCAAGCCAGCTCCTACGCCTTCGGCAGAATCAAAAGCTTCAACCTCGACAGCCGCCCGTTTTTTCAGCCCACCACCTCCCAACTCAACGGCGTGCCGCGCTTGAGCGGTTGGCAGGCGGTGTGGCCGAGGAGGCGGTCGATGTGTTTGGGTGCCAGGCCAAGGCCGGGACGAATGGCGCGGACGTTATCTGTGCTGAAAACCTCGCCTGCGGCCATGTCCTTCACCACGTACAGCGACCGGCGGTAGAGCAGCGAGGGTTGCTCGGCCTGGGTCGCGCCGTATTGCACGTGGCCGAGCCCTTGCCAGGCGCGTTCGGTTTCGGTGACCAGACTGGCCATTTCCGCAGGTTCCAGCGAGAAACTCGCGTCCACCCCGCCCGCCGCCCGGTCCAGGGTGAAGTGTTTTTCGATCACGGTGGCACCCATCGCCACCGCCGCCACCGACACACCGACGCCCATGGTGTGGTCGGACAACCCGACCTGACAGCCGAACAGCCCCGCCAAATGGGGAATGGTTCGAACGTGGCTGTTCTCGGGGGATGCCGGGTAGGTGCTGGTGCATTTGAGCAGCACCAGGTCCTCGCAGCCTGCCCCACGGGCGGCGCGCACGGTTTCGTCGAGCTCGGCAATGCTGGCCATGCCGGTGGAAATGATCATCGGCTTGCCCGTGGCCGCTACTTTGCGAATGAGCGGAATGTCGGTGTTTTCGAAGCTGGCGATCTTGTAGGCCGGCACATCGAGACTTTCGAGGAAATCCACGGCGGTTTCATCGAAGGGCGTGGAGAACGCCAGCAGCCCAAGTTCCTTGGCCCGAGCGAAAATCGGCGCGTGCCATTCCCAGGGCGTGTGCGCTTGTTCGTACAGCGCGTACAATGACGTGCCGGCCCACAGGCTGCTGGGGTCTTTGATGAAAAATTCGCCCTCGGCGATATCGAGGGTCATGGTGTCGGCGGTGTAAGTCTGCAGTTTCAGCGCATGAGCACCTGCCGCCGCAGCCGCTTCAACGATGCGCAGGGCCTGTTCCAGCGACTGGTTATGGTTGCCGCTCATCTCCGCAATGATGAACGGCGGGGCCTCATGGCCGATGGTTCTAGGGCCGATCTTGAAAGCCTTCATGGTCATTCACTCACTGAAAAAGGGTCATCGCCGGACAGCAGGCCGCTGAGCGCATCCGCCACCCGTCTGGCACCGAAACCGTCCACCAGCGCCCGCGACCGTTCAGCGAACGCTTGACGTTGCGGCGCATCGTCGATCAGCCCGGCAATCGCAGCGGTCAACTGCGCCGGGGCCAACCGTTCATGGGCGCCAAGATAGCGGTGCACGCCTGCTTCGGCCAGCAACCGCGCATTGAGCTGCTGGTTGTGTGCCACCGAGATGCAAATCGTCGGCAACCCCAGCGCGGCGCGCTCCCAGGTCGTGCCACCGCCGGCGCCGATGAACAGGTCCGCCTGTTGCATCAGCCCGAAAAAATCGTCCACCAGCGTGTGCAGACGCCAGTTCGGGTGCGCCTTCGCCATCGCCGTCATTGCCGCCCATTGCGGGTTATGCATCCCGGCGACGGCGTCCACCTGCAAGTCGTCGAAGCGTTCCAGCACCCGCAGCGTGGCCTGTACCTGACACGCCGCATCGAAGCCACCGAAGTTGACCAGCACCCGCTTCACTTTCGGTTTGATCACGATGGGCTGGCACTGAAACTCATCGCGCAGCAGGGCGAATCGGGGGCCGAACAAGGTCTGGCAGTGGCTGTCCAGCCACTGCGCGTAGGCTGCGGGCAGTGCTTGAGCGGAGACGTTCTGATCGAGCAACAGGTCCACCGCGTGGGGCCGATTGGCCAAGTCATCGAGGGCCATCAGCCGATGAGTGAACCGACGCGCCGCCCTCTCCCACTGCGCATCCAGCCCGTAGTGGTCGACGATCAGCCAGTCGAAACGCGGGGTATCGGCGACGACGCCGGTCAAGGCCGCAATGTCGGCCTCCCAGGGCAAGCCTGCCTCGATGTCAGCGTCGTTCCGCTCCTGCGGGTAACGTTCCGGCAAACCATGGGCAACGTAACCTTGATCGCGCAAACGTTGCAGCAGATGCCCCGGCAGTTGCCGACAGGCGAAGGTCACTTCAGCACCGCCATTGCGCAGCACATTGGCCAGCGTCAAGCAGCGGGCAATGTGGCCGCTGCCGATGGCGATAGACGCATCGGCGCGAATCAGCACCCTCACGGTTCGATTTCTCCGCCCGCCTTGAGCGCGGCGTACAGGTACTCGGCGCGACGCCAGTCTTCCTCGTCGTCGATGTCCTGCACCAGATGCCGGGGCAGAATCACCGGCAGGCTGAGGGGCGAAAAGATCACGTCGCCCCGCAGCCACGCCGCGCTGCGCCCCCAGTAGAACTGCCCGGCATCCTGATACGCCGGCGGCAAATCCTGCGAGCGCACATGGCGAAACTCGGGGTGCATGGCGTCCAGGCTGCCGTCGTCGTTGATCTTCAATGCGCGCTGGATGGGGAAACCGAAGCTGCACACGGAGAACGCGAACGCCTTGTCCGGCGCAGCCTGCAAAGCCTCGAACCCCTGACGCAGAAATCGGGGCTGCAACAGCGGCGCAGTGGCGTAAATGCAGCAGGTGAAATCGTAGTGTGCGTCCAGTGAACGAATCGCGTGTTGCACCACCGGCCCGGTGCCGGTGAAGGCATCGGCCAGTTCCGAAGGACGCATGAAGGGCACGTCAGCGCCATGCCGACGCGCCACCTCGGCAATCTCTTCGTCGTCGGTACTGACAATGACGCGGTCGAACAGGCCGCTGTTCAATGCCGTGCGAATCGAGCCGACGATCATCGGCTCGCCGTTGAACCGCTTCAGGTTCTTGCGCGGGATACGCTGGCTGCCGCCCCGCGCCGGAATGACCGCAAGTGCCGTCATGAACGCAGACCCTGACCACTCGACAGCAGACGCCGAAGTTGATCGACCACGAAGTCCTGCTGCTCATCGGTCATCGCCGGGTACATCGGCAGGCTGATGGCCTGGGCGTAATAAGCCTCGGCTTCAGGGAAGTCGCCGGGCTTGAACCCGAGGTCGCGGTAATAGGGCTGCAGGTGAACCGGGATGTAATGCACGTTGACCCCGATGCCTGCCGCCCGCAGGCCATCGAATACCTCGCGATGGCTGATGCTCAGACGCTCGGTCTGCACCCGCACCACGTACAGATGCCAGGCGGATTCCGCCTCGGGCTGCAGGGCCGGAAGGGTCAGGGGCAGCTCGGCAAGCAAGGCTTGATAACGGGTCACCAACGCACGACGTCGCGCCAGAAAGCCATCGAGCTTGCCCAGTTGCGACAGCCCCAGCGCCGCCTGCATGTCGGTGATGCGGTAATTGAAGCCCAGTTCGACCTGTTGGTAATACCAGGGGCCGTGAGGCGGTTCGTCCATTTGCGCCGGGTCGCGGGTCATGCCGTGGCTGCGCAGACGCCGCAAGCGTTCGGCCAGCTCGGGACGGTTGGTCAGCACCATCCCGCCCTCGCCGGTGGTGATGATCTTCACCGGATGGAAACTGAACACGGTCATGTCGGCGAATTCGCCACAGCCCACGGGACGACCGGCGTAACGGGCGCCGACGGCGTGGGACGCGTCTTCGATGACCACGAACCCGTAGCGGCGCGACAAGTCACGAATCGCCCGCATGTCAGCGCTCTGACCCGAAAACGCCACGGCCACCAGCACCTTCGGCAGCGTGCCGGCGCGCTCGGCGGCGTCGAGTTTGTCAGCCAGCGCGACGGCATCGAGATTCCAGGTTTGCGGGTCGATGTCGACGAAATCCACCGCAGCGCCGCAATAGCGCCCGCAATTGGCCGACGCCAGAAAGGTGTTGGGGCTGGTCCAAAGCCGGTCGCCCTCCCCCAACCCGGCCGCCAGGCAGGCGATGTGCAGAGCTGCCGTGGCATTGCACACGGCCACGCCAAAACCGGCTTCGCAGCGCTCCGCCATCGCCGCTTCGAAGCGCTCGATGGTCGGGCCCTGGGTCAGCCAGTCGGACGTGAGCACCTCGACCACCGCGTCGATATCCGCCTGATCGAGGCTCTGTCGGCCGTAGGGGATCATGGCCGGATTTCAGCGTGAAGTTGGCCGATTTCAGACACCGACATGAAATCCGGATTGGTATCGGAGCGGTACTCGAAATCATCGGCCACGGGCTGGCCTTTTTCACCCGTGGCGTCGGTGGTGAAATCGGTTTCGACGTTATTGAAACGGATCGACGGCACGATGGTGTAGTGGTCCTTGAACTCCAGCGTCATGCGCGCGTCGTCCTGAGGCACCATCAATTCATGCAGTTTTTCCCCTGGACGAATCCCCACCAGCTTGTGTGGCAGGTCAGCGGCCATGGCAGTCGCCAGATCGACAATGCGCACCGACGGAATCTTCGGCACGAACACTTCGCCGCCATGCATGCGCTCAAAGCTCTGCATGACGAATTTCACGCCGTGGTCGAGTGTGATCCAGAAACGGGTCATGCGCGGATCGGTGATCGGCAATTCTTGAGCCCCGCCCGCGATCAGCTTGTTGAAGAACGGCACGATCGAACCCCGGGAACCGGCAACGTTGCCGTACCGCACGACAGCGAAGCGGGTCTGCTCTTCGCCGCCGATGTTGTTGGCGGCGACAAACAGTTTGTCCGACAGCAACTTGGTCGCGCCGTACAGGTTGATCGGGCTCGCGGCCTTATCGGTGGACAGCGCGATGACTTTCTGCACGCCGTTGGCGATGGCCGCCGAGATGATGTTTTCCGCGCCGTTGACATTGGTGCGGATGAACTCGGTGGGGTTGTATTCCGCCGCTGGCACGTGCTTGAGCGCTGCCGCGTGCACCACGTAGTCGATGCCACGCATGCCTTGTTGCAAGCGCTCGGCATCGCGTACATCGCCGAGGAAGTAGCGCATGCACGGCGCGTTGAATTCCTGCTGCATTTCGTACTGCTTGAGCTCATCGCGGGAGAACACCACCACGCGCCGAGGCTGGTAGTGCTCCAGCAGCGTGCGGATGAACATGCGACCGAACGAACCGGTCGCGCCTGAGATGAACACTGATTTGCCATTAAACATGACGACGTCCTTTGCGTGATGCCCTAGGCGAGCAACTGCGTCCAATTCATCGGGCCGGGCTCGGCCAGGGTAAACCCTTTGCCGGTCAGCGACAGGTTACGGTTGTACGCCAGGTCATGGGCGAACGAAGCGGCCCATTTGTCCTTGAGCGCCGCCAACGCGCCCGGCGCATCAGGCAAGGCGCCCGGATGAACGATTTGCACGTGCGGCGTCCACACGGTCAGGTAACCGGCCTGCCCCAGCTTCAGGCACAGGTCGACATCGGCAAAACCTTCGGCGAACTGCTCTTCATCCAGACCACCGACGGCATCGAACAGTTCTTTGCGCACCATCAGGCACGTGGCTGAAACCGCGCTGTAGTTCTGTTCCACCAGCAAGCGCTGCATGTAGCCGTAGGCGTCTTTTTTCTCGCCGACGAAGGGTGAACCCACGCCGCCGTTCATTCCCAGAATCAGCCCCGCCTGGGTGAGCGTGCCGAAGGTGTCGATCGACTTAGCGCCGACAACGCCGACTTCCGGACGCAGGCCGCTATTGAGCAATGTGCCCAGCCAGTTGGGGTTGACGATCTCGGCATTGGCCGCCAGCAGCACCAGGTATTCGCCCTGGGCCTGACGCGCCGCAGCGTTGAGTTGCGCCGCCCCTTTGCGGTCGCTGTCGTCACGCATGACGCGCAAGCGGTTCGAGGCTTTTTCGCGGGTGGCGAGCCACTCCAGTACCTGAGCGCTGGTGCCCTGATGCACCGGCACCAGCACTTCATAGGCACTGTGGCGCGTGCGCTGGAGGATGCTGGTCACGGAGCGCTGCAAGGCGTCCACGTCATCAGCGCCGTGCAGGATGATCGAGACCTGCGGTCGGGCGCTGTGCTGGTAATCGATCTGCAGGGTGCCGGCCTGGCCGAAGGTCACCAGCGCCTTGTAGCCCCGCGCGCCGAGGTGACGAACCAGTGCCATGCGTTCGTGGACGTTTTCCGCCAGCTCCGGCGCATTGCTGATGAGCAGCGGTTCGTCCAGATGCGCCAGACCGCCAAGGCCGCCCTGTTCGATGACTTTGAGCAGCAGGTCGAATTCCAGCGCGTGCTTGAAGTCAGCGCAATAGCCGCCCGCTTCGACGAACACACTGCGTCGGATCAGCCAATGACGGGCCATTTGCGTTGGCGCGCTTTGCAGCAGGTCCAGGTTGACGCCCGGGCGGAACAGGTGGGTCAACGCGCCGTTGGGCTGGCGCAGGATTTCATCGGCGCAGACCGCGCGAATGCCGTCGGCGCCCAGCAATTCAAGGCCGGCCCGCAGCAGGCCCGACGGGGTGAATTGATCACCGACCTCAGCCAGCATCAGCCAGTCGCTGTTCATCTGGCGCACGGCTTGATTGAGCTTGTCGACGTAGTTGCTGGCGCTGACTTTGACGAAGTGCAGCGTGTTGCTGAAGGTCGTAGAGGTCGCTGGCTCGGCCGTGGTGAACACCACCACGCGGAAGGCCTTGCTGTGCCCTTCGACCAGGCTGTCGAGGGTCACTTGCAGCTTGTCCATGTCGCCGTCGAGGTCCAGCAGCAGCAGGCCGAACACCGGCCCGCCGTCTTTGCCGGCCAGGTACTCGCCAATCGCTGCCGCCTCTTTCGCGTCCGGGTTGCGAGCGGGCAGCCAGTTGAGCAACTGGCCTGACGGCATCGCGTCGAGTCGGCGGCGGCTGTCGTACTCAGGTTCCGCCGCGAGTCGCTTGGCCCAGGCATTCATCTCGGGTGCTTCCTCGGCATCCTGTTCAGTCAGCAGTTGCGCCAGGCGCTTGACCACCCGCCGGTTGAACGGGTTGAGGTCCATCGCCGCCCAAAGGCGGTTGGTGACCGTTTCCGGCACATCGTTGGCGTGGGTGGCGAGCAAGGCCTCCTGGCGCACCCAAATGCCTTCCAGTTCATCCAGCTGCGCATACCCCGCCGGCATGGCGTGCAGCAGAAATTCCTGGGCGGTCAGCTGATCGAAGAAGGTCTGGTTGTAGAACGGCATTTCCACGTATTGCAACGGGCCGAACTGGCGGCTCGGCTGGCCTTTGAAGTCGGTCCAGGTAGAGACGAAGATAGGCTCGGCGGTCAGTGAGTTCCGGCTGCGCAGGCTTTCCGCCAGGGTCCGGAAACTGTCCAGCGTGAGGGCTTTCGCCGCTTGGGCTGTCACGCCGAACAACGGCGCCGCGATCTCCCCCAAAAAGCCTGCGAAGGCCTCACGACCGGCGACCGTTTCGGCCTCGACCCCGGCCAACTGGGTGTAAATCTCGGTGTTGTGCTCGGAGCGGCCGATGTTGATTTCACGCACGACGTAAGGGATCGGCAGTACCCGCGCCTTCCCCCGGGCCAGCAGGTAATAAACGTGCCCGACTTCCTGCCATTCGAACGCCGTCCCGGCGGGCATGGTGTCGTACCAGTCGCGAATCAGTGGCGTACGGGTCACCGCGTAGAACGGCGGCAGGTACTGACTGAAGTACTCGTGGATACGCGCCTGCCCTTGCTCGCTGTCGTAGTCCTCACAGACCTTTTTGTCCCGGCGCAAATAGCTGACCCGGTTGCCGTGGGACGCATACATCAAGCAGTAGCCGTGGCACATGCCGTAGTCGGGGTGGGCTTCGAGGAAATTCACACTCTCGGATAGCGCGTCGTGCACGACGAAATCATCGTCCGCGGCGAACACCATGTACGGCGTCGTGACCTGCCTCACGCCAAAGTCGAGCTTGGCCTGCACGCCCCAATAGCTGTACTCGGGCAAGTGCCGGTAGTCGACGTGCGGGAAGTCGACGTACTCGGCCTCCAGCGCCTGCGCCGAGGAATCCAGGACCAGAATCTTGCACGGCAAGGTGCCGTAATACTGCAAGGCACGGCGCAGGAACGCCGGGCGCTCGTGGGTCATCAGGACCATGGTCAACAAGGCGCCGAGGGGGGCTGCTGCTTCGAAATGTTTATCGCCTTTCATGTCTCTTTCCTACTGCCGACGGCTCAGATGGCGTAATGGATCGGGTGCGGTTCAGCGTACGCGACGCAAGTAGCCGTCAGGTGCCACGGTGATCAACAGCTTGTGATCGACGGCGGAGTCGATCTGGAAATCGTCGTTCTCTTTCAAGTAGGCCCACACGGCGGTTTTCGGGTTGTCGCCCTTGCCCCATGGACGGTCCGGGAACGCGTCTTCCGGCATGTCTTCGACGACGGTGTCCATCACCACGCAATAGCTGCCCACCGCCACCATCGGCGCATACAGGCGAAGCTCTTCGAGGACGTGTTGATGGGTGTGGTTGGAGTCCAGCACCACCAGCACTTTCTTGCCCGCCACGCGCTCACGGACCTGATCGACGATGGCCGTGTCGATGCTCGACCCTTGAATCAGGCTGACGCGGTGGCTCATCGGATGGGCTTCGATGGCTTCACGGTTGTGGGCACGGATGTCGATGTCGATGCCGATCACTTCGCCGTGACCGATCAATTGCAGCATCGAGGCGTAGAACAGAATCGAGCCGCCGTGGGCGATGCCGGTCTCGACAATCACGTCGGGGCGCACGTCCCAGATGATTTCCTGCATCGCCATCATGTCTTGCGGGTATTGAATGACCGGACGGCCCATCCACGAGAAGTGATAGCTGTAGCGGTGGCGGGCGGAAACGTCGAAGAAATCACGAGACAGGCGCGCCAGCTCTGGATCCTTGCCTTGTGCCGCGATCTCGGCCTGGCCTTCTTCTTGGAAAATTTGCGCGGGAGTCTTTGCCATGGGTAGTGCCTCGTTCAAAGTTGGAATTGCGCGCTGTCCACGGCGTGGTAGACGTAGCGGCCGGAGGTCATCCGTTGAATTTCTGTCAGGTAATTGGAGTTCATCACGAACAGGTTCGCCCCTTCGGGCAGGCTGTCCAGCGCCTCTTGCGGCGACGACACGCGCAAACCGCTCAGTGGCAGGTAGCGGCCCTGCTTGCCCGGATTGATGTCGACGACATGATCGACAGCCACCCCGGCGCGCTGCAGAAACAGCGAATAGATCACGCCTTTGGAGGATGCGCCCCAGATCGCGGCACCCCGCTGCGGCGTCGTGCGCAGGATCTGCATCGCGCGGTCGATGCTGGCAGTGAAGCCTTCGGGCAGGCGCTCGAGGATCGAACCGGGCACTGAATCGGCGACCGGCTCGCGCAAGGTCGCGAGGTCCGCCACCACGTACAGGTATTGCCCGCCGAACAGGTGCCCCGCTTCGTGAACGGTGCCGAACAGGCCGCGCACATCATCGAGGCGGAAGTAGTTCACGTGTTCGTAGAACAGGTCGAACCAGGCGCGGTGTTCGAGAATCCAGTCGAAACACGGCACTTCGATGTAGATCTGGCCGCCCTGATTGGCCTTGGCGATTTCCCGCAGGAACGCCAACGGGTCCGGAATGTGTTCGAGGACGTGGCGCAGCACCACGGCATCTGCCCTCAGCCCGAGCTCAGCGGTGAAGGGTTGCTTGACCACGTCCGGGTTGCTGCCTTCGTAGGCAGGATCGATGCCGATGACGGGGTAGCCGCGCTCGCGCAACAGCTCGAGAAAATAGCCCTTGCCGCAGCCGACTTCGATCAGGCTCAACCCGCTGAAATGCTGGCCGATGACGCCCTCAACATCGTCGAGATGCTGCTTGAACAGGCCCGAATGGGCTTGCTCGTTCTGGTAGTTGCTGTCGTAGACCAGCTTGTCCGGGTCGAACGCCTGGTTGTAGATGAGCCCGGTACGGCGGTCCTGCACCAGCACCACGTCGGCGCTGGCCGACTGCTTCGCGCTTTCGGCATCGGCAAACGTGCGGTTCTGCAGCACCGGCAGATCGGTCGCGCGGTATAACTCATGCCACATAGTGGGCTCCCAGTATCTGTTGCAAACGTTCGCAGTTTCCCCAGAACGCCATCGGCTCGTGAGGCGAATAGCCGAATGCCCCCAGGTTCAGGGACAGGGATGAGCCACGGGCGGCGAGGCGTTGTTCCACCAGCCGTCGCACCGACACCGGCTGACCGCTGCTGACGTTGACCACGCCGCTGAACTCGGGGTGCAGCAGCAGGGCCGCCAAGTGGCCGGCTGCCGTCGCGATAGGCAGGTAATCGCGCAGCTGCTCGCCTGCGGACATGTCGAACGACGCGGCCTTTTCATCGATGGCGCGCTCCAGGCTGGCCAGCAGGCTGTTGGGATTCTGCCCTTCGCCATGGAGGTAAAACAGTCGCGCCCATTGCAGGGTGAACGGCTGCTGACGGGCCAGAGATTCGAGAAACAGCCTCAAGGTATTTTTCGCCAGGCCATAGGGGTTGGCCGGTTGCGCCATGCACGCTTCGTCAAGCGAGCCGCTTTGCAAGCCGTATTCGAAACAGGTGCCGGTGACCAGCACGTGTTTGACACCCGCTGCCACCACTTGGCGAATGAAGGCGTAGTCCGCCGGCAAATTGCGTTCGAAGTGGAACAGCCCGCCGTAATTCGGCAGGCCAGGCCAAGCCAGGTGCGCCAGGGCACTGATGCCCTCGGTAAGCGCCGCGACATCCAGGCCGGGATCGTGAAGGTCGGCGGCGACCCAATCGACGTCAGCGAACCACGGCATGCGTCGAGCGACGTCGACGTTGCGGGCGACGGCGCGCACCTGAAACCCGCGTTCGAGCAACGCACTGGCCAGATGGCGTCCGACGAATCCCGTCGCGCCGGTCAGGAGTACTTTGGCGCCGTTCACAACACGCTCAGCTCAGGCACGGCGATGACAAAACGACCACCCCAGCCCTTCACGACCGCGAGCTGTTCGCTGACCTCATTGATCAGGTTCCACGGCAGCACCAGCACGTAATCGGGCTGTTCTTCGATCAGGCGTTCCGGCGCGACCACCGGAATGCGGCTGCCCGGCAGAAATTTGCCTTGCTTGTGCGGGTTGGCGTCGGCGACCCACGGCAGCAGGTCAGCCTTGACCCCGGCGTAGTTGAGCAAGGTGTTGCCTTTGGCCGCCGCGCCGTAACCGACGACGCGCTTGCCCTCGGCTTTCGCTTTGAGCAGGAAGTCGAGCAGTTGAAATTTGATGCGTTCGGCCGCCGGCGCCAACGTGGCGTAATACGCACGGGTCCTGATCCCGGCGTTCAGCTCTTTTTCCAGCTGTTGCGCGACCGCAGGCGAACGGGGTTGCGCGCCGTCGATACGCTGCACGAACACCCGCAGCGAACCGCCGTGGGTCGGCAGGTCGGCAACGTCGAACACCTGCAAGCCGTTGCGCGCGCACAGCGTTTCGACGGAGGTCAGCGACAGGTATGAATAGTGTTCGTGGTACAGGGTGTCGAATTGACCGCCCGCCATCAGCGTCAGCAGTTGCGGGAATTCGAACGTGGCGACGCCCGACGGCTTGAGCAGCGTCGCGAAACCCGACAGGAAATCATTGATGTCCGGCACATGGGCCAGCACGTTGTTGGCGGCCATCAGGTCGGCCGCCCAGCCTTCGTCGCACAAAGCAGCGGCGCTCTCCTTGCCGAAAAACACCTCGCGAATCTCCAGCCCTTTCGCACGGGCGGCGTCGGCGGTGCTGCGGGTGGGCTCGACGCCCAGGCAAGGGATGCCCCGCGCCTTGACGTATTGCAGCAGGTAACCGTCGTTGGCGGCGATTTCCACCACGCGGCTGTCGGCGTTCAGGCCGAAGCGCTCGACCATCTGCGCGACGTACTGCTGCGCATGGTTCAGCCACGAACTGGAATAGGAACTGAAGTAGGCGTACTCGGCGTCGAACAGGCTGTGGGCGCTGGTGTAATCGTTGGTCTGCACCAGCCAGCAGGCCTCGCAGACGTCAACCTTCAGCGGCACCCACTGCTCGGCCTGTGTCAGTTGCTCGGCACGCAGGTACGCATTGGACGGGGGCGACGTCCCGAGGTCGATCAGGGGCAGGCTCAGACGAGCGCCGCAGCCACGGCAGTTCATAGACGCACTCCGGCGTAGGATGGGGTCAGCAACGGATGGGACGCGTCGCGGGCCGACAGATTCTTGACAGGCAACGGCCATTGGATGGCCAGCCGAGGGTCGTGCACCGACAACCCGGCTTCATGCTCGGGGGCGTAGTCGGCGCTGTGCAGGTACAGCAATTGCGCGTCATCGCTGAGCGCTTGAAAGCCGTGGGCGAACCCTTCCGGAATCAACAGACTGCGCCCGTCACCGGCCACCAGGTGCTCGGCGTGCCAGTGGAGAAAGGTCGCCGATTCCGGGTTCAGATCCACGGCCACGTCCCACACTTCACCGCGCAGGCAGGTGATCAATTTGGCTTCCGGCTGTGCGGCGGTCTGGTAGTGAAGCCCGCGCACACTGCCCCGTTGCGCCGTGCACGAATGATTGATCTGGCGAATGTGGAACGGACGACCCAATGCGCTCAGGCTGCCTTCGCAAAACAGGCGGCTGAAGTGTCCGCGGGCGTCGGCATGACGCCGATGCTCCAGGCTGAACAGGCCGGCCAGCGGCAATGCGACCAGCTGCATGTCGCTCACGCGGCCTCCGTGTACAACGCCAACTGGCGCTGAGTGAAATCGTGCATGTCCTCACCCCGTTGCCAGGCCAGGTGCCAATCCACGGTGTGCTGCAGGCACTGTTCCAGGGACCAGCGGGGTTTCCATTGCAGGCGCTGCCGGGCCCGGGCGCTGTCCAGTCGCAGCAAACCGGCCTCATGCATGTCGCTGGGCTCGACGCGCAAACCCGGCGCTTGGGGCCAGTGTCTGGCGAGGGTCGCCACGACATCGCCGACCGAGCACATGTCGTCGTCGCTCGGCCCGAAATTCCAGGCGCCCGCGTAGTCCGGCCCGTGTTCGTAGAGCCGTTCCGCCAACAGCAAATACCCCGCCAGCGGCTCCAGCGCGTGTTGCCACGGGCGCACGGCCTGCGGATAGCGCAGGGTCACCGGTTCGTCGGCCGACCAGGCTTTGAGCACGTCGGGAATCAGACGCTCGGGGGCGAAATCACCGCCGCCCAGTACATTGCCCGCCCGTGCCGTGGCCAGCGCCAGTCCGTGCTCGGCGTAACCGTCGGCAGGAAAAAACGACGCGGCGTAGGATTGCGCCAGCAGTTCGCAACAGGCTTTGCTGCTGCTGTACGGGTCGTGGCCGCCCAAGGGTTCGTTTTCCCGATAGGGCCACAGCCATTCCTGATTCGCGTAGACCTTGTCAGTGGTGACCAATACACAGGCGCGCACGCCGCCCACCTGACGAATCGCGTCCAGCAGGTTCAGCGTGCCCATGACGTTGGTGGAATAGGTGCCGAGCGGATCACGATAGCCCTCGCGCACCAACGGCTGCGCGGCCAGGTGCAGAACGATTTCCGGCTGAGCGCGGGCGATCAGCTCGAGCAAGGTGCCGAGGTCGCGCAAGTCACCGCGCTGGTCGTCCAGTCCTTCACTGACACAGGCCAGTTCAAACAGGCTCGGTTCGGTACCAGGGTCCAGCGCGAAACCGGTGACCTGCGCGCCCATGCGGGCCAGCCACAGCGACAGCCAGCTGCCTTTGAAACCGGTATGGCCGGTGAGCAAGACCCGCTTGCCGCGCCAGAAGTCGGGGTTCACGCCCAGCTTTTCCAAGGGGCCTCCCCGCGCTGCCACAGGTCTTCGAGGTGATTCTTGTCACGCAAGGTGTCCATCGGGTGCCAGAAACCCGCGTGTTCGAACGCCTTGAGTTCGCCTTCCGTGGCGAGGCGCGCCAACGGCTCGGACTCCCATGGCGTCTGGTCGTGCTCGATGTAGGGAATGACTTTCGGCGACAGCACGAAGAAGCCGCCATTGATCCAGCCACCGTCGCCTGGCGGTTTTTCGGTGAAGCCGGTCACGCTGTCGCCCAGGCAATTGAGCGCGCCGTAACGGCCAGGGGGCTGAACGGCGGTGACCGTGGCCAGCTTGCCGTGCTGCAAATGGAAATCCACCAACGCGCCGATGTTCAGGTCAGAGACGCCGTCGCCGTAGGTGAAGCAGAACGCTTCGTCGTCTTCCACGTACTTGCGCACGCGCTTGAGACGGCCGCCGGTGAGGGTGTCTTCGCCGGTGTCGACCAGCGTCACGCGCCAGGGCTCGCTGTAGTTTTCGTGGACGTCCATGCGGTTGTTGCGCATGTCGAACGTCACGTCAGAGGTGTGCAGGAAGTAGTTGGCGAAGAAGTCCTTGATCGCGTAGCCCTTGTAGCCGAGGCAGATCACGAAGTCGTGAATGCCGTGGGCGGAGTACTGCTTCATGATGTGCCAGAGAATTGGCTTTCCGCCGATCTCGATCATGGGTTTGGGCTTGAGATGGGATTCCTCACTGATCCGAGTCCCCAACCCACCCGCCAGAATAATTGCCTTCACCTGCCTACTCCTCCTGTCCCGACAGCGCGCCGCCGCGCTTGCGCGAAAGGTGTGCCCGAACGTCAAACGACCGAATCGTCCGTTGTTCGAATCCGCATGAACGGCACACGCAACGCACGATTTATGGCGATATCAGGAGGACTTGCACGAACCGCGCCAGTTTTTTGGAGGGGAATTCATCGGGGTTGATGACAGGCGCAGGGGGGTGGCGATCTGGGTGTGCCAGACCTGAGGATGTAAAGCCGAGCAACCGCATTCGCCAGCAAGCCGGCTCCCACGGCTACGACATCGATCGCAGAATTGAAGACCTATGCACGACCTTGTAGGAGATGCCGGCGGACGACGGCCGCGAGGCGGTGTGTCAGGCGCACCACCAGCGTCCGTATACCGCTTCGCGGCCGTCGTGCCTCCGGCGGCTCCTACGGACTGCGGCGTGTACATAGTGTGTGAGTCCCCAGCACGCCGACTCTCGCGGAGTGTGAGTCGTTCGCAAAATCCCAGCACACCGCGGACGCTGTAGGAGCAGCCGGAGGCACGACGGCCGCGAGGCGGTGTGTCAGACGCACCTCCAGCGTCCGTGATACCGCTTCGCGGCCGTCGTCCCTCCGGCGGCTCCTACGGACTGCGGCGTGTGCATGGTTTGTGGGTCCCCAGCACGCCGACTCTCGCGGAGTGTGAGTCGTTCGCAAAATCCCAGCACACCGCGGACGCTGTAGGAGCAGCCGGAGGCACGACGGCCGCGAGGCGGTGTGTCAGGCGCAACACCGGCGTCCGTGATAGCGCTTCGCGGCCGTCGTCCCTCCGGCGGCTCCTACGGACTGCGGCGTGTGCATGGTGTGTGAGTCCCCAGCACGCCGACTCTCGCGGAGTGTGAGTCGTTCGCAAAATCCCAGCACACCGCGGACGCTGTAGGAGCAGCCGGAGGCACGACGGCCGCGAGGCGGTGTGTCAGGCGCACCACCAGCGTCCGTGATACCGCTTCGCGGCCGTCGTCCCTCCGGCGGCTCCTACGGACTGCGGCGTGTGCATAGTGTGTGAGTCCCCAGCACGCCGACTCTCGCGGAGTGTGAGTCGTTCGCAAAATCCCAGCACACCGCGGACGCTGTAGGAGCAGCCGGAGGCACGACGGCCGCGAGGCGGTGTGTCAGACGCACCACCGGTGTGTGCATATGGGATCGACGGTTCGCAGTCAGTCCGCCAGCCAGCCATTCACCCAATGCTGCAGATTGTCTTCGCGGAGCATGAAGTCGCGTCTGACGACATCGCGCAGTGCGTCGCCCTGGCGGTAGCTGGCGTCCGGGTCGGCGAGGTGGCTGCGGATCGCGTCGAGCCATTCTTCGGTGCTGTTGGTCAGGATGCGGGTGCGTGGCAGGTAGCCTTGATACGCCGCCGTTTCCGTGCAGATGACCGGGTAGCCGCAGGCGCCGTATTCCAGCAGGCGCAGGTTGCTCTTGCAGTCGTTGAAGATGTGTTTTTCCAACGGCGCCAATGCCAGGTCCAGGTTCAGGCTGGCCAGTTTCGCCGGGTACATGTCCAGCGGGATGACCGGGTAAAACTCGTGCACATAGGGCCGCAAGGCCGGCGGGCACATGCCGAAGAACACCCAGTCGACCTCGTCGGCGAGCAGGCGCACAACCTCGGCGATGATCTCCAGATCGCCGGTGTGACTCGTGCCGCCACCCCAGCCCACCCGGGGTTTGCGACCGGCACGGCGTACGCTGCGCAGGTCTTGCCACAGGGCCGGTGTCAGCATGTTCGGCACCACGCGGATGTCGTGATGCATCGAGGACAACGCGTCAGCCAGTGGCTGCGTGGACACCACCACCCGGTCACACAACGAAATGCCACGGCGCACCAGCCGCTCCATCTCCTGGCTGTCCGGCATGCCGCGAACGTGTTCGTTTTTCTTCGGCACGTGGATCACATAATCATCCAGTTCGTAGATGCGCCGTGCGTTGGAATAGGTTTTCAGGTCGACGATTTCATCGACCCGCAACTGACTGTAACGGCCTTGCAGGACCATGATGTCAGGGGAATGACGCTCGACCTCGATCAAATCCGGATGGGCGTAGCTGATGATTCCGGCGGCCCGGCCTGCGGACTCCAGCGCGATCATCGGTTCGGTGACGCGGTAGTGCCCGATGGCCGAAGCGTTGATCGGCAGGGCCAGGACTTTCGGCAAATGCGCGCCGGCGAAGGGCGTCCAGCCGCTTTTGAGCCCCGGCTCCAGACCAAAGCTGGCCGCGCCCAGACTCTTCAGCGAGAGGTTCGGGTTGTACGCAGGGTCCCGCGCGACCCACGGCAGCCAGCGCAAGTAGAAACGCTGGTTCTCGTCCTCCTGGCGTTTAACGCGGTCGGCGTCAGCCGTCACGGCAGGCCGCGCGCCCTGAGCCACCAACGCCTGTGGCGTCCACACCACGAGATGGCCGGACTCACGCACCCGCAGGCAAAAATCCACCGGGCTCAGGCTGCATCCGAACTGCGCATCGTCCAGCCCGTCAAGGCGCTCGAACAACGAACGGCGCACCATGAAGCAGTCGACGCCGACCGCACTCAGGTCGTGGACCACTTGCAGACGATGCATGTACCCGCCCGCCTGCAGGGTTTCACCGCCAAACGGTAACCCCGCAGGACCGTGCAGGCCGAGAATCATCCCGGCGTGAACGACCCTGCCGTCCGGACCGAACAGCTTCGGTCCTACCACCCCGACTTCCGGCCGTCGCGCCTGATCGAGCATTTCGTCAAGCCAGTTGCCATGGGTGACCACCGAATACGGGCTGAACAACAGCAGGTAATCGCCCCGCGCGTCGGCCGCAGCCGCGTTGTACAACGCGGCATGATCGGCATCGCCTTGAAAGGACAGCACGCGCAGCCGCGTCGGGTCGAGTTGCCCCATCTCCGCCAGCCATTGCCGTGTGCTCGACTGCTCGCTGCCGTTGTCGATGATCAGCAACTCGTAGCGCCCGTAAGCGGTATTGTTCAACACGCTTTCCACACAACGCTGCAACGGCGCGAGTTGGTCCTTGATGACGATCATGATCGACACCAACGGCTGGGTGTCATGCCGGTAGCGAATGCGATTGAGCAGCGGCAGGGTGTCATCCCGCTCGATGTCGCTGGCGATCCCGCTGCGCTGAAGATGGGCCTGGACGACCGCCAGGTTGTATTCCAGCACCTCGGGCAACGCCAGCCATTTGGCCAACGGGAATCGGCACTCCACGGTCATTTCGCTGAGATGACCGATGGCCCCCGCCCCGCGCTCTTCAAACAGACGCCAGAGCAGGTCATGGGGCGCCAATTCACCATAGCGGGCGTCCATTGCGCCGTGCGCCAGCATCGCCTCACGCTGAAAGGCCAGGCATCGGCCCACGTAGGGGTAGCTGCGCAGCAGGTCGAGGTTGAAATCAGGCTTGAACACCGGCTCTGCCGACTCGCCGTCGACCAATGCGCCTTCGTCGCTGTAGAGGCAGCGCAACTGCTCGTTCAGTGCGATGCGTTCGGCCAACATCAGCAACGCAGGCTTGACCAGCCGGTCGCCCGCCTGCAACAGGTAGATCCACTGCGCGCCGTCCAGCTGGGGCAACAGGCCGTTGATCTGGGTCCAGGCATCGTCCTGCAAGGGCAGCGTGAAGATGCGCCCGTCCAGCGCCGCGCTCTGGCACTCGCTGGACAGCACCAGCGTCAGCTCGGGTGCGTAAAGCTGCTCGTCCAGGCTCTCCAGCGTCACGTCCAGACTCGCACGGCTGCCGAAGCGGTCGACGATCACCGGCACGATCTTCGGCCGCGAAGGCCAGCGCATCAGGATGTTGGGCAGCTGTTGGCGCTGCACGTCACGCAGCGTGCGACAGGCCAGCCACTGTTCGTACAGCTCGGCGAAACTCTCGCTGCTGGTGCCAACGCGCCAGTCCTGAGTGGTCTGCTGAGTGCCCAGCGAACGCGACAGCGCCAGCTCCTGCCAGTCGCGCTCGGCGCCCATGTCCTCAGTGAACGGCTGATAGCGCACCCAGCCTTTGCCCAGATACGGCTCGCCGGTGCGCGCCTTGATCATCTCGATCAGCCATCCCTGCTCGGTCTCGACCGAAGACTGCATGGCCTGCTGACGGCTGAGGCGATCGGCATGCAGACGTTCGATGCCAAGCACGTTATTCAGCACCGCCACGTTGCCGCTGTGCATCATGCAGACATACAGCGCCAGGTCGAGCAGGCCAGCGAAACTCTGGCCCGATTGGGTCAGGCCCGGCAAATAATTCAGCACATCGTCACGGCGGAACAGCGCGCTGCTCAGGCCACCCAGAAAATTCAACGGGTAGATTTCGACGATGTTCAGCAGGTCTTCGCCCTTGAACATTGCGCTGGTCGGCGACAGCGGCGAGTTCTCCAGACGCGTGGGCAACTGAACGTCGTCGGCGTCCCAGAACAGACGCTGAGACAGAACAAGGCTCACATCGCTGTGTTTGACGAACTGTTCGACCTGCATCCCCACCGCTGGCGGGAACAACTGGTCGTCGTCGCAGAGAAACTTGATGTATTCACCCCGGGCTTCGGCAAGGCACGCGTGCAGGTTGCCGATGAAACCCAGTCGCTGCGGGTTCCGGACATAACGCGCTGGCACGCTCGAGTCTTGGGTCAGGGTATCGAAAATCTCGCGGATCTCGTCGCCACGGGAATCGTCGCAGACGATCACTTCCACGTGGGCGTAGCGTTGGGTCAGCGCACCGTGCAGCGCTCGCTGAAAGAATCGTGAGTGATAGGCGGGAATGACGATGCTGACAAGAGGCGCTGAATTCACGGGAAAGACTCACAGGCGGCAAGCAGATTGGGGGCTGTCCTGCTAAACCGCTGACAATAACGGTTGACGTCCTGCGCTGGCAGTCCGATCGATGATCGGCGCTGCCAGGGCTCAGGCACTTACAGCTTGCTGAACAGGTTCAGCGACGAGAGCTGGGTGAACACCAGTTGCGAGGCCTGCAACATGGTTTTCTGCAAGGTCAGGCGCGCAATAGCGTCGACCGGGTCGGAGGCCGTGATGGTCCCGGCTTCGGTGGTGCCGTTGTCCATCAGGTTCTGGTTGGTCACGCCCTGATCGGTGGCGGTAGCGGAACGGGCGCCACCGTCGCTGCGAGCCGCGCCGATCTGGTTGGATTGGCTTTTCAGGTTGCCAATCGCCGAGGTCAGAGTCGCTTGCAGTTTTTGCGTGGCCACCGGGTCGCCGTCGACTTTACCGTTCAACGCTGCGATCACTGTGGACAGCGTGTTGAGGACGTTTTCGGTCTGACGGGTCGACGAACTGGCGGTGAACTGATCGCCTGCCGCCAGCGCTGGCGGGTTGCCGCTGAAGGTGAACGTCACACCCGCGGCCACGGCTTGATTCGCCACCGGCGTGCCGGTCAGCGTACCGCCGGTGACCACCGGGGTGCTGGCAGGGTCGTAAGGTGAGGCATACAGGTCGAACGTATTGGCGCCGGTGAAGCGCAGGATCGCACCGCCATCCGGGAACACCTTGTCAAACGCCGCTTGATCCGTGACCTGCGACGAAGTGATCACGGTGTTGGCCGACGAGTTGGTCGGCAGGCGCGCCGTGCTGACCGAACTGGCGGTCACGCCCAGGGTGAACGTGTGGTTGCTCACGGCTGCATCGGCGGTGGTGGTGGTGGCTTTCTGCGCGTCGGTCAGGTTGATGTTCAGGGTCAATTCGAGGCCGCGAAAGCCAATGGTCTGGCCGGCGGGGCTGGACGAATCGAACTTGCCGACCGAGGTCGCTTCAGCCGTCACGTCAGTATTGTTCTTATCCAGAATCTGGAACTGGGTGCTGCTGAGGAAGCTGACCTTGTAGGGCTCACCGGCCGTGAACTTACTGCTGTAGGTGGCATCGTTGGTGACGGTGCCGCCGGAAAGTGAAATCACGCCGTCATTGGCGCCTGCGGTCAGCGTGGCCGAAGTCCGGGTCGTGTTGACCGCTTGCTCGAAAGCGTCCCAACCCGTGGTGTTGCTGGCCATGGAAATGCCGCTGCCGATCGCCAGCTGGTTACGCGTCTGGTCGCCGTGATAGCCATAGCTGCCATCCGGGTTGAGCGAGTAAGGCGCGGTCGTGGATTTCGAGCCGGAGAACAGGTACGAGCCATTGGCATCCTTGCTGTTCATCAAGCCCAGAATCTCGCCCTGCAGCGCTGAGAGTTCCTGAGCGTTGGCCTGGCGATCCTTGTCGGTGAAGCTGGCGCTGCTTGCGCCCAACACCAACTCCTGGGCGCGTTGAATCGCACTGGTGATAGACGTCAGGGCGGTTTCGGTCTGGACCACACCGGTGTTGATGGTGTCGATGTTGGATTTGTACTGATTCAGCATCGTGCCCATTTGCTGCAATTGCAGCACGCGGGCCGCGCCGACAGGGTCATCGCCTGCGGTATTGAGCTTGATCTGGCTGGCCACTTCGTCACCGGTCTTGACGACGTTGGCGTACGTGCGCGAATAGTTCGTCGCACTGGTTTCATAGAACTGGGTCGTTGAGATACGCATGTGACGACTCCTTAAAGACTGTTGATCAGCGTGCTGAAAATGGCTTGAGCCGCTTTGATGATCTGCGACGACGCGGTGTAGTACTGCTGGTACTTGACCAGGTTGGCCGCTTCTTCATCCAGCGAAACACCCGACACGCTGTCGCGGGCGGTCTTGGCCTGACCCAGCACAGCGGTGGTGGCCGTGGCGTCATCTTTCGCCTGGCTGGCCTTGGAGCCGACGGTGGTGATCATGTTGCTGTTGGCGCCGGCGATGCTGGAGCCGGTGCCGTTGTTCGCGGCGTTGCCGATGGTCTGCTTGGTCTGCAGGCCCAGCACCGATTCGGCGTTGCGGTTGTCCGAAGAGCCTGCGCCGGTCAGGCCGATGCTGTAGGTGTCGCCGGCGGTCGGCGTGCCAGAAATAGACATGCCGATGGTGAACGACTGCGCCGTGGAAGCGGAATCGGTGTAGCCCACTTCCAGCGTGATGTCGTTCTTCGCGCCCGGCACGATGCTGCCGGTGACGGCGACGCCGTTCTTGTCCTTGACCGCCGCACCGTTGGCGTCGACCAGCGAGTAAGACTGGGCGCCGTTGGTGACCGCGCCCATCAACAGACGCATCGGTGTCGCGCCGGTGATCGCTTTACGCAAATCAGCAGTGGCCGTCGGGTTGTAGATATCCGCGTGGTTGGTCAGGGTCGGTTGAGTGAACGATCCGGACGAACTGTTGCTGGCACCCGCCGTACCGGTCAGCGGCGCGGCGGCCGCGATGGCTTTCGGATCGGTCAAGACAGTTTTGATGCCATCGGCGCCGGTCTTGGTCGGGCTGACCTTGAAGCTGTCGCCTACCTTGAACGTGCCTGCCGGGGTGGTGCCGTTGTTCGCGTTATTGAACGACAGCGAGAAACCCAGTTTGTCGGTCAGCGCGGACGGCGCCGGGTCGGCAATGTTGTAGGGTCCAAGGCTGGTGCCGTCGGCCGCTTTAACAGTGTATTGCGTGGCGGCTGTCCCCGCCGCGCCGGGACCGAAGGTCACCGAATAATCGCGGGTGCTGAGCACGCCGGTATTGGTGATGTTCACGCCCAGCGTGCCAGACGTCGGGTCGTTGTTCTTGTTGCCCAGGGCCCGTTGACTGGTCAGGCTCGGATCGTTGATGTCTTTGAACAGGCTGGCGCCGAACTGACCGTTGGCGTCCACGCCCTGGTTCAACTGCTGGTTGACCTGATCGGTGACGACCACGGCCATGCGCCCCAGCTCACTGGCGGCCGGTTGCAGCACATCATTGCGATAGCGCAGCAAGCCGCCCAGCGTGCCGCCGGTCACGACGCCGGACACATCGACGACGCTGCCCTGGTAACTGAGTTTGAGCGCATACGCAGTCGGATCGCTGTCACTCGGTACGGCGCTCAAGGCGTTGGACTGAGAGCCGGTGACCAGTGGCTGACCGGTGCCGATGTAAATGTCGTAGTTGCCGTTGGTCTCGACGACCTTGGCGCCCACCAGACCGTTGAGCTGGCGCACCGCTTCGTTACGCGCATCCAGCAGCGAGTTCGGCTGACCACCCAAGGCTTGGGCCTGAGTGATCTGCTTGTTCAGGTCGGCGATGGACGACGCCAACGAATTCACCTGACCGGCCACGGCGGTCATCTGGGTGTTGATCGTCGCGTTCTGTTCTTTCATCTGCGACGAGATCGAATTGAACTGCGCTGCCAGTGCGCTGGCGCTGGTCAGGAAATTGGTACGCGCGGCGGAATCCGTCGGCTTTGCCGAGAGCGCCGTCATCTTGTCGAAGAAATTGCTCAATACGGTGCTGATGCCGGTAGAGCTGTTCGACAACAGTGAATCGAGTTTGCTGGCCTGGCCCAGATACGCCTGGGCATCGGAGTCAAGGGATGTACTGCTCTGCAATTGGGTGTCGAGGTAGCTGTTGTAGATCCGACGCACATCGGACAGCGTCGTACCGGTGCCGATGAAACCGACGCCGATGTTCTGCTGCGCGCTGGACGTGGTCATCACTTGCTGGCGCGAATAGCCCAGCGTGTCGACGTTGGCAGTGTTGTTGCCGATGGTGGTCATCGCAGCACTGCTGGCGTTCAGCCCTGAAAGCCCGATTGAGATCAGTGACATGGTTCAAACCTTATAAAGTCGTGGAAGAGCCCGACGCGGCGGCGTAGTTCTGGTAACTCTTCATCTGTTTCGCGATTTGAGAAATCTTGCTGGCATAGCCCGGGTCTGTGGCGTAACCGGCCTTCTGCAGCTCTTTCACAAACTGTTCCGGGTTATCGGCCGATTTCAGCGTGGCTTGATAGCGATTGTTGTTCTGCAGGAAGCTCACCAGGTCGTGGAAGCTGTCTGCGTAGGAGTCGTAGGAACGGAAGTCCGCCGTTTCCTTGACCATCTTGCCGTCACGGAACTCGCTGGTGATCGCACGGGCTTCCGCGCCCTGCCAGCCGCCTGCGGCCTTGATGCCGAACAGGTTGTGACTGCTGCTGCCATCGGATTGACGCATGATCGATTTGCCCCAGCCGGTTTCCAGCGCAGCCTGAGCCACCAGTACCGTCGGGTCGACGCCGATGCGGGCGGCGGCGTCTTTGGCCAGCGGGAGCATGGTGTTGACGAAATCGTCGGCGTTGGCGAACGCGGCCTTGGCAGGCGCCAGCGGGGTCTGCACCCGATTGCGCACGTAGGCGTCGGCTTGAGCGGTGTATTCCGGGCCGACCGTCCAGTCGCCATTGCTGCCCGCTTTTTTCGCAGCGGCAACAGCGTTGGAAACGGCGATCCTGTTCTTCAGCGTCGTGGCGCTGGTGGCCGGATCCTGAGCGGCCTGGGTATTCGGCACGATGCCGGCCATGATCCGGTCGGTCAGTTTGCTCGGCAGCGCCAGACGACGCGAATTGAGCGCGGCCACGTCGTTGTGCGGCGTGCCGTCAGCCGACGGCGCCGCCGCTACCGAGCGGGAGGCCCACAACGGACGTTGCGCGATGTGAGTCGCCAGGCCGCCCTGCGAGGAGTTCTGCGCGGCGCTCGCGTCAACCTTGGCGGCGGTCGGTTCGGTGCCGGCAGGCGGTACGGTATCGGCTTTGATCTTCGACAGTTGGCGCATCAGCACCTGTTGCAAACCGATACCCCCACCCTCCCGCGACATGCTCACGGCCAACTGCTGGTCGTACATGTCCTGGTACTGCCGGGTCGCGGCGGTGTTCATCGGGTTGTCCTTGGCCAGCACTTCGTTGGCCGAACGCATGGCCTTGAGCATCTGGCTGACGAACAGCGACTCGAACTCCTGCGCCACCTTCTTGAGGTTCGCATCGCTGTCGCGGTCGCCGTTCTTCATGGCGGTCAGACGATTGAGGTCGGTATACGCCCCCGAATCGACATTGCTCGTACCGCCGCTTGGAATACTCATGCCGACTCCCTTAAATCACGATCAGGTCGGCTTGCAGCGCGCCGGCCTGTTTGAGGGCTTCGAGGATGGCCATCAGGTCGCCAGGGGCTGCGCCCACTTGGTTGACCGCACGGACGATCTCGTCAAGCGTGGTGCCTGGACCGAACTTGAACATCGGGTGCATTTCCTGCTGCGCGTTGATCTTCGAACGCGGCACCACAGCGGTCTGGCCGTTGGAGAACGCACCCGGCTGGCTGACGATCGGGTCTTCGGTGATGGTCACGGTCAGGCTGCCGTGAGTGACGGCGGCGGGCGAGACTTTGACGTTCTGACCGATGACGATGGTGCCGGTCCGCGAGTTGATGATGACTTTGGCCGAGGTCTGGCCCGGATCGATTTCCAGGTTTTCCAGCACCGACAGGTAATCGACGCGCTGGTTGGGGTCCAGCGGCGCAGTCACCCGCACGGAACCACCGTCCACCGCTTGGGCAACGCCTGGGCCGAGCATGTCATTGATCTTGTCGACGATGCGCTTGGCCGTGGTGAAGTCGTTGCGGTTGAGGTTCAGGGTCAGCGAGTTGCCCTGATTGAAACCGCTCGGCACCGCACGTTCCACCGACGCGCCGCCGGGGATACGGCCCGAAGACGGAACGTTGACGGTGATTTTCGAGCCGTCGCGGCCTTCGGCGTCAAAACCGCCGACCACCAGGTTGCCCTGGGCGACGGCGTAGACATTGCCGTCGATACCTTTCATGGGCGTCATCAGCAGGCTGCCGCCGCGCAGGCTTTTCGAGTTACCGATGGACGACACGGTGATGTCGATCTGTTGACCGGGTTTGGCGAACGGTGGCAGGTCGGCGTAGACCGCCACGGCGGCAACGTTTTTCAGTTGCACGGTGCCCGATCCCGGCGGCACCTTGATGCCGAACTGCGACAGCATGTTGTTGAAGGTCTGCAGCGTGAACGGCGTCTGGGTGGTCTGGTCACCCGTGCCGTTCAAGCCCACCACCAGACCGTAACCGATCAGCTGGTTGTTCCGTACGCCGGAAATGCTGGCAATGTCCTTCAGGCGCTCGGCGTGTGCACCCAGCGCGGTGAGGGAAAGCAGCGCTGCCGCTATCAGTTGCTTGAACGTGATCATGGCTATCCCGGAATCAGAAAGGGAACAACGGACTGAGGAAGAAGCGGTCGAACCAGCCAGGCTGACTGGAGTCGGCAAACGCCCCGGTACCGGAATACGTGATGCGCGCATCGGCTACGCGGGTGGACGACACTGTGTTGTCGGTCGCGATGTCATCGGCCCGGATCAGACCGGCGATGCGCACCAGCTCGTCACCGGTGTTGAGCGTCATCCACTTCTCACCGCGCACCGACAGAATGCCGTTGGGCAACACGTCGGCCACCGTCACGGTGATCGAGCCGGTCAGGCTGTTGCTTTGCGCCGCCTTGCCGTCGCCCTTGGTCGCGCGGTCACCGGCGTAACCGGCGTCCAGGCTGAGGCTGCCGCCGCCCACCGGGTTATTGGTGCTGACACCGGCGCCGAACAGCGAGGTGAGGCCGAGGCTGGTTTTGCTGGATTTGGTGAGACCGGAACTGGCCGCCTTGCTGGCCGCTGTGCGCTCGGACAGGGTGATGGTGATGATGTCACCCACCCGATACGCCTTCCGGTCGCCATACAGGTTCTGCTCGAAACCGGCCTGATAGATCGAACCGTTGTTGGCCGCTGCAGGCAGCGGCGTGCGTGGCAACACCGGCGCGTAGTAAGGGTCATTGGGTTTGGCCGAAGGCGCAACGCAACCGGTCAGCAGCGCGAGACCGCAAAGCGGTGCTGCCAACTGGGAAAGCCGCAATACAAAAAGCCGTTTCATGACACTTAAAACCTCGCGGTGTAGCAGGCGTTTTTCAGGCGCCCCGTCGGATTGATCAGGTGTTTCGTTGCAAGACATCAGGTGGTTCGTATTCCGTTCAGAAAGCCGCTTACAGGTTCTGCGTCACGTACTGCAGCATCGAGTCGGCGGTGGAGATCACTTTGGAGTTCATCTCGTAAGCGCGCTGGGTGGTGATCATGTTCACCAACTCCTCAACGGTGCTGACGTTGGAGTTTTCCAGGGTGTTCTGCTTGACCACGCCCAAACCGTTCAAGCCCGGAGTCCCCACTTGCGGCGCACCGCTGGAAGCGGTTTCCAGGAACAGGTTGCCGCCCTGGGACTGCAAGCCAGCCGGGTTGATGAAGTCGGCGGTCTGGATGTTGCCGATGATCTGTGGCGTCGCGGTGTTGGCCGAGGTGGTGATCGACACCGTGCCGTCTTCACCGACGGTGAAGGTCTGCGAGTCCTGTGGAACGACGATCGCTGGCTCCAGCGCGTAGCCGTTGGCGGTCACGATCTGGCCGTTCTGGTCCAGGTGAAACGTACCGTCGCGGGTGTACGCCACGGTGCCGTCAGGCTGGCGAATCTGGAAGAAACCACGCCCGTTGACCGCCATGTCCAGCGGCTGGTTGGTGGTTTGCAGGCTACCTGCGGTGAAGTTTTTCTGCGTGCCGACGATGCGCACACCGGTACCCAGCTGCAGACCCGAAGGCAGTTCGCTGTCCTGTGTGGACTGCGCGCCTGGCTGACGCTTGATCTGGTACAGCAGGTCCTGGAATTCGGCGCGATCACTTTTGAAACCCGTGGTCGAGACGTTGGCCAGGTTGTTGGAAATGGTCGTCAGGTTGGTGTCCTGAGCGGCCAGACCGGTTTTCGCTACGTAGAGTGCCGGAAGCATTCGTTTATCTCCTCAAGCGCCTGTTTGTCGGCGCAAGCTGTCAGTCATTAGCTCATTTGCAAGACGCGAGCCATCGACTCGTCATCCTGCTCAGCGGTCTTCATCATCTTGACGTGCAGTTCGAACTGACGGGACAGCGCCAGCACCGAGGTCATTTCCTCGACGGCGTTGACGTTGCTCGACTGCAGAAATCCGGATTCCACTTGCACATCGGCATCGACTTGCGCCGGTTTGCCGTCTTTGGTGTGCATCAGGCCATCGGGGCCTTTTTCCATGTTGGCCAGGTCCGGGCGGACCAGCTTGATGCGGTCGATTTGCGCCATGACCTGCGGGCTTTCACCCAGGGAGCGGACGCTGATGGTGCCGTCCGCGCCGATTTCGATCTGCTGCTGAGGGGGCACGGCAATCGGCCCGCTGTTGCCCATCACCGGCAAACCATTGCCATCACGCAACACGCCGAGGGCGTCGATGTTCATGCTGGAGGTGCGGGTGTAGGCTTCACCGCCGTCGGGGGTCTGGACGGCCATCCAGCCATTGCCTTTGACCGCAACGTCCAGTTCGCGGCCGGTGTCGATCATCGAACCCTGGCTGAAGTCAGTGCCCGGACGCTCGCTCATGGCATAGGCGCGCGACGGGTTGACCTCGCCAAACACCGGCATCGAGCGGGCCTGTTCGAGGTCACGCTGAAACCCGTTGGTCGAGACGTTCGCCAGATTGTTGGCATGGGCCTTTTGCGCGATGGCGTTTTCCGACGCTCCGCTCATGGCCACGTAAAGCAACTTGTCCACAGTCTTCCTCCTCCGACAGACGCTTGCCGCCTGTAGCTGTACTGCAGAGGCCATAGCAATAATCGAACCAGTTTTTCAGACGTGATACAAAGCGCTGATTCGCCAATGGTTATTGGCCGAGATCGCGCGCTGACCCGACCGCGGAATTCGACCGCGACGGTGGACCGCCACTTTCTTCACCATCGGGCCTTGCCGCCGCCAAAAAAATTTCGCGCCCGGAGCGATAATTGCAGCCATTGGTTCAATCGGCCGTTTGCCACAGGAATCCCGTCATGCGTCTGCGCTCCGCCCTGCTCCTCACCCTCGCGGCCCTGTCCGCCTCAGCCATCGCCGCCCCGGCGCCTTATTACTGGTGGCAGGGGCAACACACCACGATCTGCGCCCAGACCAGCCCCGGCAAGGGCTGGACCCGGATCAGTGGGGCGTTCGTGAAGTCGGATTGTTCGATATGAATGGGTGATGCCGTCCGGTATCGGTTTGCAGCCCGACGTTTCTGCACGCCGCCAATCTTGTAGGAGGGGGGGGACGACGGCCGAACGCGGTGGCTCAGTTGCAGATGCGCGGTCTGACACCCCGCCATCGCGGCGGGTCAACTGCAGCTGTGTGATCTGACACACCGTCATCGCGGCCGTCGTGCCTCCGGCGGCTCCTACAGGGATTGTGTTCATTCAGGGGGAAGGCACGATCGCTGCGATGGCGTGAATCGGCCGAATGACGCCCGAACGCTGCGGCTCCTACAGGGATTGTGTTCATTCAGCGGGAAGGCACGATCGCAGCGATTGAGTGAATCGGCCGAATGACGCCCGAACGCTGCGGTATGGGTAGGAGCCGCCGGAGGCACGACGGCCGCGATGCGGAATGTCAGATACCACAGTGGTGACTGACCCGACGCCATCGCAGCCGTCGCTCCTCCCTTCCGCAGCTCCTGCGGGTTCAGGGATAACCCTATAAGCACGCCCTCCCCAAGCTTTCTGCAACTGCCCGACTCGGTATCACGTCGCTCTGATCAACGTCTGCATCAACTCTGCCTCGGTGGACAAGGTTTTGGAGTTGGCCTGGTATGCCGTCTGTGCCTGGATCAATTCCACCAGTTGGTCAGTGAGATTGACGTTCGACCCCTCCAGCGACTGGCTGACGACACCGCCCAGATTCGCCGACCCTGGCGTGTCGTAATTCGCTACGCCGGACGCATGGCTTTCGATCCATCGGGTATTGCTGATCGGGCTCAGGCCTTGTTCATTGGCGAAGCTGGCGAGCATCACCTGGCCGATCTTGCGATGCAGGCCGTTGCTGAAGTTCATGCTGATGATCCCGCTCTTGTCGACGGACAGCTGATTGGCCTCCCCTGCCGCGTGACCGTCCGCAATCAGTCCTGAACTCGCCGATGCCGCCTGATGCTGGGTGAGCTTGTTCAGGTCGATGACGATGCCGCGCCCATCGCCTGCCGCACCATTCGCGCCCCACTGTCCGCCCGGCGTGCCGCTGTCCAGCGGCTTGGCGGGCACCCAACCGCTGAGGGTCAGCTTATTGGCGGCCACGGTCAGGCCATTCCCGCCCACCAGAGACTGTATTGCGCCGTTACTGCTGAACAACACGCTGGCGGTCAGCGGATCGGTTCGGGTCGGATCCTGGGGGTTGCGTCCGTCGATCAGCAGGTGGGTTTTCCAACTGTTGTTGCCGTCTTTCACAAAATATTGGCTCAGGAGGTGTCGGTTGCCGAGGCTGTCGAACACTTCAGCGGGCCACATCTTGTTGTAGGTGGTGACGTCGGTGGGATCGAACGCCGGCACCGGGCGCGTCATCGCGGGGTCGGCCGGATTGAGCAGCGGCCCACTGGCGTCCAGCAGAGGCAACTTGATCGGTCCGGCGTTGGCCGCCGGACTGGGCACCCACGTGCCGTTGATCTCGGTGGCCGGACGCCAGTCCTGCAGAGACAATTCTGTATTGCTCGTCACCGTTACCGCCGCTGTGCTGCCTGTCATCGACAACTGGCCGAGGGCGGATTGACGCAAGCCGATTTCCAGCGGCGCTGCGCTGGCTGGGTCGAGCGGATTCCTGCCGTCGATCAGCACGTACGACGTCCAGGTGCTGTCATCGAGCTTGACGAAATACTGATTGAGCTGATGGTCCTGCGGCGGGATCGCGGGCTGGGCGGCAGTGATGATGATGTCGTTGCCGTTGGCGTCCTTGCCTTTCACCTCCTTGATCGCCGGTACGCCAGCGTCCTGGATCGTCTGCGTGGTCATGCGGGTGTAGGTCGTCGGGTCATTGGCATCGAAGCGGCGAACAGCGGCCAGTGAAGGCTCGGCGGCGTCCAGGTTGAGGGTGCGCTCGATCCGGCTGGTGGCCTTGGGCGCGATGCTGCCGCCTTCGATCTTGAGGTCGGTGCGAACACCGCTGATGACCTTGCCGTCAGCGTTCACGCCATAGCCCTGCAAACGGCTGCCATGGGCGTCGATGACATAGTTTTCCGCGTCGGCATGGAACGCGCCAGAGCGGGTATAGCTGACGGCGCCGTTGTCGCTCATGACGAAGAAGCCTTTGCCCTGAATGCGCATGTCCAGGGGTTTGCCGGTCCCGGACAACGCGCCCCCTTCGGCGAAGTCCTGGCTGACATTGGCCAGCTGCACGCCGTCGCCTACAGCGGTGCGGCTGCCGCCAAAAGCGGACGAGGAATACAGCGCAGAGAATTCCGCGCGGGATGATTTGAAGCCGGTGGTGCCAACGTTGGCGATGTTGTTGCCCGCCACTTCCATTCGTTTATGCGCGGCGTTCAATCCGGAGATCGCGATGTTGAATGACATGAACTCTCCCTGAGTCGCTGTTCACGACACGTTCGTCAGTGCATTGGTTTCGCGGGCAAATGAATGCGATCGAACGCTCGGCTCAATGGCATTGATTTGTCGGCGACCTCGATTCTCCCACTGACGAAAGTAGGAATTTTCCAGTTATTGAGTGGGACGGCTCTTGATGTGTGCGGGGTGGGAAGCGGGCAAAAAAAAGCCCCTCCGAGGAGGGGCTTCTGAAGGACTCGGCCGTCGCCGAATCAGTTAACCATTTGAATCGTGGTTTGCAGGATGGTGCTTTCAGTCGAGATGGTTTTTGCGTTCGCCTGATAGTTGCTTTGCGCCTTGATCAACTGAACCAGCTCGCCGGTCAGGTCGACGTTGGATTCTTCCAGCGCAGAACCGGTAATGTTGCCCAGCGTACCGGATTCCGGCGCACCGGTGACCGGGATGCCCGACGCATAGGTTTCGCGCCACATGGTGCCGCCCGCCGGTGCCAGACCCTGGACGTTGGCGAAGCTGGTCAAGGCCACTTGACCGATCACTTTGGATCGACCGTTGGTGTACGTGGCGAACAGGTTACCGGTGGAGTCCACATTCATGGCACTGATCTGCCCGGTGTAGTTACCGTTCTGAGTCTTGGAGATCGCACCGCCGGCCGCGTTGGTCTGCGAGGTCGCCAGCATGTCCAGTTTGATCGTTTCTGATGCCGCGCCGTTGCCGACCCAGGTCGTGGTCGACCCAATGGTTTTGCTTTGCGCCGGGATCCAGCCGGTGATGTTGAACGTGCCGTCAGCATTGATGCCCACACCGCCCGTGGACGACGTTGGCGTCTGCAGGTTGCCAGCGGAATCGAAGTGCAACTGGGTCTGTGCCGGATCAGTCGAGTTCTCTGGATCGGTGATGCTGCGCCCGTCGATCAGACTGTACATGGTCCAGGAGTTGGTATCGGTCTTGCGGAAATACTGCGACAGGGTGTGTTCGTTACCCTGGCTGTCGTAGATCGGCGTACTGAACGTGGAGGTGTAGGTCGAGGTGTCAGCCGGATCGAACGCCGCACCGGTCGAGACCGGTTTCGACGAGTCCAGGTTCGATTTGATTGAAATCTCGCTGGTGGCCTTCGGTTGCATGTTCGAGGTGTCGACCCTGAGGTTGGTCAGCACACCCGTCATCACGTTGCCGTTGGCGTCCGTGGCATAGCCCTGCAAGTTATTGCCGGCGTTGTCGATGATGTTGCCAGCGGTATCGGTGTGGAAGTTGCCCGCACGGGTGTACAGCTTCTCGCCGTTGTTGCTCATCATGAAGAAACCGTTGCCGTTGATGGCAAGGTCCAGGTCACGGCCGGTGCCAGTGGTCAGCGAACCCTGGGTGAACTGTTGGGTCACCGCAGCGGTGCGTACGCCGCTGCCCACGTCGGTGCCACCGGAGGTGCCACGGATGGATTGCGCGTATTGGTCGGCGAATTCCGCACGGGAGGCCTTGAAGCCGACGGTAGCGACGTTGGCGATGTTGTTGCCCGCCACGTCGAGACTTTTATTCGCTGCGTAGAGCCCACTCAGACCGATATTGAAAGACATGTTTCACTCCTGCGCCGTCGAGTCGGCTCTAGATTCCGATTTGTTGAACTTTGGTCAAGGCGATGGTAGAGCCGTTGGCCAGATTGAGTGTCAGAGGACTGCCTGCCGTGCCCATGGTCACGCTGCTGACCGTTGCCGGCAGGTAGGTGGTCAGGCCTGTGTTCTTGCCATCCAGCGCGCCACTGGCTTTGAAGGTGTAGTCGCCGGAGGCCAGGGGCTCGCCCGCATCGTCCTTGCCATCCCACGCGAAGGGGATGGTGCCGGCTTTTTGCTCGCCCAGGTCCAGCGTGCGCACCACGCTGCCGGTGCTGTCGTAGACCTTGACGGTGGTGAGGGTGCTGGCCGATGGCAGAACGGCCTGACCGGTCATGCCCTTGGCGGTGTCGACGGTGGTAGCACTGCCTTCGAAGATCACCGAACGGCCGACCAGAGAAGACGCCTGCAACGCTTGGGACGACTGATACATGCCGCCAATCGCGTCGACCGATGTGTTCAGATTCTGCAAGCTTTCGACACTGCTGAACTGCGCCAACTGCGCCACGAACTGGCTGTTGTCCTGCGGGTCCAGAGGGTTCTGGTTCTGCAGTTGCGTGACCAGCAACTTCAGGAAAGAGTCTTTACCCAGGCTGCTGGCGCCGGTATTGCTGTCGCCCGCCTTCCCGGAGGTCGGCGCTTGCAGCGACTTGAGGTAGTCGCTCGTGGTGTTGTTATTTACAGCGGTCATGACATTCGCCCCTTATCACTGACCGAGGGTCAGGACCTTCTGCATCATTGTCTTCGCGGTACTCATGATTTCCGCGTTGGTCTGGAACGAACGGCTGGCCGAGATCATGTCGGCCATTTCGTTGACGACGTTCACGTTCGGGTAATACACGTAGCCGTTCTTGTCAGCCGCCGGGTGATTAGGCTCGTAACGGGCTTCCAGATTGGAGGCATCCTCGACGATGCCGGACACCTGAACTCCGGCACCGGCCTGGCCCTGGTCTTCGAACAACGACGCACTGCCGCCCGCCTGCTGCCCCTGAAACACGGTGGCGAACACCGGGTGACGGGCGCGGTAGGTTTTATCCATGCTCGACGACACGGTTTCGGCGTTGGCGATGTTACTGGCCACGGTGTTCAGACGAGTGTTCTGGGCACTCATGCCGCTACCGGCAATATTGAAAACACTGGATAGAGACATGAATTACTCTCCGCGCAAGGCTGAGACCAGCCCTTTGAACTTACTGTTGAGCAAGGTGAAACTGGCCTGAAAGCCGATGGCGTTCTCGGCGTAATTGGCGTTCTCGACCTGAGAGTCGACGGTGTTCTGGTCCAGCGACGGCTGCGACGGCGTGCGATACAGCAAGCTCGCCTCGCCCGAATCCATGCCACTGGCTTCGATGTGATGGCTGTTGGTGGTGTTCAGGGCGAACGTGCCGTTCTTGGCCTTGTCGCTTTCAGCGGCCAACACCTTGGAAAAATCCAGGTCGCGCGCCTTGTAATTCGGCGTGTCGGCGTTGGTGATGTTGTTGGCCAGCACTTCGGCACGTTGGGCGCGGAAGTTCAGCGCTTTCTCGTGGATGCCCAGTGCGTTTTCGAAGCTGATGCTCATGTCGGGAACCTTTGTCGGTTGACCAGATGTTCGTGACAGAGAGATAGCAAGGGCCGTGCCAGTTTTCGAAGCGCCTGTATTTGCGGGGTTTCAGGGATTTTGGCAGATGGCGATGCCAGAAAAGCGGCAAGTGATTTCCGCTGTCGGAGAGGAAAGCGGCAAGGGAGGTGTCGTTTTTTTGCCGGTTCATGCGCCCCCTGCCGCTTCTACCGAAGGCGTAGGCGCATTGCTCGCTCGCGCTCGGCCCGGGGTCGCATCCGACCGAAGCGACAGCAAAACCTGACAGCGCGGTTTACCTGACCCACCCCGTGGACAAGCGTTGCCATCGCTGCGCAATGGACCGTCGGCAAGCCAACGGATACGACGTCGGTCGCAGATTTCATGACCTATGCACGACCCTCGTGGGAGCCGGCTCGCTGGGAATGCGGTTTGCCAGCGAGCATAGAATCTCCCACGGCCTGCGGCCAGGAACGACATACCTATTCAATTCTCAAAAAAGAAAAACCCCGCCGCAGCGGGGTTCAGGGCCATCGTTCAACCCACAATCACTTGGCCTGATAAATAATCCCGGGACTGCACTGCACCATCTGGTAATGATCCGGCAATCCATTCAACGCTTCCGACGCGCCAAGGAACAAATACCCGCCCGGCTTCAACGTCGCGTGAATGCGCAGCAGGATGTCTTTCTTCACCTCAGCCGAAAAGTAGATCAACACGTTGCGGCAAAACACGATGTCGAACTTGCCCAGCGCCGCATAACTGTCCAACAGGTTGAAGGAGCGAAACTCCACCCGGTTCTTGATCGGCGCCTTGACCGTCCAGCGGCCAGGGGTTTTCTGATCGAAATAACGCTGCAGACGGTCCGGTGACAGCCCCCGGCCAATCGCCAGGCTGTCGTATTCCCCGGTTTTGCAGTTGTTCAGCATGCTGCCTGACAAATCCGTCGCGACGATTTGCGCGCCGGCCTTCAACTGTCCTGGGTTGCTGCGCTCGAATTCATCGATCGACATCGACAGCGAATAGGGTTCCTGCCCCGACGAACAGGCTGCCGACCAGATACGTGGACGCAAACCCGGGCTGGCCTTGATCTGCTCCGGCAATACTTTGTTCTTGAGCACCTCAAATGGGTAAGTGTCCCGAAACCAGAGGGTTTCGTTGGTCGTCATGGCATCCACCACCTGCTCGCGCAATCCGCTGCGCGGCTGGCTCTGGATACGCTGGATCAACTCCCCCAGCGACTTGAGCCCTTGCTGCTCCATCAGCTTGTTCAGGCGACTGGACACCAGATACTGTTTGTTTTCACCCAGCAAAATGCCACAGGCTTTTTCCAGGAAGACCCGGAACTGTTCAAAATCCAAATTACCTGTAGACATGCCGCCTCTCAAATCATGTGAACAGCAAGGAGGGAAAGCCCCTCCTCAGCTGATATCTGCCGCCTTGATACGATCCACCACGCGCGCAGCCAGATCGTCCGGCCGGAACTTGGCCAGGAAATCGTCGGCACCCACCTTCTTCACCATGGCCTGGTTGAAAACCCCGGACAGCGAAGTATGCAAGATGATGTGCAGCTTCTGCATGCGCGGATCGCTGCGGATCTCGGCAGTCAAGGTGTAGCCATCCATCTCCGGCATTTCAATGTCGGAGATCATCATCAGAAACTCTTCTTCAGGCTTTTTGCCTTCGTCCACCAGTTTGCGCAGGAAATCCAACGCCTGACGACCGTCATTCAACGCCGTGACTTCCACGCCTACGGTTTGCAGGCAACGGGTGACCTGCTTGCGCGCCACCGACGAGTCATCGACCGTCAGCACCCGCAGCGAAATGGCCTTGTGCTGAACCTCGGCACTGACCACCCCGGCGGAGATGTTTTCCGATACCGGCGCCACCTCGGCGAGGATTTTCTCCACGTCGATGATTTCCACCAACTGATTGTCCAGCCGCGTCACCGCCGTGAGGTAGTGGTCGCGACCGGTGCCCTTGGGTGGCGGGTGAATGTCTTCCCAGTTCATGTTGACGATGCGTTCCACCGAATGCACCAGAAAGCCCTGAATCTTGGTGTTGTATTCGGTAATGATCACGAACGCGTTATCAACGTTGCCGAGCGCCGTCGCCCCGGTTGCCATCGCTAGATCGAGGATCGGGATGGTCCCGCCACGAATGTTGGCCACTCCGCGCACAATCGGACTGGATTTGGGCATATGGGTAAGTTTTGGGCACTGAAGCACCTCTTTTACCTTGAACACGTTGATCCCATACAACTGCTTGCCGTCCAGACGGAACAACAGCAGCTCAAGGCGGTTCTGCCCTACCAGTTGAGTGCGCTGGTTCACTGAATCCAATACACCAGCCATGCCCCACTCCTTCCCAAAACGACCAATTGCGCACTGCCACAGCGGCAAGCGGCACGGGCCTTGCTATTTACCTGTCATGAACACACAAACGACAGTATCCCGACACCTGGCCCCCGCCCTTCGCAGACTCTTCAGCCTGCTGATGGCGGCGTGTCTGCTTTGTGCCGCCGGGATCAGCCGTGCGGACAATGTGACGTTGCCTGAACAACTTATCGGCGTCACCCAAGGCTTTCTTGAATTCACCGTGGAAGACTATCTGGCGACCAGTCAGACCACCGGCCGATACGAGATCGAAGTCAAGCAGCTCGACCCTCGCCTGCGCATGCCCCATTGCGACAGGGATTTGACAGCCTCGCTGGAAAGCCCGGCCAAACCCATCGGTCGGGTCACCGTGAAAGTGCGTTGTGAAGGCAGTGCTCCATGGACGGTCTTCGTCCCGGCCCAGGTACATCTGTTTCGCAATGTGGTGACCGTGGTACGGCCGATGAAGCGCGACGTCATTGTCTCGGATGCTGACGTGGCCCTGCGCGAGCGCGACGTAGGGCTGTTGGGGCAAGGTTTTCTGGATTCGGTGGATCAGGCCATAGGACAGAAGGTTGTCCGACCGACGGTCATCGATCAGATCCTCACGCCGTTGCATCTGGAACAGCCGCAAATGGTGCGCAAGGGCGATCAAGTGGTAATCAGCGCGCGCAGCGGCGCGATGAGCGTGCGCATGCCCGGCGAAGCGCTGTCCGATGGCGGCTTCAACGAACAGATTCGGGTCAAGAACCTCAATTCGAAACGCGTGATCAAGGCCAATATCGTGGCCCCCGGCCAAGTTGAGGTGCCTATGTAAAAAGCCGCGATCCTCTGGCGCGACGCTTGCGCTTTTCCTACACTCGGAACCCATATGCCTGACGGGCAGTCCATTTGAGACTGTTTTCGTGCAGGCCCTAAAGTTATTCCGGGTTTGGCCGAAACCAAGGCAAGCGTCCTAGAACCCAGAGGTTTTTCAATCATGGTCATCGACTTCAGTCGTTTGAATAGTTCCACTACCGTTGGGGGTACACAGCGTACCGCCAGCACCAAGGAAGCCGGCAAAACCGACGCTGCGGCGACGGTCAGCACTTCCACAAGCGTGAGCGGCAGTGGCGAGACAGTCAGTTTGAGCAGCGAAGCTCAACAGTTGCAGAAGATCACTGATTCGTTGCGTGATCAGCCCGTCGTCAACAGCAGCCGTGTGGCTGAGTTGAAACAGGCCATCGCCGACGGCAGTTACAAGGTCGACAGCAATCGTGTTGCCAGCAAACTGCTCGATTTCGAAGCCCAGCGCTAGCCCCCGGTTTGCGCAGGGGCTTCTGGACGCTTAAATCCCAGGGCATGCGATGCAAGACACTACATTGCTTCAACTGATCACGGACGATATTGCGCCAGCCCAGCATCTGCTGGAAATCCTGAAGGCTGAATCACTGGCCCTGCATGGTCGCAATATGGTCGAAATGGAACACATCCTGGCGCAGAAACAGGCGCTGGTGATCGTGCTCGAACAGCATGGACGCAGACGCTCACAGCTGCTGTCGAGCCTTGGCCTGCCCGCCAGTCGCGCGGGACTCGAGGAAGTGGCCAAACACTCGTCAGTCGGTGAAGCGTTATTGAACGCAAGCGACGAACTGAGCGCGTTGATCGCCGAGTGCCAGGCCGCCAATGGACAGAACGGCAGCCTGATCCAGCTGCAACAGCTGACCACGGCGCAACAGCTCAGAATCCTCAATGGTGGCGATACGCCGACGCTGTATGACAGCCGGGGTTCGACATCGGGCAGGGCCAGACCACGTCCGCTTAGCCAGGCGTAAGTTCTAGTATCAAGGCGTGCAACATGATGGCAAAATGCCCGCGCCGCACGCTGTCGTTTTTTGCCTGGAGATGGATGAACCGTGAATGCCTCAAGCGCGGACGATGTTCCGCAGCCCCCGAAGGTACTGACCACGCCTTTGGAAATTGCCGCCAACATGCGGCTGCTGATGGAAAGCCATGATCCGCTGATCATCACTTTTCACGAGCGCAGTCAGCGCTTCCAGAGCTATGTCATCGACGTCGACCGCGACAGCAACGAAATCGCCCTCGACGAAATGATCCCCCGCGACGGTGAACGGTTCCTGGCCAACGGCGAGCCGTTCCGTGTCGAAGGTTTCCACGACGGCGTGCGCATCGCCTGGGAAGTCAAGGCGCAAATGACCATCATCGAGGACCCGCACAGTTATCGCGGCCCCCTGCCTGAAGAAGTGGTTTATCACCAGCGCCGCAATGCCTTCCGCGCAGCCCTCAAGCTGGCGTCTCTGGTCGATATCGAAATCGGCGGGGAAAAGCTCAAGTCGCCGTTGCGCGGCAAGCTTCTGGACATTTCGGCCACCGGCTGCAAATTGCGTTTCGAAGGCGATGTGTCCGAACGCATGCAACTGGGCCAGGTGTACGACCGCTTCATCGCCAACCTGCCCTTCGGCAGCATGACCACCTCGGTGGAACTGCGGTATCTGCACTTCGAGGAAAGGATCAACACCACCTTCGCTGGCGTGCGCTTCCACAACATCAGTGGGTTGGTGCAGCGTCAGGTCGAACGTTTCGTGTATCAATTGCAGCGTGAAGCCCGTCGCTTCGACAAGGACGACGACTTCTGAAAACGGCCCTTCGGGGCCGTTTCTGCTTCTACGTCTGCCTCTCTTGCAGTTATCGATCCGGTGGGCACACCGCTCTGGCTGGACACGTACAGCTCCCGCGGCGTGAGCGCTCACTGCTCGCACTTACAACGGCCGATCCACACCCACGTCCCGTGACGCTTCATGGGCCGCGTCCGGTTTGGCGGCCTGCGGTTCAGTGCTGGCATCTGCATCCACCACCGCCACGGGCCTGACCACCCCCTCACCCGACGCCACTACGCGCTCTGGCGCTTCTTCGCTGCCCGGCTGCGGCTCGGACGTTGACCCGGTCTGGGCGTCAGGCGCGCCCTCCTCCGGCTCAGTCGCGGTCTGCATCTGGTCTTGAACCACTTGCTCATCCACGCGCGGATCGAGGGCCACCACCAACGGCGAACTGGACATGCTGTCCGGCATCGCGATGTGATGCAGCGGCGCATCTTCCACCTGGTGCAGATTGGTGACAGCCTTGGGACGGATGCGCAGCACCAGCATCAACGCCGTGAAGCAGACGAAGGCATAGAGCATGTTGCTGCCGAACTGCTTCATCAGCACGCCTGCTACCAACGGCCCGATACTGGCGCCTATCCCGTACGTCATCAGCAACATGGCCGTGAGCGATACCCGCCGCTCGCCTTCCACGTGGTCGTTGGAAAAGGCCACCGCCAGCGGGTACAGGGCGAATTGCAGCAGTGAGGCGACGAAGCCCATGGCGAACACGACCTCCATCGGCATGCCTGGAAAGATCGCCAGCGGCAGCGCCGCTAGCACCAGCAGACCGGCCACGCCCCGGATCAACCAAGCGCGGTCGTAGCGGTCGGACAGTTTGCCCAGCGGCCCTTGCACCAACAGACCCGCGCCAATACAGGTGGCCATGAACAGACCAACGTGCTCGGTGGTCAGCCCCTGCTGCGCTGCGTACAAGGGCGCAAGGCCGTAAAACGAGCCAATGATCAGCCCGGCACTCAGGACCGTGGTCAGCGACTGCGGCACACGACGCATGAAGAACAGCGGCTCCAACGGCGCAGGCCGCATGGGCGCCGGGTGAATGCTGCGGGTCATCGCCACCGGCACCAGACACAGCGTAAAGCACATCGCAACCAGCATCAGCAGCTCAGGCCCCAACTGCGGATGCACCACGAGAATCAACTGACCGAGCACCAGCCCCAGGTAGGACGCGATCATGTAGCCGCTGAACACGGTACCGCGCTGTTTCGGCGAGGCCTGTTCGTTGAGCCAGCTTTCAATGACCATGTACTGACACATCATGCCAAGGCCGACGATCATGCGCAGGAAGATCCAGGCTGGCAGGTAGTCGATCAAACCATGCCCCAGCACCGCCGCGCCGACGATCCCGGCACATGTCGCGTACGCCCGAATGTGCCCGACCCGACCAATCAGCCGGTGACCCACCTTGCCACCCAGCGCCAGGCCGACGTAGTTGGCGGCCATCAACGCACCGACCCACAGACCGTCCACATGATCGGCGGCCAGACGCAAGGCCAGGTAAGTACTCAACAGGCCCGAACCGATCAACATCATCAGTGAGGCAAAATACAGCGCTCGAAACGACTTCCAGATTTGGCGCATTGGCTTTCCAAAAAAACGCCAACCCTCGTCCACCGAGGATTGGCGAAACACAGTTCTTAAGCTTGAGAGGCCAAAACGCGACGCTCCCAAGGCGTGATTTCGTTAAAGAAACTGGTCAGCTCCAGGGTCTTCGACGCGATGTAGCCTTCGATGAATTCGGCACCAAACAGTTCCTTGGCCAGCGGGCTGCGTGTCAGACGCTCCAAAGCCGCATGCAAGGTACAGGGCAGCGAAAGATTGTCCGGTACGACGAACTCGCCCTGAATCGGCGCCGACGGTGACAGGCGGTGCTCGATGCCGTACAGGCCGGCCGCAAGACTGGCTGCAATCGCCAGATAGGGGTTGGCGTCAGCCCCCGGCAGGCGGTTTTCCACCCGCCGCGCGACCGGCGCACTGGCCGGAATACGCAGCCCGGCCGCACGGTTGTCGTGGGACCAGCAAGCATTGTTCGGGGAGGCGAAAGGATGACACAAACGCTGGTAGGAATTGACGTTCGGCGCAAATAAAGCCGTGAAATCCGCCATTGCCGCCTGCTGGCCGCCGATGAAGTGGTGAAAAGCCTCGGTCGCCTCCCCTTGTTCATCGCTGAAAATGTTTTGCCCGGTCGTGCTGTCGACAACGCTCTGATGAATGTGCATCGAACTGCCCGGCGTGTGGGCCAGCGGTTTGGCCATGCAGACCACGCTAAGGCCGTGCTTGAGCGCCACTTCCTTGAGCATGTGCTTGAACAGAAACGTCTGGTCCGCCAGCAGCAGCGGATCACCGTGCAGCAGATTGATCTCGAACTGGCTGACGCCCATTTCATGCATGAAGGTGTCGCGGGGCAGGCCCAGCGCAGCCATGCATCTGTAGACTTCGCTGAAGAACGGGCGAAGGCCGTTGTTGGAGCTGATACTGAACGCCGACTGGCCGTCCTCGCGACGACCGTCCAGGCCCACGGGCGGCTGGAACGGTTGGTTCGGGTCGCTGTTCGGGGCGAAGACGAAGAATTCCAGTTCGGTGGCGACCACCGGCGACCAGCCCTGCCGGGCATACCGTGCGATCACCGATTTGAGCTGGCCCCGGGTGGACAGGCTGGAGGGTTCGCCATCCAGTTCGTCGGCGTCGCAAATGGCCAACGCGCGCGGCTCGTCGCTCCAGGGCAAGCGGTGAATCTGTCGGGCGTCGGCGATCAGCGCCAGGTCGCCGTCATCGCTGCCGTAGAACCTGGCTGCCGGGTAGCCACCCATGATGCATTGCAGCAGCACGCCCCGGGCCAGTTGCAGACGCCGCCCTTCGAGGAAGCCCTGCGCCGTCATCACTTTTCCACGCGGCACACCGTTGAGGTCCGGGGTGACGCATTCAATTTCATCAATGCCCATCAATCGCTGCGCGAGTGAATCAGGCCCATCGCTCGACATGACGCAAATCCTTTTTAGCTGGCAGGCCGCTTACTGCGGCAGGCGTACAAAATAAGCGCCGGGCGTTCAACATATCAAGCACCCCATGGGCGTTGCCCCCTCTGGGAGAGCATCACAGCTGGCCGGTTTATTGCTGCACTTCGGCCTTTGGCGCACATTCGCCACTTTCCTGACGGGGCGCTCATTCGGCCCGCCTCTTAGACGATCATCGAGCACGCCGTGACTTTCGAGAAAACCACCGCCCATCCGTACATCCTCTACGCCGGTGACGACCTGGCCAGCGACCACGACCGCCGAGCGATGCATCTGCTATGTCACGCCTTGAACCTTGCCGGCGCCGAGGCGTACATCGCGGGGAGCACGGTGGTCAGCCCGCACCTGGAAACGCCGGTGCTGACCGAGTCAATCCTGGAAGCGTGCAAGGCGGCCCAGCGGCTGCCGATCACGGTCTATCCCGGCTCGGTGGAAGGCAACCCTTTGTCCAGCCGGGTCGTGGCGCGCTACGTCCTGAACGCCTCAGACGATCTGATCGAAAAAGACTTTGGCACGGTCGACACCGACCTGGTGTTCTATGTCAGCCACGAGGTCAGCCACGGAGCCGCCGAGCCGATCCTGCTGACCCTGGCGCTGAACGACGGCACGCCGGTGACACTGCCAGACGGCGACGAATTGCAGCGGTTCATCGCCCTGACGTCGCAGGCCGCAGAGCGCTACCAACTGCGCATGACGCTGGACATTCCCCGCTGGCTGGAAGCGCGTCGACTGACCGCCGTGCAGCGTCGGCTGCTGGACGCGCACCAGGCGCTGAACGTGCAGTCGAGCGTGACGGTCATCGTGCAGGACCCCTCCGGACAGCCCGAGGCACTGGCGAAAACCCTCGCCAGCGTGTTGAGCTGGCGCGCCCGTTCCGCGACTGCTATCGGCGTGCACGTTCTCAGTCTCCACACGCCGCCAGGCACCCTGCCTGCCGGCGTCAGCTGGGATCGCCTCGGCGCGGCGCCCGCGCGGCAGATCAACACGCTGATCGACGGCGTGGATCACGCATGGCTGCTGCTGCTCAACGCCGGGGATGAACTGATCGAGAGCGGCACTTGCCTTCTCGAACAGCAGCTGCCGCGCTCGTCGGCCTCGATGCTGTATGGCGATGAAATCCATCGCAGCGGCGAGCAGACCGGCCCGGCGTTCAGGCCGGACATCAATCTGGATTACCTGCTCAGCCTGCCTGTGGTCATGGCCACGCACTGGCTGTTCCGTCGCGACGCGTTTCTGGCGTTTGGCGGGTTCGACGACCAACTGCCCCAGGCGCTGGAGTTCGACCTGATCCTGCGCATCATCGACGGCCAGGGACTGGGCGCCATCGAACACCTCACCGAACCGCTGTTGAGCTGTGAATCACCGTCGTTGCACCCCAACCCCGACGAGATCACGGCGCTGGAACGTCATCTGCACAACCGGGGCTACACCGCCCACCAAGTGCGTGAATACCCGGCGCGCCACTACCACATTCACTACGGTCACACCGCCGAGCCGCTGGTCTCGATCATCGTCCCAACCAAGGACCAATTGCCGATACTGCGTCGCTGCGTGGAAACGCTGCTGGAGAAAACCCAGTATTTCAATTACGAGTTGATCATCGTCGACAACGACAGCCAGACCGAGGAAGCCTTGGCCTGGCTCGCTGAGCTGGACGCCATTGGCGGGCAAAAAATCCGTGTGCTGCGCTACCCCTACCCGTTCAACTATTCGGCCATCAACAACTTCGCGGTGACCCAGTCCAAAGGCGAATACGTGGTGTTGCTCAACAACGACACCGCCATCCTCGACGGTGGCTGGCTCCATGCGTTGCTCAACCATGCCCAGCGACCGGAAGTCGGGGTGGTCGGCGCCAAACTGCTGTTCCCCAACGGCCTGATCCAGCATGCGGGGGTGGTGGTCGGCCTGGATGGCCCGGCGGGGCACCCGTTCATTGGCCAGCCCGCTGCCACACCGGGTTACATGCAGCGCGTAATGGTCGATCAGAACTACAGCGCCGTCACGGCGGCGTGTCTGATGATCCGCCGGTCAATCTACGAAGAGGTCGCGGGGCTGGACGAAGACCTGTTCAAGGTCTCCTACAACGACGTCGATCTGTGCCTGAAAGTCGGCGCGCAGGGCTACCTGATCGTCTGGACGCCTCACGCGTTGCTGTTGCATGAAGGCAGCGTCAGCCAGACCCACGTCGACCGCACCGCATTCGCCGCGAAGCTCAGACGCTTCCGTTCCGAGCAGCACGGGATGATGAGCAAGTGGCTGCCTGTCATGGCCAACGACCCTGCATACAATCGCAACTTGTCCCTCGAAGACAACGGCTTCAGGATCGACGGGCGCACTGAATTGACCTGGCGTCCGCTCAAGGGGCTGCCCCTGCCGACGGTGCTCGCCTTCCCCGCCGTGGAATCCGCTTCCGCGCGGCGGCGCATTTCGCACCCGTTCGACACCTTGAAAGCCGAGGGCTTGCTCGATGGCGTCATTGGCGCACAGGTGCCGAGTGTGGTTGACGTCGAACGCTATCAGCCTGACAGCCTCATTCTGCACCGACGCCTTGACCCGCCGCGCCTCGAATCCATGCGCTCGCTCGCGTCGTTCGCAAAACGCTTCCGCGTGCTGGACATCGATGGCCTGCCCAGCGAGCTGGAAATGGCAAACGCTGTGCAGGTGGCGCAGGGACTGGTCGACCGTATTCTGGTGGCGACCCCGGCGCTGGCGGACATCTTCGACCGCAACCAGACGCCGGTGCAGGTACTGCCCTCCCGCCTGAGCGGCGACTGGGCTCTGCCATTGTCGAAGCGTCTGGCCAATCCGCGCCCGCGGATCGGCTGCTTTGTCAGCAGCGAGCAGCACTCGGACATTCCCTTGATCGAAGCCCTGATGCGTGAGCTGGAGGTCGATTGGGTGCTGCTGGGCGACGGCCATCCGCGTCTGAACGGCCTGGCCCAAGAGGTGCACCGCAACGCGCATTTCTGGGGGAATCGCGACCTGCTTGCCGGGCTGAATCTGGATTTGGCACTGGTTCCGTTGTGCGATACGTTAAGCAACCATTGTCGCGATCACGGTCTGCTGCTGGAGTACGGGGCGTGCGGCGTGCCGGTGCTGTGCAGTGACGTGGACGGATTCCGCGGCGAGCTCCCGGTGCAGCGTTTGAACAATGACGTGGGTCGCTGGCGGAGTGCGATTGCCGACCACTTGCATGACGAAGACACGCGTATCGCGTGGGGCGACCAGCTGCGCAGCGCGGTCCTCACTCACTGGGTTCAAGATGCCGCGTCACTGCAAACCTTGCTGAAGGCATGGTTGCCGTAACCCCGTCGATGTGAGCCGGTTTCATCCCTGGGCGGCGCGTCCTCGCCGATAGCCGCCAGGACTTTCCCCCGTCCACTTCTTGAAGGCCCGGTGGAACGCGCTCGGCTCCTGAAACCCCACCAGTGCCGCGATCTCGACCACGCTCATGTCGGTTTCCCGGAGTTTTTGTTGGGCGATGCTTCGGCGCACATCGTCCTTGATGCCTTGAAACGCACAGCCTTCGCGCTCCAGTCGGCGTCGAAAGGTGGTCGGGCTGAGTTTCAGCTCCAGGGCCATTTCCAACAGCGTCGGCCAGTGGCCGTAATGGCTGCCGCGCAGGCGTTGGTAAACCTGCGCGGCAAGGCCACGCTGGTTACGGAAGCGAATCACCAGCCATTGGGGCGCCGAACGCAGAAACGACTTGAGCGACGGCAAGGTCTGCACCACCGGCAGCCGCAGGTACTGGCTGGAAAATTCAACTTCAGTCCGTGCCTCGCCGAAACTCAGGTTGAAGCCCCAGAGCATGGAGTCGTCGCTGAGGCGCTCGCGGGTATGGCGAAAGTGCGCGCGGTCGATGCTGATGCGACGGCCGCCAAGCCAACACAACAGGCTGATCATCAACAACAGAAACGTCTCCTCGCCAAACCGTCGCTTGTCGGGGTCTGTCGCCAGATTATCCAGCGAGATGACGGCGCGCTGGCCGCGCACAATGAGGGTCCCGCGAAAATCCCGCAGAAACAGCCCGAAGTTCGCCAGGCATTGACGCAGGGCTTTTTCCAGGTTCGGCTCCTGAATCAGTCCCCGACAGATCAACGCGAAGCTGCCCAAGGGCATGCCATGGGAGTCCAGCGCGAAGAACTCGTCGCGCAGCTCCTTGATCTGGATCAGCCACAGGGAGGCAAAGGCACTGGCTGGCACACGCGCCGTGGGATCGTCCAACAGCGCCCTGTCGATGCCCGCCCCCTCCAGCACCGATTGCAGGCGCAGAGGCTGGTCGCGCAAGGCATGCACCACCAGTTGGACGAAATAGACCGACACCGAATCCTTCTCTCGCATGAGCCGCCTTTCCTATTTGTCGTTATGAGCCACGGAGCCGATGGTAAAGAACGCCAGTCGATCTGGACAGTTTTGGCATAGGCCCACCCCAGATGCCGATCTAGACTTGCCCGCAAACGGCACGTGACCGAAATGCCGTCTCACGCTGCCACCTCACAACAATCAACAGGTTTCAGGAGTCGACATGAGCAATACCGAAGTTTTCGTCGTCAGCGCACTGCGTACCGCCATCGGCGGATTCGGCGGTTCACTCAAAGACGTCTCGCCGATCGAGCTGGGCACCCAGGTCAGCCGCGCCGCGCTGGCCCAATCCGGCCTGGCAGCTGAACACATCGGACACGTGGTCATGGGCCATGTGATCCCGACCGAAGTCCGCGACGCCTACCTCGCGCGGGTCATTGCGCTGGAAGCGGGGCTGAGCAAAGAAACCCCGGCGATGAACGTCAACCGCCTGTGCGGCTCAGGCCTGCAAGCGATCGTCTCGGCCGCACAATCCCTGCTGCTGGGCGACGCCAAGGCCGTGCTGGCCGGTGGCGCAGAATCCATGAGCCGCGGCGCTTACATCATGCCCCAGGCCCGTTGGGGCGCGCGGATGGGCAACGTGCAGGCCTACGATTACATGCTTGGGGCGTTGCACGATCCATTCGCCAACATTCACATGGGCATCACCGCCGAAAACGTCGCCGAACACCACGGCATCACCCGCGCCGACCAGGACGCCCTGGCGCTGACCAGTCAGCAACGTGCAGCCCGCGCCATCGCCGAAGGCCGATTCGAAGGGCAGATCGTCCCTATCGACATCGTGACCCGCAAAGGCACTGTCACCTTCGCGCAGGACGAACACGTGCGCGACGTGACGGCCGAGCAGCTGGAAAAAATGAAGACCGCCTTCAAAAAGGACGGCACGGTCACCGCGGGCAATGCGTCAGGCCTGAATGATGGCGCTGCCGCGCTGGTGATGGCCAACGGCGACATGGTGTGCGAACACGGTCTCAAGCCGCTGGCACGTCTGGTGACGTACGCCCATGCCGGTGTCGAGCCGTCGATGATGGGCCTCGGGCCGATCCCTGCCAGCCGCAAGGCACTTGAGCGTGCCGGGCTGACGGTGGCCGATCTGGACGTCATCGAATCCAACGAAGCGTTCGCTGCACAGGCCTGCGCGGTGGCCCGTGAACTGGGTTTCGACCCGGAGAAGGTGAACCCGAACGGCTCCGGCATCTCCCTCGGCCACCCGGTGGGCGCAACCGGCGCGATCATCGCGACCAAGGCCATTCATGAACTGCACCGGATCGGCGGGCGATACGCGCTGGTCACCATGTGCATCGGGGGCGGCCAGGGTATCGCCGCCATTTTCGAACGGGTGTAAAGGAGCGATTTCATGACCCTGCATCACATCGCTGTGATCGGCGCAGGCACCATGGGCAACGGCATCGCCCAGGTCTGTGCGCTGGCCGGCTTCGACGTGACCCTGCTGGACATCAACGACGCCGCACTGGAACGGGGCTTGGCCACCGTGCGCAAGAACCTCGAACGTCAGGTCAACAAACAGACGCTGACGGGCGTGCACGCCGAAGAGGCGCTCGGACGCATCCGCACCCTCACCGACTATGCGCAATTAAACGACCCTCAGCTGGTGATCGAAGCCGCCACCGAAAACCTCGACCTCAAACTGCGCCTGCTGAAACAGATCGCGGCGCATGTGGGGGACGAGTGCGTGATCGCTTCTAACACGTCGTCGCTATCGATCACGCAGTTGGCCGCCAGCGTCCACCACCCGCAACGCTTCATTGGTCTGCACTTCTTTAATCCCGTGCCGATGATGGGGCTGATCGAGGTGATTCGCGGCCTGCAAACCGCGGACGAAACCCATGTCGTGGCGATCAAGCTGGCGGAGCGCCTGAACAAGACCGCCATCACGGCAGGCAACCGGCCGGGCTTCGTGGTCAACCGGATTCTGGTGCCGATGATCAACGAAGCGATTCTGGTACTTCAGGAAGGCCTGGCCACGGCACAGGACATCGACGATGGCATGCGCCTGGGTTGCAACCAGCCCATCGGACCACTGGCGCTGGCCGACCTGATCGGTCTCGACACGTTACTGGCCATCATTGAAGCCTTCCACGACGGGTTCAACGACAGCAAATACCGCCCGGCGCCGCTGCTCAAGGAAATGGTCGCAGCGGGCTATCTGGGCCGCAAAAGCGGGCGTGGGTTCTTCGTTTATAACTAAGCTCTTGTAAAAGCCTCGCACCCGAGGGAGCCGGCTTGCTGGCGAAAGCGTTGTACCAGACGAAGCATTTTTCAATGAAACACCGCATTCGCCAGCAAGCCGGCTCCCACACGATGTTCGCACCCCGTTAAACGAAAGCGCCGCCCTCACAGGCGGCGTTTTCGTTTCATCTTGCCATTAATGGGAAAACAGCGAATTCCCCACCTTGCCCGCCATCTTCTCCGGCTTGATCAGGAACCGCGCCAGTGCGGGCAACAGCCACAACGCGCCGAACATGTTCCACAGCAACATGAACGTCAACATCAAGCCCATGTCTGCCTGGAATTTGATCGCCGAGAATATCCACGTGCACACGCCGATCGCCAGACACAGCCCGGTGAACAGCACGGCTTTGCCCGTCGACTTCAGCGTTTCGTAGTACGCGGCTTGCAGCGGCAACCCTGCGCGCAGGAAGCTTTCCAGACGACTGTAAATGTAGATGCCGTAATCGACCCCGATGCCCACGCCCAAGGCCACCACCGGCAACGTTGCGACCTTCACGCCAATGCCCATGAACGCCATCAGCGCGTTGCCCAGCACCGATGTCAACACCAGCGGCAACACGATGCACAACGTCGCAGCCCACGAACGAAACGTGATCATGCACATCACGGCCACGCAGATGTACACCAGAACCAGGATGGTCAACTCGGCCTGTTTAATGACCTCGTTGGTCGCCGCTTCGATTCCGGCATTGCCTGCCGCCAACAGAAACTCTAGTCCTTCCTTGTTATTGGCTTTGGCGAAGTCCTGCACGGCATGCACGGCGCGGTCCAGTGTTTCCGCCTTGTGATCGTTCAGAAAGATCAGCAGCGGGGCAAGCGAGCAGGTGTTGTTATACAGCCCGTCGGCGCGAGAGATGGAGCTGTTGAGCACGTCCTTGTTCCGCGACAGCGACTCCCATTTCAAGTTGCCCTCGTTCATGCCCTTGATCACTTGCTTGGACACCGTGACCAGCGAGATCGCCGACTGCACCCCGGGCGTGTTCTCCATCTTCCACGACAGCTCATTGATGGCCGAGAGGGTCTGATAAGCCGAGCAGCCTTCAGGCGGCGTCTTGACCATTACTACCAACACGTCGGAACTGGTGGAGTAATTGTTGATGATGAAGTTGTTGTCCTGGTTGTAGCGCGAGTCCGGCCGCAGCTCCGGCGCACCTTGATCGAGATCGCCGATTTTCAAATTGTGGCCGTACCAGAGGCCGCCCCCGAGTGCCAGCAATGCCAGGATCAGCGAAACGCTCGCTACCTTGGGCGCCGCAAAATTCGACAGCAGACGCCAGAAAGGGTGTTCGCGTACGGCGTCCTCTTTACTGCGTACGACTGCCCTTTTGCTAATCCCCACGTAGGAAATCGCGACAGGGAGCAGGATCAGGTTGGTGAACACAATCACCGCCACACCAATGGACGCGCCAATGGCCAACTCACGAATCACGCCGATGTCGATGATCAGCAAGGTGATGAAACCCACTGCGTCCGCCAGAATCGCGATCATGCCCGGCAGAAACAACTGACGAAATGTGCGCCGCGCCGCCGTCAGGGCGTTGTCCGCATCGCTGGATTGCAAGGCAATGCCGTTGATCTTCTGTACGCCGTGGGAAATGCCAATGGCGAAGATCAGAAAAGGGACGAGCATCGAGTAGGGATCGAGACCGAAGCCCACCACATGCATGAGACCCAGCTGCCAGATCACGGCGATCAGCGTCGTGCTCAACACCGCAATGGTGCTGCGGGCGCAACGGGTGAACCACATCAACAGCACGAGCGTGATCAGGAATGCGACACCAAAGAACATCACCACCATGATCAGGCCGTCGATCAGGTCCCCAACCTTCTTGGCGAAGCCGACGATATGGATGTGGACATTGGGGTTCTGCGCTTCGTACTTGTCCCGGATCTTTTCTTCAAGTTGATGAGAGAACTGCCGGTAGTCCAGCGGCAGCAATTTGCCCTGATCCGCCGGGTCCGGGTAGAACTCCTGGAGGGGCACATCAACGATGCTGGATTTGAAATTGTTCGCTACCAGCCGCCCGACTTGACCTGACTTGAGGACGTTGTTGCGCAGTTTGTCGAGACTGTCCTGAGAACCGTCATAGCTCTGGGGAATCACCTCCCCCCCGGCGAAGCCTTCTTCCGTCACCTCAGTCCAGCGAACGCTCGGGCTCCACAGCGATTTGAGCCCGGATCGGTCAACGCCCGAGATGTAAAACACCTCGTCATTGATCTGCCGCAGGGTCTCCATGTATTCCTTTGTGAAGATGTCGCCTTGTTTCGCTTCGACTGATATCCGCACAGTGTTGCCCAGGTTCGCCAGATCGTTGCGGTGCTCCATCATCTTTTGGATGAAGGGATGCCCCAACGGAATCATCTTTTCAAAACTGGTAGAGGGCCGGACGAGAGTCGCCTGCCAAAACAGAAAAATACTGACCAACAGACAAATGCCAATCACAGTCGGGCGGTTGTTGAAGATCAATTGCTCGAGAAAAGTCGGTTTCTCATGGGGTTGCTGAAGATTCGTCATCGAAAATCGTCCTCGCCTGGTCAGTTCTTATTGTTGAGCGACATCGACGCCTGTCGGCGAGGTGACGTGAACGCCGCCCTGTCCTACCAGAATGAGATTGCCCTTGTCGTCCTCCGCTACGCCGGCCAACGAGAGGCGATCCGAGCGATTGGAAACGGTGAACGTCTCACCGTCGTCTGTGCTGCGCATGATGCTGCCGCCGTTTCCTACCAGTACGATAGAGTGGTCTGGCAGCAGCGAGGCATTGGCGATGCTGAATTCCAGTGGCCCCCGCTCCCCCTGTAGGGCGATTGGCTCCCAGTTGCTGCCAAAATCAGTGGAACGAAAGAGGTTGCCGCGCAGGCCGTACGCCAAAAGCGTCATGGATTGAGAAGTGCCGACCGCGCCGAATAACGAACCCTGGTAAGGGCCTTCGAGTTTTTCCCATGTCTGCCCGTCATCCGCCGAGCGAAACATACTGCCCATTTCCCCAACGATAAACAGACCTGCGTCCTTCACGTACGCGATGCCATTGAGATGGTATTGGTCTTCGTTATCCAGCCGGTCGCCAATGTCTTCCCAATGTTGGCCACCGTCGGTGGTTTCCAGCAGCGCACCGTAGGCCCCAACGGCGATCCCGGATTTCAAATCCTTGAACCACACGTCCAGCAACGGCGCTTCGCGCTTGAGATCTTCGAATTGTTTGGTCCAGGTCGCTCCGCCGTCCTTGCTGGCAAGAATCTGTGCATCATGACCGACTGCCCAGCCATGTTGGTCATCGACGAAATACACGGCCGTGAGCAATTGACGTGTCGGGACCTTGGCCTGTGTCCAGGACGTGCCCTGATCATCGGAATAGAGGATGTGGCCGCGATCACCTACCACCACAATGCGCTTGCCCGCGTGGGTCACATCCAGCAGTAGACTGCGTGACGCCTTGGTCGATTCGAGTGCAAAAACGGCGGCGTCCCCGGTATTGGCGGGAGCATCGACAGGCCTGCTCTCTGCGGCTTGGGCGGCGCCGCAGAGGGTCATGGACATCAACAACGACAACACGACGTTTAGAGGTCTGCCCGACAGTAGCGTCCGGGAATCATCACTGCCTTGAATGAACACGAACCGAGCGCGCCGAGTGATTGGCTCACGCATGGAGCTTCCCCTTCCTTTATTTTTATTAGGTTCTCCGAAGGGCCGGTTACATGCCGCAGGCGCTCTAGCCTGCGCACTCGACTCTCGAAGCGATCCCATCCTATCCAGCTTCAGAAACGTATGACAATCGACATGACGTTATCTTTTGTTAAGAAGCGGCGAGCTGATTGCCGTGTTATCACTCAGACTGATGGACAATGTTAGCCGCGTGCGATGGGCTGTCGGGTGACATGCATGCAAACGCCGTTTATCACGAGCGGTATGGCCGTGATGATGGTCTTGATCAGAGCGGAGCAAGGACGTGTGAAGAGGGAGAAGACTAACAGAGGGGCAATGGTGTCGCAGCACGAAGAGAGGTCGGCCTTTTTCCACGCGCAAAAACAAAACCCCATCTGCGTTAGCAGATGGGGTTCTGGAATTTAATCTTGACGATGACCTACTCTCACATGGGGAAACCCCACACTACCATCGGCGATGCATCGTTTCACTTCTGAGTTCGGGATGGGATCAGGTGGTTCCAATGCTCTATGGTCGTCAAGAAATTCGGGTACTGAATCGTGGCCTGCGCCGCGCCTCAGCAAATCGGGTATGTGATCAGGTCGGTCTGTGCGGCAAACTTTCGGTTGCTGTCG
>NZ_DDHJ01000021.1 GCF_002338065.1 Pseudomonas sp. UBA1879 | reverse complement strand
CGGCGTTGAAACAATCCCTGTTCCGATCTGGAGCCACGCGGCATCCCAGAATCGAGGCAACTCCCTGATCCCGCCGCAGACTGTAGGAGCCGCCGGAGGTACGACGGCCGCGAATGCGGTGGGTCAGTCGTCGAAAGCTCGGCTGGCCCACCGCAGCCCTGTGTTGATCAATCCTGCTGGAACCCTTCCTGATACGTCAGCTCACGAATCAGCGCCAGTTCGCGAGCCTCGTAGGCTTGTTTCAATGCCGCGAATTCTTCGCTCAGCTCGTCAATGGTTTGTCCGGGAAAGCGGTCCGGCAGGGCGATGACCTGGGCAAGGTAATCGTTTTTCAACGCCTCGAAGCGTTCCGCGTACGCCTCCCGCAGGTACTGCACCCAGAAGTCGCGCTGGGCGGCGTAGGCCATGAACGGTTCGCCCTGCTCCCCGTGCTGAACCCGCGCCAACGCGGCATCCAACTCACCCGGGCGGATGCTGGCGTGCACTTGATAAAGCATGCTGCTCGGCGGCAACGGCAGGTCCAGCACGGACGCCCAACGCAAACGATAAGCCAGACGCACCTCGGCCTCATCACGTCCCTGTGCCTGCTCACGCGCGACAGCGTCCAGTTCATTCAGACGGTACAGGCGCTGGGTCAGGCGATACAAAGAGGGGCCGCGTCCTTCAGCCGGAACATTGGCCAGAGACGTCTCGATGAACATCTGAATCTCGATCTGGTTGAACACCAGCCACGCCCCGTCATGACAGGTTTGAAACCCGGTTTCAGGCTGCAGCAGCGCCTCTTCGGCGATGCCGTTATACAAAAGGCGCTGTTCCTGATTCAGATCGGCCGCAGCCAGCACTCGCCACACTCGCTCGGAAAAACCCACCCGGCTCTGCGCGTTTCGGTAAGGCGCGGACTGCGTGAGACGACCGATCAGCGCCATCAGATTTTGGGCATCGCCATGTGCTTCGATACGCTGCCATAACCCTCGGTGGACTTCGTTCTCATCCACCGTCCCCAGCAGCCAGCGCTCGACCTCAGGTGCGTCTTCCGCAGGCGGAGTACCGGGGCTGTACGAGCCTTCGGAAGCGTCTGAATCGGACCCGAAGTCATCGGAATCCGAATCGGATTCATGGCGCTCCGGCGACAGTTCGAGGATGTCATCGGGGAAGTCCATCACGAAGCTGTAGGCGCCGAGGTAGCGCTCTGAAAGGTATGCCCTGCGCATCGTTTCATGGGTCAGCGGATTGCCCCGTACCGAGATTTCGGTCTGTCCGGTTTCATTCCGCGGGTTTCGCAGAATGTGCTCCGGCAGCTCGGTCAGTTGATTGTTGTCCAGCGTCAGCCCTTCCAGGGGCATCAAACCGTCGATCCAATCCGGCCATTGTGTGAGGCCCATGTTTTCCATCGACAGCCAGGTCAGGTGCCTCCGCAGGCCGGACACGTCGGATATCACCCCCAGTCGGTTGCCGCTCAAGTCCAGCGCGCGGAGATTGGGCAGCTGAGCGAGAAAGCCGATGCTCTGCTGTTCGATAAGACGCCCTTGGTCGCGCAGGCTCAGGGTGTTCAGTTGCCTGAGTTGCGGCAAGACGGAGGGCAGTGGCGCAAGGGGCTCGACCGGGCCGGTCAATTCCAGGCTGGTCAGCTGAGGGAAGCGCGTCAGGAACTGGTTCATCTGGGCGGCATCGGCGCTGACCCGGATCAACTGCAGACTGCGGACACGCAGGCAGAAGAACGCCGGCAGTTGGCGCGGGAAATCCTCCAGCGAAATGCCCTGCAGGGTCAGCACTGTCTGCGTCAGGCCTTCGCCATAAAGACGTGAGAATTCAAGCAGGGTTTCGCGAACGGCATGCCGGACCGCACGGGTTTCTTCGCTCAGCGGCCGGGTCGAGGTGGAAGCGTCCGTCCAACTGTCGAGGGCTTCCTGCAACTGGAGCCGTTCCTGCCTCAGCAACGAAATCTGCGCAGCCAAATGAGGGGGGATATCTACCTGGAACCGGAATCGACTATTTGGCTCTTCATTGAGCCGGATCCGCGTCAACACCAGACGCGAGAGCGGGTTGCCTTGCAGCGATATCGACGTCGATTGCCCGGTCGCGGAATGAAAACTCAGGAGGTCCCATGGCAGCTCGATCATCTGGTTATTGCGTAACGACAGCTCGGTGATCGACGAAGACGCCAGCCCATCGAGCCAGCCGGGCCAACGACCAAGCCCCACGTTGTCCAGCCCCAGATAGCGCAAACGCAGGCTCGTCAGCATCGTCGGGGCGATGAAGTTGATGGAATTGCCGCTCAGGTCCAACGACGTCAAATGTTCGAGTTGGCTGAGCGATTGCACGTCCAGCTGACTGATCGAGAGGCTCTGGTTGATCAATCGCAAGCTGCGCAGCGAGGGAAATGATTGCGCCACCAGATACGGTAACTGAAAGACCAAGGGTTCATTCACGCCCGGCGACACGTTACTGCGCGTGATATCCAGCGACGTGAGCTGGGGAAACAGCTTGAAAAACGACTCCAGCGCAAGACGCTGGTCCACGGCCCGTGACACCGGCTGCGGCGCTGTAGGGGTGGGCCTGTCGATCGCGACATCGACCAGCGCCAATCGAGTGACCCGCTGAGTGAAAAAGTCCGGCAGGGCGCGCGGAAAATCGCTCAAGACCGCTTGCTGCAAGCGTAATACCGAGGTGTTCGGCGCCACCTCTGGCAGCGCTGTCTCGGCCCAGTGTCGCCAGATCACCTGATGAATATGGGTGCGGTTGGCCTGATGTTCCAGGGCATCGGGCACACGCGCGACGCCACCATCCCAGGCGTTCAAACTGACATCCAGCGCGATGCGCTCATCCAGTACCTGAACCAGCCGTTGATGGATCTGCTGGCGATTCAGGCCGATGCTCTCCAGGGCCGTCAACAGCTGTTCAGCGGACACGTCGTCGCTCGGCAAGCCAATGGATCGAATCAGGTCGAGCAAGGTGTCCCGCGCAATGAAACCTTGCAGCGAACCCCTGCCACTCAAGGGATAACCCCATCGCCCATCGGCCAGCCCCATGGGGGATCTTGCTCCCGGCGAGACGGGTTTCATCTTGAGCAGCCTGCGCAGCAGTGGCCGAGGGAGCAGCGGACCGTCTTGAAGGGCGAGCTTGAGTTTCGGGCCATCCCATGTGCTGGGGAACCCTAACGCGATACGCTGCGCGTCGGGCAATGCATGCAGCACCGACACGTAGAGGTTATCGCGGCCATGCAGCTCCAACCCGCGCTCGTCATAAGGCTGAAAACCATCGGCGTACCGCACCAGCACTTTGCGCAACGGCGCGTCCGCAGGCCCCACGGCGTCGATTATCGGCCCCGCGAAGCGACCTTCACGCAGTTCCAGTCGCAAGTCGGGTGACCAACCGGGCAAGACCTCCAAGGCATGAAGGATCAGCACGTCGCTGTCGGGATTGCTTACCGACTCCAGGTAAAGCCCCTCGTAGGCCCGCGCCAGTCTGACCTGCTGTTGATAGACGCGGATCTCTTCGGCGACCCGCAACGGTACCTGACCGTGGGCCAACGCTGTGCGCTCCGAAGCCGACGCCGTGCGCACGATTTCATCGGCGATGGTCGATGGCAGTTCGGGATAACGGCGGGTGATCAGCCATGCGTCGGATTCCTGGGCCGATGACATCGCACGATAGCGAGAGGTGAACGTCGCGGCCTTGTCGGCGCGGGACGCCATGCCTTGCGAATCATTCTGGACGTCTTGATCCAGCTGGAAGCGCCGCATCGTGTCCTCAAGCAACGCGGGCGGGCGCTGATGCTCAGCCAGTACCCTGCGCAACACGGCTTCCTGGGTGTCGCTCACACGCAGGATGCGTCGCGCCGTGACGTCGGAAAACGCCTCAGCGGTGTGCCCCAAACGTCTGAAGAGTTTCAGGCCTTCCCACTCCAGCGGCCGATCAGCCGCGTGCAGCCAGGCACCCGCGCCGTTGCCATGCACCAGGGGCTGGTAGCCATTGACCTTTGTGGGGTGTTCGATCTGCAGCTGCCCTGAAGGCACGCGATTGACCGAGTACGTTTTGCCCTCCACCGAAATCCAGTGTTTACCCTGATAGCGATAAATCCCGAACTCATCGGGCTTCAACCCGGCCGGCAACACCGTGTCGTGGGCGAAGGGCGCAATGTCAGGTTTCCAGAGGCGGGTTTCCCCGCTGGGCAATTCGACTTCCTTGAGCTCCTCGATGAAAGAAGGCGTTTCAACGGTCATCGTCTCGACCGCAGGCGTGCCGCTGCCGTGAAGCGCGCCGAGCGCAGCCATGAGCGCCACGTTTTCTGCGACGTCCATCAGGCAACGCCAGCCCTGTTCCCATTCGCCGCGCGTCCAGTGTTCAACGCCTTCGAACACCTCCGAGCCGAGCTGCGCGGCGGCCACGGCCATCATTACCGCCCCCAGCGGCGGCACGACGAAACCGACGACGTTCAGTGTTTGCAATGCCAGGCTTTCGAAGTAGTGCACGCGCTCACTGAGGGTCTTCTGATCTTCGTCCGCCGTCGGCACGGCGTGAAACAGCGCATCGTCTTTAAGGACGACTGCTTTCTGCTCGGTCAGGGCGGTCAACAAGCCGCTTTCTATCTTTTGTTCGCGCAGATGCAGCGTTGCGTGGGGATCGACTTGCTGCTCATACCAACCTTTTTGTGCGTTCCAGACGCTGGGCCGCAGGCAGCCCTCGACTTTCGCGAACAACTGCGCCCGTTGACGCGCCGGCACAAAGCGCTGGAAAAACGCCGAATAGCCCTCGGTCAGCAGCCGGTCCCGCAACGCAGCAGTGAACGCGGCGCTGGACGGGTATTCCTTGAGGGGGCAGACCGGGTCATCCGGGATGTACACGACGACGCTTTGCACGGTGTCTGCGTCGTCTCGGTTTTTGCCGATGGCCACGATGCCGGTCAGTTCAATGTCCCACAGACGAAGGAAGCTGCAGGTCACAGACTCGCCCTCCAGTGTGGTGCGGATGCCGTTTCCGGCGACGTCCAGTAAGGGTGCGTAAATGCTCGGGCTGATCTCGCCCTGCAGTCGGGCAAGGTGCACCTGAATCAGGAACGCCGAGGCTTCCACCCGCTTGAGCAAGCCGCGTCGGTTGTAAGTCGCAGCATCGGGTGCGTCGCCAGGCTTGGAAACGGGATTCAGAAATGCGCTGAGTTTTTGCTGGTATTGGCCCCCCAGGTCCAACTCGCGACTCAGGGCCGCAAACGCTTCGGGAGCGATGGTCAGCACGTTTCCAGTCAGCCCTAAACCCTCGACCGGGTGACGGTCATAGATCGCGGCTTTCTGCCGCGCATCCAGATCCATCCCGCCGGGTTCGGCCTCCCAGGCTTCAAAGTTCTGCAACGCGGCGTGAAGAAGCGTTTGTGTGGCGGCCTTGAGCGATTTCTGCCATTCGACCAGCGGGTCCCTCGACGCCGCAGCGAACGAGTCGTCAACGCTGACTCGCCGAGCGTGAAACAGCCATGTGTTGCGAACGTCCACCTCCAGACCGAATCGTGCTTTCAGCGCTGCGACCAACAGCGGTTCGGCAAAAGCCTCGAGCGCAGGAAAATCTTTCAGCACCTCGTTGAGCTCGCGCTCTCTCGCAAGGTGCAGCACATAGTCGTTCCGCAATGCGTTGACGACCTCGGGCATGCTCTGCCGAGCCTGTTCGAACCAGGAGAGCCGGGCTGCGCCGGCGCGGCGCAGACGGTGATGTAGCGCCGAGGGGGCGTTGGCCAGCCAGTCGGGGATTTTGCTTTTGAGGGTATTCAAATGCTGAGACATCGATAAAGCCCTGAAACTTATATGGAATTTCTGAGCGTATTCAGAAATGGGTCCATAAAAAGCGCAAAAAGCAGATAGCAATCAGGGGGCTTCACCGAACATTTGGAATAGATAACAGCTTTAAATATTACCTCTGGCGCCTTTTTACTCAGGCCTATGATTCAGAGCCCTCATACGGAAGACCCACCCGGGCGTGCATCACTTTGGCTCTTCAACGTTCAAAAATGCGCGAATAACGTGCAAAAACGATCAAGAAATAACCAAATTCGAACCCGTTTTTAATCAGCGCCGGGCTATGGCGCCCAAGCGTATCGACGGCCGAAAGGCTTAGAAACAGGGGGTTTCCTGCGACTTGGATATTTTCCTACAGACATTTCGCAAAACTGGCACGCGCGCTGCAATAGGTTAAGCATCACCAGTTTTGGGGACCTTGGTACAGGCAGGCCGGGGAATCCCCTCTTTTATTCCTCCCGGAGACTGACCTCCAGTCTCCAGCGCCCGTCCTGAGTTGCGCCGTGCCACTCACCGCGCAACGGACGGGCCGCCAGCAGGTTCAGCAACAATCCCTTGTCACTCTTCTGAATTCTCCAACGCACGTCTCGCCCGTTGAGCTTCAACGTGCCCCGCTGCGCATCGCCTTTTGCGTTGAACAGCAACGCCACGGCGCCGTCGACCATTTCGCCATGCAGCTGCGGCTCGCGGTTGAACCACACCGCCACGCCCTGAGGTAAAACCTCGACACGTTGCAGCTCGATGGGGTCGGGCGTCATCAAGCGACCGATCATCAAACCGACCATCACGCCAAATATCGCGATAGACCCCAAAAACCGCCGCCATAGCTTCGGTCTCGGGTCTTCTTCGGGGGTAGAATGCACCCCGTCCTTTTGTTCGGAGCCGTGCATGTTTCACGTGATCCTTTTTCAACCAGAAATTCCGCCGAATACCGGCAACGTCATCAGGCTCTGCGCCAACAGTGGCTGCCACCTGCATTTGATCGAGCCGCTGGGCTTCGAGCTGGACGACAAGCGCCTGCGTCGGGCGGGCCTCGACTATCACGAATACGCTACGCTCCATCGTCATGCAGATCTGGCCAGTTGCCTCGAAAGCATCGGTCATCCGCGCCTGTTCGCTTTTACCACAAAGGGCTCGCGGCCTTTCCACGATGTGGCGTTCCAGGAGGGCGACGCCTTTCTATTCGGCCCGGAAAGCCGTGGCCTACCGCCCGAGGTACTCGACCCGTTGTCCACCGAGCAACGCCTGCGCCTGCCCATGCGCCCGGACAGCCGAAGCCTGAACCTGTCCAATACCGTGGCCATTGCCGTTTATGAAGGCTGGCGGCAGTTGGGGTTCAAGTAATCCGCTTTTGGCTTGGAATCGCGACTTCGATTCGCTGCGGGCCTGATTCGCCAGCAAGCCGGCTCCCGCGTCGTTTGCAACGTGCCGCATCCTGTTGAATCGCCTTCAGCCTTTAAAGCAGACAGCGAAATGGCTTGCCGGACACCAAGGCTACCAACACGGTCTATCAGGTCATGGTACGTTGCAAAAAATGTGGGAGCCGGCTTGCTGGCGAATAGGCCCAAAGGGCATCAGAGTAAGAATCTCAAGCCAAAACCAAAAGCCACCCCCACAAAAAAGCGCCCATCACAGGCGCTTTCTTTCACTCATTCAAACCGCGAGGCTTACTGAACGGTCGGGGTTTCGCCCGACTCCTGCATGCGCTGCAGCTCTTGCGCGTACAGGGCATCGAAGTTCACCGGCGCCAGCATCAGTGCCGGGAACGAACCGCGAACCACCAGGCTGTCGATGGTTTCACGCGCATACGGGAACAGGATGTTCGGGCAGAAGGCGCCGAGGGTGTGGCTCATGGAGCCTGCGTCCAGGCCCTTGATCAGGAAGATACCGGCTTGCTGGACTTCAGCGATGAACGCGATTTCCTCGCCGTTCTTCACTTCGACCGAAAGGGTCAGCACGACTTCGTAGAAATCGTTTTCCAGCTGCTTCTGACGGGTGTTCAGGTCCAGGCTGACGCTTGGGGTCCACTCCTGACGGAAGATGGCCGGGCTTTTCGGCGCTTCGAACGACAGGTCACGCACGTAAATACGTTGCAGGGAAAACTGTGGAGCTTCTTCGTTGGAAGTGGCGCCGTTGTTCGTTTGATCGCTCATTTCAGATCCTTCTTACTTAGGTCTTGTAGGTTCAAATTCAGGCGCTCAACAGGGCGTCGAGCTTGCCAGCGCGTTCCAGCGCGAACAGATCGTCGCAGCCGCCGACGTGGACCGAGCCGATCCAGATCTGCGGAACCGACGTGCGTCCGGCTTTTTTGGTCATTTCGGCGCGAATCTGCGGCTTGCCGTCGACTTTGATTTCCTCGAAATCGACGTGCTTGCTCGCCAGCAGGTACTTGGCGCGCGAGCAGTAAGGGCAATAGTCGCTGGAGTAGACGACGACGTTGGCCATCTCACTTCACCAGTGGCAGGTTGTCGCCGCGCCACGACGAGACGCCACCGGACAGCTTGGCGGCGTTGAAGCCGGCCTTGAGCAGTTCGCGCGCGACGTGACCGGCGTGCTGGCCGGCGGCATCGACGATGATCAGGGTCTTGGGCTTGTACTTCTCAAGCTCCGCCGTACGGGACATGACTTTGTCCTGCGGGAAGTTGAGGGCGCCGACGATATGGCCAGCGGCGTATTCTTTCTTGGCGCGTACATCGATGACCACCGCTTCGTCGCGGTTGACCAGCGCAGTCAATTCACCGGTGCTCAGACTCTTGCCGCCCTTGTTCAGCTCTGTCGCAATCAGCAGCGCCAGCAGGATGACAAAAGCGCCAGTGATCAAATAGTGGTTAGTGGCAAATGCAATCAGGTGATCAACCATCATCGGGTTCCAGGGCGTTAAAATGTCGGCCAGTATACACAGCCCCCAAGGTCGGCCAAAGCCCGTACGGCAGTGACTCGATTTGAACTTCAACCTAAACTGTCGATCTTTTTTCTACTTCACCTATTAGCCAAGAGTGGGATTCATGACTACCACGCCTAAACCATTGGTTCTGATCATCCTGGACGGCTTCGGTCACAGCGACAGCCACGACGGCAATGCGGTCTACGAAGCGACCGCCAGCAAGAAAACGCCGACCTTCGATCGCTTGTACAAGACCATGCCGAATGGGCTGATTTCCGGTTCCGGGATGGATGTCGGTCTGCCAGACGGCCAGATGGGCAACTCCGAAGTCGGCCATATGAATCTGGGCGCCGGACGCGTGGTGTATCAGGATTTCACGCGCGTGACCAAAGCGATCAAAGACGGCGAGTTTTTCGAGAACCCGGCTATTTGCAAGGCGGTGGACAAGGCGGTAGGCGCTGGCAAGGCCGTGCATATTCTCGGCTTGCTCTCCGACGGCGGGGTGCACAGTCATGAAGATCACCTGGTAGCGATGGTCGAGCTGGCAGTCAAACGCGGCGCCGATAAAGTCTATGTGCATGCCTTCCTCGACGGTCGCGACACGCCGCCGCGCAGCGCGCACCAATACCTCGACACAATGGAAGCAGCCTACAGCCGCTTGGGCAAAGGTCGCACGGCTACGATCATCGGCCGTTACTTCGCCATGGACCGCGATAACCGCTGGGACCGCGTCGCGTCGGCTTATAACCTGATCGTCGACGGCACATCCGAATTTCAGGCCGACACCGCCAAAGCCGGCCTGGACGCCGCTTATGCCCGTGATGAAAACGACGAGTTCGTCAAAGCCACCCGCATTGGCGAGACGGCAAAGGTCGAAGACGGCGACGCCGTTGTGTTCATGAATTTCCGCGCCGACCGCGCCCGCGAGCTGACCCGCGTGTTCGTCGAAGACGATTTCAAAGACTTCGCCCGCGCCCGCCAGCCGAAACTCGCCGACTTCGTGATGCTGACCCAATACGCGGCCTCCATTCACGCGCCTGCGGCATTCACCAAAGGCAGCTTGGACAACGTGTTGGGCGAATACCTCGCCAAAAACGGCAAGACCCAACTGCGCATCGCAGAAACCGAGAAGTACGCTCATGTGACGTTCTTCTTCTCCGGGGGCCGCGAAGAGCCGTTCGAAGGCGAACAGCGCATCCTGATTCCGTCGCCAAAAGTCGCCACCTACGACCTGCAGCCCGAAATGAGCGCACCGGAAGTCACCGACAAAATCGTCGATGCCATCAAAAACCAGCGTTTCGACGTGATCATCGTCAATTACGCCAACGGCGACATGGTGGGCCACAGCGGCATCATGGAAGCGGCCGTCAAAGCGGTTGAGTGCCTGGACGTCTGCGTCGGTCGCATCACCGAAGCGCTGGAGAAAGTGGGCGGCGAAGCGTTGATCACTGCGGACCACGGCAACGTCGAACAAATGACCGACGAGAAAACGCACCAGCCACATACTGCCCACACCTCCGAGCCCGTGCCGTTCGTCTACGTCGGCAAGCGTGACTTGAAAGTGCGCGAAGGTGGCGTGCTGGCAGACGTTGCGCCCACCATGCTGACGCTGCTTGGCCTCGACATCCCGAAAGAGATGACCGGTACGTCGATTCTGGTCGCCAAGTAAGCCCTAAACCGGCGTGTGACTCTCAAACACGCCGGTTTTTGTATGAAATGTCTGAAAGCCGCCCCTGATGAGCGTTTTTTTTGCAGCCTTCGGCGGGCATACTAAGCCCGTCTTCACTCCTGGTATCGCCCTACTCCATGCTCCGCGCCCTGATCGCCCTTGCTTTGATTTGTCTGCTCAATCCGGCCTTCGCCGACGATGAGCGCGCACAAACCCAAAAACAGCTGGATGCCACGCGTCAGGACATTGCCGAGCTGAAGAAGAACCTGAGCCAGCTTCAGCAAGAAAAATCCGGCGTGCAGAAAGACTTGCGGACAACCGAAACCCAAATGGGTCAGCTGGAAAAGCAGGTGGAGGCCCTGCAAAAGGAACTAAAAAAGAGCGAAACCGAGCTCCAACGGCTCGATGAAGAGAAAAAAAAACTCCAAAGCGCACGCGTTGAACAGCAACGCCTGATTGCGATTCAGGCCCGAGCCGCCTATCAAAGTGGTCGGCAGGAATACCTCAAGCTGCTGCTCAACCAGCAGAACCCCGAGAAATTCGCCCGCACCCTCACCTATTACGACTACGTCAGCCAGGCCCGTCTGGAGCAGCTGCGTAATTTCAATGAAACCCTGCGCCAACTGGCTGAAGTCGAGAAAGACATCGACCTTCAGCAAGCGCAGCTGCTGGTGCAGAAAAGCTCGCTGGATGACCAGAAGTCCCAGCTCGACACCGTTCGCCAGGAGCGACAGGTCGCGCTGGCCAAGCTGAATCAGGATTACAAGGCCCGCGACCAGAAGCTACAGGCCCGCCAGCAGGATCAGGCAGACCTGACGAAAGTCCTCAAGACGATCGAAGAAACCCTGGCGCGCCAAGCCCGGGAGGCCGAAGAAGCGCGTCAGAAGGCGCTGTTGGCCCAGCAGGAAGCCGAGAAGCGACAGCGTGAGCAACAGGAAGCGCTGGCGAAAAATCGTGGCAAAGATGACAGCGATGAAGCGCCCCGCAAGCCCGTCAGAGCCCCCGGCGCGATGGTATCCAGCGCAGGGCAGTCCTATGGCGGTCCTTTTGAACAAGCAAAGGGAAAACTTCCTTGGCCTGTCGATGGTCGATTGTTGGCGCGTTTCGGTGAAAGCCGCGGCGATGACGAACGAACCAAATGGGATGGCGTGATGATCAGCGCTGCCGCAGGCAGTCAGGTACGCGCCGTGCATGGCGGTCGTGTGGTCTTCGCCGACTGGCTGCGCGGGGCTGGCCTTCTGGTCATTCTCGATCACGGAAACGGCTATTTGAGCCTGTACGGTCACAACCAGAGCCTGTTGAAGGAAGCTGGGGACGTTGTCAAAGCCGGGGAAGCGATTGCCACTGTGGGCAACAGCGGTGGTGGTCAGGACACTCCGGCGCTTTATTTCGCTATTCGTCAGCAGGGTCGCCCTAGTGATCCGGCCCAATGGTGTCGCACTCAAGGATAAGTCGACACCTCACTCAGGAGTTCGTAAGACATGCTGTTTTCGTCCCGCCTCACCTCGCTGGCCCTGACTATCGCCGTGGTCATCGGCACTCCGCACGCACTGGCCGCAGGTGCTGCACCGGCTGCTGCGCCTGCTGCTTCCGCGCCGGCCAACGCCGCGAACATCAAGGCGCCGCTGCCGCTCGACGAGCTGCGGACCTTCGCCGAGGTGATGGATCGGATCAAGGCCGCTTACGTCGAACCTGTGGATGACAAGACCCTGCTGGAAAACGCCATCAAGGGCATGCTCAGCAACCTCGACCCGCACTCTGCCTACCTCGGCCCGGAAGATTTTCAGGAGCTGCAGGAAAGCACCAGTGGCGAATTCGGCGGTCTGGGTATCGAAGTCGGCGTCGAAGACGGCTTTATCAAGGTGGTGTCGCCCATCGACGATACCCCGGCGTCCAAGGCGGGCATCGAAGCAGGCGACTTGATCGTCAAGATCAACGGCGCCCCGACTCAGGGCCAGACCATGCAGGAAGCCGTCGACAAGATGCGCGGCAAGCTCGGCGAGAAAATCACCCTCACGCTGGTGCGCGACGGCGGCAACCCGTTCGACGTGACGCTCGCTCGCGCGACGATTCAGGTCAAGAGCGTAAAGGCGCAGATGCTGGAGCCTGGCTATGGCTACATCCGCATCACCCAGTTCCAGGTCAAGACCGGCGAAGAAGTCGGCAAGGCGCTGGCCAAACTGCGCAAGGACAACGGCAAGAAGATGAACGGCCTGATCCTCGACCTGCGCAACAACCCTGGCGGCGTGTTGCAGGCAGCGGTCGAGGTGGCGGACCACTTCCTGACCAAAGGCCTGATCGTTTACACCAAAGGCCGCATCGCCAATTCAGAGCTGCGGTTCTCCGCAGACCCGGCCGACGCCAGCGAAGGCGCGCCACTGGTGGTGCTGATCAACGGCGGCAGCGCCTCGGCGTCGGAAATCGTCGCTGGCGCACTGCAGGATCAGAAACGCGGCATCTTGATGGGTACGGACACCTTCGGCAAAGGCTCGGTGCAAACCGTGTTACCGCTGGCGAACGACCGCGCGTTGAAACTGACCACTGCGCTGTATTTCACGCCGAATGGCCGCTCGATTCAGGCGCAGGGCATCAACCCGGACATCGAAGTCAAACGCGCCAAGGTCACGACCGAAGCCGACGGCGAAAACTACAAAGAGGCCGATCTGCTCGGCCACCTGGGCAATGGGAATGGCGGCGCGGACAAACCGACCACCAAGTCCAAGGCTGGCAAAGCGCGTCCGCAGGACGACGATTACCAGTTGAACCAGGCCCTCAGTCTGCTCAAGGGATTGAGTGTCACACGCGGCAATTGATATGCGCTTTCGGTTGACCGGGCTCCTTGGAGCCCTTTGCCTCTTGATGGGTGCTGCCCACGCGGCACCCGCCGACGCTCCTGACTCCGACGCCAGTCCGGCGAAGGTTGCGTACCTCAGCCTGATCATCGACGACCTTGGCCAAAGCCCCGAGAGGGACAACCGCGCGCTGGCCCTCCCCGGTCCGGTGACGCTGGCGATCATGCCTGACACCCCACACGCCACGGACTTCGCGCGTCAGGCTCACAAAGCGGGCAAAACGGTGATGCTGCACATGCCGATGGACCCTGCGACCGGGCCTTATGCGTGGCGCCCCGACTTGCCGCTGCCCGAACTGGAAGCGCGACTCAACGCAGCGCTGCTGAAAGTGCCGTATGCGGCGGGCATCAACAACCACGAAGGCAGTCGGATGACCGCCGAGCCGGTGGCGATGAGTTGGTTGGTGGGCGAGTTGCAGCGCCGTCACCTGTTCTTCGTAGACAGCCGCACCAGCGCAAAAACCGTCGCCGCTGCCGAAGCGCAGAAAATTGGCCTGGCGAGTGTGTCCCGCGACGTGTTTCTGGATGACACCCGCACCGCCGAAGCGATCAGCACTCAGCTACAGACCGCGATCAAACTGGCGCACAAGCAAGGCTCCGCCGTCATGATCGGCCACCCTTACCCTGTGACCCTGGAGGTGCTGGAGCGCGAATTGCCCAAGCTGAAAGCCCAGGGCATCGAATGGGTCGAACTGCGCCACATGATCAGCATTAGAGGCAACCAGGCCATGGGCGGGCATGGGAAGAATGGGGTCTATCGGTAGATCTACCACGGGTTCTGTAGGAGCTGGCTTGCCCTGCGAACTGGCGCGAAGCGGCAGCAAATCCGGCGAATGCGGTACATCTGATCTACCGTATTCATAGATTTTACGACGGGTCCCCCGCCGATCGCGGGACAAGCCACGCTCCTACAAGAGGTCGTGTCGGGTCAGAGGTATTTGCCGAGAATGCTGTCGACCGTGCCTTCCTTGCGCAGTTGGTCCAGCGCGGTTTGTAACTTCTGAACCACTTCGTCCGGTGTGTCCTTGTTCAGCGCCAGAAACAGCTCGGCGCTGTTGAAGCGCAGTACGGTCTTCAGGCCGGTCACGCCCTCCTGCCGCGCCAGGTACCGCCCCGCCGGATCACCTGTCGCCCAAAGATCGATCTGGCCTTCCACCAGCTTGCGAGCGTTGTCCTTATCGCTGAGGACCGTGATCGGGTTCATGCCCTGTCGCGCCAGTTCTTCAGCAATGGCATCGCCTTTGTAGGCACCGATCCGGTATTGCCTGGCCTCTTCAAGGGTATTGAGCTGAATCGGACTGTCACCTTTGGCCAACATGATCCAGTCATCCGGGCCAATGGGGCCGACCCACTTGAACAGCTTTTCGCGCTCAGGCAAACGCGCGGTCACGAACACACCGTAGCCGGGCTTTTCCAACGCGAGTTTATAAATGCGATCCCATGGAAAACGCAGGGTCATGCTATAGCCGATCCCCGCACGCTTGAAGGTTTCGCGCACGATTTCCACGGCAATGCCCTGAATGTTGGCTTCCTGGGCGAAGTTTTTGCCATCGATGGCCATGTTGTAAGGCGGGAAATTCTCGGTAAGCAACACCATCGAATAAGTCGGCGCATCGTCTGCCCGGGCGGCGCCTGAGAGCAACGTCGCTACGCTGATCAGCGCAAGAAAAACACCTTTGAACATATCCCTGGCACCCGATCCTGACGACGGCAAAAGAGTGCCGTTAACGCTGGGTATTGTCCAGTTCAGTGAGGGCCGTGGTCGCTTTCAGAACAGACGTTTAGCGCCTGTAAACAATCTGTTTTAGGTCAAGCGCCATCTTGTGCGAGCCGGCTTGTTGGCGAATTTAGAGGGTCAGGCAACTCATCCGTGACTGCTCCACCGCATTCGCCAGCAAGCCGGCTCCCACACTAACTATTCACAGCTACAGACCTTCGACGCATACCGTGCGCCCACAGGTGTCGAGAAGTCTTCAGCGAACGACGATGCCCTGCTTCGCCATAAACGCCTTGGCCTCCGGCACGGTGTATTCACCAAAGTGGAAGATACTCGCCGCCAGCACCGCGCTGGCATGGCCTTCCAGAACGCCATCGGCCAAGTGTTGGAGGTTACCGACGCCTCCCGACGCAATCACCGGAATGCCCAGCGCATCGCTGATTGCGCGGGTCACGCCCAGGTCGAAACCGTTTTTCATGCCGTCCTGATCCATGCTGGTCAGCAAAATTTCCCCGGCGCCCAGGCCTTCCATCTTTTTGGCCCACTCGACCGCGTCCAGACCGGTCGGCTTGCGACCGCCATGGGTGAAGATTTCCCAGCGCGGGGTCTCGCCTGGGCCGGACACCTTCTTGGCGTCGATCGCTACCACGATGCACTGCGAACCGAAACGCGCCGCCGCCTCGCCGACGAACTCGGGGTTGAACACTGCCGCCGTGTTGATCGAGACCTTGTCCGCCCCGGCATTGAGCAGGTTGCGGATATCCATCACGGTGCGCACGCCCCCGCCCACGGTCAGGGGGATGAACACCTGACTGGCCATGCGCTCGACGGTATGCAACGTGGTGTCGCGGCCATCGACGCTGGCGGTGATGTCGAGAAAGGTGATCTCATCAGCACCCTGCTCATCGTAACGACGGGCGATTTCCACCGGGTCACCGGCATCGCGGATGTTCTCGAACTTCACGCCCTTGACCACGCGACCGTTGTCGACGTCTAGGCAAGGGATGATGCGCTTGGCTAACGCCATAAGACTTAATCTCCGATTAAGAAGCTTCAAGCTTCAAGCTGCAGGAAAGAGCGGATCGCGTCACGCTGCTAACTTGCAGCTCGCCGCTTACAACTTGGAGCTGGCCGCGTAGCCATCACACAATGCCTGAGCCTCTGTGACATCCAGAGTCCCCTCATAAATCGCGCGGCCTGTGATGGCACCGATGATCCCCGGGGCCTTGGCATCCAGCAGCGCCTTGATGTCACCCAGGTTGTGAATGCCGCCGGACGCGATGACCGGGATTTTCGTGGCCGCTGCCAACGCGGCAGTGAACGGCACGTTGCAGCCTTGCATCATGCCGTCTTTGGCGATATCGGTATAAACGATGGCCGAAACGCCGTCCGCCTCAAACCGCTTCGCCAGGTCGATCACCTGCACCGAGCTGACTTCCGCCCAGCCATCGGTAGCGACGAAGCCGTCCTTGGCGTCCAAGCCGACGATAACCTTGCCCGGAAACGCGCGGCAGGCCTCAGCGACGAACTCAGGCTCTTTGACGGCCTTGGTGCCGATGATGACGTAGCTCACGCCCGCTTTGACGTAGTGCTCGATGGTTTCCAGCGAACGAATGCCGCCGCCGATCTGGATCGGCAGGTTCGGGTAACGCTTGGCGATGGCCGTCACGACTTCGCCGTTGACCGGCTGGCCTTCGAACGCACCGTTCAGGTCGACCAGATGCAGACGGCGGCAGCCACCGTCGACCCACTTGGCCGCCATGCTGACCGGGTCATCGGAGAATACCGTGGAATCTTCCATTCGGCCTTGGCGCAAGCGCACGCAGGCGCCGTCTTTCAGGTCGATAGCGGGGATGATCAGCATCAGTTTTTCCTTCGTCACAGTGGCTGCACGTTGCGAGCGTCAAGCTGCAAGCAGGCATGCGGAAATCAATCTTGCAGCGGTCAGCATTTAGCTTGTCGCTGCCCTTAATTTTTTTCGAGCGACCACATATCGCTTTCGAGGCCCTCAAAGCGCTCTTTCAATAGCGCCTGAGCGTCGAAGATCGCTCGGTTGTAGTAGTGCGGGGCAATTTCGCGCGTGAACAATTCAAGGATTTCGGCCGCTTCGAACGAACCGAGGCTCAGTTCGAAACGATCTTCCATGAACCGCTTGAGGGTCTGACAAGCCTCACGCTCCTGCTCAGGCGTGAGGGTCAGGATCGGCGGCTTGTTCTTCTTGCTCATTACCAGCGGCCGTCCCACGCAGCGAAGTTCTGCAGCAATTGCAGGCCATGGGTATGGCTCTTCTCGGGGTGGAACTGCACGGCAAAGCGCGAACCGTCAGCCAGCGCGGCAGCGAAGTCGAGGCCGTAGTGGCCGCGCCCGACAATCTGCCGAGGGTTCGGCGAGTCGATGTAATAGCTGTGTACGAAGTAGAACCGCGCCATGTCCGGAATGCTGTGCCACAGCGGGTGATCCACCGACTGCGTGACTTCGTTCCAGCCCATGTGCGGGACTTTCAGGTGTTGGCCGTCTTCGTGAAGGTCTTTGCCGAAGAAGCGCACTTGGCCTGGGAACACGCCAATGCAGTCCACGCCATCGTTCTCTTCACTACGGTCCAGCAACGCCTGCATGCCGACGCAGATGCCGAGAAACGGACGGTCCTGGCTGACTTCACGCACCAGCGCGTCGAAGCCCAAACGGCGGATCTCAGCCATGCAGTCGCGAATCGCGCCCACTCCGGGGAACACGATGCGGTCAGCTTCGCGAATCACGTCGGCGTCGCTGGTGACCAATACCCGGCCCGCGCCAACGTGTTCGAGGGCCTTGGCCACCGAGTGCAGGTTGCCCATGCCATAGTCGATAACGGCAACGGTCTGCATTACAACACGCCCTTGGTCGAGGGCATTTGGCCGGCCATGCGGTCGTCCAGCTCAACGGCCATGCGCAGCGCACGGCCGAACGCCTTGAACACGGTTTCGATCTGGTGGTGGGTGTTGTGGCCGCGCAGGTTGTCGATGTGCAGCGTCACGTTGGCGTGGTTGACGAAGCCCTGGAAGAATTCCTGGAACAGGTCCACGTCGAAGCCGCCGACCGTCGCGCGGGTGTAAGGCACGTGCATTTGCAGGCCGGGGCGACCCGAGAAGTCGATGACCACACGCGACAGTGCTTCATCCAGCGGGACATAGGCGTGGCCGTAACGACGGATGCCCTTTTTGTCGCCGATGGCTTTGCTGAAGGCCTGACCCAAGGTGATGCCGACGTCTTCCACCGTGTGGTGGTCGTCGATATGCAGGTCGCCTTTGCTTTCGATATCCAGATCGATCAACCCATGACGGGCGATCTGGTCGAGCATGTGTTCAAGAAAAGGAACGCCGATATCGAATCGGGCCTTTCCGGTGCCATCCAGGTTGATCGAGGCTTTGATCTGGGTTTCCAGGGTGTCGCGCTCGACGAACGCCTTACGTTCGGCCATCACCAGCTCCGCAAAATCATTGGGCGAAAAGGCGGCCATTATAGGCGTGTGGCGGGGAAACAGAAACACGAAGCGTGTTATGGGCGATGGAGAGATGCAGCGGGTTGGGAAGATAGACATGTCTGTACAAATGACATGTGGGAGCCGACTTGCTGGCGAAAACGGTGTGTCAGGCAACTCACCGGTTGCTGATTCACCGCTTTCGCCAGCAAGCCGGCTCCCACAGTTTTGATGTCGGCCTGATGATTCAGGCCGACTCAATCAACGCTTAGTGGAACAACACTGCTGTCTTCTGCAGGGTGATCCACACGCCCCACGCCAGCGGAATGCCCACCGCCAGCCAGGCCAGAATCGCCAGCGGCTTGGTGCCTGCGTCGGCTTTCCACTCCAGCGAAGTGGTGTGGTCCGCACCGGCATCGTGACCGATGGCCTGCTCGGCCTTCAATTGCTCGTCGGTCATGAAGTACTTGTCGGCCACCGGGCGCACCAGCATGTTGCAGATGAAGCCCAACACCAGCAGACCTGCAAGGATGTACAGCGTGATGTCGTAAGCATCGGCGCGCGCAACGCCGTGGCTCAGTTGATATTCACGCAGGTAGTTCACCAGCACCGGACCCAGCACCCCAGCCGCCGCCCAGGCGGTCAGCAGACGACCGTGGATCGCGCCGACCATTTGCGTACCGAACAGGTCAGCCAGGTAAGCCGGAACGGTGGCGAAACCGCCGCCGTACATCGACAGCACGACACAGAACGCCGCCACGAACAGCGCGACACTGCCCAGGTGACCCAGCGTCGGAACCGACGCGTACAGCAGGAAACCCAACGCGAAGAACACGAAGTAAGTGGCTTTACGGCCGATGTAGTCGGAGAAGGAGGCCCAGAAGAAGCGACCGCCAATGTTGAACAGACTCAGCAAACCGGTGAAGCCCGCTGCGATGGCCGCGATAGCCGCCAGTTGCGAAGCGTCCAGCTGCGAGAAGCCCTGATCGGTGCCCAGCAGCTTGCCGCCGAACACTTCCTGCAGCAGTGGCGATGCCATGCCGAGGATGCCGATACCGGCAGAAACGTTCAGGCACAGCACCAGCCACACCAGACGGAATTGCGGGGTTTTCCACGCAACGCTGACGTGTACGTGACGATTGGTGATCATCGCGCTGTTGGTTTTCTTCGCTGGCGCGGTCCAGCCTTCAGGCTTCCAGCCGGTTGGCGGAACGCGATAGGACAGTGCACCGCCGATCATGAAGATGAAGTAGATCACCGCCATGGCCACGAAGCTTTGCCATACCCCGACACTGTCAGGCGTCGCGAAATGGCTCATCAGCGCGGTCGCCAGTGGAGCACCCACCATTGCGCCGCCGCCGAAGCCCATGATCGCCATGCCGGTGGCCATGCCGCGCTTGTCCGGGAACCACTTGATCAGGGTCGACACCGGCGAAATGTAGCCCAAGCCCAGACCGATACCGCCGATCACGCCCGAGCCGATCCACGTCAGCCAGATCTGATGGGTGTAGACACCCAGCGCCGAGATCAGCAGACCGCCGCACCAGCACAGGGCCGAAACGACGCCCGCTTTGCGTGGACCTGCGTGTTCCAGCCAGCCACCCCAGATGGCAGCCGAGCAGCCCAGAAAGATGAAGAACAGGGTGTAGATCCAGCCGAGCATCGAGATCGGCCAGTCACAGGCGGAAGAGAAAATTTGCTGAAAGAAGCCCATGTCTGCCGGGCAGGCAACGGCGGTCTTGATACCGATAGCCTTTGACAGCGGCAACCAGAATACGGAGAAGCCGTACGCCATACCGATACACAGGTGAATAGCCAACGCTGCGGGTGGAACCAGCCAGCGGTTGAAACCGCGCTTGGCGATAATACGCTCTTTGGACAAGAACGCGGGCTGAGCGGCAGCGCCACCCAGAGCAGTACTCGTAGTCATTATTTTTTGCCCCTAGTTTTCAGTTGTGCCACGCAAGAACAGCGACATTGTTTCCGCTACCCCTCTTAATGCACGCAAGCATCGGGAGTTTCATCGGCAGAAAGTCTCATTACGTGACAATTCGACGCGGTAATGGGCCGCGGACGGCGGAAGATTAGCATTTGACGCGCGAGATAAAGCAATCTGCTATTACCTTTTTGACGCCACTCGTCACCGCGCACGCCGCAAATGAGACGAACGGCGATGCGGCATCGCACCCTCTTTCCGGCGCTCCGGTTTATTGCGTACAGTCGCTGGAGACCGTGCAAGGCCGATCAAAGCCCGGCACCTGCGTGAGAACGCTATACTCGCGGGCTAAATTTTGAACGACTCGATTACAAGGACTCGCCCATGAAAGCGTTCGGCAAAATCCTGGGACTATTCATTCTCGGGCTGTTGCTGATCATCGTGGCTCTCGGCTTCGCCTTGACCCATCTGTTTGATCCCAACGATTACAAAGACGAGATTCGTAAATTGGTTCGCGACCGGGCCCATGTCGAACTGACCCTCAATGGTGATATCGGCTGGAGCCTGTTCCCTTGGCTCGGCCTTGAACTGCACGACGCCAGTATCGCGACGCTGACCGAGCCGAGCCAACCGTTCGCCGACCTGCAAATGCTTGGCCTTTCAGTGCGCGTGCTTCCGCTGTTGCGCAAGGAAGTGCAGATGAGCGACGTGCGCGTCGAAGGCCTGAACCTGATGCTGACCCGCGACGAAAGCGGACACGGCAACTGGGAAGACATCGGCAAGACGCCTGCAAAAGCCGCGAACCCTGCGCAAACCCAGGCCCCCACACCGCCATCCGGCGAACCCGCGCCTGCGCCCGCACAACAGGAAAAAACCTGGCAGCCGCTGAAGCTGGACATCGACAGCCTGACTGTGAACAACGCCCGGGTCGATTTCAACGACATGCAAAAGGCCCGGCAATTCACCGCCGAGAGCATCCAGCTCAGCACTGGCCCGATTCACAACGCCACCGACATTCCGGTCAAGCTGACGGCGTTTCTCAGCACCAATCAACCGGTCGTGCGGACCAAGACCGAACTGACCGGCAAACTGCGCTTCGACCGCGCGCTCAAGCGTTATCAGCTCGACGACATGCGCTTCTCCGGCGAAGCCGCAGGCGATCCACTGCAAGGCAAGACGCTGACGTTTTCGGCACAGGGTCAATTGCTGGCAGACATGTCGGCGAACGTCGCCGAGTGGACCAACCTCAAACTCTCGGCTAACCAACTGCGCGCCTTGGGCGAACTGCATGTACGCGACCTGGACAAGGCCCCGCAACTGAGCGGCGGCATTTCCATCGCTCAATTCAACCTGCGCGAATTTCTCGACAGCATCGGCCAGACCGCGCCGACACTGGGCGACAACAGCCTGACGCGTCTGGAAATGGTCAGCCGCATCGCTGCAACGCAAAGCAGCTTTTCGCTGGATGACCTGACGCTGAAGGTCGATGACAGCACCTTCACCGGTCGCGTCGCGGTCGAAGATTTCGCCAGACAGTCGCTGCGCCTTCAGCTCAAGGCCGATACGTTCGACGCCGACCGTTATCGTCCGCCGCAAAGCGAACAGGCCAAGGCTGCAGGCGCTGCGCGCAAATCCGAAGTGCAGAGCAGCGAAGCCGACGCCATGATCCCTGCCGGTACGTCTCCCCTGCCGAACCAGCCGACCCAAGGCGCCTGGAGCGATGCGCGATTGCTGCCGCTGGAACGGATGCGCAAGCTGGACGTCGATGCCGACCTGAGTTTCGGCAAGCTGACGGTGGAAAAATTGGCGATCCAGAATGCGGCCCTGAAAACCTCCGCACTGGACGGCGTGGTCAAGCTGGACAGCCTGCGGGGCGATCTCTACAACGGCAATTTCGAGGTCAAAGGCAATCTCGACGTGCGGCCAGAAATCCCGCTCGCCGCCGTGCAGACACGCATTGCTCGCGTGCCCGTGGAACGGTTCATCCAGAGTCAGGGCACCACGCCTCCCCTGCGCGGCTTGCTGACGTTGAACAGTGATATCACGGCCAAGGGCAACAGCCAGAAAGCCTTGGTCGAAAGCCTCAACGGCACGGCCAACTTCGCGCTGAACGACGGCGTGTTGGTCAATGCCAACCTTGAGCAGCAGCTGTGTCGCGGGATTTCGGTCCTGAACCGCAAAACGTTGAGCGGCGATCCGCGCGGCAAGGACACGCCCTTCCAGCAACTCAACGGCAATCTGGTGTTCCGTAATGGCGTGGCCAGCAACCCCGACCTGAAAGTCCGCACGCCGGGCCTGAGCGTTAATGGTGATGGCGACATCGACCTGCGCGTGATGGGCATGAACTACCGCGTCGGCGTGATCATCGAAGGTGACAAGAGCGACATGCCGGACCCGGCCTGCGAGGTGAATCCACGCTTCGTCGGCATCGAATGGCCAATCCTCTGCCGCGGTCCGCTGGAGCTGGGCGCCAAGGCCTGCCGACTGGACAACGAAGGATTGGGCAAGGTCGCCGCCAAACTGGCGACTGACCGGATCGGCGACAAGATCGATGAAAAGCTGGGGGATAAGGTCAGTCCTGAGCTCAAGGATGCCATCAAGGGATTGTTCAAGCGGTAACCGTCAGTGGGCCGATCGCCCATCGGCCCAATGACACGATACCTGTGGGAGCCGGCTTGCTGGCGAATGCGGTATGTCAGCGACCTGATTCGGTACAGGCACACCGCTTTCGCCAGCGAGCCGGCTCCCACAATTTCGCGGCCCACAACCCTAATATCTTTCGAACCCCGGAACCACGATGCAACCCGAGCAGTTTTCCTCCGCCGTCCTCGACTGGTACGACCGTCACGGCCGTCACGATCTTCCCTGGCAACACGACATCACGCCCTACCGCGTCTGGGTGTCGGAAATCATGCTGCAACAAACCCAGGTCAGCACCGTACTGGGCTATTTCGACCGTTTCATGGAAGCGTTGCCCACGGTGCACGCATTGGCGGATGCGCCGGAAGACGAAGTGCTGCACCTGTGGACCGGGCTCGGTTACTACACCCGCGCCCGCAATCTGCAAAAGGCCGCGAAAATCGTCGTCGCCCAACACGGCGGTGAATTCCCCCGCGATGTTGAAAAGCTCACCGAATTACCCGGCATCGGCCAATCCACCGCTGGCGCGATTGCCAGCATCAGCATGGGCCTGCGAGCGCCGATCCTGGACGGCAACGTCAAACGCGTGCTGGCGCGTTTTACGGCCCAAGAGGGTTACCCAGGCGAGCCCAAGGTCGCTAAACAGATGTGGGCGACCGCCGAGCGCTTCACGCCCCACAACCGCGTCAACCACTACACTCAGGCGATGATGGACCTGGGCGCGACACTCTGCACCCGCAGCAAACCGAGCTGCCTGCTCTGCCCGCTGGAGCGCGGCTGCGAAGCGCACATGCTCGGCCAGGAGACGCGATACCCGATCCCGAAGCCGCGCAAGACCATTCCCCAGAAACGCACGCTGATGCCGATTTTCGCTAATCGTGAGGGCGAAATTCTTCTTTATCGCCGTCCCTCGACAGGCTTGTGGGGCGGTCTGTGGAGTCTGCCGGAACTGGACGCATTCGATGACATGCAGCATCTGGCCGACCAACATTCGCTGGAAATGGGCAAGCATCAGGCGCTGCCAGGCTTGATCCACACCTTCAGCCACTTTCAACTGAGCATCGAGCCCTGGCTGGTCCAGGTCGAGGAGTCCGCCCATCACGTGGCCGAGGACGACTGGCTCTGGTATAACCTCGCCACCCCGCCGCGCCTGGGCCTCGCTGCCCCGGTGAAAAAGCTGCTGAAACACGCAGCCGACGTCTTGAATGCAGGAGAATCGTCATGACCCGCACCGTAATGTGCCGCAAATACAAAGAAGAACTGCCCGGCCTGGAACGCCCACCGTACCCTGGGGCAAAAGGCGAAGACATTTATAACAACGTCTCGCAGAAAGCCTGGGCCGACTGGCAGAAACATCAGACCCTGCTGATCAACGAGCGGCGCCTGAACATGATGAACGCCGAAGACCGCAAATTCCTGCAGGCCGAGATGGACAAGTACCTCTCGGGCGAAGAGTACGCCAAGGCCGAAGGCTATGTTCCGCCGTCCGAATAACCCTTTGCGGACAGTGTCCGTCGTAAGCGGAGGAAATAATTCAAATTTTTTTCGACAACACGCTTGACGACCTCCTGAAAAACACGTCTAATGCGCCCCGTTGCCCAGATAGCTCAGTCGGTAGAGCAGGGGATTGAAAATCCCCGTGTCGGCGGTTCGATTCCGTCTCTGGGCACCACCTTTCGTTTTCAGGTGATGCCAAGCACACCCGAAAGCACACAAGAAGCCCGCTTAGTGCGGGCTTTTTGTTTTCTAAGATTCCTCACCATTCTCTAGTGTCCCCAGACGGATACGAGCTACGTCATGTCAATTGAAGCGCCTTCACATTCGCAAGTAGGCTTCGAACCATACGTCAACCGACACAGGTGCCATACAGATCATCATCAAGCATGCAACGTCAAGCAAGGGGATGTGCTGTTCTAACAGCTATCAACAGTGCATATTCTATGAAAATGGGCCTTGCGTGGCTTGGAGGGAACAAACCCGCCTTGCTATAGTTCTGGTGGGGGGCGTATGACATAGGTGATGAAATCTCCATCGCTCTAAGAACGCTGCCAGAGACATCATGATGTAAGCTACTCATAAATCGCCTACTAAATTTTTAGGCCTGTAGCAAATCTTCTGCCTTACACAACAGGCATGGCTGGCATCCGCGCTCAAGGAATGACCAATGTTGACATCTTTACGTATAAAAAACTTTAAAGCCTGGAGAGATACTGGAGAGATACGACTTGCTCCACTAACGGTGATTTTTGGCGCAAACAGTGCTGGCAAAAGTAGCTTAGGTCATTTACTGCTAGCTCTCAAACAAACAGCATTATCGGCAGATCGTAAAAGAGCATTGCACTTAGGCGATGACAACTCATTAATTGACTTAGGTACATTTAAAGAGTGCGTCTACCAGCACCAGCTAGACCGCCCGCTAGCCTTTGATCTTAGCTGGACGGTACCTTATCGATTAGAAGTGAAAGACCCGGTTTCCACAACCCGTTACTTTGGTAACGAGTTAACCCTTAGCACATCTATGCGCGCCCAAAAAAGAAGCGAGCAACCCCACATCGAAGAATTAACCTACAGACTTTATAATCAAGGAAATCTAAGTCTGTCTGCAGACTTCAAACGAGATGGAGAAAAATTAAACCTAACCACCTCTGAAAATTACAAGCTTCTAAGAAGTAGCGGCCGTGTATGGCCATTAGAAGACCCCGATAAATTCTATCGAATTTCCGATCAGAGTAGAGCGCGGTTTCAGAATTCTGATTTTTTAGCAGACTTCGCCCTTGAAACAGAAGCAGCTCTTGGTAGACTGTACTATTTAGGGCCATTAAGAGATCATCCCAAACGTATATATCAGTGGTCCGGAGACACTCCTGAAAGCGTAGGTCAAAAAGGCGAATTTACAATAGCGTCTGTATTGGCGGCAACAGCGCAGAGCAGAACACTGAACCGCGGCCCTAAAAAAAGACAATATCCATTTGAAACTTTTATAGCCCAATGGCTAAAGCAACTGGGCGTAATTGAAAGCTTTGAAGTAAAACCTGTTGCGGCCGGCCGCAAGGAATATGAAGTATTAGTTAAGACGCACACCACTTCAAGTGAAGTTAAGATCACTGACGTTGGCTTTGGGGTCTCCCAAATGTTACCAGCGTTAGTGCAGGCTTTCTATTGCCCTCCCAACTCCACAGTCTGGATGGAGCAACCAGAAATACATCTTCATCCTCAGGTACAGGCAGAACTTGCCGATGTATTTATCTCCTCCGTGCAATCAAAAGAAAATGGCAAGGATCGAAATATTCAACTGATCATAGAAAGTCATTCCGAACACTTTTTAAATCGACTACAACGCAGGATTGCCGAAGGCATAATTGACCCTAAGGAAGTAGCTATCTATTTTTGTAAACGGAAAGATACTGATGGCGAGGCAGAGCTGGAACCGCTTACCCTTAATATATATGGCGAAATTGAAAACTGGCCGGAAGACTTTTTTGGCGATGAAATGGCAGACATCACAGCTCGTACGTTGGCAGCGATTGAACGTAAGCGTTCGGAATCACGTAAATGAAGCTTCGAGTCGTTGATACCAACGTAATCCTGGCGGCCAACAGCGCTCACTCAGATATTTCCGATGAATGCATGGCGAGCTGTATTACTAAGTTATATGAGCTAAAAGCGAATGGAATAGTGGTGATCGATGATGGCTATCGGATACTTAGAGAATACCAACATAAAACCGATAGCAAAAAATGCAAAGGGCCAGGCGATGTGTTTTTAAAATGGCTCTTACAAAATAATGCGAATGCCAAACACTGCCACCAAGTCGCCATAAGCGAGTATGAAGAACACAAATTTCATGAGTTTCCAGTGCCCGAATTAGAAAAAAACTTTGATGCTCCCGACAGAAAATTTGCAGCGGTTGCCAATGCCCACCCACAAAAGCCTTCGATTCTGCAAGCTGCTGACTCCAAATGGTTAGATTGGCATGATGATCTAAAGCAGGCTGGAATAAACGTTGACTTTGTTTGCAGAGTAGATGTTTTACGTTTTTACGCAAAAAAATTCCCCAACAAACCGCAGCCTAATATCCATGAATGATTTTTTTCGATTCCCTCATACACCTCACCTTACGTGGTTAGCCAATGGCCGTCCTCGAGATGATAAAGTTCTTAGTCCAGCCGAGGTAGAAGAAATTCTTTCAGCACCAATAGTTATAGAAGAAAAACTAGATGGCGCTAACCTGGGACTCTCTATAGGTCCTGACGGAGCAATACGTGTTCAAAACCGAGGAAATTACTTATCTCCTCCATTTACAGGACAGTTTGAAAAACTGAAACCATGGCTTAAACTTCATGAAGACTCCATCTTTGACAGCTTAGATGAATCAGTAATTGTCTTTGGTGAATGGTGCGCGGCGCGGCACTCTCTTGACTATGTTGATCTACCGGACTTTTTCCTTGGATTTGATGTTTACGACAGAAATAATAATAGCTTCTGGTCCACTGACCGAAGAAACACTCTTCTTTCTGAAAGCGGACTAGCTTCGGTTTCCTTAATTGCACGCGGCCTGTATAAGATTGATGAGTTGAAGAAAATTGCTTCGGGAAAATCCAGCGTTTATCGGAATGGAAATATGGAGGGCATTGTTGTTCGAAAAGAAAATTCCGACTTCCTTATACAACGAGCAAAAATTGTTCGATCAGAATTTACTCAGGCTATTCAAGAACACTGGAGCAAAAGAGGCATAGAGTGGAACAAACTTGACAATGACCATTGACATTAATAAACCCAGAAACAGGAGCTTCCACTTTGGCTTTCTTGGAATCAAACAAAATCAGAGACAATACAGGGATCGAGATGCATAATTTCGCAATTATGCACGTACGAGTTAGCAAGCGTTCGAGATTGACAGATTGAATCCTTGTACTGGCGTACGGTAGGCAAGCTTCAAACTGAGATTCATTGCCGCATCACCTTGGCGATACCCGCCCCACCCGCAAAAGGACCGATCCGCATGGCCTCCCCAGACAAACAGCAAAAACGCGCCCAGCGGGCCAAGATCAAGGCCAAGCAGAACCGTTCGGGCAAGGGCAAGCCGAGTCCCGTGCATCCGGTGTTGAACCACGCGTTCGTCAACGAGCCATTCGACGACGTGACGATTGACCTCAGCACCTTCGATTTCAAAGACATCATGGAGAATGGCTTCGAGCCCGCGGACTACGATGACCTGTTCCAGGCCATGAAGGCCGCCGAGTCGATCAGTCTGCTGGCGATGTGTGTCGTGTTCCTGCAATACCCGGTGCTGGAACTGGTGATCGCGGAGGAAGAGGAAGACTCGGCCACTGACTTCCTGATGGCGTTGCTGATCGTCTATCGCGGCATCTTTCATGACGAAGAGGAAGAAGTGACCGTCGAGTGGCTGGGGAGCGATACCTTCCAGGATGCCTACAATCAGGCGTCAGACATCTTGACCATGAAGAACTCCCGCGACGCAGGTCGCCGGTAAGACGCTCGTTTTAATTGCATGACACCGATCAAGACGGTAGCTTTGCGCCACCACGAGAATGCAACTCCTTCTCAATAAGGCCAGCACCGTCTTGAAACATTGCCATGCTTCTGCACATACGCCGACTGCGGACGAATCAACCGCCTACTCCAAACCCCGAATTTTCCTGCACTGGTTGTCCGCTGCGATCATCCTCTGGGCAACGCTGAGCGGCTTCGGCGTCGTGCTTCTGGATGCGAATGACCCGTTTCGCCAATGGGTCGAGTCGTTCAACCCGCAAATCACTAGCCTGTTCATCCCGTTCTTCGCCTGGCGTCTATGGCTGGCCATCAAAGCCACGCCGTTGCGCAAACGCCGCTCAGCACAAGAACACCTCGCTTCAGCAACGCACACAGCCCTGTACGTGGCGGTTTCAGGCGTCTTGGTCACAGGCGTGCTGATGATGACCCACCCCGTCACGCTCATGGCCGTCATAACGCTGCCGCAGCTGATTCACTCACAATTGACACTGCTGAAGCTGCACGAACTGCATCACGTGCTGTGTGCGGTGTTAGCGGGATTGGTGGCGTTACATCTGGCAGCAGTGGTGTTGCATCAGCTGCGGGGGAAGTCGGTGTTGGGGAGGATGCGCACTCGCGGGCAAGCGCGCGCCTACACATCTGACCCCTCCCTTTAAACAAAAAAGGCCGCCCCCATCCCTGAGAGCAGCCGCTTTTCTTCGCCGGCAACGCCAGCTCATTCACTCATCAATTCAGTACAACTTTCCCGGCCTTGCTCGCCTTGCGGCGGCTTGACACGATCAGCCCGGCAGCGACGACCAGAATGCTGAGCAAGCCAGTCGCGATGATTTCCATGCGATGGCCTTCCTGGAACAGCATGATGGTCAGGACCGCGACGATGAACACGATCACCGCCCAGGTCAGGCCCGGGAACAGCCACATGCGGAAGTCGATGGCTTGGCCTTCGGCTTCGCGCTTACGGCGCATGCGCAGTTGCGAGACGGCGATGACCAGGTACACGAGCAGCGCGATGGCGCCGGAGCTGGCGAGCAGGAAGTCGAACACAGCCGCCGGGGCAACGTAGTTGGCGAACACGGCTGCGAACGCTGCGGCGGTCGACAGCAGCACGGCCCAGTACGGGGTGCCGGCTTTGCTGGTGCGTTGCGAAACGGCTGGAGCGTCGCCGCGTTTGCCCAGGGAAAACAGCATGCGCGACGCAGTGTACAGCGCCGAGTTGAGGCAGCTCGTTACAGCGACCAGCACCACCAGATCAACGATTAGCTTGGCGTTCGGGATGCCCATCAAATCGAGCACAGTCTGGTAGGAACCGACGTCAGCAAGGCGACTGTCATTCCACGGCACCAACGCGACAACCAGAAAGATCGAGACGAGGTAGAACAGGCAGATCCGCCAGATCACCGAATTGGTGGCCTTGGTGATCTGTTGACCAGGATTCTTCGACTCGGCCGCGGCAATGGTGACGATTTCGGTGCCCATGAACGAGAACATCGTGGTCAGCATCGCGGCCAACACCGCGCCCATGCCGTTCGGCAGGAAGCCATGGGTGTCCCAGAGATGGCTGACGCCACTGACTTGACTGGTCGGCAGCAGGCCGAACACCGCAGCGATGCCAAGAACGACGAACCCAATGATCGCCAGCACTTTGATCAGCGCGAACCAGAACTCGAACTCACCGTAGTTTTTCACGCTGAACAGGTTGGTCGCGGTCAGCACCAGCGTGATCACCAAGGTAAAGACCCAGATTGCGATGTTCGGGAACCAGGCGTGAAGGATGGTCGCTGCCGCGTTGGCTTCCAGCGGAATCACCAGGACCCAGAACCACCAATACAACCAGCCGATGGTGAAACCTGCCCAGTGGCCGATCGCGCGGTCGGCGTAGGTTGAGAACGAGCCGGTGTCCGGCGACGCGACGGCCATTTCGGCCAACATGCGCATCACCAGAACCACCAGCGTGCCGGCCGCTGCATAGGCCAGCAGCACCGCGGGACCCGCTTCGGCAATCGCGTGGCCTGAGCCAACGAAGAGCCCGGCGCCGATCACGCCTGCAATGGAAAGCATGGTGATGTGGCGCGGCTTGAGCCCCTGCTCGAGGTTTGAAGGATTTGGGGTACTGCTCATGTAAGCGACCTTTAAGAATTGTTATATGGATCGGACTGATGGGTGACGCTCGTAAAGAGATCACAACAGTCCTGTTATTTATTTTTTACGCAAGAAATACACCAAAATGTTTCAGAAACGACGTCGTGCGTGGATATGCCTATTGCAGAAGGGTTTGGTAAGTATCTGAGAGCAATAGCATTCTGCTATTTCTGTAGGAATTGTTACCAAGGGCTACAGGATAGAGACGTTTCGTCGCACCGAAAATACACATTTAGCGACAAACAGCACTGAATTGGCGCATACCGCTGGGCAGGGATCTCCAAGATGGCCGAAATACCCTTTCCCGCGGCGTTTAAAGCTGGCACCATCGCGCCTTTTTTGCGCAGGACCCCACCGAGTCATGCGCCCTCTGCACAATCCATGAGGTCCACTATGGCCGAGGCGCCCCCTGCCCTCGAAATCCGCAATCTGCACAAGCGCTACGGCGAGCTCGAGGTGCTCAATGGCATTTCACTCACCGCGCGCGATGGCGATGTGATTTCCATTCTGGGCTCATCAGGGTCTGGCAAATCCACGCTTCTGCGCTGCGTTAACCTGCTGGAAAACCCGCACAAGGGTGAAATCCTGGTGGCAGGCGAAGCCCTCAAACTCAAAGCCATGCGCAAAGGTGAACTGATCGCTGCCGACAATCGTCAGATCAATCGCCTGCGCAGCGAAATCGGCTTTGTGTTTCAGAACTTCAACCTGTGGCCGCACATGACCGTACTCGATAACATCATCGAGGCGCCGCGTCGGGTGCTGGGGCAGACGAAAGCTGAAGCAACTGAAGTGGCAGAGGCGTTGCTCGCCAAAGTCGGGATTGCCGATAAACGTCACGCCTATCCGGCGCAGCTGTCGGGTGGCCAGCAGCAGCGTGCGGCCATCGCCCGGACGCTGGCGATGCAACCCAAGGTCATCCTGTTCGACGAGCCGACTTCCGCGCTCGACCCCGAGATGGTGCAGGAAGTATTGACGGTGATTCGTGGCCTGGCCGAAGAAGGCCGGACCATGCTGATGGTGACTCACGAAATGAATTTTGCCCGGCAGGTGTCCAGTGAAGTGGTCTTCCTGCATCAAGGGCGTGTGGAAGAACAAGGATCGCCGCAACAGGTCTTCGACGACCCGCAATCGGCACGCTGCAAACAATTCATGTCCAGCAATCGCTAACGGAGCAACATCGATGCAGACTCTGAAAAACATTCTGGTGGCCACTCTTCTGGTCGTCGCCTCCAGTGCCGTTGCTGCCGACACCCTGAAAATGGGCATCGAGGGCGCTTACCCCCCATTCAACAATAAAGACGCAAGCGGCCAGGTCGTGGGCTTCGACGTCGAAATCGGCAACGCCCTGTGCGCCAAGATGAAAGTCACTTGTGAAGTGGTCACTTCCGATTGGGACGGCATCATCCCGGCGCTGAACGCACAAAAGTTCGATTTCATCATTTCATCGATGTCGATCACTGAAGAACGCAAGGAGGCCGTGGACTTCACCAACCCGTACTACTCGAACAAGCTGCAATTCATCGCGCCGAAGTCGACCAATCTGTCGGGCGACGCCGCCGCGATCAAGGAAGCGCTTAAAGGCAAAACCATTGGTGCTCAGCGCGCCACGTTGTCTGGCACCTGGCTGGAAGACAACTGGGGTGAGGACGTGACCGTCAAGCTCTACGACTCGCAGGAAAACGCCTTCCTGGACCTCACGTCCGGTCGCGTCGATGCCCTGCTCGGCGACAAATACGCCAGCTATGAATGGCTGAAAAGCGATGCGGGCAAGAACTTCGAATTCAAAGGCGAGCCAATGTTCGGCGAAGACAAGATCGGCATCGCCGTGCGCAAGGACGATCCTCTGCGCGAGAAACTGAACACTGCGTTGAAAGACATCATCGAAGACGGCACCTACAAAAAGATCAACGACAAATATTTCCCGTTCAGCATCCTCTGACCCGCCTGACCGGTCCCGCCGCGCGCACCCTGCGGCGGTGCCGCTCCGTTAGCAAGCAAAGCCATGAACTTCGATCTCCAAGGATTCGGCCCGGCCCTGGCGGCTGGCATGCTGATGACGATTCAACTCGCGCTGTCGGCCCTTTGCCTGGGGCTCATCCTAGGCCTGCTCGGAGCGCTCGCCAAAACCTCGCCCAACCGCGCCCTGCAATGGCTGGGCGGTACCTACTCGACACTGGTGCGCGGCATCCCCGAATTGCTGTGGGTGCTGCTGATCTACTTCGGCACCGTGAGTTCGATGCGGGCCATCGGGCATGTGTTTGGCATTCCGAATCTGTCACTTAGCGCCTTTGCAGCAGGCGTCATCGCCTTGGGGCTGTGCTTCGGCGCCTACGCCACTGAAGTGTTTCGCGGCGCCATGCTGGCGATCCCAAGAGGTCATCGCGAGGCAGGACTGGCATTGGGCCTGTCGCGGTCGCGCATCTTCATCAAACTGGTCATGCCGCAGATGTGGCGTATCGCGCTGCCGGGGCTGGGCAATCTGTTCATGATCCTGATGAAAGACACTGCGCTGGTCTCGGTGATCGGCCTCGAAGAAGTCATGCGTCATGCGCAGATTGCCGTGACGACCACCAAACAGCCCTTCACCTTTTATATGGTCGCCGCATTCATGTACCTGGCCATGACCGCCTTGTCGATGGTCGGCCTGGCGTGGCTGGAACGGCGCGCATCGGTTGGCTTCGTGAGGCGTGCATCATGAGTTGGGAATTCGTCATCAAATGGCTGCCGAAACTGCTGCAGGGCGCGACCCTGACGCTGGAATTGGTCGCCATCGCAGTCGTCGCGGGGCTGATCCTGGCGGTCCCGATGGGCATCGCGCGCGCATCCCGCAACGCTTACGTGCGCGCCCTGCCCTACGCCTACATCTTCTTCTTTCGCGGCACGCCGTTACTCGTTCAGCTGTTTCTGGTCTATTACGGGCTGGCTCAGTTCGAGGCCGTAACGCAAAGCGCGCTATGGCCGTACCTACGGGAACCGTTCTTTTGCGCCGCACTGACCATGACGCTCCACACCACGGCATATATCGCCGAAATCCTGCGCGGCGCCATTCAGGCTGTGCCGCCCGGTGAGGTAGAAGCGGCGCGTGCGCTGGGCATGTCCAGGAGCAAAGCGCTGGTCTACATCATCCTGCCCCGAGCAGCACGGATCGGCCTGCCGGCCTATAGCAACGAAGTGATCCTGATGCTCAAAGCAAGCGCTCTGGCCAGCACCGTCACGCTGCTCGACATCACCGGCATGGCCCGCACCATCAACGCGCGGACCTACATGCCGGAGCAGACCTTCCTCATCGCGGGCGTGATCTATCTGGTGATGTCATTCGTGCTGGTGCAAGGTTTCAAACTGCTGGAGCGGTATCTGCGGGTGGAGGCGAGCCAAGGGCGCTAGATGCCGACCTAGTGCCGGACTCCGTCCCACCTGTGTGAGCGATTTATTCCGAGCGGCTTCCGACGATGCGGTCGTACACCCGACACCCCTGTCGGATGTGCGGTCACTGTGTGAGTAAGCCTGCTCACAAAAGCTGCCCGTCAGACGATAAAGGCCCTAAGCTTTACTCCACATGTCCAAACCGCCGCCCAGTCCATGCCCCTGTCTGCCACCGACCTGAGATCCCGCTTCCAAGCGCTCGACGCCTTCCTGATCGAGCACCAACACCTGTGGCGTCCGAAGCCCTTCACTCATCGCCAATTGCCGTGGGAAGCCGAGCACCCGGAATTATCCACATGGCTGCGCCAGCGCTCACTGGAAGACGCCGAAGCGGCCCATAACCATCCCGAAGCCCTGAAAGCGCCGGCGCCGTTCGCGCAGATCGCCAGACAATCCAAGGCGCTAAGCGAAGTCGACGCTCTGCCCACTCACGAGCTCAACACCGTTTCCTCGCGAATGAGCGTCGACGTCCCCGGTCGAAAATGGCAACAGATCGAAGCCTTCGCCAGCAGCCTCAACTTTCGAGAAACGCCTACGCACTGGCTCGACTGGTGCGCCGGTAAAGGCCACTTGGGCAGACGACTCGCCCACGACGGCCAAGCCCTGACCTGCCTGGAATACGACGCCTCGCTCGTCGAAGCGGGTCGACGACTCAGCGACAAGCTTGGCGCGCGCGGAACTCATTTGCACCAAGACGTCATGGCCGAAGACGCAGCGGATCAACTCAAAGCCCACCACACGCCCGTCGCCCTGCATGCCTGCGGCGACCTGCACGTCCGCCTGATGCAACTGGCAGCCAACGCGCGGTGCAAACAAATGGCGATCGCTCCCTGCTGCTACAACCGAATCGCTAGCGATCGCTACCAGGCCCTCTCACTCGAAGGTCAAGCCTCTGCGCTCAGTCTGTCGCTCGATGACCTCGGCCTGCCCCTCAGCGAAACCGTCACCGCTGGCGCCCGCGTCCGGCGCCAGCGCGACAGTTCGATGGCCCGCAGACTGGCATTCGACCTGCTTCAACGCCAACTGCGCGGCCTCGACGACTACCTGCCCACACCCTCGCTGCCCAGCGCCTGGCTCGACAAACCGTTCGACGACTACTGCCGCGACCTCGCCGCGCTCAAACACCTGCCCGCCCCACACCATCAAGACTGGCACGCCCTCGAAGCCACAGGCTGGCAACGACTGGCCGAAGTCCGCAACCTCGAACTGGTGCGCAACCTGTTCCGCCGCCCCCTCGAACTCTGGCTCATCCTCGACCGCGCACTGTATCTGCAACAACGTAACTACCGCGTACAGATCGGCACGTTCTGCCCCACCCTCGTCACACCTCGAAACCTGCTCATCCTCGCCGAGCAAGAATGATCCGATAGAGGCACGACGCCCTGTGGATAACTCTGTTGACGAAAATCGCACGAACGCACGAAAAACCTGATTCCCCGGCCAGCTGAGCGTCTGGTTACTTTTTGACCATGCGCTAATGTTTCGAAAAAACAGTAGCTTGCGAACCAATGAGAATAGCTCCACAAAATAGCCATGTTGCGAGGCTTCAATTGGGCGCTTGTGAATAACGGTTATCGCCGCCAGTCATAAGCGTCATAAAAAAACTGAAATTAGGGCTTTACTCGACAGATCAAATCCCTATAATCAGCGCCCACAACGCCGGTATAGCTCAGTTGGTAGAGCAACTGACTTGTAATCAGTAGGTCCCGGGTTCGACTCCTGGTGCCGGCACCATACAAAACAAGGGCTTGCAGCGATGCAGGCCCTTTGTTTTTACGTCATACGTAACAAGCCACGTAACAAGCTTTGTACGCGCAGTGCAGGTGACGGGGCGTGGACATGAAAGCCCGACGCTCGATCACGCATCTCAGCACAGACGATCGCGAACCGTGGCAGCCCCCCTTATAGGTGCTATTTCCTAAAATTTGTGGGGGCATGGAAAAATAGCGATATTAGTAATATGCCGCTTCAAAACTGGCTACAGCCCTTTATCTGCGAGGCTTCCAGCGATTTCGGCAAAAGGCGATATCGAAGCGATAAGAAGGCGATAGTATTACCTTTTTAAAGAGCTATATTTCCATTCTCTAAAACCCAATGAATCCGGGGGTTTGGGGAAAATATTACTTTTCATATCGCTTGATATTACTTCGCCATGCTATATGCAGAGCCCTTGTATACCGGGGCTTCCAGGCCTGCTTTCACCCTCGTATCGCCAATATCGCTCTTTTTGAAAAATGCCCCCTCAACCTGAGAACAGTTCTCACTAAAAAGCACGTTTTTTGTGAGTTTGAGGAAAGTCGCATGAGGACGTCGCAGCGGTGCAACGCTGTGCAAAGCTGCTGCACTCGATAAACCGCGTCTAAGCCTCGTAGTACGCTGCTTTCCGCCGATCTGCAGCAGCCGGCTCCCGTGGGCATGACTGAGCTTTTCCCACCGTTCCCGATTTTGAAAACTCCACGATCTGCCCCTTTTCCTATTTTTCGCCCAGTGAAACCGGGGCACTCAGAATTCGGCCCCCGGCCACCACGTCTCAGGCAGTCGTGCAACCGCATTGCATTTCTCTTCAAAAGTTTGCAAACCGTGCAATGCTCGATCGCCTGCGAAGCCCCACAGCCCGCGTGGCTTGCGGGCTTGTTTGCACTCGCTGCGAATTTGCACAAAAAAAGGACACAAGGCCCGTCGGCGGGAGGGGGATAAGTGTTTTTTCCTGAGATTTTTTTTGCGCCGACCCGATTTTTTCCGTCGACCTAGCGCATTTCATCGTCCCTCGCGTGATCGCACGCGTGAAGCTCTTTATACTGTTCATTCATACAGTATTTGCGAGCACTGACCTATGACGGACGAGAAGGCGGCCGCGATCGAGGCCTGGAAGGTTTTGCTGAATGACAGCGTCACGCTGCTGGCGAACCCGGGTCGCCACCATAAAAACCTGGTGCAGCAAGCGAACGCCCTGTTCAACGCCCAGGTGACCGATCGAGATGACCTCAGCGACATGCTGGAGCTAGCCGACGGCGCCCTGGCTTACGCGATTGAGGATCTTTACGGCTGCGAGGCCTTACCGTGCATCTCTTGATCACTCCACGGCGCCTGCGCGGTGTGGCCTTGGCGATCATGCCCATCAAGCGGACGCACGCAGTGAAAGGAGATCTGGTGATCGCCAATCAGATATGCGAGGGATTGAACCGGCATTCGAACGTAGCAAGGGTTCAGCAGTTGTACGGATCAGGAAGACTGCTTCTGCCGGAACTGTATGACGCAACGGTCTCAGCGATGGCGACAGAGGGATTTACCCTCAGCGGGATCGAGCTGGTCGACGGATGCTGGTATGCCCAGTCCTGGTGGTGTCGGCCGTTCCACCAGTGATGGCGAATCAGGCGGTTAACTGGCCAACGAAAACGGGGCCTTATCGGCCCCGTTGTTAGTTAGGAACAAATGCGAACTGGAAACAAGAGATACGTTTTCAGCAACCAGTAAACGACTTGCAGAAAGCGGATAAGCTCCTCCGGAAACAGACGCGATTGATCTGACGTATAACGTGAAGCATATTGCATGGCGGTATCCTCTTGATTACTAGGGACGCCGCCGCCTGCTCACTCATCTACAACTAACAACAATCCGCTAATCCAATCTGACAACATTCTGCTAATCATTGCTGGTTGACGATGGGTGAGCATGAGCCGTATCTTGACTTTGCGAAGAGTAAGAACGGGTTTGGCAGCGGTGACGAGGTGAACATTACCCCAATGGCAACAGCGGGGAAAGCCCTTTGTACCGTGCCCCTCAGCATCCTTAGAGGTACTGCGGGGCGGCTAAACCCACTCCGCCCTTTCAAACCCCGCGAAATCATTGAGCCCGTGATCAAATATGTTTCACAGGCCACTTCATGACCTTTAGACGAACGGTCATACGTCAATTGACTACAAGTAAACACAAGTAACAGCTTTAGAAATCACCACCGTTTTTACCTTTTGTTAAGCAGTTAAGTTGTTAGGGCTTAGCCACGTGGAAAATTTAGATAAGTTAGGCCGGTTAAGACTTGATAATGATTATAGGGTTACAGACCCAAGCTCCGCTGAAAGCATTCCTGCTTTCGCAGCATCGGCAGTAAATGCTGCTGCGTTAGCTGGAGGCTGACCCGGACCAGGGTGAACGTGGCCAGCGATCTGCGTGTTCATGTCCTCCACCAGGTCGATCAAGTCACCGAGCACTCGCAGCACATTGACGTTGCCCGACCCCAGCCACGTCTTCGGCGCCTGCAGTCGCTGACTGATCTCGCTCACGCTCTCGCGCAATCCCTGAATCCGCTCCTGCATATCGCCACCTACGGCGGCGTTGTGCTTCTTGCCCACCACCAGGTTCAAGTCCCGCCCAGTCGCCTGGTGCATGTCGTCCAGCGCGGCGAGCGTAGCCGTGCCGGCGGAGTTCAGCTTGAGCGCGCCCAAGGCGTCGATGCGCTTGATTCCGCCGACCTGCTCAGTCGAATGGTTCGCCACGTCCTGGGCGTGACTCTGGTACTGCTCCTGGTTCGTGCCGCTTTCCACGCGGCGATCCAGTGACTGATCAGTGATCTTGCCGTCGGTGGTCCGCGTCCAGTTGCCGTCCGCGTCAACGCGCTGTTGCGCAACGTCACTGTGCTGCCACACGTGGTCCCCTTTCGGCACTTTCGGAAGACTCAGGCCGTGCGGCAGGATGGTCTGGATGTAAGGGCAATGCGGCTGGCCGTAGGCGAAGCACACCACCACCCGCGTGCCTTCGTGCGGGAATGCGTACATCCCCATTTCATCGCCACCCGTTGGCACCGGCAGCGGCACGCCGTGGAGGATCGGCAACGCCGGGTCAGGCAGGCCGTCCGGCGTCAGTACCTGGACGTCGACTGCGTATCGCGGGCGATAGTCATCGCACACCCCCGCTTCTGCCGGCGCGTCGGCGATCGACACAACCTGCGCGAATCGCGGCAGGTGATATTGGCCGGTCAGCTCAGGGAATTGGCGCTCTACGCTGCGTTTGATTGCTTCGTCCATCGGATGCTCATCTGCGTGCCGGCAAGGGCCACACTGGTGACCCGCTCGCCGTTGTTGATCGCTGCACCAGGGCGAAGGCCCGGCAGCGCGGCGATCACCGCGCTCTGGTTGCCCTGGTACTCGTTGAAAAGTTCGAGCGGCAGCTGCAGCGCGGGTCGGGCGCCAAAGAAGCTATCAGCCCAACTACCGGCGAACACTTCGCCATTGCCCTGCTGCTGCCAGATAAAGTCGGGGATGCTGTAGACCTTGGCCAGGCTGTCGAGCGCCTGGTAACCCGCCGCCAGGCTGTAGAAAAACGGTGCCTTGTTGCGGGTGTAGGCCTGATCCGGAACGCGGAACTGCAAACCGGTCTGCTTACTGACGTCGGCGAGCACGGCGCGCATGTCGACATGGCGCAGGTTCATCGGCAGCGGGTTTGCCAGGATCGCGGCCAGCTCGCGGCAGGCAACGACCTGTTCTGTTCGATTTGCCGTAGTGCAGCGCTCGACGTAGCCCAGGAAGTGACGCTGCAACGTGCTGTCGTTGTAGCCGATATCGAGTGTTACCAACCCTTTAACTGCCGCCTCGGCCTGAATGGTGAAAACGGCTCGCCCTGGACTTTTCAGGTCAAGCCGCACGTCATCTTTGATCAGCGGGTAGATGGTGCCGGCGATGGCCAGCACCTTGTGTAGCTTCATGCTCATTTGACGTCGCCCAGCCAGTTATCGACGTTCTTCAGCACCTTCTCAAAACCCGTCAGCTCAGGCGCGCCGGCGCCGGTACCAGCCCCCGACACACCATCACCAGGTGCGGCTTGGCTGTTAACGCCGTTAGCCGATCGCCGCGCCTCGACTTTCTCCGGGTTCGACAGCTTTTCAGCCAGCGTGAACTGGATAATCCATTGGTTAAGTGTGTCGTCTTCCCGAGCGCTGACGCTCTCGCTGAACTGCGCCTGGCGCACGCCGAAGGCTTCGGCGGTATCGTTGACCACCCGGTAAGTTTTGCGCTGGCCACCGCTTTCGGTCTTCTCGGCCAGGCTCATCAGCGTGGACAGATCCGCCGAGTCCTTGTATTTGATCATCAGGGCCACGGTCAGCGTTTTAGGCTTGAAACCCTTGTCAGCGGAGTCTGTGTTGCTGGTCTGCCCCGACATATCGTCGCTTTCGATGCGCAGGTTGCCGGTCACCTTGAGCCGGTGGCCACGGATCTGGATTCCGTCCAGGAGCAATGTCATAGGCCCAACATCTCCCGAACGAAACTCAGCCCCTTGAGCGAACCGACGAACATCACGCCGGACGACATGACCCATTCATGCCCTGGTGCGTTGTCGCTTTCCAGCAGCTGCTTGCGCAGCTCGGCGGTGTCGCCGGGGCCGATCATCCGCGCTTGCATCCCCGCATCGTCGGTGCCGCTGTTGAGCAGATCGCGCAACGCCGCCAGACGATCGCCCTGCTCCACCGCCTGTTCGGCTTTGCGCTGGGCAAGGTCGGCCAGGTCACTGAGCGGCGAGCTGTTCGCCGCGTAGGACTCAAGGCTGGCCAACTGGCCGTTGAATGCCTGGCTCGCCTCGCGCAGCACCGTGCAGCGCTCCATCGGTGCGCTGATCCATTGCGGCTGCTCGCCGGCAACCGGAATGTTCCACTTGTCGAGGTCGAGCTGGACGAGGTTCTTGGCCCGTCGCTCGGCGCGCTGCAGGTCACCGATCGGCATCAGGGCATTGAACTTGCCCAGGAGCGACGACATACCGTCGTAGCGCGTGCCCAGGAACAGAATCACGACAGCGTGCTGCTCGCCCTCCGGACGATTCGGATCAGTGACGTCTTGCAGCTTGTCAGCCAATCGCTGCACGACGCTCGGAGCCGATAAAGCGCGCTGGTAACCGGTGCCCTCGCCTACGCCCGGCTGGAACGGCGTGACCGTGATGCACCGCGGCGCCTCGCCAAACTGGCCGTTCAGCGCATCACGACCGATCGCCGCGGCGTTTTTGGCCAAGTCACCGATCTGGCTCAGGTCCGTGGTGGCAAGGTCTTTCAGGCTGTCCAGGCGCTGACCGGCGCCCTGCAGATCCGACGCGGCCATGTCCTTTGCCGCGTCCAGATCGCCCATCCATCGGGTGGCTTCCTCGGGCCACTGCATGCTGACGGGGAACCACGTCATGCGAGAGCCTGCGCTGCGGACATCACCTCATCAAAAGCGCCCTGATACGACGCCATGAACTGCGCACGAATGTCGATTGCCTCTATCTGCTCCATCGTGGTTGCCTCGGCGATGGCGGTTGTCACGGTTCTTTCGCCACGAAAGCAACCACGTACGTGCGCAGCCATGGCGCGGGCGATCGGCTCGATCTCTGTCAAAGAACCGAGTTGCCAGCCATTTGCAGCCTTCCAGTCGGTATCCGGGATTAAGCCGTTTTTCAGGGTTGTGTATGATCCGAACAGCTGTGACTGGCTTTCACGGTCAGTCAGAATTTTCATCCCGTCATTCAACGTGAGGCCGGCTACTTCGAAGCTGAATCGATAGTCGGCGAGTTCGCTAAGCATCACCTGTTGATTGAGTCCGACAACGATCAGCTCTGCCGCTGCAACATCGGCGGCACGAAAAATCGATTGGTAAGGGAAACTGTCGTTAATCACGGTGGCGCCTTCTGCGCCATAGCTTTCGAGCCGATACATTAGTTAATCCGCCACAGGTCGTTCATGTTCCATTGGCCAGCGTAGATATACAGCTTGTTATCAATCGCAGCACCGGCGTGGTAATAGCGAGGTGTTGCGCCTCCTGGCAGTTTCAACCAGGTATCGGTGGCAGGGTCGTAACACCACAGCTCATCGATCGCATTACTGCCCCCACGAACACCCCCGAAGATGTACATCTTGTTCGAGCAGTTCGCGGCAACGGGATAGATGATCGAGCCAGGTCCGACCTTCAACAGCGTCCATTTATCGGTCGCGAAGTCGTAGCACATGCCGCCAGGCCCGACGCTGTCGCTACTGGAGCCTCCGTAGATATAGAGCTTGCCGTTGATCAGGCAGCACGATGAACCTTGGCGGGCCGATGGCGCAGTAGACACAGTTGTCCATTCGTTCTTGACGGGGTCGTAGCAGCGCAATATCGCGTACAACGTACCGTATGCCCCGCCTCCATAAACATACATCTTCCCGTTGTAAGCCACGGCGCAGCAGTATCCGAGGCCATAGGTGTTGTTGGCGATGGCCGTCCACTTGTCGGTCGCAATGTCGTAGCACCATGAGTCGCCGTGGAAGGCGTTGCCGTCATAACCGCCAGTCACGTAAATCTTTCCGTTTATCTCAACGGCGACGTGGGTATACCGGCCTGTGCCGCCGCTGGCTTTCTGGCTCCATGAGTTAGCTGCAGAGTCATACACCCACAGATCATTCAGTGCGGCGGCACCTCCTGTGCTAACTCCTCCGCCATACACATACAACTTGTTGCCTACGCTAACCACAGCGGGCGAATAGCGCGGAGTGGCCCCACCATTGAGCTGGGTGTAAGTCCCGGTCAGCTGTTCATCGGTGGTGAAACTCACGATTACCGACCATTCGCTTTCGCCGATCGACAAGCCCCGATACTTGATCCGTGCGTAGTATTTGGTCGCGAAGGCCAGAGGGGTGGTGAGCTGGAACGCTGTAAGCTGGGTCGTGCTCCACCCACTGTCATACACCAACGAGGCAAAGTCCGTGGACGCTGAAATCTGCAGACGCCCAGCGTCTTGAGTATCGGCGCCGCCGAGCACGCTGAATGCATCACCCACCACCTTTGCCAGGGCGCTGACCTTGAGCGCTCCATCTGCCGGGGCAGTAATAGTCGGCTTGCGGATGTACACCGATGCAGTGGTGAAGCTGATCACGTCCGAATACACCGACTGCAGCGTGTTGCCCAGGTGCATGAGGCGCGCCCAGTACTTTGTCGACGGTGCGAGACGCTTGCCCAGGTCGGTGAGGCTCTCACTGAGTTTATTCGTGGCTTCCAGCTGATCAACGATCAGGTCCGTAAATCCGACGTTACGCGAGACCTGCCATCGGGTCTTTGCGTGGACGTCATAGCCCGCCGGGTAGACCACGAAGGCGCTCGATGTCAGCGTGGGTTCAAATCCGACCGACGTTGCGTTGGCTGCAGGGAATACGAACGACGGTTTGCCAATCGCCGCTGACCCCAGTGCGATTTTAAAGGTCACCTTCGTGCCGTCTCGGGTGACGTCAAGCGTGACGATGCCGGCAGCAGCGTTGGACGCGATCGTCAGCGTAATGGTGTCACCGCTCCTGGACACTGTGCCGGTGTCTGTGGCCACGGCAAAAATGCTGCCCGAGTTGTAATCAGTGATCTTGAACGTGTTGGTACTGCCTGGGTAAATCAGCACCGGGCCGTCCAGATTGACGCGCTGTGGGGGCGTCCAGTTTTCCAGATCCAGTTTTTTGGCCAGGGAAGCTTCGACTGCATCCAGCCGCGCATCAAGGCGCGCAAACTCAGTGGTGAAATCGAACTGCCACGTGCTCGCGGGCACCTGGATGCCGGTCAGACTTTGCGCACCGTTGTATTCCAGAACGATATTGCGGGTCAGATTGTTGCCGGACTGCAGCGGCGGAATCTCTTTGCGCTTCTGCTGACGCGGGATGTAGGCCGCGATCAGCAACACGCCTTCGCTGGTTTCCAGGCCCATCCAGTTAAAGTCGAAGTCGCCGACCGTACTGTTCATCATCAGGCTGTACACCACCTGATTCGGATTCAAATAGCCTTCGCGAGTGACGGCCACGGTGTTTACGATCTGCGCTGCCGGAGGTTTGCCCGCTGAACGGTCTACGGGCAGGGTCGTGTCGAGGCCTGGCACGTCAGCCAGGATGAAACGCGCCACCTGCAGCACTTCGCGGGACGCTTGTTTCTGTGCGATCAGGCTTTCACCTGCCAGGGTAATGCTTGCCCCCATCGGGAGATTTCCTTTCAGCGAGTGACCAGAGTCATCTGGTCGTTGTTGAATTCGGCGGCTTTGAGGGTCAATCCCGCCGTTCGGGTGTAATCAAAACGAGCCGTCAGACTCATATGGTCGCTACTGATCTCGCCGGTGCTGATGCTCAACTGCAGAACTGTCGTGCTGACCAGCTCGTAGCGGCGGCAGGTCCGCCCGTACTGATGCACCACCAGATCGAGCAGCTGTGGAAAGTCCGATAGCTGCTGGTCGTCCAGGTGCAACTGCACGATGTCCCAATCACGATCTGGTTGACGCTCGGCGATGCGAACCTCACCGATGCCCAGACGCTGGAAGATCCGCTGGAAACCTGCGACGGATCCCGCGTCCACGGCATTCACGAAAGCGAATTTCACGCGCAGCCGGTACAGGCTTTCAGGCTCGCCACGGAATCGGGTGATATCCCGCTGCCAGGCCAGCAGATCGAGCACGGCGACGTGGCAGGTTTCAGCATCCAGTTGACGCAGCGGCCAGCCCACCCAGTGCTCCACGGTTTCCCACCAGGCCTGCGCGCTGACCTGTAGCTTTGTCAGCTCGGCGCCACCGAGCCAGAACGGCAGTTCAAGCTTGATCATTGCAGCGTCACCTCGACGGCCTGCAGGCGCGGAATGGTCAGGTCGGACACGATGTCGTCATTCACGAACTTCAACGAATCAATGCCCGCGAACTGGGCGTGCAGTTCCTCTGTCAGGCGGCTGAATGAAAACCGCGACTGTGGCCAGGTCAGCGTCGGGCTGTAGTCCCTGCCGGTGCTCTCGCGGAACGCCGAGCGGATGAACATTTCGATATCGGCCTGTAGATCTGCGCGCTGTTTGGCGGTCAGGTTCGCCACCGGCCAGACGCTCAAGGCCACAGCGTGCTGGGTTTCCGGCATGACAAACACTTTCATGTCATCGCCGTGCCCATGGTTGCCCTCGTCCATGATCCGGGCGTTGATCTGCTCCAGGTACGTGTCAGCCGGCACACCGGCTTCGAACAGGACGTAGGCATTGGCGCTGCCTGGGCCACGCGGCGCGCCGTGCTGAAAGAACACGCCATCAGGCGATACGCCCTGAAACGCCGCGATCAATGCTCGATACACGGCGTCGGTATGCCACTGGTTCACAGCTGAAAACTGGTTGCGCACGCGCAGGCGCAGCTCGTCGTCGGGTTCGTCATCGGCACCGGGGGTGGCCAGCCAGTCTTCGGGGTTATGCACGGCGACCACGCCTGCGATCGGCGTAGGCAACACCGCAAAATAACCAGGAGCCAGGTTGTAGCCGCTGCCTGCCTCCAACGCGATCACCGGGGCGCGTACGGTCGTCTGCCCGTCTGCAAACGTGGCGTCGGCGGTGGTGGTCAGCTGGTAGACGTTGCCATTGATCGGTGTGGACTGCACAACGGTCCCGATCGGCACTTGCAGCGTTCCGGATGCACCCGTTCGAGTGAACTCGATCACTCCCACGGCTTGGCTCGCACCTTTCCGGGTGACGTTCACGGCCCAGGCCAAGGTGTCGAGCCACGTGCCGCCAGCGGTCTTAACGAAGAAATTCGGCAGCACCGTGTCGCTGACGAAGGTGAGCAGCCACAGCACCGGCTTGGTGACCAAGGCAGTCATCACCCGCCAGAACGGCGAATAGGCGCTGGTGTTGGCCACCTTTGCGCCCTGGGTAACCACTTCGGCCTCCCAGGCAGCGCGCAGCGCTGCATCGGTAGTCGGAATGCCCGAATCGGCCAGAATCTCTTTGAAATTCAGGTCAGTCATAGGGTGACCTCGACGTCGCCGAATTCCAGGGTTTTCGCGCTCACCAGGTACTGCCCATTGCCCTGGGATTTAACCCGCGCAGTCCCCGGCACCAGGCGCACGTCCGTTTCCACCAGCAGCTCCAACTGCTGGCGGTAGTCACGCTGGATCAGCGGGCTGCGCTCGGCCACCAGGGCGACCATCAGGCCGCTGTCGCGGATCATGTGTCCAATGTCCTGGGCGATGCAGGCCCGGTCGGTCACCGGTTCAGGCTGTCGGCCCGGATCCAGCACCAGGTCGTTGTCAGTGATCAGCAGATCGAGGTATTCGCTCATCCGCTCACCGCCATGCCGACCATGTTTTCAAGCTCCAGCGGGGTTAACGGCTTGCTGTTTTCAATGGTGAGGTGTTCCACATGCACGCCTTTTTGCGTCTGGTTATTGGTGGTGCTGTTCTGAATCGCACGCAGCAGACCGCCCTGCGGAACAGCATTCGGTCGTGTCGGGGAAACGCTGGCCACAGTGGCGCGCAAAGTCTGTTTGGCCTGGTCGGCCTGATCACCGATCGGTTCTGCCATGACCAGCGGGGGCACGGCACTGAGCGGGCTATTCGCCGCCGGCATGGACGCCAGTCGTGCGGCCTGTAGGGCGCGGTCCACCGCTGGGGTGCTAGGCAGTTGCGCTTCAACGCCAGGCACATCGGGCGCCTTGGGCATCTCGCCAAAGCTCGCATCGATTTTCACGCCGGGGATCTTGTTCAGCAGATCGATGAGGCCGGCGATCGCGTCTTTGAAGATCGCAACAATCCCGTCCCACGCCGCGCTGGCCATGCCGGACCAGCCACCCATTGAATCGAACCAGTCCGACAGCTTCTGCAACTGCGCCGAGACCCACTGGAACGCCGCCGTGTTCATCAATGCGCTGGTCCATTCATCCCAGTACACGACCGCCGCAACAACAGCAGCGACCAGGGCGGCGATCCCTACAACGATCCAGACCACAGGGTTGGCCAGCAGCGCGGCATTGACCAGCCAGATAGCCGCTTGCCACAGCAACATCCCGGTGCGGACCAGCGCCATCCAGGTGTACATGGCGACCATGCCCACCACAAACGCAGCAATCAGCACGGTGTGATAGACGAACATCGCGATGCTGCGAAAGCCTGTCCAGGTCAGAACTTTCCAGACCGTGACCAGGGACAGCCAAACCAGCTTGCTCAAGCCGACGACAGTGGTCAGCGCCGCCATTGCCCCGGCCAGGCCAAGGATCACCAGGACAACCAGGCCCACGGCGCGAGTAATGTTCGGAAATAGCTGGGTCCAACGGGTCAGCGTCGTCGCGATGCCCACCAGACGCTCCATCAGCGGAGTGAGCAGCGGGATCAGCGATTGGCCGAAGGCGATGCGCAGCGCCTGGACGGCGGCGCCGAACTGCTGCCAGGGGTCGACCATGGCTTTCGCCATCTTCTCGGCGCTTTCCAGGCCGCGCACCTGGCCCAGCTGATTCAAGCCGTCTTTCAAACGGTCGGTGTCCTTGGCCAGCGCCGCGATAACCTGGGCCCCTTCCCCGCCGAATGCAGCCAACAGCTTGGCGCTCGCTGCGGAGCTGTTGAGGTCGCCAACTTTGCCCTGCAACTTGTCCAGAATGTCGAGGATCGGCAGCAAGTTGCCCTTCTGGTCGGTCAGCGTCACGCCGAGGGTTTTGGCGCCGTTGGCTGCGTTTTCGAAGAACGCCTTGTAGCGCCCGCCGGCATCGCCGCCTTCCATGGTGCTGGACAGCGTGCCGATCACGGCGAACTGCTCAGCCAGGCTGACGCCGAAGCTGGTAGCGATCGATCCGGATTCCTTGAACGCGTCCTTGAGCTGGGCGCCGCTGGTGCGGAACAGCTTCACCGCCAGCGCCGTCTGGCCGCCCAGTTTTTCAACCCAAGTGTCCTTTCCGATCGCGTCGGCCTGGGTCTTGAACAGGTTGTACATCGTGCCCAGGTACTCGCCGAGGGTTTCCGCATCGGCCTTGGTGGCCTTGGCCAACAGGTTGCTGGTGTTGGTGAAGGTGGCCAGCTGCTCGCCGGTCAGCCCCTTGATCGCGCCGGAAATGCTGTAGGCCGACTCGACAAACTCATTGGCGTGCGTGCCGTAGGCCACCGAGAACTCCAGCGCCTTCCTGTTCAGCGATTCAAGGGCGTCTTCGGCAACGCCCAGGGATTTGACTTGGCCCAGCGCTCGGTTCATTTCCAGCGCTGGCTCCAGTGATTCGGTAATGGCCACGCCGGCGCCCACCATCCCAGCCAGGCCGATGCCCACCTGTTTGATGTTCTGCTGGCTCTGGTTGGCCAGGTCGGAAAAGCTGGTTTTCACCTTGCCCAGGGGCGCGCTGACCTTGTCGGTCAGACTCAGGATGAAAGCCAGGCGGGCAGCGCGGTCGGCCATGGGTATCCTATCCGTTCAGCGCGAAGGCGATGCCGTTTGCTACGGCAATCTCCATGCGGCGCCAGTGTTCGTCTTCCAGCCACTTGGCGACGCCCATGTTTTCAATGGACGGTTCGGCACCAGGTAGCCAGCGATTGGTCAGGGCCAGGAGCTGGCCCAGTCCGTCTTCGGTTAGGCCGTCAGCGTGGCCGAGGACTTTTTTACGATGACTTCAAGATCCGGCGAGTACTCCTCCATCAGCGCGCCGGCCAGCTCCATGACGCGGATCGGGTTGGCCAGGTGCGGTTTCAGCTCGGCGCGTTGTTCCTGCAGGACCGTGGTCACCAGCAGGTTGTTGGCCGGCGCGACCTTGTTGTTGTTCGTGGTGGCGTTGAAGTACTTCGTCACCTCAGCCGGGGTCAGGCGGAAGGTGAATTCGCTATCGCCAATTTCCAGGGTGATGTCGCGGTTTACGTCGGTCATTGCTTGGTTTCCGTTGGGTTAAGGGGTGCAGCTGTAGCCGGCGATCGCTGGATCACCTGGCGGATGTAGTCCTGCAGGCCGAGGATCATTTGCTTGCTTAGGGCGAGCTGACCTCGGAGGGTGAAATAATCCGATCGAGCGTCTGCTGCGAGTTCGGCGGGGCCTGCATCAGCCACGCTGGCGGTGCCGGTGGCAGTGGCGACGGCAGCGGGTCTGCAGGTGGCACGGATGAGCAGCCGCTGACGGCCATCGTCAACATCGCGGCGCAGAGCAAGAATTTGAGCGTTCGCAAGGTTCAGTTCCTTCGTGTGTTGTTGGTCGACCTGGTCACGGGCAGCGAGCATTTCGCCGCTGATGCGCGCCGCCTCACGCAGGCCGTCACGCTCGCTCATAGCCGAATCACGTTCACGCCTGGCGCTGTCGCGCTGATCGGTGACGTGATCGAAAATGACGTAGCCGATCAGGCTGGCCAGCAGTACCAACAAGGCAAGGCGTAGCGGTGCGATGGTCATTTCAGGCACAGCTCCATTTCGGCGATCCGGCGGTTGTGCAGCCCCTGGACGAATTGCTTGTGACCATTGGGCAGGGTCACGTAGGACCAGACCGGCGAGCCATCCGGCGCGTAAGCCAGCGCCCTGCAGCCTTCGGCAATGCGACCGGCGTTGATCAGGCCCACGGCCCGACTGGCGCAGGTATTCGGCGTGCCAACGTTGTGGCCATGACTGCTCAACGCGTCGAAGGTGTTCTGCCCGATCGCCTGATTCGTCAGGCAGTCGGCCAGCGCAAGCTGCCCTTTCGAAACCACCAGGCTTTCCACCTCGGCGCAGCGGGCGTCGGACCAGTAGTCGCCCACCACGACCGGCACCGGGCTGGTGTAACGGGTGATGCCCTTGCACACTGTTGGCAGGCCACGGGCTAGCGGATCGGCATAGACGACGTTCTGTCCGGTGCCTTCCCACTTGCCCAGGAATGAAGTGAACGTGCTGCTGGCCAGCACCAGGGCGCCGATGGCGATTTTGTGGCGCAGGTTCATGGCTTCAGCTTCCAATCGCGCAACATCTGCCGGTACTTGGGCACCAGGAGCAGGATCTGCAGCGCCATGTAGAAGGCTGTCAGCATGTAGGCCACTGCCGACCAGTCGACGGCGCCGGTCGCGCCGGTCGCGGCTACGCCGATCGCCGGTGACGCTTTTGCCAATGCAACGGCGGTGTCCTGGGCAGCTTGATTCGCGCTCATCGCCGAACCTCTCGTTCAAAAATGGACTGGCAAGGGACGCAACGGGTCATGCCGCCGAGCGCCTGGCGCGCTGCAGGAATCTCGTTGTCGCAGTCCTCGCAATGGGTGAGGCTCGGCCCGGTCGGCCGCTTGCGCGCCAGCGCGGCCGCAATGGCCTGCTCGCGTTGCCGAAGCTCAAGCGCCTGGGCACGGTCGAACGGGCAAACCATCAGGTCAGGCCCTCGATTTCAGCTGCAGCCAGGTACGGCACGCCGTTGATCTTGATGAAGTCGGGGCTGGTGACGTCGAAAGGGATCTTGTGCTTGTGCGTCTCGCCGCCCTTCTGCGCAATGCTCAGCAGGCTGGACAGACGCAACTTGCAGCCGAAGGCCTCCACTTTCAGTTCTTCCTCGCCGGCCTTGGCGTAGAACACCGAGTCAAACGGCTCCAGCTCGCGGAAACTGCCGGCGGTCTTCGCCGCTTCAATGATCAAATTGAAGTTGGTGGTATCCACCTCCAGTTCGCCCGCCGCCGCCACATCGCCGTCGACGTGGCCGTTGGGAACGCCCTTGGTCTGCGCGACAGCGGTGTTGTCGGTGATGTCGAGGGTGCAGTTCTCGACGTGAATGGCCAGATCGCCCATGGTCACGTCGAAGTTCTTGCCGCCAATCTTTGCCGCCATGGGTTACTCCGAAGCGTCAGGGGAAAGATCGAGCGCGATGTTCGCGGTCAGGTCTTTCGGAGAATTGAGAGGGCGCAGCTTGAGATAGGCCTCAACCGCGTATTTGCTTTTCCAGGTGATGACGATGTCGCCTTCCTGGGGCTGCTCGATCTCACCCGGAAATACCTGGCCAGCGAAGGTCGTGGACTTGGCCATTGCACGCAGCGGGTCCATCAATCGCGCTGTATTCACCGCGATGCTGTTGGGCGAGCTGTTCAAGCGGCGATCGGCAACGCGCTGGACCAGCAGCACACGCACGCGGCGAGCGGCCTTGTCAGCGACACGCAGGTTTTCGATCACTGCGAAGTCACTGCCGACGACGTCCAACAAGTTGCCGTCGCCCCAGTACACGCCCTGGTAATCCGGATACGTCTGGCTGACGGAGTAACGCGCCTTGTCCAGCTCGCTACGGGTGGCCGACTGCAGCGGGATACTGTCCTTGTCTTTCGGCACTGGTCCCAGGCCAACCACGGCGCCCGTGGCCACACGCATTGGGCTGTCCGCAACGCTGACCGCCGCGTTGGCAAGACGACCGGCCAGCACGCCCAGGTCGTTGCCGTGCAGTTGCGGCACTGCCAGCACACGGGGCGCAGCCAGGCCTTCCACAATCGCTTTGCTCGCGGTCAGGTAGTCCGACCAGGTCTGCGTGGCCGCATCGATCCCGGCAACAGCGGCCAGCACGAACACGCGTCGACCGTAGGTGTTGCCGATGGCGATGGCGGCCTCGTTCATTGCCTCCAGCTCGGCAGCGGTTGTCACCGGCGTGGTGATCACGACGGCTTCAACCGAATAGCCTTGCTGCTGGGCTTTGGTCAGCGCGTCCTGCCAGGTCATTTGCCCGCTCAGCGGTGCCGCCAGACACGCCCAGCGATCGCCGCCGTTCAGGCCAGCCGCTTTGACCTGCGTTTTCAGGTCGCTCGGCGGAATGCCCAGCTGAACATCCAGATCGCTTTCGGTGTTGAGCGGAACCAACTGGCCTTGGCTTTTGCTGCCAGGACCGATGAACAGGAAATAGCGCTCGACTTCGGTAACAGCGCCCTGCCCGAGGTTGAGATTGTTTACAGAGACTTTCCCGAGTGACATGTGATGCCTCGTTAGCGGGGAGAATGAAGGATTTGCTGCAGCACCTGGTTCACCAGTAGACCGGTGTCCTGTTGGGTGCTTGCGCCGAGGAACTGGCGTTTGGGCAGGGTGATGTCCCAGCTTTGCGCACCGGTGCTTTCGGTCTTTTCGTCGTCCAGGATGCGGATCAGCAGGCCCGCCTTGGCGTAGTTCACGTGCTCCTGAATCCACGCCACGGAGGGACGCGTAAGGCTTTTCTTGCCCTCCTGGCGGACCTTGAAACCGAGACGTCGCAGGCGCTTGGCCTGCTTTTCAGTCGCAGCCAGGCCGGGAGCTGTCTTGTTCCACTTGCGCATCTGGGCAGCAGTGCGGCGCTCGGAGACGCCGTTGTGTTGCTGGGATGCCACCCAGCGGGTCAGCGCGTTGCGCCATCCCAGCTCGGCTTCATCGGCGTTCAGACGGGTGACCATCAGCAATTTGCCCAGGCCGGCTTCCATCTTCTTTTTGCCCTTGGCCGATCCCTTCCGGGGCGCGAACGGGGTGCCGTCGACGTTTTGCTGGGCACGGATGCGCTGACGGCTCATGCTGCGCACGCGCTTGGTGACGTTGTTCAGCAGCCGGCGGCGCAGCTGCGGCGACAGGCTCAGCAGTGCAAGCTGCTCTTGCACGCCCAGGTAACCGCGCACGTCGAGTTCGAAGGTGCTACGCGCCATCGCCGGTCACCTCGCCTTTCTCGGCAACCCACAGCTCGAACGGCACGAACGACCAGGTCTTGCCCTGGGTAACGATCTCCCCGGCAGGATCCTCGGTCAGATACTGCGGTTCGCTGAACTGCAGCTTGATGTCGACGTCGGCCAGATCGTCGTCGAGCATGGTGATGTCGAACACGGTTTGCGGCAGGCCTTCGCGGTCCTCGTCGTGGTTGTCCAGCCAACTGCCCACCAACGCCATCAGGCGCGCAGGGTTGTCGGCGAAGCGCTCCAGGACGATGGTCGCGCCGTAGTTCATGTCACCCATGCGCATGCCCTTCTCGTCGGGCTTCCAGATCAGTTCCAGCTGCACCTGGTCGGTCCAACTGTCGAGCTGTTCAGGCGCGACCAGCTGGCGTTCGATGAGATAGGCGGTCAACGCCTGCAGCTTGATCACAGCAGCTTCGCCGTGATGCGCCCACGGCCCTGCAGCGAGCGCACGGCCTGCTGACTGAACGCGAGAAAGGTTTCCGATCGCTCAGGCAGTTCCTTACCGACGTTTTCCGCAACTTCACGGCGTTGAACGGTGGCGAACTGGGTCAGCAGCGTGGCTTTGGCGCGGGTGTAGACGGCGCGCTTGTACTGCGCGACTTGAAAGGTGCGCTCCGGCAGGACGGTGGTGTCTGCAGATTCAACGCTTGACACTCCAGCGCCCTGCCAGCGCGCTTTGCACTTGGCCAGGTCGAGGTTCACCTCGTGCATGGCGGTTGTGAGTTCAGCGGCCAGCAGCTCTACCAGGTACTCCGCCGGCAGGCGGTAACCCTTCTGGAACTCGGACACGGAGAGGTTCGGCCAAAAGCCGTCGTTCTCAATCGCCTGTTCCACAAAGGTGGTGGGTTTGCCTGAAAAGCTCATTGCTGGGCGCTCAAATAGGGCAGGTTGCTGCTACGGGGAAGGTCGGGGTCACGAATGACTCGGCCTTTCCGTAGCAACTCCCTGCGGGGGGAAGAACGGTTATTCGGTTGTTGCTTCGGCCTTCTGCTTGGCCAGCGCCTTGCGGGCTGCGTCCAGGCGGGTTGCTACCCGTATTTCCGGGTACAGGATCTCGGCGCGCTCCAGGTGCGTGATCGCTAAAGCCCACTCCTGGCGGTCGATGGCCATCAGGCCGAGCAATCGGTGGAACCGAGCCGGGATGCGCTCGAAGAGCTTCCATTCGCCATCCACACGCGGCAGCAAATTGGAAACGTAGGGTTCAGGGCTACGCCCAGCCTTGTATTCCGCGTCGGCCCAGTTGATGAGCTCATCCGCAACAAAGGTCGGTACGTTGCGCTTGAAACGCTCCGGCAGCTCCTGCCCCTGGGCAATGGCGAAGTCAGCCAGTTCGAGACCGGCAGTCAGCTCGGCGGTATCGAACAGCCACACCAAAACCTGCATCATCACGGGGTTCGGGTAATTCAACTCTGAGTCGCGGTACCGCTGCACATAGTCCAGGTACTTGGGCAACAGCTCGTCACGCTTGAGCTGCTGACGAAGCTCGCGGCTGTCGATCGCGCTGATCCGCTCCAGATCCACAGCCAAAGCGTCTTCCATCAGCTTCAGGTGTTTCTGCGCATTCGCACGGCTGGAGAGTGCAGCGGCGGGCGAATACGCCGCCGCTACGGCACCGACGACAGGCGCCGCTGGACCTTGGGCACGTACGCGCCGCTTGTGCGCCAGTGCCAGGCTCACTGTGGACCACCATTGCCCGACGTCGGGGCTGTCAGCACCTCGACGTTCTCGATCATCGCGAACTTCTCCAACTGCTCGATCACGTAGCCTTCGTTACGGCTGTTGTAATCTTCGACGCGGGAGCGCTTCGGGTTGTCGATGGTCTGTTTGCGCCAGCTGGAGTCCTGGAAGTAGATCGACAGGTTGTCGAAGCTGGTGACCACGACCGTGTCGACGGGGAAGTACGGCACGCTGAAGCTCGGCAGACCGCCATAGGTCGCGATGACCTGGGCTTCTTCGATGCGTTCTTTTTCGGTCGGCGTATCACCCTGTTTGGCGTACAACTTCGCCTTGTCAGCGGCCAGCAGGTCGCTGCCGATGATCGCGATCAGGTCGCCACCATCACGCAAGCGCTCGTCGACCAGTTGTTTGGCGTCGTGCACCAGGGCGTCGAGGTTGGCATAGTCGCCGCCTTCGCCCATGGTCACCTTGCCGGCGCTCGCGCCTTCGGACATGACCTGCTCAGGAATCTGCTCGCGCGCCTGTTGCAGCCAGCCCTTGTTCACATCCTGCAGCATCGGGTTTGCGGCCAGGTCGGTCTGAACAGCGGCATGGGTGCCGTGGAAACCGACAATGATGCGGTCCAAGGCAATCTGCCTTTGAACGGCTGCGGAATAGCGCTGATGGAAGTCCGGGAACTTCGCCCACGCATCGATCTTCGCGTAGGGCATGCCCACATCGGATTCGGTCGAGGACAGCTCGTAGGTGTTGGAGTCCAGCGCCGACACGTCCTTGGCTTCGCGGTCCTTGGTGCCGGTGTTGGTGCGACCGGTAACGGGACCGGAGACGCCCAGAAACACTTTCTGGCCCTTGATTTCGCTCACGCCGATGACGTTGATGCGCTGCAGGAAGTCCGACTTGGCCGTAATGGCGTCGTTCAGCTCCTGGGCGATGGTTGGGTCAACGTTGAACATGCGGCTCGACAGATCGACACCGTAGGTCTCGGCCATGGCCACTTGCATCGCGGCGTACATCTTCGCGCCGTGGTTACTCAGGTTGTACGCCATGTCAGAGCACCCGCTTTTTCTGAGGGTCAGCAGCGCCAGTGGTGCGCTGCAGGTCGCGGCCTTTCGGGGTATTCAGCAACTCGCTGAACTGTTGGTGGAGCTTGGCAACACTGGCGGCGAGCGCCTGGTTGCCCTGGCCGTTACGGCGGAACTCGCGTTCTTCCTCGGCGGTGGTGACGATGGCGTCGACGGCAGTTTGCACGTCATCGATCGGGGCAGCGTCAGGTTCTGGCGCGTCCTCAGCAGCAGGCTCAATCACTGCCTGAATGCCGGCAGCGACAACAAGCAGTTGAGCCAGCAGGGCTTTAAGGGCCGTAGCTGTAGCTTCATCCATTGGGGGTTTGCTCTCTGTGGGGGTGTCGGTCGACGGAGACGCTGGCTGTTCGTCAACAGCGAAGCGTTTGAAGAAACGGGAAAACATCGCCGCGAGCTTGGTCATCTCGGCTTCAGGTTCAGATTCGCGCAAACGGCCCAGCTCCATTGGGGCGGCGAAGAACGCTGCCTTGCTGGTTTTGGCGGAGAAGTAGAGTTCCTGAGTGCCCAGGCTCGCCGGTGAGTCGGTGACGGCCAAGCCGGTCAGGTAGGCCTTGCCGGTGTTCGCGAAGTTCGGAGTGATTTCGACGCTGGTGAACAACTTTTCACCCTGGTCGTTGAGCCAAAGCAGCTTGTCGTTCGGCTTCAACTGCGCTTCTAATGCCACTTGACCGGGCAGCAGATCGTCGGCGTCTTCGACCAGGCGCAGAGCGAACACAGTGCCGTGAGAGCCGTACCAACGCTCATGTTCTGCCCAGATCACGGCGGTGTACGTGGCCAGAGCGTAGGTCTCAGCCATGTCCCGCAGTTCCTGGGGAAGAATCTCGCGACCGTCGATGGTCGGGCCGCTGGTGGCGACACGTTTCCAATACGAAACAAGGGAACGGGGCATGGGTGATAACTGCGCTCAATCGGTGATTTGAGGCCCCACGATATGGAGCTGCAGCCCCTCTAACAAACGGTTCTCCTGCGCGTATCTCCTATAATCGAGTTGTAGGTTATTCGAGGAAATTAACCCCGCGTTTCCCGCGTTTTCGCCGCATAGACTGCGGCCCATGTATTACTCAACCGAAGTCAAAGAAGCCGCCAAACGCCTATTTCTGCGTCGCTATAAAGCGAAGGAAATTCAGGCGCAGCTCAACCTGCCCAGCATTCGGATCGTTTACTACTGGATGCGCCAGGGCAATTGGGAAGACATGCTCACGGATGAAGAGCCACTGACAGCAGTGAGCCGGCGTATCACGCTGCTCCTGGAGAAGCAGACTTCACTGAGCAAGGATGACCTGAACGAGCTGGACCGACTCACAACCCTGCGCGAACGCTTGGGTAAGCAGTGCACAAAACCTGCGCCAGCGCTCGTCGACCATCAGGACGACAGTGGCCAGCCCAATCAGGAGCAGCGCAGCCAGCGACGTGACCGAGGGGAGCGGAGCGGCAAAGGCGGGAAAAAGCGGGAGAAGGCACCAAAGAACGACGTCAGCGAACTGACCGAAGTCGACTTCCTGGACAAGTTCATCAGCAAAATGTACGGCTACCAGAAGGAGCTGTACCAGGCGAAGCTGAACCCGCTGACGTCGCGGATCCGCAACGTGCTGAAAAGTCGGCAGGTCGGTCTGACCTACTACTTCGCCGGCGAAGCGTTCATGGACGCGGTGCTAACTGGCGACAATCAGGTGTTTCTGTCGGCCAGCCGCGCACAGTCTGAAATCTTCCGTAGCTACATCATTTCGTTCGCCCAGGAGTGGTTCGGGCTGGAGCTGACCGGTAACCCGATCGTGCTCAGCAAAGACGGCAAGCCGTGGGCAGAGCTGCGCTTTCTCAGCACCAACAGCAGCACGGCGCAGGGTCACCATGGCCACGTTTACGTCGACGAATACTTCTGGATTCAGAATTTCGAGAAGCTGAACACCGTCGCGTCAGCCATGGCCACCCACAAGAAGTGGCGCAAAACCTACTTCTCGACGCCCAGCGCCGTATCGCACCAGGCGTACCCGTTCTGGACCGGTGAGAAATTCCGCAACAGCAAGCGCAAGAACGCGAAAGACCCATGGCCGACTGACCAGCACATCGCGTCCGGCGCGCTCTGTCCGGACGGGCAATGGCGCAAGATCATCACCATCCTCGACGCCATTGCCGGCGGCTGCGATCTGTTCGACCTGGAGCAGCTGCAGCTGGAGTACGACGAGGACAAGTTTGAACAGCTGTTCATGTGCAAATTCATCGACAGCACGCAAAGCGCCTTCGGCCTGGCCGATCTGGAGCGGTGCTATTCCGACCTGTCGTTGTGGACCGACTACGATCCCGACGACCCGCGCCCATTCGGCAACAGCCCGGTCTGGATCGGCTACGACCCGAGTCGGACCCGCGACGACGCGACGTGCGTGGTCATCGCGCCACCGCTGGAGACAGGCGGCAAATTCCGCATCCTGGAGAAACACAGCTGGCGTGGCCAGTCGTTCAAGTACCAGGCTGAACAGGTCAAGAAGCTGACAGAGCGCTTCAACGTCCAGCACATCGGTATCGACACCACGGGCATCGGCTACGGCGTGTTCGACCTGGTGCGCGACTTCTACCCGCGTGCGACCTCGATCCATTACAGCCTTGAGACCAAAAACACGTTGGTGCTCAAAGCACAGGACACGATTCAGGGGAGCCGTATCGAATGGGACGCCGGCTGGAGCGACATCGCCCAGGCGTTCCTGACCATCAAGCGCGGCACCACTGGCAGCGGCCAGGTGACGTACAGCGCTTCCCGCACCGATGCCACCGGCCACGCGGACATCGCATGGGCAATCATGCACGCCCTGGCCAACGAACCCCTAAACACCAACAAGTCGCGGCGCAGCCGCTACGTCACCAGCGGACCAGGGTCACATGTCTCGACGCCACAGCAAGCAGCAAGAACAACCGGTGCACGCGCCCAAAGGGCCGATGCGGTCATTCACATTCGGCGCACCGGAAGCGGTGTTGGCGGACAACATCGCGCAGTACCTGGGCGTGTTCGCCAGCGACGACGGCAAGGTGTTCACGCCGCCGGTGTCGCGCCTGGGGCTGGCCAAGCTACTCAAGGCCAACGCTCACCACGGCGCAATTCCAGGGTTCAAGCGCAACTTGCTGCTGCGTGAGTTCATCCCCTCGGATGGATTCTCCACAGCGACGATGAGCCGCGCCGCGCTCGACTTCATGGTGTTCGGTGAGACCTACCTGTATCGCAACCCGAATGCCTTGGGGCAGGTACTAGAGATGCAGCACCTGCCAGCCATCAACATGCGGGTGAAGATCGGCGGCGGGTTTGTCCAGTTACTGCCGGGCGGGAAAGAGGTCGAGTTTGAAGAGCATGAGATTGAACACATCTTCAACTACGACGTGGAACAAAACATTTACGGTGTGCCTGATTACCTGGGCGGCCTGCAGGCGCTGCTGCTCAACGAGGCCGCCACGCTGTTCCGCCGCCGCTACTACGCGAACGGCGCTCACGTGGGTTACATCTTCTACTCCAACGACCCGAACATGAGCCAGGAGGACGAAGACAGTCTTCAATCGCAGATCGCGAACGCCAAAGGCGTCGGCAACTTTCGGTCGATGTTCGTCAACATCCCCGGTGGCAGCGAGAAGGCCATTCAGATCATCCCGGTCGGCGACTTCCAGGCGAAGGATGAGCTGGAGAAGGTCAAGAACATCACCCGCAACGACGTGATCGCCGCTTGGCGAATGAACCCAGCCTTGGCCGGGATCATCCCGGAGAACAGCGCAGGTTTTGGCGATATCGAAAAGATTGATCGGGTGTACACAAGCAACGAGATTCGTCCGATCTGTCAACTTTTCGAGCAGGTGAACGATACCCTTCGCGCCGACAGGCAAATCCACTGGCGAGACCCCTCACAGACAGTTGATAACACTACATCTAGTGTTTAAAGAAGGGATCCAACCTATAAAACATGGCAATATAGTGGCCAGTCAGCTAGCCCTGGGGAGGGAATCATGCGGATCTATTGCACCAGTTGCGAACATAAAGGGCGCATCAGCTCACGGGAGGAAGTCTCCCGGATGTTCGTCAAACTCTACTGCCAGTGCCTGGACGCAAAGTGCGGGCACACGTGGGTTGCGAACCTCACGTACTCGCACACGCTCAGCCCTTCGGCTCAGACATTTGACCGAATGCTGTTTGATCGTTTGAAGGATTTGCCCAGGGCGAAACAGCGGGAGCTGTTCGATCAGTTGGGCACACAAGCGGTGGCGTAGCGCCCGGATCGCCGACCTCCGCATAGCCGGCGATGACCTACGTGTTGCTGCAGGTTGTAGCGGTGTTACGTGGCCAAACCTTCTTCCGGGTTTTCAGCCAGCAGCTCTGTGAGGCGTTTCAGTTGCTTTCGCTCTTGCTCGCTGAGACGGCGATAAACCTGAATCAGGCGCCGCTCGATCTTCGTCAGCGTGTGCCATTCAAACTCAATTGCTTCAGGGAAATGATTACCAACCTTGGTGTTATCCAACATGCGTGATTCTCCGATTGTGCATAGCTGAATCGAAGGTATCGGCGGGTTGCTGACTGCTATATGGCGGGGTGTAAGTAATGTTTCAAATATTTTGTTACAACTTAAGTCGACTGCTTTGCAGCGTCGTCTGCCATCGCCTTCAAGAAACGACGAACCGCGACCTGATCCTCGCTAGGAATGCTGCGGTATTGCTTGATTACCATGTCTTCTTCTTGACTCAATGTATCTGCAGCGAGCGTTTTTTTTACGCCACTCAGGATGTACGCCACGTCAAACCCAAGCTCTCGCTCCACGACGCACAAGTAAGAAGCCGTGGCATCGCTGGAACCCGCCTCGTAATTTCCTTGGGTCCGTTTAGACACTCCCAACTTTTCCGCCACCTGATCTTGTGTCAATCCAGCGGCGTAACGCTGCTCACGAAGGCGCGCCCCGATTTCTTCAGAAAGGGTCAATATTTTTCCATCCGCATATTTACATTGGCAGTTTTTTGCCACATCCTTTGCACGACATCACACGAAGTCGCAAGGAATTGCACTATGCCGAACAGCACCACCACCGAGCAAGCCCGTCAAATAGCGCGCGAAGCGCTGGAGCGCAGAGGGCAGACGGTGAAAGATTTTGCAACTCAGCATCAGCTCAACCCCAGCACCGTTTACGCGGTGCTGAGTGGCCAGAGCCATTGTCGCCGTGGGGAGGCACATCGCGCCGCCGTACTGCTCGGAATCAAAGACGGCGTGATTGCACAGTAATGGCCAGGCCATTGAGGGGACACCAGAACATGAAAGCTCAGGTTCTAAGTACATTGCGTGAAGTGGTCAGCACGATCATCTGCGCGTATCCCGGTGGTCGCGAATGCGCTGCTGCTCGCCTCGGCATGAACTTGAAGAAGTTCGATAACCACGCCTACGAGAACAACGGCATCCGGCCATTGACTGAAATCCAGATCCGTCAGTTGGAGCTAGAGACCGACACCACTCACATGGCCAACTACGTGGCAGCGCTTTATGGCGGCATCTTCGTTCCGGTCGCGGACCCGGAACAACTGGATGGCGTCGAGCTGTACACGATGTCGGTACAGGTCGCGGCAAAGCGTGGGACTGTGGACCAGGCCATTGCCAAAGCACTGGGCGACGGTGTGATCAACGAAGCCGAGGCCGACGCAATCATGTCTGCCCATAACCTGCACATGGCTGCGCGGCACGCCGAAGTTCTGGCAGCGATCGAGCTGCACCGCCAACGCCCGGAGTCAGCACAATGACGACGCCTGCAGCCCAGCAGTATCTGGACGTTCTGAAAGCCGCAGCCCTTGCGTTCCTGGAGCGTCATCACTCCGAGCATTTGAGCAACGACCAGATGCTGTTCGGCAGGGCGGTTCAGCACCTAGTGAATGACTTCGACATCCTCACCAGCAAAGCAGAGCAGATCGTCGGTCTGGCTCTGGCTGATTTGCACGCGATCCGCGATCGGCAGCGCCTCGATGTCCTGACCAGTACCGATACCCATTCGGTGATCGTCGACCCCTTCACCGGCATTGCCTGGGCTATCCCGGTCAGCCTGATCTATGAACGCATCATCAATACCCCGGATAACGGGCGATTCCGCCTGACCCACTCGTAACACCCCCTTTAACAACGCCCTATCCCGCTTCCCGTGGGTTTGGGTGAGCTGCGCCCGAATTCGAGGTTTTTGATGGGAAACGCACTGCAAATCACCGCCCAAATGCCAGCTGCAGAGGCCGAAGCGCTGCTAGCTGCCATGCGCCAAAGCTACAGCACAAGCCTCAACGAGCACTGGTACGCGGATGAGTTTCGCTACGTCCCGGACGGAGAACGGCACAGCTCAATCCTCAAGAAGAAACCAGCGATGGCAGCGCAAAAACGCCTGATGGCCGCGCTGTCCCTCAGCCTTAAAGCAGTGAAGCAATCATGAGAGACGATCTTCGTCACGACGTCCTGCAGCGCATCCAGTCCGATTACGGCCTGAAACACCGCGTGCCGACTAATTACATGCGCGGTGGCACCTGCCCAAAATGTAATAAGAAAGAGCTGTACACACGCTTCGACAGCCCGTGGCAGCTGATCTGTGGCCGGCAGGAAAAGTGTGGCCACACTCTGCATGTCAAAGAAATATACGACGACCTGTTTGAGGACTGGAGCAAGCGCGCCCCGGCTACGGACAATGCGCCAACGGCAACAGCACGGGCATACATGGAATTTGCTCGCAGCTTTGATATGTCGCTTATTGCAGGTTGGTTCACTCAGGAAACCTACTTTTCGGCTCAGCACGACGCCGGCAGCGCCACTGTCCGTTTCGCACTTGATAAAGGCGGTTACTGGGAACGCCTGATCGACCGCCCTGCGCGATTCGGAAAAATGAAGGCTCGGTTCAAGCCTGGTGAAAGCTACAAGGGCGTCTGGTGGTGCCCGCCGTGCGTCGAGCTGCTGGACGTCAAAGAACTGTGGATCGTTGAAGGAATCTTCGATGCGATCGCCCTGGTGCATAACGGCATCCCCGCTGTGTCGGCGATGTCCTCCAACGCCTTTCCCGACGAATCCCTCCGACAGTTGGCCATCGATCGCGCCGGCAATATGCCGAAGCTGATCTGGGCATTGGACAACGAGCCAGGTGCGCACGCCTACACCAAACGATGGGTACGCCAGGCGCGTGAGTTGGGTTTTGTCTGCGAAGCAGCACAGATCCCCCAGCGTGACGGCAGGAAGGTTGACTGGAATGACCTGCATCAGCGCTGGTGGGCTTTAGACACCGGTGAGAAGCGTGATGCACAGGTTACGAAAGACCTCGCGGTTGCGCGTCATCACGGTGCCCTGCTGATTGCTGATAACGCGACTGAAAAAGCACTGGTGCTCTTCGACTGGAATCGCCGTAGCGAATTTCACTTGGAGTTCGGAAACCGGCTGTATTGGTTCAAGCTCGATCTTGAAAAATATAACCGTGCGATCCAGGACCTGGAGGATAGCGAGCACCAGGACGATCAGCTGTTGAACGACAAACAGCGTCGGGCAAAAGCGATGCAGCAATGCGGCGCCATTCAACGTATCGCGACATGTAACCCGAAGGCCCTGTACTACCAGGAAAACAAGCTTACAGACGAGTCCTGGTACTACTTCCGAATCACGTTCGCTCACGACGCAGCGCCGATCAAGAACACCTTCACCAGTTCGCAAATCGCATCGTCCGCCGAATTCAAGAAACGCCTGCTCGGCATTGCACCTGGTGGGATGTTCACCGGCACCACGCAGCAGTTGGATGCGTTCATTGAAGAGCAAACCAACGCACTCAAGACCGTTCAGACCATCGACTTCACCGGGTACACCCGTGAGCACGGCGCGTACGTCTACGGCGACGTGGCAGTGCGTGACGGCAAGGTTTACGAGTTAAACGAAGAGGACTTTTTCGACATGGACAAACTGAGCATTAAGACGCTTAGCCAATCTGTTGCCCTAAATATCAATACCGACCTGAACAAGTTCACCACCCGATGGCTGGAAATCCTTTGGCAGTGCTTCGGTGCCAAAGGGATTGTCGTTCTGGCTTTTTGGCTGGGCTCCCTGTTCGCAGAGCAGATCCGGCAGCACCAGAAAAGCTACCTGTTCCTTGAGGTTGTCGGTGAGGCCGGCGCGGGTAAGTCGACGCTGATCGAATTCCTTTGGAAGCTGCTCGGACGCCTCGATTACGAAGGTTTCGACCCATCCAAAGGCACGCCGGTTGCCCGCGCACGTAACTTCGCCCAAGTCGGGAATCTGCCCGTCGTGCTGATCGAGTCCGAGCGCGAAAAAACCGATGGTAGCGCCACTAAACAATACGACTGGGACGAACTGAAGACCGCTTACAACGGGCGCAGCGTTCGGTCGACCGGCGTGAAGAACAACGGCAACGACACGCGGGAACCGCCGTTTCGTGGGGCTTTCGTTTTTGCCCAAAACCATGCCGTCAATGCCTCCGAACCCATCCTGCAGCGTATTGCTCACGTCGGCATGACCAAAGACGGTCAGACCGCGAAAACCAAACTGCTGGTGGAAGAGCTTGAGCAGATGCCAGTGGACAAGGTGAGCGGGTTCCTGGTGATGGCGACTACCAGGGAAGCCCAAGTAATGCAGACCGTGAAAGCGGGCGTGCCCAGCTACGAACAGAAGCTGCTGCAGTTACCTGAAATTCGCACCGTCCGTATCGCCAAAAACCACGCTCAACTGCATGCCTTGGTCGACGCCCTGGTGCATGTCGTGCCCTTGCAGCAGCACCAGGTTGACGCGGCACACGCCGAGATTCAGGACATGGCCAAGGAGCGCCAGTTGGCCATCAATGCTGATCACCCGATCGTGGTCGAGTTTTGGGAGCTGTACGAGTACCTCAACAGCGCCGCCGGCGGACTGAACCACTCGCGCAATGAAAGCCTGATCGCAGTCAACCTCAACGACTTCGCGAAAGAGGCGGCAGAGAAGCGGCAGAAGGTTCCGGATCTGACCGAACTCAAACGCCACCTGAAAACCAGCAAGTGCCCGAAATTCGTGGAGACGAACAGAAACGTGTGCTCGTCCTGGGACGTCGACGCCGCTAACAAGCCCAAAACCGTCCGGTGCTGGATTTTCCAGGCTGCGTGAGGAGGAAGCGATGCAGATTCAAGTGATTAGCAGTTCAGGAACTGACGATTCATCTGACGTGATCGGGACTGTCATCGCAGGGCTGAAACAAACGCCTGACGGCCTTCCGATCGTGCATGCCGAGGCTTACGCCGCCGACGGCCTGGTGGGGATTCTGGAAGTCCGCGCCGTTCGAGGCGAACGCGAAATTCTCGTGATGGATTGTTCGCGGGCACACGTCCAGGGCGTTCTGGAGTGGAACTCCTGCGATGACGAAGGGAAGTTTGAAGATTTGGTGATTCACCTGGTGCGAAAGGCCTAGCGAATCATCGATAGAACGCCGGCGAGCGCCGGTAATTGAAGGGCATCGAGGGGTGGCACCCCCTCGACACCGACCACCACTGAGGGCAACACCATGCAAGCACAGCACCAAAGCAGCGGCGATCCGAAGGCTATCACATCGCACGACCAGGGCGCGCAGTCAGCCCGCCACCTGATGGCTATACGGATCGTCGGTACCGCCTTGTTCGACTACCAGGTGAGCAAGTCACCCGATGCGCGAATTCGCCTCGAATGTCTGGCCACCATGGCCCATCACCTCGGAGCCCTCAGCGAGAACGAAACCGCTGTTGTGGCCCAGCTGCTGGCCAAACCAATTTCTGTTGGAGCATCTGTATGAGCTATTTCTACAAAAGCGAAGCACCGGCCACGGTCGCGATTGTCCGAGACTTCTACGATCGGAAAGACGCTCAAAGAGCAGCGATGAAACGGCTGGGCGAACTGTTCGGGGGCGTAATCGCACCGATGCAAGACATGACCTCCTGCTATGCCGGCGGCGTAAAGCTCAGTAGCAGCCGGGAACTGGACGTGCATTGGTGCCGCCCTGATGACCACGGCTACAGGTCGCTGCGCACCAACGCTATACCGCCCAAAGGCATCAGCAAACAAGAACGCGCCGCTATCCGTGACGAGCATAAGCGGCTCGTCGAGCAGTGGAATGAAAACTGCCCTCCGCGCTTAAGCATTCATGAAACGTGGAGCCAACTCAGGATCAACACCGGAAACCTTCTGCTGTCAGGCGGCATATTTTTCGAATTCAACTCCGTTGCCTATTTCAATCTCGGGTTTTCGATCAACGAGGCAGCGCACTTGGCCAACGTTGCGTACGGCAGACCATCCGCCGGCTGGATCAGTGGGGCAACTGAGATAACCACCAGCGAGTACGAAGCTGCCCGCCAGTCGAAGCTCCAAGTCAAGGCGGTGGCCGATGCCTAAAACCATGGCGATGCGCGAGCGGCCCACGATGGCCAGTAAGCGTCTGGACCTTCCCAGCATCTGCGACATCTGCGGGCGCGCCCGATCGGCCCGAAATCACCAGACCTGCAGCCGCGCGCGCCAGGAGCGTAAAGCCGAGGAATGGGCGGCGCTAATGGCCGAACGCTTGGCCGCTCGTCTCGCAAAAGAACAGCGCTACAGACGCTAACCTCTTGATCAGAAGGACAATGAAAATGACCGTTCAGTGGAAACTCGTTCCAACCGTTGCGCATCGTCAAATGCAGGACGCAGGCGCTGAAGCCGCCCGTAAATATATGGAGGAAACCGGAAGCAATAGCGAATACGTCATCTACAACGCAATGGTTGCTGCCGCGCCAGAACCGCCCAGCGAGTTTGTACGTGAAGTTCATACCGATGGGCTTCGGGCGTGTCCTTGCTGCGGTTGCCGGGCGAAGCTCACCGAGTGGCAACGTGGATTCATCGTTGAGTGCTTGGGTTGTTCGCTCACATCTCTGTGTTACGTCTCGATCAGCGAGGCGCTGGAGGCTTGGAATCAGCGCACACTGGAAACCCTATCCACCCAAATCCAACATCTGCTGGATGATGATTTGCTTCCGGCGCTCATTGACGACAGCGGCATGAAGATCGTCGGCGACAACATCTACAACGAATGGGACATGGCGCAGCAGTGGAACGGCGCTATCGAAGCATGTGCGCAACGATTCGATCGCCTGCAATCTGAACGGGACAGCCTTCGCGCATCCCTCGATCTGATCGGCGCCGGATTAATCGTTTCGAACGGCTCACAAAATACCGACGCTATCCGAATGGAAATTCACGCTCTGCAGGAACGAGACCTGGACCAGTTGGGGTTGCTGATTGAGTCCAAGGAAATGCTCGTCAAGATGGCCAGTACCGCGCTGTATCGCGGCGATGGCTCTCTCTCGGACGATCTGAAGGGGCTTGCCCAGCGGATACACGATGTAGCGATAGCGCCTATCACTGAAGGAAAATCAGCACGAGCAGTCGAGCGCGGCGACGATCTGGATGACGCTCTGCGCGAACTGGCGTCGTCAGCGTGCCAGGAAGCTCTCAGCTTCGGCGTGAATGAAGACGTGTTCCTGAGACTTGCTCGTTCAGTTCGGCAGCGTGTTTCCGCAAAACGGGACGCAGGGCAATAAGCGCATCGCGGGTAGCTACACTTCGAGCCATTAGAAAACCTGCCAACAACTTCTAATAACAAGCCCACCGGCATTGCGCCACAATGCCGGCGGGGCTTTTTCATGAGAAATACCATGGGAAATGGAACCGCATCGGTCCTCGACTTTGAGGACCTGCAGCGCATCACGGGCTACCAGCGCCGGTCGGACGTGGAACGCACACTGATCGAACAGGGCATTCGGATGTTCCGTGGTCGAACTGGGCCATGGACTACCATTGATTTGATCAACTTGGCGGGCGGCGTTGGGCCGGTCCTGTCGGAGCGGTACGACGCAGACATCTTATGAAGAAAGCTCGCAAGCGGAAGCACAATCCGCACATACCAGCTCACATCGACCAGGCCGCGCTCCCCGCGGCCATTTACTTTGATCATCGGGCCGGCGGTGTCTGGTACACCCTACACAGGGACGAAACCGGTAAACAGCGCCGGCGTAACGTGGCACCTGCCGACGTGTCGCTGGCTGAACTGCATCGGATCATGGACGACGCGTCGAACGTTGACAGGGGCACGCTTCGTTATGTCTGTGAGAAATTTCATGAAAGCGATCGATATAAAAAGCTCAAGCCAAAGACGCACGATGACTACTGCTACTCCCGCGACGTTCTGCTGACCATCCCAACCAAACTCGGCAAGCCGCTCGGCGATCTTGCGGTGAAGAAATTCACTGCCGCCCTGGTGCAGCGCATTGTCGATAGGTTGGCAGATGAGGGCACGCCTTCGAAAGCTGCGCACGCCCTGCGATACCTCCGACGAGTGCTGCAGTGGGGTCGGAACCGTGGCTTTCTGGAGGTCAACCCGGCGCTAGGGATCGAGGCGCCTGTTGAACGCAAGCAGCGCCGACTGCCGATCCAGAACGTTATGGACGAGTTGATTGACAGGGCGACAGCACGTGGCCGACTCGCACGCAACGAACCAGGTGGATGCCCGGAGTACCTTTCCATCGCGATGGAGCTGGCGTACCTGTGCAGACTTAGAGGCATTGAGGTGGTGACCCTTACCGATGCCAACGAGCTGGACGAAGGGATATTGACCAACAGACGGAAAGGAAGCCGGGACAACATTGTTCGGTGGACACCGCGTCTACGCGCCGTTTGGGACAGTGCGAAAGCCTACCGCTCCCGCACCTGGGAAAAACGCAAGACGCCGATCCCCATTGCTCCAGGCAAACGCCCGATCATCGTGGCCAGCCACGGCGGCGCCCTGCGAAAGTCGAGTCTCGATACAGCCTGGCAGCGCTTCATCACCCTTGCGCTCAAGGACGAAATCATTACGCCTGAGCAGCGCTTTGCATTGCACGACCTCAAGCGCCGAGGCATCACGGACACCACCGGCAATCGGGCTGACAAGCAAGAAGCCAGCGGTCATCGCGACCCCAAAATGATGGACGTCTACGACCTTAGCGTGCCCGTAGTTTCCCCCTCCGCTGACTGAGCAAATCCCACGTAACAAAGGTTATGGAGCCCGCTAACAATGCGGGCTTCAGCGCATCAGCACGTAACAAGGAATCGCGTAAGTCCTTGATTCATATGTTTGGACCACCTTCCTTGTAATCAGTAGGTCCCGGGTTCGACTCCTGGTGCCGGCACCATACAAAACAAGGGCTCGCAGAAATGCGGGCCCTTCGTTTTTCTGCCTCACGTACAAATCTACGTACAATTTCGCCCTATCCTTCCGGCACTGCCAAAATCTATCCACAGCCCGCTACCACTGGTCGGCCTTCATCCGTATGCCCTGATCGACGGCCGCGCTTCGCGACTTTTCTTCTTCTATATAGATAGCCCGCTTAATAATTTTCTTGGAGGCATACCGCTGAATCGCGACGGCTCTATGACGGGCTTTTTTTGACAGCCCGCGTCAAGGAGACGCCCACTGGTCGGCACTCTGGAACTACTCATAGAACGAATGAATCTTTCAAAATGCCATCACTTCAGTTTAGGTTGTGACGGACGACACATGTAGGCGGCGTACTTGGGGGGATTTCTCCTATTGTTTTGGAGCCATTTTGCCATGTATGATCCGCGAGCAACTGTCAGCTATGTCTTTGAAGCGGTTAAAAAATGACCTATCAGAGACGCTGATTGAGATGTCGGCGATTTTCGCTGTCTCATAAATCGCCACCACTCCTAGGGGTGGCAATCAGGCTGAAGGTCGGTTGACCTTCGCTCCGGGTGGAGGCCTGAGTTGGAATATCGACTCATATTGGAGATGAAAGCGTAATGGCTATTACCACTGCACAAATTCAACAACTCTACGTTGCCTACCTGGGCCGCGCTGCCGACAAAGCTGGTCTGGACTACTGGGCTGACCAGCTGAACACTGTTCCAGCCAAGCTGACTCTGGACGACCTGCGCGCTAACTTCGTTAACGAGCAACCAGAATACAAAGCTATCTACGGCGGTCTGACTCGCGAAGACACCGTTGTTAAGATTTACAACAACCTCTTCGGTCGCGCACCTGATGCAGATGGCCTGGCTTACTGGACCACCGGTGGCGGCGCTTCCGTCAATGCTGACCTGCTGCTGACTGCTTTCGTCAACGGTGCTGCTTCGGCAGACGCTCAAGTCGTTGCTAACAAGGTTTTGGTTTCTGAAGTTTACACTTCGACAGCTGCTGGCCAGTACACAGCCGCTGACGCCAAGGCAGTGATTGCTGACGTTAACGGCACAAACACCAGCGTGACCGACGCACTGGGCAAGCTGACTGACGGCTCGCTGAGTGGCATTGCTGTTCCTGCCGCTGTTGCCGCCCTCAAAGCTGACGCTGCCGCTGATGCTGCCGTGACCGCCTATCAAACCAACAAGTTGGCCGACATCAGCGCTCTGGCAAAAGAATTGACTGCTCTGACTGTTACCAATGACAAAGCTGGTCTGATCAACAACGTGAACATCACTGTCGACAACACCAGCACATACACTGGTTTGAAAGCAGCGATCGATAACGGCATTACTACTGCTCAGACAGGTCTGGATACTAAGGCGCTGACTAGCACTGTAGCTACCGATACTTCGGATCTGGCTACCGCCCGTACTAACTATCTGACTGATAGCACGCTGCCTAAAGATCAACAAACCGCTGCCCAAGCTAACATCACTGCATACGACACAGCCTCCAAAGCGCTGGCTGCTAACCAAGGTGCGACTGATGGGGATATCACCCAAGCTCAGGCTACCTTTGCTGCGTATGCAAATAACGATGCTAACAAAGCTACTTACGCTGCTGCTGTGAAGGCTGCTGGTCTGGCTGATGGTACGACTACCACCACCATCTTCACCACTCTGGTCGACGCTAACACTACTTCTGCCCAGATCGATACCATCACCAAGGCATTCGCTGGCATTTCGGCCTTTGATTCCGTTAAGACTGTTGCTGCTCTGGAGCATTCGCAAGCAGTTGCTCAAGCTGCGTATGACAAGGCAAGTGCCGCTTTGACGAACGCTGACGGTGATGACGATAACACTACGCTGAGCACTGGTGACGCTTACAAGGCTTCCTACGACAAATTGGCTGCCGACACTGCAAAACTGAATGCTTCGAAGTCGGTCGACGCCTTCGTTGCTAAATACGGTTCGCTGGACAATGCGTACACTGCGTTGACTAAAGCAGCTGCGAATTCTCAAGCAGCAGTAGACGGCAACAAGGCCTTGCTTGAAGCTACAGACGGTGCTGGCACTGCCGACAAAGGTGACGTTTTCTTCTTCCCAGCCAAAATCGCACAGAACAACGACCTCGGCCTTAAGTTCGGCGCTGGCGACTCCCTGTATCTCGGCGAAGGTTACACGCTGGGTACCGCTACCGTTGATGCTTCTGGTCACTTGGTTGGTGGTAACAATAACGCCTTGGAAGTGTTCTTCGTCAAAGATGGTACCGATGTTAAGGCAGTAGTTGAAACTACCGCCTTCGGTAGCTCGACTGCCGTACTGGCGACTGCTAACGCTACAGACAACGCTGCCGTCATCACCCTGACTGGCGTTACCGACGTTTCGCAAGTTACATTCGCGAACGGTGTTATCTCTCACGTAGCTTAATTGCCATGTGAGTGGCGACTGCGATGGGCTTCGGCACATCGCAGGCGACCCTAAAAACCCGCCCCTAAAAAGGCGGGTTTTTTATTGGGTCGATAATCATGGAATTCGACGAGGACGTCCCGCTTGTGGAGCATGGACGAAAAAAAACCCCGCACCTTCGTCAAGGTGCAGGGTTTTCCGGTATCGACTTCGACTATTGGAGACAGTCGAGAACACTCTACCTGCGCGGCCCTCAAATGGCAAGTAGACAGCATGTGACGCAGGTCTCTTTGTCCATTACACTCGAAGCAGGGGTAGTCTGTCTCAGCTTATGAGTCCGCCTAGATGCAGGATGAACGGATCATAAGGGCTATTTGATCAGATACTTTTCACTGTCCAAAGCTGATCAAGCTTGGTGGTAAAACTTTGGCTCATAAGATCTCGGCGCATTGCCCACGGCGGGTCAGCAGGTACACTCGCCGCACGCAACGTACCTCTCCCCCATCGTCCGTTGATTTCATCAAGCACGCTCATCACCTTTTCGGCCTCTGCTGGTTGCGACTGCGCGAACAGGTCACCTGTGAATTCGCCAGGCTGACGCAGATCCATCAACAGAACCTCGGCCTTGCTGTATTTGAAACCTGGACGAAATAAACGGTTCACTGCCTCCATTGCGGCCTTCGTCATCAGCCGCACATCGTTTGTAGCGTACGGCAGTTCGACTAGGGCGCCGTTCGCGTATTTGGCCTCTTCAGGGTTGAACATGCCCGTGCGAATGCTGACTCGGATCTTTTTGCACATAGAGCCTTGAGCTCGCAGCTTCTCCGCCGCGCGCTGTGTGTACGTGGCCACCGCTTCTTTGATCGGATCGATCTCGGTCAGCCGGGTGCCGAACATTCGGCTACAGCATATCTCCTGCTTCGGCGGGTCGGCCTCGCCCAGTTCCAAGCATGGCGTGCCAGCGAGTTCACGGGCGGTTTTCTCGATGACAACACTGAATTTCTTTCTCAGGGTCCATGCATCGGCGTTGGCCAGGTCCATCGCAGTTTTGATACCCATACATTCAAGATGTGCCTTCATGCGCTTGCCAACGCCCCAAACTTCGCCGACATCGGTGTTTCGCAGCGTCCAGTCGCGTTTGAAGGGATCGCAAATATCGACAACGCCACCAGTCTTCGCCAGCAACCGTTTTGCAGTGTGGTTCGCCAGCTTGGCGAGGGTCTTGGTTCGAGCGATGCCGACGCCAACTGGGATACCCGTCCGCTGATAGATGGCGGAACGGATCTTACGACCAAACGCTGTCAGGTCGCCGGTCATACCGGTCATACCGGTCAGATCGGCGAAAGCTTCGTCGATGCTGTACACCTCAAGCGCCGGAACCATCGACTCGATGATCATCATGACCCGCTCGCTCATGTCGCCATACAGTGCATAGTTGCTGCTGAACGCGACGACACCGTTCCGACGCAGGTGATCTTTGATCTGATAATAGGGCGCGCCCATCTTCACAAATGGCTTTGCGTCGTAGCTGCGGGCGATCACGCATCCATCATTGTTCGACAGGACAACGATTGGGGTTTTGGCCAGGTCCGGGCGGAAGACGCGCTCACAGCTGGCGTAGAAGCTGTTGCAGTCAATCAGCGCGAATACCGGCTCAGGCGTGGTCATGGTCGCGAACGCTGTATTTAACGACTCCCCAAATCACCAGCTCGTCCCCCTCTAGCACATAGCGGGATGGAAACTTGCTGTTCTCTGACATGAGGATCACCGCGTTTTCGCGCCTATGGAAGCGTTTGCAAACTGGCTCGGCGTTGATGGAGGCAATAACGATATCGCCGTGCACCGCGTCCACACTGCGATCCACTATGACCAAGTCACCGCAGAAGATCCCCGCCCCCTGCATGCTGTCGCCCTCGATTTTCACCAGGTACACGTGCGGCGCGCGGATGTCGAACAACTCATCAAGGGAGATGTGCTTTTCGATATGGTCTGCGGCCGGCGACGGGAACCCCGCGGGAACGCGGAATCCGTACAGTGGGATTTTTTGGCCAGAGCTAGATAACGGACCTAGGATAGTGACGCTCATGATTGCGAACCTGTTAATAGATAACTGTATGTACATACAGTTAACGTTCTGGTTCGCTTGCGGTCAACACTGTATAAGCCGAATTTCGACAGGTGACATCATGTGCGGACGCTACTCGATCTACGAGTCGATGGACCACTACCTAAAGGAGCTTGCGCCAGAGCAGTTGGTGATCAACGGCTACGACCTTTGGCCAATCGATCGCTACAACGTCGCGCCATCCACCCGGGTCGAAATCATCCGTCCGACGGAAGCCGGCTTGAGCGTGGACAAGGTGAAGTGGGGGTGGTCGCCGTTCTGGGCGAAAAAGGATGCGAAGCGCCCTGCACCCATAAACGCCAGAGTCGAGACGGTGATGACGGGGAAGTACTTCAAACAGCTGTGGCCGAATGGGCGCGCACTGGCCCCGGCAAACGGCTGGTTTGAGTGGGTCAAAGACCCGGACGACCCGAAAAAGAAGCAGCCATTTTTCATCAGGCTGAAGGAGGCAAGCCCGATGTTCTTCGCCGCGCTGGCGGAAGTGCATCAAGGGATAGAGCCTGACCCGCAGGATGGCTTTGTGATCATCACTGCAGATTCGGATCAGGGGATGGTGGACATTCACGACCGGCGACCGATCGTACTAAGCCCGGAGCATGCTCGTGAATGGGTTCATCTCGAGACAACCCCAGAGCGCGCAGCAGAAATCGCGCGCGAGTGCTGCCGCTCCACGGACCAATTTACCTGGTTTGAGGTAAGCAGGGACGTGGGGAATGTTCGAAATCAAGGGCCGCACCTGATCAAGAAACAAGATCAGGACTGACAATCCTGTTAGGGCGGTCGGTCCCAAAAAGCGACTTACACGGTCAACCCCTAGGGCTGATGTTTCCGGTCGAGATTCGGTTGAGATCCTGCCATGGGTAGGCGTCATAACGTTCATAACCGCACTTTCGAGAATGCTCGAAGGGTAGCGCCGCATCTAATTCCTCTTGCTCTGAGTGGCACATCCTGCAGCACACCCGACGGCCATCCAAACGCCAAAGTGAATTCCATCTCAGCAACTTATCAGAGCTATTCATGCGAGTGACCTACTTGATGAGGCAATCATTTACCTTATAGGTTTGGGCGGTGCGTGCAGTGGAACGTTCACAAGGAAGAAGGCCCGTCGGTCCGATGCTTTCCAGTCAGGTTCGCCTTCAATAAAACCGCTCAACGGTATGCGCCTCGTCTTGTAAACAGCGTATACATGACGGAAGGGTTCCTCCTGGCCGAGAGACAGCAATGATCCTTGATCAAGACGAGCTCCCAGCATCGATAGTATTCGAGTGTCATCGGATCCTCCGCCTCATTCGCAATAGCTTTGAGCCTAACGCGACTTTACATATTGGTTTATTTGCTGAGGGCGTAGTCCGCGGCTTTGAAGTTATGAATGCCCTACGAGGCTTCGAAATTGTCGCGCTCTACGCCCTATTCGAAAACGCCGTAGACATCCGTCTGGGGGAGCTAGTGTGCGTACGCGCCCCTGCGCCGGAGCTGTGAGCTACGAACAATCATTTACACTGCAATCGACCCGAGGACGCCAAATTGTCATTCGAAGCCGTGGCCATTATCAAAGAGGCTTACAATGTTGGCGAGGTTAACTCGCTCCTAGAGCAAGGATGGCGCCTGCTAGGATTTGTCGCGACCAGCAAAGACGGCGGTATGACCTATGTCATGGGCCGCCCCAAATCCCGGTCGGGCAGCGCAATAACCTCAAGCAATGATTTGGAAAGAGAGTAATTCAGAAATCCATTTTGGCTCGAGATGAACCAGTGCTTTCGAAAATCCTTCAGGATATCTGCTACGGAACATCCTTGAAAAAGATGTGACGCCCAAGCTCGAGCGTTCGAATCGCTCCCTTCCCCCAGTTAGGCGCAGCAGACATGCTTGTAGCGTAATAGTGGGTCGCCTCACCAGTAGGGTCTGGCACTTTCCCATCGATCACCAGATCAGCGGCCAGGCGACACTGCGCAAGCTCGCGAAAAACAATTAGCCGAGGACTGTTATGAGGCCTGCGGGGGGCTAGCGCTATGGCCCTTGCCGGGTATCTTTACGTGATCAGCAGGCGGGGCTAGGCTGGGATGGATCATCTTTAAAAGCAACGGGATCGTACAACCACTCCCTTGATATCGGTCTCGGGGGCATCCACTACGCCAACAGATGGCCCCCCCCTTTGGCATCACTCACTAGAAAAAAGTCTGAACTGATCGAGCTATAGTAAGGTGGATTCGTCAGCCTTAAAGGATCACTTCGAACTCGAGGACGCTGGTGGGAGTCGTTTTTACTCCGCTGAGATTAATGGTAATGACGTCGTCCGAAATGGAAATCCTGGACTTATCGAACACGGCGGGACTAGGAGACGACACAGATACCGTGTTGTTCGTGATAGAGATATCTTTGAAAGCCGCCAAGTCGTGATAAGGGTCGCTGACGACCAATAACACATTGTCGTTGTAGACCAAGGTTTTATTAAAAGCGAATTTTATCGAGGTGTCGGCGACGTCTAACCTGAAGCCACCAATTCCTTCGTAGCCTCTTTCGACCCCTGGGCCCGGTACGAAAGTTTTGCTAACCAACAGTTGCCCACTCGCGTTGAAATCCGCTTTCACAGACGAACCATAAAAATGATTGGCTGGAGCATTGACCACCAAGCTTGCTTCGATTGAGCCCGCTTCGCTAGTTACACCGCTACTGTCGACATACCGGGCAACGATACTGCCGGATGAGTAAATCGCATCAGGCGCTACAAATGATGAGCCGGAGCCTAGTTGCCAATTAGTACCGCCGTCGGTGCTGTACTGCCACGACTGTGCTCCAGGAGGCAGGCCGATATCGATAGTGCCATTCGATGTGACGCCATCCGAACTCAGAGCCCCTGTGTCTTCACGTAGAATGATAGTCGGCGCAGGACCTGGAATGACTACAGGAACCGGTACCGGAATGGGATTGGGGATAGGTGAAGGATCCGGTACCGGCAAATGATCTGGATCTGGAACAGGGACCGGATCTGGGGCGTGAATGACTTGCGGATTATGCAGATGATCATTTATGACCGGTGCAAGCGTTACTGATAATGGATCGCTGGTGATCGAATCGAGAATCGTATCGGCGTAGGAATGATTATCGCCGTAAAACGAATCAGCGAAGTTGAGGCCTGCGTCGATCTTGTTTTGAAAAATCTGATGGTCTGTGCCGGGGCTCTCTCGGAGGCATTGCAGGATTTCCTTGACTAGCCCGTTGCGATTTCCCACCTCGCCCAATCGAGATGTCCAGTAAGCAGCCCCGTCTTGATCAGGCTCACGGCTGAGCAGGTTATGGTAAAGGTTGCGGATGAAACTCTGATCACTAATGTTCAAACCATACCGACTTTCAGTTTCGGTGCTTGCTAGGAAACCAATTATCATCGAGTCGAAGGTAAACCCGTCATCCATCTGAGAGCACCAGTACACCAAACCAGCTTTATCCGGCGCGCGTCCGAAGGCTGCTATGTACAAGGACGCGACGAGCTGCTTTGTTGCAAGTGTGGCCATGGTATCACCCAGAATACTTTGCAATGGTAGTAGTGTCATAATGACACTATATGATTGGACTTGGGAAAGGGCCCGCCGAACGGTCCGCGCGCACGGTTTGAAACCTTGCACTGAGAATGGTGGCCGGCTGCCATCATCGCCAGGTTGCATGTTGAGCTAGCGGCACTCCGAAAAGTTGCACTACGGGATAAAATTTTTCATCGACAGTTATAAACTCGAGATCAGCGACCACTTTTGGGGCTTGACCATGTTGCTTGGGACCTAGGCCCCCTTCATGGCACGTCCTTGAAAAAGATGTGATGGCCAAGCTCGAGCGTTCGAGTCGCGCCCTTCGCCCAGTTAGGCGCAGGAGACATGCTGGTGGCGTGATAGTGGGTCGCCCCACTAGTAGGGTCAGGCACTTTCCCATCGATTACCAGATCAGCGGCCAGGCGACACTGTGCCAGCTCGCGAAACGGAATCTGTCGAGCGCCGGACAGAAACGGCTGGTTCGGGTCGCCCTTGTTCCAGCAGCTGAACTGGTACGGCTTCTGGCATACACCAGCGTAGCCTTCCCCCCACCAAGACTTCTCCCTGCCGTCATTCACTCGGTTGCGGATCGACCACGCCACCGCCACCATCCCGGCCAGCCCTTCCCCGCGAGATTCGCCCCACAGCGTCCGCGCCAGCACATCCCGATCTTGTTCACACACCGTCATCGTTTTCTCCAGGCAGAAAAAAACCCGCACTTGGCGGGTTTCAAATTCAAACTTGCGTCATGTCCAATCCGCTCGCTGAAACACCTCTGCTACCAAAAAGATGCGTTCAGGAATAGGCGGGACAGCCCGCTGGATTCCAGTCTTTGCGTAGCCGTTGGCCTCCATCACAGCGCATACGAGCGTGCCGATCGACCGCTTCAGCGTGAGACGTTTTTTGTTCGGCTCGGTGTTCAAGATCGCCTCACCACAGACCTTGACGATCCCTGCAATTGCCGGAAGCTCGAGCGCATCGGTCACCACTCTCATGTTTGTGAACGCTTCCTCTGAGTTAACGAACTCAATGAAATTGAATGGATGCGCTCGCAGCTCGTTGTACTGAGCAGGATGAGTCTTGGCGAATGTTTCCATGTCTGCAGGGTGGAAAGCTGGCATGCGTGGTACTTATCTGAATTGGTACATCAGGATATTGTCAGCATGGACAATTTACAAACGGTCTCCACACGAAGAAAACCCGGAACTGGCCGGGGTTTTGGTGTAAGAGGTCGATCCGCCGAGCCTGACGCCCAGCCAGAAAATCGAGGCCCGCCATCGCGCGGTGCCGTCGCCGGTTGTGAGTGCGCGGTAAAACACCCCGTCGCAGTCGGCTCGGGTCAGGGTGCCGACACCATAGAGCCAGTCGTGCAGCATGGCGGCGCGCATGCCGTACCCGGCGAGCATGCCGTAAAGGGCCAAGGTCACAATGGCGAGCTCCAGTAACGCAGCCGCGAGCCAGCCCCAAGCGAACACCCAGCCCGTCAACGCGCCGATAGCTGCCCAACGGCAGACCTCACGCAGAATGCGAATTGAGGCCAGGTCGCTGTAGAAGTCGGCCGGCACCGTCAGCAGCCCGTGAACCGGGTCGTTGAACGTCAGGGCTTCCTGTGTGGCCACATTCCAACGGCTGGTGAAGCGGACCGCAGGATGGACGTCGAATTTACCGACCGGGATCATGTTAGCAGCTCCAGCGAGGGCAGGTATTCGATGAAAGTTTCAATATCCCGCTGAAGTTTCTCGAACGCCAGCACTAGGTCGGCAAGCTGTACGTGCGTCCACTTGCCGATTTGCCCGGATTTAGCGCGGTGGTGAATTGACTCATGATTTCTCCAACCGAAAAAAAACCGGGTTTGGCGGGCTTGGATGCAGCAGGACAAAATTCTTGATTGATTTACCAGTTATGCGGCAGCAGTTCGTTTAGCCGGACTGAGACGTCGCGCTGATCCGCACGCAAAGTACTGGCTCCAATGAAATACTTCACGACGCCGTCGTCTATCTCGACGCCCTTCACAACGTGCGGGTAGTCCCAGCCTTGAAGAGTCACAACTTGCCCTATCACAGGTGGCCATGTTACTGCATGGTCGTCGGGCCGGTTCACTACCTGAACAATTTCGCTCAGTGTTTCAACAACTGAGTCCAGCGACGATTTAATAGAACTTAAGTCGTCAGGATCAGATTTTTCGAGTGGTTCAAGATCAGACAACGAACGCTGTACGTCATCAAAACCGGAGTCTGCCTTTGAGCCAAGGTCGCGAAGTTTGGAAGTGATGTCGGCTAACTTATCGCTTATCGCACTAATTTCCCATTCCAGATTGAGCTTTTTTAAGAGCCAATACACATCATCCGAATTGTACATAGCAGCACTCCTAATACGGCAGACGACTGTAACGCAGATAGGTCAGTTCACTCTATAGCGATCCCGGACATTCATTCATCCGGCCACCCTTCCTCGACCATCTCAGCGCTGACAGTGCCCCCGGCGGCGGCCTCAAGCAACGCACCCTCCCGGTCATAGCAGGCTTGCACGTAGCGGTAGGCCTGTTGGCCGATGTCGATCATCTCGGCGTTCGTGGTCGGGCGGCTGACAATCTGGCCGGTGGCGAGGTCAAGGCATTTCCAGACTGAGCCATCTTCCCGGAATCCGTCGCGAGCCGCTGACCAGCTGCTGCTGATCTTTGCCTGGCTGTCCCGCTCGGTGTCGATGCCGAAGCCGTTCCAAGGGAAACCCGCGATCTCGGCGCGGTAGCGCCGGTCGGCGATCAATGCCAGCCAGTCCGGAGCAGGTTCCGGATCTGGATCAGGGGCTTTCGCCAGCTTCTCCCAGCCCTCCCCGGTCCAGCGCGCGACCTGTGTGCCGGTCAGCTTTGGAGGCTGAGCCGTTGTACTGCGTAAAGGAAACTCACTTTCTACATCCACCTCCTGGCTGCGTTCATAAATCCCGTTCTCGTTCCAGACGTAGGCGATCATGCGGCCTCCTTAGCTTTGATGTAGCTCGTCAGCCCCTTGAAAACTGTGACGTTTGGCAGCCGGAAAAGCGTCGTGCTGTCATAGGGGGTTGCTGCGTAGGATCTGTTTTGGTTAGTTCCTGCAGTGATCACCAGATCTGCAACCAAGAGCAGAACAGCGACAACATCACCCGTCCCCACTTTAGTAGTTCCCGAGGGAACTACGGTCCAAGTCTGACCATTGTCGCGGGTGTAGAAGAATCGACCTGAAGTAGCCCCAAAGAACCAATTACCGTCCCCATCCGTAACGCCGCACCACACCGTGGAGGTTGTGAGTCCAGTGACGGTAACGAGTGACCAATCAACGCCGAGGTTATACGTTTTGATCAACCCCAGTCCGCTGCTGGTATTGAAGGTCACCATCCAAAGGCCTTTGCTATCTGTAACAACGTCATATGCCGTAGTGATCGTCAAGCCCACTGCATAACTCTTTGCAGCGAATGACGCCCCGTTATTAGTACTGATATAAGCTGCACCAGCTCCGGCTACAATCCAGTTTCCCAAACCATCTGTTGCTGCACCACCTGCCCCATTGCTACCTACACCGCTAACAATAACCGCCCAAGTTAGGCCATTATCGAGCGATCGAGCGATCGTTACGCTCGATGTTCCACCAGTAGCAATCCATGTACCGTTCTTGTCTGTCGCCAAGCGCGTTGGAAGGCCTGGTAAATTGGGAGTTGTAACTTTTGCCCAGGTGACACCGTTGTCGGGGCTTCTAAGCGTGAACCATCCCAAAGACGAGACATAACCGATAGCGATCCAAACTCCCTTGCCGTCAGTTGCGACGTCATATACCGAGGCAGTCGCAGTATTCAGCAGTGCTGTGAGCGAGATAGCGTTCCATGTCTGCCCGTCATTCGTACTTCTATAAATAGTCGAAACTTGGCCGAAGGCGGTAGCCATCTGAACGCCGCTTCCAGCAGCCACTCGCCTGAAGGTCTCGGGATTCACAGTTGGGGTCGACCATACATCACCGGCAACGCTTCCTAATATTCCAACTTTAGCGAATAGAGCAGGATACGCAGACTGAAGATATATGCCGCCAGTCAGCGGTAAGAAGGTGTTGTCGAGTGCGCCACTCACCTGAACAACTTCACCAACTCGATGCCGGGGGCGCCATTGAATCGATGCGCCGTCATCGCTGACGGTGAACACGTAGCCCTTCTTGTTGGTGTAGGACGGAATGCCGACCGCCGCCCGAGCCGCGTCTGCAATGATCTGCGCTTGATCCCTGATGGCAGCAGTTTGATCCTTTACTTGCCCCGCAGCTGCGACCTGCGCTTGCCCATTTGTGGTTGCAAGCTGCGCCTGCTGTGCGGCGAGCTGGACCTGAGCCTGACCGTTCGTTGTGGCCAGAGCTGCTTGCTCGGCCGCCAGCGTCACTTGAGCCTTCGTGAGATCCAGCTGTGCCTTGCCGTTATTCGTGGCATCTGTCGCGGATTGTGCAGCGGCGTTTTTGGAGGTGTTCGCGGCGCTCGCCGAATCCGCGGCGTTGCTTGCACTGGTTGCGGCTGCCTGGCGATAGCCGTCAACCGCCGTCACCTGCTGACCGATCCACGCCAGGGACGTGTTGATATTCACCACCATCGGCGGCATTGCGGCAATGAACGGGCCCGCAGTAAGGTTAAACGCCGCCTGCCCTTCAGATCGCGATGGAGCCGGTGGCAGTTCTGGAATCAGCGGCGGTGTGGTTTGCGCAGGCATCAGGTCATCCCCTCAAGCGTGATTTGCATGTTCGAATTGGTGTCGTCGGAATAAGTGATGTCGAACGTCTTGTAGAAGCCGTAAATGATCGTCGCCTCATAGGTCTCTTCAGCGATCCACACCACCGGCTTCGCGCGAATCTCCGTGAGAAGCCGTTTGATCTTGGTCACCCGACTGGTCTCGACAAGCACCGGGAAGTCGCCGTTGTCGGCGAATGCTCGCTCCAACACGGTAAAGTTGCCGAACTTGTCTCTTTCCTTGAGTGAGTAGTCGTCGATCCCGACCCGCGCGGTGTACAGCGTGATACCCAGCGTTGTGAGCTTGCCCAGTACAAGCGCGCCGATGGCGGCGGTGGCCACGTCGAAAACCGTGATGGTGATCTGCGCGGTTGCATACGCCGGAAGGTCCGTGAGAACTGTTGTGACTCGATCCTCAATCTCCTCGAAGAACCAGTCGTACCAGTTGTCTACCGCACCATCGACAAGGGAGTCGGTTCGGTCATAAACCACCCCTTCCGCCGGGTCAGTCATCGTCACCCGGTACGAATTGCCTACCAGATTTAGCAGCGCTACCGAGTTGACGACCACGCCTGGCTGAAGCGTGACCGTGACCGATCCTGCGTGTGTCGACTGAGTGCCGACCACGTCATCGAACATCGACATGCGATTGGTTGCGCCGAGGTCAAGCCACTTGGCGGGGTTGTCGGCGGTCACCACCTCGTTACCAGGCTCGACGCCGGCGGGCACCGCCGCCAGCGCCTGCCAGTTATGGTCTTTCCATGTCAGCTTCACGTCCTTGGCATAGCTGCTGTTGTTGACCCAAAGCGGGTTATCCGCCGGCGGTATGTTGGAGCTGAAGATCAGTCCCGACGTAACCGTGATCGGTTTGATGAACTTCATCTCAAGTGTTCCCCGTGGTCAGAAGGCCAACCCGATCCCACTGCTCCATCAGCTTTCTCCCCTTGCGCGAGTCTTCTTTGATGTTGTCCACCGGCTCGACAAAGCCCCCGAGCAGGCCGATCAGCCGATCAAGCCGAGCGCTTACGGCGTCATTACCCGATGCCTGGCCCGCCGCCGATCCACCACCCTGCGGCAGAGACGGAACGGACAGCACCGGGCCCCCGCTCGCAAAAGCCGGAATCTGCAAGGAGTTCATTTGATCCAGCGCATCGACGCCGAAGGCCTTCACAGCAGCGGCGCGCATCATGTATTCCCCGTTCGAAGCCCGGATCAACATGCTGTCGCTTGTGCCGCTGCCAGCTCCGGTAATAAGCCCGCCGGTGGCGTAGCCCGGAAGGCTATGATTTGCCTTTGCCGCATTGCGGACGGCCTCGATCAGCTGCTCGACCGTGAGCGCCCCCGTTGCAAGCTGGTTTTGCCAATAGGCTTTGCCAGCAGCATCCGCGACGTATCCGGCGCCGTAGACCGACTGATACGCGGTGTCGACCAGAGAGCTGGACTGTCCCGGTGTCAGGTTTTTACCGCCCGTTGCACCCAAAGCCGCGACAACAGCCGCGTTCATGGCGTTAACGGCATCGGTGACGCTTTTGATCGAGTTGTCGACGCCGTTGATCGCATCCAGCTGCGATTGAGCGAACGCGAGCTGATCGTCGAGCCGGTCGAGCTGATCCTGCAGAGTCTTGACCGTCTGCTGGGCGCTGGTCAGCTGTTTGCCGTTCAGCCGGTTCAGTTCCGCGACGACGTTAGCCGTCACACCCTGGTCTCGATTGAAGTCCTGAAGCGTCGCGTACAGGTCAGTGTTATTGCTGCCGACCGTATTGAGCGCATCGTTCAGTCCTGCAAACCCGGCAAGCGATCCGCCAGCCCTGGCGGCTGCGAGCGCGTTTTGAAGGGTGGCCTGCGCCTGCGCACGCATCGTTCTAACCGCCGCATCGGAATCACCGCGCAGCGACTTGAGCGCGGTGCTCAGGTCATTGCTGACGCCTGTGAGATCCGTGACCCGCGTATTGGCAGTGGCCAACATGTCATTGATCGATGCCTTCTGTGCATTGATGGCACGCTGCAAGGCACTGTTCGCCGTGTTGGCCGTGTTCATCAGCCCGTCAAAGATCTTCTGCGTCGCGTCGGCAGCCGCCTGCGCCGCATCTGCCGCCGTCTGCTTCGCCGCATCAGACTGTTGCTTGAGAATCTGATAGGCCGCAGCCGCATCGCCAGACAGTCCGGTCAACTGGACGAACAGCTTTCGTCCTGCATCTGTGGTGCTGTCGATCCCCTCGACCAATGCGCGGAAGCCTTCCTTACTGTCTGGGAAGGTCAGGTTCAGATCGGCGAACTCCTTGCGAACGGCGGCAAGGGTGTTCGCGGCCTTCTCCTCATCGGTAAAGAACGCGTTGTAGTAGGTCTGGGTCGCGGTGTTGAAAGCTTCCATGCCGCCCGCGAGTGCGACGTACTGTTCGGCCAACTTGCCGCCCCACACCGAGACGGGCAGCGCGTTCACGTTCAGCAGCTTGAACGTGTCGTTGATGCTGTACAGGTTGCCGACGAACTCGGTCAGCTGGTTGACGTTGTAGCCCTCGAGGCCCAAGCCCATCGATTTCGAGATCGCGCCCACGGCGTCATTGCCAAGGACTTCGAACCAGTCCGAGATCAGCTGCGTGACCTGGTCAGAGGTGAGGTCTTGCAGGCTGATCTGTTGCGCTGCGATGTTGAGCCCGTCCAGGGCGCCGTCCTTGACATCGACCTTCAGCATGTCGAACAGGCCGAAGACCGTATCGAGCCGATCATCAAACGCGTCTTGCAGCTGGCCCTGCAGTTGCGAATCCAGCGGGCTCAGTTTGGTGCGCTTTTTGTTGCTGCTGAACAACCCGCCTTTCTTTTTCTGGTACTTGAACGCGGAAGCGTCAAGGTCGCCATTCGTAACGCCGAGTTGAATACCGGAGTTTTTGGTTACCCAGTCACCGCCGAACAGGCTGCCCCCAACAAAGCCGCCGAGCAGGCCACCAATCGCAGCGCCAAGGACCGGGACGGGAATAAGAGCTTGGCCCAACAAAGCGCCACCCACCCCGCCGGCGGCCCCCGCAGCTGCGCCCTTCAGCCCTGATTTCCCGTATCCGTACAGGGCGCCGCCGATTCCTGCTGCCCAAGGCACGGCGCTGCCGATCTGACCAAGTGCACCCGGTTGGGCACTGAGCGGCGCGTATGTCAGTGCGTTGCTGCCGTTGCTGATTGTGCCGAACAGCTGGCCCGCAGCCTGGTCCCACCCGGCGAGAACACCGGAGGTATAGTTACTGAGTCCACCCCATGCGCCAGCCAGCCCGCCGCTCTGAAAACCGGTGTACAGAGCCTTGCCCCAGCCGGTTGCCGCGCTGAACAGTGACGAGGCACCGTTGAGCAACGAGCCCGCACCGAAGCCCCCAGCGCCTCCACCAGACGCAGCTTGGGCGGCAAGTCCACCGACACCCAGCGACGCCCCGATCTGCACGATGATGGGGCGAGTAATCGCCATGTGCAGCACTTCGGCTAGGAACTGACTGAAGCTGTCCTTGAACGACGCAAAAAAGTTTCCAGACTTGCCCAGAATGGACTTCCACATGTCAGCGAATGCGCCGTCTACGCGGTCAACCGCCCCCTCGGTGAATTTCCCCCAGTCCGACGAAGCGTTTTTGTTCGCATCGTACTCGAGGCCTAGTCGCTGAAGAGCGGCCCGGTAGTCGTCGGCTCGCTCTGGATACAGCTTCATCGCCGCATTGAGCGCGTTCTGATCGTTGGTGTAATCACGCAGCAGCTTACTTTCCGGATACAGACGATCGAGAATGCTACCGGCATCATTAGCTTGCTGAAGCGTTTTGACCGCATCCTGCTGCGCTTTGGTCGCAGCGAGCATCTGCTGATATTCCTTGCTGCCTACCTCGATATTTTTGTTCGCAAGAGAAGCCTGAAGCGCTTTTTGCACGTTGTACGCTTCAAGCGCATCGGCACCCTGAAGGGTTGCCTTTGCCTGCGCGAGCAAATCGGCCGTCTCTTTTTCCAAATCGAACGCTTGCTTGCTGACAGCCAATCGGTCTTCGGCATCCGCCTGGTCGTTGATTGCTTTCTCAACTTCCTTGCGCGCACCCGCTCCGGTTTTCAGCAGCTCCTGCTCAACCTTCTGCTGGATGGTGAACTCGCGGCTCTTGTCGACGCCAGCCAAGTAGGCATCAGCCAGACCGCCGGCGGAACGGATGGCAATATCGGCGCTGGCCTGAAGGTCCGTCAGCGCCTTTTTTTGTCCTTCCGTGAGGCTAATCGCTTTCTGCGCAGCGCTGTTCGCATCGGACTTGGCTTTCGCCGCGGCTTGGTCCGCGGCTTTCTGTTTGTCGATGGCGGCCGCAGTCGTGAGAAGGGCCTGTCCCTCTTTGCTCGTTGCCGCGATGTTGTTGTCGGTCAGAACGCGGTTGGCAGCGTCAACAGCAGTTTTGTCCTGCAGTGTGTTGAGCTGCTTCTCTAACGACTTTTGCAGCGTGTTGACTGCGAGAGTTTGGTCAGCAGTGAGACCGGTATTGACTTGGGTGACCTGCGAGCCCTTGTCCAGCTCAGTGCGATATAGGGCAGCGCGATCGGCAAGAAGATGGGTTCGTTGCTCGGCGGTCGAGAGCGCCCCGGCCGCATCTTGAAGGCTACGCATACCTTCTTCAGGGATGTGAAACCGTTTTTGCCAGTCGTCAATCGTATCTGACAAGCCTTTCCCTGCCTTCCGTGCTTCCTCGGCATCACCCGCAATCCGGGTGGCAACCGTGCTGCCGAGCACCTGCTTGGAGGTCTTCAAGAAGGCGGCGAAAGCCTCGTCAGCAGTTGCTGCTGCTGACTCTTGCTCGCGCATAACAGCTACCAGCGCGCTGCGTTGCTGATCCTTGGCCAGGTCCTGAAAAGATTTGCGGACGTCGTCGGTGGAACGCTTCAACTCGTCTAGGCCGGTGACGGCCGTTTTTGCGTTGCCGCCCATGGTGAGGAAGGCAACACCGGCACCGATAGCGAGGGCCGCAATACCCGCAGGACCGCCAAGCAACCCGAGCAGACCAGCGCCAGCGCGAGCCAGAACGCCTTTGGCAGCTGCCGCCTCGGCCTGGGCTACAGCGTTGGCTTGCGTTGCCAACGTATCGCGCGCCATTGCGCTGGACGCAGCAGCCGACGCCACGGCTTGCGCCTGGGTTGCTTTGGCCTCGGCCGTGCGCGCGGCGGTCAGTTCCACCTCCACGGCCGCCAATGAGTTCTTAAGCTGCGTCTCCTCTGCCGAGCCGGCAGCCAACGCCGCTTGATAGCCCAGGGATTGCCGCACCGCTTCGAGATTGGCTACCCGAGCGACAGCCTCCGCCTGCAACGCAGTGGTCGCACTGGCAGCCGCTACCGCCTCACGAAGCTTCGCCGTAGCACCCTCAGCGGATACAGCGGCCTCCTCAGCCTTGGCGATCGCGGAGGCTTTCGTCGCGGAAACATTTTGGAGAAATGCCGCCGTGGCCAATCCGGCGGACGTCACCGCATCAATCGCATATTTCGCAAACGCCGCAGCCAGCTTCCCGCCCAGTGCCGCCGCCAGCACGTCAATGTTCTCGGCGAGAAAGGCAATTGTCTCGCCTACCTTCTGCGCACCACCGTCGTCACGAAGATATGCCAGCCCTTTTGTGACGCTTTCAATGCCCGGGAGCAGGCCAACAACCAGTTGCTGACTCGCACCTGAAAAAGTGGCTTGCAGATCCTTTACGGCCTGACCGGCATCTACAAGTCGCTCGATGCTCAGTTTGGAGAGGACCAGACCGTATTTCTCTGCGCGGTCCCCTAGGTCTTTGAATCCTTTTCCGTTGCTCTGCAGCAATGGAATCAACGCGGTGGACTCGTCGCCCATTGCCTCCATATAGGTGGTCAGCTGCTGCTGGTTCAGCCCGGCTTTTTCCAGCGACGTGTAATAAAGCTGGAGAGCCTGAGGCCCGGAAAGATTCTTGAATTGCTCAGCGGTGACACCGACCTTCGGTGCGATTTCTTTGAAGAAATCCGCCATCTCGCCGCCGCCGCGCTGGATGAACTCCCCCACGCGATCGTTCACATCCTTGAGGATGTCGCCCAGCTTGTCCTGCTCGATCCCAACTGTTTTAGCGCCGTAGGCCATCCGCTGGAATTCTTCGACGGATGTGTTGGACACGGACGCCAGGTTTTTCACTTCGCGGGCGTGGTCGATGGTGCTGCTCGTCAGCGCGACAAGGCCCGCTATCGAACCAACGGCAGCGATATTGAAACCACCGAAAGACGATGCAGCAGAGGTAATTGCCTGGGATAGCGTTTTCGCGCTGTCGCCCGCACGATCAAACGCTTTGTCGACCTTGCCCAAGCTCGAGTCGATCTTGCCCGAGGTCTGCGCAACTGCCGCCTCCCCGCGCGCCATTTCCTGACGGAGTTGGGCCGTGGTGGCTTCGATGCGGACCAGCAGGCCTTGGATATCGCCGTCAGCCATTCATTTTCTCCAGGCATAAAAAAACCCGCAGAAGCGGGTATCTGTTTGCCGCCACTCGGCGCCAAAGCGTCTCAAGTTTTATTCCGGGTCATCGCAGCCACCCGAAACCCCATACGTACGTCCTTGGCCACTGCCTTCTTGTCTACCTTCTCCTCAGCCTGGCCCCACGGATTCGTCTTCTTCAGAAACTCGATTTTCGCTTCCCATGCGATCAGGATCTCAACGATCGGTGTTTCCCAAGCGTCGCGCGGAGACCAGCCGAGGTAACCGGTGGCTAGTCCGAAGAGCTCGTCGACGTATCCACGGTCTTCTCGTTTCCCTCGCCTGCGGCCTCTTCAAGCTCTTCGTCAGTCTTGCCGCCCGGATTCAACAGCGCGCGGACAAAGGGAATGACCTTATTGCCCACCGCGGAGACGCCACCTTCAAAAACCGCTTCCTCGACCTTCTCCAGTTCCTTGCGCTTCGAGGTATCAATCCCGGATGCGGCCGCGATGATGAACGCGATACCCGAGAGGTTTCCAGAGCCGATCGCGCTGTAGGCCGGCAGCAGGCCGCCGAACTGGTTCTGGATAGCGCGAACAGCGCGCAGATTGGGAATCAGGTTATAAGTGGTGCCGCCTGCGTCTACGACAACAGCGCCATGGTTCGTCTTGGACATAGAAATCTCTTCTCACAAAAGGGGGAGTGAAAAGCGCCCCAATCAACAGGGCGCTCTGCAACAGGGCGATTACTCGGCTTCTACTTCGTAGATTTCCGAGTTGATACCCAACGTGACGGTGCGCTTCAGCACGCCCTCAACGCTGATGCCGGTCTTCTTGTTGCTCATGACCTTGGCCGCGAAGTAGTCGGTTTCGCCGTCCACATACACCACCTTGAACGGGTAGTCATAACGGGAGCGGTCAATGAAGGCCTCGACGAGTTTCAGCTGCCCGGCATCGCCAGCATCGAAACCGATGGAAAGATCGGACGAGCCCGCATCCGCAAGGCCCTTCAAGTGCTTCGCCCGCCCCGCTGCAAGGCCTGCAAAGCTGACGTCGTTGATCGTGTCGCCGTAGTCGCCGATGCTCTCCACCTCGCCAACCTCGACGTAAGTGATCGCAGCCAGCAGCGCGATAGCAGCCGCATGGTCGGCGGGCAAATTGGCAGAGAGGCGTGGACCGATATAGATCCGCGTGCCAGCGCCGGTATTGATAGCCATAGGTAGTCCTCCTGAGGACAGGTGAAAGGCCGCAGCGCGGCGTGGGTAAGCGTTTTAGTGTTCGGTCAGGATGCGCAGCGTGATGCTGCCCTGATACGTGATTCCGTCCGGCTCACGGTTGGTCTGCTTGCGATCCACGCGAATGGAGATCACACGACCTGTTTCAAGCGCTAGAGCGCGCTCATGCAAGGCGGAGTCGATCTCGCCCATGAGCCGCTTTACCTCCTCCTGGCCCTTGAAATCGCTCCAGATCGACAGGTAAAACAGCCGCATGTCCCTGCGCTTGTTGAGGATGTCGACATTGCTCGATAGCTCGTAGTCGATGGAGACATAGGGCATGGCTGCATCCATCGGCACGCTGTCGTAAATCGGACATGACACCTCGGCCGTGAGCCGATCGAATATCGCCACCTGAAGTGCGAATCCTGGATCAGCCATTGCCCAGCTCCTGGCTCGCACGTTTCAGAGTGCTCGTAACGGCGGCTTTGATGTCGGCAAGAACAAACTCCCGATTCACGTCGAACGCGGGTCTTAGCCATGGGTGCGCAGGTCGGGCGGGAATGTCCGGATGCTTGCCAAAAAAGTGCGATCCGTCCGTTTTGTTAGTGTCACGCTGTCTTCGATTCCCAGCACGCTGCCCGCCGGTATAACCCTTCGTCCCGTACTCGAGGAATTTCAGGTAAAAATAGCGGCGGTTGTCCTTAAGACCGCGAAGACCTATCTGAGCATCGAGCCCGGACTTGCTCACGTACGCTTCCAATGCGTCGACAGCATGACCACCGGCGTCGGCACGATCAGAGCGCGGCACCCGTTCTTTCATGGACTCCAAGATCCGGTCAGCCGCTTTTTGCATAGCTGGCTTGAGCTCATTGTCGATTTGGCCGTGGATGTTCCGCAGCACCTTCCGGAGCTTGAATTCTCCCGCCAGGCGGGACCGGCGGGGAGCCATGATCAGGCCTCAGTCTTTGGCTCTTTCGTAGGTTTTACAGGAGCGTCCTCGACGGCCTCCACCAACTTCCGATCGACTAGCTCTTTGCCTTCGGTGGCGCCTACAACAAACTCTTCGCCCACAGATTTACGACCCATCGGGCCGGAGATATCGGCCAAGGCACGTACTTTCATAGTTCTAACCCTCAGTTATGGATTGACGACGTTCGAGCAGAGCAGCCGAAGCATCGTTTGGTCGTTGTCGGCCAGTGCGGCCTCCACCTTGTAGGTGTTGCTCTTGTGGATAATTCGCATGCCCGCCGAGATATCGGTTCGGTAGCGAATACGAATCTCTGCGGTTATTTCAGCCGTAAGCTGATCAGCCGCCACGGCAACCCGCCCGCTGGGCAATGTGATCTCGGCCCAAACTTTGACGAGCTCCGTCCATGACTCGACGCGGCCGCCGCCAGGCCGAGTGATCTGCTCAGCTTTGTGGATTGCGCAGTGATGACGCAGTGGACCGGCTCGCATTCACACCCCCAAACCGACGCGATACGGCGTTAGTAGTGAACGTGAACCCATTGGGATCTCGCCGGCGCCACCACCGACCACAACATCTTCGCGGTTGGCATAGAGGTGGCCTAGGATGAGCAGGCACGCCGCACGAACCGACGGGTTGATCACAATCGGATCAGCGCCGGCAGTGCCATCGAGGACGGCGCCAGCCAGTGCATCCGCGTCACCGTAAAACCGCCGATTCATGAACTGCGCAGCCGTGTCCTCTGCGGCCGCCAGCAGCAGATCGACATATTCACGGTCATCATCGTCGGCCCGCAGATGCTGCATTGCGACGTCGGTCGAGATGGCGTTCATTTCAGTCCTTCGGCTTTTGGTCAGTGGCCAGCTTTTTGGCTTTCAGGACGGCAGCCTCATGCTTCGCCACTTGGTAGGGTTCACCAACCCGCCGCATGTCTTTGCCATCCAGGTAGGTTCGCAGTGGGTACACCGTGACCTCGGAAGACTGAGTCTTCTCGGTGGATGCCTGGGCATCATTCCCGACAGCAGCGCAGCTATCGGATTCGCTGTTCGGTTGTTTGTCAGTGCTACTGGTACGAGCCATTTTTCCTCTCCTGCAGATGCGCCGCCCGGGGGCGGCGCAGTAATTGCGAGCTATGCCGTGATGAGATCGCCAGTGACGAACGCTTCTGGACGATATACGGCCAATGCCAGCCGTTGTTCTGCACGGACAGTGATCATGTTGTTCTCGAAATCCTTGTCGTTCTCTGTCGAGATCAGGATCTCCACGTCCATACGGTCAAAGATCTGAGCGCCCAGTGCGAATGCGCCGACCAAGAAATCGTTTTTCGGCATGGACTGCGTCGCGACCACCGGCCGGCGCCACAGTGTCGGCTGGGTGTTGCCCTGAGGTTGGCCGATCAGGTAATTGCCGTTGGCGTCTTTCAGAAGCTCGATCAGAGCCCAATCAATCGGGTTCAATACGATGCCATCGGACGGAAACTCAGCCAGCTCTGCCTGTAGCAACGCCAGGCGGAGACGGTCGATCTGCTGCTCGCCTACAACAGCTACGCCACCTGGTGCGGCATACGCCTGAGCCAGCGGCACGATGCCGCCGATATTCGCGCCCACGCCGCTACCAAAAAGAAGCTGGGCCTCTTCCGCCAGTTTCAGACCGTACCGACCACGAGCGTTGATGAAGCTTTGCAGCGCCGGTGCGTCGTCCAGAATCTGACGACTCGCTTTGAACAGGTGCGCCAAGGTACGGACCGGCGCGTTTTCCAGTTTGAACTTCAGATCCGAATAGGGCTTGGCGGTACCTTCCGCCACCGGTGCGGCGTTGTTGGTGAAGCCGTCTTCTTGGACATACTCAACGGCATTGCCAGCGGTCTGGCCTGGCGCGATCAGATCGCGGATTGTGAGCCGTCGCTCAGGAGCGGCCTGTACGCCGTAGAGTCGATCAGCTGGAACCAAGTCGGCACCCGAGCCAGGAGCAGACGTGATTGCTGCGCGGGGAACGGCAATGCGACGCGAGCCACGGAACGAGGAATCAACACCTTTCATCTCGTCGGAAGCGACGACAATCTCGCCGACGGACTGCTGATGATCTGGACGATGGCGCCCTTGGTTTGCATTCACTAGCTTCTGCTCGGCATCAAGCATCCGCGCCTGGAGTTCGCCCTGCTTGGTCAACAGTTCGTCAACCTTGGCACGGGTCTCAATCTGCATTTCACCGGAGGCTTTGATTTCCTTCTCGGTGCGCTCGGCATAGGTCTTGATCTGATCGCCGACGGCTTTCAGGTCGGCTTGGGTTTGCTTCTGAGAAGCTTCAATTGCGGAAAGATCTGGCGGCATGGTTTTGTCCTTTCAGAAATGAAAAAACCGCCTCTCGGGCGGTTGACGGTCAGTTTTTGGTTCAGCCAATCAGAAGCCGGGGATCAGGCCTCGAAGTGCTGACGCCTGGTTTGCGGTTTCTTCAAACGCGGATACATCAAGGGCAGCGCAAGGCGTGCCCGGCACGACAGCGCAAGGCGTGTCGCCGCCAGCAGTACTGGACGTGCTGGTCTTGATCTGGGAAATCAGTTTGCGCCGTTCGCTGCGCGGCATGCCGGACTTGGCCAGCGCCGCGTCCAGCTTGCGAGCCGAGTGGGCCTGGGTGCCATCTTCGCTCGGGGCCTGCTCGACTTCGGCAGCGGAAATCAGCCCCGTGGCAAAACCTTTGTCGACCGCGTTCGCCCCGTTCATGTAGGTCTCCGCGTCGAGCATCTTCTCCACGGTCGCTTCATCCTGGCCGCTCGTATCCGCGTAGAGGCTGATCATGGCTCGATCAAACTCTTCCATGGTGTCTGCCAACTCGCGGATGTCGTGCCGGTTGCCCGCGAAGTATGTCCAGCAGTTGTGAATCATCAGAAATGCGGTCTTCGCCACTTCGCGTTTCGCGCCGGCCATTGCGATGACAGAGGCGGCCGACGCCGCCAGGCCAAGAACCTTGATGGTCACTTCCTGTGAATGCTCGAGCAGGCGGTTGTAAATCGCGATGCCTTCGAACATGTCGCCGCCTGGCGAGTTGATGTAGACGGTGACGGGCTTGTCACCAATGGCCCGCAACGCGGCGTCCACACGTTTGAGGGTGACACCCTCGCCGAACCAGTCCTCGCCGATGATGCCGTACATGGTGATGGTGTCGGTACCGGACTCCAGCGCAGCACGCAGGTCGGGGTTCCACAAATCGAGCGCGCGAGGGCTCAGCTCGCAGTTGAAGCTGCGGGCTTTGATGTTCAGAGGCATGGTTACTCCTGCGTCTGGCCGAGCCAGTTTTTTAGGGCTGCTTGAGCGGCCTGCCCGTCTGTTGACTGGCCGAGTTGATCAATTGGAGCCAGGTTGGTTTGGACGGTGAGGACGCCAGCATTCCCCCCGTGCCGAGGCAGGTTCTCCTTCACCCGGCACTCATCGCGGGTCATGATCCCGTTCTGGGTCATCTGGCTGTACCAAGCGGCCCGGCCCGCGCTGTCTGCTTTCAAAAATGCTTCCAGCGAGAACTCGGCGTAGTAAGTACGCCGGTCAACCGGACTCAGCAGCCGCTTGTTGACGCACTGCTGAATCTGGCTAGTGACTGAGCTGATGCAGAAGGTCAGGAACGCGATCATCTGCTGTTCAAGCCCAGTGCCCCAGTTGCTGCCTGCGTCGGTTTTGCCGACCATCCACGGTGGCACGCCGAACCAACGGCAGATTTCCTCGATGCTGTGTCCCCTTGATTCCAGTAGCTGCGCATCGACGGGGTTGATCCCGATTGTCTCCGCCTTAACGCCCTGCTCAAGGACTGGAGATTTACCCGCGTTCATAGCGCCGGAAACGGTCTTCACATACTCCCGGAAATCCTCCCGCTGCTCGGGCTTGAGGATTCGATCCACGCTGAAAGCGACCGTGGGCAACAGTCCGTTCTTGAAGGTGCCATTTGCCGCATCGTCCGCTGACATCGCCGAACCAAACACATCAGCGCCGAACCTGATTGCCGACATGCCGACCCGGCCATCAATACTGAATGCGGGGATGTGAAGCATGTCGACCCGAGCGATCTGCCGCCGCGGTCCTTTCTTTGGGCGGTACCAGTATTCCAAGCGTCCATCATCATCGACTTCTAGATCGACCCGCGATGGCATCAGGAAGTCCAGGGCAATCACGCGACCGCCCGCACGGTGAATCTCGCAATAGGCATTTCCCCAAAGCAACATCGAGGCAACGACCGCCTGCCAGAACTGGAAGGCCGTCATGTCTTCGTTGGGGCTGTTGTGGATCACGTCATACAGTGAGAAGTCTCGCGCATCTTCTCGATCGCCATCGGCCTTGCGCCGGTATATCCCAAGGGGAAGCCCGGCAACCGAAGTGGAGATGATGCGAACACATGCCCAGACCGTGGAAAGCCTCATCACGTTGTCGACGTTCACTGTCTTGCCTGAGCTGGACTGTCCGCCAAGCCATGATCCCCAGAAACCTCCGTCGCTCAGGCGTATGGCCTTTCCGGTCCAGTCGCCGAGCGACTTCATCGGCTTGGCCGCAGCCCTGCCGAGAACCAGCGAAAGAGATTTATTCACCTGCTAATCCTTTCTTGATGAAGCCGGAAATCATGAACATCGACGCGGCAGCGGCGACCAGCGCCCAGCCAGTACCAAGCAGAGTAAACACCCCGCCGACGAGCAGGCCGAACCCGGCCAGCGCGGTGAATATGAAAAATGCCAGTGGCAAGCTCATGCGATGATTGGGTTCCGAATTGAGTCCATGAATGATTCAGTCGTGTTTTGCGCTGCATCTACGAGCACTCGACCGATCGCCATAATCAGCGCCACTGCGCCGTCAATCTTGTTGTCGTCTCCCTGCTTGATGGGCCGGACGACGTCGTTATTGCCTGGCAGGTTCTTGCCAATCACGTTTGCCACGCACCAGGTCATGATCGGGTTTCCATCATGGTGAAACCGTCCGGACTCAATAGCCGCTTCCAGCTCCTTCATCGGGTCCGACATGTTGGTGTAGTTCTGGGTGATGGTGATCGGGCTGAATCCCTCGTCGTCGAGCTCGTGGCTCAAGCCCGTCGCACCGAACGGGTCGATCGGTGACTCGCGAAGCGGCGCGTGGTGATTCGCCTCTTTGGTGTCTTCGAGGATTTCCCGGTAATCAACCTCCGCGCCATCGGTAATGTCTAGGTGCTGCGAGTTGATCCAGGCCTGAAACCGCTCGCTCATGCGCTTGTTATCGCTGTTGAATGCGGTGTCTTCGGGCACCCAGAACTTAGGGGCAACGCTGTAGTAATGGATGCGACCATCGATTACCCGCCAGAAGAGCCGCGCGCGGGAGTTCATGTCGAGTTTGCGCGCCAGGTCGAAACCGGCAATCCACTCTTGCCCCGCGAACTGGTCCAAAGTGAGCGTGGTGTCCTCGCACGCCTTCCAGCTTTCCATGTTGAAGAAACCGGATTTTGCGCTTACCCACAGGTTCAAATGCTTCGTTTTGAACGTGTTGGTGAACCGCGCCGACCGGATCGCCCGTGCCTGCATGCTCTCCAAGTAGTCCTGGAAAACCGACACGCCATGGTTCGGATTGGCCTTGGCCAGCATCTTCGGATCGGTCCAGTCGTCACCCTCATCCAAAGTCCAGATGAAGCCGAACAGCTCATCATCCGGAACTGTGCCTTCCAGCATTTCGATCACTTGACGGCGCTTGTCATAGCACGGGCCTTCGATATCGGCGCCGGCGGTCGTGATGATGAACATCAGCGGCTGCCGACGGGCGCCCATGCCGGTCAGCATGGTGTCGTACTGCGCCGAGGTACGGTGTTCGTGGTATTCGTCGACAATCGCGCAGCTTGGCGACGCGCCGTCACCCGGATCGCCAATCAGCGGCTCGAAGCGGCTGAAGTCTGAAGGGATGTTCATGTTCGAGGCGTTGACCTCGATACCCGCCGCCTGAATCAGCATAGGCGACTTGCTCACCATCAACTTTGCCGGGCGAAACACCTCCCATGCCTGCTTCTCAGTGGTCGCGCCGGAATAGACCTCTGCGCCGAATTCACCATCGGCCACGAACATGCTGATGCCAACGCCGGCGGCGATCAGACTTTTCCCATTTTTCCTCGGAATCTCCCAGTAGCTTTCGCGGAAGCGCCGGTACGCTCCCTTTTTCCTTACCCATCCAAAGGTGAGAGCAAGGCCGAAAAGTTGCCAAGGCTCGAGCGTGATCAGTTGACGTTTAAACGCCCACTCTCCCTTCGTATGAGGAAGCAGTTGGATCAGCTTGATCTTTTTTTCAGCTTTTACCGGATCAAACTTGTACTTGAAACTGCCCTTGCGGCTCGCGGCCACATCGTCGAAATGCCGCTGAATCGCCTGGTGAATATACCGGCACGCCGGAACCTTCCCGCGAAGAACGGACCGACCCCACGCCATCGCCTTGTCGACGTTGGGGTGTAGGGCTTTGGGCATTTACGAGCTCAGGAGTTGGGCAAATTCGTTGGTGACTTTTTCTTTGTTGCCGCCGATGAGCCGGGTTCGGCTAGCAGGGTCGAGTCCAAGCATTGAGCCGAAGGTCACCATCTGGCGCATTGATTCGTTCGCCGCGGTCAGCGCCGGATTTTTCATCGGGCTGCCCTGAGCTGACTCGACCACAATGCCGAACTGCTGCACCGACTCTTCAGCCATCCGCCATTTGTCGTAGGCAGTGCAGAACGCTTCGACGTTGTGCAGATCGGTCAGCGCGATCACGTGTTCTCGGAGCAACTCGGGAACCAGCATTTTCCACATCGTGGCCGCCCGCGGACTGAGCCACTCTGGCGGATCAATGTCTTTCGCGACCTCGGAAAACTTCGGTTCGGCCGTATTCAACGCCCGCTTGCCAGGGTTTCCGGCTAGTGCTTTCTTGGCCGTCGGCTTGGGTTTGCGACCACGGCCGGCGACCGTGGCGGTGCCTCCCATCGCGCAACTCCTAAACTTTTAATTTCGCGGGTGTAAAAATCCAGTTCGGGGGACGGTGTCCGTATGAAAAACCCCAGACTTTTGACCCACCCCGCCCCAATTTGGTGCATTGCCTAAAATTGCCGCCAATTTCATGCGTTTTGCACGGACCGGCGTGCAATTCCTGCCTTCGACTCATGCTGAGTCTTCATTTCGTGGCAGTCGTGGTTGATTGCTCTCAGATTCGACGGATCATCGGTGCCACCCTCCGCCACCGGCACAATATGGTCGACTTCGTGCGCCGGACGAATGCGGTCTTGTGCCCTGCATTCATCGCACTGGCAAATGAAGTGGTCGCGCCTCAACACTTGGTCACGTAAACGCCGCCAAGGCCGTCCACCTCGGCCAGATCCCTTTCGTCCGGACCATGGCTTATCCAGGTGAGCGTGATCGTCGCAGTACCGCGCATTGCGGGTCAGCGTATTGCAACTTTGAGCGTTGCATGGCTTCTGTGGACGTTTAGGCATCAGTCCACATCCACTTGAATGCCACGACGGACTGTACGTTCGATGGTCTTAGGCTCAGGTCTTTGGTCGAGAACGCGCCACAACCAAATGGCCAAAGTGATGTAGGGGATCACCCACCATGCCCGCTTGATCGTCGTGGTCGCGCTGATTTTTGCCATGGTGTTCACTCAACTGTACAGGTCGGCCATACCAACCGAGCAATGGCCAGCGCTGTCGCGTGGGCGGCATCTTCCTGCAGGATCATGGGGAATTGTGGGTAACCCTGCACGGTCACATACCAGGACTTTTTCATGCTATCGCCTTAATGGTATTACGTGCCTTTCGGGGTAGTCCCTTTTACTCAACGGATAATCAAACGATGGTTCAAACTGAAGACGCAGCTGTACCAATACGCTCCGGATCCGTGTTGTTGGTTGAGGATGAACCGATGCAATTGGATGCAATGGTCGAGCTTGTGATGGATCTAGGCTTCAGACCGCTGATATTCACCAAGGCGGATGAGGCGCTGAAGTTCTTGCAAGAAAGCCGCGATGAGATTCGACTGCTGTGGACTGATTACCGCACACCGGGGGAGATCACCGGCGGGGAACTGGCGATCAAGGCAATGTCGATCTTCCCGGGCCTTCCCATTGTCGTGACCTCGGGAGTAGCTGGTACCGCTTACAAGCTAGAGTCGGGCATAACATACGTCTCCAAGCCATGGTCTGTAGACGTTTTGAGCCGCTTGATCCTGCGCTTGGCTGCCTGATAAACAGCTCCTGATGGCTGCTTGAATACAAAGCTGGCCGCTCCTGCATGTTCACAATTCGATACCCTTACGCTCGTCGGATCGTTACCCTGCGAATTTAGCGTATGATAGAAGTGGCATTGTGACATAACGCATTACCGCTTCATTAGTGAGGAAGTGGACATGCTGGATCTGACTGAAGAAGAGCGCGCGTGGCTCACGCGGCGGCTCGCTTTAACTCACGATGACCAAGGATTGGAAATCTTTCTTGGACTCACTCATGAGGAGTCAGAGAGGTATCAGCTGTTAAGCGACTCCAAAAGAAATATCACATTGTCCGAGGCAATGGAGTTTCTGATCCTGGATACAAAGCACACGCGCGCGATATGCCAGGCGTCCACCTTGCGGCGTAAACGAATCCCATAAACGACCTTATTTTGTTTTGCTGCGCTGGATCTGCGCATCGACCTGATCGGCACAGGTGTCTAGCAGGTTGATTGCCCGATCCTTCAAGTCCCAAAGGTCGCCGTTTAGCGTGAGGTCGTAATCAGCATTGTTGACCCGCTCGCATGGGATCAGCACAGGGGGTTCGAGCCTTACCGTTGTCGTTTTTACCGGCGCTGGCTGGCTTGCCGCGCAGGCCGTCAGGCAGAGGCTGATCAGCCCACTTGCGAACAGCCGGGCTTTTACGCTTGAGGTCTTCAAAGTCTCTCCTCGCCTGCTGGGCTTTCTGCTCGCTGGCCTTCAGTCGTTTGTTGAGGTCGGCTTGATAGTTCGCGTTGCGTTGGGCCTCGGCGCGCAGCGTGGTTATCGTGGCCTGGCTCTCGGCGTTGGCATCAAGTGCATCCTGTTTGGCCTTCGTCTCGATGGCCACCTCCCCCCGCAGCGCAACGACGCGGTACTGCTGCAAGCCCGCGAGCAGCAGACCGACCAGCGCAATGATGAATGCCGCTGCAAATGCCTTCATAGCGTGTCCACCTTGCGGCCAAGGAACTTGACGATCAGCTCGCGGATCGCGGTGACGCCGATGAAACCAATTGCACCACCGGCGCCGACCGACAGGCTGGACGGCCATGCCATCCACTCGATGACACTACTGGCTGACAGGCTCAGCCCGCCGCACATTAGCGCTTCAAGAAGCACGCGCCATTTGTTCGCTTCTTTGCCCTCATAAAGGACACGCAGCGCAGAGATAGTCCCGGCCATGATCGCTCCTTGCCAGAGCGGATTCGAAAGTACGAGCCAGACATGCGCCCAGAAGTCAGGTGTTTTATCCGGCATGTCGACATCCGACTGTCCACCCTTTCGGGATCGGAGAATGAAAAAAGCCCCGGCCAATACCGAGGCTCATTGAGTAATAAGCATATCCACTATAAACACTTGTAGACACTTATTAAAATGCTTATAATTGCCTCACACACAGCGAGGCAGACATGAACAAGATCAACTGGACACGGAAAGCATCGAAGCAGCTCGGCAAGATCAACAAGGCCGATCAGGTCAAGGTCTACGACGCAGCTCAGGCACTGGCCTACATGCCGAACGTCCAGAACATCAAAAGCCTCACCAACCACCAATACGGCTACCGTCTCCGGGTAGGTAACTACCGAGTCATGTTCGACTGGGACGGCGGCGTAAAGATCGTGAATATCGAAGAGGTGAAAAAGCGCGATGAACACACCTACTAACGTGCAAATCATCAATGGGCCGGACGGAGCGCCGGCCTTTGTGGTCATCCCGTACGCCCAGTACATAAAGGACCATCCCCAAGAGGACTTGGTCCCGAACGAGGTAGTGGGCTACATGGTGAAGGAAGACCTCTCCGCTGCTGCGGCTTGGCGCAAGCACTTGGGATTATCCCAGGCGCAAGTGGCAGAACGCATCGGCATCACCCAATCCGCCTACGCCCAGCAGGAACAGGCAGCGAACCCCAGAAAAGCCACTCGCGACAAGATCGCAGCGGCGTTGGGCATTGCCGCTGACTTGCTGGACATCTGAGACCACAGGAAGCATCGGGTCTCAAGGAAATTCAAAAGCCGCTTGCGGCGGCGAGTCGGCTGATGCCGTCCCGAAAGTCTTGGAGCGGGGCGCATTAGCTGCCGGTGTTCTGGTCGTACGCGTGACTGACCGGCGATACCGCGTCCGGGCCTTCCCCGAAGGGCCACCCCAGCTATGGTCACCTCAGCAACAATGCTCTATTAAAAGCCTTGACCATTAGGCCCAATGGGCCTATTATTCAGCACATGGGAAGCGCATATCGCCCGGCCCGACAGCCCCAAGGGGAAGCACGAATGAGCATCGAAATGACAACCGCCGAACTCGAAAAGATTCACTCCGAGATCGCAAAGCTGATGGCAGAAACCAGCAAGCTGAACGCGGAGACCTCCAAGCTGCGCAACGAAGCGCACAAGCTGAGTCGCGAAGCGCTCTGGTATCCACTGGCGATGGCCTCGGGGCTAGTGGGCGCGGTAGCCGCGGCCACGGTAGCCCTCACCAAATACCTCTCCTGATTCTAGAACCCCGCGAAAGCGGGGTTTCTCATAAGGCCGACATGAAAATAATCAAGCACTACACCCCACCATCAACGTCCGACCTGGAAGCGCTTAAGGGAAAGCTGAACAAAACCGGTAATGAGATGGCTGCGATCGCTGGTTTGTCTGATGGTCGTCAATGGCGCAAGTACACCGGCGGGGCCAGCCCTCGTGAACTCAGCGCGCAGATGCTGTTCTTCATCGCCGCTCGACTCACGCTGGCCGACGATCAGCTCGATGCTTTGTACGAACAAATGCGTCAGATGGGTGCCGCAGTCGAGTTCGAAGCCGACAATTCATGACCTGCTTGTCGGCTGAAAGCATCCGTCTGTATCGAACCGTCAATAGACCGCCACGCGCTTGAATAGGCGCGCGCAGCCTCCTGTAATTCCGACGGAATTTTTTTCCTGAAGAATAATCCTTGATCTGGAGTGACCACCACGCCAAGGAGCTCTGCAAATGGCACAGGAACATCATTACCGAATCAACTACCTACTCGACGGTGCCTACAAAACTTTCTACATCCGAGCCGCGAAAATGGACAATGCCGAGGCCTGGCATTGGGCTTCAGTCGACGCCGGATTTGGCCAGTTGCCCAAATACCGCTCCGACCCCGCTACCAAATTGAGCAAGCCTCAAGCTGAGCGATTTGGGATTACAGACGTGGAATGGTTTCAAACATAAGCGCAGGTCGGCGCCCAGCAATGGAGTACGACACATCGGCTCGCTGTTAGATCATCAGAGCATTGACCTCGCCAGATACAAAAGCCCCGCACGGTAGCGGGGCTTTGAATAGGGGTGTCGCGCTGAATCAGCTGAACACCGTGGCATGAAAACAGAGCTATTCCATATGGACAACTGTTTTTTACGCTGCCGCCTTGAGTGTTTCCAAGGCGCAATCGATCCAAGCCACTCCGGCCTTGATCAGCTCCCGCGCCTTCATCTCGCTGACGCCATACTGGCGACCCACGCGCACCGCAGGCCACTTCGCGCCGTAGTACAGCCAGATCATATCGCCCATCTGGGCATCACGGCGGCAAAGTCTGGCAACGGCACCATCCACAACGCCGGCAAGCTCGTCAGTGATGACATACGACTTTGTCGCGGATGGGGTCACGTCCCTCATGATTGCGAGAGCGGGCGACAGATAGCCGGGAACGCCCATTCCATCCATGCGCCACCAGCCCCACTGCTCGAGCATGTACTCAGTGTCGCCCAGCGGGCGATGTAACGGTTTACGTGTGTTCATGCTCAGTCCCCTGTGTAATTGCTGCCGCCTGGGCCCAGACGATTGTTCTGTTCGTATTGTTCATGGGCGCCGCCGATGGATAGGCGCGACCGTGACAGCTCAGCAGTGACATTGCGCAGTCGCATGCTGAGTTGCTGAACCATGACCTCAACTGGGAGCGCTTCCCCTGTCTCGGCGCAGACCCAGCCGGAAGCGTTGCATTTAAAGCAATCGATCTGGTGGAAGACGCCAGGCGTGACCGTGGCGCCGCGACAGGTGCCGCACACCATCAGCGGCTTCAGCTCGCGCCGGAACGATGGGCCGTGGTTCTTTTTCACTTGCAGGCCTCCATCAGTCGCTCATGCACAGCGCGCAGGTCCAGCCGAGACTTGTTGTCGAAGTACTCCCAGACCTTGAGCTCGTGCCCGTTGGCAAGATGGATGACCAAGCACTCACCCTGGCTTCCCAACTCCCGAGCGATCCTCATCGCACTGATATCCCCCGGATGGACCGCGATGTGTCGGCGCGGATCGACCATGATCATCATTTTGAAACCTCGCCTATGGTTTGTCCGGGAAATGGCTGGAAGCCACGCCACTCGTGGTCTGTACTGGATTAAGCGAAACTTCGCGTAATGGCTCGGCAATGGTGTGGATGGCTGCGAAACCGCGCGCGTCAAGCCATGCGTGCCACTTCTCCAACGCGTCACGCTTGCCCGCCTCAACCCAAGAATGGATGTAGGTCTTAACGTTTTGGCCCATGGTGTGGTTGATCAGCAGTTCGCCGATCAGGAAGTCGACGCCCAGATCCACCCAGGCCGTACGGGCAACTTTGCGCAGGTCATGACTGGTCCACTCGCCGCGCCCCAGCCGGGTGAACACGGCGCAGGCCTGGCTCTCGCCGAGCGGCTTACCGGTCCGACCGGGGAATAGGTAGACACCCTCGTAGCCCAGGGCGCGCTGGATGGCGTGATAACGCTTGAGCAACGCACAGACCTGATCAGTCAGCGGCAGGGTCAGTTCGGCACGTGTCTTCGTGTGGCTGGCTGGGATGAACCACTGCCGGTCATCAAGACTGAGGTCGCGCCACGATGCCGGCCGGGTTTCGCCCACACGGGTGCCGTGGCAGAGCATCATCAGGGCCAGCATGGCGTCACCGGGCGCTGCGGCGAAGCGTTCGCCAAGGTTCGCCAGCACGCCCTCGACCTGCACATCACGCAACCGGGCCGCCTTGGGCTTGATCTTCGTCTTCGAGAAGTCACCGAAACGGATGGCGTTCATCGGGTTGGTGGTGATGTGCCCGAGCCGGGCAGCCTGTTTGAAGGCCAGCACCAACAGGCGGAAGATCAGCCGCAGGTACTCCAGCGAAAGCTCAGCCTGCAATGGCCACATCAGGCGCTGGTCGATCTCCGATTTCGTTACTGATGCCAGCGGCAGATCGCTCAAGCGCGGCCGTAGGTGCTTGCTCATCGCCGAACGCGCGGTCGACTTGCGCTTGGCCGACAAGTTGCGGTCGCGGCCCATGCGGTCATCGAACCACGCCAGCAGCTCGCCCACGGTCTGCCAGGTGCCTACCGCAGCAGAAGCGTCAGGCGTCCCCGCGAAGCGGGCTCGCACGTCCGGCAGCACCGCCAGAATCGCCTTGGTGTTGAGATCCGGGAAATTAGCGATCTTGTTCCATTTGCTGCCCACCACCAGATACCAGGAGCCACGGTTCCGGTCCTGCTTGAAGCGGAAGCGGAACGCGGGCTGCCGGGCATCACGCAAATCACGGACACCAGGATTATCGACGTGGCGACGAATCTCGGCGTCGGACAGATTGACGGTCAGGGTCTTGCTCATGCAGCCACCACGGTCACAGGAAGTTTGAGATACGCCCGGATGCTTTCCATGGCGTCGAAGTGGCCCCGGCACACGATGGCGAGATAGCCCTGCTCGTTCAGGCGGCGGATACACGCGTACTGGCTGGATGAAACCGGGGCGTCGTTTGGCGGAGTGGCCTTGAATTCCAGGTACAGGCCGAAATACCCGCCACGGGCCATCGGTAACACCAGATCAGGCACCCCCGCCTTGACGCCCTGTTCTTTCAGCTTCGCAGCCACGGCCTTGTGACGCTGCCCACCGTTCGGGACGTGGTAGATCAGGTCGAAAATGTTCGGCAGGGACAACGCCAGCTCCCGCATCAGTGCAGCTTGCTCCAACCCTTCGCGATCCACTCGCGGGGCGCGGGCCTTCTTGGGTTTGAAGGCTTTGAGCTTGACCCCGATCACGCTGCCACCTTCCCTTCGCTGATCAGGATGTCGATGGTCCTCACCACGCCTTCCATGTGCATGACGCGCAATTCGTCGCGGCTGAACTCAGTCTTGCTGCGCGCATCAACGGCGTCATGACAAGCCGAACAAGCCCAGGCGGCCTGTAAGTCGTGAGGCTTCAGTCCAGCGCCACAACGTGTGCCGCTCAGGCGGAAATGTGCAAGGACGGTAGTCTCCGGATCGCCATTGCACACACCCGGTACCCGAACCTGACAATCTCGGCCGCGTGCGGCCTTGGTCAACTTGGTTTGCCTCACAGGACACCTCCGAATTGGTATTCAGCCGGCGGCACCTGATGGGTGTATGCGTTCTCCAGCAGTGCGAACGTGCAATGCAGCGCGGCGACGAGGAAGGTGATCATTGGGCCAACTCCGCAGGGATACCGACGACGAGGCCCAGCTTGTCAGCTACAACGGCGCGGCAGATCGCGACAAGCGCCGAAGGGGCATGAAGCAAGTCGGTAGGCGCATTACTCCGGCGCGGGTACGCGACCCAACCGTTGCCGACTGGACCGCTACCGATCTTGTGCGCTTCCAGTAGAGGCCCGGTCTGTTCCCAATTGACGGTCGGAGCGAAGCGAGCCCCGGTATCGGGCAAGAAAGGCCGCCATGGTGCGCCGTACTGCGGTGCTGCAAGCTCAACGCTTATTCCCGCCGCGCGAGCGACAGCCCAATCCAGCGCGGGACCGGTCAATGCGTCAGTCGTAACCTCGATGAAATCTTTCAATTCATGTCCTCCCCGGTTCAGCACGGCACCCGCGCTTGAGCTTCATCTTCGCCAGCAACTGGGCACGCGCCGCCTGCCCGTCTGGTGGAACACCCTGACGGCGCATGGTCGCGTGGATGAAGCGCTCTCCTTCCTCAACTGCGAGCTCCATTTCACTTTTCTGGCTGTCGTGCCCGATGCCCACGGCGACCTCGTCAAGCGGTTGCCCCTGCACCAGCATTCGAATGGTGATGTCGTAGGCACGGTCGAAAATCTCGCTGGCATTTGCTGACGCTAGGTCCGCCAAGTTATGCAGCTCGCATTGCAGCGCCGCGTGCCGAACGGCAGGGTGGGACCAGATCCGTGAAGCCGAGCGGCTCGGGTGTGAGTTCTCCAATGCTTCGCGGAACGCGACGTCATGGGAGGGGATGCCCAGCATCTCCGGCGTGGGCTGGCACCACTTGATGAACTTGCCGACACTGGGGGCGAAGTCGCCGCCGAGCCTGCGGCAGTTCTGGATGCCGTAACGGATCTGTTCAAGCTGGGTGATGCCCTCGGCCATGAACGCCTTGATCCAACTCCGCTTCGCAGAGGCCAGCGTTGCGGCATCGGGCCAAGCTTGCTTCCACGCCGGGAAGATCGCCTGCAACTCGCGAAACAGCGTGTTCACAACTTCCGCGGTGCCCGGCGGCAGTTCGGTTGGCACGGCGGGGATCACAGGCGGCAGGTTGCCCATGACCGACATGATCGAGGTGACGTGTTTGACCGGGGGCTTCTTCGCAACGCTCATCAAAGCGCTCCCAGATCGTGGGCCCAGCTGGTGTCGTCAAAATCAGGTCCACCCCCGCGCGGGGGAAACGGAACCACCCGGGCGCCGTTCGCCTTGTCTCGCTTTACCCAGCCGACCAAGGCAGCGATCCACTGCTTCTCGGTTTGAGCGAGCCCCTTCGCTTCGTGATGCAACACGAAACCGGCGATCGCCTCTCGGGTGAACAGGGTGACGCATAACCCCGCTCGGGTTGCGTAGGCCTTCACCAAATCAGCGTCGGGGGCCCAGTCGAGCGACATCGCAAATGGTCCGCGCGCAGAGTGTGTAGATTCTCCCTTCCCTTCCCCTTCCACTCCGGGGGGGAGGCCTCCGCTACTGTTCGACGACTGCTCGTCGAGTTGTCGCGGAGCATTCGACGACTCATCGGTGATCGGTGCAGTGAAAGCAGGGTGCTTGATTGTGGGCTTGTCGATCTTCTGGTGATGCCAGCCGTTGACGTGTAGATAGAGCTTCGCCGAATGGGCGTAGATTGATAGCAGACCATTCGACTCCAGTTCGTCGACCAGTCCGGCTACCTGAGTGGATGTGACGTCGTCACCTGGAAACACCAGTGCTTTCAGAGTTTTTGGCGACAGCGGGTGATTGCCGGCGTCGTCACAGAAATTCCAGATACCGATGAACAGCAGGCGAGCAAGCGGACTGCACTCCATTACCTGCTCACTGGTCCAGAACTCGGGTTTTATTGAGCGGATACGGGCCATTACTTGCCCTCCTGTAGAAGCTCAGCCAGGCGGATCAAGCCCTTCGGCGTGACAAGCGGCTGAAATGCTGCGCGCTCAATACCGGTTTCGATGTCTGGCTTGAGTGCAGTCACTTTGTGTTTGAGGTAACCGGAGCGGATGCGCGGTTCACGGGCAATCCACAGGGTAGAGCCGCCACGGCGGTATATCCAGCGGTTCTCCAGCATCCAGTCAAAGAGCTTCGACGGAGGCATTCCAAGCTGTTTGGCGGCATCGGTAATACAGATAGCGCCTTCGGCAGCGGCCAAACGTTTGATGGCTGCGACCTTCGGCGCCTGAAGCTCGATCACGCCCAGCAGGCGGGTATTCTCACGGGCCTGATCGGCGGCGAGCTGCAGGGCCTCGGCGTAGTTCGCGGGGATGCGCGGGGCAGCCTGCTCTTCCAGTTCCTGCCAGCGGTCAACCAAGCGCGCGGTGAATTCGGGACTGAGTTGGGCGACGACAACGAAGCTGTCACGCTTGCCGATCAGGTAGTGTTTCCCTGGACGGCCAACGCTGGCGGGGTATTCCTCAATCTGAGGAGAACTGATCACCCGGTCGCTGACCAACGTATCGATGGTGCGCTTGACGTTGTCGTGACGCTTGCCAGTCAGCTCGGCGATCTCGCGCGACGACATCACCTGATGCGTCAGGTTTTGATAGATCGGAAAACCTGACGCGCTTGGCGGGCTATTGCTCTGGTTGGTGGCTGTGTGCATAATCGGCCTCACATGTGTTGTTGAAAGAGCCGGGTTGCAGCCCGGCTTTTTTGTGTCCGCGATTCAGGCGTCCGGCGCATTCGTATCGGGTTGATGCGGTGTACTTTCGGATAACGGGGCTGGACCTTGATCCGACAGAAACCCGCCGAGGCCCTTGAATCGGTCTGCAAAAAACCGATGGTTTTCCATCAACCTGCGAGCCTCTGAAGCGTGCCATTCCGAGCGCTTGATGAGAGAGTCGTGCTCGTCGAAACCTTTCGGCCAACGCACTACTACTGGCTTGTTCGGGCCAGCATCTAAAGCGGCTATCCCAGACAAGATCTGAGCGGCCGCTTCTGCAGGGGTACCCGTGGCCCGACCTGCGATGGCTTTTACTGCGATTTCCCTGTCGCCCTCGGAAATGCCGCCGCACATGTCAGGGTTATGGAGCCATCCAGTTGAAAGGGCTAGCCGATAAAATTCTTCCCGGTTCATTCAGGCCACCTTCACGGATGCTTTCAGTTGCGCCAGCGCCCGTTCGGCGTGGTCGATTTCGCGAAGAATTCGCGCGCGCTCAACTTGGTCAACGCGGCCGTCAGCCATTGCGCTATGCGTCTCCACCGTTACTTCGGCGAACTCAAGCGCGGCACGGCCCAGGGCCTGATGGATATCGATCGCAACCGGCGCATCGGTCTTAACGACCACATAGCCAAACTCACCCGCAAGCGCGTGAAGGGGCCGCATGTCTTCGGTATGGAGCAGCAATGCGTACAAATGCTTCACGTTGAACCAGGCGCCGTCGTAATTTGCGTTCGCGCGCTGGAGCAGGCTCACCGGAGGCAAGCTCATCAGCGTGGCAAGATTCTTCGTGTTCGCGTCCTCGACGACTGCGTCACATGCCCTCAGAAATTCCTGCATTCCTAAAACCTCGGATTTGTTTATGTGGCTGACGGCCATCACGCATTGCAAAATGTGTCTGTCGCAGGGAGATCAGGCAGCGCCGAGCAAAACTTTGTGAGCCAAATCGATCAGATCAGGGCGAAGGCCAGCGATTTTGATTTCACCACCAGAGGCGTCCTGAAGGCGTTCAGCGAGTTCGGCAGAAGCTTTCCGATGACCGCCTGCGAGCTGCCAGAGGTGCCCAACAGTGGTGTTTGCGGCATCAGCTACTTGTTTACGGCGGTCGGGCGTCGCGTTGGCGAGCCAGTCGCGCAAGTGCTCATTCATAGGGGTTCTCCTAAAGATAGGAGAAATTTAGCTTAGGGCTAATATCAGAGCAAGGAATATTTAGCTGTGGGCACATTTAGCATTGAGCTAAACACTGGCATTCTTGTCCGGATGGATATCTACGCAATTCGTAAGCAGCAGTTGATCAGGCTTATAGGCACCCAGAAGAAAGGCGCGTGTGCTGAACGCTGGGGGATGGCGCCTGCCCATCTCAGTCAGATCCTTTCTGAAAAAACGGCAAAGAATTTGGGTGACGATGTCGCTCGACGCATTGAAGCCATAGAAGCGTTGCCTCGTGGCTGGTTCGATTCTTTAACGCAGGACACACCGGAATCGGTCGTAACGACTGGGGTGTCAAAGGCGTTATCACCGCGCGAAGAACCAGTTTCGACAGCTGCCGATCAAGTGCAACGTATGCTCGCGAAGGTGAAAGGACTGTCGGTCGAGGCTCGGGATCGAATCGTTGCTGCCGCGAAGGAGCCCGATGAAGGGGCGGTGAATTTGGTTCCAAGTAACTTATCGAACCTGAAGCCGACCAATGAGGAAATCGTCATTCCTCAATATGACATTCGCGCCGCAATGGGGCACGGACAGGTGCCACCAGACTATCAAGAGGTGGTGCGTAACCTGGTGGTCCGCGAAGACATCCTACGAGAGAAAGGCGTCACTTACACATCCACCACTTCCCTTGGCATGATCAACGGCTGGGGCGAGAGCATGGCCGGCACGATTAACGACAAAGACATGGTCATTGTCGACAAAGGCGTAAGGGATTTCATCGGCGAAGGTATCTACGTTCTGACCTGGCACAACGAGCTGTACATCAAGCGCGTGATGCGGCTGGATGAAGAGCATTATCGACTCATATCGGACAACCAGCACTACGAGAATCAGACGGCGCGAATTGATGACGTAACGATCCATGCAAAAGTTCTGCTGATCTGGAATGCGCGCAAGGCGTGATCGTCGACATAGTGGTAAACGCCAGCAGGGCTGTGATCGGCAATCAAACTACGTGACGGAAGTGGGATGGTATCAGGACCAAGGAAGGCCCTGCCCCATCGCGGGCTTTTATTTTGCCCGCAATTTGTGCCCTACGCGTGATGCTCCAAATACTCACTTAGCGCCTTGCGAGTCAGATCGTTCAGGGAAATGCTCTGCCGCGTTGCGGCCACGCTAGCAGCCAAGTGCAGGTCATGCCCTACCCTCACGTTGAACGATCCCTTGCACGGAATTTCCGGGTCATGCTTGAGCGACTCGCAGGTGACCAGATAATCGTCTACCGCTTCATGGAACGCCTGGGTCAATTCAGCAACCGTCTCCCCCTCATAGCTGACAAGGGAGCGAATGAACTGAAGCTTGCCGAACAGGCAGTTGTCCTCGGGGCTGGCCTCAATGGAACCATAGTAACCCCGGTATTGCAGCATGGTGCTCATCAGATCAATCCTCCTGCCTTTAGGTGATCTATCACCTGACGTTTGACGTATGCCTTTATTTCGTTGCCCGGATGGGGCTTATGCAGGTTGATCATCGCGTGCGGGTTGCCGTTGTTGAATTTCACCCTGCTGCCGCTTCCTTCAATCTGGCGATACCCAAGCCCGATCAGCAGCGAAACTAACTCGGGCCAAGTCAATCCGGCCTGCTTATTCAGCAGCTTCGCGATCAGTTTTTCTTGCTTGGACATGAAGGCTCCCTATGTGCGACTAATTTTAGTCGCAATAAAGAGTTATATCAAGCAGTCCGCGCGCTCGCGGACAGCCCGCAGTAAGCGGGCTTTTTCGTGCTCATCAGAAAGGTGCGGGCTCTTCCACCGCATCAAATTCTCCATGATCTTGGGCTCTCGGATCTTCGTCATCCGGGGCTTCCCAGCTCAGCGTTACAGAATCATCCTCATCGTTGAACGTCATCTCAATTCCGTCGACCTCGGCGAGCACGCCCATCACTTCATCCCATTCTCGATCACCATCGGTATCGAGCCGATGAATTCTGGCCCACTTTCGATCCTGAGCTATCGGATGGTTGACCATTCCAGACACCCTGAGCGTCAGGCGCTCTACTCCCGACATCGGCTTTGGCTCTTGTGATTTCTTCTGCGGGCTTGCCATCAGCTACTCCCTATTGCTGTATGTATGTACAGTTATTTCAAAGCTTAGCTCGCTGCTAACCCGCTCGTAAATACCCACCGTTAGATATTCGTCGTACCGATAGCTTACGAAAGTCAGAAAAATAAATTTCACGCAAAGCTAAATTATTTAGCTGGGAGCTATTGACGTTATTTTAGCGCATGGCTAAATTAACTCCATCGCCAGCGACAACTCGGCGAAGGGGCGGTGCCCCGGCGCTCTTTAAAAACCGAACGAAACAAACAACGAATAGACCGCACTGCCTCTACCGGCGACCGGGGATCAGACAGGCGAACGAGGAAAGCCTGCCAACGACAGGGAGAACCCTGTACGGCTGATCAAGGGCGAAATGCCTGAACCGTGCGAATGACCCGGCAAGCGATGCGCCCCGCCACTCCGGCGGTAATGGAAAAGCTTTGAAAAATTAGCGCTCTGAGCCTCGGCTATGAGGAGCGCCGGACCTCATGCGATGTGCCTTCAACTATCCCCAACTAGGCACAGGGCTGTACGTCGCATGTTGTATATGCCCGATGACCACGCCAGCAAAGCTGATCGAGCTGGCGTGAGCAGGGAAGCCCGCCGCCGCCTAAAGATCCCGAAACCTGCAATCAGCGCGCGGGGATTAGGCACCGGATGTACCTACATCGCTGATGCGTTACCCCGACCTGTCGCCAGTAGCGAGGTCGGGATTTCACTGGCTGGCCTTGGAGACAGGGCCAGACGGGAAATCAACCATAAGGAGACAGTTATGCCAGCACCCAAACGTCCCACAGTCGTCCAGCTCCAACGCCAGGCAGATGCCTGGAACGCGAAGCATCCGGCCGGAACACTGGTCAGTTACGAAAGCATCATCGGTTGCGGCGAAACGCACCGCGGCGTGACGAAAGGCGATGCCTGTGTGTGCAACGGCCACAGCACAGTGATCTTCCTCGAAGGTAAAAGCGGGTTCGTAGACTTGGAACACTGCACCGCAGTTGCCTGAATCGGAACATTCGCGCTCAGACGAAACGCCGATCTCCATTGGAGGCGACACGATATGCACCACCCGCATCTCAATTCGCCAGGTCATCCGACGGTGGAAGCGCCAACTCTGACCGGGCGAATCGAAGCCGCCCTCATGACCTTGGCATGTCAGGGTGTGCCCGGGCTGGCGACGAAAATGTCCCTGATGCACCCCAGCGCCGAGGTCAGCTCATTGGGATGCAGCAAGTTCGCAACGATCGTTCTTACTCAGACAATTGCTGCCTTAGTAGAAACTCTGCCCATTCAGCGTTCTGAGCAGATTCAGCGAGAACTAGAAGCATACCTTGCTGAGTTTTACGGGCCTCGATAACGCCATGCCACATGCCGTTTTCCAGCTCGATGACATCCCCCGCCTCAATCGCCCTCCCCGATTCATAGACCTTCGGAAGATGACTGCCGAAGTCGCGGTCGTGTTTCAACCTGTAGGTGTGCGTTAGCGCATCGCCCTCCTTTGCTGGCTGTGCTGTGTGAGAACGCCAGCCTAGCGCAAGGCCCGTCACCTGGGCAGTGGTGAGCTGGCCGCTGGCCTGCCTGATTCACCAATGCAGCATGCCGTCAGGCTGCATCGGGAATGCCCCGCCCTGAGGAATGATCATGCCGAAAACCAAAGAATCACCCCTTCCGAAATTTGTCGTTCGGCTGCCGGACAACCTCCGCGAGAAGGTTGAGATTGCGGCTGATGCGGCAGACACGTCCATGAACACCATCTTCGTCCGCGCCCTTCGCCAATTCTTGGACAAGCAGGCCCGGCAGGATCTGCTGCTTGACGCCTTGGCTCGCGCAGCAGGGGAAAAGACTGACGCCGCTGGAAATTGATTTCACTGGCTGGCCTTCAAACGAGGGCCAGATGGGAAATCACCCACCCTGAGGAACACCCATGAAATCAAAAGCGTTACTGCTGGCCGTGCTGCTGAGTGTTTCGGCCGCTGCCAGTGCGGCACCGCCTACCCTGCGTTTCTGCACCGGCGGCGAAGGTGGCTTCTATGAAAGCCTAGGTACCAGCATCGGCAACACGATTGCCAAGCAGGACAGCGGCGAGGTTAAGATCATCAACACCGGCGGCAGCGTCGAGAACGCCGAGAAGCTGAAAGACGGCACCTGTGATATTGCGGTCATTCAAAACGATGCCGTCATCAGCCTGCCGATGCCCGCCGACCTCAAGGTCAGCGACGCGCATCAGGAGGTCATTTACTGGCTGCACGGCAAAGCCGGTGTGGACGACTTCGGCAAGATGGAAAAGGACAGCGTCGCAGCGAAATACGCGTTTGCGGCGGTGTCCGGCTCCGGTGCGCTGGTCACCGTGCGCAACTGGATCAAGACAGACAAAGACTACGAAGGCGCGCGTATCGTCGAGTTTGATGACTGGTACAGCGCTGCTGAGGCGGTCGCCCAGGGCTATGTCACGAAGGCTGGTGTCCGGATCGAAATCGCTGGGATGCTGTACATAGGCCGGTCTGGGAAGATCCCGAGCGATATCACCGCCGATTTCAGCAAACAGATCATGATCGGCGAGGTAAACGACAACTCGTTCGAGGATGCGAAGGACGCCAACAACAACCCGCTGTACACGCATTGCGTCGTCGATAAGGAAGGTCAGAGCGGGCTGGAAACCTCCACTATGGGCAAGCCCGACACTTACTGCCTGCGCGCTCAGATCGTGTTCAACAACGACTACCTGAAGAGCATGCAGCCGGATGAAGCCAAGAAGGTCCGTCGGGCAGTGGACAAGGGCATTAACAGCGTCGTGAAGGTGGTGCGGTGATCAGCCGCTTAATCCTCCTGCTATTGGTTGGCGCAGCTTTACTGCTCGCCGCCAGCTTTTTGCACATCATCTCCATCGCATACCTGGCTGGCATCGTCAGCGGTCTGCTCCTAGGCATGGTGATGTGGTTTCGGCTGAGCAGGTAAGGGTCGCAGATGGAAGCAACAGGTAAGCGCGTTCAGATCGAATTAGAACACGCCGCGGGCTCGATGAAGTTCGACGGTGATCTTGCTGAGGGATTGTTTCTAGCTGCCCGGCACCTTACCGGCCAGGAGCGATTGTGTCTCATCGCAAAATTGCAGGAGAAGCACTTAGAGCTTGAAGCCCTAGGGCGCTGAAGGTCAGCCGTACCGACACAACAGCGCAATTCCCTTGGCAATTACGATCGGGCATTTGATCGAGGACGGGGATCGGAATGAGCGAGATGAGTTAGCCGTAGCTCCTCGCGAATCTGCGCAACAAGGTCCGAAATCGCGCGCATTGTGGTCAAGTTTGATACTGGTATGCCCGGTACAGTCAGATCAATCTCTTTTGTCTCAGGATTAATCAACTGGATGGTTAGGGTGCCGGCATCGTTCGGACTGCAGATGCACTCTACGGGCAGAAAGCTAGATTCGATGATATGTCGTAATTCGAGTGTCGATATCATTTTGTGCTCCTCCCAAGAACACTCGGTGTGGAGGGCAGAAAACCCTCAGTGCGATCTCGGATCTCATCCCTCTGACGTGTGGTCAGGCTAGCCTAAACCCATTCTCCTGGATCATGAACCATCGATTTGATCTTAGACCAGGGCTCATCCATACGAGTCGCGCCGATGGAAACTGGCCGGCCCTGGCTGCTTCCTATGCATCCAATCGTTATGTCTGGCGACGCAGGTCATTAACTGACAAAGGGTTTCTAATAATGAGAAAAACCAACGGGCATACCGCCTCACCCAGCATCCGCTAGCAGGATCCACGTACAAGGCGTGGCCAATTAGCAACGTGAAAAGCCCTGCGTCGACAGGGCTTTTTTTCGCCTCGCGTTTATCCGCCAGCACTCTCCCCCGCGCCCAACGGCAAACAGCCGGCGGCCAGAGTGCTGACGAATGAACGCAAACAACTGAGGGAAAGGACATGAATCAGACAATCAGCCAGATGCGCGCCGTTCACGAAGCGTTGCGCCAGCGCACCCAGCAAGCTACTGCCGAGTTCAATGCCAAGCCGCGCTTCGCCGTCATTCCGCACGGCAACAACCTGTTCGGCGTGCTGGACCGGAAGACCGGCGCCGAGCGCGTCGAGGTCGCGGGCCACTCAAACGCGTGCCGGTCGGCGCAACAACTCGAAAACACCGCCTCCTTCCTCCGCGAAGCGCAAATCGGTGTCGGGGGCTTCGCGCGCTGGATGCTTTGCTGGACCGCCGCCTTCGCGGTCATTCTCGCTGCATTCGTGTTCATCGGAATGAGCTGGTGAACTTCGTACCGCTGGCTGATCCCCGAAAAAAGATCATCGAAGACTTACGGGCACAGATCGATCACTTCATGGCCACTGGCAAGAAGGTTCAACCGGTCGCGTCCTTCCCCGAACGTCCGCCCGTACCGCCGCGGAGCAACTACGTCGACCCCGACACAGTGCTGAAGCGCAAGCGGCGGCGCCTGAACAACGCCGATCGCCAGCAGGTTCGACGGATCACGGAGGCAATATGAGCAAGCGCAAACCGTGCAACCGCAAGGTCCAGGTCGAACGGAGCATGCGCGCGCTGCTGGGTACCAATCACGCGGCCGTCATCAGCATCGACCCGAGCGGCCTCCAGATCATGCTCAGCTGGAAGTCCGGGAAACAGATCCTGGTCAAGCAGGTTGCCGATGCTCTCTGCGATATCGCGCATCGCTGGACCATCTACATCGCCGCTATCTGCGTGCGGCAGGACGGCGCCCAGTACATCAAGTCAATAGACATCAGGCCGGATGGCATACATCGCGTCGAACGCCTATCGGATGTGATCGAGCACTTCTACAACGAAGTCCGCGACGACTGTAACCCGAACCATCGCGTTGGCATGGGCTGGCTCGCGGTTCCCGGCATTGTGCCCATCCCTGAATCGAGGCTTTCCGCGCTCTTCGCATCAGTCGGCGCTTGGAACCAGGTGAAGGTCGCCGCGTGAAACGCCTTTTCAAATCCTCTCAGCGCCGTAAGCGCGAACCACAACACCACCTACCACCTAGCGGGCTCGCGCCCATCTCGGAGCATCCACAATGCCAACACCCACAGATACCGCCGAGTTCCTCAACGAACTCAACGGCGGCGCCTTCGCCAGCCAGATTGGCCACGCCCTCTCAGAAGTCGCCGGCGGCGTCGTTGACAACGGCAAGCCCGGCAAACTGGTGATCACGCTCGACATCACCCAGATCGGTGAAACCCACCAGGTGAAGGTGAAGCACAAGCTCGCTTACAAGGTGCCGACCAAGCGCGGCGACCGCAGCGAGAACACCAGCCTCGACACGCCGATGCACGTCGGCACAGGCGGCAAGGTCACGCTATTTCAGGAAAAGCACGACCAGATGTTTACCCGCGACGAAGCGCCGATTCCTCGTCGTTCCTAATTCCATTCACCACCCAGAAGAGACCGAAACATGTCCCTGACGAAAGAAGCGATTCAACTGATCACCGACACCGCGCTCGAAGCCACTGGCAAAGCGCTGCCGACCTTCACGCCCACGGCGGTACTGCCGGAAGGTGCAAAAGTGCTGGATCTGGAAAAGTACCAGGCATTTCGCAGCCGCTTTCGTGGCACTTTCTCCACCCATTCCCTGGCCGACTTCAGCGCCTATGTGCTTGACCGTGCAGGCGCCAGCGCTCGCGGCTTTATCGATCAGGACCAGATGAGCTGCACCTTGCTGTTCAACCTGGGCGATACCTCGGCTCCGGGCCACGCAGATGATCGAGCGGTGTTGAAGCTGAAAGCAACTGCGGGCTACACCGCCGCACAGCAGATCGCAGGCAACCGCCTGGCACAAAAAGACCTGAGCGACTGGATCGAAGATTGGCATCAGTACCTTACGCCAGTCGATGACGCGGGCAATCCGATCCCGGTGGCGAAGGCAATCGCCGCCGTGCGCACGATCACGGTCAAGGCCACCAGCGAATCGGAAACCACTGTGGGCGACACCAGCGCTAGTCGTAGCGCCATGGATCAGATCGAGGCGCGCAGCAAGGAAACTTTGCCAACGGCGTTGCTCTTCAACGTTATCCCATTTGAAGGGCTGACCGAGCAGCAAATCAATCTGCGCATTTCGGTGATCACCAGCGGGCCGGTCCCGGTACTGAAACTGCGCTGGGTCGGTGAAGAGGTTCAGCGCGAGGCGATTGCCGAGGAGTTCAAGGCTGTACTGGAAGCAAAGATAGGCACTGCGGCCAAACTCGCGCTGGGCGCGTTTGATACTAAGTAGAGGAGCGTTGACTTAATCTTTTCAGTTCTTTGCGGACTCTAGCAGCTTTAAACACGAAGCTAACAGCGCCGGGGATAACTCTTTAAGGCGCTGTATCTCGATAGCGCGCTCCTGATGAGTCATGAACTTAGAGTTGTCAAGCGTGAAAAGCAACGCGGTTAACGCTGCACGCAGAATGTGGATCTGCACGTTTCTAGCAGGATTATAGTCGTCATCGAAATTGTTGTTCAGCCGGTCAAGTATACGTTGGAACGTCACGGCGATGCTCTGATCGGCATCGCCTGCGTCTTCCTCATAAAACGGTTTTACGGCCAGCTCCAACGAGTCGGAATACTCTTTCGCTATCAAATACAAGCGACCCGCTTGTGCCAAAGACTTTTCCTCGGCTATCTGTCGAGCGAGTTTTCTCTGATGCCGATTTTGACTGCTGGCAATGAAGATCGCTGAGAATATTGCCACTATCGATCCCACAGCCTGTACCCATGAAGCAAGGCCTGGGTTGTGCTCAATCCAAAAAGAAACACTTGCCCAATCCATCTATTGCTTTCTCCTGATGCCCGGCTCCATGCCTGTCACCACGTATAGCCCACAGTCAACCTCCGCTGCCAAGTGTCGTAGGCCAGTCCTAAGGCTAATCGTGATTGTGAGCTTTAAACCACGCCAGCACTTCATTAACCAAATCGGACAATTTCTGCATCTGATCCGGTTCGAAGGCCCCGGCTTTTGAAATCCAAATATCCAGCGGGTCGGCATGGCTCAGACCCGACGATTCGATCATGTACTCGACCATCCGAAAGCTTGCCTGAGCATCAGCCTCTAATTCACCACGTCTGACTGTTGCGATACCCATAGCACAAGCGCGGAGTGCTCCGCCCATGGCGAAGGCTTGTCCCAACGGATGTTTGGCGTGCAGCATGTGGCTTGCATCTATGAAGTGCTTGATGGCTGAGTCGAAGGGCATAGCAGTATCCAAACGAATGGACAGGCATTCTATCCGTTTGGAAACATGTGGAAAATACACCTACCGTCGGGAGTATTAATGAGACTGACAGCTATCAAATCTGCTCAGTTAAGGCTCAGAGCCGCTCACACAGCTGCATCCGCTGCTGACTCGACAGCAATCACAGCTTGGGCGGCCTCCTCAGGTGTATATGCAGCATCGTTGAGCAGCAGTTCAATTGCAGCCTCTGCAAGTGAATCAATATTCAGGCCTTGGCTAACCGCGGCTTGAAGGCCTGCCACCAACGCTATTCTGAAAACACGCTCTCTATTTTCTGTCATGGACGCCTCCTTTCGAACCAACTGCTCAGCGATCCAGTAGCACGTCATAGGCAATCCGGCGGATCGTGGTTGCGGCCACCAAACCCTGCCGATCGAGTGCCGGGTAGTGTCCGATGAATTCGACTGCGCCGTCGCATAGCGTATCCATGCGGACGCCCTGTTTTTTGGCTGTGACCAACAGCGCCTTAATCGCCATCTTCATGGCAGCTTCCCGGTTATCGCTCATGACCATCTCCTTGGTAGTCTTGAGAGCGTAGCGATATTTTTACCCAAAGCGTCAAATTAGTGCGCAGCCGGTCGGGATTCGGCGGATACAGAGCTCAGGCGGTATTAGCGGTTAGCTCACCGGTCATTCCCGGGAAACCATTTCCACACTGTGCTCTATCTCTAAGATTGCTTGGTCTAGGTGCCATTCCGGTTGAGACTCGTTGGCGACCAGCAGCTCAGCAGCAAACTCCGCCAGCTCATCGACATCCATCCCAGCCTGACGCGCAGTTTGAATGACAGCGGTCAACGCCAACTCCAGAGCTACTTCTCGATCCTCGCTCATGACGTCCTCCAATTGCAGGAGCATAGAGCGTAGCCAACTAAAGGTATGCCCGCCACCCGCGTTGGCGCGAGATCGAAAGATCGTATACCAGGCTCAGGAAGCCGAGCACGCATTAAGTCACGAGCATCCTTTCCACCTGAGGCAAGCCCCTGCGGCAGGGGTAATTACACAACCTGCCTATCATACAGACTAGACTTTGTATGATTTGGCCAAATATTGAATCGACCAGAAACATCTTTAAGTGTTTCGAACAGCCAGTCGGGCATTGATGGGGAAAACATAACGTCTTTGAGCAACAAATTTAAATCCACCTCACAAACCATTGATAGCGTTCCAGGCACTGAGTAGCCGTAGTAAGGGTACTCACTATCAGTAGAGTGCCATTTACTGTTTTCATAATTAAGCGCAAGGAGCCTAATCTCATGTTCATGAGAAAAACTCCTGCGTTTTACCAACGCTGGAAACAGCACGTTTCCCGCCAAATTAGGAATATAAACTGAATAATCCTCATATCGAACTGCACCGATGAAAATCTCACCAGGTGCAATTATGGAGTTTTTTAAACTCCCAATGGTAGTTTTTATTGCTACGCCAGCATGGCGAGTAGCGTACAGATCCCACATCGCTGCAGACTCATGTTCATTGGCATGCCAGCAATTCACGAAAAGAAATCCCCTACGTATTGCTTGGACCTCACGTGTTTCAGGGTTAGAGCTTTCGTAACCCACTGAGTAAGCGCCCTCCCAAGGGTCTTCAAATCTATCCAGCCTGCACATAAATAAAGATTTCGTGTGCAAAAGAGACAAATACTTCTCTACGGACATGTAGCGCCAGATGACAGTATCGTCTGGCGGCGTATTGAATTGGGAGTGGCTGGCGTACATCGCAGATCTCTACCGAATGAAAATATCAGCATAGCTAGACCCAGTTACCATTTCCACCTGAGTGTCTGGTGGTGATGCATCACTCAGTTCTGATCGCAGCCTATCCCCCACGCTAATGCATACCTTCATGTCAGAGGTTGCCTTGATAAATATGTAAGCCGCATAGTTGAGGAGCCCCTATGCCTAAAAGTCCAAAGAAACACCCTTTCGATTTCAAAACTCAGTACGGCCTTGGCTTCAATCCGCAGGACGATGAGATAGTCGTGGATTTCTTCTGCGGCGGTGGGGGCGCCGGTACCGGGCTGGAGATGGGCCTGGGCCGGAAAGTGAACGTGGCCAAAAACCACAGCCCCAAGGCTATCAGCATGCACACCGTCAACCACCCGGGTGCGAAGCACTTCACCACCGATGTGTTTGAGGGTGAACCCGACACCGAGTGCGGCGGCAAAGCCGTCGGCTGGTTCCACATGTCGCCAGACTGTACACACCACAGCCAGGCAGCCGGCGGCCAGCCGCGCAAGCGCGAAATTCGCAACCTGTCGTGGATCGGGCTGAAGTGGGGTGGCAAGAAGAAACCCCGCGTTATCAGCCTGGAGAACGTGAAGCAGATCCTGCAGTGGGGCCCACTGATTGCCAAGCGCGACAAGGCAACCGGCCGCGCCATCAAGCTAGTGACAGTATTGAATGCCAAGGGCAAAGAAGTCATCGAGAAAGTGGTCGCCGCACCTGGTGAAGTCGTGCCAGTCGGCCAGCAGTTTCTGGTGCCCGATCCCAAACGCCGCGGAGCCACCTGGAAGCGCTTTGTGCAGTTGCTGGAAGGCATGGGGTACGCCGTGGAATGGCGTGTCATCAAAGCTTGCGACTTTGGTGCGCCGACGAGCCGCGAGCGCCTGTTTATGATCGCCCGCTGCGACGGTCAGCCGATCGTGTGGCCAGAGCCTACTCACGCCAAGAAGCCCAGCAAGGGCCAGCAGAAGTACCGCACCGCCGCCGAGTGCATCGACTTCAGCGACTTGGGCAAGAGCATCTTCGGGCGTAAAGATGAACTGGCCGAGGCCACCAAACGCCGTATCGCCAAGGGCATGAAGAAATTCGTCATCGACAATCCGGCGCCGTTCATCGTGCCCATCGCGAACTGGTCGACGGAGACTGTTCAGTCCATGGAGGAGCCGCTGCGCACCGTGACTTCCTACCCGAAAGGCGGGTCGTTTTCGGTGGTAAGCCCGGTCATCGCTCCCGCCACGCACCAGGGCAGCGACCGGGTAAACGATCCATTGGAGCCTCTACCGACGATCACGTGCGCCAATCGCGGTGAGCTGACGTTGATCAGTCCAGTAATGGTCGGCGCCGGTGGCCCTGAGTACAGCGGCAAGCCGAAACCGGCAGACCAACCGGCCGGCACGATGATGACCCAGAACCACCGCGCGCTGGCTGCGGCGCACTTGGTCAAGTTCCGATTCAACGATGAAGGCAAGGCGCTGGACGAACCGCTGCCAACCATCACCAGCGGAGGCAACTACCAGCGCCCCGCCGGCGCCGCGCACGCCATGGGCATCGCCACTGCGTTCATGGCGCAGATGAACGGCGGCTTCAACGCCACCGATGCCAGGAGCCTCAACGACCCGATGACTACAGTGACGAACACGGGTAGTCAGCAACAACTGGTGACAGCAAGCCTGCTGCACTTGCGCGGCAACTGTGACGCCCGGGCGGCGGATGAGCCTCTGCACACCGTCAGCGCCGGCGGCACGCACCACGGACTGATGACTGCCTTCATGGAACGACAGTTCGGCGCTAGCGTCGGCCAAGCACTGACAGGGCCAGCACCGACCATCACGGCGGGCGGCGGCGGGAAGAGTTCGCTGGTCAGTTTTGAACTGTCACCAGAGCACGAAGAAGGCGCCCTGCGAGTAGCTGCATTCCTGATCAGCTACTACGGCACCGACAACATGGGCGGCTGTGATCAACCGGCGCCAACGATCACCACCAAGGATCGACTGGGCCTGGTCACCGTCATGGTCAGGGGCACGCCCTATGTGATCGTCGACATCCGGCTACGCATGCTGCAACCGGCCGAGCTGTACCGGGCGCAGGGCTTCCCTCCGGATTACATCATCACGCACGGCGCCGACGGCAAACCGTTCACCAAGACCGAGCAGGTCCACATGTGCGGCAACAGCGTCAGCCCGCCGCCGATGGCAGCACTCGCCCGCGCCAACGATCCGTGGCGCGCCGCGGAGCGCCAGGCCGTCGCCGCCTGACCTACCCCACCGTAACCTCCAGAGGTTACATCTCGAAAAGTAACCTGAATCGGTTACAGGGATATCGCCATGCCTATGAAAATGGCTCGCGCCAGCGAGCAAGATCTTGAGGTCGCTCAGCAAACCGCCAGCTTCATCGAATCCCTCCAAAAAGAATGGGTCCCGGAAGCAATGGGCAGCGACGGTGACTTCTTCGATATCGAAGACGCTGAACAGTGTCAGGAGGTGCTACGAAAGCTTTTGGAAATCAATGGCTGCGGATCGATCTTCCGCGTGACGTTCGGAATGCTGGTGCTGCTCGACCCTGCGAATAAACTGCTCGATCCGGACGCGGAAACGCTCGAATGCCATCCGGATATCAATGCGTTGAAAGCAAATGCGGAGGCTGCTGCCAAGAAACTGCGCAGCGCCGAGATTTGCCATCCCCGTGCCGTTGAAACCTTGGTGGATGAAGCGCGGCAGATTCTCGCGCCCTATCTGCCGGCGGGATGGCCTGAACAGCAGGAGGCCTCGTGAAACGCATCTACCTAAGCGGGCCCATGACGGGCCTGCCCGATTACAACTACCCCGCATTCAACGCCGAAGCTGCCCGGCTTCGCGCTCTGGGGTACACCGTTGAGAATCCCGCCGAGAATTCAGCGCCAACCCGTGACGAGTGGGAGCTGTACATGCGTACCGCACTGCGCCAGATGCTGACCTGCGATGCCGTGGCCTTTCTGCCTGGCTGGAAAGAGTCGCGCGGCGCCAACGTCGAAATCGAACTTGCGCAGCATCTCCGGATACCAGTCATTCAGGCGAGCGGCATCGTTTCGCCGCAGGAGGCGTAATGGCAAAGCCAGTCGTACGAACCAGTACCGGCGCAAAGGTCACGCTCACTATCGAACTGAGTAACCTCGGTTCATGGGGACCTGATTGCAAGCTCGATCAGGTTTACAAACAGGCACTTGAGGCAGCCGAAGGGCGAATCAACCGTGCATTCAAAGACGACAAGCAGGGCATTCGTTTACTTGGCCCGGTCGTCGTTCAGGCAATCACCACTGACGTGGAGCAACGGCGATGAGTCGGGAATGGAAGTTGGTGCCGGTCGAACCGACCGAGAACATGGTGATCAATGGCTTCGAATCGGTGCCGAATCAGTGCTTCACCGATGAGGAAGTGTGGGAGCAGTACTCAGAAATGAGCGGCTGCCAGCAAGCGGCGTTCCGCGCCAAGCTGTGCTGGGCTGCAATACTCGCCGCTGCCCCTGTGCCGCCTAGTGGCGGCGAGATGGAAGTGCTGGCGATAGTGACCCTCGGCAGCTTCAGCGCTGAAGAGCTGGGTGAAATCGACATCGAGCCTCAGATGAATACACTGGAGCGCATTCAACGGCAGCTCGTCACAAACGAAGATGTAAGCCTGGAACTGGTAGACGGGGCCCATGCCTCCCGCCTCCAAACCGACAACGCAGGCCTTCAGCACAAGCTTACCAAGGCCAACCTCCACTGCCACGATCTGGCCCACAAGCTGGCAGACAAGTGGGGATCCGTCCAAAGCGCTCAATTTGAGACGATCAAAGCCCTTCTCTACTTGAACGAGGAGCTTCAGCAGCGCCTGACGATCGCCGATCAGCGGGTTGATGATCTGCAAGCTGACCTGGCTGCAGCACGAGAGCTCCTGAAACACGGTAGCTTGCCAACACCTGCCCATTGCGAATCGGTTTTGGATTTCCTTGCCCGCAAATCCGCGCCAGCCGCGAAGATCGATTGCGCAAACTGCGCTTTTGTCGAAGGCGTCTGCTCAACAGGGTGTGAGACAAAGCGCATTCGCGTTTCGAGACACTGCCTCAGGCCCACTCCGCCCGATGCGGCTGCGAGCAGGCAGAACCATGATAGAGATCGTCCAGATCATCCTCGAATGCGATGGCGAACTTTGCCAAGCGTCCGTACCTGAACACATGGACCGGTGGATTCTCGATTTCCTCCGAGGTGAGGACGGTCGAATCGAAGCAGTGAAGCTCCCCGCTGGCGTCGTCAAAACCACTTACGCCGCACTATGCGGCATCACCGACGCCAGCCTGTCCACCAAGCAGTAACCCCTCCCCCGTTCGGCCCACCCAATTCCTATTACCTGATGAGTAGATCGCAACCCCGGACATTTAGGGCCGACGCACGCTATCGAACGAACCCTTGCTGCATCAGGGCCGTGGCGTCTGCGTGCCCTAAATGCAGATGTAGGGCTGCGAATGACGCCTCCTGTGCAGTGACTGCTCTCTTCCAGGCCGTGTTACCCATGGATGAGGACACCACCATCTTCATCATGCTGATAGTGGATTCATCCAGCGCAAGCAGGAGTTCATGGGCGGTGAAACGGAAATTATCGGCGGTTTGCATGCGGAGGAAACCTTTCTGCGGAAAGCAATCGGTTATCGATTCCATCTATCTGTGAGTCGTATCTGATTGGGTAATTCAACACGATCGGATCAGCGGTGAAAACTCCCTTTAACTATCCCAATACCCGACTGCGCCTATGCGTGGTGAAGGAGCAACTGTGCGCCTGAAGAAACATGAGCGCGAGCAGGTCCGCATGAAATACGGCGGCCGATGCGCGTACTGCGGTGTTGATCTAGGCCCGAAGTGGCACGCCGACCACCTTCAATCGGTCCGGCGCGGCACCAGTCATCGCTGGGAAGGCAACGCCGAGCGCCCGCAGAACCACAACCTCGACAACATGATGCCCGCCTGCGCGCCCTGCAACCTGAGCAAGTCGCAAATGCCGCTTGAAGCATGGCGCGCATTCCTGGCTGGCCACGTCAACAGCCTGAACCTGTACCACCCGATCTACCGGCTTGCGAAGGCGTACGGCCTGATCGTCGAAACAGCGGTGCCGGTGGTGTTCTACTTCGAGAAGGTGAAAGATGAACAGCATTAAAGAACGCCCAATCCTGTTCTCGGCGCCGATGGTGCGCGCCATCTTGGAAGGCCGGAAGACGGTCACGCGCCGAGTGGTAAAGGTTCAGCCGCGCAGCAAGGCCGACATTGGCAGCTACGGTCTAGGGCAGCCGTTCATTCGAAACACAGACGTGGCCAAGCCGAACCCTGAATGCCCTTACGGCCGCCCCGGCGACCGTCTTTGGGTGCGGGAGACGTTCGCCCTTCTCGGCAATGAGGACGGCGCCTGTGTTGACTGGGACGACCACATCATCAAGGGCGACGAACGTAATGCGGCGCGCATCTACAGAGCGAGCTGCGCCGTTGGTGATTACGGCCTATGGATGATTCCACCCACAGCGGACTGGAAGCCCGATACCGAAGAAATCCACTACGAGGGCACTTGGCGACCAAGCATCTTCATGCCGCGCTGGGCCAGCCGCATCCTGCTTGAGATCACCGATGTGCGGGTCGAGCGACTGCAGGACATCAGCGATAAGCAGGCCATGGCCGAAGGTGTGAGGCTCTACGCCGATCATGCGGCGCTCGGCGACTGGTACCACGTCGAAGGAAAGGAGACCTACAGCGCTGATCCCCGCAAATCTTTCGAGCTGTTGTGGTCGTCAATCAACGGTGCCGACGCATGGGACGCAGACCCGTGGGTCTGGGTCGTCGAGTTCAAGCGGGTGTCGCCATGAACCTGATCGACTGCTATGTCACCGGGATTCTCGGCGCGCCGTACCGGAAGTTCGGCTGCTGGTGGGTCGATGTCGAGTACGTCAGCGAAGGCCGTCCCGGCAAGTCCAATCTGATGTTCAAAACCGAGGCCGCCGCAAAGGCTGTCGCGATCGGTCACGTCTTCCAGTCCTAACCCCTTCCCCATCTATCCACATGCCTGCCGGTGTACGGCGGGAGAGGTATCGCTATGTCTGCAACTCAACGATTCCACGAGGTGGCCAACGATGCCCTGGTCAAGATCAGCGAGCAGCTTTGGCCCGGCGCCAAGCTTTGCCTTACCGTCTACACCAAGGGCAAGCCAGGCCTCGATATCGTGCTCAAGGACCTCGGCGTCAGCTTCGACGACGTCCTGAGCACCCTCCGCCGCGTGCCAATGAGCATTGACGGGGCGAACACCTACAAGCGCGATCTTTGTGACTCCATCACCGGCGTCATGGCCTTCGGTTACCAGAACACGAACCCGCCGCCGGAAGGTCATTGGGCGAAACGGTTCTGGGATCTCGGCCGAGCAGAAGGCGCTGCGCGCGAGGAACTGACCGCAGCATTGAAGCTGAACCGTGAAAACCTCCGCGCGTGCCAGGCAACAATTCATCTTTGCGGTGGCTTCGACCCGGCCTACGTCAACGATGCCCAAGCTGCGATGACAGTCGCCGACCAAGTCTTGGCAAAATACCCACCATTAGATCGCGCTGCACCCGGAGAGACTCATGACTGATATCCAACGTAAAACGATGTGCATCTACCACGGCAACTGCGCCGACGGGTTTGGCGGCGCCTGGGTGGTCCGCAAAGCTCTCGGTAATGGCGTGGAGTTTGTGGCGGGTGTGTACGGGCAAGAGCCACCGGACGTCACCGGCAAGGACGTTGTGCTGGTGGACTTCAGCTACAAGTACGAGGTTCTGTCGAGCCTCGCGCGCCAGGCACATAGCGTCATTGTGCTGGACCACCACAAAAGCGCAGCGGAAGATCTGGCGCGCTTTGAGCCGTTCCATGCCGGCATTAAAAACGACATCCGCCACGACAACGGATCGCCCCTGCTTGGATGGAAAACTGCTCACGACATGGCCATGAGTCAAGGCGGCCCTGCGATAGCCTGCTGCTTCGACATGAACAGAAGCGGTGCGATGCTGGCTTGGGATCACTACTTCCCTGACATGGAGCCGCCGCAGCTGCTCCGCCACATCGAGGACCGCGACCTGTGGCTGTTCAAGCTGGACGGCACTCGGGAAATTCAGGCCAACCTATTCAGCTATCCCTACGACTTTGAGGTTTGGGATCAGTTGATGGAGACCGATGTGCAAGCGATGCGGGCCGACGGCGCAGCGATCGAGCGCAAACATCACAAAGACGTCGCAGAACTGGTAGCGGTGACCAAGCGGCGACTGGTAGTTGGCGGTCATGATGTCCCAGCGGCCAGCCTGCCCTACACGCTGACCAGCGATGCGGGACACCTCATGGCTCAAGGTGAGCTTTTCGCTGCCCGCTACTGGGACACACCAGACGGCCGAGTCTTCAGCTTGAGAAGCACCGATGCGGGTCTCGACGTCTCTGAGGTTGCCAAGCAGTACGGCGGCGGTGGGCATCGCAACGCCTCCGGATTCCGAGTGCCATTCGGCCACGAATTGACTCAGTAGCCAGCCGCACCAGTCAGGCTAGGTGTAATAGCCGCGCCGGCGGTTTCTCGTCGGCCTTGTGATAGAGGTAGTCGCGCCAAGTCCGAAACGCGCGTTGCTGTCTATCAAAAGCCTCCTGCCACTCGGCAGTGCCGACGAGGTCGACGGAGATCGCCATCATCTGCTCGGTTGCGTCGTCGAGCTCTTGGATGAGATCAAGCGCGTTGGGGGTATCAACTATTTCCGGTTGCATAACTTCCTTTTCCTCTGGCTACCCCATTGAGTAGCCACCCCCTGGATAGTGCTCAAATCCCGATGAGCGGCGATCCCCATTTATTTCTATGCAGCCCGGCGACGATGCGGGGCAGGAGACACGCATGCCTGCGAATACTGAGTACCGCATGAGCCCCAAGGTCGCGCTTGAACTGGCAGGAATTGTTCAGTTCGATCCAGCGAAGCGCGTTGAGCTGCTGACCGAACTTTTGCGACGGAATGGTGAGCGCCACATGATCGAAGTTTTCTCGCAGTTCATCGGCATGGCCAACTCTGTCGCTGCGAACTGTGCGGAGATGAGCGACCAGGTGCTGATCGAGGAATGCGGCGTTCACCCCGAGAGAATCACCAGCCTGAACATGCCCACAATCATCGGCGCATGCCAAGGCGTGGTTCTCGCCAGCCAGTGTGATCCGAAAGGCGCGTGCCATGGGTGCGCCTACCGGCTTGGGTCGATAGCCAATCAATCACCTATCGCCACATCGGACGCGGCTTACAAAGCGCACGATCCGAAAGGTTTCCTGTGTCACGCCTACATGGATGAGACCGGTGAGCCGACGCGCGCGTGTGTAGGCCACGCCAAAGCAAACAAACCCTCACGCTTCGACAGCGCAACAGAAGGCAACCCGCTATGAGCGCAGCTACAGTTCTGGAATTCCAAGAGTTGCAGCGGATCACCGGCTACACGCGCCGCGCCGACGTCGAGCGGACGCTACGCGGGCAGGGAATCCGGATATTCCTCGGCCGCAACGGGCCATGGACGACTGTCGACCTGGTGAATCAGGCTGGCGGCCTGAAGCCGATGGATGAAGACAAATACGGTGCGGAGATCGTATGAAAAGAGGCCGGAAGCGCCAGCACAACCCGAACATCCCTGGCCACATTGATCAGACGGCCCTCCCGCGCGACGTCTATTTCGACCATCGAGGGTCCGGCTGCTGGTACATCCTGTATTTCAATGAGGCTGGCCGGCGCCAGCGCGCGAACCTTTGCGCAGCGAACGTCACTCTATCCGAGCTGCATCGGCTCATAGAGGATCGCAAGGGCATTGACCGGGACAGCCTCCAATACCTGTGCGCCGAGTTCCACAAAAGCCAGCAGTTCACTGGCCTGGGCCAGAAAACTCAGGACGACTATTGCTACTCGCGCGACGTGTTGCTGGAGTACCCCACCAAGCTGGGCAAGCCGCTGGGCGAACTGGCGGTCAAGAAATTCACTCCGGCTCTGATTCAACGGATCATCGACAAAATCGCTCAACAAGGCACGCCATCGAAAGCCGCCCATGCCCTTCGCTACCTGCGCCGCACGATGCAATGGGGCCGCAACCGCGGATTCGTGACCGATAACCCTGCCAAGGGCATCGAGGCACCAAAAGAGCGGAAACAGCGACGTCTGCCTGATTCGACAGTGATGACCAACCTCATTCGGTTCGCGCATCAACAGGGTCAGCTCAAGCGCGGGCAGCCTGGCGCGTGCTCGCCGTACCTATGGTATGTGATGGAGATTGGCTATCTGTGCCGACTGCGCGGGATCGAAACCATCACCCTGACTGACGAGAACGAATTGCCCGAGGGCGTGCTGACCAACAGGCGCAAAGGCAGTCGCGACAACATCGTTCGCTGGACGCCCCGGCTTCGGGCGGCATGGGACGCCGCCAAGGCGGTGAGGAATGAAATCTGGCAGCGTCGAAAAAAACCGGTGCCATTCCGTCCCGAGCAACGGTTCCTGATCGTTTCCGCCAGCGGTGGGCAACTTACAAAGTCAGGTCTGGACTCCGCCTTCCAACGATTAATTATCCAGGCAATCGACAAGAAAGTTCTAACCGAAGAGCAACGATTTGGGATGCACGACTTCAAGCGGAAAGGTATCACCGACACAGTCGGGAATAGGTCCGATAAGCAAGAGGCATCCGGCCATAAAGATGAATCCATGATGGATGTATATGACCTAAGTTTGCCGATCGTGAATCCATCAGCCGAGTAAATTGCGCTTCAACTTCGGTTGAACAGTCGCTTCAAATAATTGCCACTACTATCCCCTCAAAACCACCGCACGTGCGGCCCGCCCAAAGCACACTCCCCTCTCTTCGAACATTCGCTGCAAAGGTCGGACCATCCCCCAGTAATCCGATTTGATCAGTTGCCCAATCTCAGTTATCCACAGTTCACGACCGCGCCAGACTGAAGATTGCGACCCGAATCCATACGTACAATAACCGGACAGGTCCTTGGCCCGTTTGGCTTCAAGCTTATGTCTCGCGTACATTAAAATGCCTGCAACGTAGACAATCCGGCGATAAGGCAGCTGACTTGTAATCAGTAGGTCCCGGGTTCGACTCCTGGTGCCGGCACCATACAAAACAAAGGCTCGCAGAAATGCGGGCCTTTTGTTTTTCTTGTGGACTCGAAATTGGGCAAACGCATGGGTGCACGCGCCATCCATCTGAGTCTTTCGAGTTCAACTCAATAGATGCCTTCCATAATTAAGCCTCAGCCCATGACCAAATTCTGGTCGGCGGTTTCCACCCATTCCCCAAATATCGACCTGACATCAATTCGCTTCACCGATCCCTCGTCCTCTCACTCAGCACGACCAGTCAAGCAGCCACACGTCGATCGTCGCGCGTGTCTAGCGCGCTTGGGCGTTGGGGGACATTCGGATGTACACTTCGGCATAGCTCATCGCCACCTGCCTGGGGACCATAATGCAAAATAGCTGCGAACAGATTTACTCGATGCTCACGCCCCAGGAGCGGGCGGCGATTGCGGAGATTGAGGCGACGACGAGTGTTTTGAGTATCGTGACGCGCATGACAAGGATGAGATTTGCGGCCATCGCGAAGTTCGACAATAGCGACTGGATCGTCTGTTCGGCCCACGACATCGGTGATATCGGGATCAATGCCGGGGAGACGCTGCCTGTCGAAATGACGCTGTGCAGCGATTTTCTGACTGATCCACAAGCGCTGCTACTCCCTGATATCCGTCAAAGCCCGCGGCACCAGATACGTCCTGTCGTGAAGCAATACGGGCTGGAAAGCTACGTAGGGGTACCGATTTTACTGCCGGACGGCACGCTATACGGCGCGCTGTGTGCGCTCGATTCCAAGCCTGTTCTGTTCGAGAATCCCGATCTGGCCGAGACCTTACATTTGTTTGCCAGGCTGATCGGCTGCATTTTCTTTGGCAACGGTCGTTTGACCGATCGCTAAAGGCATGTGAGCACCGGCATCTTGATAGGGGGTTTGTAGGCCGGTCAGTCGACGCACAAGCGTTTTCCATCGCTGGTCGTCTGATCGGTCGTGAGTTTGGGTCATCCTTTTTCACGCGATGCCGATAGCTATGGATACCCTGAACGAAATCGGTCGCCGCTATGTTTGGATCAGCCTTTAAGAAAGAGCTCACGTTGGCAAAAAACGAGCTGCGCAGTCTGCACAGTGATCAGCACGCTGTGGATGCGGAGATGTTGCGCTTGACGGTGAATCGGGATCTTGTCATCACCCACATCAATGAGCGCTTCGCCAGCTTTATTGGCGTCCCGAGCGAAAAGCTTATTGGGGCGGCGCTGGGGACCATTACCCCGGATTACGTCAAGGAGCTGCCTTGCTACAGGAACTTCATAAGTGCGATGGCGCGCGGGCAAGGCGTCACGGATGAGTACCGGTACATTGCGGGCGACGGAAATCTGGTGTGGACCCGTGCATCCTGGTGCCCTTTGAAGGATGAGCAAGGCAACGTCACGCATATGACCTGCTATGGCTCGGAAGTGACCGCACTCGTCAACAAAGCGCGGGAAAACGAAGAGTTCATCAACGCGCTTCTGCGCTCTACGGCGGTGATCGAGTTTGATCTGACGGGCAAGATCCTCACGGCAAATTCGAACTTTCTGGGTGCCGTGGGATACGACTTGAATCAAATTTCAGGCAAACACCACAGCCTTTTCTGCGAACCGTCCTATGCCGGTTCACAGGAATACGCGGAGTTTTGGAAACGCTTGCGCTCGGGCCAATTTGTCGCCGGGCGATTCAAACGACTCAACAGCGCAGGTCGAGAAATATGGCTGGAGGCGACCTACAACCCGGTCCACGACACCCGCGGGCAGCTTTATAAGATCGTGAAGTTTGCGACTGAAATCACGGATCAGGTTCAGGGGGAAGCCGAAGTCGGAGCAGCGGCTAACACCGCTTACGAGGTTTCCCAAAATACCGATGTGTCGGCCAAGCGTGGCGCTCAGGTTGTGCAGGAAACGGTGGACACGATGAACAAGATCGTCGGCGAGGTGACCTCTGCTTCCGAAGGCGTCGAGGCACTTGGAAAACAGTCGCTGCTGATCAGCTCAATCGTCCAAACCATCGGCAGCATCGCACAGCAGACCAACCTTCTGGCGCTCAATGCGGCGATCGAAGCCGCTCGGGCCGGGGAACAGGGACGAGGCTTTGCGGTGGTCGCGGACGAAGTCAGGCATCTGGCGGCCCGTACCAGCGCAGCGACCGAAGAAATTGTCACCGTTGTGCAGAAGAACCAGGCGCTCGTTGAGCAGGCGGTGCTTGATATGGCCAGTAGCCGAAATCAGGCAGAGCAGGGCTTAGAGCTGGCTCAGCAGGCGGGGAACGTCATTCTCGAGATTCAAGGCGGTGCCCGTGAAGTCGTCGATGCGGTGGAGAAGTTCGCTAAAAATCTCTGACGCTGCATGATGCAGGAACACATCCCGGCATGGCGCCGTGGGGCTTAGACCGGAATGCAGCGCCTGCCAATCACATGCAGGGCACGTTGTCACGAATCTCTACACAGCCGAGGTCGCAGTGCTTCCAGAGTCCCGGTACACCGGCGCCAAAGCCCAGCGGTTGTCGCGACTGCGTGGACGGATCGGTCTTTACTTCGTGGCCAGCCTCTCGTTCATCGCCGGTATGACGGACTCAGTCAGTTTCATGGTCACGGGCGACTTCGTTTCATTCATGAGCGGCAATACCACACGCCTTGCGGTGTCGCTGAGTACGAGCAACGTTGTCCTGGCTATCCATATTGCCGTGCTCATCGCGGCATTCGTCGTGGGAAATGCCTTGGGCGTGGTCGCTGCAACCTTCAGTGGGCGTCGAGCGTGGCCCTTGCTCTTTTGCATTGGACTTTTGCTGATCACTGGCGGAATGCTCGGCGAGCATTTGATAGCCCCGCTTTTAGCAGTGTTGGCCATGGGAATGATCAACGCGGTCGTCGAAGAAGTGAATGGTTTGCCCATTGGACTGACGTACGTCACCGGGGCCTTGTCGAGGTTTGGGCGGGGATTGGGCCGTGCGCTTCTGGGGCAACACCGGATCGGTTGGCGTGTGCAGCTCGTGCCGTGGGGCGGCATGCTGATTGGCGCCATAGTCGGAGGCGCCATGGCCCACACATTTGCGTTCAAGGCCATGGTCATCAGCGGCGTTATCACGTTAGGGGTCGGGATTGCGTCGGCGGCGATCCCGCGCAGATGGCAGTCCAGATACATGCCCAAGTGAGCCACTAGCAACGACTCCGCTTGTGCAGACTGAACGCGGGCATCAAGTGTGTCGACACGTCGCCCTGTCCCCCTGCTCCGCAAGAACCAGCGTTGCCGCTCGTCCGATATCCCGATGAGCCCGCGTGCAGCCGGAACCGAACGCTCCCCCTACCACTCCAGTGAATAGCGGCTACGCTGCACATGACTGATATGCCACACGTTTTATGGGCAGTTCCTACGCACGAGGCAGTGACGATCCCATTTCCAGCGATGGAAGACGTTTAGACCGTCCCGCTCAAGTATCAGCTCCAAGGCGGGTATCTGGGGCATCGGCACCTTGTGCGGGCTTCCGTCCATTTGGTTTTTGTGACGACCTGTCGGCTGCCGCTACGACGCAGAGGGTGACCTTGAACCGACAGGCATTCGCCTGTCAGCCATCTCCTGCAAAGTTCGATCATCTATAAAAGGGACTTACCATGAGTATCATCAGCAGCATTCTTGAAAAACTCGGGTTTGGGACAGCCAACGCCAGCACGCCGGCATCGCCCGATGCGTCGACTGCGCCCACGGCGGGGAGCGCGTCGCCCTCTTCTGGAGCAAGTAGTCAGCCTACGCCTGATCAACTCAGCGCCGAAATTACGAAGTTGAAGGAGGGCAATCCAGGGCTGAATCCCCAGTCGTCCATCGTTGACCTGCTCAAGGCATTGAACCTCGACAGCAGCATGGAGAATCGGAAGAAGTTGGCCGAGGAAGTCGGCATTTCGTCCTATGAGGGTACGCCGGAGCAGAACATCGCGTTGCATAAAGCCGTATTGAACAAGGCGACGCAGGGATAACGCCCGAACGACACGGTGCAGACTTATACCTGCGCAAAAAGCTGCGCCTGGCGTCAGGCGCAGCTTTCACGTGTCAGTCGTGATTCTTGTCCAACGTCCGCAACTTCTCGGGCAACGCCCACAACAACAAACCTGCCGCGATCACGCTAGTGACGCCAATCACGTACAGCGCCGGCGTGGTGCTGCCTGTCATGTCCTTGATGCTGCCGACCATGATCGGGCTGACGATGCCGCCGAATTGGCCGAGGGTGTTGATCAGCGCGATGCCGCCCGCCGCGCCTGCGCCTGCGCCGGCCAGCAGTTTCGGTGGCAGGGTCCAGAATGCCGGGATGGAGGCGACGATGCCGCCACCGAGCATGGCCAGTGAGAGGATAAGCATGCTGGTGTGCTGAGCAAAAATCCCTGCGCTGAAGAAGCCGATGGCACCCAACACGACCAGACCGCAGACAAATTTGCGACGCTCGCCGCTGGCGTCTGACAGGCGACCGATCACGACCATGCTGATCGCGCCACAAATATAAGGAATGGCAGTGAGCAGGCCGATCACGACCGGGCTTTCGACACCTGCGCTGCGAATCAGCTGAGGCGCCCAGAAGTTGAGACCGTAGGATGCCACCTGGATCAGGAAGTAGATCAGACCGAGCATCAGGAAACCCGGCATTTTCAGGGCGGTCAGCAGCGAGCCATGTTGGTTGGGCTCATGCTGGGCGATGCGGCTGGAAAGGTAGGTTTTTTCAGCGTCGGTCAGCCAATGGGCGTCGGAAACGCGGTCCTTGAGAATCTTGAGCACAGCGATGCCCAACGCGATGCAAGGCAAGCCGCCGAGCAGAAACAGCCAGTGCCAACCGCGCATTTGCATGACGCCGTCCATGTGGCCCAGCACCAGACCGGAGATCGGCGCACCGAGCAGACCGGCAAATGCCGATGCGAGGAACAGGATTGATGTGATGCGGCCACGGTAGGTTTGCGGGAACCACAGCGTCAGATAAAACAGTACGCCGGGTGCGAAACCGGCTTCCATGGCGCCGATGACGAAACGCAGCACGTAGAATTGCCATTCAGCGTTGACGAACACCATCAGTGCGGTCGCGATGCCCCAGGAAATCATGATCCGGGCAATCCAGCGGCGGGCGCCCACCTTGTAGAGCATGATGTTGCTCGGCACCTCGAACAGCACGTAACCGATGACGAACAGGCTCGCGCCGAGGCCGTACGCGGTGTCGCTCAAGCTGAGGTCGGTTTGCAGCTGAAACTTGGCGAAGCTGATGTTGATTCGGTCAAAGAATGCGAACAGGTAGCAGACCATGATCAATGGCATCAGCCGCCACGCGACTTTGCGGATCAAGGCTTTCTCAGCGTTCACAACGTCGACGACGCTGCTATTAGGGTTTAGAACGGAGATAGTCATTGCGGTCACTCCAGTTGGACTTCCCAAAGGGAGCCCTATTGTTTTTGTTGTCTGGACGAATGCGCGGCGAGGCGTATTCGTTCGTATTCGGTCAAGCGTTTGGCTACAGATGCTTCGCGACAGCTCAGCCAGGCAGATTTTCAGGCGCGGGATGCAAATCACAGTTGCGCCCTGCCTTGGCAACTTGGCCCGGCATTTCATGCCCGAGCAGCGCAGGCAGACCGCGCGACAGTTTCAGAAGATGCGGCAAATCGATACCGGTCTCGATCCCCATTTCTTCGCACATGTTCACAAGGTCTTCAGTGCAGATGTTTCCTGAGGCGCCAGGCGCAAACGGGCAGCCGCCCAAGCCACCGAGCGACGCATCAAAACGGCGAGCGCCTGCCTCGTAGGCCGCGAGGACATTGCTAAGCCCCAGCCCGCGGGTGTTATGGAAGTGCAGAGTCAGCGCCGATGCCGGTATGCGCGTCAGCACGCGTTGCACCAGTCGATGCACCTGACGCGGGTTGGCCATGCCGGTCGTATCCGCCAGGGAAATGCCCTGCATGCCCAGTTCCAGATAGGCATCGACGATCTGCAGCACGCGGTCTTCGTCGATCTTGCCTTCGAACGGGCAACCGAAGGTCGTAGCGATCGATCCGTTGAGGCTCACAGGGTAATCCGCCGCAAACGAGACGACATCCGCAAACGCGTTCAAAGATTGCTCGCAACGCATGCGCATGTTCGCCAGGTTGTGGGTCTGGCTAGCGGACATGACGAGGTTCAGTTCATCGGCGCCCGCACCCACTGCGCGTTGTGCGCCTTTGAGGTTGGGAATCAGCGACACGTAGATCACATTCGGATGACGGCGGATCCCGCGAAACACCTCGTCGCCGTCACGCAGCGCGGGAATAGCCTTGGGCGAGACAAAAGAACCGGCCTCGATGCGGCTGAAACCGGCCAGAGAAAGCTGATCAATGAGCTCGATTTTGTCGGGTGTTTCGACCCAAGTGGGCTCGATTTGCAAACCGTCGCGCGGCGAAACTTCCTGGACGATCAAACGCTCGGAAAAGTCGGTGATCATTGCACCACCCCCTCTGTTTTGAGTTGTGCGATATCGGCAGCGGTCAGGCCCAAATCGCTCAGGACGCTGTCAGTGTGTTGCCCCAAGGCAGGGCCTTGCCAGTTCACCGAACCCGGTGTTTCAGAGAGTTTGGGCACGATGCCGGGCATTTTCACGTTGGCGCCGCCGGGCAGCTGCGCGTCGAGGATCATCTCGCGCGCCTGATAGTGAGAGTCGGCCACAATGTCAGCGACGTTATAAATGCGGCCGGCGGGCACTTCCGCCTGTTCAAGCGCCCCAAGGACGTCGTCGATAGGCAAGCTGGACGACCAGGCACTGATCACCGCATCTAGCATCCCGCTCTGCGCGGCACGGCCGTCGTTCTGCGCAAGCTCAGGGGCTTCAGCCAGATCAGGACGGTCAATGGTGTGCATCAGGCGCTTGAAAATCGGATCGCTGTTGCCGGCGATCACGACAAATGCGCCATCAGCAGTCGGGTAAGTGTTGGACGGTGCGATGCCGGGCAGTGCACCGCCGGTACGCTCACGAACATGGCCAAGCATGTCGTATTCCGGCACCAGGCTTTCCATGACGTTGAACACGCTTTCGACCAGCGAAACGTCGACGATCTGGCCATTGCCTTGCCCGGTTTTCACCCGCAGCAACGACATCAGCGCGCCCATCACAGCGTGCATCGAGGCCAGTGAATCACCCAGGCTCACACCGACTCGCGCCGGAGGCGAACCGGGGGTGCCGGTGGTGTAACGAATGCCGCCCATGGCCTCGCCAATGGCACCAAAGCCCGGACGATCACGGTAAGGACCGGATTGGCCGTAGCCCGAGATACGCACCAGCGTCAGCTTGGGGTTTAACGCGTGTAGGACATCCCAGCCAAGACCAAGTTTTTCCAGCGCGCCAGGGCGCAGGTTTTCGATCAACAGGTCGGCGCTTTCGGCCAGACGTTTGACGATCTCGATGCCTTCGGGGGATTTGAGGTTCAGCGACAGGGATTTTTTGTTCCGAGACTGGAGATACCACCAGAGCGAAGTGCCTTCGTGCAGCTTTCGCCATTTACGAAGCGGGTCACCCTGTCCCATGGATTCGATCTTGATCACCTCGGCGCCGAACTCGCCCATCAGGCGTGCGGCGAAGGGCGCTGCGATCAGTGTGCCGATTTCAATTACGCGCACACCGTTCAGGGGGCCTGTCATAGCGGATACCTCAGTGTTTCTTGGAATTTGTAACCAAGACTAGAGGACCGGGGTTTCGCAAATCCAACCGTATGTTGGCAAGCATCGTTCGCGAAACGCGAACGCTAGCGACGGTGCTGCTGCAGGTGATCGAACAGTAAGAGGCTGACCGGGGATAACGCGGCCTTGTCGCGCACCACCAAAATCAACGTGCGTTTTGCCCACGCATCGCTCAAGCCTACGGCTGTCAGGCCCAAAGGTGTGCCCAACAAATCAAACGCCTTACGCGGCAGGACCCCAATTCCCATGTTCGCCTGCACCATCCGGCACATCGCGTCGAAACCCGGAACATGAATACGCACGCGTAGAGGCTTGCCATGGGAGCGCGCTGCCGTGTGGGTGCGCATGTTGATGGAGCTGGCGGCGTGCAGCCCGATGTGATCACTGTCCAGTGTGTCTTCGAAAGCGACGTGATCCCGTTGAGCCAGTGCATGGTCGGGACGCATGACCACGACCAATTCGTCGGGCTTGTACGGCACGCTGTAGAGGCCCTGAACATCGGTGTCTTCCGAACAGATGCCGATATCAGCAACACCGTCGATTAACCCTTGAACCACGCCGGTGCTAGGTCGCTCTTCCAGATCGACCTTGACCCGTTCATGGCTGATGGTGAAGTCGTGCAGGTCTTCCGGAAGGAACTGAATGATCGCCGACAGGTTAGCCAACATGCGTACATAGCCGCGCATGCCTTGCCGGTGCTCATCGAGTTCAAGGCCCATCTTTTCGAGGTCGAACAACATGCGCCGCGCGTGGTGCAACAAGGTTTCCCCGGCAGCGGTCAGCACCATGCCCTTGGCATTGCGCACAAACAGCCCAATGCCCAAAACCTCTTCAAGCTCCATCAGCCGCTTGCTGGCAGCCGATACAGCAATGGTCTCGCGCGCTGCGGCACGGGTCAGCGTGCCTTCCTCGTGAACGGCCACGAACAGCTTGAGGGTGATCAGGTCAAGGCGACGAATGAGATTTTTGTGAAGCATGGGCAGGTCTCGGCCACGGGGCCTGCCCAGCATATACGTAAAACGACGGCTGGCTATCACACCACCAGAACAGGAATTTGAACGACTCCAAAGGGTAGACGTGGATCTTCTGCAGCCCCGGATTCTGCCAGACGGTCTTCCATAGCTGACTCAAAAACCCTCGTCGACCCACCATTCGTCGTCAACGATGACCTACAAGCCTCGCACGCCCGAAGCTCTGCGGCAGCGATCTCACGCGCCCCCTCCCCGATCACGCGCCCTTCTAGTAACGTATAGGCATTCCGACGGGCTCGCGTCTTCGATCAAGGCGACCGTGGCTTGCCACCTGAAACACCAGAGAAGGTCCAACTGTGCACAACGTCCGATTGATCAAATATGTCTGGACTCATCAGACCCCTGAAATCTCTTCCGAATGGTCGAAGCTCCTGTTCGAAGTCGAGCTGCCATTCGTGCCGTTCCACGGCTTGAACATTCAATTGCCCGATCAACGCGCGTGGCGAATTCGTGATGTCGAGTGGAACGTTGAAGAACAGACGTTCCGCTGCCACATCGAAGATCAATTCATGAATCTGCTCGACGTCGACGATTCTTATGAGGACTGGATCGACATGTTGCTCGAATGTGGTTGGGAGCTGAGCGGTCGCTATACCAACGAACACAACAAGACCTGATCGTCCGCAGCGCCCTCGCCGGATAAATGTCGTAGCGTTTCAGCCACATCATGAGCGGCAGCCAGACCGACTCATGCGCCAGGCAAGAGGCCTGCCCTGTCAGGCCCTGTATTTACCTTGAGCACTGCTGCCATGAAATGGATTTCCCGCTTTATCCGATGCGCTGTGAGCGCGCTGTTGGCAGGCGTATCTGTCACATTCGCCGCTCCGACCATTGGTCTCTACGTTCCCGAAGCGCCGCCGCTGACGATGCTCGGTCAGGCAGACGAACACGGCATCGCTGGCGACATCGTGTTACAGGCGATGGCCATGGCCGGGTATTCCGCCCGGTTCGCTTCTCCGCCATGGCCCAGGGGCCAACGGGAAGTCAGCATTGGCAAGGACCTGCTGATCACGCCGCTCACGCGCAGCCAGAGCCGCGAAAACCTCTTCACCTGGATCGCCCCAGTGATGACGATGGATCGCACGTTTTTCAGCTTGGATAAGCGAGTCGACACTTTCGACGAAGCCAGGAAAAGCTTCAAACTCATCGCCGTGGGGCTCGGCACTGCGCAGGAGGCCCGCTTGCGTGAAGAAGGCTTTCCCGCCTCGCAAATCTACCCGCTGAAAATCGGTGAAAACCCTGCGCAGATGCTGCTCATGGGACGCGTGGACGCATGGTTCAACGGGGTCCCGGAAACCCGCTACATCTGGAGGCAAATCAGCGATCGGCCGTTGGTGATGAGCCGCGTGCTGATGACTGCAGACCTCTACCTCGCCTGCTCCAAGGACTGCGACCCGCAAATCGTCGAACGCCTCAGAACCGCTATCAACACCCTGGAAGCGAACGGGACAGTGGGCAAGATCGAAGCGGGGTATTTGAAGGGGTTGCCGGTTTGGTGAAGATTACGATATGCCGTCCGACGTCTTGAAGTTGTGCTTGAGGGCTTCAAGACGTACCGTAAGGGCAAACGTCATTACAGGTTGCGCACATGGCTTCAATCAATATCCGTATCGACGATGGACTCAAATCCCGTTCATTTGCCGAACTTGAAAAACTGGGCGTCTCGCCTTCAGATCTGCTACGACAGACACTTCAATACGTTGCCGATAACGGCAGGCTTCCCTTCAAACCTGTACTCATGAATGACGAGGACGAAGCGCTACTCGCTGAGGTCAAAAAACGCCTCGCAGACCCTCAGCGCGTGAAGGTTTCTTTGGATGACCTATAGGCTTGAATTCGATCGACGCGCGCTGAAAGAATGGAAAAAGCTAGGGGATACAATCAGAAACCAACTCAAGAGGAAGCTTTCTGAGGTATTGGAGAATCCTCGTATAGAGTCCAACAGGCTTCGAGACCTGCCAGACTGCTACAAGATCAAGTTACAAAGCACGGGGTATCGTTTGATCTATCAAGTCTTGGAGCAGGAAGTCGTGGTGTTCGTCGTCGCCATTGGTAAGCGAGAACGAGAGGCAGCCTACGAGCGGGCTCAGGAACAGCTACGCGACTGATATAGGGGCGGCGTCGTCTGTGCAAATTTTTTGCAAGCGACGCCCTTGGCTAATGACCTGCCGCAATTCACGGCACCAAAATAATCTTGTCCGCGCTCCCCTCGTTCACCTCTACGTAACGTGCAAGGCCCTCTTCGATCGGCGTCTCGACCAAGCCAGTCGGGAGCGGCAGCGAGCCGTCGTCAAACAATTTGCCGAATTGTTCGAGCATCCGGGCACAGGCTTCGACGCCGTACAAGAGGGAGTTGATGCCCACCACTGAACCGCCCTTGCGGTACAGCGCCAGCGCGGGCAGTTGGACGTGGCCATCCACCGGAGCGGCGATGATCGCGATGCGTCCGAATGGCGCAAGCGCCTGAACCGAAGCGGGCAGCCAGAAGCCGGTGGTGTCGAAGATCACATCCGCTCCGCCCTGAAATACTGCATTCACTTGATCGGAAAGCACCTCGGGCTTGCCCAGCAGAAGGGCGTTGTAGCCTTGGTCCTGAAGCGCTTTGACCTGTTCCGGCCGACGTGCAGCAGCCACCACTTGAGCACCACGCACCTTGGCCAGCGCGATAGCGGCGCTGCCGACGGCGCCATTGGCACCGATCACGAGCAGACGGGTGTCGGCGTTGACCCGACTGCGCTCGAGCGCGTCCCACGCCGTGGTGTAAGGCACGCCCAGACTCGCGGCCTGCACGAAGCTCAAGGATTTGGGCTTGAGCGCCACCCCTTGGGCCGACAGCGTGATGTACCCGGCATGTGAGCCATTGCGTGAAAAGCCGATCTGGTTGCCCGTGCCCCAGACCTCCTGGCCAATCAACTCGCTCGGGCCTTCGATGACCACCCCCGCAAAATCACGCCCCGGCACCCTTGGCAGGGTCGTGTACGGGAAGCGACCGAGGACGTTTTTCACGTCGCTGGGGTTGAGCCCCGCCGCTTTGATCTGTACCAACACCTCGCCCGCCGCAGGAACGGGGGTCGGCAGTTCAACGACTTCCAGGGCAGCCAGGTCGCCGGTTCGGGAAAATTGCAGTGCTTTCATGGCGGTCACATCCAGAGTGGGAAGACGGGAATCGTGTGTTTCAGGAGCTCAGATGGGCGATCAGCTGACGGCCCATGGGCCAGAGCTTTTCCCCGGCCTGCATGCCGAGCAGGCCGACCAACGCGACCAGCGGTGGCGCGGGCGAGCGGAAGTCGAGGGCGCCGTACAGCAAACCGACGGCGATACCGATTGCGAGTGAAATGATGTAGCTCATGGCGAACTCCGGGGCCAGGCGTCGTGCTGCCACGACAGCAGTGGGCGATGAACCAGAGTTTAGGGACGGACCGGAACCGCTACCGGCCAAGTGCTTCTGAATTTCGGACAGTCTGAACCGGACGGCACAATCTGTAGGAGTGAGCGTGCTCGCGATGGCGGTCTTTGGGTGAAGCGCGTTTGCAGAAATACTGCCATCGCGAGCAAGCTCACGCCTACAAGGATGTATGGCGATTACGACGTTTCGCCCAACGGATACTGCGAAGGTGGCATGCCCAGCTCACGACGAAACATGTCGCTGAAACTGCTGGGCGAATACCCCATCGAACGCGCGATGGTACTGACAGGCACCCCTTGAATGATTTCCGCCACCGCCGTCGCCAACTGCACCTGCCTGCGCCATTCGGCAAAGCCCATCCCCAACGCGCTTTGAAACAGCCGGGACAGGGTCCGGACACTGGCTCCGGCGTTCTCGGCATGTTGCTCGAATGAAAGGTTGATGGACGGCTCGATCATCACCGCCTGACAGACGTTCATCAGCCGGCGGTCACTGTCGTCAGGCATCGGCACCTTCAGCAGCGAACGCTTCGCGCGCCTGAGTTCCAGCAGCGCCAGACCGACCAAAGCGCTGTAATACTCGGAATCCTTGTCCTGCTCGGCCACCAGATTGACGATCAACTCGCGTAACAGACGCGCCACCTCGAACACTTGAACAGTCGGCTCCAAAGTCTCGGCCAAGCCCGGACGCAGGTAGATGTTGCGCATTTCCAGGTCCGACACCACCCGAATGCCGTGGCTCACCCCCGGCGGCAACCAGACCGCCCGCTGCGGCGGGACCACCAGCGCCTCATTGGGGGTCTCAACCCACATCACCCCCGACATCGCATACAGCACCTGCCCCCAGTCATGCTCATGGGGCTCGATGTAAAGCCCACGCGCATACGTCCGCGCCACCCGCTGGAGCGGAACGGCAGTGTTTGAAAGATCAGGGGGTGCGGCAAGGGCCATGGGTGTGACCGTGCAGGATGAGAAGGGGCAATGTTAGCGGCATGTCATGAGTCGTCGCTAGCAGATGAGAGTGGGTAGAAATCTGCAATGCAATCTTGTGGGAGTGAGGTTGCGCTCGAAGGGGTGCAACGGCCACACGACATCGAGCGGTCGATACGCTGAGCGTGCGGATCACTCGAATAAAAACGCCCCGATCTCTCGACCGGGGCGTTTTTTGTAGCGTCAGCTCATCAGCCGTTCAACATCAGAACACGTTGATCGGGTAGGTGATGAAGATGCGGGTTTCGTTACCGCCAACGTTGTAGTTGGACGCGTTGTCCGATACGCGCAGCCAGGAGTTGCGCAGGCGCAGGGACAGGTCTTTGGCCGGGCCGCTCTGGACGACGTAGGTCATTTGGCTGAACAGTTCATGCTCGTCGCCTTCGCCGCGATTCGTACCGTCGTCGATGTTGTCGCCGCGCACATAGGCCACTTTGTAGCTCAGGCCTGGCGTCACGAGGGTCGACAGGTTGACGCCGTAGCCCAACTGCCAGGAGCGTTCGTCCTTGGCGTTGAAGTCCGACCAGTAGGAGTTGGTCAGGTAGATGGAGTTACCGCCATCGCTGAAGCCGCCGTTGTTGCGGTAGCCGCCGTAGTTGTAGCCGGTTTCGCCGGTGCTGCGCTGGTGCGCGATGGTGAAGGAGTGAATGCCCACCGCCCACGTCGCAGCCAGGCTCCAGATCTTGTTGTCACGGGCGTCGTCGACCGCAACGTCACGGTCCAGCTTGGTCTTGTAGCCGTTGAAGTCGAAAGTCAGCGACTGGTCGGTCGGCAGCGCGAAGACGTAGTTCAGATTGACGTACTGTTTCTTCAGCGTGTCTTCGTCGTCGGAGGCGTAGTAAGCGGCACTGAATGCATCGCTGAATTTGTAGCTACCGCCGTAGACGTTGATGCTCTTCAGGTCACCGCTGTCGCGGCCTTCAGCACTTTTGCGGGTCTGAGCGGTGAAGCGGCCAGCCACCAGCGTCAGGTCTTTGATCTCTTTGGACGTGATCATGGTGCCGGTATACGTTTCAGGCAGCAGGCGCGAGTTGTCGTAACTCAGGACCGGCAGCTCTGGCATCTGGTCGCCGTATTTCAGCTCGGTGTTGGAGATGCGGAATTTGACCGCGCCGCCGAAACGGGCAAGATCGTCAGCCGCTTTGCCGCTGCTGTCCTGTTTGAAGAAGTCGATACCACCGGCGCCGCTTTTGCCACGACCGCCGTCCAGGCGAACGGCGTACAGCCCGAATGCGTCAACGCCGACGCCAACGGTGCCTTGGGTGTAACCGGAGGAGTAGTTCGCGATGAAACCCTGACCCCATTCGGCGCGATCTTGTGGGCCGCCTTTGTAGTCACGGTTGATGTATACGTTGCGCAGATTGACGTTGAGGCTGCTGTCTTCAACGAACCCTTTGGAGTCGGCTTGGCCGTCGGCCATAGCCTGAGTCGCCGCCAGAATGCCCAGAGCGAGCAGACCGATACGCTGTTTCATCTTGTTGTCCTTATTGGCAGATTGATCTCGCGCTGTGGCAAAAACCGGACAGGTAATTGCGTCTCCCCAGACTGATATCAGTCACGGAAGCCCGCACGAAATCATCGCAGTGGACTACTGATGCACGTACATGGCGCTTGGCCACAGGCGGTTGAGGCGCGAATGCTATCGCCCGAAAAGATGAGTGTCAATTTGATGAAAGCCGAAACGACGAAACGCGCCCCTCCCTCACTGGAAGGGGCGCGGGGCGTCAGTTGCGCAGCACAGTGAGCAGCGCGTCGATCTCTGCCTCATTGATCAGCCCGGACGGGTAGCGCTGCATCAGGAAGGTGCGGTCATCTGGAGTTTGATTTTTTGTAGCTCGGGTTATCCGTAACCATTCCGCCATCATCTGCCGTGCTTCACTGCTGGCAGACAAACCTCGAGCCGCGCGGGGCTCATGACTTGCGTTCATAGGGATAACCTCTTGCGTCTTGGACTGCGAAATCTACGGAGCTTTTGTGACAGACGAACGACTAGCGTCACCGTTTAGCCCCCTCGGAAACACTCTTCTGTAGGAAGCGAGAAATCGCTACCCACAAAAAAGCCCGTCGTTCGACAGGCTTTGATGTGAGCAAGAAGTGAACCAACTCAGCGTCGGTGTGGCGCCGGCTGTTGCTGAGTCAGGCAGTGAATATTGCCGCCACCCAGTAGCAACTCGCGGCCCGGGACCATGACCACTTCGTGTTCCGGGAACAGGCGCTGCAGAATCTGGCGGGCGGTTTCATCAAGCGGATCGTCAAAACGAGGCGCGATGATGCCGCCATTGACGATCAGGAAATTCACATAGGAACCGGCCAGGCGCACCGATGGGTTGCGCTCCTGGCTGCCGTGCACCTGATCGACGCCCGCGCACTCCTCTTCGGTGGCAAACAATGGGCCTGGAATCGGCATCTTGTGCACGATGAACGGTCGGCCCTTGGCGTCCCGCGCGTTTTCCAGAACGCCCATGGCAGCTTGGCAGCGCGGATAGTTGGGGTCTTTCGGATCGTCGGTCCAGGCCAGTAACACTTCACCGGGGCGCACGTAGCAGCAGAAGTTATCCACATGACCATCGGTTTCGTCGTTATACAAACCGTCCGGCAGCCAGATGATCTTGTCGACCGACAGGTGATCGCGCAGCACGGCTTCGATCTGTTCGCGAGACAGGTGCGGGTTGCGGTTGCGATTGAGCAGGCATTCCTCGGTGGTGATCAACGTGCCTTCGCCATCGACATGAATCGAACCGCCCTCCAGCACGAAACCTTCGGTGACATAACGAGGGCAGCGTTCGATCTCCAGCACTTTGCTGGCCAGCTGTTCATCCAGGTTCCACGGCGAATACAGACCGCCGTCGAAGCCGCCCCACGCGTTGAAGCCCCAATCCACGCCGCGCACTTCACCTTGGTCATTGATGACAAACGTCGGGCCGGTGTCGCGCACCCAGGCGTCGTCGTTGCTGATTTCGACGACCCGGATGTTCGGCACGTCGAGGCGCGCGCGGGCGTTGTCGTATTGCGCAGCCGAAACGGCCACCGTCACAGGTTCGAAGCGTGCGATCGCCTTGGCCACTGCAACATGGGCGCTTTGTACCGGTTTGCCGCCCAGACGCCAGTTGTCAGGACGCTCAGGCCAGACCATCCAGGTTTGCGTCTGCGGGGCCCACTCGGCAGGCATGTAAAAGCCATCGGCGCGTGGTGTGCTGTTAAGTGTGGTCATTGATCAGGGCTCCAGTGAACCATCGAGAGTTTGAGGGCGCCGTTCACATCGACGATCGATGACGGGCTGCCTTTATAGACGATAAATATCTGTCTTAATAGCTTGGTGCTCGATATATCGATAATCGGCGCGGCCAAAGACCGATATAAATCCGCAACAAAGCTTTGTGCGAGCGCGCGCTGTCAAAGACTTCGCAACGGGCAATCACCCTTCAAGCTCACTCAGCACCTTCGAAACGCTGTCGACGAAAAAGTCCACGCTACGTCGTGTCGTCACCATCGGCGGTTTGATTTTGAGGATGTTCAGATAATCCCCGGTGGGTTGCATGAAGATTCCCAAGTCACGCAGACGATCACACAGGTAAGTCGTTTCTTCTGTCGCCGGTTCCAGCGTCTGCCGATTACGCACCAGTTCCAGCCCCAGATAGAAGCCCGAACCATGGGCCGCACCCACCAGCGGATGTTGGTCGATCAGCGCCAGCAGCCGCTCTTTGAAGTAGCCGCCCACGACCTGCGCGTTCTCCCATAAATGCTCTTCTTCCATGACATCCAGCACCGCCAGGCCGATCTGGCAGCTCACCGGACTGCCCCCCGCGGACGAGAAGAAATACCCCTCGGCTTCGAGCGCTTCGGCGATTTCCCGACGCGTGATCACCGCGCCAAGGGGATGCCCGTTGCCCATCCCTTTGGCCATGGTGATGATATCCGGCACCACGCCCTGCTCTTCGAAGCCCCAGAAGTAGTGGCCAAGACGGCCGTAGCCGACCTGGACTTCATCGGCGATGCACACGCCGCCCTGTGCGCGGACCTTCTGATACACCTCACTTAAATAACCCGGCGGCAGCGAAATACCACCCGCGTTGCCGTACACCGGCTCGCAGATGAAACCCGCCACCTGACGCCCCTGCTCAGCCAGCCGAGCGAGATGCGCCTCGACGCTTTTCAGGTAGAACGGCGTGCTGTCCGCCCCTCGTGCCTGCCCGCGATAGGTGTTCGGCGCCACCACCGGATGCACCCAGTCCGGGCGCGTGCTCAATGCCTGGGGGTTGTCGGCGATGGACGTGGAAATTGCATCGGTGGCCACCGACCAGCCGTGATACGCCTCCAGCACACTCAAGACATCGCGCCCGCCGCTGTAGGCCCACGCCAGGCGGATCGCCAGATCGTTCGCCTCGGTGCCACTGTTGACCAGAAACACCCGGTCCATGCCTGCGGGCGCCAGCTTGAGCAGACGCTCGGAAAATTCGGCGATGGACGCGTAATGAAAGCGTGAGTTGGTGTTAAGCAAGGACCACTGCCGTGCCGCGACCTGAACCATGCGCGGATGACCATGGCCAAGGACCGCAACGTTGTTGAGCATGTCCAGGTACGAGCGGCCCTGCATGTCGATCAAGTGATTGCGCCAGCCGCGTTCGATCTGTGGCGGCGCCTGATAGTAGTGCTTTTGCGAGCGGGCAAAGCTGGCATCGCGCCGAGCCAGCAACTCGGAGGCATCAGTGAGCGGCGGTGCGTCACAGTCGAAGCCCAGCAAGCCCTGAGGTGAAGGACAAAGGGCCCGCCACGCGGCCGCCCGAGAAGGGGTGCAGAACAATGGCGGACTCACGTCGCGCTCGGCACACAACTGCACGATCAACGAACCGCCGCCCTGCCCGATCACATCGCTGGCCCCGAATTCGACGCCTGAATCGAAATCCGAACGCACGCCCCACAAGCGCAGATTCGAATCGGCACCAATAAGCATCAACGCGCCATCGGCGGTGTGCCGCAGGGTGCCGTGGAACGGCGCATGCACCGCCGTGCCGTGAGGGATCAGCAACTCGACATGCAGGGCAAACGTGTCCGGCTCGCGAGCGCTGTCGGGCAGCGTGCGGGAAAGCCGATATTCCCCGTAACGACTGGCGACCAGACCCTGCGCGTGCGCCGCTTCTTTGAGCAGCGTTTCGTCGATGCCGCTCTGCTCCCAGTTACCGGCTTCGAAATGCTCACTGAGGACACCCAGGTCGACCGTCGTAACCCCCTGTCCCGCCAGACTCGGCAGCAGAGGCGAAAACGCTACGTGGCCTTGGGGTGCGTCAGTGTTTTCAAGCTGGCCCACGGCATCCAGAATGGCGGCCTCCATCAATGCCATCGGCACTGACGTGGCGACATCGAAGATGTTCCACTCGCTCTCAAGGTTGGCCTGAATATAGGTATTGTCGGGCTCAACGCTCGCCTGTTGCTCACTGCTAAGGACCAGCACGGCAGCACGCGCGACGATCAGAGGCCACAGCGCTTTCAGCTCCTCGATCTGCAAGGGGTTGATACGCTGATAAGCCTGAATCGCCGGCAAGATGTACAGCGGATCGCCTTCGGCATGGTGCAGCAGCGCGGCGCATGTCACTGACAGATCCGCGATGCGCCAGGTGCGCACCACATCACCAAAGTCGATAAGGCCCTGCAACTGCCACAGGTGATGGGCATCACGGGCCCAGACCACGTTGTATTCGGTAATGTCCAAGTGAATGGCTTGCAGGGGTAGCGCCGCGATCAAAGGCAGCAAGCGGGCATGAGCGTCATCCGCCGCCTTGGCGATGCAAGCGCGCTCATCGGCGTTGTCGATCACCGGCAGCAGGTGTTTGATCAGCGCGTGAGCATGGCGAGGGTCCCATTGCAGAATCCGCTCCAGCCCCGCATGGTCGAAGTCAGCCAGTGCGACGTCGACCTTTGCGCACAGCTCAGCCAAGCGGATTACCACATCCCGGCTCAGGTGCTGCACATCGGCCAGCGATTGCCCATCGATGAATTCCAGCAGGCGCACATGCACCGCGTGGCCGCCCACCTCGACCGACAAAATGTCTTCGCCGCTGACCGCAGGCACCACGCCCGGCACGCGAATGTCCGGGTACGTCTCTAAATGCCTTAGCGCCGCATGTTGAGCCGCCAGCTCGGCGATGTGGTAGTCGCCACGGCAGATCTTCAACACAAAGCGCTGCCCCGTGCCTGGGTCGAGCAAGAAATTTCTGTCTTGCTGACTGCCCAACTCCTTCAATGCCCCGCTCAGCCCGTAATGCATCGAAAGCAATTCAGCCGCCTGCTCGGCTGTGATCTCCGGACAAGGCAGGCTGGAGCGACGTATCAGGGTAGCGAGTGGCATGTCGAACGTCCGAGGACAGGAATGAACGCGCAATATCGCCAGTTGCCTGTCAGATTGGCAACCCTTTGGCCGTGCGGGAGGGCTAAATCATTTATTTGACGGATAGATAGCGTCGCCGTTAAGAGAATGAAACACTTGCGGCGGTTTTATGACGCTCGCTGGGTCTGGCTATCAATTAATTTCATGGCTTTCCAGGCGTTTGTGCCTTGCGCCTGTCACCGCCCGCCCACAAGCTATGCTTCGTTATCTTGAAGTCCATCCAGGGAAGAAGGTCTGGCTATGCGAATACTTGTCACCGGTGGCGCCGGATTTATCGGTTCGGCACTGATCCGCCATCTGATCAACAACACCGAACACGACGTACTGAATTTCGACAAATTGACGTACGCAGGCAACCTTGAATCGCTGCAGAGCATTGTGACGAATACCCGTTATGAATTCGTGCAGCAGGACATCGTCAATCAGGCCGAGGTCAGCAAGGTGCTGGCGCGTTTCAAGCCTGATGCGATTATGCACCTGGCCGCTGAATCCCACGTGGACCGCTCCATTGATGGCCCGTCGGAGTTCATTCAGACCAACATCGTCGGCACCTACAGCCTGCTTGAAGCGACACGCGGCTACTGGCTAACCCTCCCGGAAGCCGAGCGCGCTGCGTTCCGCTTCCACCACATTTCCACTGACGAAGTGTATGGCGACCTGCACGGTGTCGATGACCTGTTCACCGAAACCACGCCCTACGCGCCCAGCTCGCCTTATTCGGCCAGCAAGGCAGCGTCCGACCACCTGGTTCGCGCCTGGCAACGCACCTATGGCTTGCCCGTGGTCGTGACCAACTGCTCGAACAATTACGGGCCGTTCCACTTTCCGGAAAAGCTCATCCCGCTGGTGATCCTCAATGCCCTCGCTGGTAAACCGCTGCCCGTGTACGGCAACGGTCTGCAAGTGCGCGACTGGCTGTTCGTCGAAGATCACGCCCGAGCGTTGCTCAAGGTCGTGACCGAAGGCGAGGTAGGCGAGACCTACAACATCGGCGGCCACAACGAGCAGAAGAACATCGACGTGGTGCGTGGCATTTGCGCTCTTCTCGAAGAACTGGCACCGGAGCAGCGCAAAGGCGTGGCCCATTATGCGGACCTGATCACCTACGTGACTGACCGCCCCGGCCACGACATGCGCTACGCCATCGACGCCAGCAAGATCGAGCGCGAACTGGGCTGGAAGCCGGAAGAGACCTTTGAGTCCGGACTGCGCAAAACCGTGCAGTGGTATCTCGACAACCTGGAATGGTGCCGCAACGTGCAAGACGGCAGCTACCAGGGCGAACGCTTGGGCACCAACGTTAAGGATCTGATCGCATGACTAAAGGAATCGTATTGGCAGGCGGGTCGGGCACACGTCTGCACCCGATCACCCTCGGAGTCTCCAAGCAGCTGCTCCCAATCTACGACAAACCGATGATTTACTACCCGATCTCGGTGCTGATGCTGGCCGGGATCAAGGAAATCCTGATCATCTCCACGCCGCTGGACCTGCCGCAATACAAAGCGCTGCTCGGCGACGGCAGTCAGTTCGGCGTGCATTTCCACTACGCCGAACAGCCCAAGCCGGACGGTCTGGCGCAGGCCTTTTTGATCGGCGAGAAATTCATCGGTGACGATTCGGTGTGCCTGATTCTGGGCGACAACATCTTCCACGGTCAGCACTTTAGCGACCAGCTCAAACGCGCCGCTGAACAAGCGTCTGGCGCGACCGTCTTCGGTTATTGGGTCAAGGATCCGGAGCGCTTTGGCGTGATCGATTTCGACGAGAACGGCCACGCGCTGTCCATCGAAGAGAAACCTAAGGCACCCAAATCCAGCTATGCCGTGACCGGTCTGTATTTTTACGACAACGAAGTCGTTCAGATCGCCAAGGACGTGAAACCGTCGCCACGAGGCGAGCTGGAAATTACTGACGTCAACAACGCGTACCTCAAACGCGGCGACCTGCGCGTCGAGCGTTTTGGCCGCGGCTTTGCCTGGCTCGACACCGGTACTCACGACAGCCTGCTCGACGCCTCGCAATATGTGCAGACCATCGAGCATCGTCAGGGCCTGAAAGTCGCCTGCCTTGAAGAAATCGCCTACCAGAACGGTTGGATCGATCGCGAGTACCTGCTTAAACGGGCTGACTATTTCGGCAAGACCGGCTACGGTCAGTACCTGTTCAAAATTGCCGGGGAAAACCAGTGAACGTCATCCAAAGCGAGTTGCCAGGTGTGCTCATCATCGAGCCCAAAGTGTTCGGCGATGAGCGCGGTTTTTTCTACGAAAGCTTCAACGCCAAGGCCTTTGCCGACGCCACTGGCGTCAGTGATCAGTTCGTGCAGGACAACCATTCGCGCTCGCAGCAAGGCGTGTTGCGCGGGCTGCACTATCAGATCCAGAACCCTCAAGGAAAGTTGGTGCGCGTCACTGCAGGCAAGGTGTTGGATATCGCTGTCGACATCCGCCGCAGTTCGCCGCATTTCGGCAAATGGTTCGGCCTTGAACTGTCGGCGGAAAACGCTCGCCAGCTCTGGATTCCGCCAGGGTTCGCCCATGGTTTCGTGGTGCTGAGCGAACACGCCGAGTTCCTGTACAAGACGACTGATTACTACACGCCCTCCGCCGAGCGCTGCATCCGTTGGGACGACCCGGATCTGGGCATCGATTGGGGCCTGACCGACGCGCCCAAGCTGTCGGCGAAAGACCAGATCGGTAAAAGCCTCAAAGATGCGGAAGTGTTCCCGTGAGCGCACCACTGCGGATACTGATCAGCGGGCAACACGGCCAGGTTTCCCAGGCGTTGCAGCACAGCCTCAAAGACCTTGCGGAGTTGATCGTGCTGGGCCGCGATCAACTTGATCTGAGCCAGCCTGAGGCGATTCGCAATGCCGTGCGCGAACACCATCCGGACCTGATCATCAACGCCGCCGCTCACACGGCAGTGGATCGGGCGGAAAGCGAGCCGGATCTGGCGTTCGCGATCAATGCGACTGCTCCTGGCGTGTTTGCCGAAGAGGCCGCTGCGTTGGGCATTCCGTTCATTCATTACTCCACCGACTACGTGTTCGATGGCCGTAAAGAAGGGGCGTGGACGGAAACCGATACACCGAACCCGCTGGGCGTCTACGGCAAGAGCAAATTGGCCGGGGAACAGGCCATCGAAAAGGCTGGGGGTCAGTACCTGATCCTGCGAACCAGTTGGGTCTACTCGCTCACCGGGCGCAATTTTCTGCTGACCATGCAACACCTGTTGCCTGAGCGCGAAAAACTCACCGTCGTCGCTGATCAGATCGGCGCGCCGACCTGGGCGGGCACCATCGCTCAGAGCACGCGGCAGCTGATCGAGCGCTGGCGTGAAGGGAAGCCTGGCGCGTGGGGGGTGTATCACCTGACGGCCAGCGGCGAGACCTCGTGGGCGGGTTTTGCCGAGGCGATCGGTGAAGCGCTGATCAAAGCCGGAAAACCGTGCGCAACGATTGAGCCAATCCCGTCCAGCGCCTACCCCACTCCCGCCGCCCGCCCGCTGAACTCCCGCCTCGATTGCAGCCGCCTGCAACGGGAATGGGGCGTGAGCCAGCCGGCTTGGCACGTCGCATTGCAAGAGTGCCTCGCTCAGCAGGGATAGGCATAATGTCGCCTATCAGATGCTGAGTGGCACTGGCCGACCGATGCTTCGCTTGACCTAACGCCTTCGCGAGCAAGCTCACTCCTACATTAACGGCTCCCGCCTGTAGGAGTGAGCTTGCTCGCGATAGTAACGGCATGAGCGACACGGGCCAAATGCCTGTCACACAAGCATCGCAACGGACTCACCGGGCGATTTCATGACCAGCACTTCCTCCCTCCCTCGTCGCCCCCGCTGGCGCAGCCTCGCCCTGCTGGCCCTGATTCTGGCGCCAATGCTGTGGCCGCTCGAACGCCTGGCCGAGCGCTATTACCTCAACGAACTGCTGAGCCAGAATCGCCAGACGCTGGACCTTTACGTCGCCAACTTGCTTGGCACGCTTCACCGTTATGAAATGCTGCCGCAGATTCTCGGTGACCTGCCGGGCCTGCGCGCCATGCTTGCCAACCCTCAAGACCTGCAAACCCGACAGCAGGCCAACCTGCTGCTGATGAACACAGCCCAGCAGACCGGCGCCGAAGTCATTTACCTGATGGCGCCCAACGGCGACACCCTCGCCGCGTCGAACTGGGATAAACGTGACAGTTTCGTCGGGCGCAACTTCGCCTTTCGCCCTTATTTCAGCAACGCCATGGCCGGAAAGCTCGGGCGCTTCTTCGGCTTGGGGACCACGTCCGCCAAGCGCGGCTATTTCTTCGCTGCCGCCGTTCGTGATGGCAACACCGTCATCGGGGTGCTGGTGGTCAAGGTCGATCTGGACTTGACCGAAACCCTCTGGGGCAAGACGCCCGAGCAATTGCTGGTCACCGACCACAATGGCGTGGTGATCCTTACGTCCAATCCCGCGTGGCGATTCCGTGCCACACGCCCGCTCAGCGAGGAAGAGAAACAGGCCATCGTCGCGATTCAACCGTACCCGACCCGCGACCCGCGCCCACTTCAACTGGACGAAAACGGCTGGCTGACCCAGACCCAGCAGATCGACGAAACCGGCTGGAGCGTGAACATCCTCGCGCCGAAAGTGCTGGTCTCGCGCCCGGTGCGCACGGTGGTGGCCATCGGCGGCGCGACCCTGCTGGTGCTGATGTTGCTGCTCGGCATCATGATGCAGCGGCGGCGTCATTACCTGGACCGCATCCATTTCGAAGGCAAAGCACGCCGCGAACTGGAGGTGCGAGTCATCGAGCGGACCAGCGATCTGGAAGGGCTGAACCAGCGCCTGCGCCAGGAAGTGTTGGAGCGTGAACATGCGCAACAGGAACTCTTTCGCGCCCAAGACGAGTTGGTGCAAGCGGGCAAGCTGTCGGCGTTGGGCACCATGTCCGCCAGCATCAGCCACGAACTCAATCAGCCCCTGGCGGCGATTCGCAGCTACGCGGAGAACGCCGAGATCCTGCTCGATCATCAACGCACCGACGATGCGCGAAGCAACCTCAAGCTGATCAGTGAACTCACGGGGCGGATGGCCTCGATCATCGCTCACCTGCGCGCCTTCGCTCGACGTGACCGTCACGCGCCGGAAAGCGTGGCCCTGCAACCGGCCCTTGACGATGCCTTGGCGTTGCTCGCCAAGCGCCGGCGGGCGATGGAAGTCGAGCTGATTCGCGACCTGCCGGATGCAACGCTGTGGGTGCAGGCAGGCGAAACGCGGCTGCGTCAGGTGCTGGGTAATTTGCTTGCCAACGCACTGGACGCCCTGACCGAGAAAGGCCCGCCGCGTAAATTGTGGATAAGTGCCGAGTACAACGCCGAGGGCGTCAACCTGTACATTCGCGACAACGGCCCGGGCTTTTCCCGCGAGGCGCTGGAGCATGCGCGCGAGCCATTCTTCACCACCAAAACCCGCACCCAAGGCCTGGGGCTGGGCCTGGCGATCTGCGATACGCTGATGCGCGCGCTGGGCGGCGAGCTGCTGTTCGCCAATCACCCCGAAGGCGGCGCGCTGCTGACGTTGCGCATGCGCACCGGGGCTTCAGGGGTCAGTCTTCAACCGCCGGAGGATCTATCTGCATGACCACGGACACCGCCATCGACAGCCGTATTCAAGTTGTGCTGATCGACGACGACCCACACCTGCGCCAGGCCTTGAGCCAGACGCTGGATCTGGCCGGTCTGAAAATCCTGCCGCTGAGTGACGCCACCGGCCTGCAAGCCCGTCTTGGGCGTGACTGGCCGGGCGTGATCGTCAGCGATATCCGTATGCCGGGCATCGACGGCCTTGAGCTGCTGAATCAGCTCCACGCGCAAGACCCTGAACTGCCGGTGTTGCTGATCACCGGGCACGGCGACGTGCCGCTCGCGGTGCAGGCGATGCGTGCCGGGGCCTATGATTTTCTGGAAAAACCCTTCGCCAGCGACGCCCTGCTCGACAGCGTACGCCGTGCCCTATCATTGCGCCGACTGGTGCTGGATAACCGAAGCCTGCGTCTTGAGCTGAGTGATCGCCAGCAACTGAGCGCGCGGCTGGTGGGGCTCTCGCCACAGATGCAACGGCTGCGCGACCAGATCGGGGCATTGGCAGCGACCAAGGCCGATGTGTTGATCCTCGGCGAAACCGGCGGAGGGAAAGAGGTCGTGGCCCGAGCACTGCACGATCTGTCCAACCGTCGCAACGGCCCCTTCGTCGCGATCAATGCCGGGGCGCTGGCAGAATCGGTGGTAGAAAGCGAGCTGTTCGGACACGAGCCTGGCGCGTTCACCGGGGCGCAGAAACGGCGTATCGGCAAGTTCGAATTCGCCAACGGCGGCACGCTGTTTCTCGATGAAATCGAAAGCATGAGCCTGGACGTGCAGGTCAAGCTGCTGCGGCTGTTGCAAGAGCGCGTTGTGGAACGGCTGGGGGGCAATCAGCAGATACCCTTGGACATTCGCATCGTCGCCGCGACCAAGGAAGATTTACGCCACGCCGCCGATCAGGGACGTTTTCGTGCTGACTTGTATTACCGCCTGAACGTCGCACCGCTGCGCATTCCTCCTTTGCGCGAGCGTGGCGAGGATGCGCTGGTGTTGTTCCAGCATTTCGCCGACGCCGCCAGCCTGCGCCACGGTCTGCCTCGCCACGAATTGCAACCGGGGCAGCGAGCCATGCTGTTGCGCCACAGTTGGCCCGGGAACGTGCGCGAGCTGCAAAACGCCGCCGAACGTTTTGCGCTGGGTCTGGAACTGGAGCTGGAAGGCATGTCGCAGCATATGCCAGCTTCCAGCAGTGGCTTGAGCGATCAGGTCGAAGCCTTCGAACGTGCCCTGATTGCCGCCGAACTGACCCGCCCTCATAACTCCGTTCGCAGCCTGGCCGAAGCCTTGGGCATCCCCCGCAAAACCCTGCACGACAAATTGCGCAAACACGGCCTGATCTTCAGCGGTGGCGGTTCCGATGACAACGAATGACATCGCGACCCGGCATCTGCAGACCGTGCTGCACCGCGACATCCCCTTGACCCGCGACATGGGCGTGACAGTGATCGCCTGGGAGCATCACCAATTGCGCCTGCATCTGCCGTTGGCGCCAAACATCAACCACAAGAGCACGCTGTTCGGCGGCAGTCTGTACTGCGGCGCCGTATTGGCAGGTTGGGGCTGGTTGTACCTGCGGTTGAAAGAAGCCGGGATCGACGACGGCCATATCGTGATCCAGGACGGCCAGATCAGCTATCCGCTGCCGGTGAAACGTGACGGTGTGGCGATTTGCGACGCGCCGGACGACGCGACGTGGGACAGGTTCTTGAAGCTGTATCAGCGGCGCGGGCGTGCGCGGTTGACGCTGAATACGCGAATCGTGGCCGAAGGGTCGGACGACTCAGCGGTGGAGTTTGTTGGCCAGTATGTGGTGCATAAATAAGCACGGCATCAGCGGACGCAGAGCGTCGTAGGCGGCATTTTACGCGGGGTCGAGGAATGATCGGAACAACAAAGAACACCTTTATCCGCTGGGTCAATTGCAATAACGGCTATCGCGACAAAATCTAATGCGCAAAGCGTCTATCACTACCCTTGAGTCAACAGCGTGAATTAACCCTGTACCAAGGAAGGAGTGAGGAACGTGAAAGTCAGCTCGACATTTTTGTTGCTCGCAACATTACTGGTCGTTAGCACCCATGAGAGCGATAACGCCTTGGCGGCGACTCTCGATAAGGTGAAACAGCCAAAGGCGGACTTTACTGTTCCCGCGTGCGCGACTTACTTCGAGTCCGCCGTCTGGCGTTTCGACGACGGCCCCAAGTTGTGGTCGTTGAGCCTGGTTCCCACTCGCTGCACGCGGAGCCTCAAAGGCGCAAAATCGTCTACCGGACTGGTCATCGATGCCGTCATCAGAGACCACTCAGGTGACAGATACTGGAAGGACGGCAACAACACGCGCGGCATGCGGGATCAAATCATTTGCCACTTGGCAGAGCTTTCCGGCAAGGCAGAATGGAACGTTGAACCAGGACGCCCCGATGTCGGCTATACAGAAACCGTCCGACGAAAATGCAATCCCTGATCGCTCTGATAACGTCACGCACTGGCAAGTCTGATCAACGCTTCACGCCAGGCAGCTTTTTCCGGCAACGCCAGAAAATAGCCATTGAGCAGCGATTCGCGCGCGGGATAGTCGAACGTCTCGCCCGCCAGGTTCAGCACAACCCCACCCGCGCCTTCAAGCACACCCTGCGCAGCGGCGGTGTCCCATTGCGAAGTCGGCGCCAGTCGCGGATAGCAATCGGCGGAGCCTTCGGCCAGCAGACAGAATTTCAACGAGCTGCCGATGTTGGTCAGCTTCAATTCACCCACCACCGCCGACAGCCCTGCCAACAGCGCCTCCTGCTCCGGGCTGGAATGGCGACGGCTGGCGACCACCGTAAACGCCTCCCCCACACCGGGCTGTTCACGCACGGTGATCGGTTCGACATGATCAACAGCATCGCTGCGCCAGGCCCCCAGTCCTGCGCCGCCGAAGTAACAGCGGTCGTTGGTCGGCATCGACACCACGCCGAACACCACTCGCCCGTTTTCGACAAGCGCGACATTGACCGTGAACTCTTCGCTGCCGGAAATGAACTCCTTGGTGCCGTCCAGCGGATCGACCAGCCACCAGCGCTGCCACTGGCTGCGTTCGTTCAGGGGGATGTTGGCGTCTTCTTCAGACAAGATGTGAATGCTCGGGTCCAGCGCTTTCAAGCCTTCGACCAACAGCTCATGAGCCGCCAAATCAGCAGCGGTCACCGGGGAATTGTCGGACTTGGCCGTCACTTCGACGCCCGAGCGCCAAAACGGCAGGATGACCTCGCCGGCGCGACGGCAGAGGTCGATCACCGGCGCCAGCAATGGATGGGGCAAATCGGCGAACACGTCGGTCATGGCAGAAAAACCCCGCGCTGGGTCAATAGATCGCGGGCCAGATACAGCGCCGCCAAGGCGCGGCCTTCAGAGAACTGCGGGTGCTGCGCCAGGCTGGCGAGTTCGCGCAGGTTGATCTTGTCCACGCGCATCGGCTCAGGCTCGTCGCCCTCAAGGCGCTCTTCATACAGATCGGTGGCGAGCACGACTTGAATCTTCTGGCTCATGTAGCCCGGCGAGAGCGATAGCTCGGTCAGGTGTTCCAGATTGCGCGCCCCGAAACCAGCCTCTTCCTTGAGTTCCCGGTTGGCGGCGGCCAATACGTCTTCACCCGGCTCGACCAGGCCTTTGGGCAATGACAGTTCGTAGTCATCGGTGCCACCGCAATACTCTTCCACCAGCACCGCATGGTCCGCGTCGAGCATCGCCACGATCATGACTGCGCCGTAGCCATTGCCGCGCCCGACCAGACGCTCATAGACGCGTTCGACGCCATTGGAAAAGCGCAACTGCACTTCTTCGACTCGGAACAGACGGCTGCTCGCGACAATTTCACGGGCGAGTACGGTGGGTTTCTGGCGCATGACAAGCTCCTTGGCGTAGACGGGTTACTATACCGTGGCTTTTCTGAATGTCTGTGTCGTAAAACCACAGCGACTTCTTCAACGCCGAGAGACCCTATGCCTTCATTGCCCTGGCGCGATATCGACACCGTCCTACTGGACATGGACGGAACATTGCTCGACCTGCACTTCGACAATCATTTCTGGCTCGAACACCTGCCCAAACGCTACGCCGAGCTTCACGGCGTAAGCCTGGCGATGGCGAAAATGGAACTGATGCCGCTGTTCGAGAAGAATGCCGGGACCTTGAATTGGTATTGCACCGACTTCTGGAGCGGCGAGCTGAAGCTTTCCGTGAAAGACCTGAAGGTCGAAATCGCTCATTTGATCGCGTTACGCCCCGATGCCGAGCTGTTTCTGCAGGCAATCCGACGCGCGGGCAAACGCGTGATCATGATTACCAACGCCCACCGCGATTCGCTGTCGCTGAAGATGGAGCGCCTGGAACTGGCGCCTTATTTCGAGCGACTGATCAGCTCTCACGATTACGGCTTTCCCAAGGAAAATCCCCAGTTCTGGGACGCGCTGCATGCCGATATCGCGTTCGACCCCGCCCGCAGCCTGTTCATCGACGACACCTTGCCGATCCTGCGCAGCGCCGGGCGTTACGGCGTGAAGCACCTGTTGGCGGTGCGCGAACCCGACAGCCGCAAGGGCCCGAAAGACACTGAAGAATTCGATGCGGTCGCCGATTATCGAGCACTGATTCAAGGCCTCTGAACATCTCACATCGGCCACGAACCTGTGGCAGTGAGTTTGCTCAAGAAGACGCCCGAACATCCGCTGAACTTCCTGCGGCTGAAACATTGTCTTCGTGAGCAAGCTCACTCCCACAAAAATACCCAGGCATCGACGCGATTGCGACATCGCCAATCCTCACCCTATGCGACACCCTGCCGCGCTAGAATCGCGGAGCCGACCCTGTGCCATGCGGAGTGAAGATGGACATCAAACAGCTGAAATTCCTGATAGCCCTCGACGAAACGCGTCATTTCGGGCAGGCGGCGGCGCGTTGTCATATCACCCAGCCCACCCTTTCGATGCGCCTGCGCAATCTGGAGGAAGAACTGGACCTGCCGCTGGTCAATCGGGGACAGCGTTTCGAAGGGTTCACAGCGCCTGGCGAGCGCATATTGGCTTGGGCGCGGACGGTCCTGGCGGCTTACGACGGGCTGCAGGCCGAAGCCGCGGCGTGTCGCGGGCATCTGGTCGGCACCCTGCGTCTGGGCGTTGTGCCCCTCTCCAACTTCGATCCACTGCCGCTGCTGCAACGCTTGCACAGCCTACACCCGAGCATGCGCTTCGAGTTGTCGTCCCTGAGTTCCGAGCAGATCCTCGACCAACTGGCCAGCAACCGCCTCGACTTGGGTGTTTCGTACCTAGAGCGGCTGGATTCGGAACGCTTCGACTCGCTGGAGTTGGCCGAAACACGCATGGGCTTGATGTACGACCAGCGCCACTTCAGCTTCGGCGGCGAACCGCTGAGCTGGGAGAGCCTGATCGAGCTGCCGTTGGGCATGCTCACCGGCGGCATGCATTTCCGCCAATCCATCGACCACAACTTTCACACGCGGGGCCTCGAACCCCAACCGCTGATCCAGACCGATGCCGTCCATCAGTTACTGCAGGCGGTCCAAGGCGGTTTCTGCTGCGCAATCATGCCGCTGGACGGCGGCCTCGAACGGTTGACCGAACATCTGCGCCTACAGCCTATCGAGCAGGCGCAAACCATTGCCCGCCTTGGGCTCATCATGCGCCGTGCTGCGCCCCGATCAGCGCTGGCAGAGGCGTGTTTCGGCGTCTACCACACTATGATCGACGCATCTTGATCGACGTCATCTATCAGGGCATCGGTGCTAGCAATTAGACGCCATCCGACGAGAGGCCTAGGCTAGGGGTCTGGAAACTCTGCCGGTACGTTCCAATGCATGCCAAGCACAAGGAAAGCACGGCGCCCGCAAAACAACTGCCCGCGCCTGCCGCAAGTCAGCCCTACACCTACTCGAATCTGGAGCACGACACCTCCGAGCCTACCGTGCTCGCTGAAGAGGTGGCTTTGGCCATTGCCTATAACGGCATCAGTCAGGCCGTCATGCTCGTGACACCTTCCGATCTGGAAGACTTCATTGTCGGGTTCAGCCTGGGCAGCGGCATCATCGAATCCCCCGACGAAATCTACGACATCAAACTCGGCGGCTGCGGTTCTGCGCAAACTGCTGAAGTTGAAATTGCCAGCCGCGCGTTCTGGAACCTCAAGACTCAACGTCGACAAATGGCCGGCACCACGGGGTGCGGGCTGTGCGGCGTTGAAGCTGTGGAACAGGCACTGCCGGAATTGAACGTGCTGACTGGCGCACCGCTGCCACCTGCTGAATGGCTGCATGGTTTGCGCGAACGTCTGGATGAATTCCAGCCGTTGGGCCAGTACTGCGGGGCGGTTCATGCCGCGATGTTCATGAACGACAGAGGTGAATTGTTGCTCGGGCGTGAAGACATTGGTCGCCATAACGCCCTCGACAAACTGATCGGCGCGCTGATCCGTCAAGACATTCCGATCGCAGGCGGTCTTGCCATTGTCACCAGCCGTTGCAGCCTCGAACTGATTCAGAAAGTACTGCGTGCCGGCATACACACCCTTGTCAGCCTGTCCTCGCCTACCGGCCTGGCGCTGCAATGGGCGCGGCGGCACAACCTTAACCTCATTCATCTGCCTAAACACAGCGCGCCGCGGGTCTATAGCCCGGCCTTGGAGAAGTAACGCATGAGCATGCACAAACAAGCCGACAAGACCCCCGTCCCCCGCTACAAGCCCTATAAAGGCCCGGCCGGGGGCTGGGGCGCGCTCATGAGCGTTGCCCATTTCTGGCTGACAAGCGACAACGCGCTGAAGAACATTCGCACGCTGCTCAAGACCAACCAGAATGGCGGTTTCGACTGCCCGGGCTGCGCATGGGGCGACTCCCCGGAAAGCGGCATGGTCAAGTTCTGCGAAAACGGCGCCAAGGCGGTCAACTGGGAAGCCACCAAACGCCGCGTCGATCCGTCTTTCTTCGCCCGTTACAGCGTCAGCGCTCTGCTGGAGCAGAGCGATTACTGGCTCGAATATCAAGGCCGCCTGACCGAACCCATGGTCTACGACGCGCAGACCGATCGCTATAAGCCGATCGCCTGGGACGACGCGTTCGCCCTGATCGCCAAGCACCTGAACAACCTGCCAAGCCCGGACATGGCAGAGTTCTACACCTCGGGCCGGGCCAGCAACGAAGCGGCGTTCCTTTATCAGCTGTTCGTGCGGGCGTATGGCACCAACAACTTCCCCGATTGCTCGAACATGTGCCACGAAGCCAGTGGCGTTGCGCTGTCGCAAAGCGTGGGCGTTGGCAAAGGCACGGTGACGTTCGACGATTTCGAACACGCCGATGCGATCTTCGTGCTGGGCCAGAACCCGGGCACCAACCACCCGCGCATGCTGGAGCCGCTGCGTGAAGCGGTACAACGCGGCGCACAAGTGGTGAGCGTCAACCCCCTGAAAGAACGTGGCCTTGAGCGCTTCCAGCACCCACAACATGCGCTGGAAATGCTCACCAACGGATCAGAGCCGACCAACACCGCGTTTTTCCGCCCGGCATTGGGCGGGGACATGGCGCTGCTGCGCGGCATGGCGAAGTTTTTGCTGCAATGGGAACGTGAGGCGCAGGCCAAGAACGAAGCTGCGGTGTTCGACCACGCGTTCCTCAACGAACACACCAGTGGCGTTCAGGACTACCTCGCGACGGTTGACGCGACCTCGTGGGCATTCATCGTCGAGCAATCAGGCCTGACGCTGGAAGACATCGAGCTCGCGGCGCGGATGTACGCCCGCGCCAACAACGTAATCATGTGCTGGGCGATGGGCATCACCCAGCACCGCCACTCTGTGCCGACCATTCAAGAAGTCGCCAACCTGATGCTGCTGCGCGGCAACATCGGCAAGCCGGGCGCTGGCCTGTGCCCGGTGCGTGGTCACTCGAACGTGCAGGGCGACCGCACCATGGGCATCAACGAGCGCCCACCGGCGTTCTTCCTCGACGCCATCGAAAAACGCTTCCAGTTCAAAGTCCCGCGCGAAAACGGCCATAACGTCATCGAGGCGATTCACGCGATGCTCGAAGGTCGTTCGAAGGTCTTCATCGGTCTGGGCGGCAACTTTGCGCAGGCGACGCCTGACAGCAACCGCACCTTCGAAGCCTTGCGCAACTCCGACTTGACGGTCCAGATCAGCACCAAGCTCAACCGCAGCCACCTGACCCACGGCAAGGAGGCGCTGATCCTGCCATGCCTGGGCCGTACCGACATCGATATGCAGGCTGAAGGCCCGCAGGCCGTGACCGTCGAAGACTCGTTCAGCATGGTCCACGCCTCCAATGGCCAGCTGAAACCCCTGTCGAGCCAGATGCGCTCCGAACCTGCGATTCTGGCTGGCATCGCCAACGCCACCGTGGGCAAACGGCCTGTGGACTGGCTGTGGTTGGTGGAGGATTACAGCCGCATTCGCGACCTGATTGCCGACATCTTTCCTGCGTTCAAGGACTTCAACGAGAAGATCAAGCACCCGGGCGGCTTCTATCTGGGCAACACGGCAGGCAAACGTCGCTGGAACACGCCAAGCGCACGTGCCAACTTCAAGGCGAATGAGCTGCCGTCTGACTTGCTGCACGAAAGCATTCGCGGGACCGGCATCGTCCCGGACCTGATCATGCAATCGATGCGTTCTCACGATCAGTACAACACCACGATCTACGGCCTGGACGACCGTTATCGCGGCGTGAAAGGTCAGCGCGACGTGATGTTCCTGAACGAGGCCGATATTGTGCGCCTGGGCTTCGTGCCTGGTCAGAAAGCCGACATTGTGTCGATCTGGGGCGATGACATTGAACGCCGTGTGAAGGGTTTTACACTCCTGCCGTTCGATATTCCCGCTGGTCAGGCCGCCGCGTACTACCCCGAGGTCAACCCGCTGGTGCCGCTGGACAGCATCGGCGACGGTAGTCACACCCCGACCTCCAAGTTTGTGGCAATCAAGCTGGAGCGGCATGTCGAGGTGGCGCGGATCATTTGAGCCCATCCGACACCGTCTGAGGCACGGACGATTGTTGCCGGCCGATGACCCTATGTAGGAGCGCTTGTCCGCGAAGGCGGCACGTCAGACAGGTCGTCTGTCATGACCCGCCCTCTTCGCGGGCAAGCTCAATTAAGAATGCGACCCTAGACGCGTCGGCCACAAAAAAGGCCCAAATCGCATGATTTGGGCCTGTGTGAAGTAATGTAGGACTCATCAAACGGGACTAAGTTCCCGATCCAAAACAATAACTTAGGCTTTTGTATACAGGTCGTGTTATTCGTCGGATTTACATTGTGACATTTTCTTCATGATTGCAGGATCGCGTCGTCATTCCTACGAGCATCCCTACATGAAGTATTCCTCGATTCTGTTGTTGTCTCTCTCCCTGGCCACCGGTTTCGCCTCTGCGGGCGATAACCTGAACGCTGGTGTGGGCGGCGCATTGGGTGGGGTACTGGGTTCAGTTGTCGGCCAGCAAATCGGCGGCAGCACCGGTTCAGCCATCGGCGCAGGCCTGGGCGGCGCAGCCGGTGGCGCAGTGGGCGCCAATCGTCGCAACCGTACAGAAGCCGCCATTGGCGGTGGTCTGGGCGCTGCAGGCGGCAACGTGATTGGCCGCAGCGTCGGCGGCAGCACCGGCAGCCTGATCGGCGCAGCGGCCGGCGGCGGCGCCGGTGGCGCACTGGGTAACTACATGGGCGAAGAAAGTCGTCGTGACGACAACCGCCGTGGCTATCGTGGCGACCGTCGTGACTATCACCACGGCCACGGCAAACGCCATTACGACCATGGCCGTCATCGCGGCTGGCGCCATCGCTAAGCCTGGCGCCTGGACATCAAACACACCGGCCGCCGATAACGCGGCCGGTGTGCATTTCAGAGCACCAAAAGCTCCAAGGCCGCGCGCAACGAAGCTGGAATCGGCACTGGCTGATTTGAAGCCCGATCCACAAACACGTGCACAAAGCGCCCTGCTGCGCACGCCTCCTCCTCCCCTGCCTTGAAAACCGCCAACTCGTACTGCACCGAGCTGTTGCCCAACTTTCCGACCCGCAATCCGACTTCAATCAGATCGGGGTACGCAATTGACGCGAAATAATCGCAGGACGAACTCACCACGAAGCCCACCACCTCCCCGTCGTGAATATCAAGCCCACCCTGCTCGATCAGGTAACTGTTCACCGTGCTGTCGAAGAAGCTGTAGTACGTGACGTTATTCACATGGCCATAGATGTCGTTGTCATGCCAACGGGTAGTGATGGGCTGAAAGTGGCGGTAGTCGGCACGTTGCGGGGTTTCACTCATGCTTTGTCCTCGGTTGGGCGTATCCAGACCGGACACTACGACGATTCAAGAGGTCGACGAAACCTATAGGAGCGAATTGATTCTTTCCCATAGGTCGCGCATCTGCCGTCCCTACTGGAGCTGGCCCCGAATCCAGCTTCTAACCTTGGCATAGGGATAATTCTCCAGCATCCCAAATCCGGGTATGCCTCTGGCCTTGAGCCTGGTAAACACCGGCACGCTGATGCCGCACAAGAATCGGGTCAGGCATTCGACGCTGGGCTCGTGCCCCACTTTCTGCCGATGCGTGCTGACAAATTCGCTGCACATGTCTGACAAATCCTGCTGATCGAGCGGCGCCAGCGCTGGTGCCTCAGGCAGCACTGCAACGCGCCCAGCGCACACTGAACAATGCCCACAGCGCTCGGGCGCTTGCTCATCACCAAAATACTGCGCCAACCGATGACTCAGGCACCGCTCGCTTGCAAACAGATCCAGCATCCCGTGAATGCGCGCCACTTCGTTTGCCTCGTGATGCACGAAATAGGCATGCAGTTCCTCACTCAGCGCCTGGGCATCGAAATCCGTCACTAGCAGGCTGTACACGTCCGTCATCTGCCGGGTTTCAAGGGCGATCCAGCCCTTCTCCTGAAAGAAATCCAGCGCCGTTACCACTCGCCCGCGCTCGGCCCGGTACTGCTGATGCAGGGCGTCGAAGTCGACGGTCGCCCACGTGCGTGCGCGGCGGGACGTCGCGACCAACGCCTGCACGAACTGCTGCCGCTCACCCTCGAACTGCTGAACCAGCACTTGCGGTTCGATCAGGTACCTGAAGCGATACTCGGCAAAATACGAATACCGAGGCGCAATGATTCCTCGGAGCTCAAGTTGCACCAGCAGCGTCTTCAGCGGCAATTGCCGAATGTTGCTCATGTCCGAAAGATGCAGCAGCAAGAACTCCCACTGCCCTTCACGACGCGCACTCTGCAAATCCTCCAGCACCTGGAGAATCCCCTCGCGCTCGGGCGTGTCGCCATACACGAAGTTCTCCAGCACATTGAGGCTGTCGCGATTGGCCAGCACCAGGCACTCGGACACCGCGCCGTCACGCCCCGCCCGGCCTATCTCCTGGCTGTAGTTCTCCACGGATTTGGGCAGGTCGAAGTGCACAACGTTGCGAATGTCGCTTTTGTCGATGCCCATGCCGAAGGCAATGGTGGCGACGATGCAGTTCAGACGTCCCTCCATGAACTGACGCTGAATCCCTTCGCGCTGATCGTGAGGCAGTCCCGCGTGATAGGCCTGCGCGGGAATGCCGCTCTCCGCCAAATGCTCAGCCACAAATTCGGCAGTCTTCTGCTGCGTGACGTACACGATGCTCGGCTGCCCTGCCCGTTCGCCCAGCCACTGCACCAAACGGCGACGCTTCTCACGGCCAAGTGTGGGCTCGACCGTCAGGGTAAGGTTCGGGCGGTAAAAGCCGGTGGTCACCACATCATCAGGGGCGATGGCGAATTTGCGTTGCATGTCTTCGATGACGTGGGGTGTGGCAGTCGCCGTCAGTAGCAGGGCTGGAGGAATGTTGAACTCGCGCTGATAGTCCGGGAGCTTGAGGTAATCCGGGCGGAAGTTGTGCCCCCATTCAGAGATGCAGTGCGCCTCATCGATGACCAATAACGAGATCGGCACGTGTGCGATGAAGTGCCTGAAGCGCTCGTTCTTCAGGCGCTCAACCGAGATCATCAGGATCTTCAGCGCCCCGGATCGCGCCCGATTCATGACGTCCGTGACTTCGTCGCGACTTTGCGCCGAATCGATACTCGCAGCGGCAATACCGTGACGCTGCAGAAACGACAGTTGATCCTGAATCAGCGCCAGCAAGGGCGACACCACCAGCGTCAGGTGAGGCAACAATAATGCGGGCAACTGATAGCAGAGCGATTTACCAGAACCGGTGGGAAAGATCGCCGCCGCGGAACGCCCTGCCAATATTGCGCTGATTGCAACTTCCTGTCCGGGCCGGAACTGCCGATAACCGAAAACCTGCTCAAGCGTTTGACGCATGTGCCGCACCTCCATGAACCTCGCAAAGGCATGAACCTTAGCGTGGCAGGTTCGGGCGACGTACACCTGAACCGTTACAGAAATGCTGAGCAGCATACATCCCGGACAGACATGAGCGACGCGATCGCTACGCAATGCTGGCAAAACAACATGGCGCCGTTTAATCTCGCCGCAATTTCTATACACATGCGTATTTCATTCGCTGCCTAGGCCACGGAGTCCCGTGCAGCGCACAGATTGCCAAGGAGAGGCCATGCAATCCACTCAACCGCCCGAGGATGAAGGGCAGATTGTGATGCAACGTCTGACACCGGATCAGTTCGATGTCGTACTGGGTTCGCACCCCGCCAAACGAAAGCTCCCACCGGCCAAAAGTAATTGGCCGCTCAGCAGTGTCTTGATTTGTCTGGCGCTGGTAGTGGCGATTTTCTATCTAATCATTCAGATGTTTCATACACAGAAGCCGACTCCGATCGCTGTTACGCCATTGCCTGAAACGGAAGTCATCGAAGGCGCTGCCCCAGAGGCTCAAGCCCCCGACATTCGTACGACCGAACAAGTGGTCTATGTGGCCCCCAGACTCGACACCGCACAGCCTGCGGCGTTGAAACCTCTGGATAACTGCATCAAGGATGGCAATGTGATAGACCGTGACGTCATCAATTGCCGGTTCGGCGAGGTTCAACCGACCGACTACAACGCACCCCATCCTCAAGGTATGGTCTCCGACCGCTACTTGGCGCAATACAAAGCGACCGCTACGAAGCCGCAAACTGAAACCGGTCGTCGCTATGAAGTCGCAGGCGTGCTCATTCGAGAGGTGGACGGCCGTAATCGCTACGAAGCACGCTATCGCATTTACAACAACCACGTTGAAAACAGCAGCGTGTGCATGAACTTCAAAGTGGATACCGTCGAACATCGTGAATGCCGTCGTGCAGCGGCGCCTTATTTCAAAGACATGTGCAGCGACTGGACCAAACGCGCGGCTAAAGACAAAGACGAAAAAATCAAACTGGCCCAAGAACGATTCTGTGAGGCCGCCGCCACGTATTACCCATGATGATCTATCGACACATCTGGACTCATCAAAACAGGCTAATATCAGGATACAGATACGCTTTTGCCAAATGAACTTTTGCAACCTACCTTTTGGGGACCTATCAACCCAAAAGGTAATTAATCATGAGCGTTTTTACTGTATTCTTTTGCGGCACCGGCTCTAACAGCTTCGACCCCTTCAATAAGAGTTATTGGGACGGGGAACTCGTTTCTAAATTAGCCTCGCATATGACCGATCGGGAATTTGCCGACTGGATTGTTATCGACGGGCCTGGCAGCGGTAACTTACAAGCCGACAACTTGTTCACCGAACCGGGCGGCTATGGTCTGAGCGGAACATTGTTTGGCAAAGGCTGGGAGGAAAACGTTTCTCACGCGTTGGCCATGATCAAGGGTAAAACGGATTGGCAGCGTAAATCGCTGACCAAACAGGAATACGACCGGCTGAAAAAGGCCAACGTGCCGATTGAGGATCTTGACCGCACCGGATGCTGGCTCTGGCGCACCTATGATTACGGCACTCGCAAAGTTACCCCTCAGCAGCTTCAAGAAAAAATCATCCAGATTTTCCGAAAGAAGGATGAAAAGGGTCGGCCGATTCCCAAGCAGGTCAACCTGGTGGGTTGGAGCCGAGGAGGCATCAGCTGCCACATGCTGGCCAATGCCATGCAGGCGGACCCCGAGTTGAAGCACATTAACGTCAATATCTTCGCGATTGACCCTGTTCCAGGAGCGCTGAACTTTCAGGCTCACCGTGTCACCCTCGGTCCCAATGTCAAACAATACGTTGGCTTTTATGCAAGAGATGAGCGCTCCAAAGGCTTTGCCTGCGTAGCCCCACGCACTGCGCCGGGCACCAATGTGCACATCTTTCCCATGGCCGGTCGTCATGCAACATTGGTGGGCAACGCAGCCCTAGACGGCGCCAACGGTCCGAAAGCGCTCGTCGAGCCCGGTCTTATCATTCGCCATTACGCGGAACAATGTTTGACACGGTGGGGCGCGCAGCTGGACAAAAAACTCAACTTGTCCGTTGCGACGATAGATGCGTATTTGAAAGTGATTGCTAAAGACGATGCCAAGTACGCCACTATGCGCAAAAACAGCTATACCGTTTTGACCGAAAGCGACAAAAATGAGCGCAAGATTTCGTGGGGCGACAAGGGCGTCAAGTTCTCAGATGTCAAAGGCTCGACATTCCTTCCCAATGCAGCATTAGCAGCGCCCGTTGCTCCGTCGGCGAGTTATCACAAGCCGATTGTTTAATGAAGCGAGTTTCAGGAAACTTAGAGCCATCACCGTTTAGCTAGAACAATTGAACGTTAAAAAGCAAAACACTCTGACATGACCTCGTCGTATTTAACGGAAGGTTAGCGTCATCCAGAATTCTGTAAAACGGCGTGCCCTCGACCCTTATTGTTAATGACTGCCGAGGGCACGCCTTTAAGCCATCGCACAAGCGTATTTTTTGCACAGCCCTGATAAAACTCGTTTTTCAGTGGTCATAACTTCCGTCAAGCAGAGGCTTTCAGCCGATCACTTCAGGAAAAACCTCATGACCTATACCCGCTACCTACCCCTTGTGCTCACTGCCCTCATTGCCTCCCTGGCAGGTTGCGGCGACAAAAACCCTGAAAAAGCCAGCGGCGCCTCTGCCGACGCCCGAGGCATGTCGAAGTCGATGACCGTCGACGTGAGCGGCGCCATGAACCTGCACTACGAAGCGAAGGGCGATGCCGTCAACGTAGGGTTCCTGCCCGGCAAACTGCCTGGCGCGAACTGGCTTACGCTCAGCGCGGATCAGGAAGCGGATGGCGATCGCAACGAAGTCAGCATCGGGCCAATACTCGGCTTTTCATTCGATAATCCGGACCAACAGAAGCAAGCCATCCTGTTTCAGGGCGGCCGCGTAGAGGTTGCCCACGATGAAAACAGCGCCTCCTACGACACTGGCTCGTACTATCAATACTTCGACACCGACAAAAACGGCGCCAACAGCAATGTCAAACTCGACTTCCGCAGCATTGAAAAGCTGACGTCACCGAACAAACTGCTCGACCGCTACCGGCTGGTCGGCACCTTCGAGTTCAACGCTGCGCTTTCCCCCGAACAACCCACCGACGAATGCACCAAAGAAGCCGCTGCCTTCGCCGCCCAACACGGCGAACGCCACCCCGGTTTCGACGCCAAATTGTGCAACGCCAAGAACGTCGTGGCGAAGGGCAGCTTCGACATCACGCAGGATTTTCCAGTGACAGAAAAAGCGGGGTAACTGTCGGGTTAAACCGAGCTCAGACTGCCGCATCACACTCCCACAGCGGACTCGGCTGTCGCCCGTATTGAGCTTGCGCCCATAAAAAAACCGCCCCGGGAGGCGGTTTTTATGCAGCAGAGCCCTGCCTTACAACTTCGGACCTGCAGCCTTGATCGCATCGCTCACTTCGAATTTCTTGAAGTTCTCGATGAACAGGCCAGCCAGTGCCTTGGCCGCTTCGTCGTAGGCCGCTTTGTCAGCCCAGGTATTGCGCGGGTTGAGCAGGACGGTATCTACGCCCGGTACCGATTTCGGCACGTCCAGATTGACGGTGTCGAGGTGCTCGGTTTCTGCACCGATCAGCGCGCCGCTCTGGATGGCAGCGATGACGCCACGGGTGGTCGGGATGTTGAAGCGCTTGCCGACGCCGTAGCCGCCACCCGTCCAGCCAGTGTTGACCAGATAGACCTTCGAACCAAAACCACGGATGCGCTTGATCAGCAGCTCAGCGTACTCACCCGCCGGACGTGGGAAGAACGGTGCGCCGAAGCAGGTGGAAAATGTCGACTTGATGCCAGCGCCCGAACCCATTTCGGTCGAACCGACCAGTGCGGTGTAGCCCGACAGGAAGTGGTAGGCCGCTTGTTCTTCGCTAAGGATCGACACCGGCGGGAGCACGCCCGTCAGGTCGCAGGTCAGGAAGATCACGGCGTTCGGCTCGCCACCCAGATTCTTCTCGGAGCGTTTTTCAACGTGCTCCAGCGGGTACGCGGCGCGGCTGTTTTGGGTCAGGCTGCTGTCGGCGTAATCGGCATGGCCGTTTTTGTCGAGAACGACGTTTTCCAGCACGGCGCCATGCTTGATGGCTTTCCAGATGACAGGCTCGTTCTTCTCGGACAGGTCGATGCACTTGGCATAGCAACCGCCTTCGATGTTGAACACCACGCCTTCGCCCCAGCCGTGTTCGTCGTCGCCGATCAGGTAACGGCTCTCGTCTGCAGACAGGGTGGTCTTGCCGGTGCCTGAAAGACCGAAGAACAGGGTCACGTCGCCTTCTTCGCCGATGTTGGCCGCGCAGTGCATCGGCAGCACGTCAGCGGCGGGCAGCAAGAAGTTCTGCACCGAGAACATGGCTTTTTTCATCTCGCCGGCGTAACGCATGCCTGCGATCAGGACTTTCTTCTGCGCAAAGTTGATGATCACGCAGCCATCGGAATTCGTACCGTCGCGCTCGGGTTCGCAAACGAAATTGGCAACGTTCAGTACTTGCCATTCCTGACGCCCCGCAGGGTTGTACTGGTCTGGGTTGATGAAGAGGCAACGGCCGAACAAGTTCTGCCATGCGGTTTGCGTCGTCATCTTGACGGCCAGGTAGTGGTCGGCCGCCGCGCCTACGTGTACGTGCGAAACGAAGTGTTCCTGAGCGTTGTTGAACGACTCGACACGTGCCCACAAGGCATCGAATTTGTCAGCAGGGAATTTGCGGTTGATCGGGCCCCAGGCGATAGCCGCCGACGTGCTCGGTTCATCAACGATGAAACGGTCCGCTGGCGAGCGACCTGTGCGGTGGCCGGTTTCGACGACGAGTGCGCCGGTATCGGACAGTACGCCTTCTTCGCGTTTGAGGGCTTCTTTAACCAGATCGTCGACACTGAGATCGGTGTAAACGGCGTTGTTGGCTTGCGTCATGAGATTCCCCGTCGGCCCGCTGGCCGAGTGCTCCAAACGTTTTGTAGTAGAAAAACCCAAACTACTACAGCTGAAAAGTGGGCCGGATTATGCCAGAAAAGGCCAAAAAAGGTAGGGGCCAACTGTCAGAACTACATAATGTGGAGCCCAGCGGGCCGGGCGGAAACCATTCAGCGCTGCCTTGACACTACATCGGCACTACATCAATGACGGGTGTTCGATGGAGTGTCGATCCCTCCCCCCGCAAACAGCTGCGCAACGTCAGCGGCATCGAAGAGATAACGCTGGTTACAAAACTGGCAATCGATCTCGACGGTGCCGTTATGTTCGATCACCAGTTGCTGGGCATCTTCGAGGCCCAGGCTCACCAGCGCATTGGCCGAGCGCTCGCGAGAGCAGCTGCAGCGGAACACCAGCGGTTGAATGTCGAACATACGTACGGGGTCTTCATGGAAGAGACGGTGCAGCACGGTTTCGTTGTTCAGGCTCAACAGTTCTTCGGCGGTAAGAGTGTCGACCAATGTATTGACGTGCTGCCAACTGGCCTCGCGCTCTTCTGCGTCAGTCAGACGCGCGGGTGGAAGCTGCTGGAGCAGCAGTCCACGCGCGCGTTTGCCGTCGGCTTTGATCCAGAAGCGTGTAGGCAACTGCTCGGACATGACGAAGTAACTGGAGAGACACGCCGAAAGGTCGACCCCGTCCAACCCTACGATGCCTTGATAACGCTTGCCCTGACGAGGATCGATGGTCATGGTCAGGTCGCCGTCCGGCATCAGTTCTTGCAAGGTGGCTGATGGGGTAATGAGCGATTCGTCATACCGGGCGATGCCCCGGATCTCGCGCTCGCTGGAGCATTCGACCATAAGCAGCGATACCGGGCCTAACGAACGCGCCTGCAACACCAACAGGCCGTCGAACTTGAGCGTGCCGACCAACAAAGCGGCGGCGGCCAGCATTTCGCCGAGCAGCTGCGCTACCGGTTCCGGGTAGGGGTGCTTGGCAAGTACCTCCGCGTAGCTGCGCTCCAATGCCACAAGCTCACCGCGAACGTCGCTCTCGTCGAAGATGAAACGCTGGGTGTAATCGATATCCGGGAAATTATGCATATGAAGAAAGGTATCTGAGTAATGACAAAGTGATGACAAGCGCTTATAAAACGCCGTTTAGCACCGACGGGTGCACTGCCATGCCGATGGGGGCATCTTATGGACTATCCCGCATTGTTCCAACCCAAGTGGAACGCCAAAAAATTCGTGTTGTGTAATCTGATCGCGCTGGCGCTGTTGCTGGTGTGGATCTGGCCCACGGCCCATGCGGCTTTCACCCAGTTCGACGAGTGGCTGTTCCATCTGCTGAACCGGCCGCTCGCGCAGAACAAAGTGTGGCTTTGGATCTGGACGATTGCCAGTATGCGCCCCTTCGATATCGTCGTCGGGCTGATCCTGCTGATGCTGTTGATCAAAGGCGACTGGGTCTTCAAAGCGGTACAGACCCGCGCCGCGCTGATCGGCTTCGTGTTGACCCTGATTCTGCTGCTGATCATCCGCACGGTGTTCTCGAAAATCATCGATCACTCTTCGCTGCAACACGACAGCGCGTCGATGGTCATCCCGGATGCAATCAAACTCAGCGAAATCTTTCCTACGCTCGAAGACAAATGGCAACTGAAGGATCGTTCGAGCCAGAGCTTCCCCGGCGACCATGCGTCGGTGCTGTTGATCTGGGCGATGTTCATGACTGTGTTCAGCCGCACAGTCGGTCAGCGGGTGATCATTTGGGCGTTGGCATTCCTGTTCATGATGCCGCGGCTCGTGGCGGGCGCGCACTGGGGTCAAGACGATTACATTGGCGGCGTAATGATCGCCCTGCTGGCGTTAGCCTGGAGCTGCTACACGCCGTTCGTGGCGGTGGTCACGCGCTTTCTGCTGCGGGTCACGGCACCCATTTTCAATTTCTTCGCCAAAGTGCCGTTGCTCAACTGCCTGAGCATCATGAAGCCAGGGGCACGTCTCTGAGGGGGCGGATTCACCCAACGCTCGGTGAGAGCGAGCTTGCTGACGAAAGCAGTCAGACTGTCGATAAACGATGTCAGACATTTCGCCATCGAGAACGCTCCTACACGTCAAACTTTAATCGTCGCCCGACCGAAAATGAAACAGCTGACGTCGCTGTTTCTTGGTCGGCTTGCCGTCTGTCGTCACACCCAGACTTCCTGCCTTGCGCATTTGCGCCGCCTGCTCCCGTTTAGCCAGGCTCTCAGGCGTCTCGCTGTAAAGCAATTGGGCTTCAGGCGCACCCCGACGCACGATGGACAGCGCCTGAACGACCACCGTGCGCTCGTCGAATCCAGCGCGGATCTGAAATTCGTCGCCGATGCGCGGCTCCTTGCCTGGCTTGCACCGCTCGCCCCGGCAATGCACCTTGCCGCTTTCGATCGCCGCTTTTGCCAGCGCGCGAGTCTTGAAGAAACGCGCCGCCCAGAGCCATTTGTCCAGACGAACCTTGTCGTCCTCTTCTGACTTTTGTGTCATCTGAATTCCTCAACCGGGTAATAGTCAGAACTGTACTACGCAACGTCGAGCACGCAGTTATTCCAACCGTCGTTTACACTGCCAGCCAAGACACCTATCGCCGACCCTGGAGTGCGATGTGACAGACTTTCCAACTTCATTGACTGGCGGGTGCAAAGGCTGCAAAGACAGCCCCGCACTGGATTTCGACTTCGAGTTTGCGTATCAGCCCATCGTCGACATTCGTAACCGATCTGTTTTCGCCCACGAAGCGCTGGTTCGCGGCGTGAACGGCGAAAGCGCTTATTCGATCTTGAGCCGTATCGACGACAACAATCGTTACAGGTTCGATCAATTGTGCCGAACCCGCGCGATTTCAACAGCCGCACGCCTGAACATGACCGAACACCTTTCGATCAACTTTCTTCCGAATGCGGTTTATCGCCCCGAGCTCTGCATCCGCAGCACACTGGAGGCCGCGCGCACTTATCAGTTCCCCCTTGACCGCCTGATCTTCGAAACGGTCGAAAGCGAGCACGCAGACAGCAACCGCCATTTGACGAACATTCTCCGTGAATATCGGGAGTTCGGCTTCAAGACCGCCATCGACGACTTCGGCGCGGGTTATTCCGGGCTGTCGCTGCTGGCCGATTTCCAGCCTGATCTGATCAAACTGGACATGGCGCTGGTACGAGACATCCACCGTGATCGCGTGCGCCAGGCCATCGTGCGGGGCGTTGTCACAATGTGTACGGAGTTGGGCGTTACAGTCATCGCCGAAGGCATCGAATGCGCAGAAGAGCGAGACTTCCTCGCCGATTGCGGCATTTTTCTGATGCAGGGTTACTGGTTCGCCCGACCTGCATTCAAGGCACTGGCCCAGATTGATCCTGGCGTCTGGCAGAACGCGTAAAGCTACGGTATCGCTTTGAAAACATTCGACCATCTCACCGTCATCGGTCTGCGCGAATGGGTGGCGCTCCCCAACCTTGGGGTTGCCGGCTTGCGCGCAAAAATCGACACCGGCGCCAGCACGTCCAGCCTGCACGCCACTGAAATCGAACCGTTCGAACGCAACGGCGAAAAATGGGTCCGTTTCAACGCCCATCTGGGAACCGTCGTGCAGTTGCGTCATCGCCGTTGCGAAGCTCAGTTGGTGGCCATGAAGACCATCAAAAGCTCAAACGGCCAGGCGCAGGTGCGCTACGTGATTCGCACCACCCTTGCCCTGGGCGATCGGGTGTGGCCGGTAGAGTTCACTCTCGCCTGCCGCAAAGCCATGCGTTATCGATTGCTGTTGGGCTCGAAGGCTTTGATTGACGGCCAATTGGTGGTCAATCCGGGCATTACTTACGTTCAGGACAAGCCGACCTTTCCGGCCTCTAATCCCTCTGCCACAGGTGTTGCATGAAGATCGCTGTGCTTTCGCGGAACCCGCGTCTGTATTCAACTCGTCGTCTGGTCGAAGCTGGCATTCAGCGTGGCCATGAGGTCGTAGTGATCGATACCCTGCGCGCCTATATGAACATCGCCAGTCATAAGCCGCAGATTCACTACCGAGGAAAACCGCTGGAAGGCTTTGATGCGGTCATCCCGCGAATCGGTGCTTCCGTGACCTTCTACGGCTGCGCCGTGCTGCGTCAGTTTGAAATGATGGGCGTGTTTCCGCTCAACGAATCCGTCGCCATCGCTCGCTCCAGAGACAAACTGCGCTCACTGCAGCTGTTGTCACGGCGCGGCATCGGCCTCCCGGTGACAGGTTTCGCTCACTCCCCCGACGACATCCCCGACCTGATCCAGATGGTCAATGGCGCTCCGCTGGTGATCAAGGTACTGGAAGGCACTCAAGGCATTGGCGTCGTGCTGTGCGAGACCGCGACGGCGGCGGAGTCCGTGATTGAAGCCTTCATGGGGCTCAAGCAGGACATCATGGTGCAGGAGTACATTAAGGAAGCTGGAGGCGCGGATATCCGCTGCTTCGTGGTGGGCGACAAAGTCATTGCCTCGATGATGCGTCAGGCCAAGCCTGGCGAGTTCCGCTCCAATCTGCACCGAGGTGGCACCGCCAGCCTGATCAAGATCACCCCGGAAGAACGCATGACGGCTATTCGCGCGGCCAAGGTCATGGGCCTGAGCGTCGCTGGCGTGGACATCCTGCGCTCAAACCATGGGCCTTTGGTGATGGAAGTGAACTCATCGCCAGGCCTCGAAGGCATCGAAGCCACGACCGGCAAGGACGTGGCAGGGATGATCATTCAATACATCGAGAAAAATGGCGGCCCGCACATGACGCGGACGAAAGGAAAAGGGTGACCTCCTCCTTCATGTAGAGGGTGCGCCTGCCGGTGATGACGGTGGAGCCAACGTCATCAGATGTCGGGGCTTCTCGAATCGCGGGCAAGCGCGCCTACAAGAACAAACTCCGCGTCAATCCGCATCCCTGGGCAGCAGCAGCCCCAACGGTAGCCGAACCCGCGCCTCCAAACCGCCGCCGGAGCGGTTGCGCAGTTCGACGTTGCCACCGTGCATGGCGGCGATGCGTTTGACGATGGCGAGGCCCAAGCCGGTGCCTTTGCCGCTGCGGGCGCGATCGCCACGGATGAAGGGGTTGAAGATCCCCTCCAACTCCGCCGTGTCGATGCCCATGCCTCGGTCCAGAACACTGAGCACCACGTACGGCGCGCCGTTATCGCCAGAGACGTAAGCAGCGACTTCAACACCATCGCCAGCGTGGTGCATGGCGTTGCCGATGAGGTTGGCGAGCAGACGTTTCATCGAGACCCGACGCAACGGAAACGGCGGGATCGACTCAAGGCACAAACGTACCTGCTCGACCGGGCTGTTGTAGGGCGCCACTACTTCCTGAACCAGCTCGACCAGATCGACTTCCTCGACCTCTTCGTCGCGGCCGTCGCGAATGAATGCCAGAAATTGATCGAGGATGGCGTCCATGTCCTCGATGTCCCGCACCATGCCTTCCATGAACTCATTGTCTTTGGGCATCAGTTCCAACGACAGGCGCAATCGCGTCAGAGGCGTGCGCAAGTCATGAGAAACCCCCGCCAGCATCAGCTCCCGCTCCTGACCCGCCTGTTCCACGTCTTCGGCCATCTGGTTGAAAGCGCGATACACCTCGGTCATTTCGCTTGGGGTATCACCAACAGGCAATCGAACGCTTCGTCCTTGCCCCAATTGGCGGGCGGCAAACACCAGACGTTTGAGCGGTCGGTTCAACTGGCTGACGAAAATCCAGGCCGACGCCGTGGACAGCAGACCGATCGCGAGAAACCAACCCAGTACGCTCCAGATTTTCTGGCCGCGCAGGGGATGCGGATACAGGGGAACCTTCAGCCAGCCATCGCCCAGACTTGGCGCACGCACCCACAGGGCAGGCGGCGCATGAACTCGCAGCCGCACTTCAGTATCTGCGCCAAGTTCGGCCTGCATTTGACGTTGGTAGATTTCTGAATAAGGCCAGTGCTGCTCGCCTTCAGGAACGCCGCCGCCGACCACGCGGATCAACCCAGCAGCATCTGCGATGGTTTGCCTGTCGCTTTCGTCTGCGGCCCAATACGCCCGCAAAGTCAACGCGACACCATGGCTGTACTGGCGGTCGACGAGCACGTCTTCGTTCATCAGCAGATAAACCAGTGTCAGCGCCTTGGAAAACAGCACGACAATGAGCACCAGCCAGAGGGTGCGAGAAAAGAAACTTTGCGGAAACCAGAGCGGTGTCTTCATAAACAGCAGTTACACACTTTCAAGAGGGAGCCAGGCTTACGAACTTTCACCGATGGCCATCGCAGCAAAGCCAGCCACCCCAGCGCCCCCCCCTTTCGAGAGGCGTGAAGTGACTGGTTGCGTAAGCGAGCATGCAACGCGGTCGGCTGGCGACCTGTCGACGTGCTTACTGCTTGTTGGCACCGTCTGGCACAAACACATAACCCACGCCCCAAACCGTCTGGATGTAACGCGGCTTGGCAGCATCGACTTCGATCAGACGGCGCAGGCGAGAAATCTGAACGTCGATGGAACGTTCGAGCGCATCCCACTCGCGCCCACGGGCCAGATTCATCAACTTGTCGCGGGTCAGCGGCTCACGGGCGTGCATGACCAACGCCTTGAGAACGGCGAACTCGCCGGTGGTGAGCATATGAACCTGATCACCCTTCTTCAATTCGCGCGTGGCCAGCGACAGCTCGTATTCCCCGAAAGTGACGGTCTCGTCTTCACTGGCGGGCGCGCCGGGTACAGGTGCCGACTGCCGACGCAGGACAGCCTTGACCCGCGCCATCAGCTCATCCGGGTTGAAAGGCTTGGCCAGATAGTCGTCAGCGCCAAGTTCCAGGCCCTTGATGCGACTCAATTCGTCGCCCTTGGCCGTCAGCATGATGATCGGTACCTGGTTGTTCGCGGCACGCAGCCTACGGCAGGCGGACAAACCGTCTTCGCCAGGCAGCATCAGGTCCAGCACGACGAGATGAAAAACTTCCCGAGCCAGCAGACGATCCATGTGCTCGACATTGGGCACAGCACGGGCGCGATAGCCCTTGCTGGTGAAAAAACGTTCTAACAGGCTGCTCAGCCCCGGGTCATCATCAACGATGAGGATCTTCTCGCCTTCAGCCGTTTGTGCAGTGCTGCTCATGGGATGCTCCTTTGATCTCGGCGCGCATTATGGCGTAGCTGCTGTTCTGTGCACCGTGTGCATTGTTAGCAGATTTTTCTCGACCCCACACGGATGCTCTACACGGGGCGTTACGGAGACTGAACGCCTGACGAAGGGGTCTGGGTTGCTCCGCCGACGAGGCAATCCCCTAATCGGGGTTCACTGGGTATAATGCGCCGCCCTCACGATCAGGCACCACTCGCTCACGGCAGTTCGCCAGCAGCCGGATTTTTTGTACACACATTTGCCAGGTGGTTTTATGGACAGCATCAACAGCCGCATCGCCGAGGAACTCGGCGTCCGCCCGCAACAGGTCGAAGCGGCCGTCGCATTACTCGATGAAGGCTCTACCGTGCCGTTCATCGCTCGCTACCGTAAAGAAGTGACTGGCAGCCTCGATGACACGCAACTGCGTCATCTGGAAGACCGTCTGCGCTATCTGCGTGAACTGGACGAACGCCGGGTCAGCATCCTTGCGAGCATCGAAGAGCAAGGCAAGCTGACCCCGGAGCTGGCGCGCGACATCAAGCTTGCCGACACCAAAACCCGTCTTGAAGACCTGTACCTGCCCTATAAACAGAAGCGCCGCACCAAGGGCCAGATCGCGCTCGAAGCGGGTCTCGGCGAATTGGCAGACGGGCTGTTCAATGACCCGAGCCTGACACCGGAGGCAGAAGCGGCGCGTTTCGTCGATGCGGAAAAAGGCTTTGCCGACGCCAAAGCCGTCCTTGAAGGTGCCAAATACATCCTGATGGAGCGCTTCGCCGAAGACGCGACATTGCTGGAAAAACTACGCAGTTTCCTCAAGCAGGAGGCCGTAATCAGCGCGCGCGTCGTGCCCGGCAAGGAAGAAGAAGGCGCCAAATTCCGCGACTACTTCGAGCACGACGAACCTCTGAAAAGCATGCCGTCCCACCGTGCCTTAGCTATTTTCCGCGGCCGAAACGAAGGCATCCTCAGCTCCGCATTGAAAGTCGGCGAAGAATTGCCGGGCACTCTACACCCGTGCGAAATGATGATCAGCGAGCGTTTCGGCTTGCAGAATCAGAATCGTCCGGCAGACAAATGGCTGGCCGAAGTGGTGCGCTGGACCTGGAAGGTCAAGCTGTACTCTCACCTGGAAACCGATTTGCTGGGCGAGCTGCGCGACGGCGCCGAAACCGAAGCGATCAACGTGTTCGCCCATAACCTGCACGACCTGCTGCTGGCCGCGCCTGCCGGTCCTCGCGCCACGCTGGGTCTCGACCCGGGGCTGCGTACCGGCTGCAAGGTCGCTGTGGTCGACGCCACGGGCAAACTCCTGGACCACGCGACAGTCTACCCGCACGTGCCGAAGAACCAGTGGGATCAGACCATCGCGGTGCTGGCCGCGCTCTGCGCCAAGCATTCGGTCGACCTGATCGCCATCGGCAACGGCACCGCCAGCCGCGAAACCGACAAACTGGCTGCCGAGCTGATCAAAAAATATCCAGGTCTGAAGATGACCAAAGTCATGGTGTCCGAAGCTGGCGCATCGGTGTACTCGGCGTCCGAGCTGGCCGCCAAGGAGTTCCCGGATCTGGACGTGTCGATCCGTGGTGCAGTGTCCATCGCCCGCCGCTTGCAGGATCCGCTCGCCGAGCTGGTGAAAATCGATCCGAAGTCCATCGGCGTCGGCCAGTACCAGCACGACGTCTCCCAGCTCAAGCTGGCGCGTGGTCTGGATGCCGTGGTCGAGGACTGCGTGAACGCCGTGGGCGTCGACGTGAACACCGCTTCGGTTGCCTTGCTGGCCCGTATTTCCGGTCTGAACACGACCCTGGCGCAAAACATCGTGACCCACCGTGACCAGAACGGCGCCTTCAAGACCCGCGCCTCGCTAAAGAAAGTCGCTCGCCTGGGCGAGAAGACCTTCGAGCAGGCCGCAGGCTTCCTGCGTGTGATGAACGGCGACAACCCGCTGGATTCGTCCGCAGTTCACCCCGAGGCGTATCCACTGGTGCAACGCATCGCGGCTGAAACCGACCGAGACATTCGCTCGCTGATCGGCGATGCCAGCTTCCTCAAGCGTCTTGACCCGAAAAAATTCACCGACGAGACCTTCGGCCTGCCAACGGTTACCGACATTCTTCAGGAGCTGGAAAAGCCGGGGCGTGATCCGCGTCCGGAATTCAAGACCGCCGAGTTCCAGGACGGTGTTGAAGACTTGAAGGACTTGCAACTGGGCATGATCCTCGAAGGTGTGGTGACCAACGTCACGAACTTCGGCGCGTTTGTCGACATCGGCGTGCATCAGGATGGCTTGGTGCACATCTCTGCACTGTCGGAGAAATTCATCAAAGACCCTCGCGAAGCGGTTAAAGCCGGTGACGTGGTGAAAGTGAAGGTCATGGAAGTCGATATTCCGCGCAAGCGCGTCGGCCTGTCGATGCGCATGAGTGACACACCCGGCGAGAAAATCGATGGTGCCCGTGGTGCGCGCCCTGGCGCAGCGCCTCGTCAGCAAAACACCAGCGCGCCGCGCAAAGAAACCGCAACGGCAGCCCCGGCCAACAATGCCATGGCATCGCTGTTCGCTAACGCCAAGCAACTGAAGAAACGCTGATGGACATTCCAGACGATCTGACTCAAAGCGCTTACTTCAAAACCCTGGGCTGCCGCGTCGTTCGGCTGAGCGAGGAAGGCGTCGCTGAAGTGGCGCTGGCACTGGAGCCTCATTTGCGCAATCGCGGCAACGTGATGCACGGCGGCGCACTCTTCAGTCTGGTCGATATCGCCATGGGGCTGGCGTGTTCCAGCGCCCACGGCTTTGACAAGCGAAGCGTGACCGTCGAATGCAAGATCAACTACATGCGCGGCGTGGCGGATGGCGAAGTCACGTGCGTGGCGACGGTGCTGCATGCCGGTCGTCGCACGCTGGTGGTCGAGGCTGCAGTGCATCAGGCCGACAAGTTGGTCGCGAAAGCGCAAGGCACGTTCGCGATCGTCTAGCTGTCCCATAGCGATTTGGGTTAATTTCGGCACTGTGTATCAGTGTCGAAATGTCCTCTTGGCCGCCGATAACGGCCTGTGGGAACGACCGACGACGGGCATCGGCGTTAGGGCCAAAAACGAGGCGAAAACGCCAGTTCCTTTCTTCACCCTTGTAGATCGCCATATCGCCCCCATATAGGGCCGACTGACGCGTGAAGGAATCCAACTTGAGCGAACTTCTCAATCGCCGCCTGGCACTGCTCGGCGAGCAATCTCACCTCTCCCTTTTGGAGAAGTGCCTGCACGGTATCGAGCGTGAATGCCTGCGCGTTACGGCCGAAGGCCGCCTGGCCCAGACGCCCCACCCGGAAAGCCTGGGTTCCGCACTGACCAACGAGCAGATCACCACCGACTATTCCGAGTCGCTGTTGGAGTTCATCACTCCGGCGCTGACCAACCCTGCCGACACCCTCGACAGCCTCGACAAGATCCATCGTTTCGCCTACAGCAAGCTGGGCAGCGAGTACATCTGGAGCCCGTCGATGCCGTGCCCGCTGCCAGCCGAGGCGGACATTCCAATTGCCTATTACGGCACCTCGAATATCGGCAAGCTCAAATACGTGTACCGCCAAGGCCTGGCCTTGCGTTACGGCAAGACCATGCAGTGTATCGCGGGCATCCATTACAACTTTTCGCTGCCTGAAGACGTCTGGTCCGTCCTGCGGCAGACCGAGGATTTCAACGGCACCGACCGCGACTTCCAGTCCGAAAGCTACATCGGCCTGATCCGCAACTTCCGTCGCTACAGCTGGCTGCTGATGTACCTGTTCGGCGCCTCGCCTGCATTGGACGCCAGTTTCCTGCGCGGTCGGTCGCACCAGTTGGAGCAGTTCGACGCCGACACGCTCTACCTGCCATACGCCACGAGCTTGCGCATGAGCGACCTGGGTTATCAAAGCAACGCCCAGGCCGATCTGACGCCCTGCTACAACGATCTGCTGACCTACACCGACAGCCTGCGCAAAGCGGTGGCGACGCCCTACCCGCCATACACCGAAATTGGCACGCACAAGGATGGCGAGTGGATTCAGCTCAACACCAACGTGCTGCAGATTGAAAACGAGTACTACTCGACGATCCGTCCGAAGCGCGTCACTTACTCCGGCGAGCGTCCGATTCAAGCGCTGATGGCCCGTGGGGTGCAGTACGTCGAAGTGCGCTGCCTGGACATCAACCCTTTCCTGCCGGTCGGGATCGACCTGCAACAATCGCGCTTCATCGACGCCTTCATCCTGTTCTGCGCTTTGAAGGACAGCCCGCAGTTGGCCGACTGTGAATGCGGCAATTCCAGCAGCAACTTCCTGACCGTGGTGAAAGAAGGCCGCCGTCCCGGTCTGCAACTGAGCCGCAACGCGTCGACCGTCGACTTGAAAGTCTGGGCGAACGAGATGCTGGACGAGATCGAGCCGATCATTGCGTTGCTGGACAAGAGCCAAGGCATTTCTGAACACGCTGAATCGCTGGCCGTCCAGCGGGCCAAGGTGGCGGATGCCTCGCTGACGCCGTCGGCACAGGTCCTGGCCAAGATGACAGAGCGTAAGGAAGGCTTCACAGCGTTCTCGCTGCACCAGGCGCAGAGCCACGCCGATTACTTCCGCAGCCGTCCGCTGAGTGTCGAAGATCAAACGGACTTCGAAACCAAGGCCCGTGAATCCCTGTCCCAGCAATCCGAGCTGGAACAGACAGAAGAGCCGGTGGATTTCGATACGTTCGTTGGCGCGTATCAAGCGAGCATTCTGGCGATCAGTAACTGATCGATGCTTGAACGAAAGACGGCGTGCCTCAGGCGCGCCGTTTTTTGTTTCTGGTGCACCCAAGGCACGTTAGTGCGCGCTTGCCCACGATTGCGGTCATTCAGAAACGAATCTATCGACGAGCACAACGCAATCGCGGGCAAGCGCGCTCCTACACGAGGAGGCGCTGGCGATGAAATCTGCGACGGGTTTAGATCGCCTTCTCGAAAATTTTCGAATTCCGCTGATAGTTGTACAGCGACGCACGGGCGCTCGGGAGGCGGTCAACGCTGCTCGGTTCAAAACCGCGCTCGCGGAACCAGTGAGCAGTGCGGGTCGTGAGGACGAACAGCGTCTTCAGGCCTTGCGCCTTCGCTCGCTCCTCAATGCGCTCAAGCAGCTCATCCCCCCGCCCGCCGTGGCGATATTCTGGGTTCACCGCCAGGCACGCCAGTTCGCCAGCCTCGGAATCGGCAATCGGGTATAACGCAGCGCACGCAATGATCAGCCCTTCCCGCTCGACCACGCTGAACTGCTCGATTTCGCGCTCCAGCACTTCACGGGACCTGCGCACCAGAATGCCCTGCTCTTCCAGCGGCGTGATCAAATCGATCAAACCGCCGACGTCACCAATCGAAGCCTCGCGCACCAACTCGAACTGCTCCTGCGCCACCAGCGTACCGCCGCCTGCGCGGGTGAAGAGTTCGGACAGCAGCGCGCCGTCTTCCGCGTAACTGACGATATGACTGCGCGCTACGCCGCCGCGACAGGCCTGAGCCGCCGCATCCAGCAATTCCGCCTGATAGTTGCTGCCCAAACGCTGAAGATGCGCGGGGACTTGCTGCGGCCGCAGTTCGCGCACCAGACGGCCTTGCTCGTCCATCAGGCCGGATTCGGCACCGAACAGCAGGAGTTTCTCTGCGCCAAGATCAATGGCCGCGCGGGTGGCGACGTCTTCGCAGGCGAGGTTGAAGATTTCACCGGTCGGCGAGTAGCCCAACGGTGATAGCAGCACAATCGAACGCTCATCAAGCAAACGATTGATGCCTTTGCGGTCGATCCGGCGCACTTCGCCGGTGTGCTGATAATCCACGCCTTCCAACACGCCAATCGGCCGGGCCGTGACGAAGTTGCCACCGGTGACACGCAACCGCGAGCCCTGCATTGGGGAAGCGGCCATGTCCATCGACAGGCGCGCTTCGATGGCAATCCGCAAGGCGCCCACAGCGTCGATGACACATTCCAGCGTGGCGGCGTCTGTCACACGAAGCTCGCGGTGAAAATGCGGCGTGATCCCGCGCGCCTCAAGGCGACTTTCGATTTGCGGGCGCGAGCCATGAACCAGCACCAGACGCACGCCCAGGCTGTGCAAAAGCACTAGGTCGTGAACGATGTTGCCGAAATTGGGGTGTTCGACCCCGTCGCCCGGCAGCATGACGATGAAGGTGCAATCCCGGTGGGCATTGATGTAAGGAGACGCGTGGCGGAGCCAATTGACGTAATCGGGCATATCCGAATGAGCCTGTAATAAAGAGGGACGAAGGGTGAAAACACTCACAGCGGCATGAGCTTTATCGTCGGAACAGGCATCGCAACACGCGTACTCTCCTTCTGGATGGGTCTGGGGCTGACGCCGACTTACGCGGGCGTCAGGCAGTAATGTTCGATCAACTGGCGCAATAGACGCACTGTAGGCTGCAAACGTGACATTTCGAGATACTCGCCCGGCTGGTGGGCGCAGGCAATGTCGCCCGGCCCCAGCACGATCGTCTCGCAGCCAAGGCGCTGAAGATAAGGCGCTTCGGTACCAAATGCCACTGCTTCGGCCGTATGCCCGGTCAGACGCTCGGCCACCCGCACCAGTTCCGCATCGGCACTCTGCTCGAACGGCGCGCACTCCGAGAACAACGGCGCGTAATCGATCCTCACTTGATGCAGCTCCGCCAGCGGTTGCAGCTTCTGACGAATCGCTGCGCGCAGCATTTCCGGGTCCATGCCGGGCAGTGGGCGGAGGTCGAACTCCAGCGAACACTGACCGCAAATGCGGTTGGGGTTGTCCCCGCCGTGGATGCACCCGAAGTTCAGGGTCGGTTGAGGCACGCTGAACTGCGGATTGTTGAACTGAGCCTGCCACTGCTGGCGCAATCCTTTGAGGGCGCCGATGGTGTCGTGCATCGCCTCAAGGGCGCTGTGACCCAGGCTAGGGTCCGAGGAATGGCCGCTACGACCGAGAATGTCGATGCGCTCCATCATGACGCCTTTGTGCAGGCGGATCGGCTTGAGGCCCGTAGGCTCGCCGATCACCGCCGCACACCCCAACACGCCGCCCGCCGCTGCAAGGGCTTTAGCGCCTGCCATGGAGCTTTCTTCATCACAGGTGGCGAGGATGATCAGCGGTTGTTTGAACGGTTGATCGAGAAGCGGTTGCAGCGCCTCGATGGCTAGCGCGAAAAAGCCTTTCATGTCGCAACTGCCGAGTCCTACCCAACTGCCGTCGACCTCTGTCAGTTTCAGCGGATCGGTCTGCCACAGCGCATCGTCATAGGGAACGGTGTCGCTGTGACCCGACAACACAAGCCCGCCAGGGCCGGTGCCGAAAGTTGCGAGCAGATTGAACTTGCCGGGGCTGACCTGCTGAATGTCACAGGCGAATCCGAGGTCGCCCAGCCAGGTGGCCAACAGGTCGATGACCGCGCGGTTGGACTGATCCAGCGCAGGCTGCGTGCAGCTCACCGAAGGCGCTGCGATCAAGGCCGCAAACTGGTCTTTCATGGACGGTAACGGCATAGGCAATCCTCTGTGCAGGTACGACGCGCGGACCATCATAGGGTGATTGGACAGCAGGAATAAACTGTCTCGGGTGATGTCCTGTACACTGCACGACCCGCGCAGCTGTGTCGATTCCGGCTGCGTCCCCTTGTTCCAAGAGAATGAGCGCCTATCCGCGATAGCGCGCCTGGATTCCCGGCCATGCAGAAAGAAACCGAAATCAAACTCCGCGTCAGCCGCGAAACCCTGACTGCCCTGCGCGAGCACCCGCTGCTGAAAAAGCGCAACAAAAGTGGCTGGGAGCGGCTGGAGCTGTTCAATCAATATTTCGACACACCCGAACGCGAGCTGGCGCATGCCAAAGTGGCCCTGCGTCTGCGCCGTGATGGCGACGCGATCATCCAGACGCTGAAGACCCGTGGCCAGAGCGTGGCGGGTCTGTCCGAGCGCAACGAGTACAACTGGGATCTGCCGAAGGCCAAGCTGGACCTGAAAAAACTCGACGGCGAATGCTGGCCCGAGCAGTTGGCTGATCTGGACAAGAAAACCATCAAGCCGTTGTTCACCACCGATTTCGTGCGTGAAAAAGCTGAAATCGCCTGGGGCCGTGGCAAATCCAAGGTCGTGATCGAAGCAGCGCTGGACTTGGGCAATGTCATCGTTGGCAAGCAGAAGGAAGAAATCTGCGAGCTGGAACTGGAGCTGCGCGAAGGCGAGCCCGCCGCATTGTTGGAGTTGGCTGCTGAACTGGCTGAAAAACTGGCGCTGATGCCGTGTGACATCAGCAAGGCCGAGCGCGGCTATCGTCTGTTCGATGCCGGCAGCTACTCGGTCAAATTGCCACTGCCGACGCTGCAGGCTGAAACATCTGTGGACGACGCCTACGCCGCGCTGGCCTGGTATCTGTTGGGCAGCAGTCAGCGTCTGGCCGAGCAGTACCGTTTCAATGGTCACTGGAGCCTGTTGCAGGAATGGGTTGAAGTCCTCGCTGAATTGCGTGCATTGACCGGCAGCCTGGGCCAGGCCGCGCCACGCGCCAGCACCCACGACCTGCGTGCGGCGCTGGACGCCCTGCTCGAAGACTGGCGCACGCTGGTTCAGGCGGGTCAGGAAGACGCCGACGTGCGCGCAGCGGCCCATGAGCAGTTCATCGAAGAGCTGGAGGACCCGCGCTGGGGCCTGTTCTCGCTGACGACTTCCCGTTGGCTGATGGAGCGCAGCTGGACCGTTGAGCGCAACAACCGGGGCAATCGTCAGGGGCACGCGATGTTGAGCAGTTGGGTGCCGCGCTTCCTCGGCGATGAAGCCAACGCGTTGAACCTGGCGCGTTATCAGCAGCAGCCGGAAGATCTGGCCGAGCAATTGCCGCGTATCGAGCGCATTCAGGTCTGGCTGCACTATGCCCGCCAGACCCTCGAGTTGCCGGAGCTGGATCGCTTGTACGGCGAGTTGAACAAGTTGGAGCAACTGGCGCATCTGGACATCAGCGACGAAATCCTCGATGCCCGTATGCAGCAGACCATCACCGTGCTGCAAAGCCGGGCGTGGAAGACGTTGTTGAAGATCTAAGCAACACCGCAATTCTCTATGTGGGAGCCGGCTTGCTGGCGAATGCGTTCTATCAGTCAATCCAGCTGTGGCTGACCCGACGTTTTCGCCAGCAAGCCGGCTCCCACAGTTCGTGCGCAACCCGACCTATCTCGCAATTGGCAAACTCGTCGTCGATTTAATTTCCGACAAGGCCACTGTCGAGTTCACTTCCTGTATCCCCGGCACCAGCGACAGTTTTTCGAAGAAAAACCGCTCATACGCCTCGATGTCAGGCGTGACGATGCGCAGCAGAAAGTCCACCGATCCCATCAGCACGTAACATTCCAACACTTCTGGAAACCCGCGAATCGCTTCGGTGAATTCCGTGAAGTTTGAGCGGCCGTGGGCGTTGAGTTTCACCTCGGCAAAAATCTGCGTGTTGAGTCCGATTTTCTTCCGATCCAGCAGCGTCACCTGACGCCGGATCACACCTTCGTCCTTGAGCCGCTGGATCCTGCGCCAGCACGGTGACTGTGAAAGTCCGACCGCCTCTGCAATCTGCGCACTGGACAGCGAGGAGTCCTCCTGCAACAGCGCCAAGATCTTGCGGTCATACCCGTCCAGCTCAATTTGCATAAGTTATTCTCGATAGAAAGTCATTGTGCATTAACAAGTCGAAAACGGCTTGATACAGCCAATCATAGACCAGAAATTTCCGTTGGTGCGTGTGAAACTCTTCTCCATTCAAACAACCCGTCCGTGCCCCTGGACGAAAACAGGAGAGTTCAGCATGCCGCACCTTGAAGCCGTTCCTGCTGCACCGCATCGTCACGACGCCTGGTCCGCCCACAACGCGCACTGTCGCTCTCGTTACCAGATCCTTGCCGAAGCCGAGCCAGACCTGCTGTGTCGGGTGCTGAATTACTTCGCCATGCAATACCTGATTCCCCAGCGGGTCAGCGTTTCGCAGCAGGACGGCATGCTGATGATCGAGGCTGAAGTCGAGGGTATGACGTGGCATCGCGCGCAGGTGATTGGCGAAAAAATGCGCAATTTGATCAACGTTTGTACAGTCGAGCTGGAACCGGTGGGCGATTTACACGTCCTATCCGAGCCCGTCTCTCTCGCTGTCGGTTGAGCGTGCCGAAAATATTGGCAACGCTTCACTACCTGCAGGACGCAACAACTGGCACGCTTGGGACTACTCTTGCTTACCTACGAAGTGAGCCGTCTCGTCCAAAGGAGCCCGCATGTCCGTCCTTGCCCCCTCGTCCCAGGACCGCTGGCTGGATCTCAATGAAGTCCTGCGCGATCTCGTCGCGCAGGGTTATCTCGATCAGGACAATGCCGAATACGCACTGACCTTGCGCCGAACCGCGCAGAACCTGCAAACCCACCCCCTTGAATTCATCGCGACACAGCAGTTCGAGAACCACAAACGGCCCGGCAAAAAGCTGGATCTTGAAACCCTCACTGCCTGGCTTGCCGAACAGGCAGGTCAGCCGTATCTGCGCATCGATCCGCTGAAGATCAACGTGGCCGCCGTCACCCCCCTGATGTCCTACGCCTTCGCCCAGCGCCACAAGATTCTCGCCGTTGCCGTTGATCGGGAGTGCGTGACCATCGCCAGCGCCCAGCCATACGTCAGGGCGTGGGAAGCCGACCTGATGCACGTACTGAAAATGCCGATCAAGCGCGTGGTCGCCAACCCGGTCGATGTGCAGAAATTGGCTGTCGAGTTTTACCGCTTGGCGAAGTCGGTCAGTGGTGCCAGCGCAACCGATCAAAAAGTGAGCAATCTGGGCAACTTCGAACAATTGCTCAAGCTCGGCGCCAGTGATCAGGAGCCCGACGCCAACGACGCGCACATCGTCAATATCGTCGACTGGCTGTTCCAGTACGCCTATCAACAGCGTGCCAGCGATATTCACATCGAGCCTCGTCGCGAAGCCGGGACCGTGCGTTTCCGCATCGATGGCGTGCTGCACAACGTCTATCAATTCCCGCCACAGGTGACGATGGCCGTCACCAGCCGCCTGAAAAGCCTGGGGCGGATGAACGTGGCCGAAAAACGCAAACCTCAGGACGGACGGGTCAAGACCAAAACCCCGGATGGCGGCGAAGTGGAATTGCGCCTCTCGACCTTGCCGACGGCGTTCGGCGAGAAGATGGTGATGCGGATTTTCGACCCGGAAGTGCTGCTCAAGGACTTCGACCAACTTGGCTTTTCCGGTGATGACCTGCGCCGCTGGGAGGGCATGACCCATCAGCCTAACGGCATCATTCTGGTTACGGGGCCGACCGGTTCCGGCAAGACCACCACCCTGTATACGACGCTGAAGAAACTCGCGACTTCAGAGGTGAATCTCTGCACCATCGAAGACCCGATCGAGATGGTCGAGCCCGCGTTCAACCAGATGCAGGTTCAGCACAATATCGATTTGTCCTTCGCCAGCGGTGTCAGGGCGCTGATGCGGCAAGACCCGGACATCATCATGATCGGCGAGATTCGCGACCTGGAAACGGCTGAAATGGCGATTCAGGCAGCACTCACCGGTCACTTGGTGCTGTCGACCCTGCACACCAACGACGCGCCAAGCGCCATCAGTCGTCTGCTGGAGCTGGGCGTACCGCATTATCTGCTCAAGGCCACGATCCTGGGCGTCATGGCGCAGCGTCTGGTGCGTACGCTGTGTCCGCACTGCAAGGCGCCGGTGGACATCGATGAGGTGGATTGGCAGACGCTCACACGGCCTTGGCAAGCGGGGGTGCCCACAGGGGCGCATCGGGCGGTAGGCTGCGCTGAATGTCGCGATACGGGGTATCGCGGGCGGGCTGGCGTGTACGAAATCATGCTGATGTCCGACGCCGTCAAGACCCTGATCACCGCAGACCTGGACCTCACAGCACTGCGTCGGCAGGGCTTCAAGGACGGGATGCGCAGCCTGCGTCTGTCAGGTGCGCAAAAAGTGGCAGCCGGATTGACGACCATTGAAGAAGTGCTGCGAGTCACACCGCAGAGCGAACAGCGCTGAAACAGACGCTACGTCCCCTGTAGGTGCGCTTACCCACGATCTGCTGCGAAGCGGCAACAAAATCTGGCACCTCGGCCATGTCAGATCCACCGCATGCACAGGTTTTGCTGCCGCTGCGCGCCAGATCGCTGCCGTCGTGCCTCCGGCGTCTCCCACAGGGTTCGGTGTGTCAAATGCCAGCGATCGACTGCTTGGATTGCCTGGAGGACGTATGAGCTTCTCCGTCTGTGGCTGACACACTGCAGTCCCTGTGGGAGACGCCGGAGGGACGACGGCAGCGAAGCGGTGGGTCGGTCGGCGCTGCATCGGCTGACACTCCGCTAAGGCCAGCCTGGAAGCGGTTTGCCTGGATGATCGAGGTGTCAGGGTTTTGCTGCCGTCGTGCCTCCGGCGGCTCCTACGACGATTTGTGTCAAGCCGACGTCTGAGGCTTTTGATTCTGGCCGAAGGCCGTGGGAGCCGGCTTGCTGGCGAAGAGGGTGGGTCAGGAACGAGTTGATCGCCTGACACAACGCGATCGCCGGCAAGGGCGCTCCTACAGACAGCCCGTTAAACGTCCTTCACCCCGAAATCCAGCACCACTTTCATCGCCTGCTGTTTATCACCCGCCAATTCAAACGCCTGCACGGCTTGGTGAACGGGAACGGTGTGTGAGATCACGGGATTCACGTCGATCACTTTGCGGTTCAACAGCTCCACAGCCTGTGCAAACTCTGGGTGAAAGCGAAAGGTGCCGCGCAGGTCGATTTCCTTTCCAACCACCAGATTCAACGGAATCGACACATCACCCCCCAGGCCGACCGTTACTACCACTCCCCGAGGCCGCATACAGGTCAGGCCGTCGCGCAATGCCTGAGCGCTGCCTGAAGCCTCGAACATCACATCGAAATAGCCCTTATCAGCGGTGTATCGCGCCAGCGCTTCGGGCTCGTCTTTCAGATTGTGCGTCTCGCTGGCGCCCATTCGCCGCGCGCAGGCCAACGCGCTGTCGCTGAGGTCAGCTGCCACGATCTGTAGCGCACCGGCTGCTTGCAGACTGCCGATCAACAGGTTGCCGATCGGTCCGCAGCCAGTCACCAGCACACGCTTGCCGAACACGCCGCCTGCTCGTTGTATTGCGTGAAGCCCCACCGACAGCGGCTCGGCCAGTGCGCCTTCGGCCAAGGTCGTGGAGGGTGCCAACAGATGCGCCTGGCTGCTCTCGATCACCAGGATTTCGCGAAATGCGCCCTGAATGTGCGGAAACGGCATCGCGCTCCCGTAGAAGCGCATGTTCAGGCAATGATTGGGCAGACCTTCATGACAGTATTTGCAGCCACCGCAGGGCCGGGACGGCGAGACCGACACGCGCTGACCGACGCTGAAGCCGCTCTGCACGTCGCCCACTTCTTAGATGACCGCAGAAATCTCATGGCCCAACACCATCGGTTCTTTCAGCCGAACCGCACCGAACCCGCCGTGCTGGTAGTAATGCAGATCCGAACCGCAGATCCCGCCGCGTGCAACCCGTACGCGCAATTGGCCAGGCGTCAGCGCAGGCGGCTGCTCCTCGGCTTCGATGCGCAGGTCTTTCGGGGCGTGGCAGACAATGGCTTGCATGGAAGCTCTCCCAATCACAACGACGCCGTGATGGCGCCGTCGACGTAAAGAATGTGGCCGTTGACGAAGCTCGAGGCATCGGAGGCCAGGAACACCGCAGCCCCCGCCAGTTCGGAGACTTCACCCCAGCGTCGACTCGGCGTGCGCTGCACCAGCCAGTCGCTGAATTCGGGGTTGGCGACCAGCGCCGCGTTCAGGTCAGTCTTGAAATACCCCGGCCCGATGCCGTTGACGTTCAGCCCGTGCGGGCCCCAATCGATGGCCATGCCCTTGGTCAACATCTTGAGTGCGCCCTTACTGGCAGCGTAGGGAGCGATGTTGGGCCTACCCAACTCGCTCTGCACCGAGCAAATGTTGATGATGCGCCCGCGTCCGCGAGGAATCATGCAGCGTGCAACGGCTTGACCGACGAAAAACGCGCTGTCCAGATTGGTCCGCATCAGCTCGCTCCAGTTCGCTTCGCTAAACTCGGCCAACGGCGCACGGCGCTGAATGCCTGCGTTGTTGACCAATATTTCCAGCGGGCCGATGCGCGTTTCAATGGCAGAAACTGCTTGGTTCACCGCCGCGCTGTCAGTCACGTCGAACGCTTGAATGTGGACGTTGTGCCCTTGCGCGGCCAGTGCCGCAGAAGCCGCCTGCAGGGTGTCGGGGTTTCGCCCGTTCAGCACGACCTGTGCACCCGCCTCCGCCAGGCCCTTTGCGATGGCCAAGCCGATACCTGCGCTGGAGCCGGTGATCAGCGCCACTCTTCCGTCGAGGCGGAAGCTTTCCAGAACAGCCATGATGCTCTCCTTGTGTTGAGTCAATATGGGTTCACTCCCTCCCGGCAGTGACTGCGCAGTGGCAAGGTTGCCAGAACAGGCCCAGACCCCAACGCAGCGCCTTCGACGCGAGTCGGGAGCTATTCTTCAGCGTGCTGCTTGCTTAACGTGCACACTGCCGCCGCAGAAGGGGCTGTTACAAGAAATATTCGCAGGACGGATTATGATCCCCTTACTCTTCGCCGGATCCTCTACTCAGCAATCGCAATCGACAGGGACAGGTTATGCAAATCGGTAGTGTGGTTTTACTGTTTGTCGCGCTGGCCATCGCCATCGTGTTCATGGGCTTCAAAGTGGTGCCGCAGGGGTATCAGTGGACCGTCGAGCGTTTCGGTCGCTATACCAACACCTTGAAGCCAGGCCTGAACATCATCGTGCCAGTGATGGACCGCATCGGGCACAAGATCAACATGATGGAGACCGTGCTCGACATTCCACCACAGGAAGTCATCACTTCGGACAACGCCACCGTGCAGATCGACGCCGTTTGCTTCTACCAAGTGGTGAACTGCGCGCAGGCGGCGTATGAGGTCAACAACCTGCAGCACGCGATTCGCAATCTGCTGCAGACCAACATCCGCACCGTGCTGGGCTCGATGGAGCTGGACGCCATGCTCAGCCAGCGCGACGGCATCAACGAACGGCTGCTGCGTATCGTTGATGAAGCGACAGCGCCGTGGGGCATCAAGATCACCCGGATCGAGATCAAGGACATCAGCCCGCCCGCCGACCTGATGGCAGCCATGTCGGGGCAAATGAAGGCCGAGCGGATCAAACGCGCACAGATTCTCGAAGCCGAAGGCCTGCGTGCCTCCGCCATCCTGACCGCCGAAGGCAAGAAACAGGCGCAGATCCTGGAAGCGGAAGGCGAGCGTCAGGCCGCGTTTCTGGAGTCCGAAGCCCGAGAGCGTCAGGCAGAGGCTGAAGCCCGCGCGACGCAGGTGGTGTCCGAAGCCATTGCGGCCGGTGACGTGCAGGCCATCAATTATTTTGTGGCGCAAAAGTACATCGACGCTTTGGGCAAGCTGTCATCGGCCAATAACAGCAAGGTCATTCTGATGCCGCTGGAGGCCAGCCAAATGATCGGTGCCATCGGTGGCATCGGCGAAATCGTCAAAGCGACGTTCGACAAGGGGCCGCTCGACAAGAGCAGGCCCGACGCCGGCAAGCGGGTCTGAGCCATGTGGGATTACCTGCAAGACCTTTCGTTCTGGGACTGGCTGGGGCTGGGCACCGTGCTGCTGATTCTGGAAGTCTTCGGCGCCGGGGGTTACCTGCTGTGGATCGGCGTAGCGGCGGCGGGCGTCGGCATCCTGACTTACATCATTCCGGCCATGCACTGGGAAGTGCAGTTCCTGCTGTTCGCCGTGCTGTCTGTGCTGACGGCGCTGTACTGGTGGCGACGTCAGCGCAGCGTGTTGCGCCAGTCTGATCAGCCAGGCTTGAACATGCGCGGATCGGAGCTGATCGGCCGGACATTCGTGGTGCACGACGCCATCATCAGCGGTCGCGGCAAGATCAAGGTCGGTGACGGGGTATGGATGGTGGTCGGGCCTGACACGCCTGCGGGTGATCACGTGCGGGTAATTGGGCAGGACGGGGCAATCTTGAACGTGGAACAAGTGGACGCGCACTGAGAGGGCTAGTTACGGGCGTTTGCCGGATAAGGTTTGAGGCGGGTATGGAACTAGAAAGGGACGCGGCGTATCAAATCGTTTCAGAACAACCAAAGTCGGAGTGACCCGTCATGCGTCTAAAACTTGCTGTAGCCACGTTAGCGTTGCTTTCCCTCCCGGTCGGTTCAGCAATGGCTGACGGCTTCCTGCGCGACGTTCTGTCGTCAGGCGCCACCACGGGTTCGACCTACCTGACCTTTCGGCATCACAAACTGATCGTCGCCGCTCAAGACGATGCCGGTAGCTTCGTCGCCAGCAACGGCGCCATTCGGGGTCCGTACCTGGAAGCAGCTCTGGATCAAGTGCGCAAAGACAATCCAAGCCTGAATGCGTCGGACATGGATCTGGCCAACGCGATTCTGGCGAAGAATCTGGTGGCTGAGCAGTAAGACGTGTAGAAGCGCGCTTGCCAGCGATGGCCGTGAGTCAGAAAACGATTCGTTGCTGAAACACCGCCGTCGTGAGCAAGCGCGCTCTTACACGTATTCCACCGGCGGCTTACTCGCCGATGGCGGCCTTGTAACCCGCCGCATCCAGCAATTTGGCCAGGTCGCCTTTAGCGTCGCTCGGCTTGACCTTGAAGATCCAGGCGCCATAAGAGTCGGAGTTCAGCGACTCTGGTGCATCACCCAGCGCTTCATTCACTTCGACCACTTCACCGGCAACCGGGGAGTAAATGTCGGAAGCAGCCTTCACAGACTCCACCACGCCCGCAGCGTCACCAGCGGCGAAGACCTTGCCGATTTCCGGCAGCTCGACGAACACCACGTCACCCAGCGCTTCCTGCGCATGGTCGGAAATACCGACGACGATCAGATCACCTTCTTGCTTGGCCCACTCATGGCTTTCAGCAAAACGCAGTTCGGCGGGTACGTTACTCATAATTTTTGTCCTCTCTACATCATCAGGTCAGCGGAAAACCCGCCAAGGGAGTGTTCTCGAAATCAGGTTCAAACCAATGTCTTTCCATGGCGCACGAAAGTCGGCTGAACCACGCGAACCGGGTACCACTTGCCGCGAATTTCCACTTCGGCTCGGTCAGCCGTCGCGCATGGAACGCGGGCCAGGGCAATCGACTTGCTTAGCGTAGGAGAGAAACTACCACTGGTGATCTCTCCTTCGCCAACTTCCGCTATTCGGACGACTTGATGCGCGCGCAAAACGCCGCGCTCCTCAAGGACCAGTCCTACAAGCTTGGAGGCGGCGCCTTGCGCACGTTCGGCTTCAAGAGCAGCGCGACCGATGAAATCACGGTCCTCGGGGGTCCATGCAACTGTCCAGGCCATGTTAGAGATCAACGGTGATACCTGTTCATCGATTTCCTGGCCGTACAGGTTCATGCCCGCTTCCAGACGCAGTGTGTCGCGAGCCCCAAGGCCGATAGGCGAAATACCAGCGCCGACCATGTCATTGAAGAAGCTACACGCCTGCTCGCTAGGCAGGATGATTTCCAGACCGTCCTCACCGGTGTAGCCGGTACGTGCTATGAACCAGTCACCTTCCTGCTGACCTTCGAACGGCCGCAGGGTATGGATCAGCTCGGTGCGGATTTGAGTGACGAGCTCGGCGATCTTCTGCCGGGCACGGGGCCCTTGGATGGCAAGCATGGCCAACTCGGAACGGTGTGTCAGGTGCACATCGAAACCGGAAAGATGAGCGTTCATCCAGGCCAGGTCTTTGGCGCCGGTGGCAGCGTTGACCACCAGTCGATAACCCGCATGGGTGAGGTAGACGATCATGTCATCGACGATCCCGCCTTGGGCGTCGAGCATGGCGCTGTAGAGCGCGCTGCCGACTTCCTTCAATCGGCCAACGTCGTTGGCCAGCAGGTGCTGGAGCCAGGGCTTGGCCTGACCGCCACTGACGTCAATGACGTGCATGTGCGACACGTCGAAAATCCCGCAGTCACGGCGCACCTGATGGTGCTCTTCGACCTGTGATCCGTAGTGCAACGGCATATCCCAACCACCAAAATCGACCAGCTTCGCGCCTAGGGCGAGGTGCAGGTCGAAGAGCGGTGTGCGCTTTCCCATGGATGTCTCCTTCCGGGCCAAGGGGATGTAAGAACTACTGCGGGCTGGGCACCTTCGGCGTTACTCGCACACTGCTGCGTAAAAAACAGGCGGAAAATGCTCGTTTAGAAAAGCCAGAGTCGAACGCGACCCCGGCCGTTTTTCGCCTGTTTTTGCCTTGTATTGCCTTCGCTCGATACGTTCTCACATCCCCCTGGGGGCGAAGACACAGTGAGTCACAACAACCGCAAATCCCCCGTAACTTGGGGTCTGAAGCGCTTGCGAATTTGCGGAATTGTCTGACAGACCGTGTCGATTGCGGCGCATTGTAGCCGCAAGGTCGTGACCCCGCACCTAGCCGATCGGTCTGGCCGAACGTCTGATCAGGCCAATCACTGGTAGCAAACCGACAACAACCAATGTCAGCGCCGGTAACGCTGCACGTGCCCACTCGCCTTCACTGGTCATTTCGAAGATGCGCACCGCCAGCGTATCCCAGCCAAACGGGCGCATCAGCAGCGTCGCGGGCATTTCCTTGAGGACGTCGACAAACACCAGCAACGCAGCGCTCAACGTGCCGGGAATCAGCAGCGGCAGATAAATCTTGAAAAACAAACGTGGCCCACTGACGCCCAGACTGCGCGCTGCTTCAGGAAGTGACGGCCGAACCCGCGACAGACTGTTCTCGAGCGGGCCGTAGGCCACGGCGATGAAACGCACAAGATACGCCAACACCAGCGCCGCCAGGCTGCCAAGCAACAAAGTCTTGCCTGCGCCGCCGAGCCAACCGGACAGCGGCACCACCAGCTCGCGGTCCAGGTAACTGAACGCCAGCATGATCGATACAGCCAGCACAGACCCTGGCAGCGCGTAGCCGATGTTGGCCAGACTGACGCCCGAACGGATCGCCCGGGTCGGCGCCATGCGACGGGCGAACGCCAGCAGCATCGCTACGCTGACGGTCACCAGCGCCGCAATGCCACCCAGATAAAGCGTGTGCAGGATCAGTCCGGTGTAGCGCTCGTCCAGATCGAAGCGCCCCCGTTGCCAGACCCAGACCACCAACTGCAACAGCGGCACCACGAACGCACAGGCGAACACCACCCCACACCACGCGGTCGCAGCAGCCGCCTTGATACCGTGCAAGTGATACAGCGCTTTCGCCCGAGGCCGTTCATTACTGGCGCGACTGGCACCCCGCGCGCGATGCTCGCCGTACAGCACCAGCATCACAGCCAACAGCAACAGGCTCGCCAGCTGTGCCGCGCTCGACAGGCTGAAGAAGCCATACCAAGTCTTGTAGATGGCCGTAGTGAACGTATCGAAATTGAAGACAGAAACAGCACCGAAGTCCGCCAGCGTCTCCATCAGCGCCAACGCGACACCCGCGCCAACAGCGGGCCGCGCCATCGGCAACGCGACTCGCCAGAACGCCTGCCAAGGCGACTGTCCGAGAATCCGCGCCGCCTCCATCAGCCCTTTGCCTTGCGCGAGGAATGCCGTGCGCGCCAGCAGGTAGACATAGGGATAAAAGACCAGCACCAGCACGACGATTACGCCCCCCGTGGAGCGCACGCGAGGGAAGCGCAGGCCGGTGCCGAACCATTCGCGCATCAGCGTTTGTACGGGGCCTGCGAAGTCGAGCAGGCCGACGAACACGAAGGCCAGTACATAAGCAGGGATAGCGAACGGCAGCATCAAGGCCCAGTCGAGCCAGCGACGGCCGGGGAATTCACACAAGGCCGTGAGCCACGCCAGACTCACGCCCAGGATTGTCACACCCACGCCCACTCCGAGCACCAAGGTAAGGGTGTTTCCCAGCAAACGTGGCATCTGGGTTTCCCACAGGTGCGACCAGATTTCGTGATCGATGGTCTGCCAAGAGAACAGCAGCACGCTCAGCGGCAGGAGGACCAGTGCAGCGATGGCGAAAACAAGGAGGTACCAGCGGCGCTGGGCGGGATGGGCCAAAAAAATCTCTCAGTTGACTAAAAAATGGTAGGAGCGTGGGTTGTCCCGCGATCGACTGTGCAGCAGTCGTGAAATCTGCAATCTCGGTTTATCAGTCATACCGAGGCCGTTTGGTTTCGCTGCCGGTTCCCGGCAGATCGCGGGACAAGCCACGCTCCTACATAGGCATGCCGCTCAATTCCAACCCACCCGATCCATCATGCGAATCGCCTCGGCCTGGCGCCGTCCGGCAATCTCGACGGGAATGGTATCGGCTTTGAACGTCCCCCAACTCGCGACTTCCTCAGACGGCGCGACCTTTGGATTGGCAGGAAACTCCTGATTGGTGCCAGAGAAGATCGCTTGTGCATCAGCGCCGGTCATCCATTCCACCAGCGCCTTGGCAGCTTCAGGGTGGGGCGCGTATCGCGTCAGGCCGATGCCCGACAGGTTGACGTGTACGCCACGGTCAGTCTGGTTGGGCCAGAACAGGCGCACCGCCAGATCCGGATTCTGCTTGTGCAAACGGCCGTAGTAATAGGTGTTGACGATGCCGACGTCGCACTGCCCGGCGTTGATCGCTTCGAGTACGGCGATGTCATCGGAAAACACGTCGGTGGACAGGTTGTTCACCCAGCCTTTGAGGATCTTCTCGGACGCCTCGGCGCCATGGGTTTCGATCAGCGTGGCGGTCAGCGACTGGTTGTAGACTTTCTTCGCGGTGCGCAGGCAGAGACGGCCTTCCCACTGCTTGTCCGCCAATGCCTCGTAGGTGGTCAGCTCTTCGGGTTTCACGCGGTCGGTCGAATACGCGATGGTCCTCGCACGCAGGCTTAATCCTGTCCAGGCATGGCTGGAAGAACGGTATTGCGCAGGGATGTTTTCGTCGATCACTGGCGAGGTAAAGGGCTGCAGAATGCCCATCTGTTCGGCTTGCCAGAGGTTACCGGCATCAACGGTAAGGAGCAGATCAGCCGTGGCGTTTTGCCCTTCGGCCTTGATGCGCTGCATAAGCGGCGCTTCTTTATCGGTAATGAATTTGACCTTCACGCCGGTTTTAGCAGTGTAGGCATCGAAAACCGGCTTGATCAGTTCGTCGATACGGGAGGAATACACCACCACTTCATCAGCGGCCTGGGCGGTGCTGCCGAGCACGGTCAATGCCAGGGCAGCCAGAAGACGCTTGCTCGCCTGCATGCTGATCTCTCGTCTTGAAAAAATGAGGCGAAATGGTAGTGAATCTCATCAACGAAATCTGTGCGGAGCCGTTACGAGATGTTGCAGAGCCCAGGAGCATGCAGCAAATCTCTGTAGGAGTGAGCAAGCTCACTCCTACAGAGATCGCGAGAAATTCAGATCTTCGCCAGTTCCGGCAAATCCCCGGTCAGCCCCAGCGCCTGCCGCACGAACATCGCTTTGACCTCAGCCGATTGATCCACCGTCTTCAAACCGGCATTGCGCAGCCAGCGCACGGGCAGCGCATCGGCCTGGAACAGCCGCTCGAAACCTTCCATTGCCGCCATCAGCGCCAGGTTATGCGGCATGCGGCGGCGCTCGAAGCGGCTCAACACTTTCTGATCGGCCAGACGCTCGCCACGCTCCGTCGCGTTGCGTAGCACGTCAGCCAGCACCGCCGCATCGAGGAAGCCAAGATTCACGCCCTGCCCCGCTAACGGGTGGATGGTGTGGGCGGCATCACCGATCAGCGCCAGACCGTCCATCACGTAACGCTTGGCATGGCGTTGACGCAACGGGACACATAGACGCGGATCGACGGAAATGACGTGACCCAGACAGCCTTCGAACGCCGTTTCCAGCGCACGGCAAAACGCCTCGTCTTCCAGCGTCATCAAACGCTCGGACTCCTCGGGCGTCACCGACCAGACGATGGAGCACCAATGCTCGCCGTCACGTTCAAGCGGCAGAAATGCGAGAGGGCCTTGATCGGTGAAGCGTTGCCAGGCCGTTCTGCGGTGGGATTCTGCCGTGCGTACGCTGGTCACGATGGCGTGGTGCATGTAGTCCCATTCCCGCGTTGCCATGCCGGTCATCCGCCGCACGGTAGAGTTGGCACCGTCTGCAGCCACCACCAGCGGCGTACGCAGGGTGCGGCCGTCCGAGAGGGTCAACAGCCAGTCGTCCCCGGAATGCCGTATCTGCTCAAGACGCGCATTCGCCAGTAAACCAATATCGGAGTCCTGCAAACGCTCGATGAGAGCATCCTGAACCACCCGGTTCTCAACGATGTGCCCCAACACCTGCGCGTGCACGCTGGATGCGGAAAAATGCACCTTGCCTGTGCCGCTGCCGTCCCAGACGTGCATGTCCCCATAGGGACTGACGCGTCGGGCCACTATGCCTTCCCAAACATTCAGACGCTCGAGGATACGTTGGCTTGCCGCAGACAACGCGCTGACACGCGGCTCGAACGGCGCGCTGGCGTCGAACGGCTTGACGCTCAACGGGCCGCTGTCGACCACCAGGATGTTCAACCCGCTGTCTTTCAGCGCCAGCGCCAAGGCGCTACCGACCATTCCGGCCCCGATAATCAGCAGATCTGCGCGCGTTTCCATGCTTTAAATCGTCTCGTTGGTGGCTGGACTACGGAATGAAGTGCGGCATCGGCCACGAATGAAAGAAGGGGTCAAACATCGGCTTGAGTCCCCAGCCCCATGGCCTGACGTGCGAACCAGCTCTTGGCCGAGGGCAGCAAATCAAGGCCGAGCAAGCCGATATTGCGCCCGGCCGTAATAGCCGCTTGTTGATTGCTGAACAGACGGGTGACCTGATCGGAAAAGCCTACGGTCAGCTTTTGGTCCAGGTACTGGCGGTCGCGATACGCCTGCAAGGTTGCCAGATCACCCGGCGCCGCATCGCTGGCGAGCAAGGCTTCAGCGAGCGACGCCGCATCGCGCAAGGACAAGTTGAAACCTTGACCGGCAATCGGGTGCAGGCTGTGCGCCGCGTTGCCCAACACCACCAGATGCGAGCGCACCTGCTCTTCGGCCTGGATCAACGACAGCGGGTACGTGTGGCGCACGCCGACCTGTTTCAACGCGCCCAGTCGATAGCCGAACACGCCTTGCAGTTCGCTCAGGAAGCTGCGGTCGTCCAGTGCCATCAGCCGTTTCACTTCTTCAGGTTTGCGGGTCCAGACCAGCGCACAGCGGTTCTCCGGCAGCGGCAACAGCGCCATCGGGCCTTCGTCGGTAAAGCGCTCGAACGCCTGACCACGGTGGGCTTCGCCGGGCGTGATGTTGGCAATCAACGCGCTCTGATCGTAGGGCGTCGTGCGCACGCCGATGCCGAGTTGTTCGCGCAAATCAGACCGGCCACCGTCAGCGAGAATCGCCAGGTCGCAGTCCAGTTGGGTTTCGTCGTTCAGGGTCAGGCGATAGCCCTCGGGCAACGCCTGCATCTGTTTCACCTCAGCGGGTACTCGCCAAGTGATGACATCTGCGTCCAGGCCTTGCCAAAGGCATTGGCCGAGCCAGGCGTTTTCTACCACATAGCCCAGCGCCGGCACGCCTTCCTGCATCGACGACAGCCGCGCCGCGCCAAACCGGCCCTTGTCGGAAACCTGAATCTCCAGGATCGGCTCGGCGCGGCGGCTGATTTGCTGCCACAGGCCGAGCCGTTCGTAGATCTGCCGCGCGCCGAAAGACAGTGCCGAGGAGCGCGCGTCGTAGCTGGGCTGATAGGTATTGCCCGGCGCGAACGGCTCGATCAGGACGATCTTCCATCCACGCGCCTTGGCCCCCGCCTGCAACGCCAGCGCAAGGCTGGCGCCGACCAGCCCGCCGCCTACGATGGCCAGATGGAAACGGCTCATGGTGCTTCGGTTCGCGCAACGGCCATCAGGGCCTCGATATCGGCCACAGTCTTGGGCACGCCTGCGGTGAGAATTTCACAGCCTTTTTTGGTCACCACGACATCGTCCTCGATTCGTACCCCAATCCCGCGCCACTTCTTCGCGACGCTTTGATTATCCGGCGACACGTAGATACCGGGCTCAACGGTCAGCGCCATGCCAACTTCCAGCACTCGCCATTCGCCGCCGACTTTGTACTCACCGACGTCGTGCACATCCATGCCCAACCAGTGCCCGGCGCGGTGCATATAAAAAGCTTTGTACGCCTCACTGGCGATCAGTTCACTGACCTCGCCTTGCAGCAAGCCCAGCTCGACGAGCCCCGCCGTGATCACCTGGACCGTAGCCTCATGGGCCTGATTCCAGTGATTGCCCGGTTTGATCGCCGCGAACGCCGCTTCCTGGGATTTGAGCACCAGCTCGTAGATCGCTTTCTGTTCGGCTGAAAATCGGCCGCTCACCGGAAACGTGCGCGTGATATCGCTGGCGTAACAGTCGATTTCACAACCAGCGTCGATCAACACCAGATCGCCGTCTTTCAGTGGAGCGTCGTTTTGTTGGTAGTGGAGAATGCAGGCGTTGCGGCCAGACGCGACGATAGAGCCGTACGCCGGCATCTTCGCTCCGCCTTTGCGAAACGCGTAATCCAGCTCGGCTTCGAGGCTGAACTCATACAGCCCGGCACGGCTGGCCTGCATGGCGCGAACATGGGCGTGGGCGGAGATTTGAGCCGCTTCGCGCATTACCTTCACTTCCGCTGCTGATTTATAGAGGCGCATGTCATGCAGCAGATGATCCAGCGCAACGAACTCTTTCGGCGGCTGCGCGCCGAGATGCGCCTTGGAGCGAATCACGTTGATCCACTCCATCACGTGGCGATCGAACTCAGGGTTGCTGCCCATCGACGAATACACCCGATCGCGCCCTTCGATCAGACCCGGCAGAATGTCGTCGATGTCGGTGATCGGGAACGCGTCGTCAGCGCCATACTCGGCAACCGCCCCGTCCTGCCCGGCACGCAGGCCATCCCACAGCTCACGCTCGGCGTTGCGCTCGCGGCAGAACAGGACGTATTCGCCATATTCCCGCCCAGGGATCAGCACGATCACCGCTTCAGGTTCGGGGAAGCCGCTCAGGTACTGAAAGTCGCTGTCCTGGCGATAGACATGTTCGACATCACGATTGCGAATGGCCACAGCCGCTGCCGGAAGGATGGCGATGCTGTTGGGCTCCATCTGCGCCATCAGGGCTTTGCGGCGGCGGGCGTATTCGGCTTTCGGGATACGGATCATGGGCAGGGGCGGTCCTCGGGAGGCATGTTCCGGTCTCCCGCCGATTGGCAAGGGACCGGACGACAACGATGGCAGTCAGTGCAGGGAAGGCTTTGGTTCAGGTTCCGTTTTCGTGTTGAACTCGGTGAACAACAGCAACGGTGCGACCCGCAGATATTCCATGACTTCCATGTAGTCGCTCTCGCCGTCTTCAGAGTCTTCCAGAGCGTCTTGGATCTGGGCAATGGCGGCCAGGTCCTGCAGGACGTCCTTGGCATCGTCGCTCATGGGCTGTCCGCCTACGCGTGCAAAACCGTGGAGGAAGCCTTGGCACCACTGGCCGATGGCAGTGGTTCGTGCGGTGAGGGATTCGTCGTCGCCGGGCAACAGCAGCACGACGGCCATGTCATCGCCAGTCAGCTCGTTCTTGACCATTTCCTGTAGGCCGATCAGGGCCTGACGGACGTTGGCCTCGGGCTCGGTCTGCAACAACTCGTGGGCGTCGTCGAACCAGCCTTCGGCGTCAAAGCCTGCACCCGCACAACTGCGGCCCAGCAACAGGCCGTGCAACTCGGCAGGAGAAACAGGATGACCAGCGCTGCTGAGCAGGGTGGCGAATGCGTTGTACGGGGAATTCTGATTAGGCATGGGCAGCTAGGCGCCAAGCGGCGCAATGTCTAGAATGGAGGCCTTGTATCGTAGCACCGGCAGATGCGCCCAAGCTATCCAGGCGATATTTGAGGCAGTTCCTGAGGCCAGCTCCTGCACCACTCATCAGAAAATAATCAGTGGAAAACGATGGAAGACAACGACCTGCAAGCGCTGATGGCTCGACTGGAATTATTGATCAATCGCGTCGAGCAACTAAAAAGTCAAAACGGACTCCTATTAGCTCAGGAAAAAACCTGGCGCGAGGAACGCGCTCACCTCATTGAAAAGAACGAAATCGCCCGGCAAAAGGTCGAGTCCATGATTTCGCGCCTCAAGGCCCTGGAGCAAGACTCATGAGTAATGGCAACAGCATCACCGTGCAAATCCTCGACAAAGAGTATTCGATCATCTGCCCTCAAGAAGAGCGCACCAATCTGGTCAGCGCCGCCCGTTATCTGGACGGCAAGATGCGTGAGATCCGCAGCAGCGGCAAGGTCATCGGTGCCGATCGCATCGCGGTGATGGCAGCCCTGAACATCACGCACGACCTGCTGCATAAACAGGAACTGCCTGAATCGCAAACCAGCGGTTCGACCCGCGAGCAAGTGCGTGATCTTCTGGACCGCGTTGACCTGGTCCTTGCCACGGATGAGCCAAAAGCACAAGGCTGATTGTTCGAGCATCATTCGTTATACTGGCCATCGCTCCCTGGAGTGCTTGCCAGTCGGTCATGTCCCTGAGCCGATACGCACAACCACGGGGGTTGCACGTTGGGGCTGGTGTGCATGTCCGCTCGACGGAAAGCCTTAAAGCCTCCTGCAATCTCCACCTTGAACTTTCGGGTTCAAGGGCTACACCGACAGCGGTTCGTCGGGGAGTCTCAAATTCTCAAACCGGCGCCAGACGTCCTGTCTGGCGATGGAAACGGGGGACGAGCATCGCGAAATTGCCTTGTCTCCCGTACATTTTCCAAACCTCACGGACCCGCCTGCATGACTGCCTCTGGCGCCGCTTCCCTGAACGATTCTGCCAACCTCTCCCGACCTCAACTGCGCCGCCTTTTGCGTAAGGCTCGCCGCTCGCTCACACCCGCAGAACAGCGACAGGCGGCGCAAGGTTTGTACCGGCAACTCGCGCAAAACCCGCTTTTCCGTCGCGCCAGGCATGTTTCTCTATACCTTCCGATGGACGGCGAAATCGATCCACGCCTGTTGCTGCGTGAAGCCCAGCGTCGCGGAAAGGCGACTTATCTGCCGGTGCTCAGCGCGTGGCCACGGACAAAGATGGTCTTTCAGAGAGTGCGGCCGGGGGACAGGTTCAAGCCCAATCGATTTCGCATTCCTGAGCCACACATCAACCCGCGACAACAACGCAAAATCTGGGCACTGGATCTGATTCTGATGCCCCTCGTTGGCTTCGATGATCAGGGCGGCCGGCTCGGTATGGGCGGTGGCTTCTACGATCGCAGTCTGGCGTACCAGGCTCGTCGAAAAGCCTGGCAAAAACCGGTGCTGCTCGGCTTGGCGCATGAGTGTCAGAAAGTTGAAAGGCTGGCAGTGGCCAATTGGGATGTGCCGTTGCAGGGAACGGTGTCAGACAAGCGTTGGTATATGGCGTGAACAGGATCAGCGCCTGATTGCTCGGCTGACGCAGGCTTTGTGGGAGTGAGTTTGCTTACGAATGCGGTGTTACAAACGCAAACTATGCGGTGAGTGAACTGCCCCTTTCGTGAGCAAGCTCACTCTCACAGTCATCGAGTCAGCTCAAATTCCGCTTTATCGACGAGGTTGTTGCTGAGTGACTTCTACCGGTGCATCCGACTTCGCGGACCACAAACTTTGTGCGTAACCCGTGGTGACAATGCCCAAGCCGAACAAAATGACCAAAATCCATAGTAAATCCGGCTTGCGTTGCATTGATTGCCCCCCTTTGGCAAATCAAAAAGCTGACGTCCACGGCAACTTTCTGTAGGCCGCGTCACGTGTAGCGCTGAAAACGGCGGCATTCTGCGATAACGTGACCCAACACGCAAATGCTGGCGTCAACCGACCGTCGGTTTGTCATAAAAGCGTCGGACAACCTGTCCATTACGTCTTCAGGAGCCCCAATCCATGGCCTATTGGCTGATGAAATCCGAGCCTGATGAGCTGTCCATCACTGGCTTGCAAACTCTCGGCCAAACCCGTTGGGATGGCGTTCGCAATTATCAGGCACGCAATTTTTTACGTGCCATGGCAACCGATGACGAATTCTTCTTCTACCACTCCAGCTGTCCCGAACCGGGTATCGCCGGCATTGGAAAAATCGTCAGAACGGCTTATCCCGATCCAACGGCGCTGGACCAAAACAGTCATTACTTCGACGCCAAAGCCAATGATGAGAAGAATCCGTGGAGCGCCATCGATGTGGCGTTCGTGGAGACATTTCCGAAGGTGTTGGGCTTGGGTTATCTGAAACAGCAGACGGCATTAGAGCAACTGCCACTGATTCAAAAAGGCAGCCGTCTTTCCGTCATGCCGGTTACGCCCGAGCAATGGGCGGCGGTGTTGGCGTTGCGCTGAAGGGTCAAGCGCCTTTTACCTGTAGGAGTGAGTTTGCGCGCTATAGCGCTGTATCAGCGAGTGATCGGCAAACAGACACTACGCAATCGCGCGCAAGCTCACTCCTACCGTTTCATACCGGCGTTTATTGCGCGATGAAGTTGTTAAACAGCAAATCGTCCACCACCGGCTTGCCCGTTTCCTGGCTCAGCACCTGCTGGGTTTGTTTCAACGCTTCCTGACGCAGTTTTTCTTTGGCGTCGACGTTGCTCATGCTCTCGATGGTCTGCTGCGTGAACAGCGCCACCAACTGATTGCGGATCAAAGGCTCATTCGCTTTGACCAGTTTTTGCGCCTCGGCGCCAGTGACACGCAGGGCCACGTCAGCTTTATAGACGTGCAACTTGGGGCTGCCATCCAGCGCATAGTTGCCCACGAACGGGGGCGTCAACGCGACGTACGACACCTTGTTCGGGTCATCTTTCTCGCCGCCCTCTTCGTTGGCCAGCACAGGCGCCGACAACGCCAACAACATCAGAATCCACGCTTTCACAGTCCCACTCCTCGTCCGGTTCGCGCCATAGCTTACTCCAGCTTATGCACGCCTATCAGGCCGGGGCATGCTCATTGACCCCACAGTTGCCCTACCTACACTTATCGGCCATCACTGGAAAAGGAATAGTCCCGAATGAAAGCCGTGCTCTGTAAAGCCTTCGGCCCTGCCGAAAACCTGGTGCTGGAGGACATTCCGGTGCCGGAACCCAAGAAAAACGAGATTCTGCTAAACGTGCACGCCGCAGGGGTCAACTTCCCCGACACGCTGATCATCGAGGGCAAGTATCAATTCAAACCGCCCTTTCCCTTCTCACCAGGCGGCGAAGCCTCGGGCGTCGTGGCCGCTGTGGGTGAAAAAGTCAGCCACCTGAAAGTCGGTGACCGCGTCATGGCACTCACCGGCTGGGGCAGTTTCGCCGAACAGATCGCCGTGGCGGGTTACAACGTCCTACCAATTCCCGAGGCGATGGACTTCACCACCGCCGCAGCTTTCAGCATGACCTACGGCACCTCAATGCACGCCCTCAAACAGCGCGCCAACCTGCAACCCGGTGAAACCCTGCTTGTGCTCGGCGCCTCTGGCGGCGTGGGCCTGGCCGCCGTTGAAATCGGCAAAGCCCTCGGCGCCCGCGTCATCGCCGCCGCCAGCAGCGCCGACAAACTCGACGTCGCCAAAAACGGCGGCGCCGATGACCTCATCAACTACAGCGAAACCAACCTCAAAGACGAACTCAAACGCCTCACAAATGGCAACGGCGTCGACGTCATCTACGACCCTGTCGGCGGCGACCTCTTCGACCAGGCCATCCGCTCCATCGCCTGGAACGGCCGCCTCCTCGTCGTCGGCTTCGCCAGCGGCCGCATCCCCGAACTGCCCGTCAACCTCGCGCTATTAAAAGGTGCCTCGGTGGTCGGCGTGTTCTGGGGCTCCTTCGCTCAGCGCCAACCGCAGGACAACGCCGCGAACTTTCAACAGCTGTTCAACTGGTTCAGCGAAGGAAAGTTGAAGCCGCTGGTGTCGAAGGTGTATCCGCTGGACCAGGCAGGTGAGGCGATTGATTCGTTGGGGCAGAGAAAGGCGGTTGGGAAGGTGGTGGTTGGAGTTAGGTGATTTGGGTGTTGCATGAACCCGCTGTGATTGGCGGGTTTTGCAGGTCTGAAGTGCAATCTTGGCGCAAGAACCGTATCGTTATCGGTGCAATAGTTGACTCAATGTGAGCAGCGCCGCCTATGGCGAAGCTTAACGCACCTATACTCAGGGACACCGAATTTTTTGCATTCTAGCTCGGGGGTACCGGCTGTCACTGCGATGTTGGCGAAGTTTTGCATCTATGTTCAATTGAAAAATAAGGATCGTTGAACGATGGCTGAGGTAATGTCCAAGTTCAACGATGTGAAGAGCCTACAAGAACTTTCAAAAGTTCTTGCTTGGCCCAAGCAGATGGTTGCGTACTTCTGATGAGTGATCCACAGATATTATTCATAACCTTTGGGAAATCCAACGACCAGATGCTCTTACCTCCCTTCTGGCTCTGAGTGTCAGCGCCGATATGCTGCTATTTGATGAGGGAGAACGTGGGCCGGATGACCGCCTAAAACCTCAGTTCGAGGCCATTTCCAAGCTGGATGACAAAGAGCGCGAAGCTCTGGAGACAGTTATCAGCAGCGTACTGCACATGCACGACGCCAAGCGGTGGACACAAGCTGCGACTAAAAAGACAGCTTGTGGGGCCAATAAAACGGGCTGACCTTGAAAAAAGGACCAGTTCTGTGGTGCTGCCGCTGTGTATAAAAAAAGCTCTACAAATCACTTCAGTGCTTGCTGGGTTAAACACTCGCTTTGTATTACAAAAGCATAGCAGCCATTTAACATGAAAACATGCTAACTCTTTGATCTAGAAATAAATATCTACCCCGGGCGGGGTGCGTGTTGTGTATTGAGATTTTGCTCCTGTTTTGCACCATTAACTCACAGAGGCAAGGCTCACCCCCTCACTGATCACTATTTCCTCTGGGATCTTATCATAGATATAAAGCTCATCACCTAAGTTCAAAATGGACAGGCAAAAATCGTTATCAAACGAGAGAACAACGCCTATCACTACGTTTTCTGCTAAGGACTGTACAAGTGATACTGATACTAACCTCCTACCTACAACATCGGAGAAATAAAGCTCACCAGAAATACAAAAAATGTCCTGTCTACCGTACTCGCCTAGATCGCAGCTTGAAATCGGATTCAAAGAAAAACAGATAGATGCACCATCAGGTCCGCCATAAAGCTTCCCAACTTCAGAGCTTTCAAATAGAAGGCCAACCTCTTGAGGCGCAGAATCCCTCTCGGAAGAGAAAACATGGAATAGAGCATTTACTGACAGCAGTTTCTTACCGAGCACTGTTAACAGCCAAGCAATCATAAGTCTAGGGGAGTTCATTACCTGACACCCCCCTTCAATGCGCTCTGTACAGATGGATTCTGAGTTACCCCATCCTTCAGGATAGTAACGAACGTTCCATCAGGCTTGGTAACAACCACATCATTGCCCTTAACTCTGAAAAACACATCACCCCGTGCGCCATTTGCCCCTTGCCCAGCAAAAGTACCAGGGACTACCTTTTCAGGGTTACTGCCAACGTCATGAATTTTATCGAGTACCATTTTACGATCTGCTGGACTAGCCGCATTGCCGCCGAAATCTTCAACGTGCTTACCGAGTTTTTTACCTAGCTGCTTCGAATCTACCCTAAATGCTGCACCAGCGCCTACGCCACTTGCTGGAATAGATGTAGCGCCAGGTTTTGGAAGAAGACCGGACACCTCCCCTTTTGCACCAACCCCCATCGAGGCCTCGGCCGCTACCGTCCTCTCCGCAGCTGCAAGTGCCGCAGCACCACCACCCAGTATCCCACCCGCAATCCCAGACTCGCTCCAGAATGACTGTAGCCAAGCATGGCCAGCCACTCGTTCATCGTTGTGATTGATGTCTTGGAAATGACCGAGTACGGCCTTCTCATCAGCGGTTAGCGCGAAAGAATCAAGCAGCGAGCCCAGTCTAGCAGAACCGTCTTTGGCAGCACTATATTGACCGTTACACGTTTGCTCCCCTTCGCCCTTGCAGTCATACAGTCTGGCGCCGGTTTTGCTA
>NZ_DDHJ01000017.1:98555-200943 GCF_002338065.1 Pseudomonas sp. UBA1879 | reverse complement strand
CCTCACTTGAAGACACAAGCTGGCTCACGAAGGGCCAGTACACTCGTCCCTGTTTCAGGGTCTGGAAGTCAGCTTGTGTGAGCAAGCTCACTCCCACCGTTGAGTCGGCGGCAGGCCCATCGATTTGTGCCCCCCCGCCGAGATCGCAGGGAATCAATCGACCAGCGCTTCTTCCTTCACACGCTCAGCCTTGGCCGCAGGCTTGGCATCGACAGCCTTCAGATCCTTGCTGAACGTGCCGTCCACTTCGCCCTTGAAGAAGTTCTTGCCGTAGATCAGCAGGCACAGCACCACGCCGATCGCGAACGCCCAGCTCGCGCCTTTGATCGCCAGCACCGCGCCGATCACCCCGGCGATGCCCAGGTCACGCTGGCTGCGCGCTTCGAGGATGCCCAAGCGCACGCTCACGTAGCCCTGGATCAACAGCGTCAGCGATAGCGCCACGCCCAGAATCGGCTGAACCAGGGTCACCACCGGCAGCAGCAACAGGCCGCTGTTGGTGCCCCAACGGAACGAGCCCACGCCGCCGATGATCGACTGCATCGCTTTCGGGCCGCCCTTGAAGCGCTCGATCACCACCACCAGCATCGCTGCCCATTTCGGGCCGCACATAGCCACGTCCGGGCCGAAGATGCTCATGAACGCATTGCGTGCGCCGAAGATCAGGTGAGCGCGATCGGGGTTGTAGTCGACGACTTCATCGCTGCGCACGGTTTGCGCCTCATCGAGCAGCGATTTCGCACTCAATACGTCGCCAAAGACGATGATGTACACCGCCAGCATGGTCGGCAGGGCCGAGATGAACATCGACAGCGGCGGCATGCCCAGCCCGAATACGGTGTAGTGTTCCCAAAGCCCGGCGAAGTCCGGTTTGCTGATACCCCACTGAATGGTCGGCCATGGTGCTTCACCGAACAGCGGCGCGATCACCACCGCCAGCAGAATGATCGGCAGGATTCCCAATTTCGCGAAGTTCCACCAGAAACGGTTGCGCTGTTTCAGTTCATTGAAGTGCTGCGAGAAGATCAGGTAGAACGCGATCCCGACCGCGATGGAAATCGTCCACGGCAACACGTTGAATTTGCCGCCCACCTGGAACACTGCGATTACCGCACTCAAGCCGGCGCCGACGATGATCCCCGACTTGATGGCCGAGGGCACGTATTCGACCACCTTCTTCGCCATCCCGGTTGCCCCGAGGGCTATCGAGAACACCCCGAGCATCAACTGGAAGGCAATCAAGGCATGGACTCGCTCCGGGCCCATGGGGAATTGCGCGCAGTAGGCCATCAGCAGTGGAACCGCCGGGGTAATCCAGCCGGGAACGGTCGGGTCGCCGAGCAGATGGTGCGTCAGATACAGCAGGCCGTTGAGCATCACCACCGCCAGCGCGACCTCGAACGGCATGCCGAGCAATTCGGTCATCAGCGGAATGGCGGCCAGATCGACAGCGCACATCAGCAGACCTTGCAGGTAATCCGGCATCTCGAATTTGTAGTGAATGAACGGTAAGCGCACCTTGAAAGGGCCGAGCGGGATGTAGGGGCTTTCGCTCCGCGATGGAGGGGTGTTGGACATTGGGGGCACCTGTTTTATTGGTCTTATTTGTGGGTCTAGTGGCGTCAAGCGCCCGTACCGCCTGGCCGGGCGCTGCGGCTTTTCGGGATCAGTAAGCTGCGCGGTAGATTTTCTCGATATCGGCGGCGGTCAATTTGCGCGGGTTGTTGCGCATCAGGCGGTCGATCTTGCTGGCCTCTTCAGCCATGGCAGCAATGGCGTCTTCCGGCACGTTGAAGCTGCGCATGCCCGACGGGATGTCGACGGCGGCGCACAGCTCGGCCATGGCCTTGACGGCCTGATCGGCGGCGTCCTTGTCGCTCAGGTTGGCAACGCGCACCCCCATGGCTTCGGCGATGTCGCGCAAGCGCTCGACGCAGGCCATCTTGTTCCATTCCATCACGTACGGCAGCAACAAGGCATTGCTGACGCCGTGGGCGATGTTGAAACGCCCGCCCAATGGATAAGCCAGCGCATGCACCGCGCCCACACCGGCGTTGCCGAACGCCATGCCGGCCATCAGGCTGGCGGTGGCCATGTCTTCGCGGGCTTGCAGGTTGGCCGGGTTGGCGTAGGCCTTGGGCAGCGCCTTGGCGATCAGTTTGATCGCACCCAGGGCAATGGCGTCGGTAATCGGCGAGGCGTTGACCGACAGGTACGACTCCACCGCATGCACCAGCGCGTCGACGCCACTGGCGGCAGTCACGCTGCGCGGGCAGGTCAGGGTCATCGCCGGGCTGACCAGCGCGACGTCCGGCAGCAGGTAATCGCTGACAATGCCTTTTTTCAGCTGGGCCTCTTTATCGGAGAAGATGGCGACGTTAGTCACTTCCGAACCGGTGCCTGCGGTGGTTGGAATCGCGATCAGCGGAGGGCCTTTGCGTTTCACCAGGTCCACCCCGAACAGCTCGGCCAGCGGCCCATCGTGACCGGCGAATGCTGCGACGCCCTTGGCAATGTCGATGGCGCTGCCGCCACCCAGACCGATCAGGCCGTCGTGCTCACCTTCGCGGTAGGCGCGGGTGCAGTCTTCGACGATGGCGATTTCCGGCTCGGGTTTGACCTGATCGAAAATCCCGTAACGACGACCACCCAAATGCGCCAGCGCGAGGTCGACAGTGCCGGACTTGACCAGAATGGCGTCGGTGACGATCAGAGGATTGTTGACGTTGAGGCGAGTCAATTCAGCGGCAAGCTGTTCAATGGCCGCAAGGCCGGTGATCAGTTTGTTGGCGATCTTGAAGGCACTGATGTTGGAAGTGGAAAGGCTCATCGGGCTCGTCCTGTGTACATTGTTTTATTGGAAGACGTGACAGACGAGGTAGCGAAAGCTGTGCCAATCCGCACAAAGCCCCGCCCCAGAGGGCTTTGCGCGAATAGCGCGAGGTTTGCAGGGGGTGTGACCGGCCAGTTCCGATCAGTTTTTTGATCGCTTTAGTGGGTGTTGATTGAAATGCTAATCAGAGCGCTGCTAACTCGTACGTTCCCAGCGTTTCATCTTCTGCACCACCGTGGCCTGGCTCACACCCAGGGCCTTGGCAGCGAGCCGCGTAGTCTTGTGCACCTGCAACGCCGCGCGAATCGCCGAGCGTTCGGCGTTCTCCAGCACCTTGCGCAGCGGCAGGCGGCTGTCGTCGGTGTTCTGCGGATTGAGGTTGAGGATTTCCTCGGGCAGGTCCAGCGTCTCAATGGTGCCGCTCTGGTTGGTCACCACCAGCCGCTCAACGATATTGATAAGCTCGCGGATATTGCCGGGCCAGGCGTATTCGCACATCAGGTCGAGCGCTTCGAGGCTCCATTGCAGCTGCTTGTCGTAACGGGCGTTGAAGCTATCGAGGTAGTAATGCAGCAGCGGCGGGATTTCTTCGCTACGCTCGCGCAAGGCCGGAATGCTGATGGGCACCACATTGAGCCGGTAGAACAAGTCGGCGCGGAATTTTCCTTCCGCCACCCTGTGTTTGAGGTCGTGATGGGTGGCGCTGATGATGCGCACGTCGACCTCTTTCAACTCCAGACCGCCCACGGGAATGAAGCGGTTTTCTTCGATGACCTTGAGCAGCTTCACTTGAACCGGCAACGGCAGGTCGCCGATTTCATCGAGAAACAGGGTGCCGTGGTGAGCCAGTTCCAGCAGCCCGCGCTTGCCTTTCGGGCCCGCGCCAGTGAACGCGCCGGGGGCATAACCGAACAGCTCGGCCTCGATCAGATTCTCGGGCAGCGCGCCGCAGTTGAGTGCCAGAAACGGCTCACCCGCCCGAGGGCTAGCGTTGTGAATGAACTGCGCGACGAGGGTTTTGCCCACACCGGTTTCCCCTTGCAGCAGGACTTTCACCGAGCTACCGGCAACCTGCCGCGCCAATGCAAAGACCCGACCGGACACCTCCTGATCGGCCATCAGTGGCGAATGCAGCAGATTATCGCGCTGCCCGGCGTGAAGCTTGGCAGTGCTGTTGCGCAGTTGCTTGAGCTGCTGAAGCTCGTCGCGCTCGTGCTTCATGCGCAGCAGTTCAGTCATGTCGCGCACAGTGCTGACGACGTAGGAAATCCGGTGCTCCGCATCGAGAATCGGCGTCGCGCTGACGAGGAGCTTTTTCCCCTGACTCAGGCTCTGCATCACAGAAACCGGACGGCCTTCCTGTAACACACGCAGCGAGGCTGATTGGGAGATGACGCCCTCCTTGACCAGCTCCTGCATCGAACGGCCCACCAACTCGGTGCCGCTCAGGCCGGTCAGTCGCTCATAGGCGTGATTGACCTTGAGGGTCTTGCCGTTGCCGTCGGTGATGTAGACGCCGTCGTGCAGAGCGTTGAGCAGTTCTTCGAAACTGGCATCGTTGACGTTCACCGAGGAGCTCCGTAGCGGGGTAAGGAGCGGTGAAGTTTAAACGCTGCGCCGATGATAAGTGAGGCGACGTTGGTCTTGAGAACGCTTACCTGTGGGAGCCGGCTTGCTGGCTCTCACAGGGGAAGCACTTCAACTCAAACTGATCACTCCACCGCCGTACGCAATTTCTCACTGCGCCCACGCAGCCATTCCAGCACCAGCAGCAGGATCACCGAGAAGCCGATCAGCAAGGTCGCAGCCGCCGCAATCGTCGGGCTGAGGTTTTCGCGGATGCCGCTGAACATCTGACGGGGCAATGTCGCTTGTTCAGGGCCGGCAAGGAACAGCGTGACCACCACTTCATCGAACGAGGTGGCAAAGGCGAACAACGCCCCCGAGATCACCCCCGGCGCAATCAATGGCAACGTGACGCGACGGAATGCAGTGACGGGCGATGCGCCCAGGCTTGCTGCCGCCCGCACCAAGTTGTAGTTGAAGCCTTGCAAGGTGGCGGACACGGTAATGATCACGAACGGCACGCCCAGCACAGCGTGTACCAGGATCAGCGAGGTGTAGGTGTTGCCCAGACCCAGCGGCGCGAAGAACAGGTAGCTCGCAACGCCGACGATCACCACCGGCACCACCATCGGCGAGATGACGAGCGCCATCACCAGCGACTTGCCGGGGAAATTGCTGCGGGTCAGACCGATCGCTGCCAAGGTGCCAAAGCCCATGGCCAGCAACGTAGCCGCCGGAGCGACAATCAGGCTGTTCTTCAGCGCCCGCATCCACTCGGCCGAATTGAAGAAGTCCTGATACCAATGCAGTGAGAAACCTTGCAGCGGGTACACCAGGAAACTCCCGGCGTTGAACGACAGAGGCACGATGACCAGGACCGGCAGCACCAGAAACAGCAGAATCAATCCGCACAGGATGCGCAGCGTGTAAAACCAGACCCGTTCTGCGGGCGAGGAATAAGGGCTCAACATGGTCATTCTCCTCAGCTCAGGCGCAGACGGCTGGCGCCGACCAGCCAGCTATAAATCAGGTAAAGCACCACCGTCGCCAACAACAGCAGACCACCCAGCGCTGTCGCCATGCCCCAGTTGATGCTGGTGTTTGTGTAGAACGCCACGAAGTAGCTGACCATCTGATCGTTCGGGCTACCGAGCAGCGCCGGGGTGATGTAGTAGCCGATGGACAGGATGAACACCAGCAGACAGCCCGCGCCGATACCGGCGTAGGTCTGCGGGAAATACACCCGCCAGAAGCTGGCGAACGGGTTGCAGCCCAGCGAAATGGCCGCGCGCATGTAGGTCGGCGAGATGCCTTTCATCACGCTGTAGATCGGCAGAATCATGAACGGCAGCATGATGTGAACCATCGAGATGTACACGCCGACCCGGTTGAATACCAGCTCCAGCGGCTTGTCGATGATGCCCAGCGCCATCAGCGCGCCGTTGATCAGGCCGCTCGATTGCAGCAGCACGATCCATGCGGCCACACGCACCAGAATCGAGGTCCAGAACGGCAGCAGCACCAGAATCATCAGCAGGTTGCTTTGGCGGGCGGGCAAGTTGGCCAGCAGGTATGCCAAGGGGTACGCGAGCGCCAGGCAGATCAGGGTGATCACCAGACCCATCCAGAACGTACGGGCAAAGATGTCGAGGTAGATCGCTTGATCGGGGGTCGCGGGCGCCACTTCACCGAGGTCGTCGATGCGGTGGTCGAGCGCGGCCAACAGGTAATAAGGGGTGAAGTTCGACGTGTTGCGGCGGATGGCCTGCCAATACGCAGGATCGCCCCAACGCTCGTCGACAGCTTCCAGTGCCTCTTTATAGGAGGCAGGCTCTTCCTTGAACGGGACAGCGCGAGCGGTTTTCGCGAGCAGGCTGCGGTAACCGGCGAGTTCCTGGTTCAAACGCTTGGACAGGTCGCCCAGGGTCTGATTCTTGCGCGCGTCGGCCAAATCCAGGCTTAGCGCTTTGTACACCAACTCTGCGGGCAGGCCCTTACCGTCCCACTTGGCAACTTCGCTGACCGTGAGCGGCATGCCGCCGACCACCTCAGGGTTGTTCACGCTCTTGTAGAGCAGCGCCGCAATCGGCACGAGAAACACGAGCAGCAGGAAAATCGCCAATGGCGCGATCAGCGCCTGAGCCTTCCAGCGATTGACGCGCTCGGCACGGGCCAGGCGTTGCTTCAAGGTCGGGCTGGCGCCTTCAGTCAGGGGCACGGCGGTGGCCATAGCGAACTCCGAAATCTTTCAACAGAGGGTGCGGCTGTTCATTCGACGAGAATGAGCAGACGCATCCGGGTGTGACGCAAAAATGGCATGGACGTGAATTGGTCTGTGGGAGCCGGCTTGCTGGCGAAAGCGTCAGGCCAGACACCGCGAGGTTGAATGATCCCCCGCATTCGCCAGCAAGCCAGCTCCCATACGCTCTGTCCAAGCGGTTTACGACAGATAACTTACTTGGCGGCCCAGGAGTTGAAACGCTGCTCCAGGTTTTCGCCATAGTCCGCCCAGAATTTCACGTCGATCTGCACCTGATCCTTGATGTTCTCAGGGGTGGTCGGCATGTTTTTCAGGGTGTCGGCGCTCAGCAACGAAACCGCTTGGGTGTTGGCCGGGCCGTAGGCGATGTTTTCGGAGTAGGTCTTCTGTTGCTCAGGCTTGAGGGTGTACGCGAGGAATTTCTTCGCTTCCTCGGCATTCTTCGCGCCCTTCGGAATGGCCCATGCGTCGAAGTCATACACGCCGCCGGTCCAGACCACTTTCAGGTTGCTCTCTTTCTGCACGGCAGCGATGCGGCCGTTGTAGGCCGAGCTCATCACGACGTCGCCAGACTGAAGGTACTGCGGCGGTTGTGCGCCTGCTTCCCACCACTGGATGCTGGGCTTGAGCTTGTCGAGCATCTTGAAGGCGCGGTCCTGACCGTCTTTGGTGGCCAGCACTTTGTAGACGTCTTTCGGCGCGACACCGTCGGCCATCAGCGCGAATTCCAGGGTGTATTTGGCGCCTTTGCGCAGGCCGCGTTTGCCCGGGAATTTCTCGGTGTTCCAGAAATCGGCCCAGCCGGTCGGTGCGGTTTTCAGCTTGTCGGCGTTGTAGGCCAGCACGGTCGACCACACGAAAAAGCCTACGCCGCAGGTCTGGATTGCGCCCGGCACGTAGTCTTCTTTCTTGCCCAGGATGGCCGGGTCGATTTCTTCGAACATGTCTTCATCACAGCCACGAGACAGTTCCGGGGATTCAACCTCCACCAAGTCCCAGGTCACGCTCTTGGTGTCGACCATGGCTTTGACCTTCGCCATCTCACCGTTGTATTCGCCGGCAATGATCTTGCCGCTGCCGGTTTTTTCCCACGGCGCGTAGAAGGCTTTTTCCTGAGCCGCCTTGTTCGCGCCACCGAAGGAAATGACCGTCAGGTCGGCTGCCATGGCGTGCGCCGCGCACATCATGCCGACCGATAAGGCGGTGAGCTTCAATGTTTTGAGCCTGGATATCTTGCGCATCAGCTTTTTCTCTCCACGAACACATGTTGGTTAAGCAGTGGGGGCGATTGATTCGCCTCTGGGTGCCTCGGGTGACGCGTACTTCGGGTGAATCAATGGGCTTCGTGCAAGGGGTCCAGCGCACGGGCATGCTCGACCTGCCATCCAATCGGCACAACGTCGCCAACGCGCATGGCCGGGTCCAGCTCGGCAATGGGCTGTTTAACGAAGAAATCGGTTTTGCCTGCCACTTCCAGACGCACACGCACGTGGTCGCCCAAGTAAATGAATTCTGCGACGCGGCCCGAGAAACGGTTCACGCAACTTTCGCTGCGCCCGTTGAGGTTCACGCGTTCGGGACGAATCGACAACGTGACCGGGCTGCCCGGCGCGCCAACGTTGACCGCCAGTGCCTCGACTTTTTCACCACGGGTCAGCGCGACCAGGCAACGGTCGCCGGTCTGGCTGAGCAAGGTGCCGTTGATGCGGTTGTTCTCACCGATGAAGTTGGCGACGAAGGTGTTCTTCGGCTCTTCATACAGCGAACGCGGCGGGGCGATCTGCTGGATTTCGCCTTGATGGAACACGGCCACGCGGTCCGACATGGTCAGCGCTTCGCCCTGGTCGTGGGTCACATACACCACGGTCACACCGAGACGCTGGTGAATGTGCTTGATCTCCATTTGCATGTGTTCGCGCAGCTGTTTGTCGAGCGCGCCGAGGGGCTCGTCCATCAGCACCAGTTGCGGCTCGAACACCAGTGCGCGCGCCAACGCCACACGCTGTTGCTGGCCACCGGACATCTGCGCCGGATAACGGTGGGACAGCGAACCGAGCTGAACCATGTCCAGCGCCTTCTTCACTTTCTCGGCAACGTCGGTCTTGCTCATGCCGCGCACTGACAGCGGGAACGCGAGGTTCTCGGCGACCGTCATGTGCGGGAACAGCGCGTAGTTCTGAAACACCATGCCAATGTCGCGCTTGTGCGGCGGCACGTTATTGATCGAGCGACCCGCCAGCAGGATCTCGCCTGCGGTCGGTGTTTCGAAACCGGCGAGCATCATCAGGCTGGTGGTCTTGCCGGACCCCGAAGGCCCGAGCAGGGTGAGGAACTCGCCTTTGCGAATGTCCAGGTTGAGGTCTTTGACGATCAGGGCTTCGCCGTCGTAGCTCTTTTGCACACCACGAAAGCTGACCAGAACATCACTCGCCCCAGCGCTTGAATCGACGTTGCTCATTACCCACACCTTTGTTTAATCAAACGTGGCACCAGCCTAGATGAGCCTGGAGGCCGCGCAAATCGGGGCGTAGGAGAGATTGGCCTAAGCGGCTTGGAAGGTTCGGTGTAGGGAATGCCCTACACGGATGGCGGAAACAGATATGTGTTCGACGAAGTCCCTTTTGCCCTCACCGCTGCCATCGCGAGCAAACTCACTCCCACAAGGGATCGCGGTCGTTTGCAGGAGTGAGCTTGCCCGCGATGAGGCCATGACGGGCAATAAACAAGGTCGTTTTCAGACACGTGATCACACCAGCTTATGCTCCATCGCATACTTCACCAGTTCCGCCAGCGAGGTGATGTTGAGCTTCTGCATCAGTCGGGCCTTGTGGGTGCTGATGGTCTTGCTGCTCAAGGCCAATTGCTGGGCGATGTCGTTGACGTTGGCACCTTGGGCGAGGCGCTCGAAAACCGAAAATTCTCGCTCCGACAGCAGCGAGTGCAGCGGGCGGCTGTCAGTCAAGCCCACCTCGAACACCATGCGGTCGGCCAGGTCCGGGTCGATGTAGCGCCCGCCCGCCGCCACCCGTCGGATCGCCGTCAGCAGTAACGCCGGGTCGCTGTCCTTGGTCGCGTATCCCGCCGCGCCAATCTTCAACGCGCGAGCCGCCATTTGCGCTTCGTCATGCATCGACAGCACGAGGATCGCCGGGGGGTTGTTCAACGCGCGAATCCGGGGGATCGCTTCCAGACCGTTCACCCCCGGCATTGAAATGTCGAGCAACACGACTTCGCACTCAATATGGCGCAATGCCTCCAACAGCTGCTCGCCATTGCTGGCCTCCCCCGCCACTTGCAGGTCCTTGGCCAACCCGATCAGCTGCTTGATGCCTTCACGAACGATGGTGTGATCTTCGGCGACCAATATACGAATCACTGCACTTGCTCCTGCGCAACCTGTTCCAGCGGAATGTCGATGCGCAAGGTTGTGCCTTCTCCCAGCGTGCTGTCCAGATGCAATCGTCCGCCCATGATCAGCACCCGCTCGCGCATGCCCACCAGGCCGAACGATGCCGGGCGTTCCTGACGCTGGTCGAAGCCCTTGCCGTCGTCGGCGACCGTCATGCACAACACACCTGCGTCAAGGCTCAAGGTGAGTTCAACGGTGTGCGCTTCGGCGTGACGCATCACGTTGGTCAGCGACTCCTGGAGAATCCGGAACAGGCCAATGGCCGTGGCGTCCGGCAGCGTCGGCAGGTTGTCTGGCACCTGCACCAGACACGGAATCTGTGTGCGCGCCTCAAACCTTTGCGCTTGCCATTCAATGGCCGAGGCAATGCCAGCATCGAGAATCGGTGGCCGCAGTGCGGTGGCCACGTCGCGCACCAGCTGGAACAGTTGAGCGATCAGGCGCTTCATGCTGTTCAGGCGTTCGCGCAAACCAGGGTCGAGCTCGGCGTAGGCCAGTTCGCACATCGACGTTTCCAGCTTTAAAACGGTCAGCATCTGACCCAGTTCATCGTGAACTTCCCGGGCAATGCGCGCCTTTTCCTCTTCCCTCACCGTTTCCAGATGCGCTGACAACTCGCGCAACTGCTCGGCGAGCACCTGCAAGCGGGACTCGCTTTCCTGCAAGGCCGCGAGTGAGCGGCGACGCTCGGTGACGTCGGTGATGAACACCACCAAATACTCGGCTTCGCGAAACCGCAGAAAACTCAGCGACACGTCGGCGGGCAAAATGCTGCCATCGGCACGCACGCAGTTGCTTTCGAAATTCTGCGGGCCTTCGTCGCTGGAGCGGGCGTTTTTCCACAAGCTCAGCCAGCGGTCCATGTTCAGCCCCGGTTCGAAGTCAATCAGCGGGCGGTCGACCACCCCGCCTCGCTCATAACCGAGCATGGCTTCGGCAGCTTGATTGGCGTAGCGCACGTGACTGTCCCAGTTGACCCAAAGAATGCCCACGGTGCTTTGATCGATGGAAAATTGCGCCAGACGCAAGGCCTCCTCGCTGGCGAGCCGTTTGGTCAAGTCTTCCCGGGCGGCCAGCAAGTCCCGCTCCAGCACCTGTTGTTGCTTGCGCTGCCACAAGACGATAGCGGCACTGGCCAGCAACAGAACGAGCAACAGCAATGCGATGTTTTTCCACAAGCCGGGTGACTGGCTGACTTGCGGGTACTTGGGTTGCAGCCATTGCGCGTGCAGCTGTTCCAGATCCTTGGGCGCAATTGCGGTCAGCGCTTTGCCGATGATGTCTGCCAGCTCTGGTGCATCACGCCGTGACGCCACGCGCAGCAATTGGGGGTAACCAATGTCGCCGACCACGGCCAACCCGCTGAACTCGCTTTCCCGCGACAGACGACTGAGTTGCGCTTCGTCGATCACCGCATAGCGCGCCTGTTGGCTGAGCAGCAATTGCAGCGCCTGCCGCTCCAGCGGCACGCCTTGCACATTGAGATGGGAATAATTGGCGCGTAGATAATCCGCCGTGGCGCTGGGCATGCGCACGGCGACGCGAACCGTGCTGTCGAGCTTTTCCAGATCCACCGCGCCGGCGCCATCGCGTTCGCCCACCACCAATTGCGGCACACGCATGTACGGGTCCGAGTACAGCCACATTCGCAGCCCGGCGGGGGTTTGCGTGAGGCCCGGCGCGAAGTCGATCTCGCCCTTGCCCAGAGCCTTCTCAAGCTCGGCCTGATCGGAAAAGTTGCGCCACAGCAGCTCGACTTGCAGGGTTCTGGCCAGCAGATTGACCAGATCGACGTTGGCCCCGGACAGCACCTGAGCGCGCCGATCGAACTGCGCGTAGGGCGCTTGCAAGACGAGGCCGACCCGCAATTGCCCGCGCTGATTGAGCCAGTCGCGTTGATCCCGGGTCAGCGTGTCCGGCAGTGCGGGGGACACGTCCGCGTATACGCTGGACGAGAGCACGCCCAGCCACAGACTCATCAAGAGCGCCTTTGGCCAGCCGATAACCCAAAGGCACCGCATGGGGATTCTCAACCTGTCATCTCCACTTCCTTGAAACCTCGATCAACCGTGTGCCGTGTGCCGTGTGCCGTGTGCTGAGATCAGGCGCGATACCTGGCCTGACAAACCTTCATCAACCCATTAGGCTGCTGGAATTGTTTCCGGCCTTTGGAATATCCGATGCCCTACACCCTTCGCGCAATGTTTCCCGCGATTTGCCTGACGCTGATATTACCTTGCTATCCGATGGCCATGGCGGCGGACTCAGCTCCTGCCAAAGACGCCAAAGCTGCTGACGCCCCGGTGGAGCGCGCGCCGCTCCTTTCCCGCAGCCAGGAAGACACGTTGGCGTTGGAACGCCAAGTGCCCAAGGCCGAGCAACAGCAGCTACAGGCAGGTGATGAAAGCTTTCTGGCGCTGTGGAAACCTGCCAATGCCGACGAAGCCAAAGGCGCCGTGGTGATCGTGCCGGGTGCCGGTGAGTCGGCTGACTGGCCCAATGCTGTAGGCCCGCTACGGCGCAAACTGCCGGACGTGGGCTGGTCCAGTTTGAGTCTGAGCCTGCCGGATGCGTACAACGACGGCGTTTTCGCACGCGCCGCGGATGCCCCGGCTACAGGCGATAAGGCGGCGACTGACAAAGACAAAGCCAAGGACGCGCAAGCCAAAGCGACCGATCCTGCAGCAAGCGCCGAAGCCGAGGCTGCCGCGGCCGCCGAACAAGCCGCAGCACAGGCGGAAATGGCCAAGGCCAATGCCGATAAAATCTTCGCCCGTATCGACAGCGCCGTGGCCTTCGCCCAACAGAACAAGGCGCGCAGCATTGTCCTGTTGGGGCACGGCACCGGGGCGTATTGGGCCGCGCGTTACATGAGCGAACGTCCTTCGCCTGCGATTCAGAAATTGGTGATGATCACTGCCCTCGACACCGGAACAGACTCGCCGACACTGCTTGAGGTGCTGCCAACGCTGAAAGTCGCGACCGCCGATTTCGTCAACAAGGATCGTCCCGTACCTCGCCAACAGGCCCAGGACCGACTCGACGCGAGCAAACGTGTAAAAAACGCGCGCTTTACGCAGGTGACGCTCAACGCCATTCCGGGCAATGCCGCCATGGAACAGGATCAGCTATTCCGCCGGGTGCGCGGGTGGTTGGAGGGGCAATAGCGCGATCGCGACGCGCTTTTGATTCTCGTCGTCAGGTCGCAGGCATTGGTTTGCCTGCGTCTTCGAGGGAATCGGAAGCAGATCGGCGTATGTTCGTCAGCCCATCGGCTTATCAAAACCCGCGCTTCTCCCGCACGACGGCATAGGCCTGATGCAATTCACGGGTTTTTTCGGTGGCGTCGCGCACTTGCATTTGGCTGGCACCTGACCCTGCCACTTTGTCCGGATGATGGCGACTCAGCAGTCGGCGATACGCGCGTTTGATCTGCGCAGGCTCAGAATCGGACCGGACGCCGAGCAACCGCAGGGCCTCCTGATACTCGCCGCCGCTGCTGGCCGGTGAGCGAATGCGCTGGTCGTCTTCGGTGGCCGATAACGCTTCGACTTTCTCCGCTGTCCACCCGAGCCACTTGCCCCACGTCACGATCAACGCCCGCTCGGCCCTGGACGCCCTGCCATCCGCCCAGGCCATGCGCCAACATGCGCGCAAGAGGCCTTCCGCCGCATGGGGCTGGCTTTTCAGACGCGTCAGGTGCACACGAAAATTGTCGCGACCATCCTTACCCCGATTGAACGCCGCAATCGCGCGACGGGTCGCAGGCTCGCTCAAGTTCAGACGTCGCATCTCGACTCGGGCTTGTTGAATATGGCCATCGACCACCCGGCCATCCGTCTTGGCCACGCGACCGAGCAGCATGAAAATCAATTCGTCATCGCGCGGCACCTTGCGCCCACTGAGACGCTCCCGCAGCTCCGCGAGACTGCCGATGTGCAGGCGTCGATCCAGCGCCTGGCCTAACAAAGCGCCCAGCATCGCGCCGGGTATGCTGGCGATGGCGTACCCGGCACCGCCGCCGATCAATGTAAATGGCCAGAGCATCTAGGGCTTCACCGCAAGGATCTGCTCTACTTCGGCCAGTCGCTCATGGGTGCCAACGTCCACCCAGCGACCGGTGAAATGCTCACCGGTCACAAGCCCTTTGGCCATCGCATCGCGCAACAGCGGCGCCAGCTTGAACGCGCCGTCGTTGCACCCGGCGAACAGCTTGGGATGCAGAACCGCGATTCCGCTGTAGGTCAGTCGCGGCAGGCTGGCGTCATCCCGCACCTCACCACCGACCAGCGCAAAATCCCCGGCGGGGTGATGCAGCGGGTTATCGACCAGCACCAGGTGCGCCAATCCGTCGATCGCCCCCCTCAGCGCCGTGAAGTCGCAGTCGGTCCAGATATCGCCATTCACCACCAGAAACGGCTCGTCACCCAGCAACGGCAGCGCACGAAAAATCCCGCCGCCCGTTTCCAGTGGTTCGCCTTCAGGGGAATAACGAATGCTCAGCCCCAATTGGCGACCATCGCCCAAATAATCCTCAATCTGCTGCCCCAACCAGGCGTGATTGATCACCACATCGGTGAACCCGGCAGCCTTCAGGGCACGCAGGTGATATTCGATCAGCGGGACGCCACCGGCACGCACGAGTGGTTTGGGCGTGTGCAGGGTCAGCGGGCGCAAGCGTTCGCCTTTGCCTGCCGCCAGAATCATCGCTTTCATGCGTCCCTCTTCAAGACAGTCTTCACATACATTCCTTTACGCGACGGTTTCAGGTTTCGGCTGGCGCAGGGTAGTCAGCAGATTGCTCAATTCCACGAGTTCAGGCCGGCGCGCCAGCACCGCTTCTATATAAGAGAAGAAACGCGGCACGTCAGCGACATAACGCGGTTTGCCATCGCGGTGACAGATTCTCGAGAAAATACCGATCACCTTCAGATGACGCTGTACACCCATTAGATCACTGGCGCGACGAAACTCATCGAAATCGTCCTGCACCGGAATGCCCAACGCTGCGGCTTTCTCCCAATAGACCTTCAGCCAATTCGCGACGCGCTCTTCAGGCCAACTCAAAAACGCGTCCTTGAACAGGCAAGTGATGTCGTACGTCATCGGACCATAGACCGCGTCCTGAAAATCCAACACGCCGGGATTCGGCTCGCTGAGCATCAGGTTGCGCGGCATGTAGTCGCGATGCACCAGCACTTTGGGCTGCGCCAACGCGCTGTCGATCAGCAAATCACTGACCCGCTGCCAACTGGCTTGCTGAGCATCGTCGAACGTCATGCCAAGATGGCGCTTCACATACCACTCAGGAAACAGTTCAAGCTCGCGACGCAACAGCGCCACGTCATAGCTGGGCAAAGGAGCGTCCATCGGCAACTGCTGATACGCCAGCAGCGCTTCGATGGCATCGGCAAACAGTTGATCGGCGTTTTGCTCATCGATCACGTCAAGATAGGTTTTTTGACCCAGATCGTTGAGCAGCAGAAAGCCTTGAGTCAGGTCTTCGGCATAAATTTTCGGAACATTAATGCCTGATTCGCTCAGCAAATGAGCGATGTCGACGAAGGGTTTGCAGTTTTCTTGGGGGGGTGGCGCGTCCATGACAATAAAAGTGCGCCCCTCGCCTTCCCAGCGGAAATAGCGTCGGAAACTCGCGTCGCTACTGGCCGCAGTCAACGTGGCCGGGGGTATCGCGCCCCAGCCCTGGGCCGCGAACAACGTAGGCAGTTGCTCATCGAGCCAAACTTTCAGGTGTTGCAGGCGTACATCTTGATCTGGCATTGCAAGGGTCTCCGACGGCGCTAGCCGTCAAGCGGGTCATGCTTTATTATCCGTCATCTTTTTCAGCCCATCGAGAGGCGTGCGGCCCCCCCGCGGGCAGATGGCGCGCAGGAAGCCCGGACTAATAAGATGGCATTGAAATCCCCCGCGTTTCGTAAAAAATTTCCGTTGCTCGTAACCGGCAGTTTGCTGGCGATGCAACCTCTGGCCACCCAGTACGTGGTGGCGGCCGAGCAGTATGACTGCTCCGTGTCGGCAACAGGTGCCTGGGATTGCTCCCCGAAAACCAACGCAGCCCAGTTGCCTCCGCGCCCTGTGCACGACGCCAACAGCGTGTCGTCCAACAGCAGCACGGTCACGGATTCCACGATCACCACTGAAAGCGGTGAAGTCGTGCCCAAGACAATGCTGGTCACCGAGGCCAAAGGCCGTGGCCTGCAATCTCGCAGCGCAGACTACAGCCATTTGGACTGGGTGCCACGCGAGAAACTGACCGCTGCCCAGCTGGCAGAAACCGGTCCGTATTGCTCCGGCGCCTATATCGAGCCTATTCGTCCAGGCATGGACGACAAGACCGCGAAAAGCGACGCGCCGACCTTCATCGGTGCCAAGGCTTCGCGCTATCAGCAGGAAGAACAGATCGCGAGCCTGGCCGGTGACGTTGTCATGCGCCAGGGTTCCATGCAGGTCGAATCCGACGAGGCGGCTTTGCATCAGGCCGAAAACCGTGGCGAGCTGAACGGCAATGTCCGTCTGCGCGACAACGGCGCCCTGATCGTCGGCGACCACGCTGAGGTACAGCTGGACACCGGTGAAGCGAAAGTCGACAACGCCGAATACGTGCTGCACAAATCCAACGTGCGGGGTAACGCGCTGTACGCCCGTCGTGCAGAAAACGCGATCATCCGCCTGAAAGACGGTACGTACACCACGTGCGAACCGAACAGCAACGCCTGGACCGTGAAGGGCAACAACATCACCCTGAACCCGGCCACCGGTTTCGGTACGGCGACCAACGCCACCTTGCGTGTGAAGGACATTCCCATCCTTTACACCCCGTACATCTATTTCCCGATCGACGACCGTCGCCAGTCCGGCTTCCTGCCACCGACCATCGGTGCCAGCAGCGACACCGGCTTCTCGTTGCTCACCCCGTACTACTTCAACCTGGCGCCGAACTACGACGCCACGTTGTACCCGACGTACATGGCCAAACGCGGCCTGTTGCTCGAAGGCGAGTTCCGTTACCTGACCAAAAGCAGCGAAGGTCAGTTTGGCGCCGCTTACCTGAACGATGACAACGACGATCGCAAAGACCAATCGGACTACAAAGACACCCGGTGGTTGATCAACTGGCAGAACCGCAGCGGCCTGGACGAACGTCTGACCGCGCATGTCGACTACACCAAAGTCAGCGATCCTTACTACTTCAAGGACCTGAAAAGCGGCCAGGAAGGCGTTAGCACGCATAACTTCCTGAACCAGCAGGGCGATCTGACCTACCGCGGCGACAGTTACCAGGCACGCCTGAACCTTCAGCAATATCAGCTGACCACGATCACTCAGATCACGCCGTACGGCCGTCTGCCTCAATTGACCCTGAACGGCACCTTGCCTTACAGCCCGGGCGGTTTGAAGTTCGATTACGAGTCCGAGGCAGTGCGGTTCGATCGTGACTTGCGTGACGGCCTCTATTTCGATGAAGACGGTATTCCTCAGGGTCGTCTGGACAGAAACGTGCAGGGCCTGGCTCGCGCCAACGGCGACCGCCTGAATCTGGCTCCGTCGGTCAGCCTGCCATTGACCGCGTCGTATGGTTTCGTAACGCCGAAATTGAAGTACGTGTACACCAAATACGATCTGGATCTGGATGCGGAAGGCAAGCGCACGCTGCTGGCGGACGAATCCTACAATTCGTCGCAAGACCGTGCCGTTCCGGTGTTCAGCGTCGACAGCGGCCTGTACTTCGATCGCAATACCAACTGGTTCGGCAAAGACTATCGCCAGACCCTGGAACCGCGTCTGTACTACCTCTATGTGCCTGACAAAGACCAGACCGATATTCCGATCTTCGACTCGGGTGAAACGACGTTCAACTATGCCTCGCTGTTCCGCGACAACCGCTTCGTCGGCTCCGACCGTATCGGTGACGAGAACAAGCTGTCGCTGGGCGTGACCAACCGCTGGATCGAAGACAACGGCTTCGAACGTCAGCGTTTCAGCATCGGTCAGGCGCTCTACTTCGCCGATCGCAAGGTGCAGCTGCCTGGCATCAGCTACGAGGAACGCAAGGACGCGCAGTCTGATGTGTCGCCTTATGCGCTGGAATACGAATACCGCTTCAACCGCGACTGGCGTGCCACGTCGGACTTCAACTGGGACCCGGACAGCCGCAGCACCCGCTCCGGCAGCGCGATGGTTCACTACCAGCCTGAAGACAACCCCGGCAAGATCATCAACGCCGGCTACCGCTACCGCAACGACCAGGTCCGTTACGACCAGGCGACCGGTCGCTGGTCGGTGGGCGGCGGTGATGCTGTGCTGCCAGATGGCTCGATCATCAAGGACTACTACAAGATCCAGCAGCACGACTTCTCGGTCATCTGGCCCGTCGCGCCGCAGTGGAGCGCCATCGGTCGCTGGCAATATGACTACAACCGCGATCGCACCCTCGAAGCCTTTGGTGGTTTTGAATATGACAACTGCTGCTGGAAGCTGCGCCTGATCAACCGCTACTGGGTCGACTATGACGAGTCCACTCAAGAGGTTGCGCAGAACGAGAAAGGCGACCGCGGCGTATTCCTACAAATTGTGTTGAAGGGACTTGGTGGCGTAGTCGGCCAGAAAGTTGAAAGCTTCCTCGACAAAGGCATCCAAGGTTATCGTGAACGTGAAGACCAAGCTTTCTGATTCTCTGCGCCCGCTCGTACTGGGCGCGCTGCTGATGGGTTCGGTGGCGCACGCTGAAGTGCGCACCATCGACAAGGTTGTCGCCATCGTCGATAACGACGTGGTCATGCAGAGCCAGCTCGATCAGCGGACCCGTGAAGTTCAGCAAACCATCGCCAAGCGCGGTCAGGGTGTACCCCCGGCCAGCGCGCTGGAATCTCAGGTTCTGGATCGTCTGATTCTGGAAAACCTGCAATTGCAGATCGGCGAACGCTCGGGCATCCGTGTAACCGATGAAGAGCTGAACCAGGCTGTCGGCACCATCGCACAGCGCAACAACATGAGCATCGATCAATTCAAGGCAGCGCTGGCGCACGACGGTCTGTCGTTCAACAGTGCCCGTGAGCAGATCCGCCGGGAAATCATCATCAGCCGCGTACGTCAGCGGCGCGTGGCCGAGCGCATTCAGGTGTCGGAACAGGAAGTGAAGAACTTCCTCGCTTCGGAAATGGGCAAAGCTCAATTTTCGGAAGAGTTTCACCTGGCCAACATCCTGATTCCAACCCCTGACAGCGCGACCTCGGACCAGATCCAGGCAGCCGCCGCCAAGGCCAAGGACATCTACGGCAAGCTCCAGCAAGGGGCGAATTTCGAGCAGCTGGCGATTTCTTCCTCGGCAAGCGAAAGCGCACTGGACGGTGGCGACATGGGCTGGCGTAAATCCGCTCAGCTGCCGCCGCCCTTCGGTGACATGCTGAGTTCGATGAGTCCGGGCCAGGTCACCCCTCCGGCCCGCACACCGGGCGGCTTCATCATCTTGAAGTTGCTGGAAAAACGCGGTGGTGAAAATCAGACCCAGATGCGCGACGAAGTCCACGTTCGTCACATCCTGATCAAGCCAAGCGAGATTCGCAGCGAAGCCGCAACCAAAACGCTGATTCAGAGCGTCTACGACCGTATTCAGAATGGCGAAGATTTCGGCACGCTGGCGAAGAGTTTCTCCGAAGACCCTGGCTCGGCGCTCAACGGCGGCGATATGAACTGGGTAGACCCGCGTTCGCTGGTACCCGAATTCCGCGACGTGATGAACGAAACGCCGCAGGGTGTTGTGTCCAAGCCGTTCCAGACTCAATTTGGCTGGCATGTACTGGAAGTTCTGGGTCGTCGCGCAACCGACGGCACCAATCAGGCACGCGAGCAACAAGCCATGACCGTGTTGCGTAACCGTAAATACGACGAAGAGCTGCAAACCTGGCTGCGCCAGATTCGCGACGAAGCCTATGTCGAAATCAAGCTGCCTGGCGCTGACCAGGCTGCCAAGTGAAACCCCAGCGTTTCGCGCTGACACCCGGCGAGCCCGCTGGCATTGGTCCTGACCTCTGCCTGCTGCTCGCCGCGAAGTCCCAGCCTCACCCCCTGATTGCCATCACCAGTTGCGACCTGCTCAATGAGCGGGCCGCGCAACTGGGTGTGGCCGTCAGCCTGATTCCGGTCAGCCCCGCCGCATGGCCTGACGAACCTGCCGCTGCTGGCAGTCTGTATGTCTGGGACACACCGTTGCACGCCCCGGTGAAGGCCGGACAGCTGAACAACGCCAACGGTGCCTTCGTTCTCGAGACCCTGACCCGCGCCGGACAAGGCTGCCTCGACGGCGAGTTCGCCGGCATGATCACGGCCCCCGTGCACAAGGGTGTGATCAACGAAAGCGGCATTGCCTTCTCTGGGCACACCGAGTTTCTGGCTGAACTGACCCACACCGAGCAAGTGGTGATGATGCTCGCCACCGGTGATTTGCGCGTGGCACTGGTCACCACGCACCTGCCGCTGCGCGACATCGCGGACGCCATCACGCCCGAGAAGCTGGAGCGTGTGACGCGCATTCTTCATGCTGATCTGGTGAACAAATTCGGCATCCCTCACCCGCGCATCCTGGTCTGCGGACTGAATCCCCATGCGGGAGAAGGTGGCCATCTGGGCCGCGAAGAAATCGACATCATCGAACCGACCCTTGAACGTCTGCGCAGCGATGGCCTGGATCTACGCGGCCCGCTGCCTGCCGATACGCTTTTCACCCCCAAATATCTGGAGCACTGCGACGCGGTGCTGGCGATGTACCACGACCAAGGGCTGCCCGTGCTGAAGTACAAAGGCTTCGGCGCCGCCGTCAACGTCACGCTGGGCCTGCCCATCATTCGCACGTCCGTGGATCACGGCACGGCGCTGGACCTGGCAGGCAGCGGCAAAATCGACACCGGCAGCCTCAAGGTCGCTCTGGAAACCGCCTATCAGATGGCCGAGACCCGTACATGACTGAGCAATACCAACACAAGGCGCGCAAGCGCTTCGGCCAGAATTTCCTGCACGATGCCGGCGTGATCGACAAGATCCTGCGCTCGATTCGCGCCAAGGCCGAAGACCGCATGCTGGAAATCGGCCCGGGCCAGGGCGCGCTGACCGAAGGCCTGCTGAGCAGTGGCGCACAACTGGACGTCGTCGAACTGGACAAGGATCTGGTGCCGATTCTGATGCAGCGGTTCAGCGGCCTGCCGAACTTCAACCTGCATCAGGGCGACGCATTGAAGTTCGACTTCACGAGCCTGAACGCGGCCCCTAATAGCCTGCGCGTGGTTGGCAACCTGCCATACAACATCTCCACGCCGCTGATCTTTCATCTATTGCAGAACGCCCACCTGATCCGCGACATGCATTTCATGTTGCAAAAAGAAGTGGTCGAGCGTCTGGCGGCAGGACCGGGCGGCGGCGACTGGGGCCGTCTGTCGATCATGGTTCAGTACCACTGCCGCGTAGAACACCTGTTCAATGTTGGCCCGGGTGCATTCAATCCGCCGCCAAAAGTCGATTCGGCCATCGTTCGACTCGTGCCCCACGAGACGCTGCCTCACCCGGCCAAGGATCATCGCACGCTGGAACGCATCGTTCGCGAAGCCTTCAACCAGCGCCGTAAGACCTTGCGCAATACGCTGAAAGCCTTGCTCACCAGCGAGGAAATCACTGAAGCGGGCGTCGATGGCAGCTTACGTCCAGAACAGCTGGATCTGGCAGCGTTTGTCCGTCTGGCCGATAAATTGACCGACAAGCCCGTCATCGCTTAAACCCTTCGGGACATGTCCGGTCAAAGCCTGTGTTGGTTTTTTCTCCAGGACATGTCCTAGACTCAAATTTCTCCGGGCTTTTCCGGCTTTTTCCGCTCCCGCTTTTAAGGCCTTTTGCATGTCCGATCCTCGTTATCAGATCGACGTCAGCGTCGTCACCCGCTTTCTTGCAGAACAATCGCAGCCAGAGCAGAACCGCTTTGCCTTCGCCTACACCGTCACGGTTCACAACAATGGCGAGTTGCCGGCCAAGTTGCTGTCGCGGCACTGGGTGATTACCGACGGTGACGGGCAAGTCGAAGAAGTGCGCGGTGAAGGCGTCGTGGGCCAGCAACCGCTGATCCAGGCGGGGCAAAGTCACACCTACAGCAGCGGCACGGTTATGACCACCAAGGTCGGTAACATGCAAGGCACCTATCAAATGCTCGCGGATGACGGCAAGCGTTTCGACGCTGTCATCGCGCCGTTCCGGTTGGCGGTGCCGGGGGCGCTTCACTGATGACGGTGTACGCAGTCGGCGACCTGCAAGGTTGCCTCGAACCATTGAAGTGCTTGCTGCAACGCGTATCGTTCGACCCGGCCAAGGACACGCTGTGGCTGGTGGGCGATCTGGTGAACCGGGGGCCGCAATCGCTGGAAACCCTGCGTTTTCTGTACGGCATGCGTGAATCCGTCGTCAGTGTGCTCGGCAACCATGACCTGCATCTGCTGGCGGCGGGCCGTAATATCGAGCGCCTGAAGAAAGGCGACACGCTGCGGGAAATCCTTGAAGCTCCCGACGCCAAGGTTCTTCTCGACTGGCTCCGGCAACTGAAACTGATGCACTACGACGCCGAGCGAGACATCGCGTTGGTGCACGCTGGCATTCCGCCGCAGTGGACGCTTAAAAAAGCGCTGCGCTGCGCAGAAGAAGTTGAAAAAGCCCTGCGCGATGACAACCTGTTCGAGCCCTTCCTTGATGGCATGTATGGCAACGAACCCGCCAAGTGGGACAAGGATCTGCACGGGGTCACCCGGCTGCGCGTGATCACCAACTACTTCACACGCATGCGGTTCTGCACGGCCGATGGCAAGCTCGACCTTAAAAGCAAGGAAGGCCTGGACAGCGCGCCTGCCGGGTACGCGCCGTGGTTCAGTCACAAGGATCGCAAAACCAAAGGCCTGAACATCATCTTCGGCCACTGGGCAGCCCTTGAAGGCCGCTGCGAAGAGCCCGGCGTTTACGCTCTCGACACCGGTTGCGTGTGGGGCGGCGCGATGACAATGCTTAACGTCGATACCCGCGAACTGATTCGCTGCGAATGTGATGACCGGGGCGGGGTCGTGCCTTCGACATCTGCCAGCACACCGGCTGGCGACCAAACTGCCGCGCGGCGTTAGAATCCCCTTTTCTGTTTCGACCCTTCCAGAACCCACGGCCCAGGAGCTCATGCCATGACCGACTTCAAACGCATCCCGCCGGAGCAGGCCCAGGCCCTGCGTGAAAACGGCGCGGTGCTGGTCGATGTCCGCGACGCACAGACGTTCGCCAGCAACCACATTCCAGATTCTCACCACCTGGACAACCATTCCATTGCGGACTTCATCCGCAATGCCGACCTAGACAAACCGCTCGTCGTCGTCTGCTATCACGGCAATTCAAGTCAGAGCGCAGCGGCCTATCTTGTAGGACAGGGCTTCTCTGAGGTCTACAGCATGGACGGCGGTTTCGAGCTGTGGAAAAACACATTTCCCACCGAAACGGCGCAGGGCTGATCAAAAATATTTTTTCAGGACGCGAGGCCGCGTGCTACGCGGCTTCGCGCGTCTAACTGACGAACGGCCGCCCTACATTCATACGCCTTCCTTCTTTCTGTGTGCGAATCCGAACTATCCTTGTGCTCAGGCCATCCGAATCAGGGGAGAGCCGGTACACCGGCGCGTGGGTCATCGGTAGCTACTTTTATGGTGTTTGGGGGGTAAATGGCGTCTGACTGATCAGCCGTCATCCAACATCGACTGACGATCCGCCGCCGGCTCCACGTATCGAGCGAGGTGACGTCATGAGTATTTTTAGCCACTTCCAACAACGCTTTGAATCGACACGCCAGGAAGAGCTCTCGCTACAGGAGTACTTGGAGCTCTGCAAACAAGACCGCAGTGCATATGCCTCAGCCGCAGAACGTCTTCTGATGGCCATCGGCGAGCCTGAGTTGTTCGATACGTCGACCAATTCCCGGCTGTCCAGGATCTTCTCCAACAAAGTCATCCGGCGCTATCCAGCGTTCGAAGACTTTCATGGCATGGAGGACTGCATCGAGCAAATCGTCTCGTACTTCCGCCACGCCGCTCAGGGTCTGGAAGAAAAGAAACAGATCCTTTACCTGCTCGGCCCGGTCGGCGGCGGTAAGTCGTCTCTGGCTGAAAAGCTGAAACAGCTGGTTGAAAAGATCCCTTTCTACGCCATCAAGGGCTCGCCGGTTTTCGAATCGCCCTTGGGCCTGTTCAAACCCACCGAAGACGGGACGATCCTCGAAGAGGACTACGGCATCCCGCGCCGGTACCTGAACACCATCATGTCGCCTTGGGCGACCAAACGTCTGGCCGAGTTCGGGGGCGACATCAGCCAGTTCAAGGTGGTGAAGCTATATCCGTCGATCCTCAATCAGATCGCTGTTGCGAAAACCGAGCCGGGCGATGAGAACAACCAGGATATTTCGGCGCTGGTCGGTAAAGTCGATATCCGCAAGCTCGAAGAATATCCACAGAACGACGCCGATGCGTACAGCTACTCTGGCGCGTTGTGCCGGGCCAACCAGGGCCTGATGGAATTCGTGGAGATGTTCAAGGCGCCGATCAAGGTCCTGCACCCACTGCTCACCGCCACTCAGGAAGGTAACTACAACAGTACCGAAGGCCTGGGCGCGATCCCCTTCACCGGTATTCTGCTGGCCCACTCGAACGAATCGGAATGGCACAGCTTCCGCAACAACAAGAACAACGAAGCCTTCATCGACCGTATCTACATCGTGAAGGTGCCGTACTGCCTGCGGGTCAGCGACGAGATCAAGATTTACGACAAGCTCTTGTTCAACAGCTCGCTGGCCAAGGCCCATTGCGCGCCAGACACCCTGAAAATGCTCGCGCAGTTCACTGTTCTTTCGCGCCTCAAGGAGCCAGAAAACTCCAACATCTATTCCAAGATGCGGGTGTATGACGGCGAGAACCTGAAGGACACCGACCCGAAAGCCAAGTCGATTCAGGAATACCGCGACAGCGCGGGCGTCGACGAAGGCATGAACGGCCTGTCGACCCGCTTTGCGTTCAAGATTCTGTCGAAGGTATTCAACTTCGATCCACACGAAGTGGCCGCCAACCCGGTCCACCTGCTGTACGTGCTGGAGCAGCAGATCGAGCAAGAGCAGTTCCAGGCCGAAACCCGTGAGCGTTACCTACGGTTCATCAAGGAATACCTGGCGCCGCGCTACATCGAGTTCATCGGCAAGGAAATCCAGACGGCTTATCTGGAGTCCTACAGCGAATACGGTCAAAACATTTTCGATCGCTACGTGTTGTACGCGGACTTCTGGATTCAGGATCAGGAATACCGGGACCCTGAAACCGGCGAGATCCTCAACCGCGTGGCGCTCAATGAGGAACTGGAGAAGATCGAGAAACCGGCCGGCATCAGCAATCCCAAGGATTTCCGTAACGAGATCGTCAACTTTGTGCTGCGCGCCCGGGCCAATAACAACGGCAAAAATCCAACGTGGCTCAGCTACGAAAAGCTGCGTGTCGTGATCGAGAAGAAAATGTTCTCGAATACCGAGGATCTGCTGCCGGTGATCAGTTTCAACGCCAAGGCCAGCAAAGAGGATCAGCAAAAACACAACGACTTCGTCACCCGAATGGTCGAGCGGGGCTACACCGACAAACAGGTACGGCTGCTGTCCGAGTGGTACCTGCGTGTCCGCAAATCACAATAAAGCAGCGACACATTGTGAGCTTCAAGCGGCGAGCTAAAAGCGATTCGGTGTGTTCGATGGACCACTGCAACGTTTAAGGCTCGTCGCTTGAAGTGCGGTATTTGCGGTCAAAACTTGCAGCTTGCAGCTTCATGCTTGCAGCTCCCCGAAGGGGCCTTCTATGAGTTATGTGATCGACCGACGTCTCAATGGCAAGAACAAGAGCACGGTAAATCGGCAGCGCTTCCTGCGTCGCTACCGTGACCACATCAAGAAAGCGGTGGAAGAAGCGGTGAGCCGCCGCTCCATCACCGACATGGAACATGGCGAACAGATCAGCATCCCGGGTCGCGACATTGACGAGCCGGTACTGCATCATGGACGCGGCGGCAAACAGACCGTCGTCCACCCCGGCAACAAAGAATTCACCACCGGCGAGCACATCGCCCGTCCCCAAGGTGGCGGCGGTGGCAAAGGGCCTGGCAAGGCGAGCAACTCCGGCGAAGGCATGGACGAGTTCGTGTTTCAGATCACCCAGGAAGAATTCCTCGAATTCATGTTCGAAGACCTCGAACTGCCCAATCTCGTCAAACGCAACCTGAGCGGCACCGATACCTTCAAAACCGTGCGCGCGGGTATCAGCAACGAAGGTAACCCCTCGCGCATCAACATCATTCGCACGTTACGTTCAGCCCATGCGCGACGCATCGCGCTGTCCGGCAGCAGCCGCGCCAAGCTGAAGGAAGTGCTGGCCGAACTGGAGCGCCTGAAGCGCGAAGAGCCTGACAATTTCGGCGACATCCAGGAACTGGAAGTCGAAGCCCAACGTTTGCAGGCGCGGATCAAACGCGTGCCGTATCTCGACACGTTCGACCTCAAATACAACCTGTTGGTGAAGCAGCCCAATCCGAGTTCAAAGGCAGTGATGTTCTGCCTGATGGACGTTTCCGGCTCGATGACGCAAGCGACCAAGGACATCGCCAAGCGGTTTTTCATCCTGCTGTACCTGTTCCTGAAGCGCAATTACGACAAAATCGAGGTCGTGTTCATCCGTCACCACACCAGCGCCCGGGAGGTCGACGAGGAAGAGTTTTTCTATTCACGGGAAACCGGCGGCACCATCGTCTCCAGTGCATTGAAACTGATGCAGGAGATCATGGCCGAGCGCTACCCCACCAACGAGTGGAACATCTACGCCGCGCAGGCTTCCGACGGCGACAACTGGAACGACGACTCGCCCATCTGCCGCGACATTCTGATCAAGCAGATCATGCCGTTCGTGCAGTACTACACTTACGTCGAAATCACGCCCCGCGAACATCAGGCACTGTGGTTCGAATACGAGCGCATCGGCGAAGCCTTCGCCGACACGTTCGCCCAGCAGCAGCTGGTCTCTGCCGGTGATATCTATCCGGTATTCCGTGAACTCTTCCAGCGCAGGTTAGTGACATGACCGCTAGAGAGCAGAAGCGCCAACCCCTTTCCACGGGTTCAGAGTGGACGTTCGAACTGATCCAGGCCTACGACCGGGAAATCAGCCGCATCGCCGAGCGTTATGCCCTGGACACCTACCCCAACCAGATCGAGGTGATCACCGCTGAGCAGATGATGGATGCTTATGCGTCGGTCGGCATGCCGCTGGGTTATCACCATTGGTCCTACGGCAAACACTTCCTCAGCACGGAAAAATCCTACTCACGTGGCCAGATGGGCCTGGCTTATGAAATCGTCATTAACTCCGATCCCTGCATTGCATATCTGATGGAGGAAAACACCATCTGCATGCAGGCGCTGGTCGTGGCCCATGCGTGCTATGGCCACAACAGCTTTTTCAAGGGCAATTACCTGTTCCGCACCTGGACCGACGCCAGTTCGATCATTGATTACCTGGTGTTCGCCAAGCAGTACATCATGCAATGCGAAGAGCGCCATGGCATCGACGCGGTCGAGGACTTGCTCGACTCCTGCCACGCTCTGATGAATTACGGCGTTGACCGCTACAAGCGTCCCTACCCGATTTCGGCGGAGGAAGAACGCCGCCGCATGAAGGACCGTGAAGAGCACTTGCAGAAGCAGATCAACGATCTTTGGCGCACGATCCCGAAAAATGCCAGCAAGAGCGACAAAGAAGACAATGCGCGCTTTCCCGCTGAGCCACAGGAAAACATCCTCTACTTCATTGAGAAGCACGCGCCTCTGCTGGAGCCTTGGCAGCGTGAAATCGTGCGCATCGTGCGCAAGATCGCCCAGTATTTCTACCCGCAGCGCCAGACTCAGGTCATGAACGAAGGCTGGGCGACCTTCTGGCACTACACGCTGATGAACGATCTGTACGACGAAGGTCTGGTCACTGACGGATTCATGCTCGAATTCCTGCAGTCTCACACCAGCGTGGTGTTCCAGCCGGGTTTTGATAGCCCCTATTACAGCGGCATCAACCCCTACACGCTGGGCTTCGCCATGTACCAGGACATTCGGCGGATGTGTGAACACCCCACCGAGGAAGACTATCGCTGGTTCCCGGAACTGGCCGGTTCGGACTGGCTGACGGCGGTGAAGTTTGCGATGAGCAGCTTCAAGGATGAGAGTTTCATCCTGCAATACCTGTCGCCCAAGGTCATTCGTGACCTCAAGCTGTTCAGCATTCTGGATGACGACCAAAAGGACGATCTGCTTGTACCTGCGATTCATGATGAAACAGGCTACAGAACGATCAGAGAAACCCTCGCTGCGCAGTACAACTTGGGCAATCGCGAGCCAAACGTGCAGATCTACAGCATCGATCGCCGCGGCGACCGTTCGCTGACCCTGCGCCATCAGCAGCATGACCGTAAACCGCTGGGCGACTCGACGGACGAAGTGCTCAAACACCTGCATCGCTTGTGGGGTTTCGACATTCATCTCGAAACGCTACAGGGCGACCAGGTCATGAAAACTCACCACGTCCCACCGAGAAGCGAACACGCTGACAGTGAATATCCCCGGCTCGACCTGGCGGTCGTTCACCTTTAGGGGATGAGTCTGATCTGAAAATGGCCCTCCGCTGGCGCGATGTAAGGTTTATCCTGTCGCGCTGACGGAGGCTTTTTTATGCAGATCTATAAAGTTGGCGGCGCTGTGCGTGATCGCCTGCTTGGCAAACCGGTTGCGGACACCGACTGGGTAGTCGTCGGCGCGACCACCGATGAAATGTTAATCAAGGGCTATCGCCCGGTCGGCACGGACTTTCCGGTCTTTTTGCACCCCCTCACCGGCGAGGAATACGCGCTGGCTCGGACCGAACGCAAGACTGGTCGCGGTTATGGCGGTTTTGTGTTTCACGCCGACCCGGACGTCACCCTTGAACAAGACCTTATCCGCCGCGACCTGACTATCAACGCCATTGCCGAAGACAAACAGGGGCATTTGATCGACCCCTATCACGGCCAACGCGATTTGCAGGATCGCGTATTGCGCCATGTTTCTCCGGCCTTCGCGGAAGATCCACTGCGTGTCCTACGGGTCGCGCGATTTGCCGCACGCTACGCACCTGATGGTTTCACCATTGCGCCAGAAACGATGGTTTTGATGCGCCAACTCAGCGCCTCTGGCGAGCTGGAAGCCCTCACGCCAGAGCGCAGCTGGAAGGAAATTTCCCGCGCGTTGATGGAGCGGGAGCCACAGGTATTCATCCAGGTTCTGAAAGAGTGCGGCGCGCTCGGGGTGCTGATGCCGGAAATCGACACGCTGTTCGGCATTCCGCAGCCTGAAGCGCATCATCCAGAAATCGATACAGGGCTGCATGTCCTGAGCGTTCTGCATCAATCAGCGGTGCACAAGCAACCGTTGAGCGTGCGTTGGGCATGCCTGCTGCACGACCTGGGCAAAGGGCTGACACCGGCAGAAGAGTGGCCGCGTCATATTGCCCACGAGCAGAAAGGCCTTAAAGCGATCAAAGCGGTAAGCGAACGTTTCAAGGTGCCGAAGGATTGTCAGGAACTGGCACTGCTGGTGGGCCAGTACCACACCCACGGCCATCGAGCACTGGAACTCAAGCCTTCGACGTTGCTGGACTTGCTCCAAACCTTCGACGTCTACCGCCGCCCGCAGCGCTTCGAGGAATTTATCGTCGCGTGTGAAATGGACGCGCGAGGTCGTAAGGGTTTCGAGGACCGGAGTTATCCACAGGCCGAATACCTGCGCGGCGCCGCAGAGGCGGCGAGGCATGTAGCCGTTCAGCCATTGTTGGATCAGGGGTATCAGGGGCAGGAATTGGGCCAAGCGCTGAAGCGTGAACGGCTGGATACGCTGACGTTTTACAAGGCGTCGTATCAGATGTGACGTGACACACACTCTGTAGGCGCACGGCTTGTCCCGCGACCGGCGGGGACCCCGTCGTAAACCAGCGAATGTGCTCTGCCTGTCACACCGCACCTGTCGAATTTACGACGACTACGTCGCCGCTCGCGGGACAAGCCACGCGCCTAGAGGGGAGGCAGCATCGTATCCGGGGTCAGTGGCTGACCCTGCCACTCGAACGCCACCGGCCACAGCTGCTGCTCGATTTGCGACGCTTCCCACAAAGTGGCGAACGTCATTCCCACTTCCGGATGGACTTTTTCTGGCGCAATCAGCGACAGCGGCCACAGCACGAACGCATTCTTGAGTATCTCGGCGCGGGGCAACACCAGCCCGTCGAAATTGCCCACCTGCTCGCCATACAACAGCACGTCGATATCCAGCGGCAGCCCTTTACGATCCGGTGCATAACGACCGTTATCGGCTTCGATGAGTTTCAGGCGACGGTCCAGCTCGAGCAGTGGCAAGTCCGTGAGCGCCGACACCACCAGATTGATAAACGGCCCGCTCTTGATCCCCACCGGGAGGCTCTCGAACACCGGCGAACAAGACATGTCCGTAAGAAAGCCAGCCAGCGTGTCGAGCCCTGAGCACAGGTGCCGATGGCGATCAATGTTGCTCCCCAGACCGAGGAAAATCCGTGTCAGCGGCATCCGCGCTCGATCTCCACGCCCACGCCTTTGGCCGCCGACACGGCTCCGGGTTTGGTGAGTTTCAGGTGCAGCCAAGGGATGTCGAATTCATTCATCAACACCTCCGCCAGGCGCTCGGCGAAGGTTTCGACCAGTTGAAACTGCGAAATCTCGGCAAATGCCTGAATGCGCGCAGAGACGCTGGCGTAGTCGAGTGCTTTGCTCAAGTCATCGCCTGCGGCAGCGGGTCGATTGTCCCAGGCAAAACTCAGGTCCAGTCGCAGGCACTGACGAATGCCGCGCTCCCAGTCGTAGGCACCGATGACCGTATCGACCTCCAGACCCTCAATGAAAACTCTGTCCAAGCCTTTCTCTCCGCTGCACGACAAGGGCGCGATGCGCCGTTAGAATCAGGGCATCCCCGCCCGGAATGGTTAGCATGTTTTGGTTACTGGCACTTTTCGCCTACCTGCTCGGCTCGCTGTCCTTCGCCATCCTGCTCAGCCGTCTGACCGGTAGCCCTGACCCACGCGCCAGTGGCTCGGGCAACGCGGGCGCCACCAACATGCTACGCCTGGCGGGCAAGAAGCTCGCTATCCTGACCCTGATCGGCGATGTCTGCAAAGGGATGATCCCCGTGCTGCTCGCCAGCTGGGCGGGATTGGACCCTCGCCAACAAGCCTGGATCGGGCTGTACGCCGTACTCGGCCATCTGTTTCCGCTGTACTTCCGTTTCAAGGGGGGCAAAGGCGTCGCAACAGCGGCCGGTATGCTGCTGGGTCTGTATCCACCTGCTGCGCTGCTGGCGATTGTTGCGTGGCTGCTGACGTTTTACCTTACCCGCACCAGTTCACTCGCTTCATTGATCGCTACGCCTCTGACCCTGCCGCTACTCGCCTGGCAAGAGCCCCACGCGCTGGTGCCCATGAGCGTGTTGACACTGCTGATCGTCTGGCGCCACCGCGGCAATCTACGCGACCTCCATGCCGGACGCGAACGGCATTTCTGAATGCAAAAGGTGAAAAAGGCTCAACCGAGCCTTCTTTTATCCACATCTGCAGCCTTTATAGACCCGGCAATTGCTCCATCGGCCAGCGCGCCTGAACGCTGATGCTCAGCCCCTCTTTCTGCCCCGCCTGCAATCGCTGACAGCCTGCGAACGCGATCATCGCGCCGTTATCCGTGCAAAACTCTGGACGCGCGTAATACACATTGCCGCCGATGCCGTTGAGCATCTGCTCCAAGGAGTGACGCAGTGCCTTATTTGCACTCACGCCACCGGCGATCACCAGGCGCTGCATGCCTGCCTGCTTCAAGGCGCGTTTGCATTTAATGGTCAAAGTCTCCACCACCGCCTCCTGGAAGGCCAGCGCAATGTCGCAACGGGTTTGCTCGCCGTCGTCCCCAGCACTCTGACAGTGCTGCCAGGTGTTCAAGGCAGATGTTTTCAAGCCGCTGAAGCTGAACGTCAGCCCCGGACGGTCCGTCATGGGGCGAGGAAACGTGAAGCGCCCCGGCACACCATTAAGCGCCAGGCGAGAAATCTCAGGCCCGCCGGGGTAATTCAAGCCCATCATCTTGGCGGTTTTGTCGAAGGCCTCCCCCGCAGCGTCATCCAGGGTTTCACCCAGCAGCTCATAGACGCCGATGCCGTCCACGCGAACGAGCTGGGTGTGACCGCCTGATACCAACAAAGCGACGAACGGAAACTCGGGCGGATGCTCCTCCAGCATAGGCGCGAGAAGATGGCCCTCCATGTGATGCACGCCCAGCGCGGGAATGTCCCACGCGAAGGCCAGCGCCTGGGCACAGGACGCACCCACCAGCAGTGCGCCGACCAAACCGGGGCCTGCGGTGTAGGCGATCGCGTCGATGTCGGTCGTGACACAATCGGCCTCGGCCAACACCTGACGAATCAGGGGCAACATGCGTTTCACGTGATCGCGGGACGCAAGCTCGGGGACTACACCGCCATAGACCCGATGCAGATCGATCTGGCTGAACAATGCATCGGCGAGCAGCCCGCGCTCGCTGTCATACAGCGCCACGCCGGTCTCATCGCAAGAAGTTTCCAATCCCAGTACTAACATGGGGCACGCCTTGGAGGCTGAATTCGAAGGCGCGCATAATAGTCGCCGCTCATGCCCACGACTAGCGGTTTTCGATCAGAGGCTTTGCATTCCTCGCGCCGAGGGGTTAACATCCGCAACCCTTAAAACCGGCGTACTCATACAAGTGTTGTACGAGCGCCGACCCCGGTAATGAATGAAGGTAGCTCTGGATGCCAGCCGTCAAAGTTAAAGAGAATGAACCCTTCGACGTAGCTCTGCGTCGTTTCAAGCGCTCCTGCGAGAAAGCCGGCACTCTGGCCGAAGTTCGTAGCCGCGAATTTTACGAGAAGCCAACTTCGAAGCGTAAGCGTATGGCAGCTGCTGCCGTTAAACGTCACGCCAAGAAAGTTCAGCGCGAACAGCGCCGCGCCGTTCGTCTGTATTAATACAGACGTTTGTCGCAAGCTTCTGCCTTGCCCGGCCCCAAAGCCGGGCTGTCGGCAGTTGCAGATTTCGCTTAAAGCAAGACAGGCGAAGGCTGTCGACGTCCTTTCGCGACCGAGACACCCCCGTCGAATTCTTCCAGCCTGATTTCAGGCAGCGTTGACCCGTCTACACTGACCCAGCAACCGTCGTTACGCTTTGGATTCGCCATGATTTTTCTGGCGGGGCGCCTGATGATGAGAACGCCATGGCCGGACTGATTCCCCAAGGGTTTATTGACGACCTGCTCAACCGCACCGACATCGTCGACGTTGTCAGCTCGCGCGTTCAATTAAAGAAAACCGGCAAGAATTTCAGCGCCTGCTGTCCTTTCCATAAAGAAAAGACACCGTCGTTCAGCGTCAGCCCCGACAAACAGTTTTATTACTGCTTTGGTTGCGGCGCAGGGGGCAACGCTCTCGGCTTCATCATGGACCACGACAACCTGGACTTCCCCCAGGCCGTCGAGGAACTCGCCAAAGCCGCCGGCATGGAAGTGCCCCGCGAACAGGGCGTCAGGGGGCAAAAGCCCAGACAACCCACTGATTCGCCGCTTTACCCGCTGCTGACCGCTGCCGCGGAGTTCTACCGGGCTGCGCTGAAAAGCCACCCGACTCGCAAATCAGCAGTGGACTACCTGAAAGGCCGTGGCCTCTCAGGTGAAATCGCCCGCGATTTCGGGTTGGGGTTTGCTCCGCCCGGCTGGGACAATCTTTATAAACATCTGAGCAGCGACACGCTTCAGCAGAAGGCCATGATCGATGCAGGTCTGCTGATTGAAAACGCGGAGACCGGCAAGCGCTATGACCGCTTTCGCGATCGGGTGATGTTCCCCATTCGCGACAGCCGAGGCCGCGTCATTGCCTTCGGTGGACGCGTGCTCGGCGATGACAAGCCGAAATATCTGAACTCGCCTGAAACACCCGTGTTTCACAAGGGTCAGGAGCTGTACGGGCTGTTCGAGGCCCGCAAATACAATCGCAACCTCGACGAGATCATCGTTGTCGAAGGTTACATGGACGTCATCGCACTGGCTCAACAGGGCCTGCGCAATGCCGTTGCGACACTGGGCACGGCCACCAGCGAAGAGCACTTGAAACGTCTATTCCGCGTCGTGCCCAACGTGCTGTTCTGTTTCGACGGAGACCAGGCAGGCCGGAACGCCGCCTGGCGCGCCCTGGAGGCGACCCTTTCCAGCCTGCAGGACGGCCGACGCGCCCGGTTTCTGTTTTTGCCAGAAGGTGAGGATCCGGACACGCTAGTACGCGCCGAAGGCACCGATGCGTTCAAGGCAAGAATCAACCAGCACGCGCAACCGTTGGCGGATTATTTTTTCGAGCAGTTGACCAAAGAAGCCGATCCGCGTTCGCTGGAAGGCAAAGCGCATATGGTCACCTTGGCTGCTCCGCTGATCGAAAAGGTGCCGGGCGCCAACCTTCGGGAGCTGATGCGTCGCCGCCTCAAGGAGATCACCGGGCTGGACACCGCCGCGGTCAATCAGCTGGTGCAGAGCGCTCCCGCCGAGGCACCGCCGGTTTACGACCCGGGGTTTGATTACGATTCAGTGCCTGATTACGGCGATTACCAGCCGCATGACGCCTACGAACCACAGCAAGAATGGACGCCCAACTCATCAGGCGGCCAGCAGAAGAAATGGGAAAAAAAGCCGTGGGACAAAGGCAAGAAGTGGGACAAGAACGGCAAGCGGCCGGACTTTGAACCTCGCGCCCCGCGCACCCCGGCGACGGTCGAACCACCGACACTGACAGCCCTCCGGACTTTGCTCCATCACCCGGACCTGTCGCAGAAGGTGGAGGACACCAGCCATTTCGCGGCCGAAGACAACGTTTACTCGCAGTTGCTGGTCGCACTACTCGAAGCGCTGCAAAAAAATCCGAAGCTGCGGTCCCTGCAACTGATCGCACGCTGGCACGGAACCGATCAAGGACGATTATTACGACAACTGGCGGAAAAGGAATGGCTGATCTCGGCCGATAACCTTGAACAACAGTTTTTCGACACTATAACTAGCTTGTCCGCCCGCCAACGCGAGCGAAGTCTCGATCAATTGATCAGGAAGGAACGGCAGACCGGTCTGAGTGCTGAGGAAAAAGTACAGCTACTCAACCTGTTAAATCGCAAAGTTCCTGCACAAACCCCGACCTCAACTGGCGCGTGAGGTCCTAGCTCGGGTATAATCCTCGGCTTGTTTTTTGCCCGCCAAGACCTTCAGTGGATAGGGTGTTATGTCCGGAAAAGCGCAACAGCAGTCTCGCCTCAAAGAGTTGATCAGCCGCGGTCGTGAGCAGGGTTACCTGACTTACGCGGAGGTCAACGACCACCTGCCGGAGGATATTTCAGATCCGGAACAGGTGGAAGACATCATCCGCATGATTAACGACATGGGGATCAACGTATTCGAGAGTGCTCCGGATGCGGACGCCCTTCTGTTGGCCGAAGCTGACACTGACGAGGCAGCCGCTGAAGAAGCAGCCGCCGCGTTGGCAGCAGTCGAAACCGACATCGGTCGCACAACCGACCCGGTGCGCATGTACATGCGCGAAATGGGTACGGTCGAGCTTCTGACACGCGAAGGCGAAATCGAAATCGCCAAGCGTATCGAAGAGGGCATCCGTGAAGTGATGGGCGCGATTGCGCACTTCCCCGGCACAGTCGAGCACATTCTCTCCGAATACACGCGTGTCACCACTGAAGGTGGCCGCCTGTCCGACGTGCTCAGCGGTTACATCGACCCCGACGACGGCATTGCGCCGCCTGCCGAGGTCCCGCCGCCAATCGATCAGAAGGCCGAAAAGACCGATGTAGCTGACGATGACGACGAAGAATCCGCCGATGGCGACGACGAGGAAGAGGCCGAAAGCGGCCCGGACCCAGTCGTGGCTGCTCAGCGTTTCGGTGCGGTTTCAGACCAGATGGCGGTCGCCCTCAAGGCCCTGAAAAAGCATGGTCGTGGCAGCAAGCAGGCCAATGAAGAGTTGCTGGTCCTGGCAGAGCTGTTCATGCCGATCAAGCTGGTTCCAAAGCAGTTTGAAGGTCTGGTCGAACGTGTTCGCAGTGCGCTGGAGCGTCTTCGTGCACAAGAACGCGCCATCATGCAGCTGTGCGTGCGCGACGCTCGCATGCCTCGTGCTGACTTCCTGCGCCAGTTCCCAGGCAACGAAGTCGATCAGAGCTGGACCGACGCACTGGCCAAAGGCAAGAGCAAATATGCCGAAGCCATCGGTCGCCTGCAGGCTGATATCCAGCGTTGCCAGCAAAAGCTGACCGCGCTGGAAGAAGAAACCGGCCTGACCGTGCTGGAAATCAAAGACATCAACCGTCGCATGTCGATCGGTGAGGCCAAGGCCCGCCGCGCGAAGAAAGAGATGGTTGAAGCGAACTTGCGTCTGGTGATCTCGATCGCCAAGAAGTACACCAACCGCGGCCTGCAATTCCTCGATTTGATCCAGGAAGGCAACATCGGTTTGATGAAAGCGGTGGACAAGTTCGAATACCGCCGCGGTTACAAGTTCTCGACTTATGCCACCTGGTGGATCCGTCAAGCGATCACTCGCTCGATCGCCGACCAGGCACGCACCATTCGTATTCCGGTGCACATGATCGAGACGATCAACAAGCTCAACCGCATTTCTCGTCAGATGCTGCAGGAAATGGGTCGTGAACCGACGCCGGAAGAGCTGGGCGAACGCATGGAAATGCCTGAGGACAAGATCCGTAAGGTATTGAAGATCGCCAAAGAGCCGATCTCCATGGAAACGCCAATCGGCGACGACGAAGATTCGCATCTGGGTGACTTCATCGAAGATTCGACCATGCAGTCGCCAATCGATGTTGCTACCGTCGAAAGCTTGAAAGAAGCAACGCGTGAAGTGCTGTCGGGCCTTACCGCTCGGGAAGCCAAGGTCCTGCGGATGCGCTTCGGCATCGACATGAATACCGACCACACTCTTGAGGAAGTCGGTAAGCAGTTCGATGTCACGCGTGAGCGTATTCGTCAGATTGAAGCCAAGGCGCTGCGCAAGCTGCGTCACCCGACCCGAAGCGAACACCTGCGTTCGTTCCTGGACGAATAAGCAACACGCGTTAAAAACAAAACCCCCGGCCATGCCGGGGGTTTTTGCGTTTCAGCGAACAAGAAATCGGCAGTGTGCCACCTCCTCTTAGCGCAGCTACACTCGAAACATTCTTAACGCTGCGACGGAATGAGGCTGCCATGTTTTGGATGCCGGCCATTGCTTTCATGTGCTTGATAGGGTCGACGAACGTCGATGCTCAGATTCTTTCCCAAACTGAGACAACCTGGCCGAGCTTGCATGAGGGATCAATGCAAAGTACGGACACTGCTTCGCCGGATATTGAGCGTTCTACCGGCATCGGTCTTGGAGACGATGTCTTTCAACGCTTTGACGTCCGTTCTGCTCAGGTTTTGGCCTATGCCGAGGTGCATGACGCAAGTGACGACCAGGCAACGTCGCCCCGCCCTGTCCCCGACCCTCCAAGATTCTGGCGGGATTTTGTGTTGTATGGGCTTCCGGGGCTGGTGTTGCTTTCCACGATTTTGCTCATCGTTGTGCGCATCAACCGCCGCCTCAGCTCGGAAATCGCTCGCCGTGTAGCGTTGGAGCAGGAACTGCGAAGCAGCGAATACCATTATCGAGGGATGATCGAGAGCCTGTCGGCCATCGCGTGGGAAGCCAACACCCAAGACTATTCGTACAACTATGTTTCCCCTCATGCAGAGAATTTGCTTGGCTACCCGCTCCATCAATGGCTGAGACCCGGATTCTGGCGCAGCATCGTTCACCCAGCCGATCTGGACGCTGCCGAGGCCTACTGTGACGTCCAGACCAAATTGGGTAACGACCACAGCCTCGATTACCGGGTAATCAGCGCCGACGGTAGAACCCTGTGGATTCGCGACATCGTGACGCTGATTGCTTACGGCCAGGATCCGGTCATGCGCGGTCTGATGATCGACATCACAGAGGCGAAACAAACAGAAGAAGCGCTGCGTCAATCCGAGGAAAAGTTCGCCTCGGTGTTCGCTCAATGCCCGGACATTCTGGTGATTGCGCGATTGTCTGACGGGTGTTTCCTGGAAGCGAACCAGGCGTTCGTCGAACAGATCGGTCTCACCGCTGACCAAATTGTGGGTCGGACACCGAGTGAACTCGACATTTGGGGCATCCCTGACATTGGCCCGAGCCTTTTGCAGCGCTTGCAAAAGGGCAGCATTCGCAATCTGGAAATGCCGTTCCGCCGAAGCAACGGCCACACGTTTACCGGTCTGCTGTCAGCTGAGCCCTTCGATCTGGACTCCACTCCCGCAGTGGTTGTGGTCGTGCGTGACATCACCCCGCTGAAAGAGGCCCAGCAACAGCTGCAACTGTCCGAGGAAAAATTCGCCAAAGCCTTCCACTCGTCCCCCGACGGCTTGCTGATCTCGCGGCAAAGCGATGGGCTGCTGGTGGAAATCAATGACGGTTTCAGCCGAATCACGGGTTACCACAGCTCGCTGTCTCTGGATCGGACCACGCTGGACCTCGGAATCTGGGTCGACCTCAATGAACGCCAGCAATTGCTTGAGCAGCTCGCGCGCGACGGCTTCGTCAAAGACTTCACCAGCCATATTCGCCGTAGGGACGGTCAAATACGGCTGTGCGAAATATCGTCGCGCCCTCTGCCCATTGGCGGCGAAGACTGCATGCTGACCATCGCCCGCGACATTACCGAGCGCCACCAGATGCAGGAAAAACTGCAACTGGCCGCGACCGTTTTCGAGAGCACGGCTGAGGGCGTATTGATCACTGACACCCGTCAGCGGATCAACGCCGTCAACCGCGCCTTCAGCGAAATCACCGGCTACAGCGAGGGCGAAGCACTCGGGGAAACGCCGCGCCTCCTGGCCTCGGGACTGCACGACAGCGCGTTTTACGCTGCCATGTGGTATCAGCTGACCGCAGAAGGTCATTGGCAGGGCGAGATCAGCAATCGTCGAAAGAATGGCGAGATCTACCCCAGCTGGCTGACGATCAGCGCCGTGCGGAATCGGGACAGATTCATTACCCACTTCGTGGCCGTTTTCGCCGACATTTCCAGCCTGAAACAGGCTCAAGCACGTCTGGACTATCAAGCGCATCACGATCCGCTAACGGGTCTGCCAAACCGCACGTTGTTCGAAAGTCGGCTACATACCGCGTTAACGCACAGCAAAGCCGCCAACAGTCTTGGCGCAGTGCTATTTCTCGACCTGGATCGTTTCAAGCACATCAACGACAGCCTGGGGCACCCGGTGGGCGACTTGCTGCTCAAAGGCATCGCCCAGCGGCTGAAAGATAACCTTCGCGACATCGACACTGTCGCGCGACTCGGGGGTGACGAATTCATTATTTTGCTCCCTGGCCTGCACACAGACAGCGATGCAGAAGCGATCGCCACCAAACTGCTCAACAGCTTCTCAGCACCCTTCCAGGCCGGCGAGCACGAGTTCTTTATCAGTACCAGTATTGGCACCGCATTGTTCCCATCAGACGGCGCCGATGTGGCGACTCTTATCAAAAACGCTGACGCAGCGATGTACCGCTCCAAGGCCAAAGGCCGCAACCGCGTCGAAAGCTACACCCGTGACCTTACAGCCCAAGCCAGCGAGCGCATCGCACTGGAACACGAATTGCGGCGGGCCATAGAGCGCAACGAGCTCACGCTTTCCTACCAGCCAAAAATCAGTTTGCTTACACAACGATTGGTCGGCGCCGAAGCGCTTATCCGCTGGACTCACCCTACTTTTGGAGAGGTTCCACCTGAGCGGTTCATTCCTCTGGCAGAAGAGAACGGCATGATCCTACAGATCGGAGAGTGGGTATTGGAGCAAGCGTGTGAGCAGCTTCACCAGTGGAACCAGGCCTACGACGTTTTCGGCCCCCTCTCGGTGAACCTTGCGGGTGCGCAACTGCGACAACCGAATCTGGTGACCCGCATCGAAAACCTGCTCCACCAATACGCCCTCCAACCCGGCTGCCTGCAACTGGAGATCACCGAAAACTTCATCATGTCCCAGACTGAAGAAGCGCTCTCCGTCCTGCATCGGCTGAAAAAACTCGGCGTGCAATTGGCCATCGACGATTTCGGCACAGGCTATTCGTCCCTCAGCTACCTCAAACGCCTGCCATTGGACATCCTCAAGATCGACCAGTCCTTCGTCCGCGGCCTGCCGGACGACCCACACGATGCCGCGATTGTTCGCGCCATCATCGCCCTGGGACGCAGCATGCAACTGACCGTCATCGCCGAAGGCGTCGAAAACCTCGAACAGCAGCAGTTCCTCACCGACGAAGGCTGCGAACAGATCCAGGGCTACATCGTCAGCCTGCCCTTACGCCCCGACGAATTTTGCGCGACGTTTCTTCGTATGACGCTTTCAGACTTTTCGGATAGCACTGCACAGAAACCGTCGTTATAATCCGCCGCCTGACTGAGGGCCTATAGCTCAGTTGGTTAGAGCAGAGGACTCATAATCCTTTGGTCCACGGTTCGAGTCCGTGTGGGCCCACCACATCCAAAGCCGCGCATTGCGCGGCTTTTCTATTGCCGAGGTCGTTACCAAACTGATCACTCGCAGGACGCGAAAACACTAAATATTTTGAGCACAAGGACATGAAGAAATGACAGTTTGGGAAGCAGTGAAGAAGTCACGCCGGATGAAGTGGCTGGGCTTGGCGGTGATGCTGATTGGATTTACTCAACTGCTAATGGTTGCGGTACTTTCTATTTACGATCTCGGGACGCAGATGAAAGCTTCGTTCCTCAGCGGTATAGGCGACGAGCTCCAGAATCTCAGCCTGAGCGTCTATCAAGCCACGAGCTTTCTGGAGATTCTATGGGAAGCCACGCCTCGCCTCGACATTCACAATCCACTGACATTAGACACGCTGATGCTTGCTGGCATCATGGCTGTAATCGGCGCTGGAGCCTATATCCGAGGATGCGGCATTCAGCTTTTCAATGACATCGAGTCGATCAAGAAAAAGGCGAGAGACGAGATCTGGTTACGCTCGATGCTCCCGCAGGATCAGGCAGCTACCGTCATCAACCAGCCCGCAAGCGTTACGGTACTCTCTCTGCAAATGCCACCCGGAGAGGTCAAGAACTGGTGGGAGCGCCCTGCAGGAATCGTTTTGATTGGCCTGACGAGCACTTACCTCGCAGCGTTTCTCACGCGCATTTCCGGCCTGACTTAAGGATCAATTGGCGGCCGGGAGGGTCTTTAGTCCATGAACATCACTATGCCCCTCTTCATCCGCCGCCTCTTGCGCCCACTCCTGGATCCCTATCGCCGTTATCGTCACGCGCGCTATATCCACGCGGGGCGGATCGTTGTCGGTTTGCTGGTTTCCATTCTGCTGACAACCGGCATTCATCTGCCTCACGGCGAGTGGGCGTCGGTGACGATGTTGATCGTGATCGGTGGCTTGCAGCATCACGGGAATATCGGCAAGAAGTCGGTGGAGCGGGCCTATGGGACGTTGATCGGGGCGGCGTTGGGGTTGGCGGTGGTGGCGCAGGAAAGTTATCTGGGCATGCCGTTGCTGACGTACGTGATCATGTCGTTGATCTGCGGATTTTTCGCGTATCACGCGATCGGCAAAGGTGGGTACACGGCGCTGTTGTCAGCAATCACGCTGTTTATCGTCGCAGGGCACGGTGACAATCCGATCACCGACGGGCTGTGGCGCACGGTGGATATTCTGATCGGGATTGTCCTGGCACTGGCCTTTTCTTTCGCGTTGCCGCTGTATGCGGTGTATTCGTGGCGCTACAACCTGGCCAGCGGTTTGCGGGATTGCGCGAAGGTGTATGAGCGCATCAGCAGTGGGCAGTCGATGGCGGCGGATGAGCACTTGAAGCTGACGGCCAAGCTCAACGCAACGATGCTGCAACTTCGCTCGCTGATGCCCTCGGTGTCGAAAGAGGTGAAGATTTCGCTGGTGGAACTGGATGCGATTCAGGGTCATTTCCGCATGTGCCTGAGCACATTGGAGATCCTTTCCAACCTGCGTCCGGCGGACCTTGGCAATGCGGATATGAACGCCGAGCAGCGTCGGATTCGGCGCATGCTGATCGGAATGGCGAGAGCGTTGCAAAGTGGCGCGACTGAGCGTCTGGCGCGGCCGAGCGAGTCGTTGGCGGTCGGCCCGGAGGCGCCAGCGGTGTCAGCCGAAGTATTGGGGTATCAGCTGATGACCCGGCAACTGGCGCTGAACATTGAAGCCTTGCAGCAACGGCTGGCGCAGACGGCGAAGAAGTGGAAAATCTGAGCCCCTTCGCTGCCTGATCGATTCGTCAGTCGCTCAATACACCGAAGGCACCACCATTTCCCGAGGCACCGGCGCACGCAGGTAGTTGGCGTTGTACTCACGCTCTGGCAGCACCACGTGTGGCGATTCCACCTCGCCACGCGGGATTTGTTGCAGCAGGTGGTGGATGCAGTTCAATCGTGCGCGCTTTTTGTCATCGGCTTCGACGATCCACCAAGGCGCCACGTCGGTGTGGGAGCGGGTCAGCATTTCTTCTTTGGCGCGGGTGTAGTCTTCCCAACGACGACGGGATTCCAGGTCCATCGGCGACAGTTTCCACTGCTTCAGAGGGTCGTGGATGCGCATCAGAAAGCGGCGGTATTGCTCGTCGTCAGTGATGGAGAACCAATACTTGATGAGGATGATGCCCGAGCGTACCAGCATCTTTTCAAACTCTGGGACGGTACGGAAAAACTCCTCGTATTCATCGTTGTTGCAGAAGCCCATGACCCGCTCGACGCCGGCGCGGTTGTACCAGCTGCGGTCAAACAGGACCATTTCGCCTGCGGCGGGAAGGTGCGAAACGTAGCGCTGGAAATACCACTGCGTGCGCTCGCGCTCGCTGGGTGCTGTCAACGCAGCCACGCGGCAGACTCGAGGGTTGAGGCGCTGAGTGATGCGTTTGATCGCGCCGCCCTTCCCTGCCGCGTCGCGTCCCTCAAACAGCACGACGACTTTGAGCTTTTGGCTGACGACCCAATCCTGAAGTTTCACCAACTCACCTTGCAGACGCAGGAGTTCGCGGAAATACACGCGTCGGTCGATGCCTGTCGGGACTTCCTCGCCCAAATCTGACAGCAGGCCATCCAGGCGCGCATCGTCGTATTCCATCTCTAGCTCTTCGTCAAAGCTGTCGAGGATATCGGCGTGCATGTAGCGGGCGGTTTCGGATAAATCCAGACTCATGACAGAGCTCCCGGCGTGGATTTGAGGGTCAGGGAGCAAATTTAGACATGCCGGGAGTGACAGCTGAATGACAGAAAGGTGGCAACAGGGAAAAGTCCTATAGCCAATAGGCTCGTGCCTTAGGCAAATCTAGAACCGTGGACGCGAACGCAGTCGCGAAAGGCATCGAAGCAAACGGTGCATCTCGGATCGATGAACAACGGCATCGCGAGTGGATGCGCTCTCACAGCGTTACCCCCGGTCAAGAACCGGCGATTTCCACCGTAATCTGCTGCATGGCCCTGAACGGCGCCAACAGCGCGTCATCGGCTTGGGCAGCCGTGATCAGCGTCCATTCCCGCTCGATGGGGGTCCAATGTTGCTGACGTGCGCGGCCCAGTTTGTCGGCATCCGCGAGAACGAACACCTGCGCGGCGCGTTTGATGATGCATTCCTTCAGGTAGGCCTGCTGGTCGCTGGCTTCGCACAGACCGAATTCCGCGACCACACCGTCAGCCCCCATAAACGCCTTGTCGACGCTCAAACGGCTGAGCGTCAGTTCCGCAAGCGGGCCAAGCGTGCTCATGCTCGACCCGCGAAGGTCTCCGCCGATCAGGGTCAAGCGAATGCCTGGCGCGTTGGCGAGGGTCATCACGGCCAACAAATTGTTGGTGACGACGTGCACGTTCTGCCGCGAACACAGGTGCAAGGCCAAGGCCGCGCAGGTGGTGCCGCCGTCGAGCAGTACGGTGTCGCCCTCTTGAACATGCGTCGCGGCCACTTTGGCGATGGCGTCTTTCTGATCACGCTGCGCTGACTTGCGCTCGTCCAGCGAAGCTTCCGGCTCATGCACACCAATCAGCGCGGTAGCGCCGCCATGGGTGCGCACCAGATGCCGTTGCTTGGCGAGCATGGTCAGGTCGCGCCGCACGGTGGCTTCGGACACCCCCAACGTCGCGCTCAGTTGCTCAACATTGGTGTCGCGGGCGCGCACCAGTTCGAGAATGGCGCGATGACGGTCAATGGCTTTCATGGGCGGCCTCGTTTCGCAAAGGCCGTGATCTTACACGAGCGCGCCGCCACGGCTCATCCCCGACGCGTAGCGAGTTCAGCGCCCTGACGCAGCGCCTCAAGCAGGCTGCGCTCATCGGCAATGCCCTTGCCTGCGATATCGAACGCGGTGCCATGGTCCACGGACGTGCGAATGACTTCCAGACCCACTGTCACGTTGACCCCCGCTTCGAGGCCCAACACTTTCACCGGGCCATGACCCTGGTCGTGATACATCGCCACCACCAGATCGAAATCGCCACGACCGGCGCGGAAGAACAGCGTGTCTGCCGGCAACGGCCCCGTCACGTCCAGCCCTTGCGCTTGCAGGACTTTAACGGCCGGGATGATTTTTTCTTCCTCTTCGCCATAGCCGAACAGGCCGTTCTCGCCCGCGTGAGGGTTGATGCCGCACACGCCAATACGCGGTCTGGCGATGCCCGCTTTGATCAAGGTGGCGTTGCCGCGCTCGATAGTGCGCTGGACCAGTCCCGGCTCGATTTTGCGAATCGCATCGATGATGCCGATGTGAGTGGTCACGTGAATGACGCGCAAGTGCGGCGCGACGAGCATCATCGAAACTTCATCGACATGGGTCAGGTGCGCGAGCATTTCGGTATGACCGGGGTATTTGTGGCCCCCCGCGTGCAGCGCTTCTTTATTGAGCGGCGCAGTGCAGATGGCGTCGATCTGACCGGCCTCGGCCAGTTGCACGGCACGGGCGATGTACTGAAACGCGGCATCCCCGGCAATCGGCGACAGTTGGCCAAACGGCAGGTCAGTTGGGATCAGGTTCAAGTCGATGCAATCGATAACCCCCGGCTCGTATTGAGCTTCGGAAGCTTCCTTGATCCGACGGACCTTCGCGTTGCCGTTGACGATTGTGTTTGCCAGCTCCAGGCGCCCGGCATCGCCGATGACCAAGGGCCGGCATTGTTGATAGACCACGTCATGAACGAGGCTCTTGACGACGATTTCCGGGCCAACGCCCGTCGCGTCGCCCATGGTGATGCCGATGACGGGCAGATAGTTACTCATGATATTTACCTTGTGACGCAGAAGTCGGGACAGGGTCTGCGCTGTATCGCGCAGGTTCTACAGCGTTATTCATGTGCAGCCAGGCGGCGTAAAGCGCGTGGTCGGTGCCGAACGCGCCAGCCTTGGTCACGACGCCGGGGCGATGACCGTCTTGAGTTGAAATGGGCAGCCCGAATGCGACGCCGGCTTCGATCTCGCACAGCAACTGCAGGCTGCCGATGCCCGCTGCGCCGAGCATGGCGCGCGCGGTCTCGCCGCCAGTGGCCACCAGACCGCCGACGTGAGCAAAATGCGGGCGCACCATCGCGGCCAGTTGAGTCGAGAGTTGAGCGCCCTCGGCAGGATTGAACGCGTCGTCGCGGCCTATGCGCAGCAGCAGATCGTCGCCACCGCGCAGGTACGCACGAATCCGCAGTTCCCAGCCGGCCCAATCCCCATGCGCTGGGCCCTGCCGCAGCACCGCTGGCGGCACTACCAATTCGCCAATGTCCGCGCGTTCTTTCAGCAAGGCGCATTGGCGTTCGGAAACGCTCGACAGGCTGCCGACCAACACCAATGTCGGCGCATATTTTTCACGTGGAGCGACGGGCGTTTGTGCGGGCGTGGATAGCAGATACGGCAGCGCAGCGAGCTCGCGCGCCAGTCCACCCGAGCCCACCCAGAACAGCGGCGCGTTGATGGTCGTCGTGGCGACCGCAAGGGTACGCAGGTCTTCAGTGGTCTCGGCATCCACAATCAGCGCATCGGCTTCGCTGTGGGCGACTTCGGTGATGTGCTGCAGCAGTGCGGCAGAACTCCCCCGCAGCGCCTCCAACGAGAGCTTGGCGACACGCAGGCCGGCATCGCCCAACATCGACGCGATGTCTGCCGAGCGATCAGCGTGCTCGAGTTTCCAAGTGTCAGTGGTTTCCAGCGGCTGCCCGTTGACCATCACTCGGCCGCTCAAGGTCGTGCGACCTGTGGCGGGAAAGGCCGGGGCGATGATGGCCAGCCCGACGTGCGGCTGCAAGGCGGCCACCTCAGCGGCCCAGTTGCCGCGCAGGGTCGAGTCGATTTTTTTGTACAGACGTTGCCCCGGTTTGCGCAGGGTCTGCCAAGCGGTCAGCGTGCGCTCGCCTGCCTGCGCCACCGACAAGCGACGGGTGTCGGTGTCGATGGCGACCACACTGGCCGCACCCGTGTCGTGGGCGGCGTCAAGGGTCACCACCGTGCTCAGTCCTGCGCCGGCAAAGGCGATCGCGCAATCTGCCGCGCCCGACAGATCATCGGCAATGATCAGCAGTGTCATCGAACGACCTCCCGCTCCGTATTCACGTCCGCGGTTTTTGCCGGGTGACGCTCTTTGTAGCGTTTGGCGACGGAGGCCGTGAGAATCGGCGACAGGACAGCCGTCACCACCACACAGGCAGCCACCAGCAAGGTCGCGGAATTGGCGGCCTCGGTGTAAACCGGGTTAGCGGCGGCCACGAGTGCGGGCACCGCCGCCGCGTTACCGGCCGTGTTCGCGGCTGCGACGCCTGCCACCCCCGTACCGCCAGACACGCGATCAGCGAAATACAGCGGGATACCGGTCAGCACCACCACGGCCAAGCCGAGGCCGATACCGAGCAGCCCGGCTTGCCAGACCTTATGCAGGTCCAGACTTGCGCCCAATGCCAACGCAAAGAACGGGATCATCACCGGCACGGCCTTGGCCAGAAAGTCGCGCATCTCGCGGTCAAGATTTCCCAACAGCATGCCCAGGAGCAACGGCAGAATCGCGCCGACCAGGGTTGGCCAGGGGAACGCGGCCAACCCGGCAACGCCCAATGTGACCATGGTCAAGAACGGGCCGGATTCCAGCGACATCACCGAGTACGCGCCCACGTCTTCGGAACGCCCGTACTGGCCCATCAACGCCATGTACAGGCCGCCGTTGGTGTCGTTCATCGCGGCCACGACCGCCAGAGTCGAAAGTCCGGCGAAGATGCCTGAGGTGATCGGCTGCTCGCCAAGGAAGTGGCCCATGATCACGCCGATCACAATCGCGGTGCCAACTTTGGTGCCGAACAGCACCCCGCCTTTTTTCAGCAGGTAAGGCGTGGCTTTGATGTCGATGCTGGCGCCCATGCACACGTAGAACACCGCGAGAATCGGCAGTGAACCGGTAAACAGTGCATTGGTGAACGAGCCGAAGAATTTCGGCATGTCAGGGAGGAAGGTCGCAACGAGTGAGCCAATCAACAGCGGCACGATCATCATGCCGCCGGGTACACGTTCAATACTGCGCTTGATAGGAATCTGGGCCATGGCGGGTACTCTTTGTTTTTATAGTGCGTGCGATGAATGCGTTTGAGTTGAGCGAAATGATCATATGCCTGATCGATTTGCTCAAAAGAGCTTATTCCAACGCCACGAAATGCGCAAATCGATCATTAGCATGATCGATTCGAGCATTTTTTATGAGGACGGGTAAGAGAATCAGTACGTGGGTGGGGTAATGACCCAGAGCACCACAGCATCGCTATCGCCGGGGTTGCCGTAACGGTGGGGCTCCTGACTGGAGAACCGGAAACTGTCGCCTTCTGCAAGCTGGAAGTGCCGCTCGCCTACCCACAACTCGAATGTGCCGCTCAGCACGTAGCCGACTTCCTCACCTTCGTGGGTATAGCTGGTGCGGTTGTAAGCGCCGGGCGGGAATCGCGAATGGACCATTTCGATCTGGCCGCTGGGGCTAGGCGTGAGCAATTGGTCGTAGATGCCATCGTCGTAATGAATGTTTTGTCGGCTCTCCTTGCGCACCACGTACCCGGCATCCGCTTCGCTGACGTCGGATTTGGTGGAGAAAAACCACTGGATGTTCACACCCAGGCAACGACCGATTTTCAGCAACGTGTCCACCGATGGGCGCGACAGGTCGCGCTCCAGCTGGCTGATGTAGCCCACTGAAAGCTGACTGCGTTTTGCCAGCTCGGCGAGAGTCAGCCCTTGGCGCTTGCGCAGGCCACGAATGCGCTCGCCCAGAAAGCTTTCGCCCGCCGTCAGGTGTTCGGCTTCTGAATCTACCGTCTTGGCGCGGTCGTGGATTTTTCCATTGCTCATCGTGCTGCTCCGATACCTGTGTGCGAGGTCCGCCAAACGTGGCGCAGTTTAAGCGGCTGAGGCTGAAAAAAGTCGATCCGCACAAGGCACTGGGATCGATTTTTGGGCGAAGTGAAAATTTAGCTATTTTTTTCACTAAAAAATCATTGTGATCTTCTTTTTTCATAAACCGTGGATTAGTCTCTAGGCACCCCGCTGTCAGTTTCGCGGGCCTAAAACAAAAATGAACACCCTGCGGACGGCGGGTCCGTCGTCACACATGTGCAGCCTTGCTTTCCCGTTTTTCAAACCATTGCCTGTTTCTATCCGTTTACCCCTGTGCAGCCGGGGTACGCCCTTGTGCGCCTTCGTCTGCGAAAAAAGAGCCCTACGGCCGTAAGGAAAAATGTCGATGAACAGTAAGAAACTGAAAATTGCATGTGCGGTATTGATGCTTGCTCCTTTGTCCGCATTCGCCGCCGAAAACCTGGTGATCGTGGGCTTCGGCGGTGCGGCGCAGAAGATTCAGAACACCACCCTCTTCGAGCCCTTCGCCAAAAAAGCAGGCGTGAGCGTGGTGCAGACCGAATACAACGGGGAAATGGCCAAGATCAAGGTGATGGCCGAAACCGGGCACGCGGACTGGGACGTTGTGCAAGTCGAAGCCCCGGACCTTGAGCGTGGGTGCGCCGAGGGACTGTTCGAGAAGCTGGAATGGCCGAAGCTGGCGGGCGGCCAGTCATTGATAGAAGGCGCCCAGCAAGAATGTGGCTCTGCGGCGCTGGTCTGGGGCATGCCGCTGGTGTACGCCACCGACAAAGTCAAAACGGTGCCTTCAAGCTGGGCGGATTTCTGGGACACCGACAAATACCCTGGCAAACGCGGCCTGCGCAAAGGCGCCATGTACACCCTCGAGTACGCACTGCTGGCGGATGGCGTAGCCCCCGCCGATGTCTACAAAGTGTTGAGTACTCCGGCTGGCGTCGATCGTGCATTCGCCAAGTTGGACAAACTCAAACCCTACATCCAGTGGTGGGAAGCTGGCTCGCAACCGATGCAATGGCTGGCGTCGGGCGACATCGTCATGACCACCACTTTCAGCGGGCGCGGTGCAGTGGCGGCCAGCGAAGGCCTGAAAGTGGCGCCGATCTGGAAAGGCTCGCTCTACAGCATGGATTACTGGACCATCGTCAAAGGCTCGCAGCACAAGGACGCGGCGAACAAATTCATCACCTACGCCAACGATCCGGTGCCGCAGCAAGCCTTTTCTCAAGCCATTGCCTATGGCGTGACCAATAAGGCCCTGAGCGACAAACTGGACCCGAGCAAAGCCCCGTGGATTCCGACTTCGCCGCAAAACATGGCCGTCGCAGTGCCGTTGAATATCGAGTTCTGGGTCGATCACGGTGAAGAGTTGGAAGAACGCCTGAATGCCTGGCTCGCACGCTGAATAGGCCAGTGACCGACACCCTCGGAGGAAACATGACACACGCGTACAGCCCGCAGGAATGGCAACTCAGGCAGGAACTGGCGGCCTGCTATCGCCTGATCGCACACTTCAAGATGACCGATCTGATTTACACCCATCTGTCCCTGCGTATACCGGGGCCTGAGCATCATTTCCTGATCAACCCGTATGGACTGATGTTCGAAGAAATCACAGCCTCCAATCTGGTGAAAATCAACCTCGACGGCAACAAGGTCGAGGCCTCTCAGTACCCGGTCAACCCGGCGGGATTCGTGATTCACAGCGCGATCCACCGGGCTCGGGACGACGCACAATGCGTGCTTCATACGCACACCAAGGCGGGTTGTGCAGTGGCGGCGCAGGAGGAGGGCTTGCTGCCGGTGAATCAGATTTCGATGGAGTTCTATGGCCGCGTGGGCTATCACGACTATGAAGGCATCGCGCTGGACTTCAGTGAGCAGCAGCGTCTGGTGGCGGACTTGGGCGATCACTCGGTCATGATCCTGCGCAACCACGGCTTGCTGACCGTCGGGAGCAGCGTCAAGCAAGCGTTCCTGCGCATGTATTACCTGGAAAAAGCCTGCGAAATTCAGATCGCGGCGCAGGCGGGTGGCACGTTGCGTTTACCCCCGGAGGACGTACGCGTGCGCACTGAGCGCCAGTTCAACGCGCCGGGCCAAGGGGTGGCGGAAGGTGAGTTGAGCGACGCGGATTCGGTCGATTTTGCCTGGGCCGCGCTGTTGAGAATGCTGGATCGCGTGGCGCCGGACTACAAACACTAACGTCACCGACCTTCGGTAGCAGCCTGCCATCCATCCTCGGCAACGGGTAACATCACCCGCTTGCCGATGGAGATCTCCCCTTGTCCGACTCACGCCCACCCGCCCTTGATGACGTCGACCGTCAGTTGATCGCTGCGCTGCAAATCAATGCGCGGGAGCCGGTCGCCAATCTCGCCCGCCAGTTGGGCATTGCCCGAACTACTGTCACCTCGCGTCTCGCCCGTCTGGAGAGAGCGAAAATCATCACCGGCTATGGCGTGCGTCTCAGTCAGCGAGTGGTAGACGGGGGGTTGCAGGCCTACGTCGGCATCACGGTGCAACCGCGCTCGGGCAAAGAAGTGTTGCGCCGTTTGAGCGCCCTGGCCCAAGTGCAGCAGCTGTGCGCGGTGAGCGGCGAGTTCGACTACGTCGCCTGGTTGCGCACCGATTCGCCTGAACAGCTGGATCAATTGCTGGACCTGATCGGCAGCGTCGACGGTGTGGAAAAGACCACGACTTCAATCATCCTCAGCAGCAAAATTGATCGTGGACAGCCCGTCTGATGGTCGTTACGACGTATGAAGTCGTCATATCGCACAGAATCGCGACGAAACGACGACACTTTGCGTCTTATTAACGTCGCAACTGTTATCTAGACTTTCCCCTTTCGCGCCACAGCCGATTAAGGTCAGTCATGAAGAACAATCGCCACCCCGCCGACGGCAAAAAACCGATCACGATTTTTGGCCCGGATTTCCCGTTTGCCTTCGACGACTGGATTGAGCATCCCGCAGGGCTGGGCAGTATTCCAAGTGACAACCTCGGCAAAGAAGTGGCGATCGTCGGCGCAGGCATTGCCGGACTCGTTGCTGCCTACGAGCTGATGAAACTGGGCCTCAAACCGGTGGTTTACGAAGCCTCAAAAATGGGCGGTCGTTTGCGCTCGCAACAATTCGAGGGCGCCGAGGGCATCATCGCCGAGTTGGGCGGGATGCGTTTTCCGGTGTCGTCCACCGCGTTTTATCACTACGTCGACAAGCTCGGCCTTGAATCGAAGCCCTTCCCCAACCCGTTGACCGCAGCGTCTGGCAGCACGGTGATCGATCTGGAAGGCACGACGCATTACGCACAGAAGCTGTCAGATTTGCCTGCGCTGTTTCAGGAAGTGGCTGACGCCTGGGCGGACGCCCTGGAAGATGGCGCGCAGTTCGCCGACATTCAGCAAGCCATTCGTGATCGTGATGTGCCGCGTTTGAAAGAGCTGTGGGACAAGCTCGTCCCGCTGTGGGACGACCGCACCTTTTACGACTTCGTCGCCACGTCCAAAGCTTTCGCAAAACTTTCGTTCTATCACCGTGAAGTGTTCGGCCAGGTCGGCTTCGGCACGGGCGGCTGGGACTCGGACTTCCCGAACTCGATGCTGGAAATCTTTCGCGTGGTCATGACCAACTGCGACGATCACCAGCACCTGATTGTCGGCGGCGTCGAGCAAGTGCCGCTGGGCATCTGGCGGCATGCGCCGGAGCGTTGTGCTCACTGGCCTGAAGGCACCAGCCTCTCCACCCTGCATCACGGCGCCCCCCGCACCGGGGTCAAACGCATCGCCCGCGCCGCCGACGGCCAGTTCGCGGTCACTGACAATTGGGGCGACACCCGTCACTACGACGCCGTGCTAGCCACCTGCCAGAGCTGGCTGCTGACCACACAGATCGAATGCGAAGAGTCGCTGTTCTCGCAAAAGATGTGGATGGCGCTGGACCGCACCCGCTACATGCAGTCGTCGAAAACCTTCGTAATGGTCGATCGCCCCTTCTGGAAAGACAAAGACCCGGAAACCGGTCGCGACCAGATGAGCATGACCCTCACTGACCGCCTGACGCGCGGCACCTACCTGTTCGATAACGGCACCTATTCCAACGGCACCGAGAAGCCGGGAGTAATTTGTCTGTCGTACTCGTGGATGAGCGACGCGCTGAAAATGCTGCCGCACCCGGTGGAAAAACGCGTGAGCCTGGCGCTCGGCGCTTTGAAAAAGATCTACCCAAAGGTGGATATCGCCGCGCGCATCATCGGAGATCCGATCACCGTGTCGTGGGAAGCTGACCCGCATTTCCTCGGCGCATTCAAAGGCGCGCTGCCAGGCCACTATCGCTACAACCAGCGGATGTACGCGCACTTCATGCAAAAGGACATGCCTGACGAGCAACGCGGCATTTTCATCGCGGGCGACGACGTGTCCTGGACACCCGCCTGGGTAGAGGGCGCAGTGCAGACCTCGCTCAATGCGGTGTGGGGCATCATGACCCATTTCGGCGGCAAGACCCACGCCGAGAACCCAGGGCCGGGCGATGTGTTCCACGAAATCGGCCCCATCGTGCTACCCGAATAAGGAGACCGCCATGCGCGTTGCCCTGTATCAATGCCCGCCTGTGCCATTGGACGTGAGTGGCAATCTGTCGCGGCTCCGGACACAAGCGACGGAAGCGGCTAAACAGGGCGCCGCGCTGTTGGTGCTTCCGGAGATGTACCTGAGCGGCTACAACATCGGCGCACAGGCCGCTCACGACCTGGCGCAGCCCTGCGATGGGCCTGCCGCTCAGGCGATTGCCGACATCGCCAAAGAAAACGGCATTGCCATTCTGTATGGCTATCCCGAGTTGAGTGCCGAAGGGCGTGTCTATAACGCCGTACAGTTGATCGACGCGCAAGGGTCATCTCGCTGCAACTACCGTAAGACGCATCTATACGGCGACCTGGATAAGTCGATGTTCAGCGCAGGCGACGAGCATTTTCCGGTGGTGGAATTCAACGGCTGGAAGCTCGGATTTCTGATTTGCTACGACGTGGAATTTCCCGAGAACACACGGCGTCTGGCGTTATCGGGCGTCGACCTGATTCTGGTGCCAACCGCCAACATGGCCCCCTACGATTTCGTCTGTGAAGTCACCGTTCGGGCCCGGGCGTTCGAGAACCAGTGTTATCTGGTGTACGCGAATTACTGCGGCAGCGAAGGCCAAATTCAGTACTGCGGACTGAGCAGCATTTGCGCGCCGGATGGCAAACAGATCGGGCGCGCGGGACATGAAGAGGCGTTGGTCATTGCCGATCTGGATCGGCAGGTGATGAGCGAGTCGCAGGCGATCAACACTTACTTCAAGGATCGGCGGCCGGGGTTTTATTCGGGGTTGGCCAAAAACTGAAAGGCGGTTGTGCTCCTCTGGCCACTTGCCTTCTGTGGGAGTGCCTTCGCTCACGAATGGGCCGGTACATCTCCAACAGACTCAACGAACGAGAGTAAGCCTTCGTGCGCAAGCTCACTCCCACAGCTACTGGGTGGCTACACCCGAATCTCTACAATCCGCTAGCATGACGAATCACTTTCCTACGCTATCGCGGATATCTTCATGCCGGTGCCCGATTCAACCACCCATCGTTCTCTGACCTTGCCCAACGGCTTGCGAGTGGTGCTGTGTTCCGCGCCGCGCCTGAAGCGTTGTGCAGCGGCGTTGCGGGTGGCGGCGGGCAGTCATGATGTGCCGACACAATGGCCCGGCTTGGCGCACTTTCTTGAGCATCTTTTCTTCTTGGGCACAGAGCGGTTTCCCGCAGATCAGAATCTGATGGCCTACGTGCAGCGCCACGGCGGGCAGGTGAACGCCAGCACACGCGAGCGCACCACCGATTTCTTCTTCGAGTTGGCTCCGCCGCTGTTCAATGCGGGGGTGGAGCGGCTGTGCGACATGCTCGCTCATCCGCGCCTGCGCCTGGCCGACCAGTTGCGCGAACGAGAGGTGCTGCACGCGGAATTCATCGCATGGTCGCGCGACGATGGGTCTCGCGATCACCTGAAACGCCTTCAGCCGCTCTCGGCCCTGCACCCGCTGCGCGGGTTTCATGCGGGCAATCGCTTCAGCCTCCCCGTTCCACGTCCGGCGTTTCAGCGGGCGTTGCAGGATTTCTACCAAACGTTCTATCAGGCCGGTCAGATGACCCTGAGCCTTGCCGGCCCGCAGACGCTGGAAGAATTGCAGGCAATGGCGACAACATTTGGCCGCGTTTTCCCTGCCGGCCGTAGGGTCGAACAGCAGAAACCGCCTGCATTGATGCATAAGCAAGCCGGTGAGTCGCCGAGCGAAGATGAGCCGCGTCAGATGCATTTGATGTTCGCGTGCGAAGGCCTGCCGCAGGGACACGAACAGGCGGCGGTATTTCTTTGCACCTGGGTGAACAATGCGCAGCCGGGCGGGTTGGTGGCGCAACTGCGGGAACGAGGGCTGATTGAGTCGCTGAAGGCTCATGTGGTGTATGCGTTTGCCGGACAAGTCTTGTTCGAGATCGAGATTGCGCTTGCTGACGCCATCGCGAGCGATTCCACTCCTACAGATCACCTGCAGCCGCCTGCAGGAGTGAGCGTGCTCGCGAAAACGTCGGTGCAAGCCACGCACATCTACGGCCTGATCTTCAATTGGCTGACGTTCTTCAAAGCGAACTACCCCGCACTGCTTGACGAATACGAGCGGCTGCAACAGCGGCATATGGACGTCAGCAACGCCCTCGCCCTTGCGAGGCATTACAGTGCGGGTCACGCACCCTCGGGCGTGCAAGCCGAAGCCATTGACGCGCTGCTTGATCAACTCACGCCAAGCCACCTGCTGTACCCCATCAGCCCCGCCGCTATCAATGACGTCACTTGGCACCTGCCCAGTCCCAACCCGTTCTTGCGCGAAAGCGAGACGCCCGAAACCGCTGTGTCGTTACCGCCTGCACTGACCGTCAGCGATGCTCTCCCAGCCATCGGCGAAGCCACGATTTACTTGCGCTGGACGCTCCCCTCACCGCAGCCCACGTTGCATCGCATGCTCGTCGAAAGCCTCAAGCCTCTCATTGCCGACGCACAACAGGCGGGCGTCACGCTGGCGTTTGAAGCGTACGGCCCTTACTGGCAACTCAAACTGAGCGGTTTCGCCGACCCTTTCCCGGCCATCTTGGAGCAAGGGCTGACACTCCTTGGCGAACCGTCTGATGAATCCCTCGCCCGTTACGCAGCGCCAAGCCGCGAGCCCGCGCCGATTCCGATTCGCCAATTGCTCAAGACCTTGCCTGATCATTTTTTGAACAGCCCAGTCGGCAAGGAATCGATCGACCTGCGAAGCATCTGGTCAAACGCGCGTTGGACGGGGTTTGCCGCTGGATTCCCACACAATGACCGAGGACCATTAGCCCTCGCGCTGACGCGTATTCCGGGCATCCCCGAACATCATTCGGCGTCTGCCGCGCTGCAGGCCGCGGATCAACGTTGGCAAATCGAGACGTCAGAATCGTCCGAAGATGCTGTGCTGATGTTTTACCCGACGCCGACAAACAGCATCGAAGATGAAGCGGCCTGGCGATTTTTCTCACATTTGACGCAGGCACCTTTCTACCAACGCCTTCGCGTCGAACTGCAGTTGGGCTACGCGGTATTCAGTGGTTTCCGACAGATTGCCGGGCATGGCGGGATGTTGTTTGGCGTGCAATCCCCCAGCGTCAGCGCGTCGCAATTGGTGGAACACATCAAGACGTTCATGAACACGTTACCAGCGCAAATCGAAACCGCTGATGTACCGGCGCAACTCCTCGCGCTACAGAACCAGCTCGACCCTGCCGTCATGGACTTTCAAACCTCTGCCGAAATGTTGTGGCAGGCGCACCTTGCAGGGCACGGCGCCGACTACGTCGCTCGTCTGCAACATTCATTTGCACATCTTCATCGAGAAGACATATTGGACGCCGCGAAAAGGGTAGCGCTGTCTTGCACCCCTCTATTGTGCCTATCCAACCGCGCCGGGCCAGGCAGATAGGGACGCAAAGGCCTACGATCATTGCCTGAGATGCAAAACGCTTTCTCCGAACTTTCATCATTGGCCCTGCGATATTTTTAGTAACATAGCTGCCTAAGCATTTGAACGTCTCCTCTTGCAGGTGTACTAAAGATGTACCTACCCACCGCTGCATTCACCCGGAAGGAGTTTCCTATGTCGTGGACTAAACCTGCTTACACCGATCTGCGTATCGGCTTTGAAGTCACCATGTATTTCGCTAGCCGTTGATGGTTGCGCGATGAAAAGCCTCGGTTCGCCGGGGCTTTTTTGTTACAGGATTAAAGATTTTCAGGCGTGGCGTTCAGCACGTCTTCGGGCAGCACAGCCCTCTTTGGTACGGAGTACACATGCACATCCAGATTCTCGGCTCGGCGGCAGGCGGCGGTTTTCCTCAGTGGAATTGCAACTGCGTCAACTGCGCAGGCTTCCGCGAGGGTAGCCTGAGGGCTCAGGCGCGCACTCAGTCGTCCATCGCCTTGTCAGATGACGGCGTGAATTGGGTCTTGTGCAATGCGTCTCCCGACATCCGCGCGCAGCTTCAAGGCTTTGCGCCCATGCAGCCGAATCGTGGTCTGCGCGACACCGGCATCAGTGCCATCGTCCTGATGGACAGCCAGATCGATCACACCACAGGCCTGCTGAGTCTGCGCGAAGGTTGCCCGCACCAGGTCTGGTGCACGGACATGGTTCACGAGGACCTGACCACAGGGTTTCCGCTGTTCAACATGCTCAAGCACTGGAACGGCGGCTTGGTCTGGAATCGCATCGAGCTGGGGGGCAGCTTCGTCATCCCCGCCTGCCCTAACCTGCGGTTTACGCCTTTTCCTCTGCGCAGCGCCGCACCGCCCTACTCGCCCCACCGATTCGACCCACACCCCGGCGATAACATTGGCTTGCTGGTCGAAGATACACGGAGCGGCGGCAAGCTGTTTTATGCACCAGGCCTGGGCAAAGTCGACGACGCCCTCATGGAGAAAATGAGCGGCGCCGACTGTCTGTTGGTAGACGGCACGATGTGGGACGACGACGAGATGAAGCGTCGCGGCGTAGGCACCCGCACGGGTACAGAGATGGGCCACCTGGCACAGAACGGCCCCGGCGGCATGCTGGAAGTGCTGGAAAAACTGCCGACGCAGCGCAAGGTGCTGATTCACATCAACAACACCAACCCGATTCTTGATGAGGACTCCCCCGAGCGTGCCGAACTGGCCCGCCGCGAGGTTGAAGTCGCCTTTGATGGCATGAGCATCGAGTTGTAGGAAAACGCAGGTCAACCTGAGGGCGTGAGCTTGCTCGCGAAAGCGTCGGATCAGCCAGCATTTAAGGCACAGACATATCGCATTCGTGAGCAAGCTCACTCCCACAGGATCTGCAGAAACTCTTGAGGAAAAGTCCGACATGAGTGAGCAAACGCCACTGTCCCCTGCCGAATTCGAACAGGCCCTTCGCGCCAAAGGCGCGTACTACCACATCTATCACCCGTTCCACGTGGCGATGTACGAAGGCCGCGCTACTCGCGAGCAGATTCAGGGCTGGGTCGCCAACCGCTTCTATTACCAGGTCAACATCCCCCTGAAAGACGCCGCGATTCTGGCCAACTGCCCTGACCGCGAGATTCGTCGCGAATGGATTCAGCGCCTGCTCGACCACGACGGCGCCCCCGGCGAAGACGGCGGCATTGAGGCGTGGTTGCGTTTGGGGCAGGCCGTAGGTCTGGATCCTGACCAACTGCGTTCGCAGGAATTGGTCCTGCCAGGCGTACGATTTGCCGTGGATGCTTATGTGAATTTCGCCCGCCGCGCCAACTGGCAGGAAGCGGCGAGCAGCTCGCTGACGGAGCTGTTCGCGCCGCAGATTCACCAGTCGCGTCTGGACAGCTGGCCGCAGCACTATCCCTGGATCGATCCCGCAGGTTACGAATACTTCCGCACCCGCCTGGGTCAGGCCCGTCGCGACGTTGAACACGGCCTTGCGATCACCCTGCAGCACTACACGACCCGGGAAGGCCAACAGCGCATGCTGGAAATCCTCCAGTTCAAACTCGACATTTTGTGGAGCATGCTGGACGCCATGAGCATGGCCTACGAACTGAATCGCCCGCCTTATCACAGCGTCACCGACCAGCGCGTCTGGCATAAAGGAATCGCCCTATGACCTTCAATCGTAACCAGGTGCCAAGCTGGCGCCGGGGCTACCGCTTCCAGTTCGAGCCCGCGCAAAACGGCCATGTGCTGCTGTACCCCGAAGGCATGATCAGGCTGAATGAAAGCGCCAGCGAGATCGGCAGCCTGATCGACGGCCAACGCAGCGTCGGTGAGATCATCGCGCTGCTCGACGCTAAATTTCCCGGCGTTCCCGAGCTCGGCACCGACGTCGAGCAATTCATGGAGGTCGCCCGTGCCGAACACTGGATCGAACTTGCCTGAGTCCGCGATCAACGACACCAAGATCCACATCCCGCCCACCCCTCCGGTCGGGCTGCCATTGTGGCTGCTCGCCGAGCTGACCTACCGCTGTCCGCTGCAATGCCCGTATTGCTCCAACCCGCTGGATTTCGCCAAGCAGGGTCAGGAGCTGACGACCGAACAGTGGTTCAAAGTGATGGCCGAAGCGCGGCAAATGGGCGCCGCGCAGATTGGTTTTTCCGGTGGCGAGCCGCTGGTGCGTCAGGACTTGGCCGAGCTGATCGCCGAGGCGCGACGGCTGGGCTTCTACACCAATCTGATTACGTCGGGCATCGGCCTGACCGAGCAGAAAATCATCGACTTCAAGGAAGCAGGTCTCGATCACATCCAGATCAGCTTTCAGGCCAGCGACGAGCAGGTGAACAACATGCTCGCGGGGTCGAAAAAAGCCTTCGCGCAGAAGCTGGAAATGGCCCGGGCCGTGAAGAAACATGGTTACCCGATGGTGCTGAACTTCGTTACGCATCGGCACAACATCGACAAAATCGACAAAATCATCGAGCTGTGTGTGGCGCTGGAAGCCGATTTCGTCGAATTGGCGACTTGCCAGTTCTACGGCTGGGCGCAGTTGAACCGCGTGGGCCTGCTGCCCACCAAGGATCAACTGGTGCGTGCCGAACGCATCACCAATGAATACCGCGAGAAGCTCGCCGCCGAGAACCACCCGGTCAAGCTGATCTTCGTCACCCCTGATTACTACGAAGAGCGGCCGAAAGCCTGCATGAACGGCTGGGGCAATCTGTTCCTGACGGTCACGCCCGACGGCACCGCCCTGCCTTGCCACGGCGCGCGGCAGATGCCTATTCAGTTTCCCAACGTGCGCGATCACACGATGCAGCACATCTGGTACGAGTCGTTCGGCTTCAACCGCTTTCGCGGGTACGAATGGATGCCCGAGCCATGTAGGTCGTGTGACGAGAAAGAGAAGGACTTTGGCGGCTGCCGCTGTCAGGCCTTCATGCTCACGGGGGATGCCAGCAATGCAGACCCGGTGTGCAGCAAGTCGCCGCAACACAGCCTGATCACCCAAGCCCGCGACGAAGCCGAGTATGCTAGCCAGACCATCGAGCAACTGGCTTTCCGCAATGAACGAAACTCTCGCCTCATCGCCAAATCCTGACCTCTTTTCTGCCGCCCAAGCTGTGGCGGCAGGCATCGATTTCGCCGAACTGAGCGTCAGCCCAGCAGGCCTTTTCTGGAATGAATTTCGCCCTCAGGATGCCGCTTCACGCATTTGGCGCTGGCACGACGGTACAACCACCTGCCTGACGCCGGACGGTTTCAGCGCTCGTAGCCGGGTTTACGAATACGGCGGCGGATCGTTCTGCCTCACCGACGACGCAGTGGCGTTCGTCAACGAGGCTGACCAGCAGATCTACGTTCAATCTTTCGATTCCAACGTCCCGCAAGCACTGACCGAAGGTGACAAACGCTACGGCGATGTCCGATTCGCTCGTGGACAAATTCTGGCCGTTGAGGAAGAAAAAGACGTTCACCGTCTCGTGGCGATCAATCTTGTGGATGGCCGGCGCGAGGTGCTGGCCGAGGGCGCCGACTTTTACGCATCGCCAACCCTGAGCCCCGATGGTCAGCGGCTGGTGTGGATCGAATGGTGGCGCCCCCATCAGCCGTGGACGTCTACCCGGTTGTTAAGCATGGAGCGCCAGCCCGATGCGACGTGGGGGCGCGCGCATTGCCTGGCGGGAGGACTCGGTCTTGAAGCGCTGCAACAACCGCGTTTCGACGCCCAGGGCCGCTTATATTGCCTGACCGACCGCGCCGGGTTCTGGCAGCCGTGGGTCGAGACGCTGGAAGGGCTGGAAGCCTTGCCTGCAGCCAAAGCCGACCATGCGCCAGCGCCTTGGCAGCTGGGCGGGTCGAGCTGGCTGCCGTTAAATGATGGCGCTTACCTCGCCACTTGGTCCGAAGAAGGAACGGGGGTGCTGGGGGTGCGTTCGGCTGACAACACGCTGGAAAGTTTCGGCGCTGATTACAGCCGTTTTCGCAGCCTGGCGATGGACGATCAGTACCTGTATTGCATCGCCGCATCGGCCGTTAGTCCTTCCGCCGTGCTCGCGATCAGCCGCAACGATAAGCGCATTCAAGTGCTGGCTGGCGGTGTCGCGCCCCTGCCTGTCGAGCGCATTAGTCGGCCGCAAACCCTGCGCTATCCAAGCGGACATGCAGAAGCCCACGGGTATTTCTACCCGGCCATGAACGGTGAAGCGAGACCGCCGTTGGTGGTGTTCATCCACGGCGGGCCTACGTCGGCCTGTTACCCGGTGCTGGACCCGCGCATTCAATACTGGACGCAGCGCGGCTTCGCAGTTGCCGATCTCAATTACCGAGGCAGCACCGGCTACGGCCGAGCGTACCGTCAGGCGCTGTTTCTGGAATGGGGCGTGGTCGATGTGGAAGACGCCTGCGCGGTGGTCGAGCATCTTGGCAATCAGGGCTTGGTTGATCCGGACAACGCGTTCATCCGCGGCGGCAGCGCAGGCGGCTACACGACCTTATGCGCGTTGGCGTTCAAGGATGTGTTCCGCGCAGGCGCGAGTCTTTACGGCGTAAGCGATCCCTTGGCGCTGGCCGAGGCGACGCATAAGTTCGAGGCAGATTATCTGGACTGGCTGATTGGCGATCCGGACATCGACATGGCCCGTTACAAAGCGCGCACACCGCTGTTACATGCTGACCGGATCAAAGTGCCGGTGATCTTCTTCCAGGGCGAACTCGACGCCGTGGTCGTTCCCGCCCAGACCCGCGACATGCTTAACGCGCTACAGGAAAAGGGCATCCCCGCCGAAGCTCATTTCTACCCCGACGAACGCCATGGCTTTCGCAAGGCCAGCAATCAGGCTCATGCGCTGGAGACCGAATGGGCGTTTTATCGGAAGGTGATGGAGGGGTGATGCGCTCGCTTTCTAAGGGACGACGCTGACTTTTGTGGGAGCCGGCTTGCTGGCGAATCTGACTTCTGTGGGAGCCGGCTTGCTGGCGAAGGCGATCTGTCTGTGACGCTTAGGGCGACTGAGACACCGCTCTCGCCAGCAAGCCGGCTCGCACAGGTATTGCGGCGTACACCGCAATACCTGTGCAGGGCTTATTTCCGGCTGGCAATGATGTAAACGGCGTGGATGATGCCGGGGAAATAACCCAGCAGCGTCAGCAGGATGTTGAGCCAGAACGCGCCGCCGAAGCCGACTTGCAGGAACACGCCCAGGGGTGGCAGCAGAATGGCGATGATGATGCGAATGATGTCCATGGGTGGAGCTCCTGATTAAGAAGATGGCCCATCGGGCCACACAGCTAATCGACTCTGCTGCGCTACAGGGGTTCCACAGCTTGAGTCAGGGAGTCTCTATCCGGTGGATAAAAAGTCGCCTTGGTTCTTTGGTGAAGATGCCGCTACAAATCGGGCAGGTGTCGTGCGACGCACTGAGGCAGCAAACGAGGTTCGAGCTTGGAACATGAAGAGGCAGAGCATCCCGGACCGGGGGCTGCGCACGCGCTAGGCGATTTTGAGAAGCCAGATAAAAGAAAACCCCGCCGAAGCGAGGTTTTCCAGACTGTTTCCCTTTTGACTTCCCTTTCTTCCTACCGTCCTGGCAGGCATTCCCTACGTGTCCCTGTTGTCTGTTTGCGCATCCTGCGCGACGTCCATGTGTGTAGATTAACTTTGGATCCCATGATGCGATAGAGCTATTTGTCATCACGTCGTGTAAGCCAAAGCTTACATGACGTGTTCGGGATCAGAACTGTGCGGCGTCCAGCAGGTACAGCGATTCACTGCCAGCCCGCACCGATGCGGCAAGCGACTGTATCCGCGGCAGAAGACGCGCGAAATAGAAACGCGCGGTGCCCAGTTTGCTGGCGTAGAAATCTTCCTGTGTCTCTTTACCCAGCGCCGCCTTTGCCGACATCGCCCACATGTAGGCGTATGCCGTGTAGCCGAAGACATGCAGATATTCGACGGACGCAGCACCGATTTCGTTAGGGTTGCTTCGCGCGCGATCCAGTACCCATTCCGTCAATTCATCAAGAGTCGTCAGCGCGGCGCTCAGAGGCTTGGTGAACTCGCCCAAAGACGCATCAGACGACGCGATGAACGCTCTGACTTCGTCAGAGAACAACCGGTAATGCGCGCCGCCAGTAGCGACGATTTTGCGCCCCATCAAATCCAGAGCCTGAATGCCGTTGGTGCCTTCGTAAATCTGGGTGATGCGCACGTCACGGACCAACTGCTCCTGGCCCCACTCGCGAATGTAGCCGTGGCCGCCGAACACTTGCTGACCCAGCACGGTGGTGTCGAGCCCCATGTCGGTGAGGAATGCCTTGGCGACTGGCGTCAGCAACGCAACCAGCGCGTCGGCACGGTGGCGAACGTCGTCGTCTTCGCTGTACTTGGCAGTGTCCAGTTGCAGGGCGACGTAGGTTGAAAACGCACGACCGCCTTCGTTCAGCGCCTTCATGGTCAGCAGCATGCGACGCACGTCAGGGTGAACGATGATCGGATCAGCGATGGTGTCTTTGGATTGTGCGCCGGTGGGTGCACGGCTTTGCAAACGATCGCGGGCGTATTCGATAGCGTTCTGATAAGAGCGCTCGCCAGACGCCAGCCCTTGGATACCGACGCCAAGCCGCTCGTAGTTCATCATCGTGAACATTGCCGCCAGGCCTTTGTTCGGCTCGCCAACCAGATAGCCTTCAGCTTGATCGAAATTCATCACGCAGGTCGCGGACGCCTGGATACCCATCTTGTGTTCAATCGAGCCGCACGAAACGCTGTTGCGCGCGCCCAGGCTGCCGTCGCCATTGACGAAGAATTTGGGCACCAGAAACAGCGAAATGCCTTTCGGCCCCGCAGGCGCGTCTGGCAGTTTCGCCAGCACCAGATGGATGATGTTGTCGGTCAGATCGTGCTCGCCACCGGTGATGAAAATCTTGGTGCCGCTGATCTTGTAGGAACCGTCCGTTTGCGGCTCGGCCTTGGTGCGAATGATCCCGAGGTCGGTCCCGGCATGGGCTTCGGTGAGGCACATTGAACCGGCCCAGATGCCTGCGTACATGTTTGGCAAGTAGGTGGCCTTCAGCGCTTCGCTGGCGTGGGTGTTGATCGACACGCACGCGCCGGAAGTCAGCATCGGGTACAGGCCGAAGGCCAGACTCGACGAGTTGACCATTTCCTCGACTTGAGCCGAAACCGCCTTCGGCATGCCCATACCGCCAAACTCGGGGTTGCCACCCACTCCGACCCAGCCGCCTTCGGCGTAGGTTTTGTAAGCCTGAACGAAACCTTTCGGCGTCGTGACAACGGTGTCAGCCCAGTGGCAGCCCTCTTCGTCAGCCGCACGACTCAGCGGCGCGACTGATTTGCCGGTGACCTTGCCGGCCTCCTCAAGAATCGCCTCGACGGTTTCCGCATCCACTGCTTCGGACAGCTCGGGCAACGTGGCCCAGAGTTTGGAGACTTCGAACACTTCATTGAGGACGAAGCGCATATCGCGTAACGGCGCTTTGTAGTCGGCCATGGCAAACCTCGCAAACAGCAACAGATACCGGGGGAAAGAGACGCAACGGGGGAGCTTGCAGCGTCGGTGTGTCAGTGATGCCGAGTGTACAGGAACACCATTTGCGACACATAGGGTCGATTGGTGACCATTTATCGCATTTTGGTCACTAATAGGTTTGAAACGCGTGCGAGCCTTCACAGAGGACGTGAAAGCCATTGATTACAAAGAGAAAGAAATGAACCCTAGCTGGCGGCGGCCATTCGGACTGCGCCACGTTTATTCATGTGGCTATGCGCGATGACACAGTTACGACCCGCGCCTTTGGCGGCATAGAGCGCCTGGTCAGCAGCTTTGAGCACCTCTTCAGGATTGCGATGCTCGGGCAATCGTTCGGCAACGCCCATGCTCACCGTGACTGAAACCGTGGACGCCTGGGAGCCCGCGCGCCGTTGACGTCCTTGCTGGTCGTCTTGCGGGCGGCTGTCCTGATTGCGCAGATGGATCGAGTAATTGGCGATGGTCTCGCGAATCACTTCCAGGTGCGGCATGCATTCGTCCAGCGTCTTGCCAGCAAAGACGATCGCGAATTCTTCCCCTCCATAGCGATAGGCGCGTCCCCCGCCATTGGTGATCTTCGACAGTTTGCTCGCCACCAGGCGCAGCACTTGATCGCCCACATCGTGACCATGGGTGTCGTTGAATTTCTTGAAATGGTCGACATCGCTCATCGCCAACACGTAGTTGCGGCCCAGACGCTGCATCCGCTCGTTGAGTGCCCGCCGGCCCGGCAATCCGGTCAGCTCGTCGCGGAAGGCCATTTGATACGCCTCATGTGCGACCCCGGCCGCGATCATCAGCATCACCTGACTGCACATGATGTTCAGCGTGAACGGCAAAATGAAGGTTTTCGGCAACGCCCAAAACAGCCCGAGCAGGCCCACCAATTGCGCGGCATGCAGGGGCCTTGGCTTGTGAATGTATTGCGTGATCAGCAACGCGAAGGCGATGAGGAAGGTGGCGTAAGACAGTTGGATCAGGCTCATCCATTCGCCATGCAGCGCGGGCCAGCGAATGTCGGCGAGCCAGGCGAGCAGGCTGTCCGGAAAGCTTTGCTCAAGCCCCAGTGCGACGCTGCCGACGGCGACCAGGACGGCCAGACGCGCGACCAGATCCTGCAACAGGTGCGTGCGTTCTTCCCACGCTGCAAACAGCCCGAACATGATCGGCAGCAATAGGCAGCAGAGGTGGAACACGACCGCCGCGTCTTCTCGGACTTTTCCGTTGTCACGGTAGTAATCAGTCTGCGTGTCGAGCAGGAAATACGCGATGTACACGGTGATCATCAGGAACAGCTCACGCTGGCGCTTGTAAACGCCGCAATACGCGCCGCCGAGTAACAGCACCAACGTGGGCAGCACATTGAACAGCGAAGTGAAGAAGACGTTGAGGTCCTTCACATACGCGGCCGCAAGCCCGGCGATCAACAGCGCCAGTGAGGGCACAAAATGGCTGAGGCGTGCAGCTGAAGGGCGCAGCAAGAGGCCGGTCTCCGACTCGTTCAAATCAATGGCATTGTGCCTGTATCGGCCGAATAACAGATTTAATGAGGAGAAATTGTGAGATGGATCACTCTTTTTTATGACGTTCCTGATCGCACAGTCACATTGATGCCCGCTCAGATACCTGACTGTGGGAGCCGGCTTGCTGGCGAAAGCGGTGTATCAGTGCACAAATGGTGGCTAACCCTGCGCATTCGCCAGCAAGCCAGCTCCCACAGGGAAGCGTGAACATGCCGAGCACAAAAAAACCGCCTGCCCCGAAGGACAAGCGGTTTTGCATGTGGAGCGCAGTGTTGACTCAGTACGCCAGACCGAAGTGCTCTTCGTTCATGTCCATCAGGTTGTTGGCGCCCGACAGCATGGCCGCCACGTGGGTGCGGGTGCGTGGCAGGATGCGCTGGAAGTAGAAGCGCGCGGTTTGCAGCTTGGCGGTGTAGAAGGCCTCTTCGGACGTGCCCGCAGCCAGTTTCTCGGCGGCGACACGTGCCATGTCAGCCCAGAAGTACGCCAGGCAAACGTAACCGGAGAACATCAGGTAATCCACCGAAGCGGCGCCGACTTCTTCGCGATCCTTCATGGCTGCCATGCCGACCTTCATGGTCAACTCGCCCCATTCTTTGTTCAAGGCAGCCAGCGGCGTGACGAATTCGTTGACCGCTTCGTTACCTTCCTGCGCCTGGCAGAATTTGTGGACGATTTTGGTGAAGCCTTTCAACGCCTCGCCTTGGGTCATCAGCACCTTACGACCCAGCAGATCGAGGGCCTGAACGCCAGTGGTGCCTTCGTACAGCATCGAAATACGGCTGTCGCGAACGTTCTGCTCCATGCCCCACTCGGCAATGAAGCCGTGGCCGCCGTAGATCTGTACGCCGTGGTTGGCGGACTCAAAGCCGACCTCGGTCATGAACGCCTTGGCGATCGGGGTCATGAATGCCAGCAGGCCATCGGCTTGCTTTTTGGCGTCGGCGTCTTCGCTGTATTTGACGATGTCGACCTGCTTGGCCGTGAAGTACACCATCGCGCGAGTGCCCTCGGCGAAGGCCTTCATGGTCAACAGCATGCGACGCACGTCAGGGTGGACGATGATCGGATCGGCGGCCTTGTCCGGCGCTTTCGGGCCGGTCAGCGAGCGCATCTGCAGACGTTCGCGCGCGTATTTCAAGCCGCCCTGGAAACCGATTTCGGCGTGGGCCAGACCTTGCAATGCGGTGCCCAGACGTGCGGTGTTCATGAAGGTGAACATGCAGTTCAAGCCCTTGTTCGGCGGGCCGATCAGGAAGCCAGTGGCGCCGTCGAAGTTCATTACACAGGTAGCGTTGCCGTGGATGCCCATCTTGTGTTCGATGGAACCGCAGTTGACAGCGTTGCGCTCGCCGACGCTGCCGTCAGCCGCTGGCAGGAATTTCGGAACGATGAACAGCGAGATGCCTTTGGTGCCCGCAGGCGCGTCCGGCAGGCGGGCCAGCACGATGTGGACGATGTTATCGGCCATGTCGTGTTCGCCAGCGGAAATGAAGATTTTGGTGCCCGAGACTTTGTACGAGCCATCGGCCTGAGGTTCAGCCTTGGTGCGCAACATGCCCAGGTCGGTGCCGCAATGAGGTTCGGTCAGGCACATGGTGCCGGTCCACTCGCCCGACACCAGCTTGGTCAGGTAAGCCTCCTGCTGTTCGGGGGTGCCGTGTTCGGAAATGGTGTTCATTGCGCCATGAGACAGGCCTGGGTACATGCCCCACGACCAGTTGGCTTCGCCGACCATTTCGCTGACCGCCAGGCCGAGCGACTCAGGCAGGCCTTGGCCACCATGGGCGACGTCATGGGCCAGGCTCGGCCAGCCGCCTTCGACGAACTGTTTGTACGCTTCCTTGAAACCCGTTGGGGTTTTAACGCCGGATTCGCTCCAGGTGCAGCCTTCGTTGTCACCTACGCGATTCAGCGGGGCCAATACCTGCTCACAGAACTTGGCGCCTTCCTCGAGAATGGCGTCGACCATGTCAGGCGTGGCGTCCTGGCAGGCTGGCAGACTCTGATAGTGCGCTTCGTAGCCGAGCAGCTCGTCACGGACGAAGCGAATATCACGCAAGGGGGCCTTGTAGTCAGGCATAGCGATAAACCTCTGCTGATGAATCCTGGATTTGGATGACCGAAGGGTCACTGTAGGGACTTGCCCCTGCACCGAGGTGTCGTTGTTATTCGGTGGTCAAACAGATGTTTGAAACATACGTTTACGCCTAATTGATGTCAAGGGTGCGCCGTGCACCTTTCATCGACGGCATGAAAAACGTCACGCCGCTGTTCAGACGCAATGGGTCGGATCAAAAGAGTTTAGGCGCGCCAAGCCCGTGAGGCAGACAGCAGTCTGCCGCGATTCAGCCGGGTGATAGGGCGTAATTCAGCGGGAGGCAAACACAAGAACGCGCACAGAGCGTGCGCGCTTTGAAGAAGGATTTTGCAAAGAATCAGACGAAGGTGTCGATCAACGTGCCAAGCGCTTCATCGGACGCTTTTTCGACTTTGGCGCCCAGTTGAACCTGAATGCGGCCTTCAGTCAGCTCAACAACATTAGTGGCCATGTCGGAACGTTGGGGACGATCGACCGAACGCAGGCGCTCAAGCTGGAAATCGGAGGACTGACTGCGGCCCGACACTTCAGTCGCCGGGCTCGCCAACTGAGAGGCGGCCTGATCGACACGATCCTGCCCGACCTGCATTGCACTCAGGCCTGGATACAGCGTGTTGTTCAGCGTGATTTGCATGATCGAAATCCTCTGTTCATAAAACGAACAATGCCATTAAAGCAGCAACGCCAGTGAAACACCCGGCAAAAACACTAATGGCATTGCGCCTTGTGATAGAGGTCACAACCCGGCTGCTCGGGCATAAACAGAACGGATCAAATCGACGCTAATCCAGCAACTCCAAATGCAAATGCTCGGCGATCTTTTCAGGCGAGGCTTTTTTCATGTGCGGCACGCGCCCCAGGCAGGGGGCCGGCAGGCGTTCGGCCAAGGTGGCAAGGTTTTCTTCGAGGCGGGAGGTTTTGGGATCGATGATGTTCGCCACCCAACCCGCCAGTTGCAGGCCATCGTTGGCGATCGCCTCGGCGGTCAGCAACGCGTGACTGATGCAGCCCAGACGCACGCCCACCACGAGTATCACAGGAAGTTTCAACGCGATGGCCAGGTCCGACAAATTGGCCTGATCCGCCAGCGGCACACGCCAGCCACCCGCACCTTCGATCAGGGTGAAGTCAGCATTTTTGTCGAGAATGTGGCGCATCGGCCCGAGCAGCGATTGCACGGTCAGTGCGACACCTGCCTCGCGAGCAGCGAGGTGCGGAGCGATGGCCGGTTCGAACGCGACCGGGTTAACTTCGTTGTAGGTCAGCTCAACCGAACACTCAGCGCGCAATGCAACGGCATCAGGATTACGCAGCCCCTTGGGTTTCACGTCACAGCCGGAGGCCACGGGTTTGCCTGCGGCAGTGCTCAGCCCGGACTGTCGCGCAGCATACAACAGCCCCGTGGCGACAGTGGTTTTGCCAACGTCGGTGTCGGTTCCCGCGATGAAATACGCAGCGCTCATCTTGGCGACCATCCGTTCAGATTTTTTCAAACTGTTACTCACTCACTATAGCGCTCACACGAACGACGCTTGTAAAACCGGTCATTTTTTAAACAGCGCTCGGCTTTTCCAACACGGCGTAGACCACTTGATACGTCGCAGGGAGGCCTTTCTCCTGTCTGAATGCCTCGTAGGCCTCGATCAACGCCTGAATGCGCGCGCGGCCAGTCAAACCTCCCGGCCTGCCGGGATTGATATTGTGAGCGCCCAGGGCCTTGAGTTCGTGGGTCAGGCTGCGCACGTCGGGATAATGCAGGACATGGGGCAGAACGCTCACGCTGTGCACCTGCAACCCGCTGGCCGCGCACAGCCGCTGATAATCTTCAAACGCGCGGAAGCGATTAACGTGCACCAGGCCGTCCACAGCCTGCCAGCTGTCGCGCAGTTCATACAGGGTGCCGACGCACAGGCTGGCAAAACCGAATACTCCACCGGGCGTTAACACGCGTCTGGCTTCGGACAGCACAGAATCGAAATCCGAGCACCATTGCACGGCCAGGCTGGAAAACACCAGGTCGACGCTGGCATCGCGCAACGGCAGATTCTCTGCATCACCCGCTACGTAATGATCCGCCCCGCCCAAAGGCCGCGCGTGACGGAGCATGCCCTCGGCAATGTCCAGCGCAAGGCCTTCGCTGTGGGGAAACCGTTGCGCCAGCACGCGACTGAAATAGCCGGTGCCGCTGCCCAGATCCAGCCAGCGCGCAGGCATCACTTCAGGCAAGCGCGACATCAGTTCACTGCCCACCGCCCGCTGCAACTCGGCAACGCTGTCGTAGCTGGTCGCCGCTTTGGAAAACGATGCGGCCACTTGGCGCTTGTCAGGCAGAGGGTTCTGGTTTTTTGCCTGCTGCTGTTTCACGGCTTTCAACACCGCACAGTGGGAAAGATCAGTCATCACCGGACTCATGTAGAAATGCCTGGACCGCCGCCGCCACGCCATGGGGGTTTTCCAGAATGAACGCGTGGCTGGCCTGCTCGATCACGCCGACTTCGATATCCGGCAACAGTGTGAGCAGGTCAGCCGACGCTTCGGCAGGCACCAGCGCATCGAGGCCGCCGAACAGGTGCAGTTGCGGGCCGCGATAGGCTTGTAGCGCGGTGCGGGTGTCCATCTGCTCGAGCAATTTGAGGCCCTCGATCAGCCCAACGCTCGTGCCGTGAGGCGCACCGGCCTTGAGCTGTCGGGCCAGGGCGCGCGGCTCTTCGGCACCCTGCACGCACATGAGACTGAAGCGCTTGAGCGTGGAATCGGGATGGGCTTTGCAGCCTGCAATGAACGCGTCGAAATCGGTTTGTGGCATCGCGTTCGGCCACTGGCTTCGCGCGACGAAACAGACGTTACTGGCGAACGTCGCCAGCCCGCAGCAGCGTTCGCCACGTCGCGCCGCCAGCTCCGCGGCCAGCATGCCTCCGAGGGACCAGCCGCCGAGCCAGGCGTTATCTGGCAGGGTCGAATCCAGCTCATCTAGCCATTCGCTGAGGTCGTCGGTGTCCAGATCCGGCAGCGGTTCGATCTCGACGTGCAGATGTTCGTCCAGCCCGCGCAAAGCGGCCGCCAGCGGCTCCAGCGGTGAAACGCCGAGCCCCCAGCCTGGCAACAGGATCAAGCGATCACGCATTGTGTGGCTCCACCGATTCACATGTGCTGTTCGAATCCAAGGCAAGCAACGGATAGCACTGCTCCAGTGCTTCTAACAATAGCTGCACCTGAGCTTCGCTGTGAGCAGCAGACAGCGTGACACGTAAACGCGCACTGCCCGAAGGCACAGTGGGTGGACGAATCGCAGTGACCATCAGCCCGCGCTCGCGCAGCAGTTGTGACAGGCGCAAAGCACGGTCGCTGCTGCCGATGAGGATCGGCTGAATCGGCGTAACGCTGTCCATCAGCTCAAGCCCGATGGCCCGAGCGCCCTCGCGGAACTGCTTGATCAGCGCCTGCAAATGCGCGCGACGCCAATGTTCCGTGCGCAACAGCTCAAGGCTTTTCAGCGTTGCGCAGGCCAGCGCGGGCGGTTGACTCGTGGTGTAGATGTAGGGGCGAGCGAACTGGATCAACGTTTCGATCAGTGCCTCGCTCCCGGCCACGAACGCGCCTGCAGTGCCGAAGGATTTGCCGAGGGTGCCGATCAATACGGGCACGTCTTCCATGCTCAATCCGAAGTGTTCGACGATGCCCGCGCCAGTAGCGCCCAGCGGGCCGAAGCCGTGAGCATCATCGACCATCAGCCAGGCACTTTTGGCCTTCGCGACCTTGGCCAGCGCAGGCAGGTCGGCGATGTCGCCGTCCATGCTGAACACGCCATCCGTCACGACCAGCGTATCGCCCACGGCCTTTTCCAGCCGGGTGTTCAGGCTATCGGGATCATTGTGCAGATAACGGGAAAACCGCGCGCCGCTCAGCAAACCGGCGTCCAGCAGCGAGGCGTGATTGAGGCGATCTTCCAGCACCGTATCCCCCTGCCCCACCAGCGCGGTCACGGCGCCGAGGTTCGCCATGTAGCCATTGGAGAACAGCAGCGCGCGCGGGCGACCCGTCAGGTCGGCCAGGGCTTCTTCGAGTTCATGGTGCGGCGTGCTGTGGCCGATCACCAGATGCGAAGCCCCGCCGCCCACGCCCCAACGCTCGGCGCCTGCTTTCCAAGCAGCGATCACGTCGGGGTGGTTGGCCAGGCCCATGTAGTCGTTGTTGCAGAACGCCAGCAGTGGCTTGCCGTCGACGATGACTTCAGGGCCCTGCGGACTCTGCAACAGGGGACGTTGGCGATAAAGGTGTTCAGCGCGACGGGCAGCGAGACGTGCGCTCAGATCGAAAGACATGCAGGCCTCGGGTTAGATGCGATACGCGTTTCGCTGTCGGAGTGAGCTTGCTCGCGATTGCATTGTTTCAGCCACCATCGATGTGTCTGATCGACTGCTATCGCGAGCAAGCTCACGCCTACAGGTCCGCGCGTGCCGCAAGTTTCATGACAGGCAAACGTTAGGAAGGGAATCAAACCGCCGCGTCGTAGAACATCTCGCTGCTTTTCTGTTCGATCAATGCCTGTTCGATCGCCGCCTGATGCACCTCGTCCGAATGCTCTTCACGTGCTTCCGGCTGAATGCCCAGACGCGAAAACAGCAGCATGTCTTTATCGGCCTGCGGGTTGGCGGTGGTCAGCAGTTTGTCGCCGTAGAAAATCGAGTTGGCGCCTGCGAAAAACGCCAGGGCCTGCATTTGATCATTCATCGCTTCGCGACCGGCAGACAGGCGTACGTGAGATTGCGGCATCAGAATGCGCGCGACGGCCAGCATGCGAATGAAATCGAACGGGTCGACGTCTTCGGCATTGGCCAACGGCGTACCGGCAACTTTCACCAACATGTTGATCGGCACCGACTCCGGGTGCTCTGGCAGGTTGGCCAACTGAATCAGCAGGTTGGCGCGGTCGTCCAGCGATTCGCCCATGCCCAGAATCCCACCGGAGCAGATCTTCATGCCGGCATCGCGCACGTACGCCAGTGTTTGCAGACGCTCGCTGTAGGTGCGGGTGGTGATGATGCTGGTGTAGAAATCCGGCGAGGTGTCGAGGTTGTGGTTGTAGTAATCCAGTCCCGCGTCGGCCAACGCTTTGGTCTGGTCCAGATCCAGTTTGCCGAGGGTCATGCAGGTTTCGAGGCCCATGGCTTTCACGCCTTTGACCATTTCCAGCACGTACGGCATGTCTTTGGCCGACGGATGCTTCCACGCGGCGCCCATGCAGAAACGGGTCGAACCGATGGCCTTGGCGCGGGCCGCTTCTTCCAGGACCTGCTGGACCTGCATCAGCTTTTCTTTCTCAAGACCGGTGTTGTAGTGGCCGGATTGCGGGCAGTACTTGCAATCTTCCGGGCAGGCGCCGGTTTTGATCGACAGCAACGTAGACACTTGAACGCGGTTCGCATCGAAATGAGCGCGGTGCACGGTTTGCGCCTGAAACAGCAGGTCATTGAACGGCTGTGTGAACAGCGCCCTGACCTCGGCTAAGGTCCAGTCGTGACGCAAAGTGGCATTGATGCTGGCGCTCATAGGCGGCTCCTTCATGTATTCGGCAAGTACCCGGGCGGTTCGGCAATCGGCCAGAACCTGAAAGTCCACAGGCGCAACACGGATGTTCGGCATAGTTAAGGAAGCGACATGCACTGTCAACCACACAGCGGGCATCAGGTTTACATCTGGTTAAAAAACGTACAAACCTGCTTATTGTGCGATGAGCAGACTGACTCGGACATCGCCCTCTGCACACAGTGCGAAAGCGACCTGCCCTGGTTGATCGATCAATGCGATCGTTGCGCGTTGCCGATGTCCATGACAGACCTGACCTGCATGCAGTGCCTGCGCCACTCCCCGGCCTTCGACGAAGTCATCGTGCCGTGGCGTTATGACTTCCCCATCGACGCGCTGGTCACACGCTTCAAACACCAAGGCAGATGGCCGCTGGGCCGACTGCTCGCGGACTTGCTCGCGCGCACGTTGCAACATCGATTCGACGAAGACCTCACCCCGCCCGATGTCTTGGTGCCCGTGCCACTGGCCAGCAAGAGACTGCGCCAGCGGGGCTACAACCAGGCAGCGATGCTCGCGAACTGGCTTGGGTCGCAGCTGCGGCTACCGGTTGACGAGCGCCTCATCAAACGGACGAAAGAGACCCCTGCGCAGCAGGGGTTGAACGCCAAAGCGCGCAAACGCAACCTTCGTGACGCGTTTACCCTCGCTACCCCCTCGAAAGTCATCGATCAACACATCGCCCTCATCGACGATGTCCTGACCACGGGCTCAACCGCTGATGCGCTGGCAAATCTGTTGAAAAGGGCGGGCGCGAAGAAAGTCGATGTGTATTGCCTGGCGCGCACGCCGAAGCCTGGTGACTGAGTGATGAGCGCTGCGATGCATACCATCGCCCAAAGCGCCTACATTTTTTTGCGAATGAATTCGCTCCAACAGCATTAAGAAGAGGACGCAAGTGCCATCTCGATATGAACACGAGAACAGTGGGGGAGCGAACCATTGATGGCGAAGCGGGACCGTCTGTTATGGCATCTTTTGTCATACACTCGGCCGACCATCCCCGACAGAACGTCTAACCCGACATGTCCTTCCCTCCTTCCCTCACCCAACACATGGTCCGCCGCCCCCATCGCATTGCGCTGTTGCAGCACATTGCCGAGCAGGGTTCGATCACGCGTGCGGCGAAGAGCGCGGGGTTGAGTTACAAGGCGGCGTGGGATGCGATCGATGAGCTGAACAATCTGGCGCAACAGCCGCTGGTCGAGCGCAGTGTGGGCGGGCGTGGCGGTGGCGGCGCGAAGTTGTCGGTCGAAGGCGAGCGGGTGTTGCGGCTTTATCAGCGCTTGCAGGCGCTGCAAACCCAGCTGTTGGAGACGCCGGAAGAGTCGAGCGATCTGGCGTTGCTCAGCCGTTTGATGTTGCGCACCAGCGCACGCAATCAGTTGCACGGTCGGGTCGACAGCATCACCCCTGCCGGTCGCAACGACATGATCGGGCTGGCCCTCGCTGGCGGGCTTTCTATCGAGGCGCAAATCACCCATGACAGCACGTTGCGATTAGAGCTGGAAAAAGGCGCAGACGTGTTTGCGCTGATCAAAGCCAGCTGGCTGGAATTGCTGGCACCAGATCAGCCCGCAACACTTGGACACAATTGCCTGAATGGCAAAATCGACCAGATTCTTGATGGGGAAGATGGCCCCAGCGAGGTCCGAGTCGCCCTGTCGAACGCTCAGATCCTGTGCGCGGTCGCTCAGCCCGACCATCTCAACACCTTGAAGCTAAAGGTCGGCAGCAACGTTAGCGTGCAGTTCGCACCTTCCAATGTATTGATCGGAACGCCGCTGTAGATTTCGCGGACGGCGCGTGTGAAGGGCCTGCGCCGTCATGGAACGGACACAATAGCGTCATCGGGACTGAATAAGGTTTTCGCCAAAACCGCAGGAAGCCCGTGATGAAATTATTAGAAGAACACCAGTCCACCGACCTCGAAGCGCTGGTCCGGCAGCACAGCGTCGGCCTCACCCGCCGAAGCTTCATCAGCGCAGGCACGCTGTGCGGCGCCGCTATGTTTTTGGGTGGCAGCGTGCTCAGCCGCAGCGTAATGGCCGCCAGTGGCAGTGCAGGCAACAATGCCTTGCTCGGTTTCGACAGCATCCCCGCCTCTACCGCCGACAGCATCACGCTGCCTGCCGGTTACACCGCTTCGGTGTTGATCAGCTGGGGGCAGCCACTTCACACGGGCGGCCCGGCCTTCGACCCTAGCGGCCAAGGCACGGCCAGCGCACAAGAACTGCAATTCGGCGATAACAACGACGGCATGAGCCTGTTCACCTTTCCCGGTGACGATGCCCATAACGCCACGCGCGCGCTGATGGCCATCAATAATGAGTACACCAATTACCGCTACCTGTTCGATCACGGTAAAGACCCGCAATCCGCCGCTGACGTGCACAAGGCCTTGGCCAGCGAAGGGGTTTCGGTCATTGAAGTGAAACGCGAGAACGGTCTGTGGACGTTCGTGCAAGGCTCGAAATACAACCGCCGCGTGCACGGCAACACGCCGATTCGCCTGAGCGGCCCGGCGGCAGGGCATGAATGGCTGAAGACCGCCGCTGACACGACCGGCGAGAAGGTGCTCGGGACGTTCCAGAATTGCGCCAACGGCAAGACACCCTGGGGCACGTATCTGACATGCGAAGAGAACTTCACTGACTGCTTCGGTAGCAGTGATCCTGCGCAGACATTCGACGCCGCTGCCAAGCGCTACGGTGTGGTCGCCGCCAGCAAAGAAGTGAATTGGCACCCCCACGACCCGCGTTTCGACGTCGCCCAGCATCCCAACGAATTCAACCGTCATGGCTGGATCGTGGAAATCGATCCGTTTGACCCGACGTCGACCCCAGTGAAGCGCACTGCGCTGGGCCGCTTCAAACATGAAAACGCAGCGCTCACCGAGACCAGGGACGGTCGCGTGGTGGTGTACATGGGCGATGATGAGCGCGGCGAATTCATTTACAAATTCATCAGCCGCGACAAGGTCGATCACAACAACCCGAAAGCCAATCGCGACCTGCTCGACCACGGCACGTTGTATGTCGCGCAATTCGATAACGGTGACAGTAACGCCGATCATCCGAAAGGTCGGGGCAAATGGGTCGAGCTGACCCACGGCAAAAACGGCATCGACGCATCGAGCGGCTTCACCAGTCAGGCAGAAGTGCTGATTCATGCGCGTCTGGCGGCCAGCGTCGTGAAAGCCACGCGCATGGACCGGCCCGAGTGGATCGTGGTCAGCCCCAAGGATGGCCAGGTCTACTGCACGCTGACCAACAACGTCAAACGCGGCGAAGAAGGCCAGCCGGTGGGTGGGCCGAATCCCCGGGAAAAGAATCAGTACGGGCAGATTCTTCGCTGGCAGGAAACCGGCTCGGACGCGGCGTCGATGGACTTCACGTGGGATCTGTTCGTGGTGGCCGGTAATCCTGGCGTGCACGCAGGCAAGCCACAGGGCGGCTCCAGCAACATCACTGCGCAGAACATGTTCAACAGTCCGGACGGCCTGGGTTTCGATAACGCCGGGCGATTGTGGATTTTGACCGATGGCGATTATTCCAACGCGGGCGACTTCGCCGGGATGGGCAACAACCAGATGCTCTGCGCCGACCCCGCCAGCGGTGAAATCCGCCGTTTCATGGTAGGTCCCGTGGGCTGTGAGGTGACTGGCATCAGCTTCGCGCCGGATCAAAAAGCGCTGTTCGTCGGCATCCAGCATCCCGGCGAGAAAGGCGGCTCGACCTTCCCCGAGCACTTGCCCAACGGCAAGCCGAGGTCGTCGGTGATGGTGATCACGCGCCAGGACGGCGGGGTGATTGGGGCGTGATTCCCAGCGTGCCTGCATAACGTGTTCGATATGAGTACGGTCCCTGTGGAAGTGAATGTGCTCACGAAAGCGGAATACCGGGCACCATAACGTGCCCACGGCCCCGCATTCGTAAGCAAACTCACTCCCACAGATCGCGTCCGGCCCTCTCGTATCGGGATCGGTCATAACGCGATGTGTCGGCCATCCCATCCCTGAGTTACCATGTCTGGCCCGACGCGGCAGCCTGCCGCGCGCAGGAGTCAGCATGGCCCATCCCTTCGAAACGCTTACACCCGACCTTGTGCTGGACGCCGTTGAAAGCATCGGCTTTGTCAGCGACGCCCGCATTCTTGCGCTCAACAGCTATGAGAACCGCGTCTATCAAGTCGGCATCGACGAAGGTCAGCCGCTGATCGCCAAGTTCTACCGGCCTAACCGCTGGACTAACGAAGCGATCCTCGAAGAACACAGCTTCACCGCAGAATTGGCCGAAGTCGAAATCCCGGTGGTGGCGCCCCTCACACACAACGGCCAGACGCTGTTCGAACACGCCGGGTTTCGCTTCACCCTCTTCCCCCGTCGTGGCGGTCGCGCACCAGAGCCTGGCAACCTGGACCAGTTGTATCGCCTTGGCCAGCTGTTGGGCCGGATCCATGCCGTCGGCGCCACCCGCCCGTTCGAGCATCGTGAAGCGTTGGGGGTGAAGAACTTTGGTCATGACTCGCTGAATTATTTGCTGGAAAACGATGTTATTCCCCGCAGTCTTTTGCCTGCCTACGGGTCAGTGGCGAAAGATCTGCTCAAGCGTGTCGAAGATGCCTACGCCGCAACGCCGCATCAGAACATCCGCATGCACGGCGACTGTCACCCCGGCAACATGATGACCCGCGACGAGATTTTTCACATCGTCGACCTCGATGACTGCCGGATGGGGCCCGCCGTGCAAGACGTCTGGATGATGCTGGCGGGTGATCGTCAGGATTGTCTGAGTCAACTGTCGGAACTGATGGACGGCTACAACGAATTTCACGATTTCGACCCCCGCGAGCTTGCGTTGATCGAACCGTTGCGCGCCTTGCGCCTGTTGCATTACAGCGCGTGGCTAGCCCGTCGCTGGGACGACCCAGCGTTTCCTCACAGCTTCTCCTGGTTCGGCACCGAGCGTTACTGGGGAGATCAGGTGCTGGCCCTTCGCGAGCAAATGGCCGCCTTGAACGAACCGCCTCTGAAACTGTTCTGAACCGTCAACGGGTCATCGTCTGCATGGCCCCGGACCTTGGAAAAAGCTGATCAAAAAACGCACAACACTTTCCAAGCCCCTGCCGACGTGGCTTGCAGCGATGTTTGCGCAGGTTATCCACAGCCTCATTCAAGCTATTTGTGCACAAGCCCCTGATTCTGCTGATTTTTTGATCAATCGCCTCGGCGTCGCAGCTGTCGTGGGCTCCAGGCCTGTATCCGCAGGTTATCCACAAGCCAGTGCATGGAAAAACTGAATAACTTGCCGCTGCTCACTGCTCTGCCATGATCTTCAATTCCACCATCAGCTCATCGGCCAGGGTTTCCAACCGCTGCTGCAGCGCATCAAGCGCCAGATTCTCAGGGAGGCCCAACAGCGCATGGGCGCGGAAAAGGGTTTCGCTGCTCATGGGTGCTGGCTCGACATTGGTCACCAACTGCTCGACGTTGACGCCCTGCTCACTCAACACCCGGGTCACGTCCCGTACGATCCCGGGCCGATCATTGCCTACCAGTTCCATGGTGATAGGTTTCGGATTGGAAACGCGCTCGCCGCCCATCTCGGCAAATTGGACGCGAATTCCATGAGACGAAAGTGCCTGTAGCGCGCTTCTCAGATCGCCTTGCACATCGGCAGGCACATCAACGCGGACAATGCCAGCAAACTGTCCGGCCAGATGCGCCATACGGCTTTCCAGCCAATTGCCACCGTGATTTGCAATACAGGAGGCGATCCTTTCGACCTGCCCCGGTTTATCCGGAGCGATGACGGTGACGATAAGCTGATCCACGGTGAACTCCTTCTGCTTTGAGGTCCGCTGGCCGGAAACCGGCGCCTGCGCGGCTGCCGGGCAAGTATAGGCAAGCCTGGGAGGTATGCCCGAGTGCTTCCTCAGGAAACATTTTGTGTACCGTTTTTACATTTATCTGGAACAATTAGTCATTTTTTTGAGAACATCCGTAACCCCAGCGTGACCCTGTGTGAGAATTCGGTCGCTTGGTGACAGATTAGGCCTGGATTTTCACACTGCGACACATCATGTAGTATTCCGCCGCGACCACTACATAACCGTTGGAACGATGCCTGACTCGGCATCCTGCCCGTCAACACCCATAGCCCAGCCGCCTGCAACGGCATGTTCTGGCACGGGAACGCAGCGATGTCGGTGGCTTTAACAAGAAAGCGCCAAGAGGCGCGGATAGCTGAGCAGAGTGAGGCAAGCAATGACTGAACACGTTCAAGTCGGTGGCCTTAAGGTCGCCAAAATCCTTCTGGATTTCGTGAACAACGAAGCCATTCCTGGAACCGGTATCGAAGCTGCCGCGTTCTGGGCCGGTGCCGACGCGCTCATCCACGAGCTGGCGCCTAAGAACAAAGCCCTGCTCGCCAAACGTGACGACTTCCAGGCGCGTATCGATGCCTGGCATCAGTCCCATGCCGGCAAGGCCCACGATGCTGCCGCATACAAGACGTTCCTGCAGGACATCGGTTATCTGCTGCCAGAAGCAGCGGATTTCCGGATCTCGACGCAAAACGTCGACGAAGAAATCGCCTCCATGGCCGGTCCGCAATTGGTGGTCCCGGTGATGAACGCCCGTTTCGCACTGAACGCGTCGAACGCCCGCTGGGGTTCGCTGTATGACGCGCTCTATGGCACCGACGCCATTGCGCAAGCGGGTGGCGCGGAAAAGGGCAAGGGTTACAACAAGGTCCGCGGCGACAAGGTCATCGCCTTCGCTCGCGCCTTTCTCGATGAAGCCGCGCCACTGGCCGCGGGTTCTCATGTCGATTCCACCAGCTATAAGATCGTCGACGGCGTGCTGATCGTCGGTCTCAAGGGCGGCAGCAACACCGGCTTGCGTGACGACGCGCAGTTGACCGGCTTTCAAGGCGATGCATCGTCACCGACGGCGATCCTGCTCAAGCACAACGGCCTGCATTTTGAAATCCAGATCGACGCCACCAGCCCGATCGGCCAGACCGACGCAGCGGGCGTCAAAGATGTGCTGATGGAAGCTGCGCTCACCACCATCATGGACTGCGAAGACTCCATCGCTGCCGTGGATGCGGACGACAAGGTCGTGGTCTACCGCAACTGGCTGGGCCTGATGAAGGGCGATCTGTCGGAAGAAGTGTCCAAGGGCGGCAAAAGCTTCACCCGCACCATGAACCCGGATCGCGTCTACACCTCGCCAAAAGGCGAAGCGGTAACGCTGCACGGCCGTTCGTTGCTGTTCGTGCGTAACGTCGGTCACCTGATGACCATTGACGCGATCCTCGACAATCAGGGCAATGAAGTGCCGGAAGGCATTCTCGACGGGCTGCTGACCAGCCTGGCGGCGATCCACAACCTCAAGGGCAACACGTCTCGCGCCAACAGTCGCACCGGCTCGCTGTACATCGTCAAACCAAAGATGCACGGGCCGGAAGAAGTGACATTCACCAACGAGCTGTTCGGTCGTATCGAAGACGTGTTGAGTTTGCCGCGTAACACGCTGAAGGTCGGGATCATGGACGAGGAGCGCCGCACTACGGTCAACCTCAAGGCGTGCATCCAGGCGGCCAGCGAGCGCGTGGTGTTCATCAACACCGGCTTCCTGGACCGTACGGGCGATGAAATTCACACCTCCATGGAAGCGGGTCCCGTCGTGCGCAAGGCGCAGATGAAGGCTGAAAAATGGATCGGCGCGTACGAAAATTCCAACGTCGATATCGGCCTCAAATGCGGCCTGCAAGGGCGCGCGCAGATCGGTAAAGGCATGTGGGCGATGCCGGACCTGATGGCGGCGATGCTGGAGCAGAAAATCGCTCACCCGCTGGCCGGAGCCAATACTGCCTGGGTGCCGTCGCCGACAGCGGCCGCGCTGCACGCGCTGCACTACCACAAGGTCGACGTGTTCGCCCGTCAGGCCGAACTGGCTCAGCGTGCACCAGCGTCGGTCGATGATATTCTGACCCTCCCGCTGGCGCCAAACACCGACTGGACACCGGAAGAGATTCAGAACGAGTTGGATAACAATGCTCAAGGGATTCTGGGGTACGTCGTGCGCTGGATCGATCAGGGCGTGGGCTGCTCGAAGGTGCCGGACATCAACGACATTGGCCTGATGGAAGATCGCGCAACCCTGCGCATCTCCAGCCAGCACATCGCCAACTGGCTGCGTCATGGCGTGGTCAGCGAGGCGCAGGTGTTGGAAAGCCTCAAACGCATGGCGCCGGTGGTGGATCGGCAGAACGCCGGCGATGCGCTGTACCGCCCGCTGGCGCCGGACTTTGACAGCAACATCGCCTTTCAGGCGGCGGTCGAACTGGTGATCGAGGGCACAAAACAGCCGAACGGCTATACCGAGCCTGTGCTGCATCGCCGTCGCCGGGAGTTCAAGGCGAAGAACGGGCTGTAAATCAAGCCCAAACCAAAAAGGCGGTGAGTCCCAGGACACACCGCCTTTTTTATTGCCATCGATGTTCGGTTTATCGGACAACTGCAGACCAACCTGAGGGAGCCGGTTTGCTGGCGAAGGCGGAGGGGCTGCCGACTTGATTCAACTGACCTAACGCCTTCGCCAGCAAGCGGGCCCCCCACAGCGGGGGGCTTTTCACCCTACGACATCCCCAATTCCCGCTTCACCAACCTCAAGAGCTGTTTGGTGTTGATCGGCTTGAGCAGGAAATCCACCACGCTCAGGTGCATGGCGTCGATGGCATCGCGCACATGGGCGTCGCCTGAAACGATGATGATTGGCAACGCAGCCCGGTCCGAATCCCTGACCTGTCGAATCAGATCCAGCCCGTCGCACGGCGCCATCCGCAGATCGGTGATCAGCAGCGCAATGGACGGTCGGGTTTGCAGCAGGTGCATGGCACTGGTGCCCCCCGCGGCGGTAATACAACTGATGTCGTTGAGGCTGAGGATTTCGGCAAGAATCTCCCGAGCGTCCTTGTCGTCATCGACGATCAGTACCCGTTGTGGCGATTGCGATGGAGGCGCCATCATGACCTCATTGAGGGCTTCGCGCTCTTCATCACTCAAAATATCGTGATCGAACATACCCGTCTCATCTTCCCGTCGACTTCATTCTGACCGCGCAAACAGACTGAATACGCTGCGCACTTTGTCGGCTTCATGCCTGGCCATTCAGCCCCTGCCTGATGCGGTTTTACACCACGCGCCCTCGCACTCCAACGCCTTTCCTGCGACCTAAGACTTACGTCCAATGGGCACCCTCGGATAAGCGGTCGACCATGGAGCCATAACAACAAGCGGTATCGGTCATGAGCAAAGCGGACGCTTTCACCCAGGCAGGCAAAACAGCCGTGTTGCAAAACATTCACGGCACGATGCAATTCCTGCAGAAATTCCCGCCATTCAATCAGATGGAAAACGCCCATCTTGCCTATCTGGTCGAGCAATGCCAGCTGCGTTTCTACGCTACGGACGAGAGCATCATCAAGCCTGGCGATGGGCCAGTAGAGCACTTTTACATCGTCAAGCAGGGCCGCGTCGTCGGGGAACGTCCGCATTCCGCGAAGGGCGGCACCGAAACCACCTTTGAAATCACCACCGGCGAATGCTTTCCCCTAGCGGCGCTGTTAGGCGAACGGGCCACACGCACTGAGCATTTGGCCGCTGAAGACACGTTTTGCCTGCAACTGAACAAGCAGGCGTTCATCAAGCTTTTCGCGCTTTCCAGCACCTTCCGCGATTTTGCGCTGCGGGGCGTCAGCAGTTTGCTTGAACAGGTGAATCAACAAGTAAAGCAGAAGGCCGTGGAAACACTCGGCACTCAATACTCGCTGAACACCCGCCTTGGCGAACTGGCGATGCGGCACCCGGTCACCTGTTCGCCAGAAACCCCGCTGCGTGAGGCCGTGAAGCTGATGGACGAGCAGCAGGTCGGCAGCATTGTGATCGTCGACGAGGACAAAGCACCGCTCGGTATTTTCACCCTGCGCGACTTGCGCCAGGTGGTTGCGGACGTAGGCGCCGATTTCGGCCAGGCCATCCAGCACAGCATGATCCAAGCGCCCTTCTATTTAAGTCCCGACGCCAGCGCGTTCGACGCCGCCATTGCCATGACCGAGCGGCATATCGCTCACGTCTGTCTGGTCAAGGATCAGCGTCTGTGCGGCGTGGTGTCAGAGCGCGATCTGTTTTCCCTGCAACGGGTAGACCTGGTGCATTTGGCGCGGACCATCCGCAACGCCCCGCGCATCGATTCGCTGAGCAACCTACGGGGCGACATCGTCCAGTTGGTCGATCGCATGCTCGCCCATGGGGCGTCGTCGACGCAGATCACCCAGATCATCACGCTGCTCAACGACCACATGGTCTGCCGGGTCATCGAGCTGACGCTGGAAGAAAAAGGTGATCCCGGCGTTGCGTTCAGCTGGCTGTGCTTCGGCAGCGAAGGTCGCCGCGAGCAGACGCTGTATACCGATCAGGACAACGGCATTCTGTTCGAAGCCAAAGACGCCGCCGAAGCCGCCGAGATTCGCGGGCGCCTGTTGCCCATCGCCGAACGCATCAACCAGAGTCTCGCGCTGTGCGGCTTTGCGTTGTGCAAGGGCGGGATCATGGCCGGCAACCCTGAGCTGTGCTTGTCGCGGGTTGAATGGGCGCGACGCTTTGGCGCGTTCATTCGTGAGGCGACGCCAGAGAACCTGCTGTCATCGAGCATTTATTTCGACTTGCGGGTGGTCTGGGGGGACGAAAGCGGCGGCGATCAATTGCGCCAGAGCATTCTGGCGCAAGTGGCCGACAACAAACTGTTCCAGCGAATGATGGCCGACAACGCGTTGCGCCAACGGCCGCCTGTGGGCCGTTTCCGGGATTTCGTGGTGGCGCGCAAAGGCAGCGAAAAAGATACGCTGGACCTCAAAACACAAGGCTTGACGCCCTTCGTTGACGGTGCACGGTTGCTGGCATTGGCCAACGGCATCCCGGCAAACAACACCCTCGAACGGCTGCGCCAACTGGTGGCCAAAGACGTGATCGACCCACTGGACGGCGCAGCGTATGAAGAGGCCTATCACTTCATTCAGCAGACCCGCATGCAACAGCATCAGCAGCAAAGCCGACAGAATCTGCCGTATTCCAACCGGATTGACCCGGAAGTGCTGAACCATTTGGATCGTCGTATTCTGCGCGAGTCTTTCCGTCAGGCGCAGCGCCTGCAATCGAGCCTGACGTTGCGTTACCAACTTTAAGCGACCGACCATGAACCTGTTTCAGTGGCTCAAGCCACCCAAACGCGCCAAGGCGCCCGACCTCACGCCTGAACAGCAGCAGCGCCTGCACAGCCTGCCCCACGCCGCGCCGCTCAATGAGAAATCGCTGCGCCAGCAACGCTGGGTGGTGATGGACCTGGAAACCAGCGGCCTGAATATGAACCGCGACGAAGTGCTATCGATCGGCGCGGTGGTGATCGAAGACGGCGCCATCGACCTGGGTCAGCTATTCGAGCGCACATTGCTGCGTCCCGATCACAAACTCAGTCCCAGCGTGTTGATCCACGGGTTGGGGCCGAGCGCCATTGCAGCAGGCAGCGAGCCGGTCGATGCGTTGCTGGATTTCATGGCGTTCGTGGGAGACAGCCCCATGCTGGCGTTTCATGCACCATTCGATCAGCACATGCTGGGCCGTGCCTTGAAGGAAAGCCTCGGCTACAAGCTGCAACATGCTTTTTTCGACGTGGCCGACATCGCACCCATGTTGTGTCCGAAAGCGTGCTTGCGACAGGCCGGACTGGACGACTGGACCGGCTTTTTCGGGCTGCACGCCGACGAACGTCATCACGCGAGCGCCGATGCGCTTGTGACTGCGGAACTGGCGTTGATTCTCATGAGTCATGCGCGACGTCAGGACATGGACAGCCCTCTGTTGCTGGAGCAAGGATTGGCGAAGTGGCGACGCCGGCAGCAGTCGCACTCGTTTTGAACGGGTACTCACCCTCTTGAGGCTGGCGACATCTCTGTGGGCGTGAGCTTGCTCGATAGTGTGAATCTGACACCTCATATCGGTCTGGCAGAGGCCGTCGCGAGCAAGCTCACGCCTGCAACAGCGCCGGTCGCACCTTCTGAGTTGCCATTTCCTACAGCAACCGCTCAATTCATTTCGATAAGCGCCAATTGCCAGCACTCATTGGCTCTGACACAATCGCGAATAATTCTCGTTAGTTACTTTGTTCTCTTCGGTGCGTCCGTGTCGTCACTCCAAAGTCCTCAGCATCAGCTAGTCGGAACGCTCTATCGCGACCATCGCAGCTGGTTGCTGGCGTGGTTGAAACGAAACGTTGCCTGCCCGCAGCGCGCCGAGGATTTAAGCCAGGACACATTCATTCGCTTGCTCGGCCGTGAACAGCTGGAGACCCCGCGTGAACCCAGGGCGTTTCTCGTGCAGGTGGCTAAAGGTCTGTTGTTCGATCACTTCCGCCGCGCCGCGCTGGAACAGGCCTACCTCAGCGAACTGATGCTGCTTCCCGAAGCCGAGCACCCTTCGCTCGAAGCGCAACAACTGATCCTCGAAGACCTCAAAACCATCGACCGCATGCTGAGCACGCTGTCGAGCAAGGCGCGGGCGGCATTTCTGTTGAATCGTCTGGACGGCATGAGCCATGCCGAAATTGCCGAACACGTCGGGGTTTCCGTGCCTCGCGTTCGTCAATACCTGGCTCAGGGCATGCGCCAGTGCTATGTCGCGCTGTATGGCGAGCCGACATGAGCATCCCGACGCGACCGGTCCCTTCCCACGTGCTCGACGCCGCCATCGCCTGGCAGTTGTGCCTGGACTGCGGACAAGGCAGCGAGGCCGAGCGTGAAGAGTTCGCGAAGTGGTACGCGGCCAGCGAAGAACACGCCCGCGCCTGGTTGCAACTGGGCATGCTCGATCAACGCTTCATACGCACAACCGGCCCTGCTCGCACGGCGCTGATCCGTCCTCGCGAAGGCCTTGGCTGGAAAATCCGCAAAATGGGGCGTGGCGTTGCCGGTTTTGCCTTGGCCCTTGGGTTGACGCTGTTCTTTGCCGATCGCGTATTGCCCGTGAATTACTGGCTGGCCGATCAACGCACGGCGACCGGTGAGCAGCGCACCATTCGGCTGTCGGACAACACCCTCATTCGACTCAATACCCATAGCGCATTGGACGTCAAATTCGACGCCAAGCAGCGCCGGGTCATTCTTCAGGAGGGCGAAATCTTCGTCGAAACCGGCAGCCATGAAGACCCACGGCCGTTTATCGTTGAAACCGACGAAGGCCAGATGCGGGCGCTGGGGACGAAATTTCTGGTCAAGCGGCGGGGCGACGGCACGCTGCTGAGCGTGCTGCAATCGGCGGTGGCAGCCCACCCGCAGGCTACCGACAACGAGATGATCCTGCGCGAAGGCCAGCAAATGTTGATTCAGCGCCACAGCCTCGGCCCGAAGGTGGCCATGGCGCCCGGGACCGATGCATGGCTTCGCGGCATGCTGGTGGTGGACAACACGGCGCTGAAGGACGTGATCGCCGAGCTGGGCCGTTATCGCTCGGGTTATCTGGGTGTTGCGCCGGACGTCGCCGACCTGCGCATCACCGGCAGCTTCCCGCTGAACGACACCGACCTCGCCCTCAAGGCTCTGATGCCGACGCTGCCTGTGGCCATCGAACAGCGCACACATTGGTGGGTGACCGTGGTGGCCAGCGAGAACAAACAAACGCGCAAACTGTGAGAGCACGTCTCTGAATCCCGCGAAGACTGCGACTGCACGCGCGCATTCGTAAGCAAGCTCACACCCACAGAGGTAAGCCGTTGTAAACCTTGAGAACGGTCAAAATTGTAAATCTAAATTATTTTCGTTCGGCCCTATCACTTTTCAACTTTCGTGCGGCACATAGGCATTGATAACAATTCCACTCAGGAGCCGCCCATGTCCCGCACGCTTCAAACCCTCCTGCGACCCAGCCTGTTGGCGGTCGCCGTTGCCCTCGCTGTGCCGTTCGCAAGTACGCACGTCATGGCCGCTTCGCAGGCGTCTAGCGTTCGTGCGTACAACCTGCCTGCAGCCCCGCTCTCCACGACCTTGACTCAGATCGCAAGCCAGTCAGGCATCGCGCTGTCGCTGGATCCGTCGCTGGCCGCGGGTCGTACGTCAGCGCCGGTACAGGGCCAGTTCGATGCGCCAACCGCGATGGCTCAGGCACTGCGGGGCACGGGACTGCAACTGAGTCAGACGACGGCAGGCACGTACAGCCTGGTCGCTGCGCCGGAAGGTGTGATGGCGCTGCCTGAAACCAGCATCCAGGGTCGTCAGGACGGGTTCGAGAGCGCGTGGGGGCCGGTCGAGGGCTATGCCGCCACCCGCACCGCTGCGGGCACCAAAACAGATACCGCGCTGGCCGAAGCCCCGCGCTCGATCTCCGTTGCCACTCGCCAGCAGATGCAGGACCGCGCCGTACAGAACCTGGACGATGCCGTGCGCTACATGCCCGGCGTGGTCGCCAGCAGCTACGGCAGCGATAGCCGCGCCGAATGGCTGAAGATCCGCGGCTTCGAACCCACGCAATTCCTCGACGGCCTGCCGCTGCCGAAAGGCGCCTACGTCATGCCGAAAATGGAAACCTGGGACCTGGAGCGCGTTGCCGTGCTGCGCGGTCCGGCGTCCTCGGTCTACGGCCAGACCCCGCCCGGCGGCATGATCGACATGGTCAGCCGTCGCCCACAAGCCGAAGCCAGCCATGAAATCCAGGCTCAGGTCGGCAGCTACAACCGCAAACAGATCAGCTTCGACAGCACCGGCAAGATCGATGATGCGGACACCTTCGAATACCGCGTCAGCGGCGTGGTGCGTGACAGCGGTACCCAGATCGATCACACAGACGACAAACGCTACAACATTGCCCCGAGCCTGACCTGGAACATCAACCCGGATACCAAGCTGACGCTGCTCAGCATGTTCAACCGGGACGATACGGGCGTCACCAGCCAGTTCCTGCCAATCGAAGGCACCAAATACCCCTCTGCCGTTGGCCGGATCAAGTACCACGAGAACCTCGGCGACCCGAAGTGGGAAAACTACGACAAGACCTATTACGCACTGGGTTATGCCTTTGAAACGCGCCTGAACGATGTCTGGCAGTTCAAACAGAACCTGCGTTACACCAAAAGCGACCTGACCTTTCACACCATCACGGCGGGTGGTTACTTCGGCTCCGTGTCAGATGACGGAACGGTGCAACGTGGCGCCAATGTCGTGAACGAGGACATGAGCCAGTTCGCCTTCGACAACAATTTCCAGGCCGACTTCGATACCGGCGCGATCAAGCACACCGTGTTGCTGGGTGCCGACTATCAGCGCATCAATCACAACTACAAGTGGCTGTACGGCAGCGCGCCGACCAGCAATATCGTTCGCCCGATTTATGGCCAGGATTTCAGCAACGTTGCCTACACAGCGTTCCAGAACTACAACCAGAAAACCGATGACTTCGGGGTCTACGTTCAGGACCAGATGACCCTCGATAACTGGCGTCTGACCCTGGGTGGCCGTCAGGATCTGCTCAAAACCGACAGCACGTTCTACAACTCCAATCAGTCGGACGACCGCACCGACAGCGCCTTCACCGGCAACGCCGCACTGAGCTACGTCTTCGATTCTGGCTTCACACCCTACGTGTCCTACGCCGAGTCGTTTCAGGCCGAACAAGGTGGGGCCAATGGCAACGCGTTCAAGCCAGGCACTGGCAAGCAATACGAAGCGGGCATCAAATACCAGCCTCCGGGCACTGATCTGCTGTTCACCGCAGCGGCTTACGACCTGACCCGCCGCGACATCGTGCTCAGCGACATACTGGGCGTGCAGCGTCCTTTGGGCGAAGCGAAAGTCCGCGGCTTCGAACTGGAAGCCGTGGGTAACGTCACCGACAATCTGAAGGTGACAGCGTCTTACACCTACGCCAACAGCAAGATGACCAAAGTCACGGACCCCCTGGACAAGAACCGTCCATTGCCGCTGACGCCTGAAAATGCCGCTTCCATCTGGGCTGACTACACGTGGCACACCGGTCTGCTCGATGGCTTCGGCTTGGGCTTCGGCGCGCGTTACATCGGCGAGACCGACAACATCGCCATTGGCAGCTACGGCTTTGTTGCAGATTCGAATTACGGCCACAGCAACGCCTACACCGTGTACGACGCTGCCGTTCATTACGATCTGGGCCGCATGAGCAACTCGCTGAAAGGCGTGAGCGTGGCGCTAAATGCCAACAACGTCTTCGACAAGGAATACATCTCCACCTGCGACGGCTTCTACTGCTACTACGGCGACCGCCGCAATGTACTCGCCAGCGTGAACTACAAATGGTAATCGTTTAAACTCCTGAAGCCGTAAAACAAGGGCCGCTCGCAATAGCGGCCCTTTTGCTTTCGCTCAACCCGGTACCCGCACCATGAAGAGCCAAACCATCCGCCGCTGGTCGTTCATCCACACGTGGAGCAGCCTGGTCTGCACGCTGTTTCTACTGATGCTATCGATCACCGGCTTGCCGCTGGTGTTTCATCACGAGATCGAGCACCTGCTCGGCGATGCGCCTGACATCAAAGAAATGCCCGCCAACACGCCGCGCATGGACCTTCAGCAGCTGGTCACAGCGGCCGAAGCCCACCGCCCTGGCGAAGTCGTGCAGTACTTCGGCTGGGACGAAGACGAGCCCAATGGCATGTATGCCTTCATGGGCAAAACCGCGGGCGGCGACCCTAACGACACGCACACCTTCATGCTCGACGCGCGCACCGGCGAAGCGGTCGAGACGCCTTCGGCCAATGGCGGCTTCATGATGGTGATGCTGCGTTTGCACGTCGACATGTACGCCGGGCTGCCCGGCAAGCTGCTGCTGGCCTTCATGGGGCTGCTTTTTGTATTAGCGATTGTTTCAGGCGTCGTGCTGTACGCGCCGTTCATGCGTCGGTTGGATTTCGCCACCGTTCGCCCGAACAAATCGAACCGCGTGCGCTGGCTCGACCTGCATAACCTGATTGGCGTGGTGACGCTGACGTGGGCGACCGTAGTGGGCGTCACCGGGGTACTCAACGCCTGCGCGGACCTGGTGATTGCCCAATGGCGCAACGACTCACTGGCCGCCATGGTCGCGCCCTACAAAGACGCGCCGCCGCTGACCGATCGGGCTCCAGCGTCCCGTTTGCTGGATATCGCTAAATCCACCGTGCCCGGTGCCGAGCCTTCGTTCATCGCGTTTCCCGGTTCGCGTTTCTCCAGCGAGCATCACTACGCGGTGTTCATGAAAGGCGACACGCACCTGACGTCGCACTTGCTGACGCCCGTGCTGATCGACGCGAAAGACCTGACCGTCACGGCCATCGTCAGCAGCCCGTGGTACATGGATGCGCTGCTACTGTCGCAACCGCTGCACTTCGGCGATTACGGCGGCATGCCGATGAAGATCCTTTGGGGCGTGCTGGATGTGCTGACCATCATCGTGCTCAGCAGCGGCCTGTATCTCTGGTGGGTGCGCCGACGAGCAGCCGCGACCGCCACTGTGCGTCAGGCAGTGGAGGCGGCATGACCCGACATAAGAAACATTCGGCGTTCTGGAAGACCTTCGGCAAACCGACCTGGATCGCCGCCCTGACCGCCGCCGGCCTGTTCGCTGCGCTTCTGGGCGACGGCGCGTGGGATGTGCTGTCTTGGGTCGGCATGGGCATCCCGGCGTGGCTGAGCCTCAAGGGACTGGTGGTGCGCAAACGGGTATAACCTTGAGAAACCTGCGTTTGCACGATTGACACACAGAACCCGTGTTCAAACCTGTTCGCAACAACGATGGGCAGAGATGCGGGTATCGGCGCTCGCCCATCGCATCCCGCCAGACACCGCCCGATTAAAGACCTGACATGGCTGTCAGAAAACACCCTCAAAACGCTATAACACGTCCTACCTCCCCCGGCCCTTAAGCCCCTCAAGCAAGCGCGCCCCATTGCTACGATCAGTGTTGAGCCCTGACAGGGGATCCTTAATAGCGACAGGGAAGCACAACATGGCGCTCGACGCTTTTTTAAAGATTGAAGGCATTCCTGGCGAAGCCCTGGATGAACAATGCAAGGACTGGATTGAAATCACCGGGTATTCATTCGGCAGCTATCAGAGCGCGTCCGTGACGGCGAGCTCAGCAGGCGGCGCGACATGAGGACGGACCACGCTGAGCAATTTGACACTGACCAAAACGCTGGACAGGTCGAGCTGCAAATTGATGGCAGCCAACTGCGCTGGAGAGCACTTCAAAGAAGTGAAGCTTTCCGTGCATCGTGCAGGGGGCGACAAGATGAAGTTCTACGAAATCATTCTCGAAGAAGTGATCATCGCTGAATACAACCAGCACGCCAACGGCGGTCTTCCCACCGAGCTCATCCAACTCAACTATGGCCGAATCCGCTCAACCTACACCCTGCAAAAAAGAAATGATGGCAGCGCTGCAGGTACCGTGACTGGCGGATGGGACAGGATCGGCAACAAGCAATATTGCTGAGTGGGGCATGTCATGGAATTCGAACGCACTCAACATGTCGGGCATTACGGTGTCGTGTTTACCCTCATTCACTTCACCGTGCAGCCGGGCGATGCAGTAGCCTTGAGAACGATCAAGTTCCCGGAGATAACCAGTAGCAACTACGAAGTCACCCGGCTGATAGAGGAAACGTACGATCGAATGCCCGCGCAAGGGCGGCCTTGCCGGATGGTGCTTGGAGTATCACACCCTATGAGCCGAGCCTCTGCTGACTTGCTCAACGAGCAGAAAGCTACGATAGCAAGTCTGGTTGGCTATATGGGTGGAAAACTGGCGTCATCTTTGGGTAGCGTTGCAGCAAAAATCGCGGGAGTATCAACCTCCTCAGCGACCAAAAAAAGGCTGCCAAACTTTCACGCCGGGGACGTCATCGTCAGTATTGACGCTCAAGTGTCAGGTGGTATCGGCCCACAACGGTCGTCAGCATCTTTGGTTATTAAAGTAAACGGCGGCCGCTAGTGGGGACGTGTATATCTCTCGCAATCGTAGCGATTGTAACCTGGGGTGTGCATCGAATCGTGATACCTAGGTTCTATCAATGCCTGGCAGGTCTTGCGCTTATCACCTTCTACTTCAAATACGTGATTTCATGGATTGTCGCTGTGGAAGAGGTACAGGCTACGTACTTTGTGGATTATCAAATGCTGCTCTTTGGCATCTTTTTTCTTGGGGTGGACCTGCTGATATACAGCTGGTGGCGTAACGAAAAACCCAAGTAGCCATTCGCACCGCAAGGCTGCACCGAGGATCGACGCAAGGTCTGCTGCTTATTGGAAAATTGCGAACGGATCGAATTTATCGATCCGCACGCGACAGCGAGACATTGCATGGCATCAAGCCTCTGACTAGTCTTAAGGCCGGTTCGCTCAGAGGAATGTCCATGTCTCCCAGCATGACGCTGTATCACAACCCGGCCTCGCCATTCTCGCGCAAAGTGCGGGTTCTGCTTCACGAAACGGGACAGACAGGCAGGGTCAACCTCAAGCCGGTGAATGTCACGCCCGTCAATCCAAACCCCGAGGTGTGCCACGACAATCCCTGCGGAAAAATCCCCGCGCTGGTTCTCGCGGACAACCACGTCATCCACGACAGCCGAGTGATCCTCGATTATCTGGACCATCAGCACGTCGGCAATCCGCTGATCCCGCGAGAAGGCTCGGCTCGCTGGCGGCGTTTGACCTTGGCGTCGTTGGCCGACGCGGTGCTCGACGCTGCCGTGTTGATCCGCTACGAGACCTTTCTTCGCCCTCAAGACAAACAGTGGGAGGAATGGCTGGCGAACCAGAGCGAGAAGATTGCCCGCTCCCTGGAGTATTTCGAAAACGAGGCTGTGACTGAGTTGAGCGCGCACTTTGACATTGCCTCGATCAGCCTCGCCTGTGGCCTGGGCTATCTGGACTTTCGCCAGCCGGATCTGGGCTGGCGCAGCACCTACTCCCGTTTGGCCAGCTGGTATTACGATGTCAGCCAGCGCCCGTCGATGTTGGAAACACAGCCACCCGTTTGAGTGTTGCCTGTAGGGGCGCGCTTGCCCGCGAGCGCTTGATACCTGCCCGCGATGGTGGCACTGACCCACCCCCATCGCGGGCGAGCGCGCTCCTACAGATCACATTGAGTTCTTGGGCAAGCCATCCTGAAAGCCGCTCGCCTAACTGCTGATCCTCCCGCAACCCCAGCCAGCGACTCATTCGGCCACCCCCGAAGGGACGTCGGCAGGTTTGGCCGGGCGTTGTGCGATGGCGTACCAATCGAGTTTGCGGGTCAGCACCATGAACACCCCCAGCAAACCGAACAGCAGCAGCGAGCCCATCAGCAATGCGTAATCCTCAGCACTGAGCAACCCATAGAGCAACGCGTACAGCGTGCCAAGTCCGATACCGAAACCGACCCCATGGACCACGCCGCCCAGCACATGGGAGACGTAAAAGCTGATGAGCGCGACGCAGACCGTGGCGGACAGCAGGTACGCCAGACCAAAACCGATGTGCTCAGACAGCGACAATAGCAGCAGGTAAAACAGCGCCAGCGCCGCGCCGACCAGCGCGTATTGAACCGGGTGTACGGCCAGCCCCTTGAGCACTTCGAACAGCAGGAAACCAGCGAACGTCAGCGCGATGAACAGCAGCGCGTATTTGATCGAGCGATCCGCCTTCAGGTACTGATCGACCGGTGAGATGAAGCTGACGCCGAAGCTGCGGGCCGTGAGCTCAGCGCAAATTTTCGACGCCGAGCAGTGATTGAGAATGTCCTGCACATTGGTCGAAAAGAACGAGGTTTCCCAAGTGGCAGTGAAACCGGTGTCGGACACGTTGCGAGCGCTGGGCAGGTAATCGCCGATGAAGCTGGGGTGCGGCCAGTCGGCTGACAGAGCCACGCGGCTGGATTTGCCCACGGGCGTGACCTGAAGCTGCCCAGTGCCTTGCAGGCGCAGATCGAACGCGAAGCTCAGCGTCCTGTTTTCAGCGCCGTTTTCCGTTGGCAGCATGACCCTTACGCCCTCACCGAGCAGCGGAACATCCGTGCCGGGCACGAAATCGAATTTTTTGCCGTTCAGGTCCAGTTTCAAACCGTCTTCAATCCCACGGACGTCGCTGATGCCAATCGCCAGGAACGGCTCGTCAAAACGGTAGTTCTTGTACGCGTCGCCTAACCCGAAACGTTCAGGCAAAACGAAATTGCCCTTGATTGTGTTGGTCGCGTGATACAGCCGCGCCTCGTAAATGCCCCGCGCGCGGACCTCAGTCTGGACCTCGCCGTCGAGGGCGAATTGATCGGGGAGAAAATACAGCCGCCCTCGCTCTTCGACGGGCTCTTCGTAACGTTGTTGAGTGACGTCGCTGTGGCGAGACACCTGAATGGTCCTGCGATAAGGCACGATCAGCACGGGGCCGGTCAGTTGTTGGCTATAGCTGGAACTGCGAGCGATGTCGTGGATCACAACGCTGCGCCGACCCTGTCGGTCCTGAATGATCCCGTTGATCATCATCAGCGGAATCAGCAGGAGCAGCATCAGCAACCCGATCATTCCCAGTTTGTACAACGACATGCCTTTGTTCATGCGACTCTCCCGGTTTTCGATGGGGAGAGTGTGCAAAGCCGATGTGGAGGGATGATGGGGTGAATATGGAGAGTGTGTGGAGAAATCCGGTGGTATCTGGCCGAAGGCCGTGGGACCCGCTTGCTGACGAAGCCGATATGTCAGCCAACTGCCACGCCGCTGACCCAATACATTCGCCAACAAGCCCGCCCCCCAGGCATCAGGTCGCGAGCGTCAGAACCACTCGCACGCCGCCTTCAACATTGCCAATACGCAGTTCACCACCGTGCAGCTGTGCGACTTCCTCAACGAAATTGAGTCCAAGTCCCGTGCTTTTACGGCCACTGTCAGGCCTTGGCAGCGAATAAAAGCGCTCGCTCAGACGTGGCAATGCGTAGTCAGGAATGGCGTCGGCGCTGTTGAACAGGCTGACACGCACCCGCTCGCCCTCTTGTTCGGCAGTGAATCGTAATGTGCCGTCGTTCGGGGTGAAATCCAGCGCATTCTCCAGCAAGTTGGCGAGCGCCTGCCGCAATAGAAAAGGTTCGCCGGTGATGCACAGGCCAGGCGTGATCAGTTGCTCGATCTTCAACTGCTTGCGTTCGATTCGCCCCCACTGGGCGGCGAGAATGTCATCAACCAACGCCACAACGTGCACCACGACAGGCTCCTCCAGCGTCTGCCGCTGCTCGACCGTCGCCAGATTCAACAGCCGCTCGATCAACTGCTGCATGCGTGAGCTTTCACTGTCGATGTTGTCGATGAAACGCCGGCGTTGCTCGCCGGGCATGTCCTCGTGAAGCAATTCCGTCGCACCGCGAATGGCCGCCAACGGGCTCTTCAGCTCATGCGTCAACGTATGCACGTAGCGCTCAACGTAGGCTTTGCCCTCCAGCTGCGTACGCATGTGTTCAACCGCGTGTGAGAGTTGCGCCAGCTCGCCGCCTCGGTAATGCGGCAACTCGGCGCGCCGCCCTTCGCTCACCGCCTGCGCATAGCTCGTCAGGCGCCGTAACGAATAGCTCAGCCAGCCTGACAACAGCGCCGCAAACATCGAGCCCAAGACCATCAACCCCGCGCCATACCACAGCAAACGGCGCTCGGTTCGGTCCACATAAGGCTGCAGAGAGCTGTTGGGCTTGGCGACCGTTACAACGCCGATGATCCGGCCGTTGTCATGAATCGGCGCGCCGACGTGCATCACGGAGGAGTTCGGGTCTTGCGGATCACTGCGGGTCGAGCGCGCACCGTACTCCCCTCGTAAGGTCAGGTAGACGTCATTCCAACGGGAATAATCCTGCCCCACGGCTTCGCCGCTGGAATCGAGCAGCACGATGCCTTTGGCATCGGTGACATAGACGCGGTTGTTCACCTGATTTTTCGGCAAACCCCAGATGGTCGCGGCGGGTTGACGCAGGCCGTAGGCCTTCAGCACCTCGGGAAATCGGCTTTGGCTCAGGGTGCCGTTCTTGACGTCTTCGCGCAGGACTTCGGCGAGCAGGTTGGCGGTGTCGACCAACGTTTCTTCCGTTGACTGACGAACGCCGGGGCGCACTTCCTTCATCACCGTGCTGAGGACGAAATAGCCGGTCAGTCCGATGAACAGCGCGTAGACCAGAAAAATCCGGATGCTCAGGCGCATCAGCTGCGATCCGGACTGAAGCTGTAGCCCAAGCCGCGATGGGTCTGGATCTGCTCCGCTTCGGCCTCGATCACTCGTAATTTGGCCCGCACGCTCTTGATGTGACTATCGATGCTGCGCTCATAACCAGCGTCGCTGGGCACGCCGACCGCATCGAGCAACTGCTCGCGGCTGAACACTCGCTGCGGTTGCTTGAGCAAGCACTGCAGCAGCCGGAATTCGTGACGGGTGAGGTTCAGTGGCTGTCCGCGATAGCGAATGAGCATGCGATCGGTGTCGATCAAAAAATGACCAGCAGTGGGCGAAGGTGACTCGGCCCGAGGCGCCATGCGCTTGAGAATGGCCCGAACCCGCGCGGTGACTTCCCGAGGGCTGAAGGGCTTGACCACATAGTCGTCTGCACCGATTTCAAGGCCCACCACCCGATCGAGTTCGCCATCGCGGGCGCTCAGGAACATCACCGGTACTTCGGAGAAACGGCGCAGTTGCTTGCAGGCTTCGAAACCGCTGATATCGGGCAGGCCGATGTCCAGGATGATCAGGTCCGCAGGGGTCCGGCGTTGATGCTCGACCGCCGCCTGCCCCAGCGTCAGCCAAGTGGTGGTGAAACCCTCGCCCTGCAAGGCATAGACGAGGGTGTCGGCGATGGCGGCTTCGTCTTCGACAATCAGAATGTGAGGCATGGCATCCGAGCGCTTGGAGTAAAGCCGGAACGGTGCCGGATATCAGCACCACACGTCAATCCGCGCCGCTTGCCGTCAACCTTGCGCCGTTATCAGCACTCTGGCTTGTCAGCGGTGTAGCGACGGGCCGGGTTCACCGCGGCACCGAACTCACGCAGCGCCTTGGCCCCGATCAACAGCGGGTAGTTGAAGTGGCTGCGATCCACGAGGTTCACTTCAACAGTGCGTTTGACGTTACCCAGGCACAGTTCGAGATCCACGACCGGGCGTTTGGTCGGATCGACCGGCTCATCCTCGTCCTCGCCGTCCGAGCGGCCTTTGATCCGGCTGATGCGCGACACCTTGTGTTCGTAGACTTTGTTATCGGCGTCTTTGGTCGCCAGACGGAAGCGCACCCAATCGTCGCCATCCCGCTTGAACAGCTCGATATCCTTGGCCGACAACGAAGCAGTGAGCGCGCCGGTGTCCATTTTCGCCTTGAAGGTCTCACCAAATTCCGAGACCTGGATGTACTCGTAGCGACCGTACAACGTCGGTTCGGCGGCCATGACAGGCAACGCCAGCAAAGACAGAAGCGCCAGAAGGGATTTCACGTAACAGATTCCTCGCAATGGGATGGGCATCAAACGCGCCCGATTTTAGACCGCAACTTTGGTGTTCGTTCGCTTACAAAGAAGAAGTCAAGTTACAGGTAACGCCGTGAAACATTTGTCCACACCCGCTGGATTTGGCTGCATTGCCCAAGCTGCTTATCATGCCTGCCCTTCCCTCAACCCTGAGTGATTTATGCGTCACCTGCTTACCGGAATCGCTGTCACGCTGCTGCTTCTGCTCAACACACTGGTGCTGTTCGGGCCGCTGATGGTCTTCGCGTTGCTCAAACTGGTGTTTCAGAGCGAGATGCGCGACCGCTGCTCGTGGGCCGTGATGTGGATTGCCGAGACCTGGGCCGAAATCAACAAGCTGATCTTCAAGCTGTGCATCCCGACCCGGTGGGAGATCAACGGCGACAAGGGCCTGCGCGACGACACGTCGTATCTGGTGATCAGCAACCATCAATCGTGGGTCGACATTCCGGCGCTGGTGCAGGCGCTGAATCGCCGAACGCCGTTTTTCAAATTTTTTCTCAAAAGAGAACTGATCTGGGTGCCGTTCCTCGGCCTGGCGTGGTGGGCGCTCGACTACCCGTTCATGAAGCGCTACACCAAAGCCTTTCTGGCCAAACACCCCGAGCTGAAAGGCAAGGACCTGGAAATCACCCGGGAAGCCTGCGAGCTGTTCAAGCGCCAACCCGTGACCGTGGTGAACTACCTGGAAGGCACCCGTTTCACACCGGCCAAACACGCGGAACAGGGGTCACCCTATCCCTACCTGCTCCGCCCCAAGGCCGGTGGCGTGGCATTCGTCCTGGCCGCGATGGGAGAACAACTCGACGCCGTGCTGGACGTGACCGTCGTGTATCCCAGCGAGCGCATTCCCGGCTTCTGGGACCTGATTTCAGGGCGGGTCCCCAAAGTGATCATCGACATCAACACCCGTGAGCTCGACCCCGCCCTGTGGCAAGGCGACTACGAAAACGACCCGGTGTTTCGCGAATACGTACAGGACTGGGTGAACCGGCTGTGGACCGAAAAAAACGCGAGGATTGCCGAGTTGCGTGGGAATGAATCCACCCGATAAGTCGTGGCAGGAGCGCGCTTGCCCGCGATAGTAGTTCATCAGATACAGCGATGCTGACTGACACGCCCCGTTCGCGAGCAAGCTCACTCCTACAGCAATTGCGGTGTCCCGAGGGACGAGCGCACCCGCAACAAGCCTTCACGCAGAGATTCCAGCAGCGCTCCTTTCGTGTAGGCGTGAGCTTGCTCGCGATGGCGATGCATCTGTCGACGATGGTGTTGCGGCTGCCCACGCCTTCGTGGGCAAAATCACTTCGCCCCCCACACCCCACTCAACGCCGACAGCGCAGAGCCGCTGGCGCCTTGCTGACCGAGGTACTGCAAGATCAGCGGGACGAACTGGCCGACCATGCTGCCGTCCATGCCCAATGCGCCGAAAGCTTTAGTCACGTCGCCCATGCTTTGCACGTTACCGAGCGCATTGTTGACGGCGGACTGGCTGCCGGCGTTGCCAAGCATGCCACCCAGCCCGCCGAGGCTGCCAAGTGCGGAGGTACCGGCGAGTTGGTCAAGGCCAGGGACCGACTTGCTGAGTTGCGAGTAATCATTGCCAGACAGTTTGTTCTTGGCCAGGCCCAGCAGTGCGCCGGTGCCGCCGACGGCTTGCTGTGGGGAGACGTTCAGTTGTGTGCCAAGGGTGTTGAGCAGTCCGGCAGCTTCAGGCGCAGCGGTGGCTTTCTGTTGGCCGCCGGTGGCGCTGGAAACGGCATTGGCCGCGTCGTTCAGATTGAATGCCAGAGCCGGTGTCGCGGCGAGTGCCATCAGAGTCGCCAGAACAGCGCCGCGTGCGTGTTTGCGTGAAACGTTCATTGAGCCAACCTCACGTACAGGAGAACCGGCCAAGGCCGGCATAACTCCGCGTTGGACCGCTGCTCAGGGGGAAGTTCAAACGTGCCCGCCCTCGTCGTGTGCCCACACTCGACAATTGCCGCGCCCTTAACCTTTCTCGATATAAGCCCGGCTTGAACGAAGAAATGCGCGCCGTCTCGGGCTCACCAAGTAGACCTTGCTCAACGGCCAGCAGGCCTCGCGGCAAGGTCGTTCACGGCGTCGCGACCTCAATCAAACGTTGCGGCTCGAAAACCCGCGCGAGTTGGCGGGTCCACAGCGCCGATCCCGCTTTGAGGGGTGGGCGCTTGCTGAACGCGTTGGCAAAACGCTCGCCGTTACGCAACTTCTCTCGCAGAAACAAGCCGGAACAGAAATCAAAAATTCCCTAAGCAAATACGGAAACGCCTTACACCGTCTAAAGCTGGGACCTGCGCCAAACGTAAAAAGGCGACCCGAAGGTCGCCTTTCATTTACCGGCATTGGCTGCTGGCTTACGCCGCGCTGAACATCTTGTGTGGGTCGATCACGAATTTCTTCGGCACGCCTGCGTCGAATTCGCCATAACCGCGTGGCGCGTCGTCAAGGCTGATGACTTGCACGCCGACCACTTCGGCGATGTTGATGCGGTCCCACATGATGGCTTGCATCAGGGCGCGGTTGTACTTCATCACCGGCGTCTGGCCGGTGTGGAAGCTGTGGGACTTCGCCCAGCCCAGGCCGAAGCGAATGCTCAGGCTGCCCACTTTCGCGGCGGCGTCCACGGCGCCCGGGTCTTCAGTCACGTACAGACCCGGAATACCGATCTTGCCAGCCACGCGCACGACGCCCATCAGGGAGTTCAGGACCGTCGCCGGGGCTTCGGACTTCACGCCGTCATGACCATGACCGCGGGCTTCAAAGCCGACGGCATCCACAGCGCAGTCCACTTCAGGCTCACCCAGCAGTGCGGCGATCTGTTCGTGCAGCGGGGTGTCTTTGGAGAGGTCGGCGATTTCGAAACCTTGCGCCTTGGCGTGGGCCAGGCGCACCGGATTGACGTCGCCGACGATCACCACCGCCGCGCCCAGCAGACGTGCCGAGGCAGCCGCCGCCAGACCGACAGGACCGGCACCGGCGATGTACACCGAGCTGCCGGGGCCGACGCCAGCCGTCACGGCGCCGTGGTAACCGGTTGGAAGAATGTCGGAGAGGCAGGTCAGGTCGCGGATTTTCTCCATGGCCTTGTCACGGTTCGGCAGTTTGAGCAGGTTGAAGTCGGCGTAGGGCACGAGGACGTATTCGGCCTGGCCGCCGGTCCAGTCGCCCATGTCCACGTAACCGTAAGCGCCACCGGCACGGGCCGGGTTGACGGTCAGGCAGACACCGGTGTGTTGTTCCTTGCAGGACCGGCAGCGGCCGCACGCCACGTTGAACGGAACCGACACCAGGTCGCCGATTTGCAGGTTCTCGACGTCGCTGCCCTTCTCGATCACTTCGCCAGTGATTTCGTGGCCCAGCACCAGACCAACTTGGGCGGTGGTACGGCCGCGAACCATGTGTTGGTCGGAACCACAAATGTTGGTGGAAACGACGCGCAGGATAACGCCGTGTTCGATCTTGCGACCCCGTGGGTCCTGCATTTTGGGATAGTCGATTTTCTGTACTTCGACCTTGCCTGCGCCGAGATACACCACACCACGATTACCAGACATGCTTTCACCTCGCTGAATTGTTGTTATGGATACAGCTGTGTCGCGGAGAAATGCGTTGCTTGGGTGTTGCCGCAACGCAATGGTTGCTCTGGGTAGTTCGTTTGTTCTTTTCGATCTTGCGTCGCTTGTAAATCCGCCATCGCGAGCAAGCTCACTCCTACAGTGGATCGCATAACCTGTAGGAGTG
>NZ_DDHJ01000017.1:97559-98510 GCF_002338065.1 Pseudomonas sp. UBA1879 | reverse complement strand
GCTTGCTCGCGATCCGCGAAGCGGCCCTCGTTACAGGACGACTGTCCTGTTGGCGTTGAGGAACACGCGCCGTTCGATGTGATACCCCACCGCCCGCGCCAGGGTCAGGCCTTCGATGTCGCGGCCCTTGGCGATCAAGTCTTCGGGGTAGTGACTGTGGTCCACCACCTCGACGCCTTGGGCGATGATCGGGCCTTCGTCCAGATCGTTGTTGATGTAATGCGCCGTCGCGCCGACGAGTTTCACGCCTTTGTTGTAGGCCTGATGGTAGGGTTTGGCGCCCTTGAAGCCTGGCAGCAGCGAGTGGTGAATGTTGATCGCCTTGCCGTCGAGCTTGCGGCACAGCTCCGGTGACAGCACTTGCATGTAGCGGGCAAGTACCACGAGCTCAGCGCCGGATTCCTCGATCACCTGCCAGACCTTGGCCTCTTGCGCTGGCTTGTCGTTGGGGTCGAGTGGGAAATGGTAATAGGGAATGTCGTGCCAGCGCGCCAGCGGTTCGAGATCAGGATGATTGGAGACCACCGCGACCACGTCCATCGACAGTTGGTTGATGCGCTGGCGGTAGAGCAGATCGTTCAGGCAGTGATCGGCTTTGGATACCATGATCACGACTTTGGGGCGGTAGTTCGGCGCTGTGAGCTCGAACGTCATGCCGAAGGCCTCACCGCGCTCGGTCAGGCCGGCGCGAAACGACGCTTCGTCGAAGCCGTCAGGCTGACGGAATTCGACGCGGATGAAGAAGCGGCTGGACAGCCGGTCATCGAACGAATGGTGCTCGGTGACATAGCACCCCTGCTCGAACAGGTAGCGCGTCACCGCGTCCACCGTGCCCAGCACACTGGGGCAATCGGCGGTCAGAATCCAGGTATCAGGGGCGCGGCTCATGGGGTGTTGCTCCTGTTTTTTATGTACGACGCAAACTGCTTCTGCCGAAGGCGTAGGAGCGTG
>NZ_DDHJ01000017.1:0-97380 GCF_002338065.1 Pseudomonas sp. UBA1879 | reverse complement strand
AGCGTGAAAATCCTTTACGCTGCGATCCCGAGGCCGTACTCAGCGCTCGCATCCTGCAACCACAACCACCAGTAATCAGCGAAGCTGCGGCGAATCAGCAGTTCCCAGGTGTCTTCGCCGGTGCGACGAATCACCAACTGCGACTTGGCGAACACTGTGCCGACGGCCTTGCCGACCGGGAAGTTGCTGGGGTGCACGTCGTAGCTGGTGGACTTCATCAGCACGTCGCGCACGTTCGGGCCGGTCAGTTCCAGGATCGATTGGCCACCAGAGACGTTGACCACTTGAATGTGCAAACCGGCCAGCGCGTCACGCAGCTTCTGTTCAACCGCAAATTCTTCGCCAGTCGGGACGATCAGCAGCCACTCATCAGGACCCATCCATTGAATCGAACTGTCGCCGCTGGACACCAGCGTCAACGCGGCAGGCAGTTCCATGCCCAGCGCTTTGTGGACACCGGCGGCGAACGCAGGATCATGGGCATCGCCACGCAAGGTCAGGTGGCCCAGCAATTTTTTCTCGCGCAGCACCACACCCGGATGGGTGCGGCCCTTGCCGACCAGGCTTTTCAGATCGGCGTGAAACAGCGGCGACTCGGCTTTGGCCTCGGTCGTTGGCCGCTGTTGGTAAACGTTGGCTGTGGTCATAGAGCACCTGTGTTGAATTCTGTTATTTCAGTGAACGCGAACCTTGTAGGAGCGTGGCTTGTCCCGCGATAGCAGTCTGGCAGTCACCGCGATGGCGCCGTATTAATCGCATCGCGGGACAAGCCACGCTCCTACACAGGAAGCAGTGCACTACAGGACAATTACTCCACGTTCTGCCGGTCACCTTTCGGATCGAAGAACACCGACGATACGATTTCCGCCTCGATCACGCTGCCATCCGCTTGCGGCGAGAACACGCGTTCGCCCATGCGTTTCAGACCGCCCTTGACCACGCCCATGGCGAACGAGTAACCCAGCGAGTTCGCCGCGTAGCTCGACGTCACGTGACCGACCATCGTCATCGGGATCGACTGTTTAGGGTCGAACACCAACTGCGCGCCTTCCGGCAGCCACTTGTTCGGATCGATTGGCTTGAGGCCAACCAGTTGCTTACGGTCTTCCCGCACGCAATCTTCGCGGTTCATGCCGCGCTGGCCGATCCACGAGAACGGTTTGGTGCGACCGACACACCAGCCCATGTTCAGGTCGTCCGGGGTCATCGAGCCATCGGTGTCTTGACCGACGATGATGAAGCCCTTCTCGGCCCGCAGTACGTGCATGGTTTCAGTGCCGTACGGGGTCAGGTTGTATTTCTTGCCTGCCTCGGCGATTTTTTCCAGAACGCCCATGGCGTAGTCGGCCTGGATGTTCACTTCGTAGGAAAGCTCACCGGTGAAGGAGATCCGGAACACACGCGCCGGAACGCCACCGACCAGGCCTTCTTTCCAGGTCATGAACGGGAAGGCTTCGCGGCCCAAGTCGATGTCGGTCACTTCACTGAGCAGCTTGCGGCTGTTCGGGCCCGACAGGGTCAGGGTCGCGTAGTGGTCGGTCACGGAAGTGAAGTACACCTTCAGGTCCGGCCATTCGGTCTGCTGATAGATTTCCAGCCATTGCAGAACGCGTGCAGCGCCGCCCGTGGTGGTGGTCATGATGAAATGGTTATCAGCGACACAGGCGGTGACACCGTCGTCGAAGACCATGCCGTCTTCTTTACACATCAGGCCGTAACGCGCCTTGCCTACGTCGAGCTTGGTCCAGGCGTTGGTATAGATGCGGTTGAGGAACTCGCGCGCATCCGGGCCCTGAATGTCGATTTTGCCGAGGGTCGAGGCGTCCAGCAGGCCGACGCTGTCGCGCACGGCTTTGCATTCGCGGCGGACCGCTGCGTGAATGTCTTCACCGGCTTTCGGGAAGTACCACGGACGTTTCCACTGACCGACGTCTTCGAATTCGGCGCCGTTCTTGACGTGCCAGGCGTGCAGCGCGGTGAAGCGCACAGGCTCGAAGATGTGGCCGCAGTGACGACCGGCAATGGCGCCGAAGGTGATCGGCGTGTAGTTCGGGCGGAACATCGTGGTGCCCATCTCGGGAATGCTGACGTTCAGCGAGCGGGCCGCGATGGCCAGACCGTTGACGTTGCCCAGCTTGCCCTGATCGGTACCGAAGCCCAGCGCGGTGTAGCGCTTGACGTGCTCGACCGACTCGAAGCCCTCGCGGGTCGCCAGTTCGATGGCCGCAGCGGTGACGTCGTTTTGCAGATCGACGAATTGCTTCGGCGCACGAGAAGTGCCCTTCTCATGCGGCACCTGGAAGATCGCCAGCGTCGGTTCTTCCACGCGGCTCAGGGCTTTCGGGATCACGCCTTCAACAGGCTGGAAACCCGCTTCGGAGGCTGCGCGTACGCCGCCTTCAAAACCGTCAGCCAATGCATCGCCGAGTGCGTAAACGCCGTTCACGCCACCGACGCAGACGCGTTTCTGTGGTGCTTCGCCGGGCACGAAACCGAGGATGTCTTCACGCCAGACCGGCTTACCACCCAAATGGGAGGCCAAGTGAACGATCGGGCTGTAGCCGCCTGAGCTGGCGATCAAGTCGCAATCGAGCCATTCGCCAGGGCTGGTGACCTTGTGCGCTTTCACGTCAATCGCTGCTACGCGGGCGCCGCTGACGCGTTTGCTGCCACGGGCTTCGATCACTGCGCTGCCGGTCAGGATACGAATGCCTTTGGCCCGCGCTTCTTCAACCAGCGCGCCGCGTGGGTTGTGACGCACATCGGCCACGGCGACCACGTGCAGACCGGCGTCGAGCCAGTCCAGCGCCACGCGGTAGGCGTAATCGTTGTTGGTGGACAGCACGAGTTTCTTGCCCGGCGCCACGCCGTAACGGCGAACGTAAGTCGAGACGGCGCCGGCCAGCATGTTGCCCGGCACGTCGTTGTTGCCGTAGACCAGCGGACGCTCGTGCGTACCGGTTGCCAGCACGACGCGCTTGGCGCGAACGCGATGCAGACGCTGACGCACCTGGCCGATCGGTGCGCGGTCGCCGAGGTGATCGGTCAGACGCTCGTGAATGGTCAGGAAGTTATGGTCGTGGTAGCCGTTCACAGTCGAACGGGGCAGCAGCACGACGTTGGCCAGGCCTTTCAGCTCGGCGACCACTGTCGCAACCCATTCAGCGGCAGGCTTGCCGTCGAGGCTTTCGCGGGTATCCAGCAGGCTGCCGCCGAATTCTTCTTGCTCATCGGCCACGATCACACGGGCGCCGCTGCGCGCAGCGGCCAGTGCCGCCGCCAGACCCGCCGGGCCTGCGCCAACCACCAGCACGTCGGCGTGGTGGTTCATGTTGTCGTAGGTGTCCGGATCGATCTCGGTCGGCGAACGGCCGAGACCCGCTGCCTTACGAATGTATTTCTCGTAGGTCATCCAGAACGATTGCGGATACATGAAGGTTTTGTAGTAGAAGCCCGGAGGCATCAGCTTGCCGCCGACCTTGCCGAGAATCCCCATCATGTCGGTGTTCACGCTCGGCCAGCCGTTGGTGCTGGTAGCGACCAGGCCCGCATACAGCGCCTGTTGCGTGGCGCGCACGTTCGGGATCTGGGTGGCTTCGGTGGCGCCGATCTGCAACACCGCATTCGGCTCTTCGGAGCCGGCTGCGAAGATGCCGCGAGGACGCGAGTACTTGAAGCTGCGGCCAATGATGTCAACGCCGTTGGCCAGCAAGGCTGCCGCCAGGGTGTCGCCTTCGAAGCCTTGGTAGGTCTGGCCGTTGAAGTTGAAGTTCAGGACCTTGCTGCGGTCGATGCGGCCGCCATTGGGCAGACGATGGGTCTGGCTCATGCGTTGTCTCCCTTGCCGACGGCTGGAACCGGGTTCACGAACTGCGGCTTGGTGCCAATCGGGTAGGTCTCGAGAATTTCGTAAGTCACGGTGTCACGCGTGGTGTTGAAGTACTGACGGCAACCGGCGGCATGAATCCACAGCTCGTGGTGCAGGCCACGCGGGTTGTCGCGGAAGAACATGTAGTCGCCCCACTCTTCGTCGGTGCAGGCCGCCGGGTCCAGTGGACGCGCGATGTGAGCCTGACCGGAGACGTGAAACTCCTCTTCGGAGCGCAGTTCGCCACAGTGAGGACAGAAGATGTGCAACATAGGAATTTCTCCTGTTAAAAACCCCGTGAGGACTGCTGCGCTCGGTAATACCGCGTTAAAAATAGGCTCGGAATGCTCATTTAGGAGCCTAAACTCCACTTCCTCGCCTGTTTTTGCCTTGTCTTACCTTCGCTCGCTACGTTCTCACGCGGTTTTGATTAGTGGGCGACGGCCGCAGCGCCGTGTTCGTCAATGAGTGCGCCGTTATGGAAACGGTCGATGGAAAACGGTTTGGCCAGCGGGTGCATTTCGCCCTTCGCCAGGCTTGCCGCAAACACGTTGCCCGAACCCGGCGTCGCCTTGAACCCGCCTGTACCCCAACCGCAGTTGAAGAACATGTTCGGAACCGGCGTCTTCGAGATGATCGGGCAGGCATCCGGCGTGGTGTCGACGATGCCGCCCCATTGACGATTCATGCGCACGCGGGACAGCACCGGGAACATCTCGACGATGGCCTGGATGGTGTGTTCGATCACCGGGTACGAACCGCGCTGGCCATAGCCGACCCAGCTGTCGATACCGGCACCGATCACCAGGTCGCCCTTGTCGGACTGACTGATATAGCCGTGCACGGCGTTGGACATGATCACACTGTCGATGATGGGTTTGATCGGCTCGGACACCAGCGCCTGCAGCGGGTGGGATTCGACCGGGAGGCGGAAGCCGGCGAGCTTGGCCATGTGACCGGAGTTACCGGCGGTCACGACACCGACGCGCTTGGCGCCGATGAAGCCCTTGTTGGTTTCAACGCCAACGCACACGCCGTTTTCCTTGCGGAAACCGGTGACTTCGGTCTGTTGGATCAGGTCCACGCCCAACGCGTCGGCGGCACGGGCAAAGCCCCAGGCCACGGCGTCGTGACGGGCGACACCGCCGCGACGTTGAACGGTCGCGCCGATAATCGGATAACGGGTGTTCCTCGAGCAGTCCAGGTAAGGGATTTCTTCCGCCACCTGTTTGCCGTTCAGCAGTTCCCCGTCCACGCCGTTCAGGCGGTTGGCGCTGACACGACGCTCGGAATCACGCATGTCCTGCAGGGTGTGGCACAGGTTGTACACGCCGCGCTGGGAGAACATGACGTTGTAGTTCAGGTCTTGCGACAGGCCTTCCCACAATTTCATCGCGTGCTCGTACAGGTGGGCGGATTCATCCCACAGGTAGTTGGAGCGCACGATGGTGGTATTGCGCGCGGTGTTACCGCCGCCCAGCCAACCTTTCTCAACGACGGCCACGTTGGTGATGCCGTGTTCTTTGGCCAGGTAGTACGCGGTCGCCAGACCATGACCGCCACCGCCCACGATGACCACGTCATAGACCTTTTTAGGGGTCGGCGTGCGCCACATGCGCTGCCAGTTTTCGTGGTGGCTGAGGGAGTGTTTGAAAAGGCCGAAGCCCGAGTAATGCTGCATGGTGCGACTCCTGACTCAGCGGTAAACCGGGAAATCGGCGCACAGCGCGGCGACTTGACTGGCAACATTGGCCTCGACATCGGCGTCGCCGAGGTTGTCGAGAATGTCGCAGATCCAGCCGGCCAGCGTGACGCATTGGGTAACTTTGAAACCGCGGGTGGTGACGGCCGGGGTGCCGATACGCAGGCCCGAGGTCACGAACGGCGATTGCGGGTCGTTCGGCACGGCGTTCTTGTTCACGGTGATGTGCGAACGGCCCAGCGCGGCGTCAGCTTCTTTACCGGTCAGGCCCTGACGGATCAGGCTGACGAGGAACAGGTGGTTGTCAGTCCCGCCCGACACAACGTCGTAACCGCGATCGATGAACACCTGCGCCATGGCCTGAGCGTTGTCGATCACTTGCTGTTGATACGCCTTGAAGCCGGGCTCCATGGCTTCCTTGAAGCACACAGCCTTGCCCGCGATGACGTGCATCAGCGGGCCGCCCTGAGCGCCAGGGAATACTGCGGCGTTCAGTTTCTTTTCGATTTCTTCGTTGGCCTTGGCCAGAATCAGGCCGCCACGCGGACCGCGCAGGGTCTTGTGGGTGGTGGTGGTGACCACGTCAGCGAATGGAATCGGGTTCGGGTACAGACCGGCGGCGACCAGACCGGCCACATGGGCCATGTCGACGAACAGCAGCGCACCCACTTTGTCAGCGATGGCGCGGAAGCGTGGGAAATCCAGGGTCTTGGAGTACGCCGAGAAGCCAGCAACGATCATCTTTGGCTTGTGTTCAACGGCCAGGCGCTCGACTTCGTCGTAGTCGATCAGGCCGGTGGTGGTGTCGATGCCGTATTGAACAGCGTTGTAGAGCTTGCCCGAAGACGACACTTTGGCGCCGTGGGTCAGGTGACCGCCGTGGGCCAGACTCATGCCCAGAATGGTGTCGCCGGCTTGCAGCAGGGCCAGGTAAACGGCGCTGTTGGCAGACGAACCGGAATGCGGCTGAACGTTGGCGTAATCGGCGCCGAACAGTTGCTTGGCGCGGTCGATGGCCAGTTGCTCGACCTTGTCGACGTGTTCGCAGCCACCGTAGTAACGCTTGCCCGGATAGCCCTCGGCATATTTGTTGGTCAGGCCGCTGCCCTGAGCCTGCATCACGCGCTTGCTGGTGTAGTTCTCCGAGGCGATCAGCTCGATGTGATCTTCCTGACGCTGATCTTCGGCATTCATCGCTGCCAAGAGTGCATCGTCATAACCCTGGATTTGGTCTAGCTTGCTGAACATCGCGGTTCTCCCAGCGGCGGCGCGGCGCCTGAATTGTCGTGTTGGGGCTTTTGGATCACCCCTTGGCAGCGATGGTAGGGCTGACGCAGACAGACCAGATGCCTACGCACGCCACACAAAGGCGCGTTTACGACATGGTTTTGCGGGGAGGGAGGTTTCCGGAGTTTGGCCTGACACCTGTAGGAGCGCGCTTGCCCGCGAAAACGTTGTATCAGGCGGGTTCCACGTTGCTGACACACCGCCGTCGCGGGCAAGCTCGCTCCTACGCTTTGATCGTATTCCAAACAAAAATCCCCAGCTTGGGCCGGGGATTTTGAAGTCGCGAATGTCGCAATCAGACCGATTTCGCAGGGAGTAACCCATCCGCCCGGAACATCCCGCGAATACCGCGCACCGCCTGACGTATCCGGTCCTGGTTTTCGATCAAGGCGAAACGCACGTGATCGTCGCCGTACTCACCAAAACCGACACCCGGCGAAACGCAGACCTTGGCTTCCAGCAGCAGCTTTTTGGCGAATTCCAACGAACCCAGGTGCGCGTAAGCTTCAGGAATCTTGGCCCAGACGTACATCGACGCTTTCGGGTTTTCCACCCTCCAGCCCAGTTCGTGCAGGCCTTTGACCAGCACGTTGCGACGCTGACGGTATTGCTCGGCGATGTCGAGCACGCACTGCTGATCGCCTTCCAGCGCAGCAATCGCCGCGACTTGCAGCGGGGTGAAGGTGCCGTAGTCGTGGTAGCTCTTGATCCGCGCCAAGGCGTTGACCAACTCGGGGTTACCGACCATGAAGCCGATACGCCAGCCTGCCATGTTGTAGCTTTTGGACAGGGTGAAAAACTCTACCGCGATGTCCTTGGCGCCCGGCACTTGCATGATCGACGGGGCTTTCCAGCCGTCGTAAACGATGTCGGCATAAGCCAGATCGTGAACCACCAGTACGTCGTACTGTTTGGCCAGCGCGACCACGCGCTCGAAGAAATCGAGTTCGACGCACTGCGCGGTCGGATTGGAGGGGAAGCCCAGAATCATCATCTTCGGCTTGGGGATCGAGCCACGAATAGCCTTTTCCAGCTCGGCGAAGAAGTCCACGCCCGGTACCAGCGGCACGGAGCGCACTTGGGCGCCAGCGATGACTGCGCCGTAGATGTGAATGGGATAACTGGGGTTCGGCACCAGCACCGTGTCGCCCTGATCGAGGGTGGCGAGCATCAGGTGCGCCAGGCCCTCTTTCGAGCCAATGGTGACGATGGCTTCGCTTTCGGGGTCGATATCGACCTCGTAGCGGGTTTTATACCAACTGGAAATCGCCCGACGCAGACGCGGAATGCCACGCGAAGTCGAGTAGCCGTGAGTGTCTTCACGTTGGGCGACGGTAACCAGTTTTTCGACGATATGCGGCGGCGTTGCCCCATCGGGGTTGCCCATGCTCAGGTCGATGATGTCCTCACCACGACGACGAGCGGCCATTTTCAGCTCGGCAGTGATGTTGAACACGTAAGGGGGGAGTCGATCGATGCGCGCAAAGCGGCGCGGCGAACCAAGGTCGGCCATGGAAACCTCAAGAAAACGTAAGCGCCCGGAACCGTCCGAGCGACGCTGGCCACTGCGGTGGCCTGGTGCGGAAGATAAGGGGCGTGATGGCGGTTTGTCTACAGCGATTTGTGTAAGTGCACCCGCCTCAGGATCACCGCCAACCCCTGTGGGAGCCGGCTTGCTGGCGAATGCGATGCATCAGCCGACATTGATGAACCTGACCCACTGCATTCGCCAGCAAGCCGGCTCCCACAAGGAGATGCGTCAAGCCATCAGGATGCGGCGCAGCGTGAACAACACCACAAAATGCAGCGGATAAATCAGATACGCCCACCGGCGCATCGGCCAGACCCTGAAACCCGGTCGCCACCGCAACAGCGCCAACCCCAGGAACGGACCGACCAGACACGCGATCAACGCGCCAATGGAAATCGGGTCACCCCACAACATCCCGTCAATGATCTTCGGCCACTCGTTGCTCAACAGGCAGACCACGCCCGGCACCACCGCCAGCCACAGCGGCCCGCGCAGCACTAGCAGGAAGGCGGTCGGCAGCAACACCCCATAGGCGCCGAACATCAGTTGCTCGCCGAACGCAACGCCGATGCCCAACGCAACGAAACCCATCAAACGCGCGGTCCACGAGGGGCTCACCACCCCCTGTGCTGCCAGCAATCCCAAAACCAGGGTCGGGAGGACATTCAGCGTGGTGACCTCGCCGGCCATGTACAACCGGTACGGAAACTCCGCCAGCACTGAAAACACCACGAGCCACGCCAGGTATTTCCAGTCCATACGCGTCGGCATCCCTCGCGAGACACTGCGCCTGACATTCACCGCAATGGCCAGACAGAACCCGGCAAACGCCAAGCGTCCCGGCACGTATAACCCGTCGACATGCCAACCGACATAACGCAGGTGATCGAGGACCATGCTCAGCATGGCCAGCCACTTGAGCAGGTCCAATGCCCGGTCGCGCTCCGGGCGCACCGCCGAAAACGTCTCAGTCATCGCGCTTCACTCATCTGATGAATTTTCTGACGCAAGAATGCATGACCGCGGCATTGAATTCTGGTTACAGTCGCAGCCTTCGATTACAGGGAACCGGCCATGTCAGACCAAAGCCAGCAGTTTGCCAGCGACAACTATTCGGGAATCTGCCCGGAAGCGTGGGCGGCCATGGAGCAAGCCAATCACGGCCATCAGCGTGCCTACGGCGACGACCAATGGACAGCACGGGCGGCCGATCAATTCCGCCAGTTGTTCGAAACCGACTGCGAAGTGTTTTTCGCCTTCAATGGCACTGCCGCCAACTCGCTGGCGCTGTCGTCGTTGTGCCAGAGTTATCACAGCGTCATTTGCTCCGAAACCGCCCACGTCGAAACCGACGAATGCGGCGCGCCGGAGTTCTTCTCCAACGGCTCCAAGCTGCTGACCGCCCGTAGCGAGAACGGCAAGCTGACGCCCGCGTCGATTCGCGAAGTCGCGCTCAAGCGGGCTGACATCCACTACCCGAAACCCCGTGTCGTGACGCTGACCCAGGCCACCGAAGTCGGCAGCGTCTACCTGCCGGAAGAGCTCAAGGCCATCAGCGACACCTGTAAAGAACTGGGCCTGAATCTGCACATGGACGGTGCGCGCTTCGCCAACGCCTGTGCGCACCTGGGCTGCACACCTGCCGAGTTGACTTGGAAATCCGGCGTCGACGTGTTGTGCTTCGGCGGCACCAAAAACGGCATGGCAGTGGGTGAGGCAATTCTGTTCTTCAACCACAAACTGGCTGAAGACTTCGACTATCGCTGCAAACAGGCCGGGCAACTGGCGTCGAAAATGCGCTTCCTGTCAGCGCCGTGGGTCGGGCTGTTGGAAAACGACGCGTGGCTCAAGCACGCACGCCACGCCAACGCCTGCGCGCAACTGCTCGCTGAGCTGGTCAAGGACATCCCGGGCGTCGAGCTGATGTTCCCGGTACAGGCCAACGGGGTGTTTCTGCAGTTGTCCGAGTCGGCCATCGCGGCCCTGACTGCCAAGGGCTGGCGCTTTTACACCTTCATCGGCAGCGGCGGCGCGCGTTTCATGTGTTCGTGGGACACCGAAGAAGCCCGCGTTCGCGAGCTGGCGGCAGATATCCGTTTGGTGATGGGCGCCTAAACGCTGGCCGGCCACGATTGATCGAAGGACTTGGACGTTTCATACGCCCTCCTTCGGTCCGTTTCAGTACAGCGCGCAGTAGAAGTGGGGTCACCACGGAACCCGCCCCACCCTTTCTCTTCTAAGCTTTCGGCACGACGTCAGCGCTTTGTGCCGCAGGCTTTTCGCGGCTCGCTGCCCCCTCTCGATTCAGGAGTTTCACCCATGTCGTTGCGATCCCTCGCATTGTTGTCGTTCTGCGTGCTGCTGGCCGCATGCAGCAAGGTCACGCTGGAAAATTACTCGAAACTCTCGGCCGGCATGTCCAAGGTTCAAGTTGAACAATTACTCGGGGCCCCGACGCAATGCTCAGGTGCGCTGGGTATGTCGAGCTGCACGTGGGGTGATCAAAAAGCCTTCATCAGCGTTCAATACGCCGCCGACAAAGTCGTGCTGTATTCGAACCAGGGGCTCAAATGAACGTAAACCACTGGAAGCGTCTGGCAACGGTCACACTGGCGACGTTTTGGCTGGGCGCCTGCGCCGTCACCCCTGAAACCGAATCCATGGCCCCGCGCACTGCCGAGCACGTCAACCTGAAACGCTATCAGGGCACGTGGTACGAACTGGCGCGGATGCCGATGTTCTTTCAGCGCAACTGCGCGCAATCCGAAGCCCATTACACGCTCAAGGATGACGGCAACATCGGCGTGATCAACCGCTGTCGCACGCTGGAAGGCAAGTGGGAAGAAGCGACCGGTACGGCATCGCCGCAGGTTGAAGGCAAGACCGACAAGCTGTGGGTGGTGTTCGACAACTGGTTCTCACGCCTGACACCGGGCGTGGCCAAAGGCGATTACTGGGTGCTGTACGTCAGCGACGGCTACAAACTCGCGCTGGTCGGCAACCCGAATCGCAAATACCTGTGGCTGTTGTCACGCACGGCCCATGTGTCGGAGTCCGTGAAGAACGAGCTGCTGATGAAAGCGCAGCAGCAGGGATATGACACGACCAAGCTGATCTGGCGGATCGAGGATTCGAAGCTGGCGAAAACCGCCAACTGACCCCCCGATTCGACTGACGTACGCACTCCTCCTATGAGAGCGGGACGCAGCTCAACGTCGGATACACCCGCAACATTTGTAGGAGTGAGCTTGCTCGCGATAGCCATTCTCCAGACAACATATCGTCGACTGGATCATGGCCATCGCGAGCAAGCTCACTCCTACAGTGGGGTGCTCACCCGTGTCTCGGGGTGATCATCCCAACAAGTCCCTCAATACCTGCGCAAACGCCCGGCGGCTGTCTTCTTCATCCGCATGCCGTCCGTCGCGAATCACCCAGAGGATTCGAAGCTGGCGAAAACCGCCAACTGACCCCCGATTCGACTGACGTACGCACTCCTCCTATGAGAGCGGGACGCAGCTCAGCGTCGGATACACCCGCAACATTTGTAGGAGTGAGCTTGCTCGCGATAGCCATTTTCCAGACAACACATCATCGACTGAATCATGGCCATCGCGAGCAAGCTCACTCCTACAGCGGGGTGCTCACCCGAGTCTCGGGGTGATCATCCCAACAAGTCCCTCAATACCTGCGCAAACGCCCGGCGGCTGTCTTCTTCATCCGCATGCCGTCCGTCGCGAATCACCCATTGGCCGTTCACCATCACGTCGCGGATCTGCCGGTCGCTCCCCGCGAACAGCCATCGGTTGAGGATTGCGTCACCTGACGCTGTGGCCAGATAGGGATCGTTGCCATCGAGAACCAGCCAGTCGGCGCGCTTGCCGACTTCCAGCGCACCGATCGGCTGTCCCATCGCCTGGGCGCCGCCCACCAGCGCCGCGTCGTACAGCGTTCGGCCGACCATCGGCTGATCCGAGCGGTATAAGCGGTTACGCCGCTGATCGCGCAGACGCTGGCCGTATTCCAGCCACCGCAGCTCTTCGACGACGCTCAGCGAGACATGGCTGTCCGAGCCGATCCCCCAACGCCCGCCCTGCGCGATGTAGTCCACGGCCGGAAAAATGCCGTCGCCGAGGTTCGCTTCGGTGGTCAGGCACAGCCCCGCGATGGCGCGACTTTTGGCCATCGACGTCACCTCATCAGCCTCGGCATGCGTGGCGTGGACCAGGCACCAGCGCTGATCGACGTCAACGTTTTCATACAGCCATTGCAGCGGACGACGGCCGCTCCAGGCGAGGCAGTCATCGACTTCTTTCTGTTGTTCGGCGATGTGGATGTGGACGGGGCACTTTTTGTCGCTGGCCGCCAACACGTCGCTGATTTGCTGGGGCGTCACAGCCCGCAACGAGTGGAAGCACACACCCAACGCCTGGGCGGGTTGTGCGCTGATCATGGGTTTCAGGCGAGATTGCAGCTCAAGGTAGCTGTCGGTGCTGTTGATGAAACGACGCTGTCCATCATTGGGCGTCAAACCGCCGAAGCCCGAGTGGGTGTACAGCACAGGCAGCACGGTCATGCCGATGCCAACCGACGCGGCCGCCTGGCTGACCTGCAACGCCAGCTCAGCAGGATTGGCGTAAGGTTTGCCTGTCGGGTCATGGTGCACGTAGTGAAATTCGGCGACCGAGGTAAAGCCGCCCTTGAGCATCTCGATGTACAGTTGCCGAGCGATGACGCCCAAGTGCTGCGGGCTGATCTGACCAACGAGGCGATACATCAGATCGCGCCAGGTCCAGAAACTGTCGTTGGGATTGCCCGCCACTTCGGCCAGACCGGCCATCGCACGCTGAAATGCATGAGAGTGCAGGTTGGGCATGCCGGGCACCACCGGGCCGCTGATCAGCTCAGCGCCCTGACGATCGGCGTCGGCCTGAACACGGGTCAGCATCCCATCGGCACCGACCTCAAAACGCACGTTATCGGCCCAACCTGCGGGCAATAATGCGCGTTCGGCAAAGAAAACGGACATCGCTTCGCACCCCTTGTGTGAAATTGTCTATACATATACAGACGTTTGCCTGCCCGGTAAACTGCGGCAAGCTTGTCGGCACTCGCGTTAATGGTTAGCGTGGGCACTGTTTATAGCTTCTTCACCCACTGTTTTGTCGCTAACAAGGATTCTTCTGTGCCGACTCCGCCTGCCAATTCGCCGCTGGCCGCCCAGATGGGTGACAGTCCGGCGCCGCTTTATGCCCGGGTGAAGCACATGATCACCCAGCAAATCCAGAATGGAACCTGGCCGCCGCATCACCGCGTGCCGTCCGAAAGCGAGCTGGTGACCCAACTGGGCTTCAGCCGCATGACCATCAACCGCGCCCTGCGCGAAATGACCGCCGAAGGCATGTTGGTGCGCATGCAGGGCGTCGGCACCTTCGTCGCTGAACCCAAGACGCAATCCGCGCTGTTCGAAGTGCACAATATCGCCGACGAAATCGCCGCGCGCGGCCACACCCACACCTGCCAAGTCATCATCCTCTGCGAAGAAGCGGCCGGTTCCGAGCGCGCCTTGGCCCTGGACATGCGCGAAGGCCAGCGAGTGTTCCATTCCCTGATCGTGCATTTCGAAAACGACATTCCCGTGCAAATCGAGGACCGTTTCGTCAACGCGGCGGTGGCGCCCGAGTATTTGCATCAGGATTTCACCAAACAGACGCCTTACGCGTATCTCAACCAAGTCGCGCCGCTTACTGAGGGCGAGCATGTGGTCGAGGCCATTCTGGCGGACCCGGACGAGTGCAAGCTGCTGCAAATCGAAAAAGGCGAGCCATGCCTGCTGGTGCGCCGCCGGACCTGGTCGGGCCGCCAACCGGTGACGGCTGCCCGCCTGATCCACCCTGGTTCGCGCCACCGCCTGGAAGGACGTTTCACCAAATGACTCGACTGACGGTTTTGCGTGCAGCGGATTACCCGCGCATGCCCTGGAAAAACGGCGGCGGCAGCACCGAGGAGATCACCCGCGATTCAGGCGAAGGGCTCGACGGATTCGGTTGGCGCCTGTCAATTGCTGACATCGGCGAGTCGGGTGGCTTTTCGGTGTTCGCCGGTTACCTGCGCATCATCACCGTACTGCAAGGCGCTGGCATGACGTTGAACATCGATGGCAAGGACAGTGAAGCGTTGCTGCCATCGGATCCGTTCGCCTTCAGCGGGGACAGCCAGGTGACGTGCACCCTGTTGGACGGCCCGATTCGCGACTTCAATCTGATCTACGCGCCCACCCGTTATCGCGCACGCCTGCAATGGATCGACGTGCTGCAACCTCAACGCTTCTTCAGTTCGGCGAATGTGTTTGTGGTGTTCAGCGCAGCCGAGCAGATGGCGGCCAACGTGGGCGAGCATCCGCCGCAGTTGCTGGGAAGGCACGACTGCCTGCAACTGGAGAATGCCGAAGGTGCGTTGGTGGAAGTGGTGCTGTACGCGCCGAGCGCGAGCCGAGTGTGCATCATCGAACTCACCACCGCTTAAGTCTGAACGCTACGCACCTGTGGGAGCCAGCAACCCGGCTCCCACAGAAGCGGCGACATCTATCCCCACACAAGGACCCGCATGACATCGCTCAGCCCCCAAAAAGAAACCCCACGCGCCCTCGCGATGCTCGCCAGTTTCCTGGCCTCGGAATCCGCAGGCGGGATCGTGCTGATGGGCGCTGCCCTTGCGGCGATCATCGTCGCCAATTCGCCCGTGGCCCCGTTCTACTTCGCGACGCTGCACAGCGTCTGGGGCGGGCTGTCGGTGGAGTTGTGGATCAACGACGGTCTGATGGCGATTTTCTTTCTGATGGTCGGACTGGAAATCAAACGCGAGGTACTGGCGGGCGGACTTGCTACGTGGGGTCAGCGCGCCCTCCCCGGTTTTGCAGCGGCCGGCGGGATGCTGGTGCCGGCGCTGATTTACGTCGGGATCAATCTGGGTAACGCTGAAACCCTCAGCGGCTGGGCAATTCCCGCCGCCACCGACATCGCCTTCGCGTTGGGCGTGTTGTCGTTGCTGGGCAAACGCGTGCCCACGTCGCTGAAAGTCTTTCTTGCCGCGCTGGCAATCCTCGACGACCTGGGCGCGGTGACCATCATCGCGGTGTTCTACAGCAGCGGGCTGAATCTGCCGATGCTCGGCGCGTCATTCGCCACGCTGGCGGTGTTGGTCGTCATGAACCGGATGGGCGTGCAGCGCTTGTTGCCGTATCTGCTGCTGGGGCTGTTGCTGTGGTTTTTCGTGCTGCAATCAGGGGTGCACGCGACGCTGGCCGGTGTGGCGCTGGCGTTGTGCATTCCGTTGGGCACGCGGCAGGAGGAGGCTCGCTCGCCCCTGTTGTTCCTTGAAGAAAAGATGCACTACTGGGTGGCGTTCGCGGTCGTGCCGGTATTCGGATTCGCCAACGCCGGGGTCTCGCTGGCAGGTATCAGCCCTGGCAATCTTGTAGACCCCGTTCCCCTCGGCGTCGCGCTCGGGCTGCTGGTGGGCAAACAGGTTGGCGTGTTTCTCGCCGCGGTGCTGGCGATTCGCTCGGGGCTGGCGACGCTTCCCGAAGGCAGCAACTGGGTGCAGCTGTACGGCGTTGCCCTGTTATGCGGCATCGGTTTCACGATGAGCCTGTTCATCGGCAACCTGGCTTTCCCCGGCGCGCCGCACCTGATTGATGAGGTCAAAATCGGCGTGTTGATGGGCTCCATTCTGTCAGCGTTGGCGGGCGTCATGCTGTTGCGCAGTCGGCTTGCGCAACGTTGATCCGCTGCCCAGAAAAAAATTATCAAACCACTGCATCCAGATGCGTCCCTGGCGGGTAGTACAGACAGCAGCCCTTCGCTGCCCACTGGAATACCCTCAGGAGACACTGCGATGAATGCTAAACATTACTTCCGCCTGGCAGCCGGCACTCTGGCCCTGACGTGTGCGTCTTCGGTTTTCGCGCAAGCGGACCTCCCGGAAAGCATCAAGGTCCCCGCAGGACACACAATCAGCCTGGAAACCACCGGCGTCGGCGAAATCACTTACGAGTGCAAAGCCAAAGCCGACAACCCCAACGAACTCGCCTGGACGTTCGTGGGCCCCAAGGCCGTGCTCAATGATCGCAGCGGCAAGCAAGTGGGCACCTACTTCGGCCCACCGGCGACGTGGGAAGCCAAAGACGGCTCGAAAATCACCGGCACTCAGCTGGCGATCGCGCCATCGGGCGAGGGCAATTTGCCGTATCAACTGGTCAAGGCCAATCCCGCCGAAGGCAAAGGCGCAATGCACGGCGTCACCTACATTCAGCGGGTTGCACTCAAAGGCGGCGTAGCGCCATCGACAACATGCTCCTCCACTAACAAAGGTGCGAAAGAGCTGGTGAAGTATCAGGCGGACTACATTTTCTGGGCCAGTAACTGACACCCACAATGCCAGTGTCTTGCGTGGGAAACAGGCTATGCTCCTGCGCAAGCATCCTGCGAAGATTTACGCAGGCGCATCCCTTGATGGCTGATCAATTTGTCCGCACCTCAAACACCCTTTGACTACGAAGCAGCGCTGCAGGCATGCGCACGCGGTGAACGCCTGGCGCTGCAACGTCTTTATGAGCAGGAATCCCCTCGTCTGCTGGGTGTGGTGCACCGCATCGTGGCCGATCGCGCGCGTGCCGAGGATATCGTGCACGACGCCTTCATCAAGATATGGAACGGCGCTGCGAGTTTCGATGCCCGTCGTGGCAGCGCTCGCGGATGGATGTTCACCGTGGCGCGGCACCTGGCGCTCAACAGTGTGCGCAACATCGCCCGGGAAGTGCCCATGAATGATCGCGATGACCAGCACGCGGAGGTTCAAACGACTTTGGAAGGCTGGCAGGACGTGGGCGATGCCTTCGACTGGCGCGTCAATCCGAGCCGCATCCATGGCTGTCTCGAGCAACTGGAGCCGGTGCGTCGCAACTGTATTTTTCATGCCTATGTCGACGGCTATTCTCATCAGCAGATCGCACAGAAACTCGGCGCGCCATTGGGCACGGTGAAAGCCTGGATCAAGCGCAGCCTGGCCTCGTTGCGGGAGTGCATCGGATGAACGACACACCAGGCATGCCGCCTGACGACGATATTCAGTCGCTGGCGGGTGAATATGTACTTGGCACGCTCTCCGCCGAGCAACGCGCCGACGTTCAAGCGCGGCTCGAACACGACGCGGCGTTGCGCAAGGCTGTCGATGAATGGGAAAACCGTTTGCTCGCGCTGACCGATCTGGCGGAGCCGAAAGCGCCGCCCGCTTCGCTCTGGAATCGGATCGAGCATACCCTCGACGCGCTGTCGGCAGCGCCAAGGGCGCACGCGTCAGCACATGTCGATCGGGTCACGCGCTGGTGGGACAGCCTTGACCTGTGGCGCGGCATTGCCGGTGTCGGGGTGGCAGCCTCTGTGGCGCTGGCGGCTGTGCTGATCACCCAACTCGCTGCCAAACCGGTGCCTTCGTATCTGGTGGTGCTCGTCGCGCCGCAAGACAAGGCGCCAGGCTGGGTGATTCAAGCCAACGACGCGCGCGATATTCAGCTGATCCCTCTGGGCGAAACATCGATACCCGAAGACAAGGCGCTGCAGTTTTGGACCAAGGCCGACGACTGGCAGGGCCCCGTTTCGCTGGGGTTGGTCAAACCCGGTCAAGTGCTGAGCGTACCGCTGGACAGCTTGCCGCCCCTGCAGCCCAACCAACTGTTCGAGTTGACGCTTGAGAAATCCACAGGCTCGCCGATCAACAAACCCACGGGACCGATCCAATTCATCGGGCGGGCCGTCAAGGTGATCTGAACGATCGCCCGAATACCGCGATAAGGGAGCGCGGACTGACTTTTAAAAAATCGGCTCCCGTGCGTCGTAACAGTGTATTTCGGGAAGCCATCGGCGGTTATTCTCATCAGCACATCGCACACGCATCTGGTGCGCCGTCGGGCACGGTGAACGCCTGTATCGAGCACGGCGCTGCCGTGTGGCGGGAGTGTTTTGGATGAGTGAAAAACAAGACAAGATTCCTGATCTCGACGTCCAGACCCTGGCCGGCGAGTACGTGCTGGGCACGTTGACCGCAAAGCAGCGCGTCGAGGTGCAAGAGCGGCTGATCCATGACCTCGCATTGCGCAAGGCCATCGACGGCTGGCGTTCCCGGTTACTGACGCTGACCGAGCTGGCCGAGCCGCAGAAAGCGCCGCCGCGACTGTGGGGGCGCATTGACCGCAATCGCGCCGCAGGCAAACCGCAACGTCAGAAGCGTCGCCACCAGTGGTGGGACAACGCCGGGCTGTGGCGCGGTCTTGCCGGGATTGGGCTAGCGGCCGCTGTGGTCTTGACCACCCAACTCATGGGCAAGATTCCTACCCCGCCTGCGCCTGCCTATCTGGCCGTTCTGGCAACGCCTGAAAATCACGCCGCCAGTTGGGTGGTTCAGGCGAGCAATCTGCGCGGCATTCAGCTTGTGCCCGTGGACAAAGTCGAAGTGCCGCTTGGCAAGGTGTTGCAGTTCTGGACCCAGGCGGACGACTGGGAGGGGCCGATTTCGCTCGGTCTGGTCGCGCCGGGGCAAACGCTGAATGTGCCGACTGACCGGTTGCCGCCTTTACAACCGAATCAGACGTTTGAGCTGTCACTGGAAAAAGCAGGCGGCTCGCCGACCAATAAACCGAGCGGACCGATTCAATTCGTCGGTAAAACCGTGAAGGCCGGTTGACGGCTCGGCCTTCGTTACCAGCGCAGGACGCGAGGCCCGATAAGCGCGCCAACCACCGTGGAGAGCAGCATGCCCGCGAAGTACCACACGCCCCAAAACGGAATTTCCATCTCGGGGCAGTGGAGGCAATAGGCGATAGTCGCCAGGGATCCCGCAAGCAATCCGCCGCTGGCACCCGCCAGCCGCAACCGGGTCGGCGCCATGCCGCGTAATGCCCAGAAGATGGAAATAAAGCCGGGAATCGACAGCAGCACAATGTTGATCGCGCAGACTTTCCAGGTTTGGCCGAAAATCATCGCGGCTCGGGTGTCCGGTGTTGCCAGAATCAGCGCGTAAACACCCGCCAACCAGACGAGCAACACGCCCGCCCCTACCAGCCAGCGCCCCGAACCGGGACTCAGCCCCGGTCGTGCCAGGCGAATGACCATCCACAACGATCCCGCTGCCAGAGACGCGGGAAACGCAATCTTCCACCAAAACAGCGGCGTTCCAGCGGCGATCATCAGGTCAGGTCTTGCGCCAAAAATCGCCAGCACCATGAATAAAGAGCCTAGCGCTGCCAGCGCTACCGCCAGACTGAACCGCTTGGCGAGTTGCCCACGATCAACTGGGGCAATGCCTCCCGCGAGCATGGAAATCAGATCATCGGTTTTCATTGTGTTCCTCGTATGCGAGCCGCCAGCGCCTTGAGGCCGCGATGCACGCCAATCTTGACCGCCGACTCGGAAAGCCCGGTCATCTTTGCAGTCTCCGTCACCGACAACCCTTCCAGCTTCACATGCAGGATGGGCAAGCGCTGGCGATCAGGCAGACCGCCCAGCAGCTTGCTCAAATCACGGCTGGCCTGAGCAGGCTCCAACTCGGGCTCGGCGAACAGCTCGGCGGTGTCGTCCAGTGAGTCGTTGAATACATCGCCCCGCGACCTGGCGCGGTAAAAGTCTGTGAGTTTATAACGCGCAATCGCGAACACCCAGGCGGTGAGTGGCTGATCGGCTTTGTACGTGTGCCGCGCGTTGTGTACGGCCAATAACACTTCTTGAAGCAAGTCCTCTGTTTCACCCGGTTGACGCTGCAAACGACTGCGTAAGAAGCCGCGCAGGTGCTTACTTAAATCGGTCAGGAAATTCCGGTATGCCCGTTCGTTACCCTCCTGCCCTGCCAGGAACAGCGCTTGGAGCTGGATTTCGCGGCTTCGTAGAGCCCTGTTGTGCGCAGCATGATCTGTTATTCGGTCCATCGGTCGCCCTGGTTACATCAGCGGTGAATTCTCTCGGTCATTCGCCGGGGCAGTAGAAGCTGATAGGCCTCAAATGACAATTCAACTTTTCGTTACCGAATGCACCGTCACAGGGCAGTCGCACCGGAAGGTAACAAAATCGGGGGCTCAGTAACGCTCGATTGAACGCGGTAGAAACACCATGCAATGGTTAAACGGCCCGACTGACGCGGGCTGGCGATGTTTTTACATGCTCTGCACGCGAGTTGGCCCTTTGGTTGCATATGCTTGTATGTACAAGTAAATATGAGCAAGCACGCCAACCTGAGTGCACCGCTTCGATCCACCACCAGCGGCACTTGGCTTGCCAGACCCATATTCCGCCTGTTCGACGCAGGCACCGTCAGCCCAGTGCCTGGGCCGGATTGATCATCGAGGATTGTGACGTGACTACTGACAACAACGCCCCAGCTCAGCAATGGACCAAACGCCGCGACGTGCAAATCCGCGCAGCCCGTGGCACGCAACTGACCGCCAAGAGCTGGCTGACCGAAGCGCCGCTGCGCATGTTGATGAACAACCTCGACCCGGAAGTCGCCGAGAACCCCAACGAGCTGGTGGTGTACGGCGGCATTGGCCGCGCCGCGCGCAACTGGGAATGCTACGACAAGATCGTCGAAAGCCTGACAAACCTGAATGACGACGAGACTCTGCTGGTGCAATCCGGCAAGCCGGTCGGGGTGTTCAAGACCCACAGCAACGCCCCGCGCGTGCTGATCGCCAACTCCAACCTGGTGCCGCACTGGGCGAACTGGGAGCACTTCAACGAACTGGACGCCAAAGGTCTGGCCATGTACGGCCAGATGACCGCTGGCAGCTGGATCTACATCGGCAGCCAGGGCATCGTCCAGGGCACGTACGAAACCTTCGTCGAAGCCGGTCGCCAGCATTACGACGGCAACCTGAAAGGCCGTTGGGTGCTGACCGCGGGCCTGGGCGGCATGGGCGGCGCACAGCCTCTGGCCGCGACCCTGGCCGGCGCCTGCTCGCTGAACATCGAATGCCAGCAGAGCCGCATCGATTTCCGCCTGAAAAGCCGCTACGTCGACGAGCAGGCCACTGATCTCGACGACGCCCTGGCCCGCATCGCCCAGTACACACAAGAAGGCAAGGCGATCTCCATCGCCCTGCTGGGCAATGCGGCTGAAATCCTTCCGGAACTGGTTCGTCGTGGCGTGCGTCCGGACATGGTCACCGACCAGACCAGCGCCCACGACCCGCTCAACGGCTACCTGCCAAAAGGCTGGACCTGGGAGCAATACCGCGATCGCGCAATCACCGAACCTGCAGCTGTGGTCAAGGCCGCCAAGCAGTCGATGGCCGAACACGTCGAAGCCATGTTGGCGTTCCAGAAACAAGGCATCCCGACCTTCGACTACGGCAACAACATCCGTCAGATGGCGAAAGAGGAAGGCGTGAGCAACGCGTTCGACTTCCCCGGGTTCGTACCGGCTTACATCCGCCCGCTGTTCTGCCGTGGCATCGGCCCGTTCCGCTGGGCTGCGCTGTCAGGCAACCCGGAAGACATCTACAAGACCGACGCCAAGGTCAAGGAACAGATCCCGGACGACGACCACCTGCACAACTGGCTGGACATGGCCCGCGAGCGCATCAGCTTCCAGGGTCTGCCAGCGCGTATCTGCTGGGTCGGTCTGGGTCAGCGCGCCAAGCTGGGCCTGGCGTTCAATGAAATGGTCCGTCGTGGCGAGCTGTCGGCGCCGGTCGTGATCGGCCGTGACCACTTGGACTCAGGTTCGGTAGCCAGCCCCAACCGCGAGACCGAATCGATGCAGGACGGCTCGGACGCTGTGTCCGACTGGCCACTGCTCAACGCCTTGCTCAACACCGCGAGCGGCGCGACCTGGGTGTCGCTGCACCACGGCGGCGGTGTCGGTATGGGCTTCTCGCAGCACTCGGGGATGGTGATCGTCTGCGACGGCAGCGACGAAGCCGCCGAGCGCATCGCCCGCGTCCTGCACAACGACCCGGCCACCGGCGTCATGCGTCACGCCGATGCCGGTTATCAGATCGCCATCGACTGCGCCAAAGAGCAGGGGTTGAACCTGCCGATGATCAATCAGTAAAACGAAGACGCCCTGTAGGAGCGCGCTTGCCCGCGAAGAGGCCTGTACATCCGCAACAGAATGAGCGGCTGAACATCAGTTTTCGCGGGCAAGCGCGCTCCTAAAGGGGGCCGCGGCGTGATCCAACACTGGCTTCAGGGGAAGGTTTGAGATGGCTGTTTCAGATGATCGTATTGCAAGTTCCTCCGTGATCGAAAAGCGTTCGATCGACTACATCCCTGACGCGGAACGACATGGCCGTCTGTTCAGTCAATTCACCCTCTGGCTGGGTGCCAACCTGCAAATCACTGCCATCGTCACCGGCGCGTTGGCCGTGGTGTTGGGCGGCGATGTGTTCTGGTCGTTGATCGGCCTGTTCATCGGCCAACTGCTGGGCGGCGGCGTGATGGCGCTGCACGCGGCGCAAGGTCCGAAGCTCGGCCTGCCGCAGATGATCTCCAGCCGCGTGCAGTTCGGCGTGTACGGTGCCGTGATCCCCTTGGTGCTGGTATGCCTGATGTACATCGGTTTCTCAGCCAGCGGTTCGTTGCTGGCCGGGCAAGCCGTCGCGCAACTGATTCAGGTCCCCGACTGGCAAGGCATCGTGCTGTTCGCTGCAGCCATCGTCGTCCTGACCATCTTCGGCTACCGGGTCATCCACATGATCGGCCGGGTCGCCAGCATCATCGGCGTGATCGCTTTCATCTACCTGTTCGGCGCGCTGCTGGCGGGCAATGATGTCGGCGCGCTGCTGGGCAACAAACACTTCTCGCTGAGCAGCTTTCTGCTGGCGATTTCATTGTCGGCATCGTGGCAAATCGCGTTTGGCCCGTATGTCGCGGATTATTCGCGCTACCTTCCACGCAGCACCTTGGCGAGCAAAACCTTTTGGGCCGTAGGCCTCGGCTCAGTGATCGGTGCGCAGGCTTCGATGGTGTTCGGCGTATTCGCGGCGGCACTGGCGGGCAAGAACTTCGCGCATCATGAGGTCTCGTACATCGTCGGTCTGGGCGGTACTGGATCCGTCGCTGCCGCGCTGTATTTCAGCATCGCCTTCGGCAAAGTGACGATCACCACGCTCAACGCCTACGGCAGCTTCATGTCGATCGCCACCATCGTCAGCGGCTTTCGAGGCAATCGCCATATTTCCAGCGCGCTGCGCCTGACGTACATCTTCGCCATGGTCGGCATCGCCACCGCGCTGGCGTTGCTGGGCAAGGATTCCTTCCTCAAGGATTTCTCGGCGTTCATTTTGTTCCTGCTGGCGTTCTTCACGCCGTGGAGCGCGATCAACCTGGTGGACTTCTACTGCATCACCAAAGAGCGCTACGACATCCCTGCCCTGTCCAACCCGGATGGCCGTTATGGCCGCTGGAACGGGGTCGGCATCAGCATTTATGTGATTGGCGTGTTGATTCAGATGCCGTTCATTTCGACTCACTTCTACACCGGCCCTCTGGTGGCGAGCCTGGACGACACCGACATCTCGTGGATCATCGGCCTGGTCGTGCCAGCCGTGCTGTATTACGTGGCCGCGCAGAAATGGCCCGGCAAGATCGCCGACCGGCTGATCCTGCCGACCGAGCACGATGCAGTACAACCCGGTCACAACACGGCCGTCCAAAGCGCGGCGGTGAACTGACCCTTCATCCTGCACGTCTGTTAAAGCGGGAGTGGCTACGGAAGTGGCCACCGGGAGCGGCCTGAACGCCCTTCCCATCGGCCGGATGCCGTCTGATTTCGTTATGCCGCAATCCATTCCAAGACCAGGAGCGTCACACGATGAAAACTAAAACAGCCCTGCTATCCACTTTGCTGACCGCGGGCCTGCTCGCCAGCGGCGTTAGTCAGGCAGCGGGATGGTGTGAGTCCGGCAAGCCGGTGAAATTCGCGGGTCTGAACTGGGAAAGCGCAATGCTGCTGACCGATGTCCTGCAAGTGGTGCTGAACAAAGGCTACGGCTGTGAAACCGACAGCTTGCCCGGCAACTCGATCACCATGGAAAACGCCCTGAGCACCAATGACATTCAGGTGTTTGCCGAAGAATGGGTAGGTCGCAGCGAGGTGTGGAACAAGGCCGAAACCGCCGGCAAGGTCGTGGGTGTCGGCGCGCCGGTCAAAGGCGCGGTGGAAGGCTGGTACGTGCCGCGCTACGTGATCGAAGGCGACGCCAAGCGCAAGCTGGAAGCCAAGGCGCCCGACCTGAAGTCGATTGCCGATCTGGGCAAATATTCGCAGTTGTTCAAGGACGCCGAGGAGCCAGACAAGGGCCGGTTCTATAACTGCCCGGCCGGTTGGACCTGCGAACTGGAAAATACCGAAATGCTGAAGAGCTACGGCCTGGAAGGCAAGTACACCAACTTCCGTCCCGGCACCGGCCCGGCGCTGGATGCGGCAATCCTGTCGAGCTACAAACGCGGCGAGCCGATCCTGGCTTATTACTGGACGCCCACGCCGCTGATGGGTCAGGTGGACATGGTGCGTCTGGAAGAGAAAGCGGGCGTGAACAAGACCATCGACATCAAGGTCGGCCTGTCCAAGACCTTCCATGATCAGGCGCCAGAGCTGGTGGCGGTGCTGGAGAAGGTCAACATCCCGATCGACCTGCTCAACGAGAACCTGGCCCGCATGACCAAAGACCGCATCGAGTCGCCGAAGCTGGCGAAGATTTTCCTCAAGGAACATCCTGAGGTCTGGCATCAGTGGGTCAGCGAAGACGCTGCCAAGAAGGTAGAGGCTTCTCTCTGATTCGTAGCCTGATTTGTAGGAGCGTGGCTTGTCCCGCGATCGACCGGGAACCGGTCGTAAAACCTGAGAATGCGGTGCATCAAATACACCCCGTTTGCCGGATTTACTGCCGCTGCGCGGCAGATCGCGGGACAAGCCACGCTCCTACAAAGGTTGGGCGAAAACTTCACAGATCGAGACAAGACTATGTTCCCCGAAAGCTTCACGTTCTCCATTGCCGACTGGGTCAACGACTGGGTCGACAAGCTGGTCACCAATTACGGCGACGTGTTCAGGCACATTTCCGACACGCTGTTGTGGGCCATCGTCAAGCTCGAAGGCCTTCTGCGGGTGGCGCCGTGGTGGGTGTTGCTGGCGATCGTCGGCCTGATCGCCTGGCACGCCACGCGTAAATTCACCACCACTGTGGTGGTCGTGGGTCTGCTGTTCCTCGTCGGCGCGGTCGGCCTGTGGGACAAGCTGATGCAAACCCTGGCCCTGATGCTGGTAGCCACGTTCATTTCGGTGCTGATCGGCGTGCCCCTCGGGATTCTCTCGGCCCGCAGCAATCGCTTGCGTTCGGTGCTGATGCCGCTGCTCGACATCATGCAGACCATGCCGAGCTTCGTATATCTGATCCCGGTGCTGATGCTGTTCGGTCTGGGCAAGGTGCCTGCGATTTTCGCAACGGTGATCTACGCTGCGCCGCCGCTGATTCGCCTGACCGACCTGGGCATTCGTCAGGTCGACGGCGAAGTGATGGAAGCGATCAACGCATTCGGCGCCAACCGCTGGCAGCAGCTGTTCGGCGTGCAATTGCCGCTGGCCCTGCCGAGCATCATGGCCGGGATCAACCAGACCACCATGATGGCCCTGTCGATGGTTGTCATCGCGTCGATGATCGGCGCCCGCGGCCTGGGTGAAGACGTGCTGGTGGGCATTCAGACCCTCAACGTCGGTCGCGGCCTGGAAGCCGGTCTGGCCATCGTCATCCTGGCGGTCGTGATCGACCGCATCACGCAGGCCTATGGCCGCCCACGGCACGAGGCAAGCAAGTGATGAGCGCTGAACACAACAAAATCGTGGTCAAGAACGTCTACAAAATCTTCGGCAACCGCGCCAAGGATGCGCTGGCGATGGTCCAGCAGAACCAGAGCAAGGACCAAGTCCTGGCGCAGACCGGCTGCGTGGTGGGCGTGAACGACCTGTCGCTGTCCATTGGCAGCGGCGAGATATTCGTCATCATGGGCCTGTCGGGGTCCGGCAAATCGACCTTGGTGCGCCATTTCAATCGGCTGATCGACCCCACCAGTGGCGAGATTCTGGTGGATGGCGAGAACATCCTGACCTACGACATGGAAGCGCTGCGCACCTTCCGCCGACACAAGATCAGCATGGTGTTCCAGAGTTTCGGCCTGCTGCCGCACAAGACCGTCGCTGACAACGTGGCCTACGGCCTGGCGGTTCGCGGCGAAAGCAAGGCTCAATGTGCCGAGCGCGCGCAGCACTGGATCACCACCGTCGGTTTGAAAGGCTATGAGAAGAAGTACCCGCATCAGCTGTCCGGCGGCATGCGCCAACGGGTGGGCCTGGCTCGCGCCCTGGCAGCCGACACCGACATCATCCTGATGGACGAAGCCTTCAGCGCCCTCGACCCGCTGATCCGCGCCGAAATGCAGGACCAGTTGCTGGAACTGCAATCGACACTGAAGAAGACCATCGTCTTCATCACTCACGACCTCGATGAGGCCGTGCGCATCGGCAACCGCATCGCCATTCTCAAGGACGGCCGGCTGATTCAGGTCGGCACCCCCAAAGAAATCCTCTACTCACCTGCTGACGACTACGTTGACCGTTTCGTTCAGCGGCGAGTGGCGACCCTTTAAGGACGGCTGTAGTCATGTCGCGAGCAGAACAGTTGATCATCGGCGATGCACGGGTCACTTGGCAGGACGTCACTGCCGTGGCACGTCACGGCGCCACGCTGGTCTTGTCCGATAGCGCCTGGGCGCGGATCGACAACGCTCAGGCCATCGTGCAGCGCATCGTTGCCAGCGACCAACGCGCCTATGGCGTGAACACCGGGCTGGGCGCGCTGTGCAACGTGTCGCTGCAAGGCGAGCAACTGGGCCGCCTGTCGCGCAACACCCTGCTCAGCCATGCCTGCGGGGTCGGCCCGGCGCTGCCCGATGAGCAGACCCGCGCGATCATCTGCGCCGCGATCATCAACTATACGCAAGGCAAGTCAGGCATTCATCGCCAAGTGGTCGAGGCCCTGCTGGCCTTGCTCAACCGTCGCATCACGCCACAAGTACCGTCCCAAGGTTCGGTCGGCTACCTGACCCACATGGCGCACATCGGCGTTGCGCTGCTGGGTGTGAGTCAGGTCAGCTACCGCGGGCAGATGGTGTCGGCGTTGCAGGCGCTGAGCGAGGAAGGCTTGTCGCCGGTCGAACTGGGTGCCAAGGACGGATTGTGCCTGGTCAACGGCACGCCGTGCATGACCGGCCTGAGCTGCCTGGCCATCGCCGACGTCAATCGCCTGATGCAATGGGCCGACGTGATCAGTGCCATGACCTTCGAGGGCCTGCGCGGGCAGCTGGACGCGTTCGATGAAACGATCATTGCGCTCAAGCCCTATCCGGGCATGCAGCAAGTGGGCAAGAACCTGCGCGGCCTGCTGGCCGGCAGTGAGGTGCTGGCCAACAGCCAAGGCATCCGCACACAGGACGCCTTGAGCATCCGCTCGATTCCGCAGGTCCATGGGGCCACCCGCGACCAATTGGCCCATGCCACGCAGCAGATCGAAACCGAGCTCAACTCCGCCACCGACAACCCGCTGTTGCTGGGCACGCCCGAGGCCTATCGCGTGGTCTCTCAAGCCAACCCCCACGGTCAGTCGGTGGCGATGGCCGCAGACCTGTTGGCAATCGCCATGGCTGAGCTGGGCTCGATTGCCGAGCGGCGTCTGGACCGCTTGATCAACCCCACGGTCAGCGGCCTGCCTGCGTTTCTGGTCAGCCAGCCGGGGGTCAATTCCGGGATGATGATCGTGCAATACGTCGCTGCGTCCCTGTGCGCGGAAAATCGCCAGTTGGCGCAACCGGCGGTCATCGACAACTACGTGACGTCCGGGCTTCAGGAGGACCACTTGAGCATGGGCACCAGCGCCGCGCTGAAGCTGCACAAGGTGCTGGAGAACGTCACGCAGATCCTCGCCATCGAGTACCTGCTCGCCGCTCAAGCGTTCGAATTTTTCAAAGGCCCGCGTTTTGGCGTGGGCACCGAAGCGGCGTGGCGTCTGTTGCGCGAGCGCGTTCCGGCCTATGACGAAGACCGCTGGCTGGCCCCGGACATCGCCAGCAGCGTCACCCTGCTCAAGAATGAAGAATCATTGGAATCCGTTTTTCAGGTATGCCGCGACTACGCGGCAGCCCATCACCACAACAGTCGCACGCCGAGCGCCACAAGCGCGGAACAGGCAGGAGCCAGTTCAAGGCACGCGACCGACATCAACGAAGGAGTAGCAGCATCGTGACCGACACCCAAAAGGCGACCCCGCTGAACCTGATCCCCGGCCAGCTGACCCTGGCGCAACTGCGCGCGATCTATCAGCAACCCGTGACCCTCACGTTGGACGCCAGCGCCGATCAGCCGATCGAAAACAGCGTGGCGTGCGTCGAACAGATCCTCGCCGAAAACCGCACGGCCTACGGTATCAACACCGGTTTCGGCCTGCTGGCGTCGACCCGCATCGCCAGCGCCGATCTTGAAAACCTGCAGCGTTCGCTGGTGTTGTCACACGCAGCGGGCGTGGGTCAGCCGATCAGCGATGAGCTGGTGCGTCTGATCATGGTGCTCAAGGTCAACAGCCTGAGCCGGGGGTTCTCGGGTATCCGGCGTCAGGTGATCGACGCACTGATCGCGCTGATCAACGCCGAGGTCTATCCGCACATCCCGCTCAAGGGCTCGGTGGGTGCATCCGGCGACCTCGCGCCACTGGCGCACATGTCGCTGGTACTGCTGGGCGAAGGCAAGGCGCGGTACAAGGGCCAGTGGCTGAACGCCGTCGAAGCCCTGGCGGTGGCCGGTCTCACGCCGCTGACCCTGGCTGCGAAGGAAGGGCTGGCCCTGCTCAACGGCACGCAGGTCTCGACCGCTTATGCGTTGCGTGGCCTGTTCGAAGCCGAAGACCTGTTCGCTGGCGCCCTGAGCTGCGGCGCGTTGACCGTCGAGGCCGTACTGGGTTCGCGCTCGCCGTTCGACGCCCGTATTCATGCGGCCCGTGGCCAGCGCGGCCAGATCGATTCCGCTGCGGCCTATCGCGACCTGCTGGGCGAGACCAGCCAGGTGTCCGATTCCCATCGCGATTGCGACAAGGTTCAGGACCCGTATTCGCTGCGTTGCCAGCCGCAAGTCATGGGCGCGTGCCTGACCCAGCTGCGTCAAGCGGCTGAAGTGCTGGCCGTCGAATCCAACGCCGTGTCCGACAACCCGCTGGTGTTCGCCGCCGAAGGCGAAGTCATCTCGGGCGGCAACTTCCACGCCGAGCCGGTGGCCATGGCTGCCGACAACATCGCGCTGGCGATCGCTGAAATCGGCTCGCTGAGCGAACGCCGCATTTCGTTGATGATGGACAAGCACATGTCGCAACTGCCGCCGTTTCTGGTGGCCAATGGCGGCGTGAACTCCGGGTTCATGATCGCGCAAGTGACCGCGGCGGCCTTGGCCAGCGAAAACAAGGCCCTGTCTCATCCGCACAGCGTCGACAGCCTGCCGACCTCGGCCAACCAGGAAGATCACGTGTCGATGGCCCCGGCCGCCGGCAAGCGTCTGTGGGAAATGGCGGAAAACACACGGGGCGTGCTGGCTGTAGAATGGCTGGCTGCGTGTCAGGGCCTGGACCTGCGTAATGGTCTGAAGACCTCGGAAAAACTGGAAATCGCCCGCACCACTCTGCGCGGCAAAGTCCCGTTCTACGAAAAAGACCGCTTCTTCGCCCCTGACATCGAGGCCGCTACCGCGCTGCTGGCATCCAATTGCCTCAGCGAACTGGTGTCCGCTGACCTGCTGCCGAGCTTCTGATCGGGACAGGCCAGGGACGGCCTGTCATTGAAATGAAGGTGGGAGCGCTTTTGGCGTTTGGCCACCGCCGTGTAGGAGTGAGCTTGCTCGCGATGACGGTTCATCAGGCGCTAATTGCGTGTCCGACAAACCGCTATCGCGAGCAAGCTCACTCCTACAGGATTGGGTGCCCATCCTCATTTCAGCACAAGGAAAGACTAGGAAACGCGTGAAATGAAACCGCAAAACGCAACAGATCTGAAACGCGGGCTCAGCGCCCGACACATTCGCTTCATGGCGCTGGGTTCTGCGATCGGCACCGGGCTGTTCTATGGTTCGGCGTCGGCGATCAAACTGGCCGGCCCCGCTGTCTTGCTGGTCTACCTCATCGCGGGGGCAGCGGTGTACATGGTCATGCGCGCGCTGGGGGAAATGGCTGTGCGCAACCCGGTGTCCGGCTCATTCAGCGAGTACGCCACGCAATACCTGGGTCCGCTGGCCGGTTTCGTCCTCGGCTGGACCTACGCCTTCGAGATGATCATCGTTTGTCTGGCCGACGTCACCGCATTCGGGATTTACATGGGCTTCTGGTTCCCCGACGTCCCGCGCTGGATCTGGGTACTGGGGATCGTGTTCGTGATTGGCGCGCTCAACCTCTGCAGCGTCAAAGTGTTTGGTGAAACCGAGTTCTGGCTGTCGCTGCTCAAGGTCGGCGCCATCATCGCGATGATCCTTGCTGGCTTCGGCATTCTGTTGTTCGGCATCGGTTCGTCCGGCGGCGACAGCGTCAGCCATGTGAGCAACCTGTGGACCCAAGGCGGCTTCATGCCCAATGGGGTCGGCGGCATGGTCGCGGCGCTGGCGGTGGTGATGTTCGCGTTCGGCGGCATCGAAATCATCGGGGTGGCAGCCGGTGAAGCGCGTGATCCGGAGCGGGTGATTCCTCGCGCGATCAACGCTGTGCCGCTGCGCATTCTGCTGTTTTACGTGCTGACGCTGTTCGTGCTGATGTCGCTGTACCCCTGGCAGAACATCGGCAGCCAAGGCAGCCCGTTCGTCCAGATTTTCGACAACCTTGGGATCTCCTCGGCGGCCATCATCCTCAACATCGTGGTGATCTCGGCCGCCGTGTCAGCGATCAACAGCGACATCTTCGGCGCCGGTCGCATGATGTACGGCCTGGCGATTCAGGGCCAGGCGCCCAGGGGATTCGCGCAATTATCGGCTAACGGCGTGCCGTGGATGACCGTCCTGGTGATGGGCGCAGCGTTATTGTGCGGGGTGGTGTTGAATTGGCTGATCCCGGAAGACGTATTCCTGCTGATCGCGTCCATCGCGACGTTTGCAACGGTGTGGGTGTGGCTGATGATCCTTGTCACGCAGATCGCCATGCGCCGCTCGATGAGCCCGGAAGAAGTCGCGCAATTGAAATTCCCGGTGCCGTGGTGGCCGGTCGCGCCAATCGCCGCTACGGCGTTCATGGTGTTCGTGTTTGTGGTGCTGGGCTATTTCCCGGACACCCAAGCGGCGCTGGTGGTCGGCGCGGTGTGGATTGGGATGCTGGTGATTGCGTATCGGGTTTGGGTAAGGCCAAAACAAGACTTGATCAAACATCGATCTGTCGGATGACACAAATCCTGTGGAGTGAGCTTGCTCGCGATTGCGCCGGGTCAGAAACATCTATGCCGGCTGACACACCGTCATCGCGAGCAAGCTCACTCCTACAGGTTCTCTACCGTTTCGTTCTCTGGAGGCACTGATGAAAACGCTCTGGCATAACTGTCACGCAGCAACCATGGCAAACGGCGCGTACTCGGTCATCGAGAACGCCGCCATCGTGACCGACGGAGCGCTCATCGCCTGGATCGGCCCCCGTAGCGAATTGCCGGATCAAGGCGACATCGACACGGTCGACCTGAACGGCGCCTGGCTCACGCCGGGCCTTATCGATTGCCACACCCACACCGTGTTCGGTGGCAATCGCAGCGGTGAGTTCGAGCAGCGTCTGCAAGGTGTCAGCTACGCCGAAATCGCGGCCGCAGGGGGTGGCATCGCCAGTACGGTCCGAGCCACACGTGCGGCCAGTGAAGAACAGCTCTACGCCAGTGCCGAGCGCCGCGTGCGGCATTTGCTCAGGGACGGCGTGACCACGATCGAGATCAAATCCGGCTACGGGCTGGACCTCGCGAGCGAGGGCAAAATGCTGCGTGTCGCGCGGCGATTGGGGAAAGAACTCCCGGTCACTGTGCGCACCACTTGCCTCGCCGCCCACGCCCTGCCCCCCGAATACAAAGATCGCGCCGACGATTACATCGCCCACATCTGCAGCGATATGCTGCCCGCGCTGGCGGCAGAAAACCTGGTGGATGCCGTCGACGCCTTCTGCGAATACCTGGCGTTTTCCCCCGCGCAGGTGGAGCAGGTGTTCATCACCGCAGGCCAGTTGGGATTGCCCGTGAAACTGCACGCCGAGCAGTTGTCGTCGTTGCACGGGTCGAGCCTGGCGGCGCGTTATCAGGCGCTGTCCGCTGACCATCTGGAATTCATGACCGAAGAAGACGCCGTCGCCATGGCCGCTTCCGGCACCGTGGCCGTGCTGCTGCCGGGCGCGTTCTACTTCCTGCGCGAGACGCAATTGCCACCGATGGATGCCTTGCGCAGACACGGCGTTAAAATCGCCATCGCCACCGACCTCAACCCCGGCACCTCCCCGGGCCTGTCGCTGCGGCTGATGCTGAACATGGCCTGCACGCTGTTCCGCATGACGCCCGAAGAAGCGCTGGCGGGCGCGACCATTCATGCTGCGCAGGCGTTGGGCTTGGCCGAGAGCCATGGCTCGCTGGAAGTTGGCAAGGTCGCGGATTTCGTCGCCTGGAATATCGAACGGCCCGCTGATCTGGCCTACTGGTTGGGCGGGGATCTGGATAAACGCGTCGTGCGTCACGGCGTAGAAAGTCGTTTCGAGACTCCGTACGAAAGGTTTTGAGCGTCTCAAGACGTTTCGTGCAGAGACTAATCAGGAGAACACCGTGGACAAGGTATTTAGTTTCACTCGCGGTCGCGTACCGCTGCTGATCAGCATGCCGCACCCAGGCCTGAATCTGACGCCCGAGGTGCGTGACGGTCTGGTGGACGAGGCCGTGAGCCTGCCAGACACCGACTGGCACATCCCGCGCCTCTACGATTTCGCTTACGACCTGGGGGCCAGCGTACTGGCGGCCGAGTATTCGCGTTTCGTCATCGACCTCAACCGCCCGTCCGACGACACGCCGTTGTATGCAGGCGCGACCACGGGTCTCTACCCGTCGACGCTGTTCGAGGGCGATCCGCTGTTCAAGGAAGGGAAAGCGCCGAGCAAGGAGCAACGCGCGGCTTATCTGGAGCAGATCTGGACGCCGTACCACGACACCTTGCGCACGGAGCTAGAACGCCTGCGCGCTGAATTCGGCTATGCGCTGCTGTTCGACGCCCATTCGATTCGCGGCCACATTCCGCACTTGTTCGAGGGCCGGCTGCCGGACTTCAACCTCGGTACGTTCAACGGCGCCAGCTGCGATCACGAACTGGCAACACGCCTCGATGCCATCTGCGCCGACGCCAAGCGCTACAGCCATGTGCTCAACGGGCGCTTCAAAGGCGGCCACATCACCCGGCATTACGGCAACCCGTCAGAAAACATCCACGCCGTTCAATTGGAACTGGCGCAGAGCACCTACATGGACGAGTTCGTCCCGTTCCACTACCGCAAAGACCTTGCCGACCCCACACGTGACGTCTTGAAAGCATTGCTGGACGCGATGATCGCCTGGGGGCGGGAAAAGTACGGGAAATAATGCCGAAGCGCGTCTGCCCGAAGGGCGTGGGAGCGAGCTTGCTCGCGAAAGCAGTGTGTCAGTCACTGGTGGGTTGACTGATACTTCTTTTTCGCCAGCAAGCCGGCTCCCACAACGATCGTGCATGGTCATAAAATCTGCGACCAACATGGTACCTCCGGGAACCGGACTGCTGGCAAAAGCATTGTGTCAGTCACTGGTGGGTTGACTGACACTCCGCCTTCGCCAGCAAGCCGGCTCCCACAAAGATCATGCATAGGCCATAAAAATTTGCGACCAATATGGTACCTCCGGGAACCGGACTGCTGGCAAAAGCATTGTGTCAGTCACTGGTGGGCAGACTGACACTCCGTCTTCACCAGCATGCCGGCTCCCACAAAGATCATGCATACGCCATAAAAATCTGCGACCAACATGGTCGCCCGTGGGAGCCGGCTTGCTGGCGAATGCAGAATGCCAGTCACTGGTGGGCAGACCGACACTCCGTCTTCGCCAGCAAGCCGGCTCCCACAAAGATCGTGCATAGGTCATAAAATCTGCGACCAACACCGTACCTGTGGGTACCGGCTTGCTGGCGAATGCAGTGTGTCAGTCAGTGCTGGGTTGACTGACACTCCGCCTTCGCCAGCAAGCCGGCTCCCACAACGATCGTGCATAGGTCATAAAATCTGCGAACAACGTGGTACCCGTGGGAGCCGGCTTGCTGGCGAATGCAGAATGCCAGTCACTGGTGGGCAGACTGACACTCCGCTTTCGCCAGCAAGCCTGCACACAGGCATTGGGCTTGGCAGTAGGTTTGGGTCAAAGACTACTTCCTCAACAACCGCAACCCGTTGAACACCACCAGCAAACTCACCCCCATATCCGCAAACACCGCCATCCACATGGTCGCGACGCCTACGAAGGTCACGGCCAGGAAGATTGCCTTGATCACCAACGCCAGTGCGATGTTCTGTTTGAGGACGGCGGCGGTGTCTCGTGACAGGCGGATGAATGCCGGAATCTTGCGCAAATCGTCATCCATCAGTGCCACGTCAGCGGTTTCGATGGCGGTGTCACTCCCGGCAGCGGCCATGGCGAAACCGATCTCGGCCCGCGCCAGGGCTGGGGCGTCGTTGATGCCGTCGCCGACCATGCCGACACGATGATTTTGCGCGTAGAGCGCTTCAATCGCCTGCAACTTGTCGGTAGGCAACAGATTGCCTAGGGCCTGATCGATCCCCACTTGCGCGGCAATTGCCTTGGCCGTGTGCGGGTTATCGCCCGTCAGCATTACGGTCTTCACGCCCAATGCATGCAATTGCGCGATGGCTTCTCGGCTGCTGTCCTTAACGGTATCCGCCACGGCGAACAGCGCCAGCGGGCGTGTCTCGTCAAACAGTAGCACCACGGTCTTACCCTGGGTTTCCAGAACCTCAAGGCGCGCCTCCAGCTCAGGCGAACACAGCCCGGACTCATGTACCAGCCGGTGGTTGCCCAAGTGATACAACCGGCCTTCGACCTCGCCCTTCACACCTCGCCCGCCCAACGCTTCGAACGCCTCCACAGGCAGGTGCCCGTCCTTGCCGAAATCCGTCGCAATCGCCTGCGAGACCGGGTGATCGGAACGCCCTGCCAGACTCGCTGAAATCGCCAACGCGCGCTCGCCGAACGCCTCGTCGAGCAACACGTAATCGGTCTGCACCGGTTTGCCGTGAGTGAGGGTCCCGGTCTTGTCCAGCGCCAGATAATCGAGCTTGTGGCCCATTTCCAGATAGACGCCGCCCTTCACCAGAATCCCCTTGCGCGCCGCCGCTGCCAAGCCACTGACGATGCTCACCGGCGTGGAAATCACCAGCGCACAAGGGCACGCCACCACTAGCAATACCAGCGCGCGGTAAATCCAGTCGAACCACGCCGCGCCCATGAACAGCGGCGCAATGACAGCCACCGCCAGCGCCAGCGCGAATACCGCAGGCGTGTAGATTTTTGAAAAGCTATCGACGAAGCGCTGCGTCGGCGCACGTGCACCTTGCGCCGCCTCGACCGCGTGAATGATCCGCGCCAGCGTCGAGTTGTTCGCCGCTGCCGTGACCTTGTACTCCAGCGAACCGGCCTGGTTGATGGTTCCGGCAAACACTTTGTCGCCGACAGTCTTCTCGACCGGCAGGCTCTCCCCCGTGATCGGCGCCTGATCAATGCTTGACTGCCCCGCCACGACCTCGCCGTCCAGGCCAATCCGCTCGCCCGGCTTGACCCGAACCACGGTTCCCAAGGCAATTTCCTTGACCTCGACTTCAACCCACTGGCCGTCCTGCTGCACCGTGGCCACCTCGGGCGTCAGCTGCATCAACCCGCCGATGGCGTTGCGCGCGCGGTCGAGCGACTTGGCTTCAATCAGCTCGGCCACTGTGAACAGAAACATCACCATCGCCGCTTCCGGCCACTGTCCGATCAACACGGCACCGGTCACGGCAATGCTCATCAAGGCGTTGATGTTGAGGTTGAAGTTCTTGAGCGCGATCCAGCCCTTTTTGTACGTGGTCAAACCGCCGCTGAAGATCGCAACCAGCGCAATCAATGCCACAACCCACGTGGGCGCCGCGTCGGTGAAATGAATGACTTCCGCCGCTACCGCTGCAACACCGGACAGCCCCAGCGGCCACCATGGCTTTTTCGGCGACGGCAGCGATTCGGTCTCTTGGGCTGCGCCCTCTTCCATCACGTCCGCTTGCATGCCGAGCGAGCTGATGGCCTCTCGAATCGGGTCGGTCGAGGGCAGTTCATGCCAGACGCCCAGCACGCGATTGATCAGATTGAATTCGAGCTTCTGAATGCCCGACATCTTGCCGAGTTTGTCCTGGATCAACGTCTGCTCGGTGGGGCAGTCCATCGCTTCGATGCGGAAACGGCTGAGCCGAGCGCCGTCGATCGACCCGCTGCCCACGCTGACCACGGCAGGCGCATTGTCGTGTGAGCAGCAGGCATGATCGGCGTGATCGTGTTTGCCAACAGGCGTAAGTTTCTTGGGAACAACGTGACTATGGCCCGCATGTGCATGACCGCTGTGGTCGTGACCTGCGTGATCGTGAGAGGAATGTTTGTGGCGAGAGTCACTCATCGACGGAGTCTCTTGGTGTGCGTGTTGCCAAGTGAACACCCTGTAGCCACTATAGGGTCAAGCCTCAAAACGGGATCAGTGACATGAGCGCATCTTTCAAGATCGGCGAATTGGCTAAATTGACCGACTGCCCGGTGGAAACCATCCGTTATTACGAGCGCGAAAGGCTGTTGGCCGAGCCTGCGCGCAGCGACGGCAACTACCGTCTGTACACCCAGGAACACGTCGAGCGCCTGACCTTCATCCGCAACTGCCGCAGTCTGGACATGACGCTGGATGAAATCCGTAGCCTCCTGGCCTTGCGCGACAGCCCACAGGATCAATGCGAAAACGTGAACGCGTTGATCGACGAGCATATCCAGCACGTCAGCGCACGACTTTCTAGCCTTCAAGCCCTGCAAGCGCAACTGATGGATTTGCGACAGCGTTGCAGCGAGGGCGCGTCGGACCATTGCGGGATTCTGGATCGACTCGAGATCAGCGGCAGCGTCGTCGCCGCTGATGTCGAGCACTCACATGTGGGGCGTAGTCATGGGCATTGAATCTGAAGGAACGCCTGACCTGTAGGAGTGAGCTCGCTCGCGATGGCAATATCTCGGGAATGAAGATGGGTCTGATACGACGTCATCGCGAGCAAGCTCACTCCTACAAGAAACGCGTTTGTTTCGAGCACAAAAAAGCCCCCAACCCGTCAGCCAGGTTGGGGGCTTCGTGCAACAGCCACCGTTAGCCGTGGTGAATTCGCTCCACCGCCTCAGTCACACCCGCGCCGTACGCTGGGTCGGCCAAGCTGCAGTGCTTGATGTGCAGTGCGATGATCGGCGCCGACACGCCACGCAGGGCACGTGCGGTGTTGTCGAACAGCGACTGCTGCTCTTTCGGGCTCATCTTGCGGAACAGGTTGCCCGGCTGCGAGAAGTAGTCATCGTCCACGCGGTGGTTCCAGTGACCTGCTGCACCTTCGATGGACAGTGGCGGCTCGCGAAAATCCGGCTGCTCCTGAAACGCGCCTTTGGTGTTGGGCTCGTACGAGGTCATGCCGCCACGGTTACCGTCGATGCGCATCAGGCCGTCGCGGTGGTAGCTGTTGACGTGCAGCGCTGCTTTTGGCGAGTTCACCGGAATCTGGTGGTGATTGACGCTCAAGCGGTAGCGCTGGGCATCGCCGTAGGAGAACAGGCGGCCTTGCAGCATTTTGTCCGGCGAAAAACTGATACCCGGCACTACGTTGGAGGGCGCGAACGCGGCCTGTTCGACGTCAGCGAAGTTGTTCTCCGGGTTGCGGTTCAGCTCGAACACGCCCACTTCGATCAGCGGGTAGTCGCCCTTCGGCCAGACTTTGGTCAGGTCGAACGGGTTGATGTGGTAGGAGCCCGCTTCCCTCTCCGGCATGATCTGCACGAACAGCTTCCAGCGCGGGAAGTTGCCGCTTTCGATGCTTTCATACAGATCGCGGTGATGCGACTCACGATCACGGCCCACGAGGTCCTGCGCTTCGGCGTCAGTCAGGTTGGCGATGCCCTGCTGGGACACGAAATGGAATTTGACCCAGAAACGTTCGTGCTGTGCGTTGAGGAAGCTGTAGGTGTGGCTGCCGAAACCGTGCATCTCGCGGTAGCTGCGAGGGATGCCGCGCTCGCTCATGACCACGGTGACTTGGTGAAATGCTTCAGGCAGTTGCGTCCAGAAGTCCCAGTTGTTTTCCGCACTGCGCATGCCGGTACGCGGGTCGCGTTTTACGGCGTGGTTCAGGTCAGGGAATTTCAGCGGGTCGCGCAGAAAGAACACCGGGGTGTTATTGCCGACCAAATCCCAGTTGCCCTCTTCGGTGTAAAACTTCAGGGCGAAACCGCGAATGTCGCGTTCAGCGTCCGCAGCGCCTCGCTCACCGGCCACGGTTGAGAAGCGGGCGAACAGTTCGGTCTGCTTACCGACCTGCGAGAAGATTTTCGCGCGAGTGAACCGGGTGATGTCGTGGGTCACGGTGAAGGTGCCGAATGCGCCTGAGCCTTTGGCGTGCATGCGACGCTCCGGAATGACTTCGCGGTCAAAGTGAGCGAGTTTTTCCAGGAACCAGACGTCCTGCAACAGCGCCGGGCCGTGGGGGCCAGCGGTCTGGATGTTCTGGTTGTCGACAACAGGGGCACCGAATGCGGTCGTCAGTTTGTTGCTCATGCGCTTCTCTCCTCGGGGATCATTTTTCCGAGCGGCCCTTCCTCAAGTCCGCCCAATTTCTGTTCGATGGGCGAACGATAAAGAAAACCTTCGATAGAAGCTCATTGTGATGCCGCACTGGGTGCATAGAGGAAGTTAATTGACTATCGGTTTCATGATAGTCAGTGCACATTTTCAAAGATGGCGAAAAACGGTGGAGTGAGTGTGCTCACGAATGCGAGCTATGGACACACAATGATGCCCGGCAGTCCGCTTTCGTGAGCAAGCCCACTCTCACATGTCTACAACGCTGAGTCCTAGATCTGGCTGCGATGATACCCGTGCGGCACGCCGCCTTTGGAGAGTACCCATTGCCACAATTGAATATCCCGCGCGCGGAAAGCGCCAGCGCAGGACAGCAGGTAATAACGCCACATGCGATAGAAGCGTTCGCCCAACTGCGATTCAAACTGCGGCCAGGCGCTCATGAAGTTGTCGTGCCAAGCCATGAGTGTCTTGTCGTAATCTGCGCCAAAGTTGTGCAAATCCTCGACCACAAATAATCCATCCATGGCATCGCCCATTTGACCGATTGAAGGCAGGTCACCGTTCGGGAATATATATTTGTCGATCCATGGATCCGGGTAGGAGTTGCGCTGATTCTTGCCTATGGTATGCAGCAGGAACAACCCGCCAGGCTTCAAACAGCGATGCGCCAATTCCATGTATTCCCGGTGGTTCTTGCGACCCACGTGCTCAAACATGCCGACACTGGCAATGGCGTCGAACTGTTCGTCCAGCTCTCGGTAATCCTGGAAGCGGAACTCCAGCGGCAGGTGTTTGTAACGCTCCTTGGCCCAGGCAATCTGTTCCTTGGAAATACTCACGCCCACCGCTTCAACGCCGTAATGTTCGGCGGCATAGCTCATGAAACTGCCCCAGCCGCAGCCAATGTCCAGCACGCGCATGCCCGGCTTGAGTTGCAGTTTGCGACAAATCAGGTCGAGTTTGGCAGTCTGCGCTTCTTCAAGGGTGGTCGCGTTTTCCCAATACCCGCAGGTGTAGGTCATGCGCGAGTCGAGCATCTTCGAGTAGAAGTCGTTCCCCAAGTCGTAATGCACTTCGCCGACGGTTTTGGAGCGTTTGATGTTCTGCCGGTTCATGAACCTGGCCATGAGCGCGTAGAACAACAGGCGTATCGGCTTGACGTCGTCGGTCATGCGCGTCTTCAACAGCCGATGAAAAAACTCATCAAGGTGCTCGCTGTCCCATTGGCCATCCATGTAGGCCTCGCCCAATCCAAGATTTCCCTGGGCGAAGGCCCGTTCAAGAACGCCAGGGCCATTGAAGCGAATGTCAGAGGGGGCGGATCCATTGATTTGGATCCCGGCTTCGTTGAGGATTTTTGCAGCGGTGCGATAAAGACCTGAGGAGTTGCTGGAGTAAGTATCAGTGCTGAAGTTCGTCGTGGTCATGGAGGGTGATTCCAAACGCGTTGTCAGGCTAAAGACTTATAGGTAGACGCCGACTATAGAACAAACAAACCCCGGAATTAAACGCAATATAGCCGGTCGATGGATTGAAAATATCTATCGAACGCATTTTGTTTACTGGCTTGCAAAACAGTTATGACATAACTGCAACAATCCAGAATTTCATTAAATTAAATGAACCGAAAGTTAGGGTTTAACTGGTTAGAACATCAAAGAGCTGCACGTTTTTATAGGGAAGTTGAAACCGTGTGCCGCCTTTTGTGCGGGGGCCGGCTTGCCGGCCCACAGGTCAGTCTGTGCAAGCCATCAAACTCAAACCGCCACAGGCGCCTTGATGTTGGGGTCAGCGTCGTATCCTACGATTTCGAAATCTTCAAAACGGTAGTCGTAGATGCTTTCTGGACGACGGTTGATCTTCAGCTCAGGCAGCCTTTTTGGCGTGCGGGTCAGCTGCGTGGCGATCTGCTCTTCGTGGTTCGAGTAGGCGTGTGTGTCGCCCAGGCTGACAATGATTTCGTGGGGGATCAGGTCGCACTGTTGCGCCAGCATGTGGGTCAGCAACGCGAGCGCGGCGATGTTGTACGGCAAGCCGAGGAATCTCCTCACCCCACTTTATTGCACTGTACGCCTAGAACAGCTTCTTTCCTTCCAATCCGGTATATGTGCATTATACAAATTGCACAGCTACAAGGCAACATCCTAGCTGTAAATAAACCCAGTATTCTTCGGTTGAATCCATGAAGCCCCTAAAACTCCGGAGACCTTGCCCTACCTAGGGAAAAAGCTCACCAAAAGGCACGAACGTCCGCCCGCTCTCAGCCGCCATCCTCGCCTTGCGCTCTATGAGCTCTCGAATTGGCACCTTCCCACCCAGCGCAAGGTAAATGTCTTCACCCGACATGCAGATCACTTTCTTCCCTCGGCCAAATGCCTCCAGGCCCACATCCGTGAAGCCTGAATAGCTGATGAACAGCCCCCTCGTCCAAGCTGCCTTCTGATCAACCTTGCCATGAAAGGTATGAAGCTCCCCAACGCCCACAACCCCCTGAAGCCATTTCGCCTCCACCAGGTAGGTGTCACCACCGAGTTGAAAGCTGCCATCGATCTGCTCGCCGTCCAACCTGAAAGGCGCTCTCGGCTGTAGTTCGGACGATCCGAAGAGGTTCTGCAGGAAGGATTCGAAGGCATATCCACGCGCCTGCGGTGCCAGGTTTCGGATGTCGAAGAGTTCCTGCCGTAGCGCCTGGAAACGCTGATCCCGTTCAAACCCACTCACTGTCGCGAAGGGAGGGGCTCGGTGATCAGCGTCCGCACCACCAGGAGAATCCAGTGATCGCAAAAGCGCAGAGAATCGCCCGTGCGCATCCACGACCGCCTCATCATTCCGAAGCTGCTGCTGCCTGCGTTGGCGGTAGTTCCATAGCGCCTCTAGCGCGCGACGTGCTGTGGCGGCATCGGCCAACCGGAGAAAACACCGGAGCCGGCGCCCCTTCGAGGTGCCATCCTGAGTGAAGGATGGATGATCGATATCGATACCCAAGTCCCTGGCGAAAAACTCAGAGAAGGTTCGGTTTGAAAAATCCAGGACGTAGCCGCCTTCCATCTCGAAGAGCACATCCAAAAACATCATATCGACGGTGCTGATGCGTGGCACGACTTCCTCTCCCGACCGCTTCCAATGCGGTGCAACCTGTCGAACCCTATCTGATCCGCTGGAAAAAATCCGGCGTAAACGGTGTGTATGAACGGTGTGCGTGCCCTAGCGGGCCGGCTCTCGCGAGCCAAGCCGCCCGGCTGCGCCGGCCTGTCTTGGCCCTACGGGCTTTGATCCTGCACGCCTGGCGCGCTCCGCTTGCTGCCCCTTTAGCCCTTTGCTCTCTCAACAAACAATCAAGGCCAAATCAACCAAACAGTCCGTCTAGATCTATACCCGAAACGCCCTAGCCATGGCGTTAACAACAACCTCATGCGCCACTGGCTGATTATTTGGATTCAAATCGTATCGAGCCGCGAGATAAGCGGCGTCGAACACAACCAAGGGCTTAGCTGAAATTTTATCGGACTGGAGAGTCCTGGTTCCCCCCGGAAACTCATACTTCGCCCTGATGAGATGCCGCTGATGCGCAGGCAGGTTCCAATATTCATTTGTATTGGCAACAGTGCCTACGTAAAGAAACCGCAGGCCGTAGTCTCGCAGATATCCCTTGGATTTTTTAAGAGGAGGAAAGTCCATGAGTGTCAGGAGCACGGGCAGGACATCTTGCACGCGCATGTCCCGGTAATGCCAGATGCCATGCCGATCAGCGTATTGCAGAACGCTGACGAAGCTCTCGACGGTGGCGAAATGGATGATGCGATCGAACTCGTGCCAGTGATACCGCCACGTTGCGAAAAAGTCGGCGCGAAGAACCTGTGCGTGAGCAGGGTTGCCGGGTACCGGGTTGAGGGCGCGATAGGCCGCACCGTTGAATGCTTTGATCGGACAGAAGGCGCTGCCCTCGAAGTGCACAAAATTGGGGGTGCGCTTCTTGCTGTGCTCTGCCCGAAGGAACACATCCTGCCTACACACTTCGCAAAGCGCCGGAGGGCGTGCGACCTCATGGCCGTATTGATCGACGGGCTTGCCATACGCGTCTTCGTAGCCCTCAGCATCCAGCGTTTGGAGGGTGTCTCGGTGAAGTGCTGTTCGCATGCTGATTCTCGTCTGAAAGAATCAGCCATAGTGACAAGCTTGGCTGGGCGGGACAACCGCCTACCTCCTTGAAACCCGCAAGGTAGAGCCACCAGCAGCACTCCAAAAAAACAGAGCATCACATGGAGGCCGGAACGCCACCCTCCGAGACACCCAGCTTGTAGTAATGCAGGCACAGCGAGCCGCAACAGATGAGCGCCCCCACGGGCGTCTCTGGTGGAATACAGCCCATAAAGAATCGAAGATGATCGTTTTGAGATCCCTCTTTAGAGCCGAGGCGAAAGACTTTCAATGAATATTGGCCATCGTGAGGAGAGTTAAAAAGCTCGACCTCCCAGTCACAGTGTCTCGCCAGTGTTTTATTGTATAAATCAATATACCCAGCGCGTTTGTAATCTGGGCTACCCATATACACCACCCATCAGCTAGCGTTAATACAGTTTTATTTTATCGACGGCGTGGGTGAAAAAGCGATCTGTACAAGGCGCCAACATGAGGTATACCAACGCCAAACATACTGATGGAATGGAAAATTTTGATCGCCTTCCTCAGATCCTCACCATCTCCTTCTGAAGAACCGAGTGCGCACGCCGTCCAAGCTCCAGCTATGCCAGCAGTCAGAACCTGCGGCTGGAAATGCTCAGGTATCCACGGAAATGGCCAGCCCACACCGCGAATCGCCAAAAAATAACACAATAACGCCTTTATTGACTGGCCAAGTGCTATCGTTCAGATCTCCACCTGCCGTCTCGCTGGGAGCACGAAAGGCCTGTGGCTGCGCAACGCGCCGATATGCCCTGTGTATCGACGCTTGCTGACCCTCGGGCCTTTAACTCGCTGTGCACTCGGCGGGATGGCTAAGCCGTTTTTACACAGCATGCAAGGAGTGCAGGATGCAATACGTAGCTTGTTTGCGCGTTGGTCAGAATGACGTTAAGGCGCTGATAAATCTGGAAGACCACAGGCGGGACGTTGTAGCTCCGCTGCTAGACATGCGGGGTGACGAGGACAGACACCTACAAACATTCCTGGCGAATTGGACTGAGCATCCTTTTTTCCTAGACGTTTCAAGAGTAACGAAAGACGTAGCTGAAGCCTTCATTACTACGAATGACCTGCACAATCCTCATGGCGCGTTTGAGAACAAACGTCGCTTCTTCTCCGATGTGGCAGGTATCAACCAGAACGTTATACCAGTGGTGTCCTGGGTGGATGATGATCCCCAGCGAGCAGTCATCCAAAGCGCACTCGCTCTTCAGGGCGATTTCCCACATATTGCTATCAGGGTTACCTGCCCAGAAAAGCCCACTACGACTTCGTGGAACAGGTTGTTATCCATTCTGGATGCTCTTGAACGCCCGGACACCGCGACTGTGATTTTGGACTTCGGTGCCACCGCTCCGGCCAATACTGCCTCAGGGTCGGATTTCAATGTATCGCTGCGTCAACTCAACAGCTATCAGATACGGAAACTGGTTCTGATGAGCACCTCCTTCCCTATCGATAAGCCTGCCTCAAATACCTCCCGCTCCTCCGCCTGTTACGATGTTGCGTGGCAAGCACGGGTCGATACCAGTGCTATAGAGTCGAATATTGTCTATGGGGATTACGCCGCAACCAACCCGACCGCTCCGATGGAATACATACGAGGCATGCCGGTTCTTCCTTTTGCCTGTTATTACACCCCAACGGAATGGTGGCAACGGCGCAAAGGTTCGGATAAGGAATTCGTGCGGTACGTTGAAATTGCCCAGGAGATCAGAGGGCTGCCCGGTTACCACGGCGATGACTTCTGCTGGGCTACTCGCGAGTACGGCAGAATTGTTGCTACATCTACCGGTTACGGGAACAACGGAACATGGAATGGCTACAGGATCAATCAGCACATTTGCGCCATGATCCAGTCCATAGCAGATACTGACGGTTTCGATGATCTTGATGCCGATGACTTACTCTAGCGGTAACGTTGCTTCAAGCTAGCCAGTACATGTGACCTGATTACGCTCATGGGGAGGGCGTCGCTCAGTTGGCGGCGCACCTCTTTTATAAGGTCGCGACTTTTCGTTGCCACCCCATTCTGGCTCGCGAGTGCGTCCAGCTCGCTGCGCCACAAAAATCCCGTAAGGTGGAATTTATCTTGAAGCTTGTTGGGCTTCGCCTTTCGAATCATCGCCATGCCGGAATAGTCATCGACGACAAGTACGCCAACATGCGGGAGACATGACTCAAGAGCCTTGACCAAGTGCTTTGAATGGCAGCATAGCCAGACTTCGTCAAAGCAAGCCATGTAGGCCTGTTGCTGGCCCTCCCAACGCACCAGGGTGTCAGCATGAGACTTGATTTCGAAAGCGGTTAGCTTCCCATTGGCATGAACGAGATCGGCACGTCTGGCCTTGTCGATGAAGCACAGCTCCTCAATGAAGACGTCACTCTCTTCGTGGGACATCGCTTTCGCGACCCACTGCTTGAGGATTGGGCGGATTTCGGTCGGATTCAACATGCGCGGATTATAGACAGACCGTTGGGGCTTCTCACGCTAAAAAAGCATCCGGTCGTCGAGCGCCACAGGGTGAGGGCGATGAGGTAACGCAAAGCTTGGGCTAGGGCTAGGGCTTTCCTAGTTTCTCAGCTTAATCTTGGCCGACCGCAGACTGATCGTTTGCGCTTCGCAAGGCAAGAACGTTCACGCAGAGGTGGTAAGCGGATGATCGCTTTCACCAGCTATAGGCACCGAAGCTAATAGCTTGCCGAGCTTATGGGGCCAGCTTGTCAGGCTTTCGTGACGGCTATGCCCACTACACTACTTGGATCGGCCAAAAAGTCTCAGGCAGAACAAGCCGCCGCCCTCTGCAACCGCCCCCCTCAAGGCGCTGTTTTGGGCATATAGAGGGGTATGGCTAGCACCTTTTGCTGTAGTGACGTCGCGGTTGGCTCACGGTAGGGTAAGGCACTTCCAGAGACCTCACTCGAACGAGGATTCGAAATGGCGGACGACACGACACCAGACGGTCAATCTCCTGACCCTGAAGCCCCAAGCCCTAAGTTAAGCGGTACGGCAAACCTCATTAAAAACGTCTCTGATTACCTGGAAATCGAGGCGGAATACGACTCTGCAGTAGCGTCAGGCCTGATGCGAAAGTCTCTCCAGGAAAATGGCACCAATATGACTACCGGTGAAGTCCAGGCGTGGGCTGATATCAATCAAGCAATCCTGGGCAGCTCAGTCAATGTCGGCAAGACGCATGAAGAGGCTAAAGCCAAGACCGATGCCTTGGTAAATCAGATGATCGGTACCGCAAGCAGCTCAACGCCTGAAACGGCATCCACCACCAGCAATCCGAGCGCAGACAACCAACCTAACCCAGCAACTGAAAGCTCCCAGTCGCACCATCCAGAACCACCCCTCAATGACCTGGACGATGACTATGAGGACGATGAAATGATGGATGAACCCGAGGACGAGCCGGAATACGACACCGTCCAGGACATTTTCAACACTGAAGATGAAGAAGATGCCCAGGAACAGGCACTTGATTACATACTGAAGCTTTCAGAAAGAGTCGACTAGCCGGCAAGGAACTGAAAGGCGCACGGTGGAAACGTGCTGAACTCCCAACTATTCGTGATTGTGCCTGCCTGTCGTCAGCGGGCACGATCACCCTCATAGCAAAGATTTTTTACCCTCTGCGCTTTCCCCGCCCTCATCGACTCGTGGATTGCGTCTGCAAGTGCCTCAAGTCCGTCCCGAAGCTTGGCATCCTCCCGAAAATCCCCGGAGTCTTGCTGGTACTGCGCGCAGTGGCGCAAAAGCGCTTCTGCGTCTTTATGGTTCAAATCGAGCTCAATCAGCATGTCCCCACCCTAAAAAGACTTCACTGACTTTTTACCCTGGCGCATAAAAACGCACTGATAGCTGCCGCTCCTGCGCCCCGCGAAGCCAAGAAACCAAGAAACCAAGAAACCAAGAAACCAAGAAACCAAGAAACCAAAAACCTGAAACGCTCCTCAAGCCGGCCTTTGAGCACAAATCGTCGTGTACGCACAGCGATTACAGTGCTTCCCCTTACGGGCTGTGCGGTCGCTGGCCCTGAGCGCCGACACCGCTTTGTAGAGGCTAGTATTGGAAGCTCTGGCCGACGGTATGCAGGACTCAGTGCGACCACTGCTCAATGAATGCAAAGCCATACGTTGGCATCCACTTCCACCCAAAGTCTCCATGATAGGCCGCACGTTTTTAGCAACCTGATCCAGGCTCATACCAGTGCGCAACCAGATCAGCCCTCCCTCCGCGTCGCGCAACATCCACGGCATGGTGATGACCTGGCCGTTCACACTTGAGGTGCTTTCAGGAACGTACTGCACCACGCTTGGCAGTAGCGCCGTTCCGCGACCGAATGCGTCCCAGGCGTCCTCAGACAGCGTTCTGTCCTCTTCGTAAGTAGGCAGTGACTTCTCTTGCCATGCCCGCAAAAACGCCTGATCGGACGCCATGCCATCCCGGTAGAAGTATTCAAGTCCTACGAGCACGGATTTCCTGGCACGAATGGAGACATCCATCTCCTGCTCAGCCGGGAAGTTGAGCTCATGGCCGTAGTAGTACTGGAGCGGACAGGTCATGAAGCCATCCAGGGCGGCATAGCTAATGCTGGCAGGCGTAACCAGAGGTCGGTGACGCGGTGCCGGTACCGAGATCGCTGGCACACGCGCCCCAGCATATTGCGCAATAACAGCCGGATCACGCAGCGGAAGAGGCACGGTTGAGTCATCCACCCCGCAATACACCTGGAGCCGACTCTTCGCGCGGGATAGGCCGACATACAGCAGGTTGTTGCGCTCGATCGCTTCGCCTTCAGACCGCATTTGCGGCGTGCTATTGAGAGCCTCCGGGGGAAGCAAAAGCCCTTGGCGCTCGTATGACCAAGCCGGGGGCTCCGCGCCATAGCGCGATAGCTCAACGTTGGCTAGGTGCACGACATCGAACTCAAGTCCTTTGCTGCCATGAACCGTCATGACCCTGACCGCATCGATAGCTGCAGCCTCTGGTGGCAACACGCGCTCTGCGGAACGCTGTCCAATGTAGCGCTTGAAGTCTTCCCGAATCAGGTATTTCGACAAGGTGGCCTGGCTGCCGACGCCATCGGTATTACGCACGCCATAGAGAAACTGCCAGACGGCAAGGCGCCGAATCTGGGCCGCCACAGAATGATCAGAAAGCGAGCCCATGCCATAGCCTTGCTCGAACAGAAGATCGCAGACGAACGCCCATGGACGCGAGCTACGGGAGTTACCTTGCAGGAGACTGCGCAGTGCCCCGACGACTTGCTGCCCTCTAGGAGAAAGCCCTGGGATTGGGACAGAGGTTCGCAGCCATCGGCCACGCTGATGCTCAAACCCTTGCTTGGAAAGCTCCATCAGCAGGTTGATATCGGCGATAGGCAGGGTGAAATCAGGTTGTCCTTGAAGTCCCAGCAGCGCACTGGGGCTTCGTCGAGCCAAGAGCTGCATCAGGCACATGAACTCCTTGACCTCCACACGCTGGCTCAAATCGCCGACATGCAGAACGGGAATCCCCGCTTGCTCAAGCGCCTGCGCCAACTCATCAACCTGGACGTTCGTGGCGCTGATAACGCCTTGGCTGCCATATCGGTACCCGGCGCTTCGGGCCTGTTCGACCTGGGCCGCGACCATGCGGTGCTGTTCGGGTTTCGACGAGGTAGGCACTAAAGTTGGCAGAAGCCCGTTCGCTGCCTGAGAAGGAAAAACCTGATCCAACGGCTGGATGGGCTGAAGGACGTGAGTCGTGCCTGCCTTCTGGACAAGGCGCAAGATCTCGGGAGACGAGCGCCGGTTGATGTCCAGCGTGTAGCGCTGCAGGGATGCTCCATCACGTCGAGTGGAGTAAGCCTCATCGAATTTGAGCAGGCTCTGGATCGACGCGCCCCGCCAATGGTGAATAGCCTGGCGAATGTCGCCGACCACCCAAAGGTTGCGCTGGGAGGGGCCAATCCGCTTCACGAACTCGACCATGACGTGGTTGACGTCCTGGTACTCATCCACCAACACGTGGTCGAATTGCTCCAGATAGGGTGCCAAAGAGGGCCGATCATCACGTGCCATGAGCGTCGGACGCACCAACAGATCCGGCTGGTCTACCCAGCCGTCTCGACGTAACACAGCCTCATACGCCCGATAGAGGGTGACGATGTCACTGCGCTCGCGAGCGACATCCTCTTCGACGGCGGGCAACGCCTGTACGATCGCCGCGTATTGATCTGGGAAGATCAGCTCCTCCTTCAGCCGGTGGATGATCTTAAGTACGTCAGGCAACCAATCGTAGGGGTTACGGAGCCTGAAGAAGTAATTCAGGCGCAGATTGGGCAGCTCGCCGGCCAACAACCGAACCTGCTGCAAGAGATCAGCGATTTTGATCTGAGGCGTGAGGTTGAACAGGTAATGGTGCTTGCGAAGGATTTCAAGCCCGAATGAGTGAAACGTCCCCGCCCAGATCTGTGCAGCATTCGGCACGCTCCCAGCAGTTAGCCGTTCAACAAGCTCTTGGGCTGCTCGATTGGTGAACGTCATGACCAAGATTCGGCTGGCAGGCACACCACTGCCGATCAGGTGAGCGACCCTGTGCACGAGGGTTGTCGTCTTCCCTGTGCCAGGCCCCGCTACGACATTGACATACCGCTCAGGCGCTTGGGCGGCAAGACGTTGCGCATCACTGGGAGGATGCGCCGGAGCCAAGGGAAGTGCAGGGACATCGGGCAGCAGCAATGCATCTGCCAACTGCTGGCGAACGAGTTCCAGGGGGAGGCAGAAGTGGTTTGCTATGGCGCGCGATCGCCAGCCATTGTGCCAAAGGGCTCTGGCGAACGAACGAGGCAGTAGCAACTCACGCGCGAATACGTTGGCTTGGAGCTCCTGGCGTTCCCACGCTCCATATCCCTCAAGAACTGCCGTCCCTTGACCCGCCGAACCTGCCAGGTCACTTACTCTTGCAGGTGTCGGCGTGGAGCCCGGTGGTGCCAAGGACGGATCCAGATACCAATGCCCAAGCTCATGAGCCAGAAGGTACGCCCGATCCTGGGCTGAGACATCGTTGCGGATCAGAATGGTGCTGTAGCCACGCTGGATATAAGCATCGCCGCCGCCAAGAGCGTAGTAACCGGGTGATACCGGTTCAACCATTAAACCCAGCGCCTCTTCGACGCCGGCCAGTAACTCTTCACTGGTCGGATGCAGCAGACCACTTGCGGCCACCAACGTCGACCGAGTGTTGTTGGCTTGAATTCGCGCTCGGTCGAAAGGATTCATATCAGTCCTCTAATGCCAGAAGCATGGCTTCCTCGTCAGCGGGCAAATTCAGCGCCCTCACAGCCTCGCTCCACGACACCGGCTCGGTGAGCACTCGCGGCTGGCCATTGGGGGCGCTGAAAGACGGTGTCGGCAATTGCTGAAAATTACATCTAACGGCTTGTGCAACGACGTCTCGCGACAGGCTGAGGAAGTCGGCCATCTTGCCAAGCAGCACGCTTGGAGCACGCACCACACCCGCGAGCAGTTCATTGACCAAGAGACGCTTACCTGACAGCCCAATGAAGTCAGCCAGTGCGGTTACCTTTGGCCCCGCGATCGCGCGCATGGCGGCTTGAGCCTGCTGGATATCCTGCTGCGAAACAGCAGGTGCCTCCACGGCTTCAGGGCGATGCGACAGCGCTTCGGCCAAGAGCCCGCCTACGATTTGAGACGCTGACCGACCGTATTCCTTCGCAGTCAATTTAAGCTCTAGGCTGAAGGGGCGATCGACACGCGCCATCCACTGAGAGGACTTCCCGGAATAACTGGCGACCTTGCGCTCGTAGCTGTCGAGCAGCTTCCTTGGATTCTGGACTTCAATGGCGCTTTCAAATTTCTCGTAACTGTCTTCAACCATTTCACGCACGAGCACGGAAAACTTCTTGCCTTGGCGCGCCGCTACGTCCTTCAGCGCTACGTGCATGGACTCAGGCACATAGACACCGATAGATTGCAGCACGTCTTTCGTACCGCTAGCCGGTACCGATCGTGGAGTTACACTGGCACGCGGAACAGCAGGTTCGTAATGACTAGGCATAGACACCTCCTTGGGCGACTCATCCTGGGCAGGCACGAAACACAAAGATTTTTCTAAATCTGGTATATGAGGCGCAGCGACGAAATTGGAAGTGAGCTCCGCCATGACCTTCTTGGCGAGAAGGTCAGGAGTCGATGCATGCACCCTCAGATGCTCACCATCTGGCAGCGGTACGATGCATTGGTGCTCACCTGCTACCAGTTGAAAATCACCTGTTTTAGACACCCACGTAAGGTAATCCGCCCATTCTCTCAAAGGTGAGGAGGTCAAATTGCCATTACACTTCATGTTAGAATCCGGCTTTCGTTGCTGAATCGATGGTGCGCTATACTGCGCCGTATATCATCTTTATATCACCGTAGCACGTAGGGACACAATTGATCGACGCTCATTTTTCAGGAGCCATTCACAGGGCTGTAAGTGAATGGATGCGCGGAACCACCTTGGACGTATGCCTTTCAGCGCTTGACCACCCTGACGCCTTGGGGGATACCCTGCGCCCCGCGATCGAAGCATTGCTCGCTCAAGCCGGTGTAAGTCTGTACGACATTCAGCAACGTGCCTGGACGATGCCCCTGATTCACCTGCGATCAGCGTTTGAGGTCGGCGACTTGCCAGAAACCCCTACCACCTTCATACCCGTCCCTGACGCCGAGAGCACTGTCGCCGCGCGAGCCTGTGCTATTGCCTGCCTAGCAGCGCTCAACTCCGACACGATTTCCTACGGGTCGGAAAATGACGGGCATCTGTTCGTCAATCTCGTACCGTTCCCAGGCGAAGGCGAGATGGCCGAAAAGTCCAAAGGCAGCATGCGTGGTCATACCGACGCGGTTTACTTCCCCGTACGTGGGCAGGTACATGAGCTGGACGATCGTATCGCTCCATCGCCCGATTTTGTCTGCCTGAGCGGTCTGCGCAATCCCGATCAAACCGCAACGACCGTTATGCCGCTAAGCGATGTGCTGAGGCAGTTGTCTCAGGATGACATAGAGGAACTGGTTAAGCCCCAATACGTGATTCGTCCGCAAAAGACGTTCACCTCTGGGCTGAAGCTGATTTTTGGCAACAGAAGTCCCCTTGCACGCCCCATGGAAGGCATTCAGCTTCTGTTCGAAGCAGGAGATGGCTACTGGATTCGTTACAGCCACAGCGCGAGCGATTCAGACTATGACTCAGCGGCTGCCACTTCTGCGGCGAAGCGATTCGAGCAGGCTTGCCTGGCATGCTCAACAGCCGTAGTCATCGCCCCTGGCGACATCTTGATTGTTAACAACCGGCTGGGGCTTCATGGGCGCGGTGTTGTCGGTGGTGAGGCAGGCGGCACCTCTCGATGGTTGCTCCGTACCTACGGTCTGGATACTCGCGAACTCAATCCAGCGCAGCGCTACCCGGACAGTCCCTACAAGCTCTTTCCGTGAAGGCCAGTGGCGTACCGCTGACGCGTTGAAACGCTTCGCTACATCGGTTCGCAGATTGCCTCGCTGTTCGGATGCAGGCATTGCAAGCGGAAGAGCTGACAGAGCGTCGAAGGAATGAACGATGACTAGCAGAAATGCCGGAATCCTGGCTCTGCAGACGACAGCTTACGGCGCTCCGTTGACTAAGAGCCCGGCGCCTAGGCTCAAACGGGCGCTTTCAACTTTGCTCTGCGCCAGGCCGGCCCTAGGTCACAGCAATCAATCGCCTCGTCCAGTGTGGGAAAGACGCCCCAAAGGGTTGGGCGATCCCAGGCCCCGCCATCTAAGCAATGCACAGTGTATTTAGTCCCTCCCGGATTCTGCTCAAAAAAACTCACCCGATGAGCATCAATCTGAGCCTCCACCTCTTCGTGGCTGAGTTCGCCGATGACACCGCCACCGAAGGCTCGATGTTCCATTTGAACACGCCGGCGCTGCCCCTCCGCTTGCTCCCATGTAGTGGATTGGATGTAAGGCAGCCCCCACCAGTCTTCCACCTCCAACGGCTCGCGGTGATTGTTTGGCGTGTTAATGAAGTCTTCGCGTAGAACAGGATTGAGCGGGTAGCCACGCCCAACGCTCGGTTGACCACCTAGCCGGTGTTCAGCTTTATACGTGTCGACCTCCATCATCTCGTCGAAACAGCCAGGTATCACTCGTTTGTCGGTAGCCATCAGTGGGTCTTCTTTCGTCTAGGGGGTCTGTACCTGAATGAAGGCAATTCGCCACAAATTCAAGGCGAAGTTTGAACAATCGTGGCCAACATTGGCTTTGACGTCATCTCGCACTTACAGCGCGTCCAAACCCGACGGAGCACAAAAAAAAACACAACATATAGTGGTTTCATCAAAAAAAACCACTAATTCCCCATTTCTTTGTAATCAAAGCCAAAGGCGCAGCCGCAGGCTGCGAAGAAAAGCGATTTCCCTCTGCCCCCAGGCCCTAGGCATCACCCTCATCTCGCTCGGTGACCCTAAACCCCTCAACAGCAAAACGCCCAGAAGCCAAAGCAAAACCGTAGAGTGCCTGAACGTGCAGAGGTGTTCAGACCTACGCTGCTTTTGCTTTGCCTTCAAATATATATACTCCGTCGCGTTTAAAATTTTTTAAGGGGGCAAGGTGAAAAAAAGCCCCAAAAAGAGCTAACACCCGACGAACGGTCGTTTTGTCTGACATTGTCCGAAAAAAGCTGCAGTATTCGGCTGGAAGAGCACTGTCTTGCCGCGCTGCGGCCACCTCCGCCTGTTCCTGCATTCTCCCTGTGCAGACCACCAAGGAACCCAAACACGTAGTCACAGAACATGGAGCAGTTCACGATGACCAGCTCCTGCACAACGTTGCCGTTCGATGATGAGCGCGCTCAGCTATCTGAATTGGTGGAGCAGGCCAAACGACTGGCTGTCCGATACCGGCAACTGACTGGAAAGCCGCTAGGCATCACTGGTGAGATCGCCGAGTGTGAAGCTGCTGCGATCCTGGGGATGGATCTACACGCAGCCCGTACAGCCGGCTACGACGCGACAGAAATGAGGGACGGAGTGACTGTGCACGTGCAGATCAAAGGGCGCGTGATAGACAATCCGAAGAAGATCACTGGCCGGGTAGGCGCCATCGACCTCAGGCAGCCGTTCGATGTTGTTCAGTTGATTCTTCTGGATTCCGACCTCAATGCATTCGCGATCTATGAGGCAGAACGACCTGCTGTAGAGACATTACTCACAAGGCCAGGCTCGAAAGCAAGAAACGAGAGAGGATCGGTCGGGATCGCTCAATTCAAAGCGATCGCACGATTGCGCTGGACGCGCCCATGAGCGGGGGCGCTCTCTAGCGGTTGTCCCCTGCCAGCTTCATCACCCGGTAATCCTGTACCAACACCAGTCGCTCCATCATCTCGAAGTCAGGGTGGTCGCCGATGTGCGTGCGCATCAGGTCGAAAGCGTTCGTCGACAGGGCAATCGCGTATTTGCTTGTCTCACCTTGAGCTAGGTAGGGGCTGTTGAATGCAATCGCATCGAAAAGCCCCTGTGCCGCCTCGCGCTCAACGCTCTGTACAAACTCCTCAGTTGGCGGGCTGAAGTCGACCGTTTTCCGAACCATCCCCATCGCCATCTCGTTCAACTCATGGAGCTGAAGCCTGGTCGGCGCAGAGAAAGGGATTGCGTCGTTGTGCGCGAGATCCGTCAGGCCACCCAAACGGCTGACCTGCGCTTGGATGTCATTTTTCTCCGTCGCGCCGCTCTTGTCCTCGATCAGGTATTTGAGTTGATCGAGCTCTTCAGTAATGGCCGCGACGATGGAAGCTTCCCAAGCTGAAGCCTGCGGGCTGAACATGATCTACCTCCTGCTGTGTGGACAGTAGATACTACGCTCACTGCCGGGCTTTGCGGGAATCATCAATGGCGTGCGTGGCGCCTGGTTGGTGCCGACTGCCAGAGGTAGCTTCCTGGCAGAAGAAGACACACCTGAATGCGACTGCCGCTGCCCGTCACCAAGGTCAAAATGACACGAGTATTGAAAGCTGGTTGATCTCAACTTTCTCGAATAGCTTGCATAAAAACGGAGTATGGGGAATGCCATCGAAGGCGTTGAGTAAATTCGAAACGACAATGATGAAGGATGTGACCCGCATCATTGAGAGTCATGCTGCTTTGTCAGGCGGAGCACCAGGCAAAAAGGGGTTGGGTCACCTTACTCGGGGAGGAGTCTTGCTGCTTTGTTCCGCATGGGAGCTCTATCTAGAGGAAGTGCTGGCCGAGGCGGTCAAATTCGCCTGCGAAAAGGCAGCAGCGCCTGACGACCTACCAAAAGATGTGCAGAAAACCATCGCAGCCTTCGTGAAGGATAGTCAGCATGAGCTGAAAGCTCTGGCTATGGCCGGAGATGGTTGGAAGGCAGTCTACCAAGAAGCTGCGCAGATCAAAATTGATGCAGTTAATACGCCCAAGCCAGGCATCATAGATCCAATTTTCAAAAAATTTTTGGGCATCCCCAAAATCAGCTCCTGCTGGCACCACGGAGAGCAGTCTATAAAGGACTTCGTGACTGCGCGTGGGGATATAGCGCATCGTGGCAGCGACGCAGGGTATGTCACCATTGGAAAGCTGCGGGATGAATATAAGCCATTCATTATCAGGACAGTCCTAGATACGGATAACTACCTTTCTCAGCACCTCAGGGATATGTTCGCTGCCAAGCAACGTCCGTGGAACAAGAGGGCTGCGTAGAATCTCTAATCCCGGCTTTGGGTGTTGTAGGCAGCGGCGCTGGCATTAGGTAGGCATTACGAGCTACTGCCGCTGAGTGGTCAGCTATTCCTGAGGGAAACCTTATCTCAACCTCGACCGCCATTCCCGCAGGGTATGCGAACTTGTTGCTAGCCTTCTAATACAGCATCAGCAAACTCGATCAGATCAGAAAAATCACCTCTGCCAGACCGGCTCAGGTGGAACCCAGCAATCCCAGCAGCCCTAGCGCCATCCCGGTCACACCGAATCGAGTCTCCAATCATGACAACCCGATTCCCCGATAACTGTTGGCCCGGTTGAACGCCTAGGTCGCGACACACCGACTGGTAAATGATTGGGTTCGGCTTCAGCGCACCCACCTCGTAGCTGAAGGCGTACGCATCCATACCTGGCAGCAGCGCACGAACAGCCGGGCCATAGCCCGAAGCCAAGTTTGAGCACAAAGCGATTTTGATGCCTGCGCCTTGCAGGAGCGCTATGGCTTGTTGGACATCGGGGTAGAGAGTCATGCTAGCCAGCTCTTCCTGGAGCAGTCGAGCAAAGCCGTGGAGCTTTACGTAGCCTGCGCGTATGCCCAAGACATCAGCAGCTTCTCCCCAATCGAGCTCGCACGTCATGAGTTTCTCAAGTTGTTCGCGGCTCGGAGAGCCCCCTTGAGTACGCCCGTACCTCAGCAGGCGCAGGTAAGGATCACGCCTGTGCTCAATGCGAATGAGCGTCCCAAAGACGTCAAAAATCACCGAGGTCTGCATTATCTCTCCCCTTTGAGTGTAACGGGTGCCTGACAGTCAAAATTCGGGAGCCGAGTCGCCTTTAAACACCTAGGTCAACCCGGAATTTGAGATCGCGAAGCTCATCATCAAGCGCGCAAGCTGGTAGCGCTACTAGCAGGCAGATAGCAGCGTGGTTTGTCGCTTTTGTAGAAACGTTGAACTGCCCATCCAGCACGAGGACGCACTGCCACTCAGGTAGGTATCCCAGAGGCAAAAGCCGAAGGATGAACGGATCCACTCGACGCGTTGTGTACTCGATTAGAACCTGAGTGTTCTCCAACACCATGAATTCATGTCGCGCAGATTCGAGCGTAGTCTTCAGTTTCTCAAGATCCATCAGATCATGCGCAAGCTTAAAGATCTTCGCGTTGCGCTTGCTCTCTAGTGGGTCATCCGTTTCGTCCGAGGTCGGGATTATCCTCCTCCCGCGAAGGTTTGGGAGTCCGGCCTTTATCAGCTTGACCTCATCTTCATTTGCAAGCTCGACCTCATTCGCAAAGTCAGGCTGGCGCTCCGGATCAGCCAAAAACATGAGGTCAATCGGGCTAATGCCCTCTGAAAAATCCAGGCCGTCCATGGCTTCGTCAAACCTTCGCCAGCTAGCCACCAGATAGAGGCTGCGGGACTGGGTGAGAAAAAGTCGATGGCCGGAGATCTCAAATCCGAAAATGACCTTTGAACTCATAATACGAGTGCCATCGCGAAAGCGCTTTTCCCTGTCACCGTGAATCTCACCGCATAGATGTCCGTTCCACAGGTAGACTTGGCTCATCACTGCCGTCACTTGGTGGTGAAATGAAGGCAATAACGAGGCCTTTAGTGCGTTCATCACGTCCAGCACTACTCTTCCCCCTGCGACTCTTCTATTTGAATTTGGGTACTGACCAAGCTTCCAACCGGCTCCACGCCTGACAAAGGTCATCGATACACAGCAGGCACCCTCAGACTGATCGAGGGCGCATGGTCTCGTACTCGGAAACGATGACGTAGTGATCTCGACCAGACGTGCTCTGCACCAGGCTGAAATTTCCGCGTGATGTGAGCTTACGTACAGGCGGAGTCACCACAGTCTCCCCATTGCTGATAGAGCGAGCACAATCCAAGAAAAGCGTCGCGGTGAAGCGACTGCCAACCCTCGCAGCATTTGTTAGATAGCCGTCAACGGGGACTCCCCAGTCGATGCGGGCGGCCTTCTCAACATCAGCGGGTAGTTTTTCTTTATCCACCACATCAATTCCTGGCAAAACTCAAAGATCAATCGCGAAGGTAGGGCTGAAGCCCGTGTCCTCACCTGGGTAACCTCTCGGATTGGAGATCAGTCGGCATCCATCAAGGTACGTATCGACGGCGCGGTGGGTATGGCCAAAAACCCAAACGTCCGTCTGAGCCAGCAGTTGAACCCAGTTGTTGGCATACGCGGCATTGAGGTGACCCACGTGCTCATCACTAATCACCTCAGGTATAGGCGCATGATGTGTGACCACCAGGGTCTGGCCGTCAAACGGCTTCCCCAGTTCATTTGCCAGCCAAGTAAAGGCACCTCGATTTCGCTTGATCACGTCTGCCGGACGCAGTTTTCGATAGTTGTCATCGATGCGAATACATCTGTAGTCGTTCATCTGCTCCAGCGCTTGGCAGCTAGCGGCTACGGCATCGCCCGTGACAGAAAAGTCAGTCCATGCAGTGCAACCGAGCACACGAAGGCCTTTCCAGATAAACGATTCGTTGTCCAACAGGCACACGTGCGGAGCTGCAGCAGCTTTCATTTTTTGCCACGTTCGATCGATGTGACCTGAGTAGAACTCATGATTCCCCGCGACCTGCACGACTTGGCATGTAAAGGCGTCGTTGGCCCATTCAACCGCCTTCACGCCCTTGCCGACATCTCCAGCCAAGACCACTAGGTCGGCCCCTACATCCGGGGGTTCAAAGCCTGCCCCAAACTCCAGGTGGAAGTCGGAGTAAATCAAAATTCTCATGCGGATCAGCGCCTGTTTCTAATCGCGATTTAGGCATAAATTGCTCACTGCGCCTCTGGCGAAGCGCGATGCGCTGCACACCAGGCAGGATCATCCCGTCAAGGTGAATATATACATTTGTGCGGGATAACTCAAACGCGGCATACAGTTGGATTTGCGGGAACGACATATGCTGCTCCGTCAGGCCCTTGCTGATGCCCTGCTGCTGCTCCGGGCGCGCAAAGGGGTCACTCAACGCAAGCTTGCGGTGGAGCTGGATGCGTCTCAGATCAGCCGATTGGAAAGAGCTCAGAGTGCTGCCACGCTGGAATCCATCGACGTACTGGCCCAAGCATTGGAAATACAACCCCTTACGTTGCTCACGCTTGTGTATGCCATCAAGGCAGGCTTGCCCCCTCGCGAAGCCCTGAGGTTGGCCGGCGAGGAACTCGGTCAGCATGATTTCCTGGATGCTCAGGTGTCGACACTGGTGCCAGATCCTGTCCATCCGCTCACGGCCAGAGGCTTTGAAACGACCCGTGCAATCTTGGAACTGAAAGGTCAGGGCCTTAGCCAAGCAGAGGTTTCGAGAACGCTTGGCATCTCGACATCGACTGTTGGCCGGCATTGGAACAGGTCACCAGACTAGGCGCTTCAGAACATAGATGGGCGAATGAATCGCAAGGAAGAACGGCTCATTTGGGCCTGTGCGCTGAATCTATTTACCGTACCTGTGCTGCAGGGCTTCGTGTTCAAAAGCATCGAGCATATTCACAGTGGCATGCGCGAATGCGACATTCCTCGGCTCGCGAGCGCTGAGGGTATGGCGGAAGTCACCGGCCAGTTACTGGAAGACCTCCAGCAAGGAAGACGCCCACTTTTGCACGACTTTCGATCGTTTCATCGTGAACATTTGCGAGCCTTGAACGATATTAGGTTCGCGATTGCGGGTGAAATCCTCAGCCGAGTGCCAGAGGATTATCTGACTCAGCGCCTGTCAGACCTTAGATTTCGGATCGATTTGGGGCTCTAGGGGTAGGCAACCCACGAGCGCGATTGCTGTATCCGCTGCTTAACCCGAGCAATGGCGAGAAACGCCTTTGCATTTGATCTACCTGGCCCCCTGCGCCCAGTAAAGCGTCAAAAGGTTCTCAGGTCGTCGCTGAAGACTCCATGCTCGTCAACGCGCCTGTTGTACTGGTCGATGGCCTTCCGATTTTCTTTGAACCACTCTTGACTCTGGTGTTGAACAGCCTTGTCAGTACCCACTTGGGCGGGCTCACAGTGGTCGTCATGAAGCATGAGTTTTCTCCGCCACTGACAGTATGGCTACAGCGCTTTGATAGGCACACCCTAGCACTTGCAGTGCGTAAAACGCGACATCCCTTTGGCTGGAGAATTTAGCCAAGCCTTCGGGATGCCGGAATCAATGGCCAGGTATCAAGTCAATCCGCAGAAGAGTCGTCACCATCCCAAAAATCCTGCCGGAAATAGGCATCGATAATCTCCATCTGCTGACGAGAGATATTAGGGTCTTGCCGTAAAGCCTCGACCAAAACGACTGCACGCTCGCGCTCGACGATGGGGTCTAAAGCACTGGAGGAAACATTCAACATCCTCCTCGATACCCTATCACCGTCAACGTGCGCAGAGCCAATTGACACCGATGCTTCCAAAAACCGTAGAAGCATGGTCGGGTCACCTAATATGGGCTGATAAAGCTCACGCACGCGCAGCTCTCCCACGATGTCAATGAGTGGGTAGATCAATAGCTGCTGACCGTCGAAGTCCAGCAGGTCTGAGACGTTCATCTGTGTAGCTTGCTCAGCAACGTTCTGCTGTAGTTTCTCAATGATGGCAGGCTCAAGTCCTTCCATTTGAACCCCGTGAGGCAAGTCTCCTCGCAGCTGCCTTAGCAACTGCAATGCGACAGGGACGCCACGTGCCTGCATGACAGCCGACCGCAGCGCGGCTTCTCTCTCATTGGTGGGAATGACCTCTAGAAGTCGTCGCAGAGTTGCTGAAACCCGCCATTGATTTGGCATCGAGAAAGCACCAGCTTCATCATCAGACACAAGCAGGTTCTCAGAGACATTCAGGATCGCTATCAAAAGACTGGTCGCTCTCTCGGTGCCGAGATCACCTGCCATGCGGGAAATAAAGTCCAGCAACTCACGGGCTTTAGAATGGCCATCTTGGCGCCGCGTACTCTTGAGCTCAGCCCAGGCCTCGGAGAATTGGTCGGCGTTGACTGCAAGCCCTATGAGCTGGTCTGCCTCAGCCCTGCTGAGAACCGACTCGGGAACGCCGAAGCCGAAGTACACAGGATAGAAATCGGCACAGTTCAGCTTCATCTGTCGATACCCATCATACCCGCCATAGTACTGGCGGTTGAATGCGGCATCTATTCTAGGGAACATACGGCACATGAGCGCACGTACGCCGGCTCTTCTACTCTCAGAAATCTGTTCAAGCCATGCTGTATGGAACGTCGCCACCTGCTGAAGATTTTCATCCATGCCGGGCGAACCAGTAAACATTCGGCTGTGGTTCCGAACCCGATGGTAGGCGACGGGTTCGAAGATTCGTAGGAATTCCAACGCCACAAAATCGACCCAGTTCACCTCCCCTGCAACAGCGGGGAATGTCACACGCAACACGTTCATGACCCGCACAATGTCACGTGGTCTCTGTAAGTAATGTTCTAGGCCATCGAAAAAAATGTTCTGAAAATACCTGGGTTCAGCATCAGGCGTAGGGACTGCTGAAATCAGTTTGTTCAGCTCTTGTGAGAAATGAGCATTGAGCTGAGATTGCGAAATGGCAGGCAGCTCAAATGCTGCCTGCACGATCTTTTCCAGATACGCCAGCCCACCAGCGCTGAGCGCGCCGCCGATGGCTTCAGCGACCACATCACGATCAAAAGAAAGCAGGTACAACACATTTGGAAAATCGCCCAGCGCTTTGACGACTTTGAACACCTCCAGCATCTCTGGAGGGGTCAGGCGGTCGATATCGTCGATAATGATGAGGACACGCCGATCGGACTTCTCTAAGGTCTTGCTGATCTTTACCTTAACCTTTGGCACGTCGACAGGCTTACGACCCAGCCGTTTGAGCAGCGGCGTGAGCACCGTATCCAGCCACGGAATGCTGGTCGAATAGGTCACCGCCTTGGAGATTGTGCTTGCATAGTCAGCCAGCATGTCCCCTGCATCACGCAGAGCACCGGACTCTCCAATCAAGGCCTTGTGGAATTGCGTAAGCAGCTGGCCCGCCAGTTGATCTCTGCCGTTGAACCACCAGGGGTTGAACTCGATGATGACAGGCTGAGCCTCAGCACATTGGCGCAGATCATACTTAATCAGGTTCAACAGGCTTGATTTCCCGCTTCCCCAAGGGCCGTTGAGGGCCATGACGACGCCTGCCGGGCTAGGCGTCTTGCGGATTGCCTCGGCAAGCGACTTGGCGAATGGATAATATCCAAAGGCATCATCGTCAGGCGCAGCGACAGGGCGATCCGCATTAAGCGGGCTCAGCTCAGGCGAATCAGGGCGAGTCGACTCTTCGGCACCTTGCATAACGATCCTCTACCTCCTGTAATTGATATGAAAGCGATATCAGATCACGTTGTCCGATTCCTGAGGCAATGCCAAGTTTTTAATGCACGACTGTGCCTATATATGTACCCACTTGGGCGAGCTCACAGTGGTCATCATGAAGCATGAGTTCCTCCATTCCCGGCAATATGGCTGCAGCGGCCTGACAGGCACGCTATCGCATTGGTAGCGCATCGAACGCGGCATCCCGCTAACTCATACATTAATGCACCCGCCATGATCACATTCGACTTGAACACAAATGACGCGGAAGCCTTGCTCAGGCATTGCGAGACCTACAAGGCAAAGACGAGCGATGTCCGAGAAGATCGCCGTCTCGATAGCGCGCTGGAGGAGCTCGCAGAAGCATTGAAGGCACACCTTGCCACCGGGCCTTAGCATGTGCGGTAGTGAATAGCTAGACAATGCCCATCAACAGCCCTGAACAATTGCTCCAGGATGCGCGCTTGCGTTGAGCTGACATCCTGCCTATCGACTATGCTAGCTCTGCGGCTGGCCTTTGTTGTTGGAAGGACTGACCTCCCGCCAACAAAGCTTTAACCCTGTCTTATCACGATGTAACTCATCAGAGAAAAACAATGTATCGAAACGCTATAGTAACATTCCTAGATGTTTTAGGGTTTCGCAGCTTGGTCGAAAATGAAAGCGCCGATTCCATAGAATCAATCCTAAAGAAAATGAGTGAATACGCTGCGCCTGATGCTGACGAGGATCCTTACCACCCTGTCATCACAACATTCTCTGACTGCGTGGTACGCACCAACTTCGCTGATTCAGAAGCAAACTTGTCTTATCAGATAGGTTTGCTGTTCCATGAACTACTTGCATTGGTGCACGCGCAAAGCGAGCTGATCGATAGTGACGTAGTTGTGCGGGGCGGTGTTGCTTTTGGCAATATCTTTCATGAAGAACAACGTGTTTTTGGGCCAGCAATGGTTGACGCCTACGAGCTGGAGTCAGAAAAGGCCATATACCCTAGAATTGTCATCAGCCCTAAATGGATGACAGCATTAAAATCTGATAAATTAATGCAATCTAAGAACCACACTTTAAAAGAAGAATTAAAGTACATAAACAAGCTAATCAAGAAGGATGATGATGGGCTTTATTTTATCGATTACATTCGAGCAATCCGAAGCGAGCTAGACGATCCAGAGGCCGGGTATATTTTATTCCTGGAAAGACACCGCTCACTTATCAAGCGAAATTTAACCAAGCATGCGGGACAAAAAAGAGTTCTGCAGAAGTACGAATGGATCGCACGCTATCATGACGAACTAATCAATGAGCTTGACGAAGACTTCTTGAAATATTATGGATACTCCAAAAATTCCTTGCTAGTGGGAAACTCCTAAAGTAGCAACTTGCTTCATACCTTTTGGCCATTAGCGCTCTGTCACCTGATCATTAGCGCTTCTTGTAATTCGCTTGCCCTCGCATCGAGGGCAGATCCCGCAAAAAAGCCGGCCTCTGAAATAGCAGACCGGCCCGAGAGACTGAAAAAGTAAAGTGCCTTGGAGGCTTCGAACCGCCCCTAGTTTCCTAGACACCTTGAAGCCTCATAATGAAACCCAGATGAGAGGTTCTATGGATCGTCGGCCTTATTTCGTCGAGCCACTTTTTCATCAATCAGGTACTTAGCCTGACCCAGCTCTTCAGTGATGGCAGCGACAATAGCTGCATCCCACCCTGTAGCCTGCGGGTCGAGCTGATCCGCCACCTGGCCAACCGAATTTTGGCTGGCCAGGCATTGCTTCACTTAGATAGATACGGGTGCAGGAATGTGAGGGTGTGGGTCATACCCGACAATCTCGAAATCCTCAAACTTGTAGTCGTAGATGCTATCTGGTTTACGCTTGAATTTTAACTTAGGCAATGGACGAGGCTCGCGAGTCAGCTGAAGCTTTACTTGCTCAATATGATTTAAGTAAATATGTGCATCACCCATCGTTACTACAACCTCACCGACACCCAGATCACACTGCTGGGCCAGCATATGAGTCAGAAAACTCACCCCTGCTAGATTGTATGGATTTCCAAGTAGCAGGTCTGACGACCTTATATATAAGTGCGCTGACAGCTTTTTATTAGCCACATAGAACTGATAAAGTAAATGGCAAGGCGGTAATGCCATCTTCCCGCTTCGCGCATTTTCTTGTGGACTTACCGACTCATCGGGAAGGTACTCAACATTCCATCCGTGGAAGAGGATGCGACGGCTGTTCGGGTTGGTCTTGAGCGTGTGAACAACATAGTCGATCTGGTTGATCGTCTTACCATCCTGGGTAGGCCAGGCCGTCCACTGCTTGCCATAGATCGGGCCGAGATCACCGTCCTCAGTCGCCCACTCATCCCAGATACTGACCCCATGCTCTTTCAGCCATTTGGTATTGGTATCACCGTTCAGGAACCAGATCATCTCATTGATGATGCTCTTGAAATGCAGCTTCTTGGTGGTCAGGAGCGGGAAGCCATCCTCTAGGTTGTGGCGGAACTGGCGGCCAAAAACACTGAGCGTGCCGGTGCCTGTGCGATCGCCTTTCTCGACGCCGTTCTCCAGCACGTCGGCCAGCAAATCGTGGTACATCTTCATTTCGGATCCTCAAGGTTCGCGCTGATCACGTCCAGCGCGTCACGCAGTTTCAAAATTTCAGTCTCTTGCTCATTGATCTTCTGGCGCCGCTGAGCCGCGACCTGGACGTAGTAGTCCCTGGACTCACGGAGGGTGTTTAACCGTTTGTCGAGCGTGGCACAGGTGCTCTCAGATTCCTGATGCCTATTGAACCAATAAAGCACTTCCAACCGACTCTTTTCAAGGCGCTGCATCAGAACCGTCTTGGGATCTTGTTTCTTCTCCGCCTTGACCCGTTGGGCAATCACCGCAATGCGGCGATTCTCTTTGATCGCCTCAAGCCGCTCCGATGGGAAATCGCGCTGACGGATAGTATTGCGGTGAATGCCTGTGATCCGGCTGAGCTCAGCAATCGTTGGCCGCAGCTTCGGATCAGCAGCGATTTGCATGATCCCTTGAGCCAGCAGCTCGGTGTTCTTGTCGTAGTCGAGCTTGTTTTTGACATCAAACGCTTGGCCATTCATACCTCGATTTCCTCGCCCAAGTGTTCAAGCACGCCTCGGGCTTCCTCCATGGCTGCCTTCAATTCTTCCTCTACGCCTGCGGAGTTTGGAGAGTTCAGTGCCAAGCTGTTCTGCACGTAGATTTCCCGCCACTTAGGAGCGTGTACCTTGGTAACCACGGCATTCGGGCAGCGATTAGGATTGCAACGCAGCCCCCCAATGCACGGTAGAGACTCATCAAAATCTTCTCGCTGACCGCCATAGCAAAAGGCTTTTCCGACGTTGATGATCGCCATGCGCCTCTTGGCCATCTGGGTGATGATCTGCTCCTTGGTATAGCCAGCCGCCATGTACCCGTTGAACACCTTTTGCATCTTCGCCTTGTGCTTCTCAGCGTTGGGCCCGGCGTAGTTTCCATCCGGATCGCAGTAGCTGAGGATGTACTCCTCCTCTGCTATTTGAGTCGGCGTTCTGCCCGAAGAGCGTCCGCCCTTGGACAGGATCTCAGCGATCGCTCCATACCCAAGAGTCACCGCGCTGAACGCTTTGTTCTGACCAGCCCCGCCGACAAGATCACCAAAGTGCTTCAACTGGTGTGAGATGAAGGGAAGGCCAAGCTCAGCCCTTGCCATTTGATAGGCCAAGGTATGGCGCAATGTGTAGGGTGAAAACTCAAGAGTCTCGAACTCCTCGTCCGTCAGGATCTCCTCGAAGAAAGCGCTGAACTGATGGGCGATTCCATTCGAGGTCATCGACTTCGGTTTGGCTCCCTGAGCGACGGTATCGACGTTGGAGAACAGGTAGGGATTCTGCTTTACCTTGGCGATGAGACAAGCTGCACGAATAGCATCACGCACTATGGGAATGGCGATCCACTTGTCGTCGAACAGCTTCGCCAAGCCCTGGCGGTGTTTGATTACATTGCTAATCAGCAGCCAGTAATCGTTTTCTTGCTCCAGGCACGACTCAACCAGGATCTCAGCGAGCTCCGAAGGTCGCATGCCGGTGTACTGCGCGACGAGGTAGCAGGCGCTGTAAGAGACAAAATTGATGTACAGACGGAAATCATTGTCCAGATTCGAATCTGAGAGTTTGAGCAACGTTTCGGTCGCCTTGAACTCATGTCCGCCAGAGCTGGATTTGAAAATGGCTGGAACGTAACCAAAGCCAGCGGACAGTGCAGCCGTCATCGCATCAGAGTCATAGCCTTTTTTCCGCAGCCTCAGCGCGACGTACAACTCAAAATCGAAACCCGACAACTCTTGAGCACGGGCCGGCGAGTAACCGCTAGCATTCTGACGGGTCAAGGCCACCAGGTCGTCCACGGGCTCTCCGAGTGTGCTTAGGAAGTCAACGACTGCGAAAGAAGCCTCCCGAGAGGCTTTCTCGAAGATATCGTTTGGAAGGATCCTGAACGTCCTCTCGGACTCATCGACGTGCTTGGCAACTCTGGCCCAGGTCAGCGCCTCAAGCTCAACGTACGGTAGTGGCTTGTCGAAGACCTGTTCCTGTAGAAATGGCGACCTCATCAGCGTGAAAAACTTCTTGAGATCAGGGCCGAAAGCAAGCGGATGGATGCGGGCAGCCTCGCGGTACATGCCGGCGTCGAAGTACGTCAGGCCATGGTATCCAACCTCAAAAAACTCATCCGTCAGGAGCTGCCGCGCCTGCCCCGACATCGTCTCCAGAAAGCTCAGGCCGGCCTTAATGCATGATAGGGCCGTGTTAGCCTTGATGCTCCTTGGGGAGGCAAACGTACGCAGTGCCGATGGCATCTTCAGCCAATAATAGAGAGCGACCTTCACTTCCAGAATCGCGGACTGATTGACCGACGGATACGATTCAAAGTTGATCCGCAGCTTGCCCCCTTTGACGTTCATGGCCGCGTTCGGGTGATCCAGGTTGTAGTCCCAAACAGGATCACCCAGCACGGATGTCTTGCTGATGGGTAATGCCATGAGCGCTTGGTACCAGGCGAGCGCCTCCAGCGACACAGGGGCCGCATCAGCGACGTGGTTGTGCAGCTCCAGCATGAGGGTGTGAGCGGCTGTCCGCCACTTCTTATAAGCTGCCAGCTCAGGCAGCAGTGCTTGGGCTTGAACTTGGCTCATAGCGCAACCCCCTCGACCAGAATGCTGGGCTGCACGTTTTCAGAAAGACGCTCGGCCTTGGCCAACTCATCAGCAGAAAAGTCAGAGGTCTCCGGATCAAGAATGTTGTTGAGCACATCAAGGTTATCCAGGATGACGGCTGCATAAGGCGTATCGAGCACCCGATTGGTCTCCATCATGCGCTGGTAGCCACGCCGCAAGGCAAACAAATCCGGTAGATGCGACACCGTGATGATGCTGTTGCTGCACGAGAGGCATTTGTTGAACAACGAGCAGGGCTTGCTGGGATCGTATCCCGCCAACGCCTTGATGAAGTCTGGTGGATCAAACACGTTCATGCACGTCGCCAAACCAGACTGGAGGGGTGTTCCCTGTGGTGCGGACTCGATGGTCTTGGTCGGAATGAGCTTTGGAGCCTCATCCAACGTATCCTGATGCATCTCCTGGAGAACCTTATTCAGCATCCGGCGCGCCATGGGATTGAAGTCCAGCTTATCCAGATAGCCCATGGTGGTGCTGAGGCTCTTGTGTCCGAGAAGCACCTGAATCTCGCGTGGAGAGACGCCGCGCTCAATCAGCTCGCTTACGAAGCTGGGCCGGAATCGTGACGGTGTAAGTTTGAGAGGATTGCCATCCTCGTCAAGCAGCCCATGATCCTGAGAGAGCTTCTGCAGCGTCTTATGCAGCATGGTTTCGCCAGAGCTCTCAAAGGAGTTGATCACGCCATACTGTCTGGGGGAGCTCGACCGATAGATGAACAGCTTGTACTTGATCTCAACCGGTGCGTTTCGTCGAACATCACGGGTCAGAAGTTTTACATCATCATAGACCTGCTTTACCGCACGCCCCTGAGAAGTCGTCAGCCAAGAAATTTCCGCATGGAACAGGTCAAGAGGGAGCATCTTCTCGCCCTCAGAGCGCTCTTTCCAATACAGCAGACAAGGGCGATCCGTTAAATCATGGCGCTCGATAAAATCGTCTAACTCCAACCCCAGTAAAGAATCAGCGTTCATGCCGGTAATTTGGGCGAGACGAGCAATGTAAGGCGCAACGGTGCGGCCATCAACCTGATACTGCACCCCCCAAGCCTTGTATACATCGAAGATGGAAGTTGATGAGTTAGCGACGATCTTCATGAACGCATTTTGATAACGATCATCACGATCTGCAGACTCAAAGCCCAATGGCTTGCAGTCGAGCTTGTTTTCAAAAATCCACCGTGCATTGTCAAGGGTGTTAAATCCACGGCGCACCTTACCATCAGGGCCCACAGGGTCTTCCCCTACATAGCTTCGGACATAAGGCTGGGCTCGGCGATTGGTTTCCTCAATTTCTTGCTCAATTGCTTGCGAAATACGATTACGCACGCTTTGCGGATAGGGCCTGTATTGGTCAGTTTCACGCTCAGTATCGAATCCCGCAGCCTGGACAAAGCTGGTCAGCCCCAAATCTTCGATTTGGGCTGCACGAGCCATCATTTTTCTCGCCGCACTCATCATCGTACTGCAGTGGCTAGTCGATAGCTGGCGTTCAATTATCTTGTCTTGCAGATATGCCCTAAACTTTGGGAGAGCATAGGGAGTTACGAGTTCCTGAATGCACTCCAAACCAGTGTATCTCGCCTCCATGAGACAGGCTCGATAATTTTTGAAAGCCTCGATGAAATTCTGCTGTCCAGATTCACTACTACTCTTCATCGATGACACACTGAAAAGATGCAGTAGGTGATGAAAAGGACGCTCTGGTTCTGGGTTCGCCAGGTCGGACAGGCGATGAATGTGAACTGCCCGCAAAGCCTGGAAGGTGTCTCGCAATGACTCAGTCTTTTCGCCTACCACCTTATCGGCAATACGCTGCTCGACGGTTTGGTAGTTCGCCTTGAGAACACCAAGCTCGCGAAGGTCATTGAGGATCTCTTCGTACGTGATCCGCACCAGTTCGAATTTCGTCCTCGCCGCACTGAAACCTGCCAGATCAGAGATTTCGCTCAAAAAACCGCGCTCCTTGATGCCGTTGCCAAAAGTTGGAATGGCAAGTTTTTTTTCTGCGGGCATCCCTTCATACCAGTTGAGCAGACGGCGACGCCAATCGCAGGCGGTAGATGAATGACCGGCGACGATGATTTCCTCAGCACGCATCGCATCAAGGATCGGTTCAAAGCTTGAGGCACGCCTTGATATGGCCTTGGGGCTTAGACCGGTTTGTTCGGCTACGTAGTGAGGGGCCACCGCCAACACCTCTCCCGGACTGAGACAGATCTTCAGCAGAGACTCACGATCATCAGTGGCGCGTGCCACAAATGACTCGATGACGGCGTCCACCCCGGCACTGTTAAGCCGACTCATTTCATATCTCCCGCATCAATTCTCAGGCGCGTCTGTTGAGAAAGCTCAGCCATCTCACCTGCTTTCGTTTTGCTTTCAGTTCCGGGGCGTACGAGCTTCTGATAGAGGTCGTAGGGAATCTGGGTGTAGATCTCAGAAGTGCTGAGCCGCGAGTGGCCTAACGTCTTCTGCACCGTGACCAGCCGATCAAGGTGGTCATTGCCTATGTCTGGCGTCCTCAGAAGGGCGTAGGCGTTCCCATGCCTCAACTTGTGCGGAGAGATCATCCTGTCGATTTTCAGAAGATTCAGCGCTCGTTCGGACACGCGCTCCAAGAGCTTGGAGATTGAACGGGGGGTGTATTCGCCCCCTTCCGCATTCATGAAGGCAGGGGTGTTTTCAGCGCCTTTGAACTGCCGCTTACACATATTGTAAAGCGGCGAGGCATGGTATTTCTTGATGCGTAGCAATGTGGCGCGGCTGACCAACGTCTGACGCGGCTTAAAAGAATCTGCAGGGCCTTTGCTGCCATCAATGTGCAGGGGGCAATAGTCAGCGTTCACCGGTTCTGTCACACCAGGCGAGATGAATAGTGTGTCCTGGAACTGTATGGCGTCATTAATGGCCTTGAGCGTCACTCGCGGGACTTCCGAGCGTCGTACGCCTGCGTCGTACATGAACTGGAGCAAGCAGCGCTCACGCTCACTCTGCGTAGACAAAATGAGCGCTGTCAGGTCATTCAGAGAGCAGGCCACTACCAGACCCTTGTTTGGGCGGGGAGACAGGAAACCACCAGTGTAGGGATTGGGCGCGGTACGAGGCGCGGGTACATCGTCCACCCCCTTGCACAGCGAATCATTGAAAAACGCCATCAAGGACGAATCTCGGTTGCGCACCGTTTTCTTGGAAATACCCTCCGCCTCGCGCAGGTTGGCGAAGTACTCCTCAATGACATGGGTTCGGATTTCCAGGAACGCAGAGTCGCGCTCGCAATCCCGAAACTCACGGCGGTTCTTCAGGTATTCACAGGTGTACCCAAGGTTGCGACCGTAGGTGATGGCGGTCTGCTCGGCAATCTGGGCGGTCTGGAGGCTGTGGGATAGATAACCCGAGATCAGAGGCATCAGGCGCTCATCGTCATCAAAGACGGCTGCTCCTGTAACCTTCACAGCTTCATGAACCTGGGACTCTTCGGATGGATCGTTCCGCCTGGTCGGGGACTCACTGAAATCTAGGGGCTTGCCCCTAACTGCGATGACCTTCACTTCTTCCTCTCTCTTCAAAGCGGCCCGTACTATACACAATGTGCATTTCGTATTGGGGCACAATAATTGAGCTTGGAAGGTGAAGCCTTGCTAAGCGGCCATTGCGTACTGTGCTGTTTCTGGGAGGGGGTATAAAAGGAACACGTCCGAGCTGCGGATGTACAGCTGCATCGACAGCTTGCCGTCGGCGACGAATGCCTGATACAGCAAATGACACACCGCGAGGGCCTGGCGCCCTGCCTTGACGTTTTCCTGGGGCGAGAGTTTTTCGTCCGGCAGGTATTCCGTGTTCCAGCCGTGGAACAGGATGCGGCGGCTGTTGGGGTTGTTCTTCAAGCAGTCGACCATGTAGTCGATCTGGTTGATCTTGCCGCCATCCTTGGTGGGCCAGCCGGTCCACTGCGCGCCGTAAACCGGGCCCAGATCGCCGTCTTCAGTGGCCCACTCGTCCCAGATGGTCACGCCATTGTCGTTAAGCCATTTGGTGTTGGTATTGCCGCTGAGCATCCAGATCAGTTCGTTGGCGATGCTCTTGAAGTGCAGCTTCTTGGTGGTCAGCAGCGGGAAGCCATCGGCCAGGTTGTGGCGAATCTGGCGCCCGAACACAGCAGTCGTTCCCGTGCCGGTGCGGTCGCCTTTGCGCGTTCCGTTGGCGATGACGTCCTGTAACAGTTCAAGGTATTGCTTCATGCCCAAAAGCCCTCTTGTATCGGTGAATCGCCTGGCCTCATGGGCCAGACGATTCAAAATCAGACGGCTGCCTTGTTGGCAGCAGGTGCGCGATGGTAGGCCAGCCAGATCAGCACCAGACCACCGATGATCATCGGCAAGCTGAGAATCTGACCCATGGTCACCCAGCCCCAAGCCAGATAACCGAGCTGGGCATCAGGGACGCGGACGAACTCCACGATGAAGCGGAAAATCCCGTAAAACAGCGCAAACATGCCGGAGACGGCCATGGTCGGACGCGGCTTGCGCGAGAAGAAATAGAGAATGACAAACAGTGCCACACCTTCCAGCGCGAACTGGTACAGCTGCGACGGATGGCGCGGCAGTTGTGCAGGGTCGCTGAACGGCGGGAAGACCATGGCCCATGGCAGGTCGGTCGGTTTACCCCACAGCTCGCCATTGATGAAGTTGCCGATGCGCCCGGCGCCGAGGCCGATCGGTACCATCGGCGCAATGAAGTCCATCAGTTGAAAGAATGACTTGCCGTTGCGCTTGCCGAACCAGTAGGTCGCGATCATGACGCCGATGAAGCCGCCGTGGAACGCCATGCCGCCCTTCCACACTTCGAAGATCAGCAGCGGATTGGCGATGTAGTTCGGCAGGTCATAGAACAGCACGTAGCCGAGCCGTCCGCCGACGATCACCCCCATCGCGACCCAAAAGATCATGTCCGAGAGTTTTTCCTTGGTCCACGTCGGGTCGAACCTGTTCAAACGGCGCGAAGCCAGGAACCAGGCACTGCCGATGCCGACCAGATACATCAGGCCGTACCAGTGAATTTGCAGCGGACCGATGGCCACGGCTACCGGGTCAATCTGCGGGTAAGGCAGCATTGCGACTCCTTAAAATGGACGCTCACAGAGCGATGAATCAAATCAGAAAACTGGTACCCACGACCACCAGCAGCAGGGCGAACAGTCGTTTCAGCACCCTCGGTGACAAAGTGTGCGCCAGCTTCGCACCAAAACGGGCGAAAAACATGCTGGTAAGCGCAATGCCAATGAACGCAGGCAGGTACACGAAACCGAGACTATGCGGGGGCAACAGCGGATCGTGCCACCCCAGAATCATGAAACTTAGGGCACTCGCCACGGCAATAGGGAAGCCGCAGGCAGACGACGTGGCAACCGCTTGCTGCATGGTCAGACTGCGCCAGGTCAGAAACGGCACGGTCAGCGATCCGCCGCCGATGCCGAAAATCGCCGAGGCCCAGCCAATCACCACGCCTGCTGCGATGAGACCCGGCCTGCGCGGCACCGTGCCACTGGCCTTGGGCCTCAGGTCGAAGGCCATCTGGAGTGCAACGAGAATGGCGAACACGCCGATGATTTTCTGCAGGTATGGCCCGGCGATATAGCTGGCGGTCAGCGACCCCACCCCGGCGCCCACCAGAATGCCCATCGTCATCCACGTAAACACGGCCCAGCGTACGGCGCCCCTTTTATGGTGGGCACGCACCGACTGGATCGAGGTGAAGACGATGGTCGCCAGCGAGGTGCCCACGGCCAGGTGAGTCAGGACGGAACTGTCGAAGCCTTGCAGCGTGAAGCTGAACACCAGCACCGGAACGATGATGATGCCGCCGCCCACACCGAACAGCCCGGCCAGCACTCCCGCGCACGCGCCCAAGGCCAGATAGAGCAGAAATTCCATGGGGCCTCCGAAAATCAGTGCGGCATGTTACCGGACCGAGCGTTTCGCCTCCACCCGTGGTCGATGGATGTGTGGCGTATCTGTGCGTACAGTGTCGAGAAAAAGGAGGCCCGCATGTGCCTGATCGTGTTCGCTTGGCGCCCTGCCCACCCGCAACCGCTGATTCTGGCGGCCAATCGAGATGAATTCTACGCCCGCCCAACCTTGCCGCTCGCGCAGTGGGAGGACGCTTCGCACGTCTACGCGGGACGTGACCTGGAAGCCGGCGGCACTTGGCTAGGTATGACCGCCGACGGGCGTTTCGCCGCGCTGACGAACATTCGCGACCCAGCCCAGCCTCTCGGGCGTCGCTCCAGAGGCGAGCTGGTTGCTCAATTTTTGACCGGTTCGCTGCCGATTGACGAATACCTGCGCGAAGTCGCTGGTCGTGCGGCTGAGTATGGCGGTTTCAATCTGCTGGTCGCCAATCGCGATGAGCTGCAGTTTCTCAATGCGGCGAATCCCGTTCCTCGCCGCTTGGAGCCGGGGATTTATGGCGTGTCCAACGCAGGGCTTGATACGCCATGGCCGAAGCTGCTGAAGGCAAAGGCCGCGCTTTCGGATCAGCTGGATCAGCCGGAACCGGAGGCGCTATTTGAGTTCCTCGCAGATGCCGAGGCTGCACCAGACGCCGACCTGCCCAGTACAGGCGTGGGTTTGGCGACCGAGAAGCTGCTGTCCAGCGTGTTCATCGCTAGTCCGAATTACGGGACGCGGGCGAGTACAGTGCTGATTGCCAGTGCAGATGGTAGCCGGAGACTGATCGAACGCAGCTTCGGGCCGTATGGCGGGAGACTGGGTGAGGTAGATTTGGAAGTTTGATCGTGGCGTGCTGACCCACCGCGATTAACTGTGGGAGCCGGCTTGCTGGCGAAGGCGGTGAATCAGGCCCAGAGAAGTGGCTGACACTTCCCCTTCGCCAGCAAGCCGGCTCCCACAATGGTACGCGTGCTCCCGGCAATCACCGTCCTGTTTGAAGTGCAGCACCTCACCTCTGTGGAGTGCAGTCGAGGCTCGCGGCCGATCAATGCCCTTTGACGGACGTCGGATTGATCATCCGCGACAGACCAAGATTGCGCAGCGCCAATTGCAACGAACTGCTGATGACCTGGGGATTGTCATTGTTCATCAACTGCGCCAGCAGCTCTTTGGCCTTGCTGAGATTGATCTGACGCAACATCCACTTCACTTTCGGCAGGTTGGTGGCGTTCATCGAAAGACTGTCGAAGCCCATCGCCATCAGCAGGACAGCTGCCGCCGGATCCCCCGCCATTTCTCCGCAAATGCTGACCGGCTTGCCCTCGGCATGGGCGTCGCGCACGACATTTTGCAGGGCCTGTAGTACGGCCGGGTGCAGGTAATCGTAAAGGTCGGCGACCCGAGGGTTGTTGCGGTCGACGGCCAACAAATACTGCGTCAAATCGTTGGAACCCACCGACAGGAAGTCCACCTGACGCGCCAGCTCGCGGGTCTGATAGACCGCCGCAGGCACCTCGATCATCACACCCACCGGCGGCATCGGCACGTCGGTGCCTTCGTCGCGCACTTCGCCCCATGCCCGGTGAATCAAGTGCAGGGCTTCTTCGGTTTCGTGAGTGCCGGAGATCATCGGCAGCAAAATCCGCAGGTTGTTCAAGCCTTCGCTGGCCTTGAGCATGGCGCGGGTCTGCACCAGGAAGATTTCCGGGTGATCGAGGGTCACGCGAATACCGCGCCAGCCCAGGAACGGGTTGTCTTCCTTGATCGGGAAATACGAGAGCGCCTTGTCACCGCCGATGTCCAGCGTGCGCATGGTCACGGGCAGCGGATGAAAGGCCGCCAACTGTTCGCGGTAAATCGCCAGCTGTTCCTTTTCGCTCGGGAAACGCTGCTGGATCATGAACGGCACTTCGGTGCGGTACAGGCCGACACCTTCGGCACCGCGCTGTTGAGCGCGGGCGACATCAGCCAGAAGACCGGTGTTGACCCACAGCGGCATGCGGTGCCCGTCGAGGGTCACGCAGGGCAGCTCGCGCAAGGCGTCGAGGCCTTGAGACAACTGGCGTTCTTCCTCGACCACCACCGAGTACTGCTTGCGCAGGGCCTCGCTAGGGTTGGTGAAGACTTCGCCATGGTAACCGTCGACGATCAGCTCGATGCCATCGACCTTGGAATACGGCAGGTCCACCGCGCCCATGACGGTCGGAATGCCCATCGCACGGGCCAGGATCGCCACATGGGAGTTGCCCGAGCCCAACACCGACACCAAGCCGACCAGTTTGCCTTCCGGCACTTCACCGAGCATGGCAGGGGTAAGTTCTTCGCTGACCAGAATCGTGGCATCGGGGTACACCAGCGCTTGCTGGCGCGCTTCCTGGAGGTAGGCCAGCAGACGACGGCCAAGATCCTTCACGTCGGATGCGCGCTCGCGCAGATAAGCGTCGTCCATCAGTTCGAAACGGTTGACGTGCTCATTGACCACCGAACGCAGTGCGCCCTGTGCCCATTGCCCCGTTTTGATGACGTTAGTCACTTCACTGCCTAGCGATGCATCGTCGAGCATCATCAGGTAGACGTCGAACAACGCGCGCTCTTCCGGGCGCAACTGTGTTGCCAGCTTCGCCGAAAGGGTGCGCATGTCGCTGCGAACGCCTTCCAAAGCATTTTTGAAAAGTTTCAGTTCAGCGTCGATGTCAGTGACCGTTTTGTCCGGCACCACTTCGAGATCAGCGGGCGGCAACATGACCAGCGCTGTGCCGACAGCAGCGCCAGGCGAGCCGGCTACACCGACGAAACGAGCTTCTTGAATGCCTTTGCCCTGGCGCCCTAGCCCACGAATCGAGCCCGTGGCCTCAGCGTGGGCAATAACGCCAGCCAACTGGGCGCTCATGGTCACGAGGAAGGCTTCTTCCCCTTCGTCGAACTGACGACGCTCCTTTTGCTGGATCACCAACACCCCGACGACACGCCGGTGGTGAATAATCGGCGCGCCGAGGAACGAAGCAAAACGCTCTTCGCCGGTCTCGGCAAAGTAGCGATAACGAGGGTGATCGGCGGCGTTTTCCAGGTTCAGCGGCTCTTCGCGCGTACCGACCAGCCCGACCAGACCTTCGTTGGGCGCCATACTGACTTTGCCGATGGAGCGCTTGTTCAGGCCTTCGGTGGCCATGAGCACGAAACGGTTGGTTTCGGGATCGAGCAAATAGACCGAGCAGACCTGGCTGCTCATGGCCTCTTTGACGCGTAACACAATAATCCCCAACGCCGCCTTGAGATCCTTGGCGGAGTTAACTTCCTGGACGATCTTGCGCAGCGTATTGAGCATGGCTCGGGGTCGAACTCCGTGTCAGTCGCGCGCCAACAGGCGCGGGGCAAGCTCTTTAAGGGCGCGGCGATACACTTCGCGCTTGAATGTCACCACCTGGCCCAACGGATACCAATAGCTGACCCATTTCCAGCCATCGAACTCCGGTTTACCGGTCAAATCCATCCGCACCCTTTGCTCGTTGGAGATCAGGCGCAGGAGAAACCATTTTTGCTTTTGGCCGATGCACAGCGGCTGGCTGTGGGTACGCACCAAACGTTGCGGCAGACGATAACGCAACCAACCGCGTGTGCAGGCCAGAATTTCAACATCGTGGCGTTCCAGCCCGACTTCTTCATTCAATTCACGGTAGAGCGCGTCTTCCGGCGTCTCCTGAGGGTTGATCCCCCCTTGCGGAAACTGCCAAGCATCTTGATTGATACGGCGAGCCCATAAGACCTGGCCAGCATCATTTGTCAGAATTATCCCGACATTAGGGCGGAAACCATCGGGGTCGATCACGGCTACAACCTCGCAAACGCATGTCGCCGCATTGTTCCACAAAGATCGTGAAGGCAGCAACGAGGCGCAGGCAGCTTATCGCGACAACAGCATTAATAGATGCGGTCACTTGATGAAACCTCGTATTCTTGTGCTCTTTTTTTAGCCAATTCAGCGAGTAACCGCATGCGCCTGGCCTTATTCGACCTCGACAACACACTCTTGGGTGGCGACAGCGACCACGCGTGGGGAGATTACCTGTGCGGACGCGGCATCCTTGACGGCGCTGCCTATAAGGCACGCAACGATGCCTTTTATCAGGACTATCTGGCGGGCACATTGAACCTGACCGACTACCTGAATTTCAGCCTGGAAATCCTTGGCCGTACTGACATGGCCCAACTCGACGAATGGCACAGCGACTTCATGCGCGACTGCATCGAGCCGCTGATGCTGCCCAAGGCATTTGAACTGATTGCCAGGCACCGTGACGCGGGCGACAAGCTGGTGGTGATCACCGCGACCAACCGTTTTGTGACCGCGCCGATCGTAGCCCGCCTGGGCATCGAGACGCTGCTGGCCACTGAGTGCGAGATTGTCGAAGGCCGCTACACCGGCCGGACTACCGACGTACCGTGCTTCCGCGAAGGCAAGGTGACCCGCCTGAACCGCTGGATCGAAGAAAACGGCTTCGATCTGGAAGACAGCTATTTTTACAGCGACTCGATGAACGACCTGCCGCTGCTGGAACAGGTCGCCAACCCGGTGGCCGTGGACCCGGACGAGAAACTGCGCGCCGAGGCGACCCGTCGCGGCTGGCCGGTGATTTCACTGCGCGGTTGAAAACGCCTTCGCGGGCAAGCGCGCTCCTACAGCAGATCGCATTTCTCTAGCAGCGCGCTTGCCCGCGACAGCAATGATCCAGGCAGCAACAATCGCCCGCCGAACTCTCAGCTGGGTTTGGCCACCATCAAGTAAAAAATGCCTATAAAAGAAAAGAACGCGGGCCACGCCAGGCCAAACCACCATTTCATATAAACAGTCGCCTTGATCGGCATCGCAGAACCTTCCAGCAACGCCTGGTCCGCCAGTTTGTGCACCCGGATTTGCAACCACACCACCGGCAACCAGCACACTCCCGCCAGCACGTACAGCGCGAAACTCCACATCAGCCAGCTTTGCTGCAGGGGCCAGCCTGCCAGCCATGCCAGGCCCAATCCACTCAGCGGCTGAAAGATCGCGGTGGTGGTGGTGAATGCCCAATCTGCGAAGACCAAGTGCTTGAACGTCACAGCAATGACCTCGACTTTGCCCGTGCGCCACGCCCGCAACGCGTAATAGGCCGAACCCGCACCAAGGCCGAACAGGACTGTGGAAGACAAAATGTGCAGGGTTTTGAGCAGCAGATAGGCGTTCATCTACGCGCTTCCGTCCGTAAAAGCCAAAGGGTGGCTACCATCAGCACCAGGTTTTTGGCGACGGCGGCGTAGGGGTCAAACCAATAATGAGGCAGGACAACCGTGATGATCACGGTGTAGGCGGCCATCAGGCATAGCTGTGCTTGAAACGCGCGCCGTCGCCACCGGGGAATCAGCATGACGACGCCCAATAAGCCGTCGCTCAGCCCGCCGGTCACGACAGCGATCTGCGCGAACGGCCCCGTCAATCCCGCCTCGGCCAGGATGCGCAATCCCCACCCGAAACCGGGTCCGAGGCAGACGAAAGCAGTTCCTAGCCAGATCAGCGCCAACACCGCGAGCATTAACGGACGCAGGGCCAGGTGCGCGCTCTGGGCAGGGTCGGGCCAGTCGTGAAGGCGATCGCGCAAGCTGGCGCAGCGATAACCGCACACTGTCTCAAGCACTTCGGGGTCTGCCATGTTGTCGCGCTGAGCCATGAGCAGGCTTTGTCGATTCAACGCTCGCCAGCCAAAGCGGTCGCCCAGCGAAGCACCGAACTCTGCCGCAGCGTCGGGGATTTTGATGAACCAGGCAGTCGGCCAACCTTGAGACATGCGCATCTGGTCGATCAGTTGCGCCAGCGTCATCACTTCAGGCCCCACCACCGGCAGCACGAGGGGAGCCTCCGGCCAGCGGCGCACCAGCGCCAGTATGGCATCGACCAGATCATCGACGTGCAATGGCTGCAAGCGTGCCTTGCGATCCAGCAGCGGGATCGCCGGCAATGCCGACATTCGCGCCAGCCATTCGCTACTGGCGCCGCCCGCCCCCAGCATTAATGAAGGTCGAAGCACCACAGCGGGAATGCCGAGCGCCATCAGGTAGTCATCCGCTGCCCCTTTGCTCGCCAGAAACGGCACATCCGGCTGACCGCCTGCGCCGAGCGCCGAGATGTGCAGAACACGCACACCCGCCTGCTTCGCCAGATCGAAGAGCGCGCGCGTGCCGAGGTCCTGGGTGAGAGTCAGTTGCTCCTCATCCACGCTCAACAGCCCTGCGGCGTTGATCAGCAGGTCGATAGCGTCGGGGAATTGAAAGTGGTCCGGCACCGTGGCCAAGGTGTCCAAGTCAAGCTGACGCCATTCGACGCCTGGCAAGCGCAGGGATTGCCGAGCGCGACTGGTTGCCACGATTTGATGACCGGCGCCGCTCAGCGCTTTCAGCACGTGACGTCCGACGAACCCCGTCGCACCTGCCAGAAGAATCTTCATCACATTCCTTGTTGTGGCTTTCGGGTGCCGGGGTCACACCGGTTTGGCACCCATCAGTCCGGCGATGGCTACAAAACAAACTGCGCAGAAGACGGCGAGTGCCAGGGTGAATGTCGAATTGCCAACGATCACGGGCCTGCGCAGCCGATTGACCCGCACCGCCAGCCAGGCCCAGCTCAGGGCGCCGAAGGTGTAGAGGATACTGGCACCGAGCAGCCAGGCTTGCCCCAGCGGCCAACCAGCCTCATGCACCAACCACCAGCCGCTGATGGGCAGGGTCAGCAGGCAAAGCCCCATCAGCCCCCAGACGAACACCCAGGGTTTCTGCATGGCGCGGTTCTGCACCGTCAAGTCCCCGGCCCGGCGCCCGCGAACGATCCACACCGCCAATGCCAGCCCGCTGATGAACAGCAAGGCCGTGGCGACCATATGCAGGATTTTCAGCGCGGCGAAGTGTTCCATGGGATTCATTCCTTTATAGAGAGCCGTGCTTTGAGCGTAGCCGCGGGCGGGAAGTTGCGTTGGACTACAGCGTTGCACGCGGTCCGCTTCTGCCGAAGGCGTAGGAGCAAGCTTGCTCGCGATCGGCTGCGCAGCAGTCGTAAACCTGACGACGCGGTATGCCTGGCACAACCGAGGTGTTCGGTTTTACTGCCGCTTCGCGACAGATCGCAGGCAAGCCAGCTCCCACGGCCTTCGGCCAGAATCCAGGGCGTGCGTTCGTATCAGGCACTCTAATCAGGGCGACTTAGTTACCCCAAAAACAGCTTGTACGCAGGATTATTCGTTTCATCCCAATACGGATAGCCAATCTCCGCCAGCGCCTTGGGCACCAGGTGCCGTTCCTCTTCCGGCACGACCAGGCCCGCCACCACCCGGCCATCCGCCGCGCCGTGGTTGCGGTAGTGGAACATCGAGATGTTCCATTTGCCGCCCAGTTTATTCAGGAAATTGAACAGCGCGCCGGGCCGTTCGGGGAATTCGAAGCGGAAGACCATTTCATCGCTGACTCGCTCCGAATGCCCGCCGACCATGTGCCGCAGGTGCAGTTTGGCCAGTTCGTTGTCCGTCAGGTCCAGCACCGGAAAACCCTGGTCGGTAAGGCTGGCGATCAGTGCCTTGCGCGGGTCGTTTTCCGGATGGGTCTGCACGCCGACGAAGATGTGCGCCTCGCGGTCGGTGTGGTAGCGGTAGTTGAATTCGGTGATCTGGCGCTTGCCCACGGCCTCGCAGAACGCTTTGAAACTGCCGGGCTGCTCGGGGATGGTCACGGCAATGATGGCTTCACGGCCTTCGCCCAGTTCGGCGCGTTCGGCGACGTGGCGCAGGCGGTCGAAATTGACGTTGGCGCCGGATTCGATGGCGACAAAGGTCTGGCCTTTGACCTCGTATTGCTCGACGTATTTCTTGATCCCCGCCGCGCCCAGCGCACCTGCAGGTTCGGTGATCGAGCGGGTGTCGTCGTAGATGTCCTTGATCGCCGCGCAGATTTCGTCGGTGCTGACGGTGATCACCTCATCGACGTAATCCTTGCAGATGTCGAAGGTGTGCTGGCCAATCTGCGCCACGGCGACGCCATCCGCGAACAGCCCGACCTGCTGCAACACCACGCGCTCGCCATAAGCCATGGCCTGTTGCAGGCAGTTGGAGTCGTCCGGTTCGACGCCGATCACCTTGATCTCCGGGCGCAGGTATTTCACATAGGCCGCAATGCCCGCGATCAGCCCGCCGCCGCCTACCGGGACGAAGATCGCGTCCAGTCGGCCAGGATGCTGACGGAGAATTTCCATGGCCACCGTGCCTTGCCCGGCGATGGTGTCAGGGTCATCGTAGGGGTGAATGTAGACGTAGCCTTTTTCCTCGACCAGCTTCAGGGAATACGCCAACGCCTCGGGGAAAGAGTCGCCGTGCAGCACGACGTTTCCACCCCGCGAGCGCACGCCCTCGACCTTGATCTCGGGCGTGGTTTTCGGCATGACGATGGTGGCCGACACGCCCAACGTCTTCGCCGCCAGCGCCAGGCCCTGCGCATGGTTGCCCGCCGACGCGGTGACCACGCCCCGCGCAACTTCTTCCGCGCTCAATTGCGCCAGTTTGTTGTAAGCCCCACGAATCTTGAAGGAGAACACCGGCTGCAGGTCTTCGCGCTTGAGCAACACCTGATTGCCGAGGCGTTCGGAGAGCTGGCGAGCGCCGTGCAGCGGGGTTTCGACGGCGACGTCGTAGACGCGGGAGGTGAGGATTTTCTTCACGTAGTGTTCGAGCATCGGGACCGCATCGCTGGCGAAAGGGCAAGACTCGGAAGTCTACCCCGCGACCCGACGCGCGACCACACCAAGAGTCAGGCTTTACCGACGGCATGTCGCTATAATGCCCGCCCTCGCATATCGCTCTCTCTGCAGGAGCGCGCTTGCCCGGGAAAGCGTCGTGTCATCCAGCGCATCGGTGCCGGGTTCGACGCCTTCGCGGGCGAGCGCGCTCCTACAGGGGACAATTCACCGGAGCCCTACCTCGCATGACCCAGGATCAACTCAAACAGGCCGTTGCTCAGGCCGCCGTCGATTTCATCCTTCCGAAACTCGACGATAAAAGCATCGTGGGCGTCGGTACCGGCTCCACCGCCAACTGCTTCATTGATGCGCTGGCCCAACATAAAGGCGCGTTCGACGGCGCGGTCGCCAGCTCCGAAGCCACCGCCGCCCGCCTCAAAGGCCACGGCATTCCAGTCTATGAACTGAACACCGTCAGCGATCTGGAGTTTTACATCGACGGCGCCGATGAAAGCGACGAGCACCTGAACCTGATCAAGGGCGGCGGCGCAGCCCTGACCCGGGAGAAGATCGTGGCGGCCGTGGCGAAGACCTTCATCTGCATCGCTGACGGCAGCAAGCTGGTGCCGGTGTTGGGCGCGTTTCCGTTGCCCGTTGAAGTCATCCCGATGGCCCGCAGCCACGTGGCACGCCAACTGGTGAAACTGGGCGGCGACCCGGTGTATCGCGAAGGCGCCGTGACCGACAACGGCAACATCATCCTCGACGTGCACAACATGAACATCACCAACCCAGTGGAACTGGAAGCGCAAATCAACGCGATCGTTGGCGTGGTCACCAACGGCCTGTTTGCTGCGCGTTCAGCGGATTTGCTGCTGCTGGGCACTCAGGAAGGCGTGAAGACCCTGACTCGATAGGTGTCCCGATCGCTGCAGGAGCGTGGCTTGTCCCGCGATCGGCTGCTCAGCAGCCGTAAATTCAGCAATGCGGTGGGTCAGACAGACTCCCTTCGCTGACTTGCTGCCGGTTCCCGGCAGATCGCGGGGCAAGCCACGCTCCTACACCATGAGGATGAAGCGCGTTCGCTTACTGCTTCCTGAACACATAAAACAGATTCGGCTCGCTCACCAGGTACAACGTCCCGTCCTCCCCCATCGCGATACCTTCCGCCTGCGGCACGCTTTTGCTCAGGCCCATGCTGCCTTTGCTCAGCGACACATTGCCCACCGGCCTGCCTTGTGTGTCCAACTCGAGAATCTGCCGCGACTCATCGGACAGCGCCAGCAAGTGCCCACTGCGTTCATCGAATTGCAGACTGGAAAGGTCGCGCACGAACAGGCCTGCATTGCGCTGTTGGCTGGACGTCACTTCAAGGATGTTCGGGGTGCTGTCGTCAGGATTTGGAAAGCCACGCACTTCGAGGATCTGCACAGGCCTGCGTTCCTTGGCGACAAACAGGCGCCTGCCGCGGTTGTCATAGGCCAGCCCTTCGAACCCGTTATTGCCGCCGGCGTCGATGCCGAGTGTCAGCTGTTCGGCATCGGCGGCGTCGAGGAACAGCGTGTCGTCGTCCACTTGCACTTTGATCAGCCGCTGGCTGTGTTCGTCACTGATCACGTAAATACCGGGGCTGATATATTCCACGGCCTCGGCGTCGCCAAAGCCGGTCAATGGAATGCGGCGCAAAATTCTCCCTTCAAGGCTGAGTTCGACCAGCTCGGGGTCTTTGTTGGTGACCGTAAACAGGGTTTTGCGATCCGGGTCGTAGCTCAAGGCAGAGACGTTGTCTTCTAGCCCGTCGATGACACTCGCTTCGACGACCACTTCATAGTCATCGAAGCCCAGTGCCTGCGCATCGCTCGCCTGCCAGAAAACATGCCAACTGAACCAGATCCGCTCGATCACCCGGTACTCACGGACAACGCCCCATGAGACAGCCAGGGCGCCCACAACAAACAGAGTGAGCAGGACGGTTTTGATGGGAGACAGATGACGCATGGATGATGCTCGAACTCAGACAAGGGGGCGATTTAATATCACGTTAGTCTGAAACCAAGCTGAAAGCCTCGTTCCGTCGAGGCTTGCAAAAAAAAAGCGGCAGCGTTGCGCGTGACACCGCTACTGCTTCTTGAGCGAATAAAACAGGTTCGGCTCGCTGACCAGGTAGATCGTCCCGTCCTCTCCCATCGTCACGCCCTCGGCACGGGGGATGGTGTGGGCGAAGCCGTTGAGCCCTCGGACCAATGACATGAAGCTGACCTCGTTGCCCTTCTCGTCCAGCTCCAGCAGCAAGTGCGACTCAGCCGACAACGCGAGCAAGTGCCCGGATTTCTGATCGGCATGCAAAGCCGAGAGGTTGCGCATGATCAGGTTGTCGCTCGACAACTTCTGCTTGTCGCCCTTCAACACCGCACTGCCATCGGCTTTCCAACTGAACAACGCAGGCGGCCGTTCTTCGCCCAGCAGGATCTGTTGATTGCGCGGATCCCACGCCACCCCTTCGAACGCCTTGTTCTGGTCGACGGAAGGGCCGAGGTCGTATTTCGGGAAATCGGCGATATTCAGCGTCTTTGTCTCCGGGGTGACAGTGACGATGGTCATCAGATGCTGGCGCTCATCGACGATCGCGATCAGTCCGTTGCCCAGTACGGCCACGCCCTCCGGGTTGCTCCAGCCCATCAACGGGATCTTGCGCAACACGTCGCCGGTCAGACTCAACTCGGCGAGAAACGCGTTTTTGCCCATCACCGAGTACAGGGTTTTGCTGGCGGCGTCATAGGAAAGGTCCGACGCCTCATCCTTCTCCAGTCCTGCGAGGGGCTTGCCGTCGATGACGACGTGATAGTCCGGCAGCCAGACGCTGGCCTTGCGCTCAGCCGTAGAGGCCGTCTGCTCACGCAGCCATAACAGGCCGCGAGCGTCCCACTGCCAGGCGTAGGAAAGCCCGACCAGAATCACCACAAGTACAATCAGCAGCCAAGCCACAGGAACCCGCGGTCGACGTGAGGAGGTGTTCAGCGATTGAGCGTTGGCGGCCATCGAAGCGATCCTGAGAAATTCCATCGGTGCAACGGGCTGCGCTGCAATCGGCGAGTGATTATCCAGATGGAGTGTGAAAAAAACGGCAACAGATCCAGGCCAGGCACACCCGAAAAAGTCGCCCGCGCTGGCTCACGGGCGGCTATCGGGCCATCGTCGCAACGATCAGCGCACGTCGCTTTCGAAACGGCTCTGCCCCGGCAGTTCCAGGATGATCTGGTCGCCGACGCTGAACGGCCCGACGCCTGCTGGCGTGCCGGTCATGATCAGGTCGCCCGCTTGCAGCGAGAACTGCGAAGCCATGTGCTGAATCATCGGCACGATAGGGTTGAGCATCTGGCTGCTGTTGCCGTCCTGACGCACTTCGCCGTTGACGGTCAGGCGGATGGCGATATCGGTCAGGTCCGGATAAACGTCAGGCGAGACGAACGGCGCGATCACCGCAGCGCCGTCGAACGACTTGGCGATTTCCCACGGCAGGCCTTTTTCTTTCAACTTGGACTGCACGTCGCGCAGGGTCAGGTCGAGCCCCGGTGCAAATCCGGAAATGGCGTCCAGCACTTCCTCACGACTCGGGCTCTTGCTCAGCGGCTTGCCGATCAACACGACAATCTCGGCCTCGTAATGCACCGACCCCCGATCCTGGGGAATGCTGAAACCGCCTTCGATCTCGACCACGCAGCTGCCAGGCTTGATGAACAGCAGCGGTTCGGTTGGCACGGGGTTGTCCAATTCCTTGGCGTGTTCGGCGTAGTTACGGCCGATGCAGACCACTTTGCCCAGCGGGAAGTGAACCTTGGTGCCGTCGAGGTATTTGTGCTGATAGCTCATGAGCGTTCCTTTATTGCAGCGTCTATTCAGTAAACCGTCGCTTACAACGCGAAGATCTTGCCGGGGTTCATGATGCCGTTCGGATCGAAGGCTGCTTTCACCGCTTTCATGTACTCGATTTCAACGGGCGAGCGGCTGTATTCCAGGTAATCACGCTTGACCAGTCCAACCCCGTGCTCGGCCGAGATCGAGCCGTTGTACTTCTCGACGGTCTCGAACACCTTCTTGTTGACCGTTGCGCATCGGGCGAAGAACTCTTCTTTGGGCAGATCGGCTGGTTTGAGGATGTTCAGGTGCAAGTTGCCGTCGCCAATGTGGCCGTACCAGATCACTTCGAAATCAGGGTAGTGCGTGCTGACGATGGCGTCGATTTCGTTAAGAAACGCAGGCACTTTCGATACGGTGACCGAAATGTCGTTCTTGTACGGCGTGTAGTGGGAGATGGTTTCCGACAGGTATTCGCGCAGTTTCCACAGGTTCTGCAGCTGCTGCTTGCTCTGGCTCATCACGCCGTCGACGACCCAACCCTGCTCCACGCAATATTCGAAGGTTTCCAGCGCCTGGTTGGCGATTTCTTCATTGCTCGCTTCGAATTCCAGCAAGGCGTAGAACGGCGTTTTGGTGGCGAACGGCTCAGGCACGTCGCCGCGCGCCAGGATGTGGGCCAGGCCTTTGTCGGAAAAGAACTCGAAGGCGGTCAAGTCCAGCTTGCCGTGGAAGGCATGCAGCACGGGCATGATCGAATCGAAATCCGGGGTGCCAAGGACCATGCAGGTCAGGTTGTTCGGCGTACGATCCAGGCGCATCGTGGCCTCGACGACGAACCCGAGCGTGCCTTCCGAGCCAATGAACAACTGACGCAAATCGTAGCCGGTGGCGTTTTTGATCAGGTCTTTGTTCAGTTCGAGAATGTCGCCCTTGCCGGTCACGACCTTCAGCCCCGAGACCCAGTTGCGGGTCATGCCGTAGCGAATGACCTTGATCCCGCCAGCGTTGGTGTTGATGTTGCCGCCAATCTGGCTGGAGCCGGACGAAGCGAAGTCCACCGGGTAATAAAGGCCGTTCTCTTCTGCGAAGTTCTGCAGTTGCTTGGTGACGAGCCCCGGCTGGCAGCGCACGGTGCGATCCGTGACGTTGAGCTCGAGAATCTGATTCATGTAATCGAAGGAAACCACCACTTCGCCATTCATCGCCACGGCAGCGGCTGACAGACCGGTACGCCCGCCCGATGGCACCAGCGCCACCCTGCGCTCGTTGGCCCAACGAACGATGGCCTGCACCTGTTCGGTGGTTTTCGGGAACACGATAGCGCTCGGCGCCGGGGCGTATTGCCGGGTCCAGTCCTTGCCGTAGGCGTCGAGGGAATCGGCGTCGGTGAGCACTTTTCCAGGCTCGACCAGGGACTTAAGTTCATCTATCAACACAGACTGGGTCATCAAGGAACTCTCGAACGATTCATGGTCATCCTGAGAACGGCTCACGTCGCAGGCACGGGTATTTAGCGGGGCACATATGCTAGCATACCGCCCCCGCAGAGACGTGCCTGAGGCCGACCTGCGAAGGCGCCGTTGCGCCGTGAGGCCAGCTTGCGCTGTCCAATTCCCTGCCATTTTCTCCGGGACACAGGTTTACGCAGATGAGCAAGACTTCCCTCGACAAGAGCAAGATCAAGTTCCTTCTTCTCGAAGGCGTCCACCAATCCGCAGTCGACGTCCTCAAGGCCGCCGGTTACACCAGCATCGAGTACCACACCAAGTCGCTGCCGGAAGCCGAGCTGAAGGAAAAGATTGCCGACGCTCATTTCATCGGTATTCGCTCCCGCACCCAACTCACCGAAGACATCTTCGACAGCGCCAAGAAGCTGGTCGCCGTGGGTTGTTTCTGCATCGGCACCAACCAGGTCGATCTGGACGCAGCCCGCGAGCGCGGTATCGCCGTGTTCAACGCGCCATACTCCAACACCCGCTCGGTGGCCGAATTGGTACTGGCCGAGGCCATTCTGCTGCTGCGCGGCATCCCTGAGAAAAACGCTTCCTGCCATCGCGGTGGCTGGATCAAGAGTGCAGCCAACTCGTTCGAAATCCGTGGCAAGAAACTGGGCATCGTCGGCTACGGCTCGATCGGTACGCAGCTGTCGGTCCTGGCCGAAGGCCTCGGCATGCAGGTGTTCTTCTACGACCCGCTGACCAAACTGCCGCTGGGTAATGCGACCCAAGTCACCAGCCTGACCGAACTGCTGGGTCTGGCCGACATCGTCTCGCTGCACGTGCCTGAACTGCCTTCCACGCAGATGATGATTGGCGAGAAAGAAATCCGCGCAATGAAGAAAGGCGCGATTCTGATCAACGCCGCGCGCGGCAGCGTGGTGGATCTCGATGCCTTGGCCGACGCGATCAAGGACCAGCACCTGATTGGCGCCGCCATCGACGTATTCCCCGTCGAGCCGCGCTCCAACGACGACATCTTCGAAAGCCCGTTACGTGGCCTGGACAATGTGATCCTGACCCCGCATATCGGCGGCTCAACCGCCGAAGCCCAGGCCAACATCGGTCTGGAAGTCGCCGAGAAGCTGGTCAAGTACAGCGACAACGGTACGTCGGTGTCGTCGGTCAACTTCCCTGAAGTGGCTCTGCCCGCTCACCCTGGCAAGCACCGCCTGCTGCACATCCACGAGAACATCCCGGGTGTGCTCATGGAGATCAACAAGGTGTTCGCGGAAAACGGCATCAACATCTCCGGTCAATTTCTACAGACCAACGAGAAGGTCGGTTACGTGGTCATCGACGTCGACGCCGAATACTCGGATCTGGCGCAAGAGAAGCTGCAACACATCAAAGGCACCATCCGCAGCCGCGTGCTGTTCTAAGCTTCGCGCTGGAATGAAAAAAGGAGACCTTCGGGTCTCCTTTTTTGTGCCTGCCAATCGGAGCTATGGAGGCACCACTGACATGTAGAAGTGAGCTTGCTCGCGATAGCGGTATGTCAGGCAACATCAATGGGGATGACAGAACGCTTTCGCGAGTAAGCTCACTCCTACCGGGGTACGGGTTACTTCACGGTAATGGTGATCTTCTGCGACTCCACCACCGGGCTGACCGGCACGTGGTTTTTGTCACCTACCAACAGTTGCAAGGTGTGCTGGCCAGGGGTGAGGTTCAACTCGGTCTCAGTCTGGCCTTTGCCGAAGTGACGAATGTTGTCGGTGGTCGGCAATGGCGCGTTCATGTCGGGCTGATCCTTCACGTCGATCAGCAGGTGATGATGGCCGGTCTCCGGCACGTCCACGCCCGCAGGCGCCACGCCCATGCCCTTAAGGCCGAACTGGACCTTGAATGAGCCGTTGACCACGGCGCCGTCCTTGGGCGAGATGATGTAAACCTCAGCCCCGGCAGGTGAAGGGGTCCGTGGCACATCGGCCGCCTGAACCATGAGGGTCGAGCCCAGCAGCAAGCCTGCGAGGGCAGCCCGTGCGAATAAGGTTTTCATGAAACTCTCCGTTCTGCTTTTTATAAAGCGCTCAACGTCGGACCTGTGGGCCGGGGCTCGGTTCAAGGTCTGCGGACAAACGCTCTGGCACGGCATTTACCTTAGTCCGAACAGCGGAAGCGAGCGCGGGGAGAATGGCTGTGTGTAGAAGATTTCATGTTGAATGCTTCAAGGGTGCCGGAATGCAATGAGGTTTCTCTTGCGGGACGCCCTACAGCTCAAACGGCTCATTGCCCCGGCGCCGGAACCACCCGGTCAGCGACAGCCGATCACGATGGGCAGGCAGGACTTCATGGGGCATGTCGCCCGACAGAAACAGCACCAACGCGCCGCCCGTGGGCTGGACGTCCAGCTCGCTGCCATCCTTGAGGAACAGTCGCAGTTGCCCACCGTGCTCAGGCTGCCAGGAGGGATCGTTCAGGTAGATCACCGCCGAGACCATGCGCTTGTCATCATCCCGGAAACGGTCGACGTGTCTGCGATAGAACGCACCCGGCGGGTATAACGCGAAGTGGCTTTCGAAGTCTTCCAGCCCGAGAAACAGGCCCCGATTCAGTGCCTGACGCAGCTGGTCCATCACCTCCAGATACCGGTCGCACGGTTCGGCCTGTCCGGGCTCCAGCCATTGGATGTGATCGCCGCGTATCCCCTCGCGGACTTCTTGCGCGGGGCCTCGTCCGACCGCGGCCGGGGCCAGTTCACCCTCAGCCGCACGCTTGCGGCATTCCAGCGCCAGCTCGCGGGTCAACGCTTCGGGCAAGAAAATGTCCTGCTGCGACCAGCCGCGCTCGGCCAGGTCGTCGACGATGTTCAACAGCAGCGGGTCATCAGGGGATATGTGCATGCCGCGCATAGTATCCACACGCCGATCAATCCAACAGAGCCCGCGGTCCGTCAGCGAAAGAATATTTTTGCACGGGCAGATACCTGCAACCGCTTTATCCGAAAGTCCGCCGAACCCACGGATTTTATTGGGGTCTGGCAACTTGTTAACTCGACAAATCCCCGCCGCCCCGCCGAGAATAGCGGCCTGCCGACAGGAGTCTCTAATGCGCCGTCTGTTTTTCCTGCTGTTGATGTTCTGCACCCTGCCCGCTTGGGCAGACGGCCACGACCAGCTTTACAAGGTCGCCGGCTGGCCAGAACAGCGCGCGCATTTCAACGATGCTCTGAAAGCCGCGCAGCAGCGTTACAGAAACAGCCTGCCACCTGCGGTGTATGACGCGCTCGTCAGCAATAGCAATCAACGGTTCGCGCCACAGGCCATGGACCAGCGCGCCGAGCAGAAGCTGCGCCAGACCTTGCAGGACCCGAACCCTGCGTTGCAGTTTTTTCAGTCGCCGTTAGGCCGCAAGATCGTCAATGCCGAATTGACCGCCACCCGCCCCGACCAGCTTGCCAAGAACGCTCAGGGCCTGCCGAAGATGCAGGCCAGCGATAACCGCATGTTGATCATCGGCCACCTGTCCAACGCCCTGCCCGCCAAGGAAGCCGGCGCAGAAGTGAGCCTGGCGATTGCCGGAGTCGCTGCCGACAGTCTGAGTTCGATGATTCCGGGCCTGATGGGCGGGGGATCAACGCAGGGCATGCTCGAAGGTCAGCGTCAGCGGCTGATGGCGCAGATCGCCAACGACATGAGCAACACGCTGCTCTACGTGTACCGCGACCTGTCTGACGCTGAATTGGACGAGTTCTCGACCTTCGCGGAATCGAATGAGGGCAAGGCCTATTACCAGGCGGCGCTGGCGGCGATTCGCGCGGGACTGGCGGTGGGGCAGAACGTGAATTGATCGCCCCCACGCGCACATTCACTGTAGGAGTGAGCTTGCTCGCGATTGTGGTATAGCCGCCACACTATCTCGTTTGACACACCGTAATCGCGAGCAAGCTCACTCCTACAGTGGATGGGATTTTCAGCTCACCTCATCCGCTGACTCAAAAACCCGAAAAACTGTGCTCTCAATTCCGGCAGCTCGTTAGCGAGATGATGCCGCGCTTCGTGCAGCATGAAGATCTGCGGGTGGTCGAATTTTTCGTTGAGGACCGCCAGGTTGTGGCTCCAATCCACGGTCATGTCCGACTCGCCTTGAACGATCAACGGGCTGCGCTTGCTGTGCGGGGCGTTTTCGATGCGTTCGATCCACTTCGCCAGAGCGCCCACCCAAACCGTGGGCAAGCGGCGAGGCTGCAACGGGTCAGCCATCAAAAACGGCAGGAAAGCCGGTGCGTTCGAGTTCTCGCTGAAGCGCCGGTCGATGCCTTTGACGAACGCGCGCAACAGGTAATAACTGACCTTTGACCACGTCCAGCCACGAGGACGTACCAGCGGCGCCAGCAAAATCGACTGGCCTTGAATCGGACTGTCATCGCCATGATTGAGCAGATGATCGATGACAATCGCCCCACCCGTGCTCTGCCCGCACAGGTGCCACGGCTTGGGCAGTTGCAGAATTTCCGCCTCGGCGAACAACCGGTCCAGCACCACCTGGTATTCCGAAAAATCGGTAATGCTTGCCCGTGTCCCGCTGGACAGGCCATGACCTGGCAGGTCGCAGGCAATCACCGCAAAGCCGAGTTCCAGCGCCCATTCGATGACGTGCCGATAAAGCCCCATGTGGTCGTAAAAACCATGCACAAGTATCAGGGTCGCCACTGGCGATTCGGGCGTCCAAAGCTGCGTGACAATTTCATAGCCGCCCGCCTCGAACCGCCCAAGCCGGCTGCTGACCCGGCCTTCACGGCCCAGCCCCGCCAGGCTGTAGAAACGCTGATAGGCGAGCGCCTCTTCCGTGAGTGCCAGCTTTGCGCTCAGCGGTTGCAGACCGGCGCGCAGGTGATCGGGGTCGAACGTGTTGGACATCGGCAATCCATATCAGGCAATAGGCATTCACGGGTGACGCAGGGCTATGAGTTTCTTCCGTCCTCTCAGGCGTGGCAAGCTACGTCACCCACATCGAAGCCGCCTCATGACCGCTCACTCGCTCTTTCATCGCCGCACGTTGTTCCTCGCGTTGGCAGCCTTGGGCTGTGTGGCAGCCTTGTGGCTGGGCTACAGGTGGTTTGAGGGTCGATACGTCCGGGCGTTCAGTGATCAGACGGCGCTGTTCGCAGGAGACACGCTTAGCCTGCCTGCATCGCTAGCAGGACCAGGGCGGATTCGGGTCGTGCATTTCTGGGACCCCGCCTGCCCTTGCAATGTGGGCAATCAGGAACACCTGAGCGAGTTGGTCGGACGTTTTTCCGGGGCGGGTGGCGTGGACTTCTACGCGCTGCAGAAGCCCGGCACCCACGGCCAGTTGCCTTCGACACTGAGCGCCATCACGCCGCTGGATGACGTGCCGGGTGCCGAGGCGATTAACTCGACTCCGGCGGTAGCCATCTGGGACTCAAATGGCACGCTCGCGTATTTCGGGCCGTACAGCGAAGGGCTGGCGTGCAACTCACAGAACAGTTTCATCGAGCCGATCCTCTATGCACTCAAGGCCGGTCGACCGGTAGGTGCCACGCACACCATGGCAGTGGGGTGCTATTGCCCGTGGTCTTCCCCCGAGTGAACCCGATCCGACCGTCATCGAAATCAACGGGTGGTTTTGTACTCGATCACCAGCGGCAGCTTTTCATCGGCGGTTTTGGTCAACACTTTGCGTTTGACCGACTTGAAGCCCCCCAGCTGTTTGGCCGACATGCCCCCACTCACAGGCTTGCTCAAGGGCGGCTTGACCATCATCTCGCTTGCCACTTGCAACGCTCGGTGATAGCCGCTGCGTTCGCTTAAGTTGTAATCCGCTAGGTTCAGACGGCCGCGCAGCCAGTCCGCCCAATAAAACTCCAGAAACTCTGGCGAGACACCGCCCGCCTTGGGTTTCTCATACGCCGCGCCGCGCACGAAATAAACGATGCTGCGCAGAATATCGTTGTGCATCGCCTGCAATCCCACATGGGCAGGCAGTTGATCGGGGGCGATCGACTGTCCGTTGCCGTCTTTGAGCCAGACCTTGTGCGCCTTCACCATCCGCGTCCAAAACGCCGGGAGGTCAGGGCTGTCGCTGAACACATCGGTGATGCGCACCTTCATTTTCATCTGCGGCCCCGCGCCGGGTTGTTCCCATAGCGTGCTGAAGGTGTGATGCCCGTCGGTGAGGTAGAACTGCCCTTCGGGGCCGACCACCACGGTTTTCATCTCCTCGGGATGCGCGTTGGGTTCGTCCTTGCAGGTGTAACTGTCAGGCTTCAAGGGGTCGGCATTCACGTCGACTGGCCTGGCTTTGGCTTGCCCATTGCTTTCGCAGATCTCGTCGAACAGTTTCTGGCGATCCCGGGCGAAACGTTCGAGCTGGTAATAGACCTGATCGAACCCGATCACTGCTTGGGTCGGGTGCAGTTGGTCGAGGCTGACTTCGACGACATCTCCGGGTTTGGGCCCGGTAAAAGCAAAGGCCTGAGTGCAGGCCAGTGCCAGCAACAGCGCCAGGCTGCGGGGTTGAATGCGCATGGGGCAAGACTCTAGAGGAAATGGGCTGAGCTTAATGCATTAGCCATCCGATACAACCCGGCACCTGACGCGCTTCAACCTGAGGGATGTCTACCGTCTGGAAACCCAGCGAGTTCGGCACCGCTACACAGCCCCGCGACAAATCTGTAGCCTTCCTCGCTTCTCTCTGTTTTTTCGAGCCTTCGAATGAAACGCAGCCTTTCCGTTCTCGCCCTCGTGGTCGTTTTGATCGCAGGCGGCGCAGCCTGGTACGTCCACAGCAAGCAGCCGGTCCGCAACGGCGAGGTGTCGCTGACCCAGCTTCATGCGCCCGTCAGCGTCCGCTACGACGAGCGTGGCGTGCCGCACATCAAAGCCGACAATCAGGATGATCTGTATCGCGCGCTGGGGTACGTGCACGCACAGGACCGGTTGTTCCAGATGGAAATCCTGCGGCGCCTGGCCCGCGGCGAGCTGGCCGAAGTGCTGGGCCCGAAACTGGTCAACACCGACAAGCTGTTTCGCAGCCTGCGCATTCGCGAGCACGCGGACGAATACGTCGCCCGCCAGGATAAAAACACCCCTGCCTGGAAAGCCCTGCAAGCCTACCTGGATGGCGTGAATCAGTTTCAGGCCACTCACCCCAAGCCCATTGAGTTCGACGTACTGGGTATCGAGAAGCGGCCCTTCACCGCTGAAGACACCCTGAGCATCGGCGGTTACCTGGCCTACAGTTTCGCTGCGGCCTTTCGCACCGAGCCATTGATGACCTACGTGCGTGATCAGTTGGGTCCCGAGTACCTGAAGGTCTTCGATCTGGATTGGCAACCCCAAGGTGCGCTGCACCCGTCCCCGGCCCTGAGCAGCAAGGACTGGAAAGGCCTGAGCGACCTGGCGCAACTAAGCACACAAGCGCTGGAAGACGCAGGCCTGCCGCAGTTCGAAGGCAGCAACGCGTGGGCGGTCTCGGGGAGTCGCACCCAGAGCGGCAAACCCTTGCTGGCAGGCGACCCGCACATTCGCTTCTCGGTGCCCGCCGTCTGGTACGAGGCGCAACTGTCGGCGCCCGGCTTCGAACTGTATGGGCATTTTCAGGCGCTCAATCCGTTTGCCCTATTGGGGCACAACATGGATTTTGGCTGGAGCCTGACCATGTTCCAGAACGACGACATCGATTTGGTGGCCGAAAAAGTCAATCCCGAGAACCCCAATCAGGTCTGGTATCACGGCGCCTGGGCTGACATGACCTCGCGCCCCGAGCAGATCCAGGTCAAGGGCGAGGCGCCGATCACCGTCATGCTGCGCCAGTCGCCCCACGGCCCGATCATCAATGACGTGCTGAGCGCCAGTGGCATCCAAGACCAAGCTGACACGCCCGTGGCCATGTGGTGGTCGTTTCTGGAGTCCGAAAACCCGATCCTGCAGGGCTTCTATGAAGCCAACCGCGCCGACTCGCTGGACAAGATGCGCAGCGCCGCCGAGAAGATTCAGTCGCCTGGCCTCAACGTGGTCTACGCCAACGGCAAAGGCGACATCGGATGGTGGGCAGCGGCGCAATTGCCCGTGCGTCCGGACGGCGTGAACCCGACGTTCATCCTCGACGGCAGCACCGATCAGGCAGACAAAAACGGCTTTTACCCGTTCAGCGCCAACCCGCAGGAAGAGAATCCGACGCGGGGCTATATCGTCTCGGCCAATTTTCAGCCGGTTTCGCCGACAGGTATGGCGATTCCGGGGTATTACAACCTTGCTGAACGGGGTCGCCAACTGGACAAACAGCTGAGCGACACTTCAGTGAAATGGAACCTGGACAACAGCAAGGCGCTGCAACTGGGCACGAAAACCGACTACGCGCAGCAGATCCTCACGCCGTTGATTCCGGTGTTGCGTCGGGTCATCCGCGACCCTGAAGAACATGACGTGATTGAGCGTCTGGCCGCCTGGAAAGGCGATTATCCGGTGGATTCGGTGGGCGCCACGCTGTTCAATCAGTTCATCTATGACCTCAGCAATCAAACCTTCCGTGACGAACTGGGCGACGGGATGTTTGCGACGCTGGTGTCCACGCGGGTCATCGATATGGCGCTGCCGAGACTGGCCGCCGATGCCAATTCTCCTTGGTGGAACAACCGCAACTCCAACGAACCCGAAAGCCGCGACAACACCGTGAAGGTGGCCTGGCATGCAGCGGTTTCCCACCTGAAATCGCTGTACGGCGTGAACCCGGACGAATGGACCTGGGGCAAGGCCCACACCCTGACCCACGAACACCCGCTGGGGCGCCAGCCACCGCTGGACAGGCTATTCAATGTCGGTACGTTCCCGGCGCCGGGCACCCACGAAGTGCCGAACAACCTCTCCGCGAACCTTGCGCCCGCGCCATGGCCTGTGACCTACGGCCCATCCACCCGCCGCCTGATCGACTTCGCCGACCCTGCTCACGCGCAGGGCATCAACCCGGTGGGGCAAAGCGGGGTGTTGTTCGACAAACACTACGCGGATCAGGCACAGGACTACGTCAACGGGCAATACCGGCCGGAACGGTTCAGCGAAGGGGATGTGGCGGGGAATAGCAAAGAGGTGTTGAGGCTGGTGCCGGGCACATGAAACCGGCAGAACCTGCGCGTACGGTCGTCAAACTGTAGGAGCGTGGCTTGTCCCGCGATCGGCGGGAAACCCGTCGTAAACCCTGTGCACGCGGTATACCTGACAGTCCAATGCGTAGGGATTCACGACGGCTGCGCCGCCGATCGCGGGACAAGCCACGCTCCTACAGAATGCCGTTTGATCGACGTCGCCGACCAGTTAGAGGACTACGTCAACGGCCAGTACAGGCCGGAACCGTTCAGCTGTGGGGACATGGCGGGGAATAGCAAAGAGGTGTTGAGGTTGGTGCCGGGCACATGAGACCGGCAGAACCTGCGCGTACGCTC
>NZ_DDHJ01000005.1 GCF_002338065.1 Pseudomonas sp. UBA1879 | reverse complement strand
CCTCCGGCGGCTCCTACAGGACCCCAATGTTCCCGAATTCGAGTTTGGCCCCTAAGCCTTCGTCGAGGCGGCCCCATTCCCCGGACTCGCCGCACAGCCCGTAGGAGCAGCCGGAGGCACGACGGCCGCGAAAGCAGTGTGGCAGACAACACATCACTGACTGACTCGACCCCATCGCGGTCGTCGTGCCGCCAACGTCTCCTACAGAACTTCAGGTTGTCGAAGATTTACCCTCGAGCATGCCAAGACCTCATCTCGATCAATGCTGCAACGCGTAGCGGCGGCAATGTTCCAGATAGCCCTGCTCGTGGCTGCCGACCAGGTGCACGACGCTGGACCACAGCCAGGATGGCGCGTCGAGGGTTTGAGAGCGATTAGCCCTCAGCTCGCGGATCCAGGAAGCTCGCGTGGCCAGGTCCATTTGCCGCGCATGGGCAACGCCTACCACTTTGGCGAGATAGCCTGCAGCGCGCATGGCCTCGCTCTGGCTCAGTTGATCCAATTCCAGCTTCATGTCCTGAGGCAGCAGTTCGCGAATGAAGAAGCCGTGGTCGAGCAAGCGCGTCGCGATCATCCGGTCACCCAGACCCGGCGACAGATGCCGCGCCCCCTCCACCACGCGCTGTCCGTTGTCCCGGGGCATCCGCGCTTTCGCCGTTCGCGGCGCGGCAGCGGCCACGGCTTCCTTGATGTCGAGCAGGCAGAACTCCTGGTCGTCATCGTCGCCCACGCCAAGCAGCACGGCGTAGCGCAGCAGACCCAGCGAGCTGCAACCCTTGACCCAATACGCCGAATCCAGCAGCTCGACGCGGTCATCGCGCGAGCGGCCCTTCAGCGACGTCACCAGCGCGTGGATCTCATCCGTAGCGCATAGGGTTTTCAAGGCGCCGCGTTCGTCTTTCGACAGGCCCCAGAAATGCTTACCCAACGGGATGGTGGGCTTCATGTCCTCGATGCGTTCTTCCGCCAAGTGTTTCCAGGTGCGCTGAACCGCACTGCGCATGCCCGCCTTGACCTGCGACGGACGCTGCAATTCTTCTTCATCGCTGATCTCGAACGCCTGCTCATAACCGAGCATCATTTCTTCGAGCATCCGCGCCGTGGCCACGCCCGGCAGGTCCGAGCCACGGGCCGCGGTGGCCAACGACAACGCCAGACGCACCAGGTCATGGGCCGGATTGCCAATCACGGTCTGGTCCAGATCGCGGATGTGAATGTCGATCTTGCCGCGCAAATCACCCGTGGGCCCGAGGTTGCCCGCATGGCAATCGCCACAGATCCACACCGGCGGACCACTGGGCAGGCGTCTGCCACGTTGGGAATGCAGCCACTCGTAGAACTGAACCGTGCTGCCGCGCACATAGGCATGAGCAGAGCGGGCCATTTTCAGGTTACGAAGTTGGGTCAGGGGTTCCAGCCGTGCCGTGGGGCGAGGGGTTTTCATGTACGCATCTTTCAGGGGAAGAGGCTCTATGGACCCGCGCACTCGCTCGAACGTTTCAGAATGTTTCAGAAAGATGAAGACCCCAAGCGGCGTCCCGCACATTTGCTGAATTATCTGTCCGTCGGAGACTCTCTTTTCCAGTCACCCCATTACACACACTGATTTTCGATACCGTTTTTGAGAGAACCCAGATGCCCAACAGCACCCATTTCCGCATCGATTACCTGATTCATGGCAGCTATAAAACCTTCTACATTCACTCTCCGGCCATGGACAAGGACGAGGCGTGGCACTGGGCGACGGTGGATGCCGGGATTGGCCAGATTCCCAAATACCGTTCCGACAAAGTGCCGCGCCTGACCCAGCGCCAAGCCGAGCAAATGGGGTTGACCCACGTCGAGTGGACCGCCGCATGACCCTCCGGGAGACGATGAAAAATTCACCCTAGCCCTCCCGTTTCCTAGCGTCTTGTCGCGTCAAAACTGCTAACGTTGCCGCCACTGCGGCCTCATAGACCAACGACAAGACATAAGGAACGCCATGTTCGAATTTATCTTCCTTGCAATGCTGATCGGCGCGGGTGGCACGGCACTGCTCGACCTCTGGGCACAACTGCTGAAAAGGGTCTTCGGTTTGCCGACGCCACCCTGGCATCTGGTAGGCCGCTGGTTTGGCGGGATGCGTAACGGCCAGTTCGTGCACCACCGCGGCATCGGTAACTCACCCGAAATCCCCAACGAATCGAAGATCGGCTGGACCATGCATTACGTGATCGGCATCGTTTTCGCCGCAGCGCTGTTGCTGATCTGGGGCGTGCAATGGGCGCATCACCCGACGTTCTTTCCCGCGCTGATCGTTGGCCTGGTCACCGTTGCTGCTGGCTGGTACATCCTGCAGCCAGGCATGGGTGTCGGCGTGGCGTGCAACAAGGCGCCGAACCCGAATGTCGCGCGCATGCAAAACATCGTAGGCCACGTGGTGTTCGCCATCGGCATGTACTGGACGGCGCTGTTGGTGGGCTGAGCCCGCCTGACTCGTCTACGCTGCACCTCTCACGCTGCACCCTGTATCGATCCCGCTGAACCTCTCCCGACCTAACGGCTCTGACCCTTCAGAGCCGTTACGGCTGATCATTCCCCCCTCTCGTACAAGGAGACTTTCATGACCCAGACCGCACTCGTCGTCGGCGCCAGTGGCATCGTCGGCAGCGCCACCACCCACGCGTTGCTCGAACAGGGCTGGCAAGTGGCTGCCCTCTCCCGCCGTCCCTCGCAGACAGCGGGAGTGATTCCGGTGGCGGCGGACCTGCAAGACCCCGATTCGGTGCGCAAGGCGCTGGAGGGTCTGAAACCCACCCACGTGTTCATCACCACCTGGTCGCGTCAGGCCACCGAGGCGGAAAACATCAAGGTCAACGCGGCCATGGTGCGTAACGTGCTGGACGCCCTCAGCCCTGCGAAAAGCGTGCAGCACGTTGCGCTGGTCACCGGTCTCAAACATTACCTCGGCCCGTTCGAAGCCTACGGCAAAGGCACCCTGCCGCAGACGCCGTTCCGCGAATCCCAGGGGCGTCTGGACGTCGAAAACTTCTACTACGCCCAGGAAGATGAAGTGTTCGCCGCTGCCGAGCGCGACGGTTTCACCTGGAGCGTGCATCGCCCACACACGATCACCGGCGTAGCGGTGGGCAACGCCATGAACATGGCCACCACCCTCGCGGTGTACGCGTCGATTTGCAAAGCCACGGATCGCCCGTTCATCTTTCCCGGCTCGCGGGTGCAGTGGGACAGCCTCACGGACATGACCGACGCTCGCCAACTGGCCAAACAGCAACTGTGGGCCGCCACCACACCAGCGGCGGCGAACCAGGCGTTCAACGTCACCAACGGCGACGTGTTTCGCTGGAAATGGATGTGGGGGCAGATCGCCGCGTATTTCGAGCTGGAGCCAGCACCGTTTCCCTCGGCCGTGTCACCGCTGGAAACCCAGATGGCCGACGATCAGGCCACCTGGACCCAGATCGTGCGCGAACACGGCTTGAAAGAAGCGGACATCGAGCGCCTGATTTCCCCGTGGCACACCGACGCTGATCTGGGGCGGCCCATCGAGGTGGTCACCGACATGTCGAAAAGCCGCGCGCTGGGCTTCACTGCGTTTCAGGCCAGCGACCAAGCGTTTTTTGACGTGTTCGATGAACTCAGGGCTCAGCGCCTGATTCCTTAAGACGCAGTCCAGAAACCTTCGCGGCGCCTCACAGCGCCGCGACCAGACGCCCCACGTCTGCGATCACAGCATTGGCCTGATCAGCATCAGCCTTCGAGTCCGTGTAATACACAGTCACGATCAACGGCGCGCGGTGGGTGGGCCAAAGAACGGCCACGTCATTGCTGGCGTTGTTCGCACCTGACCCCGTTTTGTCCCCAACGCGCCAGTCCTTGGGCACACCGGCGCGCACTTTCTTGTCGCCGGTGGTGTTGCTGACCAGCCAGGCCGTCAGTTGGTCCCGCGAGGCGCCAGACAGCACGTCGCCAAGCATTAGCGTATGCAAGGTCTGCAACATGGCGATGGGAGTGGTCGTGTCCTGCGGGTCGCCCGCACGGTTTTCGTTGAGCTCGGGTTCGCGGCGGTCCAGGCGGGTGACCTGATCGCCGATGGAACGCAACCATTGGGTCAAGCCTTGCGGCCCACCGAAGCTGTCCAGCAGCAAGTTGGCAGCGGTGTTGTCGCTCAGGGTCACGGCGGCCTCACAGAGGGACCCGATGCTCAGACCGCCCTCTCCCGTATGTTTTTCAGTGGTCGGCGAATACGGCACCAGCTGTTCCTTGCCATAGACGACCAAGCGCGCCAGGTCTTCTTCCTTGCGGTCGACACGGGCCAGCACAAAGGCGGCCGCCAAGGCCTTGAATGTGCTGCACAGGGCGAAACGCTCGTCGCTCCGATGGCCGATGATTCGCTGATTGCCGGTGTCGAGGATGGCAACACCCAACCGACCGCCATGGCGACGCTCAAGGTCGGCAAGTTGCTGTTCGACGACAGGCGAAGACACGAGGTCGCTCGCCAAGGCTTTCAGGCTCCACAGCGTCGGCACCGCCCATAAGGAGGCGCCTATGAGCGATCTGCGAGTGATCAACATTCACGTCCTTGTTGTGAGGAATGAGCACGCATGATCACCGAAACGGTGACGGCCTGCCACCCTGTTTACCGACGTCAATAGAGATCGCCGCGTGGGCAACCGGCCTCCTCGACCTGAACCGCTCATGGGACTGAACGGCTCATCGATGCCGACTGAACGTCGACACCGAGCGCACCCAACTGATCAATCGCAGGGTTGCCGGGTTGTCGTGTTCTTCGTGATCGGACGCCAGCTCGCCAGCCAGAGACGCCAGCGACTGCGGCAGCAACCAAGAGATCTCCTGCTCGCTGGGCTGGCACGCTTTGGGGTTGTCTTCTTTCTCGAACGCAGGCCATGCACTCATTTCGGGACCTCCCATAAAGCCATGCCACGCGGACATGGACGTTCAGACCGAGCCGTTCAAAGGTCAAGCACGAGCGGCCCTGTCGCCGGGACCGCGCAGCAGATCAGCACCTCCCCCGCCGCGGGCATTTCGGCGGGAGGCGTCGGGTAATGCACTTCACCCTTGATCAGCCGGGTCCGGCATGTGCCGCATGAACCACTGCGGCAGCTGTATTCAGGTTCAAGGCCACGGCTTTCGGCGAGCTCCAGCAGCGTGCCGCCGTCCGGTTGCCAGCGCGCCTCCTTGGCGGAGCGTTCGAATACCACGGGCACCGAGGCAGTGGCGGCCGGGGGCTGTTGCAACGTCTGCGCCTGCGCGTCGCGGGTCCGCTGCAGGGTCGACGGGCCGAAGGTTTCGGCGTGAATCCGCTCGTCGCGGATGTGCATTGCCCTCAGTTCGTCATACAGCCCTTGGGTGAAGCTGGCCGGCCCGCAGAGGTAAAACTCGAAGTCATCGAACGGCAACAGCGCCTTAAGCAGATCAAGGTCAATACGACCCGAGACCTGAAAATCCTTGCCTGCACGGGCGGTACGTTCGGGCTGGCTGAGCAGGCGCACGGCGGTCAGTTCCTCTCCGGCGTTGGCAATCAGTGTGTCCAATTCGTCGCGAAATGCCAGGTCCACCAGACGACGTGCACTTTGCAGGAACCAGACCGGGCGCGTACGCCGCTTGCGTTTGTTCTGGTACAGCACCTCGCGCAGCATCGACAGCATGGGCGTGACCCCGATGCCAGCGCCCATCAGCACCAGCGGCCGCGCTTCCAGCGGCTCGACCAGAAAGCTGCCCTGCGGCGCCCGCGCCTCGATCACATCGCCGACGCTAATCTGATCGTGCAGGTGCCCGGAGACCAGGCCGTCCCGCTTGACGCTGATGCGCAAGAAATCGTCTGACGGTGCGCTCGACAAACTGTAGGTGCGAATCACCGGCTTCGCCTGCCCTGGCAGTTGGAAACGCAGCGGCAGATGCTGGCCAGCTTTGTACACCGGCAGGCCCGCGCCATCCACCGTCTCGAAATAGAACGAGCGGATGCCGTGACTCTCGTCGTGGACACGCGCCACACGCAGCGGTCGCCACTGATCGCGCAGGGCGTCGGCCTGCAGGCGCGCGTTGGCCTGATCCCAGTCGCCCGTCATCAGGCTGTTGGGGGAGAACTCATCGAAGCCCCAGCGCGAACGCAACGCCGCCGGGCGCCGTATGACCTGATGCACCTTGACCTGCCACAGCCGCTCGGCCCCTTGAAACGCGGCAATTTCAGGCCCGTCGAGGATCACCGTCGCGTGGCCGGTGACGTGCAGCATGTCGCCGGTGGCGAAGTCGATGAACAACAACCCGGCCTTGGGATTGGCCACCAGGTTACCCAAGGTGTTGAAAAACAGGTTGCCGGCAAAATCGGGTACGGTCAGCACATCCTCTTCGACCCTGACGAAACCGGCGCGCCCACCGCGATGGGACACATCGACCGAGCGGTGCGGTTGATCGCCCTCCAGGTCGACGTAGCTGGCGACGAAAAACGTATCAGCGCCGCGAATGGTCGCTACGGCCGCGTCGTCCAGTGACGTCAGGCGTTGTACCAGCGCGCGGTCGGTTTCCCGCCCTTCAGTGCCGCGTTGAAGCGGTCGCCGTTGAATGTACTGCGGGCAGTTGCCGAAAGACTGCTCGACGGCGACGGAAAAACCGTGTTCGTCCACCGCTTGCAGGTGCCCGTTGAGGCGGTTGCGCCGGCGGGTGAAGAGGTCGATGCCCAACAGCCCCAATGCTGCCCCGGGCTCGAAGTGCGCTCCCACCGGGTCGTCGACGTCCGGCAGCCAGGCGATGTCGAGCCGTTTCGGATCAGGTGAGCGGATGAAGCCTTCGTCACCGTCCATGAGGCTCGCCCACGGCCAGCCCTGCGCGTCCACCGCCCCGATGATCAGGTACGGAATCTGCTCGTAGAATTCGCGGTGCTGATCCGGCATGTGATCACGGACGAACTTGCGCCCTACCACGTCCATGCGTTCGACGACCCCTGCATGCTGCTGCACGTGCAACTCACCGGCATGCCAGGGGGACGGTTTTTCCAGGGTGACATCATTCATGGCGCAAGCTCCTAGCGGAATGAGAAGGCGAGGACTTCGCGATCAGGATCGACGGGGGACGCGACGACGCAACACTCCCCCGGCGGCTTCCCGCGACCGCTTCAATGATCCGTCGGAGGGATCACACCACCAGACCGGCTTTGGTGCTCGGCATCGGCACGAATCCGTTCAGGCCTTCGATACGCGCCAGCCAGTTGCGGATATTGGGATAGGTCTCCAGCGAGACATTGCCCTCGGGCGCATGGGCGATGTAGCTGTAGGCGCTCACGTCGGCGATGGTGGCGTGGTCGGTGACCAGAAAATCGCGGCCGCTCAGGTGCTGTTCAATGATCTGCAGAATGGCGTGGGCGCGAGTGAGGGTGTCTTTCGGGTCGAAATCCGCGCCGAACACCGTGATCAGGCGAGCGCGGGCCGGGCCCGACGCGATCTGACCGGAGGCGACCGACAACCACTGTTGAACCTGGGCCGCTGCTTCGGCGTCAGCGGGCAGCCATTGCCCCGTGGCGTCGTACTTCTTGGCCAGGTACACCAGGATCGCGGTGGAGTCGGAGATGATCGTGCCATTGTCGTCGAGGGCCGGCACCTGGCCAAACGGGTTGATTGCCAGGTACTCGGCGGTTTTGTGCGCGCCGTTGGCCAGGTCAACGAAATGAATCTCCGGCGTCAGCCCCAGCAATGAGAGCATGAGCTGGGCGCGGTGCGAGTGACCGGAGAGCGGGAAGTGATGCAGTGTGATGGCGGACATGAAAAGGCTCCTGTAGCGATCGTGGATTGAATGCAGGCGGCGGAGGTTGCACCGCGCTGATGGAGTGAATCATGAGTCACCCCGCACATCGGCGGAATCACCAACAAAAGCAATCCAGTGTTTCAGCAGGTGAAATAAACGCCGCTGATCGCAGCCCTGCTTCAGCCCTTCAGCGCCGGATGCTCCCGCAACCGTTCGACGGCGAAGTCGATGAAACTGCGAACCCGCGCCGAGGCGCGCAGCCCTTCGCGGTAGATGAGGTACGCAGGTAGCGGCGCCACGTCATACGCTTGCAGCACCTGTTGCAGGCGCCCGGTCGGCAGATGTTCGTGCACTTCATGGCTCAGGCACGAGACCAACCCCGCGCCGCGGAGGGCGGCATTGATCGCAGCGACCCGGGTGTTGCAACGCAGGCCCGGCTTGAAGGCCAGGCTGCGCACGATGCCGTTGCGCTGGAATCGCCACTCGTGGGTCCAACTGTCGGCATTGCAGGCGATCAGCGCGTGCTGCTGCACTTCGCTGGGCGTTTGCGGCGCGCCATACCGTTGCAGGTACGCGGGGCTGGCGCAGATCATGGGCCGCAGCGCACCCATCTTGCGCGCCACCATGTTCGCGTCAGGCAGGTCACCGATCAGCACGGCGACGTCCACGCCATTTTCGTGCAGGTTGGGAAAATGGTTCTGGTAGGCAATAGATATCTGGATTCCGGGCCAGGCATCGAGGTAATCCAACACCAGCGGCAGCATCAGCCTCTCCCCGAACAGCGGTGGCGTGGCCAGGGTCAGCAGCCCTCGCGGCTCGACGTGCAGACCATTGGCCGACGCATCGGCTTCGTCTGTCGCGCGCAGCAACCGCACGCACTCCTCGGCAAAGTACCGCCCGCTTTCGGTCACCGTCACCCCGCGCGTGTTGCGCTCCAGCAGCGGTCTGCCCAGGCGCTGTTCAAGGGCCGCCAGCGCGCGGCTGACCGTGGCTTCGGACACGTTCAGCCGGCGTGATGCGGCGGCCAGACTGGCGGACTGCGCCACGGCCGCGAAGATCGTCATCTGTCGATGGCGTTCCATTAACGGCGGCTCGGGGTGGCGGGACGAATCGCCGGGTCCTGGCGCAGGCGTTCGACGCAGAAATCGACGAAGGTGCGCACCTTGGCCGACACTTTGCGCTCAGCCTGATAGCAGATGTGCACAGGAACCGGCGCCTCTTCGAAAGCTTCCAGAATCAGCACCAGTTCACCTGAGGCAACCCGGCTGGCGACCTGATACGACAAGGCCCGGGTGATTCCCCACCCGCGGCTGGCGGCAGTGATGGCCGCCTGGTTGGCGGACACGGTCAAGCGCGATTGCAGGTCAATCTGAAACGGTTTGCCCCCTTCGACGAAGGTCCAGCGACGCATCAGCGCGCTGGCGTCCGAGACGATCAGGCGGTGGTCTTTGAGCGCTTCGGGGTGCTGCGGATGGCCGTGGGCCGCCAGATAGGCGGGGGATGCGCACAGAACCGTGCGCACTTCACCGACTGGGATGCCGTGCTGGCTGGCGTCCATCAGGTGGCCGATGCGCACGGCCACATCGATCCCCTCCTCGACCATCCGCGTGATCCGGTCCAGCAGCAACGCGTTGACGCTGACGCCGGAGTATTGCTGGAGATAATCCACCACCAGCGGCATCACGAACAGCTCGCCGAACAGTATCGAGGCCGTGACCGTGAGGTGCCCGACCGGCGCTGTGATGCTTCCGCCTGCGGCGTCCTCGGCTTCTTCGATTTCGCCGAGAATGCGTCGGCAGTCACTGAAATAACGCTGCCCCGCCTCGCTCAAATGCACGCTGCGCGTGGTGCGCGACAACAGCAGCGTGCCGATACGCTTCTCCAGCGCGGCCACCGCGCGGGTCACGCTGGGTGCCGACATCTCCAGACGCCGCGCCGCCTCCGCGAAACTGCGCGCTTCGCACACGGCGATAAAGACCTGCATTTCCTGAAATCTGTCCATGGCTGGGCTCAGTGGTAAGGCACCGTGCCAGTGAACGCGATAGCGGCGTCGGGATGCAAGGTTCGCAGGGCCGATTCAACCCTCCTAACAGCCAGCAACGGCCGCGATGGCGGTGGGTCAGCGGGTGATTTACCACCTGAAATTGCCATCGCGGCCGTCGTGCCTCCGGCGGCTCCTACAGAGTCAGAGGCGATTCACAGGGTTGTGATCGGCACAAAACCGCGACGGCGCTGGGCATCACCCGCGTGATTGATCCAACACAGGCCTTGTAGGTGCCGCTGGAGGCACGACGGCCGCGATGGCAGTGTGACAGGCAACGCCAATGCATTCGCCAAACGCACGCTTCGCCCATGATGTCGATGGAAGCTTTCAACGTGGCTCACTGCGCATAAAGATGTGACACATCCCGTAATATTTGCTTGACGAGCCGCACCTGGATAGGCGTTCATATTGGCGAACGGTCATACTCCAATTTACGCGTCTGGGCTCTCGGGGATTTTTCCATGGTTTCGTCGGTTCTGGCGGCGTCGCTTTCGCGTCGTCACATTCATTACAGCTGGGTGATCCTGGCGGTGACCTTTCTCACCATGTTAGTGATGGCTGGCGCGGTGGGGGCACCGGGCGTGTTCATCCGCCCTCTGGAAGCCGAATTCGGCTGGGACACCGCGGAGATTTCTTCGGCGCTGGCGATCCGCTTTGCGCTATTTGGCCTCACCGGCCCGTTCGCGGCGGCCTTCATGAATCACTTCGGCGTACGTCAGGTGGTGTTGACCGCGTTGACGCTGGTCGCCAGCGGCATGCTGCTGTCGTTGTTCATGACGCAATTCTGGCAGTTGGTCGTGCTGTGGGGATTGGTGGTGGGGTTCGGCACCGGTCTGACGGCCATGGTGTTGGGCGCGACCGTCGCCACCCGCTGGTTTTCGCAACGTCGCGGGGTCGCCATGGGGCTGCTATCGGCGAGCTCGGCCACCGGGCAACTGGTGTTCATGCCGATGCTGGCCAACGTGACCGAACATTTTGGCTGGCGAACGGCGTTGACCTGCATCTGTGTGGCCATCGTCGTCGCCGGGGTCGCAGTCCTCGCACTGATGCGCAACCACCCTGCCGACCTGCAAATGCCCTCCTACGGCGATACCGATATTCAGCCCGTCGCCGCCAGCACGCACACGTTCTCGCAATTGTTGCTCACACCGTTGCAGGTACTGCGCGACGTGTCCGGCACCTGGACGTTCTGGGTGCTGTTCATGACATTTTTCATCTGTGGCGCCAGCACCAACGGCCTGATTCAGACGCACTTCATCAGCCTGTGCGGCGACTACGGCCTGATCGCCACCACGGCTGCCAGCATGTTGGCCGTGATGGGGATCTTCGATTTCGTCGGCACCATCGGCTCAGGCTGGCTGTCCGACCGTTTCGACAACCGCTGGCTGCTGTTCAGTTATTACGGCCTGCGCGGGGTGGCGCTGCTCATCCTGCCGTTCTCGGATTTCACCGTCTACGGCCTGTCATTCTTCGCCCTGATCTACGGCCTGGACTGGATCGCCACCGTACCGCCAACGGTGAAGCTGACGGTACAGCGCTTCGGTCCGGCCCGGGCCAACATCGTCTTTGGCTGGATCTTCGCCGGCCATCAACTGGGCGCGGCTTTCGCCGCCTTTGGGGCGGGGTGGACACGCACACACTTCGCCAGTTACCTGCCGGCGTTCTTCATCTCCGGCCTGCTGTGTGTGATCGGTGCGCTGATTGCGTTGTCCATCGTGCCGGCGCTGAAGTCCGCCCAGCCTCAGACCCACTGACGGGCCATCAGCCAGACGCCGTAGCCGATCCCCATCAACCCCCAGGCCAACAGCGGGTGAAACACCACCCGCCAGACCAGTGCACGGGGGTCGAAACCGACGCCATGGACGAAACCGCCGGCCACGCCCCACATGACCAACATCAGCAGGCTGTGGGAATAGTGGCCGTCGGCGTCCAGCATCGACGCCGGGTGCACCAGCAGCACCAGGCTCAGGGGCACCGCCATCAGCAGGGACAACGCCCTGCCGAGGCTGTGTTTGAAGGGCGCGTTCAGCGCCTCAGCGGTCACGACCGTTCTCCAGCGCGCTGGCGTCGGATGACTCCAGCCACAGCGCGTTGATGATGCCGAAGCTGCAAGCCAGCAATACGCCAAGTATCCAGGCGAAATACCACATGTTGTTCTCCTCGATGAAGTCCGGGCTCAGTACAGGCCATGGGGGTTGTGGTCAATGTGCGCGGTGGTGACCTTGCCCCACATCTTGGCGTAGCACCACAGCGTGTAGCAGAGGATGATCGGCACGAAAATCGCCGCTGCGACGGTCATGATGACCAGGGTCTTATGGCTGGACACGGCGTCCCACACGGTCAGGCTGGACGCCAGGTCAAGGCTCGACGGCATGACGAACGGGAACAGGGCGAAGCCCGCCGTGCACAGCGTGCCGACGATGGCCAGGCTGCTGCCGAGGAACGCCATCCGGCCCTGCCCGGCGCTGGCACACAGCAAGGCCAGCAGGCCGCCGAAGAGACCCAGCAGCGGCGCGATCACGGTCAACGGATGAGCGTGATAGTTGGCCATCCAGCCGTGGTTGGTGGCGACGACGCTCTTGGCCAGCGGATTCAGCGCCGCGCCCGCGTCGACTGCCGACGTGATCGCCAGGCCTTGAATACCGCCGAGCAACAGCCACACGCCCGCGCCGACGAACGATAGCAGGAAGACCAGCGACAGCAGTTGCGTGGCGCGGCGAGAGCGGCGGGCAATCGCGCCCTCGGTGCGCATCATCAACCAACTGCCACCGTGCAGGCCAAGCATGCTCAGGCTGACGACACCGGCCAACAGACCGAAGGGGCTGAGCAGTTGCCAGAAGTTGCCGTGGTAGCTGGTGCGCAGGGTGTCGTCGAACTGGAACGGCACGCCCAACAGCAGGTTGCCGAAGGCCACCCCGAACACCAGCGAAGGGACCAGGCCGCCGACGAACAGGCCCCAGTCCCAACTTTGCCGCCAGCGGGTGTTTTCCAGCTTGCTGCGGTAGTCGAAACCCACCGGGCGCACGAACAGCGCGAACAGCACCAGCAGCAGCGCCCAGTACAGCCCCGAGAACGCCGCCGAGTACACCAGCGGCCAGGCGGCGAACAGCGCGCCCCCGGCGGTGATCAGCCACACCTGGTTGCCGTCCCAGTGCGGTGCGATGGTGTTGATCACCACCCGCCGTTCGTTGTCAGTGCGGCCGACGAAGGGCATCAGCATCGCGGCGCCCAGGTCGAAGCCGTCGGTCAGGGCGAAGCCGATCAGCAGCACGCCGACCAGCACCCACCAAATGAGTTTGAGTGTCTCGTAATCGAACATCATGTGTTCCTCAGGCCAGCGTCGGTTGTTGGGCAGCGGGCACGTCGCTGTCGCGGCGCTCGAAGTGATAACGACCGGTGTGCAGGCTGCTTGGGCCCAGGCGGGCGAACTTGATCATCAGGTACATCTCGATGATCAGCAGGACGGTGTAGAAGCCCACCAGTGCCAGGATCGAGCCGATGACATCGCCGCTGGACAGCGTCGAGGCCGACAGGTGAACCGGCAGCACTTCACCGATGGACCACGGCTGCCGCCCGTGCTCGGCCACCCACCAGCCGGTCTGCGTGGCGATCCATGGCAGCGGCAGGCTGAACAGCGCCCACTTCAGCAGCCAGCGTTTGCTCGATTCGTTCTTGCGCGCCGAGGCGTAGAAGGCGCAGGCGAACAGCAGCAGCATCAACACGCCACTGAGCACCATGATGCGGAAGGTCCAGAAGATCGACGCCACGTGAGGGACCGAATCCAGCGCCGCCTGCTGGATCTGTTGTTCGTTGGCGTCCACCACTTTGTCGGTGTACTTCTTCAGCAGCAGGCCATAGCCCAGGTCCTTCTTCACCTCGTTGAAGGCGTTGAGGGTGTGCTCGCTCTTGTCGCCCGCACGCAGTTTGCCCAACAGATCGTAAGCGACCATGCCGTTGCGGATACGGCCCTGGTGTTCGACGACCAGATCCTTGATGCCGGTGACCTGCTTGTCCACCGAGCGGGTGGCGATGATGCCCATCACGTAAGGGATCTTCACCGCGTAATCGGTGCGCTGGGTTTCCTGATTCGGCAGCCCGAACAAGGTGAACGCGGCCGGTGCAGGCTCGGTGTCCCATTCGGCTTCGATGGCGGCCAGCTTGGTTTTCTGCACGTCGCCAATCTCGTAACCGGATTCGTCGCCTAATACGATCACCGAGAGAATCGAGGCCATGCCGAATGCCGAGGCGATGGCGAACGAGCGGCGGGCGAAGCCGATGTCGCGGCCCTTGAGCAGATACCAGCTGGAGATCGCCAGCACGAAGATCGAGCCGGTCACGTAGCCAGAGGCCACGGTGTGCACGAACTTGACTTGCGCGACCGGGTTGAACAGCAGGTCGGCGAAGCTGGTCAGCTCCATGCGCATGGTGGTGAAGTTGAATTCGGCGCCGACCGGGTTCTGCATCCAGCCGTTGGCAATCAGAATCCACAGCGCCGACATGTTCGAGCCGATGGCGACCAGCCAGGTCACAGTCAGGTGCTGCACGCGTGTCAGGCGATCCCAGCCGAAGAAGAACAGGCCGATGAAGGTCGATTCGAGGAAGAACGCCATCAGACCTTCGATCGCCAGTGGCGCACCGAAAATGTCACCGACGTAGTGGCTGTAGTACGCCCAGTTGGTACCGAACTGGAACTCCATCGTCAGGCCGGTGGTGACGCCGAGGGCGAAGTTGATGCCGAACAGCTTGCCCCAGAACTTGGTCATGTCCTTGTACACCTGCTTGCCGGTCATGACGTAGACCGACTCCATGATGGCCAGCAGGAAGGTCATGCCCAGCGTGAGCGGCACGAAGATAAAGTGATACAGCGCGGTCATCGCGAACTGCAGCCGAGATAAATCGACGACTGATTCCGAAATCATTTGGGGTTCTTCTCATCAGATACGGGAGGGGCGCCCAATACATGCAGGCCAGCTTGCACCCCGTCATCCTTGACTTCGACCGGTGCGTCGAACCAGACGCTACGGATGCCCATCAGCAAGACGAGCTTGATCAACAGGATCAGGCCAATTTCTTTCGCCAGCGGGTGTTTGAGGAAATCGAAAGGACCGGGCATGTTGAAGACTCGTCGGGGTGCGTAGAAATTTTCCTACAGCATCTTTCGAGACCCTTGACCCAGGTCAAAAAATGGCGGGTAACCGGGTGTGACAGAACGCCACAGCGACTGTTGAACGGGCTATCCAGGGAAAATGCTCCTTGCGAGCCGCTAGGCGGACGACAGGCATGAAGGCAATCATAAACGGCAGGTAAGCGCCTCAAGTGGCGGATTCTTCAGCCGATATCGTGGGTATAAGAGGCAGTCTGGCCATGTCTTTCCGCGCCTTCGGCGGATCGGAAACAGCCGCTGCTGCCGTCGATGAGGTAGCAGGCCATGACACCCCGAATGCTCAAATCCAAGGCTCGCAGCGCGTTGTTCGGCGCGGTCTTGCTGTGCATGGGCGTTCAGGGGGCGAACGCCGGGCCGATCCGGATCGTCACCGAAGAGCTGCCGCCCTATAACATGACCCGCGACGGGCAGTTGACCGGCATGAGCACCGAGGTCGTGCGCGCGGTACTGAAAGAAATCAACCTGGACGCGACCATCCAGTCCATGCCCTGGGCGCGGGCCTATGACTTGGCACTGCACGACCCTGACGTGCTGATTTACTCCATCACTCGCACCGCCGAGCGCGAGCCGTTGTTCAAGTGGGTCGGCACCATCGCCGCGGCGCGCTGGTTCATTTATTCCTCCTCGACCCACCCCATCGCCTTGATGGACCTGGACGATGCCCGCGACTGGCAGACCGCGACGGTCAATGAGGATGTCGGTGAGCAATACCTGATGAGCCAGCACTTTCTCGTCGGTCGGCACCTGCAATCGAGCAACCGTTACGAACTCAATTACCAGAAGCTGCGCACCGGGCATGTGGACCTGTGGATCTCCGACGAACTCAACGCGCATTACATCGTGCATCAGGCCGGTGACGACCCGGCGCAAACGTTGGTGCAATCCTTGCGTGTGCCCGCGCTGGAAGAAGCGGGAGGGTTCAGCATGGCTTTCAGTCGCGGGACGCCAGATGCTACTGTTCAGCTGTTTCAGCAAGGGCTGAGGACTGTCCGTGAGAACGGGACCTACGATGCCATCGCACGTAAATGGAATTGAGCATGCTGGCTGAGTCCGAGTCCAAGACCCCTGAAAACGCTGGCGCGCCTCCCCGGTCCGGTTCCCTGGCACGTCGGCTGGTGTTGGCGACACTGGCGTTCTGCGTGCTGTTCACCTTGGCCACCGTCACGGTCAGGACCTTCTTCGCCTGGAACACCAACCTCTCCACCATGAACGCGGAACTGGGCCTGATCGATCAGGTGTTTCAGGGCACGCTGTCCAAGGCGGTGTGGGAAATGGACAACGAAGCCTTGCAGACACAGATCGACAGCGTCGCCCTGGCTGCCCCGGTGGGGCGGGTCGAACTGCGCATTCTGCGTCCGGGCCGTGCGCCGGAAGTGCTGGACCGCCAACATCCCGGCCATGTCGGCTCCACCCTCGCCCCAGCCCTGCACCGCCAGTTGACCGTGACGCCCTACCCTGGCGCCAATGAAGTGGTCGGCGAGCTCACCATTGAAGGCGACGAAAGCCTGCTGTGGAAGCGCCTGTGGAAAGAGGTCGCGGTCATCATGCTGACCCAGATCATTCAGTCGCTGGCGTTGGCCGGGCTGATCATGGGCATGTTCAACCGCTCGGTGACGCTCCACGTGCGCCGCATCGCCGAACACCTGGAGCAACTCACGCCGCGCAATCTGAAACATCACCTGAATCTGGGTCGCGGGGGTAAGGCCGTCGACGAGTTGGACCTGCTGGAAGCCGGGGTCAACGATCTGCAGGACAAACTGGCCGCCCACCTGGAGCGCCAGACCCGCGACGAAATCGCCCTTGCCGCCAGCCGCGACCAGCTGGCCGATCTGGTGGAGCAGCGCACCGCACAACTCAAGGCGGCCAACACCCGTCTCGAAGCCCTGACCCGCTTCGACCCGCTCACGGGCCTGGCCAACCGGCGTCACTTCGATGAAGTGAAAGAGCTGGAATTCAACCGCGCTCTGCGTCATCGGCAGGCGTTTTCCGTGCTGATGTGCGACATCGATTACTTCAAGCTCTACAACGACAACTACGGACACGCCAACGGTGACCAGTGCCTGCGCGATGTGGCGCTGACCATGAGCGCGCTGTTTTCGCGCTCTGGCGAGTTGGTGGCGCGTCTGGGCGGTGAGGAGTTTGCGGTGCTGTTGCCCGGCCAGAACCGGGAACAGGCCCTCAGCTCCGCCGAGCGTTTGCGGGGACTGCTGGCCGAGCAGAAACTGCCGCATACCGGTTCGGGGGTGTCGCCTTACGTGACGATGAGCATCGGCATCGCCGAACTCGACCCGGCCAACATGGACCGTTTCGATCAACTGCTGCAGAGCGCCGACAAGGCCCTGTACCGCGCCAAAAGCCAGGGTCGCAACCGGTGTGAGATCTGACCTGATCAAGGAGAGCATCTGACATGTGCACCATCCGACATTCGATCAAACGCAGCGCGAGGCTGTTATCGGCCACCGTCCTGACGGTGGTGTGCCTGAACGCCTGGGCCGACACGATGCAGGTGGTCACCGAAGACTCGTCCTATAGCTGGCTGCAGGACGGCAAGGTCACCGGCCCCGCCAGCGAGATCGTCGAAAAAACCCTGAATGATGCCGGGCTGAAGGACTACCACATGGCCCTCTACCCGTGGGCTCGGGCTTATGACATGGCGCGGCTGGAACCCAACGTGGTGATTTACCCGATGATCCGTAACGTCGAGCGCGAGGCGTTGTTTCACTGGGTGGGCGAGCTGGAACCGGTGACGCAATTGTTCTACCGGCTGCGCACGCGCCCTGATGTGCTGGTCGGCGCGTTGCAGGACGCGCGCAACTACACCGTCGGCGTGGTCCGGGACGACGCGCGCCAGCAATACCTCGAGAGCCAGCATTTCAGCAAAATAGTGGTCTCCGCCAACAACCTCGACAACCTGCGCAAACTGCTTAGCGGCCAGGTGGCGCTTGTGCCCATGCCTGAACGCGAAGCCCGCGAGCAATGCCGGGATCTGAACGTGCCGTTCGATCTGTTGGAAAGCGTGTACACCATCAACGACCTTTCCCAAAGCCTCTACCTCGCCCTCAGCCTGAAAACCCCGCCGGACACCGTGAAACGGGTGACCGAGGCGTTTGCCCGGTTGAAAGCAGACGGGACAGTGGCCAAGGCGCTGGCGCAGTGAAGAAACACCGCTGACGGTGTGCCGCCGTGTGGAGAGGCACGCGCCAGTGCGGACCTCGGCTGCCGCTGGCACTGGCACTGGCGCAAAACCGATGGATGCCGACGTTTCACACCATCGGCAGTGTGCGAAAAATCGCTAACGCCTCGGCTTCGGCCGTGAACGTCGCCAGCGCGGGAAAATCGTCCGCGCCGACCGTATCCGACGCTACTAACTGGATGAACGACCAGCCCACCGCAATGCTGATCCCGTCCTGCCCGATCGTCACGCCTGCGCTGCACGGCTGCGCCAGCAACTCCCGCTCCAACTCTCCGCAGGCGGTGCGCAACTGCTCACTGACCCGCTCAAGCCACGGGGCGTGCTGACGCTCGGTTGGCCGCAGGTTGCGTTCGTAATGGATCTGCACCGCCTTTTCATACGCCACCAACGCCAAGCCTGTCAGGCGCAGGGTCCGCGTCCGTTCCGGGAGCGTCGACGGCATCAACCCCCTGCCCGGCCCTATCCAGCACTCGAGGTAATCCAGAATCAGGCTCGACTCCATCAACACCTCGCCCTCATCGGTAATGAACGTCGGCGCCTTGACCACCGGATTGAGCGCCCTGAACCGCTCCATTTCACGAAACACCGAGACCGACTCATGCTCAAACGCAACCCCCAGGCGTTTCAGGCTGACCGCCACTCGCCGTACGTACGGCGAATCCAGCATTCCGATGAGTTTCATCCACACTCTCCCGTACGTATTGAGACCCTGATCAAGTGCGACGCCAACCCCTGGCAGGATCGCCTAGGTTCGCGGCCGCAACGTTCGCTGCCGAAAACATTTCACGCGCTCACATGCCGTCTACGCTGTGTTCACAAAGTCTTCACAATCGTTCTGAAAAACTCCGCGCGTCTTTGGTTCTCCATCAACCCGCCTGCCCTCTTCGGCAGGTCCGTCTGACATGCACGTCGCAGGGACCGCTCGACGTGAAAGACACGTTCAGACCTGCCCCGAGTCGCGCTATATGGAAATACGTTCGAAGCTGCCTGCCGTGACCTCCACTCGCCTAGTCATGCTGTTTTCCCTGTGTCTTGTAGCGTTTTACAACCTTGCCACCTGGCACGCGCTGGTCAGCCTGACCCAACTCCAGGGCCTCAAGGTCGTCGCGTTTTATGTCTCGTTCGCGTTTTTCCTATGGGCAGCCATCACACTGCTATTGACCCCTTTGTCCTTCCGACCGACGCTCAAGCCAGCGCTCAGTCTGGTGGCGCTGTGTTCGGCGGCGGCCGCGTATTTCATGAACACCTACGGCATCTCCATTGACACGGTGATGATGCAGAATGTTCTGGAAACCAACCCCGGCGAAGCCAAGGCCCTGCTCAGCATCAAGCTGTTCCTTTATATGGGTCTGCTGGGCGTCTTGCCGACGGCAGTGATCTGGGCGGTGCCGGTCACCTATCGCCGCGTGCTGCCGGGTCTCATCAACAAAGTGCTGGTGTGCCTCGGTTGCGGTGTGGTGATGACCGCGGCGATCGCGCCTTTCTACTCGACCTATGCGCCGATCTTTCGCAACGAGGACGAGTTGACCCACTTCATCAACCCGACCAACTACATCTACGCCCTCGGCAAACTGACCAAGCAAACCGTAGCGATCAAGGAAACGGTGAAGGTCCAGCCCGTGGGCACCGACTCCGTCCTCAGCCTTGAAGCACAACAGCGTCCGAAGAAAAGCCTGATGATCTTCGTCGTCGGTGAAACCGCCCGCGCCGACCACTTCTCGCTCAACGGCTACGGGCGCGAGACCAACCCCGAATTGAAGAAGCAGGACATTCTCAACTTCACCCAGGTCGCCTCATGCGGCACGTCAACGGCGGTATCGGTACCGTGCATGTTCTCCAAATTCCCTCGCACCGATTACAGCGACAAGAAAGGCAAGACCTACGAGGGCCTGCTGGACATGTTGCAACGTGCTGGCCTGAGCGTGCTGTGGCTGGACAACAACAGCGACTGCAAAGGCACCTGTCTGCGTGTGCCCCATAGCGACATCCCGAAAAACCAGCCCAGCCCTTTCTGCGATGGCCAGAACTGCCTGGATGAATCGCTGCTGGTGGGGCTGCAGGACTACATCGATTCGCTGAAGGACAATGCGATCATCGTCTTGCATTCCGATGGCAGCCATGGCCCGGAATACTACGACCGCTACCCCACATCCATGGAGCGGTTCACGCCGGTCTGCCACACCAACCAGTTGGGCAGTTGCACGTCGGACGAGCTGAAAAACGTCTACGACAACACGATTCTCTACACCGATCATTTCCTGGCGCAGACCATCGAGTTGCTCAAGCGCAATCAGGACAAGGTCGACACCTCGATGATCTACGTCTCGGACCACGGCGAGTCTCTGGGGGAAAACGGCATCTACCTGCACGCTGCGCCCTACGCCATCGCCCCCGCCGCGCAAACGCACGTGCCTATGGTCATGTGGTTCGGTAACGCGACACTGGAGGATGCCGGCATTGATCGCGGCTGCCTGGCCGCCAAGCAACACCAGCCCGACCTGAGCCACGACAACCTGTTTCATTCGGTGCTGAGCCTGCTTGGCGTCAACACCCAGGAATACCAGCCGGCCCTGGATATCTTTCACAGTTGCAAACGCAGCCAAGGGTGACGCGAATGCTGCAGGGCTCGAGGTTGGTGGGTCTGCGTTGCAACGCCGAAACCGGGCGCTCAGGGGTTGCTGCCGCTTCGCGCCAGATCGCGGGCATCCAGCGCCCAGACGCCCGCGGCTTAAGCGGGCATGGCGTCAGGCAAACCGGGTGTCTAATCCTTCGCCTGGGACAGCGGGCGCGCCACCTCTTCCAATGATTTACGCTCAGAGGCCACCCCCCAAATCGCCTGCACTGCCGCCGCGAGCAGCATCAAGGCCGCGCCGATCAGGTAGCCGATGAATACCGGTCCGCGCTCGTGGCTGTCGATCAGCTCGCCAAACAGGGTCGGCCCGACGATACCTCCCAACGCGGTGCCGAAGGCATAGAACACTGCAATCGCCAGTGCGCGGATTTCCAGCGGGAAGGTCTCGGCCACGGTCAGGTAAGCAGAGCTGGCAGCCGCCGACGCGAAGAAGAAAATGACCATCCATGCGATGGCCTGTTGCGTGACGTTGAGCACCCCCTGCTCGAACAGGTAACCACTGATGGTCAACAATACGGCCGACACCGCGTACGTCAGGCTGATCATCACCCGGCGCCCGACCACGTCGAACAGCCTGCCGAGCAGCAGCGGTCCGCAGAAATTCCCCAACGCCAGCGGCAGCACGTACCAGCCGATGGACGCCGACGGCACCTGATAGAACTCGGTGAGGACCAAGGCGTAGGTGAAGAAGATCGCGTTGTAGAAAAACGCCTGCGCGGTGAGCAACGTGAGGCCCACCAGCGCCCGCTGGCGATAGGTGTTGAAAAGGGTGTCGAAGATTTCCCGCAGCGGCGTGTGATCCCGGGCGTGCAGGCGCAAGGTCTTTCCAGCGGGCGGCGGCAGGTCATGGCCCTGCTCACGGAAGCGGTTTTCGATGTCTTCGACGATCGCTTTCGCTTCTTCCGCCTGCCCGTGGATCAGCAACCAACGCGGACTTTCCGGCAACCACAGGCGCATCACCAGAATCACCAGCCCGAGCGCCGCGCCGATGCCAAAACACAGACGCCAGCCCAGATCGCCGCCGATCCAGCTGGCGTCCAGCAGAATGATGGAACCGCCTGCTCCCAACGCCGCGCCGATCCAGAACGTGCCGTTGATCGTCAGGTCCACCCAGCCGCGAAACCGGGCGGGGGTGAATTCTTGGATGGTCGAATTGATCGCGGTGTACTCGCCGCCGATGCCCATCCCGGTCAGAAACCGGAACAGCATGAAGCTCCACAGGCTGAACGAAAAAGCGGTAGCCGCCGTGGCGCAGATGTACAGGGCCAGGGTGATAAAAAACAGCTTGCGCCGCCCCAGACGGTCAGTCAGCCAGCCGAAAAACAACGCACCCAGCACCGCGCCGCAGATGTAGGCGCCACCGGCCAGGCCAATGTCGGCGTTGGTCAGGTGCAACACCGGGCTCTCTTTCAACGCCCCGGACACCGACCCCGCCAGCGTGACCTCCAGACCGTCGAGCAGCCAAGTGATGCCGAGGGCAAACACCAGCAACGTGTGAAACCGACCCCACGGCAGACGATCCAGTCGCGCTGTAAGATCGGTTTCGAATACCGTGCCCCGGGTCTGGTCGGTGGCTGAATCAACGTCCGCGACGCTCATGGCGAATCCCTGCTCCACAGATCGAAATGATCTGAGGGTGAGAGCGCAAGGGCCGCGTATGAGTTCAGCGAATTCCCTCACCCCCTTCGCGTCACCCACGTTCATGCAATCCGTCTGCTACCACTGTCGGCACCCCGTTACGCCTGACACACCGCTTGCACAGGATTTGCTGCCGCTGCGCGCCAGATCGCTGCCGTCGTGCCTCCGGCGTCTCCTACGGGTCATGTGGTGTACAAGGGTTTGGTGATTACCCTGCTGCCGCATCGGAGGGGTTCACATCTCCTGACACGCTGAACATCTGTAGGAGCCGCCGGAGGAACGACGGCAGCGATGACGGCCTATCGGTCGCCAACGATTTCCTTGGCTCACCACCGTCGATACCGCGTTACCCCTGACACACCGCATGCACAGGATTTGCTGCCGCTGCGCGCCAGGTCGCTGCCATCGTGCCTCCGGCGTCTCCTACGGGTCATGGGGTGTACAAGGGTTTGGTGATTACCTTGCCGCCGCATCGGAGGCGTACACGTCTTCTGGCACGCTGAATTCCTTGTAGGAAATGCGCAGGCACGACATCAGCGATCAGTCGCTCGCCTGAGGCCCCACCATCCGTTCAGGCTGTACCAAGCGCTCATATTCCTGCGCTGTTACGAACCCCAGCGCCACCGCTGCGGCCTTGGGAGACAGTCCCTCCGCTGCGGCTTTACGGGTGATCTGCGCTACCTGGTCATAACCCAGAACGGGGTTGAGCACGGTGGCCATGAGCAGCGCGTTCTCTACGTTGTGCGCCAGCTGCGGATGGTTGAGCTCCAGCCCCTTGATCAATTTTTCGGTGAAGATGCCCACGCAATGCGCCAGCACCCCAATGGATTGCAGCACGTTGTGAATCAGCACCGGCTTGGCGACGTTCAGCTCGAATGCGCTGGACGCTCCGGCGAGGGTCACGGTCGTGTGGTTGCCCATGACCTGCATCGCTGCCTGCACCAGCACTTCGGCCAACGTGGGATTGCGTTTGCCCGGCATGATCGAGGACGTCAGCCCGTCATCAGGCAACAGCAATTCCGCCAGGCCACAACGCGGACCGGACCCTAGCAGACGAATGTCGTTGCCGATCTTGCTCAATGACACCGCGAGGACGTTCAGCGCCCCTGACACCTCGACCAGCGCGTCGTGAGTGCCCATCCCTTCGAACTTGCTCGGGTTCGGCACGAAAGGCTCGCCGGTCAGCGCACTGAGCTCTTCGCAGAACGCCTGATCGAATCCTTCCGGCGCATTGAGCCCGGTGCCCACTGCTGTGCCGCCTTGAGGCAACAGGCGCAAGCGCGGCAGGCAGCCATCGATGCGCGCGATGCCGTGGCCGATCTGCCGGGAAAACGCGTCGAAAGCCTGCCCCTGTGTCATCGGCACGGCATCCATCAAGTGGGTGCGACCGATCTTCAGCACCTTCTGCCAACCCTGCGCCTTGTCAGCCAAGGCATCGCGCAGCGCGATCAATGCAGGCCGCAAGTGATCGCGTAACTGCAGCGCCGCCGCCACATGCATCACCGTGGGAAAACTGTCGTTGGAGGATTGCGACCGATTGACGTGATCGTTGGGGTGCACCGGCTGTTTGCCGCCCAATTTCCCGCCCAACGCCTGATTCGCCAAATTGGCGATAACCTCGTTGGCGTTCATGTTGGTTTGGGTGCCAGAGCCGGTCTGCCAGACGGTCAGCGGGAAATGCTCATCGAACGCCCCAGCCGCCACCTGCCCGGCGGCGTCTTCGATCGCTTGAGCGATTGATTCCGACAACGCGCCCAAGCGCCAATTGGCGCGAGCAGCGGCGACTTTTTGCCAACCAAACGCATGAATCAGCCCCGGGGCAAAACGCTCGCCATGATTGCCGAACACCTCCAACGCCCGCTGCGTCTGCGCCCCCCAGTAGCGGTCGGCCGGAATCGCTACCGGGCCGAACGCATCGTTTTCATAACGTACTTCCCTCATAGCGCGGCCCCCGGTGCACGGCCCAGTTCACGCCGGTATTCTTCCTGAGCAGTTTGCTCGGAAAACTCTCCGGCCCATTTAGCGACGACCACCGTGGCGACGCTGTTGCCAATGGTGTTGCAGGTGGCGATGGCCATCGACATGAAGCGGTACACCCCGAATAACAAGGCAAGGCCCTCGGCTGGCAGCACGCCCACGGCGGTCACGGTGGCGGCGAAGACCACGAAGCTGCCGCCCGACACCGCAGCCGCGCCTTTGGACGTCACCAGCATGATGGCGACGATGCCCAGTTGGTGTTCCCAGCTCAGCGGCACGCCGTAGGCATTGGCGATGAACAGAACGCACAGCGACATATAGATAGACGTGCCATCGAGGTTGAACGCATAGCCGGTAGGAAGCACCAGGCCCACGCTTTGTTTCGAGCAGCCAAATTTTTCCAGCTTTTGCAACAGACGGGGCAAGGCGCTTTCGGAGGACGCCGTCCCCAACACGATGAAAATCTCATCCTTGATGTAGTGCAGGAAACGCCACAGGCTGAACCCGGACACCCGACACACCACGCCGAGCACGACGAAAATGAAGAAGAAAATCGCCACGTAGAACATCAGCACCAGGTTGGCCAGCGACATCAAAACAGCGGTGCCATTACTGCCCACTGCGTAGGCCACCGAACCGAAGGCGCCCAGCGGCGCAAACTTCATGATCAGGTTGATGAACTCGAAGAAGCATTCGGAGATCCGGCTCAAGCCCTCTTCGATCACTTCACGCCGCTCAGGTTTGAGAGCCAGCAGCGCGAAGCCGAACAACACCGAGATCACCAGCACCTGCAGCAACTGCCCTCCGGCGAAGGCGCCGACGAAGTTGTCCGGAAAGATCCCGTAGATAAAATCCAGCGTCGACGCCGGGCCATGCCCTTTGGCGACGGCGGCACTGGCAGCGGCAGCGGTGGCGTTGCTGGGATGGGCGTCGTGCATGCCCGAGCCGATCTGCAGCACATTGCCCCAGATCAGGCCGATGGCCAGCGCGACGGTGGACAACACTTCGAAGTAAATCAGCGCACGTAAACCCAGCTTGCCCACGCGTTTGATATCGCCCGCCGAGGCGATGCCGTGCACCACAGTAAAGAACACCAGCGGGGCCACGGCGGTCTTGATCAGCTTGAGAAAGATATCGCCAAGGATCTTGAAACTGGCAGCCAGTTCAGGGGCGATGAAGCCAAAGGCAATCCCGAGGACCATGGCGGCGACCACCTGAAACGTGAGGTCGCGGTAAAACGGTTTCTTACCGGTTGAAGACATGTTGGCGCTCTCATTGTTGTTATGGGCGGAAGTCGAGCGGTCGCAGACATTCGGTGTCGCTCGACGGCTCTCCGTCTGATGCAGTGATTGCAGAAGCCGGTTTGCTGCGGGCGGCGTTACGACGCCATCGGTAGGCCGTCTGAACAGGCGATGCCTGATCTGTCAGCGGCGCCAGCAGGCCGGGTCCCACGGGTTTCTGGTACAGCTCAAACCGTCAGCGTTTTACCGAGCCTTCCTGCGCCAAGGCGCGGTCCACCATCTGCGGCGCCAGTCCGAGGTAGTTGCGGGGGTCGGTCAAGCGCTGCAGCTCGGCGCGGTCGAGGCGTTCAGTCACGGCGCCCTGGGCAATCAGGGCATCGAAAAGGCTGATATGTTCGTCATTGGCCACGCGGCAGGCGGCGTAAACGACATCGTGCGCGACCTGGCGTCCCAAGGCGGGTGCCAAGCCCATCATCACGGCTTCGGCGACAATCAGACCCTGGGTCATGTTGAGGTTTTTCAGCATGCGCTCAGGCCGTACTTCCAGTCCGGCGAGCATGAACTTGGCTTGGCCCAGCGATGCTGCGCTCAGCGCGAAGGCTTCGGGAATGGCGATCCACTCCGCTTGCCAAGGGCCCGTCGAACGCTCGAAATCCTGAATCATCGCGTCGAGCATCAGACCGGCCTGCTGACGCACGCCCTTGGCGGCGGCGTACATCAGCTCGCAGGAAATCGGGTTGCGCTTCTGCGGCATGGTGCTGCTGGCACCACGGCCTTTGACGAACGGTTCGTAGGCTTCACCCAGCTCACTGGTCATCATCATCATGACGTCCAACGCCACCTTGCCCAGCGACGCGGTGACCAGACCAAGGAAGTTCAGGGTTTCGGCCAGACCGTCCCGTGCCACGTGCCAGGTGGCTTGCGGCACACCGAGGCCCAGTTCGGCCATCAACGCCGCTTGCACCTCCAGGCCTTTGTCGCCCAGCGACGCCAGCGTCCCGGCAGCGCCGGCGAACTGACCCACCTCGACCCGCGGGCGCAGCTCGACCAGGCGCTCGGCGTGCCGGTCGAACATGCTCAGCCACACCGCGCACTTGTAGCCGAAGGTGATCGGCAACGCGTGTTGCAGGTGTGTGCGCCCGGCCATCGGCGTGTCGCGGTATGTCCGGGCCAGTCCCGCGAGCAAGCCACGTACGGCCTGAACGTCACGCTCGACCAGCTTCAGCGCGGCACGAATTTGCAAGACCACCGCCGTGTCCATGATGTCCTGGGTAGTCGCGCCCCAGTGCACATAACGTCCGGCGTCGCCGCAGGTCTTCGACAATTGCTCCACCAACGGCAGGATCGGATAGCCGACGATTTCGGTTTCGTGCTGCATCAGCGCCAGGTCCAGGGCATCAAAGGTGGCCTGTTCAGCGATCTGTTCGGCCGCCTCGGCGGGAATCACGCCACAGCGCGCTTCAGCGCGAGCCAAGGCCACTTCGACCTCGATGTAACGCTGGATCAGCGCCTTGTCGGAGAAGACGTCGCGCATTTCGGCGGTGCCGAACATGTCGCGGAACAGTGCGGAATCAAAAACGGTGGTCGACATGGGAAGCGTCTCAAATGTTGTTATTGGCCGTACATATATTTTATGTCCGTACATAATTAATACCCGCTGTCCTGATACACTGTCAACTCGCTGTGGGGAGAGCTCGATGGAAGGCACCAATCAAACGCGTTACGTGGCCGTCGCCAATGACCTGATGGAGCGCATCGCCAATGGGCGTTATCCCGTTGGGTCGTTGTTGCCGACGGAGTTCGAGCTGTGTGCGCTGTATGACGTCAGCCGCCACACCGTTCGCGCAGCGATCATGCAGTTGCAGAATCAGGGGATGGTGTCGCGTCGCAAGCGCGTCGGGACCCGCGTCGAGGCTGACACACCGAGTGGCGGTTACTCACAATCGCTGGCGTCAGTCGCGGATCTGGTGCATGTGGCCGAGACCCACATTCGTGACGTGCAGGACGTTCGGCATTTCGTCGTGGACATTGCTCTGGCGCGGCGTTTGGGGCTCGAACCCGGCTCGCATTGCTTCTGCATGTCGAGCGTCAAAGTGGACGTCAATCAGCGCCAGGCGCCGTTATGCTGGACCGATGTGTACGCCGACGAGAGCTATGCCAGGGTCATCCCGTTGGCTGAAGAAAGCCCAGGCGAATTGATCGCGGCGCTGATCGAGCGCGAATTCGGGCGGCGCATTGATGCGGTGGATCAGCAAGTCCGCCCCGTGCAATTGAACAACGACCTCGCCCACCGCCTGAATGCCGCCGCCGGGTCATTGGGGCTGAACATCATCCGGCAGTATCGCGATGATCAGGGCGGGCTGATCGCTGTGTCGGAGACGGTCTATCCGGATGACCGATTCACGCTGGTCATGCAGATGAAACGGGAACGGCGCGGCTGACAAAAAAAAAGCCCACCAAACGGTGGGCTCTTCTCAGTCAGTGCCACTTACAGATTGAAGACAGTCACCAGCTTGGTGTTCAGGTACGCCTCGATCGCTTCGGTCCCGCCCTCGGAGCCGTAGCCGGAATCCTTGATCCCGCCGAACGGCACTTCCACCAGACCGATGCCCTGATGGTTGATCGACAGCATGCCTGCCTCGATGCGGGTGCTGAGAATGTGCGCGGTCTTCATCGACGTGGTGAACGCATACGAAGCCAGGCCGAATGGCACGCGGTTGGACTCTTTGATAGCGTCTTCGACGGTGTCGAACGGCACGATCAGCGCCACCGGACCGAACGGCTCTTCATTCATGATGCGCATGTCGGGGGTCAAGCCGCTGAGCACGGTCGGCGGGAAGAAATACCCCGGGCCGTCGATCGACGTGCCGCCCGTGTGCAGGGTGGCGCCTTTGTCCGCAGCGTCTTTGACCAGCGACGTCAGTGCCGGGGCACGGCGCTCGTTGGCCAGCGGCCCCATGGTCACGCCCTGCTCCAGGCCGTTGCCGACCTTGACCTCACGGGTCAGGCCGACGAACTTCTCGATGAACTGCTCATAGACGCCGCGCTGGACCAGAATGCGGGTCGGCGACACGCAGACTTGCCCGGCGTTACGGAACTTGGCGCCTGCCAACGTACGGACCGCCAGATCCAGATCGGCGTCATCGAACACCAGGGCCGGTGCATGACCGCCCAGCTCCATGGTGGCGCGCTTCATGTGCTGACCGGCCAGTGCCGCCAATTGCTTGCCCACAGGCGTGGAACCGGTGAAGGTGACTTTCTTGATGGTCGGGTGCGCGATCAAATAGCTGGAAATCTGCGCCGGATCCCCGAAGACCAGACCGATGACACCGGCCGGCACCCCCGCGTCGATGAACGCCCGAATCAACTCGGCAGGCGATGCCGGGGTTTCTTCCGGCGCTTTGACGATGATCGAACACCCCGCCGCCAAGGCCGACGATAGCTTGCGCACCACTTGGTTGATCGGGAAGTTCCAAGGGGTGAAGGCCGCCACCGGACCTACAGGCTCCTTGATCACCTTCTGCTCCACCGAAACGTTGCGCGACGGCACCAGACGGCCGTAGGCACGGCGGCCCTCTTCGGCCAGCCAGTCGATGATGTCGGCAGCGGCGAGGGTTTCCATGCGTGCTTCGGCCAGCGGCTTGCCCTGTTCCTGGGTCATGATGCTGGCGATGGTGTCCGCGCGTTCGCGCATCAGATTGGCCGCTTTCTGCATGATCTTGTAACGGTCATACGCTGGCGTATTGCGCCAGGTGTCGAAACCGCGCTCGGCGGCGGCAAGCGCCTTGTCCAGGTCGGCGATGTCGGCGTGGGCTACGGTGCCGAGGGTGTCGCCGGTGGCCGGGTTGATGACCGGCAGGGTGCGGCCAGCTTCACTGGCGCGCCATTGGCCGTCGATATACAGCTGAACGTCTGGGTACATGAAGAAAACTCCGGGTGCGCCAATTCGAGGCGAGGGAATGGAAAAAGCCAAGCCGAGAAAGTTACAGGCATATACCTTGAACGATCAAGACGAATTCGTAAGACGTCTGATGAGAAAGGTTCAGCCAAGGTGCATCAGCTGCTGCGCATACGCTTTAAGGACCTCGCGCTGCATCATGAAGCTGGCGTACTTGCCTTCGCGGACCGTCGATATCAAACCCGCCCGCTCCAGCTCTTTGGTGTGATGAGACACCGTCGCGGCGCTCACCGGATGAACCTTGAGCAGCTCGGCACAAGGCACGGCCGCTTGAGAGGCGCTGATCTGCAACAGAATCTGGTAACGCCTGCGATCGGCGAGCGCTCGGGAAATGAGGGCCACTTGCTGATCGGTCAATGAAGATTGATGTGCCGTACTCATGAAGATCGTTACACCCCGGTTGAAACCTCCCTGTCGATGCTTCTTGTGATCAAGAGCTGCCTCGAGCGATACCTGACGCCGACTGAAAATCAGGCATCCGTTAGGACGCCGACCGGCGTATCAAGGTTCAGTGGCCACAGAATAAGCGCCTTCTGCATACCCGCGAAGCGTTTTCTGGCATTCTGCGCGCCCTTTTCTCACAGGCCCTACATCGCTCGCGATTCTTTTTTTTGTACACAATATTCTCGAAAATTGTTTTTAGCTGTGTAGACATGTTGTAAAGTCGTCAAACCTGACCCAACAGGCAGCTTTTGTTGTCAGGTCACTATTGCGTCACCTGCAAAGCCCACGACCGAATAAAAACAATTGGCAGGCTAACCATGACCACACCGCAAAACACGTCCCCGTCGCGCCCCGCCGCGAGCCACACCGACCTGATCTACGGCCTCAACGACCGCCCGCACTTCACCGCTGCGGTCTTTGCCGCCTTGCAACACGTGCTGGCCAGCTTCGTCGGCATCATTACGCCAACCCTGATCGTCGGGGGCGTGTTGGGCCTGGACAGTGAAGTGCCCTACCTGATCAGCATGGCGCTGTTCGTGTCAGGCCTGGGTACCTTCGTGCAAGCCAAGCGTTTTGGCCCTATCGGCTCGGGCCTGCTGTGCCTGCAAGGGACCAGCTTTTCCTTCCTCAGCGTGATCCTCAGCGCCGGTTTTCTGGTGAAAAGCCGAGGGGGCGGGACCGAGGAAATCCTCTCGACCATTTTCGGGGTGTGTTTTTGCGCCGCGTTCGTCGAGGTGGTGTTGAGTCAGTTTATCGGGAAGCTGCGCAAGCTGATCACCCCCGTGGTCACCGGCACGATCATCACCTTGATGGGACTGTCCTTGCTCAAGGTGGCGATGACCGACATGGCCGGTGGTTTCGGCGCCGCGGATCTGGGCTCTGCCGCGAACCTCGGCCTGGCGGCATTGGTGCTGGGCACGATCGTGCTGCTCAACCGGTTCAACATTCCGTTGCTGCGTCTTAGCGCAATCATCATCGGCTTGACCCTTGGCTTCGTGGTGGCCTGGTACATGGGCCGCGTGGATTTCGCGCACATGCCGCAGGTGCCGGTGATGAGCATTCCGGTGCCCTTCAAGTACGGTTTTTCGTTCGACCTGCTGGCCTTCATTCCGATTGCCGTGATCTTTCTGGTATCGCCGCTGGAGGCCGCAGGGGATCTGACCGCCAACTCGATGATTTCCCAGCAACCCGTGAGCGGCCCGGTGTACATCCGCCGGATCAAGTCAGGCTTGCTTGCCGATGGCCTCAACTCGGCCATGGCCGCGACCTTCAACAGCCTGCCGATGGTGACCTTCGCCCAGAATAACGGGGTGATCCAGCTGACCGGAGTCGCCAGCCGCTACGTGGCGTTTTTCATCGCCGGGATTCTGGTGTTGCTGGGGCTGTTCCCGATCATCGGCGCGGTGCTGCAACTGATGCCCAAACCGGTGCTGGGCGGCGCAACGCTGATCATGTTCGGCACCGTTGCCGTGGCGGGCATCAAGATCCTCTCCGAAGCGGGTCTGCATCGGCGCAACATGCTGATCGTGGCCATTTCCCTGGGCATGGGCCTCGGCGTGGCGGCGGTGCCGGAGGTGCTGCGCGAACTGCCCAAGGCGCTGCACAATATCTTCGAATCGCCAATCACGGTGGGCGCTTTCTGCGCGATCCTGCTCAATATCTTTCTGCCAGAAGACTTTATAGAAGAAGAGCTCACCGAATTCGACCCGGAAGCCTCGACCGTCAAGGTGTTGCAAGACCCGGCGTCCCCCGGGCAAACAGAACCTCTCCCTTCACACACGGTCGCACAGTTGGAACGCTAGGCTTCAACGAGCGGGAGCTGTCTCTCGCTCTGCCTCGCCACTGGAGCGCCACGATGCCGCAACGCCCGATTCGCACTTTGTTCACCTGTTTGCTGTTACTGGCGTTGAGCGCCTGCGCCCTGTTCCCCAACCGCGACCCGCTGAACATCAATGTCGTGGGCATCGAACCTCTGCCAGGGCAAGACCTGGAGATTCGGTTTGCGGTCAAACTGCGCCTGCAAAACCCCAACGACGTCGACATCCCGTATGACGGCGTGGCGTTGAATCTGGACGTCAATGGCAAGCTGCTGGCCTCGGGTGTCAGCGATCAAAAAGGCACGATCACGCGGTTCTCGGAGGGTGTGCTGACGGTGCCGGTAACGGTCTCGGCGTTTGCGGCGCTTCGCCAGGCCGTAGGGCTGACCGAGCAACAAAGGCTGGACAACCTGCCCTACGAATTGCACGGCAAACTGGCAGGCGGGCTGTTCGGGACAACGCGCTTTTACGACAGCGGCACGCTGAGTCTGCCGCAGCCGGCGAGCGGCAGTTGGTAACCGCGCACCGCTCAGCCGCTATCCCCGCTGGACAGCCTGCGCTGCTCGCGTGATCGAGCAGGCCCTCAGGCCCGGGCGGCAGCGACCAGCCGGTTGACCTCGGCGCGCACCATGTTGGCGTATTCAGGCGGGGACATGGCGTCGAGCTCCGAGCGGACCCACTCCGACCATTTGCCCTTGCGCTTGGCGCGCTCCCCCATCAGCCGGGCGGCTTCGCCCTTGGCCTTGCCCAGATTGCTCTGCCAAAGGTCGAACAGACGGGATTTCTCGTCCTCGATTTCAGCGCGCTCGGCGAGAGACTTAGTGGCCAGGTTGAAACTCATGACGGTTACCTCTGTGTTCAAAAAACGGAGCCGGACGTTGGCTCAAAAGCGTCAGCATCTTACACCCGCTTGCCGCCGACGCCCGACCACATTCGTCGCCATTTTTGCCGAGGGCTGGAAATACCCTGCAACTTTTCCCGGCCCATGCGACTCCATTGCTCACTGCCATTATCAACTGAAAGGAAATTTGCCATGGCTCGTAAAACTGCTGCCCAAAACGCCGCCGAACAGATCCAGGATCAAGCGTTCAGCGAACTGGCGGCCCTGATCGAAGAGTCCGACAAACTGCTCAAGGACAGCGCATCGTTGGTGGGCGAAGAGGCAGAAACCGTACGTGCCCAACTGAGCCTGAAACTCAAACAGGCCGTTGACTCCCTGAGCAGCGTTCGTGACAAGACCAAGCCCGCCGTTCAGGCGACCGAGACCTACATCGGTGGCCACCCATGGCAAACCGTTGCCGTGTCCGCCGGTTTCGGTCTGGTGGTCGGCCTGTTGCTCGGTCGCCGCTGAGCCGCTCTGGCCGACTTCGTTGCAACGAGCGCGCGTCACCGACGGTAGGCGCCAGCTCTTGAACGCAAAGGGTCAAGTGTGGCCATGCCCATTGACCCACCGCTCGCGCCGGCCAGCCGGTGCGCAGTCCATTCCCGGCGCCCCTCCCCACCGCGGCTAATTCGCAGGTCAGCCCTGACGCTGCGGCACCACCGCTTGCAGCAATTTCCCGAAATAATCTGCGGTAAACGCTAGAGGCTCCGAATCCTTGACGCCGACGGACTTCTTCAGCAGCCAATCGCGACGCATGGGATCCAGTTGCAGGGTGTATTTCTCCTGCCCGTGCAGACTCAAGCCCGCCACCGCAAGGCTCACCTGCCCTTTCGAACCCATGGCCTCGGGCACAAAGGCGACCTCATGACCGCCCAGAAAAAAGCTCATGCGCCGGGTCATGAAAGGTGAGTTCTCGTCAGGGTAACCCCTGCCTTGTGCCAAGTGCGGCTCATACTCGAAATGGGTCTGCTGCGCATCGACCAATGGCTGCAGCCAGCTCTCTACCTGCGCGTAAAGTGCGTCGATACTGGCATTCCACTGTGCCAGGTCATCCTGAAAACGTTGCTGTTTCTGTTCTTCGTAGCGCTGATTGGCCGCCAGCAATTCGCTGAGGCGTTGAATCTCGTCCATAACGGCGATTCCCGGTTCACGCACCCGAGTATTCGAATGCGTGAAGGCAGGGTGGCACAGCCACGTCGGGGTGTCGCGGCAGATCGTCGAACGATCAGGATTTAGGCGGGATCACTTCCAGTTGCGACAGGCGATGGCCCTTGACCAACGCGGCATCAATGTCGGCTTTGGCCTTTTCGGCCACGGCTTGCGACTCGAACGGACCGATCATGACGACTTCCTTGCCATCGACCTTGACCACGTACGAAGGATAATGGTGCTCGACCAGCCAATAAGCCATGTCGCTCAGGGCTTCTTTCAAATGGACGCGAATGGTCCACTGCGACGAAGCCGGGGTGGGTGCTTCTGCCACCGAATCCGTGCTCGGAACATTCGCCGGCGTCGCCGGTTTGCCACCATCGCAGCCCGCCAGCATCAGCACCGCCACCATCATTGCCATCTTGCGCACGTCTGTCGCTCCTCGTTTGAAGTGGCGAGAGTCTACCACCGGGGATCGTCGCGGGTTGTCTGTGTTGTTCAACGGCTTCAACAAAAAGCCGCCCGTTGAGGCGGCTTTCGGTACCGGTCTGGCCATGGCGCGTTTTGGGATTGATGCGAGCCAATCAACCCATCACACGACTTGATCCCCGAGCCAAGTGGGTCGACACGGTGTGAATCAGTTGAATGGTCTGCCTCAGGCTCCGGCGGGGACGCTCATCCCTCCATCCGCCATGACGACGGCGCCCAAAATGTAGGATGCCCGCTCCGATGCCAGGAACGTCACGACCTCAGCGATTTCCTCGGGCTGAGCTGCACGTTTGATCGGCGTCTTTTCGCCGTGCCGGGCGAGGAATTGCGGACCGTCTTCTACAACCTCGTTGAGGATATTGGTCACCACATCTCCGGAGCCGACTGCGTTGACGCGTATGCCATAGTCAATAACCTCCAAAGCCAATGTACGCGTCAGCTGGGCCAGCGCACCTTTCGACGCGGTATAAGCCGCAATCGTAGGAAACGCCTGGTAAGCCGCATAGGACGCGATGTTGACAATGGCTCCCGTTCGGTTCGGGATCATCGCTTTTATGGCTTCCCGAGCATGTAAAAATGCGGCCGTGACATTGACGGCCTGGATCCGCTCCCAGTCATCGCGTGTCATGTCCACGACCAGTTTATTGATGATGATCCCGGCATTGTTGACCAATATATCCAGACCACCAAAGTGCGCGATCGCTGTCGCCACTGCTGTTTCGGCAGCGCCATCTTCAGTGATATCCGCAATCAATGGGACCAGGCCGGGCCGGGCCAGTTGATCGACTGTCGGACTTTTGTCTTCAGCTACCACTTTAGCCCCACGCTCATGCAGCATCAGGGCGACAGCTCGGCCAATCCCACTCGCTGCACCGGTCACCAGCGCCACCCGCCCTTCGAATTCACTGCGTGTATCAGTCGTCATCTTTCTCTCCAGAAAAGGCATCCAGCCGCAACCGCTACGGCTGTAGACGACGACACCTTCTCCCATTCTGTCGTGCCGATCTGCCGCAGTCTTGCCGGACTGTCGGGATTTTGCTTTTAGTCACCTCGACTCGCTACGCTGTCGACTCATCACTCAAGAAGACCCTGCGATGGAAACGCCTGGCCACCCCGCCCGTTCAGATCACCCAGAACGGATTCCCGCCCATAAGATGCCGGACTACCTGCCTGCTACGGCCCATCGGCCTTTTGGCCACAGCTTGAGCTCACAGGTGCAGGTACAGCTATTCAGGCATCGAACCACCCGGCAGAGTCTGATGATTCCTGCTGTCGCAGAGCCTCTGCTCGTTCTGATCGTTTCAGGGGCTGCCGTCATAGAAGAGCGCATTGGGAGCGAAGAGTGGACGGCCACCCCTGTTGCGGCGGGGGACTTTTTCCTGACAACGTCGCCCCTCCCCTATGAAATGCGATGGCAGGCAGAAAGCGATGAGGGCTTTGAAGTGATGCATGTCTATCTCAGTCAGCATCTGCTGGATCTTGCAGCGCGGGATATCGTTTCGGGTCCAGACAGCGTCCAGCAGCTACGAGAGGTCTCCGGCGAACGAGATCCCGAAGTGACGAGGCTGATGAGCGCCCTCTATCACGAAGTGACGTCGAGCCTGCAAGCCAGCTCGCTGTATCTACAAGGCGTCGGCCAGGCGCTGGCCGTGCATCTGGCCCGACGCTATGGCGAAGGCGGCGAACCCTCCAGACATGTCAACGCCCTGCCGGCCTACAAACTCCATAAGGCCATTACGACCCTGCAAACAGAGATGGGCAGTGCATTCAGCCTGGACAGACTGGCATCTGAAGCAGGCATGAGCGTTTCGCACTTCAGTCGCCTGTTCAAGAAAGCGACAGGACAGAGCCCATCCCAGTACTTTATTCATCTGCGCATGGAAGCGGCGCGTGAGCTGCTTCTGGAATCCGATCTCAGCATCCTGAATATCGCCCTTGAAGTCGGCTATGGCAGTCCGAGTTATTTCGCTCATTTATTCAGACGCCATACCGGCATAACGCCGCGCGAATATCGTCATCGGGGCTAGGTTCAGCTGCACGGATATGGGGGGCCTGGACCCAGCCTCTATTTTGATCCAAGCCCAGGCCAATCCCCTGTCAGGAACGGTGATTCTGAGCTCATCGCTCAAGCGCTCGGCGGGCAGTCCGCACGAGCGGGCTAGGGCCATGAACTGTTCACCTCGTTCAACCGTCGGCCAATCGCCTAGGAGCACGGTTTCAGCGGAACTCGAAGAACATGTTGCCGGCTAACGGCTGAACGGCCGATGTCGCCTGTTTGTCCTGAGTCTGGCATGAGCGGTAGGCCTCTAACGCGGCCAATGCGATCGCCTGGTCAGTGTCCGCACTGCCGCTGCTGATGCCGATCGCTCCCCGTAACACACCCTCGGATTGAATGGTGATCCCGCCGGCTTCCACCTTCAGCGAGCCAACGACATCGCCCTCCCAGCCCACGGGTATCTCACCACCATGCGCCTCGCCCTCTGGCGCTTCGTGGCCTGCGGGCAGCGCACCGCCCGAAGCCCGATGAAGCATCAGGCAGAGCCCCACGGCTAATGCGTTGAGCGCTGTGTGGTGTGATTCCTCGACCCGACTCCCGAGCGCACCGTCCATGCGTGCCTGGACAATCATCTGTCCGCGCATGTCGACGACCGAAATACAGCACAGACAGGCCAGTCGATAGGCTTCGGTTTCAGCCGCAAAGATAATCTGCCGTGCAGCGGCCAAGGTCAGGGTGTTCTGCGTCAGCATTCAAAATCCTCGGTGAGTGAGCGGCGCCAGAGGTGGGTGCGTCCTTGCCCCCGTATGACTCCAGGGACGGCTGCGGAGCCAATTCGACGACGAGAAGTCACCGCCTGGAACTCACCCCGTGGGGTTTGAAACGCAGGACGAGACAGAACAAATGCGAGCTGGGACTCGTAGTCAAGGAGGGTAATGCCGCGGCCGCGCTTGCAGCGCATGAAAGAGCTGGCATGTAACACTGAGTTAACCGTTGGCATAGTTACAATTAAAAATATTCTGTAACAGCGCATCAGGGAACGGTACTGATATTTCTGTACCTCCACCGTTCATTTTTGTAAGGGGTAAGTGGCTGCGTATCGCGAGACTTGTGATCCTGCAAAACACAGCCACGTATGTCGCTGTCCTGATCAACTTAATGCGAACTCAGGCCCTGGACGAAGCCCAAACTTCAGACTTCGCCATTACCCGAGTGCGGTCCACGTCAGCGCCTGTCAGTTACCCAGAAATTTAACCACCGCCGCATTGAGCCCAGCGGAGCATTCTTCTGGCAACCAGTGCCCACAACCCGGCAAGATTTCGCCTTGGACGTTAGTTGCATATTTTTTTGTCTGGTCTATTTGAAATTGCCCCAACCCATTGCGACCGCCACCGCCGATGGCCAACGTAGGCATGTTCAAGGGCGTCTTCGACAGTTCGGCGTTTTCAGCGATCGATGTGTTCAGAGCACGGTAATACTCGAACGACGCATTCAGCGTTTGGGGCTTGGCATATGACTTGGCGTACAGATCAATCAGCTTCGGCGTGAACGCATCCATGCTGGCTGCGTGCGACTGGATGAACCGCTTGAGGAAGAACTTCTCATGCCCCGCAATCAACGTTTCGGCCATGTGATCGCCTGCAGCGAAGAAGCTGAAATGCCAGACCAGTGACTCCCCTTCAGGGGAGAAGGCCGGGAAATCGTACACGCTCTTGTCGGGAATCGGCGCTTCCATGAACACCAGTTTTTTGATCTGACTTTGATGCGTGACTGCCAACGGATAGGTGTTCCAGATACCGATGTCGTGGGCAACCAGATCAAAAGGCTGGTGGCCGCTTAACTGATCTGCAAGGTCAAACAGGTATTTCGAGACTGCAGTGCCGCTGTATCCTGCTTTGGGCGGCTCCGACTCGCCCAGACCCGGTAAATCCACCGCAACGACGGTGTGATTTTTTGCAAGTTCAGGCATCAAGTTGTGCCACTCGTACCAGGCTTGTCCAAAACCATGGACCAGATAAACCATAGGTCCGGTGCCGCCTTTCACATAGTGAAGCTTGACCCCGTCTACGGTTTTGAACTCACTTTTAAATCCCTTCGGGACGGGAAACTCTGCCGCCTGGGCCAAATAGGGCGTGGCCATTGCCATCGCGGCTGTTGCGAGAGCCCATATGAAGCGCTTTTTCATATCATGTATCCCTTGGACATGGGTGCGGGACGCTTGGATCTATTTCCGGTGTCGCCTGCGGGTTGTCGTTAATGTTCTGGGCCTTGAACAGACCACATAGATAACGATCGATACATTAATAGAGCAGTCCCCCACTCGTCAACGATGTTCCTGCCCATTGATATTCAAGCAGTCCAAAAAAAAAGATGGAACTTTCTATAGTGAATCCACGCGCCTTCGAACGAACAACCTGGCACTCGATCGGCCAGTGACCGGTGTTCAAATATGTACGCTGACCGTACATATTTGTGGGACTCAAACCTGTTATTCCGTTGTTTGGACTGGAGCGTGAATGCCCTTATAAAGATGAGCGTCGAATATCCGATCAAATATCACTTCGCTCGCGCTTACAGTTGTTAAATGTTCGCCGTCTGTTCTAGGGCGCACCTCGATCCACTCTGATTGGTCAGCAAGCAAATGGAACCAAACGCCTTCCCCTCGCTCGCACATCTCGTCACCTCACACCTCTTGCGCAACCGCAGCACTGAGAGGGCATCACAGCCTTCGCTTGCGTAATCGTCGGATCCTATGTATTTTTTGATCGATCACTAAATAAATAGGCTTTGAGAATGACGACTGCTTTCTTTGCCGGTTTTTCCACAGAATTTATCCAGACCAGCCGTGGGCGCTTCCACATCCGCCGCAGCGGTAGCGGTCAGCCGCTGCTCCTGATACACGGATTTCCTCAGTCCCATGCCTGTTGGAGCGAAGTCGCACCTGATCTGGCGCAAACCCGAGAGGTCATCTGCATCGATCTGCTCGGCTATGGCTATTCGGATTGCCCTCCCGGGGATGCATTGCACTTGCGCTATTCCAAACAGCAAATGGCTCTGGATTGCCTGGCCGTGCTGGATAAATTAGGCATTGAAAGCTTCTGCGTCGCGGGTCACGATCGCGGTGCCTTTGTCGCGTGCCGCTTGGCGCTTATCGCGCCTGAGCGCGTCACGAGCCTGGTGGTGATGGACAATCTGCCCACATTCGTTTTGTGGAATCGAATCCACAAGGACGCGAGTTTCATTCCACATTGGAGAGAAATGGCCACGCCTGCGAGTGAGTCGATGCTGACTGGAGCGTGGATGGAGGCCCTGATGCGCGACCATACTGCGAGTCGTCGTCTGGACTGTTTTGCGCCCCAGGCGATGGAGCAATATCGCGAATCCTGGAGGAACCCCAATCGGATACACGGCTTCGCAGAAGATTACCGTGCAGGCGCCGGCCCGGACGTCGCGTTGGACAAGAAGGATTTCGAGGCGGGCACACGAATTCTGATGCCCACCCTGATCATTTGGGGACAGGCGTTCTTGGGCCAGGCGCCGGAGTCTCCGCTGGACACATGGCGCCGCACCCTCACTCCCGAGGCCGTGGGTGTGGAGGTTCCCGGTGGTCACTTCAACGCCGAAGAAGCGCCGCACGAAACAGTGGCCGCCCTGAATGCGTTTCTGCGCTGAAGCCGAGGGATACCGTCATGGCAAATTCGTCATCAGAAAAAGACACAAAACCGCCCGCCAAACGCGGCCGACCGCGCCACTTCGACCGTGGGCAGGTTCTCGCTCAAGCCATGCAGGTGTTTTGGCTGAGCGGCTTTCAAGGCAGTTCCATTCACGAGCTGTCGCAGTCAATGGGCCTGGCCCCCGCGAGTCTGTATGCCGCGTTCGGAAGTAAAGAAGCGCTGTTTGAAGAGGCTGTCTCGCTGTATCTGGCAACCGAAGCAGAAAAACCCTGGCAAGTCTTCGAAGAAGCCCCCCGAATCCGCGACGGTGTGCATTCACTGCTTGTCGAGACTGTGCACGTCCTCACTCACTCAGGGCGTCCCCGAGGCTGTCTGCTGGTATTGGGCGACAAAGGGATGTCGCCCTCGCCAGACAGTGTTCGAGACGTCATGCGCAAGCAACGGGACTTGAAGCGAGAACTGTTGTCGGCGCGACTCCAGCGTGCACTCGCCGAAGGAGAGATCATCGCCGCCACCGACGTGGACGCTTTGGCCGCTTCGGTATTCATTTTCATGAGTGGCCTGTCCATTGAAACAGCCGATGGTGCTCCTAAAACGAGGCTGTTAAGCGCCATCAGCGAGTTCATGTCGCAATGGCCAGCAGCGGATTGACGACCCATGAACCCGTTGATGGGTGTATGTCAGCGGGTCTGCGTCCAGAGAAATAGAGGCCCCTGAAGAGCGAAACAGTGCCGCCCCATCGTTCGAAAAATCAGCACGAGATAGACCGGCGTGGGGAGCCATCCTCCCCCCAAAAAGGCGACAAACAGTTTGCGAAATGCCGATAAGTCGCGACGTCAACGTGTGCGGACCTGCTTCGGTAAATAGGACTTTGCCGTTCTCGATAGCCCCAGGGCTAAGCCGACGTACCATGCAGCGTTTTTAGGTCGCGGATATCTTTCGCAGGCGGCGCACCAAACATCCGACCGTATTCTCGCGTGAACTGAGGGACACTTTCGTACCCTACTTCATGGGCGGCTCTGGCAATAGGAACGCCCTCCAGAAGCCTGCGCCTCGCCTCGATCAGTCTCAGTTGTTTTTGATATTGCAGCGGAGTCAGCGACGTCACTGTCCGGAAATGGGCGTGGAAACCTGAAAGGCTCATCCCGGCTGTCTCGGCCAGCTGCTCCATTCGTAGCGGCTGGGCAAATTCATCCCGAATCCTGGCGATTGCCCGGCCGATTCTTTGGGCGTGGCTGCTGGCAATCCCAAGCGCACGGATCGCTCCGCCATGCCGTCCGGACAGGAGCCAGTAATGAAGCTCCCTGAGCAATTGGTTTTTTAATATGTCGACTGCGTGAGGTCGGTCGAGCAAACGAAGCAAGCGCAGGACCGCGTCTGTCACCTGTTTTTCCGTGGACTCCACCCGCACAGGCTCACCCACGGTGAACGGGGCGGTGCCCATCTCGACGACCAACGACTCGATCAATGCGTGATCGAACTCCACGACAAATGCCAAATACGGCTCGTTCCGGGAAGCCACAGTGATCTGACTGACCGTGGGTACATCGGCGGTAATGATCAATGATTCGCCGGCACCGAATTCAAAGATGTTGTCGCCCATCGAGACGCGCTTTCTGCCCTGAAGCACTAACGCTACCAATGGCTTGGAGACCGCGTAAAGCAGCTCGGTCGGCAGTGTCTCGCGAAGAATCACCAGGCCAGGGAAAGGGGTCGCTGCAATACCGCCTCTATGATGAGCGTCAGCGTAGCGACTCACCACCTTCAGCAGATCGTTCATACGTCATCTACCCCCCTGCACCCTGTATCGGCCTATTGCACTGTTCAACGCCCACTGGTGCAAGCCGATTGGATAATCCAGCAAACAATCTGGAGGAATAGGCAACGTCAGCATGACCTCCCCGCCAAAAACTGAGTCTGGATGACGTATCACCCTTCTCCTTTGGATTAATAGGCAATGAAAGTAGCCGATCGCGCAACCTGCAACGCCAGTAAGACGTCATCGTAAACACTCATTCAGCGCCACTTGCCAGGAGTAAAACGATGACCACTGTTTCGATCGTAACGGGTGCCAGCCGTGGGCTTGGCCGTAATACAGCACTGAGCATCGCTCGCCAGGGGGGCGATGTGATCGTCACCTATCGCAGTGGAAAAGAGGCTGCGGAGAACGTCGTGGCCGACATTCAAGCGCTGGGTCGTAAAGCTGTTGCGTTGCAACTGGATACCAGCCTGGTGTCGTCCTTCCCCGCGTTCGTGACCGCTGTGCGCGCGGCAGTAAAGCAAACCTGGGGCGTTGATACGATCGACCACCTCATCAACAACGCTGGCCATGGCGAAATGGCGGACTTTGCCACTACCACAGAAGCGCAGTTCGATGCGCTGTTTGATGTGCACGTCAAAGGGGTGTTTTTCCTGACACAGTCGCTTCTGCCGATCCTGGCCGATGGCGGGCGCATCATCAACCTGTCTTCCGGTTTGACCCGTGTGTCCTTCCCGGGCTTCTCGGCCTATTCGGCGGCCAAGGGTGCGGTCGAGACGCTCAGCGTTTACATGGCCAAGGAGTTGGGCAGTCGCGGTATCACCGTCAATACCGTAGCCCCCGGCGCGATCGAGACCGACTTTCTGGGCGGGGCCGTTCGCGACATCCCCGACTACAACACAGCGTTCGCCGGGATGACCGCGCTTGGCCGCGTGGGTCTGCCCGACGACATCGGGCCAATGATCGCCAGCCTCTTGAGCCCGAGCAATCGCTGGGTCACCGGTCAGCGCATTGAAGTCTCGGGTGGCCAGTCGATTTGACTGATCGACGATGGATTCCGCTCAGGCGTAATCCATCGTCTTCTGTCACCCAAATCACGAATTCATGATGCCTGAATGGATCATCCATTCCCCTTCGGGGACGTTCGATGCGACCGCGCGTCAACAGTTTGCCAGTGGCGCGCTACCGCTGAGCGTTCACCTCTGCCTTTGTGACAGGCCATGTGGATGCCGCAATCCGTGTGAAATTATTGCCGTAGATGGCTTCAATGTCTGACCTTGAGTACCCCATCCGCTCCAGCATGTGGCGAACATGGCAAAGCGTCTCGGGCTGCAACTGGGTATGGCCGTTCATCTGGCCATAATGCTCGCTTGGCCACCAATCCTCCTCGGCTACGCCTTGCGGCAGATCTTTGTTGTCCGGGTATAGCTCTGTGTCTAAGCCGATACCTATGTGGCGGGTTCCAATACGCTCGGCCAAGTAGTCGATTTGCCGGACGTAGGCATCTACCGAAGCCAGGGGATCGCCCAGAAATATGCCCAAACCGGTGAGGCCTATCACGCCACCTTGTGCGGCACAGGCGAGGATCTGGTCGTCATCGATCGTCCGCGGATGGTTGAAAAGAGCCTTCACGTTCGTATGGGAAAAGATCGCAGGCTTCTCTGAAATCTCCATGATTTCAAGACTTGAACGTTTGCTGGCATGCGAACAATCAACCACGATCCCCGCCGCGTTGATCGCGCGTACGACATCGCGTCCCAACGGCGTCAATCCCGCTTCCTTTCCATGACACCCGCCGGCGCACCTGTTGTCGCGGTTGTAAGCCAGCAGCATCTGGCGAACGCCCAGGCTTGCAAATAGCGCGACCATTGCGGGGTCCTGGAGCAGCATGTTCGAGCCCTCCAGATCAAAAGAGACCGCAAGTTTCTGCTGCATCCGCGCCTGGTACAGGTCGGCCATTGTGGCCACGAGCATGTACTCTTCTTCGTGTTCGGCCAGCCAGCTTCTGAAATTGGCGATCACCCGGATCACCGTTTCAAAAGGCGTCATGTCCATGCCGACATTGATCGACACATGGTGAAAGCCCGCATCACGATACCTCGTCAAGCTGGACATATCTTGCCCGGGGATCAACGGCAAGCAGGCATGCGCCTCCCATTGGATGGCCGAGGTGGCGGTCATTTCTGCTTGATTCATACTGAAGGTCCCCTCCGCGTCGAGCATCTACATTAGTGTCTTGAACACGCTGTCACAGCACATTTGGCGATCTGGGTATCCTGGACACCCAGGCCTGTCAGGTCTGCGATGGTAATCTGTCGGTCGTTCAGCCGTCCTCGCCGTTCGCCACTCAACACACTACCGAGGGCGACGAGATTGGTTTCCTCGATAAGGCGCGAAGCCATCGCCCGCGCAATTTCACCGAACTTGATGCATTGATCCGCCGAGTCCACGACGATGACATCCGCGCGAGCGACCAGCTGTACATCCAGTTCCTGTTTACCGTAGCCATCGGCTCCCAGCGCCGTGATATGCGTGCCCGGTCTGACCCAGTCACTCATGATGATCGCCTCGCGTGAAGCGGTGGCTGTGACAATCAGATTGGCGTTCATGGCAACGACGGCAGCGTCTTCAGTCGTGGTGACCTTGAAACCCAAGGTTTCCGCAAACTCACGATAACCCTTCAAACGCTGCGGATCGCGTCCAAAAACGGTGACGGATCGACACTCGGTGACGGGCATCAGATGTTCCAACTGCATGCGTGCCTGGGTGCCGGTTCCGACTATACCGATGCCGGTCACATGGGTTGGCGCCATCGCTCTCGCCACAATTTGCCCAGCGAGGGCGGTACGCATCGACGTCAGCCTGCATCAATTTCGACACCACCGTCATGAGCGGGATGGCCGACATGGCCGCATCGTTCCTGGGGCTGGAAACGATGGTTGAAAAGCCTCATGCCCTGTTTGCCTCCGACTTTCAGGAGACGGCAAATGCGGTCATGGATAAGTTTTTGAGTGCGCGAAACGTGACCCTGGCATCGTTGACGTCCCAAGAGAGGGTCGCATTGATCGGGGAGATGGATGACGCCGGCGTATTCGCGATCCGGAACTCAATGAATTATGTGTGTGAGCTTTTATCCGTATCGCGCGCCACTGTTTACAAGTACCTGAGACGCACGCGATCTGCTCTCTCGGATTGAACGGACAGCGGGCAGGCCAATATCGCCAATGGACGTGCAACCGCCCTAGGCATGAGCCTGCCATGAAGGACAGAGAAACACCGTCCGGCAGGCGTGGTGCCGGACGATGGCAGGGTCCAGCGTCAGTACTTATAGCCAAATCCGACGGCCAGCATGTGCAACTCGCCGCCCGCTTCCGTGCCTTCGCTGGGACCGGTGCCCTTGGTGATGTGACGCAGGTCGTACATGTATGAACCGCTCACCTCCAGGTTTTTTGAGACCGTATAGGTCAAGCCCGTGGTGACGCTTTTGGGTTGATTGCAGGGGCAGATGGCGATCAGGGTTGCCTCGTCGTTCGGCACCTGGTGATTGGCCAGCGACACACCCGCGCGAACCTGCAAGCGCTCATTGACCTTGTAATTGGCCCCAAAGCGAAAGACGTTCTGGTTCTGCCAGCCAAAGCCCGGCCCATGACCGGAGCCGGGCGCCCCGCCTTCAACCAGTGAGTTGTTGAAGGTCTTCTGACTCGCCCAATTAAGCCAGACGTAATCGAAGGCGAAGGTCCAGTCACCCCAGTCGTAGGCCAACCCCGCCCCCGCCTGCTGCGGCGCGTTCAGTTGCCCATTGGGAATGATGTCGTCATGGGCATCCAGCTTCTGGAACCACACCGGCGAGGAATAGGTCAGGCCCAGCCTCAGGTTCGGCGCAACGGTGCCCAGGTAGCCGATGCCGAAGCCAATCCCCAACGCATGATCGGTGTCATTGCTGGCGCCGAAGTTTTCCAGACCGTGAAGCATCAGGCTTTCATAGCCCAGCTTGACCGAAAAGCCGAGGTAGTGCCCAGGCGCGAACTGGTAGGTCGCGGTCGGCGAGAGGATCAATTGGGCGAGTTCCGATTTGACCTTGGACGTCCCGAACGCGGGAATCGGTTTGCCGTAATCCACGCCCGCGCCATACCCGGCGGCCGTGATACCCAATGTCACATCGGGGGAATATTGATAGTTGGCGCCGAACCCCGGCAGCAACAGGAAGATGTCATCGCTGTTCTTCGCGCCATGAACGTTGGACCGTAATTGCCCCACGGTGGCCATCACGTTTCCGTCCACCCGTGAACCGACCGCACCCATACCGGCCGGGTTGTTCACCGCCGCTGTCGCGTCCACCGGGTTGGCGATGGAGGCACCCCCCATCCCCATGGCAGTAACCCCATAACCTGCATATTGGTCGCCGTTGGCCGCTTGCGCCCCGACCGATATCACCACAGTCCCCGCAAGGATGACTCCCAGCACCTGTTTCATGACCCTGATTCCTTATATTTATTGTTGGCAGGTCAATGCCTACGGCTTTGCGTCGGGCAAGCCGAGCCCGCAACGCCGGCTGGGTAGCCGACGCCGTTAGACACGATCAATGCGTTTCAGAAACGGGGCAGCCTGCCCGCCCCGCTGCACAGGCGGGGGTTACGGGCGACCGTCGCCACGGCCCACGGCCACGCGGGTGGTGAAAATCGAGGTTTCCACGTCCAGCGCCACCATGGCCGCGAAAATATTCGGATGCTCGCCTTTGAGCCGAGTGCCGGTCATGTACAGCGTCTTGCCGTCTTCGCCGCCCAGCGCGACGGACACCACTTCGTGGCCTGGAATGTGGACCCGATCGGTGATGTTGCCTTGAGCATCGATGCGCGCGAACTGGTGCGAACGCAGCACCGCCAGCCAGATGCCGCCCTCGGCGTCGATGGCGATGCCGTCCACACAGCCCAGGTTGCCGGCACGGTCTTCATCGGTCGGGAAGGCTTTCTTCATGTCGAGGAAAACGCGACGGTTCACCAACTTGCCCTCGACGATGTCCACGATCGACAGCTGCTCGATGAACGTTTCGGAAAAGATGATGTGCTTCTTGTCCGGCGTGATGACGATGCCGTTGGGGAAATGGCAGTCTTCGAGCCCTACGTGCACGTCCTTGCCGCCGGGCTCGACGATCACAATGCGACCCGGTTTCAGGCCTTCGCCTTCAAATACGCGGGCGCCCACATCGTCGACGTAGATGCGGTCGTTCTCGTCGATCACCATGTCGCCGATATAGCCCGTGAACAGGCTGGACAGGTCGGCATACAGCTCAAGGTTCTCACCCAACGGCTTGCCCGGAAGGTAGCGGTACAGCTTGGTTTCGTGCATCGAACTGAGAATCAGCGTGCCATCGGACAGAAAACCCATGCCGTTCGGCTTGTGCGGCATGTCGGCGATGACGGTCTTGTTGCCGTTGGCATCGACGGTGTAAACCTTTTTGCCCAGCATGTCGGAGACGTAAAGCTTGCCGTCCCGCCAACGGGTGCCCTCACCAAAGATCAGGCCGTCGGTGAGTTTCTCTACCACGTATTTTTGTTGTTGTGAGGACATGTTGCTTACCACCTTTGTTGTTAGAGAGTTTTGTCAGGTTCACCGTGCAGGTCCACGGTGTGGTTCACGCACGCAATATTCCATGTTCAAGCCCGCGACCCTTTGAAGGTCAGAGAATCTCGAACAGCCCCGCCGCCCCCATGCCGCCGCCCACGCACATCGACACCACGGCATAACGCGCTTTGCGACGTCGTCCTTCGAGCAACACGTGCCCGACCTGACGCGCACCAGTCATGCCGTAGGGGTGCCCGATGGCAATGGCGCCGCCGTTGACGTTGCAGCGTTCAGGGTCGATGCCCAGTTGCTGTTGGCAATACAGCGCCTGGCAGGCGAACGCTTCGTTGAGCTCCCACAGATCGATGTCCTGGACGCGCAACCCGTGCTGCTTGAGCAGTCTGGGGATCGCGAAGATCGGCCCGATGCCCATTTCTTCCGGCGCCAGCCCGGCCACGGCGATGCCGCGATACAGGCCCAGCGGCGTAGCACCCTCTTGGGTCGCGCGTCGGCTGTCCATCAGCACGCAGGCGCTGGCACCGTCCGACAGTTGGCTGGCGTTGCCGGCCGTGACACTGCCGCCGTCGATGACGGGCGAGAGCCGGGCCAGGCTGTCGAGCGTGGTGTCGGCGCGGTTGCCCTCATCGCGTTCCAGCTGCACCGATTCGTAACGCACCGCACCGGATTGCTTGTCGACGATGCGGCGCTCGGCGGTGATCGGCACGATTTCGTCCAACAGCAGACCGTTTGCCTGCGCGCGAGCAGTCCGCTGCTGCGAACTCAGAGCAAACGCGTCTTGCGCTTCACGGGAAATCCCGTATTTGCGGGCCACGTTTTCGGCGGTCTGCAACATCGGCATGTAGGCATGGGGGACGGCCTGCTGCACATTGCTGTCCGCCTCACGAGCGACCCACTGAAAATAGGTGTCCTGAACGGCGGAGATGTTCTCCTGGCCCCCTGCCGCCACCACGTCCATGCCGTCATGCAGGATCTGCTTGGCCGCCGTGGCGATGGCCATCAGGCCGGAGGAGCACTGACGGTCGAGGGTCATCCCGCTCACCGACACGGGCAGCCCCGCCGCGAACACCGCGTTGCGCGCCAGGTTCGAGCCGGCCGTACCCGCAGCCAGCACCGTACCGATTATCACGTCATCGAGCAGCGCAGGATCGACACCCGCACGCTCCACGGCATGCCGCAGCGCATGGGCCATCAGCGTCGGTGATTTGATGTGATTGAGCGAGCCGCGCATGGCCTTGCCGATCGGCGAGCGCGCGGTTGAAACGATCAGGGCTTCACGCATGGCCCTCTCCCGGCGTGCGTCGATGTTCGGCGAGCACCGCTTTCAGCGCGTCAGGGAGCGGCAGACTGGTCATCTGTGGCGTGACGCAAATCGGTGAAAACACCCCCTCGAACGCCATCGTGCCTTCCGGCAAAAACGCCGTGGCGTGCAGATCGAACGTGCGCTCGCGGACCTCACCCACTTCGATGCGAATATCGACAACGGACCCCGGCGGCAGCGCCTTGTGGAAGGTCAGCGCCATGTGTTTGCAGGCGAGCCCGCCGTTGCCGGTTATGGCTTCCGGCCCCCAACCGATATGGCCATAGAAGTGCATGACCGCGCCGATCAGGTAATCCGTGAAGTGACCGGTAAACGCGACACCGGCCGGATCACAGTCGACCCAGCGCACGGTGCGCCGGACCGTGAAGGGCCGCTCGGCGATGACGTATTCGATACCGCCGCTCATGCCGCACTTCCCGCGCGCCCGAGGCGGGCCATCAGCTCAGGGTATTGCTCGCGCAGACGTTCATCGTTGACACGTCCGGTACGGGTCATGAACTGATAGACGAATTCCTCGGGCGTGTACGTGTCCATCCACTCGCCCATTCGTTCGTACCAGAGATAAGAACGCTCGGAGGCGCCGATCAGTTTCTGCTTGCTCGGTCGGTGGCTGTTTTCATAGGCCTTGAGACCGGCCAACGCATCGTCCCTGTGAGCGCGCAAGGCATTGGCCAGCGCGATGGCATCGTTCATCGCGATGCGCGTACCCGACCCGATGGAAAAGTGCGCACTGGCCAGGGCGTCGCCCACCAGCACATGGCGACCAGACGTCCACCGGGCATTACGGATCACCGGGAACTGACGCCAGACCACCCGCGCGTTGCCGCTGATCAGCGGTGCGCCTTCAAGTTCAGGCGCGAAGATCTGCTCCATCAAGGCCTGGCGTTGCTCTTCGGACAAGGCGCCGAGGTTCAGGCGTTGCCAGGTCGCGTCATCGCACTCGGCGACAAAAGTGCTCATCTCATCGCTGTAGGCGTAATAGTGGGCAACGAAATGCCCGCCCTGGTACTTGCGAAACACCAGCGCCGAGGCCTCGAAGACTTTCGGCGTGCCATACCAGGCGAAGTGATTGCCCAAAGTGCTGGAGGTGGTGCCGAACCCCTGCTCGAATTCGCGGCGGATGACCGAATTGATGCCGTCGGCGCCGACCACGACGTCCGCATCCTGCAAGCCGAAACGTGCCAGGTCAGCGCTACTTTCGATGCGCTCGCGGTAATGGATCACCACACCCGCGGCTTCCGCATGCCGTTCCAGAATCTGCAGCAGCGTCAAGCGGGGGATGGCCCCGCCTTTCACCGGCAGGCGGAAACCGATGGCGGTTTCGTCCTGAACGATGACCTGACGCTGGTGCTGACAGGTCGCTTTGGACAGTGCCTCGTACGAGCCGGCATCCGCTTCGCGTAGCTGTTGCAAACCGGTGTCGGCCATGACGACGCCAAAACCGAACGTGGCGTCAGCAGCATTCTGCTCGATGATTTCAACGGTCCATTCCGGCTCGCCACGCTTGAGCAGCAGCGCCAGGTACAGACCGGACGGACCGCCGCCGACGATCGCCACTTTCATGACTGCGCTCCCCGGCTGATCTGCAGCCGATAGCGATCGAATTCAGTGACCTGGCCCACGAACCCACCGGTCAACGCGGCGTTCCACAGGGCGGGAACGAAGCCCAGCTTTTTACGCTCGAACACCAGCGCCTCTTTCGCCGTGATTTTCCAGTAGCCGTTGCTCAGGTGCTCGACGCCGTATTCCGGGTTCTGCTGGGCGGCGTCCACCAACGGCTGAAATTCGGGCGCATCGAGGACAAACAGCACGACTTCATCGGTGCTGTCCGGCGCGATACCGCTGGCCTTGTCCAGCCACACCTGATCGATGCCCACGAACGGCGCTGTACCGGCAAGATGGGCGTCCTCCTGGGCCATCGCCGCTTCCAGCGTGCGGGTGGCATCTTCACCGTCGAGGGCGTTCATCGGACGCTCTTGAATGGTGATCTCCATGTAGTAGCCGTTCGGGTCGTTGAAGTAGATCGACTCGATCAACTCGTGACGGATCTGGAAAATCAACGGGATCTGTTGCGCTTCCAGGCGGTCGCGCCATTCCAGCAATTCTTCGCGGCTGTCGACGCGCCACGCGGTGTGGGTCGCCTCGTAGCGGTAGTCGGCCACCGGCAGGGTGAAGTCTGGCTGCTCGGTGTTGATGTAATAGAAAAACGCGATGGTGCTGTGGTTGCCGCTGTCGAAAAAGAAGTGCAGGAAATCGGGGTGGTTGGAGGGCCCCCAGGCACGTGCCGAGATGGCATGCACCAATGGCAGGCCGAGCTTGTCCCGATAAAACTCCACGGTTTCCCGCAGCTTCCAGGTGGGCCTGGCGCTGTGATGAACGCCTTTGAGAACGGGCTGTTTAACAGTCATGGGAACAACTCCTGTGAACGGCGTCAGGCGACGCCTGTTGCGACGGGGCTGGCGTGCAGCCCCTTTGGATCGGCTGAGTTCGAACGGCGAGACTCAACTGGCGAGCTGGGCACGCTCGCGTTCGACGTTGTTTTTCACGATGTCGCGCAGGCCTTCTTTACTGAGTTTTCCGGAAGCGGTCAGCGGAAACGAGGCCAGCACTTCGATGCGCTCCGGCCATTTGAATTTGGCCAGGCCGTAGTCCTGCAGAAACTCACCCAATTCGGCCACGCTTGGCGCGGCGAAGCCGTCTCGCAGCACCAGGGTCACGCACAGACGTTCGTCGAACACTGGGTCTGGATAACCGACCGCCGCCACCGCTGCGACAGCCGGGTGCCCGGACACCGCCATTTCCACTTCTTCGCAGTTGATCTTTTCGCCGCCGCGGCTGACCAGATCCTTCAGGCGACCGCAGAACACGTAGTAGGTCTTGCCGTCGATGAGCTTGGTGAACATCAGGTCGCCCGAGCGGTAGTAGCCGTCGCGGGTAAACGTTTCGCGGTTACGCTCTTCGGCGTTGTAGTAGCCGTGAATGGTGTACGGGCCTTTGAACACCGGTTCGCCGATTTCCCCGGGTTGCACATCCTCTTCGGTGCCGGGCACGACGATGCGAATCTCGTCGAACTCGGAGACGGGACGGCCGTTGGTGGTGTCATGGGCTTCCACCGGGTCGTCGCGGTGAGTGAGCGCGATCACGCCTTCGGTGATGCCAAAGATGTTGTGGGTGCGCACGCCCAGCAACTTCTGCAGCTTGGCGGCGCTGTTGGCCACGATCACGCCACGGGCGTTGGACAGGTCCACGCGGCCTTCCTGAATGGCCGACTCCAGGCGCGCGATAATCGGCCCGCCCAGCATCAGCCAGGTCGGCTGGGTAGTGGCGATCAGCGAAATCAGTGTTTCCGGTTGCAGGTCCGGAGTGATCGTCACCGTCCCGCCGGTCATCAGGAACGGCCCGAAGCAGCACCCCATGTTGAGGTTGTGGACCATCGGTTGCGGCATGAACAGCGTGTCGTCCGGACGGAAACCCAGCCACTTGGCCACGGAGCGCATGTTGTAAAGGTATTCGTTGTGGAAGCGAGGGATGATTTTCGGCACGCCCGTGGTGCCACCGGACAGTTGAAAGACTGCTACCTGGAACGGGTCCAGATGAACTTGAGCGACCAGCGCCTCAGCTTCAGCCAGGTCAATGCCGGCGATCAGCGCATCCTGGAACAGCACCCCCTCCTGCGGCTCGCCACGCACTTGCATGATGAGTTTCAGCGAGGGCGCCGCCTCCTGCATTTTGCGTGCGAAGGCCACGCTGTCGAACTTCTCGACCTCATCCCCCTGCACGATGTGCAGCTTCGCTTCGCCGTGGTTGGCCAAGTAGCCGATTTCACGCTCGCGGTGGGCGGCCATGGTGCAGATCGGGATAAGCCCGGCCTTGAGGCAGGCGAAGAACGAAATGACCAATTGCTCGCTGTCGCGCAGTTGATAGATGACGCGGTCCAGCGGCTTGAGCCCCTGCTGAATGAACGCACCGGCCAGCCGGGTGGACAAGGCATCCAGCTCGCGGTAGGTGATGCGCAACTTCGGACCCAATAAGGCCACGTTATCCGGGTGGTGTCGAACCACGTCCTTGAGCCCGTCGACCAGGGTTTCGTGACGCAGTGCGCCACCTGCAACATAGCGGTCAAGGTCGGTCTGGCGCGGGTAGACGACACCGGCGATCGGGTTGGCGACCCGGTTCAAGCGTGGAGCGTTTGCAGCAGCGGTTTCATATTTTGTAATAGTCATGAGCGAACGCCTTTGTCTTATTTGTCTTATCAGAAGTTTTCTTGAAGCCAACGTCTCAAATGCTGACCAGCGAGGATCTGGCCGGAGGTCTCACCCGCCCCCAATGCCTGGCCGTGATGGTTGCCGCGCACGCGGTGTCGTTCTTTGCGCGAAGCCGGTATCGCCTCGAAAATGGCGTCCACGTCCTGGGGAAACACGGCGTTGTCGCCGCTGTATTCGATCAGCAGCGTGGGCTGCTCGATGGCATCTGCGCAGTTGCTCAAGGATGCGTTCGATGACAGTCCCGACCAGGTCGACAGCCACGATTCCGGGGTGACGGTGCGGCCAAAGCCCACGCTGCCCAGGTTCGACACAAAGGGGTCGGCGCCCCACAACGAACCGACGAAACGGTCGGACGGATCGAGGGAAGTGTCCCAGCAGCGCAGGTCAGCATCGGTACGCCAGACCTGAAAAATCGCCCCGTGCCCGGCCATTGCCCTGTCGGCATTGGCGCCACTGGTTTTCAAGCGAAGACGTGCCGCTTGCCGACGCTCCACCAGATCACGGGCATGGGCGTCGATACGGGCAACACGCTGGCGTTGCGCGGCACGGTAACGCTCAATGAAATCCGAACTGTAGCGGGCGGAATCAGGGGGCATACGGAAACCGTTGGCTTCGCTGAACGGGTCCAGGGCCGGGTCGGTGGAAAACGGATCGAGCTCATCCGTGACGGAGGGATCCAGCGCGTTCATCAGGAGGATGCCCTGGCCGGGATGCGGCGACACCAGCGCGATGCCATCGGCCACCGGGAAGTCGGCGGTGTCGAATTTCGTCGGGCGACCGGCCGGGGTTTTGACGACGCGTTTTTCCGCCGCCCGTAGCGACTGCTGGTTGTAGTAAGCGAACAGGCCAGCGCCGCCGGAATTGCCGAGTTGCACGATGGTTTGAAAACCTGCTGCGCGCAGATAACGCATGCCGGCAGCGACGTCATACAGCGCGAATTCATGCTCCAGACGCAGGTCATTGCCGATCGAGCGCGCGCCTTGCACCCAGCACGCCCAGCCCGCGTCCAGTGCCTCCGGTACCAGGTAATGGGTCACCACCAATTCACGAGGGTGCATGATGAACAGGACGTTGCGCTCTCCCCCTCGAGCGAACAGCACGCCCAGTGCACCTTGACCATCTTGCGTGGTGAGGGGGACGGGGGTCGAACTGAACGGTGCGGTCATGCGCTCCGGCTGCCAGGACGCGCCACGCAAACCCGCCGTCACGGCCACTTTCTTGTTATTGGAATCAGCCACTGTGGGCCCTCCTACCAAACCTCGAAAGGTTGTTGAAATCGCCTTTTTGAGACAGGCTCAATTAAGCGTTGAGCAGAAGATAGAACGGTATCTGACAGGGTGTCAATTATCGACAGGAAAAATAATTCTGCGAAGCGTCGACCGCCCTAAGGCAGACAGGCCATCGAAACCCGGACGCCAAGGCTCTGCGTCCGGGCGCGTAGCTGGTGGAGGCGACGGACGGGTAATGCAGACGGCCAGGGCGCGATTGTGCTTTAGAAAACCGGAACGCAAGTGATAATCTGAGGCCGTATCAATTTTGCTTAGGAAGAATGCTGGATGTCAGAGAAGACCAAAGCTGCAGCTCACTCCACGGCCACGCCGGCGAAGAAGGTCGGCCGTCGTCCCAAGAGCGGTCCGGATGTGTCGCGAGGGGCAATGATCGAGTGCGCCATCCGGATCGCGCGCAGCGAATCCTTGGGCGAAGTGAGCATGGTCCGGATTGGTAAGGAACTCGGGGTGGCCGCTGGAATGGTGCACTACCATATGAGCAGTCGCGACGATCTGATCAGCACCGTGATCAACGCGGCCTTCAAGGAACGCTTCGATCGTCTTCCCGCGCCCACCGGCGAGTGGCGGCATGATCTGGAGCAGTTCGCGCTCTCGTCGCTCGAGACAATGGAGCGCTGGCCGGGGCTGGCAACGTACATTTTGACGGAGAACAAGTTTCGACTGTTTCAGCGGGTCCAACCCGGGGAGACTGATTACGGGTTGGCGTACTTCGACCACATGGGCCGTATTCTCATGAACATGGGTGTCAACGGCGCCATGGGTGCGATGATTTACCATTTGCTGCTGCTGTTCGTGACCGTCATGGCGGCCGAAAAAGAGAATCGGCAGTCTCCCGCCACTCATGGAGATTTCATCAGCGCACACCTCGCCCGATTCGCAAACGATAGCTACCCCGGTGCGACGTTCCTGGCAGCGCCCTTTGCATCACTCAACAGCCCCACCACCTATGAAACGGGTGTAGCGATTCTGCTGGATGGTTTTGAGAAATGGATTAGCCAAGACTGAAGACCAGTCGACCTCGACGACTTAACCCCTCGCCCCTCTTGCGTTCAAACGATTCCACTGCATCGCTTGCTTACGCGGTACATGCGGAGCGATTTCGGAGCCTCCCCCTTCATCAACAGGACTCAGGGGGCGGGCCATCGATACAAGAACGGCCGATCAACCTTGCTCGGAAGCAGGATCGGGCTGCCCGAAGCGCTCGTTGCCCGCAATGGGCACCCAATCTTTCAAGGGAGTCAGGTAGTGGAGCTCGAAATGCCTCGACGTGAAGGCCCACAGCCCTGACCGTCGTTCAAACGTGTCGTGGTAAAGACCACTGACTTGCACCGGGCCTTTCTCGATGTCGTAGAACACGCAGTCTGCGGCCACGGAACCGGCGGCGCTGTCGCCGTCGATCTGGATCAACGGGTTGGTCATCCAGTGGTGCATGTGAGGCATCTGCCGCCAGCTGTTTTCAGCCATCAGCAAGATCTCATCGCGGTTCGAGGCATTCCCGAAACCGGGCAAATCGAGGGTCGAATCGGCGTGCCAAATGCGTTGCAACAGCACCCGGTCCATGCGATCGAAAGCGTGAGCGTAAGAGGCAATCAGGGCGTCGATCGCCGCGCGGCTTTCCAGGGCGTCCAGCCGAGCTATCAGTTGTTCAATGTTCATGATGTCGTCCTGTTGGAAGCAGACCCTCAACAAGGGCTGCTCGAGGCGTGGTGGATCTTCAGATTTGCGACAGGCCGCCGTCGACCATCAACTCGACACCGTTGACATACCGCGCATCGTCGGACGCCAGGAACAGTGCGGACGAGGCGATTTCTTCCGGTTCGGCCATGTAACCAAGCGGTGTGATCTGCTCAACGTATTTGCGCAGGTCGGCGATCTCGCTTTCGCTCATCCCCAGACCGTTATCCTGGATCGGCGTGCGAGTGAAGCCCGGGCTGACCACGTTCGCGCGGATCTTGCGGCCTTTGAGTTCGTTGGCCCATGTGCGGGCGAAAGAGCGCACGGCGGCTTTGGAAGCGTTGTACAGGCTCAACCCTTCCAGCCCGTTGCTCGAGCAGATCGAGGCGGTCAATACAATCGCGGAGCCGTCCTTCATCAACGGCAGCAGCGTCTGAACGGTGAAAAAGACACCCTTCACGTTGATGTCGAACATCGTGTAGTAGGCCGCTTCGCTGGTCTCGCCTACCGGGTTTTTTTCGCAGATACCCGCGTTGGCAAACACCGCGTCCACCTGATCGCCGTTCGCCTTGATCACCGCCTTCAGTTCATCAAGGTCAGCCTGACGAGAAACGTCGGAAATGACCGCCACTGCCTTCTCGCCCAGTTTGGCCACCGCAGCTTCCAGCGTGCCTGCCGAACGGCCGGTGATGTAAACGCGTTTCGCACCTTGCTCGATCAGCCCCTGTGCGATGGCAAAGCCGATGCCGGTGGATGCGCCTGTGACGACTGCAATTTGATCAGTGAATTTAGTTGGCATGTCTGACTCCTCAGTGTTGGCGGGATGGATCAAGTGAAACCACTGTGAGCCATTGTGGGAAACATTCGACGCGAACGGCACTGCCACAAATGAACGCTGGGCGTACATTTTTGTGAGGCGTAAATGCCGAAAGATTCATTTAGATTGGAACCGATCGGTTCTCGGTCTGAACCGACACTCAGGAGTTCTGATCGATGACTCATGCACCCGGACCCGGGCGTCCACGACAGTTCGAACTGGGGGATGCCGCCCGCAATGCCATGCACGTGTTCTGGGATCGCGGCTACGAAGGCGCGTCGTTGCCCGACCTCATCCAGGGCACTGGATTGTCCCGGGGAAGTTTGTACAAAGCCTTTGGCGACAAGAAAGGGCTGCTCCTCGCAGCCCTCGATATCTACTGCGCACAAGCTTTGAAAGTCACGGCAGACATCCTTTCTCAGTCCGGTACCGCCAGGCAGGCGATCCGCGAATCCATGCTGCGCCACGCCCGCTCCTCTTCCGGCGAAGAAGGACGAAGAGGCTGCATGTTGGTGGCGGTGGCCAATGAACTGGTCGCGCAAGAGCCCGAGGTCGGGCAACGAATCTCCCGCATGCTTCACCGCACTCAACAGCTGTACGCCAGCGCGATCATTCGTGGACAGGCGGCGGGGGAATTCGGCGAAGGCGATGAACAGGCAATGGCTCATTTCCTCGTCTGTCAGATCGAGGGCATGCGGGTACTTGGAAAAACCGGTGCAAGCGAGGCAGACATGATCGCACTGGTCGGGCGCTCAATGCGCCTTCTTGATAGCCAATCAAACATTTAATCACCTCGTCTGGAACCGAACGGTTTCTTAAAGGAACCCCTCTTATGTCTCTTACCATGACTCAAAACGCCGACATCACCCATGATCCAAAGCGCTGGTTCATGTTCGTCATCCTGCTGGTCGGCGCGTTCCTGCCGCCATTGGACTTCTTCATCGTTAACGTCGCTTTGCCCTCGATTCAAGGTGATCTGGGCACCGGTTCTTCCGCCGAACAACTGGTGATCTCTTCTTATGCAACGCTTTACGCCGTCACGCTGATCACCGGGGGACGGCTGGGCGATCTTTATGGTCGCGGGCGCATGTTCTTTCTGGGGCTGGTCGGGTTCGCGGCGGCATCCCTGCTGTGCGGGCTCGCCACGTCGCCCTGGATGCTGATCGCCGGGCGTGCACTGCAAGGCGTAACGGCTGCGGTGATGGCGCCGCAGGCGCTCGCCTCGGTGCAAGCAATCTTTCCCGAATCCGAAAAGCCACTGGCGTTGAGCATCTACGGCGCCGTGTTCGGGCTGGCGTCCGTGATCGGTCAGGCGCTGGGCGGGGTTCTGATTGCCCTCAATGTCATGGGCTTGGGATGGCGAGCGATCTTTCTGGTGAATCTGCCCATTGCACTATTGGTCGTGGTGTTCGGGATTCCGGTATTCAAGGAGACCCGCGCGGCGCACGCGAGCAAGCTGGACCTGTGCGGCACGGCCCTGTCGATTCTGACGCTGGGTGCTCTGATCGTTCCCCTGATCGAAGGCCGCGAAGCCGGCTGGCCACTGTGGGCCTGGCTGTCGCTGGCTGCGGTACCGGTGCTGGCCTGGCTGTTTTGGCAATACGAAATCCGTTTGCATCGCGCCGGTGGTACACCTCTGCTCAATCCTGCCGCGCTGAAAGCGCCGGGCCTGGGTCGAGCCCTGATGGTCGCTCTGTGCTTTTATGCGATCGGCGTGTTCTTCCTGTTGTTTTCGATTTACCTGCAAGGCGCCCTGCACGCGACTCCGCTCCATGCGGGTCTGATTTTCCTGCCTTTTGGCGCGGGCTTTCTGTTGGGTCCATTGTCCACTGGGCAGTTCAAGCGGCTCTTTGGGGTTTACGTCAATCCGGTGGGAATGGCATTGGAGGTCATCGGATTCCTGGCGCTGGCCTGGCTTGTGAAGGCGACGCCTACTAACGCTGCGCCGTCCGCCTCGCTGTTGGCTGTCATCCTGTTTGTGATCGGATTCGGCCAGGGTCTGGCACTCCCGACGCTGATGCGAATGGTGACTGGCAGGGTCGCGCCAGCCTACTCGGGCATGATCGCGGGTATCACCAGTGCGGCATTGCAACTCAGCACATCGCTGAGCGTGGCGGTGATCGGCGGCGTTTTCTACACCCTGCTCGACAGCGGCACGGATGAGGCCGTGATCACTCACGCTTTCAGCGTGTCTGTTCTTTGTATCGCCGCCTTCCTGGCCTTGGGGGCGGGGCTGAGCTTCAGTCTGCTGCGCCAGCCCGCTACCCCTTGAATCCTTCCAACGATGAGCGCGATCCCGCCGGGACCGCGCATCATCAATCCGAGCCGATCATGGTAGCTGCCAGATCGGCGAGTGCGCGCAGCCTGTCCATTTGCCGCATGTCCTGGTGATAGCCCATCCAGATGTCACGACCGGGTGGCGGCTCGTCCGGGTCAAGCAGTTGAAGGCCCGGCGTTCGATCGCCAAGGGGTCGCGGCAAGACCGCCACACCCAGGCCGCTCGCGCACATCTGAGCCTGTACCGTGCGGCTGCTACTGGTGAAGACCGTACGGGCCAGTGGATATCGCTGCTGCAGCCAGTGCACATCGGGGTAGTGAGCTTGAGCGATGTTCATCAATATCAGCCCCAGGCCCTCGCCATCGGGCTTTGGCGCAGGACTGCCAGCGCTCGAATAGAGACCGTAGCGCATGGTGGTCAGCTTGCGGTGCACGATATCGGGTTCGGTGAACGGCACGATGCGAAAGGCAATATCCGCGTCACGTCGCGCCAGATCGAACAACCGATGGCCGGGTATCACCTCGGGCGCTATCAGCGGATACCGTCTCGCCATCTCACGAAAAACCGGCGTCAGGACGTAACCGGCGAACCACTCCGCACACGAGATCCGCAGCAGCCCTTCAGGCTGGTCGCTGTCACCCGCCAAGCGACGTTCAATCGACAACGCACTCTGCTCCATCTCCTCTGCCAGACCGAGAATCCGCTCACCGGTGTCGGTGAGCACCAGCCCTTGGGCAGTCCGTAAAAACAGGGGTTGGCCACTCGTCTGTTCAAGCAACTGCAAGCGGCGGCCGACCGTGGGGTGGCTGACGCCCAACTGCTTCGCCGCGGCGCCCAATGACCCGCTGCGAGCAATCGCCAGAAAGACCCGCATATCACTCCAGTCCATCACCCTACCCCGTACAAAACTGTATGACGAGGTTGCAGCATTGACGTGCTTGTAGCAATCCCATGCGCAGCGGTATCGCAGGTCTGCCGGCCTAGCGCAGGGGCATTCAGTCTTGCTGCAGATCCTGCTTCGGTTGCCTCGCTCGAACGTCGATGCTCAGCATGGGTGGGGGGACGCGGGTAGCAAAACGCTGCTGACGAAACCCTACCTTCCAGTAGGTATTACGCCAACTTATCTTAAAAACGGTTTCTTCCACCCAGCTCTGAGACTGTGGCCATCTAAACCAAAGAACCTTAGGGTAGAACGTAACCTGTTGCCTTGAAGGCTACCTTCTAGTAGGTTGGATATCGCTATGGGGCGGGCTCGCTCTTCAGCTCACTTCCAACGACCGCGAGAAGAGCAGCCTGCGGATGAATGACGATTCTCGACGTTCGGTTACGCCGAATCGAGCTCCTGAAAAAGGACTATGTGGAGACCCTACAGGGATTTCAAAACGCACAGTTTCAAAGAGGACATCCCGTGGACACACGTGACATCGGCACCCAACTTTCGACATTCCGACAGACGATCGACAACATTGACGCCGCGCTGATCCATATGCTGGCAGAGCGCTTTCGTTGCACCGATCAGGTCGGGCTGCTCAAGGCAAAATATCAGTTGCCCGCGGTGGACAAGGAACGTGAGCAGCGTCAATACGAACGGCTCACACGCTTGGCTGAAGAGGCCAATCTCGATCCTGGCTTCGTTGAAAAACTGATGGAGTTTGTGATCAGTGAGGTGGTGCAACGCCACCGTCAAATAGCGGCCGTCGAGGAAGCAGCGAGCCACAGTCCGGCTGAGGGTTTCCCCCGCAACTGACGGCGAGACGCGACGTTTTTTTTGCAAGACTTCGGCGCTTTCCAACTTTCCATCATTCGCCTTTCTGCAGATCAGCGAGGAACAGAGAGATTTCCCATGTTGAAATTCGTGATGAGAACCGCGCTTTTTCCCCTGGCCGTCGCCAGCATGAGCGCCATGGCAACGCCAGCCAGCGATCCGCACACACCGCCCCCTGAGTCGTTGAAGCCTCTTCTGAGCATGATCAACGAGCGCCTCGAAATCGCCGACCTCGTAGCGCTCACCAAATGGGACAGCGCACAACCTGTTCAGGACAGTGACCGAGAGTCGACCGTGATCGCCAATGCACAACGGCAGGCCGCGAGTTACGCCATCGCGGGAGACGAGGCGGCGCAATTGATGGCTGCCCAGATTGAAGCGAACAAACTCGTTCAATACGGTTTGCTCTCGGCCTGGCACTCGGATGGAAAGGCGCCGCCGACGCCGCGTCCCGACTTGGGGAATCAGATACGTCCTCGCCTGGATGCACTTCAGACCGGACTGCTGCAGCAATACGCAACGTTCAGCCGCTCAAGGACTGATCCGGCCTGCCCACTTTGGCTGAACCAGGCACTGCCAAAACTCGCCAAGGACAGACTGCACGAAATGGCGTTGATTCGAGCTACCGGAGAGTTATGCGTCGCTCAACCTCCCGCTACAGCCGCTGTAACCCATTAAAGCCCCCAGCCCCTCGACAAGGTGAAGTCAATGAATTGGCCGACGATTGATGAAATACGCATGTTCACCCCGCTCCCCGCCGACTACAGCTGGGATCTGTTAAGGCAGGACGAGATCGACATCGCAATAACTTTCTTCAAAACATGGTTTCCCTCCATCTCCGTGGGCATGGGCAGTTCGCTCATGGACCCGGCGTTTTACGAAGAAAAAGTCGTAGGTACTGACCGCCGCACCACGGCAATCCTTGCCATGGTCGTTCGCCACAGCGATGAAATCGTTGCTATCGCCACTTGGGAAAAGATCGACGGCCCGGACGTCATTTTCGGGCGAGTCGGCGCAGTGGCCCGCCCCCATCGACAGTCCAATCTGGCAGTAGCCGCCCAAGAGCTTGGCGAAAAGATGGGCCGCCACATGGGGGCAGGCTTGATCTACGGCATGGCCACGACCAGAACCCCCTACATGCAACAAGCCCTGGAGCGGGCGGGCTACACAGCAGTAGGCATCATGCCGGGCTTTGATCTCGAAGAAACCGAGCCGGGCACCCTGCTTCGTATCTACGAAGTCATTTATGTCAAACAGCTCGCACCCGCAGAGGCGTTTCTGGTGCCTTCAAAACAGAACTTCACGCCTGCCGTCGCGAGACTCTACGAAGACATTTTCAAAGACGACCCGGTCCATTTCGATGCGCGGTGAGCCTTTATCCGCAGGGTTTGAGGGTGCCAAACACTTACCGCGCTCATGAGCCATCGATAGCAATCCTGCGATGAAAGAAGCGTTTGTCGTCAGAGGCCAAGTGCAGGCCGATATAGCTAGCCAACGCCAGCTTCTTGAACGTCTGCCATGGGTCGAACGTATATAAAAACGCCCCTGAATAAAGTCGGGCACCCCGCATTCATCAGAAATCCCAAGGACTCACAATGATTCGTCAGTTGATTTTTGCAGCGCTTTGCTTGTCGGTGTCGGCGATCACGGATGCTGCCGAGCGATGGGAAACCTTGCCCCAGACGCCTGCTCCTGTATCCGGTGTAAAAAGCGGATACGCCTCTGTTAATGGCGTGAAGATCTATTACGCCATCAGCGGCCACGGCTCCCCAGTGGTTCTGCTGCACGGCGGCCTTTCAAACTCTGATTATTGGGGCAATCAGGTTAAAGCGCTCTCGGGCAAACACACGGTCATAACGGTGGACAGTCGAGGGCACGGCCGCAGCTCGCGCGATGCTCAACCCTTTGGCTACGACCTCATGGCCGACGATGTGGTGGGCGTGCTGGACACGTTGAAGATCCCGCGCGCTGATATCGTTGGCTGGAGTGATGGCGCGATCATCGGTTTAGACCTTGCGATGCGTTACCCGCTTCGTACCGGCAAGGTGTTTGCCTTTGCACCCAATACTTCGACAACCGGGGTCAAGGAGCATGTCGAGGAAAATCCGACCTTCGCGGCATTTATTGAGCGCACTGGAAAGGAATACGCCCGCCTCTCTCCTACGCCCAAGGATTTCGATGCGTTCGTCGAGCAGATCAGCCACATGTGGGCCAGCCAACCGAACTGGGGCGATAACGATCTGAAGAAAATCACTTCGCCAATTCTGATAGTGGACGGAGACCATGACGAAGCCATCAAGCGCGATCACTTGGAGTACGTGGCGGCCACCATCCCTAAAGCCGGCCTGCTGATCCTGCCCAATGCAGTCATTTCGCGTTCATTCAGGACCCCGCTTTCTTTAACGCGGCCGTAGTGCATTTCCTGGATGACAGCCAGTGAGTCTGAGGAGGGTGGGCCGCTTCGGATAATGCCCTGCCCCCCCCAAACTCCAGCCCACACCGCTCTTCGTACAAATATGAACGCTGAGGTTGCAGCAATGGCAGTCCCGCAGCCATTCCCCAACGCACATACTGGGTGGACTGCACAACCGTAGCGGAGACCCCACATGAATATCGGTTTTATCGGGACAGGAAGTATGGGCCGGGCGATGATCCCGTTGCTCATCAAGGCAGGCCACCGCGTATCGGCCTGGAACCGCAACCCTGAGGCGTTGGCCGACTTGGAGGGTGTACGCGCGCTCGTATCCCCGGCAGCGGCCTTCCAGGAAGACGTCGTCATCAGCATGCTGGCTGATGATCGCGCCGTTCGCGAAGTGCTGTTGTCTGCCGGGGCGTTGGAAAGTGCCGACACAGCGTGTGTTCACATTGTGATGTCGACCCTCTCCCCCCTGCTCATCGAAGAACTGCAGGCTGTCCATCACAGGCTGGGTGTGGCGCTGGTCGCGGCGCCCGTTTTCGGCATACCGGCGGTGGCGGCCAGGGGTGAAATGAACATTGTGGTGGCTGGATCGCGAGCAGCGATCGCCACCGTCCAACCCCTCTTCGACGTGCTGGGGAAAAAGACTTGGATCATGGGCGATCGACCGGTTCACGCGTGTATCGCCAAGATCGCCGGCAACATGATGATCACCCACGCCATCCAGTCGCTCGGTGAAGCCAGCGTACTGGCTGAGCGCTATGGGCTGAGCCCGGCCACGTTCATCGACCTCATGACCCAAACCCAATTCGCCTGCTCCAGCTATCAGCGCTATGGGCAGAACATCGTCAACGGCACGTTTGAACCGGGCTTCAAGCTGTCTCTGGGTCTGAAGGACATCAACCTCGCCATTGAGGCGGCCCACACCCGAGACCTGGGACTGCCAGCCGCCGACGCAGTGCGGTCGAAAATGAAAGCCGCCGTCGCGCACGGACGTGGGCATCAGGACTGGTCAACGTTTGCCACCGAATCCGTGACCCGCTCGGCGGATCCGTCCGATGAACCTTGGCGCACTGGCCCAGTGAGACGTTCGCGTCGGGGCAGTTTCTGGCTCACCGGTCCTCGGGTTAAGCAGGACGGCAAGCATTATCAGAAAGGCCCCATGTACGTGGCGTGGGAATCTCCCGAGTTCATCACCCAACCCTATCCTGTCGTGCTGGTGCACGGCGGCACCCTGCAGGGCACCGAATGGCTGGACACCCCCGATGGTCGTCCGGGTTGGGCGCAACGGTTCGTGGAAGCAGGTTTCGTGGTGTTCCGCGTGGACCGGCCCGGCCACGGACGCTCGCCGTATCACCCTGACATCATGGGACCTACGGGTCCGGCGTTTTCCTACGAGCGCGCCCGCGAGGTGTACTTCCCTGAAGGCGGCGGCGAGACCCAGTGGCCTTTCGCGCTGGACGATGAAGCCGCCTTCGATGCCTTCATCGCGGCATACGGCCCGATGCCGGCCGACCTCGCTGCCTCTCAAACATTGGACGCGGACCGGCTGGCTCAACTGCTGGACAAGATCGGCAAAGCCATCGTTGTGACGCACTCCGCGTCAGGCCCCAGTGGCTGGTTGATCGCCGATCGCCGTCCCGGTCTGGTGGCAGCCGTCGTGGCGGTGGAACCCATGGGCCCGGTGTTCGGCCACACGCCTGGCATCGGGACGCTGGAATGGGGCCTGACCGCGGCGCCGATCACGTTCGATCCCCCTCGTGACACGCCCGACCAAGTCCGCGAAGCCGACCCTGCGTCTTTGAAGATCCCTGGCTTGCAAGACGTGCCGGTGGCGTTATTGACAGGTGAAACCTCAACGTTCGCTTCGTTTGCCTCCAGTATCGTGCCCTTTCTGCAGAACGCAGGCGCCCAAGTGGATCACCTGGACCTGCCTGCGCTAGGCATCCATGGCAATGGGCATGGGTTGATCTACGAACGCAATTCCGACGCCGCCTTCGAGGTGGTCGTGCAATGGCTCGCCGGGGTAGCCGACGCAAATAACCCTGCATGACGCATTGAACGATCAGCAATCGAACACACGCTGACGACCCTCTGATCAGGGCATGTGCCGTCTGGACCGGGCACATGCACCTCAACGTATTGAAGGATGAATTTGATGACGAAGACCTGGTTGATTACGGGTTGCTCGAATGGCTTGGGTCGTTCATTGGCTGAGGCAGTGCTTGGCGATGGCGATCAATTGGTCGCGACGGCGCGCAATGTCGATACGCTTCAGGATTTCGAACGTCGCTACCCGCAACAGGTGCGAATCGCTGAACTGGACGTCACCCGTCCCGAGACAGCCGTGCGAGCAGTGGCAATCGCGCAGGAAGCGTTTGGAGGCCTGGACGTGCTGGTCAATAACGCCGGATACGGCATGATCGGGGCGGTTGAAGAGGGGTCGGCGGAAGAATACCGAGCCTTGTTCGACACCAACGTGTTCGGCCTGATCGAAGTGACCAAGGCCGTCCTGCCCGCGTTAAGGCGCCGAGGTGCAGGTCGTATCGTCAACGTGTCGTCTGGCGCCGGCATCTCCGGCTCGGCAGGGTATGGGTACTACAACGCAAGCAAGTTTGCGGTAGAGGGGCTTTCCGAAGCACTCGCGCAAGAAGTCAGTCCATTGGGCATCGCCGTCATCATCGCCAAGCCGGGCCCTTCCCGTACGGCGTTCCTTGGACGCTCGGCGGTGTTGGCCGCTCAGGAGCTGGCGGCTTACGCCCAGACCGCTGGAATGAAACGCCAATACAGCAAGCGCAACGACGGCCTGCAAAAAGGCGATCCTGCGAAGGCTGCGGCCGTCATTCTCAATGCAGTAAACAGTGATCGACCGCCGCTGCATCTGCCCATCGGAGCCGTGGTGTTCGACATCGTCGACAAAAAAATTGCAGCGCTCAAGCAAGACGCTGATGCATGGCGCAGCGTGGCCAGCCACACGGACTTCTAGCCCGCCGCACACGGACGCTCGCTGAAAGCGTGCCTGAGTTGACCGTCGCGCCACGTTGACCTCGCACGTCCCGGATCAAGGAGGCGTACACCTCCTCCGGCCTCGAGTATGAAGAGGCATCTGCGTCGCTCAACGGAACGCGGTCAGCGCGAGATCACAATGTAGTCATTGCCCTGTGTCACCCCGGCGTGATCCCCTTCGACCAAGTGAACATAGCGGCCGCCGACTTCATCGATCGGCAGGCAATCGTCGAGGTCCAAGACCGCGTCGGTGTGGGGTTGAGTCCAGCGGGCAAGGCCTTGACGCTTGCCTTTGGCCATCGCGTCCTTTCGGGTCCGGGCCACCACCAACAGGTAGTGATGGGCCTCACCAAAAGACCGTGCTTCGTATCCGCCCAAATTGATGAAGAACAAACGCAGCGAATCAGGCGACGGCGCCAATGGGCTCAACTCAAGCTTCCATTGCTCAACGCCGTCGACTGCCATCCAGGCGTCGATGTGCAACCCTGCGGGGCTGCCAAACCAACCGTCTCGAAGCTGCGGGTAGGCCGCTTCCAGCCGGTCGGCCACCACGAAGGCCACATCGTGGACTTCTATTTTTGCTTTCGGGTGCTTACCACCCAGCATGACCACGAATAGCATTTTCTGCCCTCAATCAAGGTGCGACCCCCCAAACCTCCAACCCGGCAGCGCGTCAACCGGAGCAAAAGCGCTGCACATGAGTTGCACCTGACACTACCGGTCGCTGTTAATCCCATCCGATAAAACCGCGTGCAGCGCCAGCGGATCATAGTTCCTACGGACGCTTTCACGCGTTACCTCAAAAAGATTGAACCGCTTCTGCAAGCATTCGCCTAATGATCAGCTTGGGGATACTTCCGCAAGCCCGATGCCAATCAAGGCACACTTCACGAGGTGGTTAACGTGGCTAAAGATGACAAGAAAAGCAAAAGTGACGCTTCGAAAGCCAGTAAGGATTTGAAGGACAAAAAAGCCACACCGGAGAAGAAATCGGCTGCCGCTTCTGCGCTGTCGAAATCGTCCGAGAAGAAGGAAAAGAAACAGGACGCTGAGCCGAAAAAGGCTGCAAAGAAGGCTGACAGCAAGCCAGAAAAGGCCAAAAAAGCCGACAAGGCTGAAAAGGCTGATAAACCTGCAAAGAAGAAAAAGTAACACCGGTTGTCCGCCAGGGCGCTATGCCCTGGTTTCCCCGCATTTGAAGACCTCCAGTGAAAAACCTGCCCCGTTTACGCTGAACATCCTGTGATGCAGGGTCCGGCGCTATCCAATCGCATGCCTGCTTCCACCCGTACGACCTGTGTTTGTCTTATTGTTGCCGGCGGGCTTTGAAGCGCGCTCAAGTTGGAGTAGTGTTCCGCCAGTCCTGCCGTGAATGGAAATCAGCGGCATCTGTTTCGTGCGAATGCCCCCATGGGTGCAGCCAACTGATGAAATTGGCGCCGCGGTGGCATTCACGTATCCCTACGTCGTAGTCAGACCCGTTATCCCGTCTGGACATCATCGAAAGCCTTGCGAGCTGGCTCACCACGCATGCCGTACGTTTCTCGGCCCTGTGCCCGGAACCCGCGGCATTACCAGACCCCTACCAGAAATCATTCCCATGTTTGCTGAAAGCGAAGCGGGCCAGAGGATCGCAGCATCCTTGGCACAACGGACGGCCCATAGCGCTGAGAGTTCGCAGGTCGCCGACGCCATCACCTCAATGTTCGAGGACATCAACAGAACCTTGATTCCGATCATAGGGCCCAAGGGCGTGGCTGCGCTTCACCGCCGCAGCCTGTTTCTGTGCACTTCAGCCTATCCGCAGTTTGCCGACACCTACAAAACGCTGATCGTCGCCATGGACCTGGGCGAACTGAAATCCCTGCTCGCGGAGCAGAACAAAGGCGATGCCCTGTTTTTCTGTGAGGCATTGCTGAAAACCTTTTACGAATTGCTGGCCACCCTGATCGGGCGATCACTCGCTGCACGACTGCTGCTTGACGTGTGGGGAAGACCTTTGAGCGGCACACCTGTGCAGGAAAATTCACCATGAGCACCAAAGTGACAATCAACCGTCTGGCGACAGGCGTTCCAGGTCTTGACGAGATTCTGGGCGGAGGGTTGCCGGAGTTTTCGTTCAACCTCATCGCCGGCCCGCCCGGTTGCGGCAAAACCACCTTGGCGCATCAGATGATGTTTTCGCTGGCCACGCCGGAACGTCCGGCGATTTTCTTCACCGTTCTCGGTGAGCCGCCGCTCAAGATGCTGCGTTACCAGCAGCAATTCAGCTTTTTCGATGAGGAGGCGGTCAACACCTCGATTCGCTACGTCAACCTGGCCGACGACACGCTGGCGGGCGACCTCGAGGAAGTGCTGCGGCGCATCGTGCATGAGGTCGAGACTCACGCACCCGCGCTGGTGTTCGTCGACTCGTTCCGCTCGGTGGTGCTGGCCAGTGAGACCCACGCTAACCCCAACAACAATTTGCCGCAATTCGTGCAGCAGCTCGGCATGTTGATGACGACATGGCAGGCGACGACCTTCCTGCTCGGCGAATATTTCAACGAGCTCGACAGCAATCCCATCTTCACGGTCGCCGATGGCTTGATCTGGCTGCGGCAGAGCGTCCAGCGCAATTCCATGGTCCGCAAGATGGAGATCATGAAGATGCGCGGTCAGCCGACCCTCCCCGGCTTGCATGCATTTCGCATAGGCGAGAACGGCGTCACGGTGTTCCCCCCGCCGTCCACAGTCGTGCCCAACTACGCCGAAATGGCCCACAGCGCGCTGCCTCATCGGCTGCGCATGGGTGTCCCGCGGTTGGACGACATGCTCGGCGGCGGCCTTCCTCAAGGCTATTCGCTGTTGGTGGCCGGGCCGTCGGGTTCCGGCAAGAGCCTGCTGGCGGCGGCCTTCCTGGAGGAAGGCGCACGCAACGGCGAAACCGGCGTCATGGCGGTGTTCGAGCAGCGACCCAACCACCTGCGCAGCGCAGCGCTCACGCAGCTGATCCGAAACGATCAAGTGGGCATGATCGACCGGCGGGTTGCCGACCTGTCGATCGACGAGGTGGTGCATCAGCTCCTGAGCGAAATTCACCGGTTGAAGGCCACGCGGGTCGTCATCGACTCGCTCTCTGGGTTCGAGCTCGCGATCGCTCCGGCCTTTCGTGACGACTTCCGCGAGTCCCTGTCGCGGATGGTCAGCGCATTGACCAGCACCGGGGTGACCTTACTGATGACCTCCGAGCTGGAAGACCGCTACACCGACCTGCGCTTCAGTCCTTATGGCACGGCGTTCCTCACCGACGCGATCATCGTGCAACGCTACATCGAGGTCGATTCACGCCTTCAGCGCATCATGGCAGTGGTCAAGGTCAGGGCAAGCGCCCATTCGGATGAGTTGCGCCTGTACAGCATCAACGATCAAGGGTTGCAGATATCCGACCGCCTCTACGAGCAGGAAGGTCTGCTGGGGGGCCGCCCGAGCCGTCGGGTCTCAGGCCCGACGCAACATGGGGATCAACTCACATGAGCCATTGCCGTGACTGAAAACAAGGACGACGAACAGGTGCCACGGAGGGCGGGCTACGCCCCGGATGACGCCGCGAGCGGCGGAAAAAAAGCGCAGGCGCTGGCGCACCTGGCGTTTCTGCAGCGCGAATTGCTGGAGGCCGAGGCCGCGACGGCAAAACGTCTCCACCTCGACGAATTGATCGAAGCGAATCAGCAACTGGTGCTCAGAGCCCTGTCGACGGAGGGACAGGATCACGCCAGGGAAGCGCTCCCGCATCTGGACACCCTGCCCGGTCTTTACCTCGAGTTGCGGGAAGCGAACGAGTCCCTGGTCCTCTCTTCTCTCCAGGCCCAGAAACTCCAGCTACAAGCCGAACAGGCCCTGGCTCGCCAGACGACCGTGCTGGCGACCGTCGCCCATGAAATGCGCAACCCGTTGACCCCTATCAGCCTGTTGGCCGAGCGGATTGCCAGCGTACCTGCGGAGAAGCTGCCCAAGATGTGTGCGCTGATTGAAGGGCAAGTCCAGCGCCTCTCGCGCATGGTGGAAGATCTCCTGGATGTCTCCCGCGCCAATACTGGAAAGCTGCGACTGAGTTACACGGCCACCGACCTTGGCCAGGTGCTCACCGAGGTGATCGAAGCGTCCTCGCCCTTGATGGCCACGCATCATTTGCGCTTCGACGTCGTGGTGCCGGGTGAGCCCCTTCTGATCTACGGGGACGCCGTCCGCCTGGCTCAGGTCTTCACCAACGTGCTGACCAACGCGGTCAAATACACGCCCTCGGGCGGCAATGTTCGCTTGATAGCAGCCGTGGTCTCAGACACGTTGCACGTCACCGTCGCAGATGACGGCATAGGCATATCACCCCAGGCGCTGCCCCTCATCTTCGAACCCTACGTTCAGGACAGCCACGCGGTCGATTTCAATGCCTCCGGGCTGGGGATCGGGCTCACGGTCGTTCGTGAACTGGTTCACGCCCATGCCGGCACCGTGAACGCTGAAAGCGCCGGCGAAGGCAAAGGCAGCCAGTTCACAATCAGGCTGCCCCTGCTGGCACGGCGCGGTCAGGCGTCACCCGAGGCGTGAGACGCGTCTGTCGTCTCTGAGATCACCCGGTATGCGCCGCCCAATCGATTCGCTGTTGGACGCCAGATACCCGGCCGATCAGGCACCCTCCCCCAATGCCCGCATGACCGCGTACAACGCCGACTTGGCTTCGAAGCCCACACCCGGAATGTCCGGCAGGCCGACGTAGCTGTTTTCGACCCGAATGCCATCGGCGAACCCGCCAAACGGTTGGAACACGTCCGGGTACGACTCGTTACCCCCCAGATGCAAACCCGCGGCAATGTTCAGCGACATCTGATGGCCACCGTGTGGCACGACACGGCGAGAAGACCAGCCGAGGTCTTTCATCACGTCCAGTGTGCGCAGGTATTCCACCAGGCCGTAGGACAATGCGCAGTCGAACTGCAGGAAATCACGATCCGGACGCATGCCGCCGTGGCGCAGCAAGTTGCGCGCGTCCTGGTGAGAGAACAGGTTCTCGCCCGTGGCCATCGGCAATGCGTAATGATTCGCCAGCTCGGCCTGCAGCGCGTAATCCAGCGGGTCGCCGACTTCTTCATACCAGAACAGGTTGTAGGGTTTGATCGCTTCGGCATAAGCGATGCCCGTCTCCAGGTCGAAGCGGCCGTTGGCGTCCACGGCCAGGCGCTGACCATCCCCCACCACCTCCAGCACCGCTTCGATACGGCGCAGGTCTTCGTCCAGCGGCACGGCGCCGATCTTCATCTTCACCACGTCATAGCCACGGTCCAGATAGCTCTGCATTTCCGCCTTGAGCTTGGTCTGGTCCTTGCCGGGGTAGTAATAGCCACCCGCCGCGTACACCCAGACCTTGTCATCGGCCACGCCATTGCGATACCGATCGGCCAGCAGACGGTACAACGGCTTGCCTTCGATCTTCGCCACGGCATCCCACACCGCCATGTCGATCGTGCCGACCGCGACCGAACGCTCGCCGTGGCCGCCCGGTTTTTCGTTGGTCATCAGGGTTTTCCAGATGGCGAACGGGTCGAGGTTGTCGTGCGCCGGGTCGATCAGCGATTCGGGGTCGGCTTCCAGCACACGGGCCAGGAACCGGTCGCGCATCAGGGCGCCCTGGCCGTAACGGCCGTTGGAGTTGAAGCCGTAGCCGATGACCGGCTTGCCGTCGCGGACGACGTCGGTGATGACCGCGACCACCGAGCAGGTCATTTTCGAAAAGTCGATGTAGGCATTGGCAATCGGCGAGGCAATGGACACCGTCTTTTCGCGAATGTCGACGATACGCATGGAAGACTCCTTGTTGTTTTGGACGAGTGGGTCGTGAAGCGGTGTCTCACTCTAGGTCTGGACCTTGCGCGACAGCCAATGCTAAAAACGCGGCACTCAATGCGCGGACGGCATCACGATGGAACTGGTTTGGCTGGAAGACTTCAATGCGCTGGCCCAGAGCGGCAATTTTTCCCGCGCCGCGCAAACGCGCCACGTGACGCAACCGGCGTTCAGCCGCAGGATCAAGGCGCTCGAGACCTGGGTCGGGGTCGATCTGTTCGAGCGCACCACCCAAGGCGCCACGCTCACAGACGCGGGGCGGCACATGCTCGGCAGCGCGCAAGACATGACCCGACGCCTGTACCAGATGCGGCAAGAGGCGCGGGAGGTGGCAGGAAAGCAGGCGCGCTCACTGCATTTCGCGGCCACGCACTCGTTGTCGTTCACTTTCTTTCCGGGGTGGGTGCGCGCCGCCGAGCGCAGCGGTCCCATCGAAGCCATCCGCCTGCATTCGGACAACATGCGGATCTGTGAGCAAATGCTGCTGGGTGGCGAGGTGCAGTTTCTGCTCTGTCATCAGCACCCGGACGTGCCGCCGCCATTCCCGGCCGAGTCGTTCTATTCGAAGGTTGTGGGTCACGACGTGCTGATCGCCCTCGGCGCCGAACCGCAGGCGCTCAATACCCCATCCGGGCAAGCCGCTCCCCTCTCGCTGCTGGGCTACACGGCTGAGTCCGGGCTGGGTCGAATCGTCTCCGCGCGCTTGCGCAGAGAGCCTCGACCGCCGAGTTTGCAGACGGTATTCAGCTCTCACCTGGCGGCGGTGCTGTTGTCCATGGCACTGGAAGGAAAAGGCTTCGCCTGGCTGCCCAACACCTTGGCCGAACCTGAAATGACCAGCGGAAAACTGCACCGCGCGCTGGAGGAACACTGGGACATTCCCATGGAAATCCGTCTGTTCAGGCCGACCATGACGTTGAGTGACATTGCCGAAGACTTTTGGGCGAAGCTCTAGCGATGCCCCCCCCAACGGGTTGCGGATCAGGCGCTGGCGTGTTCCTACAGATCGGGTGCCACTTTCCAGGCGAAAGAAACGCTGTTTATCAGACGGTTAAGGCCACTTCAGACAGCGCACCCGCTACGGATCACGCTACAATTCCCGCGCTCCAAAACGACACTCGTCGTAACACCTCGCCTACCCCGCGCAAGGTCGAACGAGCGTTGATTCAGCTGTTTGCTCACACCGCCCGAATGGCACCGAACGCCATGCTGGCATTGTGGTCAATGACTCACATGCACGCCTAGATACCGAAGAACGTGAATACGCCCACTCCCCCACCGACGGCGCCAATGACCAGCAGCCCGACAGAGCAGTCCGATCCGGCGCACTGGATCATTTGCGAACACTGCGATTCGCTGTATCACGCCCAGCCTCTGAGCAAGGGGCAGTCAGCGTATTGCCTGCGCTGCGCGGCGGTCCTCAACCGAGGCCATCGCATGACCATCGAACAGCTGCTCGCACTGAGCATCGCGGCGGGGATCATGTTCATTTTCGCCAACGTGTTCCCGGTGATCAGCATCAGCATGAAAGGCCTGTACAACGAAGTGACCCTCTGGGGTTCGGTGCAGGCGCTGGCCCAAGGACAGATCACCCTCATCGCCTTGGTGGCCGGGCTGGCGATCATCCTCGCACCGGCCCTGCAAATCGCGTTGCTGTTCTGGGTGCTGATACACGCCCAACGCCGTGAAATCGCCCCCGGCTTCAAGACCTGCATGCGCACGCTGGAACATTTGCGCCCCTGGAGCATGCTCGAAGTGTGTCTGTTGGGCATTCTGGTCGCGATCGTCAAGCTGGCCGGCATGCTCGACGTTCACCCCGGTGTCGGTCTGTGGGCCATGGCCATGCTCATGGTGCTGATCGTGCTGATTGCCGGCAAAGACATTCGCAGGCTGTGGGACGAATTGGGGGTCGTACCCGAATGAACGGCATTCCCTACGCCCGCGAGCGCCAGGTCACGCTTTGCCACACCTGCGCCTATGTCTGCCCGGAGGACGCCGAGCGCTGCCCCCGGTGCGAATCCCCAGTCCATCGGCGCAAGCCCAACAGCCTGACCCGTACCTGGGCCTTCCTGATCGCCGGGCTGATTTTCTACATCCCGGCCAACACGTTGCCCGTGATGTTCACGACCCTGCTGGGCAGCGCCAGCGAAAACACCATCATGAGCGGTGTCATCGAGTTTGCCGAAGGCGGCTCCTGGGACATCGCCATTCTGATCTTCGTCGCCAGCGTGCTGGTGCCCTGCCTCAAGTTTCTGGTGCTAGGCATGCTGCTGGTCACCTGCCAGCGCCGCAGCCAGTGGGCGATGCGCGAGCGCTCCCGGCTGTTCCGTTTCATCGAGTTGATCGGCTACTGGTCGATGCTCGACGTGCTGGTGGTCGCCCTGGTGGCGGCGCTGGTCCAGTTTCGCGGGCTCAGCACCATCGAGCCGCGACTGGGCATCCTGTTCTTTGGTTTGGTGGTGGTGATGACGATGCTGGCCGCCATGAGTTTCGATCCCCGGTTGATCTGGGACGCAGAGGTTGAAGATGTCCGATAACGCCCTCCCCCCTTCGGCGCCCGAGCCGGCGCGACCGCAGGTCAAGGCTCGCAAGGCACGTGTTTCGCTGGTCTGGCTGGTGCCTATTCTGGCCGGGGTCATCGGCCTGTCGATGGTCATTCACGATTTTCTCAACGTCGGCCCCAAGGTCGTCGTCAGCTTCCTGACCGCCGAAGGTCTGGAAGCCAAGAAAACCCAAGTGAAGTACAAAAACGTGGTAATCGGCACGGTCACCGACATCGAACTGAGCGAGGATCGCACCCACGTGCTGGCGACCATCGAACTCAATCAGTCGGCTGCCCCGTTCACCCGCGCCGACTCGCAATACTGGGTGGTGCGACCGCGTATCGGCGCCCACGGCGTGTCGGGCGTCGACACATTGCTGTCGGGGGCGTTTATCGGTGCCGACGCGGGCAGCTCGGACAAGACCGAGAGAAATTTCACCGGCCTCGAAAACCCGCCTCCTGTCACCTTTGGCGACAAGGGCAAGCGCTTCATTCTGCACACCGATGACCTCGGTTCGCTGGACATCGGCTCGCCCATTTATTTCCGGCGCATCCAAGTGGGACAGGTGGTGGCCTACGAGTTGGCGAAGGACGGCAAGGGCGTGAACATCGAAATCTTCGTCAACTCGCCCAACGACCAGTACGTGCTCACCGATTCACGCTTTTGGAATGCCAGCGGCGTTGACGTCAGTCTGGGCGCTGCGGGCCTCAAGGTTTCGACCCAGTCCCTGACCTCGATCATCTCGGGCGGGATCGCCTTCCGCGAACCGAAATACAGCCCGGACGCCAAGCCCGCCGAGCCAAACGCCGAATTCAAACTGTTCGAAGACCAGACCACGGCACTGGCCCCCCCGGACGGCGAGCCGAAATACATCCGCATGCGCTTCAACCAATCGCTGCGCGGTCTGGTAGTCAATGCCCCGGTTGATTTCCTCGGGGTGAACATCGGGCGTGTGGTCTCGGTCGACCTTGATTACGACGCAGCCAGTGGCACGTTCCCCGGTGTGGTCGGCGCGGTCATCTACCCGCAACGTTTGGGCGCCGCCAACGACAAGCTCAAGGAACAGGCCGGTTCAGGCAACGACGAGGAAGAACAGACCTCGCGCATTCTGGGACGCTTCGTAGAACGTGGGCTGCGCGCACAGGTGCGCACGGGCAACCTGCTCACAGGCCAGCTGTACGTGGCCATGGATTTCGACCCCAAGGCACCGAAGATTGCGTATAACGCCAAGGCCCGCCCATTGGAGATTCCGACCGTGGGCGGCAGCTTCGACAAGTTGCAGGAACAGCTGCAGGCGTTCGTCGACAAGCTCGGCAAGATCCCGATCGACGACCTGGCGAAAAACCTCAACGGTAGCCTGATCGAACTGCAGAAGACCTTGAAAAACGTCAATGGCCAAGTGCTGCCTCAGATGGCCGGTACGCTGCAGCAAGCGCAGAAGACCCTCGGCACTGCGAATGACACATTGTCGGACGACTCCCCGGCGCGTCAGCAGTTGGGTCAAGCACTGGATGAAGTTCAGCGCACGGCCCGTTCGGTCCGCGTGCTGACCGACTTCCTTAGCCGCCATCCCGAGTCGCTTATCCGCGGTCGCTCGGGTGACGCTGCGCCGGGTTCGTACAAAGGTTCGTCCTCTTCCCGTGAAATTCCTCCGGAGCCTGCCCAATGACTGTGCGTACTCACCTGCTGGCAATGGCATGCGCCTTGAGCCTCGGCGCCTGCTCGTCGACACCGACGCATTACTACACTCTCATTGCCCCCGCCGCGCCGTCGACAGCTGCTGTCACGCCAGCGCCTTTTCAGTTCGAAATGCAACCGGTGCTGATGGCCGTTCAAGTGGACCAGCCCCCGCTGGTCGTGCGCCAGGGCAATGGCAGCCTGGCCATTCTGGAGAACGAGCGGTGGGGGGCACCGCTGGGGGATGAATTCCACGACGCATTGACCGGCGAACTGGAACGTCGCTTCGGTTCTCGTGATCTGGCAGGGCTGCCCAAGCAGAGCGATGAGCCTGTGCTCACAGTCCGCACGGATGTGAGGCGTTTTGAATCGGCACTGGATCAATACGCCTTGATCGATGTGGTCTGGAACTTGAGTCTGCGCGCTAATGGCAGTGGCAACAAACGTAAGACACTCACTTGCAGCAGCGTCATTCGTCAGCCAGCAGGCGCTGGCATGGAGAATCTGATACTGGCTCACCAGAAAGCGGTGTCGACCCTGGCTGACACTATTGCCCGAACCGCACGCAGTTGGGTGCAACAACCCACTTCTCGCTGCCCCTCCTGAACACGTTTGTCGCCTGGCCGAGCCTCTCTAGAACGAGGCTTCCAGGCAACTGCGCTGACTGAATCCCGCAAACCAACCTGTACAAAACAGGTTGGGTGTATAGCTTTGATCGCTATTCGGTCATACGTGTGTTTCAAGAAATATCGACAACAACCGATTGGATCCCTTTCCACTTCAATTGGATATTCGGTATTGTCATCCAATCGCATGCAGAACAGCTGCGCGAATTCGATGATCTTTATCGATTCATTCGATTAATCATCCACGCAATAGCAGTGGTTTGTGTGGGCAACTTCCTGAACTGGCCTGACCGTGGCAGCAGAACAGGAAATGTGAGAGGCATATATGACAGGGATAGGTCAGCGACTGAGGCAAGAACGTAACCGCCTCAAGCTTTCGCAGAGTGCACTGGGCGCCATTGGCGGCGTGGAAACCAACGCACAAGGCAATTATGAAAGTGGAGCGCGTTCACCTAAAGCCGATTACTTATTGCGCATCACTCAAGCAGGGGTCGATATTTATTATGTATTAACGGGCGTACGACAGACCCAAATGGATGGCATTACGCCAGCCACGCATATTGATGACAATGCACACGTCGAACACCTGGACAAAGTGACCCAACAGTTGCATCGCAATCTTCATGGGCTAATCGACGCGCTGTATCAAATAACCTTGTTGGTCGAACTGCGCGCCAGTGACACTCAAGACACTGCGGTCAAACAGGAACTCGACACCATCCGGGCAGAAGCTCAAGAGCTGGCCCAAGCGTCCGTGCGACTGATCTTCGTTACGTCGAAGCTCAGTTGAATCCTCCACGCTCTGGTGTACAACGCCTGCTCCAGAGCACATTCTCTGCAACTCACATTCCCCTCAATGGACCTTGCCGTGCCCCCTGCCCGCCCTGACCTTTCCCGCCTGACCGCCCAAGCAGCCGCGCATTTGCTTCAACGCCGGGAACTGACAGCCGTCGCGCTGTTGGAAGCCTGCCTTGAGGTCATCCAGGCGCGTGAACCCGAGCTTCAAGCATGGCGGCACTTCGATGCCGCCGGCGCGCTGGCGCAAGCGCAGCAACTGGACCAAGGTCCCCTGCGCGGACCTCTGCACGGATTGCCATTGGGTGTGAAGGACCTGTTCGACACGCGCGACTTCCCGTCCGGCTATGGCTCGCCCATCTACCGTACGCATCAGCCGGTCAATGACGCCGCGGCGGTGGCGCTGTGCCGTGAAGCCGGCGCGATCGTCCTGGGCAAAACCGTGACGACCGAGTTCGCAACGTTCACCCCCGGCCCCACAGCGAACCCGCATAACCCGGCACACACCCCGGGCGGATCGTCCAGTGGGTCGGCCGCCGCCGTCGGCGCTAACATGGTGCCCCTCGCGCTGGGCACCCAGACAGCCGCCTCGGTGATCCGCCCTGCCGCCTACTGCGGGATCGTCGGGTTCAAACCCAGCTTTGGCCTGATCCCCCGAGCAGGCATCAAAAGCCTCAGTGAGTCGCTGGACACCGTCGGTGGCTTTGGCCGTTGCGTCGAAGACGTCGCCCTGCTCACTTCGGTCATGGCCAACGCGCCACAATGGCGACAGTTGCCCATCGATCGCAAGCCGCGCGTCGGGGTCTGCCGCACGGCGTTCTGGGACAACAGCAGCCCCGCCGCGCAGGCCGCATTCGAAGCCACGGTCCAGCGTTTGAACACCCAAGGTGTTCACATCGTGGACGTGACGTTGAGTGATGCGGTCAACGCGTTGGTCGAGGTGCACGACGCGGTGATGTGCGCCGAAGCCTTCAAGGCACTGGCCGATGAGCGACTGAATCATCGGGCTCAGCTCAGCGAACGATTACAGGCCATGCTGGAACGTGGGGGGCAAATCAGTTTTGAGCAAAGCCTTCGACACCGGGCGCAAGTGGCGTCAGCCCGGCATCAAATGGGCCGAGGTTTCGCCGAATACGATGTGTTGTTGACTCCCAGCGCCTGCGGCGAAGCGGAGTCGGGACTGGAGAAGACAGGCGACCCATTGTTCTCGCGAATCTGGAGTCTGTTGGGGTTTCCAAGCCTGAGCCTGCCGGTAGGCTTCGGTCCACAGGGCTTGCCGTTAGGCGTTCAAGTGGTCGGGCCGGTGATGAGCGATACGGCAACGCTGGGGTTTGCCAACTGGATTGAGCTACACCTGAAGGATTGAGTGGCACACCTTGGACGGGCCCTAGCCCAGGGCTCCAGGATCAGAGGCAATGAGCTCACCGCTGACACCTATTTCGCGAAGACATTCGCGCCCACAAAGGTGTCTGAGCCCATGACATGAAAGGTGCCGAAGACTCGGCTGGAAGCGAACGGGGAAGTCCGCTCCCACATTCATTCAACTGTAGCCAAGCGGCACGTCAGTCACCGCCGCTTCAACCGGTCGATGATCACTGCCAGCAACAGAATCGTGCCGCGAATTACGTATTGGTAGAAGGTGTCGATGTTTTTCAGGTTCATGGCGTTTTCAATGATCGCCAGAATCAGTACCCCGGCGATCACATGGCGAATCATGCCAATGCCGCCACTGAGCGACACGCCGCCCAAGACGCAGGCCGAAATAACGGTCAGCTCGAAACCTTGCCCGATCATCGGCTGTCCGGAGGTCATCCGCGACGCCAGGACCACACCCGCCAGGGCGCCGATCAAGCCGTGCACGGCGAAGATGATGATCTTGGTGCGATCGACGTGTACCCCCGCCAGCAACGCCGCTTCCTGGTTGCCGCCGATGGCCAGTGAATTGCGGCCGTAAGTGGTGTAGTTGAGTAACCAGCCGAAGAACACGAAACACACGACGGTGATCAGGATCGGCACCGGTACACCGAACAACTGACCGTTACCAAACACGAAGAACCCTTCCTCTCCCACACCCACGGCCTTGCCGTTGGAAAAGATGTAGGCCAGGCCGCGCACGATCTGCATGGTTGCCAGCGTGGTGATCAGCGCGTTGATGCGCAGCTTGGCGATGACGATGCCGTTGATCAGCCCCACCAGCAAGCCCATCGCCAGCGCCGCCGATACGCCGAGAAACACGCTGTCGGTGTCACGAATCACGATCCCGGCGATGACCCCGGAACAGGCCAGCACCGAACCGACAGACAGGTCGAAATGCCCCGACGCCAGGCAGAACAGCATGGTGCACGCGGCGATGCCGACGGTGGAAATCGCCAGCCCCAGACCGCGCATGTTCAGGGGCGACATGAAGTTGTCGATGAGCAGGGCACAGAGCACGAAGATGCCCAATGCGGCAAGGAGCATCGCCCAGTCGTCGAAGAAGCGACGCAGGTTCATGCCCTGGCGGGGAGCCGTCAGGCTGCTGGTTTCGGTAGACATACGCACCTCGTTTTTATTTTTCACTTGGGTGACCCGGTTTCAGCCGCGCGTACGCGGCAGTGCCAGTTGCAACAACCGTTGTTCATTGGCCTCGTCCCGCGAAAGCTCGCCGGTGATGGCGCCTTCGCTCATGACCAGAATGCGGTCGGAAATCCCCATGACTTCCATCAGATCACTGGACACTACGATCACTGCGATACCGTCGGCCGCGAGGTTGTGAATGATGTCGTAGATCTCGGATTTGGCGCCGATGTCGATGCCGCGAGTAGGTTCATCGAGCAGCAACACCTTCATTGGCATCGACAACCAGCGGCCGAGAATAGCCTTCTGCTGATTCCCGCCCGACAGAAACAGCATTTGCTGTTCCGGCGAAGGCGTTTTGACATTCATCGCGCGAATCTGCTGTTTGGCGTTGTCGCGCTCCCAGCGGCCCTGGATCAGGCAACCCAGGTGCACATGACGCGGTCGGGCCCCGATGTTGATGTTCTCGGCCACGCTGGAAAGCGGCACGATGCCTTCTTTCTTGCGGTCCTCGGGGCACAGCAAAATACCGGCGGCAATCGCGTCGCGGGGGGACTTCAGGCTCAGCGGCGCGCCATCGAGTTGCAGCGTTCCCGCTTGCGACCGCGTCAGGCCCGAAAGCAGGCGAAACAACTCGGTACGACCGGCGCCCACCAGACCGAAAAAGCCCAGCACTTCGCCTTTCGCCACTGCGAAGCTCACCGGCTCCTGGAGGCCTGGGCCTTGCAGCCCGGTCACCCGCAGGCTCGAGCCCTGATGCTGACGCGGACGATAGTTGTAAATATCCTGAATATCGCGCCCGACCATGCAGGTCACCAGCCGATCGTGGTCCAGATCAGCCATGTCATCGAACGTGCGCACAAAGCGGCCGTCCTTGAACACTGTCACGGCGTCGCACACGCGGAAGATTTCTTCCATGCGGTGCGAGACATACAGAATGACTCGGCCTTCGTCGCGCAGCTTGATGATGATCGCCATCAAACGGTCGATCTCTCGCGCCGACAGGCTGCTGGTGGGTTCGTCAAAGGCAATGACGTGGGCGTTGCGTGACATGGCCTTGGCGATTTCCACCAGCTGCCGCTGCCCCAGCGACAGGTCACCGAGGCGAGTGTCAGGGTCGATTTCGTCCGCCAGGCCCTTGAGCAATTCACGCGCACGGCGAACCATCGCGCGCCGGTTGACCATGCCCCAGCGGTTGGGCATGTGGCCCAATAGCAGGTTTTCCGCCACGGACATTTCCGGCACCAGGTGCAATTCCTGGTGAATCACCGCAACGCCGGCGGCAATGCTGTCGGCCGTGGATTTGAACGCCAGGTGCTGATCACCGATTTGCAGGTCGCCGCTGTTGGGCTGATACGAACCGCCGAGAATTTTCAACAGCGTCGACTTACCCGCGCCGTTCTCGCCCATCAGCGCATGGACGCTGCCAGGACGTGCCTCGAAATTGATGTCCGACAGGGCCTTGACGCCGGGAAAGGTCTTGCCGATCCCGTTGAAGCGCAAACTGCCGCCAGATGGCTGTAGCTGAACCGATGCCTGTTGCATGAACCCCTCCCCCTCGCTCCCGCCCGGACAGGCTGAAGCGAGGCCTTGCAGATGTCGGCCTGACGCGCGGCGTCAGGCCTGCTGATGTGTGCCGCGCGTTACTTATAGAGGCCGATTTTGGTCAGCACTTCCTTGAAGTTCTCGCGGGTGATCAGGGTCACGTCGTCCATGGCGGTGTATTTCGCCGGTTCCTTGCCGGTAGATACCCACTCATACATCTGCAGCGCGGTGTTGTAGCCCTCTTTGTCCGGGCTTGGCAGCATCGAGCCGAAGAAACCGCTTTCCTTTTTCTTCAGTTCGTCGATGGCGTCAGTGCCGTTGATACCGATGCCAATCACGTTGGCCGGCGCGAAACCGGCGCCCGCGGTGGCGCGCACGCCGCCCAGCACAGTGTTGTCGTTCATGCCACCGACGATGAGGTTTTTCGCGCCGCTTGGCAGTTTGGGCAGGGCCGCGTTGGTGGCGTCCATGCTGCCTGGCACGTCGAGGGTTTTCTGCGGGGTGAAGAGGATATGGTCTTCCGGCAGGCCAGCTTTCTTCAGAGCATCGACCGAACCGTCAGTGCGCTTCTTGCCAGTATCCAGTTCGTTATAGGTGTTGATGATGGCGTAGGTGTCTTTCCAGTCCCACTTGCGATTCTGCGCCTCGGTGGCCATGGCCGCGCCCTGTTTCTGGCCGACCTCGAACGCCGCCATGCCCAGATACGGCACGTCTTCCATGAACTTGCCCTTGGCGTCGACGAAGCGATCGTCCACGGCCATGACTTTCAGGTCGTTGGCCTTGGCCTTGGCGACGATGGCCGGGCCGAGGGACACGTCAGGCGGGCAGATGACAAAGCCCTTGGCGCCGTTGGCGGCCAGGTTGTCGATGGCAGAAAGGGTTTTCTCGCCGTCCGGCACGGCGATCTTGATCACTTCAAAACCGTGGTCCTTGCCCGCTTTCTCAGCGAACTGCCATTCCGTCTGGAACCAAGGCTCTTCGGCTTGCTTGACGAGAAAACCGATCTTGACCTTATCAGCAGCGATCGCACCGCCGCTCATTCCAACGATGGCGGTGGCAACAGCGGCACAGCACAGGGAACGAATCCCGTGGCGACTCAACATAGCTAACTCCTTATTTTTATTGACTAGCTACAGCGTCCAGCAGTGAGTGTCGTGACGGCCTGGGGGAGTCATCCGCAACAGGCCGATCGACTGTTTACAGTCTTATCATATTATCAATGACGTCTATGTAACCGAGTGTCACACCCCTTCCACGGCACTTTGGATCAACCTGCAAACCGGTTCGATGGCAGCCCCTGGATGCCGGTTTCCATTTGCAAAATGCTGCCGTCGAGCGCCAGTGCATCGGTGGCAGGTCGTGCGCTGGTGACGAACAGCGTGGTCATGTCCGGGCCACCAAACACGCAACTGGTGGGATGACTGACCGGCAGTTCGATGATTCGGTCGACGCTGCCATCGGGCGCAAACCGAATAAGGCAATGGCCGCCCCAACGGGCATTCCACACGTAGCCTTCAGTGTCCATGGCTGAACCGTCCGGTACGCCGCGCGCCTGTTGCGCGGCCCAGACCCGACGCTCGCCAAGGGTGCCGTCTGCCAGTATCGGGTAGCGGTAGATCACCCCATCGAGGCTGTCCGCCGACAGCAAAGCGCCACCGTGATCGGTCCAGAGCATCGTATTCACGATCCCCTGTCCTTCCAGCAGCGGCGAGACCCGAGCGTTGGCATCAACGCGGAAAATCCCGCCGGAGCGCCGCAGCAACGGCAGGTCGCCGCCCTCGGCGTCGAGATTATTCTGCATGCTGCCGAGCCATAGACGACCCTGGCTGTCACAGCGCGCTTCGTTGGCCCGATTGCCGTCGACGGGATCGGCCACGCACAGCAATGACAGAGCAGGATGTTCAGCGGGGGAATCCACATCCAAACGGTAGACCCCGCTGGCCAGGGTGACCAGTGCATCGCCTTTCACGGTGGGAATGAACGCGGAAACCGGCTCGCGAAATTGCCAATGCTGCACCCGGCCCTGATGCAATCGCAAAGCACGGAACCCGGCGATGTCGACCCAATAAAGGCTCTGCTGAACGTCATCCCAGAACGGCCCTTCGGCCAGTTTGAATTGCAGGTCAGCGACCGGCTGCCATTTCATGAAAGTGTCCTGTTCTTGTTGTGTTGAGAAACCGCCGGTGTGTCGTTCGTACGGCGCTATTACGTTTCACGTTCTACGTCGCCCGCGAACGGGAGATCACCTCATTGGCGTTTTCGATCAGGCTCATGCAGGCCCATACCCCGCGAGCCGCATCACGGGTGGCAATGGCATCGGCCAATTCCTTGTGCAACGGCAGCGTCCGACCCAACTCTCCCGGCACGGCTGACGACACTTCGAACGAAATGGCCAGCAACGCGCCCAGCGCCGGCAGCATCTGTTCGATGAACTGGTTGTGACTGGCCGCCAGCACTGCCTCGTGAAAACGCTGATCGGCGTGATTGTAATCACCCATGTCCGCCACACTGGCCGCCAGCTGCTGATACGCCGCCTGAATCTCGATAATCTGCGCCGGACTGGCCCGCTCACAGGCCCAGCGCACGGCCATCGGCTCAATGGCGCGACGCAAATCCAGCAGGTCCAGCACGAAGCTTTCCGGCAACCCCTTGGCTGCCAACCAGCCGACCACTTGGGGATCGAACAGGTTCCAGCTGCGCACGGGCAGCACCCGCGTGCCCACCTTGGGTCCCACTTCCAGCATGCCCTTGGCCACCAGCGTTTTGATGGCCTCGCGAATGACCGTTCGACTGACACCAAACTCCTCGCCCAACGCCGCTTCGACCTTCAGCGATTGCCCCGGCGCCACACTGCCTTGAGCAATCCAGGCGCCCAGGCGGTCCACTGTTGACGCGTGAAAACTGTTGCTCATCCATCCGCCCCTTCCTGCGGTGCGTTCCGCAAATCGAGGCTAATCATCATATGAATAGCTGTCAAACGGCTGTACAAGGGCAAAAAGCTGGACTAAACCTGTTCAACATCAGACCTCAGCCTGCCTTTCGCTTAATAGTATTACAATTAATTTTAAAATCGAGCGTTTCAATCCATTAAAACTTAACTAAAGGGCAAAAACGACAAATTAGTCATACCAATGATCAGCAGAGACTTCTGTCGGATGGCGTGTCAATTCGCTTGCCGCGCGTGCCGCTCGAAGCTCGCCACTCCCCTGTTTCTAAAACAAAAAAGGAACGACGCAATGAGGAAGACGCTTATCCCTGCTATCGGACTGACCCTGCTGGCCTCGGCGCTCCAGGCCCACGCCGCCACCGGGCTTTCGACCGAACACGCCACTTTCGGCAAATTGCCGGACGGCACCACGGTCGAGAAATACATCCTGCGCAACAGTCTCGGCATGCAAGCCACGGTGCTGACCTACGGCGGTACGCTGCAATCGCTGCTGATTCCGGACAAACACGGCAAAACCGAAGACGTCGTACTCGGCTTCGACGACATTGACGGCTACCTCAACGGCACCGCGTACTTTGGCGCCACCATCGGGCGCTTCGGCAATCGGCTGGCGGACGGCAAGTTCAGCCTTGATGGCAAGACCTATCAAGTCCCGCAGAACGACAAGACCAACGCGCTGCACGGCGGCACGAAAGGCTTCGACAAGCAGATTTGGAAAGCCGAGCAAATCAAGGACAAGGGATGGGTCGGGGTCAAGCTCACCTACGTGTCGGCTGACGGCGAGATGGGCTTTCCGGGGACACTGAAAACTGAAGTGACCTACAGCCTCAACGACAAGAATGAACTGCGCATCCAGTACCACGCCACGACTGACAAGCCGACGGTGCTGAACCTCACCAACCACAGTTATTTCAACCTCGCAGGTGCGGGCAATGGCGACATCCTCGATCAGGTGGCCATCGTTCATGCCAGTCATTACACCCCGATCAACGAGAAGTTGATCCCCAGCGGTGAGCTGCCCTCTGTCAGCGGCACGCCCTTTGACTTCCTCAAGCCTGTCGCCTTCGGCAAGCGTATCCGTGAGGACAATCAGCAGCTGAAATATGCCGAACCGACCCAAGGCGGTTACGACCACAACTGGGTGCTGGACAACAAAGGCAAGGTGTCGAATCTGGCGGCGGATGTGGTCGATCCAAAATCTGGCCGACGCCTGCAGCTGTTCACCACCGAACCCGGTGTGCAGCTTTACACAGGCAATTTCCTGGACGGTACGGTCAAGGGTAAAGGCGGCAAGATCTACCCGCATTGGGGCGCCTTCACCCTCGAGACCCAACACTTCCCGGATTCCCCGAATCAGCACAACTTCCCGTCGACCCGCCTGGACCCTGGCAAGGCGTATCACCAGACGACGGTGTTCAAGTTTTCGAGTCAATAACCCTCAGGCGCTGCACGAAGACATACCCAAGCCGCCATATGGCTGACAAAGCAGCTGTCAGTGACCTCAGGTGTTGCTGACACGCTGCCTTTGCCAGAGGGTCTGCATCTGTCTGTTAACAGCGTCCTCTTCTGCCCTGGCGTTTGGATCGTTTAAAGAAACGATGTCGAATTCGCGCCGAACCCACTCATTCGTTCACATCTGCAAGCTCCTAATCATCCTTCTGTACCACACGTAACCGTTTGGCAACGAAAGGAATAATCCGACTGAATTTTCCCAGAGGATCCGACTCAAGGAGAAGTGAGCGACTGATAGGGAGGTTTGCAAGCGTGGCACAGTACAAGCATTTCAGAATCGATTACCTGCTGCATGGCAAATATAAAAGCTTCTACATCAGCGCTGAAGCCATGGACAACGCTTCCGCCTGGCATTGGGCGTCCGTGGATGCGGGATTTGGACAGATACCCAAATACCGCTCGGACAAAGTCCCAAAGGTCAGCAAGCCGAAAGCCGAACAACTCGGACTGACTGATGTGGAGTGGGCGGAATCCTGACCCCCCTCCTCATGAACTCTCACGTCGCCTGACGAAACCCCGCCGAACCCTTTTCGGCGGGTTTTTTTGTGCCATGGCTATCGCCTTTTCCCAGTGCAGGCATCTCCGGACAAGGTCATTCAACCAGCGCAGTCGACACGTGATCATATTCCCGCTCGACACGGCTGTCGCTGAACAGATATCTGACAATTGGCGCACTGCATTGACGTCATTGAAAGAACTGATCATTAAACGATCATTGCGAGTAAGGCCTTGCCTCGAAGGGCTTACAGCCAGTTATCCACAGAGATATTCACGTTTTTCGTGGACAACTTTTTCAACGAAATGGCGTTGACTTTCAGAGGCTTCCGAGCGTAGTACCAGCATCGAAACCGCGTTAACACCGGTTCTTCAGGGCGCTTAGTCTTGCCCGTCGGCGTGTTCGGCCAATAGGCCTTAAAGCTGTTCCAGATTGACTTGCAACGACCCTGGATCGCCGTCTGGCCGACACGTCATGCAGATGACATTTATGTACCGCCACGACGCGGAAAGGCGCGTGCTAGCATCCTTCACTCATCGAGGCTTGAAGGATCCCAGCATGCAGGACACGCACACATTCGCCGCCTTTCTGTTCGACATGGACGGCACGCTGACCAACTCCATTGCTGCAGCGGAACGGGTCTGGACCCGATGGGCCGTGAGCAAGGGGCTGGATGTGCAGGCTTTGCTGTCCACCATCCACGGCGTGCGTTGCGTCGACACGATGCGTCGGCTGAACCTGCCCGGCGTGGACCCTGAACGCGAAGCCGAACGGCTGGCGCAGATGGAGACCGATGACATCGAAGGCGTTATATCCATCGATGGGGCCGCGCGTTTCCTGGCGGCGCTCCCACCCGAACGTTGGGCCGTGGTGACCTCTGCGCCCAAGCGGCTGGCCGAACGCAGGATTCTGGCGGCAGGCTTGCCGCTGCCCAACGTCATGGTTGCTGCTGAAGACGTCGAACGCGGTAAACCGGCGCCGGACTGTTTTCAGCTGGCCGCGAAAAAGCTGGGCGTGAAGCCGGAAGACTGCCTGGTGTTCGAAGATGCACCAGCGGGGATTGCCGCTGCGGAAGCTGCCGGGGCTAAGGTCATGGTGATCACTGCAACCCACAGGCATCCTGTCGAGACGCTCCATCCGGGCCTGAGCAGCTACGACACCTACACTGTTTCGCTCACGGATCAGGGTTGGCTGTCCCTGCAACCACGCTGACAGGCGCCCACCATGGGCGCCCGCCTTCATCGAGCATCAGGCCGCGCTCAGCACACGCGCCAGCACGGATTTGACGGTGCCCATGCCGTTTTGCAGCGCCTGGTCGATTTCAGGCATGGTAATCACTGACGGCGATTTGCCTGCTGCCGGATTCACGACCAGCGCCAGACAGGCGTAATTCAGCCCGAGCTCGCGGGCCAACGCGGCCTCTGGCATACCGGTCATCCCGACGACGTCACAACCGTCCCGCTCCAGCCGAACGATTTCAGCTGCGGTTTCAAGGCGCGGCCCCTGCGTGCAGCCATACACACCGAAATCGCTGAACGTGCTGCCCTCCGCGTGCAACGCGTCGATCAGCCGCTGACGCAGCACCTGACTGTATGGACGACTGAAATCGATGTGGATGACTTGCTCCAGATCCTCGGCGAAGAACGTGTGCTCCCGACCGCTGGTGTAGTCCACCAGATCATGGGGCACGCAGAAGTGTCCGGTGCCCATGTCAGGATGAATACCGCCCACTGCATTCACCGCAAGAATGGCCTGCGCCCCGGCCTGTTTCAGCGCCCACAGATTAGCCCGATAGTTGATCTTGTGCGGCGGCAAGCGATGAGGGTGGCCGTGACGCGCAAGGAACATCACCTCCCGGCCGGCGAATTCACCCAACTGGACCTCACCCGACGGTTCACCATACGGCGTGCTCATCGGCAGCGACTGACGAATCGTCAGGCCTTCCAGTTGCGTGAGACCCGTCCCACCGATAATCGCGTAAACCGTCATGGCCACTCCTCAGTCGATCAGTTGGGCCGCGCGCAACGCTGTCAGCGCCGCAAGCCAGCGTGGGTGTTGGCGATATTCCAGGGTTGCCAGACCCCGGCCACGCATGCGGGCGATGCGTGCGTGTGGCGTGACTTTCATTCGCTGGGCAGCACTCAGCGCCAACTCAGCGGCCGCCCGGTCGTTGCACACCAGCCCCATGTCGCACCCGGCGGTAAGTGCCGCTTCGATCCGGCTGGCGGCGTCACCCACCACGTGTGCGCCGGCCATCGACAGGTCATCGCTGAAAATCACCCCATCGAAGCCCAACTCGCCGCGCAAGATGTCCTGCAACCAACGGCGTGAAAAGCCTGCGGGCTGGTTGTCGATGTGCGGATAGATGACGTGGGCGGGCATCACTGCCGCCAACTGCTTGCTCAAGCGAGCGAAGGGCACCAAGTCGTTGGCGCGGAGGGTTTCCAGACTGCGCTCGTCGGTGGGGATGGCGACGTGGGAGTCCGCTTCGGCCCAACCATGGCCAGGGAAATGTTTACCGGTGGCGGACATACCGGCGTCGTTCATGCCTGTGATGAACGCTCCTGCCAGCAAGGCGGCCCGCTCCGGATCACCTTCGAATGCACGACTGCCAACCACTGCACTGCGCTGATAATCAAGGTCCAGCACCGGGGCAAAACTCAGGTCCAGGCCCACCGCCAATACTTCGGTTGCCATCAACCAGCCACACTGCTCGGCGAGAAATTCGGCATTCGGGTTATCGGCAATCGCTCGCATTGCAGGCAATCGCACGAAGCCCTGCCGCAAGCGTTGAACTCGTCCGCCCTCCTGATCAACTGCCAACAGCAGGTCAGGTCGCAATGCCCGAATGGACGCGCACAGCTCACGGACCTGCCGTGGACTCTCGATGTTGCGCGCAAAAATGATCAGACCGCCCACTTCGGGATGACGCAATAACTGACGGTCTTCGGAAGTCAGCCAAGTACCGGCGATATCCACCATCAGGGAGCCATGCAGGCCAGAATGCATAGAAAGATCCTTCAACAACCATTGCCCAATGCGGCATGGTGCGGGATCGTCCGGTGCGATGCAAATGCACGGCACCCACTGAGAAAGAATCAGGCCTTGGCAGGCGCCGGGGTCGAGCTTTTGATGCGAGGCTTCAGTTGCGCGCTGATCATGGCCGTATCTGTAACGCCCGTTTCGGCACGCATGCCCGCCGCAAGAAACGGCACCATGAGGCGCATGACCTGTTCGATAGACGTGTTGACGCCGAAGTCGGTCTCGGCGATCGCCCGTAATGCCTTGATGCCCGACATGCTGAACGCAGCGGCGCCGAGCATGAAGTGCACGCGCCAGAACAGTTCGATCGGGGGAATACGCGGGGCGGCCTCGTTAACCAACGTCATGTAGCGGCGGAATACCTTGCCGTACATGTCTTCGAGGTAACGACGCAAGTGACCCTGACTTTGACTGAATGCCAGACCAAGCAAGCGCATGAAAATCGACAAATCATTGCCGCTTCGAGGTTGCACGACCAACGCCTGCTCGACGAGAATCTCCAGCAGCTCTTCGAGGGTCGGTTTGTGTTCGGGCTTGGCTTGTCGACGCTCGAGCTCCTTGTCGAGACTGGCGCAGAATGGCCCGAGAAAGCGCGAAAACACGGCCTGAATCAGGGCCTTCTTCGAGCCAAAATGGTAATTCACCGCCGCCAGATTGACCGATGCCTTGCTGGTAATCAGCCGCAACGACGTTTCGGCAAACCCCTTCTCCGCAAACAGCTGCTCCGCAGCGTCCAGAATTCGTTCAACTGTTTCCGACTGAGCCATGGTTCTTCGCCTGACAAACACTTGTTTGAAACATACGTTTCAGCCAACCCACTGTCAACCCTGCGGTTCGTTTTGCGTCTGATCAGTCACGGCATTTAACCATACAAATAGCGGCCTGAAGCCATCGTTGATCCTCTCTGGACCGAGCCTTGTGGCGACGGCCGGTAGGCGCGCTTGAAAAGGATGATTGCCAAGACGCGATCACTGTATATAATCCCAGTCACTGTATAAAAAGACAGAGCGATGCACATGATCAAACTGACGTCACGCCAAGCCGAAATTCTGGACTTCATCAAACGCTGTCTGGAAGACAATGGCTACCCGCCCACCCGTGCGGAAATCGCTCAGGAGCTGGGGTTCAAATCCCCCAACGCCGCTGAAGAACACCTCAAGGCACTGGCCCGCAAGGGCGCAATTGAAATGACCCCGGGCGCCTCCCGCGGCATTCGCATTCCGGGCTTCGAGGCCAAGGCCGACGAAAGCGGCTTGCCAATCATCGGTCGTGTCGCGGCTGGTGCGCCCATTCTCGCCCAACAGCACATCGAAGAATCCCTGGCCATCAACCCCGCGTTCTTTCACCCCAGTGCTGACTATCTTCTTCGCGTCCACGGCATGAGCATGAAGGACGTCGGCATTCTCGACGGCGACCTGCTGGCCGTTCACACCACCCGCGAAGCCCGCAACGGCCAGATCGTCGTGGCGCGGATCGGCGACGAAGTCACGGTCAAGCGTTTCAAGCGTGAAGGGAGCAAAGTCTGGCTGATCGCCGAGAACCCTGAATTCGCCCCCATCGAAGTCAACCTGAAAGATCAGGACCTGGTCATTGAAGGGCTGAGCGTCGGCGTGATTCGCCGCTAAGGAGCACGTTTATGCAGTTTCCACAGACACCGCAACAACATGCACAACTGCCGCTGTTCGAAGTCTTCATGGCCCCTGCCATGCCGAGCCTCGATGCTCCGTTGCTTCAGATACCGGTGCTCGACGATGTCGTCGACGCCCCGTGGAGCAGCGAACCCGAAGTCTTCAGTGAATTGTCATTGCGCGGCGCTGCCGGAAACTGCCTGAACCTGCTCGCTCCGATTCTGCGTGATCTCAGCCAGGATAGAAACGATCGCTGGCTGACCCTGATCGCACCGCCATCCAGCGTGACCCAAGCCTGGCTACGGGACGCGGGCCTGAACCGGGAACGCATTATCCTGATGCACCCCAGAGGCACGCAAAGTGCGCTGGAACTCACGCGCGAAGCCTTGCGCCTGGGACGTAGCCATACAGTTGTCAGCTGGATCAACCCGATGCCCGGTACCGCGCGCCAGCAGCTCATCAGCGCAGCGCGTGTCGGGAATGCGCAAAGTCTGAATATCCGCTTGGGCTAATGTTGGCAATGTCTGGCCAGGTCAAGTCGAACGGCGCAATCCCGTGCGGACAGGCAGGTACTGCCCCTGATAAAGGGGGAAGCCAGCAGACAGGTGATGCGGAGCTGATCCAGAACGGGATCAGTGCAAGACGCGAGGCCCTTCTTCTTCCTTGGTCAACTCGCCTTCAGCCAGGCGACCGGCCATTTGCACGCCCACGCTAAGCATCGCTTTGGCGACTTCAACGTGTTGGCCATGCAGAAATGCCTTGGCATCGTCGGAGAAATTCAAGGTCACCAGCGACCCTTCATCTTCAGCGCGGCGCAGCTCGATACGGCCATCAGGCAGTTCTACAATTTCCAGAAAAGAGGTTGGCATCAGGACAGTTCTCCACGAAAGGCGGGCATTGTAGCAGCCTGATCACTCAGGCCCTAGCCCACCGATCACAATGCTTCAGCACTCGCTGAGCCCTTCGCGAAAACGAATGGCCAGACTTTTCAGCTGCTGCCGCCAGCTTTCCATCTCCTCGCGGGTCAACTCCGGCTCTACCACTTCCTCCACCCCCACTGAAATGATCAGCGGCTGGGTGACATCCCCCTTGGGCTTCTTCGGCGGGCGGGGTGGTTGAAACAGTGCGCCATAGGACGCCAGCAGTTGTGCCAGCCACGTCTCTCGCTGTTGAGCCAACTCGACCAGCTCGCCCATTTCGGGAATCGCGATGGCTTCCAGCACCTTAGGCGTCAGCAACTCCTCGGCGCGCGGGGTACCGGCGTTAGGCAGGCGATAGAAACCCGCGATTTCATGGCACAGACCCAGTAGCGCACCGTACAGATGAAAAATCGCCGATTCGCGCTCCGCCTGCTCGAGCCCTTGAGCATTCATGGCGTGGCTTTCTTTGGCCTTGGCCATGGCTTCCAGCGCCAGGCCTGCAAAGAACAGCTTCTGATTGGTGCGGGTATAGAGTTCGTGAGCCATGGCAGCGGCCTCCACATCGATGAAAGTTGAACGAATCCCACAAGGCAGAAAATCCCTCGATGCGCAGGCAGGCCATCGAGGGATTCTTTTAACGTAAAGCAGCAGCGCTTGCCAGCCGTCAGTGACTCATCGCCGAGTGATCAACGCTTGTCTTCGACCTTCCAAGCGCCACCGTCGAAGAAGGCGCGCCAGCCGGTCGGCTTGCCGTCCACTTCAGTCTGTACATATTGTTCCTTCGATTTGCGGCTGTAACGAATCACCGCCGGACGACCATCGGGATCTTTCTGTGGGGCTTCGCACAGAAAGTGATACTTCGGATCGATCTCCGACTTGTGCGGCACGATTTCAAGCACCAGCGGCGCACGGGTCTCGCGGTTTTTCGGGAACTGGCTGGCGGCCAGGAACAGGCCAGAAGCACCGTCACGCAGGATGTAGGTGTCGTCTACCTTCTCGCACTTGAGTTCTGGCATCTTCACCGGGTCCATCTTCGGAGGTGCCGCTTCGCCGTTTTTCAACAGCTTGCGAGTGTTCTTGCAGTTGGTGCAGCCGAAGAATTTGCCGAACCGGCCGGTCTTGAGCTGCATTTCGCCGCCACACTTGTCGCACTCAACGCTAGGGCCTTCATAGCCCTTGATGCGATAGCTGCCCTCTTCGATCTCGTAGCCCGCGCAATCCGGGTTGTTGCCGCAGATGTGAAGCTTGTGCTTCTCGTCGAGCAGATAGGCGTCCATCGCCGTGCTGCAGATCGGGCACCGGTGTTTGCCGCGCAGGACGCGGGATTCCGACTCACCTTCATCGTCCTCGGCGATTTCGTCGCCTGGCGTCAGGTTGACGGTGGCCTTGCAGCGCTCTTTCGGTGGCAGGCTGTAGCCCGAGCAACCGAGAAACACACCGGTGGATGCGGTGCGGATCTGCATCGGGCGCCCGCAGACCTTGCACGGGATGTCGGTCATCACCGGTTCGTTGGCCCGCATCCCGCTACCGGTGGCCTCGGCCACTTCGAGCTTTTTCTTGAAGTCGCCGTAGAACTCGTCAAGCACGTTTTTCCAGTCGCGCTCACCCTGGGCCACATCATCGAGGTTCTCTTCCATGCCGGCGGTGAAGCCGTAGTCCATCAGGTTGGAAAAGCTCTCGGACAGCCGTTCGGTGACGATGTCGCCCATCTTTTCAGAGTAGAAGCGGCGGTTGTGCAGTGCCACGTAGCCCCGGTCCTGAATCGTCGAGATGATCGCCGCATAGGTCGAAGGGCGACCGATACCGCGTTTTTCCATTTCCTTGACCAGGCTCGCTTCCGAGTAGCGCGCAGGCGGCTTGGTGAAGTGCTGGCTCGGGTCGAGCTTGATCAGCTTCATCACGTCGCCCTGAGCCATGTCGGGCAGTACGTCGTCGTCGCCCGGTTTGCTCATCTGCGGCAGAACACGGGTGTAACCGTCGAACTTGAGGATACGACCTTTGGCACGCAGCTCGAAGTCACCTGCGGCCACACTGACGGTGGTGGACAGGTATTGCGCGGGCGGCATCTGGCAGGCCACGAACTGACGCCAGATGAGCTCGTACAGACGCTCGGCATCCCGCTCCATGCCCGACAGCTTGCTGGGGTGGGTGTTGACGTCGGAGGGGCGAATCGCTTCGTGAGCCTCTTGTGCACCTTCCTTGCTGCTGTAAACGTTCGGCGAATCGGGCAGGTACTTATTACCGAACTCGGTTTCGATGTAGGTGCGGGCCATGGCCACGGCGTCGGCCGACAGGTTGGTCGAGTCGGTACGCATGTAGGTGATGTAACCCGCTTCGTACAGACGCTGGGCCATCATCATGGTTTTCTTCACGCCGAAGCCCAAGCGGTTACTTGCGGCCTGCTGCAACGTGGACGTGATGAACGGTGCCGACGGCTTGCTGCTGGTCGGTTTGTCCTCGCGCTTGGCAATCTTGTAGGAAGAGGCCTTGAGCTTCTCCAGCGCGGCCATGGCTTGGGCTTCGTTCAGCGGCTTGAATGCCTCACCGTTTTCGCGGGCCACTTCAAAACGCACGTTGGCGCCTTTTGCGGTGCCGAGGTCGGCGTGGACTTCCCAATACTCTTCCGGAATGAACGCACGGATTTCGCGCTCGCGCTCCACCACCAGCTTCACGGCCACCGATTGCACACGCCCCGCCGACAGGCCACGAGCAATCTTCTGCCATAGCAGCGGCGAGACCATGTAACCCACGACACGGTCTAGAAAGCGGCGAGCCTGTTGCGCATTGACGCGGTCGATGTCCAGCTCGCCCGGCCTGGAGAACGCTTCCTGAATGGCTTTCTTGGTGATCTCGTTGAACACCACGCGCTTGTAGCGCTCATCGTCACCACCGATGGCTTCGCGCAGGTGCCAGGCAATGGCTTCCCCTTCGCGGTCCAAGTCCGTCGCGAGGTAGATGGTGTCGGCATCCTTGGCAAGACGGCGCAGCTCGTCGATCACCTTTTCCTTGCCGGGAAGGATTTCATACTTGGCCTTCCAGCCATGCTCCGGATCAACGCCCATGCGGGCCACGAGCTGGCGCTTGGCTTTTTCCTTGGGCGTCAGTGCAGGGGCTTCGGAAGCTGTCTTGCCCTTTTTGGCGGCAGGTTCTTTCGCAGCGCTAGCCGAACCGCTGGTGGGCAGGTCTCGGATATGGCCGATACTCGACTTCACCACGTACTGGCTGCCCAGGTACTTGTTGATGGTCTTGGCCTTAGCCGGGGATTCCACAATGACCAGCGATTTGCCCATGGATCGGAAAATTCCTAATGCGAGAAAAAAGACGTCGGAGCCGTCGAGGCCCCGCTATATATAGTGGCTACAAGATGAGGTCAAGCAGAGGCTACTGCAAGGTCTCGCCTCACGACCTCGAAAAAAGGTCGGGTTCGGCCGTGACCAAAGCAAAGCGTGGCACGTGCTCGCCGTCAACCTCGACTGACTCAAGAAACATCGTCAAAGGACGGACCCAGAGGCCGTATTCACCATACAGCGCTTGATAGAACACGACTTCCTCTTCAGTCTCAGAATGCTTCGCGACGCCGAATACACGGTACTCGGGACCCTTGTAGTGACGGTAGAGACCTGGCTTCAACGGCATGCTGTGGACCTCTCGAACGGACGCGAAAAAAACGTCAAAAAAAACATTTCCTGAAAAACACAAAAGCCGGGGCACGTGGCCCCGGCTTGAACACTCATGCCGATTAAACGCGTTCGAACACCGTCGTGATGCCTTGACCGAGGCCAATACACATCGTGGCCACACCCAAAGTGCCGCCCTTCTGCTTCATCACATTGAGCAAGGTGCCGGAAATACGCGCCCCTGAGCAACCAAACGGGTGACCCAAGGCGATGGCGCCGCCGTGCAGGTTAACCTTCTCGTCCATCTTGTCGAGTACTTTCAGGTCTTTCAGGACTGGCAAGGCTTGCGCTGCAAAGGCTTCGTTGAGTTCGAAGTAGTCAATGTCAGCAATGCTCAGACCGGCGCGCTTGAGCGCTTTCTGAGTGGCCGGGACCGGACCGTAGCCCATGATTGCCGGGTCCACGCCCGCGACAGCCATCGAACGGATAACCGCCATCGGCTGAATGCCGAGGTCCATCGCACGCTGGCCCGACATCACGATCATGCAGGAGGCGCCGTCGGTAATTTGCGACGACGTACCCGCCGTGACCGTACCGCCTTTCGGGTTGAACGCAGGCTTGAGCGCGGCAAGGCTTTCCAGGGATGTCTCGGGACGAATGGTTTCGTCAAAGTCGTACATCTTCAGGAAGCCGTTCTCGTCATACCCTTGCATCGGGATGATCTCGTCCTTGAAGGCGCCGTCCACAGTGGCCTGATGCGCCAGACGGTGCGAGCGCACGCCAAACGCGTCCTGTGCCTCACGGGTGATGCCGTGCATCTTGCCGAGCATTTCAGCGGTCAGGCCCATCATGCCCGACGCTTTGGCGGCGTACAGCGACAGATGTGGGTTCGGGTCGACGCCGTGCATCATGCCGACGTGGCCCATGTGTTCGACACCGCCGATGACAAACACATCACCGTTGTTGCTCATGATCGCCTGAGCGGCGGTGTGCAGCGCGCTCATGGACGAACCGCACAGGCGGCTGACGGTCTGCGCCGCCGAGGTGTGCGGGATCGGCGTCATCAGCGACGCCATGCGCGCAATGTTCCAGCCCTGCTCCAGGGTCTGGTTGACGCAGCCCCAGATCACGTCCTCGACTTCCGCCGGGTCGACCTTGCTGTTGCGTTCCAGCAGTTTGGTGATCAGGTGCGCCGACATATCCTCGGCGCGGGTATTGCGGTGCATGCCACCCTTGGAGCGGCCCATCGGTGTGCGACCGAAGTCGACAATCACGACGTCTCTCGGATTCAAGCTCATATTCTCACCTGTTCGTTGGGCACTTAGCCGAAGAAGCGCTGGCCGTTCTTGGCCATTTCACGCAGCTTCGCAGTGGGGTGGTACAAAGCGCCCAGATCAGCATATCGGTCAGCCAGGGCAACGAATTCAGCGACACCGATCGAGTCGATGTAACGCAGCGCGCCGCCGCGGAACGGAGGGAAACCGATGCCGTAGATCAAGCCCATGTCGGCTTCGGCGGCGGTGTCAACGATGCCATCTTCCAGGCAACGCACAGTTTCGAGGCACAGCGGGATCATCATCCAGTTGATGATGTCCTCGTCGCTGACTTCACGCTGCTCGTAGATCACTGGCTTGAGCACTTCCAGCACGGAAGCGTCGACGACTTTTTTCGGTTTGCCCTTCTTGTCGGTCTCGTAGACGTAGAAGCCCTTGCCGTTCTTCTGGCCCAGTCGGTTGGCGTCGTACAGCGCATCCACCGCCGAGCGGCGATCGTCCTTCATGCGGTCGGGGAAGCCCTCGGCCATGACATCGCGGCCGTGGTGGCCGGTGTCGATGCCGACCACGTCCATCAGGTACGCCGGGCCCATCGGCCAGCCGAACTTTTCCATGACCTTGTCGATGCGCACGAAATCCACACCGGCACTGACCAGCTTGGCGAAGCCGCCGAAATACGGGAACAGAATGCGGTTGACCAGGAAGCCCGGGCAGTCGTTGACCACGATCGGGTTCTTGCCCATTTTCTTGGCGTAGGCCACGGTGGTGGCGACTGCGACCTCACTGGATTTCTCGCCGCGGATGACCTCAACCAGCGGCATCATGTGCACCGGGTTGAAGAAGTGCATGCCGACGAAATTCTCGGGACGCTTGAGCGCTTTGGCCAACAGGCTGATGGAAATGGTCGAGGTATTGGACGCCAGAATGGTGTTTTCACCCACCTGGCCTTCGACTTCCGACAGTACGGCCTGTTTGACTTTCGGGTTCTCGACCACGGCTTCGACCACCAGATCGACGTGACCGAAATCGCCATAGGACAGTGTCGGACGAATCGCATTCAGCGCCTCGGCCATCTTCGCCGGGGTCAAACGGTTTTTCTCGACACGCTTGCCCAGCAGCTTCGACGCTTCGTTCAGGCCCAGTTGGATGGCCTCTTCACGAATGTCTTTCATCAGGATCGGCGTGCCTTTGAGCGCCGATTGATAAGCGATGCCGCCGCCCATGATGCCGGCGCCGAGCACGGCAGCCTGCTTCACGTCCTTGGCGACTTCGTCGTAGATCTTGGCTTTCTTTTTCAATTCCTGATCGTTCAGGAACAGGCCGATCAGACTCTCGGCAGCCGAGGTCTTGGCCATTTTCACGAAACCGGCGGCTTCAACTTCCAGCGCTTTGTCGCGACCAAAGTTAGCGGCTTTCTGGATGGTCTTGATCGCCTCGACCGGGGCCGGGTAGTTCGGGCCGGCCTGACCGGCGACGAAACCCTTGGCGGTTTCGAAGGCCATCATTTGCTCGATGGCATTGAGCTTGAGCTTGTCCAGCTTCGGCTGACGTTTGGCCTTGAAGTCAAACTCGCCGGAAATGGCGCGCTTGATCAGGTCCAGCGCGGCTTCCTGCAGTTTGCCAGGCTCTACAACGGCGTCCACAGCGCCCACTTTCAGCGCGTCTTCGGCACGATTGTCCTTGCCCGACGCGATCCACTCGACCGCGTTGTCGACGCCAATCAAACGCGGCAGACGAACGGTGCCACCGAAGCCCGGGTAGATGCCGAGTTTGACTTCCGGCAAGCCGATCTTGGCGGTGGTGGACATGACGCGGAAATCCGCCGCCAGGCACATTTCCAGACCGCCACCCAGCGCGATACCGTTGATGGCAGCCAGGGTCGGCACGTTGAGGTCTTCGAAGTCACTGAAGATTTTGTTCGCTTCAAGGTTACCGGCGACCAGTTCGGCGTCCGGCAGCTTGAAGTTATCGACGAATTCGGTGATGTCGGCGCCGACGATGAACACGTCCTTGCCGCTGGTGACGATAACACCCTTGACCGACCCGTCAGCCTTGATGGCGTCCACGGCCTGGCGCAGATCGTTGAGGGTGAGGCGGTTGAACTTGTTGACGGACTCACCCTTGAGGTCGAATTTCAATTCGACGATACCACTCTCAAGAGCCTTAACCGTGATGGCTTTACCTTCGTAAATCATCAACTGATCTCCACGATATGGAAGCTGAACAATGCGCGTCAGACGCTGAAATCCAGCGGCAGGCATAGACGTTTCCGTCGATGCATACACCAAACGCCAGGCACCCCGTCGACGCGATTCGGGCGTCTGTCAAAGCGTTCTTGCGGCAAACGCTCAATTCATACGCCCGTTTGATTTGGGTGCGCCTACCTTCTGCCATATTCCATCAATTGTCAATTCAGCAGGCAGCGGACAAATCGGGCAAAACGCAGGTAAAAGAAACACCTGATAAAGGCGTATTCATTCCAATGATTGGCTTGGGCGCGGGCATGCCATACGGCGCAGGAAACGACGATCGGTCGTGTGAATCCGAAAAATAATGGGATCCATGGCAGACAAATGCACCAAGAAAGTCTACATTCACCGCACTGCGCATCAAGACGGGTCATTTTCGGATTTTGAGTGAAACGAGTTTGACCGTCTCTTGCGGTATTGCACCGCAACGCATCACGAATTACGGCCTGCCTGGCCAACCCCCAGCCCGATGTTGTTATCGGGCTTTTTAATGCCTGCGATTCGGCCTCTGCGCTCTTACGCCAAGGCTTTGAGTACGGCCGCAATACGCTGCAACACTTCGGCCTCTCCCCGCTCCCCCCAGTACAGTGCAATCAGTTGCGTGCCCGCCTCGACTTTGTAGACGTCAGCCGGCAGCGTCCGAAAGTGCGGCAGCAAACGCGGGTCTTCGCAAGGCTCTCGCCATTGATTGACCCATTCGCCGGGCGCCGTCTGCCAATAGGTCCAGGTGTCCGGCTGACGCGACACGCGGGGACGGTGGTATTGCGCGCAGGGACTTGGAGGTTCCACCAGGAGCCAATGGGGCCATTCCTGGGGAATCAATTGCATCGCCATCCCCATGCGCCGCGCTTCCATGCGCATCGCCATGCGGCCGCTCTGGGAACGGGACGGTCGAAGCCATACCAGCGGGCTCAAAACGACAGCAATGATTGACAGCACTATCCACACCGTCATATCTATGCCCCCGTCGTCGGTAGCGGCGAATAAAAAAACAGGCGTGCCTTGAGGCGCGTGAAAAGAACCATAATCAACACCATCGCAGACCTCAGAAGGAACATCCCATGTCCTATTTACATATTCTGGTAGCCGTGGACCTCACTGAAGAGTGCGACCCCGTTATCAAGAAAGCCATTGGACTGACGCTTGCCAATCAAGGCGCCAAGCTTTCTCTGGTGCACATCGTCGAGCCCATGGCCATGGCCTTCGGTGGCGACGTGCCGATGGACCTGTCTCAACTTCAACAACAACAATTCGATCAGGCCAAGGAAAAACTCGAGGCACTGAAACTGAAATACCCGGATGTGAAGACGGGCGATGCCCATTTGACCTATGGCCAGCCGCGCCAGGAAATTCACCAGTTGGCCAAGGAACATCACGTAGACCTGATCGTGGTCGGCAGCCATGGCCGTCACGGTCTGTCGCTGTTGCTGGGGTCCACCGCCAATGACGTGCTACACGGTGCGCCGTGCGACGTGCTGGCAGTCCGCCTGGCCAAACGCGCCGAATAATCCGGCGACGCAAACAAAAGCCCGGCCCTCGAGGGGTCGGGCTTTTTTGTGGCTGCCGATGGCCAAAGGATCACTCCTCCAGCTCGGCGCTTACTCGTCCAGCTCTGCCCAGCGCTCGACCAACCCATCCAGCTCCTTGTTCAGTTGCTCAAGGGACGCCAGCACTTTGGTCGTTTCGGCGGCAGGACGCTGGTAGAAGCCCGAATCGGCAATCTCGGCTTCGACGGCAGCGATCTGCTGCTCTTTGGCGTCGATCTCGCCCGGCAACGCTTCGAGCTCGCGTTGCAGTTTGTAGCTGAGCTTTTTCTTTACCGGTGGCGCTGCTTCTTGCACAGGGGCCGGGACGGCAACCGGCTCGACGATGGCGGAATTCAGATCGGCCTTGCCGGATTTGCTTTCGGTCACGCCCAACAGACGCGGCGAACCGCCCTGACGCAGCCAGTCTTGATAGCCGCCGACGAACTCGCGCACTTTGCCCTCGCCTTCGAAGACCAGCGTGCTGGTGACCACGTTGTCGAGGAATGCCCGGTCGTGGCTGACCATCAGTACCGTGCCCTTGAAGGTCAGCAGCACCTCTTCCAGCAATTCCAGGGTCTCGACGTCCAGGTCGTTGGTCGGTTCGTCGAGCACCAGCAGGTTGGCGGGCTTGCTGAACAGCTTGGCCAACAGCAAACGCGCGCGCTCGCCACCGGACAAGGCCTTGACCGGCGTGCGCGCACGCTGCGGGCTGAACAGGAAATCGCCCAGGTAGCTGAGGACGTGACGGCTCTGCCCGTCGATGTCGATGAAGTCACGACCTTCGGCGACGTTGTCGACCACGGTCTTCTCCAGGTCGAGCTGGTGACGCAGCTGGTCGAAGTAGGCGACTTCCAGGTTCGTCCCCACGTCCACCGAACCACTGGTGGGCTGGAGATTGTCGAGCATCAGCTTGAGCAGCGTGGTTTTGCCGGTACCGTTGGCGCCCAGCAGGCCAATGCGGTCTTCGCGCTGCAGAACCATGGAGAAATCCTTGATCAGCATCGGGCCGCCCGGGTGAGCGAAGCTGACGTTGTCCAGCACCATGACCTGTTTGCCGGATTTTTCGGCGGTGTCCAGCTGAATGTTGGCCTTGCCGGTGCGCTCACGACGCTCGCTGCGTTCGACGCGCAAGGCTTTCAGCGCACGCACACGGCCTTCATTACGGGTACGACGGGCCTTGATGCCTTGACGAATCCACACTTCTTCCTGAGCCAGGCGTTTGTCGAAGAGCGCGTTGGCGGTCTCTTCGGCAGCCAGCACGGCCTCCTTGTGCACGAGGAAACTGGCGTAGTCGCCGTTCCAGTCGATCAAGCCGCCGCGGTCCAGCTCGAGGATGCGGGTGGCGAGGTTCTGCAAGAAAGAACGGTCGTGCGTGATGAACAGCACAGCGCCCTGGAATTCCTTCAGCGCTTCTTCGAGCCAGGCAATCGCACCGATGTCCAGATGGTTGGTCGGTTCATCGAGCAGCAGCAGATCGGGCTCGGACACCAGTGCCTGCGCCAGCAGCACGCGACGACGCCAGCCGCCGGACAGCTCGGCGAGGGTCTTGTCAGCGGGCAGTTGCAAGCGGCTGAGGGTGCTGTCGACCAGTTGTTGCAGGCGCCAGCCATCTCGAGCTTCAAGGTCCGACTGCACGTGCATCAGTTTGTCGAGGTCTTCAGCGGTGACGATGTTCTGGCTGAGGTGATGGTATTCGGCGAGCAAGGCGCCCACGCCGTCGAGGCCTTCTGCCACGACGTCGAATACGGTGCGGCCATCGGCCACGGGGAGTTCCTGAGGGAGTTCGCCGATCTTCAGGCCCGGGGCCCGCCAGACGCTGCCGTCGTCGGGCAGCTGCGCGCCTTTGACCAGCTTGAGCATGCTGGATTTGCCAGTGCCGTTGCGACCGATGATGCAGACCCGCTCTCCACGGGCGATCTGCCAGGACACCTTGTCCAACAACGGCATGGCGCCGAACGCAAGGGACACATCGCTGAATTTGAGCAGGGTCATGAGCTTCTCCAAAAACCGGGGGCGCATTCTACCTGAGATAGCCGGTGGGTTGGCTGTAAATCGTTTGGATGTTGGCTTTGGATTCTCACCCTGTTGCCCTGCCGGGCCTATTCGCCAGCACGCCGGCTCCCACCTCTGCTGCAACGTGCCGCATTCTGATGGACCGAGATGTCAGCCCTTTCAAAAGCAGCGCAAAAGTCTTGCCGGGCACCAAGGCTACCAACGCGGTCTTGCAGACCGTGGCACGTTGCAAGAAAGGTGGGAGCGGGCTTGCTGGCGAATAGCGCCCGGCAGGGCAACAGGGTGAGAATCCCAAGCCAACCTCATCCGATCTCACTTCAACATCACCGAATCCCGACCTTAACTGCAACCATTTGTTTCCATCCCCCACCCCCATCACCTTCGTGCTTCAACCGACGCGGGCAACAGGCTAAGCTAGCGGCACTTTTCACGGTTCATCTGCACGGAAGTCTCATGCGCAGTCGTTTGTTCAGCCTTTTGTCCTGCCTGCTTCTGTCGGCCACCGCCGCCCAGTCCGTCCAAGCGGTCGATATCACCACTCAACGCCAATACTACGATCAAGCCAAACGCGCGCTGGCCAAAGGCGACGCCGCGCCGTACCGGATGTATGGTTCGGCGCTCGCAGATTACCCGCTCGAGCCCTACCTTGCCTACGACGAACTCACCGCCCGCCTGAACAGCGCGAGCAACGACGAGGTCGAGCGGTTTCTGGCCGAGCATGGCGACCTGCCCCAAGCCAACTTCATGAAACTGCGCTGGCTGCGCCTGCTCGCTTCGAGGGGCGACTGGCAACCGTTCGTCAAGTATTACGACCCGAAACTCAATTTCACCGAACTGGATTGCCTTTACGGCTCCTACCAGCTCAGCCACAACCTGCGCTCCGAAGGCTACGCCAACGCCGAAAAGCTGTGGATGACCGGCAAGACCCTGCCCACCGCCTGCGACGCTTTCTTCACGCAATGGGCCGTTGAAGGTCAGTTGACCGAACAGAAGCGTTGGCAACGGGCCAAACTGGCGGCCCAGGTGCGCAACTACGCGCTGGCGAATCAGTTGGTCAACAGCATGACCACCCTCGCCCCCCAGGGCCGGTTGCTGATCGCCGTGGCGCAGAAGCCCGAAATGGTCAACAACCAGAGCCAGTTCATGCCGGCCGATGAAGCCATGTCCGATGTGGTTGGCCTTGGCTTGCGTCGCCTGGCCAAGCAGGATCCGCAGCGGGCGATGGAACTGCTGGACAGTTACGCGCCCGTGTTGCATTTCTCCCACGAAGAACAGGTGCAGATCGCCAAGGAAATCGGCCTGACCCTCGCACGCAGTTACGACGATCGCGCCCTTCCGCTGATGACCAAGTACGACCCGGACCTGCGCGACGACACCGTCACCGAATGGCGCCTGCGCCTGCTGCTGCGTCTCGGTCGCTGGAACGACGCCTATGAACTGACCCGCCGCCTGCCTCAGGATTTGGCGAGCACCAATCGCTGGCGTTACTGGCAGGCCCGCTCGCTGGAGCTGTCGCAGCCCAACAGCCCGATGTTGCCGGCGCTGTACAAGGTTGTGTCGAAGGAGCGGGATTTCTACGGTTTCCTTGCTGCGGACCGCACGCAGACGCCGTACATGCTCAACAACAGACCGCTGCCGCTGACTCAGGCGACGCTCAATAAAGTGCGCAACACGCCGGGCGTGCGTCGTGCGATGGAGTTCTATGGCCGGGGTGAAGTCGTCAACGGGCGTCGCGAGTGGTACCACGTCACTCGTCATTTCAGCCGTGACGAAATGGTCGCTCAGGCGAAGCTGGCTTATGACATGGGCTGGTATTTCCCGGCAATTCGCACCATCAGCCAGGCGCAATACTGGGACGACCTGGACATTCGTTTTCCCATGGCGCACCGCGACACGCTGGTGCGTGAGGCGCAAGTGCGTGGCCTGCACGCCAGTTGGGTGTTCGCCATCACCCGTCAGGAAAGCGCGTTCATGGACGACGCCCGATCAGGCGTGGGCGCCAGCGGCCTGATGCAGCTTATGCCGGCCACTGCGAAAGAGACGGCGCGCAAGTTCAGCATACCGCTGGCATCTCCCGCCCAGGTGCTGGACCCTGACACCAACATTCAGCTGGGTGCAGCCTATCTCAGTCAGATCCATGGCCAGTTCAATGGCAACCGGGTGCTGGCGTCGGCGGCGTACAACGCAGGCCCGGGGCGAGTGCGGCAGTGGCTCAGAGGCGCGAACCACCTGGCATTCGACGTATGGGTCGAGAGCATTCCCTTCGACGAAACCCGTCAATACGTGCAGAACGTGCTGTCGTACGCGGTGATCTACGGCCAGAAACTCAATGCACCCCAGCCATTGGTGGACTGGCATGAGCGGTTTTTCGATGATTTGTAAGTTGCGGGCAGGCGCCGCGGATCAGAAAACAAGGGTCAATGATCCGCTGCGAAAAACGGTGTAAGCCGCGCTTTCGCCAGTAAGCCGGCTTCCACCTTAATCAACTGCCCCAGGAAGTTGGACCTCCATCCAACCCCTGGAGCAGTTCACTACGGCGTAGGCCCAGACCCTGGGACCGCGTCCCCTTCACTCGAGAATTTCAACCTCCATCCCCACCTCAACGACACCCGGCCCTTCGCTGACCATGTTCTGCCCGAACAACACCAGCCCTTCCTTCTCCCGATAGGTTTTGAGCGTGCTCAAAGGTTCGCGGTCTTCGTTGCGTTCGCCGGTAGCCGGGTCAATGGTAGTGAGGATGCAACGGGAACAGGCGGTGAGCAGTTGGAACGTCATGTCGCCGATGCGGATGCGCTTCCAGCCGTCTTCGGCGAAGGCCTCGGCGCCCTCCACCACCAGATTGGGGCGAAACCGGAGCATCTCTTGCTCACGGCCGATTCGATTCGAGAGATCGTCCAGTGACCCTTGGCCGATCAGCAACAGCGGGAAACCGTCGGCGAAAGCGACCCGGTCGTTGACGGTGCCGTAACCCGAGGGCAGCCAGCGGGCGCGCTCTTTGGGAACGTGGACCATGCGCGTCGGCTTGCCGATGAAATCACTCACCCAGCGTGCCGCTTCATCACCGGCGTCAGGCACTCGCAAGGTGTCGCGCCAGACCGTCACCCCGCGCAGGTTGGCTTCGACGTTTTCGGGCAATGGCACCTTCAGCGGCGCAACGCCAGGGGCCGAAAGGGTCACACCGCCCTCGGCGTTCCACAGCACTGAAAGCTGCGACATATGAGGCAACGCGCGCTGCGTGAAGAAACGGCCATTGGCCTCGTCCACGAGCATCCAGCGTCGGTCGCCGATCAACCCCAATTCATCGAAACCGGCCTGTTGCAGCGGCTCGGCCTGGCAGGATTTGAGGGGATACCGATACAGCGCGCTGAGGTGCAGCATGGACGCGTCCTTATGACTGGGCGGAAAGGCCTCACTGTATACGAGCCATCGCCCGCGCGAACCCTACAGATACAAAAAAGCCCCTCCATACAGCGAGGGGCTGAAGAAACGGCTGCGGGCTGTCAGTTGTCGAGCATCAGGCGCTCGCGCACGACGTCCACCAGTTTGTCCGGCTGGAATTTGGACAGGAAGTTGTCACAGCCGACCTTCTTCACCATCGATTCATTGAAACTGCCCGATAGCGACGTGTGCAGCACCACGTACAAACCGCGCAGGCGCGGGTCGTTGCGGATTTCAGTGGTCAGCCGATAGCCGTCCATTTCCGGCATTTCTGCGTCGGTGAACACCATCAGCAGCTTGTCGGTCATGACCTCACCGCTGTCCGCCCAGCTTTTCAGCAGGTTCAGGGCCTTGAGCCCGTCACTGGCGACATGCATTTTCACGCCAAGTTGGCCAAGGGTGTCGCGCAGTTGCGACAGCGCAACGTTGGAGTCGTCCACCAGCAAGACTTCCCGGCCGCGCGCCCGGGCAAGCACCGGGTCTTCGAGCTTGTCGCGGGAGACCTTGGCGTTGTAAGGCACGATTTCCGCGAGGACCTTCTCGACATCGATGATTTCAACCAATTGGTCGTCGACCTTACTGATCGCGGTCAGGTAATGCTGACGCCCCGCGCTGCCTGGCGGCGGCAAGATCGCTTCCCAATTCATGTTGACGATGCGGTCCACGCCGCCGACCAGGAACGCCTGAACGGAGCGGTTGTATTCCGTGACGATAATGGTGCTCGAAGGCCCCGGCACCAGCGGACGCATGCCGATCGCTTGAGACAGATCAATCACCGGCAGCGTCTGCCCGCGAAGGTTGACCACGCCGCAAACGAAGGGGTGACGCTGAGGCATCAGGGTCAGCTTGGGCAGCTGCAGCACTTCCTGCACCTTGAACACGTTAATCGCGAACAATTGTCGGCCGGCCAGGCGGAACATGAGAATTTCCAGGCGGTTCTCACCCACCAGCTGTGTACGTTGGTCTACCGTGTCGAGAATGCCAGCCATCAGTTGCTCCTGGAGCAGGGTTCAAATAAGTCCGCCTACCTTTTATCGGCAGTATCAGGCCAGACCTTAATCTTCATGAAAACGGCTGCCGAGTTAATTGATATCACATTAACATCATGCTTTACTCTTGGGTATTCTCCGCGTTCGACTGCCTGTCGATAATGGCGTTATGCCAAAAGTAAGTGCAACCGCATCCCACCCCCTAGGGGTATTCCTTATCCGCTATCAGGGCAAACCTGATGTTCGCGGTATCTAATTGCCATTATTGTGACGCCATTCTCATTGAATGGAGTCGGTCAGGTGGTTGCGCTCGAAGCGTTGTTAAATCCCTTCGTCAATTCGGCGCTCATGGACGTCTCTGTTCTGAGCGCTGCCGGGATGCTGGCGCACGATCACGTCTCATCGGCTGCACATAAATCAAAACATTCAGAAACGCCCTACAGACTTCTCATTGCCTTCAACATTAACTTTGCGCCACTCGCTTCGCGCGAATCTGGATCGCTATCCATGAAGAGTGGAGATTTCACATGCTGAACGGCAATGAATGGCAGCACCTGCACGGCGATTTCCTCTGCGACACCCCAGTCCTTCTGAACCGCGCAGACGAATGCCTCAGTCATCTGGAACTGATCAGCGACGATAAGGATGCCGTCGAATGCCTGCTCGTCACTCTGCAACAGATCGCAGGCAAAGCTGACGCGGCGGGGGTTTCAGGCGTCGCCGGCTTCGCCCGCCGGTTACGCTATCTGTTGTATTTCGCCGGGGCTGCCGGACGCTTGCCGCCCAAATCATTGCTGTCCTTGCGCCAATGCCTGGCCTTGTTGTCCTGGCAGGTTGAGCTGGTCGACCCGCTCACCGGCCTGCTGTTGCTGGATGAAGCTGAACAACAGGAGTTGCTGGAGCAATTCGGCTGCTGCTGCGGCATTGGCCAATTCGAACGCGGCCCCTCAGCGCCGATGGAATGGCCCGCGCCGCTGACGGTCGGTTCCGCAGAGGCCGGCAGCGTGGATCGGGTCGATCATTCCAACGCGCTGTAATCCGACTGCCCCTGGCGCAGGTAGCCTCATCTCTGCGCGAGGCGAGACGCTTGCCCGCGACGAATGTGCCCCCATGGTGAAAAGCCCGCCGCGAGCAAGCCGTTGCATCAGCACTGGGTGATAGGCGGATATGAAGTCACCGCCAGGCACACACCGTCAGCCTATCGATTCGACCGGGTTATTCAGCACTGTTGCCCCAGTAATAAATCCTGACTAATCAGACAATTACCGGCGTCGTCTTATTTGGAGTATATGCTTAATAAAGCTGGCAATTAATGTAAGATCGGCGCCCGCGAATGAACGCTTCAGTCGCATTATTCAGATTGAAAGTCGAACACTGGTTTCCGTATGCACATAGAAAGTGGACTGGCGCGTCCTCGCCCCGGCCCTCTTACACGTGACCTGATAATGTTTGATCAGGTGTCCGCACTCATTACCTGATGGCTTCACCCGCTATGCATGGCAGCGACAAGACTTTCAAGTTATGGCCGATGGGCCCGAACAAGGTATATGGATGGGTGGCCATGGTCGGTCTGGTGACGACCGCCTTGAATACCCTTATATGGCTGATCGACGGCCAACTGCCGTGGGCGTTGCTCAACGTCGTGGCTTGTCTGAGTTTTGGGTATGCGATCAGCCGCCCGAACGAGACGATTCAATTCCAGCCCCAGGAATTAGCCGACCATATGCTGCAGGTCCAGGAAACCGAACGTCATCGCTTGAGTCGCGAACTGCATGACGATATCGGTCAGATGTTGACGGCCGCGAAGTTGCAGAGCGACTGGTTGCAACGTCGGGCACCTGAAGCACTGCACCCACACTGCGCGATGCTCAACAACACCCTGGATGAGACCCTGGCGAAAGTGCGTGACGTGTCGGCGATCCTCAATCCCCGGCAGCTGGCGAGTCTGGGCCTGGAGGCCAGCTTGCGCGCGCATTTGCTGCGCACACTGGCCGACACGCCAATTCTCTGGAGCCTCGAATGCCATCAACGTCTGGCGGGTATTCCCGAAGAAATGGCGGTGGCGGCGTTTCGCATCACCCAGGAAGCGGTCACCAATATGCTGCGTCACGCCCAGGCCCGAAACCTGCTGGTCAGGATCAAACGCAATCCTGAGGGCCTCTGTCTGACCATTTCCGACGACGGCCAAGGATTTTCGCCCTCACCCAACCCGGGTGAAGAGGGTCAACGAGGTATGGCCGGCATGGTCGAGCGAGCGACCTTGCTCGGCGGTCACCTTAACGTGAAAAGCGAGCCCGGCCAAGGCACCGACATTCAAGCCCTGTTTCCCTGGGCACCCCGGGCCCGTGAACGCGCTGAGATAAGTAAGCATTCATGATCTGCACTCTTCTTCTGGTCGATGACCATGCTCTGATCCGCGCCGGGGTCCGCGCGCTGGTGTCCGACATTCCCGGTTATCAGGTCGTGGGCGAAGCCGCCAGTGGCGAGCAACTGCTGGAAATGACCCTTGAGCTCATGCCCGACATCATCCTGCTGGATATTTCCATGAAAGACAGCAACGGCCTGGATGCCCTCGAACGGCTGCACCGCGCCCGGCCTCAGAGCAAAGTGCTGATTCTGTCGATGCATACCGATCCACAGATGATCATGCGTGCCCTCGAAGGCGGGGCACATGGCTACCTGCTCAAGGACGCCACGGCGACAGAAATCGAGCAGGCACTGCACGCGCTGCGCAATGACGAGCGTTACTTGAGCCCGGCGATTGCCCATACCGTCATCAACCGAGCCTTGAACAGCGCGCATTCGAGCAAGGTAGAGCCGGTGGAAAATCACAACCTCACCGCCCGGCAGCTGGAAATCCTGCGCCTCATCGTGCGCGGGAAGTCGACCCGGGAAATCGCCAACGGCTTGAACCTCAGCGTGAAAACCGTCGAAACCCACCGCGCGCAGATCATGAAGCGGCTGCAAATCTACGACGTGGCAGGCCTGGTGCTGTTCTGTGTGAGGGAGCGGATCATCAGCCTGGACGATTAGGCGCCCCCGGCGGCGCCTATCATGTGGGGCAGTGAGCGTCCTTACCGATGATGGGGTTTCAGCCACATTCTGGGTAGCTGATCTGCCGCATTGGCAAAGCACACCACGCCCACTGGGTTCTCAGTCGCTGGGGGGCCTTACTCGATTCGTTTTGCCCCGCTCAGCAATGGTGAATGCGCGGGCAGGTGAATGTGCAGCGCGCTAGGCCGGGCCTCGAATCGCAGGTTTTCGCCGCGTAACGGTTCGCCATCAAGGTTAATGTCCAGGCCTTCGGCCGATTTCAACTCAACCCACGGCAGCCGCGCGCGGACGAACAGGTTGTCGATGCCAAGTCCGCCTTCCAGCAAGCTCTTGAGAGTGCCGACCACTTCCTGGGGCGCCGGGAGGATGCTGACATCCAGCAGCCCATCGTCGGCCAGGGCGTTGGGGCACAGCGGATGACCGCCACCGGCCTGGCGACCGTTGCCGATGCCGAGCGCGAGCAAATCGCCACGCCAGTGGAAATCCGGTCCGATCAGCTCACCATGAGCAGCCTTCAACTCGCTGAAGCGCGATAACCCGGTAAACAGGTACGCCGCGCCGCCCAGCACTTTCTTCAGGTCTTCCGAGGTATTGGCCGTCACCTGACTGCCGAAGCCGCCGGTGGCCATGTTGAGGAACAGTTGGCCATCCACCGATCCCATGTCCACCAGACGGGCGGGTACGTCCAGGAGGTCGAGCGCCCGTTCGATTTCCAACGGCACACCTGCCGAGCGGGCGAAATCGTTGGCGGTGCCCAGCGGCAGAATGGTCAGGCGGGCGTCGCTGTGGGCCAGCGCCAACGCCTCGGCAACGTCTCGCAGCGTGCCGTCCCCGCCGCCCGCGATGATTTCCCGGTGCCCGGCGTCCAGTGCTTCCGTCACCAGACGCTGGGCATCGCCGCCCTCCCAGGTCAGGCGCACGTCCAGTTCCCAGCCATGCTGGCGCTTGCGCTGCACCGCCTGGCGAACATCGTCGTTGAGCGCTTGTTTGCCATGAAGAATCAATACTGCCCTGCGCTCGGTCATAACCTTCCCTCTGTGCGTGCATTCATTGCGTGAGATGTTGACCTCAGCCCCCTCGGAAAAAGCCCTCCGGAAAAAAAAATTTTGCTTCACCTGAAAACGCGCCAAAGCCCCGCGATTCTTGGATCCGATGGCCAACTGCATCTTCAACGATGTGCGCAAAACGCAGGATTTTGAGAGATCTGCAAGGAGTTCCGCCATGACACAGCATGTTTCATAGGCTTTACTCTGCTCAGGCACTCGTTTGAGGGATTTGCCGATCTGTATTTGGGAGTAGTCCTACGCCATTTTGGGAATCAATGGGATTTTTTCTCAGCGGCGGGATTGAAATACGGGTCAAGAGAGCGCTTAATCGACAAAATATTGGCTTATTTTGAAATACTCGGTAAAAAAGTCATTATCTTGACTTTCGGAGTGACGCCGGGCAGGTAAGCCAGTCATGGATTCACGGATCGAAGATGTGAGGACGTCATATGCGACTGCAACCGGTCGACAGCCTTCTGCTAACACGCACGAGCCTGATCGAGTATTTCCTGTTCGCCGTCAGGTTGGTACACGGGGTCACATCGGTTCTACCCGGCATCCTGATATTTGCCCTCTGGAAGGCCGACACCCCCACCCCACCGGAAAGCTACCTGATGGTGCAGGTGTTTTTCGGGGTCGTCTGTGTGCTGATGTTCCAGGCCCTCGGGGTGTATTCCGAGGTGATCTTCAGCAATCGTTCACGCTTCAAGATGATCTTTTTCGTCTGGTCCTCGGCGTTCTGCGTGCTGTTGTTCATGCACAAGGCGCTGGACCTGTTCGTCTACATCACACAAGAGCAGCTGATGGTCTGGTTCATCGCCAGCCTGGCGATGTTCTGCGCCGAGCGTCTGCTGCTGTTGGTCATCTACAAGCGTTTGATGGCCCGGGGGTTCTTCTTGCAAAGCGCGGTGATTCTCGGCGCCACCGAGAACGGTCAACGTCTGGCCGAGTATATGCTGCAGAACCAGGACATCCGTTCGGGTGTATTGGGGTTCATCGATGACCGCATCGGTCGCCTTCCCAAAACCATGGCCAACCTGCCGCTGCTGGGCAACACCCGCGATCTGGAGACCCTGATCCGTGAGGAGAAGGTCACCCAGGTGTTGGTCGCCCTGCCCTGGTCCGCCGAAAATCGCATGGACTACATCATTCGCGAACTGCGCCGGCTGCCGGTGAACGTGTTGCTGGTGCCTGACATGGTTGCCTTCCGCCACGCCCACAACCGCATCACCGAAGTCGCCAGCCTGCCGATGTTCAACGCCTCCGACGTGCCGCTGCGGGGCTGGTCGCCGCTGTTCAAGCGCATCGAAGACATGGTGCTGTCGAGTGTGGCGATTCTGCTGCTGTCGCCGGTCATGGCCGCCATCGCCCTCGCGATCAAGCTGGATTCCCGGGGACCGGTGCTGTTCTGGCAAAAGCGCTATGGCTACAACAATCGGCTGATCACCGTGTGCAAGTTCCGCTCGATGTACACCCATCAGGCCGACGCGACCGCCGAGCAACAGACCGTCAAGGGCGACGCCAGGGTGACCCGGGTCGGACGTTTCATCCGCAAGACCAGCCTGGATGAGTTGCCGCAACTGTTCAACGTGTTCGCGGGCAGTATGTCAATGGTGGGGCCGCGCCCACATGCCACGGCCACCAAGGCCGCGGGCATTTTGTTCGAGCAAGCTGTCAAGGAGTACACCTCGCGTCATCGAGTCAAGCCGGGCATTACCGGACTGGCGCAGATCAACGGTTTTCGTGGTGAGACAGACACTGTTGAGAAGATCGAAAAGCGCGTCGAATTCGATCTCGAATACATCGAAAACTGGTCCGTCTGGTTCGATTTATACATCCTTCTGCGCACTGTTCCGGCAGTGCTTTTCTCTCGTGAGGCTTACTGATGGGCACCCTGATTCCTTGCATTATCGCCGGCGGTGCCGGCACCCGTTTGTGGCCAGTCTCCCGTGAGGCGATGCCCAAACCGTTCATGCGGTTACCCGATGGCGAAAGCCTGCTGCAAAAAACCTTCAACCGCGCCAGCAACCTGCCGGGTGTGCAAAGCGTGCTGACGGTGACCAACCGCGAAGTCTACTTCCGCACCGTCGATGATTACCGCCTGCTGAACGACCACAAGCTGCACCTGGATTTTCTGTTGGAACCCTTCGGTCGCAATACCGCCCCTGCCATCGCTGCGGCGGCGCTGCATGTACAGGAATTGCACGGCGATGACGCCCAGTTGCTGATTCTGCCCGCGGACCAACTGATCACCGACATCAACGCGTTCACCACGGCGGTCAACGACGCGCAAAGGCTGGCAGACGAAGGCTGGCTAGTGACCTTTGGCCTGATCCCGACCCGTGCGGAGACCGGCTTTGGCTACATCGAAAAAGGCCAGGCCTTGAGCGACAGGGGCTACCAGGTTGCCCGCTTCGTCGAGAAACCAGACGCCGGGACCGCTCAGGAATACCTCACGGGCGGCCTGCATTTGTGGAACGCCGGGATGTTCTGCCTGCGCGTCGATGTGCTGCTGCGGGAACTGGAAACCCATGCCCCGGATGTGCTGGCAGCGGTGCGACATTGCCTGACGCAGTGCAAAAGCAAGGAAGGCAGCAACGAGCTGCAAATGGAACTGGACGCCGCCACCTTCGCCCAGGTGCCGGACATTTCCATCGACTACGCCTTGATGGAGCGCTCGCAGAAAGTCGCGGTGGTCCCCTGTGAACTGGGCTGGAGCGACATCGGCTCCTGGCAGGCGATTCGTGAACTGGTGCCCGCTGACGTCAACGGCAACCAGTACAACGGGCAGGTGGTGCTGCACGACGTGACCAATTGTTACATCGACTCGAAGAAGCGCCTGGTCGGCGCCGTGGGCCTGGACAACCTGATCATCATCGACACCCCGGATGCGCTGCTGATCGCCGACGCCGAGCGTACCCAGGAAGTCAAGCTGATTGCTCAGGAACTCAAGCGTCAGGGCCATCCGGCGTACCTGCTGCACAACACCGTGACCCGCCCCTGGGGCACGTACACGGTGCTGGAGGAAGGCAAGCGCTTCAAGATCAAACGCATTGTGGTCAAGCCGCAGGGTTCGCTGTCGCTGCAGATGCACCACCACCGCAGCGAGCACTGGATCGTGGTCAGCGGCATGGCGCGGGTCACCAACAACGACCGCGAATTCATGCTCGACACCAACGAATCGACGTTCATCCAACCGGGTCACACCCATCGCCTGGTCAATCCGGGGGTCATTGACCTGGTGATGATCGAGGTGCAGAGCGGCGAATACCTCGGCGAAGACGACATCGTGCGCTTCACTGACATCTATGGCCGCGTGCCGGACGCGCCGAAAGTCTGACCTGACAGGACACCCGATCCTGGCCGCGCCTGTCGCGGCCATTACCCCGCGAGGCTAAACCCGACACGACACCGCAGCACCCCATGACATTGGACTTGGCAGTATCGCCGACATGATTGTTTTACCCGCAAGGGAGCCGTATTCATGTATGACAGGAGTTTTGGACCAATGAAAAACACGCTGTTGCTCGCCAGCGTTCTGCTGCTGTGCGCGTGCAACACGCCGGCACGGGTCGGCTTGCCTGAATCCCCTGAGATAAAGGCGGCCGAAGACGCTGGTCGAGCCCTCGCAGGCAAGCCGTTGCCTCCGGAGCGCATTCACGCGGGCGACACCCTGCGCATCGTGCGCAATACAGGGGAAGCGCCTTCGATTTCGGCGTTCACCGCCAACTCGATCTACGAACTGACCCTGTTCCCGGTACTCAACGACGGCACCTTTTCTTACCCTTACATCGGTTCGGTCAAAGCGGCGGGCCTCACCGTGCCGCAACTGATCGCGGTGCTGGAGGCCAAGCTGGCGCCGATCTATCGGGAAACGGCATTGACCATCAACATCAGTCAGGCGCCCAGCAACGTCGTGTTCGTCGGCGGCGCGGTGCGCAATCCGTCCAACCTGCCGGTGCCCGTGGTGACCAACCTGGAGCAGGCGCTGGTGGGGGCTGGCGGGATCAATCCCGATGCCGACGCGACCAAAGTGGCGCTGCTGCGTCAGGGCGACGACGGCCTCTACAAGACCTACTTTTTCGATTACAGCAAGTTGCTCTACGCGGGCGGAGGAGGCCCGAGCGCGCCGGTGCTGTTGCAGCGCGGCGATGTCGTGTTCGTTCCCAAATCCGCGGTCGGCAACAGGATCGATGGCGTGAACATGTACTTCAACCAGTTGATCCCCTTCTCGAAATCGTTGGGCTTCGGCGTGAATTACAACTTGCGCGACAGCAATTAACCGGAAGGGACCCCGACATGATCACGATCCGCTCATTCCGCGATTTGCTTCGCCTGTTTTTCATTTTTCGCCGTGAAGTCCAGATCACTGTCATCGTAACGCTCGCCATTATCGTGCTGGGGGCATTTCTGCTGCCGAGCCGCTACGAGTCGACGTCGCTGCTGCTGGTCAAGCCCGGACGCGACACCAGCACCGTTCCGATCGAGCTCGCCGACCGCCAATCCATCGCTGCGCCCAGCGGCCTGCGCGACCCGTTGCTGGATGAAGAACGCATGCTCAGCGGACGGCCGATCATCCGTCAGGTGGCGCGGGAGTACATGGAAAAAATGGCCAGCGTCCCGCGAGAAACCGGGGTATGGGCCACGCTGAAGAACGCGCCCAACATCGCCTTTGCCTGGCTGGTCAATGCCGCCCGACAGACATTGGAATTCATCGGCCTGGTGGCGGAGCGCTCGCCTGAAGATCGCCTCACCGAGGAGCTGGAGAAAAGCTTCAAGGCCAGCCACGACCCGGGGTCCTCGGTCATGGAGCTGACACTGACCTGGAACGACCCCGAAGTCGCCCAGGCGATTCTCAAGAGTTGGGTGGAGCGTTTTGAGGAAGAACGCACCCGCACCCTGGGCCGCGTGAGTTTGTATGCGTTTTATGAGCAGGAAGTGAAAGACACGCAGGCCAATATCCTCAACCACAAGCATCAGATCCAAACGTTGCTCAACCAACTGGGCGCCGTCAGCATTGCCCAGCGCCTGGCCGATGTCGCTCAAGGGCTGAACGACCTGCGCACCGAGCGCAACAACACGCTGCGGTCCATCGCCGCGACCAAGGCCGGGATCGACAAGATTCAAGAGCAGATCAACAAGCAGACCCGGCTCATCAGTTCCGGCAAGGAGCTGGCGCTGAACCCGACCCGCCAGGACCTGGAGAGCCGCATCAACGGCAAGGAAGTGGAGCGGCAAGAACTGCTGCGTTCCTACAAGGAAAGTGCGCCGCCGGTGGTCGCGCTGGACAACGAAATCAATAACCTCAAGGCCCTGTGGAAGAGCCACAGCACCACGGTCCAGCGCACCGAAAACATCGCGCCGAACCCGCTGTTCACGCGCTTGCAGAACATCCTGAATGATCAGCAAGCCAGCTATACCCGGCTGTTGGTCCAGCTCAAACAGCTGGACGCGCAACTCGAACAACTGGAAAAGGACCGGCAACAGGCGCTGGACCTCGAACCGCAGTTCGCCCGCCTGCAAAGCGAGCTGGAAGCAGAAGACAAGAACTATGCGCTCTACACCGTCAGCCTGGAAAAAGCCCGCATCGACCGCGAGCTCGACAACAAACGCATCAGCAACATCGCGATCATCGAGCACGCCACGTTCAACCCGAGCAAGGTGTTCCCGAAAAGCCTGTTGCTGTTGCTGGTGGCCATTCCGCTCAGCCTCGGCGTCGGTCTGTTGGCGATGTACCTGTTCTACCTGCTGGACCAACGCATCCACGACGCCGACGGGATCGAGGCGCAGTTCGGCGTGCCGGTCTGGACCACGCTCCAGGACCTGAGCGCCGCCAAAGGCCCGCCCCGCAGCGCGTTTAGCGCCAGCCTTTACCGCCTGTACAGCGTGCTGCCGCTGGAGCAGGTGCCCGAGCGGGGCCTGAGCATCGGCATCACCTCGGCCAATGCGGGCGAAGGGGTGACGTTCGTCATCGATCATTTGCGCGACCTGCTGGTGGAGCTGGGTTATACCGTGCGGGTGGGCGACGGGCGCACCGCTGCCGCCGGAGAAATCCAGCTGATCGATGCTTCGGCGTTCTACAGTCGGCAGGAGGCGTTCGTGCACCTGCGCAACGCCGACCTGATCGTGCTGGTGATCGAAGCCGAAAAATCCACCGTGCCGAAATTGCAGAACGCGCTGGCGACCTTGTCCACCGCCTTCAAGCACGTCGATGGCGTGATCCTCAATCGCCGTCGCTTCGAGATCCCGGAAAAAGTGCTGACCTGGATCGGCCGCTATCGGAGCCACCACTAAGATGCAGATAGCCCTCCTCGCCCCATTGCCCCCTGAGCAGAACGGCATCGCCGATTACGCCGGCCACCTCAAGCAAGCGCTGGAGGACCTGGGCGTGCGCGTCAGAACGCCGCTGCACGGTGTCGGCAACGACCCCGACGCCGCCCGACAACGAGTGGCCGAAGCCGACTGGCACGGCATCGATCTGGTGCATGCCGAGATTGGCGGCGGCCGCCTCGCCGAGTTTCACGCCCTGCGCGCCTTGCGCCAGCGCTTCGCGCAGCTGCCGCTGACCGCCACCGTGCATGACCCGGAGCGTCTGGTGTGGCGCCGGCAACGGTTACCGTGGCCATTGTCGACGCTGACGTCGCTGCGCTCGCCACTGCCTGAAGTCGCTACGGTGCTGGCGGACCCGCTGTGCCTGCACGAAGAACGGCAACTGGCGCAGCACCTGACCCGTCTGATCACCCTGACCCACGCCGGCAATCGCAGCCTCATGGCGCGCATGAAGTTGCAACAGGCGCAGATGGCCGTCATCCCCCACGGCAATATGCCCATCGCGCCGACGCCCCTGCCGCCGCTGCAACCGCTCAAGCTGCTTTACTTCGGGTTCATCTATCGCGGCAAGGGCATCGAAGATCTGCTGGAGGCCCTGGCCCGGCTGGTGGTCGAAAAGCCCGCCCTGCGAGCGCGGGTGCGGCTGACGCTGGCCGGGGGCAGCGAGCCGGAAATGGCGTTCGGCGCCTCGGGCAGCTATCTGGAGCAACTGCGCCAGCGCATTCGCGAACTGGGCCTGACGGACTTGATCAGCTGGCACCTCGACCTGCCTGCCGAAGACATTCCCCTCGTGATTCAGGCCCATCACGTGATGGTCTTGCCGTACCGCGAGTCGAGCAAATTGAAGCTGCTGGGCAAGCTGCGCGGCACCAGCGGCGCGTTGTCCTGGGCCACGGCCTGTGGGCGCGGCGTGATCACCTCGGACGCGCGCTCGTTCGCCGAAGAGGTGTCCCACGGCAATGGCGAAATCTATCCGCAAGGCAACGTTGAGGCACTGACCGAGGCGCTGTCTAGGCTGTGCGAGCATCCCTATCAGGCACAGGCGTGGGCCGACCGGGCAGAAGCCCTGGGCCGGGAACGAGTCTGGAGCCTGACCGCCGAGCGGTTCCGGCACGTCTTCCAAACGGCATGCGAGGTGCACTGAATGAAGGGCAACGCGTTACTGACGATGACGCTGGTGAGCGTCTGTGCACTGACCGCGATCAGCCCGGCCGCCGAGGCCGAGACGATCCTGCGAGCGCAACGCCCGGTGGTCTGGAAAGATTTTCTGGGGGTCAACGTGCAGTTTCACTACTTCACCCCGGACATCTACCAGAAACAGATGAGCCGCCTCGACCAACTGGGCCTGGGCTGGATTCGCTGGACGCTACACTGGCCGGTGCTCGAGCCGGCACAGGGGCAATACAATCTCGATGCGCTGGACGCCGCCATGCGAACCGCCGAGCCCCATCACTACAACACCGTCGCTTATCTGGTGGGGTCCGCGGCGTTCGACAGCAGCGCGCCACAGGGCGCCAGCAACACCGATCAATACCCGCCCCGGGACGACACGATCTTCGCCGAGCGCATGACCGCCCTGGCCCAACGCTACCCGCAGGTCAGCCACTGGCAGGTGTGGAACGAGCCGAACATCGTCTGGCTGCCCCAGCCCGACCCGGTGGCGTATTACCACCTGCTGACCACTACCGCCACGGCCATTCGCAGCGCACTGCCGAACACCCCCATCGTCACCGCCGGTGTCGCCTATTACGGGCAGATGCGTGGCTCGACCGCCTACATGCTGCAATCAATGGTGGATCAGGGCCTGGCAGGGCAAAACATCGTCGCGGCATACCACCCCTACTCCGAATACCCCGAAGGCGACTCCGTGGCGGACCGCGATTTTCTGGTCCGCGCCACCCGCCTCAACGCCAGCCTGCACGACGCCGGCGTCAAACAGGTCTGGGCCACCGAGTGGGGCTGGTCCAGCTACAAAGGCCCGGTGGAGATGCAACGCATCATCGGCCTGGAGGGTCAGGCCGATTACACGCTCCGTCGTCTGGCGTTGATGAGCACCCTCGATTATCAGCGCATCTTCCTGTTCAACCTCAGCGACCTGGACGAACGCGCCACGCCCCGCGACAGAGGTTATGGCCTGCTCGACCTGAACGGCGAGCCCAAACCCGTCTACACGGCGATGAAGCACTTCTTCGATGTCACCGGCCCGACCCTGCAACCGGCCGACCCGCCCCCGGCGACCTCAGTGCCTGAAGACCTTTACGCCATTGCCTGGAACAAGCCGGACGGCACCCACCTGCTCATGGCCTGGAGCGCCAGCAGCGCGCACCTGACGTTCCCCGGCATCAAAAGCGCGACGCTGCACGACCCGCTCAGCGGCAGCCAGACCACGCTGGCCAGCGCCAAAGGCGTGGACATGGCCTTGACTCCGACCCTGCAAATCCTGTCCTGGAAACCCTAGTCATGCGCATTCTCTGGACGCTGCCCTATCTGCCCTGGCCCACCACCAGCGGCGGCAAGACACGGGAATATCACCTGCTGCGCAACCTGGCGGCGCGTGGGCATCGCATCACCCTGCTGGTGCAATCGAAAACCGAACTGGACGACGCCACCCGTGCCGCCCTCGAACCCTGGCTGGAGCGTTTGATCGTGGTGCCACGGCGGCCATTGCGCAGCGTCCGTACCTTGCTCGCCGTGGCCTTCGCCCGCCCGCCGATGCTGGCCAGTGCCAACGGCTTTTCGCCGCAACTGCAACAGGCATTCGAAACGCTGCTGCAAGAGCCATGGGACGTGATCCAGATCCAGCACAGCTACGCGTTCCAGCCGTTCGAGGCGCCGCTCAAACAGTCCGGCAAGCCGTTCATTCTGGTGGAGCACAACATTGAATCAGGGCTGGGGGCCGCGAGTTACCTGGACTTCCCGGCCTGGGCCAAACCCTTCGTGCGCTTTGATCAGTGGCGCTATCGGCAGTGGGAAAAACGGGTATTCCCCCTGACCCGCGAGCTGATCGCGGTCACCGAGGCCGATGCCAAAGGCCTGTCGCGCATGACCTCGCGGGCGACCCATCTGGTGGTCAACGGGGTGGATTGCGATTACTACGCCAAGGTCTGCCCGGACCGTTACAGCCGGCGTCTGCTGTTCATCGGCAATTACGAATACGGCCCCAATGTCGATGCCGTGCAATGGGCGCTCGACCACATCATGCCCAAGGTGTGGAACATCGATCCACTGGTGCGCCTGACGATCGGCGGCTATGCCCTGCCCCCGGACTGGCCGCAACGCTGGGCCGACCCGCGCATCGACTGGCTGGGTTACGTGCCTGATCTGCGCACGGTGCAGCGGGAGGCAGCGATTTTCTTCGCGCCTTTGCGCGAAGGCGGAGGCTCGAAGCTCAAGGTGCTGGAGGCCATGGCCGCAGGCCTTACCGTGGTCACTACGGCGCAAGGCTGTTCAGGCCTGACTGCAATCGAAGGCACGCATTACCTGCGCGGCGACGACGCCAATGCCCTCGCTCTGTCACTGGCCGAAGCCATCGAACAGCCCAACCGGCTGGCGGACATCGGCGAAGCGGGCCGTACCTATGTGCGTCAGTACCACGATTGGTCGGTGTCGGCCGCCCAGCTGGAAGGCATCTATTCGCGGGTTCATCAACAGGAGGACGCCCAGGCATGCGCGTAGGACTGGATTACCGCCCTGCAACGGGCTTTCCCAACAGCGGCATCGGTCGGCAGAACATTGCGCTGGAAGACGCCTTTCGCGCTCATCCCGACGTGAAGTTGCAGTTGTTCAGCGTTGGCCCTTATGACCACCCGATCCGCCGCATCGCCCACTGCCCCGCGTGGGAGACGCCGCTCAACGGCATTCATCGTCTGCCCGAACGTCTGCGCTTCGAGGCGCAGTTTCTGCCGCGTGCGCTGAAGGAAGCCGAGATTGAAATCTATGTCGCCAACCTGAACATGGGTTTGCCCATCGGCCCCAAGCCGGCCGGTATGCGCTACGTGTTGCAACTGCACGACCTGTTTCAGCTGACGATGCAGAACAATCACGGTTCAAGGCTCAAGGCCAGGGTTTATCGCCTGACCGATCAACTGTCGATCGGCCATTCGGTCAAGGTCGCCGACCGGGTCTGGGTGCCGTCGCAGTTCACCGCCGACGAAACCGTGCGGCTGTTCCCCGGCGCTCGCGACAAAATCCGGGTCATGCCCCATGTGGTCGAAGGCTTTGCGGTCGAACCCGTCGCGCCGGACACGCCGCTGCCCGAACGTTATTGGCTGTGTGTCGGCACCCGGGAGCCGCGCAAGAACATTCCGTTTTTCTTCGAGGCCTGGCAGATCGCCCGCCGTCAGTTCCCGAGAACGCCGGACCTGGTGCTGGTCGGGGGTGCCGACTGCCTCAACGCCGCCCAACGCGAGGCGCCCGGACTGCACGCCCTCAGCGGCCTCAGCGATGGTCAGCTGCATCATGTCTACCAACGCGCCGAGCGGCTGTGGCAGCCCTCGTATGGCGAAGGCTTCGGCCTGCCGGTGGTCGAAGCCTTGCGCGTCGGCACGCCGGTCGCGGTGGCGACGGGCTCGTCGCTGGACGAGGTGACGCCCGACGACAGCCCGCGCTTTTCCCCTACTGATCTCGCGGGCCTGGTGCGGCTGATGGGCGTGCTGTCCACCGCCGAGAGCCAAGACCCGGCGCCCTTGCGCGGCTGGGCCGAGCAATACGGGGTCGACGCCTTCCGCCAGCGCTTCAATGACAGGCTTGAGGAGCTGCGCTGATGCCGCTGGCATTGCCCATTGGCGCCTTCGTCGCGCTGCTGTTCGGGGTGCTGATCCTGCTGTTGCCGCCGCTCAAAGTCATGCTGGCGCTGGTGGGTGTGGCTGCGGTCCTGGCCATCGTGCGGCGCCCGCTGCGCGGTCTGTTGCTGTTCGGGGTACTGGCGACCTTTCTGCCCTATGCCACCGTGCAGATCGGCATTCGCACCACGGTATCGGAAGCGCTGTTGATGCTGATCTGGGTGAGTCTCGTGGCCCATCGCCTGTTCGCGCCATACAGCCCGCCGCTGCGCCTGATGCGCACCGAGCGCTGGCTGATCGCGCTGATGCTGTTCAGCGCATTGCCCTTCGTGGTCGGGCAACTGATGGTTCATGCCGAGGGCAATGGCCCGATCAACTGGGTGCGCTGGCTGTTCAACCTGTCGCCGTTGTTTCTAGTGCCGCGCCTGCTCAATGACGCGCAATCCCGGGAACGGATGACTCTCGCCCTGCTGCTCGGCACGCTGTTGCTGTTGCTGCTGTCGATCCCGGTGTACCTGAAAAACGGCAACTCGACGGCGATCATTGCCATCATCGGCGGCCTGGGCTACAGCAATCTGGACACCCTCAACGAAGGCCTCAGCGGATTCTCCACGCGCATGGGCACACCATGGACCCACCCCAACATCGCTGGCGGCGCAATGGCCATGCTGCTGCCGCTGGCGTTCTGCATCGGCGTCACCCGGGACGGCGCGATGCGTGTGCTGGGTCTGGCCGTAGGGGTGCTGGCCTTGGCCGGCTTGTTGTTCACGGGCTCGCGAGGGGCACTGGTGAGTCTGGTGGTGGTCATGTGCTGGATGGCGCGCAGGCGCGTGCCGTACGTGGGGCGCATGTTGATGGCCGGCATTTTTCTCGGCTGCTTGCTGCTCATGTTCTACCCGCCTCTGCAGGAGCGGATCGCCGGGCTGTTCACCAGCGACGACGCCAGCACCGCGGTGCGTTTTGAGGAGTATTCGCACTTTCCCGACGCGGTACGTGCCTTCCCGCTGGGCATCGGCTTCAAGGTCGACCCGCCCGTTCCGGGCACGCGGCTATGGGGCATTTCCAACCTTTGGTTGAACTACATCTACAAGCTGGGCCTGCCGGGCATGCTGCTGTTCGTCGGCGTCACGGTCAGTTGGTGGCGCGAGGCGAAACTGCCGCGCAATCTCGTCACACTGAATCGCGACACCGCGCTGTGGCTGGGCACGCGTGTGGGGGTGATGGCAGCGTTGTTCAGCGGCGTGTTCGACCACTATTTCAGCTTTACCACGGTGCTGATCGCGCTGTTCTGGCTGCTGCTCGGGCTCAATCTGCATGAAGCTCGGCGCCTGCAACGAAGCGCGCGCGACACCGAATCCGATCCGGGGGAACGACCATGAAGCACCGCATGATGCATTCACACAACCTGCGTGAGGCCTTGCCGGACTACGCGCGCAAGATGGGGGTCAGCGTCGGAGAACTGGAAAGCACCTATGACTGGATGCTGGCCAACGAGGTGTGTTTCGAGACGCCGATGAAAGACAAGACCCTGTGTTTCATCAGCTACCTCGACATTCAGTCGCGCATCGAGAATCCGCTGGCGCGGCGCTTCTATCGGCTGCTGACCCGCGAGACCCCCGGCGCGTTGATTCCGTTGTACGGCATCAACTGGCCCACCTTGCGCGACCGCCTGCTGCGCACCTGGGAGCAGGCGTACAACATTCTGATCTGCAAGATCCCCAGCCACACCCTGCGCCTGTTCTGGCTGCGCGTGGGCGGGGCCAAGATTGGCAAGGGCTCGACGGTGTGGCGCAACACGGAAATCCTCGGCGTCGATGGCTTGCGAATCGGCGACGACAGCACGGTGGGCTGGCATTGCCAACTGGACGCCCGGGGCGGGCTGTTCATCGGCAACCACGTCACCATCGCCTCTCACGTGCTGATCATCGCGGGCGGGCACGACCTCAAGGCCCCGGAATTCTGGGCCGTGGGCGGGCCGGTGTATGTGCGCGACTACGCGTGGATCGCCAGCCGGGCGCTGTTGTCGTTCGGCGCGGACGTGGGCGAAGGCGCCGTGGTGGGCGGCGGTTCGGTGGTGTCAAAACCAATCCCGCCCTACGCCATCGTCAGCGGCCCGAATGCCGAGATCAAAGGGGAACGCGCCCGTGGCCTCAACTACAAAGTGGGCGGCAAAGGCCTGTTCACTTTGTTTCACTGAGCCGCGTCGATGTTGGGCTCGACGTTGTGGCTGACCCTCGCCACCCTGACCGGGCTGGCGGCCGGATTCGCTCGCGAGTGGCTGTTGGTGGCGGCCTGGGGCGCGGGTGAGCGCAGCGATGCGTTTTTGGTGTCGCTGTTTCTGCCCGAGGCGTTGCGCATGGCCCTGGCGGCAGGGTTGCTGAGCGCCGCCGCGTTGCCCCTGTATCAGCAACGCGACGCGCAGGCGCAGCGCGACTGGCTGAGTGCAATGGTGCCCCGCGTGCTGCTGTGCGGGTTGGGCATCAGTGGGCTGTTGAGTGTGGGCGCGCCGTTTTGGGTAAGGCTGATCGGCCCTGGACTGGTCACCGAGGGCTACGGGCTGGCGGCCGGATCGCTGCAATGGCTGGCCTGGTCGGCACCGGGCTTTCTGCTGCACGCCCTGCTCTGCGTGCCGTTGCAGGCGCGTTCGCGGTTTGTCCTGGCGGGGCTGGGTTCGCTGCTGTTCAACCTGCCGCCCGTCCTTTATCTCGCCGTGATGCGCCACGCCGCAACGCCGACGGGTCTGGCCTGTGCCTGCCTGCTGGGCAGCCTGCTGATGCCCGGTCTACTGCTGCCTTCGTTATGCGGCGAAGGCTGGCGCCCCTGGCATGTCAACCGCGCGCCCGGCGCCGGACGTGAGCTGTTGCAGCGCATCGGACCGCTGCTCAGCAGCAACCTGGCGAGTCAGGGCCTGGCGCTGCTGGAGCGGATGGTGGCGTCATTGCTGGGGGAAGGCGCGGTGACCTGGGTCAACCTGGCCCGCAAGCTGATCAACCTGCCGCTGATAGCGCTGATGAGCCTGAATCAGGTGCTGTTGGGGCTGATGAGCGGTGCCGAAGGTAAACAGCGCATGGCCTTGCTGCGCAGCGGGTTGAGCAGCGCCACGCTGTTGACCGTTCCCGCCGTGGCCGGATTGATCGGCGCAGCAGGGGCATTGGTGGCGCTGCTGCTGCCGAATCAGGCGGTCGATGGTCCGCTGCCGGGGCTGCTGGCGTGGTTCGCCGTGCCGCTGATGTTCGGCGCCTGGAACGCCCTGCTCGCCCGTTATGCCTATGCCGCCGGGGACACCCGCCTGCCGCTGGCTTGCGAGCTCACGGGCAGTCTGCTCAACGCCGTGTCGCTTGCTCTGTTGCCATTTTTCTTCGGGCTGATCGGCATCGCTATGGCGGCACTCGCCGGAGCCATGCTCACCGGTGTCCTGCTGATGCGCCGCCAGGGACTGCTCGATGTCCTGCCCTGGCGTCAGCAGTGGCTGCTCGGTGCCGGCGTGATGCTGCTGGCCGCGACGCTGCTGCACCCCCTGGGCAATGTCTGGCTGCAATTGGGGTTGAGTTGCGCATACGGCGCGGCGTTGCTGGCGGGGTTGGCGCTGTGGTTGAGGCCGTGGCGGGAGACGCAGCGTTGATCGGCGGAGGGCGGTTCACTTGCGCAGTGTCAGACAAAACCGGGCGCAGAGCTTGCTGCCGCTGCGCGCCAGATCGCTGCCGTCGTGCCTCCGGCGTCTCCTACAGAACTGAATTGGCCCCATGAAGTTGGAGGCCACTCCACGCCTTGTAGGAGCCGCCGGAGGTACGACGGCAGCGAAAGCGGCGTGACAGACACCGCATTTCTGCTGGCCTGCCACGGTTGCCGCCGGTCAATTGGCTTGCTTCACGCCCTCTCCAATATCCGATCAATTTTGCTGCCGCTGCGCGCCGATCGCTGCCGTCGTGCCTCCGGCGTCTCCTACAGAACTGAATTGGTCCCAAGAAGTTGGACACCACTCCACGCCTTGTAGGAGCCGCCGGAGGTACGACGGCAGCGAAAGCGGCGTGACAGACACCCCATTTTTGCTGGCCTGCCATGGTTGCCGCCCGTCAATCGGCTTGCTTCACGCCCTTTCCGATATCTCGATCAGGTTCAAATCCGGATCGCGCACGTACACCGAACGAATCGGGCCGGTCGCGCCGGTGCGCATCACCGGGCCTTCGATGATGGGCCAGGGCGCGGCGTTGAGGCGGGCGATGACCTCGTCCAGCGGGATCGAGGCGATGAAGCACAGGTCCAGGGCGCCAGGGACGGGGACGTGGGCTTTGGGTTCGAACTCTTTGCCGCGCAGGTGCAGGTTGATTTTCTGCTGGCCGAAAGTGAATGCCATGCGCCCCGCGCCGAAGGTTTCCAAGTGCATGCCAAGCACGCGGGTGTAGAAATCCACGGTGGCGTCAGCATCCACTGCGGTGAGGACCAGATGGTCAAGGTGATCGATCATGTCGCGCTCCGTGTGTGGTTCAAATGAGGCCCCGTGCCCGCCATGCCGCGCGCTGTTCGGCATTGATGCCCAATTCTGCCAGGACCTCATCGGTGTGTTGCCCGAGGGTCGGGGCCGGACGACTCACACCGCCCGGCGTGGTGCCCAGTTTCGGCACGATACCCGGCAACGTGACCGGCGTGCCGTCGTCCAGCTGACCGTCCAGCAGCATGTCCCGCGCCTGGTAATGCGGATCGCTGGCGATGTCTGCCGCGTCGTAGATTTTCCCGGCGGGAATTCGCGCCGCCGTGAGTCTGGCCAGCACGTCGTCGAGGTCGAGGCTCGCCGCCCAGGCAGAGATCGCCGCGTCGATCAGCTCCACCTGCTTCACCCGGCCATCGTTGTGCGCCAGCGCCGGGTCGGACGCCAGATCGGGGCGCTCGATCAAGGCCATTAGCCGCTGATAGATGCTGTCGCCATTGCCGGCGATCAGCGCGTATCGGCCATCGCGGCAGCGGTACGCGTTGGACGGCGCGATCCCTGGCAGGCTGCTCCCCGCCGGTTGCCGCACGGCGCCGAACACCGAGTATTCGGGAATCAGGCTTTCCATCATGTTGAACACCGACTCGTACAGCGCGACGTCGATTTCCTGACCCTCGCCGCCGTTCTGATCGCGATGCCGCAAGGCCAGCAACACACCAATGACGCCATGCAGCGCCGACAGCGAATCGCCGATCGAAACGCCCACTCGAACCGGCGTGCGGCCTGTCTCACCCGACAGGTGCCGCAAGCCGCCCATGGCCTCGCCCACCACGCCGAAGCCGGGACGATCGCGATACGGCCCGGTCTGGCCATAGCCGGAGACGCGCAGCATCACCAGCTTGGGGTTCAGTGCGTGCAGTTCTTTCCAGCCCAGCCCCCAACCTTCCAGCGTGCCGGGGCGAAAGTTCTCCACCAGCACATCGGCTTCGGCGAGCAATGTGCGCACTACGTCCTGACCTTCAGGTTCGCGCAGGTCGAGGGTCACCGAGCGCTTGTTGCGAGAGGACACCGCCCACCACACCGATGTGCCTTCGTGCAACAGGCGCCATTTGCGCAGGGGGTCGCCGGTGCCCGGCGGTTCGATTTTGATCACATCGGCGCCGAACTCACCCAGCATCTTCGCCGCGAACGGCCCGGCGATCAGCTGCCCGAGTTCGATGACCCGAATCCCTTGCAGTGGCTTTTGCATGACGTGCCCTTTCTGGTCTGAAAAAAGTCGCGTCATTGTCGGCTATCCCGAGCGGAAATCCAGCGCCGATTCATGCCTCCCTTCACGACGAACCGCAATCGCTCAGGCGTGTTCGCTGTCCCAAAAGCGCTTGTACATCCCCAACCGCCGCTTCAGGGGCCGCGACAGGCGCGCCTCTTCCTTGCCCAGTTTGAACGCCAGCAGCTTCAGGCCGTTGCGCAGAAACGACGACGGCCACAGATACCAGCGTCGGGCGCCGAGAAAATCCAGCTCGGACTTCACGTAGCGAAACCCTTCTTTTCGGGCGCCACCGAAGCGCGCGTGAATCCACGATTCCCGGGCCTGGAAGACGCCGATGTCGAAGTACCGGCGAAATTCTTCGCGCAAGCTGTAGTTGTGGGAATGCCGACACACGGCCGAGCCCTGATAAGCGACTTTCCAATGGGACAGCAGCATCCGCGCGGCGACGTACATGTCTTCGGACAGAATGACGTGGCGCGGGAACCCGCCCACCGCCCGCAGCGCATCGCGCCGGTAAGCGGCGAACGAGTTGGACATGAACGGCACCTTGATGCCCATTTCCGGAATGTCGGCGAGGGTTTTGATCCGCGACACCGGGGGATAGTTGAACCAGCGCGCGTGCTGCGCCAGCACTGTGGCATCGAGGTGCGGCAACTGACGGCCACACGCGGCGCCGACCAGAGGGTCTTCGAACGGCAGGAGGATGTTTTCCACCGCCCGCGGGTCTTCGAGGTAGGCGTCTTGGGTCAGGTAGACGAACACGTCGTAGCCGGGATGAGTCTCGGCCATCATCTGCCGGGTGCCGCCGTGGTTGAAATCCTTACTGGCGATCTGCACGGCGTGGGCGCAGCGCGCGCGGGCCAATTCCCACGTGCCATCGGTGGAGCTGGAGTCGACAATCAGCGTGTCGAAGGTCGCGGTTTGCGCAGCGAGCGAATCGAGCAAACGCTCAAGCTCCCTGCGCCCGTTGTAGGTCGGAATCACACAAGCCACGCGCAAAGGCTGCATAACAATACTCCGGGGCAAATACAGGATACCCATTTGTCATGACGCACTTTGAGCGTAGCTCAGGTTTTGGCGATTGGATCCAGCCGCCTGTCAGCCCAGCACCTCGCTTAACGGGATGAAATTCAGCAGATCGCCTTCGACGACGGTGGTGCCTTCCATGATCTCGATCAGCCCGTCGGCCCAGGCCGCGCTGCGCAACACGCCGGAGCTCTGGTTGCGATAGGCGATCAATCGGCCTTGCTTCAGCCGACCGCGCAGGTACTCGCGACGGGTGCCGGGTTTGGGCCAGGCGAAACCGGCGGGCACCTTGAAGTGCAGCGGTTTGACCTCGGCGACGCTCAGACGACGCAGCAGATAAGGCCGGGCCAGCAAGGCGAACGTCACCAGCGTCGACGCCGGGTTGCCTGGCAAGCCGATGACCGGAACGCCTCGAAAATGGCCGAAGGTCAACGGCTTGCCCGGTTTGATGGCGAGTTTCCACAGCGAAATTTCGCCCTCTTCCCGCAGCGCATGGCCAAGGAAATCCGCCTCACCCACCGACACGCCGCCCGTGGACAGGATCAGGTCGACATCGCTCAAGGCCCCGAGCGCTGCACGGGTTTTTTCCAGGTCGTCGGCCAGAATGCCGGCGTCCACCACTTCGCAGCCCAGTCGCTCAAGCCAGCTGCACAGCAGCACGCGGTTGCTGTTGTAGATCTGTCCCGGCCCCAGTGGCTGACCCGGCTCGATCAACTCATCGCCCGTGGACAACACCGCCACCCGCGCCCGGCGCCTGACGCTCAACTCACCCAGCCCCAACGTGGCGGCCAGCCCCAGTTCGATGGGAGTCATCACGGTGCCAGCGTCCAATACCTTGTCGCCGACCGTGGTTTCCTGGCCTTTGGGGCGGATGTTGAGGTCGGCGCGCAACGGCTCCAGAAAGCGCACGCGCTCATCAGCCTGGACCTCGGCGTTTTCCTGCATTTCCACACAGTCCGCGCCTTCCGGGACCGGGGCACCGGTGAAAATCCGCGCGCAAGTGCCGGGCTGCAACGGCAACGGCGCGTGCCCGGCGAAGATCCGCTGGCTGACTGGCAATGGCTCGCCCGTCCAGTCGGCGACACGCAGGGCGTAACCGTCCATGGCACTGTTCGGCCACGGCGGCAGATCGAGGGTGGAGATCAAATCGTCGGCAAGGATGCGCCCTTGGGCGTCGGCCAAGGCGACGGTTTCACACTCGGTGATCGGCGCGTCGGCGGCCAGGGCCATCAGGCGTTCCATGGCCTCTTCCACCGGAATCAGGCCACGCGGTTCAGGCTTGCTCATCGATTGTCATCCACGGGGCGCGCAAGGCTCGGCTTTTTTCAGGTGCGGCACGAAATTGCAGGGGCGGAAGCTATTGTTCAGTTGATCGGCCAGAATCCCGTCCCAACCGGTGCGCACGGCGTTGGTCGAACCCGGCAGGCAGCAGACCAGCGTGCCGTTGGCCAGCCCCGCCAACGCGCGGGATTGAATGGTCGAGCTGCCGATATCCGGCACTGAAATCTGCCGGAACAGCTCACCGAAGCCATCGACCTGTTTGTCCAGCAGGCACGCCACGGCTTCGGGGGTGCTGTCACGGCCGGTGAAGCCCGTGCCGCCGGTGATCAGCACCACTTGCACGTCATCATCGGCAATCCACGTCGCGACCTGGGCGCGGATTTTGTAGAGGTCGTCCTTGAGCAGCTTTCGGTCGATCAGGCCATGACCGGCGGCGGTAAGGCGATCGACGAACATCTGCCCCGAGGTATCGTTTTCGAAGGTGCGGGTGTCGCTCACGGTCAGAACGGCAATGTTCAGCGGCACGAACGGGGTCTCAGCCTTGGCTTTCATCAGCGGGTCCGGTTGTAGGGAAAACAGTCCGGTGTTATATCACAGCACCTCTCATTTCTCTGCTGGACGAGTGCATCATGACCGCTTCCGACACCCTGCCGCCCTGCTCGATCCTGCTGCTGGCCGGCGGTCAGGGTCAGCGCATGGGCGGCCGTGACAAGGGCCTGATCGACTGGCGTGGCGAGCCATTGATACAGCACCTTCATCGTCTGACCCGCCCCTTGACCGACGACCTGATCATTTCCTGCAATCGCAACCAGGAGCGTTATGCGCCGCTGGCCGACCGCCTGGTTGAAGACGACGAAAGCGGTTTTCCCGGCCCCTATGCAGGTATCCGCGCCGGGATCGCCGTGGCGCGCCATGACGTTCTGCTGGTCATGCCCTGCGATCAACCGCTGCTGGACCTTGCCCTGCTGACCGCTCTGCGGCAAAAGGCGTTCGAGCATCCCGGCCGACCGGTGATGGTCCGCGAAGGCGAACAGTGGCAACCGTTGCTGTGCTGCATCCCTACCGTTCACGCGGCGGTTTTCGAGCAGCATTGGCAACAGGGCCAGCGCAGCCCGCGCCGGACCCTGGCCGAACTGGGTGCCGTGGCCTTGCAATGCGACGAGGGCGACACCAGGCTGGCGAACCTCAATACACCGGACGTTTTGGCGTCATTCGCACGCTGATTCGGCCAGACGCCAAGGATGGGCATCTTTCATGGAACTTTGCCGACAACCTCCGCGTCAGAACCGTCACTACATAAAGAATCACCCTCGGAGACACAGTAATGAAATCACGGACTATTCCCGCAGCCTTCCTGCTCGCACTGGGCCTCGCCACCCTCGCCGGTTGCTCATCGCCGACGGTGATCACCCTGAACGATGGCCGTGAAATCCAGGCCACCGACACGCCGAAGTACGACGAAGAGTCCGGTTTCTACGAGTTCAAGCAGCTGGACGGCAAAGAAACCCGCATCAATAAAGATCAGGTGCGTACCGTCAAAGAGCTGTGAAGCCTGACTGACGCCAACTGATCGAACACCAGAACCCGCCTCTCGAGGCGGGTTTTTCATGTCCCGGAGTCGGTCGCTGATGCAGTGAAAGTTTCGGAGGCTGTGCGTCAGCCGCGAGAACATTGAGTGGGCTAGACTCGCCCTCCCACGCCATCAAGGAAGCAGGTTGTATGCAGATTTCAGGGGCGATCCCGCTGCTGCGGATTTTTTCCGAAGAACAGGCCAAAGCGTTTTACGTGGACTTTCTGGGCTTTCACATCGAGTGGGAGCATCGCTTCGAAAAGGACTTGCCGCTGTATGCCCAAGCGCGCCGAGGCGATCTGGTGATTCACCTGACCGGCCATCACGGCGACGCCACACCGGGCTCGACGGTTTTCGTGCCGGTCACCGACATCGACAGCCTGCATGCCGAGCTGAACGCCAAGCGCTACACACACGCTCGGCCTGGCATCCAGCAACAGGGGTGGGGCAAGGTGATGGAAATTGTCGACCCGTTTGGCAATCGGCTGCGGTTTTGTGAATTGAGCGACGACTGAAGCTCAAACGGCAGTGTTTGGGCGCATTGACCGATAGACCAGACTCGGCGCCTGCCCCGGCACGTCGTCGAGGGTGTCAATGCGCGACATGCCGACCTTTTCCAGCACCCGTATCGAGGCGTAATGCAGGGGCCTGACGATGGCGTACACCTCAGGCACGCGCAGTTCAGCAAATCCGAAGTCCAGCGCCGCCTGACTCAGCTCGGTGGCGAACCCCTGCCCCCATGCCTGCGGCCCGAAGCGATAGCCGAGGTTCAGGCGCAATACGTCGCCATAGAGGCGCGCATCGAGACCACCGAAACCGATCACCTCGTCGGGCGTTTCGCGGGTGCTGATCGCCCATTGCCCATAGCCCTGTTCTAGCCAGTGCGCCAGCCAGCCGTTGAGCAGGGAGTGCGCCTGATCACGCTGGGTCAGTGGCCCGAACGGGTTGAATTGATGGGTCGCCGGGTCGCCGTAGATGGCGAACAGACTGGCGAGATCATCGGGGGTGGGCGGTCTGAGGATCAGGCGGTCAGTGGTTCGCTGCATCGTGAGGGACCTTTCTTAAAATGGGCGTGGAAACCAGATGACCGGAGTTAACACCAAAGGCAAGACGAACACACGAGAGAGCTTGCTCACGAACGCGGTCGCCTTCACAGCTGGGTGAAGGACGACCCGCCATGGGTGCGCACGCTCACTCCCTCAGAGGCCCCCGCTCAACCCGGTAGAGACGCCTCGCGCCAAGATGGAGCTAGACCGCCAACAAGCGCTCGCGCAACTTGCCAATTTCGTCGCGCATTTGTGCCGCGGCTTCGAACTCCAGGTCGCGGGCCAGTTGGTACATCTTCTCTTCCAACTGACGGATGCGTTTGCTGATCTCGCTCGGCGAGCGCAATTCGGCCTCGTACTTGGCGTTCTCTTCGGCGGCCTTGGCCATGCCTTTGCGCTTTTTGCTGCGTGATCCCGGTACGGTGGCGCCTTCCATGATGTCGGCGACGTCCTTGAACACGCCTTTTGGAATGATGCCGTTTTCCAGGTTGAAGGCGATCTGCTTCTCGCGACGGCGCTCGGTCTCGCCAATCGCCCGCTCCATGGAGCCGGTGATGTTGTCGGCGTACAGAATCGCCCGCCCGTTGAGGTTCCGTGCCGCGCGGCCGATGGTCTGGATCAGCGAGCGTTCGGAACGCAGGAAGCCTTCCTTGTCGGCGTCGAGGATCGCCACCAGCGACACCTCCGGCATGTCCAGGCCTTCGCGCAACAGGTTAATGCCCACCAACACGTCGAAGGTGCCCAGACGCAGGTCGCGAATGATCTCCACCCGCTCCACCGTGTCGATGTCCGAGTGCAGATAGCGCACCCGCACGCCGTGGTCGGCCAGGTAATCGGTGAGGTCTTCGGACATGCGCTTGGTCAACGTGGTGACCAACACCCGCTCTTCCAGATCGACCCGTTTTTTGATCTCCGACAGCAGATCGTCCACTTGCGTGAGAGCCGGGCGAATCTCGATCTGCGGGTCCACCAGACCGGTCGGCCGCACCACCTGCTCGACCGTACGACCGGCGTGTTCACCTTCATACGGGCCGGGGGTCGCCGAGACAAAAATGGTCTGCGGACTGACGCCTTCCCATTCATCGAAGCGCATGGGCCGGTTGTCCAGCGCCGACGGCAGCCGGAAACCGTATTCCACCAAGGTTTCCTTGCGCGACCGGTCGCCTTTGTACATCGCACCCACCTGCGGCACGCTGACGTGGGATTCGTCGATCACCAACAGCGCGTCCGCCGGCAGATAGTCGTAGAGGGTGGGCGGTGGCGCCCCGGCAGGACGGCCGGACAGGTAGCGCGAGTAGTTCTCGATGCCGTTG
>NZ_DDHJ01000012.1 GCF_002338065.1 Pseudomonas sp. UBA1879 | reverse complement strand
GGAGGCCCAGGTGTCAGTAGCCGCCGGAGGTAGGACGGCCGCGATAGCGGTGGAAGAATCGCGGAAGTACGGACAGAGACACCGCCCTCGCGGCCGTCGTGCCTCCGGCTGCTCCTACAAGGTCCGGGGTGTGGCGGGATTTTTCGTACGACTGGCACTCCGTAGCAGTAAGCGCTGCAGCAAGCCTCTGTGGACCGCCGTTTGCTCACAACGGCGAACGGCCAAAGGCGGGAACTGCGAGCCAGCAGGCTTCATTAGCCGAGGATTCACAACAGCCTTGGCATCCCCTTCTCCAATTCCGCAAACCGACCCTTCAACATCGAATACAGCTGCTGCACTGCCGGGGAATACTGTTGCCGATGGGGATAGACGAAATTCACCGGCGCCGGTTCGCCGTGGTAGTCGGGCAGCAGCAGTTCCAGCCGTCCGGCCAGCACATCGTCACGCACGTCGACCCAGGATTTATACGCGATGCCCTCGCCCGCCACGGCCCAACGTCGTACGAGGTCGGCATCGTCGGTCAGCAATGGCCCGGTCACTGTGAACACCCGACCGCCCACCGGCCATTTGTCATAAACACGCCCGTGGATGATGTACAGCAAGCAATCATGGCGCAGCAGGTCTTCCGAGTCTTTGGGCCGCCCTTTGCGCGTCAGGTATTCGGGAGACGCCACCAGCATTCGGCGATTCCAGGGCGCCAGCGGCAGCGCGATGTAATTGGCGTCTTCGATTACTCCGCTGCGAATGGCCACATCCACGGGATCGCGGAACATATCGGCGACCTGGTCGGACACAAACAGCCGCAGGTTCAACGCCGGATGCTCCCGTCGAAACCCGGTCAGCCACTCCAGCATCACGTTGCGCCCTAAATCCGATGGCATCGCCACTTGCAGCGTGCCCCGCAGCTCGGCGTTTTCGCGACGCAGCTTTTCTCGCCCCTCCCTCAACGCATCGAGTACGGTCTGCGCCGTCGGCAGGTACTGCTCGCCTTCGGCGGTGAGGCGCAAACTGCGTGTGGAGCGGGCGAACAGCCGAATGTCCAGCTCGCGTTCCAGTCGCTTGATCGCTGCGGCCACTTGCCCCGGCAGCAGGTCGACTTCTCGCGCGGCGTTGGAAAAACTCCCGAGCGCGGCAGTCCGAATGAAGAGCGCCAGATCATCGATACGGATCATTTTCACTCCAGCTGTGAAAGTGTTGGCGCATTGTGCGGGTTTTTCTTATCGACGGAGAAGAACAAGATGCGTCCAACGCTTGAAACATTCGCCTTCATTCATTTGAGAAATCGCCATGAAAGCCATTGCCTTCACCCAACACGGCCTGCCGATCGAAGACCCGACATCGCTGATCGACATGGATCTGCCCAAACCTACCCCCGGTCCACGTGATCTGCTGGTAGAAGTGCGCGCTCTTTCCGTAAACCCGGTGGACACCAAAATCCGCGCGGGCTCTGCGGCAACCGAGCCGAAGGTCGTAGGCTGGGATGCCGTCGGCGTGGTACGCGAAATTGGCAGCGACGTCACTCTGTTTAAAGCGGGTGACGAAGTGTTCTATGCAGGCTCCATCGCGCGGCCGGGCAATTACAGCGAATTTCATCTGGTGGACGAGCGCATCGTCGGCCATAAACCAAAGTCCATCGACAACGCCCACACCGCCGCGCTGCCACTGACCTCGATCACTGCGTGGGAATTGCTCTTCGATCGCCTCGGCGTGCAGGAAGGCGGCGGTGAAGGCGACAGCCTGCTGATCATCGGCGCAGGCGGTGGCGTGGGTTCGATCCTCGTTCAACTGGCGCGTCAATTGACCAAACTGACGGTGATCGGCACCGCGTCGCGTCCGGAAACTCAGGAGTGGGTCAAAGACCTCGGCGCTCACCACGTCATCGACCACAGTCAGCCGCTGGTGGCGCAACTGGAGAAGATCGGCGTCGGCCAGGTCAGCCATGTGGCCAGCCTGACCCACACCGACAGCTACTTCCCGCAACTGATCGAAGCCCTGCGCCCACAAGGCAAGCTGGCGTTGATCGACGACCCGAAAACCCTCGACGTGGTGCCGATGAAACGCAAGGCGCTGTCGTTGCACTGGGAGTTGATGTTCACCCGCTCGTTGTATGAGACCCCGGACATGATCGCTCAGCACGAACTGCTCAATCGCGTAGCGAAGCTGATCGATCAAGGCGTGTTGAAGACCACGTTGGGCGAACATTTCGGCACCATCAACGCCGAAAATCTGCGCCGTGCCCACGCCGTCATCGAAAGCGGCAAAGCCAAGGGCAAGATCGTCCTCGAAGGTTTCTGATCCCCATTTCACGGCGTTGGCAGACAAATTCGGTGCCTCTTTCGGCACCGATTCCGTGCCGCGCTCGACCCGTTTGTTCAGGAGAAACGCCATGCAACTCACTGCACTCGCCAAATCCCGCTACACCGCCAAGGCCTACGACACCAGCCGCAAAATCCCACAAGAAACACTCGACACGCTGCTTGACCAACTGCGCCACAGCCCTTCGTCCGTCAATTCGCAGCCATGGCATTTCGTCGTGGCCGCGGACGAGCAGGGCAAGGCACGCATCGCCAAAGGTGCGGATGGCGGTTTCGTGTACAACGAGAGCAAGATCCTAAGCGCCTCCCACGTCATCGTGCTGTGCACCCGCACCGAGATGACCGAGGAACACCTGCAAGCGGTGTTGGCGCAGGAAGAGCAAGACGGCCGTTTCCCGACCGCCGAGGCCAAGGCCGGACAGAACGCCAGCCGTCGCGGCTACGTAAACATGCACAAGTACGACCAGAAAGACGTTCAGCACTGGATGGAGAAACAGACTTATCTGGCGTTGGGCACGCTGCTGTTGGGCGCTGCGTCGCTGGAGCTGGACGCCACGCCGATGGAAGGCTTCGACTTCAAAAAGCTGGATGCGGAACTCGGCCTGCGCGAAAAAGGCTTCACCAGTCTGGTCGTGGTTTCGCTGGGCTATCGCAGTGAGGCCGACTTCAACGCCAAACTGCCGAAATCGCGTCTGCCGGCGGAATCGGTGTTCACGTTTTTGTAAGGCATACCCCGTTTCACCTGCCGGCCTGTAGGTGAGAGTGCGCTCGCGATGACCGACTACCAGCCCCTGTGGTGACTGGACCGATGCCATCGCGAGCAAGCTCACTCCTACAGATCGGGCGGCGCACGCTGGCAGCCCCGTGTGAAACGAACATGCACCCCGCCTGGCACCTCTCATTTGCCCCAATGCCCTCGCTCTGCTAGTGTCGCGCCGGTTTAACGTCTACCAGGATAGCCGCCATGGCCCGCAAGAAAGCTGCACTGGATTTCGAACAGTCCCTCACGGATTTGCAAACGCTGGTGGAGCGTCTGGAGAACGGCGAGCTGTCGCTGGAAGATTCGTTGACGGCCTTTGAACAAGGCATCCGCCTGACCCGCGAGTGCCAGAGCGCACTGGCCCAGGCCGAGCAGAAGGTGCAAGTGTTGCTGGAGCGCGATGGCGAGCTGGCAGAGGAACCCTTCGACGCGGAACAGCCAGAATGATCGCCGAGTACCAGGCGCTCAGTCAGGCGCGTGTCAATGCGGCGCTGGAGAGCCTGTTCACCCCTCCCACACCTGAACTCACCCGCCTTTACCAGGCGATGCGCTACAGCGTCACCAACGGCGGCAAGCGCGTGCGCCCGCTGCTGGTCTACGCGGCATGCGAAGCGTTGGGTGGCAACGCCGAACACGCCAATGGCGCCGCCTGCGCCGTTGAGCTGATTCATGCGTATTCGCTGGTTCACGATGACCTGCCCGCCATGGACGACGACGATTTGCGTCGCGGCCTGCCGACCACTCACAAGGCATTCGACGAAGCCTGCGCCATTCTCGCCGGTGACGGCCTGCAAAGCCTGGCTTTCAGCGTGTTGAGCGACAGCACGCTGACGCCGCAACCGGCTGAAGCCCGTCTGAAGATGGTTGCCACCCTCGCCCGCGCCGCAGGCCCTGCCGGCATGGTGGGCGGACAGGCCATCGACTTGGGCTCGGTTGGCCTCAAGCTCGACCAGAAGGCGCTGGAAATCATGCATCGGCATAAAACCGGGGCGTTGATCGAAGCCAGCGTCCGGCTCGGTGCGCTGGCCAGCGGTCATGCCACTCAGGTACAGCTCGACTCGCTGCAAATCTACGCCCGCGCCATTGGCCTCGCGTTTCAGGTGCAGGACGACATTCTCGACGTCGAAAGCGATACCGCGACCCTCGGCAAACGCCAAGGTGCCGATATCGCCCGCGACAAGCCAACCTACCCGGCACTGCTCGGGCTGGAAGAAGCCAAGCATTACGCACTGGAACTGCGCGATCAGGCGCTCGTGGCGCTGCGACCATTCGACGCGGCGGCCGAACCCTTGCGTGCGTTGGCACGATACATCGTCGAAAGACGGAACTGACCTGCAATCGCGGGATCATTCTGTAGGAGCGCTTGCTCCGGGCGGCATTCCGGAGATTGCGACCGTCCTGATGGACAAGACGCTTCGCTGGCAAGCGCGCTCCGACCAAGCCCGAGCCTGACTCACCCAAGTATCACGTTGCTGTCTCGCGTGCGCTGCTTGCGATGCATCAGGTAAACTTCCGCCTCTTTTACTTATAACGATTCGCCTGATGCCCACGACGTTCAAAGACATTCCCCGCGAGCGCCCTTCCACGCCGCTGCTCGACAAGGCAGCGACGCCGGACGGTCTACGCCGCCTAGGTGAAACCGAGCTCGAAGCCCTGGCCGATGAGCTGCGCCTGGAGCTGCTCTACACCGTTGGCCAGACCGGCGGGCATTTCGGCGCTGGCCTTGGCGTCATCGAGCTGACCGTGGCGCTGCATTACGTCTTCGATACCCCCGACGACCGGCTGGTCTGGGACGTAGGCCATCAGGCGTACCCGCACAAGATCCTCACCGGTCGACGCGAGCAGATGTCCACCCTGCGTCAGAAAGGCGGTGTGGCCGCGTTTCCACGCCGCAGCGAGAGCGAGTACGACACCTTTGGCGTCGGCCACTCCAGCACCTCCATCAGCGCAGCCTTGGGCATGGCCGTCGCCAACCGCCTGCAAGGCAACGACCGCAAGGCCATCGCGGTCATCGGTGACGGCGCGCTGACAGCGGGCATGGCGTTCGAAGCGTTGAACCACGCTCCCGAAGTCAACGCCGATATGCTGGTGATTCTCAACGACAACGACATGTCGATCTCGCGCAACGTCGGCGGGCTGTCGAACTATCTGGCGAAGATCCTTTCCAGCCGCACCTACACCAGCATGCGCGAAGGCAGCAAAAAAGTGCTGTCGCGTCTGCCTGGCGCATGGGAAATCGCTCGCCGCACCGAGGAATACGCCAAGGGCATGCTGGTTCCGGGCACCCTGTTCGAAGAGTTGGGCTGGAATTACATCGGCCCCATCGACGGCCACGACCTGCCAACGCTGATCGCTACCCTGCGCAACATGCGTGACCTCAAAGGCCCGCAATTCCTGCACGTGGTCACCAAAAAGGGCAAAGGCTTCGCGCCGGCCGAGGTTGACCCGATCGAGTATCACGCAATCACCAAACTCGATCCGTTGAACGCGCCAGCCGTGCCGAAGAAAGCCAGCGGTCCGAAATATTCAGGTGTGTTCGGGCAGTGGCTGTGCGACATGGCCGACAGTGACGAACGTCTGGTGGGCATCACGCCCGCGATGAAAGAAGGCTCGGACCTGGTGGCGTTCAGCGAGCGTTTCCCAGACCGTTATTTCGACGTCGCCATCGCCGAGCAACACGCCGTGACCCTGTCGGCAGGCATGGCTTGCGAGGGCGCCAAGCCGGTCGTAGCGATTTATTCGACCTTCCTGCAACGTGGCTACGACCAGCTCATCCACGATGTCGCGGTGCAGAACCTCGACGTGCTGTTCGCCATTGACCGCGCGGGTCTGGTGGGCGAAGACGGCCCCACTCACGCCGGCAGCTTCGACTTGTCGTACCTGCGTTGCATCCCCGGCATCCTGGTGATGACGCCAAGTGACGAGAACGAACTGCGCAAAATGCTCAGCACCGGCTACCTGTTCAATGGCCCTGCGGCGGTGCGGTACCCCCGAGGCACCGGCCCGAATGCCGTGATCGACAGCAGCCTCGAACCGCTGGAAATCGGCAAAGGCGTCGTCCGTCGCCAAGGCAGCCAGGTGGCGATGCTGGTGTTCGGCGTGCAACTGGCCGAGGCGCTGATCGTTGCAGACAAGATCAATGCCACCGTGGTCGACATGCGCTTCGTCAAGCCACTGGACGAAGCACTGGTTCGCGAAATGGCCGCCAGCCACGACCTGCTGGTGACCCTCGAAGAAAACGCCATCATGGGCGGCGCGGGCGCGGCGGTCAGTGAGTTTCTGGCGCGAGAGAACATTCTTAAATCCGTGCTGCACCTTGGCCTGCCGGACAGCTACGTCGAACACGCCAAACCGGCGCAGATGCTCGCCGAATGCGGGCTGGACGCGAACGGAATCGAGGCGTCGATCAATCGGCGCCTGAATAACGCTTGAAGAAAAACCCTCTGTAGGAGTGAGCTTGCTCGCGATAGCGTCGTGTCAGATACGCGGATGCCGTCTGATAGAACGCCTCGCGAGCAAGTTCACTCCTACCGTTTTTTGCGGTGGTCAGACGCACCATGACACTCTCTCGCCTCTCCCTCGCCCTCACTTTGCTGCCTTGCACGCAAGCCTTCGCCGAGCTGCCCGACCGCGAAGATGCCCTCAAGCTCCCCGACGTCGTCATCAGCGCCAATCGCCAGGTTGAGCAGCGCGACGCCAGCACGGCCGCGAACACCGTGTTCACCCGCGCTGACATCGAACGCCTGCAACCCACCAGCGTCACCGAACTGCTGAGCCGCGTGCCCGGCGTGCAGGTAGCGCAAAGCGGCGGGCGCGGGAGTCTGCCGGGGATCTACATTCGCGGGACCAAAGCGGCGCAGAGCCTGGTGCTGGTCGATGGTCAACGCATCGCCAACGCCACGTCCGCAGACAGCGCATTGCAGTACTTGAACGTCGAGCAGATCGAGCGGGTAGAAGTGCTGCGGGGTTCGCGGTCGGTTATTTACGGGGCCGACGCCATCGGCGGCGTGATCCAGATCTTCACCCGGCGCGGTGCCGAACAGGGCCTGCAGGCGAGGTTGCACACCGGTCTCGGCAATCGCGGCACGTCGCAGAACAGCCTGGGGTTGTCAGGCGGCGACCAGCGCACACGCTTCAACCTCAGCACCAGCCTCGACGACACACACGGTATCGACCGCACGGGCCCGTCCTTTGCCAGCGACGCCGATCACGACGCCTACCGCAACACCTCCTATGGCCTCAACTTCAGCCACTGGTTGAACGACGACGTCGAAATCGGCTTCAACGCCTTGGATAACAAGGGCAAGACCGAATTCGACAACCCCTTCGGCCTGTTTGACCCTGTCACCTTCAACAGCGTCGGGCAACAGCAGTACAGCGATTTCGAGCTAAGCACGCTGGGCACATACCTGGATGCGCGGATCAACGAACGCTGGAAAACCCGCCTCGAACTGGGCCACAGCGAAAACCGCGAAAAGACCTACGACAAACTCAGCGACGATCATTACGTCTTCAACACCTACCGCGACTCGCTGAACTGGCAAAACGACGTGACGCTGAACGAGCGCAATAGCTTGATGCTGGGCGCCGACGGGTATGAGGACCGGGTCAACAGCAGCACGGCGTTTGACGAAGACAGCCGCTGGAACCGCGCCGTATTCGTTCAGCACCGCTTCAAGGGCAACGGGTTCTCTACCGAACTGGGGCTGCGTCATGACAAGAACCAGCAATTCGGCAGCCAGAACACGTGGAGCGGCACGCTGACGGTGCCTGTCAACGACGCCAATGACGTGTTGATTTCTTACAGCGAAGGCTTCCGAGCGCCGACGTTCAACGACCTGTATTACCCCGGTTTCAGTAACTCGAATCTCAAGCCGGAACACTCGAAAAGCTACGAGATGCAATGGCGCAGTCGATTGAGCGAGACCCGCAAACTGGAGGCCTCTCTGTACCGCACCGACCTGAAAGACGCCATCGCCCTGGACGCCGATTTCACCCCGCAAAACATTGGCTCGGCGCGGATCAACGGGTTCGAGGCGTCGCTGGAGCAACAACTGTTCGGCTGGACCGGCAAACTCGGCGCGTCGATTATCGACCCGCAAGACCGCGACACTGGGCACACCCTGAATCGCCGGGCGCGGCGAACGGTGAGTCTGGACCTTGATCGTCAGTTCGACAGACTCGGCGTCGGCGCCAGCTGGCAGGCCGTGAGCAGCAGCTACAACGACGAGGCCAACACCCAGACGATTGGAGGTTATACGCTGTTCGGCCTGCGCAGCAGCTGGAAAGCCAGCGATGACGTGAAGCTGGAATTCAAGCTGGATAACGCCCTGGACAAGCGCTACCGCCGCACGCTGTACAGCTTCGACGGCAGCAACTACGGCTATCACGAAGAGGGGCGAACGTGGATGGTTGGCGTGACCTGGACGCCGGAGCTTTAACGCCGATCGGACTGCAGAAGCGCGCGCCTACGCTGTTGCGCTCATGGCGCTGGCGACAGGGTTTCGCATAACGTTGCCAACGCCTCGATCATCTGCCCGCTCGGCCGCTCAATGCCTTTGTCTGGCACCACCACGAAGCGAGCTTTCAGCGAGGGCCAGGCTTTCCACATCGCGAGCTGCGACGTCGAGCCGGCCACGACGACTTCAGGCGCTCGCTGCAAGACGGCTTCGAGGCTGACTTGAGGCGCAGGTTGGCTCAGGTCGTCGAACGCGTTCTTCGCTCCGCACACCTTCAACGCATCGCTGATGATCTGCCCGCCGCCCACGGTGTACAACGGCTGATCCCATACCTGATAGAACACGCTGACTGGCATCTCCCGGTGGTAACGCGTTCTTAGCTCAGCCAGTCGCTGGCGAAACGCTGTCGCCACTTGTCTGCCCCGCTCCGCACGGCCCAAACGCTCGCCCATCTGCTCGATCTGATCAGCCAACTGATCCAGCGTGTGAGGCTCGGCGATGAAGGTGGGAATGCTCAAACGCTGCAATTGATCGCGCTGCGCCGCGCTGACACTGCCGGGCCAGAGCAACAGCAGGTCCGGGCGCAGGCTGAGCAAGCGTTCCATTTCCAGCTCTCCATAGCGCCCCACCGAAGGCAGCGCTGTTACAGCGGGAGGCCGTTCGCCGCCATCCTGCACGCCCACCAGCAGATCGGCAGCGCCCAGTTCGATAACGATTTCAGTCAGAGAAGGTGCCAGGCTGATGACCCGTTGAGCAGCGCTGGCTTGGCAGGCCGTCAGCAACACCAGGCAAACGACAACGGCGCGCATCAGCGACATTGCAACCCAGGCATTCCGGCAAGCGTCGCCGGGTGACGCGCCCCGGCGCACGACGGTGTCACGCCGGATCGACCTCGCTCTGATGCTCATTGCCCATCATGTGGCCAAGCTTGCCTGCCTTGGTGGCCAGGTACAGTTTGTTGTGCGGATTGTGTCCGGTGTGCAGCGGCACCCGCTCAGCCACGTTGATACCCATGTCTGTCAGGGCTTTGACTTTGCGCGGGTTGTTGGTCATCAAGCGCAATGATTTCACGCCCAGATGTTCGAGCATCGGCAAACAAATGCCGTAGTCGCGCTGATCAGCAGCGAAGCCCAAACGCTCATTGGCTTCGACCGTATCGGCGCCGCCATCCTGCAATTCATACGCGCGAATCTTGTTCATCAGGCCGATACCGCGGCCTTCCTGACGCAGGTACAGCAAAACGCCACGGCCTTCGGAGGCGATGGCGCGCAAGGCTGCCTCGAGTTGGGAACCGCAGTCGCAACGCTGGCTGAACAGGGCGTCGCCGGTCAGGCATTCGGAATGCACCCGACCCAGCACCGGGGCGCCATCCGAGACATCACCAAGACTCAGGACGACGTGTTCGCGACCTGTTTCTTCTTCAAGAAAGCCGTTCATTTTGAAAGTGGCAAAAGGGGTAGGCAGCTTGGAAGCCGCGACAAATACGACGGGCACCGTGTGCTCCTGATCAGTATGAGGACTGGAAATTAGCAAGGCGGCATTGTAACAGCAGGTTCCTGGAGACGCTTAGGCCGAATTGTCGCCCATTCAGATCAGGAAGTTTGATGATTGCCCCGTCTTTTGACTCGCGGAGCCGTCACCCATCTGGAAGAGACAGGGCCGCTTCCAGCCACCGCGCCCGATGAGCCGTTTGCTATATCACGCCCCATGCCCAGACCAGACCCTGCATCGCCAACCACGCGAACACCCCGGCCAGTACGTCGTCCAGCATGATGCCGACGCCGCCATGAACGTGTTTGTCGATCCAGTGGATGGGCCACGGTTTGAGAATGTCGAAGAACCGGAAGACCAGAAAACCCACCAACAGCCAAACCCAGCCTTCGGGCACCAGCCACAGGGTGATCCACATGCCGACCATTTCGTCCCAGACGATGCCTTCGTGGTCGTGGACGCGCAGATCATCGGCCACCTTGCCGCATAGCCAGAAGCCGAACAGCATGGTGATGCCCAGCATCAGCCAATAGCCCCAATCCGGCAGCATCTGCCATAGGGGAATGAACGGCACGGCCACGATTGAACCCCAGGTGCCTGGTGCTTTCGGCAGCGTGCCAGAGCCGAAGCCGAACGCCAGGAAATGCCAAGGATTGGTCCACACCGACGGTGGAACGTTTTCCGCCGGGACCTGATTAGGATGATCTGTCACCGTGTCTCCCGAAAATGTTGGTAACCCCGAGTCAACGGAGTGACGTCCTGCCCGTGATCGTCGATGAGCGCCACGCCTTGGCCTTCGACCACACGACCAATCACGAAAATGGGCCAACCTGCCTCGACAAGCGTAGCCAGCCATGATGCCGGGAGTGTGAACGCCAGTCTGTAGTCATCGCCCCCGCTGAGGGCGGCATTCAACGCTTCATCCGCGTCGAAAAAGGCCAGCAGCGCGTCAGACATCGGCACCTTGTCCCGCTCTACCAGCAAGCGCACGCCCGACGCCAAGGCGATATGCCCACAATCGGCGAGTAAACCGTCGGAGATGTCCAAGGCCGAGGTCGCCTTACCGCGCAACGCCATGCCCAGCTCGAACTGCGGCTGAGGCGACCAGTAGCGGGCCAGCAAAGCCTGTGTGGTAGACGCCTCGGTACTGCGCTGGTTCAACACCAATGGCAGCGCACCCGCCCCATCGCCCAGCGGCCCGCCGACGCACAACAAATCCCCTGATCGGGCGCCGCCACGCGTCAACGCCTGACCCACGGGCACCGAGCCAAACACGCTGACGGTCAGGCTCAGAGGGCCGCGGGTCGTGTCGCCACCGATCAGGCGCATCGAGCAGCACTGCGCCATTTCGTTCAGCCCACGGGCGAACGCCTCTAGCCAGGCGGCGGAAACCTCAGGTAATGTCAGGGCAAGGGTAAACGCGAGAGGCTTGGCGCCCATGGCGGCCAAATCACTGGCAGAGACGCCGAGGGCACGCTGGCCGAGCAGGAAAGGATCGCAGACGTCAGGGAAATGCACCCCGGCGACCAGCGTGTCGGTGGAAATCGCCAGCTGTTCACCGGGCGCCACCGACAACAGCGCGCAGTCGTCGCCAATCCCCAACGCGACGCCTTCGCCGGGCTGCGCACAGGGCGCAGCGGCAAAGTAATTGCGGATCAGCTCGAACTCGCCCATGGCGTCAGACGCGGAGGTTCTGGAAATCCAGAGGCCTCAGCGCTTGTGAGCCTTCACTTCGACTTCGCGCAGACGCGGAGCCAGTTTGTCGAGTACGCCATTGACGAACTTGTGGCCGTCAGTCGAACCGTAGACTTTCGCCAGCTCGATGCCTTCGTTGATGACCACGCGGTACGGCACGTCGATACGTTCCAGCAGTTCCCAAGTAGAAAGGCGCAGAACAGCCAGTTCAACGGGGTCCAGCTCGTCGATGGTCAGGTCCAGGCACGGCGCCAGCGCGGCATCGATCTGATCCTTCTTCGTCGAAACCCCGTGCAGGATTTCGCGGAAGTAAGCACCGTCGACATCGCTGAAATCGTTGTCGACGCGAAACTGCGCCTCGATCTCGTTCAACGACTGGTTGGCCATGTGCTGCTGGTACAACGCCTGAGTTGCCAGCTGACGGGCGGCACGGCGCTTTTCGCTTTTCGATGGCTTGCCGGCATCCGCAGGGCGCGGATCGCGTGGGTTGAAGCGATCGCTGTCGTCGTTAATCACTTGGCCTCCAACTGCGCCAACAGGCTGACCATCTCGATGGCGGACAGGGCAGCTTCGGCACCTTTGTTCCCGGCCTTGGTGCCGGAACGCTCGATGGCTTGCTCGATGGAGTCGACGGTCAACACGCCAAATGCGACTGGCACGCCGAATTCCATGGAGACTTGAGACAGGCCTTTGGTGCACTCGCCTGCAACGTATTCGAAATGCGGTGTGCCGCCACGAATGACTGCGCCCAGCGCGATGATGGCGGCGAACTCGCTGCGTTGAGCGACCTTCTGCACGACCAGCGGGATTTCGAACGCGCCCGGTGCGCGGATGATGGTGATGTCGCTTTCGCTCACGCCATGGCGAACCAGGGCATCAACGGCACCGCTCACCAGGCTTTCCACGACGAAGCTGTTGAAGCGGCCAACCACCAAGGCATAGCGACCTTGGGGGGCGATGAAGGTACCTTCGATGGTCTTCAGGGTCATTCGGCTGAGTCTCGTGTTTCGTATTAAAGAGCAAGAAAGCGCGCATCAGGCGCGCGCTTTCAGGGATTTTAGGCCACGAATCGGTCACCGCAGGGGCAAAGCCCATCGGTCTTTATTCGGAGGGCACGTATTCTACAACTTCCAGATCGAAACCGGATATCGCGTTGAACTTCATTGGCGAACTCATCAGGCGCATTTTGCGTACGCCCAAGTCGCGAAGGATCTGCGAACCGGCACCCACGGTGCTGTAAGTGGTCGGCGTTTTGGCGGGCGCAGCGCCAGCCGTTTCGCGCACGTGGGCCAGCACGGCGTCGCCATCCAGCGGGTGACCGAGCAGCAGCACCACGCCACTGCCCGCCTCGGCAACCGTGGCCATCGCAGCACGCAAGCTCCAGCGGCCGGGCTGTTTGACCATCAACAGGTCACGCAACGGGTCCATGTTGTGAACGCGAACCAGGGTCGGCTCTTCCGCGCAGACTCTGCCCAAGGTCAGCGCCAGGTGAACGTCGCCCTCCACCGAATCGCGATAGGTCACGAGGTTGAACTGGCCCTGTTCAGTGTCGAGAGGCTGCTCGGCAATCCGCTGAACGGTACGTTCGTGGATCATCCGGTAATGGATCAGATCGGCAATGGTGCCAATCTTGATGTCGTGTTCGGCGGCAAACGCCTCGAGTTCAGCACGACGAGACATGGTGCCATCGTCGTTCATGACTTCGCAGATCACCCCGGTGGGTTCGAAACCGGCCATGCGCGCGAGGTCACACGCGGCTTCGGTGTGACCGGCGCGGGACAAGGTGCCGCCCGCTTGAGCCATCAGCGGGAAAATGTGGCCCGGGCTGACGATGTCATCGGCCTTGGCGTCCTTGGCGGCGGCAGCCTGCACGGTACGCGCGCGGTCGGCGGCGGAAATGCCGGTGGTCACGCCCTCGGCAGCTTCGATGGAAACGGTGAACTTGGTGCCGAAACCCGAGCCGTTGCGCGGTGCCATCAGCGGCAGTTTCAAGGTTTCGCAACGTTCGCGGGTCATGGGCATGCAGATCAGGCCACGGGCGTAGCGCGCCATGAAGTTGATGTGCTCGGCCTTCACGCATTCGGAGGCCATGATCAGATCGCCTTCGTTCTCGCGGTCTTCGTCATCCATGAGGATGACCATCTTGCCTTGGCGAATGTCTTCAACCAGTTCTTCGATGCTATTGAGCGCCACGCGGCACCCTCCTTCATTCAGGATTTGAGGTAGCCGTTGGCGGCCAGAAAGCTTTCAGTGATGTTGCCGCCCTGAGCAGGCGTCGGGTCCGCGGCTTTGTCACCGAGCAGCAAGCGCTCCAGATAACGCGCCAGCAGATCCACCTCCAGGTTGATCTTACGGCCCGGGCGGTAGTCGCCCATGATGGTCTCCGCCAACGTGTGCGGCACGATGGTCAGTTCGAATTCGGCGCCATTGACCGCGTTCACCGTGAGGCTGGTGCCGTCGACAGTGATCGAGCCTTTGTGAGAAATGTACTTGGCCAGTTCGCGAGGGGCGCGCAGGCGAAACTGAATGGCGCGCGCGTTTTCTTCGCGAGACAGCACTTCACCGACGCCGTCGACGTGGCCGCTGACCAGATGGCCGCCCAGGCGAGTGGTCGGCGTCAGGGCTTTTTCCAGGTTCACCCGGCTGCCGGTTTTCAGGTCGATGAACGCTGTGACGTCGAGGGTTTCGCGACTGACGTCCGCCCAGAAACCGTCGCCCGGCAGCTCGACGGCGGTCAGGCATACGCCGTTGACGGCGATGCTGTCACCAAGCTTGACGTCGGAAAGGTCGAGTTTGCCGGTCTCAACATAAACGCGGACATCGCCGCCTTTGGGAGTGATGGCGCGGATGCTGCCGATGGATTCGATGATGCCGGTAAACATGGGTCCTCCAGGAGAACAGAGCCAGCGTTAAGACGATGGCCGGGATTATACGCTCGGGCCGTGAACAGGTATCGCAGTGACTCGCCAGTCATCCCCCACAGCGCGCATGTCGGTGATCTTCAGCGTCAGCGCTTCGCTCATCTGCGCCAGCGGCAGGTCCAGCAAGGGCCGCGCCGAAGAACCCATGAATTTGCCTGCCACGAAGATCTGAAATTCATCGACCAGCCCGAGCCGCGTGAATGCACCCGCCAGCTTCGGCCCGGCTTCGACCAGCACATCGTTGACCCCGCGCCCTGCCAGTTCCACCAACAGTTTGCGCAGATCGACATGGCCGCCGCTGCTCGGCAGTGCGAGCAATTCGTGGCCCTGATCCTGATAACGCCCCCGCGCCGACGCCGCCGCACAGGTCGCGACCAGTGCATTACCGGCTCGAAAGAACGGCGCGTCCAACGGCACGCGCAGACGCCCATCGACCAGCACGCGCAGAGGCGGACGGCCCACCGCCAGCGCCGTCAGTTCGGCACTCAAGCCCAACTCATCTGGACGCACGGTAAGCCGGGCACCGTCTGCGAGTACCGTGTCGGCGCCGGTCAGCACGACGCTGGACTCGGCACGCAGACGCTGCACGGCCGAGCGCGCGTCAGGCCCGGTGATCCACTGACTTTCGCCACTGGCCATCGCCGTGCGGCCGTCCAGGCTCATGGCCAACTTGACCCGCACGTACGGCAGGCCATGTTCCATGCGCTTGAGGAAACCTTTGTTGATCGCTCGCGCCTCGCTTTCCAGCACGCCGCTCTGCACGGCAATACCGGCGCTCATCAAGCGCAATAGACCCCGTCCGGCGACGTCGGGATTGGGGTCTTGCATGGCGGCTACCACACGACCGACACCTGCATTGACCAGGGCATCGGCGCACGGCGGGGTGCGCCCGTGATGACTGCAAGGTTCGAGCGTGACGTAAGCGGTGGCGCCTCTGGCCTTGTCGCCCGCGTGGCGCAGTGCGTGGACTTCGGCGTGGGGTTCACCTGCACGCACATGCCAGCCCTCGCCCACCACCTCGCCATCGCGCACGATCACGCAACCCACGCGAGGGTTGGGGTGCGTCGAGTAGACGCCCTTGCGCGCCAGTTCCAGCGCCCGCGCCATGTAAAAGGCGTCGAGCACGCTCTGCTCTGTGGAGGACATGCTCACTCTTTCACCGGCTCGCGAGCCAGTCGGTCGATTTCTTCGCGGAATTCGTTGAGGTCCTGGAACCGCCGATACACGGAGGCGAAACGGATATACGCCACTTCGTCGAGTTTCTGCAGCTCGCCCATCACGAGCTCGCCGACGATCAGCGATTTGACCTCGCGCTCACCGGTGGCGCGCAGTTTGCTCTTGATGTGAGCCAGGGCCGCTTCCAGCCGCTCGACGCTGACCGGGCGCTTCTCCAGCGCACGCTGCATGCCGGCACGCAGTTTTTCTTCGTCGAAGGGCTGACGGCTGCCGTCCTGTTTGATCAAACGGGGCAAGACCAGCTCGGCAGTTTCAAACGTGGTGAAACGTTCTTCGCAGGCGACGCATTCACGGCGGCGGCGAACTTGATCGCCTTCGGCGACGAGGCGCGAGTCAATGACTTTGGTGTCGTTGGCACCGCAAAAGGGACAGTGCATGGTGGCAGGCAACAAAAAAAGGGAGGGCCATGGTAGCGCATCCCGCTCGCAAGACAAGTCTCGGGCTTTGCGGTCTACAGACGCGCAATCAGTGCAGCGAAATTGGTCAGCCTCGGCGATACTGCGTCTTTCCACCCGTATTCTGTTTTGCTGGAGCTGTTCATGTCGTTACGTTCGCTTGCTGTTGTCAGCCTGCTGGGTTTACTTGCCGCCTGCAGCTCCACTGAGCCTCCCAAGCCTGCCGCCCCCGCAAAACCTGCGCCCAACGCGATCAAACTGCCAGAAGGCCCGGGGCCGCTGCTGCCTTATCAGCGTGAAATAAGCGGCCAATTGCTGGGCGTGCCTGCTGGGGCCGAGGTCGAATTGGCGCTTTTGGTGATCGATGAGCGCAATCGCCCGCAAAAACTGCTGAGCAGCACCAAGCTCACGGGCAACAATCAATCGCTGCCGTTTCAACTGCGTTTCAACCCGGAAGCGTTTCCACAGGGCGCGCGGGTCGAGCTGCGCGGGCGCGCCAGTCAGTCCGGCCAGTTGACCATGCACCTCCCGTCGGTGTTGATCGCCAGGCCTGACACTCAATCGGTGGGTCAGCTGCAACTCTTCAAGATGCCATGACGCCACCGGCTCATCTGCAAGCAGCGCTGAGCGAACTGCTGGGCGATGCCCGGCTGGTCGCCGAGCCGTTGCCGGGCACCGGTCTGAAACTGTGGCTCATTGACGCGTTGAACATGGACCGCGCCTTCAGCCCGGAAGAAACCCGGCGCATCCTGCACGAGCCGCCGTATTGGAGTTTCTGCTGGGCCAGCGGGCTGGCGTTGGCGCGGTTTCTTGCCGACCATCCGCAATGGGTCGAAGGTAAGCGTGTGTTGGATTTCGGTGCCGGTTCGGGGGTGGCGGGCATTGCGGCGAAGAAAGCCGGGGCGCTGGAAGTCGTGGCGTGTGATCTTGATCCATTGGCGATTGAAGCCTGTCAGGCAAATGCGCAGCTCAATGACATCACGCTTAGCTACTCGACGGACTTTTTCGCAGAAGAGGATCGCTTCGATCTGATTCTGGTGGCGGACGTGCTGTACGACCGCGCGAATCTGCCGCTGCTGGATCAGTTTCTGAGTCGCGGGAAACAAGCGCTGGTGGCGGATTCAAGAGTGCGGGACTTTCATCACCCTGCGTATCGGCGACTGGGCGTTCTCGAAGCGCTGACCCTGCCAGATCTGGCCGAGCCGTGGGAGTTTCGCAAGGTGAGCCTGTATCACGCCATACGCTGACGAGGTCCTACCAGCAGACGCATTCCCTGTGGAGGTTCTGTGCTCACTGGCAAACCACATTCGCCAGCGAGCCGGCTCCCACGGTCTTCGGCAAGAAACGAATCACCCTTCCGACAACGTCCCCGGCCCTTTATAGTTGCCGCCATTGAGCCTTTATTTCGAGACTTGCGATGAGCCAGGACACGCCGTACATCTTCGATGCGACCACTGCCACTTTCGATCAGTTGGTCATCGAAAACTCCTTTCACAAGCCAGTGCTAGTGGATTTCTGGGCTGAGTGGTGCGCGCCGTGCAAGGTGCTGATGCCGCTGCTCAAACAGATCGCCGAGAGCTATCAGGGCGAGCTGCTACTGGCCAAGGTCGATTGCGATGCCGAGCCGGATGTCGTTGGCCGCTTTGGTATTCGAAGCCTGCCGACCGTGGTGCTGTTCAAGGATGGCCAGCCGGTGGACGGGTTTGCCGGTGCGCAGCCTGAGTCCGAGATCCGCAAACTGCTCGAACCCCATGTGAAACTGCCACCACCAGCTGCCGCAGATCCGCTGGAGACTGCGCAGGCCATGTTCGCTGCGAGTCACTTCGCCGAAGCGGAAGCCGTTCTGCAAACCCTCCTGGCCGAAGACAACACCAACGCCGCCGCGCTGATTCTGTATGCGCGGTGCCTGGCCGAACGCGGCGAACTGACCGAAGCCCGCGCTGTGCTGGACGCTGTAAAAGGCGATGACCACAAAGCTGCGCTGGCCGGGGCGAAGGCCCAACTGACCTTCCTCGGTGAAGCGGCGGCGCTGCCGGACGTCGCCGACCTGAAAACCCGTCTGGCGCAAAATCCCCAGGATGACGAGGCGGCGTATCAATTGGCGATTCAGCAACTCTCTCGCCAGCAATACGACGCAGCACTGGAGGGTTTGCTCAAGCTGTTCATGCGCAACCGCAGCTACAACGAAGGCCTGCCGCACAAGACGCTGCTGCAAGTGTTCGACCTGCTGGGCAACGATCATCCGCTGGTCACAACCTACCGCCGCAAGCTGTTTGCTGCGCTGTACTAAGTTGACTGCCGCCCTGTAGGCGTGAGCTTGCTCGCGATCGCGGTGCGTCAGTGGCGGCCTACCGCGCAAGCTGTTTGCTGCGCTGTACCAAGTTGACTTCACCCTTGTAGGCGTGAGCTTGCTCGCGATCGCGGTGCGGCCAGTGACGATCGTGCTGCCTGGATACACTGCCATCGCGAGCAAGCTCATGCCTACAGAGCTGCGCCGATGCGGGGGACATCACTCCACCCAGTGATACTCCGGCGCATCGCCCTGGCTTTCGACTCTGACGTTGGCGCTGTGGCGCATGCGCACCATCAGGCGTTTGCCAGCCGCCGTACTGCCCGCCAGTCCTTCCAGTTGACCCAGCAGGTCCGGCCCGCTCATGTGACCCGCTTTACGCAGCAAATCCTGAGCAATGTCCCAAACGGCGTCGTGGCGGCCGGCCTGGGGTTTGGCAGCCGTCGCCCTGTCTGACGTCTGCTCGGGTGTTAGTGCGCCGAATTGAATACCCAGCTTCGCCCAGTCGCCATCGTCCATTTCCACGGTCAGATCCACCGGCAAGTCGCCGACGGTGCCTCGGATTCTCAACATGATGTGTGCCCTCAGATTTTCTGCGAGGCATGGTCCCATAGGACCTGAAGCGTTGCACCCATCCCTGTAGGAGTGAGCTTGCTCGCGATGGCGGCCTACCTGCTGGCATTTATGTATCAGCCAGAACGCTATCGCGAGCAAGCTCACTCCTACTGTTATCAGCGACGCTTGAAAAAGTTAAGAAACGCTACGAACTATTGTTATAAGATCACATAACAATTTTTCGACCCTCCCGGAGCCTTCCCCCATGCGTCGTCTGCTACTCGCTTTGCCTTTCGCGCTGCTTCCCCTGTCCATTGCCCACGCCGCCGACGAACATGACCACGATCATGAACACGGCAGCCTCGGCGCACATGTCCACGGTGTGGCGCGTCTGGATCTGGCGCTGGATGGGCGCACGCTAGAGCTGGAGTTGGACACCCCGGCGATGAACATCGTCGGCTTCGAACACGCAGCGACCACGGCGGCTGATAAAGCCACGCTGGCCCAAGCCCGTGAAACACTGCTCAAGCCCCATGGCCTGTTCAGCATTCCGGAGGCGGCGGGTTGCACCGTCACCCAACAGAAGTTGGAAAGCCCGCTGTTCGGCGACAAGGACGACGATCATGACGACGGTGATGCGGACGAGCATGAACACGAACACAGTGAGATTCACGGCCACTATCAATTCACATGCAGCGTACCTGCCGTGCTGAACAAACTCGATCTCACCCAACTGTTCAAAAGCTTCCCCGCCACCCAGACCATCCAGGTCCAGTTGGTCACGCCGAAACGCCAGATGGGCGCCGAAGTACGTCCAAGCAACCCGATGGTGAAGTTCTAAACCCGCGCCTGCACACGCGACCGGACCTTCCGGTCGCTCACCCTTCCGATATGACTCAGGCCATGACTCAAGCACTCATCGAACTGTCCGAACTCGGCTTCGCCTGGCCGGGCCACGCGCCGTTGCTGGACATCCCCGCCTTTCGCCTGGAGGCCGGCGAAACGCTGTTTCTCAAGGGACCGAGTGGCAGTGGCAAGACCACCCTGCTCGGCCTGCTCGGCGGCGTGCAGAAGCCTGATCGCGGCAGCATACGCCTGCTCGGTCAGGAGCTGACGCAGCTCTCAGCGGGCGCCCGCGACCGTTTTCGCGTCGATCACACTGGCTACATTTTTCAGCAATTCAACCTGCTGCCGTTTCTGTCGGTGAGGGAAAACGTCGAGCTGCCCTGCCACTTTTCGAAAGTCCGCGCTGCGCGAGCAACGCAACGTCACGGCAGTGTCGATAAAGCGGCGGCAACGTTACTCGCGCACCTGGGCCTGAAAGACCCGCAACTGCTTGAGCGCCGCGCCGATGCGCTGTCCATCGGCCAACAACAGCGGGTCGCTGCCGCACGGGCTTTGATTGGCCAACCTGAGCTGGTGATCGCCGACGAGCCGACCTCGGCGCTGGATGCCGACGCCCGCGAGGCCTTCATTCAACTGCTGTTCGCCGAATGCCGCGAGGCGGGTGCCAGTCTGTTGTTCGTCAGCCATGATCAGAGCCTGGCGCCCCTGTTCGACCGCAACCTGTCGCTGGCCGAACTCAACCGCGCCGCCGTCGCCCCCGAGGTTTGAGATGTATCTTCTTCGCCTGGCACTGGCCAGTCTTGCCAACCGCCGCTTCACCGCGTTTCTCACGGCCTTCGCCATCGCCCTGTCGGTCTGCCTGTTGCTGGCTGTGGAACGGGTGCGCACCGAAGCCCGCGCCAGTTTCGCCAGCACCATCAGCGGCACGGACCTGATTGTCGGCGCCAGATCCGGCTCCGTGAATCTGCTGCTGTATTCGGTGTTTCGTATCGGTGACGCCACTAACAACATCCGCTGGGACAGCTTCCAGCACTTCGCCAACAGTAAGCAGGTGAAATGGGCTATCCCGATTTCCCTCGGCGACAGCCATCGCGGTTATCGAGTGATGGGCACCAACGAAGCGTATTTCGACCACTACCAGTACGGGCGCCAGCAGCATCTGGAAATGGCCGAGGGCAGGCCGTTCGCTACCGACCCGTTCGAAGTCGTGCTCGGGGCCGAGGTCGCCAACGCGCTGCATTACAAGCTCGGCGACAAACTGGTGCTGGCCCACGGCGTGGCCGTGGTGAGCCTGGTCAAGCACGACGACAAGCCCTTCACCGTGGTCGGCATTCTCAAACGCACCGGCACACCCGTGGATCGCACGCTGCACATCAGCCTCGGCGGCATGGAAGCGATCCACATCGACTGGCACAACGGCGTGCCCGCCCAAGGTGCGGGTCGCATCAGCGCCGATCAAGCGCGCAACATGGACCTCACGCCGACGGCGATCACAGCGTTCATGCTCGGACTGAACAGCAAGATTTCCACCTTCGCCCTGCAACGGGAAATCAACGAGTTTCGCGGTGAGCCGATGCTGGCGATCCTGCCGGGCGTGGCGTTGCAAGAGCTGTGGAGCCTGATGGGCACCGCAGAAAAGGCGTTGTTCGTCATCTCGCTGTTCGTCGTGTTGACCGGGCTGATCGGCATGCTCACGGCGATTCTCACCAGCCTCAACGAGCGGCGTCGCGAGATGGCGATCCTGCGCTCGGTGGGCGCACGGCCCTGGCATGTCGCAAGTCTGTTGATCCTTGAAGCGTTCGCGTTGGCACTCGCGGGCGCAGTCAGCGGTCTGGCGCTGCTGTACATTGGCATCGCGGCGGCTCAGGGTTACGTGCAGGCCAATTACGGCCTGTATTTGCCGCTGTCGCTGCCGAGCGCTTATGAATGGACGCTGCTGGGCGGCATACTCGGTGCCGCGCTGTTGATGGGCGTCGTGCCAGCGTGGCGCGCGTATCGTCAATCGCTGGCAGATGGCTTGTCGATTCGCTTATGAGGACGTTGTGATGCGCAGGTGGGGGATGTTGTTGTCGTTGCTGGTCGCTACGTCATCGTGGGCACAAGACCTGCGGGTGCTGACGTGGCAAGAGATGATCCCGCCCGACGCGCCACCGGTGAAGCTGGTTACCGCACCGATCCACGACCTGTCGAAGATGGCCGACACGCTGTCAATGGAGTCTGCCCCGGCCGCTCACCAACTGGCGCCCCACGCCCCCGTGGTGAAATCCCTTGACGGGCAAACGGTGCGCTTGCCGGGGTACATCGTGCCACTGGAAGTGAGTGAAGAAGGCCGGGTGACGGAGTTTCTGCTGGTGCCGTACTTCGGCGCCTGTATCCACGTCCCGCCCCCGCCGCCGAACCAGATCGTCCACGTCACCAGCGAATTGGGGGTGAAGGTTGACGAGCTCTACCAGCCGTATTGGATCGAAGGCCCGATGCAAGTCAAATCCACCACCAGCGAACTGGCCGATGCCGGGTATCAGATGGAAGCGGACAAGATCCTGATCTATGAGCTTCCTGATCAGTAACGCGAGGCGGCATCTGTAGGAGCGTGGCTTGCCCCGCGATGGACGACGGAGTCGTCCTAAAACCTGAATGCGCGTTAATACTGAAACACCGCGCTTGGAGAATCTGCGACTGCTTTGCAGCCGATCGCGGGACAAGCCACGCTCCTACAAATTCGTCCATTGTCCGATCGATCAACTTTTCATTGAGCTGTATCAACAACCCGAATCTGTGCTGTTCGTAACATGGGGGCATCTCTTTTTAATGCCCTTCTGGAGCCCCCATGAACAAGTCCCTGCTCGGCGCTTCTGTGCTTGCGCTCGCCCTCTGTACCCCGGTCATTGCTGAAGCCCATGAGGCCGGTGATTTCATCGTCCGCGCAGGCGCAGCGCGGGTGGTGCCCAACGAAGACAGCGGCAACCTGAAACTGGACGGCGCCAAAGTCGCTGGCACCAAAGCCACCGCCGACAACTCGACTCAACTGGGCCTGACCTTCGCCTACATGCTCACCGATCACGTCGGTCTGGAGCTCCTGGCGGCGACGCCGTTCAGCCACACCATCGGCGTCAAAGGCCTAGGCCCTGGGCTCGACGGTAAGCTGGCAGACGTGAAGCAATTGCCGCCTACCCTGTCGCTGCAGTACTACCCAATGGACGCCTCGTCGAAATTCCAGCCGTACGCGGGTGTCGGCCTCAACTACACCAAGTTCTTCGACACCGACCTAGCCGGTGATCGTAAGGATCAAGGCTTCAGCAACCTGAAACTCAAAGACTCGGTTGGCCTGGCCGGGCAGATCGGCATGGACTACATGCTGACCGACCACCTCATGCTCAACGCGTCGGTCTGGTACATCGACATCGACACCAAAGCCAGCGTCGACGGCCCATCCGCCCTGAGCGTCGGCAAGACCAAAGTGGACGTGGACATCGACCCGTGGGTGTACATGGTGGGCGTCGGCTACAAGTTCTGACCTCATCCCCACAGAACGGAACGCATAAAAAAGGCACCTCATCGGTGCCTTTTTGCTATCTGCGATTCAGCGCCCCAGCAGTCGCGCCAATCCGACATTCAAAGGCGTTGGCTTTGGCACCTTGAACCGCGCGAGCAAGCGCTGATTGTCGGCGCGAGAGTGCTTGATGTCTCCAGAGCGCGCAGGCAGGTGCGTCACCGGCGGTAAGCTGCCGACAACCTGCCCGAACGCCGCCAGCAGTTGATTCAGCGACGTCGTGGCGTTCAGCCCGACATTGACTGCGCCCTCCTGCACTTCCGGCATTTCGAACCCTTGCACCACGAGGTCCACCAGATCTTCGACGTAGAAGAAGTCTCGGGTCTGTTCGCCATCGCCGAACACCGAAATCGGCAGCCCTTTCACGGCTCGCTCGGCGAAGATGCTGATCACACCCGAATACGGCGACGATGGGTCCTGGCGCGGTCCGAAGATGTTGAAGAAGCGAAACACCACGGGTTCCAGGCCGTGCTGGCGACGGTAAAAATCCAGGTAATACTCGCTGGCCAGCTTGTCCGATGCGTAGGGGGTGAGCGGGGCTTTCGGGGTGTCTTCCGTGATCGCCTGACCTTCGCCATTGTTGCCGTACACCGCTGCGCTGGACGCGAACACCACGCGCTTGATCCCCGCCTGGCGCATGGCCTCGCAGACGTTCAGGGTGCCGATGAAGTTGCTCTGGTGCGTCCGGACCGGATCATCCACCGACGCCTGCACCGAGGCGACGGCGGCCAGATGCGCAACCGCCTGACAGCCCACGGCCACTCGCGCCACCAACGCGGCATCGGCCACGTCGCCCACGATCAGTTCGACCCGAGGATCGTCCAGCGGCAGATTGCTGCGCTTGCCAGCGGACAGGTCGTCGAGCACACGCACTGCGTAGCCCTTGGCGAGCAGGGCATCCACCAGGTGCGAGCCGATGAAACCGGCGCCGCCGGTGATGAGGACAGGAGCATCAGACATGACGGTAGTAGCGGTCCAATAAGCTGGGCAAACCGGCACGCCACGCGCGAGGCTTGATACCAAAGGTGTGAAGGATTTTCTTGCACGCCAGCACCGCGTTCTGCGGTTCCTCGGAGGCATCCGGACTGGCGGCGTGGGCTTGAGCGGTAGGGGCTTCAAGGGCGAGCGAGCGCATCAGTCGCGCCTCAGTGAGGACCGCCTGACCCAACGCCAATGGCGTAGTGGCCTCGTGCCCAGCGTAGTGATAGGTGCCCCACAGCGGCGCGGCGCAGTCCAGCTGTTTCAACACCGAAATGATCACTCGAGCCGCATCGTCGACCGGCGTCGGGTTGCCACGACGATCATCGGCCAGCAGCAACTCATCGGGCTTTTCAGCGCGGGTGAGGAAGCGCCCGAGCACGCCGTCAGCGCTGTCATCGAGCAGCCAGCCAAAGCGCACCAGCACGTGTTGCGGGCACGTTGAGCGCACGCTCTGTTCGATCCGCCACAGCGCCTGCCCCCGGGACCCCAGCGGCACGGGTTCGTCTTTCTCGCTGTAAGCAGTGGCTCGCGAGCCATCGAACACCCGGTAGCTGGACGGTTGAACCAGCACGATGTTGTGGTGCTGGCACAGTTCGGCGAGGCGCTCGACCGAGCGCTCCTGGCTCTCCAGCCTCTGCGCACTGACGCTCTGCGCCTGGAACCAGTCGAAGTAATAAGCCAGATTGATCAAGGCATCCGGGCGGGTGTCATCGAGCAGTTGCGTCAGGCTTGCCGCATCCCACCCGTCTTGCGGTGGACGCGGTGCGAGGAAGCCAATGTCCTCCTCGGCACCCAGACGAATCAACGCCTGCCCAAGGGCATTCCCGCCGCCCAACAGCATAAGGCGCATTCGCATAGAGTCAGCAGGCTCGTTCTTGGAAATCAAGTTAGAAAGATAGGTGAAAAACGGTCGCAAACATAACACGTTGGGCGGGTAAGTCCCAACCTGCGAGCATCGGACCGCCGCGCTGTCCATCAGCAAACACGCTTCACTGTGGGAGTGAGCTTGGTCACGAAAGCAGACTGTTTGCCGCCAGAGGAGTGTTGAATGGACTGACGCCTTCCTGAGCAAGCGCACTCCCACAGGGACAGGGCAGCAGGGATCAAACTCAGCTTCCACCGATCACCGGCCCTTGCATCCCCACGCCGGCACCCTCATAAACAGCCTCATGAATCTTCCTCAGTCCCTCGACCCGGTACTCGACGCCTTTCACCCGGCCGTCAGTGCGTGGTTCAACCAGACTTTTCCCGCCGTGACTGCCGCTCAAGCCGAGGCGTGGCCGTTGATCAAGCGGCGGCAGTCCACGCTGATCGCGGCGCCCACCGGGTCGGGCAAGACGCTGACGGCGTTTCTGGCGGTGATCGACGATCTGGTGCACCAAGGCCTGGAAATGGGCGGTCAGTTGCCGGACCAGACCTTCGTCGTCTACGTTTCGCCCTTGAAAGCGCTGTCCAACGACATCCAGATCAACCTGCAAAATCCGCTGTCAGGCATCACTGAGCAGTTGAAGCGGCAAGGCCTGCCGGAATTGCGCGTCAGCACCGCCGTGCGCACCGGTGACACGCCGCAAAAAGAACGCAATGCGATGCGCAAAACCGCGCCGCACATTCTGGTGACCACGCCGGAATCGCTGTACGTGTTGCTGGGTTCCGACTCGGGCCGACGCATGCTGTCGAGCACGCAAACGGTGATCGTCGATGAAATCCACGCCATCGCCGCCAGCAAGCGCGGCAGCCACCTCGCGCTGAGCCTGGAGCGCTTGCAGGCGCTGTGCGAAAAGCCATTGCTGCGCATCGGACTGTCGGCGACGCAAAAACCCATCGAGCGGGTGTCGCGCTTTCTGGTAGGCAGCGATCCGGTCAGTCGGCCTTGCGCCATCGTTGACATCGGACACGCCCGCCCTCGCGACCTGGCGATCGAAGTGCCGCCGGTGCCACTGACGGCGATCATGGCCAATGACGTCTGGCAGTTGGTGTACGACCGCCTCGCCGAGCTCGCCCGAGCGCACCGCACCACACTGATTTTCGTCAACACCCGACGCTTGGCCGAGCGGATGGCGCGATTCCTCAGCGAGCGCCTTGGCAAAGAGGCCGTCGCCGCGCACCACGGCAGCCTGGCCAAGGAGCAGCGTCTGGACGCTGAGCAGCGGCTCAAGCGTGGTGATCTGCAAGTGTTGATCGCAACGGCTTCGCTCGAGCTGGGCATCGACATCGGCGACGTCGATCTGGTCTGTCAGATCAGTTCGCCGCGCTCCATCGCGTCTTTCTTGCAGCGTGTGGGACGTTCGGGCCACCACGTCGGCGGCACACCGAAAGGCCGTTTGTTCGCCATTTCTCGGGATGACCTGATCGAATGCGCCGCACTGCTGGACTGCGTGCGGCGTGGCGAACTCGACACGCTGCTGATTCCGAAGGCGCCGCTGGACGTGCTGGCGCAGCAGATCATCGCCGAAGTCAGTTGCCAGGAATGGGAAGAGCAGGCGTTACTCGCGATGTTCCGCAAGGCATCGCCCTACGCTGACGTCGATGAAGGCCACTACCAGGCGCTGCTGAGCATGCTCGCCGAGGGCTACAGCGGACGCCAGGGCGTGCGGGCGGCGTATCTGCATCGCGACGCCGTGACGCGCACGTTGCGCGGGCGGCGTGGCAGCAAACTCACGGCGGTCACCAGCGGCGGGACGATTCCGGACAATGCCGATTACAGCGTGATCCTCGAACCCCAGGCGCTGACCATCGGCACGGTCAACGAAGACTTCGCAGTGGAAAGCCTCGCTGGCGATGTTTTCCAGCTGGGTAACACCTCGTACCGCATCGTGCGTATCGAATCCGGCCGCGTGCGGGTCGAGGACGCTCAAGGCATGCCGCCGAACATTCCGTTCTGGATGGGCGAAGCACCGGGCCGCAGCGATGAGCTGTCGTTCGCGGTAGCGTGCTTGCAGGCTGAGATCGATCAGCAGCTCAGCGAACACCCCGGCCAGCTCAGGCCTTGCATTGACTGGCTGATGAACACGCTGGGCCTGGGTCTGGACAGCGCCGAACAAGTGGTCGAGTACCTCGCGCGGGCGCACGCCACGCTGGGCGCCCTGCCCTCGCAGGACACGCTGGTGATGGAGCGTTTCTTCGACGAATCCGGCGGCACTCAGTTGGTGATCCACACCCCGTTCGGCAGCCGCATCAATCGCGCTTGGGGCCTGGCCCTGCGCAAGCGCTTTTGTCGCACGTTCAACTTCGAACTGCAGGCCGCCGCCAGCGAAGACGCCATCGTACTGTCGCTGTCGACCAGCCACAGCTTCGCCCTCGACGAGGTCTGGCGCTACCTGCATTCCAACAGCGCCGAACACATGCTGATCCAGGCCGTGCTCGACGCCCCATTATTCGGTGTGCGTTGGCGCTGGAACGCGGGGGTGGCGCTGGCGTTGCCCCGTTATGCAGGCGGCCGAAAGGTCGCACCCCAGCTGCAACGCATGAAGAGTGACGATCTGATCGCCACGGTATTTCCAGACCAGATCGCTTGCCTTGAAAACCTCGTTGGCGAACGCGAAGTCCCGGAACACCCGCTCATCGAACAAACCCTGGACGACTGTTTGCACGAAGCGATGGATGCCGACGGCTGGCTGAATCTGCTGCGGCGGATGGAAACAGGCGATGTGCGTCTGATCGCCCGCGACCTTCCAGCGCCCTCTCCCTTGGCAGCGGAGATTCTGAGCGCCAAGCCCTATGCCTTTCTCGACGATGCGCCCCTCGAAGAGCGTCGCACGCAAGCGGTGCTGAATCGGCGCTGGAGCGACCCGGAATCCGCAGATGACCTCGGCGCGCTGGACGCTGACGCCATCGCCGCTGTGGCTGAAGAAGCCTGGCCGCAGCCACAGAACATCGACGAAATGCACGAAGCGTTGATGACCTTGGGCTGTGTCAGCGGCCAGGAGGCACGGGATCAACACGACTGGATGAAATGGCTCGAAAGCCTCGCCCGCTCTGGCCGCGCCACCCGTTTGCAAGTCACGCCAGATCAAGCCCTGTGGATCGCGCTGGAACGCCTGACCTGTCTGCAAACGATTCATCCCACCGCCGAAATGCACCCGCCGCTGGCGGCGTTGGCCGGTTTCGATGAAGCCTGGAGTGAAAACGATGCCAGGGTCGAACTGGTTCGAGCGCGCCTCAGCGGCTTCGGCCCGATGACGTTATCCGCCATCGCGGAACCGCTCGCGCTGCCCGTGGCTGACGTCACCCAGGCGCTGGCCCAGTTGGAAAACGAAGGGTACGTCCTGCGCGGCCGTTTTAGCCCGGACACCGGCGAAGAACAGTGGTGCGAACGGCATTTGTTGTCGCGCATTCATCGCTACACGGTCAAGCGCCTGCGCCGGGAAATCGAACCGGTGTCGCTGCAGGACTTCATGCGCTTTCTGTTCGACTGGCAGCACCTCTCCTCCTCGACTCAGAGTCAAGGCAGGGCTGCACTCCCGGAAGTGGTCGATCAGCTCGAAGGCTTTTCTGCCGCGGCGGGCGCGTGGGACAGCGACATTCTTCCTGCGCGCTTGAAGGATTATTCCCCGAGTTGGCTGGATGACCTGTGCCGGTCTGGCAAGGTTGTCTGGATGCGTCTGACCAGCCGCAGCAAAGTCGGGGTCGCTGCCTTGCGCAGCACGCCGATTGTCTTGTTGCCGCGCCCACAGGTTCGGCTCTGGAGCGGCCTGACCGAGCAACCTGCGCCCACCGAGTTGTCGCTGCGGGCGCAACGGGTGCACGAGGTGCTATCAACGCAAGGCGCAATGTTCTTCGACGAACTGACCGGCGAGGCGCACCTGCTGCGCACTGAACTGGAAAATGCTTTGCAGGAGTTGGTCGGCGCGGGATTGGTAAACGCCGACAGCTTCGCGGGCCTTCGCGCCCTCATCATCCCGGCCAGCAAACGCGCCGCCCACACGAGTCGACGCAATCGGGGGGCGTTCATCGGCGGGATGGACGACGCCGGGCGCTGGGCGTTGTTGCGTCGGGCGCCCACCAGTCCCTCTCAACGCCTGGACAGTGAAACCCTCGAGCACATCGCCATGACCCTGTTGCGTCGCTACGGTGTGGTGTTCTGGCGCCTGTTGGAACGCGAAGCCGACTGGCTGCCAAGTTGGCGCGAGCTGCTGCGCAGCTTCCACCGGCTGGAAGCGCGAGGCGATATTCGCGGGGGGCGTTTCATTGCCGGGTTGGCAGGCGAGCAATTCGCGTTGCCCGAAGCCATCCCGCTGCTGCGAGAAGTCCGCAAACGTCCACTGGATGGGAGCCTGATCGGCGTCAGCGGGGTCGATCCACTGAATCTGGCAGGCACGCTGCTACCTGGGGCGAAGGTCGCGGCCGTGGTCGGCAACCGGCTTGTCTACCGCGACGGGGTGCCCATCGCCGCCATCGTCGGCGGCAAACCGCAGTATTGGGGAGAGCTGGACCAAGGACTGATGCTGCAGGTGCGGGATCGATTGTTCAGATAACTCTGCTGCCCTGCGTACCTCGTACCTTGTGGGAGCCGGCTAGCTGGCGAATGGGCCGGGGCATACACGAAACGTTCGCTGACACACTGCGTTCGCCAGCAAGCTGGCTCCCACATAAGAGATGCATGGCCCTCAAACCGGGCTTTCAGACCCATCCTTGTTCACGACCGTCGTCTTGCCCGGCAACGCCTGCTGCTCGTCACCCTCCATCTGAGAAAACTGGCCGTTATGCGGGCTCATCACCAGTTGTGGATAAGTCTGCGCGAATCGTACGTCAGGAGACTTGTCCACAAGGCGCTTCAACTTGTCATTGAACGCACGGCTCACCGCGTATTGCCCACCCGATGACGTGCGGAACTGCGCCGTGATCACGATCCCGTTCATGTCCATACGATCGAGCCCGAACACTTCCAGCGGCCCCTGCAGTTTGCTGGCCAGCAGGAAATCATCGGTGATCGCCTGCCCAGCTTCACGAATGAGCGAGGTCGCGGAATCCACATCCGAGTCGTAGGTGAACTGGAACGAAAAGAACGCATAGGCAAACTGCCGAGACTGGTTGGTGACTGCTTTGATCTGGCCGAACGGCACCGAATGCACGAATCCCTTGCCGTCGCGCAGACGCAGGGTGCGGATGGTCAGGCTTTCCACAGTGCCTGCGTGGCCGGAATCCAGCACTACCCAGTCGCCGATGGAAATCGTGTCCTCAATGATGATGAACAGGCCAGTGATCACGTCCTGTACCAGCTGCTGCGAACCGAAACCGATGGCCAGACCGACCACCCCGGCACCGGCCAGCAACGGCGCTACGTTGATCCCGAGATTGGCCATGGTCGTAATGGTGCAGATCACCACCAGAATGATTTTGATCGCGTTGCGCAGCAGCGGCAGGATCGTCTTGACCCGCGTGCTCGGCTGACGCGACGAGCGCGCGCTGGTCGGTGGCTTGAGCGCCTCCTGAATCGCCGTGTCCATCACGACCCACAACAGCCACGTCACCAGCAAGATCAGCCCGATGCTGCTCAACGAATCACTGATGACCTTGCCCAGCGCGTTGCGCTGCGCAAATTCGAACAGCGAAAAACCCCAGATCCTGCCCAGCAGCTCGATGAATCCAACCGCTAAAGCGATGCGCAGCACCGCATGCAACAGACTCAGCAGGCGCTCCTTGTAGACCCTTGAACTGTGGGCCTCCGCAGGCTTGAACATGTGCTGGAACAGCGTGCTGAGAAACACGGTGCCGATGAGCAAAATGGTGGTCAGGACGGCGCAACGCAATGCCTCCTGGCTGTCCTCACCAGCGCCGATCAGGTTGACCGCAGAGACCAGAATCATCAGCAAAATCGGCAAGTGCCAAAGGCTCGAGAAAATCTTCAACGTTTGCTGCAGTGCAGGGCGCGTCAGCCGAGCGCTCAGCGGTCGGTTGCGAATCAAATGCGCCACAGGCCGACGCATGCGGATGACCACGATGCAGAACATGATCGAGGCCATCAACCCGGTGAACGCCGCCACGCTAACAGTGACGTTGCTGCCGATCTGTCGGGAAATCTGCGGACTGGTCAACGCGTCGCTCAACGCCGCGAAGAAACCAATGATGAACAGCGGATGCGGCGCGTATTCACGAATGATGCGAACCGCCGGGCGCTTGTGACCTGAGTTGAACAGCACGACCACTGACATCAGCACCGACGTGGAAAAAATGCCGCTACTGGTGGAATACGCCAGACACAGCGCCAGCGCCCGGCCAATCGACAGCTGCATGAAGTGACTGACGTACAGCGTTAACGGCAGACATATCACCGCCGGGATCGTGAACGGCAGCACGTAGCTCAGCACATTGCGGACGCGCTCGCGCGCAGTCAGCAGCCTATGCCGCGACAGACGATTGGCAATGAAAGCGCCGATTCGGTTCAAGATCAGAAAAGCGCCGATCCAGACGATCGACAGAATCAGGAAGTCCCCCGCTATGGCCCAGGGCGACCGGGACGAAGGTTTGTTGACCAGTTTCCCCAGTTCATCCGCCGCGCGGTCAGCACGCAGGCGCCAGGCGTCGAGCAAATGGCCGTCCAGATCCAGCTTGTCCTGAACGCTGTCGATACTGGTGCTGATCACACCGAGTAATCCACCTTTCACCAGGATTTCCGGCTGAGCAGGTTCGGTGGCGGGAGCGGCATCCGCTGGGGCTGCGGCCTGAGCGGTACTCGCGGCAGGCGCATCGGCCGCATAGGCGTTCAAGCCACCTACGCACAACGCAAGGCACAGCAGCAGGACAGATTTGAAATTCGACAAAACGCAGGTCACTCCTTCAGTCATGAGGGACGGCGGAATCAATGCCCACAGAAACTGATCGAATTTCGCCTGGCAAGTTCGGCTTCATCGGCAACCTTCATCCGCGAGCCGATGGGTGTGAAGCGCATTGAACGTTATTTTTCAAAACCGGCTTGACGAAGGAGAACGATCGTTCTACCTTCAACGCATGAACTCACAGACCACCGACACCCGAGACAAAATTCTCGCGACTGCCGAGCAGCTCATTTATCAGAATGGGATTCACGCCACGGGCATGGATCTTCTGGTGAAGACCTCAGGCGTTGCCCGGAAAAGCATCTATCGCTATTTCGCCACCAAGGATGACGTAGCCGCCGCCGCGCTAAACGCCCGCGATGTGCGATGGATGCGGTGGTTCCGTACCGAGTCCGACAAAGCGGACACCCCACAAGCGCGCATCTTGAACATGTTCACGGTGCTCAAGGGCTGGTTCGAATCGGAGGGGTTTCATGGCTGCGCGTTCATCAATACCGCAGGCGAAGTGGGCAACCCGAACGACCCGATTCGACTGATCGCCAAGCTGCACAAGCAAAAGTTGCTGGATTACGCGCTCGAATTGACCGAGCAATTGAACATCGAGCAGCCGTTAGCCCTCGCCAGACAGCTGCTGGTACTGATGGAAGGCGCCATCACCATGGCGCGCGTCATGGGCGATTACAGCGCCGCCGACAGCGCACGAGATGTTGCGCAGCTGTTGCTGAAACAGGCCTCGCCCTGAAGGCCTGAGCTTCAAGAACGCTTCACCCACCGATCAATCCAACTTTGTCTGGAGGCTCTGCCATGTCCAACGCACCCACTCGCCCGCCGCTCCCTCCGTTCACCCGTGAATCCGCCATTCAGAAAATTCGCTTGGCCGAAGATGGCTGGAACAGCCGCGATCCGGAAAAAGTCTCGCTGGCTTACACCCTCGACACCCAATGGCGTAACCGCGCCGAATTCGCAACCAATCGCGAAGAAGCCAAGGCCTTTCTCACCCGCAAGTGGAAAAAGGAATTGGACTACCGATTGATCAAAGAACTGTGGGCCTTCACCGACAACCGCATTGCCGTCCGCTACGCGTACGAATGGCATGATGACTCCGGCAACTGGTTCCGCTCCTACGGCAACGAAAACTGGGAGTTCAGCGAAGACGGCTTGATGCACCGCCGCTTCGCTTGCATCAACGACATGCCGATTCAGGAGTCCGAACGTAAATTCCACTGGCCGCTGGGGCGTCGTCCCGACGATCATCCGGGCTTGAGCGAACTTGGGCTGTAAGTGCCGCGCGTTGCAGAATGACAAAGCCCCCGGCAGCTGAACTGCGCGGGGGCTTTCGCTTGATGCGCTATTGCGTCTGACTCGGAGGAATCAGAAGGGAATATCGTCATCGAAGCTGTCGAAGTCAGGAGCAGGCTGCGGCGCCTGCTGAGGCGCTGGACGCGACTCTCGCTGAGGTTGCGGTGCTGGTTGCGGACGCGACTGCTGTGGGCGCGGGGCCGAGTTCTGATAACCGCCACCGCCTTGGCCCTGTTGAGCGTCGCCCTGCGGACGGCCACCCAGCAATTGCATGGTGCCCTGCATGTCCACGACGATTTCCGTGGTGTAACGCTTGATGCCGTCCTTTTCCCATTCGCGGGTTTGCAGCTTGCCTTCGATGTAGACCTGCGACCCTTTACGCAGGTACTCGCCGGCGATCTCCGCAACCTTGCCGAACATCGAGACGCGGTGCCATTCGGTCTTCTCGACCTTCTGGCCGGTTTGCTTGTCGGTCCACTGTTCGCTTGTAGCCAGACTCAGGTTGGTCACAGCGTTACCGTTAGGCAAGTAGCGAACTTCGGGATCCTGGCCGCATGTGCCGACCAATATGACTTTGTTAACCCCACGGGCCATAACGTTCTCCTAGGCTTCAACCGTTTCCGACGCTGGATTGACCACTTCGTCGAAAGACGCCCGATCCAACAGTTCTTTGTCAAATTTGATATAGATGGCAGCCTCATCGGCCACCACTACTGCATCTGTTACTCCACGCACGGCCAACACGCGATCGGCAAGCCCCGTGTCGCGTTGAGCCTCGGGCGACAACGGCAAGCGGAGGCTGGTCACGTACGGAGGCTCGCGCATGGTAACAGCAAACACGAGCCAAATGGCGGCCAGCGCTGCGCCCCCCAGAAACACCACTCCCAGTCCGCCGTGCTGAAATAGCCAGCCGCCGAGGATGCCACCTGCCGCGGAACCGAGGAACTGGCTGGTGGAATAAATCCCCATGGCTGTGCCTTTGCCCCCTGCCGGAGACACCTTGCTGATCAACGATGGCAACGACGCTTCCAACAGGTTGAACGCGGTAAAAAACACCACAGTCCCGATGACCAGTGCCCGGAGCGTGTCGCCGAACTCCCAGAAGAATAGTTCAGTGAGCATCAGCACGCTGACGGCGCCCAGCAAAACACGCTTCATCTGACGCTTCTTTTCGCCGTAGATGATGAACGGGATCATTGCGAAGAAGGAGATCAGCAGCGCGGTCAGGTAGACCCACCAGTGCTGCTCCTTGGGCAGACCGGCTTTTTCCACCAGTGCCAGCGGCAACGCGACGAAACTGGACATGAGCATTGCATGCAACGCGAAGATACCTACATCCAGACGTAGCAAATCAGGATGACGCAGGGTCGCGCCCAAAGCCTGACGAGCAAGGCCGGATTCACGGTGTTGGAGCGTAACTGTGGACTTCGGCACCACGAACGCGATGATCGCGATGCCGATCAAGGCCATTGCACCCGTGGCGAGGAATAACCCGGAAAGACCGAAAGCGCTGGTCAGAATCGGCCCAACCACCATGGCGACGGCGAACGACACCCCGATCGTCATGCCGATCATCGCCATCGCCTTGGTGCGATGTTGCTCGCGGGTCAAATCAGACAGAAGCGCCATCACCGCTGCCGAGATGGCGCCTGCGCCCTGCAGCACGCGACCGGCGATCACCCCCCAGATCGACGTGGACTGCGCGGCCAGCACGCTGCCCACGGCAAATACCACGAGGCCAAGGTAAATCACTGGGCGACGGCCAATGCGATCGGAAATGATACCGAAGGGAATCTGCAACACCGCCTGAGTCAGGCCGTATGCGCCAATCGCCAGACCAATAAGCGCCGGGCTAGCGCCCGCCAGGTCCATGCCATAAGTCGCCAGGACCGGCAGCACCATGAACATGCCAAGCATTCGGAACGCGAACACCAGCGCCAGACCGCTCGCCGCGCGGGTTTCGCTGCCACTCATGCGCTCGCTGTGAGAATCGTGCATGGAAGAACCTCATGTGAACCGGCGGCGATTCTACCAGTCCCATCGATGTACAGCACATACGACGCTTTGCCGCGCATCGCGGGATTTTTCTTTTCCGTGGGTAAGGCCTCGCGTCTTTCAATAGTGTGCATCCATCCAGTATTTCGCCGTATACTCCTACGTTTTACGCCCGCCGTGCGAGGCCACTTTGGACAAGATCCTGATTCGTGGGGCTCGAACCCACAACCTGAAAAACATCGACCTCACCCTGCCGCGCGACAAGCTGATCGTCATCACCGGCCTCTCTGGCTCCGGCAAATCATCATTGGCGTTCGACACGCTGTACGCCGAGGGTCAGCGCCGCTACGTGGAGTCGCTGTCGGCGTACGCGCGGCAATTTCTGTCGATGATGGAAAAGCCTGACGTCGACACGATCGAAGGCTTGTCGCCCGCCATTTCCATCGAACAGAAGTCGACGTCGCACAACCCGCGCTCGACAGTGGGCACTATCACTGAAATCTACGACTATCTACGCCTGCTATATGCCCGCGTAGGAACACCGCGTTGCCCCGATCACGACATTCCGCTCGAAGCGCAGACCGTCAGTCAGATGGTCGATCTGGTACTCGCCGAGCCCGAGGGCACCAGGCTCATGCTGTTGGCGCCGGTTGTGCGCGAACGCAAGGGCGAGCATCTGGCAGTGTTCGACGAGTTGCGCGCTCAAGGCTTCGTTCGCGCACGGGTCAATGGCAAATTGTGCGAACTCGACGAACTGCCGAAGCTGGATAAACAGAAGAAGCATTCCATTGACGTCGTCGTCGACCGCTTCAAAGTCCGAGCCGACTTGCAGCAGCGTCTCGCCGAGTCGTTTGAAACTGCGCTGAAACTGGCAGATGGCATCGCGCTCGTGGCCCGGATGGACGATGAGCCGGGCGAAGAAATGATCTTCTCCGCGCGCTTCGCCTGCCCTATCTGCGGCCATGCGATCAGCGAGCTTGAGCCTAAGTTGTTCTCCTTCAACAACCCGGCGGGCGCGTGCCCAACCTGCGACGGCTTGGGCGTGAAGCAATTTTTCGACATCAAACGTTTGGTCAACGGTGAGCTGACATTGGCCGAAGGTGCGATACGCGGCTGGGATCGACGTAACGTTTATTACTTCCAGATGCTCGGTTCACTGGCGAATCATTATGGATTCAGTCTGGAAGTCCCGTTCAAAGAATTGCCTGCCGACTTGCAGAAGGTCCTGCTCAACGGCAGCGGCAACCAGAGCGTCGACTTCCGTTATCTGAATGACCGGGGCGACATCGTCAAGCGCGCGCACCCTTTCGAGGGGATCGTGCCCAACCTTGAGCGACGTTATCGCGAAACTGAATCGACCACCGTTCGCGAAGAACTGGCTAAATTTCTGGGCACGCAACCTTGCCCGGATTGCCGCGGGACGCGGCTGCGTCGTGAAGCGCGGCACGTTTGGGTCGGTGAAAAAACGCTTCCCGCCGTCACCAACCTGCCCATCGGCGATGCCACCGAATATTTCAGCGAGTTGAAGCTTACCGGGCGACGCGGCGAAATCGCGGACAAGATCCTCAAGGAAATCCAAGAGCGCTTGCAGTTCCTGGTCAACGTCGGTCTGGATTACCTGACGCTGGATCGCAGTGCTGACACCCTGTCGGGCGGCGAAGCACAGCGCATCCGCCTCGCCAGTCAAATCGGTGCGGGCCTCGTGGGCGTCATGTACATCCTCGATGAGCCCTCTATTGGCCTGCATCAACGTGACAACGACAGACTGCTGGACACCCTTCGTCATCTCCGCGACATCGGTAACACTGTGATCGTGGTCGAGCATGACGAGGATGCCATTCGCCTGGCGGATTACGTCGTCGACATTGGCCCGGGGGCGGGCGTGCACGGTGGCAACATCGTGGCGGAAGGCACACCTCAGGAGGTCATGTCGCACCCCGACTCGCTCACCGGCAAGTACCTGTCCGGACGCGTAAAGATCGAGGTGCCGGCCAAGCGCACGCCGCGAAACAAGAAGCTGTCGTTGAAGCTCAAGGGTGCCCGCGGAAACAACCTTCGTAACGTCGACCTGGAAATCCCGATCGGGCTGCTGACCTGCGTCACCGGCGTATCTGGGTCAGGTAAGTCGACCTTGATCAACAACACCCTCTTCCCCCTCAGTTCGACTGCGCTCAACGGCGCGACTACGCTGGAAGCTGCGGCACACGACAGCATCGACGGCCTTCAGCACCTGGATAAGGTCGTGGACATCGACCAAAGCCCGATCGGCCGAACGCCGCGCTCGAACCCAGCGACGTACACGGGCCTGTTCACACCGATCCGCGAACTGTTCTCCGGCGTACCTGAGTCGCGCTCCCGGGGATATGGGCCAGGGCGCTTTTCCTTCAACGTCAAAGGCGGTCGCTGCGAAGCCTGCCAGGGTGATGGGCTGATCAAGGTTGAAATGCACTTCCTGCCCGACATTTACGTGCCGTGCGACGTCTGCAAAAGCAAGCGGTATAACCGTGAGACGCTGGAGATCAAATACAAGGGCAAGAGCATCCATGAGGTCCTGGAAATGACCATCGAGGAAGCCCGTGCATTCTTCGATGCGGTTCCGGCGCTGGCGCGTAAGCTTCAAACCCTGATGGATGTAGGGCTGTCGTACATCAAGCTCGGTCAGTCAGCCACAACACTGTCGGGCGGTGAGGCGCAGCGGGTGAAGCTCTCTCGCGAGCTTTCCAAGCGAGACACCGGGAAGACCTTGTATATCCTCGACGAACCGACCACGGGCTTGCACTTTGCGGACATTCAACAACTGTTGGACGTCTTGCATCGCCTTCGCGACCACGGCAACACCGTGGTCGTCATCGAGCACAACCTCGACGTGATCAAGACGGCGGACTGGCTGGTCGACCTTGGGCCTGAAGGAGGCTCTAAAGGCGGCCAGATCATCGCCACCGGCACCCCCGAGCAGGTCGCCGAGATGAAACAGTCTTACACCGGGCATTACCTCAAGCCTTTGCTTGAGCGTGATCGCGCCTGATCAACGTGTAGATACAAAAAGCCCCTGTCATGCCGATCATGACAGGGGCTTTTTTCGGGGCGGTGATCAGAACTGGGATTGGAGATAGTTTTCCAGACCGATGGATTTGATCAGGCCCATCTGCTTTTCAAGCCAGTAAGTATGGTCTTCTTCAGTGTCAGCCAATTGCAAACGCAGGATGTCGCGGCTGACGTAGTCCTTATGCTGCTCGCAAAGTGCGATGCCTTTGCACAAGGCGGCTCGAACCTTGTATTCGAGGCGAAGGTCGCTGGCGAGCATCTCCGGCACCGTAGTGCCGACGTCCAGATCGTCCGGACGCATGCGCGGCGTCCCTTCAAGAAGGAGAATTCGACGCATCAACGCATCCGCGTGCTGTGCCTCTTCCTCCATCTCGTGATTGATACGCTCATAAAGCTTGCTGAAGCCCCAATCCTCATACATTCGCGAATGGATGAAGTACTGGTCCCGCGCAGCCAATTCGCCGGTCAGCAGCGTGTTCAGATAATCGATGACGTCCGGGTGGCCTTGCATCGCCGTGTATCTCCTTCGTGAAAGACGATAGTTTGGACCAACCTGAGAAGAAGGTCACCTTTCACACGGCATAAAATCCAACAAATTCGGCGAATTCATGACTTTAGGTGCCGAATATGGCGGTAAATGAGGCGAGTTCTCTTTATCACTAAGGATTCGCGCAATTGCTGGGCACTACAACTGATAACGTGTTGTATTCAACTTTATTTGGAACAACAAAAAACCGGGCCTAAGCCCGGTTTTTTGTGAAGACTGACGTCTTACTCAGCAGCTTCTACAGAGCCACCGACTGGACGATCAACCAGCTCGACGTACGCCATAGGCGCGTTGTCGCCAGCGCGGAAGCCGCACTTCAGGATGCGCAGGTAGCCACCCTCGCGGGTTGCATAGCGCTTGCCCAGATCGTTGAACAGCTTGCCGACGATTTCTTTCGAACGGGTACGGTCGAAAGCCAGACGGCGGTTAGCAACGCTGTCGTTCTTGGCCAAAGTGATCAGCGGCTCGGCAACGCGACGCAGTTCTTTGGCTTTCGGCAGGGTAGTTTTGATCAGCTCGTGCTCGAACAGCGACACCGCCATGTTTTGGAACATGGCCTTGCGGTGAGAGCTGGTACGGCTCAGGTGACGTCCACTTTTACGATGACGCATGGTTCATTCCTTACCAAACACAACGTTCGGTGATTACGACGATCAGGCAGTCGCCTTGTCGTCCTTCTTAAGACTTGCAGGCGGCCAGTTGTCGAGGCGCATGCCGAGGGAGAGACCACGAGAAGCCAGAACGTCCTTGATCTCGGTCAAGGATTTCTTGCCCAGGTTCGGAGTCTTCAACAGTTCCACTTCGGTGCGTTGGATCAGGTCACCGATGTAGTAAATGTTCTCCGCCTTAAGGCAGTTGGCCGAACGCACGGTCAGTTCCAAATCGTCAACCGGACGAAGCAGGATTGGATCGATCTCGTCTTCCTGTTCGACTACAACAGGTTCGCTGTCACCTTTGAGGTCGACGAACGCAGCCAACTGCTGTTGCAGAATGGTTGCTGCACGACGGATAGCCTCTTCAGGATCCAGAGTACCGTTGGTTTCCAGATCAATAACCAGCTTATCCAGGTTAGTACGTTGCTCGACACGGGCGTTTTCCACCACGTATGCGATACGACGAACCGGGCTGAACGAGGAATCGAGCTGCAAGCGACCAATGCTGCGGCTCTCATCTTCGTCGCTCTGACGCGAGTCTGCTGGTTCATAACCGCGACCACGAGCTACGACGAGCTTCATGTTCAGGGCGCCGTTAGACGCCAGGTTAGCGATTACGTGATCGGGGTTAACGATCTCGACATCATGATCCAGCTGAATATCGGCAGCGGTAACCACCCCCGAACCCTTCTTCGACAAGGTCAGCGTAACTTCGTCTCGACCGTGCAGCTTGATAGCCAGACCTTTAAGGTTCAACAGGATTTCGATGACATCTTCCTGTACACCTTCGATGGCGCTGTACTCATGGAGTACACCGTCAATCTCGGCCTCGACTACTGCACAGCCGGGCATGGAGGACAACAGGATGCGGCGCAGCGCGTTGCCCAGGGTATGGCCAAAACCACGCTCGAGAGGCTCGAGAGTGATCTTGGCGCGGGTTGGACTGACAACCTGTACATCAATGTGACGGGGTGTCAGGAACTCATTTACCGAAATCTGCATGGATGCACCTATTTTCTAGCCCTTACTTGGAGTAGAGCTCGACAATCAGGCTTTCGTTGATGTCGGCGGACAGATCACTGCGAGCTGGAACGTTTTTGAAGACGCCAGATTTCTTCTCAGTGTCTACTTCTACCCATTCTACGCGGCCACGTTGGGCACACAGATCGAGAGCCTGGACGATACGCAGCTGGTTTTTCGCTTTTTCGCGAATAGCGACTACGTCACCAGCACGAACCTGGTAGGACGGAACGTTAACGGTTTTGCCGTTTACGCTAACCGACTTGTGCGATACCAGCTGACGAGATTCGGCACGAGTGGAACCGAAACCCATGCGGTACACAACGTTGTCCAGACGGCATTCGAGCAGTTGCAGCAGGTTCTCACCAGTAGCGCCTTTCTTGCCGGCCGCTTCTTTGTAGTAACCGCTGAACTGACGCTCAAGAACGCCATAGATACGACGGACTTTCTGCTTTTCACGCAGCTGGGTACCGTAGTCGGACTGGCGACCGCGGCGCTGGCCGTGAATACCAGGTGCTGCTTCAATGTTGCACTTCGATTCGATAGCGCGCACGCCGCTCTTCAGAAAGAGATCGGTGCCTTCGCGACGAGCGAGTTTGCATTTTGGACCAATGTAACGAGCCATTCTTTACAATCTCCTGGATTACACGCGGCGCTTCTTCGGCGGACGGCACCCGTTGTGCGGGATTGGCGTCACGTCGGTGATGCTGGCGATCTTGTAGCCACAGCCGTTCAAAGCACGGACAGCAGATTCACGACCTGGACCTGGACCTTTGACGTTGACGTCGAGGTTTTTCAGGCCATATTCCAGCGCAGCTTGACCAGCACGTTCAGCAGCTACTTGAGCAGCGAATGGGGTGGACTTGCGGGAACCGCGGAAACCCGAACCACCGGAGGTAGCCCAGGAAAGAGCGTTACCTTGACGGTCGGTAATGGTCACGATGGTGTTGTTAAAAGAAGCATGGATGTGGGCGATGCCATCAACCACTGTCTTTTTAACTTTTTTACGAGGACGAGCAGCAGGTTTTGCCATGATTTAATTCCTGTCGATTCGCTGGGGCGATTACTTGCGGATCGGCTTACGCGGACCTTTACGGGTACGCGCGTTGGTCTTGGTACGCTGACCGCGCACTGGAAGACCGCGACGATGACGCAGACCACGGTAGCAACCGAGATCCATCAAGCGCTTGATTTTCATGTTGATTTCGCGACGCAGGTCACCTTCAGTGGTGAACTTCGCGACTTCGCCACGCAGCTGTTCAATCTGCTCATCGCTCAGATCTTTGATCTTCGCCGCCGGGTTTACCCCGGTGGTAGCACAGATTTTCTGTGCAGTCGTGCGACCAACACCATAGATGTAGGTCAGCGAGATAACAGTATGCTTGTTATCTGGAATGTTAACGCCTGCAATACGGGCCATTCAGTGGGACTCCAATTGACAGCTACCTACGCCCCGGAAGCCAAGAAATAGGGCGCGAGATAATATCGCTGTAATAACAAATAATCAACCCAGCAGCGCACTAGCTGCTGGGCTTTTAGCACAGATCACACTCAGCCTTGGCGCTGCTTGTGACGTGGTTCCGCGCTGCAAATTACTCGAACAACACCTTCGCGGCGAATAATCTTGCAGTTACGGCACAGCTTTTTCACCGATGCACGAACTTTCATCACCAACTCCTCGAACCTTATGGGTGCTTCAGCGCAGCATGCCGCTGCCGTAGCCCTTCAGGTTGGCTTTCTTCATCAGGGATTCATACTGGTGCGAAACGAGGTGAGATTGCACTTGGGACATGAAGTCCATCACAACCACAACCACGATCAGCAACGAGGTCCCGCCAAGGTAGAACGGCACGTTTGCAGCCACCACCAAAAACTGGGGCAACAAGCACACGGCCATCATGTAAAGAGCACCGAACATGGTCAGACGAGTCAGAACGCCATCGATATAGCGTGCAGACTGTTCGCCAGGACGAATGCCCGGAATAAAGGCACCGGACTTCTTCAGGTTTTCCGCTACGTCTTTCGGATTGAACATCAACGCCGTATAGAAGAAGCAGAAGAAAATAATCCCTGCACTAAACAGCAGAATATTCAACGGCTGACCAGGAGCGATCGACTGCGAGATGTCCTGCAACCAGCCCATACCTTCAGACTGACCGAACCAGGCACCCAGCGACGCCGGAAACAGCAGAATGCTGCTTGCGAAAATGGCCGGAATGACACCAGCCATGTTCACTTTCAGCGGCAAGTGGCTTGTCTGCGCAGCAAAAACCTTGCGGCCTTGTTGACGCTTGGCGTAGTGGACAGCAATACGACGCTGGCCACGCTCAATAAACACCACGAAACCGATGATCGCTACTGCCAGCAAACCGATGGCGACCAGAGCGAAAATGTTGATATCACCCTGACGTGCAGATTCGAAAGACTGCCCGATCGCTCTCGGAAGACCGGCGACGATACCCGAAAAAATCAACATCGAGATACCGTTACCAACACCGCGCTCTGTGATCTGCTCGCCCAACCACATCATGAACAAGGCACCCGCCACGAAGGTGGTAACCGCCACGAAGTGGAAGCCAATATCTGCAGAGAACGCAACGCCCTGACCCGCCAAACCAATGGACATGCCAATAGCTTGAACGAGAGCCAGGACCACGGTGCCATAGCGGGTGTATTGGCTGATCTTACGACGACCAGCCTCACCTTCCTTCTTCAACTGCTCCAGTTGTGGGCTGACAGCGGTCATGAGCTGCATGATGATCGACGCCGAAATGTACGGCATGATCCCCAATGCAAAAATGCTCATCCGCTCCAGCGCACCACCGGAAAACATGTTGAACAAGCTAAGAATGGTCCCCTCATTCTGTCGAAACAGGTCCGCCAGCCGGTCAGGGTTGATACCTGGAACTGGGATATGCGCACCGATCCGATAGACGATAATCGCCAGGAACAGAAAACGCAGACGAGCCCAGAGCTCGGACAACCCGCCGCTTTTGCTGAGCGCTGAGAGAGCACCTTGCTTAGCCATTTATTCCTCGAACTTGCCGCCAGCTGCTTCGATAGCCGCACGCGCACCTTTGGTGGCTGCGATACCTTTAAGGGTGACCGCGCGAGTGACCTCACCGGACAGCATGATTTTCACGCGCTGTACGTTTTGGTTAATCACGTTGGCATCCTTCAGGGACTGCACAGTTACAACGCCTTCCACTTTAGCCAGCTCGGAGGTGCGAACTTCAGCACGATCCATAGCCTTCAAAGAGACGAAGCCGAACTTAGGCAGACGACGATGCAACGGCTGTTGGCCGCCTTCGAAGCCCGGAGCAATAGTGCCACCAGAGCGGGAGGTCTGACCTTTGTGGCCGCGGCCACCGGTCTTGCCCAAACCGCTACCGATACCACGGCCCGGACGATGCTTCTCGCGACGGGAACCCGGCGCAGGACTCAGATCATTGAGTTTCATCGATTAACCCTCGACTCGCAGCATGTAGTAAGCCTTGTTGATCATCCCACGGTTTTCCGGGGTATCAGCGACTTCTACAGTGTGACCGATGCGACGCAGACCCAGACCCTTAACGCACAATTTGTGGTTAGGGATACGGCCGGTCATGCTTTTGATCAAAGTGACTTTAACGGTAGCCATGATCAGATGATCTCCTCAACGTTCAGGCCGCGCTTGGCAGCGATGGACTCAGGAGACTGCATGGCTTTCAAACCCTTGAACGTTGCATGAACAACGTTAACCGGGTTGGTCGAGCCGTAGCATTTGGCCAAGACGTTTTGAACACCAGCGACTTCCAGAACGGCACGCATTGCGCCGCCTGCGATGATGCCAGTACCTTCAGACGCAGGCTGCATGTAAACCTTCGAAGCGCCGTGAGCGGACTTCATGGCGTACTGCAAGGTAGTGCCGTTCAGATCAACTTGAATCATATTGCGGCGAGCAGCTTCCATTGCCTTCTGAATCGCAGCAGGCACTTCACGCGACTTGCCACGGCCGAAGCCAACGCGCCCTTTACCATCACCCACCACGGTCAGCGCGGTGAAAGTGAAGATACGGCCGCCTTTTACGGTTTTTGCTACGCGATTAACCTGAACCAGCTTCTCGATGTAGCCTTCGTCGCGTTTTTGGTCGTTATTTGCCATAACTTAGAACTCCAGCCCGCCTTCACGAGCAGCATCAGCCAGCGCCTTGACGCGACCGTGGTACTTGAAGCCAGAACGATCAAAAGCCACTTGAGATACACCGGCGGCTTTCGCACGCTCAGCGATCAGCTGGCCAACTTTAGTGGCCGCGTCGATGTTGCCAGTGGCGCCATCACGCAGTTCTTTGTCCAAAGTCGAGGCGTTTGCCAAGACTTTGCTGCCGTCGGCCGAAATGACCTGGGCATAAATGTGCTGCGAAGAGCGGTACACGCAGAGACGCACGACTTCGAGTTCGTGCATTTTCAGGCGTGCTTTGCGAGCGCGACGCAGTCGGGTAACTTTTTTGACGGTCATTTGCTATGCCCTACTTCTTCTTGGCTTCTTTACGACGGACGACTTCGTCCGCGTAACGCACGCCTTTGCCTTTGTATGGCTCTGGACGGCGGAAGTCGCGGATCTCAGCGGCCACTTGACCAACCAACTGCTTGTCGATACCACGGATAAGGATATCGGTTTGGTTGGGGGTCTCAGCGGTGATGCCTGCTGGCAATTCGTAGTCCACTGGGTGCGAGAAGCCAAGGGCCAGGTTCAGCACCGTGCCTTTTGCTTGCGCTTTGTAACCAACACCGACCAGCTGGAGCTTACGCTCGAAGCCTTGGCTTACGCCCTGGACCATGTTGTTTACCAATGCACGAGTGGTACCGGCCATTGCGCGAGTCTGTTGATCGCCATTGCGAGCAGAAAAACGCAGCTCACCAGCCTCTTCAACAATTTCAACGGACGAATGAATGTTCAGGTCCAGAGTGCCTTTAGCACCCTTCACCGAAAGCTGCTGGCCGACGAGTTTAACTTCGACGCCTGCTGGCAACTTAACGGGGTTCTTAGCTACGCGTGACATGCTTATCCCCCCTTAGAACACAGTGCAAAGCACTTCGCCGCCGACACCGGCAGCGCGCGCAGCACGATCCGTCATCACACCTTTGTTGGTGGAGACGATAGACACACCGAGACCGCCACGAACTTTTGGCAGATCATCGACGGACTTGTACTGACGCAGGCCTGGACGACTAACGCGCTTGACTTCTTCGATGACCGGACGGCCTTCAAAGTATTTCAGCTCGATAGACAGCGAGGGCTTGGTTTCGCTACTGATCTGATAACCCGCAATATAACCTTCGTCTTTCAAGACTTTGGCTACAGCCACCTTCAAAGTGGAGGATGGCATGCTTACGACGGGCTTTTCGGCCATCTGGGCATTACGGATACGAGTTAGCATGTCCGCTAACGGGTCCTGCATACTCATGGGCTGGACGCTCCTAATACAAAATAATTAGCCTTACGGCTACTGCTTGTCGCCATAAAACCCCGTTCGCTTACGAACACGGGCTCTGGCGAGCCGGCAATTCTAGACCTACGCCAGAAACGAATCAAGCCCCAATAGGGGCTTGATTCGAATTCTAATGCCGCGCCGGACGATTCCCGAAGGAGCCTTCAGACGCGATACGAGAAATACCGCTTACCAGCTGGCTTTTACCAGACCTGGTACGTCACCACGCATTGCAGCTTGGCGCAGCATGTTACGACCGAGGCCGAACTTGCGGTACACGCCGTGCGGACGGCCGGTCAAGCGGCAACGGTTACGCATGCGCGATGCGCTTGCGTCACGTGGTTGCTTCTGCAGCGCAACGGTAGCTTCCCAGCGCGCTTCTGGACTTGCGTTCAGATCGACGATGATTGCTTTCAGTGCTGCACGCTTGGTGGCGTACTTAGCGACGGTGAGCTGACGCTTCAGCTCACGGTTCTTCATGCTCTTCTTGGCCATAGTCCTACTCCAATCAGTTGCGGAACGGGAACTTGAAAGCACGCAACAGTGCGCGACCTTCTTCGTCCGTACGAGCAGTGGTGGTCAGGGTAATGTCCAGACCGCGCAGGGCATCGATCTTGTCGTAGTCGATTTCCGGGAAAATAATCTGCTCTTTTACACCCATGCTGTAGTTGCCACGACCATCAAAGGACTTGGCATTCAGGCCGCGGAAGTCGCGAACCCGAGGCAGGGAGATCGACAGCAGACGATCCAGGAATTCGTACATACGCTCACGGCGCAGAGTCACTTTGACGCCGATCGGCCAACCCTCACGGACTTTGAAGCCTGCGATAGATTTGCGAGCGTAGGTCACAACGACTTTTTGGCCGGTGATCTTTTCCAGGTCAGCCACAGCATGCTCAATGACTTTTTTGTCACCGATTGCTTCGCCCAGACCCATGTTCAGGGTGATCTTTGTTACACGCGGAACTTCCATCACGTTCGCCAGCTTAAGTTCTTCCTTAAGCTTCGGTGCGATTTCCTTCCAGTAAATCTCTTTCAGTCGTGCCATGGTCTTCTACCTAGCAGTGTTCAAGCATCAACCGCTTTTTGGGTCGACTTGAAGACACGAATTTTTTTGCCGTCTTCAACTTTGAACCCAACGCGATCAGCCTTGTTGGTTGCGCCGTTGAAAATGGCGACGTTGGAAGCGTGCAGTGGCGCTTCTTTCTCGACGATACCGCCCTGTACGCCCGACATCGGGTTAGGCTTGGTATGACGCTTCACCAGGTTGATCCCACCAACGACCAAACGGTCGTCAGCGAGAACCTTGAGCACCTTACCGCGCTTACCTTTGTCTTTGCCGGCGATCACGATGATCTCGTCGTCACGACGAATCTTTTGCATGTCGGATCTCCTTACAGCACTTCTGGGGCGAGCGAGACGATCTTCATGAACTTCTCTGAACGAAGCTCACGGGTCACTGGCCCAAAGATACGGGTGCCGATCGGCTCTTGCTTGTTGTTCAACAGAACAGCAGCGTTGCCATCGAAGCGGATGATGGAGCCGTCTGCACGACGAACACCGTGGCGAGTGCGGACTACAACAGCAGTCATCACTTGGCCTTTTTTCACCTTGCCGCGAGGAATTGCTTCCTTGACGGTTACTTTGATGATGTCACCGATACCAGCGTAACGACGATGAGAGCCACCAAGCACCTTGATGCACATAACGCGGCGAGCGCCGCTGTTATCGGCCACATCGAGCATGGATTGAGTCTGAATCATATAATTTCTCCGACCCCTAGCCCTTAGACTTCCACAGCGCGTTCGAGAACATCAACCAGCGCCCAAGATTTGGTCTTGGCCATCGGACGAGTTTCACGAATAGTGACCTTGTCGCCGATGTGGCATTGGTTGGTTTCGTCGTGCGCGTGCAGCTTAGTCGAACGCTTAACGTATTTACCGTAGATAGGGTGCTTGACGCGACGCTCGATCAGTACGGTGATGGTCTTGTCCATCTTGTCGCTGACGACACGGCCAGTCAGCGTACGGACGGTTTTTTCGGCTTCAGCCATGATTACTTACCTGCCTGCTGGTTGAGCACAGTCTTCACGCGAGCGATGTCACGCTTAACTTGCGAGAGCAGGTGAGACTGCCCCAACTGGCCAGTTGCTTTCTGCATACGCAGATTGAACTGGTCGCGCAGCAAGCCGAGCAGCTGCTCGTTCAGTTGCTGTGCTGATTTTTCACGAAGTTCATTCGCTTTCATCACATCACCGTCCGCTTAACAAAGGAGGTGGCGAGCGGCAGCTTCGCAGCAGCCAGGGCGAAAGCCTCACGCGCCAACTCTTCGGAAACACCCTCGATTTCATACAGGACTTTGCCTGGCTGAATCTGGGCAACCCAGTATTCGACGTTACCCTTACCTTTACCCATCCGAACTTCGAGAGGCTTTTTGGAAATAGGCTTGTCCGGGAATACACGGATCCAGATCTTGCCGCCACGTTTCACGTGACGGGTCAGAGCACGACGTGCTGACTCGATCTGACGAGCGGTGAGACGACCACGAGCAACAGACTTCAGCGCGAACTCGCCGAAGCTGACTTTGCTACCGCGCAATGCCAGACCACGGTTGTGGCCGGTCATCTGCTTGCGGAACTTCGTACGCTTTGGTTGCAACATTTGGCGTACCCCTTACTTGGCAGCTTTTTTACGAGGCGCTGGTGCTTGAGGCTTCAGCTCTTCTTGGCGACCACCAATTACTTCGCCTTTGAAGATCCAAACCTTGACACCGATCACACCGTAGGTGGTGTGTGCTTCGTAGGTGGCATAGTCGATATCGGCACGCAGGGTGTGCAGTGGCACACGACCTTCGCGATACCATTCAGTACGTGCGATTTCAGCACCGCCGAGACGACCGCTCACTTGGATTTTGATGCCTTTGGCACCAATGCGCATGGCGTTCTGTACGGCGCGTTTCATGGCGCGACGGAACATCACACGACGCTCCAGCTGCTGAGCTACGCTCTGAGCAACCAGCATACCGTCAAGCTCCGGCTTGCGGATCTCTTCGATATTGATGTGCACAGGCACACCCATTTGCTTGGTCAGGTCCTGACGCAGTTTCTCAACATCCTCACCTTTCTTCCCGATAACGATACCTGGACGAGCAGTATGGATGGTGATGCGTGCAGTTTGAGCCGGACGATGGATATCGATACGGCTAACGGACGCGCTTTTTAGTTTGTCTTGGAGATACTCACGCACCTTCAGATCTGCGAGCAAATAGTCCGCATAAGTCCGACCGTCTGCGTACCAGACGGAGGTGTGCTCCTTGACGATTCCCAGGCGAATGCCAATGGGATGTACTTTCTGACCCATCTCTTCGACTCCGTTACTTGTCAGCAACCTTGACAGTGATATGGCAAGACCGCTTGACGATGCGATCAGCACGGCCTTTGGCACGTGGCATGATGCGCTTCAGCGAACGCCCTTCGTTGACGAAAACGGTGGAGACCTTCAGGTCATCAACGTCTGCGCCTTCGTTATGCTCGGCGTTGGCTACGGCCGACTCCAGCACTTTTTTCATGATCTCGGCGGCTTTCTTACTGCTGAAAGCCAACAGGTTGAGCGCTTCGCCCACCTTCTTCCCGCGGATCTGGTCGGCGACCAAGCGGGCTTTCTGGGCGGAGATTCGAGCGCCCGACAACTTAGCGGCTACTTCCATCGTTCCTTACCCCTTAACGCTTGGCTTTCTTGTCTGCCACGTGCCCACGATAAGTGCGGGTACCGGCAAACTCGCCTAGTTTGTGGCCGACCATGTCTTCGCTTACGAGGACCGGAACATGCTGACGACCGTTATGTACTGCAATAGTCAAACCGACCATTTGTGGCAGGATCATCGAGCGACGCGACCAGGTTTTCACTGGTTTGCGATCGTTCTTTTCCGCCGCCACTTCGATCTTCTTCAGTAGGTGAAGATCAATAAAAGGACCTTTTTTCAGAGAACGTGGCACTGTCGTATCCCTCTATTTACTTGCGACGACGGACGATCATTTTGTCGGTACGCTTATTACCACGAGTCTTCGCGCCCTTAGTCGGGAAGCCCCACGGCGATACCGGATGACGACCACCAGAGGTACGACCTTCACCACCACCATGTGGGTGGTCAACCGGGTTCATGGCAACACCACGAACGGTTGGGCGAACGCCACGCCAGCGCTTCGCACCAGCTTTACCCAGCGAACGCAGGCTGTGCTCGGAGTTGGACACTTCGCCCAGAGTTGCACGGCATTCGGACAGGACTTTACGCATTTCACCGGAGCGAAGACGCAGGGTCACGTAGACACCTTCACGAGCGATCAACTGAGCCGAAGCACCAGCAGAACGAGCGATCTGAGCACCTTTACCAGGCTTCAGCTCGATACCATGAACGGTAGAACCCACTGGGATGTTGCGCAGCTGCAGAGCATTACCTGGCTTGATTGGAGCCAGTGCGCCTGCGATCAGTTGGTCGCCAGCACTCACGCCCTTCGGCGCGATGATGTAACGACGTTCGCCGTCCGCGTACAGCAGCAGTGCGATGTGAGCAGTACGGTTTGGATCGTATTCAATGCGCTCGACAGTGGCAGCGATGCCATCCTTGTCGTTGCGACGGAAGTCGACCAAACGATAATGCTGCTTATGACCACCACCAACGTGACGAGTAGTGATACGGCCATTGTTGTTACGACCACCAGACTTCGATTTTTTCTCGAGCAGCGGTGCGTGAGGAGCGCCTTTATGCAGCTCCTGGTTGACCACCTTGACCACAAAACGGCGGCCAGGGGAAGTCGGTTTGCATTTAACGATTGCCATGATGCACCCCTTCCTTACTCAGCACTGCTGCTGAAATCGAGATCTTGGCCTGGCTGAAGGGAGATAACTGCCTTCTTCCAGTCATTACGCTTGCCCAGACCGCGAGCAGTGCGCTTGGTTTTACCCAGAACATTCAGGGTAGTCACGCGCTCTACTTTCACGCTGAACAGGCTTTCGACGGCCTTCTTGATTTCCAGCTTGGTTGCATCAGTAGCAACCTTGAAAACGAACTGACCTTTTTTGTCTGCCAGAACCGTAGCCTTCTCGGAAACGTGCGGGCCAAGCAGAACTTTAAATACGCGTTCCTGGTTCATCCCAGCAGCTCCTCGAATTTCTTCACGGCCGACACAGTGATCAACACTTTGTCGTATGCGATCAGACTAACTGGATCGGAACCTTGTACGTCACGCACATCAACATGCGGCAGGTTACGAGCAGCCAGATACAGGTTCTGATCAACAGCGTCCGACACGATCAAAACGTCGGTCAGGCTCATGTTGTTCAGCTTGCCCAGCAGGTCTTTGGTTTTCGGCGATTCAACGGCGAAATCCTGAACCACGACCAGACGATCCGTACGGACCAGCTCAGCAAGAATGGAGCGCAATGCTGCGCGGTACATCTTCTTGTTGAGCTTCTGAGAGTGATCCTGCGGACGCGCTGCAAAAGTGGTACCGCCGCCACGCCAGATTGGGCTACGGATAGTACCGGCACGAGCACGGCCAGTACCCTTCTGACGCCATGGGCGCTTACCACCACCGGAAACGTCGGAACGGGTCTTTTGCTGCTTGCTACCTTGACGGCCGCCAGCCATGTAGGCCACGACTGCTTGGTGAACCAGCGTCTCGTTGAACTCGCCGCCAAATGTCAGTTCGGAAACTTCGATCGCTTGAGCGTCATTTACATTTAATTGCATGTCAGCTTCCCCTTAACCGCGAGCCTTGGCTGCTGGACGTACAACCACGTTGCCGCCAGTAGCGCCAGGAACAGCACCCTTGACCAACAACAGATTGCGTTCAGCGTCCACGCGCACTACTTCCAGGGACTGCACGGTCACGCGCTCAGCGCCCATATGACCGGACATTTTTTTGCCCTTGAATACACGACCAGGAGTCTGGCACTGGCCGATAGAGCCTGGGACGCGGTGGGAAACGGAGTTACCGTGAGTATTATCTTGGCCACGGAAGTTGTGACGCTTGATAGTACCTGCGAAACCCTTACCCTTGGACTGACCGGTCACGTCGACCAGTTGACCAGCAGCAAAGATTTCTGCATTGATCAGATCGCCGGCCTGGTACTCACCTTCTTCAAGGCGGAACTCCAGAACAGTACGACCAGCGGCAACATTCGCCTTAGCGAAGTGACCTGCTTGAGCTGCAGTCACGCGCGAAGCACGACGCTCACCGACAGTAACCTGCACTGCACGATAGCCATCGCTTTCTTCGGTTTTGAACTGGGTGACGCGATTCGGCTCGATCTCAATGACCGTGACCGGAATGGAGACACCTTCTTCGGTGAAAATACGGGTCATGCCCGCTTTTCGACCGACTACACCAATAGTCATGTTGTAAACCTCATGAGTGTACGGGGCTTTCACCCGCTATGGCCGCCCATTTCAGAGCGTTACACGACCAAGACCCAAGTCTTAGCCGAGGCTGATCTGCACTTCCACACCTGCCGCAAGATCAAGCTTCATAAGTGCATCAACGGTTTTATCCGTTGGCTGGACGATGTCCAGAACGCGCTTATGAGTGCGGATCTCGTACTGGTCGCGCGCGTCTTTGTTGACGTGCGGAGAAACCAGAACGGTGAACCGCTCTTTACGGGTAGGCAGTGGAATTGGACCACGCACTTGAGCACCAGTACGTTTCGCGGTTTCCACGATTTCCTGGGTGGATTGGTCGATCAGGCGATGGTCAAAAGCCTTCAACCTGATACGGATTTGCTGATTTTGCATTGGATTTCAGACTCCAGGCTACTTCCCACCGAGCGCAATACGCCCGTTAAAAGGAGGCGCAATTCTATAGACGAGCTAACACAGTGTCAACCCAATAAAAAAGCCCCCGCAAGCGGGGGCTTTTTCTCAAATCAACGCTTAGGCGATGATTTTGGCTACGACGCCAGCGCCGACGGTACGACCGCCTTCACGGATAGCGAAACGCAGGCCGTCTTCCATTGCGATTGGCTTGATCAGAGTGACAGAAACTTTAACGTTGTCACCTGGCATAACCATTTCGGTGCCTTCCGGCAGTTCGCAGCTACCAGTTACGTCGGTAGTACGGAAGTAGAACTGAGGACGGTAGCCTTTGAAGAACGGAGTGTGACGACCGCCTTCTTCCTTGCTCAGAACGTAGATTTCAGCTTCGAACTGAGTGTGAGGCTTGACGGTACCTGGCTTAACCAGAACCTGACCACGCTCAACGTCGTCACGCTTGGTACCACGCAGCAGAACGCCGCAGTTCTCGCCAGCACGACCTTCGTCCAGCAGCTTGCGGAACATCTCAACGCCAGTGCAAGTAGTTTTAGTGGTGTCACGCAGACCCACGATCTCAACTTCTTCCTGAATCTTGATGATGCCACGCTCAACACGACCGGTCACAACGGTGCCGCGACCGGAGATCGAGAACACGTCTTCGATTGGCATCAGGAACGGCTTGTCGATAGCACGAACTGGTTCTGGGATGTAGCTGTCCAGAGTCTCTACCAGCTTCTTAACGGCCGAGGTACCCATTTCGTTGTCGTCTTGGCCGTTCAGAGCCATCAGAGCGGAGCCGATGATGATCGGAGTATCGTCGCCTGGGAACTCATAAGTGCTCAGCAGATCGCGAACTTCCATCTCAACCAGTTCCAGCAGCTCTGCGTCGTCAACCATGTCGGCCTTGTTCAGGAAGACAACGATGTACGGAACGCCAACCTGACGGGACAGCAGGATGTGCTCACGGGTTTGCGGCATCGGACCATCAGCGGCCGAGCAAACCAGAATCGCGCCATCCATCTGGGCAGCACCAGTGATCATGTTTTTGACGTAGTCGGCGTGGCCTGGGCAGTCAACGTGCGCGTAGTGACGTACGGACGAATCGTACTCAACGTGAGCGGTGTTGATGGTGATACCACGAGCCTTTTCTTCTGGCGCGCTGTCGATTTTGTCGAAGTCGACTTTAGCCGAACCGAAAACTTCGGAGCAGACACGAGTCAGAGCAGCGGTCAGAGTGGTTTTACCGTGGTCAACGTGACCGATGGTGCCAACGTTGACGTGCGGTTTGTTACGTTCAAATTTTTCTTTAGCCACGACAGTGAACTCCTAGCCTAAAGGGGCTGAATCAGCCTTGTTTTTTAACGAGAGCTTCGACGATGTTCGACGGAGCTTCGGAGTATTTGGAGAATTCCATAGAGTAGCTCGCGCGACCCTGAGACATGGAACGAACGTCGGTCGCATAACCGAACATTTCACCCAACGGAACCTCGGCGCGGATAACCTTGCCAGAAACCGTATCTTCCATACCCTGGATCATGCCGCGACGACGGTTCAGGTCGCCCATCACGTCACCCATGTAGTCCTCAGGTGTTACAACTTCTACTTTCATGATCGGCTCAAGTACAACACCGCCGCCTTTCGACGCGAGTTGCTTGGTCGCCATGGAAGCAGCCACCTTGAACGCCATCTCGTTGGAGTCGACGTCGTGGTAAGAACCGTCAAAGACGGTCGCCTTCAGGCCAATGAGCGGATAACCGGCAACAACACCGTTCTTCATCTGCTCTTCGATGCCCTTCTGGATAGCAGGGATGTATTCCTTAGGAACTACACCACCAACTACTTCGTTCACGAATTGCAGACCTTCCTGACCTTCATCAGCAGGTGCAAAACGGATCCAGCAGTGACCAAACTGACCACGACCACCGGATTGACGAACGAACTTGCCTTCGATCTCGCAGTTCTTCGTGATCTTCTCACGATAAGAAACCTGCGGCTTACCGATGTTGGCTTCGACGTTGAACTCACGGCGCATCCGGTCAACCAGAATGTCCAGGTGCAATTCGCCCATACCAGAGATGATCGTTTGACCAGTCTCTTCATCGGTCTTGACGCGGAAAGAAGGGTCTTCCTGAGCCAGCTTGCTCAGAGCGATACCCATTTTTTCCTGGTCGTCTTTGGTTTTCGGCTCAACAGCAACCGAAATAACCGGCTCAGGGAAGTCCATACGCTCAAGGATAATAGGCTTATCCAGTGCGCACAGGGTTTCACCAGTGGTCACATCTTTCATGCCGATCAAAGCGGCGATGTCACCAGCCAGTACTTCCTTGATTTCTTCACGGGTGTTGGCATGCATCTGGACCATACGGCCCACACGCTCTTTCTTGCCTTTCACCGAGTTCAGAACCGAGTCACCGGAGTTCAAAGCACCCGAGTAAACACGAACGAAGGTGATCGAACCTACGAACGGGTCGGTCGCGATCTTGAACGCCAGAGCCGAGAACGGCTCATTGTCGTCAGCGTGACGCTCGTCGTGACGAATGGCAGGATCGTCTTTGTCCAGTTCCTTGTCATCCGGGTTGATACCCTTGATCGCAGGAATCTCGACCGGAGCTGGCAGGTAGTCGACAACGGCGTCGAGAACCAGCGGCACACCCTTGTTCTTGAACGACGAACCGCAGACAGCCAGAACGATTTCACCGGCGATAGTACGCTGGCGCAGGGCAGCTTTGATCTCTTCGATCGTCAGCTCTTCGCCTTCCAGGTACTTGTTCATCAGCTCTTCGTTGGCTTCAGCAGCCGCTTCAACCATGTTGCTGCGCCATTCTTCAGCCAGCTCTTGCAGTTCAGCCGGGATAGCTTCGCGACGAGGAGTCATGCCCTTGTCAGCGTCATCCCAGTAAACAGCTTCCATGGTCATCAGGTCGATCTGACCCTGGAAGTTATCTTCCGAACCGATAGCGAGCTGGATAGGCACGGGAGTGTGACCCAGACGTTGCTTGATCTGACCTACAACGCGGAGGAAGTTGGCGCCAGCACGGTCCATCTTGTTTACGTAAACAAGACGCGGAACGCCGTATTTGTTGGCTTGACGCCATACGGTTTCCGACTGAGGCTCAACACCCGAGGTACCACAGAACACAACGACAGCACCGTCGAGTACACGCAGCGAACGCTCTACTTCAATGGTGAAGTCAACGTGGCCAGGGGTATCGATGATGTTGAAACGATAGCGGTCTTTATGCTGCTTGACAGAGCCCTGCCAGAAAGCAGTGGTCGCAGCAGAAGTAATGGTAATACCACGCTCCTGCTCCTGCACCATCCAGTCCATGGTCGCGGCGCCATCATGCACCTCGCCCATTTTGTGGTTTACGCCAGTGTAAAAAAGGACGCGCTCGGTGGTGGTGGTTTTACCAGCATCCACGTGAGCAACGATACCAATGTTACGGTAGCGGTTAATCGGAGTAGTACGAGCCATAAAGCCCTCGCAAAAATAGTGACGCTGAGATTAGAAGCGGTAGTGCGAGAAAGCCTTGTTGGCTTCAGCCATACGGTGCACGTCTTCACGCTTCTTGACCGCAGCACCTTTGCCTTCAGCGGCGTCCAGCAGTTCGCCAGCCAAGCGCAGAGCCATGGATTTCTCACCGCGCTTGCGCGCGAAGTCTACCAGCCAGCGCATTGCCAGAGCATTACGACGGGAAGGACGTACTTCAACCGGAACCTGGTAAGTAGCACCACCAACGCGGCGCGACTTCACTTCGACCAGCGGAGCGATGGCGTCGAGTGCTTTTTCGAAGAGTTCCAGGGGGTCGGTACCCGCCTTGCGTGCTTTAACGGTATCCAGAGCACCGTAAACAATACGCTCGGCAACGGCTTTCTTGCCGCTTTCCATTACGTGGTTCATGAACTTGGCGAGAATCTGGGATCCGTACTTCGGATCGTCAAGAATCTCACGCTTGGCTGCTACGCGACGTCTTGGCATTGATAAGCCCTCAAACGGTCTTCAGGTTCGCTCGGGACACACACCGAAATGCGCTGCCCGACCTTACTCTTATCGACTCAATAAATTTAAAAAACGACTGCAAAACGACCGAATTACTTCGGACGCTTGGTACCGTACTTCGAACGACCCTGGTTACGGCCTTTAACGCCGGAGGTATCCAGAGAGCCGCGAACGGTGTGATAACGAACACCTGGCAAGTCTTTTACACGGCCGCCACGAATCAGGACGACGCTGTGCTCTTGCAGGTTGTGGCCTTCACCACCGATGTACGAGGAAACCTCGAAACCGTTGGTCAGACGCACACGGCATACTTTACGCAGTGCCGAGTTAGGTTTTTTCGGCGTGGTGGTGTACACACGGGTGCACACACCACGACGCTGCGGGCAGTTCTGCAGCGCAGGTACGTCGGATTTCTCGACGATACGCTTACGCGGCTGACGTACCAGCTGGTTGATAGTTGCCATCTACTAGCTCCACTGTTGTCTTGCGACGCTATTGTCTTACAAGAAAAGCAAAATGGCAGGACGAGCGTCCCGCCAGATTTAGGGGTACAAGAGTCTAAAGAGGATCCCGCCCCTAGTCAAGACAGAGCCCTGAGCTTACGACCGCCCTCCTTCACAGGCATGACCTGTCAAAGAGGGTGGGTCAGAAGATCAGGGCCCTGCTCTCAATTACTGCTTGAGTTCAACGCCTCAGTCAGCGCGGCTTCAACTTCGCTTGCACTTACACGCAAAGGTTTGTCCGCATCACGACGACGCTTGCGCTCGCTATGGTATGCCAAACCGGTACCTGCCGGAATCAGACGACCCACGACCACGTTTTCCTTCAGGCCGCGCAGGTAGTCGCGCTTGCCGGTTACTGCCGCTTCGGTAAGAACGCGGGTAGTCTCTTGGAAAGAGGCGGCCGAGATGAACGATTCAGTGGACAGCGACGCCTTGGTAATACCGAGTAGCACTCGCGTGAATTTAGCAATGAACTTCTCGTCCTGCGCCAGACGCTCATTTTCGACCAATACATGCGTCAGCTCCATCTGATCACCCTTGATGAAGCTTGAATCGCCAGATTCGCTGATTTCAACCTTACGCAGCATCTGACGAAGGATCGTTTCGATGTGCTTGTCGTTGATCTTCACACCTTGTAGGCGGTAAACGTCTTGAATCTCGTTGACGATATATTTCGCCAGCGCACTGACTCCCAGCAAACGCAGGATGTCGTGAGGATCGCTAGGACCGTCGGAGATAACTTCACCGCGGTTCACTTGCTCACCTTCAAATACGTTCAGGTGACGCCACTTAGGAATCAGCTCTTCATACGGATCGCTACCATCGTTCGGTGTAATCACCAGACGACGCTTGCCTTTCGTCTCTTTACCGAACGCGATCGTACCGCTGACTTCTGCCAGGATCGACGCCTCTTTCGGACGGCGCGCTTCGAACAAATCAGCAACGCGCGGCAGACCACCGGTGATGTCACGGGTCTTGGAAGTCTCTTGCGGGATACGAGCGATAACATCACCCACGCCCACCTGAGCACCGTCCGCAACACCAACGAGGGCGTTTGCCGGCAGGAAGTACTGAGCAGGAACATCTGTACCTGGCAGCAGCAGATCTTTGCCATCAACACCAACCATCTTCACGGCAGGACGGATGTCCTTGCCAGCAGCAGGACGGTCTTTGGCGTCGAGCACTTCGATGTTGGTCAAACCGGTGAGTTCATCGGTCTGGCGCTTGATCGTAATGCCTTCTTCCATGCCCACGTAGGTCACGGTACCTTTCATTTCGGTAACGATCGGGTGAGTGTGCGGATCCCACTTGGCTACGATAGAGCCAGCGTCGACCTTGTCGCCTTCCTTCACCGAGATAACGGCACCGTACGGCAGCTTGTAGCGTTCGCGCTCACGACCGAACTCGTCGGCAATCGCCAGCTCGCCGGAACGCGATACCGCGATCAGGTTGCCATCAAGACGCTCAACGTGTTTCAGGTTGTGCAGACGGACCACGCCGCCATTCTTGACCTGAACGCTGTCAGCAGCGGAAGTACGGCTTGCCGCACCACCGATGTGGAACGTACGCATTGTCAACTGAGTACCCGGCTCACCGATGGACTGGGCAGCGATAACGCCGACCGCTTCACCGATGTTGACCTGGTGACCACGAGCCAGATCGCGACCGTAGCACTTGGCGCAGATGCCGTAGCGGGTTTCGCAGCTGATAGGCGAACGCACGATCACTTCGTCGATGCTGTTCAGCTCGATGAACTCAACCCACTTCTCGTCTACCAAGGTGCCGGCAGGAACGATCACGTCTTCGGTGCCTGGCTTGAACACGTCACGGGCGATAACACGACCCAGCACACGCTCACCCAGTGGCTCTACAACGTCGCCGCCTTCAATGTGCGGCGTCATCAACAGGCCTTGCTCGGTACCGCAATCGACCTCGGTCACGACCAGGTCTTGCGCCACGTCTACCAGACGACGAGTCAGGTAACCGGAGTTAGCGGTTTTCAACGCGGTGTCCGCAAGACCCTTACGAGCACCGTGAGTCGAGATGAAGTACTGGAGTACGCTCAAACCCTCACGGAAGTTCGCAGTGATCGGCGTCTCGATGATTGAGCCGTCAGGCTTGGCCATCAGACCACGCATACCGGCCAGCTGACGAATCTGAGCCGCAGAACCCCGAGCACCCGAGTCGGCCATCATGTACATCGAGTTGAACGACTCTTGATCCACCGTCTCGCCATGACGATCGACAACCTTCTCTTTCGAGAGGTTGGCCATCATCGCCTTGGAGACTTCGTCGTTCGCCTTGGACCAGAGGTCGATTACCTTGTTGTACTTCTCGCCCTGGGTTACCAGGCCAGACGCATACTGGCTTTCAATCTCTTTAACTTCTTCCGTCGCGGTGTCGATGATGCGAGCTTTCTCGTCCGGGATAACGAAGTCGTTAACGCCGATGGAAACACCGGAGATCGTCGAGTAGGCAAAACCGGTATACATCAACTGGTCAGCGAAGATCACAGTCTCTTTCAGACCAACCACGCGGTAGCACTGGTTGATCAGCTTGGAGATCGCCTTTTTCTTCATCGGCTGGTTGACCACGTCGTAAGACAGGCCGGCCGGAACCACTTGGAACAGCAGCGCACGGCCGACAGTGGTGTCGACGATACGGGTGTTCTTTACACTGTTGCCATCACGGTCGTTCACGGTCTCATTGATACGAACCTTGATTTTCGCGTGTAGAGCAGCTTCGCCGGCGCGGAAAACGCGGTCGACTTCCTGCAGGTCCGCGAATACGCGGCCTTCGCCCTTGGCATTGATCGCTTCACGGGTCATGTAGTACAGACCCAGTACAACGTCCTGCGACGGAACGATGATTGGCTCACCGTTGGCTGGCGACAGGATGTTGTTGGTGGACATCATCAGCGCGCGCGCCTCGAGCTGAGCTTCCAGCGTCAGCGGCACGTGAACAGCCATCTGGTCACCGTCGAAGTCGGCGTTGTATGCCGCACACACCAGAGGGTGCAGCTGAATTGCCTTACCTTCGATCAGAACCGGTTCAAACGCCTGAATACCCAGACGGTGAAGGGTCGGTGCACGGTTAAGAAGCACTGGGTGTTCGCGAATCACTTCAGCGAGAACGTCCCAGACTTCTGGCAGCTCGCGCTCGACCATCTTCTTGGCAGCCTTGATGGTGGTCGCCAGACCACGCATTTCCAGCTTGCCAAAAATGAACGGCTTGAACAGCTCCAGAGCCATCTTCTTCGGCAGACCGCACTGGTGCAGACGCAGGGTCGGACCTACGGTAATCACCGAACGGCCCGAGTAGTCAACACGCTTACCGAGCAAGTTCTGGCGGAAGCGACCTTGCTTACCCTTGATCATGTCAGCCAGGGATTTCAGAGGACGCTTGTTCGAACCAGTGATGGCGCGACCGCGACGACCGTTGTCGAGCAGCGCATCCACAGCTTCCTGCAGCATGCGTTTTTCGTTGCGCACGATGATGTCCGGAGCGGACAGATCCAGCAGGCGCTTCAAACGGTTGTTACGGTTGATCACTCGACGATATAGATCGTTGAGGTCAGAAGTCGCAAAGCGACCGCCGTCCAATGGGACCAGTGGACGCAGATCTGGCGGCAGAACCGGCAGAACGGTCAACACCATCCACTCAGGCAGGTTGCCGGAACCCTGGAAGGCTTCCATCAACTTCAGGCGCTTGGACAGCTTCTTGATCTTGGTTTCGGAGTTGGTTTGCGGAATTTCTTCGCGCAGGCGGCCAATCTCGTGCTCCAGATCGATAGCGTGCAGCAGTTCGCGGACCGCTTCAGCACCCATGCGGGCGTCGAAGTCGTCACCGAACTCTTCGAGAGCTTCGAAGTACTGCTCGTCGTTCAGCAGCTGACCTTTTTCAAGCGTGGTCATGCCCGGGTCGATAACGACATAGCTCTCGAAGTAGAGAACGCGCTCGATATCACGCAGAGTCATGTCCATCAGCAGGCCGATACGGGACGGCAGCGATTTCAGGAACCAGATGTGGGCAACCGGCGATGCCAGTTCGATGTGAGCCATGCGCTCACGACGGACCTTGGCCAGTGCAACTTCAACGCCGCACTTCTCGCAGATCACGCCACGATGCTTCAAGCGCTTGTACTTACCGCACAGGCACTCGTAATCCTTGACCGGGCCAAAGATCTTGGCGCAGAACAGGCCGTCACGCTCAGGCTTGAACGTACGGTAGTTGATGGTTTCCGGCTTTTTAACTTCACCGAACGACCACGAACGGATCATCTCAGGCGATGCCAATCCGATACGGATGGCGTCGAACTCTTCGACTTGACCCTGGTTTTTCAGCAAATTCAGTAGGTCTTTCAAGGCCTTTCCTCCTGGCGGAGCAGAGGGTGGTCATGCCGACCCACCCTCGATTCGCGTCACGTGTTATTCGGTTTCCAGATCGATATCGATACCGAGCGAACGGATTTCTTTGATCAACACGTTGAAGGACTCGGGCATGCCCGGCTCCATACGGTGATCGCCGTCCACGATGTTTTTGTACATCTTGGTCCGACCGTTCACGTCGTCCGACTTCACTGTGAGCATTTCTTGCAGAGTGTATGCCGCGCCGTATGCTTCCAGCGCCCAGACTTCCATCTCCCCGAAACGCTGACCACCGAACTGCGCCTTACCACCCAGCGGCTGCTGGGTAACCAGGCTGTAAGAACCAGTGGAACGCGCGTGCATCTTGTCGTCCACCAAGTGGTTCAGCTTCAGCATGTACATGTAGCCAACAGTTACCGGACGCTCGAATTTGTTACCAGTACGGCCGTCAAACAGTTGCATCTGGCCACTGTCTGGCATGTCCGCCAAGCGCAGCATCGCCTTGATTTCGCTTTCCTTGGCACCGTCGAAAACCGGGGTTGCCATTGGAACGCCGCCACGCAGGTTCTTCGCCAGATCCAGGATTTCCTGATCAGTCAGGTCGTCCAGATTTTCCTGACGGCCGCCGATCTCGTTGTAGATCTCGCTCATGAACTTGCGCAGTTCAACGACTTTACGCTGTTCTTCAAGCATGCGGTTGATCTTCTCGCCCAGCCCCTTGGCCGCGAGGCCCAGGTGAGTTTCGAGAATCTGACCAACGTTCATACGCGAAGGTACACCCAACGGGTTGAGTACGATATCCACAGGCGTGCCGTTGGCATCGTGTGGCATGTCTTCAACCGGCATGATCACGGAGACCACACCCTTGTTACCGTGGCGACCGGCCATTTTGTCGCCCGGCTGGATGCGGCGACGGATGGCAAGGTAGACCTTGACGATTTTCAGAACGCCTGGCGCCAGGTCATCGCCCTGCTGCAGCTTGCGTTTTTTGTCTTCGAACTTGTCGTCCAGCAGACGGCGACGATCAACGATGTAAGCCTGGGCTTTCTCGAGTTGTTCGTTCAGAGCATCTTCAACCATGCGCAGTTTGAACCACTGGCCATGCTCGAGCCCATCGAGGACTTCGTTGGTGATCTCCTGACCTTTCTTCAGACCAGCGCCGCCTTCGACAGAACGGCCGACCAGCGCCTGACGCAGACGCTCGAACGTTGCGCCTTCAACGATACGGAACTCTTCGTTCAGATCCTTACGGATCTCGTCCAGCTGGCTCTTCTCGATGGACAGTGCACGAGCGTCACGCTCAACGCCGTCACGGGTGAAGACCTGGACGTCGATGACAGTACCTTTGGTACCGGTCGGTACGCGCAGGGAGGTGTCTTTAACGTCGCTTGCTTTTTCACCGAAGATTGCACGCAGCAATTTTTCTTCTGGCGTCAGTTGGGTTTCACCTTTAGGAGTGACCTTACCGACCAGGATGTCGCCAGCGCCAACTTCGGCACCTACGTAAACAATACCGGCTTCGTCCAGCTTGTTCAGCGCTGCTTCACCCACGTTCGGGATGTCAGCGGTGATTTCTTCTGGACCCAGCTTGGTGTCACGGGCCACACAGGTCAGTTCCTGGATGTGGATCGTGGTGAAGCGATCTTCCTGTACAACACGCTCGGACAGGCAGATGGAGTCTTCGAAGTTGAAGCCGTTCCACGCCATGAACGCGATGCGCATGTTCTGACCCAGAGCCAGTTCACCCATGTCAGTGGACGGGCCGTCGGCCATGATGTCGCTACGCTGAACGCGATCACCCTTACTCACCAGCGGACGCTGGTTGATGCAGGTGTTCTGGTTCGAGCGGGTGTATTTGGTCAGGTTGTAGATGTCGACACCGGCTTCGCCTGGCTCAACTTCGTCATCAGCAACACGCACCACGATACGGCTGGCATCGACGGAGTCGATCACGCCACCACGACGAGCCACGACGCAAACGCCGGAGTCACGGGCAACGTTGCGCTCCATGCCGGTACCTACCAGCGGCTTGTCGGCACGCAGGGTCGGTACAGCCTGACGCTGCATGTTCGAACCCATCAACGCACGGTTGGCGTCGTCGTGCTCGAGGAACGGAATCAGCGACGCTGCAACCGAAACGACCTGCTTCGGCGAAACGTCCATCAGGGTGACGTCTTCCGGCGCCTTGACGGTGAATTCGTTCAGGTGACGAACAGCTACCAGCTCGTCGATCAGGTGGCCTTTGTCGTTCATGGTCGCTGAAGCCTGCGCGATCACGTGATCGGCTTCTTCAATAGCGGACAGGAAGACGATCTCGTCGGTCACCAGACCTTCTTTCACCACGCGGTACGGGCTTTCCAGGAAGCCGTACTGATTAGTGCGGGCATAGGCTGCCAACGAGTTAATCAGACCGATGTTCGGACCTTCCGGCGTTTCAATCGGGCAAACACGACCGTAGTGCGTCGGGTGCACGTCACGAACTTCGAAGCCTGCGCGCTCACGCGTCAGACCACCAGGGCCTAGTGCAGAAACACGGCGCTTGTGAGTGATTTCGGACAGCGGGTTGTTCTGGTCCATGAACTGCGACAGCTGACTGGAACCGAAGAACTCTTTGACCGCAGCGGCGACCGGCTTGGCGTTGATCAGGTCCTGAGGCATCAGGCCTTCGCTCTCTGCCATCGACAGACGCTCTTTGACTGCACGCTCGACACGCACCAGACCTACGCGGAACTGGTTCTCGGCCATCTCGCCGACGCAACGGACACGACGGTTACCCAAGTGGTCGATGTCATCCACGATGCCTTTGCCGTTACGGATATCGACCAGCGTCTTAAGGACTGCAACGATATCTTCTTTGCACAGCACGCCCGAACCTTCGATCTCGGTACGCCCGATACGACGGTTGAACTTCATACGACCTACAGCAGACAGGTCGTAACGCTCTGGACTGAAGAACAGGTTGTTAAACAGCGTCTCGGCTGCATCCTTGGTTGGCGGCTCGCCAGGACGCATCATGCGATAGATTTCGACCAGAGCTTCCAGCTGGTTGCCGGTCGAATCGATCTTCAGGGTGTCAGAGATAAACGGGCCGCAGTCGATGTCGTTGGTGTACAACGTTTCGATCCGGACAACCTGGGCCTTGGCAATTTTTGCCAGGATCTCGGTGTTCAGCTCGGTGTTGCACTCTGCGATAATTTCGCCAGTGGCCGGGTGCACGATCGCCTTGGCAGTGGTACGGCCAATGACGTAGTCCAGCGGAACTTCCAGCGCTTTAATGCCCGCTTTTTCCAACTGATTGATGTGACGCGCCGTGATACGACGACCTTGCTCGACGATGACCTTGCCTTTGTCATCCTGGATGTCCAGAACGGCAATTTCGCCACGCAGACGCTGAGGCACCAGTTCCAGGCTCAGGGATTCACCCTGCACATGGAACACGTTGGTAGTGTAGAAAGCGTCCAGCACTTCTTCAGTGGTGTAGCCCAGAGCACGGAGTAGTACCGATGCTGGGAGCTTGCGGCGACGGTCGATACGGACGAATACACAGTCCTTTGGATCGAACTCGAAGTCCAGCCACGAACCACGGTAAGGAATAATGCGAGCGGAATACAGCAGCTTGCCAGAACTGTGCGTTTTACCGCGGTCGTGATCGAAGAACACACCCGGGGAACGGTGCAGCTGGGAAACAATAACGCGCTCGGTACCGTTGATAACGAAGGTACCGTTCTCAGTCATCAGGGGGATTTCACCCATGTAGACTTCTTGCTCTTTGATGTCCTTGATCGCTTTGTTCGACGATTCTTTGTCGAAAATGATCAGGCGCACTTTTACCCGCAAAGGTACGGCGTACGTCACACCGCGCAGCACGCATTCCTTGACATCAAAAGCCGGTTCGCCCAGACGATAACCGACGTACTCCAGAGCAGCATTGCCGGAGTAGCTGATGATCGGGAAAACGGATTTGAAGGCCGCATGCAGGCCCACGTCGCGGAACTGATCTTTAGTCGCTCCCGCTTGCAAGAATTCACGATACGAATCCAGCTGGATGGCCAGGAGGTAAGGCACATCCATGACGTCCGGCAACTTGCTAAAGTCCTTGCGGATACGTTTTTTCTCAGTATATGAGTAAGCCATCAGCGTTCCCCAGCTTGGTCACCTGCTTGTTTGGCCTCTCCCGACGGGAGCGGCCAGAAAATCTTGCAAACCCCATGGTTTGCGCCACCGTTCGAGGTGGTTGAAGCACGTTAGAGGCACCGATCTGATCGATTGCCAATAACGGAAAAAGGCCGGTGGCAGAAGCCACCAGCCATCAGCCGTTCGCTCAACGCTTGGGCTGGAGACGCAAGGTCGATGCTTACTTCAGCTCGACTTTGGCGCCTGCTTCTTCCAGAGCAGCTTTGGCTTTGTCAGCAGCGTCTTTGGCCACTGCTTCCAGAACCAGAGCTGGAGCGCCGTCAACGACTGCCTTGGCTTCTTTCAGGCCCAGACCGGTCAGCTCACGAACAGCTTTAATGACGTTGACTTTCTTCTCGCCAGCTTCGGTCAGCATGACGTTGAATTCGGTTTGCTCTTCAACAACAGCGGCAGCAGCAGCTGGACCAGCCGATGCAGCAGCAGCGCTAACGCCGAATTTTTCTTCGAAAGCTTTGATCAGCTCAACAACCTGCAGAACAGACATTTCAGCTACGGCGTTGAGGATATCGTCTTGAGAGATAGACATGACTCTAATTCCTGAATTGTGTGAGGGCCTATGCGGCCTTCGAAATAAACAAAAATACGCGAGAGGAAGCGCGGGCCCTTAGGCTGCTGCAGCTTCTTTCTGTTCGCGAACTGCCGCCAGAGTACGAGCCAATTTGCTGGTCGCGCCTTGAATCACGCTCATCAGCTGAGAAATTGCCTCATCACGGGTCGGCAAGGTTGCCAGTACGTCGATCTGATTAGCTGCGAGGAACTTGCCCTCGAACGCAGCTGCCTTGATCTCGAACTTGTCCTGACCTTTGGCGAACTCTTTGAACAAACGGGCAGCAGCGCCTGGATGTTCGTTGGAGAAAGCGATCAAGGTCGGGCCAGTGAACGCGTCGTTGAGAACACTGTATTCAGTGTCAGCAACCGCGCGCTTAAGCAGGGTGTTACGTACAACACGCACGTATACGCCAGCTTCACGAGCCTCTTTACGGAGTCCGGTCATCGCGCCCACTGTCACGCCACGGGCATCAGCCACGACAGCAGACAGAGCGACTTTGGCAGCCTCGTTGACTTCAGCGACGATGGCCTTCTTGTCTTCGAGTTTAATTGCCACGGGTTCAACTCCTGCTTGTTACCGTTTCATCTAGCCGAAGCCAGATGTCGTTTTGGTGTCTGATTCGGTAAAGAACCGGGAGCACCATCTGCGTAGGCTTGTGGTTTAAGGCTTTCGCCGCCTACGGTCTTGGATAGCCCCCGCCAGGCAGGGACCCCAATTTTTTGCGGAGGCGCGGCTACCCGCGCCTAGCTGTCTTACGCGTTCAAGGAGCCCTGGTCGATGACCAGACCTGGACCCATAGTGGTGCTCAGGGTAACGCGCTTAACGTAGATACCTTTCGAGGAAGCTGGCTTGATGCGCTTCAGGTCAGCGATCAGTGCTTCAACGTTCTCACGCAGCTTGTCAGCATCGAAGCCAACCTTGCCGACAGAAGTGTGAATGATGCCGTTTTTGTCGGTGCGATAACGGACCTGACCCGCCTTGGCGTTTTTGACCGCGCCAGCGACGTCTGGGGTTACAGTACCGACTTTCGGGTTAGGCATCAGACCACGTGGACCGAGGATCTGACCCAACTGACCGACAACACGCATTGCATCCGGGGAGGCGATTACGACGTCATAGTTCAGGTCGCCGCCTTTCATTTCAGCAGCCAAATCGTCCATACCAACGCGATCAGCGCCAGCAGCCAGTGCAGCTTCAGCCGCCGGACCCTGGGTGAAAACTGCTACGCGAACGGTCTTGCCAGTGCCGTGCGGCAGCACAGTAGCGCTACGAACAACCTGGTCAGATTTACGCGGGTCAACACCAAGGTTTACAGCAACGTCAACGGACTCGCTGAACTTTACAGTGGACAGCTCGGTCAGCAGAGCTGCCGCGTCGTTGAAGCTATAGGATTTGCCAGCTTCAACTTTCGAAGCGATTGCCTTTTGGCGTTTAGTCAGCTTAGCCATTACACACCCTCCACGTTAAGGCCCATGCTACGAGCAGAACCGGCGATAGTGCGCACGGCTGCTTCCATGTCAGCAGCAGTGAGATCCGCGTTTTTAGCCTTCGCGATATCTTCCAGCTGAGCACGGGTAACAGTGCCAACTTTGACGGTGTTCGGGCGAGCCGAACCGCTGGTCAGGCCAGCTGCTTTTTTCAGGAGAACCGAAGCAGGTGTACTTTTGGTTTCAAAAGTGAAGCTACGGTCGCTGTATACAGTGATGATCACTGGAGTCGGCAGACCTGGCTCAAGACCCTGAGTACGGGCGTTGAAGGCTTTGCAGAATTCCATGATGTTCACGCCGTGCTGACCCAGAGCAGGACCAACGGGTGGGCTTGGGTTAGCCTGAGCGGCTTTCACTTGAAGCTTGATGTAAGCGGTAATCTTCTTGGCCATGAGGCACTCCAATTACGGGTTCGAACGCCTTGGAAGGCTCCCCGGTTACTTGCGCGTTTATCCCAGTGACGACAAAACCCCACAGCCCAAGGCTGCGGGGTATGGGATTTCCAGCTCAGCTATGCCTTTTCGACCTGGCTGAACTCGAGCTCCACCGGAGTGGAGCGACCGAAAATAAGCACGGCCACTTGGATCCGACTTTTTTCGTAGTTAACTTCTTCGACCGTACCGTTGAAATCTGCAAACGGACCATCGGTAACACGAACCACTTCACCCGGCTCAAAAAGCGTCTTAGGTTTCGGCTTGTCGCTACCATCAGCAACACGACGCAGGATAGCCTCTGCTTCCTTGTCAGTGATTGGCGCCGGCTTATCAGCCGTGCCACCGATGAAGCCCATGACACGCGGGGTATCCTTGACCAAGTGCCAAGTACCCTCATTCATGTCCATCTGAACAAGCACATAACCAGGAAAGAATTTACGCTCGCTTTTGCGCTTCTGGCCGTTACGCATTTCTACCACTTCTTCGGTAGGAACCAGAATCTCGCCGAAACCATCTTCCATGCCTGCCAGCTTTACACGCTCAATCAGTGAGCGCATAACATGCTTCTCGTAACCCGAGTAGGCATGCACTACGTACCAACGCTTAGCCACGGGACACCCTTAGCCGACGATCAAGGAAACAAGCCAGCCGAGCAGGGAATCTAGCCCCCACAACAGCAGCGCCATAACCAGAACCACAGCTACCACTATCAGGGTAGTCTGGGTGGTTTCTTGACGGGTAGGCCATACGACTTTACGAATCTCAGCGCGAGCTTCCTTGGCCAACACGAAGAAAGCTTTGCCCTTACCAGTCTGCAACCCAACATAGGCTGCTATAGCGGCAATCACCAGCAAAGCGAGCACGCGATACAGGATTGGCTGCGCCGAGTAGTATTGATTTCCGACGACGCCCACAACGACCAAAAGGACCACTACGAGCCACTTTACGAGATCAAAACGGGAGTCTTGGGCTTCAGCCTTTGGATTCATCTACTAAAATCCTGTGAAAAGAAAGCCAGAATCGTTAACGCGAATCTGGCAGGTCAGGAGGGAATCGAACCCCCAACCTACGGTTTTGGAGACCGTCGCTCTGCCAATTGAGCTACTGACCTAAAAGCAAAATCAGGCCGGCCATTATGCGGACCTGACAAGAAGATTTCAACAGCTTTCAATAAGGCCGCCGAGACCTCACTGAACCGCTGCAGGCATTCACCACCCCACTGGCGCGAAGCCAAACACACGGGATCTCGTGACACCTAAAACAAAGGCAGATACTTTCATATCTGCCTTAGCATTGGAGCTCTTGAGCGGATTTGAACCGCTGACCTCACCCTTACCAAGGGTGTGCTCTACCAACTGAGCTACAAGAGCAAAACACATTGCACAACCAACAGAACCTGGAGCGGGTAGCGGGAATCGAACCCGCATCATCAGCTTGGAAGGCTGAGGTTCTACCACTAAACTATACCCGCCGAGCTTGTTGCTTACGCTCGAAATTTGGTGGAGGGGGAAGGATTCGAACCTTCGAAGTCGTAGACGTCAGATTTACAGTCTGATCCCTTTGGCCGCTCGGGAACCCCTCCTAAGCGAGCCGGCATTTTATCTGATACCGGCCTTCTGTCAACCTTTTTCTCAATAAAAACTTGAGGTTACAAACGCTGACTCATGCTTTACGTGCATTTCCAACTTGTCTTGCACTGCGAAGCGGGCGCCATTCTATGCAAACTATCCAGAGGTTGCAATGCCTTCGCATGACATTATTTTGCTTTTTAACTCCGGGAAGTCATTCTTTAATCCCCCCACCAGACCATCATCCATAAGGCGTCGACTTTCAGGCTTTACTTTCAACCAGAAAATCCCGCCGGAGTCGTTTGGCCACCTTCCAAATTGGGTCTGGATGTCCAGGCTTGTCAGACGCTGCTCGACCGTCCTCGCTCTACTTTCGGAGATTTCTCCCCCTAAGTAGATGCATTGGCCGCTCGGTACCTTGGGGGCAGCCTCGGACTGACCTCCCACAGATTCGCTTAGTAAACGGATGTCCTGCCGAGCCCCCTTATACTGGGAGATGGCAGTGATCTCCTTTGGCCTTATCGGAGCTTCCTGCTGGCGCCACACGTAATAAAATGCATTCAACAAGACCAATAGTAAAAAAAACCACCGCATGGAGACCTCACTACTAAACCCCAGGACGCCACCCTTGTAATCGCCTAAATGCTCAGCTCAACTGCCCGGCTGCCCACGCAGCCTTAAGCTCAACTCGCCCCCGCTAAACACCTGTACGTCTTGCCCTACCATCAAGCGAAGGCCACCTGCATCGTCCACTCCGACTACAACGCCGTTGATCGCACTCTGCCCCGCTAGAAGCGTCACAGGCTCGTTCTGCCACAGGTGATGTTGCTCCCACTCATCCTTGAACGCTTTAAAGCCTTTTGCGTAATACGAGGTCAGGTATCTGTTAAGTACCGCACTCAAGCGCGCCACAACCTGATTGCGGTCTTGGTCCACACCCGACTCGAGCGCCATAGATGTCCACGACTGATCCACTTCTTCAGATGACCTCATGTTCACGTTGATCCCGATTCCGATCACAACGTGGCATACATCAGCAGGGTCGCCGGTGAGTTCCAGGAGGATGCCAGCCAGTTTTTTCCGGCCAACCAGGATGTCGTTTGGCCACTTCAGTCCGGCACCGCTTATACCCATCTCCTGCAGCATTTTGACGACTGCCAGACCCACAAGGAGGCTCAGCCCCTCCAGCTGTTTCATCCCCCCTTCAATACGCAATGCGAGGCTGTAGTAGAGGTTCTCTGCGAACGGACTAACCCATTTACGCCCGCGGCGACCGCGACCCGCAGTCTGCTGCTCCGAAACCACGAGCAATGGCAGCTTCAGGGCCTGAGCAATCAGTCGCATAGCTTCCGCATTCGTTGAATCAATGGCGTTGTAGACTCGGATATCCCAGCCAGCAGCATCATGCCTTTCGGTAAGCCATGGCTCATTTAACAATACAATCGGATTAGGCAGCTTATACCCTCGCCCTCGGACTTTATGAATCTCGATACCCGTCTCGAGTTGCAATTGCTGAAGCTTTTTCCAAACCGCGCTACGACTGACCCCGAGCGCCCGGCCGAGAGCTTCACCGGAATGAAATTCACCATTGCTCAGAAGCTTCAGCAAAGTCTGCATCTGTCGTACGCCCTTGAATGAGCGACGCATGATATCCATGCCAACGGCTTATGCATAGACGCCTGGGACACGGTGCTGCTTCACAATTTTCCACGCACAAAAAACAAAACCCCATCTGCG
>NZ_DDHJ01000019.1 GCF_002338065.1 Pseudomonas sp. UBA1879 | reverse complement strand
GAGCGAGGCTTGTCCCGCGATATCCGCTGTAGGAGCGAATCGCGATCAGGCTGAGTGACCGATCTCCCGCATCGGCTTGCCACGCACTGGCGTATCACCCGCGACGAAGTACTTGGCGGTGCTGCGGGGCAGCGGGGTGCGGCCGCGGATTTTGTCGGCGATCTTCTCGGCCATCATGATCGTTGGCGCATTCAGGTTGCCGGTGGTGATGATCGGCATGATCGACGCGTCGACCACGCGTAGGCCCTGCATACCATGCACGCGACCTTCGGCATCGACCACCGCCATCTCATCGGTGCCCATCTTGCACGAGCACGACGGGTGATACGCGGTCTCGGCATGCTCGCGGACGAACTGGTCCAGCTGCTCATCCGACTGCACGTCGATGCCGGGGCTAATCTCGCGACCCCGGTATTTGTCCAGCGCCGGCTGGGCCATGATTTCGCGGGTCAGGCGGATGCCGTCACGAAATTCCTGCCAGTCCTGCTCGGTGGCCATGTAGTTGAACAGGATGCTCGGATAGTCACGCGGGTTTTTCGATTTCACCTGCACACGACCACGGCTCGGCGAGCGCATCGAGCCTACATGGGCCTGAAAGCCGTGCTCTTTCACGCCCTTGCTGCCGTTGTAGTTAATCGCCACCGGCAGGAAGTGGTACTGAATGTTCGGCCACTCGAATTCCTCTCGGGAACGAATGAACCCACCGGCTTCGAACTGATTGCTCGCGCCGATGCCTTTGCCGAGGAACAGCCATTCGGCGCCGATGGCCGGCTGATTCCACCAGAGCAAGGAAGGGTAGAGCGAGACCGGTTCCTTGCAAGCGTATTGCAGGTACATCTCCAAGTGATCTTGCAGATTTTCACCGACGCCGGGCAGGTCATGGACCACCGGGATGTCGAGCTTTTTCAGCAGTTCGGCAGGGCCGACGCCGGAGCGTTGCAGGAGCTGCGGCGAAGCGATGGCGCCGCTGCTGACGATGACTTCCCTGCGCGCCCGAGCTTCGATGCGAGTGTCGCTGTCGCCGACCAGATAGGCCACGCCGACCGCGCGTTTGTTGTCGAACAGAATGCGGTCGGTCAGGGCGTGGGTGACGATGGTCAACGTCGAGCGCTTTTTCGCTTCGTCCAGATACCCACGCGCGGTACTGGCGCGACGACCGTTGGGCGTGACGGTGCGGTCCATCGGCCCGAATCCTTCTTGCTGATAACCGTTCAGGTCGGAGGTGGCAGGGTAGCCCGCCTGAACACCGGCTTCGACCATCGCGTGGAACAGCGGGTTGTTGCCTGCTTTGGGCGTGGTCACGCTGACCGGGCCGTCGCCACCGTGGTAATCGTCGGCGCCTATGTCGCGGGTTTCAGCCTTGCGGAAATACGGCAGGCAGTCGAGGTAGGTCCAGTCTTCCAGCCCCGGCAATTTCGCCCAGCCGTCGTAGTCCATCGCGTTGCCACGGATGTAGCACATGCCGTTGATCAGCGACGAACCGCCCAGGCCCTTGCCTCGACCGCACTCCATGCGGCGATTGTTCATGTGCGGCTCGGGATCGGTTTCGTACGCCCAGTTGTAGCGACGGCCTTGCAGCGGGAAAGCGAGGGCGGCGGGCATTTGCGTGCGGAAGTCGGCGCGGTAATCCGGGCCACCGGCTTCGAGCAAAAGAACCGTGACGCCCGCGTCTTCGGTGAGGCGGGCGGCGAGGGTGTTACCGGCTGAGCCGGCGCCGACGATGATGTAGTCGAATTCTTGAGGCATTGAATATGCTCCCTCTTCAGAAAGTGGGCGATCGAGAGGAGCCGGGGGAGCAAAATTCTTGCTCGACCCCTAGCACCCCATGCTAGTGCGCTAGTCGAACCGGGATCGGGACCTGTAGGAGTGAGCTTGCTCGCGATAGCGGCGGGTCAGTCAGCAGAGATGGAAGATGTACCGACGTCATCGCGAGCAAGCTCACTCCTACAGTGATTGCGTTCGGCTGTAGGAGTGGTGCGGGTTCAGAACACCGACGCGTAATCGCCCAGCTCGACCTGTACCGATTTGATCCGCGTGTACTGCGCCAACGAGCTGATCCCGTTCTCGCGGCCAACACCCGATTGCTTGTAACCCCCCACCGGCATTTTTGCGTCGGACTCGCCCCAGGCATTGATCCAGCAAATACCTGCTTCCAGTTGATGGATCACGCGGTGGGCGCGGTTGAGGTCGCGGGTGACGATGCCGGCCGCCAGGCCGAACTCGGTGTCGTTGGCGCGGCGGATCGCTTCGTCTTCGGTGTCGTAGCTGAGGATGCTCATGACCGGGCCGAAGATTTCTTCTTTGACGATGGTCATGTCGTCGCTGCAATCGGTGAACACAGTCGGCGCAACAAACGCACCTTTGCCGAACTCGCCGTCGGTGAGCCGGTCGCCGCCGATCAACAGGCGTGCGCCTTCTTCCTTGCCCTTGGCGATGTAGCCCAGCACGCTTTCCATGTGGGCGAAGCTGACCAGCGGGCCGAAGTTGGTGTTGTCGTCTTGCGGGTTGCCGACGCGGATACGCTTCACGCGCTCGACGATCTTGGCTTCGAATGCGGCCTTCAACGCACTCGGCACGAACACGCGGGTGCCGTTGGTGCAGACCTGACCCGAGCTGTAGAAGTTGGCCATCATCGCGATGTCGGCGGCGCGGTCCAGATCAGCGTCGTCAAAGATGACCAACGGCGACTTGCCGCCCAGTTCCATGGTCACTTCCTTGAGCGAGGAACTCGATGCACTGGCCATGACTTTCTTGCCGGTGTCGGTGCCGCCGGTGAACGAGACTTTTTCGATACGCGGGTGCTCGGTCAGCCAGGTGCCGACTTCACGGCCGCTGCCGGTCAGCACGTTGAAAACGCCATTGGGTACGCCCGCTTCGGTGTAGATTTCGGCGAGTTTCAGGGTGGTAAGCGAAGTGACTTCGCTCGGCTTGAAGATCATCGCGTTACCGGCAGCGAGGGCTGGCGCGGACTTCCATAGGGCGATCTGGATCGGGTAGTTCCACGCGCCGATGCCCACGGTGACGCCCAGCGGCTCGCGGCGGGTGTAGACGAATGCAGTATCGCGCAACGGGATTTGTTCGCCTTCGATGGCCGGGACCAGGCCTGCGTAATACTCCAGCACGTCGGCGCCGGTGACGATATCCACGTATTTGGTTTCAGAAAGCGCCTTGCCGGTGTCGAGGGTTTCCAGCTCGGCCAGTTCGTCGTTGCGCTCACGCAGGATATCGACGGCGCGGCGCAGGATGCGCGAACGCTCCATGGCGGTCATCGCCGCCCAGATTTTCTGGCCCTTTTCAGCGCTGACCACGGCGCGCTCGACATCGGCCTCAGTGGCCCGCTGGACCTTGGCGAGCACTTCGCCGTTGGCAGGGTTGATGGCTTCGAAGGTCGCATCGCCGCTGGCGTCGACGTAACCGCCGTCAATGTAGAGTTTTTGCAATTCGAAACGGGCCATAAAGTCCTCGCAGTTGTCTGTGATGGGCGTGATCGGGTGCGCCGTGCGCGGTGCCGATCACGGTTCGGCGGCCTGCCCTCTAGTCAGGATCAGCGCGCCGCTTTTGCCAGTTGGAAATCCATGTATTCGTAGGCGATCTGTTGCGCTTGTTCGGTATCGAAGGCATCGCCCGACAGCGCGCCGCGCAGCCACAAGCCGTCGATCAATGCCGCCAGACCTCGCGCGGCGCTGCGTGCGTCATCCAGTGGCAACACGCGACGGAACTGACAGCACAGGTTCGAATACAGGCGGTGATCGTTGATCCGCTGTAAGCGATGCAGCGTCGGCGAATGCATGCTGGTGGCCCAGAAGGCCAGCCAGGTTTTCATCGCCGGGCCGTTGACCTGGCTGGCGTCGAAGTTGCCCTCGATGATCACCTTCAGATGTGCGCGCGGGCTGTCATCGGTCAGCGCCTGACGGCGTTCGGCGACGTTGGCGATCAGCGCGTTCATCAGGTGGCGCATGGTCGCGGCGATCAGGCCGTTTTTGTCCTGAAAGTAATGACTGATGATGCCGTTGGAGACCCCCGCAAGCTTGGCAATCAAGGCGATGCTGGCGTCGCCCATGCCGACCTGATCCACCGCCGTGAGCGTGGCCTGGATCAGTTGTTGGCGCCGAATGGGTTGCATACCGACCTTGGGCATCTGTGAATCTCCTTGGCTTGCCGAATGACCGCTAGAGGCTGAAAAACGGCCCCCAGTCTATTGCTTTTTAATTGAACGTTCAATCAACAAAAAACGTTGGGCGTGCGGAGAAGGCGCGAGCACCGCTAATACAACGTTGGAAAACGATCACTTGTGGGAGTGAGCTTGCTCGCGATTGCGGTGTGTCAGCCCCCCTCGTGTTGAAGGTTCTGACGCCGTCGCGAGCAAGCTCACTCCTACAAGATTCGGGTCTAGCCGTTGTCTCGCCAGCACCCTATCCGTTGTAGGAGCGTGGCTTGTCCCGCGATCTGCCGAGGGACCGGCAGTAAATCCAGCGACCTTGGCATGACTGACACAACCGAGGTGAATGGATTTGCTGCTACTGCGTAGCAGATCGCGGGACAAGCCACGCGCCTACAGATCTCTTCAGTTGAACGTTTAACAACCACGGGCGTGCGGAGAAGGCCTGAGCACCGCTCATACAACATTGGAAAACGATCACTTGTAGGAGTGAGCTTGCTCGCGATTGCGGTGTGTCAGCCCCCTCGTGTTGAAGGTTCTGCCGTCATCGCGAGCAAGCTCACTCCTACAAGGTTTGGGTCTGGCGTTATTTCGTCAGCACCCTATCCGTTGTAGGAGCGTGCAGTGCTTTTAGCCGTGATTTTTACCGAGCAGCGCATGGTACAGCTCGCTGTCGCCGAGGATGCCGACCAGTTGGTTGTTCTCCTGCAGCACCAGCTTGTTGCCGGTGTGGTAGCGGATCTGCAGGGCTTCGCGCATGCCGATGTCCGAATGCACCACAGTCGGTCTGCGGCCCAGATTCTCCACGGCCTGCCCCGGTTCCCAGCTTTGCAGGTCAACCGCAGCGCCGTGCTGACGCAGGCCTTTGATGGTGTTGCCGTCGGCCAGGTCGATCCACGAATCGTCGCCCGGGTCGAGACACACCTGGGAGCCGTTGATGCGGGTGCAGTCGTTGATCGATCGCATCAGGCTGCGGCCGCACAGTACGTTCAGCGGGTTGGTGTGGGCCACGAAGGTCCGCACGTATTCGTCTGCGGGGTTGAGCACGATTTCTTCCGGCACGCTGTACTGGATGATCCGGCCGTCTTTCATGATCGCGATGCGGGTGCCGAGCTTGAGGGCTTCGTCCAGGTCGTGACTCACGAACACGATGGTCTTGCTGAGTTTCTTTTGCAGGGCCAGCAATTCGTCTTGCAGGCCTTGGCGAATCAGTGGGTCGAGGGCCGAGAACGGTTCGTCCATCAGCAGAATGTCGGCGTCCATGGCCAGTGCGCGGGCCAGGCCCACTCGTTGCTGCATACCGCCGGACAGCTCGTCGGGCTTCTTGTTGCGCCATTGGGTCAGGCCCACGAGTTCAAGTTTCTCGTCCACCAGTTGGCGCCGTTCTTTCTCGGGACGGCCCTGCATTTCCAGACCGAAGCTGATGTTCTCGCGGACGGTCAGCCAAGGCATCAGCGCGAACTTCTGGAACACCATTGCGATGCGCTTGGTGCGCATCATCTTCAGTTCCGCCGGGGAGCAGTTGGCGATGTTGATCTGCTTGCCTTCGTGTTCGACGAACAGCGAGCCGCGGCTGACGGTGTTCAAGCCGTTGATGCAGCGCAGCAGGCTGGATTTGCCCGAACCGGACAGCCCCATCAACACGCAAATCTCGCCTTTGTTGATTTCCAGACTGGCTTTTTCGACGCCGACGATCTGGCCGGTTTTCTTCAGGATTTCCGGCCGCGCAAGGCCCTGATCCAGCAGCTTGAGCGCCTCACGCGGGTCTTTGGAGAAGACGACGTCTACCTGGTCGAATTTGATGATGCTCATGCGTCGGCCCTCACCTTAGCGTCGGGTTGTTTGCAGATACGGTCGAGCATGATCGCCAGCAATACGATCGCCAGGCCTGCTTCGAAGCCCAATGCGATATCAGCAGTGTTCAGTGCGTTGACCACGGGTTTGCCCAGGCCGTCGGCGCCCACCAGTGCCGCGATCACGACCATCGACAACGACAGCATGATGCACTGGGTGATACCGGCCGCGATGCTTGGCATGGCGTGGGGCAGTTCAATACGCGACAGCAATTGACGGCGGGAGCAGCCGAAGGCCTTGCCGGCGTCGAGCAGTTCTTGCGGGACATCGCAGATGCCCAGATAGGTCAGGCGGATAGGCGCGGCAATCGCGAACACCACCGTCGAAATCAGCCCTGGCACCACGCCCAGCCCGAAGAGGGTCAGGGTTGGAATCAGGTACACGAAAGTTGGGACCGTCTGCATCAGGTCGAGGACCGGGCGCATGGCGGTGTAGAACCACGGTTTGTGTGCGGCGACGATACCCAGCGGCACACCGATGACCACGCAGACCAGCGTGGCGAACAGCACCTGCGCCAGGGTCTCCATGGTTTCCTGCCAGTAGCCGAGGTTGAGGATCAGCAAAAAGGAAACCACGACGAACGCGGTCAGGCCCCACTTGCGTTGAATGAAGTGCGCCAGCAGAGCAATCAGGCCGATCAGAACGAAAGGGTTGAACCAGGTCAGACCGCCGGTCAGTCCATGGATCATCGCTTCCAGCGACGAAGCGATGGCGTCGAAGGTGCTGGCGCCGTGTTGCGTCAGCCATTCGACAAAGCCTGCGATGTACTGGCCTAGGGGGATTTTGTGATCAGTCAGCATGATATCGATTGTCCGCGTGCGGGATGAAAAGAGGACAACAGGCGGGCGCGCCCGCCTGCGTGTCGAGTTACTTCGTCAGCTCGGCTTTAGCGGCTTCCAGGCCAGGTTTACCGTCCACTGTGGTGACACCCGCCAGCCAGGTGTCGAGAGCTTGCGGGTTGTTCTTCAGCCACGCCTTGGCGGCGGCTTCCGGTTTCATCTTGTCGTCGAGGATTTTGCCCATCAGCTCGCTTTCCATGTCGACGTTGAATTCCAGATTCTTCAGCAGTTGACCGACGTTGCTGCATTCCTCGGCGTAGCCCTTGCGGGTGTTGGTCGCAACGGTCGCAGCCCCGAAGTCAGGCCCGAAGAAATCGTCGCCCCCGGTCAGGTACTGGATCTTGAAGCGCTTGTTCATCGGGTGCGGCGCCCAACCCAGGAACACCACGTCGGTATTGCGCTTGGAGGCTCGATCGACCTGCGACAGCATGCCCGCTTCACTCGATTCGACGACCTTGAAACCCGCGTCCTTGAGGCCGAAGGCGTTCTTGTCGATCATGCTCTGGATCAGTCGGTTGCCGTCGTTGCCAGGCTCGATGCCGTAGATCTTGCCGTCGAGCTCCTTCTTGAATTTGGTGATGTCAGCGAAGTCGTGCAGGCCTTTGTCGTACAGCGCTTGCGGCACGGCCAAGGTGTATTTGGCACCTTTGAGGTTGGTGCGAACCGTTTCGACCGTGCCCGCGTCGCGGTAGGGCTTGATGTCGTTTTCCATGGTCGGCATCCAGTTACCCAGGAAAACGTCCATGTTCTTGCCATCGGCCAGCGACTTATAGGTCACGGGTACGGAAATCATGGTGGTCTTGGTTTTGTAGCCCAGCGATTGGAGGATAACGCTGGTAGTGGCCGTGGTGGCCGTGATGTCGGTCCAGCCTACATCTGAAAAATTGACCGTCTTGCAAGCGGCGGGCTCTGCGGCCTGGGCCAGCATTGGCAGACTCAACGCAACGCCCAGCAATAGCTTGTGTGAACCTTTCATGGTTGGACTCCTTAAGTGCTTTCTTCTCGTCATCAGTCAGGGCTGATGCGTTTTTTTGGTGTCGGCGAGTCAAGGGAAAAACAGCTCTATCACTGCGTCTGGCGATTGAGTCGATAACGATCATGTAACAGGGAAAAACAAACGCCTACAGGGCGCGTCGTATCCAGTACAGAGGGAGTCGTATCCAGTGTCAGTGACGTCGCTTACAGATTTTTTCCCTATCCGCCGAGCCGATGGTGAAGCAAGAAGCCGCGTGTCTGTGCGGCTAAAAGTATCGAAAGCAGTGACGCTTCTTCGGGCGATATGTTCCTGCGCGCCAAAGTCTGGCCGCGACGTTCGTGGACAAGAGTGAGTCGGTGTGAGACGCCGTCCCTCGCGATAAAAGGCTGATGATGCCGGCATCTCGATGGACCGCAGCTAGAAGCGTAGCAGCTCCATCGCCGGCCGCCTGGCGCGCCGGGAGCCCTGTTCTTCGGAGGTTTGCGGTTAATGGCTATCAGCGTGTTCGACCTGTTCAAGATCGGTATCGGCCCGTCCAGTTCCCACACCGTGGGACCGATGCGCGCTGCGGCGTTATTCGTTCAGGGCCTGCGTGAAAGCGCCCGGCTGGCATCGGTGGACCGTATCGAAGTGCGCCTCTATGGCTCGCTGTCTGCGACCGGTGTCGGACATGGCAGCGACAACGCCGTGATCATGGGCCTGATGGGTGAATGGCCGGACGCAATCGATCCCACCACGATCAGCCGTCGCATCGCCGACCTGCGCGAAACCGAAACGTTGAAGCTCAACGGTGACCATCCGATTGCGTTCGTCTGGCAACGGGACATGCTGCTGATCGACGAAAACCTGCCCTATCACCCCAACGCCATGACCCTGATCGCCTTCGACGCACGCGGCGAGATTCATCGCGACACCTATTACTCGGTGGGCGGCGGATTCGTGGTTGATGAAGCTCAGGCTGCCAGCGGTGTGCTGGATGCCGACAGCACCGTGTTGCCTTATGACTTTTCCAGCGCCGAAGAACTGTTGAGGCTGTGCGAGAGGCACAACCTTCGCGTTTCGGAATTGATGATGGAAAACGAGAAGGTCTGGCGCAGCGAAGAAGAAATTCGTGCCGGCCTGATGCGCTTGTGGAAAGCGATGCAGGATTGCGTGGAACACGGCCTGAAGGAGGAGGGCGTGTTGCCCGGTGGCTTGAACGTGCGCCGTCGCGCGGCGCGTTTGCATCGCAGCCTTCAGGAGCTCAATAAACCCAATGTCATCGGCTCGACACTGAGCGCGATGGAGTGGGTCAACCTGTTCGCCCTCGCCGTCAACGAGGAAAACGCAGCCGGTGGGCGCATGGTCACAGCACCCACCAATGGTGCGGCGGGGATCATTCCTGCGGTGCTGCATTACTTTGTGAAATTCAGCGATGAAGTCAGCGAAGCCAACGTGGTCGACTACTTTCTCGGCGCGGCGTCGATCGGCATTCTCTGTAAAAAGAACGCGTCCATTTCTGGCGCTGAAGTCGGGTGCCAAGGCGAGGTCGGTTCCGCGTGCGCCATGGCAGCGGCTGGCTTGGCCGACATTCTGGGCGCCAGCCCCGAGCAGCTGTGCAACGCCGCGGAAATCGGTCTTGAGCACAACCTGGGCCTGACCTGCGACCCGGTGGGCGGACTGGTTCAGGTGCCGTGCATCGAGCGCAACGCCATTGCTGCCGTCAAAGCGATCAACGCCGCGCAGATGGCGCTGCGTGGCGACGGCCAGCACTTCATCTCGCTGGACCGCGTCATCCGCACCATGCGCGACACCGGCGCCGACATGCACGACAAATACAAAGAAACCTCCCGAGGCGGCCTGGCGGTCAGCGCGGTGGAGTGCTGAGTACATAGCACCCAATGCCGGTGATCCGATGCAGTTCCGTGGGAGCCGGCTTGCTGGCGAAAGCGGTGTGTCATTCACAGTCATGCTGTCTGACACTCAGCATTCGCCAGCAAGCCGGCTTCCACGGGCATGCGCTTGGCAGCACAACGCTGACATTAAATCCTGTCCCTGCTCGCTTTTCGCTCACTCATCAAACGCGCCGCTTTCTTTTGGCGCGTGAACGGTGGTGGCATGGCGCAACGCCATGCCACGCCCGCGTTACCTGCCCTGCCGCCGGTCAGTCGTGCATGGGGTGACACTCACCTCGTCGCCGGGTTTTCGGCGATTCACACAAGTGCTACCGATTTGCTCACCCCGCCCGCTGTTTCCGTGGCTCTACGATCAGTAGGTCGCTAACGGAACACCCATGTCGCTCCCGACTAGACGCATCGCGACGTCGCAATCAGAAGTTATTGAATGCCCATTCAACTTTAGGCATGGCATTTGCGTTGCAATACCTAAAGCTCTCCATTGATGAGGGCCAAACAACAAGAGCCTCCATTTGGGGCCATCAACCGCTTTTCGTGTCAGGAGATACCGTGATGACTTCGTTCAACTCCGGGGCTCAACCCCAGAACCGTGCGCCTCAATCCATCGGCTTTCTGCTGTTGGACAATTTCACACTTATCTCTCTCGCATCTGCGGTTGAGCCACTGCGGATGGCCAACCAGTTGTCTGGCCGTGAGCTGTACCGCTGGACCACGCTGAGCGTCGACGGCGGTCAGGTCTGGGCCAGCGACGGCCTGCAAATCACCCCCGACGCGGCCATGCACAAGGCGCCGGCGCTCGACACGGTCATCGTCTGCGGCGGTGTCGGTATCCAACGCACCGTGACCCGTGAACACGTGAGCTGGCTGCAAAGCCAGGCGCGTCAGTCCCGTCGCCTCGGCGCAGTTTGCACCGGGAGTTGGGCACTGGCCTGCGCCGGTTTGCTCGATGGTTTCGATTGCAGCGTGCACTGGGAATGTCTGGCGGCGATGCAGGAAGCCTTCCCGCGTGTGGCCATGAGCACGCGCCTGTTCACCCTCGACCGCAACCGCTTCACCAGCTCCGGTGGCACGGCGCCGCTGGACATGATGCTGCACCTGATCAGCCGCGATCATGGGCGTGAACTGTCCGCTGCAATCTCGGAAATGTTCGTCTACGAACGCATCCGTAACGAACAGGATCACCAGCGCGTGCCGCTCAAACACATGCTCGGCACTAATCAGCCGAAGCTGCAGGAAATCGTCGCGCTGATGGAGGCCAACCTCGAGGAGCCGATCGACCTCGATGAACTGGCCGTCTACGTGTCGGTGTCGCGACGTCAGCTGGAGAGGCTGTTCCAGAAATACCTGCACTGTTCGCCGTCGCGCTACTACTTGAAGCTGCGCCTGATCCGCGCGCGTCAGCTACTCAAGCAAACGCCAATGTCGATCATCGAAGTGGCGTCGGTCTGCGGCTTCGTTTCTACCCCGCATTTCTCCAAGTGCTACCGCGAGTACTTCGGCATCCCGCCGCGTGACGAACGCGTCGGCTCCAACACCGCGCAGCAAGTGGCGATGATGCCGATTCCACAGGCGATGGTTTTGGCGCCGCTGTCCGGGCCATTGTCGGCTTTGAGCCAGGCGCGGAACGAGTCGACGTTTGCGAGTGTGAGGTTGTAAGAAGGGACGCCGCAGATCAAAACTGTGGGAGCCGGCTTGCTGGCGAATACGGTGTATCAGTCAACGATGATGTGGCTGACACATCGCATTCGTCCGATCGCGGCTCGCAGCAAGCCGGCCCCCACATTTGAAATCAGTGAGCGCGGCCTTTGTTATAGGTCGCCAACGCCGGCAGCAGTTGCTGATCGATCGCCTGGCGCACCGCCGGCAGGATGGTCGCGCTCCCGCTGAGCATTTTCTCCACCAGCTGACGCAACGCACGGGCGCGGTCTTCGTTGAGGCCGCAGACTGCCTGGGCGCAGGCCTGTTCGGCGGTGGCGCCTGATGGCAATTCAAAGCCGAGGGATCTGAGTTGACCGAGAAGATCGTCTTGGTCGATCAGGTCTGCATGCATCATGACGCGCGCTCCTTTTATTGGGTTAAGCCGATTCTGGTAGCGCCTCACACGCTCGGCAATACCTGTCGTCGGCAATGTCTGGCATGCACAACAGTGTGTCGGTTTCAGCTATGTAACCGTTTAGTTAACTCGGCATAATGGCCTCACTTCATATTGCCCGGGCCACGGTTTGGTCACCCTCTAGCCCGAGCAAGTCCCTCAACCCCGGTTTTGTAACGGCTTAACCGGGGCTTTTTTTGCCCGCCATTCGAGTCATGTCTCGGGCCATGGGCGGTCTGCGCAACATCGGCGGTTTTGGTAAACTCCGCAGCCTTCCAGGAGCCGCCATGAACTACCGTCACGCCTTCCACGCCGGCAATCACGCCGACGTCTTGAAACACATCGTCCTGACTCGCTTGATCGCGCTGATGTCGCGCAAGGAGCAGCCGCTCGCTTACCTCGATACCCATGCGGGCCTCGGCCTGTACGACCTGCAAGGCGATCAGGCGACCCGCACCGGCGAGTGGATCGAGGGCATCGGTCGTCTGTGGGACGCCAACGACGTACCAGAGGCTGCCGCCGGTTATATGGACGTCATCCGTCAAATGAACCGCAAGACGGGCGAATTGCGCTACTACCCCGGTTCGCCCGAACTGGCGCGACGCGTGACGCGCGAGCAGGATCGTGTCTTGCTCAACGAGAAGCACCCCGAAGACGGCGCGTTGCTCAAAGACAACATGAAATACGACAAACGCGTTGCCGTGCATTTGGGAGAAGGCTGGCACGTGCCGCGGGCGCTGCTGCCGGTGCAGGAAAAGCGCGCGGTCATGCTGATCGACCCGCCGTTCGAGCAGTTGGACGAGATGAAGCGTTGCTCGGTCGCGCTGAAAGAAACAATTGGCCGCATGCGTCAAACCGTGGCCGCGATCTGGTACCCGATCAAGGACCAGCGCGCGCTCAAGCGTTTCTACCAGGAACTGGCGGAAACCGGCGCGCCGAAACTGCTGCGCGTAGAGTTGCTGGTGCATCCGCTGGACACGCCGAACACCCTGAACGGCTCGGGCCTGGCGATTGCCAACCCGCCGTGGGGGCTGGAAGAGGAATTGCGCGAGCTGCTGCCGTGGCTGGCCGAGAAACTGGGGCAGACCCAGGGGGACTGGCGGCTGGATTGGCTGATTGCTGAAGCGTGAGTGTTTTTTCGGGGTCTCCCCGATTCGTGTAGGAGTGAGCTTGCTCGCGATGGCGGTATGCCAGGTTCGAAAATGGCAACTGATACACCGCGATCGCGAGCAAGCTCACTCCTACAGGGAATGTGACGAGCTTTAAGGATTGAGGCTCGGCGGCATGCAAACGCCCGTCCCGCCAATCCCGCAATAGCCCTGCGGATTCTTCGCCAGGTACTGTTGGTGATACGCCTCAGCGAAGTACACCGTCGGCGCCTGATCGATTTCGGTGGTGATTTCACCCAGACCGGCCTTGGTCAGTTCTGCCTGGAACACCTCGGCGCTCGCCTTGGCAGCCTCCAGCTGTTCAGGCGTCGTTGCATAAATCACCGAGCGGTACTGGGTGCCGATGTCGTTGCCCTGGCGCATGCCTTGGGTCGGGTTGTGTAATTCCCAGAACATCGCCAGCAGCTGTTCGTAGCTCACCTTTGCAGGCTCATACACCACCAGCACCACTTCGCTGTGCCCCGTCAGGCCCGAGCAGACTTCTTCATAGGTCGGGTTAGGCGTGAAGCCCCCTGCATAGCCCACGACTGTGCTGATCACGCCGTCACGTTGCCAGAAACGACGCTCGGCGCCCCAGAAGCAACCCAGGCCGAAGATCGCGAATTCCACGTCTTCAAAAAACGGCCCGAGCAGCGGACGGCCGTTGACGAAGTGGGTTTCAGGAAGGGGCATCGGGGTTTCGCGGCCCGGCAGCGCTTGCTGGGCGGTAGGCATTTCGTTTTTGTTCACAAGGATTTCCGAACGCAAAGCCATGAGGTCAATCCTCTCTGGACAGGTGACTGCCGTATGTGGGGTCAGATTGTTCTGATTCAACTGTAGGAAGCGAGTTTGCCGTACATCGGCAGGAGGGGAAAGCGTCAGGCGGCGAGACCACTCACGCCAATGGGCCGCGTGGATAACGGCGCAATGCGTCGATCAAGTTCTCGCCAGGGATCGGCTTGTCAAACAGATAACCCTGACCCACGTCGCAGCGATGACGGCGCAGGAAGGCCAACTGTTCGGCGGTCTCGATGCCTTCAGCGACGACGGTCAGCTTCAGGTTATGGGCCATGGCGATGACCGCCGAGGTGATTTCCATGTCGTCCTGATCATCCGGAATGTCGCGGATGAAGCTGCGGTCGATCTTGATCACGTCGATGGGGAATTTCTTGAGATAACTGAACGAGGAATAGCCGGTCCCGAAGTCGTCCATGGCCAGGGTCAGGCCCAGGGTTTTCAGGGATTCCAGCTGCAGACGCGTGTCTTCGGTGGCTTCCAGCAGCAGGCCTTCGGTCAGTTCGAGTTCCAGCAGGGAAGGGTCGAGCTGCTCTTCGCGCAGGATGCTGGCCAGCGAGCTGACGAGATCAGGGTCGGAGAACTGTTTGGGCGACACGTTGATCGCGACGTGCAGCTTGCCGTAACCGGCCGCGGTCAGTTGCTTGCTCATGCGGCAGGACTGGCGCGCCACCCACTTGCCAATCGGGATGATCAGGCCGGTTTCTTCGGCGACGCTGATGAACTGGTCCGGCCGAATCATGCCCTTTTCCGGATGATTCCAGCGCAGCAGCGCCTCCATGCCCAGCAGCCGACCGGTACGCAGGCACAGCTTGGGTTGGTAGAAGACTTCAAGCTCGTTCTGGGTCAGTGCGCGGCGCAGGTTGTTCTCGACGAACAGCTTGTAGCTGGCCTCGGCGTTGAGCGCTTCGGTGAACACCTGCACCTGATGCTTGCCGTTGGCCTTGGCCTTGTGCAGCGCCAGACCGGCGTTCTTCATCAGCGTCTGCGGATCACGGCCGTGCAGCGGCGCACAGGCCAGGCCGACGGAGCCGGTGACGCTGATCAACTGGTTGTCGACGAACATCGGCTTGTCCAGCGTCGTCAGCACTTGGCTGGCAATGCGCTGACCTTCTTCGGGATCGGTGTCGTCCAGCAAAACCGCAAATTCGTTACTGGCAAACCGCGCCAGAATGCCGGTCGGGCTGAGGCTGTTGCGCAGGCGGCGGGCGAGGCTGATCAACAGCTTGTCGCCGGTCTGGTGGCCGAGGCTGTCGTTGATGCGCTTGAAGTTGTCGATGTCCACCAGCAGCAGGCTGATCGGCGTTTCGATGTCCCGCGCGAAGTGCTCGTCGAGGGTGCGAATGAACGCCGGACGGTTGCCGAGGTTGGTCAGGTTGTCGGTGTACGCCAGCCGCTCGATCCGCTGTTGGGAGAGCTTGGCCTGAGTGATGTCTTCGTAAATGCCGATGTAATGGGTGAGTTCGCGGTTATCGCCGTAAACCTTGGAAATTGACAGCTGGCCCCAGTACGGCTCCAGGTTCTTGCGGCGGCTTTTGAATTCGCCCTGCCAGCTGTTACTGGTCGCCAGGCTTGAATTGGCGTCCATCAACAAGGCGCTGAGATTTTCCAGCGCGGGCAGTTCCGAGAGGCGATGGCCGTGGACTTCATCGGCGGAATACTGAGTGATCTCGGTGAAACTCGGGTTGACGTACTCGACCACGCCGTCGCAGTTGACCAGCAGAAACGCGTTCGCGCTCTGCTCGACTGCGCGCTGGAACAGATGCAGCGCGTTGGTGGCCGTGCGCCGGTTGTGGTTGTTGATGGCATGGGCGAATTGATCGGCCAGCTCCCCGGCGAACGCGATTTCGTCGGACTGCCATTCGCGCCCTGTCTCGGTGTGCTCGAGGCACAGCACGCCGACCACTTGGCCGTCGATGCGCACGCTGGCATCGAGAATCGCGTTGATCTGGCGCGGCAGGAGGCTTTCAGCCAATTCGCGAGTCCGCGGGTCCTGCTCGAAGTCGTTGGCATCGATGGCACGGCTGGTGTGCAGCGCTTCCAGATAACTCGGGAAGCGGCTGATATCAATCGGCCCGGCCTTGAGGTATTCATCCGTATCGCGGCGGTATTCGGCGATCGGTTCAAGCATATTGCCGTTGAGGTTCCAGATCGCGGCGCGGGCAATGTCGTAGATTTCGCAGGCGTTCTTGGTGATCAGCTCGGCCGCTTCCTGCAACGAATTGCTGGAGCTGTAACGATGTTTGGCCAGGCGCAGAATCAGGCTTTGTTGAGCGCGCACCCGCTCCAGATGCTGCAGTTGCTCATGTTGCGCCCGCTGATTGAGCTCCAGCGCAATTTGCAGCCGTGTGTTTTGCACTTCCAGGTCCGGAGCTAAGACCATCTCGCTGGCATCGTAAAGCTCATCTACCACCATCAGGTACCCCCGCAGCAGTTCGCGGTTGTGCTGTCGGTAACCCTCGCCGATTTCCAGCAGGCCCAACGGACCGCGGGTCGTGTGCAAGGTGTAGCGAATGACGTAATGCGAGTTGCTGGCCATCTGTATCTGGATGGCGTCGTGCAGTTGATAGCGCGCTTCGGGCTCCATCAGGCTGGCGTAGGGCGAGCCGATGAGGGCGCACAGCTCCACGGCGGGCATGTCGAACTGCTTCTCACAGCTTGGATCCAGGTACAGCATCGCCCAGCTGGCTTCATTCAGCCGCTCGAAACGCAGCATGCCGAGCCGCGAGGGCACCGGCAATTGCGTCACGACCTCGGCTGCCGATCGGGCGGCAGCATCAGGTTGGCTTTTCATGAAGGAACTCGCTTAAAGAGTACTGTCGCGCATGGGCACGCGCCCATTGTGAAATCGCGTGTCGCAAGGTTGCATCATGGCGCACGGGCTGACAAGTGAGCGCGATGGCTTAGTGCTATAAATCTGTCGGCAAATCGTGGATTAACTGAAGGTTGTTGGTCGGATTTGTCGGAATGCAGGGTCAAGTGGTTGTTATTGGTGATTCTGAATGGGCTGGCCATTGCGGATCAGGCGTTTATCCCGGGCTTAAGCCCTTCGAGGATTCACTTTGAACCGCGGTGTTTCCAAGATTTTCTGCGGTCCACAAGCGTGCCAAGCGTCACCGTTTTCACATCCAAAAAAAGCCCCGCCAAATGGGCGGGGTTGAGGTACGAGCGTGGCAGCTCGAAAAACAGCGAAGGCCCGCCTCCTGTGAGGCGGGCCTTTTGCGGCTTACAGCAGGATGGTGCGGATGTCAGCCAGCACGTCGCCCAGACGCTTGGTGAAGCGTGCAGCTGCGGCGCCGTTGATCACGCGGTGATCGTAGGACAGCGACAGCGGCAGCATCAGGCGTGGCTGGAAGGCTTTGCCGTCCCAGACCGGTTGCATGGTGGCCTTGGAGACACCCAGGATCGCGACTTCCGGCGCGTTGACGATCGGCGTGAAGCCGGTGCCGCCAATGTGACCGAGGCTCGAAATGGTGAAGCAGGCGCCCTGCATGTCGTTGGCCGACAGCTTTTTGGAACGCGCCTTTTCAGCCAGCTCGGCCGCTTCGGCAGCCAGTTGCAGCAGGTTCTTCTGATCGACGTTTTTGATCACCGGGACCAGCAGGCCGTCAGGAGTATCCACCGCGAAACCGATGTGGAAATACTTCTTACGGATGACCGCTTTGCCGCTGGGTGCCAGCGAGCTGTTGAAGTCCGGCATTTCCTTGAGCAGATGCGCGATGGACTTGAGCAGCAGAGGCAGCACGGTCAGCTTCACGCCCGCTTTCTCGGCGACAGCTTTCTGCGCAATGCGGAAGGCTTCCAGGTCAGTGATATCGGCCTGGTCGAACTGCGTGACGTGGGGGATGTTCAGCCAGCTGCGGTGCAGACCGGACGCGCCCAGTTGCATCAGGCGCGTCATCGGCACTTCTTCGATTTCACCGAAACGGCTGAAATCGACTTCCGGAACCGGTGGGATGCCAGCGCCGCCGGTTGCGCCGCCAGCAGCAGGCGCGTCCTTGGACTTGGTCATGATGGATTTGACGTACGCCTGCACGTCTTCCTTCAGCACGCGGCCGTGTGGGCCGGTCGCGGCTACGGCGCTCAGTTCGACGCCGAACTCGCGGGCCAGCTGACGAACGGCCGGACCAGCGTGGACTTTCGCGCCGCTGGCAGCCGGGGCCGCCGCTGGGGCAGGCGCCGCTTCGGCCTTTGGCGCAGGGGCAGCAGCAGGGGCAGCCGGTGCGTCAGCCTTGGCCGGAGCCGCTGCTTGAGCAGGGGCAGCTGCTTGAGCCGGAGCCGCCGCCGGAGCTGCGCCCGCCACTTTCAGTTTCAGGATCAGATCGCCAGTGCCGACTTCGTCTTCGACCTTGACGCTGATGCTTTCGACCACGCCTGCGGCGGGCGAAGGAATCTCCATCGAGGCTTTGTCAGATTCCAGAGTGATCAGGGATTGATCAGCTTCGATGCTGTCACCGACTTTGACCATCAGCTCGATGATGCGAGCCTTGCCCGACGAACCGATATCCGGAACGTGGATGTCCTGAACGGTTGCTTCGGCAGCTGGCGCAGGTGCAGCAGCCTGAGCCGGAGCAGCCGCTTCAGCTGGCTTCTCAGCGGCAGCATGGGCCGCATCCGCCGGAGCGGCAGCCGCAGGCTCGTCAGCAGGCGCAGCGGCGGCGTCGCCTTCCACTTCCAGCTCCAGCAGTTCATCGCCTTCTTTCAGGCGATCGCCCAGCTTTACTTTCAGGCTTTTGACCACACCGGCTTTTGGCGCAGGGATTTCCATGCTCGCCTTGTCCGACTCCAGCGTCAGCAGGCTTTGGTCGGCCTCGATGCGGTCGCCAACCTTGACGAACAACTCAATGACTTCACCGTCACCGCTGCCGATGTCGGGTACACGAATTAGCTCACTCACAATGTCTCTCCTCAGGAGAACCTGTTCACTCGACTGCGCCGGTGCAGTAGCAACGAAACAGCCTTGGATGCTCATTTACCCGAAGGCAAATTCCGCATCGCCGGCTGTTTCGCGCAATCTGTCAGCGCTCTATACGATCTTCAGCGCAGACCTCAGCAGTCCAGCGGGTTGCGTTTTTCCGGGTCGATGCCGAACTTGGTGATGGCTTCCGCCACGACTTTCGGTTCGATATCGCCACGATCGGCCAAGGCTTCCAGGGCCGCCAGCACCACGAAGTGACGGTCGACTTCAAAGAAGTGACGCAGCTTCTTGCGGCTGTCGGAACGGCCGTAGCCGTCGGTGCCCAAGACCTTGTATTCCTTGGTCGGAACCCACTGACGGATCTGGTCAGCGAACAGTTTCATGTAGTCGGTCGACGCGATGACCGGGCCCTTGCGACCATTGAGGCACTCTTCAACGTAGCTCAATTGTGGCTTCTGGCCGGGCTTCAGACGGTTGCTGCGTTCAGCGGCCAGGCCGTTGCGACGCAATTCGTTGAAGCTGGTGACGCTCCAGACGTCAGCGCCGATGTTGAACTGCTCACGCAGGATCTTCGCCGCTTCACGCACTTCGTTGAGGATCGTGCCGCTGCCCAACAGTTGGACGTGATGAGCCGCTTCGCGTGTGTCTTCTTCCAGCAGGTACATGCCCTTGATGATGCCTTGCTCTACACCGGCCGGCATCGCTGGCTGATGGTAGTTCTCGTTCATCACGGTGATGTAGTAGTAGACGTTTTCCTGCAGCGTCATCATCCGGTGCGTGCCTTCCTGCATGATCACCGCCAGCTCGTAGGCATAGGCGGGGTCATAGCTGCGCACGTTCGGGATGGTGCTGGCCAGAATGTGGCTGTGGCCGTCTTCGTGTTGCAGGCCTTCACCGTTGAGCGTGGTACGCCCGGAGGTGCCGCCCAGCAGGAAGCCGCGAGTCTGTGCATCGCCAGCGGCCCACGCCAGGTCGCCGATACGCTGGAAGCCGAACATCGAATAGAAGATGTAAACCGGCAGCATCGGGGTGTTGTAGTTGCTGTAGGCAGTACCTGCCGCGATGAACGAGGAGAACGCGCCTGCCTCGTTGAGGCCTTCCTGCAGGATCTGGCCGTCTTTCTCTTCGCGGTAGTACATGACCTGATCGCGGTCGACTGGCTCGTACAGCTGGCCGACTGGCGAGTAGATACCCAGCTGACGGAACATGCCTTCCATACCGAAGGTACGGGCTTCGTCAGCGAGGATCGGAACGATGCGCTTGCCCAGTTCCTTGTCTTTCACCATCGAGGCGAGGATACGACCGAACGCCATGGTGGTGGAGATTTCGCGGTCGCCCGAGCCATCCAGAACCGACTTCAGCGTGTCCAACGATGGCGTCGGGATGCTGATGTTGCCGCGGTTGCGCTGAGGCAGGGAACCGCCCAGCTTCTCGCGGCATTTGCGCAGGTACTTCATTTCCGCGCTGTCTTCGGCCGGACGGTAGAACGGCAGCGATTCGAGCTGGGAATCGTTCAGTGGAATGTCGAAGCGATCACGGAATTTCTTCAGCGACTCGATATCGACTTTCTTGGTGTTGTGCGCAGTGTTCTTCGCTTCGCCCGCGCCGGTGCCGTAGCCCTTGATGGTCTTGGCGAGGATGACGGTCGGCTGGCCCTTGTGGTTGACCGCCTGGTGATACGCCGCGTAGACCTTGTACGGGTCGTGGCCGCCACGGTTGAGTTTCCAGATCTCGTCGTCGGACAGATTCTCGACGCGCTTGAGCAGCTCTGGATCGTCGCCGAAGAAGTGCTTACGGACGTAGGCGCCGTCTTTTGCCTTGTAGTTCTGGTACTCACCGTCGATGGCTTTGTCCATGCGACGCTGCATCAGACCGTCTTCGTCCTGGGCGAACAGTGGGTCCCACATGCGGCCCCAGATGACCTTGTTCACGTTCCAGGCAGCACCACGGAACACGCCTTCCAGTTCCTGGATGATCTTGGCGTTGCCGCGAACCGGGCCGTCAAGGCGCTGCAAGTTGCAGTTGATGACGAAGATCAGGTTGTCGAGGTTTTCACGACCGGCCAGAGAAATGGCGCCCAGGGTTTCCGGCTCGTCGCATTCGCCGTCGCCGATGAAGCACCAGACCTTTTGCTTGCCAGCCGGGATGAAGCCACGGTTTTCCAGGTACTTCATGAAGCGTGCCTGGTAGATCGCGGTGATCGGGCCCAGACCCATGGAAACGGTAGGGAACTGCCAGAAGTCAGGCATCAGGTGCGGGTGCGGGTACGACGATAGGCCGCCGCCGTCCACTTCCTGACGGAATTTCAGCATCTGTTCTTCGCTCAAGCGGCCTTCGAGGAAAGCGCGAGCGTAAATGCCGGGCGACGCGTGGCCCTGGTAGTAGATCAGGTCGCCGCCGTGTTCTTCGGTCGGGGCCTGGAAGAAGTAGTTGAAGCCGATGTCATACAGCGTGGCGCTGGAGGCGAAAGTGGAGATGTGGCCGCCCAGATCAGGGTCTTGCATGTTGGCGCGCATGACCATCGCCAAGGCGTTCCAGCGAACGATCGAACGGATGCGGCGTTCCATGAACAGGTCGCCGGGCATGCGTGCTTCGCGGGTAACAGGGATGGTGTTGCGGTACGGCGTGGTGATGGAGTACGGCAGCTGCGAACCACTACGCGTGGCCAGCTCGCCCATACGGGTCATCAAATAATGAGCACGGTCTTCGCCTTCTTTGTCGAGAACCGATTCCAGGGCGTCCAGCCATTCCTGGGTTTCGACGGGATCGAGGTCTTGCATGGCTTGCTCCAGGGCGGAAAGGCTTCCAGAATCGGTTGCCTGAGTTTGTTGCGACTGGCCTTGTGGGCAGACGACGTAAAAATTCTTGGATGACCGGAGTGGTACCCGGCGTTGTGTAGTTTTACTACAAATCTCTAGCCGTTTCAGCTTTTTGACTTGTATATACAGTAGTAAAACTACAGCTTGGCGATGTTTTCGCCCATGTATCGCGATGAAACAAATGAAAAATGTTGGTAGAAACCATAAAAAGATCAGCTGACGAATCACGCTGGCTACCACAAACAGGCAAATGCCAGCAATTTTTAACCTTTGTTCGACAGTCCGGTCCGTTTTGTAGGGCGCAGCCCCTCCGGCGGGTAGTCTTTTGAACGCCGATCAAGGATAGACCATGAGCCTTCCTTCGCTGGCTGACCTGCCGGCCATCCTCCTGCCATTGGTGTCTCGTGCCCAGCAGTCGTTCCGCGCTGCGCTTGCTGCTCTGACCGAAGGTGGGCAGGCGACTTTCGATGCCTGGCCCGCTGAGCGTCTGGCCGCGTTCGATCGCGTGTGCGCCTCCAGCGATTTTGTCGCCGAACACATCGCGCGCGACCCGCAGATGCTGCTCGACCTCGCTGAATCCGGCGAGCTTGAGCGCAGCTTTGCGGCCAATGAGCTGCGTGAGCACATCGCCAATGCGGTGGCCGAAGCAACCACCGACGATGAGCTGGGGCGTAATCTACGTCGGCAACGGACGCGGCAGCAAGTCCGAATTATCTGGCGCGATCTGACACGACAAGCGGATTTGATCGAAACCTGCCGCGACCTTTCCGACATGGCGGATGGCAGTATCGACCTCGCCTACCGTTGGTTATACGACCGACATTGCCAGCAGTTCGGCGTCCCGACCGGGCGCCGGACGGGCGAGCCTCAACAAATGGTCATCCTCGGCATGGGCAAGCTGGGAGCGGTCGAGCTGAACATGTCGTCCGATATCGACTTGATCTTCGCCTATCCCGAGGGCGGCGAAACCCAAGGCGTGAAGCGCCCGCTGGACAATCAGGAATTTTTCATTCGTCTGGGGCAGCGGCTGATCAAAGCGCTGGACCCGGTCACCGTCGACGGTTTCGTCTTCCGTGTCGACATGCGCCTGCGGCCTTACGGGTCATCCGGGGCGCTGGTGCTGAGTTTCAATGCGCTGGAGCAGTACTACCAGGATCAGGGCCGCGACTGGGAACGCTACGCGATGATCAAGGCGCGGGTCGTCGGCGGGGATCAGGCGAAAGGCAGTGAGTTGCTAGACATGCTGCGACCGTTCGTATATCGCCGCTACCTCGACTTTTCCGCCATCGAAGCCCTGCGCACCATGAAGCAGCTGATCCAGCAGGAGGTCCGGCGCAAGGGCATGGCGGCCAACATCAAGCTGGGTTCGGGCGGCATTCGCGAGATAGAGTTCATCGCCCAAGCGTTCCAGCTGATCCACGGCGGACGAGACCTGAGCCTGCAACAGCGGCCATTACTCAAAGTCCTGCGCACGTTGGAAGGACAGGGCTATCTGCCTGCGGCTGTCATCACCGAACTGCGCGAAGCTTATGAATTCCTGCGTTACACCGAGCATGCCATTCAGGCGATTGCCGACCGCCAGACCCAAATGCTGCCCGAGGACGAGCGCGATCAGGCGCGCATCGCCTTTATCATGGGCTTCGCCGATTGGGACGCTTTCCACGCGCAGTTGATGTACTGGCGCGGGCGGGTCGATTGGCATTTTCGCCAAGTCATCGCCGACCCCGACGAGGAAGAAGGGCAGCAAGAGGGTGGCGAGGAGATCGTCGGCGGGGAATGGCTGCCGTTGTGGGAAGAGTCGCAAAACGAAGAGGCGGCCTGTCGTCAGTTGCAGGAAGGCGGATTTGCCGACGCGCAGAAAGCGCTGAAACACCTCAGCAACTTGCGCGGCAGTTCGCAGCTGCGCTCGATGCAGCGCCTTGGCCGCGAGCGGCTGGATGCGTTCATCCCTCGCTTGCTGGCCCAGGCCGTCGAACATGACGATCCGGACCTCGTGCTGGAGCGAGTGCTGCCCTTGGTCGAGGCGGTCGCCCGGCGCTCGGCCTACTTGGTGCTGCTGACCGAAAACCCCAGTGCGCTGCGACGTTTGCTGACATTGTGCGCGGCCAGCCCCTGGATTGCCGAGCAGATCGCACGCTTCCCACTGTTGCTCGATGAATTGCTCAACGAGGGTCGCCTGTTCAGCCCGCCGCAGGCGCTGGAATTGGCTGCCGAGCTGCGTGAACGGCTGACGCGCATTCCCGAAGATGACCTGGAGCAACAAATGGAGGCGTTGCGTCACTTCAAACTGGCGCACCGTTTGCGCGTGGCCGCGTCGGAAATCACCGGCAGCCTGCCCTTGATGAAAGTCAGCGATTACCTGACCTGGCTGGCCGAAGCCATTCTCGAACAGGTACTGGCCCTGGCCTGGCGTCACACGGTCGCTCGCCATGGCGCGCCGCGTCGCCCGGATGGCACGTTGTGCGATCCGGGGTTCGTGATTGTCGGTTATGGGAAAGTCGGTGGGATCGAACTGGGGCATGGTTCGGACCTCGATCTGGTGTTCATTCACGATGGCGATCCCCAGGCGGAAACCGATGGGCCGAAGCCGATCGACGGCGCGCAGTTCTTCACGCGACTGGGGCAGCGGATCATTCATCTGATCACCACGCAAACCAATTCCGGCCAGCTTTATGAAGTCGACATGCGCTTGCGCCCTTCGGGTGCCGCAGGTCTGTTGGTCAGCTCGTTGGGGGCGTTTTCGCGCTATCAGGAGAACGAAGCCTGGACCTGGGAGCATCAGGCGCTGGTGCGCGCGCGGGTGCTGGTGGGCAGTGCGGACGTGGGCAAAGGCTTCGAAGCGGTGCGGGCGTCGGTGCTGGGGCGCGAGCGCGATCTGCCGACGTTGCGACAGGAAGTCAGCGACATGCGCGCCAAGATGCGCGACAACCTTGGGACCAAGGGCACACAGGCCGGGAGGGGTGCAAATGCCTTCGAGCCCACGTCGTCCTTCGATCTCAAGCAGGATGCCGGTGGTATCGTCGATATCGAATTTATGGTGCAATACGCGGCCTTGGCGTGGTCCAGAGAGCATCCCGCGCTGCTTCGCTACACCGACAACATCCGTATTCTCGAAGGCTTGGAAGAGGCCCGGTTGCTGCCCTCCGCCGACGCGAGCCTGTTGCGTGAGGTGTATAAAGCGTACCGTTCCGCGGCGCACCGCCAAGCCTTGCAGAAGGACGCGGGCGTGATGAAAGGCGATCAGTTCGCCAGCGAGCGTCGCGAAGTGATGCGGATCTGGGGGCAGTTGGGGTTGAGTTGATACATGAAGGATTCTTCATTGAGTCCTCCGGCCCATCGCGGGCAAGCGCGCTCCTTCAGTCGAGCGGGGTTTCCTCTAGGAGCGCGCTTGCCCGCGATGGCGTCTGTGAAGTCACCCAGAATCCTGATCTGGCGAGTGTTTGTTTCGACGCCATTCAGGACCTCTATAAAGCTATGACAGGGAGGCGTCAGGCTGTGTGGAAGCGTCACGCAGTCTGATGGGCCTCCCTGCTCGTTTCTGGTCGTTTTTGGATTGAGCATGAGAATTCTGATCGTAGGGCCCAGCTGGGTCGGTGACATGGTGATGGCGCAAACGCTGTTCCAGTGCCTGAAACAGCGTCACCCACAGTGCGAAATCGATGTGCTGGCCCCCGAGTGGAGTCGGCCGATCCTAGAGCGCATGCCCGAAGTGCGCGCGGCCTTGAGCTTTCCGCTCGGCCACGGCGCGCTGGAACTGGCAACCCGTCGCCGCATCGGTCGGTCGCTGAAAGGTCAGTACGACCAGGCCATCCTGCTGCCCAACTCACTGAAATCGGCGCTGGTGCCGTTTTTCGCCGGCATTGCGAAACGCACTGGCTGGCGTGGCGAATTTCGCTATGGCCTGCTCAATGACGTGCGAATCCTCGATAAGCAGAAATATCCGCTGATGATCGAGCGCTTCATGGCGCTGGCCTACGACCAAAACGTCGAAATCCCACGCCCTTATCCAAAGCCAGCCTTGCAGATCGAAACGGCCAGCCGCGATGCCGCGCTGGCCAAGTTCGGCCTGACCCTCGACCGCCCGGTGCTGGCGCTGTGCCCCGGCGCGGAGTTTGGCGAGTCCAAACGCTGGCCATCCGAGCATTACGCAAAAGTCGCAGAAACCAAGATTCGCGAAGGCTGGCAGGTCTGGCTGTTCGGCTCCAAGAACGATCACGCGGTCGGCGAAAGCATTCGTGAGCGGCTGATTCCCGGCTTGCGCGAAGAGTCCGTCAACCTCAGCGGCGGGACGTCGCTGGCCGAAGCGATCGACCTGCTGTCCTGCGCCGATGCCGTGGTGTCCAATGATTCCGGCCTGATGCACGTCGCCGCTGCGCTGAACCGGCCTTTGGTCGCCGTCTATGGCTCGACGTCGCCAGGCTTCACACCGCCGCTGGCCGATCAGGTCGAAATCGTGCGGCTGGGTATCGAATGCAGCCCCTGTTTCGAGCGCACCTGTCGGTTCGGGCACTACAACTGCCTGCGTCTGCTGGAGCCCGATTCGGTCATCACCTCGTTGAGCCACTTGGGTGGCACGCCGGTCGAGGTCGCCTGACTTGCGGGTACTGCTGATCAAGACCTCGTCACTGGGTGACGTCATTCATACCCTCCCTGCGCTGACCGACGCGGCGCGGGCGATCCCCGGCATCCAGTTCGACTGGGTGGTGGAAGAAGGCTTCGCGGAGATCCCGACCTGGCACCCGGCGGTGTCCGGCGTCATCCCCGTAGCGATCCGGCGCTGGCGCAAGAACCTGTGGCAGACGTTCAAGAACGGCCAGTGGCGCCAGTTCAAACAGCGCCTGCGTGACAGCCGATACGACCTGGTGATCGACGCCCAGGGCCTGCTGAAGAGCGCGTTCCTGACCCGTTACGTCAATGCGGCGATCGCCGGCCTGGATAAAGATTCTGCCCGCGAACCCCTTGCCGCGCGTTTTTACGATCACGCGTATCCGGTTGCGCGCAGTCAGCACGCGGTCGAACGTTTGCGACAGCTGTTCGCCCAAGCGCTCGGCTACGAAGTGCCTGCCGGCCTTGGCGATTACGGCCTGGATCGCAGCCGCCTGCTGAACGGTGATCGTGGCGCGCCGTTCGTGCTGTTTCTGCACGGCACGACTTGGGACACCAAGCACTGGCCCGAGCTGTACTGGCGTCAACTGGCCGAGCGCATGATCAGCCAAGGCCTCGAAGTGCACTTGCCGTGGGGCAACCCCGCCGAAAAGGCGCGCGCCGAACGTATCGCCCAAGGCCTTGATAAAGCCGTTGTACTGCCCAAATTGAATCTGGCGGGCGTCGCCAACGTGCTCGCTGGCGCGCAAGGCTGCGTCGCTGTGGACACCGGGCTCGGTCATCTGGCGGCTGCGCTGGACGTGCCGACACTGTCGCTGTTCGGTCCGACCAACCCGGGCCTGACCGGCGCCTACGGCAAGTCGCAGGTTCACCTCGCGGGCGATTACCCGGCCTGCGCGCCGTGCCTGCAAAAGAAATGCACCTATCGGCCGACGCCTGAAGATCAGCGTCAGGTCGATACCGAACGCGAGTGGCCAATGTGCTTCACTCGCCTGAATCCCGAGCGAGTAGCGGGCCAGTTGGGCTCGCTGTTGCTGGCAAAGGAACATCCGTAATGCAACTGGCATTCGTGCTTTATAAATACTTTCCCTTCGGCGGCTTACAGCGCGACTTCATGCGCATCGCCCTGGAGTGTCAGCAGCGCGGGCATTCGATCCGCGTCTACACCCTGATCTGGGAAGGCGACGTGCCCCCCGGTTTCGAAGTGTTGGTGGCGCCGGTCAAGGCGATCTTCAACCATCGTCGTAACGAAAAGCTCACCGACTGGATGAACGCCGACTTGGCCAAGCGCCCGGTGGATCGTCTGATCGGTTTCAACAAAATGCCCGGTCTGGACGTGTATTACGCCGCCGACGGCTGTTATGAAGACAAGGCCCAGAATCTGCGCCATGGCCTGTACAAATACTGGGGTCGCTATCGTCACTTCGCCGATTACGAGCGTTCGGTGTTCGCCAAAGACGCGAAAACCGAAGTGCTGATGATTTCCGAAGTGCAGCAGCCGCTGTTCATCAAGCACTACGACACGCCGCTCGAGCGCTTTCATCTGCTGCCGCCGGGGATTTCCCAGGATCGTCGCGCACCGGCCAATGCCGCCGAGATTCGCGCTGAATTCCGCCGTGAATTCAAACTCGGCGATGACGACCTGCTGCTGGTGCAGATTGGCTCCGGCTTCAAGACCAAGGGTGTCGATCGCAGCCTGAAAGCGCTCGCGGCCCTGCCTGCTGCGCTGCGCAAACGTACGCGGCTGTTCGTCATCGGTCAGGACGACCCTAAAGTCTTCCAACTGCAAAGCTCGGCATTGGGCCTGAGCGACAACGTGACCTTCATGAAAGGCCGCAGCGACATCCCGCGTTTTCTGTTGGGCGCAGATCTGTTGATTCACCCGGCATACAACGAAAACACCGGCACCGTGCTGCTCGAAGCACTGGTCGCCGGCCTGTCCGTGCTGGTCAGCGCCGTGTGTGGCTACGCGCACTACATCGCCGAAGCTGACAGCGGTCTGGTGCTTGATGAGCCGTTCGAGCAGAACCAGCTCAATCAATACCTGACCCGCATGCTCGAAGACGACCCCGCTCGCGCGAATTGGGCGCGAAACGGGCTGGCGTTCGCCGATACGGCGGATCTTTACAGCATGCCGCAGCACGCTGCGGATGTGATTCTGGCGGAGCGTCACGGATGAAACTGATCCTTGCTGAACCCTTCAAGTCCCTTTGGGCCGGGCGCGACGCGTTCGAGGCCGTCGAAGAGCTGAAAGGCCAGGTGTACCGCGAGCTGGAAAACCGCCGCACGCTGCGCACCGAAGTCGACGGGCGTGGGTATTTCGTCAAAATCCATCGCGGTATCGGTTGGGGCGAAGTGGTGAAGAACCTGCTGACCGCGAAACTGCCGGTGCTGGGCGCGGGCAAGGAATTCGATGCGATCAATCGCCTCACGGAAGTTGGCGTGCCGACCATGACCGCCGTTGCCTACGGCGAGCGCGGCAGCAATCCGGCCGCGCAGCATTCGTTCATCGTCACCGAAGAGCTGGCGCCGACCGAAAGCATGGAAGACGTCAGCATCAATTGGGTGAAACAGCCCCCCGAGCCGCGCATGAAATGGGCGTACATTGCCGAAGTTGCGCGCCTCGTGGGCATGATGCACCGCGCCGGGGTCAACCATCGCGACTGCTACCTCTGCCATTTTCTGCTGCACACCGACACGCCGGTCACCCCCGACAGTTTCAAGCTGTCGGTGATCGACCTGCACCGCGCGCAGACCCGCGACCAGATCACCCAACGCTGGCGCAACAAGGACCTGGCCGCGCTGTATTTCTCGGCGCTGGACATTGGCCTGACCCGCCGCGACAAGCTGCGTTTCCTCAAGGGCTACTTCCAGCAACCTTTGCGCAAGATTCTGGCCGAGGAATCGGCGTTGTTGGTATGGCTGGAAGCCAAGGCCGAGAAGCTGTATCAGCGCAAGCTGCGGTACGGGGATGCGCTCTGATGGCGGGTTGGAACCTTGAACCTGAATACGCCGCGCTGGCCGCTGATTTTGGATCGCTGGACGCCGTGTTCGCCTTGAAAGGCGAGCGTTTGACCCGCGATCCGTTGTCGGAAGTCATCCGTGTCGAGCGTGATGGCGTGAATTACTACGTCAAACGCTATGTTGCGGCGGGCAAGGGCCTGCGGCGTTATCTAGGGCGTCCGCGGGTGAAATCCGAGTGGCAGAACCTCAAGCGCTTCGCGAAATGGGGCATCCCGACTGCCGAGGTGATTGCCTGGGGCCTGGAGCGTAATGGCGCGGCGTATGACCGTGGCGCGTTGATCACCCGCGAGCTGCCGCGCACCGAAGATTTGTCCGAATTGGCGCGTCACCACGATCAGCGTCTGACCGACCGTTCGTGGGTCGACGGCATCAGCCAGCAGGTCGCACGCTATACGCGGACCATGCACGATCATCGCTTCACCCATAACGACCTGAAGTGGCGCAACCTGTTGGTGGATGACCGTTCGACGGTGTTTCTGATCGACTGCCCCAACGGCGCGTTTTGGGTCAGCTTCATGCTCCGTTATCGCATCACCAAGGACTTGGCCTGTCTGGACAAAGTGGCCAAATATCACCTGTCCGCCACCCAGCGGCTGCGTTTCTATCTGCAATACCGTGGGCGCGAGCGCCTGAATGCGTCGGACAAGAAGCGCATTCGACACATCGTCAGCTTTTTCGAGGGTCGCGAATGAGTGTGTTCATTGCCGAGGCCGACCGTGGCTTGCTGGAGCGGCACGGTCTGGCCGATTTCGATTCGCTGTGGGACGTGCAGCTCGACGCCGTGGACGAGCCCAACACCGGGCGCGGCGGCTGGAGCAGCGTGTTTCGGCTGGAGCTGGAAGGCTCGGGTTATTACCTCAAACGCCAAAGCAATTACCTGACCCACACGCTGCATCACCCGTTCGGCGAGCCGTCGTTTTCTCGCGAGTTTCGCAACATCAGCCTGTACCAGAAGCTCGGCATTCCGGCGCTGCACGCGGTGTTCTACGGCGAGAAGAAAGTTAATGGCGAGCGCCGGGCGATTCTGATGACCCGAGCGCTGGACGGCTGGAGCGATCTGGACGCACTGCTGACGCAGTGGGGTGAACTGCCGGCGACTCAGCGCCTGGCGATCCTGCACGCCTGCGGTCAGTTGGCCCGCACGCTGCACAAGGCCGGTCAGGTGCATGGTTGTTTCTATCCCAAGCACATTTTTCTCAAGGCCAAGGGCGGCGCATATCAAGCGCAGTTGATCGACCTCGAAAAAACGCGAAAATCGATATTCGGCCAGCGGGACCGGGTCAAGGACATCGAACCCTTGCTGCGCCGCGCGCCGATGTGGAACGAAGCCGAAATCCGCGAACTGCTCGCCGCCTACCTGCAAGCCCCTGGGGATAGCGGGCTGGTCGATGCGTGGTGGCAGCGGTTGGCCAAACGCGGCAGTCATAAGCGCAGCGGTCGCTGATGTGAGTGATGATGAGATCTATTGTGGGAGCCGGCTTGCTGGCGAATGCGCCGTGCCAGTCATCCTGTATGTTGCTGACCTGACGCATTCGCCAGCAAACCGGTTCCCACGCCCTTCGGGCAGAAGCTCGATCGCGCCAGTCTCAGCTATTTACGAGTTTTTTTAAGAGGGCGCCGATGCGTTTGTCTGAACTGAAAAACGCCGGTCGTACCCCGACGCTGCCGATGAGCATTGCGTTGGCGGATGCGGCAGGCCCTGCCGAGTTGCAGCTGTTGAGCCTCCTGCGAGTGCTGCCGGGGCAACGCTATGTGGGCGCCGGGATCTGGCGCGGGCGGCCGGTGCTGGCCAAGTTGCTGGTGGGTCATAAGGCGCCCCGGCATTTTCAGCGTGAGCGCGACGGTGTGCATCTGCTGGCCGAGCAGGGCTTGACCACGCCGCTGCTCTTGGCCGAAGGGCTGAAAGAAGGCGAGGGCGGCTGGCTGTTGTTCGAATTTCTCGATCAGGCCGAAAGCCTGGGCGACGCCTGGAAAGCCGTCGAGACCCTGCCGCCGCTGGCCGACGAGCAAACCGCCGTTCTCAGCGAGGCCTTGGCAGCTGTCGGGCAGATGCACGCCAAGGGCCTGTGGCAGGAAGACCTGCACCTCGACAACCTGCTGCGCCAAAACGGCCAGTTGTACCTGATCGATGGCGCCGGAATTCGCGTCGAGCAGGCAGGCAAGCCGTTGTCGCGGCAGAAGGTCCTGGAAAACCTCGGCGTGTTTTTCGCGCAGTTGCCCCGGTCGTTGGAGCCCTACACCGAAGAATTGCTGGTCTACTACCTGCTCAGCAACGGCGAACATGCGTTGCCGGTCGAAGCGCTGCAAAAGCAGATCGACAAGGTCAGCCATTGGCGCTTGCGTGATTACCTGATCAAGATCGGACGCGAGTGCAGCCTGTTCAGCGTGACGGACGGCCCCTTCGGTCTGCGGGCGATTCGTCGTGAAGAAGAGGGGGCGATGCTGCCAGTGCTGCAAAAAGCTGACACGCTGATCGACAGTGGCCACCTGTACAAGACCGGTGGGGCGGCGAGCGTGGCTAAAACCGAAGTCAATGGCCGACCGTTGGTGATCAAGCGTTACAACATCAAGCACTTCGCCCATTGGCTCAAGCGCTTCTGGCGTCCAAGCCGGGCTTGGCATTCCTGGCGCGAAGGCAATCGTCTGATGTTCCTCGGTATCGCGACGCCCAAGCCGCTGGCGTTGCTGGAACGGCGTTTCATCTGGCTGCGACGCACGGCGTATCTCGTCACGGAGTACTTGCCGGGGCCGGACATCATCGAGCGTTTCGCGCCCTACGTGGCGTCGGGCGATGCGCCGGAAAGTGAATTGCAGGCATTGGAAACGCTGTTTTCACAGTTGATCCGCGAGCGCATCAGTCATGGCGATCTCAAAGGGCACAACGTGTTTTGGCATCGGGACCGCTGGGCGCTGATCGACCTTGACGCAATGTGTCAGCACAGCTCGCACAGCGCCTTCGCTGCCGCGTTCGCCAAGGATCGCGCGCGCTTCATGCGTAACTGGCCTGCCGACAGCGCCTTGTACCAATTGCTGGAACAGCGCCTGCCGAAAGTGATGTGAAGCAAAAAGGGCAGCCTCGATGGCTGCCCCTTTTTTCGCCTCCCGAAAGGCTTATCCCACACGCGTCAGGTTGATGTCTTCGAGCGCCAGGATCAGCGCGTCGATGTCGTCATACGGCTGCAGATGCACGCTAGCCCAGGTCGGGCGATCCACAAACACCTTGCCCTCTTCATTCACTTGCACCGCAGTGCGATGGATTTCGTGAGTCCTCGACTTATGGACGATCACGTACAGACTGTCGGCGTCCTGCTCGGCGACGAACATGCCGGGTCTGGCCAGCCGCTGCGCCATGGGCAGTGGCTGTGGAGGCCGGATGGCCATCGGGCTGCCGGACACTTCGATCTCCACCAGAAAGTTACCCTTCACGAAGCCTTGCTCGTTGCTCATCTGGGCCCGCGCCAACTCCCCCGGGTCGGGCGTGATGCCCTTGGATGCTCCCGGACGCACATCGCTGACTCTGATACCGATCCCGCCTTCGAGCTCTGCAAGGCCAGGTACACCCAGATAGGTGTTTGAATGACTGTTACCCACCAGCGCAACCCATTTGTGTTTGCCCATTACAGCCTGATGCCGACGAATCATTCTTGATGCGTAGAAATTCATCATCTGTTGGCGGGTGGTCTGTGACGGCAGGCGCAGGCCGCTCAGGTGATAGCTCGCTGCGCAATCGATGGCGCGCACCTCAATGCCATGCTGTTGCGCCTTGATAACCAGTTTTTCGAAGTTGTACACCCGTGAAGGATCAGTGAGATGGCCGCTGTCGAGCCGGCGCAAGGCGAGCAAGAGGCGGTCGCTCATCACGCCGGTTTCGAAGAAGCGATCCAGATCGGCCTGATGCAGGTCCGAGAACAGATGCTCCATGTACAGAGTCTTCACGTTCTGCTGCTTGAGCAGAGGCAGGTTGTCCATGATGAGTTTCTTGCTGGCGATCGAAGCATGAAACTCTCCGATCACCATGCCATCGGTCTGTTCGTACAGGCTCTGAATGAACTGCTCCATATTGGGTCGTGCGGCCAGGGACGGCAGCGTCGGCCGTGGTGGCTGATCGAGGGTGCGGATGCTTCGGGCGTTCTCGCGCAGGCTGTCGCGCAGGGCGAAGAACTGCTCCTCGACCCGATTCAGACGCTCGTCGAAAAAGAAGTAGTTGCTGTCGAGACCATGATGCTGCGCATAGGTCAGCTCGAACAGCGTGTCCCTGGATGCAAGCGGCATGTCGTAGAGGGGATCGATCAGCGACTGCTGCAGCGAAGTCGGGGGCGCATCGGCGATCCACTCTTGCGGCGCGACCCGTTGCCAACCGGTGATGTCGTTCCAGCGGAATGCAACGCTCTGTTTGAGACTGTCGGTTGCACTCAGTGCCACCACGGACTCGCGGGGAATAGCCGCAGCGGTGGTCGCTGTCGAAGCGGCCGGGACGCTTGGGGGCTGAACGCTACCTGACTGCGCAAACTCGATCTTGAAGTCTGTTGGAGTGGCCGCAGTATGGGTGTCCACCAGGTTGGCACCGTGCTGAATACGTGTGGGCTGGCCTGCGGGGACATCTTCGATGTGCACGCTGAGGGCGCCCTGCAGATCGGCCAGCCCCGGTACCTGATCGTGGGTGGTTGCCAGGCGTTGATCGACCAGTGCGATCCAGCGCTTGTTCGGCTGGTCTGCAACATCTCGGTCAATGACTTTGTGACTGAAGAAATTGCTCATTTTTTGAGCGCTTGCGCTATCACCCGCTGCGGCTGCCACCGGATGGTCGTTCATGGGGTAGCTCACCGATGAGCTGAGTGGGCGTACTTCGATGCCGTGTCGATGGGCCTCTTTGATCAAGTGGTAGTAATCATATTCGCGGCTCAAGTTATCCAGCGCCCGCTGGTTGATGTATTTCAGATGATTCTTGATCTCGTGGGATCCTGTCCGGACCGTACGCCCCTTGGCGTGGTATTTCGCCAGTTTGCGTGTGTGCTTGTCGGTGAACAGGTGCTGGATGTAAATCACCTCAACCCGTTGCTCGACCAGCGCCTGCATGTTCACCATCAACAAACGTTTGCTGGCAACAGATTTCGCCGCCTCGCTGACGACCAGTCCATTGCTCTGGGCGAAAGCACTCTGCAAGAAGTCGGCGACGGTCGTTGAGGTGTCGATGGCTGGAAGTGCTGGTCGCGCAGGTTTGGCGATGGGGTTGGCAAAAAAAGCCTGAGCCTCGCGGTAAAGGTTGTTTCTGAGGGATTGGTACGCTTCGCGCATCTGCTTGAAATACACATCGAAGAATTCGCCCAATCCCACGACATAGGCATCCATGGACGTGTGGATCAGGATCTCATCCATGTGGGGCTGCAGGTCGGCAGGCAGCTCGTAGGCCTGAAGCCCGGTACCCGTCGCGCCGCCTTCAGCGCCACCCTGATGCGCAGGGGTGGAGCTGCCCGGCGTATCGCTGCCGCCTCGCAGTCGGGAACGTTCGATTACCTGCCACTGGCCCTGCTCGTTCAAGCGCACAGGCTGACGCCCGAAAAATGCGAACGGGTTTTGCGGATCGACGATGTGCCAGCAACGCAGGCCCGCGTCGTAGTTCACCTGATACACGGCGCCATTCATATCGATGTAAAACTTGCCGTTGCCAAGGCTGACGCCCTTGGCGTGCCCATCGCCGATACGTGGCAGGTCTTGCACAGACATATCCGCGACGCGATAGCGGCTGAAACCGTTGGAGGCTGAAGGGGCCGCGCTGGAAGGGCGATCCAGAAGCTGCCAGGCGCCGCTGTCGGTTCTGGCGAGGTACTGGCCGGTCGGGTAGACGTCGTCCGTTTCGAAGGCTAGGTTTTGGTACACCTGAGCCTTGCCGTTGGCGTCAGGCCTGCTGATCAGCCAAGGCTGGTCATCGAGTTTGACCGGGTAAAGGCCTTCCGGCTTGCGCGCCCTCGAGGGCTTTTTCAGTGCGGCAGGCCGCGCGCCTGGTTTCGAACCCTTGGCCAGTTTGCGCGCGATGCCGCCGAAGCCTTTGAGGCCCTGCTTCACGTCGCCGTAGGCGCCTGCCAGGTTCAGGGCTGCTGCCAGAAACAGCCCCGGCGCGGATTCCGGATCATGTCCGGCGAGGGCCTTGACCGCCTTGGTGGCGTCGCGCAACGACAGCGCCACGCCTACCGCAAAGCTCAGCGGTGGAAAGGGCGCCGTGATGAGAGTGGCAATGATGTCGACGCTGTTCCAGATCACTTCGCTGAGCATGTCGTGGCGATTGGTCGTGGTTTCATTGGCGTCGCGCAGCTTGCGCTCGATCTTGCGGTTGAAGCAGACCTGAGCGAAGTCGGCGATCGGTTCGTGCGGCAGTGTCGGGCGTTTGCTGCCGTTGCCTTGCTTCATGTCATTGAGAAAGAACGACAGCACGCGCCGGGCGTTGATGCGGCAGCGGTCCTTGTAGTAGTCGATCATGCCGGGATGGCGGAGGGAGTCAACGAAGGCGCTGAATGCCCGGAACTCGATTTCGTCAGGTGCGTTCGGCGTATACAGCAGTGCAGCCAGACGCAGGTGGGTCGGCATAAGCGCGTAACAGCCTTGCACGGTTTCCACATGGGTCAGATTGGTATCGGTGACGACCAGCTGGTTGATGCCGCCCAGATGCAATGCGATGAAGGGTTTATCGATGTGGATCTGCAATGGGTAGACGGGGTGTTGTGCACGAGTGTCGGGCGTATTGTCGCTCAGGTGCTCAATGCTTTGCTCAAGCCATTGATATTGAGTTTCGTCAATATGCCCCTTCAGGAGGCTGCGCAACGCCGCGGCCTGCATCTGCAAGCGAGTGATCAGTGCGCTGCTCTGGCGGCGATAGTCATAACCCGTCGATGCCGGATCGAGCAGGGTGCGTTTGACCAGATCGGCGTAGGCATCTGCGAGCCACTTGCCGCGTACCGAGCCTGCCACCAGCGCAGCGGTGAGCGGGCTCAGGTCTACGCCTTCCGGGCCTTTGAAGGTCGCCGTGGTGTCGGCGGTGGGCGTCAGGAGGCCGAAGCTGTCGTCATAACCATTGCGCATCATTGCGGTGTAGGTCAGGGTCTCGCGTTCGGTGGTGATGATGATGTGATCAGGGTCCACGCTGCCCGTCGGGACTTTCAGCAACTGGCAGATTTTCTCGCTGGCGCGCTGATGCACGTAGTCTTCGAACTCCTGGACCTGCGTGTGAGGCTGCGCCGCGTAATGATCGAGTGCGCCAGTGATCGCGTCTTCCAGTGCCACCAGCGTCTCACGCTGCTCGGCGGTCGCGCGTACGTACCAGCTCGGTGTGTGAGTTTCGAGCTGAGAGAACGCGACCTTCATCATCTGTTTGACGAGGGTCTGCAAGCCGGTTTGGTAGCTGTCCAGTGAGATGAGTTGAAGGAAGCCAGGTTGGGGGAAGGGTTTGTTGCGCAGTGCTTCCAGGGTCTGGTTGAGGGCCGGACGGTCGGGAACCTCCAGCTGCTCAATCAGGTAGTCGGTCATTTCCGGGCTCGCCGTCCATGCCACCAGTTCGTGAAGCATCTGTGTTTCGTTGTCAAAACTCTGGAAAAGACGCGTGCGCGGGGCATCGAACGTGAACATGATGAGCCGTTCCAGATCGCCTGACGCATTCTCCTTTCGGAACACCAGCGCACGACTGAGGGCGGCCTTGCCGTCGATTTTGATCTGCTGAACGCGCAGTACTTTGCCTGCTTCGGTGGGGGCCCCTTGAGAGGCCGCGGTCACCACATTGAAATCGTCGGGCGAAATATGCCCCTGCATTTTCGCGACATACGCCGACTCGTCCACCTGACGATCCAGCAGCTCGCGCATCAGCTTCTGGCTGGTGTCTTTTGCATAGGTGGTGCGCTGGTATTGACCGAAGCTCAGCCGCAGGTTCAGTTCATCCACCAGGCCTGCGATGTAGGCCGGAGTCAGTGCAGCGTGTTCGGTCCCGATGGGAGCGTCATCGAGGCTAAGGGTGGTGTGGGTGAGGAAGTCCGAACCTTCGTTTTTATCGCCCGGGTGCAGGCCATAGAGCGCCAGTTGCGTCAGGGTACGGGTGGTAAGGTAGCGCTCGCCAGTGACAGGCAGCGTGCGCTGGGTGCTGATGCTGACGGCGTCTGGCGCCAGATCAAAGCCAAGGTCGTTGGCGATACGCGTGCGCAGGTTCACCTGAGCATACTGCTCTGCCGAAGCGGCACCGTTCAGGGCGCCTGCCAGCGCTTTGTGAGCGTCTTCATAGCGTTGCAGGCGTCGGCGGTATTCTTCCAGATCTTCTTTGGACGCGAGCTTGATCCAGTCCGGCAGAGCGGTTCGCGCCTTGCGCTCGGCCAGCAGCAGCTCGCGGCGCTCCAGCATCGCAGAAGGGCCGAAAAGCCAAGGCATGTTCATCGCCCCTTCAATCTGGCTGGCGTGCAGGTCGGGGTTGGCATTCAAACCATCGGCGCAGACATAAAGCAGGTCTGCGCGCTGCTTCTCGATCAGCCGCTGAATCCCGTGACGATAAGGGTTTCCACTCACGCTCCGCAGGGATACGTCGGCCATGCGGAAGGGTTCCAGATGCACATCGGGATCGTCAGTGACAGCGAACACGGCGTCCTGATGACGCTGTTCGGCGTTGATGAGCAGCCCCCAGCGCAGTTCACTGTCGTTGAGCCAGTCGACGACCGTTTCGAGCATGGACGCCAGCGTCGCAAACTCAGACAGGCCACTGCCCGGCAAGCTCAGCAAGGTGCGACCTGTTGGAAGGCTCATGACCAGCGCGCCGTGGAGTTCCACCTGCGTGTGGGCATCGATCGCCACGTACAGCGCGCAGACGCTGGGCTGAGCGTGCGCCTGGGTCTGATCCTTGACCGGAAGGCACGCGACGGTGTCGGGGAGTATGTCGTTTTCGTGGGCCTTGAGCGTGGCCTCGTCCCGCAACGCCTGTTCGAACAGCGCGGCGAACAGCCTGCGTCGGCCTTGGCCTTGGCTGCTTGCGGTTCGCCAGTAGGTGTTCAGCGTGTCCAGGAGCACGCCGGTTTCCTGTTCGATGGCGGTCTGTTCGCCGGCTTTCAATGCGTCGAGCAGCGCGGCGTGGGGGGAGGGAAGCTGTGTCAGCTCGGTAGACAGCGCGGTGTGTGCCTCGGCCAGACGCTTGAGCGCGCTGGCGGCGGCAGGGTGAGTGAGCGCGGGAGAAGGCCGCGCGGGAGAGAATGTCTGCATGATGTCGTGTTCCTGATTCGCCCTGTTCGTCGGGGCATCCATGGCGCGGGCAGGCCGCGTGATTCATGGAGCGAATCAATCACGTGTCAGACGGGACGTGGTGGTAGATATGTAGTGCACGTTGCGAAGCGACGTTTCCGATAATGACCGTCCTTACAGGGATGATTGCGCCACGTCAGCGTTGCTGCGCCTCCTGAATCGGTTTCGCTTGCCCCGCGCCATATCGCAGTTCATTACGCTATAATCCCGCCCTTTAGCTGCCCGCCGCCCTGTGCCGGGCGCACCCTATTTGTCAGGCGCGCGACGCCTGCTTGCAGACTTTGAGAGGCTAGACCCTAGTGGCATTGACGATCCTTGGCCTGTCCGGCGCCCTTAGCCATGATCCTTCCGCAGCGCTGTACATCGACGGCAAGCTGATTGCAGCCGCCGAAGAAGAGCGTTTCGTGCGCGACAAGCATGCAAAGAACCGCATGCCTTACGAGTCTGCGAAGTTCTGCCTCGAACAAGCCGGCATCAAACCCTCCGATGTTGACGTGGTGGCCATCCCGTTCGCCCCGATCAGCCTGTTCGGCGAAGCCCGCTGGCACTACGCCAAGCGTTACTGGTACGCCCCGGACCGTGCGCTCGACGCCATCCTGATGGGCAATCGTCGCTACAAGCGCTATCGCAACAAGATTGTCTGGTGCCTTGAGCAACTGGGTTTCGACCCGAAGAAAATCAAGATCGAGCCTGTCGAGCACCACCTGGCTCATGCCTCCAGCGCCTATCACTGTTCGGGTTTCAAAGAGAAAACGGCGATTCTCGGCATCGACGGCAAAGGCGAGTACGCCACGACCTTCTTCGGGTATGGCGAAAACGGCAAGATCCACAAGATCAAGGAATTCTACGACCCGGATTCGCTCGGCGGTCTGTATGGCGCGATCACCGAATTCCTCGGCTTCGAAATGCTCGACGGCGAATTCAAGGTCATGGGCATGGCGCCTTACGGTGACGCGACCAAGTACGACTTCTCGCGGCTGGCCAGCTTCGAAAATGGCGAACTGGTGATCAACACCGAGTATGCCAACGTCATTGGTCTGCGCCGTTATAAAGAGAAGGGCAAGGGTTTCTATTTTTCGCCGAAGCTGATCGAGTGGCTGGGTCCGAAGCGCGAAGGCGATATCGCTGACGAGCCATACATCCATTACGCGGCGAGCATGCAGGCGCTGTTCGAGAAGCTGGCGCTGCAGATGATGGATCACTACCTGGGCGACATCCTCAAGGAGACGGGCAAGATTGCCTTCGCCGGCGGCTGCGCGCTGAACGTGAAGCTGAATCAGAAGATCATCGCTCGTCCGGAGGTCAAGGAGCTGTTCGTTCAGCCCGCGTCCGGTGATGCCGGTACGGCGGTCGGTGCTGCTGCGTATGTGTCGCATGCGCGTGGGGTGCCGGTCGAGAAGATGGAACACGTCTACCTTGGCCCTTCGTACAGCAACGAAGACGTCATCGCAGCCTGCGCCCGTCATCCTAGTCAGCCAAAATGGCGCAAGCTCGAGAACATGCCGGAGCAGATCGCCAAGATCATGGTTGATGGCAACCCCGTCGCCTGGTTCCAGGGTCGCATGGAGTTTGGCCCGCGCGCGTTGGGCGGTCGTTCCATCATCGGTTGCCCGAGCGTGGCTGGCGTGGCCGACCGCATCAACCACCAGATCAAGTTCCGCGAGCGCTGGAGGCCTTTCTGCCCGTCGATGCTCGACACCGTGGCGCCGCAGATGATCAAGATCGATCACCCCGCGCCGTTCATGACCTTCACCTTCGAAGTCGCAGAAGAGTGGAAGACCCGCGTGCCGGAAGTCGTTCACGAAGACGGCACGTCCCGTGCCCAGGTGCTGAAGCGCGAGTACAACCCTCGCTACTACGACATGATGAAAGCGCTGGAAAACCTGACAGGCAACGGGGTGTCGTTGAACACCTCGCTCAACCGTCGCGGCGAACCGATGATCTGCTCGCCCACCGACGCCCTGAACATGTTCTTCGGCTCGGATCTGCAATACCTGATCATGGAAGACATCCTGGTGGTCAAAGACGGCGCGGACAGCTATGACACGCTCGGCTGAGCGCCATGTGTTGCAGTTCTGCCACGGCTATGACGGGCCGTTTCTCGACTGTGCCCGTCAATACGCCAGCCTGTTCGCCGGCAAGGGATACCGTGTTACCACGGTATTCCTGACCGGCGCTGCCGATCCTGACGTGGCGGCGGGCTGCGCCTCCGACGACGTCCTGTTCATGGAATACAGCTCCAAGGCCATTCGTGGCCTCAAGCTGGGCGCCATTCGCGACCTGCGCAAAATCGCCGCTTCCCGAGATTTCGTGTTCTGCATTGCTCACCGGTTCAAGCCGATCTACATCGCGCTGCTGGGCACCCGCCTGCCCGTTATCGGTGTGCATCACGCCTTTGGCGACTATGAGCGTCGCAGCCGCAAACTGTTCGCACATCTGTTTCGCATGCGCTTGAGCCTGCTGGGCGTGTCCGACGCAGTGCGGGACGACCTGCGCAAATGCCTCCCCAAATGGCCGACGGGGCGTATTCAAACGCTCTACAACCGCATCGACATCGACCAACTCGTGGCGAATCAGGTGCCACGCGAGGAGGCCCGCGAAGCGTTGGGCCTGGAGCAAGACGCCTGGGTCGTCGGAAACGTTGGCCGCCTGCACCCGGACAAGGACCAAGCCACGCTGCTGCGTGGTTTCGCCCAGGCGCTTCCCGACCTGCCCGCCGAAAGCCAATTGGTGATTCTCGGCAAAGGCCGTCTGGAGCAGGACTTGAAGGAACTGGCGATGGAGCTGGGCATTGGTCGGCAGGTTCTGCTCCTCGGCCAAGTCCCGCAGGCCAGTCGGTACTTCAAAGCGTTCGATGCCTTCGCCCTCAGCTCCGATCACGAACCTTTCGGCATGGTGTTGCTGGAGGCCATGGTGGCAGGCGTGCCAGTCATCGCCACTGCAGCGGGCGGCGCCAAAGAAGTGGTCGAAGGCGTAGGCATTCTGTTTCCGCTGGGCGACGTCGAGCATCTGGCCCAAGGGCTGACGCACCTGTCGCGCCTGGATGCCGAGCAACGGCAGTCCTGCGCAGAAATGATGCTGGGTCGGTTGCGTGATCGGTTCTCCGACGAGGCCGTTCGCAAGGTCTTCTGGCGTCTGCCGCAGGTCACCGACCTGACTGCGGAGTCCTGATGCTCAATCGTTTTCAAGCCTGGCGAGAACGTGGCTGGACAGCCATCGACGCGGCCGCTTATCGAGGAGCGTGGGAGCGGTTCGGCGGCAGTGTCGCGACGCATCCCCTCGTGGTGGAGCGCCTGGCCGGATTGGCCAATATCCCGGTGCGTTATCTTGGATGGTCGCAAAACGGAGAAGTGAGCGCTGCGATTCCGACATGGGGACGTTCGTTGGCGCTCTCCAAGGACGTGCTGAAAAGCCAGGGTAAAAAAGGGCTGTTCGATCTGGGCAATGCCGAGTTGATCCTGCCTGCAGCGGCCGATGCTCAAGCCCCGCTGCGCCATCGTGGTCGGTACCTCTCGGACCTGAATCAGGGCCGCTTCGTCGAGCTTCACGTACAGGCCGAATCCCTGGCCATGGCCCGCACTCCCGAAGACCTGTCGAAAAAATTCCGCTACAACCAGCGCCGCGAGTTGCGCCTGCTGGAAGAGGCGGGCGGCGTGGTGCGCCCGATCACCGACTTCAGCAGTGACGAAATTGCCCGCATGTATTGCGATCTGTTTCAGCGACGCTGGGGGTTCGCCGCTACAGGTGCCGAGCGCATGGCGGACGTCGTCGAGCTGCTGCGCGATTTGCTGATCGGCTCGGTGATCTTTCTCAACGATGCGCCGATTGCCATCCAACTGATCTACCGCGTCGAAGCGCCGGAATGGATCAGCATCGAATATGTCAACGGCGGCGTCGACCCCGAAACCCGCGATTTCAGCCCCGGCAGCGTGTTGAGCTTTCTTAACACCCAAAGCGCCTGGGAAGACGCGCGAGCGCGGGGCAAGGCGCTGCGTTTTTCCTTTGGTCGCGCCGATCGTGAATACAAGGATCGTTGGTGCAACCCCGTACCGGTATTTCAACGTTGAGCCGTAAACAAGAACTGCTTAGACGCCACCGCCGCAACAAGCGCGTGGCGTTGTTGGTGGCGTTGGCGATCTTGCTACTGGTCGGCATTCTGGTCGCCTGGTGGTTGCCGTTGGTGCTCGCGTTGCTGGGCTGGATCGCCCACGAGGCATGGTTTTCGGACCATCTGTTTTATTCGCCAAGCGATGACTACCAGTATCAGCTCCCCGAGAAGAACGAGGTGGCGGGCGTCAGGCTGAACGGCGACCGGCTGGTGGTCGATCAATTGCCTGTGCTCACCGGTACCGAGACCTTGATATTGGCGCTGCCGGTCAACAGTTCCTGGCTGGGACGCTTCCTCGATCCTGCGGTCGAGTTGATAGGAAGCGGCGCGCTGCACGACATTCAGACCTTCGAGCGGGGCGTGAACGGCCTGCGTTTCCTCAATCTCACAGGCTTCGGCACGGCGCTCAACGCCGGCGCATTGCGCATTCGCGGACGCCGCTGCAGCGTTCAGGGGCAACCCCGGCTGTGGTCGTTCGCCCATGCCGACGCCCGCCGTGAACGGGTGATGGTCATCGCGCCTCACGCCGATGACGCCGAACTGGCGGCGTTCGGCCTCTACAGCCAGGCCGACGAGAGCTGGATCGTCACCCTCACGGCAGGCGAAATCGAGGCCGAACACTACCAGCAAATGGGGATGGCCCCGGCCGAAGCCGCGCGAGTCAAAGGCCGATTGCGTGCCTGGGACAGCATTACCGTGCCTCGCTGGGCAGGCGTGCCGGAATCCCGCTGCGTACAGTTGGGCTACTTCTGCCTTCAATTGCCTGCCATGCAAGCGGCCCCTGACCAGCCGATTGCCTCTCGCGAAGCGGATCTGAGCGATACGCGGCTGTTCCGCCAGTTCAATAGCCTGACATTGCCCGGTGATGCCGACGGCGCGCCGACCTGGAATAACCTGATTGCCGATTTGCGCGCCTTGCTGTTGGCAGCCAGGCCAAACGTGTTGGTCATGCCCCACGCCACCATCGACCCGCATCCAGACCACGTCTGCTCACAGGCAGCGGTGCTTGAGGCATTACAAGGACTGGCGTGGCAACCGAGCGTGATACTCGGCTACGCAAATCATCTTCACGATAATGATCGTTGGCCAATGGGCGATGTCTATAGCGGGGTCGCGCTGCCGCCCGTGTTCGACGCCGGGCAGGAACTCGTGCCCTACAGCATCGAACTCGACCTCGAACGACAACGAGACAAGGCCATGGCCTTGGGTATGATGCATGACCTGCAGCCGCCGGCCCCGTTCAAACGTCGTATCCGGCGCTGGCTGCAGAAGCGGTTGGCCGGCCGTCGTTGGCCGGCGGAAGGCGAAAACGAATTTTTCAGAAAAGCCGTGCGCCGACACGAACTGTTCTGGCGCAAGGAGCTCTGAGTGCCTTCGACGACCCGATGGCGATTGAGTGGCCGGGCACGTCGTGATCTGGTTTTAAAAGGAAGCCCATGAAGGTTCTGTTTCTGGTTCAGAAAGAGCAACGCGCGATTCTGGATCGTCTGTACGAAGGCGTCGCAGCCCACTGCGATTGCGACCTGCGTTGGCTGACCTCCGACGAGCAGCGCAACCTGCGCCGCTATTTCCGCCAACACGTGGACGTGAAGCGATATGACCGCATCGTGTTTTTCCTTCGCTTCAAGCAGGAAATCCGTCAGGCGAGCTTCATTCGCACCGTTCCCAATCTGGTGATTCTCGAACACGACGCCTATCAGAACTACATCCCCTGCAAATACACCGGAAAATTCAGCGCCCATTACCGCAAGCTGCCGTGGGTGCGCGTCCTCAGCTCGGGTTTTGTGGTCAGTGAACGCCTGCGCGAAGAGGGTTTCGACGCGGTGTTCGTGCCCAAAGGCTATGATCAGACGCTGCTCAGCGATCAGGGCCGTGAGCGGGATATCGAGCTGGCGTTCGTCGGCAGCACCAACAGCGTGGCCTATAGCGGCCGCAAGGCGCTGCTCGACGAACTGGGGCAAGTCGAGAAACTACTGGTTACCCGCACCAAGTCGGGTCAGGAATACAGCGACACCCTGAACCGAATCCGCTTTTTCGTCAGCGCGGACGTCGGTATGGGTGAATTCATGATCAAGAATTTCGAAGCGATGGCCTGCGGATGCGTGCTGTTTGCCTATGATCAAGGAGAGGATGAAAGCCGCGCATTGGGCCTGCAGGACATGCACAACGTGGTGTTTTACCGCGACATCCCCCAGTTGCAGAAAAAACTCGCGATCTTGCGTGATGACCCAAGTCTTGCCGAGCGTATTGCGGTCAACGGGCGCGATCTGGCAGTGTCTCAGTTTGGATTCGGGGCGATCGGTGCACGCATCGTGCGTGAGCTTGAACCGGCATTGCGCGAGCAGGCGCCTGTGAGCGGTTTCGAGAAGTTGCGGGCAGCGTTGGGAATTTGATTTGAACGGTTTACGCGCTGAAAATAATGATACTAATTTGAAATCAGATGATCTCCGCATGCCAGTTTTCACAACGTCGGGTGGCCAGGGCGCTCGTCGTCAGCCTCCGCAAATGTGGCCGTTGAAGGCGCTGCCAGAAGCCAAGGATCGAGTGCGGGTATGAAATGGCCATTAGTCTCGATTTTGGTGCCGTGCTTCAACCATGAACGCTATATCGAGGAGTCTCTGCTCAGTGTGCTGAAGCAGGACTACGATAATTTCGAACTGATTGTCGTCAATGACGGCTCCACCGACGCCAGTGCCGAGAAAATCGAGGCGTTGCGCCGCAGTCATGACTTTCAGTTTTATCAGCAGGACAATCAGGGCGTCAGTGCCGCGCTGAACCACGCCTTGCGTCATGCCCGAGGCGATCTCGTGGTCACCCACGATTCCGATGACGTGATGCTGGCCGGGCGGATACGTCGGCAAGTGAGCTACATGCAGGAACACCCTGAAGTGGGTTTGCTCGGCGCGAAGGTCATCTACATCGACTCCAATGGCAGGCCCCTCAAGCACAAATTGGCCAGTCACGCCCCGGTTCAACGCTGGAGCTTCGATGAGTTGCTGGCGGATGCGTATGCCGTCGGAGGCCCAGTCGCCATGTACCGGCGCGAAGCCATCGACCGTGTCGGCGGCTATGACCCGACGATCAAGGTCCAGGATTTCCAAATGACCCTGCGCATCGCCAAGGCGGGCTATCAGGTGCACATTCTCCCGGACCGGGTCACGCTGTATCGCCGTCATGCCACCAACATTTCCAAGACGGCGTATAAGAGTCAGCTGATCTATGACCTGAAGGTCATCGAGGCGTATCAGGATAATCCCGCTTACGAAGCGGGCCGCCTGGCGATCATCAACAAGGCGCTCAAGGAATCGGTGGTGATGGACAAAACGTTCGCCCGCGGCCTGTTCGCCAGTGTGCCCGTGCACCGCTGGAACCGTGTGACATGGAAACGGTTCAGACATTTCGTCTTCAAATACCGTAAGCCCAAGGGTGCGCAGTGAGTCAGTCTTTTCAGAATCAGCCGTGGGTTAGCCGATTGTTCTCACAAGGCAGCGAGCAGTTTCGCTCGGTCAATCAGCATCTAGGTGTGGCCGGCGTGGTGCTAGCGGTCGGTCTGTTCTGGAGTGTCGCCGGGGTTTTGCTCACTCCTACGATGAAGTTCTACAGCTGGCTACTGACCGCATTCGTTTACCTGCCTTGCCTGTACCTGATCGTTCGTTACTTTCATGAGTTTCGCCACACCGTGCTCAATCGACGGGAATTGTGGCTGTTCCTATTCCTGTTCGCGTGGTCGCTGGCCTCCCTGGCGTGGAGCGCCGGGGCCGAGCGACACCTGGTTATCATCAAACGCGAGCTGTTCTTTCTAACGCTGATTCTCGGCTGGATCGTCTGGGGAAGGACGTTCAACCGGCCTTTGCAAAGCATGATGATCCTGTGGGGCGGGCTGGCAGGGCTTTATTCGCTGGCGGCCTTGATTGCCTATCCCATGCGGGGCATCGACCGCATGTACGGCTTCGGCGGCTTCATGGACAACCCCAACCCCGCTGGTTACACGATTGCCGCACTGGTGGTCCTCAGTTGCACATGGTGGCCGCAAAAAATCAGTGGACGTGTTGTCTGGGCGTTGCTTCAGGCGTGTTCGGTCGCTTTCATCATCATGACCGGGAGCCGGGGGGCGATCGTTTCGCTGATTGCTGTGGCTGTGGTGGTCGTGCTGCTGGGGGGCGGACGTTTCTACCGCACGCTGGCACTGATGGCCTTACTCGCGGCCGTCGCACTCGCAATTTTCGAGCCTTCCATTCTGCAGCGGGGCGATTCCGAGCGAACGGTGCTGATCAAAGGCGCCATCGATCTGATCCATCAACGGCCCTGGCTGGGCATCGGTCTGGGCAGTGACTACGAAGTATCTGCCGCCGGGATCGTGTTCAGCCATTGTCACAACCTGATCCTCGACACCGCTGTGCAATACGGCATCCCGTTCACGGTGCTGTGGATCGTGTTGTGGTTATGGTTGGGCTGGCGTGCCTGGCGTCACCGCAATGAAGCGCTGGGCATGGCGATCCTGATGGTCTGGGTGTTTGCCACCGTCGCCGTGCAGTTCGACGTGTTCACCGTATTCGGCCGGGCGCGGGCCATGTGGATGGTGGTGTGGATGCCGTTCGTGCTGTCGCTGTGCCTTGGCAAATCAGAGAAAAAGACGGCGATTTCCTAGCACGTCAGGCGTCACGCCTTCGCCAGTGACAGATGCTCGCTGAGCAGTTGGCGTTGCCACTGATGCGCGCTGTGTTCGATGTAGCTCTCGAAGAACAGATCCCCGTTTTTCTGCAGCAGCCACGCATGATCGTGCTTGTAACGGCGCATATGCTGGAAGTTGCGCAGGCACAGGCTTTTGCGCAACGGGCGGCGCAGGGTTTTCATGTCGGCAATATCGATCAACCCCAGTTCATTTTCCGGGGTCATCACCACGTTGCCCAAGTGCAGAGAGCGGAAGTAGATGCCCTGGTTGTGGAGCTCGGCCACGAATCGACCGAACGCACGCAACAAGGCAACGTCCTGAAAACGAGCGGGGTCGGCGATCAGCTGGCGCAGGGTCAACCCTGGCAGCGGCTGATAGTGCACGACATCCCGTGAGATAGCGGCGACCCGATAGGTCTCCAACACGTTCGGGCACGGAATGCCGCGTTTGCGAAGGGTCAAGGCGTTGTTGGCGAAACGCTTGGCGTAAGGGAAGAACGCCGCTGACGATATAAAGCGTTTGCGCCGGAACAGCTTCATGAAGTTGCCATCGGCGAGGCGTAGCACCTTGTCCCCGAAGAAGTCGGCTTCAATGACTTCGGCGTCTCTGCGTAGGGCTTGGTAGTCAGCGTAGGCGAGTGCGCGCATGCGGGCTCCTTCGAAAATGGCCGCCATCATACCTCAGCGGTCACTAGGGCCCAATGCCCTACCCCGTATGTTAGTATTCCGGCTCTTTTTATCGTATCGATGACTATGAGCACGCCAGACAAACGCGAATCCTCAAGCCTGAAAATCTATCTTCGACTGCTGACCTACGTGAAGCCTTACGTAGGCGTGTTTCTGCTCAGCATCGTGGGTTTCGTCATTTTCGCGTCGACTCAGCCCATGCTGGCCGGCATCCTCAAATATTTCGTCGACGGCCTGACCAACCCCGAAGCGGTGCTGTTCCCCAACACGCCTTACCTCAAGGACCTGCAGTTGCTGCAAGCGGTGCCGCTGCTGATCGTACTGATCGCGGCATGGCAGGGGTTGGGGTCTTATCTGGGTAACTATTTCCTGGCCAAAGTCTCGCTGGGGCTGGTCCACGACCTGCGCGTCGAGCTGTTCAACAAGCTGCTGGTGCTGCCTAACCGCTATTTCGACACCCACAATTCCGGGCATCTCATTTCGCGCATCACCTTTAACGTAACCATGGTCACCGGCGCTGCGACTGACGCCATCAAAGTGGTGATCCGCGAAGGGCTGACTATCGTGTTCCTGTTCTTCTACCTGGTGTGGATGAACTGGAAACTGACGATCGTGATGCTGGCGATCCTGCCGCTGATCGCCGTGATGGTCGGCAGCTCCAGCAAGAAATTTCGCAAGCAGAGCAAGAAAATTCAGGTGGCGATGGGGGATGTAACCCACGTGGCCTCGGAGACCATTCAGGGCTATCGCGTGGTGCGCAGCTTTGGCGGTGAGCAATACGAAGAGGAGCGTTTCGCCAAAGCGTCCACCAGCAACACCGACAAACAGCTGCGCATGACTAAGACCGGCTCGATCTACACGCCGATGCTGCAGTTGGTGATTTATACCGCTATGGCCGTGCTGATGTTTCTGGTGCTGTGGCTGCGGGGCGATGCGACGGCGGGCGATCTGGTGGCGTACATCACAGCGGCGGGACTGCTGCCCAAGCCGATTCGCCAGTTGTCCGAAGTCAGCTCGACGATTCAAAAGGGGGTCGCGGGTGCGGAAAGCATTTTCGAACAGCTCGATGAAGAGCCTGAATTGGACACCGGCACTGTCGAGCTGGACCGGGTGCAGGGCCATCTGGAGGTTCGCAACCTGAGCTTCACGTATCCGGAAACCGAGCGTCAGGTGCTGCACGACATCAGCTTCTCGGCGGCACCAGGGCAGATGATCGCACTGGTGGGCCGCTCCGGCAGCGGTAAATCTACGCTGGCCAATCTCATTCCACGCTTTTATCACCACACATCGGGTGAAATTCTGCTCGATGGCGTCGAAATTGAAGACTATCGCCTGCGCAACCTGCGTAAGCATGTGGCGCAGGTGAATCAGAACGTGACCCTGTTCAATGACAGCGTCGCCAATAACATCGCCTATGGTGACTTGGCAGGCGCCCCCCGCGCCGACGTCGAAGCCGCCGCTGCCGATGCCTATGCCAAAGAGTTCGTCGATCAGTTGCCTGAGGGCTTCGACACGCAGGTGGGTGAGAACGGCGTGTTGCTGTCAGGTGGTCAGCGTCAGCGTCTCGCGATTGCACGGGCGTTGCTGAAGAACGCGCCGCTGCTGATTCTCGACGAGGCCACCTCGGCGCTGGATACCGAATCCGAACGCCACATTCAGGCCGCGCTGGATCACGTGATGAAAGGCCGTACCACGCTGGTCATCGCGCACCGCCTGTCCACCATTGAGCGCGCTGATCTGATTCTTGTCATGGACCAGGGCCGGATCGTCGAACGCGGCACCCACGGCCAATTGTTGGAGCAAAACGGCTACTATGCCCGTTTGCACGCCATGGGGCTGGATGAGCCTGTGCCGGTTGGGGCGGTTTAATCGACCGCTCCTGATCAGGTGCCTCCATCGCGAGCAGCTCACTGCTGCAAGAGGTGCGTTGTCCCAACGTGTCGAGGCGAGCTTTGACCCTGTAGGCGCGCGCTTGCCCGCGAAGGCGCCAGACCAGGTACGCAAATACTGAATGACACATCGCAGTTCGCGGGCAAGCGCGCTCCTCCATGGCGCTGTGTCGTTCCTACACCCGCGATCAGCTTTGACTGTCACACCGACTTTCCCTTCCTGCCTCAAGCCATTGAAACCCTGTGCTAAGATTCCGCCCCTGTTCATTCTTAGTTACGGGTTGTTCGATGAAGTTGTCCATGCCGCGTTTCGATCAGGCACCAGTTCTGGTAGTGGGCGATGTCATGCTCGACCGCTACTGGCATGGTGGTACCTCAAGGATTTCACCTGAGGCGCCGGTGCCGGTGGTCAAGGTCGACCAGATCGAAGACCGTCCAGGTGGCGCCGCCAACGTCGCGTTGAACATCGCGGCGTTGGGCGCGAAAGCTTCACTCGTCGGCGTCACGGGGCAGGACGAAGCTGCCGAAAGCCTGAGCAACAGCCTCATGGCCGCAGGCGTCACTGCGCGTTTCCAACGCATTGCTCATCAGCCGACCATCGTCAAACTGCGCGTCATGAGCCGCCATCAACAGCTGCTGCGCATCGACTTCGAAGAGCCGTTCGCCACCGACGCCTTGGCATTGGGTGATGAAGTCGACTCACTGCTCGAAGGGGTCAAAGTGCTCGTCTTGTCCGATTACGGCAAGGGCGCGCTGAAAAACCATCAAGTGCTGATCAAGGCCGCTCGCGACCGTGGCATTCCGGTGCTGGCCGATCCGAAGGGCAAGGATTTCGCGATTTACCGAGGCGCCAGCGTCATTACCCCGAACCTCAGCGAATTCGAAGCCATCGTCGGCCATTGTGCCGATGAAGCCGAGCTGGTCGCCAAGGGCGCGCAACTGATGTCTGACCTGGAACTGGGGGCGCTGCTGGTGACCCGTGGTGAGCACGGCATGACCCTGTTGCGTCCCGATCAGCAGGCGTTGCACCTGCCTGCCCGAGCGCGCGAGGTGTTCGATGTGACTGGCGCCGGCGATACCGTGATTTCCACGCTCGCGGCCGCCATTGCCGCTGGCGAGGAGCTGCCCCATGCCGTCGCGCTGGCAAACCTGGCTGCCGGCATCGTCGTCGGCAAGCTGGGTACGGCCGCCATTAGCGCCCCCGAGCTGCGTCGCGCCATCCAGCGCGCCGAGGGTTCCGAGCGTGGCGTCCTGAGTCTCGATCAACTGCTGCTGGCCATCGACGACGCCCGTGCTCATGGCGAGACGATCGTGTTCACCAATGGCTGTTTCGACATTCTTCACGCAGGCCACGTGACATATCTGGAACAGGCCCGTGCACAAGGCGACCGTTTGATCGTTGCGGTCAATGACGATGCGTCGGTCAGCCGTCTCAAAGGTCCCGGACGCCCCATCAACAGCGTTGACCGGCGTATGGCGGTGCTGGCCGGTCTCGGCGCTGTGGATTGGGTGATCAGCTTCCCTGAAGCCACTCCGGAAAACCTGTTGACCCACCTCAAGCCGGACGTGCTGGTCAAAGGCGGCGATTACAGCGTGGATCAGGTCGTCGGAGCGTCTATCGTGCAGGCTTACGGCGGGGAAGTGCGGGTATTGGGCTTGGTCGAAAACAGCTCGACCACGGCAATTGTCGAGAAGATTCGCGGGCAGTGATTCTGCCGTAGGTAGTTCTGTGGAAGCCGGCTTGCTGCGGGCCGGCTCCCAGGGGAATACGTGTTTTTAACGCCTTACGGCTTATGCAGCTTCTGGCGCGCCATTCGCAGCAGCTGTTTGGCCCCCACCTTCAACCGACGCTTGATCCCGGTTTTCTTTGCTTTCGGCGGCACCATGCCTTGCTGCAGCAGCCAGTCTTTCCAGCGAATGCGTTCCTCGCGCACCACCCAACCCTCCTGTGCGGCGAAACTCTCCGCGAGATACAACCCCCGGGTCCCCGCAGCGGTGAGCTTGTCGTTCTTGAGTGTGTATAGCTCGGGCAGCGGCGAGCCGTTTTCCAGCGGCATCAGGTACAGGTCCGGTTTGCTGCGATTGAGTCGGGTGATCAGCTGATCGTTTTCCAACATTTCATCGACGTGAAACAGGCTCAGCGGTCGCGCCTCTTTTGGCACTTCAAGACGCATGTCGTAGATCAGTTGCAGGGAGGCCGTCGGCAAATGAACGTAGGCCCGAGGCCGTTCGATCAGGTTCAGGCTGCCGCAGCGCACCGGGCGAGCCGCGCCGGACAGCGGGCTCAGGCGAAAGGGCAGCGCTTCGCGATAATGCAGCGCAGCGGCATACGGCGCAGGCAGCCATGTGTCGTTGAAGCGCCCGCCCAGCCAGCCTTGTGGGGTTTCGATCAGGCACTCTTCGGCCACTTCCTGGATCGCCGTGTGCAGCGGCAGGTTCAGCTCATGGGCGGGCACATAGCCAGAAATCAGCTTCAGCACCACGTCGCCCCGGTCTTGGCGGCGTTGGCGCACCAGCACCCAATAGTCGCGATTCTGCCAATTCAGGGTCAGCCGCACCGAAACCCCAAGGTTCGCCAGTTCGGTGGAGAACCGCTCGCAGTCCTCTACCTCGATCTTGCGACGACGTTGCAGGGTCTGGGAGAAATTCAGCGGCATCCCGACGCTTTGGTAACTCAGGCTTTCGGGAGTGGCTTCGACGAACAGCGGCAAGGTTTTAAAGTTGTTGGGGTTCTTTCGGATCAGGGTTCGCGGCATATCGGCTCCTTCTTGCGTTGGGGTCGGCCGCGGTCATCAGCGCCGATGGCGAAGCTGATGGTGTAGCACGGCAGCGGCAGTAGCCACGTTGTGGGACAGGTGCAGCGGATTGATCGTTCCGACGATAGCACCGGTGACGCCAGGATGCTCGAACAGCAGTTCGAAACTCGCCTGCACCGGATCGACGCCCGGGCTGAGGCAGACGTGTCCGCTGGCCAGCGCCTTTTTGATCAGGATGCCCTTGTTGTGGGCAGCAGCGTAATCAAGGACAGGCTTTTCGCCTTGTTCATTGAGGTTGTACGTGACCATGGCACAGTCTCCGTCCTGCAAGGCCAGGAGCCCGCCTTCGACGGTTTTGCCCGAGAAGCCGTAGCCCCGGATCTTGCCTTCGCGCTTCAGCTCGGCAAGGGTCTGGTACGCGCCGCACTGGTTGAGAATATGCAAATCGTTGCCGTCTGAATGCACCAGCACCAAGTCGATGAAGTCGGTTTCCAGGCGCTGCAGGCTGCGCTCTACAGACGTTCGCGTGTGTTCGGCGCTGAAATCATGGCGCGACTGACCCGCTTCGAACTCTTCGCCCACTTTGCTGACGACCACCCAATCCTTGCGCTGCCCTCGCAGCAGCGGCCCAAGGCGTTCTTCGCTTCGGCCGTACGCAGGCGCCGTGTCGATCAAGTTGATGCCCAAATCCCGCGCCAGCTTGAGCAGCATGCGGGCTTCATCGTCGTCGGGGATGGTGAAGCCGTTGGGGTATTTGACCCCTTGATCACGGCCCAGCTTGACCGTGCCCACGCCAATGGGCGAGACCTGAATACCGAGGCTGCCCAGCGGGCGATGCAGATCGTGCAGGGTCTTCATGGCAGCATCTCATCCCACGGGGGAATGGCCATGGGCGGCTTGGGCAGGTCCGGGTAGGGTGGCGACGGAATCGGGTGAATGTCATCCCGAGACAGTGACGCCAGCACGCGGTCCGCGAAGTCAGGCGCCAAGGCCAGTTTGGTCGGCCAGCCCACCAGCAGACGATCCTGCACGTCGAGAAACGCGTTGTCCGGACGAACCAGGCCGGTTTGTTGAGGCTCGGCGCGATCGACGCGCAACGTCGCGAACTGCGCTTGGCTCAGATCGACCCATGGCAGCAACTGTGCGAGTTCTTTCCTGGCGAAGGCAATCTGCTCCGCCGGTTCGCGGGCAACGCCGTCGGCTTCGGAAATCTCACCGCCCAGGTACCAGACCCATTGGCCGTTGGCGGCAGGATGGGTGGTGACCGTGATCCGCGGTTTGGGGCCACCGCCGAGGCAGTGGGCGTACAGCGGCTTGAGCGTCGAGCCCTTGACCATGACCATGTGCAGCGGTCGACGTTGCATGGCCGGGTGATTCACGTTCAGCGCTCTGAGCAAGTCCGCCGTGCCGCCACCTGCGCTCACAACCACACGTTGGGCGCGGATGTCACGTCCGTCGACCCGCAGACCGACCAGTTCGCCTTCGTTGAGCAGTGGCTCGATGTTTTGCCCGGCGAGCAGGCTGTCCCCGGCCAGTTCGGACAGTTTTCCGACAAGGCTCGGAACATCGATCACCAGTTCGGCCAGGCGATAGACCTTGCCTTTGAAGCGTGGGTCTTGCAGCGCGGGGGGGAGGTCGCTGCCCTTCACCTGATCGACACGACCGCGCACGGCCTTGCTGGCAAAGAAGCTGGTGAGGTTGCCAGCAATGGTGCCCGGCGACCAGAGATAGTGAGCCTCGGACAGCAGGCGTACGCCTGACAGGTCCAGCTCGCCCTTGCCGTCGAGCGCTTCGCGCCAGCGGCGGGGCATGTCGGCGATGGCTTCCGAGGCACCGGACAGCGCGCCGTGCAGCGCGTATTTCGCGCCGCCGTGAATGATCCCCTGCGACTTGAACGTCTGTCCGCCCCCCAGGCTGCCGTTCTCTATCACTACCGTCGAAAACCCCTGCCGACGCAGACGCGCATTGAGCCAGAGGCCGGCAACGCCCGCGCCGACAATCAGGACGTCAGTGGAGATAGCAGATGGCATGGAGACCTCAGGTGGCGAAACGAATCGCGGCATTATAAAGGAAGCCGCTTTTCAATGACCGCCTCTTTGATGTCCGGCTCAATGCCCGGCAGTTTTCGAGAACAACTGGATCACCACGACACCCGCCACAATCATCGCCATGCCGCCAATGGCCGGAAGGTCGAGTTTTTGGCCGTAGATGATCAGCGCGGCGATGCTCACCATGACGATGCCCATGCCCGCCCAGACCGCATAGGCGACGCCCACCGGAATCGTGCGCACTACCAGCGTGAGCATCCAGAACGCCACGGCGTAACCGACGATCACCAGCAGCAACGGCAGAGGAGTGCTCAGGCCTTTGACGGCCTTCATGGAAACGGTGCCGATCACTTCGGCGCAGATGGCAATGGCGAGCAGGTAGTAGGCGGACATGGTGGTAATCCTCGGTGCACAAGCAGTGTTCAATGGACGCCGATTTTAGAGCGTATACAGATGGGGTAAAGTCATTACCTATCTCGCAGACTGATAGGTTGGTGTGTCGTGGAGTGGAGCCTCGAACAGATACGTGTGTTCGTCAGCGTAGCCGAACAGCGCTCGTTTTCGGCCGTGGCGCGGGAATCGCGACGTGCGCAGTCCGCAGTGAGCAGCGCCATCGCCCTGCTCGAAGCTGATCTTGGGGTGAGTCTTTTTGATCGCAGCAGCGGTCGTCAGCCTCGTCTGACCGAAGCGGGCAGCGCGTTGCTGGAAGAAGCGCGCGAGCTGCTGCGCCAATGCGACCGCCTCGATGGCCGGGCGATGGCCTTGATGCGTGGGCAGGAGGCGCGCCTGCGATTGGCCCTCGACGAAGCCATGCCCTATCAGCCGGTACTCGACAGCCTGGAAGCGCTGGACGAACGCTTCCCCAGCGTGGAAGTGCAGTTGGCCAGCGGTGCCCAAGGCGATGTGGCGCGCAAATTACTGGAACGGCGGGCGGATCTCGGGTTGCTGTTTCACCATGAGCAAATGCCGGAAGCACTTGAACGTCGCGTGTTGGGCAGCGTGGAAATGGTCACCGTTTGCGCGACCAATCACCCCTTGGCGAGTGAGCCGCACATCACCCGGCAGAAACTGGCGCGCCATCGTCAATTGCTGATCACCCCGGCGCAAAGCGGCTATCCCGGCGGTGAACAGATCAGCCCGCAGGTCTGGCGTGCCGACAGTTTTTATGCCATGGCTGAACTGCTGATGCGCGGTCTCGGATGGGCTTGGCTGCCGCGCCATGTGGTGCAATACCCGGCATATCAACATCAAATGCTCGAACTCAGCAGCGAGTGGACGCCTCCCGCGTTGGTGGTGGAAATTGTCTGGCGTCGCGACGAGCCGTTAGGGCCAGCCGCGCGCTGGCTCGCCGAATGCTTCACTCATCATTTGAAAGCCATTGGCTGATACACTTCGCGCCCATGAATAGAACGCTCTACACACTCCTGTTTCACCTCGGTCTGCCCTTCATCGCGCTGCGCCTGTGGCTGAGGGCGCGCAAGGCCCCGGCATATGCGCAACGCATTGACGAGCGGTTCGCCCGAGGACTGCCGCCGATGCAGAAGGGCGGAATTTGGGTCCACGCGGTATCCGTGGGGGAAAGCATCGCTGCCGCGCCGATGATTCGCGCCTTGCTGACGCATTACCCGCAGTTGCCGATCACCATTACCTGCATGACCCCGACCGGCTCCGAGCGCATTCAGTCGATGTTCGTCAACGAGCCTCGTATTCAGCATTGCTACCTGCCCTACGATTTTCCGTGGGCATCCGGGCGTTTTCTTGATCATATTCAGCCGAAGATTGGCGTCATCATGGAAACCGAGTTGTGGCCCAACCACATTCATCAATGCGCGAAACGGGGCATTCCGACGGTATTGGCGAACGCGAGGCTGTCGGAGCGTTCGGCGCGGGGCTACGGAAAATTCGCCAAGCTGACCCGCCCAATGCTCGCTGAGATGAGCTTGATCGCTGTGCAGACCGAAACGGAAGCCCAGCGTTTTCGTGACCTCGGCGCTCGCCCGGAGTGCGTGACGGTGACTGGCTCGATCAAATTCGACCTGACCATCGACCCGCAGTTACTCGAGCGCGCGGTGCAGCAGCGGATGGAGTGGCAGACCACGGATCGCCCCGTGTGGATCGCCGCCAGCACCCACGCCGGAGAGGATGAAGTGGTGTTGGCGGCCCATCGCGAGGTGCTGAAAACCTGGTCCGACGCGTTGCTGATCCTGGTGCCGCGCCACCCCGAGCGCTTCAACAGCGTGTTCGAACTGAGCCAGCAGCAAGGTTTTGCCAGCGTCCGGCGTTCGACGTCCGCCCCCGTCACCCCCTCAACAGAAGTGTTGGTCGGCGACACCATGGGCGAGCTGCTGTTTCTCTATGCGCTGGCTGACATCGCCTTCGTCGGCGGCAGTCTCGTGCCCAACGGCGGCCACAACCTGCTGGAGCCTGCGGCGTTGGACAAACCCGTGCTCAGCGGCCCGCACCTGTTCAACTTCCTCGAAATCGCCGCGATGCTGCGCAACGCCGGGGCGTTGGACGAGGTGAGCGATGCAGCGGGCTTGGCGACAGCAGTGAAGCGATTGATCGAGCGGCCTGAGCAGGCGAAAGCCATGGCCGATGCCGGGTTGGCGGTGATGAAGGCCAATCAGGGGGCTTTGCAAAGGTTGCTGGATGGGATCGCCAGATGGCTGCACTGATCCGCTTTTGATTCTGGCCGAAGGCTGTGGGAGCCAACAAACTGGCTCCCACAGGGCTAAGTATTACCAAGTGGAAAAGATGCGCGGGCCGCCAAGTTACCGTTCTGAAGGCCTTTCAAAATTCTTCGCCGCCTCTTTCGCCAGGTCCGGCGGGAGGAAGTCTTTGTCGGGGTTGTAGTCAGGTTTCAGGAAGCGCGACAGGTCTTGTAAATCCCCCGGACTCAAGGTGCCCGCTGCCTGTTTCAACCGCAGGTTGTCGAGGATGTAGTCGTAGCGGGTGTTGTTGTAATCGCGCACCGAGGCATACAGCTGACGCTGCGCATCCAGCACGTCGACGATGTTGCGGGTTCCCACCTGATAGCCGATTTCCGTGGCTTCCAACGCGCTCTGGTTGGAAATGATCGACTGTTTGCGTGCCTGAACCTGCTCAACGTCGGTGTTGACGGCGCGATGCAGGTTGCGCGTGTTTTCCACCACCTGACGGCGCAGGCCTTCGCGTTGCTGCTCGGTCTGGCCGAGGCGGGCATAGGCTTCGCGCACTTGCGAGCTGGTCAGGCCGCCGCTGTAGATCGGGATATTCACTTGCAGGCCGATGGTGCGTTGCTCGACGCTGCCGTGAAAACTCTGGCCGGTGTAGTTCGGGTTGGTGAAGCCCAACGGGTCGTTGTCGCCTTTTTCGTATTGCGCGACGGCATCGACGGTTGGCGCGTGACCGGCCTTGCGTTGGCGCAGGGTCTCTTCGGCAGCGCTGACGGCGTAATTGCTGGCCAGCAGATTGAGGTTCTGCTGCGAAGCGGTATCGACCCAGGATTTCGCGTCGTTCGGCGTCGGCGCCAGGATCGGCAGCGTGTGAACGATGCCTTCAATGGCGTTGTACTCGCGGTTGGTCAGGGTTACCAGTGCCTGAAACGCATCGTCCACCTGACGCTTGGCGACGATCCGCGCAGCGCGGGCGGTGTCGTAACTGGCTTGGGCTTGCAGCACATCGGTCTTGTCCGACAGGCCCACGTCAAAGCGCTCATTGGCCTGGTCCAGCTGGCGTTTGAATGCGGCCTCTTCAGCTTTGGTCGAGGCCAGGTTGTCCTGAGCGCGCAGGACGGTGAAGTAATCCTCGGCGCTCTGCAGAATCAGGTTTTGCTCGGTGGCTGAGAGCTGCAACAAGGCCTGTTCATTAACGTCCTTCGCAGCTTTGAGCTGGAACCAGCGGTCCGCACGGAAAATCGGCTGGCTCAAGGTGGCGCGATACACCGTGCCGCTGCGGTTGATCACGGCCGATGGCTGGTCGATCTTGGTGCGGGTGTCGTTCACGTCGGCGCCCCCCGAAATGTTCGGCAACAGGCCGGCGCGGGCCTGGGGCACGATTTCTTTCTGTGCGTCATAGCTGGCGCGGGCTGCAGCCAGGTCGGCGTTATTGTTCACCGCTTCCTGATAGACACTGACCAGACCGGTTTTGGTCGGCAGGGGCAAGTCGGCTGCCCCGGCCATTGCATTCGAAGCACACGACACGGCAATGGCCAGTGAAAAGTTGCGCAGCATAAACATTCCCTAGAAGTGATTGGCGCCGGTTCAGTACAGAGGGCTTTGGCGCCGCGTAGCGAGTGTAGTTCCGTGGCTTCGCCACAACAATCGGGTAAATCCGCCATTTAACGAGCGTTTGAATTCACCGCTTGGCGTTCGCGGGGTGGGGCGTCTAGACTGACGCCGTTCTTGTCGGGGTGCCTTGATATGAGGCTGAGATCGGATAATCCGGATCCCGTTGAACCTGATCAGGTTAGCGCCTGCGTAGGGAACAAGATTTCTCGTCTCCCGGCGAGTCCTCTTGAGTGTCGTCCGGGGTCGTCTTTGTTCGTTTTTTGAACAGTCCTCGTTTTTCGATTCTCAGCATCCGTGTCATTTCAGGGTGCATCCGTCCGTTCGAATCAGGCTCACGCTCCGACAAATCAATCCGCCGCTGGATGATGTCTGGAGAGCCTGTGATGAGTACAACACTAAAAAACGCCAATCTGAGTGAATCCGCCCAAGTCGATTCGGGGTCGGTGCAGCCGTTCACCCGCTCGCAGAAAATCTACGTTCAGGGCTCGCGTCCGGACATCCGCGTGCCAATGCGTGAAATCAGCCTCGATGTGACGCCGACTGACTTCGGTGGCGAGATCAACGCGCCAGTTTGTGTCTACGACACCTCAGGTCCGTACACAGACCCCAACGTCATCATCGATGTGCGCAAAGGCTTGGGCGACGTGCGCTCGGCCTGGATCAACGACCGTGCCGACACCGAACGCCTCGATGGCCTGAGTTCCTCCTTCGGTCAACAGCGCCTGGCCGATGCCGAGCTGACCAAACTGCGCTTTGCCCACGTGCGCAACCCGCGCCGTGCCAAGGCCGGCGCCAACGTCAGTCAAATGCACTACGCGCGCAAGGGCATCATTACCGCCGAGATGGAATACGTCGCCATCCGCGAAAACATGAAGCTGCAAGAAGCCCGCGCCGCTGGCCTGTTGAAGCAGCAACACGCCGGCCACAGCTTTGGCGCGAGCATTCCCAAAGAGATCACCCCCGAGTTCGTGCGCGATGAAATCGCCCGTGGCCGCGCGATCATTCCAGCCAACATCAACCACGTCGAACTGGAGCCGATGATCATTGGCCGCAACTTCCTCGTGAAGATCAACGGCAACATCGGCAACAGCGCGCTGGGTTCGTCCATCGAAGAAGAAGTGGCAAAACTGACATGGGGCATTCGCTGGGGGTCGGACACCGTGATGGACCTGTCCACCGGCAAGCACATTCACGAAACCCGCGAGTGGATCATCCGTAACTCGCCCGTGCCGATCGGGACGGTGCCGATTTATCAGGCGTTGGAGAAAGTGAACGGCGTCGCCGAAGACCTGACCTGGGAGCTGTTCCGCGACACGTTGATCGAGCAGGCGGAGCAGGGCGTCGATTACTTCACCATTCACGCGGGCGTGTTGTTGCGCTACGTGCCGCTGACTGCCAAACGCGTGACCGGCATCGTTTCCCGTGGCGGTTCGATCATGGCTAAGTGGTGCCTGGCGCATCACCAGGAAAACTTCCTCTACACCCACTTCGATGACATCTGCGAAATCATGAAGGCCTACGACGTCAGCTTCTCGCTGGGCGATGGCCTGCGTCCGGGTTCGATTGCCGACGCTAACGATGAAGCGCAATTCGGCGAGCTGGAAACCCTCGGCGAGTTGACCAAGATCGCCTGGAAGCACGACGTGCAGTGCATGATCGAAGGCCCCGGCCACGTGCCGATGCAACTGATCAAAGAGAACATGGACAAGCAGCTGGAATGCTGCGACGAGGCGCCGTTCTACACCCTCGGCCCGCTGACCACCGATATTGCGCCGGGTTACGATCACATCACTTCGGGCATTGGCGCGGCGATGATCGGCTGGTTCGGCTGCGCGATGCTGTGCTACGTCACGCCGAAGGAACACTTGGGGCTGCCAAACAAAGACGACGTGAAGACCGGGATCATTACCTACAAGATCGCCGCCCACGCTGCCGACCTCGCGAAAGGCCATCCCGGCGCGCAGATCCGCGACAACGCCTTGAGCAAGGCGCGCTTCGAATTCCGCTGGGAAGACCAGTTCAACCTCGGACTGGACCCGGACACCGCGCGTTCGTATCACGACGAAACCCTGCCGAAAGACTCGGCCAAGGTCGCGCATTTCTGCTCCATGTGCGGGCCGAAATTCTGCTCGATGAAAATCACCCAGGAAGTGCGCGAGTACGCGGCCAACCAGAAAATCGAAGCAGTGGACGTGTCGGTGGCCGAAGGCATGCGCGAACAGGCCGAGCGGTTCAAACAGGAAGGCAGTCAGTTGTACAAAAAGGTCTGACACCCCTCGACCTTCTGTAGGAGCGCGCTTGCCCGCGATAGCGTTGCGTCAGCCACCGTTGATGTGTCTGACCCGACGCTATCGCGGGCAAGCGCGCTCCTACAGGGCGGGCTGTGTACGAATCCCATGAAAAATGCTTCTTTGAGATCACACACTGTGAACACACCCAGCACCTATTCTCCCGACATCCCCGTTCCCGCCAGCAAGCGGGTCTTCGGCGGGCGTGATTTGTTTTCCCTGTGGTTCTCCCTCGGCATCGGCTTGATGGTCCTGCAAACCGGCGCGTTGCTGGCGCCGGGGTTAGGCATGTCCGGCTCAATGCTGGCGATCTTTCTCGGCACGCTGGTCGGCGTTTTGCTGCTGGCGGCCGTGGGCGTGATCGGCAGCGACACCGGGCTGTCGTCGATGGCCGCACTCAAGCTCAGCCTCGGCACTAAAGGCGCAGCGGTGCCTGCAATTCTGAACCTGCTGCAACTGGTGGGCTGGGGTTCGTTTGAAATCATCGTCATGCGCGATGCTGCCAGCCTGCTCGGCGCCGGAGCGTTTTCCGAGTCCAGCCTGTGGGCCAATCCATTGCTCTGGACCCTGATCTTCGGCGCGCTCGCCATCTTGCTCGCGGTCAGCGGCCCGTTGACCTTCGTGCGCCAGATCCTGCGCAAATGGGGCATCTGGCTGTTGCTGGCGGCGTGTGTCTGGCTGACCTGGAACCTGTTTGTCAAAGCCGATCTGGCCGCCCTCTGGTCGCGAGCGGGCGACGGCTCGCTGCCGTTTGCCGTGGGCTTTGATATCGCCATCGCTATGCCGCTGTCGTGGCTGCCGCTGATCGCCGACTATTCGCGCTTCGGCAAACGCGCCACCGGCGTTTTCGGAGGCACAGCGCTGGGCTTCTTCTTCGGCAACTTTTGGTTGATGACCCTCGGCGTCGCGTACACCCTGGCGTTCGCACCGAGCGGGGAAGCCAACGCGTTGCTGCTGGCGCTGGCCGGAGCGGGGATGGGCATTCCGTTGCTGCTGATCCTGCTTGATGAGTCGGAAAACGCCTTCGCGGACATTCACTCGGCCGCTGTTTCAAGCGGGATTCTATTGAAAGCCAAAGTCGAGCATCTGGCGCTGGCCATCGGTGTGATCTGCACGTTGATCGCCTGCTTCGCGCCATTGGCGCAATACCAGAATTTCCTGCTGCTGATCGGCTCCGTGTTCGCGCCGCTGTTCGGCGTGGTACTGATGGACCACTTCATCCTGCGTCGTCGCAGCCATGGCGTTGCGACAACAGGATTGCGCTGGATGACGTTGCTGGCCTGGCTGGGGGGGATTGCGACCTACCATCTGTTGGCGAATCTTTATCCGAATTTCGGTGCGACGTTGCCGGCGCTGGTGGTTGCAGGTGTGCTGCAGTGGGTGTTGTCGCATATCCAAGGCCACCCGCAGCCAGCTATTTCGCCTAGCTAAAGCATTGCGCGGCTACCGCATAGTTGATTGAAGAGAAGAACAGTGTCGCCTCTCGCCCCGTAGAGGCGACATACGGTCAAAGCGAATCTAGATCTGGAAAGCCCCAGTCTCTCAAAGGTGATAGCTGAGAGAGGAAGGTGAGGTGTTCAATTGTTTTGATTTTTTCAAAGTTTTTTAGATCTACACTTCCGCCTAGCGCTAAGGCTGGAATGAGTCCATACATCTCATCGGCTTCCAACCGACCGAGTTTCGCCAGAAGCGACCCGAAGCTTTCGCAGAAGTCGTTATGGTCCTTCTGCATAAAGGAAAAGAAAGATTGTACTCCGATGTTTGAATGCTCCCCAGTCAGTTTGGAAGTGCGCAGCGAATAGCGAGAGGTAAGGCTGGATACAGTTAGGCAGTGCCCTTTCTCTTCACCCCATATGTAAAGGTCCCCGAACGCGCTGCGAGCGATCACATGGAGTCGATCATTCGCAAGTACGGGGATGGCAGTAACCCAAGCATTGATAATCTCATCATATTCTTGAGGGTTGACGGTCCAAAATACTCCATCCGCATACCCACACCATCCGTACTTTTCCCAATACTTCAGAAGCTGGTTGGGAAGTCTACTTGCATAGCGTATAAGAGTAGAGTCCGGAACCTCCCTACGGGCGAATCCCGGCCCAAATTCTTCAGTGAAAGTTTTGTAGTGTTCGTCCACGGTCTACTCCTCATTTGCAACGTTCAAATGAAGCGTTCAATTTAGTGCTGCGGCGTTGGCGAGGGTGAACCTCGTTTGCAGCTGCATCCAGTGAAGATATCCGGTTTTTCTACTGTGATCCTATGCTTGCATTCACGCTTCTGCCTCTAAAATCACCTATAGAGTTCCTTCCTCCCGCTACAAGGTCAGGATTATGCAGAGCGACAAGTGTACTCATTTTTTCGAAAGCTATTCTTGCAGCTAGTGCTTTGGCTTTTGACGGAGGTGTGCCGCTCAAGATTAATTCGTCATATATATTGTTTTCCATCTGACTCTTCATTTTTTTTGTGCGATTCTCGCTACATTTGGATCCCTCACCTTATCCCCAGTCTTGAACGCCTCCCGCCCCCCGCAGATATTCATCCACCGTGAGATTGTTGAGCCCTTTCTCCTGTCCATCTAATTGCCTATATGTAGGAAGTTTCTTCAATTGTTGCGTCTGGTGATCGAATTTATATCGCGGAAAAAGAAAGCCCCTTGCAGCGGTTTTGCCGAAAGGGGCTTGGTCGACGAGTGGGGATGTCAGCTGCGGCCAAGAAACAGCTCAGGCTTGATGATCCCGTTAAGCTGCGGATAAGGAATCTTCAGATCGATGCGCAGATCAAAGCGAGCCAAGGTCCGGGAATCCCCAATCCGTCAGCGGCGTGAGCTGGGACAGAAAAGTGAGGTGCTCAATGGTTTTGACCTTCTGCAGATGCTTCAGATCCGCCGGGCCGCCGAGTGCCAGGGCAGGTACGAAGCCGTACATTTCATCGGGTTGTAGAGGACCTAGTGTTTTAAGTGCGCTGTTGAACATATCGTCAAAATCGGAGCCCTCACGACTCTTTGATATGAAAAATGACTGAACGCTTATGTCCAGTTTATCGGCGGGCATTTGATTCTCTGCGCCTAGAGTGTATCGCGCATATTTAGAGTTTATGCTTAAACGATTTCCGGTGCTTTCTTGCCAGAGGTACAAATTTCCAAATGCGCTTCTGGCGATGACATGAAATGAAGTGGCATGCTCGATACCCGAATCCATCGCCCATGCCTGGATAAACGGGGAAAACTCGCTGGGATCTACTGTCCAGAAAATCCCATCCCCATAACCTGTCCAGCCATAGTTTTCCCAATGTGAAAGCAACAGAGGTGGGAACGTATTCTTATATTTTTCAATCGAGGATTTGGGAACCTCTCTCCGGCAATACAGCGCGCCCATATCCTCAAAAAAACACTCATAGTAATCTTCCGTCTGATCACTCATCGACATCTCTCCAGTCTTGCATTTAATTGTGTGCTGGCTCGGGTTGACACGTCGGTATTTTTTGCAGCGTCGTCCAAAGCACTTATTCGGTTCGGCCATTGAGCGCCTATGCTTCAGTTGACTCTCCGATCCCCAAAGCCTGAAATTACGTCTTTTCCACCTGCAAACAGATCGTGATTGTGAAGTGCGGCCAGTGTGGCCATTTTTTCTTTGGCTAGACGTCTGGCTTCGATTTTGGCTTGAGTCGGTAAACTACCCTTCATCATCAGTTCGCCCGTAATTCTATCCGTGAGCTCGTTCGAAAAATCCTTACGTGCATCTTTTGCGACTTTCGGATCTCTCACCTTACTCCCCGCCGTATACGCCCTTCGCCCGCGCAGATACTAGTCTAGATCGCCGGAGTCGCTGGCAGTGCGACTCTGGTCGGCTGTTAGTTAAACGTCCATTGACGCGATCTGCCGTAGCGGCTCCAGCTGTGAAAGAAACAAAAGATGTTCAACTGTCGTCACTTTGTCCAGTGACTTGGCTTGAGCTACACCGCCCAGTGCCAATGCGGGAACGAATGCATACATTTCGTCGTTTCTCAACCGCCCCAAGCGATCCATAGCGCACTGGAAAAGTTCTTGAGGATCACAATGATCAACGTCCAGGATTGCAAAAAAAGAGCGGATGCACATGTCTTTCGATAGGCCTGAGGTCATGTAGGAGAAAAGCGCCCAACAAGCGTCAATGGTTAGAATACGTTCGGTTCTTTCTCCCCATAGGTGCAACCCGCCGAATGCGTTCCTTGCAATTACATGGTATGTGTCCTTGGCGATAGCGGGATTTTGGTCAACCCATTCCTTAACGATTGGCTCGTAATCCTGAGGGTTGACGATCCAGAACAAGCCATCAGCATAACCTCCCCATCCATATTCTTCCCAATAAACCAACAGTTGATTGGGAAGCTTTTCTCGATAGCGGGCAATGCTCGATGCGGGTGCTTCGTCACGATGAAAAGGTGGTCCAAATTTCGTCAGGAAAATCTTGAAGAAGTCATCCATTTAAATTTTTCCGCAGCGAATGAGTTTTACGGATAGCAGGGTATTTTTTCTTGCGCTTTCGGGTATGGCTTTCACAGCGATGTCGAGTCCACCTATCCGACTTCGCCATTGTGGACCAATGCTGGCATTGATCTTCTTATCGCCAAAGTCGCCAATGAAATCTTTGCCCCCCGCGATCAGGTCGGGATTATGCAAAGCCGCCAAAGTGGACATTTTTCTAACCGCTTTGTCGCTGGCCATTCTTTCCGCCTCATTGGGAGGGTGATTTTTTGCAAGAAAATCTGCAAAATAATCGTTTTTGAACTTAATGAGCGTTAGGTTACGTGCACTCTTAGCCACCTTCGGATCCCTAACCACATCGCCAGCCTTAAACGCCTCCCGCCCTCGCAAATACTCATCCACTGTCAGGTCGTTCAACCCGCGTTCCTGTCCGCCCAATTGCCGGTCGAACTCCGGGATTTTGCTGTAGTGCAGATTATCTGCGCTGAAGCATGGCACTTTATGCTCCGGCATGCCCATCGGTTTTTTGTGTGCGATCTGTTCGCTCTTCGGGTGTGCGGGTGGCGAATCCTTGGGGGCGTGGGAGCCGCTAGGTTGAGTCGGGCGTTTAAGGTCCGGATGCCTTTTCAGCGTATCTTCATGCTTGATCATCCATTGCGCCAGACGCTGGCCTTTGCTACTGGCGCGCATTTCGCTGGCAAGTTTGCCGATGCTTCCGCGGCCTCGGGTCAGGTAGTCGACGATGGCGCTGAGCAGCAGCACCACGACTTCGACGTGACCCCGGGCGAAGTGATGGGACGCACTTTCGACCACCAGCAGTTCGTTTGCGCCGAAGGGATTCAGGCCGTCGTCGCCCTGTGTGCCGTTCCACACCACTTGGATGCCAGTGAAATAGTGTTCGAGGATCGCGGGCAACCCATCGACGAAGTAGTCGGCAATCGACGCCAGGCCCAGTACGGTCAATATCCAGCTGCTGGCTTGCAGTCCCGCTGCCATGCCGGTAAAAGCGCCCGGCACAATGCCGACACCGCCTGCCAAGGCGCCTGCACTGGCGCCGATGACGCCTCCAGTCAGTACGCTGCCAGCCACGATCAACGCCATCTGGCCAACGACGCCCAACAGTTCCTGCACGACCTCTCTGATATCAATGTCAGCGAAACGCTGCTTCAATAAATGGGCGGCTTCGATCTCAGCGCGGTAGAACGCTGTACGAATATGATCCACACGACGTATCACTGTACTGATCGACGGCAGATGTTCATTGAAGTAACTACGAAACTCGCCCAGGCCTGTACTTCTGATTTCGCGAACGAGCCGCTCCTCGATTTCAAACCAAGAGGGCAGGACAATCCCTTGAAGCATCCCCGTCTCCCTGACAGTGGTGTAAAACTTTCAGGGGAAATTAACGGCGGTTTATCAACGGCTCAATATACAAAGCGTTTAATAAATGGTGCATTGTGGGGTTGTTCGCTATTTAGAACTTTATTATGTCGGAGCTATATTATTTATATGTAGGAAGTTTCTTTTATTATTGCGTCTGGTGGTCGAATTTATATCGCGGAAAAAGAAAGCCCCTTGCAGCGCTTTGGTCGAAAGGGGCTTGGTCGACGAGTGGGGGTATCAGCTGCGGCCAGGAAACGGCTCAGCCTTGATGATCCCGTCGATCTGCGGATAAGGAATCTTCAGATCGATGCGCAGATCAAAGCGAGCCAAGGTCCGGGAATCCCCAATCCGTCAGCGGCGTGAGCTGGGACAGAAAAGTGAGGTGCTCAATGGTTTTGACCTTCTGCAGATGCTTCAGATCCGCCGGGCCGCCGAGTGCCAGGGCAGGTACGAAGCCGTACATTTCATCGGGTTGTAGCGGGCCGAGTTTTTTGAGAGCTTGTTGGAAGAGGTCGTCAAGATCATTAGACTCCCGATTTCGACTTGCAAAAAATAGCGCGATTTCGTCGTCGAATTCATCGCTTCGCACGACCTCTTGAGTTTTATGAAAGCGTGCGTAAGGGGCCGTTACGTCCAGCCAATTCCCTGTTTTCTCATGCCAAAGATAAAGGTCGCCGAAAGCACTTCTGGCGATGGTGTGATAAAAGCCGGAATCGGGGATTCCTGAATCATCCAGCCATGAGCGGATCACCTCCTGATACTCCGCAGGATTGACGGTCCAGAAAAGTCCCTCGGCATAGCCACTCCATCCGTGCTCCCGCCACTGCTGCAGGAGTCGGTGAGGGAGTTTCTCAGCGTATTTTTCCACTGTTGATAGAGGTACCTCTCTTCTCTCCAGCGCAGGGCCCAGTTTTTCAAGGAAATATTCGTAGTACTCTTCCATAGATACCTGTATTTACAGCGTTCCAGTTTGGCATTGACTAAGTCCTGTCTCCTTGGTGATTCTGAAAAAATCAGGGCGAAAATTAATAATTAAGCCACTAAGGCGTCAATAAACAAGGAGTTTAATAAGGTGGATGTTTGAGGGTGAGAGTGTTTGAAGTTTGAGGGTATGTACGAAATTGTATGTAGGAGCTAAATGTAGAAGAGGGGAATATTTGAGCGGGGGCTATTACGAGGCAAGCCGGCGCGCGCTCAGCAACCGGCTCGGGTCAGACGATCAACTGCGGCCAGGAAACAGCTCAGGCTTGATGATCCCGTTAAGCTGTGGATAAGGAATCTTCAGCTCGATGTGGCCCATGGCGTAGGGCGCAATGGTGGTGACCGGGTATTTCAGAATCACCGCGCCGTAGGTCAGGGCGATGTTGGACGTGCGCTTGAACGGCCAGGTCTTCTGGAAATCGGCGTCCTTGTCGAGCTTGGTGCTGACCTGCCAGGCCTGATGTGCCATTTCCGCTTTTGCCCAAAACGCCGCTTCCTGACCCGGCACCAGCATATCGGCGAGGGTCAGCACGCGTTGCTGCTGACGGGAATAGTTGATGAACGCGCGGCCCGGGTCGCCATGGGCGCCGCCCGTGTCCAGGTAGCTCGACAGTTCGACGACCACGAGACCGTCATGCTGCTCGCGTACTTTCGCCTGCAAATAACTGGCGTTGCGCGCCGGCGCTCGGGCCAGGAATTGGTCTTGGTAGGCTTTGATCGTTGGGGGCACAGGGCCGTCGGTATCGCTGCGCGTCAGTTGCAGCAGGGTGCGCTGCACGATGCCGTCCAGCTTCGGCTCATCAGGGAAATGGACGGTGTCGACGTTCACCAGCGGGCAGTCGTTGGTGGTGCAGCCGGGTTTGAGCAGCTCGGAGGCGTCGCGCTGAACGGTCAGCGGCTTGCGCAGATTAGGTTCGAAAAAGCTTTGGCAGGCGCCGAGTATCAGGGCCAGGCAGGCCATTGAAACGATCTTCAAAAACGACATGGTGATCCTTGACGTTGGCAGATAAGGGCCATAAAGGGCCATCACAGAGGGGTAACGGCAACAGGCTTCGACTCCGTTCGGCGCAATCAGTTCGCCATTGGGCGGATTAGAGTGCCATTCCTCGTCTTCGTCCAGCTTGAGTGCCGGATTTGCCCGGCGTGGGGGCTGCATCCCGCGGGGCAGCGCGTTAGGATGGCGCGACGTCACAAGTGCTTTGCAGTGAGAACCCTATGACCGATACCGCTAAATCGACACCCACGAAGCACGAGATCGTCCACCGCGAAACCTGCTTCAAAGGGTTCTATCAGCTGGACCGTCTACACCTGCGCCATGAACTGTTCGATGGCGGTATGAGCCCCGAAATCAAGCGCGAGCTGTTCGTGCGTCACGATGCCGTGTGCGTACTGCCCTACGACGCCAAGCGCGACGAAGTGGTTTTGCTCGAACAGTTCCGGGTGGGCGTGATCGGCAAGCATCCCAATCCCTGGCTGACCGAAATGGTCGCCGGGCTGATCGACAAACAAGAGCAGCCCGAAGAGGTTGCTCACCGCGAAGGAGAGGAGGAAGCTGGGCTCGTCTTCAGTGCGTTGTGGCCGATTACCAAATACTTTCCGTCGCCCGGTGGCAGCAATGAATTCGTTCATCTGTACCTGGGCAAATGCGAAAGCGAGGGGGCCGGTGGGGTGCACGGGTTGGAAGAAGAGGCCGAGGACATCCGTGTGTCTGTCTGGTCGTTCGATGACGCGATGCAAGCCGTAAAAGAGGGACGCATCGTCAATGCGGCAACTATCATCGCAATACAGTGGCTGGCGCTGAATCGCGCCGAGATAAGGGGGCTGTGGTCGTGAATCTTCTGCGCGAGCGCTACCGTGTCGACCTCGCCGGGCTGCAAGCAGCCTGTGAGGCGAACTACGCGCGCTTGATGCGTTTGCTGCCGGACATGCGTAACGGCAGTGGCCAACGTTCCCGCCGAGTGGCCGTCACCCAAGGCGATCAAATGCTCGGCGTGCTGGCGGTCGAGGTGATTCTCGACTGCCCGTACACCACGACGTTGCAAGTGCGTCAGGAGCACAGCCTGCCTTGGCTGCCGGTCCCGGTGCTGGAGGTGCAGGTCTACCATGATGCGCGCATGGCCGAAGTGATCGGCGCCGAACATGCACGTCGTTTCCAGGGCATCTACCCCTACCCCAATGCCGATATGCACCAACCGGACGAAAAGGCTCAGCTGAATCTTTTTCTGGGGGAGTGGCTGAGCCATTGCCTGGCGTGTGGGCATGAGTTTGAGGCGGTTCGCTGAGTCCAGGTGTACCGGCGAGCCTATAGGGGGGCTGCTGCTTCACTGCGGTCTGTTGCGCAAATGAGAACTGCCACGCCGTTCTGCGTTTGCCGTCGTAACAATCAGACACCATAATCCGGCCATACCTGCTCAAGGAGATGGCCATTGCCGAGCGCACCTTCAAATCCGCCCTCCGTGTTGGTGGTTCAACTGTCCGACAGCCACCTGTTTGCTGAAGCGGACGGCAAGCTGTTGGGCATGCAAACCCGCGACAGCCTCAAGGCTGTGATCAATCTGGTGCTCGCCGAGCAACCTGATATTGATCTGGTGTTGGCCACCGGCGACCTGTCGCAGGACGGCTCAGTCGAGTCTTATCAGGCGTTTCGCGCCGAAAGCGGCCGGCTGGATGCGCCGAAGCGCTGGATCCCCGGCAATCACGATGAACTTCGTGAGATGGCGGTCGGCGCCCAAGGCAGCGAATTCCTGGACCCGATTGTCGACATCGGTAACTGGCGGATCACGATGCTCGACTCCGCTGTATCTGGCTCTGTTCCTGGTTATCTGGAAGACAAACAGCTGCAATTACTCGCGCAGGCGTTAAGCGAGGCCCCGGAGCGCCACCATTTGATTTGCTTGCATCACCATCCAGTACCAATCGGTGCGGCGTGGATGGAGCCGATCGGCCTGCGCAACCCCGATGCGCTGTTTGCCATGTTGGAGCGTTTCCCGCAGACCCGAGCGCTGCTGTGGGGGCATGTGCATCAGGAATTTGATCAGCAGCGCGCGGGTTTGCGTCTGATGGCCTCGCCTTCAACCTGCATCCAGTTCGCGCCCAACAGCGAAGATTTCGGTCTCGATTCACTGCCCCCCGGCTATCGCTGGCTGCGTCTACTGGAGGATGGCCACATTGAAACGGGGGTGTCACGCATTGATCCGAGTCTTTTCGAAGTGGACCTCAGTGGCGCGGGTTATTGAAGGAAACGTCCTGAATTCGCGGTAAATCATCTTCGAGCGAGTCTTCACGCCGTTGTCCCTGTAAACTGCGTGGCTTTGCCCTGTGAGAGCCAGAATATCGGCTTTCACCCGACTCGCAGCTTCTGGAGGCCATGGCGTGAATCACGATCGTTCGACACTGCTTTATATACATGGCCTCAACAGCTCGGCGATGTCGAAGAAGGCCACACAGTTGGCGGGATTAATGACCCGTCTTGGTTTGATCGAGCAGCTACGAGTGCCGGAATTGCACCATCATCCGCGTCAGGCCATTGCACAGCTTGAATCCGCCATCGATGAACTGGGCGGTCGGCCGTTGCTGGTCGGCAGCTCCCTCGGCGGCTACTATGCGACTCACCTGGCTGAGCGCCATGGCCTCAAGGCCGTGTTGATCAACCCGGCGGTGAATCCGCACCAGCTGTTCGATGGTTTTCTTGGCACTCAAACGAATCTTTATACCGGCGAAAGCTGGGAGCTGACGCACGACCATGTCGACGCGCTGGCCGAACTCGAAGTGCCCGCGCCACAAGACCCGCAGCGTATTCAGGTATGGCTGCAAACCGGTGATGAAACGCTGGATTACAAGCGTGCGCAGACTTTTTACCGAGCCTGTGCCTTGCGCATCGAAGCGGGTGGCGATCACAGCTTCCAGGGGTTCGCGGAAAAAATGCCGACTTTGCTCAGCATTGCCGGATTCGCCCCGGAGCTGTCGCGGGCGATCGATCCGTCGACGCTTGAATGAAACGGCAGAATCGAAGCGTCAGCTGCAACAAACCTGTAGAACAGTGTCCATCCGACATTTCATGAACGACTTGATGACGAGACCCCATGGCCAATCCCAGCGCTAGCTCTTATAACGCAGACGCCATCGAAGTCCTCTCGGGCCTCGACCCGGTTCGCAAGCGGCCGGGCATGTACACCGATACCACGCGGCCGAACCACCTCGCCCAGGAAGTCATCGACAACAGCGTCGACGAAGCACTGGCCGGGCACGCCAAATCGGTACAAGTGATTCTTCACGCCGACAATTCCCTGGAAGTGGCCGACGACGGTCGCGGCATGCCAGTGGACATACACCCCGAAGAGGGTGTCTCAGGCGTCGAACTGATCCTCACCAAACTCCATGCGGGCGGCAAGTTCTCCAATAAGAACTACCAGTTCTCGGGCGGTCTCCACGGGGTGGGGATTTCCGTAGTCAATGCGCTTTCCACTCAGGTGCGGGTGCGGGTCAAGCGCGACGGCAACGAATACGAAATGACCTTCGCCGACGGCTTCAAGGCCACCGAACTGGCCGTGGTCGGCACCGTCGGCAAGCGCAACACCGGCACCAGCGTGTACTTCGCGCCGGACCCCAAATATTTCGACAGCCCCAAATTCTCCGTCAGCCGGCTCAAGCACGTTCTCAAGGCGAAGGCCGTGTTGTGCCCCGGGCTGCTGGTCAGCTTCGAAGACAAAAGCACCGGTGAGAAGGTCGAGTGGCATTACGAGGACGGGCTGCGCTCCTATCTGCAAGACTCGGTCACCGACTTCCTGCGTCTCCCGGAAGAGCCGTTCTGCGGCGCGTTCGCCGGTAATAAAGAGGCTGTGGACTGGGCGCTGCTGTGGCTGCCGGAAGGTGGCGACAGCGTTCAGGAAAGCTACGTCAACCTGATTCCTACCGCTCAGGGCGGCACCCACGTCAACGGCTTGCGTCAGGGGCTGCTCGACGCAATGCGTGAATTTTGCGAGTTCCGCAACCTGCTACCGCGGGGGGTGAAGCTGGCGCCGGAGGACGTCTGGGAGCGTATTGCGTTCGTGCTCTCGATGAAGATGCAGGAGCCGCAATTCTCCGGCCAGACCAAGGAGCGGCTGTCGTCCCGTGAAGCGGCAGCGTTTGTGTCCGGTGTGGTCAAGGATGCATTCAGTCTCTGGCTCAATGCGCACCCTGAAATGGGCATGCAACTCGCTGAGCTGGCTATCAGCAACGCTGGCCGTCGCCTGAAAGCGAGCAAGAAGGTCGAGCGCAAGCGCATCACTCAGGGGCCGGCACTGCCGGGCAAACTGGCGGATTGCGCGGGTCAGGACCCAATGCGCGCCGAGTTGTTCCTGGTCGAAGGTGATTCCGCCGGTGGCTCGGCCAAACAGGCGCGGGACAAGGAATTCCAGGCCATCCTGCCGCTGCGCGGGAAGATCCTGAACACATGGGAAGTCGACGGCGGCGAAGTGCTTGCCAGCCAGGAAGTGCACAACATCGCCGTCGCCATCGGCGTCGATCCGGGCGCTGCGGACATGAGCCAGCTGCGGTACGGCAAGATTTGCATCCTCGCCGACGCCGACTCCGACGGCCTACACATCGCGACGCTGCTCTGCGCGTTGTTCGTCCAGCATTTCCGCCCGCTGGTGGACGCTGGCCACGTGTATGTCGCCATGCCGCCGCTTTATCGCATCGACCTGGGCAAAGACATTTACTACGCGCTAGACGAAGCCGAGCGCGACGGCATCCTCGACCGGCTGGTGGCCGAGAAGAAACGTGGCAAACCGCAGGTCACGCGCTTCAAAGGCCTGGGTGAAATGAACCCGCCGCAGTTGCGTGAGACTACCATGGACCCGAATACCCGTCGTCTGGTGCAACTGACGCTGGACGACTTTGAGGCCACGTCCGAAATCATGGACATGCTGCTGGCCAAGAAGCGCGCGGGTGACCGTAAGACCTGGCTTGAATCCAAGGGCAACCTGGCCGAGGTGCTGGTTTGAGCCGAGGATGGCTGGCAGCCCTGATGCTAACCGCCATGCCTGTTTTTGCCGCGCAGTCGGTGGCACAAAAGCCGCTGCCCGAACTCAGGCTGGTGTCCGAACATGCCGTGGACGACATGATCGGCGGCAATCTTTCTGGCCTGGCGTCGTGCAAGGGCGTGTTGTGGACGGTGTCCGACCGAGACGACGCCATTCTGTACAGCCTGGATACCTCCGCGACGGTCTGGAAAGCCGTTGCGCTCAAGCTTGAGATTCCACCCATCCCTGACAGCGGTTTGTCGGGGACACTGCGCAACATGGCCAGGGCCGCGTCGCTGATTCGGGGTGGCGACCTGGATTTCGAAGGCGTGAGCTGCGACGCCGCGGGCAATCGCTATCTGGTCAGCGAAGGGTTCGCCACTGTACTCAAGGTGCCCGTCGAAGGCGCACCGAGCTGGCTGCCGTTACCGAGGAAGCTGGTTGTCGAAGCGCAGGCGGCTGGCATGCTGCAGCACTTCAACGCCATCTTCGAAGGCATCGCCATCAACCCTGCCGGGGATCAGATCTGGCTCGCCGCCGAGCGGGAAAAACGCGGGTTGTTGACCGCGAAGCTTGGCAAAGACGGCTGGGCGTGTGGTGCCAGCTGCATCCTGCGCGTGGAGTCTGGCAATGACACCTTGCCGCCGCAACTGGGCGGCAAGTCCGTCGCCAAAGACTTTGCAGACATCTCGCTGTACAAAGGCAAGCTCTACACCCTCGAACGCGCTGCCTATCGCATTTGCCGTCGCACGCTTGAGACCGGGCAGCTGGAGACTTGTTGGTCGTTCGCTAAAGAGGCGTTGCAGCCTAATCGGCTCTACCAGCAGAAATACGGCTTGACCGAAGCGTTGATCGTTGATGACACCGGTGCCTGGGTGGGCATCGACAACAACTTTGGCGCCCGCGCCGACGGCGAAAAACGGCCAATCGTTTGGCGGTTTGCGGCGCCGGAGGGTGGCTGGAGCGGCAAACCTTGACTCAGGTCCCTCCCGGCAAACGCGCCGGGCGCCTGATGTTGATCGTTGTCTGGGCGGCGGCGCTATTTCTCGCGACACGGTTTTTCGGGGCATGGGAACAGCGTCAGGAAAACCCGAACACCCAGGTCACCTCCGCACACGGAGATGGCTACGTCGAAGTGCAGCTGGCGAGCAATCGTCAGGGGCATTTCGTCATGACAGGGCAGATCAACGCTCGCCCTGTCGAATTCATGCTCGACACGGGCGCGACCCATGTCGCGATTCCCGAAGGCGTCGCGGACACGCTGCGTCTCGAGCGCGGCGCCAGAGTGGACGTCAGCACGGCCAATGGCCGCACCGACGCCTTCCGGACCACGCTGGGTCGGCTGCAGATCGGCGATATCGTCCTGACCGATGTGCGCGCCCTCGTGGTGCCCGGTCTGGACGGCGATCAGGTGCTGCTGGGTATGAGCGCCACCAAACAACTCGAATTCACACAGCGCGGCGGCACCTTGCTACTGCGCCAGACGACAAAATGATGAGGCCCGCATGAGCGACTCCCTTGACCTCAGCCTGGACGGTGTAGAACGCCGGTCGCTGGCTGACTTCACCGAACAGGCCTATCTCAACTACTCCATGTACGTGATCATGGACCGCGCCCTGCCGCACATCGGCGACGGCCTGAAGCCTGTACAGCGGCGGATTGTCTATGCCATGAGCGAGTTGGGCCTGGATGCCGACGCCAAGCACAAGAAGTCGGCGCGTACCGTCGGCGACGTGTTGGGTAAGTTCCATCCCCACGGCGATTCGGCCTGTTACGAAGCCATGGTGCTGATGGCGCAATCCTTCAGCTACCGCTACACGCTGGTGGACGGCCAGGGCAACTGGGGTGCGCCGGATGATCCCAAGTCGTTCGCGGCCATGCGTTACACCGAAGCGCGTTTGTCCCGCTATTCCGAAGTGCTGCTCACCGAATTGGGCCAGGGCACGGCGGACTGGGTGCCGAACTTCGACGGCACCCTGGACGAGCCGGCGGTATTGCCCGCGCGTTTGCCGAACATCCTGCTCAACGGCACCACCGGCATCGCCGTGGGCATGGCCACCGACGTACCGCCGCATAATCTCCGTGAAGTCGCGTCGGCCTGCGTCCGTTTGCTCGACGAGCCCAAGGCCACCATCGAGCAGCTGTGCGAACACGTACAGGGCCCGGATTACCCGACCGAAGCGGAAATCATCACCCCGCGCGCCGACCTGTTGAAAATCTACGAAACCGGCCGTGGTTCGGTGCGCATGCGTGCGGTGTATCGTGTCGAAGAGGGCGACATCGTCGTTACCGCGCTGCCGCATCAGGTCTCCGGGGCGAAGGTGCTGGAGCAAATCGCCGCGCAAATGCAGGCCAAGAAACTGCCGATGGTCGCCGACCTGCGCGACGAGTCGGACCATGAACACCCTTGCCGCATCGTGATCATCCCGCGTTCCAACCGCGTCGATCCCGAAGAGCTGATGCAGCATCTGTTCGCCACTACCGAGCTGGAATCCAGCTACCGGGTGAACATCAACATCATCGGCCTCGACGGCAAGCCGCAGCTGAAAAACCTCAAGACGCTGCTGTCCGAGTGGCTGCAATTCCGCCTCACCACCGTGCGGCGCCGCCTGCAGTTCCGTCTGGACAAGGTCGAGAAGCGTCTGCACCTGTTGGAAGGTTTGCTCACCGCCTACCTCAATCTGGATGAAGTGATCCACATCATCCGTACCGCCGAGCACCCGAAAGCCGAATTGATCGCCCGTTTCGATCTGTCGGAAATTCAGGCCGATTACATTCTCGACACCCGCTTGCGTCAGTTGGCACGTCTGGAAGAGATGAAGCTGCGCGGCGAGCAAGACGAGTTGCTCAAGGAACAGGCCAAGCTTCAGGCCCTGCTGGGCAGCGAAACCAAGCTGCGCAAGCTGGTCCGTAGCGAACTGATTGCCGACGCACAAACCTATGGCGATGACCGTCGCTCGCCCATCGTCGAGCGTGCTGAAGCCAAGGCATTGTCCGAAAACGAATTGATGCCGACCGAACCCGTGACCGTCGTGCTGTCGGAAAAAGGCTGGGTGCGCTGCGCCAAGGGCCACGACATCGACGCGACCGGACTTTCCTACAAGGCTGGCGATGGTTTCAAGGCCGCGGCAGCCGGGCGCTCGAATCAATTTGCCGTGTTCATCGACTCCACCGGCCGCAGCTATTCGCTGGCGGCGCATACCTTGCCGTCGGCGCGGGGGCAGGGCGATCCGTTGACGGGCCGTCTGACGCCGCCGCCAGCGGCCACCTTCGAGTGCGTGCTCTTGCCCGACGACGAAGCGTTGTACGTCATCGCATCCGATGCTGGATACGGTTTTGTGGTCAAGGGCGAAGACCTGCAAGCGAAGAACAAGGCAGGCAAGGCGCTGTTGAGCTTGCCATCGGGCGCGAAGGTCATCCTGCCCCGTCCAGTGCCGGACCGTGAGCAAAACTGGCTGGCTGCCGTCACGACGGAAGGTCGCCTTCTGGTATTCAAAATCAGCGACCTGCCGCAGTTAGGTAAAGGCAAAGGCAACAAGATCATCGGGATCCCAGGCGAGCGCGTGGCCAGTCGTGAGGAATATGTGACGGACTTGGCAGTGATTCCCGAGGGGGGCACCTTGGTGTTGCAGGCGGGCAAGCGTACGCTCTCGTTGAAGCCGGATGACCTTGAACATTACAAAGGTGAGCGCGGTCGACGTGGCAACAAGCTGCCACGGGGTTTCCAGCGGGTAGATGCGTTGTTGGTGGAAAGCGCTACTTAAATGGGTGATTCAGGCGGTCGATCTTCGTTTCGTCACGAAGATCGACGCAGAATCGCTGGAGTCATCGCGCATATTCACGGATGATATGTCGTCTTGAGGTGCGGGCGTGGCTGAGTGCCTTCATGTTTTCTTGAGTATTTACACCGTGGCCGCCGTACGGGGGCCACTTGGACGGAATGATGAATTTTCTACGCGTTCCTTTTGTTCTGTTGTTGACCGGCGTTCTGGGTTTGGCCGGGTGCAGCGTTCATCAGCCTCAATCGCTCTATCAGTTGGACAGTGGCGATCCCGGGCAACCTAAACAAAGCGCCGGCGTCGCTGTTTTGCTCGGTCCGGTTTCCGTTGCTGATTACCTGCAACGGGAAACATTACTGCAACGTCAAGCCGATGGCAGTCTGACGGCCTCGGCTGATGGGCGATGGGCAGGCAGCCTGTCTTCTGACATTGATCAACTGCTGTTGCGCCAACTGGCGTGGAAGCTGGACAGCCAACGCGTGGTCATGGCGCCTGCCGTGGCGAATTTCACGCCGGACGTGCAGGTCGTGTTGTCGATCACTCGCCTGGATTCCGGTGTGAATCAGCCGGCGGTGCTCGATGCGCAGTGGCGTTTGCTAGACCGTCGCGGCACTGTGCGTGACAGTAAGCTGGTTCATTTGGAGGAGCCCCACGCCGGCACCTCTGCCGCTCAGGTCAAGGCCCAGGGCGTGCTGTTGCAGCGTTTGGCTGAACAGTTGAGCGTGGCGGTCAAGCCGGTAGCCAGTCAGCCGCTGGTCGCCGAAGAGCCTAAAAAAGCCGCTCAACCCGCCAAGACACGTGTCGATCAGGACAAGCCCAAGATCCCGATGGCATCGCCGATTCGTACGGATCTGGAAATTTACCGATTCTAAGTCAGCGTTAAATAAAAAGCCCGCAGCGATGCGGGCTTTTTTGTGGGTGCTTCTGTGGAGAGCGCGTGTGCTTTTGACTCTGGCTGAAGCCGGAGTGAGCCGGCTTGCTGGCGAATGCGGTGTGGCAGACGCTGACGTGTCCCCTGACAAACCGCCTTCGCCACCAAGGCGGCTCCCACAAGAGCCATGCGCTTGACATGAAATCTGCGACCAGCATCGTACCGAGGGAGTCATGCGCATGACATGAAATCTGCAACCGACGTCGCACCGTGGGAGCCGGCTCCCACAGCTGCACCGCTCAAATCAGGCCTTACGCGCCTCATGCATGCGCGCCAGTTGGCGCTCCAGCATCGATGGATACGGTTCCATCAGGCGCTCGACGCAACTTGCGCCTTCGGGGCTGGCGATCGGGCGGATACGTGCGCGTTGGCGGATGGTGTGGTCTTCGCTGATCTTGCGCTCCACCAGCAGCAGATTGCGGCTGTGCTGCGACAAGGCCAGGGCGTCTTGTGCGGTTTCGGTCAACAGCAGGTCGATCTGGTTCATGCCATGCAGGCCTTCGCCCAAGGTCAAACCCAGTTGCAATTGCAGGGTGATGCCGCTGTCCGCGACTTCGATCTGCAGGGCGTGACTCAAGGCGCGCAGCAGCTCGCCGCAGCAGATGGCATTGGTCAGGTAGTCGTCACCGCTGTCCTGGGTGCTGAACACCATCAACGAGCTGCCATCGTTCAGGGTGTGCAGTTCGCTGTCATAAAGCGATGCGGCCTGATCGATGCAGTCGCGATAGCGCTCCAGCAGCTCAGTCAAACGGGCGCGTGGCAAGCGGCGCAACTGTTCCTGAGAGCCCAATTGAACGGCCAGCACTGCACTGTATTGCGGTTGCGAAGGTGCCACCGGAAGCACAGGACGCGGCGCAGGCTTTTGCACCACCGGCGTGGTGTCACGAAGATCGGCGAACGGGTCTTCCTCGTCCTCTTCATCTTCCTCGGCCATGATGCGTCGCGCGGGAATGGCTGTGGCGCGGGGCTTGGGTGCGTCATCGAACTCAGGGTCGCCCAGGTCGCTGGCATCGAATTCAGGCGAACTGTCGTCGTCTTCAGCGATGGGTTCGGGCTCGGGAATGGGTTCCGGCTCAGGCTCGGGCGGCGCGTAGGACGCCTTGAGCTGGCGGGCCAGATCGCCGATTTCATCCTGCCGATCGGTGGCCGGGGTGTAAGGGTCGATGTAACGCAGCCACATGCGCAATTGCAGCATCGGCGTGGAAATGTGTCTCCCAAGGCGCAGGCTCAAGGCCAGTGCCAGCGCCAACAGAATACCGGCCAGAATCCCCATGCTTTGCAGGCTGATGAGCAACGGCTGCTGGAATTGCGACATGTCCAGACTGATACGCAGGGTGCCCGCGACTACGTCCTGGAACGTCACTTTGATTTCATAGAGACCTTCGGCTTCGCCCAGCAACCCGTTTTTCGGGCGCTGGCCGGCTTCGGCGAGGATGCGATTGTCCACGCTGTAGATCGCCGCATGGGCCACCAACGGGTTCTTCACCAGATTGCCCAGCAGCACGTTGAGGCTGAGGATGTCGTTCGACACCAGCAGCTCCGTGGCAGAGGTCGCGGTTTGCGTGGTCAGGGCCTGGCCTAGCGCGTCCGCCTGCTCATGCATGGCCTGCTTGAACTGCAAACCCATCACGCAGGCGTAGATCACCAGCGCCAGCGCGACGAGGATCACGTTGTGGCTGGCGATGCGCAAAGCAATCGGAACGCGTCGATGACGCAATGCCCGGAAGATCAGCAAGAAGAAATTATCGGTTTTTACTGGCGTGGGCCGGTTCACTGAGCACGGCTCTCTTGGAGAAGTTGGGGCGCAGTATAGCGAGCGACCCAGTGACGGCAAAGCGCTCACTGTGCCCGGCGGTCACTGAAAGTGAGTAGAATGCGGTTTTTTTCCACTGCGGGGGTGCGCCTTGCGCGAAATTGTCCTGATAAACATCACCGGCGAAGACAGTCCGGGTCTGACGGCGGCCATCACTGGCGTCCTGGCTCAGGGTGGCGCCGATGTTCTGGATATCGGTCAGGCGGTGATCCACGACACGCTGTCGTTCGGCATTCTGGTGCAGATTCCGGAAACTGAAAGCGGGTCGAAGGTGTTGGATCGGGTGCAGACGAAAGTCGATGAGCTGGGCCTGCAAGTGCTGTTCACCCATGTCAGCGAAGACGACTACCAGCATTGGGTTGACGATCAGGGCAAGGATCGGCACATCGTCACCCTGTTGACCCGCAAGGTCACGGCCGAGCAATTGCAAACCGTAAGCTCGATCACCGCCCGATACGGCCTGAACATCGATCGTATCGACCGTCTGTCCGGGCGCATGCCACTGGATACGCCGCGCAACGAAGGCAAGGGCTGCATCGAGTTTTCCGTGCGCGGTCAACCTGCCGATGCTCAAGCGATGCGTGCCGAATTTCTGCGTGTCGCGCAGGAGTTGAACGTCGACATCGCCTTCCAGCAAGACTCGCTGTTTCGCCGCAATCGTCGCCTCGCCGTGTTTGACATGGACTCGACACTGATCGAAGCCGAAGTCATCGATGAACTGGCCAAAGCCCACGGTGTGGGTGATCGGGTGTCGGAAATCACTGAGCGTGCAATGCGCGGCGAGCTGGATTTCCGCGCCAGTTTCAAGGAGCGTCTGGCACTGCTCAAAGGCCTGGACATCAATGTGCTGGACGAAATCGGCGCCTCGCTACGGTTGACCGAGGGTGCCGAAACCCTGTTCGCCGAACTCAAGCGTCTGGGCTACAAGACGGCGATTCTGTCGGGCGGCTTTACCTATTTCGCCCGTCAGTTGCAGGCGAAACTGGGCATCGACTACATCTTCGCCAACGAGCTGGAAGTGGTGGACGGCAAGTGCACCGGGGTTGCCGTGGAGCCTATCGTCGATGCTCAGCGCAAAGCCGACTTGCTGCGTGAACTGGCGAGCAAGGAGGGCCTGAGCCTGGAGCAGACCATCGCGGTCGGTGATGGGGCGAACGATCTGCCGATGCTGGCCATTGCCGGATTGGGTGTCGCGTTCCGTGCCAAGCCACTGGTGAAGCAGTCTGCCAAACAGGCGATTTCGACGCTGGGGCTGGATGGCGTGTTGTACCTGTTGGGGTTCAGGGATCGGGAAGGGCGCGGCCTGTAAATCGCTGCCTATGGATTAAACACTTTCTGTAGGAGTGAGCTTGCTCGCGAGGCGTGGTATCAGCAACGTATGAGGTGACTGAAATAGCCTATCGCGAGCAAGCTCACTCCTACAACGAAAGGGTTAGGCTTACAACACCGTCCACAACGAATCGAATTCCTGCTCCGGCCCTGTCTCCGCCACCGGTTGCTTCGGTCCTTCAAGCACTTCGTATTCGAACTGGTTGTAGCTGCCCGTCGTGGCTTTGCGATTGTTCAAGGTCGCACGACGCTCATCGCCGCTGCTGTTGATCATCACCTTGGAGCCTTCCTCGAACGGCAAACGCGGGGCGATGACAGTCGCGGGAACATCGATGGCACGCACTTCCGGCAGCAGCAGTGCCCTGAGGTACTGGCTGCTCTGTTCGGCCCGCAGCAACTGCATGCCGCAGGCTTGGGCAAAGGGTGCGATCAGTTCGACCCCCATCTGCGTGCCCCCACCGCGGACCTGACGTACCCAACGCACCACTGCGATACTCCAGCCATGCCCGTGATCCTGGATGCCGATCATCTCGCCCGCCTGCAATTGGTCCGGGACGTCCTTCGGCCACGCCAGGCAATAACCGCCGGGGCTGTGGTTGACGATGTTCAGCGCGTACGTCGGGAAGCTTTTCTGACCGTCCAGCGCCGAGGCGCCGCCTTCGGATTCGTCGCGCTGATATTCGATCTCTTCGAAGGGCAGCATCGTGTTCGATGAGCCCGTGCGTTGAACGTCCATCGCCTGTGACCATGGGTCGTGACGGGTGGCCTCAAGGGGCTGCAACGTGTACTCGGCGACTTTGCTCACCGTGACGGCAGGCATCAGCAGCAGGTCGCTGAAGCATTTCTGGCCACCGACAAAATAATGAAGAGCGCTCATGCCGACGCAAACGGTCAGGGTGCCTTGACCCGCCGTGCGCTGAAACGCGCGTTCCGAAACGTCGCCCCACGCCGCCGCCAAGTGCTGCAGCACATCGATCGACAGCCCTGGCGGCACATGAAGGTATGACTGCGAACGTTGTTCGACGGGCATCTCGATGTAGCGCTGCAATGCGGCCGAGAGTGGACGAGGGTTGATGCCCAGTAGGTTGCCGCGTTGCTCTTCGGTGTAGAGCGTGGCGTAACGGGGCGCCGTGTCGGTGCCATGGGCTGCCGCATACAGGCTGGCGTCATCGACCGGCTGCTGCAGCGTGACCATTGAGCTCCAGGCGTCGAGCGCGTCCGCGAGCTTGCCAATGTTGTGCTGACGCATCTGATTGCAACGCGAGCATCCCATCAGCAGCGCCACCACGTATGTCTGTTCGACCGTCAGCGTGCGGGTGTGGTGCGCCTGGCTGTCGGCCACTGGAATGTTGTGCAGCTGGTGCTGACGCGCGATCTGATAGATCTGATGCAGCTCCAGCCAGAGGCCGTCTTGCACAGGGCAATAAAGCTGATTGGCGCGAATCAACGGACCGTTGAGGCAGTGCAGCGCGCGTTGCAGGGCTGTGGTCAGTAGCGTGATGCGATCGCGCGTCAGCTTGGGGGCAATCTTGGCAATGATCTGCTTGTAGCCAATCGCCAGATGGTTTTGCAACGCCTGACAGAGATTCGCAACTTTGCGCGGGCGTTCTTCTAGAACGACTGACTGATTGAGGAAATGGCGCTCCAGGTGCTTGCACACGAAAAACACTTCCGGGCGCAGCAGTTCCAGCAGTTGCAGGCGATTTTCACTGGGCGTGAGCAGCTGGTTGAGCTCGCCCAGGCCCTGATAAAGCTGACGGGCCATCTCGCCGAGGTTGGCTTTGGGAAGGGTAGAAATCCAGCGCTTCAGGTCTTTCGGCGTCGCGTCACAGAACGACAGGCTCGACTGCGTCGGCACAGGGGCACGTAACAACAGTGGGAGGCTCAAATTACTCATGTGACAGGCAACTCCAACAACTACTGGCCTGGATGGCTACAAAGGGTCCACATGTGTCAAACGTGGCCGAGCTAAACGAGCAAGTCTACGTCAATCGGAAGCGAAATTTCCTACAAGACAGACGGAAGACTCTAACAGCATTAGGCCATGACGACAGCCCTTAATGTCAAAGTGACATTGCATCGAGCCCGACACAAACGGCTCGTATGATCACGGCGGATCTGCGCTTGCCTCGCAGTCCCGCCAATAATCCGTTACCTGATTTGTCACGCAAGATTCAGGCCTGCGCAGGGATCGCGAGCAATTGCCCCATTCGAGTCGGCGAGCCAGCCGCCAGTTCTTCGGCCCACTTCACCTGGTTTGGGCCAAACAGCACGATAGCGGTAGAACCCAGCTTGAAGCGGCCCAGCTCGGCGCCTTTTTCCAAATGAATGGGCGCGCGGGCGGCTTCGTCATAACGGAAGGTCTTCAGTTCCCGCTTCGGCGGGGTAACCAGGCCGGCCCAGACCGTTTCGATGGAGGCGACGATCATCGCGCCCACCAGCACGACGGCCATGGGACCGCGCTCGGTGTCGAACAGGCAGACCACGCGCTCATTGCGGGCGAACAGCTCGGGGACGTTTTCTGCGGTGGTCTGGTTGACCGAGAACAGACGCCCCGGCACGTAGACCATCTCCCGCAGGGTGCCTGCCAGCGGCATGTGAACGCGATGGTAATCCTTCGGCGACAAATAAATGGTGGCGAACTCGCCGCCCATGAACGGTGCGGACAGGCGTGCGTCGCCGCCCAGCAATTCCAGCGCGCTGTAGCTGTGGCCCTTGGCCTGGAAAATGCGCCCGTGATCAATCGGACCCAACTGGCTGACTGCGCCGTCGGCAGGGCAGAGAATCCCGCCCGGGGTTTCATCCAGTGGACGGGCGCCCGGCTTGAGTGCACGGGTGAAGAAGTCGTTGAAATGCGGGTAGGCCGTCATGTCCTCGACCAACGCCTGAGACATGTCTACCTGATAGCGACGCACGAACCACTGCGTGAACGCGTTCTTGAACCAGCGCACGCGGCATTCGGCAACGCAGCCTGCCAGGCGCGACAGCAGGTGGTGGGGAAGCAGATATTGAAAAAGGATAAACAGACGCTGTTTCATCAAGGTTCCTAAAGCGGTTCGAAAGGGCTTCAAAGGTGAAGACAGGAACGCCGTGTGGGCGGTTATTTCTCGATCGGTGTGTCCGGGTGATTGCCCCATTCGCCCCACGAACCGGCGTAGCCTTTGATTCGCGGATAACCCAGCGCTTTGGCCACCAGGTAGGTGAAGCCTGAGCGGTGGTGGGTCTGGCAGTGGGTAATGACTTCTTTGTCCGGCGTAATGCCCAGGCTTTCGAGGATCTGCGGCATGTCCCGGCGGATGCGCAATTGCCGCGTTTGATCCATGCCAGCGGTCCACTCGAAATTCACGGCACCGGGGATATGGCCGCCTCGGGCTGCCACCACTTTTTCGCCCGAATACTCCGTGGGACCACGTGCGTCCCAGATGGCCAGGTCATCGGCGCCCAGTCGGCTTTGCAGGTATTCACGGGTGGCGGTGGGTTCGTCGTGGATCGTGACCGGGACCGGGCCGCCAGCAGGCGCGGGCACGTCGGTGGACAGCGGCAAATCTTCTGCCTGCCACGACAGCAAGCCGCCATCCAGATAGTGGTATTTGGAGTGACCGATGACGTCCAGTAGCCAGATGAAGCGCCCGGCCCACCCGCCGCCTTCGTCGTCATACACGACATAAACTGCGTCCGGATGGTGTCCAAGCTCGCCAAACAAGGCGTCCAGCTGCGCTTGAGTGGGCAGTAGGCCAGGGGCTGGAGGTTGACCGAGCTGGGTGCGTTTTGGATCGACGAAACGCGCCCCGGGAATATGGCCGGCGTCATAACGGGCAGCGCTGGTGAGGTCGACCAGGATCAGTTCTGAAGTGCCGAGGCGTGCCTGCAAATCTGCGGGCTCGATGACCAGCGGCAAGCTTGAGAAGGCAGACATGTATGTCTCCAGATCATGGAAAAAGAGGCGAATTGTAGCTCAGCTATCAGCCCTTGCGCTGGCTAAAGGTGGTCAGGGCCTTCTCTATGCATTGGCCGGTTTTTCCGAAGGCCTGCACGGTCACTTCAGAAAATGGCCCGCCACCCTGATCCGCGACGATCATCATGATCACTCGACCATTGCTTGCCAGCGAGCGAATCAGCAGGTTTTCGCCCGGAAACAGATTGCGCAGTTGCGGCGGCAGCAAGGCCGAGAATTGTGCGTTGTTGCTCGCGTTCAAGCGCAGTTGCGTGGCTTGGGCCAGAAGGCGTTGCAACACCGTGCTGTCTTTATAAGGAATGAACAGCGCGGCAGCGGACGCATCTACGCCTGCGATCTGGTGCACTCGCAGACTGTCGGTCTTGCGATCAATCATCAGCAGCACGGTCCGTTGCATGCCTGAAGCGAGCAAGGCGTCTCGTGCCGTCGTCGTCAAGTGCATGGCGTTGGCGAAGGCGCTCGGTTCTTTGAGCAACTCGCCGCAGAGCGTGCGCCAGCGCTGTATTGCTTCGGCGGACGGGGGCGAGGCAGGCAGCAAGCCTTTGTGCATCCGTCGACTGTCCCACGGCCAAAGCAGTGCCTCGGCCGGGTGCCAAACTCCTGGAGTCGCGTGCTGACGTGCACTGGCCGCAGCGTTTTGATGGACCTGCTGTTGGAGCGCGTCCAAGGGCTGTTGCAGGTAGAGGCTGTTCAGCAGTTGCCAACGGATATTGTGCGGGGTGTCCCAGGCATGTTGCGCCGACAGTGCCAGGCCATTGGCCAGAAGAATCGTGTTGGCGGGCTGGTTGAACCAGCGGCGCAGGGGCAGATCAGCGTCAAGGGCCTGCTGCTGTTTAAGCGGATCATCGTTCTCATGGGCAATGCGCAGCACCTTCACCAGGTTTCGCTGTTCGCGCATCAACAGGGTGTAGCCCTGCGTGACCCAGATCGGCAATTGCCAACGCTCGGCCAGCGCCTGACACAATTGCACCAAACGCACGCCGAACAACGCCTTCTCAACGACTTTGGCCGACTCGCCTTTGTGAATGACGCGCAGTTCCCACTCCTCCAACAATGCGGGATAAGCCAACGCCATCGGCCAGAGAGGTGCAAGAAACAGCAGGCTGCCCAAATGAATGTCCTGCCATAGCCGCGCGAGTTGGTTGGCGAACAGGCCATACGCCTGTTGCGTGGCGTGCTGGCTGATCAACTGCAGCTGGCGCAGCGCGACTGGAATGTGCTGCAGATCTTTGCTGGGCAGCCGGCTCAGGAGGGTGGCCGTGCGCGCCAGCCCGAGACGATTCAACGCCACTTCGAGGCTTTCGGCCGGTTCGGTCAGGCCGCCGCTGTGCAGATTGGCCTCGCGCAACACGCTAAGGACCAGTGCCGGGCTGTCCTGCATCAGATCCGCTATCTCCCGCAGTGATCGACGGCTGTCGTTCAGGGCAGCATTGACCTTGGCGTGGGCGATGGCGGGAACGGGCAACGCGAGGCTGTCCAACTGTTTGACCCAGGCATCAAGTGTCTGCGGAACGGGGAGCGGGGAGGCGTTATCTGGTTGCATTCACAGGGCCCGTACGGCTGGGAGGTTTTGATCGGCATCGAATGATGGCATCATGATGGCCTTCGGGCTGCTGGACCCGAGCCAGACGCCAGACAGGATTTTCGCTTGATTTCACTATAGTCTGGCGCGCTCATGCCGATAAGTAGAACAAGAGTTTTGAACGCTTCTCGCACAATGACCATGAACCCGACTCAGTAAGTATTTTTTATCTATGGCAAAAATTATCGGCATCATCGTCGTTTTCGCGAGCGTCCTCGGCGGCTACGTACTCTCCCATGGTCAGATCGCTGCGTTGATTCAGCCTTTCGAGGTGTTGATCATCGGCGGTGCCGCGTTCGGTGCATTTTTGCAGGCGAACCCGGGTTATATGACCATGCACGTGATCAAGAAGTCCGTGAAGATGTTCGGTTCACGCTTCACTCACGCCTTCTACCTGGAGGTGCTGGGGCTGATCTACGAGATCCTCAACAAGAGCCGTCGTGAAGGCATGATGGCCATCGAGGGCGATATCGAAGAGCCGGAAAACAGCCCGATTTTCGCCAAATACCCCAGCGTGCTCAAAGACACCAAGATGATCGCGTTCATCTGCGATTACCTGCGCATCATGTCGTCCGGCAACATGGCTCCCCACGAGCTGGAAGGTCTGTTCGACATGGAACTGCTGAGCATGAAAGAAGAGCTCGAGCACCCGTCCCATGCTGTGACCGGCGTTGCCGACGGCATGCCCGGCTTCGGTATCGTCGCGGCGGTATTGGGTATCGTTGTGACCATGGCGTCCCTGGGTTCCGGGGACAAAGCCGCAATCGGTATGCACGTCGGTGCGGCGCTCGTGGGTACCTTCTTCGGTATTCTCGCGGCATACGGTTTCTTCGGCCCGCTGGCCCAGTGCCTGGCGCACGATGCCAAGGAAGAAATGAACGTGTTCGAATCCATCAAGGCCTCGCTGGTGGCGTCGGCTTCGGGCGTGCCGCCATCACTGGCTGTCGAATTCGGTCGCAAGGTGCTCTATCCAGCGCACCGCCCCAGCTTCAGCGAGCTGGAACAAGCTGTTCGCGGTCGTTGATCCATGGAAAATAATCAGCCCATTATCGTCAAGCGCGTAAAGCGCTTCGGCGGCGGCCATCACGGTGGCGCCTGGAAAATCGCCTTCGCCGACTTCGCGACGGCGATGATGGCGTTCTTCCTTGTGTTGTGGCTGATGTCCTCGGCCACGCCTGAGCAGTTGATCGCCATCGCCGGTTATTTCAAAGACCCCGTGGGCTTCTCCGACAGCGGTTCGCCGTACGTGATTGACCTTGGCGGTTCGCCCGAGATGTCGCCTGATCAGACGCTCAACCCCGAAGTGAAATCCACGCCTGCGCCGGACAAAGTGCCGGTGGATGCCGACAAGCAAGACGCAGCGGCCGAACAGGTCGAGCAGGAGCGTCTGGAAATGCTGTTGCAAGAGCTACAGAACAAGGTCAACGAGAACCCTCAGTTGGCGAAGTTCAAGGACCAGATTCTGTTCGAAATCACCCAGGACGGCCTGCGAATCCAGATCATGGACGCTGAAAACCGACCCATGTTCGACATCGGCAGTGCACGCCTGAAGCCCTATTTCGAAGACATTCTGCTGGCCATGGCTGACACCATCAAAGCCGTGCCGAACAAGGTGAGCATCAGCGGTCACACAGACGCCACGCCTTATGTGGGCAATAACGGGTTCGGCAACTGGGAGCTTTCGGCCAACCGTGCCAACGCCGCGCGACGTGCGCTGACGGCCGGGGGGTATCCGGATACGCAGGTGGCTCGCGTGGTCGGTTATGCGTCTTCGTCACTGTACGACCGGGACAACCCAGCCAACCCGGTCAACCGTCGCATCGACATCGTGGTACTGACCAAGAAGGCTCAGGAGCGCATCGAAGGGGCACAGAATGCCGGTGAAGCGCCGAAGTCCGACGCCGCACCCGCGCCCATATCCCCAACCGCGCCAGGGAACAAACCGGGCGCCTCGACGGCCACACCAGCGGTCGATCCACAAGCCTACGCCCAGCCCCACGAGATCCGGCAAAAGCTGAACATTTTCGATCAAGGGCAGTTGAAGATCGACGAGACCAAGAACTGATCCTAGGTACAAACAAAAACGCCGCGATGATCGCGGCGTTTTTAATGCCTGAGTTTCAAGGCGAGACGATGAGGTCTATTATTCCGGCCTGAATCCGGGCTTGCCATTGGCGGCACGCCACTCTTTTACTTCTTGAACTATTCCTTCGGGGCTGTCTTCGCGGTCCTCTCGGGGGTAAAAAATCAAGTCAGAGCCATCGGGGTGCTCGGTCAATCTTTCAAACTCTAAGACATTTCGAACGTCGTCCTCTTCTGTTTCTCCGCCAGCATTGCAAATAGATCTGACGAATTCGAGAAAATCATTTTCGGTATATTCGGATATTAATTTAGTTGGCATGGCCTTTACCTGTTTGATGGATGCTTAGGTGAAGTTTAGGTGTTGCAATCCTCAGGTTGTCCATATCATATATTGGGCCGCCGTCAGACACACTTATACGATGATGGATTTCCAGTTTAGTCCTGCTGCCGACCCTGTCTAGTCTGCGAGCATACGGAGCCCGGCCTTTTAGTACATGTGTTCTGTTTTGTGGCGTCAGCTGGTTGGCGAAGTCGGGGGAGTTTCCCACAGCTTTCCAAAAGGCCTCTCTGAACGCCCTGAAGTTTCTGAATTGTTTATCTCTCATTTGATCCGCTATATAAGATGGTATCGCTGCGCCTTCGCCGGTTGATGCACCTGCTAACCAATTGCTGTCAGCAGGTTCCCCATTCCCCGTCGCGACCCCAGGATCCTCCCTTCGATCCTTGAACATTACATAGATTGGGGCAAGTCCCGAGTCTATGGGAAACACGATCACCAGATCATTGAAGCTCGCTTCTGCGACCTGAGGAAAGATTTCGATCCTTCCCTCAATTGGCGTTACGGTCGAACCTGGAGTGATTGAAGGCGATGGCTTCTCTGCTGGAAGACTAGTCGAACTGCTTTCGGGTGTTTGAGCGGGTGTCCAGATCAGTGTTCGAGCCGGATGGTCGGAGGTCGTAACGCTGTAGGCATTTTTCTCCTGATTATGTGCGGCTGCAATTACACGCACCGATGTGGGCAAGTTGGATGCAGTAGCGTGAATAACCGTTAGCTCTGAATTGCCCTGATCGTCGGTTTTCGAGGTCAGTCGGAATGGCAAGTCGATAGTGCCGCCAGTTGCCGCTATGGCATGTAGGTCGTCCTTATTGTCCGGCGCGATGTCCGACAAAGGACTGCTGAACGTGTAGCGTTCGGGTAACTCTCCATTGGCCAGCTTTGGCGAGTACACCAGTGCCGAGACGCCCACCAGTAGCCCGGAGGCTAAGCTGGCCGCAGCAGCGGTCAAGCCTGTGATCGCCGCCCGGATAGCTGCCTGTAGGGTAAGCGCCGCAGTTTCCACTATGGCGATGGCGCCCGCCGTAGTCACGAACGCGACTGCGCCTTTGAGATGGTACGTATTTGCCAAGCCTGCGGCGGTGGCCTCTGCCTCTAATCTGTTTCTCTCTTCAATTGCAAGCCGCTGTTGCTCCTCAGCCTGACGCTGTGCTTCGGCAGCAGCCTGAGCTGCCTGTTCCTCGGCTTGGCGTTGCACTTCTGCAGCTGCTTGAGCAGCCAATTGCGCCTGTTCTTCTGCGAGTTGCTGTGCGTGGGCTGCGGCCAATGCAGCTTGCTCCTGCTCCTGGGCTTGAGCTGCCGCAATCTCGGCATCAAGTGCAGTTGATTGCTCAGTCAAGATCCGGATGGCATCCGTCAAGACAATGACCGAACGTGCGGCCGTATAAGAAGCTGTCCAGACTTTAAACGCATTCACGGGGTCTCTGTTGCGTTGAACCGCATTGACCACATGTACAAAGTGTCGGCTGAGCGGGCTGCTTCCAAAGAAGGAGTTTGAAGCCTGGATTTCCAGTTGCAGACTGCTGTTCTTGGAGGCGATGAGGTTCTGGATGATGTTCTGCTTGAGTAGCAAATATCCAGAAAGGGGGGGCGCACTTTCGCCTAGTTGCGCGCTGACTTCGTTGGCCAATTCCTCGTGTAACTTTTGATGGTAATCGGCAAAGCGCGCGTCGATAGACACCATGGCGCTTTTGGTTAGTCCACACAACGGGATAGTTGCCATTTCCGATCCAAGGCGCACTTTTCGTGAGAGTTCCTCAATCGATGCGATATGGACAAGTCGCTCGTCTATGGGGAGGGGGCTGGCAGTGTAAGTCGGCAGGCGAGGTACAGTTGGAATTGATGCAGGCAGTGGGTCGGGCCGAATGACAATAGGCGGCAGTTCAATTTGATTGGGCATGATAGTAATCCCTTTTCTTGTTTATGCATCCAGTGCAATAAAAGATATGTGCAGAGTTATATCTCTGATATGTCGTGCATTTACACGTTGCATAAAAATAAATCGCCTGGCAACCGATTTTTTTAGTCTGGTAATGAGTGTTTGCGCAGCCATTGTAACGAAGCTCGTTGAGAAAGCTTTTTTAGAGAGGGAGCTGAAGATAATGAAGGAAGTTGCAGGTCGGAGGTTTTTTTAGACGAAAACAGTTCGATAACTGCGGATGCTATGGTGTGATCGTCGCGTGGAAATTTGTAATCTACGCCCAACCTCAAGAAATCCGGCAGAAGCTAAATATCTTCGATCAGAGACAGATGAAGATGGAAGAGACGAAGAACTGATAGCCGATTCTGAAAAAAACGCCGCGACGATCGCGGCGTTTTTGTTATCACGACGGATTCAATAACCGCTATCCGGCAAACTCGCGATGAT
>NZ_DDHJ01000014.1 GCF_002338065.1 Pseudomonas sp. UBA1879 | reverse complement strand
GGCGAATTATAGAGACATTCGAAGGGGCGTCAACCCTTAATTTCAAATTTGTGTCAGAACAGCGAAATATGAGGTAAATCAGTAGGTTTCCTCTGTTTATATAGAGCGGCATTAAGTAGGGCAGCCGCTCCCGACACAACCACAGAAAGCCGCCTACAAAACGCCAGCCTCGCGCAATGCGATAACTGCCTCGTTCGAAAGCCCTAATACCTTAGTCAGAACCTCCGATGTGTGTTCGCCCAGCAAGGGCGGCGCGTGGCGATACTCAACGGGCGTCCCCGAAAGCCGAATAGGGCTGGCGACCTGGGGCACCGTTCCGCCTAGTGCATGAGGCAGATCAATCCTCAGGCCCCGCGCCTGAACCTGGGGATCGTTAAACACCCGAGCTACATCGTTGATAGGTCCACACGGAACCCCAGCTTGCTCAAGCGCAGCCACCCATTCAGCAGTCGTCTTGAACACTGTCGCCTGGCGAATCAGCGGAATCAGCTCGGCACGGTGCGCTACACGCTGTTTATTCGTGGCGAAACGCAGATCGTCAGCCCAATGCGGCTGACCCGCCACCTCGGCGAACTTACGAAACTGGCTGTCGTTTCCTACGGTAAGAATGAAGTCGCCATCAGCGGTGGGGAAATCCTGATACGGCACGATGTTCGGGTGCGCATTCCCTAAACGACGAGGCGGTGTGCCTGTAGTCAGGTAGTTCATGGCTTGGTTCGCCAGACACGCCACCTGCACATCCAGCAACGCCATATCAATGTGCTGACCCACCCCGCCTTGATCTCGATGGGCGAGAGCAGCAAGGATCGCAGACGTCGAGTACAGCCCAGTCAGAATATCGGTCAGGGCGACCCCCACTTTCACGGGCCCGGCGCCTTCGTCCCCCTCAGGTCGGCCGGTCAGGCTCATCAGCCCACCCAGCCCCTGAATCATGAAGTCGTAACCCGCGCGCTTCGCATAGGGTCCGGTCTGGCCGAAGCCAGTGATCGAGCAATAAATAAGTCTTGGGTTCTCGGTCTGTAACGATGCGTAGTCCAAGCCATACGACTTGAGCCCACCCACCTTGAAATTCTCGATCACGATGTCGGATTTCGCCGCCAGCTCACGCACCAGCTTCTGACCTTCAGGTCGGGTGAAGTCAATTGTGACAGACTGCTTGTTCCGGTTCGCCGATAGGTAATAAGCGGCCTCGGACGTATTCTCGCCCCTTGGGTCCTTCAGGAAAGGAGGCCCCCAAGCGCGCGTGTCATCGCCGTTACCGGGTCGCTCGATCTTGATCACATCGGCGCCCAGGTCGGCAAGAATCTGGCCTGCCCAGGGTCCCGCCAACACCCGTGATAAATCCAGCACCCGCAAATGCGATAGAGCGCCCATGGCAGACTCCTCAATAAAACGCCTGGATGCCGGTCTGCGCACGGCCGAGAATCAGCGCATGCACGTCGTGTGTCCCTTCATAAGTGTTTACCACTTCCAGGTTCACCAAATGACGAGCAATACCGAACTCGTCAGAGATGCCATTTCCACCGAGCATGTCCCGAGCCATTCGCGCGATGTCGAGGGATTTGCCGCACGAGTTGCGCTTCATGATCGAGGTGATTTCCACCGCTGCGGTGCCTTCATCTTTCATACGCCCAAGACGCAGACAGCCCTGTAAGGCCAGCGTGATTTCAGTCTGCATGTCCGCCAGCTTTTTTTGTATCAGCTGATTGGCGGCCAATGGGCGTCCGAACTGTTGGCGATCCAGCGTGTAATGGCGCGCCGTGTGCCAGCAAAACTCGGCCGCGCCCAACGCCCCCCAAGAAATCCCATAACGCGCAGAGTTGAGGCAGGTGAACGGGCCTTTGAGGCCGCGCACGTCCGGGAAGATGTTTTCTTCGGGGACGAACACGTTGTCCATGACGATCTCGCCCGTGATGGAGGCGCGCAGACCGACCTTGCCATGTATTGCCGGAGCACTCAGGCCTTGCCAGCCTTTTTCCAACACGAACCCGCGAATATCGCCGGCATCGTCTTTACCCCAGACCACGAACACGTCGGCGATCGGGCTGTTGGTGATCCACATCTTGCTGCCGGTCAGGCGATAGCCACCGTCGACCTTCCTGGCGCGGGTGATCATCGCGCCCGGATCGGAACCGTGATTAGGTTCAGTCAAGCCGAAGCAACCGATCCACTCGCCGGACGCCAGTTTCGGCAGGTATTTCTGTTTCTGCGCTTCAGTACCGAACTCGTTGATCGGCACCATCACCAGTGAAGACTGCACGCTCATCATTGAGCGATAGCCGGAGTCTACGCGCTCCACCTCACGCGCGATCAGGCCGTAGCACACGTAATTCAGGCCGCTACCGCCGTACTGCTCAGGGATGGTAGCGCCTAGCAGACCAACCTCGCCCATTTCGCGAAAAATCGCAGGATCGGTCTGCTCATGTCGAAACGCTTCAAGCACCCGCGGAGCGAGCTTGCCTTGGGCGAATTGCTCGGCACTGTCGCGAACCATGCGCTCCTCTTCAGTGAGCTGCTGATCCAGCAAGAGTGGATCGATCCAGTTAAAGCTTGCCTTACCGCCCATGACTTTCTCCTTACTAAATGATGGTCCCGGACAATGCCGAGAAAAGTCGTGGATTGATCCTAGGCCCGAATACACGGTTGGACAAACGACGATTTCGCATACTGTTGTGCTAATTTCTCACTTCGAAATGGCTCAAAAGGCCGTACTTCCTGCTGATGAGTGAGATTCAGGTACATGCGCCGAAAAATCCCAAGCACTGCCGCACTGGTCAGCTTCGAGGCTGCAGCTCGCCACCAAAGCTTTACCAAGGCTGCTGACGAACTTTCCCTCACCCAAAGCGCGATTTGCCGACAAATTGGCAGCCTCGAAGAATTCTTGAATGTGGAGCTCTTCCGACGTTCGCGCAGGGGTGTGAAGCTGACAGAAGCGGGCCTTTCCTATAGCCGCCGCGTGGCTACTCAGCTAGATGCCGTGGAGCGGGACACCCTATCCGTCATGGGTCATCAGGGCGCGAACGTGATCGAACTGGCTGTGGTACCCACATTCGGCACTCAGTGGTTGCTGCCGCGCCTGAAAGACTTTCAGCAAAAAAATCCGGACGTGACGATCAATCTGACCAACCGGACCCGACCCTTCCTATTTGCAGATACTGATTTCGATGGCGCTATCTATTTTGGCGATGCGGACTGGTCAGGTACGGAATCTCACCGCCTGATGAGCGAAAACCCCATGCCGGTTTGTAGTCCAACCCTGCTGGGCAATAAACCCCAACTCAGCGCTCATGAACTATCCGGAATGCCGTTGCTGCAACAAACCACGCGTCCCTATGCGTGGCGTCAGTGGTTCGGGTCAATGGACATGAACGTCGCGCGTGACATGACAGGCGCGCGATACGAACTGTTCTCCATGCTTGCTCAAGCCGCCATGCACGACATGGGCGTCGCGCTGATCCCACCCTTTTTGATACAGCGAGAGCTCGAGGAAAAACGACTGGTCGTCGCCAACACTCATGCCTTGGCGAGCCTGAAGGCCTATTACCTGATGATTCCCGAGAGAAAAGTCGAGTCCGCATCTTTGAAAGCGTTTCGTGACTGGCTCGTCAACCAGGCTGAAACTTACGCAATGCCGTGATACTGCGACCACCTCAAACCTTTATTGACCCTGTAGTCAGGTAAATAAAAGCGCTACAGATATCTCTGAATGTCGCATTTAAGAAACACTTCCGTTCTATATCCAAAACAGGCCGAAAGCGGTAAAGCGCGTGGCTTACAGCGTAGTTATGGCTCTCTTCTACGATGATTTAGGTAAAACCCAAAAATCCTGCATTATGCGCTGAAAGCCTTTATCTATAAGCCTTGCAGCGATTTGTTGCGTCAAAGGGTCACAGGCTGACTTGTAGTTAATCACACGTCACGTTACAGAATTCCTTGATGCCTCAGAATTCCACCTGCAAAATGCCGCGCCCCCGTCTTGTCTAGCGGGGACGTGGTGATCGCTGCCCCAGATGCGCCATCCGTAGCGCCCTGGCCTATTTTCAAAAGATAAAAAGATCACGCAGGAGATTTGACGTGCACATTGGAGTCCCTCTAGAAACCCAGTCCGGTGAAACTCGGGTTGCTGCAACTCCGGAAACCATCAAGAAGCTCATTGGCCAAGGCCACACGGTTACCGTCCAGTCAGGTGCCGGCATTACCGCCAGCGTCACGGACAGTGCCTATGAAACCGCCGGAGCATCGATTGGCAGCGCTGCCGATGTCTTCGGCGCCGAGCTGATCCTCAAGGTCGTCGCGCCCAGCGACAGCGAGCTGGCTCTGATCAAAAGCGGGACCGTCATCGTTGGGATGCTCAATCCCTTCAACAACGAGATCATCGCCAAGATGGCCGATCGCGGGATCACCGCCTTCGCCCTTGAAGCGGCACCGCGCACTTCCCGTGCGCAAAGTCTTGATGTGCTGTCTTCTCAAGCCAACATTGCCGGTTACAAATCGGTGCTTCTGGCCGCCCACCATTATCCGCGCTTCATGCCGATGCTGATGACCGCTGCCGGTACCGTAAAAGCTGCTCGCGTGCTGATCCTCGGCGCGGGAGTAGCGGGCTTGCAGGCAATCGCCACAGCCAAGCGTCTAGGTGCAGTGATCGAGGCGTCCGACGTTCGCCCTGCGGTAAAAGAACAGATCGAGTCCCTCGGTGCCAAGTTCGTCGACGTGCCTTACGAGACTGATGAAGAGCGCGAAGCGGCGGTCGGCGTGGGCGGTTACGCACGTCCGATGCCGGCCAGCTGGATGCAGCGCCAGGCCGTGGCCGTCCATGAACGCGCTAAACAGGCAGATATCGTGATCACCACAGCGCTGATTCCAGGCCGCAAGGCGCCAGTGCTGTTAAGCGCAGAAACGGTCTCGCAGATGAAGCCAGGTTCGGTGGTCATCGACCTCGCGGCAGCTCAGGGCGGCAACTGCCCGTTGACCGTGGCGGATCAGGTGGTGATCGAACACGGCGTGACCATCGTTGGCCACACCAACCTGCCGGCAATGGTGGCGGCTGACGCGTCTGCTCTTTATGCACGCAACCTGCTGGATTTCCTGAAGCTGGTCTTCACCAAGGAAGGCCAGTTCGAGATCAACCTCGAAGACGACATTGTCGCCGCGTGCCTGATGTGCCGCGACGGCCAGATCGTCCGCAAGAACGGCTGAGGATAAAAACAATGGAAGACATGCTGATCTCTCACGGCGTCTATAACCTGATCATCTTCGTGCTGGCGATCTACGTCGGCTACCACGTGGTCTGGAACGTCACCCCTGCGCTACATACCCCTCTGATGGCCGTAACCAACGCCATTTCGGCGATCGTCATCGTCGGCGCCATGCTCGCTGCCGCACTGACCGTCACTCCGCTGGGCAAGACCATGGGCACACTGGCGGTGGCACTGGCCGCCGTTAATGTGTTCGGCGGCTTTCTGGTCACCCGCCGCATGCTGGAAATGTTCAAGAAAAAGGCTCCGAAGAACAAAGTTGAGGATGCCAAGTAATGAGCATGAACCTTGTCACCCTGTTGTACCTTGTCTCGGCGATCTGTTTCATCCAGGCGCTTAAAGGCCTGTCGCACCCGACCACATCCCGCCGTGGCAACCTGTTCGGTATGCTCGGCATGGGGCTGGCAGTACTGACCACCATCGGCCTGGTGTTCAAGCTGGCGGCGTTGTCCACCGACGGCGCCAGCGCAGGCATCGGTTACATCATCGTGGGCTTGCTGGTCGGCGGCACCGCCGGTTCGATCATGGCCAAGCGCGTTGAAATGACCAAGATGCCGGAGCTAGTGGCCTTCATGCACAGCATGATCGGTCTGGCAGCGGTGTTCATTGCCATCGCGGCCGTCGTCGAGCCTCAATCCCTGGGCATCGTTGCGCATCTGGGCGAGTCGATCCCGACCGGTAACCGTCTGGAGCTGTTCCTCGGTGCCGCCATCGGTGCGATCACCTTTTCGGGTTCGGTCATCGCCTTCGGCAAGCTGTCAGGCAAGTACAAGTTCCGCCTCTTCCAAGGCGCGCCTGTGCAGTTCGCCGGTCAGCACAAGCTGAACCTGATTCTTGGTCTGGCTACGCTGTTTTTCGGACTGACATTCATGTTCACCGGTAGCCTGTTCGCCTTCAGCGTGATGCTGATCCTGGCGTTCGTCATCGGCGTGCTGCTGATTATCCCGATTGGCGGCGCAGACATGCCGGTCGTCGTCTCAATGCTCAACAGCTACTCGGGCTGGGCGGCGGCCGGTATTGGCTTCTCGCTGAACAACTCAATGCTGATTATCGCCGGCTCGCTGGTGGGTTCGTCGGGGGCGATTCTCTCCTACATCATGTGCAAAGCCATGAACCGCTCGTTCTTCAACGTGATCGGCGGCGGTTTCGGCGGCGCGGCAGATGCAGGCGCAACCGGTGGCACGAAAGAGGCCCGTCCGGTGAAATCCGGCTCGGCCGACGATGCGACTTTCCTGCTGACCAACGCCGACACCGTGATCATCGTGCCGGGCTATGGCCTCGCGGTAGCACGTGCCCAACATGCCCTCAAAGAGCTGACCGAGAAGCTGACCCATGCGGGAGTGACCGTGAAGTATGCGATTCACCCGGTGGCCGGTCGGATGCCAGGCCATATGAACGTGTTGCTCGCCGAGGCCGAAGTGCCTTACGACCAAGTGTTCGAGATGGAAGACATCAACTCCGAATTCGGCCAGGCCGACGTGGTGCTGGTGCTGGGCGCCAACGACGTGGTCAATCCGGCAGCGAAGAACGATCCAAAATCGCCAATCGCAGGCATGCCGATTCTGGAGGCCTTCAAGGCTAAAACCATCATCGTCAACAAACGCTCGATGGCCAGCGGCTATGCCGGGCTGGACAACGAACTGTTCTACCTCGACAAAACCATGATGGTGTTCGGTGACGCGAAGAAGGTCATCGAAGACATGGTGAAAGCCGTCGAATAAGGCTCTGGCCTGCGGCTGAACGAGCCCTCGACGCGTGTATCGGTCGGGGGTTTTTTACACCTTCTGTAACAGTGTTTTACGCTGGGAGCCGCCGTTTAGAGCCTTCTCTACGACCTAAGTCATGGGACGCATAAAACCCAACGCTCTAGACTTGACCGCCCGGATCCTCGTCTCGAGATAGGAACACCATGCACCGTGAACGTATTCGCCTGCCATCGTTGTTGAGCAAAGTCATGAGCGCGGCCGACGCCGCTTCCCTGATCAAGGACGGCATGACCGTTGGCATGAGCGGCTTTACCCGCGCCGGCGAAGCCAAGGCCGTGCCCAAAGCCCTGGCCGAGCGCGCCAAGGCGTCGCCGCTGAAGATCAGCCTGATGACCGGCGCCAGCCTGGGCAATGACCTCGACAAGCAATTGACCGAAGCAGGCGTGCTGTCCCGCCGCATGCCGTTCCAGGTCGACAGCACTCTGCGCAAGGCCATCAACGATGGTTCGGTGATGTTCATCGATCAGCACCTGTCAGACACTGTCGAGCAGCTGCGCAATCGGCAGATCAAGCCGGTGGACATCGCTGTCATCGAATGCGTGGCAATCACTGAAGAAGGTCATTTGGTGCTCAGTTCGTCCGTGGGCAACTCGGCCAGTTTCGCGATTCTCGCCGAGCAGGTGATCATTGAAATCAACGTCGCGCAGCCTCTTGCGCTAGAAGGCTTGCACGACATCTATATACCGACCTATCGCCCGACACGCCTGCCGATCCCGGTGCTCAAGGCTGACAGCCGAATCGGTAGCCAAGCGGTGAAGATTGACCCGGCGAAGATTGTCGGCATCGTATTCAGCGATCAGGCCGACTCACCTTCGACTGTACTGCCCGCCGACAGCGAAACGCAGGCTATCGCAGGTCACTTGGTGGAATTCTTCAAGAATGAAGTGCGACAGAGCCGCCTGACAAACCAGTTGATGCCGCTACAGGCGGGGGTCGGCACCATTGCCAACGCGGTGATGACGGGGCTGATCGATTCGCCATTCCACGGTATGGCGATGTACTCCGAGGTGTTACAAGACTCGACATTCGATCTGTTCGAGGCCGGCAAGCTGGATTTTGCTTCGGGTTGCTCGATGACCCTTTCCGAACGCAAGCACCATGCGGTTTACGACAACCTGGAGCAGTACAGACCGAAACTGTTATTGCGCCCGCAAGAAATTTCCAATCATCCCGAGGTGGTGCGTCGGCTTGGAATCATCGGCATCAACACCGCACTGGAGTTCGATTTGTACGGCAACGTCAATTCCACCCATGTTGGTGGCACGCGGATGATGAACGGCATCGGCGGGTCAGGCGACTTTGCGCGGAACGCACACTTGGCCATATTCGTCACCAAGTCTATTGCCAAGAGTGGAGCGATCTCCAGCGTGGTGCCGATGGTGAGCCACGTCGATCACACTGAACACGACGTCGATATCCTCGTCACCGAGCAGGGGCTCGCCGATTTGCGCGGTCTGGCGCCTCGGGAACGAGCGCGCGTGATCATCGATAACTGCGTGCATCCCGCGTACCGCGAGGCGTTGAATGATTATTTTCGCAGAGCCTGCGCCATCGGCGGCCACACCCCTCACGTGCTGCGTGATGCACTCAGTTGGCACCTCAACCTCGAAGAAACAGGCCGCATGCTGGCAGTTTGAGAAAACAGTTCGGGGCTGGCGGCGAGCAGTCGTCGCCATGCCCGAACATATGAATGCATTCTTAGCAAAAACTGTACTGCTGTACGGGTGTTTTATAAGCCTTCAGACATCGACCTGCCCCTCATGCGGTACAAAACGCACCGATATGGTGCCAACCGGTACAGTTGCCCCAGATATGAGCAAAACAGTGCGGGTCCACAGTTAACTGAAGCAGCACAATTCAAGTGAACTGTGTCTGGAGTGAACAAGGCAACGAGAGGAAGATGGCACCCATCAAGTCAATCTAATCCCGCCACAAGCGGAAGGAAGAAGCATCATGGAACGCACCGTAAGTTCCGAACTGTTCTACGAAGAAACTGCAAAATCCGCTCAAGGCTCCTTGCCGCTGCGCATGTTCGCAAACCTGATGCTCTGGCAGCGTCGCTTGTCCAGCCGCCACCAATTGGCCCGTTTGGATGCTCGCCTGCTGGCTGACGCTGGTATCAGCGAATCTCAGCGTTACGAAGAGCTGAGCAAGCCGTTCTGGCGCTAACTTAGCGCCTGCTGGTCCCAGGTCTAGTGCCTCTCACCAGCAACCCGAATTGTTAAAACGAAACCCGTCGCAGGTGACTGCTGACGGGTTTCGTCGTATATGAGTCCAAAAAACGCCAAACCGGTACAGTTTTGATGAGTCTTAAATTCAGCATTACAGTCCATGATGTACGGGCTTCAGCTCGCTTCAAAGACTGCATTGGTCGATGATTTGCACGTCTGGCCATTCGCCCGGATAGTCCGCAAAGCCCTGTTACGTTAGTCTTGCTGCACCTTGCCCAGCCGCTTGCGAGACAGCCTTGCTCGTCGCCAGATGCGTGCGCGCGTTTTTCATTTTGCTTGTTTTGGAGCTTCAACATGTCTCGTCTTCGCTTGCTGACCGCCGCAGCCTTTTTGATTGCCACCACCGGTGCCCAGGCTTCCAGCTTTGTCGTCACCACCGATACCCTCGTACGTGCGCTAGACGCCTCTTCGAACGCCACGTCCAAGATTTCGTCCTCCTTCCACGACGACAAAATTGTCTTGGCTGCACGTGACGACGCCGCCAGCTTCGTGGCGAGCAATGGCGATATCCGTGGGGTTCATCTGGAAGGTGCGTTTCAGCACATTCGCGAGGTCAGTCCAGGCCTGAGCGCTACCGACGCGCAGCTGGCTCAAGCCATTCTGGCCATCTGATTCAGCCTGGCGACAGGTTTCACAGCACATGTCCCGACACCTTCACTGGCTCAAGCCGGGACATTTGCGCTAGCCTTGCGACTCGTTTTGCCAATACCGAAGACTCATGCCTTTATTGTCTCGCCTGTTGATTGCAGCGACCGCCAGCCTGATGAGCATCACCCAGGCACACGCGTTCGACACAACCACACAAAGCCTGATCAAAAGCGGGTACGCCACCAGCCAGGTGACGACCGGGCCTTTCGATAACAAGCTGATACTTGCCGCCCAGGATGATGCAGCAGCGTTCATTGCCACTGATGGCCAACTGCGAGGAGCACAACTGGAGTCGGCATTGATTTACCTACGTCAAACCTCTCCAAAACTTCATGCAAGCGACCTTGAACTGGCGCAGGCAATCCTCGTCCAATAATCACTTTTGCATCCCTGTATTTTGGAGACGTTACATGCGTACCCCGCTGATCGCCGCTGCCCTTGGTTTGCTGCTGCTGACCGATGTGGCACAGGCTCAAACCCTGAAGGCCACCAGTAATATTGTTGTCCGCGCGCTGGGCCGCAGTGTCGATTTCACGTCCGACACTACGTCTTCGGTTCGCAACTGGAAAATGGTTGTCGATGCTCAGGACGACGCTGCCAGCTACGTCGCCAGCAATGGCAACATCCATGGCGCCCGTCTGGACGCCGCGTTCGTAACCTTGCGCGAGCGTCTACCCGAAGCCCGTAACGCCTCTGATCAGGACCTCGCTGAAGCCATTCTCGCACTGTGAGGCGTCTGGCAACCTGGCTGCTGGCGTCGGCGCTTTCGCTGATCTGCACGAGCGTCTTCGCCGACCTGAGTCTGTCACTGCACACCGACGGGCTCACTGCTGCGCAACAGAAAGCCAGCCAGACGCTGCTGGACGAAGCCATGGCGCACCTGCCGCCAATGTTCGTCAGCAAGCTGGACCGTACAGTCGAAGTTCACTGGACCGATGACATGCCGTCCAATGCCTACGGCCGCGCGGACGGGCCGTATCGGCTGGACCTGAATCAACGCCTGTTGGCGGGATTGTCCGACGGTTCGGCGGCGACCACGCGCACCAATCGTCCCCATGGCACCGTACGCGAAGAAATGCTCGCGACGGTGCTGCATGAACTCACCCATATTTATGACCATGCCCAACTGTGGTCGCCGGAAGAACGCAAGCTGATCATCGCCTGCACGCGTCAAGGCAACAGCATGGGCAAGGTCGGTTTGCGCGATAGCTGTCGAGGGCAGACGGATCGACGTTTCACCCTGAGCGATGACCCGCGCCTGCTGGATCTTGCAGGCTGGCCGCAATACGTGGGGCGGCGAGGGGAGCGCGAGGAGCGCAACGGACAAGTGGCACGCAGCCCGGACATTTACGAAATCAGCAGTCCGCTGGAATTCGTCGCGGTGAACATGGAGTATTTCCTGCTCGACCCCGCGTACGCTTGCCGCCGCCCTTCTTTATATGACTACTACAAGAAGCTGTTCGACTGGGCACCTCCGACCAAAGACGCCTGCCCAACGGCTTATCCTTATTTGAATGCGGGCAACGACTTCGCCCGTGAGCCGCTTGGCAAACTCGACCCCGAGCGCGTGTACGAGGTCGACTACCTGCTGGCCGAAGCCAACCAGAATCTGGTGAGTCGCTGGGGACACAGCATGCTGCGACTGGTGATCTGCAAACCGGGTCGCCCGCGCGGGCCGGATTGCCGTCTTGATCTGGACCAGCACCTGGTCCTGTCGTATCGCGCCTTCGTCAATGACCTGCAACTGTCCAGCTGGAGCGGCCTGACCGGCGCCTATCCGTCGCGTCTGTTCGTGCTGCCGTTGGGCCAGGTCATTGATGAATACACCAAGACAGAATTGCGCAGCCTGGCGTCGGTGCCGCTGAAACTCTCTCGCGAGCAAATCAACGGGTTGGTGCAGCACGCCGCCGAGATGCACTGGGCCTACGACGGCAATTATTGGTTCATTTCCAACAACTGCGCAGTGGAAAACCTCAAGCTGTTGCGCAGCGGTACGGACGATCCGAGGCTCGTGGGTCTGGACAGCATTCTGCCCAACGGTCTGCTGGAAGTGCTGAAGGGCAGGGGATTGGCTGATACCAGCGTGCTGGACGATCCGAAGCGAGCCCTGCGTCTGGGTTACCGTTTTGACTCGTACCGGGATCGCTATCAGGCGATGTTCGATGTGCTGCGCAAAACCACGGATGTGAGGCAGACCACCGTGGAAGACTGGCTGGGACTGCCTGCGAAAGAACGTCAGCCGTACTTTTCCAAGGCGGACTTGCGCACCAGCGCCGCGATGTTGCTGCTGGAGCAGGCCAGTATGCGTCGACAGCTCTTGCTGGCGCAGGATGAAGTGAAACAGCGTTACCTCAGCGCAGTGGAGCAAAAGGACAAGGGCGTCTCCAAGGCCACCGGCACGTTGCAGGACATCCTGGCGAACAGCGGCTTCCTGAGTCGTCCGGCTGAATTGCTCGGCAGCGGCGGCTATGGGTTGCCGCAAGAAGGCGAATGGGGAAGGCTGGAAGCGGAAAGCACCCAGCGTCAGCAGCAGTTGCAGCGGCTGACCGGGGATTTGGATAAAGAGGTAAGGGCGCTGCTTGAGCCGGACCGCGCCGCCGAGATCGCTGCCACCGAAGAAAACCTCAAACAGGTCGGTGAGCACCTGCGGGCGCTGCACAAAGCGGCAGGCGGATTGGAGTTGCCGTGATGGTTACGCCGTAACAGCAGGGCTTGCGATTATGGCTGAAGGATGGAGCACCCTCTCGGCTACAGGAGAGTGGGCAACCTCTACCCACCGACGCCCCATCAAACAGTTTCGCCCGGCTCCCCCGGGAGATGCTCATCCAGATGCAGCCACGGCAAGCGGTTGTCGGTCCAGATGTGGCGCTCGGCGGCTGCCAGCTCGGGGTGGTCGAGGGTGGCAATGGTGATGTCCATAGTCTCAGGGCTGTTTCGGGTGAACAGTGCAACCTGCGCCCCACAGTTATTGCAGAAATAACGCACACACGTAGCGCTTGAGTCGTACGCCGCCGGACTGCCCGCAGTCCACGTGAACACTTCCAGCGGCACCGTGATCCATGTCACCGCAATCCCACCCGACGTGCGCCGGCAAATCGAGCAATGACAATGAGCGATATCCTGTAAAGGCGCATCGAGTTGATAGCGCAGGTTTCCGCAATGGCAACCGCCCGTGTGCGTTTCACTCATGTCCGTTCTCCCGTTCGTGTTTAACCTCTGACTATCGCGCTTCTGATTTACTTCATCTTTCCTACAGCGATCAGCGGAAAGGTAACGAAAGCTGGCTGAAAGCTAAGCCCTTTAGCATCCCCCCACCGTCGGCAACAGACCGGCCAAGCCGAGGCAGCCCATTCAACAGCAGCCCGGCCCATCTACAACAACAATTCGGTGATTCTGATGCTCGCTTTCGCTCCGCACTCTTCATTGCTCGCCCTCCGACTCCACGCGCAGCCCGTCTTGAACTGATTGCTTCGTTTCGTCCGTTCCCCACGTCGCGTCCTGCCTGGAGTATTTCTATGTTGACCTTCCTCGGCTTTGCCATGGTTGTCGCCTTCATGTACCTGATCATGAGCAAACGCCTGTCGGCGCTCATCGCCTTGATCATCGTGCCTATCGTGTTCGCGCTGTTTGGCGGTTTTGCTGCCGGTATCGGCCCGATGATGCTCGCGGGCATCACCAAACTCGCGCCCACTGGCGTGATGCTGATGTTCGCCATCCTGTATTTCGCACTGATGATCGACTCCGGGCTGTTCGACCCGGCTGTGCGCAAGATCCTCAAGCTGGTCAAAGGCGACCCGGTCAAAGTGTCGGTCGGCACTGCGGTGTTGGCGCTGGTCGTCTCGCTGGATGGCGACGGCGCGACCACGTACATGATCTGCGTCGCCGCAATGCTGCCACTCTACAGCCGCCTGGGCATGAGCCCGCGCATTATGGCTGGCCTGATCATTCTGGCGGGCGGCGTGATGAACATGACGCCATGGGGTGGCCCGACCGCACGCGCTGCCAGTGCGTTGCATGTCGATCCGTCCGACATCTTCGTGCCCATGATTCCGGCCATGCTCGCAGGCGTCGTCGCGATTCTGGTGATCGCCTATTTCTACGGCAAACGCGAGCGTGCGCGTCTGGGTGAGCTGCATCTGCCAGGCGATGAAGTCGATCACAGCGAAATCAGCGTCTCGCAATTTCCCGAGGCTCGCCGTCCCAAGTTGATCTGGTTCAACGCCGCGCTGACCCTGGCGCTGATGGTGGCGCTGATCATGGGCCTGCTACCGCTGCCCGTGCTGTTCATGATCGCGTTCAGTATCGCGATGATCGTCAACTATCCCTGCCTTCAGGCGCAGAAAGACCGCGTCGCGGCCCACGCCGGTAGCGTGCTGGCGGTGGTCGGACTGATTTTCGCGGCAGGGATCTTCACCGGTATCCTGTCTGGCACGGGCATGGTCGATGCGATGTCGAAAAGCCTGCTGGCAGTGATTCCAGACGCAATGGGGCCATACCTGGCCGTTATCACCGCGATCGTGAGCATGCCGTTCACCTTTTTCATGTCCAACGATGCGTTTTACTATGGCGTCTTGCCGGTGCTGTCTGAAGCCGCATCGCATTACGGCATCACCCCGGTGGAAATGGCACGTGCCTCGATCGTCGGTCAGCCCGTCCACCTGTTGAGCCCGCTAGTACCCTCGACCTACCTATTGGTGGCCCTGGCAGGCATCGAATTCGGCGATCATCAGCGCTTCACACTCAAGTGGGCCGTGCTGGTGTGCATCTGCATCATGATCGCGGCATTGCTGATGGGGATCTTCCCCGTCTTCAGCAGTCTATAAGGCACATATTTCCCGCCGGCACGCGAACGCTGGCGGGAATCAGACAAGCTCAAAGGAAAACCTAATGGAATGGCTGACCAACCCCGAGATCTGGGTTGCTTTCTTCACACTGACTGCCCTGGAGATCGTTCTGGGGATCGACAACATCATCATGATCTCGATTCTGGTCAGCCGGATGCCCAAGGCGATGCAGCCGCGTACACGGATCTTCGGTCTCGCGCTGGCGATGGTCACGCGTATCCTGCTGCTGCTGTCGATCACTTGGGTGATGCGCCTGACGGCCGACCTGTTCGTAGTCTTGGGCCAGGGCATTTCGGGACGTGACCTGATTCTGTTCTTCGGCGGGCTGTTCCTGCTGTGGAAAAGCTCGCAAGAGATCTATCACGGCATGGAAGGCGAGGAAGAGGAGATCGAGGAGCCGAAGGGCAAGGGCGGCATGTTCCTGTACACCATCGTTCAGATCGCCATCATCGACATCGTATTCTCGCTGGACTCGGTGATCACGGCAGTGGGTATGGTGTCTCACGTGCCTGTCATGGTGGCTGCGATCATCGTGGCCGTGCTGATCATGATGCTGTGTGCAGGCGTCATCAGCGACTTCATCGAGAAGCACCCTTCGTTGAAGATGCTGGCCCTGTCGTTCCTGATCGTGGTCGGTACGGTGTTGATCGCCGAGTCCTTCGACGTGCATGTGCCAAAAGGTTATGTGTATTTTGCAATGGCGTTCTCGCTGGCGGTGGAAGCGATCAACATCAAGATGCGCACCTCGATGGCCAAGAAGAAGGCAATGAAAGACCCAGTAGAACTTCGCAACGACGTTCCGGGTCAATAGCACCCGGTGCGCTGTGGGCTGTAACAGAAGCGGGGCATTGTGAAATGCCCCGTTTTTTTGTGACATGAAGACCCACCGTGGGAGTGAGCTTGCTCACGAAGGGGCCGGCATTGCACAGCAGCGTTGGCGTCTGACATTCAGCATTCGTGAGCAAGCTCACTCCCACAGATGATGTAGGGCTTCAACATCGCGAAAGCAGCGCCAACAAACTGATTTGTGACAGATTTGTTTCAGCCAACTATCGTCTGTGGCATGCTGGCAATAAGGCCTCAGGCCGACTACAAGCTTTAGTTGAGTGTGCGGACCACTTCAGATGGGTACGCGCTTGCGCTCGCTATACGCTGTATTTTCAATTTTTTTTGCGCTCGGACGTTGGCCGTAAGGCCCGCCGGGTCATTAACAGGGGGCTTTCCGTATGCTGACCCTGCTCGATTTGCTTTCCGCCGTCGCGCTGTTGATCTGGGGCACGCACATCGTTCGGACCGGAATTCTGCGCGTCTACGGCTCGCAGCTTCGTCGCGTCCTCAGCCAAAACATGTCCAAACGCCCGCTGGCGTTCGTCGCCGGGATTCTTGTCACCGCGCTGGTGCAGAGCAGCAACGCCACCGCCATGCTGGTGACCTCCTTCGTTGGCCAGAGCTTGATGGGGCTGACCCCTGCGTTGGCAATCATGCTAGGTGCTGACGTCGGGACCGCAGTGATGTCCCGCATCCTGACCTTCGACCTCTCATGGCTCTCGCCGCTGCTGATTTTCCTCGGTGTGATCTTTTTCCTCTCCCGCAAGCAGACCCGCATCGGCCAACTCGGTCGCGTGAGCATCGGCTTGGGCCTAATCGTCCTCGCGCTCCAACTGATCGTCACCGCCGCCGCACCGATCACTCAGGCTGCCGGTGTGAAAGTGCTGTTCGCGTCCCTCACTGGGGACCTGCTGCTCGACGCCTTGGTTGGCGCGATGTTCGCGCTGATTTCCTACTCCAGCCTCGCCGCCGTCCTGCTCACGGCTACGCTGGCGGGTGCTGAAATCATCGGCCTACCAGTGGCGATCGGTCTGGTGATTGGCGCCAACATCGGCAGCGGCTTGCTGGCCTTTCTCAGCACCAGCATGCAAAACGTCGCCGGGCGTCAGGTTGCGCTGGGCAGCCTGCTGTACAAGCTGATCGGGCTGCTGCTGATCTTCCCGGTGTTGACCCCGCTGGTGCACTGGATGGAAACCCTGGACGTCAGCCCGTCGAGTCTGGTCATCAGTTTCCACGTGATTTACAACTGCCTGCGCTGCCTGATCATGCTGCCGACGGTTGGCCCGATGGGGCGCCTATGCGCATCTCTCCTGCCGCAGGCCGCCGAAGTCAACGGCCAGACCAAGCCCCGACATCTGGACCTGACCGCGCTGGCAACGCCGAGCCTGGCGCTGGCCAATGCCGTGCGGGAAACGCTACGCATGGGTGACCTGATCGACAGCATGCTCAACGCCATGCAAGAGGTGCTGCGTGGCAATCAGACCGCTGTGACCCAGGAAGTCCGGCGCCTCAACGATGACGTCGAGGTGCTGTACAACGCGATCAAGCTGTACCTGGCGCAGATGCCCCGGGAAGATTTGAGCGATCAGGACAACCGCCGTTGGGCCGAGATCATTGAGCTGGCCATCAACCTCGAACTGGCCAGCGGCCTGATCGAGCGCATGCTGCGCAAAGTCCAGCAGCAGAAGACCTCACAGCGTCGGTCGTTTTCCGATGTCGGCCTGGAAGAACTGTCTGGCCTTCACGCGCAATTGATGGCCAACCTGCGTCTGGGTCTGTCGGTCTTCCTCAGCGGCGATCCGGAAAGCGCGCGCCAACTGCTGCGTGAGAAACGTCGTTTCCGGGCACAGGAGCGGCGTCTGGCTCATGCTCATGTCAGCAGACTGCAACGTAAAATCGTGCAAAGTATCGAGACCAGTTCGTTACACCTCGAGCTGATCGCTGACATGAAACGTCTCAATTCATTGTTCTGCAGCAGCGCCTATGTCGTGCTCGAAACCTCAGACACCGGCGCCTTGTCCAGCGAAAGCCAGCCCGACTAATTGCGGTGAACGCCAGGGCCGGGGAGAAGTCTGTTACACATACCGGCCCGCAAGGAAGCCCGTTTTTATGCGTTGCCTGCTGTTCGCTTTCTTAGTTCTGACGTCCCTCCCATCCATGGCCATAGACCGCTTTCAGGTGGAAGGCTATGTGTTGCCGAACGGTCTGCAGCTGCTGCTCAAACCTGCCGAGAAGGGTCATGTATCGATTCGTCTGGTGGTCGGCATTGGCTTCGACGATTTCCCCTGTCCGGACAAGGAACTGCCGCATTTGCTGGAGCATTTGCTGTTCAGCGGCATTGACGATACGGGCGAGGGCGGGCTCGAACAGCAGATGCAGGCGCTGGGTGGCGAGTGGAATGCCTTCACTAGCAACACCGACACCACGTTCGTGATCGAGGCGCCTGCGCAGAATCAGCGCAAGGTCTTGGACCTGCTGCTTAACGTACTGACGCACACGCAGATCACCCAACCGAATCTGGACACGGTCAAACGCATTGTCGAGCGTGAAGACGGCGGGCATTACTCGCACCTGCAACGCTGGCTGGACAAGCGCGACCTTGGCCACAGCGCCAGCAGTCAACTGGCGGTCGAGCTGGGGCTCAAATGCCCTGAGCGGCCAGAAGTCGATCACATCACCTTGGAGCAGATCGAGGCCATCCACGACAACTGGTACGCGGCCAACAACATGACGCTGATCATCGTCGGCGACCTCGACAAACTGCTGCCGGCCTACCTTGAGCGCACCTTTGGCCAGCTCAATGCGGTGGATCCGACCGAGCATCCGCCACTGCGCTCCATCACCGAAAAGGCTGACCCAGAGCGCACGCTGATTCGCGGCGCGCTGGGAGACGGCGCGAAACTGCATCTACTGTTTCCCGAACCGGACATGGGCGAACAGCACGATGAGACCTGGGACGTGGTGAAAGCCTATCTGGACTGGGCGCTGTACAGCGAACTGCGGCTGAGCAAAGGGTATTCTTACGGGCCATGGGCAGATCGCGAGGCCTTTGGTGATACGGGCTTTCTCAGCCTGAATGCTGATCTGGATCGGGACGACGTCGACGCAGCGGTCAAGTCCGTGCGCGCGATGCTGGAACGGCTGCGCAAGGAAGGCATGGACCCGGCGACATTTGCGCGCTTGCAGCAAGCCGCGATTGCGAAAGAGGCGTGGGCTGCGCAAGGCAACAGCGCCCTGGCAGATTATTACTGGGGAGCGATCAACGATTACGACGACGGTCGCTTCGACGACCCGACCAAACGCCTGCGGGGCGTGAGCCTGGACCTGGCGAACAGGGCGCTGCGGCAGTTGCTGGCACAACCCGGCTATCTGCGGGTTGAGGAGCCGCTGCTGAGTTATGACGAGTTGTATGAGCTCGGTGTCGCCTTGGCGGTGTTGGGCGCGCTACTGATCGTGTGGCGCTGGCGGGCCTATAAAAAACGTCTGTTGTAAATGGAAGAGGGTTTGTAGGAGCGCGCTTGTCCGCGATCCGCCGCGCACCGGCGGTAAAATCAGCGACATGTATTTATCTGTCACACCGTGCGCTTCGGTTTGCTGCCGCTGCGCGACAGATCGCGGGCAAGCGCGCTCCTACACTGAAATCATTACCGCCTCAGGTTCCACCCGCGTGTCTTGCAGCATTGCTATCCTGCCAAGGCTTTTTTCCTTCAGCCAAAGTGATGACCGAAATGCCGGATCTCAACGCCCTGATGCAGCACTCTCTCGTACAGCGCGTGCTGGAGTTCATCAAACGCTATCCGGGCCTGATCGCGTTCTTCGGTTTCTGTTCAGGGATCGGCAGTTTCATTCTGGTGGACCGTCAGGCGAAGTTGGCGACCTGGATTGCCGTACTTCTGCTCGTGACGTGGGTCTGGCTGATGGTGGAAAACAGCGCCGTCAGGCTCATCGCCAGGCTGTTCAAACGCGAAATTCCTCAGCCCCTGCTGCGCTATGCCACCCAGATGATCCATCAGGAAAGTCTGTTTTTCGTGCTCCCGTTCTTTGCCATCACCACCACGTGGAACAGCGGCCAACTCGCGTTCACCGGATTGCTGGCAGTGGCGGGGCTGATTTCGATCATCGACCCGCTGTATTACAAATGGCTCGCGCCGCGTCGCTGGCTGTTTCTTGCTTTGCACACCCTGACGCTGTTCGCCGCGATGCTCACCGCGCTGCCGATCATCCTGCACCTGACCACTGCCGAGAGTTACAAACTGGCATTGGGCACCGCCATGTTGCTGTCTATTCCGAGCCTTGCGTCCAGCTTTCCGGCGACCAACTGGAAACGCGGCCTGGGCCTGGTGATGTTGACCCTGGCCATCGGCGCCGCTGGCTGGCTGCTGCGCTCTTGGGTGCCGCCTGCGACGTTATGGATGACCGAAGTGGCCGTCAGTACCCAGTTCGACAACCAGAACCGCACCCCCGGCGAAAGCATTCAGGAGATCGGCGTCAATCAACTGCGTAGCAGCGGGCTTTACGCCTACACCTCGATCAACGCGCCGCGGGGTCTGGACGAGCGGATTTATCACGTTTGGCGCCACAACGGCGACGAGGTCGAGCGAATCGCGCTAGACATCCACGGCGGACGTAAGGAAGGCTATCGGGCGTGGACACACAAACAGAATTTTCCGCCGGATGTGATCGGCAATTGGCAGGTGAGGGTGCTGACTGAGGATGGCCAGATGATCGGCGTATTGCGCTTCAAGGTGACTGACACTGACCAACCTGCGGTCACCCGCAAGAAGATCAAACCGGCAGGGTTGAAACCTGCGGCAGACACCTTGGGCTCGCCTGATCCCGCCGCCGGCAAGGTCGATGACGCCAAGCCATCATCGACCCCGCCCGCGGCGGCAGAAACCCACTAAGCTCGTGCCCATGACCCCAACGACCTCCGTGGTTACGCACGCGCCCAAGGCCCCGGGCAGCGCCTCACTGGATACTTCGACGCAACCTACACAGTTGTGGATCGTCGGGGACTGGACGCTCGCCCATTACCACGACCTCAAGCGCCAGACCGATGCCTTGAGCGACGGTTTCAGCGCCGCGACACACGTGGACATGAGCCGATTAGGCGCCCTCGACACTGCTGGCGCGTCGTTGCTGGTCGAACTGCTGGGCGCTCAGCGTCTGCGTCTGTTGGCGGTGCAGGCGCCGAATCTGCCGGAATCCAGCCGTGCGCTGATGCAGACGATCCAGAGCGCGCTGCACGATTATTGCGAACCCCTGAAAGACCCGGAAATCGCCGTGGGCACCCAGTTGCTGGCGCGTATCGGCTCAGCGGTGGAGGTGGTCTGGCGTGACACGCTGCAACTGCTCGGCTTTGTCGGGCTGATTTTGCAAACCTTCGTCACAACGATGTTCCGCCCGCGGCGCTGGCGCACCACGTCGGTGATTGCCCACATCGAACAGATTGGCCTGGACGCCGCGCCCATCGTGGCGTTGCTGACGTTCATGGTGGGCGCGGTGGTGGCGTTTCTCGGCGCCACCGTGCTCAAGGCCTTCGGTGCAACGATCTTCACGGTCGATCTGATCGGCTTTTCGTTCCTGAGAGAGTTTGCGGTGCTGCTGACGGCTATTCTGCTGGCGGGCCGCACTGCCAGCGCGTTCACGGCGCAGATTGGCTCGATGAAGGCGAACGAAGAGCTAGATGCCCTACAAACGCTGGGGCTGAGTCCGACAGAAATGTTGGTCCTGCCCCGCGTACTCGCGTTGCTTATCTCGCTGCCGATACTGACTTTTCTGGCGATGATCTGCGGCATCGTTGGCGGAGGTGTGGTTTGCGCGCTGTCACTGGGCATTTCGCCTGCAATGTTTTTATCGCTGATGCAGGCCGACATTGGGGTTCAGCATTTCCTGGTGGGTATCGTCAAAGCGCCGATCTTCGCCTTTTTCATTGCCGCGATCGGGTGTCTGGAAGGCTTCAAGGTCGAGGGCAGCGCAGAATCAGTGGGCGCCCACACGACATCCAGCGTGGTGCAGTCCATTTTCGTCGTCATCGTGCTGGATGCACTGGCGGCGATGTTTTTTATGGAGATTGGCTGGTGACCCGACGCTGCGTCCAACCCACTGAAGCTGTGATTCAGGTGCGTGGCCTGTGTAACCGCTTTGGTCCGCAGGTGGTCCACGAAAACCTCGACCTGGACCTGTACCGCGGGGAAATCCTCGGCGTGGTCGGTGGCTCGGGCAGCGGCAAGTCGGTGTTGCTGCGCAGCATCGTCGGTTTGCAGCGACCGGCTGAAGGAAATGTCCGGGTGTTGGGTCAGGATCTGCTGAATCTGCCGGATAAAGCGCGCTCGCAAGTGGAGCGACGCGTCGGCGTACTGTTTCAGAAAGGCGCGTTGTTTTCGTCGCTGACCATCACCGAAAACGTTGCCTTGCCGCTGATCGAACACGCAGGGCTGAGCCGCGACGAGGCCGAGCATCTGGCCGGGATCAAAATGGCCTTGTCCGGCCTGCCACTGTCGGCAGCGCATAAATACCCCGCGTCGCTGTCAGGCGGGATGATCAAGCGCGCCGCATTGGCCAGGGCGCTGGCGCTGGATCCGGACATTCTGTTTCTCGACGAACCCACCGCCGGACTCGACCCTATTGGCGCAGGCGCTTTCGATCAGCTGATCCTGACCCTGCGCGACGCACTGGGCCTGAGCGTGTTCATGGTCACCCACGATCTGGACACGCTGTACACCATCGCCGACCGCGTCGCCGTGCTGGCGCAGAAGCGCGTGCTGGTCGCCGACACCCTCGACAAGGTGTCGGCCTACAAAGACGAGTGGATTCACGAATACTTTCATGGCCCGCGCGGCCGCTCGGCCTTTGCAGCGGCCATCCAACCCCATGAGGTCTCTTGATGGAAACCCGCGCCCATCACGTCCTGATCGGCCTGTTCACAGTGATTGTGGTGGCCGCCGCGTTGCTGTTCGGCCTTTGGCTGGCCAAGTCCAGCGTGGACACGGCATTCAAGGATTATCAGGTAGTGTTCAACGAGGCGGTGACCGGTCTGTCTCGCGGCAGTCCCGTGCAATACAGCGGGATCAAGGTCGGTGATGTGGTCAACCTGCGTCTGGACCCACAAGACCCCCGCCGCGTGTTGGCGCAAATTCGTGTGGCCGGGGAAACGCCGATCAAGCGTGACACCTTCGCCAAACTGGCGCTCGCCGGTATCACGGGCACGTCGATCATTCAGCTCAGCGGTGGCACGCCTCAAAGCGAGCCGCTCAAATCCGATGATGGCAGCCTGCCGATCATCATCGCGTCGCCGTCGCCCATTTCGCGTCTGCTCAATGACAGTAACGATCTGCTCACCGGCATCAATACTCTGCTGCACAATGCCAATGAACTGTTGTCGTCGAAGAACGTTCAAGCGCTGACCAAGACTATGGATCATCTGGAGCAGACCACTGCGGTGATTGCCGACCAACGCGACGACATCCGCCAGACCCTCAAGCAACTGCTGGCGCTGAGCAAACAGGCCAGCAGCACGCTGAACCAGACCTCCACCGCGATGCGCAACGCCAATCTGTTGTTCACGGTGGACGGAAAACAAGCCATCGCCACCGGGCAGGCCGCCATGGTCTCGCTGCAACAGAGCACCGACACCATCAATCAGTTGATCAAGGCCAACAAAGGCTCGGTCGATGGAGGGCTACAGGGGTTGGGCGAACTGGGCCCGGCGATTCGCGAGTTGCGTGAAACCCTGGCCTCGCTCAAGACCATCTCCCGCAGCCTGAACGCCAACCCTAGCGGCTACCTGCTCGGTAGCGAAAAGCATAAGGAGTTCGAGCCATGAGGCTTGCCGCTCAGCTCATCACCCGTTCTTTATTAGCCGCCGCAGTGCTGTCGACGGTCTTGTCGATGACGGCCTGCTCTATCCTGCCCAAGCAGGCGCCGTCGGACGTGTATCGCTTGCCAACGGTCTCGACGGTCAGCAAGCCCGCGACGCCTGCGCCTTGGTCGCTGCGCGTGGCACGGCCGAAATCCAGCGAAACCCTCGACAGCCCGCGCATCGCCGTTATCCCTCAAGGCGATGTGATCAGCAGTTACAAAGGCGCGCGCTGGAGCGATCCGGCCCCGGTGCTGCTGCGTAATCGGCTCGTCGACGCGTTCTACCGCGATGGCCGTGTGCAGTCGATCAGCACCGACGAGAGCAATCTGCAGGCGGATATCGAGCTGGGCGGTGAGTTGCAGGCGTTCCAGAGCGAGTACAGAGGCACCGCTATCGAAGTGGTGATTCGGCTCGATGCACGACTGGCCGACGATCATCAGCGCATCATCGCCAGCCGTCGCTTCGAGGTGCACCAGCCAGTGGCCGACAAACAGGTGTCAGCCGTGGTGACAGGCTTCGGGCAGGCCAGCGATGCGTTGACCACCCAACTCGTGCAGTGGACCGTGGAGCAGGGCCAGCGGCATTACGCTGCCGAGCCGAAGAACCAGTAGCACACGGCGATGGCGGCGATGACGCCGGACAATTCCGCCAGCAGCGCGCACCCTACGGCGTGACGCGCGCGTTGAATGCCGACAGCGCCAAAGTACACGGCCAGCACATAGAACGTCGTCTCAGTGCTGCCCTGAATGGTCGCTGCTACCAACGCCGGGAAGCTGTCCACGCCTTGGGTCTTCATGGTCTCGATCAGCATGGCCCGCGCTGCGCTGCCTGAAAAGGGTTTGACCAATGCGGTGGGCAGCGCATCGACGAATCGAGTGTCCAGCCCCATCCATTGAATGGCGTGGCGAATACCTTCCAGCATCAAATCCAGCGCCCCCGAGGCACGCAATACGCCCACCGCGCAGAGCATCGCTACCAGATACGGCAGCAGATTTTTCGCCACGTCGAAGCCTTCTTTCGCGCCCTCGACGAAGGTTTCGTACACCTTGACCTTGCGCAGCGCGCCGACTACCAGGAACAGCATGATGATGCCGAACAGCGTGACGTTGCCGAGGATCGACGACAGGCTGGACAGCGCCGCAGCGGAGAGTCCGGCCAGAATCGCCATAAAGCCGCCCAGCAGCAGTGCGCCGGGAATGAGGTAGGCCAGCACCACCGGGTCCCACAGACGCAGACGCTGCATGAACGCCACCGAGAGCAGGCCGACGAGTGTCGAGGCACTCGTCGCTAGCAGAATCGGCAGGAAAACCATGGTCGGATCAAGCGCGCCTTGCTGGGCGCGGTACATGAAGATAGTGACGGGGAGCAGGGTCAGCGAGGACGCATTGAGCACCAGAAACAGAATTTGTGCATTGCTGGCGACGGTCTGGCTGGGGTTCAGTTCTTGCAGCGAGCGCATGGCCTTGAGGCCGATGGGCGTTGCCGCGTTGTCCAGACCGAGGGCGTTGGCCGCGAAGTTCAGCGTGATCAGTCCCAATGCAGGGTGCCCGCGAGGGACTTCAGGCATCAGGCGATGGAACAGCGGCGCGAGGGCTTTACCCAACCAGTCGACGATCCCCGCTTTCTCGGCGATGTTGAGGAAACCGAGCCACAGGGTCAGCGTGCCGAACAACAGGACCATGACCTCGACCGAGAGTTTGGCCATCGCGAAGATGCTTTCGACCATGGCGGCGAAGACCCCGGCGTTTCCCCCCAGTAGCCACTGCGCCAGCGCGGAAATCGCCGCAACCACGAAAAAACCAAGCCATAGGCCGTTAAGCATCAGTGAATCCCCTTGCAAGATGCGGGGATGATAGCGGCGGGGGCGTAAACAACAAACCCTCTAAGGGCTTGCGTCGGCATTGTGGGCATGTACCGCCCATGTGGGAGCCGGCTTGTAGGCGAATGTGGTGTGTCATTCAGCCTTGATGACACTGGCCGGACGCCTTCGCCAGCAAGCCGGCTCCCGAGATTACGCGCTCCGTCAGTACGAACGACCTATAAAAACCAACCCCAGCCAAGGCCGGGGTTTGTGTTCAAACGGCGCAGCGATCAATCCACAGCCAACTGCCCTGCAGGCAAGGATTCCTTGCTGCGCCAGTGCGGCAGGGAATTCCAGTAGCGCTGGCCTTTCGCATCGTCGTACATGCCTTCCCAACGGGCGATAACCAGAACGGCCAACGCGTTGCCGATCACGTTCAGTGCCGTGCGCGCCATATCCATGATGCGGTCCACACCGGCGATGAACGCCAGCCCTTCCAGCGGAATGCCCACGCTGCCCAGGGTCGCCAGCAGCACCACGAAAGAGACGCCCGGTACGCCGGCGATGCCCTTGGAGGTCACCATCAGCGTCAGGACCAGCATGATCTGCTGGCCGATTGGCATATCGATGCCATACAGCTGCGCGATGAACAGCGCCGCAATGCTTTGATAAAGCGTCGAGCCGTCAAGGTTGAAGGAATAGCCCGTCGGTACCACGAAACTGCTGATCGCCTTCGGCGCACCGTAAGCCTCCATTTTCTCGATCACACGCGGCAGCACGGTTTCGGAGCTTGCGGTGGAGTAGGCCAGTACCAGCTCATCCTTGAAGATGCGCATCAACTTGGTCACGGAGAAGCCGAACAGCCGAGCGATCAGGCCCAACACCACGAACGCGAAGAAGGCAATGGCCACGTAAACCAGAATCACCAGCTTGGCCAGCGGCAGCAGGGAGGCGAAGCCAAAGTTGGCGACCGTGACGGCGATTAGCGCAAACACGCCTATGGGTGCGTAGTTCATGATCATGTGCGTGACCTTGAACATGGTTTCCGAGACGCCCTGAAAGACCTTGACCAGCGGCTCGCGTACATCAGCGTTGAGGCTGGACAGCCCGAGTCCGAAGAACACCGAGAAGAAGATGATCGGCAGCATGTCGCCACGGGAGACCGCAGCGAAGATGTTCGACGGGATCAGGTTGAGGATCGTCGCGATAAAGGCATGATCATGCTGCACTTCGGCGGTGGTCTTCTCGTATTGCGAGATGTCCACAGTGCCCAGAGTGCTCATGTCGATGCCCGTGCCGGGATGGAACACGTTGGCCAGCACCAGGCCAACGACGATAGCAATGGTGGTGACGATTTCGAAATACAGGATCGTCTTCAGGCCGATGCGACCGAGCTTTTTCGCATCCCCAACCCCTGCAATGCCGACGATTAGGGACGAGATCACAATAGGGATGACGATCATCTTGATCAGACGAATGAAGATGTCGCCCGCGGGTTGCAGAATGTTGCTGATCCACCAGGCCTTTTCGGCGCTGAAATGGTTGAGCACAGCGCCCAGTGCGATACCCAGCACCAGACCGATGAGGATCTGCCAGGCGAGGCTGATTTTTGCCTTCTTCATGTCGATAACCTTGTTGTAGTTGGGGTGGACATTTCTCACCGACGCGTCCGGGGCTACTCACGAGAGCAGCGTCGAAGCCTATACCCTTGGATCTATCCAGAAGGTCTCTGTAAATGAGCGTCCGAGCTACGGGCAGGCGGAAAAAAGGCGCAACTATTCTCATCCTGACGATCAGCGTCTAATGCCGTAAACGCCTGCCCCATGCGCAATCGGTATGAGACAAATCAAGGACTTAGCTTTAAACAGCGTGAAACGACGCACTCCAAGACTCGCGAATTTTGCTGAGAAGTGGCTAAAACGTCGCCTGGCGGTCGTTTCGATATGAATCAGGCAAAGGCAAGTGACAAAACAGTCACCCGTGACCAACACATGGCTTGTTGGAGCAAATTCATCGATGTACGGTCGCGCGCAAACCTGTGACAGCCAGCATGCTAGTGATCCGATTGTGCATATGCGAAGAAGAGAAGAGGTGACGCGCCCTACTGTGCGCAAGACCATGCCTACGGCGGGTGCTCGGAATCAGCATGCAGAATGCGTAAGGGGGAGGTGGCAGATATTTGCGCGTCGCAAGTCCACTGTCAGCTCGCAATCCAATGGCGACGGACGATGGACTTGCGGTGCGGCTTCCTGACCCGGCCCGTTAGTGAGAGCACTCCCTGTACTCCTGAGGCGCTGCGACCACTCCTTTGGTCAGAACGCCCCGGCCCCTTGGTCACGCACAGACCCTCCTCGGGTTGTGCGGCTTTCAGGAAGACCCAACGACATTCGGTCTTCCGTCATTCAAATCAGTACCAGTTCGGATCTTTCTTAAGCTGCTCTTTGAGAAGGGTTTGCATCCCTTCATCCGGCTTACCAAGAAAGCGGTAGTCAGCATGACGCGTTGGCGATTTGTCCGCTGGGAGCCCAGCAGGCACTTCGACCAACATGGCATAGGCATGCTTCTTATCAAGGCTGAACGCCACAATAAGCCGTTTGTTAATACACGTATCCTGAGTTTCGCAAAGCGGACCTACCAGATACGGCTCCCTGTCTTCAGTCACGGCGTTCATCTGATCCGATGCACCGGACAGGTTGATTACCCAATCGGGCAACCGTTCTTCTTTCTTCACAACTGTTGACCAGGTATCGCGGTACTGGGCATCGGAACTCAACAGCTCGTTTACCCGCGACTGACCATCGTTAGCGGCCATAACCATGGCGCTGGCGCTCGACAAGAGCACCAGTGCCATGGCATGGAAGTGCCTGTTCAGCATTCCAGGTCAGCCTCGACCACGACGACCGAAGAAGAACGACACAACGAACATCACCAGGAACACGATAAAGAGAATCTTGGCGATACCCGTTGCAGTGCCTGCGATACCACCGAAGCCCAATACTGCTGCGACGATAGCGATGATCAGAAATGTGATAGCCCAACTCAACATGGTGATTCTCCTTACTGTTTTTAATTTCTAGCCACAACGAGGTATCGGGGTTGACCCTCGTGTAGGGCGTCGGTGCCATTGCTGGTCAGAAAACCCAACTCTGTTGACGCGGTGCTTGCTCGACGGCAGCAGCTGCGTCCTCAACCGGTTGCAGACTCAGGCCAACATCAGTCGCCTTCAGCGCGCTCGCCTTGGCGAATGGGGCTGTATGGCTGTAGGCATGATGAGCCGGGACAATTTCTTCGTGTGTCTGGGTCCAGTGAGCGAACTGCTGAACGACGATCAACGTAATCATCAGCGCCAAACTGGCGAACAAACCTTGCTGCAGGTGCAGTGGAGAGATACGCAGAGTGGCGAGGCGTTGAGTGTTCATGCAAAGGGCTCCAGGCAATCTTGTCGGTCGGCGGTTCAGACCTTGTTGCAGGGAATATTGCAGCCTGTGTGCCAGCTTTTTGATCGAGATAAAAACCATATAAATCAATGGCTTAATAGCGACTCGGAGAAGCATCCTACGCGCAAGCTGCACGATTCAACATTTGGCATCGTGCGTATTGCACGAAGAGGTGGGGCAAAGTGTCGCGGGGTCTGATCGCTGTTCACGGACTGCAGATCGAAGAACGGCACATTGTGGGAGGAAACTTGCTGCTCAAAAGCCAGCCGCATCAACGATCACTGTCGCAGAGGTTGATCAGCCTTCGTCAGCGAGCTCCCACGGGATCGCGCCAGCCACAGTAGAAAAACAGCCGGATTAAGTTACCCCGCAGTGCGGGTCATCACCCGCAACGTATCGGCGTCTACACCTTTGACCCCACGAATGTTTCGTGCGATTTCAACAGCCAGCTCTTTCTCGGCGTAATTGGCAACCACCCCATCCAGGCTGACAACGCCGCTTTTGGTTTCCACTTTTATATTGAGTCCATCGAGATTGCGGCTGTAGATCAGGCTCGATTTCACCTTGCTCGTGATCCACGCATCGCTGAATTCCTCGCGGACGCTGCTGGCCTGGGCTTCGTTCTGCTCCTTGATCGCTTGGGTGTCGCGAGCGCTGACGCTGATGAGGTTGTTCACCTCAGTCACGCCATCGGTGTTGCTCGCCAGGCTGCCGGCCAGTTGCTTGGCCTCAGCATCTTTCGCCTGCCCCTTCAACGTCACCATACCCTTGGCGGAGGTCACGTCGATGTTCAATCCTTCGGTCACGCTGTTCCATAGCAGCTTGGACTTGATGGTTGCCGTCAGCGTCGCGTCGTCGAAGCGTTGGGCCATATTGGCCTTGGTACCAGGTTCAGCCGCTACCTGCGGGTCGATCTGCAATTGGTTGTCGACGTTGTTGATGCCCTGCGTGTCGCTCGCAATCTGCGTGGCCAAGTCCTTGTCGACGGCATTCTCGACCTTCCCCGTAAGCGTTGCAGTCCCTTGCTCGACCTTCACGCCGATATTGAACGGGCTCAGATGGCGGTTGAGGGCGAACGCCGTCCAGATCGAGCCCTCTTGGCGCGCTTCAGCCAGCTGCGTTTGCAGATCACCTTGGGCGGCGTGAGCGATAACGGGCATCGTCACCAGCCAACCGGTGGTGGCCACGGCCAAGACGATTTTCTTCAACGGGTGCATGGCAGTTCTCCAGACAATTGCAAAAAGGGCTACTGGAGAGACTTTGTATTTGCGCGGATGTTCTGCACCCGACAATCCTAGGAACAGTTCCCGCTCGATGTAGGAGACAGATAACCGACCTTGTAGGGCGTAAATCAATGCGCTGTCTGAAATTTCCGCAGATAGCTACCATGCAACGCGCCGAATCAATCAGAATGAACCATGCAACTTGCCCGATTTTTCCGGGACTAACCAAGATCATTTACTTAGGAGCGTAGGAAAAATGGAAGCAGCCACTGAGAATCAGGGCCGTATTCTGCTTGTGGATGATGAATCCGCCATCCTTCGCACCTTCCGCTATTGCCTGGAAGATGAAGGCTACAGCGTCGCCACCGCCAACAGCGCGGCTCAGGCAGAGGCGCTGTTGCAACGTCAGGTGTTCGATGTGTGCTTTCTGGATTTGCGTCTGGGCGAAGACAACGGCCTGGACGTATTGGCGCAGATGCGCATTCAAGCGCCCTGGATGCGCGTGGTGATTGTCACCGCGCATTCGGCTGTCGATACGGCGGTCGACGCCATTCAGGCCGGCGCCGCGGATTACCTGGTGAAACCGTGCAGCCCTGACCAGTTGCGACTGGCCACGGCGAAGCAGCTTGAAGTGCGTCAATTGTCGGCGCGTCTGGAAGCGCTGGAAGGCGAGGTGCGCAAGCCCAAAGATGGCCTGGATTCCCACAGCCCTTCGATGATGGCGATTCTGGAAACGGCCCGTCAGGTTGCCAATACCGACGCGAACATTCTGATCCTCGGCGAATCAGGGACCGGTAAAGGCGAGCTGGCGCGAGCGATCCACGGCTGGAGCAAACGGGCGAAAAAGGCTTGCGTCACCATCAACTGTCCTTCGCTCACGGCCGAGCTGATGGAAAGCGAGCTGTTCGGTCACAGTCGCGGCGCGTTCACTGGGGCCAGCGAAAGCACGCTGGGTCGGGTGAACCAGGCAGACGGCGGTACGTTGTTCCTCGATGAAATCGGCGATTTCCCACTCACGTTGCAGCCCAAACTGCTGCGTTTCATTCAGGACAAAGAGTACGAGCGCGTGGGTGACCCGGTGACCCGTCGTGCCGATGTGCGCATCCTCGCGGCCACCAACCTGAATCTGGAAGACATGGTTCGCGAAGGCCGTTTCCGTGAAGACTTGCTGTACCGCCTGAACGTGATCACGCTGCACCTGCCGCCTTTGCGCGAACGCGGCGAAGACATCCTCACGCTGGCGGACCGGTTTCTCGCCCGCTTCGTCAAGGAGTATGGCCGTCCTGCCAGAGGCTTCAGCGAGGATGCCCGCAGCGCGCTGGTGAACTACCGCTGGCCCGGTAACATCCGCGAGCTTCGCAACGTCATCGAACGGGCGAGCATCATCTGCCCGCAGGAAAAAGTCGAGATCAGCCATTTGGGGATGGGTGAGCAGCCGACCAACAACGCTCCGCGCGTGGGTGCCGCACTCAGTCTGGACGAGCTGGAAAAAGCACACATCGGCGCGGTCTTGGCCACCAGCGACACACTCGATCAAGCCGCACGCACGCTAGGCATCGACGCCTCGACGCTGTACCGCAAACGCAAGCAGTACAACCTGTGACCGTGCGCCCATGAGGTTCGCGATGAAGTTGCGTACTCGACTCTTTCTCAGCATCTCGGCGCTGATGACGGTCGCGTTATTTGGCCTGTCGCTGGGGCTGGTCAGCGTCATGCAGATGGCCAAATCCCAGGAGGATTCGATCCACGACAACTTCATCACGCTGGATATCGGCCTCAAACTGCGGCAGAACCTGGGCGATCAGTTGGTCATGCTGCTCAAAGACACGCCGGATCAAACAGCGCTCAAACAGAACCAGGCACAGTTTCAGGAGCTGCTCGATCAGGGCATCGATCACGATCAGCAGACCAACACCAACAGTGGCTTTGAAAAAGCGCGGGGCGACTACGAGCATTTCCTCAAAGCACTCGAAAACGCTGGCAGTAGCGCTGATGCACTGAACGACAACCAATCGGTCACCGCTGCCTTCAATACGTTGCGCAACGGCTTGCTGGACGCCCACCGTCAGGCGTTAGAGAACATCAGTCACGCCGAAAGCGCTTCCCGTAGCCGCGCTCTATGGGTCGCGGCCTTGTTGGGCCTGGTCGGCCTGGCGGTGCTGGCCATCGGCTTCGTCACAGCCCACGGCATCGCTCGCCGCTTTGGTGCGCCTATCGAAGCGCTGGCCAAGGCAGCGGACAAGATTGGCCAAGGCGACTTCGAGGTCATGCTGCCGATCTCGTCGTCCGCCGAAATGAACCAGTTGACTCGACGTTTCGGGATCATGGCCGAGGCATTGCGTCAGCATCAGGTCACCAACGTCGATGAGCTGCTGGCAGGGCAACAGCGTTTGCAGGCGGTGCTCGACAGCATCGACGACGGCTTGTTGATGATTGACCGTCAAGGGCGTCTCGAACACCTCAACCCCGTCGCGCAACGGCAGTTGGGCTGGGAGGAAGGGCGTTTGGGTCAGGGGCTTGGGGAAGCGCTGCAGCGTCCGGAACTGGACGAGCAGTTATACCTGGTGCTGCGTGGCGGAACGCTGGAGCGAGCGCCGGAAGACTTATCTATCGACATCGACGGCGAAACTCGTCTGTTGACGTACAGCCTCACGCCCGTCAGTCATACGAAAGGTCATATCCTCGGGGCGGTGATGGTGTTGCACGATGTAACGGAGCAGCGCGCCTTCGAACGCGTGCGCAGCGAGTTCGTGCTGCGCGCCTCCCATGAACTACGGACCCCGGTGACGGGCATGCACATGGCGTTCGGCCTGTTACAAGAGCGTGTGCATTTCGCCCCTGATTCGAGGGAGACGGATTTACTCAAGACCGTCAACGAAGAAATGCAGCGTCTGATGCAACTCATTAACGATCTGCTGAATTTTTCGCGTTATCAAAACGGCCTGCAAAAGCTCACGCTTGCGCCCTGCGACGTGGGCGATCTGCTCACTGAGGCCCGTCAGCGCTTTGCCGCGAGCGCGCAGGAACTGGACGTGATGGTTCTGTTGGAAGTGCAGGAACCTTTGCCACGCCTGCAAGCCGACAAGGCTCAACTGGAGCGGGTGCTGGACAACTTGCTCGACAACGCCCTTCGCCACACCCCCGAATCCGGGCTTATTCGGCTTCAAGCCCGCCGACACGGAGAGCGGCTGATCATCAGCGTGGAAGACAACGGCGAGGGCATCGCCTATGGCCAACAAGCGAGGATTTTCGAACCCTTCGTGCAAGTGGGTCGTAAAAAAGGTGGGGCAGGGCTAGGCTTGGCCCTGTGCAAAGAAATCGTACAACTTCACGGCGGACGCATGGGCGTGTACTCACGGCCAGGGCAGGGCACACAGTTCTATATGGCGCTGCCGTTGTAAGCGATGCTGCTAATCCGACTCTGCCTTCAGCGTCTATCGCTCGCGTTGCGGTGGGTTGCACATCCCAGACGGGCGCTGCGCTAGCAGGCGGTTCCGGAAAAACGACGGCGGCGAAGCGGTGGTCAGGTGACTTGTCTTTTACCGACCCACCGCCATCGCGGCCGTCGTGCCTCCGGCGGCTCCTACTGTCATTGCGGTGGATTGCACCTCCCGGTCCGCCGGCTCGCCCTGTAACTGCGGTAAACCGCACATGTTAGCGACTGGCGCCGAATCAGTAGGAGCCGCCGGAGGGACGACGGCCGCGAAGCGGTGGGTCAGGCGCACCGGGTCTTCAAGTTTCGCGGCCTTTGGCCAGGATTAAAGCCTCACGCTACGTCATCGGCCCTGCGCCCGGCATTGCGACGGCCACCGGTGACCAGCTCGGTGAATTTGGCGGCGGTGAGGGGACGGGCGAAGAGCCAGCCTTGGCCGTAAATGACGCCTTCGCTCTTGAGCAGCAACGCCTGGGACTCGAATTCGATGCCTTCAGCGATCACTCGCAATTGCAGCGCGTGGGCCATGCGGATGATGTGCGGCGCCACACCGCTGCTGGCGGCGTCATGCCCGAGGGCGTCGATGAAGGCCTTGTCGATCTTGAGGCAATCGACCGGCAGGGTTTGCAGATACGCCAGGCTGCAGTAGCCCGTCCCAAAGTCATCAATCAGCACCTGATGCCCACGATCTCGCAACGCCTGCAGATGATTGCGCGCGACCACAACGTCTACCAGACCCCGCTCGGTCACCTCAAACGCGATCTGCCGAGGAGCAACGCGATGCAACGCCAGCAGTTTTGCGGTCACCCGGCCAATACGCGGAGCCATGACATCGCAAGCGGCCAGGTTCACCGACACATACAAATGCGGATTGGCGCGCAGCAGGTGCCCAAGCTGTTCGAGCAACTGCTGCAAGACGAAATCGGTGATCTGGCGAATCTGGCCGGTATTTTCAGCCAGCGGGATAAACAAATCGGGACTGGTCAGAGTGCCGTCAGGTCGTCGCCAACGCACCAACGCCTCAGCGCCCACGCATAGGCGGGTATTAAGATCGAAGATCGGTTGATACAACACTTTCAGCTCACCCCGGCGCAGCGCGCCGTGCAGTTCGCCGCCCAGCGACTGGCGTTGACGAACGAGCTGCAACACCAGAATCCCGATGCACAGCGACACCAGAACGCTTGCAGGGACCAGCAGCCACCAGGCCCCGGTGATTTTTTGCTGCAAGCCGTTGCGCGGCGTGATGAGCACTAACTGATACTCCGGACTCTGCGTGGGCATCCGGTAGACCAACTTGTCCTGAGTGGTCATCAGTGTTTCAACGGTGGTCGGGGACCAATCGGGGGTAGGGGGCCAAGACTGCGGAGGGCCCAGCACCGGCACGGCTTTTTTGCCCTGGTCGAGCACGACCACCAGACTGCCGCCGGCAGGCAGATCGACCACATCGGTCAGGTGCCCACGAGACGTCGACACGCGAAAATCACCACGCCCCAGCATCAGCGAGGCGAGGTTGTCGTCTGGCTGAGTGGAGGTGTTTAGCCAATAGTCATAAGTGGGGCCACGAATGTCCGGCGCGCGGCGCTTGCCGATCATGCTTTCGCGGGTCCAACTGGAACACGTCTGCGTGTCGCTCACATACGCCACTTCATAAATGAAGCGATAGCGCGAGTTGACCTGACGCAGCTGTTCAACCATTTGGGGGCTGCAACCCCGTAAAGGCTGAGCTTCCAACTGATCGAGGCCTGCGCGAAGCTGGCCGAAAAGCTGCTCGAGGCGCACCAGGAAGCGCTCGCCCTGAGCGTTCATTTGCGCGCTTTCTTCCTGCTTGGCCTGATGCATCGCCAGCCCGAAACTGCCCGCCAATAGCACAACAGCACTCAACAACGCCGCGAGCAAAGCCAGGAGCGAAGGACGATAAAAGACTGAGCGTAATTGCGATGAAGCCGTGAACATCGGCCAATATCCAATGGAATACCCATCAGTTATAGCAACAAGTACAGAAATAGCCCGTTAAAAATCATCCGCAATGCAAATTAATGCTTTGAATTCAACACGTGCAGCATGGCTGCGCTCTGCAGATCAGGTTCACCGTCAAATTTTTGTGGTCGGTAGTGCATCTGAAATGCCGCAAGCACGTGACGCGTCGCGATGTCCCATTCACCCGTTTGCGGGGTCGGGTAACCCAGCAACGCCAGTTGTTGCTGAAACCAGACTACGCTGGGCAGCACGCCCATCATCTGCGCCTGTTGCTGTGCCACCTGCTGTTCATCCGGCCAAATGCCCAAGCCTTCCTTCGCCAGCCGTTTCCACGGGAACAGCGGGCCCGGATCGAGCTTGCGCAACGGCGCGATGTCACTGTGGCCGATCACGTGGCGTGGCTCGATGTTGTTGCGTTTGACAATGTCTTTGAGCAACACGATCAAGGCCTGAATCTGAGCTTCGCTGTAGGGGTACCACAAACGCCCGGTCGGGGTGTCGCGATAGCCCGGGTTGACGATTTCGATGCCGATGCTGCTGGAATTGAGCCAAGTGCGGCCGTCCCATTCGCTCTCTCCGGCATGCCAGGCACGCTGACTCTCATCCACCAGCTTGAAGACGGTGGCCGGGCCGTCGCCTATCAAATAATGGGCGCTGACCTCTCCATGGGTCAGCAGCGCGAGCGACCGCTCCAGTGATGCAGAGGTGTAATGGACCACCACGAATTGCGCGCGACTGTCGAAGTTCACGGAGGGATGGCTGGTGTCTAGCTTCGGCCCGCTGGAGCAGGCCGTTAGCAGCAGGGTCAGGAAAAATGCGCAGAAAGACTTCATATCGAGACAGAACACTGAGGCAGATAATGCAACAGTGTAACGTAATGGGGCGTCGGCGCCCAAAGTTGCGATGAGGCGAGGTTGAAGGCGGCGTGGGTTACCCCTGTTCGATGCGATTTCGACCGTTATCCTTGGCTCGATACAAGGCCTGATCTGCGCGCTTGAGTACAAGATCGCTACGTTCACCCGGCCTGAACAGGGTAATGCCCATTGAAACGGTGATCGTGACAGGCTCGCCCTTGAAGTGAAACGGACACTGCTCGACGGTCTCGCGAAGACGCTCCAGCAGCGCCACGCCGTCCGCCATTGACGTGTCAGGGAGCAGTACGACGAACTCTTCGCCGCCGAAACGTGCGATGAAATCCGAGCCCCGCAAGCGCTTTTTTATCTGCGCGGCGACAATCTTCAACACCTTGTCGCCGGCCAAATGGCCGTAGCCATCATTGATGCGCTTGAAGTGATCGAGATCAAGAATGCCAAGCAAAAGGCTCGATCGACGTTTTTGTACTTGAGCGACTTCATGCTCAAGACGCTCGTTCCAGGCCGCACGATTCGGCAGACCGGTCAGCGTATCGATAAGGGCTTTTTGCCGTTGCTCTTCGAGGTGCGCGCGGAAGCCCACCGCTTCCTGCTCCATGGTGGCAACCCGGCATGCGAGGGATTGCAGCCGCGAAGCCACTTCCTGCTCTCGCGCATCACGCTGTTGTTGATGTGCGTCCATGGTGCCAAGCAAGCCTTCCAGCCGGGTTTCCAGAATCGTTTTCAGGCTGGTGAGGTCGGCCGCTTCCTGCACACTGGTCTGCAGATCGCCTACATGCTCGCGTAACTGATCATTCATCTCGCGGGAAGCGATCTGCTGCCCGGCGTGATCGTCGCTGGCCGCCTGCAGGTTGGCCTGGAACGACTCCAGGCGCTCGTTCAACTGTTTCAAGTACAGCTCGAATTCGTGCTGGCCGCTGTCGGTGATGGCCAGCATCAGCACCACAAGATCGTCGAGGATCGGCAGCAGTTCGTACCAGTTCAGTCCATGTTCGAGCCGCAGGCGCATGGCTTCAGCCTGTGGCCTGTGGTGCTCAGGGAGGGTCAGATCATCGAGCAGGCCAAGCAGCGTTTCTTCGATGTGCGCCGCAACCGAGCTGTAGCTGGGCTCAGGGGAAGACGGCAACGCGTACGGTCCATCGTCTTCGGCTCCCTCGGTCTTCTCCGCTTTAGCGGTCTCCTCGGTGTCGTCAGGCCCTTCTTCATCGTAGCCGGAGTCTTCAGCCGCCTCTTGAACAGCTTCGTTTTCTCCCGCTTCAGCTTCGGCAGGCTCGATGGCCTGCTCTTCACGTGTGGGCTCTTCCTTGGTGAGCGCCGCTTCACTGGCCACATCAGCGCTGGCGACATGAGCGGGCTCCGGCTCGGCAATAGCGTCCGTGACAGCGTTCGCGGCTGAGTCAGCACCTGGGGAATCGGGTTCCGCGTGTAGAACCGACGATGACCCCGTCGCAGGCTCCGGATCACTGGATTGAGCCTCGGCCACCGCGGCCGGCACCTCGACCTGCGCTGCGGTGGCGAGGGAAGTGGCAGGGGCCACGGGGTGCTCGACAATGTCCGACGGCGGCGCTTCGTTGGTCCACTGTGCCGCCTGCGAGGGGCGTGCTTCGGGGGACTCGTCATCGTCGTTCTCATTCTCGTCAGCCCAAGCCGGCACCACATGCTTCGGCGCCTCGGCATCTGGCTGGACGGGTGAGTGGAGAACCTCCACTTGCTCGGCTGCGGCATCGCGATTGCCAAACAAACGCTGCAAGAAACCCGGGCGCGCCGCCTCTTCAGGGTGTTCGATCACGGACAGCGCCTTGCCCTGCAAGCCACTCAGTTCGCTCAGCAACAATGGTAATTCTCGAGCCTGATCGACACGGTCTTCGAGATGCTTGGCGAAACGCTTGAGCGGTTTGGCAACTTCACGAGGCAGGGGCAGCGACTGCAATTGACTGACCAGCGAGGTCAGGGCCGTACCCATTTGCTCGATCCGCTGCTCGCGGCGCTGCTCGGAATCCAGCACGGCTTTTTCCAGCCGTGGAATCAGCGCCGCCAGCCCGGCGTCCATATCGTCCTTGCGCACGATTTCGCGCATTTCCTTCATGCACTGATCAACCGCCTTGTCAGCCCCCTCAGCCGCCAGACTGCTGCGCACGAGACCGCGCCGCAGCAAGTCGAGGCGGGCGTTCCAGCGCTTTTCGAGCTTGTCCTGTTGCTCGATGCTCTTGAGGTATTTTTCTTTCCAGCGTTCGGCTTCGTCGCTCATTCCGGGGGCTCACGGGGAGATAAGCTTGTTATCGGCAGGGAGTCACCGATTAATGAGGCGGGCAAGCGAATCTCCACCGCAACCGGCAGATGATCGGAAATGGGCTGAGCCAGCACCTGCACTTTTTCAAGCGTCAGGGTCGGGCTGAGAAGAATGTGGTCCAGACAGCGCTGCGGGCGCCAGCTGGGAAACGTGGCTTCGATCTGCGGTGCCAGCAGGCCTAGATCACGCAGGGGCGAGGTTTCCAGCAAATCGGCGGCATGGGTGTTCATGTCCCCCATCAGCACCTGATGTTTGTAACCACCGATCAACTCACGAATGTACGCCAGTTGCCGGGTTCGGGTCCGGGCGCCCAGCGCCAGGTGCATGACGACCACGACCAACGCATCTTCACCCTCACCGAAGCGAACCAGAATCGCGCCGCGACCCGAAGGGCCTGGCAGGGGGTGATCTTCAATGTCCCAGGGTCGCAGGCGGCTTAGCACCCCATTGCTGTGCTGGGCGAAACGTCCGAGGTTGCGATTGAGCTGCTGGTGCCAGTAGGGGAATGAGCCCAACTGGGCGAGGTGTTCGACTTGATTGACATAGCCCGACCTCAGGCTCCCGCCATCGACTTCCTGCAGGGCGACCAAATCATAGTCGTTCAGCAGGTTGCCGATCTTTTGCAGGTTTCCGGCCCGACCGTTGTGGGGCAGCAGGTGCTGCCAGCCACGGGTCAGATAATGCCGGTAGCGCTCGGTGCTGATGCCCACCTGAATATTGAAGCTGAGCAGCCTGAGCCTGCCATCGGCGGGCAATCCGGTTTCCTGCAGGTGTCGCTCGTTGACCTTGGGAATATGCCGGGCAACGGTGCGTTCAGTACCCCAGCGCGTCATGATCGGCGCTTACTTGGCGGTCAGCGCTTCGCGCTCTTTGGCGATCAGCTGATCAGCCACCTGCAGCGTTTGCTCAGGACCACCGGCAGAGCCCAGGTCGAAGCGGTATTTGCCGTTGACGATCATGGTCGGGACGCCAGAAATTTCATACTTCTTGGCCAGTTCCTTGTACTGGGCGATCTTGCCCTTCACAGCGAACGAGTTGTAAGTCTCGAGGAATTTCTGCTTGTCCACGCCTTGAGTGGCCACGAAGTCAGCCATGTCATTCGGGTCAGTCAGACGCTTGCCGCCCTTTTGGATGGCATCGAACACAGCCGAATGAACCTTGTGCTCTACGCCCATGGTGTCCAGGGTGATGAACAGTTGGCCGTGGGCATCCCAAGGGCCGCCAAACATGGCAGGAATACGAATGAAGTGAACGTCAGCCGGGAGTTTTTCAATCCATGGATTGATGGTCGGCTCGAAGGCATAGCAATGTGGGCAGCCGTACCAGAACATTTCGACGACTTCGATCTTGCCCGGCTCTTGGACTGGAACGGCGCTGCTCAGCTGGACATATTGCTTACCGGCTTCGATCGGCTCTGCCGCCTGGGCAGTCAGACCGAACAGGCTGGTGAACACCAGAGCGGCGCTGAGAATCAGATTACGCATGCTTAACTCCTGGGCATGAAAAGTCACCTCGGTGGCCGCATAGGACCGGGTCGGGTGATACGAGTTCGCAAGTGTAACGCTTGCGCGCACAAAAAAGGGCAGCCGTTCGCCACCCTTTTTGGCCCGTTGGCACGATAAGCGTGAGCAACCTTTTCCGACCGTCGAATCACCACGAATCAAGGTCTTAGGGTTAATCCAGGCTTAATGCAGGCCCTGTATGTAGGCCGCCAATGCATCGATATCTTTATTGCTGAGTTTGGAGGCGATAGTGCGCATGACCATGGTGTCGCCGTCGTTGGTGCGATCCCCCTCGCGGAACGCTGTCAGCTGCTTTTTCACGTAGTCCGCGTGTTGCCCACCCAGACGAGGAAAGCCTGCCGCAGCGATGCCTGCGCCGTTGGGTGAATGGCAGCCAGTGCATGCGGGCATGCCTTGATCGAGCTTGCCTCCGCGAAACAGCGCCTCCCCGCGCGCGACGAGATTCGCGTCCGCCGCGCCGGCGCTGCCTTTCTGGCCGGAAAAATAAGCGGCGATGTCGGCCAGATCCTGATCATTCAGCGGGTTCAGCATGCCGGTCATCTCCAGCACTGTGCGCTTACCGTCTTTTATTTCGTGCAGTTGCTTGAGTAGATAGCGCTGGCCCTGTCCGGCGAGTTTCGGAAAACCGGGGGCCATGCTGTTACCATCCGGGCCGTGACAGGCGCCGCACACAACAGCTTTCGCCTGGCCAGCGGCGGGATCTCCCACGATCACATCAGCGGCGCGCGCTGCGCCGGGAATGCCCAGCAGCAGAAGCAGACTCACCAACAGCTTGTTCATCGGCTGATCAACTCATTTTTGTTGTTGAGGTGAGGTGAGTCCGACTTCTTCGGACGTCACCCTGCGACGGGACACGCACACACGAAATGGGCGGCAATATATACTTGCGCCATCGAACGGAAAACGACACACGTTGCCGCACCCTCGCCGCAACGCCTCACCGGATATCCCATGCAACTCAAGAACCCGATCCTCGGCTTGTGCCAACAAGCCAAGTTCATGCTCAGCGCTGCCAAAGTCGATCAATGCCCCGATGACGAAGGTTTCGAAGTCGCCTTCGCCGGTCGCTCCAACGCAGGCAAGTCCAGTGCGCTGAACACCCTGACCCACGCCAGTCTGGCACGCACGTCGAAAACTCCCGGCCGTACTCAGTTGCTGAACTTCTTCAGTCTGGACGACGATCGCCGCCTGGTCGACCTGCCAGGCTACGGCTACGCGAAAGTGCCCATCCCGCTGAAACAACACTGGCAGCGGCATCTGGAAGCCTATTTGGGAAGCCGGGAAAGCCTGAAGGGTTTGATCCTGATGATGGACATTCGCCACCCCATGACCGACTTCGACCTGCTGATGCTCGACTGGGCCATCGCCAGCGGTATGCCGATGCACATCCTGCTGACCAAGGCTGACAAGCTCACGTTCGGCGCTGCGAAGAACACGCTGCTCAAAGTGCAGTCGGAAATCCGCAAGGGCTGGGGCGATGCCGTGACGATACAGCTGTTTTCCGCGCCTAAACGCATGGGCCTGGAAGAGGCGTACACCGTTCTCGCCGACTGGATGGAACTGGAAGACAAAGCGCCTGCGGCCTGAATCGCAGGCAAAAAAAACCCCGGACTTCATATGGGGAGGGGAAGTTCGGGGTCTAAGTCCAGACCTTTAGGGAAAAGTCCGGATATCTGCCAACACTTAACACAACATAGGAGCATGAATGGCTACGTCAGCCATTCGCAACCTCTGACCGGGGTTTGTACTAAGAAGTTCAAAAACCGGGGAAATTTCATGTTGGCAGCGCAGGTAGAAGGCACCGCTCAGTGCACCCAGTCCTCGTAGGACAACTGCGCAACCCGGCTGAACTCCCTCAAGTTGTTGGTAACAAGCACGCAGTCATTGGCGATGGCATGCCCGGCAATGGCGGTGTCGTTTCCACCGATGACAAGACCTGCTTCGGTCAGTTGGCGCTTGACCTCGATGGTGGCATCAACGGCATGCCTGTCCCACGGCAAAACCTCATCCAGACGCTTAACAAACTCATCGACCAGCGTCTTATGCCTGGGCGATGCTTTTTTGCCGATCTGCCCGTAGCGCATCTCGGCGTAGGTGATTGCAGAGATCACGATCCGGTTGCTACGCGAGACTTCCGCAGCAAGGCGTCGCAAGACTGACTCTGGACGCTCGCGCATGATAAAGGAACAAATGCAGGTATCGAGCATGTACACCGTCACAGCTCGAACCTGCCTTCATCATTAATAACCATCGGGCGTTCCTGCAGAAAGTCGCCATCGGCAACCGGCAAATCGGCCAGTGAAAGCCAACTAGAGCGAACCGGGCGCAGCGTGATGGTATCGCCCTCGCGGGTGATCTCCAGCTCACCGACGCCCTCGTAACTCATATCGGTGGGAAGGCGGATTGCTTGATTCTTGCCGTTTTTGAAGATTGACACCGTGCGCATGATTTGACCCTGCATATGCCTGACCTATGCAATATAAATACGCCGTCAGACCTATGCAAGACCTATGTCTGGTTTGAGATCAATGCGCCTCATCCCAGTTGTTGCCCACGCCCACTTCCACCAACAGCGGCACGTCCAGTTCTGCGGCGCCACTCATGTGCACGCGGATGTCCTGGCTGATCTGCTCGACGAGGTCCTCGCGCACTTCCAGCACCAGTTCGTCGTGGACCTGGAGGATCACGCGAGCATCCAGCCCTGACGATTCCAGCCAGCCATTCACCGCGACCATTGCGCGTTTGATGATGTCGGCGGCAGTGCCTTGCATTGGCGCGTTGATCGCCATGCGTTCGGCGCCTTTGCGCAGGGCCTGGTTTTTTGCGTTGATGTCCGGCAGGTACAGGCGGCGCCCGAAGATGGTCTCGACGAAACCCTGCTCGGCGGCCTGGGTACGCGTACGCTCCATGTACTCGAGCACGCCTGGGTAGCGCGCAAAGTAACGATCGACGTACGCCTGGGATTGCTTGCGATCGACGCCAATCTGCTTGGCCAGACCAAATGCGCTCATGCCGTAGATCAGACCGAAGTTGATCGCCTTGGCGCTGCGACGCATATCGTTGGTCACCTCTGCCAGTTCCACACCGAAAACCTCACCCGCCGTGGCGCGGTGGACGTCCAGGTCGTTGCGGAAGGCATGCAACAGGCCCTCGTCTTTCGCCAGATGCGCCATGATCCGCAGTTCAATTTGCGAATAATCCGCCGCCAGCAGTTTGTAGCCCTTTGGGGCGACAAATGCCTGACGGATCCGACGACCTTCGGCGGTGCGGATCGGGATGTTTTGCAGGTTCGGGTCGCTGGACGACAAACGCCCGGTCACGGCCACGGCCTGATGATACGAGGTGTGGACTCGTCCTGTGCGCGGGTTGATCTGCTCCGGCAAACGGTCGGTGTAGGTGCTTTTCAGCTTGCTCATCGAGCGGTACTGCATCAGCACCTTGGGCAGCGGAAATTCCTGTTCCGCCAACTCCGCCAACACCGCTTCAGCCGTGGAAGGCTGGCCAGTCGCGGTCTTGCTGATGATCGGCATGCCGAGCTTTTCGTAGAGGATCACCCCGAGCTGTTTCGGCGAACCGAGGTTGAATTCTTCGCCCGCAATGGCAAACGCCTCGCGCTCCAGCTCGGTCATTTTGTTGCCCAGCTCGACGCTCTGTATCCCCAGCAGGTTGGCATCGACGTACGCACCCTGACGTTCGATGCGTGCCAGCACGGGCATCAATGGCATCTCAATGTCATTCAACACGGGCGCCAAACTTGGGGTTTTTTCCAGTTTCGCCTGCAGGACTTCGTGCAAGCGCAGGGTGAGGTCCACTTCCTCAGCCGCGTAGATACCCGCTTGCTCAAGTGCGATCTGATCGAAGCTCAGTTGCTTGGCGCCTTTCCCTGCGATGTCCTGGAAGTTGACCGGCGTGTGACTCAGGTATTTCGCGACCAGGCTGTCGCGGTCATGGCGAGTGGCGGTCGAGTCCAACACGTAGGATTCGAGCATCGTGTCGAATTTGACGCCCTGCACGTGGATGCCCTGCGCCTGATCGCCGCCGATGGCGCAGTTGGCCAGCAAGTTGATGGCGAACTTGGCGTGCTGACCGACCTTGACCTTGCTCGCGTCTTCAAGCATCGGCTTGACGGCCTTCAGGACGTCGTCGCGATCGAGCTGCTGCGGCACGCCCATATAGGAATGAGTCAACGGGATGTAGCAGGCTTCATGGGTCTTGATGGCAAAGGACAGCCCGACAATCTGCGCGCGCTGGGCATCGGTGCCATTGCTCTGCGCCACGAAAGCGAACAACTTGGCGGCTTGAAGCTTCTTCAGCCAATCGTCGAACTGCGTCTGTTCCAGAATCAGTTCGTACTTGGCTTCGATGACCGGGGCAGGCTCTTCAGGCGCAGCGATTTCTGTACCTTCCTGCTTGGCGTCCCGTTGCAGGTCGTTGATCCAGCTTTTGAACTCAAGCTCGGTGTACAGCGCGAGCAGGGCTTCGCGATCCGGTTCGCCGCAGTGCAAGGCATCCAGTTCAATGTCCAACGGCACATCGATCTTGATGGTCGCCAACTGGTAGGACAGGAAAGCCATTTCCTTGTGTTCTTCAAGCTTGGCGGGTAATGATTTTGCGCCGCGAATCGACAGCGTCGGCACCTTGTCGAGGTTGTCGTAAAGCTCTTTCAAGCCGCCGCCGATCCCGACCAGCAGACCTGCAGCGGTTTTCTCGCCTACGCCAGGAACGCCGGGGATGTTGTCGACTTTGTCGCCCATCAAGGCGAGATAGTCGATGATGTGTTCAGGACCGACGCCGAATTTCTCTTTCACGCCCGCCACATCCAGCACGCTACCGGTCATGGTATTGACCAGGGTAATGTGCCCGTCCACCAGCTGCGCCATGTCCTTGTCACCTGTGGAAATGACCACTGGACGGTCGGCCGCCGCGCTGCTGCGGGCCAGGGTGCCAATCACGTCGTCGGCTTCGACGCCTTCGACGCAGAGCAGCGGGTAACCCAGGCCGCGTACGCAATTGTGCAAGAAATCGATCTGCACGCGCATGTCGTCCGGCATGCTCGGACGATTGGCTTTGTACTCAGCAAACATTTCATCGCGGAACGTGCCGCCTTTGGCGTCGAAAACCACGGCAAAGGGGCTGTCGGGATATTGTTTGCGCAGGCTCTTGAGCATGTTCAGCACGCCTTTGACCGCACCGGTAGGCAAGCCTTTGGACGTGGTGAGTGGCGGCAGCGCGTGGAAGGCGCGGTACAGGTAAGAAGAACCGTCCACCAGGACGAGAGGCGCTTGACTCATGTGAGGGATCAACCTTTTCGGCGGGGTCGGCGCTAGAATGCGGGGACCGTTGACGACAAAGGCACAAGGTTATCATGCGCGCGCTAAATCGCCTGTTACTGGTCGGCTGGATGGCTGCGTGCCCGCTGATGGCGGCGGCCGATGATGACGCACCGTCCGCGGAGCCTGACGTCACGATCCGCAAGGACGGCGACAACTTCGTTCAGGAATACAAGGCCAACGGGTTCGTTTACGCGGTCAAAATCACGCCGAAACACGGCAAGCCGTACTATCTGGTGCGTGCAGACGGCACGAGCGGTCAATTCATTCGTTCGGATCAACCGGACATGCTGATTCCCCAATGGGTATTATTCAGCTGGTAACGCCCTACATTCACTTTTTGCTGGCAGTGTTCATATGTCCGTTTTTACTCCCCTGGCTCGGCCCGAGCTGGAAGCTTTTCTCGCCCCTTACGGGCTCGGCCAACTGCGTGATTTCCAAGGCATCGCAGCCGGAAGTGAAAACACCAATTTCTTTATCAGCATGGAAAAAGGCGAGTTCGTGCTGACGCTGGTCGAGCGTGGTCCGGTGCAGGAGATGCCATTCTTCATCGAATTGCTGGACGTGCTGCACGATGCCGATCTGCCCGTGCCTTACGCGTTGCGCACTACTGACGGCCAGGCGTTGCGGGAGCTGAAAGGCAAACCGGCGCTGCTGCAACCGCGCCTGTCGGGCAAGCACCCGAGTGACCCTAACACTCAACACTGCATGCAGATCGGCGAGTTCCTGGCGCACATGCATCTGGCAACCCGCGAGAAAACCATCGAACGCCGCACCGATCGGGGCCTGGAATGGATGCTCAAAGAGGGCACCAACTTCATCTCGCATCTGAACCAGGCTGAAGGGTCGCTACTGAAGGCCTCGGTCGAAGAAATTGCCCGCGAACAGGCCAGGATCATGGCCTTGCCGCGCGCCAACGTGCACGCCGACCTGTTCCGTGACAACACGTTGTTCGAAGGCACGCACCTGACCGGCGTCATCGATTTCTACAATGCCTGTTCGGCGCCGATGCTGTATGACGTGGCGATTGCGGTGAATGACTGGTGTTCGTTCGAGGATGGCAGCATCGACGCACCGCGGGCTCGCGCATTGTTGGGGGCGTACGCGGCGCTGCGTCCGTTCACAGCGGCAGAAGCGCAATTGTGGTCGACAATGTTGCGCGTAGGCTGCGTGCGATTTTGGGTGTCGCGCCTGATTGCGGCCGAGAGTTTTGCCGGGCAAGACGTGTTGATTCACGACCCGGGCGAATTCCGCAAGCGGCTGGAGCAGCGTCAGGAAACACACATTCCGCTGCCGTTTGCGTTGTAAGCGTTAGCCTGGTCCGCCGGGTCGGCACTGCTGACCCATAACTGCGGGAGTGAACTTGCTCACAAAGAGGTCAGTACATCCGAACCCTTGGCGGGCCTGGAATGCAGTCTTCGTGGGCAAGCTCACTCCCACAGAATTCATGCAGCCTCACGCCCTAAGCGATTCACGCCAGTTGAAGGCAACGCCTATCACAACGACTCCAGACACCCCGCCAGATCATCCGCCAGCTTGCTCAACACGTGCTCATACCCTTGCGCGGTCGCAGGGGTATAACCGCCTAAACCGTCCAGCTCTGCCAGCTTCACTGGCAAACCTGCGCTCAGGGTGTCGGCCAACTTGGGGCGCAATGGCGGCTCACTGAACACACAGGTCTTGCCATATTCCGCCAGCCGCGCGCGCATGGCGGCGACATGCTGGGCGCCGGGCTGGACTTCGTGACTCACCGCGAACACCCCGGCATGCTTCAAGCCATAAGCCTCTTCGAAATAATCGAAGGCTTCATGAAACACAAAATATTTCTTATCGGTGATGCCCGCCACGCGCTGCTTGATCTTCGCGTCCAGCGCGTCCAGCCGTGCATCGAAGGCTTTGACGTTGCTGTCGTAGCGAGCGGCATTTGCAGGATCGGCCTCGCTCAGATCAGCCGCCATCTTCGCCGCGATCACCCGGGCGTTGACGGTGGATAACCACAGATGCGCATCGACGCTGCCGGGGCGGTGATCGTGATCATGCTCGTCGTCATCATCATCGTCGTGATGCGCGCTGCTGGCGGTGAACGTACGCAGATGCATGCCGGGCAGCGATTGAACCGGCACCGAGGCTTTAGTGCGACCGGCGAGCACGCGGGGCAGGAAAGTCTCCATGTCGGGCCCGATCCAATAGAGCAGATCAACGTCTTGCACGCGCCGTACGTCGGAAGGGCGCAGTGCATAGTTATGCGGCGAAGCCCCTGGCGGCAGCAACACTTCCGGCACGGCAATGCCGTCCTGCACGGCCGCTGCAATCAGCTGTAGCGGCTTGATACTGGTCAGCACACGAACGTCGGCCTGGGCGGGGGTGATAGCGGAAAAGCCTGTGATAAAAACGACAAAAAGTAAAAAAAGTCGGGACACGATGACCACTCATGGGGGCAGGAACGGGTAACATAATAACGTCTCTCACAAAAGCCGTCGCCGCCCATGTCTAAAACACCGCTGGCCAGTCGCCCTCACGATCACTCTCATTGCGTCCACAGTGCGCTTGCTGAAGCCGATGCGCTCTGCGCTGGCAAAGGCCTGCGCCTGACCGCTCTGCGTCGTCGCGTGCTGGAGCTGGTCTGGCAAAGCCACAAGCCACTGGGCGCTTACGACATCCTCGCCGTTCTGAGCGAAGAAGATGGTCGCCGTGCCGCGCCGCCGACGGTTTATCGCGCGCTGGATTTCCTCCTGGAAAACGGCCTGGTGCATCGCATTGCCTCACTCAACGCCTTCGCCGGGTGTAACCACCCGACCCATGCGCATCAGGGCCAGTTCCTGATCTGCCGCGCTTGCCACGCCGCCATTGAGCTTCAGCACGGCGCTATCAGTGCGGCCATCGTCAGCGCCGCCAACGAAGTCGGTTTTGACGTTGAAACCCAAACTGTCGAAATCGTCGGGGTGTGTGCTGGCTGCAAGGCTGCCTGATGAGCGACGCATTGATTCGCCTGCAGGGCGTTAGCGTTACGCGCTCTGGGCAGAGCGTGCTGGACAACATTCAGCTGAGTGTCAGCTCTGGCGAAATCGTGACCCTGATCGGCCCCAACGGCGCGGGCAAGACCACGCTGGTGCGCGCCGTTCTTGGCCTGCTCAAACCCGACGCGGGTGATGTCTGGCGCAAGCCCAAGCTGCGTGTGGGTTACATGCCGCAAAAACTTCATGTGGATCCGACGCTACCGTTGTCAGTCCTGCGTTTTCTGCGGCTGGTGCCGGGGGTTGATCGCGATACGGCACTGGCGGCATTGGTTGAGGTCGGCGCCGAAAAAGTCATCGACAGCCCGTTGCAGGGCATTTCCGGCGGCGAAATGCAGCGAGTCTTGCTGGCCCGCGCGCTGCTGCGTGAGCCTGAATTGCTGGTCCTCGACGAACCTGTGCAGGGCGTGGACGTGGCCGGGCAGGCCGAGCTTTACGCGCTGATCACCCAACTGCGCAATCGCCATAAGTGCGGCGTGCTGATGGTGTCCCACGATCTGCATTTGGTGATGAGCACGACCGATCAGGTGGTCTGCCTGAATCGCCATGTTTGCTGCTCCGGCCATCCCGAGCAGGTCAGCAACGACCCGGCGTTTGTCGAGCTGTTCGGCCAAAATGCGCCGAGCCTGGCGATCTATCACCACCATCACGACCACGCCCACGACCTGCACGGCGAGGTTTGCCAACCCGCCGAACACACTCACGACCATCCTCCCGCTCACAACCATGACCACGGGGACAGCTGCAAGCATGGCTGATTTTCTACTTTATGCCTTGCTCGCAGGCCTCGCGCTGGCAGTGGTTGCAGGCCCCCTTGGGTCGTTTGTGGTCTGGCGGCGCATGGCCTATTTCGGCGACACCTTGTCTCACGCGGCCTTGCTCGGCGTGGCGCTGGGCTTTTTGTTGGACATCAGCCCGACCATCGCGGTGACGGTCGGCTGCCTGCTGCTCGCGATTCTGCTGGTCACCCTGCAACAACGTCAGCCGCTGGCCTCCGACACGTTGCTAGGTATTCTCGCCCCCAGCACGTTGTCCCTCGGGTTGGTGGTGCTGAGTTTCATGCGTGAAGTGCGCATCGACCTGATGGGCTACCTGTTCGGCGATCTGTTGGCGATCAGCCCCGCCGACCTGGCCTGGATTCTAGGCGGCAGCGCGGCCGTGCTGGTGTTGATCTGCGCGCTGTGGCGCCCGTTGCTGGCGATCACGGTGCACGAAGAACTGGCCACCGTTGAAGGCCTGCCCGTTGCGGCGTTGCGTATGACGTTGATGTTGTTGATTGCGGTCGTGATCGCCGTGGCCATGAAAATCGTCGGCGTGCTGCTGATCACGTCGCTGTTGATCATCCCTGCCGCTGCGGCCCAACGTCACGCCCGCTCGCCGGAGCAAATGGCCCTCGGCGCCAGCGTGATCGGCATTTTGGCGGTGTGTGGCGGACTGGCCCTGTCATGGTTCAAGGACACGCCTGCAGGCCCGTCGATTGTGGTCTGCGCCGCCGCGCTGTTTCTGCTCAGCTTCCTTTTGCCCAAGCGGTAGAACCTTGCTCGGGATGCAGAGTCATACTCGGCAATCATTGAATGGCGGCAATGTGCAATGATTCGGTTCAGCGTCGCCGATGGTGATCAGTTATTTTCGGTGCAAGGCACTTATGTGTAGACTTGCTCGTTTTTTGCGCAAATAGAGAATCGCAGGAATGAAGCCGTTCGCATCCCGTTATCTGCTGCTTGCTGCATTTTCCATTCTGTTGGGCGCTTGCCAGAGCAAGCCCGTCGAGCAGACCGTCTCAGTGGCGGCCCCCGACGCCTACCAGCAGTTGGAACAGAACATTGCCAGCAGCGAATTGGCCACCGCTGAAGATCAACTCGCCGCTTTGCAAAGCAAGAACGCTGACGACCCGCGTCTGGAGCAATACCAGCGCCAGCTGGCCGAGGCTTACTTGAGCCGCAGCCAGATCGTATTGCAGAAGGGCGATGTCAACGCCGCTGCCACAGCCCTCAGCCGTGCCCGCGCCTTGATGCCTAAAGCGCCCGCGCTGACCAGCGGGGTCAATGGCGCCATCGCCAACGCGCGCAAGGCCGAGCTCGAGAAAGCCGAAGCCGAACTGCGCGCTGCCGAAGCCAAACGCACTGCCAAAATCATTGACCCGACCGTTGATAGCACTACCATTGCACTGAAAATCACCGATTCGAAACAACTGCGGCGCCAATTGAATGACATCGCTGCCGATATCACGGCTTTCAACTGCGACGTGACTGTCCAAGTGCCGCGCACTGACGACTATCCGTGGCTGGCAACACTGTTGACCAAGCGGGTAACGAAGATCAATCCGGATTTCGAGTTGCAGATCCAGCGTGAGATCGAGAAGACTGAACCTGCGCAGATTGTTTTGAAACCCGCCAAGCTCTGATCACTTTTTGATCAAAAGAAAGGCGTTGCCCTCACAGGCAACGCCTTTTTTATTGGATTGACACAACTATTGACATAACGACTGTGGGAGCCAGCAAACCGCCTCCCCCAGGTTCGGGGTGAGTCAGACCCACCCTCACAGCACGATTACGCAGGAATCGCCTTAGCCTTCGGCTCACGCGCCCATACGCGATGCTGTTTGATGGCTTCGAAGAAGGCGTTGAACGATTTGGTGTCCGACACCGCCAACAGCCCCGCGTCCGCTTCCAGACGCAACAGGTCGATCAGCTCTTTCGCTTCGCCAGCGTAAGAGATGGCTTTGAGGTGCTTATAAGCCTCAAGCACGTAATGCAACGCCACGCCGTTACCGCTGAGCGCTTTGATCGACGCCGCGCCTCCTGGAATGAAGACCGCGTCGAAGGCAATCGACGGCAACCCTTCAATCGACGCATCCACTGCCAGGGTCTGGCCGCCTGCGGTTTTGACCGGTGCCGAGGTCGGACCAAGGATTTTGGCGTGCGCGGCTTCTGCTTCGAGTGCTGCTTTCATCGCCGCTACGGCTTTGTCGTCCACGCCATCGGCAATGATGATTGCCACTTTGCGGGACGCGATGTCACCAGACAGCAGATTGGTCTGACTCAACAGAGGCGACTTATCCACGGTTGGCTTACCGGTTTTCTGAGCCTTAACGGTTGGGCCTTTCGGCGCTGGCAGACCCAGATTGGCGGCGACACGCGTAGCAAGGGTCATGTCGATATTGGCGAGAATCTCGTTCACCTGACGTGCACGAATGTATTCTCGCTCGACTTTGCCCAGTTCGAAGCTGTAAGCCGCGATGATGTGCTCTTTCTCATGTTCGCTCATGCTGTTGAAAAACAGCGTGGCTTGGGAGAAGTGATCGCCGAACGAAGGGCTGCGCTCGCGAACCTTGTGCGCTTCTACACGCTCTTGATAAGTCTCGAAGCCACCATCTTCAGGGCCTGCCGGTGTCTCTTTCGGCCAGCCACCGTCGATGGAATTTGGCTCGTAGGACGCACGGCCTTTGTCGATGGTCATGCGGTGCTGAGCATCGCGCTGGCCACTGTGGTTCGGCGAGACCGGGCGATTGATCGGAATCTCGTGAAAGTTCGGACCACCGAGTCGGCTGATCTGCGTATCCGTGTAGGAAAACAGACGGCCTTGCAGCAGCGGGTCATTGGAGAAGTCGATTCCCGGCACCACGTGGCCTGGACAGAAGGCAACTTGTTCGGTTTCGGCGAAATAGTTGTCCGGGTTGCGGTTGAGCACCATCTTGCCCAGTGGCGTAACCGGCACCATTTCTTCAGGGATGATCTTGGTTGGGTCCAGCAAGTCGAAATCGAACTTATGTTCGTCTTCTTCGGCGACGATCTGCACACCCAGTTCCCACTCGGGATAGTCGCCCGATTCGATAGATTCCCACAGGTCGCGGCGGTGGTAGTCAGTGTCCTTACCGGCAAGTTTCTGCGCCTCATCCCACAACAGCGAGCAGGTGCCGTATTTCGGCTTCCAGTGGAATTTGACGAACGAGGATTTGCCCTCGGTATTGATCATGCGGAACGTGTGAATGCCGAAGCCCTGCATGGTGCGCAGGCTTTTTGGAATCGCGCGGTCGGACATGGCCCAGATCACCATGTGCGCCGACTCTGGCACCAGCGACACGAAATCCCAGAAGGTGTCGTGTGCCGATCCGCCGGTAGGAATCTCATTGTGCGGCTCAGGTTTCACGGCATGCACGAAGTCAGGAAATTTGATGGCGTCTTGAATGAAAAAGACCGGCATGTTGTTGCCGACCAGGTCGTAGTTACCCTCGGCGGTGTAAAACTTCACCGCAAAGCCGCGCACGTCGCGAACGGTATCGCCCGAGCCGCGTGGGCCTTGCACGGTGGAAAATCGAACGAAGACAGGGGTCTTTTTCCCTGGGTCGCGCAAGAATTCGGCCTTGCTCAGCGCGGAATGGTTTTCATAGCTTTGAAAATAGCCGTGGGCCGCTGTACCGCGAGCGTGGACGATACGCTCCGGGATGCGCTCATGGTCAAAGTGAGTGATCTTTTCACGCATGATGAAGTCTTCGAGCAGCGATGGACCTCGATTGCCGACCTTCAGCGTGTTTTGGTTATCGGAGACTTTCACACCTTGGTTGGTGCGCAGGGCCTGGCCAGTAGCGTCGGAACGGAATTGCTCAAGACTGTCGAGCTTTTCGTTGGTGTTGCCCCGATCCAGAGTGTCGGTGCCTGCCAGTTCGCTTTTCGGTGTCGCCGTTACAGGTGTAGGTTTTTTCGTAGCCATCGGACAAAGACTCCTCGGTTCAGGCGGCTCTTTTCTCGGTGTCCCGTGGGGGAAATCGGTATGAGCTCGTTAAGCAGGAATTTCCCGGACAACTCACAGGGAAAATTCGGCGCTAATGTAGTGACTGAGGATGAAAATGAGCGTTCCGTGTTTTTTCGCACCTTTGGTCTACCGTTGCTCCATTGACGATGCAGCCCGATATGACCGTTCGGCAGGTGATCCACCAAATAAATGCTAAGAATTCTCGGCCCAATCCCGACACGACAGGCTAAAATGCGCGCCCGGTTTATCCAGCCGAGGCGATAGACGGTTCCACCTCTCAAGTCGCCCAGCAGCGTTCGAGGCTGTTCTCACGCTGAATTTCCAACGCGCCCCCACAAGGTTCGCTACGTGATCGAGTTTCAAAACGTCCATAAAACCTATCGGGTTGCCGACAGGGAAATTCCCGCGCTGCACCCCACCAGCCTGCGGATCGAAAACGGCCAGGTGTTTGGTCTGATCGGCCATTCCGGCGCCGGCAAAAGCACGATGCTGCGTCTGATCAATCGCCTGGAAGCCCCGAGTGGCGGCACGATCCGGGTCGATGACGTCGATGTCACCGCGCTCGATGCCGACGGCCTTCGAGGGTTTCGTCGTCAGGTCGGGATGATCTTCCAGCACTTTAATCTGCTGTCTTCCAAAACCGTGGCCGACAATGTCGCGATGCCGCTGACCCTGGCCGGCGACATGTCTCGGGCGCAGATCGATCAGCGCGTTGCCGAGTTGCTGGCGCGGGTCGGGTTGTCTGATCACGCGAAAAAGTACCCGGCGCAGCTGTCCGGCGGTCAGAAACAACGCGTCGGCATTGCCCGCGCTTTGGCGACCAAGCCGAAGATTCTGCTGTGCGACGAGGCCACCAGTGCGCTCGATCCGCAAACCACAGCCTCGGTCCTGCAACTGCTGGCCGAGATCAACCGCGAGTTGAAGCTGACCATCGTGCTGATCACTCACGAAATGGACGTGATTCGTCGCGTTTGCGATCAGGTGGCGGTAATGGACGCAGGCGTGATCGTCGAGCAAGGGGCGGTGGCCGATGTGTTCCTGCACCCTAACCACCCGACCACTCGCCGTTTCGTGCAGGAAGACGAGCAGGTCGATGAGAACGAACAAAACAGCGACTTCGCTCACGTTCAAGGCCGCATCGTGCGTCTCACGTTTCAGGGCGATGCGACTTACGCGCCGCTGTTGGGTACGGTCGCTCGTGAAACCGGTGTGGACTACAGCATCCTGGCCGGACGAATCGACCGCATCAAAGACACCCCCTACGGGCAGCTGACGCTGGCCATTACTGGCGGCGACATGGAGGCCGCGTTTGCTCGCTTCACCGCAGCTGACGTTCACATGGAGGTCCTGCGCTGATGGAAACTTTGGCTGCTCTGTTTTCCAACGTCGACTGGTATGAAATCTGGGTCGCCACCGGCGATACCCTGATCATGCTGGGCATTTCCCTGGCATTCACGGTGCTCCTGGGCTTGCCCCTCGGCGTGCTGATGTTCCTCACCTCGCCGCGCCAACTGCTCGAGAACAAGCCGGTCTACGCGACCATCGGCCTGATCGTGAACATGCTGCGGGCGCTGCCTTTCATCATCTTGCTGATCGTGATGATGCCGCTGACCGAAATCATCACCGGCACGTCGCTGGGGATTCTCGGCACGCTACCGCCGCTGATCGCCGGCGCCACGCCGTTCTTTGCGCGCCTGGTGGAAACCGCGCTGCGGGAGGTGGATCGCGGGATCATCGAGGCGATCCAGGCGATGGGCGCCACGACCCGGCAGATCATTGTCAAAGCCCTGCTGCCAGAAGCGCGGCCGGGCATTCTGGCGGCGATCACGGTCACTGCGATTGCCTTGGTGTCGTTCACCGCCATGGCCGGTGCAGTGGGTGCGGGCGGCCTGGGTGACCTGGCGATTCGCTACGGTTACCAGCGCTTCCAGAACGATGTGATGTTCGTGACGGTCGTATTGCTGCTGGTGCTGGTGCAGATCCTGCAAACCGTGGGCGACAAGCTGGTCGCGCACTTCTCACACCGTTAATCGAATGGGCCGACACGTGATCGGCAGATGCGTGCCCTGGGGTGCGCATTTCAAGGAGTAAAGCGTTATGAAAAAACTGTTGGCCGTATTCGCTGCTGTGGCCGCATTGTCCGCCCACGCCGATGAAACCCTGACGGTGGCGGCCACTGCGGTGCCCCATGCCGAGATTCTGGAGTTCGTAAAACCTGCGCTGGCCAAAGAAGGGGTGACGTTGAACGTGAAGGTGTTCAACGACTACATCCAGCCAAACGTGCAGGTCGATCAGAAGCGCATGGACGCCAACTTTTTCCAGCACCAGCCGTATCTGGATGAGTTCAACAAGGGCAAAGGCACGCATTTGGTGAGCGTGGCCAAGGTGCACGTCGAGCCTTTCGGCGCGTACTCGGACAAGATCAAGAACCTGGCTGACCTGCCGGATGGCGCGACCGTTGCACTGCCGAACGATGCGACCAACGAAGGCCGTGCCTTTCTGCTACTGGTCAAGGCTGGCCTGATCACCTTGAAAGACCCGACCAGCATCACCGCCAAGCCGAGCGACGTGCTGCAGAACCCTAAAGCGCTGAAATTCCGCGAGCTGGAAGCCGCGACCCTGCCGCGTGTGCTGACCCAGGTGGACCTGGCGTTGATCAACACCAACTACGCGCTGACCGCCAAGCTCGATCCCACCAAGGACGCGTTAATCATCGAAGGTCAGGAGTCGCCGTACGCCAACATCCTGGTGACGCGCGAAGACAACAAAGACGCGCCTGCGATTCAGAAACTGGTCGCCGCGCTGCACAGCCCTGAGACCAAGCAATTCATCGTCGAGAAATACAAAGGGGCCGTTGTTCCGGCGTTCTGATCTCAACGTTCTTTGCGAACCTGACCTTTCACCTTCTCTCCACCAACCCCGGCAGTTGCGCGACCAGTTTCTGGTTGTTGATCGGCGCGCGGATGAAGCCACGTTGGGTGCCGTCGGGGCCGAGGAGGGCGAGGTTGCCGCTGTGGTCGACGGTGTAATTCGGCTTGCTGGTATCGGCCGGGATGAACGGAATGCTCACGGCATTGGCCAGCTTCTGAATGGTGTCGACAGGCGCTGTCAGGCCGACGAACTGCTTGTCGAAATAACCCAGATACGTCTTCAACTGCTGCGGCGTGTCCCGGTTTGGGTCGACGCTGATCAGCACGACGCGCATCTTGTTGACGGTCTCTTGCGGCAGTTCGCCTTTGATCTGGCGCAGTTGGGCCAGGGTGGTGGGGCAGATGTCCGGGCAGAAGGTGTAGCCGAAGAACAGCAGCGTCCATTTGTCTTTGAGCGAATCCAGCGAGACCGGCTGGCCGTCCTGATCGGTGAGTTTCAGGTCCGGTAAGGTGCGGCTTTGCGGCAGCAGGATGACCCCTGCGTCGATCAGCGCGGTCTGGTCGCCCTGGCTTTTGCCGGACAGCGCCCGGTTAACGGTCAGGCCAAGAACCACCGCCACGATGGCCACAAGGATGAACACGGTTTTTTGAGTTCGGGTCATAAATTCAGCATCGAGAATTGATCGGCTGCCACGGTACAACACGCAGGGCCCGTACAGAAAGTGAATCGCCTCGGGTCGGCGATGGCGCCGGCGATTAAGGCGTACCGGCGCTGCAACCATGTCTGAGGAACAGTCATCAAATGGCGATGCACTGGCCGTTGATACCTATGAACCTGGCTTCACAGGCGCAGCATTAGGAGGTCTTTGGCTGAAAAGGCTCCAGAAGTGGCGTTTTAATAGCCAAGGCACATAACCATGAAACTGTTATGACAATTACGTCTTAACTGCTGTCGTAAGCCAGCTAACGTAGGGATTTCCCTATAATCACTGCCTGGTTTATCGCCCTATGGAGCATCCATGAACATCGCCGCATTGCGCGAGCAGATCACACGAGCACAGGAACACGAGACTGAGACTGGTCAGCTATTGCGCCAACTCGAACTGCAACTCCCTCATCTGCACCCCGCCATCCATCTCCCGGACGTCAATGCCGGGGCCGTTCTGGCGCGTTTCGTCAATGCTTATATCGATCAGGTCCCAGACTTGCTGGACGCTGCCAACGACGTGGCCGTGCAGGCCGGGATCGAGGATCAGATCAAACCGGTGCTCAAAATCGCCGAGCAATTCTTCAGTGCGCCGCCTGCCATCATGGACGGCCACGAAGGGCTCGACAGCCTGCTGGACGAGGCGTATCTGGCGCATCGTCTGGTAGAAGAAGTGAACGACCTGTACATCGGGCATCTCGGCCAGCCACTCATCCCGGTGAACACCACCGTGGCCAGCGTCATTGCGCATCAGTTGATCGGCGAGGATTTCGCCAACCAACTCGATGAAGTGGTGCATCACGCCATCGACGAAATGCTGGACGAACAGAGCTTTTCAATTGAATCGGTCGAGGCGTATCGCGAACACCTCGCGAGTGCCGACACCGAAGCCGCGTGGAAGCGCTGGCCGAGCCTGTCCCGCCAATTGGGTGTGGGGCTTGAGATGGAATGCGCGAAGGATTGAACCGCCGCAACATCGCCGTGAACACCTGCTGGGGCAAGCTTGCTCACAATAGCGTCAGGTCAGACAAACCTGATCGCGAGCAAGCTCACTCTTACAGTCACAGCGCTCGCCGTGATGTCAATGTAACGCCGCGCCCCCAATTGAGGTGCGAATCCGTCCCTCGACGCGTCGCTTCAACAAACGCTGCTCAAGCAACAACCGCGAGCCTTGAGCCGCGTTGGCGCGCCCCCATTCTTCCAGCAGTTCAAGACATGAATGATCGATGTAGCTGAGGTTGCTCAGCGGCACGTGCAGCGTCGTGCCTGGCGGGACGTTGCCCAACGCCTGCGTCAACGCAGGCACTTTGAGGAAAGTCGCGGCCCCGTGCAGACGCAGCTCCATTTCACCCTCGGCTTCTAGGTCTACAAGGTTGATCTTCAGTCGTGAGGCGTTCAGCGCCAGTTTCACCAGTGTCAGACCGAAGCCGATCAGCACGCCCGTCAGCAAATCCGTCAGGATGATCGCACTCGCCGTCGCGCCATAAATAAACATCGGCATGCGGCCATAACGCCCCAATCCGCGCAACGCTTTGAGGTCCACCAGCTTCACCCCGGTGTAGACCAGCACGCCCGCAAGGCTCGCCACCGGAATGCTCTGCAAGACGCTCGACAGCAGTAGCACGAATGCCAGCAACCAGAGCCCGTGGAACATCGCCGACAGGCGCGTCTTCGCACCGGCCTGAACGTTGGCCGAACTGCGCACGATCACGCCAGTCATCGGCAGCGCACCCACCAGCCCACACAGCATGTTGCCGACGCCTTGGGCGCTGAGTTCTTTGTCGAAGTCAGAGCGCTGGCCGTCATGCATGCGGTCCACTGCTGCCGCAGAAAGCAACGTTTCGGCGCTGGCGATGAAAGCGACGGCGATGGCGGCGATGAGTATCGCGGGATCAGCGAGGTTCAGCAGGTCGGCGGGACGTAGCCAGTCGATGGCGTCGGCAAGATTGGCCGGCACCTCAACGCGCTTCACGTCGAGACTCATGGCCAGGCTCACCAGCGTCGCAATGCCCACACCCAGCAGGGCGCCTGGCACGAATCGCAGTTTTTGCGGACGGCGTTTTTCCCACAGCCACATCACCGCAATCGTACCCAGCCCGAGCATCCCGGCCTGCATGCCGCTGCCCGGACCGATCGCACCGAAGAGGGTTTGCGGGAAGGCGATCAGGTTATCCAGCCCGGACGGTTTGGGGCCGCTGTCGAACATGACATGCATCTGCGATAACACGATCAACACGCCAATCCCCGCGAGCATGCCGTAGACAACCGCTGGCGCCGTCACGCGAAACCAGCAACCGAGTTTGAGCCGACCGGCCAGCAATTGCAGCAAACCCGCCAGCAGCAGAATCGGCCCGAGCATGGCCATACCGTGCTCACGCACCAACTCGAATACCAACACCGCGAGCCCCGCTGCGGGGCCGCTGACCTGCAACGGTGAACCGGCCAGCCAGCCGACCACTATGCCACCGATGATGCCTGTGATCAGCCCTTTTGCTGGCGGCATGCCAGATGCGATGGCGATCCCCATGCACAACGGCAGGGCGACCAGAAACACTACCACGGAAGCCAATAGCTCCCGTGGTAACAAGGATTTGAGATCTGTAGTAGCCATGACGACTCTCCGCAAAAACTTCAGACGTGACGAAGCCAACAGCACGCGCACTGCGCGGCCGCCAAGGGCTTGATAAGGGGTTCAGGCGTTGGGATGAAACAGCGTCAGGAGGGCGACGCTGCGTTCATCCGATGATCAATCGCAGATCAATAACGCCCGCGCGGCAACGTGGCCATCGGGACTTTGTGATCGCCGTCCAACGGCAGGAAGCAGTCCTGCTCGGCGTCGTAGGCGCGGATTTCGCTGGTCTCGATGTCGTAGACCCAGCCATGGATGAACAGCTGACCGCTCGCCAGTTTCGACGCCACCGAAGGGTGGGTGCGCAAATGTTGCAGCTGAGCGATGACGTTCTCTTCCGTCAACACGTGCATGGTTTCGTGCTCGCCGGAGCAGCTGCAGTTGTCTTGAACCACGGTCTTGGCGACCTCGGCGTGACGCAACCAGGCTTTGACCGTCGGCATCTTTTCCAGGGTGTCCGGGTTCAACACCGCGCGCATCGCGCCGCAATCGGAGTGGCCGCAGACGATAATGTGCTGCACGCCCAGCGCCAATACCGCGTATTCGATGGCAGTGGAGACGCCGCCGTTCATCGGGCCATAAGGGGGCACGACGTTGCCGACGTTACGGGTGACGAACAGGTCGCCCGGCGAGCTTTGAGTGATGAGTTCTGGAACGATGCGCGAGTCTGCGCAGGTGATGAACATGGCTCGCGGGTGTTGGGCGGTCGCGAGCTTCTTGAACAGCTCTTCCTGTTGGGGGAAGACGTCATGGCGGAAATGCTTGAAGCCATCGACGATGTGTTGAAGCGCTTCGTCGGCGGATTCAGCCTTGGCCGAGGCTGGGGCCGTGGAAGCTTGAGGTTGTTTATCCCTGTTGCTCATGTCTCATCCTCTCTGTCGGATTGAAGTGGAGTTTCCAGTGATTCCCGTGGAGGTCCCACTTTTTTCTGGCATGACGGACAATTCCATCTGTGCGCGACCAGCCGGTCACTTGCGAAACACCTTATCGATAAAAACTTAATTGAAACTGAATGCATCGCTCTAGCTCGCGGGTCTGGCGTTAGAAAATCTAACGCGACGGCGAATCGTGGAGCCTGTAGGCGCGTGCCGTGTCCCGCGATCGGCTGCGCAGCCGTCGTAAACCCGGGACACGCGGTACCCCAGCGGAACCGAGTTGCCTGGTTTTACCACCGCTTCGCGGCAGATCGCGGGTCGCGCCTCGCTCCTACATCAGCGTATGAGACGCCATCCGAGTCACAACAGCGACATCTGGCCGCCCGGCGGACAAAACGCCTCGCAGTCCAGCTTGAAACTTTCGCGCTGATTCAGCCCCAGTTTCTTCACCGCCATACTGTAGCGTTGCGCCAGCAGTTCGGCGAATACGCCTTCGCCACGCATCCGCGATCCGAACCGGCTGTCGTACACCTGGCCCCCTCGGCTTTGCCTGACGAGGCTCATCACGTGCTCGGCCCGTTGCGGGTAATGCGCCTGCAACCACTCCTCAAAAAGCGGCGCGACCTCCAGCGGCAGCCGCAGCATCACATAGCTCGCGCTCAGGGCCCCAGCGGCTTTGGCTTCGACCATGAGCTTTTCCAGCTCCATGTCGTTGATCATCGGGATCATCGGCGCCAGCAGCACCCCGACCGGTACACCTGCATCCCGCAGCACGCGAATGGCTCGCAGCCTGGCCTTGGGCGCGGCGGCCCGGGGTTCGAGGATGCGTTTGAGTTCGTCGTCCAAAGACGTAAGGCTGATGAACACCGACACCAGATTCAGCTTCGCGAGTTCTGACAGCAGGTCCAGATCGCGCAGGATCAACGAGCCTTTGGTGATGATCGTCACGGGATGGCGATAACGCAGCAGCACCTCCAGCGTGGCGCGGGTGAGTGCGTATTCGCGCTCGATGGGCTGATACGGATCGGTATTGGCGCCCAGCGTAATGGGCGCGACGCTGTACCCAGGCTTCGACAGTTGCTGCTCGAGCAAAGCGGCCGCGTTGGTTTTGGCGATCAGCTTCGTCTCGAAATCCAGACCCGGCGACATGTCCCAATACGCATGGCTGGGACGCGCATAACAATAGATACAGCCATGCTCGCAGCCGCGATAAGGGTTGATCGACCGGTCGAAAGGAATGTCGGGGGACGAATTACGCGCAATGATGCTCTTGGCGGTTTCCAGCGTGACGGTCGTGCCTTGGGTGACGGGCACCTCCTGATACCAGCCGTCGTCTTCGGCTACCGAGCGATTGGGGGCAAAGCGGTTGTGCGGATTGGTGGCCGTGCCGCGACCACGAGGCGGCAAATGAATCGACATGCGGGCATCCCCAATGACTGTTTATTCATACAGTATAGAATTAGCCCCGGTCCTTCTACCGGCCTGGCACTGCTGCCGCCGACCTCGGACAAACGGCACCGACTCACCACCATTGCGCGGCAGTCAGCACAACGCCCATTGCTTTTTCCGACGCAGCCTATGCGCTGTATGAAGGTAACAACGCGAGTCAAAACCTGGATTGCGTGGTTGCCTCTTCACTCAACAAATCTCGTCAGGGTGAAAAACAATAACTTCGGCTGTTCCAATGTCGTGGCAAATGCGCTCAACGAAGTTTTGACATTTGTCTCACACCGCCTTGACCCCTCGGAACCGACACTCGCGGCACCTCCAGCCCCTGCTCGCTTGAACGGTACTGCTCAATGCGCTTTAAATTGATCGCTCCGCTGGTCGCCACGCTGTGGGCGGCTTCTTCTTTTGCGCTTGCTCAGACTGACGACGCGTTCTCTGCCACGCCACGTCCTAGCCAATGGGCGCAGCCGGTCGACACGCATTACAACCTCTACCAAATGACCCCGACGCTGTATCGCAGTCGCCAACCCGACGCCGCGGCGCAGCCCCTGTTAAAGCAGCTGGGCGTGACAACGGTGGTGGATTTCATCAAGGAAAGCGACAGCACATGGCTGTCCGATCCTGCTGTGACGCAAGTGCAGATTCCGCTCCAGACCGTTCATGTCGACGACGATGACATTATTCAGAGCTTGCGCGCGATTCAGACAGCGCAAGAAACAGGGCCGGTGCTGATGCACTGCAAGCACGGCCTGGACCGAACAGGTTTGGTCGCCGCGATGTACCGGATTATGGTGCAAGACTGGAGCAAGCAGGCCGCGCTGGACGAGATGGAACACGGCGGATTTGGGGATGAAGACAGCCTCAAGCATGGCATCGACTACATCAACAAGGTTGATGTCGATGCCCTGAAAGCCGCGCTGAACAGCGGCGCTTGCAGCACCAGCGCGTTTGCCAGCTGCGCGATCAAGGGCTGGTTTCAGAAAACGGATGTGGTGGGCATTCAGACCCTTCTCTGGCGGTTGTAACGCCTGCGGGAGCGAGCTTGCTCTGGGCCGCATCCGGGCGATTGCGGTGGCTCTGTCACCAGCGCGTTGCCTGACGCGCCGCAATCGCGAGCAAGCTCACTCCTACAGGGTTATCACCAAGCCTGCGGCCTTGGCAGACCGCCGGAGCGGCATGTGGTCAGCTCGGATCAACAGGCTTCTTGAGCTTGGGATTAGGGAAAAACTGCACCCCCTGTACCTTTGGCCCGGCCGGTTTGACCGCAGGCTTGTTGACCCGCGTACCCAACTCCTTCGGAATCGACTGTCCTTGCGCGTTGAGCGTGTCGGAATAGCCGCAATGCACGCACTCGCGGTGCGGCACGTCGTCTTCGCTCCACATCATCAACTTGTCGGGCTCGCTGCACGCCGGGCAGACCGCCCCGGCGATGAAGCGTTTTTTGGTAACCACCTGCGGTGTATCGGTCATGCTGCCGCGTCCTCGCTCAAGCCGGAATGGCGCAAGAGTGCGTCAATCGAAGGCTCGCGTCCGCGGAAGTCGACGAACAGCACCATCGGGGCTTGAGAGCCGCCACGAGCGAGGATTGCCTCGCGGAAGGCACGGCCAGTCTCGGCGTTGAGCACACCATCCTCTTCGAACTTGGAAAAAGCGTCTGCCGACAGCACTTCCGCCCATTTGTAGCTGTAGTAACCGGCCGCATAACCGCCCGCGAAGATGTGCGCAAAGCTGTTCGGGAAGCGGTTATAAGCGGGCGGACGCATCACCGACACTTCATCACGCACGCCTTCCAGCACCTGAAGCGTCGTGCGACCGTCGCCGTGGGTGGCGTGCAGTTCGAAGTCGAACAGCGAGAACTCCAGCTGACGGACCATCATCAGGCCGGACTGGAAGTTTTTCGCTGCGAGCATTTTTTCCAGCAAGTCCTGAGGCAGCGGTTCGCCGGTCTCGTAATGGCCGGAAATCAGCGCCAGGCCTTCCGGCTCCCAGCACCAGTTTTCCATGAACTGGCTAGGCAGCTCGACAGCGTCCCAGGCCACGCCATTGATGCCCGATGCGCCCGCGTGTTCAACACGGGTGAGCAGGTGGTGCAAGCCATGGCCGAACTCGTGGAAGAGGGTGGTCACTTCGTCATGGGTCAGCAGGGCCGGCTTGCCTGCGTCTGCCGGTGTGAAGTTGCACACCAGATTGGCGACCGGGCTCTGCAGCGACCCTGCCGAAGTGCGACGACGATCACGAGCGCCATCCATCCACGCGCCGCCACGCTTATTGGCGCGAGCGTAGAGGTCGAAGAAGAAGCGACCGACGTGCTGGCCGTTTTCCTTGATTTCGAACAGACGAACGTCCGGGTGCCAGGTGTCGAAGCCTTTCTGCTCGGAGATTTCGATGCCGTACAGCTTTTGCACGATGGCAAACAGGCCGCTCAGCACTTTATCGATCGGGAAGTAAGCGCGCAGGGTTTCCTGAGAAACGCTGTAGCGCTGCTCACGCAGCTTCTCGCCGTAGAAGCCGCTGTCCCAGCTTTGCAGATCTGCGCAGCCTTGCTCAGCGGCATAGGCCCTGAGCTGTTGCAGATCCTGCGCTGCGAACGGCTTGCTGCGCTTGGCCAGATCCCGCAGGAAGGTCAGCACTTGGTCGCTGGACTCGGCCATCTTGGTGGCCAGGCTCAATTCGGAGAAGCTGGCGAAGCCCAGCAGTTTGGCCAGTTCCTGACGAAGGTCGAGGATCTGTTCCATCACCGGACCGTTATCGTTCTGACCGGCGTTCGGCCCTTGGTCCGACGCGCGGGTGCAGTACGCGGCGTAGACTTCTTCACGCAGCGCGCGGTCCTGGGCGTAGGTCATCACCGCGTAGTAGCTCGGAAATTCCAGAGTGATCAGGTAACCGTCGAGGTCCTTGGCCTGAGCGGCAGCGGCCATTTGCGCCTTGGCCGAATCGGTCAGACCGGCGAGAGAGGCCTCGTCGGTAATGTGCTTGGTCCAGGCCTGGGTCGCGTCGAGCAACTGGTTGGAGAACTGGCTGCCCAGCTCGGACAGCTTGCTCTGCACTTCAGCGTAGCGCTTCTGCTGCTCGGGTGGCAGGTCGATCCCCGACAGGCGGAAATCACGCAGCGACTGCTCAAGAATGGTTTTCTGGGCGACGTCGAAACCGGCGGCTTCTGGGCTGTTCGCCAAGGCCTCAAAGGCCTGGAACAGCGCGCGATTCTGGCCCATTTCGGTCGAGTAGGCGCTCAGCGCAGGCAGGCAGGACTCGTAGGCTTCGCGCAGTTCGGGACTGTTGCGTACGGCGTTCAAATGGCTGACCGGGCTCCAGGCAGCACCGAGGCGGTCGTTCAGTTCGTCCATCGCCAGCACCAGGCCAGCCCATGTAGGCTGAGCACCCTGCTGGGCGAGGATGTCGGCAATCGCGGCGCGGTTGTCGGCGAGAATCTGGTCAATGGCAGGTATTACGTGCTCGGCACGAATCGCCGAGAAAGGTGGCAGGTCGTAGGATTGCAAAAGAGGGTTGTTCGCGCTCACGGTTTGGCACCTTGGCTGGAAGAAACACCTGAGCATCTTAATTACAATCGGCGCTGACCGCAGCTAATCAGTGCCAGAGAAGGAGCCTATCGTGGCCATTCGCACGTTTCAGCATCACACCCCAGCCCTTGGCGAACGGGCTTTCGTCGACCATTCGGCGGTTGTCATTGGCGACGTCGAAATCGGTGCAGACAGTTCGGTCTGGCCGCTGACGGTGATTCGCGGCGACATGCACCGCATCCGCATTGGCGCGCGCACCAGCGTTCAGGACGGCAGCGTGTTGCACATCACCCACGCCGGGCCATTCAACCCGGATGGCTTCCCGCTGCTGATCGGCGACGAGGTCACTATCGGCCACAAAGTCATGCTTCACGGCTGCACCGTCGGCAATCGGATTCTGATCGGCATGGGCACGACCATCATGGACGGCGCCGTGGTCGAGGATGAAGTGATCATTGGCGCGGGCAGTCTGGTGCCGCCGGGCAAGCGTCTGGAGAGCGGATTTCTGTACGTGGGTCGCCCGGTGAAGCAGGTCCGCCCGCTGACGGAAAAGGAAATTGCCTTCTTCCCGTACAGCGCGACCAATTACGTGAAGCTCAAGGATCAGCACTTGGCTGAAGGTTTCGACAGGCCCTGCTGATCTGCCCGAAACGAGGGAACCCATGCATTACCAGAATATTCTGTTCGACCTGGACGGCACCCTGACCGACCCGCGCGAAGGCATCACCCGTTCGATTCAATTCGCCCTGAGCAAACTGGGCATCGATGAACCGGACATCACTCGGCTCGAACACTTCATCGGGCCGCCCCTGTTGCAGCAGTTCATGCGTGCGTACGACTTCGACGAAGCCAGGGCCTGGGAGGCGGTGGGTTTCTACCGCAAGCGTTTCAAGGTGACCGGGCTGTACGAAAATCGGGTGTTTGATGGCGTATTCGAGCTACTGGACCTGCTGTCGAGCCAAGGCCGCACGCTGTTCATCGCGACGTCCAAGCCATGGGTGTTCGCCCATGAAATCGCCCGCCACTTCGACTTCGCCCGGCACTTCAAGCTGATCTACGGCAGCGAGCTGGACGGCACGCGCACCGACAAGGTCGAGCTGATTCGGCATTTGCTGGACGAAGAAAAGCTTGATCCCCAGCAGACGTTGATGATCGGCGATCGCAAACACGATTTGATCGGCGGCAAACGCAATGGGCTGGACGTGGCAGCGGTGGGTTATGGGTTCGGCAGCCGCGAGGAGCTTGAGGCTGAGGCGCCGACGTATCATTTTGAGTCACTGCCAGCCTTACATCAGGCTTTTCTCAAACCTCTCTAACGCGGCAGAACCTGTACGCGCGCTTGCCCGCGAAGACGCCGTGCCTGAGAAAAGAGATGCTGACTGACACGCCGTCATCGCGGGCAAGCGCGCGCCTACAAGGCCAAGGTCAGTCCGCAGACTTAAGCAGCTTCTCCAACGCGGCCTTGCGTTCATCCTGGGGCAATCCCCCCATCTTCTCGACAGCGTTGAAGAACGCAGACCAATCCCCCTTCACCTGCTTGAACAGCGCCGCGAACGCAGGCGTCCACTGGTCATACAGCCCGATCGGCAGCAATCGGGCATTGTTCATTGGCGCATAAACCCAGCTGTCGAAGCGTGGGTCGCCGCCCCATTGAGTGTCACGCAAGTGCCGGTACTCACTGCGCAAGCGTTCGAATTCGGCAGCTTTGCGCTCGCGCATGATTTCAGGACTCAGCGGCGTGGCGTACAGCGTTTTCAGGCGATCTCGCGTATTGAGCACTAACTGCGTCAGCTGGTCTCTACGCTGCGTTTCGGACGACGCCGTCTCAGCCGGCATCCCACGCGCGGCGCGCCATTGTCGGGTGCCTTCTTGCTCAACGAAGGTGGCGTAGGACTCATTGAACTCAGTGTCATCCTTAACGTAAAACCGCTGATGCGCCAGCTCGTGAAAGATCAATGTCGCCAAGCGTTCATCACCCCAGTTCATCATTGAGCTGATGATCGGATCGTCAAACCAACCCAGCGTCGAATACGCCTCGACACCGCTGACGTAGACGTCCTTGCCGTCGAGTTTCTGCAACGCCGCTTCGCCCCGCGCCGCGTCTTGGTTGTAATACCCGCGATAGGCGACGCAGCCTGCAATGGGGAAGCAGTGGGTCACAGGGTCTAGCGAGAACTCACCCGTGGCGAAGACGTTCCAGACCACGTATCGGCGATGAATGTCGGCGAACAGTCGATAGCTCCGGTTATCCGGCAGATGCAGGTGGTGGCTGGCGAACTCGCGGGCTTGCTGCGACGTGCGCAGGCGATCGCGCAATGTGGGGTCGCGTTGCGGATCAGCGATCACGTCGGCCACCGGCTCGCGGGCGCGCAACAAAGCCAATTGCCCGCTGGCTAACTGCGTGTAATAGGAAAGACTGGAACAACCGCTGAGGAGTAAAATCGCCAGCATCTGCATGCCGCGCCGGAACCACGAGATATTCAATCGATTCATGCCGCGGCCTTAACATCGGAATAAAAGGGTTGCCCCCAGCGTTATGCCGGAGAGCCGACCTTTGTCGCAACCCCCCTTTTCACTTGCCTGAATGCGGAGTCTGTCATGCGCGTGCCCCTGTCGATCATTGCCCTGAGCCTGTTGGCCGGATGCGCAGGCCCGTTGCCTGCGGTGGACCCGCAACAGGCTTGGGTCGACCTGCACACCTTCACCGGCAAGACCTTGATGGCCGACAAGCTCGACGGCGTCAGGACAGAAGACGGCCGCTATTTTCAGGTGACGCCGGGCAAACACAAGCTGGAAGTGCGTTACGACTATGAGTACGCACCGGGCGGGTTGGGGCTGTCGATGGACATTTACAACGAACTGACCTGTTACGTGACGATCAACTATGACCACTTCGAAGCAGGCCACCGCTATCGCCTGGACGTCCGCCACATTGCCAACAGCATCGATGCGCAATTACGGGATGAACAGCGCAGGGTGTTGGCGGAAGAGGGGCAGATCTTTTGTATTCCGTAAGGCCGGAGCAGCACGGCATTGCGTCTACCCCTTGACCTGTGCGAGTGAGCTTGCTCACGAAAAAGCCATTACATTCCCAAGATAGGCAGCGGGTTAAAACCGCATTTGTGAGCAAGCTCACTCCCACAGAGGTCCAGCATTGGCCCGAAGTCCCCTGCTGATGCGCTCTTACAGTGGATCAATATCGACTAGTAACTATCGATCATTCTTCTGATAGATGATCTTCTTCGTGCCGTTTTCACATGTGCCCACGACCATGTTCTGATCGTGAACCTCTTCGTTGCCAACGACCTCGAGGGTGTAAGAGCTGACGTTCTGCGCCTGGATCTTGGCTTCGATTTCTGCCTTGAGTTCATCGCAGGGCTTGGGCGCGGCGAACACGCTAGTGGTCAGCGCAGCGAGGATGAGGGTGGTAGCGATACGTTTCATGTTCGACTCCTTCGATGCCTTGCGGGTCGCAGCGGCACTTCATATGACCTTGCTCGCGTGTACCGGTTCTCAAGGGGTCGAAACGCAGATGACCCGCCTGCGCGGGTCATCTGAATGTTGCATCAGCGCAGGATCAGCTTAGCAGCGTGGCATCCAGCGTGATCTTGGCGTTCAGCACTTTCGACACCGGGCAGCCTTCTTTGGCTTTAGCGGTCAGCTCGTCGAACTGCTGCTGAGTGGCGCCTGGCACTTTGGCTTTCAGGATCAGGTGCACAGCAGTGATCGAAAAGCCTTCGCCATCCTGGTCAAGGGTGACTTCGGCTTGGGTGTCGATGCTCTCGGCCTTCAGGTTCGCGCCGCCGAGGATCATCGACAGGGCCATCGAGAAGCAACCCGCATGGGCCGCGCCGATCAGTTCTTCAGGGTTAGTGCCCTTGCCACCTTCGAAACGGGCCTTGAAGCCATAGGGTGCGTCGCGCAGGACGCCGGTTTCTGTGGAGATGCTGCCGATACCGGACTTCAGGTCACCTTCCCAGTGGGCGGACGCTTTCTTGACGATGCTCATGGTGTCTCCTCATGAAATGAATGCGATGTCTCGCACATGGACCAAAAGTCTGAGGAGTGTAGGCGGGAGTTAGTTCAACGGTTGTGACATGTGTGCTTTATTTCCGATGCTCAGCGAGATAATTCCGACCAAATTAGTAGGAAATTTCGCGTTACCCATTGCAACCTCAAAATCCGGCCCTATCCTAAGGCCTTAACGCAAATGTTTAGGCTTAACGCAGGCTTTGTGCCCCCGCCGTTGTTTTCAGGCGCCCGGCCAGCCTCCCAAGAGGATTCACCACGGCCTATGAAACGCTTAGCTGATGTGAAGATTTCCATGCTCGATCTGGTTCCGGTGCGCGAGGACAAGGGCCCAGCCCTGTCGCTGCGAAATTCGCTGGATCTGGCGCAACACGCTGAGAAATGGGGTTACAACCGTTTCTGGGTGGCTGAACACCACAACATGGACGGCATCGCCAGCTCCGCGACGTCGGTCCTGCTGGCGTATCTCGCCGGTGGCACGTCGACCATTCGCGTCGGCTCTGGCGGCGTGATGCTGCCTAACCATGCGCCGTTGGTGATTGCCGAACAGTTCGGCACGCTGGAGAGTCTCTATCCGGGCCGAATCGATCTGGGCCTTGGCCGTGCACCCGGCTCCGACCAGATGACCGCCCGCGCCCTGCGCCGTGAGCGCTCTGGCAGCGCCGACGACTTTCCCGATGATGTCGCTGAGCTGATGAATTATCTCGGCCCACGCCAGCCCCATCAGCGCGTCGTTGCCGTCCCAGGCACCAACACCAATGTGCCCATCTGGCTGCTGGGTTCAAGCCTGTTCAGCGCGCAATTGGCCGGTCAGCGGGGCTTGCCCTATGCCTTCGCCTCGCACTTCGCGCCACGTTTCATGCACGAAGCGATTCGCGTCTATCGCAATCACTTCCAGCCCTCCGATGTACTCGACAAACCTTACGTAATGCTTGGCGTGCCTCTGTCGGCAGCCGACACCGACGAGCAAGCGGATTACTTGGTGACGTCGGTGTACCAGCGCATTCTCAACCTCATGCGCGGGCAGAGCCTGATGCAGAAGCCGCCTGTTGAAAGCATGAATGGCCTGTGGCTGCCCCATGAACGTGAAGCCGTGATGGATTTCCTCGGATTGGCGATGGTCGGCGGCCCGGAGAAAATTCGCGCCAAGCTGGATGTCTTGCTGGAGCAGACGGACGCCGACGAGCTGATCTTCACCTGTGACATGTACGAACACGCGGACCGGCTGCGTTCGTACGAGATTCTGGCGCAGGTGGCCAAGGGGTGATCACCGCCTTCAAACTGTAGGAGCGTGGCTTGTCCCGCGATCGGCGTACGTCGGTGTTCCATGTGACCTGTAGGAGCGAGCTTGCTCGCGATTGCGATGTGTCAGCACCCTAGATGTTGCTTGATACAACCTTATCGCGAGCAAGCTCACTCCAACAGGACCGCCCTCCAATAAAAAACCGACGCCTACGCGTCGGTTTTTTTGTGGAGCAACGGGCTGAATCAGCCGCGTTTATAGACCATTTCCTTGCTGCCGCCGTCGCAGGTGCCGACGACTTTTGCGTCCGCCGCGCTGCCCTTATCAACCGCTTCCAGGGTGTAAGACGCCACGCCCTTGGCTTTGATCTTCGCGTCGATATCCGCTTTCACGTCGTCGCACGATTTGCCGGCTGCGAAGGTGGTGCCCGCAATGCTTAACAACCCTACCGCCAAAAGAATCTTCTTCATCGGTCACACTCCCTCGTCAGGCACTTTTCAAGCGTAAGAAGCCGCTCAATCGAGCGGCCCGTTCACATGATCCTCGCGTCCGCATTCACGAACGGCGCGTCACGTGTAGCGAAGGTTGTGGCATTCAGCCAGCGCAAAAGTTCATCAGCTAGGATCGATGCGGAAGCCGACTTTGATGGTCACTTGGAAGTGCGCAACCTTGCCGTCCTGGATGTGGCCGCGGGTTTCCAGCACCTCGAACCATTCCAGGTATTTCACGGTCTCCGCCGCCCGGGCGATGGCGTTCTGGATGGCGTCATCAGTGCTGGTGGTCGACGAGCCGACCAGTTCAAGCAGTTTGTATGTGTGATGTTCAGACATGGCAGATCTCCAGATGGCTCCGAAGGGAGCGTAGCAGTGAAAAGTCTCCCTACGTCTGGCGTGACAAGCGGCTAAAAAGTTCATAAATAACCACGCGGGAAAACCACACTGCACTTTCTGAAAACCCTGTAGTCGGAATCAACACACGCCACTCATCACTGCAGGAGAGTCAAATCATGGCATTCACGTCATCCCGTAAAGCGTCTTTGCAAAGTATGGAAGCTGAGATCGAAAGTCTGCTCAAGTCGCTGGAAAGCTTGAAGTCAGATGCTTCGGACGAGTCGCGGAAAACCTTGAAGACCCTGAAAGCCAACGCTGAAAGCGCACTCAGCCATTCGCGCAGCCTGCTGAGCGATGTCTACGAAGACGCGAAAGTAAAAACTCGCGAAGCGAGCGTGGCCACTCGCGACTACGCGCAAGAACACCCTTGGACAACAGCCGGTGTTGCCGTTGGTGCAGTCGGCCTGCTGGCCGCGTACCTGCTGTGCAAACGCGGCAACTGATTCAGCCTCGAATCAGGACCGACCTGAACGCGCCAGCTCCTGCTTGAGCCATTGAGCCAGCTGCTGGGCGCGCCCGTCGGCGGAGCGTTTAGGCACCCATAACGCCAGTTGCGCCGGGGTTTCGCTGAAACCCCAGGGCGCAGCGAGGCGTCCGGCTTTCAAGTCATCGGCCACCAGCGGTTCTGGCGCGATGGCGATGCCCAGGCCCGACACAGCGGCCTCCAGCAAATAATAAAGATGTTCAAAGCCTTGACCGTAATCCAGCGCGTCGGGATCAATGCCGTTCTGCATCGCCCAGCTGGGCCAAGCTTGTGGGCGCGACGACGTCTGAAGCAGTGCTTCGTTAAGCAACGCTTCTGCAGGCGCGCCTTTCAGCGCTTCAAAGCGCGAGAAGTGGGGGCTCAATACCGGGCCGATGCGTTCACTTACCAGTTCAAATACTTGCATGTCGGAGGGCCACGGCGGCTCTGCGAAGACCAGCAGTGCGTCCAGACCGGGGCGTCGCGGGTCGAGATCACCTTCGCCTGCTGACAGGTGCAAACGCAGGTCCGGCAAGTCGGCATTCAGCCGCCCCAAGCGCGGAATGAACCAGCGCGCAAGCAGGCTTCCCGAACACCCCAGCACGAATGGCGCGTCGCCGCTGCCCCTACTCAACTCGGCACATACATGACGCAAGCGGTCGAAGGCTTCGCCGCTGGCATCGCGCAATCGCACCCCAGCATCTGTGAGTTTCAAGCCGCGCCCGTCTTTACTGAACAGGCTGACGCCCAAGTGTTCTTCCAGCACTTTCAACTGTCGGCTGACCGCACCATGGGTAACGTGCAGCTGTTCGGCGGCTTGACTAACGCTGTTGAGTCGCGCGGTTGCCTCAAAGGCTCGCAATGCGTTCAGTGGGGGGAGGTCTCGGCTCATGGTATCTGTGAGTTTTTCTGACAGGTTGCGGCGATCTTATCGGTTTTCATCGGCCATGGCGCTGGTTAAAGTGTGTTCACTGCCTTAACGGCTCACCTGATTCGTCACCCTGGAGGTTCGTATGTCCCAGACAGACACCCAAACCCAATACCGGAACGGCCCTGACACTCGCGGCATGTTCGGCGCTTTCGGCGGTCGCTACGTTGCTGAAACCTTGATGCCGCTGATCCTCGACCTGAACCGCGAGTACGAAGCGGCGAAGGAAGATCCTGCGTTTCTCAAGGAATTAGCCTACTTCCAGCGGGACTATGTCGGACGTCCGAGTCCGCTGTACTTCGCCGAGCGACTGACCGAGCACTGCGGCGGCGCAAAGATTTACCTCAAGCGCGAAGAGCTGAATCACACGGGCGCGCACAAGATCAACAACTGCATCGGCCAGATCCTGCTGGCCCGCCGCATGGGTAAGAAACGCATCATCGCCGAAACCGGCGCAGGCATGCACGGCGTGGCCACGGCCACTGTAGCGGCGCGTTTTGGTCTGGAATGCGTGATCTACATGGGCACCACCGACATCGAGCGCCAACAGGCGAACGTGTTCCGCATGAAGCTGCTGGGTGCCACAGTAATTCCGGTTGTTGCGGGCACAGGCACTCTGAAAGACGCCATGAACGAGGCGCTGCGTGACTGGGTGACCAACGTCGAAAGCACGTTCTACATCATCGGCACCGTTGCAGGGCCGCACCCTTACCCGGCGATGGTTCGCGACTTCCAGGCCGTGATCGGCAAAGAAACCCGCGTGCAGCTGCAGGAGCAGGAAGGCCGTCTGCCCGACAGCCTGGTGGCGTGCATCGGCGGCGGTTCCAACGCCATGGGCCTGTTCCATCCGTTCCTCGACGACACGACAGTGCGCATCATTGGTGTCGAAGCGGCGGGGCATGGCATCGATTCCGGCAAACATGCGGCAAGCTTGAACGGCGGCGTACCGGGTGTGCTGCACGGCAACCGTACCTTCCTGCTGCAGGACGATGATGGCCAGATCATCGACGCGCACTCGATTTCCGCTGGTCTGGATTACCCCGGTATTGGCCCCGAGCACGCCTGGTTGCATGACATCGGTCGCGTCGAATACACCTCGGTCACCGACGACGAAGCCCTGGCGGCGTTCCATGAATGCTGCCGTCTGGAAGGCATCATCCCGGCGCTGGAAAGCGCCCATGCGCTGGCCGAAGTGTTCAAACGTGCGCCAACGCTGCCAAAAGATCACCTGATGGTGGTCAACCTGTCCGGTCGTGGCGACAAGGACATGCAAACCGTCATGCACCACCTGGATCTGTCCCAGCAGGAGAAACATTGATGAGCCGCCTGCAAACCCGTTTTGCCGAGCTGAAAGAACAAAATCGTGCGGCGCTGGTGACCTTCGTCACTGCGGGCGATCCGGCCTATGACACCTCGCTGGCGATCCTCAAAGGGTTACCGAAATCCGGTGCCGATGTGATTGAGTTGGGCATGCCTTTCACCGATCCGATGGCAGATGGCCCGGCTATTCAACTGGCGAGCATTCGTGCACTCAATGCCAAGCAAAACCTGGCGAAAACGCTGCAAATGGTCCGCGAGTTTCGCGTCGATGACAACACGACGCCGCTGGTGCTGATGGGTTACTACAATCCGATCCACAACTACGGTGTCGAGCGTTTCATTGCGGAAGCGCATGAATCCGGCGTCGATGGTTTGATCGTGGTCGACCTGCCGCCCGAGCATAACAACGAGTTGTGCAATCCGGCTCAGGACGCGGGTCTGGATTTCATCCGCCTGACCACCCCCACCTCCGACGATGTTCGCCTGCCGACCGTTCTGAACGGCAGCTCGGGTTTCGTGTATTACGTCTCGGTGGCGGGTGTGACCGGCGCTGGCTCGGCCACGGTGGAACACGTCAAGGAGGCCGTCGCTCGCTTGCGTCGCCACACTGACCTGCCTATCAGCGTCGGTTTCGGTATTCGCACACCGGACCAGGCCGCCGCTATCGCTCGCCTGGCCGACGGTGTGGTGATCGGCTCAGCGCTGATCGATCAGATTGCCAACGCGCAGTCGCCTGATCAGGCCGTGAATGACGTATTGAAGCTCTGCTCGGAACTGTCAGAAGGCGTTCGTCAGGCCCGAGTGTCCTGAACGTAAAGTTTCTGATACAGAGGAATCAACCGTTTAGATCGCAGACTAAGCAGTACAGCAAAGGGGTTCAGGACCTGGTTCTGAACCCCTTTTTGCTGCCTCGAACTCGCTCAGGAGCGCGCCACATGAAAGTCTCGAACCGTTTGATCGCAGGGTTGGGCGTATTGATGGTCAGCGCCAGTGCGCTGGTGCACGCTGCGCCGCCGGATCAACGTGGCGGCCACGATGACCATGGCCCAGGTCAGCATCAGGACCATGGCCCGCAAGGAGGTCCGCAAGGTGCCTCCCATGAGGAGCATGGCAACGATCACCGCGCAGACAACCGTGGCGTCGACCACCGCGGGGGCAATCGTCCTCCCGCAGACTTCGGCGAAGTTCGCCGCACGATTCAAGAGCATCGCGATTTAATCGGTCGCGGCCAGCCTCTGCCACCGAACGTGCATGTCGTCAAAGGACGTCCGTTGCCACGGGGCTATGGCCGTCGACTGGATGCCCGATCGCTCGAATACCTCCCGCGCTACGACGGCTACGAATGGCGCCGACTCGGTCCAGACGTCGTGCTCGTCGCGCTTGGCAGCGGGATTGTCTACGAGATTCTGGAGGGTGTGCTGAATTGAGGCCCGGCCCGACGCTCAACGTGTGCCAGAAACCAGAACGTTGAGAGTGAGCTTGTTCACGAAAGGGGCAATACAGTCGCTGCATCATTGGCTGATAGCCCGCATTCGTGAGCAAGCTTACTTCCATAGGGATTGCACCTGATTCAAGATCACCGGCCTATCACGCTTTCCTAAACATCCCCACATTCAGCTCCCTGACCCCACCCATCCAGATCGCATGCTCGGTGTGATCCGCCAGATCATCTCCGGTCAGCGGGTGAGTAAACACCACCAGCCCATTGCGATTCAGCGCCAGATGCAGCATCACATCGGCAAATTCCTCGTGAGAAAACGCCAGCTGACAGCTCCAGTCCGGATGCGGTCCGACAGGCCTTTCATGCACCCGCCCCATGCGAATATCGAATTTCGCCGAAACCATCTCGCACAAGGCCCGCGCCTGCTCGATAGTTTGGGCGTCGAAATAAACGTGGGCGTGATAGCCCTCAGTGGATGTCATCTCCAATTCCTCGATGTCCTTGAAGTCATTTATCGCCATTGCACACGACGAAACCTGTAGGAGTGAGTTTGCTCGCGATAGCGGTATGTCATATGGCGCATTCATAACAGACCTTCCGCCATCGCGAGCAAGCTCACTCCTACACAAAGCGTCTTCATCGCTCACACCGCGATGGACGGCAACGGCTTGCCCACCAACGAATCCCCGCTCAACGCCTGTTCACTTTTCAACCAATCGACAAATCGTTGCACGATCTGCACCCGCCGTTTGCGTTGCGGCAGCACGATGTAATAGCCGTACGCCGAGATGGCGGTGGCCTCGATGGGCCGACATAGCAGCCCCTGATCCAACAGCTCATCCACCAAATGCCGCCAGCCGATCGCCACGCCCTGGCCGCCAATCGCCGCTTGAATCAGCAACGTGTAATTGTCGAATCGCAGCTGCCCCGGTGCAGGGGCTTGAGCGATGCCGAGAGCGCGAAATACGCCGCCCCAATCGAACCAGTTGTTGCCCCCTTCACCCCGTAAATGCAGCAGCGGGAATTCTTTCAGCGCTTCGGGTCGCAGCGGCAGATCACGCCCGGACAGCAGTTTGGGGCTGCACACCGGAAACACCTCTTCGCTGAACAGCCAGTGGCTTTCGCCTTGCTTGAAACGGCCGTCGCCAAACAGTACTGCCACGTCGATATCGGCGCGCAGCATGCTGTGGCTGCGCTCGCTGGTCACCAGGCTGACATCGACATCGGGGTTGTCCTTATGAAAGCGGTGCAAGCGGGGCATCAACCAATAGGCCGCAAAGGCGAAGTCGGTCGCGACCTGCAGCACCTCGTGTTGATGTTGCTCCGTGATGAGGCTCAACCCGGCGTCCATGGCCTGCAATCCGGCCTGCACATGGTTGAACAGAATTTCTCCAGCGTCGGTCAGTTCGATGCCGCGATAAATACGATCAAACAGGCGCGTAGCGAGTTGTTCTTCTAACCTTTTGATTTGCTGGCTAATGGCCGGTTGTGTCGTACCCAGCTCGATGGCTGCGGCAGTGAAACTGCGCAGCCGTGCTGCCGACTCAAAACCGCGAAGCAAATCCAGGGACATGGCACCAAGGGCGTCAAACATAAGTGTGGCTTATCCTAGGCATTGCGTTTTATGGGCTTTACCGCGAAATCCATGGGTCTCATTCTCTGGTCCAGCAATTTCGCATAAATATTCACTATGGAATGCCGCGAAGACATGAAGCGCAAGAACATTCTTTTCATCATGGCCGATCAAATGGCCGCGCCGATGTTGCCGATGTACGCCTCATCTCCCATAAAAATGCCAAATTTGAGTCGCCTCGCCGCTGAGGGCGTGGTGTTCGACGCTGCCTATTGCAACAGCCCGCTGTGCGCGCCGTCGCGTTTCACCCTGGTCAGCGGTCAACTTCCGAGCAAGATCGGCGCCTACGACAACGCTGCCGAATTCCCCGCCGACGTCCCGACCTACGCCCATTACTTGCGTCGTCTCGGTTACCGCACCGCGCTGTCGGGCAAGATGCATTTTTGCGGTCCCGATCAGCTTCACGGCTATGAAGAGCGTCTGACCAGCGACATCTACCCCGCCGACTATGGCTGGGCCGTGAACTGGGATGAGCCGGATGTGCGCCCGAGCTGGTATCACAACATGTCGTCGGTGTTGCAGGCCGGCCCCTGCGTGCGCACCAATCAGCTCGATTTCGACGAAGAAGTGGTGTTCAAAGCTCAGCAATACCTGTTCGATCACGTGCGCGAGGATGGCGACCAGCCGTTTTGCCTGACGGTATCGATGACCCACCCCCACGACCCGTACACCATTCCCAAGGAATACTGGAATCTCTACAGCGACGACGAGATCCCGATGCCGCCTGCGCCGCCCGCTCAGGCTGATCAAGATCCGCACTCCCAGCGCCTGCTCAAGGTCTACGACCTGTGGGACAAGCCGCTGCCCGAGAACAAGATTCGTGACGCCCGCCGCGCGTATTTCGGCGCATGCAGCTATATCGACGATAACGTCGGCAAATTGCTGAAGACTCTCGAAGACACGGGGCTGGCCGATGACACAATCATTGTGTTTTCCGGTGACCACGGCGACATGCTCGGCGAGCGTGGTCTCTGGTACAAAATGCACTGGTTTGAAATGTCGGCCCGCGTGCCCCTGCTGGTGTACGCTCCGGGGCAATTCAAGGCTGGCCGCGTGAAGGCTGCCGTATCTACCGCCGACCTGTTGCCGACCTTTGTGGCGCTGGCTGAAGGTGAACTGGAAGCCGGTTTACCACTGGACGGGCGCTCGCTGCTGCCGCATCTGCAAGGCGAAGGCGGTCATGACGAAGTGTTCGGCGAGTACATGGCCGAAGGCACCAACAGCCCGCTGATGATGATTCGTCGCGGCGCGTACAAATTCATCTATTCGGAACAAGACCCGTGTCTGCTCTACGACATGGTCAACGATCCGAAGGAGCAGGAAGAGCTGAGCCAATCCGAGGCCCATCGCGACCTGTTCAATGCGTTCCTGGCCGAAGCTGCGGCCAAGTGGGACATTCCGGCGATACACCACCAGGTGCTCGCCAGCCAGCGTCGTCGGCGCTTCGTCGCCGAGTCGCTGGCCCTCGGCAAGCTGAAGAGTTGGGATCACCAGCCGCTGGTAGACGCCAGTCAGCAATACATGCGCAACCATATCGACCTCGACGATCTGGAGCGCAAGGCCCGTTATCCACAACCTTGAACCCTGCCAACACCTAGAAAACCAAGAAGGGGCACACCATGAAGAAGTTGTTCACGACGCTGGCGGTTGCGGTGATGAGTTTAGGGAGCGTCGTTGCATACGCCGCGGACGCTGCAAGCTGCAGTACGGTCAAGATGGCCGATCCGGGTTGGAGCGACATCGCTGCAACCAATGCCACAGCGGGCTTTTTGCTCGACGGCATGGGTTACAAGGCCAAGGTCGATACGCTGGCAGTGCCGATTGCCTATGGTGGCCTCAAGGACGGTCAGATGGACGTTTTCCTGGGCAACTGGATGCCAGCGCAGCAGGGGTTCTATGACAAGTTCATCGCCACGGGGGACGTGACCCAATACGCGAAGAATCTGGAGGGCACCGAATTCACCCTCGCGGTTCCGGACTACGTCTACGACGCAGGCGTGCACAATTTTGCCGACCTGAACAAATTCGCCGACAAATTTCACAAGAAGATCTACGGCATCGGTTCGGGGGCTCCGGCCAACGCGTCGATTCAGGAAATCATCAAGAAGAACGAATTCGACCTGGGCGACTGGAAGCTGGTCGAATCCAGCGAGCAGGCGATGTTGGCCGAAGTGAAGCGTAACGTGAAGAAGAAAGACTTCGTGGTCTTCCTCGGCTGGACCCCGCACCCGATGAACGTGCAGATCGCGGGCATGCATTACCTGAAGGGCGGCGAGAAATACTTCGGCGACACCGGCAGCGTTTACACCGTGACCCGCAAAGGCTACGCCGACGCGTGCCCGAACGTGGCCAAACTGTTCTTCAACCTGACGTTCACGCAGGACATGGAAAACAGCATCATGCAGGACGTGGACAGCAAGAAAATCAGCAACGCCGACGCGGTGAAAGCGTGGGTCAAAGCCAACCCTGCCGTGCTTGAAAAATGGCTCGACGGCGTGAAAACCCTCGACGGCAAAGATGCGCTGGCGGCCGTGAAAGCCAAGCTTTAAAGCTGAAAGGCATCGCGAGCAAGCTCACTCCTGCAGGTGTGCGCAAACCCCGTGGGAGCCGGCCGCAGCAAGCCGGCTCCCACATGAATTTGAGCGTCAGCTCTGCGCCATCAACCGCCGCAGTTCCGCGAGCACTGGCGCTGAATTTGGACGCACCCCGCGCCACACGTAGAACGCCTCTGCCGCTTGTTCCACCAGCATGCCCAACCCATCCACTGCCTGCCCGGCCTGATGCTCGGTCGCCCAACGGCAGAACGCCGTCGGCTCTTTGCCGTACATCATGTCGTAGCAAAAGGTTTCGCCCGGCTGAATCAGACTTGGCGCAATCGGCGGCAATTCACCCGCCAGGCTCGCTGACGTGGCGTTGATGATCACGTCGAACGGCTCTTCCAGCCAGTCATACCCTGCAGGCAGAACCGGTCCCAATTCGGCGAACTCCTTCGCCAGCTGCTCGGCTTTCTCGACCGTACGATTGGCGATGACCAGCACATAAGGCTCTTCTGCGAGCAAAGGCGCCAGCGCGCCCCGCACCGCGCCGCCAGCCCCCAGCAACAGGATGCGCTTGTCTTTGAGCTCGACGCCGTGATTCACCGTCAGATCCCGCACCAGACCGGCGCCATCGGTGTTGTCGCCGAGCAAGCTGCCATCCGCTTGCCGCGCCAGGGTATTCACGGCCCCCGCGCGACGGCCACGCTCGGTCAGTTGATCCGCCAGGCGATAAGCCTCCTCCTTGAAAGGCACCGTGACGTTGGCGCCCCGGCCCGTCACGAAGAACTGCCTGGCGAACGCCGGGAAGTTGTCGAGTGGCGCCAGCGCCGTTTGATAGTCCAGCGATTCCCCCGTCTGTTCGGCGAACAGGCGATGGATCAACGGCGATTTACTGTGAGCGATGGGGTTGCCGAAGACAACGTAGTGATCAGTCATGCTCAGGCCCCCTCGGCCAGCCAGTCGCGGTCTTGCAGGAAATACTCGGTCAGACGCGCTTCTTCGCTGCCTGGCGCGGCTTTCCAGTCATAGCCCCAGCGCACTTGTGGCGGCAGCGACATAAGAATCGACTCCGTTCGCCCACCCGATTGCAGGCCGAACAGCGTGCCGCGGTCGTACACCAGGTTGAACTCCACGTAACGGCCGCGGCGGAATTCCTGAAACTCGCGCTGTTGCGGCGTAAACGGCGTGGCTTTGCGGCGCTGAACAATGGGCAAGTACGCATTGACGAAAGCGTCACCAATCGCGCGCAGGAACGCGAAGCTGGTGTCGAAATCCCACTCGTTCAGGTCATCGAAAAACAGGCCACCGACGCCGCGCGGTTCGTTGCGGTGCTTGATGTGGAAGTAACGATCGCACCAGGCTTTGTAACGCGGGTAGACGTCCGCGCCAAACGGCGCGCAAGCCTGCTCGGCAACGCGGTGCCAATGGACGCAGTCTTCTTCGACGCCGTAATACGGGGTGAGGTCGAACCCGCCACCGAACCACCAGACCGGCTCTTCACCTTCTTTTTCGGCGATAAAGAAACGCACGTTGGCGTGGGAGGTCGGAACATGTGGGTTGTGCGGGTGCATGACCAGCGACACGCCTAGCGCCTCGAAACCGCGACCCGCGAGTTCCGGGCGGTGAGCACTGGCGGAGGGCGGCAAGCCGGCGCCGAACACATGGGAAAAGTTGACCCCGCCTTTTTCGAAAACGTCGCCGTTCTCGATCACGCGGGTGCGACCGCCACCGCCCGCTGGACGCTCCCAGGCGTCTTCGACGAAGCGGCCGCTGCCGTCTTCATGGGCCAGCGCGGTGCAGATCCGGTCTTGCAGATCGAGCAGGTAGGCTTTGACGGCATCGGTGCGTGAGGACATGGGCGTACCTTGAAGTAACGTGTAACCGGTATTGTTGAGCGTCGTTTCGTGGGCCGTCTGCATTCGACGATGACAAAGCAGGCGCGAAAGACCTCCTGAAAGTGGCGCGTAGCATACACCGGCTGGCGCGCTGCCGCAGTTGACGAAGTCCAAACGAAGGAGTCCGATAGGGCCCTTTCGCACTCGCAGTTCTGATCCCGCAGTTTCGATCCATGACGGAGAAAGCAAATGGCAAAGCGTATCCAGTTCCGCAGCCACGGCGGCCCTGAAGTCCTTGAGTATGTCGATTTCGAACCGGCAAAACCGGGCCCCAAGGAAGTCGTCGTGCGCAACAAAGCGATTGGCGTCAACTTCATTGAGACCTACTTCCGAACGGGCCTGTATCCGGTAGCGTCGATGCCGTCAGGCTTGGGCAACGAGGGGGCGGGCGTAGTCGAAGCGGTCGGTAGCGAGGTCACTCACGTTAAAGTCGGTGACCGAGTCGGCTACGGCACCGGCCCACTGGGCAGCTACGCGGACCTGCACCTGACGCAAGGCGCGAACGTGGTGAAGCTGCCGGACGACATCAGCTTTGAACAGGCCGCCGCGATCATGCTCAAGGGCCTGACCGTGCAGTACCTGTTCCGTCAGACGTACGAAATTCGTCCCGAAGAAATCATTCTGTTTCATGCTGCGGCGGGTGGCGTAGGCTCGATTGCCTGCCAATGGGCTGCAGCGCTTGGTGTGAAGCTGATCGGCACTGTCAGCTCCCCGGAGAAGGCCGCTATCGCTAAGGCCAACGGGGCTTGGGAAGTGATCGACTACAGCAAGGAAGACGTAGCGAAGCGAGTACTGGAGCTGACGGACGGCAAGAAAGTCTCGGTGGTGTACGACGGCGTCGGCAAAGACACGTGGGAGACCTCGCTGGACTGCCTGGAACTTCGCGGGCTGCTGGTCAGTTTCGGCAATGCCTCGGGCGCGGTGTCGGGCGTGAACCTGGGAATTCTGGCGCAGAAGGGCTCGCTGTACGTGACCCGTCCGACGCTGGGCTCCTATGCCAACAGTCTCGAAACCTTGCAGGCGATGGCAGACGAAGTGTTCGCGATGGTCAGCAGTGGCAAGGTGAAGGTCGACAACATCAAGCAATACGCCCTGAAAGACGCCGCCCAAGCGCACACCGACCTGTCGGGTCGGCGCACCACCGGGTCGATCATTCTGGTGCCGTAAAGATTGCACGGAACGTGGCGGACTCCACGTTCCTTCCTTGATCAGTCCCACGCAGGGCGTGGGAACGATCAGCACCATCAGCGAATTGCCTCAGCCCGCCCTCATCACCTCAGCCGTCACCAGATCCCGAATCACACTGGGATTGCGACGGCCGCCGAGTGCGCCATTCAAGACCATGTCCAATTGCCCATGAAAATACTGCTCGATCCGCAAGCGGGAGCGGGCGGCCGGGCGGCCGGTGGGGTTGGCGGAGGTGGACACGATAGGGCCGGTCAGCGCGCAGAGTTCGCGGACTTGCGGATGGTCGCTCACTCGCAGGGCCACGGTTTCGCGCCCCCCGGTGATCCAGTCAGGCAACAGCCCCTGATGGGGCACCAGCCACGTATTCGGGCCCGGCCAAGTGCTGGCCATGCGGTCGATCCACAGCTCGGGGAAATCTTCGAACAGGAAATCGAACTGACGGATGTTGTCGGCAATCAGGATCAGGCCTTTTTCCACTGGCCGCGCCTTGATCGCCAACAAACGATACACCGCCTCGACATCCCACGGATCACAGCCCAGGCCCCAGACCGCTTCGGTTGGGTAGGCAATCACCGCTCCGGCACGGATCTCTTGTGCGGCTTGTTGCACACGCCAACTGCTGACCATCGCTCGCTCTCCGAATAAACGCTGATGGGCAGTTTAACCTCAGCGCGCCCGGGCAAACCATCGTCCCGCTTCACAGGTCACGCTGCCGTCCAGTTCAAGCTCGGTCAGCGCCACCAGCACTTTCGGCAACGGCCAACCGATGCTGACGGCCAGCGCTTCGCTGGTGTGTGGCGCGGCATGTAGCAGTGCCAACAAAGGATGAGCAGGGGTCGTCACTGCATCGGCCGGGCCTAGGTCAGCCGCCAGATTCTTCCAGCCCTGCAAGCCCTCCAGGATGTGGTCAACAGTCTCGACCAGCGTGGCACCTTCACGAATCAGCTGGTGACAGCCTCGGGCGCCGGGATGATGAATCGACCCCGGAATGGCGTACACCTCGCGACCTTGCTCGGCCGCCAGTCGCGCTGTGATCAGCGATCCACTGGCGACGCTTGCCTCGACAACCAGCACCCCAAGCGACAGGCCGCTGATGATCCTGTTTCGACGGGGGAAATTGCTGGCATGAGGCTCGGCATCCAGCGGCAGCTCCGAAACGAGCGCACCTCCCTGCGCCACGATGTTCGTCGCCAGCTGTCGATGCCGCTGTGGATAAAGTTTTTCGATACCTGTTCCCAGCACACCGATGGTGGCACCTTTCACGTCCAAAGCGCCTTGGTGCGCGGCCCCATCGATGCCCAGGGCCAATCCGCTGGTGACGACGAATCCGGCGCCGGCCAGGCTTCGCGCAAACGCTGCAGCGGTGTCCAGAGCTGGCCGGGAAGCGCGTCGACTGCCGACCATTCCCAGCTGCGGACGGTCAAGCAAAGCGCGATTGCCCGCAACGAATAACAGCGGAGGCGGATCGGGAATCTCCGCCAGCAGGGCAGGGTAATCAGGGTCGTCCCACATCAGTAAATGCTGGTCCGGACGCTCTAGCCAGGCCAATGCAGCGCTGGCACCATCGCGCACGGTCGGATCACGTCGGGCATCGGCACTGATCGCGGGAAGGCGCAGGGAACGCCATGCGGAGGCTGGCGCGCTGAGGGCAGCCGAGGCGCTGCCAAAAGCATTGATGAGGGTCTGGAACCGCTTGCCCCCGATTTCAGGCAAGCGATGAAGGCGCAGGCGCGCCTCCAGTTCGGCTGGCGACTGCCCCACTTTTTCGAACATCGGCATGAGATCTTCCTTGACCCGGCGCCCACCTCATAGAGCCGGGCTAACCTGTGGATAACTCTGTTGACAACGTTTAGATAAGTGAAGCATGCCGGTGGAAAAAAGTGTTTTAGAGCTGATACATAGGATTACGGATTGCGCACTCGGTCGCTCACCGCCAAAGATCGATTCGCGTGCAGCACCATGCCGTAGCTGAGGTGGTTGTAAGTGCGGAACACCATCAGCAACCCGGCACGCTCGTCAGGAATCTTCACTTGCTCGCCTGTGATGCGGTCACGCACGGTTTCGCCTGCCTTGTAGATCGCAAGCACGTTACCTTCGGCCAGGCCTTCCATCTTTCCGCGATCCAGCGTCACGACGTCGAACTCGCCAATCTGCGTCACCCCACGTGGCACATCAATGATCGTGCCGCGGATTTCCTGCTGCGGTTCGCTCGGCACGAACGTCGAGTTGATTGCACGCTCTTCGCTGATGAACAGACGATCGCCCAGGCGAACTTCTTGAGTGGAGCGCTGCATTTGCAGCGTGCCGACATCCCCTTCGGCGGCCACAAGCTCGCCGCTGCCGATATCGTCGGCGTTGATGCCCAGCGGCACGTTGGTTTCAGGATCAAAGTAGGTCTTGCCCTTGCGGAACACGCCATACGACACGTGGTCCGGGCTGAAGACGCCACGGGCGTAGATGCGATCCCCCGCGCCACTGAGCACGCGCTCGCCATTACCCGCGACGATGTACGGGGCCGTCTCGAACTCTTCAGGGGTGTCGATGATGCGGTTGTTCAGCAAAAACGCGTTGATCGCGCCCAGCGGAATAGTCGGAATCGCGTCGGCAATCGGCGTGCTGCGCACACGCGGTGACAATTTGATGGTCCCGCGAGACTCGCCACGGCTGGCAACGATCCTCGGCTGGCCGTCCACGTAGATCAGCGTGAGGGTGTCGCCAGGGTAGATCAGATCCGGGTCGTGAACCTGCGGATTGGCTCTCCAGAGCTGCGGCCATTTCCATGGCTGGTTCAGAAACTTGCCGGAAATGTCCCAAAGCGTGTCGCCGGCGACAACGGTGTAACGCTCTGGATGGCCTTCCCTGAGTTGTACTTGCGCCTGGACAAGGCCTGTCGCGGCCAACAGCAGCAGGGCGAGTAGTGATTTCCTCATGCGGTGAATCCCTTTATCATGTTGGCTTCGCGTGAAACATTGAGTCTTGCGAGACTTCGGTTTTACAAGGGCTGCCCGCTTGTCGTGTGACGTTCCCAAGCCTAGCAGCCGATCCTGAATTTACCCTACAAGTGCAGCCCTTACGTATATGGCCATTTTAAACATTCTCGAATTTCCCGATTCGCGCCTGCGCACCCTCGCCAAGCCGGTGGTTGCCGTGGACGACGGCATTCGCCAGTTGGTCGACGACATGTTTGAAACCATGTACGAAGCGCCTGGCATCGGTCTGGCCGCGACGCAGGTTAACGTACACAAGCGCGTCGTTGTAATGGATCTCTCGGAAGATCGCAGCGAACCTCGTGTTTTCATCAACCCTGAGCTTGAGCCGCTGACCGACGAGATGGATCAGTACCAGGAAGGCTGTCTGTCCGTTCCCGGTTTCTACGAGAACGTCGATCGTCCGCAACGGGTCAGGGTCAAGGCGCTGGACCGCGACGGTCAACCTTATGAGTTGATCGCCGAAGGCCTGCTGGCCGTATGCATTCAGCACGAATGCGATCATTTGAACGGCAAGCTGTTCGTCGATTACCTGTCCACGCTCAAGCGTGACCGGATCAAGAAAAAGCTGGAAAAACAGCATAAGCAGAACGCTTGATCCCTCACCCAAAAGGCCTCTTGCTGAGGCCTTTTCTTTTTACACAACGAGAAGCCCATGACTGAGCCACTGCGCATCGTCTTCGCCGGCACCCCGGAATTCGCCGCTGAACACCTCAAAGCCCTGCTCGACAGCCCCTATGAAGTGATCGCGGTCTACACCCAGCCCGATCGTCCGGCGGGTCGTGGCCAAAAGCTGATGCCAAGCCCGGTCAAGCAACTCGCTCTGCAACATGATATTGCCGTGCTGCAACCGCCGACCCTGCGCGCTCCCGAGGCACAGGCCGAACTGGCGGCGCTCAAGCCCGATCTGCTGGTGGTCGTCGCCTACGGCCTGATCCTCCCACAAGCGGTCCTCGACATTCCGCGTCTCGGTTGCATCAACAGCCATGCCTCGTTGCTGCCGCGCTGGCGTGGAGCGGCGCCGATCCAGCGCGCCGTGGAAGCGGGTGATGCCGAGAGTGGCGTCACCGTGATGCGCATGGAAGCAGGGTTGGACACCGGCCCAATGCTGCTCAAGGCCGTCACACCGATCACCAGCGAAGACACCGGCGGCACCTTGCATGACCGTCTGGCCGAGCTCGGCCCGGTTGCCGTGGTGCAGGCCATTGCCGGTTTGGCAGAGGGCACTCTGATCGGCGAAGTGCAGGACGACAGCCTCGCAACCTACGCACACAAACTGAATAAAGATGAAGCGCGCATCGACTGGTCGCGTCCGGCTAATGAACTGGAGCGCCTGGTACGGGCCTTCAACCCGTGGCCGATCTGCCACAGCACCCTCAACGGCGAAGCCTTGAAAGTGCTGGCGGCGCAGGTTACCGAAGGCCAGGGCGCACCGGGCACGATTCTGAGCGCCAGCAAGGAAGGCCTGATCGTGGCCTGTGGACAACAGGCGCTGCGCCTGACCCGTCTGCAGCTGCCGGGTGGCAAGCCCCTGGGTTTCGCAGACCTGTTCAACAGCCGTCGCGAGAAATTCGCGACCGGGACCGTTTTGGGTCTCTCGGTTGACGCACCATGAACCCGCGTCTGGCCGCCGCCAAGGCTTTGGCTGCTGTGCTCAGTGGGAAAGCCTCGCTGAACAGTTCGCTGCCCGCGCAACTGGACAAGGTCGATGATCGTGATCGCGGCCTGACCCAAGACCTGGCGTTCGGCACGGCCCGCTGGGAGCCGCGGCTGTCAGCGCTGGCGGCCAAGCTGCTGCAAAAGCCGTTCAAGGCTGCTGATAACGACGTTCAGGCGCTGCTGCTGGTAGGCCTTTATCAGCTGTTCTATTCGCGCATCCCTGCTCACGCGGCCATTGGCGAAACGGTTGGGTGCGCCGACAAGCTGAAGAAACCGTGGGCCAAAGCCTTGCTCAATGCCGTGCTGCGCCGTGCCCAGCGTGAAGGCGAAGCGCTGTTGACCGAACTGGAACATGACCCGGTCGTACGCACTGCCCATCCGCGCTGGCTGCAAAAAGCCTTGAAGGCTGCATGGCCTGAACACTGGGAAGCCATCTGCGCGGCGAACAATGCGCATCCGCCGATGATTCTGCGAGTCAACCGCCGCCACAAAACGCGCGCCGACTACCTGCAACTGCTGCACGACGCCGGGATCGCGGCGACCGGCAGTGCGTTCAGTCAGGACGGGATCGTGCTGGCCGAACCGGGCGATGTTCGCTCGTTGCCGGGATTCGCAGACGGCTGGATCAGCGTTCAGGACGAAGCTGCGCAACTGGCCGCCGACCTGCTGGAGTTGGCGCCTGGCCAACGCGTGCTCGACGCGTGCTGCGCGCCGGGAGGCAAGACCTGCCACCTGCTGGAAGTGCAATCGGGCTTGTCCGGGGTCGTCGCGGTAGATCTGGAAGCCAAACGCATGGTCCGGGTCAAAGAGAACCTCGATCGGCTCGGCCTGAGTGCCGAACTCATCGCTGCCGACGCGCGCGCGACGGATCAATGGTGGGACGGCAAGCCGTTCCAGCGCATTCTTCTCGACGCCCCGTGTTCGGCGACCGGTGTGATTCGTCGTCACCCGGACATCAAACTGACCCGTCAGGCCGACGACATCCCGGCCTTGGCGACGCTGCAAGGTGAGCTGCTCGACGCGCTGTGGCCAACCCTGCAAGTCGGCGGGATCTTGCTGTACGCCACCTGTTCGACGCTGCCGACTGAAAACACCGAAGTGATCGGCGCCTTCCTCGCGCGCACGCCGGGCGCTCGGGAACTGGACATCGCCGGTCAACAGGGTAATCCGCCACCAGGCTTGAAACAGCCGCATGGTCGGCAGTTGCTAGCCCAGGAAGGCGGCCATGACGGATTTTATTACGCAAAGTTGATCAAGATTTCTGCGAGCTAACTGTAGGAGCGCGGCTTGTCCCGCGATCGACTGCGAAGCAGTCGCAAATCCAGACGCATTGGCCATGTCAGACACACCGCGTGCACTGACTTCACGACGGGTTCCCCGCCGATCGCGGGACAAGCCACGCTCCTACAGGGATCAGCGGTGCGGAAATTTCAAGGAGAGACTGATTGAAAATCATCATTCTCGGTGCAGGCCAAGTGGGCGGCACGCTGGCGGAGCATCTGGCCAGTGAGGCCAATGACATCACTGTCGTGGACACCGATGCGGAGCGCCTGCGAGCACTGGGCGACCGACTGGACATTCGCACCATTCAGGGCCGTGGCTCGTTTCCCACCGTGCTGCGTCAGGCCGGTGCCGACGACGCCGACATGCTGGTGGCCGTGACCAGCAGCGACGAAACCAACATGGTCGCCTGCCAGGTCGCTTACACCCTCTTTCACACCCCGACCAAGATCGCCCGCGTGCGCGAATCGGCGTACCTGACCCGAGCCGGACTGTTCGATAACGACGCCATTCCGGTAGACGTGCTGATCAGCCCCGAGCAGGTCGTCACCAATTACATCAAGCGCCTGATCGAATACCCAAGCGCCCTGCAGGTCATCGACTTCGCCGAAGGCAAGGTGCAATTGGTGGCCGTGAAAGCCTATTACGGCGGGCCGTTGGTGGGGCAGCAGCTGCGTCAATTGCGGGCGCACATGCCGGAAGTCGACACACGGGTCGCGGCCATTTTCCGTCGAGACCGTCCGATCATTCCCCAAGGCGATACGGTGATCGAAGCCGAAGACGAAGTCTTTTTCATCGCTGCCAAGGCGGACATTCGCGCCGTGATGGGCGAAATGCGCAAGCTGGATGTCAGCTACAAGCGCATCGTCATTGCCGGGGGTGGGCAGATTGGCGAGCGGCTGGCCGAGGCCATTGAACACCGCTACCAGGTAAAAATCATCGAGATGAACCCGGCGCGCTGTCGCTACCTATCGGACACCCTCGATAACACGGTGATCCTGCAGGGCAGTTCATCGGACCGCGATCTGCTGGTGGAAGAGAACATCGACAACGCCGACCTGTTCCTGGCGCTGACCAACGACGACGAGGCCAACATCATGTCGTCGCTGCTGGCCAAGCGGCTAGGTGCGAAGAAGGTCATGACCATCATCAACAACACGGCCTATGTCGATCTGGTGCAGGGCGGCGAAATCGACATCGCCGTCAGCCCGCAGCTGGCGACCATCGGCACCCTACTGGCCCACGTGCGGCGCGGCGATATCGTCAGTGTCCACTCGCTACGACGCGGTGCGGCAGAAGCGATCGAAATCGTAGCCCATGGCGATGCCAAGTCGAGCAAGGTCATTGGCAAGGCGATCATGCACATCAACCTGCCGCCCGGCACCACGATTGGCGCGATCACCCGAGCCGATCGCGTTTTGATCGCCCATGACAGCACGGTCATCGAGTCTGGCGACCACGTCATCATGTTCCTCGTGGACAAGAAGTACATTCGCGACGTGGAACGGCTGTTTCAGGTGGGGTTGAGCTTTTTCTAAGGGGGGCGACATGCTCGAATCACTGGAAAAGATGCTCGCCAAGGGCATGGACAATGCGCTACTGCGCTTCGGGCTGGGGAAGGGTTATCTGGATGCTGGCGATTCGACCAGCGCGGTTGAGCACTTGCAACGCTGCGTCGAATTCGACCCCAAGTATTCGGCTGCTTGGAAGCTATTGGGCAAGGCATGGCTCGCTTCAGGGGATAACGCGAAGGCTCGCCAGGCGTGGGAACAGGGGATTCAAGCGGCGGTCGGCCATGGTGATAAACAGGCCGAGAAGGAAATGACGGTGTTTATGAAGAAGCTGGATCGCAAAGGATAGTAAACGTATAAGCGAGCGTGCTCGCGATCGATTCCCGGGCGAGAAGCGGCGCTCTCTTATTGCTGCTGGTATATTCAGTGTTTATAGTATTTAAAACATCGCGTTTATTACGTTTACAAGAAGTATAAAAACTAAGCCAATGGTGAACACTCATATTCTGCTGAACGCGATAGACACTTCCACCTGTTGATTTTATCTTTTATTTCTAATCATAATCCGGGCAGCCCCAAATACAGTGTCAGGGAGACATGGGATGTTCTTAGGGAAAGTGCCCTCATGGCAGGAGATAGAAGACCGCATAACCCATGAGATAGGTTATCAATCAGGGGCGGACTTTCGCACTCACCTCAATGAATATGTAGCGTCAGCTTCTCTTAATATTCGCCGTATCCATAACCTCAGAACCGCATTCATCCATGCTGAATGGCGCGCTGGCGATCTTTTGAGGCAGCGTTTCTCCGATCTCGATATAAACAGCATCCTTCAAGAGTTACTGGGTGTCGTCACCCAAATGGCGATGATCGTGGCGGGCAGCGTTTTAACCGGCGGAGCCATTGGCGCGGGCATAGGCGCCTTTGCCGGTGGCGTGGGCGCTGTCCCGCTCGGCGCGGCAGGGGCCGCGATGGGCTTACACGTCAGCACTTGGATACTGGGGATATTAGGGCTAGCGTCCACTGCCGAGTTCTTCATCGAGGGTTTGCCTGCCATCGGCGACTATTACCTAAACGGCATATGTCTCTCTTGGGAAGGCACACGAGGAGATGAAGGATTAAGTCCGTACAGCCAGGATGACCCGACCGCTCAGGGAAACGCAGTGCACCAGATCGCATTGGGACATGTGGAGGTTGCCGTCTTGCTACTGGGCGCAATCGTGGACTATCTCACGCGAGGCCGAAGTCACGCCGGTGTTCTGGCCCAGGAAATGCGCGCCAGTACCAAAGGCGCGCGCTTGGGTGAATGGATGCTCAAGCATGAAGACGCGCTGAAAAAAAGACCCGATCTACAGACGTCACACCCCCGCCGAGGTGCAACCGGCCCACAAGAGCCCCCACCGCCTCGCCGTCCAGGCAAAGACGACGAGCCTCCCAAAAGCAAACCCAACACCATGCCTCGTCATGAAGTAGAGTGCTTCAAGGCGGACAAAATGCCTGCCTCTAAAATGGGCGAGTTCGAACGCCAATTGAAAGGGCAGGAAGACGGATTGAATCGGCTGACGGTGGACGAGTATCTGGAGAATATTGCTAATCCGGTGAAGCGGAGCAAGACGGCTGCCGCATTTGCTAGAAGGAACTTACGAAACAAATTGCAAGAGCGTTTTCAAAATGACTTTTTGCAGACCATGAGTCCAAAAGAAGCAAAGGCAGAAGGCCTGAAAAAAGCAATGGAGACCATGTCGACCCTTGCAGGCTTGCATAATCCTGACTTAAGTGCCGGCGGGAGGGATATTATTGCGGACTTTGGTGACAAACAGGTCAACTCTAGTATTGGCGCTCAATGGAGGAAAAAAATAGAAAATTTAAGGTCTGCTGCGGAAAAGGTGCCAAAATATGCGCAAGGGCAGACGATGCTCAACGTAAAACTTCACAAATGTTAAGGAGTAAAAATGGACGAGATATTTTCAATATTTTTGGAGACATTTGGTGGCGAAGTTGACCGCCGGGAGGTACCTCTATCCAGCATAGAACGGTACAAGGGGAAGCTGCCTAATCTGCTTCTTGAATATTGGGCCGAACACGGCTGGTGTGGTTACGGGGATGGAATTTTCTGGACGGTAAATCCCCAGGAGTACGATGGCGTAGTTGCTTCTTGGCTAGAAGGGACTTCTCTTGAAAACCGTGACAAGTACCACGTGATTGCTCGCAGTGCCTTCGGCGACTTGTATCTGTGGGGTGAAAAAACTGGGCATTCACTTAAGATAGCAAGCGTGGTTTCAAGATGCGTAATTAGTAACTTTGAAATCGCAGATGATGGCATGGATAGGGAGTTACAAGGATTTTTCTTATCTAGGAATCTAGATTCCGACGACTTTGGTGACCTTTTCAAACCTGCCAAGAAGAAGCTTGGCAAATTACGTCATGACGAAATATATGGTTTCGTTCCAGCATTTATGCTGGGTGGCCCGGACACTCTTGAGCACCTTGAAAAAGTAAAAACGGTCGAGCATTTGATGTTGCTTTCGCAGATAACAGAACTTCAACCTTATAGCTTTTCAGATAATTAGGAAAGAGTTTTTAGAAACGAACAGCCCTGGGAGCGACGAGGAGCCCCAATGTAAATATGCATAAATGTTAACTGAGAAGGCGAGATAGATGGATAGAGTATTCGCTAGATTTCTAGAAAAATTCGGTGAGCCAATCGATCGACAAGAGGTGCCCGCGTCGACCATCGATCAATATAAAGGGAAATTACCAAACCAGCTTCTTTCATACTGGGCCGAACAAAGTTGGTGCGGTTACGGTGAAGGGATTTTTTGGTTAGTTAATCCACAAGAGTACGAAGGCGTAGTCGCTTCGTGGCTCGAGGGAACTTATCTTGAGCGACGTGACAAATACCATATCATAGCCCGAGGCGCATTTGGCAGCCTCTATCTCTGGGGTGAAAAAACTGGATATTCGCTTAAAATAGAAAGCGTTGTTTCTAGGTACGTAGTGAATGATTTGGAAATAAAAAGTCATGGCATGGATAAAGCGCTACAAGGCTTTCTTTTATCTAGAAACGTAGACTCCAACGACTTCGGCAATCTCTTTAAACCCGCAAAACAAAAGCTCGGCATGCTGCGTCATGATGAAATGTACGGCTTCGTTCCCGCATTGATGCTGGGCGGGCAGGACACTCTCGATCATCTTGAAAAAGTGAAAGCAGTGGAGCATTTGACCCTGCTTTCACAAATCACCGAGCTTCAACCTTATAGTTTTTCAGATATTTAGACGGAAAGGTTAGGTGAAAAGGCAGGCCGAACAATGACAGATGAAGTATTTACATCGTTTCTGGAAGAGTTCGGCGGTCAGACTGATCGGCAGGAGGTACCTCTTTCGAGCATTGAACGCTATCGGGGAAAACTTCCTGAACTACTTTTAAAGTATTGGGCCGAACATGGTTGGTGCGGCTACGGCGGAGGGATTTTTTGGTTGGTCAATCCGCAGGAATATGAAGGAGTAGTCGCCTCTTGGATACGCGGAACCCAATTTGAAAAATTTGATACTTATCACCTGATCGCGCGAAGTGCTTTTGGCGATTTATATCTGTGGGGCGAAAAAACCGGGGCGTCTCTTGATATAACCAGCATCTTATCTAAATACGTGGACTTTTACTCGACCCTAGGCGAAGAGCAAATGGATAAGCAGTTGCAAAACTTCCTGCTGACCAGAAATAGAGGGGATGATAATTATGGAGAATTGTTTGAACCAGTAAAGAAAAAGCTCGGCACTTTGCGTCACGACGAAATGTATGGCTTCGTTCCGGCATTAATGCTTGGCGGGCCGGACACTCTTGAACACCTTGAAAAAGAAAAAACGGTCGAGCATTTGATCTTGCTTTCACACATAGCAGAACTTCAGCCTTACAGCTTTTTAGATAGTTAGGAGGGAGGCTTGTTCGAACGAACAGGCCTGTATGGAAATGACGGTGTTCTTGAAGAAGCTCAGCCGGCTGATCTGACAAATTGTAGGAGCGCGGCTTGTCCCGCGACCTGCTGCGAAGCGGCAGTAAATTCGACACGTGCGGTGGATCAGTCAGACCGCATTTGTAGACTTTACGACGACTGCGTCGCCGCTCGCGGGACAAGCCGCGCTCCTACAGGTAATCGCGAAAGTCCCTAATACCAGCGCTTCTCACCCTCCGGCCGCTTCTTGAAGCGCTTCATGGTCCACATGTACTGGCTCGGATACGCGCGCACGTATTTCTCCACAACCTTGCTCATCGCCGCCGCCGAGGTTTCGGTGTCGGTGCTGTACATGTCGTCCGGCGCGGCTTCCAGAACCACTTTGTAACCCGAGCCATCTTCCAGGCGCATCGCGTGCAGGAACACGCCGACCGCTTTGCCGCCCGCCAGCATGTTTGGTACGAACTTGCTGGTCAGCGCCACGGTCCCGCAGAACGGCACGAAAATACCTGCCGACTCTGCGGGCTCCGGGTCGGCGGGAATCCCCACCGAGCCGCCTTTGCGCACTTCTTTAATGACGCTGAGAATGCCTTCCTTGGTCGACGCGGCTACGCGGTTGCCCAATTGCACGCGCTGCTTGCGCAGCAGTTCATCGACCGCTTTCAGCTTCGGCGGGCGATAGAAAATGATGGGGTTGCACTGGCTGCAATAGAAGTGGTTCAGCACTTCCCAGTTGCCGAGATGGCTGGTGATGCCGACCACCCCTTTGCCGGAGGCCAACGCGTCTTTCAGCACCTGCAAGCCTTCGACTTCGCGCACCAGATTGATCGATTTTTGCGCAGGCCAGATCCACGCACAGGCGCTTTCGGTCAGGGTCTTGCCGATGTCCATCAGACTGCGACCGACCAACGCCTCAAGCTCGGCGGGGCCCAGCTCGGGAAAACATTTGGAAAGGTTGATCCGCGCAACTTCGCGCGAGCGATTGGGCAGCTTCCACATCAGCCAGCCAATGCCGGTGCCCACCCATTGCACGGCGCGCCACGGCAACAACGCGAACAACCGCAACGCCCCGACCATCATGGCGCCTTTGAACTTATCCACAGATCACTCCTGAATCGATGAGGCGGGCATTGTAACCACTCCTGCAAGCAACGCGGACCCGTGTGGGAGATTCTATGGTGGAGGTCAACGGTCAATGGCCTGGTTTATCAATAGACGCGGTCTCGCTTCTGCCGCAGGCGTGGGAGCCGGCTTGCTGGCGAATGCGGTGAATCAGCTAAACATTAAGCGACTGACACGCCGCTTTCGCCAGCAAGCCGGCTCCCACAGTAGATCTCTGCCATCAGCGAGAAAGCTGCGCATAGCGATCACAATCGGTCGTGTGGTCCATCACCATCCCGGTCGCCTGCATATAGGCGTAACAAATGGTCGGGCCGACAAAAGTGAACCCGGCTTTCTTCAAGGCTTTGCTCATGGCTTCGGCTTCAGGGGTGATCGCCGGCACTTCGCTGCGGTCTTTGAAGTGATTGATTCTTGGGTGCCCGCCCACGAAGGACCAGACGAACGCCACCGGGTCTTCAAGGCGCAACCAGGCTTGAGCGTTCTTGCGTGCGGCGTTGAGTTTCAGGCGATTGCGCACGATGCCCGGTTCCAGCATCAACGCTTCGATTTCACTGTCGGTCATGGCCGCGATCCGTCGTGCGTCGAAGTCGAACAGCACTTCGCGGTAGCGGGCGCGTTTCTTCAAAATGGTGATCCACGACAGGCCGGCCTGGAACCCTTCGAGCAAGAGAAACTCGAACAGCTTCTGCGCGTCGCGCAACGGCACACCCCACTCTTGGTCGTGGTAGTCCATGTAAATCGGCTCTTCGTTGCACCAAAAGCAGCGTGGCATAGGGCTCCCAAGGGTGGAGGCGCTGCCGAATCGGGTATACTCCCGCTCTTTAAATCGCAGCCCCCCAGTACAGGTGAATTTCGTGAGCCAGCCTACGCCAGCCGTGCGTACCTTCCAAGACTTGATCCTCGCCCTCCAGCAATACTGGGCCGAGCAAGGTTGTGTGGTACTTCAGCCCTACGATATGGAAGTGGGCGCCGGCACATTCCACACTGCCACGTTTCTGCGCGCCGTCGGCCCGGAAACCTGGAACGCCGCCTACGTACAACCGAGCCGTCGTCCTACCGATGGCCGTTACGGCGAAAACCCCAACCGCCTGCAGCACTACTATCAGTTCCAGGTGGTTCTGAAACCCAACCCGGACAACTTCCAGGAGCTGTACCTCGGCTCGCTGAAACACGTCGGCCTCGACCCGCTTGTCCACGACGTGCGCTTCGTCGAAGACAACTGGGAATCGCCAACCCTCGGCGCCTGGGGCCTGGGTTGGGAAATCTGGCTCAACGGCATGGAAGTTTCGCAGTTCACCTACTTCCAGCAAGTCGGCGGTATCGAGTGCTACCCGGTCACCGGCGAAATCACCTATGGCCTCGAACGGCTGGCGATGTACCTGCAAGGCGTTGAATCGGTCTATGACCTGGTCTGGACCGACGGCCCGTTCGGCAAAGTGACCTACGGCGATGTGTTCCACCAGAACGAAGTGGAACAATCGACCTACAACTTCGAACACGCCAACGTCGACAAACTGTTCGAACTGTTCGACTTCTACGAAGGTGAAGCGGTACGTCTGATCGACGCCGAGCTGCCGCTGCCGAGCTACGAAATGGTCCTCAAGGCCTCGCACACCTTCAACCTGCTGGATGCCCGTCGCGCTATTTCCGTGACCGCACGCCAGCAATACATCCTGCGCGTACGCACCCTGGCTCGCTCTGTCGCCCAGGCGTACCTGATGGCCCGGGCCAAGCTTGGCTTCCCGATGGCCGCACCTGATATCCGCGATGAAGTGTTGGCGAAGCTGGAGGCTGCACAATGAGTGCTCACGATTTCCTGGTTGAATTGGGCACCGAAGAACTGCCACCCAAAGCACTGAACACCCTGGCCGACGCGTTTCTGGCCGGTATCGAAAAAGGCCTGCAAGCCGCAGGCCTGACCTACAGCGCCAAGCAGGTGTATGCCGCACCCCGTCGTCTGGCGGTGCTGATCACCGAGCTCGCCACTCAACAGCCCGATCGCAGCGTCAATCTGGATGGCCCGCCACGGCAGGCCGCGTTCGACGCCGATGGCAACCCGACCCAAGCTGCACTGGGCTTTGCCAAGAAGTGCGGTGTCGATCTGAGCGAAATCGATCAGAGCGGTCCGAAACTGCGTTACAGCCAGAGCATCGCCGGTAAGCCGACCGCCAGCCTGCTGCCGACCATCGTTGAAGACTCATTGAACGACCTGCCGATCCCGAAGCGCATGCGCTGGGGTGCGCGCAAGGAAGAATTCGTGCGTCCGACCCAATGGCTGGTGATGCTGTTCGGTGAACAGGTCATCGATTGCACGATCCTCGCGCAAACCGCAGGCCGTGAGTCCCGTGGCCACCGTTTCCATCATCCGGACAGCGTACGCATCACTTCGCCAGTCAATTACGCCAGCGATCTGCGCGCCGCTCACGTGCTGGCTGATTTCAACGAGCGCCGCGCGCTGATCAGCAAGCGTGTCGACGAATTGGCGACCCAGCACGAAGGCACTGCCATCGTGCCGCCCGCGTTGTTGGACGAAGTGACCGCGCTGGTCGAGTGGCCGGTGCCGCTGGTGTGCTCGTTTGAAGAGCGTTTCCTCGAAGTGCCGCAAGAAGCTTTGATCACCACCATGCAGGACAACCAGAAATATTTCTGCCTGCTGGACGCCGACGGCAAGCTGCTGCCGCGCTTCATTACGGTCGCCAACGTCGAAAGCAAAGATCCGTCGCAGATTGTCTTGGGTAACGAGAAAGTCGTTCGCCCGCGCTTGACCGACGCCGAGTTCTTCTTCAAGCAGGACAAGAAGCAGAAGCTGGAAACCTTCAATCAGCGCTTGCAGAACGTCGTGTTCCAGGCGCAGCTGGGCACCGTGTTCGACAAGGCCGAGCGCGTGTCGAAGCTGGCGGCGTTCATCGCGCCACGCATTGGTGGCGACGCCCAGCGCGCGGGCCGTGCCGGTCTTCTGTCCAAATGCGACCTGGCGACTGAGATGGTCGGCGAATTCCCGGAAATGCAGGGTGTCGCGGGTTACTACTACGCGCTGGCCGATGGCGAGCCGGAAGACGTCGCACTGGCGCTGAACGAGCAGTACATGCCCCGTGGCGCAGGCGCCGAACTGCCAAGCACCCTGACCGGTGCTGCGGTGGCCATCGCGGACAAGCTCGACACCCTGGTCGGTATTTTCGGCATTGGCATGTTGCCAACGGGCAGCAAAGACCCGTACGCACTGCGTCGCGCAGCGTTGGGCATCCTGCGGATTCTGATCGAGAAGAAGCTGGACCTGGACCTGATCAAGACCGTGCAATTCGCTGTCACTCAGTTTGGCGCGAAGGTCAAACCGGCCGGTCTGGCCGAGCAAGTGCTGGAGTTCATCTTCGACCGCCTGCGCGCACGCTACGAAGACGAAGGCGTCGACGTGTCGGTCTACCTGTCGGTCCGTGCCCTGCAGCCGGGTTCGGCGCTGGACTTCGATCAGCGCGTGCAAGCCGTCCAGGCGTTCCGCAAGTTGCCGGAAGCCGCTGCACTGGCCGCCGTGAACAAGCGCGTGTCGAACCTGTTGGGCAAAGCCGAGGGCAGCATCGCCCAAACCGTCGAGCCGAAGTATTTCGACAACGCCAACGAGTTCTCGCTGTACTCGGCGATTCAGCAGGCAGACCAGGCTGTCGCGCCAATGTCGGCGAACCGTCAGTACAACGAAGCGCTGGCCCGTCTGGCAGCGCTGCGCGAGCCGGTGGACGCCTTCTTCGAGGCCGTGATGGTCAACGCCGAAGACGCCAGTGTGCGCGCCAACCGTTATGCGCTGCTGGCGCGTCTGCGCAACCTGTTCCTGGGTGTCGCTGACATTTCTCTGCTGGGCTAACGCTGGAGTACATGATTTGAAGCTGCTGATTCTCGATCGGGACGGAGTGATCAACGAAGACTCCGACGCCTACATCAAGTCGGTGCAGGAGTGGATTCCGATTCCCGGCTCGATCGAGGCCATCGCGCAGTTAAGCAAGGCCGGCTGGACGGTGGCAATTGCCACCAACCAGTCCGGCATCGCTCGCGGTTATTACGATCTCGCCACGCTGGACGCCATGCACGCGCGTTTGCGCGAACTGGTGGCGGAGCAGGGCGGTGAGGTCGGTCTGATCGTTTATTGCCCCCATGGCCCGGACGCCGGGTGCGATTGCCGCAAGCCCAAGCCGGGCATGCTGCGCAATATCGCCAGCCATTACGCCGTGGATCTTCGCGGAATCTGGTTCGTCGGTGACAGCAAGGGTGACCTGGAGGCGGCGGTGGCCGTCGACTCTCAACCTGTTCTGGTCATGACGGGCAAAGGACACAAGACGCAGAGCAACCCGTTGCCCGCAGGAACGTTGATTTTTGACGATCTGGCGGCGGTTGCCGCAGAACTTATTCACAACAGCGCATCAACGAACGACTGACCGGTCGTTCAACGACACGCTCAATCCGGGCACTGCCCGTAACGGTAAAAGCAGCTATGTCGACAGTGCAGGCCATCAGGATCTTTGTCTTTTACCTGCTGCTGGGCACCACTGCCCTGCTGTGGTGTTCGCTGAGTTTCTTCGTTGCGCCCTTCCTGCCTTTCCGCGCGCGTTATCGCTTCATCAACGTGTATTGGTGTCGCTGTGCGGTCTGGCTGACGAAGGTGTTCCTTAACATCAAAGTCAACGTCACTGGCCAGGAAAACGTGCCAAAGACGCCATGCGTGATCGTCTCCAATCACCAGAGCACGTGGGAAACGTTCTTCCTGTCCGCGCATTTCCAGCCGTTGAGTCAGGTCCTCAAGCGCGAACTGCTCTACGTGCCGTTCTTCGGTTGGGCAATGGCGATGCTTCGTCCCATTGCCATCGATCGCAACAACCCCAAGGCTGCGCTGAAGGTGGTGGCCAAGAAAGGCGACGAGCTGCTCAAGGACGGCGTGTGGGTGTTGATCTTCCCGGAAGGGACGCGGGTGCCTTATGGGCAAATCGGCAAGTTCTCGCGCAGTGGCTCGGCCATGGCCGTGAACGCGGAGTTGCCGGTGCTGCCCGTCGCCCATAACGCGGGCCGGTACTGGCCGAAAGAAGGCTGGGGCAAAAAGCCAGGGACCATCGAAGTGGTCATCGGTGAGCCCATGTATGCCGAAGGCATTGGCCCTCGTGCGATTGCCGCGCTGAATGACCGGGTTTCCGCCTGGAACGAGGCCACGCAGCGGGCAATGGGCTCCCCGGTCATGCCTGCGCCCACACCGGAAAAATCACCGGCGTGAATTGTGGATAACCTGTGCACCGAATGTGTGAGATTCCTGATAATCGACCGTAAATATCTGATTTTATTGCTTATTTCCGGTCGCGATGATTGGACCAAAAACGTGCATAAGTTTTTATGACAGGCAGTGCAGACGCTTGAAAACACCGGTCTTGAGCCTTCCCCGCCAAGACCGATGTCGTTTCTAAGCGCGCTGAGGCGGTGCTGATATCCGCAGATTGCAAAGCGCTGCCATTCCGATCAAAACCAGACCTCCGCAGGCGGCCGCAACGAACCCCGTGGCAGGCGATAACGTGTCGATGGCGTATCCAACCAGAGGCATGGACAGTGTTTGACCCAACCTGTTTGCCGAGTCCTGCAACCCTATCACCTGGCCTCGCACACTGGCTGGGGCAAGCTCTGCCACGGCCTCTGAACTAGCGGCCAATGTCGGCGTGCACAGCAGGTTGGTCGGCAACAACGCCAGTAACAGCCCCCACCAAACCTGATCGAAAAACGCCACCGGCAGCAGTAAAAGGCTCATGGTCACGGCCAGCCGCATGAGTGACCAGGATCGGTGAACGATGCCGTGGACGTAGCCGCCCGCGATCGAAGCGACAGACATCGCGGCGATGACATAACCCGTGAACGCGATTTCGCCGTTTTCTCGCAATACCGCAATCAGTGCCAGCTCAGTGCCAAACAGCACGAACAGCGCTCCAGCACTGACCAGCAATACACCGACCAGCCGGAGACTCAGCCACTCCCGCCATTTAAGCTGGACGGCATCTTGGTCGCGAGCGACTTCGTCGACGTTGCGCATCGGCCAGTTCAGCACGTAGAGCGCGATGTAGGAAAAGGCGCGCCACACACCGATGCCCACCAGCGTCGCCGTAGCGGAATAGGTGGTGATCAGCAGAATGCCCACCGCAGGCGTGATCACGAAAGAGAGTTCCATGAGCATGGTATTCAGCGAATAGGCCGGGCGACGCTGATCTTCCGGCACCAGGCTGGCGACGAATTGCCGGGACAGGGAGCCTGTCGGGATGGTGAACACCCCGGCCGCAAAGGCCAGTGCCACGAACAGCGCGTAATTGACCAACGGCAGCAGAACCCATGCCAGCGTCGACAACGTTCCACAGATCGCGACCACCGGGCGCAGGCCATGACGATCCATCATGCGCCCCAACAACGGCGAGCCCACGGCAAACCCCAACGCCGTGGCAGTCGCGACCACCCCGGCATCGAAATAACTGCGCCCCATTTCATTCAGCACATGCAAGCTGAGGGTGAGGGTCATGATCGTCAGCGGCAGTCCCGCCACGAACATGAACAGCGTCGCTGGCAGCACCCGAGGGATGGCCAGCACTTTCTGGTATTTACGAAACGACATCCGGTTACCGCTCCTTTAACCCCGTCCTTGTCCTGATACAGCGTGCCCCGCTAAATAAGTCGGCGAGTTTATGCCTTCGGTTGAAGCAAAAGGGCCACCAGCGCGCTCCAGCCCGTTTGATGCGAAGCCCCGAGGCCTCGGCCATTTTCGCCGTGGAAGTATTCGTGGAACAGCACAAGATCCCGACTTTCCGGATCTATTTCAAGCAGTGGATAACCGGCCATGGAAGGCCGGTTGCCGGCGTCGTCGCGTAGGAAAAGTCTGTTTATGCGCTGGCTCAGTCCGTCAGCCACTTCATCAAGCGATGCCAGATATCCGGAACCAGTCGGGTATTCGACGGAAAATTTCTCCCCGTAGTAGCGATGAAACTCGCGCAGCGATTCGATCAGCATGTAGTTAAGCGGCATCCACACGGGTCCGCGCCAGTTGGAGTTGCCGCCGAACAGACGGGAGTTCGACTCCGCCGGTTCGTAATCCGCCGACAGCGTGTTGCCGTTGATCTGCATGCTGAACGGCACCTCGCCATAGTAGCGAGACAGGGAGCGGATGCCGTAAGGCGAAAGAAATTCGCTCTCATCGAGCATGCGCTTGATCAGGTCTTTGGTGCGTTGGCCGCGCAACAGCGCCAGCAGCAACCGGTTGCCTTTGCCGGGCTCGGTCCAGCGGGAAACCAGCGCAGCCAGGTCAGGCCGATGGTGCAGGAAACCCAGCAATCGCTCACGCAGCCCTTTTAGCCCTTCATGCTCGCGTTGTTCCAGCACGCGCACGGCAAACAGCGGGATAAGGCCGACGAAGGATCGCAGCTTCACGGACTCACGTAGGCCATCGGGTCGGTGCAGCACGTCGTAGAAAAAGCCGTCCTGATCGTTCCACAGCCCTTCGATTTCATCCTGGTCGACTTCGTTGATGGCCCCCGCGATGTACAGGAAGTGCTCGAAAAACTTCACCGCTATGTCGATGTACACCTCGTTGTGCTGCGCCAACTCGAGCGCGATGCGCATCAAGTCCAGGGCGTAACCGGCGACCCACGCGGTGCCGTCGGCCTGATCGAGTTGGTAACCGGGGGCGAGTGCGGCCGAGCGGTCGAACAGGCCAATGTTGTCGAGCCCAAGGAACCCGCCCTGAAAGATGTTGTGGCCCTCGGCGTCCTTGCGATTGACCCACCACGAGAAATTGAGCAGCAGCTTGTGGAACACTTTTTCCAGAAACGCTCGATCGCCCTGACCGTTCTGCGCCTTTTCAATCTGATACACCCGCCACGACGCCCATGCGTGCACCGGCGGGTTCGCATCGTCGAAGCGCCACTCGTAAGCGGGTAACTGTCCGTTGGGGTGCATGAAGCGGTCTTTGACCAACAGCAGCAACTGGTCCTTGGCGAAATCGACGTCGATCAAGGCGAACGCCACGGCTTGAAACGCCAGGTCCCACGACGCATACCACGGGTACTCCCATTTGTCCGGCATCGAGACAATGTCGAAATTGCACAGGTGTCGCCATTGGTTATTGCGGATGCGCGAACGCCCTTCGGGCAACGGAGGCAGTCCCGGATCCCCAGCGAGCCAGGCTTTAACGTCGAAGTAATACAGCTGCTTCGACCAAAGCAACCCGGCCAACGCCTGACGCTGAACGTTGCGGGCATCGGCGTCTTCCAGCTTGTGCTGCAAGGCGCCATAGAATTCGTCGGCCTCCTTGCGACGCTCATCGAAGAGCGCGCGGGCATTCACATGGGCTGAACCGGCAGGCGCGAACCGCAGGTACACCGCGTGGGACGCGCCAGCTTCCAACGTCAGGATGAAATGCGCGGCAGCCTTGGTGCCTGCGTCTCGGCGTATCGCCTCGGGATTTGCGCCGGTCAGCCAATCGTTGATGCCATCTTTGAACGGCCCGGCCGCAGGATGCCCGAACAGCTTCGGCGCGTTGGTGCGGTTCTCGCAAAAGACCCACTCTGCGGAGTCGTGTCCCCAGGCCGTGGCTTCCCTCACAGGCTCCATCGGATGCCGGGCGATAATCACCTTATCCACACGCGACAGGGCAGGGCGCTCGACCTCATCGCCCCAGCTCCAGATGTCCCGCGCCCAAAGCTGCGGCAGGACATGCAGACGCGCCGGTTGATCCGAGCGGTTGACCACGGTGACCCGCATGAAGATGTCGTCAGGCGTGTGCTTGGCGTATTCGATGCTGACATCGAAGTAGTGATTGTCGTTGAACACCCCGGTGTCGAGCACTTCGTATTCGGGATCGTCCAGACCCCGACGGCCGTTCTCCTCAACCAGATCACTGTAGGGAAATGCCGCATGGGGGTATTTGTAGAGCATGCGCATGTAGGCATGACTCGGCACGCCATCGACATGGAAATACAGCTCCTTCACGTCTTCGCCGTGGTTGCCTTCAGCATTATTGAGACCGAACAACCGCTCCTTGAGGATGGGGTCGCGCTCGTTCCACAGCGCCAGCCCGAGGCACCAGTGTTGCGCCTTGTCGGAGAACCCTGCCAGCCCATCCTCACCCCAGCGATAGACCCGGCTGCGGGCATGGTCGTGGGGGAAAAAATCCCACGCCGCGCCGTCTGCGCTGTAGTCCTCACGCACCGTACCCCATTGCCGGTCACTGAGGTAAGGGTCCCATTCTCGCCACTGCTCGGCGCCCTGGCCTTGTAGTCGTAAGCCTTCGGTAGTGTTCAGATATGTCGTATTGGCAGAGTCGGCAGGCATGTTCACTTCCAGGGTTAACGCCGTGGAAACGGCTGAAACCGGCGCTCAGTGCAGAGGAATCTATCGCGCCGTCAGTTAGGTCAATTTTTTGGCAACCGGGTTATTCACGGGCCGATTAGTGATGGCAATTAGACGCCGTGCACGGTCGGCGTATCGTTCCAGCGTGGGATACGCCTATGGCCAGTCCGAAAAGCGTCAGTGCGGGAACTGGCTTGCTGGCGAACACGCCCGGCGACTACCCGTCTACCCTGAGATTCACCGCTTTCGCCAAGCCGGCTCCCACTCATTAAGTCCATCGCCTATCCCGGCGCCGGATACGAAACAGATGGATCTCGTGTGGTTGCTCGCGTGACGGGCGGAGGCGGTATGAATACATTGGGTGATCTGGCGTCCAGACGAAACAACAATTTCAATCTGATCCGAATGCTCGCCGCCACCGCCGTGTTGGTTTCGCACAGCTACCCGTTGTCCCAAGGCAGCACGGCGGTAGAGCCCCTGTCTGGGTGGTTGGGCCTCTCGCTGGGCGAGCTGGCTGTCATCACCTTCTTCTGCGTGTCAGGTTTTTTCATTTCGCTGAGCCGTGACCGCGCACCCGGCCTGATTGATTTTGTCGCTGCCCGATGCCTGCGCATTTACCCGGGCCTGACACTGGTATTGCTGTTGAGCGTGTTTCTGATTGGGCCGATCTTTACGACACTCAGCACGCCGGAATATCTCCGCTCGGGGGCTACTTATGGCTACCTGAGCCACAACCTGACGCTGTTCAGCATGCAATTCCAACTGCCGGGGCTGTTCGAGGACAATCCCTGGCCAGGCATCAACGGCTCGTTATGGACCCTCTTTTATGAGGTGATGCTCTACGTGCTGGTAGGCGGACTGGGGATCTTCTCCTGCTACGGGAACAACCGTCGCTTCGCCACGTTTCTGTTGGTGTACGGCGTTGCCTACGTGACGTTCAAAGTGCTGTCGGCCAACACCACGCTGCTCGCGGATCTGCACCGTTTGCAGTACTTCTTCACATGGGGTTTTCCGTTCGTGTTGGGCATGTCGCTGTACCGCTATCGGCAGCATATCCAGCACCGTTTCCTCTGGTTTTTGCCGATGGCCGCGCTGGCGGCCGGGTCGTATCAAACGCCGTATTTTTTTGAGTGTTTCGTGTTGGCGTGGACCTACCTGATTTTCTACCTCGGCTTCGCAACGCACCCATTGGTCGATCGCTATAACCGGTTAGGTGATTACTCGTATGGCGTCTACATTTATGCGTTCCCGGTGCAGGAAATCCTCGCGCATCAGTTCAAGGGCATCGGTCCGGTGACGATGATGCTTGTTGCGTTCCCGATTGTGCTGGCGGCTGCGGTGTTCTCCTGGCATTTCATCGAGAAACCGGCGATGACCAGGCGTCACGCGCTCGCTGCGCACATCACCCATTCGTTCAGCGGCCTGAAAGCGTATTGGGCGGGGATGGGAAAAGGCACGGCGTGAAATGCAAAAAACCTCGGTCGATACACATCGGCCGAGGTTTTTCGGAATGCAGGTGAAAAACTGTGGGAATGCCGCCTCAGGCGCGGCGCATCTGGACGGGATCAGGTACCTGATCGATTACGGAACTGCCGAGCGATGATCGGCAGGATGCGGTAGGCATCCGATGCATAACGTCGGCCGAGGCGCGTGGGTTCGGTGCACAACCGGTGCAGCCACTCCAGTGACAGACGCTGCACCCACATCGGCGCCCGCCTTACCTTGCCCGACAGGAACATCAACGAAGCGCCCGTGCACAAGCCGATGCCCCTTGCGCCGCCACGTTTGTACACCTCGCAGGCCAGCACTTCCTGACGAGGCGAGCCAACGGAAAACACGGTCATGCGCGAGCGCTGTCGCTGAATGAAATCAACGCAGCGCTCGACCTCTTGCGGGTCTTTGATGAAACCCATGGGCGGGTTGTAGTGGTGGAACGTCACGGACGGGTAGCTGCGTTTGAGGGTCGTGACGACGTCCCGCTCGCAGCCCAATACGGTGACGTCCCATTGCCTGAGCTGGGCGATGTTCATCATCGCCCGCGTCAGTGTGCTGCCGGGGATGGGCTCGGCAATCCCCGCGTTCAGCCGCTGAAGCACGGGATACAGGACCCGGCTGTCGCACAGCCGATGCCCCGCATGCCGATAGGCCTCGCGCAATTGCTCATCATGCTCGAGCAACACGATGTGATTGACGTTGGCGGTCACCAGATATTTGAAAGGTGCGTCCGTGAGCGTGATCAGCTCGTCAATGAGCTCACGTTGTCGTCCACGATAGAAGTCGATTCCAAACACTTTCATAGGGCGGGCTCCTGCTAATGAATAATCGCGTGCAGTGCCGACTCACACTGAGCATCAGCGCGAATCTGGCGTGTGCGACCCTCTCGGGTACCAGCGGCAAACATCGGGAGCGACGAAACAAGCAGGCACGGCAAAGCCGCGCGCTGCCTGAACAACACGAATTCCGTCCGGGAAATGTCCGCGGTGAAAAAACAGTGAGGATGAGTCGCGCTATGAGGTGGTTGCGCCAGTCGGTGTTGGCCGGCCTGACGCTGACGGTCCTTCAGGGACTGTGCATCCCCGCCCAGGCGACAACCTTGCCCATGGTGTTGATCAACGTCTCGGGGGCCGAGTCGTCGGAAGGCAAGTTTCCGGGTGAACACGGGACGGACTACTTCTTCCCCAGCGAGGACTACTTCGCTCGCTGGAAAGCCAAGGGCATACGCACCGTGCGCTTTCCAGTGAAGTGGGAGCGATTACAGCCGGTGTTAGGCGATGGGCTGGATGCCACGTATGCCGGGTTGATAGACAAGATGCTCGTGCAAGCGAACCAGCAAGGCATCGGCGTGATCATCGATGTGCATAACTATGCTCGGTATCGACAGCAGGTGATCGGCAGCGCCAATGTGAGCGTGGATCATTACCGTCAGTTGATGCAGCGCATTGCCGAGCGTTGGCATGAGGCGCCGGCGCTCTACGCGTATGACTTGATGAACGAACCCCATGACGATTCCGATGCCATTTGGCCTCAGGCCGCGCAAGCCGGTATCGACGGGATTCGCCAGGTGGATCGCAAGCACCTGATCATTGTCGAGGGACGAGACTGGTCCAGCGCCGCCCGTTGGCCTCAGAACAACGACGCCTTGCTGGCGCTGAAAGACCCGGCGAATAACCTGGTGTTTTCCGCGCATCTCTACCTGGACAGCAATGGAAGCGGCACCTACAAGGACGCGAGAAATCGGCCCATTGATCCCGATATCGGCGTGAATCGCGCCAAGCCTTTCATTCAGTGGCTGCAAAAAAACGGTCGGCGTGGGCAGATCGGTGAGATGGGGTTTCCGGATGACGATCCCCGGTGGGCGATCGCCGCGGATCGACTGCTCACGTATTTGCAGGCGTATTGCGTGCCCCTTGCCTACTGGACCTCCGGCGAAAGCTGGGGCCCCGAGCCGATGAATCTGGAACCGGTCAACGGCCAAGACCGGCCGCAATGGCAGGTATTAGTGAAATACCTTGAAGCCTCCAAATGCACGCAATACGGCCCGGGCGCTACTCGCCGCTGAGTCAGCGCTGCGGCTGGATCGGAGACCGCAACGGAGGATCCGGGATCAGCGTGTACGATCTCGACGGTCGACTTGATGCTGACGCTCGCGCGAAATACACGAACGCCGCGAGGGCCAGTCCTGTCAGATCGCCGCCGTACATGATTGAGGTCGACAGAAAAAAGTTGAACGCGTTAAGCGTGAAGTCCAACTGAAGACCACTGAGCAGATCCCCTTTGCGGCGGCACGTGCGCATGATTCGCCAGTAACCGAAATAGTAAAAGCCGGCGATCAGCGGTGTGAGGAAACCGAAGCGGTAAAACACCCCCAACAGTCCGACATCCGAGAGGTAAAAGTAGGCGTTGTATAGCCGCGCGAAGCCGTTCTGCCATTGCAACGACAACGCCCCCATGCCGACGTAATAATTCGCCGGCACTTCCCGCAAGACAATGTCCGAGGTCGTCACTCGCACACCGCCTTCGGTGGTGGCCTCACCGATGAGTGCGTTGAATTGCTGGTACTGGTTCTCGAAGAAATCCGGCGCGATGAAGTACGCCACCAACACAATCCCGATCACCGCTACGCCGGTTTTCAGCAACACGCCCCACCGCGCCCGAAAGATCCAGATGCCGCCCAGTACCCACATCAACATGGTGTTGCGGGTCTGCAGCACCAGCCACAGATAGGACGCGAACAGCAACAGCAGCAAGACCGACCCCAGCGAATAGGCGCGTCGGATTCGGTACATCAGCATGTAGGCACAGACGCTGACATAGGCTGCGCCGATGCTGAAGCGATTGGGACGAAGGGGGTTGAGGCCGTAGTCCTTGTCGTCGACGTTGAACGCCACGTCGTTGTTTTCCGCCAGCACGCCGAAGTAGTAGAGGTAGCCAACCAAAACGCAGGCCAGGCCCGAAGTCAGAAAAAACCGTTCCAGTTCGTCTTGGGTCGGTCGCGCCTTCATCATCAGGAACAACGCCGGGAAGAACAACAAGTACAGAAAGCTGCGACGTTCTTCGAGCAGACCGTACAACAGGGGCTGACCGAATTTGGCGTTGGCCAGCAGGGCCGACAGTAATGGCAACAGCAGGCCAAAGCTCACGATCCATAGCGCTGCTCGTGACTGATGCGCACGCCTCCAGACCAACAGCAATCCCAACGCCGAGACCACCACGGCGATGATGAACAACTCGCGCAGGTAGGGCAGCCCGGCCTTTTTATTGTCGGTCAAGAACAGGCACGCCGAGTTCAGAAATAGCAGGATGAACAACAGAGTCCGGTAGGAAAACAACGCTCTGGTCACGGCGAAATACCTTCATGGATGAAGCCAGACAGGGTAGGGGCCGAGACTCTAGCGCCAGGAAAAGGCGAAGCCCTCACTGATGCCCTTCAGGCCATAACGGATGTTTTTCAGGCTGCGACCGTTTTGCAGCACCGTAATCGATGCCAACGCCAGGGACGACACCACGCAACATGCAGTGGAGTGGAATTTTCGGTTGTACATGATCGCCGCGCGATTGCGATAAAAGTGGAAGAGGTGGCTCTTGCCCTTGGTGCTGCCGCTGTCGCCATGCCGGGCGAAGCTACCAAGCGCGACCTGAAAGGTGATGCCCCGCGCCGCTGCACGTCGCTGCCAGTCCACTTCTTCGGAGTACATGAAGTAGCGCTCGTCCATCAACCCCACCTCTTCGACGACCCGTCGAGACACCAGCATTGACGCGCCCATGAGGTAATCCGGCGTGGGCAGATTGAGTTGCGGCAGTTGCGCGCGTTCGGCCTTCTTGCCGATCAGCCGCGTCTTGCCAAGCCATGGGTACACCGTGCCGCCGCCCACGCACTGAACCATTTCGGGATTGTCGGCGTAGACCAGAACCGAGGCGCTGAATCCGCAATGGGGATCGCTGTGCATCGTATCGAGCAGCCGCTCCAATGCCCCTGGCTCAACGGTGATGTCGTTGTTCAGAATCCAGAAATATTCGTAACCGGCGCGGGCTGCGTAATCGATGCCGACGTTGTTGCCGCCCGCATAGCCGTGGTTGCCGTTGTTTCTGATCAGGCATTGACTGTAGCGGCGGGTTTCGTGGGCAATCTCTTCCTGGGTAGCAATGAGGGTGTCGGCGAGATCCCGTTGCACAATGTTGCTCAACAATTTTTTGTAATCTGACGCATCGGAGTCGTTGTCGATGATGATCACGGGAATCGAACCACACGCCTCGAGAGAACGGATGCAGCTGAGCGTCTGCTCGGCACCGTTCCAGTTGAGGATGATTGCGCAGACCTTTTCTGTATTCATGGGTGCCGAGCCTCAAGAGGGGGGGATAAACGACAGACGTGGCTGCCGCACGATGCGGAGAAAACCGTTTTTTCAAATCAGGACTAGAGGGTAAAAAGGCGCCGATGCCAGCGCTTTGCTTTGATCAATACGATGGCGATCATCGACAGGTTGATCAGGACATTGGCGGCGGCAAAGGCCATGACCACCGCCACTGGATCCTTGAAGAAGAAAGCGCCGGCCAGCACGGCTGAAATCCGCAGGCTGGTGCTGACGATCTCGAACACCAGGAAGACTTTCTGCAAAGACAGCGCGGGGATGGCCACCAGACACGGTCCGCCGATAAACCCGGCGAACTCCGAAATGGCCAGCCAGCGCGCGTATTCTCCAGCGGTGTGCCACTGCCCGCCGAACGCCAGATCGAACAGCCACGGCCCGGCGATGACCAGGGACGCGAAGGGCGCCAGGCCGGCCAGGGACATGCCTAATACGCCGCGCAGCAACAGGCCAGCCACTGGGTCACGGGCATGAATCGCCTCGGTGATACGCGGGTAATAAACGCTGCCTACCGCCTTGCCGATGAAGTTGCTCGGCATCGCCAGCACTTGAAGGCACAGCGCAAAAAATCCTGCCGGGACCGCACCGAATGCCGACGCCAGGACCAGCGTCGGCATGTGCACCGACAACGCGTTGATCAACACTTGAGGCGCACGGAACAGCGGGAAGTCCCGGTATTCGGCCGCCAGCTGACGCAGCGTCTTGATAGGCTCGTTCTTCGTTTCAGATGAGGCCTTGAACACACTTGGCTCGCGTCGCAGGCGAATACCGATCAGCAATAATCCGCTGTGGATCACGTAATAAAGCGAACTGGTGATCACCAGGACTGGCGCTGTCGCCATGATCAGCCCGGCGCCACTGCGCGTCGCGTTATAGATCAACGCGTGCAACGTGGCAGCCCGCGCGGTCAGCGTGAAACGCTGGTTTCGGTAGAGCCATTGCTGGGTGGTCTCCAACACCGCCGAACTGAACATCACCACCGGCAGCCACATCAGGTATGGAATCAGCAGGTCGACCCCCAAGGCATGGGAGGCCTGTTCGCCCCAGCCGTAGAGGAGCAGGGCGGTGAGGCCGCAGATCAACGCCGCCATCAACAGCGACAAGCGGATCAAGCCACGGGCATCACGCTCCGATTGCGGCAGCACGATCGACATTGGGTAGGTCAATGCGCACCACGGGATGAGGATGATGGTCAGGCTTTGAAAGGTGCCGACCACGCCGAATGCCTCGGGCCCGTAGATCCGCATAATCACCGGAATCAACGCCAGGTTGATCGCCTGCGCACCCGCGCTGCCGGAGATCGTGGTGGCAATGTTGCGCACCAGCTTCGCTTGCCATAGCTGCCGAATCGCCCCACGCCACCCTGCGCCGGGTAAGCCGGGCGCCGTGAATTCGGGGTCTGCCATACCGCTCTCCTTCGCCGGGCGGCGCTCAATAAATGTTGCGCGAGAACAGGGTGAACGGCGTGATCAACAGAATCTTGATATCGAGCCAGAGCGACCAGTGATTGATGTAGGCAAGATCCTTTTCGATCCGCAGCTGCATCTTTTCCAGGGTCTCGGTCTCGCCGCGTAAGCCACTGATCTGGGCCAGTCCGGTAATGCCGGGCTTGATCCTGTGCCGCGCCATGTAGGCGAGGATTTTGTCGCCATAGTAGTGATTGTGCGCGACGGCATGAGGGCGCGGTCCGACCAGGGCCATTTCGCCGCGCAGCACGTTGATCAGTTGAGGCAATTCATCGATCGAGGTCCGGCGAATGAACGCCCCCACGCGAGTGACGCGAGAATCATGCTGCGTCGCCTGCCTGACTTCGGTGTCGTCGTGTACGCGCATGGAGCGAAACTTCCAGACCATGATGATCAAGCCATTGCATCCATGCCGTGGCTGACGGAAGAACACCGGGCCGGGGGAGGACAACTTCACGGCAATGGCAACCGTCAGCATCACCGGGAACAGAATGATCAGCGCCAGGAGCGCAAGCCCTCGGTCGAATAATTCTTTGCCGAAAGCTGCCGCCGGGTGCGAGCTTAGCGGGGTCTCGTTGAGGTAGATCGCGGGGAAGTGTTCGATCTGCGAGATCGACTGATTGAGCAACATCATGCTGCTGAAGTCGGGAATCCATACCACGTCCACGTTGAGGTCCAGCAGCGCCAGGTAGATCGCTTCGATCTGCGCGGCCTTGCTCAACGGCATGGCGATGTACACCCGCCTGATGCTGCGGCGCGTCACCAGTTCGTTGAGGTCCTCCAGCGCGCCAAGAACCGGGAGGTCATCGTCGTCCGGCGCGTGCAGGATGTCATCGCCTGTGGAGATCATGCCTTGCACCGGCACTCGGTCACGCAGTTGCTGAGCGAGGCTGTAGGCCAGCGGGCAGGTGCCGACGATCAGCGCGGTGCGTTCGAATCGCAGCCAACGGGCGTGGAGGTTGGTCAGGTAACGCAACGGCAGGTAGCTGCACGCCTGGGCGAGAAACCCGACGAGCACCAATTTCGCCAATAGCGTCTGATCCAGATTGGAATAGTCGAGACAGGCCAGCACTACCGTCGACAGCGCGCCCATCAGCACTAGCCAAGCGGCGAGCAGACGCAGTAATCCAAAGCCGTAGCCATAGCGCTTATGGTAGACGTGCAGCGCAGAATAAATCGGCACCGACGCCAGCATCCCGAGCAGAATAAGGACGCGGTAGGGAATGGGGATATCGCCGAAGTGATCGAAGATCACATAGCAGATCGTCAAGTTGGACAGGGCAGTGGCGCATATCCACTGACTCCAGAACGTCAAGCCTCTCCGGTTGACCGAAGGATGTAAGCGTCGAGCAAGCATGGTGATACTCCCAAGCGTTCGTCGCATGGCCTGTAATACGCTGCCCAGGCTGAGCCGATGATTTCCATTAGCGACAGTCGCCGTTATCCCGTTACACCGTTGCCTGATAGGCCTCACCCGGGAGATAGCCGTAATAGCCTTGGTGGTCATACCGCAGATTGACTGCGGAGACTTGGTTGAGAATCACGCCAATCACCGGGGCTCGGTTGCGCAGCAATTGCCCGACCCCTCGTTGAGCCACCGGGGCAGGGGTGCTGTCGGATTTCACGACGTACAACACCGCATCCGCCAATGCACACAGCAAGGCAGCATCGCTCACCGAATGGCTGGCGGGGGAATCGATGATGATTCGGTCGTAACGCTGCTTGGCCCAGTCCAGGAAGCTGTTGAAGCGGGGAGAGGCGAGCAGCTCCAGTGGGTTGGACGGCACGGCACCGGCCGGCAGGACGTCCATGTCCCCAACCTGCTGAATACACTCGCCGCTGCGCGCGTTTCCGTTTACCAGATTCGCCAGGCCAATATGAGCGTCGCTGAGCCCGAGGTTTTTCCCCAATGTGGGCCGGCGCAGATCAGCCTCAATCAACAGCACGCGTTCCAACCTTCCCAGTGCGCAGGCAAGGTTCACCGCGATAGCGCTTTTACCTTCACCCGGCACGGAGGAGGTGATCACCACCACGTGGCGGCGTGTCTCGATATCGCTGAGCATCACCCCCGTGCGTGCCGTCCGGATGGCCTCACTGAAAGCCGAATCGTCGTTGTGCTCGAACTGCCGCGCGATCCGGGCGCGGTTTTTCTTTTGCAACAATGGCACGACGCCCAGCACCGGGAGGCGAAGTTTCTTCTCCACGTCATCGCTGGATTTGACCGTGTTCTTCATGGCATCACGCATCAGCGCCAAACCGCACGCCAGACCGAAGGCCAGGACCGCGGCAATCGACAGGATCAGCGACTTGCGTGGCATGTTCGGGATGAGCGGAGGAATCGCCTCGTCGACGATGCGCGCGTTGCTTGAGCCCAAATCGGCGGTTGCCGTGGTTTCCCGCAGACGATTGACGAACGTTTCATACAACGAGCGATTGCTGTCGACATCTCGCTGCAACTCGCGCAGCTTGAACTCCTTGCGCGCAATGTCCTGAATCTGCGCGCGACTGGTGTTGACTGAAGTCTTTAATGCGCTCTCGTTGGCTTGAGCCAATTGGTAATTGTTCTGCAAACCGGCAACCACCTGATTCACCTGAGTCGCCATGCTTGCTTTCGCGGCAGCCAGGTCTGAACGCGCCGCCACCATGTTCGGGTGCAGGTCGCCGTAGCGTTTCGACAGCTCGTCGACCTTGGCCTGAGCCTTTGCCACATCCGCCTGGAACTGCTGAACCACCGGATTATTGATCACTGCCGGAAGGGTAGAGAGCTGGCCCGCGCCCTTGCCGTTGATCGACTGTACCTGTTGGTACTGACTTTGCGCTTCGGCGCGCTCACGACGAGCATCAATCATTCGGTCACTGGTTTTGGACAGTTCATTGGCAGTGAGGGTTGTCACCCCGCTGACGTCCACTAATCCTTCGGCATCCCGATAAGCCTGGAGCTTGTTCTCAGCCTGCTGCAGCTGTGTGCGCAACTCGACAACGCGCGTGTCCATCCAGCGACTGGCATTGAGAGAGTCATTGACTTGCGCGTCCAGCCGGCTGTCCAGATAACCCCGCGCCAGTGCGTTGGCTGCAGCGGCCGCCGTCTGTTTGTCCTGAAGCGTGACACCGATGGTCACCAGTTGACTCTTGCCGACCGACCCCACGGACGTATGCTCCATCAATTCGGCCACGGCGGCGTCGAACACCTGACTGGGTGTCAACACGTCCCCGTTGCTCCACGTCACCGGGAACACCTCTGGCCATACCGACGACACTAACGCTTTGATGCGCGTCATCAGGTACGGCCGCTGTCGGGGATCGAACTCGGGATGCTCGGTCAAGTGGAGTTGCCGCACGGCACGCTCTGCCACGCCGCGACTCTGGATCAGGCTCAGCTGCGTTTGCAGGTAATCATTGGTCGGATTGCTTGGGTCGGAGGGCGGCTGGAACGTGATGACTGACATCCCTTTGGGCTCGATCACCAGCGACGCAACTGCGCGAAACATCGGCGTGACCGTCTGTATCAACACCGCCGCCAATATCACTGCAAGCAAGGTAAAGGTCAGAATGCTCCACTTGCTTGACCATAGCGTCTGCCCGATCTTGCGCGAATCGATGAAGTCCTTGTCCTCGTCGGGCATGCCGTCGGGATACCGTGGGATCTCGTTTCTTCTGCTAATACTGATCTGGCCCATGATCAAAAGAACCCCTGATCGATATTGATGGTGTCACCCGGTTCGACCAGGGTGCTCAGTGTGGCCTTGATCTCGCTGCGTTTCAGATCGGAACCACGGACCAACGTGATGCGTTTGTCCGAAGCCCGCTCAGTCAATCCGCCCGCCAGCGCAATCGCCCTGTCTAGCGTTAATCCCGGTTGGAAGGGGTAGCCTCCTGGCAACTTGACCTCGCCACCGATGAAGAACGGCCGATACTTCAGCACGCTCACCGACACTCGAGGGTTCACCAGATAGCCGCCTTTCAATTTGCTGGTGATCAGTTGTTCGACGGCGGTTGGGGTCATGCCTTTCGCAACGACTTCCCCAAGAAACGGGTAGCTGAACGCGCCGGCGTCATTCAGGACGATCTCCTTGAAAGTGAGATCGCTTTCTCCAAACACGTTGATGGCTATCGTGTCGCCCGAACTCAGTTGGTACTGTGCTGCCGCGAACGTCGATGCGCTGCAGACCAGCAACATCGCGGCGATCAAGAGTTGACGTACGCACATGAGAACACCTCCCTTTCAAAGTGAAACAGTGGCGAGCGACTCGACCTAAAGACTCAGGGCCACTGTCAGCAGGTATACGTTGCGGGTGTAGGTCTGATCGGAAAGATCAGAATCGTTCTTCCAGCGCTGATAACCGAGGGAGACTTCTGCCCAGCGGGTAGGTGAATAAATCACCGAAGCGCCATAGTCATTGAGCTTGTCGTCCCTGCCTCCGACACCGAGGTATTCGAGGTCTGCGTAGCGATAATGCACATCCGTGGCCACCCAGGGTGTCCACGTATGACGCCAGCCCAAACGGGTGCTGGTGTCATGGACCGTGTTGGCGCCGTCGTCACCTTCCTCGAACGCCTTGCTCGCCTTGATCGAAAACGTAGAGTACGTACGCGGTTTGTACTCAACGTTGGCCTCCCATGTGGGGCTGCTGTAGTCGTTAACGTCGCTGTTATCGAAGTTCTTACGCTCGTACCCCACGCGCACACCGCCGCTGAGCTTGGCGGTGAGGTCCCGTGTGATGCCCACGAGCGCCGCATCGCCCGTGCTGTTTCGCGGGCTGTTGGAAAGGACGTAATCGAAATCGCTGTGACGCAATTCCACCAACGCGCGGGTCAGGCCACCGAGCCGGTGATACCAGGTGCCTATGTACGTGCGAGTGTTGTGCTCCTTGTCATCGTTGAGCGAGCCGGCATTGCGATACCGCAGCTCTTCGTACTCAGCCGACACCTCGATCTGATTCATCGCCGTTCGGGCGCCGTAGGTATAACCGAACTTGCCGTTCTTCAGCGTGTACTTGTCGTTCTCACGCGGTTCTGCAGTTTGCACGGTGTCTTCAGCCCGTCGATAGCCCACTTCTCCCGTCAGCCGATTGCGGGAATCGAACTCCATGACACTTCGCCCAATGAACGACTGATCGACATGATCGGCCTCGGCGTGGTCTTGATACGTGCGGCTGTCGACGGCGTACTCCAACTGGTAACCGCTGGTTCGTGTTTGCGTCTCCAGGACAAACGTTGGCCGCACGGACGTGATCCAGGCGGCCTCTTCATGGTCAGGCAGGGTCCGAAAGTTATCGTCGTAGCACTCGCTGACTTTCAGCGTCGGGGTGAAATCGAATCCCCCCAGTTCCACGCTCTGCGGCTTGCCCGCCACGGCGGCCATCGGCAAGGGGACGATCACTAGCAGTGTCATGAAATTTTTGCGATTGATCATTCACACATCCTTTCACGCGACAGGGCCAAAAATGGACATGGAAATAGCGCAAGGCGAAGCCGGTAGCCCTTCCGGACATTTCCGGTAAAGGCCATTTCTATCTGGGAATTTTTAGCCAGTCAGTGCCGAGGCGTGGAGCAGGGCAGATGGCGTACTGCACAATCGGGGTTACCGACCGCAGCGGGTACAGCAGGCGGGATAAAATTTTGGATATAGCTACCGCACCGAGGTGACTCGGAAGGGCAAACCAAACAAGAGAGAATGTTCACATCAACCATGCGTAAAGCGGGGACGCACGGGACAACGATGACTGCTGATCCGTCACGACTCTGTCGCATCCGGGGAACTGCGTTGGCGACCATTGGGTGCGTCGGGATAACTGAACCTATCTCCAACGGCGTCGCTCGACGGAGTGAGTATGCTTGAGGAATATGACTTGTGGGAGTGTCTCGACGGACGGTCTTTACCCTGTAACGGCGGTGAAACGCCGATCAGCCGATCTGTATTGTTTGAGAGACAACACGGCTTTTCGCGCCAGTTGATTTCGACTTACATGAGGTCAGCCTGTACGTTCGCTGTGCCGGCATCAGTAGGGTATGACAGCTAATCAGATTTGCAGCGTTCCACGTGGAACACTCATATAAATTCGGCCCTTTTATAAAAAAACCCGGCGCGTGGCCGGGTTTTGTTACAAGCGAGCTCAGAACGGGTTCCGCGCCTTCAGTGATGCACTATCAGAAATCAAGGTTTGATACGGCCAAAGCATTGGCCTCAATGAAGTCGCGACGCGGCTCCACTGCATCGCCCATCAGGGTGTTAAAGATCTGATCGGCAGCGATTGCATCTTCAATGGTCACTTTCAGCATGCGACGAACAGTCGGATCCATAGTGGTCTCCCACAGCTGATCCGGGTTCATCTCGCCCAGCCCTTTGTATCGCTGAATGGTGTGACGCTTGGTGCTTTCGGCCATCAGCCAGGCAAGGGCTTCCTTGAACTCAGTGACAGGCTTCTTGCGCTCGCCGCGTTGAACGTATGCGCCTTCTTCAAGCAACGTCGCGATCTGCGCGCCCAGGGCGGTGACCGTTTTGTAGTCGTTACTGCCGAAGAAGTCGCGGTTGAACGTCACGTAATTGGACAGACCGTGAGAGATCAGCTCCACCTCTGGCAGCCAGACATTACGCTCGCGATCTTCACGCAGGCTGGCCTTGTACACCAGGCCAGACTTCTCACCTACACGCAGACGCTCGTCAAATTTAGCGAGCCAGTCCTGCATAGCCGCATGGTCAGACAATTGCTCCATCGAAACCGGTGGCAGATAGACGAAATGCTCAGTCAGTTCCTGCGGGTACAAGCGCGACAGGCGCTTGAGGGTCTTCATTACCATGCGGAAATCGTTGACCAACTTTTCCAACGCAGGGCCGGAAATCCCAGGCGCGGATTCGCTCAGGTGCAGGCTTGCATCTTCAAGGGCCGACTGCGTCATGTACTCTTCCATGGCGTCGTCGTCTTTGATGTATTGCTCTTGTTTGCCTTTCTTCACTTTGTAAAGCGGAGGCTGAGCGATGTAGATGTAACCGCGCTCAACCAACTCCGGCAATTGACGGAAGAAGAACGTCAGCAACAGCGTACGAATGTGCGAACCGTCGACGTCAGCGTCGGTCATGATGATGATGTTGTGATAGCGCAACTTGTCGATGTTGTACTCTTCGCGACCAATGCCACAACCCAGCGCGGTGATCAAAGTCCCGACTTCCTGAGAAGAAATCATCTTGTCGAAGCGCGCTTTTTCAACGTTCAGGATCTTGCCTTTTAGCGGCAGAATGGCCTGAGTCTTACGGTTACGCCCCTGCTTTGCAGACCCGCCAGCAGAGTCACCTTCCACCAGATACAGCTCGGAAAGGGCAGGGTCTTTTTCCTGACAGTCCGCAAGTTTGCCCGGCAGACCGGCGATATCAAGTGCGCCTTTGCGGCGAGTCATCTCACGCGCCTTCCGCGCCGCTTCACGAGCTCGGGCCGCGTCGATCATCTTGCCAACGACCGCCTTGGCCTCGTTCGGATTCTCCAGCAGGAAGTCAGAAAAATATTTACCCATCTCCTGTTCCACAGCCGTCTTCACTTCGGACGAAACGAGTTTGTCCTTAGTCTGCGAACTGAATTTGGGATCAGGCACCTTCACCGAAATAATCGCGGTCAGTCCTTCACGGGCATCATCGCCGGTCGTGGCGACCTTATGCTTCTTCGCCAGACCTTCCTGCTCGATGTAGTTGTTCAGGTTACGCGTCAGCGCAGATCGGAAACCCACCAAGTGAGTACCGCCATCACGCTGAGGGATGTTGTTGGTGAAGCAAAGGAGGTTCTCATTGAAGCTGTCGTTCCACTGCAAGGCGATTTCAACGCCGACGCCATCATCACGCTGGATGTTGAAGTGGAACACCTGATTGACCGGTGTCTTGTTGGTGTTTAAGTACTCAACGAACGCGCGCAGGCCACCTTCGTATTTGAACAACTCTTCCTTGCCGCTGCGCTCGTCTTTAAGAACGATGCCGACGCCAGAGTTAAGGAACGAAAGTTCGCGAATTCGCTTGGCCAGAATGTCCCAGCTAAAATGGATATTCTTGAAAGTTTCAGCCGAGGGCTTGAAGTGAATCTCGGTGCCAGTTGAATCGCTGTCACCGACAATCTTCATCGGTTCTTGAGGGACGCCGTGGACGTATGTCTGTTCCCAGATCTTTCCGCTGCGGCGAACCGTCAAGTTCAGCTCTTCTGACAGCGCGTTTACGACCGAAACCCCTACGCCGTGCAAACCACCGGAGACCTTGTAGGAGTTGTCGTCGAACTTACCGCCCGCGTGCAGCACGGTCATGATGACCTCTGCTGCTGAAACGCCTTCTTCCTTATGCACGTCGACCGGAATACCACGGCCGTTGTCGCGTACGGTGATGGACTCGTCCGGATGGATGATGATGCTGATGTCATCGCAATGCCCAGCCAGCGCTTCGTCAATGGAGTTATCCACCACCTCAAACACCATATGGTGAAGACCGCTGCCATCGTCTGTATCACCGATGTACATACCGGGACGCTTGCGCACGGCATCGAGTCCTTTAAGCACCTTGATGCTGGACGAGTCGTACGTTTGATTTTCGCTCATGCATTCACTCCCGATGGTCGTGGGTCTGGGTGATACCGCCGTGTTCCACGTGGAACAAGGCGACCGGCGTTTCCGTCCGCCAGCCCTCCCTCAACAATTCATGATCTACACAGGTGATAAAAACCTGGCAGTTTAATTCATCCAGCAAGCGACATAAGGCGCTGCGGTGTTGCTCGTCGAGCTCTGATGGCAGATCGTCGACGAGGTAAATACATTGGCCACGTCTGGCCTGACTGACCAGATGTCCCTGCGCAATGCGCAACGCGCACACCACCAACTTCTGCTGGCCGCGCGAGAGGATATCGGCTGCGTTATGGCCACCCAACCGGAGTCGCAAATCCGCGCGTTGCGGACCGGCCTGGGTATGACCCATTTGCTGATCACGGTGAAGGGAAGAGGCGAGCACAGTACTTAGGTCTTTCTCTTTATCCCAACCGCGGTAGTAACTTAACGTCAAACCTTCAAGCTGGACCAGCTCGCTCAAAGTTTGCTCGAAGACGGGTTTTAAGGCCTTGATATAGGCCCGCCGAAATTCATCGATTTCGTCGCTAGCCAAACACAGCTCACGGTCCCAGGCAGCCTGCGAAGCGCCGTCAAGTGTACCATGCCGGAGCCACGAGTTCCGCTGCCTCAGCGCCTTCTGCAAGCGCTGCCAAGTAGCCATGAAACGAGGTTCCACGTGGAACACACCCCAGTCCAGAAACTGCCGTCGTATCTTGGGCGCGCCTTCGAGCAAACGAAAGCTATCAGGGTTGATCAGCTGGAGCGGCAACGTCTCGGCCAACTGCGCTGCGCTTTTGGCGTTTTGACCGTCAATGCGAATTTGAAAGTCACCCTGCCTATCTCGAGATATGCCGAGGTTGCTGTGCCCGCCTTCGGCCAATTCGACTTGCCCAAACACGGTGCACGCAGGCTGTTCATACTGAATGACTGGCTGCAATCGAACGCTGCGAAATGAGCGCGCGAGCCCAAGCAGGTGTATGGCTTCCAAGACACTGGTTTTGCCACTGCCGTTTGCGCCATAGAGGATGTTGATTCGAGGGGAAGGAGAAAAGGTCACCGGGTGCAAATTGCGCACCCCGGTGACCGAGACGCGGCTGAGAGACATCTACAGGCTGCGGATTACAAGCGCATCGGCATAACGACGTATGCAGAATCGTCATTGCCCGACTCTTGCACAAGTGCACTGCTGTTGGAATCGGACAAAATCAGACGCACCTGCTCCGTGGTCATGACACCCAGCACGTCGAGCAAATAGCTCACGTTGAAACCTATCTCCAGTGAGCCGCCGTCGTAATCGACACCGATTTCTTCTTCGGCCTCTTCCTGCTCAGGGTTGTTTGCCTGGATTTTCAACTGGCCGCTGGCAAGCTGAAGGCGTATACCCCGGTATTTCTCGTTGGACAAGATAGCAGTGCGACTGAACGCCTCGCGCAGGGCCTGACGATCACCGACTACCAGTTTGTCGCCACCTTTAGGCAACACCCGCTCGTAGTCAGGGAATTTCCCGTCAACCAATTTGGAGGTGAACGTGAATTCTCCAGTGGTCGCGCGAATGTGATGCTGGCCGAGCACGATGCTGACCGTGCCGTCCTGTTCAGTCAGCAGACGCGCCAATTCAAGAATGCCTTTGCGAGGGACAATCACCTGATGGCGGTCAGCCTGTTCGATCTCTGCTGCCATGGAGCACATCGCCAGACGATGACCATCAGTCGCCACCGCGCGCAGCACGCCAGACTGAACTTCGATCAACATACCGTTGAGGTAATAACGAACGTCCTGCTGGGCCATAGCGAAGCTGGTGCGCTCGATCAACCGGCGAAGTTTGCTTTGGACCAGATTGAAAGTCAGCGAGCCAGGACCTTCTTCCACGGTCGGGAAGTCATTGGCGGGCAAGGTCGATAACGTGAAGCGGCTGCGACCGGCTTTGACGACCAACTTTTGCTCGTCGACTTTGATATCGATCAACGCATCGTTGGGCAAGCTTTTGCAGATATCCATCAGCTTGCGTGCAGGCACGGTAATTTCGCCCGGCTCTGCCGGCTCTTCCAACTGCACACGACCGACCAGCTCGACTTCGAGGTCGGTACCGGTCAGGGACAACTGCTGGCCTTCAACGACCAACAACACGTTAGACAGAACCGGCAAGGTCTGGCGGCGTTCGACAACGCCGGCGACCAGTTGCAGGGGTTTCAACAGGGCTTCGCGTTGAATGGTGAAATGCATGGTCTAGTCCCTTGCCTTGATAAGCTGCGCTGGCATTACGTAGTCAGGGTGCGCAGCAAGTTCTTGTAGTCTTCGCGGATGTCCGCGTCGGATTCTTTGAGTTCGTTAATCTTGCGGCAGGCGTGCAGAACGGTGGTGTGGTCCCGACCACCAAATACATCGCCAATCTCAGGCAAGCTGTGATTAGTCAGTTCTTTGGACAACGCCATCGCCACCTGGCGCGGCCGCGCGACCGACCTGGAACGCCGTTTTGACAACAGGTCGGAGATCTTGATCTTGTAGTACTCAGCAACGGTGCGCTGAATGTTATCCACACTCACCAGCTTGTCTTGCAGCGCCAGCAGGTCTTTGAGCGATTCACGAATCAGCTCGATGGTGATATCGCGACCCATGAAGTGCGAGTGGGCGATGACACGCTTGAGCGCACCCTCCAGCTCACGCACGTTGGAACGGATACGTTGCGCGATGAAGAACGCCGCATCGTGCGGAAGATCAACCTTGGCCTGATCCGCTTTCTTCATGAGGATCGCCACCCGAGTTTCAAGCTCCGGCGGCTCAACGGCGACCGTCAGGCCCCAGCCAAAGCGTGATTTCAAGCGCTCTTCCAAGCCTTCGATTTCTTTAGGGTAACGGTCGCTGGTAAGAATGACCTGCTGACCGCCTTCGAGCAGCGCGTTGAAGGTGTGAAAAAACTCCTCTTGCGAGCGCTCTTTGCGGGCGAAGAACTGAATGTCATCGATCAGCAGCGCGTCGACCGAACGGTAGAAGCGTTTGAATTCATTGATGGCATTTAATTGCAACGCCTTGACCATGTCTGCCACAAAACGCTCGGAGTGGAGGTATACCACTTTGGCATTCGGATTCTTCTTCAGCAGGTGGTTACCCACAGCGTGCATCAAGTGCGTCTTACCAAGGCCCACCCCACCATAAAGGAAGAGTGGGTTATAGCCATGCTTGGGGTTATCTGCCACTTGCCAGGCCGCTGCACGCGCCAGTTGGTTTGACTTACCCTCGACGAAGTTCTCAAAGGTAAAAGTGCGGTTGAGATAGCTCGTATGCTTCAACGCGCCTTCGACTTGAACATTTCGCTGTTCAGCCCTGGCGGGCGCCTGCTGGGAACTCGCACCAGCCATGGGATCGAAACTGGCGCGTGAAGGCTCATCATCGACATCCAACGCGGCCTGAACAACGGGGGCAGGCGCTGGTGCGGGCTCGGTAGGAGGGGGCGGTGAAGGATGAGTGCTGATGGAAGTCTGCGTAGCCTGAGACGCGGCTGCGGAAGCCGCCAACGGCGCATTCGGCGCGGCACGAGGAGCCGAACTGCGTTTGCTGCCTATTAATAAGGAAAGCGCAGGCGTAACGCCTTGACCTTGTTCCCCCAACAGTTCGAGCACACGACCCATATATTTTTCATTCACCCAGTCAAGCACAAACCGGTTGGGCGCATAGACACGTAACTCGTCGCCCTCGGCTTCGACCTGTAGCGGACGGATCCAGGTGTTGAATTGCTGGGCAGGCAGCTCATCGCGCAAAAGCTCCACGCACTGCTGCCAAAGTTCCACTGACACGGATATCCCCTAAGTTTCGAAAGCCGGTAAGGCAAAACAAGCGGCCATTGTACCCACCAGCGCGCGACTTATCCACATGTCGGATGCTGCTATACACCTCAAAAACGAGATTTGCGGGTGGTAAAAGTGAGGTCATGGCCTGTGCATAAGCTCTGTGGATAACCGCAACTGACCTCGTTGCATAACTCGGGTAAGAGATCTGTGGATAACCGGTCTGTGGATAAAATGGCGTTCCACGCACAGGTTTTCCGACCACGCACCACAGGACCAGCACGGCTTTTCGACAGGCTTTAGGCTCTCTGTACATCACGAGTATCGTGACCTACAGATACTTATCCACAGATACCTGAGTCACTAGTCTTTATAAGCTCTACAAAAAAGCTTTAAATACTCTCCTTCTTTATTTTTATGTCTGTGCGATTTCGGAAGCGTCCGGCGAGGCCATCAAGGGGATAGAAATGCATCTATCAACTAAATGCAGGAAACGCTGGTTGGAAATTGACCTGCGAGCTTGCTTTCTCTAGAATCCCCGCTCTCTTAAAACGGGGTCATTCCGGCCCGTTGTGGACGAACCAGGTAACACACCATGAAACGTACTTTCCAACCGAGCACCATCAAGCGCGCCCGCACCCACGGTTTCCGTGCTCGTATGGCCACCAAAAACGGCCGTGCAGTCCTTTCGCGTCGTCGCGCCAAAGGCCGTAAGCGTCTGGCAGTTTGATTAATCGGCACAGGTGGTGAGTCAGGACTTCAGTCGGGAAAAGCGCTTGCTGACACCCCGGCATTTCAAGGCAGTCTTTGACTCCCCCGCCGGCAAGGTTCCGGGGAAAAATCTCCTGCTCCTTGTGCGCAACAACGACCTGGATCACGCCCGCTTGGGTTTGGTGATCGGTAAGAAGAGCGTCAAGCTCTCCGTCGAGCGCAATCGCTTGAAACGCCTGATGCGCGAATCGTTTCGTCTCCACCAGGACAATCTGGTTGGATGGGATATCGTGGTCGTCGCGCGCAAAGGCTTGGGCGACATTGAAAACCCCGAGTTGATTCAGCATTTCGGCAAGCTCTGGAAACGTCTGGCGCGCAGCCGACCCATTCCAGAAGCCAAATCCGAAACTGCGGGGGTAGACAGTCCTGATGCGTAAACTGGCGCTCGCTTCGATCCAGTTTTACCGCTACGCCATTAGTCCGCTGATGGCCAGAAACTGTCGTTTCTACCCGACATGTTCCTGCTATGCGTACGAAGCCATTGAGCATCACGGCCTGGTACGCGGCGGCTGGCTGACCTTGCGCCGTTTAGGCCGCTGTCACCCTTGGAATCCCGGTGGTTTTGACCCGGTTCCACCAGCTTCCACCTCCCGTTCCTCTTCGATGGCCGAGTAATCATGGATATTAAACGCACGATCCTGATCGTCGCCCTGGCAATCGTGACCTATGTCGGTGTCCTGAAATGGAACCAGGACTATGGTCAGGCTGCCTTGCCGACTCAGAATGTTGCCGCCAGCACCAACACATCCGCACTTCCCGACACTCCACAAGGTACCGCCGCTGCCAATGCGGACGTGCCCAGTGCATCAGGTGAAGTGAGTGCACCGGCTGAAACGCCTGTGGTTGCCAGTAAAGACCTGATCGAGGTCAAGACCGATGTATTGAACCTGGCAATCGATCCTGTCGGTGGTGACGTGGTGCAGCTCCGCTTGCCACTTTATCCTCGTCGTCAAGATCATCCGGAGATTCCGTTCCAGCTATTCGACAACGGCGGCGAGCGTATTTTTCTCGCACAAAGCGGTCTGACGGGTGCGAATGGCCCTGACGCTCGCGCTGCAGGTCGTCCGGTTTACTCGGCCACACAGAAAAGCTTCCAATTGGCAGAGGGTCAGAACGATTTAGTCGTCGACCTGAAATTCAGTGATGCCGGCGTCAATTACATCAAGCGTTTCACATTCAAACGCGGCTTGTACGACCTGACTGTCAGCTACTTGATCGATAACCAAAGTGCTCAACCCTGGAACGGCAACCTGTTCGCCCAGCTAAAGCGCGATGCCAGCGCGGATCCTTCCTCGACCACTGCTACCGGTACCGCGACATATTTGGGTGCGGCAATGTGGACACCTTCGGAGCCTTACAAAAAGGTTTCGATGAAGGACATCGACAAAGGCTCGATCAAAGACACCGTACAAGGCGGCTGGGTGGCGTGGTTGCAGCACTACTTCGTGACCGCGTGGATTCCGAACAAGGCTGACAACAACACTGTTACCACTCGTAAAGACAGTGCAGGCAACTACATCATTGGGTTTACCGGTCCTGCCGTGAGCATTGCCCCGGGTGCCAAGGCTGAAACTACGACTACGTTGTATGCCGGTCCGAAGAGCCAGGCTGTTCTGAAAGAGTTGTCCCCAGGTCTCGAACTGACGGTCGATTACGGCATTCTGTGGTTCATTGCACAACCGATCTTCTGGCTGCTCCAACATATCCACAGCATTGTGGGTAACTGGGGCTGGTCAATCATCTTCCTGACCATGCTGATCAAAGGGCTTTTCTTCCCTCTGTCTGCTGCCAGCTACAAGTCAATGGCGCGTATGCGTGCCGTTGCACCGCGTCTGGCTGCGCTGAAAGAGCAACATGGCGATGACCGCCAGAAGCTTTCGCAATCAATGATGGAGTTGTACAAGAAAGAGAAGATCAACCCATTGGGCGGGTGCTTGCCGATTCTCGTTCAAATGCCGGTGTTCCTGTCGCTGTATTGGGTGTTGTTGGAAAGCGTCGAGATGCGTCAAGCGCCTTGGCTGCTGTGGATAACTGACCTGTCGATCAAAGACCCGTTCTTTATCCTGCCGATCATCATGGGTGCGACCATGTTCATCCAGCAGCGGCTGAACCCTACGCCTCCGGATCCGATGCAGGCGAAAGTCATGAAGTTGATGCCGATCATCTTCACCTTCTTCTTCCTGTGGTTCCCGGCAGGTCTGGTGCTGTACTGGGTTGTGAACAACACCCTGTCCATCACCCAACAGTGGTACATCACCCGCAGCATCGAGGCGAAGACCAAGAAAGCGGCTGCGTGATCTACCCTGTGTACAAGTAATCCAGAACGCCCCCTTGTGGGGCGTTTTGCTATCTGCCATTTATGCAGGAGCCGGACCATGAACGTCCCTCGTGAAACCATTGCAGCCATCGCCACCGCGCAAGGTCGGGGAGGCGTAGGCATCGTGCGTGTGTCGGGACCGTTGGCGAGCGCAGCCGCCATGGCCATCATCGGTAAAGTCCCTGAACCTCGTCGTGCCCATTACGGTCCGTTTCAGGACGGAAACGGTCAGATCATCGATGAAGGCATTGCCCTGTATTTCCCAGGCCCGAATTCTTTCACCGGTGAAGACGTGTTCGAGCTTCAGGGCCATGGCGGCCCCATTGTGCTCGACATGCTGTTGCAGCGCTGTGTGCAGCTTGGCAGTCGACTCGCACGACCTGGCGAGTTCAGCGAACGGGCATTCCTTAACGACAAGCTCGACCTGGCTCAGGCCGAAGCAATCGCCGACCTGATCGAAGCCAGTTCTGCACAGGCGGCGCGAAACGCGTTGCGTTCACTGCAGGGCGCCTTTTCTCAGCGTGTGCATAACCTCACTGAAAAATTGATCAGGCTGCGTATTTATGTCGAAGCCGCCATCGATTTCCCCGAAGAAGAAATCGACTTCCTCGCCGATGGTCATGTGCTTAGCATGCTCGATGACGTACGTGAGCAGTTGTCCACAGTCCAGCGCGAGGCTAACCAAGGCGCACTTTTACGCGACGGGATGACCGTGGTGATCGCTGGCCGCCCTAACGCCGGCAAATCAAGCCTGCTTAACGCCTTGGCCGGTCGTGAGGCGGCCATCGTCACCGAGATTGCGGGCACCACTCGGGATGTCCTTCGGGAACACATCCATATCGACGGCATGCCCCTTCACGTCGTTGACACGGCCGGGCTACGGGATACAGAAGACCATGTTGAAAGAATAGGGGTCGAACGAGCCTTGAAAGCGATCGGAGAAGCCGATCGTGTTCTGCTGGTGGTAGACGCGACAGCACCAGAAGCGGTGAATCCGTTTGCGTTATGGCCAGAATTCCTGGACGAACGCCCTGACCCTGCAAACGTAACGCTCATCCGGAACAAAGCCGACATCAGCGGGGACGTCGTGGGCCTGAATGTAAGTGCGGATGGCCACGTCACGATTAACCTAAGTGCCAAGGCAGGCGGTGAAGGGCTCGAGCTTCTTCGCGAGCATTTAAAAGCCTGCATGGGTTATCAACAGACCTCAGAAAGCAGCTTCAGCGCGCGCCGCCGCCATCTCGAAGCCTTGAATAATGCGAGTGAGTCACTGGACCATGGCCACGCTCAATTGACGCAGGCAGGTGCCGGTGAACTGCTGGCCGAAGATTTACGGCTTGCTCAGCAGTTTCTAGGTGAAATCACCGGCGCATTCAGCTCTGACGACCTTCTAGGGCGCATTTTTTCGAGCTTCTGCATCGGAAAATAACGCCTCATCGCCTGTCCTCCGCAGCTCTTCACCTAGAGCTGCTCCCGTACGTTCCCGAACTTCTCCTGTTTTATTGCGCTCCGGTTCCCGAAGCGGGATTTCGCTTGCCCGTTATCAAGCGTGCGGGGCTGACGGCATCGTTAAGCCCTGTGCATAACTCAGCATAAGATCCGTTGATAACAGGGGCTGTTACCTGGGGCTAACCCCGCCTGTGGATAACAGGCCGTTTAATCCACAGGCTAAATCCTGTTATCCCAAGGCCTCCTGCCTACATCAACACAGGCTTTCAATTCTCTGTACACCAGCATTGACAAGGCCTGTAGGGATCTATCCACAGAAAGGATGTCCTCTAAACATAAACATAAAAACAAAGCTTTTATAAATTTCTTTCCTTTTTATTCTTCTAACTCCCGTTCATCCACAGCTGGTTAAATTTTGTGCAAAAGGTTCCTTTCGAGGGGGCTAAGTCCCTATACTTGCCGCCAATTTCCTATTCCCCCCATTAACAGGCACGAGGTGCGTGGTGGATTTCCCTTCCCGTTTTGAAGTGATCGTCATCGGCGGCGGTCATGCCGGTACCGAGGCAGCACTGGCGTCTGCGCGCATGGGTGCTAAAACCCTGCTGCTTACGCATAACGTGGAAACCCTCGGGCAGATGAGTTGCAACCCAGCGATTGGCGGCATTGGCAAAAGCCATCTGGTCAAGGAAATCGATGCACTGGGCGGTGCTATGGCCACTGCTACCGATTTGGGTGGCATACAGTTTCGGGTACTCAATAGCCGTAAAGGCCCAGCAGTAAGGGCGACCCGCGCTCAAGCCGACCGCATTCTTTACAAGGCAGCCATCCGCGAAATCATTGAGAACCAGCCCAACCTGTGGATATTCCAGCAGTCCTGCGACGACCTGATCGTTGAACAGGATCAGGTACGCGGTGTGGTCACTCAGATGGGGCTTCGGTTCATGGCCGATTCAGTCGTGCTGACCACAGGGACATTCCTCGGCGGACTTATCCACATCGGGTTGCAGAACTATTCGGGTGGCAGGGCTGGCGATCCACCGTCCATTGCGTTGGCACGCCGTCTTCGCGAGTTGCCTCTACGTGTCGGACGTTTGAAAACGGGCACGCCCCCCCGCATCGACGGCCGATCTGTGGATTTCACGGTCATGACCGAGCAACCCGGGGACACTCCGATTCCGGTGATGTCGTTCCTGGGCTCAAAAAACCAGCATCCCCGTCAAGTGAGTTGCTGGATTACGCATACCAATGCGCGCACCCATGAAATCATCGCAGCCAACCTTGATCGATCGCCGATGTACTCCGCTGCGGGAGAGATCGAGGGGGTCGGCCCGCGCTATTGCCCGTCGATTGAAGACAAGATTCATCGCTTTGCCGACAAGGAAAGCCATCAGGTGTTTATTGAGCCGGAAGGGCTCACCACCCATGAGCTGTATCCGAACGGTATCTCGACCTCTCTGCCGTTTGACGTGCAATTGCAGATCGTGCGCTCGATTCGCGGCATGGAAAACGCACACATCGTGCGCCCCGGCTATGCCATCGAATACGACTATTTCGATCCACGTGATCTGAAATACAGTCTGGAAACCAAGGTCATCGGCGGTTTGTTCTTCGCGGGTCAGATCAACGGCACCACCGGTTACGAAGAAGCCGGTGCGCAAGGCTTGCTCGCCGGAGCGAACGCAGCCCTGCGTGCACAAGGCAAAGAAAGCTGGTGCCCGCGCCGCGATGAGGCCTACATCGGTGTGCTTGTGGATGACTTGATCACTCTGGGTACCCAAGAGCCTTACCGGATGTTCACGTCTCGCGCTGAATACCGGCTGATCCTGCGTGAAGACAACGCGGATCTGCGACTCACCGAAAAAGGACGTGAGCTGGGCCTGGTTGACGACGCTCGTTGGGCGGCTTTTTGCGCCAAGCGCGAAGGCATTGAGCAGGAAGAACAACGCCTCAAATCCACTTGGATTCGTCCAGGAACGGAGCAGGGCGATGCGGTATCGGCCCACTTCGGGACGCCGCTGACCCACGAATACAACCTGTTGAATCTGCTAAGTCGCCCGGAAGTGGACTACGCGAGCCTTGTGGCCATCACTGGGAACGGCTCGTTTGATCCACAGGTCGCCGAACAGGTTGAGATCAAGACCAAATACGCGGGCTACATTGATCGTCAGCAGGATGAGATTGCCCGTCTGCGCGCCAGCGAAGACACCAGATTGCCTGCGGACATCGATTACACCGGCATCTCGGGTCTGTCGAAAGAAATTCAAAGCAAGCTGGGGATAACTCGGCCTGAAACCCTCGGTCAGGCATCCCGTATTCCAGGCGTCACGCCAGCGGCGATCTCGCTGTTGATGATCCATTTGAAAAAACGCGGCGCGGGCCGTCAGTTGGAGCAAAGCGCTTGAGTTCTATGGTCACCCCGCAACATGCAGAAGAACTGACCCTTGGCGCCCGGGAACTCGGCGTTGAGTTAACCGAGGCTCAACATGCACAGCTGTTGGGTTATCTGGCGCTCCTGATCAAGTGGAACAAAGCGTACAACCTGACCGCTGTCCGTGATCCGGACGAAATGGTGTCTCGGCATTTGCTGGACAGTCTGAGTGTGGTGCCCTTCATTGAAGGCCAGCGCCAACTGGACGTTGGCAGCGGCGGCGGGATGCCGGGCATTCCCTTGGCGATCCTGTTTCCGGACATGAAGGTCACGTGCCTGGACAGCAATGGCAAGAAAACCCGATTTCTCACGCAGGTCAAACTTGAGCTGAAGCTTGATAACCTCGAAGTTATCCACAGCCGTGCGGAAGCTTTTCAGCCAGAGGTGCCATTTACCGGGATCATCTCCCGCGCGTTCAGCAGCCTGGAAGATTTCACCCAGTGGACGCGACACATGGGCAACAGCGAAACTCGCTGGCTGGCGATGAAAGGTCTGCATCCTGCGGACGAACTGGTAGGATTGCCGGCAGATTTTCATCTGGAAAGCGCGCAAGCCTTGGCTGTCCCCGGTTGCCAAGGTCAACGGCATCTGCTGATACTGCGCCGCACAGCATGACAGGGAACACACGCAAGAATGGCTAAGGTATTCGCGATAGCGAACCAAAAAGGGGGGGTGGGTAAAACCACCACCTGCATCAATCTCGCCGCGTCGCTGGTCGCCACTAAGCGTCGGGTGTTGTTGATCGACCTCGATCCACAGGGCAACGCCACCATGGGCAGCGGTGTGGATAAACACGCGCTGGAGCATTCGGTTTACGATCTCCTGATCGGCGAATGCGACCTCAATCAGGCTATGCACTTTTCTGAGCATGGGGGCTATCAGCTTCTACCGGCCAACCGTGACCTGACCGCCGCCGAAGTCGTTCTGCTTGAAATGCAGATGAAAGAGTCCCGCTTGCGCACAGCACTAGGGCCGATTCGGGAAAATTACGATTACATTCTCATCGACTGCCCACCGTCGCTGTCGATGCTGACACTCAATGCGCTTGTTGCGGCCGATGGTGTGATTATCCCCATGCAGTGCGAGTACTTCGCTTTAGAAGGGCTCAGTGACCTTGTGGATAACATCAAGCGAATCGCCGAACTGCTGAATCCTCAGCTCAAAATCGAAGGTCTGCTGCGGACAATGTACGATCCGCGTCTGAGCCTTATCAACGATGTGTCCGCGCAGCTCAAGGAACACTTTGGCGATCAGTTGTACGACACAGTGATCCCTCGCAACATCCGTTTGGCAGAAGCGCCAAGCTTCGGCATGCCAGCTCTGGCCTACGACAAGACCTCCCGCGGTGCCCTGGCTTACCTGGCTCTGGCGGGTGAGATGGTTCGTCGTCAACGTCGCGGTAGTTCACGCGCCGCAGCCCAGCCCACTTAAGGAAATCCCATGGCCGTCAAGAAACGAGGACTCGGACGTGGGTTGGACGCGCTTCTGAGCAGTCCCACCGTCAGTGCTCTGGAAGAACAGGCCGTCAAGGCCGAACAACGTGAGCTGCAACACATTCCGCTCGACCTGATTCAGCGTGGTAAGTACCAACCTCGGCGGGACATGGACCCGCAGGCGTTGGAAGAACTGGCCAATTCGATCAGGGCACAGGGTGTCATGCAGCCGATCGTAGTGCGCCCGATTGCTGACAATCGCTATGAAATCATTGCGGGTGAACGTCGGTGGCGCGCGAGTCAACAGGCCGGCGTAGAAAACATACCTGCAATGGTGCGTGATGTGCCTGACGAAGCGGCCATCGCGATGGCGCTTATCGAGAACATTCAGCGTGAAGACCTGAATCCGATCGAAGAAGCCATTGCCTTGCAACGCTTACAGCAGGAATTTCAGCTGACCCAGCAACAGGTCGCTGAGGCTGTGGGCAAATCCCGGGTCAGTGTGGCCAACCTGCTGCGTTTGATTGCGCTGCCTGAAGTGATCAAAACCATGCTGTCCCACGGCGACCTCGAGATGGGCCACGCTCGCGCATTGCTTGGCTTGCCGGAAGAACGGCAGGTAGACGGGGCGCGACATGTTGTCGCACGTGGTCTCACCGTGCGCCAAACTGAGGCGTTAGTCAGGCAGTGGTTGAGTGGCAAACAAGAGCCTACTTCGCCCGCCAAAGCCGATCCGGATATTACGCGTCTCGAGCAGCGTCTGGCCGAGCGGCTGGGCTCTAACGTGCAAATCCGCCACGGTCAGAAGGGAAAAGGCCAGCTGGTCATTCGCTATAACTCACTGGATGAGTTGCAAGGTGTTCTCGCTCACATTCGTTGAAACAAATAGACCGCAGCGTGTAGTCGGAAATCACTACCCAGCAGTTGAATAGGGGCTGAACCGCCCCTATACTCTGCGCGCATTTTGTCGGCACAAATTATGCCAAGTTATTGATTTTGGCGGCCGACACACGAGGAGCCCATGTGATGGAAACACGCACGCCAAACCGCTTGCCGTTCCATCGTCTGGCCGTTTTCCCGGTATTGCTGGCTCAATTAATTGTCCTGTTACTGGCCGCGGTGACGCTTTGGCAGTGGCATGGAGTCGTAGCTGGGTATTCAGGGCTGTGCGGAGGCCTGATAGCGTGGCTGCCCAATTTGTACTTCGCTCATAAGGCGTTTCGGTTTTCCGGTGCCAGAGCAGCCCAAGCCATCGTTCGGTCGTTCTACGCCGGCGAGGCAGGCAAACTGATTTTTACGGCAGTGCTGTTTGCACTGACCTTCGCAGGAGTGAAGCCGCTGGCCCCGCTGGCGATCTTCGGCGTGTTCATGCTGACCCAGTTGGTCAGCTGGTTCGCACCCCTGCTAATGAGAACAAGACTTTTGAGACCTTAGGGCGTTTGAGGCAACCATGGCAGAGCAAACAGCTTCGGGCTATATCCAGCACCACTTGCAAAACCTGACCTTCGGTCATTTGCCTGACGGCACTTGGGGCTTTGCGCATTCCGCAGCAGAAGCAAAAGAAATGGGCTTTTGGGCTTTCCACCTCGATACTCTCGGCTGGTCGGTGGCCTTGGGTCTGATTTTTGTCCTGATTTTCCGCATGGCGGCCAAAAAGGCCACCTCCGGTCAACCTGGCGCGCTGCAGAATTTTGTCGAAGTGCTGATCGAGTTCGTCGACGGCAGCGTGAAAGATAGCTTTCACGGCCGCAGTGCCGTCATCGCGCCACTGGCACTGACCATTTTCGTCTGGGTGTTCCTGATGAACGCGGTCGACCTCGTGCCTGTGGACTGGATTCCACAACTGGCCATCATGATTTCCGGTGACCATCACATTCCTTTCCGCGCCGTGTCGACCACCGACCCGAACGCTACGATCGGTATGGCGCTGTCGGTCTTCGCGCTGATCATTTTCTACAGCATCAAAGTCAAGGGCATCGGCGGTTTCATTGGTGAGCTGACGCTTCACCCGTTCGGCAGCAAGAACGTTCTGGTACAGGCGCTGTTGATTCCTGTGAACTTCCTGCTTGAATTCGTAACGCTGATTGCCAAACCGGTTTCTCTGGCTCTGCGTCTCTTCGGCAACATGTACGCGGGTGAACTGGTGTTCATCCTGATCGCGGTCATGTTCGGCAGTGGCCTGCTTTGGCTGAGTGGCCTGGGCGTGGTTCTGCAGTGGGCGTGGGCTGTCTTCCACATCCTGATCATCACCCTGCAAGCGTTTATCTTCATGATGCTGACCATCGTTTACCTGTCGATGGCTCACGAAGATAACCATTGAGGCCCGCCTGGCGAGTCTGATGATCCTCTCATTGCGGTGAGGGGATGCCCGCAAGGGCGGATGTAAAACGATTTTGCTTTACCGCTTTAATCTAAAAAAACCTAACCAATACGACGTAAAAGTCGGGAGGAAAGATGGAAACTGTAGTTGGTCTAACTGCTATCGCTGTTGCACTGCTGATCGGCCTGGGCGCACTGGGTACTGCAATCGGTTTCGGCCTGCTGGGCGGTAAATTCCTGGAAGGCGCTGCGCGTCAACCAGAAATGGTTCCAATGCTGCAAGTTAAGATGTTCATCGTGGCTGGTCTGCTCGACGCTGTAACCATGATCGGTGTTGGTATCGCTCTGTTCTTCACTTTTGCGAACCCCTTCGTTGGTCAACTCGCTGGCTAATCGCTCGAATTTTCGAGTTGATTGGTGTGATGGACAACGAACGAGCGAGGTGTTGGCGTGAACATTAATGCAACCCTGATTGGCCAGTCCGTTGCGTTCTTCATTTTTGTGCTGTTCTGCATGAAGTTCGTGTGGCCTCCGGTCATCGCGGCTTTGCACGAACGTCAGAAGAAGATTGCGGATGGACTGGACGCTGCCACCCGAGCAGCTCGCGACCTGGAGCTGGCCCAAGATAAAGCGGGTCAGCAACTGCGCGAAGCGAAGGCTCAGGCAGCTGAAATCATTGAGCAAGCCAAGAAACGCGGTAACCAGATTGTCGACGAAGCCCGTGAACAGGCCCGTGTCGACGCTGACCGTATCAAGGCTCAGGCTCAGGCCGAGATCGAGCAGGAACTGAACGGCGTCAAAGACGCGCTGCGCGCCCAATTGGGCAGCCTGGCAGTCAATGGCGCAGAGAAGATCCTGGGTGCCACAATCGATCAAAACGCGCACGCGGAGCTGGTTAACAAACTGGCAGCAGAAATTTAAGCGAGGGCGATCATGGCAGAACTGACCACGTTGGCCCGACCTTACGCTAAGGCAGCCTTCGAGCATGCCCAGGCCCACCAGCAACTGGCCAATTGGTCAGCCATGCTCGGCCTGGCTGCTGCAGTGTCGCAAGACGACACAATGCAGCGCCTGCTCAAGGCCCCGCGACTGACGAGCGCAGACAAGGCCGCCACTTTCATTGAAGTGTGCGGCGACAAGTTCGATGCCAAGGCACAGAATTTCATTCATGTCGTTGCTGAAAACGACCGTCTCCAGCTTCTGCCGGAGATCTCCGAACTGTTCGAGCTGTACAAGGCTGAGCAGGAAAAATCGGTAGATGTGGATGTCACCAGTGCTTTCGCATTGAACCAAGAACAGCAAGACAAACTCGCCAAGGTTCTCAGTGCACGGCTCGGCCGGGAAGTGCGCCTGCACGCTGCGGAGGATGCTGCCCTGATAGGTGGTGTCATCATCCGCGCCGGCGACCTGGTTATCGATGGCTCAGTTCGCGGCAAACTTGCGCAACTAGCCGAAGCATTGAAATCTTGAGTTTGAAGGGGCAGCAGAGCAATGCAGCAACTCAATCCTTCCGAAATAAGTGAAATCATCAAGGGCCGCATCGAGAAACTCGATGTCGCCTCCCAAGCCCGAAACGAAGGCACTGTCGTCAGCGTGTCTGACGGTATCGTGCGGATTCACGGTCTGGCCGACGCTATGTACGGCGAAATGATCGAGTTCCCGGGCGGCGTCTACGGTATGGCACTGAACCTGGAGCAAGACTCCGTAGGTGCGGTGGTACTGGGCGCTTACACATCGCTGGCTGAAGGCATGAGTGCCAAGTGCACCGGCCGCATCCTGGAAGTTCCGGTAGGTAAGGAACTGCTGGGTCGCGTTGTCGACGCACTGGGTAACCCAGTCGACGGTAAAGGCCCTCTGAACAACACCGAGACCGATGCGGTCGAGAAAGTTGCTCCGGGCGTTATCTGGCGTAAGTCGGTAGACCAGCCTGTACAGACTGGTTACAAGGCCGTCGATGCCATGATCCCTGTCGGCCGTGGTCAGCGCGAGCTGATCATTGGTGACCGTCAGATCGGGAAAACCGCTCTGGCCATCGACGCGATCATCAACCAGAAAGACAGCGGCATTTTCTGCGTATACGTCGCGGTAGGTCAGAAGCAATCGACCATCGCTAACGTTGTTCGCAAGCTGGAAGAAAACGGCGCTCTGGCCAACACGATCATCGTGGCTGCCAGTGCTTCGGAATCGCCTGCACTGCAATTCCTGGCGCCGTATGCCGGTTGCACCATGGGCGAATACTTCCGTGACCGCGGTGAAGACGCGCTGATCGTTTATGACGATCTCTCCAAGCAGGCCGTGGCTTACCGCCAGATCTCCTTGCTGTTGCGTCGTCCACCAGGACGTGAAGCTTACCCAGGCGACGTGTTCTATCTCCACTCCCGTCTGCTGGAGCGTGCATCCCGCGTTTCGGAAGAATACGTAGAGAAGTTCACCAACGGCGCAGTGACCGGCAAAACCGGTTCGCTGACCGCATTGCCGATCATCGAAACCCAGGCTGGCGACGTTTCCGCGTTCGTTCCGACCAACGTGATTTCCATCACCGACGGTCAGATCTTCCTGGAATCGGCCATGTTCAACTCCGGCATCCGTCCGGCAGTGAACGCCGGTGTTTCGGTATCCCGTGTGGGTGGTGCCGCTCAGACCAAGATCATCAAGAAGTTGTCGGGTGGTATCCGTACCGCGCTGGCTCAGTACCGTGAACTGGCAGCATTTGCCCAGTTCGCGTCTGACCTGGACGAAGCGACCCGTAAGCAACTTGAGCATGGTCAGCGCGTTACTGAGCTGATGAAGCAGAAGCAATATGCGCCAATGTCGATCGCTGACATGTCGCTGTCGCTGTATGCCGCTGAGCGTGGGTTCCTGACCGACGTTGAAATCGCCAAAGTCGGCAGCTTTGAACAAGCGCTGATTGCTTACTTCAACCGCGATCACGCCGATTTGATGGCCAAGATCAACGTGAAGGGTGACTTCAATGACGAAATCGATTCTGGCCTGAAAGCCGGTATCGAGAAGTTCAAGGCCACCCAAACCTGGTAAGCCGCAGCGGGAGCCGCGAGGCTCCCGCTTGCTAACCTGATAGGTGTTACATGGCAGGCGCAAAAGAGATTCGCAGCAAGATTGCGAGCATCAAAAGCACGCAAAAGATCACCAGCGCCATGGAAAAAGTGGCGGTCAGCAAAATGCGCAAGGCTCAAATGCGCATGGCTGCTAGCCGTCCTTACGCGGAGCGCATCCGCCAGGTGATTGGTCATCTTGCCAACGCTAACCCGGAATACCGCCACCCGTTCATGATCGACCGTGAAGTCAAGCGTGTCGGTTATATCGTAGTGAGCAGTGACCGTGGTCTGTGTGGTGGCTTGAATACCAACCTGTTCAAGGCTTTGGTCAAGGACATGGCGAAGAACCGTGAAAACGGCGTAGAGATCGATCTGTGCGTGGTCGGCAGCAAAGGTGCGGCGTTTTTCCGCAACTTCGGCGGTAACGTCGTTGCTGCGATCAGCCACTTGGGCGAAGAGCCGTCGATCAACGATTTGATCGGCAGCGTCAAGGTGATGCTGGATGCCTATCTGGAGGGCCGTATTGACCGCCTGTCCGTGGTATCCAACAAGTTCATCAACACCATGACTCAGCAACCAACGGTCGAACAGTTGATTCCGTTGGTCGCTACCCAGGATCAAGAACTCAAGCATCACTGGGATTACCTGTACGAACCCGACGCCAAAGAGCTGCTGGACGGCTTGATGGTGCGTTATGTGGAGTCGCAGGTGTACCAGGCGGTGGTCGAGAACAACGCAGCTGAACAGGCTGCGCGGATGATCGCGATGAAGAACGCCACTGACAACGCCGGTGACCTGATCAGCGATTTGCAGCTGATCTACAACAAGGCGCGTCAGGCAGCGATCACCCAAGAGATCTCGGAAATCGTCGGCGGCGCTGCCGCGGTTTAACGGTTCAAATATTCAGAGGATCCAGCTAATGAGTAGCGGACGTATCGTTCAAATCATCGGCGCCGTGATCGACGTGGAATTTCCACGCGACAGCGTACCGAGCATCTACAACGCGCTGAAAGTACAAGGCGCGGAAACTACCCTGGAAGTTCAGCAGCAGCTGGGCGACGGCGTAGTTCGTACCATTGCGATGGGTTCCACCGAAGGCCTGAAGCGCGGTCTGGATGTCGTCGACAGCGGCGCAGCCATCTCCGTACCGGTTGGCAAAGGCACCCTGGGCCGTATCATGGACGTTCTGGGTAACCCGATCGACGAAGCTGGCCCGATCGAAGCTGACGAGCGTTGGGGCATTCACCGTCCAGCGCCTTCGTTCGCTGATCAGGCAGGCGGCAACGACCTGCTGGAAACCGGCATCAAGGTTATCGACCTGGTCTGCCCGTTCGCCAAGGGCGGTAAAGTCGGTCTGTTCGGTGGTGCCGGTGTCGGCAAGACCGTAAACATGATGGAATTGATCCGTAACATCGCCATCGAGCACAGCGGTTATTCCGTGTTCGCCGGTGTGGGTGAGCGTACTCGTGAGGGTAACGACTTCTACCACGAGATGAAGGATTCCAACGTTCTCGACAAAGTGGCCCTGGTATACGGCCAGATGAACGAGCCGCCGGGAAACCGTCTGCGCGTTGCTCTGACTGGCCTGACCATGGCCGAGAAGTTCCGTGACGAAGGTAACGACGTTCTGCTGTTCGTCGACAACATCTACCGTTACACACTGGCCGGTACCGAAGTTTCTGCACTGCTGGGCCGTATGCCTTCCGCAGTAGGTTACCAACCGACCCTGGCTGAAGAGATGGGCGTGCTGCAAGAGCGCATCACTTCGACCAAAGAAGGCTCGATCACTTCGATCCAGGCGGTATACGTACCAGCGGACGACTTGACCGACCCGTCGCCAGCGACCACTTTCGCCCACTTGGACGCCACCGTCGTTCTGTCCCGTGACATCGCTTCCCTGGGTATCTACCCGGCGGTTGACCCACTGGACTCGACTTCGCGCCAGCTGGACCCGAACGTTATCGGCCAGGATCACTACGACACTGCTCGCGGCGTCCAGTACGTTCTGCAACGCTACAAAGAGCTGAAAGACATCATCGCGATTCTGGGTATGGACGAGCTGTCGGAAACCGATAAGCAGTTGGTATCCCGCGCTCGTAAGATTCAGCGCTTCCTGTCGCAGCCGTTCTTCGTGGCTGAAGTCTTCACCGGTGCTTCGGGTAAGTACGTTTCCCTGAAAGACACTATTGCTGGCTTCAAGGGCATCCTCGCCGGTGAGTACGACCATCTGCCAGAACAAGCGTTCTACATGGTCGGCGGCATCGAAGAAGCGATCGAGAAAGCCAAGAAACTGTAATCCAGGCGTCCGGCAACGGGCGCTAATCAGGTTGAGGCAAGCAAATGGCTATGACAGTCCATTGCGATATCGTCAGCGCGGAAGGAGAGATTTTCTCCGGTCTGGTCGAGATGGTGATTGCACACGGTAACCTGGGTGATATCGGTATTGCTCCAGGTCACGCGCCGCTGATCACTGATCTGAAGCCGGGTCCGATCCGTCTGATCAAGCAGGGTGGAGAAGCTGAGGTGTTCTACATCTCTGGTGGTTTCCTTGAGGTTCAACCGAACATGGTCAAAGTGCTTGCCGATACCGTGCAACGCGCTGCTGACCTGGACGAAGCCTCTGCTCAGGAAGCCGTCAAGGCCGCTGAGAAGGCCCTGAATGAAAAAGGCGCAGATTTCGACTACGGATCTGCTGCAGCACGTTTGGCGGAGGCCGCAGCCCAACTGCGCACCGTCCAGCAAATTCGCAAGAAGTTCGGCGGCTAAGGTCGACGGTCCTCATGTGCGATTGAGTAAAAGGGTAGCCTCGGCTACCCTTTTTCTTTTTTGGCTCCTCCCGCTGAATCACCCGCCCGGCTAAGGCTGAGGCTAGTCCGCCTGGAATCCCTTCATGTCCCTCGATATCGTCATTCTCGCCGCAGGCCAAGGTACTCGCATGCGCTCGGCGCTGCCTAAAGTCCTGCACCCGGTCGCCGGCAACTCCATGCTGGGCCATGTTATCCACAGCGCTCGTCAGCTTTCCCCGCAAAGCATTCACGTCGTAATCGGCCACGGCGCCGATGTGGTACGTGAACAGCTCGCAGCTGATGATCTCAATTTCGTGTTGCAGGACAAGCAGCTGGGCACTGGCCACGCCGTCGCCCAAGCCGTACCTGTTCTGAGCGCTGATACCGTGCTGATCCTGTACGGTGACGTGCCGTTGATTGAAGTGGCAACGCTGCAACGCCTGCTGACTCTGGTGAACGACCAGCAGTTGGGCCTGCTGACCGTCAATCTGGACGACCCTAGCGGCTATGGCCGTATCGTCCGGGATGCCGAGCATCGTGTCAGCGCCATCGTCGAGCATAAAGACGCGACTGACGCGCAGAAGGCGATCAAGGAAGGTAACACCGGGATTTTGGCCGTTCCTGGCAAGCGACTGGCTGAGTGGCTGAGCCGTCTTTCCAATAACAACGCCCAAGGCGAGTATTACCTCACCGACGTCATTGCCATGGCGGTGAATGACGGTCTGACCGTCGCCACCGCGCAGCCGCAGGACGCCATGGAAGTGCAGGGTGCCAATGACCGCAAGCAACTCGCCGAGCTTGAGCGTCACTATCAGCTTCGAGAAGGTCGCCGACTGATGGCCCTCGGCGTAACACTGCGTGATCCCGCGCGTTTCGACGTGCGTGGCGAAGTGACCGTTGGCCGCGATGTAATGATCGACGTCAACGTGATCCTCGAAGGGCGTGTAGTCATCGAGGACGACGTGTCTATCGGTCCGAACTGCGTAATCAAGGACAGCACGCTGCGCAAAGGCGCAGTCATCAAGGCGAACAGTCACCTTGAAGGTGCGATTGTGGGAGAAGCCGCTGACGCAGGTCCTTTCGCTCGTTTGCGCCCCGGCAGTGTTCTGGGCCCCCGGGCCCATGTGGGTAACTTCGTCGAATTGAAGAACGCCGAAATGGGCGAGGGCGCCAAGGCGGGCCATTTGAGCTATCTGGGCGACGCCGTCATTGGCGCGCGGACCAACATTGGTGCTGGCACCATCACTTGCAATTACGACGGTGCCAATAAGCATAAAACCGTGTTGGGTGAAGACGTGTTCATCGGCTCTAACAATTCGCTCGTGGCACCTGTGGATATCTCTTCAGGCGCAACCACGGCAGCCGGTTCCACCATCAACCAAGACGTGGCTGCTGAACAATTAGCCGTGGCTCGTGCCCGCCAGCGAAATATTGATGGCTGGAAGCGTCCGGTCAAATCCGGGAAAACCTGAGTTATCCACAAGACACATCAGGCTGGAACGCTGGTCACAGCATTCAAGCCTGATTCCATGCCCGGTCGCCCGCGGATGGCCATCTGCGAAGATGTCCACGCTCCAAATCTTCATCGACCTCGCGCTCGCCTCTTGACGAATATGTTTCGATAGGTTTTTATTGCCGTCGTTATCTTTCGAAACGAAACTTAGGGCCAGCATGTCGAAACGCAACACACCCCAACGTCGCCACAATATCCTTGCGCTTCTTAATGAGTTGGGTGAGGTGAGTGTGGACGCGCTGGCCAAACGGTTCGAAACATCTGAGGTTACGGTTCGTAAGGACTTGGCAGCTCTCGAAAGTAACGGCCTGCTGCTGCGTCGCTACGGTGGCGCGGTGCCTATGCCGCAGGAGCTTATTGGCGAGCCCGGCCAGCCGGTGTCTCGTTACAAGCAAGCCATTGCCCGTGCGGCCGTGACGCGCATTCGCGAACATGCACGGATCATCATCGACAGCGGCAGCACCACCGCCGCCATGATCCCGGCACTCGGCCAGCAACCCGGCCTGGTGGTGATGACCAATTCACTGCATGTGGCCAATGCTTTGGGCGAACTGGAGCATGAACCGGTGTTGTTGATGACTGGCGGCACGTGGGATCCCCATTCCGAGTCTTTTCAGGGCCAGGTCGCCGAGCAGGTACTGCGCTCTTACGATTTCGATCAGCTGTTTATCGGCGCCGATGGCATCGATTTGCAGCGCGGTACCACAACATTCAACGAGCTGCTTGGCTTGAGCCGGGTCATGGCTGAAGTCGCGCGAGAAGTGATCGTGATGGTCGAAGCCGACAAGGTCGGTCGCAAGATTCCCAATCTGGAACTGCCGTGGAGCAGCGTCCATACCCTTATTACCGATGATCGCCTGCCCCAAGCGGCTCGCGACCAAATTCAGGCTCGCGGCGTGACACTGATCTGCGCCGCTGTTTCCTAGGAGAAGACCATGTGTGGAATCGTTGGCGCCGTCGCCGAACGTAATGTCACGGCCATCCTGATCGAAGGCCTCAAGCGCCTTGAATACCGCGGCTACGACAGTGCTGGTGTGGCGCTGTTCAGCAACGCCGGCGTGCTCGAGCGCCGTCGTCGTGTCGGCAAGGTCAATGAATTGGAACAGTCGCTGGCGGGTGAGCCTCTGGGCGGCCGCCTGGGCATTGCCCACACCCGCTGGGCCACTCACGGCGCGCCGCTGGAACACAACGCCCACCCGCATTTTTCCAGTGGCGAACTGGCGGTCGTCCACAACGGCATCATTGAGAACCATGAGCCGCTGCGCGATCGCCTGAAAGGTCTGGGCTACTTGTTCACGTCGGACACCGACACCGAAGTCATCGTCCATTTGCTGCACCACAAGCTGCAAGACACGCCGGACCTGGCTGCTGCCTTGAAAGCCACGGTCAAGGAATTGCACGGCGCGTACGGCCTGGCCGTGATCAGTGCCAAGCAGCCGGATCGTCTGATCGCCGCGCGCAGCGGCAGCCCGCTGGTGGTGGGTCTGGGTCTGGGTGAAAACTTCCTGGCGTCGGATCAACTCGCGCTGCGCCAAGTCACCGACCGCTTCATGTATCTGGAAGAAGGCGACATCGCTGAAATCCGCCGTGACAGCGTGCAGATTTGGAGCGCAGACGGCCAGTCGGTCGAGCGCGAGGTTGTGCAATATCGCGAAGGCGCTGAAGCCGCCGACAAAGGCGAGTTCCGCCACTTCATGCTCAAGGAAATTCACGAACAACCAAAAGTCGTGCAGCGCACTTTGGAAAACCGTCTGGGCCAAGGCCAAGTGCTGGTCCAGGCCTTCGGGCCTCAGGCCGCCGAACTGTTCGCGAAAGTGCGTAACGTACAGATTGTCGCCTGCGGCACCAGCTACCACGCCGGTATGGTGGCCCGTTACTGGCTGGAAGGTCTGGCAGGCATTCCGTGCCAGGTCGAAGTCGCCAGCGAATTCCGCTACCGCAAGGTCGTTGTTCAGCCGGATACGCTGTTCGTTTCGATCTCGCAATCCGGTGAAACCGCCGACACGCTGGCCGCGCTGCGCAACGCCAAGCTGCTGTCTCCCCAAGAGGGGGGCTTCCTTGCCAGTCTCGCCATTTGCAACGTCAGCATCAGCTCACTGGTGCGCGAATCCGACCTGACCCTTCTGACCCAAGCTGGCCCGGAAATCGGCGTCGCCTCGACCAAGGCGTTCACCACGCAACTGGTCGCGTTGATGCTGCTGACCCTGTCACTGGGCCAAGTCAAGGGCACGCTGGGGGCAGGCGTTGAAGCCGAGTTGGTAGAAGAACTGCGTCGTCTGCCGACCCGCCTAGGCGAAGCGCTGGCCATGGACAGCACTGTTGAAAAAGTCGCCGAGCTGTTCGCCGAAAAGAACCACACTCTGTTCCTCGGTCGCGGTGCTCAATTCCCGGTGGCGATGGAAGGGGCTCTGAAACTCAAAGAGATTTCCTACATCCACGCCGAAGCCTATCCAGCCGGCGAACTGAAACACGGTCCACTGGCTCTGGTCGACAGCGACATGCCGGTCGTGACCGTCGCGCCGAACAACGAACTGCTGGAAAAACTGAAATCCAACCTCCAGGAAGTCCGCGCCCGGGGTGGTGAACTGATCGTCTTCGCCGATGAGCAGGCCGACCTCAACAACGGTGAAGGCACCCACGTCATCTCGATGCCGCACATCGTCGATGCCCTGGCGCCGATTCTTTACACCATCCCGTTGCAGCTGCTGTCGTACTACGTCGCGGTGCTGAAGGGCACGGATGTGGACCAGCCGCGTAACCTCGCGAAATCGGTGACGGTGGAGTGACGGTGTCTGGTTTCGAAAAAACTGCAGCCTGCCGTTTACGCAGGCTTCAACCGGAACCAGCATCACAACTTTGCCAGTGGCTCATACGCGTGTTCCTGGATGTCGGAAAGGCGTGAGGCGTGCACTTGGCCGCTGAGCCCATAGAATTTCTGGAAGCTCATGATCAGCGGCATCCATTTGTCCGGGTCGATTCTGTTGGCGTGACCTTCCATGAGCAGATCGGGGTGGACGTGCACGCGCGTGACGCGAACCTCGATCAGGCTCAGCACGCCGCGTAACGCGTCGCTGTCTTCGCCCATTCCATGAGCGGCCGCGACAACGGCTTCAAACTGGAGTGGGCATTCCAGCGCTCGCGGCGCTTCGACGGTGAGGTTGGGAGTGCCGTTTTCGTTAACAGTGCTGACCAGAACAACGGGTGTTCCGAGGTAAAGGATGTGCGGCGCTGTGACAACATGAGGGGTGTGCATGAGCGAGTTGCTCCGTGATTAGGGTGCCTCATGGTGCTGCCTAATTTCGTTCCACCCTTTCCGATTCTTGCGGCGCGAATGCGTTCATCTGAGCGCGGGTGCGCGGTCCCTTCTTATTGAAAAGCCAGCATTCACCGACATCACTGTTCAACCGGCCGCTTGATAAAATCAATCACATGAGTAGATAACGTGTCGTAATCATCATTGAAATGATGGTTGCCGGCGATCCCTAATATGTTCCCGACGGCGGTGGTGTCGGTGCATCCGCTCTTGCGTGCCTCCTCCGAGCCATACACGCAGAACACTTTATTCGCCGGCAACCGCGCCATTTCCGGCCCGGTTGGGTATTTGCCGGTGTCTTTGCCCATCATGCCTTCGATGCGGATCTCGAAGTTTGCACTGCGCGCAAATGACAGGAGCACAAGACTTTTGATATCGGCTTGGTCTTTCGTCGGTAAGCGGTTGTAGAGTGCGGGAATCACGTCAGCGCCGAATGAATAGCCCGCAATAATGAAATGTTTGATCCCCCATTTCTGGCGATAGTGATCCATCAGTTGTGCCAGTTCAGCCGCACTTTGTTCCGGACTTTTGAAGTCCCAATAATATTCGAGCGCATCTATACCGACCACGGCGATGTCGGCGTCCGACAGATGTTCCGACACTTGCTTATCCAGCCCCCGCCAGCCGCCATCGCCCGAATAAAACAACGTCAGTGTGTCGCTCTGATGGGCAGCGGGCAATTCGATCAACGGAAGTTTATTCAGAATGTTCAATTCTGGAATATTCAGGATCGCATGCCGCAAATACGTCTCCAGTTCTTCTGATATGACTGCTTTAGGCGTTAGCGGGGTGGTGACATGCGTGGCCACTCCGTTCTCCCAAATGGTGAGCTTGTTCGACGTCAGGTTGTGCCATGTTCCTTTTGACGGAAGCACAGTGGTCGGATCCGCGCAGACTTCCTTGCTCGCCTCGCCAATGCTGTCGGTGGTCAACGAAACAGCAACGGCCCGTTCGTTTTTCTGTAGGGACAACCAGCGCTGCGCCAACATGGCCTCTTCATCGAGGCCGACGACAATGTCTGCCGAGGGTGCAAAGCGACGCAGCGATTCGTCGAAGTTGCGAAGAGCCTGCAAACAATCGGTCGGCGAAAGTTCGATTTTCACGATAGTGGCAGACGCATCGAAGCTCAGTTTACGCAGGCGCTTGGTGCTTAGATCGTTGTCGACCGGAACTGCGATGACGATGGTTTTTTTCGAGACATTGGGCACGAACAGCGTCAGCGTTGAGGCGCCGCCCAAATCATGGGTCTGTATCGTAGGCAGTACCCGCGGCAGCATGGCCCTGCGGGCTTTTCGTTCAACCACGGATTGAGAATGAAGAATCCAGGCGGACGCCAGAGCGACGATCACGAGAGCAATCAGCAGGCAGTGTTTACGTTTGAGTGGAAGTAAGGGCGTTTTGATTGCGTGCATTGTGATTGTTCTGGAAGGCGCTCAGCGTCCGGTATCGCGAGGACACCTCTAACGGTTTGTGTATGAAGGGGTAAGTAGCGAATCAGTCGCTCAACCGCCGCGATGCGCTCGAAAAGTTGAACGCCACTCACTGTATTCCGTATCGGCTGTCTGAACGCTGACGAAGCGGAGTTCTCGAAGCGTGGGTACAAAAAAGCCACCCGAAAAGTGGCTCTTAGGGTGATAAAGGAATCTGCTGCGAAATGGCGCTACCCTGTCAGCTCGTCACATTCAGAGTGGCGAAAACGCCTTAAGCGACCTGATGCGCGGAGGTGTCGCGAACATGTCCTTTGGCTGTCTTGCCCGCTTGCTGCACTGCCCACTTCATGAACTCAACGATGGCCCACTCTTCGCGTCGCTCGTTGGCGCAATACACGAAATAGTCGAATTTCAATTCGGAAGTCGTGTTAGTCACCTGCACCAGGCGTTTGGACTTCAAGGCTTCTGAGGCGAAGACATTGTTGACCAATGCGATACCCTGTCCCGCGCAAGCCGCACTTATCAACAGGGACTCATCGCCATAACTCGACCCCTGGATCATCTTGCGGTTGCCGACACCAAATGCATTCATCCACACCTTCCAGTAGTTGCGCTCAGTATCCTGGAGCAGTGGATAAGTCAGACAGTCCTGGGGACTTTCAATGTTGCGTTGCTTGCCAAGCAGGTGCGGGCTGCACACTGGAATCAGATAAGACGACCATAGACGGGTGGCGTGGTTCTCGGGGCTGCTGGCTACTTCGCGCTGGATGGAGATATCCACATGGCCGTGCTTGAGGTCGGAGAGGCCATTGCAGATCTGGATCGAAATCTCGATGGTCGGACAGCGCTCTTTGAAATCGCCCAGCGCCGGGATCAACCAGGCGCTGGCGATGGTGGATGTGGTGCTGATGGCCAAGCGGGTCTTGCGAGGCTGTCTCAGGGCTGCACCGGACCAGGCTTTATCGATGACGTCGAACGTGTCGGACAACTCATCGAACAGGCTCCGACCACTGGTGGTGAGTTGGATGCCCTTGGCATCGCGCTCAAACAGGCGCTTTCCAATTTGATCTTCCAGGCCTTTGATCTGCTGGCTGACCGCGGCGGGGGACACACACAGGTGATCAGCGGCACGTTTCATACTGCCAACCTTGCACACCTCCACGAAGGTGCGCAGCGCAATCAGGGGGATCGCTCTGCTCATTGTGTTGACTCCAACCGAATGCCGTAGCGCGAGGGCTGCGGAGTGAATGCGTGTAGGAGTGATGCCATGTCAGTCGTTCCAGAACGTGCTTGATGCCCAGACCCGCCGTGCACGTGGCAAAAACCGGACGCAATGGGACCTGTCTGGCAAGTGCCACCAGACCGTTTCGTTACAGGTTCAGCTGTGGATAAGTGTTGAATCAGGTGGTGGCAGGGCTGTCATTGGCCTTGCGGGCGGCTCTGGGCTTGCTCTTGCTGAGCACAAACCACACCGCCAGGCAGATGAGCCCGCCGCCATACAAGTGGCCTGCGGACAGGTGCTCGTCCAGGAACATAACGCCCCACAGCACGCCAAACGGCGGGATTAGAAAGGTGACCGTCAGTGAGCGGACCGGGCCGATGTCAGCGATCAGGCGGAAATACAGAATGTAAGCGCAGGCAGTGCACACGAAGCCTACCGCGAGCAGCGCCAACCAGACGGTCGAGTCCCCCCAACTGGCGGGCGGGTTGACGGTGGCCGAGATACCGAAGAACGGCGCAAGAAACAGCGTGGCGCCGATTTGACTACCGAAGGCGACAAGCTTGGCGTCGAGGCCGCCCTTGTCTGCGATCCATTGCCGGGTGAGAAATCCTGCCGCGCCGTAGCAACTGGTCGCAACGAGACAGGCCAGCGCACCCATGACCACCGTGCTGGTGAAGCTCACGGGGCCGGTGGTCGTCAGTAAGGTAATCCCCATCAAGCCCACCAATACACCCGCTGCTTTTTTCGGGGTCAGCGTGTCATTGAAAAACATCGAACCGATCACTACGCCCATTAACGGCGTCGTGGCGTTGAGAATTGCGGAATAACCTGCAGGCAGTAACAACGCCGCCATGCTGTACATCAAAAACGGGATACCCGAGTTAATGACGCCCAGCACCAGTGTCGCTCCGAGTTTGCCTTGAAAGTCGTGACGGGTTTTAAACATCGCGAGAATCACGAATAGCCCGACGGCAGCAATCAAGACGCGGAAGAATGCCGTGGGCAATGCGCCCAACACCGGAGCGGCCACTCGCATGAACAGAAAGCTTGCTCCCCATAACGCCGCGAGGAGAAGCAGTCGAACATAATCAGATGGACGCATGGCACTTCCTTCCCAAATCCAATGCTTGAAACGGACGGCGCGAACGTGGATTGACGCTCGTCGAGCCGGGGTGTGATGATTTGAGCAGTGTCCCAAGCCATGCTCAAGCGAGCTTTTCTAACGTGCATTAGATTTTCTTAACTAAGGAATGGCATGAAATTCCCGCCTCTGTACGCCTTGCTCTGCTTTGAAGCAACGGGGCGTCACGCCAGCATGAAGAGCGCGGCGGGCGAGCTCTTCGTCACTCCTGCGGCGATCAGCCAGCAGATCGCCAAACTTGAAAAAGCGGTGGGCGTGACGCTGTTTATCCGCAACGCCAAGCGGCTGGAATTGACGCCCGAAGGCAAGATTTACCTGCGCGCCATCCGTCCGGCATTGGGTCAGATCTCTGACGCGACTCAGCGGCTGATGAGCGACAACGGCCCCAACACCATCACCGTCAGTTGTACCAGTGGCTTTGCGATGCAATGGTTGCTACCGCGTTTGCCGGATTTTCAAGCGATCTGCCCTGGCATTGAAGTGTTGATCAGTACCACCAACCGGCTCGTCGACCTGTTAGGCGACGGCGTGGATTTTGCCGTGCGCCATGGCCTTGGCCGTTATCCAGGTCTGGAAGTCGAGATGCTGATCAACGACCGTTTGCAGCCCGTGTGCGCGCCCAGTCTGCTGCCTGAATCACGTTTTTTGTCGTCGCCCATCGACCTCAAAAATTACACCCTCTTGCACGACGAACACCGCGAAGACTGGGCGTTGTGGCTCCGGGCAGTGGGCATCGAGGACGCTGAGGCAGCAGTGCACAAGGGCTCGGTGTTCGTGGATTCCAACGGGGTCATCGAGGCGGCCCTTGCCGGAATGGGCATTGCGTTGGTACGTCGCTCTCTGGTGCGCGAAGAGCTGGCGGCGGGTCGGCTTGTGGTGCCATTTCGCGCGACCATCGACACGCCTATCGCGTATTACCTGGTTTACGACGAAACCGCCATTCTCCCGAAATCGAGCCGCCAGTTTCGGGACTGGCTGGTGTCTCAAGCCATTGCCAGCCAGCGGGAATTCACAACGCGTTGACGCGTAGCTGCTGCAGAGGGCGCCCAGATTCGAACGCTTCGAATACGCCGCATTTGCGCCTCGGCCGCAAGCGTAGGAGCGGGCTTGCCTGCGATCGGCTGCGCAGCAGTCGTAAACCCTGCCGACGCAATTTGCCTGGCGCAACGAATGTTTCCTTAGCGTTCTTCTGTCTTTTTTTGCTTGTTATTTAGGCCGACAGTTAAGTCCTGCTTTAGCGTTCATGATTCAAATACTCTTTGCCCAATAGTCCGGTAAACACTTGATAAATCTCATGATTAAGCAAAGTTGAGTTAAGTCAAACTTAACCGCTGATTGCGTATTTCTTGTTTGCTCCAGTGCTCGATTTTCTTCAGCTTATTCCTCAACTCAACGGCCTTTTCAGACACAGACCTGGGCCGGCAAAACAACGAGCAAGGATGCTCCGGGTTGAAGGAGACACTTCATGACAGATTTTCAAATATTCCGTCCCATGGCGTGGGACAAACTGGTTCATGAATATGATCTGGATGGGTCGCGGCTGTTGCCGTGGAATGGTTACCCGACCCCGATTGGCGGCGGTTGGTGTGTTGTTCGTCCCGGCACCCAATCCCTGTCCCACACTCAGATCGATCAAGAGTTTTTCATTGGCATCAAGGGCACTGCCAAGTTAGTCGTTGGCGACCAGACGTACCCCTTCACCATGGGCGATATCGCTGCCATTCCGAAACACACCGACCATTACGTCCTCAATGACACCGACGAAGATTTCCACTTTTACGTGGTCTGGTGGGACCGTGATTCGGCCAATCGCTTTCTTGACGAAGATGCCCAACAAGCCGTCGCGCTGAACGAGTTCGCGCTGCAGAAGGCGACGATTCATGACGTGTCCGATCAGAGGGCTTCGTAATGGGCAAGCTCCTGGTGACGATCACCCCACCAACCCCCAATGGCGACCTGCACATCGGTCATATGGCCGGTCCGTTTCTGGCAGCTGACATCTACACCCGCGCGCAACGCCAGCGCGGTCACGATTGCACGCTGGTTTCCTATTCCGACGACTATCAGTCCTACATGCTTCGTCGTGGCATCGAACTGGATCGGGCACCCCAGGAATTGGCGCTGGAAAACACCGACAAGATCAACGACACCCTGAAAAAAATGGGCATCGAAGTCGATTTCTGGATGCGCCCGTACCGCAACAACTACTTCAAGAAAGCCGTGGAAGAGACCTACGAATCCGCGGTGAAGGCCGGGGCCATTTACAAGAAAGTCAGCCAGGAGCCCTACTGCGAACAGTGCGACAAGTGGGGCTATGAAGCGTTCGGGCGAGGCAATTGCGATCACTGCGGTTCCGACTCCGACGCCAGCCAGTGCGAAGAGTGCGCTCACACCCCCAATGCGTCGAAGATGACCGCATTTCGCTGCAAACTCTGCTCGTCGCCCATGATCTGGCGGCCTGTGGAGCGTGAGTTCCTGGCATTGTCCAACTTCCGCAGCCACCTCAAGAACACCTTCGAACACGCGCCGTTGCGTCCCTTCATTCGTCGCTTCCTCAACGAAGAATTCGAGCTCGGTCCGGTGGATTGGGGCATCACTCGTCCTCACGACGGGGGCTTGGACCTCAAGCCCGACGGCAGCCGCCGTATCCACACCTGGGTGATGGGCCTGTCGGGTTATCTGGGCGCATTTCGCGAATACCTCAACGAACACAAGCACGCCCCTTGGGAGTACGACGAGTACTGCCGTTCGGGAAAAGGTCGGCTGGTGCATTTTCTCGGCTACGACTGTGCGTTCAGCCACATGATGGTCTACCCGGCGCTGCTGCAAACCATGCACGGTTACCGGATGCGGCAGACGTTCTACACCAACCAGTTCCTGACGCTGAATGGCAAAAACCTTTCGACCAGTCGTAACTACGCCATCTGGGCGCGGGACCTGGTGGCCGAAGCCTGCACCGACAGTGCCCGGTTTTATCTGGCATTGATCGCACCGGAACAGGACACCGACGACTTCGACGTCGAAAAATTTGCCGCCTGGCGCGAGCAAACTTTCAACGAGGTGCTGGCCAAGCTGGCGGCGCAGGCCGAGCGGGAACGGGTCGATGGCGATAGCTTGAAAGTCGCGTCAGCCGATGCCGCAGCCATCAAACTGCTGGTCGCGCGCTGGTTTGAAGTGACCTCGGTGGATCACTTCAGCATGAAAGGCCTCGCTGTGTTGCTCAGCGACGTGATTAATGCGGCCCGTGATCGACAACTCCTGGGCAAACGCATCTTGCCGTACATGGCGCTGATCGGCGCCATTGGCGCGCCGGTTTTCCCCGACCTCGCCAAACAGATCCTGCGCTACTGCCGTTTCACCGAGAACGAAGTGTTCCAGCAACTGGTGTACGTCAGCGCCGTTGAGTACGAGATCTGATCAGGAGACGCTGATGAAGACGTCATTCGATGTGATCGTGGTCGGCGCAGGAGTGATGGGTGCGTCGATTGCCGCCGCGCTGGTGGAAAGTGGCCTCGACGTTGCGCTGATGGAAAAGGGCATCGGCGGCGGACAAGGGGCGACGCGTGATACGGGCGGCATCGTTCGTGCCCTTGAGCTGGATCCGGCATTACGCCCACTGACCCGACGCGACGCGCACCATGGCTCGACCGGAATCGTGCACGCCTTGTTCGAGCAGGCGTTGAAACGCACCGGAGTGGCCTACATCGCCAGCGCTGAGATCTGTGGCCGGTATCTGGACGCCATGGGCACGCAGAACGTCGAACTGCATGCGTCGGTGAACGCACTGGATAACGGCCGATTCGTCCCCTTTTGCACTGACGAATGCCTGCTCATCGAACGCGATGGCGGCAGGGTGGACGCCTTGTCAGCAGTGTCGAGTCTGTGCCGTTACATCAGTGAGAAAGCAACGTTTCTCGATCATCTGGCGGTGGATCGCTGTGTCGAATGCGACGGTTTCGTTGAGGTGCATGCGGGCAAGCTGTGCCTTGAGGCTACGTGGGTCGTCGACGCCTGCGGTGCTGATGGCCCGCTGCCGAGGCCGCCGGGCGCGGTGCATGCGCGCACCATTCCCTTCACCCGAGTGAGCTGCGACGAAGCCCCGAGCATGCCGGTCATCGCGCATCATTTGAATACCTATTTACTGCCCTTGGGACGCACGTTGATGCAAGTGGGCGGGCAGCGCCGTCATCGCGCGCAGCATGCGAGCCAGTTGAATCTGTCCGTCATGGACAATGAACAGGACGTGATGACGCAGGTGGCGAAGCTGGGTTTCGACCCGCAACACAGTCGTCCGGTGGTGACGCAAGTCGCTTGGGACGCGTACACCGATGACGGCCGGCCGCTGATCGGTCGCGCCCATGCGAACAGCCATCTCTATCTGGCCACTGGATTCTGCGGAATAGGCTTCAAGATGGCGCCGAGCGTGGCCGAGCTTCTGGCGTTCGAACTGTGTGGGTTGACGGCGGGGGTCGCCATGGACGCTGACCATCGCTCGATCATGAAAGCCTTCTGCCCTGGCCGGTTCACCGAGGTGGCGTTGTCATGATGCGCCTGGGCATCTGCGCGGCGCTGGACGTCGGCGCCACCTTGCACGCCCGTAGCTTTCTGCGCGGGGTTTACCTGTCCAGCCATTTGTTCAGCCATGTTCGGCGAGCGCGGCATCTCTATGCGGACGATGGCGCGTCAGCGGACGGCGGGCGTGCGGCGGCCAGGCATTTCATCGACGCGGGGGTAGATGCGGTTATCGGCCATTTCGCGTCTGAATCCGCCGCGGCGGTCGTGGAAACTTATGCACAGGCCGGCATCCCCCTTATCCTCCCGGCCTCGACCGCCGCGGCGCTGACCCTGGACGGCAGCACTACGTTCAGGGTCTGTGCTTCGGACCGCTTGTTGGCCAAGCGACTGCTGGACTTCGCGGCGAATCAGGGACTCTGCACGCTGGCGTTGTTCGCCGATCCCAGCCTTCATGGTCAGCGCCAGATGCAGGAACTCTACGACGCCGCGATGTTATCCACAGTGCGCGTGGTGCGAAACATGGCTGAAGCAGATGCCGTGGTGTTTTGTGGGCGGCTGAAAGCCAGTCGCCAGTTCCTTGTGGAAAACCGCCTGTCCGGCTGTGGATTACCGCTGTTCTTCACTGACGACGCGGCCTCACCCGCATTGGTCAGTGGGTTGTCGCAGACCGGCACTGTGTACGTGGTCAGCTTTCCTGTTGCCAGCGACCTGCCTGAAGCCTTGTCGGCCGATCTCGCCTATCAGCGCATTTATGGCGAGTCGGCGCCGGTTTATGCCATCGAGACACTCGCCGCGTTTTCACTGGTCGACCTTGCCGCCCGCCAACGTCGCAGCTTGCTGGATGCGCTGCGTGTCGATGAGTTTTCCACACCTGCAGGCCCCATCCGTTTCAGCGATGGGGAAAACGATCACGCCCGGGTTGCGCTTTGGGTCTACGCCGACCAGCGCCTCCACGAACGACGACTGTTGTGTTGAATCGGGCCGCTTTCGGCTCGCCACGTCTTTGAACCTTTCAGGAAGAACCACCATGAATCAGTTTGAAATCGAGGGTACGCGACAAGAGCTGGACGTCGTGTCGGTTGGCTTCGGTCCCGCCGGTATCGCACTGGCCTGTGCGCTTGAGGATGAAGCGGAAGACAACGGCAAAAGGCCGTTTCAGCGCGTGCGCTTTTTCGAGAAAGGCCGCGATTCGACCTGGCACGGCGCCTTTTTGCTGGCGGGCACTGACATCAACCACCACGTATTTCGCGATCTGGTGACGCCGCGCAACCCTCGCAGCCGCTTTTCCTTCGCCATGTACCTCAAGGAAAAAGGGCGGCTGTACAAGTTCGGCCTGTTGGGGCGGCCTGCGAGCCGTGTGGAATGGTCTGACTACATCGGCTGGGTTGCCGCGCAGCTCAAAGACTATGTGTCCTACGAAGAGGGCGTGCTGGATATTCTGCCGGTTGCGGAAAAAGGCATCCTGCGCGCTGTCGATGTGGTCACCGCACAAGGGACCTATCGCACCCAACGACTGGTGCTTTCCCACGGCAGCCTGCCCAACATTCCGGAAGCGTTCAGCCCTCATCTTGGCGGGCGCGTGTTTCACACCTCGCAATACCTGAAGAACATTCATCTCGGCGGCGGACCGATTGCCCAGCGCTGGCTGGTGTTGGGGTCGGGCCAAAGTGCAGGGGAAGCGGTGGCGCATTTGCTCGGTGCCGCGCCGACCACGCAGGTCCATTCGGTGCACAGGGGCATGGGTTTCCGGGTCGGTCAGTTGGGACAGTTTCCTAACATGGCGTTCTTGCCGGACCAGGTCGATTACTTCCATCAGTTAACGCCCGCTCGCCGTAGCAAAGTGTTCGACGAGATTCGTTCGACCAACTACGCGGGCATCGACGCCGATGAAAGTCAGGCGTTGTACTCCTTCATGTACGAAGGCGAAGTCAGCGGTCATCAGCGCTTGAATCTGCACACGTGGTCCAGCGTCGTCTCAGTGGAAAAGGTCGGCGACGCGTATTCCGTCGTGCTGCGTGACAGCAATACCGGACTTGAGACCACGCTCTACGTCGATGGCATCGTCCTCGGTACGGGCTATGAGCAGTTGGCCGTGCCGCCATTACTGACCCTGTTGCAACCCTGGTTGTTGCGGGAGGAGGACGGCAGCCTGGCCGTGGATCGGCATTACCGGGTTGGGCTGCAGCACAGTGAGGGCATGCAGATTCTCGCCAACGGCACCTCGGAGAAAACGCACGGCATCAGCGACGCGCAGTCGTTTTCCATGGTCGCCTTGCGCGCTCAGCAACTGACCGACGCCTTGCTCGCCACACAGCCTCGACAGTTGGCGCCGGTGGTGGCGCATCCTAAGCGCTCGATGGCCGCTCGGGCCGAGGCACGGCCATGAACTTCATCTCGCATATCGTGGGGGATTCGAATTTCGTCCGCCTCAAAGGTTTGGGGTTCGAGAACCTGCACCTCAAGCTCGAGTCCTGCAATCCAGCGGGTTCGATCAAAATGAAAACCGCCATTGGCCTGATCGACTCCTACGCCGAGCGTCGACTTATCCACAAGGACACGGTGTTGATCGAGTCGTCATCGGGCAATCTGGGGGTGGCTTTGGCAATGATTTGCGCAGAGCGCGGTTACAGGTTCTGCTGCGTGGTCGATCCCAACACCAACCTGCACAACATCAAAATGATGGAAGCCTTTGGCGCGCAGATCGTCATCGTCACCGAACGCGACGACAACGACGGCTACCTCGGCACCCGCATCCGTTACATCCGCGACACGGTCGCTCGTGATCCGCGCCACCTCTGGCTCAACCAATACAGCAATCCGGCCAACGCCCGCACCCACGAGCACACCACAGCACGCTCGATTCACATTGCCTTTCCGGCGCTGGATTATCTGGTGGTTGGAGCGGGCACCACGGGAACACTGATGGGCTGTGTGCAGTATTTCCGCAAGCATTCGCCGCGCACCAAGATCATCGCCGTGGACAGCGCAGGTTCGGTCACTTTTGGCCAGGCGCCAGGCAACCGCTTCATCCCCGGCCTGGGTTCGAGCCAGATGCCGCCGATCTTCCGCGCCAATCACCTGCACAAACAGCAAGTCGTCGACGAGCGCGCCACGGTTGCCATGTGCCGGTGGCTGGCCAAGTCCAATGGCGTGCTGGCAGGGGGCTCGACGGGCACAGTGGTCGCAGGCCTGGCCGCGCCTTCACTGGGTATTCCGAAAGATGCGGTGGTAGTGGCGATCTCACCCGACGCGGGCGAGCGTTACCTTGAAACGATCTACAACGACGAGTGGGTCATGCAGAAATTCGGGCGCGCCGAGCTGGCTGCCCTGTCGTCGCAGCCCATCAGCCGCTACCTGAACACCTACGTCCACACCTTCGAAGGGGAAGCGTTGAATGTCTGAATTTCATGTCATCCCGGGCGCCGTGATCAAGGACATTCTCGAACGCCAGGCGCACAACATGGTCGCGCGGATCGAGCAGGTGTACCTGCAACATCACGACGGCCAGACCCTCAATCCGGACAGCTACTTCCTGCGGTTTCCACAGCAGCCGGCCAATCGCATCATTGCCCTTCCGGCGTCGCTGGAAGGCGAAGACCCTGTCGCCGGGATCAAATGGATTTCCAGCTTCCCCGGCAACGTCGCGCAGCAGAAACCTCGCGCTTCGGCGGTGGTGATCCTCAACGATCGCGAAACCGGCTATCCCTACGCTTGTCTTGAAGGCGCACAGATCAGTGCGGTCAGAACGGCGGCGTCGGCAGTGTCAGGCGCTTACTGGCTCAACGGTCAGTCGCGTAAGGCGGGCTCGGTGGGATTCATCGGAGCAGGGGTCATTGCGCGCAACATCGCGCGCATGCTCGCCGTGGAAGGCTGGGAGATTGCGCAGGCCATCGTGCATGACTTCGACGACGCGTCGGCGCTGGCCTTGAAAGGATTCGTCGAGAACGCCGACTTATGCACAGCCCGGACCGGCTCACTGAAGGATGCATTGGCGGCGGACCTGGTGATATTCGCCACTACAGCTGGCGAACCCTATGTGGCGCCGCCCGTGACATTTCGCGCGGGCCAGGTAGTGCTGAACATTTCTCTGCGAGACATCGCCCCGCAATTGCTGCTGGCGGCCAACAACCTTTGCGACGACGTCGAGCATTGCATGAAGGCCAACACTTCGCCGCATCTGGCAGAACAGCTGACCGGCAGCCGCGCATTCATGAACGGCACCCTGGCCGGATTGATCCGCGGCGAAGTCCAGCTTGACCCGAACAAGCCTTCGATCTTCTCGCCCTTTGGTTTGGGTGTGCTGGACCTGGCGCTGAGTAAGTATGTCGTCGACACCGCGCTGGCGGAGTCCCGAGCCGTGGCCATTGATTCATTCTTCGGAGAAACCCTGCGATGGAACTGAGCCCGCTGCTTCGCTTCGACGGATCGTCCTCTGAAACGCCTGCGGTGGATAAGCATGGACAAAAACCGGCTATCAAAATCGGCATCGTAGGCTGTGGCTCTCGGGGGCTCACGGTCCTGGAACGCCTCTGTGCGTTAGCGGGCGAGGCTGAGTCTCGCATCGAAATCAATGTGTTCGAGCCTCGTCGACCCGGGCCGGGCCTCCATTCGATGGACCAGCCTTCGTATCTGATGCTCAACACCGTGGCGTCGCAGATCTCCATGTTTCCCGATCACTCAGCCTTGGGCGGATTGGCCGGTCGGCAAGGGCCGAATTTTTACGAATGGTGCCTGCGATTCAAATCCGCGGAACGTGCTGTGAAACCCAATGAATTCCTGCCCAGGGCTTGGCTAGGGGAATACCTTGCCTGGACCTATGACGAGGTGATTCGGACGTTGCCACAGCAGGTTCAGGTAATTCATCACGCCCGAACTGTGGATAACATCGAACATACCGATTTAGGGCGATTCGAACTGTCCACAGGTATGGAAATCCATACGGTGGACTGGCTTTTGATCACCATCGGCCATGCGGAACACCCAACGATCTCTAGCTCGGCGAACAGACGAACCAGGCGTTTGGATGTTTATCCACAGCCTTATTCGCTTCAGGCAATTTCACCTTATGACACCGTAGGCGTTGAAGGCCTTGGTTTGTCCGCCATGGACGCAGTGGCCGGATTAACCGTCGGCAGAGGCGGGCGTTTTGTGGATGGGCCTGAAGGCCTGCGCTATCAGCCCTCCGGGCAGGAGCCGCAGGTGTTCATGTATGCCCGCAGTGGCCTGCCGTACTGCACGCGGCCTGATATCACCCCTCATCGAGCGAATGCGCCGGCGCTGATTTTCACGCTGTCAGCGGTGGCTGATCTTCGTGCCCGGCACCCCGGTGGCCTGGATTTCGAAACACACGTGCTGCCGCTGATCAAAGCGGAGATGCTGACGCAATACTTCGCAACGGTCGCGATGCTCAGGGGCGACTCGGCCCTGCGCATTCAATCAGAAGTCGTGAGCGCGTTTTTGCGGGGCGAGATAGAAACCAAACATCGCGATCTCGCTGAGCGTTTCCGGGTACCGTTGTTGGACGAGCGTGCGTACAAGCCCTGCAGCCTAAAACCATCTGTGGATAATTATGAGCTGTGGGTGAAAGCATTCATCCAGGAAGATCTACGGGAGAGTGCGCTCGGGCTGGATAACAGCCCCATAAAAGCGGCTTTTGAGGTCTGGAGAAGCTGCCGTGAGCAACTTCGGCGGGTTGTGGATAACGGAGGATTGACCCCTAGCTCCCACTCAGTCTTCTTTGACCACTACGCGCCGCTAGTCAATCGCTTGGTCGCTGGCCCGCAGAAAGAGCGTCATTACGAACTCCTCGCGCTCGCAGAGGCAGGCATCGTTCGATGGTTAAACGGGGCCAACGTGATTCACGACGTCAGAACTGGCGCCGTCTCTGTCAATCTCCCTGAAGGCGAACGGCTCACGTTCGGCATTTGGGTGCGCGCTTACGGCAGCAACAGTCGAAGCACCACCCCCCCGGTGATTATTCGCCAGCTGCGCGACAGTGGAATTATCCACAGTTTGGATAAATTCGGAGGGGGCGTTCAGGTGGATAGTCAGGGTAAAGCTCAGCCCAATCTGTGGATAACAGGCCCTATCGTTGAAGGCGCCACGTATTACAACCATTACGTGCCGTCATCCGGCAGTTATTCACGGGCCTTTGTAGATGCAGATCGCATCGCGCGGGAAATGATAGGGCTGAGTGTTACTGCGTAATGTCGTATATACCCACATAGGCACACACATCTGGCCCGCATGTGGTCACGAGTCGATGTCAACGCTGGCAGTTGCCGACCTTCAAGATGCAAAAAACTGCTGAAGCTCGAATTGTTGTCAGCGTCAGCAAGTCAAAATGGCTTGCCCTTCAGCATTTCAGTGACTTGCTGCTCAATCAGTAACCAATCGGCTGATGCCCTGCAGCGCCCTGCTACCAGGCCCTGAATGAGCTTGAGGTCCTCATTCAGATTCCGCGCAAAAATGGGTTCGTGATGCGCTATTCGATTCCTGAGCAGCCTGACTTTGTTCAGGTCTTCATAGATTCGTTGCCTGTGTTCAGCGACAGTTTCAGAGGCATTCAGATTCGGCATCACTCTTCGTAGATGTACGTTCCAGAGACGATTGTCGTGCCTACGGGTGAACATTTTTTCCCAAAACACAAACTTGAGCTCAGCAATGACCTGCCCCGTCGTTGCAACTTTTTTGCGCACCATTTGAAGATCGCTGATGGCGTCATACCCTGGTCCACCTTGGCGTGGAAGACTGCGTTCGAAGCCTGGGTTCCACGGCCATTGCGAGCCGTGCATTGCACCCAGCGCTTCTGCGACGGCGTTTCTGATGACCACTTCGCAAATGTGCAATGGCACGAGCAGCGCGCCACTTATTCGAGCATTCCACGCATAGAGCTTGAGCGCAGCGGCGGGTTCATACCCTTTAGCTATTGCGTTGGCTTCGTAAGTGGCCATTCTGGCGGGAGATAAGGCGGATTTTACCGCGCACGTTATCGGCATTGACTGAAAAGACCTATATCCATATAGTTTCGCTCACTAGCCACGGGAAACGCGGGTGCAAGCACCTCCCCCCGAGGACAGACGAAGTAAACGGAACCCCGCCTTTTTGGCGGGGTTTCTCGTTTTGCGGGGCGGCATTATACGTGTTCGACGCTGAGCGTCTGAATCTGGATCGCCTGTTCGCTGCACGTCGCGCAGCCGTTCCTGGCAAATAACACCCGGCAGATGCTTTGCAATTCCCCCAAGCCGCCTGGGATGCCGTTTGCCTGATTCAAGCCTGGCCAGCTGTTTCACGAAAACTCATAAAAAAGCCCGCGCTGACGGGGTCAGGCGGGCTGTGGACGGGCAAGAGATTCAGGCGCCGGGGCTCAGCCGGATGATTTTTGGATACTCAGTCAGGCTGACAGGTGCAGTGCAGCGCTCGCCGTTACAGCTCCAACGTTGCTCGCTGTTTACCATTCCCCTGTTCGCAGCCTGCGTATCGAGCACACGCACTGACGCGTTGTTCATGGCCTGAGCACTGATTTGATCTTCCCGAGGACGGCCTGTGGCCCACGCGACGACGATCTTTTCGTGGCCATCGCTGAACGCCAGTTTGTAGACGCCGTCGGCTTGCAGGCTGGCGGCAGGGTCGTATTCGAAATCTTGTAGGTATGGGCTGATCGCCTTCATCACCGAGTAGGCAGGTTTGGCGCTCAGGTCTACTGTGAGCAGGCCGAAGTTATGTTCCTGATCGTCGCGTTTACTGCCGTCATCGATCAGGTCGTACCACCAGATGCCTTTGATGGAGGGCACTGTTCGCGCCAGGAACCAGGCGCGGGCCAGATACGCGGCCTGATGCGCGGCGTCGATGCCGCACCGGCCTTCATGACTCGGCCAGCTCATTTCGGTCAGGTACAGCGGGACGGGCTTGTGCGCCAGGGCGGTGAATCGACGGTCCAGATCGCGCATCCAGTTGATCCAGCTCTCCGGCGTATTACGATCGTTTCCCTCGCAGTGCACATAGGGGTGAAGCGAGATGCCATCAGCATAATCCAACACCCCGGCGGCGATCAGGCGATCAACGAAGCCGCCTTTGATGCCTGCTGTCGTCACAGCACCCGCCAACACTTTGGCCTGTGGGTTGTTTCTGCGGATGATCGGCGCCGCTTCCTTCACAAGGGCGACGTAGTCCTGGCTAAGCCGCGGGTCACGTGGGCCATCTATGTCCCACTCGTTCCAGACTTCGTAGTACTTCACTGGATTGCCTAATTGGCGAGTGAGGTAATCGACGTATTTCAGGTAGGGAATCTTTACTTCGGGCGTGCGTGGTTTGGCATTGCCGTTAAAGGATGTGCCATAGCCCAGGATGACCATCGGTGCCTGATTCAGCGCGTTGGCCTTGGCCAGCCACGCCCGCCAGGGCGGGATGATCTGCAATTGATTGGGCGCAGGCTCGGCCGTGGACCAGAACCCGTCGTCACGCACCGACGTGATGCCCGCAGCACTGGCCAACTCCAGACTGCGCAACGGCTGGTTGGTGTTGTTCATCGAATGGGTGGCGACGCCGACGATGAACGGGTCGGCGGCCAGAACATGGGTAACCGTGAGACACGACAGCAACAACAGGCCTCGGCGGCCAATACTCGACAGGCTCATGCGCACGCATTCCTTGTAGGTTCAGCTAAGGCCCGGCAGGCCGTTCCAGGAGGTTGCTTCAATCGGCTTTGGGGCGGCTGCTTTCACTTGCGACCTCGCCGCCAGTGCATGCCCGATCGCCATGCCGAGGAAGAGGTTCGCCAGCGTCACCTCCAGGGTGTCGGTCGTCCAACTGACGATGCAGATGCAAAAGCTGGTGGCGAGCATTGCCCGGCCATAGCGCGAGGTCAGGTCGGCCAGGGTGAAGAACAGCGGAATGTGCAGCGCGTAGAGAAACAATCCCGCCACACCGAAGGCGGCCCAGAGGTAGACCACGGTGCTGTCCGACACCATGAACAGGTCTGCGCCGACCACCGGAAACGCGGCTACCGAGCTGCCCACCAGGCCGAATCCGGCACCGGTGTAGGCGCGGTCTTCGCCCGCCAGTTCGCGGATCACGTTCGGCCAGGTGTTGATCAGCCGGTCGTAGATCGAAGACAGCGAACTGCCGGTCGAGATCTGGTTGGGGTCGAAGTCGTACATCATCGCCACGAACGGCAACGCCATGCCAAGCAGCACAGCGACCACGATGGCGCCACGGGTGGTCCAGCGAAAACGCGTGATCAGCAGCAGGCCGACAGCCCCTGCGAATGCCAGCACCGGCGCCTTACTGGTGGTGAGGATGACCCCGGCCAGCCCGGCGCCGCAGATCGCGACCGCCAGCATCTTCGAACGCACGGTGGTCATCAGGTACAGGCTGAAAATAGAGATGATGATCGCCAGTGCGCTGGAAATTCGTGCAAACCCGGCAGGCCGGTCGGCGTCTTCGGAAGCCCAGGTCGTGTTGGCGCTGAGTTCGGTTCCGCCGATGCTGTAGCTGTAGCCCTTCCACGGGAGGTCGGTGTACTTGTCCAGCGCAACGCCGGCCAGCGACGCGCCCAATGCAAAGGCCACGGCCCACATGAACAGGCGTTTGTGCTTCATGATCTGGTCACCACACGCCAGCCCGAACAACAACGGACTGATGCCATACAAGGCAAAGGCGAAATTGCCTGCGCCCGCGCCATTGAGCACAGCCCATGCAGACGACAGCAGTAACGCGACGAAGCTCAGCCACACCGCTGGGCCGGCCTTGAACCGGCCCAGTTCCAGGGCGAAGAACAGCAGGCACGCCACTTTCGGCGCATAGAGCAGCACCGAGATGCCTGCTTTGTCGAGGTAGAAGCGCAGGGCGCCGGAAAAGGTTTCGACCAGAATCAGGCTGATCGCGACCAGCACGATGGCCGTCGATTTGTCGAAGGACATGATCGACGGCTTTTCAACGTAAACGGGCGTAGGCGACATCATGGGAACAGCCCCTCGGGAGCGCGGGATCGAAATGAAATGACTGACAAACGTGGCAAGCGTCGTGAATACGCTACCGCCCACCGACGTTGGCATGCGCCGTCGATGAACACGAAAAGTCGCAATATGTAGAGAGCCAAATGGGAGCGAATGCGCGACCAGGCCCCCCTCAAACTGGCGTGACAGGGGATATATCAGCGTCAGATGGGAGGGCTGTCAATGAAATAGTCAAAAATTCGGACAGATATCAAGGACCTTCAAAATCGTGTTTTGTAAGTCTTTGAAATAATTGAGCGTGTAAAAATTGACGCTAATAAACAGAGGAAAAAAATGAGCCAAAGGCGGCGTGCCTATGACTCATTTTCGTTACAGGTCAGTCGGTTTCACGCACTTTGCAGGGCATGGGTACCGGTGCCGAAAAGCGCGAGCCTGACTCGGCCCCGGAGACTCGTGGATCGAAACTTGGGCTGGAATCAGGTGTATTTACGCTTGTCTGGCGCAGGCGGGTAATACTGGTACAGCCACGTCTCGCTTAATGTCCGGTCGCCGGTCTTGATGAACATGCGCATCTCCACCGGCTCGACCGAATCGCTGGTCGGGTACCAGTCGAAGCTGACGCGGAAGCCTTTGATATCCGGCAACACCAGCACGTTGAAGTCCTGAACCTTGCCATTGGAGACCGTGACCACCGGTTCGATGGCCGAGCCTTCCGGCAGCCGGTCGATGCCGCCGCCATTGAAGTCCACTGCGAAGCGGCGTGCCCACACGTCGGGGTAATGCTCGCCGGGGGCCCAGCCTTCGATAAAACCGCCCATGCCTGATCGAGTTGCATGAACCTGAGCCAGCGGCGTACCCACCGGCGGCAGTGGGCTCCAATACAACTTGTAGCCATAGTTCATCGACATGCCGGCCTTGATAGGCACCTTCGGGTTCCAGAAGGCGACGATGTTATCCAGCGTTTCGCCCGTGGTCGGCAGCTCCAACAGATCGATGGACCCCTCGCCCCATGCCGTTGTGGGCTCGACCCACAGGCTCGGGCGGCGGTGGTACCAGTCGACCGTGTCCTGATAGGTCTTGAACTCGTGATCGGTCTGCACCAGGCCAAAACCCTTCGGGTCTTTGTCGGCGAAGGCATTGAACTGGAGCTTCGCCGGGTTGTTCAGCGGGCGGCAGATCCACTCGCCATTGCCGCGCCACATGGACAGGCGGTCCGAATCATGAATTTCCGGGTGAATGGTGTCGCACATGCGGCGCTCGTGGGTGCCACAGCTGAACATGCTGGTCATGGTCGCAATGCCCATCTGCTCGATGTCGGCGCGGGCGTTGATGTGCGCATCGATGTCCATGACCACGCGGTCGGCCTGACAATCGATATCGAATTTGTAGGCGCCGGTTGCGCTCGGCGAATCCAGCAGCGCGTAGACAACGAAGCGGGTGGCGTCCTTGGTCGGCTTCTCGAACCAGAACTTGGTGAAGTCCGGAAATTCTTCCGGCTTGTGGGCGTAGGTGTCGATGGCCAGACCTCGCGCAGACAGACCGTACTGCTTGTTGCTGTCGATGGCGCGGAAATAGCTGGCACCGAGGAACGACAAAATGTCGTTGATCGCGATTTCAGGGGCCTTGAACAGCTTGAAGCCTGCGAAACCCAGATCGCCCTTGAGTTGGGTCTTATCGATGCGGCTGGCTTCGTAGTTGAATAGCTCCGGGCGGAAATGCACCTCACGTGCTTCGTTGCTCGCCGGGTCCACGCTGTACATGCGTACCGGTGTCTTGAAGCCCGCACCAACGTGGAAGAAGTGCACGTCCAGCTGGCCTTTGACGTCATTCCAGAGGGAATGGCCAGCGTCGTATTTAATGGCATTGAACTGCTGAGGCGTCATGTTCGCCAGCGTCGGCGGCAGGTTTTGCTTGGTGCTGACGTAGGCTTTGCCGGCCATTTGTTTGGCGAGGTCTTGCAAGGTGTTGAAGTCGAAATGTTCGATGTCGCCATCTGCTGCCGCCGCCAGGGCACGTGCTGCATAAAGACCCGTGGCTGGCAGCGCGCTATAGGCTGCCAGCGCCATGGAAGCTTTCAGTAGATTCCTGCGATTCATAAGGTGAAGCCTCTGAAGAAATGCTGTGCCTTCCTGCACAAGAAGTGCGCTTTCCCAATCCTTGCCGAACGCAAATTACCAACAAACAGATAACAATCTCGGCATCTTGTTCGCAAAAAGACAAAAAATCGTGTCAGAGGACTACCTGTGAGCCTTCGCAGTGTTGCTGGTAGTGTCCAAACGTCAGGTGATCACGACTTCTGGATAAACGCCACACTCCTACAAAGTCCACGCTGTTTTGGCTTACGCCTGCGTCGTATGCCCACCCACGCCCATCGCAGCCTGGCGCAGTGCCTCGGAACGCGTCGGATGGGGATGACAGGTCAGCGCGATATCTTCCGCCGACGCGGCAAACTCCATCGCCACGCAATACTCGGCAATCATCTCGCTGACGCTCGGGCCTACCAAATGCACGCCAAGAATCTCGTCAGTCTTCTCATCTGCCAGCACCTTGGCGAAGCCATCGCCCTCGTGATTGACCTTGGCCCGGCTGTTGGCGCTGAACGGGAATTTGCCCACTTTGTAGGCGCGGCCTTCCTCCTTGAGCTGTTCCTCGGTTTTACCGACGCTGGCCAATTCCGGCCAGGTGTAAATCACGTTGGGAATCAGGTTGTAATTCAGCTCGCCTTTCTTGCCAACGATGCGCTCGACGCAGACACCAGCCTCGTCCTCAGCTTTGTGCGCCAGCATCGGACCTGAGGTCACGTCGCCAATCACCCAAATACCGTCCACCGACGTGCGATGGCCCTTGTTGGCCAACACGCCGCGCTTATCGACTTCCAACCCGACGGTTTCCAACCCAAGGCCTTTCGTCACGGGACGTCGGCCGATGGACACCAGCACGTAATCCGCTTCGATCACCTCGGCCTCGCCGCCCGTCGCAGGTTCCACCGTCAGGCTCACACCCGTGTCACTGGCGACGGCGGAAGTCACTTTGGAACTGAGTTTGAAATTCATGCCCTGACGCGACAGCGAACGGTGCAGCGTTTTGCCGGTTTCCAGATCCGAACCATGGGCCACATGATCGAGGAATTCGACGACCGTGACCTTGGCCCCCAGACGACGCCAGACCGAGCCCAGTTCGAGGCCGATTACGCCCGCGCCGATGACCACCAGATGCTTGGGCACCTCGCTCAGGGACAGCGCGCCGGTCGAGTCAAGGATGCGTTTGTTGTCGATGGTCACGCCTGGCAACGGCGTCGGTTCGGAACCCGTCGCGATGATGATGTCCTTGGCGGTCAGCTCGGTTTCCGTGCCATCGGCTGCGGTGACGATCACTTTGCCCGGTCCCGCCAGACGCCCCCAGCCCTTGATCCATTCGGCTTTGTATTTGCGAAACAGAAACTCGATGCCTTTGGTCAGTCCCGTCACGCTCTCGACCTTCTGCGCCATCATCTGTGCCAGATTCAGGGTTGGCGTGACTTCGATGCCCAGTTTCTTGAACTCATCGCCCGTTGCTGCTTCGTACAGCTCGGAGGCATGTAGCAGCGACTTGGATGGGATGCATCCTACGTTCAGGCAAGTGCCGCCCAATGTCTCACGGCCTTCGATGCAGGCGACTTTCAAACCTTTCTGTCCGGCGTGGATGGCCGCGTTGTAGCCGCCTGGGCCGCCGCCAATAATGACAACGTCGTACTGACTCATGAGCGTACTCCTGAATGAAGAAATGACAGTGCAAGCAAGCGTAGACCGCTCTTCGCGAATGTCCCGAGAGACCGACCTGCGTAAAAATTATGCTCGTAATATCTGCTTATGAAGCAGTTGAGGTCAAGCCAGGGCTTTTACAAGACCTGAATGGTATTTGTCCGTAGATCCTCTGCGGTCTTCATCACAGCGTATCTACCTATAAGCCCGACAACCGCAAAAGGGCTGTGGATAAGCTGTTGAAGATCTGTGTGTAAACCTGTTGAAACACTTCGCCTACTCTTGTGCCTAAATGGTGACAGGGGTCGGGACCGCCGGTTTCGTGACCTCCGCCACGGCACCACGAATGCGCCTGACGATGGTCACCAACAGCAGAATGACGATGAGGGCGAGGGTGATGTTGATCGGCGCGGTGAGGACGTGTTCCGAGGCGATCGCTATTCCGAAAACGCCAAAACAGAGCATCCGTGCATGACTTCCCATAGGACCGTCTCGGTGGCGAGAGGCGTTGATCAGAGGCCCCAGTAAACCTGCAAACTCACTCAGAACGGCCAGCAGCGTAACGCTCAACACCAACAGCACACTCACTTTCGGGATCACTGCAAACGGCAGGAATAGAGCGGTTTCGGCCACCACACGGCTCAGTTCGTTTGCACACGTGCCGAGTTTTGAATGCTGCCCGAATTCAGTCACCAGTAACGCTTCGATTGCGTTGAACAGCATGCGCACCAGCATCCAGATCGGGATCAGCAGGAAGATCGGCGGGTACGCAGCGAACGCGGCCACAAGGACCCCGACCGCCACTGAGATCAACCCCGCGCAGGACGTTACATGAATGGCGCGCACGCCGTCATCGAACAGAACCTTCGCCCCTGGGTGCAGAATTTTAAGCAGCGAACTTTTGAGTGTGGTCAGCATGATCGCGGGCCGCTCCCCTGTGGATAACTTTGGGGGAGCATAGTGCATGTTTGAGATCACCCTGACACCGTAAATCCTGTGTGTCCGCTGGAGCACCGTGCTCATCAGGCTGATTCAGAAAGCCGCATGTGAGGGCAAATATGCTTATACAGAGAGGCGCTCCCGATATCACCATTGGCCGCTAACCTGTCAACTGGCTGTCTGAGTGAATAATTCCTCATGCACGAGCGTTGTGATCGGACAAAAATTTCACGACTTCTGTTATATCGTAACGCCCCGTTAAACGGTGTTTCGGGATGCGTATCCCACGACGTGGACAGGCAAAGGTAATGACTACAGCATTCAGTAAGGTGTGGAGTGTCGATGCGGGTTGATCTGGATGTTGAAGGTGCAACGCCTGCAAGTCTGCCACGGTTTCAGCGCGCGAGTTTCCACGCTCGGCGCCTGTCGCGACTGACCTACGTGCTGGGCGCAATAGGCGTGATCGGCCTGGTGCTTTCGCTGTTCGTTGACCTGTTTTCCCCCAATTCCCTATGGACCGCCGTGCTGACCAACAGCGCCGCGAGCTTGTTGGTGCTGGCGTCGGCCATGCAGTCGGCGCAGGTGGTGGCCTTGTGGCGTGCCCGTGTCATCGCGCCGGACGAAGTGGCGGTGGTGACCGACGAAGACGTTGTTGCCGACGAGCAGGGCTGGTACGACCGTTTGCTCGGTCGCATCGGCGGGGCAGGCACCTCGATGGTCGGTCAGATCGGCGCGCCGGTGTTCTGGCTCGCGGGCTGGTCCTTGCTGGCGCTGATTGCCATTTCGATGATCTGGAACCTTGGCCTCGTCGGCACCCACGTTGGCCTGACCGGCAGCGTGGTGGGCGGTGTGTTGATGCTCATCGGCTTTGGTCTGTTGGTGCTGGAGCGTCAGTTCAGCAACGAGTCCGAGGCGTCCTGGCCCGAGGCCGAACAATTGGCGCAGATCGCACGCATGGCCATCGGCACATTGCTGATCGCAGCGCTCTGTCTGTTCTTCTCGTCTGTCGAGCGGGTCTGGCCTGCGCGTCTGGCGGTGTTGATCGGGCTGTTGCCGGGGCTGGTCGCGGTGGAATTGTTGATCCGTGCATTGCTGTCGGTCTTCAGCCCGCGCAACGAGCGTCTTGAGCCGCGTCTGGTCGCCAGCAGGTTTGCTGCCGGTCTCCTGCGCTGGCCGCCGCGGCCGCTGACTGCGCTGCAGAACGAATTGCACAACCGCTTCGGCATCGACCTGCGGCAGATCTGGGCGTTTACCTACATGCGCCGGGCCTTCTTTCCGGTTTTGGCGGTGATCGTCGCCTTGGGCTGGGCATTGAGTGGCGTGCACGAGATTCCTATGCAGGGCCGCGGCATATACGAGCGCTTCGGCAAACCGGTCGAAGTCATGGGGCCGGGTCTGCACGCGGGGTTGCCGTGGCCGTTCGGGACCGTGTTGCCGGTGGAAAATGGCGTCGTCCATGAGTTGGCGACCAGCGTTTCCGAGGGCGCCAACGCCAAAAACAAAGACGCGGAACAGACCCGCGATCCAGCAGAAGGCCCGCCGCCTGCCGTGGCCAACCGACTGTGGGACGCGACCCACATCAACGACAAATCCCAGGTGATTGCCAGCGGTTCGGGCGACAAGCAGAGCTTCCAGATCGTCAACATGGACGTGCGCTTCGTCTACCGCATCGGTCTCGACGACCAGGCCGCTATGGCCGCGACCTACAACAGCGCCGACATTCCAAGCCTGATTCGCAGCACCGCCAGCCGCGTGCTGGTGCATGATTTCGCCTCGCGGACCCTCGATGAATTGCTCGGCGAACAGCGCACCGATCTGGCCGCCGACATTGGCACAGCCGTGGCGCGGGACCTGAAGAAACTCGACAGCGGCGTGGAAATCCTTGCGACGGTCGTCGAATCGATTCACCCACCGGCCGGTGCTGCCAACGCGTATCACGCCGTTCAGGCCGCGCAGATCAGCGCTCAGGCGCTCATCTCCCGCGAACGCGGCGCTGCCGCCGATCAAGCCAACCTGGCGCAGTTGCACGCCAGCGTGGCGCACGATCAAGCCGCCGCCACGTCCCGCGAAGTCATGGCGACTGCCCAAAGCGCGGACCTGCGTTTCAGCGCCGAACAACAAGGCTATACCAAGGCCGGTCAGGCGTTTTTGCTGGAGCAGTACCTGAGCCAACTGACACTGGGCATGACCCACGCCAAATTGCTGGTTCTGGATCATCGACTGGGCGGCAGCAGCGCACCCACTATCGATCTGCGTTCTTTCACTCTCCCGGTCGACCCTGCGGCGTCGCCAAAGTCGGCTGAACAGCCAATGGCTGAATAAGGAGTCGTCCCTTGAGTCTGTTTCATTCCCACGATCATCACGACCACGGCGGTCACGGCCATGGGCATCATCATGGTCATCATCACCACGGCGAAGCGTCGGGGCCGGTGGGCTTTCCTTGGCGCCGTGCCGCGCTGGCGGCGGTGCTGATCGCGTTTGCCGTGGCGGCCGCGAGCCTGGTGCAAGTGCGCTCCGGCGAAGCGACGGTCGTCACCCGTTTCGGTAACCCGGCCCGGGTGCTGCTCGAACCTGGCCTGAGCTGGCGCTGGCCCGCGCCGTTCGAAGCGGCCATTCCGGTGGACCTGCGTCTGCGTACCACGTCCAGCGGCTTGCAGGATGTGGGCACCCGCGACGGCTTGCGCATCATTGTGCAGGCCTATGTCGCCTGGCAGGTGCAAGGCGACCCGGACAACGTCAAGCGCTTCATGCGCGCTGTGCAGAACGAGCCGGACGAAGCAGCGCGGCAGATCCGCACCTTCGTCGGCTCCGCGCTGGAAACCACCGCGGCGAGCTTCGACCTGTCGAGCCTGATCAACACCGATGCCAATCAAGTGCGCATCGGCGATTTCGAAAACCAGCTGCGCCAGCAGATCGACAAGCAATTGCTGACAACCTATGGCGTACGCGTCCTGCAAGTGGGCGTGGAGCGTCTGACACTGCCTTCGGTGACGCTCAACGCGACCGTTGATCGGATGCGCGCCGAACGTGAAACCATCGCCACCGAACGCACGGCCATTGGCAAACGCGAGGCGGCGCAGATTCGCTCGGCGGCAGAACGCGACGCGCGCATCGTCGAAGCGGACGCGACGGTTAAAGCCGCCGACATCGAAGCCCAATCCCGCGTCGAAGCCGCGCTGATCTATGGCCGCGCCTACGCCAGTTCGCCGCAGCTGTACAACCTGCTGCGCTCGCTGGACACCCTCGGGACCGTCGTCGGCCCGACCACCAAGCTGATCCTGCGCACCGACGCCGCGCCGTTCCGCGTGTTAGTGGATGGGCCGCCGAGCCTGGATGGAAAGCAGGACGGCAAGGCTGGAACGCAGCCATGAGTGAGCAGGACTCGACCCCGATCGAGCGTCCGGTGGTGAACAGCCCTTGGCTGCAAGCGAGCCGATTGGCGTTCATGGGTTTGTACGTCGTGACGTTGCTCGCGGCACTGGGTTGGGCAATTTCCAACGTGCGCCAGATCGACCCGCAAAATCGCGCCGTGGTGTTCCGTTTCGGCGAACTGGATCGCGTGCAGAATGCTGGTCTGTTGCTCGCTTGGCCCCAGCCGTTCGAGCAAGTGGTGCTGCTACCGTCGGCGGATCGTGTGATTGAACGTCATGTGGAAACACTGCTGCGCTCCGCGACGGCTCAGGCCGCCGACAAGGTCACCAGCTTCGCGACACCGATGAGTGACGCGCTGGCCGGTTCGGGCTACCTGCTGACGGGTGATGCTGGTGTCGTACAGCTGGATGTGACGGCGTACTACAAGGTCACTGACCCGCGCGAATTCGTGTTACAGGGCGAACATGTGCTGCCTGCGCTGGATCGTCTGGTCAATCGCAGCGCCGTCAGCCTGACGGCGGCGCGGGATCTGGACACGATTCTGGTGGCGCGTCCCGAGTTGGTGGGCGCTGACAGCCAGGCCGCCGAGCGCCGCGAGCGTCTGCGGAGCGATCTGGTGCAAGGCATCAACACGCGCCTCGAAGACTTGACCGCGACGGGTGTTGGCTTGGGCATCGAAGTGGTGCGGGTGGACGTGCAGTCCAGCCTGCCGCCGGCTGCCGTCAACGCATTCAACGCGGTGTTGACTGCCAGCCAGCAAGCCGATCAGGCCGTTGCCAATGCCCGCACCGATGCCGAAAAGCAAAACCAGACCGCTAACCAGCAGGCCGATCGCACTTTGCAGGTCGCCCATGCCCAGGCGTCCGAGCGACTGGCCAAGGCGCAGACCGACACCGCTGCCGTCACCGGTCTGGCGCAGTCTATCCAGAACAAGAGCGACCCCGGTCTGCTGCTGCGGCTTTACCGCGAGCGTGTGCCGGGCATTCTCAAGCAGGCCGGTTCCGTGACGACGGTCGATCCCCATGACGATTCACGCCTGATCATTCAGGGAGCCGACAAATGAGTGGCGAAGCCGCACACACCCATACCCAGGATCATCACCACGCCGATGCGCCTGCCCCCGGCAGCATGCTGACCGGTACCGAGCAGCGCAGCGCCGCCCGGCAATTGACCTTGGCGATGCTCGCGTTGGGCCTGTTGGCACTGGGGCTGGTCTGGCGATTCTTCGCCCCAGAGCAGGTCGGCGTCAGTCAATTGCTGTTGGGCGCCGCCTCGCTGCTGGTGGCGATTCCCGTGGTCAGCGCAGGCTGGCACAGCCTGCGTTACCCAAGTCTGCACGGGATCACCGATCAACTGATCGCCCTGGCGATGCTCGGCGCCTGGGCCACGGGCGACCTGATGACCGCAGCATTGCTGCCGATCATCATGATCTTCGGCCACGTGCTGGAAGAGCGCAGCGTCATCGGCTCGCAAGAGGCGATCCAGGCTCTCGGCAAGCTGACCCGCAGCCATGCGCGGCTGATCGGGGCGGACGGCACGATTCGCGAAGTGGACAACGGCTCTCTGGTCGCCGGGGATCGGGTGGAAGTGCGGGCTGGTGATCGCGTGCCGGCCGATGGTCTGGTGATCTCTGGCCAAGCCAGCCTCGACACCGCGCCGATCACGGGAGAATCAGTGCCTCTCGAAGCGCGCGCGGGCGTGGAAGTGTTCGGCGGCGCGATCAACCTCGACGGCCTGCTACGCATCGAAGTGACGCGCATCGGTGACGAGTCGACGCTGGGCAAAGTCATCGCCCTGATGCAAAACGCCGAACGCTCGAAGCCGCCGATCACGCGATTGCTGGAACGCTACGCGGGCAGCTACTTGGTCCTGGTGTTGCTGATCGCGGCGGTCACCTGGTTCATCACCAACAACGCGCAGGCCATGCTCGCTGTGCTGGTGGCGGCCTGCCCTTGTGCGCTGGTGTTGTCGGCGCCGGCCACGGCCATCGCAGGAATCGCGGTCGCAGCGCGGCACGGCATCCTGATTCGCAGCTCAGCGTTCCTCGAAGAACTCGCCGACCTCACGTCGCTGGTGGTCGACAAGACTGGCACCCTGACCTACGGCAGCCTTCGCCTGCAATCGGTACAGGCCGAGGAGGGGGCGCCTGATGACCTGGTCACCCTGGCGGCCAGCCTCGGTTCGGCCAGCAGCCACCCGGTCAGTCGTGCACTGGCCGGGCTTGTGGAAAAGGATCAGTTGCTGGCCCTTGAGGACATTCGCGAACGCCAAGGTTTGGGTGTCCTCGCACAAACAGCGAAGGGCGAAGCGGCGATGGGGCGCCCGGAGTTGTTCGCGCAATTGGGGATCCAGACCTCGCCCGTGCCTAATCACGACGGTCCGATTGCCGGACTGGCGGTCGATGGCGTGTTCCTCGCCTGGCTGCTGTTGGCCGACAGCCTCAAGCCGGAGGCGCGGCTGGCGCTGAGCGAACTGCGTGAGCTGGGGATGGGGCGCCAGCTGCTGTTGACCGGCGACCGCCAAAGCGTGGCTGACAGCGTCGGTGCCGAGGTCGGCATCGGCGATATTCATGCGCAGGCCTTGCCGGAGGACAAGCTCAATCGGGTGATGGGCGAGATCGAGCGCGGCTTCAGACCCATGGTCGTGGGCGATGGCATCAACGATTCGTTGGCCTTGAAAGCCGGGGTGGTCGGCGTGGCGATGGGGGCGGGCGGAGCAGATATCGCGCTGGCGTCCGCTGACATTGTGTTGATCGGCAGCGATCTGCGCCGTCTGGGGACGTGTGTGCGACTGAGTCGTCAGTGCAGGTCCACCTTGCAGGTGAACGTGATTATCGGGCTCGGCTGGACGCTGGCGATTGTCGCGCTCGCAGCCTTCGGCATTCTCGGTACGGCGGGAGCGATGATCGCCGCCGTGTTGCACAATCTCAGCACTCTTTTGGTACTGGGCAATGCGGGCCGCCTGTTGCGTTTCCACGAGCCCATCGCGAAATTTCACACGACTTCGTAAGCCATTGATTCGGCGCCCTCTCTGAGAGCGCCGATGTAGACGTCTGCATTAAGTATAAAAATTCGCTTGAGCTTTGAATCAGTCTGTTACAAATTACCTGTCATTCAAGAAGAGGGTGCTCCAATGCAGGCTTCACATTGGCTCATAACCTTGGGCATAGATTGACCCGGCAGTAGGTTCTTCGCAGTACGTCATAAAAGCCGATAGCCTGACGGTTCCTACTCTGGAGCCGGTTTTGGACTACCCTTTTCCGTGTTTCTGGATCAGGGGGTGTTTTCAATGCTCGCGCAACTTCCACCGGCGTTACAGAAGCTTCACTTACCACTGCGACTCAAGCTCTGGGATGGCAATGAAGTCGAGTTGGGGGCTGACCCCAGCGTCACGATTGTCGTCAAGGATCCCTCGCTGGTGTCCGATTTCACCCACCCTAGCCTTGACCTGCTGGGCAGCGCCTTCGTTGAGGGGCGTCTGGAGCTCGAAGGTTCGATCAGCGAAGTCATGCGTGTTTGCGACGAGTTGACGGCAGCGCTCGTGGACGAGGATGACGATGTTGTGCCGGTGCGCACCGAGCACGACAAGGAAACCGACGCCAAGTCGATCTCCTATCACTACGACCTTTCCAACGACTTCTACCGGCTGTGGCTGGACAAGGAGATGGTCTATTCCTGTGCGTACTTCAAGACCGGCGCCGAGACGCTGGAGCAAGCGCAGCAGGACAAATTCCATCACCTGTGTCGGAAACTGCGCCTGAAGCCGGGCGAATACCTGCTCGACGTGGGTTGCGGTTGGGGCGGGTTGGCCCGCTTCGCGGCCCGAGAGTACGGCGTGAAGGTGTTCGGCATCACGCTGAGTCGCGAGCAACTGACGCTGGCGCGGGAGCGGGTAAAGGCAGAGGGACTGCAGGATCGAGTCGAGCTGCAACTGCTCGATTATCGCGACCTGCCGCAAGATGGCCGTTTCGACAAGATCGTCAGTGTCGGCATGTTCGAACATGTTGGCCATGCCAACCTTGAGCTGTACGCCAAGTGCCTGTTTGGCGCGGTGAAGGAGGGTGGTCTGGTGATGAACCACGGCATCACTGCCAAGCATACCGATGGTCGTCCCGTTGGACGCGGGGCAGGAGACTTCATCGACCGCTATGTGTTTCCAAACGGCGAATTGCCGCATCTGGCGATGATCAGCGGCTTCATCAGTGAAGCGGGGCTGGAGGTGGTGGACGTGGAAAGCCTGCGTCTGCACTACGCCAAGACTCTCGACCACTGGAGCGCACGGCTGGAAGAGAAGCTCGACGTGGCGGCGGCGATGGTGCCGGAGCAGGCCTTGCGGATTTTCAGGCTGTACCTGGCAGGTTGCGCGTATGGGTTCTCTAAGGGGTGGATCAATCTGCATCAGATTTTGGCAGTGAAGCCGTTTGCCGACGGCAGCCACGACCTGCCCCTGACGCGGGATGATCTTTACGCTTAAGCGCTGACAGAGCACCACGGGGTCCTGTGAGAGCCGGCTTGCTGGCGAAAGCATCAGTTCAGTCGCACAAAGGTTGACTGACACACCGCTTTCGCCAGCAAGCCGGCTCCCACAACGTGTTGCCATGCCTTCACAAGATCGGTGAAATCAACCGCGCCACACGCATCCCCAGTTGCTGTAAATGGTGGGTCTCTTTGCTCTCTTCGATGGAAATCTCGTGGGCCTGCGCGAAGTCCTCGGTCAGCATCGCCTCCACTTCCCGCGCAAAGGCCTCGTCCACGGTCAGCAGCATCAATTCGAAGTTAAGACGAAACGAGCGGTTATCCAGGTTTGCGCTGCCGATCGCCGAAATCTCGTTGTCCACCAGCACCACTTTCTGGTGCAGAAAGCCCGGCTTGTAGCGAAATATCCGGACACCCGCGCGTACGGCCTCGAACGCGAACAGACTGGACGCCGCATACACCGTGTAATGGTCAGGCCGCGACGGCAGCAGCAGACGTACGTCGACGCCGCGTAACACCGCCAGACGCAGCGCTGCCGATACGGCCTCATCGGGAATGAAATAAGGCGTGGTGATCCACACTCGCTCAGTCGCGGCGTGAATCGCTTCGACGAAAAACAGCGAGCAGGTTTCCTGGGGATCGGCCGGGCCGGTGGCAAGGAACTGACAGAGAACGCCGTCTTCGGGATAGCTTTCAGGCAGGATCAGCGGCGGCAGCTCGCGGGTCGCCCAGAACCAGTCCTCGGCGAATGACTCCTGCAAGCACGCCACGACCGGGCCGACAACCGACACATGGGTGTCCCGCCACGGCGCAAGCGGCGGTTTGAGTCCCATGTACTCGTCGCCGACGTTATGCCCGCCGACAAAGCCCTTTACGCCGTCGACGACGACGATCTTGCGGTGATTGCGGAAATTCACCTGAAAGCGATTGAGCCATCCACCGCGAGTGGCGAAGGCTCTGATCTGCACACCGCCAGCCCGAAGCTTTTCGATGTAGCTGGCCGGAAGGGAGTGGCTGCCAATACGGTCGTACAGCACGAAAACCTCAACCCCTTCGGCCGCTTTCTCAAGCAGCAGCGATTGCAGACGACGCCCCAAACCGTCGTCATGAATGATAAAGAACTGCACGAACACCACGCGCCTGGCCGCGCGAATCCCGTCGAAAATGGCGGTGAATGTCGCGTCGCCGTTGATCAGCAGTTTCACCTCGTTGTTGGCGAGGCAGGGCATGCGCCCGAGTTTGGGCATGGCGCGCAAAGACTCATAGGCATCGGAGCGCCGCGCCGCGACGGCCTCTTCAATCCAGGGTTTCCAATTGAAATCGACGATCGCATTGCGCATCTCAGTGTTGGCTTGGCGCCGTGCTTTGATGTAAGCGTCGAATGTGCTGCGGCCGAACACCAGATAGGGAATGATCGTGATGTACGGGATAAAAATCAGCGGCATGGCCCACGCAATTGAGCCTTGTGCGGTGCGCACAGTCAGCAAGGCATGAATCGCTGCTACGATGCCAAGCAGGTGAGTGAAACCCAGCAGATAGCCAAAGAAATACGGGCTGTGATAATCCATGCGCAACCTTGTGCTCGACGCGTATAGGTGTCTAACAGACCACAGCAGATGGGGATTGTCGCTATTTTATTGTGGCTGCAACTGGCTATCAGTTTCGTCGTCTAAGTGTCATCGTCTGGCGGCCATGCCTGGACTCCCAGCTCCCGTATTCAATGGTTTTAGTGCACATAAAGGAAACAGGTTCATGAAAAAGCGCGTATTGGCGTTGATGGTTTGTCTGGCTGCGCCCTTCGCTCAAGCGCAAGTGCTTCAGCCCGGTTTGTGGGAGTTGACGTCGAGCAACATGCAGGTCGACGGTCAGCAAATGCCAGACATGCAAGTGATGCTTGCCCAGCTGCAAATGATGGCGCCGCAACAGCGCGCCGCCATGGAACAAATGTTGGCAAAACAAGGCATTACCCTCGGAGGTCAAGGTGTGCGGGTCTGCCTGACGCCTGAGCAGGTTAAAAATGAGCAGATTCCGCTCACTGATCCCAAGACCGGTTGTACGCAACAAATCACGGATCGCAACGGCGCGACCTGGAAATTCAAATTCAGCTGCCCTCGTGCGCAGGGCACAGGTACAGCCCAGTTCCAGAGCGATCGTCAGTTCACGACACACGTCATCGGGTCCTTCAACGCTACGGGCCAGCAGCAAAACGGCAGTATGGACACCAAAGCAGTCTGGCTTGGCCAGAACTGCGGCACCGTCAAACCCCGCACCTGAAAATTGCCGAGCCACCCTTCTGAACGTCCCGCCCGCCGGGGCGTTTCCGTTTTTCCTCTCTCAATAACGATCCTGTTCCACGTGGAACATCTTGTTGTTTCACATGAGTTTTTGGCCGTTACCCATTGTTTTACGGCATAAAAAGCTCACCGTTTCTGAAATAAGCTTCATCTTCACGCAACGGGCGGCATGTTATATTGTTACGAAGAGTGTCGTTTCAACCCGGGCTGCAATGCTCATTTTCTTTCGGAACGTGTCATGCATCGACGTCAAATGCTGCTCAATATGCTTTTGGCCAGCGCCGCCTTCGCGCTTCCTTTTTCGGTCAACGCTGCCAATGCTGCGCAAATTCGAAATGCCCGACTTTGGCGTTCTGATAACAAGCTGCGATTGGTCTTCGATCTGAGTGGCCCGGTGCAGTACAAGACCTTCACGTTGAGCGCCCCTGAACGCATCATCATTGACGTGAGCGGCGCGCGGCTGGCAGGCAATTTTCCCGAATTGGCCTTGGAGAACACGCCGATCAAGGCGATTCGTTCCGGTCATTTCGGCCAGGGCGATACGCGTATCGTGCTCGACCTTGCTTCACCAGTGCAGCTCAACAGTTTTCTGCTCGGACCGGAAGGCGCGCAGGGCAATCGGTTGGTGGTTGATCTCGGCCACGATCTGAAGCCTCAAGTGCCCGTGCAACTGGCGGCGGCCCCTGGGGCGTTGGCCAAGCAACCGCCTGCGCCGGTGCTGGATAAGGCGCATCCCAAGCGCGACATCATGGTGGTGGTTGATGCGGGTCACGGCGGAAAAGATCCAGGCGCTGTGGGTTCCAGAGGCGAGCGCGAGAAAGACGTGGTGTTGTCGATCGCACAGTTGCTCGCCAAACGGTTGAAGCGCGAGAAAGGCTTCGACGTGCGTTTGGTGCGTAACGACGACTTCTTCGTGCCGCTGCGCAAGCGCGTCGATTTCGCCCGTAAACACAATGCCGACATGTTCATTTCGGTCCATGCCGATGCGGCGCCCAGGCTGACGGCCTCTGGCGCATCGGTGTTCGCGCTATCGGAAAATGGTGCGAGTTCGGCAACTGCGCGCTTCATGGCTCAGCGTGAAAACGGCGCGGACCTCATTGGCGCCAACAGCCTGCTGAACCTGAAAGACAAAGACCCGATGCTGGCGGGCGTCATTCTCGACATGTCGATGAACGCGACTATCGCGGCCAGCCTTCAGCTGGGCCACACGGTGTTGGGTAGTCTGGAAGGCGTCACGACGCTTCACCAGAAACGCGTAGAGCAGGCCGGATTTGCCGTGCTGAAGTCGCCGGACGTGCCATCGATTCTGGTCGAGACCGGTTTCATCTCAAACAGCCAGGACAGTCAGCGTCTGGTGACAGCGCGTCATCAGCAAGCGGTGGCAGACGGTTTGTTCTCGGGCATGAAGCAGTATTTCGAAGCCAACCCGCCAGCGGGCTCATTCATCGCCTGGCGGCAGGAACAGAAGGCGGCGGAACAGGCGGTCGTTTAACGACAGCCCATCACGCGATCACAGGTGATCTTGCTCCGGCTGCCGCTGGAGCTGGACACTCGGCTGATTGTCGTCCAGCCGACTTTCTGGATGTATCCCACCCAGGCCTCGCCATCCGAGGCCAGCCCCGTGAAAAACGTCATCGCGCCATAACGGCTGTTGGTTTGCGCCCACGTGCGATTGGCCACGCTTTCATACCCGCGCAGATACATCGTCGTACCCTTCATCGCCACGCTGTATTGATTGTCGTAGGCGTCGACGCACGCTAATAGCGTCGCACTGCGCGTGCACAACGCTTGATCCAGCTTTGGCGACGGTGGTGCCGCCCATGCGTGGGTGCTCAGTAGCAGAGCGACACACCCGGCAGAAACGCAGAGAACCCTGATCATCGAGTGGACCTTGTAAAAAGCGTTAACAGATTTGTATTGTTATACTATAACGTAAATAACCTTTGAATCCTGCTACCTGATGAGACCGTCATGAACCGCCTCCCCGTTACCGTTTTGTCCGGCTTTCTCGGTGCCGGTAAAAGCACGCTGCTCAATCATGTCCTGCGCAACCGTGAGGACCTGCGTGTCGCTGTCATCGTCAACGACATGAGCGAAATCAACATCGACGGCAGCGAAGTGCAGCGTGACGTCAGCCTTAATCGCGCCGAAGAGAAACTCGTCGAGATGAGTAACGGCTGCATCTGCTGCACCCTGCGCGAAGACCTGCTGGAAGAAGTCAGCCGCCTCGCCAATGAGGGGCGCTTCGATTACCTGCTGATCGAATCCACAGGCATCTCCGAGCCGATGCCTGTCGCCGAGACGTTCACCTTTCGCGACGAGTCTGGACAGAGTCTCGCCGATATCGCGCGACTCGACACCATGGTCACCGTGGTCGATGGCCTGAATTTTCTGCAGGATTATCTAGCCGCGGAAGGTCTGGACAGCCGTGGCGAAACGATGGGCGAAGACGACGAGCGTTCGATCACCGATCTGCTGATTGAACAGGTCGAGTTCGCGGACGTGATTTTGATCAGCAAAATTGACCTGATCAGCACCAGCGACCGGCTGGAGCTGATGGCGATTCTCAAAAGCCTCAACAGCCAGGCCGAGATTTTGCCGATGGTGATGGGTGCTGTGCCGCTAGGCAAGATTCTCGATACCGGCCGTTTCGACTTCGAGCGGGCGGCCCAAGCGCCCGGCTGGCTCCAGGAGTTGCGCGGCGAACACACGCCTGAAACCGACGAGTACGGCATCGCCTCGACGGCCTATCGCGCGCGCCGTCCGTTTCATCCGCAGCGTTTCTTCGACTTCATCAACCAGCCGTGGACCAACGGCAAACTGCTGCGCTCAAAGGGCTTCTTTTGGCTGGCGAACAAACACCAGGATGCGGGCAGTTGGTCGCAGGCGGGCGGACTGATGCGTCACGGATTTGCCGGCCGCTGGTGGCGTTTCGTGCCCAAGGCACATTGGCCGCAGGATGAGGAAAGCACGCAGGTCATCCTGCGCAATTGGCAAGCGCAGACCGGGGATTGCCGTCAGGAACTGGTGTTCATCGGCCAGAACATCGACTTCACGCGACTGACGGCTGATCTCGATGCCTGCCTGCTGACGGATGTCGAGATGGCAGCGGGCGTTGAGACTTGGGCTCAGCTGGACGATCCGTTCGGTGACTGGCACGGTGAGGCCGCGTAACGCGATGTAGACCTGTGGGCGTGCGCTGGCTGACGAAGACTGACGTACATCCGATGAAGCGGCTGCCAAGGCACAGGCCTCTTTGTGAGCAAGCTCACCCCCACAGAATCGTTGAGACGGAGCCAGAGTGTTCACTGCGCCTTCCAAACGCCTTTGCTCTGCTGCTCGCAGAATGGCTTGAGGAACGCTGCGTCGCTGGCCACGCCGTAATAGTGAATGTTCTGCCGATAAGGCATATTGGCAACTTGCGCGTTGCTGCACTGGCCAAAGGACCCGGTGGGACACTGTTCGGCGTAGGTCACTTCGGTCTTCTGGCCCTTAAGCTGAGGTTTGCAGAAGCCGTCGTGGAATAAATCAGGCGGGATAGTGAGATTCTCCTGGCAGACTTTCACGTCAAGCCGCTCGGCCTGACTGTGCACGACACAGGATTCAGCCCACGCCTGACTCGACGTCATCGTCCACCACACCAACGCCAGCCGCGCGGGCAGCCAGATTGCTCGCATTGATTACCTCCGTCTGCGCTCGTTTTTCGGGAGCGGCGTTCAAGAATGGCCGGACATGCTGCAGAACATCCCCACTCATGTGATTGCTGGCCCTTTGGGCGCAGGCAAGACCAGTCTGATAAAGCATCTGCTGGCGCAGAAACCCGCAAATGAACGCTGGGCCATTCTGATCAACGAATTCGGCCAGATCGGTCTGGATGCCGCACTGCTCAGCACGGCGCAAGATGGTATCGCACTTGGCGAGGTGGCTGGCGGTTGCCTGTGCTGCGTCAACGGCGCGCCGTTTCAGATTGGGTTGGGTCGGTTACTGCGCAAGTCCCAGCCAGACCGATTGTTCATCGAGCCGTCCGGCCTCGGCCATCCCGCTCAACTGTTGAAGCAACTGCGGGAGGCGCCGTGGGCGGGGGTTCTGGCCATCCAGCCCAGCGTGATCGTCCTCGACGCTCAAGCGCTCGCGGCCGGAAAACCGTTACCGCTGACGCAGCAGGCGGCCGTTGAGAACGCCGGATTGCTGGTGCTCAACAAATCGGCAGGGCTGGACGCGGCGGTTCAGCGCTTGATCCTTGAAACCTTGCCGGCGCGTGCCGTGTTCTGGGCTGAATCTGGCGCCTTGCCGTTGGAGCGCCTGCCCGGCGTCAATGAACAGGCCAAAGAGGGTGTGGATAACTTCGCTGCTCCGCGATCCCTCGCACAAATGCCTGAGGTTTGGACCGACCCGATGCTGCCGATTTGTCTGTGCCAGGCGCAAGCGGAAGGGTGGAGCATTGGCTGGCGCTGGCACCCAAGTAGTGTGTTCGACGCGGCCAAGGTGCAGGATTGGTTGCAAGACGTTGAATGGCGCAGAGCCAAGCTGGTTATCCACAGTGCGGACGGGTGGGTGTCTGCTAATGCGCTGAATGGAAGCGGGCTGGAATGGGCATCGAGCGAATGGCGCAAGGACTCACGCCTGGAGTTGATCTTCGACGAGCCTCGGGACGAGTCACGACTGACCGCTCAGCTTAAGGCCTGTCTGATCCCGCGCCAGTAATGCACACCGCTCATTGCTTCCATTTGTTGTGTTCTTGCCGCCACTCGGCGAGCTGGATGATTTCAGCCGTCGGTTTGGGGTCTTTGATTTCAAATGGATAGGGCGCCAGTTCTATCTGCGCGGTATGCGCGCCGAACATCGTGATCGTGCCGGGGTGACGTTGCTCCCCGGTTACCGTGAACTCGAAGTTGTAAACGCGAGCTAAACGCTTGCGGCCCTCATTGTCGCGCTTGAGGGCAATGCGCCGCAGCGCGACATTGCCATCGAGCAACTCGATGTCGAGCTTGGCACAGTGCTGTTTCACACGTTCCAGCGCCCGTTCACGTAGACCATGTGAATGCCACAGCCAAGCGCCAGCAGTCGCCAGCAGCATCAGGACGAAAATATTGCCCAAGGTCAGCATGAAAGAGAGCTCCGACAGAAGACGTCCAGCTTAACTGCGTCAGGTGACCGACAGCCATAGCCCGCTCGTTTAATTTCGCTTCACTTCGTCCGCCTGCGCTGCAGCTGAGCGTTATGGCTACCGTTACCCAGTGGACTGAGGATGTCCGCGCCATGGCGAGCGCGGTAGGCCAGATGCAGACGCGTTGAGCGGCCCATAGCATTCGCCAGCAAGCCGGCTCTCACAGGACGTGTTATGCCCGGGCGGCCCTGTTGTTCAAACGCCATCCTCGCGAATTTCGCGATACCGCTTTTCCAACTCCTGGCGCAATTGACGACGCTGCTGTGCCTGCACGTAGCGGCGTTTGTCCTCGCTGGTCTGCGGGGACAGCGGCGGCACGCTGGCAGGTTTGCGCTGATCGTCCACGGCCACCATGGTGAAGAAACAGCTGTTGGTATGACGCACGGAGCGTTCACGGATGTTCTCCGTCACCACCTTGATCCCGACTTCCATGGACGTATTGCCGGTGTAGTTCACCGAGGCCAGGAACGTCACCAGTTCACCGACGTGAATCGGCTCGCGGAAAATGACCTGATCCACCGACAGCGTCACGACATAACGACCGGCGTAGCGGCTCGCGCACGCATAGGCGACTTCGTCGAGGTACTTGAGAAGGGTGCCGCCGTGCACGTTGCCAGAAAAGTTGGCCATGTCCGGGGTCATCAATACAGTCATCGACAGCTGGGCGTTTCCGGGTTCCATAGCGTGCTCACGGTCTGGTTGAGTCAATTGACACCTCGGGTGGGTGCTCTAAGAGAAATTGGCGGTCAAAACCAACGTTATCGGGACGCTGGCAGCTGCGCTGTCGTCACGCCCGGGGTCGATCTGTTTCCATATATTGCACCGGCTTTACCCGCTTTTGTGCAGTGTTAACCTGCGAAAGCCCTTGGATGGGGTATTTCCTGCATTCCGCTCAGAAGTTTCTGGCACTGCTTGGCGTTTCTTCACAGTGCAGGTGTCTGCTTTTCAGCGTGAACGCGCACCGTTGAGTCGTCACAAGGAGCCGCGCCATGCATGCCATCAGTTTCATTCAGGATCTGGCCGTCATCATGCTGGTGGCGGGCGTGGTGACCGTTCTCTTCCATCGATTCAAACAACCGGTCGTTCTGGGCTATATCGCCGCCGGCTTCATCATCGGCCCGCACACGCCGCCGTTCGGCCTGATCCACGACGAAGACACAATCAAGACGCTCGCCGAGCTTGGGGTGATCTTTCTCATGTTCTGCCTGGGCCTTGAATTCAGCCTGCGCAAGCTGTTCAAAGTCGGCGCAACGGCATTCATTGCCGCTTTCCTTGAAATCATGCTGATGATCTGGATCGGCTATGAAATCGGCCAATATTTCGGCTGGAGCACCATGGACTCGCTGTTCCTGGGGGCGATCCTGGCCATTTCGTCCACCACGATCATCGTCAAAGCGCTCAATGATCTGAAGATGAAAAACCAGCGCTTCGCCCAGCTGATCTTCGGCGTGTTGATCGTAGAAGACATTCTTGGCATCGGCATCATCGCGCTGCTGTCGGGCATTGCCGTCAGCGGCACAGTCAGTTCCGGCGACGTGTTTTCCACAGTCGGCAAACTCTCTTTGTTCATGATCGTCGCGTTGGTCGTCGGCATTCTGCTGGTGCCGCGGTTGCTGGCCTACGTCGCCAAATTCGAAAGCAACGAGATGCTGTTGATCACGGTATTAGGGCTGTGTTTCGGGTTCTGCCTACTGGTGGTGAAGCTCGAATACAGCATGGTGCTGGGGGCGTTCCTGATCGGCGCGATCATGGCCGAATCGAAACAACTGGCGAAGATCGAGCACCTGATAGAGCCCATTCGCGACCTGTTCAGCGCGATCTTCTTTGTCGCCATAGGCTTGCTTATCGACCCGCAGATCCTGCTTGCCTACGCATGGCCCATCGCTGTGATCACCGTGGCTGTAGTGCTGGGCAAGATGCTGTCCTGCGGCTTGGGCGCATTCATCGCGGGTAACGACGGAAAAACGTCGCTTCGCGTCGGAATGGGTCTGTCACAGATTGGTGAGTTTTCCTTCATCATCGCGGCGCTCGGGATGACGCTACAGGTCACCAGCGATTTCCTCTACCCGGTTGCAGTGGCCGTGTCGGCGATCACTACATTGCTCACGCCCTATCTGATTCGGGCTGCTGATCCCTTATCCCACACGCTTGGCGCAATCATGCCTACACGCGTCGCGCGAGTTTTCGGTCTCTACGGGGAATGGTTGCGCAGCATTCAGCCACAAGGGCAGGGCGCTTTGTTGGCGTCGATGATCCGCAAGATCCTACTGCAAGTGGGGGTCAATCTGGCGCTGGTGGTGGCGATCTTCTTTTGCGGCGCTTATTTTGCCGAGCGCATCGGCGATTATTTCAGCGAATGGGTCAGCCAAGTAGGTCAGCAAAAAGCCTGGATCTGGGGCGCCTCATTGCTGTTGTCGCTGCCGTTCCTCATCGCGGCCTATCGCAAGCTCAAAGCGCTTTCGATGCTGCTGGCGGAGATGAGCGTCAAGCCAGAAATGGCGGGCAGGCATACGGCGCGGGTGCGGCGGGTGATTGCCGAAGTGATCCCGTTGCTGTCGCTGGTAGTGATTTTCCTGCTGATCGCGCTGCTGTCGGCGAGCATGTTGCCGACCCACGAGTGGTTGCTGGTGATCGTGATCGTAGCGTCGGTGGTGGCGGCGGTGTTGTGGCGCTGGTTCATCCGCGTGCACAGCCGCATGCAGATCGCATTGCTTGAAACCTTGGGGAATCATCAGGAGCCTTCAGAGCATTGAGCCGCTGAAGGCGCCCTCTTGTGCGTGGGCAATGTCTCAGCTTTCGAGCCAGACGTCCCGCGCCCAGTGCCAGACCGATTCCCAACTCTCCTCGGTGACGAGTTCTTCCTCGCCAGACCACAGCACCACCGTGCCGTCTTCCTCGACGCAGTAATAGTCTTCGCCGTCTTGGCAAATGGGAATCAGGTCGCGAGGGACGCCAATGTCCCAAGCGTTTGCCGCCACATCGGGCAGGTAAGTGTGTGATTGTGGGTCGGTGACGGTCACCGGCTCCAGGCTGCCGTATACCACGTCGCTGACGGTCAGCAGAAATTCCTTGAACACAAAAGGAATGTTGATGAACAGCTGCTCTTCGATTTCGACGAGTTGGTCTTCGTCCGGCAGTTCGAGCGGGACGGGAACGGGCTCATTGACTTCACGGAGTTGTTCGATGACTTCTTCCACGACGTGGATCCTCTAACGATTTTCGCGGTTTATACAGTAGCTCAAAGACTTCACCAAATTAACCGTGCCCTTTAAAAACAAAACCCCGGACACAATCCGGGGTTTTGACTAGAGCGAGGCTGCAGAGTTTCAGGCGTTCTGGCGAATACCTGCTACCAGCCAAGGCTGGTTTTCGCCAGGGGCGCGTTCCATGTTCCAGCTTTCGCTGAAGACTTCGCCCTGGTCGAAGCGAGATGTTTTCGACACGCCGCTGAAGGTCAGGGTAGCGATGGTCTTGTCAGCCCGGTCGTCGACGCCTTCAAGTTGCACATTCAGGTTATCGATGTAGGTGGACTGGAAGCCGTCGCCCAGATCTGCACGCTCTTTCTTCAAGAACTGCAGCATCTGTGGGGTCACGAACTCGGAGATTTTGTCCATCTCGTTCGCGTCCCAGTGTTGTTGCAGCGACTGGAAGTGATTACGCGCGGCTTCGATAAAACGTTCTTCGTTGAACCACGCAGGTGCGTTGATCACCGGGCGGGCCGACGCAGCAGGCGAACCACCGAACATCGAATTAGCGTTCTGGGCGGGCTGTTGCTCAAAGGTTTCACGCTGATACGGCGCGCCAGCCGGAGCCATTTGCGGCTGCTGCTTGCGTCGACGTGCGGCAATGAAGCGGAAGATCACAAAAGCGATGACCGCCATGATCAGGATGTCGAAGAACTGCATGCCTTCGAAACCACCGCCCATGAACATGGACGCCAGCAGACCACCGGCAGCGATGCCGGCCAGAGGGCCGAGCCACTTGGAAGCACCGCCCGCAGCAGGCGCAGGACGACCGGCAGCGTTAGGTGCAGCGGCAGGAGCGGAAGGAGCTGTCTGACGCGCCTGGTGGGTTGGCGCCGAGCCCATGCTCTTGCCACCACCGAAACGCGCGGCATTGGCATCCAGACTCATGGTGAGCCCGATGACCAGCGCCAAAGCGATGCTTAGAAAACGTTGCATATTGGGAATTCCCGTTTTGTGGATTGCACGCGCGCCATATTGAACAGGACACATGTGTCTGACCAGCGGCCATATGTTTCTGGCTTTTGCGTGAATCTCAATCACCCGTGTACTACTTGGGCTGTAGGGCGGTTGAGAAAGTTCTGTAGGAAAGATGGGGGCTAGCTGTAGGAATGCAAGCAAAACCGCGTTGATCAGCGTAGGAGCGCGCATGCCCGCGGTTGCGGTGTGTCAGAAACAATCATGCGCAGACACTGCAATCGCGGGCAAGCGCGCTCCTACAAGGTTGCGTCGACGCTCAAACCGGCTCCAGCTTGGCGTAGCCCAACATCAGCCATTTGCTGCCTTCCGAGAAGTTAACCTGGACGCGCGCCTGAGCGCCGGATCCTTCAAAGTTGAGGATCACGCCCTCGCCAAACACTGCGTGCTGCACACGCTGCCCCAGCGCGAACTGGCTCTGCGGAATGCCTTCGCCGTCGAACAGACGGCTCGGCGCCATGGTCTTGGAGCCACCGAAAGGGCGCGTGACGCTGTTGGACAGGCGCACTTCCTGAATCAGATTTGGCGGAACTTCACGTACGAAGCGCGACACCTTGTTGTAAGTCTCGCTGCCGTACAGGCGTCGCGTTTCGGCGTAGGTCAGCACCAAGTGCTGCATCGCCCGAGTGATCCCGACATAGGCCAGACGACGTTCCTCCTCGAGCCGCCCTGGCTCTTCGAGGCTCATCTTGTGCGGAAACAGGCCTTCTTCCATGCCGACGAGGAACACGTAAGGGAATTCCAGGCCCTTGGCGCTGTGCAGCGTCATCAACTGAATGCTGTCTTCGTGCTCATCGGCCTGGGTGTCACCCGCTTCCAGCGACGCATGGCCCAAAAACGCGGCCAGCGGTGTGAGGTCTTCCTCTTCTTCGCTGTTTTCAAAGGCGCGAGCGGCGCTGACCAATTCTTCAAGGTTTTCTACCCGAGCCTGGCCTTTCTCGCCTTTTTCTTCCTGGTGGTACGTGATCAAGCCGGATTGCTCAATGACGGTCTGCGTCATCAGGTGCAACGGCATCTCCATGACCTTGGCCGACAGGTTCTCGATCAGCTCGATAAAACCGGCCAAGGCGCTGGCTGCACGCCCGGTGACGCCTTTGTTGGCGACCAGCAGGCGCATGGATTCCCACATCGACACATCGGCGTGGCGCGCGTGTTCGCGAATCGCCTCGACGGTTTTCTCGCCGATGCCACGGGGCGGTACGTTGATGACCCGCTCAAGCGCAGCGTCATTGCCACGGCCTTCCAGAACCCGCAGGTAGGCCATGGCGTTTTTGATTTCGGCCCGTTCGAAGAAGCGCTGACCGCCATAAATACGGTAGGGGATGCGTTCGCGCAGCAAGGCCTCTTCCAGCACCCGCGATTGGGCGTTGGAGCGGTAGAGAATGGCGATGTCGCTGCGGGACATGCCGGTCTTGATCGCGCTTTCGATGGTCTCGACCACGTAGCGCGCTTCATCGTGTTCGTTGAATGCCGCGTACAGGCTGATCAGTTCCCCGTCGCCGACGTCGGTCCACAGCTCTTTGCCCAAACGCCCGCTGTTGTTGACGATCAGGCCGTTGGCGGCTTTCAGAATGCTCGCCGTGGAGCGGTAGTTTTGCTCCAGTCGAATCGTCTCGGTGTCGGGGAAATCGTCGGAATACTGATGAATGTTCTCGATCTTCGCGCCGCGCCAGCCGTAAATCGACTGATCGTCGTCGCCGACCACCATGAGGCTGTCGCCGCCCTTGGCCAGCAGCCGCAGCCAGGCGTACTGCACGGCGTTGGTGTCCTGGAACTCGTCCACCAGCACATGACGGAAGCGGCGCTGGTAATGCTCCAGCAGGCTTTTGTTATCGCGCCACAGGTCCAGCGCGCGCAGCAGCAATTCCGAGAAATCGATCACGCTGGCCCGCTGGCACGCCGCCTCGTAGTTCTCATAAATAGCTTTCATGGTGCTCAGGAACAGATCGCCGGACGGCTGGATATGCTTGGGCCGCAGCCCTTCATCTTTCTGTCCGTTGATAAACCACTGCGCCTGACGTGCGGGCCATTTCTGCTCGTCCAGGCCCATTTCGCGAATCACGCGTTTGACCAGACGCTGCTGATCGTCGCTGTCGAGGATCTGGAAGTTCTGATTGAGCCCGGCTTCCTGCCAGTGTGCGCGCAGCAGGCGATGCGCCAGTCCGTGGAAGGTGCCGACCCACATGCCTGCCGGGTTGATGCCCATCAACTGCTCGATGCGGTGCCGCATCTCGGCGGCGGCCTTGTTGGTGAACGTCACCGACAGGATCGAGTGGGGCGACGCGTTCTCAACCTGGATCAACCAGGCGATACGGTGCACCAGCACGCGGGTTTTGCCGGAGCCGGCGCCAGCGAGAACCAACTGACGACCCACGGAAGCGGCGACCGCCTGGCGTTGGGCATCGTTGAGGGAATTGAGCAGGAGGGAGAGGTCATCATTGTGCATCGGCGCATTCTAGGGTGCCGGGGGGATGGCGGGCAAACTCTAACGCTGGTCGGTCGTGAAAAGCTGTCCTTAATGTTCTGTAGGAGCGCGACTTGTCCCTGCACTCGGAGGAGCGGCTGCGTAGCAGTCGTACCGTCGGCGGCTTAGGTTTGTGTGGCACGCCATTTCTTTGCTGAGCTCCCGACAGATCGCGGGACAAGCCTCGCTCCTACGGGGGCAGCACTGCACTGGGTACCTACCATTCATGCAATTTATTCCACTGACTGTTTGGTCTGTTCTGCGGCTTGTGTATGCTCCGTCCACGTTCAAGGCCCCTAATTATAAGAATTGCCATGACTCCCAGTTCCGAAGCCCCGGCGGACGCCGTGGCAACACGACGTGTCATCCGCAAACAGTTCGCCACTCAGCTTGCCGTTGAGCGCACACGCCTTCTTTACCAAGGCTCGCTGCTGCCGACCCTGTTCATGTTCATCAACGGTTTGCTCTGCGCCTGGCTGCTCTGGAGCCCGGAACGTTACGTACTCGTCGGGATTTGGGTGGGTTGGTTGTCGGCGTTGGTGAGCCTGCGGGTTCTGCAGGTGGCAGCGTTTCGCGCGGCACCGCCGGAGCGTCAGGCGCAACCCATCTGGACGCGCATGTTTCTGGCCGGCGCCTGTGTCAGCGGATTTACGCTGTCCAGCGCGGCACTGGTGTTGGTTCCGGTGGAAAGCTTCGTGCAGCAGGCGTGGGTGTTCGGCCTGATCGGCGCGGCCACGCTCTCGGCCAGCGTGGCCTACGCCGCGAGCATTCCAGCCTTCCTGACGTTCACCGTGCCGTGCCTGCTGCCGCCCATCCTTTATCTGTTCTGGGGCGGCGATGTGCCATTACGCGGCTGGGGCTGGTTGGGGTTGATCCTGCTGCTGGCGCTGATCGTGGTGGCTGCGCAGGTCAATCGCCTGATTGAGCGGGGTTTGACGCGACGCTTCCAGAATCAGGCCCTTATCGAACACCTGCAGCAGGCGCAAGCCAGAAGCGAAGCACTCAATCACCAACTGACCCGGCATTATGAGGAGCGCGCGCGGTTCCTCTCGCATTACGACGAATTGACGGGCCTGGCCAATCGCGTGCTGTTCAATGAGCGTCTGCGCGAAGCCAATCAGCGCGTGCGCCATGGCGTCCGCACGCTGGCGCTGCTGCACATCAACCTGGACCGCTTCAAGCTGCTCAACGACAGCCTCGGGCATGAAGTTGCTGACCAACTGCTACGCCAGATAGGCCGACGCATCAGTGGCGAGCTGACAGGCGCCGATACCGTGGCACGGCTGTCGGCCGATGAGTTCGCCGTGCTGCTCGACGGTTACGGCAATCTGACCACGTTGACGCGAATGACGACCCGGTTGCTCAGCAAGTTGCGCTCCCCCGTGCTGGTGGCCGGGCACGAACTGGTGGTCAGCGCGTCTATCGGCATCGCGCTGCTCCCGGATTCCGCCAGGGATATTTCCACGCTCGTCACTCAGGCCAACATGGCGATGCAACACGCCAAGCATTTGGGCGGCAACAACTTCCAGTTCTACACCGACAGCCTGCAAGCCCGGACGCTGGAGCGCTTGCAGCTGGAAATTCAGCTGCGCCGCGCGATTGAGGACGGCCAGTTAGAGGTGTTCTATCAGCCCAAGCTTGATCTGGCCACCGGGCGCCTCAGCTCTGCCGAGGCATTGGTGCGCTGGCGCCATCCGGTACGTGGCATGGTCCCGCCAAGCGAATTCATCGGGTTGGCGGAAGAGTCCGGACTGATTGCCGATATTGGCGAGTGGGTGTTGCGTCGTGCCTGTCGGCAGGCGTGTGAATGGCAGCTCAGCGGGCTGTTGCCGATCCGGGTCTCGGTCAACCTTTCGGTGCATCAATTGCGGCAGGGCAAGCTCGTCAGTCTGGTGCGCCAGGTCCTCGACGAAACCGGGCTGAGGCCCGATTACCTGGAACTTGAGCTGACCGAAAGCCAGTTGCTGGACAGCGTCGAGCACATCATCAGCACCTTCCAGCAACTGCGCGAACTGGGCGTCAAACTGGCGATCGATGATTTCGGCACAGGCTATTCGTCATTGAGCTACCTCAAACGCTTCCCCGTGGACTACGTGAAGATCGATCAGGCGTTCATTCGGGGTCTGAACGAAAGCAGCGAGGATGCGGCCATTACTCGCGCAATCATCGCGATGGCTCACAGCCTGGAATTGAAGGTTGTCGCCGAGGGTGTGGAAAACCCTCAGCAACTGGATTTTCTTAGAGCCCATCTGTGTGATGAGGTGCAAGGCTACTTGGTCAGTCGGCCTTTGGAGGCCGGTGCAATGGGCGACGTCTTGCGCAATTGTGAAGCGATAGCCTGGAGTCCAGTGTGAAAAGTCCTACACTGCATGGCGACCCGTCATTCCGGACCCATGGTTTGGAATCGGCAAACTCGTTTAGCTGTGCGGCTTGCAGGTCATGTAGTATAACTACAAAAAAGCTACACCCCGACCCATCCTCCTATTGAGTCTTGTCCTTTGAATCTGTTGCAGCACATCGCCCAGTCTCGCCATCTCTTGCGTAAGTCAGAGCTCAAGGTAGCCGACCATGTGCTGCTTGATCCTGCGGCGGTCATGCACAGTTCCATGGCCGACCTGGCCCACAGCGTGGGCATCAGTGAGCCGACCATCGTGCGTTTCTGCCGGGCGATCGGCTGCACCGGTTTTCAGGATCTCAAACTCAAGCTCGCACAGAGCCTCGCGGCCGGTGCCAGTTTTGGGCAATTCGCGATTCATGAGGACGACTCGGTTGCGGACTACAGCCTGAAAATCTTCGACACCACGCTGCATACGCTGATGGAGGTGCGCGAGAAGCTCGACCCTCACGCGTTGCAGGCGGCGGTGACGGTGATGGCAGCGGCCCATCGCGTCGAGTTCTACGGGTTTGGCGCGTCAGGAGCGGTCGCGGCTGACGCTCAACACAAATTCTTCCGACTGCTACTGACCGCGGCGTCCTACTCGGACCCGCACATGCAAGCCATGTCAGCGGTGACCCTCAAGCCTACAGACGTCGCGGTATGCATCTCACAGTCTGGCCGGTCGAAAGATCTGTTGATCACCGCCAATCTCGTACGCGAAAGCGGCGCGAATCTCATTACGTTGTGTCCCAGCCAGACGCCATTGGCTGAGCTTTCGACCGTTAACCTCGCGATCGACGTGCACGAAGACACCGAAATCTACACGCCGCTGACCTCGCGCATTGCGCATCTGGTCGTGATCGACGTTTTGGCCATGGGCGTTGCCATGGCCCGTGGTCCAAGCCTGGTCAATCACCTGAAGAGCGTGAAGCGCAGCTTGCGCAGCCTGCGTCTGTCACCGAAGTCGATCAAATCCTCGGAAGATTGAGGCGCGAAACCCCAGACAGATGCAAGATCTGCCTGGGGCCTGAGACCGGTGGCTGACTCAGACCGCGGTGTCGATCTGGGTGATATGAGCCACGATTTTTTTGTCGTGGATGATGTAGATCCACGGGGTGTTCTGATAGCCAGGCAGCGTCAGCGAAACCGTTTTGTCGGTCAGTGCAGTCAGGCCGATGCCTTTTTCTTCCAGCACCAGGTCCAGATTCAGCGCGTTGGATCGGTCCTGGCGGCGCGAAACTTTCAGGGATGCCTCGACAGCGCTGTTTGCAACGGTCACGTCGCCGGAGACAACCAGAGTAGGGCCCTCGGTCGAAGGCATCTGGTTCTTGTGGGCTTTCCAGTTCTTGCTGTTGATCAGGTTCATTGTGTAACTCCATCCAGATAGTGATTTGCGTCCTGCGCTTTCAGTATCTTCAGGGTTTCACCTGCGAACGATATAGATATGTATATCGTCCCCTCACAGCTGTTACCAGGTATTGCCAGATCCTTCATCAAGATGTCATTCACCCGCCACCTGATCGTCACGCCCGACGGCCACTCTGTACTCCCGCACACGCAATGGGAGACAGGATATGCCTCGGCACTACGATGACTCGCAGCAGCAAAGCACCAGCGCCAAAACCCGCCGTCAGCAGGAAGACCAGCGTCGCATGGCGTTTCGACGTGCGATTGAAACGCGATGCGAAGACCGCCGCCTGAGCCTTGAATACGACGATTACCTGGAAGCCGGCGCATCGTTCTGGCAGAGCGCTAGCGCGTCGGAAGGTGCCCGTCAAAGCGTGCGACCAGCGCGCTGATCTGCGCGCGCTCGGTGCGAATGAACGCCAGGAAAGCATGGGCCACTGGGGACAGACGTTTCTCCCGAGCTTGTACGACGCACCAGCTTCGGTACAGTGGCAACTCGACCACTGGCAGCTCCTTGAGCGTGCCGGTGGCCAACTCCAGACTCAGCGCATGCCTTGTCAGCAGCGCTACCCCCAGGCCTGCCACGACGCACTCGCGCTGAGCCTCCGCTGACGACACCTCAAGCGAATGTTCGAAGTGAATGCGCTTCTCTTTGAAATACTCTTCGCATGCCTTGCGCGTGCCCGACCCCTGCTCGCGCACCACCAGCGTGTAGGCTTCCAGATCTTTCAGCGTCAGATCTGGCCGTTGCGAAAGCGAATGGTCCGGTCGCGCCACCGCCACGATGGGGTTGTTAAGGAAGGGTAGAAACTCCAGCCCCATGTCTTGCGGGACCATCGACATCACCACCAGATCATCGCGGTTGTCGGAGAGGCGTCTAATCACCTGCGCTCGATTAACCACTGTGAGGTTGAGCATGACTTCGGGGTATTGGCGCTTGAACGCTGCGAACAGGTGAGGAACGAAGTATTTCGCGCTGGATTCGATGGCCAGTTTCAGCTGGCCCTGAAGTGAGCCCTGCATGTCTGACAGTTGCATGTCGAGGTTCTCAAGGCGCCCGAAGATGTCGCGACTGGCTATTTGAAGCGCCTCGGCGGCTTCGGTCAGGTAGAGCTTCTTGCCCACGTACTCGAACAGCGGCTGGCCGATCAGCTCTTCGAGCTGGCGGATCTGCAAGCTGACGGCGGGTTGCGTGAGAGACATTTCTTCGGCCGCGCGGCTGTAGGACCGAAGATCACAGACCTCGTTGAAGATGCGCAGTTGACGCAATGTCATACGCATCAAGGACTTACGCATCGTTGAACCCCATTGCCCATGGCTGAATGCCTAACTATAAGGTTTTACTTATGTTTAACCCAATTTTTACTCATTTTTGTTAATTGCTGATTCGGCATAGGGTGAGCCATCGCTGCGACGCAACATGCTGTAACGCACTGTCGCCGCGCATGACCGGGTTTTCGGTCCGTCTGCTCATCGGTCGAGGAAATGCCAGTGATAACAAAAATCCTGATCGCCAACCGTGGAGAAATTGCTGTCCGAATCGTGCGCGCCTGCGCCGAGATGGGCATCCGCTCCGTGGCGATCTATTCCGACGCGGACCGCCATGCGCTCCATGTGAAGCGTGCGGATGAGGCCTATGGCATTGGTGCCGAGCCGCTGGAGGGTTACCTGAACCCGCGCAAGCTCGTGAACCTGGCCGTGGAGACCGGTTGTGATGCGTTGCACCCTGGTTATGGCTTTCTCTCGGAAAACGCCGAACTGGCGGAAATCTGCTCCGAACGGGGGATCAAATTCATTGGTCCGTCCGCCGAAGTGATCCGCCGTATGGGCGACAAGACCGAAGCTCGCCGCAGCATGATCAAGGCCGGCGTACCCGTCACGCCGGGCACTGAAGGTAATGTCGCCGACATCGCCGAAGCGCTGACCGAAGGCGACCGCATCGGTTACCCGGTGATGCTCAAGGCCACGTCCGGCGGCGGCGGGCGGGGCATTCGTCGCTGCAACAGCCGTGAAGAACTGGAGCAGGCATTCCCTCGGGTGATTTCCGAAGCGACCAAGGCGTTTGGGAAGGCCGAAGTCTTTCTCGAAAAGTGCATCGTCAATCCGAAGCACATTGAGGCGCAGATCCTGGGTGACAGCTTTGGCAATGTCGTGCATCTGTTCGAACGCGACTGCTCGATCCAGCGTCGCAACCAGAAGCTCATCGAAATTGCCCCGAGCCCTCAATTGACCCCCGAACAGCGTGCCTACATCGGCGACCTGTCGGTGCGTGCGGCCAAGGCCGTGGGCTACGAGAACGCTGGCACCGTGGAGTTTTTGCTCGCCGAAGGCGAGGTGTACTTCATGGAAATGAACACACGGGTGCAGGTGGAACACACCATCACCGAGGAAATCACCGGCATCGACATCGTGCGCGAGCAGATTCGCATCGCGTCCGGCCTGCCGCTCTCGGTGAAGCAGGAAGACATCATCCACCGGGGCTTCGCGTTGCAGTTCCGCATCAACGCCGAAGACCCGAAAAACAACTTTCTCCCAAGCTTCGGCAAGATCACCCGGTACTACGCCCCAGGCGGACCGGGGGTGCGGACCGATACGGCGATCTATACCGGCTACACCATTCCCCCGTTCTACGACTCGATGTGTCTGAAGCTGATCGTCTGGGCGCTGACTTGGGAAGAGGCGATGGACCGCGGTCTGCGCGCGCTGGACGACATGCGTTTGCAAGGCGTGAAGACCACTGCCGCGTATTACCAGGAAATCCTGCGCAACCCGGAATTCCGTAGTGGGCAGTTCAACACCAGCTTCGTCGAAAGCCACCCTGAACTGACCAATTACTCGATCAAGCGCAAACCCGAAGAGTTGGCCCTGGCCATCGCCGCCGCCATCGCCGCCCACGCAGGCATCTGAATGCAGCTGCAAGCTGTGAGCGGCAAGCTGCAAGTAGAAGCAGATCGGCTTTTTCTTGCGGCTTGTAGCTCGAAGCTCGCAGCTATGAGGAGATCTAAATGACCAAGAAAATATTCGTCACCGATACCATCCTGCGTGACGCCCACCAGTCGCTGCTGGCGACCCGCATGCGCACCGAAGACATGCTGCCGATCTGCGAGAAGCTCGACAAAGTCGGCTATTGGTCGCTGGAAGTCTGGGGCGGCGCGACGTTCGACGCTTGCGTGCGCTTTCTGAAGGAAGACCCGTGGGAGCGCCTGCGCCAACTGCGCGCCGCGTTGCCCAATACCCGCCTGCAAATGCTGTTGCGCGGCCAGAACCTGCTGGGCTATCGCCATTACAGCGACGATGTGGTCAAGGCGTTCGTCGCCAAGGCCGCGGTCAATGGCATCGACGTGTTCCGCATCTTCGATGCCATGAACGATGTGCGTAACTTGCGTGTGGCCATTGAAGCGGTGAAGGCGGCTGGCAAACACGCCCAAGGCACGATTGCATACACCACCAGCCCGGTGCACACCATCGATGCGTTCGTGGCTCAAGCCAAACAGATGGAAGCCATGGGTTGCGACTCGGTGGCGATCAAGGACATGGCTGGCCTGCTGACCCCGTTCGCGACCGGCGAGCTGGTCAAGGCGCTGAAAGCCGAGCAGTCGCTGCCCGTGTTCATCCACTCCCATGACACGGCAGGTCTGGCCGCGATGTGCCAATTGAAGGCCGTTGAAAACGGCGTCGATCACATCGACACCGCAATCTCCAGCTTTGCGTGGGGCACCAGTCACCCCGGGACCGAGTCGATGGTCGCTGCGCTCAAAGGCAGCGAATTCGACACCGGTCTGGACCTGGAACTGCTGCAGGAAATCGGCCTGTATTTCTATGCCGTGCGTAAGAAATATCACCAGTTCGAGAGCGAATTCACCTCGGTCGATACCCGCGTTCAGGTCAACCAGGTGCCGGGCGGCATGATTTCCAACCTCGCCAACCAGCTCAAGGAGCAGGGCGCGCTGAACCGCATGGCCGAGGTGCTGGCCGAAATTCCTCGCGTACGAAAGGACCTGGGTTATCCGCCGCTGGTCACGCCGACTTCGCAAATTGTCGGCACGCAGGCGTTTTTCAATGTGCTGGCGGGCGAGCGCTACAAGACCATCACCAACGAAGTGAAGCTGTACCTCACCGGGGGCTACGGCAAGGCGCCGGGTCAGGTCGATGAGAAGCTGCGTCGTCAGGCAATCGGTAATGAAGAGCTGATCGACGTGCGTCCGGCAGACTTGTTGAAGCCGGAAATGACCAAGCTGCGCGGCGAGATTGGTGCGTTGGCCAAATCCGAAGAGGACGTGCTCACTTACGCCATGTTTCCGGACATTGGTCGCAAGTTTTTGGAAGAACGCGCTGCGGGCACCCTGGCGCCCGAGCCGCTGCTGCCGATTCCCGAACCTGGCGCTGTGGCGCGGGCGGGCGGTGAAGGGGTGCCAACCGAGTTTGTCATCGATGTTCACGGCGAAAGCTACCGCGTCGACATTACGGGTGTGGGCGTCAAGGCCGAGGGCAAGCGTCACTTCTACCTGTCTATCGACGGGATGCCGGAAGAGGTCGTGTTCGAGCCGCTTAACGAGTTCGTCGGCGGAGGCATCGGCAAGCGCGCTCAAGCCAGCAAACCGGGCCATGTCAGCACCACCATGCCGGGCAACATCGTCGATGTGCTGGTCAAGGAAGGCGACACGGTCAAGGCCGGGCAAGCCGTGCTCATCACCGAAGCGATGAAAATGGAAACCGAAGTTCAGGCCGCGGTGGCAGGCAAAGTTGTGTCGATCCATGTGGCCAAAGGCGATCGCGTGAATCCGGGTGAGATTCTGGTCGAGATCGAATGATCGTGATTTATCACATCTGAAACAGCCTGACGCGCACAGACGCGGCAGGCTGGACGATTACCTCTGGGGGAGCTCTCGTGGCTCCTCTTTTTTTTGTCGCGAATTCCGGCAAGCAATACCTCAAGTCATCGGATTAATTGTGGGCGTCGGCTCGCTGGCGAAAGCCGTGTGCCTGTGACGAATCAGGTGACTGACACACCGCTTTCGCCAGCAAGCCGGCTCCCACAGGTACGCGAACTCGATTGTGCGCTGGTCCAGGCCTTGAAGATGGCCGCGTGCAGCAGCAACGGATGAACAGCTATCGCTCGATCATCGCGAGTTTGCCGGATGGCAGTTACTGAGTCCTACTCCCACGCTGAACATGGTAGGAGCCGGCTTGCTGGCGAATACGCAAGGTCTGACACATCTATCGCGACTGACACGCCGCTTTCGCCAGCAAGCCGGCTCCCACAGGTACGCGAACCCGATCGTGCGCTGCTCCAGGCCTTGAAGATGGCCGCGTGCCGCAGCAATGGATGAACGGCTATCGCTCGATCATTGCGAGTTTGCCGGATGGCAGTTACCGAGTCCTACTCCCACGCTGAACATGGTGGGAGCCGGCTTGCTGGCGAATACGTAAGGTCTGACACATCTATCGCGACTGACACGCCGCTTTCGCCAGCAAGCCGGCTCCCACAGGCACGCGAACTCGATCGTGCGCTGGTCCAGGCCTTGAAGATGGCCGCGTGCAGCAGCAAGGGATGAACAGCTATCGCTCGATCATCGCGAGTTTGCCGGATGACAGTTACCGAGTCCTACTCCCACGCTGAACATGGTGGGAGCCGGCTTGCTGGCGAACGCGCAAGGTCTGACACATCTATCGCGACTGACACGCCGCTTTCGCCAGCAAGCCGGCTCCTACATGTACAACGTCGGTCGCAGATTTATGACTTATGCATGCCCTTTGTGGGAGCCGACTTGGTGCGGGCCGCAGTCGGACGAATGCGATCTGCCAGCCAACATAGAATCTCTCACAGGTTTGTGTTCTCCCGTTGGATTGGAGACTTGCCCGTTCCAGCGACACAGCTATTCAGGCTGAACGCAAAGCCGCCAACGTCTTGATCTGCTCACCATCCTTGAAGTTATCCACAGCCAGCCAGGCGATAAATGCTTTTTCCAGCTCGGGCCATTCGCTGTCGAGGATCGAGAACCAAGCCGTGTTGCGGTTCTTCCCTTTGACGATCATGTGCTGCCGAAACGTGCCTTCGAAGCTGAAGCCGAACCGTTCGGCTGCGCGTTTGGAGCGGGCGTTGTCGCCATTGCACTTCCACTCCAGGCGACGGTTGCCCAGGGCGAACGATTCTTTGGCCAGCAGGTAGACCGCCTCGGTGCTCTTAGGGGTGCGCTGCATCGACGCGCCGAAGGTCACGTGGCCGATTTCGATACGGCCTGCGCTGGGTACGATCGACATCAGGCTGAGAAAGCCGTCGATGGCGCCGGTTTGCTGGTCGATCACGGTGTAGAACCACGGGTCGGTCGAATCTTGCAGCGCGGCGAGATAATCGTTGAACGCTGCACGTTCGGTGAACGGGCCAACGGCCAGGTAATCCCAGAGTTTCGGATCGGCGCCTGGGCCTTGCAGCGCGGTCCACAAACCGTCTGCGTGACGCGTGGCGTCGAGTTTTTCAAGGCGGATAAAACGGCCTTGCAAGGTGCGCGTGTCGGGGAGTTTGGCCGGTTGCCAGTGTTCAAGGTTCGACATGTTCAGAATTCCAGGCTCAGAGCGGTTTGCGGAATTGAATGAAGCCGGGGCGTTCGGCGATGCGTTCGTACAGCTGAATCGCGGTCGCGTTGGTCTCGTGGGTCAGCCAGTGAACCTTGTCGGCGCCGTCCTTCTTGGCGGTCGCGTAGACGTACTCGATCAGCTTGCGCCCGACGCCGGTGCCACGTTGATCTGGCGTAACCAGCAAGTCTTGCAGGTAACACGACCAGTTGATGCTCCAGTTGGAGCGATGGTAGATGAAATGCACCATGCCCACCGCTTTGCCGTCGTGCCAGGCGAGGGCGGCATGGGTCGGTTCGTTGTCATCCAGAAAGCGTTTCCAAGTGCTTTCGGTAACGGCGTCCGGCAATTCGGCCTTGTAGAAGGTCAGATAAGCCTTCCACAGCGGCAGCCAGGCAGCGTGGTCGTCGGCGGTGACACGACGAATCTCAATGTCAGACACGGTTTACTCCTTGGCTCATCAAACGAGCGATTTTCTGATCGGTTGGATCGTCGCTGGCCGCCAGGCCTTTGCTGACCCCTGCAATGTCTTCGGCACTGCGGTTTTGATTGAGCTTGCGCTTGCCTTCCAGTCGCTCGATGGGGATGGCAAAGCCAACGATGGCGTTGAGCATCTTCTCGACGTAATCAGCGGGGGCGTCGCTCACCGCCCAAGGTTCGGCGCGAGTGGCTTCGTGCTTGTCAGTCAAGTCGCTAACGAGCTGCAACAGACGGGCAGGGTCAGTAAACACTTCGGCTTGACCGTAGGCATGCACGGCGAGGTAATTCCAGGTCGGCACGACTTTCCCGTGTTCGGCTTTGGCGGCATAGAAAGACGGGCTGATGTAGGCGTCCAGACCTTGAAAAATGACCAGCGCCTCGCCGGATGCCAACGCCTTCCACTGCGGGTTGGCTTTCGCCAAGTGGCCGAACAGCGTGCCATGGGGCCCTCGGTTCGGGTCGAGCAGCAACGGTACATGGCTCGCTTGCAGACCCGATTCATCGACGCTGATCAGGGTCGCCAAGCGTGCTCCTTCGATCTGCCGATGCAGGCTGACGAGGTCTTCATCGTTGAAATAGCGGGGTGTGTACATGAGATTTTCCTTGGCGATTGGCTTCATCCTAGGCAGCCTATTGGTTCGTTGTAAGAACCATTAATGGCCAATTTCGTAGAACCAATCATGCCAATTACGCCATCGCTGACTTTTGATTTCGCCGGGATCGAGTTAGATCGCAAACAGGGCCTGAGTCGGCAGCTCTATCAGACGTTGCGCCAACGGATTCTCGACGGGCGCCTGAGCAGCGGCACGCGTTTGCCTTCAAGTCGTGACTTGGCAATGGCGCTGACCATCTCCCGAAACAGCGTGATGCGCGCCTACGATCAGCTCTACGCCGAGGGCTTTACCGAAGGACGGATGGGTGACGGCACTTATGTCGCTCAATTGCCTGAAAAGTCGAGACCTGCCAACAAAGTATCCACAAAGATGTCCACAGGGTTATCACCAGGCTTACCCACAGCCTTATCCACAACTCCTGCAAATGAGGCTGGTGATTTATCCAGTAAAGTTATCCACAGTTCATCGATGGCGCGTCTGGAACAGCATCATTTAAAGCCTCATCTAAAGGGTTTGCCGAGGGCCTTTCGGGTTGGCATTCCGGCGTTCGATCTGTTCCCTTTTGAAGTATGGGGCAAGCTGCACGCGGCTTTCTGGCGCAGGCCCGGCCTGCATCAGCTGGGTTATGGCGACCCTGCGGGAGAGTGGCGATTGCGTGAGCTCATTGCTGTGTATTTAAGAACATCTCGTGACTTGCACTGCGTCCCTGAACAAATTGTGATCACCAGTGGTGCGCAGCAGGCGATTACCCTTTGTGCACAGCTGCTGTTGGACGCTGGCGATGGCGTCGCGATTGAAAATCCTGGCTATCGCGCTGCTGGACATGCCTTCGCGGTGGCGGGTGCAACACTGCACGGCATGCCGGTGGACGGGGAGGGGATGCGCAGCCCGGAACACAAAGACAAGGGCTGCAAGTTGGCCTACGTGACGCCGTCTCATCAGTATCCACTCGGCGTGACCATGAGTCTCGGGCGTCGGCTGGAATTGCTGGCGTGGGCGGGGCGCACCCAGGGCTGGATCGTCGAGGACGATTACGACGGCGAATACCGATACAGCGGGGCGCCACTGGCCCCATTGGCCGCGCTGGACCGAAACGGCCGGGTGCTTTATGTCGGCACGTTCGGCAAGATCGCGTTCCCGGCGCTGCGTCTGGGATATCTGGTGCTGCCTCATCATTTGGTGAAAGCCTTCAGTCAACGGCGTGCGGTGGACATGCGCCACTCGGAGATTGGTACCCAAGCCGTGATGGCCGAGTTCATCGCAGCCGGGCATTTCCAACGGCACATCCGGCGCATGCGGCGAGCGGCGCTGAGTCGGCGGGATGCGCTGCTGGCGGGATGGCCCGAGGATGTCCGGGGATGCAGCCCGATGCCCAAGCCGGTGGCGGGGTTGCATGTGTCGGTGGCGGTGGACAGTCTTGAGCGAGAGAAGCATTTGATCGCCACCGCTGAAAGCGTAGGGGTGGAGCTGTCTCCGTTGAGCGATTTCTGGCTTCCTGATTCAGACACACCCGTGGACAATCGGGCAGGGTTGGTGCTGGGGTTCGCGGGGGTGCCTGAGGCGGATATCACGTCGGCGCTGGAGCGGTTGCGGGGAGTCTGGATCTGAAACGCAATCCTTTTTTGTAGGAGCGTGGCTTGTCCCGCGATCGGCTGCGAAGCAGTCGTGAAACCTTCAGGTATGACGGATACACCTCACTTGCTGAATGTGCTGCCGGTTCCCAGCAGATCGCGGGACAAGCCACGCGCCTACAGGTGTGCGCCGTGCCGACACCTGCGAGGTTATACTGGCGCCTATCGCATACATATTCTGAGACACATCAATGAGCCTTCCCCTTTCCGCAGCGCCTGAACGCAAGTTCGGTACGCCGCTGGTCGCTTTCATCCTGTTGGTGATCAGCGCTTTGTTTCTTCAGTCGGCTGTCGGCGGCAAGCAAGTCTTGCTGTTGATCGTCGGCGCGGCGTTGGGCCTGACGCTGTATCACGCGGCATTCGGCTTCACGTCCGCCTGGCGCGTGTTCATCAACGAGCGGCGGGGTGCAGGGTTGCGAGCGCAGATGGTCATGCTGGCGATTGCCGTGGTGCTGTTCTTCCCGGCATTGGGTGCTGGCACGTTGTTCGGCACGCCGGTGACCGGGCTGGTCGCGCCGGCGGGCATTTCCGTGGTGTTCGGTGCGTTCATCTTCGGTGTCGGCATGCAGATGGGCGGTGGCTGTGCGTCGGGCACGTTGTTCACGGTGGGCGGCGGCAACGCGCGAATGCTGGTAACGCTGCTGTTCTTCATCATCGGTTCGGTGGTCGCGACGCATCATGCCGACTGGTGGTTTTCGCTGCCGTCGTTCCCTGCGACGTCGATCGTCAAAACGTTCGGTGTGATGCCTGCCTTGATCATGAGCCTGGCACTGTTCGCGGTGATCGCGCTGGTCACGATCAAGCTGGAAAAGCGTCGTCATGGCGAACTCGAAGCCGCTGCGACGAGTGAACACGTGGGCCTGCGGCGCTTCCTGCGGGGGCCATGGCCTCTGGTGTGGGGTGCGATTACCTTGGCGCTGCTCAACTAGGCCACCCTAGCGTTGGCTGGTCGCCCGTGGGGCATCACGTCGGCATTTGCGTTATGGGGCGCAAAGGTCGCCAGCGAATTGGGCGTGGACGTGGGCAGTTGGGTGTTCTGGCAGATGCCCGCTAACGCCAAAGCGCTGGCCGCGCCGGTGTGGGAAGACATCACCACCGTCATGGACATAGGCATCATGCTGGGTGCGGCAGTGGCGGCTGGGCTTGCAGGACGTTTCTCGCCAAGCCTGAAGATTCCAACCCGTTCGCTGGTCGCTGCGGTGCTGGGCGGTTTGCTGTTGGGTTACGGCTCGCGTCTGGCGTACGGCTGCAACATCGGCGCCTACTTCAGCGGCATCGCCTCCGGAAGCGTGCACGGCTGGCTCTGGTTGATTGCAGCGTTTGCGGGCAATGCGGTGGGTGTGCGGATTCGGCCGTTCTTCTTTGAGGGCGAACGTCGTCCGGCGGTGTTGAGCGGGTGTTGAGCAAGGTGTGACGCGGGTTTGTGCAGGCGCGCGGCAAGTCCCGCGAAAGCACCGGGTTCACGAGCGGCCATAGTCGTCGTGAAACCGTGCGAACCGACTGCTTCGCAGCCGATCGCGGGACACGCCACACTCCTACACATCGACGCTTACTTACCGGCTTGCTCCTTCGCGACCTTGACGATGTTATCGACCGTAAATCCGAACTTCGCCTGCAGCTTGTCGATAGGCGCTGAAGCACCGAAGGTCTTCATCACGATCTTTTCGCCAGTCTGGCCAACGTAGCGGTCCCAGCCCACAGGCCCTGCCTGTTCCACTACCAACCGGCCTTTGACGTCTGGCGGCAGCACGCTGTCGCGGTAGGCCTTGTCCTGATCCTCGAACAACTCCCAGCTTGGCATCGACACCACGCGCGCCGCGATGCCTTCTGCCTTGAGCTTCTCGAACGCTTCGACCGTCATCCCCACTTCGCTGCCGGTGGCGATCAGAATCACATCGACGTTGCCTTCGACCGCATCCGCCAGCACATACGCGCCCCGCGCCAGACCTTCGGCACTGGCGTATTTCGCGCGGTCCAGCGTTGGCATCGGCTGACGTGACAACACGATGCAGCTTGGCCGATCGGTCTGCGCCAGCGCGATCTTCCAGGCTTCGCCGGTTTCATTGGCATCGCCGGGACGCAGCGTGATCAGGCCTGGGGTAGCGCGCAACTGGGTCAGATGTTCAATGGGTTGGTGAGTGGGGCCGTCTTCCCCGACCCCAATGGAGTCGTGGGTAAACACGAAAATCACCGGCAATTCCATGATCGACGCCAGACGAATCGGCGGTTTCATGTAGTCGCTGAACACCAGAAACGTTGAGGTGTAGGGACGGATGTACGACAACGCCAGGCCGTTGGCGATCGAGCCCATGGCGTGTTCACGAATCCCGAAATGCAGGTTGCGGCCGCCGTAGCTGCCAGCTTCAAAGCTGCCAGCACCCTCGAATGTGAGGTTGGTTTTGGTCGACGGCGACAGGTCCGCCGAGCCCCCGATCAGCCAAGGGATCTGCTGAGCAAAACCGTTGAGTACTTTGCCGCCTGCCGCACGGGTCGCCATGCCTTTGGCGTCGGCGTCGAAGCTGACGGCAGTGTTGCGCCAGCCTTCGGGCATCTCGCCCTGACGCATGCGTTGAAGCTCATCAAAGAGCGCAGGCTGTTCTTTCTCGAAGCGAGTGAAGGTTTCCTGCCAGGCGTCGTAGGCGGCGCCGTTGCGTTTCAGCAACGCGTCTCGCAGGTGATGGCGGGCGTCGTCCGGGACCAGAAAGCTGCTGTTTTCATCCCAGCCATAGGCCTTCTTGGTCAGCTTGATTTCGTCCTCGCCCAGCGGTTCACCGTGCGCTGCAGCGGTGTTGTGTTTGTTCGGCGAGCCGTAGCCGATCACGCTGTCAACCACGATCAGGGTCGGTGCGTCGTCGGTTTGTTGAAAAGTCTGAATGGCTTGGGCCAGCGCTGCCGCATCGTTGGCATCTTTCACGTGCAGGGTTTTCCAGCCGTAGCCTTCGAAACGTTTCAGCGGATCGTCGCTGTAGGCCAGTTCGGTGTGGCCTTCGATGCTGATGGTGTTGTTGTCGTAGATCCAGCACAGGTTCGACAGCTTCAAATGACCGGCCAGCGATGCGGCTTCTGCGGTCACGCCTTCCATCATGTCGCCATCACCGCACAGCACGTACACGTTGTAATCGAACAAGGTCGAGCCGGGCTTGTTGAAATGCTCGCCCAGCCAGCGGGAGCCCATCGCCATGCCCACGCTGTTCGCGCAACCCTGGCCCAGCGGCCCAGTCGTGGTTTCGACGCCAGTGGTCATCCGGTATTCCGGGTGGCCGGGGGTCTTCGAATCCATCTGACGGAACTGCTTGATGTCCTCCAGGCTGATCGCCGGATTGCCAGACGGCTTACCGTGTTCGTCGATCTCGACCACGCCTGCCAGGTGCAGCAGCGAATACAGCAGCATCGACGCATGGCCTACCGACAGCACGAAGCGGTCGCGGTTTGGCCAGTCAGGGTGTTCCGGGTGATAGCGCAGGAAGTCTTTCCACACCGTGTAGCCTACAGGGGCTAGCGCCATTGGCGTGCCGGGGTGGCCGGAGTTGGCTTTTTGCACGGCGTCCATGGACAAGGTGCGAATGGTGTTGATGGTTAGTTGGTCGCGGTCATTGTGGGGTGCAGGTCGTTCGGTGGAGGTGGCAGGCGCGCTCATTAATATTCTCCTCGTGACGAGTGGCTAAAGCTTCCAGATAGGTGTTGAGCCTGTCGAAGACGGGTTCGTTCCATGAATAATCTGTCACCTGACTGACCGCTGAAGGCGCGGACTTGGATCTTCCTTTCATGGCATTTGGTTACATTTCCATCGATCAATCGCCCGAACGATCTGTAACAGCGGTATTCGAACCCCTTTGGGACCTCAGCCTGTCGCGGGGTTCATGTGCTGCAAACGGGGGTGGCCATTGCAGGAAACGATCATCAAGAAATACCGCGCCATGATCAGGACGTTTACCTACATCGGTTGGTCGCTGTTCTGGCTGCTGATCTGGGACATCATCGTCACGGTCGACTTCATGCTGTACCTGGAACGCAAAATCACTTTGCCTTCAATGCCGCTGACACTGCTGGGCTCGGCATTGGTGGTGCTGACCAGCTTTCGCAACTCCAGCGCTTATAACCGTTGGTGGGAGGCGCGCACGTTATGGGGCGCATTGGTCAACAATTCCCGCAGCTTTGCGCGGCAGGTGCTGACACTGATTGACGACGAGAATGAGCTGAACCCGGTCAAGGCCGTACTGCTGCGTCGGCATGTGGCCTACGTCGAATGCCTGTCGGCACACCTCAAAGGCGAGCATTGTGGCGAAGACGTCACCGCGATGATCCCCCGCGAGGAATACGATCGCCGCACGCGCACCAACAATTTCCCCAACGACATCCTCAACGAGTCTGCCGCGATCATCGCAGGCGAGTACCAGGCGGGGCGCCTGGACAGCATTCGCCTGGCGCGGCTCGAATCGACGATGGTGGAAATCTCCAATTGCCAGGGCGGTATGGAGCGTATCGCCAACACCCCGTTGCCTTATCCCTATGTGACTTTCCCGCGATTGTTCATCACGTTGTTCTGCATCATCGTGCCGATCGGGCTCGTGGAAACCCTGGGCTGGTTCACCCCTCTCGCCTCAACGGTAGTGGGATTCATGCTTCTCGCCATCGAGCGCATCGGTACCGACCTGCAGAGCCCGTTCAAAGCGTCCGAGCACGAGATTCAAATGAAGGCGCTGTGCGCGAATATTTCAGGGAATCTGAATTCGATGCTACGCGATGCCACTGAGAAGCAGCGGTAGTTATTCAGTGGAATATGCAGGTGTCACCCAAACTGTGGGAGCCGGCTTGCTGGCGAAAGCGGTGGCTCAGCTGCCAAACAGGTAACTGATACGACGCATTCGCCAGCAAGCCGGCTCCCACAGGGATCGGCGGGGATTTTGAGCTATCAAGTGCCGGATTTGATCTTGGTCCACACTCGCGTCCGCGCGCGTTCGGCGTCGCGGGGCAGCGGGGTCAGGGTGTAAAGGGTTTTCATCGCTTCGGCGGTCGGGTACAGGTTCGGGTTGTTGCGGATCGCGGGATCGACTTTGTCAGTGGCGTCCTTGTTCGGGTTCGGATAACCCACGAAGTCGCTGATAGGCGCAATCACTGCAGGCTGTAGGAGGTAGTTGATGAAGGTGTGGGCACCTTCCACGTCCTTGGCGCCTTTCGGGATCGCCAGCATGTCGAACCAGATCGGTGCGCCTTCCTTCGGCAAGCGCATGTCCACGACCACGCCGTTCTTCGCTTCTTTAGCCCGGTTGGCGGCTTGCGAGAAGCTGCCCGAGTAGCCCACGGCCACGCAGATGTCGCCGTTAGCGATGTCCGCCATGTACTTAGAGGAATGGAAATAGGTGATGTACGGACGAATCTTCGTCAGCAAGGCTTCCGCCTTGTCGTAGTCCTTTGGATTTTTGCTGTTCGGATCCAGCCCCAAGTGTTGCAGGGCAAGAGGCAGAATTTCTGAAGGCGAATCGAGCAGCGTCACGCCACACTGCTTGAGTTTGCTGATGTTCTCTTCCTTGAAGATCAGATCCCAACTGTCCACCGGCGCGTTGTCCCCCAGCACGGCCTTGACCTTGTCCGGGTTGAAGCCGATCAGAATCGTGCCGTACATGTACGGCACGGCAAACCTGTTGCCCGGATCGTTGGCTTCCAACAGCTTCATCAAGCTCGGGTCGAGGTGCGAATAGTTAGGCAGCTTGTTTTTGTCCAAGGGCTGGAACACCCCGGCCTGAATCTGCTTGGCCAGAAACACGTTGGACGGCACCACCACGTCATAGCCGGAGTTGCCGGTCAGCAGCTTGGCTTCGAGGGCTTCGTTGGTGTCGAAGATGTCGTAGATCAACGGAACGTGGGTGTCTTTCTTGAAGTTCTCCAGGGTCTGCGGCGTGATGTAATCGAACCAGTTGTAAACGCGCAGGGTTTTCGGTTCGTCGGCGTGAGCCATGCCGCCGAGCATGGCGGCGCAGAGGGCGGGAGCGATCAAGCGCTTGAGTCTGTTCATCGTTGTCTCTCTTCTCATTCGGAGGGGTCAGACGCGTTCAAAACCTTCCAGCACGTTCACGGCGTTGATGCCGATTTCTTCGACGGCGTAGCCGCCTTCCATCACGAACAGCGTGGGTTTGCCCAGCCGCGCGATGCGTTCGCCCATGCGCAGGTAATCCGGGCTGTCGAGCTTGAATTGCGAGATCGGATCGTCCTTGAAGGTGTCCACGCCCAGCGACACCACGACGACGTCGGCGCCAAAGCGATCAATCTCGTTGCAGGCGTTCTCCAGTGCTGCGCCCCAAACGGCCCAATCGCTGCCCGCGGCCAATGGGTAGTTGAAGTTGAAGCCCTCTCCCGCGCCTTCGCCCAACTCGTCTTCGTAGCCGAGGAAGAACGGAAATTCGGCCTCCGGATGGCCGTGGATCGAGACGAACAGCACGTCGCTGCGTGCATAGAAAATCGACTGCGTGCCGTTGCCGTGGTGGTAATCGACGTCAAGGATCGCGACCTTTTTATGGCCTTGATCGATGAAAGCCTGCGCGGCGATGGCGGCGTTATTCAGGTAGCAATAACCGCCCATGAGGTCGCTTGCAGCGTGATGGCCCGGTGGCCGACACAACGCAAAGGCACTGCGTGCGCCTTTTTGAATCGCCGCTTGAGCGGTGAGGGCGACTTGGGCTGCGCTGTAAGCGGCTTGCCAAGTGCCAGCAGTAATCGGCGCACCGGCATCGAAGGTGTAATAGCCCAACTGACCATGCAGGCTGGCGGGGATGACCGATCTCAGTGTGCGGGCTGGCCAGGTGTAGGGCAGCAGGTCGCCCTCCGGGTGGGTGGCGGCCCAGCGGTCCCAGGCACCTTTGAAGAATTCAAGAAACGCTTCGGTGTGGACGCGCCTGATCGGCTCGAGGCCGAAATCCTGCGGACCTTCGACGGTGCCGATCTCACGATCCTTGACGCGTTGCAGCACATGGTCCGCTCGGGAGGGCATCTCGAAGCAGGGCATCAATTGCCCGTCGATCAACTCGCACCGGCCATGATGCAGATGATGATCCTCTGAATAGATCGTCAGCATTTTCCTGTTCTCCAGTGGGCTTCGGTGTCCGACATTCTTGAGGCGGACGACTTTTCGGAGAACGACGGAAACGGCCAAAAGGGGATGTATTCGGCCATTAGAACTGTCCGAAAATCGCCTCTTGGGAGGGCAGCATGTCCCATTTAGAGGCAGCGATCATCAATCGATTGGCCGGTGATATCCCCTTGTAGGAGTGAGCTTGCTCGCGATAGAGGTCGGTCCGACACCGCAGGGGGGACTGACCTACCGGTATCGTGAACAAGCTCACTCCCACAGTTGAGTCATTGTGTTCGGATCAGTGGTCAAACCCTGAATTGACTCGGCGCCACGCCACTCCAGCGAATAAAAGCGTGCCTGAAACTTGCCGTTTCGCTGAACCCTAATACCTCGGCGATGCGGTGGATCGGCACCTGATTTTCCTGCAGCAGCTGCTTGGCCCGCTCGAAGCGCAGCTCGTCCAGCAGCTGTTGATAGCTGCTGCCGGTGGCCTGCAAATGACGGCGCAACGTACGCTCTGAGCAGTTCATCTTCTGCGCCAGCAGCCGCAGGCTGGGGGATTGATCGAGTTGATCGGCGAGTAGATGACGGATGCGCTCAAGCCACGCCTGGCGCCCGGTGAACTCAACGTTTTGCCGACGACAACGCTCGCGCATGTCCCGATGAGTCACGGGGTCGGCAAGGCTCAGCGGCTGATCGAGCCAGCGCTTGTCAAAGGCGAACGCGTTGTCTTGTGCATCGAACTGCAGGTCGCAGGTAAAACTCTCGCAGTAACTCGATTGATAATCCGGTGCGCTGTGAGCGAATCGGGCCGCCAATAGGGGCAGCGGTTGGCCGAGCAGGTCATCGCAAATCACTTTGAGTGACGCCATGCACAGCTCAGCATTGAAAATCCGTAAGCCTTCGTCATCCCGGTAATCGCTGGCGCTGAACCAGATGCGCTCGCCGTCTTCGATCAATTGCAGCTCGAACAGCGTACCCAACAACGCCGGGTACTCCAGCGCCAGGCGCAAGGCGTCACCGAAAGTGGCACTGGTGAGCAGGGCGTAACCGAGAATCCCGTAAGACGACACATGCATGCGCCGCCCCAGCGGCAACCCGATCTCCCGCCGCAACGCCACCGCATTCGCACACACCTGCATTTCCTGAAACGTGGTGATCCGAATGTCCGCCCGACTCAAATCCGCTTCAGTGATCCCGCTCCCGGCCAGCAACGCCTCACTGCCCCACCCCTGGGCTGAAAACGTCTCCAGCACCAGCGAGACAGCGTTGAGGGTAGTGAGGTGCGAATGAAGCATGAGGGCATTCCGATTGTTTTTTGATCGGAAGAGGGGAGCAAGAGGTGTGCCGTCGTGGTGGATTCAGGCTGACCCTGAGATGGTGACAGGTCGAGCGCCTTCGCCAGCAAGCCGGCTCCCACAGCGTCTGCGCCCGCTTGGACATGCAGGTTAGGACACGGCCCTGTGGGAGCCGGCTTGCTGGCGAAGGCGTTTAAGGCATCACCATTGATAGTAAGCCGGGCATCGATGTGCGGTTTAAAGCAACTCCCCACACACATCGAGTTCCACCAAACGCCGCACTTCCTCCACAGGCAAATGGGCGCCCAGCAGGGCGTGAAGTTTGCCAATGGCGGCTTCGCGGGTCATGCCGCCGCCAGAGAGCACACCGACGCTGCGCAGGCGACTGCCGGCTTCGTAGACGTCCAGCTCGACACCGCCTTCGTGGCATTGGGTGATGGCGATCACGCAGATGCCCTGTTGATGGGCGCGTTGCAGGCTGTCGAGAAAGGCCGGGTTGTCGCTGGGGCCGGTGCCGCTGCCGAAGCATTCCAGGATCAGACCCTGGATGCCGCTGTCGATCAGGCCGTTCAGATGTGGCGCGCCGATGCCCGGGAACAGCGGCAGCACGGCAACGTTCGCCAGCTTCCTGGGCTGGTCGTAAGTCAGCGCTGTTGGCAAGGTGCCAGCGGTTTGCCCGCTGCGTGAGCGATTCAGAGCGGCAAAGGGGTTGCGTCCGAAGCTGCGAATCTTCGCGCAGCGGGTTGGTTGCATGAGTTCGCCGTGGAAGTACAGATGCACGCCACAAGACAGGCCTTTGCCCAACGCCTGCAAGGCGCCATTGACGTTTTCCCAGGCATCGCTGTCCGGGACGCCCGCTGGCAACATGGCGCCGGTGAACACAACCGGCGCACTCAGGCCCAGCAACTGAAAGCTCATGGCCGCCGCGCTGTAGGCCAGGGTGTCGGTGCCGTGCAGGATCAGCACGGCATCGCAGCCCTGAATCTCAACCGCCTCGACTACCGCTTCGCGCAGACGCTGCCAATAGGCGGGCGTCATGTTGGCGCTGTCGATCAGGGGAGACATTTCGCGAAACTGCCACTGCGGCACCACCAGCGCAGGCTGGCTCGCCAGTTGCTCGGCCATCCGCGCTTCGAAACCGGAAGCAGGTGCCAGGCCGTTTTCGCTGGCCTGCATGCCGATGGTGCCACCGGTGTACAGCACCATGATGTGGCTGGCCGGTGCGGCGTTGTCGCGATTCATGCGTGTCTCCCTGGACAGACTTTCAGAGGGTCAAGGTGTGTCAACGGCCGGTTTGTTCGCTGGCGTCGCAGGCTTTACAGCCGCGTGGCCATCAAACGGCTTCGGCCAGGCCTTCAGATCCAGATCCAGATCGGAGAACTGGCTGGAATCGAAGACCGGCGTTTTGATGCCAGCCTTACGCTGGGCATCGTAGTCGTTCAGGATACGCAAACCGATCTTGAACAGCATGGCCAGCGCAATCAGGTTGACGAAGGCCAACAGCGTCATGGTGATATCGGCAAATGCAAACACGGTGCCGAGGTCTTCCACGGCGCCCCACAGGATCAGCGCCAGCACCAGTGCGCGGTAGCCCATCAGCGCCTTGCGGCTCTCGCCAAGCAGATAACGCAGGCTGTTTTCGCCCAAGTAATAGTTGTAGAGGATCGAGGTGAAGACGAACAACGCCAGCGCCACGCTGATGAACAGCTTGCCCCAGTCGCCCACGACCGCCGCCAGCGAGTTTTGGGTCAAGGCGATGCCATCGCCTTCGAAGCCTGGGGTGTAGAAGCCGGAGAGCAGAATCAGCAAGGCGGTGCAGGTGCAGATGACGAAGGTGTCGAGGAACACGCTGAACGCCTGGACCACGCCTTGCGCCACGGGATGCTGAACCTCCGCAACGGCCGCGACGTTCGGTGCGCTGCCCAGACCCGCTTCGTTGGCGAACACGCCGCGTTTCACGCCCATGACGATCGCGCTGCCAATCAGGCCGCCGAAGACCTCGTCCAGGCCGAAGGCGCTTTTCACAATGGTCGCCAGCATGTGTGGCACATGTTCGAACTGCACGCCGATGACGTACAGGGTGACGGCGATGTAGATCAGGGTCTTGATCGGCACCAGCAGGTCAGCGACCGCCGCGATGCGTTTGATGCCGCCGATGAAGACCAAGCCCAACAGTACTGCCAGACCAATACCGGAATAGCCCGGCGACACACCAAAGGCGTCATTGAGCGAGTGGGTCACGGCGTGGGATTGCAGGCCGTTGAACGCGAAGCCGAAGGTCACCAGCAAAAGCACCGCCATGACCATGCCCAGCCAGCGTTTGCCCAGCCCGTGCTGAATATAGAAAGAAGGGCCTCCCCGGTATTGGCCTTCGGAGTCGCAGCGTTTGTAGAGCTGACCGAGGGAACATTCGAAGAAGCTGCTGGCCATGCCGACCAGGGCCGTCACCCACATCCAGAACACCGCGCCAGGACCACCGAGGGTCACAGCGATGCCGACGCCGGCGATATTACCGGCGCCCACGCGACCCGCGAGGCTGAGCATTAACGCCTGGAACGAACTCAGTTGCCCTGAGCCGCTGCGCAGGCTGTCACGAAATACTGCGAACATGTGAAAGAAGTGACGCATTTGGACGAAACGCGAGCGAATCGTGAAATATCCACCGAGCCCTACAATGAGCACGATCAGCAATTTTCCCGAAAGGAAGTCGTTGATGACTTCAAGCATTGATCTTTCCTCGCTTTTTAGAGGGGGCGCACTATACCGGTGCGCGTTATCGGAGTCTGTAAACCGTTTCTGCTTTTATGCTCGTTTCGTCGGTTTTCGGTTGTGTAAGAGCGCGCTTGCCCGCGGTCGCGTCGCGTCAGTCGATACATTGCAACATACAGATCGCGGTCGCGGGCAAGCGCGCTCCTACAGGGGCTGCGGCAAAACCGCGGGCAAAAAAAAGGGCCTGGAAGCGTCTACTTCGGGCCCTCAAAAGGGTGAGGGGTGTCTAGGCCCTCAGCCTGGTGATCGTGTTACAGATGAAGCAGGGGCTGCGCGATCAGGCCTTCAACGGCACCAGTCGCGGCGCGATCATGTTTTCAGGGCGCAGGATATCGGCGAGCATCACGTCGTCGAGCAAGCCTTCTTCGCGCACCTGTTCCAGCACGCCACGTCCCGTTTCCAGCGCAACGCGAGCGATACGGGTGGCGTTTTCGTAGCCGATGTACGGGTTAAGCGCCGTGACCAGACCGATCGAATGCTCGACCAGCTCGCGGCAACGCTGTTCGTTGGCGGTGATGCCGACGATGCAATGCTCACGCAGCATGTCCATGGCGCGTTGCAGCAGGCGAATCGAGTCGAAGATCTTGTAGGCGATCAGCGGCTCCATCACGTTCAGTTGCAGCTGACCGCCTTCGGCCGCGATGGTCAGGGCCAGGTCATTGCCCATGATTTCAAAAGCGCACATGTTCACGGCTTCCGGGATCACCGGATTGACCTTGCCCGGCATGATCGAGCTGCCAGGCTGACGCGCGGGCAGGTTGATTTCGTTGATGCCGGTACGTGGTCCACTGGACAGCAGGCGCAGGTCGTTGCAGATCTTCGACAGCTTGACGGCGGTGCGCTTGAGCATGCCGGAGAACAGCACGAAAGCGCCCATATCGGAGGTGGCTTCGATCAAGTCGGCTGCCGGAACCAGTGGCTGGCCGCTGATGATTGCCAGACGCTCGACCGCCAGATGCTGGTAGCCGGGGTCGGCGTTGATGCCGGTGCCAATGGCGGTGCCGCCGAGGTTCACTTCGGTCAGCAGTTCAGGCGCCAGGCTGCGCAGGCGGTTGAGGTCTTCGGTCAGCGTGGTGGCAAAGGCGCGAAACTCCTGACCGAGGGTCATCGGCACGGCATCCTGCAGTTGAGTGCGGCCCATTTTCAGCACGTGGCTGAATTCCTGACCCTTGGCGGCGAATGCCTGAATCAGGCTGTCGAGGCTGGCGAGCAGGGCGTCATGACCCAACAGCAGACCCAGGCGAATGGCCGTCGGGTAGGCGTCGTTGGTTGACTGCGCCATGTTCACATCATTGTTGGGGTGCAGGTGTTTGTAGTCGCCTTTGGCATGACCCATCGCTTCAAGGGCGATGTTGGCGATGACTTCGTTGGCGTTCATGTTGGTGGACGTACCGGCACCACCCTGGATCATGTCTACGACGAACTGCTCGTGGAAGTCGCCACGGATCAAACGGGCGCAGGCTTCGCTGATCGCTGCGTGCTTCTCGCCGCTCAAATGGCCCAGTTGATGATTCGCATCAGCCGCTGCCTGCTTGACCATGGCCAGACCGATCACCAGTTTCGGGTAATGCGAAAGGGGCACGCCGGAAAGGTGAAAGTTGTTCACCGCGCGCAGGGTCTGAATGCCGTAATACGCTTCAGCGGGTACTTCGAGAACGCCAAGCAGGTCTTTTTCGATGCGAAATGATGCAGCGGAGGACATGATAGAGAAAGTCTCAAGAAAGGCACGGACTAAGCCGGAACGCCCTTGATACTAGGCTTTCGGACGATTGCGAACCAATGCTGTTAAGCGCTAGCCTATGCACAAACGGCATAATGCGGGTGTGACGTTCGGATTGTGGTAGGCGTGTGAAGGGCGCATCTCATGCTGTAGGAGCGTGGCTTGTCCCGCGACCTGGTGCGCAGCACCAGTAAACCCTGAGAATGCGATTTGACAGGTCATTGTTGAGTCGCCTGATTTCGCTGCCGCTACGCGCCAGATCGCGGGGCGAGCCACGCTCCTACACTCGAAACCTCAACCTGGCGCTAATGGCGGAGAACACCATGAATCTCGAAAGCAAGTGGCTGGAAGACTTCAGCGCGCTGGCCGCCACCCGGAGTTTCTCCCAAGCTGCGGAACGTCGATTCGTCACCCAACCGGCGTTCAGTCGGCGAATTCGCAGCCTTGAAGCCGCACTGGGGCTGACGCTGGTCAATCGCTCGCGCACACCCGTCGAGCTGACGGCGGCGGGGCAGCTGTTTCTGGTGACGGCGCGCACTGTGGTCGATCAACTGGGCGAAGTGCTGCGGCATCTGCACCATCTGGAAAGCGGGCAGGGCGAGGTGATGCAGATCGCCGCCGCCCACTCGCTGGCCCTGAGCTTCTTCCCGCGCTGGATCGCCCAGTTGCGCAACGAGGGCTTGAACATCGCCACGCGGCTGGTAGCGACCAACGTCGGCGACGCCGTGCATGCCCTGCGCGAAGGGGGCTGCGATCTGATGCTCGCGTTCTACGATCCCGACGCGGCGTTGCAGATGGACGCTGAAATTTTTCCGTCCCTGCACTTGGGCGTGACGGAAATGCTGCCGGTTTGCTCGGCTGACGCTGAGGGCAAACCGCTGTTTGATCTGGAGGGCGAACACAGCGTGCCCCTGCTGGCTTACAGCGCGGGGGCGTTTCTCGGGCGTTCGGTGAATCTGCTGCTGCGCCAGCGCAACGTGCGCTTCACCACGGTTTATGAAACCGCGATGGCCGATAGCCTTAAAGGCATGGCGCTGCAAGGCTTGGGGATCGCGTGGGTGCCTCGTCTTTCCATCGCACCGGAACTGGAGCGCGGCGAACTGGTGATCTGCGGCGGCCCACAATGGCATGTACCGCTGGAGATTCGCCTCTACCGCTGCGCCCTGGTGCGCAAGGCCAACGTAAGGTTGTTGTGGCGCAAGCTGGAAACGGCCGCCGGGACGACCGATTCGAATCAGTGAGCCAGGCGGCCTGTTTCACCGCAATCATGGGGTGTCGTTGAGATAAGCCCGAATGGCCTGCGCTGATTTCTCGCTGTATCGGTAGCAATTCTTCAGGAAGAAAACATCTTCCACGAACATGTTGGTGATGCACGGCGCGGGGGCTGCGGTGGCGTGAAACTCGCCATCGCCGTGTGTGGCACCGAGCGTATGCCCGACTTCGTGGGCGATGGTGCGATAGGCCGTCATCGACGCTATGGCCGAGCGTTGGCCGAGTGCAGCGATGCCTTGCACCAAGAACGTCAGATTGTCCTTGGTGATCAATAGGTATTTGTGGCGCCTGTCGCGAGGTTTTTGTTCACCAATGACGTAATCGATCACGCGCTGGTCCCATTCATACAGCGCCTTGTCGGCATCGCCCAGTCGATAGTCAAAGTCTGTATAACCGGGTTTGCGCAGGATCGGAACGATCTGCACGTCTCTTTCGGTAATGGCGCTGAGGTCTTCGGTGAACCAGCCCAGGTATTTTGCGTCCAGCTGGCGGATGTCCTGATCATTCAATTCATCGTGCAGAAATAGCGTCAGCACGATGGGCTGTTTCGTCTCTGAGGCGTCGCGGTCTGCTGCCAGGTTTGAAGTGGTGATAGCGCCAAGAAAGGTGATGGTAAGTGCTGTGGTCACTAGGTTCATGGTCTTCTCGTCCCTGAGAATAAAGATGCGGTATTGCCGGGTTAGCAAAGCAGGTCACGAATCTGTTGTCAGTCCGGCTGAACACTGATTGGTGTGGGGGCTTTCGACTCTGCATGTAAGAAATCGAACTGGGAACAGGCCCGCAGAGCTCAACGAGGGTTATTTCAGCGTCTTACCAATCTCTGCGGTAAATGCCACAGGCTATGTCGCTCGCCTTAGCCTTGGGGACATTCTTCAGCGTTGCAGATCCGCATCGCAGGGGTCCATTGACTAACGGTCGTCAAAGGGGCTGTCTTCCTTCCGCTTTGCGGTATACTGCGCGGCCTTTGGCCGGTTGCACTGGTCATCATTCGTACGACAAGCCACGCCGGTCTTCCCGCGTGGCTTGTTGTTTTTAGACGCGCCTGCGGGCGCCCGATGAGAGGCACGACGATGAGCGCACTGGTTGGCGTGATCATGGGCTCCAAGTCCGATTGGTCCACCCTTAGCCACACCGCCGATATGCTGGAAAAGCTCGGCATTCCGTACGAAGTCAAAGTGGTGTCGGCCCACCGCACGCCGGACCTGCTATTCCAGTACGCCGAAGAGGCTGAAGGCCGTGGCATCGAAGTGATCATCGCCGGTGCGGGCGGGGCTGCTCATCTCCCAGGCATGTGCGCCGCCAAGACCCACCTGCCCGTGTTGGGCGTGCCGGTACAGTCGTCGATGCTGTCGGGCGTCGATTCGTTGCTGTCCATCGTGCAGATGCCGGCGGGCATTCCGGTGGCGACGCTGGCGATTGGCAAGGCCGGTGCGATCAACGCCGCATTGTTGTCGGCCAGCATTCTGGGTGCCAAACACCCGCAATTCCATGCGGTGCTGAAAAAATTCCGCACTGAGCAGACAGACAGCGTTCTGGACAATCCAGACCCACGCGAGGCCTGAGGTTTTCATGAAGATCGGCGTAATCGGTGGCGGCCAGTTGGGCCGCATGTTGGCACTGGCGGGCACTCCGCTGGGCATGAACTTCGCTTTCCTTGACCCGGCACCGGACGCTTGCGCCGCTGCATTGGGCGAGCATCTGCGTGCCGATTACGGCGATCAGGCCCACTTGCGCCAATTGGCGGAGGAAGTGGACCTGGTGACCTTCGAATTCGAGAGCGTGCCCGCTGAAACCGTGGCGTTCCTGTCGCAGTTCGTGCCGGTCTACCCCAGCGCCGAAGCCCTGCGCATCGCCCGCGATCGCTGGTTCGAGAAGAGCATGTTCAAGGACTTGGGCATCCCGACGCCTGCGTTCGCCGACATCCAGTCCCAAGCCGACTTGGATGCAGCTGTTGCCAGCATCGGTCTGCCTGCGGTGCTGAAAACCCGCACGCTGGGTTACGACGGCAAGGGACAGAAAGTCCTGCGCACCCCGCAAGATGTGGTCGACACGTTCGCCGAACTGGGCAGCGTGCCATGCCTGCTGGAAGGCTTCGTGCCGTTCACCGGTGAAGTCTCGTTGATCGCCGTGCGTGCCCGTGATGGCGAGACCCGCTTCTACCCGCTGGTGCACAACACCCATGACAGCGGCATTCTTCGCCTGTCCATCGCCAGCACGGATCATCCGTTGCAGGCGCTGGCCGAGGATTACGCCAGTCGCGTGCTCAAGCAGCTCGATTACGTCGGCGTCCTGGCATTCGAGTTTTTCGAAGTCGATGGCGGCTTGAAAGCCAACGAAATCGCCCCGCGCGTTCATAACTCCGGTCATTGGACCACCGAAGGCGCCGAGTGCAGCCAGTTCGAAAACCACCTGCGCGCCGTCGCTGGGTTGCCGCTGGGTTCGACCGCCAAAGTGGGGGAGAGCGCGATGCTCAACTTCATCGGCGAAGTACCCGCCGTGGAAAAGGTCATCGCCATCGACGACTGCCATTTGCATCACTACGGCAAGGCGTTCAAGGCCGGTCGCAAAGTTGGCCACGCGACCGTGCGCAGCCACGACCGCGCGACGCTGGATCGGCAGGTGAAGCGGGTTGAGGCGTTGATCAAAAACTGATCAAGCGACGACGCCAGCCCGTTTGCCGCCACCTTGGATCTGGCAATCCTCTGTAGGAGTGAGCTTGCTCGCGATAGCGTTCCGTCTGTTACCGAATAGGTCGCTGACCCACTGCTATCGCGAGCAAGCTCACTCCTACAGTCGTTTGGAGCGTTCAATTGCATTGAACCATTCATCCCGCGCACCCCTCTCATAGCGTGTTGCCAATTGCCGACTAGGCTTTGGCATAACCATTCAAACAGAGGGAAATGGCATGGGAATCATCGGAACCATCTTCATCGGCCTGATCGTGGGTCTATTGGCTCGCTTTCTGAAGCCAGGCGACGACAGCATGGGCTGGATCATGACCATTATTCTGGGTATCGCCGGCTCTCTGGTGGCGACCTACGGTGGTCAAGCCCTGGGTATCTATCAAGCGGGTGAGGGCGCAGGTTTCCTCGGCGCGCTGATCGGCGCGATCGTCCTGTTGGTCATCTACGGCCTGATCAGAAAGAAATGAATGAGTCTGGCCCTCTGCGCTATCGCCGCGCAGAGGGCTAGAATGCACGGCACTTCATCCTTTGCGCCGAGCACGTCAATGCGTCGTCTTCTTCTCGTTACCCTGCTGCTGGTCTGTGGACTGGCACGCGCCGCTGATCTCCCCGAAACCGACTGGCTCGAACTGATGCCCAAGTCGGATCAGAAAGCCCTCGAAGCCATGCCCGAAATCGATCACAACTCCCCGGAAGCCCAGGGTACGTTCGACAGCAAGGGTGGTTTGAAACAGAGCAAAGGCCTGCCGGCCGTGATGTATTCGACCAAAACCGTTGCGGCCATGGACGGCAAGCACATCCGGCTGGGCGGCTATCCGGTCCCGTTGGAAACCGACGCCAAGGGCCATGCCACGCTGTTTTTCCTGGTCCCTTATCCTGGCGCCTGCATCCACGTTCCACCGCCGCCCCCCAATCAGCTGGTGCTCGTGCGTTACCCCAAAGGCTTGAAGATCGACGACATTTATACGCCGTTGTGGGTCATCGGCACGTTGAAAATCGAGAAAGTCAGCAATGATCTGGCCGATGCGGCCTACGCGCTGGATGCGGGGAAAGTGCGAGTGGTGACCGAGGCAGATTTGTAGGCTGTCCGGTTTGCAGTGATAGGCATAGGGTCCACACCCTACGTGGGGGTGAGCAAGCTCACTCCCACGTATTGTGGTTATCTGTTATTCCTCGGCCAACGGCTCGGCCCATAGGCTGACGCCCATGGTGTGCATCTCATTCGGCGCAATCGTCACGACATCGGTCATCACGTTCGCCGTCTCTACGCACACCATGCCTTGCCAGCCATCGGCCTCCATGTCGCTGAAAGTCTTGGTCTTCTCGATCCACGGGTTCCATACCACTGCCGTTTTCGAACCGACGGTCTGGACCTGGATACGGCGCTTCCATGCTGGGTCGACGATGGAGATCAGGTCGGGTGTGTCCTGATAGATACGGTCCGTCTCGCCTGTGAAGGTAACGTCGCCTACCTGATCGTTCACCTTCTCCCAACTCTCCAGCGTGTTCAGGTACTTCACGCCGTCGAGGCCCTCAATGCTGACCTGATGCACGTCGCTTACCGCGAAGTAGCTGTGCAGCGCCTGGCTCAGCGTGACCGCTTCGGGGCCTGCGTTGAAGCTGATCAGGCTCACGTTCAGCGCTGCATCCAGGCGAATCTGCAGCTTCAAACCCACCGTATGGGGCCAGCCCGGCAAATGACCTTCGGCTTTGGGTTGAATGAACTCAACGATCAACGCGTCGCCATCTTCACCCATGCCCATCAACTCCCAGTCAATGGCCCGGACTTCGCCATGAGCGTTCGCATGTTCGCTGCTGTGTCGCATGGCCTGCACGCTTTGGGGATTGCGCTGGAAATTGCCGAACCACGGCCAGCACACGGGCATGCCGCCCCGAATGGCCTTGCCGTGTTTGAACACCGCACCGGGGTTGGACCAGATTAGGGGCTCATCGCCGTCGACCTGGTAGCTGATGATGTGCGCGCCCTGCTGGGCGACCACCAATTCGGCCTGACCGTGGCGAATGCGCCAGCAATTGAGCTCACCGAGCTGGATGGATTCGACTTCTGGCGTAGGCATAGGGGTACTCACTCAAAGGACAGTGACTGAATCAGACTGTGCCAAGCTTGATGAGTTTACGGCGCGCTGCCAAGTGCGAAGAACCCGGGCCTTGACGTTCAGCGTCGGGCAGGAACCGAGCGGGTGCGCCCGCTGCCGTCGATCGCAACGAAAACGAAGACCGCCTCTGTCACCTTGCGCCATTCGCTGGACAGCGGATCGTCGCTCCAGACCTCGACCATCATCTGGATCGAGCTGCGGCCGATCTCCAGCGTCTGGGTATAAAAGGACAACTGCGCACCCACGGCCACCGGCACCAGAAATGCCATGCGATCGATCGCGACGGTTGCGACGCGCCCGCCTGCCACCTTGCTGGCCATTGCTGTGCCCGCCAAGTCCATTTGTGCGACCAGCCAGCCGCCGTAGATATCGCCAAAGCCATTGGTTTCACGGGGCAATGCGGTGATTTGCAACGCCAGATCGCCCTGCGGAATTGGATCTTCTTGCTCTAACTCATTCATCAAAGGGTCCCTCTGACCCATCACGCTCAGTCTTCATAACGTTTAAAGGGGAAGTTCTGCGAAAACGACTCGAATGAATGGCTTCGCACAAATTCCCCGTAAGACCTGTGAGTCGCGGCCAGCCAGTATATCGGTCAGTGCCGGGCCAGACGACCGCCGGGTTTCCATTTTGCCCGACACGCGTTGCAATCCATGTGCATCGACGCGCAATTTGCTATCGTGCCAAACCGATTTGGCTCACTCCGCCAATATTGGCACGCAATTTTGATGCCCGATTCACGTGTCGAGTCGACAAATCGCGTGCACAGCCGCTACCCATGGCTGCCTAGCTACCGATCACTCGTCCGCAAGAGTCTCAAAAGAGAAGCCATTGTCATGTCCTCTGTGTCTTCAAGTGCCACGCAACCTTCACGTCCGCTGACCCGCAACGATTACAAAACCCTGTCGCTTTCTGCCTTGGGCGGCGCGCTGGAGTTCTACGATTTCATCATCTTCGTGTTCTTCGCGGCTGTGGTAGGCAAGCTGTTTTTCCCCGTAGACATGCCGGAATGGCTGCGTCTGATGCAAACGTTTGGCATTTTCGCCGCGGGCTACCTCGCTCGTCCGCTGGGCGGAATCGTGATGGCGCATTTCGGCGATCTGCTTGGCCGCAAGAAAATGTTCACCCTGAGTATTTTCCTGATGGCGGTGCCAACCCTGATCATGGGTCTGTTGCCGACGTACGCGCAGATCGGCATCTGGGCGCCGCTTTTATTGCTACTGATGCGCGTCATTCAAGGCGCCGCCATTGGTGGCGAAGTGCCTGGCGCGTGGGTATTCGTTTCCGAGCACGTTCCCGCACGTAACGTCGGTTACGCCTGCGGTACCCTCACGTCGGGTCTGACAGCGGGCATTCTGCTGGGCTCGCTGGTCGCCACCTGGATCAACAGCGTTTACGCACCGGCCGAAGTGGCGGACTACGCCTGGCGGATTCCTTTCCTGCTGGGCGGGGTGTTTGGTCTGATGTCTGTGTACCTGCGACGTTGGCTGCACGAAACGCCGGTCTTCGCTGAGCTGCAACTGCGCAAGCAGCTGGCCGAAGAAGTGCCGCTCAAGGCCGTGCTGCGTGACCATCGCGGTGCCGTCGTGCTGTCGATGGCCCTGACCTGGCTGCTGTCGGCGGGTGTCGTGGTGGTCATTCTGATGACTCCGACGTTGCTGCAGACCGGTTACGGTTTTGCCCCCGCTGTCACGCTCAAAGCCAACAGCCTGGCGATTGTGATGTTGAGCCTCGGATGCATCGGCGCTGGCGCTCTGGCTGACCGCTTTGGCGCAGGTCTGGTTTTTCTGATCGGCTCCTTGGGGCTATTGCTCAGTTCCTGGACTTTCTACCACACCGTCGGCGCCTACCCGGATTGGCTGTACCCGCTTTATGCGATTACCGGCCTGTTCGTCGGCACCATCGGCGCTGTGCCGTTCGTCATGGTGAAAGCCTTCCCACCCGTCGTCCGATTCTCCGGGTTGTCGTTCTCCTACAACCTGGCTTACGCGATCTTCGGCGGCCTGACACCCATGGTCGTCACCTTGATGCTCAAGGCCAACCCGATGGGGCCTGCGTGGTACGTGGCGATTCTGTGCGTGCTGGGGATGCTGATTGGCGTGTATCTGCTGAAGAGCAAGCGCGTGGCTGATCGCTAAGATGAGTCTGACGTTCGCGGACGATACCGTCCGCGAAAGGCGCATTTATCAGATTTTGATTGCTAAAACGGCTGGCTGACTGCTGGCACTGCCCACTGCGAGTATCTGATCCGGTCTGGTATTGAGCGCAGACCCAGGACTCGTGAAAAAGCTCGAGTCCGGCAACGTGCCGAATGGGCTGCCTTCAGCCAGCGTACCATCCGGGCTGCCGTCCGGATTGAACCTTCCGATTACAGGGCCGGTGCTTCCCTCCGGCCCGCCGCTTCCCATGGCTAAAATCTTGCCATCTGATTGGAGCTGCCGTGTTCCAGTAAACCAGATATCGAAATCCGAGTTATTCGAGAATCTGTGAAATCCCGGCTTTCCGGAGTTGAAGCCTTTGTCGAATTTTCCGTCATTGCTTACGACTGAAATCAGACTCTCTACGACCAAGCCTCCGTCTCGTAGAGTATCCGCAGATCCCGTTGCGAGCATGCGCTTGTCGTTGAGCAGATGAATACCTGTGACAATGGGGCTGTGCAAGCTCTCTGTGAAGTGGGTCGCACCACGTTTCCCGAACGCTTGCACTTTATTCCCGGCACGATCGTACTTCATCAGAACCCCTGACATTTTCTCATCCTGCGCCGTGGCACCATAAGCCAACAAACCATCGTGGCCGTCGCTGACTACGCCGTGGAGATAGGTCGACTTGCCGTCATTTGTGACGATCAATGTGCCTTGGTTCTGGAAAGTGGTGTCGAGATATCCTGTGCTGGATAACTTGGCGATCAACCCGACGTCGGTGTTACGGCGTGAAAGACCGATGAATGCACTGCCATCCGGGAGCAACGACAGAGCGTTGCCGCCCACTAGCTGCACATCGAATTTCAAGCCCAATGCGTTGATATTAATCGAGCCGCTCTCGCCGAAACGGGTGTCGGGTTGCCCGCTGGGTAGCTTTTTGGAGATGAATTGACTGGATATGAACGAGCTTCCTGCTAACGCCGTATTCGTCCCCCATAGAGAAATGTTGCCTTCACTATCTTCATGAATGCCTTGAACGATCGATATACCCTGCTTAGCGAAGCTGACGTTAATAGCGCCTTCTCCGTTTGCAAACGCGGGATCAAGGGTGCCGTCTTGAGTGATTCGCACCAATCGCGCCAGATAGCTTGGCGGCGGATTGACAATTTTTATCACCTCATAAAAAGCCACCAGATACATTCCCGGATGCGTAACGCTGGGAATGATGCAACTGGCCCAACCTGTGCGGCCGTCCATCGGCAGCAACAGTTTTCCTGCTGCGGCAAATGAAACATCATAAGTCAGTGAAGGAAGGTCAGGGCGCAGGTGTTCGTCCAGAGTAAACTTCGGGTCCAGGGGCTTGGAAAAAAGCGCGGATATTGATGGGTTCATGATTCTTCCTTGAAATGTGGAACGACCGTGTCTTGGGTATTGTTCTTTGTAAAAGTAGACAGCGACTGATTGAGCGTTAGTGGGTGTCGCAATATAGTTAATTGCAATTGCGAATATAGAGACTTCAATCTCTTCTCCCGCATTTACATAAAGCGCTGCTTTAGACCCTCCATCCGGCAGCGGTGGACGCGTGGTGGCCGTTCTCGCTGAACAATGTCTCGCAAATCAAGAGCCGGTTTTCAAAAGCGACACCCTGTTTCATTTGTTTGTCACAATCAGGTCATAAAGTCGTCACATGGCCATCACTCACCCCGGCCAGACTTTTAGACCCCGCCAGGAGCCAGGCATGACATTCAAGCGTTTGATGACTGCACTTACCTTTGTCGCAGCTTGCATGGCCACTGCCAGCGCCGTGGCTGCGGTCGATCCCGCGATCAAACCCTATGTCAAAACCTCGGGCGTTTCGGGCAATCTGTCGAGTGTCGGCTCTGACACGTTGGCGAACCTGATGACGATGTGGGCTGAGGGCTTCAAGCGCGAGTACCCCACGGTGAACATCCAGATTCAGGCGGCGGGTTCGTCGACGGCGCCCCCAGCGTTAACCGAAGGCACGGCGACGATTGGCCCCATGAGCCGCAAGATGAAGGACGGCGAGGTCTCGGCGTTCGAGCAGAAATATGGCTATAAACCCACCGCGATTCCTGTGGCGGTGGATGCGCTGGCGGTGTTTGTGCACAAGGACAACCCGATCAAGGGCCTGACGTTGCAGCAAGTGGACGCGATCTTTTCAGCGACGCGGCTCTGCGGCGCAAAATCGGATGCCAAGACCTGGGGCGATGTGGGCGTGACCGGGGACCTGGCGGGCAAGTCGATACAGCTGTTCGGCCGTAATTCGGTTTCGGGCACTTACGGTTATTTCAAAGAAGCCTCGCTGTGCAAAGGCGACTTCAAGCCCAACGTCAATGAGCAGCCCGGCTCTGCATCGGTGGTCAGTTCCATCAGCAGCTCGCTGAACGGCATCGGTTATTCAGGCATTGGTTATAAAACGTCCAGCGTGCGCACCGTGCCGCTGGCCAAGAAAGAGGGCGATGCTTTCATCGAGGACAACGAAGTCAACGCGCTGAATGGGTCGTATCCGCTGGCGCGCTTCCTTTATGTCTACGTGAACAAGGCGCCGAACACGCCGCTCAACCCGCTGGAAGCCGAGTTCGTCAGATTGGTCCTGTCAAAACAAGGTCAGGAAGTTGTCACGAAAGACGGGTACATTCCTCTACCAGCCAAGGTCGTCAGCAAGGCATTGGCTGACTTGGGGCTATAAGAATTCGGTGGTGCGGCTCGCTGCCACCAGACAACCCTGTGCGGGGTGACCGGTTCGTCCCGTTGCTGCACGAAAGGGCCTTATGGAACGAGGCTTGCGAAACAATGAACAGTCCGTTGCCCCGGTTGCGAGGCGACGGGCTTTTTTGCGTCACCATGCTGTCATGTATCTGTCATACATTGCCGCTAGGGTGTGCGCATGAATGATTTGGCCAATTCATCAATGACCGAAAAGTCCCCGCCTGAGCGCATAGATTTCAATGCGCCGGAGCTGCAACGCAAGCGTCGTATTCGCGCGCTCAAGGACCGACTGACGCGCTGGTACGTGTTGGTGGGTGGCCTCGCCGTTCTCGCAGCAATTACGCTGATCTTCTTTTATCTGGCCTACGTCGTCGCCCCGCTGTTTCAGGGTGCGAAGCTGACCGCCCAGGCTGCACAAACTCCCAACTGGATGCAGGACGCTGGCAAGCCGCTGGTGCTCGTCGTCGAAGAGCAGAACCAGGTCGGCCTGCGAGTCTCGGACAAGGGCGAAGCGCTGTTCTTCAATATGGCAGACGGCCGCGAGCTGACCCGCGTGGCGCTGCCGGTCCCTGCTGGCGCGCACGTGACGTCGGTGGCGCAGGATCAGCCCGGCAAGCCGCTGATGGCGGTAGGTTTGTCCAATGGCCAAGTGCTGGTGTTCAAGCATGCCTACCCAATCAGCTACCCCGGCAATAAAAAGACCATCACGCCGGCCATCACTTGGCCCTACGGCCAGACCCCATTCGTGCTGGATGATGCGGGGCGTGCGCTGGAGCATGTCAGCCTCAACGCCAACGACACCACGTTGATTCTGGCGGGCGCTACCGGTGCGCAATTGCATGTGTTGTCGCTGACCCAGTCGGAAAACCTGATGACCGGCGAAACCTCCCATGAGCAAAACCGCATCGCCTTGCCGCAGCTGTCGGCGATGGTGAAAGCGATCTACGTCGATCCCCGCCAGCAATGGCTGTACGTCATTAACGGGCGTGCGCAGGTCGACGTGTTCAACCTTCAAGACCGCACGCTGAACGGCCGTTACAAACTGCTGGAAGACGCCAACGCCGAGACCACGGCCAGCGCGCAATTGGTGGGCGGTATCTCACTGATGATCGGCAGCTCCAGAGGAAACATCGCGCAGTGGTTCATGGCCCGTGACGTCGATGGCGAGATGCGTTTGCAGCACATTCGCGACTTCAAAATGAGCGGCGCGCCGATTTCTCAGATCACCGCCGAGCAACGTCGCAAAGGCTTTATCGCCATGGACACGTCCGGCAAGTTGGGGGTGTTCCACAGCACGGCGCATCGCACGTTGCTGGTTGATCCAGTCGCCAGCGGCCCGGCGGTCATGGCGCTGTCGCCTCGCGCGGATCGCATCGTCGTCGAAGACAACGGCAGGCTACTGCCGCTGACTCTCAAGAACCCGCACCCGGAAGTCTCGTGGAGCGCGTTGTGGGACAAGGTGTGGTACGAAAACTACGACGAACCCAAGTACATCTGGCAGTCCACAGCCTCCAACAGCGACTTCGAACCCAAGCTGAGCCTTGCCCCTCTGACCTATGGCACGCTCAAGGCCGCGTTCTACGCGATGTTGCTGGCGGCACCGCTGGCCGTGGCTGCTGCGATCTACACCGCGTATTTCATGGCGCCCGGCATGCGCCGCAAGGTCAAGCCGGTGATCGAGCTGATGGAGGCCATGCCGACGGTCATCCTCGGCTTCTTCGCCGGGCTGTTTCTGGCGCCGTATCTCGAAGGACATCTGCCGGGGATCTTCAGTTTGCTGCTGCTGACGCCGATTGGCATTCTGCTGGCCGGGTATCTGTGGACGCGCCTGCCAGACTCGATTCGGCTGCGTGTGCCCGACGGTTGGGAAAGCGCGATTCTGATTCCGGTCATTCTGCTGGTGGGCTGGTTCTCGCTGGGCATGAGCTCGCACATGGAGAACTGGTTCTTCGACGGTGACATGCGGTCCTGGATCACCAACGACCTGGGCATCACCTTCGATCAGCGCAACGCTCTGGTCGTTGGCATTGCGATGGGTTTTGCGGTCATCCCCAACATTTATTCGATTGCTGAAGACGCCGTGTTCAGCGTCCCGCGCGGCTTGACCCACGGCTCGCTGGCGCTGGGCGCCACGGCCTGGCAGACCCTGACCCGCGTAGTGATCCTGACTGCCAGCCCCGGCATCTTTTCGGCGCTGATGATCGGCATGGGCCGTGCGGTCGGCGAAACCATGATTGTGCTGATGGCGACCGGCAACACGCCGATCATGGACATGAACCTGTTTGAAGGCATGCGCACACTGGCGGCCAACGTCACCGTGGAAATGCCGGAGTCGGAAGTGGGCGGCAGTCATTACCGGGTGTTGTTCCTGGCAGCGCTGGTCTTGCTGGTCTTCACCTTCATCATGAACACCTTGGCAGAGCTGATTCGTCAGCGCCTGCGCAAGCAGTATTCGTCTCTTTAGGGCAGGTGCGCAGATGAAGAAGACCTCCCTCAAGAGTTGGTTCAACAGCGGCGCCCCCGGCGTGTGGCTCAGCGCGGGTGCGGTGTCGATTGCCGTGATCATGACCATCGGCCTGCTGGCCGTGATCGCCGTGCGCGGGCTGGGTCATTTCTGGCCAGCGGACGTGATCTCTGCGCAGTACGACGTCCCCGGTCAGGAAAAACACGTGCTGGTCGGTGAGTTGGTGCAATCCGAGCAGGTTCCGCGCGCGCGGCTCAAGGCGGCCGGATTGCCGGTGCCCGATCAAGGGCCGGAATTCATGACCCGCGACCTGTTCAAGGTCGGCAATCGCGACCTCAACCCCAGCGACTTCAGTTGGGTCATCGGCGAATGGCTGAAAGATCAGCACAAGCCTGCCGACCTGATGACCCTCGAACGTCGCGAGTGGGGCAACTTTTACGGCTATCTGGTCAACGTCAAAGAGAACGGCAAGGTCATCGCCGAAGGCGAAGCCGCTTGGCCGCAACTGCGCGAGCGCATCGAGCGGGTGCAGACACTTTCCGATGAGTTGGACAGTCTGGAAAAGACCGACATTGGTGCGATCAACCACGGCATCGAACGTCTGCGCCTTCAGGCGCGCAAGCTGGAGCTGAACGGGCGGCTGGATGCCGAAGCGCAAGCGGACCTGGCGACCGAGCGCGCTGAATACGACGCGCGCTACAAAGCCATCGAATCCCGCCTGACTGCGCTGCACGCCGATTTCGACCGCGACAGCCTGACCGCCCGCGACGCCAACGGCAAAGAGATCGAAATCAGCCTGGGCAAGGTCGTTCATGCCTATCAGCCAAATGCCATGGGTGTCGCGACCAAACTGGGCTTTTATTTCCAGAAGCTGTGGGAATTCCTCAGCGATGACCCGCGCGAAGCCAACACCGAAGGCGGGATTTTTCCGGCGATCTTCGGCACGGTGATGATGACCCTGATCATGGCGGTGATCGTGACGCCGTTCGGTGTCCTGGCGGCGGTCTATCTGCGCGAATATGCCCGTCAGGGGCTGATGACGCGGCTGATCCGCATCGCCGTGAACAACCTGGCGGGGGTGCCTGCCATTGTGTATGGGGTGTTTGGTCTGGGGTTTTTCGTCTATGTGCTCGGCGGCTCGCTGGATCAGCTGTTCTTTCCCGAAGCGCTGCCCGCGCCCACGTTCGGGACGCCCGGCCTGCTGTGGGCCTCGCTGACCCTGGCACTGCTCGCCGTTCCGGTGGTGATCGTCGCGACTGAAGAAGGCCTGGCGCGCATCCCATTGACCCTGCGTGAGGGCTCGCTGGCATTAGGGGCGACCAAGGCCGAAACCCTGTGGAAGATCGTACTGCCGATGGCCAGTCCGGCGATGATGACCGGCCTGATTCTCGCCGTGGCCCGCGCAGCGGGTGAAGTGGCGCCGCTGATGCTGGTGGGGGTGGTCAAGCTCGCGCCATCGCTGCCGTTGGACGGCAACTACCCGTATTTGCACCTCGATCAGAAGATCATGCATTTGGGCTTTCACATCTATGACGTCGGTTTCCAGAGCCCCAATGTCGAGGCCGCGCGACCTCTTGTCTACGCCACCGCGTTGTTGCTGGTGCTGGTGATCGCGCTATTGAACCTGTCGGCGGTCACGATCCGAAACCGCCTGCGCGAAAAATATCGAGCGCTCGATGGTTAAAGCAGCTTCGAGCTGTGAGTTTCAAGCGGCAAGCTAAAAGCCGCCACCGTTATTGCCTGAACGTGCAGCGTGCAGCTTATAGCTTGACGCTAAAAAGGAAGTGAGACCGAAGATGCAACGAGACCCGCACACACACGGCGTGAACATGTCGAAATTGGGGCGCCAGCGCCAAGGGCTGGACCTTGCCAGTGAAGACGTGGCGCTGGAAGTGCCCGGGTTGAACCTCTTTTATGGCGACACACAGGCGCTGTTCGACATTCGGATGAACATCCCCAAGCAGCGGGTGACGTCGTTCATCGGCCCGTCAGGCTGTGGCAAGTCGACTTTGCTGCGCACCTTCAACCGCATGAACGATCTGGTGGACGGCTGCCGGGTGCAAGGCGAAATCAAGCTCTACGGCCATGACATCTACACCAAGGGCGAAGACGTCGCCGAACTGCGGCGCCGCGTGGGCATGGTGTTTCAGAAGCCGAACCCGTTCCCCAAGACCGTCTATGAGAACGTGGTCTACGGCCTGCGGATTCAAGGCATCAACAAAAAGCGCACGCTCGATGAGGCGGTCGAGTGGGCATTGCGCGGCGCAGCGTTGTGGGATGAGGTCAAAGACCGCCTGCACGAGTCCGCGCTCGGGCTTTCCGGTGGTCAGCAGCAACGTCTGGTGATCGCCCGCACTATCGCCGTCGAACCTGAAGTGCTGCTGCTGGATGAGCCGTGCTCTGCGCTCGACCCGATTTCGACGTTAAAAGTCGAAGAGCTGATCTACGAACTGAAATCCAAATACACCATTGTGATCGTTACCCACAACATGCAGCAGGCGGCGCGTGTATCGGATTACACCGCCTTTTTGCACATGGGCAAGGTGGTCGAGTTTGGCGACACCGATACGTTGTTCACCAATCCGACCAAAAAGCAGACAGAAGACTACATAACCGGTCGTTACGGCTAGCACGTGTTTCGTCAGCCCTGAACCACCGCGCAATCAATCGGACGGACACTCAGCATGATCAAAGACAGCCATACACATCACATCTCCCAGCAGTTCAATGCTGAACTGGAAGAGGTTCGCAGCCACCTGCTGGAAATGGGTGGTCTGGTCGAGAAGCAGGTCAACGACGCGGTCACTGCGCTGATCGAAGCCGATTCGGGCCTGGCCCAGCGGGTTCGTGAAGTCGACGACCGCATCAATCAGATGGAGCGCAACATCGACGAAGAATGCCTGCGCATCCTGGCCCGTCGTCAGCCTGCCGCTTCGGACCTGCGCCTGATCATCAGCATTTCCAAGTCGGTGATCGACCTCGAGCGCATTGGCGATGAATCCACCAAGATCGCTCGCCGCGCCATTCAGCTGTGCGAGGAGGGTGAATCGCCGCGGGGTTACGTGGAAGTGCGCCACATCAGCGACCAGGTCAGCAAAATGGTCCGCGACGCCCTGGACTCGTTCGCCCGTTTCGATGCCGATCTCGCGCTGTCGGTCGCTCAGTACGACAAAAACATCGACCGCGAGTACAAGACCGCGCTGCGTGAGCTGGTCACCTACATGATGGAAGACCCGCGCTCGATCTCCCGCGTGCTCAACGTCATTTGGGTGCTGCGTTCGCTGGAGCGGATTGGCGATCACGCCCGCAACATCTCTGAGCTGGTGATCTATCTGGTGCGCGGCACCGACGTGCGTCACTTGGGCCTCAAGCGCATGCAGGAGGAAGTCAAAGGGCTGTCCGCCGAAATACCTAATGTTCCGGACGCTCCTGACGATAAGTAAGATTGCCTGCAAAAAAACGCCTGGCGAACGCCGGGCTTTTTTTTGGGAATTCAGCCCGTTCAGGTCGCCTATTTTTCTGTCACCCGCGAATAAATGTCCCGGTGTCGTCAAACAATTTTGGCAGTTGGCCACCAGCCAGCGATATGCTCGCCATTTGCGGTGAACACGCCATCAGGAGCGTCGATGAGTAAAGTCAGTGTATTGGTGGTGGATGACGCGCCGTTCATCCGCGACCTGGTTAAGAAAGGGCTGCGCAACGCTTTTCCCGGCATCACCCTGGAAGACGCAGTCAATGGCCGAAAAGCTCAGGTCCTGCTGACCAAAGAGGTTTTCGATCTGGTGTTGTGCGATTGGGAAATGCCCGAAATGTCCGGGCTCGAACTGCTGACCTGGTGCCGTCAGCAGGACAGCCTGAAAACCATGCCGTTCATCATGGTGACCAGCCGTGGTGACAAGGAAAACGTGATTCAGGCGATCCAGGCTGGCGTCTCTGATTTCATCGGCAAGCCGTTTACCAACGAGCAACTGCTGACCAAGGTCAAGAAAGCACTGCACAAGGTTGGCAAGCTGGAGGCGTTGATGTCGTCCGGCCCGGCGCGTGCTGCCGCCGCCTTCGCCAACGACTCGCTGGGAGCGCTCACAGGTAATCGTCCGGAAGTCGTGTCCGCCACGCCTGCGGCTTCTGCGCCAGCGCAACCCCTGATCAAGCCTGCCGCCCCTGCTGCCGCGCCGACTGAGCCTACCGGGCGCGGCCAAGGCCAACTGCGCCTGTCCAGCGGCACCCAGCAGTGCGTCATCAAAGCGCTGACGTTGAAAGAAGCCTCGTTGGTCGTCCGCCGTGGCGACGTCCTGCCGCAAATTCTGGACAGCGCAGTGCTTGATCTGGAGCAGGGCGAGAATGCCGAAGTTGCACGCTTGAACGGCTACTTGCACGCTATCGCCGCGTTCGAACAGAAACCGGACAGCGACTGGCTGCAACTGACTTTCCGTTTCGTCGATCAGGACACGCAAAAGCTCGACTACCTGTCGCGCCTGATCGCTCGTGGCACAGCGCTCAAGCACTTCGTGCCTGGCGCATAAGCCGTTGCATGAAATTCGTAGGAGCGCGCTTCGCCGGCAAGCGCGCCCCTACACGGCATTGTGATGTACCTGACCAAGCGTGCTCTCATGCAGCATAGAAATTGCAAAACCCTCCGCGTCTGACCCTGACGCGATTTCCTTGACGCTTCGTCTATTACCGATTGATACGGATAAGTCCCGTTCTATCGGCTTCGCTGCTAGGCTGGGCACTCATCGTCCCCTTACGCCAGGCCCATTCCCGATGTTAGAGCGCTTGCTGGTTGTGTGTGCATTGCTTCTGGCCGCGCAGTCGGCCTCGGCCATCACGATCTACCGATTCACCGACGCCAATGGCGTGGTCTCGTTTACAGACCAGCCCGTCAAAGGCGCGCAGATAATGAAGCTGCGCGAGCGCATGGTCGAACGCATCGACAGCCAGGTGCGCCTGAACGTCAAAAAAGCCAAAGGCACCGACAGTCTCTACGTGCGCAACGACCTGTATGCGCCGGTGGAAATCGAGCTGAAGCTGTCGGGCGTGAAGAACGTCGTCGGCGTGGCGGATCAGGTCATCCGCCGCACGATTCCCGCCCGCAGCAACGAACGCCTGATCGCCCTTAGCCCGCAAGTGCCGGGCAAAGCCATGACCTACAAACCCAGCCTGCGCTCGATCGTCGGGGATCCGCAGCGAGGCCTGGCGAGCAACGTGGGCGGGTATCGCTATCCACTGCCATGGGTCGGCGGGCCTTTCCGTATCAGCCAAGGGCCCAATGGCGCTTACAGCCATGTGGGCGCGCGAAGCCGCTACGCCATCGACATCGCCATGCCGGAAGGCACGCAGATCATCGCCGCCCGCAGCGGGACTGTGATCAAGACCGAGAACAGCCAGACGGGCCGAGGCGCGAACCCCTCAGGCAACTTCGTGCGCATCCTGCACGACGACGGCACGATGGGGGTTTATCTGCATTTGAAACAAGGCTCGGTGAGCGTGAAAGAGGGCGAGCGGGTCGCTGTCGGTACGCCGCTCGGGCGGTCAGGCAATACCGGCAATAGCACCGGGCCGCATCTGCACTTCGTGGTGCAGCGCAACGTCGGGCTGGCGCTGGAGTCGATACCCTACGAATTCGCCCAGCCGGTGCAGAACCTGCCAAATTTTGCGATTGGCGGCAATTAGGCCGAGTCGCTGCCGGCCCTGCTGTCTTTGAGCTGTCCCCAAGAAGTTGGACACCCATCCAACCCAGGGGGCAGTTCACTTTGCGGGAGATCCTACGTTGGCTGGCAAACCGCATTCGTCCAACCGCGGCCCTAACCTAAGCGGTTTCCAAGATCGTGCATAGGTCATAAACCTGCGAGCGACGTCGTACTGTGGGAGCCGGCTTGCTGGCGAAAGCGGTGAGCCAGTGATGAAAGTGTCGGCTGACTCGCCCCATTCGCCAGCAAGCCGGCTCTTACAGGTTTTCGACATCGTTCGGGCTTACATCAATCCAGCTTCAACACCTTCGCCAGCACGATCTTCGGGCCTTTCATCTTTTTGATGATGATGCGCAGGCCTTCGACTTCCATGACTTCCTCTTCCTCAGGTACGCGCTTGAGGCTGTCGTAGATCAGGCCGGCAAGGGTTTCGGCCTCGACGTGGTCCAGGTCAATGCCCAGCAGGCGTTCGACCTTGAACAGCGGCGTATCGCCCCGCACCAGCAACTTGCCCGGCTGATACGCGAGGATGCCGCGCTCAGCCTTGCGGTGTTCGTCCTGAATGTCGCCCACCAACACTTCCAGCACGTCTTCCATGGTCAGGTAGCCGATCACCTTGCCATCGGCTTCCTCCACCAGCGCGAAGTGCGCGCCGCCCTGACGGAACTGTTCCAGCAGGCGCGACAGCGGCATGTGCTTGGACACGCGCTCCAGCGGACGGGTCAGTTCGGCCAGGTCGAAGGCTTCCGGAAGATGGTCCAGCGCGGCCAGTTCCAGCAGCAGATCCTTGATGTGCAGCAGGCCGACGAACTCGCCACGCTCGGCGTCGTACACCGGGTAGCGGCTGAATTTGTGTCGGCGGAACAGTGCAAGGATTTCCTTGAGCGGTGCATTGAAATCAAGCGTCACGAGGTCTTCGCGAGAGTTTGCCCAGTCCACGACTTCCAGCTCGCCCATCTCCACGGCAGACGCCAGCACTCGCATGCCTTGGTCGCTGGGGTCCTGCCCCCGGCTTGAATGCAGGATCAGCTTGAGCTCTTCACGACTGTAATGGTGTTCATGATGCGGGCCGGGCTCGCCTTGGCCTGCGATGCGAAGGATGCCGTTGGCACTGGCATTGAGCAGGTAAATGGCGGGGTACATCGCCCAATAAAACAGATACAGGGGCACCGCCGTCCACAGCGAAAGCAGCTCGGGTTTGCGAATGGCCCAGGATTTGGGGGCTAGCTCACCCACCACGATGTGCAGGTAAGAAATCATGAAGAAGGCCGTGAAGAACGACACGCCTTTGACGACCTCCGGCGAGTTCACGCCCAACATCTCCAACAGTGGCGCCAACAAGTGCGCGAATGCCGGTTCGCCGACCCAACCGAGACCGAGGGAGGCGAGGGTGATGCCCAACTGACAGGCCGAAAGGTAGGCGTCGAGTTGGCTGTGAACCGTGCGCAGGATACGGCCGCGCCAGCCGTTTTTCTCGGCAATGGCCTCCACGCGGGTGGAGCGCAGCTTGACCATGGCAAACTCTGCCGCAACGAAAAAACCGTTGAGCAGGACCAGAATCATTGCGAAGAGAATCATGCCGAAGTCGGCGAAAATTGAAGCCAGGCTAATACCAGGGGAAGGGTCCATGATGGAGTTTTGCAGGTTCCGTTTTGATAAGGGATGTCACAAACCCCCACGAATCGGGGGCATAAGCGCAGCAATTTAGCGGCTATCGAGGTGCTTTGCTAGGGCTTGGTCATCTGTGCAGGGGCGAAGTTGCAGATAAATACGCTGCCCTTGCCCAACACGCTGTTGATCTCCATCGACCCACGATGGCGCAGCAGCACATGCTTGACGATCGCCAGCCCCAACCCCGTGCCCCCGGTGTTGGACGCCCGACTCGAATCGACGCGATAGAAACGTTCGGTCAGACGCGGAATGTGCTTGCTGTCGATGCCGATGCCCGAATCCTGCACGCTCAAGTGTGCGCCACGCCCGTCGGCCCACCAGCGCACGCGAATCTTGCCTTCGGCCGGGGTGTATTTCACGGCATTGAAGATCAGGTTCGAGAACGCGCTGCGCAACTCCGCCTCGCTGCCTTTGAGGTTCATGTGGTCTTCGATGTCGAGCGTAATCTGCTGATTCTTGCTGCCGGACAGCGCCTGTGCATCATTGGTAATGGATTGCAGGAGGGCCGGAACCGCAACAGGCTGGTTGTCTGACGGATAGTCAGTGGCTTCGAGCTTCGCCAACAACAGCAGGTCGTTGAGCAGAGTCTGCATGCGACCGCCTTGCTGCTGCATCTGCTGCAAGGCGCGGAGCCAGCGCGGGTTCACGTCTTCGACGTTGTCGAGCAAGGTCTCAAGATAGCCACAAATCACCGTCAACGGCGTGCGCAGTTCATGGGACACGTTGGCGACGAAGTCCTTGCGCATCTGTTCCAATTGATGGAGACGGGTGACGTCGCGCACCAGCATCAGGTGCTCATTGTTGCCGTAGCGGGTAATCAGCATTTGAATGCGCAGACGGTCATTGACCGGCGACGGAATCTCCAGCGGCTCGGCGTAATTGGCTTGTTCGAAATATTCCTTGAAGCGGGGGTGGCGCACCAGATTGGTCACCGGCTGGCCGCTGTCTTGAGGTGTCTTCAGGCCCAGCAGCGTTTCAGACGCGCGGTTCCACCATTCCAGGTTGCCGTCGCTGTCGAGCATGATCACTGCATCTTTCAACGCTGCCGTGGATTCCTGCACCCGGTCGATGACCGCTTGCAGACGCCCCCGCACACGTTGGTCGCGGCGTTGCAGGTGATAAATGCTGTCGAAGACGTCGCCCCAGAGACCGTACCCGTCAGGCGGCGGCTCGTCGGGTTTGTGGTTTCGCAACCAGTCATGCAGGCGCAGCAATTGTTTGAGGGTCCAGGCTAGATAAAGACCCAAGGCGACTGCCAGGCACGCGCCGTAATGCCCGCTGATCAGCCCCGCCAGCAGCGCGGCCGTGACCAATAGCAGCAGGTGGCGGATCAGGGTGCCATGCCAGTTTTGATTCAATTAACGCGTCCTTGTTCTTCAGCGAATGGCGAATCCGCTCCCAAAAGCGTGCTCAGCTTTTGGTGGAGAAGCGGTAGCCAGTACCGCGGACGGTTTGTACCAGATTTTCGTAGGCATCGCCGAGGGCTTTGCGCAGACGACGGATATGCACGTCAACGGTGCGCTCTTCGACATAAACGTTGCCGCCCCAGACCTGATCCAGCAACTGACCCCGGGTGTAGGCGCGTTCCTGGTGGGTCATGAAGAACTGCAGCAGGCGGTATTCGGTCGGGCCCATCTCGGCCGGTTTGCCGTCGATGGTCACGCGGTGGCTGATCGGGTCGAGCAGCAGACCACCGACTTCGATAGGCGACTCGCCGTCGTTCGGGCCTGCACGACGCAGCACGGCCTTGAGGCGTGCCACCAGTTCGCGTGGGGAAAAGGGTTTGGTGATGTAGTCATCGGCGCCGACTTCAAGACCCTGGATCTTGTTGTCCTCTTCGCCTTTGGCGGTAAGCATGATGATCGGGATGTCGCCGGTCAGCTCATCGCGCTTGAGACGCCGCGCCAGCTCGATGCCGGAAGTGCCGGGCAGCATCCAGTCGAGCAGGATCAAATCGGGTTTGCGGTCGACGATGACGGCGTGCGCCTGCTGAGAGTTCTCTGCCTCCATGCAGTCATAGCCGGCCATTTCCAGTGCGACTGCGATCATCTCGCGAATCGGCGCTTCGTCGTCGACGATCAGAATGCTCCTGCCAACCATGCCTCGAACCTCATGTCGTTTATCAGTCTTGGGGCGCATTAGATAACGGAATTATTGCAGTCGTGTGACAGCTTAATTCGAATGAGGCGCGAAGTCTGGCCTCGGGCTAGACTGTCGGTCCTGTCCTACAACAATTGTCTAAATAACGACGAATAAAAAGAGGATGTACCGATGGTGAAAATCTCTTCCGTTTTGATGGGGCTGCTGGCCGCTGCCGCGTTGGCGTCGTCAGGCATGGCGTTCGCCGCCGCTCCGGCAATGACCACTGACGGCGTACTGACGACGCATCAGGGCCTGACCCTCTACACCTTTGACAAAGACACCTCAGCCGGGAAGTCAGTCTGCAACGATCAGTGCGCGACCAACTGGCCACCGTTGACCGCGAGCGCCAGCGACAAGGCCGAGGGCGACTGGACCATCATCAAGCGTGACGACGGTGCTTCTCAGTGGGTTTACAAAGGCAGGCCGCTGTACACCTTCAAAGCTGACAAGGCCGCTGGCGACAAGACCGGCGACGGCAAAGGCGACGTCTGGCACGTGGCCAAGCCTTGATCTGATGCCTCAACCTGCGCTGACCTGCAAGGGTCAGCGCAGCGCGTAATCCGCCACGATCCCGACGAAAATCGCTAACCCCGCCCAGTGGTTGTGTAAAAACGCTTTGAAGCAGGCTTGCGGGTCTCTGTCTCGCGTCGACCAGAATTCCCACGCGAAACAACCGGCGGCCACCAGCAGGCCGAGGAAGAAATACAGCCCCAGCTCGAAACGTGAACCGGCCAGCATCAGGCAGAACAGCGCCAGACCTTGCAGCGTCAGGATGATCACGCGGTCGGCATCGCCAAACAGCACGGCGGTGGACTTCACGCCAATCTTCAAGTCGTCGTCGCGATCGGTGATCGCGTAGTAGGTGTCGTAGCCCACGGTCCAGAGCAGGTTGGCGATGTACAGCAGCCATGCCGCAGCGGGCAGCTCACCGGTCTGTGCGGTGAATGCCATCGGCATGCCCCACGAGAATGCCGCGCCCAGTACCACCTGCGGGTAGTAGGTGTAGCGCTTCATGAACGGGTACGTTGCTGCCAGCGCCAAGCCCCCAAATGACAGCCAGATCGTGGTGGCGTTGGTCAGCAACACCAGGCCGAAGCTCAGCGCGACCAGAATTGCGAACAGGATCAGCGCCTCTTTCGACGTGACCTTGCCGCTGGCCAGCGGACGCTGTTCGGTGCGTTTGACGTGCCCGTCGACCTTGCGATCTGCGAAGTCATTGATCACGCAACCGGCAGCGCGCATCAGAAACACGCCGATCACGAAAATCAACACATTGGCCACCGAGGGTGAGCCTTTACCGGCAATCCACAGCGCCCACAGCGTCGGCCACAGCAGCAGATAAATGCCGATGGGTTTTTCCAGGCGCATCAGTTGAATGAAATCCCACGCCCTGGGATGCAGTCGATTGAGGGATTTAAGCAGCGACAGGTACATCAGGGGCGCTCCTTGTTAGCGTCGGTAACGTGAGCGATGGCCCGCCAGACAGTCGGTAAAAACACCTCAGCCACCAAAATGCTCAACGGCCCACGGCTGAAGCAGGAGCGGCGGCCCCACAGCCCCGGCTCGACATCGGCATCCGGCAGCCATGGCGCGGGGTACTGGCAGATCTGCAGCGGGCCGCGCGTGAACGCCCGGTCGCTGAACAGCAATTCACCCAGCGAACGCGTGCCGAGTTGGTCCATGTGCAGACCGTCTCGTTCAAGGGCAACACGCCCGGCGACGCTGCGGGCGAACACCCATTTTTCGCCATGACCCAGCAGATAGACTTCCCGCACCCAGCCCTCGCTCCCGTTTGGGAGTTGCAACGCGGCGCACTCATCGTCGCGCAGGCGTTGCCAGCCTTCGTGCAGCGGCACCACGCTAAAGGCGTTTTCGGAAAGGCGGGTCAGGCGGCGGGTCAGGGAATCTTCGTGGAACAGCCACTTGAGCATGACAGGCTCAGGCGCTTCGATCAGTTGATCGCGCGACAGCCATTCAGGGGACGGACAAGGGGGATTTTGCTGAGTCACGGTGGGCAAATGTTGGCAGCAATCGAGGCGGCGAGCTTAGCATGATTGACGATTCTGGCCGACGACTGGAGCCGTTGATGGGTGTCGATGAAACTTGCGTCATCGCCCGCCGATCAGTAAAACGCCCTGTCCCATTCGTAAAAAGTGCGATCACCGCCGAACGTCTGGCCTGTCTAGCCTGAAAACCGAGAGAACCGACCGATGAAAAAGTGGCAATGCATTGTCTGTGGCCTGATTTACAACGAAGCCGAGGGTTGGCCTGATGACGGCATTGCACCCGGCACCCTCTGGGAAGACGTGCCGGAAGACTGGCTCTGCCCTGATTGCGGCGTTGGCAAGCTGGATTTTGAAATGATCGAAATCGCCTGATTTTCTGTTTTTCTGTCTGATGTGGAGAAATGCATGAACGCGCCTGTGGTGATCATCGGTACTGGTCTGGCGGGGTACAACCTGGCCCGCGAATTTCGCAAGCTCGATGGCGAAACCCCGTTGTTGCTGATCACCGCCGATGACGGTCGCTCCTACTCCAAGCCCATGCTCTCCACCGGCTTTGGCAAGAATAAGGAAGCCGACGGCCTCAGCATGGCCGAACCCGGTGCGATGGCCGAACAACTGAAGGCCGAGGTGCGCACTCACACGCGTGTCAGCGGCATCGACCCAGGCCACAAGCGGCTTTGGATAGGCGAAGAGTCGGTTTACTACCGCGACCTGATCCTGGCGTGGGGTGCCGAAACCGTGCGCGTGCCGGTTGAGGGCGACGCCAGCGATTCGATCTTCCCCATCAACGATCTTGAGGATTACGCACGTTTTCGTGCCGCGGCGGCAGGCAAGCGTCATGTGCTGATTCTGGGCGTCGGCCTGATTGGCTGCGAGTTCGCCAACGACCTCATTCTGGGTGGGTATGACGTCGATCTTGTCGCGCCCTGCGAACAGGTCATGCCGACCCTGTTGCATCCCGCTGCCGCGTCAGCCGTGCAAGCCGGTCTGGAGGCGTTCGGCGCGCGCTTTCATTTGGGGCCCGTGCTGACCCGGCTGGTGCGCAGTGACAACGGCCTCCAAGCGCATTTGTCCGACGGCGAAGTCGTGCAATGCGATCTGGTGGTCTCCGCCATCGGGTTGCGCCCGCGTGTCGATCTGGCGGCAGCTGCTGGCCTGGAAACGGGGCGAGGCGTGGTGGTCGATCGTCATCTCAAGACGTCACACGCCAACATCTATGCGCTGGGGGATTGCGCCGAGGTCGACGGCCTCAACCTGCTGTATGTCATGCCGCTAATGAGTGGTGCCCGCGCGCTCGCGCAAACCCTGGCGGGAACCCCGACAGCGGTGAAATACGGGCCAATGCCGGTGACGGTCAAAACCCCGGTGTGTCCGCTGGTGATTTCTCCCGTGCCAAAGGGCCTGGAAGGGGTCTGGAGCGTTGAAGGGCAGGGGGCGGACATTAAAGCGCTGTGCCACGACGCGCGCGGAAACCTGGTGGGTTATGCGCTTACCGGTACTGCAGTGCTGGACAAACTGGCCTTGAATAAGGCGCTGCCACCGTTGTTGGCGTAAATACGGGTCGTTCTGTCGGATAAGGCACGTTTTTGTTGGTACAAACGTCGCTCACGCACTGGCGCGGGATTCGGCAGCATGCCATCCTCAGTCCGGTCTGCCGCTACGTAGAGCCGTCGCGGCACCTGCTCGCTGCCCGCCATGGGTTGCACGGGACATAAAAACAAAAAACCGTAAAAGAGGCTTCATATGCGTAAACCAGAACTCGCAGCCGCTATTGCTGAAAAAGCAGATCTCACCAAAGAACAAGCAAACCGCGTCCTCAATGCCGTTTTGGAGGAAATCACCAGCGCTTTGAATAAAAAGGACACCGTTACCCTCGTGGGCTTCGGCACCTTCCTGCAACGCCATCGCGGTGCACGGACCGGTAAAAACCCGCAGACGGGCGAGCCGGTGAAGATCAAGGCCAGTAACACCGTGGCGTTCAAGCCGGGCAAATTCCTGAAAGACAGCGTCAATCCTGAGTCTGCCGCCAAACCCGCGGCGAAGCCAAAAGCTACACCGAAGAAAAAATAAGTCGCTGTTCGTCTTGCGGAGGACGACCAGTACGCAATGGGCATACCTCTCAGGGGGATGCCCATTTTTGTTGCCAGCGATTTGCTTCTATAGGCGCGCCGCTTCTCGAAACGCGTCTGTCCCGCCATTTTGCGACTGACGGGTTCTGCCCGCTCATCGCCTCATCAAGCTCGCTACACTGCTGCTCGATGCTGTATTTGCACACGTTGAGTAGAGGCCTTGAACATGAAGTTTCGTTTTCTTCTCTGGATGCTGGGCGTGTTGATGGCGCGAGCCAGCCGCAATAATCCAGCGTTTCAGCAACAACTGGCAGGGAAGGATCTGACCTTTCAGCTGCAAACCCGGGATGGCAAGGTGGCGCGGCATTTCGTAGTACGTGATCAGCGCGTCAGCAGCCGGAGTGGCGTCGTTGCGGCGCATGCCTTTGCGATTTCGTTCAAGGACGCTGCTTACGGTTTCGCCACGATGCAGGCGAAAAACAAGCAACTGGCGTTCATGCAGGGCATTCAGGACAAACACATTGAGGTCACCGGCAACACCGGCCTGGTGATGTGGTTTCAGGGCCTGACAAAATATTTGAAGCCGAGGAGGAGGTAACGACGGGCCGTTGATGTTTCGGCTGCGCGCTGAACCTGTGGGAGCCGGCTTGCTGGCGAATACGGAGTGTCAGCCGACATTAATGGCACTGAACCACCTTATTCGCCAGCAAGCCGGCTCCCACACGCTTTACGTCAATGAAACTGCGAAGCCAATTCCCGCAGCAGCACTTCGGCTTCCAGCACTTTTTTCACAACGTCCTCAGCCTTCTCGCGTCGCAGCTGCAAGCGTTCGAACAGCTCGTCCGGGATGCTTTCCATCGGGCCAGAGCCGATGCCTTCTTTGCGCAGCAACCGAACAGCCAGGCACACCAAATTGGCGTACTTGTGGTGCTCGCCGTCGTAATGCGGGTCGTGCTGAAAGCGTAGCGCGGTCGCCAGTTCCTCAGGCATGTCCCAATTGCGCATCAGCCAGGCGCCAATCTGCTCGCGGGAAATGCCCAGCAGGTGCTGTTCTACAAAGCTATGGTGCAGGTGCGGGTTGACTTCGATTTGACGGCAAATCAGCGAAAAATGCGGCGGAAATACGTGGGCCAGCAGCAAGTAACCGAAGTTGTGCAGCAGGCCGGCCAGGTAGGTCAAGCCGCTTTCGGGACGCTCGGCGCGTGGCATCGCGCGGGTCAGGCCTTCGATGACCGCCGCAGTGTAGATCGATTGCTGCCAGTAAGGCGTAGCGTGTTGCGGTTGATCCTTAGGCAGCGACAGCGTCTTGCCCAGTGCCAAACCCAAGGCCAGGTTGATCACCAGATCAAAGCCTAGAACACGAACGATTGCGTCCTCCACCGAACGAATCTTGCCCGCAGAGCCGTAATACGGCGATGCCGCCCAGCTCACCACTTGGGCTGCCAGCGCCGGGTCGGTTTCGACGACGCCAGTGATGTCGTCGATAGTGGCGTCCGGGTCGACCCGCAATTTGATGATTTTTTGCGCCGTATCAGCCAGCGGCGGGATTTCTACGGTCGCTTCCAGGCGCTGCTGAATGCGACGTGCAGTGAAGTTCTGAACGGCTTTGGTGATTTCATCGCGGTCGTCATCCGGGCGCGTCAGGTTCGGCTGCACCGAAGTCACGGGCTCGCCGAAGGTTGCGGCGCTTGCTTTACTCAGGAGCGTTTTGAAGTCATCGCTGCTGATCTCCAGCAACAAACCCTGCTCGCCGGAGTCGATCAGTACCGTCGGCTCCAGCAGGATGCGTTCTTCATAAAGGCATGGCGAGCTGGTCAGCGCCGGAAGGGCGGGCAACGTGCGCAGGTTGTTTTTGCCCAGCATCTGATCCAGGTGATCTTGCGAGACCGCCGTCAGTTTGCGTCCGGTCAGTTCGGTGATGCGGTTGAGATCAAGCAGGTGGCTTTGTGGAAACAGGACCAGCAGCGCGCCGACGTTGTCATGAACCAGAATGGCCTGAACCTTCTGTCCGGCAGGAAGAGACCCATCGTCCATGACTTCGCGGTAGTTGATGGCGGCTTTGCCAAGCAACTGTCGAATGACAGACGGGGCGTGTTGGGTTGCTTCGATTTGGGCAACTTCTGTCATGGCCTGTATCCAGATTCCTACAATTGCTGAAGTATAACCAGCTTAGTTGTTCTATTGGTGAGACACGTTCCGATTGCCGACCACTTCACACTTGCCCGTATTGCTGGCCGTGACGCAACCAGCGCTCCAGCAACGGACTGACATGTGTGGGCCAACGTTCGAGTAATGCCTGGGCAGCGTCCCGCACTGCCGGTAGCAGGTCCGCATCGCGCATCAGGTCGGCGACCTTGAATTGCAGCAGGCCTGTCTGTCGCGTGCCGAGCATCTCGCCCGGACCGCGAAGTTCGAGGTCTTTCTCGGCGATCACGAACCCGTCGTTGGTTTCGCGCATGATGCCCAGTCGCTGTTTACCGATTTGCGACAAGGGTGGATGGTACAACAGCACGCAATGACTCGCTGCACTGCCGCGTCCCACTCGTCCACGTAATTGGTGCAACTGCGCCAGACCCAGCCGCTCCGGGTTTTCGATGATCATCAGGCTCGCATTGGGCACGTCCACACCGACTTCAATCACGGTGGTGGCCACCAGTAGTTGCAGATGACCCTGTTTGAACTCCGCCATGACGGCCGCCTTTTCCACCGGCTTCATCCGACCATGGATCAGACCCACTTTGAGCTCGCCGAGGGCGCTGGTCAGTTCTTCGAAGGTGGTCTCGGCGGCCTGACATGTCAGCTCTTCCGACTCCTCGATAAGCGTGCACACCCAGTACGCCTGACGCCCTTCGGCGCAAGCGTTTCGCACGCGTTCGACCACTTCGATCCGGCGGCTGTCGGCCACCAGCACGGTGTTGACCGGTGTCCGGCCCGGCGGCAACTCGTCGAGAATTGAGGTGTCGAGGTCCGCGTAGGCACTCATCGCCAACGTGCGCGGGATCGGGGTGGCCGTCATGATCAACTGGTGCGGGCACATGTGGCCACCAACGCCTTTCTTGCGCAGGGCTAACCGCTGTTGAACGCCGAAGCGATGCTGTTCGTCGATGATCACCAAAGCCAGATTCTTGAATTGCACTTCGTCTTGAAACAGGGCGTGGGTGCCGACCACCATGGGCGCACCACTGGCGATTTTCTCCAGTGCTGCCACACGGGCCTTGCCTTTGAGCTTGCCGGCCAGCCACGCGGTGTCGATGCCCAGCGGCTCAAGCCAGCGAGTGAAGTTGATGAAGTGCTGCTCGGCCAGGATTTCGGTCGGTGCCATCAATGCCACCTGATAACCCGCTTCGAGCGCCTGCAGCGCGGCGAGCGCTGCGACCACGGTCTTGCCCGCACCTACGTCGCCCTGAATCAGCCGAAGCATGGGCTCGTGCTGACTGAGGTCGTAGGCGATCTCCTTGCCGACCCGCTGCTGGGCGCCAGTGGGGGGAAAACCGAGATTGGCCAAAAATTGCTTCGGCAGCCGTTTGGCGAGGGGCAGCGCGGGTGCGCGCTGGGACCGCAGGCTTTCCCGCAGGCGCTGCTGCGACAGCTGATGCGTGAGCAACTCTTCGAAGGCCAGCCGATGCTGTGCCCAATGGTGGCCGAGTGCGAGTTCTTCGACGTCAGCATCGGCGGGCGGGTGGTGCAGGTAATGAATGGCATCCGCCAGCGGCGCAAGTTGGTAATCCCGCGCCAATTCTTCGGGAAGCCAATCGGGCAGGCTTTTCGGGCCCAACATCCCGAGGCTTTGCTGGCACAGCTGGCGCAATCGCTGTTGCGTGAGGCCGTCGGTCAGGGGGTAGATCGGCGTGAGCGTCTGCTCCACCGCGACCTGTTCTTCACCGGTAATGGCGCGGTATTCCGGGTGGTAAATTTCCAGACCCGAGGCGCCGGGCCGTGCTTCGCCATAGCACCGCACGTGGGTGCCACGTTTGAGACCGTCTTTCTGGGCGTTGCTGAAGTGATAAAAGCGCAGGCTCAATACGCCTGTGCCGTCCCCCAATCGCACCAGCAGGCTGCGGCGTTTGCCCATCACCACGTCGGCGCCGCTGACCACGCCTTCGATCACCGCGTCCTGCCCAGGCCGTAGCGCGCCAATCGGCACGACACGGGTGCGATCCTGATAACGCAGGGGCAGATGAAACAGGACGTCCTGAATATTTTCCAGGCCGACCTTCGCCAGCTTTTCAGCCATGGCCTCGCCGACGCCCTTGAGGGCCGTGACCGAGACGTGGGACAGCTCAGTCATACCGCCACTTAGCTCGCTTCGGCCTGGGCTTTGGGGCGTGCGACCGAGCAAAGACGTATGGAATCCGCCAGGATTTCGATGGCTTTTGGTCGAGGGAAACTGGCACGCCAGGCGATCGCGACCGTACGGAATGGCACGGGAGCGGACAGCGGACGGACCTCGATCACGCCAGGCGCGTAATGATGACTGTCCACAGCAGACATCGGCAGTATCGACACGCCGAGCCCCGAGGCGACCATGTGGCGGATGGTTTCCAGCGAGCTGGATTCGACTGTGGTGTGCTTGGCGCTGTCGCCGCCTTTGACCAGCGTCGGGCAGGCTTCGAGGACTTGATCGCGGAAGCAGTGGCCTTCGCCCAGAAGCAGCAGGCTCTTGTCATTGAGCGCTGACGCATCGATGGTCGATTTCTGAGTCCATGGGTGATCTGCCGGCATCAGCACGTAGAACGGCTCATCGTACAAGGACATGGTCAGTACGTCGGCTTCGTTGAATGGCAAGGCAATGATGATCGCGTCGAGCTCCCCGTTACGCAGCTTATCGCGCAGCACGTGGGTGAAGTTCTCTTCGATGTACAACGGCATCTGCGGGGCGACCCGATGCAGTTGCGGAATCAGGTGAGGGAACAGGTAAGGCCCGACGGTGTAGATCGCGCCGACTTTCAGCGGCGCGGTCAGCTGGTTCTTGCCGGTCTGGGCGAGTTCACGAATGCCTTGAGCTTGCTCGAGCACCTTCTGCGCCTGAGCCACGATGCCCTCGCCAACCGGCGTAAGACGCACCGCACTCTTGCTGCGCTCGAAAATCAGCACACCGAGTTCATCTTCCAGCTTCTTCACGCCCACCGACAGCGTCGGCTGGCTGACATGGCAACGCTCGGCGGCGTGGCCGAAGTGCTGCTCTTGAGCGAGGGTAACGATATAGCGCAATTCTGTGAGGGTCATAGCGTGCGTCCATGAAGTTGCGGCCCCAGCATAGCGGGTGCAATCGATAGACGCACGTTATCAGGCGCTCTGTTTTGACAAAAACGTCGTTTCAGCGTTTATCCAGCGAATAAACGAAGGGTGCAACGACCTCCAGGGTGCCATTGTTGAGCAATTCAGCGGGCGGCTTGGGCAGCGGCTGGGCGCGACGAATCATTTCCAGCGTGGCTCGGTCCAGAGACGCGCTGCCAGATCCGCCCGCGATTTCGTAAGAAAGTACGCGGCCTTCGCCATCGACCACGAAGCGCAGGCGGTTGATACCCTGCATGCCGCGACGACGGGCGTCCTCCGGGTAACGCTTGAACTTGCTCAAGTGACGCAGCAAGTCCCCCTGCCAAGTGGGCAGCGCGGTGCTCGGCGGCGCAGGCGGCGCTTGTTCCGGTGCGGCGGATTTCTCCGGCTTGGCGTTGGACGGAGGCGCCTCTACCGGCTTCTCATCAGCAGGCTTCTCTTCCTTCGGCGGCTCGATCTTTTTCACCGGTTTCGGCGGCTGAGGCTTGGGCTTCGGCTTGACCGGCTTGGGAATGGCGATTTCCGGCTTGGGCGCTTCGGCGATAGGCGGAATCGGCAGTTGCTCTTCCGGCGCAGGGGGTTGCGGCGGTTGAACGACTTTCGGTGGTGGCGGTGGAGCCGGCTCGGGAACAGGCGCCAGCTCGATCATCATCGCCGCTGGCGGCAGCTCGATGGCCTGCGGGGAGGACCATCGCAGCGCGATGAGGATCGCCACGGCATGGACCGCCAGCACCAACAACAGACTACCGCTATAGCGCGTCAGTTTTTGGCGCGTATTGATCATTTCTTACCAACCGTCTCAAGACCCACCAGACCGACCTTCAGGTAACCGGCACCGCGCAGGAGGTTCATCACTTCCATCAGGTCGCCGTAATCCACGCCCTTATCGGCCTGGAAGAAGATCGTCGTGTCCTTCTTGCCCTTGGTCTTGGCGTCCAGCACCGGACCGATCTGCTCGCGCGCGACTTTTTCGTCACCCAGGTACAGGCTCTGATCCGCCTTGACGCTCAAAAAAACCGGCTTCTCGGGTCGGGGGGCAGGTTTTGCCGTGGAGGCAGGCAGGTCGACCTTGATGTCCACCGTCGCCAGGGGCGCCGCCACCATGAAGATGATCAGCAGCACCAACATGACGTCAATGAACGGCGTCACGTTGATTTCGTGGTTTTCGGCGAGATCGTCGCCGCCTTCGTTAAGATGCAGGCCCATGACTTACCCCATCTTTACCATGTGAGGCGGTTGGGCACGGTCGGCTGCAGGCTGGTGATCCAGATCGCGGCTCACCAGCAACAAGACCTGCGCCGAAGCGTCGGACACTTGCGCCTTATAACCTGCAATGGAGCGAGCGAAGACGTTGTAGATCACCACTGCCGGGATTGCGGCAACCAGACCCAACGCCGTTGCCAGCAAGGCTTCGGCAATACCGGGGGCGACCACGGCAAGGTTGGTGGTCTGAGTCTTGGCGATGCCGATAAAGCTGTTCATGATGCCCCACACGGTGCCGAACAGGCCGACGAAAGGCGCAGTGGAGCCGATGGTGGCCAGGACGCCAGTGCCCATGCTCATGTTGCGACCGCAGGCGGCAACGAGACGTTCGAGGCGGAAACTGACGCGTTCCTTGATGCCCTCGCGCTCGCGGCTGTTGGCCGAGAGGTGCATTTCCTCAAGAGCGTCATGAACAAGCAGATTGGCCAGCGTACCTTGCTTCTTGGCACCGGCACTGGCTTCGTCCAGCGTACGAGCGCGCTTGAGCGCAGCGATTTCACCCTTCAGACGACGTTTGGCACCCAGTAGCTCGAAGCCTTTGGCGATCCAGATGGTCCACGTAATGATTGAGGCGATGGCCAGGCCGATCATCACCGCTTTGACGATGATGTCGGCGTTTTTGTACATGCCCCAAGGCGACAGGTCGTGGGACATGCCAAGGCTGTTATCTGTTTCGGCAGGCTCTAGCGATTCGGTCGGCGCGGCAGGATCCTGAACGGCTGGCGCTGTCGTGGTGTCCACTGGCGTAGCGGCAGGCGCAGCAGATTGGATGGCTGGCGTTTGTGTTGGAGCATTGGAGTCGGCGAGGGCGATCGGCGTCAGCATCAGGCTGAACAGCACCGCTGCGATAGCGCGCCCTGCGCGTGGCAGGCCTGAGGACGTCGTGGAGGAAGCGGGGGATTGAGTACGTGTCATGCTGGCCCGACCTGATATTGGAAAGGTGTTTCGTTCTGAAGGCGTCACGCTGGCGCGAGGCGAGCGGAGAAGAACAAAGGGCCGGTATTATTGCAAGTAATTCTTGTTAACAAAAGTAATAGAGTATCTTTTTTTAACACGAACGCGTCCCGATGGTCGCTTTTAAGTCCCAATTCATTGGCCCAAACCTATTTTTTGATGTGGAGATTGTCATGGCAACGCCATCCGTTTTGATTGCAGGATGTGGCGACATCGGAGGACGTTTGGCGTCTCGATTGCTGCCGCTGGGATGGACGGTTCATGGCTTGCGAAGGAATGTTGCGAAATTGCCTCAAGGCGTACACGGCGTGCATGGAGATCTGTTCGACGCGCGGATTCCAGAGCAATGGCCCGAAGGACGCATCGATTACCTGGTCTATTGCGCCACGCCGACGGCTCGGGACGAGGCAGGTTATCGCGCCGCGTATGTGCAGGGGTTGCGCAACGTGCTGGGCTGGATCGAACGCAGCGGCCAGAAGCCGCGGCGAGTTCTGTTCGTGTCGAGTAGCAGCGTGTACGGGCAGCAGAACGGAGAATGGGTTGACGAAACCTCCCCGGCCGAAGCCTCAGGATTTTCCGGACAGGTGATGCACGAGGCCGAACAAGTGGCGCTCAAGAGCGGCTGGCCTGCGAGCATTGTTCGTCTCACCGGCATTTACGGGCCAGGGCGCAGCGATCTGATGAACCGGGTGAGGCAGGGCTACAGTGTGGCCGTCGAGCCGCCTTTGTATGGCAACCGCATTCACGCCGACGACGCTGCGGGTCTGCTGGCGTTTCTATTGCAGGCTGATGCTGACGGGGCGGTGCTGGAAGATTGCTATATCGGGGTCGATGATGCGCCCGCGCCGTTAGCAGAGGTGGTGGACTGGATGCGTGAGCGATTGGGCGTGACCCAGTGGTCGGATGAACACACCGTACGGCGCACAGGCAGCAAGCGCTGCAGCAATGCTCGCGCGAAAGCGCTGGGCTGGGTGCCGCAGTATGCGAGTTTCAAAGAGGGGTATGAGGCGCTATTACAGGCACCTCATAACCCGTAGGCGCGAGGCTTGTCCCGCAACCGGCGACGCAGTCGGCGCATCGTCTGCGTGCTCAATGTGCATGACACAACGCGTGCGCTGGGTTTACGACTGCTGCGCAGCCGGTCGCGGGACAAGCCACATTCCTACCAGAGATACGGCTTAGCAATGGGGATCAATTCTTCTCGAGCACCCAACGCCTCTCGCCTGGACGGAGGTCCGGCATTTCTGTGGGCTGAGCATTGTTAACGGCCTGGAAGATCTCCAGCTGTTTACCCTGGCGCACGAATACCCATGGGTTGCCGCGCTCGTTCTTTTCCAGCCACATGCTGTCGTATTCGCCGCTCATGGCCGCACAATCGCCTGCCAGGCACAGCGCGTAACGGTCATTGCCCGGTAATCCGCTCACCGTTCCGTCGGGGGCGAATTCAACGACGCTGCCTTGGCCGTCACCATTGACGATGGTCCATTTGCCGCCCAGATAGGCGGTATAAAGCGCGCGTTCAAAGCTTGTCCCAGGTTGCGCGCCAGCCGGAGCGGCTTCTTTCGGAGCGCGAAAGTGCTGCTCAGGACCGGAATCATTGGCGGCCTTCACCAGCTCATCGCCCTTCAGCTTCAAGTCGTCCGAAGCGCTGCCGTAGACGTTGACCTTCCAGTCGCCTTTCGGGTCTTTGGCCACTTTGCCCTCGGTCAGTTCGAAACCGTTATAGGACGTCGCCTGACCCGCCGCAGTGTTGATATTCCACTCCAGCGTCGGCCCATAAGCCAGCAGCGACTGGCGCAGATTTCCACCTTCGGCGGCGGCATCAATGGCCGCCTGATTGATCCATACGCCGTCAGGGGTTTTGTTGGAGTGGCCGGCGCAACCGCTCAGCATTGCGGCCAGCAGCGAGAAAGCGAACGCAACGCGCATACGCATAGCGGAGTCCTTCCTTTGCTTGAATGGGGTGGCGGAGCGAGAAACGCCCCGCAGGGATTTACTCGATGACCAACACCGCGTCCATTTCGACCTGGGCGCCACGTGGCAGGGCCGCTACGCCAATCGCGGCGCGTGCCGGATAGGGTTGTTCGAAGTATTTGCCCATGATTTCGTTGACCTTGGCAAAGTGGCTCAGGTCCGTCAGGAAGATGTTCAGCTTGACGATGTCCTTGAACGAGCCGCCCGCTGCTTCAGCCACGGCCTTCAGGTTTTCGAAGACTTGAACGGTCTGGGCTTCGAAGCCCTCGACCAGTTCCATGGTCTTAGGGTCCAGAGGAATCTGGCCGGACATGTAGACGGTATTGCCAGCTTTGATCGCCTGAGAATACGTGCCGATAGCGGCAGGGGCCTTGTCGCTGGAGATAACGGTCTTGCTCATGAAAAACTCCTGTTGGCAGTTGGCTACGCGCGCATGCGGGTGATGCGGATCACCCCGGTCAGGGCGCGCAGTTTCTTGATCACTCGGGCCAGATGCACGCGGTCGTGCACGCTGACCACCAGTTGGACCACGCTGATGCGACCATCGCGTTCGTCCATGCTGATTTTCTCGATGTTGCCGTCGGCGGCGTTGACGCTGCTGGCCAGCAGGGCGATGAGCCCGCGCTGATGTTCCAGCTCGACCCGCAGCTCGACATTGAATTCGCCGGTGACGTCCTTGGCCCAGGAAAGCTGGATGCATTTTTCCGAGTTGTGGCGGATTTCACTGATGTTGCGGCAGTTGTCCAAGTGCACGACCATGCCTTTGCCCGCTGACAGGTGACCCACGATCGGATCTCCCGGAATCGGGGTACAGCACTTGGCATAGCTGAGCACGAGGCCTTCGGTACCGCGAATTGCCAGCGGCCCTTCGGCGCTCGGCAGTTCTTCACCTTCACTTGCCAGCAAACGACGGGCGACAACGTAAGCCATACGATTGCCCAGACCGATGTCTTCGAGGAGGTCTTCGATGACCTCGACCCGGTATTCGGCCAGGATCAGTTGCAAGCGCTCATTCGGAATCTTGTCCAGCGTGCTGTCGAATCCGTTGAGCACCTTGTTGAGCAGACGTTCGCCCAGGCTGATGGACTCGGAGCGACGTTGCAGTTTGAGGGCGTGGCGGATATGTGTACGGGCTTTGCCGGTGACCACGAAATTCAGCCAGGCCGGATTTGGACGTGCCCCCGGTGCGCTGACGATCTCGACAGTTGACCCGCTTTGCAACGGCTCCGACAGCGGTGCAAGACGACGATTGATCCGACAGGCGATGCAGCTGTTGCCCACGTCGGTATGCACCGCATAAGCAAAGTCGACTGCCGTGGAGCCCTTCGGCAGCTCCATGATCCGGCCTTTGGGCGTGAACACGTAAACTTCGTCCGGGAACAGGTCGATCTTCACGCTTTCGATGAATTCCAGCGAGTTGCCCGCACGTTGCTGCATTTCCAGCACGCCTTTGACCCACTGACGTGCGCGTGCGTGAGTGCCTTTCGGCTGCTCGTCGCCCGATGATTTGTATAGCCAATGCGCTGCGATGCCGTTGTTGGCCATCTCCTCCATTTCGCGGGTACGGATTTGGATTTCGATGGGCACGCCATGCATACCGAACAACGTGGTGTGCAGCGACTGATAGCCATTGGCTTTGGGGATCGCGATGTAATCCTTGAATCGGCCCGGCAGTGGTTTGTACAAATTATGTACAGCGCCTAACACGCGATAGCAGGTGTCTACCTTATCGACGATGATCCTGAACGCGTAGACGTCCATGATCTCGTTGAACGCCCGGCGTTTGCCGCGCATTTTTTTGTAGATGCCGTAGAGGTGCTTCTGCCGACCGCTGACTTCGCCTTCGATGCCGTCAACCGCCAGGCAGTGCGCCAGTGACTCTTCGATCTTGTTGACCAGCTCTTTGCGATTGCCGCGCGCGCGTTTGACGGCCTGGCCGATGCGCGAGGAGCGCATGGGGTACATGGCCTTGAAGCCCAGGTCCTCGAATTCGATACGCACGCTGTGCATGCCAAGGCGGTTGGCGATGGGGGCATAGATTTCGAGGGTTTCCTTGGCGATGCGTCGGCGTTTTTCGCCGGACAGCACTTCCAGGGTGCGCATGTTATGAAGGCGGTCGGCGAGCTTGACCAGAATCACGCGAATGTCGCGGGCCATGGCCATGGCCATTTTCTGGAAGTTTTCAGCTTGCGCCTCGGCTTTGGTCTCGAAGTTCATCTGGGTCAGCTTGCTGACCCCATCGACCAGTTCGGCCACGGTTTCGCCGAATTGCGCACAGAGCGCTTCTTTGGCGATACCGGTGTCTTCGATCACGTCATGCAGCATTGCAGCCATCAGACTCTGATGGTCCATGTGCATGTCGGCCAGAATATTGGCCACCGCCAGCGGGTGCGTGACGTAGGCTTCGCCGCTGCGACGGCGTTGACCGTCGTGGGCTTGTTCGGCGTAGAAATACGCTCGGCGAACCAGGTTGACCTGGTCAGTGCCGAGGTAGGTCGACAGGCGATCGGCGAGGGCGTCTATGCTCGGCATGAGAAACACCCTTGCCGAAGAAAGTGACCCTGCGCCTTGCTACGTCGACCGGGCATAGGCTTAGACGGCCTCGCTGGACTCGTCCTCGAACGCGGCGAACAGTGGTTCATCTTCAACGATTTCAGCTTCTGCAATGACGGTGTAATCCATCAGGCCGGCTGCGATTTCGCGCAGGGCAACAACGGTAGGCTTGTCGTTTTCCCAGGCCAGCTTTGGCTCTTTGCCGCCGGTCGCCAGTTGACGCGAGCGTTTGGTGGCGAGCATGACCAGCTCAAAGCGGTTATCTACATGTTCCAGGCAGTCTTCAACGGTCACGCGGGCCATGGGTATTCCTCGTAGCAAATGCGGTATGCGCGGTGCCCGGATGGGCGAGCGGACTCGGTAGTTTACAAGCGGACAGTCGCAAGCTTCAAGCGGCACGCCACGAGCGGTCGGTTTTCATGGGTTGCAGCGCGTCGGGCATGAACGGTGTAGGAGTGAGCTTGCTCGCGATAGCGGTTTGTCAGATCCATGGTGGTGTCCGGTCTGACGCCTCGCGTGCGAGCTCACTCCTACAGGCTTATTTCACGCAAGCAGTTGCGACAGCAGCTCGGCATGGCGCTGCTGCTGATGCTCCTGGCTCAGCAGGTTGGTGCGGAAAATCGCCTTGAGGTCTTCCAGTGCCGTGGCGAAATCGTCGTTGATGACGATGTAGTCGTACTCGACGTAGTGACTCATCTCGCTGACCGCTTCACGCATGCGACCTTCGATGATGTCGTCGCTGTCCTGCCCGCGATTGGTCAGACGCTGGCGCAGCGCCTGCTGGGTTGGCGGCAGAATAAAGATCGAGCGGGCGTGAGGCATCAGCTTGCGCACCTGTTCGGCGCCCTGCCAGTCGATTTCGAGGATCAGGTCGTGACCTTCGTCCAGCGTTTGCTGGAGACGGCTCTGCGACGTGCCGTACAGGTTGCCGAACACTTCTGCCTGTTCGAGGAAATCACCGTGTTCGATCATCCGCACGAATTCGGCGCGATCGACGAAGTGGTAGTTCACCCCATCCACTTCACCTGGGCGCATGGCCCGCGTGGTGTGGGAAACAGAGACGCGAATGTGTGGCTGGGCATCGATCAGGGCTTTAACCAGGCTGGTCTTGCCCGCGCCCGAGGGGGCGGAAACGATGTAGAGAGTGCCGGTGCTGTGGGTCATGTCGTGTTTGGCCTTACTCAATGTTCTGCACTTGTTCGCGCATCTGCTCGATCAACACCTTCAGGTTGACCGCGGCTTGTGTGCTACGAGGATCGAAGGCTTTGGAGCCCAGTGTGTTGGCTTCGCGGTTGAGCTCCTGCATCAGAAAGTCCAACCGACGCCCGGCTTGTCCGCCGGCCTTGAGCACCCGCCGCACCTCGGTGACGTGAGTGCTCAGGCGGTCCAGCTCTTCAGCGACGTCACTCTTCTGCGCGAGCAGCACCATCTCTTGCTCAAGGCGCTGCGGATCGAGCTCGGCTTTCATGTCCGCGAAGCGATCAAGCACCTTCTGGCGTTGAGCGGCGAGCATCTGGGGCACGAGGGTGCGCAGGGTAGCGACTTCGGTCTTGATCAATGTCAGCCGTTCGTCGAGAAGTTTGGCCAGATCGGCACCTTCGCGGGCGCGGCCTGCTTTCAATTCGTCCAGCGCTTCGTTGAACAGCGCCAGCGCGTCATGGTTGAGGGCTTGCGGGTCGGCGGCATCGGCCACCAGCACGCCGGGCCAGGCCAGCACTTCCAGCGGATTCAGCGCCGCCGGTTGTTTGATCAGACTGGCGACGGTTTCGGCAGCGGCCACCAATTGGCTGGCGCGTTCGCGATTGACCTGCAACGGCTTGCCAGCGTTTTCTTCGGTAAAACGCAGGGTGCATTCGACCTTGCCACGAGAGAGGCCTTGGCGCAGTGCTTCTCGCACAGCCCCCTCCAAGTCTCGGAAGGCCTCCGGCAGGCGCAAATGAGGTTCGAGATAACGATGATTGACCGAGCGCAGTTCCCAGCTCAGCGTGCCTTGAGTGCCGGCTCGTTCGGCACGGGCGAAAGCCGTCATGCTGTGCACCATGGGAAATACCTCTAACAAGTCAGGCGTACGGGGCGATGTGCCGCCCGAGGGGGTCGTGAAGAAACGACAGGCTATAAAGGCGCAGGATTGTAGCTCAGAGCGGGGGCGCGCCCAAATGTGGCGTTGTCAAAGTCGCGGGAAAATGTCGCCGTTTCGCTGTCGTACAGCGCCTTTCTATAACCCCCGGGGCGCGGTCGCGCTCATTGAAACGTTACAAGGTGTCCCAAGGCAGGGCGAGCGCCCCTATAATGCACGTCAGTTTTCCGTCCCAGTACAGGTATCCCAGATGAAACGTCCAAGTGGTCGCGTTGCCGATCAGCTCCGCTCGATCCGCATCACCCGCAACTACACCAAGCACGCCGAGGGTTCTGTGCTGGTCGAGTTCGGCGACACCAAGGTGATCTGCACCGTTAGCGTCGAGAACGGCGTACCGCGTTTTCTCAAAGGTCAGGGCCAAGGCTGGCTGACGGCTGAATACGGCATGCTGCCGCGTTCGACCGGCGAGCGTAACCAGCGCGAAGCGAGCAAAGGCAAGCAAGGCGGTCGCACCCTGGAAATTCAGCGCCTGATCGGCCGTTCACTGCGTGCCGCGCTAGACATGTCCAAGCTGGGCGACATCACGCTGTACGTGGACTGCGATGTGATTCAGGCAGACGGCGGCACGCGCACCGCGTCCATCACCGGTGCCATGGTCGCGTTGGTCGATGCGTTGAAAACCATCAAGAAGCGCGGTGGTCTCAAAGGAGGCGACCCGCTGAAGCAAATGATCGCTGCGGTTTCCGTCGGCATGTATCAGGGCGAGCCGGTGCTGGATCTGGACTATCTGGAAGATTCCGCCGCCGAAACCGATCTGAACGTGGTCATGACCAGCGCAGGCGGCTTTATCGAAGTTCAAGGCACTGCCGAAGGCGCGCCGTTCCAGCCTGAAGACCTGAACGCCATGCTGGCGTTGGCCCAGAAAGGCATGAACGAAATTTTCGAATTGCAAAAAGCAGCGTTGGCAGACTGATTGCCCGCTGAGTCGCTTGCCCCATAACCGTCAGAACAGGGAACGCATGATGATCGACCAAACGCCGTTGAATACGCCAGGCAAGGAAGTCCGTCAGTGGGCCATGATTTGCCACTTCGCGGCGTTTATCGGCTTGATTTTCCCCTTCGGTAACTTGCTGGGCCCACTGATTGTCTAGCAGCTGAAGAAGGAAACGGACCCGTTCATCGACAGCCAAGGCAAGGAAGCGCTCAACTTTCAGATCACCGTCGCCATTGCGGCAATGATCTGCTTCCTGCTGATGGTGATCGTTATCGGCTTTCCGCTATTGATGCTGGTGGGAATTGGGGCATTGGTGCTGACGATCATCGCGGGGATCAAGGCCAATGACGGGATTGCCTATCGCTATCCGTTTACCTTGCGGTTGATCAAGTAGCCTGGACGCGTGCGCACTCGCGTGGGAGCCGGCTTGCTGGCGAAGGGGTCAGGTCAGACACCTCAACGGTGAATGGCACACCGTATTCGCCAGCCAGCCGGCTCCCATAGAAGTTATCCGCGCGGGCCCAGATGCGAGCCAATTAAAAGCCGACTTCACGTCGGCTTTTTTTGAGCAACTGGACGTCAGATGGTCAACGTCCAGTCGTAGTCCACGATCAGCGGCGCGTGTTGCGAGAAACGCGGCTGGCGCGGCAAGCGTGCGCTGCGTACGAAACGGCGCAGGCCCGGGGTCAGCAATTGATAGTCGAAACGCCAGCCCAGATTCAGCATCTCGGCCTGCTCGTTATCGGGCCACCAGCTGTATTGGTCGCTCTCACGGCTGACTTCGCGCAAGGCATCGACATAGCCCATGTTGCCGACAATCTCGTCCATCCAGGCACGTTCCGGCGCCAGGAAGCCCGGTGACTGTTGGCTGTCTCGCCAGTTCTTGATGTCCAGTTTCTGCTGCGCGACGTAGAGCGAGCCACAATAGATGTACTCGCGACGTTTACGCCGCTGCTTGTCCAGGTACTTGCCGAAGTCGTCCATGAGCTTGAACTTCTGGTTCAAGTCTTCATCGCCGTTCATCCCGGACGGGAGCAGCAAAGTTGCGATACTGACTTTATCGAAATCCGCTTGCAGGTAACGCCCGTAACGGTCGGCTGTTTCAAAGCCCAAACCGTAGATCACCGCCTTTGGTTGCAGTCGCGAGTAAAGTGCCACGCCACCCTGGGCAGGAACTTCGGCATCGCGGGCATACAGGAAGTAGCCATCCAGTTGGAAGGCTGGATCATCCATTTCAAAGGCGGAGGCACGGGTGTCCTGAAGGCAGATGACGTCGGCATTCTGGGCTTGCAGCCAACTGAGCAACCCACGCTCGACTGCAGCCTGAATACCATTAACGTTCACACTGATGATCCGCATAAATGGCCCCAAAAATCACGTGCGTGTATGATACCCGAGCTCTCCCTAATTAGCTAAATCCGTGGTATTCGGGGCTTTTTTCATGCAAGCGTATCAGCGCGAATTCATTCGTTTTGCCATCGATCGCGGGGTTTTGCGCTTCGGTGAGTTCACGTTGAAGTCGGGGCGCACCAGTCCTTACTTCTTCAACGCAGGTCTTTTCAACAGCGGGTCGGCACTTGCCCAATTGGGTAAGTTCTACGCAGCGGCTGTAGTGGAAAGCGGTATTTCCTTCGATGTGCTGTTCGGGCCTGCCTATAAAGGTATCCCCTTGGCGGCCGCGACTGCAGTTGCCTTGGCCGATCGCCACAATCTCGATCTACCGTGGTGTTTCAACCGCAAGGAAGCCAAGGACCATGGCGAAGGCGGTACGCTGGTTGGCGCGCCATTGACGGGCAACGTGCTGATCATCGATGACGTGATCACTGCTGGCACCGCGATTCGGGAAGTCATGCAAATCATTCAGGCACAGGGCGCGACAGCTGCTGGCGTGTTGATTGCATTGAACCGGCAAGAGCGTGGAAACGGCGAGCTTTCCGCCATTCAGGAAGTCGAGCGTGATTTCGGCATTCCGGTGGTTAGCATCGTTTCGTTGAATCAGGTCCTTGAGTTCCTGGCAGACGATCCGCAACTCAAGCAGCATTTGCCCGCTGTGGAAGCGTATCGGGCGCAGTACGGCATCTGAAGGGTCAGGGGATCGCGTTGTTATGCTCAAACTGGGCACGGTAGGACTTTCGTTGCTGCTGATGATGGGGTGTATCGCGAGCGTGCAGGCCGACGACGCCCCCGGCATGGTGTTCTATCGCTACATCGATAGTCGCGGTGTGACGGTGATCGACCGCCAAAGCGTTCCTACGGAGTACGCCGGTAAAGGGTATGAAGTCTTGAACATGCGTGGGCGTGTGATTCAGGTCGTCCCTCCTGCACCCACCGGTGAGCAGGCCCGTCAGGCCCAGGCCGCTGCGCAAGCCGCGAAGGCGCAGGCTGAGATGGATGCCCAACTGATGCGTCTATACAGCAGCGTGACTGACGTCGATCGGGCTCGCACGCGTAAGTTCGCTGAACTGGATTCGCTTATCTCCGTGGCGCGTAGCAATATCCAGGGGCTTGCGAACCAGCAGGTATCGCTTCAGAGCCAGGCGGCCGATCAGGAGCGTGCTGGCCGAGCGGTGTCTCAGAGCCTCATCGATCAGATGAATGACGCGCGCGATCAGCAACAGCATCTCAATGACGATATCGCGCGTTATCAGGCTGCCAAGGAGCAGGCTGACAAAGGGTTCGCGCAGGACCGGGCGCGGTTGCAGCAGTTGCTCGCGCAATAACCTTGCTCTATGAAAAGGCCCCGTCGGTATGCACCGGCGGGGCCTTTTTGACATCTGTGGATCAGTGACGCTTGCGGTTGCTGATCAGCGTACCGACGCCTGTGTCGGTGAAGATTTCCAGCAATACGGCGTTCGGAACACGACCGTCAATGATGTGCGACGTGGTCACTCCGCCCTGAACGGCCTCCAGTGCGCAGCGGATCTTCGGCAGCATGCCGCCGTAGATGGTGCCGTCGGCGATCAGGCCGTTGACTTGCTCAGTGGTCAGACCGGTGAGCACCTTGCCTTCTTTGTCCATCAAACCGGCGATGTTGGTCAGCAACATCAGTTTCTCGGCCTTGAGGGCTTCGGCGACTTTGCCTGCCACCAGGTCGGCGTTGATGTTGTAGGACTCGCCGTCAGCGCCCACGCCAATCGGCGCGATCACAGGAATGAAATCGCCCTTGACCAGCATGTTCAGCAGGTCGGTGTTGATGCCGACGACTTCGCCCACGTGGCCGATGTCGATGATTTCCGGCTTGGTCATCTCTGGCGTCTGGCGGGTGACGTTCATCTTTTTCGCGCGGATCAATTGCGCGTCTTTACCGGTCAGGCCGATGGCGCTGCCGCCGTGGCGGTTGATCAGGTTGACGATGTCTTTGTTGACCTGGCCGCCCAACACCATTTCCACCACGTCCATGGTTTGGGCATCGGTCACGCGCATGCCGTCGATGAAGTGGCTTTCGATGGACAGGCGCTTGAGCAGATCGCCGATTTGCGGGCCGCCGCCGTGAACGACCACCGGGTTGATGCCCACCGCCTTCATCAGCACGATGTCGCGCGCGAAGCCGGTTTTCAGCTCTTCGCTCTCCATGGCGTTGCCGCCGTACTTGATCACCAGCGTCTTGCCGACGAAACGTCGGATGTAGGGCAGCGCTTCGGAAAGGACTTTGGCGGCATTGGCTGCGGCATCGCGTTCGAGGGTCATTTGGGCTCCACTCAACAAAGTTTGATCAAAAAGGAAGTTCTAGGTCCGGTGCTACGTTGTGCAGTTGGGTACGGAACACGTCCTTGATGCGTTGCAACTCGTCCTCGGTCTCGGCTTCGAAGCGCAACACCAGCACGGGGGTGGTATTGGAGGCGCGAACCAGGCCCCAGCCTTTCGGGTAATCGACACGCACGCCATCGATGCTCGTCAGGTTGGCATTGCCCCACTGTGCGTCCTGCTCCAACGCCTGCATGATGCTGAATTTGCTGGCTTCGGTGACCTTGACGTTGATCTCCGGGGTCGACAGGTCGTTCGGGAACGTCTGAAACAGCTCCTCGGCGCTGAGCTTTTCCTGACTGAGGATTTCCAGCAGACGTGCAGCACTGTAAATACCGTCGTCGAAGCCAAACCAACGCTCTTTGAAGAAGATGTGGCCGCTCATTTCGCCCGCCAGCAGCGCGCCGCTTTCCTTCATCTTCTTCTTGATCAGCGAGTGACCGGTCTTCCACATCACCGGGCGACCGCCATATTCCTGAATCAAGGGAATCAGGCGGCGGGTGCATTTCACGTCAAAAATCACATCTGCGCCCGGGTTGCGCTTGACCACATCGCGGGCGAACAGCATCAGCAGCCGATCGGGGTATATGACGCTGCCCGCATTGGTCACGACACCTACGCGATCACCATCGCCGTCGAACGCCAGGCCCAGATCAGCGCCGGTCTCTTTCACCTTGGCAATAAGGTCTTGAAGGTTTTCCAGCTTGCCCGGATCCGGGTGATGGTTCGGGAAGTTGCCATCGACGTCGCAGAACAGCGGAATGACTTCGCAGTTCAGCGCGGCGATGAGTTCCGGCGCGATAACGCCCGCTGCGCCGTTGCCGCAATCGATCACCACTTTGAGACGACGTGCCAACACCACGTCGCTGGTGATCTGGCCCGCGTACAGCCCCAGAATGTCGACTTTGTTCACACTGCCTTTGCCCGGCGGCAGTTGGTTGCGTTTGATGCGGTCGTGGAGCGCAAGAATCTGTTCATTCGCCAGCGTGTCGCCCGCGATAACGATTTTGAAACCGTTGTAGTCTTTTGGATTGTGGCTGCCAGTGAGCATCACGCCGGTGCGGCCTTCCAGCACGTTGGCGGCATAGTACAGCGCCGGGGTCGGGACGAGGCCGACGTCGCTGACGTGGCAGCCGCTGTCGTACAGGCCTTTGATCAAATGGGCGACGAGTTCGGGACCGGACAGGCGTCCGTCGCGACCTACCGATACGTTGGCTTCGCCTTGGGCCAGACTTTGTGCGCCGACGGCGCGGCCAATCCAGTAGGCGGTTTCCGCGCTCAGGGTTTCACCGACGATGCCGCGAATGTCATAGGCACGGAAGATCGAGTCCGGGAAATCAGGGGCGATGGATACGGTGCTGCTCATTGCGTGGGCTTGCTCCGGCTTCTGAAATGCTTCCGATTCATCGAGCATGTCGAGATCGAGGATGTCAGTGTCCTGAAACAGCGGGTCGGTCAGCTCGGCTTCATCGCTTTCTAGCGTTTCGAACACGGCCTTGCTGGTCATCGAACCTGACGTGGGGACGGGCGAGCCAGGATTGGCTGCCGTGACAGGCGGGGCAGGTTGGTTGCGCAACGAAAACCTCGCCAGGCTCTGCGCCAGGCCGTTCAGGGCCGGCATGCTCAAGCCGAAGGCTTTGACGGCTTTGCCCCCTGAGAGTTCTTGGAGCAGCTGCTCCAGCTGGCGGGCGTCCGCGGCAACGCGTCGCTTGAGAGCGCTTTCATTCAGATACAGACCCAGCAGCACGCTACCGATCGCCACCAGTGCCGCCAAGAGCAGCATGAGCGAGGGTGGGGACGTATTGAGAGCGGGCCCAGGGGTAAACGTCAGCTTCCAATTTGGGTAGCCCGTCGGAAAGTCCATGCCCCGGCCGCCGTCGGACTGGCCGCGTGTCAGAAAGCTCTGCGCGGCGGCATCGCCGAACTGCTGGCTGAGTACCGTTTGGCCGACTTCAGCGGGCGCCTCGGGCAGTGCATTGGTCAACCGTTGCAGCTTGAACGCCAGCAACAGGGTGCCCGTGATTGGGGCATCGGCTGACGCCCGTAGGGGCGCGACGCTGTAAATCATCCAGCTGTCGCCCACTTTTCGCGCTTCAGGTGCCGGGGTTTCGCCCTTACTGGCTTTGGCGAGCATGTCCAGCGTGGCGAAGCTGATCGGCAGCGGCCCCTGATTGTCGACGCTGTTGAAACCCAGCGGACTCAGACGCGCGCCGATCACGCTGTCCCGATACAGCAGGCGGTTCTGCGCATTCTGGATCTGCAGCGGATCATTGCTTTGCAGTGCTTCAGCGAGCGCGCCGTCGGTAGCCGCGGCCTGGGTGCCCGCGGTCATCTGACGCAGCGTCTTGCCGATGGCCCCGGCTTGTGCGGTGCCCCAGGCTTGAGCGAGTTGATCCTTTTGCTGCGGCTGGCTGAGCAGGCCAAGCCAGACCAGAACGGCGGCGGCGACCAAGCCGATGATGGCGGGGAGCAGCCCTGGACTGGCCAGGCTCAGATTTGAATCCTTGACCGGTGCGTCAGTCGTTTCCGGGCGAGAAACCGCCTTCGCTGTGCGCTTGATGCCTTTCAAACTGGACTCTCCCTGCTCTGCCTGAGGTGTATTCGGTTCTTATATGGGTTGGCCGACTCAAGCGTTAGCGACATCCGTGCCAAGGGCTTTGCGCGGTATCAGTGGCTGCCGGAATGGCCGAAACCGCCTGCGCCACGCTGGCTTTCGTCGAACGCCTCAACGATTTCAAAGTGCGCCTGCACCACTGGCACCAGTACCAATTGGGCGATGCGTTCACCGATGGCAATCTTGAAAGCGGTCTGGCCACGGTTCCAGCAGGACACCATCAGCTCGCCCTGGTAATCGGAGTCGATCAGACCAACGAGGTTGCCCAGCACAATGCCGTGCTTATGACCCAGGCCCGAGCGCGGCAAGATCAGCGCAGCGAGGCTGGGGTCTGCGATGTATATCGACAGGCCGGTGGGGATCAGGAGGGTCTGACCGGGTTCCAGCACCGTTTCCTCTTGGAGCATGGCGCGCAAGTCCAGCCCGGCGGAACCTGTGGTGGCGTAGGCCGGCAGCGGGAATTCGTCGCCAATGCGAGGGTCGAGGATTTTGGCTTGTAGAGCGTGCATACGTAATTAAACCTGGTTCAAACGTTCGGCGATAAAAGTCATCAGCTGGCGGGCGATCTTGGCCTTGCTGGTCTGGGCAAAGAGCGTCGTGTGCAGCCCTCGGTCGATCACGCTGCAGGCGTTTTCTTCGCTGTTGAAGCCAATGCTGGGATTGGCGACGTCGTTAGCGATGATCAAGTCGAGGTTTTTGTCTTTGAGTTTGCGTGCAGCGTAGTCGAGCAAGCGTTCGGTTTCAGCGGCGAAACCGACACTGAAAGGACGATCCGGACGCTGGGCGATGGTGGCGAGAATATCCGGGTTGCGGACCATTTGCAGCAAAAGGCCATCACCGTTCGTAGGGTCTTTCTTCAGTTTATGTGGGGCGACGACTTCGGGGCGGTAATCCGCGACCGCTGCCGAGGCGATGAACAGGTCACAGGGCATTGCGGCTTCGCACGCGGCGAGCATGTCGCGGGCGCTGACCACGTCGATGCGGGACACCCGGTCAGGCGTTTGCAGGTTGACCGGGCCGGTGATCAGCGTGACGCGGGCACCAGCCTCAGCAGCGGCCTGCGCGAGTGAAAAGCCCATTTTCCCGGAGCTGTGGTTGGTGATGTAACGCACCGGATCGATGTTTTCCTGAGTCGGCCCTGCTGTAATCAACACGTGCTTGCCGGTCAGGCTCAAGCGCTGAAAGCAATCGGCAGCCGACTGCGCCAGGTCATTGGGTTCGAGCATGCGGCCATACCCCACATCGCCACAGGCCTGACTGCCACTGGCAGGGCCGAAGGTGCGAAAGTCACGGCTTTCGAGGGTTTGCAGATTGGCCTGAACGGAGGGGTCGCGCCACATGGCCTGGTTCATGGCCGGGGCGACCGCGACAATGGCATCGGTGGCGAGGACCACGGTGGTCAGCAGGTCATTGGCGATGCCTTGGGCCAGACGCGCAATCAGGTCGGCGGTGGCAGGGGCGATCAGCACCATGTCAGCCCATTTGGCCAGATCGATATGCCCCATGGCCGCTTCTGCAGCGGGGTCAAGCAGGTCGAGATGCACTGGGTGTCCGGACAGTGCCTGCATGGTCAGCGGGGTGATGAACTCGGCGCCGCCTTTGGTCATGACGACCCGCACTTCGGCCCCGTGGTCCTTCAGCCGGCGAACCAGTTCAGCGCTCTTGTAAGCTGCGATGCCGCCGCCCACGCCGAGGACGATGCGTTTCCGATACAGCCGCTGCATAGGCCTGCCTTTCAGTCGAGTTACACGCGGCAATCATGTGACCTCCCGAGGCCGGATCGACGCGTAAAAAAGATGGCTAAGATAGCACAGCGACCGCATGGGGACAGCGGCGCCCACAGACAGGGAGGTGCTATGAGTATTCGCGATTGGCCTGCGGCGGAGCGGCCACGGGAGAAGCTGCTGGAGCGAGGAGCGTCGAGTCTCTCCGATGCCGAATTGCTCGCCATTTTTCTGCGTACTGGCGTCTCGGGGAAAAGCGCCGTCGACCTTGCGCGTCACCTACTGACGCGGTTCGGCAGTCTGCGTGCGCTGCTGGAAGCCAAGCTCCCCGCGTTCAGCGCCGAATTGGGCCTGGGGCCTGCCAAATACGCTCAGCTGCAAGCGGTCATGGAAATGGCCAAACGGCACATGGGCGAAAACCTCAAGCGCGGTTCTGCGTTGAAGAGCCCTGCACACGTACACGCCTACCTCAAAGCCCTGCTGCGAGACGAACCTCACGAGGTATTCGGGTGCTTGTTTCTGGATAGCAAAAACCGGGTTCAGGCGTTCGAGGCGCTGTTTCAAGGGTCGATCAACATTGCGCACGTGCATCCCCGGCAGGTGGTCAAGCGAGCGCTGGCGCATAACTCGGCGGCAATCATTCTCTGCCACAATCATCCGTCCGGGGTGTGTGATCCCAGCGACGAGGATGTCGAGCTGACCCGGCTGTTGAAAGAAGCCTTGGCGATGATCGACGTAGTGGTCGTTGATCACGTGATCATCGGGGATGGAAATCCGACGTCGATGGTGGAATTGGGGTTGATGTAAGAGAGGGGCTGTCCGGGTGCCCCTGCAGAAGTGAGCGTGCTCGCGATGGGTGTCTCAGCCGACGAAGATAGGTCGTCTGAAATGACGTCTCGCGAGCAAGCTCATTCCTGCAACGGTTTGCCTTTCAATTCGTCTATGCAGTGCTTTACTTCACCGTCACCTTGGAAAAATCCTGCCGTCCAAACGGGCTGACGTTGTACCCCTGCACGTTCTTGCGGGCCAGGGCGAACGCCGTTGGATGAGCCAGCGGCAACCACAGTGCCTGTTTCTGGATCTGTTCCTGTGCCTGGTGATAGAGCTTGCTGCGCTGGCCCTGATCGGTCACGGCTTTGCCTTGGCTGATCAGCTTATCCAACCCTTGATCGCAATAGCGTGCGAAGTTGGTGCCGGACTTCACGGCAGCGCAGGAAAACTGTGGCGTCAGGAAGTTATCCGGATCGCCGTTGTCGCCCGCCCAGCCCATGAACAGCAGGTCGTGCTCGCCGGTTTTGGCGCGACGAATCAGCTCGCCCCATTCAATGACCTTTATCTCGGCCTTGATGCCGACCGCAGCGAGGTCGTTCTGCAGCAATTGCGCGCCGGCGCTGGGGTTCGGGTTCAGCAGGCTGCCTGACGGACGCGTCCAGATCGTGGTTTTGAAACCCTCTTTAAGCCCCGCCTTCGCCAGCAATGCCTTGGCCTTGGCGACGTCATGCTTGTAGCCCGGCAGATCGCTGGCATAACCCCAGGTGTTTGGCGGGTACACACCATTCGCCGCCCGCGCCGAGCCTTCGAACACCGCCTTGAGGTACGTGTCCTTGTCGAACGCCAGGTTGATCGCCTGGCGCACTTCCGGTTTGTCCAACGGTGGATGTTGGCTGTTGATGGCCAGGAAAGCCGTCATGAACGCGTCAGTCTTTTCGACTTGCAGGTTCGGATCCTTGGCCGCTTCAGTGACATCCATGGGCTTGGGCGAAAGGGCGATCTGGCATTCGTTCTGCTTGATCCGCTGCAGGCGCACGTTGGCGTCCGGGGTGATCGCATACAGCAGCGTATCGACGGCTGGTTTGCCCGCGAAGTAATCCGGGTTGGCGGTGTAACGCACGACCGAATCCTTCTGGAAACGTTTGAAGACGAACGGCCCTGTGCCGATGGGCTCGCTGTTCAGCTTCTCTGGCGTGCCCGCTTTCATCAGTTGTGCGGTGTATTCGGCGGAATAAATAGACGCAAACCCCATACTCAGGGTTGCGAGGAACGTGGCGTCCGGGTGATCGAGCGTGATACGAACGGTGTGAGCGTCAGGCGCCTCGACTTTCTTGATCAGCGATGGCCACTGCATGGACTGGGCATGCGGGAAACCCTGCACCGCGACCTTGTTCCATGGGTTCGCCGGGTCGAGCATGCGCTGAAAGCTGAACACCACGTCGTCGGCGTTGAAGTCGCGGGTCGGCGTGAAGTACTCGGTGTGATGGAATTTCACGCCCGAGCGCAATTTGAAGTCATAGGTCAGACCGTCCGGCCAGACGCTCCAGCTTTCAGCGAGGCTGGCCACCAGCTTTCCGGTCTGGGCGTCGTAGTCCACCAAGCGATTCATCAGCACGTCGGCCGAGGCATTAGTGGTGGTCAGCGAGTTGTACTGCACCACGTCAAACCCTTCCGGGCTGGCCTCAGTGCACACGCTCAGGCTGGTGGCGGCCTGTGCCATGATTGGCGCGCTCAGGGACGCAAGCAAAAAGGGTAAAACAGCTAGGCGCATGGCGATTGTCCTTTCAGAGATAGCCCATCTGCCGGCGCAGTCTGGAGAGAGAGTTACCCTAGACCATGGATAGACGGACGACAATCACTGCGGCGCGACGAGTGGTATATTTCCCCTCCCGCCCATTGCGGCTGGCCCTGCTAGCCGTCAAGCCTGGCGTTTCTTTCAGGTAATGCGTCGTTTGTGTTGTTGCGCCTGAGCCTTTCTGGTATAAAGCAGCGCTCTTTTCTAGGGGCCCGCTTCCTTCTTCGTAGGTGTGGCCGGTAAGACCCCTGAAGAAACGCGGCGCCTAGCGCCATGACTGAGAGATTAAGCGGCCAACCCATGCCGGGTTGGGCATGTGGTTTTAGAGGGCTGAGGCATGTCGAGAGTATGTCAAGTTACCGGTAAGGGTCCGGTAACCGGGAATAACATTTCCCACGCAAACAACAAAACCCGTCGTCGTTTCCTGCCAAACCTGCAGCATCACCGCTTCTGGGTTGAGAGCGAGAAACGCTTTGTACGTCTGCGCGTATCTGCTAAAGGCATGCGTATCATCGACAAGCGCGGCATTGATGTCGTTCTGGCCGAAATTCGCCGTGATGGCGCTAAGGTTTAAGGGAGAAAATCATGCGTGAATTGATCCGTTTGGTGTCGACCGCTAACACCGGCCACTTCTACACCACCGACAAGAACAAGCGCACTACCCCGGATAAAATCGAAATTAAAAAATTCGATCCGGTTGCTCGCAAGCACGTGATCTACAAAGAAGCCAAAATCAAGTAATTGATGTTCGCCTCTTACGAAAAAGCCCGTAGCGATGCGGGCTTTTTTGTGGGCGATGGTTTTTCCGAAGTCCTGAAGGAGCTTGCTTGCGATAGCCCTGTGTCGGCCTTGGGTAAATGTCTGACTGATGGAAATCGCGATCGAGCTCACTCCTACATAAGCGTGCTCGTGGCTTATATCTTCTGTTCAAACACCACATAAATCTTGCGGCAGGGCTCCAGCACTTCCCATGTGCCTTTGAACCCCGCCGGAATCACAAAGCGATCCCCTGCGCGCAGTGTCTTGGCGTTCCCTTCCTCATCGCGCAGCACCGATACACCCTGCACGATTTCGCAGTATTCGTGCTCGGTGTAATTGACCGTCCATTGCCCAACTTCTCCTTCCCACACGCCCGCGTTCATTTGCCCACAGGGGCTGTCGTAATGGTTGTAGACCGTCTGCTCAGGGTTGCCCTTGAGGATTTTCTCCGGAGCGGGCGTGTATCGCTCGGCGTGGGTGTTGGCTTCGCTGAAGTCGACGATGTTGTCGATGTTCATGTCCTGGCTCCTGAAACGGCGGTGGAAGTGGGTGATTGGATAGGCAGGGCGGGTGATAGTGCCCTGCCTATGGGTGCGCTGATAGGCGTGCCTGTTGAATAAAATGCACGATAAAACGCCGTTTTGCCGCTTATTGTCCAATATATTGGAAATTCAGCTGACGCTGGTTTAGGGTGCACGAATGCCTTTGGCCGATCCGAGCGCGCATCAGGCGATGTTTTGCAGCACGGGTCATGAGCGCCAGGCGCGCACATTCATAACAGGAGGACGTTTCATGACCACCCTGACTCAGGCTGACTGGGAACAACGCGCCCAGGCTTTGAAGATCGAAGGCCGTGCCTTCATCAACGGTGAATACACCGACGCCGCATCCGGCGCCACTTTCGACTGCATCAGCCCGGTCGATGGTCGTTTTCTCGCGAAAGTCGCCAGCAGTGACGCGGCTGACGCCCTACGTGCGGTTGAAAGCGCCCGCGCGGCTTTCGATTCTGGCGTTTGGTCGCGGCTGGCACCGACCAAGCGCAAGGCCGTGATGATTCGATTCGCGGCGCTGCTCGACGAAAACAAAGAAGAGCTGGCGCTGCTCGAAACTCTGGACATGGGCAAACCGATCAGCGACGCCTACGGCATCGACATTCCGGGCTCCGCTCGCGCGTTGAGCTGGAGCGGCGAAGCCATCGACAAGCTGTACGACGAAGTTGCCGCCACCCCACATGACCAATTGGGTCTCGTCACCCGCGAGCCAATCGGCGTGGTCGCGGCCATTGTGCCGTGGAATTTCCCGCTAATGATGGCGTGCTGGAAACTCGGTCCTGCGCTGTCCAGCGGTAACTCGGTGGTGCTGAAACCGTCCGAAAAATCTCCGCTGACGGCTATCCGTATCGCGCAATTGGCCATCGAAGCCGGCATCCCGGCGGGCGTGCTCAACGTATTGCCCGGCTACGGCCACAGCGTCGGCAAAGCGCTGGCCCTGCACATGGATGTCGATACGGTCGTGTTCACCGGGTCGACCAAAATCGCCAAACAATTGCTGGTGTATTCGGGCGAGTCGAATATGAAGCGCGTGTGGCTGGAAGCCGGTGGCAAGAGCCCGAACATTGTCTTCGCGGACGCACCGGATCTGAAAGCTGCCGCTGAATCCGCAGCCGGCGCCATTGCCTTTAACCAGGGCGAAGTGTGTACCGCAGGCTCGCGTCTGCTGGTGGAGCGTTCGATCAAGGATAAATTCCTGCCGATGGTGATCGAGGCCCTCAAGGTCTGGAAGCCGGGCAATCCGCTGGACCCGGCGACCAATGTCGGCGCGTTGGTGGACACGCAGCAGATGAACACTGTGCTGTCGTACATCGAAGCCGGTCACACCGATGGCGCAAAACTCGTCGTCGGCGGCAAGCGCATTCTGCAAGAAACGGGCGGCACCTATGTCGAACCGACGATTTTCGACGGCGTGACCAACGCGATGAAAATCGCTCAGGAAGAAATTTTTGGCCCGGTGTTGTCGGTGTTGACGTTTGACACAGCGGAGGAGGCAGTTCAGATCGCCAACGACACGCCGTATGGCCTGGCGGCGGCGGTGTGGACGTCCGATCTGTCCAAGGCGCATCTGACCGCCCGCGCGTTGCGTGCAGGCAGCGTGTGGGTCAACCAGTACGACGGCGGCGACATGACCGCGCCGTTCGGCGGCTTCAAGCAATCCGGCAACGGTCGCGACAAGTCACTGCACGCGTTCGACAAATACACTGAGTTGAAGGCGACCTGGATCAAGCTATAGGCCTGGCCTAGATCTGCTTCTGGCCGGGAGGCTGTAGGCGCAAGCTTGCTCCGACGTCTCTGGCAGCATCAGAAGCAGATCCCGATCAGATCGTCGTCTCATGCAACATAGCTTTCCTACGACAGCCGGGCTTCCCCAAAAAGCCCGGCTGTTTCGTCTCATCCCTTGGCCACAGGAGCGTGGTAATGCGTTGGGGTACTTATTTCGCGGTGTTGTCGTCCGTGCTCAGCGTCGGTCTGGCGCTGGGCGTGAGCATGCCGCTGGTGTCGTTGCGCCTGGAATCCTGGGGTTATGGCGCATTTGCCATCGGCGTCATGGCGGCGATGCCTGCGATTGGCGTGTTGCTGGGCGCCAGCCTAGCGAGCCGGTTGGCGTCGGCGTTGGGGACCGCGAACGTGATGCGCCTGTGTTTATGGGGCGGATCGCTCTCGGTCGGTCTCTTGGCGCTGCTGCCGCATTACTGGATCTGGCTGGTGTTGCGCCTGATGCTCGGCGTGATCCTGACCATGGTGTTCATCCTTGGCGAGAGCTGGATCAACCAACTGGTGACCGAAAACCTACGAGGCAAGCTCGTCGCGCTGTACGGCAGCGGCTATGCCTTGAGTCAGCTGGGCGGCCCTTTATTGTTGGGCGCGATGGGCACCGAACACGACTACGGATTCTGGGTCGGTACCGCGCTGCTCGCCATCTCACCCTTCCTGCTGCTGGGCCGTTCGGGCGCGCCAAGTGCTGAATCGAGCCACGTTTCCCTGCGAGACCTCGGAGGCTTCTGTCAGAAAATGCCCGCCATCGCATGGGCGATCGCATTGTTCGCCGGCTTCGAAGCGATGATTCTGACGCTGCTGCCGGTGTATTGTCTGCAACAGGGTTTCACGCCCGAGATTGCGTTGGCGATGGTCAGCACCGTGGTGGTGGGGGATGCGTTGCTGCAACTGCCGATTGGCGCCTTGGCCGATAAAATTTCCCGGCGAGGCCTGTTCTCCGGCTGTGCGCTGGCGCTGATGTTGTCGAGCCTGGCGATCCCGATATTGGTAGACACGATCGCCATCTGGCCGCTTTGGGTACTGTTCGGCGCCAGCGCGGGCGGGTTGTTCACGTTGTCGCTTATTTTGATTGGCGAGCGTTACCGCGACGACGCACTGGTGAGAGCCAATGCCCACGTCGCGCAGCTTTGGGGTGTTGGCTGTCTGCTGGGACCGCTGGCGGCCGGAGCAGGCAGCCAATGGATCAGCGGCCAGGCGCTGCCACTGCTGATGGCGGCGGGCGCGTTAGGGTTAGTGATTCTGTCGCAACGCCCCAAGGCATTCGGGGCGCAGCCAGTCGCCGTTTAAAGCATCCTTTCCAGTCCCACGGCGCTGCTGAACCAGGCGTTCAGCCGGCGCCACCAGTCGCCAGGCTCCTTGTACAGGGTGTGCATCTTGCCGTTGTCCTCGGTCACCCACACCACGCGATCGTTCTCCAGTTTGGCCTGATAGCTGACCGCTGGCGCCATACCTTGCAGCGCCAGCTCGCGCAAAGATTCGGTGAGTTCGGGGCTGTCCACCAACACGCCTACTTCGGTGTTCCATAGCACTGAGCGGGGGTCGAAGTTGAACGAGCCGACGAAGATTTTCTGTCGATCAAAAATCATCGCCTTGCTGTGCAGACTCGACTCGGAGCCGCCCTTAAGCGTTTTGGTCTTCAGGAACTTCGGCCCGCTGCCTGCCGCGTTGCTCGGATCGCCGGGCTGACGGCGCAGTTCGAACAGCTTGACGCCGTGGGCCAGCAACGCCTTGCGGTAGGGCGCGTAACCCCCGTGGACCGCAGGGACGTCCGTGGCTTCCAATGAATTGGTCAGCAGGTTCACGGAAACGCCCTTGTCCGACAGGCCTGTGAGATACGTCAAACCTTGAGGGCCCGGCACGAAGTAAGCCGAGATCATCATCAGCTCTTGATGCACGCTCAAAAGGTCAGGGCTTAGCTGCGTGGTCAACAGCAAGTGTGGATCGGGATCACCCCGGGACAACACTTTGGTCGGCGCGTCCCACAGTGCCTGGTTATGCGCCCAGATCAGCTCGTTTAGCCACGTCTTTAGCCGCGGGTGGTCTTTGTAGGCCATCAATCGTTCGTACAGCGCTTTCTTCTCGACGTGCGCCTGATCCAGCGAGGCGTCCAGTCGCTTGCGCGCGTCGGCAAGGTCCTTGGTGTCAGGCGGCCAGTAAATGAAATCAGCCACCGGTTTGCTCAGCGTGCTGTTCCAATACTGGTCGAAACTGTGGCTTAACTGCTCGGCCACCGGCCCGACGCCGAGCATGTCGATGTCGGTGAAGTTGAGGTTCGGTTCGGCGTCGAAATACTCGTCACCCAAATTACGCCCGCCGACGATGGCCGCTGCGCTATCCGCCAACCACAGCTTGTTGTGCATGCGCCGATGCTGCTGCGACAGATTGAAGAGGCGGCCCAGCGACCGCGTGGCCCCGGTGCTGCGTCCCAGATTGAGCGGGTTGAACAGGCGAATCTGAATGTTCGGGTGAGCGGCGAGGGTGGCCATGACTTCGTCCAGGCCGTCGCTGGTGGTGTCGTCCAACAGGATGCGCACTCGCACGCCCCGGTCGGCGGCTTTCAGCAATTCGTCGATCAACGCTCGCGTGCTGAGGCCATCGTGGACGATGTAGTACTGCAAATCTAGGCTGGTCTTGGCGTTTCGAATCAGCTCGGCACGGGCTATGAAAGCCTCGGTGCTGTTAGGGAGCAACCGGAAGCCCGAGCGTCCGCCATAAGGCGCGGCTTCGGCCAGAATCGAGCGTCCAAAAGATGATGCCGACGCCGGCAGCGCCTGGCTCGGCCCGTCCTGTTGCGAGGGGGAGGTCGCGCAGCCGCTGACGCCGAGGGCATAGGCCAGGAAGAAGGGCAGAGTCCAGGTTTTCGTCAACGGCATCATCCGCAAGTCATGTCATGGCGATATGACCGCATTTTCCGCAAAAGGTTAAGTCACCAGGGTTTCAGCCTGCGCCATGAGCCGCGCTGCCGTCGCCCCGACTCTCCGAACCGCCTCCTCGATCTGTGGCGTGGGCTTGGCGGCGAAGTTCATGCGCAGGCAGTTTCTGTATTTGCCGGAGGCCGAAAAAATGCTGCCGACCGCAATCTGTACGCCCTGATCCTGTAAGGCGCGGTTGAGGCGTAGCGAGTCGAAGTCTTCAGGCATTTCGATCCACAGCATGAATCCCCCTTGGGGGCGACTGACCCGAGTGCCCTCCGGGAAATAGCGAGTGACCCAATCGGTCATCAAATCCCGGCTGCGCTGATATTGGCCGCGCATCCGACGCATGTGGGGCTCGTAGTGGCCGTTCTTCAAGAAGTCGGCAATTGCCAGCTGCGGCTGAGTCGCTGTAGAGCCGGTGCTGATGTATTTCATGTGCAGCACACGGTCCAGATAGCGGCCCGGCGCAATCCAGCCAACACGCAGGCCTGGCGCCAACGTCTTCGAGAACGAACTGCAGAGTAGGACGCGGCCGTCTTCGTCGAAGGATTTGATCGTGCGCGGGCGTGGATAGGTGTACGCCAGGTCGCCATACACATCGTCTTCGATGATCGCCACATCGAAGCGCTGGGCGAGGGTCAGCAAGGCCCGCTTGCGCTCTTCCGGCATGTTGTAGCCCATGGGGTTGTTGCAGCTCGGGGTCAGCTGTATGGCTTTGATCGGCCACTGTTCGAGTGCCAGTTCGAGCGCGTCGAGGCTGATACCGGTGATGGGGTCGGTCGGGATTTCCAGCGCCTTCATGCCCAAGCCCTTCAGCGCTTGCATGGCCCCGTGAAAGCTGGGGGAATCGACGGCCACGATGTCGCCGGGCTGGCAAATCGAACGAATGCTCACCGCCAAGGCTTCTTGTGCGCCTGTGGTGATCACCAGATCGTTCGGATCGATGCGGGTGCCGGAGTCCAGCAGCAAACGCGCGACTTGCGTACGCAGGGATTCGGTCCCGTAGATATTGTCGTAATACAGGCCTGGCATGTCGTGGCGGCGGCTGATTTTGCCGAGGGCCTGAGTCAGTGGGCGCAACGTCGGGCTGGTGACGTCGGGCATGCCCCGCGCCAATTGCACGACGTCCGGGCTGGGCGTCGCGCGAGCCAGTTCCAGCACTTGGTCCCATTGGGAGATATCCACAGGCCGTTGTGCCGGGCGTCCTACAGCGGGGAGTGCGGGCGTCTTACGGCCAGCGGGCACGAAATACCCAGACTTCGGACGGGGCGAGGCCAGACCGTTGTCTTCCAATAGCCGGTACGCCTGCTGAACGGTGCTCAGGCTGACGCCGTGTTCCAGGCTCAATGCGCGAACTGAGGGCAGACGATCACCCGGGCGATAAAAGCCGTTTTCGATGCGTGAGCCGAGCAGTCCGGCAAGATTCACATAGAGGGTCATGGCGCTGCTCCCGCGGAATGCTATCGGATGACCGTTACAGATCTGGCGAAAATACAGCATTCAGGTTGCGTTGGGTGCAATCTGTATGCAAAAAATTCTAATTTGTTGGATCTGTAATGGTTTTCCATACAGACGCATCATGGAATCACTTGAAACCCATGATGAGGTGTATGAGATGAGCGGGATAAGTGATGTTCGATTAACGCTGTATGCGCGTGAACTGTATGAGCAGCAAGAGCCATCGGTGCGGGTCAACGCTCCGAAAGGGCTGAGTCTGTGGGGCCTGTTTCAGCATCGTCGGCGCACGCGTGAGGCGTTGTTGGCGCTTACGGATGAACAGCTGCGTGATGTGGGTTTGACGTATGAGCAGGCGCGGCATGAAGGGATGAAACCGTTTTGGAGGGGGTGAAGAGGTTCAAGGATGCGAACTGCTTTTTTGTAGGAGCGAGGCTTGTCCCGCGATCTGCCGGGAACCGGCAGCAATATCAGGCGGCATGAAACTGCCTGATAGGCCGAGTTGGCAGGTTTCACGACGGGTCCCCCGCCGATCGCGGGACAAGCCACGCTCCTACATATACGGTTGCCTTACGCCCATTCCTTCATCCGATGCCAAAGCATCCCCAACGCCAATAACGGCGAACGCAAATGTTTACCGCCCGGAAACGTCATGTGCGGGACCTTGGCGAAGAGATCAAATCCTCCGCTTTGCTGGCCGCTGATGGCCTCGCCCAGCAACTTACCCGCCAAGTGTGTAGCGTTCAGGCCGTGCCCTGAATAAGCCTGCGCATAGAACACGTTCGGATGCTCCTTGAGACGTCCGATCTGCGGCAATCGATTGGCCCCGATGCCGATCATCCCGCCCCACTGAAAATCGATTTTCACGTCCTTGAGCTGCGGAAACACCTTGAGCATCTTCGGCTGCATGTACGCGCCAATGTCCTGCGGGTCGCGCCCGGAGTAGTGGCAAGCACCGCCGAACAGCAGGCGTCGATCCGCTGAAAGCCGGAAGTAATCCACCGCCACACGCTGGTCGCACATGGCGGTATTGCGGGGCAGCAATTGGCGGGCAAGGGACCCGCTCAGCGGCTCGGTGGCGATGATGTAACTGCCGGCTGGGAGGATTTTGCCGCTGAGCGTTGGATCGAGCCCATTCAAATAGGCGTTGCACCCCAGCACCAGCGTATGGGCGCGCACCGTGCCTTGTGCGGTGTGCACCTTCACCTGCGGCCCATACTCCAGGCGGGTGACGGCAGAGTGTTCAAACAATTGCACACCCAAGGATTGCGCCACCCGTGCCTCGCCCAGCGCCAGGTTCAGCGGGTGCAGATGGCCCGAGCCCATGTCCAGCAGGCCGCCGGCGTAGTTGCCGGAGTCGATTACGCTGCGGATGTCCCCGGGCTGAATCAGTTGCAGGTCGCGCTGATAGCCCAGGCTGCGCAACTCTTCGACGTCGTCGGCGAAGCCCGCGAACTCCTTGGGTTTGTTGGCCAGATCGCAGTAGCCCCACGTCAGGTCGCAATCGATCTGATACTTTTCGACGCGCTGACGAACGATCTCCACCGCCTCAAGACCCATGAGCTTGAGCTGGCGCACGCCTTCGGCGCCGATCACCTCGCGAAAGCGCTCGACATGATGACCCACGCCCCGAATCAACTGGCCACCATTGCGTCCACTCGCCCCCCAGCCGATTTTGTGCGCTTCCAGCACTGCCACGCTCATGCCGCGCTCGGCCAGTTCGATGGCTGTGTTCAGCCCCGAAAACCCGCCACCGACTACGCACACGTCGACGCTCAGTTCGCCTGCAAGGGCCGGGTGGTCAGGCTGTGGCTGGCTGCTGGCGGCGTAGTACGAAGCGGCATGGCGGGAAGCATTCATGCGGTCGGTCCCTGCGTGACTGTTTGGAAAATTTGACGGAGCGTAGCGGGGGTAAGTAGGAGGAGCAAGGTATCCGGTCTTGAGCGTGACCCTGCCACTCATCAATCTTCGGGGGACCGGGCGCTCCCTGTCTGTTTGCGACTCGCTTGGGGCACAATGTCGGCTTTCACAGGGAAATCTCACGCGATGAGCTGCAACAGCCAGAAAATCCGCGATTTGCGGCGGCAGATTCCGTCGTTCGAATGTGTGCCGGGCTGTCACGATTGTTGTGGGCCAGTGACCACCTCGTCCGAGGAAATGGCCCGCTTGCCGCGTAAGACGGTTGCCGAGCAGGAAGCTGCGCTCAGTGAGCTCAATTGCGTGCATCTTGGGCCGAACGGTTGCACGGTCTACGACGAGCGCCCGTTGATCTGCCGCCTATTCGGCACTACGGCGAGCCTGCCATGCCCCAACGGCCGACGTCCCGAGACCTTGATTCACCCGCGCGTTGAAAAGCAGGTACACGAGTTCATCGCGTCGACGCGGCAGGTCTTGGTGTAATCACCCGGCGTGCAAGCGCGCTCCTACCTTTGGGAGCGGGTTTTCCTATTCCGGAATAGGCAAATTCAAACTCTCTTTCACCTCTTCCATCACGATGTAGCTCTTGGATTCCCGCACGTGGGGCAGCTTGAGCAGAATGTCGCCCAGCAGCTTGCGGTAAGACGCCATCTCGGAAATGCGTGCCTTCACCAGATAGTCGAAATCCCCTGACACCAAATGGCACTCCAGCACATGCGGCAGTTTGAGCACTGCCCGCCGAAATTCCTCGAAGGTGTCCCCCGATTTGTAGTCCAGGCTGATCTCCACGAACACCAGCAGGCTGGCCTTCAGGTTTTGCGGATTGAGACGGGCGTTGTAGCCCATGATGATGCCTTCGCGCTCAAGCCTGCGGACCCGCTCCGTGCAGGGCGTAGTGGACAACCCCACACGTTCGCCCAACTCCGTGAAGGAAATTCTGCCGTCGGTTTGCAGGATGCGCAGGATGTTGCGATCGATTTTATCCAACTCACGTTTTGACTGGTGTTGAGTGCGCATCGAAACCCCCTCTACGAATACGTTGGTTGCCGAGAGTTAACGCTGAATATAGGCATTTATAAAGTGAAATACACTGCTCGATGCTTTTTATACTGCGCACATCTTTGCTTGAAACTTCAAAACGTCAGCGGAAATCCGCGATGAGGGAAATAACATGCGCGTTCTGGTCCTTGGAAGTGGCGTGATCGGTGTTACCAGTGCTTACTACCTGGCTCGCGCGGGTTTCGAGGTCACGGTCGTTGATCGTCAACCCGCTGCCGCGCTGGAAACCAGCTTCGCCAACGCCGGGCAGGTATCGCCTGGCTACGCCTCGCCCTGGGCCGCACCGGGTGTGCCCCTCAAGGCCATGAAATGGTTGCTGCAACGTCACGCGCCATTGGCCATCAAAGCGACCGCTGACATCAATCAATACCTGTGGATGGCGCAGATGCTGCGCAACTGCACCCAAAGCCGCTATGCCGTGAACAAAGAGCGCATGGTGCGGCTGTCCGAGTACAGCCGGGACTGCCTCGACGAACTGCGCGCCGAGACCGGTATCGCTTACGAGGGCCGTAGTCTGGGCACGACTCAACTGTTCCGCACCCAGGAACAGCTGGACAATGCGGCCAAAGACATCGCCGTTCTTGAGCAGGCCGGCGTTCCTTATGAGGTACTCGACCGCGAGGGCATCGCCCGCGTCGAGCCTGCCTTGGCCAGTGTCAGCAACATCCTGAGCGGTGCGCTGCGGTTGCCGAACGATCAGACCGGCGACTGCCAGCTGTTCACGACTCGGCTGGCCGAGATGTGTGTGACGTTGGGTGTGGAATTCCGTTTCGGCCAGTCCATTGAGTCGATTGATTTCGCAGGCGACCGGATCAATGGTGTGCGCGTCAACGGCGAGCTCGAAACGGCTGACCGCTACGTCCTTGCCCTGGGCAGCTACTCGCCGCAACTGCTGAAGCCGCTGGGCATCAAGGCGCCGGTTTATCCACTCAAGGGTTACTCGCTGACGGTGCCGATTACCAACCCGGCCATGGCGCCGACGTCGACCATTCTGGACGAGACGTACAAGGTCGCGATCACCCGTTTCGATAATCGCATCCGCGTCGGCGGCATGGCGGAAATTGCCGGGTTTGACTTGTCGCTCAACCCCCGCCGCCGCGAAACGCTGGAGATGATCGTCAACGATCTTTATCCTCAGGGCGGCGATCTGAGCGAGGCCAGTTTCTGGACCGGCTTGCGCCCTACGACGCCGGACGGCACGCCCATCGTCGGGGCTACGCCGTATCGCAATCTGTTCCTTAACACCGGCCACGGAACACTGGGCTGGACCATGGCTTGCGGCTCCGGTCGTTTGCTGGCCGATCTGATCGCCCGCAAAAAACCGCAGATCAGCGCCGAAGGCCTCGATATTTCGCGCTACGGAAGCGCCAAGGAGATCGCCAAGCATGTCAGTACAACGCCAGCTCACCAATGAACGCATGAGCCAAGTCGTTATCCACAACGGCACCGTGTATCTCGCCGGGCAAGTGGGCAACGATCTGACGTCGGGTATCGAGCAGCAGACCCGTGAGGTGCTGGGCAACATTGAGCGCCTGCTGGATCTCGCGGGTACCGATAAAAGCAGACTGCTGTCGGTCACGATCTACCTGAAAGACATCGACTCCCACTTCGCCGCCATGAACGGCATCTGGGACACCTGGCTGGCAAAAGGGGTCGCGCCTGCCCGGGCCACCGTCGAAGCCAAGATGGCCGCACCCAATGTGCTGATCGAGATATCGGTTATCGCTGCATTGCCCTAGTACTGTAGGAGCGTGGCTTGTCCCGCGATCGGCGGGGAACCCGTCGTGAAATCGGTGCCCGCGGTGTGTCTGACACTGCCCATACGCCTGATTTTGTGACTGCTACGCAGTCAATCGCGGGACAAGCCACGCTCCTACAGGTCCCAACTCTTTGATCAAGAAGCCCCACCCATGCGTCCATCCCGCGCTGTCATCGATCTTCAAGCCCTGCGCCACAATTACCAATTGGCCCGTGAAACGACGGGGGCTAAGGCCCTTGCCGTGATCAAAGCCGATGCCTACGGACATGGAGCAGTGCGTGTGGCACAGGCGCTCGAAACCGAGGCGGATGGTTTCGCCGTGGCCTGCATCGAGGAAGCGCTGGAACTGCGGCAAGCCGGGATTCGTGCACCGGTTCTGCTGCTAGAGGGTTTTTTCGAGGCCGATGAGCTGCCGTTGATCGTCGAGCATGATTTTTGGTGCGTGGTGCATTCGCTCTGGCAGTTGGAGGCCATCGAAAAAACCACCGTCGGCAAACCGTTGAATGTCTGGCTGAAAATGGATTCGGGCATGCACCGCGTCGGCATTCACCCTGCTGAATACCCATCGGCCTACCAACGTTTGATGGCGACGAACAAGGTCGGCAAGGTCGTGCTGATGACTCACTTCGCCCGCGCCGATGAGCTGGACAGCGCGCGCACTGACGAACAGGTCGCCATATTCCGCTCGGCAGCAGCAGGATTGGGCGTCGAAGTCAGCTTGCGTAACTCGCCAGGGGTCATGGGTTGGCCAAGTGTGCCGAGCGACTGGGTTCGTCCTGGGATCATGCTGTACGGCGCAACCCCCTTCGATCAGCCTCAGTCGGTGGCCGATCGTTTGCAGCCGGTGATGACGCTGGAATCAAAAGTCATCAGCGTGCGCGAGCTGCCCGCCGGTGAGCCTATTGGGTATGGCGGCACGTTCGTCACCGACCGCACCATGCGCATCGGCGTGGTTGCGGTGGGTTACGCCGACGGATATCCGCGTCAGGCACCGACCGGCACGCCGGTGATGATCGACGGCCAGCGCAGTCAATTGCTGGGTCGGGTGTCGATGGACATGTTGTGTGTGGACCTCACTCATGTGCCGAGCGCGGGTCTTGGCAGCCGCGTTGAACTGTGGGGCAAAAACGTACGGGTCAGCGACCTGGCAGCCCATGCAGGCATGATTCCTTATCAGATTTTATGCAATCTGAAACGCGTCCCAAGGGTCTATACCGAGGCCTGAGACGCGCGCGCCATGTATCCCGACGCGGCCCTTGGCGGTCGCCAGTCTCTTTGCTGATCCGGCCATGGCTCAAGTGTTGTAAATACTGAACGCTGTTGCCATCATGGCGACCACTTGACCGTGCTTGATTACCAAGAGGACTCCCGCATTGGACGTCGGTGAACGACTGCAATCCATTCGCAAACTCAAAGGTCTGTCGCAACGTGAACTCGCCAAAAGAGCGGGCGTGACCAACAGCACCATTTCCATGATCGAGAAAAACAGCGTCAGCCCCTCGATCAGCTCTCTGCGCAAGGTGCTGGGCGGCATTCCGATGTCCATGGTGGAGTTCTTCTCCGAAGAGCTTGAGCCGGAAAACCCGACCCAAGTGGTCTACAAGGCCAGCGAACTGATCGATATTTCAGACGGCGCTGTCACCATGAAGCTGGTCGGCAAATCCCATCCCGATCGAGCGATCGCGTTTTTGACCGAGGTCTACCCGCCAGGCGCCGACACCGGTGAAGAAATGCTCGTTCACGAAGGCGAAGAAACCGGGATTCTGATTGAGGGGCGCCTCGAACTGGTCGTCGGGCTCGATACCTATGTGCTGGAAGTGGGTGATAGCTACTATTTTGAAAGCACCCGGCCCCATCGCTTTCGCAATCCGTTCGACGCCCCGGCGCGTCTCATCAGCGCGGCGACGCCCGCGAATTTCTGAGCAGCAAACCTCATCCCCTGCATCGGCGGGGGCAAGGCTCTGCTCCAGACCCAAGCCCGATGCGCTGACAACCCTGCGTCATGGGCTGCGACGACCGACGAGCTATACTTTCGCCACCTGCATACGACCGTAACCGCCGCGACGTGATAGCACCATGAGGGTAAAAGCGTGAGCCCTACCCGTCAGATCCTGATTACCCTTGCGATGCTCGCCTACTGGGCGTTTGCTGCTCAGGCCTCGACGCGAGGTGACCTCGCCAAACGGCTGGAACCAGTCGGACAAGTCTGCATTCAGGGTAAGGAATGTCCGGGTTTGGACGTTGCTGCGACTGCGGGCGGTGCGAGTGGCACCAAGTCTCCAGATGACGTCATTAGCAAACACTGCATCACCTGCCACGGCACCGGTTTATTGGGCGCGCCGAAAGTCGGCGACGGCGTCGAGTGGGACAAGCGCACCAAGGAACAGGGCGGCCTTGATGGCTTGTTGGCCAAGGCGATCAGCGGCATCAACGCCATGCCCCCGAGAGGCACTTGCGCCGATTGCTCGGATGAGGAATTGAAAGGCGCGATCAAGAAAATGTCGGGGCTTTGATGGTTGTAAGTCACGATTCAGGGAAATACCGTCGGATGTTCAGAGCGTCATGGTTGTTGGGGTTTTCCCTGTTGCTGTTCGCAGGCACTGCGAACGCCACGATGCGCTGCGGCACTGCGCTGATCAGCTTGGGCGACACGGCTGCCGTGGTGCGCGAGAAATGTGGGTCACCTGACAGCAGCGTTGACCAGGTGCCAGTGGCGCGCATCAACAATGGTCGGCGTGTAAATCCTGTCAAAGTCAGCCTGTGGGTCTACGGCCCGCGCAATGGCGCGTTTCAGCACCTCAAGTTCATCGAAGACAAACTGGTGAAGATCGATACCCGGCGGGATTGATCGGATTTTTGTGGAAGTGAGCTTGCGTGCGATGGCTGTTTGGGTAACCGCATTCATGCAGCAATTCCCGCGCATGCCCGGTCCAAGCTCCATCGAATAACAATTCAGGAGAGGCCGGATGCCGCATTCCTGCTCGATCGAGCAAGCCGTCGATCACGTGTTGGCCGAGCTGCCGACGCACATTCGCATGGGGATGCCATTGGGGCTGGGGAAGCCCAATCGCTTCGCCAACGCGCTGTATGCCCGCATTAAATCCCTGCCGGACCGGCAACTGACGATCTACACCGCGTTGTGTCTCGGTCGTCCGAAAGCGGGCGACGGTTTGCAGGGGCGCTTTCTCGAGCCGTTTCTGGAGCGTGTGTTCGGCGATTATCCCGAGCTGGATTTCCTCGCCGATCTGCACAAAAGCAACCTGCCGCCGAACGTTCAGGTCGAGCAGTTCTTCATGCAGCCTGGCAGTCTGCTGGGCAGTGCGCAGGCGCAGCAAGATTACGTCAGCAGCAATTACACCCACGCCGCGCGAGACATCAACGCCAGTGGCCTGAACCTCATCGCGCAATTGATCGCGTACGACCCGCAACGTCCCGATTATAGAAGCCTCAGCTGTAACCCGGACATCACCCTTGACCTGCTGCCGATGCTGGAAAAACGCCGCGCGGCCGGGGAGCCTGGACTGGTGCTCGGCCATGTGCACGCCGATCTGCCGTACATGCCGGGCCACGCCGAGGTCAGCGTCAACACGTTTGACCTGCTGATCGAATACGAGGACCGCAGCACGCTGTTCTCTACGCCCAATATGCCGGTGGGCATTCAGGATCACTTTATTGGCCTGTATGCCAGCACGCTGGTGCGCGATGGCGGCACGTTGCAGATTGGCATCGGCTCGATGGGCGACGCCCTGACCGCCGCATTGCTGGCGCGACAGGCCGATAACGAAACGTACCGTGCGTGCCTGGCCGAGCTGGATGGCATTTCCACCTGGAAGCCGCTGATCGATGCCGAAGGCGGGGTCATGCCGTTTGCGGCAGGCTTGTACGGGTGCAGTGAGATGTTGGTCAACGGCCTCTTGGTATTGCTGGACGCAGGGATCATCCGGCGCAAGGTGTATCCCACCATCGAGTTGCAAACCCTGGCCAACGAAGGCGCGCTTGACGAAGCCATCCATGACAACGGCGTGCTGATCCATGGCGGGTTCTTTCTGGGGCCACGCAGCTTTTACGAGCGTCTGCGCGAGTTTTCGCCCGCGCAGATGGCGCAGATCGACATGACCGCCATCAGCTACATCAACGAGTTGTACGGCGATGAAACCCTCAAGCGCCTGCAAAGACGGGATGCGCGCTTCATCAACAGTGCCTTCACCGTCACGCTGCTGGGCGCTGCGGTCTCTGATCAATTGGAGGACGGGCGCGTCGTCAGCGGCGTGGGAGGGCAGTACAACTTTGTCGCTCAGGCCCATGCGCTGGAAGACGCGCGTTCGATCTTGATCCTGCGCAGTTGGCGTGAGTCGGGCGGCGAGGTCAGCTCCAACATCGTGTGGGAGTATGGCCATACGACCATTCCCCGACATCTGAGGGACATCGTCATCACTGAATACGGCATCGCCGATTTGCGCGGCAAGACCGACGCCGCGGTGATCGAGGCGTTGCTCAATATCACCGATTCGCGCTTTCAGCCGGGGTTGATCGATCAGGCGCAGAAAGCCGGCAAATTGCCGAAGGGCTTTCGCCTGGACCCGCTGTTTACCCACAACACGCCCGAACGGCTGAAGGCCATACGCGACGGTTTCCCGGGGCTGTTCGTCGAATACCCGCTGGGCAGTGATTTCAGCGCTGAAGAGCGAGACCTGTTGCGCGCGCTCAACTGGTTGAAGAGCAAATTCAAACTCACGGAGATCATTGAACTGGGCAAGGCAACCCTAGAAGCGCCGGACCCGAGCGCATTTCCCGAGCACCTGCAGCGTATGGGGCTGGATGACCCGCAGGGTTTGCGCGAAGAGTTGTATCAGCGGCTGTTGTTGGCGGGGTTGCAGGCGACGGTTGGCTAGCCACCCGGCATCGCCCGCGACCCTCTTGTAGGGGTGAGCTGGCTCGCGATGACGCGGTCTGGCGCTTGCTCGGTGACTGACACACCGTCATCGCGAGCAAGCTCACTCCCACTCGGAGTTGTGTCAGGCGCGACAGATAGGTGCATCCCCAAGGGGCGTCAGGAGACAGACTTGATGATCAGCAGCGCCGCCGCGCAGAACCCGCTGATCGCGAACAGCTGCTGCAAGCGCGGGCCGGCGAGAAACCGCGCCACTTGCCGGCCGGCCATCAACCCGACCACGGCACCCGCCGCGAACGGCAGGCCCACGGCCCAGTGCATGGCGCCGGTGACACTCGCGGTGATCACGCTGCCGGTGGACACCAACGCGATCACAGCCAGTGAGGTCGCCACGATGCTTTTCAGGTTCAGGTCGGTGTAGCGGGTCAGTGCCGGGACGATCACGAAGCCGCCGCCGACGCCCAGCAAGCCCGAGAGCAATCCCGACAGCATTCCGGTGATCGCCAGAAAGCGCGCGCAGGGCAGGGTCCAGCGCAGTCGGCCTTCGAGGGGATTGAGCACGCAAGGCAAGAATCCGGCACGTTCCGCCGGTTTGCCGTAACGCAGTTCCAGGCTGGCTTTTCTGAAGATGCGCCCGCAGGCATACAGCAGCACCATCGAAAACCCCAGCGCCAACGGCGTGTTGGGCACCTGATGGGCCAGCCAAAGCCCCACGGGCGACAGGCAGATGCCGATCCCGGCAATGAACAGCGCTGCGCGATACCGCACGATTCCCTGACGCAACCCCAGCAGTGCCCCCACCGCTGATGCCAGACCCACGGCCAACAGCCCGACCGGGGCTGCTTCAACCATCGACAGGCCCAGACCAAACACCAACAGCGGCACTGCAAGAATCCCACCGCCCGCGCCCGTCAGCGCGAGTACCGCTCCAATGACCGTGCCGAGGCCGGCTCCGATCAGTTCGTGTTCATTCATATTCAATGGATTTCAGATGAGGCTGATTTTCAAACTTGAAGGATGCTGAGAGTGCATTGGCCTCTTCATCCGATGGCCGCCCCGAGCACGCTAACGCCCACACGTTCAAGTGACTGCACCTCAGGCATCACAACGCATTGATCGGCACTTTCAGGTACCGCACACCGTTGTCTTCGGGCTCCGGCATGTGGCCGCCGCGCATGTTGATCTGCACCGACGGCAGGATCAGCACCGGCATGTCGAGGGTCGCGTCGCGCTTTTCACGCATTTGCACGAAGGCGTCTTCGTCGATCCCTTCGTGAATGTGAATGTTGTTGGCCCGCTGCTCGGCGACGGTGGTCATGTACATCAGCTCACGACCGTTGGGCAGGTAGTCGTGGCACATGAACAGGCGCGTCTGTGGCGGCAGAGCGAGGATCTTGCCAATCGAGCGGTACAGCATGCGTGCATCGGCGCCGGGAAAGTCACAGCGCGCCGTGCCGTAATCCGGCATGAACAGCGTGTCGCCGACAAACGCCACGGTCTCACCATTGGCTTCGATCAGGTAGGTCATGCACGCGGGTGTGTGACCGGGGGTGTGCATTGCGCGGGCCTGCAGGGTGCCGATCTGGAAATGCGTGTCATCCTCCAGCAACCGATCGAATTGGCTGCCGTCGCGGGCGAACTCGCCTTTGGCGTTGAACAGCGTGCCGAAGACTTTCTGCACGCGCGTGATGTGGCTGCCGATGGCGACGGTGCCGCCGAGCTGTTCCTTCAGGTAAGCCGCCGCAGAAACATGATCGGCGTGAACGTGGGTTTCCAGAATCCACTCCACCGACACCCCGAGCTCTCGCACGCGGGCGATCAGTTTGTCCGCCGACTCGGTCTTGGTGCGACCGGATTTCGGGTCGTAATCCAGCACGCTGTCGATCAGCGCGGCCTTGAGGGTCGAGCGGTCCAGAACCAGATAGCTGATGGTCCAGGTGTGTGGGTCGAAGAACGCCTCTACGCTCAGTTTTTCACCGATGTTCATAGGTTGCCTCCGTTAACTGTAGGAGCGTGGCTTGTCCCGCGACCGGCTGGGAAACAGTCGTAAATCCGGTATGCAGGGTGTGTCTGGCATAGCAAGTTTATCGGTGTTACGACGGGTTCCCCCGTCGGTCGCGGGACAAGCCACGCTCCTACAGGGAATCCGTTTTCTGTAGATCAGACGAACGTCACCACACCACCGTTCAACGATTTGACCCGTGCCAGCGACTCTACACGATAACCCTGCGCGTCCAGTTCCGCGCGGCCGCCCTGGAATGACTTCTCGATCACGATGCCCAAGCCCGCCACGCTGGCGCCGGCCTGTTTGATGATCGAAATCAGCGCCTGCGACGCCTTACCGTTGGCCAGGAAGTCGTCGATGATCAGCACGCGGTCGCTGCTGGTCAGGTGACGGGTAGAAATGGCAATCGTGCTTTCGGTCTGCTTGGTGAACGAATAAACGTTGGCCGAGAACAGGTTTTCGGTCAGCGTCAGCGATTGATGCTTGCGCGCGAAGATCACCGGGATGCCCAGCTTCAGGCCGGTCATCACCGCCGGGGCGATGCCCGAGGCTTCGATGGTGACGATCTTGGTGATGCCCGAATCAGCGAACAACGTGGCGAACTCGTCACCGATCTGCTGCATCAGGACCGGGTCGATCTGATGGTTCAGAAACGCGTCGACCTTCAATACCTGGTCGGAAAGTACGATGCCTTCCTCGCGAATTTTCTTGTGCAGTGCTTCCACGTTGCTGTTCCTCGGGGCGCAAAGGCGCGAAATGTCGGGTTATCTTTTCAGCATGGCGCGAATGTCCGCCAATGCCGTATTGCCGCGTACGGCTTTCACTTCGGTCGGTGTGTCGTCGTTGCCTTCCCAGGCCAGATCGTCCGGGGGCAGTTCGTCGAGGAAGCGACTGGGCAGACAGTCGATGATCTCGCCGTACTGCTTGCGCTTGGCCGCAAAGGTAAACGCCAGGGTCTGACGCGCGCGGGTGATGCCCACGTAGGCCAGGCGCCGCTCTTCCTCGATGGTGTCGGCCTCGATGCTGGAGCGGTGCGGGAGGATTTCCTCTTCCATGCCCATGATGAACACGTAGGGAAATTCCAGACCCTTTGAGGCGTGCAAGGTCATCATCTGCACACCTTCGGCACCGTCTTCCTCTTCCTGTTGGCGTTCGAGCATGTCGCGCAGGACCAGCTTGCCGATGGCCTCTTCGATGGTCATGCCGCCTTCTTCGTCTTTCTCCAGGGTGTTCTTCAGCGCTTCGATCAGGAACCACACGTTGCCCATGCGGTAATCGGCGGCCTTGTCGCTGGAGCTGTTCTGACGAATCCAGTTCTCGTAATCGATGTCCATGACCATGCTGCGCAGGGCGGCAATCGGGTCCTGGGTCGCGCATTGTTGCCGCACGCCGTCCATCCAGTGCTTGAAGCGCTTGAGGCGGTCGGTGAAGCGACTGTCCAGATGCTCGCCAAGGCCGATTTCGTCGGTGGCGGCGTACATCGAGACTTTGCGTTCAGTGGCGTAGTTGCCGAGCTTTTCCAGCGTCGTCGAGCCGATTTCCCGGCGCGGCACGTTGATCACCCGCAGGAAGGCGTTGTCGTCGTCCGGGTTCACCAGCAGGCGGAAGTAGGCCATCAGGTCTTTCACTTCCTGACGCCCGAAGAAGCTGTTGCCCCCCGACAGTCGATACGGAATCTGGTGATGCTGAAGCTTCAGCTCGATCAGTTTGGCCTGATAGTTGCCGCGATAGAGGATCGCGAAATCGCTGTAGGGCCGGTCCGTGCGCAGGTGCAGGCTGAGGATCTCGACCGCCACGCGCTCGGCTTCGGCGTCTTCGTTCTTGCAGCGAATCACGCGGATCTCGTCGCCGTGGCCCATTTCGCTCCACAGCTGTTTCTCGAACGCGTGGGGGTTGTTGGCGATCAGCACGTTGGCGCAACGCAGAATGCGGCTGGTGGAGCGATAGTTTTGCTCCAGCATGACGACTTTCAGCGATGGGTAGTCGCCCTTGAGCAGCATCAGGTTTTCCGGTCGGGCGCCGCGCCAAGCGTAAATCGACTGGTCGTCGTCACCCACCACGGTGAACTGGCAGCGGGTGCCGATAAGCATTTTCACCAGCAGATACTGACTGGCGTTGGTGTCCTGGTATTCGTCCACCAGCAGGTAGCGGACCTTGTGCTGCCACTTTTCGAGAATGTCGGCGTGTTCCTGGAACAGCTTCACCGGCAGCAGGATCAGGTCGTTGAAGTCCACCGCGTTGTACGCTTTGAGCGTGCGCTGGTAGTGGGTGTAGACGATGGCGGCGGTCTGCTCCTTGGGGTTGCGCGAGTTGGCCAGGGCTTCTGCAGGCAGGATCAAGTCGTTTTTCCAGGAATCGATCATGTTCTTGATCTCGTCGACGCCGTCGTCGCCCGAGTATTCCTTCTGCATGATGTCGGTCATCAACGCCTTGACGTCGGTCTCGTCGAAGATCGAGAAACCCGGCTTGTAACCCATGCGCGCATGTTCCTTGCGTATGATGTTCAAGCCGAGGTTGTGGAAGGTGGAAACGGTCAGGCCGCGCCCCTCACCGGCGCGCAGCAGGGTGCCGACCCGCTCCTTCATCTCGCGCGCCGCCTTGTTGGTGAAGGTCATGGCGACGATGTACTGCGCACGGATACCGCAGTTTTGAATGAGGTGGGCAATCTTGCGTGTGATCACGCTGGTCTTGCCGGAGCCTGCACCGGCGAGCACCAAAAGAGGGCCGCCGACGTAGTTCACGGCTTCTTGTTGCCGGGGATTGAGTCGGGACATGGGGAAAAGGGGGATCGCTTGCAAAATGGGCGGGCATTTTAACAGGGTCGAAGGTTTGTGCGGTGTCCGTCCGACACTGTGATGCGCCGCGCTATCTATATTTCGCCGTTTTGTTACATTTGCGCATCTCGCGGCGAATTACCGCGTTTGGCGACCCTCGTTCGAGGGGCGCCGGTGTCTTTCGTTTGTGTGGGGAGCTAGCTTGTCTACGCCTGTCGAACCCTTGCGCTTGCTGCTTCTGGCGGACACGCCGGAATGGCCAGCTATATTGCGCGAGTGCCTGGCCCCCTTGGGGGAAGCGGTGTTTCTCGACTGCGTGTCGAGCTGGGATGCTATTGGCGACTCCCTTGACCCTACGCACTCTTTCATCCTGTTCACCCCGCCCGCGTTACAGCCTGCAGCCGGTCAATGCAATTGGCCGACCGTGCTGCTGCTCGATGTCGAACCTGATACCGATCCGCTGGGCGTCAGCGACTGGCTGATCCGCGACAGCCTGAACACCCAAAGCCTGCGTCGCTGCCTGCGCCATGTGCGCGAACGGGGGCTGCTGGAAAACACCCTGCAGCGACTGGCCGAGCAGGACCCGCTAACCGGAATCGCCAACCGGCAGGGCTTTCAGACCCTCCTCGCGGCGCGTCTGGCCGAGTTCGATGGCCGTGGCCTGGCGCTGGGGCATCTGGACCTCGACAACTTCCGCCGGGCGAACGATGCACTGGGCCATCAGGCTGGGGATCGCTTGATCCTTCAGGTCGTGGCGCGACTGAAGGGGCAGCTCGAAGCCTGCGATCAACTGGCGCGTCTGGGCAGTGACGAATTTGCGCTGCTGATTGATACCCGACGTGCGCCGGATCGTGCCGTATGGATGGCCGAGCGCATTACCGAAGCGCTGTCCGAGCCTTATTGGGTCGATGGCGAAAGCCTGCTCATCGGTTGCAGTCTGGGAATTGCCCATGCGCGAGCCGACGCAGGCGCCGACCCTTTGATGTGGCACGCGCACATCGCGATGCAACAAGCCAAGGGCGTTCAGGGCTGCACGTTTCACGTCTTCAACGAGCGCATCAATCGCAACGCCCGCAGCCTTGCTGATCTGGAAAGCGAGCTGCGCCGCGCCTTGCGCCGTGATGAGCTGGAGCTGCATTACCAGCCGCGCCTGTGCCTGAATTCCGGAAAAATCCTCGGGCTTGAAGCCCTCGTGCGCTGGCGCCATTCCGAGCGCGGTCTGTTGCCACCGAGCGAGTTTGTGCCGCTGGCCGAGCAAAGCGGGTTGATCGTGCCGTTGGGCTACTGGGTCATTTCCCGCGCGCTGCGCGACATGCAGACCTTGCGCGAAAAAGGCCTGCCACCGCTGCACATGGCGATCAACCTGTCGTTTCGCCAGTTTCAGGACAACCAGCTATTGCCGACGTTGAGCCGTTTGATCAGTGATCGCGGGATCGACGCGCAGTGGCTGGAGTTCGAACTCACCGAAACGGCGGTCATGCGCCGCAGCGATCTGGTCCAGCAGACCATGGATGCGCTGGGGCGGTTGGGCGTGCGTTTCTCGCTGGATGATTTCGGTACCGGGTTTTCATCGTTCGTGCACCTCAACAGCCTGCCGATCACCTTGCTCAAGATCGACAAAAGCTTTGTCGGCGAAATGGAGCAGCGCGAGGAAAACCGCAAGCTGGTGCACGCCATGATCAACCTGGCGCACAACTTGAGTCTGGAAGTGGTGGCGGAAGGCGTCGAAACGCCGGAACAGCTGACACTCCTGCGCAGCTTCGGATGCGATCAGGCGCAGGGGTATCTCATCAGCCATCCGCTGGCGTTGTCGGAGTTGCTGGATTATCTGACGTTCGATAAGAAAGGGCGGGTGACGCTGGGGTTGTAGGTATCGGCGCTTTGTAGGAGCGTGGCTTGTCCCGCGATCTGCCGCAACGCGGCAGTCATTCAAGGCTACTTGTTACAGCTGACACACCGCATCTGCCGGGTTTGCTGCCGGTGCCCGGCAGATCGCGGGACAAGCCACGTTCCTACAGTTGTAATGCTGTGTCTCAGCCCATGACCACAACGCCTGTCGCTTCTTTACGCAGCAGCTTGGCGACCTTGCGTTCAAAGGCGTAGCTCAAGGCCACTGCCGAACACAGCAAGCCCACCGCCAAGCCCCACCACACGCCTTCGGCCCCTTGATTGGCGAGGAAACCCAGGCCCCACGCCAAGGGCGCGCCGACGACCCAGTAGCTCGCCAAGCCAATAAGGAAGGTGGTTTTGGCGTCCTTGAAGCCGCGAATGGCACCCATCGCGATGGTTTGCGTGCCGTCGAGAATCTCGAACCACGCGGCAATCGCCAGCAGCTTCACGGCCAGTTCGACGACGCTCTGGTATTTCGGGTCGTTGAGATCAACGAACAGCCCGATCACCAGATGCGGCGCCACCCAGAACAGAATCCCGAACGCCAGCATCAGCAGCCCGCCGAACGCGATCCCCACGCGACCCGCCATGCGCGCCAACAGCAGATGACCGGCGCCGTAATGCAGGCCGATGCGCATGGTCACTGCGTAGGAAATGCCCACGGGGATCATGAACGCCATCGACACCGATTGCAGGGCGATCTGGTGCGCGGCCATTTGCGTGCTACCCATCGCGCCCATGCAGAACGCGGCGAACGTGAACAGTCCGACCTCCACTGCGTAGGTCCCGCCAATCGGCAGGCCCAGTCGCCACAGCTCTTTGAGGCTGGCGCTCGACAGGTTCATCAGGTCTTTGTGCAGTGGATAGGCCGCATACGCTTTGTGGTAGCGAATGTGCAGCCACAGCGCGAAGGCCATGCCGTTGGTGACGATGGCCGTAACCAGCCCGATCCCCATCAGCCCCCAGTGGGGCAAGCCGAAGAGCCCGTAAATGAACGCGTAATTGAGCCCGAAATTGGCGGCGACCCCGACCAGGCTCACCACCATCACTGGCGTTGCGCGGCCCAATGCGCTGGTGAACCCCCGCAGCGCCATGAAGCTCAGCAACCCCGGCAACGCCAGCGGCAGGGTGAGCAGGAATTGACTGGCCATGTGAACGTTGGCTTCGGCCTGACCGAAGTGCAGCAGGATTGGCGTCAGGTTCCATAGAATGACTGCCGCGACCAGCGCCATGCCCCACGCCAGCCAAAGTCCCGCTTGAGTCAGCCGGGTTGCGCCGAGATCGTCGTTGGCGCCTTTGCGAATGGCCACTAATGTGCCAACCGCTGCCATCACGCCCACGCAGAAGAATGAAACGAAGTTGTAGCTCGCCGCTCCCAGCCCGCCGCCGGCCAGCGACTCTGGGCCGAGCTTGCCCATCATCACGGTGTCGGTGAAGACCATCAGCATGTGGGCCATTTGCGACGCAATCAGCGGCCCGGCCACGCGCAGGATGATCCACAGTTCTTTGAAGGCGTTCTGTTGCATGGCGGTGGCGCTCGGGAGGGGGGAGTGCATGAATGAGCGGCTCATTGTCGTGATTCAGGAAGCAATGCACAAAGGGATAAATACGATCATTGGCATGAGTAAAACTCATCCTGGGATTTTTCCGGTACATTCCCGGAATTCGTCTTCACCCCAAGAGGAAAGCATCCGATGCCTCGCAGTCTTCCGCCCTTGTATGCGCTGCGCGCATTCGAAGCCGCCGCCCGGCATAGCTCGTTCACGCGCGCCGCTGAAGAGTTGTCGATCACGCAAAGTGCAGTCAGTCGGCACATTCACACCCTTGAACAGCACTTCGCCTGTCGCCTGTTTCGTCGCAATGGGCGCAATTTGCAATTGACCGAAGCGGCTCGGGAGTTATTGCCGGGTGTTCGCGAGGGCTTTCTGGCGCTGGAACGGGCGTGCAGCGCGCTGATGGCCGAGGAGGGCATTCTGCGCATGAAGGCGCCGTCGACGTTGACGATGCGCTGGCTGTTGGCGCGACTGAGTCGGTTTCGTCATTTGCAGGTGGGCAATGAGGTGCAATTGACGAGTGCGTGGATGGACATCGATCACGTCGATTTCGCTCAAGAGCCGTTTGATTGCGCTGTGTTGCTCAGCCGTGGGCACTTCCCGCCGGACTGGGAGGCAACGTTTCTGTTTCCCGAACTGTTGATCCCGGTGGGCTCTCCCAGTCTGCTCGACGACGCGCCATGGGACGTCGCGCGGCTTGCCAACGCCGAGCTGTTGCATCCCACGCCCGACCGCAGGGATTGGCGCAGCTGGCTGGAGCGTATGGGGTTGTCGGATCAGGTGTCGCTTAAAGGCGGGCAAGTCTTCGACACGCTCGAGCTGGGTATGATTGCGGCGGCGCGGGGGTATGGGGTTTCAATGGGCGACCTGCTGATGGTGGCCGAGGATGTGCTGCAAGGTCGACTCAGCCTGCCGTGGCGCACTGCGGTGGTCAGCGGAGAAAACTATTACCTCGTCTGGCCGAAAACCCGCCCCGGCGGCGAACGACTGCGCCGACTCAGTGACTTTCTGCAGGCCGAGGTTCAGGCGATGGAACTGCCGGACGTGACGATATTGGAATGAGCGTCGCTCGATCATGGCCGACGGCTGTAGGAGCGTCGCTTGCTGGCCCTGTGGGAGCCGCCGTCGTTAGCCTGGCACGCCGCATACACTGACAGCGCTGCCGTCACCCACCAAAACCCGCGCCCTCTGTAGACACTTCATAACCTCGTGTAGGACTCAAGTATTTTCTGTGTCAGCCGAAGGTGTTATTACAGTGCCGACAACAATCAATCGGCCCCATTGATACCTTTTATTAGAAATTATCCGAACGGTGTGCCTGAGGTCAGGACGATCGAGTCGTTCGGCAAGGAGCTTTTATGCCTCAACCCCGTGCCCGCATTGCCTCGCAACTCGGCATTGCCCTGGCTGCCATTCTGGCGGTCGTCATCAGCGGCAGCACCCTGTTCGCCCTGCGTTCGCTCGATTCGGCAAACCTCGTCATCCGCGAAGAGCACATGGGCAGCGAAGCGCGGTTGTTGGCCGACCAGCTCAATACCTTCCACAGCACCTTGCGCGACAGCACCCAACGGTTGAGCGGGCTGTTCGAGAAGCGCTTCAGCGGCGGCTTGACGCTGCAAGCCGATCAGCAGATCGCAGTGGCCGGGGTTCAGACGCCATCGCTGTTGCTCAATGCCAAACCTCTGAACAACGATTTTGCTGAAGTCGACGAGTTCAGGGCGATGACCGCCGGTGTAGCCACGGTGTTCGTGCGCAGCGGCGAAGACTTCATCCGCATCAGCACTTCATTGAGTAAGCAGGACGGCTCCCGAGCCATCGGCACGGTGCTTGACCACAAACACCCCGCCTACGAGAAACTGCTGGCCGGCCAGAGTTACGTAGGTCGCGCGCTGCTGTTCGACCGGCTATACATGACTCAATACACCCCGGTGCGCGATGCGGCAGGCAAAGTCATCGCCGTGCTGTTCGTGGGCTTCGATTACACCGATGCGCAGAAGGCGCAGTTCGACAACCTCAAGAGCTTTCGCATTGGCTCCACCGGCTCGCTGGCGCTGCTCGACGAACAGAACAAATGGCTGGTACCGCCTGCGGGCGTGAAGGATCTGGATATGGCGAGCAAGACCTTGTCCGAATTCGTCAAAACTCCGAACAAAGGCGGATTCTGGCAAGACGCGGGTGACGATTTCTACACCGTTGCAGAGCCGTTCTCAGGTGGGCCTTGGGTGGTGCTGGCGACCATGCCCAAAGCTGAGATCAGCGCTGTGACCTGGAACGTCGGCACGCAATTGGCGATCGGCAGCCTTCTGGCGATGCTGATTGCCGTGGGTTCTGCGATCTGGCTGTTGCGCAGCAAATTGCGGCCGCTGTCGGACCTGGTGAATCAGGCCGAAGCCTTGGGTGCGGGCGACCTGAGCGTGCGCCTGAACGTCGCGCGCCACGACGAAATCGGCCAGTTGGCCAGCAGCTTCAATCAGATGGGGCAGGCGCTGGAAACCATGGTCTCGCACATTCGTATCGCCGCGCAGGAAGTCAGCGGACGTGCGCAGGCACTGTCCGGGCTGTCGGGCGGTGCCTACGATGGCATGGAGCAACAATCCGGCGAGATCACCAGCATGGCCGGTGCCGTCGAAGAGTTCAGCGCCACGGCCCTGACCATCGCCGATAACATGGGCAACACCGAGCGCTTGGCCCAAGGCAACGCCCAGCAGACGCGCATTGGGCGAGCGTCGATGGAAGAAGCGTCGGCCTCCCTCGAACAGATCGCCGGCTCGCTAGGCAGCACTGCTGCCGTGATCGACATCCTTGGTCAGCGCTCGCAGGAAATCGGCGGCATCGTCAGCGTCATCACCTCCATCGCCGAACAGACCAACCTGCTGGCCCTCAACGCCGCCATCGAAGCTGCGCGGGCAGGGGAGCAAGGCCGTGGTTTTGCCGTGGTCGCCGATGAAGTGCGCAATCTCGCCTCGCGCACCCGTCAGGCCACCGACGAAATCTCCGGCATGATCACCAGCATTCAGCAGGAAACCGGCAACGCCATCAGCACCATGGAACAGGGCAACGCGCTGATGCAGGAAGGCTTGGCGCGCAACGCCAAAGTCGCGGCAGCCCTGGCGCAGATCGACGAACAAAGTCGTTCGGCAGGCGAGCAATTCGCGTCCATCACCACCGCGACCCAAGAGCAAAGCAACACCGCGACGCTACTCAGTGCCAATTTGCAAAGCATCGCGCTGGCCAACAGCGAACAGCGCGAAGTGGTCTCGAACCTGGCCGTGACGGCGCAGGAGTTGAACGCATTGGCGGCGGATTTGCGTAAGGAAGTGGATCGGTTTCGGTAAGGCCTATCAGGTTCGAACACTCTGATTCTGCCCGGAGGGCGTAGGAGCGTCGCTTGCCCGCGACCTGGCGCACTGCAGGCGCAGCGTTGACTGCCGCTTCGCGCCGGATCGCAAGCAAGCTTGTTCCTACGGCCTGGGGCCAGAATCCAAAGCTTGAAACGCTCATCCCGTGGACGGTCGGTACTGCAGCGCCTCGGCAATGTGGTGTCTTGAAATGGCGTCCACCCGCTCCAGATCCGCCAGCGTGCGCGCGACCTTCAGCAGTCGATGGGCCGAGCGAAGTGACAGACTCAAGCGCTCGCAGGCGGTTTCAAGCCAGGCTTCGTCTTCGGGCATCAATACGCAATGCTGACGCAGGGCAGGGAGGTCGAGAAAGGCGTTGGCGCAGCCTTGCCGTTGCTGCTGGCGGTCGCGGGCTTCGGACACGATCTGCGCGGCGCTGGCGCTGGTTTCTCCGGTTTCGGCATTGGCGGCCAGTGAGGTCGCTTCGCGGGCGACGGTCAGGTGCAGGTCGATGCGATCCAGCAGCGGGCCGGACAGTTTGTTGCGATAGCGCTGGATCTGATCGGTGGAGCAGCGGCAGCGCCCGGTCGGCTCGCCGTGATAGCCGCAAGGGCAGGGGTTCATCGCCGCAACCAGCTGAAAGCGTGCCGGAAAGCGCACCCGATCCCGCGCCCGGGAAATCACGATATGCCCTGATTCCAGAGGCTCTCGCAGCACCTCCAGCACGCACCGATCAAACTCGGGCAATTCATCAAGAAAGAGAACGCCGTGATGGGCCAGGGTGATTTCGCCGGGTTGCGGACGACTGCCGCCCCCGACCAGCGCAGGCCCTGACGCCGAGTGATGGGGTTGCCTGAACGGGCGCTGCGGCCAACTGGTCAGGGGCGCATGACTGGCGACCGATTGAATCGCCGCGACTTCCAGCGCCTCACGCTCGTCCAGCGGGGGCAAAAGCCCCGGCAGACGGCTGGCCAACAGGGTTTTCCCGGTTCCCGGCGGGCCACTGAACAGCAGGTTGTGCGCCCCGGCAGCGGCGACCAGCAGCGCGCGTTTGGCGGCAGGCTGGCCTTGCACCTCGTTCAGATCCGGATAAGGTCGGGTCTGCAGAATCAGTCCGTTGGACCTGAACGACTCTATCTTGGTGTGGCCATTGAGGTGAGACACCAACTCCAGGAGATGACTGACCGCAATCACTTTCAGGCCCGACGCCAGGCAGGCTTCTTCGGCGTTCTCTGCCGGAACGATCAACGTATGTCCCGCCTCCCGCGCCGCCAACGCCGCAGGCAGGACACCCTGCACCGGACGAATCTCCCCCGACAGTGCCAGCTCACCGAGACATTCCACGCCATCGAGCGCCAACGTCGGCACCTGACCACTGGCCGCCAGCAACCCCAACGCAATCGCCAGATCGAAACGCCCGCCATCCTTGGGCAAGTCAGCAGGCGCCAGATTCAACGTGATCCGCCGCGCCGGAAAATCGAGCCGACAATTCAGAATCGCCGAACGTACCCGATCCTTACTTTCCCTCACCGCCCCTTCTGGTAGCCCCACCAGCGTCAACGCCGGCAGGCCGTTGGCGAGATGAGTTTCGACAGTCACTGCAGGGGCTTCGACCCCGACTTGAGCGCGGCTGAGAACGATGGCGAGAGACATGAGCGATCCTTGAAGGCAGCACCGCGTCCTGCGGCGTGCTGAAGGATAGTCATGGGGGAGGATGGAAGGGCGGCGCAAGTTCTACGGGGTGTTTCCTACAGCAGCGCATCGTCGTGCTCGGAGTCGTCCACGCCTACAATCCGCCGTTAACGAGTAACGTTAAGCGTTAGCAATGATTGCAAGTTTCAAATGTACGGATACTGAATCGCTTTTTCGGCAGGGCAAGACCCGTGTCTGGTCCTCGATTCTCTCGGTCGTAGAGCGCAAGACGACGATGCTCGATGCCGCGACGTCGTGAGTGGACCTCAAGTCTCCGCCCGGGAATCGCCTGGAAGCGCTCGGCGGCGATCGTAAAGGACAGCACGGCATACGTATCAACGCCCAATGGCGGATTTGCTTTGTCTCGGGCGCCAATGGCCCGGAGAACGTCGAAATTGTCGATCACCACCGAGGTAACCATGACCAAGAATGGAATGCGTCCGGTACATCCCGGCGAGATTCTCATAGAGGAATATCTTGAGCCGCTGAATCTGACGTCAGCTGCGCTGGCGCGCTCGCTCGGTGTTTCTACGCCTACGGTTAACGACATCGTCCTGCAGCGCAGGGGCGTCAGCGCTGACATGGCTCTGCGTCTGGCTGCGTGCCTTGAGACGACGCCGGAGTTCTGGCTGAACCTGCAACTCACCTACGATCTGCGCAAGGCAGAAATAGAAAAAGGTTCAGCAATCAGGGCGCAAGTCCAGCCCATCGCGCACTGCGCTTGAGCACGTTCAACATGCCCGGCCTGCGCCAGTGCATGTCGTGATGTCACTGCTTAACCTGCCCCGCCAACTGCACTTCCATCTCCGCCATCTTCGCTTCCAGTGCCTCAAGGCGGGCACGGGTGCGGGTCAGGACGACCATCTGGCTGTCGAATTCTTCGCGGCTCACCAGATCCAGTTTGCTGAAGCCGCTTTGCAGCAGGGCCTTGAACTGGGTCTCGAATTCATTGCGGGGCAGTGGAGTCTCGCCGTTGAACATGCGCGAAGCGTGGCCGCTCAGGGCATCTAGAAAAGCTTTGGGCGCGAGCATGGTAGTCCTCCGGTATCAGTGGGGCGGCAGTGTAACACGCAGTGTTTAAGGCGATTCGATCCAGCGGCGCCTGCACGGTTTTCGAGCATGAGGGCGTGCACGGTCGCACTGTTGTTGTGCGCAGGTGCGTAGTGATGGCGATCGGTACACGTCTGCTGAGCATTGAAGTGCATTAATTCGCGCATTTTCACGAGATGGCAAGGTTTCTGCTTAGTGGCATATGACCCATGCACTGATGCAGTCGCTGTGACGAATGCAGTGCGGCAGGCGGAGCGGGGAAGTGTTTCGTCAGAAGCGGTTTCTGGATTGACCCGTTCGGGCCTTTGAAGCTTTACGTTACAAAGCCAGACACTGCGCTTAGACTTGAAACGGGTTTGTTTTCCTGGGGCAAGTCCACCAATTCGGGAGAAAGTTTCATGAAGCTAGTCACTGCCATCATCAAGCCGTTCAAGCTGGACGACGTACGCGAGTCGTTGTCGGAAATCGGCGTGCAGGGCATCACGGTCACTGAAGTCAAAGGCTTCGGACGTCAGAAAGGCCACACCGAGTTGTACCGCGGTGCGGAATATGTAGTCGACTTCCTTCCCAAGGTGAAGATCGACGTTGCGATTGATGACAAGGATCTGGACCGCGTTATCGAAGCGATAACCAAAGCCGCCAACACCGGCAAGATCGGTGACGGGAAAATCTTTGTGGTCAATCTGGAACAGGCTATTCGCATCCGTACCGGCGAAACCGATACCGACGCCATCTAAGCCGCCAAACCCAACGCCCCAGGAGAAAACAATATGACTCTGCGTCAATTCGCAGGGCTAGGAGCCCTGTTGTCCCTCGTAACCCCTGGCTTGGCCATGGCGGCGGACGAAGTGACAGCCCCAGCAGCCCCCGTACTCAACTCAGGTGACACCGCCTGGATGCTGACGTCTACCGCGCTGGTGCTGTTCATGACCGTTCCCGGTCTGGCACTGTTCTACGGCGGTATGGTTCGTCAGAAAAACGTACTCTCGGTGATGATGCAGTGCTTTGCCATTACCGGTCTGATCAGCATCCTCTGGTGCATCTACGGCTACAGCATGGCGTTCGATACCACCGGTATGGAAGCCAACGTTATCAATTTCAACTCCTTCGTCGGCGGTCTGTCGAAGGCGTTCCTGGCAGGCATCACGCCTTCCAGCATCACTGGTGCAGCGGCTCTGTTCCCGGAAGCGGTGTTCGTCACCTTCCAGATGACCTTCGCCATCATTACTCCAGCTCTGATCGTCGGCGCCTTCGCAGAACGCATGAAGTTTTCCGCGATGCTGATCTTCATGGCGATCTGGTTCACCCTGGTCTACGCGCCAATCGCGCACATGGTCTGGAGTGGCGTGGGTGGTCTGCTGTGGGACTGGGGCGTTCTGGACTTCGCGGGCGGCACCGTCGTTCACATCAACGCCGGTGTGGCGGGTCTGGTAGCGTGTCTGGTTCTGGGCAAGCGCAAAGGCTTCCCGACCACGCCGATGGCGCCGCACAACCTGGGTTACACCCTGGTCGGCGCAGCGATGCTGTGGGTAGGCTGGTTCGGCTTCAACGCCGGTTCCGCCGCTGCGGCCAACGGCACTGCCGGTATGGCGATGCTGGTCACTCAGATCGCAACCGCCGCCGCTGCACTGGGCTGGATGTTCGCCGAGTGGCTGACCCACGGTAAGCCAAGCGCGCTGGGCATCGCCTCGGGCGTGGTTGCCGGTCTGGTGGCCATTACCCCTGCGGCCGGTACGGTCGGCCCGATGGGCGGCCTGATCATTGGCCTGGCAGCGGGCGTAGTCTGCTTCTTCTGCGCTACCAGCCTGAAACGCAAACTGGGCTACGACGACTCTCTGGATGCCTTCGGCGTTCATGGCATCGGCGGTATCCTTGGCGCGATCCTGACCGGTGTCTTCGCAGCCCCTTCGCTGGGCGGCTTCGGCACTGTGACTGACATCGCGGCCCAAGTCTGGATTCAGTGCAAAGGCGTCGGCTTCACGATCATCTACACCGCGATCGTGACCTTCATCATCCTCAAGGTGCTGGATGCCGTCATGGGTCTGCGTGTCACCGAGGAAGAAGAAGCAGTCGGTCTGGACCTCGCACAACACAACGAGCGTGGCTACAACCTGTAACCACCGCTTCGAAAAAAATGCCCGGGTTTCCGGGCATTTTTTTGCCTGGCGTTTGTCGATAGCCATGACCGCTGATGAGTGATGCGCAAAACCCGTTCAGGCTCGGTTTCACAAAGGCCATTGCAGCGTTTGCGACGGCTTCCAGTTCCGGCTTTGCGGCTTACAAAAAACGTCACTCATTGCGCGCTTTGTTTTTTTTTCCAGCGCGTTAGAATGCGCGCCGAAGGGCGGAGAACGGTATGTGGCAACAGGCCAGAATCACCCTGCGGGCAAGGCCTCGCGGATTTCATCTGGTAACGGATGAGATCATTGCCGGGCTCCCGGGGCTGCATGATTGTCGTGTTGGTCTGCTGCATTTGTGGCTGCAACATACGTCGGCTTCGTTGACCATCAACGAGAACGCCGACCCGGCGGTACGCCGCGATTTCGAGCGTTTTTTCAACCGGCTCATCCCACAGGATCAGGCGGGCTTTGAACACGACGACGAAGGACCCGACGACCTGCCCGCGCACTTCAAAGCCAGTTTGCTAGGCTGCCAATTGACCCTCCCGGTGACGGACGGACGCTTGGCACTCGGGACTTGGCAAGGTGTTTATTTAGGAGAGCATCGCGATTCAGGCGGTGCGCGTAAAGTCCTCGCGACCCTTCAGGGCGAGGCCCACGACCGCTGATGGTTGGCGGTAGTTGAATTTCTTCTGGCTGTCTTAGAAATTACGTACAGCTGGGCTATAACTAATCTGCTTTCGCAAGTCATGAGGTAGAACATGAGCGACGATGACAACGACGATCTGGTTGAAGACGGTCTGGAAGACGAAGAGGACGGTGAGGAGCTTGCAGCTGCTACCGATGACGACGTCACCGAGATAGATGACAGTCCCGAAGCGGCGGCCACTCCAACCAAAGGCAAGGCCAAGGCTGCGGTCTCGGTCGATGAACTGCCTAGCGTTGAAGCCAAGAACAAAGAGCGTGACGCTTTGGCTCGCGCCATGGAAGAGTTCCTTGCCCGCGGCGGTAAAGTGCAGGAAGTGGAGGCCAATGTGGTCGCCGACCCGCCCAAGAAGCCTGACAACAAGTACGGTAGCCGCCCTATTTAAGGGTGTCTGATACCTGCTGAAAAAAAGCCCGCTGTCGCTGCGGGCTTTTTTTTGGGTTGATATGCACTGGCCGCTGTAGGAGTGAGCTTGCTCGCGATGGCAGTTTATCTGTGACATCAATGTTGTCTGACACACCGCAATCGCGAGCAAGCTCACTCCTACAGGGCTGCGCGAATCACTACCAACGGGAAAGCACCTCAGGCAACTCCGTCAAACTCTCGATCTCCGCATCCGGCCGTTTATCGGCCTCCCACGCCTTGCCGCTCGGGTTGTACCAGATCGCGCGCAGGCCGGCCTGCTGGGCGCCTGCGATGTCGTCGCCGGGATGATCCCCGACGTGAACAGCATGGGCGGCTTCGGATTGTCCGCGCTTCAGCGCCTCGAGGAAGGGCGCAGGGTCGGGTTTGCCGATGCCCAGGTCTTCCGCGCACAGCGCGAATGCAAAGTAGTCGGCCAGGCCCAGGCGGCGCACGTCCGCGTTGCCATTCGTGACCACGCCCAAGGTGTAGGACTTGGTCAGAATCTCCAGCGTCGGCACCACTTCAGGAAAGATATCCAGCTTGTGACGCCCCTGAAGAAACACCTCGAAACTCTGTTCGGCCAGGTCCTGCGCCTCAGCGTGGGCATAACCTGCGTCTTCCAGCGCGTGAAACAGCACACGGCGGCGCAGTGCACTGATGCGATGCTTGAAACTGGGGTCGGCGTCGACCAGACGCGCGCGAATTTCCCACAAATGCTCGACTGGAACCGGACCCAGTTTCGGGGCATTTTCGGCCAGCCAGTCCCGCAACATGGCTTCTGCGCTGACAATCGCCGGTGCGGTTTCCCACAGGGTGTCGTCCAGGTCGAACGTGATCAGCTTGATGCTCATTCGGAAGGATCCTTGCGTTTGGCCCGTGGGTGGGCGCTGTCGTACACCGTCGCCAGATGCTGGAAATCCAGATGGGTGTAGATCTGAGTCGTTGTGATGTCCGCGTGGCCGAGCAACTCCTGTACGCCACGCAAGTCCTGCGAGGACTCCAGCAGATGACTCGCAAACGAGTGTCGCAGCATGTGCGGGTGCAGGTTTTGACCCAGTTCGCGCTCGCCGGCGGCTTTGACTCGAAGCTGAATCGAGCGCGGCCCAAGGCGCCGCCCTTGCTGGCTGATGAACACGGCATCGTCCAGGGGATTGGCCAGTACGCGCTGTTTCAGCCACGCGTCCAGTGCCTCGCGGGCTTTCCGACCCACTGGCAATACGCGCGTTTTGCTGCCTTTGCCGAGGACTTCGACCAGTCCATCAGCGAGGTCCAGCTGCGCGCAGTTCAGCCCGGTCAGCTCCGACAGTCGAAGCCCTGACGAATAAAACAATTCGAGAATCGCATGGTCACGGCGGGCGAGAAATTCGTCCTCGACGCCCCCTTCCAGCAGTTGCAAGGCGCGGTCGGCGTCCAGCGTTTTGGGCAGTCGGCGTTCACCTTTTGGGGGCGACAGGCCATTGGCTGGGTCGTGCTCGCACAGACCTTCGCGGTTGAGGTAGTGATAGAAGCCGCGCACCGCCGACAGCAAGCGGGCGATGCTGCGCGAGGATTGGCCATCCTGATGCAGCCGCGAAACGAGGCTGCGCATGGACTGAACGTCCAGCGCTTTCCAGCTCTCAATGTGCTGTTTTTCACAAAAGCCCAGCACCTTGCTCAGGTCACGGCGATAGGCTTCCAGGGTGTGGCTGGACACTTGGCGCTCACTGCGCAGGTGCGTGCAGTAAGCGTCCAGCTGCCGTTCCATGACTAGCGCACCGAGCGCAGAGCATTGGTGAAACGCGGCAGCAAGCGGCTCAACACGTCAGCGATGTACGTGAGGAACAGCGTGCCCACCGAGCTTTTGTAATGTTGCGGATCACGGCTACCAATGGCGAGTACGCCGTGCAAGCCCTGGTGGTTCAGCGCAACGATGGCGGTAGAGCCGACTTCCTTGCTCTGATCGGCGCCGAACAGAAACTCCAGCTCATGTTCACGCAGCGCTCCACAGACGGTTTTGCCGCCGGAAATCAGACCGCCGATGGCTTTTTGTGCGTCGGCGCCGCTGACCCAGCGACCCACTGTCATCGGGTTGTCGCTGAACAGAATCAGGCTCACGAATGGTACCTGGAATTCCTGACGCAGGCTGTCTTCCACGGCGATGACGATTTCTTCCAGGCTCGCAGCATCCATCAGGTCGAGGATCAGGCGACGGGTTTTCTCGAACAAACGGTCGTTGTCTCGCGCCACGTCCATCAACTGCGACAAGCGATGGCGCATCTCGATGTTGCGCTCGCGCAAGAGCTTGAGCTGGCGTTCGACCAGCGAAACGGTGTCGCCACGCTGGTGTGGAATGCGCATTGCGCTCAGCAGGTCGTCATGCTCGGCGAAGAAGTCCGGGTGTTGTTGCAGCCAGGCCGCAACGGCCTCGGCTTCAAGGGCAGGCGCTTTGGTATCGGCGGGTTCGCCGGGCGTGTCGGTTGAAGTCTGAGGCTCATCGGTCATCGGATACTCTCACTCATAGACGTACTTGGCCTTCGTAGACCCGGACGGCCGGGCCGGTCATCACGACCGGATGCCCCGGACCTGCCCATTCGATGGACAGACGCCCACCCGGCAGATCGATCAGCAGTGGCGAATCCATCCAGCCCTGGCTGATGGCAGCAACGGCGGCCGCACAGGCGCCTGTACCGCAGGCCTGCGTCTCGCCCGCGCCGCGTTCCCATACCCGCAGTTGAGCGCGCTGACGATCGACTACGTGCAGGAAGCCCACGTTCACCCGCGCCGGGAAGCGCGGATGATGCTCGATTTGCGGCCCGAGGCTATGAACCGGCGCGTTGTTGATGTCATACACCCGCAGCACCGCGTGGGGATTGCCCATCGATACGGCGGCCAGTTCAACGCTCTCGCCCTCGACATCCAGCGTGTAGCTGAGGGCCTGTTGCGGCGCATCGAAGGGAATGTCTGCGGGCACCAGTCGCGGGGCGCCCATGTCGACACTGATCTGGCCGTCGTTGCGGATATCCAGTTCGATGATGCCGCCTTTGGTCTCGACTCGGATCTGCTTTTTGGCCGTCAGGCGCTTGTCCAGCACGAAACGGGCGAAGCAACGCGCACCGTTGCCACACTGTTCGACTTCCGAACCATCGGAATTGAAGATCCGATAGCGGAAGTCGACGTCAGGGTTGTTTGGCGCTTCGACCAGCAGCAGTTGATCGAAACCGATGCCCGTATGCCGATCGGCCCATTGCTTGGCGTGTTTGGGCAAAATGTGCGCGTGCTGGCTGACAAGGTCCAGCACCATGAAATCGTTGCCCAGGCCATGCATCTTGGTAAAACGCAGCAGCATGGGAATTACTCCGGCAGCAGGCTTTCGCCGGCATACAGCTCAGTCACGGTTTCACGACGACGCACTTCGTACGCCTGGTCGCCATCGACCAACACCTCGGCGGTACGTCCGCGTGTGTTGTAGTTGGAACTCATGACGAAGCCATAGGCGCCCGCGGAATGCACGGTCAGCAGATCGCCTTCGGCCAGCGCCAGCGCGCGGTCTTTGGCGAGGAAGTCACCGGTCTCGCAGATCGGGCCTACGATGTCGTAGGCGCGGGCAACGCCATCACGTGGCTGCACGGGCTTCACATCCATCCAGGCTTGATACAGCGCCGGACGGATCAGGTCGTTCATGGCGGCATCGACGATGGCGAAGTCTTTGTGTTCGGTGTGCTTGAGGTATTCAATGCGGGTCAGCAGCACGCCTGCGTTGGCGACGATGAAGCGGCCCGGCTCGAACATCAGCGCCAGGTCACGCCCTTCGATGCGCTCGCGCACGGCTTTGATGTAATCGCCTGCCAGCGGCGGCTCTTCATCGCGGTAACGCACGCCCAAACCGCCGCCCAGATCCAGATGGCGCAAGTGAATGCCGCAGTCGCTCAGGCGATCGACGAGATCCAGCAAACGATCCAGCGCATCGACGAACGGGGAGAGGGTGGTGAGCTGCGAGCCAATGTGGCAATCGACGCCAATCACTTCCAGATTGGGCAGCTGAGAGGCTCGAATATAGACGTCTTCGGCGTCAGCGATGGCGATGCCGAATTTGTTCTCTTTCAGGCCCGTGGAAATGTACGGGTGGGTGCCCGCATCGACGTCCGGGTTGACGCGCAGCGACACCGGGGCGCGCTTGCCCATCTCGGCGGCCACGATCTGCAAGCGTTCCAACTCGTCGGTGGACTCGACGTTGAAGCAATGCACACCGACTTCCAATGCACGGCGCATGTCGTCCCGGGTCTTGCCGACGCCAGAAAAGACGATTTTGTCTGCCTGTCCGCCTGCCGCCAGCACACGCTCCAGCTCGCCACGGGACACGATGTCGAAACCGGCGCCGAGGCGCGCCAGGACATTGAGGACACCCAGGTTGGAGTTGGCTTTGACCGCGAAGCACACCAGATGCGGCATGCCACTCAGCGCATCGGCGTAAGCGCGGTATTGGGCTTCGATGTGGGCTCGGGAATAGACATAAGTCGGCGTGCCGAAACGATCGGCGATGGCAGACAATGCAACTCCCTCCGCGAACAGCTCGCCGTCGCGGTAGTTGAAGGCGTCCATGGTCAGTCCCTAGTAGGTCGAATGCTTATGCGAGTGCGACTGGTTCTGGCTGCCAGGTGCATCGGATGTTTCACCATCGGGCAGGTACAACGGACCTTTTTGACCGCAGGCAGAGACCAGGCACGCAACGGCGAGGAGCGCGGCCAGGGAGGAAATCAGGCGCTTCATGGCGAAATCCTTTGTATAAGCATTAATTGCGCCCGAGTATACCGACCACCCGACAGATTGCCTATGCGCCACGGCTCCCGTCCGGCGGGGCTTTGACGCAACTGCCGGATATGTGGGTGATGGTCGCGTGTTTTTTGGCGCGGCGCAGTGCTGCCCGGCGGGTATGCTTTGCAATTGGCTCAAAGCGACCGTATCTTGCGTCGCTGCGCCATCCGTAGACACTTTCGAGGTTCTTGCAATGAGTTTGACCGAAGCCCGCTTTCACGACCTGGTCGATACGACCCAAGAAAAGCTCGAAGATATCTTCGACGAGACGGATCTGGACCTGGACGTCGAAAGTTCGGCCGGCGTGCTCACGGTAAAGTTCGAAAACGGCACACAGCTCATCATCAGCCGCCAAGAGCCGCTGCGTCAGTTGTGGCTGGCTGCGCCCGCTGGTGGTTTTCACTTCGACTACGACGAAGAAGAAAAACGCTGGGTTTGCGACAAGTCCGAAGAGCTGCTGGGTGAGATGTTGCATCGTCTAGTGTTGAAGCAAGCCGGTGTCGAGGTTGAGTTCGATGCGGTCGACGGTCACGAAGACGGGAACCGCCAGTGACCAACGCCGCACTCGTGAAAGCCCCCAAGCCGCTGTTCAGCAACGTCAGTCCGGCGGTGCCATCACCGTGCATCAGCGTGTGCCGACTCGATGAGCAGAAAGTCTGCACAGGCTGTCATCGTCACGTCGAAGACATTCGCGAATGGCGTGCGGCGACGGATGAGCGGCGGCGCGAGATTGTGCGCCAGGCGGATCAGCGTCGGGCACAGGGTTGAACTGATCGCCGCACCGGGGTTGCTCACGCCTCTTCCATCGCATCGTTCAGCGACTTTTCAAGCTCGGCCTTATAACGCAGGAACAGGATCGTCTGGCCCCGGGTGTCCGCCAAAATCGCTGACAAGTCCAGGTCTGTGATGTAGCAGCGATAGCGTTGCGGCTCCCGGCGCTGATCGAGAATCTGCCGCGCCACGACACTGAACAGCTGTTCGCCGAATTCCAGTTCTGAAAACTCCATCCCATCGCAATACAACGTGACGCTGACCTGTCCCGGCGAGGCTTCCTCGACAATGGCCTGCACATCGTAGAACGGCTTGTCCGTTGACAGGACCGGCCCGAGCCGTTGCTCGATCCGTCGCGCCCGCCCAGCCCCGTCCGGCGTCACGCGGTAATACAGGGTTTCGAGCAGGTGCGGATCGAGCGGGTTGTCTAACGGCACCAATGCGCCGCGCCGGAACATCAGCGAGTGCAGGAAGCGTTGCACCGGCATCAACAGGCTGGGCTCGTCGTGGTACGGCAGGCGCTGATGCCACAGCGCGTTGTGTTCATCCAGCACGTACAGATCGGCGTGGGGCTCGTTGACCCGGTAGAAGACCTGGATGCATTCCGGCTGACCATGGGGAATGATCAGCGAAAGATCGCTGTCGTCCAGCGCCTGCGGGTCCAGATGAATCGGGCTGTAACCGGGCAGCTCTTCGCCGAGGTAATCGTAGAGCGCGGGCAGATCGTTGAGTGTGACATGGGCGACTTGGCCGGGCTTCATCTCCATGACGTGATAGTGATGCTGAACTTGAATCAGGTACCGATGATTCAGGCCGCGAGCGAGCAACAGCTGCGCCGTCTGAATCAGCTCTTCGACACGCTGGGCAATGGCCGGAGCTCGGTTATGGCAGAAACAGCGGACGTTGATGACCGGTTTCGGCGACGTGGCGGGCAGGTTATTGAGCAGGTCGGTCAGGCAGTCGAGCAGGGCGTTCGGACCCTCGAAGCGGTTGACCAGTACTTCGTTCCAGCTGTTCAGGGTGATCTGGTCGAAGGTCAGCACCAGGTTTTCCCTGACCCCGGCGTAACTCAGGGAGTCCGTGCGCTCGGTGGTCATCAGGATGTTCAGGTCCTTGTGATGCTTGAGCGGATCGACGCCGACATTCACCAGCAGCAGGATTTCGCTCGGCGCGCTGGGCCGCAGCAGAACGTCTTCAGGCACTGTGCCCAAGGGCATGGGAATGCTGTGTTGCAGCGCGCTTTGCAGGTTGAACAGCTCGAATTCGGTCAGGTCGCTGGTACCGGGATGCAGGGCGAGGCGGGTGCTGCTGTCGATCACGTTATTACGATGGCACCAGGCGAGCAGCTCCAGCAGCTCGCGACTGCGCTTGATCGGGGCGAAAGACTCCCACTCGTGGGCACCCAGATTGCCGTTGTACAAGCCCCATTGATACTTGCCGGGCTCGCGCTTGTTCGGTGACTGCACCAGCGTCAGCGTGTCTTCGGCCAAATCCGGTGAAATTCCCGGATTGATGAACTCGACCTTGCCGGCCTTGCGTTCGAACGCGGCGTAGAGCCGACGACCCAGGATGTTTAGGTCGCGTCTGTTGATTGAATTGATCGTGTTTTGCGTGCGAGCGAACTGGGTCAGGAAGCGATAGCTGTAATTCAGCTCGCTGACCAGCGCACGGCGCTCGCTTGAAACCTGGCGCACTTTCCACTGACTGCGGCTGTCCAGCAACGCCAACTGGCGCTCATCCCACTTCCATTCTTTGGCCAGACGCTCCAACAGCAGCCGCTGCCAGCTCGTCGTACGCTGACGTCGCAGCCCGGTGAGCTTTTTGTTCACCTTCAGGTACAGACAGCGGCGTACGAGTTCGAGCCGTTCAGGTTCCCCCCGCGCCAGCAGGTATTCCTCGATCCGGCGATACACCATCATGTACGGATCAAGCTCGTCGAGATCCACGCGATTGGCAAAGACCTCCTTTTTCAGGCGCATGCTCAAGCACTGCACCTGGGGATGCTCGCTGGCATAGGCTTCGGTCAGCAGCAGTTTAAGGACGGATTTGTAGGGCGATTCAATGCCCTTGAACAGCTGCCAGAGCCCCGCACCGAGGAATTCTCCAGGGGGAATGTGGGACATGTTGCCCAGGTCCAGCACTTCATCCTCCCGAATGAAGCGTTTGGACAGCAGCGTATGGGTGTACTGCGCGTAGCGTGTCTCGTCGTAAACCGGCACCCGCCACCAAATAGGCGTTCGTCCGGCCAGCCAGATCGCAGTGCGGTAGAACTCGTCGAGCAACAAGTAATGCTGAGTCGTTCCACAGTCCTCACCACTGAGCTGCGCGTCCCGTTCGCCAAGGACAAAGCGCTCAGGGTCGATCAGGAAAAAATGCGCTTCGGCGCCCATCGTGGCGGCCCAGGCTTCCAGCGCTTGGCATTTTTTGCGCAGTTCCAGGATTTCGTCAGCCGAAAGCTGGCTGTCGTGGCAGATCCACACGTCCATGTCGCTGTGGTCGGCTTGCGCCAGCGTGCCGAGGCTGCCCATGAGAAAAATGCCGTGGATCGGCTGCGGTGGGTTACCTCGCCGCGGCTTGTAGGAAAACGAGCGTGTGAGCCGTTGTGCTTCGGCGAGTGCCAGGGTGTCGGGTTCGTAATGTGACACCCCAGCGGGCGTTGCGCTTGAGATGTAGCCGGGCAAAAGCGGGTGATTGACGTGGAAGAACAACGGCAACAGCGCTAACACCGATTGTTGGCGGGTGGACAGCCCTTCATTGGCGCGGCTGAGCCGCCCTTCATTGAGGGTCAGGAAACGGTTACGCAACTGGCTGAGGACCTTGCGGTCGATGCCCTCATCCAGATCAGGGCGGATCTCGAAACTACGGGTCATCGTGACTCAAAGCCGACGAACGGCACTGCTGGGGTGACGAGGATGGCGACGGCAAGAAGATCCAGCATAAGACGACGGCTGTGTTTTTTTTGGCGCCAGAATTTTATCGGCGCAGCATCTTACAAATGAAGGGTTCGCGAAACCTTTATTTGATGGGGTGGATAAAGGTTTCGCGACGGCGCGGTATCAGGCCGCTTCCTGTGCCGTGGAGAGGATGATCAGCAGCGATTGTGCGTGTTCGGCGGCATCCAGTCCCAGACTGGTGAGGTAGCCTCCGTCGACCTGAGTCGTCAGGCCTTTCTCGAAAAGACGTTTGGCGGCAGCCACGGCAGTCGGCGCGGCCACATGATGCACCTTCAGGCCCTCCTGTGTATTGCGCAGGTTAAAGAGGGACAGGATTTCCAGTTCGGCAACCAATTCAGGGGTAAACGACATAGAGGCTCCAGACTTTTTGTAATGGATGACCCGGCGAAGGAATCGCAAACGTGTTTGCCCCGAAGGTCAAGCGGCAGCGAGGCACCTGGAGTGTAGTTAGCGTCTGGACATTTTGCAGGAAGTATCTGGCCGGTCGTCAGGTGGGAGGGCTTAGCGAAATCTGTAGGAGCCGGCTTGCTGGCGAATGCGGTACATCTTTCAACATTGCAATGTCTGAAAGGACTCATTCGCCAGCAAGCCGGCTCCCACGGTCTTCAGCCAGAATCAAACCGTGATCGCCGGAAGAACAGTTGAGGGTTGTTTACTCGCCCTCGTCCAGCCTCACACCTGGCGGCATTTCAGGCAGAGCGCGCAGGGCTTTTTCGTACCATTCGGTGTTGAACGGGCGATCGTCTTCGAGAATGCCGTCGATCTCGACGGCCAGGACGTGGGCCATCATTTCGAGAATGTCGTCGCGCTCGTAACCCACCAGGGTCAGCTTGTTGAACGTGGCTTTGGCCGCAGGTGGGTTGTCACTTTCGATCTGGTTTTCGATGGCTTGGATCAGGGTCGATTCAGCGAACGCTTCGTCGTCATTGTCGATGTGGTCGCTCATGGCGGACTCCTCGGGAAAGGCTGGCAGTTTAACTGCAATCGCGGCTCAGGTGATCGTCCCGGCGCATGATGCACGTCAAGTTCAAAGGCGTAACAGGTTGTTAGGGTCTGCTCGCTCGCGCCTGGTACGCATGTCGGTCCGGGTTGAAATGACCGCTTCAAGAAAGGCCAAGGAGGCCTGTCAATGTTCAAGCTCTACGGATTCGCCTCAAGCAACTACTTCAACATGGTCAAGCTGGCATTGCTGGAGAAGCAACTGCCGTTCGATGTCGTGTCCATGCATGGCTGCCAAAACCCGGAAACCCTCGCAGTCAGTGCGCGGGGCAAGGTGCCGGTTTTGCAGACGGAAGAGGGATTCATCAGCGAAACCGACGTCATCCTGCGTTACCTCGAAGACACTCACCCTCAGATCCCGTTGCTGCCTGCCGACCCGTTCCGTCGCGCACAGGTGTGGACGACGGCGAAGGAAATCGAACTTTACATCGAGCTGCCTGCGCGACTGTGCTACGTCGAAGTGCTGTTCGGCGGGCGAGCAACGCCGGAAGCGCTCAAGGCGAAAGCCAGGCGCGACCTGATCAAGGGCTTCGCCGCGCTGGCGAGGCGGGCACGCTTCAGTCCCTTTCTCGCAGGCACTGAATTCACCTTGGCCGATATTTATTTCCTGTACAGCGCGGATCTGGCGCAACAGGTGGGCGAGCGCTTGTTTGGCTTGAACCTGATCGATGAGGTGAGCGGCGCGAGGGATTTACTGGAACGGCTGAACGAGCGGCCGAGCGCCCGCATCGTTGCGGCAGACCGGGAAGCGGACTATCCGGCGTTTCTGGAGAGGGTAAGGCCTGCAGGGAGCGCATGACTGCGCTTTTGTAGGCCTGCTTGCCCGCGATTGCGGCGTGTCACCAACGAACGGATGATGACACGCCCTCATCGCGGGCAAGCGCGCTCCTAAGATTCGAAATCAGCGGGTCGCGAGCAACTGCTTGCCGCGTCCCACCGCAGCCTTGACCTGCGCCGGTGCGGTGCCGCCGATGTGGTCCCGGGCGTTCACCGAGCCTTCCAGCGTCAGCACGGCGAACACATCCTGCTCGATCTGATCACTGAACTGACGCAGTTCTTCCAGCGTCATTTCTGCCAGGTCCTTGCCAGTCTCCACCCCGTATTTGACGGCGTGGCCGACGATCTCGTGGCAGTCACGGAATGGCAGGCCACGGCGCACCAGATAGTCAGCCAGGTCGGTCGCGGTCGAGAAACCGCGCAGGGCCGCTTCGCGCATGATCGCGTGTTTCGGTTTGATCGCAGGGATCATGTCCGCAAAGGCCCGCAGCGAATCGCGCAGGGTATCGGCGGCGTCGAACAGCGGCTCTTTGTCTTCCTGATTGTCCTTGTTGTACGCCAGCGGCTGACCCTTCATCAGCGTTAGCAGGCCCATCAGCGCGCCGAACACGCGGCCGCTCTTGCCACGGACCAGCTCCGGCACGTCAGGGTTTTTCTTTTGCGGCATGATCGAGCTGCCGGTGCAGAAACGGTCCGGCAGATCGATGAACTGGAATTGCGCGCTGGTCCATAGCACCAGCTCTTCGGAGAAGCGCGACAGGTGCATCATCGCCACGCTGGCAGCGGCGCAGAATTCGATGGCGAAATCGCGGTCGGACACGCTGTCCAGCGAATTGCCACCCACGGCTTCGAAGCCCAGCAGCTGGCAGGTCAGTTCGCGATCGATCGGGTACGTGGTGCCCGCCAGCGCTGCGCTGCCCAGCGGCATGCGGTTGGTGCGCTTGCGGCAGTCAACCAGACGCTCATAGTCGCGGCTCAGCATTTCGAACCAGGCGAGCATGTGATGCCCGAAGGTGACCGGCTGCGCGGTCTGCAGGTGAGTGAAGCCCGGCATGATGGTCTCGGCTTCGCGTTCGGCCAGGCCCAATAGACCTTCTTGCAGGCGCGTGATTTTGGCCAGGATCAGGTCGATTTCATCACGCAGCCAGAGGCGAATGTCAGTGGCCACCTGATCGTTACGGCTGCGACCGGTGTGCAGTTTTTTGCCGGTGATGCCGATGCGGTCGGTCAGACGCGCTTCGATGTTCATGTGCACGTCTTCCAGGTCCACGCGCCAATCGAAGGTGCCCGCTTCGATTTCACCCTGAATGGTCTTCAGGCCATCGATGATGGTGTCGCGCTCGGCGTCAGTCAGCACACCGACTTTCGCCAGCATCGTGGCGTGGGCGACGGAGCCCATGATGTCGTGGCGGTAAAGGCGCTGATCGAAGGTGACGGAGGCGGTGAAGCGTGCGACGAAGGCGTCGACGGGTTCACTGAAGCGGCCGCCCCAGGACTGGTTGGTCTTGTCGGTGCTCATGGTTTCGCTCGCTGCTCTGATGATGACGGTGCTGATTTAAAAGGCGCGGCGATGATAACAGCATTGCTGCTTTTTTATCCCGGACAGCTTGCCCGACAAGGGACGAGCGCAGAGACTGAGGCCATGCAAACCGAGCGCAATAAACCGGGTCAGAACGCTGCTCCCGGCAAAGAGTTCTTCCTTCCGGAACTGTGCCTGCCGCAGGCGCTGCTGGTGCTGATCGTGCTTGCCGAACTGTTGGTCTTGGTGCTGGTGTTGGTAGAGCCGATGCGCCCGGGCTTCGACTGGGTGCGACTGGCGCTGATTTCGCTGTTCGTGCAATGGATCGTGTTGCTGTCTGCGGCGTTGCTATGCGGTTTGCGCCCGTGGCTGGCGCGCCTCAAACCCGGGATGGCGGGCGCCATGGGCTGCCTGCTGGTGGTGGCGGTGACACTGGCCTGCACAGCCGTGACCGACTATTGCCAGCTGGACGGCGCGCTGCCAGTCGACAGCGACGTCCAGCGTTATCTTCGCTACGGTTTGATTGCGTTGATCATGTCGGCGCTGATGTTGCGCTACTTTTATCTGCAAAGTCAGTGGCGCAAGCAGCAACAGGCCGAGTTGCGAGCCCGTATCGAATCGCTGCAGGCGCGTATCCGGCCGCACTTTCTGTTCAACACGCTTAACAGCATCGCCAGTCTGGTCAGCAGCGACCCGGTCAAGGCTGAGCAGGCGGTGCTCGACCTCTCCGACCTGTTTCGCGCCAGCCTGGGCAAACCCGGCAGCCTGACGACATGGGGGGAAGAGCTGGAGTTGGCCCGACGTTATCTATCGATTGAGCAATATCGACTTGGCGAGCGTCTACAGTTGGACTGGGATGTCAGCGCAATTCCCGACGACTTGCCGATTCCCCAGCTAACCTTGCAGCCATTACTTGAGAACGCGTTGATCTACGGCATTGCGCCCCGTGTTGAAGGCGGCGTGGTCAGGGTCGAGGCGCACTACGAACGGGGAGTATTCATATTGCATGTCAGTAATCCCTACGAAGAAGTCGCCTCCCGGCAGACCTCAAATGGCACTCAGCAAGCCTTGGCAAACATAGGCGCCCGGATCACGGCACTTTTTGGACCTCTCGCGAGTCTGACCGTGGAGCGCCGTGACGGTCGTCACTTCACCTGTCTACGCTATCCTTGTGCGAGACTCACGCAGGAAGCCAGAGCAATATGAATGTCCTGATCGTTGATGACGAACCCCTAGCCCGCGATCGCCTGAGCCGTCTGGTTGGCGACCTCGAGGGTTATCGGGTCCTGGAACCCAGCGCCACCAATGGCGAAGAAGCCTTGACGCTGATCGATAGTCTGAAACCCGACGTGGTTTTACTCGATATCCGCATGCCGGGCCTTGATGGGCTGCAGGTTGCGGCCAAATTATGCGAACGCGACACACCACCTGCCGTGGTTTTCTGCACGGCCCACGATGAATTTGCGCTGGAAGCCTTTCAAGTCAGCGCCGTGGGGTATCTGGTCAAACCGGTGCGTCCTGAAAATCTGCTTGAAGCATTGCGCAAGGCCGAACGGCCAAATCGCGTGCAACTGGCGGCAATGACTCGCCCTGCCGCCGAAAGCGGAAACGGACCTCGTAGCCATATCAGTGCACGCACGCGCAAAGGCATTGAGCTAATCCCGCTGGACCACGTGATCTACTTCATCGCGGATCACAAGTACGTGACCTTGCGCCATGAAGATGGCGAAGTCCTGCTCGACGAGCCGTTGAAGGCACTGGAAGACGAGTTCGGGGATCGCTTCGTGCGCATCCATCGCAACGCCTTGGTAGCCCGTGACCGTATCGAGCGTTTGCAGCGCACGCCCTTGGGGCATTTCCAGCTCTTCCTGAAAGGGCTGAATGGCGACGCACTGATCGTCAGCCGCCGGCACGTAGCCGGGGTGCGCAAGATGATGCAGCACTTGTAGTTTTCAGTCGGGTCTAGCCTTTGTAGAAGTGAGCTTGCTCGCGATTCGATTTGTCAGCCGCCGAGGTCTGTGCCGGGTGCACCGGCCGCATTGCGAGCAAGCTCTCCTGCACAAGCAGGGTCTCGCACATGCCGCTGCCGGCAAGCCGTGCTGTTAAAACGATGTCCGGTTGTCACGAGCGACACGCCGTCGCATGGCCTCCGTGCATCGATTGAGAACATGATGCGCGCAGATTGATGACAGTCATTCGGCCCGATTGGGCCTAGCTGTTATCATCCGCCGCATTCACTCAGTACGGATCGATTCATGTCCACTCGCGAAATCCGCATCGCCACGCGCAAAAGCGCGTTGGCACTCTGGCAGGCCGAATACGTGAAGGCTCGCCTGCAAGACGCTCACCCCGGCCTTATTGTGACGCTGGTTCCGATGGTCAGCCGGGGCGACAAACTGCTGGATTCGCCGCTGTCGAAAATTGGTGGCAAGGGCCTGTTCGTCAAAGAGCTGGAAACCGCGCTGCTGGAAGACGAAGCGGACATCGCCGTGCATTCGATGAAAGACGTGCCGATGGATTTCCCACAGGGCCTGGGCCTGTTTTGCATCTGTGAGCGAGAAGACCCGCGCGACGCGTTCGTCTCAAACACGTTCGCCAGCCTCGAGGAGCTGCCAGCGGGCAGTGTCGTGGGCACGTCGAGCCTGCGTCGCCAGGCACAATTACTGGCGCTTCGCCCCGATCTGAACATTCACTTTCTGCGCGGCAACGTCAACACCCGTCTGGCCAAGCTCGATGCGGGCGAATACGACGCCATCATCCTTGCGGCGGCGGGCTTGATTCGTTTGGGCTTCGAAGACCGCATCACCTCGGCGATCAGTGTCGACCATAGTCTGCCTGCGGGCGGGCAGGGCGCGGTCGGTATCGAATGCCGCAGCCTCGACACCGAGCTGCACGCGCTGCTGGCCCCGCTTCATCACACCGACACCGCCCTGCGCGTTACGGCCGAGCGAGCGCTGAACAAACACCTCAATGGTGGTTGTCAGGTGCCGATCGCGTGTTACGCCGTTCTGGAGGATGACCAACTGTGGCTGCGCGGCCTGGTGGGAGATCCCACAGGTAGCGTGCTTCTGCACGCCGACGCCCGCGCGCCACACGCCGATGCTCAAGCGCTGGGCGTGCAAGTCGCTGAGGCGTTATTGGCGCAAGGCGCTGCGAAAATCCTCAAGGCGGTTTACGGCGAGGCGGACGAAGCGTGAAGGGGTGGCGTCTGCTGCTGACCCGCCCGGCCGAAGAATCCCGAGCCCTTGCCGAGACACTGGCGCAGGCGGGCGTGTTCAGCACCAGCTTGCCTCTGCTGGAAATCGAGCCGTTGCCGGTGTCCGAAGAGAGTCGCTCGATCATTTACGACCTTGCGGCCTATTGCGCCGTGATCGTCGTCAGCAAGCCTGCCGCGCGGTTGGGGCTGGAACGGGTCGACGAGGTCTGGCCGCAGCCGCCGATGCAGACCTGGTTCACCGTGGGCGCGGCCACTGCGCAGATTCTCGATGATTACGGCCTGCGCGTGTACTTCCCTGAACAAGCCGAAGACAGCGAAGCATTGCTCGAACTCCCCCAACTTCATGACGCCCTCCGCGGCTACGACCCCAAGGTGCTGATCATGCGCGGCGAAGACGGTCGCGAATTATTGGCCGAGCGCCTGCGCGAACAGGGCGTGACGGTCGATTATCTGCCGTTGTATCGCCGCAATCTGCCGCAGTATCCGGCTTTCGTCCTGCCGCAACGGGTGGCGGCGGAACGCTTGAACGGGCTGGTGGTCAGCAGTGGACAGGGTTTTCAACATCTGCGCGAGTTGGCTGGTGACGCGTGGCCGGAACTCGCACAGATGCCTATATTCGTACCGAGCCCGCGGGTCGCTGAACAGGCGCGTGAGGCCGGAGCTCTGACCGTAGTGGACTGCCGGGGCGCCAGCGCTTCGGCCTTGCTGGCAGCGCTGCAGGCTCATCCTGCACCTGCCTCTCAGGCGTAATGATCGACGGGTCGGATTACGCGATTACGCCCAAATGCATAGGATGGATACGTGAGCGAAACAGTCTTGCCTAATGATGGCGTTGAACCGGTACTGGCCAAATCCGAACCATTGCCGGATCCGGCGCGAAAAGAACCTTCCCCGCGCCGTTCCAGCAACGGATTGGCCATTCTGGCACTGCTGCTGGGCGCTGCGGGCGTGGCTATCGGCGGCTGGAGCGTGTGGCAATTGCGCGCAATACAGGTCGGCCATCAGCAGCAGTCCGGGCAGTTGGATGACCTCGGTTCGCAGACCCGCACCTTGCAGCAGAGCGAGCAGCAATTGGCCGCGCGGCTTGCGCAATTGCCCCCTGCTCAGGAGCTGGAAGACCGTCGTCGACTGGTCACGCAGTTGCAGGGCGATCAGCAACGTCTGAGCCAACGTCTGGAAACCGTGCTCGGCGCCAGTCGCAAAGACTGGCGTCTGGCCGAGGCAGAGCACCTCCTGCGGTTGGCAAGCCTTCGCCTGTCTGCGCTTCAGGACATCAACAGCGCACAAGCCCTGGTGCAGGGTGCCGATGAGATTCTGCGCGAACAGGACGATCCGGGCGCCTACGCTGCACGTGAGCAACTCGCCAAGAGCCTGGCAGCGCTGCACAGCGTCGATCAACCTGACCGCACCGGCCTGTTCCTGCAGCTGGCAGCCTTGCGCGATCAGGCGACTCAGCTGACGGCCCTGGCACCCGAATACAAAGACAAAGGCGAGTCCCTGCTGGGGCTGACTGATGGCCAGGAAGACAGCTACTGGGCAAAGTGGTGGGACAAAATCTCTCAATACATTCGCCTCGACTTCCACGCGGACAAAAATGTCCGCCCGTTGCTGGCTGGCCAGAGCCTGACTCAAGTACGCCTGGCGTTGAGTCTGGCGCTGGAACAAGCGCAGTGGGCCGCGCTCAACGGCGAACAGCCTGTCTATGCCAAGGCGGTGACCGAGGCGCGTAGTGTGCTGGACGCCAATTTCAATCAGGACAACCCCCAGAGCAAAGCGCTGGGCGAGCATCTGGACGAACTGGCCAAGCAGCCGGTGGCGGTGATCACACCTGATCTGACCCCGAGCCTGAGTGCAGTGCAAGCCTACCTGGAGCAGCGCCACACGCCGGTGGGCGGTGCGCTGGATAAACCCGCTGAAGGGGCCCAGGCAGGGAGCAAGCCATGAAGCGCGGCTACGTCATCGTCTTTTTCCTGATCGTGCTTGCAACGTTGTTGGGGCTGGCGATTTCTCGTCACACCGGCTACGTGCTGATCGCTTACGACTCGTTCCGCTATGAGTCCAGCCTCTGGGCAGCCCTGGCGTTGCTAGTGTTTGTCGCGTTTGTGCTTTGGCTGGTGCGGGGACTGATTCGGCTGCTGACGACCTCCGGCGGCGTGGTCAACCCCTGGTCCCGGCGCAACCGCAGCCGTCGTGCGCAGATCGCGATCGAGCGCGGCCAGCTAGACCTTGCAGAGGGCCGTTGGGCCAGCGCGCAGCGTTATCTGCACCGCGCCGCGGAGGCCGAGCGAGAACCGTTGCTCTACTACCTTGGAGCCGCTCGTGCTGCCAATGAGCAGGGCCGTTATGACGAGAGCGATAACTTGCTGGAGCGCGCACTTGAGCGTCAGCCTCATGCTGAATTGGCGATCGCGTTGAATCACGCCCAGCTCCAACTGGACCGCGGCGACAACGATGGCGCGCTGGAAACCTTGCACGCGATGCACGAGCGTCATCCGCACAATCCGCAAGTGCTGCGTCAGTTACAGCGGCTGTATCGCCAACGTGGACAGTGGCCTGAGCTTATCCGTCTCATGCCTGAACTGCGCAAGGACAAAGTCTTGCCTGCGCAGGAACTGGCTGAACTGGAAAAACGCGCCTGGGGCGAAAACCTCTCGTTAGTCGCCTATCAGGGTGCCGACAATGAATCGGGGCCTGCCGGCTTGCCTGCGTTGGAAACCGCATGGCAGCAACTGACCTCGGCGCAACGTCAAGAGCCAGCCTTGGTACTGGCCTACGCAGAGCAATTGCGGCGTCATGGGGCTGATGTGCAGGCCGAGGAGATCCTGCGTAACGCGATGAAACGCGATTACAACAGTCATCTCGCCAGACTTTACGGGCTGGTGCGCGGAAGTGATCCCGGCAAGCAATTGCAGACCGCCGAGGGCTGGCTCAAGCAGCATCCGGACGATCCGGGCCTGCTGCTGACATTGGGCCGTCTCTGCTTGCAGAGCAGCCTGTGGGGCAAAGCTCGCGATTACCTCGAAAGCAGCCTCAGACTGCAACGTAATCCTGAAGCCTGCGCAGAGCTTGCACGTTTGCTTGGTCAACTGGGTGAAACTGAACGCAGCAATCAGCTCTTCCAAGAGGGGCTCGGCTTGCTGGACGAGCGTTTACTCGCTCGTCCGCTGCCTGCGCTCGCCCGGGCCTGAAGCGCAGCAGCGTCATTGTGAAAAGGCCCTGAATACGGGCCTTTTTGCTGGGAAATCCATAACGCGCGTAAGACCGTTCCCAAAATTCGTACAGTTTCTGTCTCCATCACTGCCAGAAGAGCGCGATTTCCTACCTGTGCGGTCGGTGAATCCCTACTCACGCTAAGAAATATCCTCCTGCGGTCGCCTTGAAAGCGGGTCTCGCTTTCCTCTACCGTAACCGCCTTCGTCTTTTGTTACGGATTTTCCATGCATCTGGCTCGCACACGCTTTCTTTTCTTTCTGGCATTTTTCGCCTGTGCGCTGATTGTGGGTGCGACGTTTTATCTTGAGCGCGTGGTAGGTAACGCCCCATGCCCGCTTTGTCTTGCACAGCGAGGCCTTTTCCTCGCCTGTGCTGTCATCTGTTTAGCGGCGGTGCTGCACGCGCCGCGCATGTCGGGGTGGCGCGTTTATTCCGGGCTTTTGCTGCTGCCATCGCTCACGGGGGCTGCATTGGCAGGGCGGCAGGTCTGGCTACAAGCAGCGCCGCCGGAGAACCTGGCGGCTTGCCTCGTGAATCAACAGTATTTACTCGATACCCAGCCTTGGCTGAAGGTGCTGTGGATGATTCTTGCAGGCACTGCCGGGTGCTCTGAAATCACCTGGTCACTGTTTGGCATCAGTCTCCCGGAGTGGAGCCTGCTGGCGTTTGCAGCCGTTAGCCTATTCGCGATGTACCACCTGTTGATCGACTTTTGCCAATTCAGATCAATAGATATCGACGCCAGCGATTAAACACTTGTATGAACTTTATCGTCTGCGTACCTTGATGGCCTCGACGCACGGGCATAATCTGGCCCGCACGCGTTATCGGAATAATGCTGCTGTCGACGTATTTCAGAGCCGGTTTTTGCACGCATCCGGCCTTATCGCCAGTCGATCACCAGCAGCATGCCCCTGAAGGGAAGAGAGAACATCATGCTCGAAAGTTGTCAGAACGCTCAGGAACGCTGGGGTGGGGTTCACAAATTGATCGACCGTTGGTTGCTGGAACGCAACGAGCTGATCAAGGCGTACGATGTACTAGGCGCCGAGCCCGAAGCGTTGTCCGAGACCACCAAACAGCTGCAGGAATTTTGCGGCACGCTCGTCGACTACGTATCGGCAGGTCATTTTGAAATCTATGAGCAACTGACGGGCGAGGCCAAGGCATTCAACGATCAGCGCGGCCTGGAACTCGCCGATACGCTTTATCCCCGCATCGATGTGATCACCGAGAAGCTGCTGGCCTTCAATGATCTGTGTGACGAAGGTAAATGCGTGGCGGAGAAGTTCAAGGAGCTGGGCTGTTTGCTGCACGAGCGTTTCGAGCTGGAGGATTGCCTGATCGAAGTCCTGCATAACGCGCACAAAGAGCAAGATGCCGTGCAGGCCTGAGTCGGTTCAGGCTTCAAGAAGGGCGCCATTGCGGCGCCCTTTTTGTTGTACCAGCATTTTTACTGCGACACCGCCAGCAGCTCGATTTCGAACACCAGCGGGGTGTACGGGTCGATCAGGTCGCCTGCGCCTTCCGCGCCATAGGCCTGCGCGGACGGGATCACCAGGCGCCATTTGGCACCCACTGGCATGTCCACGAGTGCGGTGGTCCAGCCGGCGATCACGCTGTCGAGGCGGAACCATTGTGGCTGCTGGCTTTGGTCGAAGATCGTGCCGTCAGGCAGGCGGCCAACGTATTTCACTTGAACACGGCCATTGATATCAGGTTTGGCGCCACTGCCCGGGGTCAATTCGGTCATCAGGATACCGTCGGCAAGCTGGCGAACACCGGGCTTGGCTTTTTCGGCGTCCATGAACTTGCGCTCTTCCTTCAGCGCGGCTTCGGTCTGTGGTTCGGATTGGCCGGCGTTTTCCGCTTGCGCAAGCGCTGCATCATGATCGCTGAGGATTTGCTCCATGCGTTCCTGTTTGATGGCGAGCGGTTTGTTTTGATACGCCTGTTGCAGGCCTTCGATCAGGGCAGGCAATTGCAAATCTGGGGCTTCCTGGCGCAACCGTTCACCCAGGCTTGCACCCAGGCTGTAGGACAGATCATGGGTGTTGTTAGAAGGTGCAGCATCGGTCGCGTGTGCAAGGTTTACCAAGAGGAACAACGACATTAAGAAGTAGCGCGACATGAATGCTCTCCGGCCTGGGAAGACGCGATTATGCCAGCGCCCGGCAGCAAATGTGATGACGATGTGAAGGGATTTTGGCCGACGTGCAACAGCGCGCGATTTGCAGTGTCAAGTGGAAAGGGTTACAGCCCCTAGCGGCAGTGCGGGCAGAGGTCTAGTATGAGCCGCATTCAAATCAGCCAGGAGGTAAATCATGTCGGCCAACAAGAAGCCAGTAAACACTCCCTTGCATTTGCTCCAACAGCTTTCGAGCAGCTTGCTCGAACACCTTGAAGATGCCTGCTCGACAGCGCTGGCTGATGCCGAAAAGTTGCTCGCCAAGCTTGAAAAGCAACGCGGCAAGGCACAGGAAAAACTGCACAAGTCCCGCACTAAATTGCAGGATGCCGCCACTGCCGGCAAAGCCAAGGCCCAGACCAAGGCTAAAGACGCAATCGCTGAACTTGAAGCGTTGCTGGACGCGTTGAAAGACCGTCAGACCGAAACCCGCACATACATTCTCAACCTTAAGCGCGACGCTCAGGAAAGCCTGAAGCTGGCGCAGGGCATTGGTCGTGTCAAAGAGGCCGTGGGCAAAGCGCTGAGCGATCGCGCAACCAAGGCGCCGACCAAAGTGGCCAAGCCTGCTGCTAAAGCGGCGACCAAGCCCGCTGTAAAGGCACCGGCGAAAGCACCTGCCAAGTCTGCCGCTGCCAAGCCCGCCGTTGCCAAACCTGCTGCGAAAGCCCCTGCTTCCAAACCTGCTGCTGCCAAAGCGCCGGTGAAAGCCGCTGCGGCCAAGCCGGCCGCCAGAACCACCGCCGCTAAGTCCGCCGCCGTCAACGCGCCGGTCGCGGCCAAGACTGCGGCTAAGCCTGCCGCCAAAGCGGCCAGCAAACCCGCCGCAAAACCTGTCGCGAGCACATCGGCCGCTGCGAAGGCACCTGCGAAAACTGCCGCTGCAAAACCTGCTGCCAAGCCAGTGAGTTCTGCTGCGAAGCCAGCCGCTAAACCGGGCCCCAAGCCATCGGCTGCCAAGCCAGCCGCCGCTAAACCTGCGGCTAAACCTGCCGCTGCGAAACCCGTGACTGCCGCCGCTAAACCCGCAGCATCGAAAGCTGCCAAGCCAGCGGCTGCTAAACCTGCCGCTGCAAAGCCGGCCGCTAAATCCGCCGCTGCCAAGCCAGCCGTGAAGCGTGCTGCGAAACCCGCTGCCGCCAAACCTGCTAGTCAATCGACTGCCAAACCTGCCGCTCCGGCAGCTGCTGCCAAGCCTGCAACGCCAGCGCCAGCGTCGTCCACTTCGACTACGCCTGCCCCAGCCGCTCCTGCTGCGCCAGCTGCTACGCCAGCGACCGGTTCGTCGTCTAACAGCGCTTCCTAAATAAGATCGACCCCGACCCGTTGCAGGACCTGCAGCGCGTCGGGGGCTTTCTCTGCCGCTTCGCCTGCGAGCGCTCCTAGCCACACCCCTGAATGCTCAGCCGCGTGCTCAGGCCAATCCTGAATCAAGCGCTGCAACCGCACTAACAGCTCCCGCTCGGCGTCCAATTCCAAGCCCTTCACCCGCTCACGTAGCGCGCTGAGTTCTTCGTCTGTCGCTGCGGCGGCCTTCCATTGTGTGCGCACTGCGCGGAGCGGCCCGACGACCTGGTCGTGCCAAGGCGTGGCCAATTGTCTGATTTCCTCGGCGCGCTGCGGGTTGAACGGGATGTTGCGCTGATCAAGCCAGACGCCGCATAACAAGGCGCAGACGTTGCCGCCTTTGGCCTGCAACGTCAGGCAGGCTTGCTCCACGCCTGGTCGAGCGTAGAAATCGAGGGTGAAACTCCAGAGGTCGGAAGCCATAGTCATCTACCTGTTTTGGACGAAGCTGGTAGACTCCGCCGCCATTATGATCAGACTTCAAAGCCTTACCTTACAGCGTGGTCCGCAACGTCTGCTAGAAGACGCCGAGCTGACCCTGCACGCTGGCCAGAAAGCCGGCCTGATCGGCGCCAATGGCGCCGGCAAATCCAGCCTGTTCGCCTTGCTGCGGGGTGAACTGTCCCCCGATAACGGCGATTGCTCGCTGCCTGCCGATTGGCGCATCGCCCACATGCGCCAGGAGGTCGATACCCTCGAACGCCTGGCTGTGGACTACGTGCTCGATGGCGACGTGCGTCTGCGTCAGGTCCAACAAGACCTGGCGGCCGCCGAAGCGGCTCACGACGGTGCTGCCCAAGCCCGTCTGCATTCGGAACTCGACAGCGCCGACGGCTATACCGCCGACGCCCGCGCGCGCAAATTGCTCGCCGGACTGGGCTTCACCAACGAGCAGATGGAACGTCAAGTCGGCAGTTTCTCCGGTGGCTGGCGGATGCGCCTGAACCTGGCGCAGGCCCTGATGTGCCCGTCGGACCTGTTGCTGCTCGACGAGCCCACCAACCACTTGGACCTCGATGCCATTCTCTGGCTCGAAGACTGGCTGAAAGGGTATCCGGGCACGCTGCTGTTGATTTCCCACGACCGGGATTTTCTCGACGCCGTGGTTGACCATATCGCTCACGTCGACCAGAAAAAGATCACGCTCTATCGTGGCGGCTACAGTGCGTTCGAGCGGGCCCGCGCCGAACGTCTGGCCCAGCAGCAACAAGCCTACGAGAAGCAGCAGGCCCAGCGTGCGCACATGGAAAAATACATTGCGCGGTTCAAGGCTCAAGCGACCAAGGCGCGTCAGGCGCAGAGCCGGATCAAAGCCCTGGAGCGGATGGAAGAACTCTCCGCTGCCCATGTCGATTCCCCTTTCAACTTCACCTTCCGTGAGTCCGACAAGATTTCCAGTCCGTTGCTGGACCTGTCCGATGCGCGTTTGGGCTATGGCGACAAGGCCGTGCTGCAGAAGGTCAAGTTGCAACTGACGCCGGGTGCGCGGATCGGGCTGCTCGGGCCGAACGGCGCGGGTAAATCCACCCTGATCAAAAACCTCTCCGGTGAGCTTGAGCCGTTGAGCGGGCGCTTGCTGCGCGGCGAGAACACAGTCGTCGGCTACTTCGCCCAGCATCAGTTGGATTCGCTCGATGCCAAGGCCAGTCCGCTGCTGCACCTGCAGCGCATCGCGCCAACCGAGCGCGAGCAGACGCTGCGTGACTTTCTCGGTGGTTTCGACTTCCGGGGTGCGCGTCTGGAAGAGCCCGTACTGAATTTCTCCGGGGGTGAAAAGGCGCGTCTGGCGCTGGCCTTGATCGCCTGGGACAAGCCAAACCTGCTGCTGCTCGACGAACCGACCAACCACCTGGATCTGGAGATGCGCCTGGCCCTGACCATGGCCCTGCAAGAATTCAGTGGCGCGGTGTTGGTGGTGTCTCACGACCGTCATCTGCTCAAAAGCACCACTGATAATTTCCTGCTGGTCGCGGATGGCGTGGTCGAAGAGTTCGATGGCGATCTGGACGACTACACTCGCTGGCTGGCTGATTATCGGCAACGTAATGCCCCGGTCAGCAACACGTCGGTCAACGCCGACAAAACCGACAAAAAGGCCCAGCGCCAGCAGGCAGCAGCTTTGCGTCAGCAGCTTGCGCCGCACAAACGTGAAGCCGAGAAGCTGGAAAAGGAACTCGGCACGGTTCATGAAAAGCTGGCCAAGATCGAGACAGCGTTGGGCGATAGCGCCATCTACGAAGCCGCGAACAAAGACAAGCTGCGCGACGTGTTAGCGGATCAGGCCAAGCTGAAGGCGCGTGAATCCGAGCTGGAAGAGGCGTGGATGGAAGCGCTGGAACTGCTGGAGTCGATGCAGGCCGAGCTGGAAGCGTTGTCCTGATGGAATCGCTGGCGTTACCGGTTCCGGCGTATTGGATCGAGCCGATCCTCATTGGGTTGCAGATTCTGTTGATCCTACTGATCGGCTACACCTTGCAACGGTTCGTGGCGCGGTTCCTGAACCGAATGGCCGAACGTTATCCGTTGTTACCGCCCGAGTTGTTGGTAATGGTTCGTGGCGGGTTGCGCTGGCTGATCATGGGCACGGCGTTCGTGGCCGTGCTGGGGCGTCTGGGTGTTTCCGCGTCGGTGCTGTGGGCGGCGCTCTCGGGGTTCGTGGCCGTGGCGGCGGTGGCGTTTTTCGCCATGTGGAGCGTGCTCTCAAACCTGCTGTGCGCCGTGTTCATCTTCACCATGGGGCCGTTTCGCATCGGCGACGTGGTCGAACTGGTGGACACTACAGACAAGCCTGGCATCAAGGGCCGCGTCACGGCCATCAACCTGATGTTCACCACGCTGGTCGAACCGGCCGAGTTGGGCGGCACGCTGGTGCAAGTGCCCAACAGCCAGTTCTTCCAAAAGTCGATTCGCCGCTGGCGCGGCAACGATGGCATGGCAATCATTTCCGGCGAGAAGCGCGCCGACGATCCCGCGTCGAAATAGCCTCACAGTTGCGAGCGAAGGCAGCGTAACAGTTAGAAATAATTGGTCTTTCCCCTGAGCAAACATTAGGTTAGACACAGTTCCCGTTCTGCCTGAGGTGTGTCATGTCGCTCGAAACGTGGCTGGCGTTTTTCGCTGCCTGTTGGGTCATCAGTCTTTCGCCTGGCGCCGGTGCCATTGCATCGATGTCCAGCGGTCTGCAATACGGATTCTGGCGCGGCTACTGGAATGCGTTGGGCCTGCAAGTGGCGTTGGTCGTCCAGATCGCGATCGTCGCCGCAGGCCTCGGTGCGGTGCTGGCCACTTCGGCGCTGGCCTTCACGATAATCAAGTGGTTTGGCGTCGCCTACCTGGTGTACCTCGGTATCAAACAGTGGCGGGCGATGCCGAGCGATCTGTCTGACGACGCGGCCATCCGCCCGGTCGGCAAGCCGCTGGCGTTGGTCACACGCGGTTTTCTGGTGAACATTAGCAACCCCAAGGCTCTGGTGTTCATGCTCGCGATCCTGCCGCAGTTCATCGACACTCATCTGCCGCAATTCCCTCAATACATGACGATCGGCGTGACGATGGTCTGCGTGGATCTGATCGTGATGGCGGGCTATACCGGGCTGGCGTCGAAAGTGCTTCGAGCACTCAAATCGCCCAAGCAGCAACGCCGTATGAACCGCACGTTTGCCGGTTTGTTCGTCAGTGCGGCGGCGTTCCTTGCAACATTGCACCGCGCTTGATGCCGGGCCAAGGCTGGTTGATGTGCAAACTGTGGGAATGAGCTTGCTCACGAAGGCAATCAGGCAGTCACATCGACAGTGACTGATACAACGTTTTCGTGAGCACGCTCCCTCCCACAATTGATTTGCCAAGGCCTTAAAGCTCAACGCAAGATTTTCGGCGCTTCGTCACGCGGCAGGTTGTGCCGAGGCGCAGGTGGTGCCTGATACTCGACTTCACCCCTTAGTTGTTCCCCCAACTGCCGCGCCACATCCAGTCCAATGGACTTCGACACATCTTTCACCACCCGACCCCGGTTCGGCGTGACGCGCAAGTCATTGCCGTTGACCAGCTTGGTGTCCTGACCTTCGCCCATTGCTGTGAACGCCGACGTGATTGCGAACGTGCGGGTGTTGATCAGACTGAATCGGCCACCAGTGCCAAGCCCAGCACCGAAGAGTGGGCATGGGTGTTGGCGATTTCATTGATGTCCTGGCGAAAGTCGATGTCCGACACCGTGCCGAACAGCACGTAATCAGCCCCTTTAAAGTCGCCATTCTTGATGCGCGCGATGACGTCGTACACGTCTTCGTTCGTGCTGGCCCTATACGGCGTGCCCTGCACCAACTGGAACATTCCCGACTTGAGGATCTCGCCTTTGATGTCCCCGCTGAATTTGCGCAGCTCGCCCTGCTCGATGTAAGTGGTACGGGCTTCGTACTCGTTGTAGCTGGCGGAGCCGCTGGCGCTGTAGGCGTTGGCCTGAGAGCGGCTTTGCGCTGACACCGTGTGGATGTATTCCTCCACCTGCCGCTCGAACGCCATGTCGGTGACCGCGATTTTCGGCGCGGCCTGGGCGCCAAATGCGCACACCAGCCCGAAGATGCTGATCCATGCACGCATTGTTAGCGCTCCGTGGTTTTGCGGATTTCTTTTTCGTCCATCCATTCGGCCAGTCCGCTTTCGACGTCGATCAATTGCAGGCTGAATTTGTAGAAGACGTCCTTGTAGTCGCTGCTGCGCTTGACGATCGAACTGATCGAACCTTCAAGGCGGTATTTGGCGGCGACCATGTTGCCGGTCTTGCTCACCGTGGACTGTCTGTACAGGCCGCTCTGGTTTTGCAGCTTCAACTGCTCGACCTGACTCTGCATGTCGGTGTTGTCGCTGGCGAAGCGCGCAGTACCGGACTTCATTAACTGGGTTTTGATCGACGTTGTGATTTCGCGGGTATCGATGTACTCGCTGGTTTTGTTCTTCACGTCATAGACCTGAACCACCGGGCGGCCCTGCAAACTGCCGGACTGGGCCAGAGAGCGGGTCATGCTTTCGGCGATCAGTTGCAGATCAGTAGAACCGAACTCGTTGGTCACGGTTTCCACGGCCTTGGTGTCGCCGTAGCGGATATTTTTGCTGCCCAGCGTGGGCGAGTTGTTGGCGCATCCGGTGGCCAGCAGGGCAACGGCGGCGAGCAGGGAGAGGCGAAAGAAAGGCATGCAAGGGGTCTCGTTTGCTGAGCGAACAGGGCACATCAAGGGGTTTTGACTTCGAGGCGCAAGTCTGTGGCTTTGGCCACAGGCGCGATGGCGGGCAGGAAACTGCGTTGCGAGCCATACACCATCAGGCTTTTCCAGGCTTCGGGCTCGGCCACCGGAAAGCCGTCATCGCCCAGCCAGGCGAAGCGGTAATACATCGTTTTGGTGTAACGGCTGGTGTTGTTCAGCGAGACGTTGACCGTCATGAGGCCGTTTTCCCGGGCGACCCGCATTGGGCCGATTTCGATATGTTTCAGGTCACCAAGGGCGACCACCTTGCTGGCGGCACTGCCCGGTGCGGGAGGCGGTGGGGTGGTGCAACCGGCCAGCATGGCCACGGCCATCAGGGCGCACATAGTACGAAGCATGTCGTGTCTCGGTTAGGGGGTGTTGATCGCCACGGCCTGCGACGGATTCGACGGCATCACCTGAGCCGCAAGGCCGCTGGTGAACACCTGATTGCCGAGGGCACGCAGGGTGACGACTTGGTAAGGACGGTCAATCTTGAGTTGCACGTGGGTGCCGCCCAGTGAAGAAGGCAGTGTGACGTAATGCTCGCCCGGCTTGAGGCGTATACGGGCCACCAGCGTGTTGTCCGGCAGCGTGCGCCACGTACGTGTGTCAGCGCCCTCGGTCACGGCGGAAGCGATGCCGACGGCCAATCCTGCGAGCGGGTTGACCTCATTGAGCTTCTTCTGCGCCACGCCTCGACTGATGGCGCGCACGGTGGTACGCAGCAGAATGCCGGGCATGTCGTCACGCAGCGCGCGGCGGGACATGGCGTTGGTGCTGTTGAGAGCAGTCAGATTAATTGGCTGACCGTCCACACCCACCTGGTTGAAGAACGGCGTCGAGTCGTCGGCCTTGATCACCGGAAACGAAAGGGTGGTGATGATCAGGTTGTTGTCGATCGGCAGTGGCAGCGGGATCCGGATCGAATCACGTGCCGGTGCGAGGCCGGTCTGGACCACCAGCAGTACATCGCTACCCTCAGTGGTGCTTTTGCTGCCCGAGGCGTCGAGGTCGAGCAATGCCTGGTCCAGCAGTGGGGTGTTCGGACGCAATTCTGCCGCCTGGCGATAGCCCGGCGCGGCCAAGTCTTTTTCGCCCAGTGCCTCGTACACGAAACCCGCGAGGTAATGGCTGAATGCACTTTGATAGCTGTTCTTCAGGTTCACGACTTCCGGGGCATCGAGGGTTTCGACCGGATAGCCCTGAAGGTCCTTGTACTGAAACATCATGCCCTGGCTTCGGGCATCGTCTTCGCTCTTGAGGTATTGCTTGTCGCGCAGCTCGGCGATCACGGCTTCGCGTTCATGGGTTCTCTTGATCTCGGTGCGGGCACCGTCGAAATCGTTTTGAGCCAGCCGGTTGAGCGCCATCTGCGTGGTCAGCATGACTTTTTCGTAGTCATAGCCTTCGTAGCGGCGCACTTTGTCGTTCACCATATAGCTGCCGAACTGGGCCAGGTACTTATCGCTGTCCAACCTGACCGCGTCTTCCCAGGCAATAACGGTTTGATCGGCGCGACCCCACGCCGCCTGGCTTCCGGCCAAGTCGCCTTTGGAGCGCAGCAGTTCACCCTTCTCGAAGTAGTAGAGAAGATCCTTGTCGTCGCCGGTGTTGTGTTTTTCCAGCAGCATGAGTGCGCCGTCGACATTCCCGGCGGTAAGTTGCTGGTTGGTTTGTCGCAGCTCGGTGTCGTAGCTGCGGAATACGGCACAGCCGGTCAGTTGCACAGCCACGATCAGCAGGAGCGTGCCGAGGGCGCGAGGTCGCATCGAATCTGTCCTTGAGAGCGTCAGCCGGTGCCACGGCATCGGGCTGTGCAATTCCATTTGGAGGAAAGCGGGCCGCTTTCACTCGTTCAACCATCGCGTGATGGCCGGGTGCTACTTATGGGCGGCGAGGATTATCGAGGATTATGAGGACCGAGGCGGGTGAAACAATGGCTTTTTGATGTCGCACGGTGTTTTCAGAAGCGTCCGACATAAGGATTTATATTTTTCTGAATGGCCAGGCCTGAGCGTTTGGACAATCGAGGAAGAAGTGATCAACTGTCGCCAAGTGAGAGGTGTTGATGTCGATTTTGATGAGGGAGTTTTGTTGATGCGGGTCTGGATCGATGCTGACGCTTGCCCGAAGGCAGCGCGGGATCAGGTGGTCAAATTCGCCCTCAAGCGCGAGTTCGAGGTTGTGCTGGTAGCGGGGCAAGCCGTGCCCCGGCCTGCGTTTGCGCGGGTCAAGCTGATCGTTGTCCCCAGTGGGCCCGACGCGGCTGATGATTATCTGGTGGAGCATGCCGTGCCCGGTGAGCTGGTGGTCTGCAGCGACGTGCCGTTGGCCGACCGATTGGTCAAGAAAGGCGTTGCTGCACTGGATCCGCGGGGCAAGGAGTTCGATGCGCAGAACATGGGCGAACGGCTGGCGGTGCGCAATCTGTTCACCGACCTGCGCGAGCAGGGCCAAGCCGGCGGCGGTCAAGGGACTTATGGTGATCGCGAGAAGCAGGCATTTGCCAATTCGCTGGACCGGATATTGACCCGGCTGGCTCGCAGTTAGGGCGTCGTTGCTTGCGCGTCGTTTTCTTGCACCAACTCCAACACCCGATCCACCAACTTGTTGATCCCCGAAGCTGCTTCGCCGATGGATGAGGCCAGCATGTACGCCGGGGTGCTGACCAGTTTGCGGGCCTTGTCCTCAACGATGTCGGCCACCTCGCATGCTTCGTGCCTGCCACCCATCTTGGTGATTTTGGCAGCGGTTTCGGAGCAGTTACCGATGGTGCAGGTCACGCCAGGGCCATAGATTTTGGCGGCCAATGCCGGGGACACACAGATCAGTCCGATCGGTTTGCCGGCGCTGGCGAAAGCTTCGGCCATGGCCAGCACTTCTGCCTGAATCTGGCAATCGGGCCCCTGCGTCGCGAAGTTCGACAGATTTTTTGCAGCGCCAAATCCGCCGGGAATGATCAATGCGTCAAATTCAGTGACGTCGGCTTCGCGAATGTCCTCGATGGCGCCGCGAGCGATGCGCGCCGATTCCACCAGCACATTGCGGGTTTCGGGCATTTCTTCGCCCGTGAGGTGATTGATGACGTGGTGTTGGGAGATGTTCGGTGCAAAGCATTTCACGTGCGCGCCGCGCTGATCCAGGCGCAGCAGGGTGAGCACGCTTTCATGAATTTCCGCGCCGTCCTGGACGCCACAACCGGAAAGAATAACGGCCACTTTTTTGCTCATGCCTGTGCTCCCTCTTGAGCGCTCCAAAACCGGGGTGATCACTTGGAGCGCTAACTCAATGTGCGTTGGGCAGCAAAGTAGCGGGGCAGGTTCATTCGTCCGGCTGGTTCTTGGCCTCGGCCTCTGCAGTTGCAGGCAGCGTCTTGGCCTGTTTGGCCTCTCGCTCGAGGCGAGCAGATTTGATGCGGCGCCAGATCCACAGCAAACCGCCGATCACCAGTAGCGCACCTAGCACCCAGAGCTCGTATTTCTTGACGTTGCCCAGCAAACCTTCCAGTACGGCACCGAATTTATAGGCCGCTGCGCCTAGCGCCGCTGCCCAGATCGCGGCGCCGATGCCGTTGAGTAATAGGTAGCGTCCCGGCGGGTACCCGGAAAGACCAATGGCTACGGGCATGACCGTCCGCAAACCGTAGACGAAACGAAAGCTCAACACCCAGATGTCCGGATGCTTGCGAATGTGTTCCAGCGCACGATCACCGAGCATTTGCCAGCGCGGTTTGCGTGCCAGAAGCTTGCGGCCATGCTTGCGCCCCATGAAATACCAGAGCTGATCGCCTGCGTAGCTGCCAAAGAAGGCAACCACCACGACCAGGTTGATGTCCATGTAGCCTCGGAACGCTAAAAATCCAGCGAGGACCAAAATGGTCTCACCTTCAAAGAAGGTTCCGAGGAAGAGGGCGAAGTAGCCAAATTCTTGTAAAAAATGCTGGAGCATCATATGGGTGCTGGCGAAATGAACGCGCAGCCTAACGCGCCGGACACATTCAGGAAAGTGTCCAAATGTGTCACTACGTTAAAGTTTCTTACGTTTCACGCGGAAATGCCGTCTAGAGAGCGTGTTTAAGTCCTACGGCGTATGGTGGACACACAACTGTCATGCGCGAGTCACAATGCTGGCTTATAACTGTCACGTTTGCCCGCACGCACGGGCTCGCAGGTGTCCGGTGTGACTGCTCTGCGCTGCTGATCGTCCTTTCTGTTGTCGTGAAGGGACTGACAGACCGATCTCTTCGGCCGTCCTACCGGCCCAACTGTTACAGGGCAAAAGCCTTACAGGATTATTCATGAGTACCGAAGGAAGCACCGAAGCCTCAATTGAACTTGAACCCCAGGCCATTTCCCAAGAAGTCACGTCCGTGGTTGAGCCGACCATCGAAGTACTGCCTGCCGCTGAGCCGCAGCCTGTCGTCGCACCGACGATCGTGATTCCCAACCTGGATGACAGCAGCCTTTATATCCATCGCGAGTTATCGCAGCTGCAGTTCAATATTCGCGTACTCGAGCAGGCGCTGGATGAGTCCTATCCGCTGCTCGAACGCCTCAAGTTTCTGCTGATCTTCTCCAGTAACCTGGACGAATTCTTCGAAATCCGCGTCGCCGGTCTCAAAAAGCAAATCACCTTCGCCCGCGAACAGGCGGGTGCCGACGGCCTGCAGCCTCATCAGGCGCTGGCACGCATCAGCGAATTGGTTCACGGCCATGTGGACCGCCAGTACGCCATTCTTAACGACATTCTGCTGCCCGAGCTCGAAAAGCATCAGGTGCGCTTCATTCGCCGTCGTTACTGGACCACCAAGCTGAAAACCTGGGTGCGTCGTTATTTCCGCGACGAAATCGCGCCGATCATCACCCCTATCGGCCTGGACCCGACGCACCCGTTTCCGTTGCTGGTCAACAAATCCCTGAACTTCATTGTCGAGCTGGAAGGCATCGACGCCTTCGGTCGTGATTCGGGTCTGGCGATCATCCCGGCGCCGCGTCTGTTGCCGCGCGTCATCAAGGTGCCGGAAGACGTGGGCGGCCCTGGCGACAACTATGTGTTTCTGTCCTCCATGATCCACGCGCATGCCGATGACCTGTTCCAGGGCATGAAGGTCAAGGGCTGCTACCAGTTCCGCCTGACCCGTAACGCCGATTTGGCGCTGGATTCCGAAGACGTCGAAGACTTGGCCCGCGCGCTGCGGGGTGAGTTGTTCTCCCGTCGCTACGGCGATGCGGTGCGTCTGGAAGTGGCTGACACTTGCCCGAAACACTTGTCCGACTACTTGCTCAAGCAATTCAACCTGAGCGAGAGCGAGCTGTATCAGGTCAACGGCCCCGTCAACCTGACGCGCCTGTTCAGCATTACCAGCCTGGACAGCCACCCGGAGCTGCAATATCTGCCGTTCACCCCGGCGATTCCGAAGCTTTTGCAGAACAGCGAAAACATCTTCAACGTGATCAGCAAGCAGGACATTCTGCTGCTGCACCCCTTTGAATCCTTCACGCCGGTGGTGGATTTGCTGCGTCAGGCCGCGAAAGACCCGCACGTGCTGGCCGTGCGTCAGACGCTGTACCGCAGCGGGGCCAACTCGGAAATCGTCGACGCCTTGGTCGATGCCGCGCGCAACGGCAAGGAAGTGACGGCGGTCATCGAACTGCGGGCGCGGTTTGACGAAGAGTCCAACCTGCAACTCGCCAGCCGCCTGCAAGCGGCGGGGGCGGTGGTGATCTACGGCGTGGTCGGCTTCAAGACCCACGCCAAGATGATGCTGATCCTGCGTCGCGAGGCGGGGGAGATCGTGCGTTACGCGCACCTCGGCACGGGTAACTATCACGCCGGTAATGCGCGGCTTTACACCGACTACAGCCTGCTGACTTCCGACGACGCCTTGTGCGAAGACGTCGGCAAGCTGTTCAGCCAGTTGATCGGCATGGGCAAGACGCTGCGCATGAAGAAGCTGCTGCACGCGCCGTTCACGCTCAAAAAAGGCATGCTCGACATGATCGCCCGCGAGACGCAATTCGCGACCGACGGCAAGCCCGCGCACATCATCGCCAAGTTCAACTCGCTGACCGATCCGAAGATTATCCGCGCGCTGTACAAAGCCAGTCAGATGGGCGTGAAGATTGACCTCGTCGTGCGCGGCATGTGCTGCTTGCGCCCTGGCGTTGCGGGGGTGTCCCACAACATTCAGGTGCGTTCGATTGTGGGCCGCTTCCTGGAGCACACCCGCGTGTTCTATTTCCTCAACGGCGGCGACGAGCAGATGTTTCTGTCCAGCGCCGACTGGATGGAGCGCAACCTCGACAAGCGTGTCGAGACCTGCTTCCCGGTGGAAGGCAAAAAGCTGATTCTGCGCGTGAAGAAGGAGTTGGAGGGGTATCTCACCGACAACACTCATGCCTGGTTGCTACAGCCGGATGGGCGCTACATCCGCAGCACCCCGACCGGCAACCAGAACGCCCGCAATGTGCAGGCGTCACTTCTGGAGAAGTTAAGCAACCCGGTCCTCAGCGTACGCTGAGGACGATGCCGACTCGGGTCAGCCACTCCGCTTCGAGCGCGAAGTCGGCCTGAGTCAGCTGGTTGTTTTCCAGCCAGCCATCGGGGAAGAGGATGTCGAGGTTGTTGCCATCCGCTTTCAGCACAGGTTGCGGCATCTCTTGGGTGCCGCGAATGTGATGAAACAGGATCGCGAAGCGCAGTAGCACGCACAGACGAATCAGCTTTACGCCTTCATCGCCGAATTCGGCGAACTTGTCCTTGGGAATGTTCCGACGATGACCGCGCACCAGCAGCGCGAGCATCTGTTGGTCTGCCCGCGAAAAGCCCGCCAAGTCCGAGTGCTCGATCAAATACGCGCCGTGCTTGTGGTAGTGATAATGGGCGATGTCCAAGCCTACTTCATGCACCTTCGCGGCCCAACTGAGCAGCTCGCGATACAGATCGTCTTCCAACCCCCACGCCGTTGCGACCTGCTCCAGCGCTGACAGCGCTTTGCGCTCGACCCGTGCGGCCTGTTCCAGATCGACGTGATACCGGTCCATCAACGAGCCAAGGGTGCGCTCGCGGACGTCTTCGTGGTGATGACGACCCAGCAGGTCATACAGCACCCCCTCACGCAAGGCACCGTCGCAGTGATCCATGCGTTGCAGATCGAGGGCGTCGAAGATCGCTTCGAGAATCGCCAGACCCGCCGGGAAGATCGCGCGTCGGTCAGGCTTGATGCCGTCGAAGTCGATCTTGTCGACTTCGCCGAGCTTCATCAGTTTGCGTTTGAGCCAGGCGAGGCCTTCGGCATTCACCTCGCCGTTGCCATGGCCGCCCGCTTTCAAGGCCAGGCCGATGGCGCGGATGGTGCCGGACGAGCCAATGGCTTCATCCCACGTCAGACGATGCAGGGCGTGTTCGATGCTCATGATCTCTAACCGCGCAGCCGTGTACGCCTGAGCGTAGCGTGCGGGGGTGATCTTGCCGTCTTTGAAATAGCGCTGGGTGAAGCTCACGCAGCCCATTTGCAGGCTCTCGCGCAGCAGCGGCTCGAAGCGCTGGCCGATGATGAACTCGGTACTGCCGCCGCCGATGTCCGCCACCAAACGTTTGCCCGGCGTATCGGCGAGGGTGTGAGAAACGCCCAGGTAAATGAGGCGTGCTTCTTCGCGACCGGAAATCACTTCAACGGGGTGTCCGAGAATGGCTTCGGCACGGTGGATGAATTCGTTGCGATTGCGTGCTTCGCGCAGGGCGTTGGTACCCACGATACGCACGGCGCCCGATGGCATGCCGTTGATCAGTTGCGCGAAACGCTTGAGGCAGTCGAGCCCGCGCTGCATGGATTCTTCGTTGAGCTTGCGCTCGTCGTCGATCCCGGCGGCCAACTGCACTTTCTCGCCGAGCCGCTCAAGGATGCGGATTTCACCTTGATGCGCTTTAGCGACCACCATGTGGAAGCTGTTGGAGCCCAGGTCGATCGCGGCGATCAGCGAAAGGTTTTTGGCTGTGGATGGCGACATGATCAAAAGGTCTCGGTCGATAACCCCGCCATCGTGCCACGAACCGCCATCGTCGCCAAACACGACGACACATTTGCGCTACGGACATTGTGGGAGCCGCCTTGGTGGCGAAGGCAGGTCAGCCCTGAAGATGTTGACTGACACTCCGCTTTCGCCACCAAGGCGGCTCCCACTGATAAGCATGCGACAACGAGTGACCGGTCAGGCGTGCTCGACCGAGCCAATGAAGTTCGCCAGTTCAGGCGTTTTCGGGTTGGCCATCAATTCTCGCGGATCGCCCACCTCATGCACTTTGCCCTGATGCATGAACACCAGTTTGTCGCCGACTTCCCGGGCAAAACGCATTTCGTGGGTCACCATGATCAGGGTCATGCCGTCTTTGGCCAGTTCCCGCACCACGCTAAGCACTTCATTGACCAGTTCCGGGTCCAGCGCCGAGGTGATTTCGTCGCACAGCAACACTTTTGGCGACATCGCCAGGGCCCGAGCAATCGCCACGCGCTGTTGTTGCCCGCCTGACAAACGATCGGGAAACGCGTCGAACTTCTCGCCCAGGCCCACCCGGTTGAGCATCTCTTTGGCCAGTTTGGTCGCTTCGGCCTTGGAGGTCTTCTTCACCACCTGCGGCGCAAGCATGACGTTTTCACCCACGGTCAGGTGCGGGAACAGGTTGAACTGCTGAAACACCATGCCGACCTTCTGCCGCAGGCTGCGCAGGTCGGCGCGTGCGGCGTCGAGGTATTCGCCATCGACTTCGATCACGCCGTCGTTGATCGACTCCAGCCCGTTGAGGGTGCGCAACAACGTGCTTTTGCCCGAGCCACTGCGACCGATGATCGCCACGACCTGACCCTCCTCGACGCTGAGGTCGATGCCTTTGAGTACATGGTGATCACCGTAGTACTTGTGCAGGGCGGAAATTCTAAGCAGAGGCATGCAGTCTCCTTTCCAGATAGCGGGCGCTGAGCGACAGCGGGTAACACAGCAGGAAGTAGCCCAGCGCAACAAAGCCGTAAACCATGAACGGCTGGAACGTCGCGTTGGCGAGCATCCCGCCGGTCTTGGTCAGTTCGGTGAAGCCGATGATCGATGTCACGGCGGTGCCTTTGACGACCTGCACTGAAAAGCCCACGGTGGGGGCCACAGCGATGCGCAGCGCCTGAGGCAAAATCACGTAACGCAGCTGTTCGAAAGGGGTGAGGGCCAGGCTCGCCGAGGCTTCCCACTGACCGCTGGAAATCGACTCCACGCAGCCTCGCCAGATTTCGGCGAGGTAGGCGCTGGTGAACAACGTCAGGGCGAGAGCGGCCGCGACCCAGGGCGAAATGTCCACCCCCATCAGCGCCACACCGAAGAACACCAGAAACAGCTGCATCAACAACGGCGTGCCTTGAAACAGCTCGATGTAGCAACGGGCGAGCCTGCGCCAGAACGCTTTTTCAGAGATGCGCATCGTCATCACGATCAGGCCGATCACCCCGCCGCCAATGAACGCCACCAGCGACAACGCCAGCGTCCATTGCAGCCCGGTGAGCAGATTGCGCACGATGTCCCAAAGCGTGAAATCCATCAGCGACTCCTCGCGATGTAGCGACGACCAACCCACGCCAGCAACTGGCGAATCATCAGCGCCATGAACAGGTAAATCAGCGTGGTGATGATGTACGTCTCGAACGCGCGGAAATTGCGTGACTGAATGAAGTTCGCGGCAAAGCTCAGCTCCTCGGTCGCGATCTGTGAACAGACCGCCGAGCCGAGCATCACGATGATGATCTGGCTGCTCAGGGCCGGCCAGACTTTGCCCAGCGCGGGAATCAGCACCACGTGGCGAAAGGTTTCGAAACGCGTCATCGCCAGCGCTGCGGAGGCTTCCAGCTGACCACGGGGGATCGCCTGGACGCCTGCGCGAATGATTTCGGTCGAGTACGCGCCCAGATTGATCACCATCGCCAACACAGCCGCCTGCCATTCGGAAATCTGCACGCCCAGCGACGGCAGGCCGAAGAAGATGAAGAACAGTTGCACCAGAAACGGCGTATTGCGGATCAGCTCGACATAGACCCCGAACAGCGCTGAGAACGGCTGAATCTTCCATGCCCTGACGATGGCCCCGACAATGCCGACACTGACGCCTAGCAAGGTGCCGATGGCCGTGAGTTCAAGGGTGAACAGCGCGCCACGCAGCAGCAGGTCGGCGTTTTGCAGGACCGGAATGAAGTCGAATTTATAGGCCATCTGAAAACCCCAGCAGACGCGATGACTGAAAAGCCGCCATCAGAGATCGGCAGGCAGCGGCTGCTTCAGCCAGGTCTGTGAGTTCTTCTCTAGCGCGCCGTCTTGCTTGGCCGCGTCGAGGATTTCGTTGACCTTGGCCAACAGCTCCGGCTGGCCCTTGTTCACGCCGACGTAGACCGGCGAATCCTTGAGCTTCACTTTCAGCGACGGGATGCGTTTCGGGTTTTTCTCGCTGATCGCGACCATCACCACGTTGCCGCTGGCGATCAAGTCGGTCTGGTTGGCGAGGTAGGCGGCGATGGTCGAGTTGTTGTCCTCGAAGCGCTTGATGGTGGCCTCTTTCGGCGCAACGGCGGTCAGCTCGATGTCTTCGATGGCGCCACGGGTCACGCTGATGGTTTTGCCCTTGAGGTCGTCCACGCCGCTGATGGCCGCGTCAGGTGGGCCAAATACCGCGAGGTAGAAGGGGGCGTAGGCACGTGAGAAATCGATGACCTTCTCGCGATCCGGGTTTTTGCCGAGGCTGGAAATCACCAGATCGACCTTGCCCGTGGTCAGGAACGGGATGCGGTTGGTGCTGTTGACGGGGGTGAGTTCGAGTTTGACGTTGAGTTTGTCGGCGATCAGCTGCGCTGTGTCGATGTCCAGACCGCGCGGCTTCATGTCTGGTCCGATGGAACCGAACGGCGGGAAGTCTTGCGGTACGGCGACTTTCAACGTGCCGCGGGCAGTCACATCATCCAGCCCGTTGGCATGGGCAGGAGCCTGGCCGAGAAGGAAGCTGGCAAACAGGGCGGCAAGCAGAGCGCTGTAACGCTGGGTCATGTGACGTCTCCAAATCAAACGAATAGGCAGGTGAGGCCTGTGTGATGGTTCATGGCCAGTGCACAGCCCATGCCATCGCTGAAGGCTTGACCATGGAATGCGGGCTGGCGCTGCAATCCGGTCTAACTGGTCTGAACAGTGAGCACCGCGCTCGCCCTGCTTTGGCGCGCCTGAAAGCCTCGTCGCCCCTTGCCTGGGCGTCGCTTGCCGAATTCACAGGATGACTATAAAAGAAGGTTTTCTCCGGTCACTGCGCCTGAAAACCCATGCACCCAAGTCCGATTGCTGTACCCGAAGCTGCCTTCCAGGCGATCCGCAAACTGATCGCCGAGCAGGGCTATGGTCCCGGCGACAGCCTGCCTTCGCAGCGGGATCTGGCGGTTCGTCTGGGCGTCAGCCGGGCTTCGTTGCGCGAAGCACTGTCGTCGCTCAGCGCATTGGGGGTGGTCAGCGTGCAGCCGGGCAAAGGGGTGTTCGTCCAGGCCGTTTCTGAACCACAACAGCGCACGAGCGGCTTTTCATGGCCTTTCGCGGCTCACGCCTCGCCGTCGGAGACGTTCCAGTTGCGATACGCGCTGGAAGGGTTTGCGGCAGGCCTTGCAGCGGTAACCTTGACCGCTGATGAGCGTGATGTGCTGGAAGATAACGTCGAAGCCATGCGACTTGAATTGAAGGCCGGGGATTTCGACAGTGCCGCCAAGCTGGATTTCGACTTCCATCGACGCATCCTGGTGGCCAGCGGCAATCAGGCAATTCTGGGGATCATCACTGCCAGCGCCGACATCTTTCTGGAGAGTCAGAAGTTGCCATTCATTCGCGCGGGCAGAGCGATGGAAACCTGGCAGGAACACCGCAAGATCCTCCGCGCCCTCGCACGCAACGCCTCCGGTCCGGCGCAGAAGGCCATGCAGGAGCATATAAGAGGCGCAGCGTTGAGGACCGGTATCGTGTTCGTCGCGCCTTCGGCCTGATGCCTGCCGTTCGCACAGGTATGTTTGTGAGGCAAATGGGTCACTTCGATATAGCTAGTCAGCCAAACCCATAGCAAGAGACAATCGCCCCCGCCTTCCTGTCACGACCTGACACAGTTATGATGGGGCACGTTTTTTTGCCTATGACCTCGGAGAAATCTCATGAGTAGCGACCTTATCAAACACGTCAGCGACGCGAGCTTCGAAGCCGATGTCCTGAAGGCACAAGGCCCTGTGCTGGTGGATTACTGGGCTGAGTGGTGTGGCCCGTGCAAAATGATCGCCCCGGTTCTGGACGATATCGCTGGCACCTACGAAGGCAAACTGACCATCGCCAAGCTGAACATCGACGAAAACCAGGAGACTCCAGCCAAGCACGGCGTCCGTGGTATTCCGACCCTGATGCTGTTCAAGGACGGTGAAGTCGCTGCCACCAAGGTTGGCGCGCTGTCCAAGTCCCAGTTGCAGGCGTTCCTCGACGCCAACATCTGATGGCGCAAAAGCCCCGCAAATCGCGGGGCTTTTTTCTGGCGTTGCACTAGACGCTTGGAAAATCAAGTGGTACATTCGGCCCCGCAACGGCTTCTCCGTTGCCCCCTGCTAGCCGTCGCCGACGCTCTCCTTTCGATTTGTACGCGATCCTGTCGCCTTCTCTGCGGCGCGGCCTCATTAAGCCAAAAGCTTAATTTCCCCCTCATACACGATTACGTCATTCCTATATGAACCTGACTGAACTCAAGCAAAAGCCTATTACCGATCTGCTCGAAATGGCCGAACAGATGGGCATAGAAAATATGGCCCGTTCGCGCAAGCAGGATGTGATCTTCTCCCTGCTGAAAAAGCACGCTAAAAGCGGCGAGGAAATCTCGGGTGATGGCGTGCTGGAGATCCTCCAGGACGGCTTCGGCTTCCTCCGCTCTGCAGACGCCTCTTACCTTGCTGGCCCGGACGACATCTACGTCTCGCCGAGCCAGATCCGCCGCTTCAACCTTCGCACCGGCGACACCATCGTTGGCAAGATCCGCCCACCGAAGGAAGGCGAGCGTTACTTCGCACTGCTCAAGGTCGACACCATCAACTTCGACCGTCCGGAAAACGCGAAGAACAAGATTCTCTTCGAAAACCTGACGCCGCTGTTTCCGACCATTCGCATGAAGATGGAAGCCGGTAACGGTTCCACCGAAGACCTCACCGGTCGCGTCATCGACCTGTGTGCCCCTATCGGCAAAGGTCAACGGGGCTTGATCGTCGCGCCGCCAAAAGCGGGCAAGACCATCATGCTGCAGAACATTGCGTCGAACATCACTCGTAACAACCCAGAGGTTCATCTGATCGTTCTGCTGATCGATGAGCGTCCGGAAGAAGTGACCGAAATGCAGCGCACCGTGCGTGGCGAAGTGGTTGCCTCAACATTCGACGAACCTCCGACCCGTCACGTGCAAGTCGCTGAAATGGTCATCGAGAAGGCCAAGCGCCTGGTCGAGCACAAGAAGGACGTGGTCATCCTGCTCGACTCCATCACCCGCCTGGCTCGCGCCTACAACACCGTCATTCCGAGCTCCGGCAAGGTGCTGACCGGTGGTGTCGATGCTCACGCGCTGGAAAAACCGAAGCGCTTCTTCGGTGCCGCTCGTAACATCGAAGAAGGCGGGTCGCTGACCATCATCGCCACCGCGCTGGTTGAAACCGGTTCGAAGATGGACGAAGTGATCTACGAAGAATTCAAAGGCACCGGCAACATGGAACTGCCTCTGGATCGCAAGATCGCGGAGAAGCGCGTCTTCCCGGCCATCAACATCAACCGTTCCGGCACGCGCCGCGAAGAGTTGCTGACGGCCGACGACGAGCTGCAACGCATGTGGATTCTGCGCAAGTTGCTGCACCCGATGGACGAAGTCGCTGCCATCGAGTTCCTGGTCGACAAGCTGAAACAGACCAAGACCAACGATGAGTTCTTCCTGTCGATGAAGCGCAAGTAACGCGCTCCACGGCACGGGCTGAACGGCGGTAGAAAAGTGGTGTCCCTTTGGGGCACCATTTTTTTTGACTTTTTTCTTACACGAGAACGCGGACAAGGAGCGTCATGCATACGTTTGGTAATCGTCGGGATATCGACGGACTGAGAGCTTTGGCCGTCATTCCAGTGGTGCTTTACCACTTCGGATTTGGCGTGTTCAGCGGCGGGTTCGTGGGCGTCGATGTATTCTTCGTCATCTCCGGTTTCCTGATCACCTCTATCATCTTTCGGGAAATCAGCGCGGGACGCTTCAGCTTTGTCGATTTTTGGGCCCGCCGCGCCCGACGCATCATTCCCGCGCTAAGCATCATGATGCTTGCCGCCCTGCTGGTAGGCTGGGTGCTGATGCCCGCCAACGACTATTCGCAGTTAGGCCGCGCTGTGCGGTATCAGGCGATGTTCGTCTCCAACATCCTGTTCATGCGCCAGGACGGCTATTTCAACCCGGCTTCCGATTTCAAACCGCTGCTGCATACATGGTCGCTCTCGGTGGAGGAGCAGTACTACATACTGTTTCCGCTGTTGATGGTGCTGCTGACTCGCTACCTGCGGCAGTGGCGCTGGGTGCTTTTCGGCCTGTTAGTGGTGTCGTTCGCGCTGAATGTCTGGGTGATCAAACGCAACCCTGACGAAGCATTCTTCCTGCTGCCCATGCGTGCGTGGGAGTTGTTGTGCGGGGCGATGTTGGCGGTGCTTCCAGTCTCGGATCGCCAGCGCTCGCCCTGGGTTTATCAAAGTGTCAGCCTGGCAGGGCTGCTGGCCGTGCTGTACGCCATTTTCGGGTTCGACAAGTACACGCTGTTCCCCGGCTGGGCGGCGTTGTTCCCGGTGCTGGGCGCCACGGCGATGATCTGGGCAAACGGACAGGCGCCCACATTTGTCGGGCGAGTGTTGAGCGTGAAAGGAATGGTCGGTGTCGGGCTGATCTCCTATTCCTGGTATCTGTGGCATTGGCCGGTGTACGTTTACGCCAATGCGATTTCCATTGATGGCATGCAAGCGCTGGAAGCTGCAAGCTGGGTCGTTCTGACGTTGATACTGGCGTGGCTGAGTTGGCGTTTGATCGAGCTGCCATTCCGTGACAAGCGCGTGTTGGCTGGGCGCAAGCCCGTGTTGTTCGCCGGTTTGGCGACGCTGCTGGTTATCGGCGTGGCAGGGCAACTGGTGCGAGTGAGCGATGGCGTGCCGCAACGCCTGTCCGGGCAAGCGCGACAATATGCCGAGGCGCGTGACTGGCAGCGCGGGCAGATGGAGTGCCTGCTGCAACGGGACAGCCAAGACATCAGCAAAGTCTGCCGTTTTGGGGGCGATGCGCAGACCCCGCCCGTGCAATTGGTCTGGGGCGACAGCCATGCAGCGGCCTTGTTGCCTGCGATCGAAGCGGATGCACAGCGGTATGACATTCCGGTGTGGCTGGCGAGTCTGTCAGGGTGTCTGCCGATCCTCGGGCACGAAACGCGACCTCAGTGTCAGGACTTCAATCAAGCCACGCTGCAATCCATTCGCAAGTACAAGATTCGCGACGTCGTGCTGGCGGCACGTTGGAGCCTGTATCTGTACGGCGAAGAGGACGGCGACAGGCAGCACGTCCTGTATCCGGGTGACAGCCTACCGGTCGCTGAGCAGAAACTGGCCAAAGACCTTACCGCAATGGTTCGTGACCTGCGCGAAGCCGGGGCGCAGGTGTGGATCTTCAAGGAAGTCCCGCTGCAACGGCAAGGCACGGTGGCACGCCTGGCAAGTCTGGCAATGGTCGGGCGCTCGGCCGAGCGCTTGGGCCGACCGCTCGCCGAACACCTCGCGCGGCAGCAGTTTTTGAACGCGTTGTTCACTCAACTGGGCCAGCAAGATCCACACGTGCACGTCATCGATCCTGCGCCTTTGATGTGCCCCGATGGCATTTGCCGCGCTGAATTTGACGGTTATTCGCAATACATGGACGAAAATCATCTGTCGGACAAGGGCGGTGAACGCATGAAGCCTTTGCTGGCGCCTGTTTATCTGAGTGAAAACGCCGCTCAGGGCAGATGAATCAGCGTTCGGCTGCTGCCGTTGAGTGTCAGAGCAGGTAGGATGTGCATCTATTTGTTAAGTGGCCGGGTTAATGAAATTCAAGGATCTACGGGATTTCGTGCAGCAGCTTGAGCAGCGCGGAGAGTTGAAACGCATCCAGGTGCCCATTTCCCCGGTGCTGGAGATGACCGAAGTCTGCGACCGGACCCTGCGTAATAAAGGCCCGGCCTTACTGTTCGAGAAGCCAACGGGTTTTGACATCCCGGTACTCGGCAACTTGTTCGGCACGCCAGAGCGCGTGGCCATGGGCATGGGCGCGGAGTCCACCGAGGAGCTGCGAGAAATCGGCAAGCTGCTGGCCTTTCTCAAGGAACCTGAGCCGCCGAAAGGTCTGAAAGACGCGTGGTCGAAGCTACCCATCTTCAAAAAAGTGATCTCCATGGCGCCGAAAGTCGTCAAGGATGCGCCTTGCCAGGAAGTGGTCATCGAAGGCGATGACGTCGACCTGAGCATGCTTCCGGTCCAGACCTGCTGGCCCGGCGACGTCGGCCCTTTGATCACCTGGGGCCTGACCGTCACCAAAGGCCCCAACAAGGAGCGCCAGAACCTCGGCATCTATCGCCAGCAAGTCATCGGTCGCAACAAAGTCATCATGCGCTGGCTCAGCCATCGCGGCGGCGCGCTGGACTTCAAAGAGTGGTGCGACAAGCATCCCGGCCAGCCTTTCCCGGTTTCCGTGGCATTGGGCGCAGACCCCGCGACGATTCTCGGCGCCGTCACCCCGGTGCCGGACAGCTTGTCCGAATACGCCTTCGCCGGTCTTTTACGGGGCAATCGCACCGAATTGATCAAATGCCGGGGCAACGATCTGCAAGTGCCGTCGAGCGCGGAAATCGTCCTGGAAGGGGTGATTCATCCCGGCGAAATGGCCGATGAAGGCCCTTATGGGGATCACACCGGCTACTACAACGAAGTCGATCGTTTCCCGGTATTTACCGTTCAGCGCATCACTCACCGTATCAAGCCGATCTACCACAGCACCTACACCGGACGTCCGCCGGATGAGCCGGCGATTCTAGGCGTGGCGCTGAATGAAGTGTTCGTGCCGATCCTGCAGAAGCAGTTCCCGGAGATCACCGACTTCTACCTGCCGCCGGAAGGCTGCTCGTACCGCATGGCGGTGGTGACCATGAAGAAGCAATACCCCGGCCACGCCAAGCGCGTGATGTTGGGCGTCTGGTCGTTTTTGCGACAGTTCATGTACACCAAGTTCGTTATCGTTACCGACGACGACATCAACGCTCGGGACTGGAACGACGTCATCTGGGCGATCACCACGCGTATGGACCCCAAGCGCGATACGGTGATGATTGACAACACGCCGATCGATTACCTCGATTTCGCCTCGCCGGTCTCCGGGCTGGGCTCGAAAATGGGGCTCGATGCCACGCATAAATGGCCGGGCGAGACCACTCGTGAATGGGGTCGCGCCATCGTCAAAGACGAAGCCGTCACCCGCCGGATCGATGACATCTGGAATCAGCTGGGAATAGATTGATGCGCGTAACTTTGCAGCCATCGGGCGCAGTGCTTGAAACCTTGCCTGGCGAGCGAATTCTCGACGCCGCTCAGCGGCTCGGCTACGAATGCCCCCAGAGCTGTCGCAACGGCAACTGCCATATCTGCTCCGCGCTGCTGGTCGAAGGCCGCGTCGAGCAAGGCGGCGAAGTGCTTGGGCACGGCGAGATCTATACCTGCCTGGCCGTGCCGCAGGAAGACTGCGTAGTGCTGTGGGACAGCGTGTTGCCCTTGGGAGAACTGTCGGTGCGAACGTTCGCGTGTCAGGTCACCGAGTGCGTTGAGGTGGGCGGTGATGTCTGGCGAGTGATGCTTCGTGCTCCCGCGGGCAAGCCGCCGCGTTATCACGCCGGTCAGTACCTGATGATCGCCCGCGACGATGGCGAGAAGTCTGCGTTTTCCATGGCGTCCGCGCCGGAAAGCGGCCGGGATCTTGAAATCCACGTGCTGGCCCGCGAGGCAAGCGCGCAAAATCTGATCAAGCAACTCCAGCGCGATGGCATGGCCCGCGTCGAACTGCCGTTTGGCGACACGCATCTCGGCGAGCTGCCGGACGGCCCGCTGGTGCTGATCGCCGCTGGCACGGGCATGGGGCAGATTCAGAGCCTGATCGAGCATTGCCGTTCCAAGGGTTTCCCCTATCCAGTGCACGTCTATTGGGGGATGCGCCGTCCTGAGGATTTCTACGCACTCAAACATTGGGATGAGTGGAAGACCCTGCCGAATCTGCATTTGCACAAAGTCGTCAGCGATCTGTGCGGTTGGGAAGGGCGCTGCGGCATGCTGCACGAAGCTGTGTGCGAAGATTTCGAAGACCTCAAATCCATTCAGGTTTATGCCAGCGGGTCGCCTGCAATGGTTTATTCCACGCTCGATGCGCTGGTTCTCGCAGGCATGGACCCCCATCAGATGCGTGCTGACGTTTTCGCTTACGCCCCTCGCCCCTGACCGTCCGCCCGGTGGCGGCTGCCGTGGAGAGCTAATTGCATCAGAATGTGTACCAGGCCAATTTAAGGCGTTACGGCCTGTAGATCGCTCGCAGCAGTGAAAGCGTGTTGATTCGCTGTTGTTTGAGCCGCTTCGACGTTGTTCAGCACTGCACTGGCCATATATTTGCCAGTGAGGGAGCCAGATGGAGAATCAAATCAATAGCTTGGTGGAGGCCGTACATGACGGTCTTGGGCTGTCTTACCCACCTGTTATCGACCTCGGGCCGAAGCTGACCCGCGAACAACTTCTCGCTTCCATGCATGCCACCATGAGCCGACACAAAGGCGGACCTGTCTGGCTGTTCGCGTATGGCTCACTGATCTGGCGCCCCGAATGCTCCGCCGTGGAGCGCATGCGCGGTCGCGTGCATGGCTACCATCGCGGTTTGTACCTGTGGTCTCACGAACACCGCGGCACGCCTGAGCAGCCTGGCCTGGTATTCGGCCTCGATCGCGGCGGGTCTTGTAGCGGTTTCGCCTATCGACTTCCCGAAGAAAATATCGAAGCGTCGTTGCTGGCGCTATGGGAACGCGAAATGCCGTTCCCGTCCTACCGTCCCCATTGGCTCAGCTGTCGCCTCGAAAATGGCACCAAGGTCCAGGCGTTGGGCTTCGTACTTGAAAGGCACCTGCCCAGTTACGCGGGCAACCTTCCCGACAGCGTACTGACCCAAGTGTTGGCAAGCGCCAGCGGACGTTACGGCACGACATGGGACTACGTGGAGCAGACCATCCACGCACTCCGAAACCATGCGATGCCGGACGTGACACTGGAAGAGCGGTTCAAGCGGTGCAAACCGATTTTGTTGGCGATATAACATCCAGTTGCCATGTTGCTGTCGTCTGCTGCCCGCGAAGCGTTAGACTTCGCTGACTTACACAGGAGGTATCCCGTGAACGCTCAACTTTCTCCGATCGTTTCCGAGTTTGAATCCGAAGAACAGGCCGCGAGCTACGATGCTTGGTTCCGCGCAAAGGTACAGGCGTCTCTGGACGATGAGCGACCTAGCATCTCTCATGACGAAGTGATGGCCGAGATGAAAATGAGGTTGGCCGCCAAGCGCGAAAAGCGTCGTAATGATCGTTGATTGGCGACCGAAAGGACGCGAGGACCTCTGGGAGATCCTCGAATACATTGATGAGCGAAACCCGAAAGCCGCTGATGCGCTACAGGCGGAAATAGAAAGAGCGACTTCCGCCCTTCCTGAACATCCTTATCTTTACCGAATAGGGCGAGCACCGATGACCCGGGAGATAATTGTTCATCCGAATTATTTGGTCGTTTATCAAATCACTGATCGGATTGAAATCGTGAGCGTCCTCCATGCTCGTCAGGAGTATCCCTGAGCCGAGTTCGGCTCGATAGGCCCAGGACCTACCGCGCCGAAGCTCTGGAACACTAAGCTGCTGTCTCACGCGACTGACTTGCCACTTGCGTGTGACGCAGCGTCGGTGCCAGGAACGCCATCGCCAATACGCACGAAGCCACGAGAATCACGAAGCCGCCATCCCAACCGAAATGGTCCACGGTGTAGCCCATTAGCGCACTGGCCGCGACCGACCCACCCAAGTACCCGAACAGTCCCGTAAAGCCCGCCGCGGTGCCGGCTGCCTTCTTCGGCGCGAGCTCAAGGGCTTGCAGACCGACCAACATCACCGGCCCGTAGATCAGGAAGCCAATCGAGACCAACGCGATCATGTCGATGGTCGGGTTGCCTGGCGGGTTGAGCCAATACACGAGGGTCGCCACGGTCACCAATGCCATGAACACGATGCCGGTCAGGCCGCGGTTGCCGCGGAAGATCTTGTCCGACATCCAGCCGCACAGCAGCGTCCCCGGAATGCCTGCCCACTCATAGAAAAAATAGGCCCACGACGTCTTGTCCACATCGAAGTGCTTGGCTTCTTTCAAGTAAGTCGGCGCCCAATCCAGCACGCCATAGCGCAGCAGGTAAACGAACACGTTCGCCAGCGCGATGTACCAGAGCATTTTGTTGCGCAACACGTATTTGACGAAGATTTCCTTGGCGCTGAATTCTTCCTCATGGCTTGCGTCGTAGCCTTCCGGGTAATCGTTCTTGTACTCCTCGACCGGCGGCAGGCCCACGGATTGAGGAGTGTCGCGCATGGTGATGAACGCGAACAAGGCGACGAACAAGGCGACCGCTGCAGGCACGTAAAACGCCGCGTGCCAATCGTTGGTCCAGCCCAGGCCGAGCAGGAACAGCGGGCCGATCAAGCCACCGCCCACGTTGTGCGCCACGTTCCACACCGACACCACGCCGCCGCGTTCTTTCTGCGACCACCAGTGCACCATCGTGCGACCGCTTGGCGGCCAGCCCATGCCCTGCGCCCAGCCGTTGATAAACAGCAGAATAAACATGATCGCCACGCTCGACGTCGCCCAAGGTGCGAACCCGAATATGAACATCGTCGCTGCAGACACCAGTAGCCCAAACGGCAGGAAATAACGCGGGTTAGAGCGGTCCGACACCAGTCCCATTAAAAACTTCGACAAGCCGTACGCAATGGCAATCGCCGAAATCGCGAGTCCCAGTTCACCTCGCGTGTAGCCCTGATCGATGAGATACGGCATGGCCAGGGAGAAGTTCTTGCGCAGCAGGTAGTAGCCCGCATAACCGAAGAAAATCCCGGCGAAAATCTGCCAGCGCAGCCGACGGTAGGTGCTATCAACGCGCTCGGCAGGCAACGGGGCCTGATGCGCGGCAGGTTTGAAAAAGGCAAACATCGAGACTCTCCGACTTTTTGTTTTGTTATGCGAATTCGAATATTACATTTTCGTTACAGAAAATAGGAAGGTTTCTCGTCAGTTGATGGGCCGAAGTTCGGGCGTTTGGCGTGTTGGAATATGAACATGACGCAACGTGGATACCCCGCGTCAGTCTCTCGGATTCGTCCTACTTGAGAACCGGAATCGATCACCTTACTGGCGTGCACGCCGCGCCCTACCATCCGCGCCATCTGCGAGAGGCGTTCAGGGACGAGGTAAAGGTGAAATCACGATGGAAGGTGCTGTTCATTTTGGGCGGCTGTGCGTTGCTGCACTGTATGGGATCGCACGCGCGTTCGATGGACCCGCAGTTCGAGCGTTACGTCTCCCCGACGTATCCCTCAGCGTTGCGTGGCGGGAAGCTGTTTTCCAGCGTCCGGGTCAACTACGACATCCGCCACGACGGTACCGTCACCGACATAAAGATCACCGAGCAGACCGACCAAAAATCAGCGAATTCTGCGCTGTCGGCCGTTAAACGCTGGCAGTTCAAGCCTTGGGATGTGACCGAAGAAATGCCCGCGCGCATCGGTGAAACCGTGCATTTCGTGTTTGACCAGGAGCGGCTAGAGAGGCGCCTGAGGATGGTGGTCTCCTGGGAGCGGAGGGAGACGCCATGAAACGCTTGAGGCAAGTAGGGCGGTGGCTTCTGTGGTTTTCATTGCTGATATCAACATCATTGCAGGCTAGCCAAACGCCCGAGTATGAATATCAAACGCCTCTACTTCCCGGTGAACAGGATTTCATTCGTGATCGTCAGGATCGTTTGCTTCAAGAACAGCAAAAGCGCCTCGAAGAACTCAAGAGTCTGCCGGGCAAGGCAGTCGAGACAGTCTTGCCGACCGCGCCTGTTGACGCGCGTTGTTTTGTCATCGATAGCATTGAATTTAAAGGCGCCGACTCACTGACCGAGTCCAATCGGGAGCAACTGACGCAACCCTATCAGGGGCAATGCCTGGGCGTTTCTCAACTCAATGAGTTGCTCAGGAACATCACCAACCTTCATATCGCCAAAGGGCTGGTCACCAGCCGTGCCTATCTGCCTCAGCAGGATTTATCCAAAGGGCATTTGCAGATACTGGTCATCGAAGGCCGGCTGGAAAAACTTGGCAGCAACGCTGCAAGCGGGTTGTCGGATCGCGAGTTGGCGATGGCGTTTCCGGGACGCGAAGGGCAACTGGTTAACTTGCGCGAAATCGAACAAATGGTCGATCAGCTCAATCGCTTGCCATCCAACCAGACGCAGATGGAGCTGACGCCGGGCCAAGACGTCGGTGGCAGTGATGTGCTGGTCAAGAACACCAGGCAAAAGCCATGGCGCGTGAGTCTGTCTCGTAACAACGATGGTCAACGCAGCACAGGCGAGCAGCAGTGGAATACCGGTTTCGAATGGGACAGCCCCTTGGGTCTGGCCGATCAGCTCAGCCTACGCGGCGGCCACGATGCGGTATCCGATCATCAGCAAGGTTCGCGCAACGCTGCGCTGACCTACAGCCTGCCATGGGGCTGGTGGAATTTCAGTTACAGCTACGCCGAAAGCGACTACCGCTCGCTGATACAGGGCAATGGTTTTGATTTCAAACAGACCGGTGACGGCCAGACGCATCAATTGCGCGCCGAGCGTGTGATTCATCGCGATGCTCTCAGCAAAACATCGCTGAATGCCGGTCTGTCCCACCTGCGCACTAATAATTACATCGAAGACAGTCGCTTGGGCAACAGCAGCAATCGCCTCAGCGAAGTGCAATACGGCATCAACCATGGACGGCGTGTCGGCGGGGCGTTCCTCAATATTGACCTGGGCATGCAGCAAGGTATCAGTGCGTTCAGCGCACAGGACAATAGCCGTTCTAGCCCCAAATCCAGTCTCGACCAGCCCGATGCGCGTTACCGCAAATACACCAGTACCGTCAGTTACCTGCATCCATTCAAGGTACTCGGCGCAAGTCTGACCTTCACCAGTCTGGCGACCGGTCAACGCACTGACGACATGCTTTACAGCCCGCAGCGCATCAGCCTCGGTGGTTCGTCTTCGGTGCGGGGTTACAAGGATCAGTTTCTCTCTGGCAACAGCGGCGGCTATTGGCGCAACGAACTGAGGCTGACCCGCCCGATCATGGTCGGGTGGCTGCAGCCAGTGTTCGCCGAATACGGCACTGCCGTCGGATATGACCAAGGCGTGATCAGCAATGATCATCACAACGAAGACCGCCGTGGGCGCCTGTCCAGCGCCTCCTTCGAACTCTTTGCGCGGGGGAAGCACATCGCTGCGGCGGCCACTTTTGCCCATTCTCTGGAACGTCCGTCAGATTTGATTGATCGCGAATCGCCGATCTATTTCCGCCTGGACTTTTTCCTCTAACGCTTCACCGGAATTTCTGACATGGACGTTCGTCACTTCAATTTTCTCACCCGTCAGCCCTCTGCGAAGCTGCTAGAGCGCTCGCGTTTCTGTGGCATGCCCAAGAGGGGTTTGGCATTCATTCTGGCCAATGCGATGTTCTGGCAACCGCTGCTTGCCCAGGCGGACGGTATCGCAGTAAATGGCACCACTCAAACCACGATGGGGCAGGCGGGTAATGGCGTGCCCATCGTCAACATCGCCGCCCCCAATGCCAGTGGCCTGTCGCATAACCAGTTCCAGCAATTCAACGTTGGGTCGCAAGGGGTGATCCTCAACAACGCCACCGACCGCACCCAAAATACGCAGCTCGGCGGCATCATCGTTGGCAACCCGAACCTCAATGGCCGCGCTGCCGGCATCATTCTCAACGAAGTCGTCGGGGCCAATGCCAGTCAGCTCAATGGCTACACCGAAGTGGCCGGGCAATCGGCACGCGTGATCGTCGCCAACCCGTACGGTATTTCCTGCAACGGCTGCGGTTTCATCAATACCCCGAGAGTGACTTTGACGACCGGCAGACCAGTGCTCGACAACGGCCGCCTCGATCGTTTTCGTGTAGAAGGCGGCAGTGTATCCATCGACGGCGTCGGGCTGAATGCCGACAACGTCGATCAGTTCGACATCATTACCCGCAGCACGAAAATCAATGCTGAGTTGCACGCCAAAAATCTCGATATCGTCACGGGCCGTAATGACGTTGATGCACAGTCCCTCACTCCGACCGTTCTGGCCAACGATGGCAGCGCAAAGCCGCAACTGGCTATCGATAGCTCGGCGTTGGGTGGCATGTATGCAGGTGCTATTCGTCTGGTGGGGACCGAAGCCGGCGTCGGCGTAAAGCTGGCTGGGAACATGGCCGCCAGTGGTGGTGACATCCAGATCGACGTCAATGGCCATTTGGCGATGGCCCAGGCTGCGTCCGGCAATGCAATCAACGTCAAGGCCGCCAGTGCCGACCTGCGGGGCAAGGTGTATGGCACCAGCGTCAATGTGCAGGCCCGCGATGCCCTGAACGTCCAGCAAAACATTGCTGCCCGTGATCGCATCAACTTGAGCAGTGACGGCCAGTTGACCAATAGCGCTGTCGTCGAAGCAGGGGTGAATGCCGATAATAGCCGCAATGCAACCGGCGATACGGCGATCAATGCGCAGAGTGTGCGCAACAGCGGCAGCGTGATCGCCAGTCGGGCGTTGCAGGTCAGTGCTTCGCAAGCGTTGAACAACCAGGGCGGTACGCTGAGTGGACAGGCAAGTACCCAAGTCACGACGGTCAGTCTCGACAATCGGCAAGTCGGCCGGATTTTGGGTCAAGGCAACGTGTCGGTCTCGAGCGGGCAGATTTTGAATGCCCAAGGCGGCTTGATAGCCAGTGCCGGCAGCCTGTCTATCGACGCAGGGCTTTTCGATAACAGTCAGCGTGGCAAGGTGTCCAGCGCTGCGGCGTTGTCTGCAGTTATTACGAAACAATTGCTCAATGGAATGGGACTGTTCAGCGCCAGCGGAAACCTGTCGATCAACGCTGCGAATCTGGAAAACCGCAACGGTGAAATTTCCAGCCTGAGTGATATGGCCCTCTCGGGGCGCCAGGCCGACAACGGCAACGCAGGGCGTCTGCTCGCTAATGGTGGGCTGTCTGTCACGTATGACGGCCTGTCCAATTGGAATGGCGGAATAATCTCCGGCCAACGCAACGTCAGCCTGAATCTCGGCCAATTGTCCAATGACGCGCAGGGCAGCGTGTATGCGAAGGGCAATCTGGATATCGCAACCATGGGCTTGCTGGACAACCGACAGGGCGCGCTGCGCAGTGACGCCGCACTCACTTTACGTAGCGCCAGCGTTGCCAACGATGGCGGCAGTCTGACCAGCGCCGGCCCTCTCACGCTGACGGCTTCCGGGGCATTGCTCAACAAGGGTGGGGCACTGCTGTCCGATTCAGGCCTTGCGGTCACTAGCGCATCCTTGGACAACAGCCAGAACGGTCGCATTGCCGGTGCAGGCGTCACGGTAGACACGGGTGCATTCAACAACCAGCGGGCCAGTCTGACCAGCACCGCCGCGCTTAAACTGACCGCTCAGCAGGTGAACAACAGCGACGCCGGGCGTATCGCCAGTGCCATGGCGCTGACAGCCTCTGTTGCCGGACTGGATCAGCATAACGGCGGTCGTTTTTACGGAAACACCGACGTCAGCCTAGACCTGAACGGCGGGCAGCTCAATAACGATGGCGGCTTGATCACCTCGCCGGGTCAGCTGCTGCTGAAAAACCTGAGTACCCTAAACAACCGCGGCGGTGAAATCTCCAGCGCCCATGCCTTTGCCGTGACAGCGAACGCTGTACAGAACGATGAGGGTTCGCTGATCAGCGATGGATCGCTGACAGTGCGCGTCGATCGCCAATTCAGCAACGTTCGTGGGTCTGTTTCCGCCACAGGACTCGATCTGCGCGCCGATACGTTGAACAACGATAACGGCAGCTTGAACAGCGATACGGACCTTCAGGTCACGGCAGGGTCGGTCGTCTCAAATCAGGTCGGTGAACTGTCAGCGGCGGGCAATACCTCGCTGACGACCGGGCGCTTGAACAACAAAGACGGTCAGATCACGGCTGACCAATTTCTGACGCTCGTAGTTGCCGAGGCTGTCGATAATCGTGGTGGTACCTTGGGAGCAGCCAAGGGCCTCGGAATTCTGGCCGGGAGTCTGGACAACCGGCAATCAGGTATCTTGGTTTCCGACGGGGACGTGAGGATCGCGCTCGGCGGTGCGCTGGACAACCGAGGTGGCCGTGTGACGGCGCAGGATACGCTGACCTTGCGCAGCGACAGCGTCGACAACCGTGCGGGCGTCGTGCGCGCCACCGAAGACATGCAGCTGTTTATTGGCGCGCTGGACAACAGTCAGCAAGGCTGGGTGGTCGGAGCCAGCGGCGTCACGTTTTTCGGTCAGCACCTGAACAATCAAAACGGTTTGTTCAGTGCCGTCGGCCCGCTTCAGCTACAGGGTGATAGCGTCCAGAACAGTGCAGGACGTATCGCCAGTCAGGGCGATGTGAGCGCAGACGTCGATCATTTCAACCAGCGAGACGGAGAACTGGTCGCTCAGGGCACCCTGACGTTGACCGGCAATACCCTGGCAAACAAAGCAGGCGGCCTGATCGGTGCAACAAAGGCGCTAAGCATCAAGGCAGTGGACATCGATAACCGTGGCGGTGAGATGTCCAGTCAGACCGACGTCACGATCAACACCAGACAGTTGGACAACAGCGACGCAGGCAAGGTTATCGCCGGAAAAGCGTTGCAGGTGACGGCAGACCTACTGCTCAACCGAACCAAGGGCATGCTGTTCGGTGACACCTTGCGGCTCAATGGCAATGGCCTGGATAACACCGCTGGTACGCTTGCCAGTCGTAACAACCTGAGCATCGATCTTTCGGGTGACCTGATTAACAGCATGGGTCTGCTCAGTAGCGAGTCGCACCTGAACCTGAATGCCGCTTCGCTGGAAAATACATCCGGAGCGGTTTCCAGTGCCGGGTCGCTGAATATCTCCAGCGCAAGCAAGGTTGCTAACCAACAGGGTTCGATCAGTACCGACGACGAGCTGAAGCTCACCAGCGCGAGCCTCGACAACAGCAACCGAGGCAATGTTTCCGGCAAGGGCGTAACGGTGTTGAAGACCGGTGCTGTCGACAACAGTCATCAGGGCCAACTCAAAAGCGCTGACCGCCTGACGCTCACCGCAAAGCAAGTGACCAATCGGGACGGTGGCCTAATCGCTGCGGTAAAAGACTTGACGGTCAGTGCGACGAGCCTTGATCAACAAGGCGGCGAGTTGTTCAGCAAGGGTTCGTTGAGCCTCGACCTGAACAACGGCCAGCTCAACAATCAGAACGGTTTGATCAATGCTCCAGGCACGTTGCTGCTAAAGAATCTCAAGGTCGTCAATAACCAGAGTGGGGAGATCTCCAGCGGACTGGGATTTGAATTCAGCGCGGATACCCTCGACAACGCCAACGGCAAACTGCTGAGCGATCAGGCGTTGATCGTACGTGTAGCGCAAGCGTTGGCGAACGTCAAAGGCGCTATATCCGCCGCGACGCTCCATGCGAAGGCAGGCAGCCTGAATAACGCCGAAGGCCTGTTGAGCAGCCGTGGTGTACTGAACCTTGATGTCGATAGCAATCTGATCAACCGCGACGGTGCGCTGATCGCCGACGGCAATGTGGTGCTCAACGCGGCAAGCGTCGATAACGGCAGCGGACAGATCGCCAGCAAGCAAGACCTGACTGCCCGCATTGGCAACCTGCAACAACAGGGCGGCTACCTCACTGCGTTGGGCAGCCTGGACCTCACGGGCGCGAGCCTCTACAACCGTCTGAAGGGTCTGGTAAGTGCCAACGGTCCACTCACGCTGAACGTCGGCAATGTTGATAACCGAAGCGGGGAAGTGTCCAGCCAGGCTGGCATTGCCTTCGTCGGACAACACCTGGACAACAGCGATTCAGGTCGGATCGTCAGTCAGAAAGCTCTGACGTTGACGGTCGATCATTCGGTTAACCGTAACGGCGGCATGCTCTCTGGCAACACCGGACTGATCCTGACCGGTGCAACGCTGGACAACGGCGGCGGCAGCCTTCTCAGTCAGCAGAGTGCTGATCTGGACTTGCGCAGCGACTTGCTGAACGACCTTGGCGGACTCAGCAGTGAGGGCGCGCTCAACGTTAGTGCAGCCTCGCTGAGCAACAACGGCGGCAGCCTTTCCAGCGCAGGCCCATTGAGGGTTCAGAGCGCCGGGGCGGTCAGCAATCAAAGCGGAAAACTAGTCACCGATGGCAGCCTGGACGTCACCAGCGCCAGCCTCGATAACTCATTCAACGGCAACATCAGCAGCAAAGGCCCGGGGTCGATTCACACCGGGGATTTCGACAATAGTCACAACGGCAGTGTCAGCAGCGCCGATACCCTCGTGCTGAGCGCTGCGCAACTCACCAATGCCGGTGGCGGAAGTATTGGCAGTAATCGGGCATTGATAGCCAGCGTCAGCGGGCTCGATCAACAAGGCGGGACGTTGTTCAGCAACACGAGCCTGACCCTGGACCTCAATCATGGTCAGCTTAATAACCAAGGTGGTTTGATCAATGCGCCCGGCGCCTTGTTACTGAAAAATCTTGCGGGAGTCGACAACCGCAATGGTGAAATCTCCAGCCTGCAAGGCTTCGAGTTTAATGCGGAAAACTTCGATAACAACAGTGGCAAGCTGCTGGGCGATCAAGCGCTGGTGGTGCGCGTTACGCGGGCGCTGACCAACGTCAAAGGCATGATCGCCGCCGCCAGTCTCGACACCCGGGCTGGATCGCTGGACAACGGCGGCGGCAGCCTGGCCAGTCGCGCCGACCTGACGCTCGACGTCACCGGTCTGCTAACCAATAAAAACGAGGGTTTGATCAACGCGGCCAATCGTCTCAAGGTCTCCTCGGTCAATCTCGACAACCGCGGCGGCCTGATGCTCGGTGGTTCTGCATTGGTGCTGCGCGCAGGTGAAATCGACAACCGTGCAAGCGGTCTGATCAATAGTCAAGGCACGCTGGAGTTGTCCGCTGTGTCGCTCAACTCCAGCGACGCAGGCGAGCTGTCCGCCAAGGGCACGATGGCTCTTTCCCTCGACAGCCTGCTGCAGAATGGTGGACGTTTGTTGGGATACGACGCGGTCGCCTTGAACCTCAACGGCGGTGACCTGAGCAACCAACAAGGGTTGATCCGTGCCAAAGGACTGCTCACGCTGGGTCCGTTGCGCGACGTGAATAACCAGTCCGGCGAAATCTCCAGTAGCCAGAGTTTCACCCTCGGCGCGCGCATGCTCGATAACGGCAGCGGCAAGCTGATCAGCAGCCAAGTGCTGACGCTCAATGCGGATTCCCTGCTTAACCAGGGGGGCCTGCTCTCCGGCTGGGAAGGATTGAGCGTCAGTGGTGGCAGCCTCGACAACCGAAACAGCGGCACGCTGTCCAGCCGCAACGGTGACGTGGGTGCCAGCTTCACAGGTGCCTTGCTCAACGGCACCAATGGTGCGCTCGTCAGCCAGAATGCGCTGAGCGTGACCGCAGCGAGCCTGGATAACCGGGGCGGAATTCTTTCCAGTGGAGCAGGGCAGGCCTATAACATCAGCGGCCTGCTGGACAATAGTCAGAGCGGCCTGATCGACAGCGGCACAACCTTGACGATCAACATTGCGAGGCTCGGCAACGCGTCGGGCACGATCACCGCGCAGCAGGCGCTTAGCTTTACCGGCACCGATCTAGACAACAGCGCAGGCAACATCACGGGCAACGCCTCGATCACCCTTGACCTGCTCGGCAGTTTGACCAACATCAACGGCAAACTCGCAAGTGCCGGTGACCTGCTGATCGCCCGCGGTGTACAGATCGACAACGGCGGCGGCCAACTCGTCAGCCAACGAGCGCTGACGCTCACCACCGGCAGTCTCGATAACCGCAATCGCGGCACCGTCGCTGCCAACGACTCATTGCGGATCAACGCAAACGGACTTATCCAGAACAGCGATGACGGCTTGATCTACAGCAAGAACGCCGGGCTCACGCTTCAGGCCGCAAGCCTGAAAAACGGTCAGGGTACGCTGCAAAGCCAGGCTGCGATGGATGTACTCGTCACAGGCAACATCGACAACCAGAGCGGCAAGATTATCGCTCAGGATGGCAGCCTGAATGCCACCGCCAATACTTTCGATAACCGAGGCGGCGTGCTGTCCAGCCTGCGCAACGCACTCACTGCACGCATCGACGGCATCATGCGAAACGGGAATGACGTCAATCGCACAGGAGGCGTCGTTCAAGCGCAAAACCTAGATATGCGTGCGCTGGCGGGCATCGACAACTATGGAGGTCGCATCTCCGCGCGATCCGGCGATACGCTGATCAACACCGGCAACGGTAACTTCGACAACCGCAACGGCGGCCTCTACGCCAAGCAACGAATCAGCGTCACCGGCAACGATTTCGACAACAGCGGCGATAACGACGGCCAGATCGCCGGCCAGCGCATCGACCTGAACCTGACTGGCGCATTGAATAACCGGCTGGGGATCATCGAAAGCGACAGCATGCTCACGATCACTGCCGCCAGTCTCGACAACCAGAGCGGCAGGCTGCGTGCACTGGGCACGAGTGGCGTGACACGTTTTCAGATTGGCGGTCTGCTCGACAACCGCAACGGCACGCTTGAAACCGCGAACACCGATCTCGCACTGGGCGTCGGCGGTTTGCTCAACGGCGGCGGTAATATCCTGCACGTTGGCGGCGGCACATTTGGCGTCGCGACCAACGACGTAATGAACGCGGGTGGCAGTCTGATCACCCGAGGCGTTCTGAATCTGAATGCCGACAGCTGGACGAACAGCAGCGTTTTGCAAGCCGGGACGTTGAACGTCAACGTCAACAACTTCACTCAGACTTCCGCTGGGCAATTGCTGGCCTCGGACGCGTTCGTGGGCACGGGCGGCAACTGGACGAATGATGGATTGATTGCCAGTGACGGGACGTTAAGTCTGTCGCTGGGCGGGCAGTATTCGGGTAATGGGCGCCTGAGCAGTCTTGGCAATCTTGGGCTCAGTGCCGGTCAGCTTTCGCTCGGCAGCGTTGGCAGCATTGCGGGTGGCGGGCGTACCGACATCAACGTCGCTGGTGCGCTCACCCACTATGGTCGGGTGACGTCGAGTACCGACTTGTTCGTCACTGCCGGGAGCGTCGGCAACTACGGAACCTTTGGGGCTGCCCAGTCGCTGACCCTCAGCACACCCTCCATGACCAATGCTCAGGGCCTGATCTTCAGCGGCGCTGACATGCAACTCAACACCGCTTCGTTGAGCAACCTGAAAGGTGATTTCTACAGCCTTCGCGATCTCACCATCGGCGGGTATGGCATCGCTCGCGCCCATCAGGTTTCGAACGTATCCGGCTCAATGGAAAGCGGTGGCAGGTTCGCCATGAATGCCACCACGTTCGAAAACCGTACCGAAGGTTCCGACGGGGCACAGGGCTTCGCGGTAGGCCGCACGCTGGTCAAGGGTCTGATTGCCGTGCAGTGCCTGGACTGCACGGGCGATCACTATTCGTTGAATTACGTGGCGCGCGAAACCTACAACGCAGGCGAGGACAACGACACCAGCGCCTCCGCATTGTTAACGGCAGGGAGCGACTTCACGTTCACCGGCGGCAGGTTTCTAAACAGCAAAAGTACCGTGAGTGCCAGCGGGAACATTTCCATTCAGGCAGACAATTTCAAGAACATCGGGGCGGTGAGCGGGACAATCGAGCGTACGCGTACGTATTTTCAAGGCGGAGCAACAGACGGTACCGTCAAGCGTTTCATGCCCTTAATCGTTGAGTACAACCAGCGTAATAATCCCGACTTTCCGAAGAACTACTACGTTGCACCCGACGGTGAACTCCGGCTAGGTGTCGTTTCGTATTCCACCGCCCGCGAGCCGGGTCATGATGGTGGGCTGATCAAGGTGACCTCGGTCAACGACGACGTGACCAAAGCCAATGTCACCAACCTCACGCTTTCCGGGTACGCATACGGCTCCCAGCCCGTCTCGCAATATGACCCGGCGAACCTGGTGCAATTGCCCGCCGCACTCGGCGACCTGACATTGGTCAGCACCATGGAAGTTGCCAAGGATGGCTCGGGCAATGCTGGCCGCAGCGCCGTCATTCAAGCAGGCGGCAACGTTTCCATCGCAGCCATCCAAGACCTGCAGAATAGCGTCATTCATCAAGACTACGCGTCTGCTGGCGGCGCTAGCAAAGTGGCTGACACGCGAGCCAATGGAACCGGCAAAACCGTTGTCGTTCGCCTAAGCGCGCAGTTGCCCCCTGACCTCGCTCAGCAGCAGATCGACCCTACAGCGTTGCCTGGCTTCAGCCTCCCGACCGGTCAGAACGGTTTGTTTCGCTTGAGCGCTCAAGGTGGCAGCGCTGTCACGTCCACCGATAAAAGCCCAGCGCCGCAAAACTGGTCCATCACAGGCGCCAGTATCGTAGCAACGCAGCGTGATCAGGCGGCCCCCGTCACTCAAGTTAGCGACATCCGAATCGCCGCCCTGGGCCCGATTACGACTGAAACACGTCAACTCACCGTCACGGGCCGGGAACGCTCGGCTATCGACAGCAACGCTAAATCGCTGAATACCGCGGCACCTGTGGATGCGGGCAACGGCGGTCTCTTCGTTCCCCTGTACCGAGGCGATGTCACGAGCGTGGTCAGCGTCGACAAAGTGGTCGGCGTTACCGCAGGCCAACCACTGGCTGCGACCCTGCCTTCGGAACAGACCACGGCCATCCAGAACATCGGGAAGGTGCAGGGGCTGCCGGTCAGCATAGCTACGCCGAACGCCCACAAATACCTGATCGAAACCAACCCCGTGCTCACCGACCTCAAGCAATTCATGAGCTCGGACTACCTGCTTGGAGCCCTTGGCTACGATCCGGATGCCAGTACCAAACGCCTGGGCGATGGTTTTTACGAACAGCGTCTGGTGCAGCAAGCGGTCATTGCCCGCACCGGTCAGGCCTTCATCGATGGCCAGACCTCCAATCAGGATCAGTTCAAGTACCTGATGAACAACGCCATCGCCAGCAAGGACGCGCTCAACCTCGCCGTCGGCGTGTCGTTGACGCCCCAGCAGGTCGCTGCGCTGACTCACGACATCGTCTGGCTCGAAGAGCGTGAAGTGAATGGCGAGAAGGTGCTGGTGCCGGTGCTCTATCTGGCTCAGGCCGACAACCGTCTTGCACCTAACGGCGCGCTGATCGCAGGCAGGGACGTCTCCCTGATTGCCGGTCAAAACCTCGACAACGTCGGCACCCTCAAATCCACCCACAATCTCTCGGCCACTGCGGGCCAGGATCTGGTCAACAGCGGACTGATTCAAGCGGGCAACCGCCTGGACCTGCTGGCGGGCAACGACATTGTCAACAAGGCGGGCGGCATCATCGCCGGTCGTGACATGACCATGACAGCCATCGGCGGCAACGTGATCAACGAACGCACGATCACCTCCCTCGACAGCGATGCACGCGGACAACGCCATCAGGACTACGTCGACAACGCTGCCCGCATAGAAGCTGTTAACAACCTGAGCATCTCCGCAGGTCGCGATATCAACAACATCGGCAGCGTTTTGCAGGCCGGTCGCGACCTGACCCTCAACGCAGGCCGCGACGTCAACATCGCCTCCACCCAAGCCATCGACAGCCTGATTCTCGACAGCAAACATACGCGCGGCGACATCACTCAGATCGGCTCGACCGTCAGCGCTGGCCGCAATCTTTCCGTACAGGCGGGGCGCGACATCAACGCAATCGCCAGCCAGATCGATGCCAGGCGCGACATCGCCTTGGCCGCGACCCAAAACATCAACATAAGCTCGGCGGCCGACGAAGATCACTACCTGTCCAAGAGCAAGAAACTGACGGTTAAGGAAGACCACGTCAGCCAGGTATCCACGGACATCATGGCCGGCAGCAGCGTCGCCATCAACGCCGGCAAGAACCTTGCCGTCATCTCCAGCCGCATCACCGCCGGCGACGAGGCTTATCTGGTCGCAGGCGACAGACTCGACATCCTCGCCGCGCAAGACAGCGACTACTCGCTTTACGACAAAAAAAGCAAAGGCTCCTTCGGCGCCAAAAAAAACAAACGTGATGAAGAAACCCAAATCACCCATATTGGTAGCGAAATCACCACGGGCGGTGACCTGCTGCTGGTCAGCGGGGGCAACCAACGCTACGAAATCGCCAAGCTCGACAGCGGCAACGACCTGCTCATCGACAGCGGCGGCGCGATCACGTTCGAAGGCGTGAAAGACCTGCATCAGGAGAGTCATCAGAAGAGCAATTTCAGCCTGTCGTGGAACTCGATGTCGGGCAAAGGCAATACCGACGAAACGCTGCGCCAGAGCGAACTGCTCGCTAAAGGCAACCTGGCGATCAACGCTGTGGATGGCTTGCACATCGACGTGAAGCAGGTGAATCAGCAGAGCGTCAGTCAAGCCATCGATGCGATGGTCAAGGCGGATCCTAATCTTGGCTGGTTGAAAGAGGCTGAGAAGCGGGGGGACGTTGATTGGCGGCAGGTCAAGGAGTTTCACGACTCTTATAAATACAGCAACTCTGGACTCGGTCAAGGTGCGATGTTGGCAATTGCGATCGTCGTTACTTATCTGACATGGGGAGCAGGTAGCTCTCTCGCCGGAGTCGCCGCGAACAGCGCTGGCGGTGTTGCCGCCGACTCGGTCGCTGCATCTGTAATTAGCAACGCTGCTACCAGCACTATCAATAATCGTGGGAATTTAGGGGCTGTCGCTAAAGATGTCACGTCCAGCGATAGCCTCAAACGCTATGCGATCGCCGGTGTTAGCGGTGGTGTCGGTAACTACAGTATAGGACTACAACTGGCGGTCAACTCAGCGCTCAAAAGCGTCCTACAGGGGGGCAAGTTCAAAGATAACTTGACTGAGGCAGCGGTAATGATGGCTGCTAACGTGGTGAGTGGCTACCTCTACGAAAACGCCGGCAATGCGTTGAATGGCAGTGGTTTAGCGACCAAGGCCGCGGTGCACGCCATCGTCGGTGGATTGATAGGGGAGGCCGCAGGGGGGG
>NZ_DDHJ01000018.1:425123-565143 GCF_002338065.1 Pseudomonas sp. UBA1879 | reverse complement strand
ACAGTTGGCTCACTCCTACAGAGGAACGCTTGTTTATTGTAGGAGTGAGCTTGCTCGCGATGGCGATGTACGAAGCGCCATCGAAACACCAAGAACCCCAAGCACCACCTTTTATCCGATCCCGAGTTGACGACGCCCCCCACTTTGGTGTTTCCTGAAACCGGTTTCAGAGCATCGCACGCTCGTTATAAATGCCTGCTGATAAATCCAATAAGGGTCAGGCCGTGAACAGTATTCCGACACCGACGCGTGCCCGCGTCACTATGAATGACGTGGCCGACATGGCCGGCGTCTCCAAAGCCAGCGTCTCGCGCTTCATCGGCGATGATCGGCAGTTGCTGTCCGAGGCCATCGCCCGGCGCATTCAACACGCCATCGACACCCTCGGTTACCGCCCCAACCAGATGGCCCGCGGCTTGAAACGCGGCCGCACACGCCTGATCGGCATGCTGGTGGCTGACATTCGCAACCCCTATTCCATTGCCGTCATGCACGGCGTCGAAACCGCTTGCCGCAAGCACGGCTATAGCCTGGTGGTGTGCAACACCGACCGCGACGACGAACAGGAACGCCTGCACCTTGCCGCCCTGCGTTCGTACAACATCGAAGGCCTGATCGTGAACACACTCGGCCATCACCTTGAAGAATTGCGTGCACTGCACACTGAATTGCCGATGGTGCTGGTGGACCGCAAGGTCGATCAACTGCCGAGCGATCTGGTTGGTCTGAATAACGTCGATGCGGTACGCCAGGCGCTGGATCACCTGCAGACAGCCGGTTATCGCGACATTCTGATGGTCACCGAACCCCAGGACGGCACCAGTTCGCGGGTCGAACGAGTCGATGCGTTCAAGACAAGTCTTGCCCAACGCAGCAGCTTCCGTGGCCAGGTCTGTGAAACCGGCCCGGCCCTGCGCGATCACCTGCGCGCTTTTCTCGACGATCAGGGTCATGGCCCGAAAGCGCTGTTCACTGGCAATGGCGTGGCGACTCTCGCCACGACCCGTCAGCTGCACGAACTGGGCTGCCACCTGTTCGACGACATAGGTTTGATCGCCCTCGACGAACTGGATTGGTACCCGTTGGTCGGCAGCGGTATCACCGCCCTCGCCCAACCGACCCACGACATTGGCGTCACGGCGTTCGAGTGCCTGCTCAATCGCCTGCGCGGCGACCAGCAGCCAGCACGGCTGTATGATTTTCCGGCTCAGTTGATCGTGCGCGGGTCGACCCGCCCGCGATCCTGACGTCCATTTTCGACAAGGCAGACCTGCCGCCTGTCTGTTTGAAGAACTTCTGCCAATACCTTTGCTCGAACAAAAATGAAACCGGTTTCAGAGGACAACAATAATGAACCGATTCCCCGTTGCCATCAGCCTGGGCGCCTTTGGTGCCGATCTCGTTCGCGAACGAGGCCAGGCCAGTTTTATCCCCCTCCTGGTCGAGGCTGGCGTCACTCGCATTGAACTGCGTGAAGAGCTGTTCACAGGCCGAGAAGACCTCGCGGCCCTCGGCGAAGCCATTCGCTCCCAAGGGCTGGAATGCCTGTATTCGGCGCCGCTGGAAGTGTGGCTCGAAGGCCAAAATGCGCCCAACCCAGAGCTAGAGCCGACCTTGCTGCGGGCGACGGCTTGCGGCGCGCCATGGCTGAAAGTCTCATTGGGCCATCTGACTGAAGACAGCGACGTGGCGGCACTGGCCGAGCGTCTGGCGCGTTACGACGTGCACCTGCTGGTGGAAAACGACCAGACCCCGCAAGGCGGCCGCCTGGAACCCCTCGTCCAGTTCTTTGCCCGGATCGACGCGCTGCAAATGCCCATCGGCATGACCTTCGACATCGGCAACTGGCTATGGCAGGGGCAATCGGCCACCGCTGCCGCCCGGAAACTGGGGCGCTACGTCGAATACGTGCACTGCAAGGCGGTGTCCCGCAACGCGGCGGGCAAGCTGGTCGCCGTGCCGCCGCGCCAGGCTGACCTACACCTTTGGGAGCAGATGCTCACGCACATGCCGGTGGGGCTGCCACGGGCCATCGAATTCCCGCTGCGAGGCGACGATCTGCTGGCCGTCACCCGCACCCATGTTGAGGCCCTTGCCCGACTGGGCCAGCAGCACGTGAACCTTTCGGCGGAGGCCCTGAGCCATGTCTGAGATCGACATCCTCTCCTTCGGCGAAACCATGACCATGCTGGTGGCCGAGCAGGCTGGCGATCTTGCCGCCGTTCGCCACTTCGAAAAACGCATCGCGGGCGCCGACAGCAACGTCGCCATCGGCCTGTCGCGGCTGGGCTTCAACGTGGCGTGGCTGAGCCGTGTAGGCAACGACTCGATGGGCCGCTTCGTGACTGAAAGTCTGCGCCAGGAGGGCGTCGATTGCCGCTACGTCGCTGTCGACGCGGCGCACCCCACCGGCTTTCAGTTCAAGTCGCTGGAGCAGGACGGTGCCGACCCGGTGGTCGAGTATTTCAGGCGCGGTTCGGCGGCCAGTCATCTGTCCGTCAGCGATATCGCCCCCGAATTGCTCAGCGCGCGGCATTTGCACGTCACTGGCATTCCGGCGGCGTTGTCCGACAGCTGCCGCGAACTCTCTCGCACACTGATGATCCAGATGCGTGGCGCGGGGCGCAGCGTGTCGTTCGACCCTAACCTCCGGCCCTCGCTCTGGTCGAGTCAGGCCGAGATGATTCGTGAAGTCAACCACCTCGCCAGCCTCGCTCACTGGGTCATGCCGGGCATGGCCGAGGGCGAATTGCTGACCGGCCACGACACCCCGGCAGACATCGCGCAGTTCTACCTCGACAAGGGCGTGGAGGCGGTGGTGATCAAACTCGGTGCCAAAGGCGCGTATTACCGCACACAGTTGAATGAAGCCTTTGTGCCCGGCGTCCCGGTGGCGCGGGTGATCGACACGGTCGGTGCTGGCGATGGCTTTGCGGTCGGCGTGATCAGCGCGTTGCTGGAAAACCTCGACTTCACCCAAGCCACGGCCCGGGGCAACTGGATCGGCGCTCAAGCGGTGCAGAGCCGAGGTGACATGGAAGGCCTGCCGGACCGCGCGGCGCTGCAAGCCGCCCACGCCGCACTGCCCCCACGGCGAGAAACCGCCTGATCTGAACCACTGATCCAATCTGCACCGCCGTCCCATCACCTGCTGCGACAAGAACAATATCCTCAGGGAGCCCGACATGGAAAAGCTACTCGACACCGTGAAACACGCAGGCCTCAAACGCCGTTGGCTGCTGATCATGCCGATCGTGTTCATCACTTACAGCCTGGCCTATCTCGACCGCGCCAATTACGGTTTCGCCGCCGCCTCGGGCATGGCCGAAGACCTGCACATCACCCCCGGCATGTCATCGTTGCTGGGGGCGCTGTTCTTCCTCGGTTACTTCTTCTTTCAAGTGCCGGGGGCGATCTACGCGCAGAAGAAGAGCGTGAAAAAGCTGATCTTCGTCAGCCTGATCCTCTGGGGCGGCCTGGCAACCCTGACCGGTATCGTCTCCAACGCCTACATGCTGATCGGGATTCGCTTCATGCTCGGCGTGGTGGAAGCCGCGGTCATGCCGGCGATGCTGGTGTACCTCTGCTACTGGTTCACCAAGGCGGAGCGTTCACGGGCCAACACCGTGCTGATCCTCGGCAACCCGGTGACCATGCTGTGGATGTCGGTGGTGTCGGGCTATCTGGTCGCGCACTTCAGCTGGCGCTGGATGTTCATCGTCGAAGGCCTGCCTGCGGTGATCTGGGCTTTCATCTGGTGGCGCCTGGTGGACGAACGTCCGGCCCAGGCCCAGTGGCTGACCGCTGAGGAAAAGACCGAACTGCAAGCGCGGCTCGATGCCGAGCAAGTCGGCATCAAGCCTGTCAAGAATTACGCCGAAGCCTTCCGCTCGCCCAAAGTGTTGCTGCTGGCCGCGCAATACTTCTGCTGGAGCATCGGCGTGTATGGCTTCGTGTTGTGGCTGCCGACCATCATCAAGAAAGGCATGCAGATGGACATGGTCGAGGCCGGTTGGCTCTCGGCCCTGCCCTATCTGGCCGCTGTGATCGGCATGGTCGTGGTCTCGTGGGCCTCGGACAAGACTCAGAAACGCAAGCTGTTCGTCTGGCCGCCGCTGCTGCTGGCCGCGGTGGCGTTCTATGGCTCCTATGCGCTGGGCACCGAGCATTTCTGGTGGTCGTACTCGCTGCTGGTGATTGCCGGGGCCTGCATGTACGCGCCTTACGGCCCGTTTTTCGCCATCGTTCCGGAGATTCTCCCGGCCAACGTTGCGGGCGGCGCCATGGCACTGATCAACAGCCTTGGCGCACTCGGGTCATTTGCGGGTTCGTATCTGGTCGGCTATCTGAACGGCGTGACCGGTACGCTGAGTGCTTCGTATCTGTTCATGAGCGGCGCGTTGCTGGTGTCGGTGGTGCTGACCTTGCTGCTGAGGCCGGATACGACGGTAAAGCCCGTGCACGATGAGACCACGGTTCGTCGTGCGGCTGCGCATCCATAACCGCATCGCAACCTCGTGGGAGCTGGCGTGCTGGCGAAAGCGGTATGTCAGTCACCTGACTGGGTATCTGCGATACCGCCTTCGCCAGCAAGCCGGCTCCCACGGATACGATGTCGGTCGCAGATTTTATGACCTATGCATCACCCCTTTGGGGGCCATCCTGATGAGGGCCGTGGTCGGGAGAACGCGGAGTGTCAAGTCATTCAGGTATCACTGACCCACCGCCTTCGCCAGCAAGCCGGCTCCCGTGGATACGATGTCGGTCGCAGGTTTTATGACCTATGCATGACCCCTGTGGGAGCCGGCTTGCTGGCGAATGCGGTTTGCCCGCAGCCATAGAATCTCCCACAGAATGCTGCGTCAGATCACAAACCGCGTCACCATCGCTTTCAAATCCACCGCCAGACGCGACAGTTCGTGACTGGCCGCGCTGGTCTGATTCGCACCTGCTGCGGTTTGAGCCGCCAGGTCACGGATGTTGACGAGGTTGCGGTCCACTTCCCGGGACACCTGCGCCTGTTCTTCCGACGCGCTGGCGATCACCAGATTGCGTTCGTTGATCTGGGCGATGGCCTCGGTAATGAGCTCCAGCGCGTCCCCTGCCGCACTGGCGAGACTCAAGGTGCTGCGGGTGCTGTCGGTGTTGCGCGACATCGACTGCACCGCGTCGCCGGTGCGGGATTGAATACCGGCCACCATCTGCTCGATTTCCGTGGTCGATTGCGCGGTTCGATGGGCCAGTGCGCGCACTTCGTCTGCCACCACCGCGAACCCGCGTCCTGCCTCCCCGGCTCGCGCCGCCTCGATGGCCGCGTTGAGCGCCAGCAGGTTGGTCTGTTCCGCAATGGAGCGGATCACGTCCAGTACCTTGCCGATGTCGCGGCCCTGCTCCGCCAGCCCTTCGACCAGACCGGTGGTGGCTTGGATCTGCTGGGTCATGTCCTGAATCGACTTGACTGTTTCGACCACCCGATCACGGCCCTGAAGCGCCGTCTGGTTGGACTGCTGTGAGGCTTCCGAGGTGGACACCGCGTTGCGCGCCACTTCCTCCACCGCTGCCGTCATCTCGTTCACCGCCGTGGCGGCCTGCTCAATCTCATTGTTCTGCTGTTGCAGACCCCGTGAGGATTCCTCGGTCACCGCGCTCAACTCTTCGGCGGCGGACGCTAACTGCGTGGCCGAACCCGAGATCAGCTCGATGGTTTTGCGCAGGTGCTGCTGCATGGCCGCCAACGACTTCAACAATTGCGTCGCTTCATCCTTGCCGTCGATCTCGATCGGTCGGGTGAGATCCCCACCGGCGATCTCTTCTGCCACACGAACCGCTCTGGACAGCGGATTAACGATACTTTTAGTCAGCAACCATGCCAATAAAACGGTCAGCAATACTGCCACGACCGATACCGAGATAACCCCGACATTGGCACCGTCATATTGCTCTTTGGAGACCACTGCCGCCGCCGTGGCGCCGGCTTTATTGATGGCGATAAGTTGGTTGATCTGCGTGCCCATCAGATCAGTGGCGTCTTTCATGCGCGTGTTGATCAAGTTGCGCATGTCATCGATCTTTTCCTGACGCGAGAGCTCTAGCACTTGGCTTTGCACGTCCAGGAAAGTTGTCAGCGTTGCCTCGAATTGATGAAACACTGACAACTCTTCGCCTTCGGCCGGCAACGCCGCGTAGTTCTTCTTCGCGTCCTGCAACTTGCCGATCAGTTCGGCAATGCGGCCATCGGTTTCACGCAAGGCCGCTGGCTCGCGATTGACCAGCGTGCGGAACGAGGTGATTCGCAAACGCAGGGTGTTTTCCAGCATGTTGCCCAGATAACCCACGCTTGGCAGTTGGTTAGACTCCATGTCTATCGTCGCTTGCCGGATCACGGCCATGCGGTTGAGGGAGAAAAAGCCCAGACCGATCACCAGAACCGCGATGAAGGCGAACCCCAAAAATGCGCGTGGCGCGATGTTCATGCTTCTTATGGACATGGGATGTCTCTCTATAAAGTGCGACGAAGTGCATCCCTGCCACGATCTGGCATTCGATCCATGACCGCCATGGCAACAGACAGTGATGAACGAATGCTCTTTTAATATTTTTAAGCCCCTGATCTTCTATCGGCCGCACTTGAACTTTTATTCAGGACTCTTGGAAATATTTTTTAGCCCTGCTGCTTTTCAGGATCCAAAGGTACTGAGTTAAGCGGCTGTAATAACTGACGGTCGCTGTCAGGCTCAGTAATACTGGCAATAGGTTAATAGTTTGACGTTATAAAAATGACACGTTGAACATATTAAAGCTCCAAATGAGCGTTAACAGTACATGGCAATAGGCCTTATTTCTAAAAACTTATAACGAGAGCTTAAAAATAACAGCAAGTTATAAAGGGATATGATGCGTCTGCGAACGCGCAAAATAACGGCGATGTAGGATTTTTTTCTCATCACTGTAAGAACTCGGTGCTACCTTTACCTGACTTCCAATCTGCGAATCCGGCTTCGACGGACGCAGAGCACAACAAAGCGGTGCTGTGCATGAGCACACGCGCCGTAACGACTCCGAAGCCGGATGCCAGACACTTAATTCCCTGCCCTGCGGAGCTTTGGCATTGCTCGATTGAACGAGGTGGGCCCCATGAATAAAGTCACGTTCCCCAACGCCTGTCAGCTGATGCGCTGGCATTTCCATCCCGTCGGCTTCGAGGCCACCATGGACGCGCCCAGTAGCATGGTCGCCCGCCTGTTCGACCGCGCCAGTGGCGAAACAGTGATCGCGATTGCTGGGATCCCCTGTGCAACGGTGATGAATGCCATGGACGTGGAGCGCATCATCGAAGCGATCGAACTCGAGCTGGAAACCTTCGTGCCGCAGCAGACGCTTTATTTGCATCAGGCTTAATCCCGGCCGCTAGCTGTCATGACCAACCGGAAGTCCGCGTGCTGGCGAAAGCGTTGGTTCAGATACGCATGAGTTGACAGGCCCTCCGCATTCGCCAGCAAGCCGGCTCCCACGGGGGGCGGGTATCACTCACAACTGCGCGTCGACATTGACCTCCCCGCGCTGATCGTCGAAGAACGTTTTGTCCCCGGCCACCCGGGACGAGGCGCTTGAGGTGCCTGTCTCATCGTTCCCCGTGGCGTCGATGAACCAATAGCAATGCCGCACCGCCCGGGTGATTGCCACGTAGGCCAGGCGCAGGACCTCGTCTTTCTGGGCGTTATCGAACGCGTCCAGATCGCCTTCGCGGCCCAACCCGGCCAACTGATACACCTGATTCTTGTAGGGCGACTGGGTCAAGTGCTGACAATCGCCGAGCAGAAACACCGCGTCCGCCTGCAAGCCCTTGGCGCTGTGGTAGGTGAGCTGCTTGAGGCGCCGTTCATGGGGCGGTAGCGCGTAATCGGCATTGGCCAACGTTTGCAACGCTTCAGGCAATTTCGCCCGCTCGCTGCCCTTCCGGTACAGCAGCAGCACCGAATCCCCGGCGTTGTAGTGCTCGATCAGGCTCCGGACGAGCCGATCATCGTCGCGGTCCAGCACCGTGACCGGCAACAAGGCCTGTTCCGCCCCGCTCGCCCGGGCCTTCTTGCCACTGATAGCGGGAGCCGCGCGAACGATGTGCTCGGCGGCATCGATGATGTGCTGATGACTGCGGAAGTTGTCGCTGAGCATGACCCTGGTGGTCGAGGGCGACGAAAACTCTTTGGGAAACTCCATGAAAAACTTCGGCGAGCTGCCGCGCCAGCCATAAATCGATTGCCAATCGTCGCCCACGCACAACAGGGACGACCGTTGCGCGGCACGGCCCCTGTGCAGCGTCACGCCCCGCCTGCGCACCTCGCGAAGACTGGCGCGAATCCACGAGACGATCTGCGGCGAGACGTCCTGAAACTCGTCGATCATCAAGTGCGAGAGCGGACGCAGGCCGTCGTCGCTGACCAGCGTCAGGTTCTCGGGGGACTTTTCGCCAAACAGCGAAAACATGCGGTTGTAGGTCATCACCGGCGGGGTCTGTTCCAGCAGATGATCCTCAAAGGCTTTCCAGAACAGGCTCAAGGCCTCGAAGAAGAATCGGTCCGGGTCGTCGCTGGAGAAATGCATCTGGGCGACGGCGTCCGGGACGTCCAGCCCCAGGTTCTCGATGAAACCGGCGGCTGCGACGAAGCAATCGAGCAAAGGCGCAGCGCTCAGTTCTCCCTTGACCTTGTACTCGAAGCCCGGCCCCGCCACCGCTGCGCCGGACAGCGACTGCAACATGCCCCGCGCGGCGTCGTAGTTTTCCAGCCAGATCACCGGCTTGCGGCAGAACGCCTGAAACAGCGTGCGCTTGATCACCCACTCGGCCCACACCGGCAGCTTGGCGTCAGGCCGACGCAGATGCTGGTCTTCGCTGGGGTCGAACCCCAGCACGATCCAGGCATCCAGCTCGGCCGCATAGCCGTGCACATGAAAGGTCAGACCGCTGACTTCCACCGTCTGGCGCATCGGCTCGACGCCCTGAATCGGCCATGCGCCCTTACGGATCCACAGGTCTTCGATGACATCGCACAGTTCTTCATCGCGCTTGGATGACAGGCCCATGACCGTGATGCGTTTCTGCACGTCCGGGTGGTCGCGATCCAGTTCCTTGAGCTGCAACGAATGCCGGTACAGCGGCGCCATGACCTCGCGAAAACGCGGGTTGGCGGCGTACAGGTCGCGGTAGCACAGGTTCATCTGCTGCCGTTGCGCGTCGTTGATGCGCAGGTCGAACGGATTGCTGTCCTCGCCGTCGTCGAGGCGTTTGCCGAACAGGTCCGTGTTTTGGCTGCTGAGGTTCTCGAACGCTTGCACCTGCTCGAAGCCTGGCAGGCTGCGCACCAGCGGCAGAATCCGCGAGTGAAAGGTGCGGACCACGTCGCGGGCCCCGCGCAACGACAGGTCATGGCCCCACAAGGCCATGACCTCCATGAGTTTGTTGATGAAGTCCTTGCGCGATTCACGGGTGAAAGTCACCACGGTCATCGCATCGAGCTCGAAGCCCAGGTAGTGGTGCAGCAGCACGACGCGCAACACCAGCGACGTCGACTTGCCTGCCCCTGCGCCTGCGATGACGTAGGTGGACGGCGTGTCGCTGAAGATCATTTTCCATTGCGCCGCGGTCGGCTGGGCATGCGTGGGCAGCTTTTCGGCGACATCGGCCTTGATACGTTTCTTCAGTTCGGCGTTCAACGGCAGGCGCCAGTCATCGAATAGGTGATCGTCGACTTTCGGCCCGCGATGCTCCAAAGGCCGCGTGTCACGAATCACCAGCACCCGCCGCCCCTCTTCGATACCGTCCAGATGCCCCTCGGCGTAGCCCTCGTTCATGCCCTCGGCGTGGCCGTTGAGAAAGCCATCGGCGTGTCCTTGTCGCCAGGACGGCACATGCTGTGCCTGCAAACGCGACAGGCTCCCGCCAACCAGGCGCGCCAGCAGGCGTTTGAAGAATGGCAGACGATCGGGTGTGGTCAGGTCGGGAGGCAGTTCGTGGGGTGGCTCGGCGGGGAAATCGTGCGACACGCGGGCTCCGGCTATCAACGTTTGAAAATAGGCGCCTATGGTCGCCCCATTCGTCTCCAAGCTCCAGCGAAATGCTTTGCGGTCAGGGGGTTAGCCGATCAACTGCACAAAGAAGACGAGCGTCAGCATTGAAGAGCTATCGAATATCTGAATAGTTATTACGCAAAACTTACGCTTTTTATCGATATGAATTTGGCGGATCATCACTCCATCGACTAACAGCGGTGCCCCCTTCAACGGCCCGGCCCTGCTAACTGAGGAACTGATCATGCTGCAATTGAGACCCTTCACATCACTCGGCGGCGCCGACCACGGCTGGCTAAACGCCCATCATCATTTTTCGTTCGCCAACTACTACGATCCGGCGCGCATGAGCTGGGGCCAGTTGCGGGTGTGGAACGACGACGTGATCGAGGCCGGGACGGGCTTCCCACGCCACCCGCACCGCGACATGGAAATCATCACCTATGTCCGTGAAGGCGCGATCACCCACGAAGACAGCCTCGGCAACCGCGGTCGTACTGAAGCGGGCGATGTGCAAGTGATGAGCGCCGGGACCGGTGTGGCCCACAGCGAGTACAACCTGGAGTCGAAAGAGACGCGGATTTTCCAGATCTGGATCATGCCGGATGAGGTCGGTGCGCCACCGTCCTGGGGCGCCAAACCGTTTCCGAAGGGCAACCGCGAAGGCTTCGTGACGCTGGCCAGTGGCAAAGCGGACGATGACATCGAGCTGCGGATTCGGGCGAATGCACGCTTGGTCGCCGCCAATCTTAAAGCAGGCGAAACAGCGGAATACGCGCTGGACGAAGGACGCCGGGCCTACCTGGTGCCCGCCACCGGCAGCATCGACGTCAACGGCCTGCGGGCTCAGGCGCGGGATGGCGTGGCGGTCGAGCAAGAGCGCGTGTTGCGGGTAACCGCCATTGAAGACAGCGAAATTGTGCTGGTGGATGTGGCTTGATATCGCGATGAAACGCTGAAACGCAAACGCCCCGGTTTCGTGAGGAACCGGGGCGTTTTTTTGTCACAGCATTATCAGTCTGGGTTGTCTTTCGCCGATCCTGTAGGAGACGCCGGAGGGACGACGGCAGCGAAGCGGTAGGTCAGTGAACGAGCGTTCTTCTGACACGCCGCTCTCGCTGCCATTGTCACCTTCGGCGTTTTCCACGGAAACGGCGACGCATCACCGCGCCGCCACCGGGCGACATTCGGACTTACTTCGGCGCGATCGCCGAATCCACCAACACCTGCGCCTCGGCGACCAGACGCTTCAGGTGGTCCTCCCCCTTGAAGCTCTCGGCGTAGATCTTGTAGATGTCTTCAGTGCCGGACGGCCGTGCGGCGAACCAGCCGTTTTCGGTCATGACCTTCAAACCGCCAATCGCCTGGCCATTGCCTGGCGCCTTGCTGAGAATCTGTTCGATCTTTTCTCCGGCCAGCTCGGTGGAGGTCACTTGCTCCGGCGACAGTTTGCTCAGCAGCGCTTTCTGTTCGAAATTCGCCTTGGCTTCGACGCGGGTGGACACCGGCTCGCCCAGCTCATCGGTCAGCGCCTTGTACATCTCGCTCGGGTCACGACCCTCGCGCGCGCGGATTTCGGCCGCCAACAGCGCCGGGATCAGACCATCCTTGTCGGTGGTCCAGACGCTGCCGTCGCGGCGCAGGAACGAGGCCCCAGCACTCTCCTCGCCACCAAAACCCAGCGAGCCTTCGTACAGGCCCTCGGCGAAGAATTTGAAACCCACCGGCACCTCGTACAAGCGGCGACCCAGGCGCTGCGTCACACGGTCGATCATGCCGCTGCTGACCACGGTCTTGCCAACGGCCGCGTCGGCGCGCCATTCCGGGCGGTTCTGGAACAGGTAATCGATGGACACCGCCAGATAATTGTTCGGCGCCAGCAGGCCGCCGGTGGGGGTGACGATGCCGTGGCGATCATGGTCCGGGTCGCAGGCGAAGGCCACCTGGAACCGATCCTTGAGGCCGATGAGGCTCTGCATCGCGAAGTTGGACGACGGGTCCATGCGGATCTTGCCGTCCCAGTCCACGCTCATGAAGCGGAACGTCGGGTCGACGAATGTATTCACCACTTCAAGGTTCAGGCCGTAATGCTCGCCAATGGCCGACCAGTAACGCACGCCGGCGCCACCCAGTGGATCGACGCCTAGTTGCAGATTCGCGCCGCGAATGGCGTCCATGTCGATGACGTTTTTCAGGTCCGCGACATAGGTGTTGACGTAGTCATGGCGATGCGTGTTTTCAGCGCGCAGAGCCTTTTCATGACTCATGCGGCTCACGCCGACGATTTTCTCGGCGAGCAGTTCGTTGGCTTTGGTTTCGATCCACTTGGTGATGTGCGAATCGGCCGGCCCGCCATTGGTGGGGTTGTACTTGAAGCCGCCGCTTTCCGGCGGGTTGTGCGACGGGGTGATCACGATGCCGTCAGCCAGGCCGGATGTGCGGCCTTTGTTGTAGCAAATGATGGCGTGGGAGACCGCGGGGGTCGGCGTGTACTCGTCGCCTTCAGAAATCATCACATTGACGCCGTTGGCGGCCAGCACTTCCAGCGCCGAAGCGGCGGCGGGCGTGGACAGCGCGTGGGTGTCAGCGCCGAGGAACAGCGGACCGTCGATGCCGTTGGCCTGACGATACAGGCAGATCGCCTGGCTGATGGCCAGAACGTGCCACTCGTTGAAGCTCAGGTCGAACGAGCTGCCTCGGTGACCGGATGTGCCGAAGGACACGCGTTGAGTGGGAACCGAAGCGTCCGGCTGACCGGTGTAATACGCCGTCACCAGACGGGGAAGATCGACCAGCAATTCCGCAGGCGCCTGTTTGCCTGCGAATGGACTGATGCTCATGGGAAACCTCCGTGGATGAAAATCGTAGAAAAAGAAAAGACGGGTCGGAAAAGATAAAAATGCCGGACACTCGGCAGTTTACTGGCAGTTGGACCGCCATGCTCGGCTATCGATCCGTAAACACCTGACTCATTTGCGGGCGTCTTCCTACAGCTGCCACCACGCTGGCAGGAGCTGCTGAATCTTGCGCTCGGCGAACCGATCGTCGATCAGCATCACCACCCCGCGATCCTCCTGACCGCGGATCACCCGCCCCGCCGCCTGAACGACTTTCTGCACGCCGGGATAGAGGTAGGTGTAATCGTAACCCGCACCGAACAGCAGGCTCATGCGCTGTTTGAGTTGTTCATTGATGGGGTTGATCTGCGCCAGGCCCAGGGTGGCGATGAACGCGCCGATCAGCCGCGCACCGGGCAAATCGATCCCCTCACCGAAGGCCCCGCCCAGCACCGCGAAGCCGATGCCCTGGCTGTCGAGCGTGAAGCGGTCGAGGAAGGCCTGCCGATCCCCTTCAGCCATGCCCCGGGACTGCTGCCACATGGGGATCCCTGGATGGCGGGCGCTCATCAATTCCGCCACCTGCTGCAGGTAATCGAAGCTGCTGAAGAACGCCAGGTAGTTGCCGGGGCGGGCTTGAAACTGCTCGGCCATCAACCCGACGATGGGCGCCAGCGATGCCTGGCGGTGGGTATAGCGGGTCGAGATGCGACTGACAATGTGCACGTCCAGCTGCGCCCGCTGAAACGGCGACTCGACATCGACCCACGCCGTGGTTTCCGGCAAGCCCAACAGATCGCGGTAGAAATGCCGGGGATTGAGCGTGGCCGAGAACAGCACCGTGCTGCGCGCTGCGGTCAGCCGTGGACGAATGAATTCGGCCGGGACGACGTTGCGCAGGGTCAGCTTCGACAGTGCCTTACTGCCCCTCGCTTCGCGCTTGCTGATGTCGAACAGGTAATGCTCGCCGAACAGTTCGGCAATCCGCCCGAACTGAATCGCCTCGAAATAGAAGCTTTGCAATTCGCCGCTGGCCGCGTGGGGATGGTCATTGAAGTAATCGCCGAACGCGGCGACGCACAGGCTGAGCGCGGTGAGGAATTTGCCGGGAGTGGCGGCATAGGCCTGGTACGGCGCGACTTGGTCCTTGTGCAGGGCGTTCCACTCGCGATTGAGCCGCTGCAGGGATTTTTTCAGGGCTTCCGGAGCGCCCTGCCGGACCTGATTCAAGACGAATTGGTCGAGGCCCGCGCTGTACATCTGCCGCGCGCGTTCGACCATGTTATGTGCCTCGTCCACCAGCACCGCGACGCGCCACTGGTTGAACTGGCAGAGCCCGAACAGCAAGGCGTTGAGGTCGAAATAATAGTTGTAGTCGGCGATGACCACGTCCGCCCAGCGCGCCATTTCCTGGCTCAAGTAATAGGGGCATACCTCGTGCCGCAAGGCCACGTCGCGCAAGCCGGCCTGATCCAGCCACCGATGGGCAACGGCTTCGCTGCGCGCGGCAGGCAGCCGATCGTAAAACCCTTTGGCCAGCGGGCAGGAATCGCCATTGCAGGCGTTGGTCGGGAATTCGCAGGCCTTGTCCCGCGCGACCATTTCCAGCACTCGCAAATCCAGCTCGGGGGCGCTGCGGCCGATCACGCTGAGCGCATCCAGCGCCAGTTTGCGGCCGGGGGTCTTGGCGGTGAGAAAAAACACCTTGTCGAGCTTCTGGGTGGGCGCCGCCTTGAGCATCGGGAACACCGTGCCGATGGTCTTGCCGATGCCCGTCGGCGCCTGGGCCATCAGGCAGCGCCCGGTGCTGACCGCCTTGTACACCGACTCCGCCAGCACGCGCTGCCCCGCACGGAACGCGCCGTGGGGGAATTTGAGCGCTGCAAGCGCCTGGTTTCGCTCGTGAACATGGGTGATTTCCTGCCGTGCCCAGTGCAGAAAAATCTGACACTGCGCCTCGAAGAAGACCTTAAGTTCATCAGCGCTGTGCCGTTCGCGAATCAGGGTTTCCTGCTCGTTGACGATGTTGAAATACACCAGCGCAATGGTCACCTCGGACAGCTTCAACTGCTGACAGATCAACCAGCCATAGACCTTGGCCTGCGCCCAATGCAGTTGTCGATGGTTGGCCGGCATCTTGTCGAGATCGCCGCGGTAGGTCTTCACTTCTTCCAATTGATTGAGCGCAGCGTCGTAGCCGTCCGCCCGCCCCCGCACCGTCAAAGCGTGGTAGGTACCGGACAGAGGAACTTCGGATTGATAGTCCGGGCCGCGGCGAGACGCCACCGCGCGATGCCCGGCAATGCCTTCCTGCGCCGTGGGCGACGGGGTGAAACGCAAGTCGAGGTCCCCGACCTTGGCCGTGAACTCGCACAACGCCCGCACCGCGATGGCATAGCCGTGGTGCGGATCGACCGCCGACTGCACAGGCGCGGACGGCGATGCATCCGGGGCGGCACCGACAGCGGGTTCGAGGGAGAGGATGGCGGTCACGGGAGGATGGCAACGGGCAGTCTGAATACTGGACGGGCATACAGATAGCAGGTGCGCGGTGGGTCTGGCAAACGGAAATGGATCGGCGGCGTCCTTGACCAGAGCAACGCCGCGCCCCTGAATGTTCGCTACGAATGCCCTACCCCAAACGCTCCTGCACCAACGCATTCCTGACATGCACGAGCATCGACTCGATGTTCTGGCTCCAGTCCGCCGCGCCGCTCAGACACAGGCTCTGTTGGTGCAGCCCGCGCACGCTGAACAGCTCGCCCGGGGCGATGACGATGCGTTGTTCCAACAGACGCTCGAATACTCGCCCCATGTCCACCCGGTGCTTGCTCTCCAGCCAGATCGTCGCGCCGCCCTGAGGCCGTTCGAAGGTCACGTCGTCGCCGAGAAAGTCGTCGATCAGCAGCGCGAGGTGGTCGACCCGTTGTTGCAGGCAGGTGCGCAGCCCGTGCAGATGCTTGTCCAGTTGCCCGGAGCTGTACAGCCGGGCGATGGCCTTCTGCCGGAGCGGCGGCAGGCGGAACGAACGTAGCAACAGCTGCTGATGCCACAGTTCCCGTGAGTGGCGGGTCAGCAGGTAACCAAAGGGCGCTTCCAGGCCAATGGTCTTGTCGAAGGAGCCGACGATCAACAACCGTTGGGGATCGATCAAGTCCCGCAACGGCGTGAACTGCGGGTCGAAACACAGACCGCCCTGACTGTCGTTCTCCAAGACCCACACACCTTGACGATTCAACACCTCGGCCACCCGGAGCCGTTGCTCGGGCGCCATGATGCGGCCACGCACGGTGTCCATACGCGAAGACAGAAGCGCCATTTTCACATCACTGTGACGCAGCAGACCTTCCAGCTCATTCAGGTCGATACGCCCTTCGACGTCCGTGCACAACTCGATCACCCGGATGCCGAAGGATTGCAGCGTGCGCAGGATGTTCCAGCCACAGGGCGACTCGACCAACACCGCACAGTCCCGCAGTCGCAGGGCCTCGAGCACGGTTCTCAGCACGCCAGTCTTGTCCGGACCGATGAACACGTTGTCCGGGTGCCAGCAATGTTCGGCAGATGAGGTGTAATACGCGGCCAGTGCCGTGCGCAGTTCGATGTCGCCGAAGGGCTGATAGCGCGGGTCGGACTGACTCGGGTACTGACGCATCAAGTCGCGTTCCAGACTCAGCAGCGTGGCGTCCAGCGATTGCAGCAGCGTGGGCTCGTCGGCGCCAAACACGAACATGTCAGCACGGCGGGTGCCGGCCTGAAAACGCGTCAGCAGGTCCACACCCTCGCAATGGATATCGTTGCAAGGCTGGGGCAGTGCGTAATAGCCGGATTTGGGCACCGCGCAGATGCGGCCTTCCTTTTCCAGTAATGCATAGGCGTTCTGAACGGTAGAAATCGACACTCGAAGTCGTCGGGCCAGCAGGCGCAGGGACGGCAGCTTGACGGCAGGCCCTTCTGGCAATTCATGGGTCAGTTTCGACAGGTAGCGATAGACCATCTGGTAGGCAAAGTCGCTTTTGTGGTTATTCATCGGACACACCCCATCCATGCGCAAGGCGCAGGGTCAATGAAAAGAAACACACGCGGCGGCCGACAGGCGCTTTACCGCGTGCCATCAGGCACTCAGCGGCCGGAGATCCGCTCCGCCACCGGTTCGCCCGTGACCGGATCGACGGTCATGACCCAGGCTTTGTCCGGGTCACTGGCCCGTACGCGGGCGATGATCGAGCGGTCATCGGTGAAGTCCACCCGAGACCGGGCATAGAGGTTTTGCAAGCCTTGCAGGCTCAAGCCGCTGACGTCGACCAGCCATTGAACCACTTGGTCGGGCGCAGACTGGCCGGCCAACGCTTTGTGCAAGTCGGATTGCGCCACCAACATGCCGGGGTGGCAGCCGCGCAGAAACGCTTCCAGCCGCGCCCCTGCATCCACGAAAGGCGCGAACAGCAGGCAGACCAGTTGCGTCTCATTGAGGCCGAACGCTTCTTGCGCATAACCACTGGCCAGCGCTCGCCTCGCCTCGATTTTTTCCGGATCGTCGTAAGCAGCCAGCGCCTGCTGGATCAGGCGTTTGGGCATGCGTCTGCGGCGCATCAGTCCGGCGGCGAGTTCCAGGTATTCGGCGATGCCGTCAGCGTAGTCCCGCCCTTGAACGAACTGCGCCATGAGCCCACGCATGTGCGCCATCAGCAATGGATTCGCGCAATCTGATTCGCTGAAACTGAACGCCAGGTCGTCGAACCGGAACCCTAGAAAATCCGTGAGCAAGGCCCAGTGTTCTTCGGTTCTGAAACCGATCAGATCGGTGACAGGAAGAAACGCGGGTCCAGTGCTCGGGTCGGGATAACCCTGAGGCCGCAGCATGAAGTCCGTGGGCATCGATTCCTCACCGTACAGCTCGCGGTAATAGACCCGACCGACACTGTCAATGGTACTGAGAGCGCGACTGAAGCCCAGCGTGTGCCAATGCTCGAGGGTGTGTCCATTGCGCCGCGCCAGACGAGTGATCCAGGTGGCGTACTGCTTTTGCTCCTTGAGGGATTCGCCGCAGATCACGGCGCTGACGCCCTCCCCCCAACTGGCCGCACGCCCGAGGAAATCGCCCATTGCGAGGTAGCAGGCGTTACAGAAGGTGGTCCGGGCATCGCCTGCCGTCAGATGGCCGCCAAGCAACATGTCCGCGCGGTTCTGCTCGCGTCCGGCGGTGGAAAACGGCAGGTCCGGCTCGAACGTCTGGATGTACTGATGATCGACCACCAGCAGCTCCACCCGGGGATCATCATGTAAAAACAGCGCCGAATAACACCGGTGAATATTGTCCATGACCGCCGAGGTCATTCCTGCGTGGCGCATGTTGGCCACGCGCAGCTGGAACGTGGCCGGCGAGCGACCGGCAATACTCAGTTGAGCGGCGCGGAGCATCGCCAAGGTATACGCACTGTCCTTGCCGCCGCTGAAGGCTACCAGGACGCGCCAGTTGGCAATTTGTTCAATCCCGCCGGCGGCCACGATCAAGCGTTGTATCAATAATTGCAGTGCAGTTCTTTCGGCCCGATTGAAATAACTCAACAAGCGCTGCAGCACTTGTTGGTAAACATAGTTCATGGCCTGTTCGTGAATGGAACTCATAACGTCGATACCTGAAAGACTCGGTCCAGCGATAACATCACAACTTTCCATGAGGTCAGACCAGCATGAAAAACAGAATACCCAGCAGCGTCAGAGGGCAGCAAGCCTCTGCGATGAGCGTGGTTGGCGGGCGATAGGCCCTTCACAATAGGGTTCGGAAAGGCCGTGATCGGCTTGGACAAGCATCAGGCGTCGAGTCTGGAGCCGGCGCATCGAAAAGTGTGACATGCCTCATTCCTTGAGTTGTAGTGACCCCGCTATTATCAATGTCTCGTTTGTATTTACAAGATACAGATACCCGTGAGAATACTGGCCAGATATAAACGCCCAGTACTCACTGACACGTATGTGTTTATGAAGCGTTCACCTTATAACAATGACAGGCTCTAACCAGCGGCATCCCTGCTCTAAACACGTCGTTCAATTAAATAATGCTTATAAACAAAAAAGCCTTCCAGATCACATCAGGAAGGCTTTGTCGGATGCAGCATGGCCGGTAAAACCGCAGCGGCGCCTTAAAACGGCGACCGAGACCTCTACCTCGACGCTTGGCCACAGCGTCGATCATTCACTGTGCGCGATGAATTGCGCTCAGGCAGGTTCGACTTCAACGACTACACGCCCGCCGATAGGGCAACTGTCCATCAGACGGTGGGCTTCGACCAGTTGGTCGAAAGGAAAGACCTTGGTGATCTGCGGCACCAGAACCCGGTCAGCGGTCAGTTGATTGATGTCGCGCAGCGCACGTTTGACGGACTCCTCATCCTGAGCAATGCCCAATTCAGGCTTGCCGGTGAAGTTACCTACACAATGCACAAAGAACTGAATGTTTTTCTGGAACGCGGCACAGGCCGGGAAAGGCGTTTGATTGCCACCCTGCAGGCCATAAAGAATCAGGCTGCCGCGGGGGGCCAGCACGTCACCCAGCATGGACATCTGCGGACCGCCCAGACCGTCCAGCACGATATCGACGCCACGGTTGTCCGTGTATTTGTTGATCGCCATGAGCAGGTCCTGCTCTTCGGTGTTGACGACTTTGTCCGCACCCAGCTTCAACAAGTACTCACGGCACGACTCGGTCTTGGTCGCGGCAATGACCTTGATCCCCAATGCCTTGCCCAATTGCAGGAACGCGGGCCCAGCACAGTGGCTGGCGTCGGTGACCAACGCAGTCTGGCCGGATTTGGCACGAGCCAGATCGACGAAGGCAAAGTAGGCCATCAACAGCGGCGTGTAATGCACGGCCGCCTCGTTGGGCGTCAGGATATCGGGGTAACGGGTAACGGAATTGGCCGGCAATGTAATCAGCTCGCCATATACCGGGTGTACGTTCGGGTCTGCCGACGGAAAGCTGGCCACCTTGTCGCCCACTTTCAACTCAGCCACACCGTCGCCGACGGCGGTAATCACGCCGGCCATTTCGGAACCCAGACCGGCAGGCAACCGCGCCTGAGAGGAAGCAAGATTTTGTCGCCACAGCACGTCGTACCAGGTAACGCCGATTGCCTGGACGCGCACCTGCACCTCGCCGGGAGCAGGCAACGCGACGGGCAGCTCTTCTACCTTGAGCACCTCGGCCGGGCCAAACTGATGAAAACGGATCGTGCGGGACATTTCGAACCTCGCCTTATGAACCTTGATGCCATGAACTCTATCCGGGCGCTGCCGGTAACACTATCAGTGGCTATTAATAGTCGACATGCCTGTCATCGATTCTGTTGTTGAAAGGCGGCCATTAGATAACCATCGAATGCTCACGTATTCAAGGCGGACATTGTTCTTTTCTCACCCGTACATTGCAACCCGAAGCGCGACTTCCGGATGAACGTCAGCCGCATTGGCGCGAATGTCGACCTCGTCGGGCCTTCATCGTACCCATGCACTTAACGCTTGGGCTCGCCCCCTTGGCCAAGGTTCCGGGCAAATTATCGATGGCCGTGATGCCTAACACGTTTGTATGCTTGCGCACGCATTAAACCCTGATCAGAATCAGCATCATTCCGTAACATCCGTTCCCGAGCTCAACACTGGCATAGATCCCCTGGCCGTTCACAATCGACCAACGTCCCTGAGACCCCCGTCATGAATCGCAACGACCTGCGTCGCGTCGACCTCAATCTGCTCATCGTGTTCGAAACCCTTATGCACGAACGCAGCGTGACCCGTGCAGCGGAAAAGCTGTTTCTCGGTCAGCCTGCGATCAGTGCCGCCTTGTCCCGCCTGCGGGGGCTGTTCGACGACCCGTTGTTCGTCCGCACCGGCCGCAGCATGGAGCCCACCGCGCGGGCCGTGGAAATCTTTGGTCTGTTGTCCCCTGCGCTGGACTCCATTTCCACCGCCGTCAGCCGCGCCGCTGATTTCGACCCTGCCACTAGCACCGCCGTGTTCCGCATCGGCCTGTCCGACGACGTCGAATTCGCGCTGCTGCCGTCGCTGCTCAAACGCCTGCGTTCCGAAGCGCCGGGCATCGTGCTCGTTGTGCGCCGGACCAACTACATCCTCATGCCGTCGCTGCTGTCGTCCGGGGAAATCTCCATCGGTGTCAGCTACACCGACGACCTGCCGGCGAATGCCAAACGCAAGATCCTGCGTCGCAGCAAACCCAAGCTGCTCCGCGCTGATTCCATGCCCGGACCTATCTCGCTCGACGACTTCTGCGCGCGACCTCATGCCCTGGTGTCGTTCGCAGGCGATTTGGGTGGTTTCATCGACGAGTATCTGGAGAAGATCGGCCGCAAACGACACGTGGTGTTGGCGGTGCCGCAATTCAATGGATTGGCCACCCTGATCTCGGGCACAGACATCGTCGCCACCGTGCCCGACTACACCGCTGCAGTGTTGACCGCGGCGGGTGGCGTCCGGGCCGAAGAAGTGCCCATCGAATCCCGCACCTTCGAGCTGCACATGGCCTGGCGCGGCTCACAGGACAACGACCCTGGCGAGCGTTGGCTGCGGTCGCGGATTCAGATGTTCTTTGGCGACCCCGATAGCCTTTAACCCTGTTTGCTCCCCAATTCGCTTACCGACGCAACCGAATACTCTCGCCGATCCCGTGCTGACTCATCTGCCGCGCAGCAGCGGTCATTGCATTGGCGTGTCGCTGCTGCGCCAACCCTTCGAACTGCTCCCCGACATGCACACGCAATCGATCAGGGCGGGCGCGGGCCCCGGCGCGAGCGCCGCTTGCTTGGCAGGACTCAGCATGGCCGCCCGGTCGATTGTCAGTGCCTCGCCCATGACGTCCCTCTGGTGATCGTCCTTCGGGTCTCTGCAGAAGGTCACGTCCTTGGCGGGCAAGGGTTCACGGGCGGTTATCACGCGAACCCCGTCCCAGAGCCTTTGTAACCGGAAATATCATTACCACTGATATTTACCTTCGCCGTATTCGATTCGTGCAATAGAACCCCCGAGAACAGAATCCGCCCATCTCAATAACATCGGCGGATTTTCCCATGGTTCAGTCACTTACTCCTTTGCGCTATCCCCTTGCCGCGTTGGCACTGGTGGTGCTCAGCGCATGCGGCAAAGGCCCTGAGACGGCGGCCCAGGCCCCGGCCGCGGCGAAGGTCAATGTGGCCAAGGTCCTCGAACAACCCGTCAACGAATGGGACGAGGTCACTGCACGCCTGGAAGCCCCGGAAACCGTACAGGTTCGCCCTCGCGTATCGGGTCAGATCGACTCGGTGGCGTTCACCGATGGCGATCTGGTGAAGAAGGGTGATCTGTTGTTCCAGATTGACCCTCGCCCGTTCGAGGCCGAGGTGCATCGCCTGGAAGCCCAACTGCAACAGGCCAAGGCCGCATCGGTTCGCAGCAACAACGAAGCCCAACGTGGCGAGCGTCTGCGCACCAACAATGCGATCTCCGCTGAACTGGCAGACTCGCGGACCACCACCGCACAGGAATCCAAAGCCGCCGTGGCAGCCATCCAGGCCCAGCTCGATCTGGCGAAACTGAACCTGAGCTTTACCCGCGTGACCGCGCCGATCACCGGTCGCGTCAGCCGCGCGGAAATCACCGCCGGCAACATCGTCACCGCCGATCAGAGCATCCTCACCAGCCTCGTTTCGACGGACAAGGTGTACGCCTATTTCGACGCGGACGAGCGCGTGTTCCTGAAGTACAACCAACTGGCCCGCGACGGCAAACGCGGCGCGACCAGCCCGGTGTACATGGGCTTGTCCAATGAGGCGGAAAACCCGCATCTGGGCCAGATGAACTTCGTCGACAACCAGGTAAACCCGCGCACCGGTACCATCCGTGGCCGCGCCGTGTTCGACAACAGCAAGGGCGAATATACCCCTGGCCTGTATGCCCGACTCAAGCTGGTCGGCAGCGGTACCTACACCGCCATGCTGATCAAGGACGATGCCGTGGGCACCGACCTGGGCAAGAAATTCGTGCTGGTGGTCGACAAGGACAACAAAGCCACGTACCGCAACGTCGACCTGGGCCCGAAACTCGAAGGCCTGCGCATCGTGCGCAGCGGTTTGCAGAAAGACGACCGCATCGTGGTCAGCGGCCTGCAGCGCGTGCGTCCGGGCTCGCCCATCGATCCGCAAGACACCCCGATGGCCAGCGCCGAAACGCTCGCTGCTCTGCAACAACAGCGTCAGGCACTTGATGCCAGCAACCAGCCGAAGGCCCAGTCGAAACTGGATGCCAAAGTTGCCACTGCTACGCCACGCGGTTAAGGGACATTATTCTCGATGAATTTCTCTAAATTCTTTATCACGCGCCCGATCTTCGCAGCGGTGCTGTCGCTGTTGATCCTGATCGCCGGCGCCATCTCGCTGTTCCAGCTTCCGATCAGCGAATACCCGGAAGTGGTGCCGCCGACCGTGGTCGTGCGCGCCAACTTCCCGGGCGCCAACCCGAAAGTCATCGGTGAAACCGTCGCCGCCCCACTGGAGCAGGCCATCACCGGCGTCGAGAACATGCTGTACATGTCCTCGCAAGCCACCGCCGACGGCAAGTTGACCCTGACCATCACCTTCGCGCTGGGCACCAACCTCGACACCGCGCAGGTGCAGGTACAGAACCGTGTGACGCGGACTGAACCGAAGCTGCCGGAAGAAGTGACGCGCATCGGTATCACCGTGGACAAGGCCTCTCCAGACCTGACCATGGTGGTCCACCTGACGTCCCCCGATCAGCGTTACGACATGCTGTACCTGTCCAACTATGCGGTGCTCAACATCAAGGATGAGCTGGCGCGTCTGAACGGTGTCGGTGACGTCCAGCTGTTCGGTATGGGTGATTATTCGCTGCGTGTCTGGCTCGACCCGAACAAGACCGCCTCACGTAACATCACCGCCACCGACGTGGTCAACGCCATTCGCGAGCAGAACCGTCAGGTGGCCGCCGGTCAACTGGGTGCTCCGCCCTCCCCGAGCGCGACCAGCTTCCAGATGTCGATCAACACCCAAGGTCGTCTGGTGACCGAGGAAGAGTTCGAAAACATCATCGTGCGTGCCGGCGAAAACGGCGAAATCACCCGGGTTCGCGACATTGCCCGTGTCGAACTCGGCTCCAGCCAGTACGCCCTGCGTTCGCTGTTGAACAACCAGCCGGCTGTGGCGATCCCGATCTTCCAGCGTCCAGGTTCCAACGCCATCGACATTTCCAACGAAGTGCGCGATGAGATGGAACTGCTGAAGAAGAGTTTCCCGGAAGGCATGGACTACAGCATCGTCTATGACCCGACGATCTTCGTGCGCGGCTCCATCGAGGCGGTGGTTCACACCCTTTTCGAAGCGCTGATCCTCGTGGTGCTGGTGGTGATTCTGTTCCTGCAGACCTGGCGCGCCTCGATCATCCCGCTGGCCGCTGTGCCGGTCTCGCTGATCGGTACGTTTGCGGTCATGCACCTGTTCGGTTTTTCCCTCAACGCTCTGTCGCTGTTCGGCCTTGTACTGGCGATCGGTATCGTCGTGGACGACGCTATCGTGGTGGTGGAGAACGTCGAGCGAAACATCGAACTCGGCCATCAGCCGATGGAAGCCACGCAGATTGCCATGCGCGAAGTGACGGGGCCGATCATCGCCACGGCACTGGTGCTGTGTGCGGTGTTCGTGCCGGCGGCGTTCATCTCCGGCCTCACGGGTCAGTTCTATAAACAGTTCGCGTTGACCATCGCCATTTCGACGGTGATCTCGGCCTTCAACTCCCTGACCCTGTCGCCTGCACTGGCCGCTGTGTTGCTCAAGGCCCACGACGCCCCGAAAGACGGCTTCTCGCGATTTCTCGACAAACTGTTGGGTGGCTGGCTGTTCCGTCCGTTCAACCGCGTTTTCGTCAAGGCCAGTAATGGGTATGTCGGCGCGGTCGGTCGGGTCATTCGCGTCAGCGGCGTCGCGCTCTTGGTGTATGCGGGCCTGATCGTCCTGACCTGGCTCGGCTTCTCGACCACACCGACCGGCTTCGTGCCTCAACAAGACAAGCAATACCTGGTCGCCTTCGCGCAACTGCCGGACGCCGCCAGCCTGGACCGCACCGAAGACGTGATCAAGCGCATGTCCGACATCGCCTTGAAACAACCCGGTGTGGAAAGTGCGGTGGCGTTCCCGGGCCTGTCGATCAACGGGTTCACCAACAGCCCGAACTCCGGCATCGTGTTCGTGACCTTGAAGCCTTTCGAAGAGCGCACGCTGGCCAGCGAATCGGCAGGCGCCATCGCCGGGGAATTGAACGGCAAATACGCGTCGATTCAGGAAGCCTACATGGCCATCTTCCCGCCGCCCCCGGTACAGGGTCTGGGGACGATCGGTGGTTTCCGGCTGCAGATCGAAGACCGGGGTAACCTGGGTTACGACGAGCTTTATAAAGAGACGATGAACGTTATCGGCAAGAGCCGCAGCGTGCCGGAATTGGCCGCCCTGTTCACCAGCTACACCGTGAACGTGCCGCAGGTCGATGCCGCCATTGACCGCGAGAAAGCCAAGACCCATGGCGTGGCCATCAGCGACATCTTCGACACCCTGCAGGTGTATCTCGGTTCGCTGTACGCCAACGACTTCAACCGTTTCGGTCGCACCTATCAGGTCAACGTTCAGGCTGAACAGCAGTTCCGCCAGGATGCCGAGCAGATCGGTCAGCTGAAAGTGCGCAACAACCTGGGCGAGATGATTCCGCTGGCGACCCTGCTGCATGTCACCAACACGTCCGGCCCGGACCGCGTGATGCACTACAACGGCTTCATCACGGCCGAGATCAACGGTGCGGCCGGTCCAGGCTTCAGCTCTGGCCAGGCACAGGCGGCGATGGAGAAATTGCTCAAGCAGGAACTGCCGAACGGCATGACCTACGAGTGGACCGACCTGACCTACCAACAGATCCTCTCGGGCAATACCGCGCTGCTGGTCTTCCCGCTCTGCGTGCTGTTGGCGTTCCTGGTGTTGGCGGCGCTGTATGAAAGCTGGAGCCTGCCGCTGGCGGTGATCCTGATCGTGCCGATGACCCTGCTCTCGGCCATTGCCGGGGTCATCATCGCCGGTAGCGACAACAACATCTTCACCCAGATCGGCCTGATCGTACTGGTGGGTCTGGCGTGCAAGAACGCGATCCTTATCGTCGAGTTCGCCAAGGACGAACAGGAAAAAGGCAAGACCCCGCTGGAGGCCGTACTGGAAGCCTGCCGCCTGCGTCTGCGCCCGATCCTGATGACCTCCTTCGCGTTCATCATGGGTGTCGTGCCGTTGGTGCTGTCGAGCGGTGCCGGTGCCGAGATGCGTCATGCCATGGGTGTGGCGGTGTTCTCCGGGATGCTCGGCGTGACCTTCTTCGGTCTGCTGCTGACCCCTGTGTTTTATGTGCTGATTCGTAATTACGTGGGACGCAAAGAAGCGCGCAAGGCAGCCAAGGCTCAACGCGTTCAGACTATCGCTCCGGAGGCTCATTGATGAAGGCTGCAAAACTCTTCCTGCCGAGCCTGTTGGTCCTGGCGCTAGCGGCCTGCGCCGTCGGCCCGGACTACGAGAAGCCGGACACCGCAGCGGCCAATATCCAGGCCGCCGCACAGGGCAGCTACGACCGCAGCCGCACCGAGACCCTCTGGTGGCAGCAGTTCGAAGACCCGACCCTGAACCAGCTGGTGGCGCAATCGCTGCAAGGCAACCGTGAACTGCGGGTTTCCTTCGCCCGCTTGAAAGCCGCGCGTGCCATTCGCGACGACATCAGCAACGACGCCATGCCGATCGTGACCAGCCGCGCCAGCAGCGAGATCGGTCGGTCTCAGGTGCCGGGTGAAACCGAGCACCGGGTGAATCAGGAACGCTACGACCTGGGCCTGGACATGGCCTGGGAGATCGATCTGTTCGGTCGTATCCAGCGCGAACTGGAAGCCAGCGATGCTGACCAGCAGGTGGCCGAGGCCAATCTGTATCAGCTGCAAGTGACGATGATCGCTGAGCTGGTGGATGCCTACGGTCAACTGCGCGGCGCGCAATTGCGCGAGAATATTGCGCGGGACAACCTGAAAAATCAGCAGAACTCCCGCGACGTAACGCGTCAACTGCGCGATGAAGGCGTCGGCAACGAAATCGACGTCGTCCGGGCCGACGCGCGTTATGCCGCCGTAGAAGCGACCATTCCGCAACTGCAGGCCGAACAGGTACGTGAGCGCAATCGCATTGCCACGCTGCTGGGCGAGCGCCCGGATGCCATGACCGTGAACCTGGCCCCGGCCAAACTACCGGCGATTTCCAAGGCATTGCCGATCGGTGACCCGACCAAGCTGCTGGAAAATCGCCCTGACGTGCGCAGTGCCGAGCGGCAACTGGCGGCGCAGACCGCGCGCATCGGTGTGCAGACCGCCGACCTGTTCCCACGGGTCAGCCTCAGCGGCTTCCTGGGCTTCACCGCCAGCCGAGGTTCGCAGATCGGCTCAAGCGCGGCGCAGGCCTGGGGCCTCGGTCCGAGCATCACCTGGGCGGCGTTTGATCTCGGCAGCGTGAGAGCGCGTATCCGAGGCGCCAATGCTGACGCCGAGGGCGCCCTGGCCAACTATGAGCAGCAAGTGTTGCTCGCGTTGGAGGAAGCCGACAACGCGTTCAGCGATTACGACAAGCGTCAGCAGCGCCTGGTGTCGCTGGTGCGTCAGAGCGAGGCGAGCCGTTCAGCGGCAAACCTGGCGAGCATCCAGTACAAAGAAGGCACCGCTGACTTCCTCGTCCTGCTCGATGCCGAACGTGAGCGTCTGGCAGCTGAGGACACTCAGGCTCAGGCCGAAATCGAGTTGTATCGCGGGATCGTCGCCATCTACAAAGCACTGGGCGGCGGATGGCAACCTAACGCCTGATGACTGTCGGCGGGACGGCGTACCTGTCGCCCGCCCAAAGCCCCGGACCCACAAAGTTCGGGGCTTTTTTGTGTCCGACGCCAGGGGCCTTTCGGCAGCTTCCGGATCAAGCGTGGCGGCCCGGTATGGGGCGGGCGAGCTGTCGGCCAGGCGTCGAGTCAGCCCTGTCGCGTCGCTGCATCGAATGCTTCTTCGATATCACTCGCACGGGTTGGCCGTACGAGCCGCGCCACTTCCTGGCCGCCACGGATGAACACCAGGGTTGGCCACATTTTCACCCTGAACGAACGTCCCAATTTTCGTCCGCTGCCATCCTCGACCTTAATCCTCCGCACCTGCGGATAATCGGCCACGACTTCACTGATCAGCGGTTGCGCCGCCTGGCAGTGCCCGCACCCATTCGTGCCGAACTCCACGACAGCAACGCCGGGCAGCGCGTCCACGTCGGCACGGGTCAGGGTTTCGGGCAGATAAAGCGCTTCAGACATGACCCTTCTCCGTTGATGTTTCGGGCAGTGTAACCCTGCGCCGAGCATCCCGCTCCACGCCGCCTAACACTTCCATTAGAGGAGTGACTTGCATGATGAAAGTTACTTGGTTGGATTATGTCCACAATTTCCAGCTGCACTGTCCTTTGAAGTCCCGGAGGCAAGGACCATGCAGAAGAAAAGCTTTGCCCCACATCTCGCTGTCCGGCTTGCTGGGGTTCGACACCGCGCACAGCGGCCAACTGTTCAGCGCGTCGGCGTTTCAACCTCAGGCAATAGTCGGGCTGCGCTGGCGGCTGTTCGACTTCGGTCGGGTCGATGCGCAAGTCGCCCAGGCCAAAGGCGCCAATGCCGAGGCGTTGGCCGACTATCGGCAAGTGATGCTGAAGGCCACCGAAGATGTCGAGAACGCCATCGTCACACTGGTGCAACTGGAGCAGCAGCGCATGGAAGTCGATCAGGAAGTCGCCGCGCACCAGACCGCACGGGATGCCGCGCAGGACGCGTACAAAGGCGGCGCGATCAGCCTGGTGGAAGTGCTGGATGAGGATCGGCAACTGCTGGTGTCGCGGGATCAGTTGGCGCAGTTGCATGCCAATGATGCAAGAGCGGCGGTGTCGACCTTCCGGGCATTGGGTGGCGGCTGGCCGCAAAGCGCGAAATCCGATGTGGTGAAACGCTGAGAGTCCGGTCCCGCAGAACCTGTGGGAGCCGGCTTGCGGGCGAATGAGCAGTGTCAGAAACGGATTTACCGACTGACCCACCGCATTCGTCCCAGAGTGTGCATGGCTCGCAATCAGCCCTTGATGAACCCTAACAAAATCTCGTTGACCTCATCCGCCTGCACCGTGCACATGCCGTGGGAACCGCCCTTGACCAGGTGCAGCGTCGAGCCTTTCACCAGCGCGTGGCTTTTCTGCCCGGACGCCACCAGCGGCACGATCTGGTCGTCGTCGCCGTGCAGAATTAAGGTCGGCACGTCGATCTTTTTCAGGTCTTCAGTGAAGTCGGTTTCAGAGAACGCCTTGATGCAGTCGTACTCGCCCTTGATGCTGCCGAGCATGCCGATGGACCAGAACGAATCGATCGCGCCCTGGGAGGTATTCACGCCATCGCGGTTGAAGCCGAAGAACGGTACGGCCAGATCCTTGAAGAACTGCGAACGGTCAGCGACGAAGCCTGCGCGAATGCCATCGAACACCTCGATGGGCAGGCCTTCCGGGTTGGCGGCAGTCTTGAGCATGATCGGCGGCACAGCGCCAATCAGCACGGCCTTGGCCACGCGGGAGGAGCCATGACGACCGATGTAACGCGCCACTTCGCCACCACCGGTGGAGTGACCGATCATGATCACGTCGTTCAGGTCCAGGGCTTCGAACAGCTGCGCCAGGTCGTCGGCGTAGGTGTCCATGTCGTTGCCTTCCCAGGTCTGCCCGGAACGCCCGTGGCCGCGACGGTCGTGGGCGATCACGCGGTAGCCTTTCTGGCCGAGGAACAGCATCTGCGCGTCCCATGCATCGCCGTCCAGTGGCCAGCCGTGGGAAAACACGATGGGCTGACCGGTGCCCCAATCCTTGTAGAAAAGCTCGGTGCCGTCTTTCAGGGTCAGGATGGACATGGGGGCGCAATCTCCGGGAAAGGTGCAGGGCAGATTCAGCGTAGCCCCGGTGTGCGGTTGTGAATTGTAAAAATGTGCTGGTTTGAATGGCGTGCTCGGTACAGCCTTTTCGCAGCAATCTGGAGGATGACTGGCCGACGTCATGGCTGGCCTGTCACGCCTTCCTGCTGGCTATTTCTTGATCGTCACTTTTCTGGCGATGTATCGACCTGGTTTGTCAGGAAAGTCCTCTCGGATAAACGTCACCTCTGCCTTTGCGCTCGGAAACGCTCCGACCACATCAGTTTCCATGAAGTAAATCTGATCTTCATCATCATTCTCGGGGTCGTCTTCCTTCGGGGTGTATTCAATCCAGCCAAATTGCTCTTTGTCCTCACCTTCGCCAATGCTCACCACTTTCCCTGTGAATTGACTCATGATCATCACCTTTCGTTGGTTAATGCAGCCCTGTGAATACCCCGGCAGCAATGGCCGCTAAGTTGCTGTCGGCTGTGAATGACAAGGCCTCAGCCGCTCAATCCCAGTACCCTCCTGAGGTCGTACCGAGGCGTAACTTTTCGTGGTCTGTAAGGCTTGTTATTGGTACGAAGACTGGCACGCGCCTGCACGCTGATGGACGAAGAGTCGTCCCCTTGTGCCAACGCGCGTGAGGACTCAGCCGTCCCTCGCAGGATATTGGCCTCGATGGCCAGCCCTCCCAGTTCATTGACCGAGACAAAACGCGACTGATTGGCCCACGCGTAGAGCCGGGCCGGACGCCCTGTCAATTTGGTAGGGTCCGGGCCGTCCCAGGCACTCATCAGTTTGCCTAACCAGCCGCTTCGTTCGTAGGTGGGCATCGGCTGGAGCGGTGCAGGAGCGCCGAAGAAATCATCCACTTCGCGAAAGACGGTGCGCATCGCTGTGCGCGTCGCGGTGCGCAGCCGCATCCCCCAAGTGGAGCGCGGCAGGGCACCCAGCGCGCCTTTGGCGATGCTGGCAGCGCTTCTCTGGCTTTTGAGGAGTCGGACAACACCGCGACCAAGTGCTTTGGCTCCACGCCCTACATAACGCGCCACCCGACCGACCGCGCGAATCGTCTGTTTGAGCAGGCTGAGACCTGCTTTAACGGTTCCCATGAAGCAGGCCGCGGACAATATTCCTGTGGCCATGGAGGCGATCCCCAGCCTCTTGGAGAGTTCCGGGTTCGAGTCTGCCGTCAGCACCGACGCCACCTCCAGCCCAAACGAGGCGACACTCAGCGCGGTCAGCGCGGCAAACAGCCAAACCGCAGCCGTGCCCCCGGAGAACACTGTGGCCGCGACGCCAACCACCGTGAGTACCAACGACAAGGCCAAACCACGCCACTTGCCACCGACCTCCATAGCTTGGGTGTCCTTGAGCTCCTGCTCCAGGTCCTGCATGTCTCGTTGCTGCTCCCAGCGGCTGAGCATGATTGCGCCGCTGGGGTCGTGCAGGTTGACCGGGTCCGGACAGTGCTGATAGGGATTGATACCGCCCTCACCCACCGGCGCCAGCCAGTCCGGTTGGGCATAACGGCACAGCGTCGGGTCGTAGCTGCGGTAGCCATTGCCGGCATGATATTGCCCGGTGACCGGGTCGCGGCGCATGCCGTTATAGCCCACCACCACTTCATCCAGCGCGGCGCCCTCGCCGAAAGGCAACAGCGGCGCAAGGCTGATTTCACCGCCCTTGATTTGTCCGGCGATGCCCACCTGTGGGTCGTCGATCAGCCAGCGCACTTCTTCACCGTCGTACTCGGCCAGCCCCGCCGAGACGCTGGTGCGGCGGGTGACGGCGCGGTTTTTGTCAAACCAGATCTCGCCGATCAGTTCGTCGCCGTCGTAGCGCAGTTCCCGGGTGGTTTCGTCCTGCTTGACGTATTGCGCCGCCAGGCGTTGATAACCGTCGTACTCGTAGCTAGCCAGCAGTTCCTTACTGGCGTCGCTGACCTTGCTCAACTGGCCGCAAGCGTTGTAGGCGAATTTAGGACCCTGAGCTTCAGCAGCCTCAAGGTAGCCATTGCTGCTCCATGTCAGGTTTTCAGACTGGGCACCGCGCTGGGCCTTGGTCATGCGCGTCGGGTCTTTTGCGTCATAGCTGAATGCCCGGGTCAGGTCTGAACCATCGAAGCCGGTGGTCACGCAACTGACGAGATTGTCCAAGGCGTCCCATACGAAGACCTGTGCCTTGACCGCTTTTCCTTCAGCGTCTTTGGGGCAATATTCAGCCTTCTCGGCTTCGCAGGTATAGCGCTCAAGGCGATCGAGCAGGTCGTAGCTGAAACGTTCGGTGGACCTGAGCACGCCAGCCTCGTAACTGGCCTTGCTCGCCAGCCGACCGTCGCCCCGCCAGGTCATGCGATGCTCGAAGCGTGGCGCGCCGTTGAGCAGGAAGGTTCGCGTCACCTCCTGGCCAAAACCGTCGTGCTCGCTGAGCACCTGCCATTGCTCACCGGCCTTCAGGGCCTGGACCTGCCGCGACTGCAGTTGGCCTAGCGGGTCGTAGCGGTAGGCGACGTCCTCGTGTTCCTGACAGGTGCGCAGGACGCGCCCCTCGTGATCGGCGAAGGCGCGCTGCAGATGGCCATCGGCGCGCAGCGACGCCACGGTATTGCCCCGCAGGCTTTGCCACTCCACACTTTTTGACACGCCCCGCGGGGTGCTTTGCGTTTCCTTGCGGCGACCCGGCAGGCTCGGCTGGATAAAGCTGTGCTTCCATGTGTCGGTTGCGCTGCCGCCCGATGTGACGCTGGTGACGCCCTCATTGCGCGTCAGGCTGGCGACCGTGCTGTCACCCGCGCCCCATTGAACCCCTGCCGCATCGACTTGTGTCTGCAGCTTGGTCTTGTCCGGAAGGGTCACGGTGTCGTCGTCGAAGGTGTACGTTCGGCTGCCGACCTTGCGCGATTTCAAGGTGGAATCGTTGACCATGGTCTGAGTGGCGACAACCTTGCCGCCGACCTTGAGTTCGGTGATCTGGTTGCTGAAGCCGTGGTAGGTGCGTTCGATGAGGGTTTTGTCGGGGCGGGTAATTTTGGTGACGCGGCCAAGGGCGTCGCGCTCGAATGTATAGGTACGGGTTTCGTTATCGACGACGCGCTCGCTGCTGACCACCCGGCCGTTCGTATCCAGAAGCTGGGTCAGTTTTAGTTGCTGCTGACCGGTGCCGTCGGAGAGGGTTTGGGTGCGTTCGAAAGTGCCGTTGGTTTTGGTGAGGTACTCGGTGGTGTGTTGGGAGAGGCGCTGGTGGGCGAGGCCTTGCTCTTCGTTCAAGTGAGTTTCTGTGCTGGAAACAACTTTTGAAGTACAGGCTTGGTCTAAACGAAACCACGTAAAGCTCGCACGCGTTTTTGGAGCCGAATCGTGATCAATAAATGCCTCAAATTGCCATGGCTCTAGATTTTCCATATCAGGCGCAGCATCCAGTTCATCCTTCCTAACCCATATCTTCTCTAGCCGCAAACGCCCATTCCTAAGTACGTAGTACGGTTCACTGCCGGACTGAGTAATATTAGAAGGGATGCCTACGCTACCTTTATATCCAGCCAAACCTTGAGCAAACTTCAAAAGCTTTACTATATTTATGACGCCAATCTCAAAAACCTGAACTACATGCACGACAACACCATTAATCAAACGCGCTAACCTTTTCTCTTTCGCTACCCTCTTGTTTACACCTCTGATCAAACCGTTTGGCAACTCCCTCTCGGAATCCCCCCCTCCTTTAAGCTGAGCTATATATTCGAACCTGGACAACAACTTTGCGGCGAAGTCGTTGTGAGCTTTACTAATACCCCTGTATGAAATTTCGAAACTTTGTTCAGACCTATTTTTCAAAATACGACTCTCGTCGCCGGATTTTTCGGTCTCTGGAAGTTTCTGCGCCGCCACCCAAGGCTGCCTCCCCTCCTGCAACTGCACCTGATCTCGCTTGATAACTACCTGCCCACCCGGCAAATAATCCCACTCTAAACTCCCCAGCACCTGCGACTCATCCAGCCCCAGTAGCGCACATTCATACAACGGCAAATAAACCTTGGAGCCATCCCTGCGCCACTCACTGCGCCAGGTGCGCTGCAAGCCATCCAGATAAGCAAGGGTCTTGTCACCATTGTCGTAACGTTGAGTCACCAGCTTTCCATTCTCGGAATATTCAGTCTGGGTGCGCCTATCGGCTTTCTGGTCATCGCCCCGGTTTTTCTTGCCGGGCTTGAGCCGATACTGCGCCTCATCAACCACACGCCCGACAGCGTCGTAGCCCCAAGTCGTCTCGATGCCGTCCTCAATGCGCGACAGGCAACGCTGGCTGTAACGGGAACAATGCTCGGTACTGATCGGCTCGCTGCCCGCCTGTGTTTTCGAAACCGTACGCACCACGATGAATGAATTGTTCGGGTTGTCTTCGCACGTACGCATGGTCTCAAGCCAGAAGGCTTCTTTGCCCAAATGCGCCACCTGCCTATCGCTGATGCTCCACTCCCTGACCTTACTCTCACCGCTGGGCGTCGCTTTGGGGTCCGCGGGCGAGACACTGGTGATGCGCTCACGCCAGAGCACCTCATCGGCGGTCTTCTCCCACTCAGTGCTGCTGGATAGCTGCCCGTCGAAATGCCCCTTGACCCCGACCCCTTCAATCACCACCTGCCGCTCGAGCTCGAGCAATGTCCTGCCATCACGCTCTACTGCGCGGTAGCCAAAGAGCTTCAGCCCCAGCGAGTGGCCGAAAACGTCATATTGATACTCGGCCATCAGTGGGGGCACGACATGATCAGGCAGCTTCGGACAGCTCAGTTGCGGCACACCGGATACGCCCTCCAAACCATTTAACACCTTGGCGCTGACAATGTTGTCCCCACCCTGCGCCGGGTAATAGGCATTGCGCCGAAAGCCATCGTCCAGCGTGATCAGTTCGATGGGCAGGCCGTCGTCATTCTCCAGCGTGACATGCCTGTCATAGCTTTGGCCCTGTGTCGGACGCTGCGAAGCCGGGCAGACTTGCAGCAGTGCCTTGATGGAGCGGATCACGCGTGTCCGGTTTCCCCGGCCGGGACGCCAGAGCAGTTCGACAATCTCCCGGTGATACGGGACCCGTTCATCGCCCCAGGCCACCACCACTTTATCCGCTTTGGCCACCAGTTTGATCTGGTCAATGGCCTGGACCAGATCATCCCCGAAACCCGTGTAGCGAAGGACTTCACTGCGGGCCAGTTGCCGTGGGGTGATCTTCACGATGGGGTTTCCATCCTTGTCCTTTTCCTTCGTCACCTCGCTGGTCTCAGCCTTGGCCGGTAGCCGTGCCTTGAACTCCAGCCATTGGCTATCAACTGACGCCGCGCCCGCCAGCAGCTCCTGGCGTTGTGACCGCTCGTCCTGACTGAACACCAGCAGGTGGTGCTCGCGAGCCCCGTGGGCACCGCGCTCACCTTCAACGATGTACAACACATCGGATGTATCCAGCAGACGACCGGTGTAGCGGTAAGTCGTCAGTTGGTTCTCTTGCCCGTCACCGGGGATCAACGCATGCAGTACAGCCTGAGGCCAAAGGGGCCTGCCGCTTTTCGGGCGAACGCCTGGGCGGTACTGCACGCACTCGACCGAACCATCGAGCTCGGTCAACCGGCACAGTACGCGGTCCAGAGTCGGGTCGTCGGCATAGCCACAGGTGACCTGCTGGACGATCTGCTTTTTTGTTTTGTCTTTTGGGTTTACCTGCGCGCGTGTGAGGGTGCGTAACAGACACTCCTCCAGCTCCAGCTTGACCTCGAAGCCCTCATCGGTCTGCGGCCAGACCTGCATGTTGACCTGTGCATCCCCTTCATGGAGCGCAACGCTCGGGTATTCAGCGGTGAACAGCACCTCATCCCCGCTCTTGATGCCCATCAGCAAAAACTGCCCTTTCTGGCGCTTCCACTCCAGCGCCAGGGTTTCGCCATACAGCGAGACGATTCTGGAAGGCAACAACTGCACGAAGGGCCGTTTGTAATAAGCAATACGCTCGTCCAACTCTTTGGTTTTGCCGTGCTTTTCCCAAGCCTTGACGGCTTCGTCGTAATCGAGCTTGGCGCCGATGTAATAGGCCGCAGGCGAAACAATGAGCAGCGCCGATTGGGTCCAGTGACTGGGGGTTGAAGGAAATTTCGGTTTGCTTTTTTCCTTGATGGCCTCGAGCAGTTTGATGATGTGGTCGACAAACGCGGCATTATGCTCCAACTCATTGCGGGCAGCCGCGCGTCGTTTGATCAGTTCATCACGCTCGTCGGTACTGATCATTCTCAGCGCGAACCACTGGTGGATGTACTTTTCGTCCAGTTTGGCAATGTCCTCGATGGGCATCGTCTGTGGTGTGCTCAGCACCTCCCGGCGACCACTGGGCAGGTCAAGGATGAATTCGCTGTAATCCTTGTTGGATCGTACTGCGCAGTGTTTCTTCTTCCGCAGTTTTCCGTCGCCAAGGGCCTTCCACTCATCAGAGGTGAAGGTGATTCGCACGCCATTGGCCAGCGTCAGGCAACGGTCACGCACATCCAGGCTGGAAAAACGCCAGGCCCAGCCATCGCCAAGCCCCGCCTCGTTGCCGCGCAACGCCGAGTAATGCAGCGTCAGGTCACAGATCGGGCCGAGGCCGTTGCGGCCTTGCAGCGTCGCGACCGGATAATGAGCGTGGAACAGGCCGGTACGCGGGTCCACGCCGCTTTCGCCCTGCCCGAGGGTGTCGAAGATTTCCGAGCGCTCGGTGTTGCCGTAGTCCTCGCAGAGCAGGCTTGTCGGTTCGTAATACGCCAGATCGTCAGGCGGGATGTACTCGACCTTCTGCGATGCTTGCCAGAATTGCGTTTCGCTGAAAACGCCGAGATGGCCGATGATCTGTTTCTCTTTTGCGGCCTTGTCTTTTTGCGCGTTCTCTTTTTGTTTTTTCTCTTTCCTCTGCTGCTCACTGAGGGGTTTTTCTGGGCAATCCAGCGTCACTTTATAAGTGCATGATCTGGTACGCGCCCCCCAGATGACTTTGTCGGCCGTCACTGAGACCGGCCATGCCACGTCCTCACCCGACGCAAGTGGCACACAAGCGGCGACCCGAAGTCCCTCGTCAAATGCCGCGCGACTCAAACGAAACGCCAGCTCGCCAACATGAGCACCAGCGATAACCTCAAATGAACCGACCCCGGGGACGGTCGTCACCTTGGGTATGGCAGCTGCTACGGCTGCAAGCACAGCATCGTCGTCAACGGGGTCGATCTCGATCTGCAGTTCGCAAAAGCGCGGTATCCGGACGTCGGCGTCGTCCTGCGTCGGGTTGACGAACTGCAGCTCGGGCCAGGCCTGATCCTTGAGAAAGGCGATCAGCACAGCCCGCCAGGACTTTGGATCGGGCGCACTGACACCGTTTGCCTTAGGCGTGAACACCGCGTGATGCAGCACCTGCCCGCTGAACGGATGGCGCACGGTCACTTGCAAGTCATCCGTCGCCTCCGATCCTTGAGGCAACTTGAGCGTGCCTGCCACCGATTCGCTCTCGGTGTCAGACAGGGAGGTGAAGATGCGCAGCCCATCACCGCGGTGCCAGAGCCCAACGCTGTCGGTCTGCAGGATATCGAGGTTCTTGTCAGAGGGAGACGCGATACTGGCGCGCAGATAAGGCGACACTTCAGAGGTATTCAGGGCGTTGGCCCACGAAGAGAGCCACTTCCCATCGCCTCGCTGGACGGCACTCGGGGTCCATGTATGCTGAGCCAGCCGACGGTGGGAGAACGCATCAAAGACCCAGACATGCAACATGGCGCCTTCATGCAACGCTTGTGTCCCGTCCACCTCGCGACTTTTCCACCAGTTGGCCAGTGTCAGCGTTACGCTCAATTCTGCACATTGTGGCCCCCAGAAGGCGTTGCCGCTGTCAGTAGGTACGACCTGACAGTCATTGTTCAGGACACCCGCCCGCAGCAGGCGACTGTCACGATTGATCTGCTCGCACAGCGGTTTCGACCAACTTTCCTTGGACTTGTCGGCCATGTGAAAGAAATGCTGCTCGAACAGCGCCTGCGTCTTCAGATCACGCACTTGCAGGCAGAGGGTTTGTCCGGCAGCCAATGAGAAGTCGTCATTGCACGCCAGCACCTGAATCAGGTTGGCAGCGAAGGGCGCGTTGGTGAAGGCGCGGTATTTGGCATGGCTCCAGAGGCGTAATGGGTTGGTGGCGCCGCACGGGTCAACTTCGGTCGAAAAGGCATCCTTCTCGTCCCAAATGCCGGCAGTCATTGCCACGTCCTGGCTGGCTATGTGTCGAGCGAACGCATCAGGCCATTTCTCCGGTTCCAGTTTTCCCTTCGGGGCAGACCAGTCGACACGGCTGATTTCGCCGTCACGACGATTCACCAGAAACGCGCTCAGCGTCTCCCCGGCCTTCAGCGATCGGTCGCCCTTGATGGGCACTGTGCTATACCAGCCGTCGTCGACGCTTCCTTCACGCTTCAGTGTGAAGTCGGTCATGTCCGGCAGGTAGCCGTCGGGTTGGGTGGTGATCAGGTAGGGAACGGCGAAAGGTTGGACTGTTAGCCGGTCGACTGCAGAGCCTGCAACGGCTTCAGGGCTGGCCTCGGCTTCAGCTTTGAGCTTGGCGTCAACCTGGTCCGCCGACTTTGCAGCATCGATGGCGGAGACAAGATCGTTGAGGTCGACGCCTTGCAGGTCGTACAGATGCTCGACTTCATCCAGCAGGAATTCATTGGCGTCTTTGTCCTTTTCGTTATCGCGCTTATTCACGTAACGGACAATTTCCAGCTGTGGAAGCAGAGCCAACAGTGAATCGTAAGCTTTGCGGCTTGACTCGGTCGGGCTCAAATAAAGAAAGTAAGCCGAGCTGCCACTGAAATCTTTTTTAATCCGGTGATCAACCCCTTTCTCTTCCCCAAAAAAATACTCTCCTTGCGATGTTTCGAGCAGCAACGGCCTATTGTCAGTTGCCACCGATGTTTTATCCGGCTTTGCAATTTCAACGCCTCCAGCGCCTAGAAGCAAGCTAAGTAGCGTGGACTCTACACTTTTTCTTATATCGATTTCGACAATCGATTTAACCTCGCGATAGTTGAAATAGACATAATCGCTCTGCCCCGACGGGGAGACTTTAACAGTATACTGGTCAGCATAAATATAAACGTATTGAATACCATTCAAAATAATGGATTCGCCCCTTTTCAGATACTTACTAATGTCGCGCTGTGTGTAAGCCATCCTGGCAGTCCTCTGAAACGTTGTAGCCTTCCAATAGGTCCATTAATCGCGCACGCAGGTACATCCGCAGTCAAAATGAACGAACTGCGTACTCAAATGGGTTTGATATCTTCAGAAGACATTGCGCACGCTGCTGTTACGCACCGGGCAAAACTGAAAGGTATGGGCCGGAAAATAGGCCTCGTTTGAAAAGTGTAGTCAGCCGATGATGGACGAAGGGCACAATCACAAACAAAGTGACAAGCGGTTCTGTAGCAATCCGGCCAAGCGGCGTTCCGTTGGCCGGCGATGGCGGTTTTGAATGAGCTGCCGCCGGCAAGCCGTGCTGCTACACAGATGTCGGTTCAATCCGAAGGAGCATCACCCCCGGCGCTCTGCCCGACTCAACGCGCCAAGACGCGTGGAAATGGACTGCATACCCTTGCCCAGTTCACGCAAGGTGCTGGCATCCCGTGCGCCCTGTTCGCTGGAGGCGTGGATGCGTACCGCCAGTTCATTGATCTCGTGGGTGACGTGACTCTGCTCTTGTGCGGCCACGGCAATCTGATGGGCGCGCTGGACGATGTCGTCGAAGCTGTAGACCGTGGTGCCCAGGGTTGCGGCCACGGCGACCGCCTGTTGCACGGACTCGCGGGTGCGTTCGGCGCCGGTCTGCATGGTCGAGACCGCCGAGCTGGACGCCTGACGCAGCTGCGAAATCATGTCCTGAATCTCGTTGGCCGAGGACTGGGTTCTGCCCGCGAGAGTGCGTACCTCGTCGGCCACGACCGCAAAGCCGCGCCCTTGCTCACCCGCGCGCGCCGCTTCGATGGCGGCGTTGAGGGCCAACAGGTTGGTCTGCTGGGAAATCGACTTGATCACCTCGAGTACGCTGCCCACGCGCTCGATGTCGTCGCCCAGCTGGGTGATGGCCCCTGCAGCGCCGGAAATGTCCGTTGCCAGCGCTTCGATGAACTGGCTGTTGCTGTTGACCTGATCCTGACTCTTCTGCGCCTCGCCCAGCGAGCGTCGGGCGGTGTCGGAGCAGTCCGTGGTGTTGTGGGCGACTTCGTTGGCGCTGGCCGACATCTCGGTGATGGCGGTGGCCAGCAGGGTGTTGTCCTGGCGCTGGGCTTCGGCGCGTTCGGCCAAGCCGTGGGACAGCTGGGCCAGATCGTTCGCCTGGCGCTCCAGCGACACCGACTCTTCGGCAATGCGGTGCAGCATGTCCCGCAGTGAACCGGCGTAACGGTTGACCGACTCACGCAACGCGCCGAGTTCGTCGGCGCGCACGATGGCCAGCTGCGTATCGGTGTGCCCGCCCTGCCCCAGGCTTGCGATCTGTGCGGTGGTTTCCTCCAGTTGCGTCAGCAGGCGCTTGCCCGCCAGCCATGCCAGGCCCAGCAAAACGCCCAACAGCGGCAGCAGGAACAGCAGGATTTGCCCGGTCAGGCGGTTGGCCAGGCCGACCACCCGTGCTTCAGGGGTCACCAGCCCGATGCGCCAGCCGGTGCCGGTCATGGTCGCCAGCGTGACGTAGGCCGGGCCGTTGAGTCGGCCATCGTGTTCAAGCCTTAGGGTCGAGAGTGCCGAGGTGTTGCTGGCGAGCTGATCCGTCACAGGTTTCAGCCAAGGCTGCTCCTGGCTCAAGCCGGTGATGGTCAACAGCCCCTTGCTGCCTTTGGCGTCGGGGAAATACAGCAGGTTGCCGGAAGGGTCGACCGCAAACGCATAGCCGTCGGTGACACCGCCTTTGTCTTTGAGGAAGGCTGCCAGACCGTCGAGTTTCAGGTCGATGGTCGCGACACCGGCGAACGCACCTTGCGCCCGGTAAGGCACGCTGCAGGTGGTCATGGCCACGCCGCTGACCGGGTCCTGATAGGCATCGGACCAGACGCACCGCCCGGCCGGCGCGGACCTGGCCCCGGTGTACCAGGACTCGGCCCGGTACGGCGGCGTCGCGGCCTGGTTGTATTCGTCCGAAAAGTCCAGCTTGTTGCTGGCGTTCCGTGCCCAGAAGAAACTGCGACGCTCGGTGCCCGGCGCAAAGGCGTTGGGCTCAGGCCACAGGCCGCCACCGGCGATGGCGGCGTCACCCTGGCTGTCGATCAGGCCGGGAAAGTTGCTCATGAACAGGGCTTCATCGTGGGGCAGCGTTTCGGCCAGCATCGCCATCGCAGCGGCTGTGCCTTCAATACGGCTCAAGGGCAAGGCCAGCTGGCGGGTAATGGCGCTGGCTGATTGCTCGGCCGACTCAGTTCCGGCGGCCACCAACTGCGGTTTGCCGCCGAGAGTCATGACCGCGAAAATCGCTACAGCGGTGAGGACCAGCAATGTCAGGATTCCCAGGGTCATTCGTCCGGCAATACGGGTGGGAATCAAGGGCATGGTCTAACTCCGAAAAAAATGCAGGTTTGCATCCTTCTGCAACGGCTATGCCAGGGAAAAGTTGAATGCCAGCCCGCGTATTACCCGAGGGGGCGACAGATGGTCATGCACTCCGTCGCCATGGCCTGCTGTAGGGGTCAGACCTGCATCCCGTCCCTTGCCACGATCACCTGATCGGGCAACTCACTGCCGTGCTCGATCAACCACGCATCCAGGGTATGCCCCACGTGGGTCAACACGCCGGTGCGCGGTTTCAGCGCGTCGATGATCTGCAGGGCCAGGTTCAGGTCATTGTGATTGCGCGGGGGCTGCGGCTGAGGGGGTATCGAGCAGTCGAGGACCAGCACGTCCAGCGCTTGCTGTTGCAGCAAGGCCAAGGTGTCTGCGGGCAAGCCCACGGTGTCGGTGAGGTAGGCAATCCGCCGTCCGCCGCCTTCCAGCAGATAGCCCAGCGTCGGCTTGGAATGCAGCAACGGCAAGGCCGTCACCTGGAGCGCGCCAAACGTTCGCGACTCGAACGCGGCGAACGGTTGGCTGAAATCGAGTATGCCGGGGTGTTTGTACAGGTCCGACAGCCCTTCCGGGTCCGCCGGACCGTGCACCGGGATCACCATCCCCTGCCCCCAACGCAGGTGCAGCAGCCCTTGCGCGTGATCGGCGTGGTAGTGGGTCTGGAGAATGCCGCTGAAGCTGCGCGGCGGGAAACGTTCGGTCAGGTCGGGCAAGCCGCTGTCGATCAGCCAGCGCTGATTGCCCAGTTCGACCAGCGCCGAACAGGGTCGTCGGCGCAGGCGTGAATCGGCATGGGCTGCTTCGCACGCCGGGCACTGACAGCCGTAAACCGGCACCTGCCGCGCATCGCCGGTGCCCAGTAACGTCAGGCGCATGCGTGTTCCCGGTCGAGGCGTTGCAGCAGGCGGCCGACGGTCTGTTCCAGCGCGCCGGAGTTGTCCAGGAGCAGAACCGACGCACCGCTCGCGGACCCCGTAGCGCTCAGCAGGCCATCGGCAAACTGCGCGTTGCGCGACAGCCGGGCCTCGATTTCCTGCACCGATTCCCGCCCCCGGGCCAGCAAGCGCTCGCGCAGGACCACCTGATCGACACTCAGCAACACCACCAGCAGGTCCGGATAACGTTCCCGAGCCTGAAGCAGATGCCCCCGCGAGCCGTTGATCAGCACGTCGTGGCCGTCAGCGAGCCATTGATCGATCTCGTTCGGAATCCCGTAATGCAGACCATTGGCGGACCAGCTCAGGGCAAACGCGCCTTGGCGCTGCATGTCAGCGAATTGCTCGACGCTGACGGCCTGCGCCGCCTCGCCCTTGGCTTCCGCCGAACGGGTGATGACCCGGCGCACGATCCGGCAGCCGCGCGCGGCCAACGGTTCGCGTGCAGCCTCGAGCAGGCTGTCCTTGCCCGAACCGGACGGTCCGATGAGATAGATCAACCTGCCTGCCATCAGAAAACCCTCTTCGCTTGTCGCCAGACCTGCTGGATCACTGGCAGGTTGCCCACGGCACGGGCGTGAATCAGATCGGCGCGCAGGCCGACGCGGATCTCGCCACGGTCCCGCAACCCTGCCGAACGGGCGGGCGCCAGGCTCACGGTGGTGACGGCTTTGGCCAGCCCCGTACCGATCTCCGGCTGATCTTCGTCCAGTTGCGCGCCGAGGGTGAACGCGGCCTGCAACAGACTCGCCGGATAGTAATCGCTGGAGAGAATATCCAGTAGCCCTTCTTTGGCAAGGGTCGCCGCCGCGATGTTGCCGGAGTGCGAGCCGCCCCGGACGATGTTCGGCGCGCCCATCAACACGTTCATGTCCAGGCGCCGACAGGCCTGCGCCGCTTCCAGGGTGGTCGGGAACTCGGCGATGGTCATCCCGTAGCCCGCCGATTCCTCGACATGCTCGACCGTTGCGTCATCGTGACTGGCCACCGACAGGCCCCGCGCCAGGCAAATGTCGACGATGGCCTTGCGATAGCGGTCGCTGTAAATCTTCGAGTTGGCGACCTGCTCGACGATGAATTCGTCCATCTGTTCGCTGTTCAGGTGGTATTTACCCATGTAGTACTCACGGTACTTGGATTCAAGGGCGAACTGACGCTGACCCGGCGAATGGTCCATGGTCGAGACCAGCTGCACCAGCGGCTGCTCCACCAAGTCGCGAAACACGCTGAGGGTGTCCGGGTGGCAGACTTCGCAGCGCAAGTGCAAGCGGTGTTCGGCGCGGGTCATGTCCGCGGCATTGGCCTTGGCGATGGCCTCGACCATCCCTGGCAGTTGCTGCATGCGCTTGCCTTTGGGGTTGACGTCACCGATGGACAGCGCGTCGAACACCGTGGTGATGCCCGCCGCGATGATCTGCGCGTCGTGACTCATCACCGCCGAGGCCGACGGCCAGTCCACGCCGGGGCGCGGGCTGAGGTGTTTTTCCAGGTTGTCGGTGTGCAGTTCGACGAGGCCCGGCAGCAGGTAATCGCCGTCCAGATTCCGCGCCTGCGGCACAGCGCTCACGCCGGTCTGCACGTCACTGATGAGCCCGTCACGCAGGACGACGGTGCCGGTGAACACCTGATCGGCGGTGACGATGCGGGCGTTGGTCAGGATCTGTTCGTTCAGCATTGCTGCAACTCCTTGGCGGTCAGGTGTGTGTCGGGCAACTCTTGCGGGGTCATGTCCAGCACTCGGTCGGCCACTGCCTCGCGGGCCAGACGGTCGTGGAAGATGCCGATCAATGCAGCACCGGCGTGCTTGGCTTCATTGATGAGCTCCAGCACCACCGCGCGGTTGCTGTCGTCCAGCGACGCGGTGGGCTCGTCGAGCAGCATCACCGGCCACGGCACCATGAAGCCCCGCGCGATGTTGACCCGCTGTTGCTCGCCGCCGGAAAAAGTCCCCGGCGCCAGTTGCCACAGCCGTTGCGGAATGTTCAGGCGGGCCAGCAACAGTTCGGCGCGGGCCTTGGCTGCCTCGCGGTTCCAGCCACGGGCCAGCGCCGGCTCCATGACCACGTCCAGGGTCGAGACACGGGGGATCACGCGCAGAAACTGGCTGACGTAGCCGAGTGTCTGCTGCCTCACCTCAAGCACGTCGCGGGGTTTCGCACCCACCAGTTCCAGCCACTGGCGCTGGTGCATCACCCGAATGCTGCCGCCTGCAGGCAGGTAGTTGCCGTACAGCGTGCGCAGCAAGGTGCTTTTGCCCGCGCCGGAATGACCATGCAACACCAGGCATTCGCCGCCGCGCACCGAAAAATTCAGGCCGCGCAGCACATTGAGCACCACCCCGTTCTGCTGATGCAGGGTGAAGGTTTTCGAGAGGTCCTGGACCTCGATCAGCGTGTTCATTCAAGCCACTCCAAAAGTCCGATCAAGGTTGCAGCACAGAAGAAACCAGCAGCTGCGAGTACGGGTGTTGCGGGTCGTCGAGGATCTGATCGGTCAGCCCGGTTTCAACGACGCGGGAACGGCGCATCACCATCAGCCGATCGGCCAGCAGCCGGGCCACGGCGAGGTCGTGAGTGACGATGACCACCGCCAGGTCCAGCTCACGGACAAGGCCGCGCATCAGGTCGAGCAAGCGCGCCTGCACCGACACATCGAGGCCGCCGGTGGGCTCGTCCATGAACACCAGGCGCGGGCCGGACACGAGATTGCGGGCGATCTGCAAACGCTGCTGCATGCCGCCGGAAAAGGTCCGCGGCAGGTCGTCGATGCGCGCCGGGTCGATCTCGACCTGATTCAGCCAGTCCAATCCTGCCGCCCGCAGTTGCTGATAATTGCGCACGCCCTGAGCCATCAAGCGTTCGCCGATGTTGGCGCCCGCCGAAACTGCCATGCGCAGGCCGTCGCGGGGGTTCTGTTCGACAAAACCCCATTCGGTGCGCAGCAAGGTCCGGCGCTGGGCTTCGCTGGCGCTATAGAGGTCCAGCCATTGACCTTGCGTGTCGCGGTAATCGATGACACCGCTGTCGGGCGGGCAGCGGCCACTGAGCAGCGACAAGAGCGTCGACTTGCCCGAACCGGACTCGCCGACGATGCCCAGCACTTCCCCGGGGTGCAGCTCGAAGTTGACGTCCTGACAGCCCTTCTCCGGGCCGTACAGTTTGCTCAGGCCGTTGACCTTGAGCAGCGGGCGGGTGCGATCAGCGATCGCCTCCGGTTGCAGGTGTCTGGCCGCGATCATGGTGTTGCCCTCCCCTCGTTGACCCGTTGCGCGCAGTAATCGGTGTCCGAACAGACAAAACTCTGGGTGCCCTGGTCGTCGAGAATCAGCTCGTCGAGGAACGAGTCGTGGCTGCCGCAGATGGCGCAGTTGTGCGCCCATTTCTGCACTTCAAAGGGGTGATCATCAAAGTCCAGGCTGGTGACGCGGGTGTAGGGCGGAATGGCGTACAGACGCTTCTCGCGACCGGCGCCGAACAGCATCAGCGCCGGACTCATGTCGAGTTTCGGGTTATCGAATTTCGGGATCGGCGACGGGTCCATGACGTAGCGCTCGTCCACCGTCACCGGGTAGGCATACGCCGTGGCGATGTGGCCGAAGGTGGCGATGTCTTCGTAGAGCTTGACGTGCATGACGCCATAATCGTTGAGTGCGTGCATGGTTCGGGTCTCGGTTTCCGAGGGTTCGATGAAGCGCAACGGCTCGGGAATCGGCACCTGATAGACCATGATCTGATCGGCGTGCAGCGGCGTTTCAGGGATGCGGTGACGAGTCTGAATGATCGTCGCGTCGGGCGTGCGTTCGGTGGTCTCGACGCCAGCGGTGCGGGCGAAGAAACGGCGAATCGACACGGCGTTGGTGGTGTCGTCGGCGCCCTGGTCGATGACCTTGAGCACGTCTTCGGCGCCGAGAATTGCCGCCGTCAGCTGCATCCCGCCGGTGCCCCAGCCATAAGGCAACGGCATCTCACGGCCACCGAACGGCACCTGGTAACCGGGAATCGCCACGGCCTTGAGCAGGCCGCGACGGATCATGCGTTTGGTCTGTTCGTCCAGGTAGGCGAAGTTGTACGCCTCGTCGCGCGGAGGACGGGGCTGCTGTCGAGGGTCAGTGGCGGCGTTCATTGGGCCGACTCCTTGGAAGGCGTGCGCAGTTTGCGGATCAGCTCCAGTTCGGCCTGGAAGTCCACGTAGTGCGGCAGTTTCAGGTGCGAGACGAAGCCCGAGGCTTCGACGTTGTCGCAGTGGGCGAGGACAAATTCTTCCTGCTGTGCGGGGGAGACGATTTCTTCGGCGTATTCACCCGCGCGCAGCGAGCGGTCTACCAGCGCCATGCCCATCGCCTTGCGCTCGGCGTGGCCGAAGGTCAGGCCATAGCCGCGGGTAAACTGCGGCAGCTCGGTGGACGAGCCGACGAACTGGTTGACCATCTCGCATTCAGTGACTTCGATGGCGCCGATGGCAATCGGGAAACCCAGCTCTTCCGGCTCGATCCAGACCTCGACTTCACCGACGCGAATTTCCCCGGCGAACGGGTGATTGCGGCCATAGCCGCGCTGGGTCGAATAGCCCAGTGCCAACAGGAAGCCCTCGTCACCCCGGGCCAGTGCTTGCAAGCGCTCGGCGCGGCTGGCCGGGTATTCCAGCGGCTCGCGGGTGATGTCGGCGATCGGTGCGCCGGTGTCCGGTTCGTCCTTGATCAAGCCTTCTTTCGCCAGCAGACCCGAGACTCGAGGACAGGCTTCGAGGGTGGCGTCAGGACGAGTTTGCGGACCGGGAAACTCGCCCTCGGCCAACAGGGTGAAATCCAGCAGGCGATGGGTGTAGTCGAACGTCGGGCCGAGCAATTGGCCGCCGGGTACGTCTTTGAAGGTTGCCGACAGTCGACGGCTGATCTGCATCGCCGACGTGTCGATGGGCAGGCTGGCGGCGAAGCGCGGCAGCGTGGTGCGGTAGGCGCGCAGCAGGAAGATCGCTTCCACCAGGTCGCCCGCCGCCTGTTTGATCGCCAGCGCGGCGAGTTCGGTGTCGTACAGCGAACCTTCGGTCATCACCCGCGCGACGGCCAGGGGCAATTGCTGACGAATCTGCTCGACGCCCAACTCTGCGACGCCAGTATCACCCCGGCGTTTTTTCGCCAGCAGCGCGTGAGCGTTGTCGATGGCCTGTTCGCCACCCTTCACGGCAACGTACATCAGACACCTCCATTCGACAGGACGTGGGTGCTGCGTGGCAGCCCCATCAGCTCGCTGCCCGCAACAAAGAACACGTCAATGCCACGGGGAAAATCGTTGCGTGCGCTGCGCTCGGCCCAGAAGGCGTCCTGCAACGGCAGGCTGACGTGGTTCTTGCTTTCGATGCCTGGGCCTTGCCACGCCAACTGGCGACCGCCTTGCAGGCTCGGCAACTGGACCAGGAGCGTGCAGGACTGATCGGGGTAGCGATCGTTGCCCAGGTCGAAGCCGCTCAAGTCGTGGAGCTGGCTGTCGTCGAGCAGGGCGAAGCGCGCGTTCTGCCGGTCGCTGACGATGGGGCAGCCGCAGTGAAAGGTCAGGTTGGCGCGAATGGCCTGGGTGTCGAACTTAGGCGCGAGCCATAGCGGCGTGTCGACGTCCAACAAGGCGAGGCACAGGGCGTGACTGGCAGAAGCCAGGCCTTCGAGGTGCGGCGGGATCTGCGCCGAGGACAGGCTCTGGGCCACGCCCGGTCCGGCGAGGGCCTTGAGGGCGGCGCGGAAACTGCGTTGGGCGTCCAGCACCGGGTCGGCGAAAGCTGGCTGTAAAAGCGAAGCGGTGGCGAGCGTCGTGTTCATCAGTTTTCTCCTCGAACCAGCGTGAAGAAATCCACCTTGGTCGCGGCGGTGTCGGCGTGGTGTTGGGACTGGCGTTCGGCGTGGGCCTTGGCCAGCGGTTCGATCAATTCACGCAGCCAGTGGGCCTGTTGCGCGCCTTGCAAATGGGCGTCGGCCAGCGCGGCGAGTTCGGCGTGGGCCTTGTCGCGACCCACCAGGTAGCTGTAACCGGTGCGACCGTCGCCGAGGCGCACCACGCAACGGGTCACGGTCATTTCACCGAGGTTGAACGCCGCCCCGCTGCCGCCCATGCGGCCACGGACCAGGGTCATGCCGATTTCAGGGGCGCGGATCAGCTGATACTCGACGTCGCGCAGGGCGTCTTCGTGAGGCTGCAAATCCTTGCGTTGCGTGCGGGACAACACGCCGATCCAATGCTGACGCGCGGCGTGTTCGGGCGGCGTGGTGAAAGCGGATGAAGCAGTCATCGAGGGCATCTCCATCAGGTGACGATCTGATACTGGAAGCGGTCGGAGCGGCTGGTGGAATGGGCAATCTCCACCGGGTGTCCGTCGGCATCGCGGGAAAGGGTGAGCACGGTCAGCGCGGGCAAATGACGCGGCATCAGCAGCACGCTCGCCTCTTCGCGGCTGGGCAGCCGGGCGCCGATCAGGCTGAACGTGCGGGTCAACGGCAGCTCGCGGGATGCGAGGTGCTGGCGCACCGAGCCGCTCTTGTAATCGGCCACCAGCGCGGCGCGGCTGGCGCAGTAGCGGTGGCGGATCAGGCTCACCGGCTGGCCGTCGAGACGGCGCAGGGTTTGCAGTTCGATCAGCGGCGCGTGTTCTTCGAGGCCCAGGTGTTCGGCCTCTTCGCGGGTGGCGACGCAGTGACGGCGCTGCAACAGCACCGCCTCGACGCCGTGACCCAGGGCCGACAACGACTGGCTGTAGGCGCTCTCGGCGGCCACCGGGTACACCAGCGGTCGGCCCAGCACCTGAGTGCCTTTGCCCTGGCGGCGCAACAGACTGCCTTCGCGCACCAGTTCATCGATGGCGCGACGCACGGTGTGGCGATTGACGTCGAAACGCGCGGCCAGTTGGGTTTCGGCAGGCAGGAATTCCCCCGCGATGTAGTGGTTCAACTCGTGACGCAGGGTGTCGGCGAGTGCTCTGTAGACGGGCGCTGATTGTCTAGACAAGTGCATGGCTAAAAAAAGGGTTCGCACCCTCTCCTGTCGTGATCGTTAGATGAACTGCTTGCGCAGGCGCTGGGAGAAGATGTCGATGACGCTGACCACCACGATGATCACCAGCAGCACCGAGCAGGTCTGGGTGAACTGGAAGGCGCGGATGTTTTCCCAGAGGATCACGCCGATGCCGCCGGCGCCGACCATGCCCACCACCGTCGCCGAGCGCACGTTGGATTCGAAGCGGTACAAGGCGTAGGAGATCCACAGCGGCATGACTTGCGGGATGACCCCGAAGATCACTTCCTGCAAGGCGCTGGCACCGGTGGCGCGCACCCCTTCCACCGGCCCGGGATCGATGGCTTCCACGGCCTCGGCGAACAGCTTGGCGAGAACACCCGTGGTGCTGATCCACAGCGCCAGAACACCGGCGAACGGCCCGAGACCCACCGCGACCACGAACAGCATCGCAAAGACCATTTCATTGATGGAGCGGAAGGCATCCATGACCCGACGCAACGGCTGGTGAATCCACCACGGGGTGATGTTGTCGGCGCACAGCACGCCCAGCGGCACCGAGCAGACGATCGCCAGCAACGTGCCCCACAAGGCGATGTGCACGGTGACGATCATCTCTTGCAGGTAGGCGCGCCACTCATGGAAATCAGGGGGGAAGAAGTCGGCGGCGAAGGTCGCCATGTTGCCGGAGTCGCGGACCAGCGCCAGCGGGTTCATCTCGGCGCCGTGCCAGGCCCAGGCCATCATCGCGAAGAACATGCCCCAGCCCAGGTATTGCGGCCAGGTGCGCTTGCCGACGGGGTCAGCGTATACAGCATGAGTGTTCATGACAGAGTCCCGGTATCTATGGGTTGCAGCAGACGCGGCGGTTTGGCCACCGCGCCTGCCGATCAGCCGGTTAGTCGATCAACCCGCCTTGGCGGTGTTCTGCTTTTCCAGCTCGGTGATGCGGTCTTGCAGCTGGGTCAGGCCGGCGTCGATCTCTTTGAGCTTCGTCGCTTTTTCATCAGCGCTGAGGCTGGTGCTGGCGGTGGTTTCGGTTTTTTGTTTGAACAGCTCCAGCTGGCGGATGGTCAGCAACTGGTCATCCGAGGACTTGAGGAACTTGCCCATTTGCATGTTCTTCAGCACGCCCTTCTCTTCGTCGGTGTCGCCGTAGGTGGCGAAGAACTCACGAACCTTGTTTTTGGTCGCGTCGGACATGCCCTTTCGCCAGACCATCGGGTCGGCCGGGATGATCGGTGACTTCCAGATCACCTTGAGCTTGGCGGCGCTTTCTGGCTGGGTGACTTCCAGGCGGTCCATGCTTTCGGTGTTGAAGGTGGCGACGTCCAACTGGCCCTTGGCGACGCTCAGGGCGTTGACTTCGTGGCTGGAGTTCAGGGTGCGTTTGAAGGCGGTGGCGGCGTCGACATGGTTCTTGGCGAACACGTAGTAGCCGGGCACCAGGTAACCCGAGGTGGAGTTAGGGTCACCATTGCCGAAGGTCAGTTCCTTGGCGTGCTTGAGCATGTCGTCGACCGAATTGATCGGGCTGTCCTTGCGCGCAATGATCAGGCTCCAGTAGCCCGGCGCGCCGTTGGCAGCGGCGGTCTGGGCGAAAATTTCGCCCCCGGAACGGTCCACGGCTTCCATGGCGGCTTTATTGCCAAGCCACGCCACGTCGACTTTGTTGAAACGCATGCCCTGGATCAGGCCCGCATAGTCGGAGGCAAACGTCGCGTTCACTTTGAGACCGGTTTTTTTCGACATGTCGTCGAGGAACGGCTGCCAGACGCTTTTCAGGTTTTGCGACGACTCGGTGGACATGATGCCGAAGTTGAGGGTGCTTTCGTCCGCCTGCGCGGTGCCCATCAGGCAGCCAGCGGCGACAGCGACAGACGCGAACACGCGACCGATACGGTTCAACATGGAGAGCTCCTGAAACGTGAGTTGGGGTGTTGTTGTGAGTGGTGTTGTGTGATGAACCATCAGGCCCGGGCCAGCGCCAAGCGCTGGGGCTGGCCGGGATTGCGGCCCTGATCGGCGAACATCAGGCTGGCGTCGGCATCGGCACCATAGAGGTCGTTAAGGAACTGACCGTTAAGCTCGGCGCCATTACCGTCGAAATGAATGCGGCCACCCTTGAGCGCCACGGCCCGTGGGCAATAGCGCACGGCGTAGTCCACTTGATGCAGGGTGACGACCACGGTCTTGCCGTCCTGGCGATTGATGTCAGCGAGGATTTCCATGACTTTGCGGGCGGACTCGGGGTCCAGTGAGGCGATGGGTTCGTCGGCCAGAATGACCTCGGCCTGTTGGGTCAAGGCGCGAGCGATGGCGACCCGTTGTTGCTGACCGCCGGACAAGGTCGACGCACGCTGACCGGCGAAGTCGACGAGGCCAACGCGCTCGAGATTGGCCATGGCGCGGGCTTTTTCCTCGGCGTTGAACATCCCGAGGCTGCCACGCCAGCGCGGCATGCGACCCAGGCAGCCGAGCAGGACGTTGTCCAGCACGCTCAGGCGATTGACCAGGTTGAATTGCTGAAAGATGTAGCCGATGTCGGCACGCAGTCGTCGCACCTGGCCATTGAGGCGGCCCGACGCCTGAACCTCGCGACCCAGCACACGGACGCTGCCGCCGTTGCTGCGATCGCAGCAGGCAAGTCCGGCCAAGTGTCGCAACAGCGTGGATTTGCCCGACCCGGAAGCGCCGATCAGCGCCACCATTTCTCCGGGTTGTATAGACAATGCGAGGTCAACCAATGCGGTCTTGCGCGCAAATGTCTTGTTCAAACGGTCGACATGGATAGCTGCGTTCATGGGGGCTTCTCTTGTCTGTCTTCAGTGCTCCGGCGTCGTGCCAGACGTGGTGGTAGAACCGCCCGACCCGTCCTGAAGCGTGCTCGGTGCGACTGACATTAGGGCCGCCATGTGGCAGTTCCATGAATCGCGGATGAACGTCGGATAACAGTTCATTGACGGTTTTATGTGAAAGTTTCCGCGTTTTTGTCGACATGTTTGCCGAAAACGCTGAGTGTGAGGGGGCGATGGCTAGACAAGTCGAAAGGGATTGGCATAGCGTCGCCAGCGAATGCGGGGCCTGCCTGTATGAATCTTTTTTTTCACTGCCCCGACGCCTTCGCTTGCTCGCGAAGGCTTGGGGCGGACAACACCCATGCTGAGAGTGCCCGTATGAACTGGGTTAATCCGCTCGTTTTGCTATTTAGCGTGCTTCCTTTACTGGCAGCCGCCCACGGTCGGGAGACCCACCCCTTGGCTGAAACCGGCTCTGCTCATTACCGCTTCGAACGTCTGAACATCGACTCCCCCGACCATCTGCGGCATTACCGCCTGGACATCGGCATCCCGCGCACGGCGCCACCTGCGTCGGGTTATCCAATGATGTATTTGCTGGACGGCAATAACGTCATGGCCGAGCTGCAGGACGATTGGCTAAGCGAATTGAACGCCGGTGCCCCGCCGCTGCTGGTGATGATCGGCTACGACATTGAGGGCACTTACGACGGCGAACAGCGCACGCGGGATTACACCGGCGACACCTCGAAGGCGTTTCTCGATGCGATTGAGGGCCAGATCAAGCCCGATGTGCAGGCGCGCTACGGCGTCGACCCCCAGCGGCAAACGTTGTGGGGTCACTCGTTTGGTGGGCTGTTCGTGCTGTACGCGTTGTTCGAGGAACCCCAGGCGTTCCAGACCTGGATCGCCGCCAGCGCCTCGCTTTGGTATCAGCCGATCACGTTCGACAACGGCATGGCGCTCGCGACCTTTCCCGCAGGCACCACGCGCACGGTGCGACTGGTCAAAGGCGAACGGGAAGGCAAGCCGCCCATCGCGCAATTCGATGGCGGCTCGCCGGAAAGAAGAAAAGCCATGTCAGCCGTGCCCCGTGATGCCAACCGCTTACTGGCCGAACACCTCGCGCAACTGCCAGGCACCGACGCCAGCTACCAGCTGTTCAACGGCAGAAATCATGGGCAGATGTTCAATACCGCCTTGCACCTGGGGCTGCGCAGGGCCGCTGGATTGTCAGAGCAACCTTGAAATCTCGATCGCCGACACACCGCCATCGCGGCCGTCGTGCCTCCGGCTGCTCCTACAGATTCAGCGCCGAGTCTGGGAACTTCATTACGCCGCCGATCCTGTAGGAGCCGCCGGAGGCACGACGGCCGCGAAGCGCTGGTTAAGGCAACGTTGCGTCGTCTGACACACCGCCATCGAATCTCAGGCTGCTCCTGCACATTCAGCGCCGAGTCTGGAAATTCCGCACGCCACCGATCCTGTAGGAGCCGCCGGAGGGACGACGGCCGCGAAGCGAGGGTTCAGGCAACGTTGCATCGTCTGACACACCGCCATCGAATCTCCGGCTGCTCCTACAGATTCAGCGCCGAGTCTGGGAACTTCATTACGCCGCCGATCCTGTAGGAGCCGCCGGAGGGACGACGGCCGCGAAGCGAGGGTTCAGGCAACGCAAGCCTCGCAGACGAACGCCTTCATCAGATCCGGAACGTCCCCACCAGATGCTGCAACCGCGCGGCCTGATGCTCAAGGTGGGTACAGGCGTCGAGCGTGGACTTGAGGTTGTCGACCCCTTCCTGGTTCAGCGTGTTGATTTCGGTGATGTCGACGTTGATCGACTCGACCACCGCCGTCTGCTCTTCCGTCGCCGTCGCCACCGACTGGTTCATGCCGTCGATTTCACTGATGCGGCGGGTGACGCTGTTGAGGCGTTCGCCGGCCTGGTTGGCGATGGTCACGCTGCTCTCGCTCTGACGCTGACTTTCGGTCATGTTGGCCACCGCATCTCGGGCGCCGACTTGCAGCTCCTCGATCATGCCCTGCACTTGCTGCGCCGAGTCCTGCGTGCGGTGCGCGAGGTTACGCACCTCGTCCGCCACCACTGCGAAACCACGACCCGCCTCACCGGCACGGGCCGCTTCGATGGCCGCGTTCAGCGCCAGCAGGTTGGTCTGCTGAGAAATACCGGTGATCACTTCCAGAATCTGGCCAATGTTGGCGGTCTTGGCATTGAGCGTCTCGATGTTCACGCACGATTCGCTGATCTTGTCCGACAGTTGGTTCATCGCCTTGATGGTCTGGGTCACGACGCCCTGACCTTCGCTGGCCAACTGCGTGGCTTCACTGGAGTGCTGCGATGCCAACGCCGCGTTCTGGGCGATTTCCTGCGCTGCCGCGCCGAGTTGATTGATCGCGGCGGCCACGCTGCTGGTGCGGCTGGCCTGCTGGTCGGAATTGCCCATGGACGAGTTGGACGCGCCGACCACGCGGGCCGCGACTTCACCCAACTGCCCGGCTGTGGACGCCACTTCACGAATCGAGCCGTGGATACGTTCCACGAACCGGTTGAACGACATCGCCAGCGCACCGAATTCGTCGTGGGACACAATCGACAGCCGCTTGGTCAGGTCGCCCTCGCCGTCGGCGATGTCCTGCATGGCGCGGCCCATCTGGTGCAGCGGCTGCATCAGCAGACGAATCAACAGCCCCAGCAACACCATGATGATCGCCACGGCAATCACCATCGCGGTGATGGCCGACGAGCGGAATTCGCTGAGCATCGAATAAGCGGTTTCCTGATCCAGTACCAGCGCCACGTACCAATTGGCCGAGGACAGGCCTTCGACTTTGGTGAACGAGATGAACTGCGGCTTGCCGCCGGATTCGATCTGGTACACCCCTGGCGCGATTTTCGGCGCGCCGTTCGGGTAGGCCTCGCTGACATTCTTGAGCAGCAGTTTGCTGTCTGGGTGCACCAGAATCTTGCCGTCGGCGCTGACGATGTAGGCGTAACCATGGCCGCCGAAGTTCAGCGAGTTGATGGTCTTGCTGATGGCATCCAGGGCAATGTCCGCCCCCGCGACTCCAATCATCTGGCCCTGTTGGCGCACCGGCGTCCCCAGCGTCACCACCAGTTTGCCGGACGAAGCGGCAATGTAAGGTTCGGTCACGATCATGCCTTGGGCCGCATCGGCCGCTTTATACCAACCCCGGGCGCGGGGGTCGTAATCGGCGGCGCGGTTACCGGCCGGGACTGAAAACATCACGCCATCCTTGCCGCCAAAGTAGCTCAGCTGGAAATTGTCACCGTACACCGGCAGGCCGACGATCCGTTGCAGGCTGTTTGTCGAAGGCCCGTCCGCCGCGACTTGCTGGGCCATGGAGTTGAGGAGTTGGGTACGACTGTCCAGCCAGGTTTGAATGTTTTGCGTGGTCAGACTTCCCAGTTGTTGCAATTCGGCATTGACATTGTTCTTCAGGGTTTCACGCTGGCGAAAATCGTTCACCAGGATAAAACAGGTAAAAGCAACAATAACTATCAGTGCAGCGGCCAGCAGGATCTTTCTGCTGAAACCCAGACTTTTGATCATACGATTGTGTCCATAACCAGGAATGACAGCGACGGGAATGCGCAGCCGGTCAGGCGCGCGCCGGGCTTTTTACGGGGTTAAGCGGAGAAAGGGAAGACGCGGCCTGATAAATACTTCGGCCGATAAGGAAAGGAGTTGAGACCGATCGTCGAGGAAACTTATCGGTCACTTTTCAGACGCGGGAAGAACAACTCGTTAATGCGCAGATATTCATCTAACAGGGTTTAAGCGGGATCCAATTGTCGGTTAAACATACCCTTTCGTTGTAGGCGCGCATGCCCGCGATGACGTTATGTCAGGCAGCACATTTGTCACTGACAGACCGCCATCGCGGGCAAGCGCGCACCTGTACTGATTGCGCAGCTTGACACCAACCTGGACGTCCTTACTTCGCAAACAACTGCCCAATGTCCTTGAACGCCTTGAACTCCAGCGCATTGCCGCAGGGGTCGAAGAGGAACATAGTCGCCTGCTCCCCCACCTGGCCTTTAAAGCGCACGTACGGCTCGATCACGAACTTGACGCCCTGTCCCTGCAGGCGGTCCGCCAGTGCCTCCCATTCTTCCCAGCCAAGCACCACGCCAAAATGCGGCACGGGTACATCGTGGCCATCGACCGCGTTGCTGCCCGCATGGGCCTGTGAGTCGGTTTTCGGGTGTTCATGGATCACCAGCTGATGGCCGAAGAAATCGAAGTCTACCCAGTGATCGCTGGAGCGACCTTCCGGCAAGTTGAATACGCTAGCGTAGAAGTGTCGCGCGGCCGCGAGGTCGTATACGGGGATGGCGAGATGAAAGGGGGAGATGGTCCGGGTGGTTGCGGTCACGGTCGGTGTTCCTGTTTGCGGGATGGGTCATCTTACCCATTGATTCCTTGATTGAAAGATCATAATTTTCGCGCCGAGCCACAATAATTTCGATCAGTGAGTTGCCATGATTCGCGAGCTGAAAACCTTTCTCACCGTTCAGCGCCTGGGCACCTTTGTGGCGGCGGGCAACCAGATCGGCCTGACCCAGTCAGCGGTCAGCGCACAAATCCGAACCTTGGAAAAAGCCTTGGGTACGCCGCTGTTCGACCGCAGTGGGCGCAGCGCCACGCTCAACGCTGCCGGGCAGCGTGCGTTGCCGATGGCGCAGGACATCGTCGATCGGTTCGAACGCATGGCCGCGCCATTTGCCGAGGACGGCTACTACGGTGAGTTACTGATCGGCGCCATCGCGACCGTCCAGACCGGGCTGCTGCCCGCCGCGCTGGTGCAGTTGAACACCCAGGCGCCCACGGTCGAAGCCAAGGTGGTGCCCGGTGTGTCGCAGACACTGTTGAACCGGGTCGATGCCGGGGAAGTTGACGTGGCGATCCTGATCCGCCCGCCGTTCTCGCTGCCCAAGGAATTGCACCTTGAGGTCATTGAGCGTGAGCCGTTCGTGCTCATCGCCCCCGCTTCCATAAAAGGAGACGACCCGCTTGAGCTACTTCGCGAACAGCGTTTCGTGCGCTACGACCGGCATTCGTTTGGCGGACGGCAGGTGACCCGGTTCCTTCGCGAACAGAAGATCGAGACCCATGCGGGACTGGAGCTGGACGAAGTGGATGCGATTGTTCGGATGGTCGAGGCAGGATTAGGGGTGTCGCTGGTGCCAAGGGCCGGGCTTTGGCTGGAGCGTGCGACACAGATCAGGGTCATCGACCTTGGCGCGCTGACCTTTTATCGCGAACTGGCTGTGGTGATGCGACATGGCAACCGGCAACTGCCGTTGCAGCGGTTGTTTCGCGACTGTCTGAACCTTTCCCAGCCCAGCCGGGCTTAGCCTCAACTGGATATAGCGCTAGCTGTTGTGGGGGTGAGATCGCTCGGAATGCGCAGCATTACATGATCGCAACGCGACTCGCCTGAAGACCTCTTCGTGAGCAAGCTCACTCCCACAGGCTGACCGGATTCGGGCAGCCTGAGCGCGTTCTATCAACGAAAATTGGTCTTCGCCAATTCCAACACTTGATCGGCCTTGCCGCTCATCACGGCTTTCAGCATGAACAGGCTGAAGCCCTTGGCCTGTGCGAGCTTGATCTTCGGTGGTATCCCGAGTTCCTGTTTCGCGGTGACCACGTCCACCACCACTGGCCCTGGATGCTCGAAGGCCTTTTTCAAAGCGTTTGGCAGGTCCGCAGAATCTTCCACGCGAATCCCGAGAATGCCCGCGCCGATGGCGATGTTGGCAAAGTTGGTCGCATTGAAGTCGGTGTCGTGAGGCACGTAACCGCTGGCCTGCATCTCCATGGCGACGAAGCCCAGCGAGCTGTTGTTGAACACCACAATCTTGATCGGCAGGTTGAGCTGACGAATGCTCAGCAAGTCTCCCATCAACATCGACAAGCCACCGTCGCCGCACAGGGCCACCACCTGCCGTTGCGGGAACGCCGCTTTTGCGCCCAAGGCCTGCGGCATGGCGTTGGCCATGGAGCCGTGGTTGAACGAGCCCAGCAGCGAGCGCTGGCCGTTCATGGTCAGGTAGCGTGCCGCCCACAAGGTCGGGGTGCCGACATCGACAGTGAAAATCGTGTCCGGGTCCGCATAGGCGTCGACCATCCGCGTCAGGTATTGCGGGTGGATCGGCTCACCATGAGCCGACGGCGTAGCCAGTTCGTCCAATTCTTCGCGGGCCTTGGCGTAATGGTCCAGCGCTTTGTCGAGGAACTTGCGGTCGGTGTGCGCTTTGATTCTTGGCAGCAGCGCGACCAGGGTTTCGGCGATGCCGCCTTCCAGCCCCAGGGTCAACGGCACACGCCGACCCAGGGCCGCCGCATCGAGGTCGATCTGCACGATATTGGCGTTTTCCGGGTAGAAATTGCGATACGGGAAACTGCTGCCGAGAATCAACAGCGTGTCGCAGGCCATCATCGCGTGATAGCCCGAGCTAAAGCCGATCAGGCCGGTCATGCCCACGTCGAAGGGGTTGGCGTATTCGATGTATTGCTTGCCGCGCAACGCGTGAACCACGGGGGCGGCGAGTTTTTCGGCGAGCGCCACCACCTGATCATGGGCATCGGCACAGCCCGCACCGGCGAGAATCGTCACGCTTTTGGATTTATCCAGCAGCGTCACCAACTGCTGCAAATCCTTCTCGGCGGGGATCACACGGGCAGGACTGACATTCAGCCACGCCGGTTTGGCGTCAGGTGCGGGCAGCAACGCTACATCGCCCGGAATCACGATCACCGCCACGCCCCGCTGGTTGATGGCGGCGCGCATGGCCCGCTCTAGTACCCGCGGGAATTGCTCGGCGCTGCTCACCGCTTCGACGAAGTGGCTGCACTCTTTGAACAATTCGGTGGGGTGGGTTTCCTGAAAATAGTTGAGGCCGATTTCCGAAGACGGTATTTGCGCGGCGATCGCCAATACCGGCACGCGGCTGCGATGGCAGTCATACAGGCCGTTGATCAAGTGCAAGTTACCCGGACCACAGCTACCCGCGCACACCGCCAGCGTGCCTGTGGACGCCGCTTCGGCCCCGGCGGCAAATGCGGCGACTTCCTCATGGCGGGTGTGCATCCACTTGATCTTGCCCAAGCGTTCGAGGCTGTCGGTCAGACCGTTCAAGCTGTCGCCGCTCACCCCCCATATTTTGGAAACGCCTGCGGCGGCAAGGGTTTGAGCGAGGTAATCGGCGACGGTTTTGCTGGACATGGGGCGGGTTCCTTGTCGAGTCGAAAGGTCGGCGCGACGCAAAAGGCTGCGTGGCACATCGTTTCAAATCGACCCGCAGGGTGGGCCACAGTTCAGTGGGAATCTGGAGGGGCGGTCTTGGGAGAACCCCGTCCATGAGCGCCTCGGACGCGTGGGAGCCGCCTCGTTGGCGAAAGCAGAGTGTCATCCCCTCATCGTGGGACTGATCCACGGCCTTCGTCAGCAAGCCGGCTCCTACAGGTTTCAGTGAAGGTCCAAAACCCTCACACCGGCGGCTGGACCACAGCCTTGCTCGGCGCGGCAATCTGTTGTTTCGGGTTGACTGGCGACGTCGCAGGTGTGGCGTATTGCTGTTTCAAATGACCGTCCTGATCCAGCAACCACGCATCGAGAATTTGCCGTACCACCGGGCCGGCGACCCGACCACCCGCCTCGCCGTTTTCGATCATCACCGCCACAGCAATCTTCGGATTGGCCGCCGGGGCGAAGCCGACGAACAAGGCGTTGTCGCGATGCCGTTCCAGCGTTTTGTCGCGGTTGTAGCGCTCACCCTGTTTGATCGCCACCACCTGCGCGGTGCCGCTTTTTCCGGCAATGCGGTATTGCGCCCCCTGGGCTGCCGCACGGGCAATGCCTCGCGGGTCGTGCATCACCGCCTGCATGCCGTTGTTGACCTGATCCCACTCACGAGCATCACGCAGCACGATGTTCGGCATCGGATGTTCGTCCACTGGCGGCACCCCGCCGATCTCCTTCGCCAGATGCGGCCGGTTCCACACGCCTTTGTTGGCGATCAGCGTCGTGGCCTGGGCCAGCTGCAGCGGTGTGACCTGCATGTAGCCCTGGCCGATGCCGAGGATCACCGTCTCGCCCGGGAACCAGGCCTGACGCCGGGTGATGCGCTTCCATTCCTTGGACGGCATCAGCCCCGGCGACTCTTCGAACATGTCCAGCGAGACCTTCTGCCCGATACCGAACATGGTCAGATAATCGTGCATTCGGTCGATGCCCAGCTTGTGGGCCAAGTCATAGAAGTAGGTGTCGTTGGAACGCATGATCGCAGCGTACAAATCCACCCAGCCGTCGCCGCTGTGGTTCCAGTTGCGGTACTTGTGGTCGAAATCCGGCAGCTGGAAATAGCCCGGATCGAACACGCGCGTCGAGGGCGTGATGATGCCGCTGTCGAGCCCGGCAATCGCCACTTCGGGTTTGATGGTCGAGCCCGGAGCATACAGACCACGCAGCACGCGGTTGAACAGCGGACGGTCGACCGAGTCGCGCAGCGCTGAATATTCCTTGAAGCTGATACCGGTGACGAACAGGTTCGGGTCGAAACTCGGCTTGCTGACCATCGCCAGCACTTCCCCGGTGGCCGGGTCGATGGCCACCACCGAACCGCGCCGATCACCCAACGCTTCTTCCGCGGCCTCTTGCAACTTGACGTCCAGGCTCAGGGTGATGCTCTTACCGGCCACCGGGTCATGGTGGTTGAGCACCCGCAGTACGCGGCCTTGGGCGTTGGTTTCCACTTCTTCGTAGCCAACGTGGCCGTGCAGCTCGTTTTCGTAAAAGCGCTCGACCCCGGTTTTGCCGATGGACTGGGTGCCACGGTACTCGACCTGATCCAGCTGGGTCGCTTCCTTCTCGTTGATGCGCCCGACGTAGCCGATGGAATGAGCGAAATGCTCAGCCAGCGGGTAATGACGAACGAACTGCGCCTCCACGTCCAGCCCCGGCAGGCGGAACTGGTTCACTGCCAGCAAGGCAATCTGCTCTTCCGTCAGCTCATACAGAAGCGTTACCGGAACGAAGCGGTGGGGTGAGTTTTTCATCGCTTTGTCGAAGACGATGCGGTCCTCGTCGGGCAGGTTGAGGATCTTCATCAATTCGTCGATAACCGCGTGCCAGTCCCCTGCCCGCTCACGGGTCATCGTGAGGTTGAAGCTCGGACGGTTGTCGGCGAGGACTACGCCGTTTCGGTCATAGATCAATCCGCGCTCTGGCGGGATGGGCAGGACATGAACGCGGTTGTTTTCGGAAATCGTCGAGTGGTACGCGAATTGGGTGACCTGCAGGAAGTACATCCGGCAGACCAGCGCAATGCTAAGACCCACGACAAAGACCGCGCAGGCGATCAACCGCTTGTTGACCAGCCGGGTCTCCTTCTCGTGGTCCTTTAACGGTATGGGATCGGGCATTTCTACAGCTACTCGGTGAACAGTGAACGGTGTCAAACGCGTTCGCTCGGCTTTATGAAGATCGAGTTTCGCTGAACGCAAATGGCGTGCACGATACCAAGAAGCGTCCGTCGGCATGGGCCGTTCTTCATGAAAATCCTGTCATGTTCGCAGACCCTGTCCCTCCGCATTCATGGGCAATAGGCCAGCTAAATGCACGACGCCGTTAAAAGTGAACAGCGTTTATTACGGATACGTTTGCAATCACTTGACGACTATCAGATCAGTTCGTATCTGCAAGGGCGGATCAGATGAACCCCCTGCCTTATGACTGATCGACCATTTCGCACAGAACGCGCTGTCACAGTTCTTCCCTGCGATCTATCACCGTTGGCGCCTGATATCGGCACCCACGTCGCACAGATAGACAAAACGCTCAATTGTTACGCTTTCTGCAACAGTCATTTACAGATTTCACGGGATGCAACAGGCGGTAACACATCTATGATTGCGCTTCGTGCGGAAAAGATGGCCGACGGTCATGGCAGTTCCTCGCTCAGCGTGCGCCTTTCGCGCGCCGAGTTGCCAGAGACCCAATGTCACACCCACCCAAGCATTGACCTCGGCATTAAAACAATTCGCCGAACCCAACCGTGAATACGTACCACGCCCAGACCGGACCTTCCTTACGAAGGCCCGAGACGGTGCGTTCGCAGGAGCCTTGCATGACAGAGAAACCCAAAGGCCTCACCCGCCGCCAGTTGCTGAAGTCATCGGCAACGACGCTGGCCGTAGGGGCTGCCGCCACGGCCAAAGCCGCCACCGTCGTCGGTGTACCGGAGTGGGTGCCCTTCGACCACAACGGCCCGATGCATTACGACACCCCCGGCTGGCAGTTTTTCACGGCCGCTGAAGCCAGCGCGGTGGAAGCCATCGTTGCGCGCCTGATCCCGGCGGACGACTTGAGCGTGAGCGGCAAAGACGCCGGTTGCGCCGTGTTCATTGACCGCCAGCTCGCCGGGGAATACGGCACGTTCAGCCGTCTGTACATGCAAGGCCCGTTCGAAAAAGGCACGCCCATGCAGGGCGATCAGTCCGAACTCGTGCCCCGCGACCGCTACCGACTGGGCTTGGCCGGGCTTGAAGGCTATTGCCAAAAGCAGTTCCAGAAAAGCTTCGCCGCCCTGGCCCCAGAGGTGCAGGACAAGGTGCTGACCGGCCTGGAAAAAGGCGAAATCGTCCTCGACGGTATCGACGCCAAGCTGTTCTTCCAACAAGTGCTGGGCAACACCATGGAAGGCTTCTTCGCTGACCCGGTCTATGGCGGCAACCGCGACATGGTCTCCTGGAAAATGATCGGCTTCCCCGGCGCGCGATACGACTATCGCCCCTATATCGCTCAGCACAACCAGAAGCTGAACCTGGTGCCGCTTTCCATTTCCGGCAGCTCCGCGTGGACCAAGAAGGGTTAATTCGACATGGCAAAAAAACTACCTGCCACGGACGTCGTGGTTGTCGGGCTCGGCTGGGCTGGCTCCATCATCGCCAACGAACTGGCCGATGAAGGGCTGAACATCATCGGATTCGAGCGGGGCCCGTGGCGCGACACCGCCGCCGACTTCAACGTCGCCTCCGCTGCTGACGAACTGCGCTACAACCGGCGTCAGGATTTGATGCTGCGCACGCGCCAGAACACCACGACGATTCGTAACAACGTCACCGAAACCGCGCTGCCGATGCGCAGTTGGGGGTCGTTCCACCCCGGCAACGGCACAGGCGGCGCGGGCAACCATTGGGCGGGCATCACTTTCCGCTTCCAGCCCCACGAATTCCGTCTGCACAGCTACCTGACCGAGCGTTACGGCAAAGAAATTTCGCCGGAACTCACCCTGCAGGACTGGGGCACCGACTGGGACGAAATGGAGCCGTTCTATACCAAGTTCGACCGCCTGGCCGGGGTTTCGGGCAAGGCCGGCAACATCAAGGGCGTGATCCAGGAAGGCGGCAATACCTTCGAGGGCGCACGTTCCGAGGAGTACCCCAACCCGCCGACCGAACAGACCTACGCGCCGACGCTGTTCGCCGAAGCCGCGAAAAACCTGGGTTACAAACCATTCCCGGTGCCGTCGGCGCTGGTGTCGAAGCCGTACGTCAACTCCCTGGGCGTGGCCATGGGCCCGTGCACCTATTGCGGGTTCTGCACCAACTACGGCTGCGCCAACTACTCCAAAGCCAGCGCTATCACCACCGTGTTACCGGTGCTGATCCGCAAGCCAAACTTCACCGCGATGACTAACTGCGAAGTGCTGCGCGTGACCATGGACAGCAGCGGCAAACGCGCCACCGGCATCGTCTACATGGACGCCAATGGCCAGGAATGGGAACAGCCCGCCGAGCTGGTGGTGGTCAGCGCGTTCATCTTTGAAAACGTGCGCCTGATGCTGCTGTCCGGCGTCGGCCAGCCCTATGACCCGGTCACCAACACCGGCACCACGGGCCGCAACTACGCCTACCAGACCGCCAACAGCGTGCGGATGTTCTTCGATGACAAGAACTTCAACCCGTTCATCGGCGGCGGCGCCATCGGCATGGGTATCGACGAGTTCAACAACGACAACTTCGACCACTCCGGTCTGGGCTTCGTCGGCGGCGGCAGCACACGGGTGACGCCTATCGGTGCTGCGCCCATCGACTCGCGCCCTCTCCCGCCCGGCACCCCGACCTGGGGTTCGGAGTGGAAGAAGGCCACGGTCAAGAACTACGCCGCCAACATGTCCATCGGCTGCGAAGCGAGCAGCTACGCGACCCGCACCAATTACCTGTCGCTGGATCCGACCTACAAGGACCCGCTGGGCCGCCCGCTGCTGCGCATCACTTTCGACTTCCCCGAGAACGACCGCAAGATGGCGGGCTACGTCACCGGCAAAGTGACTGAGATCGCAAAGAGCATGAACCCTCGGCAGATGGTGCCCAGCTCGCAACAGGGCCATTGGAACAGCGCGCCGTATCAGTCCTCGCACATCGTCGGCGGCTTCATCATGGGTGCCGACCCGAAAAACAGCTCGGTGAACAAATACCTGCAAGTGTGGGGCGTGCCGAACCTGTTTGTGGTCGGTTCATCGGCCTTCCCGCAGAACCCTGGCTACAACCCGACCGGCACCGTGGCTGCGTTGGCCTTCAAAGCGGCGGACGCCATTCGCACCCGCTACCTCAAGCGTCCAGGGGAGATGATCAGCGTATGAAGACGCTTCTGACTGCCTGTGCGGGCGTTATCGCACTGTCGGTGTCCATGGCACACGCTGAAACCGGCGCGGATTCCTACAACCTGGTGCAGAAGGGTCGCTATCTGGCCACCGTGGGCGATTGCACCGCGTGCCATACCCTTCCCGGCAAACCGCTGTTTTCCGGCGGCGTGATCCTCGACACACCGTTCGGCAAGCTCGCAGGCGCCAATATTACCCCTGATCCGGGCAACGGCATTGGCCGCTGGACCTTCGAGGACTTCCAGAACGCCATGTCCAAAGGGCATGGTCTGGGCGGCAAACGTCTGTACGGCGCCATGCCGTACACCGCCTACACCAAGGTGCGCCGCGAGGACAATCTGGCGATTTTCGCCTACCTGAAAACCGTCGATGCCTCGGACAACAAGGTTGAAACCAACCAGCTGCCCTTCCCGTTCAACGTGCGCACCAGCCTGATTGGCTGGAACCTGCTCAACTTCACGGAGGGCGAATTCAAGGCCAACCCGCAGAAGTCCGAGCAGTGGAACCGGGGCGCTTATCTGGTAGAAGGCCTGGGCCACTGTGGCACCTGCCACACGCCGAAAAACCTCACCGGCGGCGACAAGGGGGATCAGTTCCTGATGGGCGCCAACCTGCAACACTGGGTGGCGCCGAACATCACCTCCAGCGGACACGACGGCCTGCAGGCCTGGAACGAGACCGATATCGTCCAGTACCTGAAGACCGGCGCCAACCGCTTCGATATCGCCTCCGGGCCGATGGCCGAAGAGGTGGAGCATTCGTCGCAGCACTGGAGCGATCAGGACCTGATGGCGGTTGCGGTGTATTTGAAGGATGGCGCCAAGCCAGCGGAAACGGCCAAACCGGTGGCGGAAAATGATCCGGCGATGGTCGCGGGGAAGGCGATCTACGGCGATCGCTGCTCGGCGTGCCATACGCCGAACGGCGAAGGTGTGGCCCACCTGTTCCCGAAACTGGCCATGGCCCCGCTGATCAACAGCAACGACCCGTCGTCGCTGATCCGCGTTGTCCTCGCTGGTAGCCGGGCCGGCGCCACTGACGCAGCCCCGACCGCGCCGGCCATGCCCGCGTTTGGCTGGAACCTGTCGGACGAAAATGTCGCCGACGTCCTGACCTACGTGCGCAACACCTGGGGCAACACCGCCCCGGCGGTGTCCAGCGCCGAGGTCAAAGATGTGCGCGAGGCGCTCTCGCCTAAGTAAACGTCATCGCAGTACGGGAAACGAAAAATGCCTGACCTCAGTGATGGGGTCAGGCATTGTTTTGTATTACCCCATCGGCCAAACGTAGGAGTGCCGGGATGGCGACTCGCGGCCTCCGGCCAGAATCAGAGAACTGACCCCGCCACCCCTTCGGCAGAAGCGGCGAGTGGCGCTTTTTCGCGTTGAGCAAAACCAACGCCCTCCTCCAGGGTCTTCTGCTATCACTGATGCTCACGTTCCCTTCACGCAGAGGCCACCGTCATGCCGCATTTGCTCTACATCGAAAGCTCGCCCCGCAAACAACGCTCCGCGACAATCGAAGTCGCCAAGGCGTTCATCGATGCCTGGCAGGCTCAGCACGCCATCGCCACAGTCGACACACTGGACGTGTGGAGCGAGCCGCTGCCGACTTTCGACGGCGCGACGCTGGACGCCAAGTACGCCGGGATTCAAGGCGTCGAGCGCACGCCGGAACAAGCGGCCGCCTGGGCGCGGATCAGCGAACTGGCCGAACGTTTCATCAAGGCCGACATCATTCTGTTCGGCGTGCCGATGTGGAACTTCGGCATTCCCTACACCCTCAAGCACCTGATCGACGTGGTCAGTCAGAAAGACCTGCTGTTCACCTTCGATGAGCGCGGTCTGAATGGGCTGCTCGGTGGTCGCAAAGTCGTGGTCATCGCCGCGAGGGGTGCGCCGCTGGATCGCGCCGAACACCAGATCGCCTACATGACCACCTGGAGCGAAATGGTCGGCATCGACGAACAATTCAACATCGTCATCGAGAAAACCCTGCTCGGCCCGGACGTGGACGCCGAATCCCGGCAGACCGCGACCCAGGCCGCCATCGACCTCGCCGCGGCTTTATAGCGGCTCAGCCGCTTCAACCCCGCGAGCCTGCCGCGCTTCCAGAATGCGCGGCAGGTTCTGCTCGATCCAGGTGGTCAAGCCGTCGACTTTCAGCGCCACTTCCCGGCCCATCGGGGTGAGGGTGTATTCAACGTGAGGCGGCACCACCGGCAACGCCTTGCGGTCCACGAATCCATCCTGCTCCAGACTTTGCAGGGTCTGGGACAGCATCTTCTCGCTGACCCCGCCGATCTTGCGCCGCAACTCGCTGAAGCGATGCATGCCATCCAGCAACACCACTAGCACCAACACCCCCCAACGGCTGCACACGTGATTGAGAATGTCCCGAGACGGGCAATCCGGTGCCAGCACCTGACCCGAGCGGATGCGTTCCAGCAGCGAGACGTTTTCCGGAGAAATAGCGGAGATATCGTTCATGACCCTTACCTTTAGGTACGTACTTACGAAAAGTTAGCATGGTCTTTATGCTGACTCCACCTCCACTCTCACAGGTAAGAACATCATGATCGTCATCACCGGTGCATCAGGTCAGTTGGGCCATCTGGTTATCGCTGAACTGCTGAAAACAGTTCCCGCCTCACACGTCGTTGCGGTGGCACGTAACGTCGACAAAGCCGCAGACCTGGCCGCCTTGGGCGTGCACGTCCGTCACGGCGACTATACGAAGCCTGAAACCCTGAACAGCGCGTTTCAGGGCGCTGATAAAATCCTGCTGATTTCTTCTGACGCCATCGGTGCCCGCGTTGCTCAGCACAGCGCTGTCATCGACGCCGCGAAGCGCGCAGGTGTCCGACTCCTGGCGTACACCAGCGTGCTGCAGGCGGACACCTCCTCGCTGGGCCTAGCCGATGAGCATCGTCAGACCGAGGCAGCGCTCAAAGCTTCCGGCGTACCCGCCGTGGTGTTGCGCAACGGCTGGTACCACGAGAACTACACCGCGGGCCTCCCCACGGCCCTTGCAAAGGGTCAGCTGTTCGGCAGCGCGGGTGAGGGTCGCATCAGCTCCGCCGCTCGCGCCGACTACGCCGCCGCTGCGGCCGCCGTACTGACCTCGGGCGACGATCAGGCTGGCAACGTCTACGAACTGGCCGGTGACACGTCCTACACCTTGACCGAGCTGGCCGCCGAGGTGTCCCGCCAAGCGCAAAAACCGTTCCTCTACGTCAACCTGCCGGAAGCCGAGTACAAAGCCGCGCTGTTGAAGGCCGGGCTGCCGGAGGTCTTCGCAGAACTGCTGGCCAATTCCGATGCAGCGGCCGCCGAAGGCGCGTTGCAGAACGACGACCGTCATTTGAGTCGCCTGATCGGCCGCCCGACCATGCCATTCAGCGAAAGCGTGGCACAGGCCCTGGCCCGCTAGCCCGCGACGCCCCCCTCGTAGACCAGGCAACGCGCCAGCACCGACGACCTGAAAACGGGTCGTCGCGCGCCGTAGCGAGGCAGCGGCTTGCGCGTGGCGCCTGCAAAACGACGGAATGATCGGCGCATCCCACGGTCCGACCTTATGACAGCGCACCAAGCGCTGGATAAGGAGCTCCTATGAACAACAAATCGCTCATCGTTGGCCTGACGATCCTGGGTTGCGTGTCGCTCACCAGTGTGTCTGTACAGGCAGCGGAGGCACCCAAGCAGAAGGTTGAATCCTCCAAAGACAACCTTCGCGACCTGGAGAAAGGCTCCCGCGTACCGGAGAAATTCCAACGCCCCGGCGAGGCGATCAAAGACTGGCAAGCCAAAGGCCTGCACGCCCCCGCCGAACAGAGCCAGTGGGTCAAGATCAACGACAAATACGTTCAGGTGCAGACCACCAACGGCCAGATCACCGATATCGTGCCCATCAAGAAATAGCTCTCCTCACGGTGCCCGCATTCCCCGGGCACCCGCCGCTCCCTCCACATCACGCCTGCATCTACCGAAACCGCTCATTGGGCGGCGAGAAAGGTTGGACGCTAACGATTTCCGACTTTAATCTTTGCTGCTTGCTTCAAGCTTCCCTTCAGAGGGTTCGTTCAAACAGCCAAGGCCAGGTTTCGATGTCGTCTGTTTTCAATGTGCTGTTGCCGATCTTCGCCCTGATCCTGGTGGGATACCTGTGTCGCCGCAGCAACAGGCTGGGCCCGAACGCCGCTTCGGAAATCAACCGCATGGTGGTTTGGCTGTGCCTGCCAGCATTGCTATTCACAGCCACGGCCACGGCGACATGGGAGCAGATCTGGCACCCCGGTTTCGTGGCGGTGTTCACCCTGTCGACGATGACCCTGTTTGCCATCACCCTGCTGCTGAGGCGCAAGAAGGCCGGGCATTTTGCCGACGCCAGCATCGATGCGTTGAGCGCGTCTTACGCCAACACCGGCTACATTGGTATCCCGCTGTGCGTGATGGTGCTGGGCCAGAGCGGTCTGGAACCTGCGCTCATCGCGTCCTTATTAGTGGTCTGCGTGCTGTTTGGCATCGCCTTGGTGTGCATCGAGATCGGCCTGCAAAGCGAAGCCCGCGTACACCGTATCGTGCTGAAGGTGCTGAGCGCGCTGGCAAAGAACCCATTGGTCGTGTCGCCGGTGCTCGGCGCTTGCTGGGCGTCAACCGGCATGACTCTGCCGGGCGCGCTGGAGAAATTCCTCAGTCTGCTGGGTGCAGCGACGACGCCTTGCGCGCTGATTTCACTGGGTCTGTTTCTGGCTCAGAAACAACAAGGCCCGCGCCATGGCACGAGCCTGTTGGTAGTGATCAAACTGATCGCCCATCCGTTGCTGACTTGGTTCCTTGCGTTCAAGGTCTTCCACCTGCCACCGCTGTGGGCGAACTCGGCCCTGCTGCTCAGCGCCCTGCCCACCGGCACCGGCCCCTTCATGCTGGCCGAGTACTACAAGCGCGAGGCCTCGGTAGTGTCCAGCACCATCCTGATCTCGACCTTGGGCTCTCTGGTGACGCTGTCGGTGTGCATTTATTACATCAACGGCTGAGCACAACGGCTGGAATCACCGCAGCACATTGTGGGGGTGAGGGTCCGAGATCAACCCTCTGCATATGCGCTGCGCCGTCTTCAGACGTACATCCCGCCGGACGCTTCGATACGCTGTGCGGTGATCCAGCGACCGCCCTCGCCGAGCAGCATCGACACCGCCGCGCCAATGTCGTCAGGCAACCCGGCCCGACCCATGGCGGTGTTGGAGGCGATCCATGCATTCACGTCGGCGTTGTCGCGCACGGTGCCGCCGCCGAAGTCAGTCTCGATGGCGCCAGGGGCCACGGCATTCACGGTAATCCCCCGAGGTCCAAGCTCATTGGCCAGGTAACGGGTCCAGACTTCGATGCCGCCTTTCATCGACGCATACGCTGCGTAGCCCAAGGGTGAAAACCGCGCCAGACCGGACGAAATGTTGACGATGCGCCCCCCATCGGCGATCAGCGGCAGGAGCTTCTGCGTCAGGAAAAACGGGCCTTTGAAGTGCACCTGCATCAGTTGATCAAACTGCGCCTCGGTGGTTTCGGCGCAACTGGCGTACAGGCCGACGCCCGCGTTGTTGACCAGAAAGTCGAAACGCTCTGCCTTGAAGTCAGCACTCAGCAGCGCCGCCACTTGGGCCGCAAACGTCTCGAAACGGCTGCTGTCGCCCACGTCCAACTGCAGCATCCTGGCCTTGCCGCCGAGACTTTCGATTTCAGCGACCACACGCTGCGCCTCGTCCTCGCGACTGTGGTAAGTGCCGATGACGGCCACGCCCTGCCGAGCGAGATGCAGCGCGGTGCTTTTGCCAAGGCCACGACTGGCGCCGGTAATGATTGCGATTTTTTGACTCATGGTGATGCCCTCGATTGGCGGTAGTCAGTCAGTGAGGCCCACTGTATTGTTCGCGCATCACTTGGATAAACACCCACCAATCGACATGACTGGTCGGATAGTACGAACAATAGGTGTCCAACATGAACAAGCTCGATCTGCTCAAGACCTTTGTCCGGGTGGCTGAACTGTCCAGTTTCACGCTTGCCAGCGACGCACTCGGCCTGCCGCGGTCAAGCGTGTCGGAGCAGGTCCGCGCCCTCGAACAGTTGCTCGGCACCCGCCTGCTGCAACGCACCACGCGCAAGGTGCAGACCACCCCGGACGGCCAGGTGCTGTACGAACGCAGCAAGGATCTGCTGGCGCAAATGGATGAGCTGGAGGGTCTGTTTCGGCAGGACAACGCAACGCTCAGCGGGCGTCTGCGCGTGGACATGCCCACCGCTGTCGCCCGGCGACTGGTCATGCCACGGATCCGTGAATTCATCGATCGGCACCCGCTGATCGAAGTGGAAATCAGCAGCACGGACCGCCGGGTCGATCTGGTTCGCGAAGGCTTCGATTGCGTCGTGCGCGCAGGTGAGCTGCGAGATACCACCCTCGTGGCACGCAAGATCGGGCATTTCCAGATGGTCAATTGCGTCAGTGCTGACTACGCCGAGCGGTTCGGTATCCCGCACACCCTTGATGATCTGCAGCAGCACCGGCTCATCAATTATGTGTCGGCGTTCGGCGCCAGCACCGCCACCTTCGACTATCACCGGGACGGCAAAGAACATCAGGTGCCGATGCCCTGCAGCATCACGGTCAATTACATCGAAGCGTACGAGGCCGCGTGCCTCGGTGGACTGGGAATCGTACAGGTGCCACGCCTGTCCCACGCGTATCAATTGCGCCGGGGCGAGCTGCTGGAAATCCTGCCTGACTACCTGCCCGCACCCATGCCCGTTTCCCTCCTGTACGCCCACAGAAGGCACCTGCCGCAACGCTGTCGGGTGTTCATGGACTGGCTGTCCGGCCTGCTGCTCGAATACGGCGTGAAGACGTGATGTTTTCTTTTTAAAAAAAAATCTGCAGAGGGCCGTAACCCGTTTTCAATCTCCAGCGAACTACCCCTCGGATCTGATGCAGGGCATGACTGACATGCCGGTGCTTCAGTCCTTTTTAATCAAACCTGGAGATACCTCGATGAAAACGCTTTCTCTTACTGCTGTTGCTCTGGCTTTCGCTTCCATCGCTACAGGTGTGAACGCTGCCGAGACCGGCTCCGCCCCCGCCATGGAAAAATGCTACGGCGTCTCCATGGCCGGCAAAAACGACTGCAAGGCCGGCGCTGGTACCACCTGCGCTGGCACCTCCAAAACCGACTACCAGGGCAATGCCTGGAAAAACGTCCCCGCTGGCACCTGCACTTCGATCAAAACGCCAAAAGGCACCGGCTCGCTGACCCCGCTGTAAGCGGTCAGACCTGAGCCACTGAACGCTCGAACCATCGCAAGGGCAGACGTCGATCATGCATACACCCCTCACACTGGGCGCGGGACTGGGCCTGAAGGCCGACCACTACCAGGCCGCACACGACTGCGCGGCCCCCGGTCTGTGGTTCGAAGTCCACCCGGAAAATTACATGATCGACGGCGGCCCTCGCCTGGCATGGCTGGAAACGATCCGCAGCCGCCATCCGCTTTCCTTGCACGGTGTTTCCTTGTCGCTGGCGGCCGACGCTGCGCCGGACCTGGAACACCTCAAGCGGCTCAGGGCGCTCGCCGATCGTGTTCAGCCAGCCCTCATTTCCGAACACCTCGCCTGGTCCACCTGGCGCGGTCAGTACCACCCCGATCTATTGCCCTTCCCTCGCAGCGAAGACGCCCTGCGGCGCATCATCGACAACGTGGATCGCACGCAAACGTTCCTCGGCCAGCGAATCGCAATCGAAAACCCCAGTCACTACATCAGGCTGCCTGGCCATCAGGTCGAGGAAATCGACTTCCTCCGCGAATTGAGCCAGCGCACCGGATGCGGCCTGTTGCTGGACATCAACAACGTGTTCCTCAGCGCCCACAACATGGGCTACGACGCCAACGCCTACGTGGATGCCTTTCCCGGCGACGCCGTTCAGGAGATTCATTTGGCCGGTCACAGCGTCGATCCCGGCGGCGCCGTGCTGCTGATCGACTCTCATGATGCTCCCATCGCCGAGCCCGTCTGGGCGTTGTATGAGCGCCTGATCCGCCGCATTGGCCCTCGCCCGACCCTGATCGAACGAGACGACAACCTGCCGCCATTCATCGAACTGCTGCTGGAGCGGGATCGCGCGCAGTCGCTGCTGCAGGCGCAGGCGGAGGCATCGCCATGAATCTTCACGCCTTTCAGGACGCGTTTGTCGAAGCGCTTTACGACCCCGAGGCCACCGCACTGTCGATGTTGGCCGAACAGCCGGGTTTCACGGTGTACCGCAATACCGTGATGAAAGGCGCGATCGATGCCCTTCGCGCCAACTTTCCTACTGTCGAGCGTCTGGTGGGCAGTCAATGGATGGTGGCGGCAGCCAGTATTCATGGGCGACAGACCCCGCCCACTGATGCGCGACTGCTCCACCACGGCGGCGCGTTCCCTGCGTTTCTGGATGAGTTCGAACACGCTCGCACGCTGCCGTATCTGGCGAACGTGGCGCGGCTGGACCTGCTGTGGACGCAGTGTCATACCGCTATCGATGAGCCCGGTCTGGACCTCAACCAGATTGCCTGCCTGGCCCCTGAACAGCTGGCGTCTCTGCAGCTCACGCCGAGAGCCGCGGCGCGCTGGATGTGGTTCGCCGATCAACCGGCGTTCAGCATCTGGCGGCATAACCGCGAAGGGCTGGACATGCCCGACGACCTGGACTGGCAAGGGGAAGGCGCACTGCTGGTGCGCCGCGATGGTGTCGTGGGCTGGCAGCCGTTGAGCAATGGCGGCTGTGGATTTCTCGATGCCTGCGCCGCCGGACAGCCACTCGCGCAGGCCGCCGAACATGCCAGCGGCCTGCAACCCTCGCTGGACATTCTCGACCTGCTGACTCGACTGGTCAGCGCGGACGTATTCGTCGCGACCGACTCACACTGATCCCTCGGAGGACACCATGGACACCTTGCACACTGACGCCTCGCATTCCCCAACCCTGCGCACTGCGTGGAATCGCCTCGCCCACCGTTTCTCGCAGTTGATCACTGATTCGGTGCTGTCGTTGGTGGCGCGCATCGCCATCGCCGGCATCTTTCTCATGTCGGGGCGAACCAAAGTCGAGGGCTTTTTGACGATCACCGACAGCACCTACGAGCTGTTTCGCAGCGAATACAAGCTGCCACTGATCCCCCCCGAAATCGCCGCGCACTTGGCGGCGTATGCCGAGCATCTGTTCCCGCTGTTGCTGATCCTCGGGCTGTTTTCCCGCCTGTCTGCCTTGGCATTATTGGGCATGACGCTGGTGATCGAAATTTTCGTCTATCCCGATGCGTGGGTCACGCACCTGAGCTGGGCCGGCCTGCTGTTGATCATCCTCGCCAAAGGCGCTGGCCCGCTGTCGCTGGATCGGCGGTTCGGCATTCGGTGATGTGGCGCGGTGGCGAACCTCAATCGAGCGCAGCCACCACGGCATCGAAAAACGCCAGCGGCGCGATGAGGTTTCTGCGCAGTGGCTTCGGTTGGTCGCCGAAGGTGACGATTACTACGTTGTGCGCAGGGTTGATGTAGAGGTTCTGGCCCTGCATGCCGATGGCCGAGTAGGCGCCATCCTTGATCGAGGCCTCGGTTCGGCCGGGCCACCACATGTAGCCGTAATTCAGCGCAGTGCCGTCTTTGAGGGTCTTGGGCGATGTGGCCTCCCGGACCCACCCCTCCGGCAGGATGGACTTGCCCGCCACCTTGCCGCCATTCAAGAAAAACAGCCCGAAGCGCCCGAAATCACGCAGCGTCGCGCTGATGCCGCTGCCGCCGATCTCACTGCCATTGGGGGAATCCAGCCACCATTTGGCATCGTGTTCCATACCAAAAGGCTTCCAGATTTTCTGCTCCAGATAATTCGCCAGCGGCATCTTCACCGCACTGCGGATCACCTCCTCCAGCACCTGCGTTTCGCCCGTGCTGTAGTTATTGACGGTGCCGGGTGCAGCAGCCCTCGGCAGGCTGGCCATCAGGGCCATGGCGGCCCCCGGCATCTGGGCAATCTGCGCCCGAAGCAGTGCACGGCGATCGGACGCCGGGTCGGTGAACGCTTCGCTCCATTTGACCCCGGACGACATCGTCAACACGTTGCGAATGGTCACGCCCTCGTAGGCGCTGCCCTTCAGACGAGGCACGTAATCGACCACGGCATCATCCAGGCTCTTGATCGCCCCATCGCGCAGCGCCGCAGCGGCCAGGGTCGAGGTGACGGACTTGGCCATGGACATCGACATCCAGCGGGTCTTTTCGGTATTGCCGCGCTGGTAGGTTTCGTAAACGATCTTGCCGTCCTTGAGCACCAGCATCGCCGTGACGCTGTCCACCGCGACGTAATCGAACAGATCGTATTGCTTGCCTTCGTAGGTGAAGTGAACGTTTTGCAGTTGCCGGGAGGCATTGGGCAACGCGTAGGGATGGTCGCTGCCGTCAATGGTACGGGTCGGGAACAATCGGTCGATGTTGCGGTAGGTGCTCACTGCAAGGTCCGGCAGCATCGTGCCCTCGTAAATCTGTTCGACCGTGCCGATGGGTTCGTGGGCGTGGGGGTATTCGTAGTCGTCCTTCGCCAGAGCATCGGGAATGCCGCCGAGGGCCAACAGGCCAACGGAAACAGTGAATGGCTGCAAGCGCAGAAAGGGACGGGAAACCACTTGTGCCCACATGGAACATCCTTGCTTAATCGTTGAAATAGGGCCGATGGGCCGCTGGACCAGGTTCGCAGGTTCGTTTACCACAGTTGGAACCCAGGGTCCAAGGTCAGCAACGCGCCCTATAGCGGGGTGCCAGCAAGCCGGCTCACACCTTTGGCCGGATTACCCGGGGCTTCGAAAACGCCGAACCGGCTGAAACCGGACACGCCCGGTTATCGCCCTGCCGTCGTGCTGAACATCTACATTTACGGTTATCTCAACCGCATCCATTCGAGGCGACGCCCTGAGCGCGAAACGTAGCGCAGGTCGAGCCGATGAGGCTGCCCGGACGTCTGATGGCGGATTTCAAATCCTTCCAGCGATCCAGTGGACGCTCAGGGCTGCCTGGGGAGGTCCTTGAACGGCGGGAAGCCAAACATGCGCCGGTACTCCCGACTGAACTGGGACGTGCTGAGATACCCCACTGCGTAGGCCGCGCTCGATACAGATGTGCCGCCTGCAATCAGTAATCTGCGTGCTTCCAGCAGGCGCAGATGCCGTTGGAAGGCGATGGGACTGTAGCCAGTGACGGCTTTGAAATGGCGATAAAACGAGGTAAGACTCATGCCGGAAAGGTTTGCAAGGTCGCTGACGGCGAAGGATTTTTGCCTGTTGGCGCACAACCAGTCGGCCGCTTTTTGGATCTGCCGCAATCTGCCATTCCGGTTGCCAATCTGGCGCAGCGTATCGCCCATCGAACTTTGTAGCAGCCGGTGATAAAGCTCGGCCTCGTAGTGATGACCTAATACTTTGATTTCATCGGGTTTTGAGAGCAATTCCATCAACCGACAAAACGCGTCACCGACCTCGCCGCCAAGGCTGGATCCAGCTGCCGAGCACACCCAACGTTCCTCGACGTTGGGCATATCCAGCATGATCTGAATCAGTAGAGCAGTATCGATGGCAAGGCTCACGGCTACATAAGGTGCGGCGGATGTAGCCCCTACCAATTGGCTTACATAGGGCATGCCGAACGACGCTGCCGCGCAATCACCGGCTCTTAACTCGAAGCGATTTTCGCCTATCGTCAGCACCTTGGTTCCGCGCAACACCACGTAGAACATGGGCTCGAACATCGCGGGGGTGGGTTGCGTAGGCTTAGTGCTGGACCAGATTTTCAGTCGCGGAATCGGCGTAGCAAGCCCCACGACGTCGGGTTGCTGCACAACGAACGAGGATGCGGCTGCGAGCGCGCGCTGCGTGAGATGGGTCGCTTCTGTCATAAACGTCATTTAGAGATATTGGGAGAATAAGGCAAGTGTCTGGCATGATCGGGGCTGCGAGCAAGGGTGTTGATGCTTATCGTAGAGGCCCCCTCAAGGAGAGCTTTTATGACAACGGCAAAAATCGCTTTGATCACAGGTGCGAATAAGGGCATCGGGTTCGAAACCGCACGACAATTGGGCGCGATGGGCCATACCGTGTGGCTCGGGTGTCGAGATCAGGAACGAGGCACCCAGGCAGCGGAGGACTTACGTGCTGGCGGTATCGCGGCTCATTTCGTGCAACTTGATATCACGGACGCAGATAGCGTTCGCGCGGCTGTCGCGCACGTCGAAGCGCAATCTCATCATCTCGATATTCTGATCAATAATGCGGGAATCGCCTCAGGCATGGGCTCGCCGCCAAGCACCGAAGACATTGACGCCATTCGATCGATCTTCGACGTTAACTTTTTCGGCACTGTTCGCGTGACACAGGCGTTTCTACCCCTACTGCGTAAAGCCGAAAATGCGCGGATCGTGTTCATGAGCAGCGGTCTTGGATCGATCAGCCTTACGGGTGATATGAAAGCGCCCACGTGGGGCGTCCATGCAATGGGTTATTCCGCTTCCAAGACCGCCATCAACATGTACACCGCGAAACTCGCGAAAGAACTACTGACAGAAGGCATCAAGGTCAATGCTGCATGCCCGGGCTCGGTTGCCACCGACATGGGCGGGAAGATGGCCCCCAAAACAGTTGAGCAAGGTGCGGTGATCGCTGTCCGGCTGGCCACGCTGGGCTGGATGGGGCCAACAGGCGGCTTCTACCATGATGCTGAGGGACCTTCCATGGCGCCGTATGGCTGGTGATTTGACGCTCACTTCCCTTTGCCTGAAGCCGGTGACTACCGGAACGCTTCATCTGCAGTCAGAATTGCCTATTCAATGAATGCTAATGCGAGGCTCGTCAGATGAAGCATCAATACGTGACTGCAGACGTTTTCTCATCCACAGCGTTTCATGGAAATCCTGTGGCAGTCGTATTAGATGCGGTGGGTCTGTCGAGCGAACAGATGCAACGTATTGCGGCTGAGTTCGGCTACAGTGAAACCACCTTCGTGTTGCCCCCGAAGAGCGCCGAACATTCAGCCTGGGTTCGTATCTTTTCTCCTTCAAAAGAATTTCCGTTCGCGGGACATCCTAATATTGGAACCGCATACATTCTGGCCATGGAGATGTATCGGTCCGGGATTTTGCCGCCTGAAACCATGGTTTTTGAAGAAGCGGCGGGCCTTGTTCCTATGCGCATTCTTTTCGAAGAAGGCCGCCCCATCGGTGCTGAACTGATCGCGCCGGAGCCGTTCTCGAAACGAGCGACAGTTGACCAAATGCAAGTTGCAGCCTGTCTGTCGCTGAATCCTGATCAAATAAACATTACTAACCACCCTCCTCAAGTTGCGTCTGTGGGGCTGCCTTTCATTATTGTGGAAATCAAGAGCCAAGAGGCATTAAGACAATGCGCTCCAAATCCGGCAGCGTTCAAGCTGACGGTACCCGTCGGGGGAGCCACTTCGATTTACGCGTATACAAAAATCTCAACTGGCTCAGACTACACTGCTCATATCGATTTGGAGGCGCGCACGTTCACTCATCGTATGACCGAAGACCCGGGTACGGGGAGTGCAACTGCTGCGGCTATCGCATTACTCGCAAGCCTGGATGCCAGGAAGCTGATGACGGCCTGTGTCACTCAAGGCCTATCCGTGGGACGGCCGAGCGTGCTCAATGTGCATTACTCCCGTGATGAGGCAGAGGAAGTGAGGGTATCCGGGGACTGCGTGATCGTGATGCGAGGCACGTTTTCGCTAGAAGACCAGGGTTAGTTCAATCGCTGCGCGAGTCGCGCATGTTCTGTGCGACCCGGCGTACGCTATTCCATAAGCTACCAATCTACTGGGTTTCTTTGCCCCAGAAAATGTACCGTGCGCTATAGGGTTCAGCGTGCAACGCACCGCCCTTCTCGCAAGGTCCGGAGAACGCTCCTCCGTGGGTATCGATCCGCTGCACCGAAACCACTTTCGATAACAGTCCCGCCCCTTTGCGCCCGCTAACGTCCAGTTGCAGCAACGCAATGTCGCGTTCCATGGCGCCCGGTTTCTGATGGACCACTTTGCCGGTCACCGCTCCCCCATCGTTCAGTTCCCATGACGGGCCCGCATAATGGCGCCCTACGGTCTGGCCAGACGAGGTGAGGATTGCCAACGGCTCACGAAAGGCCCACGCCAGCCGGCCAGCCTGATCGGTACGGCACTCATAAATCTGTACACCAACGGCGTCGACCGACAGCAGTGTTGTCATGCCGCTCGTGTCGAACGGCGGCTGATCGGGCAAGGCATTGGCGGCCGCGGCGACGAGTGTGGTGCCGCTGAGCATAATCGCCGCCAACGCCCATTGTGCTGCGAAGGCACGGCGGCCACGGGGTGCGCGGGTATGAAAGGTCGTCCGCTTATCAATGACGCTGACCGAGGAAGATTCGTACATGGTGAGGACCTGTCTGATGACGTTGGAATGGCGGCTGTTGCAATGACAACAGTCGTGATGAAGTATTTATTCCAGCGTTGGGACGCAAAATCGCCACGGGGCACGCTGGCGCGCTATGGCTTCGCCGCGCGTGCGGCATGCGGCGGTACCTGAGGAGAACACTTGGCCAACGGCTTTTATTCCATGAAAGTGTTCAATCTATTTCCTTGATAAACATAGAAAAAATTGTCGTTCCTCGACAGATTCGAATCGGTAGTCTGCCTGAACTTTTAGTTGTGGTCGGGGCGCATTTCGCCCCCCCTCTGCGTTGCGATGGCCGAACCGTGAAACGATTTTCAATGCTTGTTCTGATAACCGGCTTGTGCCAGGTCCCTGCGTTGCTCGCCGCCCCCGCTAGCGCTGGCGTACTGTCACTGGCTGAAAAGCCTGTGCAATTGCTGCGTGGAGTGACGTTGTACCAGGCGCCACTCGGCACGCATCTGCAAGGCACGGACCTCATTGAGTCGGACCAGTCCAATGTGCAGATCGATGGTCTGGCCGGCATTCGCCTTGCCCTCGGCCCTCATACGCGAATCTATGTGCAGCGCACCAGCAACGGCACTGACATTGCCCTGCTGCAAGGCTGGCTCAAGCTTCAGCCGGTGACCGGTGCCAAGCCCGAACACTTGACCGTTACCACCGCCCAGTTGACGCTCGACGTCAGCCGCAGTGCCAGCGTGATTCATGCGGACGGCAGGCATGTGGAAGTGTTCGTCGAAGACGGGACGCAAACCCTTATCGAGCGCAACAGGCGCGGCCAGGAGGGGCGCAAGACAACGCTCAAACAGGAAGAATATACCCAGCGCAATGGCGATGATCCCCTTAGCGCTGCCGGGCGCCCTGACAGCGGTTTCATCAAGGCGATGCCCCCAGCCTTCTTCGATCCTTTGCCTGCCGTGAGTCTGAAAAAACTGCCGAACGCACCCCTGGTCAAGGTTCGTGACGTCACGTTCGACGACGCCGCCCCTTTGCTGCTCGGGGCGGTGACGTTCAAGGGCCGGTCCATGGCCATTCGCTTCTCGCCTCGTCTTTCGGACAGCGCCTTCCGCCAGGCCGTCGTGCAGCACTTCGGCGGTTCGCTGGACTGGGAGACCGAGCTGTACCGCTACGAGCGGAAAAGGGCGACCCCTGAAGGCCGCCGCTGATGTGCAACGTTCACTCCAGCCTGATCTCGCTTCGGAAAGCGCCATTATGAAACTGTCACTGGCCGTCAAACTCAATGTCGTCTTTCTTATCGTCTTCATCGTCGGGTTCGTTGCCAGCAGTCTGTTCGCCAACGACCTGCTGCAAAAAAGCGCTCGGGAAGAGTCGCTGGATAATGCGCGCTTATTGATGAATGCTGCGGCTGCCACCAGCGTCTACACCTCCGAACACATCGTACCGCTGTTGGAAAACCGCCTGAAATTCGAATTTCTGCCGCAGTCGATCCCCTCCTTCGCCGCCATCGAGCAGCTGCAGCAATTGCTCAAGTCGTACCCCGATTTTCTTTACAAGGAAGCAACCCTGAACCCCACCAACCCGCGCGACCGCGCCACGGGCTGGGAGACCGGCGTGGTCAATCAGTTGCGCGGCAAGCCTGACACCAAGGAGCTGATTGGAGAGCGGGCGGACGACAGCGGGCCTTCACTGTTTGTGGCGCAACCGATCCAGATCACCGACCCGGCGTGCCTGGCCTGCCACACCTCACCGCAAACGACGCCCAAGACGGTGATCGACCGTTATGGCCCGCTCAATGGGTTCGGCTGGAAGCTCAACGAAATCATCGGCGCTCGGCTGGTCTCAGTGCCACTGGCCGTACCGTTACAACGAAGCGCCGAATTGCTGCACACCTTCATGCTCTCTATGGTGGGGATTTTCGTGTTCCTGTTCTGCGCGTTAAACATCATGGTCCACCTGTTCGTCACCCGCAGGCTGAGGCAAATGTCGGCCCTCGCCGACCGCGTGAGCCTGGGGGAAAGCGACGTGCCGGACATGGACGTCAGCGGTAATGACGAGCTGGCGCGCATGGGGCAGTCGTTCATACGGATGCGCACCAGCCTGGTCAGTGCCATGAAGATGCTCGAGGAGTAGTCCGGAGGCCGACATGATTGAGCAACTGGGCAAATACCGTATCGAGAGCGTGCTCGGAAAAGGGGCGATGGGCACGGTATACAAGGCCTATGATCCCCACATCGCGAGGGTCGTGGCACTCAAGACCATCCGCAAGGAGCTGCTGGGGGACGGGCATCAGGAACAGCTGATCAGCCGCTTCCAGAACGAAGCCCAGGCCGCCGGCCGCTTGAGCCACCCTAATATCGTGGCGGTCTACGACTATGGTGAAGACGACGGCGCGGCGTACATCGCCATGGAATTCATCGACGGCATCGCCCTGAACACCCGTCTGCGGAATCAGGAGCCACGCCAGTTCACGCAGGTCACCGGCTGGATGCGCCAACTGTTGGGCGCCCTGCATTACGCCCACGTCAAAGGGGTCATTCATCGCGATGTGAAACCGGCGAATCTGATCATCACCGCTGACAATGAGGTCAAAGTCACGGATTTCGGCATCGCGCGTATCGACACCTCGGTGCTGACCCAGACCGGCTCGATGATCGGCACGCCCAGCTACATGTCTCCGGAGCAGTTCTGCGGGGAAGTCGTGGACGGTCGCTCTGATGTGTTTTCCGCAGGCATCGTGTTGTATCAATTGCTGACGGGCGAGCGCCCGTTTTCCGGGTCTGCGACCATGGTCATGCAGCAGATTCTCAATCAGACGCCCGTGCCGCCCAGCAGCCTGAACCCTACGCTTTCCCCGCAATTCGACACCCTCATCAGCAGGGCACTGGCCAAGCGTGCTGACGATCGTTTTGCCTCGGCACTGGATTTTCTTCAGGCACTGGAATCGCTGTCGGGCGAGCAATCGCTGGGCTCGGTAGAAATCGACGATGACCGTACACGGCTGATTATTCCGGCATCGCTCAGCAGCACCGGCTTGCGCGGCGCGGCGATCAGTTCCAGCTGCGAGGTACTGGCCACCCTGATGCCCTGGAAAAACCAGATCAGGCCGCAGCTTGAATCGGCACTGTCACAACAGATCGGTCCGCTGGCGCGCCTGCTGGTGAAGCGCAGCCTGGCCACTGCCGAAAATTTTGCGACAACGCGCGACGCACTGTTGCCGCACATTCCCTCGGAACGAGGTCGGGAGCAATTCATGAGGGCAACCGAAGCGATTGCTCGGCAAATCACGGTGTCCGAAACAACCACTGCGCTATCCGCGACCTCGGTCGGCGTCAGCCGAACGGTTGGGCATGTCGCGACGCAAGGCACTATCACGGGTGAGGCGCAAGGTGTCGATAACGCGTTGCGGCAAGACGCTGAAAAACGTCTGACCTACCTGATTGGGCCGATTGCCCGCATCGTGGTGAATCGGGCCATCAAAAGCGCCGTGCCCCGACAGGCTTTTTTGCGCATGCTGGCTGAACAGATCAGCGACCCTGGGCAGCGACGGGATTTCCTGCGCCAACTGGGCTACACAGGGGAGCAGCCATGAGTCGGCCGCAAAATCGTAAATCCGCCGAGCTCTGCTACCTGCGCAGCGCGGTGGCGTTCGGTCACAGCGACGTCGGGCCAGTGCGGCGACACAATGAGGACCATTTTCTGCTGGACGCTGACCTCGAACTGCTGGCTGTGGCCGACGGGATGGGCGGGCATGAAGCCGGCGCGCTGGCCAGCGCCACGGCCCTCGAAACGCTGCGTGATTGTCTGGCGTGCAGGACCCCGCCAAACACCCCGCTGACGAATGATCCGGATGCAACGTTTCAGGCGCCATCGATGCAGGCCATGAGCGAACTGTCCGACGCCCTCAAAACGGTCAACGCGCAACTGTACGCTGAAAACGCTGCCCACCGGATGAGCGATGGCCGCGGTATGGGCACGACTCTCACCGGCATCTGGCGGCCCCAGACGGGGGGTGCGTTGCTGACGTTTCACGTGGGCGACAGCCGCCTGTATCGCCTGCGGGCGGGGGAAGTTGAGCAATTGAGCCGCGATCAGACGTGGTATCAACAGGCGCTGGACGCCGGTCATTTCGACCGCCTTCCGGCCCGTAACGTGCTGCTGCAGGCCATTGGACCCTCGCGCGACGTCGAGCCGGAGATCCGCGTCCAGGCCGTTCAGCCCGGGGACTTGTTGATGCTCTGCAGCGATGGCCTGCACGGCAGCGTCCCCCACCACGAAATGACGCACTTGCTGCGCAACGCCGGTCCCCACAACCTCGAAGCCATCAGCGAACGCTTGATCCAGCTCGCCGCCGAATGCGGCAGCCGGGACAATGCGACGGTGGTGCTGGTGAAATACGCGTGAGGAAAACCGTGGTGTACCGGGCAGCCCCCAAGGCCTCCGGCCAGAAACAGCCAAGTGCATGGCGTGCCCTCTCATCCTTCGGCCGGTGAAGTTGGGTGTGGGCGGCTTCATCGCGGTCCGCCACTCGCCTCTCACACCGTACTGACCTGCCTCCCCGCCAGCATGTCGGCAAAGGTCTGCGCGGTGGGCAGGCCTTGGCTCAGCACGCGGGTCGGCGGGATATGTGAGGTGCCTTCGGTCCAGAACAGCGCGTGCCGAGCCAGGGATTTTCGTTGAGTGAGACTGGTCAAGTTTACGGACCACCGCGCGATAGCTTCCGCCAAGTCTTCAACCCCGGGCAGTTCGCACCATGATGCTCCTGCCGCAGGCGCTGCCGATTCGGCCGGTGGGGTGAGCGGGCGCGGCCGCGAAGGGGCTGGCAGATGGATCAAGGCGGCGTCGAACGGCTCCAGCGAAAAACCCTCGTCCAGCGACGACAACGCCAAGCGTTCCACATCAACGTACCAGGCGGCGTCGCTGCGCAAACGCTCGACAAGCGGCACCTGCGGCCCACCGTAAGCGATCGTCAGCGGGAAATAGCGCCCGACCCGGTCCACGCTGGGCATCAGCACCCCGGCCCAGGCCGGTTCGCCGCACACGCCGCTGGCCAACGCAAAATGCCAGATGGGGCTGCACCTGTACGCGGTCTGCCAGCGCTTTCCCAAGCGGTCGCGGCTGTGCTGAAGCCCGGCCTGAAGCCAGTCGTCCCATTGCCGGACAAAGGTCGGTGACAGCCGTCGACTGATGAAATCGCCATGGGTGACCAGCTTGCCGAAGAAGCCGGTACGTGAGCTGTTCTGATCCATCCTGTTCACCTCAAAGTCGGGTCGGGCAGCGGAACTGTTCGAAGGAATTGCGGCTGAACGGATTGATCACGCTGCTGGCACGCAGCTCATAACTGACCCTGTGCCCGTCGACGTTGAACGCCAGTTGAAAACGCTCTCCTTGACCGCCACTGAGCGTGCCCTGATCGAGCAGGTGCAGCCAGGCCCAAGGGCCATCGCTACTCAGCCCGTTGCCCGACGACGGCGTGACGTGCAGTTGCACCAGATCGCTGCCCTTCCCGCTCGGCAACACGAGGGAGCTGAAGCTCGGGCTGCTCCCTGCTTCGAAGGTCACCGGCTGGCCGGCTACGTCCAGTTCGACCTTCGTCAGCGCCGGGTCAGCACTCACCGGCTTGAGGTCGAACCGCAACGACGGCTGACGCGCGCCGGCCACGAAAAACATGTCCCGCAGCTTCGCACCGCGCTGGAACTGATTGAGCACGTCCTGGGAGATGTTCATGGGCGCGCTGCCCGTGGACCGCCAGCGCCACTGACTGCCACTCATGTCGACGTAGGCGGCAAGGTTTTTGGTGAAGAAGTCGTCCATGATGCCGCCAGGTCCAAAGAATTTTCCGAAGTCTTCGGCGGTGGCATCGCGGCTGGCGTTGCGCACCAGCGGGTAGCGACCGGCGATGGCGTCCCGGCAAAACGGCGCGCCCGTGGCGGTCCACAGGGCATTCAGGCGCTCGCGCTCGTTGCCCAGCGTCAATGCTCCGCCAATGCCGTCCACATCCCGCAGGATCAACGACAACGGCGAGGGTTGCTCACTGGCCGCCCGCTTCACCCGACCAAAGACTTCGCCCGAGGGCGCGGGTGTGCCACTGCGACGCGCGTCTTCGGCGCTGTCGAAATACTGCGCGACGTCCTTGAGCAGAGCAAGGGTCTGATCCAGCGGCGCCGGGCTGCCCGTGCCGACCAAGGCGTGCAATGCGGCGAAATGCTGGTCCACCGGATTGCCCGCCACCGGCGTGCTGGCAGGGGGTGCGGTGTCATCCAGCGCGGATTGCAGGCGTTTGCGCGCATCGTCGATGCGGTTACGCACCAGCCGGTCGACCGGGTTGCTGCTTTTCTCCTCCGAGACGCCATCGAGGGTGGTTTCCCGCGCCGCCGCTTGCAAGAATGCCCGCAACGGCGAATCGTTGCCCGACAGCGCGTGGGCGACCAGCGACGCCTGGCTCAAGCTGGTCAGTGAGGCCAGTTGCACGTCACCCAGAAACCCGTCCCACTGACGGATGTAATCGGCGTAGTAAAGGTCCAGCACCGCCGCCCCCATGGCCGCTGTATTGTCCGCGCTCAGTGCCGCTTCCTGATGATCCAGCACCCAGTTGTCCCTGGCCATGTCCAACACCGCACGCTCGCTTTTACCCAGTAACTCACGGTAGCCCGCCAGGCTGTACACACCGCTCACGCCTCGGGACAACGGCATGCCACTGCGGCGCACCAACAATGACGACACGTCCCGGCCCACCGCGCCGTTGACACTCAGCTCCGGCAGGCTGGCCTGTGCCACCTGACGCTTGAGACGGTTATAGATACGCTGCGACAACGGCATGCTCGCCAGGGTCAGGCGGGTCTTGGCGATCAGTTCGGCATCCAACTGCACCGGCTCGGCCTCTTCATCGTCGGCATCGAGCAGCGCGGCGATGTGGGCTGACAACGCCTGACGCTGCGTTTCGCTGGCCTGGGGCAGCTCCCTTCGCCAGTCGACGTCAACCCACGCCTGCACCGACGCGGCATCGAAGTATTGCCGCTGCCCCAGCATCAGGTAGGCGCGCAGGGTTTCGTAGAGGAAGTCCTGATTGCTGGCATCCCCTCGGCGCAACGCACTTTCCATGTTGGCGACGATGTGTGGCAACAGCGTGCTTCGCAGCAAACGTCGATACAGGTTCACGGCGCCTACGCCCAGTTTGTGCCCCTGATAAAGCCCAAGGCGGCTGAGCAACGGTACGCCATCGCTGCCGTGGGCGAAGCCGGCCGGCAGGTTTCGCGCCGCATCCAGCAACGGCAACGTGTCCAATGCGTTGCCTTGGGCGGGCAGCGACCTGGCCAACTGCGCGACCTCGGCAGTCCGGGCCGCCGCGTCGTTGACGAACGCCTCGTTGCGCTGGTAACTGATGCTCATGCCCACGACCAGCAGCAGCGACAGCACGGCAATCCCCGCCATCCCGAAACGCATCCCGAGCTGGCGGCGACGTTCCTGCTTGAGGTCCACCCCGGCCAACCCGGCTTCCTTGAAAATCACCTCACGCATCAGTCGGGTGATGAAGTAACTGCGCCCCGTGGCATAACCGGGCGGCAGGACTTTTCGACCCAGGCAAAACGATGCGGCCAATGACGCCAGCACCCGGTCTATCGGGCTGCCTTCCTGGGTGCCACTGGTGAAATACACCCCGCGCAGCATCGCGGGCGCCTGGTAGCGGTTCGGTTCGAACGCCGAATCGAGAAAGCGCGTCAGCACATCGCCGATGCTCGCGAACTGCTGGGGAAAGCTGTACAGCAACGCGCGGCGCGTCAAGTCTCGCTCTTGCTGCATGCGCTCCAGCACCCGTACCTGCAACTGACGCTCCAGCGCATTGAACTCGGCAGGAAAGCTCGCAAGCGCCGCACGCGAGGGCTCGGTCTGCCCGGTCGGGGGCATGGGGAACGTCACGCCCCAGACCTGGGAGCGTTCCTCACGCCCGAAATGCTCGAAGAACTCGACGAACCCTGCCAGGAGGTCGCACTTGGTGATGACCACGTAGACCGGGAAGCGCACGCCCAGGCGTTCGTGCAATTCATCGATGCGGGCGCGGATCGCCTGGGCTTGCAGCAATCGATCGGCGTCGCTCTGTTGCAGCAGATCGCTGACGCTGACCGCGACGATCACCCCGTTGATCGGGCTGCGTCGACGGTGCTTCTTCAACAGGTCGAGAAATCCGCACCAGGCCGCCTTGTCCACCTCACTGTGGCTGTCCTGGGTGGTGTAGCGACCAGCGGTGTCGAGCAGCACGGCTTCATCAGTGAACCACCAGTCGCAGTTGCGCGTACCGCCGACGCCGCCGATGGCCGTCGCGCCGAGTGAATCGCTCAGCGGAAACTGCAATCCAGAGTGGGTCAGGGCCGTGGTTTTGCCGCTCCCCGGCGCGCCGACGAACATGTACCACGGCAGTTGATAAAGGTATTGGCCACCCAGCCTTCGCCCCGGATTGGCCTTGCGCAACACGGCCATTGCCGCGCGCATGCGCTCACCCAACAACGCTGTCTCTTCTTCCGACACCTTGACCCCAGGCGCCGGAGCCGGGCCGTCGGCGACGCCGGCCATCAACGAACGATTGGCTCGCCAGACGGTGTAACCGCGCCAGCCGAAATAGAGCACCCAGATCAACGCCAGCACTGCAATCGCACGCCAGCGCGCCGTCTCTGACGCCAACGGCTCGCGCCCGTCAAACGACAGCAGCGGACCCTCGTACCAGATCACCAGCGCCACCAGTGCCACGCCCAGCAATGACCACAGCCAGGACTTGGCCAGCCAGTTCAGCCAGCGCTTGAGCACATCCACGAGATACATCAGGTACGCCATCAGAGGGTCCTCATTGCGGCTGCGTCGGGATCAGCACGGTGATGTCCACGCGCCGGTTGCGGGCACGGTTGGCAGCCGAGTCGTTCGGCACCAACGGTTCGGTTTCGCCGCGCCCTTCGCTGCGGTATCGGGTGGCGGGGCCGGCGCGCTCGGCGAGCATGCGGGCGACCGTCCTGGCGCGGGCGTTGGACAGGTCGTAGTTCGACGACAACCGCGAGGACAGCGATGGCCGCGCGTTGTCGGTGTGGCCCACGACCACCACGTCCCCCGGCACGGTGTTCAACGCGTCGCCGATGCGCGCCAGCAACGACTCGAACGGGCTCGACACGTCGGCGCTGCCCGACGCAAAAATGCCATCGCCGCGCAGGGTGATCACCGAGCGGTCGGCAGTCTCTTTCACGCTGACCAGCCCCTGCGCCACTTCCGCCGCCAGGAATCCGGACAGCCGCACTGGTGCTGGTGCGGCGGGCGCTGCAACCTTCAGCGGCGAGGCCAGGCGCACCGCCCCCATCTGAGCGAAGACCGGGTCGGAATGACGATTGAGCAGCCCGTTGAGCGCCAGTTGCAGGACCAGCAACAGCAGCGCCGCCACTGCCGCCATGACCCATACCGGCATCACTCGCAACATCGAACGCGGAGGCGTCGCGGCACCGCGCCAGTGAGGCGAGAGGTCTTGCTCCATCGCACCGCGCTGCTGACGGATCAACTGCAACAGGCGCTCGCGCAGCGCACTGAGTTGATCGAAACCATGGTCCAAAACGCGATAGCGACCTTCCAGTCCCAGCGCCAGGCACAGGTACATCAACTCCAGCACGTCGAGGTGGGTGAGCGGGTCCTGACTCAAGCGTTGCAAGATCAGAAAGAACTTCTCCCCGCCCCAGGCTTCATTGTGAAAACTCACCAACAGGCTGCGGCTGTTCCAGACCCCGGCCCCCCATGGCGTGCTGGAGATGGTCTCGTCCACCAGCGTGCACAGCGCGTAGCGGGCGGCGGCGATGCTCTGGGTTTCCATTCGGCTGTTGCGCGCCTGGGCTTCGAAGTGCTGGATCGCCTGCACCAGCCGCTCACGCAACGCTTCCATGTCTGGCGCGCGGTTCATGGTACGTAACGGCACCACCAAATCGAGCAGCGGGTTGGCCGCGCGCACCAATGGATTAAGGCCATCGCCGATCGGCGCAACCGGCGTTTCATCGCTGTGCACAGGCGCTGGCGTGGGCACCACCGGGGAAGGAGAACGGCGGACGCCTGGCGTCGGCATCAGCACGGTGTGATCCGGGTCCTGCCCGGAGGCCAAAGGGTCATTCACGTTCACGGTTGTTTACCTGCGCGGGGTGGCGTGGCAAGCACGACGAAATCAGCCATTGCGGATGGCCCAGAACTGCACGTCCAGACCAGGAAAACTGCCCGCGACGTGCATCGCGAATCCCGCCGAATGGGTCAGTTGCTGCCAGTACTCGCTGTGGCTATCCAGCTCGAAATAGGTGAACCCGGCGTGAAACGGCAACTCCCGAGGCGCAACGGGCAGCGGGCGCAGGCCGATGCCGGGCAACTGCAGATTGACCATGTCGCGGATTTTCTCCACGGAACCCATCTTCACGTGTGGCGGGAAGCCGTTGCGCAGCGCCTCGGCGGGCATCTGCGCGTGCACTGCCAGGACGAAAGTCGCCGAGCGCAATAATGCGCGGTCTGGCAGCACCGCGACGCGAATGCCGAACTGACGCTCTTCCAGCGGGACCTGAATGGCGCGGGCATCGATCACTGTGGACAGGGCGCGGCGCAGGTCGAGCATCACCGGAGCGAAGGTTAGCGCCAACGCGTCGTGGCGGTACACCGGGTAGCGCGAGGCACGTTTATCGGCCTGGTCGAAGGTCGACAGTTCCCCCGCCATTTGCGTCATGTGTCGATACAAGGTTTCCGGGTGTAAGCCACTCATGCCCACCAGGTGGCGCACCAGCGGTTCGTTGCGGTTAAGCAGCTGCAGCAGCAGGAAATCGGCAATTTCTGCCGCGCCGCTGTTCCCGGGTTGTGACAGCCGCGCAGCCATGGTCTGGCCCCGCTGTTGTACCAGACCGAGTAGCTCTTCGATGAAATCCGTCAGACGCGGCGTGGCACTGATGTCCAGACACGGCGGGCAGTATTCCGGGTCCAGCACCACCCGCTGATCGGCGCGTCGCTCCAGTACCCGCGCCACGCCGAGGGTCGCGTAGGCATCGGCGACGTCGCTCTCCAGGGCCAGACGCAGACGCATCTTGCCAACGTTCATCAGGGCACTGTTGTCCAGGCCATTGCTGTCCCAGGCCTCGTACTCCACAGGCCTGTAACGGGCAAAGTTTTCCGCGCTGTTGCGCGCGTCCACTTCGGCCACGCCATGCCGGGCGGTGGGCAGCGCCAGCACCACGGTCATGTCGCGGGCATCGACCGGGATCTCCAACGGCAGGGGCATCTCGTCGAACGGCTGCCCAACCGGCGTGCCGTCCGGCAACACTGCGCTGTAGGCTTTAAGCGCGAGCTTGCCGAGGGCCAGCTGCTGAGCGTCGATTTCGAGGCGGGAGAATCCCCAACTGTACGGGCGCAATGCGCCAACCCGCGCTTCAAGTTGCGCGTTGATAAAACGATCGTGCTGTTGCAGGTGCTGAGGCTGCATCAGCATGCCCTCCGACCAGACGACTTTGCTGTTCCATGACATAAAGGGAGTCTCGCGTGAGAAAAGAAATAAAGGGCTTTGCACCCAGGCTCAGGGCTCGTCGCGCAGGCGGCTGACCTGTTGCTGGTAGGCCACCGAAAACTTCTCGCCCAAGATCCGCTGCAGGTCCTCATCGCCATCACGGATCCGTTCGGCATACAGCGCATTCAACTGGTCCCATGCCCGCGCCTTGCGCCCGGAAGGCAGCAAGCGATCCAACGCGCGGGGGGCGCCCATCTGGCGATCGATCAGGGCCGGATCGAAGCGCTGTACCACTTCGCTGAGGGCTTCACGCATGCCTGCGATGACTGACATTTCATGGGCGCGCAGGTCAGCGAACGCCGCGCGTAACGCTTGCACACCGGGCAAGTAGGCAGGCGAGTCTGTGCTGAGCATCTGCCCCAGCGCGCTGGCCGGATCAGGGAAGAACTTGAGCGGGTTGTTGAAGCGCGCGCCGATCATGGTCATGTCGATGTGGCTCTCCCGCTTGGTCAAGGCGCGCGCCATCAACACCCCCATGGTGCCGGCGGTGGCCTCGCGGAGCATTTCGCCCACCAGCCTGGCTAGGGCCTCGGGCCTGCGCAACGCCCTGAGTTCAGGCAAACCCAAGCCGTCCAGCAACGCCTGATAAACGGCATCATGCTCGCCCGCCACGACCGGCTGAGCCGTCTCTGGGGCGGGCGTCACAGCTGGCACAGCCGGCTCGTTGATCGGCGGCCCAACGGGTTCCACGCCATCCTGCGCGGCGATCGTCGTGGCGGGTGTCGAAGCTGCAGACGCAAGCGGGCTCTGCGCCGGGGTCAAGAGATCCGCCAATGCGTCGTACCCATCGGGAATCAGCGACGTGGAAGGGGCAGCCTGGGCAACGCTCGCGGTCAGCGGCAAGGCGTGCAACTCAGGCGAAAGATGATCGCTTTCGGCGCCTCTGAACGCTGGCAGTAAAGGCTCAGTGTTCAAAGGTGCACCGCGGCTGAAAACCGAGGCTGGCGTACTGTTTTCGAACAGGTTCAACCCCAAGGGGTCGGTCAGATTCGGCTGCGGATCGAAGGTTGACTCGCCTTGAAGAATACTCGCATGCACCAACGCATCGGTTTGCAGCTCGGGCTGACTGAAACCCGGCTCGCTGCGCCTGACCGCAAGCGCTGGCAGGGGTTCGAGCGGCGTGGGCGTTTCACTCGGCGGGGGAAAGAACACCGCCAGGGTCTGCGTACCGTCGATGCCGGTCTGATCGGGGTCGATGGCGTCTTCCAGCAGCACGACCTCGATGCAATAGTCGCCGATCACCAGTTGGTCAGCGTTCTGCAACTGTGTCTGGCGGCCATTGCCGAGCAGGCGCTCGTTGACCACGCTGGGGTTACTGCCAATGTCGCTGAGAAACCAGCCCTCCTCCCTGCGCTCGACGCTGGCGTGGCTGCGAGAAATGTATTTGCCGGGGTCGTCCAGCACCAGGTCGTTGCCCGCCGCGCGTCCGATGGTGCCGCCCGTTTCGATCAGGCAGGACAATTCAGTCGCAGGCGGCTGATTACGGTAGGTTTTAACCAGCAGTTTCACAGGCATATTTGGCTCCTGTCAGCGGAATGAAAGCGGCAGTCATTGCTTGCCATCGTCTGCGTCATTCGGTTCGAGGGGCACGCTGGCCGGGCCAGGGCGCGTAGCCAGGGCCAGCGCGTTGGCAGCGGCGGCGGCCTGGGGCAATGGCAGCGGAATCATGGAGGCGATAATGGTCGGGCCGAGGGTAATGAACGAGCTGCCGGCCTTGAGGGTGATGCTGGCGCCCGCTTCGATGACGACGTTCATGCCGCCCCGGATGTGCACGTCCGTGCCGCCGCTGAAGCTGGCCTTCAAGCCGCTTTCAAGCTGCAGATTACCCCCGGCGGCGTGGGACGTACTGCCACCGGTTTTCTCGCTGAGGTCACCGACGATGTGCTGATGCCGATCACCACCGACGTGTTCGCGCATATCCTTGTTGACCCGCGAATGGCGATCGCCACCGATCCAGTCCAGTGCGTCCTGTTCGACCCGCTGATCCATATTCCTTTCGGCGTGGATGAACACCTGCTCGGCGCCTTTTTTGTCTTCGAAGCGCAGCTCGTTGTAGCCACTGCCCGCTTTGGACGAATTGCTTTTCACAGTCGAGCGAGTGGCCTGCTCGGGTAGCGCGTACGGAGGCATGGCCTCGGCGTTGTAGACACTCCCGGTGACCAGAGGCCGATCCGGATTGCCTTCGAGAAAGCTGACTACCACTTCCTGGCCGATGCGCGGCAAGAACAGGCTGCCCCAACGTTTACCCGCCCAGCCTTGAGCCACGCGAACCCAGCAGGAACTGTTTTCGTCTTCCTTGCCTTCACGGTCCCAGTGGAACTGCACTTTGATCCGGCCATAGGAGTCGGTCCAGATTTCCTCCCCCGCCTTGCCTACCACTTTGGCAGTCTGTGGCCCATGGACGATGGGTCTTGGCGTTACACAGGGCGGACGGTATTCCTGCTGGCGTGACATCGCCGTGAACGTGCAGCTCAGGACCGGCGCAGGGTCTGCCGGAGGCGTCGGTTCGTAGGTGTCGGACGACAACTCGTAGCGGGCCGCCAGCACCAACACTTGCAGGTTCTGGTCGCCGCGCGGGTGTTCGGTCAGGGTGAACAGTGCACCAGGAAACAGGCCGCGCACCCGGGTCGCGCCTTCGATGCGCCGGTAGCTGGTATGCCGTGCCTCAATGCGGTGGCGCGCCAGGGTTTCGCCCTGTTTACGCTCGGTGTAATTGCCGGGATAGTCGTAACGCTCGTGGCGTGATTGAGCGTAGTTGTGCACTTGGGCCGACTTCACCAGCAGGTTCGCCGAGGGCTTTTCGAAGTCGTAGTCTTGCAACGCCCAGGTCCCTGGCTCGACCTCGCCGCTCATCCGCCAGTCGTAGATCACCTCGCTGTCGCGCATCGTCCGGTCTTCCCCCGGCATATAGCGAATCTGCGCGTAGCCCGGCGCCGGCGCGTGGGCACCATACGAGTCGGCGAGCACCAACGTGTGGCGACCGGCCAGGCTCTTGAAGAAGTAGTAAATCCCCTCCTGCTCCAGCAGGCGGCTGACGAAATCGAAGTCGGTCTCGCGGTATTGCACGCAATAGGTCAGCGGCGAATAGCTGGCACTGAGGCCGGAGGTGTCGACGTCGGCAATCGTGTATGGCGCAAACACGGCCTTGACGATATCCGGCACGCTTTGCGACTGGAAAATCCGGCAATTGCTGCTGCGGGTCAGAAACCACAACCACGGCCGCAAGACCGCGTGGTATGTGGCGAAGCGTCCTTGGCGACCGGTGTATACAAACCGGGTGACGATACCGCTGAAATAACGTTCGCCACCCTTGGGCAACGCTACTGAAACGGTCATCGGCGTTGCCAGCAGCTCGTCGATTTCCAGGTCCGCGCGTTCGCTGTACAGATCAACGGCATACTCGCTCAGGGTCGAAAGCCCTTCGGTGGCCGTCATTCGCCGGAACAGCAATACGTCCGCGCCCAGCACGCTGGTAATGGCGATCTCGCGGTTGGCTTGAGTGACGTTCATGAGGCCTGAATCCAACAACAGGCCCGATTGACGATCCAGATGACCATTCCCACCTCCCTCCCGCGGGTACAACGCAGCCAGGGTTTGGCACCCGGCTGCAGACTCGGCCAGATCATCTGGCTTGCTGATACAACGGGAGGGAGGCGGTTTTTATTCCGTCGCAACGTGAAAAAGTCCCGCGCCTGGTCGTGGCCAGGGTTTTGCCGATGCGTCCGCCGCAACGGCAACCACCCCGGACCCGGTGCCATGACATTCGAAGACTTAAAATTCGGTGATCCAAAAGAACGGGTTCGGATGACCGGAAAACGGCGACGGCTTGTCAACGGTGTCCATTCGACTCCCCTCGAATTTCCATGAGGCGTAATGCAGCGGCGCGAAATACAGCTTCGAGTTGAGATAATCGAAAACGATGCGGAAGCGGTTGCCGCCCCAGCTATAGGTTTCGAGGTCGCCTGCGGTGTATTCGACATAGCCCGTGGCGACATTGCCGCCGCCCCGATCTGCCGAATGATGTTTGTTCGCCTGCGCATATGCGTGGTAGAGCTTGCCCCTTCCCGACGCGTTGGTGGCAGCGTCCGGATTCAGGCCCGGCAGGTATCTGGGGGTATTGGCGTGAATCTGACGCATGGCGCCCATCGTGTCGTCACCGATGGATGCCCGGTTGGCGCTGCAATCGTATGGCGACGCTGATCGCATGATCGCGCGCATCAGGTCCTTCATGCGGTCCTCAACCGGCAGACGGCGCAGATCGATCTTGTAGAGATCCAACACCGGTCCCTCTTTCCTGGCGCCGATGAAATCGGGGCTCGCCACCGCCTCCAGCGCCCTGATGAATTCATAACTGCTTGTGCGACCAATAACCTCGGACATGTCTGTCACCTCGAAGGTTGATGAAAAAAAGGGGCGGGGCTACCCGGCATGGCGTACGTAGACCTTCGCACTGTTGATGAGGGTCAGTTTCTCCCAGTCCTTGAACAGGGTCTGCCAGTCATGGAGGGGCTTGTAAGACTCGTGATCACTGGCCAACAGGCGTTCGATACGCTTCTCCGTTTCCTTGAACCTGACAGCCTCAGCACAGGCCACGACCGCGAACGACAACCCAAGCCTGAGGTGGTCATAATTACCGCCGCTGTAGCTGGACAGGTCTTTCAGCGCCCTGGGGGTAAATGCTGAATAGGTCATCCCGACGGTGTTGGTGCCGAGGGCACCATGGGAACCGTTCAACGTCAGCGCTTTGACCTTGCTGTAACGCCCACCGACCTGCAGGGCAGCGTCGAAGGGCACGGGGGAATCGGCGAAGTGGTACCACGTGCCCCCATCGCCACGGAACGCATCGATATAAAGAGATTCGCGAGACATCAACAGGCTGGCGGCAGGCCCCTCGCCCTCCTCAATGAACACATCGAGCTGGAAATACCCCTTGCGCCCAGCGATGGCGAGCAACGTCCTCATGGTGGCAATGGAGTCCCTGTAAGCAAAGCTCCCCCGGTAAAGATTCATCTGGATAATCATTGCGATACGCCTTTCATCGATTCGAAGTCATAGGCAAAATCGCCCTGTTCAACCCACATTCGCACTCCGGCGACCTGCTCCCCGCGCATCATCGAGCCCAGAATTTTCCGACTGATCACCGGCAGCACCGAATGAGTCAGAATCGCGTCGATCATCCGCCCGCCGCTCTCCAGCTCAGTGCAGCGGCTGGCGATGAGCGCCACGACATCATCGTCGAAGGTGAAGGTGGCCAGATGGCTGTCCCGCAGGCGCTTCTCGATACGCGCCAGTTGCAGGCGGATGATGCTGCCGAGCATCGCGTCGCTGAGGGGGTAATACGCAATCACCACCACTCGCCCCAAGAGTGCGGGCGGGAAAACCCTCAGCAGCGATGGCCGCAGCGCCTGCACAAGGCTGTCGGGATCGGGCTGCACCTCCGGACTGGCGCACAGGCGGCTGATGGTCTCGGTGCCAGCGTTGGTGGTAAGCAGAATCAGGGTGTTCTTGAAATCGATCACTCGGCCTTCGCCGTCTTCCATCCAGCCTTTGTCGAAGACCTGGAAAAACAGCTCGTGCACGTCTGGATGGGCTTTTTCGACCTCGTCCAGAAGCACCACGCTATAGGGCTTGCGGCGCACTGCTTCGGTCAGCACCCCGCCTTCGCCATAGCCGATGTACCCCGGCGGCGCACCTTTAAGGGTCGAGACCGTGTGTGCTTCCTGGTACTCGCTCATGTTGATGGTGATGACGTTGTGCTCGCCGCCGTACAGGGTCTCGGCCAACGCCAGCGCTGTTTCGGTCTTGCCGACCCCGGAGGTGCCCGCCAGCATGAACACGCCCACCGGTTTGCCGGGGTTGTCCAGGCCTGCACGTGAGGTCTGGATGCGCCGCGCGATGCTCTCCAACGCGTGCCGTTGACCGACAATGCGGTGCGACAAGGTGTCCGCGAGGTTCAGCAGGTTGTCGATTTCGTTGCGCACCATGCGACCCACCGGGATGCCGGTCCAGTCCTGCACCACCGAGGCGACGGCCTGCTCATCGACTGTCACCAGCATCAAGGGTGTTTCGCCCTGCGCTTCGGCCAGCGCCTGTTGCTGCGCGCGCAGTGCCTGCAAGGTGTGGGACGGCTGGGCAACGGGCCCGGTGGCCTCGGCTAGCGCGCCAACCTCGCGCAATTGCGCCCGCAGCTCGAGGATTGCCGTGACCTGCGTGCGTTCGCTGGCCCAGCGCGATTCCAGCCCATCCAGCCGAACGCGTTCCTCCCTCAGCTGTTCATTGACCCGCGCCTGCCGCGCTTCGGTGTCGACCCCCATTGCCCGCTCACGCTCGATAATGGCCTGCTCGGTTTCAAGAGACTCAATGCGACGGCGACTGTCGTCGACTTCTGCCGGTGTGGCGTGGAGGCTGATCGCAACCCGTGCGCAGGCCGTGTCCAACAGGCTGACGGCCTTGTCCGGCAATTGCCGGGCGGGAATGTAGCGATGGGACAAACGCACCGCCGCTTCCAGCGCCGAGTCGAGAATCTGCACTTGGTGATGCCGCTCCATGGCGCTGGATATGCCGCGCATCATCAGCAGGCCACGCGCCTCGTCCGGCTCATCGACCTGCACGGTCTGGAAACGCCGGGTCAGCGCCGGGTCCTTTTCGATGTGCTTCTTGTACTCGGCAAACGTCGTGGCACCGACGGTGCGCAGCGTGCCTCGGGCCAATGCCGGCTTCAGCAGGTTGGCGGCGTCGCCCGTGCCTGCCGTACCGCCCGCGCCCACCAGGGTGTGGGTTTCGTCGATGAACAGAATGACGGGGCGAGGGCTCGCCTGCACTTCATCGATGACCGAACGCAAACGCTGTTCGAACTCACCTTTCATGCTCGCCCCTGCCTGCAACAGCCCGACGTCCAGCGCCAGCAATTGCACGTCCCGCAATGCGGGCGGCACGTCGCCGCGCACAACACGTTGGGCGAAGCCTTCGACCACCGCCGTTTTGCCAACTCCCGCTTCACCCACCAGAATCGGATTGTTCTGCCGCCGCCGCATGAGAATGTCGATCACCTGCCGAATCTCGTCATCGCGGCCCACGATGGGGTCCATGGTGCCACTGCGGGCCTGCTCAGTGAGGTCGGCAGTGAATCGCTTGAGCGCTTCCTGCCCACCCATGGCAGCAGGTGGCATTGCCCCGGACGACTCGCCCGGTGCCGCCGTTCGGTCGAGGCTGAAGCCGTCGCGGGCTGAAGACTCTGCCTCCGGCGCGCCGTTCAACAGCTCGCTAAAACGCTGGATCAGGTCGTCAAGGTTGACCTTGGCGAACTGCGCCGACACCCCCAATATCCCGCTGCGCAGGGTCTTGTCCTTGAGCAGGCCTACCAGCAAATACCCCGAGCGCACATGGGAGTCGCCGAACATCAGGGTGGCGTACACCCAGGCTCGCTCGACCGCCTCTTCCAACTGCGACGAGAGGTCGGTGATCGAGGTCGAGCCCCGTGGCAGGCTGTCCAGCGCGGCAGTCAAGTCACGGGCCAGCGACGCCGGATCGATGCCGTAATGACGAACGATGCGGTACAGGTCACTGTCCTCCAGCGCAAGCAATTGATGCAGCCAATGCACCAATTCAACGTAGGGGTTGCCGCGCAGCTTGCAGAACACCGTGCTGCTTTCGATGGCGCGATAACACAGACCGTTGAGTTTGCCGAACAGGGCGACGCGACTGATCTCAGCCATGAAGTGATCCTTGTGCTGAAGTAGATGCCGGGATGGCGGTGTGCGGCTTGATCACCAACTGGCGATCGTCGGCGGCGGGGGGCGTGCTGCTCAGCCAACTGCTCCACCCGAGGAAGGCGCCCTGACCGAGACGGGTGCCAGGCACCTGTTGTTTGCTGATGATCAGATTGACATCCCAGTCCAGCGCCAGGCCGCAGTATTGCCGAACCCAGGCGGTCAACCGTTTGAGGCCTTCCTGCCCCGGCAACAGGCGTCGGGCCTGGTCCATGTCCAGCGGGCCGATCTGCAAACGAAATTTGTGTTGAGCGTTCCAGACCTTTTTGCCGATGACCGTACCGACGCCCAGGCGCTCGGCGTCCGGCCCGCTGCGCAAGGCGAACAAGCCATCGGCAGGCAGTGCCATCCAGTGGCCGACAAAGGTCTGCACCAGCACCTGCACCTGAAAGAAATCGCTGAGCAGGGCGGCCAATCCTTCTGCATTGCGGGCGTGCGGCGCGAGACGTCCGGCGTAGTGCTGTTTGGCGATGTCCGGCGCAGCATCACGACCTTGCAAGGACGGCATGCCCAACCCTATCAACGACGCGACATACACGGAAAACCGGTCCTGCCCTGGCCGATCCAGACTGACCGCAGGCTGCGCGCTGGCCCAGGCGCGGTAAAACAGGCTGATCATGCGGTGATGAAACATGTCGCAAAAACGCGCCAGGGTGGGGTCGTCCATATTGCGCTGGCGATCTCGGATGTACTCGGTCAAGTGCAGCGGCAGCGGCCCGTTGGCCCCCAGCACGCCGAAGAAGTTCAGCAGCAACAGCGGCGCCCGCTGCTCATCTCCGGGCCGCAGGCTGAACAACATCGCGGGCTCGAAAGCCAGCGACGGCTGCTGACCAAACCGCACTGCTTCGTCGCTGGGACGGGTTGCCTGGCCGATACGAGGCGCGTCGACAAAGGTGCATTCGAGCTGACGCAACGCGGCGTAGAAATCGAACGCCCCTGGGTGTCGCTCGAGACGTTGCAACAGGGTTACAGGATCTCGCATCGCCCTACCCTCGTCGGCCACTGCATGATCAGCCCGCGTGTGGTGCTTTTGATCTGCGTTTCGGTGAATGAGTTGAGCGCGACGTATTTGGCGAAGAACTGCTCCAGCACGGCCCCGAACACGAACACGCTGCTGCCTTCAAACGCGCTTTCATCCAGAGTGACGCACACCTGCAAACCGCGCCCATAGGTGATAGGTCCCGGTAAAGGCAGGCGCCGGACAATGGTCTGCGCCGTCACCGAACACAGCCCGTCGATCTGCTTGTGGGCGGAGGAATCCTTGCTACCGCAGTACAGACGCAACAGGTCGCGCAACGCGCTGGCGCCCTGGTCAGGGTCTTCGTCGAGCAGCGACAGGTAATTCAGGGACAAGTGGCTGACCAGCCGCCACGCCGTTGCCCCTTCGGCGAACGAGGCCCGCGGCGCCGTGGGCCCGGCAACACACCGCACAGACCGCAGCGGCGCGCCGGACTCGACGGTGAAATCGGTTTTGCCCGCCCCCACCGGCATGCTCAGCACCAGATCGCGGTTGGTGCACAGGGTATCGATCCCTAACTGCCGCAAATCCGTGCGGTACGGCGCTTCATGCACGTCCACCAGGGTGAGAAAAATCTCGCTGCCCATGTAGCTGGAACGCGGCCCCTGTCGCCGCTGCCGGTCCGAGGCGACCCGAGTGTCACGACGCAGTTGATACCAGGCGCCGCCACGTTGTGAATCCGCGCCGGGGTCACGAAGATCGTTGGCCCGGTAAAAAGACTCGAACCGCTGCTCGGCCTCAGCGCCGCTGCCGTAGCCTGTCACGGCGTTGACCTGATAAACCTCGTAATCCATCGGCCGAGTGCGGTCAGGCACCACGTGGTAGTCGGCCTGTTGATCGGACAGATGAACGCGGTCCGCACGTTTGGGGAATAGGTTAATGGCCGGGGTGCAATGCAAAGCGAATTGCGCCGCCCCGACGGCATTTTCCAGAGCGGGGGTAAAGGAATTGAACAACACGGTCACATCGATTTCCGCCACCTGACAGCGCTTGATCGCCGGCTGCAAACCGCTCAATTCGATGAAGTGAAAACGCTGGGGCAAGGTGAAGTATTCGTGAAGCAGCCGATAACCCTGGAATGACCTGGGTCCCACTGGCAACAGTGCCTGTTGGTCAGCGTAACCCTGAGGGTGGATGGACGAACGATCCACCCATTGATGCCAGCGGTTGTCGTCCTGCACCGGCTGGACCAGTATGCCCGCCACCTGCCCCGACAACTGTTCGAGGATGCGCCCGGCCAGCCCGTCGGTGCCGCGCACATGCAGCATCAGTCGATCCAGGCTCAGTTCATTGAACACCCGCCCTGCCTCCACGCGCAGACGCAGGCGAAGCGCTGCCTTGACCGGCCCGAGCCGTGATATCTCGACGCCACCCACTTGCCCGGAGCAAGCGAAATAGCGCGCCTCGACCACGTCGACTGGCCACAGCGTGACGTCTTGAGCGGTGCGGAACTCACAGGTCGTCTGATCGCCTTTGCCCAGCAAGCTGTTCAACGCTGTGCCGCGAGCCACGGTAAACCCCTGGGCGAGATTGCCCTCTGCCATGTCAGGGTGTAGCTGCACCACCGCAGTGGCAGGCGTCGGTGCCAGGTAATGGGGATAAACCAGCTCCAGCAAATGGTGGGTAAAACGGGGAAATTCGGCGTCAATCTTCAACTGCACTCGCGCCGCCAGAAAGCTGAAGCTTTCGAGCAGGCGTTCGACGTACGGGTCCGCACAGGCATAGTCTTCCAGCCCTAGACGGCCTGCGACCTTGGGGTAGTCCCGTGCGAATTCGCTGCCCATTTCCCGCAGGTGTTGCAATTCACGCTCGTAGTAACGCAGCAGTTTTTCGTTCACCGCGCGCCTCCGGCATCAATGTCGTAAAGCCTGACGTCCCCGGCTTCCAGATCCAGCTCGGTCTTGAGGTAGAGACGTTCAGGCAATGGCTGTCCCCAAAGCTCGCCCTGGATGTCGAATGCCACTTGATTGGGATTCGCTTGAACGCCGTGTTGGGCAATCGGTGTCACCCGCAGGCTCCCGCGAAGGACGCGTGGTTCGAAAGCTTCAATGACCTGATGAATGCGTCGTCCCAGTTCAAGCGGGTCGAGCCCGGCAGCGGTCTTGCCGGACAAGTCCCGCAGGCCGAAATTGAGCACCGAACGGGTTGTCAGCGGGAACGCCGAAAGGTCCTGCACACAACCGAGGCTGGTGCTGTTGAGCAGCCAACCCAAATCGCGCAAGACTGCCTTGCGCAACGTACGCATAGACAGCACACGTTGGTCGCGAGACTCCTGTTTCTGCTCACGCGCGTCGTCGGTCAGACGGTCGAGCAGCGACGGTTGCAGGCGCTCTTTGTTGGTCAATTCAGCCACGGTGAACCCTCGGCGCAGGTGAAAGGCACGCCTGTCGCCTTACAAAAAACAGAGAACAATCGATCGACATTCGTATGCCGCGATGACGGGCCGACACCTGCGTGCCAGTCCGCCATCAGCTCGATCAAATCTTGGCGTTGGCTTCCAGGTCCCACTTCTTCGGCGTACCTGTAGTGATTTTCTCGCCGCTGAAGGAGTCGTACTGGTAGCTGATCCGGGTAAAGTTGATGGCGAAGGTTTCGCTCGGACGCTCGCCTTTACTGTTGGCCGAGTACGAGCTGATGATGGCTTCTTCCAGCTCGATTGTGAGGAACACTTGGTCCTTCTTCTCAGCGCCGCCGGTCTGGATGAAATGGATCTCAGCGGTGCCCAGACTTTTGCCGCACACGGCCTCCATGAAGAGGTCCGCCGACGCCAGGTCAGTGGATTTAGTCAGGGAAATTTCTGAGAACGACGGGTTACTGGTGTCCCGATCGGCTCCACCTCCGCTGGTGGAAATCGCCCGCCCCACGCCCATCTGGATGGCGTCGATGGTGATCCAGTTGGTGTGCGCCGACACGGTCGAGGTGCCTTTGATTTGTTTGCCTTTGAAATTGAGCAGAATCATCTTCACTACCTTTTATTGATCACGATGAGAAAGGTGCAACACAGGGTCTCGGCAGCAAGCCCGTCAGGTCTTGGCCGAAGGCAGCTTGGAAACCAGACGCAGGGACACCGTCAGGCCCTCAAGCTGGTAATGCGGGCGAAGGTAGAACTTGGAGTGGTAGTAACCGGGGTTGCCTTCCACTTCCTCGACCACCACCTCGGCACCGGCCAGCGGCTTGCGTGCCTTGTCGGCTTCCGTCGCAGTGGCCGGGTTGTGCTCGACATAGCGGCCAATCCAGTTATTGAGCCAGACCTGCATGTCGGCGCGCTCCTTGAAGGAGCCGATCTTGTCGCGCACGATGCATTTCAGGTAATGAGCGAAACGGCAGGTGGCGAACAGGTAGGGCAAACGCGCCGCCAGGTTGGCGTTGGCTGTGGCATCCGGGTCGTCGTACTCGGCAGGTTTATGCATCGACTGCGCGCCAATGAACGCCGCCAGGTTGCTGTTTTTCTTGTGCACCAGGGGCATGAAACCGTTCTTCGCCAGCTCGGCTTCGCGGCGGTCGCTGATGGCGATTTCCGTCGGGCAAGTCATGTCCACGCCGCCGTCATCGGTGGGAAAGGTATGCACCGGCAAGCCTTCCACCGCGCCGCCGGATTCGATGCCCCGAATCTGCGAGCACCAGCCAAATTGCTTGAACGAGCGGTTGATGTTCACTGCCATGGCATACGCCGCGTTGGCCCAGGTGAAATCCTTATTGCTTGCGCCATCGGTGATCTCTTCGAAGTCGAAATCTTCCACCGGGTTGGATTTGGCGCCATAGGGTGCGCGGGCCAGGAACCGCGGCATGGCCAGCCCCACATACCGTGAGTCTTCCGATGCACGGAAACTGCGCCAGGCGGCGTGTTCCGGGGTCTGGAAAATCTTGGTCAGATCCCTGGGGTTGGCCAGCTCATGCCAGGATTCCATCAACATCACGCTGGGGTCTGCAGCAGTGATCAACGGGCTGTGGGCTGCAGCGCTGACCTTGGCCATCTGGGTCAACAATTCGACGTCAGTGGCACTGTTGTTGAAGTAGTAATCGGCCACGAACGCGCCGTAAGGCTCGCCGCCAAACTGGCCGTATTCTTCCTCGTACAGTTTCTTGAAGATCGGGCTCTGGTCCCACGCCACGCCTTTGAATTTACGCAGCGTCTTGTGCATCTCCTGCTTGGAGATGTTCATCACACGAATCTTCAGCGACTCATCGGATTCGGTGTTGTTGACCAGGTAGTGCAGACCGCGCCAGGCGCTTTCCACCGACTGGAACTCTGCGTGGTGCAGGATGTAGTTGACCTGCTCGGACAGCTTGCGGTCGAGCTCTGCGATCAGGCCTTCGATGGTCCCCAACACGTCGCCGGAGATCAGTTGCGTGCCTTGCAACGCCTGTTCGGCCAGGGTGCGTACAGCGGTTTCGACGGCGTCCCGCGCCTTGTCGGTCTTGGGTTTGAACTCTTTGTTCAACAGGCTGGCGAAGTCGCTGAGATCGACGTCGCGGGTGTCGGCAGTCGCAAGCGACTCATGGGTTTGAGCGGTGGACATTGCAGCATCCCTCCAACTTCGGGCAAAAGGTCTACCTGCCGGTGCCGTGAAAGCCCAGCTGGATTACAGGTCGGTCAAACGGGGTGGATCAGTCGACGTGCGGCTCGGCCGTATCGGGCACAGACGGCTTTGGCGCTGAGTTCAACGCTTGCATCAATGCCGGGTCATTGAGCACCTTCGCCAGCAGCTCTTCGGCTCCGGTCTTTCCATCCATGTAGGTCAACAGGTTCGATAGCTGATTGCGCGCGGTCAGCAAGGCGTTCAGCGAGGGCACTTTGCGCGCTACCGCGCCGGGGGTGAAATCGTCGATATTCTCAAAGGTGATTTCGACGGGCATGTTGCCTTCGCCAGTGAGCGTGTTGGGCACTTGAAACGCGACGCGCGGTTTCATCGACTTCAGACGCTCGTCGAAGTTATCGACGTCCACTTCCAGAAACTTGCGCTCGGCCACCGGCGGTAGCGGCTCGGCCGGTCTGCCGGAAAGGTCGGAAAACACCCCCATCACAAAGGGCAATTGCACGGTTTTTTCGGCACCGTAAATCTCCACGTCGTATTCGATCTGAACACGTGGGGCACGGTTTCGAGCGATGAATTTCTGACTGTTTTCTGCCATTGGATTTCTCCTCAAAGTGAGACTCAGTGGGTCACGCCTGCGGGTCCGGAGGTCGTCATGACCCCGCTAATCGTCGCGTTGCTCGGTGTGTCGAATGCCGCTGACCAGGGCCATCTGCGCCACGCCATCGGGCGCAAGGTCGTGCAACAGATCCATGAAACTGAGGTCCAGCAGCTTGCGTGCCCGTTGCAGCAAGAGCGGCACGGGGCTTGTGGGCTCATGGACCGCAAAGTAGGCGCAGAGGCGATCCAGGGTGTGCCGCACGTCGTCACGGCTACCGATTTCACCCCGGCCTGCCGTGACGGTTGCGGTTTGCGGCGCTGACGCTAACGTCGGGTTCGGCACCCTGTTCGGCAAGCGCTGTCGGACGGCCTCGCAGGCCCGGTGCAGCAGCGCTGACAACTCACCCAGATCAATGGCGCTGCCAACGCCGACCCGCTCGGTCAACGACATTTCGATCCGCACGCTGCATTCATACGCTTGCTCCAGCGCCGCCAGCGTCGTGTCCAAAGCATCCGTACTCGCGGCCTCCTGGAAGACTGCCTCGATCATTGCCAACGACGACTTCTCTTGATCGACAGCCCCTGCCACCTCCCCGCTGGAAAGCTCCAGGTCGCGCAGGCTGACGCTGCCCAGCGCCGGAAAGCTGGCCAGCGGCATGGCGCGCAGCTCGTGCAGCAACCCCGCAGCCTCACAGAGGCTGGCCAGAATGTTGATGCGCAGCTGAGGGTCATGGTCGTCGTCGGCGTCGAGCTGCGGATGCAGGTGCGCCCATTGTTCGGTCAAGAGTGTCTCGATGAGCGTCAGCCCTGCCGCAAAGCCTCGGACCCCATTGAGGTTCAACTCGGCCCGTGCCAGGTACACGGCCAGGCGCAGATCTCGGCTGCGCATCGCCAGCGGCAAGGCCAGACGTTTGACTTGACGCCAGTCCGGAGCAATGGCCTGGGTCAGCGTGTCGCCGTACTCGACTTCGGGCCTGCCCTGAATTTCTTCTTCGAGCGCGAGGTATTCAACCTCATATTCCACGCTGTCGCCGCAGGGGCTGCCCTCGCCTAAGGGCGCGGCCAGGCCGGCCAGATCACTCACCCAGGTATCACTCATGGCACCACCCGGCGCCGAGTGACCGTGCGCCCGTGATGCTGGACAACGCGTTGAATAGGCCCATCAGTGCACGTCCTCAGTTCCGTAAAATTCCGTCTCTGAGGGGATAACAATCGGCGATTGGGGTTTATTCCGGGGCGACCAAAAAAATCTGCAGACAGCGACGTCTCGCTGCCCGCCGACTTCCCCATACGGCGTCAATGGGATTCGGAGTACTCGCGCCCCGTGCAAGCAACAAAGGATCGTCCGACGGCAGGAAGCTGCCGGCGGCATCGGCGGATTGGAATCCACGTGGCGACCAGGGCCGTCTAACCAAGGCTATCGCTGATCAATGATCAATACGAAAGCTCAATGCCGCCTGCTGGCTGCCTGGCTGTCAAGGTATCCGCCATTCGTGAGGCGCGTGCCGGAGTCGAGAGAACATCGAAGAGGACGCCTCACGCTGTGCCGAGGACAGCACATGGCAGGTACAGCGAGGATGAGAAAGAGGACGGCGAGCAGCAGCAGTCGCAGGGGCGTCAAGCATTCGGACTATTCCAAAGCCGGACGGATGCCCTGCCCGCCCTCCGGCAAGCTACTGGCGAATATCGGCGACCCAGACCGGTGACGGCACTGTGGCAGAAAACAACTGCGGGGAGCTGCGATCGGCGACCAGCCGGGCAACGGCCGCGAGATCGACACCATTCGGCGCGCCGATCAGGGCATAACCCAACTCGGACTGTCGCCAGACCGCAACGCTCATTCCGGAAACGGACAGCTGCGCCACGGACTGGTCCGGCGCCAATTCTTTCATCACGCACAGCGCGACTGGCGCACCGTTTTCCGGAACATAGACCAGTTGAATCAGTGCCCTGTCGTTGAAGCGCAGGCGCTGAACGCGCCTGAACGTAAGGCCGGCAGCGCTGAGGTCCGGGACGCGCAATGCCAACCCGTCCACATGGCGAATATCGTCAATGGTCTTGCGCATGCCGTCGTAGTCGGGTTTGACGTAAATCAGGGTGTCAGGACTGTAGAGCTGCTGATAACTGGCCGCCTGACGCACCCATGCCGATGGCTGGACTGCCGCGACGGTCGCGCCCGCCAGCGTGCTGTCTGTGTTCAGCGCACTGCCGACGATACCCGCCTGTATCACCAGGCCATAACAGGCGGCACCCGTGGCAAAGGCTACTGCCAGCCAGCCGAGTTTTGGACGACCGAACAGCCGCGTCAGCAGGCTTTCATCCTCAGCGACAGGATTGACGTGCGCAGCTTCAGGTGCGACAGGGGACGTAAACGAAGGTGTGGCGCCAGCCTGATGCTGGGCGATCAGCGCGTCCACGTTGCGCATGAGGCTATCCGGCACAGGCGGGACGGCCTGACGGGCGAAGGCGTCGAAATACGGCACATCGCTGGCAATCAACTGCGCGACGCGTTCGGCCACCGCGGGCGATGCATTCATCAACTGCTCGATGGCCTCGGACTGTTCCGGCGACAGTTCGCCGTCAACGTAGGCCATCAGCAAGGCATCGTCCGCTTCAAGGGTGGTCAATTGCGCTCTCCGTTATTCATATGTTTCTTTACATATTTCGGCCTTGTGAGCCGGCTGGCGAGTGAATTGATAATCGCTTCGCCATCATATTAATATCACTCGAGGTGATATTAACGACATACATTCATCTTGACCAGACTGTGTACTTTACGCATTCATATCTTAGAAAACTTCTGTGACATTGCACCCCCTGATAGGTTTTTACCGTGGGGGATGGCACAATCCGGGCAGTGTATCGGTTCTGAGACAGCGAAGTCCAAAACCCGTGATGGAATACCGCCCAGCTCAACGGGGCCGCACCATAAAACTGACCTCACGACTTTCTTCAAGCACCTGTACAAAAAAGAGGAAATATGTCGATCACCGGCGCAGATTTGCCCACACTGCTCCCTGGCATGCTGCCGCGCCTGTGGGCCTTCGCGTTGCGTATTTCGGGCGACACGCATGACGCTGAAGACCTGGTTCAGCTGGCCTGCGTCCGGGCGCTGGAACGCGCCCACCAATTGCAGCCGGATTCTTCGCCCTTGAGCTGGATGTTTTCTATTGTCCACACCACCTGGATCAACGAAATCCGTTCGCGAAACGTCCGCAGTCGATCGCGCCAGGAATGGAACGAGAGCGTCATCGAATCGGTGACCGACCCCGCCGCAGCTACACCAGAGACGGACCTCATGCATGAGCAGATCCTCAAGGCGGTAAACGGCCTCCCCGATGGTCAGCGGGAGGTCATGCTGCTGGTGGCGGTTGAGCGCTTCAGTTATAAGGAAGCGGCCGAGATTCTGGAGGTGCCTATCGGTACGGTCATGAGTCGTCTCTCCAGAGCCAGGCAAACGATTGGCACATTGCTCAATGGTGGGCAAAAGACTCCCGGTACAGGCCGCCCACTGGCGCAGACCTGAGTCGACATCCTCTGTCGCCGTCAGGGTCCGCTCTGGGGTTGCGCCGCCCGTTCATGAATCCTGCCACCATTTCAACCCTGCTATCGCGCCCCGTCCTGTGAACCGCAGCAATAGGCTGCACTACCGCTTGTATTTATCAAAGCCCGGTCGCTCAACTCGATGGCCGACGAACAGTGGCATCGAGCGCTAGCATAGTCAGTGTGCGACAGCTGTTCGATTAACTTTTTAGACCCGCACGTTAAAACCACGCCTATAACACTTGAAACTTGTTGTTTATTCCATAGAAAAAAACATTAAAGAATGACGCGTTATTTCTTCTGGACGCCCTGATAATGCCCTTCTATTCTCGGGCAACGACAGGAGCAACTCCCTTTCCATTCGCTCAATTATCGTAACGCACCCCTTCCTTAATAATCAGCGAGACCTCTATGAAATGCTTTTACTGGTTCGGCCTCATTGGAACGCTCTCTCTGGGCGCTCAGGCGGCCACGCTCGACGTCCCCATCAACCTGGTCAGCGCACAGGGGGCACCCCAGTCGATCGGTCAGATCACCGTCAGCGAAACGGCGTACGGCCTGCTGTTTACCCCCAGGCTCACCGACCTGCCCGCGGGCATTCATGGCTTCCACGTGCATGAGAACGGCAGTTGTGAATCGGGGATCAAGGATGGCAAGAAAGTCGCGGCACTGGCCGCTGGTGGCCACTTCGACCCGGCTAAAACAGGCAAACACCAGGGGCCTTACGGCGAAGGTCACTTGGGCGATCTCCCGGCGATCTATGTCACGGGCGACGGTGTGGCCCAGTACCCAGTGCTGGCGCCGCGTTTGAAAAAGATTTCGGAGATTAAAGGGCACGCACTCATGATTCATGCCGGGGGCGACAATCACGCTGACATGCCCATGCCGCTGGGCGGTGGTGGCGACCGTGTTGCCTGTGGAGTGATTTGATGCACTCAGCGATCCAAGCTGCGCCGGCGCCGTCGTCAACACGAGGCGGGGTGTTGACCCCTCGGCGGGTTACGGCGCTCTGCTGACACCACCCCGCCTTTGTTCAGCGCAAAAAAAACCACTGCTTAAGTGCAGTGGTTTTTCTTCATGCAAGCACAGCCGTCAGGCTCACACTTTGACGATCCACCCCGCCGGGCCTTCGATCTCGCCAAACTGAATACCGGTCAGCTCTTTGTACAGACGCTGCGTCACCGGCCCTACCTCAGTCTCGCTGTGGAACACATGCAGCGTGTCCTTGTAGCTGATCCCGCCAATCGGCGTGATCACGGCCGCCGTACCGCAGGCGCCAGCTTCCTTGAACTGGTCCAGCTTGTCGATGAACACTTCGCCCTCGGTCACTTTCAACCCCAAGCGGCTTTCGGCCAGCTCGATCAGTGACAGGCGGGTGATCCCCGGCAGCACGGAAGGCGATTTCGGCGTGATGAACTGGTCATCGTGGGTAATGCCGAAAAAGTTGGCCGAACCGACTTCTTCGATCTTCGAGTGCGTCAGCGGATCCAGGTAAATGGCGTCGGCGAAGCCGTGTTTCTTGGCCTCGCTGCCCGGCATCATGCTCGCCGCGTAGTTGCCGCCGACTTTCGCGGCACCCGTGCCTTGTGGCGCGGCACGGTCGTAGCTGGAAATCGCGAAATTGTGCGGCTTCATACCCCCCTTGAAGTAAGGGCCGACCGGGATGCAGAACACCGAAAAGATGAACTCCGGCGCAGCGCGCACGCCGATGTTGTCGCCCACGCCAATCACGAACGGACGCAGGTACAACGCACCGCCGGTGCCATACGGCGGGATGAAACGCTCGTTGGCGCGCACGACTTGCTTGCACGCCTCGATGAACTGTTCGGTCGGCACATGAGGCATGAGCAGACGCGAGCAACTGCGTTGCATGCGGGCTGCGTTCTGGTCCGGGCGGAACAGGTTGATCGAACCGTCCTTGGCGCGGTAGGCCTTCAGGCCCTCGAAACACTGCTGACCATAATGCAGCGCCGTCGAGCCTTCGCTGATGTGCAGCACGTTGTCTTCAGTCAGGGTGCCGGCGTCCCACTCACCGTCGCGCCAGTGAGCCAGGTAGCGCTTGTCGGTCTTGATGTAGTCGAAACCCAGCTTGTCCCAATTAATGCTTTCGTTACCCATGACACCCTCTATTTCCAGGCCAGCGCGCCCGGCGAGTGCGGGGCTGGCGTTTCATCAATGTGGTCGTGAAGGCTCGGCCAAGGGAGTGCCCCCACCGATGTTGCGCCATATTACTGATTTTTTGCCGCACAAACCGCCTTCCGCATGCAACAGGCAAAAAAGAACCACTACCGCTGGTCCGGCCCAGCAATGGCGGTCGCCCCGATCCCCTCCGCTGCCCTTACGCGAACTTGTCGGGTGTCCGGTGTGCGGTCTGTATCAAAAGCGAGTGGAGCGGCGTGCAGATTCGCGATTCTTGCCTATCGTTGCTAGTTCACATGAAACAGGAGCAGGGCCATGGGTATCGAGCAACTCTTCGCGGATTTGGGCAGTCTTCCGAGCATTCCTAAAGTGGCTCAAGATCTGATTCAACAGTTCGACAACCCGTCGTCGAACATTGAGAGCATCGCTCGCAACATCCAGAAAGACCCAGTGATCTCGGCCAAGATCCTGCGTCTGGCCAATTCGGCGCGCTTTCGCGGGGCGCGGGAATCCTCCAGCATCGAAGACGCGGCCATGCGGCTGGGCTTTAATACCCTGCGCACGCTGGTGCTGGCGTCAGCAGTGACCGGGGCATTCAAGGCCGGGCCAAGCTTTGATCTCAAAGGCTTTTGGCTAAAGAGCTTTCAAGTGGCGGGTATTTGCCGCCTGCTGGCCAAGCAATCGGGGGCCGACGCGGAAATCGCCTTCACCTGCGGGGTGATGCACGACATCGGCGAGTTGCTGATCCAGACCGGCGCGCCACAGGTGGCCGAACGCATCAACAGCGTGACCAAAACCGGCACCACCAGCCGCGCCGCCATCGAAACCCTGCAACTGGGTTTCGGCTACCCCGAAGTGGGAGCCGAACTGGCGCGCCGTTGGCAGCTGCCACCGGTGATCCAGAACGCTATCGCGTATCAAGCCCGCCCGATGCAGGCCCCCGGCGACGCGACCCAGGCCCGGATCGTCGCCCAGGCGCTGACGGTCTCTGATGCGCTGGAAAGCCATGGTGGCGCGACAGCGCAAGCCCGGCAGTCGATTGAAGGGCCGCTGTTCGAAGGCGTCGATCTGAACGCGTTGTTCACCGCGCTGCCGGCGGTGCTGGAGGCGGACAAAGCGTTTGCGGAGTTGTTGAGCTGACGGAGAGCGCCGTCTCGAAACCCTTGCGGGAGCGGGCCTGCTGCGTTGAATGGCGCAGGCTTCAATCCCGCAAATGCTCCAAGCCCGCCAGCATCAATTCATGTTGGCGGATGCTGTCCAGACTGGTCGGCGATGGCGAGGCGTCGGGAACGGCGTGCCAGACCACGAAATCCCGCTGCACGTCGAGAAACAGGAAATAATCGTTGAACACCTCGGCTTGTGAAAACCGCCGTTCCAGCGCGTCACGCAATTGCTCGGGGCGTAGCGCGCGGCCTTCGATGTGCAGGGCAATGCCCCAGTCGCGATGCTCGCGGCGGCTGACGAACGACACCCCGGTTGCCACCGGCCAGATGGCGGCGCGCTCTGCGGTGACGTGGGCGTAGAACGCGGTCTTTTCCGATACCCGAATCATGCTCAATCCTTTAGTGGCACAACGGTGAAGTCTTGCTCGTGGTCGCGCTCGTCGATGCCTTGGCGCATGTCCGCCGGCCACCAGATCACCAATTCACGATCGTTGGAATCCGGGCGTTTGCAGGCATACCCCGAACACCCTGAATGGCTCGCGCAGCCGCCCAGGGTGGCGAACAGCACGAGCAGGATGACGTAACCGCGCAGGTTCATCGTGTGGCCCCCTTGAGCAGTGAAGGACGGTTTTTTCCGGATTTGGTCGAGACTTGCGGCTGACGGACCGCGATGTAAATCTCGCTCTCCGCCCCCGGTTGCAGCCAGGCATGAGGCCAGGCGCTGACGCCCATCACCCACCGCCCGCCGCAGCGGCTTTCATCGATGCGCACCGGTTTCGATGTCGTGTTGTGCGCGACCACCACCGCAATGCCCCAATCCTTCTTCGAGAACCACTGGGACCGCTGGCGATCCAGTTCAAGCCCGGCGCCGGGATCGCACAGGCTGTCGGCTTCGAACGGCAAGGTTTCGCCGCTGTTGAAGCCCACCGGCGCAACACCGTCGAGCAACTGGGTGAACGCATTCTGCACGTCGCCTCGGGTGGGTGCTTCGCCGCCGTCGCGGCGCTGCTTGATGCGTTTCATCTGGTCGTCGACGTCGTGGGGGTTGCTGATTTCCACGTAGCGCGACGGGTTGACCTGATCGCCAATCAGCCGCGGGGTCAGGATGAACAATCGCTCACGCTGATTCATCTCGCGGGTACGGTTCTGGAACAGCAGCTTGCCGATGACCGGAATGTCCCCCAGCAGCGGAATTTTGTTGACCTTGTCGTTGGTCTCCAGCCCATGGAACCCGCCGATCACCAACGAACCGTGCTCGGCGATCACCGCTTGGGTGCTGACATTGCCTCGACGCACTGCCGGCTGATCTGCGTTGATATTGGAGGTGTCGATCTGGCCGTCTTCGATGTCGACGATGAGTTGCACCTGAGAGCTGCCGCCCTTGTCCAGCGAACGGGGGATCACCTGCAAGCTGGTGCCGGCCGTGATCGGCTGAATATCAGCCACCCGCTCGGAGGTGGCAGTGAGGAACTCGGTGCGGCTGAAGTCGATCACCGCGGGCTGGTTTTCCAGGGTCAGAATGGACGGATTGCCGATTACCGACGCCGCGCCATTGCCTTCAAGAGCATGCAGGTCGGCGGCGAATTTCCCCGCGTCCTGAATGAACAGTGTCGAGCTGGTGCCTTGCTGAAACAGGTTGGCACCCCCGCTGACGCTGCCCGCGTTGAAGTTCCAGCGGCTGGACAGTTGGGCCAGCTCGTTGCGGTCGATGTCGAGGATCACTGCATCGATTTCGATCAGGTTGCGTGGTGTGTCGAGCTCTTTCACCAGCTTCTGATACATCGCCTTGCGCTTGGGCAGGTCATAAATCAACACCGAGTTGTTGCGTACGTCGGCGCTGACGCGAATCTTCGAGCGTCCGGTCGAACCGGCCCTCGAACCGCCACGCTTGCCGCCTGTTCCCAGCACCCGATCCAGCCCTTGTTCGAGCGCGTTGGTGTCAAAACCGCCGCCGTCGAGGCCGCCGTAGTTCAAACCGGCAGCGTTGTTGCCGCCCATGCCGTTGGCAGAACCGCCCTGCCCTTGCAGCAAATTGACGCCGTTGATGGACTCGCCACGGGAGCGGCTTTCCAACAGCTCTTGAAGAATGCTCGCCACCCCGGCCACGGTCAGTTGCTGATCGCGATAGCGAATGGTGCGGTCAGCGGCGTTGGCGTATTTCAGCGGCAGCACAACGATGTCCTGCTTCTCGGCTTTCTCCGGCGCCTCAACCTTTTTGCTGTAGGTGCGCACGAAGTCGACGTACTTGGCCGGGCCACGCACCAGCACCACGCCCTCGTCGGGCAGCGCGCCCCAACCGAAGCGCTTGTCCAGCAAACCAACGTCGGACAGCGCCTGCTGCAAGTCGTCCACCGCTTCCGGGGACACTTCGATGCGCGCCGATGTTTGCTCGCTGGTCGGGCTGACGTACAGGGTTTCGTTATAAACGAACCACTGGAAATGATGTTCCTGCCCCAGACGATCAAGAAATTCCTGGGGGTTTTGCGCGCGGATGCGACCGTCGAGGGTGCCTTGAATCGGCGCCATGTCCAGACCGATGCCGAACTCCTTGGCGAAGTCCTTGAGCGCGGTCGCCAGGTCGGTCTGCCGCGCATCGTAGGCGTACGCCGTGTGTTTCCAGGCGTCAGGCACCGCCGCCAGCGCGGGCGCCGCGACGCCAATCATCAGCAGAGGCAACCACATTAAGGCCTTGCGCATTTCACACTCCCGGGTGCCAGGTATTCAGGGTGGCGCGAGGCGACGACAGAGCCGTGGCGTGGCGCATGGAGGTTTGCATCAGGCTGAGCATCGCCGCGCGCTGGTTGGCCAGCTGTTCGAGACGATTGAGTGCATCGGCTGATGTGCAGGGATTTGCCAGCCAACTGATCAGGACGACGCAGCGGGTCTCGGGATCAATGGCCAACGCACCTTCACAGGCACAGGCGACGCTCGCCCCGCCCTGACTCAACAACGCCTCGAGGCGCTGGGGGTCAGTGCCGTCGTAGGGGTCCAGCAGGTCGAGACTGAGGCGCACGCCCTGTCCATGAACGGCCAGCCGCGCGTTGGCATCGTCGATCCAGCAGTCCAGTGGTGTGAGCGGACGTTGCTCACACCACTGGGCGAGGATCGTCGTGAATTCACTGAATTCCATCGATGATCGCTTTGGTGATCCCATGTTTGGCGCGCAGTCCTTCGTTGAGGATCATGTTGGCCACGTTGGTCTGTTGCGTCGCGTCGCTGAACGCCTGGAAGTCTTCCATGGTGCCGCTGTCGGAAGCGGTTTCGGCGGCGTCTTCCATCTCGCTCTGAGCGCGGCTGTAAGAATGATCGAGGTGACTCTGCAGGGATTTGAAACTGATCATGGGGGGGACTCCAACGTAAGGGTTCATCCCCTGAGTGGAAGCAGGTTGCGCTCCGGTTCCGTACTGGCGGACAAAAAATGCGTAAGAAGGCCGCGCAAAGCCGCCGGACGAATGTCGCGGCCGTCGTACCTGCGGCGGCGCCTACAAGATGTCTCGGCCGCCACGACCTGCGGCACACCGCGTTCAGTAGGAGCCGCCGGAGGCACGACGGCCGCGAAGCGGTGTGCCGGACAAGGCATCGTCGACTGACCCACCGCTATCGCCCAATCAAGGATTGAGCCCTCACACCCCAGCGCTTACAAAAACGTCTCGGACGCCACGGCCTGCGGCACACCGCGTTCAGTAGGAGCCGCCGGAGGCACGACGGCCGCGAAGCGGTGTACCGGACAAGGCATCGTCAACTGACCCACCGCTATCGCCCAATCAACGGCCGAGCCCAGGTCCGGCGCTTTCCACACAGAATGGGCCGGTTCGACGTCAGGTGTCGTGCCCCAGCAATCCGCGGCGCACGCTCATCCAATCGATGTCGAACGTGCCATTGGCGTCGCTCAAACGCAGGGTCAGCGGAGGCATGAGGGGGTCGGATTTGAGCTGCCAGTGCTCCGAAAAACGGCTTTGCGCGAGCCAGTTCCGAAGCGCGTCGAGCTGATCGGGATGCGTGCTGAGCGTGGCCACGGCTTCGTGTCGCTGGCTGTCGGCGAGGTTACGGATCAGCGCCCGCGTGCGTTCGGCCAGCGTGGTTTCGTCCAGCAATCGGGAAAGCGCGGTGTTGAGCAGGTCCTCGACAGCGTGCATCGCCTCTTGCTGCAAGCCCTGACGTTCCTGTTCAAGGGCATCCAGAGCGCCGTTGGCCTTCGCCCAGAATTCTGCGAGCGCAGCGTCTGTTTCCCGCTGTGCCTGTTCACGGGCGTCGGCGAGGATCTGAGCGGCGTGCTGGCGCGCATTGCCCAGCACCTCCTCAGCCAACTGAATATCGGCCAAATCTTCCCGGCGCAAAATCGTGTCGAGCAGCACGTCGGAAGAAGCCAGGGCGAGGCGGCGTTTGGCAAGCATGTCGAGTTCCTGGAGAGAAAGAGTCAGGGCGTACTGGCGCGCCAGAGAACGGATTGCCAAAGGGTGTGCAGTTTACCGACGGGCATCTCGATCACAGCGTCGGGCACAGCGTCAGGGGACCAACTCAGGCGCAGCCTGGACCAGCAATCCTGCCCCACCCACGCGGCCAACAGCTCACGAGGATCCTGAACCCTAGCGTCGAGCCAGGCGCCAGGACGCAACGCCTTGGCCACGGCGCGGCACCAGCGTTCATGAGGGGATTCGTCAATGACGCGTCCCAAGCAAATACTCGCTGCGAGGTTGAGCGCGTACTGCTGCTGAACAGCATCGAGCGCCAGCCAGTGCAACACCGACGCAGCGGGCACAGGAGGCTGACTGGGGGCGATCCCGACGCTGTGCAAGAAAAGGCCATGCCGAGTGCGCAACACACCCGACAGCGCCGACAGTGGCAACCGGCTGTCCTCGGCGAACCGGGTCAGCCAGTCGCCGTGAGCCCATTGCCAGGGCGCGCACCACCACTGAATCCAGCGCTGATCCGCGTCCAGCATCGCCGGTTGCATCACGCGCGCACCGGCAGGTTCGAAGCCTCGCCACGACGCAGGCCGATGCGCTGCAACAGCGCGTTTCGCCAGTCACCGCGCAGGATCAACACCAGCAACAGGATCAACACCAGCCCGGCAAACGGCGCCGCCCAGACCATGCTTTTCCAGAAGCCCAGGTTCGTGCTGTCCACCAGAAACGGGCCGAAATTCACCAGCCGTTCGGTGTCCTGGAATTCGGCGGCCGGGACGAAGACGATGGCGAATTTCTTCGAATCCAGCGGCTCGCCAGACATGCCGGGGATACTGCTGGCGACCATTTGCTGAATCCGCCCTCGCACACTGTCAGGGTCCAGCGCCGACGTGTGTTTGATGAACACGGCGGCCGACGCAGGCTGGACCGGCTCGCCCGGCGCCACCCGCTCCGGCAACACCACATGGACCCGCGCGACGATCACCCCGTCGATCTGCGACAACGTCGCTTCCAACTCCTGGGACAGGGCATAGATATAGCGAGCGCGCTCTTCCAGCGGCGTGGAAATAACGCCTTCTTTCTTGAAAATCTCGCCGAGGCTGGTGCGGGAATGCCGCGGCAACCCGGCGGCATCGAGGATCCGCACCGCCCGGTTGATATCGGCGGTGGCGACCGTGATCACCACCCCGGTTTTTTCCATGCGTTTGCGCGCATCGATGTGCTGATCGGCGAGGCTGGCCACCACATCGTTGGAATCCTGTTCGGACAGACCGCTGAACAGGTCGGTCTCGTCGCTGCAACCGCTGAGCAGCAACATCAGGCACATCAGACCCGCAGTCAGATACTTCACGCCGAACCCTCTATTGCAAGTTGGTCAGCTTGTCGAACGCCTGAGCGCTCTTGTTGACGACCTTGGTGGTCAACGCCATTTGCAACGAATACTGCGACAGGGATCGGCTCATTTGCGCGATCTCCAACGGGTCATCGGTGGTGGCGGCTTTTTTCATCTTGCGCACGGCTTGTTGGGAAAACTTGTCCATCGTGCCCAGCCGTTCGGACAAGGCCGCGGCAATCTGTTCGGAAAGATGGCTCTGCTGCAGCGCCATGTCAGGGCGCATGGCGGCGTTGAACAGATCGACGTCCGCCTGCGAAGGCCCGCTGACCAGTCCTTGATCAAGGTGCTGCTCAAGATCGGGGGATGGCGATTTGAGTTGATTGACGTTGGAAACGGTCACGGGTGCTCTCCGGCAGACGGGTCGATACGATGGCGCGATCAGGACAAGGCGTTGTTACCGCCCCCGAGCAGCGTCTGGACGATGGCGTTGGCCGCCTGGCTCAGGCTGCTTTGCAGATCGTGCTGGGCGAACAGCGTATTTTGCGGAGCGCCTGCACCGGCGGCGCTGGCGCCATTGCCACCGCCGCCCTGACTGGCTTCCAGGCCTTTCTGGATGAGTCCGCTCAGCAGCTGCCCCAGATCTTGAGTGACGCCCTGGCTGTTCGAGGTGCCCGGTTGTATCGCGTCGGTTGACGGCGAACCCACGCCATTTCCGGTGCCATTGCCGCCGCTGGCGTTCAAACCTTGCTGCAACAAGCCGCTCAGCAACTGCCCCAGGTCCTGGGTCGGGTTGCCGCTCAGCGTGCCTTGCCCCCCTGAAGGATCGCTGGCGAAGGCATTGCCCGCCGGGCTACCGCCACCACTGCCGGCATCCGCGACGCCACTCTGCTGCTGATCAAGCTGACCGCCCAACATGTCCAATGCAGCACGGAACGCGCTGGTTTCGCCCTTGTCGAGGAAGTTGTCCTCTTTGAGCTCGTTCTTCCACGACCCGGAATCCGGCGCCGGGAATTTGCTCGGGTTCTGGTCCATGAACTGCGCGACCTTGTCCAGCAGCGGCATGTCATCGGAGGAAAACTTCGTTCCATCACCCTGCTTGTTCAGAAGGTCATCCAACGAAGCTTTACCCAGACCGTTGAGCACTTGCGACATCAGGTCCGGTTTGCCTGCGCCGCCGCTCGCGCCGCCGCTGAGGCCGAAGTCCGCTGCCGCGCCAAAGTTGTCGCCCAGCTTGTCCTTGATCACGTCACCCAAGGCGGCCTTGACCATCTCAGGCGAGCCGCCGCCGAACGCGCCGAGCGCGGCCAGGGGGTTCATCTTTTTCAACTGGTCGCCGACCATCTTGCCGAGGGGCGAATCCTGATCCAGATGACCGTCCTTGGTCAGCGCGCTGGCGAGCTTGTCGATGACGTCCTTGAGCGACTGCTGCGGGCCTTGCTGGCCGCCGATCCCGCCGGAGGACACGACGGTGCCGATGTGCGCGTTCTGCAGCGGGTTGATACTGGCGTTGAGACTTAGCATGAAACCTCCAATGTCAGGGGGTTGCCCCCTTTTTCAGGGGGCGCTCTGAATGATCAGTAGCTGATACCTTTGGCGTTTTGCGCCTCGGCACTGATCGCCTTGTTCGCGCTGTCTTCTTTGCCCGAACGAATGGCGCTGAGCACATCATTGGTTTGTTTGCGGATGTCGGCGTCGGTCTGCATGGCGATCAAGCGAGCCTGGCTGGCGTCGGCCTTTTCAGTGGCAGCGTTCTGCGCGTTTTCTGCTTTGGAGGGACCGGCGGAATCGGTGATCGCGCCTTCCTGTTTGACTTGGGTAAGGGCCCCTGCTGCCTGCTGAGCGACTTGGCCGCCAGTACCGATTACGCCGTTCGCAAAGTTGCCGACCGTCGAGATTGGGTTCAGACCTAATGTCATGTCGAGTACTCCTGAATCATCACCAGCGGAAGTGCTTGGTGCTGATGGGTGGCCGTCAGGACAGGATCGGTTCCATGGGGTGTCGAAGAATTTTGCCATCAGGCCGCCTCAGGACGCCAAAGACCCTGTAGGAGACGCCGGAGGCACGACGGCAGCGAAGCGGTCGTACAAGCACAACCACAGGACGCTATATTCTTAAGACCGACCTGACCACGCTGGGCCTAGCCCCCTGTTCGCCGCTGCTGCCACGCCGCCGCCAACCCGCTCAAGCAAATAATCGCGATGCCCGCCTGCGCAGTCAGTGAAGGCGCGTGATCGAACACCAGAAAGCCCCAAAGCCCTGCAAACACGATCTGGCAATAGCCGAAGGGTGCCAGCATCGCCGGTGCAGCGAAACGGAACGCCTGAGTCAGCAGCAAATGCGCGACCATCCCGCACGTCCCCAGCGCCAGCATGAACGGGATATGCGTCCACGCCGGCGATTGCCAGAAGAATGGCACGATGGCGCTCATCAACAGGCTATTGAACAGCCCCGCGAAGAAGTTACTGGTGGTCGGGCTGTCATGGGCCGCCACCAACCGCGTCAGCAACTGATAACAGGCGAAACACAACGCCGACCCCAACGGCAGCAACACGGCGGGCGTGAACAGCTCGCCACCAGGGTGAACGATCACCATCACCCCGCAAAAGCCCACTAACACGGCGATCCACTGTCCCCGCGTGACCTTTTCCTTGAGCAACGGCACCGACAGCGCCGTCACCAGCAACGGCGCCAGGAAGTTCACCGCCGTGGCTTCGGCGATCGGGATGAACATCAGGCCGCTGGTGAACAACAGGCTCGTCCCCAACAGGCAGATCGCCCGCAACGCCTGTAGACCCGGCCGCTTGGTCCGTAGCACCCGCAGCCCCGCTGAAGGCATGAAGATGCACGCCATCAATCCGGTGTGCACGACGTAACGTACCCAGACCACCATCATGATCGGGTAAATGCCGGAGAGGTATTTGGACAGGGTGTCGTGACTGGAAAACAGGAAAGTCGCCAGGACAATCAGTGCGATGCCCTTGAGTGGCTGGTTGACGCCGGAGAGCGGCGTACGGGTGGTGCTCATCAGGTTTCCTTTGGCCTTGCGAAAACGCGTGGTCGACCGACCATTGCGGCGAGTCTGAAGCGGGACACGCAGAGAATATAGAAGCTGTCGTCAGATCACCAAAGAAACCGCAGGGATCTCGTCGCTTTTGTCGCGGCAGGCGTCGCTCGGCCGACGCCCCCGCTCGCAGACACAATCCAGGCAGCGTGCCGGGCCCTCTCGTTCAAAAGGCGCCCGTTGCGCCTGTCGCTTCAACGAAGCGAGAAAGCCTGATGGTCAGCCACGGCACGTTTGACCCAACGCCGGGACTGCCCCAGGTAATGGGCAGGTTCGAGCAGATTGTCCAGCGCCTGGGCCGACAGCTGCGTGCTGACCGCCGGTTCGGCGCCGAGGACAGCGCGCAGCGGCTGGCTCTGTTCGACGGCGAGGCGGCAGCACTGTTCGATCAGTTGATCGGCCGCGTCCCGACCGATACGGCCCGACAGCGCCGTGCTCACCGCCTCGGCCTGCGCCCGCCCCTGCGTCAATCCGAGGTTATGTTTCATGCGCGCGGCATCCACTTCAAGGCCGGGAATCACTGCGAGCGCCTGCTGTAGCGAACCCGATACCAGGCAACACAGCTCCGGCAACGTCTCCCATTCGGCGTGCCACAGACCGGGACTGCGTTCATGTTCCTGGGGCATGGCGCTGAGCAGCGTGGCGACCAACCCCGGCGCCCGGGTGGCGGCGGCGATCATCACTGTCGCCCCCAACGGGTTGCGTGTATGGGAAGGGTTCGAAGCATTGCCCTCGCCCGCTGCCGGCGGTTCGAACACCTCGCCGGTTTCGGTCTGCATCAAGAGGCTGACGTCCCGGCCGATTTTGCCGAGACTGCCCGCGATCAGCCCCAACAAAGTGGCAAACTCCACCAATCGGTCGCGCTGGGTGTGCCACGGCTGATCGGGCAAGTTGAGTTTCAATTCTTTGGCCAGGGCCTCGGCAATGGGAAACGCCATGTCGCCCAAGGCGGCCAGGCTCCCCGACGTACCGCCAAACTGGACGCACAACAGGCGCGGCTTCAGTTCCTTGAGGCGCTGGCGATGGCGGGTCACGGCCCCGAGCCAGCCCGCGATCTTGGCGCCCAAGGTGATTGGCGTGGCCTGTTGCAGCCCGATGCGACCCGCCATCGGCAGGTTGGCGTGACGCTGGGCCTGCTGCGCCAACGCTTCGCCGAGGTTCGCCATCGTCTGCTCCAACAAAGCCACGGCACTGCGCAGTTGCAGCACCAATCCGCTGTCCATTGCGTCCTGACTGTTGGCGCCCACGTGCACGTAGCGCCCAGCCCCCGGATTGCGTGAATTGACCTGTGTGCGCAACGCCCTGACCAGCGGCATCGCTGCGTCACCTGCGTCACCTGCGTCACCGATGGCCACGGCCAACGCGTCGAAGTCGTACAGCGCGGCATCACAGGCGGCGGCGATGTCGCCCACCACCTCGGCGGGAATGGCACCCACCGTGGCCTGCGCCCTTGCCAGCGCCGCTTCGAAATCGAGCAGGCCTTGCACGCGGCCCTGATCGGAGAACACCTCGCGCATCGCGGTTTGAGTGAAGTAACGGTCGAAAAGCTGATTGCCGGATCTGTTCAACGTACTGCTCCTGACGGCTCGTCCATCCAGTTCATCCTGGCCGTGAGCAGACGTCGAGGAAGACGGTTTCGCCTTCGTCCTGCACACGGATGTCAAAACGATAGGCGACTTTGCCGTTCATGGAGCACCGTTCGGCGATCAAGGCTTGCCGATGGCGAATGGCAGGATCGGGCGGGGCATCGGGATTCACGCGCTGTGCGGTGCTTCGTCATTGCTCCCTTCGTTCCCGCTGTGGGCGCCCGGCACCTGTCTCCAGCGCCGCTCGACAAGCATGCGGGGTCGTCAAATGGCCGCCGCGAGCGGCACCGTGAAGCGAAACGTGCTGCCTGCGCCAAGGTCACTGGTGGCCGTCAACTCGCCGCCGTGAGCCCGCACGATCCCTTGCGAGATGTACAGCCCCAACCCCGTGCCGCTCGGGTTGCCTTCGCGGATCCGCCAGTATCGCTCGAACACATGAGGCAATTGATCCGGCGCGATACCCGGCCCGGAGTCGACGATATCGACCGCGACATATGCCCCTTCGACGGCCGCGGTGACGGTGATGCGCCCCTCCTTCGGGGTGAATTTGATCGCGTTGCCCACCAGGTTCGACAGCACCTGAAATAACCGCTCTGGATCGGCCATGATTTTCAGGTTCGGCTCACCGGTAAAAGACAGGTCGATGAATTTGTTCAGGGCCAACGGCACCATCAACGCCCAGGCGTCATCGAAGAATTGGTTGAGGTCGACAGGTTGTGGGTCGATGGAATAACGCCCTGCCTCGATCTTCGACGTGTCGAGCAGATCTTCGAGGAGCGTGGTCATGCGTGCCGTCGCCCGTTGCAAGGTGTCGATCGCCGCGTGCAACCGTTTCGAACCCGGGCTGACGTCCGCGGCGATGACCCGCTGCATCATTCCGCACTGCATGACGATGACGGTTAGCGGACTGCGCAGATCGTGCGAGACAACGGCCACCAGCTCGTCCCTGGCGCGAACCGCGTCTTTTTCCCGCAGGACTTGCCGCGACAGGTCCGATTCCAGCGCCGAGCGGCGCAAATCCGAAACTGAGTAGACATCAGCGGAAGACCACAGCCGCGACGTGCCTTCGACTTCCTGTTTCCAGGCCTCGAACGAATCCCGAGGCTGCAGACGATCGGCGACCACCTTTTTGGCCATTTCCGGGTTACCGCTCCAGTGCACGCTGTCGACGATTTCAGGCCGAAACCACAGCACGGCGTTGTCCACCGGTTTGGGCAAGGTGAACGCCAGCAGCCCGCTGGCGACCTTTCGATAGGCGTGAGCCTCCGGAAACAGCGTGCTCAGGCTCGAGGTCTCGACCACGCTGGACGGCTGTTGCTGAACCCAGCCCAACAGGGCCCTGACCTGCTCCGGACTTGGGCACTGGCCGAACAGGTAAATGTCCTGCTCGATGATGATGGCGGCGCCCTGGGCATCGCTCAGCGTCAGCAGATCATCGGCCCGCTCGATCAAACCCTGATAAACGTCCCCTTCGGACTCGACCATCGCGTGCGCCAGCGACTGCAGCAGACTGTCTTTGGCCTGCCGCTCGCGCTGAATCTGCGCCCCTTCCAGCGCGCTGATCTGCATCGACAGCACCTGACCAATGGTCTGGCACGCCGCGCGCAATGCGTGAGGCACCTGCAGCGGCTGGCGATTGCCGCAACTGATCAGCCCCCACAGGCGGTCATCCTTGAGCAGCGAAATACTCATCGACGAACGTACGCCCATGTTCTGCATGTACTGGCAATGAACTGGCGACACACTGCGCAGGACCGCATGACTCATGTCCAGCGGCTGGCCGGTGTCGGGACGCAATACCGGCACCATCGGCACCGGAACGTACGCTGCGTCAGGAATGATCCGCAGCCAGTTCAGGCGGTACAGTTCGCGGGCCTGCTCGGGGATGTCGCTCGCCGGAAAGAACAGCCCTTGATAGGCATCCAGCTCCGGCGTGGCCGATTCGGCGATGACCTGGCCGTGGCCCTGCTCCTGAAAGCGATAGATCAGCACCCGGTCGTAGCCGGTCAGCGTGCGAATCTCGTTGACGCTGATGTCGTACAGCTCGGCAAGGGTTTTTGCGGACTGCAAACGACGCAGGGTCCGGGTAAGGTGCAGGTCGAGCGGACGACCGGAGGCCTGGGCTTGCGCAGGTTCCAGCTCCATGAACAGCAGCCCGGCGTGGCGATGAATCAGCGCGTCCATCCACTGGCTGCCACAGCGCAGGGTCACGGGATTGATGTCGTCCAGCGATTCGGTCGCCACGGCCTCGCGCAGCGCGTCGGCCTGATCCACGCCGAACCATGTCGACAACGGCTGACCCGGGCGCAGCTCATCGGCGCCACCCAACAGCAAGGCCGCATTGGCGCTGGCCTGTTGAACGGTCCACGACGCTTCGTCGAGGGTCAGCAGCACGCCGTGGGGTTGAATGGCGCCAGGAATGCGGATTGGCTCGTCCGCGCAATTCTGCAGCAGGGTCTTCATGTCATGTTCGGTCGTGGAAATCACAGCAGCACTCCCGCGCGGTCCAGCCAATGTTCGAAGCACGCGAACGTTTCACAGGCCGCGTCCACCACGTCACTGTTGTACGCAGGATGGTCGAACGCGGCCAGTTGTTTCAGAAACGCTTTCCACAACCGGCCCGTGTCCCGGCCGTAGACATCGAGAAACTCGCCGCCGCTGTCTGCGTCGATACCCAGCCGCGCAGCGATGAGTCGACGCAGCACCTGTCCGCCCAGCGTCGCGCCTTCCATCACGTACATGACGCCCAGCAGCTGCGCTTCGCTGTCGATGGCGGGTAATCGGGTACACAGGGGCAATGCGTTGATTTGTTCGCCGTTGAGGCCCAAGGCGTAGAGATCCTTGATCAGCGCAGGAATTTTATGGCGCTCGGGGTCCGCAGAAGCGCCCGAAAACTTCGCAATCTGGTCATGCAGCGGCGCATGAAAACCGTAATAGGCTTCGATGATGCGCGCATAGGTGCATTGATCGAGGTCAGGGCTCGTCAGCGGCAACCGCGCTTCCAGCGTTCTGTGCTGCACCGCCGTGGCCGCGCGCACCTGGAGCAACACGCTGGTGGGCGACAACATCGTTACAACCGGGGAAATCGACTCAGGGGTAGCTTCAACCAAGGGCAGCGTCCAGTCAGAAAAGAAAAAGCAGCGCGTAGGCAGGCATCCGCAAGGTTATGGCAAATGACTACCGCGCACACTAAAGACACTGGGCGTTGGTGTAAATATGCCGCTTATCTACCCGATTACCTGCGCGTCAGGGTTTATCAGGGAATGTGAGTCGTTTTGATCTTCCCCTCTCTACTCAGGGCGAACACAGAAGGCGGACAACGGCGGCTGTCAGACCATGGCACGTTGCAAAAAATGTGGGAGATCTTACGTCGGGCGGTCAATCGCTTGCGTCAGATTTGCCGCCCGTCCCAAGGCGGTTCCCATAAGCATCATGCCTATGTCCATAAAATCTGCAACCGACGTCGTAATGGTGGGAGCCGGCTTGCTGGCGAAGAGGCCCGCAGGGCATCCCTGTAGCGCCATCACGTCACCCATTTCTCCCTCCCAAGTCAGATCCTCAAACCCGCCTCTGTAGTCCCTTTCTGAAAACCACCCCAGGAACACTTATATCGATGAGGCCATCAATGACGGAAAAGCCTGCACGAAAACGGGTGGCAACGGGCAATCAAGAATGTCTGCAACCGCTCTCATCAGTTCGGCCTCGGCAGCGGTGACCTGCCCGTCGTGTTCGACGCAGCGGGCCATGGCTTTGAGCAGTTGCGGTTTTTGCAGGGGCCACAGCAGGTTGAGGCGGCTTACCGAGGTCGCCAGGGATTTCAATCCGACCTGCGCTGCAGCCTCAAGCCCGGCGAGGGCTGGTGGCAGGCTTTCACGGGCGTGGATGAATGCGCCGCGGGCCTGTTCAGGGCTGTCGTGCCCTGCCCTGGCCAATGCCGTCAGCAGGATGGCCACGTCATCGCCCAACTGCACCAGGCCGTATTTTGCCTGGCGCTGTCGTGGCGGGTTGAGGTTGCGCTCGACGATCCGCAGCAGCGTCCATTCCTGCAAGTCGACTCGTTGATCCGCCTTGATCAGCAGGGTCATGTTTTCAATGAGACTGTGGCTGGCTTCCTTGCTCATTTGCTTGAGCGCGGGGATGGCGAGGTCGATCAGTGGCAGGCGCAGGTCGTGATCGAGCCGTTGCAGCGGCGTGATCAGGCGCCGCAGCCGGTCATCGAGACGCGGTTCGACCCTTGATTTCAATTGTTGCAGTTGCTGATCCCTGTTCGCCGCGTCAGACGAAAGCAACAGGCCATAGACAATGGCCTGCGCACCGATGCCGTCGTGGGCCGCGTCGTAGAGCAGGCCATCAAGCCGGGCTAAAGCACCTTGGGCCAAGGCCCTGTGGACCGGTTGTGGATCGCCGATCGAGGCTAATGACGCTTCAAGCCCGGCGAGGGTGAGGTTCAGGCCTTGGTACGCCGTCGAAGTTTGGGCAGGCGGAATGGTGGGCATCTGGGTGTAAGCGGTTGGCCAGACCACCTCCGGAAAAACGCCGTCCCAATACGGCTCGATGCGTCGGATGCGTTTCTTCAGCGGCGGGTGCGTCGCCATGAAGCCTTCGACATAGGCAGCCACGCCCGCCGCGAAATACAGATGACTGAACTCCGGCGCGTTGCTTGCCTGCAAGTTCGAGCCCTGGCTGTAGCCGCCGATTTTCTTCAATGCGCCGCCAATGGTTGCCGGATCACGGGTGAACTGGACGGCGCAAGCGTCTGCCAGAAACTCCCGCTCGCGACTGACGGCCGCTTTGATCCAGTTACCGAAAAACGTGCCGGTGTAGCCCAACGCCCACAGAATGGCGCCGACGCAAAACAGCGGCAGCGCGGCCTTCTCCCCGTCCTTGGCGCTGCGCATGCCGAACTCACCGATCAGCCCGATCACCAGTATGCCGTGCAGTACCGAGACCAGCCGCGTGTTCAAGCGCATGTCGCCGTTATGGATGTGGCTGAACTCGTGGGCGATCACGCCTTGCAGTTCTTCCCGCGACAACAGGCAGATCGCCCCCTTGGTAATGCCGATCACCGCGTCTTGTGGGGTCAGGCCGGCGGCAAATGCGTTAATGCTGGTGTCATCGATCAGGTACACCGGTGGCACCGGGCTGCCCGAGGCGATGGCCATTTCCTCGACGACGTTGAGTACCTTTCGCTCGTCCTCGTTCTGCTGCGTTAGGTTGATCAGCCGACCGCCGAGGCGTTTGGCGATGGCTTTGCCGCCGCCTTGCAGCTGCCGGCTTTTGTACAGCGCCGCCAGCAGGATGATCAGGACGGTCAGCAGTGCGATCGCTGGCACAAGGTTCCAGGCCACATGAAGCGTTCGGTGCTTTTGCCCACTGTCGGCCATGAATTGCAGGCCGATGCTCACTGCGAGGCTGGTCAGGGCCACCAGGCTGGTGACCGCCAGTGTCATCAACAGCACCAGTCGCCCGGTGTTACGCCGGGCGCGGTCTTGCTGCTCGAAGAAATTCATCGCGCGGCCCCTGGGCTGGGTCGGTTAAAACGCCACCTTGGGCACGGCCTGAATCTGCGCGGTGTCGGCGAACTCCAGTACACCGGCATCGGCCTTGTGACCGAAGTTGGCGGCGAAGAACACCGGCGGAAAGGACTGCTTGTAGGTGTTGTACTCCATCACCGCGTCGTTATACGCCTGACGGGCGAAGGCCACCTTGTTTTCGGTGCTGGTCAGCTCTTCGCTGAGCTGCTGCATGTTCTGCGAAGCCTTGAGGTCGGGGTAGGCTTCCATGGTCACGTTCAGACGCCCCATCGCGCTGGTCAACGCCCCTTCGGCATTGCCCAGTTGCGCCATGCGCTGTTCGTCTCCCGGCTGACCCGATGCCGCCTTGAGACCGGCCACGGCCTGATTGCGCGCACTGATCACCGACTCCAGGGTGTCACGTTCATGGGCAAGATAGGCTTTGGCGGTTTCCACCAGATTGGGGATCAGATCGTGGCGGCGCTTGAGCTGCACTTCGATCTGAGCGAAGGCATTTTTGAAGCGGTTGCGCAACAGGACAAGCCGATTGTAGACGCCGATGACGTAGACCACCGAACCCACGACGACAACCAGAAAAATGATAGCGGAGACGCTCATGCTGACTTCCTTGAAGGTGCAATGACTACAGCGACTTGGGCCGCGAGATCTTAGCCCAAGTCGCTGCAAGACACATCAGCAACCAGCGCGATTAAAAGATGTAGTCGGTGGTCAGGAAGCTCGACTCGCGGTTATGAATGATGTCGCTGATCAGCGCCTTGTTGCTTTCCTGGAATTTGGTCGCCACCAGCGTGCGGATCGAGAACACCCGCAGCGCGTCATCCACGGACAGCGTGCCCTCGGCCGAATTCTTGCGCCCATTGAACGGGAAGCTGTCCGGGCCGCGTTGGCACTGGGCGTTGATGTTGATGCGGCCCACCTGATTGGCGAACGCGTCGACCAGCCGCCCAACCTGTTTGGAGTCGTTGCCGAAGATGCTCAACTGCTGACCGAAATCGGAATCGAGCACGTATTCGATGACGGTGTCCAGATCGCGGTACGCCACCACCGGCACCACGGGACCGAACTGTTCTTCGTGGTAGACGCGCATGTCAGGGGTCACCGGGTACAGCACAGCCGGGTAGAAAAACTGTTCATGGGTGGTGCCGCCGCCTTCGTTGACGATTTTGGCGCCTTTGCTCACGGCGTCGTCGACCAGCCCTTGCAGGTACTCGGTCTTGCCAGGCTCCGGCAGCGGCGTCAGCGAGACACCCGGCTCCCAAGGCATGCCCGGCTTGAGCTGGGCGAGTTTTTCCTCGAACTTCTCAAGGAAGCTGCCCACCACGTTTTCATGCACGAACAGGATTTTCAACGCCGTGCAACGCTGACCGTTGAACGACAGCGAGCCGGTGATGGCTTCCGCCACGGCGTTGTCCAGATTGACGTCAGGCAGCACGATCCCGGGATTCTTGGCGTCCAGCCCGAGGGCCGCGCGCAGGCGATGGGGTTTGGGGTGCAGTTTTTTCAAGGCGCTGGCGGCCTTGTTGGTGCCGATGAAGGCGAAGACATCGATCTTGCCGCTGGCCATCAATGCGCTGACGGTCTCGCGGCCACTGCCGTAGATGACGTTGATCACCCCTGCCGGAAAGCTGTCGCGGAAGGCCTCCAGCAAAGGCCGAATCAGCAGCACGCCGAACTTGGCCGGTTTGAAGACCACGGTGTTACCCATGATCAGCGCCGGAATCAGCGTGGTAAAGGTTTCGTTCAGCGGGTAGTTGTACGGCCCCATGCACAGGGTGACGCCCAAGGGCACGCGACGGATCTGCCCGAGGGTGTCCTGCTCCAGTTCAAAACGGCTGGAGCGGCGGTCGAGCTCTTTGAGCGCGTTGATGGTGTCGACGATGTAGTCGCAGGTGCGGTCGAATTCCTTCTGCGAGTCTTTGAGGTTTTTGCCGATCTCCCACATCAAGAGGGTGACCACGGCGTCGCGTTGTTCACGCATTTTCTTCAGGAAGGTTTCGACGTGGTGGATGCGGTCGACCACACGCATTGTCGGCCAGGCGCCCTGCCCTCGGTCATACGCGTTGACGGCGGCATCGAGGGCGGTCATCGCGGTGTCGGCATCCATCAACGGCGTACTGCCCAGCACCACGGATTCCAGGCCTGCGTCGGTCTTCAACGACACCGGGCTGAGCACCGGCGCCAACGGGCCTTGCCATTGGTGCAGTGCGCCATTGACCAGATAGTCTCGCTGCTCGATGGCCGGGCCTGCGCGGAATGCTTCAGGAATGTCCTCGGCGCGCGGGTACAGGTTGTCCAGTTGGGTTTGCAGGGTCATCGCTCGTTTACCTCTTCCAGTCGGCCAATGTGCGCCAGACACTACGCCACAGCTCGGGCGGAATGAAAAGAGCGAGGGCGAATGTCACGAGGGCGTGACAGAAACGGTCGCAATCTACTGACCGTCACGCCACCGCCGTCTGATTCCGACCCAGCGCCTTGGCCCGAAACAGCGCTTTGTCGGCTTCGTTGAGCAAGGTGTGCAGGCTCTGTTCGTCAGCGTTCATCGTGGCGATGCCGATGCTGGCGGTGATGATTTCGCCGTGTTCACCGCAGCCCCGCGAGATGGCCTGCCGCATCTGCTCGGCCCGGGTTTCGGCGGCATGCAGCGGAGTGTCGGGCATCAACATCGCGAATTCCTCACCGCCGAGCCGGCCGCAGATGTCACCCTCCCCGACGCACTCGCGCATGACCGCGCCGATCTGTCTCAACACCTGATCCCCGGCCTGATGGCCGTAGGCGTCATTGATGCGTTTGAAATGATCGATGTCTAGCATCAGCACACTCATAGGCAAGCGTTTGTGTCGGCTGTGGCGATGGCAGCGTTCGGCGTGATGGAAGAACGCGCGTCGATTCTTCAACCCTGTCAACTCGTCGGTCTGCGCCGCGTGATTGGCGACGTCTCGGGCGTGTTCCATTTCTCGCTTCAAGCGAAACGCCGTTTCCATGGCCTCCGACAATTTGCGCGTGGCGCTGATCACGAAGGCGGCGAACACCAGCGTGGCCACCGCCATGCCCACCTGCATCGTGCCCGGTTGAAACAACAACCACAGCGCGCACGGGAACAGGACCAGGCCGATGGCAACGACAGTCATGGAGCGATAGGCGCAATAGCAGGACACCGCGCTGACGGACATGCCGACGCCGAACAGCAAGACCAGGGTTTGCGTCAACAGGTCATTGGAACGCATCAACGCCAACGCGCCGAGGCCCCAGATCGTCGCCGAGAGCACCAGCGTCAGCCAATACTTGAGCTCCCAGCCTTGAGGCGTGCGCGCCGCGGCAGGGCTGCGAAAGTAGGCAACCAGCAGGGCAATCCGAAATGAGGTGGACACCGCCAGCAAAGCCAGCCAGCTGACCACCAACCGGTCGTCAACGCGGCCCCAGCAGAGCCAACCGAGCATCAAGGCAGCCAGAAAAGCGCCCAGTACTGAAAACACCGTTTGGCGAAACAGCAATTGCAGGCGATCCGTACGCACCAGTGCGCCAATCAGGGCGTTGCGCTCATGCTGGAACTCAACGAAATACATCGTAATCGCCTGCCCACACCACGGTCATAGGACGCGATTGTGGCACCGTGCCATGACCGTGCACAACCCGAACGTCGTCAAAGCGCTGACATTTTCGGTGTTCACCGACCGCACCGGCCAAAAACGCCGGAACGTGCGGTCTAGAGCCGCTCCTCGACGGTCACCGCGGAATGCTCCGCTGCCATGAACTGCCGATAAAACGTCTCGGTGGCGAGGTTCTTGTGCTTGGCTTCGAACATGATGTCGAAGCGATCCAGAAACAGCAGCGCATAGCGGTTGGTCCAGTCGTTCCACATACCATCGCTGTGCAGGTACAGGTCGCGCTTATTGACGACCTTCAGCAACGCTTCCATCTCCAGCTTTTGCTCCGCAGTGAAACCCAGCGCCTGCAGGCTTTCGGGCGGCTGCGAGTAATGCATGACCGGTCGCACGCCACGCCAACTGTCGATGATCCGGCTCACACGTGGGTCGTCCGGGGCAATGTAGTCACCCTCATGAATCCAGCAATGGTGGATGTCGAGCACCACCGGTGCCAGGTCGGCCAGTAGCAGGCAGTCGTCCACGCCGTAGGTTTTTTCGTCGTTTTCGAAGGTGATGCACTGACGCGCCACCTCGGACAAACGCGGCCAGACCGCACGCACGCCCTCCGCTCCCAGACGTCCGGCGATGTGGATGTTGCATTTGAAGTCCTGAAAACGGCGACCGTAGCCCATCATGCGGATCATGTCGGCGTGGTATTCGAATTCGGCGAGGCTGTTTTCCACCACGTCCGGCCGATCCGAACCCAGCACACAGAACTGGCCCGGATGAAACGACAAGCGAATATCGGCCGCGCGGGCGGTGTCGCCAATTGCCTCGAACAGCCCGGCCAGCCGCGTCATGACCGAGGGCGTCTGATAAAACGCCGCCACTTTCGGATGGCTGTAGAACGGCAAGAGGTCACTGCTCAAACGCAGCATTCTGCGGCCCAACGGCAGTTGCGCGACGTAGCCGAGCAAGCGGATCTGCGCCGCCAGATTGTGTTCGACGATACTCAGCAGCTTGTCCTGCGCTTCCTGCTGGGTAACGCTGTCCATCCAGCGCAGGGTGGTGGTGCGAGGGTTGTAATCACCTTCCAGCGCCTTGAGCTCCTTTAGCGACAATTCGCGCTCAGGGTGGCGGTACATGCAGGCGAAGCCGATGCGAGGTGTGTTCACGGATGATCCTAATGGCGGTGGCGGACAAAAGCGCTCGGTGTGCTCACTGCAGACGTCGGCACAGGGTACGGAGTTCGATTTTTCGCCCCCTTGCATCGGTCAATCACAGGCGAGCACACTGGGATACATTTTGACATCTGCGCGTTCCGCGCACTGAAAAAGGATTGCACCATGACCACCCAAACCGAAACCGCCCTCCTCGCTGGCGGCTGCTTCTGGGGTATGCAAGATCTGCTGCGCCGTTACCCCGGCGTCGTCTCCACCCGCGTCGGCTACTCCGGCGGCGAGGTTCCGAACGCCACCTACCGCAACCACGGCAATCACGCCGAGGCGATCGAAATCGTTTTCGACCCAGCACAGATCAGCTACCGCAAGATCCTCGAATTCTTCTTCCAGATCCACGACCCGTCCACGCCCAACCGCCAGGGCAACGACCTGGGCCCAAGTTATCGCTCAGCGATTTTCTACCTGAACGACGAGCAGAAACGCATCGCCGAAGACACCGTGAAAGACGTCGACGCCTCCGACCTCTGGCCGGGCAAAGTCGTGACCGAAATCAGCCCGGCCGGGGATTTCTGGGAGGCCGAGCCTGAGCATCAGGATTATCTGGAGCGTATCCCCAATGGCTACACCTGCCACTTCATCCGCAAGGATTGGGTGTTGCCGAAGAGAGGTTGAGGCGATCCTGCCACGCTCTGCCTGCCATTTTCGAGGTGAAGGTCGGCATCCCCGTGCCGACCCCAGCCTTGTCTTCTGACGGGTGCTAAAGGCGTCAGTCAGCCCATCCGGTGTTTCTCCAGCAGCAGCCATTGAGCAACTTTCGCTGTTTGCGCACACAACTCGCCGCCCGTTCACCCCCGCCGGACGCAGCGACGCGCCTACCGCCTGCAGCCAGAATCAAACACTTGAACGTCGCCTGCCGGCCACGGACGGCTCACGGCATAACGCTTGCTAATACCCAGACAGTCCCCGATGCACGCGCCTCGATCGATAGCCCCGAGGCGCGCTGCGTCGGCTGCCGCTTATTCGCAACACAAGGAACTGTTTGATGACTCGACGCACTGACACCCTCAAACTCGGCCTCTTCCTGCGCGCCACCGGGCACCACATTGCCGCCTGGCGCGACACCGGTTCTCAAGCCGATGCCGGTGTGCGGCTGGACCATTTCATTGATCTGGCGCGCAAGGCCGAAGCGGCCGGATTCGACACGCTGTTCCTCGCCGACAGCGTGTCGGTGCGGGGGATCGACGCGCCGACGTTCGACCGGGTCATCGCCCCGAGCCTGAGTTTCGAGCCGCTGACCCTGCTGTCGGCGCTGGCGGTCGTCACCTCGCGCATTGGCCTGGTGGCGACGGCCAGCACCAGTTACAGCGAGCCGTACAACCTGGCACGGCAGTTCGCCTCGCTGGACCAGATCAGCGGCGGGCGGGTCGGCTGGAACCTGGTGACCAGCAGCGACCCCGACGCCGCGAAGAACTTCGCCAAGACGGCTGAAGGGGTGCAACCCGCACACGCTGACCGCTACAGCCGCGCGCGTGAGTTCCACGAAGTGGTGCAAAAGCTCTGGGACAGCTGGGAAGACGACACGCTGCTGCTGGACAAGGACAAAGGCGTGTTCCTCGATCGCACCAAGCTGCACCGCGCCGACCACCACGGCGAGCATTTCCATGTGCGCGGGCCGTTGAACGTCTTGCGCTCGCCCCAGGGCAAACCGGTGCTGGTGCAGGCAGGTGCCTCCGAGGACGGGCGTGATCTGGCGGCGGCAACCGCTGAAGCGATCTTCGCCGCGCACCAGAGCCTGGCCGATGCCCAAGCGTTCTACAGCGACATCAAATCCCGCGCAGCGGTGCTGGGCCGCCATCCGGAACACATCAAAATTCTGCCAGGCGTGACTATCTTCACGGCGCCGACTTCTGCCGAAGCCCACGCCAAGCATCAGCGTCTGCAAAATCTGGTGCACCCGGATGTCGGCTTGAGCCTGTTGTCGGGTTTGCTCGGCGGTGTCGATCTGTCTCACCTGCCACTGGACGGGCCGCTGCCTCAGGACCTGCCGGCGACCAACGCCTCGAAGAGCCGCCAGCAGCTGATTCTGCAACTGGCCGCCGAAGGCCTGAGCCTGCGCGAGCTGTACTTGCGGCTGGCGGGTGCGCGGGGGCACTGGACGCTGGTGGGTTCGCCTGAAGAGGTCGTGGATCAGTTGCAGGCATGGTTCGAAGGCCATGGCGCCGACGGTTTCAACATCCTGCCGCCGACCTACCCGGAGGGTCTGGACGACTTCATCACGCTGATCCTGCCGGAGCTGAAACGTCGCGGTCTGGTGCCCGCTGACGGCCCGACCGGCCATACGCTGCGCGAGCGTCTGGGACTGCCGTTCCCGGCCCATCCCGCGACCCGGCTGCGCGAGCGTTCGATCGCGGTTTAAGACTCCACCATGAGGCGGACGCCTCCCGAATGACAAAAAGAGTTTGAACATGGCACATCAAGTCAATGCCGCATGGGGGGCTGGCCCTTCTGCCCGCTACGAGCAACTGGCCGAGCGCTTCCGTCCGTTGTTCGCCAACCTGCGCGAAGGCGCCATCAGCCGCGAGCTGGAGCGGCGCTTACCGGTGCAGGAGTTGCAACTGCTCAAGGCCTCGGGTTTCACCGCCGTGCGGGTGCCGAAAGAATATGGCGGGCTGGGCGTCACCCTGCCCGAACTGGCCAACCTGCTGATCGAACTGGGCGAAGCCGATTCCAATCTGGTGCAGGCCCTGCGCGGGCATTTGGGGTTCACCGAAAACCTGCTGAACAGCCGAGACGAGGAACGCCGCAAAGTCTGGTTCGAGCGACTGGTACGCGGCGAAACCGTTGGCCCTGCCACCGGCGAAGTCGGCGATACGCCACAATCGCACCTGCATTCGCGTCTTTATCTGGACGGCGAGCAGTGGCGCATCGACGGGAACAAGTTCTACACCACAGGCTGTTTGTACAGCGAATGGATCGACGTAGCGGTCAGCGATCACAATGACAAACGGGTGTTCGTGACCGTGCGCCGTGACGCCGAAGGGGTCGAAGTGGTGGACGACTGGAACGGCTTCGGCCAACGCCTCACGGCCAGCGGCACCACGCACCTGCGTGGCGTGGCGGTGGACACCCGAAACATCGTCAGTGTCGATGACAAATTCCCGTATTCACCGGCGCTGTATCAGATCGTGCACCTAGCCAACCTCGCCGGGATCGGCCGTGCACTCAGCGGCGAAGTGGCCGCCGCCGTGGCCAAACGCACTCGCAGTTTCAGCAATGGCAACGCAGCGCGGGTGGCGCAGGACCCGCAAGTCCTACAGGTGGTCGGCAGCTTGCGCGGGGCAGCCTACAGCGCAGGCGCCATCGTGCTGAAAACCGCCGAGGCGCTGGAACGGGCGTATCAGGCGCGGCTCACCGGCGATGCCGAAGCGTTGCAACGCGCCGTGGACATCGCCGAGCTGGAGATTGCCCAGTCGCAAACCATCGTCAGCGACCTGATCCTCGACGCCAGTTCGCGGATGTTCGATGCCCTGAGCGCGTCGGCCACACTGCGTCCGCTGGGGCTCGACCGGTTCTGGCGCAATGCCCGCACCCTCACCTCCCATAACCCGCGCATTTACAAGGACCGAATCGTCGGCGACTACGCGGTCAACGGCACCCCACCCCCCGCGCAATGGAAAATCGGCGTGGCGTGAACGCCTCGGCCACTCGGGCCGCCCCATTCACGACAGCCGCGACACCGAAGCATCGGCATACGCCACGTCCGGGACGGGCGCCTGAGCGTGTGCCTTGCGCGACAATGCGTAGTACTCAACGCTCGCCGCGAACCACATCGAGTAGGCGAGCAGCTCGACACCCTCCTCCACGGTGGTCTTGGCCAGTCGCGCGTAGCCTTCGGTCAGGATCAAATGCCACAGCGAGCCCATGCCAAATACCCTGGAAAACACCAGCACACCCAGACCCGTCGCCATCGTGCCGAAGCCCGGCGTGCGGGTGAAGGCTGCGAGCGCGGCAAAGGTCTCGGTGCGGCGGCTGGCCCTGAATGCCTTGAAGCAGCACACCAGGGCGATCAGGCTGAATGGCCAGCACCAGGCGCTGTGGCTAATGGGATCAAACAGGCCGTCCAGTTCCCGCATCAACAGGCAAGCGAAAAAACCACCGGCGATGATGTTGAAACCTCGTTGCTCAGCCATGCCCGGCGCGAACCAGAACAGCAGCGCGCAGGCGAACAACAAGATCTCCTGCGTGATTTCGGTGAACGAAATCTCGAGGATGTCCGTGTGAAAAACCGCGAGATCCAGCCACAACATGCCAAACACGATGCCTGTCAGCACCAGACGGAACAAAATCCCCAGTGACGCGCCCTTCAATTCGTTGTGAACAGTATGCAAACCAAAACTCCCCAGAGGTCACCGGCTGATCGCCGAATCGGCATGCTAACGATACATTCACAAATAAATCACACTTTTTTCACAAATGACGACTATTGCCAAAAACGATAGATCGGTTGGACTTTGAATTATCGAGCTCATAAGCCTCCCTCACTTCAGATCCGGTCATAAAGCCGCTGTTATTGACAGGCGCACGTGCGCTGGATACCTACGGGGTCAGCGCGCGGGGCAATCCGGTGCCGTGGCGTATCTGGAAGGCGAAACACAGGTCGTGCAGCAGCAATACCCCAAAGCGGATGCGCTTTTGCGGGCTCACGCCAGTTCGGTCAAGACGGTCATTTTCGACGATACGCTTCGTGTGGATCAGTCCAGTCGGGCCACCCCCCAGGCATCACTGGTACTACTGCTGAAAAATTTGCGATTCGCAGACCGACCTTGTCGCCCGCGCCGGGGCACATACCGCGTTCTACGACCCCACCCCACCAAAAGCACCGCAACGCCGGAGCATCGGATTACGAGCCTTGGTGGTTTTCGACGACTGAACAAGGTTGATCCGGGCATGGCGACTGACCTGACGCCATCGCGGCCGTCGTACCTCCGGCGGCTCCTACGGGATGGATGGCGACCCGAAATTCCAGACTAGCCGCTGGATCTGTAGGAGTAGCCGGAGGTACGACGGCCGCGATGGTGGTGTGTCAGAAGACGCATCGCTGCCTGACCCAAAGCTTCGCGGCCGTCGTACCTCCGGCGGCTCCTACGGGATGGATGGCGACGCGAAATTCCAGACTAGCCGTTGGATCTGTAGGAGTAGCCGGAGGCACGACGGCCGCGATGGTGGTGTGTCAGTACGCAGACGCTGCCTACGCCTTTGATGAAGATCGCGCCTGTTTGAGACGCTCCGAATCAATCGATTGGTGCATAAGCTCATAGCCAGAAGGTATTTAAAGAATGTTTCTTAGAACTCTATGATTCGGGGCTTGGCGTTCGCCACTCTCCTCGTCGACCCACTTATTTCGAGCTCGAATCGATCATGCCCAGCCTTTTCGACACCCCTCGCCTACGCCCTCATCGTCTGCTGCTCGCGGGGGTTAGCCTGGCTCTGACGTTTGCCTTGGCCGCTGCGCTGCCGCTCTCGGCTCAAGCCAAAGAAACGCTGCGTATCGGTTACCAGAAATCGTCGACGCTGATCACCTTGCTCAAGGCTCAAGGCACGTTGGAAAAAGCGTTGGGAAACGACAACATCGACGTCAGCTGGCATGAATTCCCCAGCGGCTTGCCCCTGCTGGAAGCGCTGAACATCGGCAACGTCGACATCAGCGCGGATGTCGCCGACACCGTGCCGATCTTCGCCCAGGCCGCTCAGGCCAAGCTCACCTATTTCGCCGAGGAGTCCCCTTCCCCCAGCGCCCAGGCGATCGTCGTGTCCAAGGATTCGCCGATCCAGCAACTGGCCGACCTCAAAGGCAAGAAGGTGGCCGTGACCAAAGCGGCGGGCACTCACTACCTGTTGATCGCGGCGCTGAACAAGGCAGGCCTGACCTTCGCCGACATTCAGCCCGCGTACCTGACACCGGCGGACGGCCGCGCGGCATTCGAAAACGGCAAGGTCGATGCGTGGGTCACGTGGGAACCCTTCCTGACCAGCGTTCAGCGCCAACTGCCGACCCGCACCCTCACTGACGGCACCGGCCTGGCCAGCTATAAACGCTATTACCTGACCAGCACCGCTTATGCCGCCGAACACCCTGATGTGCTCAAACTCGTGTACCAGCAGCTTCAGGCGGCCGGCAGCTGGATCAAGAAAAATCCGCAGGATGCCGCGCAGGTGTTGGGCCCGCTCTGGGGGAATCTGGACGTAGCCACTGTGGAATCGGCCAACGCCCACCGCAGCTATCAGGTCGAACCGGTGAAGGCCGATCAACTGGGCGAGCAGCAAAAAATCGCCGATGCCTTCTTCGCTGCGGGTCTGTTACCTAAGGCCGTGGATGCCAAGGACGTGGGCATCTGGACGCCCTGATTCATCGTCGTCGACCTGACGCGGGCGCCTGGCCCAATACGAGTGGATCGTTGACATCGCAGGTGTCTGATCCATTGCTATCGCGGGCAAGCGCACTGCGACCCGTTTTTCGTTCACATCCTATCGAGCACTGTTCATGAAAGGCCTGAAATCGCTGTCTGCTGCAATCGGCTCCGCCGTGCTGTTCAACGCACTGTTCGCCTCATTCGCATTTGCCGGTCTGCTGGAAAAAGGGCGCACCCAAGGCCTCACCGCCGGGATCGCCAACGAACAGCCTTACGCCTACATCGACACCAGCGCCAAAACCGTCGGGGCCAATGTCGAGATCCTGCAGGCCATCCTCTCGCAGTTGGGCATCACGAAAATCGAAACCCCGATCACAGAATTCGGTTCGCTGGTGCCAGGACTGGCTGCGGGGCGTTTTGATCTGATCGGCGCGGGCCTGTTCATCAACCCGGCGCGCTGCAAAGTGATTGGCTATTCCAACCCGGTGACCCGCTCGGGCGGCGCGTTCATCGTCAAGGCAGGCAATCCGCTGAAGCTGCACAGCCTCAAGGACGTGGCCACCAACGGCAAGGCGCGACTGGCGACCCAACCGGGCAGCAATCAGGTGCAGGAAGCCAAGGACAGCGGCATCGCCACCAGCAACCTGGTGCTGCTGGACAAGGACACCGATGCCTTGGCCGCACTGCAGGCCGGTCGCGTGGACGTGGTGTATTTCCCGGACGCGGAGATCATCAATCTGGTCAAGAAAGCCAACGACGCCGGAATCGAACGCGCCCTGCCGTTCGATCAGATTCCTGACGCGGAAGGCAAACCGACCTGGAATTACCACGCCTACGGTTTGCCGAAAAACGATCCTGAATTCACCCAGGCTTTCAATGCCGAACTGGCGAAACTGCGAGCGTCGGGCGAGCTGTTGAAGATACTGCAGAAGTACGGCTACACCGAAAATGAGCTGGCACCGGCTGACGTCACCGCCGAGCAGCGTTGCAATCGTTGACAGCTATCAGGCAAACGGACCTCGGCGCCTATCGCTGGGCCGACGCCCTTCCTGCAGGAGAAGTTGCAGGCACGACAGCAACGATGACGGGGCGACTGACACTCAGCAGGTCACCGGACCACCGCGTTCGTGAGCAAGCTCACTCACACAGGATTGTCG
>NZ_DDHJ01000018.1:392507-424850 GCF_002338065.1 Pseudomonas sp. UBA1879 | reverse complement strand
GACGCCGGAGGCACGACGGCCGCGATGACGGGGCGACTGACACTCAGCAGGTCACTGGACCACCGCGTTCGTGAGCAAGCTCACGCCCACAGGGTTGTCGTCGGCGCCTATCCCCGGCCTGACGCCATTCCTGTATTTGCCATACCTCAGCGACAGTTTTCATCCGCCCGCACGCCCTGTACGGCCCCACCCCACACGAGTACGGCCAATGTTCTTCGATTCTTCCGCCGTGGAAACGGCACGTTTCATTGCCCATCAGCTGGCAAACGGCGCATGGGTCACGCTACAGCTCACATTCTTCGCGCAATTGATCGTCATTGTGATGTCGTTCGTCATCGCGCTGATGCGCCTCTCGCCGTGGCGTGTCGTGCGCTGGATCGCCACGGTCTACGTTGAAGTCCTGCGAGGCATTTCTGCGTTAGTGCTGCTGTTTTACCTGTTCTTCATCCTGCCCTTGTTCGGCATCAGCCTGTCACCGATGACCACTGGCATTCTCGGCCTGGGATTGACCTTTTCCGCTTACGGGTCGGAAATCGTGCGGTCGGCGCTGAGCAACGTCAGCCGCGGTCAGCGTGATGCGATACGTGCGCTGGATTTCGACGGCATTACCGCGTTTCGCCGCATCGTGCTGCCACAAGCCCTGCCCTTCATGCTGCCGCCCATGGGCAATCAGTTAGTGGAATTGCTGAAAACCACCTCGCTGGTCTCGTTGATCACCCTGAGTGACCTGACGTTTTCCGGTGGCCAGCTGATCACCACGCTGGGCCAACAAACGCTGATCTGGAGCATCGTATTGGTGTGCTATTTCGTCATGGCCTGGCCGCTGAGTTGGCTGGTGAAACGCTACGAGCGGCACATCACGGCCTGGCGTCGAGGGGGTGCAGCATGATGTTCGACACGGCGTTCGCCTGGTCCATCGTGCCGGACCTTTTCGAGGGGCTGCTGGTGACGGTGCAGGTGGTGATCCTGGGCTTTTTGCTGGCGGTGTTGATGGGTCTGATATTAGCCATCGCCCAACGTTCGAGCCGCGCGGTGATTCGACGCCTGAGCAGCGCGTACCTGAGCTTCTTCCGTAACACACCGTTGATGGTGCAGTTGTACGTGCTGTTCTTCGCCCTGCCGCTGGCAGGCATCACCTTACCGGCGATAGCCACGGGGGTGATCGGGCTCGGCCTGTATTACGGGTCGTACATCGCCGAAGGCTTTCGCGGCGCCATCGAAGGCGTGCCCGCCGGTCAATGGGAAGCCGCGCGAGCGCTGGACTTCGATGTCGCCACCACCTGGCGCCGTATCGTCCTGCCCCAGGCCCTTAAACCGATGGTGCCGGTACTCGGCAATTATTTGATTGGCATGTTCAAGAAGACACCGCTGCTGGCGGTGATCAGCATTCCCGAACTGTTCCAGGCGGCGAAACAGATCGCCGGCATGAGCTACCGCTATAACGAGCCGTACACCGTCATGGCGTTGATGTTCCTGGCCATCAGCATTCCCACTTCCGTGTTGTTCAAATACTTCGAAAGGCGCAGTCATGTCTGATCTCACACACGGCCTCCCCCTCGCCTCGCCGCAGATCGTCCTCAACGGCGTGGTCAAGCAATTCGGCGCCAATCGGGTGATCGACCATCTGGACCTGAGCATTCCCCAAGGCCAGAAAGTCGCACTGATCGGCCCGAGCGGCTCGGGAAAATCCACGGTCTTGCGCCTGATCAAAGGGCTCGAACCCTATCAACAAGGGCGTATTGAAGTGGCCGGCGCCGCCGTACCTGCCCCTGCACGTGGCTGGCGTTGGCCAGGAACGAAAAAAGCGCCGGTGGTGCATCGGGTGGGGATGGTGTTTCAGCAGTTCAATCTGTTTCCGCATTTGACCGTTCAGGAAAACGTGACCGAAGCGCCGCTGCGCGTGTTGAAGCTCGACCGCGATGAAGCGCTCGCCCGCGCTCATGATTATTTGAATCTCGTAGGGCTCGGTCACAAAGCCGATGCCTACCCGGCGCAGCTCTCCGGTGGGCAACAGCAGCGCGTTGCCATTGCCCGCGCGTTGGCGATGCGGCCCCAGGTCATGCTGTTCGATGAAGTGACTTCAGCGCTGGATCCGGAGTTGGTGGGTGAGGTGCTCGCGGTGATTCGGGCCATCGCCCATGAACAGCAGATGACCATGTTGCTGGTGACCCATGAAATGAAGTTCGCTCAGGACATTGCCGATCGGGTTCTGTTCATGGAAGCCGGAAAAATCGTCGCCGATGGCACACCCGAGGAAATCCTGGTACACCCCGAAAACGAACGGACACGGCGGTTTTTGAACGTCGTGGAACAGCGGTGATGCCGCAAGCCTGAACTCGCTGATAGATCCGCCGCTGCCGTTGTCGCCCGAGGCCGGGCCTTCGCGAGCAAGCTCACTCCCACAGGAGAAATGTGACGACCTTTGTTCGCAGCATGTTGCTGCAGCAACAGTCGTGGCGCTGGTTGCCATGCTTGCAGCGACGCTGCTCAAACCGATGCGAACTTCGCGCCACACTCAGCCGCTGAACCTCTCAGGGCGGCTCCTTCGATGATGACCTTACAAGCGTATGATCTGGACTGCCCAAGCGCTTAAGCTAATGCCAAAATGATATTTAAAAACACTATTCATCCAACCTTATTCTCCCTGCCCAACCGCCGTTCGCAGCGAGTGGCGCCGTCTCAATCCAAGGCATTGACCTACATGATCAAGAAAACATGGATCGCGTCCCTCTCCCTGGCGCTTGGCCTTTTCGCCTGTTCCGTGGCTGCTCAGGCCGCTGACCTGACGTTCGGTTACGTCACCGGCATCGACCCGGTCAAACGCGCCATTGCCGACGGCGAGTACGAGAAAGCCATCGGCCAGAAAATCGACTGGCGCCAGTTCGACGCCGGCCCTGCGGTGATCGCGGCGATGGCCTCGGGCGACGTGCAGATCGGCAATTTGGGATCGAGTCCGCTGGCCGCTGCGGCGTCGAGGAAAGTGCCGTTGGTGGCGTTCATCGTGACGTCGCAAATCCAAAGCTCCGAAGCGCTGGTGGTGCGCAACGGCAGTGGCATCGACAAACCGGAGGACCTGATCGGCAAGAAAATCGCCGTGCCGTTCGTGTCGACTTCGCACTACAGCCTCCTCGGCGCGTTGAAGCACTGGAACATCGATCCGAAGAAAGTCACCATCCTCAACCTGACCCCGCTGCAGATCACGGCGGCGTGGAAACGTGGCGACATCGACGGCGCCTTCACGTGGTCGCCTGCGCTCGGGGAGATCCGCAAGACGGGCAAGATCCTCACCGACGCCGGGCAAGTGTCGCAGTGGGGTTCGCCGACATTTGAAGTCTGGGTCGCGCGCAAGGATTTTGCCGAGAAACACCCGGAGGTCGTCGCTCAGTTTGCCAAGGTCAGCCTGGCAGCGATTGCCGACTACACCGCGCACCGCGCGCAGTGGACCGCTGATTCCGAGCCGGTGAAGACCATTGCACGCTTTACCGGCGCCAACGCGGCAGACGTGCCAGAGCTGCTGGACGGCTCGCACTTCCCGACCGCTACAGAGCAAACATCCCCGGAGTTGCTGGGTGGCGGAACAGTGACCGCGATTGCCAAGACCGCAGCGTTCCTGAAGGATCAGGGAAAAATCGAAAGCGTCCTGCCGGATTATTCGGCGTATGTGAGTGACCAGTTCATTGCCAGATAGCCAGTGTGCCAAACACCACCTCTGCGGCTGACAGACCGTCTTCGCGGCCGTCGTGCCTCCGGCTGCTCCTACCGGTTCAGCGTCGAGTCTTGAATGTTGGCACGCCGCCGATCCTGTTGTAGACGCCGGAGGGACGACGACAGCGATGGCGGTGGGTCAGTCGGCGATGTGTTATCTGACACACCGCGTTCGCGGCCGTCGTGCCTCCGGCTGCTCCTACCGGTTCAGCGTCGAGTCTTGAATGTTGGCACGCCTCCGATCCTGTGGGAGACGCCGGAGGGACGACGACAGCGATGGCGGTGGGTCAGTCGGCGATGTGTTATCTGACACACCGCGTTCGCGGCCGTCGTGCCTCCGGCTGCTCCTACAGATTGAGCGTCGAGTCTTGAATGTTGGCACGCCGCCGATCCTGTGGGAGACGCCGGAGGGACGACGGCAGCGATGGCATCGGGTCAGTCGGTGAGGTGTTATCTGACACACCGCGTTCGCGGCCGTCGTGCCTCCGGGAGCTCCTACAGATTGGGCGCCGAGCCTTGAATGTCGGCACGCCGCCGATCCTGTGGGAGACGCCGGAGGGGCGACGGCAGCGATGGCATCGGGTCAGTCGGCGATGTGTTATCTGACACACCGCGTTCGCGGCCGTCGTGCCTGCGGCTGCGCCTACAGATTGGGCGCCGAGCCTTGAATGTCGGCACGCCGCCGATCCTGTGGGAGACGCCGGAGGGACGACGGCAGCGATGGCGGTGGGTCAGTCGGCGATGTGTTAGCTGGCACACCGCGTTCGCGGCCTTCGTGCCTCCGGCAGCTCCCACTGGGGTGCGTGCCGACAAGGGTTATCGAGGCATTCCACCCGCAGACCGCCTGATGATTTTGATCGAATGCTTGATGTTCGGCTTGCGCGTCACGCTGATCGCCCGCTTGGTCACGGTGTCCAGCGTGATGTTCCAGAACCCGCTGCTCGGCACCACGATTTTCGCCGGGAAGCGGTCGAAGGCGCCGCCGTGGTAGGTGTGCCGCCCGCCGTTCTTGAAGCTGCGAAAGTTCGCGTCGCTCATGAGGCGGATGTTGCACACGCCTGACGACTCGATGACCACGATGTCACCTTCATTGAGGTGCTCGCGCTGATGGATGAATTTCATGGGGGATCACAGACCGGACAGACAAGCCGCGAGAATATCACGTCGGCTTGCCCTGCCTTCTCACTACATCGTCAAGTAGGCCTTGCGCACCGCCTCGTTCGCCGCCAGTTCGGCCATGCTGCCTTCATACCGCACCAGACCTTTTTCCAGCACATAGGCGCGGTCCGAGACCAGCCCGGCGAAATGCAGGTTCTGCTCTGACAACAGAATGCTCGCGCCCTTGGCTTTCAGCGCCAGGATCATGTGCGCCATCTGCTCGACGATCACCGGCGCGACGCCTTCTGACGGCTCATCCAGCAGGATCAGGAAGGGATTGCCCATCAGCGTGCGGGCCACGGTGAGCATCTGCTGCTCGCCGCCGCTCATTTGCCCGCCCGGCCGGTCCTGCATGGCGCCAAGGTTGGGGAAGAACTCGAACAGTTGCTGCGGCGTCCAGTTCAGCGCCTCGGTGCCGTCCGGCCAATGCCGGTTCGCCTGACGCCCCACTTCCAGGTTCTCGGTGACGGTCAGGTGGGTGAATACCCGGCGATCTTCAGGCACAAACCCCAAGCCACGTCGCGCCCGCTCGAACGGCGCCAGCGCCGACATCTCCTGGCCCATGAAGCGGATGCCGCCCTGGCGCCGCGCCAACATGCCCATCAGCGCTTTGAACGTGGTGGACTTGCCGGCGCCGTTGCGCCCCATCAGGGCCACGACTTCGCCGCGTTTGACGTTGAGATTGAGGTCGTACAGCACCTGGGCCGCGCCATACCAGGCGTTGAGGCCGGTGACTTCCAGCAGCGGCTCGCCCAACGGAGCGGCCTCCGGGCGTTGCGAGGAAAGCACTGCGTTCATACCTGCTCCTGTGAAGGCGCGATGTTGTTTTCGAAGGTCTTGCCGGTGCCGAAATAGACTTCCTGCACCTTGGGGTGATTGCGGATGTAAGGCGCGTCACCCTCGGCAATCAGACGCCCGCGAGCCAGCACGATCATCCGGTCGGCGTAGGCGAAGACCACGTCCATACTGTGCTCGGTGAACAGCACGGCCATCTTGCGTTCCACCACCAGCCGCTTGGTCAGCGCCATCAGGTCGTTGCGTTCTTCCGGCCCCATGCCCGCCGTGGGTTCGTCCATCAGCAGCAGTTTGGGGTCGTTGGCGAGCCCCATTGCCAGTTCCACACGCTTGACGTCGCCGTACGCGAGTTCGCTGCACGGGCGTTCGGCGTGGCGCTGCATGCCGACCTGAGCGAGCAAGTCCATGGCCTCTTCGCGGTATTGCTTGCGCGCCGAGGTGAACAACGAAAAGCCTTTGCCATGATGGGAAAGCAGCGCCATCTGCACGTTCTCCACCACGGTCAGCGACGCGAAGGTTTCGGCGATCTGGAAGGTGCGTCCCACCTGCAGACGACAGATGTCCCGCGGCCGTTTACCTACCAGTTCCTGGCCCAGCAGACGGATCGAACCGCCCGAGGCCTTGAGCTGGCCGCCGACCATGTTGAAGGTGGTCGATTTGCCTGCGCCGTTGGGGCCGATCAAGGCCAACAGCTCGCCCTCGTGCAGGTCGAAGTTGATGCCGTCAACGGCACGGACACCGCCGAAGGATTTGTTCAAGTCACGTACTTGCAGAAGGGTCATGCCTGTTTCTCCATCGCCGTAGGGACGCTTGCCTCACGAGCGGGCGACCGGTATCGCCACGCGTGCCACCCACCGCCCACCTGCTGAAAGAACCCGGCAATGCCCTGCGCAAAGACCAGGACCAGCAGCAGGATCACGCCGCCGAACACCGCACGCCAGTAGTCGGTGGCGCGCATGATCGAGTCCTGCAGGACGCTGAACACGCTGGCGCCGACCACCGGGCCCAGCAGGTTCTGAATGCCGCCGAGCAGCACCATGACCAGCCCGTCCACCGACTTGCCGACCGCCATGGCGTCGGGTGAGATGCTGCCTTTGGAAAAGATATACAGCGTGCCCGCCAGCCCGGCGAAGACTCCGGCGATGACGAACGCCAGCCATTGCACGCGCTTGACGTCGATGCCAATGGCGTCCGCGCGCAACGCGGAATCCCTCGCCGCGCGCAAGGCGTAGCCGAACGGCGCGAACAGGATGCGCCTGACCAGAAAAATGCTCAGCGCCACCAGCACCAGCGTCAGGTAGTAATAGCGGGTGCCGTCGAGCCAGCTGGACGGCCAGATGCCGGTGATGCCGTTGGAGCCACCGGTGACGTCCTCCCACTGGAACACCACCGACCAGACGATCTGCGAGAACGCCAGCGTCAGCATCGCCAGATACACCCCGGACAAGCGCACGCAGAACCAGCCAAAGACGAACGCGCCCAACCCCGCCACCAACGGCGCGAAGGCAAAGGCCATCGGCATGGGCATCGTCAGTACCTTGAACAGGATCGCCGCGCCGTAAGCGCCGAGGCCGAAGTACGCCGCATGGCCGAACGAGTGCAGACCGCCGGGGCCCATGATGAAGTGCAGGCTCACCGCGAACAGCACGGTCACCAGCACGTCCTGGGTCAGGACGCTGGCATAGGGCAGCCAGCTCGAGAGCAGCGGCAACACCGCCAATCCCAGCAGCAGCGCACCGATCAACCACCTGAAGGTCGCCGAACCCGGTCGCATCGGAGCCTCCACCGGTGCCGAATTGCGGCTGGTGGCTTGCGGTTTGCCCATCAGGCCCCACGGACGAATCACCAGCACCACGGCCATGACCAGGAACTCGATCACCAGCGTCAGCTTGGAGAACGACACGCTGACCCCGAACAGGGTCATCGAGCCGAGTCCGATGCACAGCGCCTTGATCTCAGCGATCAACAACGCCGCGACATAAGCCCCCGGCAACGAGCCCATGCCGCCCACGACGACGATGACGAACGCCTCGCCGATGGTGCGCAAATCCAGGGAAAGACTGGCCGGTTCACGGGGCAATTGCACCGCCCCGCCGAGTCCCGCCAGCATTGCGCCCAAGGCAAACACGCTGGTGAACAGCCAGGCCTGATTGACGCCGAGGGCGCCGAGCATTTCCCGGTCCTGGGTCGCGGCGCGGACCAGCACGCCCCAGCGGGTGCGCACGAGTAACAGCCACACCAGCCCCAGCACAACCGGCCCGATGGCGATCAGGAAAAAGTTATAGGTGGGGAACTGACGCCCCAGAATGTCGATGGAACCGGACAACCCCGGTGCACGACGACCGAGCAATTCTTCCGCGCCCCAATAGCCCAACACGGCATCATTGATGACCAGCACCAACGCGAACGTGGCTAACAGCTGAAACAGTTCCGGCGCCTTGTAGATGCGGCGCAGCAGCACGATTTCCACCACGGCGCCAATCAGGCCCACGGAAATCGCCGCCAGCGCCAGACCGAGCCAGAAACCCGCCGCGCCCATCGAACCCATGAGGTGTTCGACAATGGAATAGGCGATGTACAGCCCGAGCATGTAGAACGAGCCGTGGGCGAAGTTGACGATGCGGGTCACGCCGAAAATCAGCGACAACCCCGCCGCCACCAGAAACAGCGATGACGCTTCGGCCAGGCCATTGAGTAACTGTGAAAATAACGCTGAAAAGTCCATGACGCCCTCGATCTGGGGCAGCGCGGTCACCTCATCCGCCATCAGGCGTAGGTTCCCGCTGCCAGCACAGGTCCTGTGGGAGCCGGCTTGCTGGCGAATGCGGTGGGTCAGTCATCTCGTTTTTCACTGACCCAACGTTTTCGCCAGCAAGCCGGCGCCCACAAAATCGCATTTCAAATAGCACTACAGGGTCTATTCATTGCCGCTGCGCATCACTCAGCCGGACGCAACGTGCGCACGACCTCATCCGACGGCAGCAGGGTATCCCCCGGCTTGAAGGTGTAATCCACCATCACGCCCGCACCGTCCTTGACCGCCAGCTTGCCGACGTACAAGCCCCAGGTGGCCTGATGATCGATCTTGCGGTATTCCAGCGGGCCGTCCGGAGTGTTGACCTTCAGGCCCTTGAACGCCTCGACCATCGATTCGGAGTCGGTCTTGCCACCCGAGGCCTTGATCCCCGCCGCGATGGACTGGATCGCCGAGTAGCCGATGATCGAACCGAAGCGCATGTTCTCGGTGCCGTATTTGGCGTGGTACGCCTCAACGAAGGCTTTGTGCGCCGGGGTGTCGATGCTGTACCAGGGATAGCCGGTGACGGTCCAGTTCGGCGGAATCTCGTCCTTCAGCGGCTCCAGGTATTCCGGCTGGCCGGTGATAATGCTCAGCACCGGCAGCTGCTCGCCGAAGAAGCTGCGGGTGGTGCCTTCACGAATGAATTTCGCCAGGTCGGCGCCGAACAACGCGTTGAACAGCGCGTCAGGTTTCGAATCCACCAGCGCCTGCACCACGCTGCCTGCATCGACCTTGCCGAACGGCGGCGCCTGCTCGGTCACGAATTCCACATCCGGTTGACGGGCCTTGAGCAAGGTCTTGAATGCGCTCGCAGCAGCGGTGCCGAACTCGTAGTTGGGGTACACCAACGCCCAGCGCTTCTTGTGCAGCTTGACCGCTTCGTCCACCAGCGCCGAGGTCAGCATGTAGGTCGAGGCATCCAGGCGGTAGGTGTAGCGGTTACCCGCGCTCCAGACGATGTTGTCGCTGAGGGCTTCGGTGATCAGCACGAAACGTTTTTTCTGCTTGGCGTAGTCCGACAGCGCGGTGCCAATGTGGGCGTAGAATGCACCGGCCAGCACGTCGACGTGCTCGCGGTTGATCAGGTCTTCGGCCTGACGAATCGCGTCCCCGGGGTTGGCGTTGTCGTCGCGGGTAACCAGCTCCAGCTTCTTGCCGCCAACACCGCCTGCCGCGTTGATCTGTTCGACGGCCAGTTCCATGCCCTTCTTGTAGCCGTCGGTGAACACCGGCTGGGATTTGTAGCTGTTGATGTCGCCAATTTTGATGGTGTCCGCCGACCAGGCAGCGCCGCTGATGATCAAGGCGACCACGCCCGCCAACAGGTTCGATTTCGTGAAACGTGCACGCAGGTTCATGGTGTTCTCCAAGCTGATCAGGTGAAAGGCTTGCACAGCATTAGGGCGTTCCAGGCTCGGACCACCGTTATTAAACGGGCAGTTAATTAAATAGCAACGCGTGTGCCAGAGTGGCTTGTTGTAGGGTCAATTGCGGCTCAGCAGCCCCAGCGCCTCGCTCATCGGCGTGACCACCGCGTATTTCTGCGCCATGTCGAACAGGTTGGCGTGATGGGGGCCAAGGGCCCGGTCGCCGACGCAGTCACTGACCACCAGGGGCCGGAAGCCGTGGTTCAGCGCGTCGAGCACACTCGCCCGCACGCAGCCGCTGGTCACCGCGCCGGCCACAAGGAGCGTGCGCACGCCCTTGAACGTCAGCCATGCAGCTAGATCAGTGCCAAAGAACGCCGACGGCAGGGTTTTGCGCACTACCAGCTCGCCTGCCACGGGGGTCAGTTGCGCCACAATGGCGCTGCGCGGTGCATGTTCGGTCAGCGTCAGCATCGACGGCACCTTGAGCGAAAACACATTGGCGTCCGCGCCGTCGTCGGCGAAAACGATCCGCGAGTGGGCGACCGGCCAACCTTGTGACCGTGCGTGGGCCAGCAAGTGTTCGGTTTGCGCGATGGCCTGGGGAATGTTGCCACCACCAAAGATCTCGGAATCGGCGAAGCCTTCCACCAGATCGACGATCAGCAGCGCGTAAGGCGCCGGCAGCGGCATGTCGGCACCGAAACCCTGACGTTGGTAGCTTTCAAGATCGTTGCTCATCATAGCTGCTCCTCGTTGATCACCTTGCCCGCTTCAACCACCACGCGGTCATCCAGCGCAACCGTGCAGCCGCGCAAGGGGATGTCGATGTGACAGGCCGTCGTACGCGACCCACCTGCTTCGTTGTTCGGCCCCAGTGAAAACAGGAAATTGCCCTCGTACGCCCGTGCATCCATGCCGATGTGCGCCTCGCGGTCCAGCAGGCCCAGGGTCGACCAGCGCGCCCTCGGTTGCAGGCCCCAGCCGATGTGAGAAATGGCGTAGGCCTCAGGGTCGGCGAAGCTTTCCATGTAATCGCGCAGCAAGGCCGCATCGACACCGCCTTCGATGCGCGTGGCGTAGCCTTTTTCGACGGTCAGCACGATGGGGTCCTGCACATAACTTTTGTGCGGCAAGAGGATGTCGCCCCGGTCGATGACGATGGTGCCGCTGGCTTGCAACTCATTGGGCCACGTCAGCACGAAACCGCTTGGCCAGTGGTCCCAGCGCCCCGGCGCATCGACGAAGCCGTATTCACTGATCGCCGGAAACTCGCCCAGCGGGCAGGACAGCGCCGTGCCTGCGGGCGAGGTAACGGTCATCCGGCTGGCCTGCTCAATCTTTGCCGCTGCGGCCAGAACCCGCAGGCGATCCGCTTCGGTCGGCACCATGCGCGCAAGAATTTCCGGCGGCTCGACCGCCAGCAGGATCTTCGTGCCGCCAGCGAGGATGTCGTGCTGCTCGGGCGAGAACAGCAGGGTCATCAGGTCCAGCACCAGATCGCTGGCTTTGAGGGCGGCCATGGCTGGCTTGTTGCCGGTCAACGGCGTGGTGCCGAGGTACGCCAGCGGGTCACGGCTGAGGGAGCGTTCGCCATTGACCGGCGTCAGGTCGAGACGGCTGATCACCGCGCCCAGCGACTGGCAGGCGATCTGCGCCGTGCGCAGGGTTTGCGGGTGGGTGTCGGCGCCGGTGAGAATCGTCACGGCCTGCCCGGCTTGCAGCTTCGAGAGGCGCAACACCTGGGTCCAGGCTTCGATCATGGTGAAATCACTGACGGCCATGACGGGCACCCTCCTCGCTCAATGACGCGCCGAGAAAATCCCCCAGCGCGGCGTAGAAACCTTCTTCGTTGTCCCACGGGATCATGTGCCCGGCGTCTGCCACCCGCACGTGCGCCAGGGTGGGCGACAGTGCACGTAACTCGGCCACATCCTCGTCCTTGACCACCTCGCCCCGGCCCGCTGTGATCAGCAACGCCGGGCAATCGATGGCGGCTGCGTTCTCGACCACCGCGTCTTCATGAAAGCTGTTGAAGCTGGCGAGGATCGCTCGCTCGTCGCAGGTGTGCAGCCACTGGGCGCGCAAGGCCAATTGCGCGTCGGTCCAAGTGAGGCAGAAAGCGCGCATGGCATCAGCGCTCATGCCGATCTTGGCCTGACGAATCGAGTCGATGTACCACGGCAGTTGCGCGGGATAGGGCCGTCGCCCCGGTCCGGAAACAGGCGGGTCCACCAGCACCATCCGCGCCATGCTTCGCGCACCGGACGCCTTGGCGCGCAGGGCGATGCGAGCCCCCATCGAGTGACCGACCACGCTGTACCGCGCGAAGCCCAGTGCGTCGGCGAGCGCGATCAGGTCCGCTGCCTGAGCGTCGAGGCTGTAATTCAGCGCGTCGCCAGCCTCGGACAGCCCGCGCCCGCGCACGTCCAGCACGTAGGTGTCGAAGCGCGCGGCGAAGCGTTCGGCGACAAAACCCCAAGTGACCGCCGGGCTGGTGATGCCTGGCACGATGATCACCGGGTCCAGCCCTGCGGCTGCACCTTCCGGTGGCCCGTAACGCAAATAATGCTGGCGAATCCCGTTGGCGTGCACGTGCCCGCCGTAGCGAAGATGACTCATGGCATGACCCCTTTCGTTATCGTTGTGTCCGATCTGCACTCGTTGGCTGTGCGACTGCAATCAGGCAGGGATTTTCTGCGCCAGTGGGAAACGGGTTTCGCAGTCTCGGGCGTCGTATTCGTAGACCCAGTTGGCCTGAATCCCCACGGCATTCGGGTTGAGCAACTGACGCCAGCGGTAGGCCATGTCGCGCTTGAGTTGCGACCACGCCGACGGCAAGTGATAGGTGCGTCCGCGCTCCCGTGCTTCCAGTTGCACCCGGCTGGTGCGCGGCAGGCGTTCCAGTTCGTAAGCGCGCAAGGCTTGCTGCAACTGACGCGGGCCGTGATACGCCAGGGACTGGGCCAGCACGTAACCGTCCTCGATGGCCATCGCCGCGCCCTGAGAGAGGAACGGCAGCATCGGGTGCGCAGCGTCGCCCAGCAACGTAGCGTTGCCTTTGGACCAGGTGTTCATTGGGTCGCGGTCGAACAGGCCCCATTTGAAGATCGCGTCGGGGTCGGTGCGCTTGAACAGTTCGATCAGGTTCGGATGCCAGCCTTCGAACCCCGCCAGCAATTCTTGCTGCGTGCTCTTGGCGTTCCACGATTCCTCGACCCACGACGGGTTTTCGTTCACGGCGACGATGTTCACCATCGACCCGCCCTTCACGTAATACGTCACGACGTGGCCTTTTGGGCCCATCCAGAAGCTCGAATCCGGGCTGACAAATGGCAGCGGGTGTTTATCGACGTTGACCAGCGCACGCCAGCACATGTGGCCGGTGTAGTTCGCTGCCTCTTCACCCCACAATTGCTCGCGAATCACCGAACGCACGCCATCGGCGCCGACGATCACGTCCGCCTCGAACTCCGACCCGTCGGCGAATTTCGCCACAGCGGTGTTGCCCATTTGCTGCAAACCCACACAGTGAGCGCCAAACGTGGCCTGCCCCGGTTTGATGTCGCTCGCCAGCGCGGCGTGCAGATCGGCCCGGTGCACGTGATAGAACGACGCGCCATACAGCGCCGGGCAGGACTCTTTCAGGGGCGTGCGAAACAGTTCACGGGCGGTTTTCCAGTTACGACCCACCATCGCGTCGGGCAGAAAGCCGATCTTTCTCAGATGATCGTCCAGCCCCAGTTCGCTCAGCACTTTGACCGCATTAGGGGTCATCTGCACCCCCGCGCCCACTTCGCCGAACATCGGCGCACGCTCGAAAATCCGCGCTTCGATGCCACGCTGCTCGAGGGCTCGGGCCAAGGTGACGCCGCCGATACCGGCACCGATGATGCCCACACGTAATGCTCTGTCCACGGGTGTTCCTCCTGCCGCGCGAAGGTGTTTCGCGCTGGCCCTTTGTAATAATTGATCAACCAATTAATTAACCGGCTAAAAAGACCGGGCATTTCGGCGCTACAGGTCGAGTACCAGACTGTCGTCCACGCCGCGCGAGCAACAGATCATCATGCTTTCGCTGCGCTCCCGTTGCTTGGGCGTGAGCACCGTGTCGCGGTGTTCGACTTGCCCACTGAGCACCTTGACTTCACAGGCGCCGCACACCCCTTCTTCGCAGGAATAGGCCACATCGACCCCCGCCGCTTCGCAGACCTGCAACAGGCTCAGTTCGGCGGGAACCGTCAGCGTCAGCCCAGAGCGTTGCAGGCGTACGCGGAAACTGTCGCCCGCTTGCAGTGCGTCCGTGGTCGCGCTGAAACGTTCGCGATGGGTGTTAGCTTCTGGCCGGTCCAGGGTCAGTTGGTCAAACTCGTCGACCATGCCTTGCGGCCCGCAGCAATACAGCTGAGCACTGTGGGGCAACGTCGCGATCACGTCTTTCAGCCGAGGTGGCGCCTCCCCGCCGCAGCGGGTGTGGAACAGCTGCACGCCTTCCATCTCGTGACACAACGCTTCATGGAACAGCATGTGTTGTGCGCTCGCCGCCCAGTAATACAAAAACACCGTGCGCCCGCTGGCTTTCAACTGCCGGTACATCGAGATGATCGGTGTGATGCCGATGCCGCCCGCAAACAGGTGAAACGCCTCGTCGCTGGGCGTCAGCGGGAAGTGATTGCGCGGTGCTGATACCTCATACGTTGCGCCCACTACCGATTCGAAATGCAGTTTGCGCGAACCGCCCTTCCCGACTTCCGCCAGTTGCACTGCAATCCGGTACTGACTCGGCTCAGCCGCTGGCCATAGCAATGAATACTGGCGCAGCAGGTCCGGGCTCATGACCACGTCCACGTGGGCACCCGGCTCGTAGGGCGGCAGCGGTTGCCCATCAAGGGATTCGAAGGTGTAAAGGTTGATGCCCGGCGCGCCGTATTCGATGGCGCGCAGCCGCACGCGCAACAAGCCGTCAGATAACGCCATATTGGATGCCCTTGTTGCGCAGCCAGGTGCGGTAGCGCTGGCCCATGAGGTCGGTACGGTGGTGCAGTTCGTAACGCAGTTCGGTAGGGATGCGTTCCGGCCGCTGGGTTTCGACGATGTCGCGGTCCTGGCCAAACACCACGTCGGCGCGGGCCCGCACGGCGTCGGCATCCGGTCGCGGGTTGACGTCCATGGCGGCGCAGACCCGCACGATGCAATTCACCGCATCCAGCGGCTGCACGGTAAACAGCGTCGCGAAGGTGTCGGATTTGTCGCTGATCACGTTGCCTTCAGCGTCGGAGTCTTGGGTGCGTTTAGAGAAGTAGCCCACCAGCGGACGGAACGCGTGGTAGGTGTAGAACGCTACCAGCGGTTTGCCCCGCGCATCGCCCCACGGCTGGAACACTCGCACTTCGGAAGAACGCAGGCCGGTGTCGACCTCTTCCACGGTGTACGGCTCCAGACGATCCGGCTTGTCCATCACACCGTTGAGACCAGCGTGGACGAACGGAAAGTGCGACGCATCGATGAAGTTCTCCACCGCCCTGAAACCATTGGCGGCGTAAGGATACGGGCCGCTGTGCACCTTCATGAACACGTCGTTGTCCCACTCTGGGAACACCGGAATGTCAGAGGCGGGTTCGCCCAGGCAGGTCCAGACGAAGCCATAACGTTCCACCGCCGGGTACGGAAAAGCGCGGGCCTTCTTCATCGGTTTTTCATCGGGCGCGGCAGGCATCAGGGTGCAGGCGCCGCTGCCGTTGTATTCCCAGCCGTGGTACGGGCACACCACCGAGTCGTTCTTGATCCAGCCTTTTGACAGACGCGCGCCGCGGTGAATGCACAGGTCTTCCCAGACGTGAACCTGGTTGTCGGCACTGCGCCAGACGATCAGTTCGCGTTCCAACAGGCGCACGGGGTAAATAGTGCCTTCGACGAAATCGGTGCTGTAGCCCACAACGTGCCAGTCATTGAGCAACACCGGGTCCTGGCACCCGTCCGCAGCGGTGACGGGTTGATGAGATGAAACGGCAATCAGGTTCATCACGACTCCTTTGCTTATCGGGGGAAAACCACTCGAATGCTTTAATTAATTAATCAACCTTTTAATTAATCGTAAGCAGAAGCTGTGCCAAGTGCAGAGGGATGCCTCAAATGCCTGATGTTTATCGTTTTTCTTATTCGAGCCAGGGCGGTATCGCTGTTACGCCCCGCACCCTTTTGGGGAGGCGTTGCCCAATCTGGTGCCGTTCTACCCCATTGTTACCCGTTACGCGGACATCCCGCCCACCACGAAACTGGTGACCTGCTGAATCAGCGATTGCCAGTCTTCCGGATTGTACTGTCCGTCCGGCAGGCGCTCTTCCATGCGGTGGCTGTCAGAGAACGCATAGAGGTACGTACCGACCATCAAGGTAATCCGCCAATTGGCATCCAGATCGGTCAGCCCGGGTACGGCGTCTTTCAGGGCATCGACGTAACGCTGGGTCGACGTGCCATAGGCTTTGTCACGTAGCGCGTAGGAAATATTAGGCGGCTCGGTGTGAAGTCGCGCTTGGAGACGAAGGAAATGTCGCCCCTGCACGGACGTCCTCAACACCACCGTTGGCAGGAGGAACGCCTCGACAATCGCCCGCGCACCCGGCACCTGGCCTTGGGCTTGTAGCGTGTCGAGGTTTTTCAAGCGTTCGTCGGAGATCGCACTGCCGCGCCGTAGGAACACCTCTTCGAACAAGCCGTACTTGGAGCCGAAGTAATAGCTGATCAGGGCTTGGGTCACGTTGGCGTGTTGCGAGACTTCACGCATGGTAGTGCCGGCATAGCCCAGGTTGGCGAACAGTTCCTCGGCGGCGTCCAGAATCACATCGCGCAGGTTGCTGGCACCCTCGGGGCGTCCCGGCCCTTTTCTGCTGGTGTTGCCCTTCCCTTCGGGAGAAGCGGCTTTGCCACGACGACCACTGATTTTCTGCATGTGTGAGGGTTACCTTGCGCTGCCGGATTGATGTGGCACGAGCCAGAAGTGGCCCGACGCCCGAGCGCACAAATTAATTGATTAGCTCTTTAATTCCTAGCAGCGATCATGCCACCGGAGGGTCACGCCCCGGACAACCGGTTGACGCTGGTGATCCGCCCGTTCCAGATCATTTCGTAATGGGCGCTCTGATGAACGGACGCCACGTGCCGCGGCGTGAGCAGCCCCCAGCAGACATTGCCGGGTGAGCGAACCGAGTGATAACGCACGCCGGCCACGCCCTTGCCCTTGAGCGCCGCCCCCAGGGCGTGAGATGCACTGTAGTCGTCGGGGGCGTAAATCGGATCGGACAAGGCGATCGTCGTGGCATCGACACAGTCGGTCTCGCGAAAGCGGCAGGACAAACTGCGGAACACGAAGCGCTCATAGTTGAGGTCAGTCACCTGCGACCAGTACTGCTGCTGGTGATGACGCACCTCTGCCACGGCGGTCTCCACCGTATCGGCCAGATACAACACCCCAAACTCACCCGCGCTGAAGCGTGAGCCGGAAGGATTGATGTGGGTGAACGGCGCGGTGGCATAGGAACAGCCGGGAATGCCGAAGGGAATGTCCTGACGGGGGATCAGCTCCAGCCTGCCGATTTCGTTCAGCAAACGGGGATTGGTCAACGCTTGAATCTGATACAGGGTCTCGAATTCCGCTGCATCGGCCACATCGTTGAACAGCTCGATGGGCGGGAATTTGGAATTGACCAGCCGGTGCGCCACCCGTTTTTCATCAGGCAGGACGGGCAGGTCGTCCGGGCTCACCATTGAGCGCCCCGCAAGGCGTCGATCCGGCGAAAGGTTTCGTAAAGGGAAATCATGTCGCCCTGGGCCATGACGTCCAGCGGCTTGCGGCCATTGAAGAATTCATTGTGATTGGCCATCGACGGGAACCCGTAGACATTGTCCGGGTTATCGAACAAGGTGCGCAGCGCGGCATGAATGTTCAGCACGAAGCTGATGCGCTGCATCTGGTCGAGGTCCAGCGCCACCGACCAGTCAGCGTCGTCCTGGCGGGCTCGGGTGTAGGTGCTGCGGGAAATGCGCAGAATGCGACAGGCCTGATCCCCGGAGGCTTTCCATTTGTCCAGCACCCGAAGCGCCGTGCGCAGACCCACGACGCCTTGGGATCGGGAAACTTGGGGTTGTTGCAGCACCACGGTCATCATGTCGCCCTCTTGATCTACAGACGACAATTTAGACCTATTGCGTCTGTAGATGCAAATATGATGACGGTTTCCCGACGAATGCCCGCCGCCTCAATCGGGCTGCTGGCACCGCTGCCGGACCAGCCCTTCCAGGGTAAAGCGCGCCTGCATCAGCACCACCTCGCGCACCCGCTCCATTTCCGGCTGATGGATGGCGGTCCACTTCAGCGCTTCGAGCAGCTTGGGCTTTTGCACCCGGAACGCCAGTCCCTGGGTGAACAGCGCCATGGAATGAATGATGGTGCGTTCGTCGTCAACGGCAAGGCCGGACAGGCGCGCAATCAGTTGTCGGATCACGACACTGATGCGTTTCTTGAAGCGGTCCTCGAAGGCATGCGTCGCGACCTCGGGACACAATCCGGCCTGGTGCCGGTCGAGAAACGCACGCCAGGCCGTGGTCTGCGGACTGTCCTGAATCGTCGCCACCACGGCGCCGAGAATCCCCAGCGACACCTCGATCAGTCGCGGGTCGTCACACGCCTCATCGGCCAACACCGCTTCGGCAGCCTCGACCGGCTGGCCCATTCTGCCCCACAGCAGGGTGATCAAATGCTCGACGCAGGCCAGGTAAACGCCCTCCTTGCCGTCGAAGTAATACTGCAAAGCCGGGGAATTCAGGCCCGCCGCGGTGGCGATGTCACGGGTCGAGGCGCCGTCGTAGCCCCGCTCGCCGAACACCGCGACGGCCGCTTCGATCAGCCGTGCGCGGGTCTCTTCACCCCGTTGGTACCCCCCTTCGGCGGCCGGTTTGTGTCGTGCCATGTGCTGCTCCTTTCCAGTAGCGGGCCAAAATATACCGATTGACAAAAAATGGCGAAGCCACGAATTTATATCACCTGATACAAATTCGGAGTTGACCTGATGTCCGCTGCACAACCTACCCCTCAGGTCGCCCCTGAAGAAACCGCCACTGGCCAACGCGGCAAGGCCCGCCGCATCCTGCTGACCCTGGGTGGCGTCGCGCTGCTGATCGCTGTGGGTTGGGGCGTGTGGTGGTGGCTGCACGGCCGCTTCATCGAAACCACCGACGACGCCTATTTGCAGGCCGACAGCATCAGCGTCGCGCCGAAGATCAGCGGCTATGTCGGTGAGGTCTTGGTGGCCGACAATCAGACCGTCAAGCGCGGAGACATTCTGGTGCGGCTCGACGCGCGTAAATACCAGGCCGTGAGCGACGAAGCCTCGGCGACCATTGCCGCTCGTAGCGCAGATCTGGCGAAGGCCGAAGCCGACCTGGTGCAACAGGACTCGACCATCGCCGAAGCCCGCGCCCAATTGCAAGGCGCCGAAGCCGATGCCAAACACGCGCAAACCGAGGTCGCCCGCTATGGGCCGTTGGCGCGATCCGGTGCCGAACCGGAAGAACGCCTCGCGCAGCTGAACAACGAACTGGCCCAGGCCCGCAGCAATGTGGCGGCGAAACAGGCGGCCTTGCGTTCCAGCCAGACCCGCTACGGCACGCTGCAAGCCCAGCTCAAACAGGCCCAGGCGCAATTGGGCGTGGCCAAGGCCAGCGAGGCGCAGAGCCAGCTTGACGTCGATGACGCAGTGATTCGCAGCCCCTTGGATGGCCGGGTCGCCGACCGTGGCGTGCGGGTCGGTCAGTACGTCCAGCCCGGCACACGATTGCTGACCGTGGTGCCGGTGAACGCGGTTTACCTGACCGCCAACTACAAAGAGACCCAAATCGGGGAGATGCGCGCTGGCCAGCACGTGGTCGTGCATGTCGACGCGTTGCCGGGTCGAGACATTCAGGGCCACATTGACAGCCTCGCCCCCGGCACCGGCGCGCAATTTGCGCTGTTGCCGCCGTCCAACGCCACCGGCAATTTCACCAAGATCGTGCAGCGGGTGCCGGTGCGCATCGCCCTGGACGTCACTGATGACGTGCGCCCTGCCCTCGTGCCGGGGCTGTCCGCGACCGTCGAAGTGGACATTCGCAGCGCCAACGCAGACGCCCGCCATGGCTGATGCCGCGACAATGACGCCCACTGCGCAAACGCCTCGCAACGCCTCGCTGACCGACTGGATCGCGGTCGCGGCGGGGTCCTTGGGGGCATTGCTGGCCACGCTGGACATTTCGATCACCAACTCGGCGCTGCCGCAGATACAGGGGCAGATCGGCGCCACTGGCACCGAAGGCACCTGGATCGCGACCGGTTACCTGATGTCGGAAATCGTCATGATCCCCCTCGCCGCCTGGCTGACCCGCGTGTTCGGGTTGCGGCGCTTTCTGATCGGCACGGCGCTGATGTTCACTTTTTTCTCGCTGTTCTGCGGCCTGTCCTCAAGCCTCGGCGCGATGATCGCCGGGCGAATCGGTCAAGGCTTCGCGGGCGGCGCGATGATCCCTACGGCACAGACCATCGTCCGCACCCGCCTGCCCCCGCATCAATTGGCGATCGGCACCACGCTGTTCGGCATGACCGCGATTCTCGGCCCGCTGATGGGGCCAGTGGTCGGCGGCTGGCTCACGGAAAATATCAACTGGCGCTGGTGCTTCTTCCTCAATCTGCCGATCAGCATCGCACTGATCACCCTGCTGCTGACCGGCCTGCCCAGCGAACGCATGAACCTGGAACGCTTCATCAAGGCCGACTGGCTGGGCATCATCGGCCTGGCGATGGGTCTGAGCTCGCTCACCGTGGTACTGGAAGAAGGCCAGCGCGAGCATTGGTTCGACTCGCTGCTGATCATCTGGCTGAGCATCGCCACGCTGCTGGGGTTTTTCCTGATTGCGCTGGGCCAGGTCCGTTCGAGTACGCCGATCCTGCGCCTGCAACTGGTGCTCAACAGCAGCTTCGGCAGCGTGCTGTTGATCGCCACGGCGGTGGGCGCCGGACTGTATGGCACCGCGTACCTGGTGCCGCAGTTCCTCGGCATTCTTTCGGGTTACAACGCCGAACAGTCCGGGGCGATCATGCTGCTGTCCGGCATTCCGGCTTTTTTGCTGATGCCGATTCTGCCGAAAATGCTCGCACGCTATGACATGCGGCTGATGGTCGGGGCCGGGTTGCTGATGTACTGGGCAAGCTGTTTCCTCGACACCGAACTGACCGTGCAGAGCGTCGGCCACGACTTCACCCTGTCTCAATTGCTCCGGGGCTTTGGCCAGATTCTGGTGATGCTGCCGTTGAGCCAACTGTCGATGCGTTCGGTGGACGCCAAGGACGCCGGCGACGCCGCCGGGCTCTACAACATGTCGCGCAACCTCGGCGGCACCCTTGGCCTGGCGCTGCTCGGCGTGTTGATGGACCGCCGCAGTCACTACCACGACGATGTGCTGCGCGAGGGCATTCTGGCCAATAGCCAACTGGCTCAGGACCACATGGCCAGCAGCGCCGCCCGTTACCTGGCGCAAACCGGTGACCCCTCCACCGCGCAGCTTCAGGCCATGGCGCAACTGGGCAACGACATCGCGCAGCAGGCATCGGTGCTGGCCTACAACGATGCGTTTTACGTGCTGGGAATGGCCATGCTCGCCTGCTTCCCCCTGATCTTCATTCTGAAAAAGCGCGCTGCGCAGGCAGGTCCACGCACATGATTGCCCGTTCGTTTCCTCTTCTGTTGCTGTCTGCTGCGCTGTTGTCGGCCTGCACCGTGGGCCCGGATTACCACGGCGCGCCGAACGTGGCGCCGAACACCCTGGCGGCGGGTCGTCTGCCCCATGACCAGGTCAACGCACCCAAAGCGCCCGCTGTCGCTCAATGGTGGCAATCCCTCGGCGACGCGCAGCTCAATGCGCTGATCGCCCAAGCCATGCACAACAGCCCGGACATTGCGACCGCCCGGGCGCGACTTCGGCAATCGCGGGCCAGTTTGCAAGGGGCCGACGCCGAGCTGATGCCGAAGGTCAGCGCGGATGCGGCGATGCTGAAACTGCGCTCCCCGGACACTTCGGTGCTGGGTGGGGACAGCGGCGGCGGTCGTGGGCCGTTGACGCTGTACCTCGCCGGGTTCGACGCCAGCTGGGAGGCCGACCTGTTCGGCGGTTCACGTCGGGCCATCGAAGCCGCGCAGGCCGAAGCCGAGTCGTCCGAGGCGCGGCTGGCGGATGCGCAGGTGCAACTGGCGGCGGAGATCGTGCAAACCTACGCCGACCTGCGCGATCAGCAAGCGCGTCTGGCGCTGGTGGAGGCTAGCGTGGCGATCGAGGATCAGGCGCTGGACTTGACACGGCAACGCCGCAGCCGGGGTGTGGCCTCACAGCTGCAACTGGAGCAAGTTCTGACCCAAGCAGACAACACTCGCGCCCAGCGCATGCCGTTGCAAGCCTCGATAGTCGAGTCCGTGGATCAACTGGGGCTGCTGTGCGGGCTGGAACCCGGTGAACTGGATGCGCGGCTGAACACCCCGCAACCCTTGCCGGCGATTCCCAGCCACGTGCCATTCGCCGATCCGACGGCGATTCTCAAGGCTCGCCCGGACATTCGCGTGGCCGAGCGCGCCCTGGCGTCCAGCAACGCGCAGATCGGTGAAAAGACAGCCGACTGGTTCCCCAAGCTCAGCCTCATGGGCGACCTGTCATTCTCCGCCGCTGACCCCGGCCACCTCGCGCGCAAGGAGAACGGCACCTGGCTGCTGCTGCCGCGCCTGACCTGGAACGTACTGGATTTCGGTCGCGTGGCCGCTAGCGTCGAAGGCGCGCGCGCCGGCCACGACGAAGCGCTCGCGCAGTACAAAAGTGTGGTCTTGAGTGCCCTGCGGGACGCCGACGTGTCGCTGGCGCGCTATGGGCATCAGCGGGAAAACGTCGTGCTGTTGCGCAGTGTCGAAGCGTCGGCGGTGCGTGCCGCTGACCTCACGCAGCAACGCTATCGCGCCGGCACGGCCAGCACGCTGGACTGGCTCGACGCCGAGCGCACCCGCTATCAGGCCCAGGAAAGCCGGAACTCAGGGGATGCGGCGCTGCTCAAGGACTTCGCCGCGTTGCACAAATCGCTGGGGTTGGGTTGGGTGCTGTGACCCAGTGGTTGTGCATCACACGCAGTCTTTGGCCGCCTGGCCCACGCCCGACGGCAACAGGCTGCGTTCGTAGATGAAGACCTTGCCGCCACTGCCCGCCTTATAGGCTTCGATGACGTTGTCTGCCGCGATTGTGCTGGACATCGTGATCCGGTAGTGACGCTGGGTCTGGGACAGCATCGGACTCAGTGCGTGGCTTTGCAGCTTGGGCACTACACAGGCCGCGAACTGCTCGGGCGACTTAGTGGTCGCCAGGGTCAGGGTGGGTTCGTTCGGCGCAGAGGCACACCCGGTCAGCGAGGCAAGCGCCAGCAAGGCAAACGAAGCGAAGGTCAGACGCATGGAGGCAGTTCCTGTCATTAATGCTGCCGCTCGGGCAGGTCTTCAATGCAGGCCATTGTCCATATCGGTCGTCAGAACTGAACTCGTGATCCTTGATGCTGACTATCACCGTTAACGATAACGCACGGCGGCAGGGTTCGAAGCGCTGCCGCGCCCCGGTCGTCAGCCCGGATAATCGCTCGTTCAGATCACCCTCATCTGGTTTTTTCGTTACTGCCCCGCCTGCATGCCCGGGTAGCCTTGGACACTCCATCAACCGGCTGTCGAGCGGACGCACAGGGCGCTGGATGCACAATAAAACCTCACACCCGGCGCCGGGGTCCGTCGCCCGCGCTTATTTGAAGCTTACCGGCCTCATCGGCTGGGTGTTGACGTGCAATTCAAACACGTCGGGCCGCGCATAATGGCCGCAGACGTCAAAGTCCAGGTTGGACTTGCTGAGGGTCGCCAGGTCCACGTCGGCATAGAGCTCGGTTTCGCTGTCGAAGACCGGTCCCGCCAGCACCTCGCCCATGGGACTGACGATCATGCTCCCCCCACGCATGATGTAGTCGTCACCCTTGAATTCCAGCCCGAACGCTTCCTGATAACGCTGCGGGTACTCGTTCAGCTTGATCGCCTGGCAGGCCGACAATACGAATGCTCTGCCCTCCAGCGCGATGTGCACCATGGAGCTGCTCCAACTGGGGCGGTCGTCGGCCGTCGGCGCACAGTAGAACTGCGTGCCCTGGGCGTACATGGCCTGACGCATGGCGGGCATGTAGTTCTCCCAGCAAATGACGTTGCCGATGATGCCGATGTCAGTCGGCACGGCATCGATCGTGGAGCCGTCGCCGAAGCCCCAGATGATGCGCTCCTGTCCGGTCGGCATCAGCTTGCGGTGATACCCCGCGATGCCTTGGCCGGGCACGAAGGTGACAGCGGTGCAATACAGCGTTCGACCGAAACGCTCGATGATGCCCATGACCACGATCACATTCAGCGCGCTCGCACACTCGGCGATGATTGCCAACTCAGGGCCGTCGAGGGTAACGGCGCCCTCGACGTATTCGTGGTAGAGGTCGCGGCCATGGGTACTGCGGTTGCCGACCACGCTGCCAAAGCTCTGGCCCTTGGGGTAACCGCCGATGAAGGCTTCGGGGAACACCGCCAGTCGTGCCCCCTGACCGGCCACGCGGTGCAGGATTTCACAGGCCTTTTCGGCGCTCGCAACCGGAGCGAACGGGACAGAAGACGCTTGTACAACGGCAATACGGGTCATGGGGTTCTCCTAGTACTCAGAAATGTTCTTGTCTTTGGTTTCTGGAAGGGTCGCGAGCAGCACAACAAAACACAGGGCCGAGACAGCCGTGAGGTACAGCGCAGGAATGTTCACATCGCCGGTGGCTTTGATCAGTGCCGCCGCAATGAAGGGGCCCGGGCCTGCCAGCGTGGCGAGCGCGAGGTTGTGGCCCAGCGCGGCGCCTGTGGAGCGAATCGACGCCGGAAAGACTTCGACCAGCAGCACCACGTCCATGACGGCGGTGATCGCTACCAGAATCGCAAACACCAAGAGGGCTACAACGATCAGCGCGGTGTTGCCGCTGTTGAGCATCCAGAAGATCGGATACGCCATGAGGGTCAGGCCCGCGGCGGAGAACAGCACCAATTGGCGGCGACCGATGACGTCGCTGATGCGGCCAATGATCGGATTGACGATGCAGTACACCACCAGCGCGGCGCTGCACAGCCACAACGCGGTGCTTTTCGGCAGGCCGACGGCGGTGACCAGGTGATTGTTGGCGTAGGTGATGAAGTAATACAACGACACCCCGAACAGCGCCGAAAACGCGTAGGTGGTGATGAACGCCTTGCGTTTAGCCGCGCGGGACGGCAGCGCCAGTCGCGCCGATTGACGTTGCTCGACCAACGCTTCGTACACCGGGGTATCCCCGAGTTTGCGACGAATGAACAGCGCGATCCCGGTCATGACGATCGAGACCACGAACGGCAGGCGCCAGCCCCAGGCCGTCAGTTGTGCATCGGAGAGATTCGAGGAAAGCAGCGCCGCCGTGAAGGTGCCGACCAGAAACGCCAGTCCTGCCGTCCCGGTAATCACGCTGGCGGCCGTGGCCCGACGATGATTCGGGGCGCTCTCGACGATGTAGATCCCGGCGCTGGACCACTCCCCGCCAACCATCATGCCCTGAATGAAGCGCAGCACGATCAACAGAATCGGTGCCGCGATGCCGATGGCGTCGTAGGTCGGCAGCAGCCCGATGATCGTGGTGCAGATGCCCATCCCGAAAACGGTCACGATCAATACCGCGCGACGTCCCAGCCTGTCACCCAACGGCCCCAACACCAGTGCGCCCAAGGGCCGCGACAAAAAGCCCACGGCGAAAACGGCCAGAGAAGACAGCAGCGACACCCCCGCTGCGCTGGACGGAAAGAACAGCGCGCCGATGATGCCAGCGAAGTAACCGTAGATCGCGAAGTCGAACCACTCCATGAAATTGCCGATGCCGACCGCGATAGCCCGCTTGTTGATGTCGACCCGTTCTGTGTCGCTAGCCAGCGCTTCCCTTTGCGTCGAGTGTTGTGCCACGCTCATTGGACTGCCCCTTTGGTTGCTGATGTGTGTTGTTGTGGGGGCATCGTGAAATGGCCAGGGGCCGGTGACAAACGATTAGGAAATATGAGCCGGATTAACGTACGTAATATTGCGCGCATGGACCTGAACCTGCTGCTGACGTTCCACTGTCTGATGACAGAGCGCAGCGCCACTCGGGCGTCGGCGGTGCTGCACGTGACCCAGGGCGCGGTCAGCTCGGCCTTGAGACGCCTGCGGGAACAGTTCGGCGATGAGCTGTTCGTCAGGACCAGTGCCGGGATGCAGCCGACCCGCAAGGCACTGGAAGTGGCGCCCATGATCGCCGAAGCGTTGTCCACGGTGTCCGCGCTACTGGGGAGCGATACCTCGTTCTCGCCCCAGGAATCCCATTACGTCTTCAACCTTGCGATGTCCGATGACCTGGAAGCGTTCCTCGCACCCCGGCTGGTCGGCGCGGTGTCCCGGGAACGACTGGGGATTCGCTTCGCTTTTCACCAAACCAACAGTTCGCTGTGGAAAAACGCCTTGCAAGACCCGGCGATGGACCTGGTGATCTGCAGCGAGCCCAAGGATTTCAGCACCCAGTATTCATCCCAAGTGCTGTTTTCATCGTCCTACGCCTGCCTGCACCGGCCAGGGACAAGCGGGTCGGAACCCCTGGCGCTGGATGATTATTTTGCCGCAGAGCATGTGCGAATCTGCTTCGACGGGCGTCGGGGGTTCATCGACGATCTGTTCGAAGCAGCCGGCCACACGCGCAAAGTGACGGCCTCCTTCACCCACTTCGCCGGAGCGCTGACGACGCTGTTGAGCACGGATGTGGTGGCGACGATTCCGACGTTTGCCGCCCGCAGCTTCGCCGAGCACATGCCGCTGACAATCTGTCCGGTGCCCTTGGCCGTGCCGTCGTTTCGCTGCTTCATGGTGTGGGACATCGCCAAGCAGGACAAACCCCAACATGAGTGGATCCGGGGTTTCATTTCGCAAGTCACTCGGGCGTTGAAATAGTCGCAGCCCCCCCTGCCCGCCCCCCCCATACTGTCCAACAGGAGCAGCCCATGAGTCAGCGCATTCTCGACCTCTTCGGCATTGAGTTACCGATCATCCAGGCGCCCATGGCGGGCGCGACCACGGCGCAGATGGTCATCGACGCCAGCAATGCCGGCGGTCTGGGTTCCCTGCCGGGGGCGATGCTGTCCATCGATCAGATGACTGCGGCCCTCGACGAAATCCGTGCCCAGACCCACAAGCCCATCAACCTGAACTTCTTCGCTCACCTCGCGCCTGCGGCTGACCCGGCCAAGCAGATGGCGTGGCGTTCCACCCTCGCCCGCTATTACGTCGAACTGGGCCTGGACCCTGCCGAGCCGATCCCGTCTTCGGCCAGGGCGCCTTTCGATGACGCGTATTGCCGCGTCGTCGAGCAGTATCGGCCCGAGGTGGTCAGTTTCCATTTCGGCTTGCCTGAGGAGGCGCTGCTGACGCGTGTGCGAGCCAGCGGCGCGAAAATCATTGCCTCGGCGACCACGGTCAAAGAAGCGCAATGGCTGGCCGAACGGGGCGTCGATGCCGTCATCGCCATGGGCTATGAAGCTGGCGGGCATCGCGGCAACTTCCTGACCCACGACATGGCTGCGCAAGTCGGGCTGTTTTCGCTGGTGCCGCAGATGGCCGACGCCGTGTCGATCCCGGTGATCGCCGCCGGTGGCATTGCCGATGTTCGCGGCGCACGGGCTGCGGTGGCGTTGGGCGCCGACGGCATTCAAGTCGGTACGGCGTATCTGTTGACGCCGCAAGCGAACATCAGCGACGTCCATCGTCAGGCGTTATTGAACGCGCCCGACGACAGCACCGTGCTCACCAACCTGTTCACGGGACGCCCAGCGCGGGGCATTCTCAATCGGCTGATGCGCGAAATCGGCCCACTGTCCGACCAGGCCCCGGCCTTCCCCACCGCAGGCGGCGCGTTGATGCCATTGCGCGCGATCACGGACAAGGCCGGCATCTCCGACTTCAGCAACATGTGGGCGGGCCAGTCGTTCAGGCTCTCGCCGCCGATGGGCACGGCCGAGTTGACCCGTTTGCTGGGCCATGCAGCCGCAGGGACGCCAGCGACGTAGGACGCTGACCGCACGCCGGGCCGTAGCAGGGGTGTAGGGCCAGAGCCATGGGTTATCAGCCCTCGAAACGCCCTAGATAGAAATGCAAAACCCCGCGCAGTTGTCACTGCGCGGGGTTCGTCTCAGGCACTATGCTGATGCTTAACGACGATCCAGCCAGACGGTCTGCGCATTGCAAAACTCGCGAATGCCGAAGTGTGACAACTCACGACCGAAGCCGCTTTTCTTGACGCCGCCAATCGGCACACGGGCGTCGGACGCGGTGTAGCCATTGATGAACACGCCGCCGGTTTCCAGCCGGGCGGCAATGGCCCGGGCCTTCTCGACGTCAGCTGTCCACACGCTGCCAGCCAGACCGAATTCACTGTCGTTGGCCAGTTCCACCGCATGCTCCGCGTCACGGGCAACGATCAACGACGCCACCGGGCCGAACAACTCTTCCTTGAACGATGTCATGCCTGGACGCACGTCGCCCAGAATCGTCGGCGCGTAGTAATTGCCCTCGCCCGCGACCTTGTCGCCGCCCAGCAACAGCGTTGCGCCTTCGCTCAGGGTTTTCTGCACCTGCTCGTGCAGCTCGTCACGCAGGTCGTAGCGCGCCATCGGGCCGATGTAATTCGCCTCATCCCGGGGATCGCCCACTTTGAACGCCTTGACCGCCGCCATGAATTTCTCGGTGAAGGCTGGCAGCACGCTTTCTTCAACGATGATCCGTTTGGCCGCCACGCAAATCTGCCCGCTGTTCTGGTAACGGCCGATGGTTGCCGCTTTCACCGCTTCGTCCAGGTCGGCATCGGCCAGTACGATGAACGGGTCCGAGCCGCCCAGTTCCAGCACGCATTTCTTCAGCGCCGCACCGGCCTGCGCGGCAATGGCCGAACCGGCCCGGACGCTGCCGGTGACTGCGACCGCCGCGATACGAGGGTCGGCAATGGCTTTGGACACCCCTTCATTACCAACGTTGATCACCTCGAACACGCCCTCTGGCAGACCGGCTTCAGCCCAGACGTCACGCAGCAGGTACGCGCTGCCCATGACATTGGGCGCGTGTTTCAGGACGTAGGTGTTGCCCGCAAGGATCATGGGGATCGCGCCGCGCATCACTTGCCAGATCGGAAAATTCCACGGCATCACCGCCAGAATCGGCCCCAGCGGCAGGTAATCGATGTAGGCCTTGTCGTTTTCCACCGGGGTCTTTTCCGGCGCCAGCATCGCGGGGCCGTGCTCGGCGTACCAGTCGCAGGTGGCGGCGGTTTTTTCCACTTCGCCTCGGGCCTGGGCGATAGGCTTGCCCATTTCAGCGGTCATCATCTGCGCCAGCGCCTCGGCGTTTTTGCGCAAGACCCGCGCGATCTTGCGCAACTGTTCGGCGCGCACGCTGACCGGTTCGTTGCGCCAGGCCTTGAAGCCCGCCGCTGCGCGATTCAAAGACTGCTCAAGGGCGTCGGTGTGTTCGAAAGGGTACTCGGCGAATACTTGGCCGGTGGCAGGGTTCAGCGAAATGGCGTGAGACGACGAAGCGTGTTGTGACATGAGCGAATGCCTCCAATAGGGGGTGACCTTCACGCAGCGGTGCCGCCGAGCGGCGACCTGTTGCGCAAGCATTGGGACCACGATAGGCTCTCGGCAAAATTTTCGATAATGAATAATTATCAAAAATATATTCTCAAAACGTGAAAGGTTGCTCTCCCCCATGGACCTGACTCAGCTGGAACTCTTCAAGGCTATCGCCGAAGAAGGCAGCATCACCGCCGCGGCCCAGCGCCTGCACCGCGTCCCGTCCAACCTCACCACACGCATAAAACAGCTGGAGCAGGAACTGGGCGTCGACCTGTTCATCCGCGAAAAACTGCGCCTGCGCCTGTCCCCCACGGGCTGGACGTTTCTTGACTACACCCGACGCATTCTCGATCTGGTGGAAGAAGCGCGGCAGGCAACCTCGGGGTCCGAACCCCGGGGCGCGTTTTCACTGGGCTCGATGGAAAGCACGGCGGCGGTGCGCATCCCTCCGCTGTTGGCCGAATTCCACCAGCGCTACCCCAAGGTCGAGTTGGACCTGTCCACGGGTCCGTCCGGCGACATGATCGACGGGGTGTTATCGGGACGCTTGAGCGCCGCCTTCGTTGACGGGCCGTTGCGCCACCCGGAGTTTGAAGGCGTCGAACTGTTCGAAGAGGAAATGCTGCTGATCACCGCTGCCAGCCAGCCGCCAGTGACCCGCGCGCAGGACGTCAATGGCAAGTCGGTGTATGGCTTTCGTCAGAACTGCTCCTACCGGCGCCATTTCGAAGCCTGGTTCAAAGCCGACATGGCGACCCCCGGCAAGATCTTCGAAATGGAGTCTTACCACGGCATGCTCGCCTGCGTGACGGCCGGGGCCGGAGTGGCGATGGTGCCGCGCAGCATGCTCGACAGCATGCCAGGCAGCCCCAACGTACGGGCCTATCCCCTTTGCGAAGACTTCCGCTACTTGAACATCTGGCTCATCTGGCGTCGCGGTGTGCGCTCCCCGGCGCTCGGCGCGTTCATCGACCTGGTGCAGACCGCAGTGGGGCACACCGAGCCGCAGCGTGAGGCTGGCTAGTGCGTCAGGCTCGGGTGTAACGCAGCCACACCGCGCCGCCGTCTTGCACTTCGGCGGAGACCAGCTTGAGGCGCACAGGCTGTTTCCAGGCGTCGGGCGAGACTTCGAACGAGGCTGGATGCTCGCCGCGACCGTCCACCAGCGGCAGGATCAACACGCTCACTTCGTCCACCAGTCCGGCGTTGACGAACGAGCCACTGACGTGAGGACCGCCTTCGACGATCAAGCGTTTGCAGCCCAACTCCTTGCCCAACACCTGGACCACGTGCTCGAGATCAATCTCAGTTTTGCCCGCGAACATATACGAGACGCCCACCGACTGTAGATAGGCCAAGTAATCATCGGCAACGCCCTCGGTCAGCACTTCGACCACGTGGGACCCCAGCGCCTGATTGTTCTTCCAGGCCACCTTGCCGTGAGGGTCGATGGAAATCGCGTAGCTCTCGGCATTGCGCTCGACGAAGTGGTCGGTGCGGGGGATCGGGGCGTTGGCCAGGCCAGTGGGATAGCCGTCGTCGTGAGCGATTTCCTGCATCGTCACGCGGCCGCAGATCCACGCATCGAAGGCGAAGGTCTGGGCGAGTTTTTCATACAGATCGCCTGCGTCTTTCTTGAATGCGCGGTCCCAGCCATCGGTGAGCGCGTGGCCGTCGAGGGACGACATCATGTGACAGATGACATAAGGCTGCATGACAGACTCCAGAGGTGAATGAGCGATGTAAAACCGACCCGGTGGGGCCGGCGTAAGTTCAGCGAATCATCCACCTGCGGTTGCCGCCCTGCCCCTTTTCACCCCTGCATTGCGGGACTTCAGTGTGCGCGCCGCACCGCCACGCATTTGATTTCCACCAGAAGACCGGGGTGCGCCAACTCACTTACACCGATGCAGGTCCAGGCGCATAGCCCCCGGGGAAACACCCGGTTTTTCACCTCGCGAAACATCGCCATGTGCTGGGCCATGTTCACGTGATAGGTGGTCATGTCGACGATGTCTTCGAAGCTGCAGCCCCCGGCTTCGAGGACTTGAAGCAGGTTGTCCCACGCAGCGATGAACTGCTGTTCGGGGTCGTCGATGACCTTGAGGTCGGCGGTCCGGCCGACTTGTCCGGCGCAGTACAGCGTGTCGCCAACCCTGACGGCGGGCACATAACCGGCACGTTCGACGATGGGCTTCTGGGGTTCAGGAACGATCAGCGTGCGATCGGTCATCGGGCAGCCTCCTTTCGAAAAGGCTGGATTATGCCGATCTGGGAGGGTCGCTGCGCGGCTGACAGGTAAAAAAAGACCGCCCACGTGCGGCGTGGGCGGTCATCTTTACATCAGGATCAATGGGTGAGCTTGTCGTAATCCATCTCACCGGCGACTTCGCGGAAGTTCATGTAGTCCAGCTTCTTTCCGTCTTTGGCGGCAAGACGAGAGGCGCCGGTTTTATCCGACCCGTCAGACGCCAGACCGCGCTCAGGCTGTCCGGTGGCGGCAACAGCGTTCGCACCCACATGATCGGCGCCGTCAGCAGCCACGCGGTTCGCGCCCACTCGATCTGCGCCATCGGCGGCCACAGCGTTCGCACCCACATGATCGGCGCCGTCAGCAGCCACGCGATTGGCGCCCACTCGATCTGCGCCATCGGCGGCCACGCGGTTCGCGCCCACTCGATCTGCGCCATCAGCAGCTACGCGGTTTGCCCCCACTCGATCTGCACCATCAGCA
>NZ_DDHJ01000018.1:193872-392397 GCF_002338065.1 Pseudomonas sp. UBA1879 | reverse complement strand
TCGATCTGCACCATCAGCAGCGACGCGGTTCGCGCCTACCCGATCGGCGCCGTCAGCGGCCACTGCGTTCGCGCCGACATGATCTGCGCCGTCAGCGGCAACGCGATTGGCACCAACGCGATCTGCGCCGTCGGCGGCAACGCGATTGGCACCTACGCGATCTGCGCCATCCGACGCCGTGGCATTGGCCCCGACATGATCGCTGCCGTCGGACGCCGTGCGGTTAGGCCCGACTTTCTCCGAACCGTATTCCGCCACGGCCTTATCAACTTTCACTTCAGACGCTGCATAAGCGGTGGACACACCCAAAGCCAGCACGGAAACCGTCAGGCCCCAAACCCATTGTTTATTCATTGCCGATTGCTCCAAGTGTCATGTCTGTCGAAGCGAGCGAAATGCTCAGCCGCCGATGTTTTCGACAAATAAAAACGCGCCCCCTGATAGGGAACGGACTGTACTTCCTGGCTTGCGTGGATGGCCTGGGCAGCCAGCGAGCGGCGTTCGACTGAACAGTCGAGAAGAACGGCGAACACCCGCGTTTGCTCAGGTTAGTCCTGATTCCGGGCTCGCGCCGCTTTTGCCGCGCTTAATCCGCCCGGTGGCGAATCATTCGCCACTTAACGCTTCGATTGGGCGGGCTGCTATTAGTTCTGCACCATTAAACAAAAGCACGATTGTGCAAGTTAGAGGGGATATTAACGTTCTCTGCATTAGCGACACTGAAGATAATGCGCCAAATAAGTGCATGCGAAAACGAACTAAGCAAGTAACAACAGACGCTATAGATCGTTACTTCCGGCTGTGAATCTCAACAGCGCACTGCCCGCACGCTCACGTATTCAGTGCAAATCTGTGATTTCTCACAGCGTGCGGCGTGCGGCTTTTGGTATGCCGCACGCCGCTCGCCTCGGGTTATGTCATTTCGATCCCGCCCTCTTCGACATCCTGCTCACGCCCGCGAAGGCGCACATGGGTGTCGTATTGCGCGCGCAGTGCGGCGCCCGTGGTGGCCGTGGTCAGGGCCGCGCCACGGGCCATGGCTTTCGCACCTGCGACCGTTTTTTCGCCAACGAACGCTGCGGTTTCGGACGCGCCGTGGGCGACGGCTTTGGCACCCGCGACTGATTTCTCGCCAACGAACGCTGCCGCTTCAGACGTGCCGTGGGCCATGGCCTTGGCCCCTGCGACAGATTTGTCGCCCACGAAGGTTGCCGACGTCGACGCTGCGCCTTTGACGGAGTCTTGGAGAAACGCCTCTGCGCCTTTGGTTGCCGGGTCGGTCAATACGCCAGCGGTGGTCCAGCCAGCGAATACGGCGCTGGACGCGGCAGTGTTGGTCAACTGGCTGACAGCTGTCTTGAGGTAAGGATTGCTGAGGTTTTTAGTGGCCAATTCCTGCAACTTGCCCACGCCGGCGAAGCCGCCTGCCAACGCCAAACCGTTTTGGGTCAGGCTGGTGGCGGAAACCAGACTGCGCACGGCCTTGCTGCTGTCGGTCAGGATGTCGACCGGCATGCCCGCCAGTCGTTTACCGGCATTGCGCGCGGCGCTGGCGTAACTGGCATTCTTGATGCCTTTGTAGGCGTCCAGCCACTCGGTTTCTTCGTCAAGGGGTTTGGCCTCGGCATCCTTGCGACCGAACACGTAGGCGCCGCCGCGCAGGTGGTCGCGGTTCTCGGCAGTCTGCAGGCGATGACCGAAAAAAGCGTTGGCGGGCAGACCGCCCGCTGTCGCAATCGAAGTGTCCACAGCGCCCTGGATCTTGGGATGCCCTGCCAATGCCGTACCGACGACGGTGCGTGCCACGTTACGTGCGGTGTAGCCTTGAATGGCCACGCCCTGGTCGACACTCGCCTTGACCAGACCTGGCGCGTGCAGCCGCTGGGACGTCGCCATCGCGTCGTGCAATTTGTCAGAGGTGGTCTTGAGAAACTGGTTGTCGCCGGTGACGCGGTTCATCACCCCGGTGCCAACCTGATCGAAGAGCCCCGACACTGCACCGGGGATCAACGGCGTCAGCGGCTTGAGTGGCGTCGGCAGCCAGTCACCCTTGTTGATCGCGGGACGGGCGTATTGCAACGCCGTGGCGGCGGCGAACGGAATGGCGCGAAAGGCGCTGGACGTGTGGGTCGCCAGGCGGTCGAATTTCTCGCCCTTGGCCAGCGTGTCGGCAATGTCGCCCAGGCTTTCACCCTCCCGTTGCAGCACCCGGGCACGGCTGGTCGCGATCGCGTCCAACTGCTCGTTATGCTGGTTCACGCCGGCGTTGTGTTGGTTGATGTCATCCAGTTCGGCCTGACTGGCGCCGTCAGGTGCGGGTTTCGTCGACTGATAATGAGCGGAGAACACATGCTGTTTCAGGTAGCCAGCGAGCGCGGTGACTTCCCTCTGCACCTGCGCCGGGGAAAGCGCGGTGACCCGGGCGCTATCGTGGCCAAGCCCGGTGTCTTGAACCGGCGTGGCAGAACTGCTGGCGATCGGCTGGGGGGTTCTCTGAATTCCGTTCATATTGATGACCTTTGATGAGAAGGAACAGTTGCCGACCGACGGACAGCTGTCGTCCGTCGCGCGGCGGTGGGGTCGGTGCACCGAATCAGGCAGGCAGTTGCCCCTGCCCGCTTTCGATGATTTTTGCGAAGTTCGTGACGTTGTTGACGTAGTTCGGATCGCCGACACCGCCGGTATTGGACGGATCACCCTTGCTCACTTTGTCAGGTCCGGAGTTGAAGGCCCTGAGCGCGGAGCCCCAGTCACCGAACGCTGCCTTTTGATCACGCATGTACAACGCGCCCGCCATGATGTTGTCGTGGGCGTTGTTCACGTCGGCATTACCCAGCAAGTCCGGGTTGTCTTTCTTCAAACTGGCGAAGGTATCGGCGTTGATCTGCATCAGGCCTGCGTCGGTCTTGCCATTGACGTTGGTGGTGTCCTGGCCCAATTGGCCACGGGATTCGGCCCAGATCTGCCCCGCCAGCAGGCTGGGCGGGACGCCGGTGGCGTTCGAGGCGTCCATGATGTCGTTGCGGTACGGCTCCAGCTGCGGAGGCAAGTGCAGATCGCCCGAGCCGGTGAGCGAGGTATCGCCGGACACGGCACCGGCGGTATTGGCGGTCGGCGCACCTGCATTCGGGGCAGCTGACGCGCCCTGACCGGGACTCGCCCCTGAACCTGCACCGTCCACACCGCCACCGCCACTGCCACCGCCGCCACCACCGGCCGGTTTCTGTGCCGCCAGGTTCTGGGCGTTAGGCGACTGATTGGGGTTGTTCTGCATCAGCATCTGCATCAACTGCATCAGCAGGCTCATGATCTGTTGCACCACATTGGCCTGCTGATTGACATCCGAGGTCGGGTTGCTCGCGTCCACCTGCGGATTCTGGCTGTTGGGCGGGGCGAAGTTGACTTGGGACTGCGTCGGGTTGGCGAACAGCAATGCGCTGGGGTCGATGGCCTGGTTGCCGCCGCCACCGCTGCCCAGGCCGTTGTGCGGCCCGGACTTGCCGCTCAACGAAGAAAAGTCCGGGGGCGTGTTCAAATCCTGCAGGGGGCGCTGGGACGAAACACTCATGTTCATGATCGTTTACCTCGCTTCAGGTCGGGGAAGAATCAATGGGCCTTGGGAATGCCGAACTGGTCCAGAACCGGATCGACGTTGTGGTCAAAGGCTTTCTGCGCCTTGTGTTTCTTCACGGCTTCGATGATCGCGGAGATCCCGAACCCCAGGCTCATGGCGGCGTCGGCGATCCAGCCGATCACCGGGATAGACGCGCCAAGGGCTGCACCGGCGGCCAGCCCGGCGGCTTCACCGACCACCGCGCCCGCCACCCTGCCGCCGACCTTCGCCGCCACTTCGCCCAGGCCTGCCCGGCCTGCGGATTTCGCCACGGCGTCGTAGCCGTGCTTCGCGGCAGAGAGGCCGGATTTGGTGCTGTCGTAGATTGTCTTGGCGGCATCGGTCTTGTCGCCTCGAGCCAGCATGTCCGAGACGGAGGCAAAGCCCACGATGGACTGCAACGCCGCCGGGCCCATTCGCGAAGCGATCTGTGCGGCCTTCGATGGCGCGTGGTCCTTGTCACCCTTACTGGCTTCATCGAGCATCTTACGGCCGGGTTTCGAGTCTTGAAGCTGGGCGAACGTGGACTGTACGTAGCTCTGTTGCTGGCGCTGCACGAAGTCTTGTGGCAGCACACTGTCGTAGGCAGCTTTCTGCGCGTCGGCGCTGTTCAGGGACTGCTCGCCGTCGGCCTTTTTCTGATGGAGCAGCTGCTTGACGGCGCCGCCCTCGCTGAAGTTGCTGACGTAAGATTCCTGAATCTTGCCTTGCAAGTCCGGGCGCTGGCCCAGCACCTGCTGCGCGGTTGGTACGTGGGCGTTGGGCCCCAGCAGGTCTTGTTGCATCTGCAATTGCGCGGATAACCCGCCCAGGGCGCTGCTGTAATCGGCGTTGGGCTTGTCTTTGCCAGTGGCCTTGTCGGCGGTGTTCAAATCGGTCTGCAAGGCCTGGCCGCTGTTGACCCTTTGCATCTGCTCGTTGACCGCTTTTTGCAGGCTCGGGGTGCTGTTGACCAGCGTGCGGGACTGCTGCGGGATCTGCTGGTCGAGGAACGCCTGTACATCGGGATCGGCCTGCAACTGGCCAATCTTTTCGTTCAGGGCGTCTTCGGTCTTGCCGGTCTTGCGCAGGTCTTCCCCGGCGACAACGCTTTGCCGGGTCTGTTGCAGCTTGACCATGACGGCCGCTTTTTGCTCGCCGCTGTAGGCCGAAGGGTTGTCAAAGACGTCCTTGCCGAGCTTGCTGATGTCGGTGTTCGCCACCGAGTTGAGGGTCGCAGCGTCGCTCAGCACGCTGGCGAACTCGCCACCGTTGGTGGGCGCCTGTTTTTTGATCCAGTCGCTGATGTTGCTGGCGCTGAACAGTTTGTCCGGGCTATGGGCCGCCAGTGATCGGCCTTCCAGTCCGCCTTGGTCGATCTGCGTCAGGAACCCCGGTTGCGCCCAGGTCTTAGCGGCCTGTTTGAGCGGTCCGGCGAGCCCGGGGTTGTCGTTTTGCAGCGCTTTCAGACCGTCGGCACTGGTGAGGCCGTCCACCTTGGTCTGACCCTCGGCGCCTGCCCCGTGCTTGGGATCGGCGGCCTTGGTCAGCGGTTCGTTGGCGCGCATCAACGCCGCACTGCGGACCATCTCCAGGGATTGCGGGTCGGCGTCCGGGTGATCTTTCTGGTAGTTGGACAGGTCTTTGTCGGCGCTGTCGGCGGCCTTTTGCATGTTTTTGGCAAACGACTTGAGGTCGCCGTCGGTGATTTTGCCGTCGGCCTTGCCGCCATGTTTGCCGGTGTCCACCGCCGCCTTCAACGCCGGGTTGGCGTTGATGAAGTCCATGGCCTTCGCCGCATCCGGGCCCTTTTCGGCGGCCATGCGTGCAGCGGCGATGGGGCGGTTCAGCTCCTTGGCGGCCTGCTCGCGTTGATCGGGCGGTAGGTTGGCGACCATCGGGGCCCAGCGTTCCAGCTCCTTGGGCGATGAGTATTTCGAGTCGTCGAGGAAGCGGGCTTCGGTGGATGTCGGTTGATGGGTCGATTGGCTGGCGTCGGTGGGTGTCGTAGCGCTGACATCGCTGACCGCTCTGGTTTGCGCAGTGGCCGGGGTTTGGGCGGTGGCCGGGGTTTGCGTGGGTGGCGTGCCAGCGGCGGATGGCGTGTTGGCAGCCCTGCCTTGGGGCGGTGTCTGCGGGGTTTGCGGGGTCTGCGGATGGCCTTTGAACAGCTGCGTGAGCTGCGTCAGCAGGGACAACAGCTGTTTCTCGGTCGAGGCCAGATCACCCGAGGGCTGGGCCGTCGCCCCGCCAAACTGCACGTTGGGGTTAGGGCCCTGTGGGAGCAACGCGTTGGCAGACTTGGCCAGGGGCAATGGGGTTGCCGATTCGCCGCTATCGGATTGGGGTGCGATACCGCTGTAGGGACTGTTGGAAATACGCATGGGAGTCGCCATCCGGGAATGAAGGATCGCAACTGTGTGGTCCCGGACGCCGGTCGGTTCCGAGAAATGTTTCAGGTTGTGTCAACTCTGTTTTTGATTCTGCCTCAGGGGCGACCCTCGGCCTGAATCGACGGGAACGGCGGCTCGGACCCTCGAGACACAGGGCCTAGAGCCTGACTGCCCCCTATCAATCCTGTTGATGTTCATCATGAAAGCGATTGTCTTCAGGTTTGTCAGGCCTCGCGTAAGATCGCCTCCATTGCTTTCTGCACCCCTGATCTTCCTACAGGACTCACGACCATGACCCTCCACCTGATCAACGCCGTTGTGCTCACCGCCGCGACCATCTTCCTGGTGAACCGTGCGTTCGCCCTGTACGACCTGGTCAAGGCCGCGACCGTTTCCGAGCACATCTGAAACGGTCCTGCCGTTTCGGCTGCGCTCGGCCCTGGCTGAAGCGGGTTCAGGCGAACGGGTCCATCTGCCGTTTCAACTGTTCTCTGGCACGGGACAGACGCGAACGCACCGTGCCGATCGGCACCCCCAGCGAACTTGCGGTTTCCTGATAGTTGCCATCCATTTCCAGTGACACCTCGATCACTCGCTGCATGTTCGACGGCAAGCTGCCTATCGCCTCGACCACCCGCGCCAACTGCCGGTGGCCGTCTACCTGATGGCCGATATCGCCCTGACTCTCCAGTTCGGTGTGGGTGTGATCCTCCCAGCTTTCCTGATACGGCTGACGGTACATTTTGCGAAAGTGATTGCGGATGAGGTTCAGGGCGATGCCGCATAACCACGTCTGCGGTTTGCTCGCGTTTTGAAACTTGTGTTCGCTGCGCAGCGCTTCGAGAAAGGTGCATTGCAAGATGTCGTCGACGTCGTCCGGATTCATCACCCGCTTCTGAATGAACGCACGAATCATCTTGATCTGATCGCTGGTCAACTGGCGAATGCCGGAGATCGATGCGTGGCGGGATTTCGGTTCGATGTCGAGGAGTGCGAGGCTTGGAAACATCAGGGCTCTTCCTTGTTTGAAGTGTATTAGCCCTATAGCGATAGGCGTGCCAGTCTTAAAAAACGCCTATCTCATTGTTTTTAAACAGTAATAAATTCAGCGCCGAAACGATCCGTGCAAAATCTTGCGCGACCACGCTGAATCTCGAACGGGATTTGGCACAGATTCCCCCCGAGCATGATCGATGGAACCGTTCTCTCCGAACGGCCCACTCAGAGCGCATGACCCCGCTCAGAATCGTCCTATGAAGATCTCCGCCCCCATCGCTCCCCAAGCGTTGCACAGCCCTGAGCCAGTCGCTGCGAAGAACACGGCGACGGTCACCACGCCCGTGCGCACCAATACGCCGAATCTGACCGGCACGTCGCCGCAACAGATGGCGCGCTTCGCGTCGGCGCTGGTGCAACAGAGCCGTAGCCTCGGGCAACGCGAGTTGCTGGCCAGCAGCAACGCGTTGCAGTCCCGGGCCGCGAAACTGGGGGAGCTGTATCAGCTGTTGATGGGCAGTCAGGATTCAGGACTCGACGACGCCGCCCGCAAGATGCGCAAACAGTTGCAGAAGGAGCGTGCCGCGAGCCTGGAGCAGATACTCGATTTCGCCGAAGGCGATCCGGCCCAGGCCCACGTGGTGCTGCAGGCCGCGCGCAAGCAGGCACAGGCGGACGGCGCCAGCGGTGAGCACGTGGTCCTGACTCAGCAGCTGAAGCTACTGCGGCGTCAATACGGCCAACGGACTCGGGCAGGCATTAATAGCGCGAAGGCGTTTGCCCGTCCCGGTATCGACAACAAACGACGGGGCGCGCTGCGTAAGCTCTACGGCGTGGCGGTGTCCGGCCAGCCGAACATCACCGGGTTGATCGATGCATTGCTCGATGAACAGGAACAAGCGGGCGAGTTCGAACTCAACCTGCGTGACATGCGCAGCGCCATTGCCGACGACCTTTCCGCACTTACGCCTTCTACCTCACCCCAGCAGCTGCGCACCTTGATGCACGGCCTGAACACCGCGCGTCACGTCGCAACCCTGCTGCAAAGTTGCGAACACCTGCTGGGCCGCATGCGCAACAAAAACCCCGGTGTGCAAGTGGATTCCGCCGCCTTCCTCAAACACCTGCTGGCGCTGTCGGCCAAGGGCATGAGCCTCAATGAAACCCTGCAACTGACCCAACACATCGGCGGCAAACAGCTCAGGCATCAGCTCGCCTTCCTCAACGGATTGCGGCCGATGCTGCAGCAGTTGCCGATTCTCCTGTGGCGCGACATGAAAAGCCGCCAGAACGCCTTGGGCAACCTGCTCATCCTCATGGCCGAGTTGACTCGGCTGGAACAGAATCCGCAGCCAGGGGGCCTCGCCTGATGGACCGTGTCATCAACCTGCTCAACCAGATCGCCCTCGCGGCCATGCGCCGTTCGGAAATCGTCGGGGCCTTCGTGGTCATCGCCATCGTGTTCATGATGATCACCCCACTGCCCACCGGCCTGGTGGATGTGCTGATTGCCATCAACATCTGCATCTCCTGCCTATTGATCATGCTGGCCATGCACCTGCCCCGGCCGCTGGCGTTCTCCACCTTCCCCGCGGTCCTGTTGCTGACGACGATGTTCCGCCTGGCGTTGTCCATTTCCACCACGCGGCTGATCCTGCTCAATCAGGACGCCGGGCATATCGTCGAAGCCTTCGGCCAGTTCGTGGTCGGCGGTAACCTGGCGGTGGGCATGGTGATCTTCCTGATCCTCACCGTGGTCAACTTTCTGGTGATCACCAAGGGCTCGGAACGGGTCGCGGAAGTCGGCGCGCGGTTTACCCTCGATGCGATGCCGGGCAAGCAGATGTCGATCGACAGCGACCTGCGCGCCAACCTGATCAGCGTCCATGAAGCGCGACGCCGCCGGGCGGAACTGGGCAAGGAGAGTCAGCTGTTCGGGGCGATGGACGGCGCCATGAAGTTCGTCAACGGCGACGCCATCGCCAGCCTGATCATCGTCGCCATCAACATGATCGGCGGCATCGCCATCGGCGTGGTCCAGCACAACATGGCGGCGGGCGACGCTCTGCAGGTCTACACCGTGTTGACCATCGGTGACGGCCTGATCGCACAGATCCCGGCGCTGCTGATTTCGGTCACCTGCGGCATGATCATTACCCGCGTGCCCGACGAAGAGCGGGCCGAAGCCAACATCGGTCGGCAGATCGCCGAACAGATCACCAGTCAGCCCAAGGCGTGGATCATCGCTGCCGTGGCCATGCTCGGTTTTGCCGCGCTGCCAGGGATGCCCACTGCCGTGTTCATCGTCATCTCGATCATCTGCGGCACCGGCGGCCTGCTGCAATTGCACCGCGCCAAACCCCAGGCCGAGCAAGCGCAGGCGGTGGCCGTCGCCCCCGAGATGAATGGCCGCGAAGACCTGCGCACGTTCTCGCCCAGCCGCCAGTTCGTCCTGCAATTTCACCCCAGCCAGAACCCGGCGCAGGTGGAAGCGCTGGTCAGCGAGATTCGCCAGCGGCGCAACCGGCTGGTGGTGCAATACGGCCTGACCCTGCCTTCGTTCATCATCGAACAGGCCGAACACCTGCCTCCGGACGAATTCCGTTTTTCGGTGTATGAGGTGCCGCTGCTCAAGGCCACCTTCACCCAAAGCCATGTGGCCGTGGATGCGCGCCTGGTCGAGGAATCCCCGGAGGTCGGGGTGTACGGCAGCGTCGAGCGCCAGGAGGGCCAGTGGCTGTGGCTGCCTGCTGACGATCCGCAGTTGCAGAACCATGATGTCGAACGGGTGGACGCCATGACCCTGATCATCGAACGCATGGAGCGCGCCCTACAGTCCTGCGGTCCGCAGTTCATTGGCCTGCAGGAAACCAAGGCGATCCTCGGCTGGCTGGAAAGCGAACAGCCGGAACTTGCCCAAGAGATGCAGCGGGTATTGCCGCTGGCACGTTTTTCGGCCGTGTTGCAGCGCCTGGCCTCGGAGTGCGTGCCCCTGCGCGCCGTCCGGGTCATCGCCGAAACCCTCATCGAACACGGCCAGCACGAACGGGAAGTCACGGTCCTCGCCGATTACGTGCGCATTGCGCTGAAGTCGCAGATCTACCACCAATACTGCGGCGCCGAGGGCCTGCTGGTGTGGGTACTGACCCCGGAAAGCGAAGGCATTTTGCGCGACGGCCTGCGCCAGACCCAGACCGAAACCTTCTTTGCGCTGGACAACGAGACCAGTCAGTTGCTGGTGCAGCAGCTGCACATCGCCTTCCCGGTCCGGACTGCCGAGCGTGCGGTGCTGTTGGTGGCGCAAGACCTGCGCAGCCCGCTGCGCACGCTGTTGCAGGAAGAGTTCTATCACGTGCCGGTGCTGTCGTTCGCCGAAATCAGCAACGCGGCGCAGGTCAAGGTCCTTGGCCGCTTCGACCTCGAAGAAGACCTGGAAGCGCTGGATAACGAGTACGCCGCGTGAGTGGCTGGAGAGCGTCGCATGTTTGAATTACGGGTGTTGACCGGCCTGCACCAGGGCGCTGCATTGCCCCTGGTGGGTGAGCAATGGGTGATCGGCGCCGATGAGGGGCAGGATTTGGCGTTGCACGACCCGGGGGTCGAGCAGGTGCACTGCCGCCTGGAGCGTCAGGGCGAAGCCTTCGTGCTCAACGCTGCCGAGGGGCAGATCGGCGATCAGGAGGGTCACCGTCACGCCACCGCCGAATTGATCCCGAACACCGCATTCGTCCTCGGTTCGGTGTGGCTGTGCGTATCGGCGGCAGAAGATGCGTGGCCGTCGGTGCCAGTCGTCGTCCCTCAGCCCAGGGTCGAACCTGCAGCGGAAACGCCCTCGGTCGAGCCAGCCGAAGCGACGCAGGAATCCCGCGCCGGCACCCCGCCGCTGGAAAAGGTCGAGTCGCGCTCGCGGCTATTGAATCGCACCACGGGGGTGATCATCGGCGTGATGCTCGGCATTGCTGGCAGCGCCTGGAGCCTGACCCGCAGCAGCGGCCCGGAGGCCGTGGCCGCGGTGGCGATGGCTCAACCCGCAAAACCCTCGACCTCGCGGGCGAAACCGGCTGTCGAACCCGCCGCCAAACGCATCCGCCTGGCCAATGTCGACGACACTCGGCGGCAGCTCAACACCATGCTCAGCGACCGCTTGCTCAGTGGTGTGGACGTGCAACAGACGCCGGAAGGCCTGGTGTTGAGCGGCAACCTGAAAGCCGAATCGCAGTTGGTGTATCAACGCATGCTGCAACGTTTCAAGGACCGCTACGACGCGCCGATTGGAGTGATCGATAACGTCACCACATCCAGCAACGGTCTGCCCTTCACCATCGTGCAGATCATGTCCGGGCCGCACGCGCATCTGGTCACGGCGGACGGGCACCGGCTGTACGTCGGCGATGAGCTGGCGGGTCTGCGCCTGACCCGCATCGACGACAACCGCATCCAGTTCGACGGTGAGCGCCATTACGAGGTGAACTGGTGAACGCCGCACTCGATCAGTGGAAAACCGGCCACGCCCGGCGCCTGAGCGGATTTTCCGCTGTGCAGGTCAGCGGGCGCGTGAGCGCGGTCAGCGGGATTCTGCTGGAGTGCCAGATTCCGGCGGCGAAAGTCGGCGACCTGTGCGAAGTCAGCAAGGCCGATGGCAGCACCATGCTCGCGGAAATCGTCGGTTTCACCCGCGACTGCACGTTGCTCAGCGCCCTCGGGACGCCGGACGGGGTTCAGGTGGGGGCCCACATCCGGCCCCTCGGCATGGCCCACCGCATCGGCGTCGACGACAGCCTGCTCGGTAGCGTGCTCGACGGGTTTGGACGGCCGTTGCTGGAGGATTCATTGGGGGCGTTCGCTGGCCCCGGTGATCGGCGGGTCACGCTGCCGGTGATCGCCGATGCATTGCCGCCGACGCAACGCCCGCGCATCAGCCGCGCGCTGCCCACCGGGGTGCGGGCCATCGACAGCGCCATTCTGCTCGGCGAAGGCCAGCGTGTCGGGTTATTCGCTGGCGCAGGCTGTGGCAAGACCACATTGATGGCCGAATTGGCGCGCAACATGGATTGCGACGTGATCGTCTTCGGTTTGATCGGAGAACGGGGTCGCGAGCTGCGGGAATTTCTTGACCACGAACTGGACGCGACCCTGCGCAGCCGGTCGGTGCTGGTGTGCGCCACGTCGGACCGCTCGAGCATGGAGCGCGCCCGTGCGGCCTTCACTGCCACGGCCATCGCCGAGGCCTACCGCGAGCGCGGCATGAAGGTGCTGTTGCTGCTGGACTCGCTGACCCGCTTCGCCCGGGCCCAGCGGGAGATCGGCATTGCAGCGGGCGAGCCCTTGGGACGCGGCGGTCTGCCGCCGTCGGTATACACCCTGTTGCCGCGTCTGGTGGAACGGGCCGGGATGAGCGAACAGGGGTCGATCACCGCGCTGTACACGGTGCTGATCGAGCAGGATTCGATGAACGATCCGGTGGCCGACGAAGTGCGTTCGCTGCTGGACGGTCACATCGTGCTGTCGCGCAAACTCGCCGAGCGCGGCCACTACCCCGCTATCGACGTGCAGGCCAGCATCAGCCGGATCCTGAGTAACGTCACCGACCGCGCCCATCAACAGGCCAACAACCGCCTGCGGCGGCTGATGGCAGCCTACAAACAGGTGGAAATGCTCCTGCGCCTGGGTGAATACCAACCCGGCGGCGACCCGGTCACCGACTGCGCCGTGCAGCTCAACGAACCGATCAACGCGTTTCTGCGGCAGGACCTGCGCGAACCGGTGCCGTTGCAACAGACACTGGAGGCGTTGATGCAACTGACGTCGCAGTTGCCGGAGTGAGTACGGCGCTGCCTATGGAATGAAATGTCTGGGAGTGAGCGTGCTCACGAATGCCAAGCGACAGGCGATGAAGAGGCGTCGCCCGTACTGGCCCGTTCGTGAGCAAGCTCACTCCTACGGATTGAGCGGCAACCGAGAAGGGATTGCGCGATGGAAGAAGAACTTGAAATCGATCCGCAACGCCTCTCCATGGAGCAGGTGATCGGGGTGTTGACACCGTTGCGTCAGCATCGTCAGGCCAGTGCCGAACGGGCGCAGCGTCAGGCGCAGCAGGCGTTGGAAACGATGCAGCTGCATCTGCAGGAAACTCGTGATGCCCTGAGTCAGGAACGGGTCAATCAGCGGGAGCGGCGTCAGATGCTGAGCGACGTGAACCTCAACAAAACCATGGCGCTGAACGACCTCGACCGGTGGCATGAAAAGGAACACCGCATGCTCGATCGCTTGGCCTATATCCGTCAGGACGTGGCGCGGCAAAAACTCGGGATCGACGACCAGCGCCAGCGAATTGCCGAAGCGATGACAGCCGCGAAGGCTGCCCAGCGAGCGGTGGAAAAGCTCGCCTGCCTCGCCGAAGCGGTCAACGAACAAAGCTGATTCGACAACAAGGTTGAGCCCCATGAACGCACCGATCAAATCCCCGCCTCGCCCGGTCACGCCACCCATGCAGCGTCCGACGCCAGCTGAATCGCCCTCGCTGAGCCAACGGCTCGCGCCCGGTGGCGCACGTCGAACCGAACTCGGTCGCTCCACTGCAGCATGGCCGCAACCCACCCCCAACGAGGCGCTGAACGCCGACGGGCTGTTTTTTTCGCAGCTGCTGGTGGCGCCGGTCAGCGAAGAACCCGATCAGTCTGGCTACGGCGGCAGCGGTTTCAGCCTTTTACCTCCCAGCGATGGCGTGCCGACCCAGCTGATCGGCGAACTGGCCGCGCGCCTCCCCGCTCAACCCGACGGCCCTTTCAACGTTACCCTGCTGATGCCGAATCTCGGCAAGGTCCAGGTCAACGCCAGCAAGCGTGACAATCAATGGAGCGTCGAACTCGGCTTCGCACGCCGCGGCGTGCTCAAGCGCGTTCAGCCCCATCAACGTGCCTGCGAAACCGCGCTGGCCGAGGCCTTGGGCCACGACGTCGACCTGTCATTCCACGAGGACCTCCCTGCATGAACGCCCTGACCTTCCGCCCGATCCCGGCCGCTGTCGCACACTTCAGCCGCGCGTTGGGCGCCGGGGCCACCCTGGCCTTCAGCGCCCAGGGCATGCCGGGCACGCTCACGTTGCGCCCCCTGACCGGAGACACGACTGCGGTACCGCCACTCGACCGATTCACCAGCGCCCTCGGCGTGTTCGGGCTGAGCGACGCCGAAGCCCTGCTCAGCTTGCTCGGTGAGTTGCCGGTCAGCCTCGCCGGTGAGGCACAGCCCTGGTACTGGGAGGTGCTCAATCAGCGATTCAGTCCGGTGATCGCGGAACTGCTTTCGCCCCTCGCGCCACTCAGCATTGACACTGCATGGCCAACGACTGCCGTGACCTGTCGGATTCAGCTGCAATTGGGCGAGCAATCCCTGAACGGGCTGCTCCGCGCCGAAGCCGATGTGCTGCTGCGCTGGCTGCAAGGTGCTGACTGGCAGCGGACTCGGCAGAGCCTGGACGCGCAATGGCCGGTTCATCAGCCGCTGACCCTGGGCGAACTGTCCTTGAGCCTTGCGCAGCTTCAGTCACTGCAACCCGGTGATGTGTTGCTGCCAACACTCAGCCATTTCGACAGCGAAGGCCAAGGCCACCTGCCACTGGGCGGACGGCAATGGGCCGTGCAGACCGACCGCCACGAACGCCAGCTGTATGTACGGCTCAGCCACGAGGAAAACCTGGAACATGGCCAATGAAGCGCTTTACGACGAAGAGCTGGAGCCCCTGACCGACGAGGATCAGGATGCCTCGCCCGAGGCTGAGCACGCCTATGCCGACGACAGGCAGGCCTCTGACGAACGCCCTGCCGCAGACGACTGGGCCGACCCCGCTGCCGACCCGACCGAAGCGGCCGACGACGCGCCCCCAGCCGACACCCTTGCCCCTGATCCCATCGACACCCTCGACCCCCTCGACCAATTGCCCATCGCCCTGACCCTGCGCTGCGGCCACTTGGCGCTGACCCTTGGCGACCTGCGGCACATCGCGGCCGGCACCGTGCTGGAAGTCAGCGGCGTCGCCCCTGGCCATGCCACCCTGTGCCATGGCGACCGGGTGGTGGCGGAAGGCGAATTGGTGGACGTCGACGGTCGCCTCGGTCTGCAAATCACCCGCATGGCGTCGCCCGCATGATCATGGACGGGATGAACCCGGTCATGCTGGCGCTGTTTCTCGGCGCGTTGTCACTGATCCCGTTTCTGCTGATCGTCTGCACGGCGTTCTTGAAGATCGCCATGACCCTGCTGATCACCCGCAACGCCATCGGCGTGCAGCAGGTGCCACCCAACATGGCCATGTACGGCATCGCGCTGGCGGCCACAATGTTCGTCATGGCCCCGGTGGCCCACGACATTCAGCAGCGGATTCACGAACACCCGCTGGAAATGGGCAGCACCGAAAAACTGCAAGCCAGCGCCAGCACGGTCATCGAGCCGTTGCAACGCTTCATGACCCGCAACACCGACCCCGACGTCAGCGCCCACTTGCTGGACAACACCCAGCGCATGTGGCCCAAGGACATGGCCGACCAGGCCACCAAAAACGACCTGCTGCTGGCGGTCCCGGCCTTCGTGCTCTCGGAGTTGCAGGCCGGGTTTCAGATTGGCTTTCTGATCTACATCCCGTTCATCGTCATTGACCTGATCGTCTCCAATCTGCTGCTGGCCCTGGGCATGCAGATGGTCTCGCCGATGACCATTTCCCTGCCGCTGAAACTGTTGTTGTTCGTGCTGGTGCAAGGCTGGACCCGCCTGCTCGACAGCCTTTTCTATTCGTATATGTGAGGCGGCGATGGAAGCGTTGGCGTTGTTCAAACAAGGCATGTTTCTGGTGGTGATCCTCACCGCGCCGCCCCTGGGGGTCGCAGTGCTGGTGGGGGTAATCACGTCGCTGGTGCAGGCGTTGATGCAGATCCAGGACCAGACCCTGCCCTTCGGCATCAAACTGGCGGCGGTGGGCCTGACCCTGGCCATGACCGGGCGCTGGATCGGCGTCGAGCTGATTCAGTTCATCAACATGTCATTCGACCTGATCGCCCGCTCCGGAGGCATGCATTAGATGCCCTTCGACGCGCAGGGGCTGTTCGAACTGATGCTGGGCATGGGCCTGGCGGCCGCGCGACTGCTGCCGTGCATGATTCTGGTCCCGGCGTTCTGCTTCAAATACCTCAAGGGCCCGCTGCGCTACGCCGTGGTGCTGGTGGTGTCGATGGTCCCCGCCCCGGCCATCAGTCGCGCGTTGTCGTCCCTGGAAAACGACTGGTTTTCCATTGCCGCGCTGCTGCTCAAAGAGGCGGTGTTGGGCACCCTGCTCGGCCTGCTGCTGTACGCGCCGTTCTGGATGTTCGCCTCGGTCGGCGCTCTGCTCGACAGTCAGCGCGGCGCCTTGAGTGGCGGCCAGTTGAACCCGGCTCTCGGGCCTGACGCGACCCCGCTGGGCGAGCTGTTTCAGGAAACCCTGATCATGCTGGTGATCCTGTCGGGCGGCCTGTCGCTGATCACCCAAGTGATCTGGGACAGCTACCAGGTCTGGCCGCCCACTGCGTGGCTGCCGGGCATGACCGTCGAGGGCCTGGACCTGTTCCTCGAACAGCTCAACCAGACCCTGCAACACATGATGCTCTACGCCGCGCCCTTCATAGGCCTGTTGCTGCTGATCGAAGCGGCGCTGGCGATCATCGGCCTGTACGCGCAGCAGCTCAACGTGTCGATTCTGGCGATGCCGGCGAAGAGCATGGCCGGGATCGCCTTTCTGCTGATCTACCTGCCGACCCTGCTGGAACTGGGCAACGGCCAGATTCTGCAACTGGCGGAGCTCAAGCATCTGTTGACACACCTGGTGGCGGTGCCATGAGCGAAAAAACCGAAAAAGCCACGCCCAAACAACTGCGCGATGCGCGGGAGAAAGGCCAGGTCGGACAGAGTCAGGACCTGAGCAAATTGTTGGTCCTGCTGGTCGTCAGCGAGGTAACGCTGGGCTTGGCCGATGAAAGCGTGGCGCGGCTGCTGCATCTGCTGTCGCTGGCATTTCAGGGGATCGGCAAGCCGTACATGCACACTCTCGAACAGGTGGCCAGCGAAGGCGGGTCAGTGCTGGTGGGCTTCATTCTCAGCAGCGTCGGCATTGCGGTGTTGATGCGCCTGGTCGGCAGCTGGATGCAGATCGGCTTTCTGTTCGCGCCCAAGGCGTTGAAGATCGACCTCAACAAGCTCAACCCGTTTGCCCACGCCAAACAGATGTTTTCGGCGCAAAGCCTCACGACCTTGCTGCTGAGCATCCTCAAGGCGGTGGCGATTGCGGCAACGCTGTATGCGGTGGTCAAGCCGTCACTGGGGGCACTGATTCTGCTGTCCAACACCGACCTCACGACCTATTGGCACGCGCTGCTGCAGCTGTTTCGCCACATCCTTCGGGCAACCCTTGGACTGCTGGTAGTGATCGGCGTCGTCGACTTCGCGTTGCAGAAGTACTTCCACGCGAAAAAGCTGCGCATGAGCCATGAGGACATCAAGAAGGAATACAAACAGTCCGAGGGCGACCCCCACGTCAAAGGCCACCGCCGGCAACTGGCCCACGAACTGCTGAACCAGGCGCCGACCGCGCCACCGAAGCCAGTGGAAGACGCCGACATGCTGGTGGTCAACCCGACCCACTACGCCGTCGCGCTGTATTACCGACCGGGGCAAACGCCATTGCCGCTGATTCACTGCAAAGGCGAAGACGACGACGCCCTGGCCCTGATCGCACGGGCAAAAAAGGCCGGGATTCCGGTGGTGCAAAGCATCTGGCTGGCGCGCACGCTGTACAAGGTCAAACCCGGCAAACACATCCCCCGCCCGACGCTGCTGGCCGTGGCACACATCTATCAGGTCGTGCGGCAACTGGAAGAGGTCACGGATGAGGTGATTCGGATTGAGGAGGAGTGATCCCTCGGCCGGCATTTATTCAGCGGGAACGCAGGTTGGCGGCAATTGTGTGAAATGGTCGCTCGATGCCTGGACGCCACAGTGGCGTGAATCGGTCGCATGACGCCTGGACGCTGCGGTATGTGTACGAGCCGCCGGAGGCACGACGGCCGCGATAGCGGTGGAACAATTGCTGAAGTGCGGTCTGACACACCGCCATCGCGGCCGTCGTTCCTCCGGCGGCTCCTACAGAGATTGTGTTCATTCAGCGGGAACGCAGGTTGGCGGCAATTGTGTTGATCGGTCGCACACCATTCGGACGCCACAGCGGCGTGAATCGGTCGCATGACGCCTGGACGCTGCGAAATATGTAGGAGCCGCCGGAGGCACGACGGCCGCGATAGCGGTGGAACAATTGCTGAAGTGCGGTCTGACACACCGCCATCGCGGCCGTCGTGCCTCCGGCGGCTCCTACAGGGATTATGTTCATTCAGCGGGAACGCAGGTTGGCGGCAGTTTTGTGAATCGGTCGCATGACGCCCGGACGCCATAGGCGCTTGAATTGGTCGCATGACGCCCAGACGCTGCGAAATGTGTAGGAGCCGCCGGAGGCACGACGGCCGCGATAGCGGTGGAACAATTGCTGATGTGCGGTCTGACACACCGCCATCGCGGCCGTCGTCCCTCTGGCAAACCCTTGAACCGTGCCGCCTGTTGCCGCGCTTACGGCATGGGTCGAGTTTCCTGGGACATGAATTCGGTGATGCGCGCGCGGAGCCAGCGTTCGGCAGGGTCGTTGTCGTGCACGCCGCTCCAGACCATCGACAACTCGGCGGGTTCGATGGGGAACGGCGGGTCTTCAGCCCGCAAAGCGCAGCCTTCAACCAGCGCACACGCTGCGTAATCCGGAACGGTCGCGATCAGCTCGGTCCCGGCCAGCAAGGCACGCAGCCCGCTGAATTGCGGCACGGCGACCACCACCTTTCTCGCCCGCCCGACCTTGGCCAGATCGAGGTCAATGTTGCCGCTCAGGTCACCGGAAAACGACACCATCGTGTGCGGACGTGCGCAGTAATCGTCCAGGGTCAAGGGCTCCGGGCGCTTGTCCCCTCGCAGTACCTTGCAGCCGATGTCCCGGAGTTTCTTGCGTTTGGCGTTCGCCGGTAATTCGGTGGTGTAGCTGATGCCCACCGAAATCTCGCCCGACGCCAGCAGCGCGGGCATCAGCAGGTAGTTGGCGCGGCGCACCACGACGATGATGCCCGGAGCCTCGTCCCTCAAACGTGACAACAGCGGCGGGAACAGCCCGAATTCCGCGTCGTCTGACAAGCCGATCCGAAACACATCGCTGCTGGTCGCCGGATCGAATTCCTTGGCCCGGCTCACGGCGCCGGAAATGGTGTCCAGCGCCGGTTGCAGCTCCTTGAGGATGTCCAGCGCCCGGGCAGTGGGTTCCATGGCCCGTCCGTTACGCAGCAGCAGGGGGTCGTCGAACAGATCGCGCAGGCGAGCCAGCGCGGCGCTGATGGCGGGCTGGCCCATGAAGAGCTTCTCGGCGACCCGCGTCAGGTTCCGTTCGAACATCAGTGCCTCGAAGATGACCAGCAGGTTCATGTCGACGCGGCGCAGGTCGTTGCGATTCATGGATCGGTTTCCGAAATGGACGTAATGAAAAGGACGCGCGGGCAACCCCCGGCGAATCAGGCATTCATATATCAGGCAAAGCCCGTGCCGACTTGAACGCCTGTGCTTTTCACCCTGCTGTCTCGCTCCCTGTTCAGCAGAAACGGACCCGCCTGTCGAAGCGACCGGATGGCCTCAACCGGCGCACGCCAACACCTGCCCATTGGCCCGGCGCCAGTTGAACGGCGTGATGCCCATCACCCGAGTGAAAACCCGGGTGAAATGCGACTGATCGGCGAAGCCGCAATCCAGGCTGATCTGGGAGATGGTCAACGCCGACTCACTCAACAATGCCCGCGCCCGGTCCAGGCGCATCTGCAGGAACCAGTCCCTTGGCGACACGCCGGTGTTTTTCTTGAACGCCCGGGAAAAATGACTGCGTGACAGCGAACACTCGCTGGCGATCCGGGCGATCGACAGGCCTTTGTCCATTTGGCTGGCCATCAGATCCTTGGCCCGCCGCTCCTGCCAGGGAGACAACGCCACGCGCTCGGGCGGGGATTCGGTCTGGAGTGGGTCCGCGCCCGAAGCCGCCCGGGAGGTGATCTCGCGTACGACTTGCTCAAGCAGCCGTTGCTCGCCATCGGGCAATGCACGCAATGACGCCAGCAACGCGTTGTACAAGGTCGAGTCGATTGCATTCATTCCGGGCTCTCCAGATCGCAGGGGTCGGTTCTGGAGTCTGGGTCGGCACCGCCTTAAAGTCCTTCTCGGGGTATTAAATGTTCTGAAGGGTTAATAAAGCATCAGCGTCGATGACCGGCGCCAGACAGGTTCAGGACGTTTAAGGACAGGCCCAAGGACGTAAGCGTGCACGCAGGTTAGGGTTCGCAGAAGCCGAGGCACGGTTCGTTGCGAGGGACGCACGTGACCACCCGATACGTTGCAGGAATCTCGATCCCCGACAGCGCGATGGCCCGCGCGGCGGCCGAGTTGATGCGCGCGACCCAGTCCGACTTGATGTTCGACGCCGCCCGGCGCACGTTCGTGTTCGCCAGCCTGATCGGTCAAGGCCGCGAACTGGGGTTCGAACCCGACTTGCTGTACGTCAGCGCATTATTCCTGCGCATCGGCATCACGACCCTCTATCGACACTCGCAACAACGTTTCGAGGTCGACAGTGCCAACGCCGCTGCCCAGTTTCTACACGGCTATGGCCGCTCCCGCGATGACATCGCGCAGGTCTGGGACGCCATCGCTCTGCACACCACGCCTGGCATTCCCCAGCACAAGCCAGCGTTGACGGCGCTGCTCGCGGCGGCCGTGGAAACCGACCTGCTGGGCACCCACGGTCCGGCGCTGTGCCCCGGCGTCCTGGCGAGCGTACTCAGTGCCTTCCCCCGCGAACCGGGTTTCAAGATCAAATTCCTGCATGCGCTGGCCGAAGGGCAATTGCACCGCCGCCCCAGCACGGTCGGCACGGTCAACGCCGACGTGCTGTCGTTTCACGACCATCGGCTGCTCGCAGGCGGGTTCTGCGAACGGCTGCTGGCGTCGACATGGCCCTATTGAGGCCCGCCCGGCAGCGGCCGTTCTGCCCAAAGGTCAGAGCAACGGTTTGAGCGTCGGCCACACGTTTTCCAGCAAGAAAGGCTGGGCGTCCGCGTTGGGGTGCAGCCCATCCGCCTGGGTCATGGACGGCACGCCGCCGACGCCCTCCAACATGAAGGACACCAGCGCAGCGTCCGTTTCCTGGGCCACTTTCGGGTACACCGCAGCAAAGGCTGTCGTGTAGCGCCCGCCGTAGTTCGGCGGGATTTTCATGCCCAACAGCAGCACTTTAGCCCCGGCTTTCTGGGACTGGCGCACCATGTCAGTAAGGTTTTGTTGCAATTGAGCGGGCGGCTGTCCTCGCAGGCCGTCATTGCCGCCCAGTTCGAGGATCACCAGCGCCGGCTTATGCTCGGCCAGCAATGCCGGCAGCCGGGCCTGGCCACCGGCACTGGTGTCGCCACTGACCGACGCGTTCACCACCTTATCCTTGAAGCCCTGCTCTGCCAGGCGCTTTTCCAGCAGGCTGACCCACCCCACACGGGTATCCAGGCCGAAAGCCGCGCTGATACTATCCCCCACGATCAGCACCGTGCCTGCCATGGCTCCTTGAGACAACAGCAGCAAACCCAGGCCAGCACTTAAAAACCACGCACGCATCGGATTCTCCATGAGCGAAAGTATTCTCAGTGCTCGGAACCTCAGCAAAGTGGTCCCAAGCACCGAAGGTGACTTGACCATCCTGCACGAACTCTCCCTGGAACTAAACAAGGGCGATACCCTGGCCATCGTCGGGGCGTCCGGTTCCGGCAAATCCACCCTCCTCGGCCTGCTCGCCGGTCTCGACCTGCCCAGCGCCGGCGCCGTCACGTTATCGGGTCGTAACCTCAGTGAGCTGGACGAGGACCAGCGTGCCAGGGTCCGCGCCGAGCACGTCGGGTTCGTGTTTCAGTCCTTCCAATTGCTGGACAGCCTCAACGCCCTGGAAAACGTCATGCTGCCGATGGAGCTGGAAGGCCGCAAAGACGCCCGCGAACGGGCACGGCATCTGCTGGACCGGGTCGGCCTGGGGCAGCGCCTGACCCACACCCCCAAACAGCTGTCCGGTGGTGAACAGCAACGCGTGGCCATCGCCCGCGCCTTCGCCGCCGATCCTGACGTGCTGTTCGCCGACGAACCCACCGGCAACCTCGACAGCCACACCGGCGAGCGCATCAGCGACCTGCTGTTCGAACTGAACCAGGAACGCAATACCACACTGGTGCTGGTCACCCACGATGAACGCCTGGCCCATCGCTGCCGGCGCCTGATCCGTCTTGAAGGTGGCCGACAGGTCGCCCCCCTGGAGCCTTGATGGCACGCCTGCCCTTTACCCGTCTGTTGAGCCTCGCCGCCCGCCAGCTCCTGCGCGACGCCCGCGCCGGGGAGCTGCGGGTGCTGTTCTTCGCGTTGGTGATCGCGGTTGCCGCCAGCACCGCCATCGGCTACTTCGGCTCGCGGCTGAACAGTGCGATGCTGCTGCGGGCCACCGAATTTCTTGGCGCAGACCTGATTCTCAGCGGCTCGACCCCCGCCAAACCGGAGCAGGTCGAGGCTGGCACCGCTCTCAAGCTCGACCATTCGCAGATCGTGATCTTTTCCAGCGTGATCGCCACCGACAACGGCATCCAGCTGGCGAGCGTCAAGGCGGTGGACGGGGCGTATCCGCTGCGCGGCGAGCTGAAAAGCGCCGCCGCGCCGTATGAACCCGAAGTCAGCGGCGGCGAACCGCAACCCGGCGAGGCCTGGGCGGAAGCGCGCATTCTAGTAGCGCTGAACCTCAAGGTCGGCGACAGCATCGACGTCGGCTCCACGACGCTGAAACTCACCCGCGTGCTGACCTACGAGCCCGACCGTGCCGGTAATTTCTACAGCTTGACGCCCCGGGTCATGATCAATATGGCCGACCTGGAAGCGACGAAGGTCGTGCAGCCGGGTAGCCGGGTCAACTTCCGCGACCTGTGGCGCGGCACGCCCGAGACGCTGGCGGCTTACCGCAAGGCCATCGAACCTGACCTGGCAGCGAATCAGAAAATCGACGACGCCCGCGACGGCAATCAGCAGATCGGCGGTGCGCTGGGCAAGGCCGAGCGCTACCTGAACATGGCCAGTCTGGTCGCCGTGCTGCTGGCCGGGGTTGCGGTGGCGTTGTCGGCGGCGCGCTTTGCGGTTCGGCGATTCGACGCCAGTGCGCTGTTGCGCTGCCTGGGCCTGTCGCGCAACGAAGCGCTGGTGTTGTTCAGTCTGCAACTGGCGATGTTGGGGATCGTCGCCAGCATGTCCGGCGCCCTGCTCGGCTGGTTTGCCCAATTGGGGCTTTTTCACTTGCTGGAAAACCTGCTGCCCGCGCAAGTCCCGCCCGGCGGCTGGCTACCCGCGCTGGCGGGGATCAGCACCGGCTTGATCGCCTTGGCCGGGTTTGCCTTGCCGCCGCTCGCCGCGTTGGGTCGTGTGCCGCCGCTGCGGGTCTTGCGTCGCGACATGCTGCCGATGCCCGCCAGCACTTGGCTGGTCTACGGCGCGGCATTGCTGGCGCTGGGCCTGATCATGTGGCGTTTGAGCCTGGATCTGCTGCTGACCTTCGCCCTGCTCGGCGGTGGCCTCATCGCAGCGGCGATCCTGGGCGGCGTGATGTTGCTGGCGCTGCAAAGCCTGCGCCGATTGCTGGCCAACGCCTCATTACCCTGGCGATTGGGGCTGGGTCAGCTGCTGCGTCACCCGATGGCCGCCGCCGGGCAATCCCTCGCGTTCGGCCTGATCTTGCTGTCCATGGGCCTGATCGCATTGCTGCGCGGCGAGCTGCTCGACACGTGGCAGAACCAGCTGCCGAAGGACGCGCCGAATTATTTCGCGCTGAACATCGTGCCCACCGAGCGCGACCACTTCGCCCAACGCATGAGCCAGCTGTCGACCCACAGCGCGCCGCTCTACCCGATGATTCCGGGACGTCTGATGAGCATCAACGGCGAGCCGGTGAGCAAGTTCGTGACCAAGGATTCCCGAGGCGAGAACGCCACCCAACGCGACCTCAACCTGACCTGGTCAGCCCAGCTGCCGGAGGGCAATAGCATCACGGAAGGTCAATGGTGGGGCGAGCAACTGCCCGCTGCCGACGCCGTTGCGGGCGTCTCGGTGGAGACCCGGCTGGCCAAGAGTCTGAACATGAAACTCGGCGACACCCTGAGCTTCGTCATCGGCGGCGCCACCCACGAGGTGAAAGTCACCAGCCTGCGGGACATCAACTGGGACACGTTCCAGCCGAACTTCTTCGTGATCTTTCAGCCCGGCACGTTGCAGAACGTGCCGACCACGTACCTGACCAGCTTCTACCTTGCACCCGGCCACGATCAGCAGATCGTCGAACTCTCCCGGGCCTTCCCGGCGGTGACGATCCTGCAGGTCGAGGCGTTGCTGGAGCAGCTGCGCAGCATCCTCGATCAGGTCACGCTGGCGGTACAGTACGTCCTGTTGTTCGTGCTGGCGGCGGGCTTGTCGGTGCTGTTTTCCGGGTTGCAGGCCACGCTGGACGAACGCATCCGGCAAGGCGCGCTGCTCAGGGCGCTGGGGGCGAATCGGGCGTTGCTGATCAAGGCGCGACGGATCGAGTTCGGCCTGCTGGGCGCGGTCAGTGGGGTGTTGGCGGCGCTGGGGTGCGAACTGGTGAGTTTCGTCTTGTACCGCTACGCGTTCAGCCTGGAATGGTCACCGCATGCGTGGCTGTTATTGCTGCCACTGATCGGCGCCCTGCTGGTGGGCGGCGCGGGCGTGTTTGGTACTCGTCGTCCGCTGAATGCCAGCCCGCTCACCGTGTTGCGCGAAGGATGAGGTCGTGAGGCGGGGCGAGTCGACGCGCCCGCCTCCATGGCCGATTAGCGATTTCTCACGCTTTCGAGGCCTGGGTCGAGCCCGCTGAAGCCCCGCGGGCCAGCCGTTTGCCGGACCGACGCAAGTGGATTATCTGCGCGATCACCCCAACGACCAGCGTTACACCGATCAGCCCCAGCGCGCCCTTCAACAACGGCGACTCAGGATCGGTGACGATAGGATGCCCGTCCGGCACCCGGCGCAAGGTCTCGGACACGGTGGGCACCATGAGCAGAAACACCGTCAGGCTCAGCAGAACCGTTTCAAGGTACACCCGCGCCCGCCCCAAGGCGCCGACGTAGCCGACGCCATACCCGGCGAGCAGCAGAACGAGGGTCGCAGCACCGATCACCGGACTGACGGCCTGATGGGCGACGAGGAACACGGTCAACGCGCCGATCAGCATGAAGACGAAATACGCAAGGCCAGCCCGAGACCGTGGCACGATGCGCCCGTGCTTGATGAGCATGTAGGCGGCCAGCGGGATGGCGGGCAGGCTGCCGATGGTGTGAACCCAGCCGAGCGGGGAGATTCCGAACATGAGGTGTGTCCTGTCTGATGGGATGATGCGCACAACGACCAGACACCGAAATCGCACAGCGCGCTTCGGTGCAACGGGGTTGAGGGGTTATGATCTCGGCGCTCAGATTAGGTGAAGGTGCAGTCAGACGGACATGACGGATTTACTGGAAAACTTGATCATTCTTCCGGAAATGCAGCTGGAAGGGTTGGCGGCGGGCGACCTGCTGTCGCAAGTGCTGGCGCAGATTCGCCTCACCGGGGACCGGGTCTACACGTCCAGCGTGGCCCAAGGGGAACGTCTGGCGCTGGATAAAAAAAGCGCTCATGTTTGCGTGTTGCAAACCGGACGGTTGCGCATCGAGGGCGCCGATCGACAGACGATCAGCGTCGAACAGGGCGACCTTCTGCTGCTGCCCCACGACGCGTCTCTGGTGACGATCACAGCAACGGACGGCCCCGCCACACTGGTCATCTGCCGATTCTGGTTCGACGCTGGCAGCTTTCAGGCGATGCTGTTCGCCATGCCCTGGCTGATTCACATCGGCCAGGCCGATGCAGCGCCCTGGTCGGAAGGCATCCTGCACTTCATGCTGCTGGAAGCCAACGATACCCAGCCCGGCGGCGCCCTGATGATCTCGCGGCTCATCGACCTGGTGGTCATCCGCATCCTGCGCACCTGGGTGCAACAGGGACTGGCCTCCGGCTGGCTGGGCGGGCTGTCCGACGAACGCATCGCTCGCACCTTGCGCGCCATCCACGAAAAACCCGGGCAACAATGGAGGATCGACGCTCTGGCTGCAGTGGCCGGCATGTCGCGGTCGAGTTTTTGCGATCGCTTCACGGCGCTGGTAGGGCGATCGCCGCTGCGCTATCAGAACGAATGGCGGCTGACGCTCGCCAAAACCATGCTCTCGAAAAACAACGCGCGCATCGGCGAAATCGGCTTCGCCATTGGCTATGAATCCGAAGCGGCGTTCAGTCGGGCTTACAAAGCGTTCTTCGGACGTACGCCCCGTGATGACAGTGGGCGGAGCGCCGGGGACGCCAGTTGAGTGCCGCCCATGTGCGCGAACGCATTCGCGAAGAGTGGGCAAGTCAGGATGCAGCGGCGGCCCCGACGCTCGAAACGCGCCGAGGTCGATTCGAAACCCGTGCTATTCGTCTGCACCATATCTGATCGCGCTCACGTACCAGATCGCCTCGCCACTGGGCGTCTGGACGACGACCTCGTCACCCTCTTCTTTCTTCAACAATGCCCGCGCCATGGGGGCATCGATGGAGATGTAATCCAGACGCCCGTAAATCTCATCGTGGCCGACGATGCGAAAGCGCTTGGTCTGTTCCTGATCGTTTTCGATCTCGACCCAGGCCCCGAAAAACACCCGGCCCTCTTGCTCAGGCGAGTAATCCACGACCTTCACGTCCTCCAGCCGCTTGCGCAGATAACGCACGCGCCGGTCGATTTCCCGCAGCAGTTTCTTGTTGTATTGGTAGTCGGCGTTCTCGCTACGGTCGCCGAGGGACGCCGCCCACGTCACCTTCTGCGTAATCTCCGGGCGATACACCCGCCACAGATGGTCCAACTCCGCCTTCAAGGCAGTGTGGCCCTCTCTGGTTATGATGTTCGTCGCCATGGCCGGGCCTCTCGAAAGAAAGCCGCTAGCTTACGGCGCTCCAGGCGCCCCAGCAAATGAGCGACGCCTACCCCGTCGATCATTCCGCCGCGCGCCGGTTAAGGCTGGCGACGACTGTCCGCAGCCGCCCCTGCGCGTTGGATTCGCTTTCCACACTGCACCCGCGTCGCGCCCAAGCTTCTTGACGATGCTGAGGTCCGTGAGCGTGACGAGCTGACCGACCTTGCCGCCAGCACTCCGGCAGGGACTGACGCAGCCGAACGGTTTTCCGAAAAATCCCGCCCTACGCTGAATTATTTGGTGTCCTGATGTATCTGATCGGAGAGAGCGGTGCCACCACTACGATGGCATCCACACGCTATACCGATTCCGCAATTGAGTGACCCGTATGAAATTAGGCAAGAAGAAAGTCAAACCGATTGGCCTGCAGGACATCACCATCGTCGACGACGCGAAGATGCGTAAGGCGATCACCGCAGCCGCCCTCGGTAACGCCATGGAATGGTTCGACTTCGGCGTGTATGGATTCGTCGCCTACGTCCTCGGCAAGGTGTTTTTCCCCGGCGCCGACCCTGGCGTGCAGATGGTGGCCGCGCTGGCGACCTTTTCCGTACCCTTTCTGATTCGCCCGCTGGGCGGCCTGTTTTTTGGCGCGCTGGGTGACAAATACGGCCGACAGAAAGTCCTCGCGGCGACCATCGTCATCATGTCCCTGAGCACCACGGCCATCGGCCTGATCCCCTCCTACGCCTCGATTGGCATCTGGGCACCGATCCTGCTGTTGCTGGCAAAAATGGCACAGGGCTTCTCGGTAGGCGGCGAATACACGGGCGCGTCGATTTTCGTCGCTGAATATGCCCCGGATCGCAAACGCGGCTTCTTGGGCAGCTGGCTGGACTTCGGCTCCATTGCCGGTTTTGTCTTGGGCGCGGGCATCGTGGTGATGATTTCCGCGGTGATCGGCGAAGAGCAATTCCAGGAATGGGGCTGGCGTCTGCCGTTTTTCCTTGCCTTGCCCCTGGGCATGCTCGGGCTGTACCTGCGTAATGCGTTGGAGGAAACCCCGGCGTTTCAGCAGCACGTTGAAAAGCTCGAACAAGGTGACCGCGAAGGCCTGTCCCACGGCCCGAAAGTGTCGTTCAAGGAGGTGGCGGTCAAGCATTGGCGCAGCCTGCTGACCTGTATCGGCATTGTCGTCGCAACCAACGTTACGTACTACATGCTACTGACGTACATGCCGAGTTACCTGTCGCATAACCTGCATTACAGCGAAAACCGCGGCGTCCTGATCATCATCGCGATCATGGTCGGCATGCTGTTCGTGCAGCCGCTGATCGGCTTCATCAGCGACAAGATTGGCCGCAAACCCTTCATCATCATCGGCAGCATCGCGCTGTTCATCCTGGCGATCCCGGCGTTCATGCTGATCATCAGTGGCAAGATCGGCCTGATCTTCGCCGGGTTGCTGATCCTGGCAGTGGTCCTCAACTTTTTCATTGGCGTGATGGCGTCCACCCTCCCCGCGATGTTCCCTACGCACATTCGCTACAGCGCCTTGGCCAGCGCTTTTAACGTGTCAGTGCTGATCGCTGGCGTGACCCCGACGCTGGCAGCCTGGCTGGTGGAGACGACTCAGAATCTGTACATGCCGGCGTACTACCTGATGGTGGTGGCGGTGATCGGGCTGATCACAGGCGTGACCATGAAGGAAACCGCCAACAAACCCCTTCGCGGCGCAGCCCCGGCAGCCTCCAATCTTGAAGAAGCCAAAGAGCTGCTGGAGGACTACCACGACAACATCGAACAGAAGATCGAAGACCTCGATCAACAGATCGCGGAGCTGGAAGCCAAGCGCAAAGACCTGGTGCAGCAACATCCACGGATCAACGAGTAACGCGGAATGCGGCGAGTCAGGCGACGCGATGTCGGCTGACCTACCGCCTCGCGGCCGTCGTGCCTCCGGCGGCTCCTACGGGGATTGTCGGCGTATAGGAAATCCGCGAACTGCTGTCCGCCTGATTGAGACAATGGCATTGACCCCCTTCGAGATCATGTAGGAGCCGCCGGAGGCACGACGGTCGCGAAGCGGTTTATCAGGCGACACGATGTTGACTGACCCTCCCCCTCGCGGCCGTCGTGCCTGCGGCGGCTCCTACGGGGTTTTTCGGCGTATAGGAAATCCGCGAACTGCTGTCCGCCTGATTGAGACGATGGTATTGACCCCCTTCATCATCATGTAGGAGCCGCCGGAGGCACGACGGCCGCGAAGCGTTTTATCAGGCGACACGATGTTGACTGACCCTCCCCCTCGCGGCCGTCGTGCCTCCGGCAGCTCCTACGGGGATTGTCGGCGTATTGATAACCCACGAACCGCCGTCCGCCTGATTCGGGCATTGGAACCGACCACACCGCGATCGTGTAGGAGCCGCCGGAGGCACGACGGCCGCGAAGCGGTTTATCAGGCATAGACCCGATGGCCACCGCAGCGCATCCCACTTTCACCCAATTGCAAATCTGCGCCACTTCTTCCCGGCATCGCGACACATCTTCTCACAGAGGTTTTCTCACCCTCCTCACGGTGTTAGCGTGCAGGCCGTTCTGATCGAACGATCAGAAATCTTCTCAGACCGCCTGCAAAGGAATGCCCTCGCAATGAATGTGCCTTTCAAGAAACTCGCAACCGCCACCTTGATGCTGGCCAGCCTTTCGACGTTTGCCTCGTACGCGCATGCCAACCTCACCGCCCAGCAGGGCACGGCGATTCTGGCGTCGGTCAATGGCGTGTCGGTCAAGAACTTCAGGCAATTTCTCGACCGCGTCGGCAAAAGCGAGCTCGCCAAAACCGACAAATTGATCCCTGCCATCACTGCTTTTCTCGACGAAAAACCGCTGAGCGCCGAGCAGCAGAACGAGATTCACCGTCTTCTCGGTCTGTACGCCCGCGCGAAATATGGCGCGGCGGCGACCGAGACGTTGCGTGAACTGGTGGCGATCCCCACCGTGCGCAAGGACGGCGTGCCCCAGCACGAGAACCCTGAATTCATCAAGATCGCCGAGAAGATCAAAAGCCTCGCGGAGTCCTTCGGCCTGAGCTTCCGCAACATCGACAACCGGGTCTACGAAATCACCCTCGGCGGTACGGGCAAGGAAGTGGTCGGGATTCACGCCCACGCCGACGTGGTGCCGGTGACGCCGGAGAACTGGGTGCTGGAGGACGGCACGCACCTCGACCCGTTCAAGGTCACGCTGATCGGCGATCGCATGTATGGCCGAGGCACTGAGGACGACAAGAACGGCATCGTCGTGGCGTTGTACGCGATGAAGGTCATCAAGGAAGAAAAGCTGCCACTGGCGCGCACGTTCAAGCTGCTGGTCGACACCACCGAAGAAACCGCAGGCGACGCAATTCCCTATTACTTCGAGCGCAATCCGGTGCCCGATTACAACCTGGCGCTGGACGGCAGTTACCCGGTGGTCATCGCCGAGAAAGGCTACGGCACGGTGATGGCGACCTTTGCGCGCCGCGCCGCCGAGGGTCAAGGCGCCGAGGTGACGTCGATGACCGGCGGCATGGCGACCAACCAGATTCCATCGCGTTCGGTGGCCACCTTCGTGACCGACCAGCCCGAAGCCTTGGCGGCTGACCTGCAAAAGGCCGGTGTCGATTACGTGCAGCACAACGGCGGCAACTTCGACATCGCGGCCAAGGTCGAGGGCAAGGGCGTCACCCTCACCGTGTCCGGCGTGTCGGCGCACTCCTCCGAGCCGCAATCAGGGGTCAACCCGGTGGCGCGGATGCTGGGTTTCATCAACAGCCTCGATGGCAAGGTCGCGCTCAAGCACAACGCGATCACTGACGCGGCCCGCTACGCGGCGGACAACTGGGGGCTGGATTACCTTGGCAGCAAACTGGGCGTGGGGTTTTCCGATGCTTTCATGGGCCCGCTGACCGCGTCGCTGACCTACGTGGCCCAGGATGACAAAGCGTTCAAACTCGCGGTCAACCTGCGCGTGCCAAAAGGCAAGTCGCCGGAGGCGCTCAAGGCTGACATCGCCAAGAAGCTCGACGCCTGGACCCAAAGTGGGCACATCACCCCGGCGTTCGACGTGTCGATTGCCGAACCGATGTACCGCAATCCGGAAGGCGAATGGGTCAAGGCGCTGCTGGCCGTGGCCAGTGAAAACCTGAACATGCCACACACCTTCGGCACGTCCGCTGGCGCCACGTCGGTCCATGAACTCCCCAACGGTGTGCAGTTCGGCCTGGCCCGGCCCGACGTCAAATACACCGGCCACACCGACAGCGAATTCAAGACCACCGAGCAGTTCTTGCTGGACTTGCAGATCGTGACCGAAATGTTCGGGCGGATCGGGCAATTACCAACATTGTGAGCTTGTAGCTTTCGGGTTCGACCGGGGGATGGCGATCCAGCGGACGCAGTGAGTCAGTGAGGGATGAATTGACTGACACACCGCCTCGCTGCCGTCGTGCCTCCGGCGGCTCCTACGGGGATTGTTGGCGTCCTGGAACTCCGCGAGGTGTTGTCCGCCTGATTGGAGCATTGAACCGAATACAACGCGATCGTGTAGGAGCCGCCGGAGGTACGACGGCCGCGAAGCGGTTTATCAGGCGACGGGGTGTTGACTGACACACCGCCTCGCTGCCGTCGTGCCTCCGGCGGCTCCTACGGGGATTGTTGGCGTCCTGGAACTCCGCGAGGCGTTGTCCGCCTGATTGGAGCATTGAAACCGACCACACCACGATCGTACAGGAGCCGCCGGAGGTACGACGGCCGCGAAGGCGCACTACAGGCGTCAGTCGACTAACGATCCATCCTGTTCAATCATTAACGCCTTCATCTCTTCAAAATGCCGACGTGAAAAATCGGTGATTTTCTCCCAGCCCTTCGCGGTTTTCTCTGCCACGTCATCCGACAGCACGCGCAGCGGCTGGCCGGTCGACAGCGCGGTGACGTAGATCTGGCAGGCGCGTTCCAGGGTCCAGATGTCGTCGAACGCTTCGCCGATGGTTGGCGCGATGACCATCACGCCGTGGTTGCCCATGAGCAGACGGCGTTTTCCGTCGAGCATCCCGGCCAGGCGCGCGCCTTCGGCTTCGGTGTCGGCCATGCCGCCGTACAGGTCATCTACCGCAATGCGGTTGAAATAGCGCGCGGTGTTTTGGTCGATGGGCGGCACCTTGGGTTGGGCCAGGCAGGCCACGGCGGTGGTGTAGACCGGGTGCAGGTGCAGCACCGCGCGGGCGTCCGGCAGACGCTGATGAATCTGTCCGTGAATCGACCACGCGGTGGCGTCGACTTCGGGATGATCGGCGCCGGCCGGGTCATCGGCGTTCAGCAGCAACAAGTCGCTGGCGCGGATACGGGAGAAGTGTTTCCACTTCGGGTTGATCAGGAATTGCTTGCCATCGGCGGAGACGGCAGCGCTGAAATGGTTGGCGACCGCTTCGTGCATGCCCAGATGGGCGACGATGCGAAAGGTCGCAGCCAGATCGATGCGTGCCTGCTCTTCGAGTGATAACGCCATGAATCAGGTCTCCACAGGGCATGGCCCCACCCAGGGATGCGGCACACGTGACAGGCGGGTGTCAGGGTTTCGGCATCAGCGCCGCAATGTCTTCTTCGGTCGCGGCTTCAAAGTTGTACTTCTTCAACAGCGCTGCGTATTCCGGGGTGGCGCGATATTTGGCCAAGGCATCGACCAACGCTGTCTTGACCGCGTCATTGCCCTTCTTCACGCCGAAGCCGTTCAGCACCGGATAGATCAGGCTGTCGGAGGAAATCACCACGCGGCTGCCCAGCTTGTCGACCACGCCACGGGCCACGGCGGCGTCGGTGATTTGCGCTTCCACCGCGTGGGCCAACATCGCCTGTGTGGTTTGCGGATCGGTGGCGTATTCGCTGATCGCGATCGGCTGCAGACCGTTTTTTACGCAATATTCATCGGAGAGTTTGTGCATCTGTTGCAGCCAGGAGGTGGCCGCCATGGAGCCGATCTTGTGGCCGCAGAAGTCTTCCGGGCGCTTGGGCTGGTATGTGCTGCCCTTGACTGCCAGGATCGATTCCCCGCTCTTCAAGTAAGGGATCATGTCGATGACTTTCACTCGCTCGGCGGTGATGTACATCGACGAGTTGACGACATCGAAGCGGCCGCCTTGCAGACCGGTGATCAGGTTCGGGAAGCGCGTGTCGACGGTGTCTACCTTGCGCCCCATGACCTTGCCCAGGCCGTCCATCAGCTCGATGTCAAAGCCTGCCGGACGGTTGTTGTCCATGTACTCATAGGGGAAGAACGTCACATCGGAACCGGCGATGATTTTGCCGTCCTGCTGGAAGGCCGAGGCCGCCAGCGAGGTCATCGCAAGCGCTGCGCCAACCAGGCTCAGGGCAATAGGGCGAACAATCTGGTGCAACGCTGTCATGGTGAATCCCCGCAAGGTTGAGAGAAGTTAGGCAGTGGCTCGGTCTTGCCCGGCCTGTTGCACGAAGAAAGAGGCACCCCGGGGCTTCTGCGGCAAGCGCATGTGGTTCGCCGTAGAACGCACCAGGCCACTTTCCTGACCGGCCACCATCAGGCCGGCGTGCTCACTGGGCAGAGGGTTTTCGCCGAATGGCAACGCGTCTTCGGCGGCGTACACGCCGATGAACAGGGTGCGCGGCAGTTCGGTCTCGTTAGGGCTTGAAGCGTGAAGCAGCCGCGTGTGCATGAAGCACACGGAACCGGCCGGGCCGAAGCAGGCCACGGGCGCCTGACAGTGCTCTTCGACGACCGCGTCGTCCACGGCACCGGTGAAACGCTGGTCGTGCCAATGGGACCAGAGCGGCCCTGTGTGACTGCCGGGGATGACGTTCAACGGTCCGTTTTCCGGGGTCACCTCACTCACCATCAGCAACGCGGTGACAATGTCGTCGTTGCTGTGGGGCGTGAACAGAAAGTCCTGGTGCCACTTCACCTGGGTCGCGGTGTGGGGCAGTTTCGAATTGATCTTGCTGTGGTGAAAACGCGCGCCGTTGCCGCCGATCAACTGTGCGGCGATCTGCGCCATGCGTGATTGCAGTGCGGCCTGATAATAAGCAGACGAAATCTCCGTGGGCGAACTGACCCGGCGCAGCGACGGGTGATCGGCGCGGTGGTCGCCTTCGAGGTCGAAACGCGCCCGACCGTCGAGGGTTTCGCCCCAGCCTTGCGCGTGTTGGCGGCTCTCTTCCACCCATTGGTCGAAGTCATGCTGCAACGCCGCCACTTCGTCTGCCGAGAGTACGCCTTCCACCACCAGAACGCCGTCGCGGTGGAACTGCTCAATCTGCGCTTGCTCGATCATATGCTTACCTTTTTTCTCAAACGGGACGATGGGGATCACGCCAGCGAGACATCCTTGAGGAAGGCCTCGACGCGTGGGTTATGGCCGTTGCGCAACCTGTCAGGCGCGTCGTCGCACACCACGCGGCCCTTCTCCATGAAGACGATGCGGTCGGACACCTTGAAGGCGAAGTTCATTTCGTGGGTGACGATCACCATGGTGATGCCGTCTTGCGCGAGGGCTTCGATGACCTGCAACACCTCGTTGACTTTCTCCGGATCGAGCGCCGAAGTCGGCTCGTCGAACAGCATGATCTGCGGGCGCATCATCAAGGCCCGGGCAATCGCCACGCGCTGCTGCTGCCCCCCGGACAACTGACTCGGGTATTTCCAGGCGTGGTCGAGCATGCCGACCTTGTGCAGCAACGCGTAGGCCTGTTGCTTGAGATCGTCCAGACGACCCAGGCGGTGATAACGCGGCGCCATGAGCAGGTTGTCGAGCACGGTCAGGTGCGGGAACAGATTGAAGCTCTGGAACACCATGCCGATGTTCAGCCGGTGTTCGGCGTGTTCGACGTAGTGCGGCTTTTGCGCGCCCTGTTTGTTCAGGTGAATGAACGGCCGCCCGTTGATCTGAATGTCGCCGTTGTCGATCTGCTCCAGACCATTGAGCAGACGAATCAACGTGGTCTTGCCGGAGCCGGAGGGCCCGATCACCGACACCACTTCGCCCGGCTGAATCTTCAGGCTGACTGCGCCCAGCACTTCCACATCGTTATAAGCCTTGTGCAGACGGTTGGCCTGCAAGGCCGGGGCTTGCAGGCCCGTGACGGCCGGGCGCTGCACCGCCTCACGCTGTTGCGTGGCGAGGGCCAGGACGGCGGCATCGGGGACGCGGGACACGTTGCGCTGGTTGACGTCGAGGTACGTCTCCAGACGCTTGAGGAGGAAGTCGAACACGGTGACGATCAACACGTAATAGAACGCCACCGCCGCCATCGTCTCCATCACCAGGAAATTCTGCGAGTACAGGCGCTGGCCGACCATGAGGATTTCGGTCAGGGAGATGACCGACACCAGCGAGCTGAGCTTGACGATGGAGATGTATTCGTTGGCCAGCGATGGCAGCGCCACCCGCAACGCCTGGGGGATCACCACGCGCCATTGGGTGCCGAGAAAGCGCAGGCCCAACGCCCTCGCCGCCTCGGTCTGCCCCTTGTGGATCGACAGCAGGCCGCCGCGATGGATTTCCGCCACATAGGCGGTCTCACACATCACCATCGCCAGCAAGCCGGCCCAGAACGGGTCGCCCAGTACCACCGAGGCCGAAGGAAACGCTTGAGGGATGTTGTAGACGAAGATCAGCAGCACCAGCAGCGGCACACTGCGAAACAGCCAGATGTAAGCGCGGGCGGGGGCACTGAGCAACGGGCGTCTTGACTGTTTGGCCAGCGCCACGAAAAACCCGAGACCGATGCTCAAGAGCCAGGTCACGAAGCTCAGCTTGATGACGGTCCAGGTCGCCCGCCAGAACTCGGCGTCGAAAAGCAAACCAAACATGTAATTCCAGTCGAATGTCATCGTCGCCGCGCTCAACAAAAAAATCAGAAAGTCCAACCGGGCGTTCACTCGACCCTGTTTCACGACTGCACCGTTGAAACGAGATTCGGCGAGAGACGCGCAGATGGTCAATTAGGATTAACCGGACCAGTGAGTAGGCAGATCCGATGCAGTGGCGCGATTTGAGAAACCACACGTTTACGCGCTCGAATCGCCAACATTGGAACGCACCGTCCTGGCGCATCAGCCGACGCCTCATCGGAGACGCGCTGCCTTTCGGTGCGGCGCGCCCCTGGTCGTCATCAGGCTCAACCTGTGCCTGCAGTCTGCGGGCGCGGTCGCGTTGGTTAAATTCGTTTCTGGCTTGGATCTGGGGCGAGAAAATCCGAAGCAGCGAACGCGCTGGGGCGTGATCGACTGTGGTGCGCGCCGCTCATTCGGCGTCTGAGGGCGCTCGCACTGCGTGGGGATCGAAGAAGCTGGGGGCGGCCATGCCGGGGATGTACTGGTCCGAGACGAACATGCGGCAGCGTTCGATGAAGGCCGAAACCACGCGGGACGGCTGCGCGTTGCTGGCGGTGGCATAGCCCAGCTGCAAGGCGTGTTGTTCACCCGCCAGACGAATGCGAATCAGGCGCTTGCCATCCTGGGAAATGTTGCCCTTGGGACGGGCGTTGGCGATGCTGTAGCCGATGCCGTTGCCGACCAGCGCGCGCACGGTTTCCAGGTTGCTGGAACGCATCACGATATTGGGCGTGACCCCGGCAGGGATGAACAGGCTGAGAAAGTATTCGCGACTCCACGGGATGTCCAGCAGCACCATGGGATAGGGTTCGAGGTCCTGGATGCCGACCGCCGAGAGGTGGGCCAGCGGGTGGTGTTCGCCGACCATCACGTACGGCGGCAACTTCGCCAGCGGCTGAAAATCGATGCCGTCGCTGGCAATCAGGTCGTAGGTCAGCGCGATGTCGATTTCCGAGCTGCGCAGTTTCTCCAGCAACTGCTCATGGTCGCCTTCCACCTGGCTGATGCGTACGCCCGGAAAGGCGCGACCGAAACCGAACACCAGTTCCGGGGTGATCATCGGCGCCAGTGAATGCATGCAACCGACGCGCAACGGCCCGCGCACCGTGTTCAGTGATTCCGACGCGATGGTATAGAGGTTGCTCATCTGTTCGAGGATCAGCTTGGCCTCTTGCATCACCTGCCGCCCCACCGCCGTCAGTGAGATGCCTTGGGCGTGATGGCGGACGAACAGTTGAATGCCCAGTTCGGCCTCCATGTGGGTGATCGCTGCCGAAATGGACGGCGACGACACATGAATGCGCTCCGACGCAGCACTGATGCTGCCCGCTTCGCCCGAAGCCACAAAGTACTCCAACTGGCGTTGAGTAATACGACTGAGCATCACGCCCTCCACGATCCTGACGAGGGAACGAACCAACGTGTCGCCCCTTCGGCTGAGTGTATTTGCACGCTTCATGCCGGGTCATTCACCACCCCGGCCGCATGCGACCAAGGGCCATCATCCGTTCCAGCGCGCCGAAGCAGGGTTCGGTTTTTCCTAAGCTCTACGTTCAAAAAGCAGAATTCCTATACGACAGGCCCTTGCTCACACTGCCCTCACAGATGGACGACGTCTGCAAGGCGCCTGAGCCTTCTCGACACGCTGTCGGTGCCCAGGCATCGGCCCTACCGATCAAGGTCGCTCTCTTTAGGAAGTTCACATGTCAGTCGAAACAATCAACACCTTGGTGGTCGGTGCAGGCCAGGCGGGTGTCGCCATGAGCGAGCATCTGTCGCTGATGGACGTGCCGCACATCGTCCTCGAACGTCACCGTGTCGCCGAGCGTTGGCGCTCCGAGCGCTGGGACTCGCTGGTCGCCAACGGTCCGGCCTGGCACGATCGTTTTCCAAGCCTGACATTCAGCGACGTCTCGCCAGAGACCTTCCCGCCGAAAGAACGCATGGCCGACTACTTCGAAGACTACGTCGCCATGCTCAAGGCGCCGGTACGCACCGGTGTCGAGGTGTTGAAGGTCGAACGCCACGTCGGTCGCCCGGGCTTCAAAGTCACCACCTCGGAAGGCGTGATCGAGGCCGCCAACGTCGTTGCCGCCACGGGTCCCTTTCAGCGCCCCGCCGTGCCGAACATCGTGCCCGAGCAAACACACATTCAGCAGTTGCACTCCTCCCGCTACAAGAACCCAAGTCAGCTGGCAGACGGCGCCGTGCTGGTGGTGGGCGCCGGTGCTTCCGGTTCGCAAATCGCCGAAGAACTGCAAAAAGCCGGCAAGACGGTCTACCTCTCCGTGGGCGAACACTACCGCCCGCCCCGCGCCTACCGGGGTCGAGATTACTGCTGGTGGCTGGGTGCGCTGGGTCTGTGGGATGAGGTGCGGATCACGCCGAAGAAGAAGCACGTGGCCTTCGCCGTCAGCGGCTATGACGGCGGCAAGACCGTGGATTTCCGGCGGTTGGCGCATCAAGGCATCACCCTGGTGGGGCTGACCAAAGCGTTCGACCAAGGCGTGATGCATTTCGAGCCGGGGCTGGCGGCCAATGTGGCGGAAGGCGACCGGGCGTATTTCGACGTGCTGCGTGACGCTGACGCGTACATCGAGCAAAACGGCCTGCCATTCCCGGCCGAGCCGGAGGCCTGGACACTCCTGCCGGACCCGGATTGCCTGATCAACCCGATCCTCAGCCTCGACCTGGAGCAGGCCGGTATCAGCACCATCCTCTGGGCGACGGGGTTCAAATTCGATTTCAGCTGGCTGCACGTCAATGCCTTCGATGACAAGGGTGAGCCCTTCCACAAGCGCGGTATCTGCGCCGAAAGCGGGATCTATTTCCTCGGCCTGCCAAACCTGGTGAACCGCGCGTCGTCGTTCATCTACGGCGTATGGCACGACGCGAAATACATCGCCGATCACATCGTCCTGCAGAACGGCTACATGAGCTACGAGCGCTCGACACACGACGCCCTCGGGCAGCGATAAGGCTCGAGCGTTTCGGGCCTTCGGTTTTTCCTAAGCACTGCCGCTGCAAATGCTGGTTTCGTCCCATCGAGGCCAGTGTGAACCTGCGGCCATACACGGTTTTCCAGAGACATACGCCATGCCCACTCACACCCGCATTCGCATGTTCAACACGAAGCAGACCTACCCCAATCAGTCACTGGACAACGACCTGTGCCAGGCCGTGCGCGCCGGTAACACGGTGTATGTCCGGGGCCAGATCGGCACCGACTTCGACGGCAACCTCGTCGGTCTCGGCGATCCACGGGCCCAGGCCGAACAGGCGATGAAGAACGTCAAGCAACTGCTGGAAGAGGCCGGATCGGACCTCTCGCACATCGTCAAGACCACCACCTACATCATCGACCCGCGCTACCGTGAGCCGGTGTACCGCGAAGTCGGCAAGTGGCTCAAGGGGGTGTTCCCGATCTCCACCGGCTTGGTGATTTCCGGGTTGGGACAGCCGGAATGGCTCATGGAAATCGACGTCATTGCCGTGATCCCGGACGACTGGACCGGCGCCTGATCCCTTCGCCTCACGCTACCGGAGCCGCCATGGCCAACCCACGGACCGAGCCCTCTGCCAATACCACCGAGGCCATCGATGGCGTCAACCGGGTGTCCGGGCGCTATCAGGGGCGCGACGATGAGGCGGTGCTGGCCTTCGGCGGCGCACTGTGGCGTGTCCCTCTCGAACGGGTGCACGCCGAGGTCGGCGAGCGTCTGACCATTGTCCTGCGGCCGGACTGCATTCGCCTCGATGCACTGGGCCCGAGCACGTTGCTCAGTGCCACCGTCATCGCCCATGGGGTGCACGGCGAACACGTCGATATTCAACTGGACGTACCCGCCCTTGGCACACATCTGTTCGCCCGCGATACCGGGCTCGATGCCTTGACGCGATGGCCCGTCGGCGCCGCGGCCGGGTTGAGTTTCGACGTTAAAGGGCTCAGCGCCACGGCGGCTGAAGACCCCTCTTCGCTATGAATCCATGTGTTGCCTGACGGCTTTTCGGTTCGTCGTCCGCGCCGCAGCGCTTGAGAGGACGTCCGGCTCGCCACGCGACCTTATGCATCACGTCCTGGAGTTCACCATGCCCCACACCGTGTTTTTCCTGAACGGACCCAATGCCAACCTATACGGGCTGGACTCCGCTGGCACCTACGGCAGCGAAAGCTTCGCCAGCATTGAAGCCGGCTGCCGGCAACACGCCGCGTCGCTGGGGCTGACGCTGGTCTTTCGTCAGAGCAATCATGAAGGCGTGCTGGTGGACTGGATTCAGGAAGCCCGCTTGCACGCCGACGCAGTGATCATCAATGCGGCGGGGCTGACGTACACCTCGATCGCCATTCTGGACGCGCTGCTGGCGTTCGACGGTCCGATCATCGAAGCGCACATGAGCAACCTCTGGAAGCGCGAAGCCTTTAGGCACCATTCCTACGTGTCTAAGGCCGCCACCGGCGTGATCGCCGGCCTTGGGGCATTGGGCTATCGACTGGCACTGACCGCCGTGGCGGAGTTGGTGAATGAGCCTGCGAAACGCCAGGTTGAATGACGCCCGCGGCCCGGTGAAACGCGGTCAGCGCTGCAGCATCCCCTGCAAAGTGGCCTTCAGGCTGTCGAGGGTGAATGGCTTGCGCAGCAGCGTGGTGTGGTGATTCAGCACCGGGCGAAGCTGATCGGTGTCCGAGTAGCCACTGACGAACACGATAGGCCTGCAGGCGTCCAGCCGGTGGATTTCCTGGGCGACCTGAGCGCCGTTCATGCCCGGCATGGCGAAGTCGAGCATCACCAGATCGAACGGCTGTTGCCCGATGGCAGCGAGACCCGCCGGGCCACTGGCCGCTTCGACCACCTGGTGCCCGAGCAGGTCGAGCATGTCCACCAGGGTTCGACGGACTTCGTCATCATCGTCGACCACCAGAATGTTCAGATCCACCCGTGCGTCGGCCACTGCCAGGGGCAGATGTTCCTCAGGCACCCTCGCTTCGTCAACGCACGGAAAGGCCAGGCAGACGCGGGTACCCCGGCCGAGTGCCGACTCGATGCTCACCGCGCCGTTCGATTGCTGGATGATGCTTTCGACTTGGGACAAGCCCAGTCCGGTGCCCTGCCCCACGTCCTTGGTGGTGAAAAAAGGATTGAACGCGTTGAGGCGGGTCTGCTCACTCATCCCCGTGCCGTTGTCCACCACCCGCACTTCGAGAAAGCCCGAAGGCGACGTCAAGAACGGGTGGCTGGCGACTTGACGCGTGCCAATCACCAGTTGGCCTGAACCGCCCATGGCGTCCCGGCCGTTGATCGCCAGATTGAGGATCGCCAGTTCCAGTTGCACCGGGTCCGTCAGGACATGGGGGTCTGTGACGTCAAGTTCGAACACCAGCCGAACGCCTTGCCCCAGGGTGGTGGTCAGCAGGTCGGACATGTCGTGAATGACCGCATTGACCGAACAGACCTTGAGCTCGAGCTTTTGCGAGCGGGAAAACGCCAGCAGTTGCGAGGTCAGCTTGGCACCGCGGTCAGCCACCCTCAAGCCGCTTTCCGCCCAGCGCGTGACCTTCTCCGAATCGGGTCGGCGGATGATCAGGTCGAAACTGCCCTGGATCGCTTGCAGCAAATTGTTGAAGTCGTGAGCCAGCCCCCCGGTCAACTGCCCCAAGGCTTCCATTTTCTGTGACTGATGCAGCCGAGCCTCCATCAGCTTCTGGTCCGTGAGGTCGGTGATCACACCGCAGAAAATCGCTTCCCCGGAATAGTCGTCCGGCAGCTTGTTGAACGACAGGTAACCGGGAAACACGCTCTGATCGGGGCGACTGAATGACGCGGCGCAACGAATGGCTTTGTCGGCATCGGCGTTCAGGTAGGCGCTGAAATGCTCGGCGTCGCTCGTGCAAAGGTAGTCCTGAAACACGCAACCGAAGATCTGTTCGAGAGGCGCGCCGATGATCTCGCTGAAGCGGTGGTTGGCGTAGAGGATGGTGCCGTCAGCCGAAATCGACACGGCGCCCTCTTGCATCTGCTCCACCAGCAGACGGTAAGGTTTGTCGGCGTTGTCGAGGGTGTAAACGGTTTCCCCCTGCTCGCCCTGAATGAACAGCGCATCGACGCTGCCGCTACGGATGGCCTCCAGTACGTCGTCAGCTTCCTGCAGGCGACGGCTGAGGAGTTCGATGTATTGGGTGTCCGTCATGTCGACGGGACGATGGATCACGGTCCACTCTCAGTGCCGGGGGCAATCCCCAGAAACAGTTTCAGCTTTTCCACGTCCGATAGATCACCAATCAGCCGACGGCTGAAATCGGGGTCGAGTTTCATCAGGGTCGGCACCGCGACGATACGGTCGTCCCGCGCCGCGCGGCTGTCTTGATAAATGTCGATGATTTCCAGCACATAGCGCCCAGCCAGGTATTTCTCGCACACCGCTTTGAGCTGATGCACCGCGAAGGATGAACGGGAGGTATTGCCCGAGATGTACAGCTTGAGGTGCTGGACTGGCCCTTCGACCGGATGACCTTCCTCCCCACCGGACCCGCCATTCACGCGCGGATCTGCCGAGGACGGATATCGAGTCCGACCAATACCTTTTCCGTGTTGGACAGGTCGCCGATGATCTTCACCAACGGCGTCGGCAGATGCCGCACCAGGGTCGGCAAGGCCAGGATCTGGTCACCCGCCGCCAACTGCGGGTGTTCCCGCAGGTCGATGACCTCAATGGTGTAGATACCCGCGAGATAGGTTTCGCAGATCTTTTTCAGGTTGTTCAGGGCGATCATGGATTTGGGTGTCTGCCCAGCCACATAAAGGCGCAACGCATAGTGGCCGGAGTCGCCTGTCTGTTCCGGATCGATGGCTCGCGGTTCGGTACTCACTCGTTGAACCCCCGAACGGACGCCAGTGTTTTGCGGGTCCGGTCTTCAGCGCTGGCCTGATTGGCGTCGTCGCTGGCCAGGAATGCCTCGTCAAGTGCTTGCGTTTCGAGCTCAGCCTGCATGGCGGCAATCTGCCGTTCCAGGTCGCTGCGCTTTTTGAGGACCTCGCGCTTGCGTCGCTCGATGGTTTCGCTACGCGCCTCTTCGGCGCGCGTTTCCAACGCTTCCTGGCGAATCCGCGCAGTGCCGGTCAACACACCGTTCGGCCCGATGTAGGGCTGCAACAGGTGAATGCCATCGCTGCAGATCTGGTATTCGCGTACCTGGTTGGAATGGCCCATGCCACGGGATTTGAGTACGAACAGCAGGCGGTTGTGCTCGCCATCGGCTTCGATGTTGGTCAGGGAAATCCAGGTGTCCATCAGCGACGAGATTTCGCGCTCCAGGCCCGGCGAACGCACCGCCACATCGGCAAGGCTGCAGAAAATCGCGGTAATGCCACGGGATTTGAGCAGGTCAACAAGGCGCAGCAAGGTCGCGTGCACCTCGGATTCCGGCCCGCGGAACGCCGAGATCGGGTCGATGATGACCGCGTGCGGCTCGAAGGTCTGAATCTCGCGATGCATGCGCGCCAAATGCACCTCAAGGCCATACAGGCTCGGCCGCGCCGATTCGATCTTCAACAGCCCACGGTCCCGGTAGCTGCCCAGATCGATGCCCACCGACTGCATGTTGCGCAAAAGCTGGTTGGCGGATTCCTCGAACGAGAAGTACAGGCAGCGCTCGCCCCGGGCGCAGCAAGCATCGACGAAACTGGCGGCGAAGGTCGTCTTACCGGTGCCTGCCAGCCCGGACACCAGTACGCTGGCGCCCTTGAAGTAACCGCCACGGGACATCATCGAATCCAGCCCGCGAATACCGGTCGCGACGATATCTTGAGAAGCCGCGTGGTTCAGCCCGGCCGCCGTGATGGGCAGGACCGTAAATCCGTTCTCGTCGATGAAAAACGGGTATTCATTGGTGCCGTGGGCCGAGCCGCGGTACTTCACGACCCGCAGGCGCCGAGTGGTGATCTGCTCGACGACGCGGTTGTCGAGCAGGATCACGCAGTCCGAAACGTATTCTTCGATGCCGTAGCGGGTCAGCTGACCGTCGCCCCGCTCACCGGTGATGATGGTGGTGACACCCCGCTCCTTGAGCCAGTAAAACAGCCGGCGCAACTCGGAACGCAGAATGGCCGTGTCTTTGAAGCTGGAAAACAGCGCCTCGATAGTGTCAAGGACCACGCGCTTGGCGCCGATGCTGTCGATGGCGTAACCCAGGCGCAGGAACAGACCTTCGAGGTCGTAGTCGCCGGTTTCTTCGATTTCGCTGCGGTCCACGTAGATGTGGTCGATGGCAATTTTCTGCTCGTTCACCAGCGTTTGCAGGTCGAAACCGAGGGAATCGACGTTCTGCACCAGATCGGACGCGCGCTCTTCGAAGCTCATGAAGACGCCGTGTTCGCCGTGATCGAGTACACCCTTGACCAGAAAGGTCATGCCGAACAAAGTCTTGCCGCAGCCGGCGGCGCCGCACACCAGCGTCGGCCTGCCTTGGGGGATGCCGCCCAACAAAATGTCGTCCAGTCCCTCGATGCCTGTGGCGGCTTTTGCCAGCTGAGGGTTCGACGGGGAGGAATTCGACGTTTCAGGCGCAAAGGATGTATTCAATCGCTACTACTCGGAATGCTTGGCGGTAGGCACCGGAGGCAGCGAGGATTCGATGCTTTCGGATATTTGTACAAAATGGTTACCTTGTACAGGATTCGACGGGGGCAGCGCCATCACTTACATCGACTGATGATCGATTGTCGAACGCCCGCCGACGCCCGACCGCTGAAAATGGCTGCGCAGGCCGCAATCCGCGGGGTGTCGAGTCGAGTGCAAGTTTTCGGCGTTTCTGATTTGATGGCGCATGGGCAGCCCGCTGCCGCCGCTTACTCAGAACATCACGATGCATCACGGAGGACAGCGTTGAACGGTTTGACAAAAGAGGCGCTGGAAGCGGAAGTAGTGCGTCTGCGCAGTGAACTGGCCCAGGTGCGCAGCGCCGAACACGCCTGGCGTGACAGTGCCGAGCGCGCCAACACCATTCTGGACACCATCGAAGCCGCGTTTGCGATTGTCGAGGTCAAATTCGACGGCGACGACGTGCCTGTGGACTACCGTTTCGTCGAGGCCAACCCGGCGTTCGAGCAGCATGCGGGGGTCAACCTGCGCGGCAAATGGGTCACCGAGTTCGCGCCGAATCTCGAACGTTTCTGGTTCGAGACCTACGGCCATGTGGCCAAGACCGGCGAGCCTGCCAACTTCGAGAATTACGCCGAGGCGTTCGAGCGCTGGTTCGATGTCCGCGCGATTCGATTCGGCAACCCCGCCGAGCGTCAGATTGCCATTTTCTTCAGCGACGTGACCGAACGGCGGCGGGCGCAGGAACGCCTGTTGATCAGCGAGGCCGTCGCCCGGGAAAACGTCGAGCGGGTGCAACTGGCACTGGCCGCCGGGGCCATCATCGGCACCTGGCACTGGCACCTGCCCACCGACCGATTCACCGTAGACGAAGCGTTCGGCCGGGCGTTCGGCCTCGATCCGACCCTTGGCCGCGAAGGCCTGAGCCTGGAACAGGTCATTGCCACCGTTCACCCCGAAGACCGGGAAGCCCTCAAGGTGGCAATCGCTGCGGCCATTGCCCGGGGCGGCGCCTACGCCCATCAATACCGAGTCCGACGTGCCGACGGAGTGTATTACTGGCTCGAAGCCAACGGCCGCGTGGAACTGGCCGAGGACGGCACGCCCCTGCGGTTTCCCGGCGTGCTGATCGACGTCGAAGACCGCCGCTCGATCGAAGACGAGCGCGACAAGGCGACGGCGGCCTTGCGTGCACTGAACGACACCCTAGAACAACGGGTGGGCGAGCGAACCGCGGAGCTGATGCAGGCCGAGGAAAAACTGCGGCAGTCGCAAAAGATGGAAGCGGTCGGCCAGCTCACCGGGGGCATCGCCCATGACTTCAACAACCTGCTGGCGGGCATTTCCGGCTCTCTCGAACTGATCAACAGCCGGATGCTGCAAGGCCGCTTCAACGACGTCGACAAGTACATCAGTGCTGCGCAGGCCGCGACCCGCCGCGCCGCATCCCTCACCCACCGGCTGTTGGCGTTCTCCCGCCGTCAGACCCTCGACCCTCGGCCCACGGACGTCAACGCACTGATGCTCGGTATCATCGAGATGATCCAGCGCACGGTGGGCCCCGCCATTCACCTGCAAACCTACGCTGCGCCGCAACTGTGGGCCACCCGGGTCGACCCCGGGCAGCTGGAAAACGCCCTGCTCAACCTGTGCATCAACGCCCGCGACGCGATGCCCCAGGGCGGGACCATCACCCTTGAAACCGCGAACCAGTGGCTGGACGCCGAGGCCGCTGCCGCTCAGGACATTCCGCCCGGCCCTTACGTGTTGCTGTCGGTCACGGACACCGGCACCGGCATGTCACCGGAGGTCATGTCCAAGGCGTTCGACCCCTTCTTCACCACCAAACCCATGGGCCAGGGAACCGGGCTGGGGCTGTCGATGATCTACGGCTTCGCCAAGCAGTCCGGGGGACAGGTTCGGGCCAGTTCGGTAGTCGGGCAAGGTTCGACACTGTGCATTTATCTCCCGCGCTTCGAGGGCGAAGCGGTCACCGAAGACATTGACGTCTGCCGTCTGCAAAGCCCGGTGTGCACGGCCAGCGAGACGGTGTTGGTGGTCGACGACGAACCCACCGTACGCATGCTGCTGATGGATGTGCTGGCCGAACAGGGCTACACAGTGCTGGAAGCGGCCGACAGCGTAGCAGGCCTGAAACTGCTGCGTTCCGATGTGCACATCGATCTGCTCATCACCGACGTTGGCCTGCCGGGGGGCATGAACGGACGGCAAATGGCGGATGCGGGGCGGGAAGTCCGGCCTGATCTGAAAACGCTGCTGATCACCGGTTATGCAGAAAACGCGGCCCTCGGCCAGGGTGATCTTGGGACAGGCATGTGGGTGCTGACCAAGCCCTTTGCCGTGGACGCACTGACCTCGCGGGTGCGGGAACTGATGAGCCATTGATGTGGCGTACAACAAAAGGAGGTACCCGGTTTGATCGCAGATGCTGATTCGCATCCATCGCCGTTGATTCGGCGGGCTCGTCCCGAAGACGCCAGCCTGATTGCAGCGCTGGTGGACGAGGCGTATGCGCCCTACATCAGCCGAATCGGACGCAAGCCGGGGCCGATGCTCGATGACTACGCGCAGGTCATCGCGACATCGACGGTATACGTCAGTACGGACGATGCCGGGATCACCGGGGTGCTGGTGATGCAACCGGAAGGCGCCGATCTGTTGTTGGTCAACGTCGCAGTGGCCGCCCGCAGCAGGGGGCAAGGTGTCGGCAAGCGGTTGATGACGTTCTGTGAGGGATGTGCGCGCGAATTGGGCTGTCAGGGAGTCCGGCTGTACACCCATGAACTGATGAGCGAAAACCTGACGATCTACCGCACGCTCGGCTACTTGGAAACCCATCGCGCCACCCAGGACGGGTTCGCGCGCGTCTTCATGCGCAAGCCGCTGGGCACTGCCTGACCCTTTACTCAATGTTTACGGAGTGTGGACGTTCGTTTACACGGATCGGGTGTTTCATAGACACATGGCGAACCCACACACATCGCCTGAGGAGACACCATGATTTCGAAGATGACAAAAGCCTTGATCCTGTCCGGTTGCCTGGTCGCTGCGGGTGCAGCGTCAGCGAGCGAACGCGATGTGGTCGTGCCCGTCATCGCCGGGGCCGCCGTAGGTGCAGTACTGGCGACCGTGCTCAGCGGTTCCGGCCACGATCATCACCGTGCCGAATACCGCGATTACCGGCCGCAGCCTCGGTATCAGCCGGTGTATCAACCGGTGGCGTATGTCCCGGTGCAACGCGTCGAATACCGCCGCTTCGCCCCTCCTCCGCCCCATGGGTATTACGGCCGGGGTCATGACCGCCACTACGATGGCCGCGGTTATGGTCGCTGGTAATGGATGAACAGAGGGCGAGGCCGGACCCGCTGCGGGCCGGCCTCTTTTCGCTGCATCCGTTACCGCGCGACGTGCCCCGCTACGTTTGCATGGTGTTCAGCAACCGGCAACGGCTTGGCCACTGCCGGGGCCGTCTCGCGCATCTTCACGGCGCACAACGTTGACACCACGCCCAGCACGCTGAACAGCACCGCAGGCCCCATCCAGCCCACCTGCGAGTACAGCGCCGTGGCAATGAACGGCAGCGTACCGGCCACCAGTGACGCGCAGTTGTAGCCCAATGAAATCCCCGACGAGCGCACGTTGGCCGGGAACTGTTCGGTGAACCAACTGGCCTCGACCGCAAAGATCGGGTCGTGGCTCAGGATCAGGGCCATTGCCACGGCGACGATGATCAGCGGCACGATGCCGGTGTTGATCATCATGAACATCGGAATACCAAACACGATGGTGAACAGAGAGCCGAGCAGGAACACCGGCTTGCGCCCGATTCGGTCACTCAGAGCGCCGTAGAACAGGTGGCTGCCCAGGCCGATGGCCGACCCGATCATCGTGCCCCACAGCACATTCTGTTTGGTGGCAATGCCCGACAGCACCACGTAGGACAACATGAAGCTGGTCGCCAGGTAATAACCACCGGTCTCGGCCAGGCGCAGGCCGGCGATTTGCAACACCTTGCGCCAGTCTTCGCGAATCACCTGCAACGCAGGCTGCTTCACCAGTGTGTTTTCGGCCTTGGCCTTTTCGAATTCCGGCGACTCGCTGACGCTCAAACGAATCCACATGCCCACAGCGACCATTACCACCGAGGCCAGAAACGGCGCACGCCAGACCCAGTCGCCTTCGAACAGCACCGCCGAAAGCAGAAACGCGCCGTTGGCCATCAACAGCCCCAGCGGGATGCCGATCTGCGGAACCGCGCCGAAGAAGCCGCGACGGTGGGCCGGGGCGTGCTCACAGGCCATCAGCACCGCACCGCCCCACTCCGCACCGAAGCCGATGCCCTGAATCATCCGCAGCAAAATCAGCAAGATCGGGGCAATGACACCGGCTTGGGCATAGGTCGGCAGCGCGCCGATCAGCACTGTGGCGCCGCCCATCGCCAGCAACGACCAGAGCAACACCGTCTTGCGCCCCAGCCGGTCACCGAAGTGCCCGGCAAGATAGCCGCCCAGCGGCCGCATGAAGAAACCCACCGCCATGGTCGCAAAGGCGGCGAGGATGCCGACAATGGGCTCGGTGGTGTGGAAGAACACTTGGCCGAACCAGCCGGCCGCCGCCGTGCCATAAATGAAGAAGTCATAACTTTCCACAGCCGAACCGACCATGGACGCGAACGAGACTTTTCCGGCTTTGCTGTCTGGGTGGCTGGACGCCGTTGTGGATCTGCTCATGGCAAACTCCGAACGTTATTGTTGTTGTAGGGGGCAGCGCCTGCATGTGAGGAGGATTCTGCCCCGGGTTGATACGTCGTTATTCTGCGGTCTTGCGTTATTCCCACGTCTCGATGACCCGACTGTCGTCCCGCCTGCCCAATCCGGCCTCGGCGGCCTGATTGAAACGGGCGTGGGCGATGTCCAGCAACGGCACCGCGGCGTTGCAGCCTTGCGCGGCGAACGCCACCAGGCCGCTGTCCTTGACGAAGATATCGACCATGCTGGTGACCTGGGTGTCGGTGCCTTCGAGCATGCGCGGGCCGCGATCGGACAACATCCACGAACCACCTGCGCCCTTCTGCACCAGATCCAGCACCCGTGCCGGGTCCAGACCCAGCGAACGCGCCAGGCTCAGCGCTTCCGCGGCTGCCACCAGATGCACCGAACACAGGTGCTGGTTGACGACCTTGATCGCCTGTCCATCGCCGACCTCAACCCCCGCATCGCGCACTTCACCCATGCTGCGCAGCACAGGCTCGACGCGTTCGACGGCGGCGTGAGGACCGGACGCAAAAATCAACAGGCTGCCGGTTTCCGCCCGCGCTACGCCACCGGTGACCGGGGCGTCCACGACCTGCACGCCTTTCTGTCGCAAGCGCACGGCCTGCTCGCGCACCGAGGCGGGGCCGACCGTGCTCATCACCACCCAGTGCTGCGCAGGCTTGAGGCCGGTGCACTGGCTGACCAATGCGTCCAACTGTGCTGGAGTCGCGACCATGACCACCACCACATCGGCATCGATCGCCACCCGCCAGTCAGCGCTGGATTCAATGCCGTGAGTCAATGCCAGGGCGCGATTGGCTTCGCTCAATTCGACGCCCACGACGCGGTGTCCGGCCTTTTGAATCTGCCGCGCCATGGGCAGGCCGATCGCCCCCAGACCGATAAATGCCACGTTCATCTGCACGCTCCTCATGCCAGCCACTGGCGGATGTTGGCCGCCATGACGTGGGTGGAAATGCCGTAGCGATCATGCAACGTCGGCAACGCGCCGGCGTCGAGGTAGGCATCCGGCAGGGCGATCTGCTGGAACGCCGGGCTGACCCGCGCCTTCAACAGCGCCAGGGCCACGGCTTCACCCAGACCACCGACGGTACTGTGGTTTTCCGCGACGATCACCAGGCGCCCGCTGCGGCGGCATTGCTCGATGATCGTGGCTTCGTCCAGCGGCTTGATGGTCGGCACGTGCAACACCGCCACGTCCGCGCTGCCATCGCCCAGCACCTCGGCGACTTCCAGCGCGCGCATGGTCATGATGCCGCTGGAGATGATCAACACGTCCCTGCCGTCGCGCAACAACTTGGCTTTGCCCAGCTCGAAGCTGTAGTCGAACTGGTCGAGGACCATCGGCACCTTGCCGCGCAACAGGCGCATGTAGACCGGGCCGTTGTATTCGGCGATGGCGGCCACGGCTTGGGCGGTGTCCAGCGCGTCGCACGGATCGATGACCGTCAAACCCGGAACGGCACGCATCAGCGCCAGGTCATCGGTGGCCTGATGGCTCGGGCCGTAACCGGTGGTCAGGCCTGGCAGCGCGGCGCAGATCTTGACGTTGAGATGTTCCTCGGCGATCACCTGATGAATGAAGTCATAGGCGCGCCGGGTGGCGAACACCGCGTAGGTGGTGGCGAAGGGGACCATGCCCTCTTTGGCCAGGCCACCCGCGGCGGCCATCAGCAGCTGTTCAGCCATGCCCATCTGCAGGTGACGTTCGGGAAACTCGCGACCGAAGATGTGCAAATCGGTGTATTTCGACAGGTCCGCAGTCATGCCGACGATGCGGGGGTCTTTCTGCGCAGCGGCAACCAATGCATGGCCGAAGGGTGCAGCTTCCGTGCGCTGCCCTTCGCTGGCAATCGAGGCGATCATCGCTGATGTCGTCAGGCGTGGTTTGCTGGCGGTTGGGGTATTCATCTCAGTGCGCTCCCGTTTCGTGGCAGGACGCGTAACGGGCATCCAGGACCTTGATCGCCGCCTGCCATTCTTGTGGCTCGACGCGAATGAAATGGTTTTTCTCGCGCACTTCAAGGAAGTCCACACCTTTGCCCATCAGGGTATCGAACAGGATCACACGGGGTTTCGCCTCTTTCAGCGCCATCGCCTCATCAAAGGCGGCGATGACTGCGGCCAGATCGTTACCGTCGACACGCTGCACATGCCAGCCGAATGCCTGCCATTTGTCGGCCAGCGGTTCAAAATCGAGGATCTCGTGGGAGTTGCCGTCGGCCTGCTGTTTATTGAGGTCGACCAGCGCAATCAGGTTGCCAAGCTTGTGATGCGCCGCCGACAGCGCCGCTTCCCAGGTCGAGCCTTCGTCCAACTCACCATCGGACATCGAGTTGAACACCCACGCCGGGTTGCCTTTCATGCGCAGCCCCAACGCCATGCCGACGCCAATCGGCAGTCCCTGGCCCAGCGAGCCCCCAGAGATCTCCATCCCCGGTGTGTAGCTCGCCATGCCGGACATCGGCAGACGACTGTCGTCGGAACCGTAGGTGTCCAACTCGCTTTCGGGAACGATGTGCGCCTCGATCAGGGCCGCGTATAGGACGATAGCGTAGTGCCCGTGGGACAGCAGAAAGCGATCGCGGCCTTCCCACTGCGGGTCGTCGGGTTTGATCTTCATGGCGTGGCAGTAAGCGGTGGCGAGCACATCGGCCCAGCCCAGTGCTTGCCCGACATAGCCCTGGCCCTGGACTTCGCCCATGCGCAGGGCAAACCGGCGGATGCGCCAGGCGTGATAGGCCACGCGCTGCAGCGGACCAGTGGCCCCGTCGGCTCGTTGAGTAAATGTTGTCATGAGGGGTGCCTGCTTATTGTTATGGGTGGGCAATTCAGGAGAAACAGGCAGCTAACTGATGTTTGGAATTCACCAAAACGCCTGCATCCGACCTGCATCCAAGCTAACATTGCGAAATCGGCGGCTACAAAAGACATTTTCACAGCAATGAGTGAACAGAATTCATTAATTCGCCAACTGCGCCGTGTGCCGCTGTCTTCCTTGCGGGTGTTCGAATCGGCGGGGCGCACCGGCTCGTTCATACAGGCCGCTCACGAGTTGGGGATTTCGCCGAGCGCGGTCAGCCACTCCATCCGCAAGCTGGAAGAATCCATCGATATCCAGCTGTTCGAGCGCACCACGCGGGAGGTCAATCTCACGTCCAAAGGTCGGTTGCTGATGGAGCATGTGCAGCGCGGACTGGACGAAATGCAGCGCGGCTTCTTGCTCGCCAAGACCGAAGAGCCACCCCCTCTGCGCCTGCATACCGCCCCGAGCTTCGGCATGCAATGGCTGATGCCGCGGCTTTCGCGATTCGTGCAGGCCTATCCCTCCATAGACCTGCGCTTCTCAGCGAGTACCGACTACGCGCAGTTCGACAACGACGACTTCGATCTGGACATCGTCTACGGCGAGCCGCGCTCGACCCTTATCGAAAAGATCCCGCTGGCGGTGGAACACCTGACCCCGCTGTGCAGTCCTGAACTGGCAGGCAGCATTCGCACGCCCCACGACCTGTACGAGCACCGGCTGATTCAGTGCGACGTGCAGATGTTGCAATGGAAGGGCTGGTTCGAAGCCAACCACTTGATGCCGCCGCATCACTACGCCCTGCGCTTCGACCGCAGCAACATGGCCATCGCCGCTGCGAGCAACGGCATGGGCGTTGTGCTGGAATCGACCTTGCTGGCGAGCGCCGAGCTGGAAAAAGGCACATTGGTCGCCCCGTTGCGCAGCGTCACCCACGACATCCAGTACATCGGGCATTACCTCGTCTACCCCAAGCGCAGAACGCGCCACGAAGCGGCGGAGGTGTTCAAGAAGTGGTTGCTGGATGAGTTGGGGTTAAGGCCAGTGCCGTCGGCGATCGACTGAATAGAGGCGTCAGTACGATGCTGTTTGTCGGAGGGACCGCTGTCGCTGCCGCAGAGCTTTCGGCGGCGCTTGCGGGATCCGAAACGCGCCAGATCGCACGGGGTCCACTCCTGATTGTAGACTCACCGCTTCTGGCTCCCGCCAGTGCACACCTGCCCGCAAGGCTGTTCCGGCGGGACGTTGTGTGCTATTTACACGCTCGCTCAACTTCCCACGCAGAGATCCCCTTTCATGTCCTACCGGGCACCTCAGGACCTCGCTCTTAGCCTGGCGCTTTCTGCCCTGCTCGACGCGCAGGTCAGCGCAGGCCATTACGCCACCAGCAAGGATGCGCGACGCGCCGCCCTTGGCATTCTGCAGGGTGACAACGCCGCATTGCGCGACGTGGCAGCCGAGGCCCACGGGGAAACCGCACTGTATGACTCGATGGACTTCACCCGCCTGGCCCTGTCCGCAGTGAGCGGAGTCGGCGTGTGGACCTATGAAATGTGCAACGACTGTTTTTACTGCGACGAAGGGATCAGCGAGCTGTACGGCATCGATCCGGTTCAGGGCGCAGCGGGCATCAAGCGCGTGGACTTCCTTGCCAATGTGCACCCTGATGATATGCCGGCGTTGCGCAAGACCATGGCGGGCGGCTTGGTCAATCGTGGGGATCTGGAGCTGGAATACCGCATCGTGCATCCGAACGGCGTGGTGCGCTGGGTGTTGTCGCGGGGTCATACCTATTTCAACCGCGCGGGTGAGCCCGTGCGCCGCACCGGCGTCGGCGTGGAGATGACCGCCCAGCGGCTGCTGGAGCAGCAACTGCGTCAGAGCCAGAAAATGGAAGCGGTCGGACAATTGACCGGCGGCCTCGCCCATGACTTCAACAACTTACTAACGGGAATCATGGGCAGCCTGGAGATGCTTCGTCTGCGTGTCGGTCGAGGTCAGTTGACCGACACCGAGCGCTATTTCGATGCGGCGCTGGGTGCGTCACGTCGCGCGGCTGCACTGACCCACCGCCTGCTGGCGTTCTCCCGCCGTCAGACCCTGGACCCGACCTCTACCGACGTGAATGCGCTGATCCACGACATGCTGGAACTGATCCGCAGCACCGTCGGCCCTGCCGTGAATATCGTCATTCAAAACGAGGCCCGGTTGTGGCTGACTCAGGTCGACCCCAACCAGCTGGAAAACGCCCTGCTCAATCTGTGCATCAACGCGCGCGATGCAATGGTCACTGGCGGCACGCTGACCATCGCAACCGGAAATTGCACGTTGACGGCAAAGGACGCGGCTGATCTGGAAATACCCCCGGGCGAATATCTGACGCTGAGGGTCAGCGACACCGGCAGCGGCATGAGCGGCGAAGTGATTGCCCATGCCTTCGATCCTTTCTTCACCACCAAGCCCACCGGCAAAGGCACCGGTCTTGGCCTGTCGATGATATACGGTTTCACGCGGCAGTCCGGTGGCAGCGTCCATATCGAATCCTGCCTGGGCGTGGGCACGACCATGACGCTGTACCTCCCCAGGTCGACGCTGGAGGTGCGGGCCAACGCAGCCCCAGCGGCTGCGTCCGCGCCCCTGGATGGACGTGGCGAAACGGTCCTGGTCATCGACGACGAACCTACCGTGCGCATGTTGATTGCAGAGGTGCTGGGCGACCTCGGCTACACCACCCTTCAGGCAGAGGACGGCGCCCAAGGCCTGCAGCTCCTGCAATCGACCCGACATATCGATATGCTGGTCACCGACGTGGGGTTACCTGGCGGTCTCAACGGCCGTCAGGTAGCAGATGCCGGGCGCAGCCTGCGGCCGGGGTTGAAGGTGCTGTTCATCACCGGCTATGCACACAATGCGCTGCTGTGGGAGGAACAGCTGGAATCGGGCATGCATTTGCTGACCAAACCTTTTTCGATGGATGACCTCATCAACCGCATCAAAGGCATTCTTACGGGCTGAAAACCGAGCTCGGGGCGCTACCGTTCGTCGGAGCGCCCCGTACAATTCAACCGTATTCCCGCCTCAATAGACTGACTATTTGCCACGTTCGGTTGTGCCCCTCTTAAAACCAGGACGCGCGTGCTGTCTCTGAATAGAGACAAAATAAAAGCCTCACCTACAACAACTTTAAACGTGGCTATTCATCGATTTATTTATTTTTAAAGGTGCCTGTCTGGATCGGCCTTTCCCAACGTTTTGCCGAGCAACCGCCCTGCACGGTGCCGTGCAAACGCGCAAAACCGACGCCAACTTCACGACGCGATTGATTTCATTCTTTTGCGCTATTTAGTTTGTCGCCTTTCTGGCGTCAATATTTAAATGACATTATTTTTAATCGGATGGTGGCGCTTTCCCATTATTTGTATTTACACTGCGACCACACCAACAAACGTTATATGTGCCTGCCATGAAACACACCACTTTAAGGATGATGATGGTGCTTCACGTGTGTCTCGCCACGACGGCGTTCGCCGAAGAAAGTGTCAGCACGACGCCTGCTTTATCTTCCCAGCGCGCCTTGAATCGCGCTGAAGTTGGCGGGTTGGTCGTGGGGCAGACAGCGACTCAGAACGGGCATGCGTTTTACGACAGTTTTGCCTCGGCCTGGGCCGAGAAAGATGAAGAAGGTCGTTTTACCGTGTCAGTCATGGAGCGTCCTACCGCACGGCTGGGCAGTCAGATTTTCATCAACTACGGCAATCGCCGGATGCTTCAGGTGGCCCTGCCGCCCAACCGCAGCCAGATTCCCGCGTTAGGTGCAGACGTGGCGGCTCAAGTGTTCCAGGCCATTCTCGACTACCAATTGGCGCAGTTCTTCGGGGACCCTGACATGGGTCGCGACGAGATCTAAAAGGAGTTAACCATGAGCCGTCTGTCTCTTGCTTTTATCGGCCTGATTTCGCTGTCCGGCGTTTCGGCCACTTCGTACGCCAGCGAACTGGTCTACGTGCCGGTCAACCCTTCCTTCGGTGGCAACCCGCTCAACGGCCCGGTCCTTTTGAACCAGGCCAATGCGCAAAACAAGTTCACCGACAAATCGGGTTCCTCGGGCTCGGCGCAAAGCACCCTGACTCAATTCAACAGCATGCTGCAAAGCGCCATTTTGAGCCGGGTGTCTTCCGCCGTGACGTCCAGCATTGTCGGCACAGACGGCAAGTTGACGCCAGGCACCGTTGAAACCACGGACTTCACGATTTCTATCGTTAACTTATCGCCCGGCTTATTACAAATAACCACCACCGATAAAACCACCGGCCAAAGTACATCGTTCCAGATTAACCAATAAGTAACATCCGCTTTAACGCTTCAGCCTTTAATATTTTCGCTGTAACGCTCCTGTAAGACGTGTTGTGCCTTGTGCAATAACTCGCAGGCGACGTTCGCCTGCCAACAACCCAGAAATAACAAAACATTGAATAAAGGACTTCATCATGCAAGCACGTAAATCCCTTATCGCCCTCGCTGTACTGGCTTCTGTCTCAGGCGCTGCTTTTGCCGGCAACGGTACCGTTAACAGCTATCAGAACGGTGACAAAAACAACGCTTACGTTGAGCAGGTCGGTTCGATCAACTCCACCGTGACCCTCAACCAGACTGGCAGCAACAACAGCGTTGGCGCGGCCGGCACCGGTAGCGCCCTGTACCAGGCCTCCAGCGACAGCAACCTGTCTGTTTACCAGACCAACTCGTACAACACCGCACTGGGCAGCCAGAACGGCGGCGTCCATAACGTCGGCACCATCAATCAGACCGGTCGTGCAGGCAACAACGCCAACGACAAACAGAAAGCGACCCTGACCCAATCGGGCAACTGGAACAACGGCACCGTCGTTCAGACCGGCAACAAAGGCCGCGACAACGCTGCCACCCTGAAGCAGACAGGCGATGGCAACACCGCCCTGCTGACCCAGGACAACAACGCCAAAGCCGTTGCCAATGTCACGCAAGCCGGCAACAACAACCAGGGCTGGACCACCCAGCAGAACAGCGGCGACGTCAGCGCGACGCTGAAGCAGACCGGCAGCTACAACGTCGGTGCGATTACCCAGAACAGCGCTTACTACTCCGATGCGAGCGTCACCCAACAAGGCAACGGCAACAAAGCCACCGCCGACCAGACCAACTACACCACGGCTTCGTCAGCCACCATCTTGCAAGACGGTAACGACAACACCGCCACCGTGGCACAGAACGCAGCCCTCAGCTCGGACGCCAGCCTGACCCAGAAAGGCGGCAACAACAACGTCGGTTCGATCACTCAAACCAACGACGTCGGTTCCTCGGCCAAGCTGACCCAGAACGGTTCCTATAACAAGGCTGCGCTGGCCCAGTACAACGGCGGCGGCAACACCATCGTGGCCAGCCAGAAAGGCGACGGCAACGACATCGTTGCCAACCAGACCAGCTACCTGAACAGCCTGACCGCCAATCAGGACGGCTACAACAACAAGATCACCAGCAACCAGGCGGGCTTCGACAACGATGCCTACCTGACTCAAAACGCTGGCGGCTACAACGTCATCGATCTGAACCAGACCGCCACTGCCCGCTTCAACAGCGCCAGCGTGACGCAGTCCGGCAGCTACCTCACCGCCAACGTCGTTCAGACCGGCGGCAGCAACAACAACGTCGTGATCAACCAGCGTTAATCCAGGTCGTACCCGCCGGTTCGCCGGCGGGTTTTTTCGGAGCTTTATCATGCGCGCCCGCACGATTTCATTGATGATTGTCGCCGCTGTAGTCCTGAGTGGCTGTGCCACTTCGCGCCCGGCGGGCACCATTTCTCCGGCGACCATCTCGCCGCCTACCCAATCAACCCGCGACCTCGCCAACCTGCCTCCACCCGCAGGCACGATCCCGGTGGCGGTGTACGGCATGCGTGACCAGACCGGCCAATACAAACCTTCGCCGGACAGTTCTTTCTCCACGTCGGTGACTCAGGGTGCAGCGTCACTCCTGGTCAGCGCCTTGCGCGATTCTCGCTGGTTCAAACCGGTGGAACGCGAAAACCTGCAAGACCTGCTGACCGAACGCAAGATCGTTCGGGCGCTGGAGCAGCCATCGGATCGGGCACAGACGCAACTGCCGCCGTTGCGTCCGGCCAACATGATCATCGAAGGCGCCATCGTCGCCTACGAAAGCAACGTACGCACCGGCGGTTTCGGGGTGCGTTACCTGGGCATCGGCCCGTCGGACCTGTATCGCCAGGATCAGGTGACCATCAACCTGCGGGCGGTGGACATTCGCACCGGCGACGTGATCCAGAGCATCACCACCACCAAAACCGTGTTCTCGATCCAACTGGATTTCGGCGTCTTCAAGTTCGTGTCGCTGCGTCACCTGCTGGAAGTGGAAACCGGCCTGTCACGCAACGAACCGGTTCAACAGTGCGTGCGTGAAGCCATCGAAGCGGGCCTGATTCACTTGATTGCCCAAGGCGCGCGCGACGGCAGCTGGAACCTGAAAAACCCGGACGACCTGAAAAAGCCCCTGCTTGCGGGCTACCTGAAGGCGTATGACGAGCAGACGATGAATACGCCGATCACCTCTGCGGAGCAAACCGAGCTCTTGGGAGACTCACGTGCGCAACCTCAATAAATACGCGGGGCTGACCCTCGCCGCCGTCCTGTCGCTCGGCAGTACGCTGTGCTCGGCAGCCGACCTGGTGTCCGAGGCCCGTTACTCCGGCCTTGGTGTGTCTGGCAGCCGGGTCGACCTGAGCCAGATCGGCTCTTATAACCGTGCCACTGTGGATCAAAGCGGCCAACGCCAGCGTCTGGTAGAAATCCAGACCGGCCGCAACAACGCTGCGACGATCAATCAGACCGGCGCCTACAATGCCGCCTATGCCCAGCAGAACGGCTACGGCAACGTCTTGACCCTGGATCAGAGCGGCCGCTACAACCAGGCCGCCATCGCGCAAGTGGGCACCAACAACCAGGCCAACGTCGTGCAAAGTGGGGCCTATAATCAGGCGTACGTCGGGCAGTACGGCCAGAACAATCAGGCCACCGTGACCCAAAGCGGCTTTGGTGGCACGGTCAGCGTCCAGCAGTACGGCAGCAACATGAACGCCACCGTCACGCAGAAGTGAGTCCCATGATCGACTTATCGCAACTGGTCGTCGCCATCGATACCCACCGCGAAGGGACGGCGGTGCTGATTCGTCCGCACATCGAAAACCCGACGCCTTTAACCTTGCGTTATCACATGGCCGTCAACCAAAGCAGCGCTGCAGGCACCTCCAGCATCAGCCAGCAGGGCGATCTTCAGACAGGCGCCAGCAGCTCTGTGGTGCGCCTGAGCATTCCGCCGGAAGCGGCCTGCACCATTCATCTGGACGTGTTCCAGGATGGCGTGCTGGTCAAATCACTCGACAAAAGCTGCGACGAAACGCCCGGTTGAGGCTCAGTCTGGCTTCGCCAGCAACGCGCGAATCTTGTCGGTGTCCTCGGCGCTGGCAGGGTTGTAGATGATCATGCCGAGGTCCGGTCGGCCATCCACGGCAAAGCCCGAATACTCCAACGCGATGCGGCCCATGGTCGGATGATGCAGCCGCTTGCTGCCCTCGCCATGCACCCGCACATCGTTGTCCCGCCAGAACCGCGCGAAGTCTGCACTCAACACGCACAACTCGTCCGCCAGCTGACTGACCTGCGACGCCGCCCCGGCGCGAATCGCATCGGCGCGGAAGGCGGCGACCACGAACCGCGCCATGCTCTCCCAATCCTCCTGCCGCTCGCGCACGCCCTGGCGGCAGAACATCAGGCGCAGGATGTTGCGCTCCCTGATCGGCAGCAGGCTGTAGTCGGTGAAGACGGCTGCGGCAGCGCGGTTCCAGGCCAGCACGTCCCACGTCGCGGTTTTGATGATGGCCGGGCTGAACGCAAGGCTGTCCAGCAGCCGCTGCAAACGCGGCGTGACGCCCTCGGGCGCGCGATAGATCACTTCAGGCGGATGCCCGAACGCCAGCATGAACAGGTGTTCACGCTCGGGCTCGGTCATCAGCAGGCTCTGCGCGATGCGGTCCAGCACCTCCGTCGACGGCGCCCCGCCCCGGCCCTGCTCCAGCCAGGTGTACCACGTGGCACTGATGTTGGCGCGTTGCGCGACTTCTTCGCGACGCAGCCCCGGCGTGCGCCTGCGGGCATTGGAAAAGCCGAACGTCGCCGGGTCGAGCCGCGCCCGGCAATCTTTCAGATACGCACCCAAGAGTTGAACCGACTGATCTGACATGGCGAGCCTGTAAGTGTTTATACCTTGATAAGGTCACGTCTTTAACGGGATAGAGACTACGCGCAGGCTGGTGTTTTCAGCAAAGAGAGAACGAACCCATGCGTGTATTTCTGACAGGTTCCACAGGCTTCATCGGCGCTCACGTCACGCGCGAATTGCTCGACGCCGGGCACGACGTCCTCGGCCTGACCCGCTCCGATGAAGGCGAACGGGCGCTGCGCTCGGTCGGCGCCGTGGCTCACCGCGGCAACATCGAGGACCTCGACAGCCTGCGCAACGGCGCCGAACAGTGCGATGCGGTGATTCACACCGCGTTCGATCATGACTTCGCCCACTTCGTCGAAAACTGCCAGAAGGATGCGCGAGTGATCGACGCATTGGGGACAGCGTTGGAGGGTTCGGCACGGCCACTGGTCATCACGTCAAGCGTCGCCATGGGCGCCACGACGTCTGGCCAGCCGTCGGATGAAGACCATTTTGATGCGACCCACCCTCACCCACGGACCGCATCCGAACGCGCGGGCCAGGCGCTGAGCGAACGCGGCATCAACGTGGTGGTCATGCGCCTGTCGCAAATCCACAACCCGGTCAAACAAGGGTTGATCACATACCTCATCGAGCTGGCGCGGCAGACAGGCGTGTCGGCCTATGTCGGCGAAGGCCAGGAAGGCTGGTCGGCCGCACACCTCACCGACACCGCCCAGCTGTACCGCCTTGCCCTGGAAAAACATCAGCCCGGCGCCCGTTACAACGCCGTCGCCGAACAGGGCGTCGCCTTTCGAGACATTGCGCAGCTGATCGGCGAAGGCTTCGGCGTCCCCACGGTCACCCTCACCCCCGAACAGGCCACCGGGCATTTTGGCTGGATGGCCGGGTTCGTCGGGCTGGACATGTCGGCGTCCAGCACAAAAACCCGTGAGCGGCTGGGCTGGACGCCGACAGGGCCTGGGTTGTTGGAGGATTTGAGGGTGTGCCTGGAGGGCTGATTCAGGCCCGATTGATCCGCGCCCGCTCTGGCGACACGCGATGTATCCATTCGGCGGGCTGACCCGATCGCAGACCCGGCATGACCTGCGCTCGCGGGAAGGTCGGTCCGCCCCCGAATACGGTTACAGCGTATTCGAAGGGTTGAACCCCTCACGTTTCCCGAAAATATCCCGAAAAGACAACAGATCGCAGGCTGCCGACCGGCATTTTGCCAACTCATAATGACCCCACAACAACAAACGGGGCTCACCCTGAGGCATGCAAGCGATGTACAAAGACCATATCGTCAAGGCTCGTTTCACCGACAGCGTCGTGTTCATGGGGGCAATCGCCGCCGTCATGTTCACCATCACCCTCCTCTGCGGGGTCGGTGAAAGTCGGCTCTCTCACCTGATGGGTCCCATCGTCCTCGATCTGGAATCGCCACTGGCGCGCAATATCGCCGTGGGCGGCACGTTCACCCTGACCGCCATGCTCAACCTGTTTCTGCTCGGCCGGTTCCCGCTGCGGGCGCAAATCATCACGGTCTGGTGCGAGTTGCTGGTGCTGTTCCTGCTGTTTTTCGACACCTTCAACCTCTCGTACAGCTTCATTGCCACGAAGGTTGGTTTCATGATCACCCAAGGGGTGTTCACCACCGTTTACGTGTCTGCCATCTCGATCGCCATCGCGTTCGTTCTGGCGCTGCTGGGGGCCACCGCCCGTTTGTCTTCCAACGGGTTCGCCATTGCCATCGCCAGCTTCTACACCTCGTTCTTTCGCGGTGTGCCGCTGCTGATTCAGATCTACCTCATTTACCTCGGCATCCCGCAGCTGGGCTACGTGGTCGGCGCAGTGCCGGCCGGGATCCTGGCGCTGTCGCTGTGTTACGGCGCGTATATGACCGAGATCTTCCGCGCCGGGATCAGCAGTATCTCCCGAGGACAGTGGGAAGCCTCGCGGGCCATTGGCCTGACCCCGTTCCAGACCATGACACGGGTCATTCTTCCGCAGTCCATGCGCCTGATCATTCCCCCCACCGGCAACCAGTTCATATCAATGCTCAAGGACAGTTCGCTGGTGTCGGTGATCGGGGTCTGGGAACTGATGTTCCTGGCGCGTACCCAAGGCCGCGCCGAATTTCGCCACCTGGAAATGCTCATCACCGCGGCGGTGCTGTACTGGCTGCTGTCCATCGTGCTGGAAACCGTACAGGCACGTCTGGAAAAACACTTCAACCGCGCCCATCGCTGATCAGGAGCATAACGATGAATTCATCTTCAGCTTCAGCCGTCGCGGCTTGCTACCCCGCCGTATCCATCCAGAACATGCATAAATGGTACGGCGACTTTCACGTGCTCAAGGGCATTGATCTGCACATCAGCGCCGGTGAAATCGTGGTCGTCTGCGGCCCCTCGGGCTCCGGCAAGTCGACGCTGATTCGTTGCCTGAATCTGTTGGAGGACTTTCAAAAAGGCCATGTGTTCGTCGACGGGGTCGAGTTGACCCGCGATGCCTCCTGCGTCGCTGCGATTCGTCGCCAGATCGGCATGGTGTTTCAGCAGTTCAACCTGTTTCCGCACCTGACGGTGCTGGACAACCTCATGCTCGGCCCGCGGCTGGTCAGTGGCCTGAGCGACACGAAAGCCCGCGAACTGGCCTATGAGTACCTCGACCGGGTACGCATCCGCAATCAAGCCGACAAATACCCCGGCCAGCTTTCAGGTGGGCAGCAACAACGTGTGGCGATCGCTCGGGCCCTCTGCATGCGCCCCCGCATCATGCTGTTCGATGAACCCACCTCGGCCCTCGATCCGGAGATGGTCAAGGAAGTGCTGGACGTGATGGGCGAGCTGGCCCAGGACGGCATCACCATGGTCTGCGTGACCCATGAAATGGGCTTTGCCCGTCGGGTCGCCGACCGCATCATTTTCATGGATCAGGGCTCGATCATCGAACAGGCCCGTCCAAACGACTTCTTCGACAACCCTCAGCACGCCCGCGCGCGGGAGTTTCTGTCGCAGATTCTCAGCCACTGAGAGGCAACACCGCACCCTGCAACGTCAGTGATAACAACAAAAACCCTTCAGGAGCCTACACATGACAACACTCACACGTTTCCTGGCGACCGCCGCTGTCTCCGCCGCCGTGCTGATCGGAACCAGCCCTGCCTGGGCAGGCGCGACCCTCGACCGCGTCCATCAGAGCAAGGTGATCAAGGTTGCCACAGCCGCCAACTGGCCGCCGCAGTCGTTCCTCGGCCCGGATAACACGTTGCAGGGGTTCGACATTGATGTGGCCAATGAGATCGGCCGGCGATTGGGCAGCAAGACCGAGTTCGTGACACCGGAATACGGGGTCATCACGGCTGGCCGCTGGTCGAATCGCTGGGACCTTTCGGTCGGTTCCATGACCCCGACCGCCGAGCGCGCCCGGGTGCTGGATTTCCCTGCGATTTACTACTACACGCCTTACGTGTTCGCTGTGCACAAAGACGCCGCGAAGACGCAATTGGCTGACCTGAATGGCAAGGTCATCGGCGTTGAAGCAGGCACGACCTCGGAGGACTACATCAATCGCCGGCTCAAAATCGACGCCGCCGACGTGCCGACCTTCACCTACGACGTGACCCCTGCCGAGGTGAAAACCTATGGCGACAGCATGGGGCCGCTGGATGACCTGCGCATGGGCAATGGCGTGCGGCTGAACGCCACGTTGTCGGCGCTTCCGACCATTGTCGCGGCGGTGAAAAACGGCTACCCCATCGTTCGAGTGGAAGGTAAACCCGCGTACTACGAACCGCTGGCCATCGCCGTGGATAAAGGCGACGAGGCTTTCAACAGCGCGTTGAAAACAATCGTTGCCGACATGAAAAGCGACGGGACCCTGAAGCAGCTCTCGGAAAAATGGTACGGCGCCGATCTTACCCAAGTGCAATAACCCGAGTGCAATAACCCCCTCTGCCCTGCAGGCGCTCGTCACCGATGCGGCGTCCTGCATGGCTGCGCCTTAAAGTAAGGACGATGGCTTTCATGCTGACCTATAACAACAATTACTATACGTCCACGATGCGCGATACGCCCCCGCGGCCTGCGCTGTCGGGCAACGTTCGCGCCGACGTCTGCATCGTCGGCGCGGGGTTGGCAGGCCTCAGCACGGCTTGGGAAGTCGTCTCCCGGGGACGCTCTGTCGTGGTGCTCGATGCCGGACGGGTGGCGTGGGGGGCATCAGGACGCAACGGCGGATTTGTTCTTCAGGGCTGGTCCGAGGGCATGTCGGCCATTGAACGTCGCTGCGGGCAACCCACCGCGGCGGCACTCTTCAAATTGTCGCTGGAGGGGGTTGATATCGTGCGGGACACCATCGCCCGCCAGGCGTTGCCGGGCTGCTCGCCCATGACCGGCAAGTTGAGTGTGATTCGCTACGACGACGCCGAGAATCTCCAGCGACTGCGGGACAAAATGGCCACGGCCTATGACTTCCATCTCGACTATCTGGACCGTGACGCGGTGCGCGAACGGCTGAAAACCGAACGGTATTTCCAGGCGCTGCGCGACACCCATGGGTTTCACTTTCACCCTTTGAATTATTGCCTCGGGCTGGCCGGACTCATTGAGCAACAGGGCGGCACGATTCACGAACAATCGCCCATGGTGCAGGTCGAGCGTCGAGAAGGCGGTCATCGTGTGGTGACTGATCGCGGCACGGTCGACTGTGGCGACGTGGTGTATTGCTGCGGGGGGTATGGGGGTCCGGAATTCGGACCGCTGCGCCGGGCCTTTCTGCCGATCGCTACCTATGCCGTGCTGACCGAGCGCCTGGGGCCGCGCCTGGCGCAGGTCATGACCACCACCGATGCCGTGGGCGACAACCGCCGGGCGTCCGATTACTACCGCATCGTCGACGGCGACCGGCTGCTGTGGGGGGGGCGTATCACGACCAAAAACCTGCAGGACGAAAAGCGTCTGGGCCAGCTGTTGACCGCCGACATTCTGGACGTCTATCCGCAATTGAGCGGCGTGCGCATCGACAAAGCCTGGTCAGGGCTGATGGGGTACGCGCGACACAAGATGCCCCATATCGCCTCACTTGGCCCGGGACAGTGGGCTTGTACATCGTTTGGCGGCCATGGTATGAACACCGCGCCGATTGGCGGCCGTGTGATCGCAGAAGCCCTGTGCGGCGAAAGCGACCGCTACCGGCTGTTCGACGCCTACGGCCTGCAATGGAACGGCGGCCCTCTTGGCCCTGCCGCCGCGCAAACCGTGTATGCCGGCTTGAAGATCATGGATTTTTTTCAGGAAACGCGTTCGCAACGCAAGGTCGCCACTCCACACTGAGTCACAGCGAGGTCAAGCAAGGGTCATGGATGCGCCGAAACCCGGTCCGTTGTTCAACCTGACCGACAAGGACAGGCAACTGCTCAACCTGCTGCAAGCCAACGCCCGCGAGCCCACTGCCTCGCTCGCACGCAAACTTGGCGTGTCCCGCTCTGCCGTGCAGGAACGCATCGCACGGCTGGAAAAGGCGGGCGTCATCACCGGCTACAGCGTGCGCATCGACCAGGATCGCCTGCATCAGAACATCAACTGCTTCACCATGACCTCCTGCACCAACAAGAGCTACATCGACGTCATGACTTCGCTGCGCAAGATGGAGGCGGTTCAGGCGGTGTATGCGGTCTCGGGCGAATCCGATTTCATCATTCATCTGGCCACGTCGACCTTGAGCGAACTCAACGCCGAGCTGACCCGCATCAACTTGATCAAGGGCGTGGCGCACACCTCGTCGCACATCGTGATGGAGACTAAATTCAGCCGTAAATGGGCGGAATGAGTTCGACCTCTGCGCGTATTTTCGAGTCTGATGGCGTTGCCAAGCCCTCGAACTTGACGGCACATCAGAGCACCGGAGTGAACATGAAGAAGATCGACGCGGGCGTCCTGAACGTCGCCTATCTCGAAAGCGGCCCCGCCGATGGGCCGGTGGTGGTCCTGTTGCACGGCTTCCCCTATGACGTGCGCGCCTATGACGAGGTGGCTCGGCGTCTGGTTGACGCCGGCTGCCGTTGCATCGTGCCGTACTTGCGTGGCTACGGGCCCACCCGTTTTCTCGAGGCGTCAACCCTTCGGTCCGGCGAACAGGCGGCGCTCGGTGCCGACCTGTTTGCCCTGCTCGATGCGCTGAAGATCGAGCGTGCGGTGCTGGCGGGGTACGACTGGGGCGGTCGTGCCGCGTGTGTCGTCGCGGCGCTGTGGCCCGAGCGCGTGATCGGCCTGGTCAGTGGCGATCCGGGCTATAACATTCAGGACATCGCCGCTGCCAACAGGCCTTCTTCGCCGCACACCGAGCATCGGCTCTGGTATCAGTATTACCTTCATGGCGAGCGCGGTTACGCCGGTTTGGCGGCCAATGGCAAAGCGTTCTGCCACTTGCTGTGGCAGCAGTGGTCGCCAAGCTGGACCTTCACCGATGCCACTTATGCGGCCACCGCCGATTCGTTTTCCAACCCTGATTTCGTCGATGTCGTGACCCATTCCTACCGTCATCGATTCGGTCTGGTCGCGGGTGATCCTGCTTATGCCGAGATCGAACATCAACTCACGCAGCGACCGCCGATTTCGGTGCCGACCGTCATTTTGAGTGGTGCCGATGACGGCGTGTCGTCAAAACGTGATGACACGGCCGCCGTGCGGGGTTTCAGCGGACAGGTACGACGGCAAGTCGTGCCTGGCGTGGGCCACAACGTGCCGCAAGAAGCGCCGGCGGTGTTCGCCGACGCGGTGTTGGAGGTGTTGTCATCGTCTCGGGCATCAACCGAATCGGCGTGATTTCTGGAATGCGCCTGAGGCGTCGGCAAGCCGAAGCGACGACCTCGAGCTGCTATCCGCTGTCATGACCCTGCCAACGATCAAACATTTACACATCCGGCACGACCGCCAGCAACGCGGCACGCATCGACGCCGCGAGGTCCTCACCCATTTCCGCTTCCAGTTCCGCCTGGGCGGCGTTCCACGCGGGCAGGGTCGCCTCGAATTTTGCCTTGCCCTCAGGCGACAGCAACAGCCGCGAAGCCGACCGCTTCCCTTCAGCGCGACTGACGATGAAGCCAGCGGCCTGCAGGGGTTTGAGCGCCCTGACCAGGGTCGTTCTCTCCATGACCATGATCTGCGCCAGATCCGCGATGAAGATATCCATGCCATGTAGCGAACACCCGCAACGTGCTTAGGGTCGGCGTTCAGTGGGGCAACACTGAGGCGCGACAGCGTATCGATGCCAGAGATTGACAGCCTGCGGAAACGCTCGCTATAACTATGGCGTTGTACGACGACAGACGAATAACCGTCGCGTCCTTTCTAACAATAAAAATGTCGGTCACCACCATGCATTCGACCTGTTTGCTCACCCCTGCGAAAGCCCTGGCCGCGTGTACGCACCTGGCGTTCTGCAGCGTTGCCACATTCCGTCCACACTCGGACACCTCGCGCACCCGGCTATGGAGCAGTGGTTAGACCACGCGCACGATAGTGCCATTTCGGAGACGTACCTCCGCGCTCGCCGACACCCTCGCGAGATCATCACCCCTCCAAAAACAATAGTGATGCCATGAATCTGAACGAATCCACCCATCCGCAAAGCATCACCCAGGCGGCCACCCGGTCGGTCGGCAAATACCGCTGGACGATTTGCGCCCTGCTGTTTTTCGCGACCACGGTCAACTACCTGGACCGCCAAGTGCTCAGCCTGTTGGCCCCGGACCTGTCCGCGCAATTCGGCTGGAGTAACACCGATTACGCCAACATTGCCTCGGTCTTCCAGTTCGTCTACGCCATCGCGATGATTTTCGCCGGCCGCGTGGTCGACAAGATCGGCACCAAGACCGCCTACGTGGTGGCCATCGGCGTCTGGTCCACGGGCGCGGTGATGCACGCGTTCGCCGTGCCGTTGGGGCAAGGCATTGGCGCGATCACCACGGCCTTGGGCTTCGCCGCGATCCCGGTGTCCATCGCCGGTTTCATGCTGTCGCGGGCGGTGCTGGCGATCGGCGAAGCGGGTAACTTCCCGATCGCGATCAAGGCCACAGCGGAATATTTCCCGAAGAAAGAACGTTCACTCGCCACCGGCATCTTCAACTCCGGGGCCAACGTCGGTGCGATTGCCGCGCCCATTTGCGTGCCCCTGATCGCGGCCATGTGGGGTTGGGAATCGGCGTTCATCGTGATTGGCTTGCTGGGCTTCGTCTGGCTCGGCGTGTGGATGGCGCTGTATGAAAAACCCGATCAGCAAAAACGCCTGACCGCCGACGAGCTGGCGTACATCCGCAGCGACGAATCCGAGCAGGCCAAGGCCGCTTCGATGCCAGGCGTGCCGGCGCAGAAAGTATCGTGGTTCAAATTGCTCACCTATCGCCAGACCTGGGCCTTCGCCTTCGGCAAGTTCATGACTGACGGCGTGTGGTGGTTTTTCCTGTTCTGGCTGCCGACCTACCTGTCCGCGCAGTACGGCATGAAGGGCTCGGCCATCGTGATCCCGCTGTTCGTGCTGTACAGCATGACCATGGTCGGCAGCATCGGCGGCGGCTGGTTCCCGAGCTACTTCATGGCCCGTGGCGACAAACCCTACGACGGCCGCATGAAAGCCATGTTCGTGATCGCGTTGTTCCCGCTGCTGGTGCTGCTGGCGCAACCGCTGGGCTATATCAGCTTCTGGGTACCGGTGCTGTTGATCGGCATTGGCGCGTCCGCTCACCAGGCCTGGTCTTGCAACATCTTCACCACCGTGTCCGACATGTTCCCGCAGAAGACCGTGGCCTCGGTGGTCGGCATCGGCGGCATGGCCGGCGGCCTGGGCGGTGTGGTCATGACCAAGATTGGCGGATGGGTATTCGACTACTACAAATCGATTAACGACATCCATACCGGCTACATGATCATGTTCGCGATTTGCGCCCTGGCCTACCTCGTCGCGTGGAGCGTGATGAAGGCGTTGGTGCCGCGCCACAAAGAAATCACTGATCTCTGAACCACTGTCGTGACGAGGGCGTGTCCATCGCTCGCCCTCGATAGCCGCCATCGTGCGCGCAATGACTGTTGTATGACGACGTACGAATTACCGATTCATGGTTGCCTCCGCGCACTTAACGGGATGCGCTCGCATCCCCTGACAACAAGAAAGGAAACATCAATGACCAAGTTGAAACTGCTGGTGGGCTTTATGTGCGTGTTTTCGGGTTACGTCGCTGCGGCGCCGTCTGCAGACGAGCAAGCGGTGGCCAAGGCCGTCGACCAGATGACCCAGGCCATGCTGCATAAAGACACCAAAGCCCTCAGCGCCCTGACCTCGGATAACGTGACCTACGGTCATTCGAGCGGCAAGATTCAGAACAAGGATGAATTCATCGCCGACATCGAAACCGGTCGCAGCGGCTTCAAAACCCTGCAGATGCTGAACCAGAAAATCACCATGGACGGCGACGTCGCCCTGGTGCGCAACCACTTCTCCGCCCAAGCCGTGAACAGCGGCGTGGAAGTCCCGACCGAAATCGAAAACTTCCAGATCTGGCAGAAGCAGAAAGGCCAATGGCTGCTGATCGGCCGTCAGGCTTTCAAATTCTGATCAAGCCTTGGCTGACCTGTCGGCGCGGATGATCGTTGATCGTTCTGCCGACAGGCATTTGTTCATCCTGACGCATCACGATCATCGCGTTTTCAACGTCATGAATAGCCGCCCGTCGCCGCACTCGGCATGTCCTCTGCATCGCGCCTGACCCCCTCACGCATCAGGTTCCAGCGTTCTCCGCCCAGCGCTGAAACAGCCACGACGTACGCTCCCCTCCTTCTTCAGCAAACCGAATAGCCATTGAACGAAGCACAGGTCGCTTCAGTCGGAATACCAGCCTTCTTCCGATGAGCCACTGGCCAATGACCTACCCCCTCGCTGCCTTGAGCGCCCTGCTCTTTTTCGCATTCCCAACGATGGCCGACGCTCAGGAACCACTGCGGCTGGAGCGCCTGAACCGCTGCGGCGACCTGCTGGACCGACAGCACGCCGAGTGGTGCCTGTCGGTGCGCGGCCTGACGAACGCCCCGGCCACGCTCACCCTCAACGGCAACGTGTTGCCAACACAGGCCGTGCAGCGCCAAGGCGACGCGCTGCACATCCGGCTGAATGCGGGTGACTACGCCAGCGGGCCTCTGCAGGTGAAACAGGGTGAGCGTTCGAGCAACGGGGTATGGCTGACCGCCCACGGCAGTCACGTCATCGCCGCCAGACCGAATGAAGTGGCCAAGAACATGGACGGCCTGACCACCTACGTCGATCTGGTGAGCCTGATCATCGAAGAGGATCACGATGGCCTTCAGGAAGCCACGCGCCTAGCCACCAAATACGGCGCGACAGTGGTGGGTAGCATTGCGCCCTTGAACCTTTATCAGCTGCGCCTCCCTGCGAAGGACCTGATGGAGCGGGACGCGCTGGTGTTGCGGCTGGGCAGTGAGATCAGCGTGGACGCCGTGGTGATCGAAGAGTCGGCGCCTGAAAAAGCGGAAGAAGCCGACCGTCCCCGCCCTGCCGCCGACAAGCCCGCCCCGGACTCGGACGAGTGGGCGGCGAATCGTTTTGTCGACGCGGTGAATTATTATCAACGCCGCATGCCCGCGTCCCAGGCGCCGATTCAGCCGAACCCGGTGCGCATCGGCCTGATCGAGCGCGATGTCGATTTTGACACGGCAGATTTCGCGGACGAGCTCGGCGATTGCGCCGTCCCGCGTACCTGCGTGTACGCCCGAGACTCCCAAAAACCTGACGGCCACGGCACGACGGTGGCTGGCATCCTTGCCGCGGGGTGGGACAACGGTGGCAACACCGGCTTTCTCAAGGGCCTAGAAAAGGCCAGCGGCGGTTTCGAAGTCATCGTCGAGCGTAATTCCGACGCAGGCATCACCGCGAATATCGCGGCGTCAGTGAACCTCGTGGAAGACGGGGTGCGGGTGCTCAATTGGAGTTGGGGCATTCACCGTGTGGGCGCGAAAAACGTCGAAGGCGACGACGTCGATTCGCTGTTGCGCTCGGGCATTGCCATGGGTGGCTATGAGGAACTGCTGGAGGAGTTCTTTCTGTGGCTGCGCAAGGCGCATCCCGATGTGATCGTGGTCAATTCGGCGGGCAACGGCGCGTCGTTTTCCGGCACCGATGAATACCGTCTGCCGTCATCGTTCGTCACTGATCAGTTGCTGGTGGTGGGCGGGCATCAGCGCAACGAGCAAGCAGGCATCCCGGTGGACAACCCGGCTTATGCCGTCAAACGCAGCAGCTCGAACATCGACAGGCGCGTCGACATCACGGCAGCGGCCTGCGTGCACGCGTCTACCCCCTTGGCCGATCAAGTCGGCGCGGTGCATTGCGGCACGTCGTATGCCACGCCGATGGTCAGCGCACTCCTGGCGGCCATGCTGTCGATCAATCCGGACCTGAAGCCCGAACAGCTGCGCATGCTGCTGCGTCGCAGCGCACTGACCATCGGCGCTAACGACGATTTCGAGCCGATGGATGCGGAAGACCTGACCGCACCGATCCTGCCGTCGGAACGCGGTCATCGGCTCAACGACAAGGATATAGGCCGCTCGGCGCGGCTCGACATGCAGAAGGCCCTGGACCTCGCCGTGCAGAGCCGACTGCGTGTGCGCTAAGTCGCAGCCTGCGCGACGGGCGCCGCCGCAATTGCCCGCTGCTGCTCAAAATACGTGTCCGCTGACGGTAATCACCCCTGACCGGTGCCGTTCGGTGGCAAACTCCCCCGATTGAAACGTGATGGAGAACCTGATGCTTCGCGCATTTGAACGATGGCTCGACCCTTTCCCGCCTGATGAAGTACCGCCCCCGCCGGTGGGTCTGGGACGATTTTTATGGGCCTGCACCCGCGGCGCTCGCGGCTATATTCTGGCCCTTGCCCTGCTGGGCGCAGCCGTGTCGATTTACGAAGCCTGGCTGTTTTCGTTTCTGGGCCAGGTGGTGGATTTGCTGTCCACCTGGAAAACCGGCGGCGAAGCTGCAGCCGCCCAGGAAAGCCGCGTGTTGTGGGGCATCGGGCTGGTTCTGCTGACCAGCATCGGGTTGGTGGCCTTGCGCACCATGGTGCAGCATCAGGTGTTGGCAATTAACCTGCCGCTGCGCCTGCGCTGGGATTTTCACCGCCTGATGCTGCGGCAAAGCCTGTCGTTTTTTTCCGATGAGTTTTCCGGACGGGTCACCACCAAAGTGATGCAGACCGCGCTGGCGGTGCGTGAGGTGCTGTTCACCGTCATCGAAATCATCCCCGGCATCGGCGTGTATTTCATCGCGATCATTGCGTTGGCCGGCGGCTTCGCCCTCAAGTTGATGCTGCCGTTCCTGGCGTGGATCGCCCTGTTCGGCGTGGCGATGTGGTACTTCGTGCCGCGGTTGGGCAAGGTGGGACAGGAGCAAGCCAACGCGCGCTCGTCGATGACCGGGCGTATCTCCGACGCCTACACCAACATCACCACCGTGAAGCTGTTTTCCCACTCTCGCCGGGAAGCGCAATTCGCACGGGCTGCGATGGAAGATTTCAAGCAGACCGGCTTTCGCCAGATGCGTCTGGTCAGCCAGTTCGAGATCGTCAATCAGGCGTTGGTGGTCGGGCTGATTCTCGCGGCGGGCGGCTACGCGTTGTGGCTCTGGCATCAGGGGGACGTCGGCGCAGGTGCAGTGGCAGCAATCATCTCGATGGCGCTGCGCATCAATGGCATGTCGCACTGGATCATGTGGCAGATGACGTCGCTGTTCGAGAACATCGGCACGGTTCAGGACGGCATGGAAACCCTGACGCGAGGCGCGAAGGTGCAGGACGCACCCGATGCCGGGACGTTAGTAACCTCCGGTGGCGCAGTGACCTTCGACAACGTCAGCTTCAATTACAACGGCGAACGCCAGGTGCTCGACGGCCTCAGCCTGAGCATTCGCGCAGGGGAAAAGATCGGCCTGGTGGGGCGCTCCGGCGCGGGTAAATCCACCCTGATCAACTTGCTGTTGCGCTTCTACGACGTCGACAAAGGGCAGATTCGCATCGACGGTCAGAACATCGCCCAGGTCACCCAGGACAGCTTGCGTAGCGCTATTGGCATGGTCACTCAGGACACCTCGCTGCTGCACCGCTCGATTCGCGACAACATCGCTTACGGTCGGCCCGATGCCACCGACGCGGACATTTACCAAGCCGCACGCAACGCCCAGGCTGACGGTTTCATCCGCCAGTTGAGCGACAAGCATGGCCACTCCGGCTACGACACCTTGGTCGGTGAGCGCGGCATCAAGCTGTCCGGCGGGCAGCGGCAACGGGTCGCGATTGCCCGGGTGATGCTCAAGAACGCGCCGATCCTGCTCCTGGACGAAGCCACCAGCGCGCTGGACTCGGAGGTTGAAGTCGCGATTCAGGAAAGCCTCGACGACATGATGCAGGGCAAGACCGTGATCGCCATCGCCCACCGGCTGTCGACCATCGCAGCCATGGACCGGCTGATCGTGATGGACGATGGCCGGATCATCGAGCAAGGCACCCACGCTGAATTGCTGGAAAGCAACGGCACCTACGCGCGGCTGTGGCAGCACCAGAGCGGCGGATTCCTGGGCGAAGATCAGGGCGTGGTTGAAACCGACGAATAATGCGCGTGAGCCGTGGCAGGAGGCGCAAGGCCCCCTGCCCGCTCAGGGTCCGGGCATGGCCAGCGCTTGCATGGCCCGGTGCAGCGGGTGAAAGGCGGCGCGACTGCCTTCGCCGTCGGCATAGCCGAACACCCCCGCCGGACAATAACGCCCATCGTCCCAGCCCGGATAATCCAGAAAGGGGTACCAGCACAAGCCCTCGACGGGCACGCCACGGGTCTGGGCCGTCGCCAATTGCGTCGCCACGTAATTCAACCAGGGCACTCGCTCGTCACCTTCGGTGCCGGTTTCCGACAACAGAATAGGACGCCGGTAACGCTGATGGGCCTCCTTCAACATCCCGGCGAGCGGGCGAAATCGGGGATCGCCCAGCAGAATCTTCTCCCCCGTGAGGCACCACTGGTTCAACGGATAGAAATTCGCGCCAATGATGTCCAGGCAATCTTCACACCCGCCCAACCCCGGCCATTGCCGACCCGCCAACAGATCCCACGCCTCGAATTGCGCAAGTCGATGGCCTTCGGCTTTGTCGGCTTCGTCTCGCCGACCGCTGTCTGCGACCACATTCACCAACGGCTCGCACTGCACAAACCGCGCGTCAGGGGCGTGCTCACGGACGGCATCCATGGCCGCGAGACTGGCGCGAACGAGTTGATGTTTGAGTTCCTGGCCGCGCCCTCGGGCACCGGGATTGAAATACCCGACCTCGCCGCCCGCCCAGCTCCAGAAAGAGATTTCGTTGATCGGCGAATACAACGGCGCGCTGATGCCTTCCTCCTTCACCAGCCGCGCCACCGCCCCGGCGAACCGCGCGAAGCGCTCGACGAACGCGGGACGCCAGATGTCCAGGTCGTCTGGGTAGCCGTAATGGCAGAGGTCCCAGATCACCTGAACGTTATGGTCCCGCGCCGCATGCAACACCGGTAGAAAGCTGCTCCAGTCGTAATGCCCCGGGCGCGATTCGATCACGTGCCAGCGCAATCCGTCTCGCGCGCACGTGATGCCGAGCCCGGCCAGCCGACCATAATCAAGATTCGCCCAGCGGGCATGCCCGGTGGAAGCGTGAAGATCGACCCTCTGGCCATCGCCTCGACGTTGCGTCGCGCATTCGAAACCTGCCATGAGAAAGGATGTGAACAGGCCCGACCCGTTCATGCCAGTCCTCGTTCGACAACGCCAAGGCCCCTCACGGCACCACCTCCTCGCTCGCCTGCGCGCTGGCCGCGTGCTCACGCTCGATACGTTGATACAGCGCGAGCGCCTGCCCCACCACCTGGTCCATGTTGTAGTACTTGTAGGTGCCGAGACGGCCCAGAAACGTCACGCCCGGCGTGGCGTCCGCCAAGGCGCTGTAGCGACGGTAGAGATCGGCATTTTCGGGGCGTGGGATCGGGTAGTACGGGTCGCCTTCCCCGCACGGGAACTCATAGCTGATGCTGGTGTGTGCGTGCACCTGCCCGGTCAGGTGTTTGTATTCGGTGATGCGGGTGTAGGGCACCGCAGGGTCAGGAAAGTTGACCACGGCGACGTCCTGCAACTGGCTTTGGGGAAGCGTTTCATGCTGAAACCGCAGCGATCGGTAGGGCAGTTTGCCGTAGCAGAAATCGAAGAACTCATCGATCGGCCCGCAGTAAATCAGCGCCTTGTATTGCACCCGATCGCGCACGGCATCGAAGTCAGTGGCCAACAGCACATCGATCTGCGGATGGTCCAGCATCCGCTCGAACATGCGCGTGTAGCCTTGCAACGGCATGGCCTGGAAGGTGTCGGTGAAATAACGATCGTCTTCGTTGGTTCGGGTGGGCACCCGCGAGGTCACGGATTTGTCCAGCTCTGACGGGTCCAGCCCCCACTGCTTGCGCGTGTAGCCGCGGAAGAATTTCTCGTACAGCTCGCGGCCGATCTGGTTGATCACCACGTCTTCGGAGGTGCGAATGTCTGCCACCGGCTCGGCGCGGGCCGCCAGAAACGCTTGGGCCTGCGCCTCATCCATGGACAGCCCGAACAGCCGGTTCAACGTGGTCAGATTGATCGGAATCGGTACCAGGTGCTCATCGACGTGAGCCAGAACGCGATGCTCGTACGGACGCCAATCGGTGAATCGGGACAGATAGTCAACGATGCGCTCGGCGTTGGTGTGGAAGATGTGCGGGCCGTAGCGGTGAATCATTACCCCCGCTGCATCGGCGCAATCGTAGGCATTGCCGGCGATGTGCTCGCGACGGTCGATCAGCAGAACGTGCTTGCCAAGGCCCGCTGCGAGGCGTTCGGCGATGACGCTGCCTGCAAACCCGGCCCCGACGATCAGGTAGTCGTACGGCTGGCCATTATTGAGGTGGGAAGGACCGTGAATGGCGTTATCAAGGGTTACCGTAGGCATTCGATGTGCCCCTTCATGGCGGCACAGGTGGCGTCCCAGGACATGCCTTCGAGCACGTCGTCGACGCGCCGAAGAAAGTCGACGTCCTCGCGGGTTCGCAATGCCTCATCGATGGCAGTGATGAAGGTGTACGCCGAATCGGCGATGGTCACCACGCCGCTCGACCCGTAACCGCGAATCACGTCGCGCACCGGGGTGGACACCACAGGGCAGCCGCCCGCCAGGTATTCCGGGGTTTTGGTCGGGCTGATGAAGCGGGTCGATTCGTTGATCGCGAACGGCATCAGCGCCACGTCCCAGCCCGACAGGTACACCGGGAGCTCCGGATACGCTTTGCCCCCCAGGTAATGAATGTTGGCGCGCCGGGGCAGCGAAGCGGGGTCGATTTTCACCACCGGGCCGATGATCACCAACTGCCAATCAGGTCGCTTAGCCGCCAGTTCGTCCACCAGCGCAATGTCGAAGCGCTCATCGATCACGCCAAAAAAGCCCAGTCGCGGATGGGGGATGTCTCGCTGATCGAGCGGCTCGGGCAACGGGTCACGAGCGGCGGCAAAATGCGCGATGTCCACGCTGCTCGGCAGCGCGTGCGCGTTGGCGTGGTGCTTGCGCTTGGCTTCCCACAGGCTATAGCCGCCGGTGAAGACCACGTCGGCCTTGGCCATCAGTTCACGCTCTTTCAGCAGCAGATCAGGTGGCGCGCCTTTAAACGCCGAGAGCTCGTCCATGCAGTCGAAAATCGTGACGTTGCCTTGCAGGTGGCGGGTGAAACTCAAACTCATCGGCGTCCAGTACCACAGCAGCAACTCTTCACCGGCATGCGTGGCCAGATAGTCGTCCAGCAACGCGCGTTGCGCGCCCACCACCTGCTCATGGCTCAAACCTGCGGGCAGATGCGGCACCAACACCGTAATGGCCGATGCCGGTTGCGACACCGCCAGACGGCGCTCCGGGGCCTCGCTGAACACCGGCTCCTCGAAGAACAGCACGTCGTAATCCTTTGCCAAGTGCGACATCACGTGCTGCGGCCGCTGATACACGAACCCCCAACGCAGATGAGAGAGGCAGAGCAGCGTGGGACGGGCCACCGCTACAGGCGACGGGTTGGCGTCGAGCCGAGCAGGCGAAAGTCGGGAAGGTGGAGTTGCAAGGTTCATATCGATGTCCTTTCGGAGGAGCGGAATCGAGTCTGAAGCCCGCAATGCTCAGGCTTCGACAGCACTCGTTAGGTGTAACCAGTGCCGTCGCATGATTGATCATCACAGGGTGCCACTTCATTGCGTTTGAGGCGCGGGCGCGACTGACCGTTCATTGCCCTGCATGAATAACCGATGAACGTGTTCGCGCAAGCCGTCATTGCCGCCATTCCCTACCGGCGGGCAGTCGCCTTGAACTCCTGGCGCGCGAACATCCCCTAATTCATACGCGTCAATGTCGCCGTACTGGGTGTGAGACGAGTCAACTTGCCCGGCAGGTTTGCAGTCGTCGAGCCCACAGGTGAACGGAGACACACATGATTTTGATAACCGGCGGCATGGGCTACATCGGCGCGCACCTGGTGCTTGAACTGATGAACGACGGCGAGGATGTGGTCATCCTCGATAACCTCTGCAACAGCGCACGATCGACACTTGGCAAGATCGCCCGCGTCACGGGCAGGCGACCGGCGTTCGTCGAGGGGGACGTGCGCGATCGTGCGACCCTCGACGCGCTGTTCGAGCGCTACCCGGTCGATGCGGTGATTCACTGCGCAGGATTGAAGGCCGTGGGCGAAAGTGTCCGCGAGCCGCTGCGGTACTACGACACCAACGTCGGCGGCAGCGTGACGCTGTGTCAGGCGATGGCCGACGCGTTGATTTTCACCCTGGTGTTCAGTTCGTCAGCCACGGTTTACGACGACTGCGCCGCGATGCCGATCAACGAACTGTGCGAGACCGGGCATCCGTCCAACCCCTACGGTCAATCCAAGCTGATGGCGGAAAACATCATGAAAAGCATGGTTGCCGCCGAGCCGCGCTGGTCCGTGGCGCTGCTGCGCTATTTCAATCCCATCGGCGCTCACGAATCCGGTGAGCTGGGGGAAACGCCGAGTCTGACCCCCAACAATCTGCTGCCCTATCTGCTGCAAGTCGCCAGCGGCCAGCGCCCGAGCCTCTCCGTGTTCGGCAGCGACTACCTGACGCCGGACGGAACGGGCGTGCGTGATTACGTGCACGTCGTAGATCTCGCCGAGGGGCACCTGAAGGCGCTGCACGCGCTGCGGCTGACCCACGGCATTCATATCTGGAACCTGGGCACCGGGCTCGGCCATTCGGTGCTGGAAGTGGTCAAGGCCTTCGAACGGGTCAGTGGCGTCAGTGTGCCGTTGGCCTATGAGCCACGACGCGTGGGCGACATTGCGCGCTGCTGGGCCGATCCGGCCAAGGCAATCCGGGAACTGGGATGGTCCGCCCACCGCTCGCTGGATTGCATGCTCACCGACGCCTGGCGCTCGCAGCTGAGTTATCGGCGGGAACAGGATACCCTGCTGATCGATCACCCGGCTTTGCTGCCTGAACGGGTGAACACAGCGTCGATCGATCCTGTGCGCTTGTAAGGCGCAGGCGGCAGAGGGTCCGCGCCCCTGCTCTGCCGGTCATCGTGCCGTTACGCCTTACTGGGGCTCTCCGCGTTCTCAGTGACCCGAACCAGCGCGCTGAACCCTTCGGTGTCCAATGGACGGCTGAGAAAATAACCCTGGCCTTCGTCGCACAACACCGACTTCAGCAGCGCCAGGTGTTCCTGCGTTTCGATGCCTTCCGCCGTCACGGTCAAGGAAAGGGCATGGCCCAAGCCGACGATCGCTTCGATGATGGACCGGTCGTCTTCCGTGGCGCCGAGTCTGGACAGGAAGCTGCGGTCGATCTTCAGGCCATCGAAAGGGAACGTGCGCAGATAGCTGAGGGACGAATAGCCGGTGCCGAAGTCGTCCATGGCAATGCGCAGGCCCAGCCGTTTGAGCGTGCGCATGATGTCCAGCGCGCCCGGTGCATCGTCCAGCATGACGCTTTCGGTGATTTCCAGTTCCACGCGGTTCGAGGCGATGCCCGCCTGATGAAGAGCGCGCTGGACGCGCTCCACCAGATTGCCGCGCTTGAATTCGGAGGGAGAGAGGTTGACCGAAACGAACAGCTGTTCTGGCCAGCTCGACGCATAGCGGAAGGCGCTCGTCATGACCCAGTCGCTGAGCCCCAGGATCAGTCCCGTTTCTTCGGCGATGGGGATGAAGGTGTCAGGAGCAATCAACCCACGCACCGGATGCTGCCAGCGCACCAGCGCTTCGGCCCCGACCATCTGGCCGTCGGAAATGCGAAAGCGTGGCTGAAAATGCAGGCGCAACTCGCCGTGTTTGATGGCGAAGCGCAGATCGCTTTCGAGACGACGGCGTTCGACGATCTTCGAGTTCATGTCGCCTGCGTAAAACCGCCAGGTGTTACGCCCGCCGGCCTTGGCTTCGTATAACGCGATATCGGCATAGCGAAGCAGCTCGGTGGCTTCGGTGGCGTCCGCAGGTGCCATCGCGATGCCGATGCTGGCACTGACGAACACTTCCTGCTCGCCCACCCGGATGGGTCGCTCGATCGACTCGATGAGCCGTCGGCACAGGGTCTCCACTTCTTCCTGCGAGGCCAGGTCGGTGAGGATCAGCACGAATTCATCGCCGCCGATCCGCGCCACCAGATCACCGTGCCGGACCCGGTCGGCGAGGCGACTGGAGATTTCGTTCAGCACACAGTCTCCTGCCGCGTGCCCGAGCAGGTCATTGACCGGCTTGAATCGATCCAGGTCCAGACTGAGCATGACCAACGGCCGGTCCACGGTCGGCTGGGTGGCGAGCTTGCCGTCCAGAAACTCCCTGAGCCGGGTGCGGTTGGGCAGCCCGGTGAGCGCATCGTGCTGAGACAGGAATTCGATGCGTCGGCGCGACTCCACCTCTTCGGTGACGTCTGTCGCCGTCCCCCGAAAGCCGTTACCGTCCATTGCTCTGGCCGACAGCCGGGTAATACATTCCTGTCCCTGGGGGCTGACATAGCGGCACTGAACGCTGATGTCGGGCCGACGATTGGGCAGGCTCAGCCATTGCGACACCGACCCCAGTTCAGTGCGCAGCAGTTCATCCATCGGGGCGCCCAGCCAGGCCTGTCTGGACAAACCCGTGACGTCCTCGAATCGCTCCGAGAGATACGAAAAGCGTCCCTGACCGTCGATCTCCCAGACCCAGTCGGAACTGGCCTCGACCACATCGCGAAACCTTGCTTCACTGATCGCCAGCGCGGCTTCACTGGCGTGCAATGACGCGTAGCTGGTGTCCAATGCCTGCGCGCTCGCGGTGGTGCGACGGAGGATCACCCACGCCATCAGGCATACCAGCAAGGCGGCAAATCCTACCAGCGGCAGCCCCATTCCCAACAGCCGCTCGCCCGGTTTTGGCGGGTTCCAGTGCAGGCTGCCAGCGGCACCGTTCTCTCCCAGGGCGAAGACCGATCGATCGTGAAGATCATCGGGCGTGGCCACGTGGAGTTGATCCACGCCGAAATCCCGGCCCAGCGTTTCAAGGCGGTCGCTGTCCAGGACATCGACGAACAGCAATACCGAAGGTTCTCGATCGTCCGGTACGACTGTCGGGTCGGTACCGGGGGTGATCGCTGCGGCAGCGATCAACGCCGGCTGCCCCCCAATGTTGACGAACATGGTCATAGGCTTCTCGGCTTCGGCACCGTCACGCGCCTTGGCCAGTACATCGACCAGCGACTGCCCCAACCACTGCGCAGCGTCGATCGAGGTCATCTCGCCCTTGATCACCGAGTACACCGTTCGGTTCGTGTCATCGACGACGAACACACCCTGAAACCCGAAATCCGAGTAAAGCGTAGGCCCGACGTTCTGCCGGACATAGGCCCAGTCCGTATCCATCCTGGCGTGCAGATGCTTGTAGGCATCGCCCCAAAAGGCGTAGTCCTTCACCGTGGCGGTGACGGTTTTCTCCAGCGCTTTGACCGCCTTGTCGGTGTAAAACGCACTCTCCACCTCTTCGACCCGGTCCAGATCGTGAGCCAGATAGATGAGCAAATAGGCCGTGAGCAGAAAAACGCCAGTCAACAGGCCGACGAACTTGAATAATGAGGCGCGGATGATCGTCACACTAAAGCGACGATGCCTGACGCCATCGAGCGATGGGGAATGATTCGGCATGGGAAAGATCGCTTAGCACAGACGCGAAAAGGGTTCGTATCAGGCTATCGGCCGCAAACGCCAGGCATTGAGCGCACGTATGCAATAAATGGCGGGACGTGGCCACTGGCGGGTGCAAGACGTGGGCGCGACGCTCGAGGTAAAGCGTTGAACAGGCCCATTGCAGGCCTTGGAGACATTCTCATCAGCGCGGTGTGCGAATCCGCGAACGGATGGCCGGGCCGAAGACGCGCAACGCCATTCGCGAATGAACGGCGCCAACGCCCCTTCTGCCCGGTCTGCGCCGTTTACCGAGCGAGATCCTGCGGCGCATACCGGGTGTTACGCGAACGCCAGGCGAATCCCAGCACCATCAGCAGCCCCAGCCCCGCCATCGCCGCCCCCGCCAATGAAATCGCGGGGTAGCCTAGGCCGGCATTGATCACCGCGCCGCCCAGCATCGCACCGATGGCGTTGCCTAGATTGAACGCCCCGATATTCACCGCCGAGGCCAGATTGGGCGCATCGTGCGCGGCGTCCATGACGCGCATCTGCAACGGCGGCACCAGAGCGAAACTGGCCGCGCCCCACACCAGAATCGCCAGTGCTGTCGGCAGCGGCCAGCGCATCAACACCGAGAATGCCAGCAGCACCGCGATCAGCACCACCAGCGACACGATCAACGTGCGGTCGACCGAGCGATCCGCTGCCTTGCCGCCCCAGACGTTGCCCAGCGTCAGCCCCACACCGAACAGCACTAACATGGCGGTGATAAAACCTGTGGACGCGTGGGTTTCGCTTTGCAGGATCGGCGCGATGTACGTAAACACCGTGAACATGGCGCCCGAACCAATCACCGTCAGCGCCAAGGCTGCAAGCACCGGCCCCCGGCACAACACACGAATCTCCGCCAGCACCCCATCGCTTTTCGGCAGTGGCACGTTCGGCAACGCGACCCAGAGCGAAATCATGGTCAGCAACCCCAGCCCGGAAATGCCCCAGAACGCCGTTCGCCAGCCGAGCATTTCGCCAAACCAACTGGCCAACGGCACCCCGCCGATCGTCGCGAGGGTGAGCCCCATGAACATCGCGGCCACCGCCCCTGCCCGTTTCTCGGGCGGCACGACGCTGGCAGCGACGATCGAGCCAATGCCAAAAAACGCGCCGTGGTTCAGCGAGGTCACCACCCGCGCGATCATCAGGCTTTCGTAGCTGGTGGCCAACGCCGACATCAGGTTGCCGAGGGTGAAAATCGCCATCAGGCCAATCAACAGGTAACGACGCGCAATCCTGCCAGTGGTGAGGGTCATCAAGGGCGCGCCGATCAGCACACCCAGCGCATAGGCGCTGACCAGCAATCCCGCAGTAGGAATGGATACGCCGAGGTCGGCGGCAATACCGGGCAACATGCCCATGGGGGCGAACTCGGTCACGCCGATGCCGAAGGCGCCGATCGACAGCGCGACGAGGGGTGGGTTGATACGCATGAGAGTCTCCTTATCTATGCCGCAAATGCTACGATCCGCGCTTTGGAAGCGGTAGATCGCTTCGCGTACAAGCACCTTTGCGCGGGAGGCACAAATGGATCTGAACGGCAGGTCTGGAGAAATGGAGGTGTTTGCCAGGGTGGCGCAAGCAGGCAGTCTGTCGGCAGCGGCCCGGACACTAGGGCTCACGCCGTCGGCCGTCAGCCGCATCATCGCGCGCACCGAGCAACGCATTGGCACCCGGCTGCTGTTGCGCACGACGCGGGCCATTACCCTGACCACCGAAGGCGAGGCCTATCTGCGCGGGGCGCGACGGATTCTGGCGGACATGGCCGAAGTCGAAGAAGCCATTACCAGTCAGGGTGTGCCCCGAGGCCGACTGCGGGTCAGCGCCGCCGTGGCCCACGGTCGGCTGACCATCGTGCCGCTGATCGCTGCCTTCAGCGCGCAGTACCCGGAAATCCTGGTGGACCTGGCGTTGAGCGACGAAGTCGTCGACATCCTCGCCGGGCAAGCCGACGTCGCCCTGCGCTTCGGCGAACTGCCTGACAGCCCTCTGACCGCCCGCTGCATTGGCGAAACCGGCCAAGTCATCGTCGCCTCGCCCGCCTACCTCGAACAACACGGCGTGCCCCTCGAACCCGAAGACCTGGCCACGCACAACTGCTTGCGTTTCAACTTTCGCCGTGCGGCCCACGACTGGCCTTTCTGCCGCGATGGCCAGCACTTCTCTTTGAAAGTCGGCGGAGCCATCGAGTGCAGCAGCGGCGAAGCGCTTTCCCAATTGGCCGTTCTCGGCGCAGGTATCGCGCGCATTGGCGCTTTTTCCGTCGCCGATGACATCGAACGCGGTTTGTTGGTCCCCTTGCTGGAGGCCTTCAACCCGGGCGACCGCGAGCCGATCAATGCCGTGTTCGTCGGTGGCGCGAACATGACCGCTCGGGTTCGGGTGTTTGTGGATTTTTTGCTGGAGCACCACCGGGGGTGGTGAGGGTGTAGCCATCGTCAACCCAAGGGCGTTAAGACCCGTCGAACAGCGTCGACGGGTCAGCGCCTGAATTTGCGTCAGGCCATTGCACGCTGAGTGAGAACGCCACCCGTGCGAGCTGGCGAGGCCATCTGCGCACGAAGCTGAGCGATCAAGTCGGAAATGGCCCGGCTGCTGCCGAGGGTGGCCATTGAGATGCCGCCAAACGTGACGTTCAGTCCAGTGGCCGGGTCAACGATGTCGATGGTCAGTTGACCGTCCGTGGACGCGGAGCAGCGGGAGCGCATGGGCAGGAAGGCAGATTCGATGATGTGACGAAGTTCGAGCGTAGAGATAGCCATGTCAGTTCCTGGGCGTGAACCCTTGTTGTGTGGACAGTGGACACTGACGCGACGGGATTAATTCAAACTCTTTTTCAACGGCCGGACGAGCGCCAGATTACGGGGGGTTCAAGCCCTTACCCGCCCTTGGGTTTAGTGGCGTGACCGTATAGGACGGGGCCCACGAACCGCGGTGTTCACCACGGTTCGCATCGGGCCTCGGGTCACAGAATGGGCTTGCCACCCGTCACGCCATAGCGGGTGCCAGAGATATAACTGGCCTCGTCGGACGCCAGCAGCACATAGATCGGCGCCACCTCCACCGGCTGGCCAGGTCGGCCCAGCGGCGTTTCTTCACCAAAGCTCTTCACGTCATCGTCGGTCATGGTCGCCACGATCAGTGGGGTCCAGATCGGGCCGGGGGCGACGCTGTTCACGCGAATGCCTTTCGGACCCAACAACTGCGCCAGTCCGGCGCTGAAGTTGGCGATGGCGCCTTTGGTCGTGGCGTATGGCAGCAGCGTGGGCTTGGGCGAATCCGAGTTCACCGAACTGGTGTTGATGATCGAGCTGCCCGCGCCCATGTGCGGCAGTGCAGCCTTGCAGATGCGAAACATGGCGGTGATGTTGATATCGAACGTTTTGACCCACTCCTCGTCCGAGATCTCTTCGAGGGTTTCGTGGCTCATCTGGAAGGCGGCATTGTTGACCAGCACATCGATGCGGCCGAACGCTTTCACCGTGTCATCGACGATCGCCGAGCAATGCTCTTTCTTCGCCAGATCGCCGGGCAATAACAGGCACTGGCGCCCCGCTTCTTCGACCCACCGAGCGGTCTCTTTCGCGTCTTCATGCTCGTCCAGGTAAGACAGCGCGACGTCGGCCCCTTCGCGAGCGAAAGCAATGGCGACGGCTCGCCCAATGCCGCTGTCGGCGCCAGTGATCAGGGCAACTTTATTGGCCAGACGGCCCGAGCCTTTGTAGCTGGTTTCGCCGCAATCCGGGTACGGGTCCATTCGGCTCTGATCACCGGGCACCGGCTGCTGTTGAGGCTTGAACGGTGGTTTCGGGTAATCGGTCATGATGCTCTCCTTTAATAGTCCAGACGCAACGTGCGTGCCTAGGGTGGACTTTGCGCGGACGACAGGAGTTCGGACTATTTGCCTACGTGCGACATTCCGACGCCCTGATTCGCCCGGCAACACGACTACAAAGCGCCCTCAGACCGAAGGCGCGGGGCTTACGCCACCGCGCTCTGCTGTGCGGCCTCACACGCAGAGCGGTACTGCTTCAACACGTAGCCGATCGCCGCCAGCACCAACCCCTTGGCCGTCGTATCGCCTTTGCCGCTGGCCACTTGGGGGTAAAGGTGCGGCAGATACTGACTGATCAGGGTCTCGGCGATGGGCTGCGCACCCAGCGCCCGGAACAGGATTTCGACGGCTTCGCTGGCGGGCTCCAGCGGCCAGTAATAGCGGATCCGATCGCTGTAGCTGAAATGCCGCTGCAGCCGCAACGCCGACTCGTCGCCGTGGTAATAGCGGTTCCAGTGCTGCGGCTGTTGCCGCATCAGCGTTTCCATGACGCTGTGCACATGGCCCTGCTCCGGCAGCACTTGCAGGGTCTGCGCGATCTGCTCCAGGGCGTACAACGCTTCACGCAAGGCGAACGTCAATCCCGGGCCGACTTTGAGAATGGCAAACCCGTCACGCACCAGCTCAGCCAAGGCGGTCACGGGCTGATAGTCGGTGGAATGCGCCTCAAAGACGACCTGCGTTTCCGTCTGCAGGACCGCGCTGAGCTGGCGCGCTTTGGGGGCGTCGTACACCACCACGTTCTCGTTGCCGAACTCGACGCCGGGCTGTACCACCAGACCAATCACCCGTTCATAGGCGCCGTGCAATCCCAGCGCGGCGAATGCCGACCGGTGAAGCGCCAGGGTTTCCCGGGCGTCCTGCGGCGCGGTCACGGCCAGATCCTCGACCTTTTCCAGCGCACCGCCCGGCACCGGGACTTCGGTGCCCACGACGTACACCGGCAACGGCAGACCGGCGCGGCTCACCGCACGCTCCACGACAGCGGCCAACCGTGCCGCGCGCTCGGCTATTACCGCGCCTTGCAAAGGTTCCGCCTCCCCGGCACAGGCCATGCTGGCGTCCAGGTGGATCTTGGAAAAACCCGCTTCGGCATAGGCCTCAAGCATGCGCTCGGCCTTTGCCAGTGCCTCCTCGGCGGGCAGGTCTTTCCAAGGGTTCGGGCCCAGGTGGTCCCCGCCCAATAGCAAACGTTCGGCGTCAAAGCCGACACGCGCTGCGATACCCAGCACGAACCGGCGAAAGGCCGCGGGGGTCATGCCGGTGTAGCCCCCTTCGTGATTGACCTGATTGCATGTGGCCTCGATCAGCACAGGCCCCATGTGACCGGAGGCTTCGCGCAGGGCTGCTTCGATCACCAACGGATGGGCCGAGCAGATGGATGTGATACCGGCAGCTCGACCCTGTGCGTGAGCTTTCACCAATTCCTGAAGATAATGAGCCTGCATGACCAAAGCCTCTGGATGACGTTGAAGCGTCACGATAAAGAGGCAAACGATCACAATCAATCATATTTTTGATTGACAGTGATTTTTTAGGTCGTATATTTCATTCCCATGAATCACTAAAGAGCAATCACAGTGACCAAAGACGAGCGTTTATCGCTGATCTGCCAGCATCTCTACAGCCATGGCGAGAGCACCATTCAGGCCATCGCCGATGTGACGGATGCCTCGCTGGCGACCATCCGCCGGGACCTGCTCACGCTGGAAGCCGACGGCACCATTCATCGCACCCACGGCGGCGCGCGCATCGCCAAGAGTGCGGGAGTCGAAGTCGCGTTCGACCTGCGGGAAAACCAGAACCTCTACGCCAAGCGCGCCATCGCGGAAGTGGCCTACGAACGTATCGTCCCGGGCTCCACGGTGTTCCTCGACGCAGGCACGACCGTGCTGCAACTGGCGCGCCGCCTGCGTCTCGATCCCCTGCCCCTGTCGGTGTTCACCAACTGCCTGAACGTTGCGCAAGTGCTGATGAACACCCCCGGGATCACCATCGTGCTGTTGGGCGGCCAGCTGCGCGCCGAGAACGCCTCGATGGTCGGCGCATTGGCGGAGGCGATGATCGAGAACCTGTGGTTCGACCAGCTGTTTCTGGGCGCCGGAGCCATTGCGCCGGATGCGTGCATCTACAGCCTGGACGCCAGCGAGGCCCAGCTGAACCAGAAAATGCTTGCCCGTGCGGGCACGACTTTGCTGTTGGCAGACTCGAGCAAATTCGATCAACGCCTGACCTACCGCGTCGCGCCCTTGAGCGAGTCGCTCACGGTGATCAGCGATGAGCAGTTGAGCGCCAAATGGCAGACCAGGCTGACCGAACTGGGCTGCGCCGTGCTGACCGGATCGAGCCAGTCGGTGGCGGCCGAGGATCTGAAGGGATGAACGCCGGCATCCTGGGCCTGGACAGCGGAGGCTCCAAGACGCATTGGGTTGTTGCCGACGCCAGGGGCCAGGTCATGCAATGGGGCACCTGTGAAGGACTGGACCCCATTGCCAATCCCCAATGGCGCGCGCAATTGCAGGGCCTTTTGGCTGTCGCGGCTCAGGTGCCCCTGGCCGCTGCGGTGCTGGGTCTGCCTTTGCACGGCGAACTTGAAGCGGTTTCGGCTGAACAGACTGGCGCCGCCCAACACGCCTTGAGCTGCCCGGTCATCGTCGAAAACGACGTGCGCGTGGCCTTCGACGGGGCATTCACCGGCGCCCGTGCCGGTGTCTTGATGCTGGCGGGAACAGGCTCCATGGCCTGGGCCAGCCAGAATCGCGAGGATTCGCCTCATGTGCGGGTCGGCGGCTGGGGCGATGTGTTCGGCGACGAAGGCAGTGCCCATTGGATCGGCCTTCAAGCGTTAATGCTGGCGAGCCGAACCCTTGATGGTCGCGCCCACGAATGGCCATTGACCCACGCGCTGCTCAACCACCTGGCGTTGACCCCGTCTGAATTGGCGGGGTGGGCATATGGCCTGGTCAATCGCCGCGCCGGCATCGCGTCCCTGGCCGCGCAGGTATCGACCTGGGCGGACGGCGGTGACCAAGGCGCCGTCGGCATTCTTAACAGGGCGACCGAACACTTGGCCGAACACGTGACTGCCGCGTGGCAACGCATCGGCCAGACCGACGTTCCGGTGTGGAGTCATGCCGGTGGAGTGTTCGCCAACCCCGACATCGCACGTCACATGGCGCACCGGCTGGGCACCGACCCGGTCGCGCCGCGTTTACCACCGGTGGGCGGCGCGCTGTGGCGTGCTGCTCGTCACGCGGGATGGAACCCGGATAACGGGTGGATCGACACCCTTGCCTCACACCTGCACCGCACGCTTGCACTGCCATCAACCTCCCCTTATCCGATCTAGAGGTTTTGCCATGCTCCGACGCCAATTAGTCGCCTCGCTCGCCCTCGTGCCGCTGACGTTCGCCCTCGCGGCGTTCACGCCAGCGGTCCATGCAGCCAGCACCGCCGAGGTGCTGTTGCCACCCTGGGGCACCTTGCCCAAGGCCATGACCGACCGCCTGAACACCGAGACGGGCCTGACGCTGGAGACGCAAACCCTCGGCTGGGACCAGATCCTGACCAAGGTCGCCACCTCGATGATCGCCGGCAGTCCCCCTGCGGACGTGACCGAAGTCGACTGGTCATGGGTCGGTCAGTTTGGCGCGGCGAAGTGGTATCAACCGCTCGACGGTGCAGTGGATGCCGCCACCGTTGCCGACATCCCCTCGGCCAAGCTGTTCGTTTTCGACAATCAACTGCTGGCCGTTCCCTACGCCAACGACTTCCGGGTGCTGATCTACAACCGCGACCACCTCAAGCGCGCCGGCATCAACGCAGCGCCCACCACCCCCGAGCAATTGTTGACGGATGCCAAGGCGATCAAGGCTAAAAACATTGCGCAGTACCCGATCGCCCTGCCGCTCTCGGCCACCGAAGGCAGCGCCACGGCGTGGTACTTGCTGACCAAGGTCTTCGGCGGTGAGCTGTTCAACGACGCGCTGGAACCGCAATTCGTCAAACCGGATTCGGCCGGCTACAAAGCCATGGCGTTCGAGATCGAGGCCCTCAAATCAGGGTTGATCAGCCCGGCGGCCACAGGCCTCAAAGACGTGGAAGTCCAGGAGCTGTTCAAGAAAGGTGACGCTTCGTTCGACCTCGCAGGCTGGGCGGGCAACATTGCGGTGTACAGCGATCCGGCCAAATCCCAGGTCGCTGAACAGGTCGCGGCCGCGCTGATGCTGACCACCACCGGCACCGCGCGGACCATCGGTTTGCCCGAAGCGGTAGGCATCCCGGCCACCGCCAAAAACAAGGAAGGCGCGAAGGCTTTCATCAACTGGTTCGTCAAACCTCAGAACCAGATCGAAAGCTATGAAACCCTCGGCAACCTGCCAACGCGCACCAGCGTGCTCAAGCAGCTGAATAGCGAAGGCAAGCTCAAGAGCGGCGACGTGATCCTGCAACAGGCCGGGCTGGTCGATCCGCTGTTCAAGCAAGGGACGCCGGTTTGGTACCCGCAATTCACCAGCGCGGTGTCTAGCGCGTTGAATCAGGCGGCCAAGGGTCAGCTGACCGTCGATCAAGCCGTCGCTCAGATCGCTCAAGAAGCCAAGAGTGCGATGCAGCCGTGATGAATCTGACCTCCCTCAGAGAACGCCTGCGTCCTGTTCCGGGCGAGACCTGGCTCGGGCTGCTGTACGTGTTGCCGATCATCGTGGTCATGGCCAGTCTGGTGTTTGTACCGCTGGTGACCACGGTCCTCGACAGCCTGTACCGCATCGACCCGATGCGTCCGGGCAGTCCCTTCGTCGGGCTGCTCAATTACCAGAATCTCACCGCCGACAGCAACGTTCAGCACGCCACCTGGAATACCGTGGTTTACGTGGTCCTGGCGGTGGTGCTGGAAACGGTCGGCGGGCTGGGTGCCGCGTTGTTGCTCAACAAGGTGCGTCACGGTCGGCAATGGTTGCTGGCGGCGCTGGTGCTGCCGTGGTGCCTGCCGCCCGTGGTCAATGCGCTGGTCTGGCTGTGGATCTACAACCCCAGCTACGGGCTGCTCAACAATTTGCTCAAAGCGGTGGGTCTGCTGGACGACAACGTGGTGTGGTTCAACGACCACAACACCGCCCTGCTTCTGGTCGCGCTGGTGCATGTCTGGCGGATGCTGCCGCTCACCGCGATCATACTGCTGGCTGCGTTGCAGGCGATTCCGGCCGATCTGTACGAGGCCGCGAAGCTCGATGGCGCTGGCCCTTTCAAATGTTTTCGCATGATCACTCTGCCGTTGATTGCAGGCGGCCTGGCCATTGCGCTGAGTCAGTCGACGGTGTTCGCGTTCAACCTGTTCGATGAGGCGTGGATTCTCAACGGCTCCAGCCTGGACACCCGCAGCCTGATCATTCAGGTGTACATGTCGGCGTTCCAGAACTTGAAGTTTTCGTATGGGATGGCGTTGTCCGTGCTGGCCATGATCGCGTCGCTGGTGGTTTCGCTGATTTACGTCCTCAAGGTCTATCGCGAAACGAGGTTCGACTGATGCGCACGCTTACGTTGCAGTGGCTGGGTAAAGCCGGATTTGCCCTCGCCATCCTCGTCCTGCTGATCTGGTCGTTGGGCCCGGTGTATTGGGCCGTGATGACCAGCTTCACGGACCCCAAAGACATGCTCAGCCAGCACCTGACGTTATGGCCGGAGCATCCGACGTTGGAACACTTCGCCAAGCTGTTCGGCGCCAGCAGCCTGTCTCAAGGCAACGAGGTGCAGTCGGTCTGGCCGCAGTTTTCCAGGGCCTTCGTCAACAGCCTGGTGACCTCGGTCGCCGCCACGCTGGTGACGCTGGTGGTGGCGGCCTTTGGCGGTTATGCCTTCGTACGCCTGCGCTTTCCGGGCCGCAATCTGCTGTTCGGGCTGGTGGTCGCCAGCATGGCGGTGCCGGCGTACACCGTGATGATTCCGCTGTACCGACTGATGATCTCGCTGCACCTGATCGACACCTACCTGGGGGTGACGTTGATCTATGTGTCGGCGTTTCTGCCCCTGGCACTGTGGCTGATGCGCAGCGTGTATCAGTCGCTGCCGGTCTCGCTCGAGGAGGCTGCGTGGCTGGACGGTGCGGGCCGCACCTACACGTTGATTCGCATCGTGCTGCCGCTGGCGGCCCCCGGTCTGATTGCCACCGCCATCCTCACGTTCCTCAGCGCGTGGGGGCAGTTCATGGTGCCGCTGGTGTTCTCCCCGTCGCTGGCGACCAAATCCCTGACGGTGCTGATCCCTGAATTCGTGACCCGCAACTACGTCGATTACGGGCTGATGAACGCAGCTGGCGTCGTCGCCATGCTGCCACCCGTGCTGCTGGTGATTTTTCTCAACCGTTTCCTCGTGCGCGGCCTCATCGCCGGCGCCACCAAATAACCCTGTAAGGACCTGAACATGAACGTTACCGAGCGCGTTATCGTCGAGCAATTCCCTTTCTGGAACGCGGCCCTGACCCAACCGCTTCCTGGTATTGGAAGCGCCAACGTGGTGGTCGTCGGCTGTGGCACCTCCTATTACCTGGCGCAAATCGTCGCCAGCGCCTTCAACCTCAATGGCAAACGCGCCATTGCCGTACCCGGCGGTGAATGGGCGCGCCGTCCGGAGGCGTACCTGGCGCATTATCAGGACGCACTGGTGATCGCGCTGTCGCGCAGTGGCGAATCCACCGAAACCGTTGAAGCGGTCCAGGCCAGTCGCGTACGCGGCTTGAAATCCATCGGCATTACCTGCGAAGCCGAGAGCAGCCTGGCCAAATGCAGCGATCAAGTGGTGTTCGCCCCGACCCACCCTGCAGAAGGCATTGTCATGAGCAGCTCGGCCAGTCTGATGCTGTTGCTGGGCTTGCGTCTGGCCGGGGCCACCGTCGACGCCAGCGTCGCCGCCCTGGCCGAGCACGCGATGAAGGCCCTGGATCGTCAGGTGAGCACGAGCGTGCTGTCGCGCTCGCACTTCGTGTATCTGGGCGGTGGTGCGTATTACGGGCTGGCCAGTGAAGGCGCCTTGAAGCTCCAGGAAATGAGCCTGACTTACACCCAAGTGTTTCACCCGATGGAATACCGCCACGGCCCGATCAGCCTGGTCGACGACAAGACCTGCGTGGTGTTGATCTACAGCCCGCAAACCCGTGACGAAGAAGCAAAGCTGTACGCCGAACTCAAGGAAAAAGGCGCATTCGTCATCGGCATCGGCGGCCCTGGCGATCTGTATGTCGACGTTGCTCAACACGAGCTGGACCGCAGCCTGACCATCCTCCCCGCCCTGCAATTGTTCGGCGAGCGCCTGGCGCAGCACAAAGGTCTGGACAGCACCGCGCCGCGCCATCTCACCAAGGTGGTGCGTCTTTCCTGAAGCAGTGGTCCGGCCGAGGTAGTGTCCTGATATGGCAACCGTAAACATTCAGCAACTTCGCAAGCACTACGGCACGATTCCGGTGCTGCATGGCATTGACCTGAGTATCGCCGACGGCCAGTTCGTGTCGCTGGTCGGCGCCTCGGGCTGTGGAAAATCCACCCTGCTGCGGATGATCGCAGGGCTTGAGTCCGTGTCCTCCGGGACCATTTCGCTCAATGGCAAGGTGATCAACGACCTCTCGCCCAAGGATCGGGACATCGCCATGGTGTTCCAGAACTACGCGCTGTACCCGCACATGACGGTCGCGCAGAACATGGGCTTCAGCCTGCAACTGCGCAAGGAATCCCCCGAGCGCATCGCGGCTGCCGTGAAAGAGACAGCCGCCATGTTGGGGTTGTCCAACTACCTGGATCGCTACCCGAAGGCACTTTCCGGCGGGCAGCGTCAGCGGGTGGCCATGGGACGCGCGATCGTTCGCCATCCGCAGGTGTTTCTGTTCGACGAGCCGCTGTCCAATCTCGACGCCAAGCTGCGTGTGCAGATGCGCATCGAGATTCGCACCTTGCAGCGCAAGCTCGGCACCACGGCCATCTACGTGACGCACGACCAGATGGAGGCCATGACCATGTCCGACCTGATCGTGGTCATGAACGCCGGGCGCATCGAACAGGTGGGCACGCCCATCGAGGTTTACGATCAGCCTGCCAATCTGTTCGTCGCGACGTTCATCGGCTCGCCCGCCATGAATCTGGTAGACGGCGTCGTACTACAGGAAGCGGGCTCTTCGGTCGTCCTCATCGGCGATCAGCGGATCGATCTTGGCCGCCGTATCGACATTCCCACAAACAGCCCGGTCGTGATGGGCATCCGCCCGGAGCATTTCAGCCTGGGCACCACGGCTGCGACAGACTTCAGCCTGCCGTTCACGGTCGATCTGATCGAGCCGACCGGCGCCGAAAGCCATGTGTACGGTCGCTATGGCACCACGCCGATGGTGGCGTCGCTTCCCCGCAACGGCGACTTGCAATGGGGTCAGCAATTGGTGCTGCGGGGCAGCTGCGAGCACGTCCATGTGTTCGACAAAGCCAACGGGCTGCGACTGGCATGACGACGGCAAGCGCCTGTCTTACGGCAGGCGCTTGCCGCATCCCGCGCGGCCGTACCAGCCCGACGACCGTTCATCGCTGAAACGTTTTTTTCGCAAACTTTTTTCAGGTGTCGGTGAGTCTGACTGAAGAGCTGCTGACGCCCTCGTCAGCGTGCAGGCGCTCTGAATCATTGACCAACGAGGCTTGATGACATGAATAAGAAACTGAGTTATGCGTTCGCGATGGCAGGCCTGACCTGCGTCCTTTCACTGCCGGTCATGGCAGCTACCACCACTGCCCCGAGCGACACCCACAAAACCCACACCACGCAGCAAACCCACGATAAGTCCACTCACTCCAGCAAGGAACCGGCCGGCACCAATGGCGCCAAGACCCAGGGCACTGCCCTTCCAGGTTCCGGTGGCGAAGCGGGCAGCGGTGGTAACTCCAGCCCGGGCAACAAGACCCCGTCCGGCGCAGGCAGCACTAACAGCGGTTCCTGAGTCACCGGACACGATCTGGCCAGACTAAGCGTCAACGCCGTCTGGCCATTTTTTCCCCCACCTTTTATGTGACCTGCCCTGCCACATCACGCAGCACGCTCAGGTCTCTCTTACGCTTAAACCTGCGCTTGCCCACCGTCGACGAACAACTCGATGCCGTTCACGAAACTCGCGTCGTCCGAGGCAAGAAACACCGCAGCATTGGCGATTTCCACCGGCTCACCTACACGACCTATCGGCACCTGCGAAGCCATGTAGTCGAGCAGGCCCTGCTGTTGCTGAGCGTCCGGACCGGCCAGCCCGACGAGACCCGGCGTTTTGGTGGCGCCGGGGCTGAGGGTATTGACCCGCACGTTGCGGTCTTTCAGATCAAGAATCCAGGAGCGGGCAAAGGCGCGGACAGCGGCTTTGGACGCCGAGTACACACTGAATGCCGCCGTGCCAGAGCTGCCTGCCGTCGAGCCGGTGAGAATGATTGACGCGTTCTTTGCCAGCAGTGGCAAGGCTTTCTGAACCGTGAACAGCACGCCCTTCACATTGCGATCGAAGGTGTCGTCGTAGTGCGCTTCGCTGATCTCGCCCAGCGGCACCATCGAGCCGCCGCCGGCGTTAGCGAAGAGTACGTCGAGGGTGCCTTTCTCCGCGCCGATTTGTGCGTACAGCGCGTCAAGCTGGTCGAGCTGCGTAGAGTCGACACGCACCCCGGTGGCGTTGCCGACGTCTGCGACCGCAGCGTCCAGTTCGGCCTGACGGCGGCCGGTGATATACACGTGAGCGCCTTCTTCGGCGAAACGCTTGGCAGTGGCCAGGCCGATGCCAGTGGTGCCGCCGGTGACCAGTGCGATTTTGCCTTCGAGTTTGCGAGTCATGAATGCTCTCCAGAACGATGATTAAGGTGTTTCGGTGAGAAGAAGCTTATCGACGACTTGATTCTTTCAAAATAGACTTGTCCGCAATCCATCATTGCAGAAATGAAATGAGCAAGTTCCCCGATTTCGAAGGCTTAGCCATGTTCGCCAAGGTGGCGGAAGAGGGTTCGTTCGCCGCAGCCGCGCGCCTGATGGGTGTGTCTGTGCCGACCGTGTCCCGCGCCGTGGCCCGGCTGGAAGAGCGTCTGGGTGGCCGCCTGTTCAACCGCACCTCCCGGCAGCTGGCGTTGACCGAGTTCGGTGCGAGCATGGCGGCGAAGGCCGGGGAGATTTATCGCCAGGCCGAAGAGGTCGAGAGCGAGGCGCAGGACCTCGCTGTCCAGCCCCGCGGGCAGGTGCGTCTGGCAATGCCCATGGCGTTCGGCCTGCGCTGGGTGGCGCCGCTGCTGCCCCGCTTGTTGCGTCAGTACCCTGAACTGTCGCTGGACCTTCACCTTTCCGATGCGTCGGTGGATCTGATTGCCGAAGGTTTCGACGCGGCTTTACGCATCGCAGTGTTACCCGACTCCTCGCTGGTGGCGCGGCGCCTGTGCGCCGTGAGGCAATTCCTGGTGGCTTCGCCGGGCTATCTGGCGGAACACGGTCATCCCGCCCACCCGCGAGACCTGGCCGATCGATCGTGTCTGAGTTACGCCTACCGCGCGCGCAGTGAGGTCTGGCGGTTCACCCACAGCGACGGCACAACAGAAGACGTGGCGCCGAAAGGTCCGCTGAGGGTGACCAACTCGGAGGCCTTGCTTCCCGTGTTGCTGGAGGGATTGGCAATCGCCGAACTGCCGGAGTTCATCGTCGCGCAATACCTGGCGGATGGCCGACTGGTCCCGCTGCTGCCGGAATGGAGCATGGCCCGGGGCGGCCTGTACTTCGTCACCCCTTCCGCCCGCAGCCGCCCTGCGAAAATTCGAGCGCTGTCCGATTTCTTCGCCGAACACCTCGCAGATCCGACATGGCGTTGGGCACCTTGAGGCGTCAGTGTGGGGGGTGAGCGGCCATCGCATGCAAGCAGAGGTCGCCCGGCAGCTCCCACGTTTTCCGGCCTGAATCGAAGCCGCTGACCCGCCACGATCTGCTTCCACCGCAGGCCTGGGAGCGTCGCTTACCCGCGATCGGCTGCGCGGCAGTCGTAAAACCGATGATTGCCGTACGCCTGACACACCCGTCCTTCACACGCAGGCAATCGCCCTCAATCTTCAATTGACAGACGAAATTGTGACGATTAGTTTCACAGCATCCGTGGCGCGACGTTGAGTGTTCGGTCACTGCGCGGGGCGAGGTTTCACGGGCGGGCCAGGACAGGTCCCGATACCCGCCCACGGACCCTATGGCCCCGTCCCTGCTGGCACACCCCGCTTCGAACATCACCCCGTTCGGCCTCGACGATGCCGACGCCAGCGATGCAGCACCCATGACCAACGCGGCGCACGACTCGGCGATAGCCGAGGGCTGCCACGCAAGTCGCAACAGAGAAGGCTGTCTCAAAAGCGTGCTGTGCCATGCACAACGCCGTTCGAGCAAGGCCTCCCCCGCACACCCTTTCGAACATCGTGATCGCCATCGAACACGGTTCGTGAATCGTTTTCCCCAATCATTGTGTTTGAAACACATCACGTTTCTTTCAAACCTTTCAGGAGCGCTCCATGTCGGACTCTTGCGTCGCAGAACAGGATTCACCGGGACCCATCCCCGATTGCCTTACCCGTGCGCCGGCCTGGCTGGCAGTCGCCTCGCTGGCCCTGAGCACGTTCGCATCGGTCACCACCGAATTCCTGCCCATCGGCTTGCTGACCAACATCGCCAGCAGCCTGGGTGTCAGTGAAGGCGATGCGGGCCTGATGATCACCATGCCCGGGTTGGTCGCAGCACTGACCGGCCCGGTGCTGATCATCCTTGCCGGACGGCTCGACCGTCGCATCGTGCTGCTGTTGCTCTCGACGCTGCTGGTGATCTCCAACGCCCTCGCGGCCATGGCGCCGGACCTCGTCACCATGCTCCTCGCCCGCGTACTGCTGGGTTTCTGCGTTGGCGGTTTCTGGACCTTCGCCCCCGGCGCCACCACCCACCTGGTACCTGCCCACCTCCAACCCCGCGCGATGTCTTACATCCTCGCGGGCATCTCAGTGGCAACCATCGCCGGGGTGCCGGCCGGGGCGCTGATGGGCAACCTGCTCGGCTGGCGCGCAGCATTCGCCGCTTCGGCAAGCCTGTCGCTGACCGTGCTTATTCTGCAACTGCGCAGCCTGCCGCCCCTGCCGCCGGAACGCGCCATCAAAGCCCGTGAGCTGTTGCTACCCTTCGCCCGCCCGCTGGCGAGAATGGGCCTGCTCGTGGCTCTGCTGCTGGTCACCGGTCATTTCGGCACGTACACCTACCTCAGGCCGATTCTGCAAACGGTCTACGGCGCGTCACCCGACGAGGTCACCAGCCTGCTACTGGTCTATGGCGTCGCGGGTTTCATCGGCACCTTCCTCGGCGGTCGCTGGGTTTCATACAGCCTGAAAGCCACGGCCTTGAGCGCAGCGCTCATGATCGGCGGTGTGCTGCTGCTTTCGGCCTTCGCCGGCCCTGGCATGGTGGGCGGGGGTCTGGCGGCGCTGATCTGGGGCGCGGCGTTCGGCCTGATACCGGTGTCGTTCACCACCTGGATGCTCAAAGCCCTGCCCGACTCGCCTGAAACCGGGCAAGCCGTGCTGGTCAGCACGTTTCAGATCGGGATCTGCACCGGGGCGTTCGTGGGGGGCGTCGTGATTGACACCTACAGCGTCATCACACTGTTGCTGACGGGAGCGGTGTTGCTGGGTCTGGCCAGCATCGCCATTGCCGCGTCGCGCTGGAAAGACGTTTCGGCCTAGAACGTCCGCGAACACCCCGACCGGGTACCGATCTCACCCGGTACCCTGGGGCCACTCGGCGCAAGAGCCCGAGGCAGTCGTCATCACCCCGATGACAGCGCGGACGTGGCGACCTTCCTTACCTCGGCCCATCGCGCCGGACGACCGCGGCATCGCTGGCCGTATTGCGCGGCCGGGGCTTGAAGCGCTCCTGCCCGGGTCTGCGGGGTCAGGCCGATGCCGCTTCCGGGTGCCGCAGGATATTCTCCCGGGGCAAGGTCTCCAGCAGGCACTGCGCGAATGCTTCAGCGACGGGCTGCACGGTCGATGGCAAGCGCAGGCAGATGGCGAATTCGGGCAGCTCCGGCAGCCCGAGGTTGTCGGGCAACACCTGCAGATCCTCTGGCACCGTGGACGTCAGCCACGCCGTGATCGCCAACCCGACCCGCACGGTGGACGCGGTGGCCTCGAAACTGCCGTTTTCGAACACTGTTCGCCAGACAATCCCTTCTCGCGCCAACGCGCCCAACACCAATGGGCGAAACACGCAGCGCTCGTCCACCAGTGACAACGGCAGCGGTCGGGTTTTCCAGACCTCACTCTGGCGGCTGCCCACCCACACCAGCGGTTCAGTGCGGATCACCCTTCCTTGCGGGCTGTGAGCGAGGTATTCAATCAGCGCGACGTCCAGCTGACCGGCATCGATGGCCTCGTGCAGCACCGGGGACGGCTCGCAGGTCAGCGACAGTTCCACCCGCGGATGGGCGTCGGTGAACGCTTTCATGGCAGGCGCCAGCGAGGTGATCAGGTCAGGCGGGGCACCGACCCGCAGCTGCCCGCGAATCGGCCCCTCGACGGTGTCGGCCCAGATTTCATCGTTCAAGCGCAGCAGCTGGCGAGCCTTGGCCAGAAACAGCTCGCCCGGTTGCGACAGCTCCAGTTGCTTGGGCTTGCGAACCAGCAATGGGCAACCCAGGGTTTCCTCGAGGCGTTTGACCTGCTGGCTGACGGCACCCTGGGTCATGTACAGCGCATTGGCGGCCGCGGTCATGCTGCGGTGATCGGCAACGGCGACAAAGGTTCGGATCAGGCTGAGGTCAAGGTTTCGAGGCATGGCGGGATTACGATCAGTAATGTCAGGCATTAAAGATATTCGATTTTCTAATGACCGAGCCAGCCTTACTGTCGGCCACATTCCATTGCCGGATGAAGCGTCGATGCCTACGCTGTTGCCCCTGTTTCTGTTCGTTGCGGCCTCCACGTTGTCCCCTGGCGGTGCCACGTCGCTTGCCACCGCTTCCGGCGCGCGATTTGGCCTGAGCCGGTCGTTGCCGCTGATTCTCGGCATCGCCACGAGCCTGGCGTGCATCGCCGCCATCGCCGCGATTGGCCTAGGTAATCTCATCGCCGAAGCACCGACGCTCGAATGGGCGGTCAAGGTCGCAGGCTCGGCTTACCTGCTGTGGCTGGCCTGGCGCATCGCGCGAAGCGGCGCGGCCTCTCACAGCACTGCTCAGAGCGAGCCGTTGGGGTTTGCCAATGCCATGGCGCTGCTGTTGCTGAACCCGAAAAGCTGGGCGATGACGGTCAGCGCCGCCGCCACTTTTTCGCCCCTGGCGACGCATCCCGCCGGACTGGCGGCATTGCTGGGGCTGTCGTTCGGCATCGCTGCCTGGCTCTCGCTGACCCTCTGGTGCGGGCTTGGCGTACTGCTGGCCCGCCGACTGCGCACCCCGCGTCATTGGCAAAGATTCAACCTGGCCATGGCCGCCCTGCTCGTTTTGTCCATCGTTCCCACTTGGAGTTGATCATGCTTAGCCTGCCGTTTGCCGAATCCTTCGACCTCGACACCTGCTTCGAGGACATCACCGAACACTGGTCGCCCAAGGTCGTCGCGCAAGTGAACGACCAATACGTGAAAGTGGCGAAACTGTTGGGCCAGTTCGTCTGGCACAACCACGCGCAGCAGGACGAATTGTTCTACGTCGTGCGCGGCCATCTGAAAATCGAATACGAAGGCGGCCGCGTGGCGCAGTTGCCGGCCGGGTCGATCCACGTCGTGCCCAAGGGCGTCATGCACAACCCGGTGGCCGATGATGAATGCTGGATCGTGCTGATCGAACCCATCGACACCCTGCACACGGGGGACGTCGAAACGCCGCTGAGCAAAACCATCGAGCAGCAGCTGGCTTGAGCCTCACGGCATTGCGGCAATCCGGCCCAAGGGGAGCGTTATTCTGCGCCACCCTCGACCGTTGGCTCGAAGCGCAAGACCCCCAACACTCCGGCCCCGGTCTTGTCGCGCTTGTCCGAGGGATGATTGACCCCGTCGTAGACCGTCAAATCCGTGAAGTCGAACGGGCTGATGCCGTTGAGGCAGGCCGCGTTGATGCCCAGTTGCGAGGGGTTCGAGCGACGCTGATGGTGGGTGTAAATGCCGCACTTCGAGCAGAAGTAATGCTTGGCGGTGCGCGTGTTGAATTCGTACAGGGTCAACGCCTCTTCGCCTGAGAGGATGTGCAGGTCTTCCTGGCGTGTAGTGACGGCAACGGCGCCGCGCATCCGGCAATACGAACAGCTGCACCGCCGTGCCGTGTGCAGCCCGTCCGCGAGTCGGACACGAAAACGCACGGTGCCGCAGTGACAGCTGCCTTCGAAATCGGCTTGATCCATATTCATTCTCGACCTCACGAAAAACCAGGGGGATGACGTTCACAGGAGGGCGATAGTAGCAGAGGGTCTCGCCGCGTCGGTGCACACCGTGCGCGCTATCGGCCAGCCGCTGCGGTGGCTACAATGCGCGGCATCCGCATTCCGCCCGCACGCGCAGAGTCGACCATGAACCGTCAGAAAAAGCTCCAACAGTTGTTCAAAGCCAAAGCCAAAAAGGCCAGCGCCAAGCTGGCCCCCAAGAAAAAATCCACCTACATCAGTAAGGCTGACCGGGCAAAGCTGGCAGCCGAAGTGGCGGCCGAACCGACCCCGACGGCTGAAAGCTGATAACTGCCAGCCCAGCAGCATTGAGCCCACGCCTCGTCACTTCACTCCGCCCACAGCATCGACCTCCGACGGCAGGTCTCACCACGGCAACTGCGCTGCCAACGGACCGCAACCATCCGACCAGTTGCACGGACGGTCGGGCCAGCCCGCCTACACTCTCAATGTCTTTTCCAGGGATGACACCCAGTCGTCTGCTCGCGGCTGACCATCCTTGCCACGCGGCGCAATCGCTCACTTCGGGAGGTGCAGGCATGTCGAGCAAACGTCCCCCTTTCACGATGGATGGCTGGAACAAGGACTGGATCATCCATGGCCATAAACTGGTGTGCCGGTCCTGTGGTGCCGGGCAATGCCCTGCCGTGGACGAACAACCGTTCAGGCACACGCCGACCTGCGAAATCTCGAACGCGGGAGCACGATACCCGTGGCGCGAATTGAACGACATCCTCAAGGAAGGGCTGGCGGACGCTCGACGCATGCTGCATTGAGCCGCCCTCCCGACCTATGACGACAGTTCACACCAGCTGTGCCATTGACCCTGTTTTACTGCTTCAAGTCCTCGCCTACGCTGTGCGCTACCCCGGACATTCAAGTATCTGGGGATTCTGATCACTGACCGTGGAAGAGACCGATGAGCACAGCACCCAAGCCCGATGAACTCGCCATTCCTTATCAACTGCCCCAAGTCCCGTTCATGACGCCGGACATGGTCATTCCCGGTGTGCTGACAGAGGGTTTGCAGGATGACGATTTGTGGGTGCCAGTGACCGCGTCGGTTTCGTTCAAGCCTCTGCTGCTCAGCACCACGGGCGGCTATTACATCAACCTGTTGCGGGTGCGTCAGAGTGGCGTGCTGTCCCGGCATCGTCACAGCGGCGGCGTGCATGCACTGGTGCTGAAGGGCCGCTGGTACTACCTGGAACATGACTGGGTGGCCACCGAAGGGGCTTTCGCCTACGAGCCGCCAGGTGAAACCCATACCCTGTTCGTGCCGGAAGACGTCGAAGAAATGATCACGTGGTTTCATGTCCAGGGCGGCTACACCTATGTCGACCCGCAAGGCGTGGCGGTGGGCTACGAGGACGTGTTCACCAAGCTCGAAACTGCGCGTAAGCACTACAAATCCCTCGGCTTGCCGGACGACTACATCGAGCAGTTCATACGCTGAAAGGCCGACGTGCGATGACGGCGGGGCCGCTTGTCCGGGGTCGCGAATGCTGGCAGGCTGCGCCCACCGTAGCCTGCCACGAGCGTGCAGATGGATAACTACTCACAGATGCTGGCCTTCGTTTGGGCAACTGAACATGGCAACTTCTCGGCGGCGGCGCGGGCCAACGGCCTGACCCCTTCGGCCATCAGCAAACTGATCACTCGGCTCGAAGACCGCTTGCAGGTGCGCCTGTTTCAACGCGGCACCCGTACGTTGACCCTGACCGAGGAAGGCTCGGCTTACCTGGTGAGTGCGCGGGCGGTGATTCATGCGATGGCAGAAGCGGACTCACTGGCGGAGGCGTTTCCCGGTCGGGTCACGGGTGCGCTGCGCATCCACACCATGACCACCTTCGCCAAACACCAGATCCTGCCGTGGCTGCCGGAATTCCTGTCGACCTACCCTGGCCTCACGGTCGATGTGCAAGTAGGACCGCAGTACGTGGACCTGTTCGATCAAGGCCTGGACATCGCGATCCACAGCGGCGGCCTGCCGGACTCTTCGCGAATCGCGCGCAAGATCGGCGAAAGCGCGTGGGTCACCTGTGCCTCACCGGCGTACCTCGCGCGCAGAGGCACGCCGACCCGACCGCAGGATTTGCTGAGTCACGACTGCTTCAATTTCGGGTTTCACAGCGCCTGGAACACCTGGCAGTTTCACGGCAGCGAGGGCGAGGTCATCACGCTGCCCATTGCGCCCAAGGCCGTGTTCGCCCAAGGCGATCTGCTGCGGGAAATGGCCCTGAGCGGGGCGGGGATCGTCAAACTGGCGCAGTTTCATATCGGCGAAGACATTCGCCAGGGCCGACTGGTCCCGCTGTTGAGCGACTTCAACCTGGCGGGCAAAGAGCCGATCTACCTGATCTATTCGAACAGGAAGCACCTGAGTCCACGTATCCGGGTGTTCCGCGACTTTCTGGAATCCAAACTCAAGGAACACCCATGGGATTGATCCACCTCGCCGCGCCGATCAGAACGTCGGCGGCGACACCGCGCTGACCACGATGCACACCTCGTCGAACGGGTTGCGCATGCGGTGCGGCAGGCGGCTGTCGAAGTAATACGCATCGCCCGGAGACAGGATGCGCACCTCATCGCCCACGGTCATTTCCAGACGGCCCTCGATGACGATCCCGCCCTCCTCGGCTTCATGGGAATACAACTCTTCGCCTTCCTGTCCGGTGTCGGCGCCGGGTTCGTAGCGCTCGTGAAGGATCATCATCGAACTGTTGCTGAGGTTGGCCCCGACCTGGCGGTAGGAGAGCATTTTGCCATCCGCCAGCTCGACCAGCTCGCTGGCCTTGTAGAACACCGCGCGATCGACGACCGCCGAATCGGAAAAGAACGTGCTCAAGGTGACGTTGAGCGGCTTGAGCAGGCGCTTGAGGATACTGACCGAGGGGCTGGATTTGTCGCGTTCGATGATCGACAGCGTGGCATGGGGCACGCCGGCCAGCTCAGCCAGGCCACGGATTGACAGGCCCCGGCTCTGGCGCAGGGCTTTGAGCCGTTCACCGACGGATGCGGTGTCTTCACTGGTCACTTCGTCTTCGGCGGGCTCTTCCGGCGCATGGGGGTTGCGGCTGATCGCCGGTGAATCTGTCACGGAGGTTTCCTCGATTGAACTCGGCCTGTGAGGGCGCACCAAGTTGGGTATTTCGCACCAACCGACAGCGGCTGACAAGCGCAAACGTAACAGTGTGCGGTGACGGTTCGGCTGCGACGGAAGCCACCGGCGGCCCGCTGGCCGCAAACGGCGCTGGCTGCAGGGGCCGCTCGAAGACAAATTCGGGGCGTGAAAAAACAATCGCTTACCGGCCATCCGGGCGATTTCGATTTTCAGACACGCAGGAAAATAAAACTTGCTTCGCCGTTTTTGCAGTGGTAAATATTTTTACCACCCCAACACCACACACTCTGCGTCGAGGTTCCACATGCACAAGAAGCACAAGCCGTGCCACGCTTTAGCCGCTCTCGCGTTGACCGTTGCCGGACTGGCCGCCGCACAGTCGGCAAGCGCCCGTGACCTGACCATCGTGTCTTGGGGCGGGAATTTTCAGGACGCGCAACGGGAGATTTTCTTCAAACCGTTTGGCGCCCAGACGGGTAAAAAAGTCCTTGACCAAAGCTGGGACGGCGGCGTGGGCGTACTCGACGCCAAGGTGAAAGTCGGTAACCCGAACTGGGACGTGGTCGAAGTGGAAGCCGAAGACCTGGCGCTGGGCTGCGACACCGGCCTCTACGAGAAAATCGACTGGGCCAAAATCGGCAACAAGGCCGATTTCATCCCTGAAGCGGTGAACGACTGCGGCGTCGGCGCCATCGTCTGGAACACTGGCGTGGCCTGGGACGGGGACAAGCTGAAAACCGCCCCGACGTCTTGGGCCGATTTCTTCGACACCCAGAAATTCCCCGGCAAACGCGGACTGCGCAAAGGTCCGAAGTACGCACTGGAATTCGCCCTGATTGCGGACGGCGTGAAAACCGCCGATGTCTATAAAGTCCTGCGCACCCCGGAAGGCGTTGACCGCGCGTTCAAAAAGCTCGACAGCATCAAGTCCAGCATCGTCTGGTGGGAAGCTGGCGCACAGCCGTTGCAAATGCTGTCGGCGGGCGACGTGGTGATGAGCTCGGCCTACAACGGCCGCATCAGTGGTTTCAACCGCAACGAAGGCAAGCACTTCAAGTTCCTGTGGAACGGCAGCGTCTCGGCCATCGACTCCTGGACCGTGCTCAAAGGCAGCGAAAACAAGGCGGCGGCCATGGACTTCATCGCCTTCGCCAGCAAGCCGGAAAACCTCGCCAAGCTGCCCAAGTTCATCGCCTACGGCTTGCCGAACAAAAAGGCCAACGACTTCGTGCCAGCGGACCTGAAGGCTGAACTGCCAACCACCCCTGAGAACCTCGCCGCCGCCCTGCCCCTCGACGTCGAGTTCTGGGTCGATAACAGCGAATCGCTGAATGAGCGCTTCAACGCCTGGATTGCCCGGAAATAACGCCCTACCCCCGCCGCCGGTTCGCCGGTGGTGACACGATTACCGTGGCGTTGGCCATCAGGGTCAACGCGACACCCAAGGGCTCTTCCCCCTTATCAGCAGTACCGACACCCGCCCGGGAGCGGGGACGGTCGAACAACAACCCACACGCTCACGCGCCTCCGAAGGCGCATTGGAAACACCACGTGATGGCGTCCCTATGATGTTGCGGGACGACACACCACTGTCCGGATTTAGAGGTTGAGAATGGCTAACTTAGTAGGCGATGTGTCCAGCGCCGCACGTATCCTGCCGGATTTACATGGCGAGACACTGTTCATCCGCAAGGGCAAAGGCGCATGGCTCTGGGATGACAAGGGGCGCCGGTACATCGATACCGCCCTGGGTTTCGGCGCCGTGTTGCTGGGGCATGCCAATGACACCGTCAACGAAGCGGTGACGCAGGCGTTGCACGACAGCGCCTCGCCGTCCTGGGCCCATGTGCGCGAACACGCTGCCGCGACAGCGTTGGCCAAGCACACCGGCTCGCTGAGCAAGGTGATGTTCACCAACTCCGGCAGCGAAGCCGTGCACCTCGCCTGCCGCGCGGCGCGGGCCTACACCGGTCGTGGCAAGATCGCCAAGATGGCGGCCGGTTTCGACGGCTGGTTCGACGACGTGAGCTTCGGCAACGTGACCTCCCGTGAAGCGAACTTCGCAGACGGCGCGCGCCCATCCACCGAACGCACCACGCTGCTGCGCTTCAACGACTTCGCAGACGTCGAGCGGCTGTTTGCGGAAGACCCTGACATTGCGGCGGTGATCCTCGAGCCGATGCTCGCCAATGCCGGTTGCATCATGCCCCTGCCCGGTTACCTGAAGCACGTGCAAGACGTCGCGCATCGACACGGCGCGCTGGTGATCTGTGATGAGGTGTTGATGGGCTTTCGGCTGTTTGTCGGGCTGGCGGGTCTGCGCGAAGGGCTGGACCCCGACCTGGCCAGCGTCGGCAAGGCCATCGGCAACGGAGTGCCGGTCTCGGCCGTCGTTGGCAAGCCGGAGATTTTGCAGGGTTTCGAAGAAGGCCGCGTCGCCCGTGGCGGGACCTTCAGCGGCAACCCCCTGGCCTGCGCAGCGGTGAGCAGCACCTTGGCGTTGCTGGACGAAAGCGATTACGACCGGTTGGTCCAACGGGGCGAAGCCTTGCGTGTGGCGGTGGAAGCTATCTTCAGAGCCCAGGGCATCGCGGTGGTGACCAGCGGCTATGGCAACGTCTTCGGCATCTGGCACGCCGCAGTGGCACCGACGACTTACGCCGAAGCCTCGACGATCGCCAACCCCGCCTTCAGCAAAGCTCTGCACCTCGCCCTGCGCGAAGCCGGCGTGCTGATGATGCCGTCGCCGTATGGACGCATCTACATATCGTTCGAGCATGGCGATGAGGTGATTGAAGCGATGAAGGAGGCGTTTGGGCAGGCGGCTGCGAAACTGCGTCTTGAGTTTGGTGGCCACTGATTCCCCGGTGCGGTGGGTCAGCCCCACGGGTAGCCTGACCCACCGCATCGCGGCCGTCGTGCCTCCGGCGGCTCCTACAAAACCTTCGTCGTCTTCGCAAAGCATGAGCGGCACAAAACCGTCACAGCTTTTGCGCCTGGCGGCTCCAACCAACACCACAAATCCTGTAGGAGACGCCGGGGGTACGACGGCAGCGACAGCGGTGCATGAGAACAATAGTTACCGAACTTGATCCCTGCCCGGACCTGACCAACAACACAAATCCTGTAGGAGCCGCCGGAGGTACGACGGCCGCGACGGCGGTGCACGAGAACAATAGTTACCGAACTTGATCCCTGCCCGGACCTGACCAACACCACAAATCCTGTAGGAGCCGCCGGAGGTACGACGGCCGCGAAGGCGGTAGGAGAGACGCCACAGAACGCTAGCGGTGCTTCGCCATTAACATTCCGAATCAGACACGTACCGCCCCCTCGTCCCGAACGCACTAGCCTTGACCTTCCTATCCCAGATCAGGAAGACAACGCATGTCTGCACGGCCTCATTCTTGGCGGCTACGCCTCGGCCGCTACTCCCAAACCGATCAGGTCTACCTGATCACGGCCGTCACCCACCAGCGACAACCTTTCTTCGCCGATTGGCGGGCGGGTCGACTGTTGGTCCATCAACTGCGCAAGGCGCAAGACGTGGGATGGGCCGATTCACTCGCCTGGGTGGTCATGCCTGATCATTTTCATTGGCTGATGCAGCTCAAAGACCGGGAGCTGTCGTCGGTGGTACACAGGGTCAAATGCCAGGGGGCGGGCCAGGTCAATGGGTATTTGGGCAGGTCAGGGCAATTCTGGCAGCGTGGTTTTCATGACCGAGCGCTTCGCAATGATGAAGATTTGCGGCCGGTAGCCCGCTACATCATTGCTAACCCGATAAGAGCAGGATTGGTCAAACGGGTACACGACTACCCACTGTGGGATGCTCACTGGCTGGACGGGTGTGAGTATTAAGCGCGAAAGCGGAGGTCCAGACGGCCCCTAATCCGACTGTCCCACCGCTTCGCTGCCGTCGTGCCTCCGGCTGCTCCCACAGAAACCGTGTTGAACCTTGATTCGTTGGCACTCTCACGCACGCGATGCGACGTCAATACCCTCTGCGCGCAACGAAAAAGATCTCGTAGGAGCCGCCGGAGGCACGACGGCCGCGAGGCGGTGGGTCGGACAACACACCCACCCCCGCCCCCGCATCCATCAGAGCGCTTCTTCCAGTGTCAATTCCGGCGGTTGCCGACACAGGCCACCGGTCAGGTACATCAGGTAAACAAAGCCGATCGCCAGCCATGACAACCCCAGTTCCACGGCGTTGGCGTCGAGGCTGAACATCAGCCAGAGGTCGGCAAGCATGCCTGCAAGGGGCAGCAACAGGTACAGCACCGCAGCGCCAGCCCCCCGCCGCTTCTGGCCGATCCAGTAATGAAAGATCACCGACAGGTTCACCAGGATGAACGTCAAAAACGCCCCGAAGTTGATGAACGACGTCGAGGTGGTCACGTCCATTTTCAGCGCGAGCAAAGCCACCACGGCGCTGAGCAGAATGCAGCCGACCGGCGTGCCAAAGCGCGGAGACAGGTAGCCGAAGAACGCCTTGGGCAGCACCGCGTCGCGACCGAGGACATACAGCAGGCGCGAGCCGCTGGCCTGGGCGGCGATCCCCGAGGTGAATTGGCCTATCACCAACCCGATGAGGAAGATCGACACGAACAGATCGCCGCCAATGTTTTTCGCGATCTCGTACGCCGCCGAATCCACATTGGCGAATTGCAACGACGGCTGCGCCAGTTGCACCACGTAGGACGTGCCAACAAAGATCAACCCGCCGATCAGCGTCACCCACAGGATCGCCCGTGGCATGGTGCGTTCAGGGTCGTGGGTTTCTTCGGTCAGGGTGCTCACCGCGTCGAACCCCAGGTAGGAATAGCAGGCAATGGCCGCGCCGCTCATGATCATCCCCCATTGCACCCCACCGCTGGCGAAAGGCGCCAAGGTGAACAACGGCTTGCTCGGATCGCCCAGCGTGTAGTGAACGCACAGCACGATGAACGCGGCAAGGATCAGCACTTGCAGTAACAGCAGCAGAATGTTCACCGCCGTCGCCAGCTTGAGGCCGAGGATATTGATGACAGTCGTCAGGGCGATGAACGCCAACAACCAGACAAATTGAGGCACGTCGGGAAAGGCGGAATTCAGGTACGCCGTGCCGATCAGCCAGATCGCCATCGGCAGGAACAGATAGTCGAGCAAGATCGCCCAGCCGGTCATGAAGCCAAGACGCGCATCGATGGCCTTTCTCACGTAGGTGTACGACGAGCCCGACACCGGGAATGCCTTGGCCATGTGGGCGTAGCTGAACGCAGTCAACAGCATTGCCACCAGCGCGGCGAGGTAGGCCATCGGCACATGGCCGCCGCTGGACTGCGCCAGAATACCGAAGGTGCCCAGCACGATGATCGGGGTCATCAAACCCACGCCGAAGATGACCAGCGTGCCGAGGGATAAAGTGCGTTTCAAATGAGCCATTAACGTCTCCGATTATCTTTTTAGTCATTTGCGCGCATGGCGCCGGATGTTTGGCAGTGGCAAAGAAAAATCCAGCTAATGATTATGGGGTCAGCCGTTTGCAAGTCAGACCAGGGTCGGTTCTCCGCGAAATGGGGTGCAGTAGGTGTCACGATCCGATCAGCAGCTCGCGCCGCTCGCCGGTTTCGACGACCTCCCCGCTGAGCCGCATCCGCTGATGACGGTCATACACATACGGCTCGCGTGCCTTGGCCAGCAGCGTCAGATCGAGGGTCAGGCGTAGCGTCGCTTCGTCGCGCCCGGCTTCCACCAGCAGATCGCCGAACGGGTCGACGACGGCGCTGCCACCCGCGAACACCAGCCCGTCATCGCCCTGCCCGACGCGGTTGACCATCACCGCGAAGGCCTGATTCTCCAGCGCACGAGCCATCACGCAGGTGCGGTGGGTCGGGCCGTAAGGGTCGAAGTTGCCGTTGGTGACGATCAGCAACTGGGCGCCCAGTTGACCGAGCGCTCGCGCGGTCTCCGGGAATTCGATGTCATAGCAGATCAGCAGCCCGACCCGTACGCCCCTCCACACTACAGTGGACATGCGATCGCCAGCGTCGAACACCTCCCGTTCGCCCGACCACAAATGCGTCTTGCGATAGTGCAGCGCAATGCCGTGCTCGGGGGTGATCAGCACCGTGGTGTTGTAGAAGCGCCCGTCGTGCACCTCGGCAAACCCCACCGCCACGGCAATGCCTCGCGCGGTCGCGGCCTGCTGCACACGCGTCAGCGTCGGGCCATCCAGCGGCTCTGCAATCTGCGCCACGTTGTCTTTGGTGGGGAAGCCGGTCAGGTAGGTTTCCGGCAATACCAACAGCTCGGTATCAGCCGCGCACGCCTCGATCAACGCGAGGGTGCGGGCAAGGTTGTACGCCACGTCTCCATCGCGCCCCGTGACTTGGGCCAGTTCTACATTCATGTGTGCTCTCCGTACGCCGGTCGTCAGGTATTATCGGCCCTTGCCGCCCACGGGGTAATCACACGTCATGGGTAATCCGAAGGAGTGACAATGACCACGCCGCCGACGTTGCAGGAAATCGCCTGGCATCGCACGTTCGGGATACTGATCGGTGCCATCGACCAGCCGAATTTCTGGCAGACGGTGGTGCGGCGGGTCAGCGATGTGCTGCGGTTCGATAACTGGGTCGCGCTGCTGTTCAAGGACGGTCGCCCCTATCTGCTCGACGAATCACCTGCCGATGACGGTGGGCCGGACCCGTTGTTTCAGGATTACCTGGGCGGCATCTATCTGATCGACCCGTTTTACCGGGTCAACTGCGAACACGCGCAAAGCGGGCTGTTCCAGCTGCGGGACGTGGCGCCCGACTGTTTTGAGCAGACCGAGTATTACCAGCGCTATTTCCACCTGAACGTGGTCGCCGACGAGATCCAGTTCAATTGCCGCATCGACGACCGCCAGCTGGTCTGCCTGTCGTTCGGCTCACGCACGCCAATCACTCAGGACGAGGTCGCGCACCTCGCGCTGTTCCAGCCGTGGATCGAGGCGCTGATTCGTCAGCGCCAGCTCCACGGCCAGCACGGCCCGCAGCCCTCTCGGGCGCCGTCCCACCACGGGCTGGAAAACCTGCGGGCGACACTGACCTCTCGCGAGTTCGACATCTGTCAGTTGATGCTCAGGGGGCATTCCAGCAAACGGATAGCCGACCTGCGGGACATCTCGGTGGACACCGTGAAAACCCATCGGCGGCACATCTACAGCAAGCTCGGGATCAAGACCCAGTCCGAGCTGTTTTCCTCGCTGCTGCCGTCGTAAAAAGGCCCGCGAACGGGCCGTTTTTCATTTCGCCAACAGCCGCTCCAGCACCACTTCCAGCGGGTGGCGCAAGGCCCGGTCCGCCTGACGCTTGACCTGGCTGCGGCACGAATACCCCGTTGCCAGCGCCTCACCCGGCTGGTCCAGCTTGGTCGCCCAGGACTGTTCGAAGATCGTCTTCGACGTGCCTTGATTGCGCGCCTCGTGGCCGTAGGTGCCGGACATGCCGCAGCAACCGGTGGCTTCGGTGACCAGTTTCAAACCGACCCGGCCGAAGACTTTTTCCCACTGCGACGTACTGGCCGGAACGTTGGTTTTTTCGGTGCAGTGGGCCAGCAAACGGAAGGTCTGCGTTGGCGCCTGTGCGATGGATTCGGGCAATGCGTCGATCAGCCACTCCTGCGGCAGTAACACCGTCGGGCTGCCTTCAAGGCCCGGCACCTTCTGGTATTCCTGGCGATAAACGAGGGTCATCGCCGGGTCCAGCCCCACCAGCGGCACGCCGCAATCGGCCAGAGCCTTGAGTTGGCTGGCGTTGCGTACGGCGGACTTGGCGAAGGCACCGAGAAAACCCTGTACGTGCAGCGGTTTGCCGTTGGCGCTGTAGGGCGCGAGGAATACTCGATAACCGAGCTGATGCACCAACTGAATGAGTGACGCCAACAGCGGGGTTTCGAAGTAACGGGTGAACGCGTCCTGCACCAGCACCACGCTGCGCTGACGCTGTTCGTCACTTAGCTCGCGCAGGGCCGGCACGCTGGCGACCGCGACGTTGCAGCGTGTCAGCGTGCTTTGCAGGTTGTAGCGGTGAATCAACGGGCTGTCGAGCATGCCGACGTGGCGCTCCAGCAGGCCACTGACCCATTTCGAGCCCATCACCGCGTTGTACAGCCCGGGCGCGTAAGCCAGGTAGGGAATGGTGAATTCCAGCGAACCGATCAGGTAATCCCGCAGCGGGCGCTGATAACGCCCGTGGTACAGCTCCAGAAAACGCGAGCGGAATTCCGGCACGTTGACCTTGATCGGGCACTGACCGGCGCAGGACTTACACGCCAGGCACCCGGCCATGGCGTCGTAGACTTCGTGGGAGAAATCCGTCTGACCCCGAGACCGCTTGACGTTATTGCTCAAGCGCGTTGGCAGGCCTTTGATCCAGTTTGCCTTGCCCTTCGCCGCTTCCAGCACGTCAATGTTGGCCGCCCCTTGCAAACGCAGCCATTCACGAATCAACGAGGCCCGGCCCTTGGGTGAATGCTGACGTTCGCGGGTGGCTTTCCACGACGGGCACATAGCGTCATTCGGGTCGAAGTTGTAGCAGGCGCCGTTGCCGTTGCAATGCACGGCGGTGCCAAAGCTCTGCCAGACGCGCTCGTCGATCTGCCGGTCGAGGTGGCCACGCAAGGTGACTTCGTTGACCTTGAGCAGCCCTTCGGCCGCATCGGGCGGGGTGCAGATTTTGCCGGGGTTGAGCTGGTTGTGCGGGTCGAACGCGCCCTTGAGCGATTGCAGCGCCGGGTACAGCTCGCCAAAAAATGCCGGTACGTATTCGGAGCGCAGGCCCTTGCCGTGTTCGCCCCATAGCAGGCCACCGTAGCGTTGGGTCAGCGCGGCGACGGCGTCAGAAATCGGCTTGACCAGCGCGGCCTGGGCCGGGTCTTTCATGTCCAGCGCCGGGCGCACGTGCAGTACGCCGGCGTCGACGTGACCGAACATGCCGTAGGCCAGGCCATGGCCATCCAACAGCGCGCGGAATTCGGCAATGTAATCCGCCAGTTTCTCCGGCGGCACGGCGGTATCTTCCACGAACGGCTGCGGACGAATCTCGCCCTCGACGTTGCCCAGCAGGCCCACCGAACGCTTGCGCATGGTGTAGACCTTGTTCACCGCCGCCGCGCCCTCCGATAACGTGTGGCCAAGACGCTCGATGGTCTGGTCGACCTGCAGGTGCTCAATGAACGCCGCGACCCGGCCATTGACCTCGTCCACGTCATCGCCGCTGAACTCCACCAGGTTGATGCCCAGGGTCGGGCGGTCCGGGTCGGCGGGAAAATACTCGGCGACGCTGTGCCAGACGATGTCTTTCATCGCCAGCATCAGCACCTTGGAGTCCACGGTTTCGATGGACAGCGGCCTGTGCGCCAGCAGCGCGTTGGCGTCGCGCAAAGCGTCCATGAAGCTGCTGTAGCGCACGTTCACCAACACCGAATACTTCGGGATCGGCAACACGTTGAGCTTGGCTTCGACCACATACCCCAGGGAACCCTCGGCGCCGCACAGCACGCTATTGAGGTTGAAACGCCCTTGCCCGTCACGCAGGTGCGCGAGGTCGTAGCCGGTCAGGCAGCGATTGAGCGGGGGGAAGATCGACTCGATCAGGTCGGCCTGGGTTTCCTGGATCTGCCGCGCCGTCCGGTAGACCTCACCGATGCGACCCGGCCGGGCGCAGGCAGCGTCCAGTGCGTCGTCGGAAATCGGCTGGCTGTGCAGGCGTTCACCGCCGAGCAGTACGCTGTGCAGTTCCAGCACGTGGTCGCGGGTCTTGCCGTAGGTGCAACTGCCCTGCCCGCTGGCGTCGGTGTTGATCATGCCGCCGACCGTGGCGCGGTTGGAGGTCGACAGTTCAGGGGCAAAGAACAGCCCGTGGGGTTTGAGCGCGGCGTTGAGCTGATCCTTGACCACCCCCGCCTGCACCCGAACCCAACGCTCTTCCACGTTGATTTCGAGGATGGTGTTCATGTGCCGGGACAAATCGACCACGATGCCGTCGGTCAACGACTGGCCATTGGTGCCGGTGCCGCCGCCGCGGGGGGTAAGCTTGATCTGACGAAAGCGCGGCTCGGCCATCAGCGTGGCGATGCGTGCGACGTCCTCGGCATCTTTCGGAAAGACCGCCGCCTGAGGCAATCGCTGGTAAATAGAGTTGTCGGTGGCCAGGACCGTGCGGGTCGCGTAATCGGCGCTGAGTTCGCCACGGAAGCCGCTGGCGCGCAACGCATCGAGAAAATCCGGGTATTGGCTCGCCGGCGCGGCGGGCAGAAGTTGGGCGATCATCAGGGGATGGCCTCTTGTCGGTGTGATCACGGAAAACAGCAAAACACTTGTCGCCCGAGCATTAATCGGTCAGCCTCGGATCGTTATGGCGCCAATGATCCCGCAGGCTTGCGCGCGAAACAAACAGATATTCCTGCCGCTATCGATGACTTTTCCGAATGAATTACCGCCACCTCACCCCCTCCATGTCGCTGTTGCTGGCTTTCGAGGCCGCCGCCCGACATGAAAGCTACACCCGCGCGGCCGTTGAGTTGTCGTTGACCCAGAGCGCGGTCAGTCGTCAGGTTCAGGCGCTGGAGCAACAGCTGGGCCTGACGCTGTTCCGTCGTGAAGGCCGACAGGTGCAACTGACCGACGTTGGACGCCTGTACCAGCGGGAAATGAGCGACGCATTGGGCCGCATTCGCAGCGCCACGTTGCAGGCCATCGCCTATCAATCCGGGGGCGGCAGCCTGCGTCTGGCCACCCTGCCCACCTTCGGTTCCAAATGGCTGCTGCCCAGGCTGCATGACTTTTACGCCAACCACCCCGGCATGCTGGTGCACATCAACTCGCGCATCGACCCCGTGGATTTCGACACCAGCGGCATCGACGCGGCCATCGTCGTCGGCCACACCGGCCTGCCGGGCCTGATCAGCCATCGTTTGCACGCGGAAGAATTGGTGGTGGTCATCGCGCCGCAGGTCGCCAAGGCCCAGACGCAATGGACACCGGAGCATATCGCCAGCCAGATGCTGCTCAACGTCGCCAATAACCCCAACGTCTGGGGCGACTGGTTCAGCCATCACCACCTGCCCCACCGGATGATGCGCCTGGGGCCAAGCTTCGAACTGACCTCGCATCTGATTCAGGCGGTCAAAGCGGGCATCGGCATCGGTCTGGTGCCGCGGATTCTGGTCAGCGACGAAATCGCCAACGCCGAACTCATCCCCCTCGACCTGCCCTTCCCCAGCCAGCGCAGCTACTTCCTCACCTACCCGCCACGCAATGAAATGCTGCCGTCGTTGCAGGCGTTTCGGGGGTGGTTGTTGGGGCAGATTTGAAGGGGTGTCACGTCAACCGACAACCCACCGCAACCCCCACAACACCACCATCCCCACCCCCAACGTCAGCAACGTGTTGCGGGTCTTCCAGGCGACCAGCGCGGCGAGGATGGCGGCGGGGATTTGCGGGTTGGCGATCGTGAAGTCGCCGTGCCCGTTCGGGTAGACCACCGCCGGAAGCACCAACGCTGCCAGCACGCTCGCCGGGACATAGACCAGTGCGCGGTTCAGCAGTGGGGGCATGCGCCAGCGGCCGTAGAGTTCGATGAAAGACACGCGCATCACAAAGGTGCCGAGCCCGACGGCGATGAACACGGACCACATCACCCAGTCGCTCATGGCGCTTCCCCTTCCGTTTCCTGCGTCCGGAGGGTCTGTCCGGCAGGTTTGCGCACCCCTTCGGCTATCAAACCGGCGATGATGCCGCCCACCGACGCCAGGACCAGGCCGAGGTTGTACGGCAAACTCACCGCCAACACGGCAATCAGGCCGCCGACCGTGGCAGCGGCCAACGTGGGCACGTTTCGTAAGCCGGGGACAAGCAACGCGAGAAAGGACAGCGGTATGGCGAACCCCAGCGACCAACGCTCGGGGATGCCGGCGCCGAGCAATACTCCACCAAGGACCGACAGCTGCCAGACCAGCCACATGGCGAACGCTGTGCCGGCGTAGTACCAATGCGCGAAGGGCCCGGTCAGCTCGCCGGACGCGAACTTCAGGGTGCTCAGCGCGTAGGACTGGTCGGAAAGCATGTACGAGACCGGCCATGTCCAGCGCCGGGGTAAGTGGTGCAGGTGCGGGGCGAGCGATGCGCTGTACATGGTGAAACGCAGGTTGATGATCAACGCCGTGACCACGATCGCCACCGGCAACACCCCGGTCTGCATGAGCTGCAGCGCGACCAACTGCGCAGAACCGGAATAGAAAATCAGCGTCATGCCCATGGCCGTCGCGGGTGACAGCCCCATGCCAACCGCCAACACCCCGGTGACCAACCCGAACGGAATAACCCCCGGCGTCAGTGGCATGAGCGTCCGAACGCCATGCAAAAAGGCCTGCGCTGCGCTTCGGTACGGCATCGGGTGTCCTTTGTTATTAGGGGGTGGGTCTGGGCAAAGTGCGCAGTTTAGGCACAGGAAGGCCGGGATTTGAACCGACTTTTTCAAGGGCAGAGTCGTCGTTTTTATGCTTGCCATGGCACCGGCCAAATCGGCGATTCACGTATCGCGCATCCATCGCCTCGCGGCCGTCGTGCCTGCGTCGGCTCCTATAGACCTGGCTGAATCACAGACCTGACTGAACCACGCGTTGACAAGTCCCGCCCGCTCATCACATCTTGCGAAGCCCATCACCGAGGAGTCTCCATGGCGAGCAAAGAAGCGATTGCGGCGTTCATCGCCGGGGAATTTCCGCAAACCCGGATCGTCGTCGACGCGGTCGGGGACAAGACGGCGACGGTTTCTCAGGCGGTGAATGATTCAGACTTGCGCCCTGGCGGCACGGTGTCGGGGCCTACGTTGATGGCAGTGGCCGATGTGGCGCTGTATGTGGCCGTGCTCGGCGCGATCGGCATCGTGCCCCTGGCGGTCACCACCAGTCTGACGATCAATTTCCTGCGTAAACCCGGCCCCGGGCGCCGGATCATTGCCGAGTGTCAGTTGTTGAAAGTCGGCAAGACCCTGGCCGTAGGCGAGGTATCGCTGTATTCCGAAGGCTCGGCGGACGTCGTGGCCCATGTGGTCGGGACCTACGCGATCCCGCCCCGGCGTTAGGCCTGAGCGCCAGTTGAGGCGACGGCAGGATCACATCGGTCGCCCCAACCACGCCGCCGAACCTGGACTGCCCCTTGAAATTCGGGCGGCTTCACGCCGCAGCCTGAGACCTGTATCCACCAAGACTCAAACCATCAGCCCCACAGCGTTCGGCCAAAGAACGTCAGCGTCCGGTCATAGGCCAGCTGTGCCCACACCGGGTCGTACTGTGTACCGGGAATACGGCCATGGCCCACGGCGGTTTCGTTGGTGAAGGCGTGGTGCGCCAGGTAACGATGGAACTCCACGTCGACGCCACCTTCGCTGAGTTTCTTTTCCAGCTCGCCCACGGTGTCGATCGGGAAGAACTCGTCCTGAGTCGCCCAGTGGGCCTGAACCGGCACTTTGATGGCTTTCGGGTCGAGGTATTCCAACGGCGGAAACCCGTAGAACACCACGCCCGCCGACAGTTCGGGGATGAAGTTCAGCGACAGCAGCGTCAGCGCGCCGCCCATGCAGAAACCGGTGACGCCGACCTTCTGCGCGTGCCCCTTGAGGTACTGCACCGCACCACGGATGTCTTGGGTGGCGGCGTCGGCGAAGTCGAGTTTGCTCATCAGGTGATGGGCCTCTTCTTCCTCGACCGTGGTTTCGCCGCGATACAGGTCCGGCACCAGCGCCAGGTAACCCGCTGCTGCCAGGCGGTCAGCCACGCCACGGATCTGGTCGTTGAGACCCCACCATTCCTGAATCACGACGATGGCCGGCGCGCCTTCGGTTTTGGCTGGCGTCGCCAGATAACCGCTGACGTCTTTGCCGTCAGGGCGTTTGAACGTGATGGTTTTGCCTGTTGCGGGTTGTGCGATGGATTGCGTCACGAGTGTCTCCCGGGCGTTGATAAGGTGTCTGAGACGCTGGCCTTGAACAGACTCAGGCAGCAGAGCGCTCTGTTCTACGACACTTGAGCGCCACTGAAAAGAACAAATGAAGGCCATTGCATGAAACTTGCCATCGAATAGCAGAAATGAGCGATTCGAAGCTCAGCCGTTCTGCAGGTCCGAGTTGATCGACGTGCCGCACAGGTCACTCAGCGAGGCCTCGCGCTCACGGGCGCGGTCGGCGTCTTGCAGGTCGCGCAGTTGCTTTTGCAGGGTCGCCACCGGCGGCGCATACAGAAAACCGAACGACACGCTGTTGCGGCGACCCTTTACGGCGTGGTGCATGAGGTGCGCTTGATACAGCCGGCGCAGGTAGCGATTGCGCGGTTGGGGACGCACCGGCCAGTGGCGATGGACGATGCCGTCATGGACCAGCAGGTAAATCAGCCCGAACGCCGCGACGCCTGCTCCCACCCATTGCAGCGGGTCGTAGCCATCGTTGCCGAGGACGATCAACCCCGTTGCAATCGTGCCCAGCGCCAACAGGTAGAGGTCGTTGGTCTCCAGCGCGCCCAGCTGTGCTTCGTGGTGGGAACGGTGCAGAAACCAGCCCCAGCCGTGCATCACGTACTTGTGCGCAAGAAAACCGACACCCTCCATGGCGATCAGGGTGCTGAGGAAAATCACGAAGTTGAAGATCATGGAAATGACGGTGTCACGGGCTATTGGAGGTCGACGTGCAGCATACCGGGGCGTGCGGGAAAATCAAAAGCCGGTGATCGTGTAGGCCACGCATGGGTACACCCGGTCTGTGGGAGTGAGCTTGCTCACGAATGCGCAAACACTTTCACCGAGAAGGTGACTGACACGACGCTTTCGTGAGCAAGCTCACTCCCACAGCGCCTCATGTCATCGCCGGGGCACCCGATCTGCAACGGGCATAAGCCAAACATTTCACTCACAACGTTTGCTTTCCTGACCGAGCGATGTAAAAAATGGCCCCCATGGGTGAGCGGATAGTTGGCTCACTGTATTAATGCCGGTCGTCGACACCCGCTGGCCGGCATCGCTTTCAAGGAATTCAGAATGGCTCCAAGACAGGTAATCAACGCGTCAGTCAGTCCCAAAGGTAGTCTGGAGACGCTGTCGCAACGTGAAGTGCAACAACTCAGCGCCGCAGGCTCCGGCAGCATCTACACCCTCTTTCGCCAGTGCGCCCTGGCCATCCTCAACACCGGCGCCCATGTCGATAACGCCAAAACCATCCTCGAAGCCTACAAAGATTTCGAAGTCCGCATTCATCAACAGGACCGGGGCGTGCGCCTCGAGCTGCTGAATGCCCCGGCCGATGCCTTCGTCGATGGCGAGATGATCGCCAGCACCCGGGAAATGCTGTTCAGCGCCCTGCGCGACATCGTGTACACCGAGAGCGAACTGGACAGCCAGCGCATCGACCTCAGCTCGTCCCAAGGCATCACTGACTATGTCTTCCACCTGCTGCGCAATGCGCGCACCCTGCGCCCGGGCGTCGAACCGAAGATGGTGGTCTGCTGGGGCGGCCACTCGATCAACACCGAAGAATACAAATACACCAAGAAAGTCGGCCACGAACTGGGCCTGCGCAAGCTGGACATTTGCACTGGCTGCGGCCCCGGCGTGATGAAAGGCCCGATGAAAGGCGCGACCATCGCCCACGCCAAGCAGCGCATCAACGGCGGCCGTTACCTGGGCCTGACCGAACCGGGCATCATCGCGGCCGAAGCGCCGAACCCGATCGTCAACGAACTGGTGATCCTGCCGGACATTGAAAAACGCCTCGAAGCCTTCGTTCGCGTCGGTCACGGCATCATCATCTTCCCGGGCGGCGCTGGCACGGCCGAGGAATTCCTCTACCTGCTCGGCATCCTGATGCACCCAGACAACCAGGGCCTGCCGTTCCCGGTGATCCTGACCGGGCCGAAAAGCACAGCACCGTACCTGGAACAATTGCACGCCTTCGTCAGCGCCACCCTGGGCGAGGAAGCGCACAAGCACTACACGATCATCATCGACGACCCGGCGGAAGTGGCTCGGCAGATGACCGAAGGCCTGAAACACGTGCGCCAGTTCCGTCGCGAACGGGCCGACGCGTTCCACTTCAACTGGTTGCTGAAGATCGAAGAAAGCTTCCAGCGTCCGTTCGATCCGACCCACGCCAACATGGCCAGTCTGCAGCTGCGCCGGGGCCTGCCGCCCCATGAACTGGCGGCCAACCTGCGCCGCGCGTTCTCCGGCATCGTGGCGGGCAACGTCAAGGACAAGGGCATTCGCCTGATCGAAGAACACGGCCCGTATGAGATCCATGGCGATGCCGAGGTGATGAAACCGCTGGACAAGCTGTTGCAGGCCTTCGTCGAGCAGCACCGGATGAAACTGCCGGGCGGCGCGGCGTATGTGCCGTGTTATCGCGTGGTGTCCTGAAAAAACAGACGGTGGCTCGTTCACACCTACACCGCGATATGAACGGTGGGAACCGGCTTCCTGGCGAAGGCAGTGGGTCGGTTGTTGATGGGTTGGCTGACGCAACCTCTTCGTCCGACCGCGGCCCGCAGCAAGCGGGCTCCCACATCGCGCTCTCGCAACTCCGATGGAACACCCATGATCCACATCCGCCCCATGACGCCCGAAGATTTCGAACGCTTCTGGCCCACTTTCCAGACCGTGGTCCGGGCGCAGGAAACCTACGCCTACGACCCTGCCATAACGTATGAACAGGCCCTGCATCTCTGGCTCGAGTACCCGCTGCACACCCTGATTGCCGAAGAAGACGGCGTGTTGCTCGGCAGCTATTACCTCAAGGCCAATGCCGCGGGGCCTGGCAGCCATGTGTGCAACTGCGGCTACATGGTCACCCCCGAGGCCCGAGGCAAAGGCGTCGCCCGGCTGATGTGCGAACACTCTCAGCAACTGGCGGTGGACAGCGGTTTTTCGGCGATGCAGTTCAATTCGGTGGTGGCGACCAACGAGATCGCGGTCGCGCTGTGGGGCAAGTTGGGTTTCGAGACCGTGGGACGCCTGCCCCGCGCTTACCGCCATGCCCGCCTGGGTCTGGTGGATTGCCTGGTCATGTACAAATGGCTGGCCGACATGCCTGCGTCCCGCAAGGCCAAAAGCCCGCTGCTGATCGGCCGCAAGAACATCGAGTCCGTCGTCTCGCGCCCGCGACGCAAGGCCCCTGACGCGCCCGCCTGATTTTTTCGATCGGCTGGAACCGGTCGCCGTCTGACCCCACTCAGTCCGCACAGTACCCACTGCATGGACGGCGTCAGCATGGCCTTACCCCTGAACCTTTTTCACCGGACCGCCCCCACGGGCAATGTGGCGCGGACGGGACACGCCGACGCAGCAGGCCCCGCCGAAGGACCGCGCCAGCGCTCGGGCATCATGGGCCGCATGGCCACCCTCAGCCAGTCGGCGGTCACCAAGGGCCGCAACCTGAGGGACGGGCTGTTCAGGGCGCGACCGGGGGACGCCGCTTCCGTGCCTCGCAGTTCCCGCGCACCGACGCCTGACCCCGCCCTGGCCGACCCGGGCCTGGCGCCGCCCCCGGTCGCCCTGCCACTGATGCCGAAACTCACCATGGCGCTGGACAACCAGAAACTGGTGTTCGGCGCGGACGGCCACACCACCCACACCGAAAAACTCCTCGACGGCATCCTCAACACGCCTGCCGACCGTTACAAAAGCCTCGCGCACCTCAGCACCCATGGCGATCAGAGCACCTATGCGCTGATCGACGCCCGTGATCGGCTGATCCATGCGCAGGCGAGCAACCTCTCGGTGTCCGTCTTCAAAAGCAGCGGGACACACGTCAACCCGGCGAGCCTGACCATGCCGGATCACGCGCACAGGGCGCAGGTCACCGGGGTCCACGTGGGCGATGACGGCCAGGCATGGCGGCTGCACGAAAAGAAACTCTACGCGCTGGTAAACGGCGAATGGAAAGAACGCACCCACGTCCGCAACCTGAAAAGTCTCCACAGCGTCGGCGACGGCACGGTCTACGCCTTGGGCGAGGACGGCAAGGTACGCTCGCTGAAAGATCCCCGCACGCCGCTGGAATTCACCCACAAGGTGTCTGCGCTGGGAAGCGCCACGGGCGGTGGGCTGATCGCGCTGTCCGAAGACGACGACCACACCCCGACGCTGGAGCGGCTGCACGTGTTCGGCGACGGCGTCCACGACATTCAGCCCCTGCGCCTGCCCACTGGCACGCCCAACGACGAGGCCCTGAAGCCGAAATCCGTGACCATCGCCGGTAACACGCTGCTTGCCACCAGCGCGTCGGGCAAGTTGCTGCAGGCGCACATCAGCGACAACGACCTCATGCCCTCGCTGGACCCTGACGCCCCCGAAGGCACGATGGTTTCGCGCCCGCCGCTGATCGGCCTCGACCTGCACCTGATCGAGAAAACACCCCACGCCCGTTTGCAATCAGCTTTTGGCGAGCACACCGTCAGCGACTTCTTCCACGATGATCAGGGGCAGTTGCACGCCAGGGTCAAGGATCAGAAAGGCGCCGAACACACCGCTCAGTGGGACCCGCACCGTCAGGACTTCAAACCCGGCTGGAACATGGCACCGCTGATCATGGACCGGCAGAAAGGCCTGCCGTCGTTGACGCCGGACGCCCAGTCGCAGATTCGCCTGCCGCGCGGCAACATCGCCCTCAGCGGCAACGACCTGCTGGTGCAGGACCCGCGCACCGAGCAATGGAAGAAAGGCAGCGAAAAAGACCTCAAGGCCTTGCAGGCGGGTCAGGACGGTTTTGCGTATCTGGTCGACAAGGACGGCAAGCTGAAGCAACTCAAGGTCGCGCCGCAAGCCGCCGCTCACGAAATGGGCAAAGGCGCGGACCTGGCGTTGCCGGGGCGCGGGACAGAAGCCAAAGGCACGGTCATGCGCGGCGCCGAACACCTCACCGTGGACAAAGTCGCGGTGCAGAACGATCAGAAATACGTGACCCTTAGCAGCGGCCAGTTGCGCCTGCACGACCAGAACGGTGAGCGTGCGTTCCTGCCCTCACCGCCCGGCACCGGGCCGATTCAGTCCTTGAGCAGTGGCGGCAAGGATTGGTACGCACTGCGCGACGATCAGCTGTTTCGCCTCCCTGGCGACAGCACCGACCCGAAAAAAATGAGCACCGAAACACCCCGCTGGGACCCCGTCACCGTGGACGGCCCACTCGCAGGCGCGACCCTGCAAGACCTGCGACCGGATCACGACGGCAAGCTGCTGGCGAAAACCGACCGGGGCGATTTCGTCCGAAACGGTGACGGCACTTGGGCAGCCGCCACGGCGCCCGCCGACCCCACACGCAAGGCCCACGAGCATTTCGACCAATTGGTGGCCGGCGAGCCAGACTTCACCCGGCGTGGCAACGTCAAGGCGAGTCTCAATGTGTTGGGCCGCAGCAACATCGAGACGATCAAATCCGAACAGTTCGCCCCCGCGCGCTGGAATCAGAACTACCTCACGTCTCACCTGTCACCGACCGGCGCTGTCAAGGTGCCTGCCGACAGCGTGCAGCACGCCTGGAAAGGCCGCGAAGGCCTCAAACCGATTTACACCGGTGAAACCGACGCCTTGCGAACCCTGGCCGAAAAATCGACCGCCGCGATGAGCGCTGTCAACGCGCCCACGGCGGCCTCTCGTATCGACGCGCTGAAAGCCATCCCGATCCCGGCCCAGACTCCAGCGCTCACTGAGCTGACCGAGCTGTTCGACTGGTTCCACAAAGCAGTGGCTGACGACCTGCAACACACCCTGCGTGAGCTGGCAGAAAAAGAGAACGCGCTGCTCAAGAACGGCGAGGTCAACCCGGCGTATCAAGGCAAGCCCCGGGCCAACGACATGCTGACCGAAGTGGCGCAAGTGGCGCGCAACAGCGGGATCAGCGACACCCACCCGCTGGGCAAATTGCTCAATTCGCTGCAGGACCAACACTTCACGCTGGAGCATCGCACCTCGCAAACCGGCCTCGATGCCTCGCGCAAACGCGGTGACGATCAAGCGCTGTTGCGTGCGCGCCTGGCACTGGACATCAACGTGCTGGACGACATCAGCAAAAAGCTCAGTGAATTGGTCGCGGAGACTCAAAAAACCGGCCCGCAGAACCTCGATGCCATCGCCAGGTCACTCGCCAAACTGCACAACGACACCTACGAAGGCAGCCCGATCAAGCGCTACACCGACGCCGGTTTCCGCAATCATGCCGCGCTGGAAGCCAGCTACGACGCGACCAAAAGCCTGCTCAAGTACATGCGCAAGGACAACCACCCGGTCAAACGCAGCGTGCTTCAAGGTCTGGAAACCCGGCCCGACGCGTTGGTGAGTAACCTGACCAACGCCCTGCGCGATCTCGAACCGAGGGAAAGCCTCAAGCTCAACCGCAACTACGGTGGCGGCGTCACGGGTGGCGTCTCTGGTCCGGAAGGCAAGGCGTTTCTGGGTTTTCGCGGCAGCATCGATCCCGAACGTACGTTCGGGCTGACGTTCACCCGCTTCGATCGCGGCCTGAAAGTCGCGCTCAATCGCGAGGGCGCGGTCAGCGGCACCGCCAGTTTCGGCTTCGGTAACGGCGTCAGCGACACCCGCACCACGCCCGGCGACAGCCACAAGAACATTCAGTCCAACGGCGGTTGGTTCGGCGGCAGCCTCGACGGCAAGTACAAATACACCGACAACACCGCCCTCAGCTTTTTTATCCGCGACGACGAGCTCGAAGCGTTCATGAAGGACCTCATGGAGGAGCCACTGCACAGTAGCAAGCAGCCTGACGCAGGCGGCTTGAAGCCCATGGCGTTGATGGACCGTGGCGTGGAAAAAGAGGTTCGCGAGACCACCAAGCACAACTTTGACCTCGACGTGGGACTGAACATCGAGTCCCGGACCAACAAAGGCCAGACCGACGCCGAGCCGGTCGCCGGTTTCATGCGTTTCGGCGCCGGGCTGCTCGCCAGCCTGTCCCTGCTCAGCGCCGAGCGGGAACGGACGGAAGGCCACGGCAGCGACGGGCTGACCACCGACATCTACAGCAGCAACCGCGCGCGGTTCCTCGAAAAGGGCTCGGTCTCGGGGTATGCGCGGATGTTCAGTACCGTGTTCAGTTCGCGTCCCAGCAACCTGTTCATCGCCGGCGGGGCGCCGATGGGTGTCACGGCGAGCCTGTCCTTCGATAACAAGACCGGCAAGACCTACGACGTGCGGTTCAAGCACGCGTTGCCCGTGCAAAACAACGACCTGAAGAGCCTGGCCGAAACCCTGGAGAAGGCCTACCCCGCCCTGCCCAAAAACCAGCCCACCGAAGGGCATCCGGCAGACCGCACCCTGCTGCTGCTCAAAACCAAATACCTCAGCGCCGGAGCACCGAAGAACGACGCCCAATTCGCCGCGCTTGCCAGCCTGCGCCAACTGGACCGGCAGAACACGGCCGCCAAACAGGGGTCGAGCCTGATGTCGCTGATGGACATGGTGGTCAAGCACAACAACGTCAATCGCGTCGATCAGGCGGCGATGTCGAAACGCGGCATCGACTGGACCAAAGAATTGCTGGGCCTGGACGTCAACCCCAGCAACGCCGAACACATCCACGACCTGATGAGCAATGACCCGCAGCTCAAGGGCCTGCTCGATGAACTGAAACGCACGAAAGGCACCACCCGCGCCGAGTTGAAGCTGGAGGTGCGCGACGACATCAAGCAGCGCATCGAAGAAGGCGCGCTGGCCGGGACCCTGACCGACAAGGACCTGAAAGAAATGCTCGCCAAAAAGGACAACTTGCGCATCAAGAGCATCGCGATCTTCCGGACGGCGGCGAAGGACGATTCGCTGGCGATCCCACTGCCCTATGTCAGCTTCAAAAGCGGCAGCAATCTGAGCATCGAGCGCCTGCGCGGCGAGGTCACGTTCGAGTACGGGCTGGACCAGACCCAGCCGAAGAAATTCACCCTGGACGGCGAGCAGGCGGATCAAAGCGACCCGCAACCGGCCCGCGACCTGGCCAGCGACGCCCAAGGCGTGTTCAGGCCGGCGTGATGTGAGGCAGGTTCACACGACGACATTCATTTGAGGAGCTCATCCATGGCAACTGCAACCACCCTGATCGACGCCCTGGCCAAACAGATGGGCATTACGCTGACGCTGGAAAACGGCGTCTGCGCCTTGTTCGACCAGCAACGCGAAGTGGTCATCATTGAAATCCCCACCGCAGGGGATGTGGCGATTTTGCACTGTCGGCTGGCATTGCGCCCCGACCCCGCGCTGCATGAAAAGCTGCTGCGCCTGAACTTCGACTCCAGCGCCATGAGTGGTTGCTGGCTGGCGCTGGACGACCGCAATCAGGTGCGGCTGTGCGCCGAGCTGCCGCTGGACGGCTTGAGTGAGTTGGCGTTCGTGCATTGGGTGCAAGGGTTCGTCAAGCAGACCCAGGAGGTCCCCGCGCTGTTGCGTCCTTCGGCTCCGACTGCGCCGGTGATGGCTCGACGGTTCGTCTGATCGATCGTCCCGCAAGCCGCAAATACGGCTAAAAACGTCAATGCTTGCCTCACTTGACGTTTTTCGCCATCTGCGCGGCGCTTTCAAAAACTTGCCCGAATGCCATCTCTCTACGATTCTCTACACACGGCCCGACCACGGTGGCCGAGCTTACAATACGTGCCGGAGAGGCCACCATGACGACCGTAGCCGAGTTACTGAAGCTCAAAGATGAACAACACCGTGTGACCCATACCGTCACGCCGGATCAGAAGGTGTTCGAGGTGATCACGCTGATGGCGGAGAGAAACATCGGCGCGGTTCCGGTGGTAGAAAACGGCAAAGTGGTCGGCATCGTCAGCGAGCGGGATTACGTGCGCAAGATGGAGCTGAAAGGCCGAGCGTCGCTGGGCACACCAGTCAGCGAGATCATGACCCGCGACGTGAAGACCGTGGCGCCTGGCGACAACGTCGGCGATTGCATGGCGATCATGACCAATGGCCGACTGCGGCATTTGCCGGTGGTGGACAACGGCGAGCTGGTGGGTTTGTTGTCGATTGGCGATCTGGTGAAAGAAGCGATTGCCGAACAGGCCAGGCTCATCCAGAAAATGCAGGCATACATTCGCGGCGAGAGTTATTGAAGCCGGGGCTGGGTCTGGGTCTGGGACGTTTCATGGAGCCCGGGCCATGTAGCTACTGCACCGGCAGGAAATTCAAGAACAGCAGACTCTGGGCGTAGTTGAGGCCGATCCTCCGGTAGCGTTCGTCCAGCATCTGGGTCAGCAAATCCAGCCGCGCGACGATCTTGCCGAATTCGGTCGCAAAGCTCAGGTTGCTGCCCTCCTCCGAAATCTCATTGGAAAACAGCATCAACTCGCCGTTGGCGTTCTGTCGCTGACTCAACAGCCAGGTGGCTTTTTCGATATTGCGCGCGGCGTTGCTCACGAATTTGGGGTTGATCTGGTCGGTCATGAAGAACTCCATGCGCCCGCCGTGGGCCGTGACCAGCATGCTGCCGATGGCATAAATGAACGCGCCCACCCGGTCACCAAGGAATTCCGGACTCAGGGCATAGCTCAAGGCCGCCAGGTCACGCCGATTGCCCAGTTGTGCCAGCGGCTTCTGCTGCTCGATCGCCGCACGCACGTTGCGTTCGGCGGAGCGCGCATCGACAAACCCGGACTTGCGCCACTCGGCGGGGTTGCGCAGGTAGAGCTTGTTCATCAGCAGGTAAAGGCTGTCGAGGTTGTCGTGCATGGCGAGAGTGGCCATGCGGTCGACGCTGGTCTGAAAAAACTCCTGAGGACGGGTATTGCCAAATTGCGTGGCGACGTCCTGTCCGTCCTGGCGGGTGCAACCGAGGGTGCAGAAGGTCATCAGACACACCACGACTCCGGTACGAACCTGCCGACGAGTGAGAGAGAAAGGCAACAGTGGAACCATGCGTATTTCGGGCTTCAACAATCTGCATCCCGCGTGAATCGCGGGATCCCGGCCATGCATAGAGCGGCAAATCAGCGAAAAGTGCGGAAACGGGGTGCAATGACGTTGGCGTTCCGTCGCTAAGCCGGCTTCGCGGCCGTCGAAACCTCCGGCGTCACCCCCACCCTGTGTGTCGGCTTGAAGATTCACGTTGGGCGGTATGAGCGTCCGTCCAGGCTTTCGCGGCCACCGCTGACCTTTGGGAACAGCCGGAGGTTACGAAGGCCGCGAAAGCGGTCGGTCTGACACCCTGATGTCGAGCAAACAATGCCTCACAGATTTGACGCCGCCGTCGCCTTTCACCAAGCTAGCGGACTTCACTTGTTTTCAGGAAACACCCCGCGTGATGATCCCAAGCCTGCACTGGCGCCGCTTTCTGTTTTGCCTCGCTCCCCTGATCGCCTTGCTCGCGGCCTGCGACGGAGGAGCGCCGAAGACCAAGCCTTCCGAAGCCACGACCTACGTGAGTGTCGAATGGGACAAACTGCCCGCGGTCAGCGATCAGGACCTCATGGGTGGGTTCAACAGTTGGTTCTCGGCGTGCAAGCGGTTGGCCAAGGATCGGGTCTGGGGCACGACCTGTGCGGCGGCGGCTCAGGTGCCGCTGAACCCTGCAGCCGTGCGCGATTTCCTCAAGAGTCAGTTGCAGGTCTACAGCCTGCGTTCGTCCGAGCATGGTGCCAACGGCCTGATCACCGGCTATTACGAGCCTATTTATAAGGGCAGCGACGCCCATAACGATCAGCATCCCGTGGCTATCTATGGCGTGCCGGATGACCTGATCATCGTCAACCTCGACAGCATCTATCCCGAACTGAAGGGCAAGCGCCTGCGCGGTCGGCTGGATGGCCGCGTGCTGCGTCCGTACGACGACGCCGCGACAATCAACGAGAAAGGCGTCAACGCCCCGGTGCTCGCCTGGCTGGAAAACCCCATCGACCTGCAATTCCTGCAAATCCAGGGCTCCGGCCGTGTCCAACTGGAAAGCGGTCGTCAATTGCGCATCGCCTACGCCGACCAGAACGGCCACCCCTACAAACCGGTGGGTCGCTGGCTGGTCGAGCAAGGCCAATTGACCAAGGACGAGGTGTCCATGGGGCGGATTCGAGACTGGGCCATCGCCCACCCGGATCGCGTCCACGAACTGCTCGGCAGCAACCCCAGCTACGTGTTCTTCACCCTGCGTCCGGACAGCGATGAAGGCCCGCGTGGCTCGCTCAACGTGCCGCTGACGGCCGGCTACAGCGTGGCCATCGACCGCAAAGTGATCCCGTTAGGCAGCCTGTTATGGCTGTCTTCCACCCGTCCCGATGGCTCGCCGCTGGTGCGCCCGGTCGCGGCACAGGACACCGGCGGCGCCATCGCCGGCGAAGTGCGCGCCGACATGTTCTGGGGCACCGGTGACGCGGCGGGCGAATTGGCAGGCAACATGAAACAGCAAGGCCAGATCTGGATGCTGTGGCCCAAAGGCGCAGCATTGCCCAACGCAAAACCCAAGGAATGATGCGGCATGAGCAGTGAAGTGATGGCCATCGAACAGGTCACCTTGAACGGCAACACCGTGACCCTGCTGCCGTTGCAGGCCGGGCACGCGGAGCCACTGGTGCAGGCCGCTGAAGACGGCGAGTTGTGGAACATGAAGGTCACGGTCATTCCGGGGCCTGCAACCGTCGAGACGTACATCGCCACCGCGCTGGCGGGACGCGTGGCCGGAACCGTCATGCCCTTCGCCATCGTGCACCGCGCCACCGGCAAGATCGTCGGCAGCACCCGGTTCTGGAAGATCGATCGCAAGAACCGCAAGCTGGAAATCGGCCACACCTGGCTCGGCCAGTCCGTACAGCGTTCCGGGCTGAACACTGAAATGGAATACCTGCTGCTGGAATACGCCTTCGAAGTCATGCAGTGCGTACGGGTGCAGTTCACCACCGACGAATTGAATGAGAAATCCCGCGCCGCCATTCTGCGCATCGGCGCGAAACAGGAGGGCATCGTCCGTCACGAGCGGATCATGCCCGACGGGCGCAAGCGCAATTCCGTACGTTTCAGCATCATCGATGACGAATGGACGGAGGTTAAAGCGCTGCTGCAGGCGAAATTGGCGCGCTTCAGCTGACGCCCTTGGTCGTTCCACCCAGACTCGACGCCGGTTTCAGGTTGATCTGAAACCGGTTTCAGGTATAACAGAACGCTTGTTTTCCACACGCCGCCGTTGGCCCACCATGACCCACTCTCCTGACACCTCTCCCGACTTTCATATGGGCTGGCTGCTGTTCGCGCTGGCCATGGGAGCGTTCGCCATTGGCACCACCGAATTCGCGTCAATGACACTGCTGCCTTTCATCGCCAGTGATTTCCAGACTACCCAACCGCTGACAGGGCACGCCATCAGCGCGTATGCCTTGGGCGTCGTAGTGGGATCGCCTGTGATCATGGTGCTCGGCGTTCGACTGCCGCGACGCGCGCTGCTGGTGGCCCTGGCCGCCTTCATTGGCGTCGCCAATGCCCTGAGCGCCATCGCTCCTTCACTGCCGTGGCTGGTGTTTTTCCGTTTTCTGAGCGGCTTTCCCCACGGGGCGTACTTTGGCGTCGCCATGCTGCTGGCCGCTTCTTTAGTGCCCAAGAATCGGCGGGCTCAAGCGGTTTCCCGGGTGTTTCTGGGACTGACCATCGCCACCATCGTTGGCGTGCCGTTCGCCACCTGGATCGGCCAGACCGTGGGGTGGCGCTGGGGCCTTGCAGTGGTGGCGGTGCTCGCCGCGATCACCGCAGTGCTCATCCGAACCCTGGCACCGGCCTCCCCGGCTCAATCCGACGCCAGCCCGCTGCGCGAACTTAACGCACTGCGGTCGCGCCAGGTGTGGCTCACGCTGGGCATCGCTGCGATCGGCTTCGGCGGGGTGTTTTGCGTTTACACCTATCTGGCTGCGACGCTGATCGAGGTCACCCATACGTCAGACTTCATGATCCCGGTGGTCATGGCCGTGTTCGGCGTCGGCACTACGGTGGGCAATCTGGTCTGCGGCTGGGCGGCGGACCGAGCGACCATGCGATCGGCCGGGATCTCCCTGGGATTCACCGCCCTGGTGCTGGCGCTCTACCCGTCTGCCACCGAAAACCTGTGGCTGCTGATCCTGCTGGTGTTTTTCATCGGCTGCGGGGTGGGGCTGGCGGCGATCCTGCAAACCCGTCTGATGGACGTCGCCCCCCACGCGCAATCGCTGGCCGGCGCCCTGGTGCAGAGTGCCTTCAACCTGGCGAATGCTATCGGCCCCTGGGTGGGCGGGATGGTGATTTCCGCTGGAATGGGGCTACCGGCAACGGGCTATGCCGCTGCGGTACTCACGCTGGGCGGTATGGGGATGTGGTATTGGGCCCTTACTGATGCTCATACCCGTGCGCGGCGATTCGAGAGCTCCGCCGCGTCAAAATCCTGATCGGCTCAGCCGACTTCGCTGTCGGCATCGCGACCGTGTGTCACCCTGTCGCGCCCCGACGGGGTGAAAAACCTTGTCCGCCTCGCTCGCGCAGGCATAATCGCTTCATCTACCGCAAGCTGTGAGTACCCGTTTTGAAACGCCCGTCTTTCTGCTCAGACCCCATTGCCGTCAGCAGTTGCGCCAACGGCTCGGTGCGCCGGGCTTCCCGCCGTCTGGGGCAAATCTACGACGAGGCTTTCACCGAGTGCGGCCTCAAAGCCACGCAGTATTCCTTGCTGTCTCAGATTGCCCGCAGCGGCCAGCCCAAAATGCGCGACCTCGCCCAGTCGATGGTCATGGACCTGTCAGCGCTTGGCCATACCCTCAAACCGCTGATGCGCGACGGCCTTGTCGAATTGCAGATCGATGAGTCGGACCGCCGCAGTCGCCGGGTCCTGTTAACGCAGGCAGGTCAGGACAAATACGCTGAGGCGCGCCATGTTTCTGACCGGGTGCAGCGGGTGTTTGACAAAACTTTCGGCGCCGAGGAAACCGTGAAGCTGCGTCAGGCCCTGGACTACATCGCTTCAGAAGGCTTTGCACAATCGCTGCTCGGCGAGTTGAAGGCCAGCGAGGCCTGAGCGCCAGACGCGTGACGGTTATTGATCCTCGGGCTCATCCGGCATCGGAAACAGCGTATCGACCTTATGCCGGTTGGACACTCGAGTCGGCGCCATGGCCGCGGATTCCGCAAGCTTGGTGGCCATTTCCCAATGACGGGCTTCTTGCCCTTCCGGTCGCCCTTCGGTTTCCCAAATCAATTGCGCCAGTTGACGAACAGCCTCTTCGTCCACACTCATGCAGCGTCCCCCTCGATATTTCAGACACTCATCGCCCGGTGTCAAATAGACCCCGAGGCCCCCTGCGGTGACCACGCTGGGGGAGCCGTAAATCAGCCAGTAACGGGGTGAGAACGCCCGCGCGCCCTCACACCGCTTGTAAGCGTTGGATAACGAAAACCGGCCTCCTGGCCCTCTGCGCATCGTTGCGATCCCGCGACCACGCATCACGTCGAAGTCTCCTCTCAGCGTTGCCTGCGGTTGAGCAGCAGGCTCACCACCAGTCCTACGCCGGCCGCCGTCGCGACGGCGGCCCACGGATTGGCCCTGACGAAGCCTTTGGCTTCATTGAGGGCTCGGGTGACCGGCGGCTCAATAGGTAGGACATCACCCTCGGTCACGCTTTCCCCACGCAATGCCGCTTCTTTGAGAAACGCCACCAGGCGGTCTCGCGCCACATTTGTACGGTCCTCATGCAACGCATCCCCCGCGGCCAGCAAGGCGTTGGTTTCGTTGATGAAGGTATTCAGCTGCGCGCGGGTCTTCGCGTAAAGATCCTCGCTCAGTGTTTCGGTGAGTGTATCGGTCAGTTTGCTCATGGACGTTCCGTGTTCAGGGGTGTCGAGAAAGGTTGACCCGGCCTGAAGGTGATTCGTTCCGAGAGATTGCGCCAAGGTAATGGCATGGCCAGGCTTGAAACTGCGAAGGCCTCAACCGGGCGTCGCGTCGTCGGTCGAAGCGCTGACAGCATGGGTGGACCCGTCGTGATTTTCCACAGTCGCTTGCGGCACCAGCCACTTCTTGAAACGGGCCGGGCTGCCTGCATACATCGCATTGGCGGGAACGTCGGCATTCACCACGCTGTTGGCAGCGACCACGCTGTTCTCGCCGATGCTCACGCCCGGCAATACCACGGTGCCCGCGCCGATCCACGCGTTCGCACCGATGCTGATCGGCGACGAACGCGTGTGGGTGTGACGCAACGCGGGGTTCAGATCGTGCGTGGTGGTGCACAGACGAACCTGCGGCCCGAGCATCGCATCCGGGCCTATGGTGATGCTCGCTTGATCCAGAAACACACACCCGGCATTGATCAGTACGTTCCGACCCAACGTGATGCGCCCCCGCTCAAAATAGAACGGCGGGCGGATAACCGCGTTGCCCGCTGTCATTACCCCGGTTTTAGCCAGCAGACGGTTGCTTTTTTTCTTCCCCAGATCATGGGTATGCAACAGCCGAATGTACTCGGCAGGCGTGAGAGTTTTCCTAAATTCGTACAGCCACAGCATCATGGACTCGATCGCGTCAGAAGAATGAAATCGCTGGCCGCTCAGCATGGACGCCAGCGTTGAACGTCAGCATGATTCTAGCGCTTGCCGAGCGCGCCGTATCGAGTGTCGATGCGCTACAACCTGCGATTGGGCGTCACGACTCGCCCGTAAGTCCCATGAAAAAGCCCGGCACAAGGGCCGGGCTCGAATACGCGCGCAACAGAAACTAGAGGCCTCGCGGCTTGCCGTCACTCTGCGGCAGGTGCTTCCCTGTGGGCACCGGATCATTGCTGGTTCTGGCCGGGTGTATAGGGTCTACAGCCGGGTCGGACACGTCCGGCGAGTCAGGGTCGAAGCCCAATTCGGGGTCAACGTTACCATTTTTATCCCCAGCGCCGGGCGCAGCCGGACGCTCGCCCGCGCGCTGCTCAAAACCGGTTTCGTTGTCTGCCTGGCCGCTCACGCCTTTCTGCGAAATGTTGCCTGGCGCATCTGGATTCATCTCCATCACGATTCTCCATCCTCATGGCGCGGGATATCCACACACATACCTCTCGGAAAACCTTGCCTGCCAAGAGTGCCCGAAGATGGACGAATGGCGTGATCGCAGCAAAACGTCGCTCACAGGCATGCGGGCGTCGGCTTCATAGCCTTAAGTCGGATGGCAATCCACTACGCTCCAGCCCACTATGGAGGCCAGCTTTGAGCTGCGCCAACCGCGTGTCGTGAAACCGAGGATGCCCACGGGATACGCTGGTGATGTGAAAGCGGACGGAGGTAGAGGTCAACGGATAGGTGACCACTGACTGCTTCAGAATGTACACACCAGAGGCTCACCGTGCTCGTACCCCTGCCCTCGATCAAACGCGACCTCGAAGAAACCGCGACTCACCTCGAACACCTCTCCCAGTCGATGGCAGGTCACTTGGCCTACGCAACCTTCCGACAGCCTCATCAGCCTCATACCGAAATTGTCGGTAGAATCCAGGCCATTCACTCGTCAGTTCAGCAATTGAAAGCAGCAGCTGCTCGAATCGAGTAAAACCCACAAAGGGGCTCCAGACAGATGACTGCAGTGGCCTGTGATAAACGCGTATAAGTGCCTTCCAGCTACCCGCCTCCAACGTTGCCCTGACCGTTAGCCGCGCCGCTCGTTACCAGGAGGTCAATGTGCGCAAGGATTACCTCGCTTTTTTTCTTTCGCTGTTTTTGTCCCGGTTGGCGGATCAGATCCTGCTGTTCATCGTGCCGCTGGTGGTGTTCCAGACCACTCAAAGCGCATCCTGGGCCGGGCTGGCGTTTTTCGTCGAGTCACTGCCGCGTTTTCTCGCGTTTCCGTTGTGCGGAGCCCTGTGCGACAAATACGCACCCGTGCGCATCCTGCATGTGAGCCAGGTCTGTCGGGCCGTGCTGTGTTTACTGGCAATGGCGTTTCATGGCCTGTTCGGCGGCATGGCCTGGCTGGTAGGGCTTTCGGCACTCTGCGGCGTGCTGACCACTCAAGGCATCATGGCGCGAGAAGTGCTCATGCCGCACATCTTCCAGCATTACAGCTACACCAAGACGCTGTCCTACTCGCAGATTGCCGATCAGACCGGCTGGGTCCTCGGGCCGCTGCTGGCAGCGCTGATGCTGGAAGCATGGACTTGGCCTTGGGTTGTGCTGTGGGCCGCAGGGCTATTTTTGCTCGCTGACCTGAGCATGCTCGCGTGGCAGCGCCTGAGCGGGATCACGGTTGCAGTCTCCGAGCCCCATCAGGGCGTCTGGGTGCAGCCGATCAAAGTCGCTTTGCGGCATATCCGTGATCGAGCAGCGCTGCAAAAGATCATCACGCTGGCGGTTGGCGTCAATCTGCTCGTCGGTGTCACCCTCGCGACTTCAGCGGCGATGGTCATGGGTCAATACGGCGCGGGCAAAGAAGCTTACGCAGGCCTCCAGGCGGCAGGTGCCCTTACGACGATCTTGATTCTCGTCGTGATGGCCCGCGTCCCGCTATCGTTGCGACTGCTCGGCGGTGCCGGCTATTCGATGATCGCCATCGGCGCCTTCGTCTGTGCCATAAGCCCGACACTGATCGGCTATGGGGTCGGATTTTTGCTGATCGTCACCTTCGACAAGGTCTTCAACGTCTACATGCGCACCCTTCGACAACGGGTGATTCCCCCTCGGGATTTTGGCAAAACCGTCGGCGTGATCACGCTGCTCAACAACCTGTCTCAGCCCATGGCCGGATTACTGGTGGCGCTGCTCGCAGCCCACTTGAGGCTGCAGACAGTGATCCTGCTGCTTGCGGTATTGACCAGCCTGCTAGGCGTCGTCGCGTGGTGGTGGTTTGCGGAAAGACACCACCCCACCCCTACGTCCGTACACAAGGTCGATCAACACGCAGGACAATGAGCCAGGCCTTCCCAAATCCGTAGCCAGGGCGTTTTATCAATCGTCGAGCGCCTGTCCGCTCAAGGGTGCTACAGCTCGTCACCTCGGCCAACCTGCGTGGGACCTTATCGACTACTGTATGCCCAAACAGTATCAAGGCTTTTTCAAATGGACGCCGCACCCAACACCGAATGGCCCGATGAATTCACCCGCGAGGAGATGCTCGAACAACAATCGCGCTTGCTCATCGAGGAATGCCACATGCTTCAGAAGGAACTGAGCCGGTACCGGAAAAACCTGGCCAAGCTGGTGGACATGCACAGCACAGTCACGACTGAACGCGACAAACTTCGCACAGCGCTCGCCCACACTCAGGCTAGGCTGTCAGACTGCTTGCGGGAAAACTCCGCGATCAGCAACCGCATCGGCGGCCTTGAAGGTTGCAGGGACCAGTTAGCGGAAATCCATCAAGCCGAGCGCCAGCGCTGCAGCACAATGGCACCACTTAGTAAGGACTGATTCATGCTGCAAGAACGAATTGACGCGCTCCGACTCCCAAAATCGACTCGAGGGGACATTGACGACCTGGTGCGTGCATTGAATGCGGCGAGCGACAAAGAAGCGATCGAACGCGAGGCACAGATGCAGATCGCGTTCATCGTCAGCCAGGAGAAAGCCAAAAAACTGCGCTCGGCGGACATCGAGGCGCTTTACATCATCTTCGACGATGCCGTTCAGGCTAAATTAGAGGAACTCGACTGCACGCATATAGGACTCATGTCGGCTGATTGATGCCGGGGCGGGTCGGGCTGCGGGTTCCTGAAGCTCAATGAGACTCCACTTAAAAAGCCCTATAAATGAAAAAGCCCAATCTGAGAAGATCGGGCTAAGTCATTGAAATATATGGTCGGGACGGAGTGATTCGAACACTCGACCCCTAGCACCCCATGCTAGTGCGCTACCGGACTGCGCTACGCCCCGACTAGGCGTGTATCTGTTGGGCTTCTTGCGGAAGCGTCGAGGAATATACCCTAAGCATTTGAATGATGGAAGTATTTTGAGTCATCGATCTACTTCCGTAGCACGATGAGCACGTCTTCCAACTCTGTGATCATCTGCTTGATCAACTGCTTGTATTGCAGGGAATCGTCCTTGACCTCATCGCTGGACATCCGGAGACGCGCCCCACCGATCGTGAAGCCCTGGTCGTAGAGCAACGCGCGTATCTGTCGGATCATCAGGACGTCCTGTCGCTGGTAATACCGACGATTCCCGCGGCGCTTGACCGGGTTGAGCTGAGGAAACTCCTGCTCCCAATAACGCAAAACGTGCGGTTTCACCGCGCAGAGCTCGCTGACTTCACCAATGGTGAAGTAGCGTTTGCCAGGGATAGGCGGTAGCTCGTCGTTATGACTTGGTTCCAGCATATGCCTCAACTCGGGCCTTCAATTTCTGCCCTGGGCGAAAGGTGACCACACGGCGAGCCGTAATCGGAATTTCTTCCCCTGTTTTGGGATTTCGACCCGGTCGCTGACGTTTATCTCGCAGGTCAAAATTGCCGAATCCGGACAATTTGACCTGCTGATTATCCTCCAGAGCGTGCCTGATTTCCTCAAAGAACAGCTCAACCAGTTCCTTGGCTTCTCGTTTGTTCAGGCCTAGCTCTTCGTACAGACGTTCGGCCATCTCAGCTTTCGTCAGAGCCCCCATACGCTACTTCCTTAACGTGGCGTTTAACCTTTCCTCTAGCGAGGTGAGAATTTGCTGCGTCGAAGCGTTTACCTCATCGTCGGTAAGAGTGCGCGATGGATGTTGCCAGGTCAAGCCAACGGCAAGGCTTTTTCTATGCGGATCAATGCCTTTACCCTGATAGACATCAAAGAGCCTTAGGTCTGTAAGCCATTCCCCTGCATTTTCACGAATAACGTCCAGTACAGCGGTCGCTGCAACCTCGCGGTCCGCCAGCAACGCCAGGTCACGCCGGACCTCTGGAAAGCGGGACAATTCGTGGAATTTCGGCAAACGCCCTTCGACCACATCCGCCATGACCAGCTCAAAAACGAACACCGCGCGGTCCAACCCTAGTGTCTTCACCAGCTCCGGATGCAGTGCACCGATGAAACCGACCTCGCGACCATCGCGTTCAATTCGGGCTGTTTGCCCAGGATGAAGTGCAGGATGATTGCCTGGTACGAAACGGAAGTCATCCAGCGCACCCGCAAAACCGAGTATCGCTTCTACGTCAGCCTTGACGTCGAAAAAGTCCACGGCATCCCGCCCTTGCGCCCATCCTTCCGGCAAGCGGCTGCCGCAAATCACACCCGCGAGCATGGGCTCTTGCTTCAAACCTTCCAGTTGACCGACGAAACGCAGGCCGCTCTCGAAAAGGCGCACCCGGTCCTGCTGGCGGTTGAGGTTATGCTGCAACACTTTGACCAAACCCGGCCACAGCGACGAGCGCATCGCCGCCATGTCAGCGGAAATCGGGTTGGCCAGCAATAGCGGTTCAACACCGGGATTGAACAGCTCGAACCATTTCTGATCGATGAAGCTGTAAGTGATCGCTTCCTGATATCCGCGAGCAACCAGCAAACGACGCAGCGCAGGCAGATCGCCGCGGGCCTCGGGGCGGGCTTGAGGCGCCAGACGCGCCTGCGGGTAACGCACCGGCAGACGGTTGTAGCCGTAAAGACGGGCCAGCTCTTCGATCAGATCGACTTCCAGGCTGATGTCAAAACGGTGACTGGGCACTTCAACGCGCCATTGGCCGGCTGCCTCGGTAGACACCTGCAGACCCAATGCCGTGAGCAGACGCTCCACTTCGGCGGCGTCCAGGGTCATGCCCAACATCTGCTCGATACGGTCGGCGCGCAAAATGACTGGCGCAATCGTTGGCAAGTGCTGTTCGCTAACGGCTTCAGTGATCGGTCCCGCTTCCCCGCCTGTGATTTCCAGCAACAGGCCGGTGGCGCGCTCCATGGCTTCACGGGCGAGCTGCCAATCGACACCGCGCTCATAACGATGCGAAGCATCGGTGTGCAGGCCGTAAGAGCGAGCCTTGCCAGCGACGGCAATCTGATCGAAGAATGCGCTTTCGAGAAAAATGTCGCGAGTCGTCGCGGTGTTCACGCCGCTGTGCTCGCCCCCCATCACCCCTGCGATTGCCAGGGCGCGCTGATGGTCGGCGATCACCAAGGTGTCTGCGCGCAAGCTGACTTCCTGACCGTCCAGCAGAACCAGCTTTTCACCTTCTTCCGCCATGCGAACGCGGATACCACCGTTGATCTCGGCGAGGTCGAAGGCGTGCAATGGCTGACCCAGCTCGAGCATCACGTAGTTGGTGATGTCAACGGCAGCATCGATGCTCCGCACTTCAGAACGCCGCAGGCGCTCGACCATCCACAGGGGCGTCGGACGCGACAGATCCACATTACGAATGACACGACCCAGATAACGGGGGCATGCGGCGGGCGCGAGCACCTCCACCGAGCGCGCTTCATCGTGAACGGCTGGAACCACGTCGACCTGCGGACGCGTGACCTTGGCGTCGTAGAGCGCGCCCACTTCACGGGCCAGGCCCGCAACGGACAGGCAATCGCCACGGTTCGGCGTCAGGTCGACTTCAATGCTGGCATCGTCCAGTTCGAGATAGTCACGAAAATCCTTGCCAACCGGTGCATCGACCGGCAGCTCCATCAGACCGTCGTTGCCTTCGCCGACCTGCAGCTCGGATTGCGAACACAGCATGCCGTTGGACTCGACACCGCGCAGCTTGGCCTTCTTGATCTTGAAGTCGCCCGGCAATTGTGCGCCGATCATGGCGAAGGGAATCTTCAGGCCCGGGCGCACGTTGGGTGCACCGCAGACCACCTGAAACGTTTCCGAGCCATTGCTGACCTGACAGACACGCAGCTTGTCAGCGTCCGGGTGCTGCTCGGTGCTCAGCACCTCACCGACCACAACACCGCTGAAAATACCGGCCGCCGGGGTCACGCTATCGACCTCCAGACCGGCCATCGACAGTCGGGCAACCAACTCGTCACGGGAAACCTGCGGGCTTACCCAGCCGCGCAACCATTGTTCACTGAATTTCATCCTGCTCTCCTAAAAAGTTCGTGACGGGCGACCTAGCGAAATTGCGCGAGGAACCGTAAGTCGTTGTCGAAGAACAGGCGTAAGTCATTGACGCCGTAACGCAGCATGGCCAAGCGCTCCGCGCCCATGCCAAAAGCAAAACCCTGGAACTCTTCCGGGTCGATGCCGGACATGCGCAGCACGTTCGGGTGGACCATGCCGCAGCCCATCACTTCCAGCCAGCCGGTCTGTTTGCAGACGCGGCAGCCCTTCCCGCTGCACATCACGCACTCCATGTCGACTTCTGCGGATGGCTCGGTGAACGGGAAATAGGAAGGACGGAAACGCACTGCCAGTTCTTTTTCAAAGAACACGCGCAGAAACTCCTCGATGGTGCCTTTCAAGTCCGCGAAGTTGATATCGCGGTCAACCAACAGGCCTTCCACCTGATGGAACATCGGGGAGTGAGTGATATCAGAGTCGCTGCGATACACACGGCCTGGGCAGACGATGCGGATCGGCGGCTTGTTCGCTTCCATGGTGCGGACCTGTACCGGCGAGGTATGAGTGCGCAGCAGCATGTTGGCGTTGAAATAGAAGGTGTCGTGCATCGACCGGGCCGGGTGATGGCCTGGGATGTTGAGCGCTTCGAAGTTGTGGTAATCGTCTTCCACCTCAGGGCCTTCGGCGATGCCGTAACCAATATGAGTGAAAAACTGTTCAATACGCTCCAACGTGCGGGTGACCGGGTGCAGACCGCCGGTGGTCTGTCCGCGGCCGGGCAACGTTACGTCGATGGATTCGGCGGCAAGTTTGGCGGCGAGATTCTCTTCCTCGAAGGACGCCTTGCGTGCATTGAGGACCTCTGTGACACGCTCCTTGGCGACGTTGATCAGCGCGCCTACCTGCGGGCGCTCTTCGGCCGGCAGATTGCCCAAGGTCTTCATCACCTGGGTCAATTCGCCTTTCTTGCCAAGGTAATTAACCCGGATTTGCTCCAGGGCATTGATATCTTCGGCGCTTTGCACAGCCTCAAGTGCTTGAGAGACCAGCGCGTCCAGGTTTTCCATGTACAGACTCCAGATACAAAATAGGGGAAGAGCTTACAAGGCTCTTCCCCTATTTAAGACGTTTAACACCGGGCCCCAAAGAGCCCGGTGATTGTCGGGGACTTAGGCCAGAGTGGCTTTAGCTTTCTCGACAATCGCAGCAAACGCCGCTTTTTCGTTCACTGCCAGATCAGCCAGAACCTTACGGTCGATTTCGATCGACGCTTTTTTCAGGCCAGCGATGAAACGGCTGTAGGACAGACCGTTGATACGCGCACCAGCGTTGATACGAGCGATCCACAGAGCGCGGAACTGACGTTTTTTCTGACGACGGTCACGGTAGGCGTATTGGCCAGCCTTGATTACCGCTTGCTTGGCAACACGGAATACGCGTGAACGCGCGCCGTAGTAGCCTTTAGCAAGTTTCAGAATTTTTTTGTGACGCTTACGGGCAATGACGCCACGCTTTACACGAGCCATGAGTTACTTCCTCTATTCTTGATCAAAATTAACGAAGGCGCAGCATGCGCTCGACTTTCGCGACGTCAGACGGATGCAGCAGGCTGCTTCCGCGCAGTTGACGCTTACGCTTGGTCGACATTTTGGTCAGGATGTGGCTCTTGAAAGCGTGCTTGTGCTTGATGCCATTCGCGGTTTTCAGAAACCGCTTAGCTGCACCACTTTTAGTCTTCATCTTTGGCATGTTCGGATACTCCGCATTCAGTTGATAAACATAACCGCAAGGCCTGCCGTGCCCTGGTGGTTATTTCTTCTTTTTCGGGGCGATGACCATGATCAGTTGGCGTCCTTCCATCTTAGGATGCTGTTCGACCGAACCGTATTCGAGCAGGTCACCTTCAACCCGCTTCAACAGTTCCATCCCCAGCTCCTGGTGGGCCATCTCACGACCGCGAAATCTCAAGGATATCTTGGCCCTGTCCCCGTCACTCAGGAAACGTACCAGGTTGCGTAGTTTTACCTGGTAATCCCCTTCCTCCGTCCCTGGACGAAACTTGATTTCTTTAATCTGTACTTGCTTCTGGTTTTTCTTCGCCGCAGCGACCTGCTTCTTCTTCTCGAAGATGTGCTTGCCGTAGTCCATTACGCGACATACAGGTGGCACTGCGTCGGCAGAAATCTCCACCAAATCGAGTTTGGCTTCCTCAGCAATACGAAGCGCTTCATCAATCGAGACGATGCCAATCTGCTCGCCGTCAGCGCCAATTAACCGAACCTCGCGTGCCGAGATATTCTCGTTGATCGGGGCCTTCGGTGCAGCTCGTTTATCTTGTCTCATTTCACGCTTAATAATAATTACTCCGAATCTTGGCGACCACGCCGGGAAACCGCTTGTGCGAGGAACTCCGAAAATTGGGCGACCGGCATTGAGCCAAGGTCTGCGCCTTCACGGGTACGCACAGCGACAGTTTGCGTTTCAACCTCCCGATCCCCGATGACGAGGAGATAGGGAACCTTGAGCAACGTATGCTCGCGGATTTTAAAGCCGATCTTTTCATTTCTCAAGTCAGACTTGGCACGAAACCCGCTTTCAGCCAGAGTTTTTTCCACGTCAAGGGCAAAATCTGCCTGTTTATCAGTGATATTCATGATCACTGCTTGAGTAGGAGCAAGCCACGCCGGGAACGCACCTTCGTAGTGCTCGATCAGAATGCCGATGAAACGCTCAAAGGAACCCAGAATTGCACGGTGCAACATGACCGGATGTTTGCGCCCATTGTCTTCCGACACGAATTCGGCGCCCAAACGGATAGGCAGGTTGAAATCGAGCTGCAATGTACCGCATTGCCAGACACGACCCAAGCAATCCTTGAGAGAGAATTCAATTTTCGGACCGTAAAACGCACCCTCTCCCGGCTGCAGATCGTAAGGCAGGCCTGCGCTATCGAGCGCTGCGGCTAACGCGGACTCAGCACGGTCCCATAGGTCGTCCGACCCTACCCGCTTTTCAGGTCGAGTGGAGAGCTTCATCTCGATGTCTTTAAAGCCGAAGTCAGCGTACACATCCATGGTCAGCTTGATGAAGGCTGCGGATTCCGCCTGCATTTGTTCTTCAGTACAGAAGATGTGAGCGTCGTCCTGAGTGAACGCGCGCACGCGCATGATGCCATGCAGCGCACCTGATGGCTCATTCCGGTGACAGGCACCGAATTCCGCCAGACGCATCGGCAGCTCTCGGTAGCTCTTCAGGCCCTGATTGAACACCTGCACGTGGCAAGGGCAGTTCATCGGCTTGATGGCGTAGTCGCGGCTTTCCGATTCGGTGGTGAACATGTTTTCGGCATAGTTCGCCCAATGACCCGACTTTTCCCACAGGGAGCGATCGACAACTTGCGGCGTCTTGATCTCGAGGTAGCCGTTTTCACGCTGAGTCTTGCGCATGTACTGCTCGAGTACCTGATACAAGGTCCAGCCGTTCGGGTGCCAGAACACCATCCCCGGTGCTTCTTCCTGAGTATGGAACAAGCCAAGGCGTTTACCGATCTTGCGGTGATCGCGCTTCTCGGCTTCCTCGATGCGCTGGATGTAGGCAGCCAGCTGCTTCTTGTCAGCCCAGGCCGTGCCATACACTCGTTGCAATTGTTCATTTTTGGCATCACCGCGCCAGTAGGCACCGGAGAGCTTGGTCAGCTTGAACGATTTGAGGAAGCGGGTGTTCGGCACGTGCGGACCGCGGCACATGTCGACGTATTCCTCGTGGTAGTAGAGACCCATGGCCTTTTCATTGGGCATGTCCTCAACCAGGCGCAGCTTGTAATCCTCGCCGCGGGCCTTGAAGACTTCAATGACTTCAGCACGCGGGGTGACTTTCTTGATGACGTCGTAATCCTTCTCGATCAGCTGTTGCATGCGCTGCTCAATGGCGGCGAGATCGTCAGGGGTGAATGGCCGCTCGTAGGCGATATCGTAATAGAAACCATCATCGATGACCGGACCGATGACCATCTTCGCGGTCGGGTACAACTGCTTGACAGCGTGACCAACGAGGTGTGCGCAGGAGTGGCGAATGATCTCGACGCCTTCCTGATCCTTGGGGGTGATGATTTGCAGGCTCGCGTCGGCGTCGATCAGATCGCTGGCATCGACCAACTGACCGTTGACCTTGCCGGCAACGGTGGCTTTGGCCAGGCCTGCGCCAATGGACGCGGCGACTTCGGCTACGGAAACCGGGTGATCGAAAGAACGTTGACTGCCGTCGGGAAGAGTAATAGTTGGCATGGCGCCTCCTCTCCTAGTGGTGACCCCTACCAAAGGTCACGTGGGTTGGGATAGAGCCAGTACGCGATTCGGCGGTGTACCTGCCTCACAGTGGCAGGAGCCCAAGGGCCAACCATTCAACCGAACCAGAGTGACTGGAATGTACAAAATGACAGGTCCGCAACGGACGAAACCTGACCCGCGAGACGCGAGCGAATCTGCAGGACGCGCATGCTATCACAGCCCACCCGCTCTACGTCAGGCCGACCGCGACGGATTATGGCGAAAACACGTCCACTGACAGAGTGGGAATCGTCCGAACTGAACTGCGATATCCCGCTGTCGTCAGATAATTTGACACCCCCGTTAAAGGCCCTTGGCAATGGGGCCGATAGACAAGAAGGAAACCATCATGACATTTCTACGTGTTGCCGCCCTCCTCGCACCCATGGCGCTGGCTCTCCCGTTCAGCGCTCATGCCGCCATGGATGCGAACACCAAGACCACCTATATGAATGAATGCGCTGCCGCAGCAACTCAAAACAATCCCGGCATGGATACCAATGCAGTCAAGGCGCACTGCGAGTGTGGCGCACAGCAGATCAACAAGAATTTTTCGGACAAGGAAATTGCATCGCTGAATGACACAACGACGCCTCCGAGTACCGAAATGACCGCTCGACTGCAAAAAGCCGTGAGTGAGAACTGCCTCAAGGGCAAAAAATAAAAAATTTACATTCGGCAGCCATGGGTCAGAGGCATCGGGTGGACGATGCCATGCGCAACCTTCTGAAGCCCTCGTCGTTCGCGGGCTTCAGCCACTTCGAAGGCATGGGGAGACTCCGATTGAGCGCCGATGAACCGGCTGATCCCACGCGAATTCTTCCTATATATTTGCGGCATTGACGCAAAGTTCTAACCGAAAAAGTCCAGCATCCACACAATTCGACTATGATAGCCCCCGTGTGCCCAGTTGGCCTGAGCAGCACAGCACTACTGAATATTATGTTTCTGGAGATACACCATGTCTAATCGCCAAACCGGCACCGTAAAATGGTTCAACGATGAAAAAGGCTTCGGCTTTATCACTCCACAGGGTGGCGGTGACGACCTGTTCGTACACTTCAAGGCTATCGAATCCGACGGTTTCAAAAGCCTGAAAGAAGGCCAGACTGTCTCTTTCGTGGCTGAGAAAGGCCAAAAGGGCATGCAAGCCGCTCAGGTTCGCCCGGAGTAATCCGAGCGCGCTGAAAAAACCCGTCGCTGACGGGTTTTTTTATGCCTGCGAATAACGCGATCAGCCGCAGTTCACGCGGGTGACGATGGCGGCTTGATCAGTAGTGAGGTTCAGGCGATCCGATCGGTACTCGAGTGTCACCATGTCGTTGGGGCCGAGGACCCTGGCCGTCTGCGCGCCGGCCTTGACCCGTGCTTGGTCCAGCAAGGCAGGTGAAGCGGGCTTGCCTAGCGCGAATTGAGCCCCAGCAGCATCACAACGGGATTGGCTCGTGTCAGCGGTCGTCGCACCCTGTACAGGTGAAGACGGCTCGGAGGTACTGCTGCATCCCGCCAGCAGCGCGGCTGCCAGAATCAGTCCCGACGATGCATATTTCCAGCGCATAACAGCTCCTTACGTTTAACGAAAAATCACCCCTCTGCGACAGCGTCCGTACTGCTTGGTTTCCCAAACGTGGTGTGTGAGACGCCATAAGCCGATGCCAGGATGCGCTGGAGTCTGCCCGAGCCCGAGGCGTTGTGGTCAAACAAATCGTGACAAAACGTTAGGCTTTTGTAGGTCATTCATTGCGCCGACCCAGCGTCCGGCCGGCGTTGCAGGTCGCATGACCTCTCGCGAGAGTCACTGCGAGGGCGCCGCGCGCTGAGCCAGGAGGTGATGTGACCAGCGCTGATGATTGCGACCATCGCACTCGATAGCAGCGAACACTGGGCACCGGTAGCTGCCCAGGGCGTTGGGAAACGGACACTCTTGCGCTACCCCACCAGGCTGCGGTGCAGCGCGTAGGCCGGATTATTGAAGCCGCGCGAGACGCTGCGTCAGGAGGTCGAAAAAGCCTTGTGCATCACCGTTTTCAACCCAAAAGACGTTTTTAGGTTGTTGCAGCGTGTCGTACCAGTCGGCGACGGTCTGGCCGAAGCCAGGCCCCTCCCGGCTGTCAATCGACACATTGATCTGCCTGCCGCTGAACAGCTCTGGCTTCAACAACCATGCAATCACGCTGGCGTCGTGTACCGGGCCGCCTGGCAAACCGTAGTGCACCATGTCAGCTTTGACGTATTCATTGAGGATGTTGCTGACCAGTTTGCCCGCCAGATTGTGAAGCCCCTCTAGGCGTTGGATTCGCTCGTCGCTGGTAAGGATCTTATGCGTGACGTCCAGAGGCAGATAGGTCAACTTGACGCCGCTGGCCAGCACGACTTTGGCAGCGTCTGGGTCGGCATAAAGATTGAATTCGGCCACTGGGGTGATATTGCCGCCGTTGAAGTGCGCGCCCCCCATGACCACCACTTCCTTGATGCCTTGGGTGATGTCGGGCGCCTGAATCAACGCCAATGCCAGGTTGGTCTGTGGCCCCAACATGGCAATGGTGATGCTGTGGGGTGCAGCCTTGCTCAGGGTCTCGATCAAATACTGCACCGCATTGCCGTCGGCCAGGCCTTTCTTCGGCTCGTGGACTTCAACCCCCTGCAGCCCTTCCTTGCCATGGATGTTTTCGGCATAGATCGGCGGTCGCACCAGCGGCCGGCCTGCCCCGGCATACACCGGCACCTCTTCGCGCCCTGCCCACTCGCGGGCCAGACGCGCGTTGCGCGAGGTCTTGTCGATTCGTACGTTGCCCGCGACGGTCGTGATCGCACGGATGTGCAGCTCATCCGGCGAGGCGAGCGCTAGCAGCAATGCCACCACGTCGTCTGCCCCGGGATCGGTGTCGATGATGAGGTCGCGCTTTTCAGCGGCCTGTGCCGCAGCTGAGAAAATGGCCAACAGTGCGGTACTCCTGATCAATCGGAGGAGAAAGTGACGGCAAAAGTGCATAGGAAACTCCCTGTTTCATGGATGCGACGCAATCCGGGCGATCAGAAGACCACGCCCGCGATCAACGCTACGTTGGTGTAAGGCTGACATTCACCGGTGCGCACGATGGCCCGCGCGCTACGGCTTAACTGTTTCAATGCTTCGTGGGTCATAAGACGCTGCTCGCCCAAGCTGCCAGCGGCATTGAGCTGATCCAGGACCAGGAGAGCTGGCGGCTGTTTTTCACGTATTTCGTGGGCGATGATGTGGCTTTCGACCTGCATTTCCGCCAGCACGGTGTTCAACACGCTGACAAAATCCGGAACGCCGTGGGTCACCGCCAGATCGATGAGTTCGACCCCGGCAGGGACGGGCATGCCGGCATCGACGATCATCAGCACATCCCCATGCCCCAAGGATGCAACCACGCGGGACAAGGCAATGTTGAGCAGAGGTGTTTTTTTCATGGCTGATAACCCAGAACGTCTTGGACCGTGGGGATGGACGGTTGAGCGCCGGAGCGCGTGACGGACAACGCCGCAGCGGTCTGTCCGAAAAGGATTGCATCGGATTCGGATTTTCCGCCTGCTAGCGCAGCTGCGAACCCCCCAACGAACGTGTCGCCAGCCGCCGTAGTGTCGACGGGACTCACCTTCGGCGCCGGGAAGTGCTGGGAGCGGGCTTGGGTGGCAAACAGCGCGCCCTGCTCGCCCAAGGTGACGATGACCTTGCCAACACCCGCTTTCATCAGTGCCGAGGCAGCGGCATCGGCGGTGGCGACGCTCTCCACCGGCAACCCGGTCAGCGCGCTCGCTTCGCTTTCATTCGGGATGAGGTAGTCGATCCAGCCGTACCATTCGGCAGGCAGGGGTCCACTTGCAGGCGCCGGGTTGAGGATGACCGTCTTGCCCAGCTCTCGACCGCGCCTGAGCACGTGCCCCACTGTCGCCATCGGAATTTCCAGCTGACAGATGATGACGTCGGCCTGGCGCAACAAGGCGTCGAAGCCGTCGACCACTGCTGACGTCACATGACCATTGCCACCGGCGACGATGACGATCGCATTCTGACTGCTGTCATCGACCACAATCAGCGCGACGCCGCTGGACTCGCGCTCGATGCGACTCACAGCCTGACAGTCAATACCTTCAGCCAGCAGCGCTCCACGCAGCTGCTCGCCATACGCGTCGTCACCCACGCAACCGATCATGGCGACGCTGGCACCGAGGCGCGCCGCCGCCACGGCCTGATTCGCACCTTTGCCACCTGGCACCGTGACAAAAGAGCGCCCAGTCAGGGTTTCGCCCGCTTTCGGCAGGCGTGGCGCGCGGGTGACCAGGTCCATGTTGAGACTGCCCACTATCACTATTTTTGCTTGCATGACGTTTGTACTCTTCCATCCGGACCCATCGGGTGCGGCTCAGCGAAACTCGTTGAATGCGGTTGCGGGCGGTGCGGTGGATTCGCGTAGCACGAGGCTGGGCGCGACGATCATCCGCTGCACTGGGCTGTCGCTGCGCGTTGAAATCCGTCGCAGCAGCACTTCGGCCGCCTGCTCGCCCAATTGCAGAATCGATTGTCCGACCGTGGTCAGCGCCGGGTAAACGTACTGGCTCATCTGAATGTCGTCGAAGCCCATGATCGACAAATCCGCCGGAACGCGCACATTACGCTCGGCCGCCGCGCGCAATGCGCCAATGCCGACCATATCGTTGGCGGCGAAAATCGCTGTGGGTCGATCACCGTCCAGCAATTGACTGGCCGCCTGATAACCGCTGGGGGCGGTGAAATCACTTTCTACTACCCAGGCGTCGGGCACCGCGACGCCGACTTCCAGCATCGCACGGTGATACCCGGCCAGACGCATCTTCGCTACGCTGGTTTGCACCGGACCGCAGATACACGCGATATGACGGTGTCCCAGTTGCAGCAGATGCGAAGTGGCAAGGTAAGCACCCAGCTCATGATCAATCCGCACCAGATCAGCGTTGACGTGCTCAAGATCACGGTCGACGATCACCATGGGCGTCCGTACCGAAGACAGACTATCGACGAGGCTGTCGCCCCCACCGACAGACGACACAATCAAGCCGTCCACGCGCTTTTCGAGCAACACACGGAGGTAATTGCGTTGCTTTTCGAGGTTGTCATCGGAGTTGCAAAGGATGACGCAAAAGCCATTGCGCTCACAGTAGTCCTCGATCCCTCTCGCCAACTCCGCAAAATAGGGGTTGATGCCATTGGGAATCAGCAGCCCGATGGTCGCCGTGGACTTGGCTTTTAGCGAACGCGCGACGGCACTGGGCACGTAGTCCAGCTGCGCAATCGCAGCCTCGACTTTCTTGCGCACTTCGTCACTGACTGGTCGCGTTCGGTTTACGACATGGGACACGGTCGTGTAGGAAATGCCTGCGATGGCAGCGACATCTTTGATGGTGGCCATATCAGCCGCGCCGCTGAGCGCGATGGCTGCGATAGGTGTCGAGCACCACCGCCACGACAATCACCGCGCCGGTAATGATTCGTTTGGTGGGCTCGGTGGCGCCTATTTGCGCCAGGCCTGCAGCGAGTACCGAGATGATCAGCACACCGAAAAACGTGCTGATTACCGATCCCCGCCCGCCCATGAGGCTCGTACCGCCTATGACCACTGCGGCGATGACCTGAAGCTCCAGGCCTGACCCGGCATTCGGATCAGCCGCTTCAAGACGGGAGATCTGGAACAAAGCAGCGACGCCCGCCAACAACCCCATGAGGGAGAAGACCAGAATCTTGTAGGGCTTTGGATTGATCCCTGCCAGACGCACGGCTTCTTCGTTGGTGCCAATGCCGATCAGGTAGCGGCCGAATACTGTCCGGGTCAGCACGGCCTGGGCCGCAAAGATCACGATCAACGCGATGACGAAGGATGGAGAAATGCCAAACGCAAATGGATTCGACAGCCAGGCATAGGAATCCCCGATGTATGCCGTTCGGGAATCCGTCAACTGGTACGCCACACCCCGGGCCATCTCGAGCACACCCAGCGAAACAATGAACGATGGAATGCGCCAGGCCACGGTAATCGAGCCAGTCAGAGTACCGGCCACCGTCGCGCAGGCCATGCCCAACAACGCCGACGGCAACACGCTCCAGCCCCAGCCGAGCATGGCCACACTCACCGCTGATGCAGCCAGTGCCAACACGGAGCCCACGGACAAGTCGATGCCGCCAATGATCAGAATGAACGTCATGCCAACGGCCAGCACCATCAGGTCCGGAATCTGGTTCGCCAGCGTGCTGAAGGTTTCGTAGGACAGGAAGTGATCGCTGAGCAATGAGAACAGCACGATCATCGCCAGCAAGGCGCCCGCCAGACCGAGGTAGGTCCCGAGGCCGAAATAGTTGCCAGTGCGCTTGCCCGGCGAAGGCAGCGCGGCAGAGGTAGTCGAGGTTTTCATCAGTCGTTCCTGGGCGCGGCTTCGGACAGCAGCGCATCACGTTTTTGATAGCCAGCAAAGGCTGCGGCGAGCAGTTCGTCCTGGGTCCAGCTGTTCCTGTCGAAGGTATCGATCAACCGACCGGCAGACAGCACGCCGATACGGTCACAGATCAGCATCAGCTCGCGCAGGTCGCTGGACACCACCACCAGCGCTCTGCCCTGACGGGTCAATTCGCCAAGCAGCGCGTAGATGTCGAACTTGGCGCCGACGTCAATACCGCGCGTGGGCTCATCGAACAGCATCACCTGACAGTCACGTTCCAGCCAGCGACCGATGACGACCTTCTGCTGATTGCCGCCCGACAACTCCGACACCAACTGCGTGGGGCTCGAGCTGCGAATGCGCATAGCCTCAACCTGACGCCTGGCGAGCGCCATTTCCGCGTTGCCGTTGACCACGCCTGCGGCGGAAATCGCCTCCATGTTCCCCAGCGCGATGTTGGCGCTGATGGACTGCGACAGCAGCAGGCCTTCGCCTTTACGGTCCTCGGTGATCAGCGCAATGCCATGGCTGACGGCATCCACTGGCGAGCTGACCCGCACCGTTTGCAGCGGGCTACCCACCTGGATACTGCCGCTGTCAGCCGTGTCGGCGCCGTAGATCAGGCGCAGCAGTTCGGTTCGCCCGGCGCCGATCAATCCGGAGATGCCGAAGATTTCCCCCGCCCGCACGTCAAAGGACACGTCCCGTACTTTGTCGGCGCGAGTCAAGCCTTTCACCGACAAAGCCACGCTGCCAATCTTGCGCTCGCCAAGGTCGATGTGCTCGCCCAATTCACGGCCCACCATCAGCGTGACCAACTGCTCACTGTTGTAATTGGCCATGGCGTCAACACACACCAGCTTGCCGTCGCGCAACACTGCAATGCGTTGAGCAACACGCGCCAGCTCTTCCAGGCGGTGAGAGATGTAAATGATGGAAACGCCGCGATCCTGCAGCCGCGTGATCTGTTCGAACAGCATTTCCACTTCGCGGGCCGTCAGCATGGCGGTCGGTTCGTCGAGGATCAGCACATGACAATCGCCGATCAAGTTGCGCGCGATTTCGACCATCTGCTGGTGACCGATGCCCAGCTCGCCCACCAGCGTATCGGGGTCAATGGCTTCGAGCCCCACTTGAGCCATGGCCTGGATGGCAGCCTCACGCAGCTTTTTGCGGTGGATGAAACCGGCGCGGCTGGGCAGGTTATCGAGAAACAGGTTTTCGGCGACTGACAGGGTCGGCAGCAGATTCAGTTCTTGCATGACCATGCGTACGCCCAGCTTTTCAGCCTGAGTACGACTGGCGGGCGCATACGGCCGGCCTTGGAACAGCATGTCGCCGGTGGTTGGGGTGACCAGTCCACCGATGATTTTTGACAGGGTACTTTTGCCCGCACCATTTTCACCGGTCAGCGCCAGCACTTCGCCGCGCATGAGCGTCAGGTCAATGTCACCGAGGACAGGTTGGGCGTAGGTTTTGCCGATGTTACTGACGGACAGAACAGCGGCCTGAGCAGACGCTGACATAACGCTCTCCACGCGCCTGCTCCCGTAGGAAGCAGGCGGTATGTACGGACGATTGAGGAACGGGGCTTATTGCGGCTTGGTAACCAGCTCGACCGGGGTCTCGATCACACCGTCTTTAATGTCGAGTTTGTCGCCCTTGATCATCTTCAGCGCGGTATCGATGCCGAACACTGCCTGACGGGCCGCGAACTGGTCAGCGGTTGCGAGCACACGACCGTCCTTGAGCATCGGTTTGATGGCATTGATGTTGTCGTAACCCACGACCTGGACTTTGCCCGCCTTGCCCGCCGCGCGAACGGCCGACACGGCTCCCAGCGCCATGCTGTCATTACCGGCCAGCAGTGCTTTCAGGTTCGGGTATTCGTTGAGCATGGCCGAGGCGACGGCGTTGCCTTTGTCGATTTCCCAGTTACCGGACTGTGTCGAGACGATTTTCATCTGCGCGGCGTCCATTGCATCCTTGAAACCGGCGGTGCGTTGCTGCGCGTTGGTGGTGGTCGGCACGCCCTCAATGATGCCGACCTGGTCACCCGCGGTCAGCTGTTTGGCGAGGTAGTCCCCCACCAGCTTGGCACCTTTGCGGTTGTTCGGGCCCACGAATGGCACTTCGATGCCTTTGCTTTTCAAAACGTCGGCATCAAGCTGGTTGTCGATGTTGACGACCTTGATGCCTGCTTTCATCGCCTTGTCGATCACCGAGGCCAACGCCTTGGAGTCAGCAGGGGCGATGACGAGCGCGTCAACTTTCTTGACGATCATCTGGTTGACGATATCGATCTGCGCGGCGGTATCGGACTCGTTTTTGATGCCGTTGGAGATCAGGTCGAAGTCACTGGAATGCTGTTTCTGGTATTGCTTCGCCCCGTCCTCCATGGTCAGAAAGAATTCGTTGGCGAGGGATTTCATCACCAGCGCGACCGTGGGCTTTTTGGCGTCGTCGGCGTAGGCGGATGAGAGAGGTAGGATTACCGCACTGGCGGTGAGCATGGCAACAGCGAGAAGACGTGCAGCGAATGGCAGCTTCATGGAATCACTCCGACATTATGATTATTTTATCGGCACCGCTTGCAGACTCAGGCCAGAATTAACCCTTAGCAAACGTTTGCGTGGATGAAACTATGGGAATACCTGCGGAATTTGTCAACAGCTACACACTCACCTTTCATCTTTTCGGAAGCATCCTACGTCCAAGGGGTGCGCTATACCCGCATGCTCGGCGTATGTCGGACAGCACGAACGTGCTCTACGCCGTACTAAATGATGATTTTAGTCAGCTTCGACGCGCGACCCTGCGCTAAGATAGCGGCGATCTGACATCGGAGGCCGTGCCCCCCCGAGGGCAGTAATACCGAACAATTGATGGAGCGCAAATGACAGACCCGGCCACACAGAACATCCCTGCGGAGGACGGAAACGACCCTGCTTCGGAATTCATTCAGTCGATGATTTCAGCATTACCTGGTGCGAGTGCCGTGGGCAAAAGTCGCGCAGCACATCTGCAGTGGTATGAATCGCTATCTGAAGAGAACCAAATGCACGTCCGCGACAAGCTTCGGGAGGAGATTGCCAAGGTGCGGGAACAATTCGGCAAACGCTCGAATGTGTTCTCCGCACAGTCTGTACGCCTCCGGGATCACGGCTGAGCCGCGACCCTCTGAGCGGTTTTAGACTGATCGTCTACAACCTCAACGCGTGCCGTACAGGCTTATTCGACCTAGATCAGTCCTCCTTTTTCACCGTCGCCACTTCGTCCGCGCGCACCTTTACCGTCTTGCCCGAGATGTCTTTGAATTCATAGAACCCGTCTGCGGTCTTGGTCTTGGGTGCGTCTTGGGTGATGTATTGCGTACCGTTTTGCAGCGTGACCACGGTGGCCGTCGAACACCCGGCCAATATCGCACAACACACGATTGCCATGGGCAGGCCGAAGCTTCTGATCTTCATGGAGATTCCTCTTTCTTCCTGTCATCGCGAACTGATTCGCCGATAGAGAATCTGATCGACGCGATAGCTTTTGGTTCGCAAGACGGAAACTGATAGGACAAATCAATCCGCGCGGTCATAGCAGAGATTCTTCTTACCGCGAGTTGCGAAACGTCCCACAGTGAAATACTGTATGCACATACAGCTAACAAGGGATCAAGTCCGTGTCTACCACCGTCGCTTCAGCACCCGCCCCTTACGAACGCCTGGCCATACGCGTACAGAAAATCATCAACTCGCCTACTGCGCAAAAGTCCCGCGCTGCGTTGATCTTTCGAATGGCTGACGAACTCGAAGAGGACTGGAATCAATTGCTAGAGGAGATTGCCGAAAACGATAACGTGACCCTTGCCTGGCGCGATGACGGTGGCGTGCAGATTTTCTGGACCGTGCCCAAGGAAGATTGATCCACCCGCAGATATACGTCGCGAAAAAATACTAGCCGCTTCGCCAGGCGAGCCACGACCGTGCCTCGTTTTCCGTCTTTTCATTTCGTAGTTGGATTCAATGCTTAGAGTTTTCCTGTTAGCCCTGTTGGCTGCTATCTCCCTGCAAAACGCATTTGCCGACATCAACATCGGCACCTGGAATCTGGAACACCTGAGCGTGCGTCCCAACAAGGATTTCCAGAGCATCGCGAAAGTCGCCAAAAACGTTGATTTCCTTGCTGTGCAGGAACTCATGAGTGAAGAGGCATTGAACACGCTTGCCACGGAACTGACCCGGCAGACAGGCAAGCACTGGAGCTTCATGGCTTCGCATGCGGTAGGTCGATCAACCTACAAGGAAATGTACGGTTTCGTGTGGCGTGATGACCTCGTGGCCTATGAAGACGGCGCCGTGACCTACCTTGATCGCGGCGACACGTTCGAACGCGAGCCGTATTCCGCCCGCTTCAGGTCGCTCAAGGACGACACGACTTTTGTGGTGGCCACGGTGCATGTCCTATATGGCAAGAATCAAGCGGACCGTGCTTCTGAAATTAACGCGCTCTCCAGCTACTGGACCTGGCTGAAAGACACGTACCCGGGCAACAACCAGATCATGCTGATGGGCGACTTCAACACCCCGCCAAATGCTCCGGCGTGGAGCCTTCTGGACGCAACCGCGCGACCACTGGTGCTGAACGATGCGTCGACGTTGTCCACCACGGACGGCAAGTTCGCCAACCTGTACGACAACGTGTTCGTGAGCAAGCAATCTGCAATCAAGGCGAACGACGTTAAGGTCTTCAAATACCCGGCCTATTTGGGAATGACCAATACCAAAGCACGTAACAGCGTTTCGGACCATGCACCGATCTTCTTCCGGGCGAGTTTTGCCGAGGGTCGCCTAGCGGTGGCGTCAGCATCGCGAGCCTCGCCAGCCTCGGCTGTGCCTAACCCGATGCGGCCTGCAACGACAGCAGGGCCCAGCGGTAAAAACCTGACGGTCGCGATCCGCGGGAACAGAAAGACGATGATCTATCACCGCCCGGACTGCCCGTCGTACAACACGGTGTCCGAAAAGAACCGCGTTGAATTTGCCAACGCCGCTGCGGCGGAAGCGCAGCACTATCGCCTGGCTGCCAATTGCCACTGACTCAATACGCTGTATTCGGGACGCCGCAACTGACAACTCGGCGTCCCACCTTTGTCATTTACGAGCCAGATCGTGCTGAATGCAGCCCTCGTAGTAAGTTTGCTTGACCGCGGCAGGTTTCAATCTGGAGGGACTCTTGTACGTTTGCTCGGTAATGCCCAGCGCCATCTTGCGCATCCATGGCTGCGAAAACGTCTGCGCCTGAAGCTCTTTACGCTGGCTGTACAAGGTTTTCCCGGACAGCTTCGATTGCTGCGCGGTGCTGGCTATACCCGCGCCCCATTTGCACACTTGGACGTCCTGCTTACTGACGTTACGGGCCATTGCAGGATGTGCCGCCACCAGTAAAACAAACGCTGCAACACCCAATCCCATCTTTCGCATACACGTTGTCCCGCACTCGCTTGAAAGAACTGAATTTTTTCAGAAATTGGCCTGAATGCGGGCCATCAGATTGCCTTTTTTAGAAGAAAGCTGTCAGCGAGATCGCCGACCTGTCGGCTTGATGATGAAGCCCGCCCTGCCCCATCTGGCGGACGTTTGAAATCGATAGTTGGCGTCGAGGGGATGCCGCCATCCAAACAGATGTGGCACATGGCCGCTTATCGGCGAGCGATTCAAAATGACATGAATCGGTGCAATTCTCTCTCGGTCGGTAGCCCATTGTCGCTGCGCCGGGCTACCCGTCTCAGGCAGAGAACAGGCAATACGGTCCGGCCGACAGCTTGTGAATGTGCAGCCTGTATTGATCTCGAAATGAAGTGACAGCACCGCCGAAGCAATCAGCGGCCACCCTGTCAGGTACATAAGGAAGAACATATTTCAGACCGGCGTTTGACGCCCAACAGGCCCATGACGATGAATGATTCCAGGGATTTTGAAATTCATTACCGTTTCCGAGGCGAACCTCGACACTTCTGCCACCATGCCAGCCACTTGTGTGAAAGCGAGGCGCTGCATTTCGCTACGCTGCATGCGGGCGTGGGCAATCTTGATGGCAGCGTCGTCGCAGGGCCCTTGCGCCTGGCGATGCTGCACGCTGAAGGGCTGGGAGTCACGCAGGTTCAGTGGAAGCGAGCCTGAGGATTGTGCAAACAAACCGGAAATCAGGTGGTCGGTATTTACTAGCAGTGCTCATCAAACCAGCAACGCGAGGTAACTATGTCCATCGATAACGCGCTCAAAAACGAGGTTCTAACACGTCTACTGCACGCTCATCCCGCGGGTTTGGGGAAGGAAGTTCTGGACAATTATCGAGGGGAGAACGCCGTTGCGGACACCCTCGAACATCTGCAGAAAGCCGGGCTGATTCACGATGGCTGCGTCGATAACTCATCCAAAGGCGAGCGTACGCTCAAATACCCGGTCAAGCTGAGTTCGGCCGGGGTGGAAGCAGCCAAGCAGCTTTGATCTGAAAACTACCCCTGAGGGGAAAAGACTGGTGTTCTCCCCAAGTGCTGCACGCTCGATCATCCATGAGCCGGTCGAGCAGCAGCACTACAGGGGAACGGGAAGAAGCCTACAAGCTCAGTCTGCTTTTCGTCACTCGGACAATTGTGACTTTATTCGTCATAGGCACGGACCCTAACCCCCATTCCCGCTTTATACCGCTGGGTAATCACCGGTCCCATCCGGCCACGGCGTCAGCAATTCGAAGCCGTTCTCAGTCACCGCAACCATATGCTCCCACTGCGCAGACAGAGACTGATCCCGTGTCAAGACCGTCCAGCCGTCACTCAATGTGTATGTCCCCGCTTTACCGGCATTGATCATCGGCTCGACCGTAAAGACCATGCCCGGTTTCAGCCTGAGGCCCTTGCCGGCTGCGCCGTAGTGCAGCACCTGAGGTTCTTCGTGGTACTTGCGGCCAATGCCGTGCCCGCAATATTCGCGCACCACGCTAAATCCTTCACGGTGCGCGACGGTCTGAATGGCATGGCCGATGTCGCCCAACGTGGCACCTGGTTTTACCGCGTTGATACCCGCCAACGTTGCTTCATATGTCGTTTCCACCAGACGCTTCGCCAGCGGGCTGACTTCGCCCACGAAATACATGCGGCTGGTATCGCCGTACCAACCATCCTTGATCACAGCCACATCGATGTTGACGATATCCCCGTCCTTAAGGATGTCTTTCGGCGAAGGGATGCCATGGCAGACCACCGAGTTCGGGGAGATACAGGTGGTTTTGGTGAAGCCGTGGTAGCCGACATTGGCCGGAATCACCTTCAATTCGTTGACGATGTAGTCGTTGCAGATATCGTCGAGCGCTTCCGTACTGACACCGGGTTTTACGTGCTGCCCAATCATCGCCAATACATCCGCAGCGAGACGGCCAGCGATACGCAATCCGATCAGGTCGGCTTCAGTCTTGATGCTGACGCTCATTGCGACACCCCCCGGACGTGCGTGTCTCCGGCGGCCGGCGCTTCAGGCAGTGCGCCTGAAAGTGTGTGACCTGACGCTTCCGCGCGGATAAGCCGCTGGCAGATATCTGAATAATTCAACCCTGGATTCAACTCAGCGAGCATGCCAACCCGCATCCAGTGTTCCGCCTGGGCGTTGATGGAGCGACTCAGCGCGGCGCTCGCCGAGCGAATGTTGGCGTGCATCTGTTCTGAAATTTTGACCAGTCCCATGAGTACCTCGCGTTTGATATACGAAGCATATACGTTTCGTATATTTTGTCGCAACCCATGGATCTGGTTGTGCCGTCAGGCTGATTGCTCGACGACAGACCCCATCGCACATTCCGAGAGGGACGTTGCCAACTGTGAAATGGCCTCCTGATCGTCTTCGCTCAATGCACGGTAGTGGGTGATGATCGCCCGCTCGGCATCGTTCAGGGAATCGGCGGCCATTGGGGTGCGCTTACCGGAGAGCACGTACAGCACGTCAACCCCTTTCTTACCCAGCGCCGCCAGGTAATCGGAACGTGGAATGCGTTCGCCACTTTCATATTTCCCTTGGGCATTGGCTTCAACACCGCCGATGGCACCGAATTCCTGTTGCGAAAGTCCGAGGCTTTTACGTTCTTCTTTCAGGCGTGATCCAAGATCTTTCATGTGCGCGGCCCCGAATCTGACTATGTTTAAACCAAGACCCCATTGGTCGTAGGGAGTTGCGGATCATTCGACAATTGTTCAAGCTGCGCGCTTTTCGGCTCAAGGAAACGCTCGACCCGGCCGATAACCCGGATGGACAGCTTGTCATTGACGTGGCAACCCGATTCCTGCAGTTCGGAGTACCAGACGTGATTACATTTTTGCTGAGTTGGTGTGCGGTGTCGGTGGTCGGAACGGTGATCGCCGTGGGCCTCATCAAAGCGGGCAAGAAGCGCCAGCCTGAAGCTGACGATGGTTCAGCCATTGAAACGGTTCCTGTGACCGCCCCCGCCTCATACGATCACTAAGCCTGACCTAACGGACCCGTAGCGAGCCTGCGGGCAATCATTCCGGGGTGGACTGCACCGCGTCGCTCGAATACGAGCGCCCGGCGGGCACAAAACCCATTTGCGCAAGACCGACGCTGAACTGGCGAACCCCTGCCGCCAAGGCCAGGAAATCCTCGCGCTGCATCTCATTGCCCCACACGCTACTAAAGGACTGTTCCGAGGCCTGGGCCGGGAACGACAGGGTGGTTTCGGCTTGATTCATGTGCATGGTCAATCCCTCTTCACTCGATACTGTTTGGATATACAGTATTTTCATGAACGACCAAACGCAAGCCTTGAGTCGACGAGCGGTCGTTGGCGCGACTCGACCGCTCCGGAGGGGGCTGCTCGCCTAAGCGCCCGCCAAGCCCTTGAGCCGCAAGAGATCGTCTGTCTTCAGCACGATACCGTGTGAAAGGGATTTTTCTCGCTGCTGATAACGTCGATCCCCTGGCATGCGCTGTTGGCCGACGCCGTGCATCTGCTGCACAAGCTCTTCACTGCGTTGCGCAAAAGCCTGACCGCTGCCCTTGTCGGGATCGATGACTATAATTGTCTGGCCTGTCCAAGGTGTCTGAGCGCCGGGTTTGCTAGACATGTCGAACTCGAACGAGAAATGCCCTCCCGTAAGGGCCGCTGACAGCAGTTCCACCATCATCGACAGCGCCGAACCCTTATAGCCCCCAAAGGGCAGCAGCGCACCTCCGTCGAGAATCGCCTTCGGGTCTTCAGTCGGCTCACCGTCCCGGTCGACGCCCATGCCGGGCGGCAGAAGACGCCCTTCCCGCGCTGCGATCTGCACGTCGCCGTGGGCCATGGCGCTGGTGGCCATGTCGAATACAATCGGCTGTCCACCGGCGCGTGGTGCCGCAAAGGCTATCGGGTTGGTGCCAAACAGCGGTTTTTGCGCGTCATGAGGGACCACGCAGGTCATGCTGTTGACCACACTCAACGCGACAAGCCCTTCCTGCGCAAAAGGTTCGACGTCCGGCCAGAGCGCCGCGAAATGGTGAGAATTGCGAATGGCCAGAATGGCAATCCCGGCGCTGCGCGCCTTCTCGATCAACAATCCTTTAGCGGCCTGCAGCGCGGGCTGCGCGAAGCCTCCGGCGGCATCCACCCTCACGAAACCGGTGCCCACGTCCTCAACCGTTGGCACGGCGCGGCCATTGACCCACTCCGAAGCCAATGACGACAGGTAGCCTTTGATGCGGAAGATACCGTGGCTGTGCGAGCCGTCGCGCTCGGCACTGGCGCAGTTTTCCGCCAGCACCCCGGCGACTTCTGCCGATGTGCCGTGGCGCAAAAAGATTTGGCGCAGGAGGTCGGTCAAGTCGCTGTAGGAAATCGTCTGAGTGTCAGCAGGATCTCGGGATGAAGACATCTGAAGCTCCGGTTTGATGAGGGGAAGAAGAGGCCGAACAGCGCGTGAATCAGGGCCTCAGCGTACTGTGGCCGAACACAGGGGTAAACTGCGCACCGTTACTGCACTTCGCGCGTATTGCCGGGTCGGGGATCAGGCCACCGATTGTCAGACGCTCACTCTCGGCGCAGACACCCCCGGCCTGCGTTACATTCGGCCTGCAAGCCTCACGCCAGCGCATCAATGTACCGTTCGCAGTGGGCAAGCACGTTTTCAGTCAAGGATCAGCTCAGTCGCTTCTGGAAGAACAGACGCCGGTGCCCGGGCGGATAATCATCGAGTTCGCCGAATGACTGATAGCCGTGTTTGCGATAAAACTCGGGGGCCTGAAAATCGAACGTGTCGAGCCAGACGCCGACGCATTGGCGTTCACGGGCATAATCCTCGGCCATTTCCATCAATTGACTGCCTATCCGTTGGCCGCGGGCGTGTTCAGGTACCACCAGCAATTCGATGAACAGCCAGCGGAACAGCATGCGCCCATGCAAGCCGCCGATGACGGCGTCAGTGACGTCATCCCTGACAAACAAGGCGAATTTTTCCGACAGCCCATCCCCCGCTTTCGCCGCGTTATAGGCCCTTAGCGGCTCGAGAATCTGAAGACGTTCGTCCTCGGTGGGGTCGCTTTTGAATTCAATCCGCACGCTCATGCTGCGCTTCCTGCTTTGGGAAAAAGAGGCGCAAGGGTGTGGGATTTGGCGGGGTGAGTAAAGTGGGGAGAAGCGGATGGGAGCCGCCGAATGGGGCTCCCGGTTGACTGGATCAGTCTTTCTGATCGCGGAGGATATTGCCGGAGGTGCCATCGATACGGAATTCGTACGTCAGGCTATCAGCCTTGCGGCCTTCGCCCTCCCAGTAGCCGTTGTCATCGGCTTCGATCTTGTAGATCTCCGTATAACCGGACGCCTTCGCTTTTTCGATGGCCTTCTCGATGGTAATCCAGCCTGCTCCGGGCTTGTCCGCGAGGGCGAACGGGGCGGTGGCCAGAGCAGCGGTGGCGAGGACGGCAGCGGTAAGTGTCTTGATCATGTAGAACTCCATTTCCCTTTTAGGGCTATTAACGTGCGCAGTTTTGGAGTTCACCCGCAAAGCGATAGTTCAGCCGGGGTTTTGTAACGGCGTGCTGCATGTTCACCGGCGAAGTGTCAGCAGACGTTACGGCCGGTAGGCCTCGAGTGCACAGACGGTGCAGCCGGGTCAGCGCTTGACCTTGCGTCGCAGAATGCCGTTCAACACCACGACCACCACGGCCACGAAGATCGCGATGTACTGAAATGTCTTCTCGTCGAGCACGCCGCTGGCTTGCAGGTGCGACAGGCCAAGCATGATCACCAGCACGCTCAGGGCAATGAGGATCGAATACATCAGACGCTGTTTGTTGGTCATTACAAAGGTTCCTGAAAACGGGTCTAGATCGTCTGCGCTGCCGCAAACAAGCCCGACATCTTACGCTGTCACCCCTGGGTTGGCACCCCACGCCCGCACGCTCAAGGCTGCGGCGATGTGTCTCGATGACTGAACCCTGTGGCTTGGCCGTGGTTTAATACCCGCACTTTACGTTCGCTTTACGCATTTACCCGTCGTTCAAAGGAGTCCCCAATGCCCCATGAAGGCAGCCTTTTGCAGGCCGCAGTCGTGTTTCTGCTTGCCGCCGTTCTGACCGTTCCCCTGGCCAAGCGCCTGCAATTGGGCGCTGTCATCGGCTACTTGATCGCTGGCGTAATCATTGGCCCTTCAGGCCTGGGCCTGATCGGCAACCCGCAAAGCGTGGCGCATATTTCCGAGTTGGGCGTGGTTCTGCTGCTGTTCATCATCGGTCTGGAGCTGTCGCCCAAACGCTTGTGGGTCATGCGCAAGTCGGTGTTTGGCGTCGGTCTGGCGCAAGTGCTGCTTACAGGGCTGGTGATCGGCACCGTGGCGCTTCTGGGCTTCGGCCAGCCGCTGAACAGCGCCGTGGTGCTGGGCCTGGGCCTGGCGCTGTCGTCCACGGCGTTTGGCCTGCAAAGCCTGGCCGAACGCAAAGAGCTGAACGCACCCCACGGTCGCCTGGCCTTCGCGATTCTGCTGTTTCAAGACATCGCGGCGATCCCGTTGATCGCGCTGGTGCCAATGCTCGCGGGCGGCGCTCACGATGCGTCCTCCAGCGATTCCCTGCGTCATGGTTTGCAGGTGCTGGGCAGCATCGCCGTGGTCGTGGTCGGCGGGCGCTATTTGCTGCGACCCGTGTTCCGCATCGTCGCCAAGACCAAGCTGCAGGAAGTGTCCACGGCCACCGCGCTGCTGGTGGTGATCGGCACTGCGTATTTGATGGATCTGGTGGGTGTGTCGATGGCGTTGGGCGCGTTTCTCGCCGGGCTGCTGCTGGCCGATTCCGAATACCGCCACGAGCTGGAATCGCAGATCGAGCCGTTCAAGGGTCTGCTGCTGGGGCTGTTCTTCATCAGCGTCGGGATGGGTGCCAACCTCGGCTTGCTGGTCAATTCCCCGGTCACTGTGTTGGCCCTGACCGTTCTGCTGATCGCCCTGAAGCTGCCGCTGCTGTTTTTCGTCGGCCGATTCGCCGGGGGCCTGACCAAACAGAGCGCCCTGCGCCTGGGGCTGGTGTTGGCGGCGGGCGGCGAATTTGCCTTCGTGGTGTTCAAGATTGGCCGCGATCAGGGGCTTTTCGATGCCACGCTGTACGACACGCTGGTGCTGACCATTACCTTGTCCATGGCCCTGACCCCGCCGCTGTTGCTGGTGATGTCGCGCTGGATGAAGCCCAAACCGGTGGTGAAGGAGGTGCCGGAAGAATACAAGGACATCGATTCCGACAACCCCCGCGTGGTCATCGCAGGCATGGGCCGGATGGGGCAAATCGTGGCGCGTATCCTGCGCGCGCAACAGATCCCGTTCATTGCGTTGGACACTTCGGTGGAAACCATCGAATTCACCCGCAGTTTCGGCAACGTGCCGGTGTTCTACGGCGATCCGTTACGGCCGGAAATCCTGCGCGCCGCCAAGGTCGATCAAGCGGAATTCTTCGTTATTGCGACCGACGATCCAGACACCAACATCAAGACCGCCGAGTTGGTGCGCAAGCTGTACCCACACCTGAAAATCATCGCCCGGGCGCGTAACCGGCAGCACGTGCATCGCCTGCTGGACCTCGACGCACAAGCCGTGCGCGAGACGTTCTATTCCAGTCTCGAGATGACCCGCCGTACGCTGATCGGGCTGGGTTTGACCGAGGCTCAGGCCGCCGCGCGCATCGACCGCTTCAAGCGTCATGACGAGCAAGTGCTCAAGCGTCAGCACCTGATCTACGACGACGCGGCGAAGGTAATGCAAAGCGCGCTGGAAGCCCGTACTGAATTGGGCGAACTGTTCGAATCCGACCGGATGGACGAAGAAGCCGAACAGACAGCGACCAAAGGCTAACAGGCCTCACGCGTGCGTTTGACGGTTAAAAGCGGCATCAGGCGGAGAAATTTTCAGACCTCAGGGAATAACCCTGCCCCGGCTTCGTCATACGGGCTCAGAACGTTATCAAACCCCAAATGAGGAAGCCTCCATGAAAACCACACTGATCGCCGTGACCCTGACCCTGCTGAGCAGCGTTGCCCTGACCGCCCACGCTGACATGAAGAACATGCCGCAGGTGCAGGAATACACCTACGGTACGAAGCTCGACATCGCCGAAGTCACCAAGACCCCGAATCTGAATTTCTGCGGCGTGCGCCCGGTAGACCTCGGCTATGTCGATCACATGGGCAAGGCCCACACCCTGCGTTACGAAACCAGCGGCAACACCTGCCTGGGCGACAATTGATAGGTTGACCGCTCGATCACTGCGCGGCGAGGCGCCACACTCGCGCCAGGTCCCGTGCCCGGTCGTGCAACAGGGAGGCGGCGTTGTCGCAAGCCTGCTCCAGTGTCATTGGTCCGCTGGCCAGGGCGAACGCCGCGCTGATCCCGTGTTCGTAGAGGTCCGCGTAGCCCTCGCCCAGGGTGCCCGCGAGTACGATCACCGGCACGCCGTGGCGCTGGGCAATTTTCGCCACACCGAACGGCGTCTTGCCGCGCAGGGTCTGAGCATCGAAGCGGCCCTCCCCTGTGATGACCAGATCGGCGCCCTTCAGCGCGTCGGACAAGCCGGTCAGGCCGGCGACCACTTCCACCCCCGGACGGAACGACGCATTCAGGTACGCCTTGGCGGCGAACCCCATTCCGCCTGCCGCCCCACTGCCGGGGTGTGTGCGCTCGTCCTTGCCCAAGACGCGGGCAGAGACCTCGGCGAAGTGCCCCAATGCCGCGTCCAGTGCCAGCACTTGTTCAGGCGAAGCACCTTTCTGTGGGCCGAAAATATGTGATGCGCCGTTCGGGCCGCAGAGCGGGTTGTCGACATCGGCGGCCACCTCGAACTGCACATCCTTGAGGCGCGCATCCAGTCCATCCAAATCAATCTGTGCGACTTGACTCAGCGCCAGACCGCCGGGGGGCAGCGGATTGCCCTCTCTGTCCAGAAAGCGCGCACCCAGGGCGGACAGCATGCCGGTGCCCGCATCATTGGTGGCACTGCCGCCAATGGCCAGAATGACCCGCAGTGCTCCGGCGTCCAGGGCGGCAGCGATCAGTTGGCCGGTGCCGTAGGTGGTGGTGACCGTCGCATCGCGCTGTTTCAGGGTCAGCATCTGCAAGCCGCTGGCCATGGCCATTTCAATGATCGCGGTACAGGTATCCGGCAGCCACCCCCACTGCGCCTGGGTCGGTGCGCCCAGCGGGCCTGTGACATCCGTGGTTCTCCATTCGCCCCCGCAGGCCGCCAACACCGCTTCGATGGTGCCTTCGCCGCCGTCCGCCATGGGACATTCCACCAGCCGCGCGTCAGGCCACACCTCGCGCAAACCGCTGGCGATGGCTTGTGCGACGCCTTGGGCGCTGAGGCTGTCCTTGAAGGAATCCGGGGCGATGACGATGTTCATGGTGTTCTCCTTATCAATGGTCGCGATCTTCGCACGAGTGGCAGCCATTTCCGCCTGCGCTTCGCACAATCCGCTCAGGGCAGTGTTGTTCATCTGAACAAAACGTCCGGAGACGTCGACGGTTGGCGGGTTGTTCTCTATAACGTCACAGGCGTCGATGACATTTCGGCCTCGCCCCACCGCGAATATGACACTATATAGCCACTATTCTTCTACGGGTTAGGCCCTGTCATGTCCGACCGGCCCGTTCAGATTTCCTCAAGATGAAAGCCGCACCCCTATGCTTCTGAACGATCCCGTCACTCTGCTGTTCATCATCATTCCCTTCGGACTCATGACCACGCTGATGCTGTGCCTGTCTTACGTGGGCACCAGCCGCCATCGCGCGCCGCTGCATTGGTGGATTGCAGGGGATCTGTTGCTGGCGGCCTATCGAGCGGTCGATCTGTTGCAACCCGGCGTCATCCCGAGCGGGCCTGACTGGCTGGGCGTCCTCATGCCAGACAGCGCATTCATCGCCAACACCGCCGGCCTGCTGCTGGCCATCGGGTGCCACACCCTGGCCCTGCATCATCTGGCCGAACGCACCTCAGGCATTGCCTGGCACTTGCGCGTGCTGCTGATGCCAGTGCTGCTGTACGGCATCGGCGCCACTGTGCTGCTGCACAACAGCTATATGTTGTCGTGGTTTTTCCTGTTCTGCGTGCTGACCATCGGCGTGCAGTGCTACGTGACCTGGCCATTGCGGAAACGTTTTCGAGGTGCGTGGGCGCTGCTGGCAGGACATGTCGCGCTGCTGATCTTTCATGGCCACTCGACGATTACCTTGGCCCTCGACCCGCCACCGCCGCTGACCTTCGATGAGCCGGACATGTTCTCGCTGCCCGCGCTGGCGATGGATTTCATGGTCTCGTTCCTGTTCACCCTGAGCTTCGCGCTGATGTTGCAGGAGCAACTGCGCCAGCAAGTGGTGCAATTGAGCATCACCGACACCCTGACCGGCGCCCTGAATCGACGCGGCGCGGTGGCGAGTATCCTTCATCAGGAGCGCCGCCAGAACGGGCCGCAACGTTATCCGCTGGCCGTGGCGATGATCGATCTGGACAATTTCAAGCGCATCAACGATCAGCACGGCCATGCCATGGGCGACTCGGCCCTGCAAATGTTCGCCAACACCGTGACCCGGTTGATGCGCAAGGAGGACGTGTTCGTGCGTTGGGGCGGTGAGGAGTTTTTGTTGGTGTTCCCTGGCACTGACGTGCATCTGGCGCAGATGTTCATGAAACGCTTGCGCGAGGCGCTGGACAGACCGACGGCGGAACCGAGGCTGCCGTTTCCGATCGGCTTCAGCGCGGGGCTGGCGCAGACACCGTCCTTGAACAGCCGGGAAGATTTCGAAGCCTTGCTGCGCTCGGTGGACAAAGCGCTGTACCGGGCCAAGCAGGTGCGCGGGCGGGTCGAGGTGGTTGAGGCAATGGATGTGTGAAGCCTCGTATTCGCGGCGGACGCTGACACCGTCGGAGTGTGAGCGTGCTCACGACTGGGACAGCCCTGTCATCTCGTCGTGACCGACCGGGCATATTGGCGAGTAAGCGAAGGCCCACAGACTGGTGTACGAACCATCTTTGGTCATGCACAGGTGCCCGCTGCGACCACTAGCGCGGCACCATCTGCATCCCCAGGTACAACCGCAGCAGCTCGTCGGTCCGGTACGGATCGCAGCCGCTGACATCGGCAATCTTTTCCAACCGATACCGCAGGCTGTTGCGGTGGATCCCCAAGGCGTCGGCGCAGGCCTGGCTTTCGCCGCTATAGTCGAACCAGGCGCGCAAGGTGTCGAGCAGTTGCCCGTGGCCTTGCAAGCGCATCACTGGCTCAGCGACGGCTTCGGCCAGCCAGTCATGGCGATTGCGCCAGAACAGCAAGGCCAGTCGATGGTTCGCCAACCTCACCAGCCGGTGCTGTGGCTGAACGTGGCGCGCATAATCGAGCAGGTCCCGGGCCGCGGTGCAGGCGCTGCGTAACGACGTCAGGTCTGACGATGGCTCGATCGTGGCCATCCGCAGCACCGGCCAGCCTTGCTCGTCGAACTGCTCCAGCAGCAAGGCGTCATCGCGGTCCTTGCCCGCCGCCCGACACCAATAGACGCGGCTCGGCTCGCAGGACACGCACCAACTGTTGGTGTAACGCCCGTTGAGCCAGGCCGCCAGCTGCCCGGCATAACTCGCGTCAGCAGGCAGTTCGAGCAACACCGCCTGACGCGGCAATTGCGGCTGCAGACCCAGTTGTTCGGCCTCATCGAGCAAATGTTCGGCGTTGTCCCCCAATAACAGCCGGGCCAGCAAATCCTCACTGCGCTGATGCCGCCACTGCTGATCGGCCTGCTGACGACGATGCTCCAACAGCATTTCCGCCGTCATCTTCACCAGCTCGGCATAGACCCGCACCTGATCCGGCTCCCCGGTGATGCCCAACACACCCACCAGCTTCTGGTCCAGCATCAACGGCAGGTTCACCCCCGGCCGCACACCGTCCAACTGTTTGGCCGTGTGGGCGTCGATCTCTACCACCCGCCGATTGGCCAACACCAACTGTGCCCCTTCATGCCGGGTGTACAACCGCCCGGCCTCGCCGCTGCCGATGATGATCCCAAGGTAATCCATCACGTTGACATTGCACGGCAAAATCGCCATTGCCCGATCCACGATGTCTTGGGCCAGGGCGTGATCAAGGGCGAACATGGGGCATTTCCGGGGAGCTAGGCGTTAAACGGGTCATACGGGTCACATCTTGTTTTTAGGGGTCTGCGGAGTCTGCCCTATTTTTGCGGGGAGTTCCCGCATGACAATTGCCGACCACGGATTCCCAAGGCCCCTACTGCATGGCAAAGTGCCGAGCATCCTTGATGCTTGCGAGGTCACGCCGCTTTGTCTTCGTGGCGAAGCGCGGGATGCAGTTGGTACATGGCTTGGGGGATTCGCCGTGGTCGTTCAACGATGTCGGGCAGACGCTGGCCGATCAGGGGTTCTTGGTGCGGCGTCTTCGCCCGACTGAAGCATGAGGCACGACCACGCCGTTCTGTTGCAGCCAGAACCTGCGCGATCAGAGGCATAAACAGTCGCCACCCTTCAACATCACTCCCCTGGCGCCAACCGCTCTCGGCTATTGCTCAAGTGGGTCCACATGGCCGCGCGGGCCGCGTCGGGGTCTTGGCGGCGGATGGCGGTGAGGATGGCTTCGTGTTCCAGGTTGGCCAGGTAGGCGTGGTTCGTCAGGCTGGTTCCGGCCCGTTCGCTGGCGGCGATGCGGCTACGGGGGATGACGGCGTGACCGAGGCCTTGCAGGACTTCGACGAAATACGGGTTACCCGTCGCCTCGGCAATCAGCAAATGAAAGCGCCGGTCGGCCTCCACGCAGCTGTCTTCCTTGGCCAGCAGATCCTGGTAGTCATCCAGCGCCCGGCGCATCGCTGACAATTGTTCCTGCGTCCGTCGCTGGGCAGCCAACGCCACGGCCTGGGTTTCGAGGCCCATGCGTAATTCGATGATGTGGCGCACGCTGAACGCCGTTTCGACGTTCAAGCGCATGCCACTCTGCTCAGTGCGCTGCAGCACAAACGTGCCCTTGCCCTGATGGGTTTCCACCAACCCCGACGCTTGCAGCTTGGAAATCGCCTCACGCACCACGGTCCGGCTGACGCCGTGCTGACGCACGATCTCGCTTTCCGACGGCAATTTTTCCCCCGGGGCGATGCTGCCCATGAGAATGCGTTGACTCAGGTCTGTCACAAGGTCCGTGGCCAGGTTGTGCTGTCGGCGATTTGGAAGCGTGTTAATCGGTGATTGCATAGAGGTTGTCCGAACAGTGGCGTCAATCGACGGAAATCCTGCCCCGCCGCACTTGTCTTTTTTCAGTTGAAGGGCGCTGGACCGGTCATTGCCGCACGCTCCGCGTCCCACTCCAATATCGGCTTCAGCCCATGGAAAACCTGACGTTCGAGCGTTTCTGCAGACTCGTTCAACTTGTCAGACAAGCAAGCCTAGGCCGTCGAAATATTTCATGCAAGCCTGCAAAACCGCTTGCGGAGATGACGCCCACTTGTATGATGACTAACAACAAGGCGCACACACCTTGTCACACACCTTGAAAGTACCCGCATAAAAATAATCAGTGGGAGTCAACAGAGTGAACACACCCTCATCACGCGTGGATGACGTCGACGGTTCCGTCCTGCAGTCAGCGGTCTCCAAAGTCAAACGTCATATCCTGCCGCTGTTCGTCATCATGTTCATCGTCAACTACATCGACCGGGTCAACATCGGGTTCGTGCGCAGTCACATGGAACACGATCTGGGCATCGGCGCAGCCGCCTACGGTTTCGGCGCCGGCCTGTTCTTCATTGCCTACGCGCTGTTTGAAGTGCCTTCCAACATACTCATGCAGAAAGTCGGCGCTCGCCTCTGGCTGACCCGCATCATGTTCACGTGGGGCCTGGTCGCGGCGGGGATGGCGTTCATCCAGACCGAAACCCATTTCTACATCCTGCGTTTTCTGCTGGGCGTGGCTGAAGCCGGGTTCTTTCCAGGGGTGATCTACTACTTCACCCGCTGGTTGCCCGGCGTGGAGCGCGGCAAAGCGATCGCGATTTTCCTCAGCGGCTCGGCATTCGCGTCGCTGATCTCCGGCCCGCTGTCCGGCATGCTCCTGCAAATAGAGGGCCTGGGCTTCCACGGCTGGCAGTGGATGTACTTCATCGAAGGCATGTTCTCGGTGGGTCTGTGCGTGTTTGTCTGGTTCTGGCTCGACTCCAAACCCCACGACGCCAAATGGCTGAGCGCCGCCGAGAAGGATGCGCTGGTCGAGACTATCGATGCCGAACAACGCGCTCGTGAGGCCGCGAGCCCGGTGAAACTGTCCATTGGCCAATTGCTGAAAGACCCGCAGATCATCCTGTTTTGCCTGATGTATTTCTTCATTCAACTGACGATTTACGCCGCGACATTCTGGCTGCCGAGCATCATCAAGAAAATGGGCGACCTTTCTGACTTTCAGGTGGGGCTGTTCAACTCGATCCCGTGGTTCATTGCCATCGTCTGCATGTACGGCTTCGCCAGCCTGTCGGCGAAGTGGAAGCATCAGCAGGCGTGGGTAGCGGCGGCGTTGTTGATCGCAGCAGCCGGGATGTTCATGTCCACCACGGGCGGTCCGGTGTTCGCCTTCGTCGCCATCTGTTTCGCCGCGATGGGCTTCAAATCGGCGTCGTCGCTGTTCTGGCCGATCCCGCAAGGCTATCTGGACGCCCGCATCGCGGCCGGTGTGATTGCCTTGATCAACTCGGTCGGCAACCTGGGCGGCTTCGTGGCGCCGACCGCCTTCGGCATCCTCGAACAGCAGACCGGCTCGATTCAGGGCGGCCTCTACGGCTTGACCGCCACCTCGATCATCGCTGCGATTCTGGTGTTCAGCGTGCGCACGACGCCGAAACCCGGCGCCACGCCGGTTGCAAAAGTCGATGCCAGGCCCAGCCATTCGTAACCCCGTGAACCTCGATTCAACGGCGCCCGCGCGGCGCCTCGTACAACCAAGGATTTCGCCATGACTTCACAGACTTCCGGCAGCACCCCAGTCATCACCGAGATGCAGGTCATTCCGGTCGCCGGCCACGACGACATGCTGCTCAACCTGAGCGGCGCCCACGGCCCGTACTTCACCCGCAACATCGTGATCCTGAAAGACAACGCGGGTCACACCGGCGTCGGCGAAATCCCCGGCGGCGAAAAAATCCGTCAGACCCTGGAAGACGCCCGCGCGCTGGTGGTCGGCAGCAGCATCGGCCATTACCAGAAGATACTCAACGACGTGCGCCGCACCTTCGCCGAGCGGGATTCGGGGGGACGCGGCCTGCAGACCTTCGACCTGCGCATCACCATTCACGCGGTCACCGGCATCGAAGCGGCGGTCCTGGACTTGCTGGGTCAACACTTGGAAGTGCCGGTCGCGGCCCTGCTCGGCGAAGGCCAGCAGCGTGACGAAGTGAAGATGCTCGGCTACCTGTTCTACGTCGGCGATCAGAAAAAAACCAACCTGCCGTACCGCACTGAAGAAGACGCCGACAACGACTGGTTCCGCGTGCGTCACGAAGAAGCGCTGACCCCGGAGCGGGTGGTGCGTCTGGCCGAAGCCGCATTCGAGCGGTATGGCTTCGAAGATTTCAAACTCAAGGGCGGCGCACTGAGCGGTGATGCGGAAATCGAAGCCGTCACCGCGCTGGCCGAGCGTTTCCCTAAAGCGCGCATCACCCTTGACCCCAACGGCGCCTGGTCGCTGAAAGAAGCCATTCGCCTGTGCCGCGATCAGCACAAGGTGTTGGCCTACGCTGAAGACCCCTGCGGCGCCGAGAACGGCTACTCGGGCCGTGAGGTGATGGCTGAGTTTCGCCGCGCCACCGGCCTGCGCACCGCCACCAACATGATCGCCACCGACTGGCGTGAAATGGGCCACGCAATCCAGCTGCAATCGGTGGACATCCCACTGGCCGATCCGCACTTCTGGACCCTGCAGGGTTCGGTGCGGGTGGCGCAGATGTGCCACGAGTGGGGGCTGACCTGGGGCTCGCATTCCAACAACCATTTCGATATTTCCCTGGCGATGTTCACCCACGCCGCCGCGGCGGCACCGGGCAACATCACGGCCATCGACACGCACTGGATCTGGCAGGACGGCCAGCGTCTGACCAAAGCGCCGCTGCAGATTATCGGCGGCAACGTGCAGGTCCCGAAAAAGCCGGGGCTGGGCGTCGAGATCGACATGGATCAAGTCGCTAAAGCGCACGAGCTTTATAAAGGCATGGGCCTCGGCGCGCGGGACGACAGCGTCGCGATGCAGTTCCTGATTCCGAACTGGACGTTCAATAACAAGCAGCCTTGCCTGGTCCGCTAAGGGTCTCCACGTAAAGTGGCTGCGCTCGGCCATGCTGCGTTGAAAACAGGCTCGGAATGCTGATTCAGGCCCCTGAAGTCGTGCGCGACCCCGGCCGTTCCTTGCCTGTTTTTGCCTTGCCTGGCCTTCGCTCGCCGACTTTTCGTGAAGACCCTGATTGATTGAAACAGCACCACGTTAACTGCCAAATGGCGACCGGCGCGTAACCCCTTGCGCGCCGTTTTTCTTCATCTGCCCCCTGTTCATGGCGTGATAAGGTTTCCGCATCTCACTGCCGTGAACTCGCCCCATGCCGCGTTTGACCCAAACCCACCCTCGCCTCTCGATCGCCATCGGACTCGGTGTTGTCGCCGGCATCATTGCCGCTGTCGTCGCGCCCAGCATCACCCTTACCAGCAAATGCCTGATCGCCTGGAACGTGGCAGGCTGGGTCTACATGGTGTTGATCATGATCCGCACCTTCAGGTCCAACGCCGAAGACGTGCGGCGCATCGCCGAGATCGAGGATGAGAATGCCGGGCTGGTGCTGATGGTGGTGTGCGTGGCAGCGATCGCCAGCCTGGCGGCCATCGTGTTGGAACTGGCAGGGATCAAGGACATGCCCGCCAGCGACAAGGCGCTGCACTATGCGTTTACCGGCTTCACCATCATCGGATCCTGGCTGCTGACAGGGGTGATCTTCAGCCTGCACTACGCGCGCATGTTCTACACCTGGAACGGCGAAGACGCGGCGTTGCGCTTTGCCGACGGCGAGCAAAACCCGGATTACTGGGACTTTCTGTATTTCTCGTTCACCCTCAGTGTGGCGGTCCAGACCTCAGACGTCGGGGTCGCGACCCGCAGTTTGCGCAAGGTGGTGCTGGCGCAGTCGCTGATCGGGTTTCTGTTCAACACCTCGATTCTGGGGTTCTCGATCAACATAGCGGCGGGGTTGTTCAACTGATGTGAAGGACGGACACAGATGCCCAGTGGAGGCCGGCTTGCTGGCTCCCACAATGACCGTGCGCATCTCAGGGTTTCCCTCCGATTGCCGCAGGCGTATGTTGGCCCCCACACATCCAATGCGCTTGAACGAGGCCTAACTCAAATGACTCAGGGTTCCACGCTGAGAATTGCTGTGATCGACGACTGGCAGTCCGTTGCCCAAGATGTAGTGGACTGGACCGTGCTCAACCCCGTTGGCAACGTCAGCTTCCTCCACGACTACCCCGCTGACACCGCCACCCTCGCCGCCCGCCTCAAAGACTTCGACGTGATCTGCGTGATGCGCGAGCGCACGATGTTCGACGATGCCCTGCTCAGTCAACTGCCCAACCTCAGGCTGCTGGTCACCGGCGGCATGCGCAACGCCGCTCTGGACCTCAAGGCCGCCGCGCGTCTGGGCATCACCGTGGTCGGCACTGACAGCTATAAATACGCCGCACCCGAGCTGACGTGGGCGTTAATCATGGGCGTCACCCGCAACCTCGTCGACGAGGCCAACTCTCTGCGCGCAGGCAACTGGCAAATCGGGATCGGCAGCGACCTGTACGGCAAAACCCTGGGCATCGTCGGCCTCGGCAGCATTGGCCAGAAGATCGCCCGCTACGCCCAGGCCTTCGATATGAACGTCATCGCCTGGAGCGAAAACCTCACCGCCGAGCGCGCTGCCGAGCATGGCGTCACTTATGTCAGCAAAGAGGCGCTGTTCGAGCAGTCGGACATCATCTCGGTCAACCTGGTGCTGAGTGATCGCAGCCGGGGGCTGGTGGATGCGGCATCGCTGAATCGCATGAAGCCGACGGCCTATCTGGTCAACACCGCACGCGGGCCGATCGTCGATGAGAACGCGCTGATCGAGGTGCTCAAGCAGAAGAAGATCGCCGGTGCGGCACTGGACGTGTACAGCATCGAGCCGCTGCCAGCTGATCACCCATTCCGCAGCCTGCCGAATCTGCTGGCGACGCCGCACGTGGGCTATGTCACGGAGAACAACTACCGAATGTTCTTCAGTCAGATGATCGAAGACATTCAGGCCTGGCATGCCGGTGCGCTGATTCGGGTGTTTGGCCCATGACAGTCCCACTCTCAGGCATCGCTGCAGACCCGCGCGCGGCGCTGCTGGTCATCGACATGCAATACGATTTCATGCCCGGTGGCGCGCTGGCGGTGGCCGAGGGCGATGCGCTGGTGCCGCTGATCAATCAATTGGCGGCGCAGTTCCGCAACGTGGTGATCACTCAGGACTGGCACCCTGCCGCGCACATTTCCTTTGCCTCGAGCCATGCCGGGCGCGCGCCGTTCGACAGCATCGCCCTGCCCTACGGCTCACAGACGTTGTGGCCGGATCATTGCGTTCAGGCCACCCGCGGTGCCGAATTGCATGGCGATCTGGACATTCCCCATGCGCAGTTGATCCTGCGCAAGGGCTGTAACGCCGGGATCGACAGCTATTCGGCGTTCGTGGAAGCGGACCGCACGACCCAGACCGGCCTGGCGGGGTATTTGAAAGAGCGTGGGATCGACAGCGTGTTCGTGGTCGGTCTGGCGCTGGACTTCTGCGTGGCCTGGTCGGCGCTCGATGCACGGGCGGCAGGCTTCAATACCTGGGTGATCGCCGATGCGTGCAAGGCGATCGATCTCGCTGGGTCGCTGGAAAAGGCGTGGCGGGATCTGACTGCGGCGGGTGTGGTGCGAATCGACAGCGCTGATTTGACGGGCTGAACCCGACCTCGCTGAGCAATACGCGATCACCCAAATCACGAACTACCTGTAGGAGTGAGCTTGCTCGCGATATCGGAGTGTCAGGCTATGCAACTGGCACAGGGACTTCGCTATCGCGAGCAAGCTCACTCCTACAAGGTCTGAGTTCAACTGCCTCGTCAACCCTGCCCCAGCGCGAACCGCTTCAAACCTTCCCCCTCCATCCGATAGCGCACCCACTCGTCCTGCGGCTCGGCGCCAATCGATTTGTAGAAGTCGATCGCAGGCTGATTCCAGTCCAACACGCTCCATTCGAACCGACCACAGCCGGTGTCATGGGCGATTTTCGCGAGATGCCGCAGCAGGTGCTTGCCTGCGCCGATGCCGCGCTGGCTGGCGGAGACGAACAGGTCTTCGAGGTACAGCCCCTTACGGCCCTGCCATGTCGAGTAGCTGAGGAAATACACCGCGAAGCCGATGGGCTGGTCGTCCAGCAGGCAAATAAGCGCTTTGGCCGGTGACGGCTCGTCGAACAGGCTGCGCTCGATATCGGCGACGCTGGCCTTGACCTCGTGCTCGGCTTTTTCGTAGATCGCAAGCTCGGTGATAAAGCCCAGAATCACGGCGGCATCGGCGCGGGTGGCGTCTCGAATATGAAGGGTCACGTTGGGGTCTCCCGAATCAATCAAAAGGCCGCCGCACAAGGTCGAACGACGGGGAGCGGATTGTGTCTCAACCAGCAGCACGGCGCAGCTTGTAGAGCTGAAAAATCGCCTCGCCCACCCTGAACACCCCGAATATCCCAGCACACCCCAGAGAAACAGCATGGACACTGAACAAGACGGCAAAACCCCGGGCCTTACCCCTGAAGAAGAACGCGACATCGACGAGAACCAGCCCCCGCGCGCCGCCGTGTTGCACGAGACGATTCGCATGCAGGGCGATCAGGAGCTGGAGCGCAACGTGGCCGCGCTGTTCTGGTCGGCACTGGCGGCGGGCCTGACTATGGGGCTGTCGCTGATGGCCATGGGGCTGCTCAATTCGCGGCTCCCCGACGGCGAAGCCTTCAAGGTGATCGCCAGCGTCGGCTACAGCGCTGGCTTTCTCGCGGTGATCCTTGCCCGCCAGCAACTGTTCACCGAGAACACCCTGACCGCCGTATTGCCGGTCATGAGCAAACCGACGCTGAACAACTTCGGCCGTTTGTTGAGGCTCTGGAGCGTAGTGCTGGTGGGCAACTTGTGCGGCACGCTGCTGGTAGCGTACGTGATGCTGGAACTGCCGATTTTCGACACCAAGACCGACGCCGCCTTTCTGGAAATCGGCCGCAAGGTCATGGAAAACGGCACCACGCAGATGTTCGCCAAGGGCATTGTGTCTGGCTGGATGATCGCGACCATGGTGTGGATGATCCCGTCCATGGAAAACGCCAAAATGTGGATCATCCTGATGATCACCTACCTGATGGCGCTGGGGGACTTCACCCACATCGTGGTCGGTTCGGCGGAAGTCTCCTACCTGGTGTTCGCCGGGGAGCTGTCGTGGAAAGAGTTCTGGCTGGTCTTCGCTGGGCCGACCCTGGCAGGCAACATCATTGGCGGCAGCTTTATTTTCGCCTTGATCAGCCATGCTCAGATTCGCAGTGAGAGTGGTGCGCCGAAGCAGGAAAAGCGCTCCGCCCAGTCTGTCGAGGCAAAAGCCAAACCCAAAAGCGCGTAAGAACCTGTGTAGGCGTGAGCGTGCTCGCGATTGCAGTCTCCCGGTACCCATCAGGTGGCCTGACACTCCTCGATCGCGAGCAAGCTCACGCCTACAGGCCTCCGTTCAAGAGGGCAGATCGGTGTACTTAAATTATTTTTAAGAAATACCGGCTACGTTTAAAGGCAAAATGCAAGCCTCCAGTCGCAACGTGGTTCAGGCCCTCCAATGACCCGAATTCTGACAATCGAAGACGATGCCGTCACCGCCAGGGAAATCGTCGCCGAGCTAAGCAGCCATGGCCTCCAGGTGGATTGGGTCGACAATGGCCGTGAAGGCCTGGTGCGTGCCGTCAGTGGTGATTACGATCTCATCACCCTCGACCGTATGCTGCCCGAGGTGGACGGTCTGGCGATTGTCACCACCATGCGCGCCCTCGGGATCGCCACGCCGATTCTGATGATCAGCGCCCTGTCCGATGTCGACGAGCGCGTTCGCGGCTTGCGCGCCGGGGGTGATGATTACCTGTCCAAACCCTTCGCCTCGGATGAAATGGCCGCGCGCGTCGAGGTGCTGCTGCGCCGCAGCAACCCGGTCACCCAAGCTGAAACCATGCTCAAGGTGGGTGATCTGGAGCTGAACCTGATCACCCGTGAAGCCAGCCGTGCCGGGCAGCCGCTGAACCTGCTGCCGACCGAATACAAACTGCTGGAATTTCTGATGCGCAACAGCGGGCAAATCATCACCCGCATGATGATTTTCGAAGAAGTCTGGGGCTATCACTTCGACCCCGGCACCAACCTCATCGATGTGCACATCGGTCGCTTGCGCAAGAAAATCGATCCCCCTACCCTGACGCCGCTGATACGTACCGTTCGAGGCTCAGGTTATGTCATTGCCGAACCCGTCTAAGGGCTGGCGCTCCTCCAGCAGCCGGCTGCTGGCGCTTTACAGTTTTCTGTTCGTGGCCTGGAGCAGCATCCTCATGGGGGTGCTGTACTGGGAAGTCACCAGTTACCTGAATAACCTTGCCCGCCACTCGCTTATGCAGCGCCAGCAACTGTTTTCGCGCTTCGAAGGCGCCCAGCTGGACGACGCGTTGCACACCAGCGAGCGATTCGACATTCGTACCGTCGATGCCTACGGGCTCTTCGACAAAGACCTCAAGCCGATTGCGGGGCCGATTCGCGAGATTCCCGACGGCCTCAAGCTGACCGGGGAAATCCAGGAGCTGGACACCTGCATCGACTCCGATGACCCCAATTTGCCTCGCGCCAGCTGCGATGCCGTGGCCATTCATACGATGGACGATCGCTGGCTGGTGCTGGTGCGCGACAACGGCTCGCTGTTCGCCGTGACCACGCTCATCCTTCGCGCGCTGCTCTGGGGCGTGTCGCTGACCATCATTCCCGGCGCCTTCGGCTGGCACCTGCTGCGTCGTCGCCCGCTGCGGCGCATCGGCGCGATCCAGGCCAGCGCCGAAGCCATCGTCATCGGTGACCTGACCAAGCGCCTGCCGGTGTCGGACCGCCGGGACGAAATCGACATGCTGGCGGATATCGTCAACGCCATGCTCGACCGTATCGAGCGCCTGATGAACGAGGTCAAAGGCGTGTGCGACAACATCGCCCACGACCTGCGCACCCCGCTGACCCGCCTGCGGGCGCAGCTTTACCGTATTCAACAGCAATCCCCGGAACACTCGCCTCAAGGCGAGCAGATGGCGCAAGTGATTGCCGACGCGGATACCTTGATGGCCCGTTTCCGTGGCTTGTTGCGCATTTCCGAACTGGAAGACCACCAACGCCGCGCGGCCTTCGGCCCACTCGACCCGGTGCCGCTGCTGCACGAGCTGTTCGACTTTTACCTGCCGCTGGCCGAGGAAGGCGGCGTGTCACTGCACCTGAAAGTGCCTGAACACTTGCCGCCGCTGATAGGCGACCGGGCACTGCTGTTCGAAGCGCTGTCGAACCTGCTCAGCAACTCACTCAAATTCACCCCGGCGGGCGGCCAGGTGCTGCTGATTGCACGGCCCGAGGGCGACACCACCTTCATCGAAGTGCAGGACACCGGCCCTGGCATCCCCGACGCCGAACGCGAAGCGGTGTTCAAACGCTTCTACCGCAGCGAAACCGGCAACCCCAGCAGCGGCTTCGGTCTCGGTCTGTCCATCGTCGCCGCCATCGTCAACCTCCACGGCTTCAAACTGCGCATCGGCAACAGCCCCTCCGGCGGCGCAAGCCTGGTGCTGGAGTGTCGACAGGTGATGGCGTTGGGGTGAATCAGGAGGCGGGTGCCAGGCGTGCAAACCTCATCGCGGCCGTCGTGCCTCCGGCGGCACCTACGGGTTTTTTTTTGGGTGTTTCGCAGATGCGTGTTTGGCACGAAACCGCGACGGCGCTCGACGCTACCTGGAGAGACTGATTCAACCCAGTTTTTGTAGGAGACGCCGGAGGCACGACGGCAGCGACAGCGGTGCATCATCAAGTGACTGACCACCCGAAAGATCGCCATCGCGGCCGTCGTGCCTCCGGCGGCTCCTACAGATTCAGGGGCGATTCGCAGGTAGGTGTTTGGCACGACCGCGACGGCGCTCGACGCTACCTAGAAAGACTGATTCAACCCAGTTTTTTGTAGGAGACGCCGGAGGCACGACGGCAGCGACAGCGGTGCATCATCGAGTGACTGACCACCTGAAAGATCGCCATCGCGGCCGTCGTGCCTCCGGCGGCTCCTACAGATTCAGGCGCGATTCGCAGATGCGTGTTTCGCACGAAACCGCGACGGCGCTGGACACCACACGGTGGAATGATTCAACACACACCTTGTAGGAGACGCCGGAGGCACGACGGCAGCGACAGCGGAATGCCAAACAACGTAGCGTTTACTGTGCTGTCGCTATAGCCGCTGTTATCGCTCAGGCTTCTACTTCCGCAAAATTGAACAACAGCCGCGGCGCTTCGATCAGCAGCGAGCGCATCACCTGCGGCGAGCAGTCCAATGATTGCAGCTGTTCGACCACGGTGGCGTAGCTGATCTGCTGTTCATGCTGGGTGTGGGGCCAGTCGCTGCCCCACACCAGCCGCTGCGGACCGAAGCTCTGCACCAGCAGCGGCAAGGCTTTTCGGGCGAAGTCGAGGTTTTCCTGCGGGTTACCCTCGAGGCGATAGACGCCCGAGACCTTCATCCACACCTGACCGCCAAGCCCTAGCTCAAGCAGCTCACGAAAGCCCGGCTGATCGAGGCCCAGACGCGCGTCGGGACGGCCAAAGTGATCAATGACGATCTTCACCCCGAACGGCATCAAGGCCCGGACCAACCCCGGCAGGTCCGGTACATGGCGGTGCAGCTCGACGTGCCAGTCCAGTTCGGCCACATGCCCGAACAACACCTTCCATGCCGGATCGGAAAAATCCGGCAGCGCCTTGCCCATCAGGTTCAGGCGAATGCCGACCACGCCCCGCCGGTCCATGTCATCCAGCTCGGCGCGGGGGATGTCGCGCTCGACCACCGCAACGCCGCGCAACTGGTTCGGCGCCTGCTTCAGGGCGTCCAGCAGGTAGCGATTGTCGGTGCCGAGAAAGCTCGGCTGCACCAGCACGCCGTGGCTCAGGCCGTGGGCGTGCAAGGTGCGTTGATACATCGCCAATGTGGCGTCGTAGTCGGGTGAATAGCGTCGTGCCGATGTCAGATCCAGCTCCCTGCTGAATACGTGTGCGTGACCGTCGATGCCAAGCATCGGCGCGGGAAAGGTATCGGACATGGGTCTCATCTATCGAAGTGAAAAACGGTGCCGAGCGTTTGAAACCCGGTCACCGCTCAGGAACAAACGTCAGGCGCGGGCGGCGTCGTTGCGGGGTGCCGAACCCTGCGCAGCGGCGGCGCTGGCTTCGAGGGAGCGGCCTCGGGTTTCCGGCAGGCACAGCGCCGCCACGACCGCGACGCCGTAGGCAATACCGGCGTCGATCCCGATGGCCGAACCCAGGGACATCGACTCGCTCATGTGGCCGACCAGAAACGGAAACACGGACGACAGGACGCGCCCGAAGTTGTAGCAGAAGCCTACCCCGGCCCCTCGCACGTCAGCCGGGTACAACTCGTTGAACAGCGCGCCGAGGCTGGCCGGAATACCGGCGGCGAAGAAGCCCAGCGGGAAGCCCAGGAACAGCATTTCGGTATTGGTCAGCGGCAGAAACACGTAGCACTGCACAGTGATCACGCAGCACAGTGCAAACAGCACGATGTTCATGCGCCGGCCAATGCGGTCGATCAGGAAACCGCTGGCCACGCAGCCGCACCAGAAGGCGACGATGATCACGGCCAGGTAGCCGCCGGAGTTCAGCACTGAAAGGTTGCGCTCGGTTTTGAGGAAGGTCGGCAGCCAGGTCATGACCGCGTGGTAACCGCCGTGGGCGCCAAGGCCGAGCAGACCACCGAGCAGGGTCACGCGAATCAGCTCGGGACGAAAAATCCCCGCCAGGGACTTGAAAAAACTCTGTGGAATGGCGTTTTCTTTCTGCAGACGCTGGAAGCTGTCGGGCTCTTCGACATTGCGACGGACCCAGATGATCAGCAGCGACGGCAGCAGGCCCACCAGAAACATCACGCGCCAGGCGATATCGGCCGGCACGAACGAATAAATCAGCGCGAACACGCCCACGGCCAAACCCCAGCCCACGGCCCATGCGCTCTGCACTGTGCCCATGACCTTGCCACGGTATTTCGGGTTGATGGTTTCGGCCATCAGCACCGCGCCTGCGGCCCACTCGCCACCGATGCCGAAACCTTGCAAGGCCTTCACTACCAGCAGCGAACTGAACCCGGTGACGAACGCCGAAAGAAAGGTGAAGAACGAAAACCAGAGGATCATCCATTGCAGGGTACGCACCCGACCGTAACGGTCCGACAGCGTGCCGCCGACCCAGCCGCCCAGCGCCGAGGTCACCAGGGTCACGCCGCTGATCAGGCCCGCGTCGCCTTTGCTCAGGGCGAAGGCCGCGATCAATGCCGGGATGGCCAGACCGAACATCTGCACTTCGAGGGCATCCAGCGACCATCCGCCAAAACAGGCCCAGAATGTTTTGCGCTCCCGAGGAGTGACGTGGCGATACCAGTTGAACATGGTTCTTGTCCTTATGAAGGTGAAGCGGCAGTGGTTATAAAGCCCGCTCTCGTTGGCGGGCTTGATGCGTGCTCCTATGGGAGCGCGCGGGCCCGCGATGGCGTTCGTCCAGACGCGACAGCGGTGTCTGGCAAGGCCTGATCGCGGGCAAGCGCGCTCCTACAGGCGGGGTGGAATCATCAGCGGATATCAACGCTGTAACGAAAATGGCTGGCGTGCCCCCGTGAACGGCGCCATTCCAGCGGTTGCCCTGCGTAATTGCGGGCCAGGCGCTCGATGACCACCACCGGACTGCCGGCCGGCACTTGCAGCATTCGGCCATGCACGTCGCCGACAGCCTCGGCGGTCAGGGTTTCTTCGGCATAGGCCACGACTTGCCCGCACAACGCTTCATAGATCGGGTACAGCAAAGGGCCGTGACGGCTGATATCGGTGTCGAGCAACACTTGGAACTGCACTTGCGGCAGCCAGATTTCTTCAGCGAGCACCGGTTGCGCGTCCAGCAAGCGCAGGCGAATCATGCGGATCACCGGAGCGTCCAGTGGCAGGCCCAACGCTTGCGACACGGCGGACGGCGCGTTCACCGGTTCGATGGAGAGGATGCGGCTCTCTGGCACCTGACGCTCGCCGGACACGCTCTGGAAGCGGAAGAACCGGAACAGCGACGATTGGAACTGCGGGCGCCGAATGAACGTGCCCCGCCCCTGTTGGCGTTCAAGAATGTTTTCGCTGACGAGCATGTCGATGGCCTTGCGCACCGTGCCGGTGGACAGGCAATACTCGCTCGACAGGGCCGCTTCGGTGGGAATTGCCTCCCCGGGACGCCAGCGGTTATTGGCGATCTGCTCAGCCAATTGATCACGCAGACGTTGGTAAAGCGGCAGGCGGACATCGCTGGAAAGACGGTTCATGGCGGCGCTTCGCTGTTGTAGTTATGTAGTCATCTATATGAATACGGGCGAAGTATTATTCCGTTACATGTGCTCGTCAAGGGTGAGTGGCGAGGATGCCAGATGAGCGGCGTCTGGATCACGACGTGACGACTATTACCGATCGCTGTAGGAGTGAGCTTGCTCGCGATGCATTTGCCGAGACAACCTCAGGGCGTCTGATAAAACGCCTCGCGAGCAAGCTCACTCCTACCCATTATCTGGCGCTACCTACCGCGCGGCGTCTCGCAGCCTGAACGGCGTCGAGAATAGGCGTCAGCCCCTATACCTCATCACGCGCTGACCGGGGAAACGGCTTGGCCCCAGCTGTACAGCCACGGCAATCCGAGGAAATACAGCCCTGGCTGCGCAGTCACTCACGCACAACAACATGCAGGCCGCACTAAAGGCAGTACAAGGCAATTCGTTCAGCAACGGCGGCGCGGCAGAATGGCCGGGAGCGAAGCCAATGACGCTGGCGTCGAGGTTGAAGCGGTTGGATATCGAAGTGGCGTAGCGGCCATCCCAAACGCCCAAGAGCGCCCTGAGGCGCTCTTGGTGATGCGGTATGACTGCTTCCTTAAAACCCGCCCGTGGCGGCACGAAGGCGACCGTCGATCAACCCGGCGGAATCGTTGCCAGCAAGCCGATGGAAAGGGTCAGCGCCAGGAAGCCCAGCAAAAACAGCGTCATCTTGCCCATGGGTATCACCTCTCGATGTGTGCGATACAGGCGATCAACCTTCGCTTGACCGCTTACACCAGCCTGAATGGAGTGGCTGGGAATGGTGAGCAGTTTGAGCCGAGCAACTGTTTCAGTACAGCGTCAGTTATTGGAGAAAAATACGGATCAGATGCAGCTGCTGGCGGAAGGGCCAGAGGCCTGGCTTGCTTGCGCTTGCGCCTTCGTTTAGCGGATCGGTGCTTATCCGGACGACCAACACAAAACCTGTAGGAGCAGCCGGAGGCACGACGGCCGCGATCGCGGTGGGGCAGTTGGAGCTGAGATATCTGATCCACCGCTTCGCGGCCGTCGTTCCTCCGGCGTCTCCTACGAGTCATGTGTTGTGGATCGGGATCGGCTCAGATTCGCTAGAACCTGCGTCGACCCGATAACCGGCGGCCAACACAAAACCGGTAGGAGCAGCCGGAGGCACGACGGCCGCGATCGCGGTGGGTCAGTTCGAGCTGAAATATCTGATCCACCGCTTCGCAGCCGTCGTGCCTCCGGCGTCTCCTACAGAGGATTAGCGTTGAGCTCGAAAGACGTGATCAGCCCCGAATCGCCGGACATGCGTCGATCCAACAACCTGCGATCCAAGTCTTCACAACTCCGGACGCGACATGAAAACGCCCCCATGAAGGAGGCGTTGTCGAGTGAATGGAAGACCGATCAGACGAGGTCGAAACGGTCCAGATTGGTCACTTTGGTCCACGCCGCCACGAAGTCCTTGACGAACTTTTCATGGGCATCGGCGCTGCCATAGACCTCGGCAATGGCCCGCAGCTGCGCATGGGAGCCAAACACCAGATCGACTCGCGTGCCGGTCCACTTCACCTCGCCGGTCTTGCGGTCTCGGGCCTCGAACGTCTCGTTGCTGCCCGAGGTGGGTTTCCATTCCACGCTCATGTCCAGCAGGTTTTTGAAGAAGTCGTTGGTCAGCACGCCTGGACGGCTCGTGAACACGCCATGCGAACTCTCGCCGACGTTATTGCCCAACACCCTCAAGCCGCCCAGCAACACGGTCATTTCCGGCGCGGTCAGGGTCAGCAGTTGCGCCTTGTCTACCAGCAGTTTCTCGGCGGACACCTTGTATGGCTGCTTGAGGTAATTGCGGAAGCCGTCGGCGATCGGTTCGAGGAAACCGAACGACTCGACGTCCGTCTGTTCTTGCGACGCATCGACGCGGCCTGGCGCGAAGGGCACGGTCACCGTTTGCCCGGCGTCTTGCGCTGCTTTTTCGACCCCCGCGTTCCCGGCGATGATGATCAGGTCGGCCAGCGACACCTTGCTGGTTGACGCGCCGCCGTTGAACTGGCCCTGAATCTGCTCAAGCACCTGCAACACCTTGGCCAGTTGTTGCGGCTGATTGGCAGCCCAGTCCTTCTGCGGTGCCAGACGCAGACGCCCGCCGTTAGCCCCGCCGCGCTTGTCGGAACCCCGGAAGGTCGAGGCCGCCGCCCATGCGGTGGACACCAGTTGCGAGACGCTCAGCCCCGAGTCGAGGATTTTGCTTTTCAGGGCCGTCACGTCATCAGCACTGATCAGCGGATGGCTGACGTCGGGCAGCGGATCCTGCCACAGCAGTTCTTCGGTCGGGGTTTCCGGGCCGAGATAACGGGCCAGCGGGCCCATGTCGCGGTGGGTCAGTTTGAACCAGGCGCGGGCAAAGGCGTCGGCGAGCTGGTCGGGGTTTTCCTTGAAGCGCCGGGCAATTTTTTCGTACTCAGGGTCGAAGCGCAGGGCCAGGTCCGAGGTCAGCATGCGCGGTTCCTGACGCTTGCTCGGGTCGTGGGCGTGAGGAATGGTGTTCGCGCCAGCGCCTCCCGCGGGCCTCCACTGGTGGGCGCCCGCCGGGCTTTTGGTCAGTTCCCATTCGAAGTTGAACAGGTTTTCCAGGTACTCGTTGCTCCACTTTGTCGGGGTCGAAGTCCAGGTCACCTCCAGGCCGCTGGTGATGGTGTCGCCGCCTTTACCGGTGCCGAATGTATTGCGCCAGCCCAGGCCCTGCTCTTCCAGGCCCGCCGCTTCAGGCTCCGGACCAACATTGTCGGCAGGCCCGGCGCCGTGGGTCTTGCCGAACGCATGACCGCCCGCGATCAACGCCACGGTTTCTTCATCGTTCATGGCCATGCGGCCGAAGGTTTCGCGTATGTCTTTCGCAGAGGCCGCAGGATCCGGGTTACCGTCCGGGCCTTCCGGGTTGACGTAGATCAGGCCCATTTGCACAGCCGCCAACGGGTTCTCCAGGTTGCGTTCGCCTTGAGCCGTACGGCTTTTTTCTTCGCCGTGTTTGGCCGGTTCGGCCACCAGATCGCCCTGCCCCGGTTGCTCCATCGCCTTGTGCGCGCCGTAGCGTTCTTCACCGCCCAGCCAAGTAGTTTCAGCCCCCCAGTACACGTCCTCATCCGGTTCCCAGACGTCTGGCCGCCCCCCGGAGAAACCGAAGGTCTTGAAGCCCATGGATTCCAGCGCCACGTTGCCGGTGAGCACGATCAGGTCGGCCCAGGAAATCTTGCGTCCGTACTTCTGTTTTACCGGCCAGATCAAACGCCGCGCCTTGTCCAGGCTGACGTTATCCGGCCAGCTGTTGAGGGGGGCGAAACGTTGTTGCCCGGCCCCTGCGCCGCCTCGGCCGTCTGCGGTGCGGTAGGTGCCCGCGCTGTGCCAGGCCATGCGCACGAACAGCGGACCGTAGTGACCGAAGTCGGCAGGCCACCAGTCCTGAGAATTCGTCATCACCGCGAGCAGGTCTTGTTTGACGGCGTCGAAGTCCAGGCTCTTGAATTCTTTGGCGTAGTCGAACCCCTCGCCCATAGGGTCTGACAGGGACGAATGTTGGTGAAGGATCTTGAGGTTCAGCTGGTTGGGCCACCAGTCGCGGTTCGTGGTGCCGCCACCGGCCGCATGGTTAAAGGGGCATTTCGATTCGGTTGCCATGGTTGATCTACCTTTGATCGTGGTCATCCTGCCATACGGTCCGTGTCGGCCTGGCAGCGATGAGTGAACTCAGCAGCACCGGGGTGCTTTTTCTTATCGCCTTATCAGGGTGAGCGCCGAACGCGTGCCGACGCCAGATCAAAGATAGCTCTGTTCTGTGAGAGTTCTAATAGCCGCAACATTCGTTGCTGATAGAAATTCTCTGTCAACGCCCCGACGCGTGTCACAGCGAGGTGGCGCCGGTCTGCTACCCTGCCCGGTTTCCACCGCAGACAGCCCTGCCCATGATCACGATCCGTGTAATGACGATGGACGATTACGATGCCGTCCTGGCCCTGATGAATGCCACCCCAGGCATTTCGATCCGCGATGCCGACTCCCGCGAAGCGACCGCCCGCTACCTGCAGCGCAACTCCGGCATGAGCTTCGTCGCGCAAGCGGATGGCAAGCTGATCGGCTGCGTCATGTGCGGGCACGACGGGCGACGCGGCTATTTGCAGCACCTGCTGGTGTTGCCCGAATATCGCCGCCAAGGCATTGCCCAATCGCTGGTGCAGCGTTGCCTGTCCTGCCTCGAGGCATTGGGCATCGGCAAATGCCATCTGGACGTGCTGAAAACCAACGACGCCGCTGCCCGCTACTGGCACGGCCAGGGCTGGCAGCGGCGTGAGGACATTGATCGGTTTTCGTTTACCCGACCGGGCAACGAGAACGCCTGAACACTGCGCGGATCAAGGGTGCGACAGCGATTCGCTGAGGGCCACGGCATCGGCGCCCGCCGCAAGGCGCATCGGCGCGGCAGGATCGGTCACGGCCTGCCAGACGGCCTCGGCGACGTCCCGCGCGTGAGTCAGCGGTGAGTCGGTGGCGCCCACGCTGGCAAACACCTGATCGCGAAAATCGACATAGGCCTGCGGAATGGGCGCGGCCATCAGGCGCCGCGCGTTGTCGCCGAACGCGGTGTCCGGTGCCCGGCCCGGCAACACCAGACGCACACGCACATCGAACGGTTCCAGCTCCAGCGCCAACGATTCGGTGAAGGCGTTCACCGCTGCCTTGCTCGCGGTGTAGACCGACAGCAGCGGCAGGGATTTCAGCGTCACAGTGGACGTCACGTTGACCACCACACCGCCCCTCCGCTCGCGAAACTGAGGCAGCACGGCCTGGGTCATGGCGATGGTGCCGAGGGTGTTGGTCTCAAAGATCTCGCGCGCACTGGCCAGATCCAGGCCTTCTACAGGCGCCAGCAAACCGATGCCGGCGTTGTTGACCAGCGCATCGATCGGCCCGGCCGCCTCGATGCAGCGGGCGATGCTGTCGGCGTCGGTCACGTCGAGGGCCAGTACGTGCAGGTTATCCGAGGTCGGCAGCTGATCCGTACGCGGGGTGCGCATGGTCGCAATCACCTTCCAGCCTTTTTCGAGAAAGAAATGTGCGGTGTCCAGGCCGAAGCCCGACGAGCAGCCAGTGATCAACACAGTAGGCAGGTCAGCCATGTGAAATTCCTCCGAGTGAATGACCACCCAACGATAGAGCCCTGATGCCAGACGAACTACACTCCGTTGTCCTTTAATTTGTCGCGAGCGTCCGGAATGGTCGATCCACTGGCTGAAGTCGTCAGCTTGCTGCACCCCACAGCGCCTTTCTCTAAACACGTCATCGCATCGGCGCCCTGGGCCGTCAGGCGCGCCGACACCGGTCAACCGTTTTATTTCGTGGTACTCGAAGGTGCCTGCCGGCTGGCCATCGATGGCCCGAATGGCAGCGAAGGGCTGGTCCTGCGCGAAGGCGACTTCGTGCTGATCCCCGCCGCTCAGTGCTTCGCTGCCTCCAGCATGGACCGCGAACCGGCCCTCGATCACGACATCCGCGACACGATGGTCGCGCCGATCACCGGCGGCGTCCGGCTCGGCGATCCGAACGCTGAGGTAAGCACTCGGCTGATGGTGGGCCATTGCGTGTTCGGCTCGCCGGACGCAGCCTTGCTGGTCTCGTTGTTGCCGCGATGGGTGCATGTGCGTGGCGAGCAGCGGCTGGCGATGCTGGTGCAGTTAGTGGGCGATGAGTCCCGTACCCAGCGACCGGCCCGCGAGATGGTCATGGCGCGCCTGCTGGAGGTGCTGTTGATCGAAGCGCTGCGTTCGAACGGTTCGACAGCGGCATCGCCAGGACTGCTACGCGGGTTGTCCGACCCCAAATTGTCCCAGGCTCTGCGTCGCATTCATGAGCGCCCTGCTGCGTCCTGGTCCGTCGCGCAACTGGCGGGTGCGGCAGGCATGTCGCGCTCGACGTTTTTCGAGGGTTTCGGTCGCGCGGTGGGCGTGCCGCCCATGGAATACCTGCTGAACTGGCGCATGGCGCTGGCCAAACAGATGCTGCGCCAGCGAGATCTGGCAATCAGCGAAATCGCCGAGCGGGTCGGTTACAGCTCGGTCAGTTCGTTTGGCGTCGCGTTCACCCGCCATGTCGGCCTGCCACCAGGGCGCTATGCCACAGCTCAGGTCGACGCCACCCCACCCATCGACGACGCGGATCAGCAACTGGGCTGATCCAGCTTCACCCCCGGCACCTGATGCCGCCGCGCCGACCAGAGCACTCCGCCCACCAGCAGAACGATCGAGGCCAGTTCGACCACCCCGGGAAAGTGCCGGGTATAGATGAAGCCATAGAGGCAGGCGAACACCGTTTCAAAAACGATCATCTGGCCGCTGAGCGACGCAGCCATGCGCCGGGAACACGCGTTCCACAGGCCGTTGGCGAGCCACGACCCACACAACGCCAGGAACAGGCTGACCCAGAAAAACGTCATCCAGCGACCGGGCTCGATGCCGCTGGGAATCAGGTTAGGGAACAGCAACAACGCTGCCGCCCCGAACACCACGGCCACGCCCCCCGTCATGATGCCCAGCAGCGTCGACCATTCGTGGCTGTTGAACGCGCTTTGCTTGAGGTAACGGCTGTTATGCGTCGCGAACCACGACCAACTCACCACGCCGCACAGCCCACAGGCGATGCCGAGCAACTGCGAGGTCAGTGGCACGTCCGAGGCCGTCTGCACGGCGCGTTCGATGCAGATCGATACGATACCGAGGAATACCATCAGCAGCGGCAACTTGAGTTTGTTGATCGGCAACGAGCCGGTGTCGTTGCGCCCTTGAAAGGTGATCGCGATGGGGAGCATGCCGTTGATTAACGCAGCGGCCGTGACCCCACTGAGCTGGATCGCGGCGCCCAGCAACGCGTAGTTCAACACGTTGCCGGTCAGTGACAGGCGCAGCAACAGCAGCGTGTCGCTACGGCTAAGCCGGGCGAACAGCCGGCGGGCGAATGGCAAGGCCACCAGCAGGGAAAACAGGCCGTACAGGGCAAAGCGTGCGCTGCTGATCAACACCGCATTGAACTCGGGCAACAGCGATGGCCCAACGATGACCCCGGCCCAGATGGCCCCGGCCAGCAGCGCGTAGACGATTCCACTGTTCATCATTCCGACTCGGCAGGCAGTTTGGCGAAATTCTATCGAGGGACGATACTGCGCACATGCGATAAAAAATCGGCGATGCATTCCCCAGCGGAATGTCATGCCCTGAACAAGCCTTGAGGACAACCGCCATCAACCGCTACCTGCGCAACCTTCCGCCGCTGGAAACGCTGATCACCTTCGAAGCCGTGGGGCGACACGCCAGCTTCACCCATGCGGCGTTCGAGCTGTTCCTGACGCAAAGCGCCGTGAGCAAACAGATGCGCCAATTGGAAGTCTGCATCGGCGTGCCAGTGTTCGAGCGCAAACCTCGGGGTGTGGCACTGACTCGCGCGGGGGAGGAACTGCTGATGACGGTCAACGTGATGCTGGCAAGCCTGTACCAGAGCGTCACGCGCATTCGTAACGTCCACCAGACCAACGCTGTGTCAGTGCTGGCGACCCATGCGCTGGCGCAGTTCTGGCTGTTTCCCAAACTCATCGAATTCAACAAGGCCTATCCCGACATCGCCGTGCACGTTCACGCGATCAACGAAATCGACGACGCCAGCCTCAACGACTTCGACCTGGGCATCCTCTACGGCGACGGCGAGTGGGCCTCGCTCGACAGCGACTTCCTGCTCCCGGAAATCGTCTACCCGGTCGCTCACGCTGCCTACGATGTGTCCGGCATCGACACGCTGGAAGACCTCGCCCGGGCCAACCTTGTGCAGATCGACACTTCCGCCTGGCGTTGCATGGACTGGCAGCAATGGTTTCAGTTGCTCGACCATGACTACACCCCGCCTGACAACGCGCCGGTGTTCAACCAACTGACCCTGGCCTTCCGCGCCGTGCAGCAGGGCATGGGCATCGGCCTGGCGTGGAGCTTCATGGGGGATGAGGCGGTCGCCAAAGGTGAATTGCAGCGGGTGACGGATTTGCAATGCGTCACCCGCTTTGGCGAGTTTTTGGCCTCTGTGAAACACCGCACGCTGTCACCGTGCGCAGAGGTGTTTCGCCAGTGGTTGTTGGGCTCGGCGCAGCAGGACATCGCCACATCCGGTCACGCTCGCGATCATTGAACCGTCCGCGTCGGCCGCACCACGATTTCGTTGACATCAACGTCATCCGGCTGCTCGATAACGTAGCGCACCGCCCTACCGATCGCTTCGGGCTGCAAGGCAATGGCCCGATAAGTCTCCATCGCGGACTTGGCGGTGTCATCGGTGACGGTCGACGCCAGTTCACTTTCCACGACACCGGGGTGGATGCAGGTGACCCGAATATCCGGACTTTCCTGACGCAAGCCGTCAGAAATGGCACGCACAGCGTATTTGGTCGCGCAGTACACCGCCGCCGTGGGCACGACGCTCAGCGCGCCGACCGACGCAATGTTGATGACATGGCCGGAGCCGCGCCGGGTGAATTCGGGCAACACCGCCGCAATGCCATGCAACACGCCCTTGATGTTGACGTCGACCATGCGATCCCACTCCTCGGTTTTCATCGAAGCCATGGGCGACAGCGGCATGATCCCGGCGTTGTTGATGATGACGTCGACCCTGCCCCAACGCGTCCGGGCCTCCTGGGCGAACGCCGTGACATCCGTTGCGTCCGTCACGTCAAGCCGACGGCACTCGGCCTTCCCGCCCGCCGCGTTAATCTCGTCAACGAGGGTTTGCAAGCGATCGAGGCGTCGCGCGCCCAGCATCAGGGTGGCGCCGGCGGCACCCAGCACGCGGGCAATGCCTTCGCCGATACCGCTGGAGGCGCCCGTGATCAGTACGACTTTGTCGATGTTCGTATTCATATTCAGGGTCTCGTGTGAGTGAGGTTGACGCCTACCCTACCTCTCACGCATTGTCGCGATAACTCCCCTTCTCCTGACTGAACACGTTAGCGCCACTTACCAATGGACATTGATCTCAACCTTCTGAAGGTCTTCGCCGCTGTCGCGCACTGGCACAATTTTCGAGCAGCGGCGGATCACCTGGGTGTCACTCGCTCGGCGGTGAGCCAAAGCATTCGCAGGCTCGAGGACAGCCTCGGGGTCTCTCTGGTCCACCGCTCTACCCGCCATGTGCGACTGACCGACGCGGGTGAAACCCTGCATCGGCAGACTGCAGACGCGCTGTCAGCGATGGCCGTGGCACTCGACAGCGCAGCATTGCAAGGCCCGCCGCGCGGCGTGTTGAGGGTGGCCGTGACGTCAATCGCCGAACGGTTTCTCGACGGCCCATTGATTGCCAGCTTCGTCGAGGCGTTTCCTCAGGTAACCCTGGACGTGACGGTCACCGATGAGGAATTTGATATTGTCGAACGCGGGTTCGACGCTGGCGTGCGTTTGGGCGAAGTGATCGAGCAGGACATGATCGCCATTCCGGTAACCGGTGAGCAGCGCGAAGTCGCTGTCGCCAGCCCGGCGTACCTTGCGCGGCACGGGAGGCCGCAGCATCCCCGTGACCTCGCTGTCCATCGTTGCATCGGCTGGCGCCCCGCCCCGGAGGTCGCGCCGTGGCGCTGGGAATTCACCGAGCAAGGCCGCGGGTTCGCTGTGGCGGTTGCGCCACAGGTCACCACCAACGACATGCTGTTGATGGTGCGCACGGCATTGGCGGGTGGCGGAATTACCTTCGGCATCGAAGACACGTTCCGGCCGTATATCGAGCGCGGGGAGTTGGTGACAGTGCTGGATGAGTATTTGACGCCCTTTCCCGGTTTTCACCTCTACTACCCGAATCGGCACAACCTGGCGCCGAAATTGAGGGCGTTGATCGATCATGTCAGGGCGTTTAAAAAGCAGCAGGACATGCAGCGGGCACGCTGATCCGGATTGATCGAGTTGCTCGATTTCGCTGCCTGTCACCCTGGCAAAGCAGGTAGGGTGATCGACACCGGGCGACATGATGACCAGCCCCTTGGAGGTTCAATGAGTACCGATGCAACGCCGCTGGACGAAGCAGGATCGCCGCCGCAGGACGGCTGGTTGTCCCATGAACACCGGGCGCGGATCGATGCGTTGATCATCAGGCTGAAAACCAGCGACACCCGCGAAAGCGTGTCGCGGTATCACGGTATGGCAGAGGGGTATCTGCTGGGCCTGCTGGACAGTTATCACGTCAGCACTGAGCACCACGATGCCGTGCGGCAATACCTGCACACCCTCGCGATTGCGCGCTTGAAGATCGTGAAACCCAACGCGCGGCGGTAACCGGTCGGCCTGCCCCGGCCTGGCCTGCCAGGATTGCAGGGTGGCGGCATTTCTGCTGGGATGCCTCATCGGAAATTGACAGCGAGCCCCCTCATGACCTCATACCAGGACCTTTTTGGCATCGGTGAAGCCTTCGAAACCTTCGTCGCCCGCGGCCTGCCCGCAGAAGTCGACACGGTTCGGCGCATTCAGCGGCAGCTCGCGGACACGGATGCCATCAGCTCTGCCACCCTTGAGCGGCTGCGTGCCGTGCGAGGCCGCTTTCATCTGCTGGCGGCAGGCGAAATGTGGTGCCCGGACTGCCAGATCAACCTCACCGTCACGGATTACCTGCGGCGCACACAGCCGACCATCGAGCTGTCGGTGATTACCAAAAGTCGTGCGGAGCATGCACTCAAGGATCGGCTGGGCCTGGAGCGCATTTCAATCCCGTTCGTGCTGGTGCTCGATGAAGCATTTCAGCCGCTGGGCCGCTTCGTGGAAAGCCCGCAGAGTGTGGTGAAGGGCGGCGATGCCGTAAAGGCGGACTATCGGGCGGGTCGTTATCTGGAAAGTACCGTCCTGGACATGCTCGCGATTTTCGAGGACGCACACACTCCGATGGCTTGATGGCCTTACTCGAGCAGCCCGGTTGGCCGAGGATGGTAGCTGTAAATCGCGCTAACCAAGGCGACGTCGAAGGCACGTAGGTGGTAAACCAGCGAAAGACGCGTTGCCTGACACACCGCTTCGCGGCCGTCGTACCTCCGGCGGCTCCTACAGAAACTGCGCTGAATCAGCCACACCGGGTGGTGCCGAGCGCCATCGCGGTTTTGTGCCAAACACCCACCTGCGAACCGCCCCGAACGCTGTAGGAGCCGCCGGAGCCTGCGACGGCCGCGAACGCGATCTTTCAGGCGGTTAATCACTCGCTGAGGCACCGCTTCGCGGCCGTCGTACCTCCGGCGGCTCCTACAGGGACTGTTTTGAATCGGCCAGACCGTGTGGTGCCGACGCCATCACGGTTTTGTGCCAAACACTCGCCCCCGAACGTTTTGTAATCGTGCACGCGCCCTATCGCCCGGGGGTTTGTTGGGCTGACTTGTATTTTCCGGCCAGTGAGCTCAACTCTTAGTGTGCGAATCCAGATCGCGATCAACGTCGTGATCATCCAAGCATTCAGGAGAGTTGGACATGGCCATTGCAAGTTCACTGGCCCCGCTGTTCCGCCAATCGGTGGGATTCGATCGTTTCAACGATGTCTTCGAGTCAACCCTTCACAGCGAAACAGCCTCGGGCTACCCGCCTCACAATGTCGAGCGCTACGGCGACGATCATTACCGGATCGTCATTGCCGCCGCCGGGCTGTGCGCCGACGACCTCGACCTTCAACTGGAAAAAAGCGTGCTCACGGTCTGCGGCGGCGAGCGCTACATGGATGCGGGCGCCTCGTATTTACATCAAGGCATTGCCCACGGTGCGTTTCGCATGGTGTTTCACCTCGCGGACCACATCGAGGTCCAGGGCGCGACGTTCGAAAACGGGCTGTTGATCGTCTTCCTGCTGCACCACATGCCGGACCCGGCCAAGGCTCGGCAGATCCGGATTGACAGCTCGGACGGCGCCTCCGGTCAGCACCGGATCAATCGTTATTGAACGCGGAGCATTCGGTCGCCCCATCTCCGACGGTGCCTGACCGCCCCTCCTCAACAAAAGCCGCCCGTTTCGCCGCCGTGGTGTCCCGCAGCGCCTCGTAATAATCGGGCGACTGCCGCAACTTGTCAGTCGCCGGCAGCTGGCGCGCTCGGCCATCGACGATGCCGCCGACGGTGTTGAGCGTGCTCAAGGCCTGCACGGTGTCGCTGTTGTCGCCAAACGGATCGACCGCAAAACTCAACACCTTGCCGGTGGCATCACGCAGGTTGGCGCTGCCGAACAGCGGCAACTCGACGATGGGGCCGTCGGCGATGTTCCACACGCCAAAGGTCTGCCCGAAATCCGCCTTGTGCCGCTCGATACCCAGCTTGCCCGTCACATCGACCAGCCCGACCACCCCCACGGTGGTGTTGATCAGGAAGCGTCCGAGGGTGTTGAGCGAGCGTCGACCGTTGCCTTGGAGCAGGTCATTGATGAAGACCTTCGGCTCACCGAAGTTGGCGATGAAGTTGTGCACGCCGCTCTGGAAAACCTCTGGCAGGTGACGATAACCGCGAGCCACCGGCGCCACGGCATAGTCATCGACCGTGCGGTTAAAGGCGAAGATGCCCCGATTGAGCGATTGCGCCGGGTCATGAATCCGGTACTCGACCGGCTCACAGGCGGTCGGCCGAGTGGACGGGGACGTCGCACAACCGCTGGCAAGCAAAGCCATCACGCTGACGGCAACAAATCGATTACACGGCACAGCAGGTTTGAGAATGGGCATGCGGAGCATCTCGACAGGGAATGCCAGCGATGCTGCATGGGCTTTTTTGCGCGAAGATTGCCGATTTTTTGCCAGTCAGTCGCTTTGTTGCCGGATTGAAATATATGACGCGGCGCGCCGAATGATTTTAGATAGGCGTCTATTTTGCAGCCTGACAGCGTGCCGAACGTGAGCCATCTCATCCTGGTGGACGACGACCTCGAAGTCCTCGCCCTCCTGCAGAAATTTCTCCAGCAACACGGCTACAGCGTCGAGGTCGCCATCGACGGAACTTCACTGTGGCAAGCCGTCGAGCGGCGTGCGCCGGATTTGATCATCCTCGACGTAATGCTTCCGGGAGACAGCGGGCTGGTGCTGTGCCAGCGCTTGCGCGCAGAACACAACGTCGCGGTGATCATGCTGACCGCGCTGGGTGAGCCGAGTGATCGCATCGTCGGCCTGGAGCTGGGCGCCGACGACTACCTGATCAAACCCTTCGACGCCCGGGAGTTGCTAGCCCGCGTGCGCGCCGTGCTGAGACGCACCGGAGAGCCCCGCAGCCTGGCAAATGAAGCGCCCCGGCCTGTTCTGATGTTCGCCGACTGGCAACTGGACGTGGCGCGTCGGGAATTGCGTTCTCCGGAAAAAGTCATGATTCCGCTGTCCGCCGGGGAGTTCGAGCTGCTATTGGTGTTTGCCGAACACCCCCGCCGCGTGCTCACCCGCCAGCAATTGCTGGACATGGCGCGGGGCGAAACCCATGACGCGTTCGATCGCAGCATCGATGTGCAGGTCAGCCGCCTGCGTCGCAAGCTGGAGTCTGAAATCACCGCCATGCCCATGATCCGCACCGTCCGCAACGTCGGGTATTTGTTCACCCCCGCAGTGGTCAGTCGATGAACGTCCTGCGCGCCGTGCAGGCAACACTGGAGCTGCCCCGCGACACCGTGGCGCGCTGGATCGCGCTGACGACCGTGGCCGCAATGCTCACGTCGCTGGCGCTGAACGGGGCGTTCAGCCTGCTCGGCGGGGTGTGGGCCCGGCCGCCGCTGACGGAAGTCGGCCTGCTGGAAAAGGCCGCAGCGGTGACCCGGATCATCGACTCGGTACCGACAGCGCAACGGTCCGGGATCGCCAGCGCGGCCAGCGACAAGGCCTTCACCAGTCAGTGGTTGATGCGCCATGAAGATGCCCGGATGCCCGCAGTCGTCAACCCGGATTTCAGTGCTGGCGGCCGGTTGTTGCGCACGCTGCTGGAGCGGCCCGACGCCAGGGTCGAGGCCTATGAGCCGTCGGATTGGGTGCCGCAATTGGCCGAAAGTCGGTACAGCCTGTTGATCGAACTGCGGGACCACAGCTGGGTGCTGTTTTCGGTGCCGAACCGCAGTTGGGGGCTGTCGGAGGTGCCACGCAACCTGATCATTCTTCTGTTGATTCTGTCCTCAACCTTGGTGGTGGCGCTGATCGCCACACGCCATTTGGCGACGCCGTTGGAGCGCTTCGCCAAGGGCGCGCGGCGTTTTGGTGTGGATTTCAAGGCACCGCCGATTGCCGTTGAAGGGCCTCGGGAAATCCGTGACGCGATCCTGGCGTTCAATGGAATGCAGGCGCAGATCCAGCATTTTCTTCACGACCGCACGCAAATGCTCGCGGCCATTTCCCACGACCTGCGCGCGCCGCTGACACGCATGCGTTTGCGCGGGGAGTTCATCGAGGATCGGGAGCAGCAACTGCGGCTATTCCGGGACGTGGACGAAATGCAGGCGATGGTCAATTCGGCGCTGGAATTCTTTCGCGACGATGCGCGGCTGGAGCAGGCCACGGCGTTCGATCTGGCCGAACTTCTGCACACACTCGTCGATGATTACAAGGATGCCGGGATCGACGTCACCCTCGACAGTCCGCCGCGCTTCGTTTACGTCGGGCGCCCCATCGGCATCAAACGCGTGTTGGTCAATCTGCTGGACAACGCCATCAAATACGGCGTGGAACCGGGGATGACCCTGCGCGCCCTGACCGGCGGCGTCGACATCCGTGTCAGCGATCGAGGCCCTGGCATTGCGCCGGAATATCAGGAAAAGGTCTTCGCTCCGTTCTTCCGCATTGAGGGCTCGCGTAACAAACACACCGGCGGCGTGGGGCTGGGGCTGCCTGCGGCACGGGCCATCGTGCTCGAACATGGCGGCAGCCTGACGCTCCGGGCGCGACGCGGGGGCGGGCTGGAAGTGAGGGTGCGGCTGCCTGTGTCTGCGTAAGTCATGAGACCGCCATCGCGGCCGTCGTGCCTCCGGCGGCTCCTACGGGGATCGGGGCGGGGCGAAAAATCAGGCATGACGCCGAATGTGGGGCGGCGCACCGATGACTTGGGCTTGACGCAGGATCTGTAGGAGCAGCCGGAGGGACGACGGCCGCGAAAGCGCTGTACCTGACGACGCATCTGCAACGGACCTGACGCCATCGCGGCCGTCGTGCCTCCGGCGGCTCCTACGGGGATCGGGGCGTGTCGAAAGACCAGGCGTGTCGCAGAACGTGGGGCGGCGCGCCGATGACTTGGACTTGACGCAGGATTTGTAGGAGCAGCCGGAGGTACGACGGCCGCGAAAGCGCTG
>NZ_DDHJ01000018.1:161770-193828 GCF_002338065.1 Pseudomonas sp. UBA1879 | reverse complement strand
GACGCCATCGCGGCCGTTGTGCCTCCGGCGGCTCCTACAGGGATCGGGGCGTGTCGATAAACCAGACCTGTCGCAGGATGTGGTGCGACGTGTCGAGGATTCAGCCTTGCTAACGAATCGGCTGCCGTCGTCTGTTCGACGGAACTCCTGCGCCGAACCCTGGCCCTATAGGTGTACGCCTCCGCCATCGAGCGGCGTGAGGCAGGCGCTGGCTTGACGCCGCGCTGCAGAATTCAATCGCTGACAGGTGACGCCGTGAATACATTCCTTCCGCTAGAAAACATAGAAAAAATGGGCCGAAAGGAGCTGGAGGATTTCTACGAAATCTGGCTCACAACGTCCGAAACCTGGCCCCAGGATCCGGAAAGAACGCAACGCAAATGCCTCTGGCGCGCAGAAAGAGAGCTGACCCAAGACGTCGAAATCGACGAAGCTTTTTTCCAGAACTTGCCACGTCTTTGGGTCAAAGTCGCGGATTTGAATGACACCGCAGCCCTCGAAAAAATTCAAAAAGAGCTGGGCACTCATTTCAGCGAAGTGGCCGTGAAGGGTGAATTCTTTCCAGCGGACAAGCCGAAAGTGGCGTGCGAAGACAAGAACACCGACCTCAGAAGCTGATAACAGGTCCCGTGGCAGTCGACCTTCGGCTGCCATTGCAACGCCCTTGCATCCACGAGCGGTGCATTTATGTCATCCAAGCGGCACACCCACATTCCATTTCTATGCCCGACCACTGTACCCGTGAGCAATCTCACGCCTACCGCTACGGCGGCGCATGACTTTCACATCACCCCGCCGACATATCCGCACTGATAGCTACCAGAACGACGCCGCCGTGGCCCGCGCCCCATGCAGCTTTTTATAGCTCTCGACCAGACGCAGGTGCTTGTCCAGGCCTTCGAGTTTCATGCTGGTCGGCGTAAGACCATAAAAGCGCACGCTGCCGTTCACAGAGCCAATCGCCGCGTCCATGCGTTCGTTGCCAAACATGCGACGGAAGTTGGTCTCGTAGTCAGCCAGTTCCAGGTCCTCGTCCAATTCCATTTCCAGTACGACATTGACCGCCTGGTAGAACAGGCCCCGTTCAACGGTGTTGTCGTTGTACTGCAGGAACGCTTCGACCAGGTCCTTGGCCTTTTCGTACTTTTGCAGGGCAAGGTAGATCAGCAGCCTGAGTTCGAGAATCGTCAGTTGGCCCCAATGGGTATTGTCATCGAACTCGATGCCGATCAGCGTGGTGATGTCGGTGTAGTCGTCCAACTCACTGTCTTCCAGACGCTGGGCAAGGCTTCTCAGCCCGACCTTGCTCAGGCTGTGCAGGTTGAGAATGTCGGCGCGGAAGGCCAGGGCCTTGTTGGTGTTGTCCCAGATCAGGTCTTCGATCGGATAGATCTCGGAATAGTCCGGCACCAGGATACGGCAGGCGGTGGCGCCAAGGTCGTCGTAGACCGCCATGTACACCTCCTTGCCCATGTCTTCGAGAATGCCGAACAGCGTCGCGGCCTCTTCGGTATTGGCGTCCGGCCCTTCACTTGAAAAGTCCCACTCCACGAATGCGTAGTCCGCCTTGGCGCTGAAGAAGCGCCACGACACCACGCCGCTGGAGTCGATGAAGTGCTCGACGAAGTTGTTCGGCTCGATCACGGCCTGACCTTCGAAAGTCGGCTGCGGCAAGTCGTTCAGACCTTCGAAACTGCGGCCTTGCAGCAGCTCGGTGAGGCTGCGTTCGAGGGCGATTTCGAAGCTGGGATGAGCGCCGAACGAGGCGAACACGCCGCCGGTGCGGGGGTTCATCAGGGTCACGCACATGACGGGAAATTCACCGCCCAGCGAGGCGTCCTTCACCAACACCGGGAAGCCCTGCGCTTCCAGCCCCTGAATACCCGCCAGGATGCCGGGGTACTGGGCGATGACCTCGTGCGGCACGTCGGGTAGCGCGATTTCGCCTTCGAGGATTTCGCGTTTCACCGCCCGTTCGAAGATTTCCGAGAGGCACTGAACTTGCGCTTCCGCCAGCGTGTTACCCGCACTCATGCCATTGCTGAGGTACAGGTTTTCGATGAGGTTGGAGGGAAAGTACACGGTCTCGCCATCCGACTGTCGCACGAACGGCAGCGACACGATGCCGCGCGAGGTGTTGCCGGAGTTGGTGTCGTACAGGTGCGAGCCGCGCAGGTCGCCGTCGCGGTTGTAAATCTTCAGGCAGTAGTCGTCGAGAATCTCGCCTGGAAGGGCGTCGTCCGGGCCGGGCTTGAACCAGCGCTCGTTCGGGTAATGCACAAAGTCTGCGGCGGCAATGTCCTCGCCCCAGAACTGGTCGTTGTAGAAGAAGTTGCAGTTCAGGCGTTCGATGAACTCGCCTAGCGCCGAAGCGAGCGCGCTCTCTTTGCTGGCGCCTTTGCCGTTGGTGAAACACATCTGCGAGTGGGCATCGCGGATGTGAAGCGACCAGACGTTGGGCACGATGTTGCGCCACGACGCGATTTCGATCTTCATGCCGAGCTGCGCGAGGATGCCGGACATGTTGGCGATGGTCTGTTCTAGCGGCAGGTCCTTCCCGGCGATGAACGTGCTTTCGCCGGACAGGCTCGCTGGCATCAGCAGCGCCTGGGCGTCGGCGTCGAGGTTTTCGACTTCCTCGATCACGAACTCAGGCCCGGCCTGCACCACCTTCTTCACGGTGCAGCGGTCGATGGAACGCAGAATGCCCAAGCGATCCTTTTCGGAAATGTCGGCGGGCAATTCGACCTGAATCTTGAAAATCTGGCTGTAACGGTTTTCAGGGTCAACGATGTTGTTTTGCGAGAGGCGGATGTTGTCCGTAGGAATGTTGCGCGTCTGGCAGTACAGCTTCACGAAATACGCCGCGCACAAGGCCGACGACGCCAGGAAGTAATCGAACGGACCGGGTGCCGAGCCGTCGCCTTTATAGCGGATGGGCTGATCGGCGATCACCGTGAAGTCGTCGAACTTGGCCTCCAGGCGGAGGTTGTCGAGAAAGTTGACCTTGATTTCCATGGGCGTTTACCAGCAGCGAAAAACGGAATGGCGGCCATTATCCGGGTTTTGCGCCGGAAGTCTTGTGTGGAGGCTGATCGTGAGCGCGGATGGGCGTCGGCGCGACTCGGAAGGTCTGACCGAAGTGGACGCGCGCCTCGCCCGAAAGCGTACAGGAGAGGCGCCGCGTACCTTTTCTCAGGCGATATCCGCCGCCGAGTGCCGCTCGGGCACTTGTTGGTCTTCATCGCCCCAAGTGCGGTTGACCCGCAGGCCGCGCACGACCGCCGGGCGGTTGGCGATGGTTTCGGCCCAGCGCTGGACATGGGTGTATTCGTGGGCCGCAAGGAATTCGGCGGCGTTGTACACCGTGCCGCGCACCAACTGGCCGTACCACGACCACACAGCAATGTCGGCGATGCTGTAGTCCTTGCCGCCCAGGTAAGGACTTTCAGCCAGGCGACGGTCCAGCACGTCCAGCTGTCGCTTGGTTTCCATGGTGAAGCGGTTGATCGCGTATTCGTTCTTTTCCGGCGCGTAGACGTAGAAATGCCCGAATCCGCCGCCGACGTAAGGCGCCGAACCCATCTGCCAAAACAGCCAGTTCAGGGTTTCTGCGCGGCCTGCCGGATCGGTCGGCAGCAACGCACCGAATTTCTCCGCGAGGTACAGCAGGATCGAACCGGACTCGAACACGCGCACCGGCGGCTCTACGCTGCGATCGAGCAAGGCCGGAATTTTGGAGTTGGGATTGATGTCGACGAAACCGCTGGAGAACTGATCGCCCTCGCCGATGCGGATCAACCAGGCATCGTATTCGGCGTCGGACTTGCCCAAAGCCAGCAGCTCTTCGAGCATGATGGTGACTTTCACGCCGTTCGGCGTGGCCAGCGAATACAGTTGCAGCGGGTGCTTGCCCACTGGCAGGACCTTCTCGTGGGTCGGACCGGCCACCGGGCGATTGGTTTTCGAGAACTGGCCGCCAGATTCGGCGTCGTTTTTCCAGACCTTGGGCGGTACGTATGCTGCTTTCGTCATGAAACTGACCTCTGAAGTGAGTCGCTACGAAGGATCCAGGGCAGCGCCGCCGAGCAGGCTGCGAGCCTTGACCAGACCGGGCATGAAGAAGAGACGGTGCAGGGTATGCGGATACCTTGGGGCGGCTCAAGGACATTTCAATCGCAACGTCTTGGCTTTAATCTGACAACTCTTCCCTGCCAGCGCCGAGACCCGGAACGCCATGCCCACCCTCTTTTCCGGCGCCAAGATCGCCGTGCTGTGCGATGGCCGCCTGCTGACTTACCTGCGCGACGACCTTCCCACGATCCCCTGGCCCGGCCTGTGGGATCTCCCGGGCGGAGGCCGGGAAGACGCCGAAACCCCATTGCAATGCGCGCTGCGGGAAACCCGTGAAGAGTTCGGCGTGAGCCTCGATCCGGCGTGGATCGTCTGGGAGCGGGCGTACGCGGGCCAGGGCATGAACGGCCTCGACACTTGGTTTTACGTCGCAGAAGTGCCGGTAGGTACGTTTGATCAGGTGGTGTTCGGCGATGAAGGCCAGCGCTGGATGGTCAGCTCAGTCGAGGCCTTTCTGGCCATGCCCGACGCTATTCCGCACTTACAGCAGCGGTTGCGCGACTTCTTGAGCGCGCATCCCTGACCTGTCACCCGGCACGATCAGTCGGCCAGCCGCGAGACATCCTTGGCGAACAACGCCGCCAACGCCTCCGACGGCACCGCCCTGCTGAAATGAAAACCCTGCACCTCGTCACAGGGGTGCCGTTGCAGGCACTCCAGTTGCTCCCGTGTTTCGACGCCTTCGGCCGTGACGGTCATGCCCAGCGAACGCCCCAGATCGATCATCGCCTGCACGATGGCTTGATCATTGCCACGCTCGGTCATGTGGGAAATGAAACTGCGGTCGATCTTGATGCCGTCCAAGGGGTATTTGCGCAGGTACGCCAATGACGAGAATCCGGTGCCGAAATCATCCAGGCTCAGTCGCACACCCAAGGCTCGCAACGCCGTCAGCGTCGCCGGCGCGGCATGGGCGTGATCGAGCAACACGCGCTCGGTGATTTCCAGTTCCAGACGGCTGGCCGGCAGACCGCTGCTGCGCAACGCCTCCATCACCGTGGCGACCACATCTTCGTTCTCCGCCAATTGTCCCGGCGACAGGTTGACCGACAGGCCGATGCCTTCGGGCCAAGTCATCGCCTCGCGGCATGCGGTGTTCAACACCCATTGGCCCAGCGGTTGAATCAGACCGGTTTCTTCGGCCAGGCCGATAAAGGTGTCCGGCGGCAATAAACCGCGCTCAGGATGCTGCCACCGCACCAGCGCTTCGAAACTGCGCAACGACCCGCCGAGGGTGGCGTAGCGTGGCTGGTAGTGCAGGCGCAACTGGCCGTCCTGCAGCGCCTGGCGCAACTCCTGTTCCAGCTGCCGACGCGCCACCAGTTGGGTTTTCATGCCGTCATCGTAGAAACACCAGGTATTGCGACCCGCGCCCTTGGCCTGATACAGCGCAATGTCGCCGGTGCTCAACAGCTCTGCGGCGCTGCGCGCGTCCTTGGGCGCCTGGGCGATGCCGATACTGGTGCCGATGAACACCGTCTGGCCCTCGACTTCCAATGGCCGACACAGGTCATCGATCAACTGCCCGCACCGCGCGACAATGTCATCTCTCCCCGTTTCCCCCACTAGCACCACGATGAACTCGTCACCCCCCAGTCGCGCCACCAGGCCATTGGGCGACGCGTGACTGCGCAAACGTTGGGCGACCTCCTGCAACACACGGTCGCCGATGGCGTGACCCAAGGCATCGTTGATCGGCTTGAAACGGTCCAGGTCCAGGCTCAACACGGTCAATGGTGTGGGAGACGCGCGGCCCAGATGCTCGTCAAGAAATTGATGCAGGCGCAGGCGGTTCGACAACCCGGTCAGCGAGTCATGCAACGACAGCTGACGGAAGCGCTGCTCGCTGCTGCTCAATTCCCGCTGACTGGCGTGCAGCGCCTCGAGCTGATCGTCAATCTGCCGCGCCGAGGTCAGGGCGTAACGCACCAGCATGGCCAGCACGACCGCCAGCACCAAGACCCCGGAAATAAACAGCGGGAGGGTTTTTTGAAGCAGGTCCATTCCTGGTTTCGGAGGCACCCAGCCCAACTCGATGGTGGAGCCAAGCAGCGGCATCTGGTCGTAGCCGTCCCTTGGCCCCGACGATACCGAGATAGTGGGCAGCCCATACGTGTCGCTGAGGTGGGTCAATTTGGCAGGGTCGAGAATGGTCACGAACATCATCACCGACATCGGGCCGGGCACTGGCTCGATCATCGGGTCCGACGCCGGGCTGATGGTCGCCGCCGCCACCAGCGCCGGTACGCCGCCGACCTTGAACGCACGCACCAGTCCGTCGTTTTCCTGAGTGGACAGTCGGGTATCGGCGACCAGCGCGCTCAAGTCCCCTTCCAGCCAGTCGCTGGCCTGCATCATTGAAGGCTTGCCATCGATCACGGCGTAGCGCGTCTGGTCCTTGGCATCGATGACCAGCACCCCGTTGTAACCGTACAACTCGTAAGGAATGGGACCCACGTTGCGCTGCTCGTCCGCCCACGTTTTGTCCACCGTCATGTGCAGGTGTTTGTAGGCTTCGCCCCATTTGGCGTAGTTGATGATGTTGCGTGCGACTTCATTGCGAACCTGATCCAGCGTGCGCGAGATGAACGTACGCGAGCGCTGCTGCACGTCGCGATCCTGGTTCAGCGCGTTCTGCACCAACAGGTAGCCGCTGAGGCCGATCAGTAGCAACAATGCACAGATCGCCGGAAAGAGGCGCAGGATCAGTTGGCGGCTGCGGCGAGTCGCGGCCCAGCCGGCCAGTGTGGGTTTGAACATGCAGACACCTGAATGCATCGACGGTAGCGATCGCGCTCGTCTGGACCGGCCGTCAGCAAGACGCTGAGGTCGATCAATGATTGCGATTGGCTATCGTAACCGGCTGTTTATGCAGGAGCTAGCGGTCATTCGGCGAAGCGTCGGTCAACTTGTGCTTGCACGGCAGCCTTGTCGATGACCGAATACACGTTGCGGATGCGCCCGTCGCTGAATTCGTAGAACACGTTCTCGGTGAACTGGACACGCTGACCGTTGACGGCCACACCAAACAGGTCGCCCACCGGCGTACAGTCAAAACGCAGGCGGGCCGCGACGTGCGGCGGATCGGCCAGCAGCAGGTCGATCCCGAAGTGCAGATCGGGAATGGCGCGAAAATCGTTTTCCAACATCCGTTGGTATCCCGTTAGCCCGATGCGTTGGCCGTTGTAATGCACCTCTTCATCGACAAACCGGCCAAGATTGGACCAGTCCTGACGATTCAGGCAATCGATGTAGCGCCGGTACAGGCTGAGGATCTCGGGTTCAGACATGAGAAGCGCCCTTTTTCATCGCTGCGGTCGCAGCCTTCGAAGATTAGGGCGCACTCGATTCGGGTTAGTTCACTGCGACGCAGCACAAGTGCCGTCGTGGGCGTTGCTCACAAACGCCTATAGGCCTAATGCAGAGCGCAGAGGGGGAATCGATGCGCGTTCAGGGTGCTGTTTTTGGAGGGTGCGGGCAGTTCAGTTCCCCGCCACCTGCGCCATTTCACCCGATGTCACAAGCGCCTTGAGCGAAGCATCGAACTGTTTGAGCGCATGGACCTGCAACTCGCGCTGTTGATCGATCTGCGCGGCGACTTCCGGCGCGGCTTTATCGTGAACCCACACCGAGGTCAGCTCCTTCGCGCCCAGACCTTCGGCTTTGCCGATGTATTGCAGGTTGGAATCGTAGAACTTGGCCACAAACCGTGCTTCCACTTTGCTATTACGCTGGGTCAGCAGTTGGTTGTAGGTGTCGAGCATCACCACCACATCCGGGCGCGCCTGCATCAGGGCATCCAGATTCTCGTATACCGTGACCGACGCAAATTCTTTGGCAATCGATGCCTTCAACCAGTCAATGGCCAGTTTCGGATCGGAACTGTTGACGAAGGCTGCACGGATACGCGAGTCAAGCGCGCCATTCTTCACCCCCTTCAATGCGACGGCGTGATAGCGCTCAAGGTACTCAAGGGTGCTGACAGTGTTTTCACTGTAGAGAACGCCCACCGACTGGGACTTTCTCAGGCCGATGTTACTGTCGGCCATTGGCACGAACTGGCAGGCATGTTCGCCGACGACCGTTGCGGCGGCATAAACAGGCGCTGTGGCAGCCAAACTACCTGCAAGGACGGCGACAAGTGTCAACAGGGAAGAAATTTTCATCGCGGGTGTCCTTCAACGCCAATTCGGTATGGCTCTATCCTGCTCCTTTGCGGAAAAAAAAGAACTTCCGTTTGATGATGTTCACTATCGATTTCAGCAATGGTAGACGAACGGAAAAAGTCTTTTACGTTTAACGAATAAAACAACTAGCGCCTATGCTTATTGGGACTAATTTAATAAGCAAAGTTGGCGATAACTTGCCGAACTTTGTTCAACGCCTGGTGTAATGCGCCTGGTTCAACGGAACCCAATGCCAGGCGTATCGCATGGGGTACCGGGTGGGCGATGGCGAAGGGTTCGGCGGTGGACACCGCGACATTCATCGACAGCAGTGCCATCGCGAGTTGATCAGCTCTTACCTCTTCGGGCAGGGGCAACCACAGAAAATACGACGCGGGGTGGCCGATGACCTTCAGCCCGTTCAACGATTTTCGGGCCAACGCCTGTCGTTTCCTTGCATCCATGCGTTTTTCGGCTTCAAGCCGCAGGACGGTGCCGTCTTCGATCCAGCCACAGACGAGCGCAGTCATCACTCCCGGCGTGTTCCAGGTGGTCGCCCGAATGGTGCGTTCGATCGCCGGCACCCACTGCAACGGCGCGACCACGAAACCCACCCGCAGGCCGGTGGCGATGTTTTTCGAAAAGCCCGATACGTAGACCGTCAGCTCGGGCGCCAGCGCTCGCAGCGGCAATGGAGGCGCATCGGCGAGAAAGGCATAAGCGGCGTCTTCGATCAGCAGCAGGCCATGGGTTCGCGCGATGTTCACCAGACGCTCACGCCATGGCAGGTCCATGACCCAGCCCATAGGATTGTGCAGGGTCGGCATGGCATACACCGCCTTGACGCGCCGCTTGCGGCAGAGCCCTTCCAGCGCTTCCAGATCAGGGCCTGCTTCGCTCAGCGGTATCGGCACCAGCTCTAGCCGATGGGCGTCGGCGATCACCTTGAAACCCGAATAGGTCAGCGCATCCACCGCCACCACGTCTCCCGGTTTGAGCAAGCCCATCACCGTCGCGGCGAGCCCGTGTTGCGCGCCGCTGACGATCAGCACTTCCTCGGCCTCGACCTGCAAACCGCGGGTCGTCAGATGCCGGGCAATGCAGGCCCGCTCGTGCCCCCTTCCCGCGTGGGGCTGGTAACGCAGCAGCGCTTCCAGATCTCCCGACAACGCCAACTGCCGAAGTCCGGTGCGCAGCAGTTCCGCCTGCTCGGGCAATGCCGGGTAGTTGAAATTTAGGTCCAGAACACCCGCCGCGGCCGCCTGTTGATCGACGCCGTGACTCAGTGGCAGCGCAATTTCGCGAACGAAAGTGCCGCGCCCCGTTTCGCCGCTGATCAGGCCCATCGCCTCCAGCTCCGCATACACCCGCGACGCCGTGACCAGCGCCAGCCCTTCCTGCTCGGCCAATTGGCGGTGGGTCGGCAAACGCGTGCCCGGTGGCAAGGCGCCCGAAGCGATGTCGCTGGCGAAGGTGTCGACGAGGGTTTTGTAGCGGGCGCGAGGCATGAGCTGTATCCATGACAATTTTTTGATTGTCCTGATACTGCCTTTTAGGATGAGCCGACTGCAACCTAGTACCGGAGGGTCGACATGGAACACGCCTCGAAACTGCAACACCGAAACCCTGTAAAAACCTCCAGCGGTTGGCTCAACGGGCTGATTGGCGTGGTCATTTTCAGCGGCTCGCTGCCTGCGACACGCATTGCCGTCCAGGAAATCGGCCCGGTGTTCCTGACCGTCGCACGCGCCTCGATCGCCGGGGCCGTGGCACTGTGCATCGTGCTGCTACTCAGGGAACGGCGTCCGGCGCCCCATCACGTCCTGCCGCTGTGCATCGTGGCGCTGGGGGTGGTGCTCGGTTTCCCGCTGCTCACAGCGATGGCGCTGCAGTACGTGACTTCCGCGCACTCCATCGTCTTCGTCGGCCTGTTGCCGTTGGCGACGGCGGTGTTCGCCGTGCTGCGGGGCGGCGAACGGCCCAAGCCTGCGTTCTGGCTGTTTTCGGTACTCGGCAGTGCACTGGTGGTCGGGTTTGCCGTGTCTCAGGGGCTGTCTGATGGACTGATGGCCTCGCCTGTCGGCGACTGCCTGATGCTGCTGGCGATCCTCGCGTGCGGGTTGGGCTATGCCGAAGGTGCGAAAGTCTCCCGGACGCTGGGCGGTTGGCAGGTGATCTGCTGGGCGCTGGTGATTTCGCTGCCGGTGATGCTCGTACTGACCGCGTTCACCGCCCCGCCCACCCTCGCCCACCTCAGTTGGCCGGCATGGCTGAGCCTGGCTTACGTCTCATTGTTCAGCATGCTGATCGGCTTTGTGTTCTGGTACCGCGGGCTGGTGCAAGGCGGGATTGCGGCCGTGGGGCAGTTGCAACTGCTGCAACCGTTTTTCGGGCTGGCACTGGCGGCCACACTGCTTCATGAACAGGTCAGCCCCGGGATGATCGGCGTGACGCTCGCGGTGATTGCGTGCGTGGCAGCGGCGCGCCGGTTCTCGAGTTAGCCGCGCCGGTTTTCGCGTTAGCCGCGCCGGTTTTCCCGGTAATCGCTCCGGTTCTGGTTCAGCTGGACAGCGCCGCGGCCGTACGCCTGCCGTACACCAGCAGGCCGCTGAAGCAAATCAACGCCATGCCTGCCGCTGAAAAAAGCGCGGGGTAATTGCCGAAGAACAGCACCCCATAGAGGGTGGCGAACACGATCTGCAGATAACCCAATGGCGCAAGCACCGAGGACGAGGCGTAGCGGTAGGATTTCGAGATCAGAAAATGCGCCGACAGCCCAAGGCTGCCCAACACCAGCAGCATCAGCCACTGCGACAGGCTTGGGCTCACCCAAAAGAACGGCACCGCCAGGCTCAGCAGCGCGGTGCTGAACACACCGACATAGAAGCTGCACACCGACGGGCTGTCCGACTCCCCCGCCAGTTGCGTCAACAACTGGTACACCGCAAAGCAAAACGCGCACGCCACCGGAAACAGCATCCACAACGAAAACGCGTCACTGGCCGGGTTGATGACCACTAGCACGCCAATGAACCCGACGATCACCGACACCCACTGCAGGCGGTCCGCGCGAATGCCGAACAGCAGCGGCGAAAGGATCGTGACAAAGGCAGGCGCCAGGAAAACCAGGGCGGTTGATTCGGCCAAGGGCACATGGATCAGGCCAAACAGAAAGGTCAGGCTGTCGCCCAGCAGGAACACGGCCCGGAGCAAGTGCAGCCACGGACGTTTGGTGTGAAACGCCGCCCGGCTTTTTTCCCGGATGATCACGCTGGTGACCAACAGGGTGTGGATCAGATAGCGCGCCCACGCCACGAAAATGACCGGAAGGACGAAGATCAGGCTTTTGGACAGCGCATCGTGGGTGGCGAACACGAACGCCACGCCCACCATCAGCCACATGCCGATCACGTGGCTGGAACGGGTTGAAACAGTCATCGAACCGCCGGACAGTCTAAGAGGTGTGCAGGAATGCCCGGAAGTACACCATAGATGATGGGGCGGTCCAAGCTGCCTGCCGCCCGCAAGAGGCCCAATGTCGGTCACAGACCTCAAGCACGGCAACCTCTCCATTGCAGGAGGCGGCTTGCTGCGGGCAGCGATCGGACGAGTGCTGAGTGTCAGTCAACATCTTCAGCACTGACTTACTGCATTCGCCAGCAAGCCGGCTCCCACGAATGCGACGTCGGTGCAGGTTTTATGACCTATGCATGACCCTTGTGGGAAAGAAGCCGGCTCGCTGGCGAATGCCGTTCGCCAGCAAGCATCGAATCTCCCACAAATGAGGCAAGTGGCGCAGTCGTGCTTCTGGCCGAGGGCCGTGGGAGCCAGCTCGCTGGCGAAGGCGGTTCGCCAGCGAGCATCGAATCTCCCACAAATGAGGCGAGCGGCTCAGTCGTGCTTCTGGCCGACGGCCGTGGGAGCCGGCTCGCTGGCGAAGGCGGTTCGCCAGCGAGCATCGAATCTCCCACAGATGAAGCGAGCGGCGCAGTCGTACATCTGGCCGAAGGCCGTGGGAGTTGGCTTGCTGGCGAAGGCGGTGTGCCAGCGAGCATCGAATCTCCCACAGATGAAGCGAGTGGCGCAGTCGTACATCTGGCCGAAGGCCGTGGGAGCCGGCTTGCTGGCGAAGGCGGTGTGCCAGCGAGCATCGAATCTCCCACAAATGAGGCGAGTGGCGCAGTCGTGCTTCTGGCCGAAGGCCGTGGGAGCCGGCTTGCTGGCGAAGGCGGTTTACGATTTGACCCATATGTTGGAAACGCTCGTTCTATCAGCCCGCTAGCCTTTCTCTTTTATAAGCTGAGGGGCATAGGATGAAGGGGCTCGCTAAATCCAGGCGATTACGATCAGGTCGCTATTCTCAACGCGGTCAGATTTATCTGATCACGGCTGCCACTCACAACCGTCAGCCATTTTTTGACGAGTTTTCACGAGGGCCTCTGCTCGCACACCAGTTCCGCCAGACGCAAGAGGACGGTTGGGCAAACGCTCTATGCTGGGTTGTGATGCCAGACCATTTCCATTGGCTGATCGAACTGGGTGATTGTGAGTTGCAAGCGTTAGTCCTGACAGTCAAATCGCGCACTGCACGAAGTGTGAATGCCGTTCTGGGCCGAACCGGTCAGTTCTGGCAGCGGAGCTTCCATGACCGGGCGATCCGGCGCGAGGAGGATGTACAGGCCGTCGCGCGCTACATCATCGCGAACCCCATCCGTGCGGGATTAGTCAAGCGGGTCCATGACTATCCATTGTGGGACGCCATATGGGTCTGAGTCGGGGTAGTTGTAACTGGCCAAAGACCGTGGCAGCCGGCCTGCTGCGCCGTGATCGATCAAAAACGTCGTGCCAGGCAGCTCATCCTTGACTGACTCAGCGCTTTCGCCAGCAAGCCGGCTCCCACAGGTACGACGCGGGTCTCAGGTTTTATGACCTATGCCTGGCACCGTGGGAGCCGCATGGGCGCGGACCGCGATCGATCAAAAACGTCGCGTCAGGCAGCTCATCCTCGACTGACTCAGCGCGTTCGCCAGCAAGCCGGCTCCCACAGGTACGACGCGGGTCGCAGGTTTTATGACCTATGCCTGGCACCGTGGGAGCCGCATGGGCGCGGACCGCGATCGATCAAAAACGTCGCGTCAGGCAGCTCATCCTCGACTGACTCAGCGCTTTCGCCAGCAAGCCGGCTCCCACAGGTAAGACGCGGGTCGCAGGTTTTATGACCTATGCCTGGCGCCGTGGGAGCCGTGTGGGTGCGGACCGCGCTGTTGGCCAGCCAACATAGAATCACCCACAGGGTTCGATGGCGAGGCCGCGATTCAGTCCTGGCGAGCCTCGCGTTAGCGGGCGCGGCTCACCCGCCACACTTTATTGCCCACATCATCCGCCACCAGCAACGCGCCTTGCTGGTCCAGGATCACGCCGACCGGACGGCCCTGAGCCTCGCCATCGGCATTCAGGAACCCGCTCAGAAAGTCGATAGGCATGCCCGATGGTTTGCCGTTGTCGAAGCTGATGAATACAACCTTGTAGCCCGACTGTGGGTTGCGATTCCAGGACCCGTGTTCACCGAGGAATACTCCGTTGGAGAATTTTTCCGGCATGCCTTTCGAGCTGGAGTAGGTCAGGCCCAATGGCGCGACGTGGGTGCCGAGGGCGTAATCCGGGGCGATGGCCTTGGCGACCATGTCCGGACGTGGCGGCTGGACACGGACGTCGACATGGCCGCCGTAATAACTCCACGGCCAGCCGTAGAACGCGCCGTCCTTCACCGAGGTCAGGTAATCAGGCACCAGGTCGCTGCCGATTTCGTCACGCTCGTTGACGACGGTCCACAGCTCGGTACTGCCGGGCTTCCAGATCAGACCGTTGGGGTTGCGCAGGCCGCTGGCGAACAGGCGCTTCTGGCCGGTCTTGGCGTCCACTTCCCAGATCGCCGCACGACCCTCTTCCGCTTCCAGACCGTTTTCGCCGACGTTGCTGTTGGAACCTACCGTAACGTACAGCTTGCTGCCGTCGGCGCTGGCCAGAATGTTTTTGGTCCAGTGATGGTTCAGTCCAGCCGGCAAGTCAGTCACCTTCACCGGCGTGGCCTTGATTTCGGTCTGGCCTTCGGTATAGGGGACTTTTACCACCGCGTCGGCGTTGGCGATGAACAACTCGTTACCTACCAGCGCCATCCCATACGGCGACGTCAGGCCGCTGATGAAGACCGTGTGCACTTCGGCCTTGCCGTCCCCGTCTGCGTCCCGCAGCAAAGTGATGCGGTTAGCACTCGGCGCCTCTGCCCCCGCGCGGTCCATGACAATGCCGGTGGCTTTACGCTTGGCCCACGCCAGCAACCCGCTGCCGCCGTCTTTGGAGCCTTCAGGTTTCGGCGGTGTGTTGCTCTCCGCGACCAACACATCGCCGTTCGGCAGTTTGTACAACCAACGCGGGTGCTGAAGGTTGTCGGCCAGGGCTTGCACCTTGAAGCCGTCGACGACCTTGGGCGTGTCGCCTTCTTTCCAGCCCACCGCTTTCGACACTTTGAGCGTCGGAATCACGCTGGTGGTCGGCTCCGGCAGCTGCGGGTTAGGCCCGACACCCGCCTGGAACGGCAACTTGGAATTCTCTCCACAGGCGCTCAACAGCGCCGCTGTGGTCATCAGCAGTACAAAGCGTTGCGACGGCATCATGATTTGAACCTCTTGGCGGCCATCCATGGGCCGATGTGGGATTGAGCGAAGTATCGCCTTGTCGCCCGGCACCCAACAGATCGGGGGCCACAAATGAGATTTGTCCTTCAGGCACGAATCAACGGACCGCGCCAAAGACTCAAGGGTTCCGTTCAGTGCCCGGTTGCCGCCCCTTCCCGGTTCACTGCCCTGATGATCGCACCCGCGCGCAGGGTTCAGATCATCCGGCGGCAGCGCGCCATGCAAGGCTCACTTCACCAACCGCTTCTCCTTCGAAGGCCGGTAGCCGAAGTACGCGCTGTAACACTTGCTGAAGTGGCTGGGCGAGACGAAGCCGCAGGCCACCAGCACTTCCACTTGCGACAGTTCGGTGTGCTGCAGCAGGCGGCGGGCTTCGGTGATGCGCAGTTCGAGGTAGTAGCGTTGCGGGGTGGTGCCCAGTTGCTCCTTGAACAGCCGCTCGATCTGTCGCCGTGAACGTCCCGCGTAGACGGCCAGTTGTTCCATTTCCAGCGGCTCTTCGAGGTTAGCGTCCATGAGCTTGACGACTTCCTTGAGCGGTGCGCTGACGGAGATGTGCGGGCTGGGTTTGATCCGCCGATAGCGCGACTCTTCGAACGAGAGGATGTCTTCGATGCCTTCCACCAGCGCCTTGTCGTGCAACGCCTTGATCCACTCCAACGCCATGTGAAACGCCCCGGACGGGCTGGACGCGGTGAGCCGCTGGCGGTCGACGACGAAGGGTTCGCTGGTGACGTGGGTGACCTTGGAGATTTCTGCCAGCGCCGGGCGATGCTCAGGGTGAATCGCACAGTGGTAGCCTTCCAGCAGACCCGCGGCGCCGAGAAACCAGGCGCCATTCCACAGGCCCGCCAGGGTCAGGCCAAGGTCAGCCGCTGTGACCAGCAGGCTGTTTAGCGCTTCGATCACCTTGAGTTCGGTGCGATAGCCGCCGCAGATTACCAACAGATCCAGATCCTTGAGCGCCGACAGTTCGAGGCGCGCGTCAGGGCGGATGACCAGGCCCAGATCGCTGGTGACCTCGCCGTCCTGCAGACCGAAGGTGCGCGATGAAAACAGCTTCGGGCGCAGCAGGTTGGCGGTGACCAGGGTGTCGAGGAACTGGGTGAAGGCTGGCAGGGAGAAATGTTCGAGCAGCAGAAAGCCCGCCCGGGTGGTCGCAGAGGGTGTCTTTTTAGGGTCGTCCAGATAACGAAGGTTCTTGCCCTTCATGCCCCCACTGAACTCTCGTCTTTCGCTCAACGCTGGCCTCTTCGCTCGAAAACGGCGCCCGGACCCGGTCGCCGTGCACGTGGCGACGCCGGGTTTCACGCCGTCGGATTCGCCAACTTAGTCACGGCCCGGGCGCTTCACCCGTAGAGAGTACCGATCAAACGCGACTGCCGGTAGAGGCCGCCTTGCGTCAGATCCTGTTGAACGTCGAATATCGACTACGCCTCGCCCGCCACTTCCACACGGTTTCGGCCTTGGCGCTTGGCGTGATACAGCGCGGTGTCCGCCAGCCCGTAGGCGGTGTCGAAGCAGGTGCCTACCGGATTGGCGCTGACGCCAAAACTGGCCGTGATGACGCGACTGACCGGGGGGCCGAAGACGTGTTCCGCCACGGCCTGGCGCATGGCTTCTGCCAGTTCGACGCCCTCCGCCAGATGGCCGCCGGGAATCAGCACGGTGAACTCTTCCCCACCGACCCGGCCAATGGCGCCTTTATCGCCTACGATCCGCCGCAGGCACTCGACGATGCCCTGAATGACAGCATCGCCTGCCGGGTGACCGAACGCGTCATTGACCTGCTTGAAGTGATCGATGTCGAGCACGATCATCACCGCTCCGGTGCCCAACAGCGTCTGTGCGGCCATGTCGATGATGGCGCCGCGGTTCAGCACCCCCGTGAGCGCATCGTGGGTCGCACGGTATTCGAGCTGACGGGCCAGGGTCTGCAACTGCGCGTTGAGCGCATTCATCTCGCGTTCCGCCCGATCGCTGCGGCCGATCAGACGACGGGTCTCGCGCATCAGGCGCTCGTAGTGGGAGGCCAGCCCCGACAAGGACCGGCGATAGACGTCGGCGTCGGCATGGGACAGCGCCAGGATCGCGCGGACCTGTTCAAGCGCCTCGGCCTCGCTTTTGAACAGGTCCGGAGCCACTGGACTGGAGGGGTCACGCGACGCGATAGAGGCTGCCATGTCCACGAACCTCTTCACGTCGTGATCGGACGGTCGTTGAAAACGATCGAGGTGAAGTCGGCTTTCAGTTCCTCACCAAATTCGAAAATGGTCTCGTCCTCTTCATCGTAATACCAGTTCACTTCGATACCGTTGCCGTCTTCGGCGGATTGGTCCAGGGCATCGAAAATGCTGAACAGCATCTTGGTACTGGAACTGTTGAAGTACGCCAGCGCGATGTTGGCGGTAACCGCCGCCCCCTGCCTGGTTGCAAGATAGGCGCGCAGTTGCTCCACGATGGGGGCATAAAAGGCCGCTGCGTTTTCCGGGTATGACTCGCCTTTCATCGACAGAAGATTCTGGTCGAAACGAAAGTCGATCTCCGGCGAGGTGGCCGTTGCTGCGATGTAGACGTTATCCATGGCTAGGCGTCGCTCAATTCAGATAGTGGCTTTAAGGCAAAACAGCGTCGTGTCCGGGTCGTCGGCGCGGGGATGAAAATCGAATTCCAGTGGCGCGCTGGCGTCCCGGGCCATGGTCAGAAAACCCAATCCGGCGCCCTTGCTGTCTTCCGGCGTCTCGGCGCGCAAAGTGACTTTGTAGGCCTGCTTGATTTCCTCGATCGACATGCTGCGCAGCGGCTCCAGTTTCTCGCGCAGGCGCTCGGTGTCGGCGGTGGCAATGGGGTTGGCGCACAGCATCTGGTGGCGCTCGCCGTCGGTGCTGATGCACACCGCGCCCTGACGCAGGCCGGACTCGTCTGGGGCCGATCCGCTCAAGGCATCGGACGAATAATGGATGATGTTCTGCGACAGCTCGACGAACGATGAAAACAGCTTGCGCCGCGTCGGCCCGCTGACCCCGGATATCTCCAGTTGCAGCTTCACCACTTCGGCCATCGCCGAGATGATGTGATGGGAGAAATAGCCCATGTGATAGAAAATCACGTTGCGCTGCTGGGCCAGGTCGAAAAACGTGCAGTCCTGCTGGGCGGTCTCTGAGTTGAACATCATCATTCCTGAAGGCGGGCACAGAAGAGGGTCAGGTCATCGCGGCGTGTCTGATCCGCCTGCCACAGCGCCAGCGCCTGTTGCAACGCTTCACAGATGGCTGCCGACGATTCACGGCGGTGTTGCAGGAGGGTGTCGAAGGCCTTGCGCTTGCCGAACGCGATGTGTTTCGGGCCGCCGATCTGATCGACCAGACCATCGGTGGCAATGAACATCAGGCTACCGGGCTGCATCGGCACGGCACTCACCGACCATTGATAATCGAAATCGCTGCCCACATAGCCGACGCCCATGCGTTGCCCGGCGAGCGTCTCCACCTGCCCGGCGTCGGGGTGCAGCACGTGCAGCGCCATGTGGGCGCCGGCGAAATTCAGCACGCGACTGGCGTTGTCGAACCAGAAAAAAGCGGCATCGAGACCGTCATTGGATTCCGGGGTGTCGTCCTGGCCATCGACTTGGCCCAGCAGTTCCTTGACGCTGCGGTTGACGGCCGCCAACAGTTGCGCGGGGTTGCGCGGCCCAAGACGCGCCAACGCTTGCGTCAGGGCCGACGAAGCGATGAGGGTCATGAATGCACCAGGCACGCCATGGCCCGTGCAGTCAGCAATCGCGCCGAACCAGCCGTCCGGGTACGCGCAGAAATGATAGAAATCGCCGCCCACCACATCTCGCGGCTCCCATAACAGCGCCGCATCGCCCAGCGTGGCGGCCAACGTGTCACGCGAAGCGCGCAGCATGGCCCGCTGAATCACGCTGGCGTATTCGATGCTTTGCATCATCTGGCGATTTTTTTCGGCTTGCATGGCGGCCACCACGGCCATCAGTTCGAGGCCGTTACCAAGCCCGGCGAAACGCCCGTTGCGGGTGACGATGAAGCCATCCGCGAGCGCTTTTTCACCGAACTCCACGGTCTTGAAGGTCAAGTCTTCGATGCTCATCTGCGCATCGACGATCAGCGGCTCCTTGTCCATGAAGGCGATGCAACTTTTCTTGTCGTAAAGCTCGCGATGAAAGGGCTTGCTCATCTGCGACAGGAAAATGTTGCGGTTGATCAGGCCGATCGGCCGCTCGCCTTCCAGCACCGCCAGACAGGCACGCTCACGATGGGCACTGAAGATTTCCATGACCCGGTTATTGGTGCTGTCGGACCCGATACCCGGCACTTCATTGCACAGATCACCGGCGCAGCGATGGTCTCTGGGCAACTTCGGCCGAGTGAAAGTGAAGTGTTCTGCCTGCATGCTCGTGGCCACTGCGCGGGACTGAAGCGGGCACCTTAGCAGCGTGATATTAAGATGATATTACAGAACGTTCCCTCTGCCGCCGCTTCCTCACTTGGTGTTAAATATGGCACCGGATTACCAGTACAGCGCGCGTCGGCCCCTGCCTGGAGGCGCGCCATGAAACGGAAAGCATGATGACCAGCCTATTCAACACCTGCTCTATTCCGCATTCGGCGGTGGCCGCATGATCGACGTCACCGAAGTCTCGATCGCGCAACTGCGGGCCGCCCTGACGTCTGGCGAGACCACCTCAGTGGACTTGGTCAAGGCGTATCTGGCACGGATCGACGCCTACGACGGCCCGCAGACCGCGACCGCCTTGAATGCGGTGGTCGTGCGCAATCCCGATGCGCTCAAAGAAGCCGAAGCCGCCGACGCCCGCCGCGCCAACGGTCAGTCCCTCGGCCCGCTGGACGGCATCCCCTACACCGCCAAAGACAGTTATCTGGTCAAAGGCCTGACCGCTGCGTCGGGCAGCCCGGCGTTCGTCGATCTGCTCGCCTATCGTGATGCATTCACCATCGAACGCCTGCGCGCGGCGGGGGCGATCTGCCTGGGCAAGACCAACATGCCGCCAATGGCCAACGGCGGGATGCAGCGCGGTGTGTATGGCCGCGCGGAAAGCCCGTACAACGCTGACTTTCTCACTGCACCCTTCGCGTCCGGGTCTTCCAACGGCGCGGGTACGGCGACAGCAGCCAGCTTCGCAGCGTTCGGCCTGGCCGAGGAAACGTGGTCAAGCGGCCGTGGCCCGGCATCGAACAACGGGCTGTGCGCCTACACACCGTCGCGGGGTGTGATTTCCGTGCGCGGCAACTGGCCGCTGACACCGACTATGGACGTGGTCGTGCCCTTCGCCCGCACCATGGCCGACCTGCTGGAAGTGCTGGACGTGGTGGTCGCCGAAGACCCGGACACCCGTGGCGACTTGTGGCGGTTGCAGCCGTGGGTGCCCATTCCTCCGGTTGCGTCGGTACGTCCGCCCTCGTACGCCGAACTGGCGGTGACGGCCGATGCATTGGCAGGCAAACGCTTGGGCATTCCGCGCATGTACATCAATGCCGACCCCGACGCGGGCACCAGCGCGGCACCGGGCATTGGCGGCCCTACGGGGCAGCGCATCCACACCCGTCCTTCGGTGATCGGTCTGTGGCAAGCAGCGCGCGCTGCCCTGGAAGCGGCCGGGGCCGAAGTGATCGAGGTCGATTTCCCACTGGTGTCGAACTGCGAAGGCGACCGCCCCGGCGCGCCAACGGTGTTCAATCGCGGCATCGTGTCCAAGGAGTTCCTGCACCACGAATTGTGGGACCTGACCGCATGGGCTTTCGACGATTTCCTGCGCGCCAACGGCGATCCGAAGCTGAACCGATTGGTCGACGTCGACGGCCCCAGAATTTTCCCCCACGACCCCGGCACCCTGCCGAACCGCGAGGGCGATCTGGCGGCAGGCATGGATGAATATGTGCGCATGGCCGAGCGTGGCATCACCCCATGGAATGAAATCGAGACCTTGCCGGAGGGTCTGCGGGGTCTGGAAAAAACCCGCAAGCTGGACCTGGAAGACTGGATGGACACGCTGGGCCTGGACGCCGTGCTGTTCCCCACCGTTGCCGATGTGGCGCCAGCCAACGCGGACGTCGATCCGGCGTCTGCAGATATCGCGTGGAGCAACGGCGTGTGGGTTGCCAACGGCAACCTCGCGATCCGTCACCTGGGGGTGCCGACCGTCACGGTGCCCATGGGTGTCATGCCTGACATCGGTATGCCGGTGGGCCTCACCTTTGCGGGCCGCGCCTACGATGACTCGGCATTGCTGCGCCTGGCGTCAGCGTTCGAGGCGACCGGCAGCAGACGCCAAGTGCCACCCCGCACGCCGCCGCTGGAACGAAACGCAGGTTGATGCCGCTCCCCCTGTAGCAGTCCGGCTTGCTGGCGGTGACGATTCCAAAGCCGCGACCGCCGGCGAGCGGTGCTGCTATGCCGGCGCTCCACAGCTTCTGCCATCGCTTTTCAACTGAACGAGGACCTGAATATGCTTCTCCATCTGTCGACGTGGCGCGAGATCGAGCACTTTCTGACGCGCAGCCGCACCATCGTCGTTCCCATTGGCTCCAACGAACAACACGGCCCCACCGGCCTGCTCGGCACTGACTGGATGTGCCCGCAGATCATCGCCGAAGAAGCTCAAAAAGACGCCGACATCCTGATCGCGCCGACTTTCAACATCGGCATGGCCCAGCATCACCTGGGCTTTCCCGGCACCATTTCCCTGCGCCCCTCGACCTTTATCGCCGCTATCGGCGACTGGGCGCGTTCGCTGGCGGGTCACGGGTTTGAAAAAATCCTCTTCCTCAATGGCCACGGCGGCAACATCGCGTCGATCGAAGCCGCGTTCTCGGAGCTGTACGCCGAAGCGAGCTTTGCCCGCCGCCCCGCAGGTTTTGCGCTGAAGCTGTGCAACTGGTGGGATCTGGACGGCGTCGGCAAGCTCGCCCACGAGCAATTTCCCGTCGGCCACGGCTCTCACGCCACGCCCTCGGAAATCGCCGTGACGCAATGGGCCTACCCTGACGCGATCAAGTCGGCCGACTACTCCCCGCAAATCGCCCCAACCGGGCCGATCCGTGAAGCCGGCGACTTCCGGGCACGTTTCCCCGATGGCCGGATGGGCTCGGACCCTGCGCTGGCGACCCCGGAAAAAGGCGGGGAACTGGTGAGGCTGGCGGCCAAAGGCCTGGTGAAGGAAGTCGATGCGTTCAGCCGGGAATCGTTGCCCGGCTGAGTAGCGGTGCCTCAGGCCACGGCATCCAGCTCCGCCAGCAACTCGCCCGGAATCTTCAGCCCTGCCGCCCCCAGGTTCTCACGCAGGTGCGCCACAGATGAGGTGCCGGGAATCAGCAGAATGTTCGGCGCGCGCTGCAACAGCCAGGCGAGCGCCACATTCAGGTGCGAAGCGCCCATGCGCTGGGCCACGCTGGCCAGTACGTCCGACTGCAACGGCGAAAAACCGCCCAGTGGGAAGAACGGCACGTAGGCAATGCCGTATTGCCCGAGTTCCGCGATCAGTTGTTCATCGGCGCGGTGGGACAGGTTGTAGTGGTTCTGCACGCAGACCACCTTGGCGATGGTCTGCGCCTCTTTCACCTGGGCCGAAGAAACGTTGCTCAGGCCCAAGTGGCGGATCAGGCCCTGCTGTTGCATCTCAGCCAGCGCAGTGAAACCCTCGGCGATGGACGCATCGCCCGGCGAGTGCAGGTTGCCCCATACCCGAAAATTCACCACGTCCAATACGTCCAACCCGAGGTTGCGCAAGTTGTCATGCGCAGCGCTCACCAGTTCGGCGGGGCTTTGCGCCGGGTTCCACGACGCATCGTCACCGCGCACCGCGCCGACTTTGGTGACCAGGGTCAAGTCATCGGCGTAAGGATGCAGCGCCTCGCGGATCAATTGATTAGTGACGTGGGGGCCGTAGAAGTCCGATGTGTCGATGTGATTCACGCCCAAGGCCACGGCCTCGCGCAGCACCGCCACGGCGGCTTTCGGATCTTTGGGTGGACCGAACACGCCAGGGCCTGCCAGTTGCATCGCCCCGTAGCCCATGCGCTGCACGTTCCGGTCGCCGAGTTGAAAAGTGCCTGCTTTGCTTGCGTCGCTCATGTCATCTGCCTTTATCAAAGTGAGTGCGGCCACTATAGGCGTTGACCCGTCGCTCGATAATCAGGTGCAATCGGCACAGCGTGTACGGTTAATCGAACAATGGGTGTCCACATCGGGCGGGGATATGGCAGCGGATCTACAAGATTTGATGGCCTACGTGGCCGTGGTCAAGGCCGGGGGCTTTCGTGAGGGCGCAAGGATCAGCGGCAAATCGGCGTCAAGCCTGAGCGATGCCGTCCGCCGCATCGAAGCCGCCCTGGGCGTGCGCCTGCTGAACCGGACCACGCGCAGCGTAATGCCGACTGAAGCCGGTGCGCGATTGATGGAACGCATCGTACCCGCGTTGGGTGAGGTGGAATCGGCGCTGGACGTGGTCAACGATTTCCGGGACCGCCCCTCCGGCACCCTGAAACTCAACGTGCCCGCCAGCGCCGCGCGCCTGGTGTTGCCTGCGATCATCGCGCCATTTCTAAAGGCCCATCCCGACATCCAATTGGAAGTCATCGTCGAAGAAAGCTTTGTTGACATGCTCGCTGCCGGCTGCGACGCCGGCATCCGCTACGACGATCGCCTTGAACAGGACATGATCGCCGTGCCCATCGGCCCGCGCTCGCAGCGCTTCGCCACGGCCGCGTCCCCAGCCTACCTGGCCGCCCACGGCATCCCGCAACACCCTCGTGACCTTCTCGACCACGCCTGCCTGCGCGGCAAATTTCCCAGCGGCTCGATGCCAGTGTGGGAATACGAAAAGGACGGCGAAAGCGTCAACATCGACCCCACCGGCCCCCTCATCGTCCGCATTGCCGGCGCCGTCGACCTTGGCATTCAGGCGGCTGTCGACGGCTTAGGCGTGGTCTACCTGTTCGAAGACTGGCTCCGCCCGCACCTCTACAGCGGCGCGTTGGTGCCCATTCTCGAACCTTGGTGGCAGACGTTCAGCGGCCCCTTCCTTTATTACCCTGGCCGACGGTATGTGCCGTCGCCGTTGCGGGCGTTTTTGGATTTTATAAAGGCCCCTTCGATTTGCCCCTGATGGCGCTGACTCAGGCAACCGTGTAGCGTCTGCCCCCTTGCAAGCCCAGCACCTGGTCCTGACCAGGCAGCACTTTCTGACCAAACCACCGATCCTGCAGGAGCGGCCGGAGGAAGGACGGCCGAAGGCGGAGTGTCACGCGGCTGGCGCCAGCCGATCCACCGCATGCGCTATCCGGACGGCTAGTCGGCGAACACCTCAAGTCACGAACCTGTCACAAAGCAGTATTACTCTGCCATCACCTCGCGGCAGGAAGTACATGCAGTGGTCCGCCGATCGTTCTCCTCCCTCAGTTTTCTCCAAGGCTTGTTAATGACGTTGTGCGCCGCGACGCTGGTGTTTCTGTGGGCGCTTTACGGCCAGCAGAAAGCCACGTCGCACCGCGAAGCGCTCGCTGCCAAGTCGGCGGAACACCTTAATCTGGCGACCATTGCCGCTGAAAACCTGCGCCAGTTAGTTGACCGCGCACAAGCCATCGGCCGGGTCACACGCAGCGACATGGAGGACCTCGGTCAGCGCCACCGGGGGCTGGTGCGCATGCTCGCCGAAGACCCGGTGTTCAAACGCATGAGCCTGTACGACAGCGGCGGGAGCCTGCTGTCCGCCAGTCATTTCGACGAACCGCGCCAGCTCCCGAACGAGTGGCTGACGCAACTGCAACAGCACGCCGAGCGTTACGGTTTCAAGGCGCTGCTGCCCAGTGCCTCCCTGGCCGAAAGCAGCCCGCTGGTGCCAAGTTGGCGCCTGCCGTTTCTGCTGCCGCTGGTGGACTCGGCCACGGGCAGGATGGACAGCATTCTCGTTGTGCAGCTGGACGTGGGCTACCTCGCGGCGCTGTTCGAACACATCGACCTCGGGCAAAGCGGCATGATGCGTTTGCTCGACAACGACGGTCACGAACGCCTGCGCATCAGCAGCAGCGGCGTCATGGTATCGGCGGTGACGATGGCCCCCGAGCTTCCCCTTGACGGCGAAACCACCGGCCTGCTGACGCAGGTGTCGAGGGACACTGCCTTTCAGAGCATGTACCTGCGCGTGCCGCAGCGCGGGTTCAGCGTGGTGGTGAGTCAGGCGGACGACGACATTCTCGCGTCCTCGCGCCTGACCTATAAACGCCAGCTGTGGCTGAACCTGTTCATGACGCTGGTCATCCTCGGCAGCCTAATCTGGACCCTGCGCGTGCTGCGCAAGCGCCAGGAAGCGTTCAACGCGCTGGAGCAGGCGCAACAGGTCAATCAGGAGTTGATCGGGCGTCTGGAAGACGAACACCGACGCAGCAGCCACGCCGCGGCCACCGACCACCTGAGCGGGCTGCACAACCGCCGTCAGTTCCTTGAGGTCGCAGCGCGCACGCTGTCCAGCCAGCGGGGTAAGCGACGGCTGATGGCGATCCTGTTCATCGACATGGACCGCTTCAAATCGATCAACGACTCCCTCGGCCACAAGGTCGGCGACATGCTCCTGCAAGCCGTGGCCGGACGCATCGGTCGCCTGCTGGACCCGGACGACGAGGCGGCGCGCTTTGGCGGCGACGAGTTCGTCGTGCTGCTGGCCGGCGAACGCACGGAAGAACAGATCGACGGCTGGGTGCGCGGCCTGGTGCAAAAACTGTCGGCAATCTATTCCCTCGGCGAACACGAAGTCACCACCAGCCCCAGTGTCGGCGTGAGCATTTGCCCGCGGGACGGCCAGGACGTCGAGGATTTGATCCGTAGCGCCGATGCCGCGATGTACTCGGCCAAGCGCGCGGGTCGCGGTCAGTACCGCTTCTTCGACCCGTCGCTGAACGTGGCCGATGTTGAAGAGTTCATGCTGGAACAGGCGTTCGGTCACGCGTTGAGCGAGCGCCAGTTTGTGTTGCATTACCAGCCGCAGATTCGTCTGGACGCCATGGTGGTCGACGGGTACGAGGCGCTGGTGCGCTGGGAACACCCTGAATTCGGGCTGCTCTTTCCTGACCGTTTCATCTCGCTGGCCGAGCGCAGCGGCTTCATCATCGCACTGGGTTGGGAGGTGCTGCGGCTGGCGTGCGAGACCCTCGAACAGTGGCGCAAGGAAGGCCGGCAACTGCGCCTTGCAGTCAACGTCTCGGCCTTGCAGCTGCATCAGGCCGATTTCAGCGACCGGGTGCTGGCCAAACTGTCGCGGCACAGGATTCCCGCGCAGTGGATGGAGCTGGAAATCACCGAAACCGCGCTGCTCGATCAGGAAGGTCGCGCGGTTAAGCATTTGCAGCGCTTGCGCGACGCGGGGATGAACATCAGCCTTGACGATTTCGGCATGGGCTACGCCGGCTTTGCCCATCTGCAATCGCTGCCGCTGACCAAGCTGAAAATCGACCGTACGCTCATCGCGCCGCTGTCCAACACACCGGACGACAGCCCCATCGTTTCTTCCACCATCATCCTCGCCAAGCGCCTGGGCCTGACGGTCGTGGCCGAAGGCGTGGAAACTCGCGAGCAGGTGGTGTGCCTGAAGATCGCCGGGTGCGACGTGGCGCAGGGGTATCACTTCAGCCGTCCGCTGGCGGCGGCGCAACTGGCCGAATACCCGCCCTTCATGGACGCGGCAGCCGCGAACGTTACTCACACGGTTGCGACGGAAACCCCATGCGTGCAGTGAACGGCGTCATCACGGTGCTGACCGCCTTGATGTTCAACGCGTGTCTGGCAGCGCCCTCCCCCACGGCCTCCGCCTCGACAGCGCTGTGCACGCAGCAGAGCCTGCGCATCGCGGTGATTCCCAAGAAGAGCATGGACGCCTTGCTCGACGAGCAAAAACCGTTGATCGAACGGCTCAGCAGCGCCACCGGCATTCCGGTAGAAATCGTGCCATCGTCCTCCTATGAAAGCGTGATCGATGCCATCGTCTCCGGCGGCGTCGACATTGCCTGGCTGGGCCCGGCGTCCTACATACTGGCGTACCGCCGCGACCCGCGCATCGAGCCCTTTGCCAGCCTGACCATCAACCATGGCTTTTTCACGCCCGCCGGCCATCACTATCAAGCGCTGTTGTTGGCGCGTCCCGAGGTGGCGACCGACATCAATGGCTTGAGGGGGAAAACCGTGGTCTTGACCGACCCGGCCAGCACCTCGGGGAGCCTGGTGCCGAACACCGAATTCTCCCGGGTGACCGGCCTGCCGCTGGCACAGTTCTTCGGCTCGATCGCCTATTCGGGCTCTCACGACAGATCGCTGGACGCGCTGATCAATCACAAAGTGGACGCCGCGTTCGTGTCCAGCGTGAGGGCCGATGAATACCTCGCCGACGGGCTGATTCAGCGGGACACCTTCAAGGTCCTGTGGCGCTCCGAGCCGATTTACTACGATCCCTTCGTGTTCAGCGGCAGCGTGTGTGGCCCGCTGAAAGAGCGAGTGCGCGCCGCGATGCTGAACGATCAGCAAGGGCTGTCGGGGTTTCTGGATTCGCAGAAGGCCTCCGGCATCGTTCCGGTGAGCCATGCCGAATACGCCCCGCTGTTGCGCATGATGCAGGACCAGACGGCGGCGCCATGATTGCCACTTTCATCTTCGGTGGGGGCAAACTGGCGCATAATCCGCCGGCCACCTTTCTACGATGAGGGTCACTGAAATGTCAGTCGTTCACAAAGCGGCTCAAGTGGGGTTTTCGACGCAGGCCGGCACCTACACCCAAGGTCGTCCGGATTACCCGCACGAATTGAGCCTTTGGCTCAAGCGTATGTTAGGCATCAACGAACAGACCTCAGTGGTAGACCTCGGCGCCGGCACCGGCAAGTTCACCCGCCTGCTGTCGCCGTTGACCAGACACCTGACCGCCGTCGAGCCTGTCGAGGCCATGCGTCTGGAGTTCGCCAAAGCGCTGCCAGACACCCCCGTCATGCCCGGCACCGCAGAAGCGCTGCCCCTTCCCGACAACACGGTGGATGCGGTGGTCTGCGCCCAGGCTTTTCACTGGTTCGCCAATCAAGCCGCACTTGCCGAGATCCATCGGGTGCTCAAACCGGGTGGTCGATTGGGGCTGATCTGGAACGTGCGGGACGAGTCCGTGGACTGGGTCGCGGAGATCACTCGCATCATCACCCCGTACGAAGGCGACACCCCGCGTTTTCACACCGGCCAATGGCGTCTGCCCTTCAACGGTCCTCACTTCGCTGCGCCCGAACTCAGCTGTTTTACCTACGGTCACGTCGGACCCGCGGAAACGGTGATCATGAACCGCTTCCTGTCCGTCAGCTTCATCGCCGCGCTGCCTGACGCCGAAAAAGCCGTGGTCGCCGAACAACTGCGTGACCTGATCAAGACCCATCCCGCCCTGCGCGGCCGCGACAGCATCGAGTTTCCCTACCAGACCCAGGCCTACCTGTGCCGCCGGCTGGACTGACCCGAGGAATCTTCCATACGCCACCGTTCTTGTAGGAAACCCCAGAGGGACGACGGCAGCGATCCACAACTCACCATCGAGAACCTGCAAACTACAGCCGAAACGACTGCTGCATCGCCCGCGCAAGTACGTCCACCGCTTCATCCCCCCGCGACGCTGCGCTGCGCATGAAAACGATGTCGTGGTCCGGAATGGTCGGCAGGCCGTCGAGGATCTGCATGCGTTCGGTGACCTTGCCACGGTCGATCAGGCTGACGGCCAGCCCCGCTTCCACGCAGGCTTTGACGGCCTGATTGGAAGGGCTCTCAAGGACGATGCGCAAGCGGCGACCGGTGGCTTTGAGGGATTCGGTCATGGCTTCGCGGTAGGGACATTGCGGCGCGTGAACGGCCAGTGGCAGAGGATCGTTGAGTGCCACGGTGCTGTTCGCCGGTCCGACCCAGACCGGGGTGGTCGACATCAGCAGCTGGGTGTCGGGGCCAGATTCTCCCTTGATCTGCGCCACCACGGCCGCTTGCAACTTGCCGCGCCGAACCCACTCGCGCAGGGCATAGCTTGGCCCGGTCTTGAGCTCCAGCACAACGTTCGGCCAGGCCGCGGCGAACGTTGGCAGAATGTCGCGAATGACGTGGATCGCGTACTCGTCAGGCACCCCCAGGGTGATGCGTCCCGCCAGATCAGTGCCATGCAGATCGGCCAGCGCCTGGTCGTGGGTGCGCAACAGCTCGGCGGTCGAGACCAACAGCCGCTTCCCCAGCACTGTCAGGGAAATGGACTGATTGTCGCGGTGCAACAGCCGCCCGCCTGCCACTGCCTCCAGACGCTGAATATGCACGCTCACCGCCGCCGGGCTTTTGTGCAGCTGCTCGGCGGCTGCGCTGAATTTGCCGATGCGCACCACCGCATGAAAGGTGCGCAAAAGATCGATGTCGAGAATGGCCGTCATGATTCAATCCTGATGAACAACTGATGCACGATATTTTGATTTATTAGACTACGCCGGTTTCGTAGTCTTTGGGAATGAGCCAGCCCATCCCGATTCGAGACGACCACGCGACGCGCCTTTCCTGGCGCCAAACCCTGCCGCTGCCTGTGCTGGAGGCAGGGCTGCTGCTGACCTGGAGCTCCGGGTTCATCGGAGCGCGCTTTTCCATCGACTACGCCCCGGCACTGCTGGTGGTGTTCTGGCGCAGCGTCGTCGTTTCGCTTCTGCTGCTGCCCTTCGTTTACAAGGCGCTGCTGAAGACGCCGGTTTCTGTCCTGCTGAACAATGCGGGGATCGGGTTGTTGGCCATGGCGGGTTACCTGACCGGCGTCACGCGAGGCATTGAGCTGGGCGTCCCGGCGGGGCTCGCCGCCTTGTGCGCCGACCTGTTGCCACTGGGCATGGCGCTGCTGGCAGCAATTTTTCTCGGCGAGCGGTTGGTGCGTCAGGTCTGGATGGGGCTGATCGTCGGACTGATCGGCGTACTGTGGGTCACCCATGGCGCCTTGGTGCTGGGCGATGCGCCGCTGTGGGCCTACGGTTTGCCGGTGGCCGGGATGCTGTCACTTGCGGTCGCAACGTTATGGCAGAAACGCGCCAGCGCGTCGCCGTCCATGGGCCTGCTGCCCAACCTGTGGTTGCAATGCTTCGTCTCCAGTTTTGCCTTCGCCGCCATCGAGGGCAGCCAAGGCAGCCTGGCACCGATTCCCTCGGCGGGGTTTGCCCTGAGCGTGCTGTGGACAGTCGGCCTGTCGACCCTCGGCGGCTACGGCTTGTACTGGATCTGCCTGCGTCGCAGCACAGCGACCCGCGTCGCCAGCGTCCTGTACCTGAGCCCGCCGATCACCCTGCTCTGGGCCTGGGCCATGTTCGATGAGCCATTGTCCTGGCCAATGGCAGCGGGGATGGCCATTTCCGCCATCGGCATCGGGCTGGTGGTGCGCGCCGAGGCCCGGCAAAAGGCCAATGGATCGTGACCTAAAACCGTCGCTCGATACCCGCGAGAGATTCGCGCCTTTGAACGCGCCTGGAGCGCCAGGTGAGGTTTACGGAGTCGCTGCCTGCTCAGCCATCAGTTCGACGATCCAATCGATGAACACGCGCAATTTCAAGCTGATGTGCCGGTTGGGCGCATAGGCGACGTACATCGGCATCACGTTCAGTTGCCAGTCCTCGAACAGCGGAATCAGCGCCCCCTGCGCCACCGACCCACTGGCCATGTAGGTCGGCAGCCACAGCACTCCCAGCCCCGCCAGACCCGCGGTGATGTACGCGTTGCCGTCGTCCACCACCAGACCATGGCGGCTCTGCACGCGGACCGTTTCGTCCCCGCGTTGCAGTTCCAGCGGAAACAGCTTGCCGGTGCGCGCCCAGCGATAACCGACAATGCGGTGATGCGGCGCTTCCAACTCATGGGGATGGTTCGGCGTGCCGTTGCGTTGCAAATAGTCCGGCGCCGCATAGACCCGCAATTGCAGGTCGCCGATATGACGGGCCATCAGCGACTGGTCGGTCAGTTCGCCGCCACGCACCACGCAATCGACGTTTTCGCCAATCAGGTCAACCATGCGATCGCTCACCCCCAGGTCGATCTGGATATCCGGGTAGCGCGCCTGAAACGCAGGCAGCGCCGGGATCAGAATGAAGCGGGCGAACGGACTCGGGACATCCACGCGCAATCGGCCTCGGGGCAAGGCCGCCGCGGCCGACAGGCTGGTTTCGGCATCGTCGACGTCGGCCAGCACCCGCACGGCCCGTTCGTAATACACCGCGCCATCAGCGGTCACGTTCACTTTGCGCGTGGTGCGGTTGAGCAGCTTCACCCGCAGGCGCGCTTCCAGTTGTTGCACGAGTTGGGTGACGCTGGTCTTGCTCATATGCAGCGTGGTGGCGGCTTTGGTGAAACTGCCGGTTTCCACCACCCGCACAAACGCCTGCATTGCGTCAAATCGATCCATGGCGACTCCGAAAAATCAGCGGGATTGTTTGGTAATCCCAAACAGTGCTGATCAAGGTTGCGCGTTTATCGGTCGGGTGCAAGGCCTTTACAGTCGCCTCATCGTTAATCAAGGGTCAGATCCGACCCACCGATGGAGGCTTCACATGACTGTTCGCGACGTTGTTTTCCCGCCTGGGCGCCAAGCGCTGTACGAGCGCAACCGCTACTCACCGGCCATCAAGTCCAATGGCTTTCTGTTCGTGTCCGGCCAGGTCGGCAGCCGCGAGGATGGCTCGCCTGAACCTGAGCTGAAAGCGCAGGTGCGATTGGCCTTCAATAACTTGAATAAGATTTTGAAAGAGGCTGGCATCACCTTCGACGACGTCATCGACGTGACCGTGTTCATCGTCGATCCGCAGAAGCGATTCGAAGAAATCTGGGAAGTCGTGCCCGAATTCTGGGGCGTTGCGCCGCATCCGACGATCACGGCAGTCGGCGTGACGTGGTTGTATGGGTTTGATTTCGAGATAAAGGTGATCGCGAAATTGCCGGATTGAAACGACGGCAGCGATGGCGATCAATCAGGCGACGGCTTTCCATCGCCTGATCCACCGCTTCGCTGCCGTCGTTCC
>NZ_DDHJ01000018.1:130575-161745 GCF_002338065.1 Pseudomonas sp. UBA1879 | reverse complement strand
GCCGTCGTTCCTCCGGCGGCTCCCACGGGATTTTCTTCGTTCCGCCAGGATGGGACCGACGCACCATCGCGAACGCGGCCATCGCACGGCTCCAGCTGCTCCCACATGGTTCGGGCCGGTCGCGAAATCTTCTCACACCGCAAACCCCGTGGGAGACGCCGGAGGGACGACGGCAGCGACGGCGACCTGTCGGACATACCGCTGCCACTGACTGACCTCAGCTCACCAACCCTGGCGCAGGGCCCAGCTCCGCACGCAACTTGCTCAACGCTGCGTAGGCCTTGTCGCGATAGGCCAGCAACTCGGCGCGTTTTTCCGGGTCGATGTCGAGGAAACCGTGCCCGGCCTTCAACCCGTAATTGCCAGCGTCCACCAAGTCCTGCAAGGCTTTCGGTGCTGCCAGGCGGTCGCCATAGGTGCCCGCCAGGGTTTTGTAGGACGAGGCATAAACATCCAGCCCGGCCATGTCGCCAATCGCGAACGGCCCGAACAGCGCAAGGCGAAAGCCGAACGCGTTGCTGACCACCAGATCGACCTGCTCTGGCGTCGCCAACCCTTCCTCGACCACCATCACGGCTTCTTTATAAAGGGCGAACTGCAATCGGTTGGCGACGAAACCGGGGGTGTCCGCAACCCGTGCGGGCACTTTGCCGACCGCGCGAATCAGCGCTTCCAGCGTATCGACGTGAGCAGGCAGCGTGTGTTCGCTGGCGATCAATTCGACGCTCGGAATGAACGGTGCCGGGTTCATCCAGTGCACCCCGAGAAACCGCTCCGGATGGCTTACGAATTTCGCCAGCTCGCCAATCGGAATGGCCGAGGTGTTGGTGCCGATGATCGTTTCCGCCGAAGCCGCCGCCGATACTCGCCCCAGCACGTCGCGCTTGACGTCCAGCGACTCGAACACCGCCTCGGTGACATATTCCACGCCCTCGACCGCCTCCTCAATGGACGCTGCTGCCGTGAGGTTGGCGCTCAGCCGGGCATAGGCATCTTCCGGAAACAGACCCGCTTCAGCGAAGGCCTTGCCCTGTTTGAGCAGGCGCTCCAGGTTTTCCTCCGCCACGCTGCCGGACACGTCGCCCAGGACCACCTGTGCACCGCCCAAGGCCAGCACCTGCGCGATCCCACCGCCCATATAACCGGACCCGACCACCGCTACTTTTTTGATTGTCATGACAACTCCAAACGTAAGAAATGAAAGGCCACGCAATCAAAGCTGCTGATCGCTGCGGTCCTTGAGGCTCGACAAGGCCAGCGCGGCAATCACCCCGCCCGCTGCCAGATAAGCGGCGACGGCATACCCCGAGCCGAAGCTGACCAGCAGGAACGACGCAATCAATGGCGCAGGACCGCCGGCAACCAGCGAAGACATCTGATAGCCGACCCCGGCACCGGTGTAGCGAACGTGGACCGGGAACTGTTCGGAAATCAGCGAGGCCTGGGCGCCGTACTGAATGGCGTGAGGCACCAGCGACAGGGTGATGGCGATGAAGATCCAGGTCTCATTGCCGGAGTTCAGCACCCAGAAATACGGGAACGCCATGAGGATGAGGACCGCACAGCCGAAGTAATACATGTTGCGCCGGCCAACCCGGTCCGCGAGGTTGGAGAAGATCGGCAGCAGGATCAGGTCCAGCACCGCTGCGGCCAGCGTCCCCAGCAACACGAACGTGCGCGAGACGTGGGCCGTTTGCGTCGCGTAATCGAGGATGAACGCCGTGAAGATGTAGAACGGCATCTGCTCGGACATGCGCAGGAACGCCACTTTGAGAATTTCGCGCCAATAGTGTTTGACCACGAATTTGAGCGGGCTTTTCTCGATCTGCTGGTTCTGTTTTTTCGCCGCGAAGGACGGCGTCTCTTCAATGGAAAGCCGCACGAACAGGCCGACCACCACGAGAATCCCCGACAGCAGAAACGGAATGCGCCAGCCCCATTGGAGGAACTGATCACCCGTGAAATAACTCGACCCCATCACCGCCGACGTGGACAAGATCAGGCCGATGGACGTCCCCAATTGCGGCCAGGCACCGGCAGCGCCGCGCTTCTTCTGATCGCCCCACTCCAGCGACATCAACGCCGCGCCGCCCCATTCGCCGCCGACGCCGAACCCTTGAACCAGTCGCAGCAAGATCAGAATCGCCGGCGCCCACAGCCCGATGCTGTCGTACGTCGGCAGGAACCCGATAAGAAACGTCGCGACCCCGGTCATCACCAGGGTCACGATCAACGTGGTCTTACGCCCGACCCGGTCGCCGAAATGGCCGAAGACCGCTGCACCGATGGGACGAATGGCGAACGCGATGGCAAAGGAGGCGAACGACAGCATAAGGGAGACGAGTCGGTCATGGGTGGGAAAAAATAACAACGGGAACACCAACGCGGCGGTCGCCCCGTAGATGTAGTACTCGTACCACTCGATGGTGGTGCCAATCAGGCTGCCCACCGAAGCCCGGCGGCGCTGCTTGAGTTGGTGCGCGGTGGGCGGCGCCGGATGCGCAACCGGTTCAGTGTCAGGTGTAGCGGCGCTGCCGCCCAGGGTGCCGTCGAGTGTGGACATGAAACTGCCTCCATTATTCTTATTGGGTAGGCAAAGCGCACGAAGTGGCCGATCCGACCAGTGGGCTTGCGCTCTGACATGAGCAACGCGGGGTGTCGTGTGGCTTTTGCATATGAGCTCACAGTATTTGTTATTTTTTAACATTGTCAAGCAATATGCGTTAATATTTAACAGACCGTCTTATCATTTTTCACACCCAGGATTTTCAATGAACACTGACGAGCCGACGTCCCGCACGCTCTACCTCATTCGTCACGGTGAAACCGACTGGAACGCCAGGCGCCTGCTGCAGGGCCGTCGCGATATTCCGCTGAATGCTGTCGGTCAGGAGCAGGCAGTGGTGTCGGGTACCTGCCTGAATTGGCTGCTGCCGAACCCTTCCCGGACCGACTTCATCGCCAGCCCGCTGAGCCGCACCCGGCAGACTATGGAAATCATTCGTCAGCAGTTGGGGTTGGTGGCCGAGGACTACCGCACTGACGCGCGTCTGGTGGAGATCCACTTTGGCGAATGGGAGGGGTTGGACTGGCAGCAGATCGCCAAGCGTCAACCGGAGCGTTACGCCGCGCGCCAAGCAGATCCGCTGAATTTCATGCCCACCGGCGGCGAGAACTACCCCCACGTATTCGAGCGGGTCGGCAGCCTGTTGAGTGCGTTGCAGCGGGACACCGTGCTGGTGGCTCACGCTGGGGTACTACGCAGCTGTCTGGCCTTGCTGACCGATGTGCCGGAGCGCGCCGTGCCGTGGCTGGAAATCCCTCAGGATCAAGTGTTGATGCTGCGCGACGGGCGTTTTGCCTGGATGCAGGTCAGCACAGCGCCGGAGGGTAGCCGCTGAGTCCCGGATGAGATCAGGGGTCTGACCGGATCAACGGCGATCAGGCGAGGATCAATTCGATGCCGGAGCGACGAATGCCGGCGGCAGAATCCGGGGGCAGCCCGTCGTCGGAAATGATCGGGTCGAAACGGTCGAGACCCGCGACCCGGTACATGCCGAACGTGCCGTACTTGGAACTCGTGGCCATTAACACGACCTGTGAAGATCCGGCCATGGCGGCCTTTTTGACCTCGACCTTGGCCTCGGACGGCGTGGTGATCCCGCGCTGCAGGTCCCATGAACTGCTGGAGATGAAGGCGATGTCGGTGGCCAGACTGCGCAGCGTGTCAGCCGCCAGGGTGCCGATGCCGGTGATGTTGTCGTGGTCGAGCACGCCGCCGGTGTGAATCACATTGACGTGCCGCGCCTCCGTCAGCGCCATGACAATGCTGAAGTCGTTGGTGATCACGGTGATGCCTGACAGCGCAATGATGTGCGGCACGAGGCACAGCGTCGTGGTGCCTGCATCGAGATAGACCACCATCCCTGGCTTCAGGTATTGCGCGGCGATGATCGCCATGCGCTGTTTCTGTTCCGACTCGAGAATCACCCGCTTGTGATGGCTCGGCTCATTGACCATTTGACTCGCCAGGCGCACGCCACCCGGCACAGAAAAGACCAACCCCTCCTGCTCCAGCACCGCGATGTCCCGGCGTACGGTCATGTGCGAGCAATTGAAGATTTCCGTCAACTGCACAACGCTCAACGTCTGCTCCCTGCGCAGCCGACGAATGATCATCTCGCGACGTTGCGTTGGCTGCATAGGTGGCGCATCGGGTAGCGGCAGAAGGTCTTCGCTCATGGGGGCTCTTGGGGTCGGGTTGAAGGCGTAGATTAACGCACAACGTCAGGCGGGCGTTGTTGATTGCCCCCGTTTTATTTACCACTCCAACCTGATGCGGCTCTCGAACAGCCGCTCCTCCCCCGTCACCGGATCGACGAACCGCAACCCCTGCGCCAGCAATTTCAGCGGCCGGTCGTAATCATCCACGGCGTCCTTGATCACCTCGGGATAGAAAGGGTCATTGCAAATTCCCGCGCCGAGCGCCGCCATGTGCACCCGCAACTGATGCTTCTTGCCGGTCACCGGGTACAAGCCATAACGCCACAGGTCGCCCTTGCGCTCACAGACTTCGATCCGGGTTTCGGTGTTGCTCGGCCCTTCTCCTTCCTGCATGCGAAAAAACGGCTCGCCATCCACCAGACGGCTCGTGTGCACCCGAGGAAATTCCAGCCCAGGCAAGGCGCAGGCGATGGCTTCGTAGCGTTTGTCGATTTTCCGGGTGGGAAACAGCGCTTGATACGCCGAGCGGCTGTCTTTATTCGCGGAGAACAGCACCAGACCTGCGGTGTGACGGTCGATACGGTGCAGCGGCACTAGATTGGGATTGTCGAGCGTGCGAATCAAGCGCCGCAGCAACGTCTGTTCGACGTACTCCCCGGCAGGCGTGACCGGCAGGAAGTGTGGCTTGTCGGCGACCACCAGATGCGCGTCGGCGTACAGAATCGTCTCTTGCACGGGAATCGGCACTTCATTGGGCACTTCGCGAAAATAATGAATGCGCAGGCCTTCACGGTACGGCAGGTCCAGTGCGATGGGCTGTCCTTCGCCGTCCAGGACTCGACCACGGGCAATCCGGTCCAGCCATTGCTCCCGGCTAATGGCGTTGAAGCGTTCGCACAGGCAATCGACCACCGTCAGCCACGGTCCCGGCGGGAGATAAAGGGTGCTGGCCTGGCGCTCGGAGGCGATGAAAGCGGGTTCGGACATGAAGGGCTCAGAATCTGTGATCGGACTGACACGACAAGCGCGGCATTATCGCCCAGCCCAGCGGCGTTGCGCGAGCAGCGTCACATCAAATGAAGCCGCTCGGCGTGTAGGCGGTGACGGTCGCCTGAGTATCGCCGTGACGATTTGTCGCAGCCCGATTCAGTACCAGTTGTCAGACATCCATATGACAGCGGTAGAAGCGACAACTGATTTGTCCTAAAATGTTTCCAAATCGGCAAGCAGGCGCGACACCGACCGACATCAACCGGGCCTCCACAGACCCGCGCGATGACCGAATCCGAAAACGCCTGCTGGACCTGAACTCATAAAAAGAAAGCCCGTCCTCGACGGGCTTTTTTCGTTTTCAGCGTTTGCTCAGCGCATCCAGCGCGCGACCGCCGGACTCACAACGTCGGCACTGAAGACCCAGGACACCCGGTGTTCTCACTGCCCACGACAGATTTCTTCTTTCAAACCTTGAGGTGACACACATGCTGGTTCAACTGTTTCAATGGATCAAACGCCTTTCCACCGGTACCCCGGCCGAAAGCGAAGAGCGCTACTCGCAATCCTTCCAGGACGAAGACAGCGATGTCAGTCGCTGGACCTTCATGTCGGTGTTCATCATCTTCACCCTGAGCCTCTACATCGTCGCGGGCCTGGGCTACTACGCCAAAGTGCACGTGTGGGATGGCATGAGCGAAGCGCAGAAAGAAGCCGTTGCGAAAGCAATGGTCGTGGACACGCAATATCTCTGATTGATCGACCTGGATTGAGCGCCCCGGACTGAGACACCGCCCGGCCTCAGTCACGCAAAAATATCACCACCTGTCCGGTGTCGAACGGCCAGTCCAGTTCGGCACCGGTGTCGGTGCGCCGCAACACTGGAATGCGCAAACCGTAGACGTCATTCAGCGCATCGCTCTCTGCAATGTCCACCAGCTCGACCAGCAAGCCGTGGTCCACCAGCGGCATCAGCTCAGCCTCGGCAATCTCGCATAGATGACACCCTATCGTACTGAACAGTTGGCATTCCGGCGGCATGTCGTGACCCTCTGCGTGCCCGGTGCAACCGCCGGTTTCAGCCACTGCGGTCGCAACAACTGAGCGCAGTTTAGGCCCGCCCTGAAATGCCGTCGAGCCGGAAACGCCGTCTGGAAAAATCATTGGAACGGTCCAGCACCGGTTTCTCGAAACAGCGATACCCGACCCATCCGTAGCACAGCACGGCGGCCATCATCAGCAGGATGAACGAGCCATTGTCCAACAGGCTGTCGGACGAGTTTCCGTACAGCTGCCAAACGCGCCCGATGACACCCAATACCAGCAGATGCGACAGGTAGATTGTGTAGGACATGTCCCCAACGGCAACCAGAAACGACGGCATTTGCAGATGCCTTCGCCGCTCCAGCAAGGCCAGCCCGACAATCAGCGTGCCGAACACCGCCCCGACCGAGCACATCCGCAACAGGCCATCGTTGTCGAACAGTCGGAAGTAGCCGATGAGCCCAATCCCCGGCAGCAACGCGATGATCAAGGCAAGGACAATGGCAGACGTCGGAATCCGTGCGCTGTGCCGACTGTAAAACAGCAACGCCAAGGCCACGCCAACAATGAACTCCAGCGCATAGGGATGCAGGATGATCCTCAGCGTCGCATTGTAATCCCGCCAGTCTTGAACGCTATTGAACATGATCAGGCCCAGCGCCCAAACCGCCAGAAATCCGGGCAGCCAGCGCTCGCGAAAGCACATCAGCCCTGTGAACACCAGGTAGAACCAGAGCTCGAACAACAGCGACCAGGCCACCATCACCAGCAGCACCTTGTCGTTGGGCAAGAGGAGAAAAGACAGCCACAGATTGGACGAGCCGTGGGTGCTGTTCACCAGGTTGGGCTGCACCCATACCACTGCCAGAGTGAGCAAGTAATACAGCCAGTACGTGGGATAAATCCGCGACACGCGATTGAACAGAAACCGTTTGGATTCAGCGATGTTCTGGAACCGGCCACGGTTGACGATCACCATCACAAAGCCGCTGATGATGAAGAACAGGTCCACCCCCAACTGAAAAAAGTCCAGCCATGGCGGAAGCAGAATGTCGCCGCCGGAGTATTTGTGCTCCACGGCGGTCATGTGAAACAGCACCACCCCCAACACCGCCACGCCCCTCAAGCCCTGAAGGGAATAAATACGTTCCATCGACTGCTCCTACTGCAGACGCAGCCCTTGAGCCAGGGCGGCGACAAATCAGGCATGTCGGGGCAGGCGCTCCGGCCATGCTAGCCCCATTGCGGAACAAGCATAGCCAATCGCGCTTATCGCGCTTCAATCATGGCTGACGGCTCCGATCTTATGAATCGAAAGGTCGGCGCCGTAATACTCCTGCTCCTGGCTCAATCGCAGCCCCAGGCAACGTTTGATCACGCCGTAGACCAGAAAGCCGCCCGCCAGCGCAATCAACACGCCCAGTGCGCTGCCGATCAATTGGCTGATCAAGCTGACGCCGCCGATGCCACCCCAGGCCGTCTGGCCAAAAATGCCACAGGCGATTCCGCCCCAGACGCCGCACAGGCCATGCAAGGGCCAGACGCCCAGCACGTCATCAATCTTCCATTTCACTTGCGCGGCGGTGAAGCACCAGACAAACAAGGCACCGGCAACGATCCCAGTGACCAGCGCGCCGACCGGGTGCATCACGTCGGAACCGGCGCACACTGCCACCAACCCGGCCAGGGGCCCGTTGTGCAGGAAACCGGGATCGTTGCGACCGACGATCAACGCCGCCACCGTGCCGCCAACCATGGCCATCAGCGAGTTGACGGCCACCAGGCCGCTCACGCCATCCAGGGTCTGGGCACTCATGACGTTGAAGCCGAACCAGCCAACGATGAGAATCCACGAACCCAACGCGAGAAACGGAATGCTCGACGGCGGATAGGCCACCAGTCTGCCCTCGCGATACCGGCCATGGCGCGCACCAAGCAGGGTCACCGCCGCCAGCGCCAGCCATCCACCCATGGCATGCACCACCACCGATCCGGCGAAGTCATGGAAAGCCGCGCCGAAGGTCTTCAGCAGCCAGGCTTGCAAGCCATAGTTGCCGTTCCAGACAATGCCCTCAAAGAAGGGGTAGACGAATGCCACGATCAACACCGTTGCGCATAACTGCGGCGCGAACCGCGCACGTTCGGCAATCCCGCCGGAAATGATGGCCGGAATGGCCGCTGCGAACGTCAGCAGGAAAAAGAATTTCACCAGCCCATAACCATGATCGGTCGCCAGCACGCTCGCCGGTTGCAGGAAGCTGACGCCATAAGCAATCCAGTAGCCCACGAAAAAATACGCCAGCGTCGACACGGCAAAATCGCTGAGGATTTTCGACAAGGCGTTGACCTGGTTTTTTTGCCGGACAGTGCCGACTTCGAGAAAGGCAAAACCGGCGTGCATGGCCAGAACCATGACCGCGCCGATCAGCATGAACAGGGTGTTTGAGCTATGGATCAAGGTGTCCACGGCACTTTGTACATTTTCCATCGAGAGGCAGGCCTGCAAGTGATGAAAAGCACCAGAGCGGGACAGCTCTGCGAACGCCCTATCGCCAAACGCACTAAATTGGCGCAGGGAGCATGTGGCACGAACCAAATCGGCGCACATTTATAAGCAGAGAGGCTGAACGCTGAGGCTTTTTTCGTAGTTTGGTGACTATCGATCGACGTTCCTGGCGATTTGTCGGTTGCTGCGCTCTGCTTTGGAGCGCGCCGCCTCCCTGGCGCACCATCGAAAAGCAAAAGCTGTACCAGACGACCCAGCATCAACAAAGGGCAATTGGAATGAACCTTCCGGAATAGGCCATACTCGAAACCCAATATCGTCAACCCAATGGAGAACACCATGGCTCGCCCGACCGCAGAGAAAGCTCAAGACATTTTGATGTCCGATTTCCAAACGCTGGTTGCCGACACGGAAAAGTTGCTGGCGCACACGGCCTCCCTGGCCGGCGAACAGGCTGACGCGCTACGTGATCAAATCAACGACAGCTTGGTACGCGCTCGCGAGACCCTGACCGTTGCCGAAGAAGCCTTACGCAATCGCAGTCAGGAAGCGGTGGTAGCGACTGAAGAATATGTGCAAGCCAATCCCTGGCAGTCTGTGGGCATTGCCGCCGGCGTCGGCTTCCTGCTCGGTCTGCTGGCCACAAGGCGCTGATCGATATGACCCTAGGAACAGGTCCATCCGAGACCGACAACACCTCCTCGCCACGTCGGCTGGGCGCGGCTTTCCTGGGCCTGCTGCATAGCCATGTCGAGCTGTTCGGCATCGAATTGCAGGAGCAAAAAGCCCGCACCGTGAGCTTGCTGCTCTTCGCGGGGTTGGCGTTGGTATTCGCGTTGCTGCTGCTCATCGGGTTGTCGGCACTGCTGCTGATTCTGGTGTGGGACAGCTACCGCCTCAGCGGCATCATTGGCTTATGCGCGTTTTACACGCTGGCTGCACTGTTCTGCGCGATGCGCTTGCGCGCCGCGATATTCGACGAATCCTCGCCCTTCCATTCCACCTTGGAAGAATTGGCCAATGACCGCGAGCGACTGATGCCATGAGTACCCCTGATTCGCCTCAGACTCACAATCGTCGGGAGTTACGCAAGGCGTTGATCCGCTTGCGTATGGAAATGCACAGGCAGGAAATTCGCCACGAATCCACGCAACTGATGCGCCCGCTGCATCGGATGCGTGGCATGGCTCATGATCTGCCCGGCTCGCTGGGCATCAAACATGCGCCGCTGTGGGGCGTCGGCATTGTCTCCCTGTTGGGCTTCCTCACCGGAAAAGGCGCGCGCAGCAAGCGCAGTGGCAGCGTCACGCGGTTAGTGAAACTCAGCGCCAGCGTTCTTCCGATTATTCGCCTTGTCCTCCAAAGCTCAGGGCGTCGTCGCTGAGCTGGCCATTTGGCTGCATTCTTGCAAACAAACCCTGACCCGCCCTTTCGCCCAGTCTCCTGACTGGGCTTGGTGCGTGTGCCTGACCTAAAAAGCCAATCATCAACGAGGAGGCCATGTGATCGATGGGCAACCGCTAGCATGCTTTCAGCCGTTCATCGATACCGCCACTGGCCGTATTGCAGGAATCGAAGCACTCGGGCGCCTGCGCCACCCCGATGGACGTCTGCAGTCCGTCGGCCCGCTGTTCGCTGACCCGCGCAGGCCAGCGGCCGAGCTGCGCAAGCTCGACAGATTGATCCGCGACAATGCCCTGGGGCGCCTGCATGAGGTGCCCAACGATTGGTTCCTCAGCATCAACATTTCGCCGCGCTGGATCAGCCGCCTTCGTCCGGGCCAGCCCCTGCCGAGCCTCAAGCAGCTGCACCAACATGGCATTCCGGCACAACGCATCGTGTTCGAAATCACTGAACTGGGCGGCGACAGCCAGCGCCTGAGCGAAGTGGTAGCGCGCTACCGTGAAGCCGGCGCGCGCATCGCCATCGATGACTTCGGTGCCGGGTATTCGCAGCTCGACCGGGTGCTGGCCTTGCAGCCCGACATCCTCAAGCTGGACATGCGCCTGTTCCAGGCCGCCGCCCGCGGAGGGCCGAGCAGCGACGTCGTCAAGGCACTGGCGCAAATGGCCGAGAAAACCGGCTGCTGGATCATCGCCGAAGGGGTGGAAACCGAAGCGGAACTGCACTTCGCGCTGGAATGCGGGTCCCGCTATGTCCAAGGCTTTCTGTTCGCTCAGGCTGAAGACCACTTTTTCGCCGCCGACGCTTTCGTCGAGCGGTTCGCCGAGTTGCGCGATCGCTACGTCATGCAGAAAGTGGTGGAGCGCGAGCGCTGGATGAACTTGCGCAAGCAGCTCAGCCAGCTCATGCAGCGTCTACAGACGTGGGCTGAGGGCGACGATCCGTTGGCCAGCCTGCCGGATGTGCAGGACTACCCTTGGCTGCTGCGCTTTTACCAATGCGACCGGCATGGCACGCAACTTACGCCCAACCTCGAATGGCGTCAGGGCGCCTGGATCGCGGACACCCGCTACATGGGGCACAACTGGTCGTGGCGTCCCTATTTCTACCACCTGCTCGCCGAGGGCTGGCATGAACGGCGGCTGACCCTTTCCAACACCTACCGTGACGCGACGAGCAACCAGTATTGCCTCACCGCCGGGCAGTTCTTCGACAACGGTCAGCGCCTGCTGCTGATTGACGTCGACGCCGCCGGCTTTTGATTCACCGACAACGCCATGTTCTGCTTGCAGCCCGGCGGGTGAACCGGGAAGCTAGCCCGGTCATCACTTGATGGAGTACCGGCCTTGGATTGGCAGACCCTGCTCACCCGCGAGCGCCTCGGCAAGACCCTGCACAGCCCCGAAGAATTGGGGCGCAGCCCGTTCCACAAGGACCACGACCGCATCATCTTTTCCGGGGCGTTTCGCCGTTTGGGAAGAAAGACCCAAGTTCACCCGGTGACCAGCAACGACCACATCCACACGCGTCTGACCCACTCGCTCGAAGTCAGCTGCGTGGGTCGCTCGCTCGGCATGCGCGTGGGCGAAACCCTGCGCAACGCCCTGCCCGACTGGTGCGAACCCAGCGATCTGGGCATGGTGGTGCAGTCGGCGTGTCTGGCCCACGACATTGGCAACCCTCCCTTCGGTCACTCCGGCGAAGACGCCATCCGCAACTGGTTCAAGCAGGCGGCAGGACGCGGCTGGCTGGATGCGATGAGCGACGTCGAGCGCAACGATTTCCTCAATTTCGAAGGCAACGCTCAAGGCTTTCGCGTGCTGACCCAGCTGGAGTATCACCAGTTCGAAGGCGGCACCCGACTGACCTACGCTACCCTCGGCACCTACCTCAAATACCCGTGGACCGCCCGCCACGCCGACTCGCTCGGCTACAAGAAACACAAATTCGGCTGCTACCAGAGCGAGTTGCCGATCCTGGAGCAGATCGCCCACAAACTCGGCCTGCCGCAACTTGAGGAACAACGCTGGGCGCGGCACCCTCTGGTGTACTTGATGGAGGCGGCGGACGACATTTGTTACGCGCTGATCGACCTCGAAGACGGCCTCGAAATGGAGCTGCTGACGTACCCGGAAGTCGAATCCCTGTTGCTCGGGCTGGTAGGCGACGACCTGCCGGACACCTACCGCCAGCTTGGCCCCAACGACTCACGGCGACGCAAACTGGCGATCCTGCGCGGCAAGGCCATCGAGCACTTGACCAACGCGGCAGCCCGGGCCTTCGTCGAACAACAGGACGCCCTGCTCGCAGGCACGCTGCAAGGCGATCTGGTCGAACACATGCACGGCCCGGCAAAACGTTGCGTTCTCAGCGCCAAGGACATGGCCCGCAAGAAAATCTTCCAGGACAAGCGCAAGACGCTGCACGAAATCGGCGCCTACACGACGCTGGAGATTCTGCTGAACGCATTCTGTGGTGCGGCGCTGGAACAGTTCGGCGGCCACACGCCGTCGTTCAAAAGCCGCCGTATCCTCGACTTGCTGGGGAACAACGCCCCTGACCCCAGCTGGTCGTTGCACACATCGTTCCTCAGGGTCATCGACTTCATCGCAGGAATGACCGACAGCTACGCCAGCGAAATGGCCCGTGAAATGACCGGACGCTCAAGCCCGATCCAGTAACCTGCGATGCATACTCGCCGCCCCAAGGCGGCACGAAGCCCGAAATCCTATTGGAATTCGGGCTTTTCTTTTCATGCACCACGGAAAAGAAAACTGAATCTTCGGAAGCTTCCTACGCTTGATCCGGAAAAACCCTATCGCCGCCCCCAGACCTCTACCGAATAATCCGCCAGCCCTCAAACGCGAGTGACGCAGGCTGACCTGCCGAAGCCGCTCCCCCATGCCGATTCTCATCCGACGCGCCAGGGCCGCGGTAAGAAGGGAACCCACCGCTCTGCCAGGAAACTTCGATGTCCAGACACAACCTTCGCATTCTGCTGGTAGAGGATCACCCGTTTCAGCTCATCGCCCTGCAAATCCTCCTCAACAACCATGGCCTCTACCGCGTGACACCTGCCCTGAGCGCTGCCGAAGCGCTGGCGGCGCTCGAACGCAGTGACACGCCGTACGACCTGCTGCTCTGCGATCAACGCTTGCCCGACATGAGCGGCATCGAACTGATCGACATCGCCAGCCAGCGCGCACTGGTGCGGCAAGCCGTGCTGCTCAGCGGTCTCGAACCGGCAAAACTGCTCGACATCGAACATCAGGCCCTGCAAAACGGCATTCCATTACTGGGCTGCCTGGTCAAACCATTGAACACGCTCGAATTGTTCCAACTGATGTCTTGTGCACCAAGTGACTGCTGACGCCATCGCGGCATCTCAATAGCACTTCCCCGGCTGGCGACTTAATACCGAAACACTCTCTCGACCTTTACCGAATACCCTACTTTGAGGGTAGGTTTCGCCGCATCATTCATTCGAGTTGTTTAAATATGTAGTCGTTGCCTGACATGAATGTAGGATCATTCCTATTCGCAATAAACGCCTTTTTTCTGATAACTTTTTCGGCAACTGTAGACCTCCGATTTTTTAAACATTTTTGAGCCACTTGGGTATAGACGTACGGCAATACGCTAATTTTTGTAGGACCTTTCCTATATATAGCGATCAGCCCTATCTGTTCATGCGCGCCCTCCGCTATCTGCGATAAGGTGCGCGCCTTCTTCGTTGCTCGTTATGGAATGAATTATGAAAACTGTTTTTATCATCGATGATCATCCTGTCATTCGCCTCGCCATTCGGATGCTGCTCGAGAATGAAAATTACGAGATCGTGGGTGAGACCGACAACGGCGTAGACGCCATGCAGATGGTCCGTGAATGCATGCCGGACCTCATCATTCTGGACATCAGCATCCCGAAACTCGACGGTCTCGAGGTGCTGACGCGGTTCAACGCCATGAACCTGCCAGCGAAGATTCTGGTATTGACGGCGCAGGCACCCAGCTTGTTCGCCATTCGCTGCATGCAATCCGGGGCCGCAGGCTATGTATGCAAGCAAGAAGACCTCAGCGAACTTGTCAGCTCGGTCAAAGCGGTACTCTCCGGCTACAATTATTTTCCGAGCCAGGCGCTCGGCGCGACACACGGCGATGGCGATCCTAACGAACTGGAACGCTTCAAACTGGTCAATGATCGCGAATTGATGGTGCTGCAGTTATTTGCCCAGGGACGAACAAACAAGGAAATCGCCAAGGGCATGTTTCTGAGCAACAAGACAGTCAGCACTTACAAAACCCGTTTGATGCAGAAATTGAAAGTCAAGACGCTCGTCGAACTTATCGAGATGGCAAAACGCAATTCGCTAGTGTGAGAGATAGGATGTCTAAGGGGTTAAAGGACTATTGGATCGCGTTCGTATTCGCGTGCCTGGGCGTCGGGATTCATGTTGAATCGAACGCGGCCGAACGCTATACGCTGCTCAGCCGTGCGAATCCGGCTCATATGGACGTCACGCTGGACCGGACACAGTGGCAATGGGTGCGCAACAAGCGAGAATTGGTCCTGGGCACGTCCGCTCCGGATTACCCCCCTTTCGACATGACCCTTACAGGCCGTGACTACGAAGGTTTCACGGCCGACTACGCCGGCATTCTCGGCCGCGCGCTGGACCTGCCCGTCCGGGTCTTGCGCTATGACACGCGCAATGCCGCCATCGATGCGTTGCTCAGCGGGGAAATTGACCTGCTGGGCAGCGCCAACGGCTTCGAAGCCGCGGCGTCCGACCTTAAGCTCTCTTCACCCTACGCCGTCGACCAGCCGGTGCTGGTGACCCGCACCGGCGAGACCCGTAGTCTCACCGACGGCCTCAACGGCCTGCGCCTGAGCATGGTGTATCACTACCTCCCGCCTGATGAAATCAGCGCGCTATACCCCAAGGCGAGTTTGCAGACGTTCCCGTCGTTCCAGAGCGCGATCAATGCCGTCGCGTTCAATCAGGCCGATGTGTTCCTGGGCGACGCCATTTCCACCCACTACGTGATCAACAAGGGCTATCTGAACAACGTGCAGATGGCCAACTTCGGCAAGCATGAACCCAACGGCTTCAGCTTTGCGGTCAAGGCCGATAACACAGCACTGCTGGACGTGATCAATCTGGTCCTCAAAGGCATTCCCATCGAAGAGCGCATCGCCATTTCCAAGCGCTGGGGCGCCGGGGCCGACCTCCTGCTGACCGATCAAAAATTGCAACTGACCCAGCGCGAGGAGCGCTGGATCGCTCAACACCCCACTGTCCGGGTCGTCATCAACGACGCGTATGCGCCCCTGACCTTCTTCGACGTGAACGGCAACTTTCGCGGTGTGACAGCAGACCTGCTGGACCTGATCAAGCTACGCACCGGACTGCGCTTCGAGATCAGCCATGCGCCGAGCATGCGTGACATGATGAACCGGCTCGCCCAGGGCCAGGCCGACCTGATCGGCGCCATGGTGCCCAGCGACGAACGGGAAAACCGCTTCAACTTCAGCCGGCCCTACATGGCCAATGCGTTCGTACTGGTCACCCGCAAAGAGCCCTCCAGCCCGTCCAACCTCGATCAACTCGAAGACAAGCGTATCGCCCTCACCCTGGGCAGTCCGGCAATGGAATATCTGCAGCAGGCCCACCCGCGCATTTACCCCGTGGAAGTGGACAATCCGGCCCAGGCCCTGGACATGCTGGCTCATGGTCGCGTGGAAGGGGCCATCACCTCGCTGTTCAGCGCGAACTACTTCATCACGTCGCGAGGGCTGAGTGACGCCCTGCAAATGCGGGTGACCGTAGGACGCGATCCGGCGCGCATCGCCATGGCGACTTCCCGCAACGCGCCCGAGCTGAGTGGCATCATTGATAAAGCGCTGTCGAGCATCGCCCCGGAAGACCTCGCGGTGATCAACAATCGCTGGCGCACGTATGTCCCCTCCGGGGGCGGTGCCTGGCAGGACTATCAGTTGCTGGTCTACCAGATCGTCATCGGCGCAGGCCTGCTGCTCCTGGGTTCGCTGGCGTGGAACGCCTGGATGCGCCGTCAGATCAAGCAACGGGAACGCGCCGAGCGGGCGCTCAGCGACCAGTTCGAATTCATGAGCGCGCTGGTCAACGGCACGCCCCACCCCATCTACGTGCGGGACCGCGACGGGCTGCTGCAAATGTGCAACGACAGCTACCTGACCGCGTTTTCCGCCCAGCGCGGAGATGTGATCGGCAAAAGCATTCTCGACGGAGTGCTGAGCGACGCTCAGGAAGCCCGGCAATACGTCGCTGATTATCAACGGGTCATGCAAGACAACACACCGCTGATCCTCGACCGTTCGCTGCACATCGGCGATCAAGCCCTGACGATCTATCACTGGATCCTGCCGTTCAGGGATTCCCTCGGTAAGGTGCAAGGCATCATCGGCGGTTGGATCGACATCAGCGAACGGCGCCAACTGATCGAAGAGTTGCAAAGCGCCAAGCAACAGGCCGACGACGCCAACCGCGCCATGAGCACCTTTCTGGCGACCATGAGCCATGAGATTCGCACACCGATGAACGCCGTCATCGGCCTGCTCGAACTCGCCCTGAAACGAGCGGATCAAGGCCACCTCGACCGCCCTGCTATCGAGGTGGCCTACAGTTCGGCCAAAGACTTGCTGGAGCTGATCGGCGACATTCTCGACATCGCGCGCATCGAATCCGGCCGTCTCACCCTCAGCCCGGAACGGGCCAACCTGCGCCAACTGGTGGAATCGGTGGTCCGGGTGTTCGATGGTCTTGCGCGACAAAAAAGCCTGGCCTTGCAACTGGACCTGGACAGCCGCATCAACATCGACGTGCTCATCGACCCGCTGCGCTTCAAGCAGATCCTTTCCAACCTCATCAGCAATGCGATCAAGTTCACCCAGCAAGGTCAGGTGCGTATCAGCCTGCAGGCCGAAGACTCGCCCAATGAACAGCAGGTTCGACTGCACGTCATCATTCAGGACAGCGGCATCGGCATTACGCAGGAAGATCAGGCGCGGCTGTTCGCCCCGTTCTCACAAGCGGACAACAGCGGACAACTGGCCCGAACGGGCGCCGGGCTGGGCCTGGTCATTTGCCGCAGCCTGTGCGAAATGATGGGCGGCACCCTGGCCCTCGACAGCGAGCCGGGCCAGGGTACGCGGGTGCAGATGACCTTCGACCTGACACCGCTTGACCCCTTGGCCAGCCATCCCGTCGTGAAGGACAGCCCTGAGCAGCACGCTGCGACGCTGGACATTCTGGTGGTCGACGATCACCCCGCGAACCGATTGCTGCTGTGCCAGCAACTGGGCTTTCTGGGGCATCGCTGCGACGTCGCCGAACAGGGCGCTGAAGGCTTGGAACACTGGCTGGCCCGGCATTTCGATCTGGTGATCGTCGATTGCAACATGCCGGTGATGAACGGCTACGACCTCACCCGCGCGATCCGGGCACACGAGCGCGAACAGGATCAGCAACCCTGCACCGTGCTGGGTTTTACCGCCAACGCCCAACCCGAGGAAATCCAGCGCTGTCGCGAGGCCGGCATGGACGACTGCCTGTTCAAGCCGATCAGCCTCACGGTGCTGAACGAACGACTGTCGAAGGTTGGCGTCGGACAACGGTATCGGGGTGCCCAAACGAGGACGCCACCTTTCGACATGGGGAGCATTCTGGCCCTCACTGGCGACCGCCCGGTAATGATCGACCACCTGATCAGCCAGTTGATCAGCAGCTGTCGCGAAGACGCGCAAGAACTGAGCGAGGTGAGCGCAAGGGGCGACCGTCAAGAGTTGCGCGACATTGCGCACAAGATCAAAGGCGCGGCGCGAATCATCAGCGCTGCCGAGGTCATCGCACTGTGCGATCGGCTCGAACAGGCCTGTGACGATGACAGCTCGCGGACGACACTGATTGCACACGCTGAATCGTTGAGGGAAGCGCTGGCGGCACTCGAACAGGGACTGCGCCAACATCGCCAACCGCAGTCTTCGACGTTTTGATACCGCGACAAACGCAAAAAGGGAGAGCAACCCTATCGCTGCCACTCCCTTTTTGCGCGTCAATCAGCGTCAGCTGCGATCGAGTTCGGAAACCAATGCCTTGTTGAACTGGGCCGGGTCCTCCATTTGCGGCGCGTGTCCCTTGCCGGGGAATTCGACCAGTCGGGCACCCGGGATGGCCTTGGCGGCTTCCTTGCCCAGCACGTTGTAATGGCCGATCCGCGCTTTCACCTCGGGTGACGCGATGTCGCTGCCTATCGCCGTGGTGTCGGCATCACCAATCATCAACACCGTGGGCACCTTGAGGTTTGGCAATTCGTACACCACTGGCTGGGTGAAAATCATGTCGTAGATCAATGCGGAGTTCCACGCTACCTTGGCATGTCCGGGCCCTGCGTTCAGCCCCGCAAGCATGTTTACCCAACGTTCGTATTCGGGTTTCCAGTGCCCAGCGTAATAGGTGGTGCGCTCGTACTGGCGAACGCCGTCCGCGCTTAACTTCAGCTCCCGCTGATACCACTGATCAACGCTGCGCCACGGCACGCCTTTCGCTTTCCAGTCCTCGAGACCGATAGGGTTGACCATGACAAGCCTGGCAGTTTGCTCGGGGTAGCTCAGGGCGTAGCGGGCGGCGAGCATGCCGCCTGTGGAATGCCCGATGATGTCAGCGGTTTGAATGCCAAGGCTGGCCAGCAGTGCGTGGGTGTTGTCGGCGAGCTGATGAAAGCTGTACTGGTAATGATCGGGTTTGGTCGAGGTGCAGAAGCCGATTTGATCCGGTGCCACAACGCGGTATCCGGCAGCGGTCAACGCTTTGATACTGTCCTCCCACGTCGCCCCGCAGAAATTCTTGCCGTGCATGAGCACAGCTGTTCGACCGTTCGCAGCGCCAGTCGGCGGGACATCCATGTAGCCCATTTGTACATGAGCACCCTGAGACTCGAACGCAAAGTGCTGCAAGGGATAGGGGTATTTGAAGCCCTCCAGGTGCTCGCCGTAACGAGCGCCTGAGGCATCGGCAGCCACTGCAATGGACGCGACGGCTGACAGCGCACCGGCGACGGCGAGGCGCGAGAGTTCTGATCGCAACATGTAAGCCCCTTGGAAAAAATGCAGGCTTACGCCCGGTGGTTAAGGAAAGATTAACGCCCGACGACACACTCGTTCCTGACGCTTGAATGCGCGCAACCGTCCCGCGTGGGCATTTCGAAAACATCGGCGACACCGAGTTCCACTGCGACGCCAAGCCCTCAAGTGCCGTGCCCCACCCCGTTCTGACAGGCCATCGAACAGAACACGCATCACACGTCCTTAGCTGGTAGACTGCGCACCGTAATTAATCAGAGGAATTTTTTCATGGCTACTAACCGTTCCCGTCGTCTGCGCAAGAAGCTGTGTGTTGACGAGTTTCAGGAATTGGGTTTTGAGCTCAATCTGGAGTTCAAAGAGGGTCTGGACGACGCAGCAGTGGATGCGTTCCTTGACGCCTTCCTCACCGAAGCCATGGACGCCAACGGCCTGGATTACGTTGGCGGCGACGACTACGGCCTGGTCTGCCTGGCAGAGCGCGGCTCGGTCACTGAAGAACAACGTGCCACCGTCGAAGCCTGGCTCAAGGGCCGCAGCGAAGTGACCAAGGTTGAAGTCAGCCCGCTGCTGGATGCCTGGTACCCGGAGAAGCCAATCAACGCCGCGAAGTAATCGCGCTGCGATGGCATGACGAAAGCCCTCATGGCGTTCGTCACCAAAAACCACCCGCTTAGGGTGGTTTTTTTATGGGCGTCGATGGGTGAAAACACACGGAAAACCATTGTTTCACGTGACAATCGGGGAGCTTTTGAAAAAATAGCGCGGTTTGACGGTTGTCCCCCGGCGCAAGTCACGAAAGCTTGGGGCATAATGCCGCACTGTCACCGGGCTACATTTTCCGCCCAAGGGGCCGTGCCACTTTTTTCGACACGGTCAGGTTCATGTCACGAGGGAATTCATCCCCTCCTGTTTCTCCTCTTCATCGCAGTAGGGTTTATTGAATGATCAAGTCTTTGCGTCCGTTGTTTTTCGCCACCCTGCTTCTGCCGATTTCGCTGTCTGTTGCCGCTGCCCCCATCAACACCGGGTTACCGCCCAAGGTTCAGGAGGCCCTCAAGGTCGCCAAACTGGACAACAATGCCCTCTCGCTGGTCATGCTGCCGCTGACCGGTCCTGGCACCCCTACCGTTTATAACGCTGACGTCTCGGTCAATCCGGCGTCGACCATGAAGCTGATCACCACCTATGCATCGCTGGAAATGCTCGGCCCGACCCATCAGTGGAAAACCGAGTTCTACACCGACGGTACCCTGAGCAACGGCGTGTTGCGTGGGAATCTGTACCTTAAAGGCGGTGGCGACCCGAAGCTCAACATGGAAAAGCTCTGGCTGCTGATGCGCGACCTGCGCGCCAACGGCGTCCAGCAAGTGACGGGTGATCTGGTGCTGGACCGCAGTCATTTCATCCAGCCGCAACTGCCAGTGTTCGATGACGACGGCAACGACAAGAACAAGCCCTTCCTGGTCCGTCCCGATTCGCTGATGGTTAACCTCAAGGCCTTGCGCTTCGTGACCCGCAACGACGGCGGCAAGATTCTGGTCTCGGTCGAGCCACCGATCGCAGCCATTCACATCAACAATCAAGTCAAGGCGCTGTCGTCGAACAAATGCACGGGCGATGTGCTGTACAACCCGGTGCCTGAAGCCGATGGCGGCATCACCGTCACGGTGTCCGGTCAGCTCGGCGATGGCTGCAATTCGCAGACCTACCTGTCATTGCTCGATCACCCGACCTACACCGCTGGCGCCGTACGGGCCATCTGGCAGGAACTGGGCGGCACGATTCTCGGCAAGGACCGTCTGGACGTGGTGCCCGGGAGCGCCAAGTTGCTGGCCAAGGCCTACTCTCCCGACCTCGCCGAAATCATTCGCGACATCAACAAGTTCAGTAACAACACCATGGCCCAACAGCTGTTCCTCAGCCTTGGTTCGGCGTTTCGCAATGAAGCGGATGGGGATGACGCCAAGGCTGCGCAACGGGTGATCCGTCAATGGCTGGCGAAAAAAGGCATCACTGCGCCGCATCTGGTGATGGAGAACGGCTCCGGCCTTTCCCGTGCCGAGCGTGTCAGCGCCCGTGAAATGGCACAGATGCTCCAGGCCGCGTGGAACAGTCCGTACCAGGCCGAGTTCATGAGTTCGCTGCCGCTCGCCGGCATGGATGGCACCATGCGCAAACGCCTGAAACGCACGGCGTTGCGCGGCGAAGCGCACATCAAGACCGGCACGCTGAACACCGTTCGTGCCATCGCCGGGTTCAGCCGCGACAGCAACGGCAACACCTGGGTGGTGGTCGCGATTCTCAATGACGCGCGACCATGGGGTGCGTCATCGATCCTCGACGAAGTGCTGGTGAGCATGTTCAATCAGCCGAAACTCGCTAATACCGCCGTCTCGCTGCAACAGCCATAAATCCTCGGAGTGGCGCCCGGTCATTCACGATGACGGCGCGCCACCGCCCGTTACCAACGTTCGCCCAGCCCCAATAGACCGAGAATCTGCTTGCGCAGGTCAAGAAGGTACGGGTCGTCACGGTGGCGTGGATAGCCGCGGTCGATGGTCAGCTCAGCCTTGATCGTCGCGGGACGATCACTGAAGACAATCACCCGGTTGGCCAGGAGCAACGCTTCCTCCACGTCGTGGGTCACCAGCAATGTCGTGTAGCCCTGCCGTTGCCAGAGATCGATCAGCTCCTGCTGCATGGCAATCCGCGTCAACGAATCGAGCTTGCCCAGCGGTTCATCGAGGATCAACAGCCGCGGCTCGTTGACCAGGGCTCGGGCCAGGGCCACGCGCTGTGCCATGCCACCCGAGAGTTGCCGAGGGTAGGCGCGGGCAAACTGACTGAGGCCGACCTTGGCCAACGCCTGGTCGACTTTGCCTCGGGTGGTCTTCAACAGGCCCTGTGCTTCTAACCCCAAGGCAACGTTGTCCCACACGCGGCGCCAGGGATAGAGCGTGGGGTCCTGAAACACCACCACTCGGCCAGGGTCAGGTGAGGTGATGTCGGCGCCGTCGGCCTGCAAGGTGCCACGGTCGGCCGTTTCAAGCCCGGCGACCAGCCGCAGTAGCGTCGACTTGCCGCAGCCGGACGGCCCCAGCAGCGCAACGAATTCACCGGGCGCCACGTCCAGAGACACCCGTTCCAGCACCGGCAGCCGATGTCCTTCAAAGGAAAAACCGTGGCTCAGGTTGTCGATGTGCAACGCCAGCCCCGGACTGCGTTGCGTGACACTTGCCTGTGCGGTACTCACCATTTCATCGCTCCTTGCTGCCAGGCCAAAAGCCGGTCACGAATCAAAAACAGCCCTGAAATCAGCCCCGAACAGGCCATTGCCATGATCAGCAGCGCCGCGTACATGTTGGCGTAGGCCGCCCAGCCTTGCGCCCACTGCAAATACCAGCCGATGCCGGATTTGACGCCCATCATCTCTGCCACTACCAGGGTCGAGAATGACGCGCCAAGCCCCATGAACAGACCGACGAACACATGCGGCAACGCTGCGGGGATCGCCACTTTGAAGATGAGAAAGCGCTGTTTCGCGCCAAGGGTTCGCGCCACGTCGTAGTAGGCCTTATCGACACTCGACACGCCGGACCAGGTCAGCACCGTCACTGGAAACCACGTGGCCAGGGCGATCAGAAACACACTGGCGCTCCAACTGCTGGGGAACAGGAAAAAGCAGAGGGGCAGCAAGGCGGTGGACGGCACCGGGCCGAGAATTCTCAACACCGGGTGCAGCCAGTACCCGATGCTGCGTGACCAGCCAATGGCGACGCCGGCAATGAACCCCGTGATCGCGCCAACGGCCACGCCACTGCCCAGCAGGATCGCCGAATGCAGCAGGCTGTCGCCCAGTCGCGGTCAATCATCGACGTACACATCCAGCAAGGCCTGGGGCGGTGCGAAAAAAGGCACCGGCAACCAGGCGAGCTTGGCGGTGAACAGTTCCCAAAGGCTCAGCAGGATCGGCAATACCATCAGCCACGGCCCCAGCGGTTGAGTGCGGCGCGCTACTCGCTCGGACCAGCGGCCCAGTATCACCGCCAGTACGAGAACCGCGGCCAGCGCCAGGCAGACGTTGGCCAGCCCCTGTGTCATCGGCCATGTGCGAGCAGCGTTGGGCCACCAGACGATGTACGCCGCCGACACAATCCACAGGGCAGCCGCGATCAGGCCTTGCCACCAGAGCTTACCGGCGAGACGCTTGTCGGTGTCAAAGGCATGTGCGAGCTCAACTGAAGACATCGGCGGTGATCTCCCCGGCGAACGTGGCAGGATCGGTGCTTTGGCGGATCACTTCGACGGTCTTGAGATCGCGCACGTACGTAGCGATTTCGGCGGTCAATGCCGCCCCCACAGCATGATGACCATGGGTGTGATCGTGGAGGATGGCCACCACTTCCTCTGTGCTGGTGTTGAGGGCGTAGGCCTGGAAACCTTTGGCAACCTCTTCGGGATGTTTGACCGAGTAATCGTGGGCTTCGAGAATCGCCTGGGTCAGCGCAGCCACCACGCGCTTGTCATCACGCGCCAGTTTGCCGGTCACGCCGACCACGCAGCAACTGAGGTTGGCGTACTCCTCCACCAAGTTGGTAGACAGCTCCCGCGCTTTGCCCGCCTTGATCAGCCGGTACATGAACGGGTCACTGCCGCTGACCGCCTGGACCTCGCCCCGCTCCAGCGCAGTGCCCAGCAAATCTGCCGGGTACAGCCGCCATTCCACGTCACGCACCGGGTCGACGCCATGCTTTTTGAGCAGAATCGAGAAGAAGTTGCGGTCCGGACTGGCCATGTCGGTCACGCCGATGGCTTTGCCCTTCAGGTCCTCCAACGTGTTGACGCCGCCGTTGACCGCACTTAACAACCGCAGGCAGCCGCCATGCGTGCCTGCGGTGAGTTTGACGTCGAAGCCCTGCTCCAGCGCCTTGAGCCAGCGCAGCGCCATGCCAATACCGGCGTCTGCTTTGCCAGTGGAGATCGCTTCGAGCAGCACCTCGGTGGAGTTACCGAAATTGACCAGTTCGACGTCCAGGTTGTGCTTCTTGAAGAAACCCTGGCCGTGGGCAATGACCACCGGTGCCAGGCAGACTGCGTTCAGGTTGATCGCCAGTTTCAGTGAGCGTGGTTGGTCGAGCTTGATGAAATCCCCGGTGCCGGCCGGTTCGGCACCCGTCTCATGGGCGGCATGCTCGGCATGTTCATCCGCCGCCCAGACCGCTCGCGGCAATGACACTAACAACGGCGACGCCAGTGCAGCGCCCGCCAGGCCCAGCAGGCGACGGCGACTCAGATGATCGAAAACGGCCATGGGTGTCCCCTTACCAGATGAATGAAATGGACGTGGTCATCTGGAAGGTTTTAATAACCTAAATCGAGGTTCCAGCGACGGTTTAAAACCTTATCACCAGATATTTAATTACTTAAATTCATTTTAATTCTATATGACTATGCAAACCGTCTATGTAGCGGACTGGCACATCGCTGTACTTGGCGATCTTTCAGCCGTTAGTAATGTGTCTGACAGCAATGTCATCACCTACCGATGCGGGTCAGGCTAAGCTCGATGCTCCGAATCACCCAAAGGATGACAACACCCATGAATTCAAAAGCAGGCAAACAGCTGCGCAACACCTTGCTGCTGTCCACGCTACTGGTCAGCGCCATGATCGCATCGGGTATCGCTCGAGCCGAAGACGTCAAACCCGTCCGCGTGCGCGGCGCGATTACCGCGATGGACGGCGATGTGCTGAAAATCCACAGCAACCGCAACGAAGATATGCAGGTCAACCTCACCAAAGACACACAAGTGCGCGGCGTGACCCTGGCGCAGATAGCAGACATCAAGCCTGGCAGCTACATCGGCTCGGCTGCGGTGCCCCAGGCCGATGGCACGCTGAAGGCGCTGGAAGTCCACGTTTTCCCGCCTGAACTGGCAGGCACGGGGGATGGCCATCGCGCGTTCGACTTGGGCAAAGACAGCACCATGACCAACGGCTCAGTGGGCGATCTGGTCACCAGCAATGGGCGTACGATGACCGTGAACTATAAGGGCGGCCAGAAGACGATCGTGATCCCCGACGATGTGCCCATTGTCAATCTGGTGCCCGGCGACCGCAGCTTGCTCAAACCGGGTGTGAAGATCATTGTGCAAGCGCAACCTGCAGCGGACGGCTCATTGAGCGCGCTGTCGATCTCTGCAGGTAAGGACGGCGTGACGCCGCCAATGTAAGACGCTGCGCAGCATTGATTCGGGCTCGACGACCAGAATCAATGCGTGGCGGTTTAGATCTCAGCACTTTGGCAAGTGCGGCAGCCAGGGGCGGAACAATCGTTACAAGCAGGTGGCGACCATCGCACCACGTTGATCCACGGCTTTTCCGCCCGGCTTGGCGTAAAAGCGGATGGCAGTGGTGGCCCCGTGTGCACTCACGTCCGCGAAGTATTCGCCTTCGGTGGTGTAGACCGTGAATTCACCTGGCTTGCCCTGTTCCATGAACACATCGGCCACGTCACCAAACAGCTGCACATTGGCCCAACTGACCTTGATGCATTCGGCCACTGCGGCAGCGGGCTTCTGACTGGAATACACCTGCGCAGGCCCGGCCGAACGCGTCTGATTCAAGCCCATGCAACCCGCCAGCATTGCCAGCGCTACAGCTCCCGCCCAGTGTTTCATGACAGTCCTTTCAATAAAAAAGGAGCGATCTTACCAGCAAGCGCACATATGCCCTATGTGTACGAGCGCCGTTGGCCTCGACCGCGCTCGATCAGTCATCCAGCCCAGCGGGGGGTGCGGCAGGTGCCGTCTTGCCGGCTTTGCCCGGCTTGCCACCTTGAGGCGTCGATTTGGGCTCGGCAGCCGGGGCGACCGGCGCCGGTGCAGCGGCTTCCTTCTCGGCCATCGGCATCTGATCGATGGTGCTGAAAATCTCTTTCGGGTCGATTGCGCCTTTGTGATCGATCTTCTTCTCGCCGTCCTTGCCGACCAGGATCACCTGCGCCTGATTCTTATCCAGCACGCCCAGCTTCAATTCCCGAATCAATGCCATGGTCGACTGGGCGTCCATGTCCTTGCCGTTACGCTGCCCAGCCAGGGAAACGATGGTGTACAGCACCATATTGTGCTTGGCGAAGGCTTCTTTATTGGCGGGTTCATCCAGACTCTTCTTCAGCGTCACCAGCGTCGGGTCCACAGAACTGGAGGCAATGATGATCAGCGGACGCGACTTGCCACGCTCCTGCGCCAGGGGGGTGTCTCCATCGGCTGCCAGCAAGGGACCGGCAACAGCCAACAGAACGGCGAGGGTCAGTGACCGAGCAAACATACGCACCTCCTTTCGATTTCCATGCACTGATGATCGCGCATCATGACAAAAGGTCCAGCGTAGGGATTGAAAAATCGGCATTTTTTTTCGGCGGGACACGCCGCGGAACGGACGTGAGGCGGCTGCAGCCACCGGCGCCGTTGAGCTACAGCGAAGAGAAGATCAATCACGGCAGATGAAAGCGCAGGCAACAAAAAAGGGCGAGTCTTTCGACTCGCCCTTTTCGCGACCGCCCAGCAGAGCGGATTTTGTTTGGTAGGCGCGATTGGACTCGAACCAACGACCCCCACCATGTCAAGGTGGTGCTCTAACCAACTGAGCTACGTGCCTGCTGTGGGTCGGCATTCTACGGATATTCGAAAGTGTGTCAACGCCTTTTTGCGCCTTAAGCCTATGAATATGCGAATTTTTTGCAAACAGCCGACGCCCTCCATGTTTCGTCCGGAAAACTTCAGGCGACCGCTGGTCGCCCTGACGGCACTATGACCGATTCAGTGGAGCCCAAGCAGGACAGGACCCTCGACATGGAGATCTCCCGATGAACAAATCATTTGCGGCACTCGCCCTGGGCTGCGCGCTTGCGTGCGGCTCAATCACAGCGCTGGCGGGCGCGACAGCTCCGGCCGCTGGCCCATTGCCATCGCAGACAGGGCAAGATCCACGTACACAAGGTGCCGACATCGAACGTCAGGGCACCGACATGGACCCTGCCAATCCTGCCATGGGCATCCGTCGCGGCATGAACACAGGTGCGATGAGTAACGGCACTGGCGGCAGCAACGACGTGGATCTGCCCGGCGGTTCGTCGACCGGCAGCGGCTCAACCGGCAGCAGCTCTAAAGGTTCATCTGGCGGTTCATCCAGCGCAGGCGGTGCTGGAGGTTAATCGCCGAACGTCAATCAGAAAGGCGCTTGAATAGCGCCTTTTATATGGCCTGAAAACGTTAGCCACTGACGTATCATCACGTCCCTGTTACATCGCTCGGATATTAACGAGCAAGGGCGATCGCCCTGCTCTGCCGGCTTCTGGGGAATATGAACGTGGGAATGAAAAAATCGGCGCTCGAACTCAAGCGCGACCTCAACGCTATCGCGGGCAATCTGGAACGCAGTGCAGGAGAGATCAGTCGTCTGGCAGAGCGCATCACGGATGTCGATGTGGTTGCCGTGCTGCACCTGATGAATCAGCAGTACAAAGACGCTGACCGGTTGCGGGCGTACGTGGATGAGATTAAAGCGGGGCGAATCAGTCGCAGCAAGGCTGACTGAGACTGCTTATAGCAGCCCCTGCAAGCCCGGATCAAAACCTGGGCCTGCGCAATGCGGCTGGGTCAATCAGGCGCCGCCATTGTCTCGGCCGGTCTGAGCGTCCTGATCGGACCCGGGATTGCCCGCAGGAGGATTCCAGTCTTCAGGTTTTTCCCCTGTCCCTTGCTTGGGTTCGGACGCTGCGTGCTCCAGCCCGGACTCGTGGCCTTCACCGGTGTCCACTGGCTCGGCGTCTGGACCAGGGTACGCTGCTTCGGGGCCGTTGTTTTCAATTGCCATGAGGTTTCTCCTGTGTGCGAAGCAGATCATCTGCATCTGAACATGGGAGGAAGAGATCCGCCACGAGTGCGAAGGATTCGACAAACGGCAGTGGAGAACGTCAAAACAGCGGGCACAAAAAAGGGCAACCCCATAGGATTGCCCTTTTTGTCACCGCCCAGCAGAGCGGATTTTGTCTGGTAGGCGCGATTGGACTCGAACCAACGACCCCCACCATGTCAAGGTGGTGCTCTAACCAACTGAGCTACGTGCCTGCTGTGGGCCGGCATTCTACGGATATTCAACAGCCTGTCAACGGCACGTTTTTTCTAACCCTCTGATATGAAGCGGCTTTTACTGATCGCCGCTGCGCAGTGGCACTTATATAAGACACCTAGCTCGCTTGGCGTCACTGGTGACGGCCATTTATCTCAGGTAGCATCGCCCCTCGTAAAGAATATTAAACAGGGCTCCCAGGATGACGAACACCGCATACCCACAGTCTTATTACGCCGCCTCCGCCAATGCCGCGCCTGCACGGCCTTTGCTGCAAGGTGAGGTCGACACCGATGTGTGTGTGATAGGTGCTGGTTATACCGGACTGTCGAGCGCCCTGTTCCTGCTGGAGAACGGCTTCAACGTCATAGTCCTGGAAGCGGCAAAGGTGGGGTTTGGAGCGTCGGGGCGTAACGGCGGCCAGATCGTCAACAGTTACAGCCGAGACATTGATGTCATCGAGCGCACAGTCGGCGCGAAACAGGCGCAATTGATGGGCGAAATGGCCTTCGAGGGTGGGCGCATCATCCGCGAGCGGGTGGCTAAATATCAGATTCAGTGTGACCTGAAGAGCGGCGGCGTGTTCGCGGCCATCACTCCGAAGCAAATGGGGCATCTAGAGGCGCAGAAAAAGCTCTGGGAGCGCTACGGCCATACGCAGCTGGAGCTGCTGGATCAGCGGCGCATCCGTGAAGTCGTGGCCTGCGATGAGTACATCGGCGGCATGCTGGACATGAGTGGCGGCCACATCCATCCGCTGAACCTGGCGCTGGGCGAAGCTGCTGCCGTGGAGTCGCTGGGTGGCATGATTTTCGAGCAATCGGCGGCAATCAAAATCGACCGTGGGGCCAACCCCGTGGTGCACACCGCGCAGGGCAAGGTGCGGGCGAAGTTCATCATCGTTGCGGGCAACGCCTATCTGGGCAACCTGGTGCCTGAGCTTTCGGCTAAATCGATGCCCTGCGGCACGCAAGTCATCACCACCGAGCCGCTGAGCGACGCGCTCGCTCGCACGTTGTTGCCGCAGGATTACTGCGTCGAAGACTGCAATTACCTGCTGGATTACTACCGGCTTTCTGCTGACAAGCGTTTGATCTTCGGCGGCGGCGTAGTCTACGGCGCGCGCGATCCGGCGAACATTGAGTCGATCATCCGCCCGAAAATGCTCAAAGCGTTTCCACAGTTGAAAGACGTAAAGATCGATTATGCGTGGACCGGCAACTTTCTCCTGACCCTGTCGCGCCTGCCGCAAGTGGGCCGCCTGGGCGACAACATTTATTACTCGCAAGGTTGCAGCGGGCATGGCGTGACCTATACCCATCTCGCAGGCAAGGTGTTGGCGGAGGCATTGCGTGGGCAGGCCGAGCGTTTCGATGCCTTCGCCGGACTGCCCCATTACCCCTTCCCCGGCGGACAAATGCTGCGCACGCCACTCACCGCGCTGGGGGCGTGGTATTACAGCCTCCGGGACAAATTGGGGTTTTAATCCACGGACCGCGACAGGCACAGGGTGACGCGGTTTCCCGCCGGTGTCTGGCGGAGTGTCGGGAACACCGCCACCGACACCTGCCTATAGCCGCGGACTTATTCAGCGCGCGGCGTTCAGCGTCTTCACGGCCTCACCGGCAGCCTGTTCCTGCCCGGCCTGGGCCAGATCGTGGGCGGCTTTGAGCCAGCGTTCGCGGTCGAGCGGAGATGGCAACTGGCGTGGCCCCTGCACCAACACGCCCCAATTGCCTGCGCTGTCCCAGTCCGAAGTGAATTCGTCGAAGCTCACGGTCAGGCGGCCCAGCCCGGTGTAGATCAGCAGGTCTCGTTTGTTCTGGTTGAACCCCACCAGCACACCGTAGCGCTGCTCTTTCCACCACAGCGATCCTTCACTGAAACGGACCAACACCGGGTAGCCTGCCGACACTTGGGCCAGCAGGTCCGGCAGTTGGTGATCGACCGGGTACACCACAAAGCCGTATCCGCGGGCGACGTCCACCATGTTCTGCTCAAGCGTATTGGCCGAACCTGGCAGCTTCAGCGGCTTTTCCAGCAACCCCGGCGTGGTTTGCACGCCATGCACACTCAGCATGCTCGCCAGCGCGAACGGTCCGCTCTGATAGGCCTTGCCACGGAAGAACGGCACCGAGTTGATCTCCACTCGATCCGGCAGACTTTTGTACATGGGCGGATACCCGGGCTTGTACGCGTGGGGATCGGCGCAGCCCGCGAGGGTCAAGACCACTGCCAGGGCCCAGCGCTTCCATTTGCTTGCAGAGACTTCCAATCGGGACATCGCTTACTCACTCGTCAGATGCCGGGGCAACCTGCAGCCGGCCTGGACGCCGATCATAGAGCCGGCAACGGACCGGGTATAGCCTCCAGGCGCAGTGGTTCGCGCTGGATAGAACAAATCGGTCAGAGAATTCCTACCATCGGTCAATTTTCAGCAACAACCTGCGGACTAGACTGTCGGTTACTAAGAGAACGAAGCGTATAGAACCGGAGGAAGACATGAGCCTCGGAATGACCATTGTGATGCTGATCGCAGCCTGGCTGGCGGTGGCGGCCGCCATGTTGTGGGGAGTCATGCGGATTTCCCGTCGTCACCACGCGCCTCATCGCGCCCTGGAAACGCCGCGCCCTTCTGCGCCCACGAGCGCGCGTAAACCTCGTCATGCCACAGCGCACTGACACCTGAGACCTCCGGTTCGACTCATTGTCGTAACCGGCAGCACCTCATAAAAAACGGTCGGTGAA
>NZ_DDHJ01000018.1:113822-130548 GCF_002338065.1 Pseudomonas sp. UBA1879 | reverse complement strand
TTCACCGACCGTTTTTTATGACCCTCAGCGCATGCCTGTCAGCTTTTTGAAACCGTTGCCTGGGCGTCGAGCTTACGCTGCCTGGAGCGACGGACCAGCATGTTCAGCACCTCGATCAGCGCCGAAAACGCCATCGCCGTATACACGTAACCTTTCGGCACATGGGCGCCAAAGCCTTCGGCGATCAGCGTCATGCCGATCATGATCAGGAAGCCCAGCGCCAGCATGACCACGGTGGGGTTGTCGTTGATGAACTTCGCCAACGGCTCGGAAGCCACCAGCATCACGACCACGGCGGCGATCACAGCGATGACCATGATCGGCAAATGCTCGGTCATGCCCACGGCGGTGACGATGCTGTCGATGGAGAACACCAGGTCCAGCATCAGAATCTGCCCGATGGCCGCAGTCATGCCCATGACCACCGTGTTGGAAATCGCCGCTTCCTCATCGGTCTTGATGTCCATGCTGTGGTGAATCTCGGTCGTGGCTTTCCAGACCAGAAACAAGCCACCGGCGATGAGGATCATGTCCTTCCATGAGAAGGTCTGGCCGAAGACTTCAATGACAGGCTCGGTGAGTTGGACGATCCAGGCCACGGTGCTCAACAGGCCCAGACGCAGGATCAGCGCCATGCTGATACCGATGCGACGCGCCTTGGTGCGCTGATGCACCGGCAGCTTGTTGGTCAGAATCGAGATGAAAATCAGGTTGTCGATGCCCAGCACGATTTCCATGACAACCAGGGTTGCGAGGGCAATCCACGCTGTGGGGCTTGCAGCCAGTTCTAACAGATATTCCATGTGCCGTTATCCAGTGGGTCGCGTTGAGGAAACAAGGCGGCATTTTAAGGATGGAAACACTTCAGGAAAAATCGTATTTATCACGGGTATACTTCGTTTTTTACGAAGTGTCCGGAAGTAGGCGAATCCATGCTCAATTACCGTCAGTTGCACTATTTCTGGGTGGTGGCCAAAACCGGCAGCATCGTGCGTGCCTCCGAGCAGTTGAACCTGACGCCGCAGACCATCAGTGGTCAGCTTAGCTTGCTGGAGCAGACCTATGGCATTGAGCTGTTCAAACGCGTCGGGCGCCAGTTGGAATTGACCGAGATGGGACGGATTGCCCTGCCCTACGCCGAGCAAATGTTTCAGCTGGGCGGCGAGTTGGAGGCCTTGCTGCGGGCTCAACCGGACGAACAGCAGATTCTGTTTCGCGTCGGCGTCGCGGACGTGGTGCCCAAATCCATCGTCTACCGCCTGATCGCGCCGACCATGGCATTGAACGAACCGATCCGCATCACCTGCCGCGAAGATCAGCTCGAACGGCTGTTGGCCGATCTGGCCATTCAGCGTCTGGATCTGGTGATTTCCGACAGCCCCATGCCCTCGCATCTGGACATCAAGGGCTATAGCCAGAAACTGGGCGAATGCGGGGTAAGTTTCTTCGCCACGGCTGCGCTGGCTCAAGTCTATGGAAAAGACTTTCCCCACGGCATGCAGGGCGCGCCACTCTTGATTCCTGGCCAACAGACCGTTGTGCGGAGCCGTCTGATGCGTTGGTTCGCCGAACAAAACGTACAGCCCCGGATTGTGGGCGAGTTCGACGACAGCGCGTTGATGAAGGCGTTTGGCAAGTCTGGCAGCGGCATCTTCATCGCGCCGAGCGTGATCGCCGACGAGGTAATGGCGCAGTACGACGTCGAATTGATCGGCCGGACCGACGCCGTGACCGAATCGTTCTACGCGATCTCGGTCGAGCGCAAGGTCAAGCACCCCGGCATCGTCGCCATCACCGAAGGCGCGCGCCGCCAGTTGTTCACCGACTAGGCATCGCAGCTGGCCGCACGCGGTTTGAAGGTCATCAGCAGCAGCGCCAGCAGCATCGACAGCAGAATGATGCCCGCTGCGGCGAACCCGAGATTGTCCAGACCGAGGTGGTCGATCACCCGTCCGCCGACAATGGCGCCAAGGCCGATGCCCAGGTTGGCCCCGGCGATGTTCAGCGACGCAGCGAACGCGGGGGCTTGCGGAGCGGCCTTCATCAGCCGGACGTGACTCACCAGAAACAGCGCGGCCTGGGTCACGCCCCACAGCGTCAGGGACAGCGTCAGGGCCGGCACAGAATGCATGCTCGGCGCGACCATCACCATGCCGCCGATCATGAACGTGCAGAACGTCAGGCTGGCGACCAGCGGGTGACGGTCGACCAGGCGCCCGCCCAGCGAGTTGCCCAACAGGCCAACCGCACCGAAGCCCATCAGGCACCACCCCACCACCGTGCCGTTGAAACCTGCCAGACGTTCGAGCATGTCCGCCAGGTAGGTGTAGGCCGTGAACATGCCGCTGAACACCAGCACTGACAACAGCACATGGCCCTGCATGACAGGACTGCGCAGGATACGGAACTGACTGCGAAACGACACCTGATCCTTGTGCAGGCTGGTGGGCAGGTAGACGAACAACAGCAGGGCCTTGGCGAAGGCCATCACCGCCAGCACGGCGAACGCGCTGCGCCAGCCGAAGCCATCGGAGATCAGCGTGCCCACGGGAATCCCGAACACCGTGGCGCAGACGATGCCGAAGCCGATCTTGGCAATCGCCCGACCTGCATGGTCGGGGCCGACGATATCCACCGCCGTTTCGCTGGCCAGCGCCCAGAACACCGGCAGCCCGAACGCCGGGATCAAACGGGCGACGGCCATCACCCAGATATTCGGCGCCAAAGCCGCCACCACGTTGGCCACGCCGAACATGATCAACACCGAGATGAACAGGCGTTTGCGCTCGAAGCGCGAAAAGTATGCGGTCAGGAACGGACCGAAGCAGGCGACGGTGAAGGCGAACAGAGTCACCAACAGCCCTGCTTGCGGGATGGTCACCGCCAGGTCGCGGGCGATGGCAGGCAACAGGCCGACGATGACGAACTCTGTGGTCAGCACGGTAAACCCGGCGGCGGACAACAGGTAAATGGGGAAAAACATGAAGGCTCCAAAAACGACGAAGCGACCAGTCCTTGCGGAGCGGTCAATCGGGATGGCGTAACGTGAGGGGCGGATGGTAACAGACATCGGCGCCCGGGTCGGTCGACGGGCGCACAGAAACGGTGCCGCCGCCCGAAAACGTCAGACGGCGGCATGCTTCAGAGGTTCAGCAGGTTAGCGTGAGCAGGCGCCCGGATCAGTAGCTGCCCATGTAATCGCGCTTGCCCACTTCCACACCGTTGTGACGCAGCAGGTCGTAGGCGGTGGTGACGTGGAAGAAGAACTGCGGCAGCGAGTAGTGCAGCAGGTAGGTCTGGGTGCTCAGGCGCTTCTCTTTGTCAGTGCCAGGGCGCAACACGATTTCACGCGCTTCGTTACCGTTCACCTGTTCAGGAGTGATGGTGTCGAGAAACGCCAACACTTTGGTCAGCAGGGCCTGAAGCTCAGCGAAGGTAGTTTCGGTGTCTTCGTACTTCGGTGGCTCGATGCCGGACAACCGCGCGCCCGCCCCTTTGGCGAAATCCACGGCGATCTGCACCTGACGGACCAGTTGAAACATGTCCGGGAACAGGCGGGCCTGGAGCAGTGCGTCAGGCTGGATGTTTTTCGCGGTGGCGTGGGCTTCGCCCTTGGCCAGCACAGCGCTCAGTGCGGTGAGCATTTGTTTGAACACGGGAATGGAAGCGGCGTAGAGAGAAAGGGTCATGACAGGTCCTGGTGGAGTGAGTCGCATTGAGTGGGCATGAGGGACATGCGAACGCGGCTTGTCTTTTACCTCATCGAGCCCCTACCCTCATAGCCTTTTCAACACGCGGGGAAAGGGCCATGTCCACCGAGCAGGATTCCGATGACGGTCGCGACAGCGCAGACACACTGCAGCTGAACAGTACCGAAGTACGCATTTTGGGCTGCCTGATCGAGAAACAGGCAACCAACCCCGAAAGCTACCCGCTGACCCTCAATGCACTGGTGCTGGCGTGTAATCAGAAGACCAGTCGCGAGCCAGTGATGAACCTAACCCCCGGTCAGGTCGGCCAAAGCCTGCGCGCCCTTGAGGGCCTGCAACTGACGCGTCTGGTCATGGGCAGTCGCGCCGATCGTTGGGAACACCGGGCTGACAAAACCCTGGAACTGGTGCCGGCGCAGGTGATTTTGACCGGCCTGTTACTGCTGCGCGGTCCGCAAACCGTCAATGAACTGCTGACGCGCAGTCAACGCATGCACGATTTCGAAGACACCGACGCGGTGGTTCATCAACTGGAACGCCTGATCGGGCGAGGCTTCGCCGTGTTGATCCCGAAACAGCCAGGCCAGCGCGAGGACCGCTACACCCATGCATTGGGTGATCCGGCGGACATCGACGCGATTCTCGCCGCGCGGCAGACCCCTGCCGAGCGCCCAAGCGGTGGTGGCTCAGCGCTGGTGGAGCGGGTCGAAGGGTTGGAAGCACGGATCGCGGCGCTGGAGGAGCGATTGGCGAAGCTTGAGGGGTGACTTGCGGTGGACGTGTCACCCCGTGGGAACCGGGTTGCTGACAAATGCGGCGGACTAACAGGCTGTGTGCCACTGATTCACTGTATTCGCCAGCAAGCCGGCTCCCACGGACACGACGCCGGTCGCAGATTTCATGACCTATGCATCTCCCCCTGTGGAAGCCGGGTTGCTGACGAATGCGCGGACTAACAGCTTGTGTGCCACTGATTCACCGCATTCGCCAGCAAGCCGGCTCCCACGGATACGACGCCGGTCGCAGATTTCATGGCCTATGCATGACCCCTGTGGGAGCCGGGTTGCTGACAAATGCGGCGGACTAACAGCCTGTGTGCCACTGATTCCTGCATTCGCCAGCAAGCCGGCTCCCACGGATACGACGCCGATCGCAGATTTTATGATCTATGTATGACCCTTGTCGGCGCCGAGTTGCTGACAAATGCGGCGGACTAACAGGCTGTGTGCCACTGATTCACTGCATTCGCCAGCAAGCCGGCTCCCACGGACACGACGTCGGTCGCAGATTTCATGACCTATGCATGACCCCTGTGGGAGCCGGTTGCTGACGAATGCGGCGGACTAACAGGCTGTGTGCCACTGATTCACTGCATTTGCCAGCAAGCCGGCTCCCACGGATACGACGCCGGTCGCAGATTTCATGGCCTATGCATGACCCCTGTGGGAGCCGGCTCGCTGGCGAATGCGGTTTGCTAGCGAGCGTAGACTCTCCCACAGGTGTGGTGTGATACGTGACCCAGCTGTCAGCTCCGGGCAAACGCTGCAGCCGCTTGGTAGTCTTCATCACTGGGCCGTATGCCGGTGTAAAGCACAAACTGCTCCAGGGCCTGAATCGCGGCCACCTGATCGCCCGTGATCAGGCGCTTGCCGAGTCTTTCGGCCTCCAGAATGAACGGCGTGCGCGCAGGGGTTGCGACCACGTCAAACGCAGTTTCAGCCGCTTCGATCGCCGAGCGCTCGAACGCCAGCGTCTGCGCTTGATCCCCCGCCATGCCCAGTGGCGTGACGTTCACTAACAGTGGCGGACGTTCATCTCCCAGTTCCGGCTGCCACTCAAAGCCACAGGTCCTCGCCAACGCCCTCCCCGCCTGTTCGTTGCGCGCGACGATCAGGCCATCCGTAAACCCGGCATCGCGCATCGCACAGGCCACGGCCTTGGCCATGCCGCCACTGCCTCGCAAGACAAATCGGGTACGCGGTACGGCGTGGGTTTCGACCAATTGCGCCACGGCGATGTAATCGGTGTTGTAGGCCTTCAAATGCCCGTCGGTGTTGACGATGGTGTTGATCGACTGAATCGCCGCCGCTGACGGGTCCATTTCGTCGATCAGTGGGATGCAGGCCTCTTTGAAAGGCATCGACACCCCACAACCGCGAATGCCCAACGCGCGCATCCCGGCAATTGCCGCCGCCAAGTCAGTTGGCGAAAAGGCTTTGTAATAAAAGTTGAGGCCCAAGCGTTGATACAGGTCGTTGTGAAACCGCACCCCGAAGTTCCCAGGACGCCCGGCGAGTGACATACACAACAGCGTTTCCTTGCTGGCGGTGACTGACATGAAATCTCCTGAACGGTATTCGTGAACGCACGAAGAACGGCGTAGAATTCAGTTGCTTGCGCCGCTAGCCCAAGCAATTGTCATCAAATATTGCCGAATACCTTACACAAAATTTACGCAACGGCTCCGCAGATTTTCTGAAATTCGTTGTCTGATCAGTTATCCCGTGGCAGTGCCTGAGCGTAACGCAGGCTCGCGACAACGGGACTGAACACCGAGGAACAGTCATGATTCGTCACATCCCCAAGGTTGCCTTGTTGTTAGGTGCCCTCGCCCTTGCAGGCCAGGCTGAAGCCCATGGCGGCGGTCCAGGCTGGGGTGGAGCGGCGGTGATCGGCGCAGTGGTGGGCGGCGTGGTTGGCGCGGCCGTGGCGTCGGGCCCTGTCTACGCAGCACCGGCGCCTGTCTATGCGGCGCCAGCCCCCGTGTACTACGCACCGCCACCGCCACCGCCACCGCCGGTTTATTACCAGCCGGCTTATGTGGTCGAGCGCCCGGTCGTCTATGGCCCTCGCTATTACGGCCCGCCTCGCTACTACGGCCCACCACCGGGCTACTACCATGGCTACCACGGTGGCGGACGCTGGTAACAGCGATGCGCTGACCGACCCTGCTGGTTTTCACCGGCAGCCTTTTGAATACCAGACCCCGCCCAACCGGCGGGGTCTTCGTTTGTGCAATGCCTGGTTGCGACGGCGAATTCTGAAGCCTTTGTCTGCTGCGAATGGGATCGAGTCATCGGTTCTGACGCATCGGCGGTCAAAAACCTGACCTGTCGCGCATCAATGACGACTATCGAGCGGGTTGATTTTTGCTGACCGGCATCGCGCCGTACAGTGGCGCCATCGATTGATGGAGGCACTTATGACCAAAGTTCAGATCATGTCGGTAGTCGGCAGCGCAGTCCCTGCATCGCTTCGCGAACGCGGCCTGCTGGCGTGCTGGTACCTGATCCAGAACGGCGAACCGATCAGTGGGCCCCTGCCATCGCTGCCGGTGGCCCAAGCCCTTTCCCAGCAATTTGAAACCCGTCAGCTGAACAGCTGAACCGAATTGGTTTTCCCTGAATCGTGCGTTGCTCCGCACTTCCCTTTAGCCCGCTTCTTAGATGCGGGCTTTTTTTTGCGTGGCGTGTGGGGGAATCGCCTGACGCCAGCACGGCAAATCAGATCCGCTCGGCCTGGGTCGCATTCACCTGACACCGATGCGCCAGCTTCTGCAGGCGCTTTTCCAGCGCGCCCAATACGACCCGGTCCGAACGACCGCTTTCCAACTCTTCGATCATGTCATTCGCTACCAGACGCAACTCGTGGGCGATCACCACGCGATCATCGTTATGATCCAGCTTGTGGGATTCGAACAGGCGATGCAGATAATCCTCCAGCGTGCGCTGCAAGCGATGACGATCTGCGGCCCGCAGATGCACGAGGTTCACAGTAATCCTCGCCAGCAGTTCGTTGAGCTCCCCGCACAGGTACTGCATGCGCCGCGCATACCCGGTTTCTCGATCCCGCAGCTGCCTGCGTTGCAGGGTCAGGTCCTGGCCTTTCTGAATGGCGGGCACCGCGACCGCGAGCATCAGGCCGACGATCAAGCCGATGGCCTGAATCCAGCCCGCCCAGTCCGAAGGCCGTACGAAAAATCCCGCGACGAGCAAGAGCACCGCAACGATCGCCGCACCCAACACCAACGACGCGTAATCCTTGCTGATAAACCCCTTGGGCATTGCACAACTCCTAGGTCATTTGAGGGATAACTACCGATGGCGTCGAATGCTAATTCGTGACTCGCCGCAGTGCCATGAATATCGACGCCTCCGTTCAAATACAGGCTTTTGACGTTCTTAACCTGAACGGATGCCATACGAGCGGCTTTTAATACCAAAACGTCCTATCCCGGCCATCGACATACTTAGAAACATGCTCCTAAAATGCGCCCATCTTGTTGTCGTTCCTGAAAAAAGTCCGACCTTCCTTACCCTCTCCATTTCTTTTTAAGTGAGCTTTGCTCTTGAACATTCGCACATCTCTCATCGGCCTGCTTTTCACCTTCGCAGGCGCGGCACTGTCCACAGGTGCCCTTGCGAACGAACCCGCTGCTTTCAATCGTGACCCGGCCAATCTTCATCTGGCTTCCGGCAGCGCCATGATTACTGACCTGCAATCCGGCCAGGTCCTGTATTCCAGCAACCCGGATGTGATCGTGCCCATCGCGTCGGTGACCAAATTGATGACCGCAATGGTCACTCTCGACGCCAAGCTGCCCATGGATGAGATGGTCAAGGTCGACATCTCCCAGACCGCCGAAATGAAAGGCGTGTTTTCCCGGGTGAAGCTGGGCAGTGAATTGAACCGCCGCGACATGCTGCTGATCACGTTGATGTCCTCGGAAAACCGCGCGGCGGCCAGCCTGGCCCACAGCTATCCGGGCGGCTACCCGGCGTTCATCAAGGCAATGAACGCCAAGGCCAAGGCCTTGGGCATGAGCCATACCGTATACATGGAGCCGACCGGGTTGTCGGTGTTCAACGTGTCCACCGCCCGCGACCTGACCAAGTTGGCCCTGGCGGCGCGCAACTACCCGCTGCTGCGGGAGCTGAGCACCACTCAGGAAAAGACCGTGACCTTCCGTAAACCCAATTACACCCTGGGTTTCAGCAACACGGATCACCTGGTCCGTAAATCCAACTGGGACATCAAGTTGACCAAGACCGGCTTCACCAACCAGGCCGGGCACTGCCTGGTGCTGTTGACCAGCATGGCCAATCGGCCGGTGTCAGTGGTGATCCTGGACGCCTTCGGCAAGTACACGCACTTCGCCGACGCCAGCCGCATGCGCCTGTGGATGGAGACCGGCAAGAGCGGTCCGGCGCCGGAAGTGGCGTTGCAATACAAGAAAGAAAAGAACCTGGTCATGAGACAGAAAGGCTTGCAAGCCTCGGACTGACGCTGTCGTCCGGCGCGCGCGCGGTGGCGGCGCTCAAGCCGTCGACCGCGCCATGCGCTTGAGCATCAGCACCATCGCCACCCCTAACCCGGCCATCCCCAGCAACAGGGCCGGGTAGCTGATCCACCAGGGAATCGGCGTGGTCATCATGCTGTATTCCGACATCCCGCCAATTCCCGCCAGCAGGTTCAGCGGCAGGAACACCACGTTGATCAACGTCAGTTTGCGCAGCAGGTTGTTGGTGTTGTTGTTGACGAGATTGCCCCGCGCGTCCATCAGGCTGGCGAACACCGTGGAATAGATCTGCGCCTGCTTATGGCATTGCTCGTTCTCGATGATCATGTCCTCGATCAAGCTCAGCCGATCGGCAGAGAATTGGTGCTTTTGCGCATGATTGCGCAGGCGGGTCAGCACCGAGCCGTTGCTGTCGATGGCGTTGACGTAATAAACCAGGCTCTCGCTGAGGTTGAACATCTGCACCAGATGGCGGCTGTCCATCGAGGCGTTGAATTGCTGTTGCAGCTCGCGGGCGATCATCTTGATCACCTTGAGGTGCCCGAGGTAGTGATGAATGTTGTGGAACAGCACTTCCAGCAACACGTCCAGCGGTTCCAGCAAGGGCCGATGCGGGCCCAGGGCGCTGAGCTGTCGATCATCGGCGCAGATCAGCACCATCTGCCGTTGATCGAGCAACAGGCCGAAAGACGACACATCGAACGAAAAGCTGTCCTTGCCCGAATAGTTTTCCGGGCGCTTCCAGATCATGAACAGCGCATTGGGGTGAAACTCGATGCGCGATACTTCGTCCGGGTCCAGCGCTGACGCCAGGGCATGGTCGTCAAGCTGAAAGCGTTCCAGCAGCACGGATTTCTCCAGCGCATCGGGTTGACTGAACCACAACACGCTGGCGTCTTGCTCGGCGCATTCCTGCAGCTTTCCCGCCTCCAGGCGGTGGCCCTTGATCAAGGCCTAGCCCGCCAGGCCGCGACGCTTGACGTCGAGTCGGCGGATGAACTCCTCCAGCACCAACGCATACAGGTCGTCCTGCAACCACGCATCTTCGATGCCGGCGTCGAGGTTGGGGTTGTCGTTGACTTCGATCACCACCACCCGGTCGCCGCTCTGCTTGAGATCGACGCCGTACAGCCCGTCGCCGATCAGGTTGGCCGTCTTCACCGCCAGCTCCACCACCGCCCGCGGCGCATCGTGCACCGCCAGCGTCCGGCATTCGCCATTGATTTCGGCACCCTTGGCCTTGTGGTTGTAAATCTGCCAATGGCCCTTGGACATGAAGTACTGGCAGGCAAACACAGGCTTGCGATTGAGAATGCCGATGCGCCAGTCGTACTCGGTGTACAGAAACTCTTGCGCCAGCAGCAGCACCGAATGTTCGAACAGCTCGCTGGACGCCTCCTGCAATTGCCGGGCGTCATGAACTTTGATCACCCCACGGGAAAAACAGCCGTCCGGGATTTTCAGCACCAGCGGAAAACCCAGCCGGCTGGCGACCTGCTCCATGTCTTCGGGCCGGTCCTTGTAAAGGATTTCCGTGGCGGGCATTCCCAAATGGTGTCGCTTGAGCAGGTCGGTCAGGAACACCTTATTGGTGCAGCGCAGGATCGACGTCGGGTCGTCCATCACCACCAGCCCTTCGCTCTCGGCTTTTTTCGCGAAGCGGTAAGTGTGGTTGTCGACGCTGGTGGTTTCGCGGATCAGCAAGGCGTCGTATTCGGCCAGCCGCGAATAGTCCTTCTTCTCGATCAGTTCGACATCGACGCCCAACTGCTGACCGACGCGGATGAAATTGTCCAACGCCGCGCGATTGGATGGCGGCAAGGCTTCGGCAGGGTCGTGAAGGATCGCAAGGTCATAACGGAAGGTTCGGCGCGAACGTGGCAGGCGCCAGATCTTTCGGCTGAAACTGTCCAGCGACTGGGCGAACTGATCCTGTTGGTGATCGCGCAGGCGGTTCATCGCGCCAGTCTTGATCCCGACGATGTGCCAACTGTCGCGCTTGCGGAATTCCACCAGCAGGATCGGCGCGGGGAACGCCTCGAACAGCTGTCGAGCCAGGTCCTGCAGAGGCACCAGGTCGGTCTGTCCGAAGTACAGATTGAGGGTGAAACCTTCGGTTTCGTCATAGGGGTGATCGTGCAAGGCATGTTCCAGGCGCTTGTCGAGGTCGTCCAGCGCCAGGCCGTACAGCGATTTACGGGTCAGTTCGCTGATGGTTTTCACCGAGGGAATCACGTTATGGCCACGGGCCTCGGCCAGCAATGAACAGTAATAACCGTGCCCCAGGTAACGATAACTGCGACACAGGTTAATCACTTGAACCCGTTTGCCGGGCGGGTCAGGCAGCGGGTGTTCCAGATAATCCTGTGCGCTGATCACATCGTCGCTGGGCAAGTAAGACGCCCAGTCTTCGAGGCGTTCGACGACAATCACCAGATGCCGCTCACTGGCGACGGGTTGCAGCGACTGAAGATTAAAAGTTGCCGAACGTCGTGGTTGTGCTGATACTTCTTCGGTCTTCACCGGCACCGCATTCATGAGTGGATCCTTCGGGAAACAAGTCCTTTCTATAAACCATGGCGTTGTAGAAATGTCCCGTTTCGTTACTCACTCTTTACGGCCGCCGACATGAACTTTATATATCGCCTCGCCCAGCCCGCCGATGTGGATGAACTGCTGGCCCTTGAAAATCAATGTTTTGAATCCGACCGTCTCAACGCGCGTAACTTTCACTGGATGATCAGCCGCGCCAACGCCCGACTGATCGTGGCTCAAGCCGACCGGCGTCTTTCAGGGTACGCCTTGGTGCTGTTCCATCGCGGCACGTCGTTGGGCAGGTTGTACTCGCTGGCCATCAGCGCAGACGCGCGGGGCCGGGGGCTGGGGCAGGCGTTACTGGCCCAGGCTGAAGCCCATGCGCTGGAACGCGATTGCGCCTACCTGCGTCTGGAAGTACGTCCGGACAATGCCCCGGCGATTGCGTTGTACCAGCGTGCTGGCTACCGGCTGTTTGATCGGGTCGACGACTATTACGAGGATCACGCTCCCGCGCTGCGCTATGAGAAACGCATTCGCGAACGCACCGTCGGCATCACCCGGCTGGTGCCTTACTACGCGCAGACCCTGGATTTCAGCTGCGGCCCGGCGTGTCTGCTGATGGCGATGAAAGCGCTGCAACCTGAGCGCTCGATGCACCGGCGTGAGGAATTGCAGATCTGGCGCGAAGCGACCACCGTGTTCATGACCTCCGGCCATGGCGGCTGCAGTCCGCAAGGCTTGGCGCTGGCGGCGCTGCAACGCGGTTTCGAGGTGGGCTTGCAGGTTTCGGTGCAAGGGCCGTTATTTCTCGCGGGGGTGCGCAGCGAGGAGAAACGCCAGGTGATGCGCCTGGTTCATGATGAGTTCAGTCGTGCACTGGCGGCGAGCGCCGTTCGCCGCCTGGGCAGCGCGCCGCTGGACCTGAAGCAATTGCAGGCAGGCGGTGCCTTGGCGCTGGTGCTGATCAGCAGTTATCGGCTGACGCGCTCTAAGGCGCCCCATTGGGTGCTGGTTGCAGGCTGCGACGGTGACTTCGTGTACTTGCACGACCCGGACATCGATCACAGCCAACAACGGCTGGCAATGGATTGTCAGTACATGCCGGTCAGTCATCAGGAGTTCGCTGGCATGAGTTGTTTTGGTGCTGACAAGTTGCGCGCGGCGGTGGTGTTATTTCCCTCGAACGCCGCGGCTATATAAATCGCATCAACATCAACCCCGCCCGCGTAAAGAAGTCGTCGTGTTCATTGCAACGCCGCAGGTTTAGAGGATCAATACAACTTCTGCCTGCGGGCGTCTCTCGGATATGCAGTCGTGGAAAACTCGGTGATTGGCCTGCTTATTATTTCCGTCATTGCGTTGTTCGGCATCTCGGCCTTTTATGTCGACTTCATTCGGCCGACCCGTCAATCGCGCCATAAATAACGCACCCACAAAGCGTATGAATGAAAAAGGTTTGCATCGCGCACCAATCTATAAATTCTTTCATCTGCCGTTAGGGGCGTAACGGCGGCGACCCGCTACGCTTGAGGGGTGCTGGTTGGGTTCAGACACTGCTCGGGGGAGTCGCACCATGGTCGTGAAATGGGTATTGGCTGCGTTGCATCTGTTGGCATTCGGCTTTGCGCTGGCTGCGGTACTGGCCCGAGGTCGGGCACTGCGCAGGTTACGTCCGGACGATCCCCGTTCCTTTCGCGACGTGTTCGTGGTCGACAACATCTGGGGCGTGTCGGCGGGGATTCTGCTGATCACCGGCGCGTTTCGGGCATTCGGCGGGTTGGAGAAAGGCTCGTTCTACTACCTGCATCAACCGCTGTTTCATCTCAAAATGACCGCGTTCGTGGCGATTCTGGCGCTGGAAGTGGTGCCCATGTTCGCGTTGATCAAATGGCGCATCGCATTCAAGAAGCAACAACCCATCGACACCTCACGCGCCCGCCGCTTCGCACGCATCAGCCACATGGAAGCGGCGTTGATGGTGGTCATCGTCATCGCCGCAACGGGGATGGCGCGGGGGATTTTGTTGAGTTGAGTGCTGCGCGACACGAACTGCTGTAGGAGCGTGGCTTGTCCCGCGATCTGACGCGAAGCGGCAGTGACTTCGGCCAATCCGATGTTTCAGATGCACCACAGTGGCAGGAGCTACGACGGGTTCCCCGCCGATCGCGGGACAAGCCACACTCCTACAAGAAACGACCGCCTTCAGCTCACCCAAAACACCATCAACATCACGTTCGCCAGCGAGATCAGGCCGAACAGGCCCCACGCCAGTACTTTGGTCAACGTGCTGTTGGCGAACGGCCCCATGAGCTGTTTGTCGCTGGTGAAGCGGATCAACGGCCACAGCGCGAACGGCAGTTGCAGGCTGAGGACGACCTGGCTCAAGACCAGCATCTTGCCCACCGCCCCGTCGCCGAACCAGATCACCCCCGCCAGCGCGGGAATCAGCGCCAACGCGCGGGTGATCAGGCGACGTTGCCAGCAGGGAATCTTGGCGTTGAGGAAACCTTCGAGTACCACTTGACCGGCGATGGTTCCGGTAAAGGTCGAGCTCTGCCCTGCCGCCAGCAGTGCCACGCCGAACAGCACACTGGCGAGGGTCCCGCCCACCAGCGGGTCCAGCAGATGATAGGCGTCCTGGATTTCCACCACATCGGAATGACCGTTACCGTGAAACGCCGCCGCCGCGAGGATCAGGATCGCCGCGTTGATCACCAGCGCCATGCTCAGCGACGCGATGGTGTCGACCCGCGCATAGCGGATCGCACTGGCTTTGTTCTCGACCGAGCTGCCATTGACGCGCGTCTGCACCACCGATGAGTGCAGATAGAGGTTATGGGGCATGACCGTTGCGCCGAGAATGCCGATGGCGATGTACAAAGGCTCCTGGTTGCTCAGCACGTCCCACGACGGTTTCAAACCTGCCGCCACGTCAGGCCAAAACGGTTTGATCAGCACCAGTTCGATAAAGAAACATGTGGCAATGGTGGCGATCAAACCAAGAACGATAGCCTCAAGACGGCGGAAATTGGCGCCCTGCAGGGCCAGCACAATCACCGTGTCGAACGCGGTCAGCGCGACACCGGTGGTGATCGACACGCCGAGCAGCAAGTGGAACGCCAACGCTGCGCCCAGCACTTCCGCAAGATCCGTCGCAAGGATCGACAGCTCGGCGAGCACCCATTGCCCCATGCCCACACGGCGGCTGTAACGTTCAGCCGACAGCTGCGCCAGATCGCGGCCTGTGGCGATCCCCAGTCGCGAGCACAGGTTCTGCAGCACCATTCCCGACAGGCTTGCCAGCACCACCACGAACAGCAGGGCGTAACCAAAACGCGATCCTGCTTCGATGGCCGTTGCCCAGTTACCGGGGTCCATATAGCTGATGGAGATCAACAGGCCCGGCCCGACGAACAGCATCAGCTTGTGCAGAAACGACGCGTTGGCAGGAATCGCAACGCTGTCGGTCACGGCAGAGGGGCAAAACGGGGCGGTGGCGGTGGTGGGCAGTCTGTATTTCACGGGAGTCCGGCGGGTGGTTGCAATCAGCCATGGAGCTTAAACGCAGGGAAATATTTTGTCTTGAATCTCTGCAAAAGCTCTACCATGCGACGTCCCACGGAACAGGAAAACAATAATGTCTGCGTTTTCAAACTCCCCTGATGCCCGGACGCCGGGCGACGGCATCGACCCCGTTCGCGCTGCGCGGATTTCCGCCCGCATCGACCGCCTGCCTGCGGTCGCGACGATCTGGAAACTGGTGGCGCTGCTGTCCATCGGCGGCTTCTTCGAACTCTACGATCTGTTCCAGACTGCCTACATCAGCCCCGGCCTGATCCGCGCCGGCCTCTTCGCCACCGGCGCCCAAGGCGTGTTCGGGTTTTCCGATCAGGCGGCATTCGCCTCGGCGACGTTTCTCGGCCTGTTTCTCGGCGCCAGTTTGCTGAGCCCCATTGCCGACCGCTTCGGCCGTCGCGCCATCTTCACCTTCGCGCTGATCTGGTACACCGTCGCCACCGTGCTGATGGGCGTGCAGACCTCGGCGCTGGGCATCATCTGCATGCGCTTTCTGGTGGGCATCGGCCTGGGCATCGAACTGGTTACCATCGACGCCTACCTGTCGGAACTGGTCCCCAAGCGCATGCGCAGCTCGGCGTTTGCCTTTGCGTTTTTCGTGCAGTTCCTGTCGGTGCCCTCGGTGGCGCTGATGTCCTGGTGGCTGGTGCCGCAGGACCCGTTCGGCATCGCCGGTTGGCGCTGGGTGGTGATCGCCAGTGCGGTGTTCGCGCTGTTCATCTGGTGGTTGCGCTCGCGCTTGCCGGAATCGCCGCGCTGGCTGGCACAACACGGGCGCTTCGCCAAGGCCGAAGCGATCATGGACGATCTGGAAGCGCGCTGCGTGAAGGATCATGGCCAAGCGCTGGACGCCCCGGAAACCCACAATGTCGCGGTCGAAGGCAAAGGCCGTTTTGCCGATATCTGGCAGCCGCCCTATCGCCGCCGCGCGTTGATGCTGATCGTGTTTCATGTGTTCCAGGCCATCGGCTTTTTCGGCTTCGGCAACTGGCTGCCAGCCTTGCTGTCGGGCCAGGGCGTCAGCGTCACCCACAGCCTGGCGTACGCCTTCATCATCACCCTCGCCTATCCGCTGGGGCCGTTGCTGTTCGTGAAGTTTGCCAACCGTTTCGAGAACAAATGGCAGATCGTCGGCTCGGCATTGGGGGCCATGATCTTCGGCACCCTGTTCGCGCAACAGAGCACGGCGGCAGGCCTGATCGTCTGCGGGGTGATGATCACCTTCTGCAACGCGTGGCTGAGCTTCGCCTATCACTCGTACCAGAGCGAACTCTTCCCCACCAACATCCGCGCCCGCGCCGTGGGGTTCTGCTACTCGTTCAGTCGCCTGTCGACGGTGTTCAGCAGCCTGCTGATCGGCCTGTTCCTCGACCATTTCGGCACACCCGGGGTGTTGACCTTTATCGTCGTCAGCATGCTGATCGTCATCATCACCATCGGCGCCTTCGGCCCGAAGACCCGGAACCTGGCGCTGGAGGATATTGCGCATCGGTGAAGAGCCGGCACCGATCATTGCGGGGGCGGCTTGTGGCGGGCCGCGATCGGACGACCGCGCCGGGCGGGTCGTTTCACCTGCACAGACCCACCGCCATCGCGGCCGTCG
>NZ_DDHJ01000018.1:0-113646 GCF_002338065.1 Pseudomonas sp. UBA1879 | reverse complement strand
GCCGTCGTGCCTCCGGCTGCTCCTACAGGTTCTGCGGTGGTTGTAGACACTCGGATCGGCACGGTTCCCGCGATTCGCGGTGGTCGTTAACGTTCGGATCGGCGCAGTTACGGCGATCCGAGGGCGATCACGCCTTCGATCGCTACACAAAACCTGTAGGAGACGCCGGAGGCACGACGGCAGCGAAGAGGCCTTGTCGGGCGCTGAATGATCGTCTGATCCAACATCCGGGTCCGGTCGCAGCGCGCAGCAAACCGGATCCCACTGGGATAGCCGTGGGCTGGAGGTCAGTCTCCTATCGAATCCCCAAGCGCTTCGCCAGCCGACTGAGGTTGGCCCGGTCCACGTTCAATTCGCGCGCGACGTCGGCCCATTTGCCGTTATGTCGGTCCAGGGCCTCGTTGATCAGCTGCGTCTGAAACCCGTCGACCGCCTCTTTCAAGCCCTGCCCCGATTTCATCAAAAGCGGCGTGCCGGTCGACAATGGCGCCGCCGCAGCGGCGAGCGACACCTCGTCTTCCAACCCCAATGCTGACGCCTCGATGGTCAGGATTCGCGGCCGTTCGCGGTGGCCCGATAGCGCCTTCAACACGGCGCGGCTGATCAAGTGCTCCAGTTCGCGCACGTTCCCCGGCCATGAATAGCCGAGCAACACCGCCTGCGCCTCAGGGCTGATGCGCAGGCTGCGCAACCCCATGCGCGCGCGGTTCTCTTCGAGGAAGTAACCGGCCATCAGCAATACATCCCGGCCCCGCTCGCGCAGGGGCGGCACCACCAGCGGGTACACACTCAGTCGGTGATACAGGTCGGCGCGAAAACGGCCGGCGCGCACTTCTTCGGCCAGGTCTCGATTGGTGGCCGCGATGATCCGCACGTCCACCTGATGTTCCTGGTCCGACCCCACCCGCTGCAATTGCCCGTTCTGCAACACGCGCAGCAGCGTGGACTGCACTGGCAGCGGCAATTCTCCGACTTCGTCGAGGAAGATCGTGCCGCCGTCCGCCAGTTCGAACTTGCCGCTGCGCCCGCTGACGGCCCCGGAAAACGCCCCTTTGACGTGGCCGAACAGTTCGCTCTCCACCAGCAATTCCGGCAGCGCGGCGCAGTTGAGGCTGATAAGCGCCCTCTGCGCCCGGGGCGATTGCAGGTGAATGGCTTCGGCGACCAGCTCCTTGCCCACCCCGGTTTCCCCGGTGATAAGTACGGTCAACGGGCTGTTGCCCACCAGTTGGATTTCCTGCTGAAGGCGCCGATGCACCGCGCTTTGCCCGATCAACTCCCGAGGCCCGCGGCCTCCAGCGGCGCGTTTGTAGACCTCGGCCAACTGCCGCTGATCTTCGACACTGCGTGCCAGATGGCTGATGCGTTCGCTGGCCATGACCGTGGCGGCGGCCAGACTGGCGAAGGCTTGCAGATCGCCCAGATCGACGCTGCCGAAACGCGCCGGGTCCAGCGAATCCAGGGTGATGACGCCCCACAACGCGTCCTGCACGAACAGCGGACAACCGAGGCAGTCGTGGACTTCGAGATGCCCGTGCACACCCGCCACCAACCCGTCGTAAGGGTCGGGCAACTCGCAGTCGGTGGAGAAACGTGTGGGCTCACGGTTCTGTACGATCAGGTCCAACCGGGGATGTTCGCCGAGCCGGAAACGGCGACCCAGAGTGTCCGGGCTCAAGCCCTCGACCGACAGCGGCACCAACACGTCGTCTTCGAGCTTGAGCAACGCGACGGCATCGCAGGGCAGGAACTGCCGCAACGAACGCAGCAAACGGCGATAGCGTTCATGGTCCGGCAGCTCGCGGGACAGGTCAGCCACCAGCGGCACCAGAGACAGCATCAAGGGGTGAGTCATAAGGCTCCGGCACACCGTTGGACGGAAAAAACGTGGTCATTATGACACTGGCCTCGGCGTTGGCCACCCTGTGCTGCGGCGTTCGATATCGGTCAACGACGCAAACGGCGCCATTGATCAATCGCCAATAAATCGCCGCGCACTGTTTCAGCGTTGAAACATTTCCCTCGCCAAATGCATTAGTCGGCCAACTTACTATTCTGGCGCCAGACACCTGTCGCACCGCGCAAGCGCCTTTAATTTAAATGAAGTTGAGAAAAAAATTTTTTGTTTATAGTCGACGCGATCCCCAACGGAGCACCCAACATGGCAAGAATTCAGGGAAGAGTTCAGGAAACATTTCCCCCTCTGGTTGTAGATCTGGACGGCACATTGCTGCGGTCGGATCTGCTCATGGAGACCGCCATGGCCTTCGTCCGCAGCACGCCGTTGAAGGCTTTCAGCCTGCTGCGCTGGTTGCTCAAAGGCAAGGCGGCGCTCAAGGAAGGATTGGCCCTGGGCACCGACATCGATGTGTCGGTGTTGCCCTACGACCCGCAGATCATTGAAATGATCCAGGCACAAAGAGCCAATGGGCGCCTGATCGTATTAGCCACTGCCAGCCATGTCAGCCTCGCGGAAAAGATTGCCGAGCATCTTCAACTGTTCGATCTGGTATTGGCCTCTAATGCCAATCGCAACTTGTCCGGCAATAACAAGCGTGACCTCTTAGTTGCCCACTACGGTGAAGGCGGCTTCGATTACATCGGCAACTCCAAAGATGATTTACCCATCTGGAAAGTGTCGCGTCAGGCCTATGTGGTCAATCCGGACTCGGGCGTAGAGTCGCGGGTCACGGCCATGACCCAGGTCGAACCGACGATCCGTACCAACACCGCCAGCCTGCGGGACTGGCGCAGAGCGATGCGCCTGCATCAATGGCTGAAAAACGCGCTAATTTTCGTGCCGCTGCTGGCGTCTCATCGCCTGGCGCAATTCGACCTGATGCGCGACGGGGTCTTCGCGTTTTTCTGCTTTGGCCTGTGCGCCTCCAGCGTCTACATCCTCAATGACTTGCTGGACCTCGACGACGACCGCCATCACAAAAGCAAATGCAATCGCCCCTTCGCCAGCGGACGACTGTCGATCAAGGCCGGGCTGATCCTCGTGCCGACGCTGCTGATCACGGCCTTTGGCGCGGCGTTGCTGTTGCTGCCTTGGCAGTTCTCCGCCGTCATGGCCGCGTATTACGGCCTGACCCTTGCCTACTCACTCAAGCTCAAGCGTCTGATGGCCTGGGACGTGATCGCGCTGGCGATGCTGTACACGGCGCGCATCATCGCCGGGGTGGCGGCGTTCAACCTCACCCTGACCTTCTGGATTCTGGCGTTCTCGATGTTCATCTTCCTCAGTCTGGCGATGGTCAAGCGCTACGCGGAACTGCGCGACGCCCGCGCCCGGGAAGTGAACACGTTTGCACGCGGTCGCGGTTATTACCCGGGGGATCTGGATATGATCGCCTCCCTCGGCGCGTCGTCCGGGTATCTGGCGGTCATGGTATTGGCGCTGTACATCCAGGACGCCAAGACCACCGCGCTGTACGTCACGCCCCACGTGATCTGGCTGGCCTGCCCGCTGTTGCTGTTCTGGGTCACCCGCGTGTGGATGCTGACCCATCGCGGGCAGATGAACGAAGACCCGGTGGTGTTCGCCATTCGTGATCGCACCAGCCAGTTAATCGGCGCGATTTTCCTGCTGATGTTCTGGATCGCCGCATGAGTGCACCTCTGTATTCCTGGGGCCGCTTTCCCCAGCGTCCGCAGCAGGGACACAGCTGCGTCTGGATCGACGACCTGCCCGCGCACCTTGAGCGGGTGATCAGCGATCACCGCAGCAGCCTGCCCTACGGCAACGGCCGCAGTTACGGCGACAGCTGCCTGGCATCCAGCGATCAGGTGCTGCACATGCGCTCGCTGGATAGGCTGATCGAGGCCGACTGGGACACCGGCGTGGTCAAAGTTGAAGCCGGCATCACCCTTGCCGAAGTCCTGAGCGTCGCAATCCCCAACGGCTGGTTTCTCGCCGTGACCCCCGGCACCCAATTCGCTACGGTCGGCGGTGCTATCGCCAATGACGTGCACGGCAAGAACCACCACGTGCGCGGCACCTTTGGCCGTCATGTGCGCAGCTTAGGCCTGTTGCGGCATGGTCAGCCCGAGATGCTCTGCTCCCCCAGTGTCAACGCCTCGCTGTTCGCGGCCAGCATCGGCGGTCTGGGGCTGACCGGGGTCATCCATTGGGCGCAGCTGCAAATGATGCCGATCCGTGCCAGCCAGATCGACACCACCACCGTGCGCTTCGCCAACCTCGCCGAGTTTTTCGCACTCTCGGATGAGCTGGACGACAAACACGAATACAGCGTCGCCTGGGTCGATTGCCTCGCCAAAGGCGCCGAGACCGGGCGCGGTGTTTTTATCGTCGGTGACCACGCGCAATACGGCTCGCTGGCTACCGCGTCTCGCGCCAAATTGAGCATGCCCGTGACGCCGCCGGTGTCGCTGATCAACAAGCTGTCCTTGAGCGCGTTCAACACCCTGTACTGGCGCATGCACCCGAGTCGACGCACGCCAGGGCGTAGCGCCTACGAGCCGTTTTTCTATCCGCTGGATCGCATCCTGCACTGGAACCGCATCTACGGTCGCCGGGGCTTTCAGCAGTATCAATGCGTGATTCCCACGGCCCATGCCGAAGCCGCGATGGGCGAGCTGTTACGAGCCATCGCCGAGGCGGGTCAAGGCTCGTTCCTCGCGGTGCTCAAACGCTGCGGCGACATTCGCTCCCCGGGGCTGCTGTCGTTCCCGCTGCCAGGCACCTCACTGGCGCTGGATTTCCCGCAGAGCGAACACCTGGAAAACGTTGTATTCCCGCGCCTGGACGACATCGTTCGGGCGGCAGGAGGCCGCTTGTATCCGGCCAAGGATGCCCATATGAGCGGCGCGGACTTTCGTCGGGCGTACCCCGCCTGGGAGCGACTGGAAGCGCTGCGCGATCCCTCTCTGATGTCCCGTTTCTGGAGCCGCGTGCTGCTATGAACACACCCCACGTGAAAAAAGTGCTGATCATCGGCGCCACCTCGGCCATCGCGACTGCCTGCGCCCGCTTGTGGGCCACCGAAGGCAGCGATTTCTTCCTCGTCGCGCGCAACGTCGACAAACTCCAGCAGACCGCTGCCGACCTCAAGGGCCGAGGCGCGAAGAACGTCACGCTGCACGAGATGGACGCCAACGACACCGAAGCGCACCCGCTGATGATGGGCCGCTGCCTGACCGCGCTGGGGCAGATCGACATTGCGCTGATCGCTCACGGCACCCTGCCCGACCAGAAAGCCTGCGAGCGCGACGTCCAGCTCGCCTTGCGCGAGTTTGCCAACAACTGCACCTCGGTGATCGCGCTGTTGACGGTGCTGGCCACGCAATTCGAGACCCAGCGCTGCGGCAGCCTGGCGATCATTTCCTCGGTGGCAGCCGATCGCGGACGACCGTCGAATTACCTGTACGGCAGCGCCAAGGCGGCGGTCTCGACCTACTGCGAAGGGCTGCAAGCGCGACTGTTCAAGCTGGGCGTACACGTCACCACGATCAAACCGGGCTTCGTCGACACACCAATGACCAAAGGCCTGTCGCTGCCCGCCGCGCTGCTCGCGCAACCGGCACAGGTCGCGCAACGCATCGTCAAGGGCATCGCCAACAAGGTGCCGACCCTGTACGCACCGGGCTTTTGGGCGTTGATCATGCTGATCATCCGCTCGATTCCGCAGCCCGTGTTCAAAAGGCTGAACCTGTGAACGCGGCGGCTTGCGAAGAATCCGTTCAATTGTCGGGCTGGCGCTACCGTGCCGTGGTGCTGTCGGTGGTGGGCTCGGCGCTGGGTTATCTGGGCTTTTCGCTGTGGGGCGGCTGGCAGGCGGTGGCCGCCGCGGTGAGTGAAGTCGGGTTGATCGGCATCGTTATCGCGCTGTTCATGTCGTCGGTGAACTACGGCCTGCGTTTCGTGCGCTGGCAGGCCTATCTCAAGGTGCTGGGCCACCCCATGCCGTGGCGCCCGAGCCTGAACATTTACCTGGCCGGGTTCGCGTTGACCACCACGCCGGGCAAAGCCGGTGAAGCCTTGCGCGGTGTGTTGCTGAAACGCTGGGGCGTGCCTTATCCGCAGAGCTTTGCGGCGTTCTTCAGCGAGCGCCTGTCGGACCTGTTCGCGGTGGTGCTGCTGACCCTTTTTGGCCTGTCGCTGTACCCCGAGGCAATGCCGATGATCGTGGTCGGCGTCAGCTTGGTGCTGGTCGGCCTCCTGGTGCTGTCGCAGCGTCGTCTGTTGGAACGCCTGACGCTGCTGGTGCCCACCGAGGGCGGCAAAGTGATTGGTCTGCTGCGCCATCTGCTCCAGGTGCTGGTGCACGCGCAGCAGTGTCACCGCCTGCGCCTGATGCTCGGCCTGACGGCCCTCAGCGTGGTGGCCTGGAGCGCCGAGGCGCTGGCCTTCGACTGGATTCTGCATTGGATGGGCGCCGAGATTCCGCTGACCTTCGCCGTGTTTGTGTACGCCTTGGCGATGCTCGCCGGGGCCGTGAGCTTCATGCCCGGCGGCCTTGGCGGCGCAGAAGCGGTGATGGTCGGCTTGCTGGTGTGGAAAGGCATGAACAGCGCCGACGCCGTGGCCGCGACAGTGCTGATTCGTCTGGCGACGCTGTGGTTCGCCGTGGCCATCGGCGCCGTGATGCTGTTCAAGCTCAAAGGTGAAACCGCGCCCCGGCGCGAAGCGGTTCAGTAAGGTTCACGCGCACCGCTTTTCGGCTGCGCGTCAGCGAAAGACAGGGACAGGAGTGCAACACATGGTGGCAGCTGTACGCAATCGACCGATTCTGATCGCCGCGCTGTTGGTGATCGGCGCGATTCTCGCCAGTTTTCTCGCGTCGAGCGGGCCGATTCAGTGGATGGACAACGGCATGTTTCTCGCCGACGCGTCCCAAGGGCATTACTTCAGCCAGACCCTCGGGCCACTGGATCACCCGCTCTACCTGTTCGTCAGCACCGCGCTGTTCGAAAGCTTCGGGCCGCTGGTGCTGAGCTTCATGAACTCACTGCTGCTGATTCCGCTGGCCTGGGCCATCTACCGGCTCGCGAAAGGTGTCGGCGCGACGACCCAGCAAGCGCTGATCGCCGTGGCCGCTGCCGTGTTGTGCCATTGCGTGTTCTGGGTTTCGACCAAAGCCGAGGTGTACCTTCTGCACACGGTGTTGGTGATCTTTGCCTACATGATTGAGTTCAAGGACAAACCGCGTCTGGGCGTGATGCCGGCACTGTTCTTGATCGGCGTGTTGACGGGCCTTGCCGCGGCCATTCACCAACTGACCTTTATCGTGTTGTTCCCGCTTTACGTGCACATGCTCTGGCAGCACAAGGCGCGGATTCTCGTTACCCTGCCCGGTTTCGTCGTCGGTTTCGCCGTCGCCATTCCAGGCATCCTCAATGAAATGCACAACGGCCTGAGCCTGATCGATATCGGCCATCGCTACCTGATCGGCATCCCCGATCGCACCACCGAACAAAGCTGGCAGGGCTCGCTGTTCCGCTTCGACGACATGTGGCACGAGAAAAACTCCGTCATGTTGTTGCTGCTCTCGTTGATCGGCCCGCAGGTGGTCGGGCTGCTGCTGTTCCCGAAACGCCCGGCACTGCGCGTGCTGTGGGCGGCGGCGATCATGAACTTCATCTTCGCGGTGTCCTACAACGTCACCGACCGCTTCACCTTCTTCCTGCCCGGCGCCGTGCTGCTGAGCATTATCGGCGTGATTCAGCTGTACGACCTGCTGCCGCGCAAGGGCGCGGGCCTGGCCACCGCCTCCCCCCTCGCCGCGCCCGTGGCCATTCTTGCGGTATTCGCCGTGTACGCCAGCGGCGCAATTCAGCTGCCCGTGCACAAGGAAACGCTGCCGTTCCGCGATGATATTCACTACTTCATGGTCCCCTACCTCACCGACCGGTCTGCCGAAGAGTTCGTGCACAGCTACGAAAAATCCGCCCCCGAAGGCGCCCTCATCATCGCCGACTGGACCCCCAACGGCGCCCTGCGCTCCGCTCAGGCGAGCGGGCTGCTCAAAGGAAGGACGTTCGAATTGTGTGAGGAAGTGCAGGACATCGATACGTATTTGAAAGGGCCGGGAGCGTATCTGGCGCGGACCAGTTACTGCGACATGATTGGTGAGCGTTTTGCGCTGGAGACGTTGCCGGTGGGGTATGAGTTGCGGGTGAAATAAGCCGATCTTGCGAGTGCTTCACCCATCCCCTGTGGGACCGAATTCATTCGCGAAAAATGTAACAGACGACACCTCTCTATCGCCTGATACACAGCATCGCGAATGAATTCGCTCCCACAGATTCAGGCCCGGTTATGAGTCGCGGGTGACGTGATGGAGCAGTCGGCGGTGGTAAAACCAGAACACCGCCGCCTATGGATGACTTGGCACTGGCTCATGGTGTCATCGTAATGCTGTTGAGCCAGAGTTCTTCGTACCCATTAGCCACTCCAGGGGCTATATCAATGGTGAATCTCAAAGACTTGATTGCTCGCTGCCCTGCTACGCCAAAGTTGACTATTTTTGTCATTCGATCAGGCCATTTTTTGGAATCTTGAGTTTCCACCGATCCATCTGCTTTCAGCGCTTGCACTTGACTCGTTGAAGCCAGCGCACTCGAAGTACGAAAAGGCATACAGTCAAATGAAATGATTGAGTAGGGATTGTCGAACACAAACTCAACGACCACACGCCTGTTCGGAAAACTAGCCGCACGAACGGAGACCTGAATCCCGATCACCGGCGCCTTAAAGCCTGGCAAGGTGCTTACAGTGGTATGAGGATGAAGGATTGCGTGACCACCGGTAGCTGGGTTGGCTCCCGTTGTTCGTCTAATGATGAACTTCGGTCGCTTCAGCTCAGTCGCGTTTGCATTTTCCGTTTCGCCCGCGAAGTCATCAGTACTTTTCCCTTCCACGTTGACGCGCCACGCAGCCGACCGCTTTCCTTTATATTCGGCAGTAAAATTATGCACCCCGGGGGTTAGCCCAACAGACGAAAATTTCCACTTGCCGTTTGCAACGTTGGTCCAGCCCAAATGGCTGCCGTTGTCCAAAACTTCCAATCTTTCCTCTGCGTTGATCGTACCCATGATTAAACTCCCTGTTTTGGCGAAGGTCGTTTTTAGTATGAACACGAACGTGAATTCATCAACCGACACTCTTTGTCCAAAAAAAAGGCAAATTCTCCCGACTGGTCTTTTTCAAGCCGGGACAGTGACTTGCTATTTACCAATACGCATTGGCAATAACAGTTACTTCCATTAAGTCTAAAACCCTCACCGCAGCTTAGTGGCCACCTCTTCATCAAGGCTGAGATCGGTGAACAGGCCGCGAGTCTTCAAGTATCCCTAGTTGTTACGGGCAGCCTGCGGGACGCAATTTTGTACAGCGCCCGCAAGCCAATATCGGAGCGTTGCCACAGACGCGTCAGGCGCATGATCCAGGCGACTTCGGCGTGAATCCTTGATCGGCCGCTCGGGATGAGCCTGTACATTGCGCAACGTCAGCAACGCCAGGCCTATGGTCCACGCAAGAAATCGTCGAATTCCGATGTACCGTGGCGGGATCAGCACGGTGAACTCCAGCGCCTGCACGAGGTGCGCGTTCGCTGTCCCGACCAGCTCCGCTACAGCCTTGCCGTGGCCCGGATGGCGAAACCCCGCCTGCAGATGCCCAGGCTCCACACGATGCTCGTCCAGCAGATCACGCGGCAGCCAGCACACGCCTTCAAACAGAGACTTTGATTGTGTCGACAATAATTCGGACCGCTCCACTGCTTCCCTCAGAAGGTATCAAATTGAATCGCAACGCGCGTATCAAGCGCTCTCCATTGCTCAGAACAATCCGTTGCAGCCCTTCGGTATGGGGTAATGTGAAGCTATTTAAAATGTCATTATGATCATTCAACGTTTCGATCCATCTGCGCGCTTCTAAATGACGTTGCACATAGCAGTCAAAAGTGACGGTTTTCCATAACGAATGGAACGTCATCGTATAGATGCAATCATGGACGATGCCGCTTGCGGACGACCGCTGAGCCGCCAGATCGAGCGCTTTTCCATCGAGCCCCGCATCGGACCCATTTCGGAATGCTTTAGGCCTAAGCGCATTGTCCGGCGTTTGGGGCGCCCAAATCGCGCTGTACCAAGGCTGCTCGAACTCAGTAAAAGGTTCTTTCGGCAGACTCTCAAAATCCTCGAGGTATTCTGAAGCCCCCTGAACGAATAACCAGGGTGTGGAGCCCCTCCCTCGATATCTGCCTACAATCCGGTGATCTCCCTCGTTCAGATTGTCTAAATTAAAAGCCCAAGCGCCCTCTTTGATATCCGCCCAACCAACATGTTTATCCTGATCCAGAATTTCCACTTTGTCTTCCATCGATTCGGTATTCATGTCTCGCCTCCTTGTTTCAGATCAACGTCCCTGGGCAGATTATGAACATAACTGGGCGGATATCAATCCGCTGCGCCGGGCTTCGGGCAGACAGAAATCGCGATGGGAAGACAATTATCAAGCCTCACAATTAGTTATAAATTTTCACGTATGCATTGGAAATAATAGTTACTTCGAATGATTCTAAAAATCGTGAACGCGTTAGGCGAACAGGATAATTTAAACCTTCTCCACGGCGTCTTCCTTACGCATCGCCAGATCCCGGGTCTAGCCACTCTTCACCTCTTACTGCGGCTCGTCTTTCGACGCAGGCCGAGGGGGTTGGCATAGCGGAGCAACTGTTCGAATTCCAGATGGGCCTGTTCCACTCGCCCGGCGCGGGCCAGGCATTCGACGTACCAGTACGAGCAGGCGACGAACGCGCCCTCCTCGCTATCCAGCCCATCGCCATAGGTGTCGTCGTTGCGGTAACGGAAGACCATGCCGTCGCGTACCAAAGTCTTTTCGATGGCCTGCAGGGTCGACAGCCATTTCGGGTCGCTGGCGCCAACGAACCGCACCAGCGGCATGAGCAGCATCGAGACGTCGAGGTTTTTGCTGCCTTTGTGCTGGACGAAATGATCGGTGAGCGCTCTGCGCTGGAGACGTTGCCGGTGGGGTATGAGTTGCGGGTGAAATAAAACGGTTAGAAGAGCAAAGCGCCCCTGTAAGGAGCGCATTCGTTCGCAATGCAGCGGTGCATCTTAAGAAACAGCATCAGATGTACCGCTTCTCGTGAGTGTGTTCGCTTCTATAGGGTTTCCTGTCAGCCGCTCGCCAAGGCTACCCCTTCAAGCGCGGCTCATTGTTCAGGCGCAGGATTATCCTGTCGGTAAGTGTTGTCGTGATCAAAAACCAATCGCCTCACCTGCTCATCGAGTGCTTCGCTGTGGTACAGGTCCAGGCACTTGAGCAGATCGAAACGAACACCCTTCACTTCTGACTCCACAACAGGGTTGTGATAATCCCGATTCAAGTAATCGCTTACCAACTCGGGAACGGCAGACGTGGCTTGGTCCATGTCGTAATGCGTCCAGTCGCGCAATGCGCTTACGCTGCTGCCCGCGTCTTTGACGACAGCGGGACTTGCTTTATACGCAGTGGTGATGCATGTCGCTAACACCATGTCCTTATAGTTCTCCGAGTACGTTCGCCCTCCCGCTTGCGGGGAGTTTCGGCTCAGGTCTTGTGCTTCGGAAGGCGCGCTCATCGCTGACTGCCTACCCTAACAGCGCCCTGCGCCCGGCTAAGGCGAGCTGGCTGCTCAAAGGAAGGACGTTTGAGTTGTGTAGTAAATTCGCGCTGGCAGTTTCAGATCCGGAGCACAGAGAGTATGAAGACAGCGCTGGATCAGGCCTTCTCCAACGCCCCCTCCTTATGCAGCGCCAAGTGCCCGGTCTTGTTGCTCTTCACCTCATACTGCGGCTCCTCCTTCGAGGCAGGGCGATGCTTGCCCATAAACTCCACATCTTTGGTATGCACCTTGGTGACGACACCTTCAACATGCCCGACATCGGAGTTCCAACGTACGTGATCGCCTTTCTTGAATTTATGGGTCATGTGATTGCTCCTTATGAGGGTCAGGGCTGCCAGAGGGTCTGGCTGCCTTCGAGTTTGCGGTCGAGGAAGGTGGCGGCGCTGATGAGCGCCAGGTGACTTAAAGCTTGCGGGGTGTTGCCGAGGTGGTGGCCGTGGGTGTCGAATTCTTCAGCGTAGAGGCCCAGCGGGTTGGCGTAGCGCAGCAGTTGTTCGAATTCCAGATGCGCCTGTTCAACGCGTCCGGCCCGTGCCAGGCATTCGACGTACCAGAACGAGCAGGCGACAAAAGCGCCTTCTTCGCCGTCGAGGCCATCGCCGTATTCATCATCGTTGCGGTAGCGGAAGACCATGCCGTCGCGCACTAGCGCGCGTTCGATGGCGTCGAGGGTCGACAGCCATTTCGGGTCGCTGGCGCCGACGAACCGCACCAGCGGCATGAGCAGCATCGAGGCGTCGAGGTTTTTGCTGCCTTTGTGCTGGACGAAATGCCCGAGGTCGTGGTCCCAGAAGTTTTCCCAGATGTCGTCGTGGATCGCCTGGCGCTCCTTGGTCCAGCGCTCGAAGGGTGCAGGCAGCGACCGTTTGAACGACAGACGCAGGGCGCGATCCAGCGCGACCCAGCACATCAGCCGCGAGTGCAGAAAATGCTGATCGTCGCCGCGCATTTCCCAGATGCCGACGTCTTTGCTGCGCCAGTTTTCGCACAATTGGTCGACCAGGCGCGTGGCGTGTTTCCAGCCTTCGTGGGAGATCGCTTCCCCGTATTTATTGGCCAAGTACACGGCGTCGAGCAGCTCGCCATAGATGTCCAGTTGCGTCTGTTTGTAGGCCTCGTTGCCGATGCGCACCGGGGTTGCGCCGCCGTAGCCGGCGAGGTGCGGCAGGTGTTCTTCGGGCAGCTCTTCTTGACCAGCAAGGGAATAAAGAATGCCGAGCTTCGTGGATTCGTCGCAGCAGTCGCCCATGCGCTCGCGCACCCACTGCATGAAGGCATTGGCCTCGGCGGTGTAGCCAAGGCGCATGAAGGCGTAAACCGTGAATGAGCCGTCGCGGATCCAGGTGTAGCGGTAATCCCAATTGCGCTCGCCGCCCTCTTCTTCCGGCAGGCCGAAAGTCGCTGCAGCAACGATGCCCCCGTGTTTGCGTGAGGTCAGAAGTTTGAGCGCAAGCGCGGAGCGGTTGACCGTTTCGCGCCAGCGACCGCGGTAGTTGGAGTGACGACTCCAGTGCTGCCAGTAATCGACGGTGCTTTTGAGGTCACAATCGCACTGCGTGGCACGCACGTTTTCGTCATCCGCACCGCCGAGCATGAATTCGACGATGTCGCCCTGCTTCATCTCGAATTCGGCAACGGCGGCGTGGCCCTCCAGCGCCAGATCAACCGTGGCGCACAGGCGCATGGCCGGGTGGCCCTGAGCCTGGAAGCGAACGTCTTTGCCGTCCATTTGCGCAGTGGTATCGGCGCGGCTGTAGTCGTGGCGGACGCGGCACAGCATGCGCACTTGGGTGGTGCCGTGGCGCACGTGAATCCGCCGAACCAGGCGGGGCAGATCATCGACTTCATCGGCGATGGGCATCAAGTCGGTGACTTCCACCACCGCATCCTTGGCGATCCAGCGGGTCATCAGCACGTTGGTTTCAGGCAGGTAGAGTTGTTGACGGCGGGCGTCGGGCAGAATCGGCGACAGCTGAAAAATCCCGGCGTCGGGCGTGTCGAGCAACGCGGTAAAAATGCTCGGGCTGTCGAAGTCCGGCCAGCAGCAGAAGTCGATGCTGCCCGTGTCTGCCACCAGCGCCGCGCTGCGCATGTCGCCGATGATGCCGTGGTTCTCGATGGCATTCTGCGGCTCGTCGCGGGAGTGGGGTTGCAGGGGGGAATGCTCAGCCATTGTCGCGGAACTCCGGGTACAGGCTCATGCCGCCGTCGATGAACAAGGTCGTGCCGTGGACGTAATCGGAGGCGTCGGACGCCAGCCAGACCACCGCATTGGCGACGTCTTCTGCCTCGCCCACGCGGCCATACGGAATCAGCTTCAGCAGCTTCTGTTCGGCGTCGCCGCTGGTGGCCTTGGTGTTGATCGCCGTGCGGATGGCCCCCGGTGCAATGCTGTTGACGCGGATGCGCTGCTCACCGACTTCCTGGGCGATGCTGCGCATGAGCAGGTCGATGCCGCCCTTGGAAGCGGCGTAATTGACGTGACCGGCCCACGGGATGACCTGATGCACCGAGCTCATGTGGATGATCTTGCCCAGAGCGCGGGAGATGTCGGGGCGGATCTGCTGCCTGGCGAATTGGCGCAACGCCGCACGGGCGCAAAGAAATTGCCCGGTCAGGTTGACGTTGATCACGGTATTCCAATCGTCAAGACTGAGTTCGGCGATGGGCGCATCTTTTTGCAGGCCAGAGTTGGCCACGAGGATGTCCAGGCGACCGAATGCTTTGAGGGTTTCGGCGAACAACGCGTCGACCTCGTCCTCTTTCGACACGTCGGCGCGAACGGCGACGGCCTGGCCACCATCTTTCAAAATGTCGTCCACCAGTTTTTGCGCGGGCTCAGGGTGCGAATGATAGTTGACCACCACGGCCGCCCCGGACGCTGCCAGCCCACGTGCCGCACTTAAACCCAGACCGGAACTGGCCCCGGTCACCAATGCGACCTGGCCTTTCAAAGAAATCTGCATGGAATGTCGAGCCTCAGATGAGCGTTTCAATGCTGACTGATGGGGCTGGATGGAAGTTCAGTGAGGCTGCACCTGGTTCAGAAAACGACGCAACGCCGCAGGTATGAGCGTGCTCACGAATGCGGCTGAACTGACTGCACGCACAAGGCGGATGTCCCGGCCGCCTCGTGAGCTAGCCCACTCCTACAGAGGCTCGCATCAGGCGGTCCCTCTGCGGCGCGTTGAAAATGAGGGCCATGGCCCTGATTAACCGGCCCGTTTGCGAAACATACGGTTACGCTGGACGGCGGGCGACAGCGCTTCATAAACTGCCGGTCATCATTTCGCAGGCTGTCGAGCAGGGTGACGAATGTCGGGTAACGGGGATCAGGTATGAATCGCAACGAACTGCGCAAGGCCGACATCAACCTGATGGTGGTGTTCGAGACGTTGATGCAAGAGCGCAACGTGACCCGGGCCGCGGAAAAACTGTTCCTCGGCCAGCCCACCATCAGCGCTGCCCTCAATCGGCTACGTGCGCTGTTCAACGACCCGTTATTCATCCGCGTCGGGCATCGCATGGAACCCACGGCGCGGGCCAACGAAATCATCCATCACCTCTCCCCCGCCCTGGACGCGATGTCCGTGGCGCTGAGCCTGACCCGGGATTTCGACCCCGCCAGCAGCGACATGACATTTCGCATCGGACTCTCGGACGATGTCGAATACAGCCTGTTGCCCCCCCTGCTACGCGCTATCCGCGAGGAGGCGCCGGGCGTGGTGATCGTCATTCAGCAGGTCAGCTACTGGAACGTCTCGGAATTGCTCATGTCCGGCGAGATCACGGTCGGCGTCTGCTTGACCCGCGAGCTGCCAGCCAACGCCAAGCGCAAGTTGCTGCGCAGCGTGCAACCGATGGTGGTGCGGGCCGACGATTCGACCGCGCCGTTGACGCTGGACGAGTACTGCTCGCGTCCCCATGTCGTGGTCTCCCACGTCGCGAACATTTCGAGCTTTGCCGATGAATGGCTGGCGGCGATCGGGCGCAAACGCAAGGCGGTGCTGTCGGTGCCGCAATACAGCACCCTCCCCGCGCTGATGGCCGGGACCGATCTGTTGTGCAATCTGCCGGACCACCTGACTCACGCGATGGTCGATGCGGGGTTGTTGAGGGGCGAGCCGCTGCCGTTCATGACGCCCAATCTGGAGCTGTCGATGGTCTGGCTGAGCGTGATGGACACCGACCCGGCGGAACGCTGGCTGCGCAAGCGGCTGGAGCAGTTCATGGGGGATTACAGTACGATCCCGCCTGTGGCACTGGGCTGAAATGCGTGGGAGCCGGCTTGCTGCGCGCGGCGTTCCGACGAAAGCGCGGTGTCAGCCAAATCGAAGTGTCTGAACGCTCGCTTTCGCCAGCAAGCCGGCTCCCACAGTGGATCGCGGGGCATCGGATGTTCCGGTGAAGCAGACAACCTGCCTGAGAGACTGGCTCACACAGGTGCTGCTTCATCGGCTTTCGCCAGCAAGCCGGCTCCCGCACTGGATCGCGGGGGATCGCCTGTTCGGGTAAAGCAGAAAACCTGTCCGAGAGACTGGCTCACACAGGTGCTGCTTCACCGCTGTCAGCTGATCAGCCGAAACGACCGGTGATGTAGTCTTCGGTCTGGGTCTTGGTCGGCTTGGTGAAGATCGTATCGGTGTCGCCGTGTTCGATCAGCTCGCCGAGGAACATGAACGCGGTGTAGTCCGAGCAGCGTGCCGCCTGTTGCATGTTGTGAGTCACGATGACCACGGTGAACTGCTCCTTAAGCTCGGTGATCAGCTGTTCGATACGACCGGTCGAGATCGGGTCGAGGGCCGAGGTCGGCTCATCCAGTAGCAGCACTTGCGGGCGCAGGGCGATGGTGCGGGCGATGCACAGACGCTGTTGCTGCCCCCCGGAAAGACCCTGAGCGTTCTTGTCCAGCTTGTCCTTGACCTCATCCCACAATGCCGCGCCGCGCAGGGCTTCTTCCACTCGTTCTTCCATCTCGCGACGGTTCAGCCGCTCGTGGTGTTTCACGGCGTAGGAGATGTTGTCCTTGATGGTCATCGGGAACGGCACCGGCTTCTGGAACACCATGCCGACATGGCTGCGCAGGCGGTTCATCGAGTAGCCTGGGGCGAGGATGTTTTCGCCGTTGAGCAACACTTCACCTTTGGCTTCCAGCTTCGGGTACATCGAATAGATGCGGTTGAACACCCGCAGCATGGTCGACTTGCCGCAGCCCGATGGCCCGATGATCGCGGTGATGCGCTTCTCGGGAATCGTCATGTTGATGTTCTTCAACGACTGGTGGCCGTTGTAGTAGAAATCGAGGTTGCGAACCTGGATTTTGGTTTTTTCGTCGGCGAGGGAAAGGTTGTTCATCAGGACGCCTTATTGCGCAGAAGAATGAGACGGGAGCTGAGGCTCAGCACCAATACGAAGAGCGTCATGATCAGGGCACCGGCCCAGGCCAGAGAGTGCCAGTCATCGAAAGGGCTCATGGCGTACTGGAAGATCACGACCGGAATGCTGGCGATCGGCTTGAGCAGATCACCGCTCCAGAACTGGTTGCCGAACGCCGTGAACAGCAGCGGCGCAGTTTCGCCAGTGATGCGCGCCAAGGCCAAGAGGATGCCAGTGACCACACCGGCACGGGCGGCACGCAGGACGATTTGCAGGGTCAGTTTCCATTGCGGCACACCCAGTGCCAGCGCCGCTTCACGCATGGTTGCCGGTTGCAGTTGGAGCATTTCATCGGTGGTGCGGACCACCACCGGAATCACCAGCAAGGCCAGCGCCAGCGCACCGGCAAACGCCGAGAAGCCCACGCGATGATCGGTCACGGCGCTGATCGGCAGGATCACTGCAGTGTAGACAAACAGGCCAAGCACGATGGACGGGGCCGACAGCAGAATGTCATTGATGAAGCGCACCGCATTGCCGAGTTTGCTGTGACGCGCGAATTCCGCGAGCCAGATACCCGCCATCAGCCCGATCGGTGTGCCGATCAGCAGGCCGAGACCCGACATCAGGAAGCTGCCGTAAAAGGCGTTGGCCAGACCGCCCTCCGCGCCGGGCGGCGGGGTCATTTCAGTGAACAGGCGCAGGTTCAACGCCTGGAATCCGTTGACGACGGTGGTGATCAGAATCCACACCAGCCACAGCAGACCGAAGACGGTCGCACCGCAGCTCAGGACCATCGCGAGCTTGTTTTTCAATGCCCGCATGCGGTACAGGTTTTCGTTGTCGGCCTTGCTCATACACCCTCCTTGCGCGACAGACGGGACAGCATCAGGCGGGCGATGGCCAGCACGATGAAGGTGACGACGAACAGCAGGAAGCCCAGCGCGATCAGCGACGAGCGATGCAGGTCGGTGTACGCCTCACTGAATTCGTTGGCGATCACCGAGGCGATCGAACTGCTCGGCATCATCAGCGATGCGGAGAACTGATGGGCGTTACCCAGCACGAAGGTGACCGCCATGGTTTCGCCCAAAGCCCGGCCCAGTCCGAGGAACACACCGCCGACCACCGCCGTGCGGGTGTACGGCAAGACGATGTCCCAGACCACTTCCCAGGTGGTGCCGCCCAACGCGTAGGCCGACTCTTTCAGGGCGACCGGGACGGTGCGGAACACTTCGGTCATGACCGAGGTAATGAACGGGATGATCATGATCGCCAGCACGATACCGGCCGTCAGCATGCCGATGCCCAGCGGCGGCCCCTGGAAGATCGGACCGATCAGCGGCAAGGCGCCGAGGTAGTCGTTAATCCAGGGGGCCAGGTAGGCGGCCATGAACGGGCCAAAGACGAACAACCCCCACATGCCGTAAATGATCGAAGGAATACCCGCCAGCAGTTCCACGGCGGAAGCAATCGGTGTGCGCAGCCATGGCGGCGCTACTTCAGTCAGAAAAATCGCGATGCCGAAGCTCACCGGAACGGCGATCAGCAATGCGAGAAAGGACGTGACCAGCGTGCCGTAAATCGGCACCAATGCACCGAAATGGCCGTTCACCGCGTCCCATTCGGTACTGGTAAGAAATTCGAAACCAAAGGTTTTGAACGCCAGGGCGCCGCCCCAAAGCGTCGAGCCGGCGATGCACGCCAGCAACAGCAGCACCAACAGAGCCGCGCCGAACATGATGCGCCGGAACCAGGCGTCGTGTCGGTGATCGCGGGCCGCGCGTTTTTCGCTCTCGGATGTCACATCCGGAATCACAGCGGACATATATTGGGTGTTCTCAGTCATGGTGGGTCCACTCGCAAGGAAACCCTGTCACCGAGCGCTCGGTGACAGGGATTAGCCGGATAACGTCGAGTTGTTACTTGAACTCGGCCTTCCAGTAGTCTTCGATCTTGCTGACCAGCTCTTTCGGCAGTGGCACGTACTCCAGGGACTCGGCTTGAGCCTGGCCGTTTTCCAGGGACCATTTGAAGAAGTCGAAAGCGGCTTTGCTTTCTTCAGCCTTCTTCGGCTGCTTGTACATGATGATCCAGGTAGTCGCGGTGATTGGCCATGCGTCAGCGCCCGGGGCGTTGGTCATGATCAGGTTGAAGTCCTTGGCGCTTGCCCAGTCAGCGGTAGCGGCGGCAGCGGCGAACGCTTTGGCGCTAGGCTCAACGGTCTTGCCGGCAGCGTTTTCCAGCTTGGCGTAGGAGATGTTGTTGGTCTTGGCGTAGGCGAATTCAACGTAGCCGATCGAACCCTTGATCTGCTTCACGTAAGCCGCCACACCTTCATTACCCTTGCCACCCACACCGACTGGCCACTGAACGGCAGAACCTTCGCCTGGACCGGCTTTCCAGTCAGGGCTGACTTTGCTCAGGTAGTTTGTGAAGTTGAAGGAGGTGCCCGAACCGTCCGAACGATGAACCACGGTGATCGCGGTTTCTGGCAGTTTCAGGCCTTTGTTCAGCGCAGCGATCGCTGGATCGTTCCACTTGGTGATTTTGCCCTGGAAGATGTCAGCCAGGACTTTGCCGCTCAGTTCCAGCTTGCCGGTTTCGATGCCTTCAACGTTGATGACGGGAACAATACCGCCGATCACGCTCGGGAACTGACCCAGGCCGGCGGCCTGCAAGTCTTCGGCTTTCAGAGGGGCATCGGAAGCACCGAAATCAACGGTGGCTGCTTTGATCTGAGCGATACCGCCGCCCGAACCGATGGACTGATAGTTCACCTTGTTGCCGGACTTTGCGCTGTACTCGGTCGCCCATTTGGAGATGACTGGGAACACGAAGCTCGAACCAGCACCAGTGACGTCCGTAGCGTGTGCCATTCCGGACAGGGCCATCGAAGCCAGCAGGAGTGACAGGCGTGTTTTTGTCAGCAGATTCACGGCAATACCTCAACAAGAGAATGTGTATGTGGGGTCGCAGTCGAGACCCGATGCAGATTTAAAACCCGAAACATTTCTGTTTGATGACAGTCTTTAGACAGGGACCGATTTCGCGCCCTTCCTGTAGGAGATTTCGTACGACCTGTCGCCGCTCACCCCTGTATTCATTGGGTCTGAACGCAGTCGTTGAACAGGTGACAAATTAGTATCAATGGGCCACACCGCGGCAAAATCGGTGACAAAATCCCTGTCATTTCGGGGTGTATGTGACAAAACGGAGTCAGAGTGCCCCGTGTCTTGGGGGTTGGTCCTGCGTGAGGTCAATCAGAGGTGGCAGGCAAATGAGCAAGGTGTTTCGAAGTTTTTCCAAATGGCGTTCATGACCGTTCGTCGGCGTCAGGGCACGTCTTTGAAAGACGACCAGACCAATGTGTATCCACAACCGAAAGGGATTCACATCATGAACATGAAAACACTGACGGCCTTGACCCTTGCCAGCCTGATGGCGGTCGCTACCGGTTCCGCTTTCGCGGGCTCCACCGGCCCAACCGACCCGGTCAATACCACCACAGGTCCACGGGACAGCAGCACGGGCCCGAACACCGACGGCACGCCGAAAACCGGTAACAGCTCCACCCCAGGCACCAAAGGCATGGGCAGCTCTGACGGCAACGGCGCAGGCGGCCAAGGCGGCGGCATGTCCAATGGCAACGGGATGGGCGGCAGTGGTGGCGGCGCCGGCAGTGCGGGTGGCGCAGGTGGTTCCAGCGGCAGCAAATAAAGAGCTTCGTGCCGCCAGTGTTGAATGGGAAGCTGTAACCCCCATGCTGTGCGCGGTGTTTAGATGCTCTAGTTAGCCGTCTCGAATCGCTGTAAAGAGGGAGCGAGCCCTTCGCTCCCTCAGCCCCTCCACTAACTCCCTAACGCCTATCTTCCACTAGCTCCATAACTCCTTTTCTGTGCTCGACATTGGCCCCTCGTTCAATCCTTCGATTGGCCACTGGCATTTGTGCCGTCCCCCACTAATATGGCTCCGTTGAAAGACGCTATCGTTTGCGACGGAGACATTCGCATGACCCTCGAAACCCGCAACACCGTTCGGATTCACGCCGCCCACGGCCGCTTTGAAGAGCTGGGCGTTTACCTTGCCGGTGTCGTCGAGCACCTGCCCGCTGTGTCCGGCTGCTTGAGCAGCACCCTCAGTCGCGATGCCCATGACAACGATGTGTGGGTCATTGACGTACGCTGGCCTTCCTGCGAAATCATGGCCGCTCATTTCGCCAAGCCGAGCAATGAAGGTCTGAATGGGCTGTTGAGCAACCACTTCGTGCGCCAGGTGTCGTTCGACAGCGACGCAGAACACTGTAACTTCCCGGCAGGCCGCTGAATTTGCCTGGGCCCCATGGCCAAATACGCGGTCCAGCAGGGACCGGCGAAAGACCTGTCATTTCGCATCCGACAGGCCGGGCATCCGGGCAATGCCGATCAGGCGGAGGGCGATCAGAACGAGGTTCGCCTGATCGTGGACTACCCCATTTCAATCCTTCGAGCGGAGGGGCAGCGTAGCCGCTGGCAGCTATGGCATAGCGTGACAGCGGTCTATGCGAGGCGCTGCCGCCCTCAATTTTTTGCGCGAACTGCCGATACGCCATTCGTAGCGCCCGAAGATCGGGCGGGATTTGATGAACGAAAGGCACAGGCATGTACGACATTTATCTGCTGGTAGAACACGGCCGCGACCAGGGCGAAGTTTCCGTTCTTGGCTGGTTCGATGACGAACGCGCCGCCAAGGACACGGCAGAAGCGATGGAATGGAAGGCGTACCGCGAAGAATCCAGGCGCCACCATCAATGGTCCAGCCAACCACTGCTGCCGCCAGACCAGACGCCGCACCGACGTTTCTGGGTCAAGGGGATCTCCAAATTCAGCCACACCCCAGCCCCAAGGTCATGGGCGGTGCATTGAGGTGGATCACGCTCGGGTCGGTCGTCAACGACGACCCGACGGTGGCCTGATGGCGTCTGATACACCTCGCTCATTGGGTCGATGAACGCCTATGCGGCCGATGATGAAGTCGGTAGCGATCCACCGCGCCCGAGTCAGTCAGGCAGCGTGTCCGTCCACCAACCCCTGGACGTCAGCGAACACCGCTGACGCCAGACCCGCCGGCACACCCCAGTAATCGAAGATCCCCCCCTCCTCCAGGTGTTGGCCGCAACCAAGGCACGCAAACCTTCGCAATCCCCGTTTCGAGTCGGCTGAACGTCAGCAACACCCTGGCCAAGGTCAACGCCGCACTGGCGGACTTCGGCATCACCCTCTGCGTCGAAGACGTACTCAAGCCCTACGTGCAACGAGGTGAACTGGTGGCGCTTTTCGAAGACTTCGAGGGCCCCACCTACGCGGTCAACCTGATCTACCCGGCCGACCGTCGGCCTTCGGCCAAAATCAGGCATTTCATCGACGAAGCCATGACAGCGTTGGGCCCGACGTGAGGACCGCAGCGCAGAGAGGCGTTGCTACCGATGCAAGCCTCGCGCCGCAGGCAGTAACCCTTGAAACTGCTGATACCGCGCTCGCAACACTGGCTGCACATCGGCCATGGGTCGATACCTGGCCTTGATCGGCATGCCCCGTTGCAGCACCTTGGCGCCCTGCCCGATCGCCATGAAGCCCAGCTTCGCCGCGCCAATGCAGGCGCTCAATTCGCTGCCGTGCAAGGTGTACACCTCGCGGTCGAGGATGTTCGCCAGCAGCTGCGCCCAATAGTGACTTCGCGCGCCGCCGCCCACCAGCGCACAGGCGTTGACCGAGGCCCCCGCCGATAACGTTGCGTTCATCGCGTCCAGCAACCCGAACCCGACGCCTTCCAACACCGCGTAACCGAGCATCTCGGGAGTGCTGTCGTGGCCCAGGCTCATGAAGCCGCCGCGTAGCAAAGGATCGTTGTGGGGCGTGCGTTCACCTGCCAGATAAGGCAAAAACAGCGGTGCGTTGTCGGCGACCGGCTGGTCGACAGGCAGGGTCGCTTCCACCCTCGTCAACAGCGTCTGCTCGTCCGGCTGGCCCAACAATCGGCTGATCCAACGCAGGCAGCTGGCGCCGGCCAGCATCGCGCCCATGGTGTACCAGCGGTTGGGCAATGCGTGGCAGAAACTGTGCACCGCGCTCGGTGGATGGCCGGCGGCGTGATCGGTGATCGCGACGATGGCGGCGCTGGTGCCGAGGGTGACGAAGGCATCCCCCGCGTTGATGGCGCCGATGCCTACCGCCGACACCGGATTGTCGCCGCCACCGGCGGCCACCGGCAGCTCGACAGGAAGCCCGAGCCCTTGCGCAGATTTCGCCCTGAGCCCACCCGAGCGTTGATCGGCTTCCAGCAGTCTCGGCATCTGCGCCAGGGTCAAACCGGTGGCGTGCAACATCGGCGCGTACCACTCGCGCCGCTCGACATTCAGCCACAACGTCCCCGCAGCATCGGACATGTCGCTCACACGCTCGCCCGTCAGCAACAGGCGCAGGTAATCCTTGGGCGATAGCACGCAGTCAATGCGGGCAAACAGCTCGGGCTCGTGCTGTTTCAGCCACAGCAACTTCGGCGCGGTCAGCCCGGCCATGGCCAGACTGCCAGTCACGCCAGGGTAGTTCGGAAAATCCCGGTTCAGTTGCTCGGCCTGGGTCACCGCCCGCGAGTCGTCCCAGAGTATCGCCGGATACAGCACCTCGTCGGCTTCATCAAGCAACACCGCGCCATGCATCTGTCCCGACAGCCCAATGCACGCGATACGACGCCAGGCCTCAGGCTGATCAGCGCGCAACTGCTCAAGGACGGCAACACAGGCGTGCCACCACTCGGCGGGGTCCTGTTCCGACCAGCCCGATTGTCGGCGGGACACACTGAGTCGCGCCCCCGCTTGCCCACACACCTCTCCCTCGGCGCTCATTAGCACGGCCTTGAGCTCCGAGGTGCCGAGGTCGATACCCAGCGAGACAGCATGGCTCATCGTTGTTCAGTTCCTGTCAGCGAAAGACGCTCAAGGGCATCCACATGAGTTTCGGATACGCAAGGTCGCCGCCAGACGCTCCGAGCCCCGCCTGCCCTCCGGGTGGTCGATGCGCTGCAACAACAGCTGCACAGCGCGCTCACCCAACGCCTGCACCGGCTGGGCGACGACGCTCAAACGCGGGAGGAAGAAATCGGCCCAGTCGAAATCGTCGAACCCCACCAGCGCCATCTGCTCCGGCACGGCAATTTTTGCGTCCCGCAGCGCATGCATCGCGCCAATCGTCATCAGGTTATTGGCGGCCATGATGGCGGTCGGCGGCGTTGGCAGCGTGAGCAGCGCCGCAGCCGCCTTGCGCGCCGACTCGCTGTTGGATTCGCCGTTCACCAGCAGCGTCTCGTCAAACGCAAGACCGGCATTTTCCAGCGCCAAGCGATACCCGTCGATGCGCTCTTCGGTGGTGCTCAAGCCGCGATGGCCAGCGATCATCGCGATACGGCTGTGGCCATGGCCGATCAGGTGGGCCACCAGTTCGCGGGTCGACTCACGATTTTCGACCCCGACCTGATCGAAGCCGTCCGCGGCCAGTCGGTCCACCAGCACTGTAGGGATGGCGTTCGCCTGCAGATAGGCCAGTGCCGCCTGTTCGGGATCGCTGGACGGTGCCAGAAGAATCCCGTCGACACGACGATGGTGCAGCGCCTTGACCACGTGCAATTCCTGCGCGGGATCGTCGTGGGTGTCGACGAACAGCATCATGATGCCGTGACGCGCGCATTCGGTTTCGATGGCGTGAACAGTCTCGCTGAAGTAGTGGTTGGACAGCGCCGAGATGGCCACGCCGATGGTATTGGTGCGCGAGCGGGCCAGCGAGCGCGCGAGGGTGTTGGGGATGTAGCCCAACTCCCGCACCGCCTGCTGCACCGCATCCACCGTTTCCGGGCTGACCTTGCGCGTGCCGTTCAGCACGTGGGACACCGTCGAGGTCGACACCCGCGCCCGTCGCGCCACGTCTTCCATTTTGACCACTGCCGGGCCTCCTCCCTGTTCGCTGACTCAGTGCTTGCTCGACCAGCCGGTGTAGGTGCCGACATTGTCGCGGGTGATCAGCTTCGGCGTCAGTTGCGTGACGGCCTCGGCCGGTTTCTTGTCATTGAGCAGATCGTTGCCGATGACCACGGCCTGCTGCGCCATGGCCCACGGGTCCTGGCTCGCCGAGGCCTGAATCGAGGACTCGGACTTCAAGGCGTGCTCGATGTCCGGCGCGCCGTCCACCGAGGTGATGATGATCCCGGTGCGTTTGAGTTGCCGCGCCGCGAGGTCGCTGCCGATGGCTTGCGGGTCGTTGATCGCGAACAGGCCGTCGATTTTCGGGAGGCGCGTGAGGTAGCCCTGCATGGCGTTCAGGCCGCCGTCGCGGGAGCCTTTGGCGTCCTGATCGTCGGACAGCACCTTGATGTCCGGCGCCGCGGCGAAGGCCGATTTGCACCCGGTCACGCGGTCGGTCACAGCGGTCACTTGCGGGCCGTTTTCGATGATCACGTTGCCCTTGCCCGAGAGCTTGTCGACGATGAACTGGCAGGCGAGCTTGCCTGCTTCGACGTTGTCGGTCTGCACGGTGGCGTCTACACCGGTGGCGCTGACGTCGACGGCAACGACCTTGATGCCCGCGGCCTGGGCTTTCTTGATGGCGGAGGCGATCGCTTTCGGGTCCACGGCGTTGATCAGGATCAGGTCCACGCCCGCTGCAATGAAATTGTCGATTTGCGAGAACTGCTTGCTCAGATCGTAATCGGCAGAAACCGAGGTGACCTTGGCGTTGGGGTTGATCTCCAGCGCCTTGGCTTTGGCGCCGTCGGCCAGGGTCACGAAGTACGGGTTACCCAGCGAACCGAGGCTGATGCCTACGGATTTCAGCTCGCGGGCCTCGACGCCCTGGGACAGCAGTGCCGCCAGGCACAGGGACACAACAGCCGGAAATTTGCGTTTGACGTTCATGATGCCTCTCTTGTGGTTATTGTCAGAGCCAAAGGATGAAACCCGTGCAGCCAGACGTGAATCAGGTCCGTGCACCGGACTGGCGGTAGCGATCCAGCGCCACCGCGCCGATGATCACGATGCCTTTGATGATGTATTGCCAGATGTCCGAGACGCCCAGCAGCACCAGCCCGTTAGTCAATACGGCGATGATCAGCGCGCCGATCAAGGTGCCGCCGATGGTGCCGACGCCGCCGGTAAAACTGGTGCCACCGAGGATCACCGCCGCAATGGCGTCCAGCTCGTACGATTGCCCCAGTTGCAGGCCGTTGGCCGCGAACAGGCGCGACGCACTCATCACCGCGCCGAGCCCCGCCAGCGCGCCGGAGACGGCATAGACGAACAGCAAGACCTTCCACACCTTGATCCCGGACAGCCGCGCCGCTTCGGGGTTGCCGCCCACGGAATAGATCTGCACGCCCATGACCGTACGCCGCAGGATGAACCAGGAAATCACGATGACGGCCACGGCAATGATCACCAGCCAGGGCACGCCCAGCACGGAATCGTTGCCGATGAACGCGAAGGGCAGATCGGGGTTGAACACGGTCTTGTCGTCCGCCAGCAAACGCGCCAGGCCGCGCATGGCGGTCAACGCGCCCAGGGTGACGATGAACGGAGGCAGGCGCATGAAAGCGATCAGCCCGCCATTGACCAGCCCCAGCAGCAGACCGAACCCGATACCGGCGAAGATCCCGAGCATGCCCCACTGCGGCGACATCGAGGTCTGCAACGCCACCACCGCCGATGCCGCCAGAATGGCCCCGACCGAGAGGTCGATCCCCGCCGTCAGGATCACGAAGGTCATGCCCGCTGCGAGCACCACGTTTACCGACGCCTGCTGGGTGATGATTGACAGGTTCTGCCAGGTCATGAAACTGTCGGTCATCAACGCGAAACCGATCAGCAGCAGGATCAACACCGGCAACATGCCGATGGTGCGCATCAGCTCACGCACCCGCTCACGTTTGCTGATTGCGGCGACCGTGGAAGCGTTTTCAAGGGGCAGACTCATGGCCTGGGTTCCTTTTTATTGTTGTAGATAATGTTTAGAGCTGGCGCAGATCCCTTGTAGGAGTGAGTTTGCTCGCGAAGAGGCCGGTACATCCGAAACATCTCATGCGCCCGAGCCAACGTCATCGCGAGCAAGCTCACGCCTACAGGTCACGCGGTGGCTGTGATACCGGGTATCTGCTCACCCCCGGTCGCCAGATCGATGATCCGTTCCTGAGAAATCTCGTGCCCCGACGCGCCGCCGACCTCTGCCACCAACTGCCCTTCGCGCATGATCAGCACGCGGTCGCAGGTGCCGATGATTTCCGGCAGTTCGCTGGAAATCACCACGATCCCTACGCCCGCTTTGGCCAGCTCGTTAATGATCCGGTAGATCTCGGATTTCGAACCGATGTCGACACCGCGCGTAGGTTCATCGAGGATCAGCACGTGGGGTTTGACCTCCAGCAGACGCGCCAGCAGCACTTTCTGCTGATTGCCACCGGACAGCGCACCGACGTTGACCTTGCCCGACGCCACGCGAATCGACAGCGCGCGAATGGCCTCGACCGCCCGCCGCGCGCCACGTCCACGATCCAGCACACCCCCGGCGTGGGCATCAGGGACGCAAGCGCAGACATTGATGTTGTCGCGCACGCTCATGTCGAGGAACAAGCCTTGGGCCTTGCGATCTTCAGTCAGATAAACCACGCCAGCACGAATGGCATCAGTGGGATTGCGTAATTCAGCGATCGGCTTGCCTGCGATTTCCAGGGTGCCCGAGGTGCGCGGATCGGCGGCGAAAATCAACCGCGCCAGCTCCGTGCGCCCTGCCCCGACCAAACCGGCAATCCCCAACACCTCGCCACGGTGCAGGTCGAAGCTGCAGGGCTTGACCCGCTTGCCGTCGGCCATGTCGCGCACGCGCATCACCACTTCGCCAGGGTCATACGCCGCGTGTTCTTTTTTGTAGAACCCGGACAGATCGCGGCCCACCATCATTTTCACCAGTGCGTCTGCCGATAGCCCGTCGCGCTGCAACATGCCGACGTACTCGCCGTCACGCAGCACCGACACGCGATCGGACAGCTCGTAGATTTCCGCCATGCGGTGGCTGATATAGATGATCGCCAGGCCCTGATCCCGCAACTGCTTGATCAAGGCGAACAGCCGGTCTGTTTCCCGGGACGACAACGGCGTGGTCGGCTCGTCCATCACCAGGATCTTTGCGTGGGCATGCAGCGCGCGGGCGATTTCCACCAACTGGCGCTCGGCAATCGACAGCACGCTGACCTTGGTCGATGGCTTGAAATCCGCGCCCAACCGGGTCAACACCTCGACGCACCCCGCCTCCATGGCCTTGCGATCAATGCTCCAGCCGCGCCGCAGTTCACGCCCGAGGTAAATGTTCTCGGCCACGCTGAGGTTCGGGCACAGGCTCAACTCCTGATAGATCACCGCGATGCCCCGAGCCTTGGCGGTCAACGGATCAAACGCCGTCAGCGTCTGGCCGCCAATGCGTATTTCGCCTCCAGCATCGGCCTGATACGCGCCGGAAAGAATTTTCATCAGCGTTGACTTGCCCGCGCCGTTTTCGCCCATCAGCGCATGGACTTCCCCGGCATAGACTTTCAGCGCGACGTTTTTCAGCACGCGTAGGCCGTTGAAGGTCTTGGAAATGGCGTTCATTTCCAGTACGGGCAGGGAGGATTCAGCGAGGACAGCGCTCATGGGCGAGCGCCTGCAACGACTGGAAACGGCACATCGAGCGCAGGAAAAACGCGCGGCAGTCCAGCGAAAAAGCTGTTCATGGGTCTCTCCGAGGTCTCTTTTTCTTATGCGCGCCCACCTCGTATCGGGTGGTGCTCGGAATAACGTTGAAACACTCTAGAACAGCTGAATCGATTCACGCAAGCGCTTGCCTTTTCGGAGCCGATGAAAGGTGTCATGAAACTTCGATGCATAAGATTGGTAGAAATGGAGGACAGGTTTCACTTCGACGCCACGATCACCGCTGACTCGAGTAATCACGCCAAGATCTGAATCCCATATTTCTGCACGATGGTGAGTAGCTTCAACGCCATCCCGCCAGGCCGCTTGGCACCCGCTTCCCATTGTTTGACCGTCGACGTGCTGGTGTTGAGATATCGGGCAAAGACCGGCTGGCTGACACGACTGCGCTCGCGGAGCTCCTTGATCTGCGCAGGCTCCATTTCGGCGGGGACTTCAGCAATGCAGTCTTTGTCGAACTCGCGCATGGTCGCCTTGGTCAGGGCTCCGACTTCAAACAGGGCCTGGGCGGATTCGTGGATCGATTCCAATGCCTCGCTCTTAAATTTTTTCGCCATGACAAATCTCCGTAAAATCCCGACGGTCCAGCAACTGCTGGATCTGCACCGCATTCAAGCCCTCGTAGGCCTTGGCCAGTTTTCTGAAAGCGTGCAGTTCATTTTTGCTGATGTTGCTCTGGGCCTGCTTGGCGAACAGGAATTGGTAGATCCAGTAACTGCGGCCTTTGGCGAGGATGATCGAGCGGTGTCGGTTACGGTTCAACCGCTTTTTCCAGATGCCGCCGCCCAGGTCATCTGCCTGCCCTTTCCAGACCTCTCGTATCGCTGCGCACAGCTCAGCGTCCGAGATTTTCGCGTTGCTGGCCGTTACCGCGAAACCCTTCGTTTTGAACACTCTGTTCAACATAGCCCCACCTGCAGACATACCAATATATACCACTGAGTGGTATACGGATCTTTGTCTGAAGTGTCATCGGCTGGTGAGTGACACGGTCCCGGGGTTTTTTCTGAAATCGCTGTAGGACCCTCCCGCCGTCGTGAGGACAACGAGGCCACCCGCCAGGCTGCGTTGTCAAAACAACCCCATCTGCCCCCCGATCAGCGTCGCGAAATCTGCCTGCACGAACGGCAATATCGCGTCTGCAATCGGCTGCAGTTGACGGGTGATGTAGTGGTCGTAGTCGATCGGGGCCGTGCGCACTTCCAGCGGTTCGGGGCCGGCGGTGGTGATCACGTAGCTGATCCAGCCCCGATCCTGGTACTGCAACGGGCGGCCGTTTCGAAGGTTGTAGTCGTCGGCCAGGCGGGCGGCGCGAACGTGGGGCGGGACGTTGCGTTCGTAGTCGTCCAGCGGGCGGCGCAGGCGTTTGCGGTAGATCAGTTGATCGTCCATTTCCCCGGCGAGGGTGCGACGCACGTAATCACGCACATAGTCTTCGAACGGCCGACTGTTGAAGATGCGCAGGTAGAGCTCGCGCTGGAAGGTTTGCGCCAGCGGCGACCAGTCGGTGCGTACGACTTCGAGCCCCTTGTAGACCATTTCGTCTTCGCCGTTGGCGCGGGTGACGAGCCCGGCGTAACGTTTTTTGCTGCCCTCTTCCGCACCGCGAATAGTCGGCATGAGAAAGCGTTTGAAGTGGGTTTCGAATTGCAGTTCGAGGGTGCTTTCCAGCCCGTATTCATCACGCAGATGGGCACGCCACCAGTCATTCACGCCCTTGACCAGCGCGTTGCCGATCTGCGCAGCTTCTTCCTGCCCGTGGCGACGCTTGAGCCAGACGAATGTGGAGTCGGTGTCGCCGTAGATCACCTCATACCCTTGGGCTTCGATGAGTTCGCGGGTCTGGCGCATGATCTGATGGCCGCGCATCGTGATTGACGAGGCCAGGCGTGTGTCGAAGAAACGACAGCCGCTGGAACCGAGGACGCCGTAGAACGCGTTCATGATGATCTTCAGCGCCTGGGACAGCGGCGCATTGCGCTCACGTTTGGCGATCTCGCGGCCCTCGGCGACCCGCGCGACGATGGACGGCAGGCAATGCCGGGTGCGTGAAAAGCGCCCGCCGCGAAAGCCTTCCACTGACTCGCTGTCGTCAGGGTGTTTGAGGCCTTCGATCAGCCCCACCGGGTCGATGAGAAAGCTGCGAATGATTGACGGGTACAGGCTCTTGTAATCCAGCACCAGCACCGATTCGTAAAGGCCGGGCCGCGAATCCATGACGAACCCGCCAGGACTCGCTTCGGGCAGGCGCTCGCCCAGGTTTGGCGCGACGAAACCCTGACGATGCATCAACGGCATGTACAGGTGTTCGAACGCTGCCACCGACCCGCCACTGCGGTCGGCCGGCAAACCGGTGACAGAGGCGCGTTCGAGCAGAAAGGTCAGCAGGTCGGTCTTCTCGAAGATCCGCGTGACCAGCTCGCAGTCCTTGAGGTTGTAGCGCGCCAGCGCGGGCTTGTCCTCGGCAAACATGCGGTTGATTTCGTCCATGCGTTGATAGGGGTTGTCTATCGCCTTGCCTTCGCCGAGCAGCGTCTGCGACACGTTTTCCAGACTGAACGACGGAAAGCTCCAGGTCGCCGAGCGCAGGGCCTCGATGCCATCAATGATCAGACGCCCCGCTGCCGAGGCGAAGAAATGGCTATTGCGCGCGCCATGTTCGCGCCAGCCCATGGTCTCGCCTTCCCGGCCAAGACGCAGCGGCACGTTGAGACGCCGGGCGTGTTCATGCAGTACCCGCAGGTCGAATTGCACCACGTTCCAGCCGATGATCGCGTCGGGGTCGTGAAGCGCCATCCAGTCGTTGAGCCGCTCCAGCAATTGCTCGCGGCTGTCGCAATAGTCGAGTTTGAAATCCACACGGGAATCGTCGCCATTGGGCGGGCCGAGCATGTACACCTGACGCTCGCCGCAGCCTTCCAGCGCAATGGAATACAGCTCGGCGCGCTCGGTGGTTTCAATGTCCAGCGACACCAGCTTCAGGCGCGGGCGGTAGTCGGGGTCGGGCCTGAGTTGCGCGTTCAGCCACACGCCGTCAGCGTCGGGGGTGCCGCTGAACTGCACCGGCGCGGTGATGAAACGCTCCATCAGATAGCGCTCGGGCGGGCGAATGTCGGCTTCGTACACGTCGACACTGGCCTGACGCAGCGCCTTCTCCAGCCCCATCAACTGACGATGGTGCCGGGTGTACAGCCCCAACACCGGACGGTGGCGAAAATCGCAGAGTTGCAGCGGCTTGAGCTCGACACCCTGCTCCTGGCGCAACACTGCTTCGGCGCGCGCCCGATGCTGTTCCGGAATAAACGCTGTGGACGTTTGCAGCGGCAAACGCAGGTGGCGCGGCCCGTCGTCGGTGGCCACCCAAATATCCACCTCGGTGCCCGCGTCCGTATCGCGCCAATGCCGGGTCAGGACAAAGCCCTGCTGTAAATCCACCGCTGAAACCTCGAATATTTACGTGCCGAGGTGCGATTCTACGGGCATCGGTGTGGGAAAGCGCGGGGTGTGGACCATTCACACGCGCTCATCATTGCTCGCTCACCCATTCGAGGGGAACAATGTCGACGCGAGGGGAATCAGCCCCTTCAAGACTCGCACATCATCTGAGGGATCCAGCATGCTCGTTCGACGTTCTTCCCTGACGACCGCCGTGGCCGCCTCGCTCCTGTGTTCCATGGCCTTTGCCGCCGACCTGCCATCTGATCAACTGCTGAAACAAGCCGAAGCCGAACAGAAGCCGTACTTGGCGACCGTCAAACAACTGGTGGACATCGACACCGGCACGGGCCAGGCCCCCGGTCTGAAGACGGTCAGCGCGGTGCTGGTCGATCGCCTCAAGGCCTTGGGGGCGACCGTCGAGACCACCCCCGCCACGCCTTCTGCCGGCGACAACATCGTCGGTACGATCAAAGGCACGGGCAGCAAAACCTTCCTGCTCATGATCCATTACGACACGGTGTTCGGTCCCGGCACCGCCGCCAAACGGCCGTTCCGCATCGAAGGCGACCGCGCCTACGGACCCGGCGTCGCGGATGCCAAAGGCGGCGTGGCGATGGTGCTGCATTCCTTGAAACTGCTGCAGGATCAAAAATTCAAACGCTTCGGCACGATCACCGTGCTGTTCAACCCTGATGAAGAAACCGGCTCGGCAGGCTCGAAACAGCTCATCGCCGACTTGGCACGCAAGCACGACTACGTGTTCTCGTACGAGCCGCCGGACAAGGATGCCGTGACCGTCGCCACCAACGGCATCAACGGCGTGTTTGTCGACGTCAAAGGCAAGTCGTCACACGCCGGATCGGCCCCCGAGGCGGGACGCAACGCAGCCATGGAACTGGCCCATCAACTGGTTCAACTGAAGGACTTGGGCGACCCGTCCAAGGGCACGACCGTGAACTGGACGCTGATCAAGGGCGGTGAAAAGCGCAACATCATCCCCTCCAGCGCCGCTGCCGAAGGCGACATGCGCTATTCGGACTTGAGCGAATCGGATCGGGTGCTGGCCGACGGTCAGCGCATCGTCAAAGACCGCCTGATCGACGGCACTGACGTCATATTCCGGCTCGACAAAGGCCGCCCGCCTTTAGTGAAAAACCCCGCCAGCGAAGACCTCGCCAAAACGGCACAGACTCTGTACGGCAGGATCGGCCGTACCATCGAACCGATCGCCATGCGCTTCGGTACCGACGCCGGTTACGCCTACGTTCCGGACAGCCAGAAACCGGCCGTATTGGAGACGTTAGGGGTGGTGGGCGCAGGGCTGCATGCCGATGACGAATATTCCGACCTGACCAGCATCGCGCCGAGGTTGTACCTGTCTGCCGCGATGATCATGACGTTGTCGGCGGAGAAATAAGGTCTGCCGGATACAACCGGGGTGTCTGATATGACTGCCGGTTTCCGGCAGATCAGGCAAGGTGGGACGCCACCCCGGCAGTCCCACGCCTTCGGCAGAAGCTGGGCACGACGCGGCCATGGCTTCTGCTTCCGGCCAAAGGCCGTGGGAGCAAGCTTGCTCGCGATCTGTCGCGAAGCGATAGCAAACCCTGTGCACACGGTCTGCCTGGCACACCTCGCCAGACGAAACAGCATCAATCCCTGCCCGTTCCACCCAACACGCCCAGCACAGCCGCCACGATCCGCTCCACATCCGCCTCATCAATGATCAACGGCGGCAACAGCCGAATGGTCTGGCCCCGCGTCACGTTGATCAACACCCCGTAATCCCGCGCTGCCATCAGGCCCAGATCCCGCACCGGCGCCGTCAATTCAACGCCCACCATCAGCCCCAGTCCGCGCACCTGCGCCACGTTCGGATGTCCGGCCAGGGCATCACGCAAGAGCGTCAGCAGCCGTTCGCCCTGCCCGGCCGCGTTGTCTAGCAAGGCCTCGCGTTCGATGATGTCCAACACCGTGCAGCCAACCTGGCACGCCAGCGGATTGCCGCCGAAGGTGCTGCCGTGGCTGCCGGGGGTGAACAGCCGGGCGACGGCGGTGGTCGCGAGACACGCGCCAATGGGAATACCGTTGCCCAGCGCTTTGGCGAGGGTGACGACGTCCGGGACGATGCCATCGTGCTGATACGCAAACCAGCGCCCGGTCCGTCCGATGCCGGTCTGGATTTCATCGAGGATCATCAGCCAGCCGTTTTGCGTGCAATGCACGCGCACCGCCTTCAAGTATCCCGGCGGCGGCACGGCCACGCCGCCTTCGCCCTGCACCGGTTCCAGCATCACCGCGACGATGCGTTCGCCGTAGGTCGCAGTCGCCTGTCTGATCGCGGCCATGTCGCCGAACGGCACCTTGATGAACTCGCCGGACATCTGCTGATATCCCAGGCGCGCCGCGCCGTTGTCGCTCGCTGACAGGGTTCCGAGCGTGCGGCCATGAAAAGCGTTTTCCATCACCAGCACCAAGGGCCGCTCGATGCCCTTGGCCCAGCCGTAAAGGCGCGCCAGCTTGAGCGCAGTTTCGTTGGCCTCGGCGCCAGAGTTGTTGAAGAACGCCTGATCCAGCCCGGACAGCTGCGCGAGTCTGGCGCCCAGCCGTTGCTGCCAGTCGATGCGGTAATGGTTGGACGTGTGCAGCAGCAGCCCCGCCTGTTCGCTGATGGCGGCCACGATTTGCGGATGGCTATGACCGACGTTGGTCACCGCCACGCCCGCCACCGCATCCAGATACTGCCGGCCGGTATCGTCCCAGAGCCGCGCGGCCTCTCCCCTGACGAAACTCAAAGGCATCGATTTGTACGTGTTCATCAGGCAGGCAGCGCTCATGGCCGTGGCTCCAGCAGTGGGGTGTGGTGACAGTATCGGTATCCCTTTTTGCTGTATAAAGATCGACTTTCTTGAGTGACTTTCAAGCAGGACTTGATAATGGACGTGTTCCAGGCAATGACCGTGTTCGTAAACGTAGTGGAAAGCGGCAGCATGACCGCCGCAGCGCGACAGTGCGAAATGTCAACAACCATGGTGGGCAATCACCTCAAGGCACTGGAGCAACGTCTGGGTGTCAGCCTTTTGCAGCGTACGACCCGGCGACAGAACCTGACGGAATTCGGCATCCAGTATTACCGCCGGTGTGTCGAAGTGCTGGGGCTGGTGAGCGACTCGGAACGCATGGCCGAACACGTGCAGACTCAGCCCAGCGGCACGTTGCGCCTCACCGCGCCACCAGCGTTCGGTGCCGAGCGCTTGCCGAGGATGCTCAGCGACTTCACCCAGCGCTACCCGGAGGTCAAGGTGGAACTGGTGCTGAGCAACCAATTGATGGACCTGATCGAGCACGGCTTCGACGCCGCCATCCGCCTGGGCAACCCTGAACCTTGCGCCTTGATCGCCCGCCCCCTGCGCGACTACACCCTGACCATTTGCGCCTCGCCGGAATACCTGGCGCGCCGAGGTACACCGCAGACAGCCGACGACCTGCGCGGCCATAGCTGCCTGGCGTTCGCCTACCCCGCAGGCGACGACTGGCGCGCCGCCGACAAGCTGTGGAAGCTGACAGGGCCTGAAGGCGTCATGGACATTCCGGTGTCCGGGCCGATGATCGTCAACAGCTCGCCGGCCCTGCGTCAGGCGGCATTGGCGGGGATGGGCGTAGCGATGCTGCCGGACGTGCTGATCAGTGAAGACTTGAAAGCCGGCACGCTCATTCCGTTGCTTCAGGCCTATCAGCCGCCCAGCCGCCCCATGTGGCTGATGTACCCGCAAGACCGCTACCGACTGCCCAAAGTCAGGCATTTCGTCGACAGCGCGCTGGCGGCGTGGGGGACATGAACACGCCGAAAAACCCCAATTGATCCCAGGCATGTCGGGTATCGATGGACAGAAATAGTCGCAAAAGCCCTACATCCGTAAAGTCATTGCCACCCTAATCACATGCGTCGAGGTTGGAAATGTCCCGCGCCATCAAATTTCATCGCTTCGGCAAAGCCGATGTGCTCAGTTGCGAGGAGCAGCCTGACCGGTCCCCCGGCCATCAGGAGGTGCTGGTTCGTGCCGAAGCCATTGGCATCAGCTGGGACGATGTGTTGTGGCGACAAAACCTGGCCCTCGCCCCGGTGCAGTTGCCGGCCGGCATCGGCAGCGAAATGGCGGGTATCGTCGAAGCTATCGGTCCCGGTGTCACCGATTTGCAAGTCGGCGACAAGGTCGCCAGCTTCAAGGCCATGAGCGCCAACGACTACCCGGTGTGCGGCGACCACGTGCTGGTGCCGCGTAACGCGCTGGTGCGTTATCCCGACGTGCTGACGCCGGTGGAAGCCAGCGTTCATTACACGCCAATGTTGCTGGCCTACTTCGCTCTGGTCGACCTCGCACAGGTGCAGGCGGGTCAAACCGTACTGATCACCGACGCCGCCTACAGCCCCGGCATCGCTTTCGTACAACTGGGCAAGGCGCTCGGCCTGCGTGTGATCGCCGCTACCCAGCGCGCCGAGGACCGCGAGTACCTCTTGGCCAATGGGGCGGAACGGGTGATCGTGACCGACGAAGACGACATCTGCCTGCGCATCGAGGCGCTGACCCAAGGCCACGGCATCGAAGCGGTGTTCGACGGTTTCGGCGGGATGCAAATGTCGATGCTCGGCGACGTCCTCGCGCCACGGGGCAGTCTGGTGTTGTACGGCCTGCGCGGTGGCAATCGGACGCCCTTCCCCGCCTTGCAGGCGTTCAAGAAGAACATTCATTTTTTCGTGCACTGCCTGGAAAACTTCACCGGCAAAGCGGAGTTGGGGATCGAACAGAACAGCATCGCGATGGAACGCGCGCTGGGTGTCATCAACGAACTGACCGTCAACGGCCATCTCAAACCTGACATTCATCGCACCTGGCCATTCGAGCAATTCGGCAAGGCGCACCATCATCTGGATGAAGACCCGGTGCGGGGTCGTGTGGTGCTGCGCGTGCGCTGAACGCGGCTGGAACACATCGGGTAACGCTTGCCTCGGCTTCTGCGGTTGACCGAATGCCGAAGCGAGGCAACTCTTTTGACAGATTTCCAGGGCAAGGAACCGCCCGGGCGAGCTCTGAGGATTTATCGACGCAGAGCCGCCTTTCAACCCGTCAAGGACTGACAGCATGAATAGTTTTCAACGCTACATCGACGCCCCCGCTCATCTGCGCTGGATGGCCGACACCCCCGACATCGAGCAGTTACGCATCGATGAACTGATCCTGCCAGGCGCGCACAACGCGGGCAGCGACAAACAATCGCCCAATCTGGGCGTCCCTCAAGAATACGCACAGGACGAATCGCCGCTGGAGCAATTGCGCCAGGGCATCCGTTCGCTCGACCTGCGCGTTACCTTCAATGACCGATACCCCGAAGGCGATCCCAACCGCTTCCAGCTGTTTCACCTGACCTCATCAGGCCGCACCGTGGCGATCGACATCGTTGAGGCGGTGCGTGAGTTCTTCGCCGAACTGGAAAGTTCGGGGGAAGCGGCTCGCGAGATCGTTATCCTGGACTTCCATCAGTTTGATGGATTCACCGATCAGGCCCATGCGCAATTGCAGGCCATGGTGTTCAACGAACTGGGCACGCGGGTCATACCGAATGACTTGCGCAGCTGGACGCTGGAGCACCTATGGGCACAGCATCCCGGTCGCAATGTAGTGGTCGCCTACAACCATGGCAGTGTGATTGACGAAGGCTGGGACGGCGTAAGCCAGCGCTGGCCGGGCGAAAACCTGTTCAACACCAACACCCTCAAGGCGTTCATCGATAAAACGGCCGCGGAGTACAAAGAAGCTTTTTATTTGCATGCCGTGCAATGCGCGAAGTATTCCCTACCGTTTCATGCACCCACCGACTTGAGCCACAAGATCAATCAGTGGTTCGAATCGGTGGACGAAAACAGCTACATCCAGAATTTCTACATCATCAACACCGACTGGACCTCGCGCAGCCAGCTGGTTGCCCACTGCCGCCACGCCAATGCCATTCGCGGCGGGCGCAAGCTCAGCCATTCCGGTGAAGCGCTGCAGCCCCTGAGACGCTGATTCAGTGCCGGGTGATCAGCCCTTGGCGGGCGATGCGCGTCAGGTGGCGGATCACCCCTTCGGCGTTTTCGACCGAGGGTGAAGGGATCACGGCGAGATCGAACTGGTCGTTGCCGAACCGCTCCAGCGACGCGCGGCTGTCGATGAACTGAATGAGGAAGGCATGGGGGCCATGCTGGCGACGGGGCCAGCCATCGAGGTAACGCAGCAGCGTGGGCTGATGAGAACCGGCCAGAAGGATTTTCGGATTGCGACGGCTGAAGGGGCTGCCGATGGGCGCCAGACGGACGAGGGGGCGGGGGCTGGAATTGCGGCTCATAGTGTCGTTTTCTCTGCCTCAGTGTTCCGCTGGGCAGCGGTGAGAGGCAACACCGAACCAGCGCTTTAGCGGTATTTCGGCGTCGTGGTTCACGACACCCGGCGCCCCGCAAGTAGCTGTTTAAATCGGCGCATGAGCGGCATCGTAGTGAAGCCGCACGGGAGTTGTCAATTGATGTGTCGGGTGCTGGCGAGCGACCTGTCGCCGTCAATCCCGAGCCGCTACCTTGCGTGACGACGGGCTTTCCAGCGAACGGCGCTCTTGATCGTACGCCAGGTAATACTTGTTCACGCTGTTGACGTACGTGACCACATTCATGCCCACCTGCGCCATCGCCACCCGCTCGACCTGGAAAAACCACTGATTGGGGTTCAGGCCCTGACGTTTCGCTTCGGTGCGCATCGCCTGCACGCGCTCCGGCCCGAGGTTATAGGCCGCCAGGGTGAAGGCCATGCGTTCGCGCTCGTTGATTCTGGGGCTGGCGAAGAACTTGCGACGGATCATCGCCAGGTATTTGCTCGCGGCCTGCACGTTGCCGTCGACATCGTGAATATTGCCGACACCCACCCGCTGTGCTGCCGAAGGCGTGATCTGCAGCAACCCCGTCGCGCCGCTGCCGCCCTTGGCGCTCGGGTTGAGCTGGGACTCCTTGAACGCCAACGCGGCGAGGTCCAGCCAGTCCATCTTCTGCGCGTCGGCATGGCGTTGCAGGGTCGGGCGCAGTTTTTCCAGACGCTCGCGGTCGTCCCGCGCCAGCGGGTAATGCACGCGATAAAGATCCTTGTAAGCCTTCTGGAAGGCGACGTCCTGATTGGCGGGCGCTTCATAGGTGTCGAGGAATCGGTCGATGGTCCCGTGCAGCATCACCGCGTCCTTGCGCACGAACCAGTTCATGTCCCCTGGCTCGCTGAGGGCCAGCCCACGGTCGACCCTCAACTTCGGCATGACCCGGGCCCAACGCTCGGCAATCGGCTGCTCGACCACGGTCAGGTGATAAATCCCGGCCTGGACCATCTCCAGTACGTCCTCCACCGCAAGGCTCGGGTCAACCCACTCGATGTTCACCGGGGGCAACTTGCGCAGCGCGAGCTTCTGGTTCAGCTGGATAAGGGCTTCATCAGCGGCGCTGCCATTGGTCAGCATCACCGTGCGACCGGACAGTTGCTCCGGGCGCTTGAAGACCCGCTCACCCCGCATGCCGACGACCACCAGCGGCACGTGACTGACGACCGGTTCGGTGGCATCGACGTAACGGGCGGCGCTGGCATCGAGCAGTTCACCGGGGGCCACGAGGTCACCCTCGCCCCGTTGCAACGCGGCCAGCAGTTGATCTTTGGCTTTGGGGATCAGCTTGATCGAGACCTTCTGGCCGTCACGGGCATGGCCATTCAGGTATTTTTCGAAGGCTTGAAGGCGGCGATATTCCACACCAATCGGTTCGCCCTGCACCTCGCCGGAGCTGTTGCGGCTCTGGTTGACGAGCACGCGCAAGACTTTGCTGCTGCGAATGGCAGACAGATCGCGAATCTGGGTTTTTTTGACGATCACCGGAGGCCCAGCGGGGCGCGATGGGGTTTGGGCGCTGGCCTGATGGCTGACGAGCAGCAAACACATTGAGATCAGTGAGGCTCGGATCATTGACGCTCCGGGAAAATGCCGAAAAAACGGGCTTGAAGTCTGTGACGGACAGTTGCGTTCGCCGCAGGCGCGCGCCTGGGCTGGCGGCATCACAGGGGGCTAATCATGCCAAGCAGTGGCGTCTGCTTGATTTTTTATGGCTTCAATCGCTCTGGTAGTCTTTTCGGCCTCCTCAAGACGCTGTAAAAACGTCGCGAACGAAGGCTAGGCAAGGCAACAACGTCTGAGGAAGCGGAGTTCAGGCCCCTGAAATGAGCATTCCGAACCCGTCTTTAACGCAGCATCGCCGATGCGCTGCAGTTTTTAAACCGTCTCGCTGAGGATGACCATGCAACTAATTGATATCGGCGTCAACCTGACCAACCCAAGCTTCGCCTCGAAAGAGCGAGAGGTGCTGGATCGCGCCTACGCCGCCGATGTGGGGCAATTGATCCTCACCGGCACCAGCGTCGAAAGCAGCGAACAGGCCCTGCAGATGTGCCGCCAACTGGACCAAAGCGGTCAGCGACTGTTCAGTACCGCCGGGGTCCACCCCCATTCGGCGAGCGATTGGACACGGGACACCGAAAAACAGTTGCACACCTTGCTGCTCGAAGATTCGGTGCGCGCAGTGGGCGAATGTGGCCTGGATTTCAATCGCGACTTCTCCCCTCGCCCGCAGCAGGAAAAAGTCCTGGAAGCCCATCTGGCGCTGGCGGTAGCCCTGAACCTGCCGGTCTTTCTTCATGAGCGCGATGCCAACGAGCGGCTGTTGGCGATCCTCCGTGATTATCGCGATCACCTGCCTGGCGCTGTGGTGCACTGTTTCACCGGCGAAAAACGCGCGCTGTTCAGTTACCTTGACCTGGACCTGCACATTGGCATCACTGGCTGGATCTGCGACGAACGCCGGGGCACTCACCTGCACCCATTGGTGCGCGAAATCCCGCGCGGGCGGCTGATGCTGGAAAGTGACGCGCCGTATTTGCTACCGCGGACCCTGCGGCCGAAACCGAAAAACGGCCGCAACGAGCCGGCCTATCTGCCGGAGGTGTTGCGAGAGGTGGCATTGCACCGAAGCGAAACCCCCGAAGACCTCGCCGCCCACACCACCGCCTGCGCGCAAGCATTCTTTTCGCTGCCGACGCTGTAACCGACTGCCGAGCTCAACGAACTCCCAGCACCCGCGATCTCCGGCGGCTCCTACGGATTCGCTGGCACATGTCTGCCTTGAAGCGCTTGCGTCTATCGGCATCGATACAAATCAACCAGCTCCCAGCACCCGCGATCTCTGTAGGAGCCGCGGGCACATGTCTGCCTCGAGGCGCTAGCGTCTACAGGCATCGATACAGATCAACCAGCTCCCAACGCCCGCGATCTCTGTAGGAGCCGCCGGAGGCACGACGGCCGCGATAGCGGGGTGCCAGACGACACGCCTGCGACTGAGCAGGCCCCATCGCGGCCGTCGTGCCTCCGGCGGCTCCTACAGAGTTGGCGGCAGACGTCCGTTGATTGGACGCCCACGCGACACTCGCCATTGATACAGATCAACGCTTCCGTCCTGCACAGCTGAGACACTGATGGCACCTTGCCTTATCACGTGCAATCACAGAAGAGCTTCCTCATGGGCCGCTGGTTGAGCAATCTTTCGCTGAAATACAAGTTCTGGGCGGTGAATGCCGTCGCCTTTATTACGACGTTGCTGTTGGTGCTCTATGCGCTGAATCTGGAGCAGCACAGTCGCGCGGAGGACGCCAGGGTCGCGGCTGAGGCACAGGCTCAGTGGGTGGCGGCATGGCCGGCCGGGCTGCCAGTCCCGACAATTGACCCCCTCCCCGCCCCACCGGCGTTCAGTCAATTGCTGGCCGAGCATTTCACCGAATATGCACTGGCCGTTTTGGTGCTGATGCTGGCCATGCTGAGCGCGTCGCAATTGTTGATCCGCTTCCTGCTGACCCACCTCAATACCCTCAAAGATGTGATGCTGCATGTCGAGCGCAGCGGCGATCTCTCGGCGCGGGCGGCACTGGCGGGTGAGGACGAAGTCGGGCAGATGGCCAAGGCGTTCAATGCGATGCAGGCCGGGTATCAGCGCATCGTCGGCACCGTTGCACAGTCGGCGGCGCGTTTGGATCAAGGCGCCGTGCTCTTGGCCACGGGCATGAGCGACGTGCGCGAGGGCATGCTCGGCCAACAAAGTGAAACCGATCAGGTGGCGACAGCGATCAACGAAATGACCGCCACGGTCCACCACATCGCGCAACACGCCAACGCCACCCGCGATCAATCGCAGAACGCCGACGCATTGGCGGGCAGCGGCAAAACCGTGGTGGATCGGGTGCAGAGCTCGATCGCCGGACTGTCCAGCGGCGTGCAGCAGACGGCCGGGATGATTCAGCGCCTGGCCGAAGACAGCCAGAAAATCAATAGCGTGGTCAATGTGATCCACAGCATTGCCGAACAGACCAACCTGCTTGCGCTGAATGCAGCCATCGAGGCGGCCAGGGCCGGGGAAATGGGCCGCGGCTTTGCCGTGGTCGCCGATGAGGTGCGCAACCTGGCGAAACGCGTACAAAGCTCGACTGACGAAATCACCACCATGGTTTCGGCATTGCAGGCCGGCACCCGTGATGCGGTGGACTTTATGCAAGAGAGTTCCTACAAGGCCGACGACTGCGTGCAACACGCGCAGGAAGCCGGCGCCGCCCTCGCCGCGATCACAGAGGCCGTGGCGCAGATGCGCGAAAGCAACACGCAGATTGCCGTCGCGGCGCAGCAGCAGAGTCAGGTAGCGGAAGAAATGAACCGCGCGGTGGTCAGCATCCGCGACGCCACCGAACGCACCGTGAACCAGACGGTGGCCTCGGCCAGCACCAGCGATGAACTGGCGACATTGGCGGGAGAGCTGAACACGGCAATTGGGCAGTTGAAGGTGCAGGGATAACGCGCCCAAACCAGGACTCACACCTTCGCAGCCGTCATTCCTCCGGCGGCTCCTACGTGATTTGTGGCCAGGCGTGTGCAGTGCGTTACCCGAGACTGTGAAGGCACTGCAAGCGCGGAGAGCAGCCGATAACTTTTGCGCATCCCGGCTATCACACCCATAGCAATCCTCGATTCGCTGTTACGTCCGGCCGGGCCTATTCTCACCTCATCGAAAACGGTTCTTATTAGGCTTTGTGAGGTCACGCGTCATGCCCAAATTCATTGCAAACCTGCACCTTGAAGAGGTTTTCTCCTCGGCCCATAAATACGGGCTGTCCTCGAATCGGGTGCTGTCGTCCCTGGCGTTTCCACTGTCAATTGTGTCGGGCCTGTTGTTGCTCGACGGTGCGCTGAGTGCCAGCGTTGCGTCGGCAGGCATCGGGATTCTCGGGCTCATCGCCGCCCAAGCCATCAAAACCCGAGGCCAATAACGGTCTCGGGTTTTTGCTGTCGCTCATCCTTTTCCGCTTCACGCGTTCTACCCGAACACGGTCACCGTCTGCCGGCTGATCGCGACCAACTCGCCGCTCGGCGTCCATAACCCCGCTGCAACATGTCCGTAGCCATCCCTTGCGTGTTCGATCACTGCCTTGTAGAGCGTCCAGTCATGAGTCGTCATCGCTGGCAACGGTTGCACGAACTCTATCGTCCAGGTCAGCGAGCTGCCGGGTGCCGGTTTGCTCAGGTGCGGCAAAACGGCGGGCGGCCAAGTATCCACCAGCGCCAGCAAATGGGCCTCAGTCAGCGGCGCTTCCTCGACATCCCGCAGCCGTGCATACCCGCCCATCACCCGTGAAGGGGTGCCACTGTAAGGCAAACCGCCCAGTGCCCAACGCATTTCGATATAGCGCATGTAGTCCGGCATCACACCCGCCCTGAACGGAAACGGCGCCACCTCATCCGCCGGTTTCAGCACAGGTGCAGGCTCGGCCACGACCGCAATCGACGACTCGCGGGGTGCGCCAAAACTGCCCTGGATCAACGTCACCGTCTCGCCATTCTGCACGGCACGGCCCAGCACCTGACTGACGGCCTTGCCCTCCCGCAGGATTTCCACCTCGAACGAAATCGGCATATCGATGGCCAGCGGCCCGACAAAGCTGATCGCCAGCGAGCGCACGGGGCGGTCGGCGGGCACTCTTGCGCGCATGGCCTCGAATTGCAGGGCCGCCATCAGGCCGCCAAAACAGGAGCGCCCTTGGGACCAGGACGCTGGAATGGTCACCTCCTGGGGATGGTCGCGAACGGCGTCGAGTAATTCGGAAAAGGTCATGGGCACTCCGTGAGACGCACAGGAAAGATGCCCGGATCTTAGCGAGACGCCGCCTCCTGAACAGCGCTTATAACTGCCAATTCTGCGGCTTGATCGGGATCAGTGCCTGCGCGAATCACCGAAACAGGCGTGGGCCAGTTTATCCAGCGCTTTGTCCGATTTTGCTTCGGCGCGCAGGATCCCCGACTGCCAGCCGGCCACGCAGGGCGCGAGGTCCTGATGTTGCTCGGCCTGAGCGAGCCATTGCAAGTGATCATGCCAATCGCCCAATGCGCCTTGGGCGGCCTTGAGGCGTTTTTGCATGCCGTCGGGTTGATGGCTCAATTCGGGATACGCCTCCGCCGCGTAGCGCACGCGCTTGATCAACAGCCGAAGACGGTGGCGGTCGTGGGCGGGATCAGCCATGGCTTCGCGCAGTTTCTTCCATTGCTTGTCCAGGCGTTTTTCGATGCGCTGGCGCAGCTTCTTCAGCAAGCCATGACGCTGTTGAGTGCGCAGGAACGAGGGCAGTTGATCGAGCACACCAAACAGACGGTTCAACTCGGCCGACGTGGCCACTTGAGGGCATGCGATTTTCAGGTGATTCGCCCGCTTCAGCGCCGCCTGCTGCTCGCCCTGTTCGGCGAGAAACGCCGCCAGCACCTGCATATCCCGCAGCGGCGTGGTCAGATCGCCGACCCCCTTGGCCGCCTCTTCCACCTGATCCAGCCCCGGCAAGCCACGCAACGGCCGCAACACACTGCGCAGGCGCCGCACGGTGGTGCGCAGATCATGCAACGCCTCGCTGTCGGTGGACGCGGCCAGTCGCGCATGGCAGGCCAGCAGTTTGACGTTGAGACTGAAAATCTCGGCGATCAGGTGATCGACCATGGCAGACATCGAGGACTCCTTGAAGGTTGATTAAGGCTGCTTGTCTTTAACCACCGACAAGCGCCAGGGCAAACAGCGACGCAGGTGTTTCAGACGGCGGCGCAGCTGCCCGGCCGAGCTGGACACCCCGGCATAGCGCTGGGCTTCGAACGCCTGGGCGAACCCTTCAATGGCCTCAGCCTGCGCCGGGAAGCGCTGAGCGGCGCGTATCGCGAACGCCCGAGCGCCCTCCCCCGGTTGGCGTTTTAGACCGTGCCGGGCGAGCAGTCGTTCGAACGCATTGAACAGCCGCAGTTGCGAGTCGCTCTCCCGTTGCCACGGTTTGAACAGCCACAGCGCTACGATCCCGAGGATCACTAGCGCGCCACCGGCGAACACCGGTGCCTGAAAACCCGAGAACCAGCGGCCCAGCACCTGCAATTGCTGTTGCCCTTGATAGCCCAGCACCCAGCGCTGCCAACCGTAATTGAGGTTATCCCAACTGAGGCGAATCGAATTGATCCAGGCCAGGTGCCGATAGCGCAACACCGACATCGGCGAATCGGCGAGAAACTCCTCATCGGCGCCCAACGCGGCCTCTAACCCCTGTTCGATCCGCGCCGGCGACACGGCTGCAGTCGGGTCGACACTGCGCCAGCCAACGCCCGCCTGCCAATACTCGACCCAGGCGTGGGCATCGAACTGGCGCACGCTGATGTAGTTGCCATCCGGGTTCAGCTCGCCGCCCTGATACCCCGCCACGACCCGTGCCGGAATGCCTGCCGCGCGCAGGACAAACGTCATGGCCCCTGCGTAATGCTCACAGAAACCGGCGCGGCTGCCGAACAGGAAATCGTCGATGCCATTGGGCCCGAGCGTGGGCGGCTTCAGCGTGTAGCGGAACGGCTGTTCCGTGAAATACGTCAGCAGGCCGTCCACCAGTGCCTCGGGTTTTGGGTAGCGCTGGTGCAGGTCCGCCGCCCACTCCCGCGCTTGCGGATTGCCCTTGGCAGGCAGTTGCAGATCCTGGGATCGGGCGCTGTCGCCCAGGCGGGTCTCTCGCACCGCGTCGGGCCAGGCATCGACGCTGTACAGCACCGATTGCTCGATGGGCCGTCGACGCTGCCAGCGAAAGTCGCTCATCTGGCGCACACCGGCGAGGTCCGTTTCGCCGACGTCCAGCGTCATCAGCCACGGCTTGCCGCTGGGTTCCATGACCACGCTGTAGCTGATCTTCTCGCCGGTCTTGTGCCAGTCCGGGGCATCCGGCACCAGCGCGCGGGACGACTGTGACCAGCGTCTTCCGTCGAACTGCTCCAGCGTCAAACCGCGCCAGTATTGCTGATGACGTGGCGGCACCGGTCCCTCGAAGCTGGCCCGGAACACCAGCGCCGCCGATTGGCTCAGCTCGGCCACGTCCCCCGGCGACATGCTGTCGGAAAGCCCGGTCAGCCCTTTATTGCTCGGCTGCGGCAGCGACCACAAAGGGTCGAGACGGGGAAAGAACAGAAATAACAGCAGCATCAATGGCACGGCCTGCAGCAGCAGTTTGATCGCCAATTTCAATGTGCCCGCCGGTTTGCTGGAGAGGCTGGACTGTTGCAGGCCGATCAGCCCCGCGAGCAATGCCGTCACTGGTAACAGGGTGAACAGCCCCCACAGCAGCGCGTCTTCGAACAGATAGCCGACCGCCACGCAAAAGAAGCCGAGAAAGATCAGCACCAGCGCATCCCGTCGCGTCTGCATTTCCAGCATCTTGAGGATGAATGCGGCGATCAGCAGCGCGGCCCCGGCATCCAGGCCCACCAGGCTGCCCCGCGCCAGAAAGATCCCGCCCGCTGTTCCCACCAGCAGTCCGGATTTGATCCAGGTGCCGGGCATCCGCACGCGCATGCGGAATATTTGAATGCGCCAGAAACTGCACACCAGCCACAGCACCACCAGCGCCACGGGGATATGCAGCGAAAACGGGACGATCACCAGCGCCTGGGCGATCAGCAGCCAATTGAGGCTGACCCTGGGGATCGGCTGGGCGAGCTGGGTGGAGGTCATGCCCGTGCCGCCTTCATGCCCGCACCCCGTACAGCGCCAGTTGCCGCAGGCAGGCCTCGCGATGGGCATCGCCGCTGTCCACCGCCGAAAGGAAACCGGGCAAGCGTAAGGCGAACGGCTGCTGCCGCTGCGACAGCTCCAGTACCCAATAGCACAGGCGCGAAAGCCGCTCTTCGATGTCGCCGCCCAGGGCCATGAAATCCAGGCACAAGTCATGGCCGCTGAGGTCTGTGAACTCCTTGACCATCAGCCCCTGCCCCCGCGACCAGGCTTTCCAGTGCAGGCGGCGCATGGAGTCGCCCGGCTGCCAGGTGCGCAGCCCCTGATAGTCGTCGACGCCCTGGCCATGGGTGGCCTGTCCATCGTCTTCGGCGTGAGGCTGAACCCCTTGCAGGAGCGGCAGGCTACCTGGAATTGGACGCGGATAAACCAGCACGGTCTGCTCCAGATCCAGCCACGTCCAGGCGCGGAAGATGCCGAGGGGAAACACGCTCTCGACCCGCAAACGCGGGGCCCGCAACCAGCCGCGGTTGACCGCTGGCAAGGTCAGCGCCACGTCCACCTGCTGCTCGGATTCGACGTCGGTCTGCTCAAGTCTCTCGCTGTCCCAGCCAAGCGCGATGGCCTGATGGCCGTTCGACGCGCTTTCCAGACGCAGGCGCAGTTGCACCGGTTCGCCGACGAACACCGAACGGGCGTGGCCGGCGCTGAGCACCAGGCCGCTGAAGTTTCGATAGGTGTGCAGAATGCCAAGGATGCCCACCGAGGTCATGAGGAAGGTCAGGCCGTAGGCAAGGCTGTTCTGGTAGTTGATCGACACCAGCAACAGCAGAAACAGCACGAGCATGAAGGTGCTGCCCGCCCGGGTCGGCAGGATGAAGATTCGGCGATGATCCAGCTCGATCCGGGAGGCTGGAGGAATGCGACGTCCCACCCAGCGCTGCCAGAACGGTTTGAACTGTGGCATCACAGCACCGGCACCTCACGCAGCAACCCTTGAACCAACGCCCCGCCGCCATGCCCGGTGGGATCGCTGCGGTCGCGCAGACGATGGCCGATCACCGCCGGCAGAATCGCCTGGACGTCTTCCGGAATCACGTAATCGCGACCGATCAGCAAGGCCCAGGCCCGCGCCGCCGAGAGGATTGCCAGGCTTGCCCGGGGTGACAGGCCGTAGGCGAACTGCGGCTGACTGCGCGTGGCGTCCACCAGCCGCAACACATAATCCACCAGCGCATCGCTGGCCCGTACGCGACGAGCCTCTTCCTGCAACGCTGCCAACTCGCTGTGGTCGATGATCGGCTCGATACGCGGCAACAACTCCCGACGAGACTCGCCCAGCAACAAGGCTTTCTCGGCCGAGCGCGCGGGGTAGCCCAGTGACAGGCGCATCAGGAAGCGGTCCAGCTGCGATTCGGGCAGTGCGAAGGTCCCGCCCTGACTGAACGGGTTTTGCGTGGCGATGACGAAAAACGGGTCAGGCAACACGCGGGTAGCGCCTTCGAGGGTCACCTGCCCTTCTTCCATGGCTTCGAGCAATGCGCTCTGGCTTTTGGGCGTGGCGCGATTGATTTCGTCCGCCAGCACCAGTTCGGCGAAGATTGGCCCGGGATGGAAGGTGAATTGCCCGGTTTCCCGGTCGAAGACCGACGTGCCGAGAATGTCGCCCGGTAGTAGATCAGAGGTGAATTGAATGCGCTGGAAGCTCAGCCCCAGCACCCGCGCTAGGGTATGGCTGAGGGTGGTCTTGCCCATGCCGGGCAAATCTTCGATCAGCAGATGCCCGCCGCCCAGAAGACATGTCAGCGCCAGACGAACTTGCGGTTCCTTGCCCAACACCACTTCATTGATTGCGTTGAGACACGCATCCAGTTTTCTGCCCATCGGAAAGCCTCCCCAGGCGACAGCGCTTGACTCGTAGGATTGCGGCAGATGCCAGACGTGCAGCCACTTTAAAGTCAGCGTAGGCGTTTTCGCCAGCGCGGATGAGCGGAATCGGGAGGATTTGACAAGAGGGGTGGCTGAACGCAGTGCTGACGATACGTCGAGAGAGGACCTCGACACGCTTATGCCGAAGGCGTGGGAGCTGGCTTGCTGGCGAAGGCGGCACACAGGTCGACATCCATTATTTGTCTGACCTGACGCTTTCGCCAGCAAGCCGGCTCCCATGGGCTGCGCCCAGAGTCAAAAACCATCCGCGTGAGCCCGGAACATCACGACCAGACTCAACGTCCGGCGCGGGACTCACGGATGTAGAAGCGCGCTTTCTCGGCTTTCTCGTTGCAGCCTTCGAACGCTTCGAACTGCTGCTGGGTTTTGGCGCCGGTCAGCAGGGACAAGGCTTTCGAGTAGCTGACGGTCCCGGCAAAGCCTTCGGCCTTGGCCAGGTCCAATTCGTGCCAGGCGGCATCCAGGTTGGTGGCGCAGCTGTCGCGATAGGCGGTTTTTCCCGCGCAGCCTGAGAGAACGAGGGCGAGCAGTGGCAGGCAGATCCAGGCTTTCATCGGGTGTACCTCAGCAATGGAAAATCAACGATGGAATTGACGCTGCGGGTTTGACGATGCGGCGATGTAAAAGTGCCATGTCCGGGTCGCGGCCCCGGTGTTTTTTGTCGCGCCCGTTATACACCCGGCGCAGCCTTGGGCGTAGGGTAGAGGCCAGGTAACGGGGAGCCTGCGAATGAAGAAACGAGTCGCGCTGGTATTGGGGTCTGGGGGCGCCAGAGGGTACGCACACATCGGCGTGATCGAAGAACTGGAACGACGCGGGTACGACATTGCCTGCATCGCCGGTTGCTCGATGGGGGCGGTGATCGGGGGGATTTATGCGGCAGGCAAACTGCCGGAATACAAGGCGTGGATCGAGAGTCTGGATTATCTCGACGTGTTGCGGCTGGTGGACGTGAGTTTCCGTCTGGGCGCCATTCGCGGAGAAAAAGTCTTCGGCAAAATCCGCGAAATCGTCGGCGAGATCAATATCGAAGACCTGCGCGTTCCATACACTGCCGTCGCCACCGACCTGACCAACCAGCAGGAAATCTGGTTTCAGGAAGGCAACCTGCACTCGGCCATGCGCGCGTCAGCGGCGATTCCCAGCCTGTTCACCCCGGTGGTTCAAGGCAATCGCACGCTGGTGGACGGCGGCCTGCTCAACCCGCTGCCGATCGTGCCGGTGGTGTCCAGCCATTGCGATCTGATCGTGGCGGTCAACCTCAACTCGACTAACCAGAAGCAGTACCACTTGCCGGTGATCGAACGCCCGCCCGCCGTGAAGAAACGCTTCGACGCGTTGATCAATTCCATCGGTTCGCATCTGCCATTCCGGCGCAAGATGGACGTGGCAGCCGGCGACGTCTTGCGTCTGGAGCAGGACCGCCTCAAGGCCACCGCCGCCACGTTGCCCGACCCTTGGCTCGGCCAGCACGACAGTGAATCCGCCGACCCGCAAGGCCAACAACCTGCCGCCGCCCCTTCCGAACCGGGCGCCCCAAAGTCCGCCAGTGGCTCAGTGATCATCGACAACGTAGGGCCTGCGTCCTTGCTCGATCTGATCAACCAGAGTTTCGAGGTGATGCAGACCTCGTTGGCGCAGTACAAGATCGCCGGTTATCCGCCGGACATCCTGATCAACGTGCCCAAACGCGTCTGCCGGTTTTTCGAGTTCTACAAAGCGCCGGAACTGATTGCGCTGGGGCGAGAAATTGCGCGGGACACGCTGGATCGGTATGAGCGGGAGCATTGAGGTCAGCTCGCGGGCGATCTACGTGCAAGCCGACTCCCACAACGATTGTGCTACCTCACGCCCCCACCAACCGATAGCCCACCCCCGCCTCGGTCATGATGAAACGGGGTGCGGCGGGGTCGTCGGAGAGTTTCTGGCGCAGGTGGCCGACGACGATGCGCAGGTAATGGGTGTCCTCCACGTGGGTCGGCCCCCAGATGTCCTTGAGCAGTTGTTGCTGCGTGATGACCCGGCCCGGGTGCCGCGCGAGTTGCGCCAGCACGGCGTATTCCTTGCGGGTCAGCGCCACTTCCGTATCGTCCAGCAGCACGCGCCGGTAAGCGAGATCAACCGTCAACGGCCCGATGACCAACGCCGCGTCAGTCTGGCCTGAGGCCGGTGCCTGACGCAGCAGCGCCCGAACCCGGGCCAGAAACTCCTGGATCCCGAACGGTTTGGTCACGTAGTCGTTGGCCCCGGCGTCCAGCGCCCGGACCTTTTCGCCCTCGCTGGCGCGCACCGACAGCACCAGCACCGGCACCGCCGACCACTCGCGGAACTGGCTCAGCACGTCTTGGCCGTCAATGTCCGGCAGGCCCAAGTCGAGCACCAGCAGATCGGGTTTGCTGAGCGCGGCCTGCGCCAGTCCTTCGTTGCCGGTCCCGGCTTCGATCACGGCGTAGCCCTGTGATGCGAGGCTGATGCGCAGGAATTTGCGGATCTGCGGCTCATCGTCGATCACCAGAATGGTTGCCGTCTGGCTCATGGAATTCCCGTCAAAAGTCTTCATTCACACGCCGCCAGCCTACCCCAAAGCGTCTTCACAGCGCCTGCTCCTTTTCGCCCTGAGGCTGGGCCTGCAACGGCAAATGCAGGGAAATGCAGGTGCCGTGCCCGTCGATACCGTCGCCGACGCTGATCCGCCCGCCATGAGCGCCCACCATCCCCTGACAGATCGCCAGGCCCAGTCCAGTGCCCTGCCCGCCTCGGTCGCCCCGGGCGGCGGTGTAGAACATGTCGAAGATCTTCGCCCGCTCGGCTTCGGGAATCCCCGGCCCCTCGTCGCTCACGGCGAAGATCAGCTCATCGTTCAACGCTGCCACCCTGATCTGCAGGCGACCATGGCTGGGCGAAAAGCGCGCGGCGTTTTCCACCACGTTGATCAGCGCCTGTTCGATCAACGCGGCGTGCACGTACAGCAAGGGCAACTCGGCTGGCAGATCGGTGCTGACCTGCAACGGCGCCAGCACGGCGCGCAGGCGGTTCAGGGTGCTGCCGACGATGTCACCCGGCGCGACCCAATCCCGCGCCAGTTTCAATGCGCCGTGGCCCAGTCGCGTCATGTCCAGCAGGTTCTGGATGTAACGGTCCAGCCGCTCGGCCTCGTCGCGGGTGCCCTCCAACAGTTCGCGACGGTCTTCCAGCGGAATCGCCTCACCCAGCGCCAGCAGGCTGTCGATGCTGCCGCGCATGGCCGTCAGCGGAGTGCGCAGGTCGTGGGACACCGAGGCGAGCAAGGCACTGCGCAGCTGTTCGGTTTCGCCGTGCAGACGCGCAGCTTCCAGGTCGTCGGCCAGTTGCGCGCGGGCCAATGCCTGACCCAAAGGCTGACTGAGCGCGATCAGCAGCCGACGACGCTGGGCACTGAAACTTTGCCCGGGCTGGGCGCGGACACCGAGCAGCGCCAGCGGTGCGTCGTCGACCCACAGCGGCAGCCACCACCACGCCCCCGAGGGCAATGTCCCGGTGCCGCGGCCCGCGGGCTGGCCGTGCTGCCAGGCCCAGTCGGCTGCGGCGCGCTCGAATTCGGAAAACTCCAGTGCGCCGCCGACTTCGACTCGCCAGGCTTGATCGGCGTCCTTGCCGAGCATGCAGACCTGCACAGCTTTCCAGCCAGCCAAGTGCTGTTCGGCAGCGCTGAGCACGGCCTGCCGGTCGGTGGCGGCGGTGAGGCGTTTCGACAGGTCAAGCAGTTCGCTGGTCTCTTCCTGGGTGTCGCGCAACGCCTGCAACTGTCGACGCTGCCGGGCTGCGAGGTTGCCGGTCAGGGCGGCCATCATCAGGAAAAACAGTAGGGTCAGCACGTCTTCTTCGCGCTGAATGCTGAGGGAGAAATTCGGCGGGATAAACAGGAAGTCATAAGCCAGAAACGACAGCACCGAACAGACCATCGCCGGCCCGAGGCTGCTGCGCACCGCCACCAACAGCACCGCCGCGAGAAACACCAGCGAAATGTTGGGCAGTGCCAGGACGCTGGACACCGCCCAGGCCAAGGCGCTGGCGCAGACCGTTGCCAGCACCGCCAACAGGTAATCGAACCCGCTGAGGGTGCGCGGCGAGGTCGAATGCGGCTGATCGGGGCGCGCCTCGCTGTCCAGCACGTTGATTTCCAGCCCGTGAGCGTTGCGTAACAGACGCGAGGCCAGCCCACCGCCGAACACTCGCCGACGCAAGGAAGGCTGCGACTGCCCGACCAGCACCAGACTGGCGCGACGCTCGGCCGCGTGTTGAATCAGGGTTTTCGCCACTTCCGGTGCGCGCAGCACCACGACTTCGCCGCCCAGCCGTTCCGCCAGCTGCTGGGCACTCTGCAGGCGGCTGCGGGCCAGTTCATCGAAGAACCGCCCATTGTCGACATGCACCAGGGTCCACGGCAGGTGTCTGCGCTGGGCCACCCGACTGGCGTGACGCACCAGACGCTCGGCCTGGGCATCGCCATCGACCCCCACCAGCAAACGGCCGCGCACCGCCGGCGCCGACTGCCCCAGCTGGCGGTAACCGAGGGCCAGATCGTTATCGACCTGGGCCGCTGCAGTCTGCATCGCCAGTTCGCGCAGGGCGGTGAGATTGGTCTGGGTAAAGAAGGCGTCAATGGCTGCACGCGCCTGTTCCGGGACGTAGACCTTGCCGTCGCGCAGCCGCTCCAGCAATTCGCGCGGTGGCAGGTCGATCAGCACCAGTTCGTAGGCTTCCTGCAAGACCCAGTCCGGCAGGGTTTCGCGGACCTGCACGCCGGTGATGCCGCGTACTTGATCGTTGAGGCTTTCCAGGTGCTGCACGTTGACGGTGGTGTAGACATCGATCCCGGCGGAGAGCAGTTCCTGAATGTCTTGCCAGCGTTTGGCGTGACGACTGCCCGGGGCGTTGGTGTGGGCCAGCTCGTCGACCAACACCAGTTTTGGCCGGGCGGCCAGCAAGCCGTCAAGGTCCATTTCCTCCAGCATCACGCCGCGGTATTCCGAGCGCAGCATGGGTCGCTGCGGCAGACCGCCGAGCAGCGCTTCGGTCTCGGCGCGACCATGGGTTTCCACGACCCCGGCGAGGACGGAGACGCCTTGACGCAGTTGCGTATGCGCGGCCTGCAACATGGCGTAGGTCTTGCCCACGCCGGGGGCGGCGCCGAGAAACACCTTCAACCGGCCGCGGTCGTCACGGGGGAGCGTCGCCAGCAAGGCATCGGCGCGGCTGTCTGAATTCACGGGGTCATCCCTTAGTTGCTGGCTGTTCTTTTGGTGGAACGCGTAACTTTTTATGAAATGCGATCAATGTGGGAGCCGGCTTGCTGGCGAATGGGCCTGTCATTCAACATCTGCCTATCTGACCTCCGCTTTCGCCAGCAAGCCGGCTCCCACATGGAAGGTGTAGATCAGGGCGGCTACTGGCCAACCCGCAACTCACCCAGACGCTGGTTCAAGGCCAGCACATTCACCACCGCCGGGCCAATCAACGGACGATAAGTGTTATCCGCCACCAACTGCTGCACCTTCACCGCAGACACATGCCGCGCCGCCGCCACCCGCGCTACCTGGTAATCGGCAGCGGCTGGCGAGAGATGAGGGTCGAGGCCGCTGCCCGATGTGGTCAGCAGGTTCAACGGCACTGGCCCCTGCCCATCGACGGCCTCTTTGCGCGCATCATCACCGACGCGCGTGGCCAACGCCGGGTTGCTCGGCGACAGGTTACTCGCACCACTCGCCACCGTGGCATAGGCCCCGGCCGACGGGCGCGGGTGAAACCATTCATCCCCGGTGAACGCCTGGGCGATCAATTCAGAACCCCGCACCTTCTCATGATCGTCATACACCAGGCTGCCATTGGCCTGCTCCGGAAACGCCACCTGTGCAACGCCGGTCACGACCAGCGGATAAGCCACGCCAGTGATCAGGGTCATCAGCACGATCAGGCTCACGGCGGGACGCACTATAGTCGACATCATTCATTCCTCAATCAAATCGGGTCGCTGCGAGGCGCAAAACAGATCGCCCCGCAGCCAGATAAGCGTCTCAAATAACCGTGTTCAAACCAGGTGCAGCCCGGTCAGCAGCAGATCAATCAGCTTGATCCCCACGAACGGCACGAGGATCCCGCCCAGCCCATAAATCAGCAGGTTGCGACGTAGCAGGTGTGCCGCGCTCGCGGCCTGCACGCGAACGCCACGCAAGGCCAGCGGGATCAGCACCACGATGATCAGCGCGTTGAACACGATGGCCGACAGGATCGCGCTCTGCGGGCTGGCCAGGTGCATGATGTTGAGCACGCCCAATTGCGGGTAGATCGCCGCGAACAGCGCCGGCAGGATCGCGAAATACTTGGCCACGTCGTTGGCGATGGAGAACGTCGTCAGCGCGCCACGGGTGACCAGCAACTCCTTGCCCACTTGCACCACGTCCAGCAGCTTGGTCGGGTCGCTGTCGAGGTCGACCATGTTGGCCGCTTCCCGCGCGGCCTGGGTGCCGTCGTTCATCGCCATGCCGACGTCCGCCTGGGCCAGCGCCGGGGCATCGTTGGCGCCGTCGCCGCACATCGCCACCAGACGCCCGTCGTTCTGCTCCTGACGAATGCGCTCCAGTTTCTTCTCCGGCGTCGCTTCGGCCAGCACGTCATCAACGCCCGCTTCTGCGGCAATCGCCGCAGCGGTCAGCGGGTTGTCGCCGGTGACCATGACCGTGCGAATCCCCAGCTTGCGCAGTTCCTCGAAGCGCTCGCGAATGCCCGGCTTGACCACGTCCTTGAGGTGAATCGCGCCCAGCAGGGTGTGATCGACCGCGACCAGCAGCGGCGTGCCGCCGGTCTTGGCGATCTTGTCGATCTCCCTGGCCAGACTGGCCGGCAAGTCGGTGCGGTCACGGCCAATGAAGCTGAGCAACGAATCCACAGCACCCTTGCGGTACGCACGGCCGGCAAAGTCGACACCGGACAAACGCGTTTCGGCGCTGAACGGCACGGCGGTGAGTTCGCTGGCCGCAGGTTCGGTCGTGGGATGCAACGCGCGCAGGTACTCGACGATGGACTTGCCTTCGGCGGTATCGTCCGCCAGCGAGGCCAGCAGCGTGCCTTCGCTCAATTCCTTGCCGCTCACGCCAGGCGCCGCGTAAACGGCTGCACAGCGACGGTTGCCGAAGGTGATGGTGCCGGTCTTGTCCAGCAGCAACACGTGTACATCCCCCGCCGCTTCCACAGCGCGTCCGGATTTGGCGATCACGTTCAGGCGCACCAGACGGTCCATGCCGGCGATGCCGATGGCCGACAGCAGACCGCCGATGGTGGTCGGGATCAGCGTCACCAACAACGCCACCAGAAACACCAGCGGCAGGCTGCCCCCGGCGAAATGGGCGAAGGGTTGCAGGGTCACGACCACCAGCAGGAAGATCAGGGTCAGACCGATCAGCAGAATGTCCAGCGCGACTTCGTTGGGGGTTTTCTGGCGTTTGGCGCCTTCCACCAGCGCAATCATGCGGGCCAGCGTGGACTCACCGGGGTTGGCGCTGATGCGCACCAAGAGCCAGTCCGAGACCAGGCGGGTATTGCCGGTGACCGCCGAACGGTCACCACCGGACTCGCGAATCACCGGCGCGGATTCGCCGGTGATTGCCGCTTCGTTGACTGCCGCGATGCCCGCGATGACTTCGCCGTCACCGGGAATCAGCTCCCCCGCTTCGACGCGCACCACATCGCCTTTGCGCAGGGTGCTGGCGTTGACCGTGACAAACGCACCGCCCGCCCCTTGCAGCCGGGCTTTGAGGCCCTCGGTGCCGGCCTTCAGGCTGTCGGCCCGGGCCTTGCCACGGCCTTCGGCCAGGGCCTCGGCGAAGTTGGCGAACAACACGGTGAACCACAACCACACCGCGATCTGCACCGCAACGAAGGTCGGCACGGCCGGGTTGGGGATCAGGCATAACAGCGTGGTCAGGATCGCGGTGAGTTCGACCACCAGCATCACCGGCGCGCGGTGCAACTGACGTGGATCGAGCTTGACGAAGGACTGGACCAGCGCCGGGCGCCACAGCGCGGTCAGGCCGGTTTTGGCAGGCTCTACGCTCGGGGCGTTCGCCGGGTTCTTTGTTACAGGCGCATGCATGTTCATGATTCAGTCCTCAGAAACCCAGGCTCAAGTGTTCGGCAATCGGTCCCAGGGCCAGGGTCGGCAGGAACGTCAGGCCACCCACCAGCAAAATGGTCACGGTCAGCAGGGCGACGAACAGCGGGCCGTGGGTCGGGAAGCTGTTGAGGCCGAGGGGCGCGGTCTTCTTCGCCGCCAGGCTGCCCGCCAACGCCAACACCGGCAGGATGTAGCCGAAGCGGCCGATGAACATCGACAGGCCGAGCATCAGGTTATGGAACAACGTGTTGGCGCTGAACCCGCCGAACGCCGAGCCGTTGTTCGCCGTGGCCGAGGTGTAGGCGTAAAGCAGCTGACTGAAACCGTGGGCGCCGGGGTTGCTCACCGCGCCCGCCGGGCCGGGCAGCGACGCCGCCAGCGCACCGAACACCAGCACGCCGATGGGCATGACGATCAGGGTTGCGACCAGCAGTTTCACTTCACGGGCCTGCAATTTCTTGCCGAGGTATTCCGGCGTGCGGCCAATCATCAGCCCCGCGAGGAACACTGCGATCAGCACGTTCAGCAGCATGCCGTAGAGCCCCGCACCGACTCCGCCGAAGATCACTTCGCCGACCATCATGTTGACCATCGCGATCATGCCGGTCAGCGGGTTGAGGCTGTCGTGCATGCCGTTGACCGAGCCATTGGACGCTGCGGTCGTGGTGGTCGCCCACAACACGGTAGCGGTGGTGCCAAAGCGGGTTTCCTTGCCTTCCATCGGCGCGGTCTGCTCGACCGAGGCCATGTTCAGCGTCGGGTTGGGCTGATATTCGGCCCACAACGCCGTGGCACCGCCGATCAAGAACAGCGCCAGCATGCACGCCAGGATCGCGCGACTTTGGCGCATGTCCTTGACGTAATGGCCAAAGGTGAACACCAGCGCCACCGGAATCAGGATGATCGACACCAGCTCGAACAGGTTGCTCCACGCGGTCGGGTTCTCGAACGGGTGCGCCGAGTTGACGCCGAAGAAGCCGCCGCCGTTGGTGCCCAGTTGTTTGATCGCGATCTGGCTGGCCGCCGGGCCGAGCGGAAGGGTCTGGTCGGCGCCTTGCAGCGTGACCGCATCGACGTAATGAGCGAAGGTTTGCGGCACGCCCTGCCAGACCAGAAACAGCGCCAGCACGATACACAACGGCAGCAGGCCGTAGAGGGTCGCGCGGGTCATGTCGGTCCAGAAGTTGCCGAGGTGTTGGGTCGAGCGACGACCAATCCCGCGACAGAATGCCACCAGCACGGCAATGCCCGTGGCCGCACTGACGAAATTCTGCACGGTCAGCCCCGCCATCTGGCTCAGGTAGCTCAGGGACGACTCGCCGCTGTAGCTCTGCCAGTTGGTATTGGTGACGAAACTCATCGCCGTGTTGAACGCCAGCGACCACTCCATCCCCGGCAGGCCTTGCGGATTAAGAGGCAACGCGCCCTGGAACAGCAGGATCGCGAACAGCGCGACAAACCCCGCCAGGTTGAACGCCAGCAGGGCCAGAGTGTAGGTTTTCCAGTTCTGCTCGACCTTGGGATCGACGCCGGACAGGCGATAACACACACGTTCGATCGGGCCCATCACCGGGGTCAGCCAGGTGCGCTCACCTTCCATGACCTTGTAATAGAACCGGCCCAGCCACGGCGCGGGCAGCAACACCAGCGCAAAAAACGCCAGAATCAGCAGATAGTCATTAGTGTGCATGGCCGTCATTCCTCGACCCGACCGGCACGCAACAGCGCCACCAGCAAATACACGAACAACCCCGCCGCCAACAGCAGAGACACCCCATCCACAACGCTCATGAAAAACTCTCCGTCATACGGCAATTGCCGTGGGACGAATTGTCGGATCGAGGGGTGTAAAGGAACGAGGTCGAGGGTCGGTGAATGGCATAAAGAAAGCGTAAAGAGTCGCGCAGCGTCGCCCCCCAGCGCCCGCACGCTGCCTATTCGCGGCCGTCGATCCTCTGGCGTCTCCTAAAGGGAGTGTGACGTGCCGACGATCCGGGCCTGGCGCAGGACCTGTAGGAGCAGCCGGAGGTACGACGGCCGCGATAGCGGTGTTTCACACGCCGCATCATCAACCGACCCGAGGCCTTCGTCCGACCGCGGCCCGTGCCGTCGTGCCTCCGGCGGCCCTACAGGGATTGTGGCGTGCCGAGGACCCGGGCCTGGCGCAGAACCCGTAGGAGCAGCCGGAGGTACGACGGCCGCGATAGCGGTGTTTCACACGCCGCATCATCAACTGATTCACCCGGGCGGCGGCCTGACCGTCGTCGTCGACCTGCCGCGCCTCTGCCCCCTACCCCCGCCTTGCGTCGAACGCGCCCCCGTGGGAGTGAGCTTGCTCACGAAGATTAAGGACCATGCGATAGAGTTGGTGTGCTTGTGCCCTGGCCTTCGTGAGCAAGCTCACCGCCACAAGCCCGACGATGGCCCTGGACTCGAGGTTCACATCCCCTCACCTGTCTGCGCGTAAGACAGCATGGGGGCACCTCGCATCGTCACTTGGGCAACTGCCGCGCGCGGCTGTCCCCTGCCCAGTCCAGCAACAGGCTGTAGGCCACGGCCAGCAAGGTCGGGCCGATAAACAGGCCGATGAAGCCGAACGCCAGCAACCCGCCGAACACCCCCAACAGCACAATGACCAACGGCAGGTTGCCGCCCCGGCTGATCAGATATGGCTTGAGCACGTTGTCCACACCACTGACGATGAACGTGCCCCACAGCCCCAGAAAAATCGCCATGCCGTAGTCGCCCTTCCACGCCAGCCAGGCGGTTGCGGGAATCCAGATCAGTGGCGGGCCCATGGGCACCAGACTCAGCAGAAACGTGCCAATCCCCAGCACCAGCGCCCCGGGCACGCCCGCGATGAGGAAGCCGATCAACGCCAGCACCGCCTGCGCCGCGGCCGTGCCGATCACCCCGTTGACCACCCGCTGCACCGTCCCCGCCACCAGATCGAGGTAATACGGGGCCCTGTCACCGATCAGCCGCTCCAGCAGGCTCAGCACGAACGCTGCCAGCCGTGGGCCGTCGCGGTAGAAAAAGAACACGAAGACAATGCTCAATGTGAGTTCGAGAATGCCGCCACCGATCTGCGCACTGCGCGCCAGCAGCCAGTTACCGACCTGCCCCAGGTACGGTTTGAGGCTCGCCAGCAGCGCTGCGCCCTGTTGATCAATGGTGTTCCAGTAACCCACCAGCCGCTCTCCCACCAACGGGACACTGACCAGCCAGGTCGGCGGATCGGGCAGGCCGTCCACCTGCACGTCTTTGACGAATGCCGTCGCGTCCCGCACGTGGTCGGCCAGGTTGAACCCCAGCCACACCAACGGCGCGGCCACCAACAGCATCCAGCCGAGGGTCAAGATGCCTGCCGCCAGCGACTCGCGCCCATCGAGTGCGCGAGTCAGCAGGCGCATCAACGGCCAACTGGCATACGCCAGCACCGCGCCCCAGAACAGCGCCGACCAGAACGGCGCCATGACCCACAGGCAGGCACCGAGCAGCGCCAGCAGCAGAATCTGCACCAACAGACGATCGTTATTGAACATGGATTCAGTCCATAGAAAAGAAGTCCGCAGACCTGAGCATAACGGCGGACCCTCTGGTTCGCCTCGTCATGTCGTCGTGCGTGGTTGTAGAACGCGGGTCAGCGGATGAGTTCGAGGGTCAGCCCCGGCGTTGGTGCGCTACCCGCTTCCAGCCGCGCAGCCCGTACGCCTTTGCCTACCAGGGCCTCGCGCCAGGCTTCGCCTTGCGGACCGGAAATCGTCACGCGCAGGGTGCTGTCCAGATTCAATCCTCGAGACAACAACGTCAGCCAAGGGTCCGTCGGCGCGCCGGTCAGCATTGGCAAGGTCAAGTCGCCGGAGCTTTTCAGCTCCCGCAACAGGGTCGCGGAGGTTGGCAAGAGTTCGCCCAGCGGCGCGCTGGCCTGGAACTGTTCGACATGCAGCATGGCCCGACGATTGCCGCGGGTGATGCTGTACAGGGCGACCAGGGTGTCGCTGTCCGGTGTCAGCCGCAGCAGCAAATAAGCTTGCCCGTTATCGCTGCCATACAGCCGGGAATTGCCGAACACCTCGTTGGCCCACAGGCTGCTTTCGCCGCAGTCACGGGCCTGGCACCAAAACAGCAACTGCGCGCCCTGCTGTTGCAACGCCTCGCGGGCAGCGGAGAAGGCTTCGTCGGCGGAGCGCTCGGGGGGCAGTTGGTAGGTCACGGAAGTGGCCGTGCCGCGCGCCGAGACCTGCCCGTCGAAACGCAGCTGGCCGCTGATCTTGCGAATAGCGCCCATGGGAAAGACCCGCTCCAGCTCCGAGGCGGGCCGGTAATCGACGATCTCGGCGTCAGTGGGACGAGGCAGATTGGGGAAATCCTGACTGCCTGCGACGTCGGCAGCATGGGCCATCGTCAACGGGCCGCTCAGGCACAACAGCAACCCCAACGCATGGGTCAGACGCATAGGGGTTCTCATCGCAGGGCAATCGGAAGGCAAACAGACGCCGCGCAGAGCGGCGGCGGAGGGAAAGGTGAACGGGTCAAGCGTGAGCAGTGGTCCATCGTGCAGTCTCCTGTTTCAACCCGCTCAGCCTCGGCAGTTGCAGGTCGCAAGTCAAGAAACGGCGAAGAACCGATTGAAACAGTCTGCAACAGAGCTCGCGCCCGCGTCATCGTTGAGGTGCAGATGGTGGCCGCCAGGCAGCACAGTGACGTCGAAAGCCACGCTGTCGAGCAAGGTTTTGTTCTGCGCCAGGATCCCGTCCTCGGCCACGATCAACTGTGCAGGACAGCGAACGCCGTTGACGAAGGAAAGCGCCTGCGAACGCGTCAGACGAATCGGCGACGCCAGGGTCAAGCGGCTGTCGCTGCGCCAGGTGTAGCCACCGGGCACCGGCATCAAACCTCGCTGGGCCAGCAGTTCGGCGGCTTCACGGCTCACCGCCACCGCCCCCTTCATTCGTGCTTCGACGGCCCGGTTCATGTCGGCGTACACCGGTTTGCGCTTGCTGGATTGTGTCAGCTGCGCCTGCAACGCGGCGCCCATGCGCTCGGCCGCTGACTCGGGCTCGCCCAACGGCGGAATCAGACCGTCGATCAGTGCCAATCGGTTTACCCGGTCAGGTAACGACCCCGCCACAATCACCGAGACGATCGCCCCCAGCGAATGTCCCAGCAACGAAAATGTTTCCCAGCCCATCTGCTGCGCGACCTGCAACACGTCATGGGCGTAATCCGGCAGGCCATAGCCGGCACCCGGCGGACGGTGATCCGAATGGCCATGCCCCGCCATGTCCAGCGCCAGAATGCGCAGCCCTTCGAGCTTCGGCGCCAGGCGGGCGAAGCTGTTGGCGTTGTCCAGCCAGCCATGCAGCGCGATGACCGGCTGACCCTCCTGAGGACCGAACAGGTGCGCCGCCAGTTCGATGTGCGGCAGGCTCAAACGGACGTCTTCGACGGAGCAGGTCATGCGTGGGCTCGCTGAGGCGGCGGCAGATCAGGTTCGGATGCGGCGCGGGCGGCCCAACGGGAAAACAGCTGCTTGAGCATCTGTGCGGTGTCCTCGGGGTACTCTAGCGGGAACATATGCCCGCCGGGCACACAAAGGTACTCGCCTTCGCGCATGCTTTTTACTGACAGCGCGTGATGACGGCGCACCACGTCGCTCTGCTCGCCACGGACCATGGCCAGCGGCACCTTCAGATGCCGGGCGATACCCGGGCTGGTGTGGGGCACGCTGCGGTAAATGCTCATCTCGATGGCAGGGTCGAAGCGCAGACGCAGTTGCTCGCCGTGGGGTTGCAGGCCGTGCAACAGGTAGGCTTCAAAACACTCGGGGTCGAAACGGCGAAACAGGGTCTTGCCGGAGAAGTAATGGCGCGCTGCATCAACGTCACTGAACACCTCACGACGCCCCAGCGTGCGGCCGGCCGGGGTGATGCGATCAATGAACCCGAAGCGCTTGGCAGCACGGATCATCCACTGATCGAAACGGGTGAGCACCGGGGAATCGAGCATCACCACGCCGCGGTACAGCTCGGGATGCCGCAAGGCCGCGTGATAGTGCAATACGCCGCCAAGGGAATGCCCCACGCCCCAGACCGGTTGCGATAGCGCTTGCAGGTGGTGAATCAGCTCATCCACCAGCGTCGTCCAGTTGTCGGTCACTGGAAAGCGCGGGTCATGCGCATGCTGCTCCAGGTGGGTAACCTCGAACTCATCCCCCAGCACGGCGAACAGCTTGCCGTAGGTGGCTGAAGGAAAGCCATTGGCGTGAGCGAAAAAAACGTGTTGGGCCATGCCCGCGCACCGTGAGAGCCGTGATCAAGGCGCCATTGTGCGCATCGGGTTCTGGCATCAGCAATGACCGGAACTGCCATCGGTGATGGCACTCCGGTCAACGGCGGCACTATTGCGCATTCAGCGCGCAGGCGGCTGTTCGCCGAGGGGCACGACTGCCACGGTCAGGCGCGAGATGCAACTGGCCTTGCCGTCGTCACTGGTCAGGCGGATGTCCCAAACGTGGGTCATGCGGCCAATGTGAACCGGGTGCGCCACGGCGGTTACGCGACCGCTGCGCAGGCCCCGCAGGTGGTTGGCGTTGACTTCGATGCCGACGCAGTAATATTTGCTCGTGTCGATGACCAGGTAGCTCGCGGAGGAACCGACAGTTTCCGCGAGCACCACCGACGCGCCGCCATGCAGCAGGCCATAAGGCTGATGGGTGCGATGATCGACGGCCATGCTGGCGGTCAGGGATTGATCGTCCACCGCCTCGAAGCGAATATCCAGTTGCTCGCCAATGGTGTTCTTCTGCATGGCATTAAGAGCATCGAGGTCGGGGGTTTCACGCCATAGGCTCATGGTTTTTCCTTGTTGTTTCATGAAGTCATTCGAGAGGTAATCGTTGTGCAGACGCCCTCGCCCTTGTAGGAGTGAGCTTGCTCGCGATAGCGGTATACCTGCGCCGGATACAGTGATTGACACAACGCATCGCGAGCAAGCTCACTCCTACAGGGGACAATGACCGACCCTGATTTCGGCGTCACTCCGGATGCCGAACGCCCAGCAGGTTCAGCGCCCCCGCCAGCGGAAAATCGCCTTCCAGCTCGGCCAGGCTGGCGGTCTGCATGGGCTCGGCCTGCTGCACATTGCCATGCACAGCCAGGCCGATCAACGACCCGACCAGGGGCTGATGGCTGACCAGCAACACGTTATCTGAGGCATAGAGGTCCAGATTTTCCAACGCCTTGCGCGGGTCGCTGTCCGGGGTCAACCATGGCACGGTCACCACGGCATCGGCAAAACCCAGCGCCTGACGCACCAATTCCGCCGTTTGCTGGGCGCGAACGTAGGGGCTGGCGATGATCCAGCGCAAGGGCTGCCCCAGCAAGTGTGCGGCGCTGTTCAGGACTTCTTTGCGCCCATTGGCGGTCAGCTCCCGTTCGGCGTCCGTGCGCGCCCGGTACTGAGCTTCGCCGTGGCGCAGAATCCACACTTTCATCGCTTCGGCTCCTCGTCGCGCACCGGGTGACGGGCGGCAGGCACGGTGTGTGGCGCTTCACCCTCAGGGGCTCGGGGCGCGGGCCAGTCGGCGAACGGCCACGGTTTCTGGTCGGTGTGGAACGTACCGAAGCGGCCTATGTGCGCCAGAAACTGGCTCAAGCTATCGCCGAACGACATCAGGCTCAGGCTGGGCGCGCCGTAAACCAGGCGATAGCCCAGTTGAACCAGCACCACGACGACAAGGACAATCTCAGCGACCTGCCAGACCACGACAAACACCACCATCCAGAGAATGCGCAGCAGGATCGATTCGTGTGAGTTGAAGTTTGATGCGTTCAAAGTGTTCTCCATGAGGCCAGGGGCGAGAGGCCGTTCAATCAATTGAAACCGCTGGTCGAGATGAAGTCGACGTCGGTCTTGGGTTCGGCACGCATGAGCAGTTCGATGACCTGCTCCAGCGTGCGCCCTTCGAAGAGAATGGCGTGCAGGCCGGCGACCAGCGGCATGTACACCTGCACTTCCTGGGCCTTGGCCTTGAGCACTTTCAGCGTGTTCACGCCCTCGGCGACTTCGCCCAGTCGGGTCACGGCCTCCTCCAGGCTCAAGCCCTGCCCCAGCGCAAAGCCGACCTGATAATTGCGGCTTTTTGGCGATGAGCAGGTCACGATCAGGTCACCGACACCGGCGAGTCCGAGAAAGGTCATCGGGTTTGCGCCCTGGCTGACCGCGAAGCGGGTCATCTCGGCCAGTGCCCGGGTGATCAGCATGCTTTTGGTGTTTTCGCCCATGCCCAGCGCCACGGCCATGCCGGCGATGATGGCGTAGACGTTTTTCAGCGCCCCGCCCAACTCCACGCCAAAACGGTCGGCGCTGGCGTACACGCGGAAGGTGCGACCGTGCAGCGCGGCCTGAACCTGCTGGCAGAGGTCTTCGTCTTCACTGGCGACCACCGTGGCGGTCAGCGCATGCTCGGCAATCTCGCGGGCCAGGTTGGGGCCGGACAGCACGCCAATCCGCGATTTCGGCGCGATGTCTTCGAGGATTTCACTCATCAGCTTGAACGTCTGCGCCTCGATGCCTTTGGTCAGGCTGACCAGCATCTTGCCGGTCAGCACATCAACGTGAGGCGTCAATACGCTGCGCAGCGCACTGGACGGGAGCGCGACGAATACCAACGACGCGGCCTGCAAAACGCTTGGCAGGTCGGTCGCCGGCTCCACCGCCTCGAGCACCTTGACGCCCTTGAGGTAGCGCGGGTTCTCGCGATTGACGCGAATCGCCTCGGCCTGTTCGGGGTCTCGCATCCATTGCAAGACCCGGTGACCATTTTCGGCCAGCAGGTTGGCCACCGCCGTGCCGAAACTGCCGCCACCCAGAACGGCGATCGGTTGCTGTTGGGTCATAAAACCATCCATCTAGAGCCATCGGATTTGGCGATGCAGCATTATACGGAGCGCGATGCCTGCCACCAGCGGCAAAACACCTCGGCGCCTCACATAAGCGGGAGCCCTACTCTTAATGAGGAAATCGCCTACGGCTCGGTTAAGATGCGCGCTCCGGATGAAAATTCCACCGCAGCGCCGATGACCTGTCGTCAGGTCGCTAACCGTCGAGACACGTTCATGGCCCCACTCACATGATCGCGATGTGCATGCCCCGAGGAGCGCGGCCTTGACCACGCAACGTGGCTGGAACATCAGCACCCGCACGCAGATTCTCAGCCTGGGCCCGGCCTTGTTGCTGACTCTGCTGCTCATCAGCTTTTTTACCGTCGTTCGCATTCAGGATTTGCGTCAGGAGCTGACGCACACCGGGCAACTGATCGCCAACCAGCTGGCACCTGCTTGCGAATATGGCGTCATCGTCGGCAATGACGACGTGCTCGAGAGCCTGATGAGGGCCACCATGAACACGCCCCACGTGCGTTTTCTCGAGGTCCAGGACAACACCGGCAAGGTGCTGGTGCACGTCGAAGAGCCGGGTGAACTGGCGCAGTCCCGGCAGATGGACGTCTTTCAGGCACCGATTCGTCTGCAACAGATCAAGCCTGAGAGCCATCGCACAGACATTGCCGACGACACGGTCAGCGTGCCTGTCGAGGACTACCTGGGCCGTGTGCTAGTGGGCATGTCCAGCGATGCCTTCAACGTGCGGGAACAGGAGATCCTGTTGAAGGCGGGCATTCTTGCCCTGTTCGCCCTGCTCTTCACCTACATCCTCGCGCGGCGGCTGTCGCTGAGCCTGTCCCAGCCGATCAGCGCCATGAGCGCCGCGGTGAAAGCCATTCAACACGGCGACTACAGCGCGCCGTTACCCGTGGCCGACGACGCTGAACTGGGCGATCTGGCGCGCCACATCAACAACCTCGCGCTGGGACTGGAGAAGGCCAGCCGCGAACAAAAACAGGCCATGGACGAACTGATCAGAACCCGCGAAGAAGCCGAGCGGGCGAACAGCGCGAAATCGGAATTTCTGGCCATGATGAGCCATGAACTGCGCACCCCTATGAATGGGGTACTGGGCATGCTGCAACTGATGGAAACCACGAAGATGACCGAGGAACAGGCCGAGTATGCCGCCTTGGCCACTGAGTCCACCGAGCATCTGTTGCGGGTCATCAATGACATCCTTGATTTCTCTCGCTTCGAACGGGATGCGCTGGAACTGGAGAACATCTCTTTCAACCTCGCCGACCTGATCGCCACGTCGGTCCAGGCGTTTGCCCACAACGCGCAACAGCGAGGTCTTGCGCTGGAACTTGCTCTCTCGCCGGGTCTGGACCTGTTGCGCGTCAAGGGCGACCCCACCCGTATCCGACAGATTCTGGTGAACCTGATCGGCAACGCCCTGAAATTCACCGAGTTCGGCAGTGTGCGGGTCGAGACCGCGTGGCAGGAACAGGACGCGCAGCACATCCTTTTTACCTGTGCGGTACGTGACAGCGGCATCGGCATTTCGGCGCAGCTCCTGGAGTCGATGTTCGATGCCTTCCAACAGGCCGACAACTCGATCTCCAGGCGTTACGGCGGCACGGGCCTGGGATTGCCCATCGCCCGCAACCTCGCCGAGCGCATGGGCGGGTCGCTGAACGCCGAGAGCAGCGAAGGGCTCGGTTCGGTGTTCACGCTGCGGATTCCCTTGCAGCGGGTCCAGCAAGAGGAGCCGCTTCCGTTGGCCGGTACGGTGGGCGAAGTCCCTCAGGACCGGGACGGCTGCGTGCTGCTGGTGGAAGACAACCCGGTCAATCGGACCGTAGTCGAAGCCATGCTACGCAGCCTGGGCTTGCAGGTCAGCGTGGCGGGAGACGGCGCGCAAGCGGTGAGCATGGCCAGCAAGGAACAGTTCGCCCTGATCCTGATGGACTGTCGTTTGCCGGTGATGGACGGCTACGAGGCCACCCGCCGGATACGCGAACTTCCCGGGCTCGAAACCCTGCCCATCATCGCCCTGACCGCCAACGCCCGGCACGGGGATCGCGACCTGTGCCTGCAATCAGGAATGAACGATTACTTGGCCAAACCCTTCAAACGTGCTGATTTAGAGCAGCTTTTGGCGCGCTGGTTGACCTTTAAGCCATCTGCGACTGGCGATAAATGATAAATTGCGGCAGTCTTGTGTGCCGTGATCGACCCGCGCCAACCTGCGGACGGACAATTTCAGTGCACAGGTGTACATTCATTTCGCCCGTGCTGTGACTTTCACTACAACGCAATAGTCTATGAGTAGGCTGCCAGACAGGGGCATATCCCGGCTGGCCAGATTGGGTAAGAACTGCCACACCCTGCCGCACAGGATTATCGAGGAGCTCGCATGACCAAACAAAACGCCTTTACCCGGGAAGACCTGCTGCGCTGCAGTCGCGGTGAGCTGTTCGGCCCAGGTAATGCGCAACTGCCCGCCCCTAACATGCTGATGATGGACCGCATCGTTCATATCAGCGAAGAAGGCGGCAAGTTCGGCAAAGGTGAATTGGTCGCCGAACTGGACATCACTCCAGACCTGTGGTTTTTCGGCTGTCACTTCGAAGGCGATCCGGTGATGCCTGGCTGCCTGGGCCTCGACGCCATGTGGCAACTGGTCGGTTTCTTTCTGGGCTGGCAAGGCCTGCCGGGGCGTGGCCGTGCGCTGGGTTCGGGCGAAGTGAAGTTCTTCGGTCAGGTCCTGCCGACCGCGAAGAAAGTCACCTACAACATTCACATCAAGCGCGTCCTCAAAGGCAAGCTGAACCTGGCCATCGCCGACGGTTCGGTCAGTGTCGACGGTCGCGAAATCTACACCGCCGAAGGCCTCCGCGTCGGCGTGTTCACCTCCACTGACAATTTCTAAGGGTATTCGCATGCGCCGCGTCGTTATCACTGGTCTGGGCATTGTTTCCTGCTTGGGCAATGACAAAGACACCGTTTCCGCCAACCTGCGTGCAAGCCGCCCTGGCATCCGTTTCAACCCGGAATATGCCGAAATGGGCCTGCGCAGTCAGGTGTCCGGCTCCATCGACCTCAACCTCGAAGAGCTGATCGACCGCAAGATCTACCGTTTTGTCGGTCACGCCGCGGCCTATGCCTACCTGGCGATGCAGGATGCGGTCAAGGACTCCGGCCTGACTGAAGAGCAAGTGTCCAACCCGCGTACAGGCCTGATCGCCGGTTCCGGTGGCGCGTCGACCCTGAACCAGATGGAAGCGTTGGACATCCTGCGCGAGAAAGGCGTCAAGCGCGTTGGTCCTTACCGCGTCACCCGCACCATGAGCAGCACCGTGTCGGCGTGCCTCGCGACGCCGTTCAAGATCAAGGGCCTGAACTACTCCATCGCATCGGCCTGCGCGACCAGTGCTCACTGCATCGGTACCGCCATGGAACAGATTCAGATGGGCAAGCAGGACATCGTTTTCGCCGGTGGCGGTGAAGAGGAGCACTGGAGCCAGTCGTTCCTGTTCGACGCCATGGGCGCCCTGTCCAGCAAGCGCAACGAAACCCCTGAAAAGGCCTCTCGTGCCTACGACGCAGACCGTGACGGCTTCGTGATCGCCGGCGGTGGCGGCATGGTCGTGGTCGAGGAGCTGGAACACGCCCTGGCCCGTGGTGCGAAAATCTACGCCGAACTGGTGGGCTACGGCGCAACCTCCGACGGCTACGACATGGTCGCGCCAAGCGGCGAAGGCGCTATCCGCTGCATGCAGCAGGCGCTGTCCACCGTCGATGGCAAGATCGACTACCTGAACACCCACGGCACGTCGACTCCAGTCGGCGACGTCGCGGAAATGAAAGGCGTGCGTGAAGTGTTCGGCAGCAACGCGCCAGCCATCAGCTCCACCAAGAGCCTGTCGGGTCACTCTCTGGGCGCCGCCGGCGTTCACGAAGCGATCTACTGCATGCTGATGATGGAAGGCAATTTCATGGCAGGCTCGGCGAACATCGACGAACTGGATCCGGAAGTCGCTGACCTGCCGATCCTGACCAAGACTCGCGAAAACGCCGAGATCAACCTGGTCATGAGCAACAGCTTCGGCTTCGGCGGCACCAACGCTACGCTGGTGATGAAGCGCTGGACCGGCCAGTGATTCGAGCCGTTCTTCGCACCTGAAAAAGGCGCCCTTCGAGGCGCCTTTTTCATGCCTGTCAACACACCGCGCCTGAGAGCACAGACGATCCAGACACTGCGGTTTATGCTGGGTACCTTGTCGCCACGTTCACCGAGAGCCCTGCCATGTTGACCATCATTCCCCGTGCAGAAGACGTCGAAGGCCAGCCGATCCTGCGCCCCCTGCCCTCCGCACAATGCCGTAGCGTCGGACCCTTCGTGTTCTTTGATCACTTGCTGGAAACGTCCTACCCGCCAGGTACCGGCATGGACATTCGCCAACACCCTCACATCGGGCTGTCGACCCTCACCTACCTGTTCGAAGGCGAAATCCACCATAAGGACAGCCTCGGCAGCGACCAACACGTCAAGCCCGGCGAGGTGAGTTGGATGACCGCAGGGCGCGCCATCGCCCACATCGAACGCACTCCGCAGGCGCTGCATGCCAGCGGCTCGCGCCTGCACGGCCTGCAAGTCTGGCTCGCCTCGCCCAAGGCACATGAACAAGGGGTGGGCCACTACAGCCACCACCCCGCCTCCACGTTGCCCGTGAGCGACGGCATGGGCATCGCGATCCGCATGATCGCCGGCAGCGGGTTCTGCCTGACGTCGCCGGTTCCCGTGCTGTCACCAACCCTGTACGCTGAACTGAAGATGCAGACCGCCACCACACTGCTGATCCCTGCGGAACATGAGCAGCGTGCGCTTTATGTGATTGAAGGTGATGTCGAGCTGGACGGCGCAACCGTGGATCCACACACACTGGTGGTGCTGAAGCCCGGCATGGAACCGACGCTGTGTGCGACCAGCGAATCCCATGCGGTGCTGATCGGCGGCGCGGCGCTGGACGGCCCAAGGCGGATGAACTGGAATTTCGTCGCCAGCGACCCGGCGCTTATCGATCAGGCCAGAGCGAAATGGGCAGCGGGCGACTGGCCGATCGTCCCGGGGGAAGTGGCGCGGATCGAGCTGCCCAAGAGCAGATAAAAGCAGCTGGGAGCCAGAAGCTGCAAGTCGGAGCGGCGCGCATCTGACCTGCCGCTCCGACCTTGAAGCTTGACGCTTAAGAATGCTGTTGGAAGACCTCATCCAGCAGGTTATGCATGGCGGTAAACGCACGCTTGGACACGGTCGGGTTGTACATCTGCACGCCCGGGTTGTTTGCGTGGGGGTCGGTGAACGAGTGGAATGCCCCGCCGTAGCTCAACAGTTGCCAATCGACGTTGGCCGCGCTCATTTCCGCTTCGAAGGCGGGCAACTGCTCTTTCGGCACCAGTGGGTCGGAGGCACCGTGCAGTACCAGGACTTTCCCTTTGATGTTCTTCGCGTCAGCAGGGTTGGTCGTGTCCAACGTGCCATGGAATGACACGGCGGCTTTCAGCGGCGCGCCCGTGCGCGCCAGCTCCAGCGCACAGCAGCCACCGAAGCAGAAACCGAAGGCCGCCACACGGCCCTGATCTACGGCAGCGACTGATTGCGTCGACAGCTGATCCAGCGCCGCCTGCATGCGTTTGTTCAGCAGCTTGCGGTCATTCTTCAACGGCCCCATCGCAGCCACGGCCTGATCGGCGTTGGTCGGACGTACGCTCTGGCCATACAAGTCTGCCAACAACACCACGTAGCCTTGGCTCGCCACCTGTTTGGCGATCTGCTCGGCATCTTCACTGATGCCCATCCAATTGGGAGCCATGACCAACCCCGGAGCGCCTTGGGCGCCCTCTGCGAAAACCAGACGGCTTTCGTAGGGCTGGCCGTCGATCTGATACACCACGGACTGCACAGTAACGTTGCTCATTGCTCACTCCTGCATTTGCGAAGGTGGGGAGACCAAATGACAAAACCCGCCGAAGCGGGTTTTGACGGGGGTTGATGTCAGACCGAGAGCTCGACCAACAGCTTGTTCAAACGACGCACGTAGGCGGCCGGATCTTTCAGGCTATCGCCGGCCGCGAGCGCGGCCTGGTCGAACAGGATGTGCGACAGCTCGCTGAAGCGGTCCTCGCTCTGTTCGTTGTCCAATTTGCCGATCAACGGATGGGTCGGGTTGAATTCGAAGATAGGCTTGGATTCCGGCACCTTTTGGCCGCTGGCTTCCAGAATCTGACGCATCTGCAGTCCCAGATCCTGCTCGCCGATGGCCAGGATCGCAGGCGAATCGGTCAGACGGTGAGACACGCGCACCTCGCTGACGGCGTCGCCCAGCGCGGCTTTCAGGCGCTCGATCAAGCCCTCCTTGTCCTTGGCGACCTCTTCCTGGGCTTTCTTATCCTCTTCCGAGTCCAGCTTGCCCAAGTCCAGATCGCCACGGGCCACGTCGACGAAACCTTTGCCGTCAAAGTCGCTGAGGTAGCTCATCAGCCACTCGTCGATACGGTCGGTCAGCAACAGCACTTCGATGCCTTTTTTGCGGAAGACTTCCAGGTGCGGGCTGTTCTTGACCTGCGCGTAGCTTTCGCCGGTCAGGTAATAGATCTTGTCCTGACCCTCTTTGGCGCGGCCCAGGTAGTCGGCCAGCGACACACTCTGCTCGCCGCTCTCGTCGGAGGTGGATGCAAAACGTAGCAGGCCGGCGATCTTTTCCTTGTTGGCGAAGTCTTCGGCCGGGCCTTCTTTCATGACCTGACCGAAGTTTTTCCAGAAGCCTTTGTATTCTTCCGGCTGGTTCTTGGCCAGCTTTTCCAGCATGTCCAGGACGCGTTTGGTCAGGGCGGACTTCATCGAATCGATGATCGGGTCTTTCTGCAGGATCTCGCGAGACACGTTCAGCGACAGGTCGTTGGAATCGACCACGCCTTTGATGAAGCGCAGGTACAGCGGCAGGAAAGATTCGGCCTGATCCATGACGAACACGCGCTGAACATACAGCTTCAGACCACGCGGCGCTTCACGCTGATACAGATCGAACGGCGCACGGGCCGGGACGTACAGCAGCGAGTTGTACTCCAGCTTGCCTTCGACCTTGTTGTGGCTCCAGCTCAGCGGGTTCTCGAAATCGTGAGCGATGTGCTTGTAGAACTCCTGGTACTCCTCGTCCTTCACCTCGGTGCGTGGACGGGTCCACAGCGCGCTGGCGCGGTTGACGGTTTCCCATTCTTCAGCAGGCTCAGGCTCGCCTTCCACTGCGTTCTGTTGTTTCGGCAGTTCGATCGGCAAGGCGATGTGGTCAGAATATTTCTTGATGATGTTACGCAGGCGGTAACCGTCGGCGAACTCGTTTTCCGCAGCCTTCAGGTGCAGAACGATGCGGGTGCCCCGCTCGGCCTTATCGACGGTGGCCACTTCGAAATCGCCCTCGCCTTTGGACGACCAGTGCACGCCCTCACTGGCAGGTGTGCCCGCACGTCGGCTGTACACGTCGACCTTGTCGGCGACGATGAACGCGGAATAGAAGCCCACGCCAAACTGGCCGATCAGGTGCGAATCCTTCTTCTGATCGCCCGTCAGGTTCTTCATGAAGTCAGCGGTGCCGGATTTTGCGATGGTCCCCAGGTGGGTGATCACGTCGTCGCGGTTCATGCCGATGCCGTTGTCTTCGAGGGTGACGGTTTGCGCGTCCTTGTCGAAGCTCACACGGATTTTCAGTTCGGCGCCGCCTTCCAGCAACTCAGGTTTGGACAGCGCTTCGAAGCGCAGCTTGTCCACGGCATCGGAGGCGTTGGAAATCAGCTCGCGAAGGAAGATCTCCTTGTTCGAGTACAACGAATGGATCATGAGGTGCAGCAGCTGCTTCACCTCGGTCTGGAAGCCCAGGGTTTCCTTTTGAGTTTCCACACTCATGGTCATCAAACTCCAATCAGTCCACACAAATAGGGGTAGCCGCCCAGCGCGTCTGTCAGCGCCGGGCGGCGGGTTGTCATCAAGGTGGGGGCTTGGTCAGGGATTTCAAGAGCCATGAGGCGAGTGTGTGCCGATCTTCATGGCCCTTCTATATCCAGGCCTGAAGGGCCCGTGTAAGGGGCAGAAGCGTGTGAGGCTGCAAAAACGATTAATCCACCCTGCGGCGACCCCGATCTAACCGCGATGAAAGGGTTGTTCATTTATCGCGATTAAACATGGAACTTACTTAATAAGGGCGGGTTCGAAGGCACGTAGATATTCAATAAGGAGAAACACCCCATGCGTAAGACTTTAGCCATTGCCCTCATGCTGTCTGCCACTCTGGGCCTCGCCGCCTGTGACAAAAAATCTGAAGATAAACAACAGGATGCCAACAAGGCTGCCCAGCAGTCTCAAGAGTCCATGCAAAAGGCTCAAGACAAAGTGAACGACGCTGCCAAAGAAAGTCAGGAAGCTGCGCAGAAGAATGCCGAAGCCGCTCAAGAGCGCGCCAAAGAGAACAATCAGCAAGCGCCCGCAGCAACTAAGCCGTAAGTTCCGAAGTTTCCAAAAAATAAAGCCCGCCTTGCGCGGGCTTTATTTTTGCTCAATGAAAATGCAACAGCGTGACGACACAACGCCCAAACCGCCCCTCCCCTACGCGAGCGCTTCGTTGCGTTTGCCCAGCATACGGTCGACCACCACAGCGCCGAAAAGCGTGATCAGCGAAGGGATCAACCAGGCCAGACCTTGCTCGCTTAACGGCAAATGCGCCATGGCATCAGGCAAGTATTCGCCGAAACCGGCACCCTTGATTGCATCGACGGTGCCGAACAGCAGCGACACCAGCATCACTGGCGCCACGACACGGCCCTGCGCCTGCCAGAAATCCTTGCAGAAACTCAGCGCTACCAGCGCGATGCAAGGTGGGTAAATCGCTGTTAGCACCGGGATCGAAAACTGGATCAGTTTGGTCAGCCCCAGGTTCGACACCAGCAACGAGAACGCTGCGAGCAGGATCACCAGCGTCTTGTAAGACAGCGGCAGCACTCGGCTGAAATACTCGGCACAGGCGCACGTTAGGCCGACCGCCGTGACCAGGCAGGCCAGGGAAATCAGCACCGCCAGGAAGCCGCTGCCCAGCGTGCCAAAGGTGTGTTGAACGTAAGCATGCAACACCGCTGCGCCGTTGGTAGCGTTGGCGGCCACAGCATGACTGCCAGACCCGAGGCGGAACAGGCTGATGTAAACCAGCGCCAGTCCGACGCCCGCAATCAGCCCGGCGATGATCGCGTAACGGGTGATCAGACGCGGCGACTCAACGCCTCGGGACCGGATCGCGTTGACGATAACGATGCCAAATACCAGCGCGCCAAGGGTGTCCATGGTCAGATAACCATTGATGAACCCTTGCGAAAATGGCGCCGCCACGTAGGCAGGCTGTGCAGTCCCCACGTCCCCGGCAGGCAGGGCAAATGCGGCGATGCCCAGAACGGCCAGCGCGATGATCTTCAACGGGGCGAGAAAACGCCCAACCGTGTCCAACAGACGCCCGGGGTACAGCGACACCCAGAACACCAGCAGAAAATACACCAGGCTGTAGAGGAAGAGCGCCAGCGGGCTTTCGCCCGTCAACGGCGCGAGACCTACTTCAAACGACACCGTCGCGGTGCGCGGCGTGGCGAACAACGGGCCCACGGACAGATAGCACACGGCCGCCAACAGCGTGCCCGCGACTTTGCCGATCGGGCTGCTCAATGCGTCCATCGCGCCCCCGACCTTGGCCAGCGCAGCCACGGTCACCACTGGCAAGCCTACGGCCGTGACAAGAAAGCCCAGCGCCGCCATCCACACATGAGGACCGGCCTGCAAGCCAACAATAGGAGGAAAAATGATATTGCCCGCACCCACGAACAACGCAAACGTCATGAAACCCAGTGCCAGGATGTCCTGACCTTTCAACACTTTCATCAAAGAAACCACACTGCTGAATCGGAATTAAGAAGAGGATTTCCCAAAGGGTCGAGGGAAATGCGGCCCATCCTTCTGAGATGGACCCGCCGCAGACCTTGGCTCCTTGTGAGGGCCAGGCCTGCAAAATGGCGCGTAGCCTACCCTATTTCCCGCACTAATACAGGGCAGGCCGACCACTGAACGCACGTTCACGTCGCATTTCGGAAAGGTCCTACAGCGAAGGCTTTTTCACAGAATGCCCCGAAGCGACACGTACGCTAGCGCTGTAGGAGCGAATTCATTCTCGAATCAGAGGGACAAATGATGGGCCTCCATCGCCAGAACTATTTTTCGCAAATGAATTCGCTCCTACAGGACAGACAGCGCACAACACAAAGACTTGCGCACGGCATCGAGCCGCGAAGAGCGTTAGCTCCAGCCTGAAAAGCCTCGTTCACGCGATAGTCCAGACGCAGAACGCGACTTGGGTGCAGGCCGAACGCAGGCGGGGCGGAATGGATCGAGCGGCACGGATGCCGCGAGAGCGCCGCAAGGACATGGATGTCCGTTCGGCGCGGGCCCATGGAGCGTCGCCGGCGTTCGGGAACCCTGACGAAGTCAGGGCCAAGCCAGGAGCAAATGGTTTTGGTTACTTTTCCCGAAAGGAAAGTGACTCGCTGTAAGAGCGGAACCGTTATCCGCAACGCCCAAAACAAAGGATCTTCACGCAAACCCATACCAAAGCTCTAGAAACACAAAAGCCACCCGAAGGTGGCTTTTGTCGATCAGTCAGCGATCAAAGGCGATCAGGCCTTCTTCACTTCCCAACCGGTCAGCTCAGCCAGAGCCTTGCCGATGTCTGCCAGCGAACGCACGGTTTTGACGCCTGCGTCTTGCAGCGCTGCAAACTTCTCGTCTGCAGTACCTTTACCACCAGAGATGATTGCACCTGCGTGGCCCATGCGCTTGCCGGGAGGCGCAGTCACACCCGCGATGTAGGAGACGACCGGCTTGGTCACGTTTGCCTTGATGTAGGCAGCCGCTTCTTCTTCAGCCGAACCGCCGATCTCGCCGATCATTACGATCGCTTCGGTCTTCGGGTCTTCCTGGAACAGCTTCAGGATGTCGATGAAGTTCGAGCCCGGAATCGGGTCACCACCGATACCAACGCAGGTCGACTGACCGAAACCGGAGTCAGTGGTCTGCTTCACAGCTTCGTAAGTCAGGGTGCCGGAACGTGACACGATACCGACTTTACCTGGCAAGTGAATGTGACCTGGCATGATGCCGATCTTGCACTCGCCCGGCGTGATGACGCCTGGGCAGTTAGGGCCGATCAGGGTAACACCCAGCTCGTCGCACTTGACCTTGGCATCCAGCATGTCGAGGGTAGGGATACCTTCGGTGATGCAGATGATCAGTTTGATGCCGCCGAACGCCGCTTCCAGGATCGAGTCCTTGCAGAACGCAGCCGGTACGTAGATAACGCTGGCGGTAGCGCCAGTGGTTTCTACGGCTTCACGAACGGTGTTGAACACTGGCAGGTTCAGGTGAGTGGTGCCACCTTTGCCTGGGGTCACGCCGCCAACCATCTTGGTGCCGTAGGCAATGGCTTGTTCGGAGTGGAAAGTACCTTGCGAGCCGGTGAAGCCCTGGCAGATAACTTTGGTGTCTTTATTGATCAGGACGCTCATTATTTGCCCTCCGCAGCTTTGACAACTTGTTGAGCAGCGTCGGTCAAGCTGGTTGCAGCGATGATGTTCAAGCCGCTTTCCGCCAGTACTTTAGCGCCCAGGTCAGCGTTGTTGCCTTCCAGACGAACAACGACCGGGATTTTCACGCCAACTTCTTTCACTGCACCGATGATGCCTTCGGCAATCATGTCGCAACGAACGATGCCGCCGAAGATGTTGACCAGTACTGCTGCGACGTTGGTGTCGGACAGAATGATCTTGAACGCTTCGGTCACGCGCTCTTTGGTAGCGCCACCACCTACGTCGAGGAAGTTGGCTGGCTTGCCGCCGTGCAGGTTGACGATGTCCATGGTACCCATGGCTAGGCCGGCACCGTTGACCATGCAGCCGATGTTGCCTTCCAGCGCGACGTAGTTCAGTTCGAACTTGGCAGCGTGGGCTTCACGTGGATCATCTTGCGATGGGTCGTGGAAGGTCTTCAGCTTTGGCTGGCGATACATAGCGTTGGCGTCGATGTTGATCTTGGCATCGAGACAGTGCAGATCGCCGTCAGCCTTGATCACCAGCGGGTTTACTTCGAGCAGGGCCAGGTCGTGGTCCTGGAACAGCTTGCCCAGGCCGACGAAGATCTTGGCAAACTGCGCAACCTGCTTGTCTTTCAGACCCAGCTGGAATGCCAGTTCGCGACCCTGGAATGGCTGAGCGCCAACCAGTGGGTCGATGGTGGCTTTGAGAATCTTCTCAGGCGTGTCGTGAGCGATTTTCTCGATGTCCACGCCACCTTCGGTGGAAGCCATGAACACGATACGACGGCTCGAACGATCGACTACAGCGCCCAGGTACAGCTCTTTGGCGATGTCAGTGCAGGATTCAACCAGGATCTTGGTGACTGGCTGACCGTTGGCATCAGTCTGGTAAGTGACCAGACGCTTGCCCAACCACTGTTGAGCGAACGCCGCAGCGTCTTCTTTGCTCTTGACGAGCTTTACGCCGCCCGCTTTACCGCGACCACCTGCGTGAACCTGGGCTTTGACGACCCACTCGGTTCCGCCGATCTTGTCACACGCTTCTGCCGCTGCTTCCGGGGTGTCTACTGCAAAGCCCTTGGATACTGGCAGGCCGTATTCAGCAAACAGCTGCTTACCCTGATACTCGTGAAGATTCATGCTTATTACCGTCTTCGTTAGGTACTGCGCATTCGGTGCTGCTCGTCATAGCGTGCCGCACCACCTGTGACCGCTTCTCCTCGAACGTCGCGCCTGCACGGGCGTGCTGGAGCGAAGTCCATGAGGAGGTCGAGTCCGACGGACCTTCCGCGGCAGGCCTTGTTAACAGGGCCTGCGACGGGCGGACCGTCGTGGTTTTTCTCAGCGTTTTTTAGCGCTTTTTCTTGTTCTGGATGTGGATGGCATGGCCATTCACGGCCAGAGCAGCTTCGTGCAAGGCTTCCGACAACGTCGGGTGCGAGAAGACCATCATGCCGATATCTTCGGCACTGGTACCGAACTCCATGCCGATGGCACCCTGCTGCACCAGTTCTGCTGCACCCGGGCCGATGACATGTACACCCAGTACACGGTCGGTCTTGGCGTCAGCGATGACTTTGACGAAACCGCCCGTGTCGTTCGCTGCCATGGCACGGCCACTGGCCGCGAACGGGAACTGACCGACGTTGACTTCGACGCCTTCGGCTTTCAAGGTCTGCTCGGTTTTACCAACCCACGCGATTTCCGGGTGGGTGTAGATAACCGAAGGGATCAGATCGTAGTTCATCTGGGTCTTGTGACCCTTGATGCGCTCGACGACCATGATGCCTTCTTCCGACGCCTTGTGAGCCAGCATCAGACCGCGAACCACGTCACCGATCGCGTAGACGCCAGGAACGCTGGTTTCGCACTGATCGTTGACGAAGATGAAACCGCGCTCGTCGATGTCGACGCCGCTGTCGGCAGCCAGCAGATCGGTGGTCACCGGACGACGGCCAACGGCCACGATCAGCCGATCGAACGTAATATTCTGCTCGCCGTCCTTGTCGGTGTAGTTGACGACGACTTCGTTGCCATTGACTTTCGAGCCGGTCACGCGAGCGCCCAGCTTGATGTCCAGGCCCTGTTTGGTGAAGGTCTTCTGCGCTTCCTTGGAAACGGCTTCGTCAGCGGCCGGCAGGAACTTCTCCAGCGCTTCCAGCACGGTCACCTTGGAACCCAGACGTGACCACACCGAACCCAGTTCGAGGCCGATCACACCCGCGCCAATCACACCCAGACGCTCAGGGACGGTCTGGAATTCCAGGGCACCGGTCGAGTCGACGATGACGTTCTGGTCGACAGGCGCCGGCGGAATGTCAATCGGACGCGAGCCCGACGCCAGGATGATGTTGTCGGCTTCGATGACTTCGGTGGTGCCGTCAGGTTTGGTCAGCTCGACTTTCTTGCCGGCCAGCAGCTTGCCGTGGCCTTGCAGGGAAGTGACGCCGTTCGCCTTGAACAGGCTGGCCACCCCGCCGGTCAGGCCTTTGACGATCTGGGCCTTGCGGCCAACCATGGCGGCCACGTCCATTTTCACGTCGCCGGAGATAGAGATGCCATGAACGTTGAACTGGTTCTTGGCTTCGTAGAATTTCCAGGAGCTGTCCAGCAGTGCTTTGGATGGAATGCAACCTACGTTCAGGCAAGTACCGCCGAGGGCCAGTTTGCCTTCTTTATCCTGATACTTCTCGATGCAGGCAGTCTTGAGACCAAGTTGCGCAGCCTTGATGGCGGCCACATACCCGCCAGGGCCTGCGCCAATCACTACCACGTCGAATTTCTGGGACATAAAAAAGAGTTCCTCTTTAGCTGCGAGCTTCAAGCTGCAAGCTACAAGCTGATCTGCGGTGACCTGCAGACCTGGCTTGCGACTTATTCATTGGATGCGAAATACCGACCGCAAGCTGCAAGCCGACCTGCTTCTATCTTGAAGCTCACGGCTTGCAGCGTGCGGCTGCCTCATCAGATGTCCAGCAACAGACGAGCCGGGTCTTCCAGCAGGTTCTTGATGGTCACCAGGAACGTCACAGCTTCTTTACCGTCGATCAGGCGGTGATCGTAGGACAGCGCCAGATACATCATCGGGCGGATAACGACCTGACCATTGATCGCCATAGGACGCTGCAGAATGTTGTGCATGCCCAGGATGGCCGCTTGTGGCGGGTTGACGATCGGGGTCGACATCATCGAACCGAAAGTACCACCGTTGGTGATGGTGAAGGTACCACCCGTCATCTCGTCGATGGACAGTTTGCCGTCGCGGGCTTTCTTGCCGAAGGTGGCGATGCCGCCTTCGATTTCTGCCAGGCTCATGTGCTCGGCGTTACGCAGAACCGGAACCACCAGGCCACGGTCGCTGGAAACGGCAACGCCAATGTCCGAATAACCGTGGTAAACGATGTCGGTGCCATCGATCGAGGCGTTGACAGCCGGGAAGCGTTTCAGCGCTTCGGTGGCCGCCTTGACGAAGAACGACATGAAGCCCAGGCGCACGCCGTTATGGCTCTTCTCGAACAGGTCCTTGTACTTCGAACGAAGGGCCATGACTTCGGTCATGTCAACTTCGTTGAACGTGGTCAGCATGGCCATGTTCGACTGAGCTTCGACCAGACGCTTGGCAACAGTGGCCCGCACGCGCGTCATCGGAACGCGCTTCTCGGTGCGGTCACCCGCGGCGAACACAGGCGCAGCAGGCGCCGCGGCAGGCTTGGCAGCAGGGGCAGCGGCCGGAGCGGATTTCTTCGCTTCGATGGCAGCAACCACGTCTTCCTTGGTCACACGGCCGTCTTTGCCAGTGCCTTTGACGCTGGACAGGTTGATGCCGTTTTCTTCGGCCAGCTTGCGGGCAGCCGGAGCGCCGATGGCGTCTTCGTCACCGACAGCCGGAGCCGGAGCAGCGGCCGGAGCGGCTGGAGCGGCTGCAGGGGCAGCAGCCGGTGCAGCAGCGGCAGCCGGGGCGGCCGAAGCAGTAGCGCCTGCATCAAGGGTAGCGATCAGTTCGTTGGACAGGACGGTGTCGCCCTCGCCTTTCACGATGGAAGCCAGAACGCCGTCTGCTTCGGCCAGCACTTCGAGCACGACCTTGTCGGTTTCGATGTCGACCAGCAGCTCGTCACGTTTTACCGCTTCGCCCGGTTGTTTGTGCCATTTGGAAATGGTGCCGTCGGCAACGGATTCCGGGAAAGAGGGGGCTTTGATCTCAATAGCCATTGTCTGTAATTCCTTAATTCGGTTTCTAGTGCGCGAAGGCGTTAAACAGTGAACGCGTCTTGCAGCAGTTTTTCCTGCTGTTCGGCGTGCATCGAAGCGTAGCCACAAGCTGGCGCGGCAGAAGCATCACGACCGGCGTACTCGAGAACGAGGTTGCGGTTGTGATTGCCAATGCTACGGCGCAAGTGATGCTGGCTGCTGTACCAGGCGCCCTGGTTCATCGGCTCTTCCTGACACCAGACCACGTGGGTCAGGTTGGTGTAAGGCGCGATGGCTTCCATCAGGTCATCTTCCGGGAACGGATAGAGCTGCTCGATACGCACGATGGCAATATCTTCGCGGCCCTCGGCACGGCGTTTTTCCAGCAGGTCGTAGTAGACCTTGCCACTGCACAGGACCAGGCGAGTGACCTTGGCCGGATCGAGGGTATCGATCTCCGGAATCACCGTCTGGAACGAGCCTTCGGCCAGATCCTCAAGGGTCGAAATGGCCAGTTTGTGACGCAACAGCGACTTCGGCGTCAGCACCACCAGCGGCTTGCGCAGCGGACGAATCACCTGACGGCGCAGCAGATGGTAGATCTGAGCCGGCGTGGTTGGCACGCACACCTGAATGTTGTGTTCGGCACACAGTTGCAGGTAGCGCTCCAGACGCGCCGAGGAGTGCTCGGGACCCTGACCTTCGTAGCCGTGCGGCAACAGCATGGTCAGACCGCACAGACGGCCCCACTTGTGCTCACCACTGGTGATGAACTGGTCGATGACGACCTGTGCACCGTTGGCGAAGTCACCGAACTGGGCTTCCCAGATCACCAGCGCATTTGGCGAGGTGGTCGAGTAGCCGTATTCGAATGCCAGCACCGCTTCTTCCGACAGGAACGAGTCATACAGGTCGAAGCGAGGCTGACCGGCATACAGGTTCTGCAGCGGCACATAAGTGGTGGCATCTTTCTGGTTGTGCAGAACGGCGTGACGGTGCGAGAACGTACCGCGACCGACGTCCTGACCTGTGATGCGCACCGGGTGACCTTCGAAAGCCAATGTGGCATAGGCCATGGTTTCCGCGTAACCCCAGTTGATCGGCAGCCCGCCGACTTGCATCTTCTGGCGGTCTTCGTAGATCTTCTGGACCTGACGCTGAACCACGAAGCCCTCGGGCAGTTCCATCAGCTTGGCCGACAGTTCCTGGAGGGTCTTGAGGTCGAAACGGGTATCGTGACGTGCGGTCCAGGCATGGCCCAGATACGGACGCCAGTCGACGAACAGTTCCTTGTTAGGTTCTTTGACCAGGCTTTTCACAACGTGCATGCCGTTGTCGAGGGCGTTGCGGTACTCGTCGACCTTGGTTTGCGCGCCAGCGGCGTCGAGCACACCGGACGCAGCCAGCGCATCGGCGTACAGCTCACGGGTGGTGCGCTGTTTGGCAATCTGCTGGTACATCAACGGCTGGGTGCCACTTGGCTCGTCGGCTTCGTTGTGGCCGCGACGACGGTAGCAGACCAGATCGATCACCACGTCGCGCTTGAACTGCATGCGGTAGTCAATGGCCAGCTGGGTCACGAACAGGACGGCTTCAGGGTCATCGCCATTCACATGGAGAATCGGCGCCTGAATCATCTTGGCTACGTCGGTCGCGTACTCAGTGGAGCGCGCATCCAGCGGGTTGCTGATGGTGAAACCGACCTGGTTATTGATCACGATGTGGATCGTGCCGCCGGTCTTGAAACCGCGGGTCTGCGACATCTGGAAGGTTTCCAGCACCACGCCCTGACCTGCGAATGCAGCGTCGCCGTGGATGGAAATCGGCAGAACCTTCTCGCCAGTGGCATCGTTGCGGCGGTCTTGACGCGCACGCACGGAACCTTCCACCACCGGAGATACGATCTCAAGGTGAGACGGGTTGAATGCCATGGCCAGGTGAACTTCACCGCCGGTGGTCATCACGTTGGACGAGAAGCCCTGGTGGTACTTCACGTCACCGGAACCCAGCTCGACCTTCTTCTTGCCTTCGAACTCGTCGAACAGCTCGCGTGGGTTCTTGCCGAAGGTGTTGACCAGCACGTTCAGACGGCCACGGTGGGCCATGCCGATGACCACTTCTTTGGTGCCGTAGGAACCGGAACGCTGAATCAGCTCGTCCAGCATCGGAATCAGGCTCTCGCCACCTTCCAGACCGAAGCGCTTGGTGCCCGGGTACTTGGTACCCAGATACTTTTCCAGACCCTCTGCCGCGGTGACGCGCTCGAGCAGATGGCTCTGAATCTCAGCGGAGTACGCTGGACGGCCACGCACGCTTTCGAGGCGCTGCATGAACCAGTTGCGCTGGTTGGAATCGACGATGTGCGTGAACTCGGCGCCAATGGTGCGGCAATATGTCTTCTGCAAGGCGTCGACGATTTCGCGTAGGCTCGCCTCCTCCTTGCCGATGAACAGGTCGCCGGCACGGAAAGTGGTATCGAGGTCAGCGTTGGTCAAACCGTAATGGTTGATCGACAGGTCAGCTGGCGCAGTACGCTTCCACAAACCCAGGGGATCAAGTTGCGCACCCTGATGGCCGCGCATACGGAATGCCTGGATCAGTCGCAGCACTTCAACTTGCTTCTTCTCGTGCTCGCTGCTCACGCTACCGGCGGAGACCGGCTGAGCGCGGCGCTGGTTTTTGCCCAGCAACACGAAATGATCGCGAACCGTAGAGTGCGATACATCGTTGGCAGTGCCACCTTCTGCAGGCAGCGTCTGAAAGTAGGTGCGCCACTCTTCTGGCACAGCGTTAGGGTCGTGCAGGTAGAGCTCATAGAGCTCTTCCACATAGGCAGCGTTACCACCGGAAAGGTGGGCGCTGTTCCACATGCGCTGCATCACGCTTTCTTGCATGCTTGGTCACCCTCGGTTAGGGGACACCACCGGCGTCGACACCCGCGCAAATTTGAATGCCCATGCAGCGCCTGTTTCAAGCGCTGACTGCACCAAGTTGCCAGGGATCACGCAGATAGTCCGGGTACCAGCCCGGATGCCCCTGCTGGTCTCATTTCTTCAAAATAAGAGCCGCGGCCACATGACCACTGCTCAGGTTAAAACTACGGCGCCGGTTGAAGCCTGCGCCGCAGCGTCTACGGGTACAACATTTCAAATACCGCTATGCATCGATGCCACGACGTGCAACGAACCGGCCCGTGACGTTTTCGCACGGGCCGGAACATCAGATACCGCTGGTGAGGAGCATGCTGCGTACGTGACCGATAGCCTTGGTTGGGTTCAGACCTTTCGGGCAAACGTTCACGCAGTTCATGATCCCGCGGCAACGGAACACGCTGAACGGATCGTCCAGCGAGGCCAGGCGTTCCTGGGTCTTGGTGTCACGGCTGTCTGCCAGGAAGCGGTAGGCTTGCAGCAGTGCAGCTGGACCGAGGAACTTGTCAGGGTTCCACCAGAACGAAGGGCAGGAAGTGGAGCAGCAAGCGCACAGGATGCACTCGTACAGACCATCCAGCTTCTCACGCTCTTCAGGCGACTGCAGACGCTCGATGGCCGGAGCCGGCGTGTCGTTCTGCAGGAATGGCTTCACCTTCTCGTATTGCTTGTAGAAGATGCTCATGTCGACGACCAGGTCACGGATGACCGGCAAGCCAGGGAGCGGACGCACCACCAGCTTGTTGTTCTTCACCACGGAAGACAGCGGCGTGATGCACGCCAGGCCGTTCTTGCCGTTGATGTTCATGCCGTCGGAACCGCAAACGCCTTCACGGCAGGAACGACGGTACGAGAAACCTTCGTCCTGCTCTTTGATCAGTGCCAGCACGTCCAGCACCATCAAGTCTTTGCCACCGGTATCAACGTCGAACACCTGGGTTTTGGGTGCCGAGTCGCTGTCGGGGTTGTAACGGTACACTTCGACTTTCAACATAGCGGCCACCTTAGTAAGTCCGTACTTTTGGTTCGAACGCCGGAACGGTCTTCGGCGCAAAGTTGACTGCACGTTTGGCCACCCGCTTTTCACCCGGGTAGTACAGGGTGTGGCACAGCCAGTTCACGTCATCACGATCTTCGTAGTCTTCACGGGCGTGTGCGCCGCGGGACTCGGTACGCGTGTCGGCGGCCACTGCCGTCGCTTCTGCGACTTCCAGCAGGTTTTGCAGTTCCAACGCCTCGATACGCGCGGTGTTGAAGCCCTGGGATTTGTCGTTGATCTTCACGTTGGCGATGCGCGCGCGCAGGTCAGCCAGTTGCTCGATGCCTTTCTTCATGTATTCGCCAGTACGGAATACACCGAAATAGTTCTGCATGCAGCTCTGCAGCTCGCGACGCAGGGTGGCAACGTCTTCACCGTCTGTGCGGCTGTTCAGTGCATTCAGGCGCGACAGTGCAGCGTCGATGTCAGCCTGAGTGGCGTCGTCGTATTCGATGCCATCGGTCAACGCCTTCTCCAGGTGCAGACCGGCAGCGCGACCGAACACCACCAGGTCGAGCAGCGAGTTGCCGCCCAGACGGTTGGCGCCGTGAACCGATACGCATGCGACTTCACCGACCGCGAACAGACCCGGAATGATCTGGTCGTTGCCTTCGGCGTCCATGGTCATGGCCTGACCGTGAATGTTGGTGGCAACGCCGCCCATCATGTAGTGGCAAGTCGGAACGACAGGTACTGGCGCGACAACCGGGTCAACGTGAGCGAATGTCTTGGACAGCTCGCAAATACCTGGCAGACGACTGTGCAGGACTTCCTCGCCGAGGTGGTCCAGCTTCAGCATAACGTGGTCCCCGTTAGGGCCACAGCCGTTACCGGCAATGATTTCTTTCACCATCGAGCGGGCAACAACATCGCGACCGGCAAGGTCTTTCGCATTCGGCGCATAGCGCTCCATGAAGCGCTCGCCGTGCTTGTTGATCAGGTAGCCGCCTTCACCACGGCAACCCTCTGTGACCAGTACACCTGCGCCAGCAATGCCGGTTGGGTGAAACTGCCACATTTCGATGTCCTGGACCGGCACGCCTGCACGCAGCGCCATGCCGATACCGTCACCGGTGTTGATCAGGGCGTTGGTAGTGGAAGCATAGATACGACCCGCGCCGCCGGTGGCCAGTACAGTGGCCTTGGCCTTGATGTACATGGTTTCGCCGGTTTCGATGCAGATGGCAATCACGCCCACGAATGCGCCGTCGGCGTTCTTCACCAGATCGACTGCGTAGTATTCGTTCAGGAACGTAGTGCCTGCCTTCAGGTTGCCCTGATACAAGGTATGCAGCAGTGCGTGACCAGTACGGTCGGACGCTGCGCATGTACGAGCAGCCTGCCCGCCTTTACCGAAATCTTTCGACTGACCACCGAAAGGACGCTGGTAGATACGACCGGTTTCGGTCCGGGAGAACGGCAGGCCCATGTGGTCAAGCTCGAACACCGCAGCCGGGCCTTCCTGACACATGTATTCGATAGCGTCCTGGTCACCGATGTAGTCGGATCCCTTGACGGTGTCGTACATGTGCCAGCGCCAGTCATCGTTCGGGTCGGCCGACGCGATGGCGCACGTGATACCGCCTTGTGCAGATACGGTGTGCGAACGGGTTGGGAAGACCTTGGTCACGACAGCGGTCTTGTGGCCACCCTGAGCCAGTTGCAGCGCTGCGCGCATGCCCGCACCGCCGCCGCCAATGATGATGGCGTCGAATGAAAGTGTATTGATGTTAGCCATGAATCAGATACCCCAAAGAATCTGCACACCCCAGACGAAGTACGCGAACATCACGATGCCGCACACTGCCTGGAACAGGAAACGCACAGCCAGTGCGGACTTGCCGAAACTCATGGGAGTCAGGTAGTCGGTCGCGATGGTCCACATGCCGACCCAGGCGTGCGCGCCCAGGGCAACCAGCGCCAACAGGCTGAAGATGCGCATTCCGTTATGGGAGAACAGACCGTGCCACGTGGCATAGTCCATGCCAGGGTGCGCGACCAGGTATCCAATCAGGAAAATGAAATAAGCCGCGAGCACTACAGCGGAGACGCGCTGCGCCATCCAGTCGTAGAGGCCCGAACGAGACAGGTTCGTAACGCTGGTTACCATATCCAAACTCCCGCCAGAACGATCAGCACCACGGAAATGGCGATGACGATTTTCGAGCCCAGCTTTCCGCCTTCCAGTGTCTCACCGACACCCGTATCCATGATCAGGTGACGAACACCCGCTACCAGGTGATACAACAGGGAAGACAGAAGCCCCCACGCGATGAACTTGGCCAGAGGACTGGTCAAGGATGCCTTCACGTCGGCGAAACCCTCTTCTGAACCCAGCGACTTGCTCAATGCGTACAGCATGAAGGCAAGGCCGACGAAGAGAATGATGCCGGAGATGCGATGAAGGATCGACGTAATCGCAGTGATGGGGAGTTTGATGGTCCTTAGGTCTAGGTTTACAGGTCGTTGGCTATTCACGGCTTTTTTTCACACTGAAGAGCCCCTAACAATCAGGGCAAGTTGTTGGGAAGTGCACTGGTCAGGTACCCACTACCCAGGAAGTGACGACACCCAGAAAAACGGGCCTGCAAGCCCCTGGCGGTCGGGTGCCGAGTATAGACAGTTAGCCCACTAATGACAACGCACAGACCCGCCCCTAATGGCGGATTGCTTTAGCGCGATAAAAGGCGTAAATGGCAGGGAAATTCGCGGAAAACCTCAGGTTAAAGCCTTCTGCCACAACGCTTTTGGCAAATTGACTTTAGAATTTATCTCACTATAGTGATGCGGGCCCTGCGTGGGGGGCCTGTCTGATGATTTGAAGCATTAATAGGAGGCCACATGGCTGACAAAAAAGCGCAGTTGATCATCGAGGGCGCAGCCCCCGTCGAGCTGCCCATTCTGACCGGCACCGTTGGTCCCGATGTAATCGACGTACGCGGCCTGACCGCCACCGGACGCTTCACATTCGACCCAGGCTTCATGTCGACCGCCTCATGCGAATCCAAGATCACCTACATCGACGGTGACAACGGCATTCTGTTGCACCGTGGCTACCCGATCGAGCAGTTGGCCGAGCAGTCGGACTACCTGGAAACGTGCTACCTGCTGCTTAATGGCGAACTGCCAACCGCCGAGCAAAAAGCCCAATTCGTCGTCACCGTGAAGAACCACACCATGGTGCACGAGCAGCTGAAAACCTTCTTCAACGGTTTCCGTCGGGACGCTCACCCGATGGCTGTCATGTGCGGCGTGGTTGGTGCCCTGTCGGCTTTCTACCACGACTCGCTGGACATCAATAACCCGCAACACCGCGAGATCTCCGCCATCCGCCTGGTGGCGAAGATGCCGACCCTGGCCGCCATGGTCTACAAGTACTCCATGGGCCAGCCCATGATGTACCCGCGCAACGACCTGAGCTACGCGGAAAACTTCCTGCACATGATGTTCAACACGCCGTGCGAGATCAAACCGATCAGCCCGACGCTGGCCAAGGCCATGGACCGGATCTTCATCCTCCACGCCGATCACGAACAGAACGCTTCGACTTCGACGGTCCGCATGGCCGGGTCTTCGGGGGCTAACCCGTTCGCCTGTATCGCTGCCGGTATCGCGGCACTGTGGGGCCCTGCTCACGGCGGTGCAAACGAAGCCGTGCTGACCATGCTCGATGAAATCGGTGATGTCTCGAACATCGACACCTTCATCGCCAAGGCCAAGGACAAGAACGACCCGTTCAAACTCATGGGCTTCGGTCACCGCGTTTATAAAAACCGCGACCCGCGCGCCACCGTGATGAAACAGACCTGCGATGAAGTCCTGCGCGAGCTGGGCATCACCAATGACCCGCAGCTGGAACTGGCCATGCGCCTCGAAGAGATTGCCCTCACCGATCCGTACTTCATCGAGCGCTCGCTGTACCCGAACGTCGACTTCTACTCAGGCATCATCCTGAAGGCGATCGGCATTCCAACCAGCATGTTCACTGTGATTTTCGCCCTGGCACGTACCGTCGGCTGGATCTCCCACTGGAAGGAAATGCTTTCCAGCCCGTACAAGATTGGCCGTCCGCGTCAGCTGTACACCGGTGAAGTCTCTCGCGACATTGTTGCCCTGGCCGACCGTAAATAAACACGAAACATCAGCAAGCAACACTCCATAAAAAAGGCTGCCAGTGGCAGCCTTTTTTGCATCTGGGAAAAACTGTACGGGTTGCAGGCCTACTTCGCCGCCCGCTCACGTAGCGCCTTCAACGTATTGAACGGCGCATCCACAACGAATTTGTTGGCCAGCCAAGACGGCACACTGCCACCCGGCTCGGTGTGCACCTGATAGGTAACTTCTGTTTCATTCGGGCCTTTAGGGACCATTCTCCAGAAGCCTTCAACTTGAGCTACCCGTACAAAACCTTTTTCTTCGGGGATGTAATCAGGCTGTCCCAACAGGTTTCGCGTAAGCGAGCCATCAGCGCCCTCCACGGTCGTGATTTGCAGCACGGAGTCACGAGGAGTCACGGGCCAAGGGGTATTGAACTGAGTGTAGGTCCAGGTTTTGTCGCCTTCATGCTTGAGGATCTTTTGCGATTTGCACTCATGCACCCATGCACACGCGCCAGTAACGTCCTCTTGAAGGCTGCGCAACTTGGCGACGCTGGCTTTGATGATGGCAACGCCTTGATAGGCCTTGTACTGAGAGCCTGGCACTTCACTGAGCGACACTTTGATGCCGTCTTCTTGCTTGGCGACCTTCCAGTCTTCAGCCTGCGCCATGCCTGTAACCAGCACAGTCATGCCAAGCCCGAGTGCGATCCGGTACAGCGAACCCATATTGTTATTCCTTATTGTCTGTCGTTCAGGTGCATTCAGCCTCGTGCACTGCGATTGCTACATTCACTGCGCCTCACGCGACCGAAGTGGCGTGTTCCCACCAGCCGATCAGGCGCACAGCTTCTTCGGAATCGCCGCCACACACGTCCGGATCCGCCATGAATCGGCTGCACACCGCAGGCCGCTCGGGCTGCCCGAAAATCAGGCACAGCATGTCGACCGACAGCTGGACACAACGTTCGCCAGCGGGTTTGCCCTGCGGCATACCTGGAATCGGTGATGAAATAGAAGGCGCGATGCAACACGCACCACAGCCCGGACGGCACTCCATTGGAAACATCCTCACAAGGGGCAGTGAATGTGATGGGATCTTAAACGCTAAAACGTTCGTTTGAAAACGCTCAAGGGGAATGCCCGTTTGGTGGCGTCACTGCTTGAATTTGAAATCCAGCGCAGCGCCCTCCACTTCCTTGCGCGATTCGTTGCGCAACTGAAGTTGCATTTCATTGCTCAACAAACGGCCCTGAAGCTGAAAGTCCGGGTCGCTGTTTGTGTCGGGAAACATCTTGGGAAGGATCGGCTTAGCCCCGCCAGACGGCGCTTTCGGCTTGGTCGCCGCAGTGATCACGCTGGGTGGCGGCGTAAGCTGTTTGACCATGTCGGGAGGCAGGCTAAGGTCCAGAGCGGCCTTGGGCAAACGCGTGTCTTTGACGACTTGGGCAGGTGACTTGCTCTTGCTTGCCACGGGCGCGCGATTGGCAATCTCGGCGTTATCCGCTTTAACCTTGGCGGATTTGGCATTGACGCTGGGCGTCTTCTGCTCGACGGCGGCGGCCTTGCTAGGCGTGGCGATTCTGGCGGCCGTGGCTGACGTGCCGGAATCAGGCTTGCTGGCCGCAACGACCGGCACGACGCCCACGTTAGGCTTCAACTCATGGACCGGCACGGGGGGTTTTGCAATCTCGCTCGCAGGCTCCGTTGCGGCGGGCGGTACCTGCGCAGCTGCGGGCGCAGGCGCTTGGGTCTCAGGAGCAGCAACGGGTGTCTGAGCGGCAACTTTCGGCGGCGGTGGCGGAGTTTTGTCAGCGTCACAGGCACTGAGCAACACCAACATCAGCAAACCGATACAACGCAGTGAATTCATAATCAATCGGCAGTTAACCAGGCAGAAGCCATATGCTGGCCCTTTGCAAGGCAGGTGACAAGTGAAGGCCCTGCCAATGCGACCTATAAATCAGCGGAAAATGTAAAACCGCGACGCGTTCACCACGCCTGACCGGCGTCCTCACACAGCTGTTTAGCAAGCATTCCCACGGTCATCAGCGCCCTCTCCGCTTCGCGATTCCAGGGCAGGCCGCAGTTGAGGCGAATGCAGTGATTGAATTGCTCTGTGTTACTGAAGATCAGCCCCGGCGCAATGCTGATGCCCTGTTCCAGCGCCCTTACATGCAATTCCTGCGTGTTGACCCGACCCGGCAAACTGATCCACAGGATAAATCCCCCCGCAGGCCGACTGATTTGTGTGCCTTCGGGAAACATCTGCTGCACGGCAAGCTGAAAAGCGCTGAGATTTTTTCGGTGCTCCTGGCGGATGTAGCGCAAATGACGGTCATAACCGCCATTCTCCAGATAGGAAGCCACTGCCATCTGCGTCACGCTGCAGGCCGAATGGGTGCTGAACGTCTGTAGCCGCTGAATTTCCGCCTGGTATTTGCCGGCGATCATCCAGCCTATCCGCACGCCCGGCGACAGGGTCTTGGAGAAGCTGGAGCAGTAAATCACATGCCCCAGTCGGTCAAATGCCTTGAGCGCCCTGGTCTTGTTTTGCTCGTACATTAGTTCGCCGTAGATGTCGTCTTCGATGATCTGAATGTCGAAGTCAGACGCCAGGCGCAGCAGGTGTTTCTGCCGCTCTTCCGGCATCGTGCTACCGAGCGGGTTGCTCAGGCGCGAGGTCATCACCAGCGCTTTGATCGACCACTGATTCGCCGCCAATTGCAGGGCTTCCAGGCTAATACCAGTATTCGGGTCACTGGGGATCTCGATGACCTTCAAGCCCAGCAAATCCGCCAGTTGCAGCAGCCCGTAATAGGTCGGCGATTCGGCTGCAATGAGGTCGCCAGGGCTAGTCAGCACCCGCAGCGACATCTGCAGCGCGTCGACACAGCCATGGGTAATCACCACCTCAGATGGATCGACGACCACGCCGGCATCACGCATGCGAATCGCGACCTGCCGCCGCAGCGGCTCGAAACCGGGGCTGAACATGTAATTGAAGGCGCGAGGGCTCTGAAAGCGCGTGACCTTGGCCAATTGCTGATGCAGGGCGCGCAGCGGCAGATAATCGATGTGAGGCACGGCTGCGCCGAAGGCGTATACCCCCTCACGACGCGCTTCCACCAGTACTTGCTGAATGATGCTGGCCCGCGTGACCAGACCTGGCCGCTCGACCCTGGCAATATCAGGGGTCGGAGCCGTTAGCGCTGGGGTCTGATGAACGTAATAACCGGATTGTGGCCGGGCGCGAATCAGCCCTTGATCCTCGAGATTGGCGTACGCCTGTAACACCGTGGCATGGCTCACATTGAGCTGGGAGCTCATCTTTCGAACCGAGGGCACGCGCTCGCCGGGCTGGTAAACGCCGCGCCGAATGTCTTCCGCCAACTGCTGGGCAATACGCTGATACAGCAGGAGATTGGTCATTTCGCGTCCCTCGATTTCACGTTTGTGATCGCTGCCCTCAATGATCCTGGCAACGAATCGCGCAAGCTACCCACACAGTTCCGAAGTGTACGGGGACAGTTCACCTTTCGGCTAGCGAATGCTCGGTGTGTTGAGAATCATCATGCGCCGTATACGCCAAATGAGCGGCTTTAATTTCGCAAACCCGTCCGAATTTTGTGTCCGAATTGGCCGCTATCACGCCTATGCATCAGCGTGCTGGACTGAGCGTGCCTTTTTCGTCCGAGAAAACGATTTCAACGCGCCGGTTTTGCGCTCGGCCCTGCTCAGAACTGTTCACATCGACCGGAAACTGATCGCCGTACCCTTCCACCCGAATTCGCTCATCCTCGACGCCAAGGTCCGAGAGTACATCGGCAACGGCCTGCGCCCGTTCACGGGAAAGCTGAAGGTTCTCCTGGGCGTCACCGGTACTGTCGGTGTAGCCCTCGATCCGCACCACGCGCTTCGGATTGAACTGAAGAAACTGCACGACCTTCAGCACCGTGCGATTGGCCGAGCTTTTCAGTTCGGCGCGACCGGTGTCGAATAACATGTCGCCCAGGGTCATCACCAGCCCGCGCTCATTTTGCCGGGTCGACAGGCTGATGACCTGATCCTCAGCCCACTTGCCCTGTTGCTGCGCGCCCGACAGTTTCGCTTCACGTAACGCCAATTGCAGACGCTGGCGTTCCAGCTCAAGACGGGCCAGTTTTTCCTGGTTGAGCAGGAGCTGGCTATGTTCGGCCGCGATCGCGCTGTAGCGGCTGCTCAAGTAAGCGTAATGACTGACGTCGTCGGAACTGCCGATGTAACTGGACAGACGTTCAGCACGGGCCAGCAACTCGCCTGCCCGAATCACATCCTTTGGCGCGCTGCGCAGCACATTGGTATCACTTTTCACGTTCTGAAAATCGGCGTTGGCACGTTGCAGCGCGCTCTCGCTGTTTTGATGACCGGCGCAGCCGTACAAACCGGCACTGCCAACCAATAGGCAAACACTCAGCACCCGCGGAAAGCCATTCATTGGGCAGCCCCCAGCTGTTTGCGCAGGCGATCCAGTCGTGTGTTCACTTGGGTCAGTTGCTCGTTACTCTTTTCGGTGAGCACCCGGGCTTCGGCGAGCCGCGCATCCAGCTCAGCCTGTTCAGCCTGCATGCGGGCTTGCTTGTAGGATTTGTCCGAGATGTCGGCCTGCGCCTGAGCCAGCTTCCGCTGGGCGCTGGCCATCTCCGGCTCTTCGTCAGTCGCGCCTACGGCTGCCGCTTGAGCAACGGCCTGCTCGGTAAGTTTCAATTGTTCCGCGGGGACGGGGTCGTTGGCGCAGCCGAAAAGGGAAGTGATGGCCGCGGCCGCGAGTAAAGGTCGAATCTTCAAAAAAACGCTCAAAAAAACATTCCTACTGATTTGCGGTGCTGGTGGGCTGTTGCAGCTGTGCTTTCCACACGTCCAGATTGCGGGAAATGGCGTCTGCGGAGCGGCCCGAAGCGGCCAATTCTGTCATTTTTTTCGCCAGCTGTCCGCGCAACCACGGCTCATTGCAGGCGGAGTTAAACGATAGCGCGAGGTACAGCCCCGGCCTGTCAAGGGGCAGCGGCTGGGCCTGTATATCCTTGGCCATGCCCAATGTCTGGGTCAGCGCCATGCCTGCATAGCGACCCGCTAGCACGAATTCGACCTGGCCTAACATCAGCTTCTGAAACGTCTGGGTCAGGTTCGGCTGTTTTTCAAGGGTCAAATGCTCTTTGACCGCGAGGTCGAATCCGGCAGTGATCCGGGTTTTTTCGGAAATAGCCCCCGAATGATCATGCAGATCCGCCAGCGAGTTGAAGGGCTGCGCATGCCCTGACCGGGTCCAGACCAGTATTTCGTTTTGCGTGATCGCCGGGTGGATGAAATCCAGCGATTCGAGCTCGCTGGCGTTCAGCGGCGTGTCGGCCAACAGATCCATGCGTCCGGTGCGGACTTCTTCCAGTGCCTGACTGCGCTTGCCCGCGTACAGCAACTCGACCTTGATACCGATCCGACTCGCCGCGTCCTTGAGCAAATCCGCATTGGCCCCCATCAGATGTTTGGGATCTTGCGGGTCGCGCCATAAATAAGGAGGGGCATCCGGGCTGCCGGTCACGATCAGGCGCTCGCATTTGCCCGCCGCCTGAGCGACCAGCGGTGGCACCAGCAATAACCCTGCGACCAGCGACGTCAACGCCCGCTTCGGCAACGACATGGCAACGTCCTTTTTTCGATCCAATAAAAAACCCGCTCATTCAAGGCTGTGAAAGGCGTATTTCATCGACGGTTCTCGATGCTCAACGCTTTCCAACACCCCCGAAACGAGCGGGTTCTCTTTATAAGTCAAGCGGCTGAATTAGACCAGCTTCTCCAACTCGGGTACCGCTTCGAACAGGTCAGCGACCAGACCGTAGTCGGCCACCTGGAAGATCGGCGCTTCTTCGTCCTTGTTGATCGCAACGATCACTTTGGAGTCTTTCATGCCGGCCAGGTGCTGGATCGCGCCGGAGATACCGACGGCGATGTACAGCTGTGGCGCAACGATCTTGCCGGTCTGACCGACCTGCATGTCGTTCGGCACGAAACCAGCGTCGACGGCTGCGCGGGACGCACCGACGGCAGCGCCCAGCTTGTCGGCCAGCGCGTACAGGTGTTTGAAGTTGTCGCCGTTCTGCATGCCACGACCGCCGGAAACGACGATTTTGGCAGCGGTCAGCTCAGGACGGTCGGACTTGGCCAGCTCTTCGCTGACAAAGGACGATTTGCCTGCGTCGTGAGCAGCGCTGACTGCTTCAACAGCGGCAGAACCGCCTTCAGCCGACACCGCGTCGAAACCGGTAGCACGAACGGTGATGACCTTGATGGCCGCCGACGACTGAACGGTGGCAATGGCGTTACCGGCGTAGATCGGGCGCTTGAAGGTGTCAGCCGATTCAACCGAGATGATCTCGGAGATCTGGTCGACGTCCAGCTGTGCAGCCACGCGCGGGAGAATGTTCTTGCCGTTCGAGGTGGCAGCGGCCAGTACGTGGCTGTAACCGGAAGCAAGCTCGGCGACCAGCGGGGCAACGTTTTCTGGCAGTTGGTGGGCATAGGCTGCGTTGTCGGCAACCAGGACTTTGCTCACGCCAGCGATTTTCGCGGCGGCTTCACCGACTGCGCCTACGTTCTGGCCTGCGACCAGCAAGTGAATGTCGCCACCAATCTTGGCAGCAGCGGCAACGGTGTTCAGCGCGGCAGGCGCGATGGCGCCGTTTTCGTGCTCAGCGATTACGAGAATAGGCATCAGATCACCTTCGCTTCGTTTTTCAGTTTCTCGACCAGTTCTGCGACCGACTTGACCTTGATGCCAGCGCTGCGAGCCGCCGGGGCTTCGACTTTCAAGGTCTTGTTGGTGGAGGACGTGGACACACCCAACGCATCAGGGGTCAGCACTTCGAGCGGCTTCTTCTTGGCCTTCATGATGTTAGGCAGCGACGCGTAGCGCGGCTCATTCAGGCGCAGGTCGGTGGTGACGATGGCCGGGAGCTTCAGGGAAACAGTTTGCGCACCGGCGTCGATTTCGCGAGTGACGTTGACGCTATCGCCGGAAATTTCGACCTTGGAAGCGAAGGTGCCTTGGGCATAACCGCTCAGGGCTGCCAGCATCTGGCCGGTCTGGTTGTTGTCGCTGTCAATGGCCTGCTTGCCGAGGATGACCAGTTGCGGCTGCTCTTTATCAACGACCGCTTTCAGCAATTTGGCGACTGCCAGGGAGGTCAACTCGTCAGCAGATTCCACGAGAATGGCGCGATCGGCACCCAGTGCCAGGGCAGTACGCAGTTGCTCCTGCGCGGTGGTCGGACCAATGGAAACGACGACGATCTCGGTCGCGACGCCCTTCTCTTTCAAGCGAACGGCTTCTTCTACAGCGATTTCGCAGAAGGGGTTCATCGACATTTTGACGTTAGCGAGATCGACGCCGGAGTTGTCCGCTTTGACGCGAACCTTGACGTTGTAGTCGACCACTCGTTTGACAGCTACAAGAACCTTCATGGATTCCTCGTTACTCTCCGGTGAAAAGAAATCGCCAGGCCCGGCCCGGCGATGGGTACACGTCAGTGTAAAGAACACCTTTGAAAACAGCGTATTCGTCGTTACTTAACGGTGAGTTCAGCAAAAAACGCTGATGTCTCCCCCTCAGACCACGTCACGGGCAGACCGGGCGTGTAAACTGCACCCCGCCTGTCGATTCCCGGCGAGGGCGCGTTCCCGTTGCACGGCACTCACACTGCTTTCAGAGGCGTTCGTTACCGACGGTCAGCCTACGGCGAGCGCAAAACCGCCCGTATCTTGACCGGAACGCCTATTTCGGTCAATACGACAAAAACGCCAGTCACAAGCCGTCTCCCTATGTTTTATCAGGGTTTCAGCTGATTCAAACAAACGTTTGTATTGGACCCGCAAGGTGGTGTAGATATAATGCGCCCCTTTAAAGATGATGCCCGAATGACATCCCTACGGGCGCTAATCCGCAACGACCTATAAAAAATACCGTTGAGCCTTTGATCAGGAGATAGCCAGTGGAACGCGAATTTATGGAATTCGACGTCGTGATCGTCGGAGCCGGGCCAGCCGGACTGTCCGCCGCATGCCGTCTGAAACAGAAGGCCGCCGACGCTGGTCAGGAAATCAGCGTGTGCGTCGTCGAAAAAGGCTCCGAAGTGGGTGCCCACATTCTGTCCGGTGCCGTGTTCGAACCTCGCGCGCTGAACGAGCTATTCCCGGACTGGAAAGAGCTCGGCGCGCCGCTGAACACGCCGGTCAAAGGCGATGACATTTATGTGCTGACCAGTGCCGAAGCCGGTACCAAAGTCCCCGGCGCCTTCGTGCCCAAGACCATGCACAACGAAGGCAACTACATCATCTCCCTCGGTAACCTGTGCCGCTGGCTCGCGCAGCAGGCGGAAAACCTGGGCGTCGAGATCTACCCGGGCTTCGCCGCTCAGGAAGCGCTGATCGACGAGAACGGCGTGGTGCGCGGGATTCTCACTGGCGACATGGGCGTTGACCGCGAAGGCAACCCCAAAGAAGGCATGTACACCCCCGGCATGGAACTGCGCGGCAAGTACACACTGTTCGCCGAAGGCTGCCGTGGTCACATTGGCAAGCAACTGATCAAACGGTTCAATCTGGACAGTGAAGCCGACGCCCAGCATTACGGCATCGGCCTGAAAGAAATCTGGGAAATCGACCCGGCCAAGCACCAGCAAGGTCTGGTGGTGCACACCGCCGGCTGGCCGCTGGACGTGATGGGCACCGAGAACACGGGCGGCTCCTTCCTCTATCACCTGGAAAACAATCAGGTGGTCGTTGGCCTGATCGTCGATTTGTCCTATGCCAACCCGTTCCTGTCGCCGTTCGACGAATTCCAGCGCCTGAAGCATCACCCGATCCTCAAGCAGTATCTGGAAGGCGGCAAGCGCGTGAGTTACGGCGCCCGCGCAATCTGCAAAGGTGGCCTGAACTCGTTGCCGAAAATGGTTTTCCCGGGCGGCGCGCTCATTGGATGCGATCTCGGCACCCTGAACTTCGCCAAGATCAAAGGCAGCCACACCGCCATGAAATCCGGCATGCTCGCGGCGGAATCCGTGGCGGATGCCTTGTTCGCCGGCAATGAAGGCGGCGATGCGCTGAACACTTACGTCGAGGCGTTCAAGGGCAGTTGGCTGCACGAAGAGCTGTTCGCCAGCCGCAACTTCGGCGCAGCAATCCACAAGTTCGGCCCGATTCTGGGCGGCGCCTTCAATTTCATCGATCAAAACATTTTCGGCGGCAAGATCCCGCTCACGCTGCATGACAACAAGCCCGACTATGCGTGCATGAAGCTGGCCGCCGACTCGAAGAAGATCGACTACCCCAAACCGGACGGCAAGCTGAGCTTCGACAAGCTGAGTTCGGTGTTCATCTCGGGTACCAACCACGAAGAAGAGCAGCCGTGCCACCTGAAGCTGAAGGACCCGAGCATCCCGATCAACGTCAACTTGCCGAAATATGACGAGCCTGCGCAGCGCTACTGCCCGGCGGGCGTGTACGAAGTCGTGACCCAGGAAGACGGCGCCAAGCGCTTCCAGATCAACGCCCAGAACTGCGTACACTGCAAGACCTGCGACATCAAGGACCCTTCGCAGAACATCACGTGGGTCACGCCGGAAGGTGCGGGTGGGCCAACGTACCCGAACATGTAAAAGCAGCGGCAAACTTCAAGCTGTAAGAGAAAGGCGCCGATCATGGCGCCTTTCTTGTGGGCTACGAAATCTCACCGGCTCAGCGGACTGCCCCAAGCCGGTGGGAGCGGATTCATTTGCGGTGCACCAGCACAGACGACGCATCCCTATCGCCTGAACAATCGTCTCGCGAATGAATTCGCTCCTACATAAGTGCGTCAACAGCAAGGCGTTACGCCGGAATCCTCAGCAGCGCCCCCTCTTCTCCCGGATTGCGTTCGAAGTAACGTTTGTATTCGCGGCTGAATTGCGACGTGCTTTGATACCCCACCTTGTGCGCCACCTGCGCCACACCCAGGCCCTCGCCGATGAGCATTTGTTGAGCCTTCAGCAACCGCAGGCGCTTGAGGTACTGCACCGGCGAGAGCATGGTGCTGCGTTTGAAATGCTCGTGAAAGGTCGAAGCACTCATGTTGGCGCGACGGGCGAGTTCATCGACGCTCAACGCTTCGTTGTAGTGATCGCGCAGGTACTGCAACGCTGCAGCGATCCGAGCGAAATGCCCCTGCTGTTCGACCAGTGCCCGCAATACACCCGCCTGAGGCCCCCGCAGCGCCGCGTATAAAACCTCCCTCACCCGCGCCGCGCCCATCACCTGAGCGTCCTGCGGGTCATGCAGGCAGCGCAACAAACGCTCGACGCTCTCGCGCATCGACGCGTCCAGCTCGGCCGAGCTCATCGACTCGGGAGTCTGCGCCTTGACCATCACGCCCGGCGCCTGGCCCATGGCCTGCACCAGTTCGCTCAAGACCGCGCGGTCGATCGACACCGCAATGCCATACATCGGCTCGTCCTCGGTAGCGAAGGTCTCGCACATGAACGGCACCGACAGCGCCTGCACTAGATAGTGGCCCGCGCCATATTCCAGCGTTCGCGACCCGAGGCGGGCGAGCTTGCTGCCCTGAGCGATGATCACCAGGCTCGGCTCATAAATCTGCGGACTGCTGGCGACGTAGTCATTCCAGGACATCGCCTGCACGCCGGGGACGAGGGTGTCGACGAAACCGGGGCGCGTGGTCAGGGATTTGATCAGGGACACCAACGGGGTGTTGGCGTCGGAATGGAGAGTCAGTGACATGGGCAACCGGACAGAGGATTAGACAGTGCGATCATCGCAGATCTGCGGTGCAAAGCAGCCCCTGCGGATGAATCTCCGGAGGATTGTGCATGACACACGTAGGAATGGTCATGGCTGCTGGCGGCTTGGTTGCCCAGAATACACGGCCTCAACTGTCATCGTTTTTTGCGAGGTTTCTCATGTACACAGCCATTGGTTACGCCGCTCAGTCGGCCACCACTCCCCTCGCCCCCATGACCTTCAACCGCCGCAGCCCGCGTGCGGACGATGTGGCTATCGAGATTCTGTACTGCGGCGTTTGTCATTCCGATATTCACCAGGCGCGCAATGAATGGGGCATCGCGGTGTACCCGCTGATGCCCGGCCACGAAATCGTCGGCAAGGTCACCGAAGTCGGTGCCAATGTGACAAAGCACAAAGTCGGTGATCTGGTCGGTGTCGGTTGCATGGTCGACTCCTGCCGCCACTGCGAAGCCTGCGCGGCGGACCTTGAGCAGTATTGCCTGGAAGGCCCGACCCTGACCTACGCCACGCCGGACCGCGTCGACGGTAGCAACACCATGGGCGGCTACTCCAGCAGCATCGTGGTCAGCGAGCACTTCGTCGTGCGCATTCCCGAGACGCTGAACCCGGCCGCCGCCGCGCCGATTCTCTGCGCGGGCATTACCACCTACTCGCCGCTCAAGCATTACGGCGTCAAGGCGGGCGACAAGGTGGGCGTGCTGGGCATGGGCGGCCTGGGCCACATGGGTATCAAGTTCGCCAAGGCCATGGGCGCGGAAGTCACGCTGTTCACCCGTTCGGCGAGCAAGGCGGAAGAAGCACGTCGTCAGGGCGCGGACCATGTCATCGTGTCCACCGACGCCGAGCAGATGAAGGCGGCGGCAGGTCACTTTGACTTCCTGCTGGACACCATCCCGGTGCAGCACGACCTTAACCCCTACCTGGAAACCCTGCGTTTCGACGGCGTGCACATTCTGGTGGGTCTGATCGAGCCGGTGGACCCGGCGCTGCATACTGCCAATCTGGTGATGAAGCGTCGCGTACTGGCCGGTTCGTTGATCGGCGGGATCGCGGAGACTCAGGAGGTGCTGGATTTCTGTGCCGAGCATGGCATCAGCTGCGACATCGAGATGCTCGACATCAAGAACATCAACGAGGCGTACAGCCGCATGATTGCAGGCGACATCAAATATCGTTTTGTGATTGATATGGCGACGTTGAAGGCGTGACGCTCCACATGATCGTTCCCCGGGCGCTGCGTGGGAACGATCATACGACCCGATCACTGCAGGAGCGAGCTTGCTCGCGATAGCGGTGTAACAGCCGCTTATTGAGGCCAATGGAAGGCCGCAATCGCGAGCAAGCTCACGCCTACCGGTGAGGCGTTTCGTCAGACAGATCGGTCACCCACCCAACTCCGCCGACAAGCGCGCCGCCACTTCCTTGATCATTGGCGCCAGCTCGGCCATTTTTTCCAACGGCATGTACGGCACGGTGCTGGCAATGCTGATCCCGGCGACGATGTATTTGCTGGCATCGCGAATCGGCGCAGCCACGCAACGGATTGACGGCTCGTTGTCTTCCAGGTCGAACGCGTAGCCGCCCTTCACATACTCACGCATCCGCTCGCGCACCTGCTCCCACGTCTGTTCCTGATGCGCAGGCCACTGCGCGGGCTTCGACACCTCTGGCAGGCTGATATCGTACAGCCGCTGCCACTCGCTTTCCGGGCTGTCCAGCAACAGCGCTTTGCCGATCCCGGTGCGCGCCAGCGGCATGCGATGCCCGACCCGCGAACGCATTTCCGGCCCATTGCGCCCGGGATTCTTGTGCAGGTACAGCACTTCATCGCCATCGCGTATGGCCAAGTGCACGGTGTCGCCGGTCAGCGCGGACAACTCATCGAGAAACGGCCGCGCCAGCATCGCCAGCGGCAGTTCTTCCCGCGCCTGAAACCCCAGTTCGATCAGCTTGGGTCCCAACACATACCCCACCTGCGGCAGCACGCGCAGGTAGCGTTCGTCCACCAGGCAACTGGCGAGGCGGTGAGTGGTGCTGCGGGTGGTGCCGATCAGCCGGGCAATTTGCTTGAGGTCTCGGGCGCCACTGGCCACGGCCTGTACCACGCCCAGCCCGCGTAACAGGGTTTGCGTGCCGGTGGGCGCGGCGTCCTTGCCTGTAACGGCTGCGGTGTCGGAAGAATCGTGCATATCGCGCCTTATCGAATCGGAGAGCGGGCGGCATTATCGTCGCCCGCGCGGGTCAGTCCAAGGGTTAAAGCTCGATCCGCTCGACCTTGCCCACCAGGAGGATGTAGGACAGCGCCCCCAGCAGCGCCAGCACGGCGATGTAGGTGATGGCCGGTGCGAACGACTCCCCGGATGCCAGAAAGCCGATCACGATGGGGGTGGCAATAGCCGACAGGTTGCCGATCAGGTTGAAGGTGCCGCCGGTGAGGCCCAACAGACGCGCCGGGGCGAGCGTCGACACCAGCGACCAGGTGATCGACGCCAGGCCGTTGCCGAAAAACGCCAGCGCCAGAAACGCAATGACCAGTGGCGTCGAGTCGACGTAGTTGGCGCCGATGATCGACGTGGAGATCAGCAGGCCTGCGATGATCGGCAGTTTGCGCGCGAAACCCACGGTGTGGCCGCGACGGATCAGCCAGTCGGAAAAGAAGCCCGAGCACAGCACGCCGACGAACGCCGCGAGAAACGGCAACGAGGCCAGCAATCCGGACTTGATGAAGTCCATGCCGCGATATTTCACCAAGTACGTCGGGAACCAGGTGAGGAAGAACCAGAGGGTCGAATTGAGGCAGAACTGCCCGAGATAGATGCCCCAGAGTTTGCGTTTGCTGAGGACGATACCGAGGTCCGTCCAGCTAAAGCCGCGCTTGGCGTTGGACGTGTCGGTTTCAATGTCCACCAGGCCGCCGCCCTCTTTGATCAGGTCGATTTCGCCCTGATTCACGCCTTTGAAATCGCGAGGCTCGCGATAGACCATGTACCAAATCACGGCCCAGACCACGCCCACGCCACCGGTGGCGACGAACACCATGTGCCAGCCGAACGTGGCTTGCAGCCAGGCCAGGATCGGGGTCAGGAACGCCAGTCCGACGAACTGCCCCGAGGTGTAGAAGCCGACCGCCGTGGCCCGTTCCTTTTCTGGAAACCACGCGGTGACGACCCGGCTATTGATCGGGTACGCCGGGGCTTCCAACGCGCCCACCGCCATACGCAACACGAACAGGGCAATGAAGCTGCCGACAAAGCCAAGACAAATCGTGGCGATCGACCACAGCGCCAGCGCGACGGTGTAGAGAATGCGTGGTGGCACGCGATCCACCAGCCAGCCACCGGGCAATTGCATGGCGGCGTAGGTCCAGCCGAAGGCCGAGAACACCAGGCCGACATGAACCGGGTCGATGCCCAGCTCGCTGGTCAGCGCAGGTGCAGCGATGGACAGGTTGCTGCGGTCGAGGTAGTTGATCACCACCGTAATGAACAGCAGCACCATGATGAAATAGCGTTTGCGGGTCGGCGTGGCTGTGATCGCCCGCGCCTCCGGCAAGGTCTGTGTGCGCATGGGGGGTGCCTCTTTTTATGGTTGTCTGAGGTCTGGAAGTCGGGTGGTGCCAATAAGTACGTCTTCGTGAGCAAGCTCACACCCACAGGTGATCCGGGTCATCGTCCACATTTGTGTCAGACACAAAACCCATGGGAGTGAACTTGCTCCCGCCTACAGGCGATCCGCGTCGTCGTTCACATTTGCGTCAGACACAAAGCCCATGGGAGTGAGCTTGCTCACGAATGGGGTCGGCTCGGATGAGCGTCGACCCCTGGTCCCATCACCACTCGGCAAAACTGCCATCGGCATGACGCCAGATCGGGTTGCGCCAGCGGTGACCGATGGCCGCGCGCTCCTTGACGTATTCCTCGTTGATCTCGATGCCCAGGCCCGGGCCGTTCGGGATTTTCACCATGCCCTTGTCGTAATCGAAGACTTCGGGATTCTTGATGTAATCGAGCAAATCGTTGCTCTCGTTGTAGTGGATGCCCAGGCTCTGTTCCTGAATGAACGCGTTGTAGCAGGCCGCGTCCAGTTGCAGGCACGCCGCCAGCGCGATCGGGCCCAGCGGGCAATGCAGGGCCAGGGCCACGTCGTAAGCTTCGGCCATGTTGGCGATCTTGCGGGTTTCGGTGATGCCACCGGCGTGGGACGCATCCGGCTGGATGATGTCGACGTAGCCTTCGCTGAGCACACGCTTGAAATCCCAACGGGAGAACAGCCGCTCGCCGAGGGCAATCGGCGTGCTGGTCAGCGGGGCCAGTTCTTTCAGCGCTTCATAGTTTTCGCTGAGCACCGGTTCTTCGATGAACATCAGCTTGTACGGGTCCAGTTCCTTCATCAGCACCTTGGCCATCGGCTTGTGCACCCGGCCATGGAAATCAACGCCGATGCCGACGTTCGGGCCGACCGCATCCCGCACGGCAGCCACGTTGGCCAGCGCCAGATCGACTTTCTCGAACGTATCGAGGAATTGCAGCTCTTCAGTGCCGTTCATTTTCACGGCGGTGAAGCCGCGGGAAACGGCTTCTTGGGCAGCGCGAGCAGTATCAGCGGGACGGTCGCCGCCGATCCACGAATACACGCGGATCTTGTCGCGCACCTGACCGCCCAGCAAATCGCTGACCGACACGCCCAGCGCCTTGCCCTTGATGTCCCACAGCGCCTGATCGATACCGGCCAGCGCGCTCATGTGAATCGCGCCACCCCGGTAGAAACCGCCGCGGTACAGCACCGTCCAGATGTCCTCGATGTTGCGCGGGTCTTTTCCGATCAAGTAGTCGGACAATTCTTCAACGGCCGCAGCCACCGTGTGCGCTCGACCTTCGACCACGGGCTCGCCCCAACCGGTGACGCCCTCATCGGTTTCCACTTTGAGGAAACACCAGCGCGGCGGGACGATGAAGGTCGTAAGTTTGGTGATTTTCATCTCGGTTCTCTCTTATTCGAAAATGCTTATTCAAAGATGCTTATTCGAAATGCGTGTTCGAAGACGCTTGTTCAACGGCGCGTCTGAGACGGCTGCAAGCATCCCTTCGGGTTATTGATCGTTCGCCGGACGGGCCTGATTCCACGCGGCGACATAGGCCTTCGCGCGCTCGGCGACGTCATCGGCACTCATGCCCGGCTTGAACAGGCCTGAACCCAGACCGAAGCCGCGTACTCCCGCGTCCAGGAACATTTTCATGTTGTCTGGCGTAATGCCGCCCACGGGCAACAAGACGGTCCCGGCAGGCAGCACTGCCAGCCAGGCTTTCACCACAGCAGGGCCCATTTGTTCGGCGGGAAACAGCTTCAGCACGTCAGCGCCATTGGCCAGCGCGGCGAAGGCTTCGGTCGGCGTGGCAACGCCCGGGGCCAATAACAGGCCTTCAGCCTTGGCTGCCCGCAGCACCTCAGGATCGCTGTGAGGCATGACGATGACCTGCCCGCCTGCTGCCTTGACCTGACGCACCTGCTCAGGGGTCAGCACCGTACCGGCACCGATCACGCAATCGGCCGGCAAACGCTGACGCAGCAGACGGATACTTTCGTACGGTTGCGGGGAATTGAGCGGGACTTCGATAACGCGAAATCCGGCGGCATACAAGACATCGCCGATGGCAGGGGCTTCTTCCGGGCGCAGACCACGAAGGATTGCAACCAGACCGTTTCGCGCGAGGGCGTGTTTGAGCATGTCAGTTCTCGACGTGGGAGGGCCGTTGTGCGGCCATAGAAAGGGAATCCATCAGACCGGCTTGCACCGCGACCTGCCACAAACCGCGCTCGGTGGCCTGTTCGGACAGGGTCACGTGGGCGAAGCCATTGGCGTTCAATGCGCGTCGATAGCGTTCGAGTAAGGGGCCGCTGCCGATGAGGACCACCGAGGGCAGCGGTCTGCCGGCCTGCGCCAGCAAGTGGGTCAGCGCGACGATTTCGTGCCCGATCAACAGACCGGACAAATAATCAGGCTGCGCGGCGCCGTTGAGCACTCCCGTCAGGCCCAACGTGCGGCTGCTGAAGATGGTCGACAGGGGGCCCGCCGCGCCTTCTGGCGAACGGGACACGCCCACGCCACGGTCGAACGCAGCAGCATCGAACGCCTCGTTGCGCTGCATCGTGCGGCCGAGAATGGTATGGCTGGACAACGCGGCGTACACCTCGCCCGTCATGAACGTATCGAAATGTTCGATGCAGCCGTCCACCGCCCTCACCCACTTCGAATGGCTGCCGGGCAGGCCGATCAGCAGAGGTTCGCGGGCGTCGTCGGCAGACAGCGAATCAAGCGCACCGAGGACTTGGGTTTCTTCGCCGCGCATAACGTTGGGCAGTGCCGAGCGCTGCAGCACGCCAGGCACGATATGAACGTCGACCCCACGCACGCTGCGCACGGCCACCAGGCCATCGCTCAATGCGCCTACGCTGGCGGGGGTTTCCTGATACGCCGCCTCACGCCAGCCCTGCGCACTGCCGACCATGCCACAGGCAATCACCGGCAGATCGGGTTCGGCGTCCAGCCAATCACCACAGGCCTCGTCGAAGGCCAGTTCGAAACCGTTTGAACACGCCTGCCCGGCGATCAAACGAGGCGTCGTCGGCAGTTGCATGATGCCCGCGCTGAGCGAGCGATGGTCCAGGACCCGGCCGTGTTCGCCGAGTCGGTACGCACGGAGGGAGGTCGTTCCCCAATCGAGCGCGATCAATTGCGCCTGCATGGCTTCACCTGATTGTTATTGATGAGTGAATGCGTGGCGAACTATAAGCTTCAACCCATCAATATCTCAACATGTAAATTTGCATCCCACATAGTGGGATTAAGCTTAGGGCTTTTCAGCATTGATCGAACCGACATGCCCTGCGGTATGGTGTCTAGCGTGAGGTCTGGGGCATACTCCGACTCACTGTACCGTCCCTGCCCTTCTGTCCACCCGCTCATCGGCCCTCTGCGCCGAGGTGGTAACTTCACTGCTTTGTTTGTCGTCCGTGCCGCTTCCGTGGCCGGACAGGTGCTATCTGCGCTGTCAGCACTGCCGCTTTGGCCTTTCCATTCATCTACAAAGGACCCGTCAGATGAAGCGATTTCTCGTGCTCGACAGTTTGCGCGGCCTCTGCGCACTGGCCTTTATCGTTCATCACTCGCACATAGAACGCAGCATCACTGAGCTGACGTTCTTCCGAAATGTCAGCCAGTTCGCGGGACTTTTCTTCGCCCTCAGCGGGTTTCTGATCTACCGGCGCTACAGCGATCACCTGCATACCCCTCGGCAGGTGGGCGAGTTCATGGTCACACGTGCCTGCCGGGTAATGCCGATGCATGTGGCGGTGCTGCTGTTCTTTATCGGGTTTGAATGCCTGAAGTGGGTGCTGGAGCAACGCGGGCTGTCGTTGAATTACCCAGCGTTCAGCGGCGATCGCGCACCGAGGGAAATCCTCCCGAACCTGCTGCTGATCCAAGCCTGGTGGCCAGGCTTCAACGCGCTGTCGTTCAACTATCCGTCGTGGGTGATCAGCGTCGAGTTCTACATCTGGATGAGCTTCGCACTGATTCTGTTCGCCCTTCCAAGCCTGGCACGCAAGCTGATCACACTGCTATGCGCGCTGGCATTTATCGCCTTGTATAAGGACTTCAGTCTGATTCCGCACAATGTGCTGTGGGGCGTTTCCTGTTTTCTTGCAGGCGCGATCACTTACCGGATTTATGCCCGGGTGCGGGATGCGATCCCGGGGCCAGTCATCGCCACCGTGTTGGAGGTGGCGGTGCTGGCAGGGATTTACGGGCTCATGACCGAGGGCGAACAACCGCTGACCCTCGAACTAGGCCTGTTGTTTTGCCTGGCGCTGCTGATCTTCGCCTACGAGGCGGGGCTCATTTCGAAGCTGTTGCTGTTCAGGCCGTTTCCGGCGCTGGGGCAATTGTGGCTGTCGATGTACCTGACTCATGCCGCAGTGATCTTCGTCGTGGCAACGGCGCTGACCGTGGCGGCGAAATTCAGCGGGTATGCGTTGCTGGTGGACAAGCCGAGCGAGGCGTCCGGCGCGATGGTGCGTTATCTGAGTACGGGCAGTGCCCTGAACGACAACTTGCTACTGGTGTTTGTGGGAGTGGCGGTAGTAGTGGTGTCGATGTTGACGCACCGCCACATCGAAGTGCCGGGGATGCGGTTTGGCCATCACTGGAAACATCAGACGTTGATGCGCCGGCGCAAGGACGATCCACCGGCTGAGAGGGTTTGAGGCGTATACACCGTGATCTGAAGGCGTTGCTGCTAAAGAGGCATACCATTCGCCACACACGAGAACGCCGCACATTGAATGTGGGAGCCCCCTTGCTGCGGGCCGGGATCGGACGAATACGCCAGGCCTGACGCATTGATGCTGACTGACACACTCCATTCGCCAGCAAGCCGGCTCCCACGAATACGAAATCGGTCGCAGATTTTATGAGCTTTGCACGCCCTTGCGGGAGTCGGCGTGGTGCGGGCCATGATCGGCCGAACGAGGTTCGCCAGCCAACACAGAATCTCCCACCGTGGCGACGGTGCAGCGTCATGAGGCATCACCGACAACGGCTACGTACCCATTCTCCAATCCCATAAAAAAACCGCCCCAAGAGGCGGTTTTTCTCATCTTTGGCAAAACGCCGGATCAACGCTCCAGCAGAATCCGCAGCATGCGACGCAAAGGTTCTGCCGCACCCCACAGCAGTTGGTCGCCCACGGTAAACGCGCCCAGGTATTGCGAACCCATGTTCAACTTGCGCAGACGCCCTACCGGAATGTTCAGTGTGCCGGTCACCGACGTCGGGCTCAGCTCCTGAATGCTGGCCTCGCGGTTGTTCGGCACCAGCTTCACCCACGGGTTGTGCTGGCTGATCATCCCTTCGATATCGGCAATCGGCACGTCCTTGTTCAGCTTGATGGTCAGCGCCTGGCTGTGGCAACGCATCGCACCAATGCGCACGCAGATGCCATCGACCGGAATCGGCCGGTTGAAGCGACCGAGGATTTTGTTAGTCTCGGCCTGGCCTTTCCATTCTTCACGGCTCTGACCGTTGGGCAGTTCCTTGTCGATCCAGGGGATCAGGCTGCCCGCCAGTGGCACGCCGAAGTTTTCGGTCGGGAACGCGTCGCTGCGCATGGCCTCGGCCACTTTGCGATCAATGTCCAGAATCGCGCTGGCCGGGTTGGCCAAATCGTCGGCAACCGACGCGTTGATGGTGCCCATCTGCTTGATCAGCTCGCGCATGTTCTGCGCGCCGGCGCCGGAGGCAGCCTGATAGGTCATGACGTTCATCCACTCGACCAGACCGGCCTCGAACAGGCCACCCAGGCCCATCAGCATCAGGCTGACGGTGCAATTGCCGCCGATGTAGTTCTTGGTGCCCGCATCCAGTTGCTGATCGATGACCTTGCGGTTGACCGGGTCGAGGATGATCACCGCATCGTCCTGCATGCGCAGGGCCGAGGCCGCGTCGATCCAGTAACCTTGCCAGCCCGCTTCACGCAGCTTCGGGAACACCTCGTGGGTGTAGTCGCCACCCTGGCAGGTCAGCACGACGTCCAGGGTCTTGAGCTCGTCGATGCTGTAGGCATCTTTCAGCGGCGCAATGTCCTTGCCCACCGAGGGGCCTTGTCCGCCGACATTGGAGGTGGTGAAAAACACCGGCTCAATGAGATCGAAATCCTGCTCTTCCAGCATTCGCTGCATGAGCACGGAACCCACCATGCCGCGCCAACCGACCAGACCTACACGTTTCATCGCAACTACACCTTCATTAAAAGTGGGGCCTCGTTGCACAGCGAGTTTTCGACTCGATCTTGCGCAAGCGGGCCCGAGATATTACAGATTGCGCAGCGCGGCGACTACGGCATCACCCATTTCCTGCGTACCGACTTTGGCAGTGCCTTCGGACCAGATGTCGCCGGTGCGCAGGCCTTGGTCCAGCACCAAGCTCACGGACTTTTCGATGGCGTCCGCCGCCGTGTGTTGATTGAAGCTGTAACGCAGCATCATCGACACCGACAGAATGGTCGCCAGCGGGTTGGCAACGCCCTTGCCCGCAATGTCCGGCGCCGAACCATGGCACGGCTCGTACATGCCCTTGTTGTTCGAATCCAGCGACGCCGATGGCAGCATGCCGATGGAACCGGTAAGCATCGACGCTTCGTCGGACAGGATGTCGCCGAACATGTTGTCGGTGACCATCACGTCGAACTGCTTCGGTGCGCGTACCAGCTGCATGGCCGCGTTGTCCACGTACATGTGGCTCAACTCGACGTCCGGGTAATCCTTGGCCACCTGCTCGACCACTTCGCGCCACAGTTGACTGGAAGCCAGTACGTTGGCCTTGTCCACAGAACACAGCTTCTTGCCCCGCACGCGGGCCATGTCGAAGCCGACGCGGGCAATACGGCGAATCTCGCTCTCGCTGTACGGCAGCGTATCGTAAGACTGGCGCTCGCCGTTTTCCAGCTCGCGGGTACCCCGCGGCGCGCCGAAGTAGATGCCACCGGTCAGCTCGCGAACGATGAGGATATCCAGGCCGGCGACGATCTCGGGCTTGAGGCTGGAAGCGTCGGCCAGCTGCGGGTAGAGGATCGCAGGGCGCAGGTTGGCGAACAGACCCAGCTGCGAACGGATTTTCAGCAAGCCGCGCTCAGGACGAATGTCACGCTCGATGGCGTCCCATTTCGGACCACCTACCGCACCCAGCAACACCGCATCGGCAGCACGTGCACGGTCCAGCGTCTCATCGGCCAATGGCACGCCGTGCTTGTCGATGGCCGCGCCACCGATGACGTCATGGCTCAGTTCGAAACCCAACTGATACTTCTCGTTGGCCAGTTCCAGCACCTTGACCGCTTCCGTCATGATTTCCGGACCAATGCCGTCACCGGGGAGAATCAGAATCTGCTTGCTCATGGAACCCTCGTTTCAAAATGGCGTTCGGCCTCTGGAGCGAGGCCGACTCGGGAGCTGCAAGTTTCGAGCGGCAAGCGGCAAGAAGAAGCCGCGCCACGTCACAACTTGCCGCTTGTGGCTGAAAACTTGTAGCTGCTTCTACCGGAACAGCCAAGGCTGCGAAGCACGATGTTTGCTCTCGAACGTTGCAATCGCATCGCCGTCCACCAAGGTCAGGCCGATGTCGTCGAGCCCATTCAACAGGCAGTGCTTGCGGAAGGCATCGATTTCGAAGCGGTAGACGTTGCCGCTTTCCGCCGTCACGGTCTGCGCGGCGAGGTCCACGTTCAACTGATAGCCGGGCTTGGCTTCTACGGCCTTGAACAGCTCATCCACTTCGCTTTCGCTGAGGATGATCGGCAGCAGACCGTTCTTGAAGCTGTTGTTGAAGAAGATGTCGGCGTAGCTCGGCGCAATGATGCTGCGGAAGCCGTACTCTTCCAGCGCCCACGGCGCGTGCTCACGGCTCGAACCACAACCGAAATTCTCGCGGGCCAGGAGCACGCTGGCGCCTTGGTAGCGTTCGTGATTGAGGACGAAATCCGGGTTCAGCGGGCGTTTGGAATTGTCCTGATACGGCTGTCCCACGTCCAGATAACGCCATTCATCGAACAGGTTCGGACCGAAACCGGTGCGGCGGATCGACTTCAAAAACTGTTTGGGAATGATTTGGTCAGTGTCGACGTTGGCGCGGTCCAGAGGAGCGACCAAGCCGGTGTGTTGAGTAAAAGGCTTCATGCGGGGCTCCTTAGTGCTGGCTCAGAGTGCGAACGTCGACGAAACGGCCGTTGACTGCCGCCGCCGCGGCCATTGCCGGGCTCACCAGGTGAGTACGGCCACCGGCACCCTGACGGCCCTCGAAGTTACGGTTGGAGGTGGACGCGCAATGTTCGCCACTTTCCAGGCGGTCCGGGTTCATCGCCAGGCACATGGAGCAGCCCGGTTCACGCCACTCGAAACCGGCATCGATGAACACCTTGTCCAGCCCTTCCTTCTCGGCCTGGGCTTTCACCAGACCCGAACCCGGCACGACGATCGCTTGCTTGATGGTCGATGCCACTTTACGGCCTTTGGCGATGTCTGCCGCCGCACGCAGGTCTTCGATCCGCGAGTTCGTGCAGGATCCGATGAACACGCGATCGAGCTGAATGTCGGTAATCGCCTGATTGGCCTTGAGGCCCATGTATTTCAGGGCGCGCTCGATAGAGCCACGCTTGACCAGATCGGGTTCCTGCGCAGGATCCGGCACATTCTGATCCACGGCGAGGACCATTTCCGGCGAGGTGCCCCAGCTCACTTGCGGCTTGATCTGCGTCGCATCCAGCTCGACCACGGTGTCGAACACTGCGTCGTCGTCGGAAACCAAGTCTTTCCAGGCAGCGACCGCAGCGTCCCATTGCTCGGCAGTGGGTGCGAAAGGACGCCCTTTGACGTAGGCAATGGTCTTTTCATCGGTGGCCACCAGGCCGACACGCGCGCCTGCTTCGATGGACATGTTGCAGATGGTCATGCG
>NZ_DDHJ01000001.1 GCF_002338065.1 Pseudomonas sp. UBA1879 | reverse complement strand
GGAGGCACGACGGCCGCGAAGGCGGTATGTCAGACGCTGCATCGCCATCTGAACTACCGCCTCGCGGCCGTCGTGCCTCCGGCTGCTCCTACAGACCGCGACGTCTGCATCTTTCGTGGTCAAACCAGCGCTGACGTGAGCGTGGGGTGATGACAGGGCACGTTATTCGCCTATGTCCTCATTCCACAGTTCTGGCTTGTCGGCGATGAATTGCTTCATCAGGCCGATGCAGGTGGCGTTGTGGATCACGTCGACCTGCACGCCACGGGAACGCAGCAGTTCTTCCTCGCCCATGAATGTTTCGTTTTCACCAACGATGACCTTGCGAATGCCGTACAACAGGATCGCGCCGCTGCACATCGCGCAGGGGGAAAGCGTGGTGTAGAGCGTTGCATCGCGATACACCCTGGCAGGCTGACGTCCGGCGTTTTCCAAAGCGTCCATTTCGCCATGCTTGATCGCACTGCCTTCCTGCACCCGACGATTGTGCCCGCGGCCGATGATTTGGCCGTCGTGAACGATGACCGATCCGATGGGAATCCCGCCCTCGTCCAGCCCTTTTTGCGCCTCGTCGATGGCCGCTTGCATGAATGGGTCCATGGTCTCTCCTTGCCGTGTCGATCAAAAAAGAATGCGTCGGGCGTTGCTCGTCAGGCCCGACGGCTCAAGGCTTGGCTTTTTTCAGTGCGTTGTCCAGCGCAGTCGACACGTACACCTTCAGCAGCTCGCTGGATCGGCCTTTCATGTCCATGCCGACGTCGCGCTGTTTGGCGCGGAACTTGTTGGCGACATCGGGGGGCGGGTCGCCAGCATCGAGGGCGATCAGTTCTTCAGGAGTGAACGAGGCCGAGTAGGCTGCGGCAAGGTTCTGATCCCACTGTTGCTGATACTGCGGCTGCAGATATTGAAGCTCGTCCTGGACGATTTCCTGAGCCTTGGTGCGGCCGACCGTTTCAACGAGGGTGGTGAACGTCACCGTACGTGATGCCACTTGGTAACCCAGCCAACCGAGGCTTTCTCCCAAATGCCGATCCTTGACGAACGCCAGCGCCGTTGAGGGCGAGGTGGGAGACGTCGGGGACTGGGCGGCTGGCGGCGTTAGCGGCAAGGCAGACGGCTGCGAAGGGACGTCACCGGCCTGGGCATACACCCGTTGCGCATGGCCTGGATTAACGTAACCCGCCTGCACCCACCCTGACGCCCCCACCAATGCCCCGAACAGCCCCACAACGGCCACTTTCCTCAACGTCAACGCCGTCGATCTGCGGTATTCCATGTCCTCTCCCCGGCGACTTTTATCTGCGTGATCAACTCACTGACTTCCCGAACGCTAGCAGCTGAGCAACGGTTTACCAGCCCATGTAGCGCGGGCCCGTGTGCAGTGAGCAGTACGTCAAGGATGAGACCACAGCAGCGGGGCAAAGGTTGAAAAGAGATTGCAGGCTGGGTGCTTGGCACGGTAGGAAGTGAGCGTGCTCAAGAAGGCTTCAGTACCTCCACACCACCGTGGTGTGGAACATCCGTCTTGATGGGCAAGCTCACGTCCACAAAGGAAAATCGCTCGAAACGCTTACAACCCTGCCGTCACTTTCTTCGCGACGTCAGCAGGCACCCACGGCGTCCAGATCTCCGGGTGAGCTTTGAGGAAGGTCTTGGCCACGGCATCTGGCTCCAGGCGTTTTTCGCTCATCTCGCCCAAGGTTTTGTTCAACTGATCGATGGGCAGATCGACTTTCTCGAAGAAGCTCACCAATTCCGGATATTGCTTGTTGAACGGCTCGGACACGCCAATAGCCAGATGCGCAGCCAACGAGGCAGAGCCAATCGGATTGGGGTTGCTGGCGTCGGACAAGGTTTTCCACGCGGCTTCGTTGAACGGCGGCTCTTCCAGCTTGATCAGCTTGAAGCGGCCCAGCAGCGGCGTTGGCGACCAGTAGTAAAACAGCACCGGTTTACCGCGACGAATCGACGAAGCAATTTCCGCGTCCAGTGCCGCGCCAGAGCCGGTTCGGAAGTTTACGTAACTGTCATTGAGTTTGTAGGCCTTGAGCTTCTGCGTGTTGACGATCTCAGAGGTCCAGCCGGTCGGGCTGTTGAGGAAGCGGCCCTTGCTCGGGTCTTCCGGGTCTTTGAACACGTCTTTGTATTTGGGCAGATCGGCCACCGATTTGAGGTCCGGCGCCAAGGGTTTGATGCCCTTTTCCGGGTCGCCCTTGATCACGAATTCCGGCACCCACCACCCTTCGGTGGCGCCTTTGACGATATTGCCCAGGCCGTGCACTTTGCCTTCAGACTCGGCCTTGACCCACGCCGGACTGCGGCCTGCCCATTCTTCCCCAATCACCTGAATGTCGTTTTTGGCCAGCGCGGCCTCAAGGCTGACCGTGCTGCCCGGCAGCTTGTCGGTCGGGTAGCCGTAGCCCTTCTCGACGATGGTGCGCAGGATTTCGGTAATGAGGCTGCCGCTCTCCCAGGTGATGTCACCGAAGTGAATGGGCGTGGTCTTCTCGGCGCTGTGCGCGGGCTGGGTCAGGATCGCCAGCGCGAGCAGGGAGCCGCCCAGCAGGTGTTTGATCGATGTCATGGTCGTCTCTCGTCAGGGTCGGTCAAATCGTCGTAAGCCAAGCCCACTTGCACAATGGGCTCAGTCGGGTCAGGCACAGCGCAGGTTTCATTCCAGACCCGCACGCAGGTCACAGGTTTCAGTTTTTTCACACAGGCTGACGCCCTGATCAGGACGCACTCGCTCACAGCGTAGGCAATCCCTGAGCGCGCGCGTGCTGTTCGTAGTCGAGCAGCACCTGGTAATCCGCTTCGCTGGCCGGTAGCACTTCACGAATGGCCAGCACTTGCGCGACCTCCGGCAACGCCTGGAGCACCTGATTCAGCGCGTCCAGAATGGCCTGAGCATCTGCGCCAACGCGGGTGATATAGGGCAGGCACGGGCCGTCGGCGGTGCGCGCGATCACCTTCAGCCCGGCGACTTCATCGCTGTGGTCGCGCGCCAGGTAATCGAAGGTTACGCTGTCGATCGACGCCAGATCCCCTCGCTTTGCCTTGATCTCGGCCAGGCTGTTGCGGTGGCCGCCTGTCAACGACACCCGGGAGAAAAACGCCCCGCCCGCGTGCAACGGCGCCAACGCGTGGCGAAACAGGTTCATGCCGGAATTGGAGTCTTGGGAATTGAGCAGACCATGGCTGCCGCGGAAATCTTCAAGGCGCTGCCGAGGGTCATCAGCATGCGCGACCAGCACGCTGCAGTGTTTGCCATCGGCGCTGTGGGGGAGTTGGTACACCGGCCGCCCGACCACTTGGACCTGCCCGCGCAGTTGCGTCATCAGCGGATAACCGCAGGTCTGCGCGATCAGCAGACGCGGCGACAGCCATAGCTGCGGGAGGTCGAGGGCGCTAGCGTCCAGGCGTTCTGCGCCGAGCAAGGCCAGTGCAGCGTTCAGCCACTGCTCCTGCGCGTCGCGTACACGGTCGGGGGCAACGTACATCTGTAATTCTGCGTAGCCTTGAGCCATGTCTGGGTTCCGGGGTTCGGGCGTGAAGGGGTTGAACGGAGTCCGATAACCGTCAAACCGTTCAGGCCCTGCACAGATGAAAAGCAGGTAGGCGATTCTGCACATGCGTGTAGCGTCGTTGTACATCAAGACCAAAAAACATGTAGATCGTTTGGTTATGACCTCCAAACCAAATGTGCCACCCGGCCGCAAACCCTGCGTGCTAGCCTCGGGCATCACTTCCTGCCGTTGAACGGGACGCACATGAACACGACGCTGTTGACTCTTTCCCTCGCGGCTCTTTTCGGGTCATCCCTGGCCACTGCTGCCACGGCTGCCTCCACCGATGCGTCAACGTCGAACATCAGCCAAGAACAGTTCGCTGCCGTGCTGAATGGCAACTGGCGCGTGCCCAAGAATGCCGCCCGCGATCAGTACCGGCATCCGCAACAGACGCTGACGTTCTTTGGCGTGCGCACGGACCAGACCGTTATTGAAATCACACCGGGCAACGGCTGGTACAGCGAACTGCTCGCCCCGCTGCTCAAGGACAACGGGCATTACGTCGCGGCGATCGTTGACCCATCCGAGAACGGCGAAGCGAAAAAATCTGCTGAAACCCTGAGGCAGAAGTACGCCGCCGACCCCGCGCATTACGGCAAGGTCGACGTTGTGGCGTACACGCCCCAGGCGCCGGTCTTCGGCAAACCGGGCTCGGCGGACACCGTGCTGACGTTTCGTAACGTGCATAACTGGGTCGACGCCGGCAACGAAGCGGCGACGTTCAAGGCGTTTTACGACGTGCTGAAACCAGGGGGGACATTGGGCGTGGTCGATCACCGGGCCAAACCAGGGACCACCGCCAAGGACAATGAAAATAACGGCTACCTGCCCACCGATTATGTGGTGAAGCTGGCCGAGACAGCGGGCTTCAAGCTGACCGGCCAGAGTGAAGTCAACGCCAATCCCAAAGACACCAAAGACTACCCTGACGGGGTCTGGACCCTGCCACCGGCGTTGGTCAAAGGCGATCAGGACAAGGACAAGTATCTGGCCATTGGTGAGTCAGACCGGATGACGCTGCGCTTCGTCAAGCCGGTTAAATAGGCTGGAAGAACATGTCCTGTTGAACGCAAAAACATCGGTGGGAACCGGCTTGCTGGCTCCCACCGTCTGATCGTGTTCCATTCATGCCCACGGATCAATCGTCCGCATTCGGGTCCATGTTGGGGAACAGCACCTCGGTGAACCCAAAGCGGGTGAAGTCTTTGACCCGCGAGGGGTACAGGCGGCCGATCAGGTGATCGCATTCATGTTGCACCACCCGCGCGTGGAACCCGCGGGCCTCGCGCTGAATGGCCTGCCCGGCGGGATCGAAGCCTTCGTAGCGAATGTGCTCGTAGCGCTCCACCACGCCCCTGAGACCCGGCACCGATAAGCACCCTTCCCAGCCCTCCTCCACGGTCGGCTCCAAAGGCGTGATCAGCGGATTGAGCAAGATGGTCTGCGGCACGGCCTCCGCTTGCGGATAGCGTTCACTGCGCTCGAACCCGAAAATCACCAGTTGCAAATCCACGCCAATTTGTGGCGCTGCGAGCCCCACGCCACCGACGCTGTGCATGGTTTCGAACATGTCGTCGATCAGGGTCTGCAGCTCGCGAGAGCCAAACATCGGGCGCGGTACGGGGGGCGCGACACGCAGCAGGCGCTCGTCACCCATTTTCAGAATTTCTCGAATCATGGAAGGGCCTTTCGAAAGGGCAGATGCGCCGGAGAGCTGCGCATCCTGCCATGGGATCGATCAGGGTTTGTCGGTTTTTAACGGTTGCAAAGGTTGCAGCGCCGGTTCGTAGGTGTGGTCGTGGTCGTGAGAGTGATCTCGACCCAGTCCCGAGACATGCTGCTTGGCGATGACCGTATCGCCGTCGGCATTCTCGCCACCGTCGCCTGCGATTTTCTCGCCTTTAGCCTTGCCCTCTTGGGACATGTGTTCGATCACCGCATTCATCTCAGCGCCCAACAGCAACACCGAGGCGGAAATATAGAAATACAGCAGCAGCACGATGATTGCCCCGATGCTGCCGTACATGGCGTCGTAGTTAGCGAACGTCTTGACGTAATACGCAAAGCCCAGCGAAGCCACAATCCACACCACCACTGCCAGCACCGAACCGGGCGTGATGAAACGGAATTCCTGTTTCACATCGGGCATCAGGTAATACATGGTCGCCACCGAGACCATCAGCAGAATGATGATCACCGGCCACCGCAGCAGCGTCCACAGGGTGACAATGAAGTCTTCCATGCCGATTTGTGCCGCCAGCCAACCCATCACCTGAGGGCCGGTGACCATCAGCGCCGCCGTGGTCAGTAACATCCCGGCAAAACCCACGGTGTACAACACTGACAACGGGAGGCGTTTCCACGCTGGCCGCCCCTCAACGACGTCGTACGCTGCGTTCATCGCGCTCATCATCAGTCGCACGCCTGCCGACGCACTCCACAGGGCGATGACGATACCGATGGACAGCAGGCCGCCCTTGGATTGTTGCAGCTGGTCGATCACGGGATTGACCTGATCCAGCGCCACCGGTGGCAAGACCAGTTCCGACTGCAAGCGCAGCCAACTGAAGAAGTCGGGCAAATGCAGGAAGCCGATCAAGGCAATCAGGAACAACAAGAACGGGAACAGCGAGAACAACATCTGGTACGCCAACGCCGAAGCGTAAGTCGACATTTCGTCGTCGAGAAACTCTTTGACCGTTCTGACCAACACGGCTCTCACACGTAGCTGGCGCAAATCCGGGAATATCATGGCGTCTCCTTTCGCGACGTAGACGTATTTGAAGCACATTTACCTATACGAGCAGGCAAACGCTTTGGAATTCCGTATGCCCCCCGCGGCGGGGCGGCTTTTTACATTCAGTTAAGCACTTTTGCCACCACGGATACGTTTCAGGATGTCTGATGCTGGCCGGCGAGGGCCGGACACGACAGCGGCCATCGAAGGATGGCCGCTGTGGATGACACTATTCGCATGAGGCTTCTTGAAACACCTGAAGCTCAGGCATGCAGGCCGTCAGTGCTTGTCGACGCCTTTTTTAACAGCGTCTTTGGCATCGCCGACTTTCTTCTGGACTTCACCTTTGACTTCCTGCGCTTTGCCTTCAGCGCGCAGCTTGTCATTGCCAGTGGCTTTGCCTACGCCTTGCTTGATGTTACCGACTGCTTCGTTAGCGGTGCCTTTGATTTTATCGCCAGTGCTGCTCATCGTTGTTTCTCCTCGGTAAAAATCAGGTGTCATAACCTCGACATAAAAATTGACCCGATCCCGTTCTCCAGAGTTTCAAATATTTACCGCGCTTTTTTTTCGCAGCTTCAAGACAGTTCGTCTCGAGGCTGAAGTTTGGCCTTTATGTTTGCGCGACAACCCCGGAGAATGCGCGGCCGAACCGGGAGGCACCCACCCAGGGTGCCCAGCGATTACGCCTTCACGCTCAAGCGAGCGTCGTGGCACCGGGTCACAAGACAGCGCTACACAGGACCGTTATGAAACTCGACAAGCAACAAGCCATCGCGCGCCGCAATGAGCAACTGGGGGGTGCCGTTCTGGGCACCAACAATACCCACTTCGCCGTCCTCGATCCCAAGCGCAACATCTGGTGGTTCGACCTGCCGGTGGCGCGCCTGGCGGTCGGTCAGTACGAGTGGCTGCACTTGCTGCTGCACACGCCAGCCTCCGACGAGCTGATTCATCTGAAAGTGACCACCCGATTCCTGCGCGAACAGAAAGACGGCGTGGTGATCCGCAATGAAGGCAAACGCAAGTCCACGGTCAGCCTGGAGCTGTCGGCGGACAAGGATTCGTACCTCAAGGACATGCGACCGAACGGGGCGCACCTGAGCTTTGCGAGTTTTGTGCAGAAGTAGGCAGCGCAAATAATCCTGAGGCCGCGCTGGACCGCGATGCCGATGCGTCAGTCTCAAGGAGCGCTTGGCCGGTCGCTGCCGTGGCCAAGCGCGCGCCTGCCCTCAGACCAATTCGATGCGGTCCGCGTGGATCACGATTTGGCCCTGCTTGTACAAGGCGCCGATGGCTTTTTTGAAGTTGCCTTTGCTGACCCCGAACAAGTTGCTGATGACTGCAGGATCGCTCTTGTCGCTGACCGGCAGCACGCCGTTGTTCTGACGTAACGTAGCGAGAATCTTCGTGTTCAGGCTGCTCGCCAGTTGTTCGCCCACCGGTTGCAGACTGAGGCTGATGTTGCCGTCACTGCGTATTTCCTTGATGAAGCCTTTTTCCTGTTTGCCGGAGCGCAGGAATTTGAACACTTCATTCTTGTGTATCAGGCCCCAATGCTTGTTGTTGATCACAGCCTTGAAACCCATGGCCGTTTCTTCGACCACCAGCAGGTCTACTTCCTGACCCACCGCGTAGTTGGCCGGGATTTTGTCCAGGTAACGGTCCAGGCGCGACGTGGCGGTGATGCGACGGGTGTGTTTGTCGAGGTACACATGCACGACGCAGTAATCCCCGGCTTTGAGCGGGCGCTTTTCCTCGGAATACGGCAGCAGTAAATCCTTTGGCAGGCCCCAGTCCAGGAAAATACCAATGCTGTTGACTTCCACGACTTTGAGACTGGCAAACTCACCGACCTGTACTTTCGGCTTTTCCGTGGTGGCAATTAACTTGTCATCACTGTCCAGATAAATGAAAACGTTTAACCAGTCCTCGTCTTCGCTGGGAATATCTTTTGGGATATAGCGGTTGGGCAGTAATATTTCGCCGTCCTGCGCACCGTCCAGGTATAAACCGAAATTCGTGTGTTTGACCACTTGCAAACTGTTGTAGCGCCCGACTAAAGCCATGTCCAAATACCCTCATTGCGTGGCGGCATTCTACCCGAGATTGGCGACGGCTGGCCCCGTCGGGCGACAGCCGATTCACAGCGGCCCTGCAAGCCTTGAAAATCAAGGTGCCGGGTCCATACACAGCGCCGATACCGACCTATCGCTTTCCATTCGTCAGACCGTCTCGTTCATTTCGGAGGGTATTTTTTCTCCACAATACGACGCGCTCAGCACCCATGCGGGCAATTAAAACAGACAGTTAGCCGATATTTTCAAGGCATGATGAGCGTCGCCGAAAAGATTGACTCGCGAACAGCGCCGCTCATTGGCCGCGCAATTTTCTGCGCATTCGGATAAGATGGCCGGCCGTATTAATTTTATATAGGTTAATAGCAGCCATGCGCGTAAAAGCATCCAACTCGAAAGCCAAGCCAGCTCCTGCCGTTGAGACCAGCGATTCGATCAACGCACAAATCGCCGCTTTCCTGAAATCCGGTGGAGAAATCCAGCAGATCGCCAAAGGCGTCAGTGGCCAGACCTTCGGTACCTCGAAACAGATCTCCCTCGGTAAAAAGTAAATTTTTCCCCGCCTCAGCGGTCGACATCCAGGCGCTTTGATCACAAGGCGCCAGGTCCATCGCTCTCCGATTCAAGAAGCCCGCTCCAAAGCTCTGCTTTACTGTCTCGACACAGCCCGCTCGTCCTGACCTGGCAGCCGCACGCGACAGACCGGACGATGCCCTGAATGACCCGACATCTCAGCGGAAATCCGATATGAAGAAATGGATGTTTTTCGGCGCCCTGCTCTGCCTTGGATTGGGCGGTTGTGCGACAAAAGGGTGTGATATCACGGCGGCAGGCAGCAGTTGCCGGGCCGATTATCTGCTCTACCAGAACGACATGTTGCAGGCCAAATGGATCATCAATGAGCGTCGTCAGGACAGCTATGAACTGGCAAGCGCCCTGCTCGACCGCGCGGTAAAACAGGACACGACCGGAGAAGCCGAGTTTTATCAGGCGGTACTCCAATTACGACTGAACGCGGACGGCTCACGGGTCCACGAATTGCTGCAAGCTTCTGCTGACAAGAAGTACCCGCTGGCCATCGCGCTGCTGGCGCAGTTGTCAGGGTCGGTGGATCAAGAGAAAGCCCGACGTTACCGGGCCAAATACGATGAGCTGGACGTTGCCAAGAGCGGTTATCCGTCATTTCCTCAAGCGCTTATCGTCGTCAACAAGCTCATTTCACCGACCAACTGATCGCAAAGTTCAACTTTTCTGCCACGAATCGACCAGCGGTCGATTCATGGGCTCATTCGCCGGTATGCTTGCGAGGCTCTAGCTCGCGGTTCTTATCGGCGCCCTCGGGATTTCGCCGCGCATTTGATAAGCGCCTTCGATCCACTCCTATGAATCCGAAAAGGAGTGAAGCATGCCTCATGCTCTCCGTTTAACAGGCTGGACCGGCGCCCTGCTCGCGGCCGCGCTGCTCACGCCCGCGCTCGCCAGCGCGCAAATGATGGAACGCGACCTGGGGGACTTCAGCCTCAAGCTCGGCACCACGCCCAGCCGCACCATGGCTCAAGGGCTGGTCACGCCGAGCGCGGGGGATTCCAAATTTCACGGCGGGCTGGACCTGAGTCACGAAAGCGGTTTCTATTTCGGCCAGTGGTCGCCCAGCGCAGGCCTTGCGCCGGACACCACCCTGGAAGTCGACTCGTATCTGGGCTTCAAGAAGCCCTTCGACAAGACCCTCGGCTACGAACTTGGTGTGATTCGCTACAGCTACCCCAACACCAGCCAGATCGACAGCCACGAGTTGTATGCGGGTTTTCGTATCTTCGACAGTCGCATCGGCACCGCTGTCAGCACGGACGCCGGGCGTCAGGACAGCACGCTGTTTCTCGACCTCGGCGGGCTTGGCGGCTTCATGCCGTTGGGGCTGGATCTGCGCATGCAATACGGCAATCACCAGCTCGACGCCCCCACGGTGATCGACGGGGGGGGCGTGGTCAGTGCTTACAACGACTGGTCGTTCAACATCTCCCGCCCCTGGCTGGGCATGGACATGAACCTGATGTACAGCGGCTCCAGCCTTAACGGCGCCGATTGCAGCGCCTACAGCGGGCACAATACCCAATGCGAGAGCGCCGTTACCCTGAAGATCGTGCGCTCATTCTTCTGATCGGCTGAACCGCCTTGACCTGGCTTGCTCTATAAGGGGTGACGAACCGGCAAGGAGCTGACATGCGCACCGTGTTAAAGACCTGTACTTCGCTGTGGCTAAGCCTGTTGCTAGTCGCAGGCTGCAGCCAGATTGGTCTCACGTATCGGCATCTGGACCTGATCATCCCGTGGTCGTTGGGTGACTATCTGGCCATGAACGCCACGCAAAAGGACTGGCTTGCCGAGCGCCTCAAGGAGCATCTGACCTGGCACTGCACGACGCAGATCCCCGACTACCTTGGCTGGCTGGACCGCTTGGAAAACATGGTCGAAACCAATCAGGTCAATGCGACCCAGCTCGAAGCGCGCACCTCGGAGGCGCGTGAGGCCATTGCCACCATTTCCCGTGAAATTACGCCGTCTGCGGTCGAGTTGCTGCGCCAATTGGACGATCAACAGGTCGCCGAAATGGAAGCGGCGTTCGCCAAGGATGTGAACAAACACGAAGCGGAATTCGTCGATCAGCCGCTGGATCGCCAGATCAAAGACCGCGCCCAGCGCATGGAAAAGCGCCTGAACCCGTGGATCGGCAAGCTGAGTGCGTCGCAACGGGATCGGGTGACACAGTGGTCGACGTCGTTAGGGGAACAGAATCGGGTCTGGATCGATAACCGCGCTCACTGGCAGTCGCTGCTGGTCACCGCCGTCAAGCAGCGACAGGCACCCGACTTTGATCAGAAGATCGCCCGTCTGCTCCAAGACCGCAAGACGTTTTGGACCCCGGAATACCGAGCGGCGTACGACCATACCGAACAAGCGGCGATTTCCCTCATCACCGACTTGATGGCCCAAAGCACGCCCGAGCAGCGGCAGAAGCTGTTGGCGAAGATTGCCGATGTTCGACAGGACTTCACCCAGCTGAGCTGTTTGAAAGGGGCAAAGAAAGCGCAGGCACTGTAGTAGCCGCGCTCGCCCATCCGCTGAGCGAACCACGCATTCCCCACGGTGGCTCAGCCAGTTAAACGCAAGCGCGCAGCGACATCTTAGATCGCGCCCGGTGCCGCCTGCGCCTTGGACGACACGTCGTCGAAGGTAGCTGGATCCAGTGCGTCAGCCTGTTCGTCCAGCATCTGACGCGGCGGAGCATCGCCGGGGATGCTGCTGTCAATCATCGCCAACAGCTTCGACCCCCGTGGCGTGAGCACGAAGTTCTCGCCATTGCCACCTTCTGCCTCAGGCCGCGATTCAATGAAGCCACGTTTCAACAGCAACGCTTCGAGGTCGGCCGCGTTGGATTTGACCGCATCGAGATTACCGGGCTGTTCACCCGCTTGGGCTTTCGCCGCCGCATGTTCTTCGGCGTATTGGCGCGGGGCAAACGATTTATCGGCGCCGTTTTGCACTTCATGCAACAGACGCTCGATCAGGTCCCAGTCGTATTTGTCAGACATCTTCCAACCTCCAGGAGCAGGGATGAAAACCCGCGACGTCCGGTCGCCGGGTCGGGTGCACACAAGCTGTGACCGGCTGCAGGCTCAGCCGTTCACCCCATCACCCGTGGGCATCGCTGCCGCGCTGAAGCGGGCTGTCGCTAAGCCGGTCTCGGCCTGGACGCAGGAAGAGCCAAACTTGACTGTGGGAGTGGGCTTGCTCACGAAGGCTCGTTTGAAGACACTGCATCCAGTGCCTGAACGGTCCTTCGTGAGCGAGCTCACTCCCACTGGAGGTCATCCACGCGCCGTTTTCAGGGCGTGGATTCGACGAGGCTTTATTCGGAAACCGGCGGACGGGTTACGCGTTTTTTCAATGGCGCCATGCCGTCCTGGCTGACCAGCGATTCGGCCTTCGGACGGTTCACCGTCTTGCGTTTGGTCGGGCCCTTGGCGGCTTTTTTCTTGTCGGCGGCCTTCTTGTCGCCTTTCGCATCGGTCTTTTTCTTCTTCACGCCCACCGCTTTGCCCGAAGCCTTGACCTTCTTCGGCCCGGTGTAGGTGCCCTTCACTTCCTTGATCGTGCGGCGCTCGAACTTCTGCTTGAGGTAGCGCTCGATGCTGGACATCAGGTTCCAGTCGCCGTGGGTGATCAGCGAAATCGCCAGACCTTCGGCCCCCGCACGACCCGTGCGGCCAATGCGATGAACGTAGTCGTCGCCGCTGCGCGGCATGTCGAAGTTGATCACCATGTCCAGCCCATCAACGTCGAGGCCCCGGGCCGCCACATCGGTCGCGACCAGAATCTTCACCCCACCCTGCTTGAGACGGTCGATCGCCAGCTTGCGATCCTTCTGATCCTTCTCACCGTGCAGCACGAACGTCTTGTACTCCAGCGCCACCAGACGGCCATAAATGCGGTCGGCCATGGCGCGGGTGTTGGTGAAGATGATCGCCTTCTGATAAGTCTCGTTGGCCAGCAACCAGTGCAGGATCTGCTCTTTGTGCACGTTGTGGTCAGCGGTGATGATCTGCTGACGGGTGCCTTCGGCCAGCTCGCTGACGCTATTGACCTGCAAATGCTGAGGCTCTTTGAGCACCTTGGCGATCATCTCCCGCAGGCCCGAGCCGCCGGTGGTCGCGGAGAACAGCATGGTCTGCTGGCGGTTGGCGCATTCGTTGGCCAGGCGCTCGACGTCTTCGGCGAAGCCCATGTCGAGCATGCGGTCGGCTTCATCGAGGATCAGCAACTCGACGTGCTTGAGGTCGAGGTTGCCCGCGTTCAGTTGCTCCAACAGACGCCCCGGCGTGCCGATCAGGATGTCCGGAACCTTGCGCAGCATGGCGGCCTGCACCTTGAAGTCTTCGCCGCCGGTGATGAGACCCGCCTTGATAAACGTGAATTGAGAAAAACGCTCGACTTCCTTGAGGGTCTGCTGCGCCAGCTCGCGGGTCGGCAGCAGGATCAGCGCGCGAATGTCCACACGTACCTTGGCCGGGCCGATCAGGCGGTTGAGCATGGGCAATACGAAAGCAGCCGTTTTGCCGCTCCCGGTTTGTGCCGTCACCCGCAGATCGCGTCCTTCCAGCGCCAGCGGAATGGCCGCCGTTTGCACAGGCGTAGGCTCGACGAAATTGAGTTCGGCCACGGCTTTGAGCAGGCGTTCGTGCAGGGCGAATTGGGAGAACACGGGTGTTACCTCGGCGGAATGCAAAAAAACAGTCGCATAGGGTACCGGTTTAAGCCCGATTCGCCGAGTTTCTTTACCTCGGAAGGCCTATTTTGTTACGGGATTTGCCCTCAGCGCCCCGGAGCCTTCCGGGAATGCTCTAATCGCGCCCCCTTTTTTCATCAGGAGATTTGCGCCCATGGACACCTCATCACTTTGGCGGCGGATTCAGGAAGTCTGGGAGTTGCTTGAACACCAGCCCATGCTGCGCACGGCCCTGGGTTTACTGATGCTGTTGATCGCCGCCCTCGTCCTCGGGCGGGTGGTTCGCTCCATCCTCCTGTACGCCATGAAAGCCCTCGGCCGCCAGCCCGCGCTGTTTTGGCTCAACGATTTTCTGCACAACAAGGTCTTCCATCGACTGGCGCAAATGACGCCCTCGCTGGTGATTCAATTCGGGCTCAATCTGGTGCCCGACCTCAGCCCAGTCGCCGCCCATGTGCTGGGCAACGTGGCCATGGCCTTCACCATTCTGTTCCTGATGCTCACCCTCGGCGCATTGCTCAATGCCATGCTCGACATCTACGCCCGCACGGAACATGCCCGCACGCGGTCGATCAAGGGCTATGTGCAACTGGCAAAAATGATTCTGTACGTGTTCGCCGCGATCATCATCGTCGCGACGTTGATCGACCGTTCTCCGCTGTTGCTGCTGTCAGGTCTGGGCGCGATGTCGGCGGTGATTCTGTTGGTGTACAAGGACACGCTGCTGTCGTTCGTCGCCAGCGTGCAACTGACCAGCAACGACATGCTGCGGGTCGGCGACTGGATCGAAATGCCCCAGGTCGGCGCCGATGGTGACGTCGTGGATATCACCTTGCACACGGTCAAAGTACAGAACTTCGACAAAACCATCGTCTCTATCCCAACCTGGCGCCTCATGTCCGAGTCGTTCAAGAACTGGCGGGGGATGCAGCAGGCGGGGGGGCGTCGGATCAAACGCAGCCTGTTCATCGACGCCAGCGGCGTGCGCTTCGTCGCCGAGGCCGAAGAGCAGACCCTCACCCAAGTGCGCTTATTGACCGATTACATGGGCCGCAAAAAAGCCGAACTCAAAGCCTGGAACGAAGCGCAAGGCAACGTCGCTGAACTGTCCGCGAATCGCCGTCGAATCACCAATCTCGGCACTTTTCGCGCGTATGCGCTGGCTTACCTCAACAGCCATCCGGACATCCACCCCGACATGACCTGCATGGTCCGCCAGATGGAAGCCACCGCTCAAGGTGTTCCGCTGGAGATCTACTGCTTCACCCGCACCACCAGTTGGGCCGATTACGAGCGCATTCAGGGGGACATTTTCGACTACCTGCTGGCGGTGTTGCCGGAGTTCGGGCTGAACCTGTACCAGCAGCCGAGTGGATCGGACATGCGGGTGGGGTTGATGGGCCGGCAACCGACGACACTCAAGCCAGACGCAGCGTCCATCTCCGCTGAATTGAACAGCCAACGCCTATGATCAATAGCGACGTCATCGGTATCAAAAATACTTTCCACATAGCAGCGGGATATTGGCTTACAACGAGCGGCACCATGAGAGGTCATCAATATTGGCCAACTAGACAGTCAACTCTGACTCTGCGCGCACTTTAACTATCGGACTGATAAACACCGTATATACGCAGACTTGATCCACAAAAAAACCCGGCACTGGCCGGGTTTTTTTTATGCCCTCAGATTGAACTGAGTGTGCACCTCAACTTAATAGCGCTGGTAGCCCGATCCGAATTCTTTGCGGTTGTCGGCAACGATCACGGTGCCGGAAGCCTTGGTATCAAAGGGTTTGACAGCCGATTTGCTGGTGACTTTGCTGTCCAGTGTCGAAGCGCCGGAAGCGTCGACAATGGCGCGTGGGTAAGCTTTTTCAGGTGCGGCGAAGGCAGAGCCGGCAGCCAGGATTGTCAGCGCAAAACCGAAGGCGATGGACTTTTTCATGATTTGAATCTCCAGAGAACGTTTAAGTCAGTAGGGTTAATTCGTTTCGTTGGAGCCAATCTATTCGGCAAACGCTGTATTGAAAAACCACGCTTGAACATACTGAACATCAACTTCAATGATGTTGGCGACGGGAGCGTCTAATCCGTTGGTTCCAAGCATCTTGTTACGTTCCCGAAGCGCAGGGTTCATGAGAAACGCGAGCGCCGATACGCTCAAGCGACCCGCTTTACAGCGCCAAATCAGTAAACACCCGGCCATAAAAAACCCGATGACCCAGCACTGTCGGCGGGTCTATCGGGCGATGCACTCAGGAGCAGTAAGTGCCAAGGGAGAGTCGATGAACGCGGACAGCATCGCGCCCCGGCATTAACGCGCGATTAAGCTTCTTCGCATGGCCCCTATTCCCCTGCTAGCCGGCGCCCGGATCAAACAGCCACCCCGAGTGTCCAGCGCGAGGCGCTGGTCGTATCGATCAAATCACCTGAAAACTGCTACTAAATATCTAATAAATTGTTTCTAACGCCGAAGGACACTAGGCTTTCCGGTCAATGCCATCGGTTCATTGGGGATCGCAGGTGAGTTTGATCCGCAATTTGACGATCTCTCGGCTGAATTTGACGGTGACATTAGCGCTGCTCTTCGGTGCGATCTGCACGCGACGGGTTCGCGGCGCCTCCGGGCCGTTGCTGAACACGGCGGCACACTTGGCCGGGACATCGCCGTAGTTGTTCACGGTAAGGCTCCCAATGTCGTAGGCGGTGTCGTGGCTGTTGTAGTCGATTTGCACACCATTGATGTGCTTCTCGACATCGATCGGGTAAGCAAAGGCGCTCAGGGGCAACATCGTCAGCAACACACAACAGATTTTTTTCATGCGGCAGTCTCCAATTTGAGGCAGCCAGCGTAGGACAAAAGGAAGCAAAGATGAAAGCGCCCCGCGTGACCCTTGATCAATGGCGCACCTTGCAGGCGGTGGTCGACCAGGGTGGTTTTGCTCAGGCCGCCGAAGCCCTGCACCGTTCGCAATCGTCGGTGAGCTACACCGTGGCTCGCATGCAGGACCAACTGGGCGTGCCATTGCTGCGCATTGACGGCCGCAAAGCTGTGCTGACCGACGCAGGTGAAGTGCTGCTGCGTCGGTCACGGCAACTGGTGAAAAATGCCAGCCAGCTGGAAGACCTGGCCCATCACATGGAGCAAGGTTGGGAAGCCGAAGTGCGTCTGGTGGTCGATGCGGCCTATCCCAACGCACGATTGGTACGCGCACTCACGGCCTTCATGCCGCAAAGTCGCGGTTGCCGCGTGCGCCTGCGTGAAGAGGTGTTGTCCGGCGTTGAGGAGGTCCTGCTCGAAGGCGTGGCGGATCTGGCCATCAGCGGCTTCAACATTCCAGGCTATCTGGGCACGGAAATGAGCGCCGTAGAATTCGTCGCTGTGGCGCACCCCGAGCATGCCTTGCACCAGGTGCAGCGCGAATTGACCTTCCAGGATCTGGAAAGCCAGTTGCAGGTGGTCATTCGTGACTCGGGCCGCAATCAGCCCCGCGACGTGGGTTGGCTGGGCGCCGAGCAACGCTGGACCGTCGGTAGCCTGGCCACTGCCGCCAAGTTCGTCAGCAGTGGATTGGGCTTCGCCTGGCTGCCGCGGCACATGATCGAGCGCGAGATCAGAGAAGGTGTGCTGAAGGTGCTGCCGCTGGACAAAGGCGGCAGCCGCAACCCGACTTTCTATCTGTACGCCAGCAAGGACAAACCGCTGGGGCCTGCAACGCAGATCCTCATCGAGCTGATTCAGAGATTCGACACCGCGCCGCTGGATGCGCCATTCGTGGCTGCGCAACAGACGGTGTAAGGCCGACGCGCATCGGTCAGAAGGAGCACGCTCGCCCGTTATCGCGTGGTATCTACGTTTGGCTCGTTGGCGCGGGTATTGCGCATGGGACATGGGCAACGCATTTGGCAAACACCTGTGGCTCGACCCCAAACAAGCCGATCAGCGGCACGCATTGACCACGCGCCGGACGCAGGACAATAAACACGCTTATCCCGCTGGTTGCAGCGGGATCGGGGGGTGGCGAGTCAAGCACAGCTATCGCGAATTCGGCGCACCCATGCGGGTCATTACAGCGAAATATGATTACCCGCCAGTGGCGCAGAAAACGACGTACGTTAGGCTTATTCATGAGGCGAAGTTGGTGGTCATGGAGGATTCCCGACATGCAACCCGCTGGATTGCCTGGAAGAATCTAACCGGGTTCTTCTGGAATTCTTGAAAGATGTGGATGCATCGTCACTGGAGTGACTTTCATGAAAAACATCAAAAAAATCCTGCCATTCGTTTTGCTGAGCGTGTTCGCGATCCTACATTCAGGTACAGCCAATGCAGACATCAGCCTCAACTTCGTGAAACTGGTAAGTTTTTATGACCAATTCCCTTACATTGATCTAGATTTATCGATCGGAGATTAGAGGCGACCAGTACCCACTGGCTTGCACAAGACTCAGAGCCCCCCTCCCGGGGCTCTGTCCAAATCCCCTCAAACGTGTTTCCCTTACGTCCTGTTTTTTGCAGTCGAAAATCACTTTTCAGGACGTTCCCCCCCATGCTGAAAAAAATTGCCCTCTCTGCCGCCGCCGTGCTGTTCGCCTCCAACCTGATGGCCGCACCCGCGCCGCACGTTGTGCTGGACACCAGTTTCGGTCAGGTTGAAATCGAGCTGAACCAGGACAAGGCGCCGATCAGTACTGCGAACTTCCTCAAGTACGTGGACAGCAATTTCTACTCCAACACCATCTTCCACCGCGTGATTCCCGGCTTCATGGTGCAAGGCGGCGGCTTCACGGCGCAGATGGTGCAGAAGCCCACCAACGATCCGATCAAGAACGAAGCCGACAATGGCCTGCATAACGTACGCGGCACGCTTGCCATGGCCCGCACGTCGGATGTGAACTCGGCCACCAGCCAGTTCTTCATCAACGTGGTCGATAACGCCATGCTCGACCACGGCGTTCGGGACTACGGCTATGCAGTGTTCGGCAAGGTGGTGAAGGGCATGGACGTCGTCGACCAGATCGTTAACGTGAAGACCGGTAATAAAGGCGGGATGCAAAACGTGCCGTTGGACCCGATTCTGATCAAGTCAGCCAAGCGCGTGAACTAAGCTCCACAGCGTGTGCGGAAGCCGGGCACGTGCCCGGCTTTTTCGTTCCTGAAACGCAACGCGCGTGAAAAATGTGAGCAATTGCGTCTGACTGTGGTCAGATTCGGGGACGCACCCCAGTCCTTCAGATAGGAGAGCCCGCTCAAGCGTGGGCGTCATTTGCCAATGCTCTATCGCCGTTTCGAAAAGCTGATCGATATCTTCCGCGACGCACCCACCGTCGCCCCTCCCAACCAAGTCGTTTCGTTTTACGTGTACTACCTCAAGCAGGTCTGGCCGAGCTTCTTGGCCCTGCTCGTCGTGGGCCTGATCGGGGCGCTGATCGAGGTGTCGCTGTTCAACTACCTCAGCCGCATCATCGATTTGGCGCAAGGCGCGCCCAATCCGAATTTCTTCAGTGATCACGCCTTCGAATTGACTTGGATGGTGATCGTCGCGCTGGTGCTGCGACCGGTGTTCGTTCTGTTCCACGACCTGCTGGTGCACCAGACCATCGGCCCCGGCATGACGAGCCTGATCAACTGGCAGAACCACAGCTACGTGCTCAAGCAAAGCGTCAATTTCTTTCAGAGCGACTTCGCGGGCCGCATCGCGCAACGCATCGTCCAGACCGGTAACGCGCTGCGAGATTCCGCCGTGCAGGCCGTGGATGCCATGTGGCACGTGCTGATCTACTCCATCGGCGCGCTGGTGCTGTTCGCCGAGGCCGACTGGCACCTGATGATTCCGCTGATCAGCTGGATCATTGCGTTCACACTGTCGCTCTGGTGGTTCGTGCCGCGGGTCAAGGCGCGTTCGGTGGTGTCCTCGGAAGCGCGTTCGAAGCTGATGGGACGCATCGTCGACGGCTACACCAACATCACCACACTCAAGCTCTTTGCTCACACCAATTCAGAACAGCAGTACGCGCGGGAAGCGATCAGCGAACAGACTGAAAAAACCCAGCTGGCCGGTCGCGTGATCACCGAGATGGACACCGTGATCACGGCGCTGAACGGCATCCTGATCGTCTGGACCACGGGGCTGGCGCTGTGGCTGTGGTCGCAATCGCTGATCTCGGTGGGTGCAATTGCGCTGGCCACCGGTCTGGTGATCCGGATCGTCAACATGTCCGGCTGGATCATGTGGGTGGTCAACGGCATTTTCGAGAACATCGGCATGGTCCAGGACGGTCTGCAAAGCATCTCCCAGCCCGTCGGTGTCGAGGACCGCAAAGCGGCGCCGACCCTTCAGGTCAGCCACGGCGAAGTGAAATTCGAACACCTGAATTTCCAGTACGGCCCCGGTAAAGGAGTGATCAAAGAGCTGAACCTGGACATCAAACCCGGCGAAAAAATCGGTTTGATAGGTCCATCTGGCGCAGGCAAATCAACGTTGGTGAATCTGCTGCTGCGCCTCTATGACGTACAGGGCGGCCGTATCACCATCGATGATCAGGACATCGCCCACGTCTCGCAGGAGAGTTTGCGTTCGCACATCGGCATGATCACTCAGGACACCTCCCTGCTGCACCGCTCGATTCGCGACAACTTGCAATACGGCAAGCCCCACGCCACCGACGCCGAGTTGTGGGAAGCCATGCGCAAGGCGCGTGCCGATGGGTTCATTCCGCAATTGTCCGACGCCGAGGGTCGTACCGGACTCGATGCCCACGTGGGCGAGCGCGGCGTCAAGCTGTCGGGGGGCCAGCGTCAACGCATCGCGATCACCCGCGTGCTGCTCAAGGACGCGCCGATTCTGATCATGGACGAGGCAACCTCCGCGCTGGACTCGGAAGTCGAGGCCGCGATTCAGGAAAGCCTGGAAACCCTGATGCAGGGCAAAACCGTGATCGCTATCGCTCACCGCCTGTCGACCATCGCCAAGATGGATCGTTTGGTGGTGCTGGAGGAGGGTCAAATCGTCGAGACCGGCACTCACGCCGAGTTGCTGGCAAAAAAAGGGTTGTATGCCCGGCTATGGGCGCACCAGACCGGTGGGTTCATGGGTGAGGAGGAATTCCCGCTGGCGCCATTGACGTTGTAGCTCAGTAGTTCGAAGTTGCCGTCGATCTGCCGGATGGACCTCGAAGCTGTGGGCTAAGACGGAAGTACGACGGCAGCGAAGGCGGTGGCTAAACGATAGGTGAACTGCCTGACACTCCGTGATCGTTGCCGATTTGCCTCCGGCAGCTCCAATACCCTTAGGGGATGGGTCGCACTTCATGCGGCACATCCCCACTGTTAAAGCGTCAGTCCCCCTGCCGGTACGGCAAGGCTCCGCGCGCTTCCTCGGCATAGGCCAAAATCCCCGCCCTTTCTTGCTCCAGAAACCCCGCGACGGCTTCGCGCAGTCCTGGATGGGCAAGGTAATGCCAAGAGTGGGTGATCACCGGTTCGAATCCGCGAATCAACTTGTGCTCACCCTGCGCACCTGCATCGAAACGCTGCTTGCCGTGTGCAATGGCGTAATCCATGCCCTGGTAGAAACAGGTCTCGAAATGCAGACGGTCGAACTCGGCCAGGCAGCCCCAGTAACGCCCGTAAAAGCTGTCGCCGCCGATCAGGCTGAAAGCCATGGCCACCGGCCGTGAGCCCTGCTTCGCCATGACCACGCGAATGGCATCCGGCATGCGCTCGGCCAGCAGGCTGAAGAATTCGCGGGTCAGGTACGGCGCCTGGCCGCGAATCTCGTACGTGTTGGAATAGCAGGCATAAACAAAATCCCACTGCGCCTGACTCAGCTCGTGGCCTTCAAGCCACTCGAAATCAAAGCCCTGCCCTGCCACCTGCTCGCGCTCCTTGCGCATCTGCTTGCGCTTGCGCGAACTCAAGGCGTCGAGGAAATCCTGGAAATCCCGATAGCCCCGATTCTGCCAGTGGTACTGGCAGCCGATCCGTTGCAGCCATTCCGGGTGCTCGGCGAGCAAGGTGTCGGCCACGGGGTCGGTGAAGTTGACGTGCACGCTGGACAGTTCTTCTGCCTCGGCGTAACCGGGAAGGCAGGCGATCAATTCGCGACCGTCTTCCGGGGTCTTGGCCAGCAGCCGTGGCCCGCTGACCGGGCTGAACGGCACCGCCACCAGCAGCTTGGGGTAATAGGCAATGCCCGCACGGCGACAGGCATCCGCCCAGCCATGATCGAACACGTACTCGCCATAGGAGTGCCACTTGCGGTAGGTCGGCAGGGCAGCGACCAACGTGCCATTTTCGTAATGCAACAGATGCTCGGCGCGCCATCCGGAACGGGGCCCGAGGCTACCGCTGTCCTCCAGTGAACTGAGAAATGCGTGACGCAGAAACGGCGACTCACCGGGTATCAGCGCGTCCCATTCGGCGGGTGCCAGATCCGACAATGTATCCAAGCGATGCAGCGACATCGACCTCTCCCAGACTCTCAAAACCGCGTGCGCCAACGTTTGCGCTTTAACACTAAGTGACTCGACTTGCACATGAAATCTTCGGCGACAGCGCTCTAGTTCGCGGGTTCCACGAAATTCTTACGTGTCATCGACATGCCATCACCTAGCCATCCCTCTGTCATAAACCATCGCAATACTGGCGCCTGTTTTTAGAGCCTTCGGTTCTTAAAACACAGACTTTTTTCCGCCCATTTCCGGTCGGTCGTTCCCAGGATGGCTTTGTCATCCCTTCTCATCTACGGAGATTGATATGCGTCTTGCTTCCACCAAAACTGCGGCAGCCCTGTGTGGCGGTCTGTTGCTGGCCATGAGTGTTCCGGCCAGCGCCGCAGTCGACGCGAAACTGCTCGACATGCTCAAGGCCAACGGCTCGATTTCCCCAGCCCAATACGCCGAACTGCAAACCGAGCTGGCCAAAGATCAGCAGGCTCAACAGCAAGCCCAGAAAGCGACAGCCGATCAGATCGCTGCCGCCAGCGCTGCCAAGTCCTCGGAACTGTCGGCATTCGAACAGAAAGTGGCGTGGGCCGCCAAGACTCAATTCAAGGGTGACGTTCGCGTTCGTCAGGAAACGGTCAAAATCGACGACCAGAACAACAGCCAGGACAAGAACCGCCAACGTATCCGCGTGCGTCTGGGCGCTTACACCGACATCAACCCGCAGGTCAGCACCGGCATTCGTATCGCCACGGGTGGCGACAACAAGGCCAACTCCACCAACGTCGACCAGAACGACTACTTCACCAAGAAAGACCTGTGGCTGGACCAGGGCTACATCGATTACCACCCGACCGCCATCCAGAACCTGCACATCATCGGCGGCAAGATGGCACAGCCTTGGGTCAGCGAAGGCGACGTGATCTGGGACAGCGACATCAACCCGGAAGGCCTGGCCGCCACTTACAGCCTGCCCGTCACCAAGGGCTTCGAGCTGTTCGGCAGCGCCGGCACGTACACCCTCAAGGACAACATCAGCGGCGACGGCACCCAGTTCAAGAACGACCTGCGCCTGAACGCGGCTCAGTTGGGCACCCGTATCGGCGTCACCGACGCGATGAAACTGACCCTCGGCGGTTCGGTTTACCAGTACGAGAACTCCAACGACTGTAATCCGGCAGCGGCAAGCACCAGCACGACGTTCTGCGGTTTGAGCATCAACGGCAACAACACCACCGACTTCCGCCTGTATGAAGGCTTCGGCCAACTGGACTTCACCGGCCTGGTCGTTCCGCTGGGTGTATATGGCCAGTACGTGGTCAACAGTGCCACCGACAGTGACCAGGACACCGCATGGCTGGCCGGTATCAAGACCAAAGTCTTCGGCTTCGGGCTGGACTACAACTACCGCGACACCCAGCGTAATGCCGTGGTGGGTGCCTTCACCGACTCTGACTTCGCCAACGGCACCACCGGTTCGCGCGGCCACAAGCTGAGCGTGTCGTACGACGTCGACAAGAACTTCACCCTCGGCGCTACGTATTTCCTGACCAAAGCCGATTTCGCCTACGCCAACGCCCCGCGTGACGAAGATGCGAACACGCTGCAGCTGGACGTTATCGCCAAGTTCTAAAAACAGCAGCCGCAGGTTTCAAGCGGCAAGCTAAAAGCATCAAGCCTTGGGCGCTCCCTTAGGCTTGAGGTGACTCTCCAGCCCGCCGTTGCCCTGTCGGATCCCCATCATCCGTTCCGACAGGCCAATGCCGGGCTGTTTCTATTGCTGATTACACACTGGCCCCTGTAGGCGCACGGCTTGTCCCGCGATCGGCCGGGAACCGGTCGTAAAAATGGCAACCGCGTCCAGGCCAGAACAACACCTGCGTTCGATGCTTGTACTGCCGCTACGCGCCAGATCGCGGGACAAGCCACGCGCCTACAGGGCTCCGTTGAACGATCTATTTCCTGCGCAAAATCACGCTACCAATCGAATACCCCGCGCCAAACGAACTGAGCACGCCGAGCGCGCCTTTGGGCAGATCATCCTGGTATGTGTGGAACGCAATCACCGAACCCGCTGAGCTGGTATTGGCGTAACTGTCGAGAATCACCGGGGCTTCCTCAACGGTAGCGTCGCGGTCCAGCAGCTTCTTCACGATCAAATGGTTCATGCTGAGGTTCGCCTGATGCAGCCAGAAGCGCTTCACGTCGCTGACATTGAGGCTGTTTTCGCTCAGGTGCGTGCCCACCAGTTCCGCCACCATCGGGCAGACCTCACGGAACACCTTGCGCCCTTCCTGCACGAACAGCTTGTCCGGCTTGCCCTCGCCCTCTTCGGCTGTGCGGTTGAGGAACCCGAAGTTGTTGCGGATGTTGTTGGAGAAACTGGTCAGCAATTTGGTGCTGACGATGTCGAATTGGTGCTCGGACGTCGCCAGATCGGCGCGCTCGACCACCACGGCGGTCGCCGCGTCGCCAAAGATGAAGTGGCTGTCGCGGTCGCGAAAATTCAGGTGCGCGGTGCAGATTTCCGGGCTGATCACCAACAAGGCGCGAGCCTGGCCCAGTTTCACGCTGTTGCAGGCGGTCTGAATGCCGAAGGTCGCTGAAGAGCAGGCGACGTTCATGTCGAAACCGAACCCTTGAACACCGAGGGCGGCCTGGATTTCGATGGAAATGGCAGGGTAGGCACGTTGCAGGTTGGAGCAGGCGACGATCACGCCATCGATATCGGCAGCGGTCTTGCCGGCGCGTTGCAGGGCCTGTTCAGCGGCCGCGACACCCATCTGGCAGAGGATCGACCATTCGTCATTGGCGCGTTCAGGCAAGCGAGGTTTCATGCGCTGCGGATCGAGGATGCCCTCCTTGTCCATGACGAAGCGGCTTTTGATGCCACTGGCCTTCTCGATGAAGGCCGCGCTGGATTCGGTCAACGCTTGAATGTCGCCAGCCTCGATCGCCGCAGCATGTTCGGCATTGAAGTGCGCGACGTAGGTGTTGAAAGAATGCACCAGCTCATCATTGGAAATGCTGTTGGGCGGGGTGTAGAGCCCTGTGCCACTGATCACGACGTCGTACACGGTCGTTCCTCTCTCTTGGATGGGCGGCAGACAAACCGTCTGCGCAAGCATGGTGCTGGCTGTTTCTGGAACGACAGTACCAATGCAACGATAAAGTCCCCCGTTCACGGGAGCGCTGTTTTGATGAGGCCTTGGGTTTTAGCCGCGAAGTTTGCCATAACGGCCGGGATTTGGCGCTATCGGGCTGCTGGAATGCAGGGGCGTTGCTGTCGATGCTACCGGAAGGGCGTGAGAGCCGGCTTGCTGGCGAATGGGCCGTGTCAGACGGCGCACATTGCCTGACCTACTGCCTTCGCCAGCAAGCCGGCTCCCACAAGCTTCAGCGCAATACCTTAGCCTTCCACCTGACTCCACTGCTTACTCAAGCGCTTGTCCGAAATCGGCACTTTGGTCCCTAGCTGTTGGCCGAACAGCGACACGCGGTATTCCTCCAGCCACCAGCGGTATACCGCCAGTTCAGGGTCGCGTTTGCCTTCCTGCGCATGTTTGTCGGCGCGGGTCTGGTATTGCGCCCAGAGGTTGCCCAGTTCAATGCTCCAGACCCGGTCCTTCTGCACCTGACTGCCGAGCTTCTCCAGGCGCAGTTCAATGGCCTTGAGGTAGCGCGGCAGCTCCTTGATCCACAGCGCAGGGGTCTCCCGCACGAAGCCCGGATACACCAGGTTGCCCAACTGCGCCTTGATGTCGTTCAGCGCGACGGCCTGGGCCAGGTCGATCTTGCCTTTGAAGCGCTTTTGCAGGCCATGCCACAACGTGAGAATGTCCAGGGTCAGTCGCGCCAGACGCTCGGCGTGATCGGTGAGGGCCCCGCGCTTGCGCTCGGCAAGCGACATCAATCCTGCGCCATCGCGCGGCAATGTGGCTTCGCCTTCGAGAATGCAGCTGTCCAGACTGGCCAGGAGAATGTCTTCGATCAGCCCGTCGACCCGGCCCATGTCGCGATACAGCAATGCCAGCTCTGTCTGCCCCGGCAATTTGCTGCGCAGGAATTTCGTCGGTTCGGCCAGCTGTTGCAGCAGTAAACGCTGCAGGGCACGCCGGTGCTGATATTCGGCTTCAGTCTGGGTCGAGAAGCGCCCTTCCTTCACCGCCCCGCCCTCTTCCACCAGCGCCGGATAGACCGTCATCGACAGCCCGGCGATCTTCTGCTGAGTCTTCTCTTCGACCTTGGCGAAGCCTTTGGCTTCCACCGGCTGCTGGCTTTTGGCCGACTGCGGCACGGCCAACGCCGCTTGCCCGGCCTCGGCGAAACGCGCGGTCAGCTCGTCCAGATCGCGGCCTTCGCCGAGGAATTTGCCATTGGCATCGACCACTTCAAGGTTCATCTTCAAGTGGCTTTCCACCTGCTGCGCGGCCTCAGCCCACGCCTCATCAGAGACCCGCGCCCCGGTCATGCGCAACAACTCGCGGCCCAGCGCCTGGGGCAGCGAGCCTTCGGCGAACACCATGCGCTGCAACGCCGCTTTGACGAAATCCGGCACCGGGACGAAGTTCTTGCGCAGCGCCTTGGGCAGGTTGCGCACCAGCGCCACGCATTTGGTCTCCAGCAGCCCCGGCACCAGCCACTCCAGACGCTCGGCGGGCAGCGACAACAGCAGCGGCGCAGGCACCCGCAATGTCACGCCGTCGCGCGGATGATTAGGCTCAAAGTGGTAGGTCAGCGGCAGGGTCAGATCGCCCAGGCGCAGCGTGTCCGGGTACAGATTGGCCGTGACCTCGCTGGCCTCCCGCGCGAGTACGTCTTCCTCGCGCATGATCAGCAGCTGCGGGTTCTTCTGGCTTTCCATCCGATACCACGCGTCGAACGTCGCGGTCTGGTGAATCTCGGCAGGCAGGCGCTCATCGTAGAAGCGAAACAAGGTTTCTTCGTCCGCCAGAATGTCGCGACGCCGCGCCTTGGCTTCCAGTTCGTCGAGCTGTTCAAGCAGCCTGGTGTTGGCGCTCAGGCATTTGGCGCGGGATTGAATCTCCCCACGCACCAGCCCTTCACGAATGAACAACTCGCGCGAGACCACCGGATCAATCGGCCCGAAATGCACAGGGCGACGCCCGACGATGATCAGGCCGAACAGGGTGATTTGCTCGAACGCGACGACCTGCCCGCGCTTTTTCTCCCAGTGAGGCTCGAAGTGGTTTTTCTTGATCAGGTGCGTGGCCAGCGGCTCGATCCAGTCCGGCTCGATCTTGGCCACCATGCGCGCGTACAGCTTGGTGGTCTCCACCAGTTCGGCGGCCATGATCCACTGCGGCCGTTTGCGCCCCAGCCCCGATGAAGGGTGAACCCAGAAGCGACGCTGACGGGCCCCGAGGTAATCGCCCTCTTCGGTCTTCTGGCCGATCTGGCTGAGCAGGCCCGACAGCACCGCCTTGTGAAATTTCGGGTAATCGGCCGGGTCTTTGTTGACGGCCAGTTGCAGGTCACGACAGATCAGGCTCAGTTGGCGATGGGAATCGCGCCATTCACGCAGCCGCAGATAATTGAGGAAATTGCGCCGACACCAGTTACGCAACGGACTGGCGGTCAGCGCCTGGCGCTGCTCTTCGAAACCGCGCCACAGATTGACCAGCCCGGCAAAGTCCGAATCCTGATCCTTCCATTGAGCGTGGGCCTGATCCGCAGCCTGTTGGCGTTCGGGCGGACGCTCGCGAGGGTCTTGGATCGACATCGCGCTGGCGACGATCAAAACTTCCTGAAGACTGCCCTGCTTCGCCGCTTCCAGCAGCATGCGGCCCATACGCGGGTCCACCGGCAGACGCGCCAGTTGACGACCCAACGGCGTCAGCTGGTTTTCCCGGTTGACTGCCGACAGCTCTTGCAACAGGTTGAAACCGTCGCTGATGGCCTTGCCATCCGGCGGCTCGATGAAAGGGAAATCGGTGATCTGGCCCAGACGCAGGTGCAGCATCTGCAGGATGACCGCCGCCAGGTTCGTGCGAAGAATCTCGGGGTCGGTGAATTCCGGACGCGAGAGAAAATCCTCTTCGCTGTACAGACGCACGCAAAGGCCTGGTTCGACCCGGCCGCAACGGCCTTTACGCTGATTGGCGCTGGCCTGGGAAATCGCCTCGATCGGCAGGCGCTGCACCTTGGCGCGGTAGCTGTAACGGCTGATCCGCGCAGTACCGGTGTCGATCACGTAGCGAATGCCGGGGACGGTCAGCGAGGTTTCCGCGACGTTGGTCGCCAGCACCACGCGACGGCCGGGATGGGACTGGAAGATCCGCTGCTGCTCGGCTGGCGACAGACGCGCGTACAGCGGCAGGATTTCGGTGTGCTTGAGCTGGGCCTTGCGCAGCATTTCGGCGGCGTCACGAATCTCGCGCTCGCCCGGCAGGAAGACCAGCACGTCCCCTGGCGATTTGCGTTCCGCGCGTTCGAATGCGGCCAGTTCGTCGAGAGTCGCGAGGATTGCCTGATCGACGGTCAGGTCGTCCTCGACGCTGTTGCCCTCTTCGTCCTGCTCGGCCGTCATGGGCCGATACCAGGTCTCGACCGGGAAGGTTCGACCCGAGACTTCAATGATCGGCGCCTTGTCGAAATGCTCGGAGAAACGTTCGAGGTCGATGGTGGCCGAGGTGATGATGACTTTCAGGTCCGGCCGGCGTGGCAGCAGGGTTTTCAGGTAGCCGAGCAGGAAATCGATGTTCAGGCTGCGCTCGTGGGCTTCATCGACGATGATCGTGTCGTAACGCTCCAGAAAACGGTCGTGCTGGGTTTCGGCGAGCAGGATGCCGTCGGTCATCAGCTTGATCAGGGTGTTTTGATCGCTTTGGTCCTCGAAGCGCACCTGATAGCCGACCAGCGCGCCCAACGGTGTGCCGATTTCTTCCGCGACCCGACTGGCGACGCTGCGTGCGGCAATCCGGCGAGGCTGGGTGTGGCCGATGAGGCCGTGCTGGCCGCGGCCGATTTCCAGGCAGATTTTCGGCAGCTGGGTGGTTTTGCCTGAGCCGGTTTCCCCCGCGATGATCAGCACCTGGTGCTTGAGCAACGCGTCTTTGATCTCGTCACGCTTGGCGGCGATCGGCAGGTTTTCGTCGTAGCGGATCGTCGGCACGCTCTGCTTGCGCGACGTCACCAGCGCGCACGACGCCTGAACCCGCTCGACCCACTGCGCCAGCTTGCCTTCGTCAGGCTTCTTGCGCAGCTCGTGCAACTGGCGACGCAGGCGATGACGATCACTGATCATCCCGTGGTCGAGGTTCTTGGACAGCTGGTCGATGGAGGGCGATTCGTCGGTCATCAGGGCGCGAAGTCTTTTCTATCTGAATGCAGGGCGCGGATTGTCGCAGATTTAAAGGGCCTGATGCATATCTGCAGACATACGCAAATCCCTGTGGGAGCCGGCTTGCTGGCGAAAGCGGTGTGTCATTCAATGCAGCGTTGCCTGACCGGACGCATTCGCCAGCAAGCCGGCTCCCACGGGATCGCATCTGGCTCACAAACGACAAACCCCGCACGAAGGCGGGGTTTGTGGCATGGCAGCGAATCACGCCGGTTTTTTCAACGCCAGCTTCTTCAACTCTTCGTCCCGCAGTTCGCGGCGCAGGATCTTGCCGACGTTAGTGGTCGGCAACGCGTCGCGGAATTCCACGTTGCGAGGCACTTTGTAGGCCGTGACATTGGCGCGCATGTGTTCCATGACCTGATCCTTGGTCAGCGTTGCGCCGGGTTTGACCACCACGAAGATCTTGATCGCCTCACCGGATTTATCGTCCGGCACCCCGATGGCCGCGCTTTGCAACACGCCTGGCAAGCTGGCCAGTACGTCCTCCAGTTCGTTCGGGTAGACGTTGAAACCGGACACCAGAATCATGTCCTTCTTGCGGTCGACGATGCGCATGTAGCCGTCGGGCTGAATGATCGCGATGTCGCCGGTTTTCAACCAGCCTTCGGCGTCGAGCATTTCATCCGTGGCGTCCTGACGCTGCCAGTAGCCTTTCATCACCTGCGGGCCCTTGACGCACAACTCGCCGACTTCGCCCAGCGGCAACTCTTCACCCGCGTCGTTGATGGTTTTGCACAAAGTCGACGGCACCGGAATGCCGATGGTGCCCATCTGAATTTTCTGGATCGGGTTGACGCTCGCCACCGGGCTGGTTTCGGTCATGCCGTAGCCTTCGCAAATCGAGCAGCCGGTCACTTCCCTCCAGCGCTCGGCCGCCGCCTGTTGCAACGCCATGCCGCCTGACAGCGTGAGCTTCAGTGCGGAGAAGTCCAGATTGCGGAAGTCAGCGTTGTTGCACAGTGCCACGAACAGCGTGTTCAGCCCCACGAAACCGCTGAACTTCCATTTCGACAGTTCCTTGACCATCGCCGACAGGTCGCGCGGGTTGCTGATGAGGATGTTGTGGTTGCCGCTCAGCATCATCGACATGCAGTGAAACGTGAACGCGTAGATGTGATAAAGCGGCAGTGGCGTGATCAGCACTTCCATGCCTTCGTTGAGGTTGGAGCCCATGAGCGCCTTGCACTGCAGCATGTTGGCGATCAGGTTACGGTGGGTGAGCATCGCGCCCTTGGCCACCCCGGTGGTGCCGCCGGTGTATTGCAGCACGGCCACGTCGTCGCTTTTCGGCGATGCATCGGAGATCGCTTTGCCCCGACCCCACGCCAGCACGTGATTGAACGTGACGGCTTTAGGCAGATGAAACGGCGGCACCATCTTTTTCACGTACTTGATGACGCTGTTGATCAGCAAGCGTTTGAGCGGCGGCAGCAGGTCGGCGACTTCGGTGACGATGACGTGTTTGACCTGGGTTTTCGGCACGACCTTTTCGGCCAGGTGTGCCATGTTTGCCAGGCACACCAGCGCTTTGGCACCGGAGTCGTTGAATTGGTGTTCCATTTCCCGCGCCGTGTACAGCGGGTTGGTGTTGACCACGATCAGCCCGGCGCGAATGGCACCGAACACGGCGATCGGGTATTGCAGCACGTTGGGCAGTTGCACCGCGATGCGGTCGCCCGGTTGCAGGTCGGTGTGCTGTTGAAGATACGCAGCGAAAGCGCCGGACAGTTCATACATCTCACCGTAGGTGAGGGTTTTGCCCAGGTTGCTGAATGCGGGTTTGTTGGCGAAACGCTCGCAGGACTGTTTCAATACCGCCTGAACGTTTGGATACGCGTCCGGATCGATCTCGGCAGCGATACCAGACGGATATTTATCCTTCCAGAAGTTTTCGATCATGGAAGCCGACTCCTCAGCGACAGCGTTTCTACACACCGCTTGATGCGATGATTTCTTGTGTTTGGAATGTTTGTAGCAACCGCCTTTTACCGGGCGACTGGGCAAAAAGCGGGCCGAGCGTAGCAGCTTTGCCAAGGGTCGACCAGAGGCAAACGCGGCCTCTACAGTCATAAACATGACTCTTGAAGTTTTTTCAGTCACGTTTAGAGCAATGAACCTAAATGTCGAAATTTCATGCAGCGTGCTGCCTATTCAGACAATTCTGTGGGCATGAGCCTGCTCGCAAGGCGTCAGACCCGACAGCTCAACAGTGGATGAAGACACGCTTCGCGAGCAAGCTCACGCCCACAGGGATGGGCCTCGCCACATAAAAAAAACGGCGTGTTTCTCAACACGCCGTTCGTTTATATAGCCGCTTCAGGCCGGGTCGCGTAACTCGCGTCGCAAAATTTTGCCCACGGGCGTCATCGGCAGCGATTCCCGTAACACGACGTGTTTGGGGATCTTGTAGCCCGTGAAGTTTTCTTTGCAGTAAGCCTTGAGGTCGTCGACGGTCAGGCTGGCGTCGCGCGGCACGACGAACAACTTCACCGCCTCACCCGAGCGCTCGTCCGCCACGCCGATCACGGCGCAGTTGGCGACCTTCGGGTGACGCGAGACTACGTCTTCGATTTCGTTGGGATACACGTTGAAGCCCGACACGATGATCAGGTCTTTTTTACGGTCAACGATGCGAATGAAGCCGTCGGGATCGATCACGGCGATATCGCCGGTTTTCAGCCAGCCTTCGCTGTCGATCACCTCGGCGGTCGCGTCGGGTTTGTGCCAGTAACCGAGCATGATCTGCGGTCCTTTCAGGCACAATTCGCCGCGTTCGCCTACCGGCAACTCGACTCCATCGTCGTTGATGACCTTGGCGGTGGTGCCGGGGACCGGCATGCCGACGGTGCCCAGTTTCGACTGGTCGCCATAGGGGTTGGCGGTGGCCACGGGGGAGGTTTCAGTCAGCCCGTAGCCCTCGACGATGGGACATCCGGTCAGCTTCAACCAACGCTCGGCAGTGGATTTCACCAACGCGGTGCCGCCGGAGTTGGTCAGGCGCAGGTGGGAGAAATCCAGACTCTTGAATTCAGGATGATCCATCAATGCCACGAACAGCGTGTTGAGCCCCAGCATCGCCGAGAATTTCCATTTCTTCAGCTCTTTGATGAACCCGCCAATGTCCCGCGGATTGGTGATCAATACGTTGTGGTTGCCGCTGACCATCATGCACATGCAATTACAGGTGAACGCGTAGATGTGGTACATCGGCAGCGGCGCGATCATGATTTCGCTGCCCTGCTTGAAGATCGGCAGGCCATCCGGCCCGTGCTGAAGCATGCACGCATAGACCTGCTGCATGTTTGCGACCAGATTGCCGTGAGTCAGCATCGCCCCCTTGGGCGAACCGGTGGTGCCACCGGTGTATTGCAGAACGGCGATGTCTTCCAGATCCAGCGGCACCTGTGTCAGGCGGTCGCCACGCCCCAACTTGAGCGCGCGCTTGAACGAGATCGCTTGCGGCAGGTCGTAGGCCGGGACCATCTTCTTGACCTTCTCGACCACAGTATTGATCAGCCAGCCCTTGGCCGCCGACTGCAGGTCGCCCATCTTCACTTCGATCAAGTATTGAATGTCGGTATCGGGCAACACCTCCTGCACGTTCTTGCCGAACACGTTGAGGTAGACCAATGCCCGGACACCGGCGTCCTTGAACTGATGGCGCATCTCGCGGGCCGTGTACAGCGGGTTGGTGTTGACCACGATCAGCCCGGCGCGCAGGGCACCGAAGACGGCGATGGGGTACTGGATCAGGTTCGGCATCTGCACCGCAATGCGGTCGCCCGGCTTTAGCTCGGTCTGCTGCTGAAGGTAACCGGCGAAGGCCGCCGACTGGCGCTCCAGCTCGGCGTAAGTCAGGGTCACGCCCAGGTTGCTGTAGGCCGGGCGATCCGCGTATTGCTTGCAACTGCGCTCGAAAACCTCGACCACGGATGTATACGCGTGAAGGTCCACTTCAGAGAGGACGCCCGCCGGGCGCTTGTCGTTCCAGAAGTCAGGTTGCATGTTGTTTTTATCCTCTTACCTGAGAGTACCGGTGATTGCCGGACGTTAGCAGCTAACCCCGAGAAGGCAAACAGGCCCCGGGGCGTCATCAATGACGTGAATCTCGTGGGTGATCGGACCGTCATTGCGCAACGGCTATACACTGCTTTAAAGCCATCGTTACAGTGCAATTTCACGACAATTTTATACAGGGCCAGGGACACACCATGAAACAGGATGCTTTTTGGCTGGACACCTCTGATCACACTCGCCTGTACGTGAATGCATGGTTGCCCTTTGATGAGCCCAAGGCGGTTGTCATGCTTTCCCATGGCATGGCCGAGCACAGCGGACGTTACGAGCGCCTGGGTGTCGCACTGGCTGGAGCGGGTTTTGCCTTGTACGCCCATGACCAACGTGGCCATGGGCGTACCGCAGCTCACGGTGTCCTTGGGCATTACGCCGATCACGACGGCTGGAACACAGTGCTCGGCGATCTGGCCCTGCTGAATGCCACGGTTGGCGAGCGCCATCCGGGGGCGCCGGTGTTTTTACTGGGCCACAGCATGGGCAGCTACATCGCTCAGGCGTATTTGCTGCACCACAGCGCCAGCCTCCAGGGCGCGGTGCTCAGTGGCTCGAACTTCCAGCCGGTTTCGCTCTATCGCGCGGCCGCTGTGATCGCCCGCCTGGAGCGTTGGCGCCAAGGACCGACCGGGCGCAGCGCGCTGATCGAGTTTCTGTCGTTCGGCGCTTTCAACAAGCACTTCAAGCCCGCGCGGACGCCATTCGACTGGCTCAGCCGCGACCCGGTCGAAGTCGACCGATACCTACAAGACCCGCTGTGCGGCTTTCGCTGTACCAATCAGCTGTGGCTGGACATGCTGCGCGGCCTGCAGCAGATCAGCAAACCGTCGAACCTGGCGCAGATCGATAAGCGCCTGCCGATACTGATCATTGGCGGCGAATGTGATCCGGTGAGCGAAGGCAAGCGTCTGAAGGATCTGGCCGATGCGCTGACGGAATCCGGTCATGGGTTCGTGACCCTGAAGATCTATCCCCAGGCCCGGCATGAAATTCTCAACGAGACCCACCGCGAGGAGGTTACTCATGATCTACTCGCCTGGCTCGAAGATGCGCTGACAGAGCCCCGGCCACCCCGCAGCGAATGACGCCTTTTTCATTTTTTTGAACGTTACAGGACCGCCACATGACTGAAGTCACCAACACACCTTACGAAGCTTTGGAAGTCGGCCAGACCGCCAGCTACAGCAAGACCGTCGAAGAACGTCACATTCAGCTGTTCGCCGAGATGTCCGGCGACCGCAACCCGGTGCATCTGGATGCAGCGTTCGCCGCTCAAACCATGTTCAAGGATCGCATCGCCCACGGCATGTTCAGCGGTGCGTTGATCAGTGCGGCGGTGGCGTGTGAACTGCCTGGGCCAGGCACGATTTATCTGGGTCAGAAGATGACGTTCCAGAAGCCGGTGAAGATTGGCGACACGTTGACCGTGCGATTGGAAATCCTGGAAAAGCTGCCCAAGTTTCGCGTGCGGATCGCGACACGGGTGTTCAACCAGAATGAAGAGTTGGTCGTGGATGGCGAGGCTGAAATTCTTGCGCCACGCAAAGGGCAAACCGTGAGCCTGACGGAATTGCCGACGATCACGGTGGGGTAATGCGCGCATCTGGCGCCTGAAGCGACACTGACATCAGCGCGGCCTGGGGCACAGAGGGTTTACCTCCTTCCTGCACCCCAGTCGCGATGTGGTCTTAGTTTCAAACGGTGGAGATTCTGTGTTGGCTGGCAAAACGCACCCGCAAGGTCGTGCACTGGCCATAAATCTGCGCCCGATGTCGTACCTGTGGGAGCCGGCTGGCTGGCGAAAGCGGTGTATCAATCTCAGATAGGCTGGCTGGCATGGCCCCTTCGCCAGCAACCTGGCTCCAGCGAAACAGAGCCCCGCATCCGAAGAAGCCTTGAGAAATCAAAAAAATGGGCAACCGAAGTTGCCCCAAATGCCTTGCGTGCTCTTTGTACAGGAGACTCAATCCTCACCGCGCGTCCGCGAGTCTCTCCAGATAAACAGTGCAAGCAGCGCAAATAAACTGAGTATCAGCATCACCGTGACCACACCCGCTATCACCGCATGATCGAGAAACATAAGCGCCGCTCCTGCTGTCACCCTGTTCGATAGGCGCAGATTAACCAGAGGCAGAAGGAGGTGTGTTGACCCAGATCAATCCCGCGCAGCCCAGAGAACGCGCGTACAGATCGATCAGGTCGGGGGGACTTGCAGAAAGGAGGGTAACGAAAAGGAGGGTGACTAGCGTTTCTTCGGCTTGTTCTTGCTTTTCTTCTTGGTCTTGCCCAGCGGCATCGCCTGCTCGAAAGCCTGACGCACTTCGTTGAGCCGCTTGTCATTGAGGTCGTGGACACGCTTGGCGCGCTCGACGTTCAGATCTACCAGTTTTTCATCGCTCATGGCGTGCAGCTCTCGAATGCTCAATGACGCCAATAATGCGCAATCCCGTGGGCGCTGACCAGCACCTCAGACTTTCAAATCCACCCACAGGCCCTGACGCGGCTCATCGTCGATGATAGGCACCACCGGCACGGTGTTGTCAGCGTTGAGGTATTCGCCAGGCATCGCCGGGCCGGTGTGCACAGTGGGCTCCACCGTTTCCTCTTCATTCAGATCGGGATGACGATCGCGTGTGCGTCGGTCGCGGCGGCGCCTGTCCTGTTGGCGCTGCTCTTCGCGCAACAGGTACTGAGCCTGCTCTGGATCGCGCTCGCCCATGTCGATGGTGCTGTCGCTGGAACTCGGCTGCACTGGCGTGACAGGTGGAATGTCAGGCGTAGGTTTGACCGGGTCCTGCTGCGAGGTAACGGGGGCCGCGCTCAAGGGGATCAGCGGTGGCAGCATGGTAATGGTCTCCTGTTATCAGGCTGTCGGCTGCCGTTTCGTCGACTTGAGCCGGTATTCGAGGAAGTTTCGACTATGTTGCTCGCAACAAGTGCCCGTTTGCAGCCTTATACCCAGTAAATACCGGGCTTTTACAACATGGACCGCACAAGCGCTTTGGCTCGACGGCGTGTTCCGTTACCATAGTCGGCTTTTTAAAGGCGGGAGTCAGGCAGCATGGCGCAGCAGTATCAACCGGGGCAACGCTGGATTAGCGACAGCGAAGCCGAGCTGGGTTTGGGCACCGTTCTGGCTCAGGACGGCCGCTTGTTGACCGTGCTCTATCCGGCCACTGGCGACACCCGCCAGTATGCATTGCGCAACGCTCCTCTGACGCGGGTACGGTTCTCGCCGGGTGACACCATCACCCATTTCGAGAACTGGAAGATGACCGTGCGTGAGGTCGAAGACGTCGATGGCCTGTTGGTCTACCACGGCCTGAATGCGCAGAATCAGCCGGTCACGCTGCCGGAAACCCAACTCTCCAACTTCATTCAGTTCCGTCTGGCCAGTGACCGCCTGTTCGCCGGGCAGATCGACCCGTTGCCGTGGTTCTCACTGCGCTACCACACGCTGGAACACACCAGCCGTCAGTTGCAGTCCTCGCTGTGGGGCCTGGGCGGTGTTCGCGCACAGCCGATCGCACATCAACTGCACATCGCCCGAGAAGTCGCTGACCGCATCGCTCCGCGGGTCCTGCTCGCCGACGAAGTGGGCCTGGGCAAAACCATTGAAGCGGGTCTGGTCATCCATCGCCAGTTGCTGTCGGGCCGCGCCAGCCGCGTGCTGATCCTGGTCCCGGAAAACCTGCAACACCAATGGCTGGTGGAGATGCGCCGCCGTTTCAACCTGCAGGTCGCGCTGTTCGATGCCGAGCGTTTCATTGAAAGCGATGCCAGCAACCCGTTCGAAGACACGCAACTGGCGCTGGTCTCGCTGGAATGGCTGGTCGAAGACGAAAAGGCCCAGGACGCGCTGTTCGCCGCTGGCTGGGATCTGATGGTGGTCGACGAAGCCCACCATCTGGTCTGGCACGAAGAGAAGGCCAGCCGGGAATACTCGCTGGTCGAGCAACTGGCCGAAGTCATCCCCGGCGTGCTGCTGCTCACTGCGACCCCTGAACAGCTGGGCCAGGACAGCCATTTCGCCCGCCTGCGCCTGCTTGACCCGAACCGTTTCCACGATCTCCAGGCCTTCCGTGCCGAGAGCGAAAACTATCGTCCGGTGGCCGAGGCCGTTCAGGAACTGCTGGATCAGGGCCGTCTTTCGCCGAAAGCGCACCAGACCATCCAGGGTTTCCTGGGGGCCGAAGGCGAAGCCCTGTTGGCCGCCGTGGCCGACGGCGACACCGAAGCCAGCGCTCGCCTGATCCGCGAACTGCTGGATCGCCATGGCACGGGCCGGGTGCTGTTCCGCAACACCCGTGCCGCCGTGCAAGGTTTTCCGGAGCGCAAGCTGCACCCGTACCCCCTGCCCTGCCCGGCCGAATACCTCGAACTGCCCATTGGCGAACATGCCGACCTGTACCCGGAAGTCAGCTTCCAGGCCCAGGGCGAGACCGGCGAAGATGAGCGCTGGTGGCGTTTCGACCCCCGCGTTGACTGGCTGATCGACACGCTGAAAATGCTCAAGCGCGTCAAAGTGCTGGTGATCTGCGCCCACGCCGAAACCGCGATGGACCTGGAAGACGCCCTGCGCGTGCGCTCCGGCATCCCCGCCACGGTGTTCCATGAAGGCATGAACATCCTCGAACGCGACCGCGCTGCCGCGTACTTCGCAGACGAAGAGTTTGGCGCACAGGTGCTGATCTGCTCGGAAATCGGTAGTGAGGGTCGCAACTTCCAGTTCTCGCATCATCTGGTGCTGTTCGACCTGCCAGCGCACCCGGACCTGCTGGAGCAACGCATTGGCCGTCTGGACCGGATCGGCCAGAAGCACATCATCGAACTGCACGTGCCCTATCTGGAAACCAGCCCGCAGGAGCGACTGTTCCAGTGGTATCACGAAGCGCTGAATGCTTTCCTCAACACTTGCCCGACCGGCAACGCCCTGCAACATCAGTTCGGCCCGCGCCTGCTGCCGCAACTCGAAGGCGGCGACGAGGACGACTGGCAAGCACTGGTCAGCGAGGCACGCGCTGAGCGTGAGCGTCTGGAAAGCGAGCTGCACACCGGCCGTGACCGCTTGCTGGAGCTCAATTCCGGCGGCGCAGGCGAAGGCGATGCGTTGGTCGAAGCCATTCTGGAACAGGACGATCAGTTCACCCTGCCGATCTACATGGAAACCCTGTTCGACGCTTTCGGCATCGACAGCGAAGACCATTCGGAAAATGCTCTGATCCTCAAGCCCAGCGAAAAGATGCTCGACGCCAGCTTTCCATTGGGCGACGACGAAGGCGTGACCATCACCTACGACCGCAATCAGGCGCTGTCCCGCGAGGACATGCAATTCATTACCTGGGAGCACCCGATGGTGCAGGGCGGCATGGACCTGGTGCTGTCCGGCTCGATGGGCAACACCGCTGTTGCGCTGATCAAGAACAAGGCGCTGAAACCCGGCACCGTGCTGCTGGAATTGCTGTACGTCAGTGAAGTGGTCGCGCCGCGCGCCTTGCAACTGGGTCGCTACTTGCCACCGGCCGCCCTGCGCTGCCTGCTCGACGCCAACGGCAACGATTTGTCGGGTCGCGTCGCGTTCACCACGTTGAACGATCAGCTGGAAAGCGTGCCGCGCGCCAGCGCCAATAAATTCATTCAGGCACAGCGCGATGTGTTAAACCCGCAGATCAACGCCGGTGAAGCCAAAGTGGCGCCGAAACACGCCGAGCGCGTGGCCGAAGCGCAGCGTCGTCTGGCCGCCGACACCGACGAAGAACTGGCGCGTTTGACAGCGTTGCAAGCGGTCAACCCGACCGTGCGCGACAGCGAGATCACTGCGTTGCGCGAACTGCGTGAACAAGGCCTGGCGATGCTGGAAAAAGCGGCGCTGCGTCTGGAAGCGATCCGGGTGTTGGTCGCAGGATAAATCCCCAGTTCGCCGCAGATCGTGCGGCGAACGGAGACCTTGTAGGCGCGCGGCTTGTCCCGCGATCTTGTGCGAAGCGCAAGCAAAACCAGAGAACACGGTGTATCAGCACTCGCAGTGTTGTTGGGTCTTACGACCGGTTCCCTGCCGATCGCGGGACAAGCCGCGCTCCTCAAGCCAGGAAAACCCCACAATTCAAGCCACTGACGGCTTCACCCCTCCCACCCCCAGCTCATCCGCCGCCATGCCCACGCGCATCCGCTGGGCGTCGCGGCTAAAGCTTCTCGAGGCAATCGCCAGAAACACCAACGTGAAAAACAGCGCGCCGGGAATCAGATACATCATCGCGTCATGCAACCCCACCGCTTTGAACGGCTCGGTCATTTGCTCGACTTGGGCAGCTGCCATCGCTGTTTGGGCGAAATGATCGGACAGCAACCCTGCTACTACCGGTCCCAGTCCACCGCCCAGTAAATACAGCCCGGCGAAGAACAGCGCCATCGCCGTGGCGCGTAAACGGGGCTGCACCACGTCTTGAATCGCTGTGTAAACACAGGTGTAGAAGTTGTAGGAAAACAGCCAGCCCACGCTGAACACCGCGACGAACAACCCGATCTCGATGCGCCCGGCATGCAGCGCGAAGCCGGTGCACAGGCAGGCGATGGCCATGCTCACCGAAGCGAACATCAATCGACCGCTGGCCCAGCGTTGATGCAACTTGTCCGCCACCCAGCCTCCTGCCGTCAGGCCGATCAAACCGGTCACGCCAACGATCAACCCGGTCGCCATGGCTGCCTCGTGCAGAGCAAGCAGGAAATAGCGCTGCAACATCGGCACCATGAAGGAATTACAGGCGTAGGTCGCAAAGTTGAACGCCAGCCCTGCCAGCACCAGCCAGCGAAATGTCGGAATTGACAGCACGCGACGAATCGGCCGGTCAATGGTTTCCTGGGAAGTTGCCACGTTTTCCGCAGCGCCGCGGGCAGGTTCACGAATGAAAAACATGAAGACCGCGAGGATCAGTCCCGGCACGGCAGCAATGAAGAATGGCGCTCGCCAACTGTCGAAGGCCTTGACCATCGCGCCAATGGTGAAGAACGCCAGCAGCAGGCCCAGTGGCAAACCGAGCATGAAAATACCCATCGCCCGGGCGCGTTTGTGCGCGGGGAACAGGTCGCCGATCAGCGAGTTCGCGGCAGGTGCATAGCTGGCTTCGCCAATGCCCACGCCCATGCGCACCAGCAGAAACGCCCAGAAATTGCCGACCAGCCCATTTATGGCCGTCAGCCCGCTCCACACGGCCAGCCCCCACCCCATCAGTTTACGGCGCGATCCAGTGTCGGCCATCCGTCCCAGCGGCAGCCCGGCGATGGCATACACAAGGGTGAATGCCGTGCCGATGATGCCCAATTGGAAGTCGCTCAACAGCCATTCCTTGCGGATCGGCTCGATGATGATGGCCGGGATCGTGCGATCGAAGAAGTTGAACAGGTTTGCCAAGAACAGCAGAAACAGGATGCGCCAAGCGTTGGCGGCTTGAGTGGAGTGATGCATGTGTCGTCTCTTCTTATTGTTGTGAGGCCAGACGCAGGCGCCGAGAATTGAATCTAGTCAGGCTTATCGAAACTGTCCCGTATCATTCGCCGAACTGATACCTTTTCATCGCCGTAGCGCTCCAACCTTTCGCTCAAAACCCACGCGTTTTCGTGCCGCCACACGCAAGGAATATATTTTCAGCGCCCACTTCCCAACGCCACCCGGAAGCCTAGAATAGCGCCGGATCGCTTCCCTCCTCCCTGATCCATTCTCCGGTTTACATCCATGTCCGACGTGAGTCCGTGCCTGCATTGTGGTGCCTGCTGTTCACACTTTCGCGTGTCTTTTTTTTGGGGTGACTGCGAGTCCGCGGGAGGCACCGTGCCCGATGATTTGGTCAGCAGCATCAGCCCCAGCCGTGTCGCGATGCTGGGCACCGATTGCAAATCTCCGCGCTGCACCGCTCTGCAGGGCGAAGTGGGTATGGGCACGCGTTGCTCGATTTATGAAAAACGCTCCAGTACCTGCCGGGAATTCGAGGCGTCCTGGACTGACGGGGTGCACAACCCGGACTGCGATGCCGCCCGTGCTGCATTTGGTTTGTTGCCCGTGGAACCACTCGACAGTGGCGAAGTCACATCACCGCTCGTTGTTACCTATGCTTAGAACAATTCGCGATAACGGTTATCGCGAAATAGTTGGTACGTCCGTCCACCAGCGCGTGTTTAAAGATAGGTGCCTCCTATAATCATCGCAAAATGCCACCAGTCACTCAGACGGTGGTCATGCCAGCAGTGGACACATGGAGCGTGCAATGGATTGGCTGGGTTTGCATTTTTTAACGTCGATGCCAGCGCATGGCGGGGTGATGCTCCACGGCAGCCATAACCCGCTCTTGATCATCCTCGCCTATGTAGTGGCCTGCGCCGCCAGCTTCGCCACCCTCAACATCGCCGAACGTGTTGGCCACGTCGAACACGCCAACGCGCGTCTACGCTGGCGCGCCCTTGGTTCGCTGTGTCTGGCAGTGGGCATTTGGGCCATGCATTTCATCAGCATGCTGTCGTTCCAGGCGCCGCTGGAATTGCACTATGACCTCACCGTGACCATCGCTTCGCTGGCCATTGCGCTGGTGTCCGGGATGATGGCCATGAACGCCCTCGGTCATGCCGAGCTACGCCTGACCCAATACCTGAGTGCCTCGGTATGCATCGGGCTCGGCATTATCGCGATGCATTACCTCGGCATGTCCGCCATGCGTTCGGACGCCACCCAGTATTACGAGCCGTGGCGGTTCGCAGGTTCCATCGTGGTCGCCATTGCCAGCAGCCTGACCGCGCTGGTATTGGCCATTCATTTGCGCAAAGACACAGGGGCGTTGCATCAATTACTGAAATACGGGGCGAGCCTGGTGCTCGGCGCAGGGATCGTCAGCACCCACTTCATGGGCATGTGGGCACTGCAGTTGAGGGTGCCCGATGACACGCCGATGCAGATGCCCGCCACTGAAAACAGCCTGCAGTTGAGTCTGACCATCGCGTTGATCGTGCTGCTGATCATCGCCGCCAGTATCAGCGCCGCGATGGCCGACAAGAAGCTGCAAGCCAAGGAACGCGATCTGGCGCGCGTCAACGCACTGCTCAGCCAGCTCGATCAGGCCAGGGCGTCATTGCAACAAGTCGCCCATTACGACGCCCTCACCAACCTGATCAACCGTCGCGGCTTCAATCAGATATTTGCCGAACGCCTGACGGAGCAAAAACAGGCGCAAGGCATGCTGGCCGTGATGTTTCTGGACGTCGACCACTTCAAGCGCATCAACGACAGCCTCGGCCATGACGCCGGGGACGAACTGCTGAAGGTCATCGCCGACCGCATCCGTGGCGCCACGCGAGCCAACGACGTCGTCGCCCGTTTTGGCGGTGACGAGTTCTGCATTCTCATCGAGCTGCAAAACGTCGAAGAGGCACGCCACATGGCGCAGCGGGTCATGGCCAAAATGAAAGACCCCATCGCTTTGAACGGTCGGCGCATGGTCATGAGCACCAGCATCGGTATCAGCCTGTTTCCCGATAATGGCGAGACGTGCGATGAATTGCTCAAACATGCGGACCTTGCGCTCTACGAATCCAAGGGCAATGGCCGCAACACGCTGCACTTTTTTAATGACAACCTGAAAACCCAGGCCAGCATGGCCCTGCACCTTGAGGAGCAACTGCGCAACGCGTTGACCGAAGAGCAAGGCCTGCAGCTGTATTACCAACCCATCGTCGACCTGCGTACCGGGCACGTCGCCAAGCTCGAAGCGTTGGTGCGATGGCAGCACCCGACCCAAGGCCTGTTGACCCCGGATCGTTTCATTACCATCGCCGAAACCAACGGACTGATCGCCGAGCTGGACAACTGGGTCTTGCGCCGGGCCTGTCAGGATCTGGCTCATCTGAGCGAAAGCGGTTTCGAAGACCTGGTGATCGCCGTGAACTGTTCGGCGCTGAACCTGGCCCGCGAGGAACTGGTGCATGAGATGGACAGCGCGCTCAAGGAAGCCGGCGTGGCCCCGCAACGGCTTGAACTGGAGGTCACGGAAAACGCGCTGATGGGGAACATCAGCAACACGGTGCTGTTGCTCAATGAGATACGCAAGCTGGGCGTGGCCTTGTCCATCGACGATTTCGGCACGGGTTATTCGTCGCTGGCTTACCTCAAACGCCTGCCGCTCGATACGGTGAAGATCGACCGCTCGTTCATCATCGACATCCCGAAATCCCCGCAAGACATGGAAATCGTGCAGGCGATCATCGTCATGGCCCACACACTGCACCTCAAAGTGGTCACCGAGGGCGTCGAAACCCCGGCGCAACTGGCGTTCCTGAGCGCATACGGGTGCGATTACGTGCAAGGTTATCTGTTCAGCAAACCCGTGCCCCTGGAAACGCTCAAGCCGTTGGTTCAGCAGCTGAACCAGCGCGCTTCCTTTGAATTGTCGCCCTCCATGCACCTGCTAAAAACCGTCGAACAGACTGTCGGCCAGCCCATTACCGAAGAAGGCCTTCGCGAAACCGGGCATCCGCGGCCTGACCGCTTTCGCTCCCGTCCGCAACGCTGAGCTGTGAAGCAATCCTCATGCAGGGCGTTTCACGGTCAAGAAGCTCGCCGCGGCGCCGATCAGCAAGGGACATCGACGTCAACGCCATGGAGCGTCACGCCAACCAATACATCTCACAGCAGATCTTCAACATTCTGACGGCGCAGGCGGTCACGACTGACTACGACCAGAACTATTTCCGTCGTGCCGGCATCGACATCGGCGAGACCATCCGGCTCGACGCTAACGATCTGTTCATGAGTCTGGCGGGGCCCGTGGCGATTGCCTACGCCGAATCGGTGGTGCCAGAGACGCCGCTGCCGGGTTCGGACAAGCTCAAACTGTTCGAAAAAGAGCCGCCCCGTCTGGACATCGACGACCTGTTCTTCCGCTGCATCGACCTGCCGCATTTCAACAAAATGACCCAGGCCATCGAGGGCATCAGCCTGCTGCCGATCGAGTCCCGCCGTTATCGAGCGGCACTGGAGCAATACAAGGCGTCGGGCTACGACGCGGCGGCGCTGCACGACCTGCACTTCTTCAAAAATTGCTCGTCGGTGGTGTCGATCGTCTCGCTGCCCAAGGATTACAAGCTGTCGTACATGGACCTGAACCGGCTGAAGACACACCTCAACAGCCTCTTCCCTAACACCACGCTCAAGCGTTATGCGCTCGTGATCGGCGCCTCGGCCAACCTGTCGCTGACCACATTGATCGCCAAGAGTCAGTGCCTGTCGGACGACTTCCTGACGCTGATCGTGGCGTTCATCAAACGCTGCTTCGCACGCCAGCCGTATCGCTTCGATGACACGCTGGACAATTGGATTCTGGATTTCATCATGAGCGACGAATTCGACGAGGCACGCATTGACGACCTGCTCAACGAGTACGAAAACCCGGCAAAAATCCTCGACACCAACTGGTACGCGATCAAGCCGATGTACGAGAAGAAATACCGGGAGTTGATTGACGACACATCGCGCTTCGTTTCGATCTACGACATCCGCATCTCCCGGGAGAGCGTGAAGAAAGCGGTGAAATACCTGCTGGAGATTTACCGTCACCGGATCGGCAAGACGCGGGTGATCTCGTTGAATCAGCATACGGGGAAGACGGGGTATTTGGAGTGATCGGGTAGAGGTTGGGTTGGGTTGGGTTGAGATTGCTACCTCGATGCCCGGTCGGGCCTATCGCGAGCAAGCTCGCTCCTACATCTGCTCAAACGCGCCATGGCCTGATGGACTAGGTCTTTAGCCTTGGTGTTCGCCGCACAATTTCGGGACTTGCTCAAAAAGCCGGCAACTCGGTCCATCAGGATGCGGCACGTTGCAAAAGATGTGGGAGCCGCCTTGGTGGGGAATAGGCCTGAAAGGCATCAGAGTAACCCTCTCGAGCCAACCCATAACCTGCTACCTCACCACACTTAAAGTTACCGCCCTACCCACTTTGCCATCAGTCATCGCACCAAAAAAGGGCGTACGACGCTATCACGCCCTTTCCTGGACCAGCACCCAGGGCGCTACCACGACCGCCCACAACGCCGGATCGCGGGTGAAGAGGTCCAAAGCCGTTGATTCAGAGAGCTTGCTGACTTCCCCGCTTTCCAGCCAGGCAGCCACTTTTACGTCAGCATTTTCGGCAAATGCCTCGGCCACCGCGATCAAATCCTGAGAACGCTCGACCCACAACAGGGCACCCTTGGCAAAGAACGGTTCAAGTTCTTTCCAAGTGATAGAAGCCGTTTCGCCAAGCAATTTGGCATAGAGGGTGCTAGGTTCTTGCGTCATGGGTTTCACCGTTTGGAAAATCGGCGCAAATGATACCGCTGCGTTCTCCATGGACAAACCCGGATACAAGTAATTGATTGCAGGGAATTTCCTTCAAGCCGATGAAGAAGGTGATCCGTTGCGGACGGGTTCGGTTTGATTGTGTATCTTTCTTTCGATTAAGCGACATCAACAGGTTCTGCACCCCGCAGCCAGCTTTTCAAGCGCTCGACCGGCGCTCTAAACTGTTCCGGTACAGTTGCAGGGGCATGGCCTGGATACATTAATCCGGTCCTGCAGCTTTGGCCGTCAGGATTATAAAAACTACAAACGCAAGAGTGGAGCATTCATGACTAAGGGTATTAATCAGATTTCCAAGCTGTTTGCCGCACTGGTTCTGGCGGGGGTCGCCAGCCATTCGTTCGCAGCTGACACCATCAAGATCGGCATCGCTGGCCCGAAAACCGGCGCGGTTGCCCAGTACGGCGACATGCAGTTCAGCGGTGCCAAGATGGCCATCGAGCAAATCAACGCCAAAGGCGGTGTGGATGGCAAGAAGCTCGAAGCCGTGGAATACGACGACGCCTGTGACCCTAAACAAGCGGTCGCAGTCGCCAACAAAGTGGTCAACGATGGCGTGAAATTCGTGGTCGGCCACCTGTGCTCCAGCTCCACTCAGCCAGCGTCCGACATCTACGAAGACGAAGGCGTGATCATGATCACCCCAGCCGCCACCAGCCCGGAAATCACCGCGCGTGGCTACAAGCTGGTCTTCCGCACCATCGGTCTGGACAGCGCCCAAGGCCCGGCAGCCGGCGAATACATCGCCAAGCAAGTCAAGCCGAAGATCGTCGCTGTGATCCACGACAAACAGCAGTACGGTGAAGGCATCGCCACTGCCGTCAAACAAACTCTGGAAAAAGACGGCGTCAAAGTCGCCCTGTTCGAAGGCATCAACGCCGGCGACAAGGACTTCTCGTCGCTGATCGCCAAAATGAAGCAAGCCAACGTCGACTTCGTTTACTACGGCGGCTACCACCCAGAGCTGGGTCTGATTCTGCGTCAGGCTCAGGAAAAAGGCCTGAAGGCTGGCTTCATGGGTCCGGAAGGCGTGGGCAACGCCTCGATCTCGCAGATCGCTCAGGACGCTTCCGAAGGCCTGCTGGTCACCCTGCCGAAATCTTTCGACCAGGACCCTGCCAACAAAGAACTGGTCGCTGCGTTCCAGGCGAAGAAAGAAGACCCGAGCGGTCCTTTCGTGTTCCCGGCTTACGCCGCAGTTGAAGTCATCGCCGACGCCATCAAGACCGCCAAATCAGAAGACACCGCCAAAGTGGCTGCCGCCATCCACGCCGGTTCCTTCAAGACCCCTACCGGCGATCTGTCTTTTGACGCCAAGGGTGACTTGAAAGACTTCAAATTCGTCGTTTACACCTGGCACAAAGATGGCACCAAGACTGAAGCCCCTGTGAAGTAATCACAACCTTCATGCTTACCCGGAGCCCACTGCAACCGCAGTGGGCTTTGTTTTAGCTGGGACGCGGAATTTCACAAGAATTCCGATGCCCTGAACATCTTGAAACCGCACCAGTGAATCACTGGGCTCGTGCCCAACGCGGACGTAGATCACGACGCGCGAGCGGGAAAAAGACTCAACCAGTGAAACACCGCCAAGGTTTTTAGGAGCGCGGCAATGCCCGAGATAGACATCTATCATTTTTTCCAACAGCTGGTTAATGGCATGACCATTGGCAGCACTTATGCCTTGATCGCCATCGGCTACACAATGGTCTACGGCATCATCGGCATGATCAACTTCGCCCACGGCGAGGTGTACATGATCGGTTCGTACGTGGCGTTCATCGCCCTGGCGGGCCTGACGATGCTGGGTCTGGACAACCTGCCTCTGCTAATCACCGCAGCCTTCGTCGCCAGTATCGTGGTGACCAGCGCCTACGGTTACGCCATCGAACGGGTCGCCTACCGTCCGTTGCGCGGCAGCAATCGTCTCATCCCTCTGATTTCCGCGATCGGTATGTCGATTTTCCTGCAGAACACGGTGCTGTTGTCGCAGGACTCCAAAGACAAATCGATCCCCAATCTGATTCCCGGCAACTTCGTGTTCGGCAGCGCCAGCACCCATGAAGTCGTGATCTCGTATATGCAGATCCTGATCTTCATCGTGACTGTCCTGGCCATGCTCGGCCTGACCTGGTTCATCTCCCGCTCCCGTCTGGGCCGCGCCTGCCGCGCCTGTGCCGAAGACATCAAGATGGCCAACCTGCTGGGGATCAACACCAACAACATCATTGCTTTGACTTTCGTCATCGGCGCCGCGCTGGCCGCGGTCGCAGCCGTATTGCTGAGCATGCAGTACGGCGTGATCAACCCCAACGCCGGTTTCCTGGTGGGCATCAAGGCCTTCACCGCAGCGGTGCTCGGCGGTATCGGCAGTATCCCGGGCGCCATGCTCGGCGGTCTGGTGCTGGGTGTGGCTGAAGCGTTCGGCGCCGACATTTTCGGCGATCAGTACAAGGACGTTGTGGCCTTCGGCCTGCTTGTCTTGGTGTTGTTGTTCCGGCCAACCGGCCTGCTCGGCCGTCCGGAGGTTGAAAAAGTATGACCAGGAATCTCAAATCGGCCCTGTTCAGCGCTGTATTGGTGCTGCTTGTCGCCTACCCGATCCTCGGGCTCAAACTCGACATCGTCGGCGTCAATCTTGCCGTCGTCGGTGCCAGCACCACCACCGTGCTGGTGATCTTCGCCGCTGCCCTGCTGATGTTCCTGCGCGTGCTGTTCAACGAGCAGATCAGCGCCATGTGGCGTTCGCGCCCACAGCATCAATTGGTGTCGGACAAGGCCAGCAACTTCATGACCCTGCCGTCGACCCAACGCTGGTTCCTCGGCGCCATCGTGATCGCGGCGCTGGTGTGGCCGTTCTTCGGCTCGCGCGGTGCAGTGGACATCGCGACCCTGATCCTGATCTACGTGATGCTGGGCCTCGGTCTGAACATCGTGGTCGGTCTGGCGGGTCTGCTGGACCTGGGTTACGTCGGCTTCTACGCCGTTGGCGCCTACACCTATGCCCTGCTGCAGCACTACTTCGGGCTGGGTTTCTGGGTCTGCCTGCCGCTGGCAGGTCTGGCTTCGGCGACGTTCGGCTTCCTGCTGGGCTTCCCGGTGCTGCGCTTGCGCGGCGACTATCTGGCCATCGTGACGCTGGGTTTCGGCGAAATCATTCGCTTGTTCCTGCGCAACCTGACCGACATCACCGGCGGCCCGAACGGCATCAGCAACATCGAAAAACCGTCGCTGTTCGGCCTGAGTTTCGAGCGCAAGGCTGCGGAAGGCATGCGCACGTTCCACGAGTTCTTCGGCCTGGAATACAACTCCATCAACAAGGTGATCTTCCTCTACCTGATCGCCCTGCTGCTGGCGCTGTTGGCGCTGTTCGTCATCAACCGCCTGCTGCGCATGCCGATCGGTCGTGCGTGGGAAGCGCTGCGCGAAGACGAAATCGCCTGCCGTGCGTTGGGCCTGAATCCGACCGTGATCAAGCTTTCTGCGTTTACGTTGGGTGCTGCGTTCGCCGGTTTCGCCGGCAGCTTCTTCGCCGCGCGCCAGGGCCTGATCACCCCGGAATCGTTCACCTTCCTGGAATCAGCAATCATCCTCGCCATCGTGGTGCTGGGCGGTATGGGTTCGCAACTGGGCGTGATTCTCGCGGCAGTCGTGATGATCCTGCTGCCTGAACTGCTCCGCGAATTCAGCGAGTACCGCATGCTGGGCTTCGGCGCCTTGATGGTGCTGATGATGATCTGGCGTCCTCAGGGCTTCCTGCCAATGCAGCGTCCCGTCATGAAACTCAAGGGGGAACGCTGATGAGCCGCCCACTTCTGCAAGCTTCGGGCTTGAGCATGCGCTTTGGCGGCCTGTTGGCGGTCAATGGCGTGGGTCTGACCGTTCAAGAGAAACAGGTCGTGTCGATGATCGGCCCGAACGGCGCCGGCAAGACCACCGTGTTCAACTGCCTGACCGGCTTCTACAAGCCAACGGCGGGCACCATCCTGCTCGACGGCGAGCCGATTCAGGGCCTGGCCGGTCACGAGATCGCCCGCAAAGGCGTGGTGCGCACCTTCCAGAACGTGCGCCTGTTCAAGGAAATGACGGCCGTTGAGAACCTGCTGGTGGCCCAGCATCGTCACCTCAACACCAATTTCCTGTCTGGCCTGTTCAAGACCCCGGCGTACCGCAAGAGCGAGCGCGAAGCCATGGAATACGCCGAGCACTGGCTCGAAGCCGTTGACCTGAAGGCCTTCGCCAATCGCCCTGCCGGGACGCTGGCCTACGGTCAGCAACGCCGCCTGGAAATCGCCCGCTGCATGATGACCCGACCGCGCATTCTGATGCTAGACGAACCCGCGGCCGGCCTGAACCCCAAGGAAACCGAAGACCTGAAAGCGCTGATTGGTGTGCTGCGCAACGAACACAACGCGACGGTGTTGCTGATCGAGCACGACATGAAGCTGGTCATGAGCATTTCCGACCATATCGTGGTGATCAACCAAGGCACGCCGCTGGCCGACGGCACGCCCGAGCAGATCCGTGACAATCCTGAAGTGATCAAAGCCTACCTGGGGGAAGCGTAAATGCTGCAGTTCGACAACGTTTCCACCTTCTACGGCAAGATTCAGGCGCTGCACGGCGTCAGCATCGATGTGCAACAAGGCGAGATTGTCACCTTGATCGGCGCCAACGGTGCGGGCAAATCCACGTTGCTGATGACCCTGTGCGGTTCGCCGCGAGCCCACAGCGGCAGCATTCGCTACATGGGCGAAGAGCTGGTCGGTCTGGAGTCTTCGGTGATCATGCGCAAGAGCATCGCGGTGGTGCCGGAAGGCCGTCGTGTGTTTGCCCGCCTGACCGTCGAAGAGAATCTGGCCATGGGCGGGTTCTTCACCGACAAAGGCGATTATCAGGAGCAGATGGACAAGGTCCTGGAACTGTTCCCGCGCCTGAAAGAACGCTTCAACCAGCGCGGCGGCACCATGTCCGGCGGCGAACAGCAAATGCTCGCCATCGGCCGTGCGTTGATGAGCAAGCCGAAAATGCTGCTGCTCGACGAGCCGTCGCTGGGTCTGGCGCCGATCATCATTCAGCAGATTTTCGAGATCGTCGAACAACTGCGGCGTGAAGGCGTGACGGTGTTCCTGGTGGAGCAGAACGCCAACCAGGCCCTGAAAATCGCCGACCGCGCCTACGTGCTGGAGAACGGTCGCGTGGTGATGCAGGGCTCGGGCGCTGAATTGCTGGTCGATCCGAAAGTGCGGGACGCGTATCTGGGCGGGTGACAGAGCGCGTTTGCTTCAAAAAGTGTTGGGTCAGTCATAGAGGTATCGACTGACCCACCGCTTTCGCTGCCGTCGTACCTCCGGCGTCTCCCACGAGATTCAGGGCGTTACTCAGAACGGTGATCGACACGGCATAGTCGGCAAGTATCACAAGCCTTCGATCCAATACATCACCTGTAGGGGACACCGGAGGTACGACGGCGGCGAAGCGGTTCGCCTGACACGCCTCTGCTCTAACCCCATCACTTCACAGCTTCTCCAACGCCGCCGTACTTCGCTCGAACCATTCCGTCAGATACTCCGCCATCACTTGAATCCGCCGGGGCAAGTGCCCTTCGAACGGGTGCACCAGGAACAGCGACGACACCGGCGTCTGATAATCGCGCAACAACCATTCCAGCCGCCCGTCCCGCAGTTCGTCGTGAACCATGTACGACGGCAACCGGGCAATCCCGGCTCCCACCAGCGCAGCCCGTTTCAACAGCCCATAGTGGTTACTAGCAAAGGTCCCGCGCACATTCACCCGGTTCAACTCGTGATTCTGGTGATAAACCCACGCTTCACGACCGGCGTAGTGGCTGTTCAACAGGCAGCGATGCACGCGCAGGGCGTCAGGGGATTGGGGCGTGCCGTGCTGTTCGAGGTAGGCCGGGCTGGCGCAGGTCAGTTCTTGCAGCGACAACAGCGGCTTGGCCACCAGCCGCTCGTCGATGCCGACACTGGAGCGAATCCCCAGATCGAAGCCGTCGCGGCGCATGTCGCGGAAGTGATTATTGAGGTCCAGTTCGACCTGCACATCGGGGTACTTCGCACCGAACTCGGTCAGCAGCCCTTCGAAAAACGTCTCGCCCAACGACACCGGCACCGTCAGCCGCACCGTGCCCACCAGGCTCTCACTGAGGTAGGCCATGGCATCGCGCACCCGATCCCGTTGCGCCAACAGGGCTCGGGCTTCTGGCAACAAGATTGCCCCCGCCGAGGTCAGCGTCAGGCTGCGGGTGGTGCGATGCAGCAGCGTCACGCCGAAACTCTTCTCCAACTTGCTGATGCGCTTGGAGAGCTGGCTGGTGCTGGTGTCCAGCCATTGCGCCGCCAAGGTGAAGCTGTTGGCTTCGACCAGCAGGGCAAACGCCGCCAGATCGTCCATTTCGCTCATGATTGTTTCCTTTCTGACAAATCGAGATTGCCATTCAGCCCATTTATCGGTGGGAAAAGGCAACTCACACTGGGCGCCTGATCCATTAACGGAAGGACTGCACTGTGAAAATTCTACTGATTGGCGCTGGCGGAACCATTGGCACGGCGATTGAGAAGGAATTGGCGCCACGCCACGAGATCGTTCGCATCGGCCGAAACAGCGGTGACGAGCACGTCGATATTAGTGACAGCGCATCGATCCGCAAACTGTTCGAACGGACAGGTCCTTTCGACGCGTTGATCTGCGCCGCCGGCAACGTGACCTTCGCGCCATTGGCCGAGATGACCGAAGACTCGTTCGCTTTGGGCCTGCGGGACAAGCTCATGGGCCAGGTCAACTTGCTGCTGATCGGACGTGAATTCGCCAACGACGGCGCCTCGTTCACCTTCACCACCGGCATCACCAGCCACGATCCGATCCGCACCGGCGCCTCGGCCAGCCTGGTCAACGGCGCCATCGACGCATTCGTCTGCGCCGCCGCCATCGAGATGCCAAGGGGTATGCGGGTCAATTCGGTGAGCCCGAACGTACTGGTCGAGGCCATGGGCGCCTACGCGCCGTACTTCCGGGGTTTCAAGCCGGTGTCCGGTGCTGATGTCGCACTGGCCTACGCGAAAAGCGTTGAGGGCCTGCAGACCGGCCAGACCTATCACGTCGGCTGATCGCCTCTTGTGATGCGCGAGCAGCCTGAGTAACGTGGCGGCACTTGTCTGGAGACCGCCCCATGTTCGCTGCTCGTTCCGTTCTGATGTTCGCCCTCCTGCCGGTGTTTGCAGGCTGTCAGTTACTGCCCTCGCACACCGCGCAAACCTCGGTTTCCACCGCTGGCATGATCCGCATGCAGGGCACGCTCAGCGGCGACAACGGCAAGCTGTTCTTCGAGCCCTGCAATGAACAGCGTCGCTATGCGGTCACGGACAAAGGCAATACCGGCGTGTTGCAGGAGGCCGCTTCGGTGGTGGACAAGAGCGGCAAAGCCTTCGCCGATGTGCGCGGCAACTTCGTGGCGAGCCGTGCGCAAGGCAGCGACGGTCAGGCCGACGTCTACCAGCTGTATCGCATTGAGCGCCCGAACGGCGCCTGCGAAGACCCCAACTTCAAACGCCTGACCATTCATGCCAGCGGCAACGGCCCGAAATGGAGCCTCAATGCCAGTGGCAAGGGGCTGGTGCTCGAACGCGATGGCATGGAGCCATTCGCCGTGCCGTACCTGGAAGAGCAATTGCCCGAGGGCCGCTTCAATCTGGTCACTGACGCCAACGATCAGCACGTGGAGCTGTACGTCGCGCCCAAGCGCTGCGTCGATCCCGCCAACGGTTCGGTGCAGCACCTGACGGCCGAATTGCGGGTCAATGGCCAAGTGCGTCGTGGGTGTGCGTATTTCGGCGCCCTGCGCAACGACTGACGCCCCATAAATCTCCAACCCTGTAGGAGTGAGCTTGCTCGCGATCGCGATGCATCAGGCAGCGGTCATGCAGGTGAAACACCGCAATCGCGAGCAAGCTCACTCCTACAAAGGACAATGTGTTTTATAATCGCCGGTTCTTGTAGCGCTGCCGGGCCGATCCTGCGGCCCGAAACCGGATCTTTCAATGTTACGAATCACCGAACTTAAACTGCCGCTGGACCACGCGGATGAAGACCTGCGCGCCGCGCTCGTACAACGCCTGGGCATCGACAGTGCCGAGCTGCTGAATTTCACCCTGTTCAAACGCAGTTACGACGCGCGCAAGAAGTCCAGCGAATTGCAATTCATCTACACCATCGATTTCGAGGTGCGCGACGAGGCCGCGCTGCTCAAGCGCCTGAGCCACGACAGCCGGCTCACCCCGGCGCCCGACGTCAGCTACACGTTAGTTGGCCACGCCCCGGCCGATCTGGCGGAACGGCCGCTGGTGGTCGGTTTTGGCCCGTGCGGCATTTTCGCCGGGCTGCTGCTGGCGCAAATGGGTTTCAAGCCCATCATCCTCGAGCGCGGCAAAGAAGTCCGTCAGCGCACCAAGGACACTTGGGGCCTGTGGCGCAAGAACGTACTCAATCCCGAATCCAATGTGCAGTTTGGCGAGGGCGGCGCGGGGACGTTCTCTGACGGCAAACTCTATAGCCAGATCAAAGACCCGAAATTCCATGGCCGCAAAGTGCTGCACGAGTTCGTGAAAGCGGGCGCGCCGGAAGAAATCCTCTACGTCAGCAAGCCGCACATCGGCACCTTCCGGCTGACCGGCGTCGTGGAAAACATGCGCCAGCAGATCATCGCACTGGGCGGCGAAGTGCGTTTCGAACAGAAGGTGACCGACCTGCTGATCGACAACGGCCAATTGCAGGGCGTCGTCTTGAATGACGGCGAGCGCATCGACTCGAAACACGTGATTCTGGCGCTGGGTCACAGTGCCCGTGACACCTTCCGCATGCTTCACGGGCGTGGCGTTTACATGGAAGCCAAGCCGTTTTCGGTGGGCTTCCGCATCGAACACCCCCAAGGCTTGATCGATCGCGCGCGACTCGGCAAATACGCGGGTCACCCCAAGCTCGGCGCTGCCGACTACAAATTGGTGCATCACGCGAAAAACGGCCGTTCGGTTTACAGCTTCTGCATGTGCCCGGGCGGCACCGTGGTGGCCGCGACGTCTGAGCCGAACCGCGTCGTCACCAACGGCATGAGCCAATATTCGCGTAACGAGCGCAATGCCAACTCGGGCATCGTCGTCGGCATCACTCCGGACGAAGATTACCCGGGGAGCCCGTTGGCCGGCATCGAACTGCAGGAGCGGCTGGAATCCCACGCCTACCTCATGGGTGGCGAAAACTATGAAGCCCCGGCGCAATTGGTCGGCGATTTCATCGCTGGCAAGGCGTCGACTCAGTTGGGCGAAGTGGAGCCTTCCTACAAGCCTGGCATAAAACTTACCGACCTGGCGGACGCCCTGCCCGCCTTCGCCATTGAAGCCATCCGTGAGGCTCTGCCCGCGTTCGACAAGCAAATCAGAGGCTTCTCGCAGCATGACGCCGTGTTGACCGGCATCGAAACCCGCACCTCGTCGCCGCTGCGCATTACCCGTGGCGCGGACATGCAAAGCCTTAACGTGAAAGGCCTGTTTCCAGCGGGCGAAGGCGCGGGCTATGCCGGGGGGATCTTGTCGGCCGGGGTCGACGGGATTCGTATTGCCGAAGCGTTGGCCAGGAGCGTGTTGGGCATTGTTGAGTAACTCCTCAACTGCACCTGTGTAGGGAGCGCGCTTGCCCGCGATTGCGTTTTGTCAGTCGTGTGCAGAGCAATCGGCAGAAGGCATTCGCGCGCAATCGCGCTCCTACAACAGATTCTGCAAAGTCCTACAGCCCCCGCTGCACAAGCCCTGCAGCATCCTGTAACGAAATTTACAGGACTGTTGTATACAGGTTTCAGATCGATTTTTAATAACAAAATCGAATATATATTTTGTTTTCAGCGATAAGAACACAGGGTACGGTGTCGCTCCTTTTTGCGCATGTCCATGGAGATGACCTTGCCCGTACGCAACACATTCAAGCGTTTTTTCCAACTGGAAGCGGCTGGCGGTCTGTTACTGATCGCCGCGGCCGCCTTCGCCCTGATCATCAATAACTCGCCGCTGTCGTGGCTCTACAATAGCTTTTTAGAGGTGCCTGTCGTCGCCCAGATTGGCGCTGTGAAGATCGCCAAACCCCTGCTGCTCTGGATCAACGACGGCTTGATGGCGTTGTTCTTTTTGCTGATCGGCCTGGAAGTCAAACGCGAAGTGATTCAGGGGCATCTGTCCCGACCTTCCCAAATCGTCCTGCCCGGTGCGGCGGCGTTGGGCGGCATGATCGTGCCAGCGCTGTTGTTCTGGACGCTGAATAAAGACAACCCCGAGGCCTTGAGTGGCTGGGCCATCCCCATGGCTACAGATATCGCCTTCGCGCTCGGTGTACTGGCCCTGCTCGGCAAGCGCGTTCCGGTGTCGCTCAAGTTGTTCCTGATGACCCTCGCGATCATTGACGATTTGGGAGCAATCATCGTCATCGCACTGTTCTACTCCGGCGAGCTGTCTACGCTATCGCTGACACTGGCCGCCGCCTCCATCGCATCGCTGATCGCCATGAACCGGCTGGGCGTGACGAAACTCGCGGCGTATTTGCTGGTAGGTCTTGTGCTATGGGTCTGCGTACTCAAAAGCGGTGTGCATGCGACGCTGGCTGGGGTGGTTCTGGCGTTCTGCATTCCCTTGAGGACCCCAAAAGACGTGGCTTCTCCCCTGCAACAGCTGGAGCATTCGCTGCATCCCTGGGTTGCCTACGGCATCCTGCCGCTATTCGCATTCGCCAATGCCGGGGTGTCGCTGAGCGGTGTGACGCTCGACAGCTTCACCCATCACGTACCGCTGGGTATCGCAACGGGTCTGCTGTTGGGCAAGACGCTGGGCGTGTTTGGCCTGACGTGGCTGGCGATCAAGACAGGCATGGCGGCGCTGCCCACCGGGGCGAACTGGGGTCAGGTACTGGGCGTCGCAATTCTGTGCGGAATCGGTTTCACCATGAGCCTGTTCGTGGGCTCGCTGGCCTTCGTGCCGGGGCAAAGCGAGTACGCAGGGATGGACCGCATGGGCATTTTGACAGGCTCCATCTTGGCCGCTGTCATCGGCTACGGCGTGACCGCCCTGGCCAGCCGCAAAGCCGCGGGTGAACACGTCACGGTATGAACGAAAACGCCCCGACAATGCGGGGCGTAAAGAGTGAGCGGCGTGCCTGAATTTCAGACTTGGCGCTGAATCTGTAGGAGCTGCCAGGGGCACGGCGGCCGCGATGGCGGGGTGGCAAACGATGCATAGCATCTGAACCACCGCTTCGCTGCCGTCGTCCCTCCGGCTGCTCCTGCAAGATCTAAGGCGGCTGAAAACAGTGTTCAAAGCCGAACCAGCGAGGGCGGCGCGTTCATTTTGTAAACGGGTATTACATCAACCCGTTTGAGGGCTTCCAGCCCTCTCAGTGAGCGACTCGACTGGTGCCGTTGACGGTCATGATGCGAACACGCTCACCGACCCGGAAAATCTCGTTTTCCTGAACCTGCTGAACGTAGGCGCGCATGGTGCCATCGTCTTCACGCACGGTGATTTCAACGCCCTGGGCGCGGGTCAGGCCTTCTTCCGTCATCGAGCCAAGCAAACCACCCGCCACCGCACCGATCACCGCTGTGACGATGCTGCCACGACCGCCGCCAATGGCGCTGCCGCCCACACCACCCACAATTGCACCGGCGCCAGCGCCGATTGGTGTCTTCGTACCTTCGATCTTCACAGGCCGCAGCGATTCAACAGTGCCCAAGCGCACGGTCTGAACTTGGCGAGCTTCATCGCGCGAATACGAGTCGCCGGTCAGGCTCGAAGTACAGCCGCCCAGCGTCAGCGCCATGGCGGTGAACGAAGCAACCAACAGAACAGACTTACGCATAACATTTGCCTCCAGAGGAACAGGTAGCCATTAGACCCTCCGCTACCAAGCGGTGTCACTGATCTGTACCGATAATTTACGTTTATTCAGGCGCTATACAGATTGCCGCCCACGCCTATGAGTATGGACGATAGGCCACGGGATAGATTCAAAGAGTTGTGGCGTGGGCCGCTGTGGTGTCAGGGTGCAAGGCGCTCGCGGGACCACTGCCCTTCGACCAGACGGTAATTCAGCCGGTCATGCAAACGGCTCGGCCGGCCCTGCCAAAATTCAATGCGATCCGGCACCAGACGGTAGCCGCCCCAATGATCCGGGCATTCCGGTTGCGTGTCGCTGAAGCGTGCCTGGGTAGCCTCGAGCAAGCCTTCCAGCTCCTCACGATCGGCAATGACCTGGCTCTGTGGCGATGCCCAGGCGCCTAGTCGGCTGCCTAATGGACGAACCTGAAAATACGCATCGGATTCTTCGTGGCTCACTTTGACGACGTGACCCTCGACACGTACCTGACGCTCAAGGGTGGGCCAGAAGAAGGTCATTGCTGCGAACGACCGAGCTTCCAGCTGTTGCCCTTTGGCACTTTGGTAGTTGGTGAAGAAGGTAAAGCCTTGTGGGTCAAGGCCCTTGAGTAGCAGGACTCGGCAGTGTGGGCGGCCGTCTGCATCGACAGTCGCCAGCGTCATGGCGTTGGCCTCGACCGGCGCCTGCTCCGTCTTCACCGCCTCGTCGAACCACTGATGGAACAAGGCGAAGGGTTCAGCCGGTGCCTGCGATTCGGTCAGTCCCTCGCGTGCATAGTTACGACGCATATCAGCCAGACGCTGGCTCATCACTGCCTTCCTTAATCGGTATCCGGGAACGGGACACCGATATTACCCTCAGTTGGCGTTCGCTTGGGCGTCCGTTGCAGGTTTCTTGGCGGCGGCTTTTGCCGGTGCAGTCTTGGCCTTGGCGGGGGCGGCCTTTTTCGCAGGGGCCTTTTTCGCCGCGGGCGCTTTTGCCGCCGGTGCTTTCGCAGCAGCCGTCTTCTTGGCAGGCGCAGACGATTTAGCCGGGGCGGCAGCTGCTGGCGCCGGAGCGACGGCAGGCTTGTTGGCTTGCTGCACGGCAACGAGCGTCGGCGATGGTGGCAGATTGTACTTGGCCATCAGCGCAACCATGGTGTCCTGCGGCGTCATGATGATTTCGACACGGCGGTTCAGCGCACGGCCTGCAGCGCTGTCATCGGCCGCACGTGGCATCACGGCGCCCATGCCGCGCAGGTTCAGACGATTACGCTCAAGACCGCTGAGGCGGAAGATCGCGGCCACCGACTGCGCGCGTTGCTGGCTGATTTTCAGATTCGCGTCGCTGGCAACGTCGCTGTGACCCAACACCAGAATCGCGGTTTTCTGATCGCCTTCGACGACCTTGGCCATGCGAGTAATCGGGCCGAGGTTGATCGGCAACAGCATTTCCGGACGGTCCGGGTTGAAGGTGCTGTCCACAGGCGCTGTCACAACCAGAACGTCTTCACGGCGCTCGAACTGGAACTTGCTGTCCTTGATCGCTTCGCGAACCTTGGGCTCGTATTGGTCAAGCCAGGCTTGGGTGACTTTAGGGTCAACCTTGGGGATGGCAGGCGCCGCGTCTTTCTTCGCTTCGCTATTGCCAAACGGCCACCACCATTTATTGCCACCGTCGGCCTTGGCGACATCGGGCTTGGCGGCCGGTTGGGTCGCGGCCAGGGCTGGCTGCTTGTCGGTTTTGCCGTGATCCGAACCAAACGGCCAGTACCAATGGGTACCGCTTTCAGCTTCGGTCTTGGCCACTTCGGCGGCGGCCGGGCTTGGCGCTGGCTTCGCAGGCGCAGCGTCAGTGCCTTTGTTGGAGCCGAACGACCACCAGTGATCGTTGCTGGCTGAGGAATCCTGAGGTGTTTGCGCGCAGCCGGTCACGGCGAGGCACAGTGCGAAGGCGAGACTTTTATTGGCAGACATGGGTGACTCACACAAATAATTGATCAGAAAAATGAACGAAGCAGCGCCCATATAACACGCATAAACGCCGTTTTGGAAAAGGAAACCGCTCTACGGTTCCGATATGGACGGTTTACCTGACAGCCGGTAGAACAAGCACTTAGCGACGATAGTTATTGCAAACACTCACCAAGCGCCCGAGCCAGACCTTGCGCACGCGGATCCATCAGCACGTAAGGACCCAATGTGTTAGTGACGAAGCCAAACGCCACTTCGCGCTCCGGATCGGCAAAGCCTACCGAGCCGCCTGCCCCCGGATGGCCGAAGGATTTACCGCCCAAGCCGAATGTGGCGTTGGGCACCCCAGGCTGGTCGAGCATGCAGCCCAGCCCAAAGCGCGTTTGAGTAAGCAGGGTCTTGTCCTGGCCGATGCTGTGTTCACGCGTCAGCTCGTTGATCACGTCCGCTTCCAGCAGGCTGCCATCGAGCAGCGCGCTGTAGAAACCCGCCAGACTGCGCGCGTTGCCATGGCCGTTGGCAGCCGGTTGCTGCATGCGCCGCCACTCGGGTTTGTTGGTGCTGGTCATGATGGATGGCGGGTTGGTGAACGCGCGGGCCGTCATCGACGTAGGTTCGCGCATCGTCGTTTGAACCAGCCGCTGGGCCGCTTCGTCCCCAACGTTGCCCTTGCCACGAGCAATGTGTGCGACACGGTGAAATTCCTCATCGGCCAGCCCGACATGGAAATCCAGCCCCAACGGCCGGGCGATGCGCGCCGCAATGGCCTCTCCTGGCTTGCGCCCGTCGGCACGGCGAATCACTTCGCCAATCAGCCAGCCGTAGGTCATCGCTGCATAGCCGTGGCCTTGACCGGGCGTCCACCAGGGCTCTTCGGCCGCCAGTGCGTCGGTCATGGCCTGCCAGTCATACAGCGCCTCAGCGGGGAGCATGTGTCGGATGGCCGCAAGCCCCGCCTGATGGCAGAGCAACTGGCGCAAGGTGATCGACTGTTTACCCGCGGCGGCAAACTCAGGCCACAGTCGCGAGACCGGTTCGTCCAGGTTCAGCTTGCCCTCGCCGACCATTTGCAGGGCCGTCACCGCGGTGAAGGTTTTAGTGCAGGAAAACAGATTGGCGATGGTGTCGGTGTGCCAGGCTTCAGCGCCGTCCTTGTCCGAAGTGCCTGCCCACAGGTCCAGGACGGTCTCGCCGCCGATCTGCACGCACAGCGCTGCACCCCGCTCCTGAGGATCGTTGAACAGCGCCGCGAATGCGTCGCGCACGGCTTCGAATTGAAGCTCGAAATGACCTTGAATCTGCACGGTTTGGCGCTCCGGTTCAGCTGTACAAAATGGCGTGCATTGTTCCAGCGATTGCCGGATTTGGAAACAGTGCCGCGCTGTCAGACACACAGCGCGCGGTGTAGGCGCCGAGGTGTCTGCCGCCTTCGACGCCCTTAGGAAATTTCCCGGCGAAACGGCGGCAGCGCGTTGAGGATGGCCTTGCCGTAGCGCTGGGTCACCACACGGCGGTCCAGCAGCGTAATGATGCCGCGGTCCTTTTCCGTGCGCAGCAGACGCCCGCAAGCCTGAATCAGACGCAACGAAGCATCGGGCACGGCGATTTCCATGAACGGATTGCCGCCGCGCGCCTCGATCCACTCGGCCAGCGCCGCTTCGACGGGATCATCAGGCACTGCGAAAGGGATCTTGGCGATCACCACGTGTTCGCAATAATCGCCCGGCAGGTCGACACCCTCGGCAAAACTCGCGAGGCCGAACAGCACGCTCTCATCGCCGCCATCGACACGCGCTTTGTGCTTGTTGAGGGTTTCCTGCTTGGACAGGTTGCCCTGGATGAACACCCGTTTGCGCCAGTCGCGCTCCAGGCCGTCGAAGACTTCCTGCATCTGTTTACGCGAGGAGAACAGCACCAGCGTGCCCTTGGAGCCTTCGACCAGATCCGGCAAGTCGCGAATGATGGCAGCGGTGTGCTCGGCGGCGTTGCGCGGATCGGCCTTGAGGTCCGGTACTCGCAACACACCCGCCTCGGCGTGGTGAAACGGGCTTGGCACTACGGCAGTGACCGCGTCCTTGGGCAGACCGGCGCGCATGCGGTAGCGATCGAACTTGCCCAGGGCGGTCAGGGTCGCAGAGGTGACCAGCGCGCCGTAGGCCACGTTCCACAGGTTACGACGGAGCATTTCGGCCGCCAGGATCGGGCTGGCATTCACTTCAATGTCGAACAAAGAGCCACTGTCGGCCAAGGTCAGCCAGCGGGCCATGGGCGGGCTGTTTTCGGGGTCTTCGGCAGTGAACGCGGTCCACAGCTCCCAGTTGCCATGAGCCCGTGCCAACAGGCTGCCGAACAGCGGGTACCACTCCTCCGCCTGATGGCTGGCGATGCCGATGTTGACCTCGCCGTCCATGCCTTCCTTGAGCAGTTCGGTGAGACGCGTGAACAGGTCGTCGAGGCGAGCGAAACCTTTCTTCAACTCGATGCCCATCTCGCGCATGTGTTCGGGCACGACGCCGCCGACGAAACGATGGCGAGGGCGTTCCCGTCCCTCCATGTCTTCGCCAGCCTTGAAATCGGCCAGCTGCTCGCAAGCAGTGAACATGAATTGCTGATGGGTCTTGATCTCGCGGGCCAGCTCCGGCACTTGCTCGATCAACTTGCCCAGATCGCCCGGCAACGGGTGCTGGGCCAGCAGTTTAGTGAGGTTCTTGGCGGTCTGTTCGAGCCAGTCAGCGGTGGAACGCAGGCGACTGAAATGGGCGAAGTGACCGATCGCCTTGTCCGGCAAGTGGTGGCCTTCGTCGAAGACGTACAGGGTGTCACGAGGATCGGGCAGAACGGCTCCGCCGCCCAATGCCAGGTCGGCCAGCACCATGTCGTGGTTGGTCACGATGACGTCGACTTTTCCCATGCCTTCGCGAGCTTTATAGAAGGCGCACTGCTGAAAATTCGGACAATGCCGGTTAGTGCACTGGCTGTGATCGGTGGTCAGTCGCGCCCAGTCCTGATCAGCCAGCTCTTGCGGCCAGCTGTCGCGGTCACCGTCCCACTTATTGCCTGCCAGCTTTTCGATCATGGTGGTGAACAGCTTCTGGCTGGCCTCATCGACCTCGATCTTGAAACCTTCCTCTTCGAACAGCTGCGCCGTGGCGCTTTGCGCGTTGCCCTCTTGTAGCAGCATGTCGAGCTTGGACAAGCACATGTAGCGACCGCGCCCTTTGGCCAGGGAAAAAGTGAAACTCAGGCCGCTATTGCGCATCAGGTCGGGCAGGTCCTTGTGGACGATCTGCTCTTGCAGCGCCACAGTCGCCGTTGCGATGACCAACCGTTTGCCCGCCGCTTTGGCGGTAGGTATCGCGGCAATCGCGTACGCCACCGTCTTGCCCGTACCCGTTCCGGCCTCCACCGCGACCACCGCAGGATCGCCCGAGCGGCGCCCCTCTTCGTCGGTGTCGATGTCCCCGAGCACCTTGGCCACCTCGGCGATCATCAAACGCTGGCCGTAGCGAGGTTTGAGACTTTTGGCTTCGAGGAAACGCGAATAGGCGCCCTGAATCTGGGATTTGAGTTCGGTACTGATCATGGGCTGGGTCGTTGGCTCGGCATCGCAGGGTGACAGGTGAAAAAACCGCTGGATAAATTATCAGTGGTTGCAGCGGGCGGCTATCATACCGCGCTAAATCCTTCTGCGCAGATCGGAGTTGTCGATGTCGCCTGTAGCCCTTGTCTACGTATTGCACGTATTTTCTGCCGTCTTGTGGGTCGGCGGGATGTTTTTCGCCTGGATGATTTTGCGACCTGCGGTCATCGCCGCGCTGGAAGGCCCGGCTCGCCTGAAGCTATGGGTGCACGTCTTCCCGCGCTTCTTTGTCTGGGTGTGGTGCGCAGTGATCATGCTGCCGGTCACTGGAATCGGCATGATCAACGTCAACTTCAGCGGCTTTCAGACCGCCCCGCGCTATGTGCAGATCATGATCGGGCTGTACGTCGTGATGGTGGCGCTGTTCCTGCGCATCTCGACGCTGAACCTGCCGCAGCTGCGTAAAGCCGTCGCTGCGGAGCAATGGGCCGATGGCGCAGCTGCGCTGGGTGGGATTCGGCGATTGGTGGGGATCAACCTGATCGTGGGAACCGCAGTGATCGCGATCGCGGCGGCGCGGCCTGGCTTCTAAAGGTGGCTGAAACACCTGTAGGAGTGAGTTTGCTCACGGAGGCGATGTACCAACCACGATAGGTATTGCGGTTGCAGTGGCCCATTGATGAGCACGCTCAGTCCCACAGGCGGCATCATAGACACCGCTAGCGAAGCCGAGCGGCTATAGAAGGATCGTGGCGTTACAACTTGCGCACGCTGACAGACCCCGCAGGCCCCGTCGCACCTGTCTGACCTTTTTCACCGTTCTTGCCGGACTTGGCGCCATCGGCGCGGTAAATCACGCAGCCTTTGGAGGCGCCGCCCTTGCCGCCGCGACCGCCTTCACCGCCGGCCCCACCCGCTCCGCCTTGCACGTTGACCTTCACGCGCTCATCCGGAAATGCTTGAGGCAGCTCGAGACGCACCAGGGCACCGGGGGCGCCTTCACGCCCATTGCCGCCGTTGTCTCCGTCGAACCCACGGCTTGCCGAGCCCCATGTGCAACCAGGGTCCTGGCCATTGCCACCGTCCAGGCCAACGTAACCCGGTGAACCCGCTCCACCACGCGCGTCAATCGACAGCACGTCAGCGTTCAGTTGCTCAATGCGTACATTCAGATTGCGGCCTGGCAACGGAGGTTTCTCGAATGTGCCGGGCGCGCCCCGGGCGGTGATTTGCGCACCCGAGCCCAGATCACCTTGTTTGACCGACAACTTGAACGGCTCGGCGCTCGGGACGATGGCGATACGCGATTCGTGCCCCATCACCAGTTGCCCGACCTGCACCTCCACAAGCCCGGCCGGGATCAGCAAGGTTCCGTAATCGGCGACATCCAGACGGTCCAGGCGCAGCACGCTGGCGTTGCTCGGCAGGCGCATCAGCGAATGCGGCTCCACCGACAGGGCCTGGGCCATTACCAGGGAACTGCTCAGGGCCGACAGCAGGCCCGCCGTCATCAGTAACGCGTTACGCATGGTGAACCTCCGCCTGGCGGCGACCAAAAGATTGCAGGTGAAAAATACCGAAAATAAGGATTTGCAAACGGTCGGACCACGGATGCGACCGCCCCCGCAGGCTGCCGTTGAAGAGAAACAGTTCCATCACGTGCGTCAGCAGCAAGAGGCTGCCCGCCAGTTTGATCAACAGGCCGATGGGAACCGGCAGAATGGCCACCTGACCGACCAGCACCACCGCCCAGAACCCCAACGTCAAGACCTTACCCAACCCCCAAACCACCTTCATGACACGCCCCTGCTGTTTTTATAGTTCAGTGCCACAAAAAACTTTGCGCACAGTACGGCGACGGGAGCGACTATGCCAGAGGAAGACGTCAAATACCGCAGGTTTGATGCCCCGCCCCACACACCCTATAAAAAGGAAAACCCCGGCACAGGCCGGGGTTTTCCAGACAACACGCCATCAATCAACGATTGATTTTGATCTCTACACGGCGGTTCAACGCACGGCCTTCAGCCGTTTTGTTGTCCGCCACTGGGCGGCTCTCGCCGTCACCCTCAACCGACACGAACGTGCCGCGGGAAATACCCGAACCGACCAGATAATCCGTCACGGACTGCGCGCGTTTTTCCGACAGTTTCTGGTTATAAGCATCACTACCGACGCTGTCCGTATGACCGCTCACATGCAACTGCACGTTCGCCGCTTCGGTTTTCAGCTTGGTGGCCACGATGTCCAGCTGTTGCTTGTCGCCTGGGGTCAGCGTCGCTTTGTTGAACTCGAAGTGCACGTCGCGAATCGTGATCACTTCTTCTTTAGGCAATACGACCGGCGCCGCCACCGGTTCAGGCGCAGGGGTCACGATCGGGCAACCCGTCGCGTCCACCGGCGTACCTTTCGGCGTGTTCGGGCACTTGTCGACGCTGTTCAGCACGCCGTCGCCGTCATCATCGCCATCACCATGGGCATAGCAATAAGCGCCTGCCATCACGCCCACCGCCGCACCAAAGCCGGCCGCCACCGAGGCGGTCTGGAAGGCACCAATCGCGCCCCCTGCCAGCGCGCCACCGGCAGCACACAGAGGCCAGTCGGTCTTTTGCAAGCCGGCACAACCCGTCAATACACTGGTAACCAAAATCAGAGGTAACGCTGTCCGAATCATGCTCATACAGTTCTTCTCCTTTGGTATCGGCTAAAACCGACTGAAATGCAGTAAAGACGTCGCTGGGGCCATTTGCCACCCTGAAGCCGGGGGTTTATTGGTTTTCAGCGCACGATGCGGCTCGTTCTTTTACAAATAGCCTTTTGCCTTCACTCCGTACGCTTTGTCACGAACAGCCACAAAAAAGTTCAGGCACTAGGCCATAAAGATTCGGCGCGCTAACCTTGCGGGCTCAATCGAGGGATTCAGATGACCGACAGCTTCTCCACCCGCACGCCTCAGCAAGCGCTCGCGGCCTTGCTCGACCGATACGCGCCACGGCGTTTATTGCTCATTGGCGCGACGAATTTTCCGGCGCTGCAAGCGTTTCAGGATGCTCATCCGGACACCGAACTGACCCACGCTGCGCCCGGCCCGTTGCCAGGAGAAATTGCCAGCCAACGGTTTGATCTGGCCTTGGCGGTCGATTGCCTCGAACACCTGCCCAAACGCACGGGCCTGGAATTGCTCGGCGGTATTCGCAATCTCAACGCCAGCCGTATCGCCGTGCTGGCGGACTTGAAAGCCTGCGGTTGGCAGACCACTGATTTCTACTCGTTGGCGCTGCAGGCCAGCGAACGTTTTGCAAGGGACGAGCAGGTCCTGACACTGTTTACTTACGACCTGCGCGAATACAAACAGGTACCGGACTGGCTGAACGCGAAGTTCTGGGCCAACCCGGAGAATTTCGGCAAGTATTGGTGGTGAGGCCGGCATCATGAGCAGTGCGATTTGTCCTTGTGGCAGCGGCAATCTTCTGGACAGCTGTTGCGGTCGTTATCACGCCGGGTTACCCGCCCCTTGCGCCGAAGCTTTGATGCGCTCGCGTTACAGCGCTTACGTCTTGGGTCTGGTGGATTACCTGCTGGACACCACGTTACCGGTGCAGAAAAGCAGCCTGGATCGCGACTCGATTCATCAGTGGAGCGCGCAAAGCACCTGGTTGGGGCTTGAAGTGGAAAGCGTCGAGCTGCTGGGCGGTACACCCGAGCATGCGTTCGTCACCTTCGTGGCCCGCTGGCACGACACAGCGGGCGAACATCGCCACCGGGAACGCTCAGCATTCGTGCAGAACAATGGCCGGTGGTATTTCATCGATCCGACCGTGCAGCTCAAGGCCGGCCGCAATGATGCCTGCCCGTGCGGCAGTGGGCAGAAGTTCAAGAAGTGTTGTTCGGCTTACATGGCCTGAATCAGACCGAGCATCCCCGATTTCTATATAGAGCGCGCTTGCCCGCGGTGGCGCTGAATCACGCGTTACTGGGTAGGCAGTCGAGCAGCAAGCGGGCCTGTATGGACTCTGTGGTGTTTCACGCCAGCTTCAGGTGAGAAATATCCGGCACGATGACATGCTCGACCGGCTTGGTTTGCCCCATGTCACTGCCCGCAGGCGCCAGACTCAAACCTGAAAGGTCCAGCCGTGGCGCAACCGGCGCGGCTTTAGGGTCCTGAACGTTCCGGCCCAGTTCGGACAGGGTGAAGTCCGGTGCCTCGACATCGACGAACGCAGCCATATAGACGTCGCGCGGCTCAAGCTTCGAAGTTTTGCCTGGCGTGGTTTCAGGAGCAGACGACGCGCGGGGTCCTCGACGGGTCCAGCTCGGCTCATCCGGCGGTGGCGCCAGCTCGACTTCTTCCACCTCCATGGGCTGCGGCGGCAGTTCACGCTCTGGTTCGACCTGAACCTGCACTGCCATTTCCACGACCTCCGCCAGCGCCCCGGCACGCTCCAGCGTGGCGCGGTATTTCTCGGCAGCGGCCTGATCGAGGTTATTCTTCAGCACCAGCCGCCGTCCCGAGAACAGCAACGCGATGCGCTGCGCGTCGGCCTGGAACAGTTTGGCCAGGTTGGCTTTAACCCGGTCAAGTTGTGCGCCGGGTACCAATTGGCCGGAAAAAACAATTTCGTACAGCTTCACGGGTCAATACTCCTTCGACACATGGCGAGAGTATGGCGCAGGCTCTGTGGAACAGCGAGTGGCCCTGCATCGGTCACTGGCTAGACTCAAGCGCGACAGGGAGTGGACTCATGGTGTTTCAGGCAAGCGTATTCAGAATCCTCGCTCTTCTTATAGTGCTGTTGATGGCCTCCGGCTGTTCGACGTTCTCCAGCGATGACACCCGGGACCCCGACGTCAAGCTGCTCAAGGTGGACGTGGTCAAGGCTCGGCTGCTCAAGCAGGACTTGAAGCTGCGCTTTCGCATCGACAACCCCAACGACTCGAATCTGTGGGTACGCGGCCTGCGTTACAAGGTCGTGCTCAACGACATGCTGATCGCCGACGGCGAGTACAGCGACTGGTTCATCGTCAAGGCCAACGGTCACAAGAATTTCTCGGTGCCGATCCGCACCAACCTCTGGGAACACCTGAAAGACATCACTCGAATGCTCGGCAAGCCCAATCAGCCCATTCATTACCGGTTGGAAGGCACACTCAAGACCGGATTTTTATTCGGAGACAGCGTGCGTATTGGCCGCGATGGCGACATAATCCCCGGCGATTTGATTCCGGAGTAACCCCATGAACCAGCAAACCCATGTGCACGGCCCTGATTGCAACCACGATCACGACCACCACGATCACCCTCATGACCACGGCCACGTGCACGGCCCGCACTGCAACCACGAACCTCAGGAGCCCGTGCGCAACGCCCTGAAGGACGTGGGCCGCAACGATCCCTGCCCATGCGGCAGCGACAAGAAATTCAAGAAGTGCCACGGCGCCTGATGGTCGCTCTGAGGTCGCTGCGTCCGCTCTAGGCGTTGTATATGCCGAGCCGGGTTTTATGTGGGAGCCAGCTTGCTGGCGAATGAGGTCTGTCGGTCTACGCATCCATATGCTGACCCACCGTCTTCGCCAGCAAGCCAGCTCCCGCAGGTGTACGACTCACTCACCGCTGAAAAATCCTGAAATAAACTCCCCCTCCCCGCTTGCGTGACGCCTGTCTGCTCTCTAACGTAGCGCGTTTCCCACGCCTACCCCCGCAGGAGCTACAGCATGGCCTCGCCCGCCTATTCATCCCTGAAGACGCGACTCAGCACAGCGGCTGCCCTGTTGGGGCTGCTGAGCCTGGCAGGCTGCCAACTGGGCGGCGAAGACCACGACAACCTGCCACCTACCAGCGGCGTCTACGCCATCAAAGGGTTGGCGCAAAACGTGTCCGTGCGACGCAACAATTTGGGCATGCCGCTGATTGAAAGCAGCACATTCCATGACGCGCTGTTCACCCTCGGTTACGTCCACGCCAGCGACCGTATCTCGCAAATGGTGCAGATGCGCTTGTTGGCCCAAGGCCGTCTGTCGGAAATCGCAGGGCCTGGGGCGCTGGATCTGGACCGCATGATGCGCGCCGCCAACCTCAAGCAGACTGCCGGCGATCTGTACAATGCCTCGTCGCCGCGACTTAAACGCTTTTTCGAGGTGTACGCACGGGGGGTCAACGCCTACCTGTTCCGCTACCGCGACAAGCTGCCGTCTGACCTCGTCGATGCTGGCTACAAGCCCGAATACTGGAAGCCGGAAGATTCGGCGCTGATCTTCAGCCTGCTGAACTTCAGCCTGTCCGTGAACCTGCAGGAAGAAATTTCCTCACTGGTGCTGGCGCAAAAAGTAGGGGCCGACAAGCTTGCCTGGCTGCTACCGACCTATCCGGATGAAGAACTTCCCTTCGCCGAGGCCGACAAGCTCAAAGGCTTGAACCTGGGGAGTCAGATGCCTGGGTTGAGCAATCTGGACAAAGCGGCCCTGCAACTCTCCGACCTCAATCTGCTGGGGGTTTCGGCCTCCAACAACTGGGTGATCTCGCCACAACGCGCCCGGGCGGGCAAGAGCCTGCTGGCCACCGACAGTCAATTGCCGACCACCCTGCCCTCCCTGTGGAATTTCGTGCAGATTCGCGCACCGAAATACCAGGCCGCCGGTGCTACGGTCGCCGGTCTGCCGCTGGTGCTGTCAGGCTTCAACGGCAAGCTGGCGTGGGGCATGGGCCCGGCGATGGGCGACAACCAGGACCTGTTCCTGGAGAAGCTCAAGCGTGAAGGCAATCGCCTGATGGTCATGGCCGACGGCAAATGGGTCGCGGCAGGCGCTCATGAAGAGACTTATTTCATCAAGGGTCAGAGCCCTGTGCGCGAGGCCGCCTTCGAAACCCGCCACGGGCCACTGCTCAACGGCAGTTCGACGGCACTGGCCAATGGGCTGGGCATCGCGCTGCAAACCCCAAACGCCAAGGATGACAAATCCCTCGACGCGTTGTTCGACCTGACCCGTGCGCAGACTGTCGAGCGTGCGTTCGAGACGACCCGGGAAGTCCGCGCGATCACGTTGAACATGGTCTTTGCCGACGCCACCAATACCGGCTGGCAAGTGACGGGCCGCTATCCGAACCGCCGCGAAGGCCTCGGCCTGATTCCATCCCCGGGCTGGGATGGTCGTTATGACTGGGATGGCTACGCCGACGCGATGCTGCACCCTTATGACCAGGACTCGCAGCAAGGCTGGATTGGCACCGCCAACCAGCGCACCGTGCCCAAAGGGTATGGCATGCAACTGTCCAACTCCTGGGATTACCCGGAGCGGGCCGAGCGCATCGCCGAACTGGCCAACAGCGGCAAACAGGACACCCGCAGCACCATCGCCATGCAATACGACCAGACCACCCCCTTCGCGGCCAAGCTGAAAAAGATGTTCGAAGCCCCGGGCATGGCCAAACCGCTGAAACAGGCCATCGACGCTCTTGCCCCGGCCGACCGTGACAAGGCGCGGGAAGCGTTGAGCCGGCTGATGGCGTTTGACGGTCGTCTGTCGCCGGTCTCCAGCGATGCAGCGATTTACGAGCTGTTCCTGCAAGAAAGCAGTAAACAGATCTTCCTCGACGAACTGGGCCCGGAAAGCAGCCCGGCATGGAAAGCGCTGGTGCAAAACGCCGACCTTTCCTACTCGCCTCAAGCCGATCACCTGCTCGGGCGTGAAGACAGTCCGTATTGGGATGACCTCAAAACCTCGCAAAAAGAAGATAAACCGACCATCCTGGCGCGCAGCCTGGCAGCGGCGATCTCAGCAGGCGACAGCCAGTTGGGAAGCGATCACAAGGCGTGGCAATGGGGCAAGTTGCATCAATACAGCTGGACCTCGCAAAGCGCTCAGTTGACTGCAGCGCTGGGTGGCAGCAAGGCCAGTGTGATCAAAGGGCCGATGGCCGTGGGCGGTGACCACACCACGCTGAACGCTTCGGGCTTCCACTGGGGTCAGGACTTCAACGCCGCCGTTGTGCCTGCCATGCGCATGATCGTTGACTTCGCGCAGCAAGAACCGCTGATGGCGCAAAATGCCGCCGGCCAATCCGGCAACCCGGCGAGCCCTTACTTTGCCAATGGCATCGACCCGTGGGTCAAGGGTCTGTACATGTCCATTCCGCTGCAACCGGAAAATCTGGAGAAGGTGTACGGCAAACAGCGGTTGACCCTGACGTCGGGCAAGTGACACCAGGCAATACACAACTCTTGTAGGAGTGAGCTTGCTCGCGATGCGTCCTTTCAGGCGTATCACCGCTGGCTGACACATCGCGAGCGCGAGCAAGCTCACTCCTACAGGGTGGCGGTGCGTCAGCGTTTGAAGATGTGGTTGACACGCCGCGCTCCTACAGCGCAATCCATTGCGATTGACCGAACTTCCTCGCGTCTCTGCCGCTCTACCTGACAAGCCCTCCACCCCGGTCAAGCCCATGGACCTTGTCATCGCCCGCCCCGAAGGCCTCTACTGCCCGCCCGGAGATTTCTACATCGATCCCTGGCGCCCGGTCGAGCGTTCGGTCATCACTCACGGCCATGGCGATCACGCCCGCACCGGCAACGAACACTACCTGGCTGCCGCCCCTGGCGAAGGCATTTTGCGCTCTCGACTGGGTCAGGACATTAACCTGCAAACCCTGCAATACGGCGAATCGATCACGCACCACGGGGTAAAACTCAGCCTGCACCCCGCCGGCCATGTCTTGGGTTCAGCTCAGGTGCGGCTGGAATACCAAGGTGAAGTCTGGGTCGCGTCAGGTGATTACAAGGTCGAGCCTGACGGTACGTGTGAGCCCTTCGAGCCCGTTCGGTGCCACACCTTCATCACCGAATCCACATTCGGCCTGCCGATTTACCGCTGGCAGCCGCAGTCGGAAATCTTCACCGGCATCAACGACTGGTGGCGTGCAAACGCCGCTGTGGGCAAGGCGAGCGTGCTGTTCGCTTACTCGTTCGGCAAGGCCCAGCGCATTCTGCACGGCATCGACCCCAGCATCGGCCCGATTCTGGTTCACGGTGCCGTCGAGCCGCTGAATCGGGTGTATCGCGACGCGGGCGTGCGGATCCCGGAGACTCAGTACGCCGGAGATTTCAAGAAAACCGATCCCGCCCTGCGCCAAGCCCTGATCGTCGCGCCGCCATCAGCCGGCGGTAGCACCTGGATGCGCCGCTTTGGTGAGTTCAGCGACGCCTTCGCCAGCGGCTGGATGATGCTGCGCGGCACCCGCCGTCGGCGTGGCGTGGACCGGGGCTTTGCCCTCTCCGATCACGCCGATTGGCCTGGCCTGTTGTGGGCGATCGAAAACACTGGCGCCGAGCGAGTGATGGTCACCCACGGCTCGGTCGCGGTGCTGGTGCGCTATCTGCGAGAACTGGGCCTCGACGCTCAAGGCTTCACCACGGAATACGGAGATGAGGAAGACGACGCACCTGCCAAGCCGGAGACTCAGCCAGAAGAGGCATCGTCATGAAGGCGTTCGCCGAACTCTACGGGTTGCTGGATGCCACCACCTCCAGCAACGCCAAGCTTGCGGCCATGCAGCACTATTTCGCCCACGCCGCCCCGGAAGATGCGGCATGGGCCGTGTATTTCCTCTCCGGTGGACGACCCAGACAACTCGTCCCGACGCGTCTGTTGCGGGAACAAGCGATGCTACTGTCCGGGCTGCCCGAATGGCTGTTCGAAGAAAGCTATCAAGCGGTGGGCGATCTGGCGGAAACCCTTTCGTTGCTGTTGCCCCAAGCCGACCACCGCTCCGACGAAGGTCTCGCCAGCTGGATGGAACACAAGCTGCTGCCCTTGCGTGGCCTTCCCCCTGAAGAACTGCTGGAGCGCCTGCCGACGTTTTGGGCACAACTCGATCGCCAGAGCCTGATGGTCTGTTTGAAGCTCATCACCGGCAGCTTCCGGGTCGGCGTGTCGAAACTGCTGGTGACCCGCGCGCTGGCCGCTCTGGCCGATATCGACAGCAAACGTGTCGCGCAACGGCTGGTGGGCTACACCGATCTGTCGCACCGCCCCAGCGCCGAAGGGTATCTGAAACTGATCGCCGAAGAGTCTGAAGACGAACACGCGCAGCGTGGCGGCCAGCCGTATCCGTTCTTCCTCGCACACGCCTTGCAACAACCGGTCGATCAGTTCGACACGCTGCTCGGCCCCGCCGAGAACTGGCAAGTGGAATGGAAGTGGGACGGGATTCGCGCGCAAGTGGTCAAGCGCGAAGGGCGGCTGTGGATCTGGTCCCGTGGCGAAGAGCTGGTCACCGACCGCTTTCCGGAGCTGCACAGCCTCGCGCAGTGCTTGCCCGACGGCACGGTGATCGACGGCGAAATCGTGGTGTGGAAAGCGCCCACGCCTGCTTCGGACTCGCCTGACACCTTCGAATTGAACACGCCTGCGCCCGGCACGCCCAACGCGTCGGCGCCCTCGGTCCAGCCTTTCGCCCTGCTGCAACAGCGCATTGGTCGCAAGACCCTGGGCAAGAAAATCCTCGAAGACGTGCCGGTGGTGGTCTTGGCCTACGACCTGCTCGAATGGCAGGGGCACGATTGGCGCAACCGTGCGCAGCACGCACGGCGCACGCAATTGGAGCAGGTGATTGCCGACGCCCACAGTCCAGTGCTGATGCCCTCCCCGGTATTGAGTGGCGAAGACTGGCTGGACCTGGGCCAGCAGCGCGAAGCCTCCCGTAGTCTCGGCGTCGAAGGCATGATGCTGAAGGCGCGGGACTCGTTGTACGGCACCGGTCGCACCAAGGACATGGGCGTCTGGTGGAAATGGAAAATCGACCCGTTCAGCGTCGATGCCGTGCTGATTTATGCCCAACGCGGCCATGGTCGACGCGCCAGCCTGTACAGCGATTACACCTTCGCCGTGTGGGACGGCCCGCCGGAATCCAGCGAACGCACCTTGGTGCCCTTCGCCAAGGCCTATTCCGGGCTGACCGATGAAGAAATGCGCAAAGTCGATGCAATCATCCGTAAGACGACGGTGGAGAAATTCGGACCCGTCAGAAGTGTTACCCCGACACTGGTGTTCGAGTTGGGATTCGAAGGTATTGCGCTGTCCAAACGCCACAAGAGCGGGATCGCCGTGCGCTTTCCCAGAATGCTCCGCTGGCGGTTGGACAAGCCTGTCGCCGAAGCCGACAGCCTTGCGACATTGCAGGACCTTTTGGCCTGAGCACCCTTTTGGTGCTGGAAGAACGACGTGGATCACGGTCAGCGCCTCATGCTCGTGCACGGTCATCTGAGACGCTCAATGCCTGGGTCATTGGGCGTGGTCACGACAGGCCGATCGCTGTCGATGTCACTGCGCTGCGGAATTCATGAGTACGCCCGTTTCCGTAGATTCAAGCGTGCTACCCCGGCGCTTCACATTTGTCCGCTTCAAGCGATTTTCCCCGCGCCCTTTGACGCCGTTTCCGCTACTCTCCCTCAGCCTCCGGCGCCCTGAAAAAAGACAAGAGATGGCCCAAAGTCATCATTGCGACAACTCCGTACATTTAAAACGCACGTTCGTCTCTTTGGTTCGGAAATTGCTATCTTTTTGCGGTCTGGCACCTGCCGGTAGCAAGCCTTCGCGTGTTCCCAACGCTCAATTTGGTTTTAAGGACTGAACGATGAAAAAAGCATGGCTGACCCTTTCCGCACTCGCCATCTGTCTGGCCGCTGGCAACGCAATGGCCAAGGAATACAAGGAGCTGCGTTTCGGCGTCGATCCTTCGTACGCGCCCTTCGAATCGAAAGCTGCTGACGGCAGCCTGGTGGGCTTCGACATCGATCTGGGCAACGCGATCTGTGCTGAACTGAAGGTCAAGTGCAAATGGGTCGAGAGCGATTTCGACGGCATGATTCCTGGCCTGAAAGCCAACAAGTTCGACGGCGTGATTTCCTCCATGACCGTGACCCCGGCGCGCGAGAAAGTCATCGACTTCTCCAACGAACTGTTCTCCGGCCCAACGTCGCTGGTGTACAAAAAAGGCTCTGGCTTGAGCGCTGACGTCGCGTCCCTCAAAGGCAAGACCGTCGGTTACGAGCAAGGCACCATTCAGGAAGCCTACGCCAAGGCGATTCTCGACAAAGCGGGCGTGAAAACCCAGGCCTACGCCAACCAGGACCAGGTTTACGCTGACTTGGTATCGGGCCGTCTGGACGCTTCCGTACAAGACATGCTGCAAGCCGAACTGGGCTTTCTGAAGTCGCCACAAGGTGCTGACTACGAAGTCAGCAAGCCAATCGACGACCCACTGCTGCCGGCCAAGACCGCAGTCGGTATCTCGAAAGGTAACAAAGACCTGAAAGCGCTTTTGGACAAAGGTATCAAAGCGTTACACGACGACGGCAAATACGCCGAGATCCAGAAAAAGCACTTCGGTGATCTGAATCTGTACAGCGGTAAATAAGTAAACTAACGCCCGTCCTCATCAGGGGTGAATCTCCCGCTGATGTCGATGGGCGTTTTTATTGACTGTATAGGTTCCACATGCTCGATACTCTCCTGCAACACCTGGGACTGTCCGCGTTCAGCCTCAAGGGCTTTGGCCCTCTGCTGCTTCAGGGCACCTGGATGACCGTCAAACTCTCGGTAATGTCGCTGCTGCTGGCCATCGTGCTTGGCCTTTTCGGCGCCAGTGCCAAACTGTCGAAAAGCGCCCTGCTGCGCATTCCGGCGCAGGTCTACACCACGCTGATTCGGGGCATTCCGGATCTGGTGCTGATGCTGTTGATCTTCTACAGCCTGCAGACCTGGCTGACGAGCCTGACCGAAGTAATGGAATGGGACTACATCGAAATCGATCCCTTCTCCGCAGGCGTCATCACTCTCGGCTTCATTTATGGTGCTTACTTCACCGAAACCTTCCGCGGCGCGATCCTCGCGGTGCCCCGTGGACAAGTTGAAGCCGCCACCGCCTACGGCTTGAGCCGCGCTCAGCGTTTCCGCTTCGTGGTCTTCCCGCAAATGATGCGTTTCGCCCTTCCCGGCATTGGCAACAACTGGCAAGTGGTGCTCAAGGCCACGGCGCTGGTGTCGATCATTGGCTTGGCCGATCTGGTCAAGGCGTCCCAGGATGCCGGTAAAAGCACGTATCAACTGTTCTATTTCCTGGTGCTCGCGGCATTGATCTACCTGGTCATCACCAGCGTCTCCAACTTCGCCCTGCGCTGGGCCGAGCGGCGTTACGCCGCTGGCAGCCGGGAGGCTCAACGATGATCGAATTACTGCAGGAATACTGGCGCGCCTTCCTTTATACGGATGGCCAGAACATCACCGGGCTGGCCATGACGATGTGGCTGCTCAGCGCCTCCATCGCCATCGGTTTCGTCGTGTCGATTCCGCTGTCCATCGCCCGTGTGTCGCGCAACCCGCTGGTGCGCTGGCCGGTGCAGTTCTACACCTATCTGTTCCGTGGCACGCCGCTCTACATCCAGCTGCTGATCTGCTACACCGGCATCTACAGCATTGCCGCCGTGCGCGAACAACCATTGCTCGGCGCGTTCTTCCGCGATGCGATGAACTGCACCATCCTCGCCTTCGCCCTCAACACCTGCGCCTACACCACCGAGATTTTCGCCGGTGCCATTCGCAGCATGAACCACGGCGAAGTCGAAGCGGCCAAGGCCTACGGCCTGACCGGCTGGCGCTTGTACACCTACGTGATCATGCCGTCGGCGCTGCGTCGTTCGCTGCCGTACTACAGCAACGAAGTGATCCTGATGCTGCACTCGACCACCGTAGCGTTCACCGCGACGGTGCCGGACATCCTCAAGGTCGCTCGCGACGCCAACTCGGCGACGTTCCTGACCTTCCAGTCGTTCGGCATCGCAGCGCTGATCTACCTGACGGTTACGTTCATATTGGTGGGCCTGTTCCGCCTGGCCGAACGCCGCTGGCTGGCCTTCCTCGGCCCGTCTCACTAGGACCTGCCCATGCGACACCGCACCCATGATTTGCTGTCGCCAGTGCCTGGCACTGCGCGGCAGATTCACAGTTTTCACTACGGCCCGGAAAACGGCGCCTGCAAGATCTACATTCAATCGTCCCTGCATGCCGACGAACTGCCCGGCATGCTGGTGTCGTGGTATCTGAAGCAGCGCCTGGCGGAGCTGGAAAACGCCGGTCAACTGCTGGGCGAGATCGTCGTCGTTCCCGTGGCCAACCCGGCGGGGCTGGAACAGGTGCTGATGGACATCCCTCTGGGCCGCTATGAGCTGGAAAGCGGGCAGAACTTCAACCGCTGGTTCGTCGATGTCGCGCAACAGGTGGGCGATGACGTCGAGCCGTTGCTGACCGACGACGCCAAAGGCAACGTCGGCTTGATTCGTCAGCATCTGCGTGCCGCTCTGCTCGCCCGCACCGGCGTTACCCAACTCGAGTCGCAACGCCTGACCCTGCAGCGGCTGGCTTGCGATGCCGACATGGTGCTGGACCTGCATTGCGATTTCGAATCGGTCGAGCATCTCTACACCACGCCGGAAGCCTGGTCGCAAGTCGAACCGCTGTCCCGCTATCTGGGCGCACAGGCCAGCCTGCTGGCTACGGATTCGGGCGGACAGTCGTTCGACGAGTGCTTTACGCTGGTCTGGTGGCAACTGCAACAGCGCTTCGAAAAACGCTTCCCGGTGCCATTAGGCAGTTTCTCCGTGACCCTCGAACTGCGTGGCCAAGGGGATGTGTGTCATGCCCTCGGCAGTCGCGATTGTCAGGCGATCATCAGTTACCTGATGCACTACGGCGCAATTGCCGGCACACCGGCTCCGGCCCCTGAATTGATTTATCCGGCGACGCCTTTGGCGGCGGTCGAACCGGTTGCCACGCCTGTCGGTGGCCTGCTGGTGTTCTGCACACTGCCAGGCGAATACGTCGAAGCGGGGCAATTGATCGCTGAGGTCATCGACCCGATCAGCGACGCGGTGACCCCGATCCACGCGGCCATCGCTGGCCTTATGTACGCCCGCTCATTGCGACGCATGGCGACCGCTGGCATGGTCATCGCCCATGTCGCCGGCACCGAAGCCTTCCGCAGCGGCTACCTACTTTCTCCTTAAGGATTGCCAGTCATGTACAAACTGACCATCGATGGCCTGCACAAAAGCTACGGTGACCATGAAGTGCTCAAAGGCGTGTCACTCAAGGCCAACGTCGGCGACGTGATCTGCCTGATCGGCGCCAGCGGCTCGGGCAAGAGCACATTCCTGCGCTGCATCAATTTCCTCGAACAACCCAACGATGGGGCCATGAGCCTCGACGGCCAGCAAATCCGCATGGTCAGCGACGCCACCGGCATGCGCGTGGCAGACCCTGCCGAGCTGCAGCGCATTCGGACCCGTCTGGCGATGGTGTTCCAGCATTTCAACCTGTGGAGCCACATGACGGTGCTGGAAAACATCACCATGGCCCCGCGTCGGGTGCTGGGCGTGTCCAAGGTCGAAGCTGAAGACCGTGCGCGCAAGTACCTGGAGAAAGTCGGCCTGCCTGCACGCGTTGCCGATCAGTACCCCGCTTTCCTTTCCGGTGGCCAGCAACAGCGCGTGGCGATCGCCCGGGCGCTGGCGATGGAACCGGAAATCATGCTGTTCGACGAACCGACCTCAGCCCTCGACCCGGAGCTGGTGGGGGAAGTGCTGAAGGTGATCCAGGGCCTGGCTGAAGAGGGTCGCACGATGATCCTGGTGACCCACGAAATGGGCTTCGCCCGCAAAGTGGCGAATCAGGTGGTGTTTTTGCATCAGGGCCAGATCGAAGAAATCGGCCATCCCGACGACGTGCTGGGTAGCCCGAAGAGCGAGCGCTTGAAGCAGTTCTTGAGTGGCAATTTGAAGTAACCCGCCGCCCTCATCGAATCTGTAGGAGCGCGCTTGCCCGCGATGGCGATGTGTCAGGCACCATTTTCCAGCCTGACACACCCTTATCGCGAGCCAATACCGTAGGAGTGAGCTTGCTCGCGATAGCGTGACGTCAGTGATGTAACGTTAATCTGACACACCACCATCGCGAGCAAGCTCACTCCTACAGGTTCTGCGAAAACCCAACCAAACTAATCCCCTCCTCCAACGGTCTCTGACTTAACCCTCATCAGAGCCCGCGCATGCCCAAAACCGTAAACTTTGCCCAGCGCTGGTTCGACAACCGTGGCTGGAAGCCTTTCCCCTTTCAGAAAGCAGTCTGGGCAGCGGTGGCCCGTGGCGAGTCAGGCTTGCTGCATGCCAGCACCGGTGCGGGCAAGACCTACTCGGTGTGGTTCGGTGCCCTCAACCGTTTTGCCCGCCTCACGCCTGAAACCACCGATGGCAAACCGCGCAAACGCAAACCGCCTGCCACGCCCTTGACCGTGCTGTGGATCACTCCAATGCGGGCCTTGGCCGCCGACACCGCCCGGGCGCTCGAAGGGCCTTTGACAGACTTGGAAATACCGTGGAGCGTCGGGCTGCGCACCGGCGACACCAGCAGCAGCGAGCGTGCCAAACAGGGCCGACGCCTGCCTTCTGCGCTGATCACCACCCCTGAAAGCCTCACGCTACTGCTGACCCGCGCCGACGCCGAAGCGACCTTCTCGACGCTGAAGATGATCGTCGTCGATGAATGGCACGAGTTGATCGGCAACAAACGCGGGGTGCAATTGCAACTGGCGATCGCCCGCCTGCGTCGCTGGAATCCGGCACTGATCGTGTGGGGGCTTTCTGCGACCCTCGGCAATCAGGCCCACGCTCAGGAGGTCTTGTTGGGCGATGGCGGCACTGCGGTGCAGGGCAAAGTGGTCAAGGAATTGATCGTGGACACGCTGATCCCACAAGGCATCGAGCGTTTTCCATGGGCCGGACACATGGGGCTGAAAATGTTGCCGCAGGTGTTGGCCGAAGTGGACAGCAGCACCAGCTGCCTCATCTTCACCAACACCCGCGCGCAGTCGGAGATCTGGTACCAGGCGCTGTTGGACGCTCGGCCAGACTGGGCCGGACTGATCGCGCTGCACCACGGCTCGTTGTCTCGCGAGGTGCGGGACTGGGTCGAGCGAGCATTGAAAGAGGGGCACCTCAAGGCCGTGGTTTGCACGTCGAGCCTGGATCTGGGCGTGGATTTCTTGCCCGTTGAACGCGTGTTGCAGATCGGCTCGGCCAAAGGCGTCGCACGCTTGATGCAGCGCGCCGGACGTTCAGGCCACGCGCCCGGCCGCCCTTCTCGGGTGACACTGGTGCCAACCCACAGCCTGGAATTGGTGGAAGCCGCTGCGGCTCGCGACGCTGTGAATGCACGACTGATAGAGCCCAGAGAATCGCCCCACAAATCTCTGGACGTTCTGGTACAGCACTTGGTGAGCATGGCCCTGGGTGGAGGCTTTGTTCCTGACGAGCTTCTGTCCGAAGTGCGCACCGCATGGGCCTATCGCGACTTGACCCAGGAAGAGTGGGAGTGGGCATTGGCTTTTGTCAGGCATGGCGGCCTGTCGCTAACCGCCTACCCTGACTACCGGCGCGTCGAGCCCGATGAGCACGGGGTCTGGCGCGTGCCTGATGCGCGGTTGGCCCGGCGTCATCGCATGAGCGTGGGCACGATTGTCAGCGACGCCAGTATCAACGTGAAGTATTGGAGCAAGGGCGGCGGTGGCGGCTCACTGGGCAGCGTCGAAGAAGGGTTCATTGCCCGCTTGAAGCCGGGTGATGGTTTTCTGTTCAGCGGCCGCCTGCTGGAACTGGTGCGGGTGGAAAACATGACCGCCTACGTGAAACGGGCGACCAGCAAAAAAGCCGCTGTCCCACGCTGGAATGGTGGGCGGATGCCACTCTCCAGCGAATTGGCTGACGCCGTGGTCGATAAATTCGACGCCGCCGCCCACGACGTTTACGACAGCCCGGAGATGCATACTGTCAGCCCGTTGCTGGAGGTGCAGCGGGAATGGTCAGCCCTGCCGCGCAAGGACACGTTGCTGGCCGAAATTCTGAAGTCACGCGAGGGGTGGCACCTGTTTCTCTACCCCTTCGCTGGACGCCACGTGCACCTTGGGTTGGCAAGCCTGCTGGCGTGGCGGCTGAGTCGGAACGCGCCCCTGACGTTTTCCATCGCAGTCAACGACTATGGCTTCGAGCTCCTGAGCGCGACCGAGGTGAATTGGTCGCAGCATTTGCAACAAGGGCTGTTCAGCGAAGACGACCTGCTTGCGGACATCATCGCCAGCCTCAACGCGGGTGAACTCGCTTTGCGCCGCTTCAGAGAGATCGCTCGTATCGCGGGGCTGGTGTTCTCCGGTTACCCTGGCGCACCCAAGAGCAACCGCCAGTTACAGGCGTCCAGCGGGCTGTTCTTCGAAGTATTCAAGCAATACGACGCAGGCAATCTGCTGCTGACTCAGGCCGAGGAGGAAGTCATGCGTCAGGAGTTGGACGTCGCCCGCCTGGAGCATACCCTGCAACGCATCAACGGAAGAGCGCTGGACCTGCATGTGATCAAACGCCCCACCCCCATGGCTTTCCCGCTGCTTGTCGAACGCATGCGCGAAAGCCTGAGCTCGGAAAAGCTGTCTGATCGCATCGCGCGAATGGTGCAGGATTTGGAAAAAGCCGCTGGACCTGAGGTAACCGTTTGAGACCCTATTTATCGATCCACTTGGCCGACGCCGAGTTATGGCTACTGGCAGAGAAAGCCGTTTACTACCCCGCCCAGCGCGCACTGCTCATTGCAGATGCCCATTTTGGCAAGGCCGCCGCGTATCGCAGGCTGGGGCAACCCGTGCCCCATGGCACGACCGACGACAACCTCAAACGCCTGGATGCGATGCTCGCCGGATACCATTGCCAGCACCTGATCTTTCTTGGCGATTTCCTTCACGCCCCGGAGTCGCATGCGGCGGGCACCCTGTCAGCGATTCAAGCGTGGCGTGAGCGGCACACGGAGCTGGCCATTACCCTCATTCGTGGCAACCACGATAAACGTGCGGGGGATCCTCCTGGCGAGCTGCGCATTGAGGTCGTTCCAGAGCCATTGCTGCTCGGACCGTTCTCTCTGCAACACGAACCTGACCCACATCCCACACACCACGTACTTGCAGGCCACGTTCATCCTGCCTACAGGCTTTTCGGCAGAGGACGACAACGACTCCGGCTGCCGTGCTTTTACATTCAGCCGCGGATCAGCCTGCTGCCTGCATTCGGCGCTTTTACCGGCGGCATGAATATAGACAGGGCAGCAGACAGTAAGGTCTATGTCATCGGGGACGGTGCGGTATGGGAAGCCTAGGCTGACCCGCACGGGACGCAACAATGCTTGGCGGATAATGAACCTGCCGGCGTGTGAACACCGGCAAGGCTCGATATCAAGCGTCAGGCGACCGGAGCAGGAGGAGGCTCATCTGGGCCGACAGGACTGCCTGGCTCGGTTGGCTGGGGTGATGGGGTATCGGGGTCTGGCTGACCGGGAATGCCCCCGGCAACCATATTGTTCAAATGAGGATGCGCTAACAACGACCATGCCAGCATGCCGACCTGATTCTGTCCCGGGTCGGGTTCCTTGATACTGGTCTTGACTTGTCTTTTCATAGGGCACTCCTGAGCGTTGGTCCCATCCGCATGGTGCGGATGAGAACAGTTCAATCAGTAGAGTGCGCTTTTCGAGACTAATTCAGTTTCAAAACGACCAACGGCACAAATCAGGTTCGTGGCAATGTGACGCCACGTTGGCCTTGGTATTTGCCGCCCCGGTCCTTGTAGGACACTTCGCATTCCTCGTCGGATTCAAGGAACAGCATCTGTGCGACGCCTTCGTTGGCGTAAATCTTCGCGGGCAATGTGGTGGTGTTGGAGAATTCCAAGGTGACGTGGCCTTCCCATTCCGGCTCAAGCGGCGTCACGTTGACGATGATGCCGCAGCGCGCGTAGGTGCTCTTGCCGAGGCAGATCGTCAGCACGTTACGAGGAATGCGGAAGTACTCGACCGTGCGGGCCAGGGCAAACGAGTTGGGCGGGATGATGCAGACGTCGCTCTTGATGTCGACGAAGCTCTTTTCGTCGAAGTTCTTCGGATCGACGGTGGCCGAGTTGATGTTGGTGAACACCTTGAATTCATCGGCACACCGCACGTCGTAGCCGTAGCTGGAAACGCCGAACGAGATCAAACGGTCGGCACCCTCGCCGCGCATCTGGCGCTCAACGAAGGGCTCGATCATGCCGTGCTCTTGCGCCATGCGGCGAATCCACTTGTCCGATTTGATGCTCATGGCGGTGTCCTGAATAGCGAGGTGAAAAAAGATGTCCGGCATCTTACCGGGCCAAGGCTCCGGGTTCAAAGATTGCTCGCGCGCGTCGCCACGGGGTTCTGCGTATGTCGAAATAAACGGCGCACGCCCATTGGCACATTCCAAAAAAAGGTTTAAGGTGGCTTCACTGTGTTGCTTGTGTCACTGAGAATCTCTACACGATGTTGAATTTCGATCCAACCATCTCCAAGAATTTTTCCTGCTCTTTGCACTCAGTCTCGGCCAGGGTTCTTCCTGAGTCGCAGTTAACTTTGTCCAAGGAGATACACCATGTCTAATCGCCAAACCGGTACCGTTAAGTGGTTCAACGATGAAAAAGGCTTCGGCTTCATCACTCCACAATCCGGTGACGACCTGTTCGTACACTTCAAAGCTATCCAATCCGACGGCTTCAAAAGCCTGAAAGAAGGCCAACAGGTTTCTTTCATCGCTACCCGCGGTCAGAAAGGTATGCAAGCTGAAGAAGTTCAAGTTATCTAACTTGTACTGAATCGCTTCGAAAGACCCCGCCCTCAAAAGCGGGGTTTTTTTATGCCTGCAGGTTTTGCCTCTGCTTTCTGCAGGAGCGCGCTGACCCGCGACATCGTGGGTCAGCGGCGCATTGCAAGGGGGCAGACCGCAATCAGGGGCAAGCGCGCTCCTGACGGAGTCGCGCCCTTCCAACCGATCAATCGTCGCTGACGGAAATATTCGGCATCGCTGGCGATGCGGCCTCCTGCAACACGATGCGCGCGCCCACGTGGCGTGCCAGCTCTTGGTAAACCATCGCGATCTGGCTGTCAGGTTCAGCGATTGCGGTGGGCTTGCCGCCGTCAGCCTGCTCGCGTATCAGCATCGACAACGGCAGCGATGCCAGCAACTCGACGCCATATTGCGAGGCCAACTTTTCACCCCCGCCTTCACCGAACAGATGCTCGGCGTGGCCGCAGTTCGAACAGATATGAACGGCCATGTTTTCCACAACCCCCAGCACAGGAATGTTCACCTTGCGAAACATTTCCACGCCTTTCTTCGCATCCAGTAACGCCAGATCCTGTGGGGTGGTCACGATGACCGCACCGGCGACCGGGACTTTTTGCGCCAGGGTCAGCTGGATGTCGCCTGTGCCGGGCGGCATGTCGATGACCAGGTAATCCAGATCATTCCACGCCGTTTGAGTAATGAGCTGCAACAGCGCGCCGGACACCATCGGGCCACGCCAGACCATCGGTGTGCTGTCGTCGGTCAGGAACGCCATCGACATCACTTCTATACCGTGGGCCTCCACAGGTACGAACCATTTCTGGTCTTTTACCTTCGGCCGAGTCCCTTCCGGGATACCGAACATGACGCCCTGACTCGGTCCGTAAATATCCGCATCCAGGATTCCCACCCGCGCACCTTCGCGGGACAGCGCCAGCGCAAGATTGGCGGCCGTCGTGGATTTACCCACACCGCCCTTGCCTGAAGCCACGGCAACGATGTTCTTGACGTTGGCCAAGCCCGGAATCTGTCCCTGGGCCTTGTGCGCAGTGATCAATGTATCGATCTGGACCCTGGCAGACGAAACGCCGTCCAGGCCCTCGATGGCCAGCTGCAGCATCTGCGCCCAGCCGTTCTTGAACAGCGCCGCGGCATAGCCCAATTCCAACTGCACGGCAACGCGATCACCGTCAATGTCGATGGCTCGCACGCAACCGGCGCTGACCGGGTCTTGGTTCAAATAGGGATCGGTGTATTGGCGAAGGACGGCTTCCACCGTTGCGCGATTGACAGCGCTCATGGGTCACTCCCGAAAAAGACTGAGCAAAACAGGCGGCTATCCTACCGCGTCTGTCGGATCAGGGGGGGTGGCTTTTACTTTCGGGTGACGGGGCGAATTCCGACACGCTGTGCGGGATGAAAAAAAACGCTCAGACCTTTATAGTGGCCGACCTCCGTTTCACTTCAAGTAGCCGAGCCCCATGTCCGAGCCACGCCAGATCCTCGTCACCAGCGCCCTGCCCTATGCCAACGGTTCCATTCACCTTGGCCATATGCTCGAGTACATTCAGACCGACATGTGGGTACGTTTCCAGAAGCATCGCGGCAATCAGTGCATCTATGTGTGCGCAGACGATGCCCATGGCTCGGCGATCATGCTGCGCGCGGAAAAGGAAGGCATTACCCCGGAACAGCTGATCGCCAACGTCCAGGCTGAACACAGCGCCGACTTTGCCGACTTCCTGGTGAACTTCGACAATTTCCATTCGACTCACGCTGAAGAAAACCGTGAGCTGTCGAGTTTGATCTACACCCGTCTGCGTGATGCCGGCCACATTGCCACGCGCTCCGTGACTCAGTATTTCGATCCGGAAAAGAAAATGTTCCTGGCCGACCGCTTCATCAAGGGCACCTGCCCGAAATGCGGCACCGAGGACCAGTACGGCGACAACTGCGAAAAATGCGGCGCAACCTACGCCCCGACCGATCTAAAAGACCCGAAGTCGGCGATTTCCGGCGCGACCCCGGTGCTCAAAGACTCGAAGCATTTCTTCTTCGACCTGCCCGCGTTTGACGCCATGCTCAAACGTTGGACCCGCAGCGGCACCCTGCAGGACGCCGTGGCCAACAAGCTTTCCGAATGGCTGGATTCGGGCTTGCAACAGTGGGACATCTCCCGCGACGCACCGTACTTCGGCTTCGAGATCCCGGGCGAGCCTGGCAAATATTTCTACGTCTGGCTGGACGCGCCGATCGGCTACATGGCCAGTTTCAAAAACCTCTGCGATCGCACGCCGGGCCTTGATTTCGACGCGTTCTGGAACAAGGATTCGACCACCGAGCTGTACCATTTCATCGGCAAGGACATCGTCAACTTCCACGCGTTGTTCTGGCCCGCCATGCTCGAAGGCTCTGGCTTCCGCAAGCCGACCGGCATCAACGTGCACGGCTACCTGACCGTCAACGGCCAGAAAATGTCCAAGTCCCGTGGCACCTTCATCAAGGCGCGAACCTACCTTGAGCACCTGTCGCCGGAATACCTGCGTTATTACTACGCGGCCAAGCTGGGCCGTGGCGTCGACGACCTGGACCTGAACCTCGAAGACTTCGTGCAGAAGGTCAACTCGGACCTGATCGGCAAGGTCGTCAACATCGCCAGCCGCTGCGCGGGCTTCATCCACAAAGGCAACGCAGGCGTGCTGGTGGCTGGCAATGCTGCACCGGAGCTGACCGACGCCTTCCTGGCAGCCGCACCGAGCATCGCCGAAGCGTACGAGGTCCGGGATTTCGCCCGCGCCATGCGCGAAATCATGGCCCTGGCCGACCGTGCCAACGCCTGGATCGCCGACAAGGCGCCGTGGTCGCTGGCCAAAGTGGAAGGCAAGCAGGATGAGGTGCAGGCCATCTGCGCGCTAGGGGTCAACCTGTTCCGCCAACTGGTGATCTTCCTGAAGCCGGTACTGCCGAATCTGGCCGCTGATGCGGAACGCTTCCTCAATGTCTCGCCGCTCACGTGGGACGACCATCTGACCCTGCTCAGCAATCATCAGTTGAACCCGTTCCAGGCCCTGATGACCCGCATCGACCCGGCCAAAGTGGAAGCCATGACCAACGCTTCCAAAGAAGACCTGACCGCCAGCGCAACGGACACCAACGCCACCCCGCCAGGCAATGGCGAATTGAGCAAAGATCCGTTGTCGCCGGAAATCGACTTCGACGCATTCGCGGCCATTGACCTGCGTGTGGCGCTGATCGAGAAAGCTGAACACGTTGAAGGGGCTGACAAGCTGCTGCGCCTGACGCTGGACATCGGCGACGAGAAGCGCAACGTGTTCTCCGGGATCAAGAGTGCCTACCCAAACCCGTCCGAGCTGGAGGGCCGCCTGACCATGATGATCGCCAACCTCAAGCCGCGAAAAATGCGCTTCGGCATGTCAGAGGGGATGGTGATGGCTGCCGGCCCGGGCGGCGAAGAGATCTACCTGTTGAGCCCTGACAGCGGCGCCAAGCCGGGCCAGCGCATCAAGTAACCCGAGCGTGGCCGACGATCCTCGGGTCGTTGGCCGAGTCAAAGCATGGACCTGATTCAGCGGATTGACGCCCTATTACCGCAAACACAATGCGGTAAATGCGGTCACCCCGGCTGCAAGCCCTACGCCGAAGGGCTCGCCAGCGGGGAAGCCATCAACAAATGTCCTCCTGGCGGCGATGAAACCATTGCTGCTTTGTCGCGCCTGTTGAATGTGCCAACGATCCCGCTCGATATCGAACGCGGCAGTGCGCCTCCGCAAGTGGCTTTTATCCGTGAAGCGGAATGCATTGGCTGCACGAAGTGCATTCAGGCCTGCCCGGTGGATGCCATCGTGGGCGCTGCAAAGCTGATGCACACCGTGATCGTCGACGAATGCACCGGTTGCGACCTGTGCGTGGCGCCCTGCCCCGTCGACTGCATCGATCTGGTCGCTTTGCCATCCCCGGCGATAGTACCGATCGTTGGAGGGCTGGCGTTCAGTGAAGCGCAACGGGTCGCCCGCGCCACCAAACGCGGCCACGCACGCCAGCGTTTCGAGGCGCGGAAGGCGCGTCTGCAGCGTGAAGCGCATCAGCGCCAAGCCGAGCGTCTCGCCCGCCAGCACAAACCCGACAGTACATCCCCGGCCAAGACAGACGTTGGCGGTGCATTGGAGCGGGTTAGAGCTCAAAAGGCAGCCGATACCGATGCGGCCCTGAAACAGGCGCGTGTCAACGTCACCATGAGCCGCGCCCAATTGAACAAATCACTCAAAGCGTTCGGTCATCCCCCCATCGCGGAGCAGGCTGCACGGTTGGTCGAGCTGCAAACAGCGTTCGAAGAGGCCGAGCGCGCACTGGCAGCGCTGAAACCTGCCGCGCCCCTGAGCTCTCTGGCTCCTGCGGCCCCCATGACGGACCAGGTTCCTGGTGCGAAGACCGACAAAGCCGCGCTGAACCGCGCCAAGATTCAACTGGCCATGCGCCGTGCAGCCCTGAGCAAAGCCCAAGCCGCCAATCTGCCTGCTGACCGGATTGCCTCACTGAACGCAGAACTCGCTCAAGCCGAACAGGCACTGAACGCTCTCGAAACCCCATAGCCTCACCGCTACCGGTACTCGCCATGCAACACCTGATCTGAACGTACCCAGGGAAAGCGCACGTCATGAATGCAGCAAAACGTCTGGAAATTTTTCGCCGTCTCCACGAAGACAATCCTGACCCTAAAACCGAGCTGTCCTACAGCTCCCCTTTCGAACTGTTGATTGCGGTCATCCTTTCGGCGCAAGCCACGGACGTCAGCGTCAACAAGGCGACGGCGCGCCTGTACCCGGTGGCCAATACACCCCAGGCCATCCACGCTCTGGGGGTTGAAGGCCTGTCGGAATACATCAGGACCATTGGCCTCTACAACAGCAAAGCAAAGAACGTGATTGAGACCTGCCGAATGCTCGTCGAGCAACACGGCGGCGAAGTTCCGCAGACCCGCGAGGCATTGGAAGCCTTGCCCGGCGTAGGACGCAAGACCGCCAATGTGGTGTTGAACACCGCATTCAGGCAGTTGGCGATGGCAGTGGACACTCACATCTTCCGGGTGAGTAACCGAACAGGCGTCGCGCCCGGAAAAAATGTCGTTGAAGTGGAAAACAAGCTCATGAAATTCGTGCCGAAAGACTATCTATTGGATGCGCATCACTGGCTGATTCTGCACGGGCGTTACGTGTGCGTAGCGCGGAAGCCTCGATGCGGCAGCTGTCGCATCGAAGACCTGTGCGAGTACAAGCAGAAAACCTCTGACGATTGAGCGATAGGGTTATAAATCTTCGATCGATTGAAAAAATCTTTTTTACCCGCTCAAGGTTTGTCGCTATAAGGTGCGCCAATGACAGTCTCAGCTGGGGTCAACTTCATGAGCGATGACAAAGAGCAGATCGATGTAGATGACGACTTCGTTTCCGTAGACTCAGACGAAGCCGCGCAAGTACCTGTGGAAACAGCGAAAACCAACCTCAGCAAGCGCCGCACCATCGATAATCTGTTGGAAGAGCGTCGACTGCAAAAGCAATTGGCTGATTACGACTTTGATCTCTGACCACCCAACTCAAAGCCTCTCCTGAATGTGAGAGGCTTTGAGTTGATGACAAAAGATTCAACGGGTGCCACCTGAACCCTTTCGATAAGTCACGGGGCACGGCATTTGTCATGGACGTTAAACCAGCCCATTGCGTTGTGCGAGTTCGATCAGATCCACCAGCGAATGCGCATTGAGCTTGAGCAGCAGACGCGTCTTGTAGGTGCTGACTGTCTTGTTACTCAGAAACATCCCATCGGCAATTTCCTTATTCGTCTTACCCCTTGCCAGTTGTTGCAGCACCATCATTTCTCTACCAGAAAGGCGGTCGACCATTTCCGCTTCGCTGGCGTTGCCCAGACTTGAGCGAACGGTGTGCAGGGCCTGATTAGGGAAATAGCTGTACCCGGACAGCACCGCCTTGATCGCACTCAACAGCTCGGTGAGGTCCTGCTGCTTGCACACATAACCCGCAGCTCCGGCCTGCATGCAACGCATGGAAAAATGCCCTGGCGACTGAGACGTCAGGATCAACACTTTGAAAGGCAACGTCATGGCCGTGAGGCGGGCAATGACTTCCAGTCCATCCAGCTTGGGAATGCCGATGTCCAGAATGACGATATCTGGGAGATGCTCACGAGCCAGCTGCAGCGCATCCACGCCATTGTCCGTCTCTGCGACGACCTCATAACCGTGCCGCTCCATCAGCATGCGTACGGCGAGCCGAATGACAGGGTGATCGTCCACGATCAACACTTTATTCATGTGCAGTCCATTCTTTTGCTGTTCGAATTTTCAGAGCCCGCACAATAGCTTAGTCGTTTAGTGCTTTGCATGGCGCTCCTCCCTGCGGACTAGCAGGCAAAGACCTTTCCTACTGAAGCAACAGAAAAGTCCTACAAAATCTGCTTCATCCGCTTTAAATTTCAAATATCTCATCATCTTTCCGATGTACCGATCATGCAGTGTGCCCGCCTCAGCCGGGCAATCAGGGCACATATGCACCGAGTCGACTTTTTACCCCAGACTGAGCGGCGGCCTTATATCGAGTCGCGATATCGAAACAGATCGAATATTTCACCCACGCTATTAGCATGCTCCACCTCCCGGTAGGGGCCGTCGTCCGAGCCCCCGGGGAGAAACCAGCTTGTCTGACATTTCCGTGTCCCTCCTTCCCGGCATTACGGATTGCCCTCATACCACCATGAGAGCCACTGCCCCACAGAATATGCCGATCTTTCAGACATGCCATACAACATCAATCATAAAATATTGCAAAACACAACCCGTTCAAAAACCCTAAAAGAGCGTTTAAAAATATACGCTTAGAAAAATTATTTTCTATATATAAATATTTAACGAAATTTCCTACGCCACTATCCGTTTGTTCTGAAGCCCCCGTCCTGCAAGACGCGCCTGTCGACGAGCGTCTTAACCTCAAGCGAACCGGCGTCGAGTGCCTCCAAATGAGCTATTCACTTTTATCAATTGGAACTGTCCAAAACTGCCAACACATTAGTTTGTGATGACCGGTGTTCTTCCGACATTCAGGTAATACCATCTCGCTCTGCAAATCCAGACAACTTCCGACAAACCAGAAAAATACTACAGCACTAACAGACCATATTTCCGAATATGTAAGACGGACAATCCGGCCTAATAACAAATGCCTGAAATTTTATTTTTTACTTGCCAAAGCCAGAATCAATGGTTACTTTTTTCTTCAGCAAGCCCCAAATTTCGGCAACTAAAAACGACTATTTGTCGCCCATTACTTATTGGGTATCGCCGCTATCACCGTTCTTTTCTTGCCTGACCTTTTTGGGCGAGCCGGACCCGACTGAACTTTGCATACCGCGTCCGACTTGGAAATTGGTTGATCAAGCACCACCGGCCCGCGAGAGGGCCGTCGATATCAACACGTTCAAAGGAATAAACCATGACTAAAAAAACAGGGGTTTCTCCAACCATTAATCCTCCTCTTAAACTCGCGGAGGCCATTGAAGCCTATGTGGCTAAAGGTGGCATCATCGACATCGTGCCCGAGGGTGAAAGTGGGGAGGTGCCCGGAGAAGCCGAACGAAAAGCCGTCGATGCCGACGCAGATGCGCACATGGCCTCGAAGGTCGAACAGCTCAAGGGGCTCGTCGCTAAAGGCGCCGGAGTTTCAGCGCTTCAGTATTCACTGCGGATGAACCGCAAAGAGATCAAACGACTGGCGTCTGAACATGGCTTGAAAATTCTTTACAGTCGGCCGGTCAGGGGGTCACGTTTGCCACGAGAGTGCGAGCTAGCGCCAGTTGACGACGTCGTGGCGGGCCATGCCATGCACTTTTCAACCCTGGGCTATACGGTGCCCGAAATCGCTCAGTTATTGGAACTCAGTGTGAGAGATGTCTGGAATATTGGTAAGGCCTATCGGTTTGAATTCAAGAATGCACCGATTGTGGACTCACCTTTGCCCCCCTGTCCGAATACGCCCGACGCCTGAAAACCACGCACTTGCCGCGTTGGCACCCATGCACACACCATCGTCCAGGCGAAAGTTTCAGATATCGCTCATCGGCGGCAGGACGCACTTTCCTACATTCGCGGTTTGAATCGTCGAGCCAATGGAGAAAGAACATCAGGCGGGTATCAGGAACGGTGCAGCCCCGAATGGGACTGCACCTGAGGCGCAACTACGGGATCAGAACAACTTGCGGTTCTTGTTCGCGGCAATACGCATACGCAGTGCATTGAGCTTGATGAAGCCCGCTGCGTCGGCCTGATTGTAAGCGCCACCGTCTTCTTCGAAGGTCGCAATATTGGCATCGAACAGAGAGTCGTCGGACTTGCGGCCGGTGACGATCACGTTGCCTTTGTACAGTTTCAGTCGAACGACACCGTTCACGTGAGCCTGCGACGCGTCGATCATCTGTTGCAACATCAGACGCTCAGGGCTCCACCAGTAACCGGTGTAGATCAAGCTGGCGTATTTCGGCATCAACTCGTCTTTAAGGTGAGCGACTTCGCGGTCCAGGGTGATGGACTCGATGGCGCGGTGAGCCTTGAGCATGATGGTGCCGCCAGGGGTTTCATAGCAGCCGCGGGACTTCATGCCGACGTAACGGTTTTCGACGATGTCCAGACGGCCAATGCCATGCTCACCGCCGATGCGGTTCAGAGTGGCCAGAACGGTGGCCGGGGTCATTTCGACGCCGTCCAGTGCGACGATGTCGCCGTTGCGGTAGGTCAGTTCGAGGTACTGCGGCTGGTCAGGCGCGTTCTCCGGGGAAACGGTCCAGCGCCACATGTCCTCTTCGTGTTCGGTCCAAGTATCTTCCAGCACGCCGCCCTCATAGGAGATGTGCAGCAGGTTGGCGTCCATGGAATAGGGCGATTTCTTCTTGCCGTGACGCTCGATCGGGATGGCGTGCTTCTCGGCGTAGTCCATCAACTTCTCGCGGGACAGCAGGTCCCACTCTCGCCAGGGTGCTATCACTTTCACACCTGGCTTGAGGGCGTAGGCGCCCAGCTCGAAACGGACTTGGTCGTTACCTTTGCCGGTCGCGCCGTGGGAAATGGCGTCTGCGCCGGTTTCGTTGGCGATTTCGATCAGGCGTTTGGCGATCAACGGACGTGCGATGGACGTGCCCAGCAGGTACTCGCCTTCGTAGACGGTATTGGCGCGGAACATCGGGAACACAAAATCACGCACGAACTCTTCGCGCAGATCGTCGATGTAGATTTCTTTGACGCCCATGGCCTGCGCCTTGGCGCGGGCTGGCTCTACTTCCTCGCCCTGACCCAGGTCAGCGGTGAAAGTCACCACTTCGCAGTTGTACGTATCTTGCAGCCACTTCAGGATCACCGAAGTATCCAGGCCACCGGAATACGCGAGAACTACCTTGTTAACGTCCGCCATGCCTTCACTCCAACGCGTTGTACGGAAAACCGGAGATTCTACCGTTCAGCCGCGTGGATTTACAGTGTCGCGACAGCTTCTGACGACGAAGCGACAGACTCTGTCGAACGCACGACTCGATACCAAGCGTTCAGGAGGTCTTCGCTGGCGCGGTACCCGACGCCGTCGACGGTGCAGGCACAGGCGAAGGGGCCGTGGCTGGAGCAGGCGACACGGCTGGCGCGGCAACAGGTGCCATGGCAGGTTCCGGCACACGATCCAGATGAATGTTCACGCGACGGTTGCGCGCGCGGTTGGCGTTGTTGGTGTTGGGCACCAGCGGATACTGCTCACCGTGAAAACGCAGCGTGATTTGCTCTTCCGGCACGCCCTGCGCCTTGAGGTAATCCATCACCGCCAGCGCACGGCGGCGAGACAGATCACGGTTGGTCAGGCGATTGCCGCTGTTATCCGAATGCCCGTCCAGCTCGACGCGATTGACCGTGGGATCTGCTTTCATATAGGCCAATACGGTGTCGAGGCGCCGCTTGGCCGTCGCGTCGAGATCGATACCGCCACCGGGGAAGCCAATCTCGGCTTGCCGGACCTGATCGAAGTTCATGGGTAGCAGTTTCGCGGTGCACAGCTGGAAGTCGCCATACGCGTGACTGAACTTGACCGGCAGCAGGCGAACTTCCATCGCCCCCCCGCCATCGCGCAAAACATGACGAATGACCGGACTGCGCCCTTCCATCAACCCTGCGATCAGCCGGCTGGCTTGGGCCTGGTTGGTATTGAATGGGATGTCGCCATTCCCGACCCTGACCGCGCCAAGGTTAAGATCCCCCCTGCCTGGCTGCCACGGCGCCGCCGCAGCGATCAGCATCGCAGACCCTGACGCGAGGGCGTAGCCGTTGGCCTTCAGTCGGAAAATCGCTTGCTCACCCGCGCGACGCACGAACTCGCCCGCACCGAAATCGGTGATGGGCTGGCTCAGGCGGCACTCGAACTGATCGCCCTCTACCTTCCACTCGATATTCTCCAGACGCGTCTGGAAAGTGAGAGCCATGGCCGGCAGGCTGGCAAACACGCTGAGCAGGGCTAGATATCGCTGGCGCACGGTAGGCTCCACAAAAAATTCACCGCGTAATAAATTCAACGCTTACACGTGTCTATCGGTTACTTGCTGCAAAACTTGATAGCGGGTGCCTGGAGGAGTCTTTTCCGGTAGCATTCCCAGCGAGTTTGCCCGCCTGGAATCCCCCCAATGTCCGACCGCCTGACCCTCCTGCGCCCCGACGACTGGCATATCCATCTTCGTGATGGCGCTGTTTTGCCCCACACCGTCGCCGACGTTGCGCGTACCTTTGGCCGCGCCATCATCATGCCGAACCTCGTGCCGCCGGTGCGCAACGCGGAGCAAGCCGATGGCTATCGCCAGCGCATCCTCGCAGCGCGCCCTCAAGGGAGCCGCTTCGAGCCGCTGATGGTGCTGTACCTCACTGACGTGACGCAGCCCGATGATATCCGCGCCGCCAAGGCCAGCGGCTTCGTGTACGCCGCCAAGCTGTACCCGGCAGGTGCCACGACCAATTCCGACTCTGGGGTGACCAGCGTCGACAAGATCTTTCCGGTCCTCGAAGCGATGGCCGAAGTCGGCATGCCGCTGTTGATCCACGGCGAAGTGACCCGTGGCGACATCGACGTGTTCGACCGCGAGAAGATTTTCATCGACGAGCACATGCGTCGAGTGGTCGAGCGATTCCCGACGCTGAAGGTGGTGTTCGAACACATCACCACCGGCGATGCCGTGCAGTTCGTCAACGAGGCGTCGGCCAACGTCGGTGCGACCATCACCGCGCACCACCTGCTCTACAACCGCAATCACATGCTGGTCGGCGGGATTCGTCCGCACTTCTATTGCCTGCCGATCCTCAAGCGCAACACCCATCAGGTCGCGCTGCTCGACGCCGCGACCAGTGGCAGCAGCAAGTTCTTCCTGGGGACCGACTCTGCGCCGCACGCGCAGCACGCCAAGGAAGCCGCCTGCGGTTGTGCCGGCTGCTACACCGCTTACGCTGCGATCGAGCTGTACGCCGAGGCGTTCGATCAACGCAACGCGCTGGACAAGCTCGAAGGGTTCGCCAGCCTTAATGGCCCGGCGTTCTACGGCTTGCCTGCCAACACCGATACCATCACCCTGGTTCGTGAAGAATGGACCGCCCCTGCCAGCCTGCCGTTTGGCGAGCTGTCCGTCATCCCGCTGCGCGCCGGTGAACAACTGCGCTGGCGCCTGCTGGAGGAACACGCGTGAGTGAAGACCATTACGACGACGATCAGGAAGGCTCTGGCGGCGGGACAGGCTCCAGGCATCCGATGGCAGCACGTTTTCGTGGCTATCTGCCGGTCGTCGTCGACGTAGAAACCGGGGGCTTCAACGCTGCCACCGACGCGTTGCTGGAGATCGCCGCGACCACCATTGGCATGGATGAAAAGGGGTTTGTGTTCCCGGAACACACCCACTTTTTCCGCGTCGAGCCGTTCGTGGGCGCCAATATCGAAGCGGCGGCGCTGGAATTCACCGGCATCAAACTCGATCACCCGCTGCGCATGGCGGTGAGTGAAGAAACCGCGCTGAATGACATCTTCCGTGGCGTACGCAAGGCGCTGAAAGCCAATGGCTGCAAGCGGGCGATTCTGGTTGGACACAACGCCAGCTTCGACCTGGGCTTTCTCAATGCGGCCGTTGCGCGACTGGACATGAAGCGCAACCCGTTTCATCCGTTTTCCAGCTTCGACACCGCGACACTGGCGGGCTTGGCTTATGGTCAGACCGTGCTGGCCAAGGCGTGTCAGTCGGCAGACATCGACTTCGACGGTCGCGAAGCCCACTCGGCCCGCTATGACACGGAAAAGACCGCTGAGCTGTTCTGTGGCATCGTCAATCGCTGGAAAGAAATGGGCGGCTGGCACGACTTCGACGATTGATATCGCCTTCTCTCGAACGTAAAGACCGGCCCCCGTGGCCGGTTTTTTTATGCTGGCTGAGCGCAATACCTGTAGAAGTGAGCTTGCTCGCGGCTACAGAAACAGCATCTGAGGCGCCTTGGAACTGACCACTCATCGATCTTCAGCCAAGGTTCAGGAAGTAGTTTTGACAAGCATTCTCATTAACATTAGTATCCGTCGCACATGAGCAAATCACTCAGCGACGGTCTTTTATTTATGTATGTTTGCCTCTGCCAAGGTGTTACCGACGGACAAATCCGCGAAGCAATCATGGAAGGATGCTGCAGCTACCGTGAAGTCCGCGAGACCTTGGGTGTCGCCAGCAAATGTGGGAAATGTGCCTGCTTGGCGAAGGAAGTGGTCCGTGAAACACTGACGGAATTACAAACCACACATGCCGCCCTCGCCTACCCCGCAGAATTTTCAGCTGCCTGATTTACCCTATTCAAAGGAACCGGACACTCTGTCCGGTTTTTTTATGTCTGTAATTCAAGCGCTTAGCGATAAGATGCGGAACACAAACATTCTTATTCCTATTTATTTTCACTTATTATTCAATAACTTAGGTTTGACACTGGCTTGTCCGAGGCCCAAACTTGCGGCTTATATACGAACATCTTCGACAGGACCTCGATCATGAAAGGCGACATTACCGTCATCCAGCATCTCAACAAGATCCTCGGAAACGAGCTGGTCGCGATCAACCAGTATTTCCTGCATGCGCGCATGTACGAAGATTGGGGCCTGAACAAGCTGGGCAAGCACGAATACCACGAATCCATCGACGAGATGAAACACGCTGACAAACTGATCAAGCGCATCCTGTTTCTTGAGGGTCTGCCCAATCTGCAAGACCTCGGCAAAATCCTGATCGGTGAACACACCAAGGAAATGCTGGAATGTGACCTGAAGATCGAGCGCAAAGGCCATGCCGACCTGAAAGCCGCGATTGCCCACTGCGAGACCGTTGGCGACTTCGGTAGCCGCGAACTCCTTGAAGACATCCTCGAATCCGAGGAAGAACACATCGACTGGCTGGAAACACAGCTGGGCCTGATCGACAAAGTCGGCATCGAAAATTACCTGCAATCGCAGATGGGCGAAGAAGACTGATACTGGCCTTCCCTGTCACGAGCCCCGCCCGGTGATGAGCCAGACGGGGCTTTTTAGTGGGCATAAAAAAGCCCCGTATCTCGCGTGAGACCGGGGCTCTTTACACCAACTGCCCAATCAGGCCGTTGCGTTCTTTTCAACCGCAGCTTTGACCAACTGCTGCAGCGAACCGTCAGCGGCCATCTCGACAATGATGTCACTGCCGCCAACCAACTCACCATCAACCCACAATTGCGGGAACGTCGGCCAGTTCGCGTATTTCGGCAGGTTGGCACGAATTTCCGGGTTCTGCAGGATATCGACGTACGCGAACTTCTCGCCACACGCCATCAATGCCTGGGACGCCTTGGCGGAAAAGCCGCACTGCGGGGCATTCGGAGCGCCTTTCATATAAAGCAGAACGGTGTTTTTGGCAATCTGGTCTTTGATCGTTTCGATGATATCCATGGAGCACCTCGGCTTAACTTTACGACTGTATGAGTCGACACGGTGGCGCATTCTAACCGATTCCCTAGCGTAACGCTCGGTCTTGGCCTTAATCGGCCCTATAAATATGATGAGCGTCATGCCGCCGCGACAGTCACCGGTACTCCGTTGAGCACAGCATTTCCCGACAGCGCATCGAGCTGCTGCTCGTCAGTCAGGTCGTTAGCACTTTGCCCCGGCTGTTCACGGGCAATGTCCATTTGCACGCCGGGCCGCCCATGCCCCCACCCGTGAGGCAGACTCACCACGCCGCGCATCATGTCCACGCTGCCCAGCACCTCGACCTCGATCATCCCCACCCGTGACCTCACCCGCACCCGCTGCCCATCGCTCAGGCCGCGATGGGCGAGGTCGTCCGGGTGCATCAGCAGCTGATGACGCGGCTTGCCTTTTACTAGCCGGTGATAATTGTGCATCCAGGAATTATTACTGCGCACATGGCGCCGCCCAATCAACAGGAGCTGGTCCGGAGACGGTGCGGGTACGGCAGCGAACCGCACCAGATCGGCCAGGATCACCTCCGGCGCAGCCTGAATGTGCTGATTGGCGGTTTTCAGGCGTGTGGCAAGGTTGGGTTTGAGTGCGCCCAGGTCCAACCCATGGGGGTAATCACGAAGCGTTTCCAACGACAGCTTCACATCCGAGGCGTCACCATAAGCGCCCGCTCGCAAACCGCGATCAATCATGTGTGCAGGGGAAACGGTCGGTTTCAATTCGCGCTCGGCCCGCGCTGCGAAGGCCTTTGCCAAACCGACGAAAATCTCCCAGTCGTGCAGCGCGCCCTCGGGTTTGGCGAGGATGGCGCGATTGAAGCGGGTAACGTTGCGCACGGCGAACAGGTTGAAGGTCGTGTCGTAGTGATCGTTTTCCAGCGCCGACGTCGAGGGCAGGATCAGATCGGCGTGCCGCGTGGTTTCATTGATGTAGAGATCGATGCTGACCATGAACTCCAACCCTTCGAGCGCCTGGTCCAACTGGCGGCCATTCGGCGTCGACAACACCGGGTTGCCAGCCACCGTCACCAATGCCTTCACCTGGCCGTCGCCTTCAGTGAGCATTTCCTCCGCCAACGCCGACACCGGGAGCTCGCCGCTGTATTCGGGCAAGTGCGAGACGCGACTCTGCCAGCGATTGAAACTGCCGCCCGATGTCGAGGCCACTAGATCGAGCGCAGGCTCGGTACAGAGCGCGCCGCCTACACGATCAAGGTTGCCGGTCACCAGGTTGATCAATTGCACGAGCCAGTGGCAAAGCGTGCCGAACGCTTGCGTCGAAACGCCCATGCGCCCGTAACACACCGCGCTTTCGGCACAGGCAAAGTCCCGCGCCAGTTGACGGATCTGCTCGGCAGGCACGCCGCAACGTTGGCTCATGGTGTCGGCATCCATGTGCGCGACGGCGGCACGTACGTCTTTGAGGCCATCGACCGGCAAATGACTGTCGCGGGTCAGGTCTTCGGCGAACAGCGTGTGCAGCAGTCCAAAGAGCAGCGCGGCGTCACCACCGGGGCGAATGAACACATGCTGGTCGGCGATGGCCGCTGTTTCGCTACGCCGGGGATCGACCACCACGACTTTGCCGCCCCGCGCCTGGATCGCCTTCAGCCGCTTCTCGACGTCGGGGACGGTCATGATGCTACCGTTGGAGGCCAGCGGGTTGCCGCCCAGAATCAGCATGAAATCGGTGTGATCAATGTCAGGGATCGGCAGCAACAGCCCATGGCCGTACATCAAGTAACTGGTGAGATGATGAGGCAACTGGTCCACCGAGGTCGCGGAGAATCGGTTGCGCGTCTTCAGCAGGCCGAGAAAATAATTGCTGTGGGTCATCAGCCCATAATTGTGGACGCTCGGGTTGCCCTGATAGACCGCGACGGCGTTCTGTCCATGACGCTGCTGAATGTCCAGTAGACGCTCGGCCACCAGGTCGAACGCGTCCTGCCAGGCGATGGGCTGCCATTCGCTGCCGATGCGGCGCATGGGCTGACGCAGGCGATCAGGATCGTTCTGAATATCTTGCAAGGCCACCGCCTTGGGGCAGATGTGACCTCGGCTGAACGTGTCTAGCGCGTCGCCTTTGATCGATGTGATGCGAACGCAGGCATCGTCTTCAAGGGTGGTTTCGATGGTCAGGCCGCAAATGGCCTCGCACAAATGACAGGCACGGTGATGGAGAGTCTTGGTCATTGCCAGTCTCAAGTTTTTGTAGGGCGACCGGGGTGATCGCGAAAACAAAACTATGGCGCCTGGCGCAACACTTCACCAGAAACGTCAGTGCCGTGAATCTGGCAGCATCAGGCGAGCCGATAGCTCACCTGAGCAAAGGATGGAGATCAGGAAGCCGAACCGCCGATGGGGGTGACCACTTTGCGCTTGAGCTGAATCTCATGAACGGTCTCGACCTGTTCCTGAGAAACCTGCACACCGGTCAGTTCGCCGATCAAACGCCAGTGGTCATCGAGCCCGGCACTGATGGTGGCCATCCGGTCGATCATGCGGCGTCCTGCCGAACGGGTTACTTCATCCTCACTGCGCATCAGCTCAAAAGACATTGAGGTCATGGAAGCCGTGAGGTGCGTGAGGGTGCGAGCTGTAAGCCCGAGCAGTTCCGTTAGTTGTTTCTCTTTTGATTCCATTCCCCACCCCTTTTGGAGGACATAAGCGGCCTTTATAACTCACGCCACGGGTTTAGGAAACGTCCGGGTTTCCATGGCGTGAAGCATGTCGCATAAGGTCCGCGCAGCATTTTGAAACTGTTGCAGAATCGGTAGTAATTGTCAGCGAGCAACCAGCCGGTGTAAAACCTTTGCCCGCTGCTGAAGACCTAGATGGCTAAATGCCTTAGCTGTCCACGCAACTGTAGCACTTCGTTACATGAAAAGCGCCGCGAGCGCGTTATTTTCGGGCGACCGGACATCTGACATTTATTTCGAACATGCCGGGCCTTGGCACGAGGCGACATTTTCTTATACCCTCGCGCCTTCCCTATTCGTCGCCCCGCGCGGCTTTTGCCGCAGGTCCCGCCCGTTTTCCCGATAAAACCCGGCTTTGAGGATCTGCGGTCTGTTGCAGACAAGGTAGTTAATGATGATCACCAGGCACTTTCTCTCGATGATGGATTACACCCCAGATGAACTGGGTGCCGTGATCCGTCGAGGCATTGAGCTGAAGGACTTGCGCAATCGAGGCGTGTTGTTCGAGCCGCTGAGAGGTCGAGTGCTGGCCATGATCTTCGAGAAATCTTCGACTCGCACCCGTGTTTCGTTCGAGGCGGGCATGATTCAACTGGGTGGCCAGGCCATCTTTCTTTCCCCCCGTGATACCCAACTGGGCCGTGGCGAGCCCATTGCCGACGGTGCGCGGGTGATGTCGCGCATGGTTGATGCGGTCATGATCCGCACCTTCGCCCACAGCAACCTCATCGAATTTTCCGCCAACTCTCGGGTGCCGGTGATCAATGGTCTGTCCGACGACCTGCACCCGTGCCAGCTGCTGGCCGACATGCAAACCTTCCTCGAACATCGCGGCGCGATCAAAGGCAAGACCGTGGCCTGGATCGGCGATGGCAACAACATGTGCAACAGCTATATAGAAGCCGCGATCCAGTTCGACTTCCAACTGCGCATCGCCTGCCCCGAAGGCTACGAGCCCAATCCCCGCTTTATGGCGTTGGCGGGTGACCGCGTGACCCTGACCCGTGACCCGCGCGAAGCCGTCAAGGGTGCGCACCTGATCAGCACAGACGTCTGGACCTCCATGGGCCAGGAAGAAGAAACCGCCAAGCGCATCGCCCTGTTCAAGCCGTTCCAGGTCACTCGCGAACTGCTCGACCTGGCCGCTGAAGACGTACTGTTCATGCACTGCCTGCCTGCCCACCGTGGTGAGGAAATCAGCGAAGACCTCCTCGACGACGTGCGTTCGGTGGCGTGGGATCAGGCTGAAAACCGTCTGCATGCGCAAAAGGCACTGCTCGAATTCCTGGTCGCGCCGGCCTATCAACCGGCATGAGTGATTCGATGCTGCTGCAACTGCGAGACCTCGCCTGCGGGTATCAAGGCCAATCCGTGGTGCAGAACCTGAATCTGCACCTCAATGCAGGGGACATCGGCTGCCTCTTGGGCTCGTCAGGTTGCGGCAAGACCACCACACTGCGGGCCATCGCCGGTTTCGAGCCGGTGCACGCAGGCGACATCGTCCTCGCCGGCGACGTTATCTCCCGACCTGGCTTCACCCTTGCCCCCGAGAAGCGCCGGATTGGCATGGTGTTTCAGGATTACGCACTGTTCCCGCATTTGACGGTGGCCGACAACATCGCCTTCGGCATCCGTCATCACCTGCGTCAGGCGCAGGTGGTTGAAGAGATGCTGGAACTGGTCAACCTCGCCGCGCTGGGCAAGCGGCATCCCCACGAATTGTCAGGTGGACAGCAGCAACGCGTCGCTCTGGCGCGGGCCTTAGCGCCCGAGCCGCAGTTGCTGCTGCTCGACGAACCCTTCTCCAACCTCGACGGCGAGCTGCGCCGACGCTTGAGCCACGAAGTGCGCGATATCCTCAAGGCCCGCGGCACCAGCGCGATTCTGGTGACCCACGATCAGGAAGAAGCCTTCGCGGTCAGTGATCAGGTAGGGGTGTTCAAAGAAGGACGTCTGGAACAATGGGATACGCCCTACAACCTCTATCGCCAACCGGCGACACCCTATGTCGCCAGTTTTGTCGGCCAGGGCTATTTCATTCGTGGGCAAGCGATTGACGCTGAATCGGTGCAGACCGAAATCGGCGTGCTGCGGGGGACCTGTGCCATCGACAGTAATGGCACCGTCGATGTGTTGCTCAGGCCCGACGACCTTGCCTACGCGTCAGACAGCCCAATCAAAGCCCGCGTGACAAGCAAGACGTTCAAGGGTGCGGCGACGTTGTACCGTTTGCAGTTGCCAAGCGGAACGCCATTGGAGGCGCTGTTCCCCAGCCACATCGATGCGCACGCTGGGGATGACGTCGGGATTCATGTGACGGCTGAGCGCCTTGTGCTGTTCCCGGCGGGCGGCGGTGTCCGAGTGCACCCGGGCATTGCGATGTGACAGGCATTTGCTCTGATAGATTGAATTGCAATCCCGTGGGAGTCAGCGTGCTCACGAAGAGGTCAGGACTGCCTCGCTTAGGTGGCGGATGTACTCCAGCCTGTCGTGAACACGCTCACTCCTCCTGAAATAGGTGAGCGCCAACAGAATCGCGCTACCCCAGCGTCAGCGTCCCGCTCGCCACCAGCGTTGCATACCCGCCGATCTTCACCCGATCCCCTTCCAAACGACAGAACAGCTCGCCCCCTCGGGCCGAACTTTGATAAGCCGTAAGGCTGAATTTATTCAGGCGTGCCGACCAATACGGGATGAGGCTGCAATGGGTCGATCCGGTCACCGGGTCTTCGGCAATGCCGATCGCAGGGGCGAAATAACGGGACACGAAGTCATAACGCTCGCCATCGCCTTTGGCGGTGACGATCACGCCCGGCCAAGGCAACCGCGCAATGGCCGCGAAATCAGGTTTGCACTCCCGCACGGCCTGTTCGGATTCGAGCACGACGAGCAATTCAGCCGAGCCCAGCACGTCCACCACTTCGGTATTCAACGCACGCTCGATGTCGACAGTCACCCCCACCTCGCTGGGCGGCATGGCAGGAAAATCCAGCAACAGCCGGCCGTTTTCCCGGGTCACGCTTAAAGCGCCTGACCTGCTGATGAACGCGATGCTGTCAGACGTTTCTCCGTATTTCTCATGCAGCACATAGGCGCAGGCCAGGGTCGCATGCCCGCACAGTGGAACTTCGTGAGTGGGTGTGAACCAGCGAATGTGCCAACCTTGCGCCTCACGCACGACGAAGGCAGTTTCCGACAAATTGTGTTCCGTCGCGATGCGTTGCATCAGCTCATCCGACAACCAGGCATCGAGGCGATAGACCATCGCAGGGTTGCCCGCGAACGGGCGGTCACTGAAAGCATCGACTTGATGAAATTCAAGCTGCATGGAAGGCATCCCCAATCCTTGTTATTCGAACGCCCTGCCCCCGCTTTATGTCAGCGGATTACAGCGGGGCACGGCATGTCTGACGATGCATCCGGATCATTCACGACCAATTTGAGCAAATGTCGCACTGGTATGTTGAGCAAGTACCGCCGCAGACAGTTCAACCTCAAGCCCTCGGCGACCAGCGCTGACAAAAATGGTCGCGAACGGCTGGGCGGATTCGTCGATGAACGTTCTCAGCCTCTTCTTTTGACCCAATGGGCTGATGCCCCCAAGCAAGTACCCCGTAGCGCGCTGTGCAGCGGCCGGGTCCGCCATTTCCGCTTTCTTGGCACCCGCCGCGTGGGCCAGCGCCTTGAGATCCAGCGAGCCCACCACCGGCACGACGGCAACCAGCAATTCGCCCTTTTCGGTGCTGGCCAGCAAGGTCTTGAACACTTGAGCGGGTTGCAGATTCAGCTTTTCGGCGGCTTCCAGGCCATAGGAGGCGGCCTTGGGATCGTGTTCGTAACTGTGAACACGGTGTTCGGCGCGAACTTTTTTCAGCAAATCCAATGCGGGGGTCATGCAGCACTCCAGGCGACCAGGGTGTTTCGTGTTGGCTGGCGTTACTTTAGGCCATCTGCCACCGAAACGCCTCAGTCACGAGGACCCCGCGAATTAAAATCGGGCAGCCAAGCAAAACGTCTCATTCGTTCACTTTCGACCTTTGACAAGGTTCGTTTCCGTCTATATTTTTTCGAATACGAATATTCAGCGTTCCACGGTGAGACCACCCCAGCACCTGGTGGGTTTTCGCACGTACACTGATGGCTGTCCCGAACACCCGCTTTATCACCAGGCAATCGACATGACCGACAACGACAACAAGAACTACATCATCGCCCTCGATCAAGGAACGACCAGCTCCCGCGCGATCATCTTCGACCGCGATGCCAACGTGGTCAGTACCGCCCAGAGCGAGTTTGTCCAGCATTACCCACAGCCGGGCTGGGTCGAGCATGACCCGATGGAGATCTTCGCCACCCAGACCGCCTGCATGACCAAAGTGCTGGCACAGGCCAATCTGCATCACAACCAGATCGCCGCCATCGGCATCACCAATCAGCGCGAAACCACGGTGGTCTGGGAGAAAGACAGCGGTCGGCCGATTTACAACGCGGTGGTCTGGCAATGCCGTCGCAGCACCGAGATCTGTCAGCAGCTCAAGCGTGACGGCCTTGAGGACTACATCCGCGACACCACAGGTCTGGTCATCGACCCGTACTTTTCCGGTAGCAAGTTGAAATGGATTCTCGATCACGTCGATGGCAGTCGCGAGCGCGCCCGGCGTGGCGAGTTGCTGTTTGGCACCGTCGATAGCTGGTTGATCTGGAAATTCACCGGCGGCAAGGTGCACGTCACCGATTACACCAACGCGTCGCGCACCATGATGTTCAACATCCACACGCTGGAGTGGGATCAGCGGATGCTGGACGTGCTCGACGTGCCGCGGGAAATGCTGCCGGAGGTGAAATCGTCATCTGAAGTCTACGGCCACAGCAAAAGCGGCATCGCCATCGCTGGCATCGCAGGCGACCAGCAATCGGCGCTGTTCGGCCAGATGTGCGTGGAGCCCGGTCAGGCAAAGAACACTTACGGCACCGGCTGTTTCCTGCTTATGAACACGGGCAAGAAAGCCGTGAAATCCAATCATGGCCTGCTCACCACCATCGGCTGCGGCCCCCGTGGCGAAGTGGCATATGCCCTGGAAGGTGCAGTCTTCAATGGCGGCTCGACGGTGCAGTGGCTGCGCGACGAATTGAAGATCGTCAACGATTCCATGGACACCGAATATTTCGCCACCAAGGTGAAAAACAGCAACGGCGTGTACTTGGTGCCGGCATTTACCGGGCTCGGCGCTCCGTACTGGGACCCGTACGCCCGTGGCGCGCTGTTTGGCCTGACCCGTGGCGTGAAGGTCGATCACATCATCCGTGCCGCGCTGGAGTCCATTGCTTACCAGACCCGCGACGTGCTCGATGCTATGCAACAAGATGCCGCCGAGCCGCTTAAAGCGCTGCGTGTCGACGGCGGCGCCGTGGCGAACAATTTCCTGATGCAATTCCAGGCCGATATTCTTGGCACTCACGTCGAACGCCCGAAAATGCGCGAAACTACGGCCTTGGGTGCGGCGTATCTGGCAGGCCTGGCCATCGGTTTCTGGAGTGGGCTGGACGAGTTGAAAGACAAGGCAGTGATCGAGCGCAAGTTCGAGCCTCAGTGCGATGAGACCGAGAAGGAAAAGCTGTATGCGGGGTGGCGCAAGGCCGTCGAGCGCACGCGGGATTGGGAGCCGCACGAAGAAACCGAATAAATCGACACCTCCTGTAGGAGTGAGCGCGCTCGCGATAGCGTCATGCCTGTGCAAGATCGTTTACTGACACCGCACTATCGCGAGGAACCTCACGCCTACAGGTTTCATCGGGTTCACGTTTCTTTTTCCGGCTGACAGGTAATGGCTGCCTGCGGCATCATGGGCGCCATTGCCCGAAGGAAGAAAAATGAATCTGCCACCCCGTCAACAGCAGATCCTCGAGCTGGTCCGTGAGCGCGGCTACGTCAGCATCGAAGAGATGGCCCAATTGTTCGTCGTGACCCCGCAAACCATCCGGCGCGACATCAACCAGCTGGCGGAAATGAATCTCCTGCGTCGCTATCACGGCGGCGCGGCGTACGACTCCAGCATCGAAAACACTGCGTATGCCATGCGTGCCGATCAGATGCGTGACGAGAAACAGCGCATCGCCGAAGCCATCGCCGCGCAGATCCCCGATCACGCGTCGCTGTTCATCAACATCGGTACGACCACTGAATCCATCGCACGCGCGCTGCTTAACCACAATCACCTGAAAATCATCACCAACAACCTGCACGTAGCGTCGATCCTCAGCGGCAAGGACGACTTCGAGGTACTGCTGGCTGGGGGCAATGTGCGTCGGGACGGCGGCGTGGTGGGCCAGGCGAGCGTGGACTTCATTACCCAGTTCAAGGTCGATTTCGCGCTGGTGGGCATCAGCGGTATTGACGAAGACGGCAGCCTGTTGGATTTCGATTACCAGGAAGTGCGCGTCTCCCAGGCCATCATTGCCAATGCGCGTCAGGTGATTCTGGCGGCGGACTCCAGCAAATTCGGTCGTAATGCGATGGTACGCCTGGGCCCAATCACGCTCATCGACTGCTTGGTCACCGACCAGCCTCCCGCGCCGGCCTTGGCGCAATTGCTGGCGCAGAACAAGATCCGGCTGGAAGTCGTCTGATTGGTATCAACTGTCGGAGCGCGCTTGCCCGCGATTGCGGTATGTCAGCGATAAACGATGTATCTGACGCGCCGCTCTCGCGGGCAAGCGCGCTCCTGCAGGTTTAACGCGACGTAACGCTCGTTTTTCACACCCATAATGTTCGCTTTTGTTCCTTTTCCACCCCTTCCATCAGTATTTTCAATCAATAGCGAGTGGTGGGCTCTGTCTTATTGCGTTACTATTTTCGAAAATGAACGTAAATGTTCGAATTCGCCAAAATCGAACGTGATCGAATTCTTGACAGGAGGCCCCGATGGCCCATTCCGCCTTGCCCACCCCGCCGCTCTCCGAGGTTTACGACATTGCCGTGATCGGCGGTGGCATCAATGGCGTCGGCATCGCAGCGGACGCATCGGGGCGTGGTCTTTCAGTGTTCCTTTGCGAAAAGGACGATCTGGCCAGCCATACCTCTTCCGCCAGTAGCAAGCTGATCCACGGCGGCCTGCGCTATCTGGAGCACTATGAATTCCGCCTGGTGCGTGAAGCGCTGGCAGAACGAGAAGTGCTGCTGGAAAAAGCACCACACATCGTCAAACCCATGCGTTTCGTACTGCCTCATCGGCCGCACCTGCGCGCTGCGTGGATGATCCGTGCGGGTCTTTTCCTGTATGACCACCTTGGCAAACGCGAAAAGCTGCCCGCCTCCAAAAGCCTGCGGTTTGGCGCCGAAAGCCCGTTGAACGCGAGCATCACCCAAGGCTTTGAATATTCCGATTGCTGGGTCGACGACGCCCGTTTGGTGGTCCTCAACGCCATAGCAGCGCGCGAGAAAGGTGCGCACATTCACACCCAGACCCGCTGCCTCAGCGCCCATCGAAGCCAAGGCGTGTGGCAGCTGAATATGGAGCGCGCCGATGGCGGTCAGTTCTCCATTCGCGCCCGGGCACTGGTGAACGCGGCAGGTCCGTGGGTCGCCAAGTTCATTCGCGAAGATTTGAAGCTTGAATCCCAATACGGCATTCGCCTCATTCAGGGCAGTCACTTGATCGTGCCGAAGCTGTATGAGGGCGAAAATGCCTTTATCTTGCAGAACGAAGACCAGCGCATCGTTTTCGCAATCCCGTATCTGGATCGCTTCACCATTATTGGCACGACCGACCGGGAGTACACCGGCGATCCATCCAAAGTCGCGATTACCGAGGGCGAAACCGATTACCTGCTGAAAATCGTCAACGAGCACTTCAAGAAGCAGCTGAGCCGCGACGACATTCTTCGCACCTATTCGGGCGTCCGCCCGTTGTGCAATGACGAATCCGACAACCCTTCAGCCATCACCCGCGATTACACCCTGTCGTTGTCCGGCGGCGCAGGTGAAGCGCCGATTCTGTCGGTGTTTGGCGGCAAGCTGACGACCTATCGCAAGCTGGCGGAATCGGCAATGCAGCAACTGGCGCCGTTCTTCACTCAGATGAAGCCGAGCTGGACCGCGAAATCAAGCCTGCCGGGTGGGGAAAACATGAGCACACCGGCGGCCCTGACAACTGAACTGCAACAGCGTTGCCCTTGGCTGCCGTCTGACATCGCCAAGCGCTGGTCGATTACGTACGGTTCGCGCAGCTGGCGGATCCTAGAGGGTGCGCAGGGGTTGGCAGATTTGGGTGAACACTTGGGTGGCAGCCTCTACAGCCGCGAAGTGGATTACCTGTGCGGTGAGGAATGGGCGAGCAAAGCCGATGACATCCTGTGGCGTCGGACCAAGCTCGGCCTGTTCACGACGCCGGAGGAGCAGCAGAACGTACAGGCTTATCTGGATAAAGTAGCGCGTAACAAGAGTGCTATCGAAGCTGCCTGAGGCATCTGGGTGCCGTGAAACCATTGTGAGAGTGAGCTTGCTCGCGAAGTGGCCATTGATGACACACACGTCCTGTGTCTGACAGACCGCTTTCCTGAGCAAGTTTATTCCCGCAGTTTTTGAATGATCTCCCCCGACCCGCATTCGGTTTTCCGAACACTCCTTCCCCGCCCATTCGGCATTCCGTACGCTCCAATGCCTCCATACCACTGAATAAAAAATAAATTCCCCTGATTTTCAGCAACTTAAATGCTGTCACGTGCCTGGCATGACTCATGCTCTACACTCACTCACGATTGCTCCGATGTAGCGTGCCGCCTGATTGGGCCGCCGTTGTAGCGTTCTGAAACCGATAGGGCCGACCCAACACGGACCCATAAGAAAAACAAAGTCGAGGACAAACAGATGCGTATCGTTCCCCACATCCTGGGCGTGGCCATTGCTGCCGCCGCTTTCATCAGCACCCCAGTATCGGCCGCCGAACTGACCGGCACTCTCAAGAAAATCAACGATTCCGGCACCATCACCCTCGGTCACCGCGACTCATCAATTCCGTTTTCGTACATCGCAGATGCGTCCGGCAAGCCTGTCGGTTACTCCCACGACATCCAGCTGGCCATCGTTGAAGCCATCAAGAAAGACCTGAACAAGCCAGACCTGAACGTCAAGTACAACCTGGTCACCTCCCAGACCCGCATCCCGTTGGTTCAGAACGGCACTGTCGACGTTGAGTGTGGTTCGACCACCAACAACGCCGAGCGCGCACAGCAAGTCGACTTCTCGGTCGGCATCTTCGAAGTCGGCACTCGCCTGCTGGCCAAGAAAGACTCCACCTATAAGGATTTCGACGACCTGAAAGGCAAGAACGTCGTGACCACCGCAGGCACCACGTCGGAACGCATTCTCAAGTCCATGAACGCTGACAAGCAGATGGGCATGAACGTGATCTCCGCCAAAGACCACGGCGAGTCCTTCCAGATGCTGGAGTCGGGTCGTGCCGTTGCCTTCATGATGGACGACGCACTGCTGGCAGGCGAAATGGCCAAGGCCAAGAAGCCGGATGACTGGGCGGTGACCGGTACTGCGCAGTCCTTCGAAATCTACGGCTGCATGGTTCGCAAAGACGACCCTGCCTTCAAGAAAGCTGTAGACGACGCAATCGTCGGCCTCTACAAATCCGGCGAGATCAACAAGATCTACGCCAAGTGGTTCACCCAGCCAGTCCCACCTAAAGGCCTGAACCTGAACTTCCCGATGAGCGACAAGCTCAAGGCCCTGATCGCCAATCCGAACGACAAGCCTGCACCTGCGGCGGAAGAAAAGAAGGCCTGAGCCCTCGCTCAACCTCATAAAGCCTGAAAAGCCTGATTCCCGGGAAAGCCCTGCTTTCTCGGGAGCCGCTACCCCGCGTATGCGTGCATAACGATCGATCAGAGGGGAGACCCTAATGAATTACAACTGGGACTGGAGCGTATTCTTCAAGTCCACTGGCGTGGGCGCCGAGACCTATCTGGACTGGTACATATCCGGTCTGGGCTGGACCATCGGCATCTCCATCGTCGCCTGGATCATCGCGTTAATCCTGGGCTCGGTGCTCGGGGTGATGCGTACGGTGCCCAATCGCATCGTGTCGACCATCGCCACGGTTTACGTGGAAATTTTTCGTAACGTGCCACTGCTGGTGCAGCTGTTCATCTGGTACTTCCTGGTGCCGGACCTGCTGCCCGAGAACCTGCAGGAGTGGTACAAGCAAGACCTGAATCCGACCACTTCGGCCTTTCTGAGTGTCGTCGTGTGCCTGGGGCTGTTCACCGCCGCACGGGTCTGCGAACAAGTGCGTACCGGTATCCAGGCGCTGCCCCGCGGCCAGGAATCCGCCGCCCGTGCCATGGGCTTCAAACTGCCGCAGATCTACTGGAACGTGCTGCTGCCGCAAGCCTACCGAATCATCATTCCGCCGCTTACCTCCGAATTCCTCAACGTGTTCAAGAACTCGTCGGTGGCCTCGCTGATCGGCCTGATGGAATTGCTGGCCCAGACCAAACAGACCGCCGAATTCTCCGCGAACCTGTTCGAAGCCTTTACCCTTGCCACGCTGATCTACTTCACGCTGAACATGAGCCTGATGCTGCTCATGCGTCTGGTCGAGAAAAAAGTCGCGGTGCCGGGCCTGATTTCCGTAGGAGGTAAATGATGGACTTCTCTGGAATCATCCCGGCCATTCCGGGCATGTGGAACGGCATGGTCATGACCTTGCAATTGATGGTCATGGGCGTGGTCGGCGGCATCATCATCGGCACCCTACTGGCCCTCATGCGCCTGTCATCGAACAAGCTGCTGTCGCGCATCGCCGGTGCCTACGTCAACTATTTCCGCTCGATCCCGCTGCTGCTGGTCATCACCTGGTTCTACCTGGCGGTGCCGTTCGTGCTGCGCTGGATCACCGGTCAAGACACCCCGGTCGGAGCATTCACCTCCTGCGTCGTGGCCTTCATGATGTTCGAGGCGGCGTACTTCTGCGAAATCGTCCGGGCCGGGGTGCAGTCGATTTCCCGTGGCCAGATGGGTGCCGCGCAAGCGCTGGGCATGACCTACGGCCAGATGATGCGCCTGATCATCCTGCCGCAAGCCTTCCGCAAGATGACCCCGCTGTTGCTGCAACAGAGCATCATCCTGTTCCAGGACACCTCGCTGGTGTACACGGTCGGTCTGGTGGACTTCCTCAACTCGGCCCGTTCCAGTGGCGACATCATTGGCCGCTCCAATGAGTTCCTGATCGTTGCGGGTCTGGTGTACTTCACGATCAGCTTCGCGGCCTCGCGTCTGGTCAAGCTCATGCAAAAAAGGTTAGCCGTATGATTTCCATCAAAAATATCAACAAGTGGTATGGGGACTTTCAGGTGCTGACCGATTGCAGCACTGAGGTCAAAAAAGGCGAAGTGATCGTGGTGTGCGGGCCGTCGGGCTCGGGCAAATCGACCCTGATCAAATGCGTGAACGCGCTGGAGCCCTTCCAGAAAGGCGACATCGTGGTCGACGGTACGTCGATCGCCGACCCCAAAACCAACCTGCCGAAACTGCGCTCCCGCGTGGGCATGGTGTTCCAGCATTTCGAGCTGTTTCCGCACCTGACCATCACCGAAAACCTGACCATCGCGCAGATCAAGGTGCTGGGCCGCAGCAAGGAAGAAGCCACCAAAAAGGGCCTGGCCCTGCTGGAGCGCGTCGGCCTGTCGGCGCACGCCCACAAGCATCCGGGCCAGTTGTCCGGCGGCCAGCAACAGCGCGTGGCGATTGCCCGCGCGTTGGCGATGGACCCGGTGGTCATGCTGTTCGACGAACCGACCTCGGCCCTCGACCCTGAAATGGTCAACGAAGTGCTCGATGTGATGGTGCAGCTCGCCCACGAAGGCATGACCATGATGTGCGTGACCCACGAAATGGGCTTCGCCCGCAAGGTCGCCGACCGCGTGATCTTCATGGACAAAGGCCAGATCATCGAAGACTGCGTCAAGGAAGAGTTCTTCGGCGACGTCAGCGCCCGGTCCGAGCGCGCTCAGCACTTCCTGAACAAAATCCTGCAGCACTAACCCGATCTGCCTCACGAGGGCAACGCCCCAAAAGGGCAAAAAACCACTGGCTGTTCGTGTCGACATCCATGACACGGGCGGCTGGTCGGTCCAGGACGACTGTGATGAAATGCGATCCACCTCTTAGCGCGCCACCATCACTTGCCGTGAAACCCCGCCTGATACGTCATCTGTTTCTGCCGCCGCTGGTCATTCTGCTGATGATCGCGCTCGGCTACGTCACTTATCTGTCCAGCGAAAAGAACGCCATCAAGGCCCTGGCTGAAAACGGCGAACGGCAGCTCGAACTGCACGCTCGAACAGTCGAAAGTGAAATCAACAAATACAACTACCTGCCCAGCGTGCTGGAACTCGAATCCAACGTCTCGGACCTGCTTAACAACCCTACGCCGGACTTGCGCTCCAAGGTCAATGATTACCTCGAAGGTCTCAATCGCCGCAGCCGCAGTCGCGCGATCTACGTCCTCGACACCACCGGCCGCGTGCTGGCCACCAGCAACTGGCGCGATGCCGACAGCTACCTGGGCGAAGACCTGTCGTTCCGTGCCTATTATCAGGACGCCATTCGCGGGTTGCCGGGCCGCTTTTATGGCATCGGCAGCACCACGGGGGAACCGGGGTATTACCTGGCCCACGGCCTGGAAGAGAAAGGCAAAATCATTGGCGTAGCCGTCATCAAAGTGCGCCTCGAAGCCCTCGAAGAACGCTGGCAGCGGGCCCGTCTTGAAGCCTTCGTCAGCGACGAGAACGGCATCATCATTCTGTCGAGCGACCCGGCAAGACGTCTCAAATCGGTTCGCCCACTGACGCCGGAAATCAAGGAGCGCCTGGCCCGCAGCCTGCAATATTACTGGTGGCCGCTGAACGAGCTGGTACCGCTGGAGCGCGAGTCGGTTGCCGAAGGGGTCGAGAAGCTGACTTTCCCGGCCAACGTCAGCGTCGACCACGAACACACTGTCGTCAGCTACCTTGCCCAGACCCGCGACCTCGCCGACACCCCCTGGCACCTGACGCTGCTGACCCCGCTGGAGGACCTGCGTCGGGAAGCCGCGAACCAGGGCATGCTGGTGGCGGTGGCCTGCGCGCTGGCGATGTTTCTGCTGATCGCCTGGAACGAGCGGCGCAAGGTGATTTCAACCCGGCTGGCTGCCCGTGAGGCGCTCGAGGAAGCCAACAACGAACTCGAGCGTCGGATTACCGAACGTACCGTCGATCTGCGCGCCAGCAACGAACGCCTCAAAGGGCAGATTCGCGAACGACGGCAGGCCGAAGAAACCTTGCGTCAGGCCCAGGACGAATTGGTGCAGGCTGGCAAACTCGCGGCCATCGGGCAGATGTCCACCAGCATCGCTCACGAACTCAATCAGCCGCTCGCCGCATTGCGCACGCTCTCCGGCAACACCGTGCGTTTCCTCGAACGGGGTGCGCTGGACACGGCCAGCGCCAACTTGCGCACGATCAACGATCTGGTCGACCGTATGGGCCGCATCACTGCCAGCCTGCGCGCCTTCGCCCGCCGCGGGGAAGACAAAGGCCAGGCCTCGCTGAGCAAGGCGGTGGATGCGGCTTTGCAGGTGCTGGGTGCGCGTCTGGAAAACAGCGCGCTGGAACTGCATCAGGCGTTCGACGATGTCGAGCTCGCCATCGACCAGACGCGGCTGGAACAGATTCTGGTCAACCTCATTGGCAACGCCCTCGACGCCATGCAGGCGCAACCGCTGCCGGTGCTGTGGCTGCAAGGCGACGTGTGTGAAGGCCGCTATCGCCTGCGCGTGCGCGACAACGGCCATGGCATCGACGCCGAAGCGCGCAAGCACCTGTTCGAACCCTTTTTCACCACTAAACCGGGCGAGCAGGGTTTGGGGCTGGGCCTGACCCTCTCCGCCAGCCTCGCCGCTGCCGCGGGTGGCAGTCTGAACGCCGAAGACCCGGCCGAAGGCGGCACGATGTTCGTGTTGGTGTTGCCGTTGGTGGACGGTGGCGGGGTAATCCCATGAACCGGCAACTGCACCGGATTCCTGTAGGAGTGAGCTTGCTCGCGATCGCGGCAGGCTGGACACACCGAGGTTGCCCGAAAGGACGCAATCGCGAGCAAGCTCACTCCTACACTAAAGACTGCGACAGGGGATGTAATTGAACACTGAACTGACCGTCCTCATCGTTGAAGATGACCCTCACGTCCTGCTTGGCTGCCAACAGGCGCTGGCGCTGGAAGACATTCTCAGCGAAGGCGTGGGCAGCGCAGAAGAGGCCTTGGCGCGCGTGGGCGACAACTTTGCCGGCATCATCATCAGCGACATTCGCCTGCCGGGCATCGATGGCCTGGAACTGCTCAAGCGTCTGAAAGAACGTGATCGCAGTTTGCCGGTCGTGTTGATCACCGGCCACGGCGACGTGTCGATGGCGGTCGGGGCCATGCGCGACGGCGCTTACGACTTCATGGAAAAGCCCTTCTCCCCTGAGCGTCTGGTGGACGTCGCACGCCGCGCGCTTGAACAACGCGGCCTGGCGCGAGAGGTCTGGTCGTTGCGTCGGCAACTGGCCGAACGCGACTCGCTGGAAGGCAAAATCATCGGCCGCTCGCCTGCCATGCAAAACCTGCGCGCGCTGATCGCCAACGTCGCCGACACCTCAGCCAACGTACTGATCGAAGGCGAAACCGGCACGGGGAAGGAACTGGTCGCCCGCTGTCTGCACGACTTCAGCCGTCGGCATTCCAATCAATTCGTGGCGTTGAACTGCGGTGGGTTACCCGAGAACCTGTTCGAAAGCGAAATCTTCGGCCACGAAGCCAACGCATTCACCGGCGCGGGCAAGCGGCGCATCGGCAAGATCGAACACGCTCACAACGGCACATTGTTTCTCGATGAAGTCGAAAGCATGCCGATCAACCTGCAAATCAAGCTGCTGCGGGTCTTGCAGGAGCGCACGCTGGAGCGGCTGGGCTCTAACCAGAGCGTGGCGGTGGATTGCCGGGTCATCGCGGCCACCAAGTCCGACCTCAACGAACTGAGTAAAACCAACCAGTTTCGCAGCGACCTGTATTACCGCCTCAACGTCGTCACGCTGGAGTTGCCGCCGTTGCGTGAGCGTCGGGAAGACATCCTGCAGCTGTTCGAACACTTCCTGCAGCTCTCATCCCTGCGCTTCGACCGCGAGCCGCCGCAACTGGACCCGCAGACCGTTTCATCCCTGATGAGCCACGACTGGCCCGGCAACGTGCGTGAGTTGCGCAACGTGGCGGAGCGTTACGCCCTTGGCTTACCGGCGTTCAAGAAAACCGGCGTCGCGGCCCTGAGTCAAAGTCTGGGGTTTTCAGAGGCTGTAGAAGCCTTTGAAAAGAACCTCCTGAGCGAAGCGTTGCAGCGCAGTGGCGGCAATTTGAGCCAGGCGAGCCAGGAACTGGGCATGGCCAAGACCACGCTGTTCGACAAGGTGAAAAAATACGGGCTGGGGTGAAGGCATGCTCTGAATATTCGCGACCGCTCAACTCGGTAAGCGACGCGCAGAAACCAGAATCTCGACAGTCTGATACCGCATGAGAATCACCCTGTTTGCGGACTTTGAGTAGTTCACTCTCCACAACAAGCCAGCCTTCTAACAAGAGCGCTCCGCACCTGAGCCCTGTTACAACAACAAAGGCGAATGCCCTCTGAACCTAAGCCGTGTAGACGTGGATGCCGTGGTGTTGTGTGAAACCCCTGATACGAAACAAAAAGGCATGTATCTCATCAGTTGTGAATGCGACTGCAGCTCGCACGATAATTCGGGATGACTGGTTAGCTTTAACAGCCCCCCAAGTCTCCCGACCGTCCAACGTGTCACGCTGGGGAAGCGCTACACCCTTGATCACTCCTTTCGTCTGCGACTCAAACGATTCCTAACGAACGCCACATGCCGGGGCCATCACTTTTGCCCCACCCACTCATCTACCTCCCTTTCCCCCGGCGCGGTCGCCGGTCCCCATCGTGTCACGGCAATCGCCGCGGCTGCGTTGGCTCGCAATGCCGCGTCGTGCGTGGACAGACCTGCCGCCAGCCCCGCCAGCAACACCCCGGCATGGGCGTCGCCTGCGCCGTTGGTGTCGATGGCCGTGACCGGAAATCCCTGCACGTGTCGAGTCTCACCATGCTGCCGGATCCAGCACCCTTGCGGGCCGTCCCGTACGACGATCAACGCATCGTCGTGCAGCCATTGCCCCAGTTTTTCCAGTGCATCGACAATCGTGTCGCAGCCGGTAAAGCGCAGCGCTTCTTCGCCATTGCTGGTCCACAGCGTGATCAACGGCATGACCGTCCGCATCTCGGCACCCTCTGACGAATTCACCAGCGGCCCCGGGTCGAACACCACGTTTGTGCCTGTCGGCAGTTCGTCCAGCCACGCCAGCAACGTCGAGACCTTGCCCGCATGAAGCAGGCTGTAGCCGCTGACGAATACGTAATCGTCAGGCTTCACGACCACGCGACCCAAATCCTCGGCAGACAACCCGCCCTCGGCGCCCACGTAGGAGATGAACGAGCGCTCAGCGGAAGGCTCGATGAGTGCCACCGAGAGGCCAGTGTCCTGCGCCTCTGAAACGTCGGTCGCGACTTCGATGCCTTCCGTCGTCAATGCCTGCCGCGCCAGATCACCGAAACGCCCGTTACCGTGGCGCCCCAAATAGACCGTCGCCAGACCGTTGCGTCGTGCGGCGGCCATGACGTTGAAGCCGCCGCCCACCTCGAACTGCGCCGAGCGCGCGAGAACGTCGCCCCCCGAGCGGGGCAAGGCGTCGAGCCCCATGACCAGGTCAACCACGACCTGGCCGGTGTACAGCAATCTAGCGGGCATGAGCAGCCTCTTCATTGACGATGCGGCGGTCGCGGGCGCCGCCGAGGATGGCGTACAGACCGCCTGCGACGATGAACGTCACGATCCAGCCCAGCCCGTTATGGCCGAACCAGGAGTCGGACAGGAAGCCTTTGAACAATACGTTTTCCGGGGTCGTGGCAACCGTGGTAAAGCTGAACCCCAGCACGATGGCCAGCGCCCATGCGCTCACTGCGCGCCATTCCACGCCGCCGCTGTACCAATAGGCACTGCGGGAGGAAACGTCCATGAGGTCTTTGGCTGAGTAGACGTGACGGTGAATCAGGTCAACGACGAAAATCCCGACCCATGCGGTGATCGGCACCGCCAGCATCGAAATGAAGGTGATGAACGGGCCGTAGAAGCTGTCGGCGATCAACATGAAATAGATCGACCCACAGAAGATCGCCACGATATCGACGATCACCGCGTGCACGCGCTTGATCTTCAAGCCGAGGGTCAGCGTGGTCAGGCCTGCCGAATACACCGACAGGTTGTTCGACAAAAGCAACCCACCGAATGCGGTAATCAGATAGGGCACGGCCATCCAGGTCGGCAGCAGCTCGCGAATCGCAATGATCGGGTCAGTGGCCGAGGCCAGGTGATCATTGCCCACCGACAGCAGGCCGCCGAGGGTAATCAGCAGCACCAGCGGAATACCGGCACCGAACGCCGCCGACGCGACGAGACGTGTCGCCTTGACGCTGCGATGCTGATAACGCGACATGTCGGCCCCCGCGTTGGCCCAGCCGATGCCGGTGCCGGCCGCCATGGTCCCGACGCCGATGATCATCGCGCTGAGCGGCGCGGGGGTGGCGGCGAACACCGCGTTCCAGTCGATGTGGGCAATCAGGAACCCGCCGACTACGACGTTGAGCGCGCCGAAAATGTAGGTCGCCCACTTCTGGATCACCAGCAGCGTCGCATGGCCCAGGCCCGAAACGGTCAGGGTCATGAGCACGAAGATCGCGATGAAAAGCAGCGTCAGGCCTGGGGAGTTTTTCGCCTCGACAGCCGTGCCGAACAGGATCGAGCACAACGATAGCAGGACGAACGCCGCCGTGGTGGTGTTGACGGTTTCCCATCCCAGGCGAGACATCAGCGAAACGATCGTAGGACCGATGTTTCCGCGCACGCCGAAAATGGCGCGGGACAAGGTCAGACTTGGCGCCCGTCCACGCCGCCCCGCAATGGAGATCACCCCGACGACCGCAAAGGAGCCCGCCGCGCCCAGTATCGCCACGATGATGGCCTGGCCGATGGACAGCCCGCGAAAGGCCACCAGCGTCGCGCCCAGCGGCAAACCGAGAATGCTGATATTGGCCGCGAACCAGACCCAGAACAGTTGCAGCGGATGGCCGTTGCACTCGTTTTCCGGAACCGGCTCGATGCCGCGTGTTTCAAGCTGACCTGCGCCTTGAGCGGCGTTGGATGACGTCATGGGAATGCTCCTGTTGCCATCTGTTCTGGTTGTGGGCAGTACGCAACGCAAATGACGTCCGTGTCGGGTGGGATAGGAGTGCCTTTCGAAAAGCGCAGCCATCCCCAATCGCCCTCTGTGACAGGGCGACGTCTGGATCGTTATTGTTCATTCGGCACGTGATCGCGCCTGTATCAGTCAGGCAGCGCGCAAGGACAGCAAATGTTCGACCAGCGTGGAAAGCTCAAGCCTGTTGACGGTCTGGACCTGCTCGATCAGGTCAGCTGGCCAGACGCCCATGCCCTGACATGCGCCCAACATGGCGCCGAGGATCGCCGCGATGGTGTCGGTGTCTCCGCCAAGACTGGCCGCCATGCACAACGCGTCGAAGGCCGACAATTGGCCGGAGGCGACCTGGTGCGCCAGGGCGAAGGCGGCGATGACCGACTCTTGGGACGCCACCGACGTGCCGATGACGTCGTAAATCAAATCCGGCAGTTGCGTGTTGCTGGACTTGGCGCAGAGCTGTTTGGCCCAGACGATCCGCGCGGAGATTTTTCCACCGGCAATCCAGTGACCATGACGCTCGGCGCGTTCGGCGATACGCGCACCCACCGCCAGCGCCTCATTCAGGCCAAGGCCATTGATCCCCGCCGACACCACAGCGGCCACAGCGGCTGCACTGGAGATGCCGAGCGTCGTGTTGTGAGTCACCTGGCAGGCTTGCACCACTGATTCGACGAACTGCTGCTCATCGGCCACATTCGCCGCAATCCCGACCGGCGTGATGCGCATGGCGGCACCGTTGGTGGTGCCGAAGCGGCCTGCCTCTTCGGGGCTGTGGCCTGCCAGAATCATTTCAATTGCGCGTTTGGTCGACGGGCCGAGCAGATCTTGCGAGCCCTTGGCCTGCATCACCGCTTCCCAGTCGATCAAGCTTTGCGCCAGATCCGACGGCCTGATGAGCCCGCCACCGGCGATCAACAGTTCCGCCACCAACACAGCCTGTTCGGTATCGTCGGTGATCGAGCCGGCGGCCATGTTCGGCGCGATCGGCTGATCGGCGTCGGCGGCCGTCAACGTGGTGATACGGTCGAAGCGCTGCTTGATCTGCTCGCGACTCAGGGATTGCGTGGGCATGCCCAACGCATCGCCCAGGGCCAGGCCGTAAAAAGCGGCCAGCGCGTGGTCGCGGGTGTCGATCAATGCCGTCATGTAGTCGATCCAAAGGCCAGATGTAGACGAAAATGCACGGGATCCAGAAGGCTTTCCACGTGCTCCATGAAACGCTCGCGGCGGTCGAATGTGGTTCGCGTCGCCTTGAGAAAGACTGTGCCCGGCTCGCGCATCATTAGAACGGCGTCGTCCTGACTAAGCGGCTCGGCGCCAATCCACTGATCGCCGCGATCGCCCACGTAGCCATGGGCCGCCAGGGTCACGGTCAGCGAATCGTCGATCAGCCCGTCTCGTGGCAGGTTTTCCAGCCCTTCCACGGCGGGGATCAATACCCGCTCCAGCGACACCACGCTGCCATCGACAGCCGTTCGACGCCGATCCAGCGCCACGAACTCCGTCGTGCCGAATCGCACCGCCAAGTCAGGCCGCTGCACCGCTACCAGGCGCAGAATCTCGGTACTGACCTTCGCACCTGTGTCCGCCAACGCTTGCGCCCAGCCGGCACGCTGGTCCAAGGAAATACCGTCGTAGGTCACGATGGACCCGACGCCGGTCTGCGTCGCGATGTAATTGCGACGCTTCAGCTCGGATAGCGCCTCACGCAGCGTGCCGCGACTGACGTTGAATTCCTGAGCCAGCAGATTCTCACCCGGCAGCAGCTCGCCCGAGCCCATTTGACCGGTTTCAATGCGGCGCGCGAGCTCATTGACCACGCGTTGTTTCTTGTCAAATCGAACCTGTTTAATCATGTACAAATTGATATCCGAAAAAGGTCAGAAGGAGCAAGCAATTTTTAAATCGCAATCGAAGATTTGTTACATCTGTTACGCCGGATTGCGAACAAGCGCAGGGCAGCGAAAATATCGAAAACCCCTACGCGGCAGGCTTGCTCGCACCGACATCCGTTAGCGTAGACGTCACTCTTGTGCGCTAACGACGCTTGATTGTTCGCTGATGATCTGACGAATGGCGCCAACAAACACGTCAACTGGCTGGCCACCCGAGACGGCGTATTGGTCATTGAACACTATGGTAGGCACCGAACTCACGCCCCGGGAAATCCACAATTCTTCCTGCTGGCGTACGTCGGCGGCGTAGGTGTCGGACATCAGAATCGCCTCGGCGCGCTGTCGATCCAGGCCGACTTTCTGTGCGACGTTGGCCAGTATTTCGTGGGAGGAAACGTTGGCGTGCTGGCTGAAATAGGCTACGAACAGCGCCTCTTTCAGCGCCTGCTGCTTGCCCTCCTCTGCCGCCCAATGGATCAGCCGATGGGCGTCGAAGGTGTTGTAGACGCGACGGTCTCCCGGTTTGAACACGAAGCCCAATTCGGCACCGCGCTGACGGATGTTTTCGGCGTTGGCCAGATATTGCTCGCGGGTCGAGCCGTATTTCTGGGTGATGTGCTCGAAAATGTCCTGACCTTCCGGGCCCATCTTCGGGTTCAGTTCGAACGGTTGGAAGTGAATCTGTGCCCGGACTTCATCGCCCAAATGTTCCAGCGCCTGATCCAGCGCGCGCAGACCGATGATGCACCACGGGCAGGCAACATCAGAGATGAAATCGATTTTCAGTGGAATGCTCATGGCAGCCTCGTTCCAAAGCGGAAAAGGTGCACGATACGCCTAGTCGCGCCGACGACAAACTGTGTAGGAGCGTGGCTTGCCCCCCGATCTGCCGGAAACCGGCAGTAAAACCGGATACATGCGGTGTGCCTGAGACACCATGGCCGCGGGTTTTACGACGGGTTCCCCGCCGATCGCGGGACAAGCCACGCTCCTACAATGAGATACGGCGTCAGTGTCTAGAGCTGAGCGACGTGGGACAGGTCCTCGCGATGCTCGCGCAGATACGGCAACACTGCCGCCAGCAAGGGCGCTTTGAACGCTTCCTGAAAACGATGGGCCAAGCCGGGGATCAGCTTCAACCGGCTGCCCTGAATGTGAGCGGCGACGTGAATACCGTGCATCACCGGCAGTAACGGGTCAGCGGTGCCGTGCACCACCAGCGTTGGAACGCGCAGGCGATTTAACAGCTCGACGCGGCTCGGTTCGGCAAGAATCGCCAGAATTTGTCGTTTCACGCCTTCCGGGTTGAACGCTCTGTCGTAGGAAACTGCCGCCTGCTGCAACAATGTTTGCCGATCATCCTTGACCTCCGGACTGCCTAACGCCGCCAGCAAATCCGCTTGTTGTTCGAGTGCCGTCTGACGGTCCGGGGCGCCGCGACGGGCCAACAATTGCAGGAGGGCGGGGCTTGGCATCGGCAGGCCCGGCGCCCCGGAGCTGGTCATGATCAGGGTCAGGCTTTCCACGCGCTCAGGCGCCATGTCCGCCAGGTGTTGAGCGATCATCCCGCCCATGCTGGCGCCCAGCACATGGAACTGTTGAATGTGCAGCGCGCTCATCAGGCCCAGTGCGTCCTGCGCCATGTCGGTCAGGGAATACGGCGCCGACACGGGCAGGCCGATCTTGTAGCGCAACACTTCATAAGTCAGGTTGGCCGTCGCGGGCGCCTGAACCCACGTTGACAGGCCGACGTCACGGTTGTCGTAACGAATCACCCGAAAACCTTGCTGGCACAGCGCGACGACCACCTCGTCCGGCCAATGAATCAGCTGCCCGCCGAGGCCCATGACCAACAGCAGCGCAGGGTCAGCCTCACGCCCGATGCTTTGATACGCCAGGTGCACATCATCCAGCTCGGCCACTTGGGTGGGAACGTCGACATCGCATCGAGAGGCCGCAAAAGACGGCAAGCTGCACATGAGCGCAGCCAGGAAAAAGAAAAACCGCATGGAATACACCGAAACACAGAACCCCAGTAGGCCGCGAGTCTGATGAAGTTTTCCAAAACGCGCTGCCACAGTTGCGTGACATTTTGATGAACGGAGCCGAGCGGCGGTTTTGAGCGGCGAGCTGCGAGCAAGAGCAAGAGCAAGAGCAAGAGCAAGAGCAAGAGCATGGGCAGACCGTTTTCAGGCCGGTGCATCAAAAGATGTCAGATGCACCGGAACCTGCTTTGACTTGCCGCTTGCAGCTCGTCACTCGCGGCTGCCGCCTTGCCACTCGCGGCTGATTCCCTGTCGCAACTGTCGCGCCGCTGCGACCATGTTGATCAGCGCCGCTTCGGTCTCGGGCCAGGCGCGGGTTTTCAGGCCGCAGTCCGGGTTGACCCAAAGACGTTCAGCCGGAACGCGTTGCACGGCCTTGGTCATGAGCTTGACCATCTCGGCCTTCTCCGGCACTCGCGGCGAGTGGATGTCGTAGACGCCCGGGCCGATGTCGTTCGGGTAGTCGAAAGCTTTGAAGGCTTCCAGCAATTCCATGTCCGAGCGCGAGGTCTCGATGGTGATCACGTCGGCGTCCATGGCCGCGATGGACTCGATCACGTCGTTGAATTCGCTGTAGCACATGTGGGTGTGGATCTGCGTTTCATCGCGCACGCCGGAGGCACACAAGCGGAACGCTTCGACGGCCCACTCCAGGTACTCATCCCACTGCGCCCGGCGCAACGGCAGCCCTTCGCGGAACGCCGCTTCATCGATTTGCACAATCTTGATGCCTGCGTTTTCCAGGTCGACCACCTCGTCGCGCAGCGCCAATGCCAATTGTTGCGCCTGCACTTTGCGCGACACATCTTCGCGGGGGAAAGACCACATCAGCATGGTCACCGGACCGGTCAGCATGCCCTTCATCACCTTGGCGGTGAGGCTTTGGGCGTATTCGATCCAGCTGACGGTCATCGCCTGCGGCCGGCTCAGGTCGCCGAAGATCACCGCCGGTTTCACGCAACGCGAACCGTAACTCTGCACCCAGCCAAAGCGGGTGAACGCGTAGCCATCCAGTTGCTCGGCGAAATATTCGACCATGTCATTGCGCTCGGCCTCGCCATGCACCAGCACATCCAGCCCCAAACGCTCCTGAATGTCGACAGCATGACGAATCTCTGCACGCATGGCGTCGTGGTAATCGTTGGCCGACAATTTGCCCTGTTTCCAGGACTGGCGAGCCAGACGAATCGATGCGGTCTGTGGGAATGAGCCAATGGTGGTGGTCGGAAAAGGCGGCAGGTTCAAACGCACACGCTGCACGGCGATGCGCTCGGCAAAGGCCGAATGCCGCTGGCTGTCTGCTGCGGTGATAGCAGCCAGACGTGCCTTCACCTCAGGTTTATGGATTCGGGCCGAGTGTTGGCGGCTCGATTGCACGGCACGGCTTTCAGCGAATGCAGCCTGCACTTCGGGCGCTTGAGGGTCGTTCAAGGCAGTGCTGAGGATCGAAATTTCCGCGCACTTCTGCTTGGCGAAGGCCAGCCAGCTTTTGAGTTCGGCGTCGAGCGCGTCTTCACGCTCCAGGTTGACCGGGCTGTGCAGTAGAGAACACGAACCCGCGACCCACAGGTTGTCGCCAAACCGCAGCTGCGCCTCAATCAACAGCTCGAGGGCCGCTTCCAGGTCGCAGCGCCAGACATTGCGGCCATTGACCACCCCAAGGGACAGCACTTTGTAGGTCGGCAGACGATCGAGCAGCGCAGGCAATTGCTCAGGGGCACGCACCAGATCGACGTGAAGGCCGTCCACTGGCAGCGAAACCGCGAGGCCGAGGTTGTCTTCCAGCCCCCCGAAGTAAGTGGCGACCAGTTTTTTAAGGGGCGAGTATTGCAGGCTGTGGTAGGCGCGTTCGAAGGCGTTTTTCCAGTCCTGCGGCAGATCAAGGCTCAGGATAGGCTCATCGATCTGCACCCACTCAACGCCCTGCCCCGCCAGACGCCCGAGAATTTCGCCGTAGATCGGCAGCAGACGGTCCAGCAGTTCGAGCTTGTCGAAGCTGTCGCCTTTCGCCTTGCCGAGCCACAGATAGGTCAGCGGGCCGATGATCACCGGCTTGACCCTATGACCCAATGCCCGCGCTTCTTCGACTTCGTCGAACAACTGCTCCCAGCTCAGTTTGAAGCGTTGGTCCTGGGTGAATTCCGGTACGAGGTAGTGGTAGTTGGTGTCGAACCATTTGGTCAGCTCCTGGGCATGGTGGGCCTTGCCGTGGCGGCCGCCGCAGCAACCAGCGCTAGCGCCGCGTGCCATGGCGAACAGGGTATCGAGGTTGGGCAACCCTTTGTCGTCGCGCAGGTCGACGAAGCGCTCGGGGATGACGCCGAAGGTCAGCGAATGGGTCAACACCTGGTCGTACCAAGCGAAATCCCCTACGGGCAGCAGGTCGATGCCTGCGTCCTTCTGAAGCTGCCAGTGCGTAGCGCGCAGATCACGTCCTACGGCCAGCAGCGCGGCTTGGTCGATATCGCCCTTCCAATAGGCTTCGAGGGCTTTCTTCAATTCACGATCAGCGCCGATGCGCGGAAATCCTAAGTTATGGGCCAGGGCCATGATGACGTCTCCTACAAAAGATGGCGCCATTGTCGACACTGCGCCCGACATGAGACAAACTCATTGTTTTCGCGTTGATCACAAAATTCATTCATGGAGCGCCCGGTGCTTGAGATACGCCATCTGAAAACATTGCATGCGCTGCGCGAGGCCGACAGCCTGGTCGACGCCGCTGACCGACTGCACCTGACGCAATCCGCGCTATCTCACCAGTTCAAGGAATTGGAAGAGCGCATGGGCATGCCGCTGTTCGTGCGCAAGACCAAACCGGTGCGTTTCACCAGCGCGGGCTTACGACTGCTGCAACTCGCGGACTCGGTGCTGCCGCAACTTCGCAATGCCGAGCGCGACATCTCGCGGCTGGCCGGTGGCGTGGCAGGTCGTCTGCACATGGCCATTGAATGCCACAGTTGTTTTCAATGGCTGATGCCGACCATCGATCAGTTCCGCGATGCGTGGCCGGAGGTCGAACTGGACTTGGCCTCGGGTTTCGCTTTTGCGCCCCTGCCCGCCCTCGCCCGAGGCGATCTGGATCTGGTGGTGACGTCCGACCCTGTGGACCTGCCAGGCATTACCTACGTGCCGCTGTTCACGTACGAAGCCATGCTCGCGGTGGCCAATCAGCACGCGCTGGCGAGCAAGCCGTTCGTGGTGCCGGAGGACTTGGCGAGCGAAACGCTGATCACCTACCCGGTGGAGCGGGATCGTCTGGACATCTTCACCCGCTTTCTGGAACCGGCTGACATCGAACCGGCGCAGGTTCGCACGTCCGAGCTGACTGTCATGATGATGCAGCTTGTCGCCAGTGGCCGAGGCGTGTGTGGGATGCCGCACTGGGCGCTGCATGAATACAGCTCACGGGGTTATGTGAAAGCCAAGCGACTGGGCGAGAAAGGCCTGTTCGCCACGCTCTACGCCGCCATCCGCGCCGACATGCTCGACGCGCCCTACATGCGGGATTTTCTGCTGACGGCGAAGGACACGTCGTTTTCGACCCTGGATGGGGTGAGCGCGGTGCGTTGAGCTGAGGTCATGGCGGGAGTGAGCGGGCTCACTCCCGAGGGAGATTCATGCGATCTGAAGTGTGCGATACAACGGCAGAATCGAATCTTGGGTCAATGGCGCCAGGTGCAGGTGATCCACACTCCCGGCGTCGATCCAGACGACCTCCTCAATCTCCGCCGCCGGCACCACATCCTGATCCACGTCCAGCCGATACAGCTGGCAGTTCACTTCAAAACCTGGCTCGTTCGCCGCCATCGCCGAGAACTCGCCGAGAAACGCTGCCTGATCAGGCTCGATCCGCAGCCCCAGCTCCTCGTGCAGCTCCCGCGCCAGCGCAACGGGCGCGGTTTCACCCGCATCGATTTTCCCGCCCGGTTGCATGAACGCTTGAGTCCCGCGCTTGCGCACCAGCAGGGTCCGGCCATCCGCGCCAATCAGCAAGGCCGCGGCGATGCGGATGACCTTCACAGCACCACCTCGGTTTTCAGCGCGCGGGCTTCCTCGGCACGCTCAAGGGCCAGCACAATCAGCCGGTCGATCAGTTCCGGGTAGCTCAAGCCGCTGGCCTGCCAGAGTTTCGGGTACATGCTGATCGAGGTGAAGCCGGGCAGCGTGTTGACCTCGTTGATGATGATTTCCCGCGCCTCGGTGACGAAGAAGTCCACCCGCGACAGCCCCGCGCAGCCCAGCACGCGATAAGCCTGCAACGCGACTTCACGGACTTCATCGCTCAGGTCGGTCGGCAAGTCGGCAGGGATCGCGATGCGAGCCTGACCATCGTTCAGGTACTTGGTGTCGTAGGCATAGAACTCGTCGTTGGCCACCACTTCGCCGCACACGCTCACTTGCGGTTCATGGTTGCCCAGCACCGCGCATTCCACCTCGCGACCGACGATGCCCTGCTCGATCAGCACCTTGTTGTCGTAGTCGAAGGCCAGCTTCAAAGCGGCGTCATAGGTCGCCTGATCGGTGACTTTACTCACGCCCACCGAAGAGCCCTGACTGGCCGGTTTGACGAACAGCGGCAATCCCAGCTGGGCCGAGACGCTGACAAAATCCACCGACTCACCGCGGTGCAGCACCACGAATGGCGCCACGGCGATGCCCGCGTCACGCAGCAGCCGCTTGGTGACGTCCTTGTCCATGCACACCGCCGAGCCCAGCACGTCAGGGCCTACGCACGGAATGTCGAGCAGCCTCAGCAGGCCTTGAAGCGCGCCGTCTTCACCCGTGCTGCCGTGGATCAGCGGGAACACCACGTCGATGCGCGGCAGGTCCAGACCCGTGTCCACTTCGACGAATTGCGGGCCTTGCGTACCCGGTCTCAACGACAGCAGACGACCCGACTCGCTGAGCTTGATGCGCGCGGGGTCGTTAGCGTTCTGCAGGTAATCGCGCTCATCGAAACGCAGCCAGTGGCCCTGTTTGTCGATGCCGATGAGGGTGATGTAGTAGGTGTTGCGATCAATCGCATTGATCACGTTGCGCGCCGATTGCAACGACACTTCATGCTCGGAGGATTGCCCACCGAAAACGATGGCGACTGACTTTTTCAAAGGGGTAGCTCCTGGATTTCAGGCCGCAGAGTCAAAAGCAATTTGCCTCGTTAGTCCAGCCCCGAGGGGTGTTTGGTTGACGGAATGCAGGAAAGATGACGCGCCGAACCGGCCCCTTCGGCAACCATTTTCAACGTGCCCGCGATTAACGCAGCCTGCGCGGGTACAATGGCCGCCTTTCCCTCCTGTTACGGCTTTCCTCATGACTGACCCCATTCGCCTTTCCAAACGCCTCATCGAGCTGGTCGGCTGCTCCCGACGCGAGGCCGAGTTGTTCATCGAGGGTGGCTGGGTGACAGTGGACGGCGTGGTCGTCGACGAGCCGCAATACAAGGTCGAGGACCAGACCGTCGTCCTCAGCCCCGACGCCAAGGCCGTCACCCCGGAAGCCGTGACGATCCTGTTCAACGTGCCAGCGGGCATGTCCCCCGAGCAGGCCCTGCCGCTGATCACACCGGCCACGTTGTCGTCCGAGCACAGCATCGGCAAGCGCCCGCTCAAGGGTCACTTCTTGCGACTGGAAGCGATTTCCACCCTGCAAACCAACGCCAGCGGCCTGATGGTGTTCAGCCAGGACTGGAAGATCCTGCGCAAGCTCACCGATGACCGCAGCAAAATCGAGCAGGAATACGTGGTCGAAATCGACGGCGACATGGTCGCCCACGGTCTCAATCGCTTGAATCACGGCCTGATGTACAAAGGCAAAGAGCTGCCCAAAGTCAAAGCCAGCTGGCAGAACGAGACCCGCCTGCGCTTCGCCATGAAAAACCCGCAACCGGGCGTCATCGCCCAACTGTGCGAGGCGGTGGGCCTGAAGGTCGTGTCCATTCGCCGGATTCGCGTCGGCGGCGTGTCCATCGGCAAGGTGCCCGAAGGCCAGTGGCGCTACATGACCGACAAAGAAAAGTTTTGACCCCCTCTTTTTCGAGCGCTGCGTTTCTCGCACGCCGACACCCGATCGATCAGGAAACACGCACCATGATGAACAACGACGTATTGCGTAGCATCCGCTACATGCTTGATATCAGCGACGCCAAGGTGGTGGAAATCGCCAAACTGGGCGGCATTGACGTGACCAAGGCGCAGATCATTGCCTTCACCAAAAAGGATGAAGAAGAAGGTTTCGAGCCGTGCAGCGATGAAATCATGGCGCACTTTCTCGATGGTCTGGTGTTCTTCAAGCGCGGCAAGGATGAAAGTCGTCCGCCACTGCCCGTCGAGCTGCCGATGACCAACAACATCGTCCTTAAAAAGCTGCGGGTAGCTTTCGAGCTCAAAGAAGAAGACATGCACGCAGTCCTCAAGGCGTCGGATTTTCCTGTATCCAAGCCGGAGCTGAGTGCGCTGTTCCGCAAGCCCGGGCACAACAACTACCGGCCCTGCGGCGATCAATTGCTGCGCAATTTCCTGCGTGGCCTGACGCTGCGCGTTCGTGGCTGAGCCTGTCGATCCCGCGATGAACCCGACTTACAGCGTCGCTCCTATCGGTTTCCTGCGTTCCTGCTTCAAGGAAAAATTCGCCATTCCGCGCCAGCCGCAGCTCGCCCCAGCCGCGCGTGGGGTACTCGAACTGGTGGCGCCGTTCGATCAGGGCGACGCCGTGCAGGGGCTGGAGCAGGTCAGTCACGTCTGGCTGCTGTTTCTGTTTCACGAGGCGCTGGAAGACAAGCCGCGACTCAAGGTCCGCCCACCTCGCTTGGGCGGCAATCAGTCGATGGGCGTGTTCGCCACCCGTGCCACCCATCGCCCCAACGGCATCGGCCAGTCGGTGGTCAAGCTGGATAAGGTCGAAGCCGGTCGTCTATGGCTGTCGGGCATCGATCTGCTGGACGGCACGCCAGTGCTGGACGTCAAACCCTACGTGCCGTACGCCGATATCGTCAGCCATGCGAGCAATTCCATGGCCGCAGCGGCGCCAGAGCTGATCCCTGTGACATGGGACGACACCGCGCTGCGTCAGGCTCGCGAACACGGGCAACGCTTAGGCGAACCGCTGATCGAACTGATCGAGCAGTGCCTGGCACAAGACCCCCGCCCGGCGTATCAGCAACCGGCGCCTGAACGCCGTTATGGCGCGCAGTTCTGGGACCTGGACGTGCGCTGGCATTACCCGCAGCCGGGGCAGATTCGGGTGCTGGAAGTGGTGCTGCCCAGCAACTGACCCGTTGACATGCGCGCACAAAAAAACCGCCTGGTCCGTGACCTCCAGGCGGTTTTTTTCAGACGCCCAAATTGCGGGTGCCTGTACTGACTTATTCGCGGATGAATCCACCCACACAGTCACTGTGCGAGGGTTTCATCCGCGATGGGGTCAACGCTGAAGCTGCTGCGCGTTACAGCAGGCTATCGGGCTTACTTCTCGACGAATGCGCGCTCGATCAGATAGTCACCCGGTTCGCGCATCCGCGGCGACACAGTCAGGCCGAAGCTGTTCAGGACTTCGCTGGTCTCGTCGAGCATGCTTGGGCTGCCGCAGAGCATGGCACGGTCGTCTTGAGGGTTGATCGGTGGCAGACCAATGTCACTGAACAGCTTGCCGCTGCGCATCAGGTCGGTCAGACGGCCTTCGTTTTCGAACGGCTCGCGAGTCACGGTCGGGTAGTAGATCAGCTTGTCGCGCAGTGCTTCGCCGAAGAACTCATTCTGTGGCAAATGCTCGGTGATGAATTCGCGGTAGGCGACTTCGTTCACGTAACGCACGCCGTGGCACAGGATGACCTTCTCGAAACGCTCATAGGTTTCAGGGTCCTGGATAACGCTCATGAACGGCGCCAGACCGGTGCCAGTGCTGAGCAGATACAGGTGTTTGCCAGGCTTGAGGTCGTCCAGCACCAGCGTGCCCGTAGGCTTTTTGCTGATGATGATTTCATCGCCTTCCTTCAAGTGTTGCAGCTGGGAGGTCAGCGGACCGTCCGGCACCTTGATGCTGAAGAACTCCAGATGCTCTTCCCAGTTCGGGCTGGCGATGGAGTAGGCACGCATGAGCGGGCGCCCGTTTGGCTGCTGCAGACCGATCATCACGAATTGACCGTTCTCGAAGCGCAGACCTGGATCACGGGTGCACTTGAAACTGAAGAGCGTGTCGTTCCAATGATGAACGCTGAGGACACGCTCGTGATTCATGTTGCTCATGGTACGTGGGAACTCCTGAAAATATGCGTGCGCCGACGAAAGCGCCATTGCGCGACATTCTAGTGGCAGACACAATATCTGTTAACTGGATTATCAAGATATGGGTTATCGGTTATATAGATATGCGATTCACTCTCCGTCAACTGCAAGTATTTGTCGCTGTGGCCCAGCAGGAAAGCGTTTCCCGCGCGGCCGTGCTCCTGTCGTTGTCGCAATCCGCTGCCAGCACTTCGATTACCGAACTCGAGCGGCAATCCAGCTGCCAGTTGTTCGACCGAGCCGGCAAACGCCTGAGTCTGAACGCGACGGGCCGACAATTGTTGCCCCAAGCGGTGGCCCTGCTCGACCAGGCCAAGGAAATCGAAGACCTGCTCAACGGCAAATCTGGCTTCGGCTCGCTCGCCGTCGGCGCGACGCTGACCATCGGCAACTACCTGGCGACCTTGCTCATCGGCAGTTACATGCAGCGTCATCCGGAAAGCCAAGTGAAGCTGCACGTGCAGAACACCGCCAACATCGTGCAACAGGTCGCCCATTATGAAATCGACCTGGGCCTGATCGAAGGTGATTGCAGCCATCCGGATATCGAGGTGCAAACCTGGGTCGAGGATGAACTGGTGGTGTTCTGCGCGCCCCAGCATCCATTGGCTAAACGGGGCCACGCCACATTGGCCGAGTTGACCCGCGAGGCGTGGATTTTGCGTGAGCAAGGTTCAGGCACCCGACTGACGTTCGATCAGGCGATGCGTCATCACCTCACCAGCCTCAACGTGCGACTCGAGCTGGAACACACCGAAGCGATCAAACGGGCCGTGGAGTCGGGTCTGGGGATTGGCTGCATTTCGCGGCTGGCACTGCGGGATGCGTTTCGTCGGGGCAGCCTGGTGGCTATCGAAACCCCGGAGCTGGACCTGGTTCGCCAGTTTTATTTCATCTGGCACAAACAGAAGTATCAGACCAACGCGATTCGAGAGTTTCTCGACCTGTGCCGCGCGTTCACCGCAGGGGTGCGGCGCAGTGATGAAATCGTGCTCCCCAGCATCGCCTGACACGACGCCAGGCAGCGAACATTGATTCAACCCAGCAGAATCAGCCCCCATACCACTGCAATCATGCTCAACGCCACGAACTGAGCCGCGCTGCCCATGTCCTTGGCGTTCTTCGACAGTGGGTGGCGGTCCAGCGAAATGCGGTCAATGGCGGCTTCGATGGCGGAGTTCAGCAATTCGACAATGAGCGCCAGCAGGCACACGGCGATCAGAATCGCCCGCTCACCCCGACTGACATGGAACGCGAACGACAGGGGAATCAGGATGACGTTGAGCAACACCAACTGACGGAATGCGGCTTCGCCTTTGAAGGCAGCGGTCAGTCCGTCGAGGGAGTAGCCGGAAGCATTGAGAATACGTTTCAGGCCGGTCTGGCCCTTGAATGGCGACGTCATAAAAGAAACTACTGATCAGTGAAGACGATGGAGGCTAGTTCAGCGGCGGTCAAAAAAGTGTGAAGAAGCACCGCTGAAAGGCCCGCTGGAGCGCGCTTAGTTTGGCGAAATAGATTCGAGTTGTTGCAGCAACAATGCCGCTTGAGTGCGGGTGCGCACATTCAGCTTGCGGAAAATCGCGGTGACGTGAGCCTTGATCGTGGCTTCCGACACGCTGAGTTCATAGGCGATCTGCTTGTTCAGCAGGCCTTCGCACACCATGGTCAATACCCGGAACTGCTGCGGCGTGAGGCTGGCAAGGCCCTCGCTGGCGGCCTTGGCCTCTGGCGAGACGCTCACGCTTTCGTTGACCTGCGACGGCCACCAGACATCGCCATCGAGCACGGTGCGGACCGCTTGCTGAATGGTTTCCAATGAACTGGACTTGGGGATGAAACCACTGGCGCCGAACTCGCGGGACTTGACCACCACGGCAGCTTCTTCCTGAGCCGAGACCATCACTACAGGCACCTGCGGGTACTGGCCTCGCAACAGCACCAACCCTGAAAAACCATAGGCGCCGGGCATGTTGAGGTCCAGAAGAACGAGGTCCCAGTCGGCTTTCTCAGTCAGGCGTGTTTCCAGATCGGCGATGCTTTCGGCTTCGACCAATCGAGCGTCCGGGCCGAGGCCCAAGCTGAGGGCTTGATGCAAGGCACTGCGAAACAAAGGGTGGTCATCGGCGATCAGGATTTCGTAGGTCATTTCATGATCCTGTTTATAAGTGAGCGCCGACGGATTCAGCCCTCACGATGGCACCCACAGATGCCAGCCTTCACGGTGTGTCGATCTGACGCACGTCATACCACCCAATGCAGGCAGATCACGTCGTTCAGGCTTTCACGCGGCGCCAAGAATGCCCAGCACGACCGGGGTGGTCAAGCTTGACGGTTTACGGCACAGTTCGCGCCCCAGCCTTGACGAGTGCCATCATGCAAAACCACGCCCTGCGAGCGGATCTGCTCATGCTCCTGACCGCGCTGATCTGGGGCAGCGGTTTCGTCGCCCAAACCGCTGGCATGGATCACATCGGGCCCTATCTGTTTTCAGGGTTACGTTTCGCGCTCGGTTCACTTTGCCTGCTGCCTTTGATACTTCGCCGACCGGCGACAGGGCCTCGGCCGGAGCCCCTGCTGACGCGCGGCTTGCTGCAGGGCGGCATCGTCATGGGCCTCGCGTTGGCGCTGGGCATCAACCTGCAACAGGTCGGCCTGTTATTCACGAGCGTCACCAACTCGGGCTTCATCACCGGACTGTACGTGATTGTAGTGCCCATTCTCGGCCTGTTCCTGGGCCATAAAACAGGCCTTGGCACTTGGTTGGGCTGCGTACTCGCGGTGGTGGGAATGTGCTTGCTGAGCGTGGGAGACAACTTCCATGTGGCACCTGGCGACTGGCTGCAATTGATCGGCGCCTTTGTCTGGGGCGGCCATGTGATTCTGGTGGGAGTATTCGCCGGCCGGCATGACCCGGTCCGTCTGGCCTTTCTGCAGTTCGTAACCTGCTCGGTGGTCAGCCTGATCCTTGCCCTGATCTTCGAGCCGATTGCGCTGGACGCAATCCTCGCAGCAACCCCGGCTGTGGCCTATGGCGGCGTGGTCGCTGTCGGCGTCGGCTACACCCTGCAAGTCATCGCGCAAAAACACGCCATTGCCTCCCACGCCGCAATCATCCTGTCGCTGGAAGCCGTGTTCGCCGCCATCGCCGGCGCCTGGTTTCTGGGCGAGGCGCTGCAACTGCGCGGCTATGTGGGTTGTGCATTGATGCTGGCGGGGATGTTGCTGGCGCAGCTGTGGCCAAGGAAAACACACAGCTGACCACGCGCTATATAAATGCCTTCAGAAAATCATGCGGGGCGTCGTTCGGATCGATGGGCAGCTGAAATTTTGCGCCGAGATAGTGCGCGCTGAACACGTCCAGATAGGCGTCCAGCACCCTCGCCGCCCGCTGATCATCCGCCAGCTCCAGACACAACGCTGCGACTTCGGCGGTGCAGAAGTGATCATCGCGTTTCGAGCGACGCAGGCGGTAACGCGACATCTGCTCCGGCGCGAGGCTCAGCACCGGCAGTTGGTCCAGGTACGGGCTCTTGCGAAACATCTTGCGCGCTTCCGGCCATGTGGCATCGAGCAGGATGAACAGCGGCCGTTTACCCGTTTCAACCTTGACCTCGTTGACCACGCGCTCGGCTGCCACAAATTCGCCGGGGAACACGATGTACGGCTGCCACTGCGGGTCGTTCAACAGCGCGGGCAACCTCTCGTCGATGTCCGTTCGCGACCAGCCGAAAGCGGCCGTGTCCTTGATCACGTCCGCGATCAACCAACCGGTATTGGTGGGTTTGAGCGGTTCGGTGTCGTACATCAACAGGCACACTGCCGATTTGGCCTCAACCGTCGGCTTCCATGCGCACAGACAGTAAGACTCGATCACCCGACACCCCTCACAGCGGGGAGCCCGGGAGCCTCGAGCGATGAACGGCTTGGTGCTGCGGGCGAGTCGTTCGGCGCGCAGACGGGAAACGGCATGGCTCACGGGATAAGGTACCCAAACGTGGCCATGAGGCAGCAGAAAGGCGAAAACACGGGCAGCATCCGGCAGTAAAAAGTCGGCGCAGTCTACCAGAGCCGCCCCGTTCTCTGGTGTCCGCCAAGGCGACTCCCTATACTGCTCGGCCTCGAACGCCATCGTCACCCGTGAACGTCAACCGTCGCTGTCGGTCCAACAACGTTCACTGCCCCAGGAGAGTCCAATGCTGCGTCTTATCGCCCCTACCCTCACGCTTTTGCTCGTCGCCCCGCTGTTCGCCAATGCGGCGTCCAAACAGGACTACGAACTCAACAAAGAGCTGGAACAAGTCGCGGCGAAAAGCAACGTCGGAAAGCCCAACGCGATCAGCGAAGACATCCTCGACGAAGGCTACACCGTCGACGGGCGCGTGCTGATCGATCACTTGAGCGTCCAGGCCGGCCAGGCGGCACAGATGCGCGAGAATCCGGAACTGATGGGTCGTCAGTTGGGCACCAGTGTCTGTCGCAACCCCGGCTATCGTCAGCTCATGGCCAAAGGCGCGATCCTGCGCTACGAGTTCAAGGAATACAAAACCAACCGGTTGATCACGACGCAGCAGATCACTGCCGCTGACTGCGCCGCTAAAGCGCCCGCCACCAAGAAGAAATAACCACCCTTTTCAAGACGCCGCGCGCCGCTGCTGATCTTCGGCGCGCAACTCGGCGACCAGCGCCTGAAGATAATACGAACGCCTGCCGTTCTGACTCAGACGCCTGATGCACTCCTGCTCCAGGGTCGAATGGCTTCTTCGCGCCGCCTCGTTCAACCGCCGATACAAGTCTTGATCGACTTCCAGCCTGATGACTTTCATTTCGTCCCTCCGTGGGGCTGTCCACGTCAAACTTCAGACGTGGGCGAACCTCGACGACTTCTCGTCGGCGTGCGCGCCTCAACCAGCGCGATGCGACGCTATCCAGCTTGCACGGGCATTAATCCTGCCCTCTTCAGTAAATCAGAGCCTACACCTCAGGCTGGACCGACCGACGAGCGGGAAAACATTCACGCCGCGAATCAGAAGGGGCATTGCCAGCCTTTATATTCGGGCACATCATCGGGCCACCACTTACACGATCAGTCATGGTTTCGTGACGCGCTCAAGGCAAAAGGGGGTTGCCTGTCGCGGTCGTTGCGCTCAATGTTTTTTCTTTTCAACCAAGGACCTCGCCAGAATCAGCGTGGCGCTACCCTGTTGCCGCCCCGATGAGCCTTCCTGAAGAGAGGCCAGCAGTAGGCGTCGTGATCCTGTCTACCTGAACAGGATCACTGATTCTGCAGAAGGAGAAAGTGTGTATGCCTTACGTACCCAATGATGTGTTGTCTCGCCATTTCCAAGACAACGGGATTGACTTGTCCAGGATCGAAGAACAGCTCAGCCTGGTCGCCCCCAACAGCCCGAACCTTCCGCTCTACCGCGACATGATGCTCACCGTCCTGCGCATGGCTCACGATGACCGCAACCGTTGGAACGCCAAAATCACGCTGCAAGCCCTGCGCGAACTGGACAACGCTTTTCGCGTGCTCGAACAGTTTCGTGGACGTCGCAAGGTCACAGTGTTCGGGTCGGCGCGTACGCCGGTCGAACACCCCATCTACGCCTTGGCTCGCGAGCTCGGCAGAAAGCTCGCAGCGTCCGACATGATGGTAATTACCGGCGCCGGTGGCGGCATCATGGCAGCCGCCCACGAAGGGGCCGGCCTCGATTACAGCCTGGGCTTCAATATCACGTTGCCTTTTGAACAGCATGCCAACGCCACCGTTGACGGCACTGGCAACCTGCTGCCTTTCCACTTTTTCTTTACTCGCAAGCTGTTCTTCGTCAAAGAAGCCGATGCGCTGGTGCTGTGCCCCGGCGGTTTCGGTACGCTGGACGAAGCGCTGGAGGTGCTGACGCTCGTCCAGACCGGCAAAAGCCCACTGGTCCCCATCGTGCTGCTGGACGCCCCTGGCGGTACGTTTTGGGAAGGCGCGCTGGCTTTCATCAGGAACGAACTGGAAGCCAATCGCTACATCCTGCCAACCGACATGAATCTGCTGAAGCTGGTTTACAGCGCCGACGAAGCGGTGGATGAAATCAATCGGTTCTACAGCAACTTTCACTCAAGCCGCTGGTTAAAAAACACCTTTGTGATTCGCATGCATCACCCGTTGAGTGAAGAGGCTCTCGCTCATCTTCAAGACGCTTTTGCCGACTTGCGTCTGAGCGAGGACTTCCATCAACACGGGCATCAAGACGAGCACGACGACGAGCAATTGAGTCACCTCACGCGGCTTGCGTTTAAATTCAATGGTCGCAACCAGGGACGCCTGAGAGCGCTGGTCGATTACATCAACCTGAGTGAGAACTGGGCGAGCCCCGTGCAGGCTCAGCACATGCGTGCCCAGCCTTTGAAAACCACTTGAAAGCCCGTCGCTAGCAGTACAGCTTGCCCGGATGCGGTGTCTCCGACGCCGCATTCGTCAGTAAGCCCAGCGCCTACAAAATGAGGGGCATCAATCGTCGTGGCCTTTGCCACTCAAGAGTCGACCGATGAGCTCGGGTGGATACCCTCGATAGCTCAGGAACCGCATTTGCTGTCCCCGCTCACGCGCGTCCTTGGGCAACTGCCCACCAAACTTGCGGTGCCAGGACTCTTCCAACTTTTCCCGCCAATCGATGCCGCATTCTCGCAACGCCAATTCAATATCTGCACGCTGCAGTCCCCGCTGTCCCAACTCTTCGCGGATACGCAAAGGGCCGTAGCCTGAACGGGCACGGTACGAAACAAAGCTTTCGAGGTAACGAGATTCGGAAAGCAGCCCCTCTTCCGTAAGTCGGTCAAGAGCAGCGTCTATCAATTCAGGGGGGGCGCCGCGCTGACGCAGTTTACGCGTCAGCTCGACTCGACCGTGCTCGCGGCGTGCGAGCAGGTCCATTGCAGTACGCCGTACGGCGACGGGCGTATCAAGCTCAACTGACATATCTGAAATCAGATGTCAGCGTCTTCGACTTCAGCCACGTCATCTTCGGCAACGCGAGACGACTGGGCTTTAACATCCGGCGCTGCGGTGAGCAGTTTTTCGCGGATTTGTTTCTCCAGGGTCGCACCGATTTCCGGGTTGTCCTGCAGGAACTTGGCCGAGTTGGCCTTACCCTGGCCGATCTTGTTGCCTTGGTAGCTGTACCAGGCGCCGGATTTCTCCAGTAGGCCGTGCAGTACGCCGAGGTCAATGATCTCACCGTTACGATAGATACCCTTGCCGTACAGAATCTGGAATTCAGCCTGACGGAATGGCGGAGCGACCTTGTTCTTCACGACCTTGACGCGGGTTTCGCTGCCCACCACTTCGTCGCCATCTTTAACAGCACCAGTGCGGCGAATATCCAGACGAACCGAGGCGTAAAACTTCAGCGCGTTACCGCCGGTGGTGGTTTCCGGGCTGCCGAACATAACGCCGATCTTCATACGAATCTGGTTAATGAAGATGACGAGGCAGTTCGCGTTTTTGATGTTACCGGTGATTTTGCGCAGCGCCTGAGACATCAGACGAGCCTGAAGGCCGACGTGCATGTCGCCCATTTCGCCTTCGATTTCAGCCTTCGGCACCAATGCGGCGACGGAGTCGACGACGATCACATCGATGGCGTTGGAACGCACCAGCATGTCGGTGATTTCCAGCGCTTGTTCACCGGTGTCCGGCTGAGAGACCAACAGGTCATCGACGTTAACGCCCAGTTTGCCTGCGTACTCGGGGTCGAGTGCGTGTTCGGCATCGACGAACGCACAGGTGGCGCCCATCTTTTGAGCTTCAGCGATGACCGACAAGGTCATGGTGGTCTTACCGGAAGACTCAGGACCGTAGATTTCAACGATCCGGCCTTTTGGCAGGCCGCCGATACCCAGCGCGATATCGAGACCCAGCGAGCCTGTGGAAATAGCAGGAATAGCCTGGCGGTCATGGTCGCCCATGCGCATCACGGCGCCTTTACCGAACTGACGCTCGATCTGACCCAAGGCCGCAGCCAAGGCTTTCTTCTTGTTGTCGTCCATTGAAGTCCTCTCGTAATCGGTTAGGCCTGACGGCCGATATAACTGTATAAGTGAACAGTATTATTCCACAGGGTTGAGCGCGCGCCTACCCCCGATTTGGTATTTCTCCGCGAGCGAGGCGGATCAGCCCCTCTAACGCAGCCTTCACCGTTTGTCGGCGCACTGCATCTCGGTCTCCAGAGAACTGGAAACGCTCGGCAATCAAGCGATCGGCGGCACACCAGCAGATCCATACAGTGCCGACCGGTTTCTCCACCGAACCGCCATCGGGACCGGCCACGCCACTGACCGCCACCGAAAAGATCGCGGTGCTGTGGGTTTGAGCGCCGCGAGCCATCGCCTCCACCACTTCCTGGCTGACGGCGCCGACACGCCCGAACAGCGCCTCAGGCACGCCCAGTTGCTGCGTCTTCTGACGATTGGAATAGGTGACATAGCCGGCTTCAAACCAGGCCGAACTGCCAGGAATACGGGTGATGGCCTCGGCAATGCCGCCGCCGGTACATGATTCGGCGGTGCTGACCTGTGCCTTGGCCTGCAACAAACGTTGGCCCAAGGTGGTAGCCAGTTGAGTGATCTCGTCCACAACACTTCTCCGCAACAATCGAGCGATAGGCACACGCTACACGAGAGACACGCATGTGCAAGGCAAGACGCGGTCTGATGGCAACCGCGCCTGCAATGGGGGTCTATGCGGGCTCCGTTTGCTTGGCCGGGCCTGGTTTCTCTTTAGGGCAGGGAGGCCTGACCGTTTCGACGATGGTTTCCCGAGGACGTTGCTTTGCCTCCTCGAGTGTGATGAAGCGTCCGTTGGTTGAATCCCTTCCGCGTTTGCGTCGCATAAAAAACTCCTTGATTTCAGTTTGCTGCCTTGGATCGGGCAGGTGCTCGACATCCTAGACAGCTCAACGAGCTTTTTGGCGATCTGGAAATGAGGTGTGACGAATATGCCGATCCTGCGGCCAGCGAGCGTGCGTGGTAACCTTGCGCCCATCTTAAAAGCAATAGGATCTGACGTCGGACCACGTAGGTGGTGTTCCCCGCGGCCCTGTCCATTTGCCTAAATCTCCTAACGAATTTGCCTAAATAACTGATGAATAAAGCAATTTCCGATCTCTCTTCACACACACCGATGATGCAGCAGTACTGGAAGCTGAAGAATCAGCATCCGGATCAGTTGATGTTTTATCGGATGGGCGACTTCTACGAGATTTTCTACGAAGACGCCAAGAAGGCCGCCAAGCTGCTCGACATCACGCTCACCGCGCGGGGCCAGTCGGCGGGCCAGAGCATCCCGATGTGCGGCATTCCCTACCATGCCGCCGAGGGCTATCTGGCGAAGCTGGTCAAGCTGGGCGAGTCGGTGGTGATCTGCGAGCAGATCGGCGACCCCGCCACTAGCAAGGGCCCGGTCGAGCGTCAGGTCGTGCGGATCATCACGCCCGGCACCGTCAGCGACGAAGCACTGCTCGATGAGCGCCGCGACAACCTGATTGCGGCAGTGCTGGGCGACGAGCGCTTGTTCGGTCTTGCCGTACTGGACATCACCAGCGGCAATTTCACCGTTCAGGAAATCAAGGGTTGGGAAAACCTGCTGGCCGAACTCGAACGCGTCAACCCGGTGGAACTGCTGATCCCGGATGATTGGCCGCAAGGCTTGCCAGCCGAAAAGCGTCGGGGTTCCCGTCGACGCGCACCGTGGGATTTCGAGCGCGATTCAGCGCATAAAAGTCTGTGTCAGCAGTTTTCCACGCAAGACCTCAAGGGCTTCGGCTGTGAAACCCTGACGCTGGCCATCGGTGCCGCTGGCTGCTTGTTGGGTTACGCCAAGGAAACTCAGCGCACCGCGCTGCCTCATCTGCGCAGCCTGCGCCATGAGCGCATGGACGACACCGTGATCCTTGACGGCGCCAGCCGCCGTAATCTGGAACTGGACACCAACCTCGCCGGCGGTCGCGACAACACGCTTCAGTCGGTGATGGATCGGTGCCAGACCGCCATGGCCACGCGGTTGCTGACCCGCTGGCTGAACAGACCGTTGCGCGATCTGAAGGTGCTGCAAGCCCGACAAGAGTCGATTGGCTGTTTCCTGGAGCGCTATCGCTTCGAACACCTGCAACCCCAACTCAAGGAAATCGGTGACATCGAGCGGATTCTGGCGCGGATTGGCCTGCGCAATGCCCGCCCTCGGGACCTCGCACGCTTGCGCGATGCGCTCGGTGCGCTGCCTGAATTGCAACAGGCTTTGGCCGAACTCGAAGCCCCGCACATTCAGGCGTTGGCGAAGACCACCAGTACCTACCCGGACCTGGCGGACCTGCTGCAACGGGCAATCATCGACAACCCGCCTGCAGTCATTCGCGACGGTGGCGTGCTGAAAACCGGTTACGACGGCGAACTCGACGAGTTGCTGTCCCTGAGCGAAAACGCCGGTCAGTTCCTGATCGATCTGGAAACCCGCGAAAAAGCCCGCACCGGCCTGGCCAACCTCAAGGTCGGTTACAACCGTGTGCACGGCTACTTCATCGAACTTCCAAGCAAGCAGGCCGAGCAAGCGCCAGGCGATTACATCCGTCGCCAGACGCTCAAGGGTGCCGAGCGTTTCATCACGCCCGAGCTGAAAGAATTCGAAGACAAGGCGTTATCAGCCAAGAGCCGTGCCCTCGCCCGCGAGAAGATGCTCTATGAAGCGCTGCTGGAAGACCTGATCGGTCACCTTGCGCCTCTGCAAGACACCGCTGCCGCGCTGGCGGAACTGGACGTGCTGAGCAACCTGGCCGAACGTGCTCTAAACCTTGACCTCAATTGCCCGCGCTTTACTGACGAGCCGTGCATGCGCATCGAGCAAGGCCGACACCCGGTGGTCGAGCAAGTGCTGACGTCGCCTTTCGTGGCCAACGACCTCGATCTGAACGACAACACCCGCATGCTGGTGATCACAGGTCCTAACATGGGGGGTAAATCGACCTACATGCGTCAGACCGCGTTGATCGTGTTATTGGCCCACATCGGCAGTTTCGTGCCCGCTGCCAGTTGTGAGCTGTCGCTCGTGGATCGCATCTTCACCCGCATTGGCTCCAGTGACGATCTGGCCGGCGGCCGCTCGACGTTCATGGTGGAAATGAGCGAAACCGCAAACATCCTGCACAACGCCACCGACAAGAGCCTTGTGCTCATGGACGAAGTCGGTCGCGGCACCAGCACCTTTGACGGGCTTTCTCTGGCATGGGCTGCGGCGGAATGTCTCGCCCAATTGCGAGCCTACACACTGTTCGCCACGCACTATTTCGAGCTGACGGTATTGCCGGAAAGCGAACCTTTGGTGGCTAACGTGCACCTGAACGCGACCGAACACAACGAGCGCATTGTATTCCTGCACCGCGTGCTGCCAGGGCCTGCGAGCCAGAGCTATGGCTTGGCCGTCGCCCAATTGGCGGGCGTTCCTGGCAAGGTCATCACGCGTGCCAAGGAACACTTGCAACGTCTGGAGACCACCAGTCTGCCTCATGAACAGCCCAAGCCCAAACCGGGCAAGGCCGCAGCTCCGCAACAGGCGGACCTGTTCGCCTCTCTGCCGCACCCTGTGCTTGAAGAGCTGTCGAAGCTCAAGATCGATGACCTGACACCGCGCCAGGCGCTCGATTTGTTATATGGACTGCAAAACCGGATCTAACGATGTTTGCAACAAGCTGTTAGAATCCCGCGCGGTTTGGGAACGGTACGGCCTTTAGCCTGGCAGTATGAAATCCGAGCCGCATTCGAACATGGCGAACCAAGCCATGCCCTGCTGCACTGGCGCAGGGCAGGACTGACTGTGTTCTGAATGGCCGGGAACGTTCCCAACCGAGCACCCCTGACGTGAAGGGCTCTGCTGCCGCCGCCTGAGGAGAGAATTAGAAATGACCTTCGTCGTCACCGACAACTGCATCAAGTGCAAGTACACCGACTGCGTAGAAGTCTGTCCGGTGGACTGCTTCTACGAAGGCCCGAACTTCCTGGTGATTCACCCGGACGAGTGCATCGACTGTGCGCTCTGCGAGCCTGAATGCCCCGCCGTGGCCATTTTCTCGGAAGACGAGATTCCGGCTGGCATGGAGAATTTCATTGCCTTGAACGCTGAGCTGGCAGACGTCTGGCCGAACATCACCGAGCGCAAGGACCCCATGCCGGACGCAGCAGAGTGGGACGGCAAGCCTGGCAAGATCGCTGACCTGGAGCGCTAAGCCTCGCGCCAGCTCCGGAAAAGCAAAAGGCCCCTAGGGGTCTTTTTGCTGTGCATCGTCTGCCCACTTTTGGACGGACGAAAAAAAGGGGCGGTTTGACCCGCCCACATTTTTTCCAAAATCCCTTTAATCCTTTTTCATCGTCCTGATGAATCGCATCCTGCGATGTCCCTGAGCAGTCATCCTTGACCGCCTGTACCAATCCGTCGGTACAGGTTTGATAGTAGTGATTTATCCGCGAAGGGCAACACCCCGGAGATTGCAAAAAGATTCAAGACGATATCGATCCTCAAGAATAAAAAGCCGCCAAATCAACAAGATAAATAATGTCGCGCAGATGTAGGCGTAGTTGGCTGTCACAGATTAGTGCAATTGCTGACAGCCAATGTAAGAAATGTCTCACAACTGCAGCTAGATATGCCCACATCATCTAGATGGATTAAGTACGACATACATCCATATAAAAATACTTGGGTTATTCACGGCAATCACTTCACATTGTCACAATAAAAAAGCCCCGATTCATCGGGGCTTTCTTTACTGCAGTTCTGCTATAGGCATAAGCGGTGCGCGAGTGAATTCACTGAAACAATGACTCACTGGACAGCCCGTTCTTCTCGAGAATTTCTCGCAAACGTTTCAAGCCCTCGACCTGAATCTGCCGCACACGCTCACGGGTCAGACCGATCTCAAGGCCAACATCTTCCAGCGTGCTGCTCTCATGACCGCGCAGGCCAAAGCGCCGCACCACCACCTCGCGTTGTTTGTCGGTGAGCTCGGAAAGCCACTGATCGATGCTTTGAGACAGATCATCATCTTGCAGTAATTCGCACGGATCGGTTGGCCGATCATCGGTCAACGTATCGAGCAGCGTCTTATCGGAATCCGGACCGAGTGACACGTCTACAGAAGAGACACGCTCATTAAGCCCCAACATGCGCTTGACCTCGCCTACCGGCTTTTCCAGCAAGTTGGCGATTTCTTCAGGGGACGGCTCGTGATCGAGTTTCTGCGTCAGCTCGCGTGCTGCACGCAAATAGACATTGAGCTCTTTGACCACGTGAATCGGAAGACGGATAGTCCGCGTCTGATTCATGATGGCGCGCTCGATGGTTTGACGAATCCACCAGGTGGCATACGTGGAGAACCGGAACCCGCGCTCCGGATCGAATTTTTCGACCGCCCGAATCAGGCCGAGATTGCCCTCTTCGATAAGGTCCAGCAATGACAGACCACGATTGACGTAGCGTCTGGCGATTTTGACCACCAGCCGCAGATTGCTCTCAATCATGCGTTTGCGTCCGGCCGGATCCCCCTTCTGCGACAAGCGCGCGAAGTGAACTTCTTCTTCCGGAGACAATAAGGGAGAAAAACCGATTTCGTTGAGATACAGCTGCGTGGCATCCAGTGCCCGCGTGTAATCGATGTATTTATGCTGCTTGAGTGCGCTGGAGTTTTTGGTCTTCGCACGAACAGAAGGTGTAGCTGGCTTCTCATCCGTTGCAGAATCCAGGACGATGGCGGGCTCCATAAGGAGGACCTCATCGTCTATGTCAAACTCCGGCACTTCTCTGTTGAGAGCCATTGTTATAGTCCTTTGGTGAGTTCGACCTCAAGCTCCAGTGGCGCCCTTTTCCTTGGCATCACTTGAGCCTGTCCCCTCTACGACAGGAACAGGCTGGTAACTGATCAACGACGTGGCAAGAATTCCAGTGGGTCAACCGGTTTGCCCTGACGGCGAATCTCGAAATGGAGTTTCACTCGATCAGTCCCCGTGGACCCCATCTCGGCAATTGCCTGCCCTGCCTTGACCTGTTGCCCCTCCCGAACCAAAAGCCTGCGGTTGTGACCGTAAGCGCTGACGTAGGTATCGCTGTGTTTGATGATTACTAATTCGCCGTAGCCCCGTAATCCACTCCCGGCGTATACAACAGAACCATCAGACGCGGCTAAAACAGGCTGTCCCAAATCCCCGGCGATATCAACGCCTTTATTCAAACTACCGTTTGAAGAAAATTTCGCGATCAAAACACCATTAGTTGGCCATGCCCAGCCACTTGCAGAGCGTACTCCTGCAACCACCGGCGTATTCACTGGTGTACTTACCGGCGCAGTTGCGGGCGCAGTGGCACTCCCGGAAGCTGAATTAACAGGACGTGTAATAACGGTGGTTTTGAGGGATCCCGATGGCGAACTGGAACTGGAAGATGTGCTACTGGAAGCATTGGCCTGAGGGACGACCACGGGCGCTGCGGCTACGACAGGTGCACTGGAATTCGAGCGGCCGTCGAAACGGATCGCCTGGCCGACATGAATGGTATAAGGCTCGGGAAGATTGTTGCGGGCGGCCAACGCCTTCCAGTCCCAGCCGTAACGAAATGCAATGGAAAACAGCGTATCGCCACGTTTGACGACGTACTGACCGGTCGTGACAGGCTGCCGAACCGGCGCTGCAGGTTTGGAAGCGTTGCGGTCAACCACACGTACGCCACCTGAAGGCGAACTGGAGCAGCCGACCAGAAGGACACTCAGGGCAATGCCAATCACCAGACGTGGAAAACTTGCTGAAAACGTACGCTGCCGAATGACTGTGAGGCTCACCCGCCACTCCCTTTACTGGTGACTGAATTGAAGCTGCCTAGTGTGTCTTGGTGGTGACCGGCAGCCATGGAGAAACTGGTTACAAAAAACTTCACGGCGCTAATCGGCGGCGGGCCAACCCTCATCGAAAATCGCCAGCCTGTAGACAGATGACGAGTCAGGGAATTCATTGCAGCTGCAAAACACTGCTTATGCCAGCGGTCCGTTCAGCAAAGGCACGAAACGCACCGCGCCCAGGACGTGCCGTGAGAAGCCGTTGTCCTCACGAATGATCAGCATCAATTGCTGCACTTCGCCCGAGCCCACCGGGATGACCAGGCGCCCGCCCGGTGCGAGTTGATCCAGCAACGCTTGCGGTACGTCAGTGGCGACCGCGGTGACGATGATGCCGTTATAAGGCGCGAGCGCCGGCCAGCCTTCCCAGCCATCGCCCCACCGAAATACCATGTTGCGCAGATTCAGCTCGAGCAGACGTTCCTTGGCCCGGTCCTGCAGCACTTTGATCCGCTCCACGGAAAACACCCGCTCCACCAGCTGCGCCAGCACGGCGGTCTGATATCCAGAGCCCGTGCCAATCTCCAATACCTTGTCCAGAGGCCCTGCCGCCAGCAGCAGCTCGCTCATGCGCGCCACCATGTAAGGCTGGGAGATGGTCTGGTTGTTGCCGATGGGCAACGCGGTATCTTCGTAAGCGCGATGGGCCAGCGCTTCGTCCACGAACAGATGGCGAGGGGTCTTGCGAATAACGTCCAGTACCTGAGTGTTGCTGATGCCTTCTTCGTACAGCCGCTGGATCAAACGCTCGCGGGTTCGCTGAGAGGTAAACCCCACGCCCCGGCGTAACAGATCATCGTGTTCACGGGACATCAGGCTATTCCCTCCAGCCAGGTATTCAGGCTGTTGAAACCGTCCTGATAGGTTCGATCGAGCTGCAACGGTGTAATCGACACGTAGCCCTGCATCACGGCGTGAAAGTCCGTACCCGGGCCACCATCTTCGGCATCGCCGGCAGCCGCGATCCAGTACCCGGCCCGACCTCGAGGATCGACCACGCGCACCGGCGCGGCGGCACGGGTCCGGTGACCGAGGCGAGTCAGTTGAACGCCACGCACATGTTCAAGCGGAAGATTGGGAATATTCACGTTCAATACGGTACGCGGTGGAAGGTCGAGCTGCTCGTGCGCTTCGACCAGAAGCCGGGCGTAATGCGCGGCGGTTGCCAGGTTATCGACCTGACGGGACAAAAATGAAAAGGCAAATGACGGGCGTAGCAGAAAGCGGCCTTCCAGCGCGGCCGCCACAGTGCCGGAATACAGCACATCATCCCCAAGGTTAGCGCCCATGTTGATGCCCGAGACCACCATGTCCGGCTCCTGCTCCAGAAGACCATGGATGCCGAGGTGAACGCAGTCGGTAGGCGTGCCGTTGAGACTGATGAAGCCGTTGTCCAGATGATGAGGATGCAGCGGACGGTCGAGGGTCAGCGAACTGCTGGCGCCGCTCTTGTCTTGATCAGGTGCAATGACCGCGCACTCGGCATAGCCCGTCAGCGCTCCGTAGAGCGCAGCAAGGCCGGGTGCCGAGACCCCATCATCATTTGAAATCAGAATACGCATGAGCTGTCCGTCTGTCCTGCGGGCGCCAGATCGACGAGTTCGCGCACCAAGGCAGTGGCGAAGCAGCCGGCGGGCAGGACGAATTCCAGTTGCAGAATGTCAGGCTCGGGATAATGCCACGTCAACCGCTCAATGGGCAGTCGCAGGATACGCCGTTCGTGTTCCATTCCCGCTTTTATCAACCAGTTACAGAGCGACAACTCGCGTCGGGCGATGCTGTTTTCCAGTTCTGCGGTGATGCCACCGGCGGGAGACTCCCCTTCGCCCCACAGGGGGCCGGTCGGGTGCAGATCGAGTAACGCCAGGCGCGGATCGCTGCACTCGGCCTCGCCTGCCGGAAAGAAACTGCGACTGTCCGTAAACGCTAGCAAATCCCCTACTTGCGCACGTTGCCAGCTGCCATCAGCGACTCGCGCCGCCAGCACCTGATTGAACAGATAACTGCGCGCCGTGGACAACAGTCGAGACCGTACATTGCGCTGTTCGGGAAGGGCCTGACGCTCAGCATAATGACGGGCTTCGCCGACATTTCCGCCTGCATGGCCGAAACGCTGAGCGCCGAAATAATTGGGGATGCCGTGCTGTTTGATGGCATCGAGTCGCTGGTCGACCTGGGCCTTGTCGGCCTGTAACTGGGTCAACCGCAGGGTGAAGCCGTTGGCCGCATGGGCGCCGCGTTGCAATTTGCGTTTGTGGCGCTTGGCGTCGAGGATTTTCAGCGTGTCGTTCTCGGCGGCCGAGAAATCCGGATCGGCCTTGCCCGGCAACTGAATGCTGAACCATTGTCGGGTGAGCGCCTGGCGGTCTTTCAGTCCGGCATAGGCCACCGTGCGCAACGGCACGCCCGCGGCTTTCGCCAGACGTCGCGCAGCTTCTTCGGTGTTCAAACCGCGTTTCTCGACCCACAACCAGAGATGCTCGCCGTCCCCCGACAGCGGAATGTCCAGCACCTCATCGACTTGAAAGTCATCGGCAGTGGCTTTCAACACTGCGATACCCAGTGCGTCGCGATAGGCGCGGGGGCCCAGGAGCTCGAGTTCGGTCATGCCGCAATCAACAGCGCAACGGCATGAACGGCGATGCCCTCTTCGCGGCCGGTGAAGCCCAGCTTTTCGGTGGTCGTGGCTTTGACGTTGACCTGGTCGAGTTCGACCTGAAGGTCTTCAGCGATCAGCGCGCGCATGGCGTCGATGTGGGGGGCCATTTTCGGTGCCTGAGCCACGATAGTGGCGTCGACATTGCCGACCTTCCAGCCCTTGGCCTGCACCTGTTTCAGGACGTGGCGCAGCAATACGCGGCTGTCAGCGCCTTTGAATTGCGGGTCGGTATCGGGGAAGTGTTTGCCGATATCTCCCAAGGCGGCGGCACCCAGCAAGGCATCGCTCAAGGCATGCAGCAGCACATCGCCATCGGAGTGAGCGAGCAGACCCGAGGTGTGTGCGATCCGCACCCCGCCCAAGGTTATGAAATCGCCTTCAGCGAAACGGTGCACATCATAGCCGTGGCCAATACGCATAAAAAAACGCCCTGAAAAAGTCAGGGCGTGATTCTACCTACTTTGTCTGACATTAGGGCGTCTGACTGGCAGACATGACGTCGTCGAGTGGCGAGTGGCGTCTGTGTGGGAATGAGCGTGCTCGCAAAGACGCTAGCGCGTGTCCACACGCTGCCGCTGATGCATTGGACCATTCGCGAGCAAACCTCACTCTCTGGGGAACCCGGGTATGCCACACGTCTGCGGAGCGCCATTTCGCCGGGTCAATCAGCGCGCCAACGCCGCCGCGTGATACCGCAGATGATCCTCGATGAAGCTCGCAATGAAGTAATAGCTGTGGTCGTAACCGGGCTGCATGCGCAGTTCCAGTGGATGACCCGCTGCTTTCGCCGCTTGCACCAACGCCTCGGGCTTGAGTTGGTTGGCGAGGAAGTCATCGCGGTCGCCTTGATCCACCAGCAACGGCAGACGTTCGGTGGCCTCGGCGATCAATACGCTGGCATCCCATTCACGCCAGCGCGAGCGGTCCTCGCCCAAGTAACGGGAGAAGGCTTTCTGGCCCCACGGGCAATCCATCGGGTTGGTGATGGGCGAAAACGCCGACACCGATGTGTAACGTCCCGGATTACGCAGCGCACAGACCAACGCACCGTGACCGCCCATCGAATGGCCACTGATGCTGCGTTTGTCCGAAGCCGGGAAATGCGCTTCGATCAAATTCGGCAGCTCGGTAACCACGTAGTCATACATGCGGTAGTGACGCGCCCACGGTTGCTGGGTGGCATTCAGGTAGAAACCGGCGCCGAGGCCGAAGTCGTAGGCATTGTCCGGATCACCCGGCACATCGGCGCCACGGGGGCTGGTGTCCGGCGCCACAATGATGATCCCAAGCTCCGCCGCGACGCGCTGGGCGCCGGCCTTCTGCATGAAATTTTCGTCGGTGCAGGTCAGGCCCGAAAGCCAGTACACCACGGGCAACTTTCCGCCCTGCTCTGCCTGTGGCGGCAGATAGACCGCAAACACCATGTCGCAACCCAGAACATCGGAATGATGCTTGTAGCGTTTATGCCAGCCGCCGAAGCTCTTCTGGCACGAAATATTTTCCAGACCCATCGGTCGTTCCTCCCGCCAGCTGCGAGCCACAAGCCACAAGCTGCAAGTGGGGCAATGGCGCGCCTTCTTGCAGCTTGCAGCTCGACACTTGAAGCTGCTACTTAGAAATGGATGACAGAGCGAATGCTTTTGCCTTCGTGCATCAGGTCGAACGCTTCGTTGATCTTGTCCAGGCCCATGGTGTGGGTGATGAAGGTGTCCAGCGGGATTTCGCCTTTCTGGGCTTTTTCGACATAGCTCGGCAGCTCGGTGCGGCCTTTGACGCCGCCGAATGCCGAACCGCGCCAGACGCGGCCGGTGACCAGTTGAAACGGACGGGTGGCGATTTCCTGACCGGCCGGCGCAACACCGATGATGACCGACTCGCCCCATCCTTTATGGCAGCACTCCAGCGCCGCACGCATCAGGTTGACGTTGCCGATGCACTCGAAGCTGTAATCGACGCCGCCATCGGTCAGTTCGACGATCACGTCCTGAATCGGCTTGGTGTGGTCTTTCGGGTTGACGAAGTCAGTGGCACCCAGTTCGCGGGCTACGTCGAATTTCGACGGGTTGATGTCGATGGCGATGATGCGCGAGGCCTTGGCCATTTTTGCCCCGATGATAGCCGCCAGGCCGATGCCACCGAGACCAAAAATCGCCACGGTCGCCCCTTCTTCCACTTTGGCCGTGTTGAGGACAGCGCCGATGCCGGTGGTCACCCCGCAACCCAGCAGGCAAACCTTCTCCAACGGGGCTTCTTTCGGGATTTTCGCCAGCGAGACTTCCGCCACGACGGTGTATTCGGAGAACGTCGAGCAGCCCATGTAGTGATAGACAGGTTCGCCGTTGTAGCTGAAGCGGCTGGTCCCATCCGGCATCAGGCCTTTGCCCTGGGTGGCACGGACCTTCTGGCAGAGGTTGGTCTTGCCGGATTTGCAGAATTTGCACTCGCGGCATTCAGCGGTGTACAGCGGAATGACATGGTCACCCACGGCCACGGACGTCACACCTTCGCCCACGGCTTCGACAATACCGCCACCTTCATGGCCCAAAATGCAGGGGAACACGCCTTCGGAATCGGCGCCCGAGAGCGTGTAGGCGTCGGTGTGACACACGCCAGACGCGATGGTCCGGATCAAAACCTCGCCTGCCTTCGGCGCCTCAACGTCGACCTCGACGATTTGCAGCGGTTGATTGGGACCGAATGCAACGGCAGCACGGGACTTGATCATGATCTTCTCCAGCGAAGTAAAAACGAACCCGCAGTGTAAACCAGTGCTGTTTGATGAATAATCCACGCAAAAGCAAAACATTAATGCCGTACAGGGATAATCATGTACATCAATCGCTGGGAAGGGCTGGATGAGTTCGTTGCGGTGGCGGAATGCGGGCAGTTCACCGCCGCTGCCGAACGGATGGGCGTGTCTTCTTCGCACATCAGTCGGCAGATCGCGCGGCTAGAAGAGCGGCTGCAAACACGGCTTTTATATCGGAGTACGCGCAAAGTCGCGTTGACCGAAGCCGGCCAGACGTTCTTGCACCACTGCCAACGTTTGCAGGACGGGCGTGAAGAAGCCTTACGCGCGGTGGGCGATCTGACCAGTGAGCCCAAGGGCCTGCTGCGCATGACCTGTGCCGTCGCGTATGGCGAGCGTTTTATCGCGCCCCTGGTCACCCGCTTCATGGAGGAATATCCACAGCTGCGGGTCGACATCGAGCTGACCAACAACATGCTGGACCTGGTGCATGAAGGGATGGATCTGGCGATACGCCTCGGCCGTTTGCAGGAATCAAGACTGGTGGCCACGCGGCTCGCCCCGCGACGCATGTACCTGTGCGCTTCTCCTTCTTATATAGAGCGCTATGGCCGGCCACACAGCCTGTCGGAACTGAACCGTCACAACTGCCTCGTCGGCAGCTCCGACAGCTGGTTGTTGCAACAGAACGGGAAGGAATTTTCCCAACGGGTGCAGGGAAACTGGCGCTGTAACAGTGGCCAGGCGGTGCTGGATGCTGCATTACGGGGAATGGGGTTATGCCAGTTGCCGGACTATTACGTACTCGAACACCTGAAAAACGGGGCGCTGATTTCGCTGCTCGACGCGCACCAGCCGCCGAATACAGCGGTCTGGGGGCTGTATCCGCAACAACGGCACTTGTCGCCGAAAGTCAGGAAGCTGGTGGATTATTTGAAGAGGGGGTTGGCGTTGCGGCCGGAGTATCGATAAGGATCGACCGAACGCTGTAGGAGCGTGGCTTGTCCCGCGATCGGCGACGGAGTCGTCGTAAATCCTGCAAGCGCGGTGTATCTGGTACGGCCAATGCGCCTGGTTTGACGACTGCTTCGCAGCCGATCGCGGGACAACCCACGCTCCTACAGGCATCTGCACATGCAACCGGCAATGATCACGGTCCTGTTCAGCGGGAAGAATCACCCCGCCGCTGCCGCAACCACTCCAGATCCTCCGGGCGGGTGACCTTGATGTTGTCAGCCCGACCTTCGATCAACCGTGGCGATTGTCCCGCCCATTCGATGGCCGAGGCTTCATCGGTGATCGATACATTGGAGACCAGACTGTCCGCCAGCGCCCGGTGCAACGCGCCGAGTCGAAACATCTGCGGCGTGTAGGCCTGCCAGATGAGGCTGCGATCGACGGTTTCTGTCACTCGGCCATTGGCATCGGCGCGCTTGAGGGTGTCTTTGGCCGGGACCGCCAGCAGCCCACCGACCGGGTCATCGGCCAGTTGGGTGAGCAGATTGTCCAGATCCGAGCGCGCCAGATTCGGGCGCGCCGCGTCGTGGACCAGCACCCAGTCGTTGTCGTCCGCGCCGCTGGCGTGCAGATGCAACAACGCGTTGAGCACTGAGTCCGCCCGTTCCTTGCCACCTGCGACCTGCTGGATTCGGGTGTCCAGCGCGCAGGGCAATGTGGGCCAATATGGGTCGTCCGCAGCCAGACTGATCACCAGCCCCTTGAGCCGGGGATGATCGAGGAAACAAAGCAGGCTGTGTTCGAGAATTGTGAGGCCGCCGAGCTGCAAGTACTGCTTGGGACGGTCTGCCGCCATGCGCGCACCAACGCCCGCTGCGGGAATCACTGCCCAAAAGGCAGGAAGGGATTGAGTCATTTACAGGGACGTCACTGTGCCAACTGATAAAGGGTCTCGCCGTCCTTGACCATGCCCAGCTCGTGGCGGGCACGTTCTTCAACGGTTTCCAGGCCTTTCTTCAGCTCCAGCACTTCCGCATCCAATACTCGGTTACGCTCGAGCAAGGCATCGTTTTCGGCATGTTGATCAGCAATTTGCTGGGTCAGACTGGCCACCTGCGCAAGGCTGCCGTTACCCACCCAAAGGCGGTATTGCAAACCAGCGAGCAGCAAGAGCAGAACGAGGAACAACCAGTTGGGACTGCGCATTGTGAATATCTGTTACCCGGTGGAGAAAGACAGCAAAACCGACCATTTCAAATGCCCAAGAGCCCGGCGGTCACCGGGCTCATGGATCAGGACGTCAGGATAAAACGCTTTTAGCGAATTCCCCTACAGCGCCTGCTGCCTTTTTACCATCTTGCAATCAGCCGCGAAACTCACCGCGACCACGATAGACCGCTTTGGCGCCCAACTGCTCTTCGATGCGCAGCAGTTGGTTGTACTTGGCGATACGATCGGAACGGCTGAGGGAACCGGTTTTGATCTGACCGGCAGAGGTGCCCACGGCCAGGTCGGCAATGGTCGAATCTTCGGTTTCGCCGGAACGGTGCGAAATCACAGCGGTGTAACCCGCTGCCTTGGCCATCTGGATGGCTTCCAGCGTTTCGGTCAGGGTGCCGATCTGGTTGAACTTGATCAGGATCGAGTTACCGATTTTCTTCTCGATGCCTTCTTTCAGGATCTTGGTGTTGGTCACGAAAAGGTCGTCGCCCACCAACTGGATCTTGTCGCCGATTTTATCGGTAAGGATCTTCCAGCCGTCCCAGTCGGACTCGTCCAGACCGTCTTCAATGGAGATGATCGGGTGCTTGCTAACCAGGTCGGCCAGGTAGTCGGCGAAACCGGCGGAGTCGTACTCGCCTTCTTCGCTCAAGGTGTATTTGCCGTTCTTGTAGAATTCGCTCGCCGCGCAGTCCAGTGCCAGGGTCACGTCAGTGCCCAGCGTGTAACCGGCGTTTTTCACGGCTTCAGCAATGGCGTCGAGAGCGTCAGCGTTGGAGTTCAGGTTCGGCGCAAAACCACCTTCGTCACCCACGGCAGTGTTCAGGCCACGGGCCTTCAGCACGGCTTTGAGGTGGTGGAAAATCTCGGTGCCCCAGCGCAAGCCTTCGGAGAAGGTCTTGGCACCAACCGGTTGAACCATGAACTCCTGAATGTCGATGTTGTTATCAGCGTGCTCGCCACCGTTGATGATGTTCATCATCGGGACCGGCATCGAGTAGACACCCGGTGTGCCGTTCAGGTTGGCGATGTGCGCGTACAACGGCAGGTCCTGGTCCTGGGCAGCGGCTTTGGCAGCGGCCAGCGACACTGCGAGGATGGCGTTGGCACCCAGGCTCGCTTTGTTTTCGGTGCCGTCGAGCGCGATCATCGCGTGATCCAGCGCCTTCTGATCAACCGGGTCTTTGCCCAACAGCAAATCGCGGATCGGGCCATTGATATTGGCCACAGCTTTCAGAACGCCCTTGCCCATGTAACGGCTTTTGTCGCCATCACGCAGCTCAAGTGCTTCACGCGAGCCGGTGGAAGCACCGGACGGCGCGCACGCACTGCCGATGATGCCGTTGTCGAGGAGCACATCTGCTTCCACGGTGGGATTACCACGGGAGTCGAGAACTTCACGACCTTTGATGTCGACGATTTTTGCCATTGTTGTTAACACTCCAAGATTGAAGAAAACGACGCAGCTGGGAAAAACGACTGGCGCCCCGGGCACTAGACAGCGGGCAGGCCCGGGATGACAGATTTTCCCGACCCGTTGGTCGGGAAAGAAACGAGCGGCACTGTACCGGAGGGCATCGTGCCCGAGAAGCGGGTTTTACGCCGTTTCTACAGTCGGGAAGCTCTTGACCAGATCATCGAGCGCCTTGAGTTGGGTCAGGAACGGCTCCAGCTTGTTCAGCCGTAAGGCGCACGGGCCGTCGCACTTGGCATTGTCCGGGTCCGGATGCGCTTCGAGGAACAGACCCGCCAAGCCCTGACTGATGCCGGCTTTGGCCAGATCGGTCACTTGGGCACGACGGCCACCGGCGGAATCCGAACGCCCACCCGGCATTTGCAGCGCGTGGGTCACGTCGAAGAACACCGGGTATTCGAAGGCTTTCATGATGCCAAAGCCGAGCATATCGACGACAAGGTTGTTGTAGCCGAAGCTCGAACCACGCTCGCACAGGATCAACTGGTCGTTACCGGCTTCCTCGCACTTGGTCAGGATGTGTTTCATTTCCTGAGGCGCGAGGAACTGGGCTTTCTTGATGTTGATCACGGCACCGGTCTTGGCCATCGCCACGACCAGATCGGTCTGACGGGACAGAAAGGCCGGCAGCTGAATGATGTCGCAGACTTCCGCCACGGTCGCCGCCTGATGCGGCTCATGCACGTCGGTAATCACTGGCACGCCAAAGGTGCTTTTGATCTCTTCGAAAATGCGCATCCCCGCTTCCAGGCCGGGGCCGCGATACGAGGTCACGGAAGACCGATTGGCTTTGTCGAAACTGGCCTTGAACACGTAAGGGATGCCCAGTTTCTGGGTGACCCGCACGTATTCTTCACAGACCTGCATGGCCATGTCCCGCGATTCCAAGACATTCATGCCACCGAACAGCACCATAGGCTTGTCGTTGGCGATGTCGATGGAGCCCACACGGATGATTTTCTGTGCCATGTAATGAATTCCCTATCAGGCGTTCTTCTGGTGCTGAGCGAGCGCAGCTTTGACGAAACCACTGAACAGCGGGTGGCCGTCGCGCGGGGTGGAGGTGAACTCAGGGTGGAACTGGCAGGCCACGAACCATGGGTGGTCTTGAGACTCGACCACTTCTACCAGCGCGCCATCACCTGAACGGCCCGACACTTTCAGACCGGCTTCGATCAGTTGCGGCAGCAGCTTGTTGTTCACTTCATAACGATGGCGATGACGTTCGACAATGGTGTCGTTGGCGTAGCAATCGTGCACCAGGGAGCCCGGTTCCAACAGGCACTCCTGCGCGCCAAGACGCATGGTGCCACCCAGGTCTGAGGTCTCAGTCCGTGTTTCGACAGCACCGGTGGCGTCTTCCCACTCGGTGATCAGACCGACCACGGGGTGCGGGCTGCTGCGATCAAACTCGGTGGAGTTGGCGTCTTTCCAGCCCAGCACATTACGCGCGAACTCGATGACCGCCACTTGCATGCCAAGGCAGATACCCAAATAAGGCACCTTGTTTTCGCGGGCGAACTGAACCGCCGTGATCTTGCCTTCGACACCACGCAGACCAAAGCCGCCTGGCACCAGAATCGCGTCCACGCCTTCCAGCAGGCCGGTGCCTTGATTTTCGATGTCTTCGGAATCGATATAACGCAGGTTGACCTTCGTACGGTTGCTGATGCCTGCGTGGCTCATCGCTTCGATCAGCGACTTGTACGCATCCAGCAGCTCCATGTACTTGCCGACCATCGCGATGGTGACTTCATGTTCCGGGTTCAGCTTGGCATCGACGACCTTGTCCCACTCGGACAAGTCGGCGCTGTTGCACTGCAGACCGAAGCGCTCGACTACGAAATCATCCAGGCCCTGAGAATGCAGGATGCCCGGGATCTTGTAGATGGTGTCGGCGTCTTCCAGCGCGATCACTGCGCGCTCTTCGACGTTGGTGAACTGCGCGATCTTGCGACGCGACGACACGTCGATCGGGTGATCGGAGCGGCAGACCAGGACGTCTGGTTGCAGGCCGATGGAGCGCAATTCCTTGACGGAGTGCTGAGTCGGCTTGGTCTTGGTCTCGCCAGCGGTGGCGATGTATGGAACCAGCGTCAGGTGCATGAGCATCGCGCGCTTGGCGCCGACTTCGAAACGCAACTGGCGGATGGCTTCGAGGAACGGTTGCGACTCGATGTCGCCAACGGTACCGCCGATCTCGACCATGGCCACGTCGGCATCGCCAGCGCCTTTGATGATGCGACGCTTGATTTCGTCGGTGATGTGCGGGATCACCTGAATGGTCGCGCCCAGATAATCACCACGGCGCTCTTTGCGCAGGACGTGTTCGTACACACGGCCAGTGGTGAAGTTATTGTTCTGGGTCATGGTGGTGCGAATGAAACGCTCGTAGTGACCCAGGTCCAGGTCGGTCTCGGCGCCGTCGTGGGTGACGAACACCTCACCGTGCTGGAACGGGCTCATGGTGCCCGGGTCGACGTTGATGTACGGGTCCAGCTTGAGCATGGTGACCTTAAGTCCCCTCGCCTCCAGGATGGCCGCCAATGAAGCCGAGGCAATGCCTTTCCCCAATGAAGAAACAACACCGCCCGTGACGAAGATGTAGCGCGTCATGAAAAACCCTAGAAGTCTGCGTTAAAGCGGTCAGAGCCGCCGGGGAAAGCGAAGGAAGGCCGAAGCCCCCGATGACCTGCATGTTTCACCGTGCATTCCTGAAACTGCTGCGCTGAAAGTGACTGGCCGAATCCGGACCTGTCCATTGCTCGCCACATTTAGAGAATCGCCCAGTAAAGACTGGCTGGTCATCGGCAACTCACGTCGTTCCGAAAGGGCCGACATAAGCTGTATCAAGAAGGGAGCGTAGTCTACCGGAAACAGGCTCTCATCTCAAACTGTGGTCATTCGTCGGTGGCTGCCAATGCAATCGCCAGTCGCCACGGGGGTCAGCGTCGAGCCCCGGCAAGTTGGCCACGGCCAGCAATTGTTCGCCGCGATACAACAGCGGCAATCGGCCGCGCAGAAACACCGGCACGCCTTTTTCGTTGAGCAATCGCTTGAGGTCGCGACGCCCGCGGTCAGGCATATTCAGCACCTCGCCACCCCGCCGGTAATGCACGTGCAACCCGCCGCGAGGGATGTCGCCCAAAATACGCAACATGCCGTTGCCTGGCAGATGCAAGGGCTGCGATGCCGTGGACCAGTGCTGAGATCCGGCGACGTCCTTGAGCCAGATGCCCGACAACCACCAGATTCGCCCTTCCGCCCGATGCAGTTGCCCCTCTGCCAGACGCCAGATGGGTCGGCCATCCGGCCCCGCATCACGCAGGGAATCCCACCCCGCCCAGTGATCACTGTCGGGAAGACGTGTCAGCGGATTCAGCCAGTAACGTAAGGCGTTTCGCTGACGTGCCGATGACAACCCTTCAAGCGGGGCCAACTCCAGTGACGGCAGTGCCAGCCAAGGCCAAGAGCAAGGGGTGTCGGCAGACGCCAGATCTTGCATCGCCAACTCGTCGAGCAAGCCTTGGGCTTCGGCCAGATGCGCCGCACTGCGGGCCATGCTCGCCGTCGCTTGAGGCCAGCGTGCAGTCAGCATTGGCAGAACATGATTGCGCAGGTAATTGCGGGAAAAACGGCTGTCTTTGTTGCTGGGGTCTTCGATCCAGCTCAGGCCTTCGTCTCGGGCATAACGCTCTAGCACGGCACGGGGCTCATCCAGTAACGGCCTGAAGATCTCGCCTTTACCCACTGTGCGCTGCGGCGGCATGGCGGCCAACCCTCGCACCCCGGCACCGCGCAACAGGCGAAACATCAGGGTTTCCGCTTGATCGTCACGGTGTTGGGCAGTAAGCAGTATTTCACCCGCCTGCAAGCTGTGCTCGAACGCCTCGTACCGCGCATTCCGCGCGGCCTGTTCGAGACTGGCGCCGGGCCTGACCTGAACGTCAATGACCTGCAACGGCACGCCCAGGATCTGACAGACTTGACGGCAATGTCCCGGCCACGACGCCGCTACAGCCTGCAGGCCATGATGGACGTGTATAGCGCTCAGAGGGGGGAAACGTTGCTGGCGGGAAAGCTCGGCCAAGGCGTGAAGCAGAACGGTGGAATCAAGTCCACCTGAGAAGGCGATGCGCCAGCCGGATGCGTCGCGCCAAGGAGCCAGGCGCGACAGCAGACGATCAGTGAAGTCTTTCTTGAACGTGTCCGGCTTGCTCATGCTGGTAAACCCCGCGTTAGCTCACCGGACCTCGAACGATGCCACGTTAAAACAGCACCGATCAGACGCCGTAGCTCATGAGGCGGTCATAGCGACGCGCCAACAATTCGTCGATGTTGAATTTCTTGAGCATCGCCAACTGGCTGCTCAATGCGTCGCGGATGGCAGCCGAAGCCCCTGCCGGATCACGGTGCGCGCCACCCAGCGGCTCGTTGATGACTTTGTCAACGATGCCCAGACCTTTCAAGCGTTCAGCCGTGATGCCCATGGCTTCGGCAGCGTCCGGCGCCTTTTCGGCGGTTTTCCACAGAATGGAGGCGCAGCCTTCCGGCGAAATCACGGCGTAAGTGGAATATTGCAGCATGTTCAGTTGGTCGCACACACCAATCGCCAATGCACCGCCCGAGCCCCCCTCACCGATCACGGTCGCGATGATTGGCGTCTTAAGACGCGCCATCACCCGCAGGTTCCAGGCAATCGCTTCGCTCTGGTTGCGCTCTTCGGCATCGATGCCAGGGTACGCGCCCGGCGTGTCGATGAACGTGAGGATCGGCATCTTGAAGCGCTCGGCCATTTCCATCAGTCGGCACGCTTTACGGTAGCCTTCAGGACGCGGCATACCAAAATTGCGCCGCACTTTCTCGCGCACTTCACGGCCTTTCTGATGACCGATCACCATCACCGGATTGTCGTCCAGGCGGGCGATGCCGCCCACAATAGCGGCGTCGTCGGAGAAGTGGCGATCACCGTGGAGTTCGTCGAACTCGGTGAAAATATGCTCGATGTAGTCCAGGGTGTACGGACGACGCGGATGACGCGCCATGCGCGCGATCTGCCAACTGGTCAGGTTGCCGAAAATGCTTTCGGTGAGCGTGCTGCTCTTCTCTTGCAGTCGAGAGATTTCATCGCCGATGTTCAGCGAGTTGTCATTGCCTACCAGTCGCAGCTCTTCAATTTTGGCTTGCAGGTCAGCAATCGGCTGTTCGAAATCCAGAAAATTCGGGTTCATAGGCATCCGTCTTGGGTCGACGGCCAAGAGGCCGGCCGGTTGATCCGTAAACGCCATACCTTAAAGGATGTGGCGTATAAGGGTCGAGTTTAAAGTGTCGAGTGTAAAAATTCGGGTGTCAGTGTTCACCGATACTGCAGGAAGACGTTCTCACGTCCGAACTGGTCACGCAGCGCCTGAATCAGGCTGTCTGCGGGATCGATTCGCCACGCCTCGCCAAACTGCAGCAACGCCCTGGCCTCCTGCCCCGTGTAATCGAGCGTGATCGGACACGCACCCCGGTGTTTCTTGCACAGGTCGCCGAGCCAGCGTAGACGGTCGCCTTTCAGCGCCTCGCTACGTACAGTCAGGCGCAAGCTCTCCGCCAGGCCGGTCCGCGCTTCCTCCAGACTCATGACCCGCTTGGCCCGCAACCGCAAGCCGCCGGAGAAATCGTCAGAGCTGACTTCGCCCTCCACGACCACCATCGCATCGGTCTGCAACAGCGACTGAGCCGCCTGGAACGAGTCTGCGAACAACGACGCTTCGATACGGCCCGAGCGGTCGTCAAGGGTGATGAACCCCATCTTGTCGCCCTTTTTGTTCTTCATCACGCGCAACGCGATGATCAGACCGGCAACCGTCTGGGTGTCCCGGGCCGGCTTCAGATCAACGATCCGCTGGCGGGCGAAACGGCGAATCTCGCCTTCGTACTCATCGATCGGGTGACCGGTGAGGTACAGGCCCAGGGTTTCCTTCTCTCCGCGCAGGCGTTCTTTGAGAGTGACCTCTTTGGCCCCGCGATGGTTCGCATAAACATCGGCATCGGGCTCGACGAAGAGGCCGCCAAACAGGTCCGCATGCCCGCTGTCGTGGCTGCGCGCCGTCTGCTCGGCCGATTGAATCGCCTCCTCCAGCGCAGCCAGCAACACACCGCGATTGCGGTCGATGTTGGCCTGATATTGCTTCGGCTCGTCGTAGAAAAACGGCCCTAAACGGTCCAGCGCTCCACTGCTGATCAGGCCGCCCAGCGTCCGTTTGTTGACTCGTTTGAGGTCGATGCGCTCGCAAAAATCGAACAGATCCTTGAACGGGCCAGCCTGACGCGCTTCGGTGATTGCCTCCACCGGACCTTCGCCCACGCCCTTGATCGCGCCGAGGCCATACACGATGCGGCCTTCGTCGTTCACGGTGAATTTGAATTCGGAGTTGTTCACGTCCGGCGCGTCGAGGCGCAGCTTCATGGTCCGCACTTCTTCGATCAAGGTCACGACCTTGTCGGTGTTGTGCATGTCCGCTGACAGCACCGCCGCCATGAACGGCGCGGGGTAATGCTTCTTCAACCACGCCGTCTGGTACGACACCAGGCCGTATGCCGCTGAGTGGGATTTGTTGAAGCCGTAGCCCGCGAACTTTTCCACGAGGTCAAAGATGTTGCCCGCCAGATCGGCATCAATGCCATTGCTCGCACAACCCTCGATGAAACCGCCGCGCTGCTTGGCCATTTCTTCGGGTTTCTTTTTACCCATGGCGCGACGCAGCATGTCCGCGCCGCCGAGGGTATAGCCGGCCATGACCTGAGCAATCTGCATCACTTGTTCTTGATACAGGATGATGCCGTACGTCGGCGCCAGTACGGGCTTCAGCCCTTCGTACTGATAGTCGGGATGCGGATACGCCAGTTCAGCGCGACCATGTTTGCGGTTGATGAAGTCGTCCACCATGCCGGACTGAAGCGGGCCGGGGCGGAACAGTGCCACCAGTGCGATCAGGTCTTCGAGGCAGTCGGGCTTGAGCTTTTTGATGAGCTCTTTCATGCCCCGGGATTCAAGCTGGAACACCGCCGTGGTTTCGGCTTTCTGCAGCAAGTCGTAGGTGGGCGCGTCGTCCAATGGGATGAACGCGATGTCGAGCGGCTCCTCGCCGACCTTTGCCCGATCGCGGTTGATGGTCTTCATCGCCCAATCGATGATCGTCAGCGTTCGCAGGCCAAGGAAGTCGAACTTCACCAGGCCCGCTGCCTCGACGTCGTCCTTGTCGTACTGGGTCACCAGACCGCTGCCTTCCTCGTCGCAATAGATAGCGGCGAAATCGGTCAGTTTGGTCGGCGCGATCACCACACCACCGGCGTGTTTACCGACGTTACGCACCACGCCTTCGAGCTTGCGCGCCATCTCCCAGATCTCGGCGCCTTCCTCATCGGTCTTGAGGAAGTCACGCAGGATTTCCTCTTGCTCGTAAGCCTTTTCCAGCGTCATGCCGACTTCGAACGGAATCATCTTCGACAGACGATCCGCCAGACCGAAGGATTTGCCCTGGGCACGCGCCACGTCGCGGACCACCGCCTTGGCCGCCATCGAGCCGAAGGTGATGATCTGGCTCACCGCGTTGCGACCATATTTATCAGCCACGTATTCGATCACGCGGTCGCGACCGTCCATGCAGAAGTCGACGTCAAAGTCGGGCATCGAGACCCGTTCGGGGTTCAGAAAACGTTCGAACAGCAGGTCGTAGGCCAACGGGTCGAGGTCGGTGATCTTCTGCACATAAGCCACCAGTGAGCCGGCACCCGACCCCCGGCCCGGGCCCACCGGCACGCCATTGTTCTTGGCCCACTGAATGAAGTCCATCACGATCAGGAAGTAACCGGGGAACCCCATCTGGATGATGATATCCAGCTCGAAATTCAGCCGGTCGACGTAGACCTGCCGCTTGGCCTCGTAATCCGGTGTGGTGTCCTTGGGCCACAACACCGCCAGACGCTCCTCCAAGCCCTCGAACGAAACCTTGCGGAAGTATTCGTCTATGGTCAGGCCATCGGGAATTGGGAAGTTGGGCAGGAAATGCTTGCCGAGCCGTACGTCGATATTGCAACGCTTGGCGATTTCGACGGTGTTTTGCAGCGCATCGGGCAGGTCGCTGAACAGCTCGGCCATTTCCTCGGCACTTTTGAGGTACTGCTGATCGCTGTAATTGTGCGAACGGCGCGGGTCGTCCAGCGCTCGGCCTTCACCGATGCACACGCGGGTTTCGTGGGCTTCGAAATCTTCCTGCTTGATAAAGCGCACATCGTTGGTCGCCACGAGCGGCACACTATGCCGGTCGGCCAGGGCAACGGCGGCGTGCAGGTGCTCTTCGTCATTGACACGGTTAGTACGCTGAATCTCGATGTAGAACCGATCCTGGAATACCGACACCCACTCCTTGAGCAGCTCGTCGGCCTCGGCAGGATTGCCGCCGAGCAGCGCCATGCCGATCTCGCCTTCCTTGGCCGCCGAGAGAGCGATCAGCCCTTCATTGGCCTCAGCCACCCACTCGCGCTCAATGACCACCAACCCGTTGCGCTGGCCATCCATGAAGCCGCGAGAAATCAGTTCGGTGAGGTTCAGGTAGCCTTTGGGATTCATCACCAACAGGCTCAAGCGACTGAGCGGCGCATCCTTATCGCGGCCCGCCAGCCAGATGTCGGCGCCGCAGATCGGTTTGATGCCGGCGCCCATGGCGGTCTTGTAGAACTTGACCAGCGAGCACAGGTTGTTCTGATCAGTCACCGCCACCGCAGGCATGTTCATGGCGGTCAGCGCTTTGACCAGCGGCTTGACCCGCACCAGCCCATCGACCAGCGAATATTCGGTGTGCATGCGCAGATGAACGAAAGAAGCCGACATGGGTGATCCTATAGCGCACAGAAAACAAAGGCCGGATTGTACCGGCCTCTCAACTAACTTTGGCAATCATCACGTTTACGATGGACGAATTACCTGCGGGAGTGGGCATACTCCCGATGGGGTCCGATTGAGTAATACATCTTTGTTGTCGGGAGTGCAGTCTTGTGAGCAAGCTCACTCCCACATGGGGTTTGACGGGGTGCTGAGTGAAGCAACCATCATTGCCCGCGCTTCATAGGCTGCACGCACCGGAGCGAACGAGCGGCGATGGATGGGCGTCGGCCCCAGTCGCGACAGCGCCTCCAGATGCACCGGTGTCGGGTACCCCTTATGGCCCCCGATGCCATACCCCGGATACACCGATTCCATGGCAGCCATTTCTCGATCGCGGCTGACCTTCGCGAGTATCGACGCCGCGGCGATAGCGGGCACCTGCGCATCCCCTTGGATGACCGGCGCGCTCGGCACCGACAATTGGGGGCATCGATTGCCGTCGATCAGAGCCAGTTTCGGGGTGATGAGCAGGCCCTCGACCGCACGCTTCATGGCCAACATCGTGGCGTGCAGGATGTTCAGCCGGTCGATTTCTTCGACCTCGGCCCGTGCGATGTGCCAGCACAAAGCCTTTTCGCAAATCTCGTCGAAGAGTTTCTCGCGCTTGGCTTCGGTCAGTTTTTTCGAGTCGTTCAGACCCAGAATGGGGCGTTTGGGGTCGAGAATCACTGCAGCCGTCACCACGGCGCCGCACAGCGGGCCACGGCCCACCTCATCGACACCGGCGACAAGATCCTCGACCAGGTTGAAATCCAGACCCATTTGCATGGTTGACAGGCTCATTGTGAAGGCAACGCGCCAATCAGGGTCAGTACCGCCTCGGCAGCCTGATTGGACGCATCACGACGCAAGGTCCGGTGAATCTCGTCGAAGCCAGCGGTCTGCTCTGCGCCGTTGTCGAGCAACGGCAACAGTGTGCGCGCCAGGGCGTCGGCGGTCGCTGCATCCTGCAGAAGCTCCGGGACCAGCAAACGCTGGGCCAACAGGTTCGGCAGCGACACGTACGGACTCTTCACCATTCGCTTGAGTATCCAGTAAGTCAGCGGCGCCAGACGATAGGCAACCACCATCGGTCGTTTGTACAACAGCGCTTCCAGCGTGGCGGTGCCGGATGCAATCAATACCGCATCACAGGCAGCCAGCGCCAAATGCGAGCGGCCGTCGAGCAGTGTCAGCGGCAGATCGCGCCCCTGCAACAATTGCTCGATCTGGGCGCGCCGTTGAGGGCTCGCGCACGGCAGCACAAAACGCAGGTTGGGGCGCTGGGCGAGCAAACGTTCGGCCGTGTCGAAAAACAGCGCCCCCAATCGCCCCACTTCTCCCCCTCGACTGCCCGGCATCAGTGCCACGACAGGCCCTTCAACCAGCCCCAGCTGAAGGCGCGCAGCCACGCGATCAGCTTCGAGGGGAATGGTGTCGGCGAGGGGATGGCCGACGAAACGCACGGGCACGCCCTGTTCTTCATAGAAACGCGCTTCGAAGGGCAGCAACGTCAGCATCAGGTCACACCCTTGGCGAATCTTCAACACACGCTTTTGACGCCACGCCCACACGGACGGGCTGACGTAGTGCACGGTTTTGATCCCGGCCTGACGCAGTTTGAGTTCGATGTTAAGGGTGAAATCCGGGGCGTCGATGCCGATGAAGACATCGGGCCGTTCATCGATCAAAGTCTGGATCAACAGCTTGCGCCGTGCCAGCAGCTCCTTGAGACGACCCAAGACTTCCACCAGCCCCATGACCGACAGGCGCTCCATGGGAAAGTACGACGTCATGCCCTCGGCCTCCATGAGCGGACCGCCCACGCCGATGAACTGCGCATCCGGCTGACGCGCCTTGATGGCACGCATCAGCCCCGAACCCAGAATGTCGCCGGAAGCTTCCCCGGCGACCAGCGCGATTCGCAAGGCCCCCATGATTAACGGGTGATGCCGCGGGTCGAGTTCTGGATGGACTCAAGAAACAATGCGACTTCCGGGAATTGGGCAGCAGGTTCAGCCAGTTCGACCACGGCTTGCTCGACGGTCAGTCCATGACGGTACACCGTCTTGTAGGCGCGACGCAGCGCATGGATGGAGTCTTCCGAGAAACCGCGACGACGCATGCCTTCGAAGTTCATGCTGCGGGCTTCTGCCGGGTTGCCGAACACGGTGACGAACGCTGGGACGTCCTTGCCGATTGCGGTACCCATGCCGGAAAAACTGTGGGCGCCAATGTGGCAATACTGATGCACCAACGTGAACCCGGAGAGGATCGCCCAGTCAGCCACATGCACATGGCCCGCCAATGCCGTGTTATTGACCAGGATGCAGTGATTGCCAATGACGCTGTCGTGACCGATGTGTGCGTAAGCCATGATCAGGTTGTGGTCGCCAATCGTGGTCTCGGCGCGGTCCTGTATGGTGCCGCGGTGAATCGTGACGCCTTCGCGGATGACGTTGTGATCGCCAATGACCAGCCGCGTCGCTTCGCCCTTGTACTTGAGATCCGGCGTATCCTCACCCACCGAGGAAAACTGGTAGATGTGGTTGTGCTTACCGATAGTGGTAGGCCCTCGCAGAATCACGTGTGGACCGATCACCGTACCCTCGCCAATTTCCACACCGGGTCCGACGATCGACCAAGGGCCGACCTCCACATTGTCGGCCAGCACGGCCGTCGGATCGATGATTGCGCGAGGGTCAATCAAACTCATAGCTTACGTTCCGCACAGATGATTTCTGCGGAGCACACCGGCTTGCCATCTACCGACGCCTGGCATTCGAACTTCCAGATCTGGCGCTTGCAGCTCAGGAACTTGGCTTCAAGAATCAGTTGGTCGCCCGGCAGCACGGGCTGACGAAAGCGCAGCTTGTCGGAGCCCACGAAGTAATACAGAGTGCCGTCAGCAGGCTTGACGTCAAGCATTTTGAAACCCAGGATGCCTGCCGCTTGAGCCATCGCTTCAATGATCAGCACGCCCGGCATGATTGGGTGCGCGGGAAAATGCCCGTTAAAGAACGGCTCGTTGATGCTGACATTCTTATAGGCACGAATGCTCTTATTCTCAACATCCAGCTTCACCACACGATCCACCAACAGGAACGGGTAACGGTGGGGCAGATATTCGCGAATTTCGTTGATGTCCATCATTTCGAGAGGAAGCCTGTAGTAAAGATTGGGAGTGCGCGACGAATGCGCAGCACTCCTCTAGCGAATCAAGGAGGCAGTTTATCGGCTTTGCACACTTGATAAGAAAAAAGTATCAGCCATCAGATGACGCTTTACCGCCTGAGGTCACGCCCTCGACAATCTTTTCCAGCTGCTGCAATCGCCGCGACATATCGTCGAGATGGCGAATACGTGCTGCACTTTTGCGCCATTCAGCGGCGGGCTGCATCGCGGTGCCGGAAGAGTAGGAACCCGGTTCCGTGATCGAACGGGTGACCATGGTCATGCCCGTAATGAACACGCCATCGCAAATCTCGATGTGCCCGACCAGCCCGACGCCGCCGGCGAGCATACAGTGTTTGCCGATCTTCGCGCTGCCGGAAATGCCGACACAGGCCGCCATTGCCGTGTGATCGCCCACTTGAACGTTGTGCGCGATCTGGATCTGGTTATCCAGCTTCACACCATTGCCGATACGGGTGTCGTCCATGGCGCCGCGGTCGATGGCAGTGTTCACGCCAATCTCCACATCGTCGCCAATGGTCACGCCACCGATCTGAGCGATCTTCTGCCACACGCCTTTCTCGTTGGCGAAGCCAAACCCCTCGCCGCCCAGCACAGCGCCGGATTGAATCACCACCCGTTGACCGATCCGCACATCGTGGTACAGCGTCACCCGAGGCGCGAGCCAGCCACCTTCGCCAATTACGCTGCGCGCACCGATGAAGCAATGGGCGCCGAGGGTGACACCGGCTGCGATGCGCGCACCGCTCTCGATGACCACATACGGGCCTACACTGGCGCTCGGATCGACCACGGCGTCTTGCGCCACGATGGCCGTAGGATGAATACCGGCTGCAGCCTTCGGTTTGGGATCGAACAAGTGGGAAATCCGCGCGTACGCCAAATATGGGTCAGCGATCAGCAGCGCATCCCCTGCATAGCCTTCGGCATCCGCGGGCTTGAGCAGCACGGCTGCGGCATGGGAGGTCGCGAGGAATTTTCGATATTGAGGATTGGCCAGAAAGCTGACCTGACCGGGGCCGGCCTCCTGCAAAGTGGCCAGCCCGGTAATTTCTTTGTCCGCCGGACCACGTAAGGTGGCACCGAGGAACTCGGCCAAATGGCCGAGTGTAATAGTCGCTGTCATGAAGTTACTTCAGCTGGTTCATGCGCTCGATGACTTGGCGAGTCACGTCGTACTGAGGCTTGACGTCAATCACGGCACCGCGCTCGAACACCAGGTCGAAACCGCCTTTCTTGATGACTTCCTCGACAGCCTGATCCAGTTTCGGCTTCAGCTGTTTAAGCATGTCGCGGTCAGCCACGGCCTTGGCTTCGTTCAATTCTTTGGACTGGAACTGGAAGTCACGGGCTTTTTGCTTGAAGTCCAGTTCCAGTTTCTCGCGCTCAGGCTGAGCCATTTTGTCGCCACCGGCGACCAGACGGTCCTGGATACCTTTGGCGCTGCTTTCAAGGGCTTTGAGTTTGGTCAGTTGCGGGCCGAATTTCTTTTCAGCGTCGACTGCATACTTCTTGGCCGCATCCGACTCCAGCAACGCCATCTGATAGTTCAGAACGGCGATCTTCATGTCTGCGAATGCCGGACCGGCGACCAGTACGGTTGCCAGCAGTGCCAATTGGGTCAACTTACGCACGTTGTAACTCCTACAGAATCCGTTGTCGTGATCAGTGATCAGACCCTTAGAAGGTCTGACCGAGAGAGAATTGGAAGATCTGGGTTTCGGTGTTGTCGTCTGGCTTCTTGATCGGCATCGCCAACGCGAAGCTCAGTGGGCCCAAAGCGGTAACCCAGGTCACGCCGACACCGACCGAGCTGGCCAGACCGGAAAGGTCGGGGCCGTTACATTCGACTTTTTCTTTGTTGACCGTGAACTTCTCGGATCCGCAGTTGGTGTCGAAGACATTACCCACGTCCCAAAACAGCGAGGTACGCAAAGAACGCTGATCCTTGATGAATGGCAGCGGGAACAAAATCTCCGCACCACCGGTGACAAGGACGTTGCCGCCGAACGGCAGCGGGTCCTGATCCGGGTCAAGCGCAGTGCCTGGCTTACTGCCGCTACTCGGCGTACTGCGCGGACCCAGGGTACTGTCCTTGAAGCCACGCACCGAGTTGAAACCACCGGCATAGTAGTTCTCGTAGAACGGAAGACCGGATGTCGAACCATAGCCGTCACCGTAACCCAATTCCGAGTGCAGACGCAGGGTCGTGTTGGTGGTGATCGGGTGGAACAACTGACCACGATAATCGAGTTTGTAGAACGACAAATCGCTGCCCGGAATCGTTGTTTCCAGCGTCAGACTCTGGGAATGACCACGGGTCGGCAAGGTGCCCTTGTTAAGCGTGGATTCAGACCAGCCCACAGAGGCCTTGAAGTTGGTGAAGTTGTCGCCTTCCTTATCAAGGAAATCGAAAATTTCGTCAACGGTGTAGGTACCGGTGTTGATCTCGTCCTTCTGCACCGACAGGCCGAAGTTCAGTCGCGAGGTTTCACTGATCGGGTAGCCCATATTGACGCCAAGGCCCAGGCTGTCTACCGAGTAGCTCGCGACGTCGACGTCGAGGTCATCGTAGTTGGTTTTGCGATAGAACGCGCTGTAACCCAGGCTCACACCGTCAGGCGTGAAGTACGGATCGACATAGCTGAAGTTGTAGCGGGTCTGGTATTCACTTTTGGTCAAGCCGATGCTGACCTTGTTGCCCGTACCCAGGAAGTTGTTCTGGCTGATCGAACCACCCAGAATCAGACCCGCGCTCTGCGCGAAGCCCACACTGGCGGTGATCGAACCGGAAGCCTGCTCTTCCACGGCGTAGTTCACATCGACCTGATCGTCGGTGCCTGGCACCGCTGGTGTCTCGACGTTCACTTCCTTGAAGAAGCCCAAGCGATCAAGGCGAGTCTTGGACTGGTCGATCAGGTAAGTGGACGCCCAACCGCCTTCCATCTGACGCATTTCACGACGCAGTACTTCGTCCGCGGTTTTGGTGTTGCCACGGAAGTTGATGCGGTTCACGTAAGCACGCTTGCCCGGATCGACCGCGAACGTGATATCAACGGTGTGATCTTCATCATTCGGGGTCGGCACACCGTTGACGTTGGCAAAGGTGTAGCCCTCGTTGCCCAGGCGACGGGTGATCAGCTCGGACGTCGTGGTCATCACCTTGCGGGAGAACACTTGGCCTGGCTTGACCAGCAGCAACGACTTGACCTGGTCTTCAGGCACTTTGAGGTCACCGCTCAGCTTCACCGACTTGACGCTGTATTTCTCGCCTTCGTGAATGTTGACGGTGATGTACACGCTTTTCTTGTCAGGCGTGATGGAGACCTGAGTCGAGGCGATATCCATGTTGATATAGCCGCGATCGAGGTAGTACGAACGCAGACGTTCAAGGTCGCCGGAGAGTTTCTCACGCGCGTACTTGTCGTCATTCTTGAAGAAGGAAAGCCAGTTGGTGGTCTTCAGTTCGAACAGGTCCGTCAGGTCTTCTTCTTTGAAAACCGAATTGCCCACCACGTTGATGTGCTGGATCGCGGCGACCGCACCTTCGTTGATGTTGATCTTCAGACCGACACGGTTGCGCGGTTGAGGAACGACTTCGGTGGCGACTTCTGCCGAATAACGGCCTTGAGCCACGTACTGACGCTGCAGCTCGTTACGAACGCCTTCGAGGGTTGCCCGCTGGAAAATTTCGCCTTCGGCCAGACCCGACTGCTTCAGGCCCTTCATCAGGTCTTCGGTCGTGATCGCCTTGTTGCCTTCGATCTCGATGCTCGACACCGACGGACGCTCCACGACAGTGATGACGAGAACGTTGCCCTCACGGCCCAACTGGATGTCTTGGAAAAAGCCGGTTTTGAACAGAGCTCGTGTGGCATCGACAAGACGCGCGTCATCGGCCTGTTCACCCACGTTCAACGGCAACGCACCAAAGACACTACCGGCGGACACCCGCTGGAGGCCGTTGACACGGATATCGGAGATAGTGAAGGACTCAGCGTGAACTTCGGCGATCATCAGTACGGCAAGAACCGCAGTTAGCAGCAGACGTTTCATGAAGTCCTTTCTTATTCCAACTGGCAATAAACAAACTGCCGCAAAATGCGGCAGATTCACAATTCAGCGTAGCTTTTACAGGCGTCCCAGATCGTTGACCAGCGCGAGCAACATGACTCCAACCACCAGACTGATGCCGATCTGAACCCCCCAGCCCTGCACCTTTTCCGACAGTGGACGACCACGCGCCCACTCGATCAGATAAAACAGCAAGTGCCCCCCGTCCAACACTGGAATGGGCAGCAAATTGAGAACCCCCAGGCTTATGCTCAGATAAGCAAGGAAATTCAAGAAGTCACCGACACCTGACTGGGCCGAAGCGCCCGCCACTTTAGCAATGGTTATCGGTCCGCTCAAGTTTTTTACCGAGAGCTCGCCGAACAACATTTTCTTCAGCGAATCGAGGGTCAGCACGCTCATGGTCCACGTGCGTCGCGCGCCCTCTACCACGGCAGCCACCGGGCCGTAGCTGACCTCGCGGAGCATTTCCGGTGGCCAATCGATACCTTTTACCCCGGCGCCGAGATACCCCATCGCCGCCTTGCCTTCTCCGCGGGCGACCAATGTGACCGGCACGTCGATTTTTGCACTGTCGCGCTCAACGCTCAGCAAAATCCGGGTATCAGGACGCTTCCGAACCCAGTCCACAACCTGCTGCCAGTCGTTGACGGACTGGCCATCGAGGGTCAGCAAACGGTCGCCGGTTTTCAGACCAGCGGCCTGCGCAGGTCCCGCTGGATCGAGCTCAGCCAGCACAGGCGGCAAGGACGGACGCCATGGACGAAGGCCCAGTGAGCGAATGGGATCGGGCTCATCAGCACCTTTCAGCCAGTTATCCAGCACGAGGGTGTGAGGGGTGTCGACACTGGACCCCTGGTCGCGAACCTTGATCGCGATACTGCCGGTTTCGCCGAGGCGGCGGACCAGCTGAAGATTGACCGCCGACCAACCGGTCGTAGGTTCGCCATCAACAGATACAATTTCCTGCCCGGAAATCAGTCCCGCCTTCGCCGCGATGCTGCCCGCCTCCACATCACCAATGACGGGACGCACTTGCTGACTGCCCAGCATGGCCAGTACCCAGAAAAATACGATGGCCAGCAAAAAATTGGCGACCGGCCCTGCGATGACGATGGCGATGCGCTGATAAACGGTCTTGCGATTGAAAGACTGGTGGACCAGCTCGGGCGGTACTTCGCCTTCGCGCTCGTCAAGCATCTTCACGTAGCCGCCCAACGGGATGGCAGCGACCACATATTCGGTGCCTTTACGATCGTGCCAGCGCACTAACGGCATGCCGAAGCCAACCGAAAAGCGCAGCACCTTGACGCCACAACGCCGAGCCACCCAAAAGTGGCCAAACTCGTGAAAAGTCACCAGCACACCCAGGGCAATCAGGGTGCCGACAATCATATAAAGCGCACTCATCGCTGTTCTCCGGATACCGGTTTGACGTTGCAGGCGGCCGGGCTTCGACCGCTGACCCACGACGATGGCACAGTGGCAAGCGGCATGCGCGACTTAACGGCCATGGCGCCCCAGCCACTGCTCAGCCAGCGCACGAGCCCTGGCATCGACTTCGAACACTGTTTCCAGCTCGCTCACCGCGATCACGGATTCGAGGTTCAAGACCTCGTCGATCATACTCGCGATTTCCGGAAAGCGAATGCGCCGGTCGAGAAACGCCGCGACCGCCACTTCGTTCGCAGCATTCAGCACCGCAGGAGCACTGTCACCCGCCTCGGCAGCTTGCCGCGCCAGACGCAGGCATGGGAAGCGCTCTTCGTCCGGGGCCTGGAAGTCCAGGCGGCCGACACTGAAAAGGTTGAGCGGCGCGACCCCGGAATCGATGCGCTCTGGCCAAGCCAGCGCGTGAGCAATCGGCGTACGCATGTCAGGGTTGCCCAACTGCGCAAGGACCGAACCGTCTACGTAATCCACCATCGAGTGGATGACGCTTTGAGGATGAATCACCACCTCAATACGCGACGGTGAAGTATCGAACAGCCAGCAGGCTTCGATCAGTTCGAGCCCTTTGTTCATCATGCTGGCGGAATCGACAGAAATCTTGCGCCCCATGGACCAGTTCGGATGCGCGCAAGCCTGCTCGGGCGAAACGTGTTCCAGCTCCGGCAGCGGGGTTTCGCGAAACGGACCACCGGAGGCGGTCAGCAAGACGCGACGTACGCCCACCGAGTCCAGGCCGTTCGCGTAGTTGCCCGGCAGACACTGAAAGATCGCATTGTGTTCACTGTCGAGCGGCAACAGAACCGTGCCACTGCGTCGCACGGCCTGCATGAACAAGGCACCCGACATGACCAGGGCTTCCTTGTTAGCCAGCAGCACTTTCTTGCCTGCCTCTACCGCCGCCAGGGTCGGACGCAAGCCGGCCGCACCCACGATGGCGGCCAGTACGGTGTCGACCTGAGGATGAGCAGACACCTCACACAAGCCGCCCTCCCCCACCAATACGCGAGTGTCCACACCGGCCGTGAACAGACCGTCTTCTAACTGGCGTGCTGCTTCTGCCGTCGGCACCACAGCGAACCGAGGGGTATGGCGAACGCACAGCGCCAGCAATTCGGCTAACCGGGTAAAACCGGTGAGAGCAAAGACGTTGTATCGGTCCGGGTGACGTGCGATGACGTCGAGGGTGCTCAGCCCCACCGAGCCAGTGGCGCCAAGAACGGTAATATGTTGAGCCTGGCTCACATCAGGCCCCAATCTTTTGCGGCCCAGAGCAACAGGGCAAACACCGGAATCGCCGCCGTCAAGCTGTCGATTCGATCCAGCACCCCGCCGTGACCCGGCAGCAGATTGCTGCTGTCCTTGACCCCGGATTTACGCTTGAACATGCTTTCGGTGAGGTCGCCAACCACCGACACCAGCACCACGATCGCTGCGCACACCAGAGAAAACAGAATTTCAGACACTGCCCAACCGCGGTTCACACCTACGATCAGGGTGATCAGCAAACACGCCGCCAGTCCGCCATACAAACCTTCCCAGCTTTTGCCGGGGCTGACTTTGGGCGCCAGCTTGCGCTTGCCGAATGCCTTGCCGGAAAAGTACGCACCGATATCGGCGCCCCACACCAACACCATGACCGATAGGATCAGCCAGTTGCCCATAGGGGCGAGCTTGATGAGGATGAGCCCCTGCCAGGCGGGCAACAGAATCAGCAGGCCTATCACCAACTTGCAGACCACACTGGACCAGTGCTCGCTGGACTCGGGGTACGTCAGCACCAGCCATGTCGCCGCCAACCACCAGATCAGCGCCGCCACCAGCAACCAGGGCGCCAACCCAGGCAGCAGGTACAGCAGAAACAACAACAGTGCGACCACGGCCGCATAGCCGACGCGAATCGACTGACGCTCGAAACCGGCAAGTCGCGCCCACTCCCAGGCACCCAATGCGACCACCGCCCCGATGAACAGCGCGAAGCTGCCGCCCTCCAGCAGGAAAAAGCCGCATAGCGCCAGTGGCGCGAGGATCAGCGCCGTAATGATTCGTTGTTTAAGCATTAAGCACGGGCTCCAGCTTCTACCTGCTCGCTGGTCTTACCAAAGCGGCGTTGGCGGGAAGCGAAATCGGCCAGCGCAGCGCGCATGGCATCGTGTTTGAAGTCCGGCCAGAACAGGTCGGAGAAATACAGCTCGGCATACGCCAGCTGCCAAAGCAGGAAATTACTGATGCGGTGCTCGCCACCCGTGCGGATGCACAGGTCCGGCAAGGGCAGATCGCCGGTGGCCAGGCACGTCTGCAACAGCTCGGGCGTGATGTCATCCGGACGCAGATGCCCGGCTTGGACTTCACGCGCCAGACGCTGCGCCGCCTGAGCGATGTCCCACTGGCCGCCATAGTTGGCGGCGATTTGCAAGACAAAGCGAGTGTTGCCGGCCGTCCGCGCCTCAGCCTCTCGAATCGCGGCCTGCAGCTCGGGATGGAAACGTGAACGGTCGCCGATAATGCGCAGGCTGATGCCGTTTTCGTTCAGGCGCTTGGTCTCGCGACGCAGCGCCGTGAAGAACAGTTCCATCAGCGCGCCGACTTCTTCGGCCGGACGCTGCCAGTTCTCGCTTGAGAAGGCGAACAGCGTCAGCACCTCGACCTTGGCCTCGGCACACACTTCGATAACGGCTCGAACAGCATCTACGCCAGCCTTATGACCCGCCACACCCGGTAACAGACGCTTTTTAGCCCAGCGATTGTTCCCATCCATGATGATCGCGACATGACGCGGTACCGACGAGGGCACAGCCAGCTTTGTCTTTTCCATGAAAGCTTCCTGACCCTTATACGGCCATCAGGTCTTTTTCTTTCTCTTCAGTGGCCTTGGTGATCTGCGCCTCGAAGTCTTTGATCAGCTTGTCGATTTCAGCCGTACCGCGGCGCTCTTCGTCTTCACTGATTTCCTTGTCCTTGACCAGCTTCTTCAAATCACCCAACGCATCACGACGAATGTTACGCACAGCCACCCGTGCGTCTTCCGCTGCGCTGCGCGCCTGTTTGGTGAAGCCCTTACGGGTTTCTTCGGTCAAGGCTGGCATGGTGATCAGCAGCAGCTCACCCAGGTTGGTCGGGTTGAGGTTCAGACCGGCGCTCTGGATCGCCTTGTCGACCGCGGCGAGCATATTGCGCTCGAACGCTACGACCTGCAGGGTCCGGGAATCCTTGACCGTGACGTTGGCGACACCGCTCAACGGGGTGTCTGCCCCGTAATAAGGGACCATCACGTTGCCCAGGATGCTGGGGTGAGCCTTGCCCGTACGAATCTGCCCAAACGCGTGGTGCAAGGATTCAATGGATTTCTGCATGCGCGCTTGAGCGTCTTTTTTGATTTCGTTGATCATTGTTCGCCTTCCTCGATCAAGGTTCCTTCCGCGCCGCCATGCACGATATTCAGCAGGGCGCCGGGTTTGTTCATATTGAAGACACGCAGCGGCATCTTGTGGTCACGGCACAGGCAAATGGCCGTCAAATCCATTACGCCCAGCTTGCGATCCAGCACTTCATCGTAAGTGAGATGATCGAACTTCTCGGCATGCGGGTCTTTGAATGGATCGGCAGTGTACACACCATCGACCTTCGTTGCTTTCAACACGACATCGGCATCGATTTCGATCGCACGCAGACATGCTGCGGAATCGGTGGTGAAGAACGGGTTACCGGTGCCTGCGGCGAAAATTACCACTTCCTTGGCGTTCAGGTGACGCATCGCCTTGCGACGATCGTAGTGATCAGTCACACCTACCATCGAAATGGCCGACATCACGATGGCGGAAATATTGGCGCGCTCCAGGGCGTCGCGCATGGCCAGAGCGTTCATCACAGTGGCCAGCATACCCATATGGTCACCGGTGACGCGGTCCATGCCGGCAGCACTGAGCGCAGCCCCGCGGAACAGGTTGCCACCGCCAATGACCAGGCCGACCTGAACACCGATGCCGACCAGTTGACCCACTTCCAGCGCCATGCGATCCAGCACTTTAGGATCGATGCCGAACTCTTCGGACCCCATCAGGGCCTCGCCGCTGAGCTTGAGTAGAATGCGTTTATAGCGAGCTTGATAACCACTGCCCTGCTGAGCCATTGCGAATCTCTCCTGCGGCGTTTAAAAAAATCTGCGGCCATTTTCAGCCTGCGGTAACTCTAGGCTACTTCGTCAGGAATTCGCAGCCTCGCGAGCCGACCCTGCCCGAAAAATAAATCCTCGTGCCGTTTTGACAAAGAGGCTGCGCGCGTGAGCGGGCAGCCTCTTTGATCGACAGTTGGAGAACCGTCTTATTGCTTGCTGGCAGCTACTTGAGCAGCGACTTCTTCAGCGAAGTTGTCGACTGGCTTCTCGATGCCTTCACCTACTTTGAAGTAGGTGAACGAAACGATTTCGGCGCCGGCTTTCTTGGCCAGTTCACCGACCTTGATTTCCGGATTCTTGACGAACGCTTGCTCGACCAGACTGGCTTCAGCCAGGAACTTGGTGATGCGGCCTTGAACCATCTTGTCGGCGATCTCGGCAGGCTTGCCTTTGATCTTGTCTTCGTTCAGCTGCAGGAAGACATTCTTCTCGCGCTCGATCGCTTCAGCCGAAACGTCCGAAGGCAGCAGGAACTCGGGGTTGCTGGCAGCAACGTGCATCGCGATGTCTTTGGCCAGCTCGGCGTCGCCGCCTTTCAGAGCCACAACAACGCCGATCTTGTTGCCGTGCAGGTAAGAACCCAGTACATCGCCTTCAACACGCGCCAGACGACGGATGTTGACGTTTTCACCTACTTTGGCAACCAAAGCGGTACGCTCGGTTTCCTGAGCTTCGATCAGTTGCTCAACCGTGAGCTCAGATTGATCGAATGCCTTGGTGACGCTGGAAGTGACGAAGTTCTTGAAGTCGTCTTGCAGTGCCAGGAAGTCGGTCTGCGAGTTGACTTCGATCAGGACAGCGCGCTTACCGTTGTCCTTGATTGCGATGGCGCCTTCAGCAGCCACGTTGCCTGCTTTTTTAGCGGCCTTGATTGCGCCCGAAGCACGCATATCGTCGATGGCTTTTTCGATGTCGCCGCCAGCCTTGGTCAAGGCCTTTTTGCAGTCCATCATGCCTTCGCCAGTACGCTCGCGCAGTTCTTTGACCAACGCTGCAGTAATCTCTGCCATTTCAAAATCCTCTTGGATAGGTCTTCAACCATTCCACCCGCCGTGCGGGCGTTCAAATTCTTGAAAAGCCATGGTGACAGCTGCGCATGACAACTGAGTCAGCGGCAACGCCAGATGGTTTTCGAGGTGGCAAAAAGGGGGCCGAGCCCCCTTTTCGCGTACCGAGTCAGACGCTGAGGCGTCGATTACTCGGCAGCAGTTGCCGCTTCTTCAGCGTAAACTTCAGTGCCGCCAGCAACGTTGTTGCGACCACGGATGACAGCGTCAGCCATCGAACCCATGTACAGCTGGATGGCGCGAATGGCGTCATCGTTACCTGGAATGATGTAGTCAACGCCTTCCGGGCTGCTGTTGGTATCGACAACGCCGATGACCGGGATACCCAGCTTGTTGGCTTCGGTGATCGCGATGCGCTCGTGGTCAACGTCGATCACGAACAGTGCGTCTGGCAGACCGCCCATGTCCTTGATACCACCCAGGCTACGGTCCAGCTTTTCCAGATCGCGAGTACGCATCAGCGCCTCTTTCTTGGTCAGCTTGGCGAACGTACCGTCTTCAGCCTGAACTTCCAGCTCGCGCAGACGCTTGATGGAGGCACGGATGGTTTTGAAGTTGGTCAGCATGCCGCCCAACCAGCGGTGATCGACGAACGGCGAACCGCAACGTGCTGCTTCTTCAGCAACGATCTTGCCAGCAGAGCGCTTGGTGCCGACGAACAGAATCTTGTTTTTGCCCTGAGCCAGACGCTCTACGAACGTCAGAGCGTCGTTGAACATAGGCAGGGTTTTTTCAAGGTTGATGATGTGAATCTTGTTGCGCGCGCCGAAAATGTACTTGCCCATTTTCGGGTTCCAGTAACGGGTTTGGTGACCGAAGTGCACACCGGCCTTCAGCATATCGCGCATGTTGACTTGGGACATGATAGTTCCTTGATAAGTCGGGTTAGGCCTCCACGTATCCCAATGACCAACCAACGGCATGAGCCGAGGGCACCCAGGTCATCGTGTCGACACGTGTGTGGGTTTGAGCTTTCGGGGTATACCCCGTAAAGCGGCGCATTTTATATCACAAAAGTCTGAATAACGGAACCTGAAATAAGCGCCTGTTTTGTCGAGGCTTTTGCCTGCGCCGGGTTACCGGATACTGGCACCGTCTGCCCCTATAAAGGAAGCGATGATAACCCGCTCGCCGTCGGTCTGGTAGAATCGCGTTTTTCCGATTTTTGCTGCGGCCTGGCCGCGCCGAGAGAGCCTTGTATGACCGTTACCCTCAAAACCCCTGAAGACATCGAAAAGATGCGTATCGCCGGCCGTCTGGCCGCAGAGGTCCTGGAAATGATCGGGCCGTACGTCAAGCCCGGCGTCACCACCGACGAACTGGATCGCCTGTGCCACGATTACATCGTCAACGAGCAGAAAGCCATTCCTGCCCCGCTGAATTACAAAGGCTTCCCCAAATCCATCTGCACCTCGATCAACCATGTCGTGTGCCACGGTATTCCGAACGAGAAACCGCTGAAGGAAGGCGATGTACTGAATATCGACGTGACGGTGATCAAAGACGGCTACCACGGCGATACGAGCAAGATGTTCCACGTAGGCAAGGTCCCGGAATGGGCCGAACGTCTGTCAAAGATCACTCAGGAATGCCTTTATAAAGGCATCGAAATCGTCAAGCCAGGCGCGCACCTGGGTGATATCGGTGAAGTCATCCAGAAACACGCGGAAAAGAATGGTTTCTCCGTGGTGAGAGAGTACTGCGGCCATGGCATTGGCAAGGTTTTCCACGAAGAGCCGCAAGTGCTGCACTACGGCAAGGCGGGCACCTTGATGGAACTCAAGGAAGGCATGACCTTCACCATCGAGCCGATGATCAACCAAGGCAAGGCTGACACACGTCTGCTGGGTGACGGCTGGACCGCTATCACCAAGGACCGCAAGCTGTCGGCGCAGTGGGAACACACCATCCTGGTAACCGCCACCGGCTACGAAATCTTCACGTTGCGCAGCGACGAAACCATCGCGCGCACCTCCGCCTGACCAGCCGCGACGAGATGCACGGCCGATATAGATAGAAGGAAAGCAGTTCGATGCCGCAGGTGGACCCAGATTTGTTCGATCGTGGCCAGTTCCAGGCCGAACTGGCGCTCAAGGCGAGCCCCATTGCCGCGTTCAAGAAAGCGATACGCAACGCCCGCGACGTGTTGGACGAGCGCTTCAAGTCGGGGCGAAATATTCGGCGCCTGATCGAGGACCGTGCCTGGTTTGTCGACAATATCCTGCAACAAGCCTGGGAGCAGTTTGACTGGAGCGAAGACGCCGATATCGCCCTCCTCGCTGTAGGCGGTTATGGCCGCGGCGAGCTGCACCCGTATTCGGATATCGACCTGCTGATTCTGCTGGACAGCGCCGACCACGAAGTTTTCCGGGACTCCATCGAGCGCTTTCTGACCCTTCTGTGGGATATCGGCCTAGAGGTGGGTCAGAGCGTGCGTTCGGTCGACGAGTGCGCAACCGAGGCGCGCGCAGACCTGACGGTGATCACCAACCTGATGGAAAGCCGCACGATTGCCGGGCCCGAACATCTGCGTCAGCGCATGCTGGGGGTCACCAGTCCCGGCGAGATGTGGCCGAGCAAAGAGTTTTTCCTGGCCAAACGCGCCGAGCAAAAGGCGCGTCATCACAAATACTTCGACACTGAATACAACCTGGAACCCAACGTCAAAGGCTCACCGGGTGGTCTGCGGGACATTCAAACCATTCTCTGGGTCGCCCGTCGCCAATACGGCACCCTGAACCTGCATGCCCTGGCAGACCAGGGCTTTCTGCTGGAGAGCGAACACGCATTGCTCGCAGCCTCCCAGGAGTTTCTGTGGAAAGTGCGGTACGCCCTGCACATGCTGGCTGGCCGCTCCGAAGATCGTCTGCTGTTCGATTACCAGACCGGCATCGCCCGCCTGCTGGGGTATCAGGACAACGATGCCAAGCTGGCCATCGAACGTTTCATGCAGGACTACTACCGAGTGGTCATGAGCATCGCGCAACTGAGCGACCTGATCATTCAGCACTTCGAGGAAGTGATCCTTTCTGACGACGCCAATACCATCACCGAATCGATCAACTCACGCTTCCAGTTGCATGACGGCTACATCGAAGCGACGAATCCGAATGTCTTCAAACGCACGCCGTTCGCGATGATGGAGATGTTCGTGCTGATGGCCCAGCGGCCGGAAATCAAGGGCGTGCGCGCCGACACCATTCGCTTGCTGCGCGAACACCGGCATCTGATCAACGACGACTTCCGCAACGATATTCGCAACACCAGCCTCTTCATCGAGCTGTTCAAGTGCGAAATCGGCATTCACCGCAACCTGCGCCGAATGAATCGCTACGGCATTCTCGGACTGTACCTGCCGGAGTTCGGCCACATCGTCGGGCAAATGCAACACGACCTGTTCCACATTTACACGGTCGACGCCCACACCCTGAACCTGATCAAACACCTGCGTAAGCTTCAATACACGCAAGTGTCGGAAAAATTCCCGCTGGCCAGCAAGCTCATGGCCAAATTGCCCAAGCCCGAACTGATCTATCTGGCCGGGCTGTACCACGACATCGGCAAAGGTCGCGGCGGCGACCATTCCGAGTTGGGGGCAGTGGATGCAGAAGCCTTCGGCATTCGCCACCACCTGCCCAACTGGGACACGCAGCTGATCGTCTGGCTGGTGCAAAATCACCTGGTGATGTCGACCACGGCCCAACGCAAGGATCTGTCTGACCCGCAGGTGATTCACGACTTCGCGCAGTTCGTTGGCGACGAGGTGCACCTGGACTACCTCTATGTCCTGACCATCGCGGATATCAACGCCACCAACCCGACGCTCTGGAACTCCTGGCGCGCGAGCCTGTTGCGTCAGCTGTACACCGAGACCAAGCGGGCCCTTAAACGCGGGCTGGAAAACCCGGTCGATCGCGAAGAGCAGATCCGTCGCACCCAAAGCGCTGCGTTGGACATTCTGGTGCGCAACGGCACCGACCCGGACGATGTCGAGCAACTGTGGTCGCAACTGGGCGATGACTATTTCCTGCGCCATACAGCGGGCGACGTGGCCTGGCACAGCGATGCCATCCTGCAGCAACCGGCCGATGGCGGCCCTTTGGTGCTGATCAAGGAGACCACCCAGCGCGAGTTCGAAGGCGGCACGCAGATCTTCATTTATGCGCCGGATCAGCATGATTTCTTCGCGGTGACCGTGGCGGCGATGGACCAGTTGAACCTGAACATTCACGACGCGCGGGTCATTACCTCGACCAGCCAATTCACCCTCGACACCTATATCGTGCTGGACAACGACGGCGGCTCGATTGGCGACAACCCCGAGCGCATCAAGGCCATCCGCGACGGTCTGACCGAAGCCCTGCGCAACCCGGACGACTACCCGACAATCATCAAGCGTCGCGTACCACGTCAGCTCAAGCACTTTGCGTTCGCGCCCGTGGTGACGATTTCCAACGATGCGCAGCGTCCGGTGACCGTACTCGAACTCAGCGCGCCTGATCGTCCGGGGCTGTTGGCAAGGCTAGGCAAGATCTTTCTGGAGTTCGACCTGTCGCTGCAAAACGCCAAGATTGCGACCCTCGGCGAGCGGGTGGAAGACGTGTTCTTCCTTACTGACGAGAACAACCAGCCGCTCTCCGACCCGCAGCTGTGCAGCCGCTTGCAGGACGCCATTGTCACGCAGCTCAGCGTCAATCCCGAGCCCACCAGCGGGTTGCGCATCAGCATTTGAAACCCTCCCCTAGCACGCTATTCAAGGCGCCCGAACCCGATGAGGGCCGGCGCCCCGCTCCTTGAGACCGATTGCCCATGAACGACGCCCTGCAACAGCTTCAGCCTTACCCCTTCGAAAAGCTCCGCGCATTGCTCGGCAGTGTCACCCCGAACCCGGACAAGCGCCCGATCGCCTTGTCCATCGGCGAGCCAAAGCACAAGTCGCCTGCGTTCGTGGCCAAGGCGTTGGCGGACAATCTCGATCAAATGGCGGTGTATCCCACGACTGCCGGGATCCCAGCACTTCGCGAAGCCATCGCCCACTGGTGCGAACGCCGTTTCAATGTTCCCCAAGGCTGGCTGGATGCGAGCAAGCACGTGTTGCCGGTCAACGGCACTCGCGAAGCGCTGTTCGCCTTCACGCAAACCGTGGTCAATCGCAGCGATGACGGCTTGGTCGTCAGCCCAAATCCGTTCTATCAGATCTACGAGGGCGCAGCGTTCCTGGCGGGCGCAAAGCCTTACTACCTGCCGTGCCTGGTCGAACACGGCTTCAATCCGGATTTCGACGCCGTGCCTGCGGACGTCTGGAAGCGCTGCCAGATCCTGTTCCTGTGTTCGCCGGGCAACCCGACCGGTGCGTTGATTCCGCTGGACACCCTGAAAAAGCTCATCGCGCTGGCCGATCAATACGACTTCGTCATTGCCGCGGATGAATGCTACAGCGAGCTGTATTTCGATGAAGACGTCCCACCGCCGGGGCTGCTGACGGCCTGTGCGGAACTGGGTCGCCAGGATTTCAAGCGTTGCGTCGTGTTCCACAGCCTGTCCAAGCGCTCGAACCTGCCGGGCCTGCGCTCGGGGTTCGTCGCCGGTGACGCCGACATCCTCAAGGCCTTCCTGCTCTATCGCACCTATCACGGCTGCGCGATGCCGGTTCAGACTCAACTGGCCAGCATTGCCGCATGGAGCGACGAGGAACACGTTCGCGCCAACCGCGATCTGTACCGCGAGAAATACGACGCGGTGCTAGAGATTCTGTCTCCGGTGATGGACGTGCAGCGCCCGGACGGCAGCTTCTATTTGTGGCCAAACGTGGGCGGCGATGACGCACAATTCTGCCGCGACCTGTTCGAAGCCGAACACGTGACCGTGGTGCCAGGCTCCTACCTTTCTCGTGACGTGAACGGCTTCAACCCCGGTGCAGGCCGCGTGCGCATGGCGCTCGTTGCGCCGCTCGCTGAATGCGTCGAGGCAGCTGAGCGCATTCGCGACTTCATCACTACGCGTTAAACCGTCCATCTCCTCGTGTTGACACCTGCCAAGCCCGTTCAAACCGGGCCTGGCAGATTGCCAAGTTGCACGCCCTCGACTGAGCCTTGTCGCCCGTTGTTTTGCGCCTGACCGAAAACCATCCGAGCGGATTGCCTTTGCCGCGCGAGTACTCTTCAGCGATGCCGACTTCGCCCATGCAATTGCATATAGGCAATAGCCACCGACACGATAAATACCTTCAGTTGGACACAAAGCCCGTAACTTGAAATGTCCGCCCCCTATAACGGCTTACTTGCCTCATTACAGTTAAACGTCAACTTTCAACGAAAAATGCCACTAACAAAAGGCTTGGTTCTTCCCTGGACGATCCAACAAACGTCGCTCCATTTTTTTCCCTCCAATTGGATTGAAATAATCATTCTGAAAACGCTGACGCGAACTCCCCTCGCGCCCTTGCCAAGCTCTAAAACGGCACTTCCGACGATCGGTCGTTTTATTGACGTCAAGTTTTAAGCCCTGGGTCAGATACAGAGGCAGACGCTAATTCATACAGCACTATTACTTTAGTCGACGGAACGCCTATGAACGCTTATGGAAAAACCCCTGCGGTTCTCATTTTCGGCACCGGCCTGGGCAGCGGGTGCGTCTCGTTGGCACTTATGGCAACGCAAGTTGCGGGCGCACTTACTTGGCCAACGCTGTTAGTTGGGGTTTTAACGCCAGTCATGGCAACGAGCCTTATCGCCTTTCGTCAACTAAAGAACATTCACGCTCAAGCCACCGTAGAACGTGAAACCCTGTTTGCCACCCAAGCGCAATCCGGGGGTGAGGTGGTCAGGCCTAACGCCGAGCAGCTGCTTCAGAAAACCCTGCCCATCTGGGTTCGGCAGATCGAGACGGCCGGTGCTCAAACCGAGCAGGCGATCACGGCGTTGACCGCGCGTTTCGTTGATATCGCTCAGCGACTGAACCACACCGTTCAGGTTTCGCAAACGGCAGCCGGTAATGGCGAAGGCGGTGCGGGAGCGTTGGCCACCAGCGAGCGTGAGTTGTACCAGGTGGTGGATTCACTGCACATCGCTCAGCAGAGCCGCGACGAGATGGTCAAGGAAGTCAGCGGGCTGACAGCTTATACCGTCGAGCTGCGATCCATGGCCACTGACGTTGCCGCGATTGCCGCGCAAACCAACCTGCTGGCTCTCAATGCCGCCATCGAAGCCGCCCGTGCCGGTGAAGCCGGACGGGGTTTTGCGGTGGTGGCCGATGCCGTGCGCACGCTGTCCAGCCAGTCCAGTGAGACCGGCCAGAAGATGTCGGCAAAGGTCGACATCATCAACGCGGCGGTGACCCGGCTGGTGGACGTCGCCAACCAGAACAGCGAGCGCAGCCTGAGCACCGTGAGCGAATCGCAAGGCACGATCGAAAGCGTGCTGGGGCGTTTCAGCAGCATCACCGGACAACTGCGCGAGTCCGCCGACGGGCTACTGGCCGAGAGCGCCGGTATCGGTCAGGAGATCAGTGAAGTGCTGGTCGCCCTTCAGTTTCAGGACCGCGTCAGTCAGATCCTGGGGCAAGTGCGCGAACGCATGAGCGCACTGCATGGCGAATTGCAAAACGCTGAACGCGAAGGTCAGCCGCTGAGGCTCGAAGTCCACGCCTGGATGGCTGAGATGGAACGCAGCTACGCGATGCGCGAACAGCGCCAGAACCACCACGACAAAGCCGTCGGCGTCGCCGATGACAACGCAATCACTTTTTTCTAAGGAGAGAACGATGGCCAAGACCGTATTAGTGGTCGATGACTCGGCAAGTATCCGCCAGGTCGTGGGGCTGACCCTCAAGGGCGCGGGTTACGACGTGATCGAAGGCAGCGACGGCAGAGACGCATTGAGCAAGCTGACCGGGCAGAAAGTCCACCTGATCATCAGTGACGTGAACATGCCGAACATGGACGGCATCACCTTCGTCAAGGAAGTGAAGAAACTGGCCGCCTACAAATTCACGCCCATCATCATGCTCACCACCGAGTCTCAGGAAAGCCGCAAGCAAGAAGGACAAGCGGCAGGCGCACGGGCCTGGGTCGTCAAGCCATTCCAACCGGCACAAATGATGGCCGCAGTGGCCAAGTTGATCCTGCCGTGATCAGCGCCGAAAGCCGGGAAGGCATCACACACATGAAGGTGCGCGCGGAAATGACCATCTACAGCGCGGCTGAACTCGCTGCGCTGTGGATGCCCTGGCTCACCGACGCGCAAAGCTGGCAACTGGACCTGGCCGAGGTCGCCGAGATGGATGGCGCCGGGCTGCAGCTGTTGCTCCTGGCCCAGCGCGAACTGACCGCCGCCGGCGCAACGTTGCAACTGGTTGCCCACAGCCCTGCCGTCGCGCAGGTGCTTGAACTGTGCCACCTCAGCGAGACGTTCAACGCCTCACATTAAGGACCCCGAGCCTCAGGCTCTTTGACAAAGGACGTCATCGTGAACATCGATCTCGACCAGGCCTTGCAAACCTTCATCGCCGAGGCAGGCGAGCTGCTGCAGGGCATGGAGCAATCCCTGTTGCAGCTTGAAAACGTACCTGCTGACGCCGACCACCTGGCAAGCATCTTTCGGGCCGCGCATACCATCAAGGGCTCGGCCGGTCTGTTCGGGCTCGAGCCGATCGTCAGTTTCGCCCACGTCGTCGAGGATGTGTTGGACCGCCTGCGAGACGGCCAGGTGCAGGCCAATCGTGCGCTGATCGCGCTGCTGCTGGACTGCAACGATCACCTGAGCGCATTGATCGACGTGGTCGCGGTCCGCCGTTCGGCGCCGACTGCACAGGCGCTCGATCATGAAACCGAACTGCGTACGCGCCTGGACGGTTATCGGCAGTCAGAGCCGAGCGTCGCATCCCCTGCCGAGCCCGCCGCCGGGCAACAGGCGTGGCACCTGTCGGTGCGCTTCGGCACCGACATGTTCCGAAACGGCATGGACCCTTTGTCGTTCCTGCGGTACCTGGGCACCCTCGGCGAGATCGTGAGGGTCGTGACCTGCGGCGAGCAACTTCCCGCGGCAGGACAGATGAATGCGGAGAGCTGCTATCTGGGATTCGAGATTCGACTGCTTTGCGACAAGGACGAGGCAACGATCGCCGAAGCCTTCGAGTTCGTGCGTGACGATTGCCGTTTGTTCATCTTTGCCCCGGACACCTCGCCACATCAGTATCGCCAGTGGTTACGGAAAATGGGCGATGAAGCCCCATGGCTGGGCGACGCACTGATTCGCTGCGGCAGCGCGACAGCCGAGGATTTGCGCGAGCCCGACGCCAGCGCCGAGGTGACTGCATCTGCCCCGCCAGCGACCGCCACGTCTGCAGGCGACAAGACAGCGGGCGAAGCCAAGACCCAGCGTTTCATCCGTGTGCGGGCCGATCAACTGGAAACCCTGATCGATCTGGCCGGTGAACTGATCACTGCCAGCGCTGGCGCGCAGTCGCTGGCCAGTGAGCGCGCTGACGAACCGTTGATGGAAGCCACATCGGTGGTGGCCGGGCTGGTCGAGCAACTGCTCGACAGTGCCTTGGCGATGCGCATGGTGCCCATTGGCGACACCTTCAACCGGTTTCAGCGGGTCGTGCGAGACGTTAGCGGGGAACTGGGCAAAGACATCGAATTGCTCATCAGCGGCGCCGAAACCGAACTGGACAAAGCCTTGGTCGAGCAAATCGGCGATCCATTGATGCACCTCGTGCGCAATGCGATGGACCACGGCATCGAAGCGCCCGAAATTCGCATTGCAGCCGGCAAACCCGCGCGCGGCACCTTGCACCTGAATGCCTTTCACGACTCAGGGAGCATCGTGCTCGAACTGCTCGACGATGGCGCAGGGCTGAATCGCCAGCGCATTTTGGACAAGGCGCGGGAACGTGGTTTGGTCGGGGCCACGGATCCCGCCGAACACGAGTTGCTCAACCTGATTTTCGAGCCGGGCTTCTCCACCGCCGAAACGGTGACCAATCTCTCGGGACGGGGCGTGGGCATGGACGTGGTCAAGCGCAATATCACCAGCCTGCGCGGCACCATCGACCTGTTCAGCCAGCCCGGACAGGGCACCACGGTACGTATTCGCCTGCCGTTGACGCTGGCGATGATCAACGGGCTGCTGGTGGAAGTGGCCGGCGGCGGCTTCGTGGTCCCGCTGGACGTGGTGCATGAGTGCATCGAGCTGCCCCACGGGCAACGCGACCTCCTGCACGAACGTGGTCATATCGATCTGCGCGGCGAAGTCCTGCCGTTGGTGTTTTTGCGTGAACAGCTGGCGCTGGAAGGCCCTGTGGCACGTCGCGAGAACATCGTCGTCGTCAAGGCGCAAGGTCAAATGGTCGGGCTGGTGGTCGACCGCCTCATGGGCGAACACCAGACCGTCATCAAGCCGTTGGGGCCGCTGTTCGGCACCCTGCGCGGCATCAGCGGTTCGAGCATCCTCGGCAACGGCAACGTCGCGTTGATCCTGGACATCCCCGCACTCATCAAACACCTGATCGAACAGGACAGCCAGTACCGGCTGCGTTCGCTCGGACACCCATCGATCACTCATAACGCCATCTAGGCCGGGCCGGTCCCAAGGAAGTCTCCATGCAGTGGTTCCATCACCTGAAAATCTCCACCAAGTTGCTGACCTCGTTCATTGCTGTGTTGTCCCTGAGCGTCATCATGGGCGCGTTCGCTATCGTCGAACTGTCCAAAGTCAACGCCAACTCCACGGAAATGACCGAGAACTGGATTCCGTCGATGCGCGCGGCGGCCGGCATACGGTTTTACATGGCGCAGTACCGCACCCGCGAAGCTCGGCACGTGTTGTCCGAAGACAAAGACAAAGCCAACATCGAAGACCAGATCAAGCAGTCGCGCGCGGACGCTGAAAAGCGTTTGCACGACTACACCGCGCTGGTCTCCAGCCCGGAAGAGAAGCAGCTGTTCGATTCGGCCAGTGCCGACATGGTCAGCTATTTCAACTTCAGCAAAACCCTCCTCGACTATTCGCGCCAGGATCAGCTCGATCAGGCGCGAGGGCTGCTGAACGGCGAATCCAAGGTGGTTTTCGACCGCCTCTCTGACTCGCTGTCGCGGCTGGTACAGCTCAACGACGACGGCGCGGCCAAAGCCAGCGCCAACGCTGATGAGGTGTATGGCAATGCACGGATTGCCATTATCAGCGTGCTGGTCGCCGCACTGTTCCTGGGTTTGTTTATGGCTTGGTATGTCTCGCGCACGATTTCCCGCCCGCTCAAACAGGCGGCTGAATTGGCGCAACGACTGGCTGAAGGGGATCTGACCGTACAGACCGGCGCGACCAACCGGGACGAAACCGGCCAGTTAATGAACTCCATGCAGAATATGGTCGGCAAGCTGGCCCGCATCATCGGTGAGGTGCGGCATGCCGCCGATGGCCTGGCCAGCGCATCAGAGGAAGTCAGCGCGACCGCCCAATCGATGAGTCAGGCCACCAGTGAACAGGCGGCCAGCGTCGAGGAAACCAGTGCCTCGGTAGAACAGATGAGCGCCAGCATTAACCAGAACACGGACAACGCCAAAGTCACCGACGGCATGGCCAGCAAGGCCGCCCGCGAAGCCAGAGAGGGTGGCGAGTCGGTGGACCAGACCGTGACCGCGATGAAAAAGATCGCGCAACGCATTGGCATCATCGACGACATTGCTTACCAGACCAATTTGTTGGCCCTCAATGCCGCCATCGAGGCGGCGCGGGCCGGGGAACATGGCAAGGGCTTCGCAGTGGTGGCGGCTGAAGTGCGCAAGCTGGCGGAACGCAGTCAGGTGGCCGCTCAAGAGATTGGCGAACTCTCCACCAGCAGTGTCGACCTGGCGGAACGTGCTGGCGCATTGCTCGGTGAAATGGTGCCGTCGATCACCAAGACCTCCGACCTGGTGCAGGAAATCAGCGCGGCGTCTGAAGAGCAGGCGGCGGGTGTGGCGCAGATCAACATCGCCATGGTCCAGCTCAATCAGGTGACGCAACAGAACGCCTCCAGCAGCGAAGAGCTGGCGGCCACTGCCGAGGAGATGAGCAGCCAGGCCGAGCAGCTGCAACGCGCCATGAGCTTCTTCACACTGGAATCCAGTCCCGAAGACGTCGCCCCGGCAACGCGTCTTCGCTCACAGGTGAAACGAGCGGTACCTGTCCGCACTTCAGCTCGTCGGCCACAACCGGCGGTGGAAATCAACGAAGCCGAATTCACGCACTTTTAAGGGTGTCCGCCATGTCCATAGATGAGAAAACAGCGCGGGACGCGGGCCAGGACAACCAGTACCTGACGTTCAGTCTGGGCGAGGAGCTGTACGCCCTGGCGATTCCGGGCATCAAGGAAATCATCGAGTTCGGGCCATTCACCGTGGTGCCGCTGATGCCCGACTACGTGCGCGGGGTGATCAATCTGCGAGGTGCCGTGGTGCCGGTGGTCGACCTGGCCGCACGCTTTGGCCAGCCGCGTTCGAAGATCAGCCGACGCAGTTGCACGGTGATCATCGAAATTCGCGCCCAGGACGGAGAGCGTCAGGTGTTCGGGCTGTTGGTGGACGCAGTGTCAGCGGTGCTGGACATTCCACCTGAAGCGATCGAGCCGCCGCCCAGTTTCGGCTCGCGGATCCGCACCGAATTCATCAGCGGAATGGCGCGTATCGACGGTCGGTTCGTGATCGCGCTGGACGTCGATCATGTGCTGAGCGTCGAGGACATGATCGCCATCGCCAGCGCTGGCAAGGACCACGCCGCATGAACTCGATCATCCTGAAGGACCAGGAATTTCGCCAGTTTCAAGCCTGGTTGCATGGCGTTGCCGGGATCCACATGGCTGAGGGCAAGAAGGCATTGGTCGCAGGTCGCTTGTCCAAGCGTCTGCGTCATTACGCATTGACCAGCTATGGCGATTATTTCCGCCTGATCAGTAGCCGCGACGGCACCGATGAATCGTTGGTGGCGCTGGACATGCTGACGACCAACGAGACCTACTTCTTTCGCGAGCCCAAACATTTTCAATTTTTGCGCGAGCAGGTGCTGCCCCACGCGTGCGCGGGCCGCCCGTTTCGCGTGTGGAGCGCCGCCTGCTCCAGTGGCGAAGAGCCTTACAGCCTGGCGATGACCCTGACCGACAGCCTGGGCAGCAGCCCTTGGGAAATACTGGCGTCGGACATCAGCAATCAGGTCTTGGCCAAGGCCAGAACCGGCCACTACCCGATGGAGCGTGCGCACAATCTGTCCCACGACCTGCTCAGCCGCCACTGCCTGAAAGGCATTGGTCCGCAAGCCGGTACGTTGCTGGTGCAGCGCCACTTGCGCGAGCGGGTTCAATTCCGCCGACTCAACCTCAACGAGGCGCTGCCGAATCTGGGTGAGTTCGACTTGATCCTGCTGCGCAATGTGATGATCTATTTCGACATGGACACCAAGCGCAAAGTCGTCCAGCGCTTGCTGCCGCATTTACGGCGCGGAGGTTATTTTCTGGTCAGTCATTCAGAAAGCCTCAACGGCGTGTGCGACAGCCTGGATGTCGTCTCGCCTTCGATCTATCGCAAACCATGAACAGGATAAAGGTCATGGTGGTGGACGACTCGGCGGTCGTACGTCAGGTCATGCAAGGCATTCTCGAGGCGGAGCCGGATTTTCAGGTGCTGGGCACCGCCAGCGATCCGTTGTTCGCCTTGGACAAAATGGCCCGACAGTGGCCTGACGTGATCGTCCTCGACATCGAAATGCCTCGCATGGACGGTCTGACGTTCCTGCGCAAGCTGATGAGCGAGCGGCCAACGGCGGTGGTGATCTGCTCGTCCCTGACGGAGAAAGGCACCCAGACCGCGTTGCAGGCCATGGCCGCTGGCGCGGTGGAGGTCATCACCAAACCGCGCAGCAATCTCAAAGACTTCCTTCAGCAATCGGCCTCCGAACTGGTGATTGCCGTACGAGCTGCCGGCAAAGCCAACCTGAATGCCCTGAAGGCGCGCGCCCGGCCGTCGGTCAACGTGCCGTTACGTTGCGATGCAGATGTGATTCTGCCTGCCGGCAGTCAGGCCATGGCGCAAACCACCGAGCGAGTGGTGGCAATCGGGACTTCCACCGGCGGGACTCAAGCCCTGGAGCAGGTCCTGACGCGCCTGCCCAGGGTCTGCCCGGGGATGGTCATCGTTCAGCACATGCCGGAAAAATTCACCGCCTCGTTCGCCGAGCGGCTGAACAGTCTGTGTGCCATTGAGGTGAGGGAAGCGCGCAATAACGACCGGGTACTGCCGGGTCTGGCTCTGATTGCCCCCGGAGGGAAACACATGGTGCTCAAGCGCAACGGCGCGCTGTATCACGTGCAGGTGCTGGACGGTCCGCACGTCAATCGGCATCGCCCCTCGGTCGATGTGTTGTTTCGCTCGGTGGCCCGATTCGCAGGCCGAAATGCCACCGGCATCATCATGACCGGCATGGGCGACGACGGTGCGCGGGGCATGAAGGAGATGTTCGACGCCGGTGCCGAGACGTTCGCTCAGGACGAAGCCAGTTGCGTGGTGTTCGGCATGCCCAAGGAAGCGATAAAACTGGGCGGGGTCAGTCAAGTGGTGGCGCTGGAGGCCATCTCGAACAAAATCGTCGGCAGATGAGACGACGCTGCCAAGGGCTAGATCGCCGGGATCGCGCCCCGCTTCACGTTTCCGAAATATGACCTTACGCCTTGCTGTGAGGCCGATTTAGCAGACGCTATCGTTCACAACCTCCCTCCCGCACGGCTTCGCGTCGTCAAGTCGCGACCATCCGCCGCGCACGTGGCATAATCCGTCACCGTTTTTTTCAATCATCCCAAAGAGGGGGCAAGCTCATGGCTGACAAACTGTTGCACCTGTACGGGATCAAGTCCTGCGACACCATGAAGAAAGCGCGCACCTGGCTCGATGAAAAATCGGTGAATTACGATTTCCACGACTACAAGACGCTAGGCATCGACCGCGAACACTTGACCCAATGGTGCAACGAGCACGGCTGGCAGACGGTGTTGAATCGCGCCGGTACGACCTTCCGCAAACTGGACGACTCGCAGAAAGCGAACATTGACCAGGAAAAGGCGATCGAGTTAATGCTTGCGCAACCGTCGATGATCAAGCGCCCCGTACTCGATCTTGGCGACAAGACCCTGATTGGCTTCAAACCCGAACTGTACGAAGCGGCTATCGCCGAACAAGCGGTCTGAAAACGTAGCGAGCGAAGGCAGTACAAGGCAAAAGCAGGCGGGAAACGGCCGGGGTCACGCCCGACTATAGGTGTTCTAAATGAGCATTTTCCGCCTGTTTTTAACGCGGTAATGTCGAGCGCAGTAGTTTTCACGCCACTTGTGATTGAGATAGCGCACTAAATGAGGTATCCCCATGTCCACTACCCTGTTCAGCCTGGCCTTCGGCGTTGGCACCCAAAATCGTCAAGGCACCTGGCTGGAAGTTTTCTACGCCCTGCCTTTGCTCAATCCGTCGGCTGACATCGTTGCCGCCGTGGCGCCAATCCTGGGTTACACCGGTGGCAATCAGGCCATCGCATTCAATACCGATCTGGCTTCGAAACTGGCCGACGCACTGAAATCGGTCGACGCCGCTCAAGCCGCGATGCTGACCCGGCTCGCCGAGAGCCACAAGCCTCTGGTCGCCACCCTGCTGGCCGAAGACGCTGCGTTGACCTCTACCCCTGAGGCTTACCTCAAGCTGCACCTGTTGTCCCACCGTCTGGTCAAGCCGCACGGTCTGAGCCTGGCAGGCGTGTTCCCGCTGCTGCCAAACGTAGCGTGGACCAGCCAGGGCGCCATCGACCTGGGCGAACTGGCCGAACGTCAATTGGAAGCCCGTCTGAAAGGCGAGCTGCTGGAAGTGTTCTCCGTCGACAAATTCCCGAAAATGACCGACTACGTGGTGCCGGCAGGCGTGCGCATCGCTGACACCGCGCGCGTGCGTCTGGGCGCCTACATTGGCGAAGGCACTACCGTGATGCACGAAGGTTTCGTCAACTTCAACGGTGGCACCGAAGGCCCGGGCATGATCGAAGGTCGTGTCTCGGCGGGCGTGTTCGTCGGCAAAGGCTCCGACCTGGGCGGCGGTTGCTCGACCATGGGCACCTTGTCCGGTGGCGGCAACATCGTGATCAAGGTTGGCGAAGGCTGCCTGATCGGTGCGAACGCTGGTATCGGCATTCCGCTGGGCGACCGCAACACCGTGGAAGCGGGCCTGTACATCACCGCAGGTACCAAGGTCGCACTGTTGGACGAGAAGAACGAGCTGGTCAAGGTGCTCAAGGCCCGCGATCTGGCCGGTCAACCGGATCTGCTGTTTCGTCGCAACTCGCAAACCGGCGCCGTGGAGTGCAAATCTCACAAGTCGGCCATCGAGCTGAACGAAGCACTGCACGCTCACAACTGATCGAACGAGGGGGCGAATGCATTCGCCCCCTCGCGACACAGAGTCAATCTCCCATGTCCCTTATTTCTCCGTGGCGCGCTGACTTCCCCGCACTCGACGCCCTCGAACGGCAAGGCCAGACTTATCTGGACAGCGCGGCTACGGCGCAAAAACCTCAAACGCTGATCGACGCGCTGGCTCATTACTACACCAATGGCGCGGCCAACGTGCACCGTGCCCAGCACCTTCCAGGCGCGATGGCCACTCAGGCGTTCGAGGACACACGTCGCAAGGCTGCGGAATGGCTGAACGTTGGTTCCTCCGGGCAGATCGTGTTCACCCACGGCGCCACTTCGGCGTTCAACCTGCTGGCGTATGGTTTGGAGCATCTGTTTCAGCCAGGCGATGAAATCGTCATCAGTGCGCTGGAACACCATGCCAATCTGTTGCCGTGGCAGCAGCTGGCCAAACGTCGCGCGTTGAAGCTGATCGTGCTACCCCTGACGATCAAGGGCGTGATCGATGTGAACGCAGCCGCGTCCTTGATCACCCACCGCACACGATTGATAGCGGTCAGCCAGCTCTCTAACGTCCTGGGGACTTGGCAGCCTGTCACCGAACTGGTCGCGCTGGCCAAAGCCCACGGTGCGCTGACGGTCATCGACGGCGCGCAGGGGATCGTGCACGGCCGGCATGATGTGCAGACATTGGGCTGCGACTTTTATGTGTTTTCCAGCCACAAGCTGTACGGCCCCGATGGAGTGGGGGTGCTATTTGGCCACCATCAGGCGTTGGCGCAGCTGCGGCATTGGCAGTTCGGTGGGGAGATGGTGCTGCAAACGGGTTATCTGGACGCAACGTTCCGCCCGGCTCCCTTGGGGTTTGAGGCAGGCACCCCTGCGATTTCCGGCATCATCGGCTTGGGCGCGACCCTCGATTACCTGAACGACGTCAATCATGTCGCAGCCGTGGAACACGAAGCCCGTTTGCACGAACTGCTGCGTGCCGGACTGATGTTGCGCGAAGGCGTTCGGCTGGTAGGAGACCCCCATGTGGCCCTCGTCAGCTTTTTCGTGGAGGGCGTGCACAACGCCGACCTGGCACACCTGCTGACCGAGCAAGGTATCGCCGTACGCGCAGGCCATCACTGTGCGATCCCGTTGATCAGCAGTCTTGGGCTGTCGGGCGCGATTCGTGTGTCATTGGCGCTGTACAACGATTCGGATGATCTGGAACGTTTTTTCAACGCATTGGATCAGGCGCTGGAGCTGTTGCGATGACGCTGCCAAGCGATGCGCAAACTGCACTGGACACCTTCAAGGGCTCGTTAAGCTGGGAACAACGCGCTCGCTTGCTGATGCAATGGGGCGAACGCCTGCCTCCCCTGGCTGACGCCGAGAAAACCGACGAGCATCTGGTCGATGGTTGCGAGAGCAAGGTCTGGCTGCTGGGCGATGTGATCGCCGGAAGCTGGCAATTTCGCGCGGCCAGTGATGCGCGGTTGATCCGCGGGCTGGTGGCGCTGCTGCTGTCACGGGTCAATGGCTTGTCGGCTCTGGAGTTGCAGCAGGTCGATCTGAACGACTGGTTCACTCAGCTGGGTTTGAGCCGCCAGCTTTCGCCCTCCCGCAGCAATGGGTTGAATGCGGTGCTACAGAGGATGCGCCAAATGGCAGCCTGAGTGGGCTTGTCGCGGCGGTGGGAGATTCTATTTTCGAACTCAACTGTAGTCGTCTGACAGAACGCTTTCGCCACCCAGGCCGCTCCCACAGGTTCGGCGTCGATAACGAGTAGTGGATCCGGCACTGCCTGCGTGGGTCACCGTCAATCGTTGGCCTTCACCCGCTCTGAAGGGCGGCGCATGCCGGCGACGATCTTCTCCACCGCTTTAGTGGCCGCGACCATGCCGAACGTCGCCGTCACCATCATCACCGCACCGAAACCTCCCGCGCAGTCGAGTTTGACCCCGTCACCGACAAAGCTTTTCTGCAGGCAGATGCTGCCGTCTGGCTTGGGATAACGCAGCTGTTCGGTGGAAAACACGCACGGCACGCTGTAATGACGGGTCACGGTCCGGGAAAAACCGTAGTCGCGGCGCAGGGTCGAACGGACTTTGGACGCCAGCGGGTCGTTGTAGGTGCGGTTAAGGTCACAGACCTGAATCTGCGTCGGATCGATCTGCCCGCCTGCGCCGCCCGTGGTGATGATCTGAATCTTGCGCCGCTTGCACCAGGCAATCAGCGCTGCCTTGGCGTTGACGCTGTCGATGCAGTCCAGCACACAGTCGATATCGGGCGTGATGTAGTCGGCCATGGTTTCCCGGGTAACGAAATCGGCCACGGCATGCACCACACAATCGGGGTTGATCTCGCGGATACGGTCGGCCATGACATCGACCTTGGAGCGACCGATGGTGCTGCTCAAGGCATGAAGCTGACGGTTGCTGTTGCTGACACAGACGTCGTCCAGGTCGAACAGCGAAATCTCCCCGACACCACACCGGGCCATGGCTTCCGCCGCCCATGAACCCACGCCGCCAATGCCAACCACCGCCACATGGGCCGCACGCAGGCGCTCGAGGCCTTCAATGCCGTACAAACGGGCGACGCCGGCAAACCGCGGATCTTCTGTGCTCATGACCAATACCCCAAAAAACCGGCGCGCATTATAGGCTGTGCGTGAAATTGGGACAGCTGTTTGGTAGGGGCGTTGGGGCTGAAATCGATATCTGGTGCCACGAAACGCCAGAAGCGGCCGCTGGCGAACCGCGTGGTATTCGGTGAGGGCAACGTCGCCGGAACCGGCCATGGCCTGAAACAATTGAGTGCTGTACTAAACGGCGGCCTTCGGGTCGCCGTTTTGCTTTAACATATCCCCCCTTTTTGTAGGAGCGGGCTTGGCCGCGAAATCGGTGTGTCAGGTTCTACACGGCTGACGGTCCGACCGTCATCGCGGGCAAGCGCGCTCCTACAGGGTTAACACATTCATTTCTGCGGACCTTTCATGACAGCCCCAGCCGACCTTTCGCCCACTCTGCAACTCGCCTGCGACCTGATCCGTCGCCCATCGGTCACGCCGCTCGATGCCGATTGCCAAGCCGTGATGATGAAACGCCTGGGCGATGCCGGTTTCACGCTGGAGCCGATGCGCATCGAAGACGTCGACAATTTCTGGGCCACCCATGGCACGCAAGAAGGCCCCGTATTGTGCTTCGCCGGTCACACCGACGTCGTGCCGACCGGCCCTGTGAAAGCGTGGCAGAACGACCCGTTTGACGCGCTGATCGACGAGCACGGCATGCTCTGCGGTCGGGGTGCCGCGGACATGAAAGGCAGCCTGGCGTCGATGATCATCGCGACTGAGCGTTTCGTCGCTGACTACCCGAACCACAAAGGCAAAGTCGCGTACCTGATTACCAGCGACGAAGAAGGCCCGGCTCACCACGGCACCAAAGCCGTCGTCGAGCGTCTGGCGGCGCGTAAAGAGCGGCTGGACTGGTGCATCGTCGGCGAACCGTCGAGCACGACCCTGGTCGGCGATGTGGTCAAGAACGGGCGTCGCGGCTCCTTGGGCGCCACCCTCACGGTCAAAGGCGTTCAAGGCCACGTGGCTTACCCGCACCTGGCAAAGAACCCGATTCACCTGGCTGCCCCGGCGCTGGCAGAACTGGCCGCCGAGCATTGGGACGAGGGCAACGCGTTCTTCCCGCCCACCAGCTTCCAGATTTCCAACCTGAACTCGGGCACTGGCGCGACCAATGTGGTGCCAGGCGAGCTCACCGCCATCTTCAATTTTCGTTTCTCCACCGAGTCGACCGTCGAAGGCCTGCAGAAGCGCGTAGCCGACATTCTCGACAAGCACGGGCTGGACTGGCACGTGGAATGGGCCCTGTCGGGGCTACCGTTCCTCACCGAGCCAGGCGCGCTGCTCGATGCGGTCTCGTCCAGCATCAAGGGCGTCACCGGCCGCGACACCAAAGCGTCCACCAGCGGCGGCACCTCGGATGGCCGTTTCATCGCCACCCTCGGCACCCAAGTGGTCGAACTGGGGCCGGTGAACGCGACGATCCATCAGGTCAACGAGCGTATTCTGGCCAGCGATCTCGATGTGCTGACCGAGATTTACTACCAAACCCTGGTCAAGTTGCTCGCCTGATGCTGACCTGCCCGATCTGCTCTGCCCCGCTCAACGCTGCGGACAATGGCGTGGTGTGCCCCGTTGGCCATCGCTTCGACCGCGCACGTCAGGGGTATCTGAACCTGCTGCCGGTGCAGCACAAGAACAGCCGTGATCCTGGCGACAACCAGGTGATGGTCGAGGCGCGACGGGACTTCCTCAACGCCGGGCATTACGCCCCGGTGGCGAAGCGTCTGGCTGAACTGGCCGCCGAACGCGCCCCTGCGCATTGGCTCGACATTGGCTGCGGCGAGGGCTATTACACCGCGCAAATCGCGGCTGCCCTGCCTGATTCGGATGGCTATGCGCTGGACATCTCGCGCGAAGCCGTCAAGCGCGCCTGCAAGCGTGATCCGAAGCTGACCTGGTTGATCGCCAGCATGGCGCGCGTGCCATTGCCAGACGCCAGCGTTCAGTTCATCGCCAGTGTCTTCAGCCCGCTGGATTGGGACGAGGCCAAGCGCCTGTTGTCGCCGGGCGGAGGCCTGATGCGCGTAGGACCGACCAACGAACACCTGATGGAATTGCGTCAGCGGCTGTACGACGAGGTTCGCGATTACGCTGATGACAAGCATCTGGCCTTGGTCCCCGAAGGCATGGTCCTACAGCACAGCGAGACATTGCGCTTCACGCTGACGCTGGCGGACGGGCAGGCCAGAGCCAATTTGCTGGCCATGACGCCCCACGGCTGGCGCGCCAGTGCCGAACGCCGGACCAACGTGATCGATCAGCCGGAGCCGTTCGAGGTGACCGTGTCGATGCGCTACGATTATTTCGTGTTGCAGTGACGGCTGCGCGAAGACCCTACCCAGTGAATCCGCGAATGGATTTTCCAGAACAACCCCGAGGCATCCATGCGCCAACCCGATATCGAGATATACCTGAAAGACGCTGACGTTGATCACAAGGCCATCACCACCTGGCTGTCCGCTGACATTGGCCCATGCAGCGAGTGGGTGCAAAAAGGCCAGACCTGGAAATGCACCGCCGGCGATATTCCGGTCACGTGGATTCCCAAGGCCGTAGGAAAGTGGAACAGCCTGTGTCTGGACAGCGACAAAACCCCGTGGGACGACGACATCGCCTGCGCCCGCGCTGCCTTCGCGGCCCTGAACGTCGAGGTGCGCTGCGCACCGGGCACGTGGGTCGAGGAAGAGAGCGACGAAGACGCCGATCGCTGGATTCGCATCAGTGCTGATGGGGAAGAAGAAATCACCTGGCGAACGGCGTAACGCCCAAAACGCGTTCGGTCGGCCTCCTGAGATCCCTGTGGAGCCAGCCGGGTTGCTGGCGAATGGGGGGGGGGACAGAAATATCAATGTTGGCGGGCCCCCCGCTTTCGCCAGCAAGCCGGCTCCCACGGCCTTCGGCCAGAATCAAAACAGATCGGCGTATGGAAAAACCAAAACTGCCTGCGCTCAACCCATGCTGTGTAGACCCAAATCAACATCTATGCGTAACGCCCAAAACGTGTTCGGTCGGCCTCCTGAAATCCCTGTGGGAGCCGGCTTGCTGGCGAATGCGGGGGTACAGAAATATCAATGTTGGCGCCCCCCCGCTTTCGCCAGCAAGCCGGCTCCCACAGCCTTCGGCCAGAATCAAAAACAGATCGGCGTATGGAAAAACCAAAACTGCCTGCGCTCAACCCATGCTGTGTAGACCCAGATCAACATCTACGCGTAACGCCCAAAACGCGTTCGGTCGACCTCCTGAGGTCCCTATGGGAGCCGGCTTGCTGGCGAATGCGGGGGGGAAAGAAATATCAATGTTGGCGGGCCCCCGCTTTCGCCAGCAAGCCGGCTCCCACGGCCTTCGGCCAGAATCAAAAACAGATCGGCGTATGGAAAAACCAAAACTGCCTGCGCTCAACCCTCGCTGCGTAGACCCAGATCAACATCTACGCGTAACGCCCAAAACGTTCGGTCGGCCTCCTGAGATCCCTGTGGGAGCCGGCTTGCTGGCGAATGCGGGGGGACGGAAATATCAATGTTGGCGGGCCCCCGCTTTCGCCAGCAAGCCGGCTCCCACGGCCTTCGGCCAGAATCAAAAACAGATCGGCGTATGGAAAAACCAAAACTGCCTGCGCTCAACCCATGCTGTGTAGACCCAAATCAACATCTATGCGTAACGCCCAAAACGCGTTCGGTCGGCCTCCTGAGATCCCTGTGGGAGCCGGCTTGCTGGCGAATGAGGGGGTACAGAAATATCAATGTTGGCGGGCCTCCGCTTTCGCCAGCAAGCCGGCTCCCACGGCCTTCGGCCAGAATCAAAACAGATCGGCGTATGGAAAAACCAAAACTGCCTGCGCTCAACCCTCGCTGCGTAGACCCAGATCAACATCTACGCGTAACGCCCAAAACGCGTTCGGTCGGCCTCCTGAGATCCCTGTGGGAGCCGGCTTGCTGGCGAATGAGGGCGGGACAGAAAAATTAATGTTGGCGGCCCCCCGCTTTCGCCAGCAAGCCGGCTTCCACAGCCTTCGGCCAGAATCAAAAACAGATCGGCGTATGGAAAAACCAAAAATGCCTGCGCTCAGCCAAGGATGTGTAGACGCAGATCACTATCAACGCGAGCGGGAAAGCCCCCCTGCTTTGCCCATCCCCGTCATATCCGGCAAACTGACCGCTTCGTGGGCCTGGCCCCTCTGTGCAGAATTCGTATGACCCGCTCCCCTTTTCGCCGTCTCGTCTTTGGCACCCTGCGTCGCCTGCTGTATGTGTGGGTGCGTTCCGAGACGATCAATCAGTCGTCTTTCACCCTCAATCTCGACCGCAGCCGCCCGGTCTTTTACGCGCTGCAAAGCCCGTCGATGACCGATCTGGCAGTGCTTGACACCGAGTGTCGCAAGGCCGGTCTGCCGCGCCCCGTGCTGCCGGTGGTGGTCGGCAATCTGACCGAACCTGCGGCCTTCTTTTATCTGACGCCGGAGCCGGATTGGCTGGGGCGCCAGGACAAACGTGGCGCGCCGCCGACGCTGGAACGGCTGGTCGGTGCGGTCACGCAGAACGCCACCGAAGACGCGCAAATCATCCCGGTCAGTGTGTTTTGGGGGCAATCGCCGGACAAGGAAGACAGCCCGTGGAAGCTGCTGTTCGCCGACAGTTGGGCCGTGACAGGACGCCTGCGCAAGCTCATCACTATCCTGATTCTGGGTCGCAAAACCCGCGTGCAGTTTTCTGCGCCGATCCACGTGCGCGACCTGGTGGATGAAAACAAGGGCTACGAGCGCACCGTGCGCATGGGCCAACGTCTGTTGCGGGTGCATTTCCGCAACCTGAAGGCAGCGGTCATCGGCCCTGATATTTCTCACCGACGCAACCTGGTCAAAGGCCTGATCAACGACCCGCTCGTGAAACAGGCGATCCTCGACGAAGCCGCACGCGAGAAAATTTCCGAAGCCAAGGCACGGGAAAAAGCCCTGCATTACGGCAACGAAATCGCCTCGGATTACACCTACACCGCGATCCGTTTTCTGGAAGTGGTGCTGAGCTGGTTCTGGAACAAGATCTACGACGGCATCAAAGTCAGCCATATCGAAGGCGTGCAGAACGTCGCGCAGGGCAACGAGATCATTTACGTGCCCTGTCATCGCAGCCACATCGACTACTTGCTGCTGTCCTATCTGCTGTTCCGCAACGGCCTGACGCCCCCACATATCGCGGCGGGCATCAACCTCAACATGCCGGTGATTGGCGGCCTTCTGCGACGGGGCGGCGCTTTCTTCATGCGCCGTACGTTCAAAGGTAATCCGTTGTACACCGCCGTGTTCAACGAGTACCTGCACACCCTCTTCACCAAGGGGTTTCCGGTCGAATACTTCGTCGAGGGCGGCCGCTCGCGCACCGGGCGCATGCTGCAACCCAAGACCGGCATGCTCGCCATCACCCTGCGCAGCTACCTGCGCAACTCCCGCACGCCCATCGTGTTCGTGCCGGTCTACATCGGCTACGAGCGCGTGCTGGAGGGCCGCACGTACCTCGGCGAATTGCGCGGGGCAGCGAAGAAGAAAGAGTCGATTTTCGACATCTTCAAAGTCATTGGCGCGCTCAAGCAAAAATTCGGGCAGGTGTCGGTGAACTTCGGCGAGCCGATCAAGCTGGAAGACTTTCTCAATCACGAACAACCCGACTGGCGCGCCCAGGCATTAGGCCCTGTGTACAAACCCGCGTGGCTCAATCAAACGACCCATCGCTTGGGCGAACGGGTCGCGCGTCATTTGAACGAAGCGGCGGCGATCAACCCGGTCAATCTGGTGGCACTGGCACTGCTCTCGACTAACAAGCACGCGCTGGACGATCGCGCGCTGGCGCGAGTGCTTGACCTCTACCTGACCCTGTTGCGCAACGTGCCCTACTCGCCCCACACCACGCTGCCGGAGGGCGATGGCGCAGCGTTGATCGCCCACGTCAAAGGCATGGACCTGCTGTCCGAACAGAGCGACAGGCTCGGCAAAATTCTGTATCTGGACGAGCAGAACGCAGTGCTGATGACCTATTACCGCAACAACGTGCTGCACATTTTCGCGCTGCCAGGGTTGCTCGCGAGCTTCTTCCAGAGTTCGTCGCGCATGACCCGCGAGCAGGTGTTGCGCTACACCCGCGCGCTGTATCCGTACTTGCAATCGGAGCTGTTCATCCGTTGGTCACTGGACGACCTGGACGGCGTCATCGATCAATGGCTGGCGGCGTTCGTCGAGCAAGGGCTGTTGCGATTCGAGAACGACGTTTACCTGCGCCCTGCCCCGAGCTCTCGAAGTTTCGTGCTACTGACGCTGCTGTCCCGCGCTATTGCCCAAACGCTGCAACGCTTCTATATGGCCATCGCGCTGCTGCTGAACAATGGCCAACGCACCTTGACCGCTGAAGAATTGGAAGACCTGTGTACGATCATGGCCCAGCGTCTGTCGATTTTGCATGGCCTGAACGCCCCGGAATTCTTCGACAAAAGCCTGTTCCGCCATTTCATTCAGACATTGCTGGACGAGGGCGTGCTGCGCCAGGACGAGAACGGCAAGTTGGGTTATCACGAGCTGTTGGGCGAGTTGGCCGAAGGGGCCGCCAAGCGGGTGTTGCCGGCGGAAATCCGATTGTCGATTCGCCAAGTGGCACTGCACCGCGATGAAGAGGTCTTAGACGCAGGCCCAAGTGTCTGAGCCCCTGCGCTCGTTGATCGGCATCTGCGGGCACGCCCCCTTTGTGACATGGAGAAGCACCTGATGAAACGTCTGATCCTGGCCTTGGCCACCACCGTCCTGGCCGCCTGCGCCGGTCATGCGCCGGACAACATGAAAGGCACGCTGGACGGCGAAGTGTTTTACCTGCAACGCATGGCCCTGCCGCCGACTGCAACATTGAAAGTCACGCTGCAAGATGTCTCTCTGGCGGATGCCCCCGCGCAGACATTGGCCAGCGAAAGCGGCCCGATCAAAGGCCAGGTACCGTTACCCTTTCATCTGACCTACGATCAGCAGCAGGTCAAACCGGGCCACACCTATGCCGTCAGCGCGCGCATTGAAGTCGATGGCAAGCTGTTACTGATCAGCACCGAACGCTACACCGTGGACCTGACGCTGGAAGATAAACCACGGGTCAAGATTCGTGTGAACCCGGCGAACTAAGCGGCCTTGACCCGATTTTCTTCACCTCGCAATAGGACCTTACCCATGCTGCTTCGCTCTCTCTCGTTCACTGGCCTGTTTGCCGGGTTGTTGCTCTCGGCCAATGCCTTTGCGCTGTCGCTGGGTGACCTTTCGCAATCGGACGCGACCGGTGGCCTCAAGGACGCCCTGACTCAAGGCGCGCAGATTGCCGTCAAGCAACTGGGGGTGCCGGGCGGGTTCAGCAATAACAAGGACGTGCGCATCGAGCTGCCGGGCAAGCTGGGCAAAGTGGCGAGCAAGATGAAGCTGCTGGGCATGGGGACGCAAGTGGATCAGCTGGAAACCAGCATGAACCAGGCCGCTGAAGCCGCCGTACCGCAGGCCCAGGCGATTCTGGTAGATGCCGTGAAGAAGATGAGCGTGGCGGATGCCAAGGGTGTCCTGACCGGCGGCAAGGATTCAGCCACTCAGTACCTGAACACATCCAGCCGCGAGCAGATCCGCGCCAAGTTCCTGCCCATCGTCAAGCAGGCGACCGACAAAGTGGGTCTGGCGCAGCGCTACAACGCCTTCGCGGGCAAGGCAGCGAGCCTGGGCGTGTTGGATGCCAAGGATTCCAACGTTGAAGGCTACGTGACCGAAAAAGCCCTCGACGGCCTCTTCGAAATGATCGCCAAGCAGGAAGAGAGCATCCGCGCCAACCCGGCCGCAGCGGCGACCAGCCTGGCGAAGAAGGTGTTTGGCGCGTTGTGATCGACCTCGTTCAGCAAGCAGCAAAACGCCCCGACACTGCGAAGTGCCGGGGCTTTTTCAAAGGCTGCGTTCAGAGATGCAGCCACGCCATCACGCCGAGCAAGACACTGACGCCACCTGCGCCGTACGCGGTTTTCTGAAGCCACTCTTTGCGTGTGAGCAAGGTGATCGCGGCAAGGGAAATGGCCATCTGAATCGCCATCATCGCCTGCGCCCAGCGATGGTGGGAATGCAACAGGCGCTCGGATTTTTCGTCCCACGCTTCGGCTTGCGCTTCCAATGCCTCGGCCTTGGTTCTCGCCGCCTCTTTATCGGCTTTATAGCGCTGCACCTCAGCCACGTAATGCGCCGTGTCCATACCCGGCATGTGACTGGCCAGATCCGCAAGATTTTCGCGACTGGACTTGGCCTGGTAGTAATTCCACTGATTCGACGCCTCGGTTTTCTTGATCGCCGCGTTGTTCTTGTCCATGGCCGCTTCGCTTTCGCTCGAACCGGCCTGATAACTCAACAGCGCACCGACCGTCGCCATGATCGCCGTCATGACCGCGATCCTCCCGGCAAACCGATCCCCCGTGATGTGCGCGTGCTCGACATGATGCTCGTGAGGGCTGGGGACTTCGAAGGATTCGGACATGGACTTCTATCGCCTGAAACGACATGGACTCGGATGGGGGTTGAGCAGCCGAAGGCTGGCGGCGCGAATATAGGAAAAATTCGTGAGGGCGAGAAGTGCAACGGTAGGTTTGTTCAGCCTTTAGCAAGCTACAAACCACCGGAGGGGGCGATCAAGGACTCACCCCCCTTCTGTGGGAGTGGGCTTGCTCACGAAGAGGGAGATCCATGCGCCGAAAAAATGGCTGACCGGACCGGCGCTTTCGTGAGCAAGCTCACTCCCACATGCAATGTGGCTGGCTGAAGATCAGAGCAGCCTCACTGCCAGGCTACGGGCATACCTGCCCCTGCATCAGCTCGGAGTTTCACGTTCATTCACCCTGAACCACGCCGCATACAGCGCGGGCAAAAACAGCAGCGTCAGCGCGGTCGCGACGATCAACCCGCCCATGATCGCCACCGCCATCGGGCCGAAGAACACACTGCGCGACAGCGGGATCATGGCCAGCACGGCAGCGAGGGCCGTCAGCACAATCGGGCGGAAGCGGCGAACCGTGGCTTCGATGATGGCTTGCCAGCGATCGAGGCCTGCGGCGATGTCCTGTTCGATCTGGTCCACCAGAATCACCGAGTTGCGCATGATCATCCCCGACAACGCAATGGTGCCAAGCATGGCAACGAAGCCGAAGGGCTGGCGGAAGATCAGCAGGAACAGGGTCACGCCGATCAGGCCCAGAGGCGCTGTCAGAAACACCATGAACGTGCGTGAGAAACTGCGCAGCTGGATCATCAGCAACGTCAGCACGACGACGATGAACAGCGGCACGCCAGCATTCACCGAGTTCTGCCCGCGGGTGGAGTCTTCGACGGTGCCGCCGACCTCCAACAGATAGCCATCCGGCAATTGAGCGCGCACGTCATCCAGCGTTGGCAGTATCTGATTGACCAGCGTCGCGGGTTGCTCCTTGCCATAGATGTCGGCGCGAATGGTGACGTTCGGCAGCCGATTGCGGTGCCAGATGACCCCTTCTTCGAAACCGTATTCCAGCGTGGCCACTTGCGACAGCGCGACGCTGCTGCCGTTGGCGGTGGGCACCGCCAGGCTCGCCAGGCCGCCCAAATCGTGGCGCTCCTGCTCGGTGCCGCGCAGCAGAATTTCGATCAGTTTGTCGTCCTCGCGATACTGGCTCACGCTGGAACCGGTCAACTGGCTTTGCAGGAAGCTCGACAGGTCCGCCGTGGTCACGCCGAGCGCGCGAGCCCGGTCCTGATCGACATTGAGGTAGACGACTTTGCTCGGCTCTTCCCAGTCCAGGTGCACATTGACTACGTGCGGGTTCTCGCGCACTTTCGCCGCAACCTTGCGCGCCAGCGCCCGCACTTCATCGATGTGTTCGCCAGTCACGCGAAACTGCACCGGGTAGCCCACGGGCGGGCCGTTTTCCAGACGCGTGACCCGAGGGCGCAGCATCGGAAATTGTTCGTCGAGCGTCTGAATCAGCCAGGTGCGCAGGGCCTCGCGGTCTTCGATGGTTTTCGCCAGCACGACGAACTGAGCGAAGCTCGCCGCCGGCAGTTGTTGATCCAGCGGCAGGTAGAAGCGCGGCGAGCCGGTCCCGACATAGGCCACATAATTCTCGACCCCGGCGTGGGATTTGAGCATGGCCTCCAGGCGCTTGACCTGCTCGGCGGTATTGCTGAGCGAGGCGCCTTCGGCCAGCTTGAGGTCGACCATCAGCTCCAGTCGTCCCGAGGCCGGGAAGAACTGCTGCGGCACGAAGCGGAAGCTGAAAATCGACAGGGCGAACAAGGCGATGGTCAGCACGATCACCGTTTTGCGGCGCCGCACGCACCAGCCCACCAGACCTCGCACACGCTTATAGAACGGGGTGCCATAAGGGTCCGGCGCGTCTGGTCCAGCGCCGTGTTTGGCGGCGTGGATTTTGGCCAGATCCGGCAACAGACGCTCGCCCAGGTACGGCACGAACACCACCGCCGCGACCCACGACGCCAGCAGGGCGATGGTCACTACCTGAAAGATCGAGCGGGTGTATTCGCCAGTGCTGGACTGCGCAGTCGCGATGGGCAGAAAGCCTGCTGCGGTGATCAGCGTGCCGGTGAGCATCGGGAATGCAGTGCTGGTCCAGGCGAAGCTGGCCGCTTTAAGCCGGTCATAACCCTGCTCCATTTTGATCGCCATCATCTCCACGGCGATGATCGCGTCGTCCACCAGCAACCCCAACGCCAGGACCAACGCGCCGAGGGAAATCTTGTGCAGACCGATGCCGAGGTAATACATGGTGGCGAAGGTCATCGCCAGCACCACTGGAATCGCCAGCGCCACCACCATGCCGGTGCGTACGCCGAGGGAGAAGAAACTCACCAACAGCACAATGCCCAAGGCTTCAGCGAGGACCTGCACGAACTCGCCGACGCTGGTTTTCACCGCGGCGGGCTGATCGGAGACCTTGCTCAGCGTCATGCCCGCCGGGAGATTGTTCTGCAGGCGAGCGAACTCGGTTTCCAGCGCACGCCCCAGCACCAGGATGTCGCCGCCATCCTTCATCGCCACGGCCAGGCCTATCGCATTCTGCCCCATGAAGCGCATTTCTGGCGCAGGCGGATCGTTGAAACCTCGGCGCACATCGGCCAAGTCGCTGATGCGGAACGTGCGATCACCCACGCGAATCGGGAAGTTGCGAATTTCATCGACGGTCTGAAAACGCCCCGTCACCCGCAGTTGAATGCGCTCGCTGGGCGTCTCGAAGAAGCTCGCAGCGACGACCGCATTCTGGGCTTCCAGTGCTTGCTGCACGGCTTGCAGCGGCAGGCCCAGGGTCGCGAGTTTGACGTTCGAAAGCTCGATCCAGATCTTCTCGTCCTGCAGCCCGATCAGCTCGACCTTGCCCACGTCCTTGACCCGTTGCAGCTGAATCTGGATGCGGTCGGCGTAATCCTTGAGCACGGCATAGTCGAAACCTTCGCCGGTCAGCGCGTAGATATTGCCGAAGGTGGTTCCAAACTCGTCGTTGAAAAACGGCCCTTGCACCCCAGGCGGCAGGGTGGCGCGGATGTCGCCGATCTTTTTGCGGATCTGATACCACAGCTCGGGGAGTCTGGCCGAGACGAGGGAATCCCGCGCCATGAACGTCACCTGAGACTCACCGGGCCGCGAGAACGAGACGATGCGCTCGTAATCGCCGGTTTCCATCAGCTTCTTTTCAATGCGGTCGGTGACCTGGCGCGACACCTCCTCAGCGCTGGCTCCCGGCCACAACGTACGAATGACCATGGCCTTGAAGGTGAACGGCGGGTCTTCGCTTTGTCCCAATTTGGTGTAAGAAAGCGCGCCGACGGCGGCCAGCAGAATCATGAGGTACAGGACCATCTGTCGATTGTGCAGGGCCCATTCGGAAAGGTTGAAACGCATCCGTGCTTACTCCTTCGCCGCCAGTTTCACCGCACGGTTGCTGCGATCGACCGGGCGAACCTGCTCGCCGTCGTGCAGCACGTGAACGCCCGCTGCCACCACCCAGTCACTGGCTTCGAGCCCCCCCAGCACCGGCACCGATTCCTGACCATAAGGGCCGACTTGAACGGGGGTGCGCTTGAGGGTGCTGTCGCTTTGCAGACGCCAGACGTAGGTCTGCCCCTGCTCGGCAGTCAAGGCCGACAACGGTACAGACAGGGGGACATTGTGTTCGGACGCAATGAACACGCGGGCGCTTTGCCCCAATTCGGCGGGCACTTTGCCGCCTGCGAAAGCGATGCGCGCGGCAAACGTGCGAGATCGCGGATCCGCTGCGGGGGACAGCTCGCGAATACGGCCAGGAAAACGCTGTTCCCGCTGGGTCCACAACTCGACAGACACCGGGTCACCGATCTTGAAACGGCCGTAATTCTGCTCCGGCAGGCTGATCGACACCTCGCGCTCGCCATCGGCAGCGAGGGTGAACACGGTCTGCCCCGCCGCCACCACTTGACCCACCTCGACCAAGCGTTTGGCGACGACGCCATCCTGGGACGCACGAAGTACCGCGTAACCGGTCTGATTGTCGGCGACCGTGAGTTCAGCCTTCAGTTGTCTGAGGCGCGCATCGCCCGCGCGATACAGATTTTCGGCGTTGTCGAACTGCGATTTGCTGACCATTTGCCGGTCTATCAACGTCTTGTAACGGTCACGCTCCGAGCGGACCATCTGCAGGTTCGCCTCGGCCGCCGCGACTTGCGCCCGCGTGGCATCCAGTTGCAAGCGCACGTCTTGTGCATCGAGTTCGGCCAGCGGCTGATTGGCCTTGACCCGCTCGCCCTCTTCGACGAGGCGTTTGCTGACTTTGCCAGGGATGCGAAACGCCAGGTCCGGCTCGAAACGGGCACGGACTTCGCCAGGGTAGCTGTCCATGGATTGGGCCGACGGCTGTGGTTGCACAACCATCGCGGGGCGTACGGTAGCAGGGACCGAGGCGTCCTGACCGCAGCCGGCCAGCAACGCCGCCAGACAGATGGGTACAGCAAGAAACAAGGCATCGCGAAACATGGTGTGGCACCTTGGTAAGAGAGCTTTGAATAATTGTACTGGCGAGTATATTGAGAATTACCGAACTGAACAGTCCACTAATCAAAATGAATATGCCTGACGACTCTCTGACCGAATCCCCTACTACTGTCGGCCCCGGCCGCCCTAAAGACTTGGCCAAGCGCAAGGCGATTCTGGACGCGGCCAAGGACCTGTTCGTGCGCAACGGCTATGCGGGTACCAGCATGGATGCCGTGGCAGCTGAAGCCGGTGTTTCCAAACTGACGGTCTACAGCCATTTCACCGACAAAGAGACACTGTTTTCAGCGGCCGTGGTGGCCCGTTGCGAGGAACAGTTGCCTGAACTGTTTGTGGTCGTCGCGCAAAATGCGCCCGTGGAGAAGGTATTGCTGGGGATTGCGAGGGGCTTTCACAGCCTGATCAATAGCCCCGAATCCATCGAGCTGCATCGCCTGATGATCGCTCTCGGCACCCAGGACACGTCGCTGTCAGCGGTGTTCTTCGAAGCCGGTCCGCAACGCATCCTTCAGGAAATGGAGCGTTTTCTGACGCGGGTGAACGACACCGAGGGGCTGCATTTCGATTCGCCCGTCAGCGCGGCGGGGCACTTTCTGAGTCTGATCAAGGGCGTGTGCAACTTCCGATTGCTGATCGGCAACGGCGGCGTGCCGGATGAACAGACCAGCGAACAGCATGTGCAGGAAGTGGTGGCGTTGTTTTTGAAGGCTTACAGAGGCTGAATTCGAGCTGCACCGCCGAATGCATGCCTTACATCACCCACTGTGGGAGCCGGCTTGCTGGCGAAAGCGGTATCTCAGGCAATATCAGGATGTCTGACCCGACGCATTCGTCGGATCGCCGCCCGCAGCAAGTCGGCTCCCACATGAATGTGGCGAGCCGACATCGCGTGGAGAACGTCTACGGCTTCAACGCCTTCTTCGGGTACACGTCATACCGGCTGGATTTTCCATCCAGGGCATACCCCGGCTTCGCGCCTTCGATGCACGGCGCCTTGCGCGGGCGTTTTACCACGACGCGGTGAGTCGCCAATGCCAAGGCCGCTTCCAGCAAGGCCGGAGCGTCCAGGTCGTCGCCCACCAACGGACGAAACAGTCGCATCTCTTTCTTTACCAGCGCGGTTTTCTCGCGATGCGGGAACATCGGGTCCAGGTAGATGACTTGCGGGGGTTCGCCTTCCCAGTGGCGCATCAGGTGGATGGCATTGCCCGTCAGCAGACGCATCTGGCCAATGATCGCGCCCACGTCGAGGTCCTGAGCCCCGCGCGCCAGACCGTCTTCGAGCAGCGCCGCGATGATCGGCTGACGTTCGATCAGGCTCATGTCACACCCCAGGCTCGCCAGCACGAACGCATCCTTGCCCAGCCCCGCCGTGGCGTCCAGCACCCGAGGTCTGACACCCGGCTGAACGCCCACGGCCTTGGCGATCATCTGCCCGCTGCCTCCGCCAAACAGGCGCCGGTGAGCCGCTTTGCCTTCGACGAAATCCACCCGCACAGGCCCCGGCGCATCGTCGCCCAGCTGTTGCAATTGCAGGCCAGCGTCAGTCAGTTGCAGGGCAAAATCGGCGTCGGCATCATCCAGCGGCAGCCCCAAACGGAGGGCCCACTGCTCGGCGCTTTTCAGGGCTTCAGGGGTGAGGGCTTCGACCCGAATGCGGCTGCCCGCTTGCTGCTCAGTCATCTCTTCAACACGCTCAAATTTTCTTAATGATTGGCAACATCTGCCGATAACAAAAGTATCCGGCATTTTGCCAGACCCACGGCATGTACTGAGCGCTTATGTCAGACATTCAGCAAACATCTCCGATAGGTTATTTGACGTACGTAGGCGACTACAGCGTACGCAATACCGAAACCCTGAGCGGCGTCACGCAGCTTTGGCAGGATGCGTTTGCCCGTGCGATGGCGCAGCAAGTCGATGACAACGCAACGACCCCGTCCGAATACAGCGTCATTGCCGCCACAACGGACAGCATGACCGGCGAACCCGTCGCGGGCGCCAGAACATTGGGCAAAATCGTAGAGCAGCGCGAATGCCCGGTCGTGGACACAGAAATTGCCCCGCCTGAGCCGCTGTTTCTGCCCATCGCCGAATTCGAATGGGACCTGGCCAAACGTCCGGTGCCATTCAGCGCCAGCGAAATGATCGAACAGCAACGCAATCTGGAAATCGACAGCAGTTGGGTTCGCCCCACCGTGCTGAATCCTTATGACGACAGCGTCGATCCGGGCCCAGGCCCTCAGCCACGCCCACTGTTCCTGCCCATCGCCGAATTCGAATGGGACTTGGCTGACAAACCCGCCACGCCGTACAGCGCTGAAGAAATGACCGAACAGCAGCGTCATCTGGAATTTGACAATGGTTGGGCGCGCCCGATTGTGTTGCAGAATCTGCGGATCGCGGCTTGATCAGAGCGGAACGCTGACTCTGTAGGCGTGAGCTTGCTCGCGATGCAGTAGGTCGGACGGCGCAGTGGTGACAGATAAAACGCGATCGCGAGCCAGATCACGCCGACAGAACTGACGCTACCGACACACCCGCCACCGCCCCATGTCCACGTGAAAATGATTTCGGTGTGCGGCGTTGTAATCCGGCCCCAGCACGGTGTTGAACTGCTGACACGCGCCCTTTCTGACCAGCCTCAGAAATGTTCCGTTGTCACCTTCATCTTTCCAATCCTTGAGTACGGAAATTCGCCTGCCATCCGCCAGACGAAATCCCGCAATGTCCAGCGCATTGGCCGACGCGTGCTGACTCAGGCGCCCCTCGCTGCGGTTGTAGACGTTGCGACAGGCGAAGCTGCCGAGGTGATCGATTTGCGTGACGTTCTGCCCGAATACCGCTTGCGCAGCGGGTTGCAAACCATGGATGTCGAACATGGCGTAGGCGACCGCCAAAGGACAGCTCGACAGAAAGCTGCTGCTGAGGGCCACATCCCCACCCTGAATGCGCAGGGTATTGCTCAGCGGGCATTTGGCGGCAGCGTCACTGTCGGCCTGATGGGAGTAACGCAAACTGGAGGTTTGCAGCGCCTGATCGCACAGCGTCGGATCCTCACGCAGGCGCATGAGTTTGAAGGACGTAAGGAAGTTCGGTTGTTCGCGTACGTCCAGCGGCGCCCAGGGGTTCCAGCGTGCCGGCACCGGCAGCCAGCCGCGCCAGACCGACAGCCCGATGCCGACACACATCAGCAGCAATAACAGGAAAAAGGTCGAGCCGCGCATGGGCAGGTTCCGCAGTGAGGACAGTGGCATCCCTCTAACTGACCTCACAACAAGCCCAGTTGCTCCACTTCTGGGCCACGCTCCAGCGTTGGCAAGTCCGACAGCCCCGGCAGCAATGTCATCAAGTGCCGATGGAAACGTCGCGCAAGATCAGGGGCACGGATGTTGTCGGGCGTATGCAGAAAAACGTAGGGCGTGCGGCCCTCTTCGATCCAGCCTGCCACCTTCACGGCCCACTGCTCGATAAACGGCTGATTGGCCTCCAGCTCTGGCCGCCCAATGAAACGCACTTGCGGAAAGCGCGTCAGGGCCGCAGGGCACACGGGGACTTTCGGTTTTTTCGACTGTGCGTGCAGCACAGCGGGATCGGTGGACACGCAACTGAACAGCGGCCGCGAATCCAGACAAATGCGCTCAACGCCCCGCTCCAACAACAGACGATTGAGCACGCGCTCGCCTTCGCCCTTGTCGAAGAACCCCATGTTGCGGACCTCGACTGCCAAGGCCTGACCTTCCAGCGCGTCGAGGAACGTGGCCAGCTCGCCGAGGCGGTGAGGTGTAAAGGTCGCAGGGAGTTGCAGCCACAGCGGTTGAATCCGATCGCCCAGAGGCGCGAGCAACTTCAGGAAATCCTGGGCAGCGCTGAGGTGTTCACGCAGATCGCCGCCGTGGCTGATGTCCCGGGGAAACTTGGCGGTGAAGCGAAAATGCGCTGGCAAGACGTGAGCCCAGCGCTCGACGGTGATGTCTTTCGGGCGGGCATAGAACGTGGTGTTGCCTTCGACGGCATTGAAGACTTGGGCGTATAGCGCCAGCAAATCATTGGGGCGGGCGTCTTGCGGGTACAACGATTGACGCCAGGCGTTTTCACTCCAGGAGGGACAACCGATGTAATAAGGAAAGTTGGCGATGTTCAAACGTGCAGATCGAGACCCGAGACTTCAAGGTCCCAATCGACGAACGTTGACGTCGTCAGATAGCTGCTCAGGGCATTGGCGACCCGGCGACTCATGGCCCGCGGGAAGATGATGTCCTGCTGGCGAGCGGGCACATTGGCCGTGTTACCGGTTTGACGACGAGGGGACTGCGCAACGACTTCGATATCGTCGTCGACGATCACTTCTTCAGAGGCACTGTCGATAGTCGCTGGGCCTTTGCGGGGCTTGCGCTTGATCGGGTACGAACGTTGTGAAGGACCGTTAATCCGCATCGATGTTTACTCGGCGTCTTGTAGTGGCAATTTAATCTCACGCGGGCAACTAAGCAAATACGTGAACGATAACTAGACCACAGTTATTGCCAAATGTTTAAAACCTTCGAGTAGAAACCAGGCAAATATCGCCGAACGGTAGCAAACGCTGTGACTTATGTCGCAGATTGGGCATGTAGCGGCTGAGGATGAGAAGTGGCTAGCCTCCTTTCGTGAGGTAGAGCTTGGCCGCTGAGTCAGCCTGAGAGGATCATCGCGCTTTTGGCGTGGCCACTTTATCGCGCAGATAAACAGGCTGCGCATCATCGGCAACGATGGCTTCTCCGCGCTGCCAGGCGAACGTGCCCAGGGTCAGCAAGTCCTGCGCATGGGGCAGCAATGTGGCGTCCCGACCAGCGAGTTTGACGCCGATGCGTTCGGCGTAGCCCCAGCCGGTGCCAGCGCCGAACCATTCGCCCGACGCATCAGGGGGTAGTGCCGCCAATTGAGGTGGCATCACGGCTTCTGCGCCGACCAATGTCATTTCGCGGGCCACCTCGCGATAGCAGCCCCAATACACTTCATCCATCCGCGCGTCGATGGCCGCCGCTACCTGCGTGACGCCCTGCTCACGAAACGCACGTTGCGCCAGCGCCGCCAGGTTGGACACCGGCAGCACCGGTCGGTCCAGCCCGAACGCCAGACCTTGCACCACACCGATGGCGATGCGCACGCCGGTGAACGCGCCCGGCCCGCGCCCGAAAGCGATGGCGTCTAGCGCAGACAGGCCAATGCCCGCTTCGGCGAGCAAGTCTTTGATCATCGGCAGGAGTTTCTGCGCATGCAGACGCGGGATCACCTCGTAATGCGTCAGCACGTTGCCGTCGTGCAGCAAAGCGACTGAGCAAGCTTCAGTAGCGGTGTCCAGGGCCAGCAAGGTCGTCATCGGGGTGTCCGTGGTTGAGCGAATGAAAGGGGGCGCACGAAGCGTTACACAATCGAGCGGCGCATTATAAACAACAACGGCCCGCAAGCGGGCCGTCGATCACTGCGCCGATGAGGATCAGGCCAGTGCTGCCTTTACCTTGGCAGTGATGTCTTCCACGGAGCCGATGCCTTCGATGCTGCTGAATTTCGGCGTGCCGTCTTTGGCTTGCAGTTCCTGGTAGAACTTCACCAGGGGCTCGGTCTGAGCGTGATAGACCGACAGCCGATGACGAACGGTTTCTTCGACGTCGTCCTTGCGCTGAACGAGGTCTTCACCGGTTTCGTTGTCTTTGCCTTCAACCTTCGGCGGGTTGAAAACGGTGTGGTACACGCGGCCCGAACCTTCGTGAACACGGCGACCGGAAATGCGCTTGACGATTTCTTCGTCGTCGACCTTGATCTCTACCACGTGATCAATCGCCAGACCGGCGTTCTTCAGGGCTTCGGCCTGAGGAATGGTGCGGGGGAAACCGTCGAACAGGCAGCCATTGGCGCAGTCCGGCTGCGACAGGCGGTCCTTGATCAGGCCAATGATCAGGTCATCGGAAACCAGGCCGCCGCTGTCCATGACGCTCTTGGCCTTCAGACCCAGCTCGGTACCCGCCTTGACCGCAGCACGCAGCATGTCGCCCGTGGAGATTTGTGGAATGTTGAATTGCTTGGTAATGAACGTAGCCTGAGTACCTTTACCGGCCCCGGGAGCTCCCAGCAGAATCACGCGCATTGTTGTGCTCCTCAATTTTTATAGAGATTTCGTCGGATTCGCCTAAATGGGGCCAATCACTTTAAAAAATTAACTGACCCAACGGCCAAAGGCTGATCAAGATACACAGCCGGTTCATGCCGCACAAGCCGCCAAAAGTCGCAGTAACCCGCGAAAAACCAGTCGCTTGCCATCGATCAATACGTGGGCACGACGCCGTGCAACTTCACCCCGGAATCCCGTTATCGATCGGTCATGCACTGCGAGATGAAGGCCTTCGCCTTCACTCGCGTCGGAAACGTCGGGTCAACCGGTGTTGCGCAAACCTGCGGCAATGCCCGCGACAGACACCAGCAGCGCTTGGACCAGAGGACTGTCAAGACTGGCGTCCTGTTTGCGCGACCGGGCCAGCAACTCGGCTTGCAAGAGGTGAAGAGGATCGAGATAGGTGTTGCGCAGACTGATGAACTCCAGCGTCTCGGGGCTGTGCGCCAGCAATTGCGACTGGCCGGTCAGCCCGAGCACCACATCGCACGCCTGCGACAATAGGTCGCGCAAATGCGCACCCAGGTGCAGCAGCTCCGGGGCCACCAGACGCTCGTCGTACAGCTGCGCAATGTCGCTGTCGGCTTTGGCCAGCACCATTTCCAGCATGTCGATCCGCGTACGGAAGAATGGCCACTGCTCGCGCATCTGCCCCAGCAACTCGCCCTGCCCCCGCTCCAGTGCCTGGCGCAGCGCATCTTCCCAACCGAGCCATGCGGGCAGCATCAGACGCGTCTGAGTCCAGGCGAAAATCCACGGAATGGCACGCAGACTCTCAACGCCACCTGCGCGTCGTTTGGCGGGGCGACTGCCCAGCGGCAGACGGCCCAACTCCTGCTCGGGAGTGGCTTGGCTGAAGTAGTCGACGAACTCGGGATTTTCACGCACCACCGCTCGGTAGGACTTCACGCCATCTGCCGCCAGCGCATCCATCATTTGCCGCCACTCGGGTTGGGGCAGCGGAGGCGGCTGAAGAGTTGCCTCCAGCACGGCGGCCAGATACAGATTGAGATTCTGCTCGGCAATGTCCGGCAAACCGAACTTGAAACGGATCATCTCGCCCTGTTCCGTGGTGCGGAAGCGCCCCGACACCGAACCGGGCGGCTGCGACAGAATCGCCGCATGGGCAGGACCGCCGCCGCGCCCCACGGTGCCGCCGCGACCGTGGAACAGCAGGAGCTCGACCTGCTGGGCGCGGCAGATCTCGACGAGTTTTTCCTGTGCACGATATTGCGCCCAGGCCGCTGCCGTGGTGCCCGCATCCTTGGCGGAATCGGAATAGCCGATCATGACTTCTTGTGGACCGTGCAGACGCAGGCGGTAACCGGGCAGGCTGAGCAGTTGCTCGATCACCGGCCCGGCGTTATCCAGATCGGCCAGGGTTTCGAACAGAGGCACGACGCGCATCGGCCGCTGCAACCCGGCCTCTTTAAGCAGCAATTGCACGGCGAGCACATCGGAGGCAGCGCCGGCCATGGAAATCACATAGGACCCCAGCGAAGCTGCTGGCGCCGCCGCCACTTCGCGACAGGTCGCCAGCACTTCGGCGGTGTCGGCGGCCGGTTTGAAATGCGCGGGCAACAGCGGGCGCTTGTTGCTCAATTCACGCAGGAGGAATTCAATGCGCGCCTCTTCGCTCCACTCGTTGTAACGGCCCAACCCGAGGTAATCGGTGATTTCGGTCATCGCCGCACTGTGGCGCGTGGAATCCTGCCGGACGTCGAGTTTGACCAGAAACAAACCGAAGGTGACGGCCCGGCGCAGGCAATCCAACAGCGGACCATCGGCGATAACCCCCATGCCACATTCATGCAACGACTGGAAACACAGCTGCAAGGGCTCGAGCAACTCCCGGTTACTGTTCAGCACGTCTTCGGGGACAGGCTGGGTCACCTTCAACGAGGCGTGGGCCCAGTTGCGGGTGGCGCGCAGGCGCTCGCGCAAACGCTTCAGAACGGCACGATAGGGTTCGACGCTGTCCCCTGCTTCAGCCTGCAAGGCGGGACTGGCACGCTGCATCGACAGTTCGGCGGCCAACTGGTCGACGTCGCGCAAGTACAGATCCGCCGCCATCCAGCGGGCCAACAACAGTACTTCACGGGTTACCGCAGCAGTGACATTGGGGTTGCCGTCGCGATCCCCGCCCATCCAGGAGGCGAAACGAATGGGCGCGGCCTCCAGCGGCAAATGCAGGCCAGTGGCGGCATGCAGTGCATGATCCGCCTTGCGCAGGTAATTCGGGATGGCCTGCCACAAGGAGTTTTCGATGACCGCAAAACCCCATTTCGCTTCATCCACCGGCGTGGGTCTGACGCGACGGATTTCTTCGGTGTGCCAGGCTTCAGCGATCAGGCGCTGCAACCGTTGGGTAATCTGCTCGCGCTCCTGGCGGTTCAGGTCACGATGATCGAGTGCGGCCAACTGCGCGGCGATGGCGTCGTATTTCTGGATCAAGGTCCGGCGCGCGACTTCGGTCGGGTGCGCGGTCAGGACCAGCTCGATTTCCAGCTTGCCCAACTGACGAGCCAAGGCGTCAGGTGACTGTCCGGACTGCTTCAGACGCTCCAGCAACTCGGGAAGTACGCGGGATTCGAACGGCTGAGGCTTGCTGTCATCGCGCCGATGAATCAACTGATACTGTTCCGCGATGTTGGCCAGGTTGAGAAATTGGTTGAACGCCCGCGCTACCGGCAGCAGTTCGTCCTCGCTCAGACTTTCCAGGTTCGAGCTCAATTGCTCGGTACTTTGGGTCGCGCTGCGGCGCCCAGCCTTGGCGCTCTTGCGTATACGCTCGATCTTTTCGAGAAAATCAGCTCCGTGCTGATCACGAATGGTATTGCCCAATAGCTCACCCAGCAGGTGAACGTCCTCACGCAATCGTGCATCGATATCAGCCATCCAGCCTTCCCCTTCAGCGTTTTGTTGTTCTGTCCTGAGTCAGTTCCGGCAGCCGAAACTGAACGCCCTCTTAAGTTTTGCCTCTATCAATGTGTATAGAGCGACAAATTCATGCACGTACGCAACCCTTTGCCTTACATCTGCCGGGAGCACGCTACGCTCAAAACCGGGCTCTGCCCCTCGCCGGACAGTGGCTCGACAATTCGCCTGAACCCGTTATCGCGCGGGTCGTTGGAGAGGTCTCTATGAAAATCCGTGAGCTTGCAAAACACTGGGAAGATTCCGCGAAAGGTCGCCTGACCAAAACCGGCTACGCGGTTCACCTGGATGTAGAAGCCGCGGCCCGTCTGGCCGCCATCGCCGAAATGTACCCCAAGCGCTCTGCCGAAGAATTGTTGGGTGAGTTGATCGGCGCTGCCCTGGAAGAACTGGAAGCCAGCTTCCCGTACGTCAAGGGCCAGCACGTGGTTGCCACTGATGAGGAAGGCGATCCCCTGTACGAGGACGTCGGTCCGACACCGCGCTTTTTGGCGTTGTCGCGGCGTTATCTGCAGGATATGTCTGAACAGCAGGACAGTCCTCAGCACTGATTACGACGTCGCTTTCAGCCTCTGCAAAATGTACGCGCTGCGCCCGAAAGCCGGGGGCGGCACGTATTTTTTTTGCGCCAATTTACGAGCGCCAATTTTACAGCGCGTAACAAAAGCGGGGGCATTAAGAGCGAAAACGTCTGAACTATTCAAAAATCCCGCAGGTCCGAGCAGTTAGCCATTACAGAAAAAGCCGACAAGTGGCAGCGGAATTGACCCAGCGTCATCCCCGTCCAGGCCCGCGCTGAAATGGAAAATTTAGCTTTCAGGAGTTCCAAAATGGAGTTGACCACCATGAATACCCGCACTGCCACTCACACCATCAAAGGTCCGCGCGGGCTGAAACTGGCCGCGTTGGTCGTGGGCACCAGCCTCCTGCTTGCCGGCTGCGCAGGCAAGCCTCCAAGCGAGCAATACGCTGTGACGCAATCTGCCGTGAACGCTGCCGTCAGCGCGGGCGGCACCGAGTACGCCGCAGTCGAGATGAAATCGGCGCAGGACAAGTTCAAGCAAGCCGAACTCGCCATGCAGGACAAGAAATACGACGAAGCTCGCAAATATGCCGAACAAGCTGAATGGGACGCTCGCGTAGCCGAACGTAAAGCCCAAGCGGCGAAAGCACAGAAAGCCGTGCAGGACGCTCGCCAAGGCGTCAACGAACTGCGTGAAGAAGGTCTGCGTCAGGCTCAGCCGACCGCTCAATAACCTCCCGCACTTCAAGCATTGCCCCTGGATTTAAAGGACGAAAATATTATGCGCAAACAAGTACTGATCCCTGCCCTGTTGGCCATGAGCGTCGGCCTGGCCGCCTGCTCTTCGCAACCGAACGTGAACCTGGAACAGGCTCGCACCAACTACTCGGCACTGCAAAGCAACCCGAAATCTACCGAACTCGCTGCCCTTGAAACCAAGGACGCCAGCGATTGGCTGAACAAGGCTGACGCCGCCTACCGCAATAATGAAGATCAGAAAAAGGTCGATCAGCTGGCCTATCTGACCAATCAGCGTGTCGAGCTGGCGAAGCAGACCATTAACCTGAAGACCGCCGAAAACGATCTGAAAAATGCCGCTGCCCAACGCGCTCAAGCGCGTCTGGATGCCCGCGATGCGCAGATCAAAGCCCTGCAAAACAGCCTGAACGCCAAGCAAACCGAGCGAGGTACGCTGGTGACGTTCGGCGACGTGCTGTTCGACCTGAACAAATCTGACCTGAAATCTGCCGGTCTGGTAAACGTCAACAAGCTGGCCCAGTTCCTTCAGGAAAACCCTGATCGCAAAGTGATTGTCGAGGGTTACACCGACAGCACCGGTTCCGACAGCTACAACCAATCGCTGTCCGAGCGTCGCGCCAACTCCGTGCGCATGGCGCTGGTGAAAATGGGCGTGAGTCTGGATCGCGTGGTGTCTCAGGGTTATGGCAAGGAATATCCGGTCGCTGACAACACCAGCGCTTCCGGTCGCGCCATGAACCGCCGCGTGGAAGTGACCATTTCCAACGACAACCAACCGGTTGCGCCGCGTTCGTCGATGCAATAAATCATTGCAGCGATAAACCAGAGCCCCGCCTGCTGACGAGCAGGCGGGGCTTTTTTGTGGGCGCTCATCAAGGCGGCCGATACGGCCCGGTCCCGTGAACCCGATCTTGGGAGAGCTGGTTGCTGGCCAACGTGATCGACCAGTGACATATCGGCCGCCTGACCTACCGCTTCGCTGCCGTCATGCCTCCGGCGTCTCCCACAGGATCGTGGCGTGTCGGCAGTTAGGGCCTGCAACTGAAATCGCACCCTAAGACACCCGGTGTGTAAACGCGACCACGGCAGGAGCCGCCGGAGGCACGACGGCCGCGATGGCGGTTTTCAGGTAACGCTTCTGGGACTGACCCGACGCATTCGCCGCCTTCGTTCCTAGGCGCCAGGTTGCAGCGGTGTTTCGGCGATCACATCACACAGCGGAAACGGTCACTGCACCTGCTGCGGCGTTGCCTGCCCCATGCAGCGCACGGCCTGTTTGCGGTCATTGACCAGCACGCCAGTCAGGCCTTTCTCTTGGGTGTCGAACAGCACCATCACGCCGTCGATGCACTGCGCGACCTGCGGCGCAGGTTCGAGGGCAACTTTGTAGTCCTCCCCTGGCACGGTCTTGAGCATCGTGAATTGGCTCAGTTCCAGCGCGTCTTCCGGTCTGGCGAAGTGCAGATAGCCGTAGTACCAAAGCACACCCACTGTGCCGAAAATGCAGGCAATGCCGGTGAGGATCTGGGGAATGACGTTACGCTCTTCGGTCATTGCGGATGCTCATGTGGGGGCGGTGCGGATGGGCTGTCCGATGACGCGGAAGGCGTCTTTTGGCTGCGCTCGGGATCAGGGTAGTTGGGGACTTCGGCCAGGCGACGCAGACCACTGAAATGCGACGGATCGTCCAGATAGCGCACCATCACCTCCTGCCACGTCGGGTCGGCGAAGGTCTGGACATGAGGGCCACGGGTCAATTGCAGCACCCGAGGCGGCGGCGCGCTTTGGTACAGGCTGATGCCATTGTGCAGCGGGACTTGCGTGTCATCGACGCTTTGGAACAGCAACATCGGCGTACCTTTCAGTTGGGCGATGCCGTTGATGGCGCTGTCGCTGTCCGGAATCACCCACGACAGCGGCCGCTTGAAGGGCCAGGTCAGCCAGGCGGTGCCGAGGGTGTAACGGGCGACCTCGCGATAGCTGGCCGGCACACCGTCAAGCACCAGTGCCTTGATGCGCGATCGCTGTTGCGGATGTTCGGCCAGATAATGCACGGCCAGCGCACCGCCGATGCTTTGCCCCAGTACCACCAGCGGTCTGCCCTGAACGTCGGGGGATTGGTTCAGCCAATCGAATGCGGCGTCGATGTCTTGATAAATCGCCGGCAGACTGGGTTCGCCTTCCGACTTGCCGTAGCCGCGATAGTCGAGCAGCAGCACTTGATAGCCCTGCTCCGGCAACCACCCGCTCCCTCCCAGGTGCCATGCCATGTTGCCGCCATTGCCATGCAGGTGCAGCACTGTGCCTTTGACCGGCACACCCTGCTTCGCCGGTAAGAACCACGCGTTCAGCCGGATGCCGTCCGCCGTGGTGACGGTGATATCGCGCCACGCCAAGTGGGCCTTTTCCGGTGTGAGTGGTACGTCGCGCTCTGGGTAGAACAGGAGTTGGCTGCAACCGGTGAGGGAAATGAGCAAAAGCAGCGTAAGAAAAGGCTTCAAGCGATCTCCTTGTCGTTCGGGTAACTGTAGGAGCGCGCTTGCCCGCGATGGCGTGAGTCTCATGAAGCGTGGGTGACTGACACAACGCAATCGCGGGCAAGCGCGCTCCTACAGGGCCTGAGAGACCTTCAGAGGATATTCGAGTAATCCGCCTCGATCCGGTCCAGGCTCAAATGATTGAGGAAGTTGGAGAAGCACATCCATGCTGACAGCGCATTCATGTCGCGGAACTGGTCCGGCAGGTATTTGGGCGGCACCACCAGCCCTTCGTCGACCAACTGACGCAAGGTGCGCATGTCTTCCAGGGTAGTCTTGCCACAAAACAGCAACGGCACCTGCTCCAGCTTGCCTTTCCTCACGGCCAACTGAATGTAGTTGTAAACCATGATGAAACCCTTGAGGTAGGACAGATCCTTGGTGAACGGCAGACCATTCGGCACAGAGCCTCGGAACACGCGGCTGGCATTGCCATAGCTTTCCGGCATGCCGAAGCCTTGCTCGCGATAGAACTCAAATACCTGCAGAAAATCCGCCCCCTCCTCCGCCATGTGGATCGCACGGGTGCGGTTGGTGAGTTTGCGCAGACGGCTAGGGTATGAGGCGAAGCCGATCACCTCCATCAGAATCGCCAGCCCTTCCTGAGTCACCGTCGATGAGGGTGGGCCTTTTGCAAGAAAGGTGCAGATCGGCTGGTTTTGACCATTGAGCGTCGTGCCCACATGCACCAGGCCCTCGTGGACCTCCAAGGCACGCACGTCACGCTCGTTGAACATCGCGTCGCTGCGGATCTTGATGTAGTCCGCGCCTGCCGCCGCGTCGGCGACGATGCCGTCGGATTCGAACACGCGAATGGTTTCTTCCGCCTCGCCGAAGGTGCGATTCAGGCGGCTTTGCAGCATCGCCACCGCATCTTTGGCGTTCAGGGTTTTCGGCTCGTCCTTGAGGTCGCCGCGCCCGGCAATGTTGTTCAGGTAATCGGACAGCATCATGCCGAGGTCGGCCAGCGTCGGATCTCCGGCATGGAACGCATCGGACGCAGCGCCGTACAGCTCTTGGGAAATCAAGCCAAAATCCGGGGTGCCGCGGGCTTCGAGCATGCGCACGACCATGCGGTATTCCTTGCACATGCGGCGCATGATTTGCCCGACCGGGTTGAACTGCCCCAATTGCCGGGTGATGTCGCGCTCGATGTTCTGAAACTCAAGCTTCACGGCGCCGGAGTCGAATCCCAGCGGGCGGTTTTCGTAGTAAGCGCGATCGACCTCGGGCAGTTGCTTGCCTTTGGCGGCGAGGAATGTCTTGCGAATGCTGTCGTCCCACTTCACCGCATCGAGCACGCGAATCGGTGTTTGCGCGAAGACGATGCGATCGGACAGCGCGCGAATGGTCTGCTGGTATTCGTCCACCCGGTACCCCTTTGATTAACCCGTGGCGCTATTTGGTCATGCGCTGATATTGAGCCGTTTTGAGAAAGACGTCGGAATTGGCGGTGTCGTCCAGGTACGCAAACACCTTGTCCATGGCAGTGGTGATCAGCACGCCATCGCCCTTTTCGGTCTCGATGGATTGACCTTCAAAGGTCTTCTGATCGACTAATTGCTGCATGCGTTCCAGGTCCAGGTCATAAATGACCAGTTCGTCGGTAGCGCTTTCGTTGTCGATCAGGTCGAAACCGGCGATCACGTAATTGGCGCCGTACTTCTCGGGCAATGCCGCCGAGACGTACCAACGGCTGCCGTGGCGGGAAACGGTAAAGGTGTATTCGTCGCGGTTTTTGCGGTCGCCCTTTCGGTAGCTCACGGCCTTGTATTGATTGTCGCCAGCGCGGCTGATTTCCAGCTCCAGCGGCTCGCCCCAGGCGTTTTTGCTGGTCCAGGTGCCGAGCAGCTTGGGCGGCGCGGTGTCGCGGGTGGGAATCGGGTCCTTGAAAGTCACCAGGCATCCGCTCAACAACGCGAACGACAAGGCGAGCAAGACGCTCCAGACTTTCATCGTTTCTCCTGAATTCAGCGTTCTCAGCCAGCCGTCGGCGTGGCAGTCCCCAACACCAGATGCATCTGGCGCGTAAGAATAGCGAGCATTTCTTCGTCTGCCTCGGGGCGCGGGCCTTCGAGCAGCCCCTGATATTCCATCCGCCCGATAATCCCCGTCAACACTTGCGCATCCACGTTCGGCTGCGTCGAGCCCATCACCTCCAGAAACTGGGCGCTTCCTTGCAAAAGGATTTGCTGATGGGCCGCTACCAGAGGGGCGAGCCGAGGGTTGATCAAGGCCTCCAGGCAGAACGCGTGCTCAGCGATCAATTGGTCGCGCCGCGTCAGCAATTGACGGCGAACGTAATCGAGGGTCATGCGCGCGATTTCATCGGCCAGACGTCCGCGGGCCTCGGGGCTGCCGTCGTTACGGGCGACCATCTCGCGCAGCAGGTCTTCGGTGTTGGTCCACAGCTTGGCCATGTAGGCGGCGCTGCGTTCGACGTATTGCGCAAAGGCATCGGTGAGCAAGTCATCGATGTCCTTGAAGTAGTAGGTGGTCGCGGACAGCGGCACTTGCGCCTCGGCGGCCACGGCGCGATGTCGCACGGCACGCACGCCGTCGCGAATGAGGATGCGCATGGCAGCGTCGAGAATCTGCTGGCGGCGCTGCTCGCTGCCCTGTCGGCTGGCCTTGCGGCCCTGATACTGAACACTCTCTGCCACAGCAGTGGCCAGGCCGGCGGCTCCCTTTTGAGCGATCGTACGGTTCACGACAGGTTTTCCTCTTTGAATGACTGGCAGACGCGGAGCCTGTAGGAGCGTGGCTTGTCCCGCGATCGGCGGGGAATCCGTCGTAAACCCTGAGCACACGGTTTTCCTGATATACCGCATTCGCCGGTTTTGCGACGACTCCGTCGCCGATCGCGGGACAAGCCACGCTCCTACCGTTGGCCTGCGTGACTGTAATAGACAAAAAAAAGCCGCCCTTGCTCAGGCGGCTTTTCAGGTGACGCTTACGCTTGCGGCCGCATGTGCGGGAACAGGATGACGTCGCGGATCGACGGAGAGTTGGTCAGCAGCATCACCAGACGGTCGATGCCGATGCCCTCTCCTGCCGTTGGTGGCATGCCGTATTCCAGTGCGCGGACGAAGTCGGCGTCGTAATGCATGGCTTCGTCGTCGCCCGCGTCCTTGTCGGCCACCTGCGCCATGAAACGCTCGGCCTGATCTTCCGCGTCGTTCAACTCGGAATAGGCGTTGGCGATTTCACGACCACCGATGAACAGCTCGAAGCGGTCGGTGACGTTCGGGTTTTGGTCATTGCGGCGCGCCAGTGGCGACACTTCGAACGGGTATTGGGTGATGAAGTGCGGCTGTTCCAGCTTGTGCTCGACCAGCTCTTCGAAAATCATCACCTGCAATTTGCCCAGACCTTCGAAGCCCAGCACTTTGGCCCCGGCTTTCTTGGCGATGGCACGGGCCTTGTCGATGTCGTTCAGATCATCGGCGGTGATATCCGGGTTGTACTTGAGGATCGAATCGAACACCGACAGACGTGCGAACGGCTCGCCGAAGTGAAACACCTTGTCGCCGTACGGGACGTCGGTGCTGCCCAGCACAAGCTGCGCCAGTTCGCGGAACAATTCTTCGGTCAGGTCCATGTTGTCTTCGTAATCGGCATAGGCCTGATAGAACTCCAACATGGTGAATTCAGGGTTGTGACGGGTCGAAACGCCTTCGTTGCGGAAGTTGCGGTTGATCTCGAAGACCTTCTCGAACCCGCCGACCACCAGACGCTTGAGGTACAACTCAGGCGCGATACGCAGGAACATTTCCATGTCCAGCGCGTTGTGATGTGTCTCGAACGGCTTGGCCGCCGCGCCGCCTGGAATGGTCTGCAGCATCGGCGTCTCGACTTCGAGGAAGTCGCGTTTCATCAGGAAGCTGCGGATATGGGCGATGACTTGCGAGCGGACGCGGAAGGTTTCGCGCACGTCTTCGTTGACGATCAGGTCAACGTAACGCTGGCGATAGCGCTGCTCGGTGTCGGTCAGGCCGTGATGCTTGTCCGGCAACGGGCGCAGGGATTTGGTCAGCAGGCGGACGCTGGTCATTTCGACGTACAGGTCGCCCTTGCCGGAACGGGCCAGAGTGCCTTCGGCTGCGATGATGTCGCCCATGTCCCAGGTCTTCACCGAGGCCAGGGTTTCTTCCGGCAGGGTCTTGCGGTTGACGTAGACCTGAATGCGACCGGTCATGTCCTGAATCACCATGAACGAGCCACGGTTGAGCATGATGCGACCTGCAACCTTGACCGGAATCGCCGCCTCAGCCAGTTCTTCCTTGGTCTTGTCCACGTACTGCTTCTGCAGGTCGTTGCAGTAGTTTTCGCGGCGGAAGTCGTTCGGGAAGGCGTTGCCCTTGGCGCGCTCGGCAGCAAGCTTTTCCTTGCGCAGGGCGATCAGGGTGTTTTCTTCCTGTTGCTGGGCTTGCGGGTCGAGTTGTTGGTCGCTCATGTCTTCAGATATTCCATCACAGGTTCGTTGCTCTTGCCGTCGGCAAGGGATCGCGGGCCGGTCGCTGCTTCGCATGCACCGTGCCCGCTGCACGTGGGGTCGCGATTACAGCCCTTGCTTGAGGCTGGCCTCCAGGTAACCGTCGAGGTCACCGTCGAGCACCTTGTTGCAGTCGCTGCGCTCGACGCCGGTACGCAAATCCTTGATGCGCGAGTCATCGAGGACGTACGAACGGATCTGGTGACCCCAGCCGATATCCGACTTGGTGTCTTCCAGCGCCCGGGACGCCGCGTTGCGCTTCTGCATTTCCAGCTCGTACAACTTGGCCCGCAGCATTTTCATAGCGGTGTCCTTGTTGGCGTGCTGGGAACGTTCGTTCTGGCAGCTGACCACGGTGTTGGTCGGTACGTGGGTGATACGGACCGCCGAGTCGGTGGTGTTAACGTGCTGACCACCGGCACCGGACGAACGATAGGTATCGATACGAAGGTCCGACGGGTTGATGTCGATTTCGATGCGGTCGTCGATCTCAGGAGAAACGAACACCGCCGAGAACGAGGTGTGGCGACGTGCGCCGGAGTCGAACGGGCTTTTGCGTACCAGACGGTGCACGCCGATTTCGGTGCGCAGCCAGCCAAAGGCGTATTCGCCCTTGATGTGCACGGTGGCGCCTTTGATGCCGGCGACTTCGCCTTCGGACAGTTCCATGATGGTGGCGTCGAAGCCGCGCTTGTCGGCCCAGCGCAGGTACATGCGCAGCAGGATGTTGGCCCAGTCCTGCGCTTCGGTTCCGCCAGAACCGGCCTGGATGTCGAGGTAGGCGTTGTTGGGGTCCATCTCACCGCTGAACATGCGACGGAATTCGAGTTTGGCGAGGGACTCTTCGAGGCCTTCGAGCAGCTCGACGACGTCGGCGACAGCGCCCTCGTCGTCTTCTTCGACGGCCATTTCCAGCAGCTCTTTGGCATCGGTCAGGCCGGAACTCATCTCGTCGAGGGTGTCGACGATCTGCGCCAGCGTCGAACGTTCGCGGCCGAGTGCTTGCGCATACTCAGGCTTGTTCCAGACGTTGGGGTCTTCCAGCTCGCGGTTGACTTCGGTCAGACGATCATGCTTTTGATCGTAGTCAAAGATACCCCCGAATGGATTCGGAGCGTTCGGTCAGGTCCTTGATGGTGTTCAGGATCGGGTTGATTTCCATGGTCGTCAGGACTCGCAGGCGAATTTAGCAAAGCCCGCGAGTATACCCGAGCTGACGCCGGGATGGCAGTCCGTTGGGCAAGGGTGTTAGAGGCCTGCAGGATTCATGGTGGAGCCGACTTGCTGGCGAATAGGGCGTGTCAGTCGCCCTATCATCGCTGACTCGACGCTTTCGCCAGCAAGCCGGCTCCCACAGGGTGTGCAAGCCGTTGATTCGGTGCCGGATCAGCCCACCACGACCTGATTGCGCCCATTGTGCTTGGCGGCATACAACCCCTGGTCCGCGCTCTGGATCAACTGACGGCTGTGGCTGCCAATGGCCGGGACCTGGGTGGCAAGGCCGATGCTGACGGTCAGGCTGGAGCCCTCTTTCGGCGCCATGTGCGGGATGTTCATGTTGGCGACGCTCAGGCGCAGTTTTTCGGCCAGCAGGCGTGCACCGCCCGGCGACGTATTGGGCAGGACCAGCGCGAATTCTTCGCCGCCGTAACGTGCGGGCAGGTCGGAAGGTCGGCTGCAGCTGGAGCGGATGGCCTTGGCCACCTGACGCAGCGCTTCGTCGCCCTCGAGGTGCCCGAAGTTGTCGTTGTAGGCCTTGAAATAGTCGACGTCGATCATCATCAGCGACAGCTGAGTCTGCTCGCGAATCGCGCGGCGCCATTCCAGTTCGAGGTATTCGTCGAAGTGGCGGCGGTTCGACAGACCGGTCAGGCCATCGGAGTTCATCAGCCGCTGCAGCACCAGGTTGGTGTCCAGCAACTGCTGCTGGCTGACGCGCAGCGCACGGTAGGCTTCGTCGCGTTGCAGCAGGGTCATGTAAGAGCGGGAGTGATAACGGATGCGCGCGACCAGCTCGATGTTGTCCGGCAGCTTGACCAGGTAATCGTTGGCGCCTGCGGCGAACGCCGCACTTTTGATCAGCGGATCTTCCTTGGTCGACAGGACGATGATCGGGATGTCCCGGGTCATTGGGTTATTGCGGTATTCGCGCACCAGGGTCAGACCGTCGAGGCCCGGCATGACCAGATCCTGCAAGATCACCGTCGGCTTGATTTCGATCGCTTGAGCGATGGCCTGGTGGGGGTCGGCGCAGAAGTGGAAATCGATGTTTTCCTCATTCGCCAGCCCACGCCGGACTGCCTCGCCGATCATCGCCTGATCGTCGACCAGCAACACCATGGCAGCGTTCTCATCCGTGGCGTTTACGTCGTCCAGCTGCAAATCATGCATTCAAGGTCTCCTGGTCACAGGCGGGCTGTGAAATCACCTGGAAAATCATTTTAGAAATGCCTCTTTCAAACGAGGGGCAATGGTGTCCAGCGGCCGGATTTCCATGGCGGCATCGATGGCCGCCGCGGCTTTGGGCATGCCATACACCGCGCAGCTTCGCTGGTCCTGGGCGATGGTGAGGAAACCCCGTTGACGCATCAGCTTTAGTCCTTGCGCGCCATCGCGACCCATTCCGGTCAACAGCACGCCTACTGCATCGCCGTTCCAGTAGCTGGCGACACTTTCGAAAAATACGTCGATAGACGGCCTGTATATCTCATTCACCGGCTCGGCGGTATATGCCAATGTGCCATTTTTCAACAAGCGTATATGGTGATTGGTGCCCGCCAGCAGGACTGTCCCGCATTCCGGTGGCTCTCCTTCGCGCGCCAATCGCACCTCCAGCCCTGACGAACTGCTTAACCACTGTGCCATGCCAGCCGCGAAGACCTGATCCACATGCTGAACCAGCACGATGGCCACCGGAAACCCTTTGGGCAGCCCTTTCAACAGCACTTCCAGCGCGGCCGGACCGCCCGCGGACGAACCGATGGCGATCAATCCCTTGCGCTGCGCCGCCATGCCCGATGGCGCGGGCGTAGGCCTTACACCGCTGTCACGTTGGCCGACCAGCCAGCCTATATTGAGAATCTTGCGCAGCAAAGGCGCTGCCGCCTCTTTCGGATTGCCTGCGCCGATGGCCGGGGTGTCGACAACGTCCAGCGCGCCATGCCCCATGGCCTCGAACACTCGGTGGACGTTCTGTTCCCGGTCAACGGTCACAATCACGATGGCACAGGGGGTGGCCGCCATGATCCGTCGGGTCGCCTCTACCCCATCCATCACCGGCATGATCAGGTCCATCAGGATCAGATCCGGCGTCAACTCGGCACAGCGCTGCACCGCGTCGGCGCCGTTATTCGCCACCCACACCACTTGGTGCGCAGGCTCGAAGGCCAGGGCACGACGCAGTGCTTCGACTGCCATAGGCATGTCGTTGACGATGGCGATTTTCATCCTTGCGCATCTCCTATCAACTCGACCACCGCGTCGAGCAACGCATCATCATGGAAACTGGCCTTGGCCAGATAATAGTCGGCCCCGGCGTCCAATCCCCGGCGACGATCTTCCTCGCGGTCCTTATACGACACCACCATCACCGGCAATGACTGCAAGCGGCTGTCGCGTCGCAGCAGGGTCACCAGTTCGATGCCATCCATGCGCGGCATGTCGATGTCGGTGATCAGCAGGTCGAAATCTTCGGCGCGCAGTGCGTTCCAGCCGTCCATTCCGTCGACGGCCACCGCCACGTCATAACCGCGGCCCAGCAGCAATTTGCGCTCCAGCTCACGCACGGTCAATGAGTCATCCACCACCAGCACGCGCTTGCGAACCTGCGTGTCGACCTGAAGGTTGCGCCGGTCGATGCGTTCCAGGCGGCCAGTGTTGAGCAGCTTCTCCACCGAGCGCAGCATGTCTTCGACGTCGATGATCAGCACCGCCGAGCCATCGTCCAGCAGCGCCCCGGCGGAAATGTCCTGCACCTTGCCCAAGCGCGGGTCCAGCGGCAGCACCACCAGCGTACGCTCACCGATGAACCGCTCGACCGCGACGCCGTACACTGCATCGCGTTCGCGGATCACCACCACCTTGAGCACGTCAGCGTTGCTCTGGCTGGGCGGACGATTGAGCAGCTGGCTGGCCGCGACCAGGCCGACATGCCGCTCCTCGTGCCAGAAATGCTGCCGCCCTTCCAGTTGCACGATTTCATCCACCTGCACGTCACGCATCCGCTCAATGTGCGCCAGCGGGAAGGCATAGGCTTCTCCGCCCACTTCCACCACCAGGCTGCGCACCACCGACAGGGTCAGCGGCACCTCGATGTGGAATCGGCTGCCCTGCCCCGCCCGCTGATCCAGCTCGACCCCACCGTGAAGCTGTCGGACCATGTGCTGCACCGCATCCAGCCCGACCCCACGGCCGGAAACCTCAGTCACCTTGTCGCGCAGGCTGAAACCCGGCAGGAACAGAAAACTCAGCAATTCCTCTTCGCTTAACTGCATGGCCGTTTCTTCCGGCGACAGTTTGCGGTCGATGATGCTGCGACGCAGACGCTCCAGGTCCACGCCGCCGCCATCGTCGATCAGCTCGACCACCAGCAGCCCCGCCTGATGGGAGGCCTTGAGCTGAATCAGCCCTTCGGCGGGTTTGCCGAGGGCCAGGCGTTGTTCGGGAAATTCGATGCCGTGGTCGACGGCGTTACGCAACAAATGCGTCAGCGGCGCTTCGAGTTTTTCCAGCACGTCCCGGTCGACTTGGGTTTTTTCGCCGTCGATTTCCAGTCGCACCTGCTTGCCCAGCGAGCGGCCCAGGTCGCGCACCATCCGCGCCTGCCCCGCCAGCACGTCAGCGAACGGACGCATGCGGCAGGCCAACGCGGTGTCGTAGAGCAATTGCGCACGCTGGCTCGCCTGCCAGCCGAACTCGTCCAGGTCGGACGTTTGCTGAATCAACAGGTGCTGCGCTTCACTCAACAAACGTCGCGCTTCTTCCAGCGCCTTTTGCGCATCGGGGTCAACGTTGGCGTCGAGCAACGCTTCGAGGTTATCCAAGGCGCGACTGGCGCCGCTCTGGGAACGTTTGACCCGTTGCATGGCTGTTAGATAAGGCTTGAGGCGCTGCGTCTCGACCAGCGACTTGCTCGACAAATCCAGCAGGTTATTCAGGCGTTCGGCGGTGACCCGCAACACGCGCTCGCCACTGTCAGAGGCACGACGCTCGAAGTGGCGGCCGGCTTTCGGCGCGGCTTGCGGTTCGGTGTCTGCGACCGGAGCGGGTTGCGCAGGCATCGCGGGTTCAATGAACTCAGGCGGCTCCGGCAAGGAGGGCTCGACTGGATGCTCGATCAGCGGCGCGTGGGCCGATTGCACCGACTCGACCAACGATTGCGCGTTGGCCAGCAACAGGTCGTCCATCGACGGCGCGAGGCTGGGCGCGGCAGCAGCGGGACGGGCACCTGGTTTGATCAAGTCGTTCATCAGCGCGACGTAACCGTCCACGTCGGCCTGCGCCACGCTGTTTGGCCCCGGCGTGGCGATGCGCATGAGCATGTCGGTGCCCATCAGCAGCGCGTCGATGTGCTCAGGCTTGAGATGCAGACGGCCTTCCTGGGCTTCGACGAGGCAGTCTTCCATGACGTGAGAGACGCTGACCCCGGCGTCGACCCCGACGATCCGCGCAGCGCCCTTGAGGGAGTGAGCGGCGCGCATGCAGGCTTCGAGCTGGTCGGTCAGGGTGGGATTGCGCTCCAGTGCCAGCAAACCCGCGCTCAGCACCTGAGTCTGTGCTTCGGCTTCGAGGGTGAACAGTTCGAACAACGAGGCGTCGCGCATTTGATCGGGCGTCATGTCAGGCTCCGGTTCACGGCGGACAACAGGTGTTCTTCGTCCAGCAACCGCAAGCTGCGGTCCTTCCACTGCACCACGCCCCGGGTATAGCGCGCTTGGGTGTTTTGCGCTGGCACCGAGGCCGTGTCCAGCAACCGCGCCTCGATGGCATGAATTCCGTCGACTTCATCGACCGGCACCACCACAGGCCCGCCTTCGGCGGCGAGGATCAGCATGCGTGGCATGACCCGCGCAGCGCTTGTCGGGGCAGCGGCGCTGTCGAGGCCCAGCAGCTCGACGAACGACAGGCACGCCACCAGCGCGCCGCGCACATTGGCGACGCCGAGCAATGCCCGGGAGCGTTGGTGCGGCAGTGAATGAATCGTCTGGACCGGCGACACTTCGACCAGGCAGCGCGTCGGCAGGCCCAGCCATTCCTCGCCCAGACGAAACACCATGAGGGAGCGGGTCTGCACTTCGCTCGCGAGTTCTTCACTGTGGATCGACACGCGCTGCTCTTGCGCCAGCGAATAACGGTCGAGCAATCGCGTAGCCGCCGCCGAGTACACCGAGCAGTTGCGGCAATGGATGTGGTCGACCAGCAACGGGCAGGAGCGGTCGCCATGAATACCGATCCGGTTCCAGCAATCGTCGATGGCCTGGGCATCGTTACTGACCAGTTCACTGTGTAGGCCGGTCATCGATTACGTCCTTCTTTATTCACGCCACGGGCAGCGCGTTCCTGCAAACGGCGGGCCCCGGCTGCGTCGCCTCGGGCGGCAAGAATGGCCGCCAACTGCGCCAAGGCTTCTGCATGCTGAGGTTCCAGGTACAACGCCTTGCGGTAAAAACCTTGAGCACCGGTCACGTCGCCACCCACTTCACTCAGCAAACCGAGCCAATAGAACACCCGCGCCACCGGCTCGAACCGTGCCAGATACAGCTCGCATGCGTGTCGAGCCTCGGCGGTCTTACCTTCGTCGGCCAGCTTTTTGATGCTGTCCAGCAACGCTGCCGCCTCCCCCAGCGCAGGCGATGGCGATGGCGGTGGCGCCGGGCGCGAGGAGAACGGGACCGGCGCGAGAAAACCCATGCTATTGCTGACGCGCGGAGGCGGCGTTGGTTTTTTGGTGGCCGGCATCGGCTCGACCGGCAGCGGCGCAGCAGCGGGAGGTGCCGCGATCACGGTCGCAGACTCGTCGACCCCTTCGGCCTTATGGCGAAAGGCGAACGACTGAGGGATGCCGATAGAGGTCATGCCCATCCGTCCCAACAGACTGCCCTCGGCCGGACCGATGAACAGCACGCCGTCGTTGTGGGTCATGCCCTTAAGTGCGTCGAACCCTCGGCGCTGGGTCTCGACGTCGAAATAGATCAGCAAATTGCGGCAGAACACGAAGTCGTAGGCCGACTGCGCCACCGGCAGCGTTGGGTCCAGCAGATTCCCGGCCTGAAAACCGACGCGCTCACGCACCCGGTCTTCAACGCGGTAGCCGTCCGCGACCGGCGTGAAATAGCGTTCGCGAAAGCTCAGCTGATCGCCGCGAAACGAATTCTTGCCATACACACCCCGGCGCGCCCGTTGCAACGACAAGGGGCTGATGTCCACAGCTTCGATCTTGAACTGCTGCGCCTGCAGGCCCGCATCGAACAGCGCCATGGCAATCGAATAGGGTTCCTCGCCGGTCGAACACGGCAGGCTGAGAATGCGCAGCGGCCGCGCGCCGTTGAGTTGCGTCAGGCGCGCCGCCGCCAGCTTGCCGAGGGTGACGAAAGATTCGGGATAACGAAAAAACCAGGTTTCGGGGACGATGACCGCTTCGATCAAGGCCTGTTGTTCGTCTGCCGAACCTTGCAGCAGCTGCCAGTACGCATCCTGATCTTCCGCTTTGACGGTCATTCGGCGCTGACGCAAGGCGCGCTCGATGATCGCCTCGCCCACCGACGTGACATCAAGGCCGATGCGGTCCTTGAGAAAGGCAAAGAAGCGCGCGTCTTCGGTCATGGCGCGGCCTCGAACGGGTCAAGGGTGAAGGGTTGTGCCGGGAACAGCAAGGCCCGCACCGGCGCGTCGAGCAGGTCTTGCACGCGAATCCACTGCAGCAAGCCCAACTCATCCTCGCGCACCGGCCCCAAGTACGGCGCCTGGCGGTTATCGAGCCCGTATGCCTTGAACTCTTCGGGGGCGCAGCGCAGGGTGTCAGTGGCCTGCTCCAGCACCAGCCCCAGCCACTGCGGCTCACGGTCGGCGTCGGGTCGGTAATGCACCAGCACCAGACGCGTGCTGGTGCGCTGCGGCGCCGGCTCGCCGAAGGTCAGTGCGCTCATGTCGATGACCGGCACCATCACGCCGCGATGGGCAAAAACGCCCGCGACCCAATGGGGCGTTTGCGCGATGGGTTTGAGCAGCAGTCGGGGCAACACTTCGGCCACTTCATTCGCTTCCAGCGCATAGCGCTCCGACCCGATGCGAAACAGCAGGAAGAGTTTGTTTCTCGGCACCACCACGGCGCCGCGTTTGGCTGAATGCTCGATCATGGGCCTGACTCAGACCTTGAAACGCGAGACGCCGCTGCGCAGCCCTACCGCCACCTGGCTCAACTCGTCGATGGCAAAGCTGGCCTGGCGCAGGGACTCCACGGTCTGGCTGCTGGCATCGCCCAACTGCACCAGCGCCTGATTGATCTGCTCAGCGCCCGTGGCCTGGGCCTGCATGCCCTCGTTGACCATCAACACCCGTGGCGCCAGCGCCTGGACCTGATGAATGATCTGCGAAAGCTGCTCGCCCACTTGGGTGACTTCGAACATGCCGCGACGTACTTCTTCGGAGAATTTGTCCATGCCCATCACGCCTGCGGACACGGCGGACTGAATCTCGCGAACCATCTGTTCGATGTCGTAGGTGGCCACGGCAGTCTGATCCGCGAGGCGCCGCACTTCGGTCGCGACCACGGCAAACCCACGGCCATATTCACCGGCTTTTTCCGCCTCGATGGCCGCGTTCAGCGACAGCAGGTTGGTCTGGTCAGCGACCTTGACGATGGTCACGACCACTTGGTTGATGTTGCCGGCTTTCTCGTTGAGGATGGCCAACTTGCTGTTCACCAGATCCGCCGCGCCCATTACCGAGTGCATGGTTTCTTCCATGCGTGCAAGGCCTTGCTGGCCGGAACCGGCGAGAATGGACGCCTGATCCGCAGCGGACGTGACTTCGGTCATGGTGCGCACCAGGTCGCGCGAGGTCGCGGCAATTTCGCGGGAGGTGGCGCCAATTTCGGTGGTGGTGGCGGCAGTCTCGGTGGCCGTCGCCTGCTGCTGTTTCGACGTGGCGGCAATCTCGGTGACCGATGTGGTGACCTGCACTGACGAGCGCTGCGCCTGAGAAACGAGTGCCGCCAGCTCGGTGACCATGTCATTGAAACCCGTCTGCACCGAGCCGAATTCGTCATTGCGGTCGAGGGTCAGGCGGCTGCTCAAATCGCCCGTGCGCATGGTTTCAAGGATCCGCACGATGCGATTCATCGGCGCCAGAATCGAACGCATCAGCAGGAAGCCGCAGGCACCGGCGGCGAGAATGGCGACGATAAGGGAAATGCCCATGCTGATTTTCGCGGTGGTCACGGCCGAGGAAATGTTGGCGGCGGCCTGATCCGCGACTGCTTTGTTGGCGACGATCAGTTCATTGAGTTGCTTGCGGCCTTGCAGCCAGACCGGATTGACCTGGCTGTAAAATTCAGTGCGCGCCGTGGTGTAGTCGCCGTTCTGATAGGCTTTGAGCACTTCATTCAGCAGGCGTCCGTAGACCTCTCGCTGCTTCTCGAAGACGTTGAAGTTGGCGTGGTCGGTCTCGTCGAAAATGGTCTTTTTGTAGCCATCGATCTGGCTTTGCAGGCGATTCTCGAACTCGATGTACTGGTCCTGCTCGCTGCGATTGAGCTCACGGGCTTTGCCCTCGGCAATCAATTCAAGAGTCCGGATGTAGCTCTCGCCCCAGGCACTGCGCACTAACGTGCTGAAATAGACGCCTGGCAGCGCGTCATTACTGACCGCTTCTTCGCTTTGCTGGATCGACAGAAGCCGGGTGTAAGACACCAGCACCATCAGCAGCATGATGGCGATGATTACGGCGAAGCTCGCCAAGATACGTTGGCGCAAGGTCCAATTCTTCACAGTCAGCCCTCAAGAGTTCAACGCCGACAAAGCCGGGTTCAAGAAGCGGACCGAAAGACGGCCCAACGCGAGCGGAGTATAGCCCAGTGCCTCACGAATTAACCGGGCTGTTTCCGACACAGATATAGCGATAACGCACAGATATACCGGAAATATCTGACAGGTTATCGGCGGGAGGAAGGAATGCTTGATGAGGCGGGGGATGTGCAAAGGTCTGCCCGATCACAGACGCCTCCTTCGCCCTGCGGGCAAACGCGGGGAAGCGACGAACGCAAGCACTCGTCACGCCGCCATCGCTGCCGTCGTGCCTCCGGCGTCTCCTACATGTTCTGCTGCGGCCTCAGGTTTCGTGCCCACGACAAACTTGCTAAAAGCGCTGAGGTAGCGCTCTGCCCTACTAACGAAGCGGTGGTTCGGTAGAAGCCTGCAAATTTCCTCAGAGCCACAAAACCCGCGCCCCCTCGCCAATCTCGTAGGAGCCGTCGGAGGCACGACGGCAGCGAAGCGGTGTGTCATTTACCCAACAAGGCTTTGACACGCCACCATCGCTGCCGTCGGGCCTCCGGCGTCTCCTACATGTTCTGCTGCGGCCTCAGGTTTCGTGCCCACGACAAACTTGCTAAAAGCGCTGAGGTAGCGCTCTGCCCTGCTAACGAAGCGGTGGTTCGGTAGAAACCTGCGATTTTCCTCATAGCCACAAAGCCCGCGCCCCTTCGCAAATCTCGTAGGAGCCGCCGGAGGCACGAAGGCAGCGAAGCGGTGTGTCAGTCACCAACCAAGGGCCTGACACGCCGCCGTCGCTGCCGTCGGGCCTCCACCATCTTTCCTAAGACTGAGCCGCGTTTTTGCGACTGGCGTTATTTCGAAGATCCTCTGCGGTGTGGACTACGGCTGCGCCTGTCGCACCTGACTCTCCAACTCCGCTTTCAACCCCGGTTCAAGCTTCAATTGCTTGGCCAACTCATCGAGATAAGCGCGCTCCATGAAGTGTTCTTCGTCCACCATCATGACGCTGGCGAGGTACATTTCAGCGGCGATTTCAGGCGTGTGGGCCGCGCGGGCGACGTCAGCCGGGTCAAGAGGCTTGTTCAATTCGGCGTGTAACCAGTGCTGCAGTGCTTGATCGCCGGTCAGGCGGGTGAACTCGCCTTCGATCAACTGGCGTTCATTATCGTCGACATGGCCATCGGCCTTGGCCGCTGCAACCAGCGCCCGAAGGATGGCTTCGCTGTGTTGCTCTACCTGCGCCGGGGGCACGCGGTCGACCGTCTGGGGCTGGCTGGGCGCAACACCAGGCTGGTTGGCCTGCCAATTGCCATACGCTTTGTACGCCAGCACCCCCAACGCCGCGAGGCCACCGTAGGTAAGGGCTTTGCCGCCGAGTTTGCGCGCGCTTTTGTTGCCCAGCAACAAGCCCATCGCGCCTGCTGCCAGCGCCCCCCCGCTGGCCCCTGACAACAATCCACCCAAGTTGCCACCGCTCACTTTGCCGAGCAGATCATTAAGCCCGCCTTGGGCACCTTTATGCTGGGCGCCGGGATTGACCATGCCGCCTGCCTTGTTCTGCAACAGGTCTTGTCCGGATTTCAACAGTTGATCGAGCAAGCCACGGGTGTTCATGAGAAACCTCCTGAAACGGGATAGACGGTTCGACTCGCAGGGTATGTCGAAGTCGCTAAAGCCCGGTGGCCGGTGTGCTTCCAGATGTTGCAAGCGCATCTTGCTTTCTTCGGCGGGTCCGTCCCTGCGGCGCGACGCGCGGGAGTCACCGCATCCGGCCCTCAGGGCGTCGATTCAATCGAACGCCGCTTTCCGCATTTAGCATTTGTCGAGCACTGGATGTGGCACTAGGCTCAAAGGCTTGGAACGCGCCCGCTTCAGGATGCCGGTACGGAATGCTTCATAGGGTGCTCGCATGGACGCCAATTCGGGGGAGCGTCTGTCTTTCCAGGCTAGAAATAATAGAAGTGGGCGCGATGACCCCTTGCAGCTTGAGGCTTGCGCCGCGTCGCTGTCTCTCCACCACTGATCTCTGCCAAAAAACCAATAAACGAGGGGAACCGTATGTCAGCGCAAAAGACCATGTTATTCGGCGCTATCGTTGGCGCTGTGTTGGCGAGCGGCGCCGTGCAGGCGGCGGAAACGCTCAAGGCTGTGGGCGACGGCGAGGGCCAGCTGGATATCGTGGCGTGGCCCGGCTACATCGAACGGGGCGAGAGCGATAAGGCGTATGACTGGGTGACCGGGTTCGAGCAGGAAACCGGGTGCAAGGTCAGCGTCAAGACCGCGGCGACGTCGGACGAAATGGTCAGCCTGATGACCAAGGGCGGTTATGACCTGGTGACGGCATCGGGCGACGCGTCGCTGCGTCTGGTGGCGGGCAAACGGGTGCAGCCGATCAACACCGACCTGATCCCTAACTGGAAAACCCTCGACCCGCGCCTGAAAGACGGCCCGTGGTACACCGTCAACAAGCAGACGTATGGCACGCCCTATCAGTGGGGCCCGAACGTGTTGATGTACAACACCCAAGTGTTCAAGACCCCGCCGGTGAGTTGGAGCGTGGTGTTCGAGGCGCAGGATTTGCCCGACGGCAAGCCGAACAAAGGCCGCGTGCAGGCCTATGACGGCCCGATCTACATCGCCGACGCCGCGCTGTACCTGAAGACCGCCAAGCCGGATCTGAAGATCGAAGACCCCTATCAGTTGACAGAAACCCAGTACAAGGCCGTGCTCGACCTGCTGCGCGCGCAACACCCGCTGGTGCACCGCTACTGGCATGACGCGACTGTGCAGATGAGCGACGTGAAAAACGAAGGGGTCGCGGCGTCGAGTTCATGGGGTTACATGGTCAACGGCTTGGTCGCCGACAAACAGCCGGTGGCCTCGACCATTCCGCAGGAAGGCGCCACAGGCTGGGCTGACACCACCATGCTGCATGCCGACGCCAAGCACCCGAATTGCGCCTACAAATGGATGAACTGGTCGCTGCAACCGAAGGTTCAGGGTGACGTGGCGGCCTGGTTCGGATCACTGCCGGTGGTACCCGCCGCGTGCAAGGCCAGCGATTTGCTCGGCGCCGAGGGCTGCTCGACCAACGGGTTCGACCTGTTCGACAAGATCGCCTTCTGGAAAACCCCACAGGCGGAAGGCGGCAAATACGTGCCGTACAGCCGCTGGACCCAGGATTACATTGCGATCATGGGTGGGCGGTAGTTCCTTAACCCGCACGCCAGACGCAATTCCTGTGGGAGCCGGCTTGCTGGCTCCCACAAAGGCGACCGCGCAAGATTCCAGATCCCCGCTTTCACCAGAGTTTTCAATCATGACCCTTGCAGTCCAGTTCACCCAGGTTTCCCGACACTTCGGCGAAGTGAAGGCCGTCGACCGGGTTTCCATCGATATCAAGGACGGCGAGTTCTTTTCCATGCTCGGCCCCTCCGGCTCGGGCAAGACCACCTGCCTGCGCCTGATCGCCGGCTTCGAGCAACCCAGCGCGGGTTCGATCCGCATTCATGGCGAAGAGGCCGCAGGGTTGCCGCCTTACCAGCGCGACGTCAACACGGTGTTTCAGGACTACGCCCTGTTCCCGCACATGAACGTGCGCGACAACGTCGCCTATGGCCTCAAGGTCAAGGGCGTTGGCAAAAGCGAACGCCTGACCCGTGCTGAAGAAGCGCTGAACATGGTTGCGCTCGGCGGCTACGGCGATCGCAAACCGGTGCAGTTGTCGGGTGGCCAGCGTCAGCGTGTGGCGCTGGCTCGCGCACTGGTCAATCGGCCTCGCGTCCTGCTGCTCGACGAACCCCTCGGCGCCCTGGACTTGAAGCTGCGCGAACAGATGCAAAGCGAGCTTAAAAAGCTGCAACGTCAACTGGGCATCACCTTCATCTTCGTGACCCACGACCAGACCGAAGCGCTGTCAATGTCCGATCGCGTCGCGGTGTTCAATCAGGGCCGCATCGAACAAGTGGACACCCCGCGCAACCTGTACATGAAACCGGCAACCCCCTTCGTCGCCGAATTCGTCGGCACCTCCAATGTGCTGCGAGGTGAGTTGGCGCAACAACTGAGCGGGCATCCGAATGCGTTTTCGATCCGTCCCGAGCACATCCGTTTCGCCGATGGCCCAGTCGCCAGTCACGAAATCGAAGTCAGCGGGTTGCTGCATGACGTTCAGTACCAAGGCAGCGCTACGCGTTATGAGCTGAAACTGGACAACGGCCAGACCCTCAGCGTCAGCCAGGCCAACACGCAATGGCGGGACACCGGCGCGCAGCATCAGCCCGGTCAGCGCATCACGGCGCGCTGGGCTCGGGAGGCGATGGTGCCGTTGCACGACCCGGCCACCGAGCGCACGGCAGAGGCCCATTGAAATGAGCCAGACGCTCGCCCAATCCGCGCCGATACCGGGGCAGTCGCTCTCGCGGCGCTTGTCCAATCTGCTCTATCGGCGGCCGAACCTGTACCTGTCGCTGCTGTTGATCCCGCCGCTGCTGTGGTTCGGCGCGATTTACCTCGGCTCGCTGCTGGGGCTGCTGTGGCAAGGGTTCTACACCTTCGATGACTTCAGCATGTCGGTCACGCCGGACCTGACGCTGACCAACTTTGCAGCGCTATCCAACCCCGCCAACTTTGACGTGATCCAGCGCACCCTGACCATGGCCATCGCGGTGTCCATCGCCAGCGCGGTGGTCGCCTTTCCCATCGCTTATTACATGGCGCGTTATACCTCGGGCAAGACCAAAGCGTTTTTCTACATCGCCGTGATGATGCCGATGTGGGCCAGCTACATCGTCAAGGCCTATGCGTGGACGCTGCTGCTGGCCAAAGGCGGTGTGGCGCAGTGGTTCGTCCAGCACCTGGGGCTGGCGCCGCTGTTGCAGGCGATCCTGGGCATTCCCGGCGTCGGTGGCAGCACTTTGTCGACGTCTCATCTGGGGCGTTTTCTGGTGTTCGTGTACATCTGGCTACCGTTCATGATCCTGCCGATTCAAGCCTCCCTCGAACGCTTGCCGCCTTCGCTGCTGCAGGCTTCGGCCGACTTGGGCGCCACGCCTCGGCAGACCTTCTTCCAGGTGATTCTGCCGCTGTCGGTGCCGGGCATCGCGGCGGGTTCGATCTTTACCTTTTCGCTGACACTGGGCGACTTCATCGTGCCGCAGCTGATCGGCCCGCCTGGCTACTTCATCGGCAGCATGGTCTACGCCCAGCAAGGGGCCATCGGCAACATGCCCATGGCCGCCGCGTTCACGCTGGTGCCCATCGTGTTGATCGCCCTTTACCTGTCCATCGTCAAACGACTGGGGGCCTTCGATGCGCTCTGAGCCTGTCATCACACACGGGGATCACGCCTCTTGGGGTCTGAAGATTGCGGCCTGGGGCGGGCTGGTGTTTCTGCACTTTCCGATCCTGATCATCGTTGTCTACGCGTTTAACACCCAGGACGCCGCGTTCAGTTTTCCGCCTCAGGGCTTCACCCTGAAGTGGTTCAGCGTGGCGTTCTCGCGGCCTGATGTGTTGGAATCGATCAAGCTGTCGTTGCAGATCGCCTGCGTTGCGACGCTGATCGCTCTGGTGTTGGGCACGCTGGCCGCGGCAGCGTTGTATCGGCGGGACTTCTTCGGCAAGGACGGCATTTCGCTGATGCTCATTCTGCCCATTGCCCTGCCCGGCATTATCACCGGCCTGGCCTTGCTCTCGGCGTTCAAATCGCTGGGGATCGAGCCGGGGATGTTCACGATCATCGTCGGCCACGCGACCTTCTGCGTGGTGATCGTCTACAACAACGTCATTGCCCGCCTGCGCCGCACGTCCCAGAGCCTGATCGAAGCGTCGATGGACCTGGGCGCCGACGGGTGGCAGACCTTTCGCTACATCATCCTGCCGAACCTTGGCTCGGCGTTGCTGGCGGGCGGAATGCTGGCGTTTGCATTGTCGTTCGACGAAATCATCGTCACCACCTTTACCGCAGGTCATGAACGCACGTTGCCGATCTGGCTGCTCAACCAGCTCAGCCGCCCCCGCGACGTGCCGGTGACCAACGTCGTCGCGATGCTGGTGATGATGGTCACGATGCTGCCGATCCTTGGGGCGTATTACCTGACCCGGGGTGGTGAAAGCGTGGCGGGGAGTGGTGGGAAATAGGATCGAGTGGCCGAACCGGCCTGAAATACAGACCCCCTGTAGGAGCGTGGCTTGTCCCGCGATCGGCTGCGCAGCAGTCGTAAATCGGAATGATCAGATCCGTCTGACACACCACATTGACCGATTTGCTGCCGGTTCCCGGCAGATCGCGGGACAAGCCACGCTCCTACACAGACTGAGTCATTCAGGAGAAAACCATGCAAACCAAACTGCTGATCAATGGCCATCTGGTCGCCGGTGAAGGTCCCGCGCAGCCTGTTTTCAACCCCGCGTTGGGTCGCGTGCTGGTGGAGATCAACGAAGCGTCCGAAGGCCAGGTCGACACCGCCGTGCGCGCCGCCGACGCCGCGTTTGAGAGTTGGTCCCAGACCGCGCCGAAGGACCGTTCGCTGCTGCTGTTGAAACTGGCGGACGCCATCGACGCCCACGCTGAAGAACTGGCCAGGCTCGAATCGGACAACTGCGGCAAGCCGTATCACGCGGCGCTGAACGATGAGTTGCCAGCGATCGCCGACGTGTTCCGTTTCTTTGCCGGCGCCAGCCGCTGCATGAGCGGTTCGGCAGCGGGGGAATACCTCCCGGGCCACACCTCGATGATCCGTCGCGACCCGGTGGGCGTCGTCGCCTCCATCGCGCCGTGGAACTACCCGCTGATGATGGTCGCCTGGAAAATCGCCCCCGCCCTCGCCGCAGGCAATACCGTAGTGCTGAAACCGTCCGAGCAAACGCCGCTGACCGCGCTGCGCCTGGTCGAACTCGCCAACGACATCTTCCCGGCCGGCGTACTGAACCTGGTATTTGGCCGCGGCCAGACCGTCGGCAATCCGCTGGTCAGCCATCCGAAGGTGCGCATGGTCTCGCTGACCGGCTCAGTGGCCACGGGTTCGCACATCATTTCCAGCACCGCCGACAGCGTCAAACGCACCCACATGGAACTGGGCGGCAAAGCGCCGGTGATCATCTTCGACGACGCCGACATCGACGCGGCGGTCGAGGGCATTCGCACGTTCGGCTTCTACAATGCCGGGCAGGACTGCACCGCCGCATGCCGCATCTACGCACAGAAAGGCATCTACGAAACATTCGTTCAGAAGCTGGGCGAAGCGGTCAGCACCCTCAAGGTCGGTCAGCAGAATGACCCGGACACCGAACTCGGCCCGCTGATCACCGCCCAGCACCGCGACCGGGTGACCGGCTTTGTCGAACGTGCAGTCGCCCAGTCCCACACGCGGCTGGTTACCGGCGGCAAAGCCATCGAAGGCAACGGCTTCTTCTTCCAACCCACCGTCATCGCCGACGCCCAGCAAGATGACGAAATCGTCCGTCGCGAAGTGTTCGGGCCGGTGGTGTCCGTGACGTCGTTCGACGACGAAGCCCAAGTGCTGGCCTGGGCCAACGACTCGGATTACGGCCTGGCGTCTTCGGTCTGGACCCAGGACGTTGGCCGCGCCCACCGCCTTTCGGCACGTCTGCAATATGGCTGCACGTGGGTCAACACCCATTTCATGCTCATCAGCGAAATGCCCCACGGTGGCCAGAAACTTTCCGGCTATGGGAAAGACCTGTCGATGTATGGGCTGGAGGACTACACCACTGTGCGACATGTCATGTTCAAGCACTGAGGCGTTCGGGCAGACAGTGACAACCGCCCGGCTCACCAGCGGTGATAATCGCAACGACGTCACCGGTGAGCCGGGTTGCTGTGCCGGGCCATTTCAAGCTGGTTGAAATGCGGCAGAAACACGCAACCCCTGCGCGCGCGGAAGGTCAACACCCTAGACGTTGCTTTGAGTCGACAGGGGCGCTGACGGATATTCGTTCAAATATCGAAAATCTCCCTTTCTCACTCAAACACCCTTCACTCGGATAGGAAGGGTATGGACTTCCAGTCCGGCTACGTGCCCTGATTTCACCTGACTGGAGCTTGCCTCATTGACCCGATATCCCCGCTTTCCCGCAGGCGACAGTGAGGCAGGCCGCAAGATCGCTGGCATGGACTGGGCCGCGACGTCTCTTGGCCCGATCGAGCAATGGCCAGCGGCGCTGAAGATTCATCTCAATCTGATCCTCAACTGCCCCGAGTCGATGTACCTGCTTTGGGGCGCGGATCTGCTGTTCTTTCATAACGACGCCTACGCCCCGATCCTTGGCCCGCGCCTGGATACGGCCCTAGGTGCGCGCGTGTCCGAGCTGTGGTCGGACGTGTGGGATCAGGTCGAACCCTATGCGGAACAGGCCATGGCCGGCCAGCCGTACCATTGTGAAGACTTGCCACTGACCATGGCCCGTTTCGGCACGATCGAGCGCACCTGGTGGTCGTTTTCGTTCTCGCCACTGATCGATGAATACAACCAGGTGGTGGGTCTCTTCTGCGTGACTAACGAGACCACCCGCCGCGTGCTGGACCAACGCGCGTTGCGTGCCAGCGAGCAGCGTCGACTCGACCTGATTGCCGACCTCGAACGCAGGGTGGTAGAACGCGCCCATGAGCGCGGCCTGACCTGGCAAGTGAGCCCTGACCTGTTGTCGGTCATGACTGCTGATCTGCACTTCGAGACCACCAACCCGGCCTGGCGACTGGTGCTGGGCTGGACTGACGACGAGCTGTCGCGTTTCGCCTTCGCCGACCTGATTCATCCCGAAGATGCGTTGCGCAGCCAAGAAGCGTTCAATGCGCTCGGGCGCAACCACCCGGTGCTGAACCTGGAAAACCGTTACCGACGCAAGGATGGCGGCTACCGCTGGCTGTCGTGGGTGGCGGTCCCGGAAGGCGGCAAACTGTATTGCAGCGCGCGGAACATCACCGCTGAAAAACAGCAGGCCGAGGCGTTGCGCGTGGCGGAGGACGCCCTGCGTCAATCCCAGAAAATGGAGGCGGTGGGCCAACTGACCGGCGGCTTGGCCCACGACTTCAATAATCTGCTGATGGGCGTCAGCGGCAATATCGAGCTGTTGAAAGACCGCGTCGCCAAAGGCCGCATCGACAACCTGGAGCGCCACATCAATGCCGCGCTGGAAGGGACCCGTCGAGCGGCAGCGCTCACCCATCGGTTGCTGGCGTTCTCCCGGCGACAGACCCTCGACCCCAAACCCACTGACGTCGATCGTCTGGTCGAAGGGCTGGCTGAGCTGATTCGACGCACGGTCGGCCCCGCCATCGCCATGGACGTCATGGGAACGCCGGGTTTGTGGGCCACGTTGGTAGACGCTCATCAGCTGGAAAACGCTCTGCTCAACCTGTGCCTTAACGCCCGGGATGCGATGCCTGATGGCGGCCAATTGTTGATCGAGACTGGCAACACAACCCTTGGCGCCGCCGAAGCCGCTGACCTGGAACTGCTGGAAGGCCGCTACGTGACCCTGTGCGTCAGCGACAACGGCACCGGGATGACCGCTGAAGTGTTGGAGCGCGCCTTCGATCCGTTCTTCACCACCAAGCCCATCGGCATGGGTACCGGCCTGGGACTCTCGATGATTTACGGCTTCGCCCGCCAGTCGGGGGGCGGTGTGCAGATCACATCCATCATTGGGAAAGGCACACAGGTGTGCATTTACTTGCCGGTTCAGGACAACACCCTCGCGTTCGAGCCCGAGGCGGCCCTGCCGGAGCAACCCCTCGGCCCCTCGGCGGGCGGCGAAACCGTGCTGGTGGTAGACGATGAGCATTCGGTCAGAACCTTCATGGCGGAGGTGTTGACCGACCTTGGCTACCGCGTGCTGGAAGCCGACATGGGCGCCGCTGCGCTGGCAATCCTCCAGTCACCGCAGACCATCGACCTCCTCATCTCAGACGTCGGCCTCCCCGGCGGCATGAACGGCCGCCAACTGGCGGACGCCGCCCGCGCCCTTCGCCCAGGCCTGAAAGTCCTGTTCGTGACCGGTTACGCCGAAACCGCTGCACTCGGACATGGACGACTGGAACCAGGGATGCACGTCCTCACCAAACCGTTTTCGATTCCTGCGCTTAGCGAAAGGGTAAAGGAGCTGCTCGATTATTGACCCGACCCTGCCAACGCCGAGTAGAAACCCACGCCAGCCAGAAACCCCACGTACAACGCAGCACCCGTAGGAGACGCCGCAGGGACGACCGCAGCGAAGCGGTAGGTCATTTGAGCTGCCTGAACCACCGTCATCGCGGCCGTCGTTCCTCCGGCTGCTCCTACAAGATTTTGCGGCGTACTTGGATGCGATGATCACCGGTGCATCGTTGTCCCAACCCTGCCAACGCCCACGTAGAAACCCACGCCAGCCAGAAACCCCACGTACAACGCCGAACCCGTAGGAGACGCCGGAGGGACGACGGCAGCGAGGCGGTAGGTCATACACAGTTGAGCTGCCTGACCCACTGTGATCGCTGCCGTCGTTCCTCCGGCTGCTCCTACAAGATTTTGCGGCGTACTTGGATGCGATGATCAGGTGCATCGTTGACCCAACCCTGCCAACGCCCGAGTAGAAACTCACGCCAGCCAGAAACCCCACGTACAACGCCGAACCCGTAGGAGACGCCGGAGGGACGACGGCAGCGAGGCGGTAAGTCATACACAGTTGAACTGTCTGACCTACTGTCATCACTGCCATCTGGTCTTGATGCAGAACGCTTTACCTTAAGGCCGCGATCAATCCCGCAAATCCGACTCGTGAATCGGCTGATCCCGATGCGTCGCGCGCTGGTACTGCGCAGGCCAGACCGCTTGGCGGCCGCCCAGATCATCATCGGCGTGCAACGGCCAATAAGGATCACGCAACAACTCACGGGCCAACAGGATCAAATCGGCCTGCCCCGTGCGCAGAATCGTATCCGCTTGATAGGGCTCGGTGATCATGCCGACCGTCCCTGTGGCAATGCCCGACTCCTCGCGCACTCGGCCCGCGAACGCCGTTTGATAACCAGGCCCCACTGGAATCTCGGCATTCGCCGCGGTCCCGCCCGACGACACGTCCACCAGATCGACACCCAATGTCTTCAAGCGCTTGGCCAACTCGACCGTCTCATCCGGGTTCCAGCCATCTTCCACCCAATCGGTGGCCGACACGCGAACGAATAACGGCAGTTCCTGCGGCCAGACTGCGCGGACAGCCTCGGTGACTTCCAGTGTCAGACGAATGCGATTCTCGAACGAACCGCCGTATTCGTCCTGCCGCTGGTTACTCACTGGCGACAAAAACTGGTGCAGCAGATAACCATGGGCGGCATGGATTTCTGCCACTTTGAAACCTGCCGTCAATGCACGTTTAGCGGCTGCCACGAAGGCTTCAATGACCTCTTTGATCTGCTGGGCATCCAGCGGCGTGGGCAGCGTGTGTTTAGGATCGAATGCCACCTTCGACGGTCCCCAAGGCGTCCAACCGCCTTGATCAACCGGAATGCTGCCTTGCTTGCCCAGCCAAGGACGCCAGGTACTGGCTTTGCGTCCGGCGTGGGCCAACTGAATACCGGCCACGGCGCCCTGCGCGTTAATGAAACGGGTAATGCGCTGCAGCGGTTCGATCTGCTCGTCGTTCCACAGCCCGAGGTCTTCCGGGGTGATACGGCCGTCCTCAGTCACGGCGGCGGCTTCAGTGAAGATCAGCCCTGCACCGCCCACCGCTCGGCTGCCGAGGTGGACCAGGTGCCAGTCATTGGCCAGACCGTCTTTGCAGGAGTACTGACACATTGGCGACACCACGATGCGGTTGCGCAAGGTCAGTTGACGCAGGGTAAAAGGTTCAAGCAGCAGGCTCATGGGCACCTCTCGAAGTCGCATGGGAAGGTCCGTCGTTCTGAACCTAGAGCCTAGTCGACAAGCTGAAAGAAGCGGGGGTTCCAGCTGTTTCGCGTGAAATCATCGCGGCGAGATGTGCGCCACCATGAGCTGCACTGTTTCGTTGCCCCGAAACTCGTTGAGGTCCAGCTTGTAGGCGAGTTCGACCCAACGCACGGTCGGATTGGGCCACACATCACGATCGACACTGAACGCAATACCCTCGAGCTTCACGCTGCCGCATTCGGTCTTGAGCACCATTTTCAGGTGTCGCTCGCCCACCACCCGCTGCTCAACCAACTGAAACACGCCATGGAACAACGGCTCCGGAAAATGCTGGCCCCAAGGCCCGGCGTTGCGCAGCGCGCGCGCCAGCTCGAGGTGAAACTCTTCGACGGCCAGCGTGCCATCAGACAGTAACCGCCCCGTTAGGTCCTCTTCCGTCAATTGACGGCGCACCTCAGCATCGAACGCGTCCGCAAACGCCGGAAAATTTTCAGCCGGCAGCGACAGACCCGCCGCCATCGCATGACCGCCAAACTTGCTGATCAACTCAGGATGCTTCGCGGCAACGGCATCCAGCGCATCGCGAATGTGAAACCCCGGCACTGAGCGCGCCGAGCCTTTCAACACACCCTCCCCCGCACTGGCGAAGGCTATGGTGGGCCGGTGATAGCGTTCTTTAAGGCGCGACGCGAGAATCCCGATCACGCCCTGATGCCACTCGGCTTCGTACAAACACAGCCCGAACGGCATGGACTCGACAGGCAAGTCCTTCAACTGCGCCAGCGCTTCGCGCTGCATGCCCTGTTCGATGGACTTGCGGTCCTGATTCAGCTCGTCCAGTTGCACGGCCATTTCCCGCGCCAGGGTTTCGTCCTCGCACAGCAGGCATTCGATGCCCAGGCTCATGTCGTCCAGGCGACCTGCCGCGTTCAAACGCGGTCCGAGAATGAAGCCAAGGTCTGTGGAGGTGATGCGCGACGGATCGCGGCGAGCGACTTCCAGAATCGCGCGCAACCCTGGGCGCGCACGACCGGCGCGGATTCGCATGAGCCCCTGATGCACCAGGATGCGGTTATTGGCGTCCAGTGGAACCACGTCGGCCACACTGCCTAGCGCCACCAGATCCAGCAGCTCGCCAAGGTTCGGCTGAGTGCGACCGTTGGCCTCGAACCATCCCAATTCACGCAAACGTGCGCGCAGGGCCATCAGCACGTAAAAGATGACGCCAACGCCCGCCAGGGCTTTACTCGGGAAGGTGCATCCAGGCTGATTCGGGTTGACGATGGCATCGGCAGCCGGCAGTTCATGTCCCGGTAAATGGTGGTCAGTCACCAGCACCTGCAGACCCGCCGCTTTGGCGGCCGCCACGCCCTCGACGCTGGAGATGCCATTGTCTACGGTCATCAACAGCTCGGGCCGGCGCTCAAGGGCGACCTTGACGATTTCCGGGGTTAACCCATAGCCGTATTCGAAGCGGTTCGGCACCAGATAATCGACGTGAGCCGCGCCCAGCAGCCGCAGTCCCAACACCCCGACCGTGCTGGCCGTTGCGCCATCGGCATCAAAGTCACCGACGATCAGAATGCGCTGACGTCGTTGCAGCGCAGTCACCAGCAAGTCCACGGCAGCATCGATGCCCTTGAGCTGCTGGTACGGAATCAGCCTGGCCAATCCCTTGTCCAGTTCATCCTGCGACAGCACGCCGCGCGCGGCATACAGACGGGTCAACAAGGGCGGCAGGTCACCGAGAAAGGGCAAGGTGTCGGGCAACTGGCGTGATTCGATGCGCATGCGGGTTCCGCTGATATGTTCGGTTGGAGCTGAGTCGGTCGGGAGTGGCGAGGCTGGCGATCAGCCGCGCTCGCCGGCCAGCCATTGCAGTTGCACTTCGTGCTGACCACGATCGTCGGTCACGAAAATCGTGCCTTCGCTGATCATCACGTCCCACTTGATGACGCGGGGCATGTCTTTGGCCAACGTTTCCAGCACTTCCTGGGGCACGGCGGCTATGTTGACGTTTTTCAGGGTCTTGACCGCTGGGACGATCTTGCCTTCCCACACGCGCAGGCTGCCGTATGCCAGCAGGCTGGTGCGCTCGGTACGCCGGGAGCACCACGTCAGACGGTCGGCGTCGGGTTGACCGACTTCGATCCAGTGCAGCACGCGATCATCCAGACTTTTTTCCCACAAGGCAGGTTCATCGACATCGGACAGACCGCGGCCAAACGACAGCTGCTCGCTGTACCAGAAGGCGTAGGCCAGCAGGCGCACGGTCATGCGCTCTTCGGTTTCGGAAGGGTGACGGGCGATGGTCTGTTTGACGTTTTCGTAAACCCCGCGGTCGAGGTCGGTGAGGTTCAGTTCGAATTTGTAGGTCGTGGACGGCTGGGCCATGAACGGGCTTCTGAAGGACAGGAAAGGCGCCAAGTCTAACCGATGCACGCCCTGTTGAACGACCGAACTCACCGATTGATCGCCCGGCCGGACAAAATCGCCGTGCGCACCGCTGACAGGCTGCTTTACTCAATCGTGGGTCACGGGTGTTAAACAAATGAACCACACCGCCGATACGTTGGGGCAAGACCCACTATCGTGATGTTCACAGAGTAGGCCGTTGCGAAGTCAGACCGGATGGTGTGGAGGGCCGCGGCTTGAACCTCAGTCAGTATTTTCGGGATCTACATCGACGGATGGTCAAACGTTGCGGCCGCGCCCACAGACTCGGCATTCTCGTCATGCTCATTGCGTCTGTGTTGAGTGCGAGCCCTCGCACCGCACACGCCAAGGACACGCTCATTTGGCTGCTGCGCGACTTCCCGCCCCTGACCATCTTCACCGGCCCGCAAACCGGTCAGGGGGCGATCGACAGGTTGATGCCTGAATTGATCGCACGCATGCCGGAGTACAACCATCAGATCATGCACGTGAACTGCGCGCGGGGAACGCAAATGCTGCAAGATCCGGACGTATTCGCCTGCGATCCGACGCTGCTTTGGACGCCGGAACGGGCCAAAACGATTCTGTTCTCAATCCCCACCTACGCAACGCCCGGCAACGGCGTGACGATCGAGCGCAGGCATCACGCTAGGTTCGCGCCGTTTGTGGACAACGAAGGGTACCTTGACCTGGCAGCACTGTTGGAGAGCGACACAGTCAAGACCGGTATCGTCGCAGAGCGCAGCTACGGCCCGACCATCGACAAGATCCTGCGAAGCACTTCATTACCCGACAATCTGATCCTGCACTACGGCAATGCGGCGGTGGGCAGCATGTTGCAAATGGAGCGACTGGACCGTTTCCAGGCGCTGATCAGCTATTGGCCCGAAGCCCGGTATCACGCTCAGCAACAGGGCATTCCGCTAGAGGAACTGGAGTTTTTCCCGGTCAGGGGTGCACCCAAATACCAGTTCGCCCACTTTGGTTGTTCGAAGACCGACAAAGGCCGTGCGGCAATCGAGATCATCAACCGCGAAATGCGCACACTGCGCACTACTGAACTGGTCTCGTTCTATTCCGAATGGATGGTCGACAAGCAGCAGTACCTTCGGGACGCCAAGACCTTCTTCGATGAGGCGGAGCATTGAAAAACCCCAGGCAAAAAGAAACCCCGAGCAGCGGGGAGACTGCTCGGGGTCAACCGTGGTCCATCTTGGACCCGTACGGCAGGCAACATAAACACCGGAGCACAATGCCTGCGCCTGCCGTAATGGATAGGAGCCTATGTAATCGATAAGGTTCCCCGGGCGTCAGACAAAACCCTGACGCGCTGCGAAATTGTTGACCTGTGTCGCATTTCGCATCGCGGCGATGACGCAAGGCTCGATACGGCCTTCAGCCACCATCAAATCACGGTGCAGACCATCGACCACATCGGTCAATTGGCGCTTGTCACACAGCTGTGCAGCGGAATAGACACGCTCGATCACGGTCGCACCGGCTGCATTTTTCAGCGTCACCAGACGCTCGCCCTGAACCCCGGCAGCCCCCAGGCTCGCCTGATAAGGTGCCAGTGCTTCGCTTAGCAATAAGCTGATATTTTCCATCTGGATCACCACTCAACAGTTTGAATGCAAAGGTGCTTATCAATGACCATCGGCAGAAGCGGAAAGTTCTTTTGCCTCTGCAAAGCAGTCGTGAACTTGGAAAGCGCATCGCACCCGATAGACGGCATTCGCCGGACTTCCTGCCAGTGCCCGGCAGATCGCGGGGCAAGCTGCACTGCTACAGATGAACCGGCTTTTGTCTGGTGAAACGCGGTCGACTGTAGGCGTGAGCTTGCTCGCGATGCGGTTTGAACTGCCTTGGGGCGGGCCACTCCGCCCTCCCTTGTCACTGGAGCATGCCTAGCGAATGTGACAGACAGAATTCAGTCTTTTGACGGCCCGCCAGCGCACTGAGCCGGAAGGGTATCTACCAGTGTCGCCACCTCATGCGCAGAACGCTGGGCTGCCTCCAACCGCGCAGACGACGCCTGATCGCGACCCGACGCGTACTCACGTTCGACCTCAAGCAATCCCAAGAGGGTTGCCAGTGGCTCACGAATGTCCTGGCGAATGCTGGCCAACGACGCCCGCGTCGCACAGCTCCTCTGCTCCGCTTGGCGCAGGTCGCGTTCAAGCCGTTTACATTCGCTAATGTCGAGCCACCCTCCCAGCAGCCCTTGCAACTGTCCGTCGGCGTCATAGAACGGAACCGTCCATTGCCAGGCCTCGATGACGCGGCCTGAGAGCAGCATGCGGCGCTCCGTGAACACCGGTTGCTGTGTCTGCAACAGATTCATGTAGTCGGCATGCATCTGCTCTGCCGTCTCCTGCGGAATGAGATCGACGTCGATCAGACGCCGACCATTCATCTGTTCATAACTGATACCGAAGCTTTCTTCGTAGCTGCGGTTACAGGAGATCAATCGTCCTTGAAGGTCTCGCACGTAGATAGGGTTCGGGATGCCATCGAACAATGCGCGCTTGAAGGCCAATTGGTCATTGAGGTGCATTTCGGCCATCAATCGATGATGCACCTGCAATTTCAACCGGCTGCTCCAGAGCAGCGACACCAGTCCCAGCAGCATGGCCAGCGCGAGCAGCCAATACACCCAGTACGGTACGCGCTCCGGAAGCGTCGGCTGGGACGTGATTGTGCCCAACCACTTCATTCGGATGGCCCGCATCTCGGCCACTGGAAACTCATCCAGCGCCTTGTTCAGGATGCTCAACAGTTCGGGCTCGGTCTTGATCACGGCAAAACGGTCCGGTGACCATAAGCCCTCCACGCTCCGACCCACTTTCAGCTGACTGGAGAGTCCCGTCCACGCCCCCGCCTCGTTTTGAATCGTCGCCTCAGCCTGCCCGGTCTCCACCCATCGCCGGGCTTCTGCGTAGGTCGGCACCAAGGCCAATTGGACGTCGGGGTAGCGGGTGCGAATGAACTCCAGCAGTGCGTGACGGGCTGGCATCGCCAGGACTTTTCCGGACATCTCGGCCAGGCTCACGGGTCGGTCGTTATCCGCACGGACCACGTAAACCCAACTGTTGCCGCCGTAGGCATAGCTGAAATTCAGATACATCCTCCGCTCGGAGGTTTCAGCCAGGGTCGTATTCATGTCGACCGATCCCGATGCCAATGCATCCAGTGCAGTTTGGGTGGAAGGCATCGCCTCATGAACGAAATTGAGCCCCGTCATGCGCGAAATGCGATTGAGAATGTCGATGTTCAGCCCGACCCACTGACCGTTGGCATCTTGATAGATATACGGCGGATGCAGGGTAGACCCCACCATGACCTGGGGATGCTTGCGAACCCATTGCCGCTCGGCGGCGCTGAGGTGGATGCGCTGCTTTTCCACATCGGCACCAAGGCCTACGATCCAGCGGCTCTGGATTTCCCGGGTCACCGACTCATCCAGATCCCCCAGCGCCCGATTCAGCAACGCTAATAACGTGTCGCGATCTTTGCGAGTCGCAAACGCAAAGCCGCCCACGGGCAGCAAGCTTTCAGACTTGATGCTCAATCCCAGGTAAGGCCGCAGGGCAGTGTAGGCACGCGCGATCACTTCATTTCCAATGAACGCGTCGACGTCGCCCTGGGCCAGCGCTTCCATCGCGCTGAACATGGAAGGCGCCAAAATGATTTCGCTGTCTGGGTACAGTCGGTCTACGCGTTTGGCATCGGCATACCCCTCCAGTAGCGCAACGCGCTTGCCGCTCAGCGAAGTCGTCAGCGAAGGGTCGTTATGGCGCCCTACCACCACCGTCCGGTCGGGCAAGTAATCCTGGGTGAACGCCAACCCACCCACCGCCCGCTCATAGCCGCTGGCGCTGGTCAAGACGTCGACCTTTCCGGCCAGCAGCGCCGCGACAGCCTGGTCCCGCTTGGCAAACCCCGTCACGAGCACAGGAACGCCCAGTTTGGCACTGATCAGGCTCAGATAATCGGCACTGACGCCCTGATAGCGATTGCGGTCGCTGGTGATGTCGACAGGTTCGTAGTCGTCGATCGAGATGCCGACGCGAAGTGTTTTGTGTTGTTGCAGCCACTTGCGTTCGAAGGCTTCGAGCGCCATGGGCTGTTGTGCGAGGAATGGAGCGCCCACTACGAAGGGCAGGCTTTCGGCGCCCTGCCCTGCTCGGCTCCAGATACCCGCCAGCAGCATCATTGCGCACAGCAGATATCGAAGAATTGGGGTCTGGACGGGCACTCCCTGTGTGTCCATGTTCATGTTGTCTACCGCCACTTGTTGATCGCGAAAAATCAGAAATCTCGCGCAAGTGTGGCACGCATGAACAAGAAGGCCCGCCGAGGGGCGGGCCTTAGTTGTTACACGGCGATACCGTCAGAGCGGTTTGCCGCGATTGCCGTGCAGGCTGACAAACGCCTGCATGGCTTTCAGGTCGTTCGGCAGCACGGTGCACCGCTCATCCCGCTCGAACAAATCAGACAAATGTGCAGGCAGCTCGAGCGCTTTTCCTACACCTGCCTTTTGGACGGCTTCCGGAAACTTGACCGGGTGCGCAGTGCCCAGGATCACCATCGGGGTGTCGAGGCTGCGGCGGCAATCGCGGGCTGCCTTGACGCCGATGGCGGTGTGCGGATCCAGCACCTCGCCGGTGCTGGCGAAGACTTCTGCGATGGTTTCGCAGGTTTGCTCGTCGCTGACCGCCAGGGAGTCGAACAGCTTGCGTGTTTCGGTCCAGCGATCTTCCGCGACGCTGAAACCGCCACCCTGCTTGAAGCTCGACATCAGCTCGGCAATCGCAGCGCCGTTACGGCCGTGCATGTCGAACAACAGACGTTCGAAGTTCGACGACACCATGATGTCCATGGAAGGCGATAACGTGGCGTGCAGGGTTTCCTTGACGTACTGATTGCCGCTCATGAAGCGGTGCAGAATGTCGTTGCGGTTGGTCGCGACGATCAACTGACTGATGGGCAGACCCATGTTGCGCGCCAGGTAGCCGGCGAAGATGTCACCAAAGTTGCCGGTCGGCACCGAGAACGCCACCGATCGCGCCGGCCCGCCCAGTTGCAGCGCGGCATGGAAGTAATAAACGATCTGCGCCATGATCCGCGCCCAGTTGATCGAGTTCACCGCCACCAGTCGCGTGCCTTTCAGGAAGCCCTGGTCGGCAAAACTGTTCTTCACCATTTCCTGGCAGTCGTCGAAGTTGCCTTCGATGGCGATGTTGTGGATGTTTTCGCCAAAGATGGTGGTCATCTGGCGGCGCTGGACGTCCGACACACGCTTGTTCGGGTGCAGGATAAAGATGTCGACGTTTTCGCAACGGCGGCAGCCTTCGATGGCGGCAGACCCCGTATCACCGGACGTTGCGCCAATGATCACCACGCGCTCGCCGCGTTTCTCCAACACGTAATCCAGCAGGCGACCCAGCAGCTGCAAGGCAAAGTCCTTGAACGCCAGCGTCGGGCCGTGGAACAGCTCCATGACCCATTCGTTGCCGTTCAATTGACGCAGCGGGGCTACGGAGCTGTGAGCAAAAACGCCGTAGGTTTCTTCGAGAATTTTCTTGAAGTCGGCGTCCGGAATGCTGCCGGTGACGAACGGCCGCATCACGCGGAACGCCAGTTCGTGATAAGGCAGACCGGCCCACGACGCGATTTCTTCCTGAGTGAAGCGTGGCAGGTTTTCCGGAACGTACAGACCGCCATCGGTGGCGAGACCGGCGAGCAGCACATCTTCAAAGTTCAGGGCCGGCGCCTGGCCGCGAGTACTGATATAGCGCATTGGGGCAAACCTTTGGTTTGAGCGGCGAGCTTCGAGCTGCAAGCTACAAGTAAAAGCGAATCCGTTTTCACTTTCAGCCTGCGTCAGGAAGCTCACCGCAATGTGATTTTGATCTTGCTTGAATCTTGCAGCTCAAAGCTCGCAGCTGCTTTTAATTTAGGTGTTCGACGCGAATACGAACGACCGGGCCGGCCACGCCTTCCAGCGCCTCCAGCGCCTGAATGGCATCGTTGATGCGCTGCTCGACCACGCGATGGGTCAGCAGAATCATCGGCACCAGGCCATCTTGTTCCTCGGCCTCTTTCTGCATGATCGATTCGATATTGATGCCCCGCTCGGACAGGATGCTGGCGACCTGGGCCAGCACGCCCGGATGGTCCTTGGCCTGAATGCGCAGGTAATAGGCGCTCTCACAGTCCTGGATCGGCAGGATCGGGTGCGCAGACAGCGAATCCGGCTGGAAGGCGAGGTGCGGTACGCGATTTTCAGGGTCGGTGGTCAGGGCACGCACCACATCCACAAGGTCTGCAACCACGGACGAAGCGGTCGGTTCCATGCCAGCGCCTGCACCGTAGAACAGCGTCGAACCCGCGGCGTCGCCGTTGACCATCACCGCGTTCATCACGCCGTTGACGTTGGCGATCAGGCGATCCGCCGGGATCAACGTCGGGTGCACGCGCAACTCGATACCGGCCGACGTGCTGCGGGCCACGCCCAGGTGCTTGATGCGGTAACCCAACGCTTCGGCGTAATTCACATCCGCCGTGGTCAGTTTGGTGATGCCTTCGGTGTAGGCCTTATCGAATTGCAGCGGGATCCCGAAGGCGATGGACGCCAGGATAGTCAACTTGTGCGCGGCGTCGATGCCCTCGACGTCGAACGTCGGGTCGGCTTCGGCATACCCTAATGCCTGGGCTTCAGCCAGCACGTCCGGAAAGGTACGGCCCTTCTCGCGCATTTCGGTGAGGATGAAGTTACCGGTGCCGTTGATAATGCCCGCCACCCAGTTGATACGGTTGGCAGAAAGGCCTTCACGGATGGCCTTGATCACAGGGATGCCGCCAGCCACCGCAGCTTCGAAGGCCACAATGACGCCTTTTTCACGGGCCTTGGCGAAGATTTCGTTGCCGTGAACAGCGATCAGCGCCTTGTTGGCGGTGACCACATGCTTGCCATTCTCGATGGCCTTGAGGACCAGCTCGCGGGCCACGGTGTAGCCGCCGATCAGCTCGATCACGATGTCGATGTCGGGGTTGCTGGCGACGTCGAAAACGTCGGTCGTGATCGGGGTACCGGTAATCTGGCAATCGGGGTTTGGCGAACGCATGGCGATTTGCGCCACTTCGATTCCACGCCCGGCACGGCGGGCAATTTCCTCGGCGTTACGCTTTAGCACATTGAAGGTACCGCCACCGACAGTACCCAGCCCACAGATGCCTACTTTGACCGGTTTCACTATGAACTCCCCGTAAAACGACCGGCGCGGGCCGACCGTGAAAACAGCCGCCATACAGGGCGGCTCGCTGTTGAACTGGTTTATGGATTACTTGGCGGCGCTCAACGCCAATTTTGCCACTTGTGGCGCAGGCTGGTAACCCGGAATCACTTGACCGTCTGCCAGCACGATGGCCGGCGTGCCGTTCACACCGATCGCCTGGCCGATCTCGAACTGCTTGGTGACCGGGTTATCGCACTTGGGCGCCTTGATGTTCTTGCCATCGACCATGCGGTCCATGGCATCACGGCGGTCCTTGGAGCACCACACGGCTTGCAGTTGTTCATCACCCGGCGAACCCAGGCCCTGACGCGGGAAGGCGACGTAACGGACTTCGATACCACGCTTGTTCAGCTCCGGCACTTCACCGTGCAGTTTGTGGCAATACGGGCAAGTGGTGTCGGTAAAGACCGTGATATGCGACTTGGTCTCACCAACCGCCGGGTAGACCACCATCTCCCCGGTCGGAATACCGTTGATAGTCTTGGAGATCGCCTGACGCTCGACCTTCTCGGTCAGATTGACTGGCTTGCCGCCCTGAATCTGGTACAGGTTGCCCTGCATCACGAACTGCCCGTCAGCACTGGCATAGAGTACGCGACCGCCTTTGAGATTGACCTCGTACAGACCATTGAGCGGGCTGCTGGAGATGCTCTCGACCGGGATTTCCAGGTTCAGTGATTCCAGGGTCTTGCGAATGGCCTTGTCGGACGCGTCATCGGCGTGGGCGAACAGGCTGAACGTACTGGCGAGCGCTACGGCGGCTGCACCGATAAAACGAGTCACGCGCATGAAAACTCCTCGAGCGGTGGGCAGACGGATGGGATTGAAAACGACGAACGCGGGCGTGTCGGGGAGGTTTTCAAACCCCAATCTGCGAAACCGGCAAAGCCTATCACATAAGGCCCGCGAGGCCGACGCCGACTGATGTAAGACTCGTCGTAAATTCCGGCAGCAAAATTACCCGCGAGGGTGGTGTTTTGCATGCAGCTCTTGTAGGCGGGCGCGAGCGATGTGGGTGTAGATCTGCGTGGTGGACAAATCACTGTGCCCCAGCAGCATTTGAACCACGCGAAGATCAGCCCCATGGTTGAGCAGATGCGTGGCGAAGGCGTGGCGCAAGGTATGCGGCGACAGGGATTTGCCAATGCCTGCGACCTTGGCCTGGAGTTTGATGCGATGCCAGAACGTCTGCCGAGTCATCTGTTCGCCGCGCAAGCTGGGAAACAGAACATCACTGGGGCGGCCATTGAGCAACTCCTGTCGACCGTCGCGCAGATAGCGCTCGACCCAGACAATGGCCTCCTCCCCCATCGGCACCAGACGCTCTTTGCTGCCTTTGCCCATGATGCGCAATACACCCTGACGCAAGTTGACCTGCTCAAGGGTCAGGCTCACCAGTTCCGTGACCCGCAGCCCACAGGCATACAGCACTTCCAGCATCGCGCGGTCGCGCTGGCCGATGGCTTCACTCAGGTCAGGTGCGCCCAGCAGGGCTTCGACGTCCGCTTCGGACAACGATTTAGGCAAAGGCCTGCCCAGCTGCGGCATGTCGACCTGCAGCGTGGGATCGACGGCAATCAGCTTTTCCCGCAGCAAATAACGATAAAACCCTCGCACACCGGAAAGGAATCGTGCAGAAGAGCGTGCTTTGTAACCGTTGTCCACTCGCCAGGCGAGATGATCAAAAATCACTCCGCGCCCTACGCCCATCAGGTCAATGCTTCGCTCCTGCAACCAGCCGTTGAACAGCGCGAGATCGCTGCGATACGCATCACGGGTATTGTCAGACAACCCTCTCTCCAGCCACAGGGCGTCGAGGAAGCGGTCGATCATGGGATGGTCTAAAGCGGGCATGGAGTCAGACTTGAGCGAAGGGAGAACGGTGGGAGTCTTTCATATCCGTCAGTACGATACAAAATCGTCCGCACAGACATGATCTGTGGGAGTGCGCTTGCTGATGATAAGGGCTATCCAGCCGACAGTTTTTTGCAGCTGATACCGCATTCGTGAGCAAGCTCATTCCCACAGATTGAGTGCGGCCTGAACATGTTCAACAGGCATAAAAAAAGCAGCCCGTAGGCTGCTTCTTTTGGCATCGAAAGACTGGGATTAAACCAGTTTTTCCTTGATGCGAGCTGCTTTACCGGACAGGTCACGCAGGTAGTACAGCTTGGCCTTGCGAACGTCACCGCGACGTTTCACAGCCATGCTGTCGATTTGCGGGCTGTAGGTCTGGAAAGTACGCTCAACGCCAACACCGTTGGAGATTTTACGAACAGTGAAAGCACTGTTCACACCACGGTTACGCTTGGCGATAACAACGCCTTCGAACGCTTGCAGACGCGAACGGTCGCCTTCCTTCACTTTCACCTGAACGACAATGGTGTCGCCCGGGGCAAAGGGAGGGATCTCTTTAGTCATCTGCTCTGCTTCGAGTGCAAGAATGATTTTGTTAGTCATGCTGTGCTCCTAAGGTAAATCAGTCGGATCTACCATCGATACGTTAACTATCGTCCCGCTCACGGAGGTATTCCGCCAGCAGCTTCTTCTCTTCTCCAGAAAGCGAGCGGCTTTCCAGAAGATCGGCGCGTCGTTCATAGGTCCGCCCAAGGGACTGCTGTAAACGCCAACGCCGGATGTGTGCGTGATTGCCACTTAGCAACACGTCGGGAACACGCTGATCCGCATACACCTCCGGTCGGGTGTAGTGCGGGCAATCCAGCAGACCATCCGTGAAGGAGTCTTCCTCCGCGGAATCCACATGCCCTAAAGCTCCAGGCAGCAGTCGCGTAACCGCATCTATCAGGACCATGGCCGGCAACTCACCGCCAGACAACACATAGTCTCCAATCGACCACTCTTCATCGACATGAGCCTCAATAAAGCGCTCGTCAATGCCTTCATAACGACCAGCAATCAGGATGAGTACTTCTTCCTGCGCCAACTCGCGTACCGCAGACTGATCCAGCTTGCGGCCTTGTGGCGACAGGTAAATCACCTTCGCCGCATCCCCCGCTGCTTGCCTGGCCTGAACCAGAGCATCTTCCAGGGGCTTGATCTTCATCACCATGCCAGGTCCACCGCCAAACGGGCGATCGTCCACGGTGTGATGCCGATCCGTGGTGTAGTCCCGCGGATTCCAACAGGTGAGCTGCAACAGCCCCTGTTTCACCGCACGGCTGGTAATGCCGTATTCACTGATGGCGGAGAACATCTCGGGAAACAAACTGATGACTTCTATGCGCAGGCTAGCCATTGCTTAGAAATCCGCGTCCCAATCCACCTTCATCTCGCCTGCAACCAGATCGACGGCCAACACGCATTGCTCTGTGTAGGGCAACAAGCGCTCGCGATCATCCAGACTGCCTGCGCAGGGCTTGACCACCATTACATCGTTCGAGCCGGTTTCCAGAAGATGATCGATTTTCCCGAGCAATTGCCCAAGGTGGTCGATGACCTTCAAACCTACGAGCTGGTACCAGTAGTACTCGCCGTCGGTCAGATCAGGCAGCATGCTGCGTTGCACGCAGATCTCGTAACCCGCCAGAAGCCGAGCTTCTTCGCGGTCATCGAGACCCTTGAGCTTCGCGACCAGGAACTTGTCGCTCCCGCGCCCGCTGACCAGCTCAACCTGCTTCACACTCCCTTCGCGCTTGAGCGTCCAGGTTTTGTACTGCAACAGGTTTTCAGTCGGATCAGTAAAGGAATACACCTTCACTTCGCCACGAACGCCATGTACCGAATAAATCTTGCCGATGACGATCAAATCGTCGGCAGAAGCTGGCGTCGCGTTCATATTGCTCAGGCCGCAGCCTTGGCAGATTCCTTCAACAACTGAGCAACACGCTCAGAAGGTTGTGCACCAACGCTCAGCCAGTAGGCAACGCGCTCTTGGTTCACGGACAGACGGATTTCCTGACCACGGGCGACCGGGTTGAAGAAACCGATTTGTTCCTTGTGCGAACCGTCGCGTGGGTTACGGCTGTCGGTCACAGTCAGGTGGTAGAACGGGCGCTTTTTGGAGCCGCCAAGGGCAAGACGGATTGTTAGCATTGAACAAAATTCCTGTAGTCGGTGCTGCAAATCTAAGATGCACAGCGGGCATGGGTGCCCGAAAGGCCGCATATTCTAAGGAATATCCGGACTTTTGCAAATGACTTTTTCCGGCGCGAACCGCAAGGCCATCAAGATCTGCCAGGGAGCCGTCAGCATCGACGGCCATTAAGCGCCTGCCGAAGCAGGCCAATGGGAAGGTTTTCCCAAAGTAGGACACGCGGGATCAGGCCCCGCGCGGTGCGAATCACATCTTGGGCATGCCGCCGCCGGGGAGCATACCGCCCATGCCGCGCATCATTTTGGCCATGCCGCCTTTGGTCGAGAACTTCTTCATCATCTTCTGCATCTGCTTGTGCTGCTTGATCAGACGCCCGATGTCCTGCACCTGAGTACCGGACCCCATGGCGATACGGCGCTTGCGCGAACCGCTGATCAGCTCGGGGTCGCGGCGCTCGGCCGGGGTCATCGAGTTGATGATGGCTTCCATCTGCTTGAACTGCTTCTCGGCGACATTCTGGGCATTGCCCATCTGCGACAGGTTCATGCCGCCAATGCTCGGCAACTTGTCCATGAGGCCGCCAAGGCCGCCCATGTTTTTCATCTGTTGCAGCTGATCGCGGAAGTCTTCGAGGTCGAAGCCCTTGCCCTTCTTCAGCTTCTTGGCCAGTTTGTCGGCCTTTTCCTTGTCGAGGGTCTGTTCGGCCTGTTCGATCAGGCTGAGCACGTCACCCATGCCGAGAATGCGCGAGGCGATACGATCGGGGTGGAACGGCTCCAGCGCCTCGCTTTTCTCGCCCATACCGATGAATTTGATCGGCTTGCCGGTGATCGCCCGCACCGACAGCGCGGCGCCACCCCGTGCGTCGCCATCGACCTTGGTCAGGATCACACCGGTCAGGGGCAGCGCGTCGCCGAAGGCCTTGGCCGTGTTGGCGGCGTCCTGACCGGTCATGGCGTCGACCACGAACAGGGTTTCAGCCGGTTTGACTGCCGCGTGCAGCGCCTGGATCTCACCCATCATCTCGGCGTCGATGTGCAGACGGCCGGCGGTGTCAAGGATCACCACGTCGATGAATTTCAGCCTGGCTTCTTTAATAGCCGCTTCAGCGATAGCCACTGGCTTCTGGCTGATGTCAGACGGGAAGAACGTCACGCCAATGTCGTTAGCCAGGGTTTCCAGCTGTTTGATCGCCGCAGGACGGTAGACGTCGGCTGAGACCACCATCACGGTTTTCTTCTTGCGTTCTTTGAGGAATTTGGCCAGCTTGCCCGCAGTGGTAGTTTTACCCGCGCCCTGCAGACCCGCCATCAGGATCACCGCTGGCGGCGCGACGTTGAGGGTGAGCTCTTCATTGGCAGCCCCCATCATCTCTTCCAGCTCGGCCTGGACGATCTTCACGAACGCCTGGCCCGGTGTCAGGCTGCGCGACACCTCGGTGCCGACCGCACGCTCCTTGATGCGATTGACGAAATCCTTGACCACCGGCAAGGCGACGTCGGCTTCGAGCAGCGCCATACGCACTTCACGCAGAGTGTCCTTGATGTTGTCCTCGGTCAGCTTGGCCTTGCCGGTGACCTGGCGCAGCGTCTGTGAGAGACGATCTGTCAGATTTTCAAACATGCGTGATCCTTTGAGTTCGTGCGAACCCCAGTTGATGCGGCGCCGCGCCGTGATGACTCCTGAATATGGCGCGCGAACGCGACACATATATAGAGGGAACGGCGCTCGGCGAGCCTGTGGCTTGAGCAGGTCGCGGATTATAGCGAAGAGTCTGCCTCACGGACACCACGGCGTCTGCTTCTGTGGTCTTTCGTGTGTGGTGGGTTCTATGCCAAACTCAGCGGCTTTCGGGCTCGCCCATCAGGATCTATGTTCCCCTTGTCACCGAGTTTGCTATTCAGCCTCGTCGCCGCCGTGCTGTACGCCGCTGCGACCCTCTATCAAGGTATCCGCCTGCGCCAAGGCAAGAAGGCCGACAAATGGCTGCTGTGCCTGATCGGCACCCTTGCCGTCGCCTGTCAGGCCAGTGCGCTATTTGGTCAATTGGTGCGCCCGATCGGCCTTGGGCTGGACTTCTTCAGTGCGGCCAGCCTGATCGCGGTGGCGGTGATCATCGTGACCATGCTGGCGTGCATACGCATCCCCGTGGAAATCCTGCTGATCCTGCTGTTCCCGCTTGGCCTGTTGACGAGCCTGATGGCGCAATTCGCCCCCAGCGGTACCCTCCAACCCATCCTCGGCGAACAGGGTCTGATTGGCCATATTCTGCTGTCCATCCTCGCCTACGGCATGTTCACCATCGCCGCGTTCCAGGCACTGTTGCTGCTGTTGCAGAACCGTCAGCTCAAGAACAAACACCCTGCGGGGCTGATCAAGAATTTTCCGCCGCTGCAAACCATGGAAAGCCTGCTGTTTGGTTTCCTCTGGGCGGGCTGGACGCTGCTGTCGATGTCGCTGGTTTCCGGCTGGCTGTTTGTCGAGAACCTTTTCGCTCAGCATCTGGTGCACAAGACCCTGCTGTCGATCCTGGCGTGGATTGTGTTCAGCGTGCTGCTCTGGGGCCGTACGCGCCTCGGCTGGCGCGGACACAAGGCGATTCGCTGGACGTTGGGCGGATTCCTGCTGTTGATGCTGGCCTACTTCGGCAGCAAGCTCGTACGCGAATACATCCTGCACATCTGACAGGCGCCGACCATGGAAAACCTGCCCAACGGCACGATGCTCGCGCTTCTCGTCCTGCTCACGCTGTGGTCCGCCCTGTTCACTGCCGTGGAAGCGGCGCACTACAACCTACGGGCGGTGCAGATCAACCCGCGCTCGACCGAACCGCCCAAGCCGGTATTGGCGTTCAACCTGAACAGCCTGATTCTGGGCAACACGCTGATCAAGGTGCTGATCACGGTACTGGCCACGCTGCTTGCAATCGGTGAGTGGTACTACCATGGCCCGGTGATCGCTTGGCTGGGGGTCGCCAGCGTGCTGGTGATCGTCACTGAATTCATCCCGCGCAAACTCGCTGCGCGTCGCCCCGAAGCCATTCTGTTGCTGGGTAACAACGTGCTGCGTATTCCGATGCGGCTTCTGCGACCCTTGACCTGGCTGTACAAGAACATCGCCAAAGTGCTGTTGCGCCCTTTTCTGTCCAAGCGCCGCCCGGACAGCGCGACCGATGACGACGACGAGATGGGCCCTGCGATCTATCAGGACAACGAAAGCCAGTACGGGCGCTCGCGGGTCGCCTCCGGGATTCATGCGCTGGACAGCATGACGGTGAACGACATTCTGGTCCCGCGCAGCGAAGTGGATGGCATCAATCTGGACGACACCCTTGAAGAGATCACCGACAAGCTGATCATCTCGCGACACACGCGCCTGCCGGTCTACCACAACGACATCAATCAGGTCGAAGGCGTGCTCAATACCCGAATGATCAGCCACCTGCTGCCACGGGGTCAGTTGACCAAAGAAGCGCTGAAAGCCGCGTGCTACGAGCCTTACTTCGTCCCCGAAAGCACGCCGCTTCAACTGCAATTGCTGAATTTTCACAAGCAGCAGCGCCGCATGGGCGTGGTGGTGGATGAATACGGCGAAGTTCAGGGCATCGTCAGCCTGGAAGACATCCTCGAAGAAATTGTGGGCGAGTTCGAAAGCGAGCAGTCCCTCGACAATCCACACATTCACCCGCAGCCGGACGGCCGCCTGGTGGTGGAAGGCGCGGCGTCGATTCGCGACCTGAACAAGACCCTTGGCTGGCACCTGCCCGCTGACGGTCCCAAGACCCTCAATGGCCTGATCACCGAAGCACTGGAAAGCATTCCCGACAGCTCGGTGTGTTTGAAGATCGGCCCGTATCGACTGGAAACCCTCGAAACCGAGGACAACCGCGTCACCCGCGTGCTGATGTGGCAGAACAGCCGGACCAAGGACGTCATTTGAAGCGCACGCGGCATCTCTGAAACACTTGTTTCCGCGCTGAACCCCTTCCTATAATCGAGCCGCTTACCCAGCCCCGCCGACCCGCGTGCTACCCGCACGATGCGTGAGTCGGCCAGTCACTCAGCCTGACCTCATCACGCACCTCCCTGGCGCCCGCTCTCACCCTGAGTCAACGCCCTTGCCCGGATCCGGGCTAGTCTGTTCAGCGCTGCACCCACAACAATTAACGTTTGCCCCAGCGCGCGCAGGACGCTTCGTCCCCCGCTGAGAGGTGACATGACTGCCAGGGACACCCCAATGACCAGCACCTCCACTTACCCGCCGAGCGACGAAACCGCCGCACCTCCGGCCAATTCCGCGGCCCGCGTGGCCACGGCCAGCTTCATCGGCACTGCCATCGAGTTCTACGATTTCTACGTGTACGCCACCGCCGCTGCGCTGGTGATCGGCCCGGTGTTCTTCCCGCAGACGTCCAGCACCGCACAGATGCTGTCGGCCTTTCTGACCTTCGGCATCGCCTTTCTCGCGCGTCCGTTGGGTTCGCTACTGTTTGGTCACTTTGGCGACCGCATCGGTCGCAAGTCCACACTGGTCGCTTCGCTGCTGCTGATGGGCATCTGCACCACGCTGATCGGCGTGTTGCCGGGTTACGCGGCCATCGGTTCATGGGCGCCGATTCTGTTGTGCGTGTTGCGCTTCGGTCAGGGGCTTGGGCTGGGTGGCGAATGGGGCGGCGCGGCGTTGCTGGCCACCGAGAATGCGCCGAAAGGCAAGCGGGCGTGGTTCGGCATGTTCCCGCAACTTGGGCCTTCAATTGGCTTCCTCGCCGCCAACGGGCTGTTTCTGACGCTGGCCGTGACCTTGGACGACGAGCAATTCCGCTCCTGGGGCTGGCGCATCCCGTTCCTGCTCAGCGCTGTGCTGGTGGTGATCGGCCTCTATGTGCGCTTGAAGCTTGAAGAAACACCGATTTTCGCCAAGGCCATTGCGCGTCACGAACGCCTGAAAATGCCGATTGCCGAGCTGTTCGCGCAATATTGGGCACCGATGCTGCTGGGCGCGGCGTCGATGGTGGTGTGCTACGCGCTGTTCTACATCTCGACGGTGTTCTCGCTGAGCTACGGGGTCAAATCCTTGGGCTACAGCCGCGAATCGTTCCTGGCCATGCTGTGTTTCGCAGTGCTGTTCATGGCGTTGGCCACGCCGCTGTCCGCCTGGGCCAGCGACCGTTTCGGGCGCAAACCGGTGTTGATCATCGGCGGCGTGCTGGCGATTCTCTCAGGCTTTCTGATGCAGCCGTTGCTGACCCACGGCACCACGTGGGCAGTGACGCTGTTCCTCTCCATCGAGCTGTTCCTGATGGGCGTGACCTTCGCCCCGATGGGGGCAATGCTGCCTGAGCTCTTTCCCACACGGGTGCGTTACACCGGCGCGTCGGCGGCCTACAACATTGGCGGCATCGTCGGCGCCTCGGTGGCGCCGTTCTTCGCGCAACAATTGGTGGAAATGGGCGGCCTGAGTTGGGTCGGCGGGTATGTGTCGGCGGCGGCGCTGTTGAGTCTGATTGCGGTGTTGTGTTTGAAAGAAACCCGGCATGCGGATCTGGATACGGTCAGGTAGTGCCTGGGGCGTATCCCTGCCGGGTCACGACCCCTCTGTAGGGGTGAGCTTGCTCGCGATGGCGTTGGCTAAGACATCTCCATCCTCTCAGACACGCCGCTATCGCGAGCAAGCTCACTCCTACAAGAGTGCGCAGTAGGCCTGAATCAGTTGCAGCACAAACAAAAACGGCGCCTCTGAGGGCGCCGTTTTTGGTTGTGGGGATGTTACAGCTGTACCTTCACTGCCATCGACGCGCGGGTCGCCTTGCGGCGTGCGGCTTCGATGGACTCGTCACGTGCCAACGCCACGCCCATGCGGCGCTGGCCGTTGACTTCCGGCTTGCCGAACAGGCGCAGCGCGGTGTCTGGCTCGCTCAGTGCCTGTTCCAGATTGGCGAATGCGGTCTGGGTCGATTGGCCTTCCACCAGAATCACGGCCGAGGCCGAAGGGCCGAACTGACGAATCAACGGGATCGGCAGGCCGAGGATGGCGCGGGCGTGCAGCGCGAATTGCGACAGGTCCTGAGAAATCAGCGTGACCAGACCGGTGTCATGGGGGCGCGGGGAAACTTCGCTGAACCACACCTGATCGCCCTTGATGAACAGCTCGACGCCAAACAGCCCGCGGCCGCCCAGCGCCTCTGTCACGGCCTTGGCCACGCGCTCGGACTCTGCCAATGCCGCCGGGCTCATGGCCTGGGGCTGCCAGGATTCCTGATAGTCGCCCTTCTCCTGACGATGGCCGACCGGCGCACAGAAGGTGGTGCCGCCAACGTGACGCACGGTCAGCAGGGTGATTTCGTAATCGAAGTCGATGAAGCCTTCGATGATCACCCGACCCTTGCCTGCGCGACCGCCCTCCTGGGCGTAGTCCCAGGCCTTCTGCACGTCAGCCTCGGTTTTCAGCAGGCTCTGGCCTTTGCCCGACGAACTCATGACCGGCTTGACGACACACGGGAAGCCCAGGTCTTCGACAGCCTTTTTGTAGTCTTCGAAGGTGTCGGCAAAGTGATACGGCGAGGTCGGCAGGTCAAGTTCTTCAGCAGCCAGACGGCGGATGCCTTCGCGGTTCATGGTCAGTTGCGTGGCGCGTGCGGTGGGGATCACGGTGAAGCCTTCGGCTTCCAGCTCGACCAGCGTGGCGGTCGCAATGGCCTCGATTTCCGGGACGATGTAATGCGGTTTCTCCGCTTCGATCACAGCCCGCAGTGCGGCGCCGTCGAGCATGTTGATCACATGGCTGCGGTGCGCGACCTGCATGGCCGGAGCGTTGGCGTAACGGTCGACGGCAATCACTTCAACGCCCAAGCGTTGCAGTTCGATCACCACTTCCTTGCCAAGCTCGCCGCAACCGCAGAGCAAAACGCGGGTCGCGGTCGGCGACAGTGGAGTTCCGATTTGAGTCATCTCAGGTCCTCGTGGAGCAGATATCGAGGGCAGCCCGCCATGTGCGAGCAACCGCAGGGGAGAAAGGCGCGCAATTTACCATGAAGGCCGGGGGATGGGGTGCGGCGGGTGACGGATGATGCAAGGGTGAAGATGATCGTTGTGGGAGATTCTATGCTCGCTGGCAAACCGCATTCGCCAGCAAGCCGGCTCCCACAAGGGTCATGCCTAGGTCATAAAATCTGCCCCGACGTTGTATCCGTGGGAGCCGGCTTGCTGGCGAACGCATGGTGTAAGACGACTTCTTCCATATCTGACCCATCGCATTCGCCAGCAAGTCCGCTCTCACAAGGGTCATGCCTAGGTCATAAAATCTGCACCGACGTTGTATCCGTGGGAGCCGGCTTGCTGGCGAAGGCATGGTGTCAGACGACTTATTCATATGTGACCCATCGCATTCGCCAGCAAGTCGGCTCTCACAAAAGAACATGCTAAGCCTGGCCTACCGAAAACATCGCCCCACCCGCCCGCGCGCGTTCGTCGCACAGCACCAATACGGCACGTCGTTCGTCGTTGCTCATTCGGCTCCAGCCAGTGATTTCCTGGACCGTGCGCTGGCAGCCGACGCAGATATCTGCATCATCAAGCGCACAGATGCTTACACATGGCGAGCGAACCGGTTTTTCATGAGGGGGCAGATCGGCGCTCATCAGTCTTCCTGCGGCGCCAGGTCACGGGCGTAACGCTGGGCGTTGTGAACGTAGTGCGCGGCGCTGGCTTCGAGCATTTTCTTCTGCGCCTCGGTCAGTTCCCGCACGACCCGGCCCGGAGAGCCCATGACCAGCGAGCCGTCGGGGATCACCTTGCCTTCGCCGATCAACGAATTGGCGCCGATGATGCAGTGCTTGCCAATCTTCGCACCGTTGAGGATGACCGAATTGATGCCGATCAGCGTGTTGTCGTCCACCGTGCAGCCGTGGAGCATGACGTTATGGCCGATGGTCACGTTTTTGCCGATGGTCAGCGGCGAGCCCATGTCGGTGTGCATCACGGTGCCATCCTGTACGTTGCTGTTCTCGCCGATGTCGATCAACTCGTTGTCGCCCCGCAGCACCGCACCGAACCAGACGCTGGCATTGGCCTGCAAACGGACGTTGCCGATCAAGGTAGCGGTCGGCGCAATCCAGCTCTGCGGGTGGGCTTCGACGCGGGCATCGCCCAGGCGGTATTTCATGGTGTCTTCCTCATGACTCGGCTCTGCGGCCGTGGGTCGAGCGCGCGGCTCACAGTGGGCGAAACGGGTGACTCAGGATTTCAGCGGTAACCTCGACGAACGCTGAGGCGGATGGTGCAGGCTGATCTGGCTGTCGAACAGCACATTCATCAGCTCCACGATCATGATCGCGCTCAAGCCCCAAATCTTGTACTCGCCGAATCGATAGCTCGGCACGTACCAACTACGGCCTTGATAATCGATGCGGTGCGTGTGTTCGCGGGCGTCTTGGCGGAAAAACTCCAGCGGCACACTGAAAACGGCCGCGATCTCGCCATCATTGGGCTTGTATTCGACGTAATCGGGGATGATTCCAACATAAGGCGTCACTTTGAGCCCGTGCTTCGAAATCAGCGGGCTCAGCGGTCCGACGACTTCAACGAGCCCCGGCGGCAAGCCGATCTCCTCCTCGGCTTCGCGCAGGGCGGTGAACACCAGATCAGGGTCTTCGGGGTCCCTTCGCCCACCGGGAAACGCCACCTCGCCGCCATGGGTCGAGAGACCGCTGGCGCGCAGGGTCAACACCAGTTCCGGCTCGTCGCTGCGGGTGATGGGCATGAGCACCGCGGCCTCGGAGAAGCGGGCATTGGTCTCCAGCGACTGCGGCGTGTGACTGCTCATACGGCGAACAAGCTCGTCCAGCATGGAAATTCTCGGTCGGTGGCCTGACCCGCATCATGCACCAAACCGCCGACACGCCCAACCCCATGGGCGACAACCCGCGCGCCAGAAACGAGACACCGCTTGCCGACCACCCGCGCCACACGCCAAGATAGCCGCTGACTTCAGGAACCCGATTCGATCATGAAATTCTGCAGCCACTGCGGCGAACAGGTCACCCAACGTATCCCCGAAGGCGATACCCGCCTGCGTTACGTCTGCGACCACTGCCACACCATTCATTATCAGAACCCGAACATCGTTGCCGGGGTGCTGCCGATCTGGGAGGGCAAGGTGCTGCTGTGCCGACGCGCCATCGAGCCGCGGCTGGGGTACTGGACGCTGCCGGCCGGTTTCATGGAGAACGGCGAAAGCGTCGAGCAGGCGGCGCGGCGGGAGACCGTGGAAGAGGCTTGCGCGGCTCTGGAAGACTTGCACTTGTACGCCATGATCGACGTGCCACACATCAGTCAGGTGCACGTTTTCTACCGGGCCAACATGGCCAGCGCGGACTTCGCAGCCGGGGTCGAAAGCCTTGAGGTGAAGCTGTTCGACGAGGCCGATATCCCGTGGTCGGAGCTGGCGTTCAACACCGTCCGACGGACCCTGGAATGCTTTTTTGCGGACCGGCGGCATCAAGAATTCCCGGTGCATACCGATTGTCTTACTGTCGTGCCCCCTCTCAAAACTACTTGACCAGAAGGCCCGCGCCATGGCGGCGCCGGGTACAGGGATTACCGTTGAAAATGCGTTGGTTGCTCGCTGTTCTATGCCTGTCGGTCGTTCCACTTGCCCAGGCCGCGTTCACTCAAACCATCGTGCCCAAGGGCAGCGAGCAGAAATTCGTCGACGGTAAGGTGGTGGACACGCAAGACATCAGCCACCGCACCATCGATAAAGTGCTGGTCCTCAAGTCGGCGCATCAGTTGCAGTTGATGAGCCAGGGCGAGGCGCTGAAAACCTACCGCATCTCGCTGGGCAAAGCGCCAAAAGGCCCGAAGCTGCAAGAGGGTGACCAACGCACGCCAGAAGGTTTCTACTGGCTCGACTGGCGCAAGACCAGCGACGCCTTCAATCTCTCGATGCACATTTCCTACCCCAACATCGCCGATGCCGCCCGCGCCCGCCGTGAAGGCGTCAAACCGGGCAGCATGATCATGATTCATGGCACGCCAATCAACGAAGAATACCCGGAGTGGTACTTCCACACGCTGGACTGGACCAACGGCTGCATCGCCATGAAAAACAGCGACATTCGCGAAGTGTGGGACTTGGTAAAAGACGGCACGATGATCGAGATCCGGCCATAGGCCACTTGGATACCAGTTGTCGCCCCCTGCCATTCTCGCCGCGTACGGCTTCTGCCCGGAGGGCGTAGGAGTCGCCGGGGTGGCGCTCCACGTTGCCGACGATCGGCCCAGGGTCGCGCTCGACCGAAGCGGCAGCAAAACCGGACGCCTCGGTTGTATCAGATGTACCGCGTTGCAGAGGTTTTGCTGCCGCTTCGCGCCAGATCGCGAGCAAGCTTGCTCCTACGGCCTTCGGCCAGAATCAAAAGCAGCTTGCGTGTTGTCAGGCACGCACCGCACCGCCTCTGGCCGAAGGCCGTGGGAGACGCCGGAGGCACGACGGCAGCGATCTGTCGCACAGCGGCAGCAAACCCGGCGACCTTGGCTTGCCTGACTCTCCCCCATCCCCCAACCAAACGTCACCACTCTGTGACCAAAAACCCTCACCCTCGAATACCAATCCCGTTGACGTGGTATGCAAGTGGTATTACTTTCGGGCGCAATCTCCGGACATAATTTCAATCACGTCGGCGTTTCTTCATGATTTCGATTCTCTCCCTGCGTCCCGACGATCGTCAGCCGACGCCGCTGTACCTGCAATTGGCCCGCAACCTGGAAGCGGCCATTCATGCGGGGCAGTGGAAAGCCGAACAGGCGTTGCCGTCTGAACGCAGCCTCAGCGAAACCTTAAGCATCTCCCGCGTCACGGCGCGTAAAGCGCTGGAAGTTCTGCTGGAGCAAGGGCTGATTCGTCGCAGTCAGGGTTCGGGGACGTTCATCACGCCGCGCCTCGAACAGCCGCTTTCTCGCCTTTCCAGCTTCAGCGAGATGCTACGGCTCAAAGGCTTTACCCCCAGCTCGCAGTGGCTGGAACGCGACATCACCCTGCCGACCCATGAAGAACTGATCCGCCTGAGCCTGTCGCCAAGCGAAAAAGTCGCCCGGCTCAAGCGTCTGCGCAAGGCCGATGGCATCGTCATGGCGGTTGAACTCAGCGCCCTGCCCGCCGCCCTGCTGCCAGAACCGGAGGCCATCGGTGATTCGCTGTATGCACACCTGGAGTCCATTGGCCGTCCGGTGGTTCGAGCCCTGCAACACATCCGCGCGATCAACGCGTCGGCAGACATGGCTGCGCTGGTCGGGATCGAAACCGGCACCGCCATGCTGCTGATGACCCGGATCGGCTATCTCGCCGACAACACCCCCATCGAACTGACCGACACCTACTGCCGCGACGATTACTACGACTTCGTCGCCGAACTGCGCCGGTAACGCGCCGCGCAGATACACCCAAACGGAGCCTGCATGTCCGACTTCAACATCCTCACCGCCGACGGCTGGGTTCGCGGCCAGTTGCAGCACCGCGACGGTCGGGTGACGAGCATTCAGGGCACGCCCTGCAACCCTCAGGACAACGACCTGCCCTACATCTTGCCGGGCTTCATCGACCTGCACGTCCACGGTGGCGGCGGGAACGACGTGATGGAAGGCACCGAGGGGTTCTCGACCATCGCCCGCACGCACCTGCGCTTCGGCACCACGTCGATGCTGGCCACAACCATGACCGCCCCTGCCGCCGAGATCGGTCAGATTCTGGAGCAACTGGGCGGGTATTGTCAGCACCGAGCGTCAGAAACAGCCCGAGTGTTAGGCGTGCATCTGGAAGGCCCCTACATCAATCCCGGAAAACTCGGCGCACAACCCAACCACGCCCACGCGGCGCTGTTGAGCGAAGTCGAACATTATCTGAGCCTGGCGCCGATCAAGGTCATCACCATTGCCCCGGAAATCGCCGGGCATGTCGAGCTGATCAAGGCGCTGGCCTCCCAAGGGGTGCGCCTGCAAATCGGCCACACCCTGGGCAGCTACGAGGAAGGCGTCAAAGCCCTTGACGCCGGTGCGACCAGCTTCACCCACCTCTATAACGCCATGAGCCCGCTGCACCATCGCGAGCCCGGCATCGTCGGCGCCGCTCTGGCCCATGCGCGCTACGCCGAGCTGATTCCCGATTTACTGCACGTGCACCCTGGCGCAATTCGCGTCGCGCTGCGCTCGATCCCCTGCCTGTATTGCGTCACCGATTCCACCGCCGCCACCGGCATGCCGGACGGCGAATACAAGCTAGGCAGCCACACCGTCACCAAATGCCTGGGCGGCGTGCGCCTGCCCGACGGCACGCTCGCGGGCAGCACGCTGACCATGGATCAAGCGCTGCGTAATCTGGTGAAGATCGGCCTGCCCTTGGCGGAAGCCTCACAGCGACTGTCGCAATTTCCTGCGGACTACCTGGGCATCGAAGATCGGGGCCGCCTGCAACCCGGCAGTTGGGCGGACGCCGTGTACCTGGACCGCGACCTGACACTCACCGCCGTGATGGTCGAAGGAGAGACCCTTGAACTCGAAAATGCTTGAAGAGGCCCTCGCCTCAGCGGACGTCGTGCGGCATCAGTTGACCGTGCTCGAACCGCGCCTGATCGACCTTGCGCAGCGTCTGCGTCAGACCGCGCCTCACGTCGTGCTCTCCGTGGCCCGGGGCAGTTCCGATCACGCCGCCAGCTACTTTGCCTATCTGACCATGCAGCACGTGGGCGTCCCTGTGGCGTCGCTGCCGATGTCGGTGGTGACCCTGCACGATTCGCCCTTGCGTGTTGAGAACCAGCCTGCCATCGGCTTCTCGCAGTCCGGCCAAAGTCCGGATCTGGTGGACAGCCTGCGCACACTGCGTGAACGCGGCGCCTTGACCATTGCCATGGTCAACGCCGCGGGCTCGCCTCTCGAACAGGCCTGTGAGTACGTGCTGCCGCTGAGCGCGGGGCCTGAACTGAGCGTTGCAGCGACCAAAAGCTTCATCGCCACCCTCAGCGCCAGCGCCCGACTGATCGCGCACTGGCAGCATGATTCCGCACTGCTACTGGCCGGCGAAACCCTCCCTGAACGCTTACATGACGCCGCGCGCCAGGACTGGTCCGTGGCCATCGATGCGCTGCGCGACTGTGAGCGGCTGATGGTGATCGGTCGCGGCACCGGTTTCGCCATCGCTCAGGAAGCGGCGCTCAAGTTTAAAGAGACGTCGGGCATTCAGGCCGAAGCGTTCAGCAGCGCGGAAGTGCGCCATGGCCCGATGGCGCTGGTGGGCGATCACTATCCGCTGCTGATCTTTGCCACCCGAGGCGCCGAACAGGCCAGCCTGCTCGCCCTCGCCACCGACATGCGCGAACGCGGTGCGAAGGTGTTGCTGGCAGCCCCCGACGACGTTCCCGAACGCGACCTGACCCTGAGTTGCGCCGACCACCCGGCCCTTGACCCGATTCTCGCGATCCAGAGTTTTTACGTGATGGCAGCGGGCCTGGCCGAAGCCCGGGGGCTGGATCCCGATCAGCCACGACACTTGAGCAAAGTCACCAAAACCCATTGATTCCGCGCCTTCGAGCGACGCCAACAAGGACGATGTCATGCATAACAACAAACAAATGACGTTCAGCGCCCCGTTCAGCGGAGCGGTACTGGAGATGGCCCAAGTGCCTGACCCGGTGTTCGCCGAGGGCGCCATGGGCGTCGGCATTGCCATTGATCCACTGGATGCCGTGCTGCACGCGCCCTTCGCCGGGGTGGTCATTAATGTCGCGCGCACTCGCCATGCCGTGAATCTGCGGGCCGATAACGGCAGCGAGTGGCTGCTGCACGTGGGCATCGACACCGTGGGGCTGAATGGCGAAGGCTTTGAAGCGTTGGTCAAAGACGGCCAACGGGTGAAGGACGGCCAACCGCTATTGCGCTTCGATCTGGACAAGGTGGCCCGCGAAAGCCGTAGCTTGGTCAGCCCGCTGATTCTGCTGAACAGTGATCGTTACAGCGTGACGCCCGCCCGGCCTTTTGGCTCGGTGAACGTGGGCGAACCGTTGCTGATCATCGAAGGTGTGGCCCAAGACACGCAAGCGGCCGCAAACACCGATGTTCGGGCCAAACAGGCCCGCGGCACCATTCGCGTGGCTCACAGCGGCGGATTGCATGCGCGTCCTGCCGCGCTGGTGCGTCATACGGCCCGCCAATTCTCGAGCCATGCCGAGCTGCATTTCGCCGGGGCCAGTGCCTCGACCGACAGCGTTACCGGCCTGATGGGCCTTGGCGTGGCCGAGCAGGATGAGGTGGAAGTGGTGTGTCTGGGGCATGACAGCGACGTGGCGTTGCAGGCGCTGCTCAAGACGCTGTCCACGCCCTCCCCGGACGAAAAACCGCAAGCGCCAATGGCCCCTGTCACGCCCCTGGGCAACGAAAAGGGAGATCTCGAACACGCCGTACTGCGCGGGGTGACCGCATCCCCCGGCCTGGCCAGCGGCCCATTGTTCCGGCTCGACACGATTGAGCTGGAAGAAGACTTCGGCGGCCACCGTCCTGACGAACAACGCCAGATTCTCACTGAGGGCCTGGTACAGGTTCGTGCCGACGTCAGCACCTCTCTCGACCATCAGCATCACGAACAGAGCGCGATCTTCGCCACGCACCTGGCGATGCTCGAAGACCCGGCCCTGCTCGACGCGGCCTACGACGCCATCGATCAAGGGCAGAGCGCGACCCACGCCTGGAGTCAGGCTGTGCTGGCCCAGTGCGCGGTACTGGAAAACCTCGGCAATCCTCTGCTCGCCGAACGCGCCAACGACCTGCGCGACCTGCGTCAACGGGTATTGCTGACGTTGCTCGGCGATGCGCGAAACATTGAAGTACCGGCCGGCGCTATCGTCATCGCTCGCGAACTGACCCCGTCAGACCTGCTGATGCTGGTGCAGCGTGGCGTCGGCGGGATTTGCATGGCGGATGGCGGCGCCACGTCCCACGTCGCCATCCTCGCCCGCAGCAAGGGTCTGCCGTGCCTGGTGGCACTGGGGTCGGCGCTGCTCGACGTCGCGTCCGATCAAGACGTGGTGCTGGATGCCGACAACGGGCGGCTGGAACTCAAGCCCGATGCGGCTCGCCTACAGGACATTCAGACCCTTCGCACACAGCGCTTCGAACAGCGCCAGCTACAGCAGCAACAGGCGCATCTCCCTGCACACACGCAGGACGGCGTCGGCATTGAGGTCGCGGCCAACGTCGCGTCCCGAGCCGACGCTGAAAACGCGCAGCTCAATGGCGCCGATGGCGTGGGCCTGCTGCGCACCGAGTTTCTGTTCGTGGATCGCAAAATCGCCCCCACTGAGGACGAGCAGCTGTCGGCCTATCAGTCGGTGCTCGACGCCATGCCCGAGAAACCGGTGATCATCCGCACCATCGACGTCGGCGGCGACAAGCAACTGGAATACCTGCCCCTCCCCGCCGAAGCCAATCCAGTGCTGGGCCTGCGCGGCATTCGTCTGGGCCAGGCCCGTCCCGGGCTGCTCGATCAACAGCTGCGGGCGCTGTTGCGGGTCAAGCCGCTGGCGCGTTGCCGCATTCTGCTGCCGATGATCAGCGAGGTCAGCGAACTGCTGGCGGTGCGGGCGCGCATCGACGCATTGGCCCTGGAAGCCGGCATCAGCGAGCGCCCTGAATTGGGCGTGATGATCGAGGTGCCGTCTGCTGCCTTGCTCGCCGGGCAACTGGCCGAACACGCGGACTTTCTGTCCATCGGCACCAACGATTTGTCGCAATACACCTTGGCCATGGACCGGGACCATGCGGGGCTCGCGGCGCGCGTCGACGCGCTGCACCCCGCCCTCTTGCGCCTGATCGCCATGACCTGCACCGCCGCCCAGGATAAAGGCCGCTGGGTCGGTGTGTGTGGCGCGCTGGCGTCCGACCCGCTGGCCACGGCTGCGCTGATCGGGCTGGGTGTGCGCGAGCTGTCAGTGAGTCCGCCTCAAGTGCCGGAAATCAAGGCTCAGGTCCGCGAGCTGGACGTCCGCCAATGTGAGGCACTGGCTCAACACGTGATGAACCTGACCAGTGCCGAAGCCGTGCGTGAGGCCTGCCGCACCTTTCAAACGCAGGTTCTGACGCCAAAAGCCATCGCCTGAATAACAAGAACGATCACCTCAAGGAGCGACGTCATGTACCAACATTTCATCGAAGGGTTGCAGCGGCTGGGGCGCGCGTTGATGCTGCCCATCGCGATTCTGCCGATTGCCGGTCTGTTGCTGCGTCTGGGCGATACCGACCTGCTGGACATCGCGATCATTCACTCGGCGGGCAACGCGATCTTCAGCAACCTGGCGCTGATCTTCGCCATCGGCATCGCCGTGGGCTTCGCCCGCGACAACAACGGTACGGCGGGTCTGGCCGGTGCGATCGGCTATCTGGTCATGACCTCGACCCTCAAGGTGCTCGACCCGCACATCGACATGGGCATGCTCGCCGGGATCATCTCGGGCCTGCTGGGCGGCGCGATGTACAACCGCTTCAAGGACATTCATCTGCCCGAATACCTGGCGTTTTTTGGCGGGCGTCGGTTCGTGCCGATTGTCACAGGGCTGTCGGCGGTGGTGCTGGGGTTGGTGTTCGGGCTGATCTGGCCACCGGTGCAACAGGGCATCAACACCCTCGGCCAACTGATGCTGGACAGCGGCAGCATCGGCGCGTTTTTCTTCGGCGTGATGAACCGAATCCTGATCATCACCGGTCTGCACCACATCCTGAATAACCTGGTGTGGTTCGTGTTTGGCAGCTTCACCGACCCTGATACCGGCCGTGCAGTCACCGGCGATCTGGCGCGCTATTTTGCGGGCGATCCCCATGCGGGCCAGTTCATGACCGGCATGTTCCCGATGATGATTTTCGGTCTGCCTGCGGCCTGTCTGGCGATGTACCGCAATGCGCTGCCCGAAAACCGCAAGCTGATCGGCGGGATTCTGCTGTCGATGGCCCTGACTTCGGCCTTGACTGGCGTGACCGAGCCGATCGAATTCGCGTTTATGTTCCTCGCGCCGATGCTCTATGTGCTGCACGCACTGCTGACCGGCTTGTCGATGGCGGTCACGAACCTGCTCAACATCCATTTGGGTTTCACGTTTTCAGGCGGCGCTATCGACATGGCATTGGGCTGGGGCAAGTCCACCAATGGCTGGCTGGTGTTTCCAGTGGGCTTGGCATACGCGCTGATCTATTACGTGGTGTTCGACCAGTGCATCAAGCGCTTCAACTTGAAAACACCCGGGCGTGAACAGGTCGTCGCCACTACCGCTCAATTGGCCCAAAGCGACCGCGCCGGCGCTTACATCAATGCGTTGGGCGGCGCTGACAATCTACTCGGGATTGACGCCTGCACCACACGCTTGCGTCTGCAACTGGTGGACCGCAACAAAGCGCAGGACAACGAACTGAAAGCGCTGGGCGCGATGGCGGTGGTGCGTCCGGGGAATGCGGGAAGTCTGCAAGTGGTGGTCGGGCCAATGGCCGATGGCCTGGCAGACGAACTGCGCAACGCCCTCCCCCATGCGGCGAAGACGCCAGTGGCTGGGGAGCCGGTCGTTGCGGCTCCTCGTCAAACAGTCGACATCGCACAGGCAGCGCAATGGTTCAAGGCGCTGGGTGGTAAAGGCATTGCAGACGTGGAATGCGTGGCACTGACCCGACTGCGGGTGCAATTGAAGGAAGGCCAGTCGTTGGCGGCGGGTCAACTGGAAGCGTTGGGGTCGCAAGGGGTGCGAAGCCTGGGGAACGGCGTGTGGCATGTGTTGGTAGGGGATGGTGCGCAAGGGTTGAGCGAGGCGGTGCGGGGGATGGTCAAACCGACCTGACAGGCGACACAACCTCCTGCGGGAGACACCTATGGTAGGAGCCGGCTTGCTGGCGAAGGCGGTGGACCAGTCAACATCGTTTTAACTGACCCGCCGCCTTCGCCAGCAAGCCGGCTCCTACTTTTGCGGTGTGCCAAAGACACGCAATCTGCTTCAGAAATCCGCGAGCTTCCACACGTCATAGGCCGGGGTTTCGTAGGGGTGGCTGCTTTTGAGGGCCGCCACAACCTGCTGGATCAATTCATCGGCGACGACAAGCTCGACCTTCCACTCTTCGACTTGCTCGACTTCGCCGGTCTGCCCAATGAACGGCTGGCTGCCGTCCAGTGGGCGGAACTGGCCCATGCCGAGCACCTGCCATGAGCAGCTGTCGTAAGCACCGATTCGCCCCGCACCGGCGGCGAACAACGCGCTTTTGACCTGCTCCACATGGCTCGGCGGTACGAAGAAGGCGAGCTTGTACATCAGCGATTAATTGACCCAGACGCGCGCGTTGCGGAACATCCGCATCCACGCGCCATCTTCAGTCCACTCGTCCGGACGCCACGAGTTGGTCACGGCGCGGAACACGCGCTCAGGGTGCGGCATCATGATGGTGACGCGACCGTCGAGGGTGGTCAGGCCGGTAATCCCGCGCGGCGAGCCATTGGGGTTGGCGGGGTAGGTTTCGGTGACTTTGCCGTGGTTGTCGACGAAGCGAAGAGCGACGGTGCCGGACACATCGGTTTCCAGCAGCGCGTCAGGTGATTTGAACTCCGCGTGACCTTCACCGTGAGCGATGGCGATCGGCATGCGAGACCCGGCCATGCCTTGCAGGAAGATCGACGCCGACTTCTGCACCTCCACCATCGCGACACGCCCTTCGAACTGCTCGGAGCGGTTGCGCACGAAGTGTGGCCAGAATTCGCTGCCCGGAATCAGCTCGCTGAGGTTGGACATCATCTGGCAACCATTGCACACGCCCAATGCGAAGCTGTCGGAACGTTCGAAGAAACCTTGAAACGCATCACGCGCACGACTGTTGAACAACGCAGACTTGGCCCAGCCTTCGCCCGCACCGAGAACGTCGCCGTAGGAGAAACCACCGCACGCCACCAGGCCTTTGAACTCGCTGAGGTCAACACGGCCTGCAAGGATGTCGCTCATGTGCACATCGACCGAAGCAAATCCGGCACGGTCGAAAGCCGCTGCCATTTCAACCTGGCCGTTCACGCCCTGCTCGCGCAGCACCGCCACCTGTGGTCGAACGCCTTTCTTGATGTAAGGCGCAGCGATGTCTTCGTTGACGTCGTAACCCAGCTTGACGCTCAAGCCCAGGTTGTCTTCTTCCAACAGGGCGTCGAATTCCTGATCAGCGCAATCGGCATTGTCGCGCAGACGCTGGATCTGGTAGCTGGTCTCGCTCCACTGACGTTGCAGCAGACGACGATCACCTTTGAACAGCGCCTCGCCGTTCAGGCTGATGACCACCTCGCTGTTGTTGACCGGTTTGCCGATCACAGCGACGCAGTCTTCGCCCAAACCAGCGGCGCTGAACTGCGCCAGCACCACCGGGGTCGCGTCCTGACGCACTTGAATCACGGCGCCGAGCTCTTCGTTGAACAGAATGGCCGCGACTTTCTCACGCTTGCCAGTCAGGGTGTCGAGTTCCAGATTCAGCCCGCAGTGGCCGGCGAACGCCATTTCCAGTGCGGTGGTGATCAGGCCGCCGTCGGAACGGTCGTGGTAAGCCAGCAGATGGCCATCGGCATTGAGGCCCTGAATCACGGCGAAGAACGCCTTCAGGTCTTCAGCGTCGTCAACGTCCGGCGCGGCGCTGCCCAGCTTGCCGTGGGTCTGCGCGAGGATCGACGCACCCATGCGGTTCTGGCCGCGACCCAGGTCGATCAGGATCAGGTCCGTCTCGCCCTTGTCCATGCGCAGTTGAGGGGTCAAGGTCTTGCGAATGTCGGTGACCGGCGCGAAACCGGTGACGATCAGCGACAGCGGCGAGGTGACGGTTTTCTCCGTGCCTTCGTCGCTCCAGCGGGTTTTCATGGACATCGAGTCCTTGCCCACCGGAATGGTGATGCCCAGCTCAGGGCACAACTCCATGCCGACCGCTTTCACGGTGTCGTACAAACGTGCGTCTTCGCCAGGGTGACCGGCTGCGGACATCCAGTTGGCCGACAGTTTGATGTCGGAGATCTTCGCGATGCTTGACGCGGCGATGTTGGTCAGTGTCTCGCCAATCGCCATGCGGCCGGACGCCGGAGCGTCCAGCAGTGCCAGCGGGGTGCGCTCACCCATGGCCATCGATTCGCCGGTGTAGACGTCGAAGCTGGTGGCGGTCACGGCGACGTCCGCCACGGGCACTTGCCACGGGCCGACCATCTGGTCGCGGTTGACCATACCGGTGATGCTGCGGTCGCCGATGGTGATCAGGAAGCTTTTGCTGGCCACGGCGGGGTGATGCAGCACGCGCTGCACGCTTTCTTCGAGGTCGAGGGTGCTCGGGTCGAAATCGTCGCCCAGCTCTTGTTCGCGACTGGCCGAACGATGCATGCGCGGCGCCTTGCCCAGCAGCACTTCCAGCGGCATGTCCACCGGGCTGTTGCCGAAGTGGCTGTCGGTGACTGTCAGTTGCGGCTCTTCGGTGGCTTCACCGACGACTGCGAATGGGCAACGCTCACGTTCACAGATCGCTTTGAAACGTTCGAAATCCGGTGCGCTCACGGCCAGGACGTAACGCTCCTGGGATTCGTTGCTCCAGATTTCCAGCGGGGCCATGCCCGGTTCGTCGTTCGGCACGTTGCGCAGCTCGAAACGACCGCCACGGCCCCCGTCGTTGACCAGTTCAGGGAACGCGTTGGACAGACCGCCCGCCCCCACGTCGTGGATGAAGGCGATCGGGTTCTGGTCGCCCAGCTGCCAGCAACGGTCGATGACCTCCTGGCAACGGCGTTCCATTTCAGGGTTTTCGCGCTGAACCGAGGCGAAGTCCAGGTCCGCAGAACTGGTGCCGGTGGCCATGGAGGAAGCCGCGCCGCCACCCAGGCCGATCAGCATGGCCGGGCCGCCCAGCACGATCAGCTTGGCGCCGACCGTGATCTCGCCCTTCTGCACGTGGTCTTCACGGATGTTGCCCATGCCGCCAGCCAGCATGATCGGCTTGTGATAGCCGCGCACTTCGTCGCCACGCGGCGTGGTAATCGACTGTTCGAAGGTACGGAAATAGCCGGTCAGGGCTGGACGACCGAATTCGTTGTTGAATGCGGCGCCGCCCAGCGGGCCTTCGATCATGATGTCCAGCGGGGTCACGATGCGCTCAGGCTTGCCGTACGGCTGTTCCCAAGGCTGCTCGAAACCCGGAATGTTCAGGTTGGAAACGGTGAAGCCGGTCAAGCCCGCTTTTGGCTTGGCGCCACGGCCAGTCGCGCCTTCGTCGCGAATCTCGCCGCCGGAACCGGTGGAAGCGCCCGGGAACGGAGCGATGGCGGTCGGGTGGTTGTGGGTCTCGACCTTCATCAGAATGTGCACCGGTTCCTGCACCGCGCCGTACTGGCGGGTTTCAGGATTCGGGAAAAAACGACCCGCGACACTGCCGACGATTACCGAAGCGTTGTCCTTATAAGCGGACAGCACGCCTTCGTTGTGCATCTGGTAAGTGTTCTTGATCATGCCGAACAGGCTTTTTTCCTGGCTCTGGCCGTCGATGTCCCAACTGGCGTTGAAGATCTTGTGGCGGCAGTGCTCGGAGTTGGCTTGGGCGAACATCATCAGTTCGATGTCGTGCGGGTTGCGCTTGAGGCCCACGAAGGCATTGACCAGGTAATCGATTTCGTCTTCCGCCAAGGCCAGGCCCAGTTCGACGTTGGCCTTTTCCAGCGCGGCACGACCGCCACCCAGCACGTCCACGGCGGTCAGCGGCTTGGGCTCGGCGTGGCTGAACAGCCCGGCGGCGTCTTCAAGCGCATTGAGGACCAGTTGGGTCATGCGGTCGTGGAGGTTGTCGGCGATGATCTGCGCTTCAGCGTCGCTGGACTGGCCTTCTACATAAAAGGCAATGCCGCGCTCGATGCGCTGGACCTTGGTCAAGCTGCAGTTACGTGCGATGTCGGTGGCCTTGCTCGACCACGGCGAGATGGTGCCGAAGCGCGGCAGCACCAGAAACAGCCGACCGCGAGGCTCTTGAACCGGGACGCTCGGGCCGTATTTCAAGAGTCGCGCGAGGACGTGTTGCTCTTCCTCGGTCAGAACGCCGGTAACCTCAGCGAAGTGGGCGAATTCAGCGTAGAGGCCACTGACAGCCGGAACTGTGACGTTCAGCTGCTCAAGTAATTTCTTGTGGCGGAAGGCGGAAAGGGCGGGAGCACCACGCAGGATCAACATCGTCGGGACAGCCTCGGGGAAGGGGGTGTGCTTTGAGGCCGTGCATTCTAGCCTAAACACGACCTTTCGGCACCCGAAACGAAGGCTTACAACTGCCCGAATGTCGGTGCAAGACGGTTTCTTACATTGATGAGGATAAAAATCCTGCGCTCTATCAGACGCCGCCTTCGCTGTCGAGATATGGCGGTCAGCGCGCTTTGCGTATACTGCACCGATGTTTTCCCCATCAGATTTCCGCCCACGTTGTGCCAAGTGGCTCATCGCAACCGGAATCTTCCTGCTGCTCGGCGCCTGTGTTGAAAAACCCAACACACTGGAACGGGTCAAGGAGGATGGCGTCCTGCGCGTTGTCACCCGCAACAGCCCCGCCACGTACTTTCAGGATCGCAACGGTGAAACCGGTTTCGAGTACGAACTGGTCAAGCGTTTCGCCGACGATCTGGGCGTCGAATTGAAGATTGAAACGGCTGACAACCTGGACGACCTGTTCGACCAAATGAATAAACCGGGTGGCCCGGTCCTGGCAGCAGCCGGCCTGATCAGCACCGACAACCGCGCCAGGCAGGTGCGCTTCTCGCACTCCTACCTTGAAGTCACCCCGCAGGTGATCTATCGCAACGGCCAGAACCGCCCGACAGACCCGGGTGATCTGGTGGGCAAGAAGATTCTCGTGCTCAAGGGCAGCAGCCACGCCGAGCAGTTGGCTGCGCTGAAGGTCAAATATCCCGGCATCACTTACGAAGAGTCCGATCAGGTCGAGGTTGTCGACCTGTTGCGCATGGTGGACGAAGGTCAGATCGATCTCACGCTCGTGGACTCGAACGAGCTCGCCATGAATCAGGTGTATTTCCCCAATGTACGGGTGGCCTTCGATCTCGGCGATGGACGCGATCAGCGTTGGGCCGTCGCGCTGGGCGATGACAACAGCTTGCTGAACGAGATCAACGCCTTCCTCGACAAAATGCAGAAAAACGGCATGCTCCAGCGCCTCAAAGACCGCTATTACGGGCATGTGGACGTGCTCGGCTATGTCGGCGCTTACACCTTCGCCCAGCATTTGCAGGAGCGATTGCCCAAGTATGAGAAACATTTCCAGTCTGCTGCCAAGGCAGAACAGGTGGACTGGCGTTTGCTGGCGGCCATCGGCTATCAGGAATCCCTCTGGCAACCGGCTGTGACGTCCAAGACCGGCGTGCGCGGGCTGATGATGCTGACGCAAAGCACGGCGCAGGCCATGGGGGTGACCAACCGGCTGGACGCGAAACAGAGCATTCAAGGCGGCGCCAAATATTTCGCCTATGTGAAAGAACAGTTGGATGACACGATTCAAGAGCCAGATCGCACATGGCTCGCACTGGCGTCCTACAACATCGGCACCGGGCACCTCGACGATGCGCGCAAGCTGGCAGAGAACGAAGGGCTGAACCCGAACAAGTGGCTCGACGTGAAGAAGATGCTGCCCCGTCTCTCTCAGAAAAAGTGGTACAGCAAGACCCGCTACGGCTACGCCCGAGGCGGCGAGCCGGTCAGCTTCGTGGCCAACATCCGTCGGTATTACGACATCCTGACGTGGGTCACGCAGCCTCAGCTGGAAGGCAGTCAGGTGGTAGAAGGCTCGTTGCACGTGCCGGGCGTGGACAAGACCAAACCGCCGGAAGACAAGGCGCCGCTTTGAGCTTTCGCGGCAATTCCGTGGTTGCATGGATCGCCAATGCTGGTCATAGCGGAGCACCTCCCAAAGGTGGGTAATCGGACGGCAGCTAAGCGTCGCGCCAAACGACTCCCCGCAACTGACCCACCGCCTTCGCGGCCGTCGTCCCTCCGGCGGCTCCTACAGCTGCGGTGGTGGCCGAAGACTCTCGATTCGCGCCAAATTGGCGATCTGTGCCGGTCACCCAAGTTGCGTTCAACACATCTTCCATAGGAGCCACCGGAGGCACGACGGCAGCGAAGCGTCGCGCCAAACGACTCCCCGCAGCTGACCCACCGCCTTCGCGGCCGTCGTTCCTCCGGCGGCTCCTACAGCTGCGGTGGCGGCCGAAGACTCTCGATTCACGCCAAATCGACGATCCACTGCCGGTCACTGAAATCCCGTTCGACACACATTCCGCGGTGGCCAAAAACCCTCGATTTACCACCGAACCGGCGCTGCAACGCCGGTCACCGAAATCCCGTTCAACACACATCCTGTAGGAGCCGCCGGAGGTACGACGGCAGCGAAGCGTCGCGCCAAACGACTCCCCCACACCTGACCCACCGCCTTCGCGGCCGTCGTTCCTCCGTTGGTACAAAGAAGGCGGTGTGTCAGGATTTGGCGATCCCGCGCCCTCTACCCTTTCGCCCTTCTCATCCTGAAAAACTCGCTCAGCATTGTCCCGCACTCCTCGCTGAGCACCCCGCCTTCGAACAGTACCCGATGGTTGAGAAACGGCTGGGTGAAGAACTCTCCCTGGCTCTGCACCACACCTGCCTTGGGTTCGGTCGCACCGTAGACCACGCGGGCGATGCGCGAATGCACGATCAAACCCGCGCACATGCTGCACGGCTCCAGGGTGACGTAAAGCGTGCTGCCGGGCAGGCGGTAGTTGCTCATTGCCCGCGCGGCCGCGCGAATGGCGACCATTTCGGCGTGGGCGCTGGGGTCGCTGCCGCTGATGGGGCAGTTATAGCCGCGGCCAATGATCACGCCGTCGTGAACCACCACGGCGCCCACCGGCACCTCGCCCAGCATCGCCCCCTCGGCGGCCAGCGCCAGGGCCTCGCGCATGAAATGCTGATCACGGCTGCGATCAATGATTTGCGGCTGCCGCATTACGAAACCTCGATAGCTGCCATAAGACCGGTTTCCATGTGATCGACCACATGGCAGTGGAACATCCACACGCCGGGATTATCCGCTACCAGAGCGACCCGTGCGCGCTCGTTTCGGCCTAACAGGTAGGTATCGGTGAAATAAGGAACCACCTCTTTGCGATTGGACGCGATGACTTTGAACGTCATGCCGTGCAGGTGAATGGGGTGCTGGTACTGGGTCATGTTCTTCAGTTCGAAAAGGTAGCTCTTGCCCTTTTGCAATTTGGCGATGGGGCGGTCGGCGCAGGTCTTGTCGTTGATGTCCCATGCCTGGCCGTTGATTTGCCACAGGCTCGGCGGCTGTCCGTTGTCGACATTGACCGACACCGCTCCCGCCCATTCGAAATTGAAGTTGAGTTTTTCTGCGTTCGCCAGGTCAGGTTCGGCCACCGGATTGGCAGGCAATGCCGGAGGCCACTCGCCCGGAGCGTCGTGGTTCGCTACTGAACGGAATGTCCCCAGGCGCACGGGCCCGTTGCGCAATGACAGTTCTTCACCGGCGGCGGGCGCCTTGATCGCCAGACAGATGCGCATGCCCGGGCCCAGCCAGTAATCCTTGCCCAAGGGTCTCGGTTTGATCGGATTGCCGTCCAGTGCGTAAATCATCGCCTCGGTATCCGGCAGGTTCAGGCGATAGGTGACGGTGTTGTCGAGGTTGAGAATGCGCACCCGAGTGATCTGTCCCGCGGGCAGTTCGATGACGCCTTGGGGCACACCATTGATGGTGGACAGCCGCCCCGCCGTCCCTTCGCGCGCCGCCTCACGGGTGACGCTGAAGTCAGTGAACGCGCCCTGCTCGTCCACATGCCAGCTCTTCAGATTGACCACGCGTTCATGCAAAAAGCCCGTAGGCTCGCGTTCTTCGACGATCAGCGGCCCGACCAGGCCCCGCCCCAACTGCTCGCTGCTGCTGACGTGGGGGTGATACCAGTAGCTGCCCGCATCCGGAACGCGAAACACATAGTCGAAGTATTCGCCCGGTTTGACCGGCAACTGCGACACGTACGGCACGCCGTCCATTTCCAGCGGCAGGCGAATGCCGTGCCAATGAATCGTGGTCTCGACCGGCAATCGATTGATGAAGCGCACCCGCAGCCATTCGCCCTGGCGAACCCGCAACTCGGTCCCGGGCGCCGAGCCGCCGAAGGCCCAGGCCGGGGTCTGGTGGCCGGCCACCAGCTCCGTGTCCAGTGGCGCGGCGATCAATTCGTAGTCGTGCCCCTCCCCCGGCCCGGACCTGCCGAGCCAATACCGCGAAACGCCGCCGGCCCCCAGCCCGACCACGGCGAGACCTGCCAGACCTCCGAGAACTTGTCGACGAGTGAAGGACATCAGCACAAAACCTCAAGCAACGGAAACAGAACAACGTCGCGAACGCGAGCAGGTGTAAGGGGCCGATACGATACACAGGCGATTACAGTAAGATAAGCAAGCAGTGGCTGCGGTACATATTTAGTACCAATTCAGTCACGCAGACCGGGAAGCTCATCGTTCATCCATCAAGGACGACGATCATGCCTCCCTTTCCCCAAGACACCGCTGCGTTGAGCGCAGACCGGCAAACGCTCCATGCGATCGGCCGAAAAGTGACCGATGCCTGTCCCGACATGCGTCAGATGGCACGCGTGGCCGCCACCGAAATCCTGAGCAAGCACGGCCTCGGCGATCTGGAACCGGACACGGTCTACTGGCACCGTTTCGACCGTACCGAAAGCAGCACGCTGACGTTCAACGGCTGGGAACATCTGGACACGCCCATCGAATCCCTGACGCTGCCGCAACTGGTCATGCGCCGCTTCAATGCCAATGATCAGGACGCCGAAGACGACCTACAGGCCATGAGCGGTTTCTACACCGAAGGCCCTGAGGCCCAGGCCTACGACGAAGCCAATGAAGTGCGGCTCTTGCCTCAAGATGTGTTGGAGGCCTTCTGGACCCTGGATTTCAAAACCCGATTCAACACGCAACTGTCCAGCTTCTGGCAGACCTGCGCGGACGATTTCAGAACCTTGGTGAAAGCCAATTTCATCGCCAAGGCCATCGAGGACCATCGCCACCATCACCTTGACGACGAACAATTCAGCTCGCTGATGATGGCGCTCGGCATCAACCCGATGAAACCCGTCACCCTCATGGCGTTGCAAGCCGACAGCAGGCACCAGGCCGGGGTGCGGATTGCCAAGCTCGACATCGCTGGCTACGAAGCCACCGACATGCTGCGCATCATCGAGCCTGGTGGCCGTCAGTTTCTCTATATGCCTGGCGAGGTCAATGCCTTTCAGGTGTTCGACACCCCCGATGATTTGCAGGGGTGGCTGATGACTCAGACGAATCAGCCGACCAATCGCGCCCGTTTCATGTCGCACTTTCCGCTCGCCCAGCACGCCGAACGTGATCACGCTGCGGGCCTGAATCACGCACTGGACATGATGTTCAGTCACTGGGGCCCGAACACCCTGAAGGTGGTCAATCGCAACGACCAGACCGTGGCGGATGACCCGTTCACCCATTTACGCGACTGCATGCGAAGCCGCATGCAAGCGGACGCCGACTATGCCCTTCATTCCAATGGCGAACTGCGCAAGCAGATGTGGATGGGTCATTTGAAAGCCTTCGGCCAGACCTTCGGCGCGCTTGCGGCGCTGGACTGGCCTGTCGCGCTGGCGGCTGTGGGCGCGGGGCTTGCCGATGTCGGCTTGAACATTGATCAGGCGATCCATGGGTATACCACGGCCGAGCGAAAGAATGGCGTGGTGGGCGCTGTCCTGAGCAGCATCGACGTGTTGTTCAACAGCGTTTTCCTGCTGTCTGCGGCGACACCTGAATTGAAAACCGTCGTCGCCGATCAAACGCCCGCGACACCCGTTGCGGCGCCGCCCATCGCGGACCTGCCTGAACCGACGTGAATTCCGCCATTGAAAGAGATCGAGGCCAGCGTTCCAGAAGCGGCGCCCACTGATGAAACCACCGAGGGAATCCTTTCATTCCGCAGCAACGAATTGCTCGCCGATGTGCGCACGCTCTACCTGGAACATGTATTGACCGATCTGCATCAGGCCGAATTGGACACGTTCGCCAGGACCGGTCGCATGCCGGCACCGCTCAAGGCCTATCTCGAAGACCTGGACTGGGGCCACTTCACCGACTCGACAGGCACTTACACCTTCCAGAATCTGGTGCGCACGGCGCAGAAGTATGGCGTGCGCATTCGCGCGATCGACTGCATGGCGAGTTATCGCGTCGCAGGTCTGCCTGATCCTGAACGCAACGTGCGGCTGAAGATCATGAATTATTTCGTACACACGGTGATGGCCGCGGATGCACCGGCACGTGCAGGGGGCAAATGGATTGCACTGGTGGGCAATGCCCACGCCAATGCCTTCAAAGGCGTGCCCGGGGTGGCGGAAATCGAAGGTGTGATGGGGTTGCGCATCCGGGATGTGCCGGAAGGCGGCGTCACCGGTTTCGAACCTGACCCCGGCGAGGACGTATTGACGGCCATGGGCGCCCCGGCCGGGAGGGTCCAAAGCGACCTGCGATTACAGAAGGTGACGACGGACGTGCGCACTCATTTCTTGCGCACCCCCACGTCGTTGGGCTATCGCCTGCGACGCCCTGGCAACTTCGCGATCCAGCGCTCGGGCGACTCGCCGCTGCTGATTTACAAGAACCAGAAAGGGGTGGTGACGTACCTGCCCATCACGGTGAGCGATGAGCACCTGACTCTCCAGAGTCCCGACTGGCCGCTGATCAGCGGGCGCCGCTTCGACAGCTTCGAAGAACTCGCCTTTGCCCTCAAGCTGACAGGCTTGACGTGAACACCCTGTGGCTGACCGGACGCACGTGGACGTCGCGTCCGGTTCTGAAGAGGCGTGGAAAATACATATCTAACACCCACAGTGTGATGAAAACCGGGAAGCTCAAGACTCATTCATCACGGACGACGATCATGCTTTCCATCATCACTGACACCCCGGCGATCAGCGCAGACCGCCAGGCGCTGGACGCGCTCATCCACAAGGTGGTCGACGCGTGTCCCGACCTGCGCGAAATGGCCCGCGAGGCCGCCAGGGACATATTGAACCAGTACGGCCTTGGCGCATTGGAACCGGACGCGGTGTACTGGCATCGCTTCGACCGCAGCGAGAGCAGTCCGCGCACATTCAACGGCTGGGAACACCTTGATAAACCGGTCGAGTCACTGACGCTGCCGCAACTGGTCATGCGCCGTTTCAGTGTCGAGGCCCAGGATAGTGCCGATGCCTTGCAAACCCTGAGCGGCTTTTACACCGCAGGTCCGGACGCTGATGTCTTCAACGAAACCAACGAAGTGCGCTTGCTGCCCGTCGACGTGATGCGCGACTTCTGGGCGCTGGATTTCAAAACCCGGTTCAACGACAAGCTAACCGCCTTCTGGCGCGACTGTGCCGATGATTTCCGGACACTGGCGAAAGCCAACTTCATCGCCAAAGCCGTTGAAGATCGTCAAAGCAACGCCCTGACGTCGGAGCAGTTCAATGCACTGATGAAGGCGCTAAACCTGGACGTCAGCCAACCGATCACATTGGCCATGCTGCAATCGCCGGCGTCGCTGGCGGCTGGTGTGCATGTGGCGCAGCTGGACATCGCAGGATACGAAGCGAGCGACATCCTGCGCATCGTCGAGGACAGTGGCCGGCAGTTTCTCTACGTACCGGGTGACGTCCATGCCTTTCACGTCTTCGACACCCCGGACGACCTGCAGTGGTGGCTGATGACCCACACCAACGAGGTCGACAACCGCGGGCGGTTCATGGCGCACTTTGCCCTTTCCACGCACGCCGAAAATAGCCATCAGACCGGCCTCCACCACGCGCTGGACCTGATGTTCAGCCACTGGGGGCCGCATTCGCAGTCGGTGATTAACCGCAAAGCCCGTCCAATCGACGGCGACCCATTCACCCATCTGCGCGACGCGACACGCGCGCGCATGGAGGCCGATGCTGAATTCTCCCTGCACGGCAATGGCGAGCTGCGCAAGCAAATGTGGATGGGCTACCTGAAAGCATTCGGCAAGACCTTCGGTGCGCTGGCTGCCCTCGACTGGCCGATTGCCCTGGCAGCCGTTGGTGCGGGCCTGGCAGACGTGGGTCTGAACATCGATCGGGCGATACATGGGCACACCACCGCCGAACGTAAAAACGGCGTGATCGGGGCGATCTTCGGTAGCGTCGATGTGCTGTTCAATGCGCTGTTCCTCGTGCAAGCCGCGGCGCCGGGACTGCCTGAGTTGCCTGAGTTACCTGAGTTGCCTGTGAGCGACGAGCCTGTCACCTTGCCCGAAATACCGGACAACGAAACCCTGTCTGCCGGCGCACCGGACGTCCCGCCTTCTAGCACTGCCGAGCAGGCAGAAACGTCCCACCCACTGACATCCTTCGAGACCAACGAGCTGCTGGACAGCTACGCGCCGCCGCCCACGGAAGGCTGGATGCGAGGCATTTACCTCTCCGCGAATGGCCAGACATTCATTGCAATCAACGACGTCGCGTATCAGGTTCGCTACATCAAGGACCTGAACAGCTGGGTCATCGTCGATCCGGAAAACCCCTTTTCGTTCTCTCGCAACCTGCCGGTGCGGCTGAACGACGCGGGCGCATGGGAGACCCTACCTACCCGAGGCCTGCGCGGTGGCGGAGGCGTACCGGGAAAACTGGCCGGCCGTCGCGTTCCTGCCGCCGCCCCTGAACCGGCATTGCCCACCCCGTACGATATGCCGCCCGACACGCGGGAAGGGTTGCGTGCACGGGTGGAATCCCCCAGTGACAAACCGTTCAGTGGGCGCTACTTCTCCCTGACCCCAAACGATCCTATCGATCAATTTTTCGTGGTTCGCCAGCGCCTGCTGAAGGACGTGAACGCGTTCTACGCTGACCTGCATTTGCCTGATCGTCCGGCGATGCCGCTGATCGCGGCGAATGCCTCGCCCAAAACGGCGCTCAAGCAGCTCTATGAGCAAGCGCGGGGATTGGTGATCGGTGAAAGCCACAACAGCGTGGCAAGCAAGCAGTTTCTGATCGACAACATGAGTGTGCTGGCCAAACAGAACGTCAACACGCTCTACATGGAACACCTGCTCACTGACCTGCACCAGGCTGACCTGGATGCGTTCGCGCGGACCGGTGAAATGCCCGAAGCGTTGCACACGTATCTGCAGGATCTGGACCGGGGGCATTTCACTGATAAAACCGGGCGGTACACCTTTTTGAATCTGGTCAAGACGGCCAACACGCACCGTATGAGAATCCGCGCCATTGACTGCATCGCCAGCTACCGCACCGCTGGCCTGCCCGATCCCGCCGACAACGTGCGCCTGAAAATGATGAATTACTTCGCTGACACCGTCATCCGAGCGGATCAGGCAGCGCTGGGCAGCGGCAAATGGATCGCACTGGTGGGCAATGCCCACGTCAACACCATGAACGGCGCCGCAGGTGTGGCGGAACTGGAAGGCGTCATCGGCCTGCGCATCACGGACGTACCTCCCGGCGAGCCGATCGGTTACTCCATCGACCCTGGAGAAGAAGTCGTCGACGCGTTGGGGCGACCCGCCGGCACTGTCAAAGGCGATATTCGTCTGCGCATGACTGTGCCGGGTTGCCAGCGCATTCCCTCCACAACCCCGGTCTCTATGGAATCGCGCTTACGCAACCCTGGCAACTTCGCGATTCAACAGGCGGGTGACGCCTCGGAACTGATCCACCGCAGTCGGGGCGGTTCGCTGGTACACACGCCGATCAGGGTCGAGGGCACGGATGTGTACATTCAGCGCGCTGAGTGGCCCATGATCAGTGGACGGCGTTTCCAGAGCATCGACGAGTTGAGGAAGGCGCTAAACCTGATGGGCTTGAAAGAAATCCCGTGATACGAAGAAGCCGGATGCGTCTCAAGAGAACCGCATCCGGCGTCAAGGTGCTATGGCAGCAGGCTGGCCAAGCCGCCTGCGGCCCGCTCTCAGTCACACTGACTGAACGTCCCAGACCGCCATCAATCGGTCGATCGCGCCCTCAATCACTTCAATTGAAATGCCATCTCGCGCCATCGTCGAAATGCCCAGCAGAAAGCCTTCGAAGACCGCCGCCAATGTTGATGCTACGGTTCCTGCGGGCAGATCACCGAGATCTATCGCACGCTCTATGCAGGCGTGTAATCCCGCTCGGTTGCGCGCGCGCGCAGTGTCCAGGGGTTCCCGAATACGAACATCGGCAGGCGCGCAAACGCTCATCACGCCGAGACCGACCATGCACCCCTTCGGATGCCCGTCTGCGCATTGCATGCGGGCTGAGCCTTTCAAAGTGCTGACGATCGCTTCCCTGGGCGACAGGGACACGTCGTAAAGCGGGTCTATCACCCGGCCATAGGTAGCCAGATACCGATCAACGACCTCCCTGAACAGCGCCTCTTTGGAACGGAAGGCCGCGTAGAAACTCGGGGCCGTGATACCGCCTCCGATGCCTGCTTTGAGCTGGCTGAGAGACGTGGAGTCGTAGCCATGCTCCCAGAACAGCATCATCGCTTCGTCAACCCCTTGGGCTCGGTCGAATGCGCGTGGGCGCCCCATCGTTGCCATGCCTGTTCTCCTCGATTCAACGAGTTTAATACTAGTCGATACAGAATTGATTGACCACCATTCACGTCCGCGCTTAGATTAATACCGATCGATACACATACTACGGACCCGAGCCTATGCATGCTGAACGTAACAAACTCCCAATAGGCGCCTTACTGGCGCTCGCGATGACAGGTTTCATCTGCATCATGACTGAAACGCTGCCAGCGGGACTGCTGCCGGCCATCAGTGCGGGCCTGGACATCTCCCCCTCACTGGCCGGCCAAATGGTCACGGCCTATGCGCTCGGCTCCATGCTGGCCGCCATTCCCCTCACATTGGCCACCCAAAGCTGGCGCCGCCGTCGGGTGCTACTTGCCACCGTCGTCGGTTTTCTGATCTTCAATTCGATAACAGCCTGGTCAACCAGCTTTGCGCTTACGCTCGTCGCGCGATTTTTTGCAGGGGCAGCGGCAGGCCTGGCGTGGAGCCTGATAGCAGGTTACGCACGACGCATGGTCACGCCAGTCAATCAAGGGCGTGCGCTCGCCATCGCTATGGTCGGCACCCCTATCGCGCTGTCCCTTGGCGTGCCGCTCGGCACATGGATGGGCAATCTGCTGGGCTGGCGCTGGTCGTTCGCGGTGATGTCAGCGATGACCCTCGGGCTCGCCCTGTGGATTCTCATCACAGTGCCGGACTATCCCGGCAAGACGGCCAGCCAGCGCGAGCCGATTCTGGCCGTGCTGCGCAAGCCTGGGGTCCGCCCGGTCCTGGGCGTGGTCTTTACCTGGATGCTCGCGCATAACGTGCTGTACACCTACATCGCCCCCGTGGCCGCACAAGCCGGACTCGAACAGAGCGTCGATCTCATCCTGCTGGTTTTCGGCGCAGCGTCACTGCTCGGCATCTGGATCACCGGGCGTCTGGTCGATCACTACCTGCGCCGAACCGTGCTCGTCAGCCTGGGCAGCTTCGCGCTCATTGCGTTGCTCTTGGCCACGTTCGACGTTTCGGCCGGCGGCCTCTACGCCGCTGTCTTCATTTGGGGGCTTTCGTTCGGCGGGGCGGCGACGCTGCTGCAGACCGCCTTGGCCGACAGCGCGGGAGACGCCACCGACGCAGCGCTGTCGATGAACGTCGTGGTATGGAATTGCGCCATCGCCGGCGCGGGCATCCTCGGCGGCGTCCTGCTGGACAGCTTGGGCGTCAGCTCATTTCCGTGGGCGTTGCTGGGTCTTCTGCTGGTGGCTTTCGCCATCGCATCGACGGCAACCCGTCATGGCTTCAAGGCCGGAAGCCGACACACCGAGGCGGCCACTCACTGATGTGATGGCCGTAGACCGCCTTCATGGGGCGTAGAAGTCAGGCATGCCTGGGGCAATTGCAGAAGGCCTCCCTTGTACAACGGACCGAGGGAGGCCTGCGGGCCAAACCTTATTCCCACTCAATCGTCGCAGGCGGCTTGCTCGAGACGTCGTAGGTGACGCGGGAGATGCCTTCGATTTCGTTGATGATACGACCGCTGACAGTTTCCAGCAGTTCGTACGGCAGGTGCGCCCAGCGAGCGGTCATGAAGTCGATGGTTTCGACGGCGCGCAGGGCGACGACCCAAGCGTAACGGCGGCCATCGCCGACGACGCCGACCGATTTCACAGGCTGGAACACGACGAAGGCTTGGCTGACTTTGTGGTACCAGTCGGCTTTGCGCAGTTCTTCGATGAAGATGTGGTCGGCGCGACGCAGCAGGTCGGCGTATTCCTTCTTCACTTCACCGAGGATACGAACGCCCAAGCCCGGGCCCGGGAATGGGTGGCGGTAGACCATGTCGTACGGCAGGCCAAGCTCCAGACCGAGGCGACGCACTTCGTCCTTGAACAGCTCGCGCAATGGCTCGACCAGTTTCAGGTTCATCTCTTCCGGCAGGCCACCGACGTTGTGGTGGGACTTGATGACGTGTGCCTTGCCGCTCTTGGCACCAGCGGACTCGATCACGTCAGGGTAGATGGTGCCTTGAGCCAGATACTTGATGTTGTGCAGCTTGCTCGACTCGGCATCGAACACGTCGATGAAGGTACGGCCGATGATCTTGCGCTTTTTCTCCGGATCGCTCTCGCCGGCCAGGTTGTCGAGGAACTGGGCCTCGGCGTTGGCGCGGATCACTTTGACGCCCATGTTCTCGGCGAACATGGCCATCACCTGCTCGCCTTCGTGCAGACGCAGTAAGCCGTTATCGACGAAAACACAGGTCAGTTGATCGCCGATGGCCTTGTGCAGCAGCGCCGCAACCACCGAGGAATCGACGCCGCCAGACAGGCCCAGCAGCACGTTGTCGGTGCCGACCTGGGCACGGACCTGGGCGATGGCGTCTTCTGCAATCTTCGACGGCGTCCACAAGGCTTCACAGCCACAGATGTCGAGGATGAACCGCGACAGTATGCGACCGCCCTGTTTGGTGTGCGTCACTTCCGGGTGGAACTGCACGCCGTAGTAGCCGCGGGCATCGTCAGCCATGCCGGCAATCGGGCAACTCGGGGTGCTGGCCAGGATGTGGAACTCGGACGGCAACCTGGTGACCTTGTCACCGTGGCTCATCCAGACGTCGAGACCCAGCAGGCCGTCGGCGTCGACGTGATCTTCGATGCCGTCGAGCAAGCGGCTCTTGCCCACTACGTCGACACGGGCATAACCGAATTCACGCATTTCGGAACCTTCGACCTTGCCACCCAGCTGTTCGGCCATGGTCTGCATGCCGTAGCAGATACCGAAAACCGGAACCCCCAGGTCAAACACGGCTTGCGGGCAGCGTGGGCTGTCGGCGACGTGTACGGACTCGGGGCCACCGGCGAGGATGACGCCTTTGGGCGCGAATTCGCGAATCGCTTCATCGTCCATGTCGAACGGGTGCAGTTCGCAATACACACCAATCTCACGGACGCGACGGGCGATCAGTTGGGTGTACTGGGAACCGAAGTCCAGGATCAGGATGCGGTGGGCGTGAATGTCGAGGGCCATTGGGAGACTCTTCTAGAGCAGCTTCGAGCCTCAAGCTTCAAGCTGCAAGTGGCGCAGCTGCAAGCTTCAGGTCCAAGCCGCAAGATGTAGGGAGACTGCAAGCCGTATGTGGTGCCGGGCCTTGAAAGCGCTGGCACTACGATCAGCTTGCAGCTTGTAGCTTATAACTTGCCGCCGGGAGGCTAGCCGACCCGGTAGTTGGGCGCTTCCTTGGTGATCTGCACGTCGTGGACGTGAGACTCGGCCATGCCGGCGCCGGTGATGCGCACGAATTCAGGCTTGGTGCGCATTTCCTGAATGTCGGCGCTGCCGGTGTAACCCATGGAGGAGCGCAGACCGCCCATCAGTTGGTGGATGATCGCGGACAGCGAGCCTTTGTAGGCAACGCGGCCTTCGATACCTTCCGGCACCAATTTTTCGGCACCTTCGGACGAGTCCTGGAAGTAGCGGTCCGAAGACCCTTGTGCCTGAGACATGGCGCCCAGCGAGCCCATGCCGCGATAGGCTTTGTAGGAACGGCCCTGGAACAGCTCGATTTCACCCGGCGCCTCTTCAGTACCGGCGAACATCGAACCCATCATCACGGCGTAGGCACCGGCCACGATGGCTTTGGACAAGTCGCCGGAGAAGCGGATGCCGCCGTCAGCGATCAAGGGAACGTCGGTGCCTTCCAGCGCAGCGGCCACGTTGGCGACGGCGCTGATTTGCGGCACGCCAACGCCTGCGACGATACGGGTGGTGCAGATGGAGCCAGGCCCGATACCGACCTTGACGCCATCAGCACCCGCTTCGACCAGCGCGCGAGCCGCAGCGCCAGTGGCAATGTTGCCGCCGATGACTTGCACGTCTGGAAAGTTCTGCTTGACCCAGCGAACGCGATCGATCACGCCTTTGGAGTGACCGTGTGCGGTGTCGACAACAATGACGTCAACGCCCGCGGCGACCAGCGCGGAGACGCGCTCGCCGGTGTCTTTGCCGGTGCCGACGGCAGCGCCAACCCGAAGGCGACCTTGATCGTCCTTGCTGGCCAGTGGGTAGGCTTTGGATTTTTCGATGTCCTTGACGGTCATCATGCCCTTGAGCGCGAACTTGTCGTCGACGATCAGGACTTTCTCGAGACGGTGTTTGTGCAGCAGGTCGCGGACTTCGTATTTGTCGGCGCCTTCGTGCACGGTGACCAGACGCTCTTTCGGCGTCATCACTTCACGGACAGGAATATCCAGACGGGTTTCGAAGCGCACGTCGCGGGAGGTCACGATGCCGACGAGTTCGCCGTCATGCAGGACCGGAACCCCGGAGATGTTGTGTTGACGGGTCAGATCGAACAGGTCACGCACCGTGGCATCGGCCTCGATGGTGATCGGATCCTTGACCACACCCGCTTCGAACTTCTTGACCTTGCGCACTTCGGCAGCTTGCTGCTCGATGGTCATGTTCTTGTGGATGACGCCGATGCCGCCTTCTTGAGCCATGGCGATCGCCAGACGAGCTTCAGTGACGGTGTCCATAGCGGCGGAAACGAGGGGGATGTTCAGTTCGATGCCACGGGTCAATCGGGTTTTCAGACTGACTTCGTTAGGGAGCACCTCGGAATAACCGGGCACAAGGAGAATGTCGTCGAATGTAAGGGCTTCTTGGCTGATACGCAGCATCGCTGGGCTCCCGAGCGGGAAAATGGAAGCGCGCCATTATACCCAGACACCTGTCCCTGCTCAATGTAAAGATCTGCCTATTTGATAATCTGCCCGATTGCTCAGCGCTATCGTCGCCCTCACTCTTTATAGGCGGACTTTGACGAAGGACACCGGACGATCCAGACGTTCGGCGAAAGCTTCCACGAAGCTGGGCTTGAACCCCGCGTCCAGCCAATTGTTGAAGATGAAACCGAGGTTGGAAAAGCCGCAAGGGTCGAGAAACAGGAAGCCATTGATGTCGTCTTCGTGGCGGCATTCCGGGCACATGAAATTGTCGGTATGGCCGGGCATCCACTCTTCCAGACTGTCGAACAACGCCTCACCGATCTCACGCCGACATTCGGGACACCCCGCCTCTTCCTTGAAGCCCAATTGCGGGGTGTAAATGCAGCGCTTGAGAACGATTTCCAGCCCGTTGATCGCCTGGCCATACGGCAGCGCATCGGGGTTTTCGACAAAGCGCCGGGCACCGGGGGCTATGGCATAGGCCATACGGTTGAAACTGCGCCCGCACGTTGTCAGCGATTCCTCGACCACGTCGAGCTTCACCAGCCAGCGCAGGATCGCCCGTGCCTTGGCCTCATGGGCCGGGAAGCTGGAAATTTGCGGGACGATGATGCTTTGGGTGTTCATGACGGGCCTGTCAGACGCGGGATCGGGGGCGGCAGCTTAATCCCACCGCCGATGACGTCAAGTAGAGCCGTCAGCTCCCCAGACCGTCAACCCGCGAGGTAGCGACCAATCAGCGTGATGCCGCTGATCAGCACCATCCAGGTCACCAGGCGGACGAACATTTCCCGCGACAGCCGCATCACCAATCGACGACCCATCCAGGAACCCACAATCATCGCGGGCAACAAGCAGACGGCCAGCACCAACAGCGAGACTTGCGCGTACACGCCGGTGATCACGAACAGGCTTAGACGCACGATGGTGCTGCAACTGATGAGCGCGTTTTGCGTGGCGCGGGCCTGGAGTTTATCGGTCAGGCGGCCGTTGAGATAAATCGCATAAAGAAAGCCGCCGCTGCCGAACAAGGCACCGAATAATCCGCCTATCGTGCCCATCGGAATCGACCATGCGGCAGACAACTGGGTCGGCCGCACTTTCACCGCCAGGCTATAGACCGAATAGCCCATCAGGAACAGCCCCATTAACAGAAGCAGCACGTCGGATTTCAGATTTAGCAGAAACAGCACGCCCAAGGTACAACCCACCGCCATGCACGGCACCATGCGCATCAGCTCAGACCGCACTACCGCTTGCCGCGAAGGCAGCAGGTGACCGAATGCAGCGAGGAAATCCAGCATTACCAGCAAAGGGATGATCCGCGAGAGCGGCATGAAATGGATGAGGACGGGGCCAGCGACCAGGGCCGTCCCGAAACCCGCAATGGCGAAGACCAGATAAGCAGCGATGACACCGCCTTCAATGAACAGCCAGTCGGTCGGGGTCAAACCCAGCTGATCGAAAACGCCCGACAACTCGGCGAGGCTGGTGAGCATTGTGTCCTCCTTGGATGAGCCGCGGCGCACAGCATACTCGAAATGCTGATGAGTACTCCGTGGCGATATTTGAACACCGCTCGTGTGGGAGCCGACTTGCTGGCGAAGACCTGGAGACAGACAGGTCATCGGCAACTGAACTACTGCCTTCGCCAGCAAGCCGGCCCCCACAGGTGACTGTGCTTCCCCAAAGGACGCACTGCCTGATATCAAATGTGGTGACCCAGGCCTCGTTGCCTTTATCATGCCCGCCATGATCAAAGACCCCTTCGCAAGACTCGGCCTTGACCGGGAAGTCCTCACTGTCAGCCAACTCAACGGCCGCGCCCGCGTGCTGCTGGAAGATGTGTTCTCGAACATCTGGGTCGAGGGGGAGATTTCCAACCTGTCTCGCCCGGCGTCCGGCCATGTGTATTTCACCCTCAAGGACACCGGCGCTCAGGTGCGATGCGCGCTGTTTCGCAGTAACGCTGCACGGGTGCGTCAGGCGCTGAAAGACGGGCTGGCCGTCAAGGTGCGGGGCAAGGTCTCGCTGTTCGAAGGCCGTGGCGATTATCAGTTGATTCTCGATACCGTCGAGCCTGCTGGTGATGGCGCGTTGCGTCTGGCCTTCGACGCATTGAAAGAAAAGCTCAACGCCGAAGGTCTGTTCAGCGCCGAGCGCAAGGTCGCCCTGCCCTTGCACCCGCAACGCATCGGCATCGTCAGTTCGCCGACGGGCGCAGTGATTCGCGACATCATCAGCGTGTTCCGCCGTCGTGCCCCGCAAGTCGAATTGACCCTGATCCCCACGGCTGTGCAAGGACGCGAGGCGATCAATCAGATCGTGCGGGCCTTGAAACTGGCGGACGCCCGGGGCTTTGACGCGCTGATCCTGGCCCGGGGCGGCGGCTCGCTTGAAGACTTGTGGTGCTTCAACGAGGAGGCCGTGGCCCGCGCCATCGACGCCTGCGTAACGCCCATCGTCAGTGCCGTCGGCCATGAAACCGATGTGTCGATCAGCGACTTCGTGGCTGACGTGCGCGCCCCGACGCCTTCGGCCGCCGCCGAGCTGTTGGCCCCGGACTCCAGCGACCTGCATCGCCGGGTCGAGAACCTGCAACGCCGGCTCGTCACGCGCATGCGTGATCGCTTGATGCGTGAACAGTTGCGGCTGGACGGCATTTCCCGCCGCCTGCGTCACCCCGGCGAGCGCCTGCGCCAGCGTGCCCAACGGCTGGACGATCTGGACATGCGCCTGCGTCGCGCCTTCGAGCAACAGATGCACAAGCGCCAGGTGCGCATGAGTCATCTGGAGAGCCGACTGGCTACGCAACACCCCGGCCGCACCCTGGCGTTTTTACGTCAGCGTCTCGACGTGCTGGCCGAGCGCCTGCCCCGAGCGATCCGGGAAAACCTCAAGACACGCCGCTTGCAGTTGCAAAGTCAGGTGCAGACACTGAACGTCGTCAGCCCTTTGGCCACCCTTGGGCGCGGCTACAGCATCTTACTCGACGAGCGCGGCAAAGCGATTCGTGCCGCCGAGCAGACGCATACCGGACAACGCCTCACTGCGAAACTGGCCGAGGGCGAACTGCACGTCCGGGTCGAAGACAATCACCTGACGCCCGTCACCCTTTCTCTTCTGGATTGATCGATGCTGCCTTTTATCTCTCGTTCCCTGGCAGGCGCTGCGTTTGCTTTGTGTCTCGCCCTTCCTGCCCACGCCGACAGCTACCTCTCGCGGCTGCTGAACAAACCGGTCCCGGGCGGCGTTGCGGTGGTGGACCTGGGCCTTGCAGCACAGGCACCGAAAGCCACGTGGCAGGGCAAACCGGTGCTAGTGGTCAAGGATCAGGACGCGCGCTGGCTGGCGATCGTCGGCATCCCGCTGACCATCAAACCTGGCACCTCGCAGCAGGTGAGCAGCGGCGGTCGCAACTTGCCATTCACGGTCGGCAGCAAGAAATACCCGGAACAGCACATCACGCTAAAGAATCAGCGGCAGGTAAACCCAAACCCCGATGACCTGAAACGCATCGAGCAGGAGTTGGACGTGCAGGTGCGCGCCTATCGCACTTTCAGCCCCGTGACGCCGAGCAATCTGCTGCTGGACAAACCGGTCGATGGCCCGCTGTCGAGCAAATTTGGCGTACGGCGCTTCTTCAATGGCGAAGAGCGCAATCCTCATGCGGGCCTGGACTTCGCTGTGCCCGCCGGGACGCCGATCAAGTCGCCGGCCGCCGGCAAAGTGATCCTCATCGGCAATTACTTCTTTAACGGCAACACGGTGTTCGTCGATCACGGTCAAGGCTTCATCAGCATGTTCTGTCACATGTCGAAGATCGACGTGAAAGTCGGCGACGCCGTGCCCCGTGGCGGCGTGGTGGGCCGCGTCGGCTCGACAGGCCGCGCCACCGGACCGCACATGCACTGGAACGTCAGCCTGAACGACGCGCGGGTCGATCCAGCGATTTTCATTAACGCGTTCCAGCCCTAGACGCGCCTTTCAGCTGTAGGAGTGAGCTTGCTCGCGATACCAACATTGCCGCAGCGACTCGGTGCCTGACGCCACGCTATCGCGAGCAAGCTCACGCCTACAGTTGACCCCGGTTGCACGATCCAAAACGGGCCAGCAATAAAATCTTGAAAGCATGTAGCAATCCGTCAAAAAATAGCTGCACAGCGCTGCTTTTGAGATTCCCTCTCAATTTTTCCCAACTGCTTGCCACCTTTCACCCCATTGGTTACGGTTGGGCACATGAAAACCTCTCAAACCCTCATTCTGTTGCGTCAACACCGCTGCCTCAGCCTCGTCAGTGCACGACTGCCAAGCTGAAACCGCGGTGCCTCGACCTGTCATCTGTTTCTCTTATCAATCGGCTGGCCGCCTTCTTTCGGCCCTGAGTCCACAAAGGATTACTTTTCATGACCATGCTCAAAGATCCCTCGAAGAAGTACCGCGCGTTTCCTGTCATTGACTTGCCTGATCGCACATGGCCTTCCAAGACCATCACCGAGGTGCCGATCTGGTGCAGCTCTGACCTGCGCGACGGTAACCAATCGCTGATCGAGCCCATGGATTCGGTCAAAAAGCTGCGCTTCTGGGAAACCCTCGTGCAAGTAGGCGTGAAGGAAATCGAAGCCTCGTTCCCAGCGGCATCGCAGACCGATTTCGACTTCGTGCGCACGCTGATCGAAGAAGGCCACATCCCGGACGACACCACCATTCAAGTGCTGACCCAAGGCCGCGAAGACCTGATCGCCCGCACGTTCGAATCCCTGCGCGGTGCCAAGAAGGCCATCGTGCACCTGTATAACGCGACCTCTCCATCGTTCCGCCGGATCGTGTTCAACCAGGACAAGGACGGCATCAAGGCCATCGCGGTCAATGCTGCCAAGCTGTTCGTCAAATACGCCGCTCAGCAGCCCGAGACCCAGTGGCAGTTCGAATACTCGCCGGAAACCTTCAGCGCCACAGAGCTGGACTTCGCCAAGGAAGTCTGCGACGCGGTGGTCGAAGTGTGGAACGCCACGCCTCAGAACAAGGTGATTCTGAACCTGCCGGCCACCGTCGAAGTCGCCACTCCGAACATCTACGCCGACCAGATCGAATGGTTTTGCCGCAACATCAATCGTCGTGACAGCGTGATCATCAGCCTGCACACCCACAATGACCGTGGCACGGGCGTGGCCGCCACTGAACTGGGCCTGATGGCGGGTGCTGACCGTGTCGAAGGGTGCCTGTTCGGCAACGGCGAGCGTACCGGTAACGTCGACCTGGTGACCGTTGCCCTCAACATGTACACCCAAGGTCTGAACCCGCAGCTGGACTTTTCCGACATCGATGGCGTGCGTAAAGTCGTCGAAGAGTGCAATCAGATCCCGGTTCATCCCCGCCACCCGTACGTGGGCGACCTCGTACACACCGCGTTCTCTGGCTCGCACCAGGATGCTATTCGCAAGGGCTTCACTCAGCAGAAAGACGATGCGCTGTGGGAAGTGCCTTACCTGCCGATCGACCCGGCGGACATTGGCCGCAGCTACGAAGCCGTCATTCGTGTGAACAGCCAGTCCGGCAAAGGCGGCATCACGTACCTGCTGGAACAGGAATACGGCATCTCCCTGCCACGTCGCATGCAGATCGAATTCAGCCAGGTGGTTCAGGGCGAGACCGACCGCCTGGGCCTGGAAATGACCGCGCAGCAGATCTACGCGCTGTTCAAAACTGAATACCTGCAAGCCAACAAGCCGTACGCGCTGGTCAGCCATCGCCTCCAGGAAGAAAACGGTCACAGCGCCGTAGAAGTCGAAGTCACTGGCAAGGGTGATGGCGAAAGCAATCTGCACTGGAAAGGCCGTGGTAACGGCGCGCTGGAAGCGCTGGTGGCGGGTCTGCCGGTCAAGGCGGAAATCATGGACTACAACGAGCACGCCATCGGCGCCGGCACCACGGCAAAAGCCGCTGCTTATATCGAACTGCGGGTGAATGGCGAGCGCGCGGTCCACGGCGTGGGCATCGACGAAAACATCACCACCGCCAGCTTCAAGGCCCTGTTCAGCGCGCTGAACCGTGCGTTGATCCAGGCGGAAGGCGCGGCGCAAGCGGCGTGATGCCAGTGAATCGGTAACGGTCATCCTGTGGAGGCGGATGAGTTCGCTCCCACAGCGTTTTCCGATTACAAAAAAAGGCCCTGACGCTCGCGCTCAGGGCCTTTTCGTTTGTGGTGCTTTATCAGGCCGTAGTGCTGACCGTGCCCTTCATCAATTCCAGCAACGCGGCTTGCTGCGCGGTCAACTGCGCCATGGTTCCAGATATCTGCTGCTGGATAGCCATCACCTGCGCCGCTTTTTCCTGCTCCGGCGCTTTGCTGTTCGCGGCACTTGAGAGCTGTTGTTGCTGCTGCTGAAGGATCCTTTGGGTCTCTTTGATCTGCTCCTGGAGCTGCTTGATCATCTGCTCGCGAGGGGACATCGGTGGCTCGCTGCTGCCCGCTTTCTGACCGGGCTCGGTGTAGACGTTGCCGCGCAGACTCACGCTGGCATTGGCTGCATCGCTCTTGGTGGACTGATCGCCTTTGAGCGTGACCGACAGGGGGTTGGCGTAGGCACTCAGCGCACTGGTATTGATGGTGGTCATGGTGAACTCCTGTTCTGTGCACGTTGTATCGGCCACGTTATACAGAACTGAAGTGCGCACTTTCCCGCACAAGACCGAGGTCACAGAACGCGGTCGTGCGCGAGAGGCACTGGGGCATCAACGTATTTCGAATGTATCGGCGTCGAGATACGCCGGGAATTTCTCGCGGTAAGCTGCCAGCCCCTCGGCCGACAGGCTGACATGAAACACGCCGTCGGCCTCGCCAATGTTCAGCAGGCTCTCGCCCTGGAAGTCCAGCACTTGGCTGTCGCCGGTGTAGGCAAAGCCCTTGCCGTCAGTGCCTACACGATTCACCGCCGCGACATAGCACAAATTCTCGATGGCCCGTGCGGGCAATAACCTGTTCCAGTGCTGGCGCCGGGCCCCCGGCCAGTTGGCCGTGTAGAGCAGCAGGTCGGTGTCTTGAGCGCTGCGGCTCCACACAGGAAACCGCAGGTCGTAACAAATCAGCGGGCGAATGCGCCAGCCCTTGAGCTCGAACTGCACCTGACGTTCCCCAGGGCTGTAGTGCTCGTGCTCCCCCGCCATGCGGAACAGGTGGCGCTTGTCGTAGTGCAACAACTCGCCGTCCGGACGGGCCCAGAGCAAGCGATTGCGATGCGTGCCGTCCTCGGCGCGGACGATGATACTGCCAGTCACGACGGCATCCAGACGCTTGGCCTGCTCCAGCAGCCAATGCGCAGTAATGCCGGCCTCCGGTTCAGCCAGCGTTTCCGATTCCATCGTGAAGCCGGTGGTGAACATCTCGGGCAGAATCACCAGATCAGCGCCCTTCGCCTGGGTCAGCAACTCGTCGAAGTGCGCGAGGTTCGCCTGACAGTCGTGCCAGACCAGCGTGGTTTGGACCAGCGCCAGATTGAGGTTCGGCAATAAACTCAGATCGCGCATAGTTTCTCCGCCGCCAGACGTAGCGTCTCCTCTCGCTTGGGGAAGCACAGACGAATCAGGCGCTGACCCTCGGGTGGATTCTGATAGAACACGGAAGGCGGAATACTCGCCACGCCATGCTCACGGGTCATCCACAGCGACATGTCCACATCGTTCAGATCCGGACGGATGCGCGAATAATCGACCAATTGAAAATATGTTCCGGCGGCACGGGTGAACGTAAAGCGCGAACCCTCCAGACGGTCACAGAAAAAGTCTCGCTTGGCCTGATAGAACGCTGGCAGCTCCTCGACGTGCTCAGGGCAGGCGGCCATGAAATCGGCCAACGCCCACTGCAACGGCGTCACGCCGCAGAAGCCGACGAACTGGTGGATCTTGCGCATCTCGGCGGTCAACGCAGGCGGGGCAACCAGATAGCCGGTTTTCCAGCCCGTGACGTGATACGTCTTGCCGAAGGAACTGACCACGAACGCCCGCGCATAGAGTTCGTCGTGGGCCAATACGCTGGCATGCTTCACGCCGTCGAACACCAGATGTTCGTACACCTCGTCGCTGACCAGATAAATATCACGGTCGCGAATGAGTGCCGCCAACTGATCGAGTTCAGCGCGGGTGATCAGCGCGCCGCTCGGGTTGTGCGGGGTATTGATAATGATCATGCGCGTCTTGGGGCTAAGCGCTGCGGTGAGCTGGTCCCAGTCGATGGAGAAGTCATCCCCCTTGAGCTGTACGTGGACGCAGCGGCCCCCGGCCAGCTCCACCGATGGCTCATAGCTGTCGTAGCTCGGGTCGAACACGATGACTTCGTCGCCGGCACGAACGACGGTCTGAATGGCGCAGAAAATGGCATGGGTCGCGCCGGGTGTGATGGTCACCTCGGTGTCGACATTGACGTCGCGGCCGTAAGAGCGGGCGATCTTGGCTGCAACCTGTTGCCGTAACGCCGGCAGGCCTGCCATCGGCGCATATTGATTGAAGCCGTCCATGGTGCGGCGACAAAGGGCTTCACGCAGCGCGTCTGGCCCATCGAAATCGGGAAAACCCTGAGAAAGATTGATCGCCCCGGTGTCAGCTGCAAGCTGGGACATCACGGTGAAAATGGTGGTGCCAACGTTCGGCAATTTGCTGGTGATCATAGGGTGTTCCTGCTCCACACCCGGCTCCAGGATGGCTGGGGAAACCGCAGAATAGCCCATGTCAGCGCAACAAAAAAAGCCGCTTTTTTTGGCGAAGTGGATGCTGGTGAACGCTCGCATTCCTGTGGGAGCGAGCACGCTCGCGAAGAGGGCCATACATCCGCCAGATTTTCAGCGGCCGGTAGCCTGACTTCGTGAGCACGCTCACTCCCACAGGGTTCAGACGACAGTCAGCGCTTGTCTTTGCGCTTTTTCTCGGCTTTCTTGTGGTGCGACATCAAGCGACGCTTCTTGTTGACCTGGCGGTCGGTCAGCGTGTTTTTGTTGCCTTCGTACGGGTTTTCGCCGCCCTTGAACTCGATGCGGATCGGCGTACCGACCAGCTTGAGCACTCGGCGGTAGGTGTTTTCCAGATAACGCACATACGACTTGGGTACGCGCTCGACCTGGTTGCCGTGGATCACGATGATCGGCGGGTTAGCGCCGCCCAAGTGAGCGTAACGCAGCTTGATGCGGCGGCTGTTGACCATCGGCGGCTGGTGTTCGGTGACAGCGTCTTCGAGGATCTGCGTCAGACGGCTGGTCGGCCAGCGGGTGACCGCTGACTTGAATGAGTTCTGCACCGACTGGTACAGGTTACCGACACCCGTGCCGTGCAGCGCGGAGATGAAGTGGATGTCCGCGAAGTCGACGAAGAACAACCGGCGTTCCAGCTCGGTTTTCACGTAGTCGCGCTCGCTGGGCACCATGCCATCCCACTTGTTCAGAGCGATGACCAGTGCGCGACCGGCTTCCAGCGCGAAGCCCAGCAGGTTCAGGTCGTGATCGACCACCCCTTCACGGGCGTCCATGACGAAGATCACCACGTTGGCGTCCTTGATCGCCTGCAGAGTTTTCACCACGGAGAATTTTTCGACTTCTTCGTGGATCTTCCCGCGCTTGCGCACGCCCGCCGTGTCGATCAGCGTGTACTTCTCGTCGTTGCGCTCAAAGGGGATGTAGATGCTGTCGCGGGTGGTACCGGGCTGATCGTAAACGATGACCCGGTCTTCACCGAGCATGCGGTTGACCAGCGTTGATTTACCGACGTTCGGACGGCCAATGATGGCGATCTTGATCCCGTCTTTCTCGCTCGGGCCGGGAATCCGCTTGGCTTCCTCGCCTTCGGCAACGTCTTCCTCTTCGCCTTCTTCGACTTCGTCAGCATCTTTAGGAAATTCGCGCAGGGCGATGTCCAGCATCTGCGTGATGCCACGACCATGGGCGCCTGCAATCGGGATCGCATCGCCCATACCCAGCGGCGCGAACTCGGCGCGGGCCATGTCAGGGTCGATGTTGTCGACCTTGTTGGCGATCACGTACGAGGTCTTGTTGCGCTTGCGCAGGTGTTCGCCAATCATCTGGTCGGCAGCGGTAAAACCTGCCTTGGCGTCCACCAGAAACAGCACGACATCGGCTTCTTCGATGGCCAGCAGCGACTGCTCGGCCATCTTTTCGTCCATGCCGTGTTCATCACCGGAAATACCGCCGGTGTCGATCACGATGTAGGTGCGCCCTTGCCACTTGGCCTCGCCGTACTGGCGATCACGGGTCAGACCGGACAAGTCGCCGACGATGGCGTCGCGACTACGGGTCAGGCGGTTGAACAAGGTGGACTTGCCGACGTTCGGTCGACCCACCAGGGCGATTACGGGAACCATGCGGCTCTCCACTTCGTTATTTCAGAAAATACAAAAGCCGCTGCAGGGCAGCGGCCGGAGTTCGGAGCGGCATTCAACACGCCGCAAGCCCCGCCTATGCAGGGCCGCCAGAGGAAAGCCGCCGTGCGGCCCCTCTAGCATAGACAGCCACTACTTGATCGTCAGGGCTTCCAGCTTGCCGCTGTTGCCAAAGACGTAAATAGTGTTGCCGGAGACCAACGGACGCGCCCGCAGACCGTCGCTGTCGATCTTTTCACGGCCGACGAAATGACCGTCAACCTGGCTGAGCAAATGCAGATAGCCTTCCATGTCGCCAACGGCCACGTAACTGGAGAACACTTCCGGAGAGCCCAGTTGGCGACGGGCCAGTGAGTCGTTGCTCCACAGCGCCGTGGAAGAGCGCTCATCGACGCCCTCAACGGTGCCATTGGCCAGCGACACGTAAACGCTGCCGAAGCCTTGCGCCACACCCGAGTAGCTGGAGGCATCACGCTGCCACAGCACACGGCCGCTTTGCAGTTCCAGACCCGCAACGCGACCTTGATACGTCGCCACGTACAGCGTGCTGCCGTTCAACAGCAGACCGCCGTCGATGTCGACCACGCGATCCAGCTCGGAGCGACCTGCTGGAATGGCTACGCGCTGCTCCCAGACCGGCACACCGTTGGTGGTGTCGAGGGCCACGACCTTACCGGTCGAGAGGCCGGCAACCGCCAGCTGGTTGGTCACGATCGGCGCACCGGTGCCACGCAGGGTCAGCACGGCGGGACTGCTTTCGTAGATCCAGCGCTGATTGCCTGTCGCGGCATCGTAACCGATGACCTTGTCGTCTTGAGTCTGAGCGACGACCACGTCGCCGTTGGTGGCCGGAGCCGACAGCACTTCGCTGGTGGCCTTGGCTTTCCATTTCTGCTCGCCGGTGGATTCGTCGAGGACGATCACTTCGCCACGCAGCGTGCCGACCATGACCAGGCCAGACCCTACGCCGACAGCGCCGGAAACAGGCTGCTCGAGCTCTTTCTTCCAGACCACGTCGCCGTTGCTGCGATTGATCGCCATGATCAGACCATTGGCGTCGGCAGCGTAGATGTTCTCGCCATCGATGGCCGGAACCAGCATGTTGTAGATGTCGCCTTGACCATCACCCACCGAACGGCTCCACACCTTCTGCAAAACCACTTCTTCTTTGAAGTCCGTCAGCTCGGCCGGAGGCAATTCCTTTTTGCTGTTGCTGCTGCAACCCGCGGCCACAACGGCCAGAGCCAGCAATGCTGCATGTTTCCAACGAATCACGTCACGCATCCCCTTTCGCCAGATCGTCGAGCTTCATTTGCAGGCCACCCACTGCCGATTGCTCGGACAGCGCAGCCTTGGCTTTCTTGTATGCAGCGTACGCATCGTCGGTACGACCCAGCTGTACCAGCAGGTCGCCACGCAATTCTTCACGGCTGGCTTCGAAGGACTTGTCGACCTGACCGTCGAGCAGCTTCAGCGCCTCTTCCGCCTTGTTCTGAGCCGCGTAGACGCGAGCCAGACGCTGACGGGCAATTTCGCCAAGGGTCGGGTTAACCGGCTTGTCGTTGACGGCTTTCAGTTCATTGGCCGCATCGTCCAGCTTGCCGGTATCGACCGCCACCTTGGCCACGAACAGGCTTCCGTACTGAGCGTAGGCTGTGCCGCCGAAATCGCTTTTCAGCTTACCGGCGATGGCCGCCACCTGACCGGGATCGGCCTGGCCGCTTGGAGTCAAAGCAGTTTCCAGCAATTGCTGGTACAACGCCGAAGCACCTTGTGCCTGATTGTTCTGATAGCGATGCCAGGCCTGCCAGCCCAACACCACGATCACCGCAAGCAGACCGCCGGTAACCAGGGGCTTGCCGTTACGCTGCCACCAGTCCTTTACCGCCGCCAGCTGTTCATCATCGGTATTCGACACCCCATTACTCCTATTCGCGTCGCTCAATCGGCCACTTATTTAGCTTCAAACCTGCGGAACGCAGGCGGCCAGGTGCTCGGAAAGAGCATCCCAGGCAATATTTTGTTGTTCGCCCTGTCCACGCAGAGGCTTGACGCCCACTTCCTTGCGCGCCAGCTCTTCATCACCCAGGATCAGCGCATACAGCGCGCCGCTCTTATCGGCCTTCTTGAACTGGCTCTTGAAGCTGCCAGCGCCAGCATTGACCTGCAAACGCAGCGTCGGCGCCTGATCGCGCAGACGTTCGGACAACGCCAATGCCGCCAGTTCAGCCGCCTCGCCGAATGCACAGACATAAACGTCAATGGTGCGGGAGATTTCCTGGGGGACTTTATCCAGGGTTTCCAGCAACAGCACCAGACGTTCGATGCCCATGGCGAAACCGACGCCGGTGGTTGGCTTGCCGCCCATCTGCTCGACCAGACCATCGTAGCGGCCTCCCGCGCAAACGGTACCCTGAGCACCCAGTTGATCGGTGACCCACTCGAAAACAGTCTTGCTGTAGTAATCGAGACCACGGACCAACTTCGGGTTGATCACATAAGGAATGCCGACAGCGTCCAGGCGAGCCTTCAAGCCCTCGAAGTGAACGCGCGATTCTTCGTCCAGGTAATCCGCCAGTTTCGGGGCATCCCCTAGAACCGTCTGAGTTTCAGGGTTCTTGGTGTCCAGGACGCGCAGCGGGTTGGTTTTCAGACGGCGTTGGCTGTCTTCATCCAGTTGGTCGTGGCGAGCCGACAGGTATTCGACCAGCGCCTCACGATAACGCCCGCGCGCTTCACTGGTGCCCAGACTGTTGAGTTCGAGCTTCACGGCACTGCGAATACCCAGCAATTCCCACAGGCGCCAGGTCAGCACGATCAGTTCGGCGTCAATGTCCGGACCGTCCAGGTTGAACACTTCCAGGCCGATTTGGTGGAACTGCCGATAGCGGCCTTTCTGTGGACGTTCGTGGCGGAACATCGGGCCGATGTACCAGAGTTTCTGCACCTGGCCGCCGCCAGTGATGCCATGTTCCAGCACGGCGCGTACACAGGCCGCCGTGCCTTCGGGGCGCAGGGTCAGGGAATCGCCATTACGGTCTTCGAAGGTGTACATCTCCTTCTCGACGATGTCGGTGACTTCGCCAATGGAGCGTTTGAACAGGTCGGTGAACTCGACGATGGGCATGCGGATCTGGCGATAACCGTAGTTATCCAGCAAACGCGATACGGTGCCCTCGAAATAGCGCCACAGCGGCGTCTGGTCCGGCAGGATGTCGTTCATGCCACGAATGGCTTGCAGGGACTTACTCACAAAAATTCCTTGAAAAGGGGATTAGCCACGAACGATCAACGCTGCGTCGGCCTCGACCTTCTCGGCCGCTTTCTGGCGGATCAAGCGTTCAAGCTCTTCCACCAGATTGTCATTGGTCAGCTTTTGCGACGGTTTGCCGTCGATGTAAATCAGGTTAGGCGTGCCGCCCGTCAGGCCGACATGGGCCTCCTTGGCTTCACCCGGGCCGTTCACCACGCAGCCGATCACCGCTACATCCAGCGGAACCAGCAGGTCCTCGAGGCGCCCTTCCAGCTCGTTCATGGTCTTGACCACATCGAAGTTCTGCCGCGAGCAGCTCGGACAAGCGATGAAGTTGATACCACGGGAACGCAGGTGCAGCGACTTGAGGATGTCGTAGCCGACTTTGACTTCTTCGACAGGATCGGCAGCGAGCGAGATACGGATGGTATCGCCAATTCCTTCGGCCAGCAGCATACCTAGGCCGACGGCCGATTTCACCGTGCCTGAACGCAAACCACCCGCTTCAGTGATCCCGAGGTGCAAGGGTTGGACGATTTGCTTGGCCAGCAGGCGATAGGCCTCTACGGCCATGAACACATCGGACGCCTTGACGCTGACCTTGAAGTCCTGGAAATCGAGGCGATCAAGGTGTTCGACGTGGCGCAATGCCGATTCCACCAGCGCCGCCGGAGTCGGCTCGCCGTACTTCTTCTGCAGGTCTTTTTCGAGGGAACCGGCGTTGACGCCGATCCGGATCGGAATGCCGCGATCACGGGCGGCATCGACCACCGCACGCACGCGATCTTCGCGACCAATATTGCCGGGGTTGATGCGCAGGCAATCGACACCCAGTTCGGCCACGCGCAGGGCGATTTTGTAGTCGAAATGGATATCGGCCACCAGCGGCACTTTCACCAGCTGCTTGATACGCCCGAACGCTTCGGCAGCGTCCATGTCAGGAACGGACACACGAACGATGTCTACGCCCGCGGCTTCCAGACGATTGATCTGGGCAACCGTCGCGGCCACATCGTTAGTGTCGCTGTTGGTCATGCTTTGTACCGCGATCGGCGCATCACCGCCAACCGGCACGGAGCCGACCCAGATTTTACGAGATTCGCGACGCTTGATCGGAGATTCGCCGTGCATGACTTATTGCCCCAGCTTCATGCGAGCCGTCTGGCCCGAGGTAAAAGGTGTGACGTCTACCGGCTGACCGTTGTAGCTGACCTGTGCAGCACGGGCCACGCCAAGACGGACCGCCAATGGCGGCTTGCCGCTAACGTTGACGCTGTCGCCCGAGTGCTTGAGGCCGCTGGTCAGCACCTTGCCGTTCGCGTCGGTGATCTGGAACCAGCAGTCGGCCGTGAACTGCAACTGCACTTGGCCGAAACCGGCTGGCGTCGGCGCGGCTTCCGTCGGCGTCGACGCTGGTGCTGGCGCGGGGACGGCCGCTGTTGCGGGTGTGGCGGGTGTGCCAGGGCTCGGAGCGGTGTGCGCGGAAGCAGCAGGCGTCGCAGACGTGCCGTGGACCGGATTGGCAGGGGTGACAGGTGCGCTGGCTGTCGCCCCGGGCGCGGTCGGCGCAGCGGAGGTCGTCGGCGCGGTCGTGGACGCATCCATATTGTTCAGTGGCAGTGGTGCTGTATTGCTCTGCCCTTCTGCGACCGCCTGGTCTTCAGGCTCGTCCAGCGGGTGAATCTGCGTCGTGCCATCGGCGCTTTCGACCTCGACGTGCTCCAGCCCCAGACTGGTTGGCTCTTTCCCGCGCAAGGTTGCCTGATCCTGCCACCAGACAAAACCGCCGCCTATCAGCGCGACCAGCAGCAACAGGCTGACGATGCGCAGGATGTTGTGGGACAGGCGAACAGGTTCCTCGATACGCCCCAAGGCATGAACGTTGCTGCCTTTGCCGTCGGTTCCGGTGTATTGGTCGAACTGTGCGACCAGAGCGGCCTGATCCAGGCCCATCAGTTTGGCGTAGGCGCGTATATAGCCCCGCGCGAAGGTATGGCCCGGAAGCTTGTCAAAATCGCCGGACTCCACATAACCGAGGGAAGTCGCGGTGAGGTTCAACCTCAAAGCCACATCTGGCAGCGACCAGTTTTTACTCTCGCGAGCCTGGCGCAAGGTTTCACCAGGGTTCGTACGAGTGGCTGCTACAACTTCGGGATGCGCCGCTTTCATCATTGCTCCGACAGGTATTGCTGATATTCCGGCGTACCGGGATAGAGTCTTTTGAGTTGCAGGCCATAACTGGCTGCCTTGTTGCGATCGTCATAGATCTTCGCCAGGCGGGTACCCAGCAACAGGCTACGTGCATTCTGCTCGCTCAGCTGGCTGAAACGGTCGTAGTAATCACGCGCTGGCACATAATGCCTGTCTTCGTAAGACAACTCAGCCATTTCCAGCAAAGCGCGCGGTTGCTGGGCGTCGAGGCGGAGGGCCTTGGTAAATTCGTCGACGGCCTGGTCCCGATTGCCGAGCATCACCGAGGTCATGCCCAGATTCTCGAATACCCTGGCGCGCTCGGCATAGAGGTTGTCATCGGCCGCCTGCTGGAAACGCTCATAGGCGTCCTTGTAGCGCTTCTGCTGGTAAAGAAAACTGCCGTAGTTATTGAGGATGCGCGCATCCTTGGGGCGAGCGGACAACGCTTTCTTGTAGTACTGATCGGCAAGCTCGGGTTCCGCTTCGGCCTGAAACACCAGGCCCAGCGCTGCGTTGGCGTCAGCATCTGAGTTGTCCAGCTCCAGGGCCTTTTTCAGCGGCGCCTTGGCGCGCTCCATCTGGCCCTGCTGCAGATAACCCAGTCCCAACTGCACATACGCCTGACGAGCATCTTCACGTCCCTTGCCGGTACTCAGCGGATCGACGTTGCCAGTGGAAACACAACCCGCCAGGAGCGTGACAAAACACAGCAGCAGCGCAGCGCGCAGGGACATAGAGATCCTCTCAGTCAATTTCGCAGTCAGGTGCGAGCCGCAGCGACCTGAGCCCCTTCGGTCTCGGCACTGAGCTCGCGCACAGCGATGTAACGTTCGCTGCGGCGAGTGCGGTCCATTACCTGCCCGACCAGTTGGCCACAGGCAGCATCGATGTCCTCACCACGCGTGGTCCGCACAGTGACGTTGAATCCAGCGTGGTGCAGCAGATCCTGAAAACGCCGGATCGCGTTATTGCTCGGGCGCTCATAGCCCGAATGCGGGAACGGGTTGAACGGAATCAGGTTGATCTTGCACGGCGTGTCCTTGAGCAGCTCGATCATCTCGACAGCGTGCTCAGGCTTGTCGTTGACGTCCTTGAGCAAGGTGTATTCGATGGTCAACACGCGCTTCTCGCCCAGTGCCGACATATAGTTGCGGCAGGATTCGAGCAGCATTTTCAACGGGTACTTCTTGTTGATCGGCACCAACTGGTTGCGCAGCGCGTCGTTGGGCGCGTGCAGCGAAAGGGCCAGTGAGACGTCGATGTGCTTGGCCAGCTCATCGATCATCGGAACCACGCCGGAGGTCGACAGCGTCACCCGGCGTTTGGAGATGCCATAGCCAAAGTCATCCATCATCAGATGCATGGCCGCTATGACATTGTCGAAGTTCAGCAATGGCTCACCCATGCCCATCATCACCACGTTGGTGATGGCACGGTCGACCGTAGCCGGGACACTGCCGAAGGATTTATTGGCAATCCACACCTGACCGATAACTTCGGCGGCGGTGAGGTTGCTGTTGAAGCCTTGCTTACCCGTGGAGCAGAAACTGCAATCCAGCGCGCAGCCCGCCTGGGAGGAGACACACAAAGTGCCGCGCTTGCCCTGGGGAATGTAAACAGTCTCGACGCAGCTGCCGGACGCCACGCGAACGACCCACTTGCGGGTGCCGTCGCTGGAAATGTCCTCGCTGACGACTTCGGGACCCCGAATTTCGGCACGACGCTCGAGCTTTTCGCGCAACGCCTTGCCGACATTCGTCATGGCTTCGAAATTGTCGACGCCATAGTGGTGAATCCACTTCATGACCTGACCGGCGCGGAAGCGTTTCTCCCCGATGGACTCGAAGAATTTTTCCATTTCCTGAAGGGTCAGCCCCAACAGGTTGATTTTGCCAGTCGTATCAGTCATGGATTCACCCTCACTCGAAGCAGCAGCTTAGCGAGTGGTTACCTCGGTAGCAGCGAAGAAGTAAGCGATTTCGCGAGCCGCAGCAGCTTCGGAGTCCGAACCGTGAACGGCGTTGGCGTCAATGGATTCTGCGAAGTCAGCACGGATGGTGCCGGCAGCGGCTTCTTTAGGGTTGGTAGCGCCCATCAGCTCGCGGTTTTTCAGGATGGCGTTTTCGCCTTCCAGCACTTGAACGACAACCGGACCGGACGTCATGAAAGCCACCAGGTCGCCGAAGAAACCACGGGCGCTGTGCTCAGCGTAGAAACCTTCTGCTTCGGCCTTGGACAGTTGCTTCAGTTTCGAAGCGACGACGCGCAGACCGGCTTTTTCGAAGCGGGTGGTGATCTCGCCGATTACATTTTTAGCAACAGCATCAGGCTTGATGATCGAGAAAGTACGTTGAACAGCCATGGTGTAACTCCAGAAACAGTGATTATTGCGAAAAATTAAACCCGCGAATTATACGCGGGTTCTGGTGTATTGCCTAACGGGCAGAGATGATCAGTCTATTTCATCTGCCCAAAGGGTCTGGACGGCTTCCAGTACCTTCTCGCCGACCCTGCCCGATGTGTTGTCGAAATCGGGCAGTTGCTGGATCATCTGTTGCAGTCTGACGAAGCCTACCGAGTACGGATCAAGCCCCGGGTGGGTCTCGGCCAGCTCTTCGGCAATGCGTTGCACGTCATTCCAACCGTAGCTCATGACAATCTCTCCGTCAGTGCGGCGCTTCGGCGGCATGGTTAAGCGAATATTTCGGGATCTCGACGGTCAGGTCTTCGGTGCCGACCTTGGCCTGACAGGCCAGTCGCGATGTCGCTTCCAGGCCCCATGCACGATCCAGGTAGTCCTCTTCCAGCTCGTCGGCTTCTTCCAGCGAATTGAAGCCCTGACGAATGATGCAATGGCACGTGGTGCAGGCGCACACACCGCCACACGCACTTTCCATCTCGATATGGTGGTCATGAGCCAACTCGAGGATCGACGTGCCAGTCTCTGCCTCGACCACCAGCCCGTCCGGGCAAAACTCCGCGTGCGGCAGAAAAATCACCTGTGGCATCAGTTATTCCTCAATCTCATTCAGGTTGCGTCCCGACAAGGCGGCTTTCACCGTCGAGTCCAGGCGGCGAGCAGCGAAGGCATCGGTTACCTGCGACAAACGCTTGGTCTGCTGCTCGATAGCCGCCCCGTCGGTGCCTTTGATCAGTTCGCGAAGTTCATCGACCTGCATGTCGATGACCATGCGCTCTTCGGCGTCCAGCAAACGCTCACCATCAGCCTGCAGCGCGCCTTCGACAGCCTCGACCAGGCGCTGGGCGTCGACTTGCTGCTCGCGCAGTACTCGGGCGACCTTGTCATCGCCGGCGTACTGGAACGAATCCTTGAGCATGCGGGTGATTTCACTATCGGTCAGGCCGTAGGAAGGCTTGACCTGAATGCTCGATTCCACGCCTGACGCCAACTCGCGAGCGGAAACGCTCAGCAGACCATCGGCATCGACCTGGAAGGTGACACGAATTTTCGCCGCGCCAGCGACCATGGCTGGAATGCCACGCAAGTCAAAGCGCGCCAGCGAACGGCAGTCACTGATCAACTCACGCTCACCCTGGAGCACGTGAATCATCATCGCGGACTGGCCGTCTTTATAGGTAGTGAACTCCTGCGCGCGAGCCACCGGGATAGTGGTGTTGCGCGGGATGACCTTTTCCATCAGGCCGCCCATGGTCTCGAGACCGAGGGACAGTGGAATCACGTCCAGCAGCAGCAATTCGCCGCCGTCACGCTTGTTGCCTGCCAAGGTATCAGCCTGAATCGCTGCACCAATGGCAACCACTTGGTCCGGGTCGATTTCCGTCAGCGGTTGACGACCGAACAATTCGGCAACTGCATCACGAACACGCGGTACGCGAGTGGAACCGCCGACCATGACCACCGCTTCCACTTCATCCAGCTCGATGCCGCAGTCACGCACGGCACGACGGCAGGCCTTGAGGCTGCGGGCGATCATGGGTTCGATCAGCGCATCGAAGGTGGCGCGGGTCAGCACCCCTGTCCAGGCGCCATGCACGACATCGACCGCGTCGGTATCGGTGAGGGCTTCCTTGGCAGCGCAGGCGGTCTGCATCAGGCTGCGCTGGGCGGAAGGGTCGAGGTCGTCGGACAAACCGGCTTCGGCGATGATCCAGCTGGCAATCGCGTGGTCGAAATCGTCGCCGCCCAGCGCACTGTCCCCGCCCGTGGCCATGACTTCGAAAACGCCGCCGGTCAGTCGCAGGATCGAGATATCGAACGTGCCGCCGCCAAGGTCGTAGATCGCGACCACGCCTTCGGCATTTTGGTCAAGACCGTAGGCCACCGCTGCTGCCGTTGGCTCATTGAGCAGGCGCAATACGGTAAGGCCCGCCAGCTTGGCGGCGTCCTTGGTGGCTTGGCGTTGCGCGTCGTCAAAATAGGCAGGCACGGTGATCACCGCCCCCACCAGCTCGCCGCCCAACGTCGCTTCGGCGCGCTGGCGTAGCACTTTGAGGATGTCAGCCGAGATTTCGACAGGGCTTTTCGCGCCTTGAACGGTCTCAATGAACGGCATGTGCGACTCGCCGCCGATGAAGCGGTAAGGCAGCTGCTCACCCAAATGCTTCACGTCAGCAATGCCACGCCCCATGAGGCGCTTGACCGAGATGATGGTGTTCAGGGGATCCGTCGCGGCAGCGTCCTTCGCGGACTGGCCGACCTCCACGCGATCGGCGTGATAACGCACGGCCGACGGCAGAATGACCTGCCCGTTCTGATCAGGGAGCGGCTCACTGATGCCACTGCGCAGGGCAGCGACCAGCGAGTTGGTGGTGCCGAGATCGATCCCGACGGCCAGACGACGCTGATGAGGTTTTGGACTTTGGCCGGGTTCGGCGATCTGCAGTAGAGCCATTACTTTTCTGATATCACTGGCGCGCCGCCCAAAAGGCGGCGCGGGGTTAATCGTCGAGGCGCTCTTCCAGCTGGCGCACTTCGTAGGAGAGCTTGTCGAGGAATTGCATGCGGCGCATCAGGCGCTCGGCCTGTTCGCGCTGCGCAGCGTCGTCCCAACAGGCCGCGAAGCTTTCGTTCAGTTCTTCCTGCGCCACTTTGAGCCGACGCTTGAACGTCGCCACGCCAGTCAGATCCGCTTCTTCTTGCAAGTCTTCGAGCTCTTCGCGCCATTGCATCTGCTGCATCAGGAACTCAGGGTCGTGCACGGTGACTTCCAGCGGCACTTCGCCTTTGAGCGCCAACAGATAACGCGCCCGTTTCGGCGCGCTTTTCAGCGTCTGATAGGCGTCGTTCAAACTCGCCGAGCGCTCCAGCGCAACACGCTGCTCTGCCTCGGAGGCGTCGGCGAAGCGGTCGGGGTGCACGCTACGGGCAAGCTCACGATAGCGCGTGGCCAACGCGTCGAGATCCAGGCGAAAACCCGGCTGCAGATCGAATAAAGCGAAATGACAAGGAGTACCCACGATAAGCCTCAGACGTTGAAGCTTTCGCCGCAGCCACATTCACCGCGCGAGTTGGGATTGTTGAACTTGAAACCTTCGTTCAACCCCTCCTTGACGAAATCGAGCTCAGTCCCGTCGAGATAAACCAGGCTCTTGGGATCAATGATCACCTTGACGCCGTGGTGCTCGAAAACGGTGTCTTCGCTTTCCGGTTCGTCGACGAACTCAAGTACGTACGCAAGGCCGGAACAGCCTGTGGTGCGGACGCCCAGACGAATGCCATCACCCTTGCCGCGCCCATCGAGGGAACGACGTACGTGATTGGCGGCCGCTTCGGTCATGCTGATAGCCATCGTGACTCCTTACTTGCAAGCGGGATGGTGACTGCTCAGAGCAGGCCTTTCTTCTGCTTGTAATCCTGAACAGCGGCCTTGATGGCATCTTCAGCGAGTACCGAGCAGTGAATCTTCACCGGCGGGAGCGCCAATTCTTCAGCCAGCTGAGTGTTCTTGATGGTCTCCGCTTCTGCCAGTGTTTTGCCCTTCATCCACTCGGTTGCAAGGGAGCTGGAAGCGATGGCCGAACCGCAGCCGTAAGTCTTGAACTTGGCGTCTTCGATGATGCCCTGCTCGTTGACCTTGATTTGCAGACGCATGACGTCACCGCACGCTGGAGCGCCGACCATGCCGGTACCCACATCAGGATCTTCCGCGTTCATCTTGCCGACGTTGCGCGGGTTCTCGTAGTGGTCGATGACCTTTTCGCTGTAAGCCATGATTCGTTCCTCATCAGATACGTCTGTCGCTCTCGCGACGCTTCAAAAATGTTTTCAAAGCGCCGCATTCATGTGGCGACTTTGAATTAGTGTGCGGCCCACTCGATTTTCGAGATGTCGACGCCGTCTTTGAACATGTCCCACAGTGGCGACAGAGCGCGCAGCTTGGTGACGGCTTCGCAGACTTTCTGCGCGGCCCAGTCGATCTCTTCTTCGGTGGTGAAGCGGCCGAAGGTGAAACGGATCGAACTGTGTGCCAATTCGTCGTTGCGGCCCAGCGCGCGCAGCACGTAGGAAGGCTCAAGCGACGCCGAGGTGCAGGCAGAACCGGACGATACGGCCAGATCCTTGAGTGCCATGATCAGCGACTCGCCTTCGACGTAGTTGAAGCTCAGGTTCAGGTTGTGCGGTACACGCGCCGTCAGGCTGCCGTTGACGTACAGCTCTTCGAGATGTTCGACCTGCTTGTAGAAGCGATCGCTGAGCGCCTTGAGGCGAACGTTCTCAGCGGTCATCTCTTCCTTGGCGATACGGAACGCTTCGCCCATGCCGACAATCTGGTGAGTGGCCAAGGTGCCAGAACGCATGCCGCGCTCGTGCCCGCCGCCGTGCATGGTCGCTTCGATACGGACGCGGGGTTTGCGGCTGACGTACAGCGCGCCGATGCCTTTAGGGCCGTAGGTCTTGTGCGCCGAGAAGGACATCATGTCGACTTTCAGCTTGGACAGGTCGATCTCGACTTTGCCCGTGGACTGAGCGGCGTCGACATGGAACAGCACGCCGCGCGAACGGGTCAGTTCGCCAATCGCAGCGATGTCGTTGACGGTGCCGATTTCGTTATTGACGTGCATGATCGAGACCAGAATGGTGTCATCGCGCAACACCGCTTCGATCATGGAAGGCGTGATCAGACCGTCTTCGGTTGGATCCAGGTAAGTGACTTCGAAACCCTCGCGCTCCAGTTGGCGCATGGTGTCGAGGACAGCCTTGTGTTCGATCTTGCTGGTAATCAGGTGCTTGCCCTTGGTCGCATAGAAATGCGCCGCGCCCTTGATCGCCAGGTTGTCTGACTCGGTCGCACCGGAGGTCCAGACGATTTCGCGAGGGTCAGCGTGAACCAGATCAGCGACCTGACGACGTGCATTCTCGACCGCCTCTTCAGCTTTCCAGCCAAAGACGTGAGAGCGCGAAGCCGGGTTACCGAAGTTGCCATCCACCAGCAAGCAATCGCTCATTTTCTGCGCAACACGCGGGTCGACCGGAGTCGTCGCGGAATAATCGAGGTAAATCGGCAATCTCATTGAATATCTCCTATCAGGCAGGCGCGCCGCGCGTTCATCTGCGTTCACTCAACGGCGGATGTTTCAATCTTGTCCAGAAACTGCGTCTTGGTATTGCAACGACGAAGATCCTGGCGTTGGGCGACTTCCTGCACTTCACGGCGAGTGACGAGGTCAGCCAGGCTGATACCGCTTAGAAATTCGTGAATCTGCTGGCTGAGGTCGCACCACAGATGGTGGGTCAGACAGGTATCGCCAGCGTGGCAATCACCGAGCCCCTGGCAGCGCGTCGCGTCGACCGATTCGTTGACCGCGTCGATCACCTGCGCCACCTGGATGCCCTGCATGTTGCGTGACAGCTGGTAGCCGCCACCGGGCCCACGCACGCTCGACACCAGATTGCCGCGGCGCAGCTTGGCGAACAGTTGCTCGAGGTAGGAAAGGGAAATCCCTTGCCGCTCGGAGATATCGGCCAGAGACACTGGCCCATGCTGCGCGTGCAACGCCAGATCGAGCATGGCAGTGACGGCGTATCGGCCCTTTGTAGTCAGTCGCATGACGTGTACCGCGGAGGTTCGGAATGAGAGCGAGTATGCTATTTCCGAGTATTTAAGTCAACTATAAGACCTAGCAAAGCAGTCGGGATTACCCCTGATGAGCGGGCGGCATAATAGCAAGAACGGCGGCCAAATGGCATGTTGCAACGACCCTGTTCAAACCGTTTGCGTCATATGCCTTGGCCGACCTTTGTCTCGTTGCGCTCTTCGATGCAATCGAACACGTCCTTGCGCAGCTCCGGGAGCGCTTGCTCGCGGTATTCACAGCCGAGGCTCTTGAGCGCCTTGCCCATGTCTTCCATACGCAAATCGACCGCTTGCAAATGGTCCAGCAGTTGCCCGATGGCTTTGGCGACAGGGTCAGGCATGTCTTCGCCGACCCCGTAGGCGTCGAAGCCGATCTTTTCGGCCATGGCCTTGCGCTTGGCGTGGGTCTCGTCTTCGTCAGCCTTGACGATGATGCGCCCCGGAATCCCCACCACCGTCGCCCCCGCCGGAACCGGCTTGGTGACCACGGCGTTGGAACCCACCTTGGCGCCCGCGCCGACCGTGAACGGCCCCAGCACTTTGGCGCCTGCTCCCACCACCACGCCAGATTCTAGCGTCGGGTGGCGTTTGCCTTTGTTCCAACTGGTACCGCCCAGCGTCACGCCTTGATAGAGCGTCACGTCATCGCCGATTTCCGCAGTCTCGCCAATGACGATGCCCATGCCATGGTCGATGAAGAAGCGCCGTCCGACTTTGGCCCCGGGGTGTATTTCGATCCCGGTCAACCAGCGACCGAAGTTCGAGACCATCCGTGCAGGCCATTCCAAATCCCTGCTCCACAGCCAGCCGGACAACCGGTGCAGCCAGATCGCGTGCATCCCGGGGTAGCAGGTCAGGACTTCGAACGCGTTACGGGCTGCAGGGTCACGGTGAAACACGCTTTGAATGTCTTCTCGCAAACGCTCGAACATCACTGATCCTTCCGCTTATAGGGCTCACCGTTGGCCGTTTTCTGGGTTTCGGTGAGGATGCCACGCAAAATGTTCATTTCAGAGCGGCTGACGGCGGAACGGCCGTAAAGCCGACGCAGCCGTGCCATCAAATGACGCGGCTTCTCCGGATCGAGAAAGCCAATATTCACCAGCGTCGCCTGCAGGTGCTCATAGAATTTCTCCATCTCATCCATGGTCGCCAGCTCGCTGCTGCGCACGGACGTGACTTCGACCTTTTCGATCTTGCTCGCCTGACCGTCCGCTGCCAGCCACGCCATGCGCGCTTCGTAGGCCAGCACCTGAACCGCTGCAGCCAGATTGAGCGAGCTGAATTCGGGGTCGGAGGGGATGTGCACGTGGTAATGACAGCGTTGCAACTCTTCATTGGTGAGGCCGGCATATTCACGGCCGAACACCAACGCGATTTCTTCCCCCTGAGCCGCATGATCAACGGCCTTCACGCCCGCTTCGCGCGGATCCAGCAATGGCCAGGGGATGCGACGATCCCGCGCGCTGGTGCCCATCACCAGATTGCAGCCGACCAGTGCATCCTCCAGGGTCGCGACGACCTGGGCGCTTTCCAGGATGTCGCTGGCCCCCGAAGCGCGGGCGTCGGCTTCGTGATGAGGAAACTGCGCAGGATCGACCAGCACCAGACGCGAAAGCCCCATGTTCTTCATGGCACGCGCCGCGCCACCGATATTCCCCGGATGACTGGTTCCGACCAGAACGACACGAATGTTTTGCAGCACTGGGGCAGTCTCGCTAGCGGCTGGAAAGGGGGACGAATCTTACAGAAGCGCCCGGCTCAAGGCTATGAACCCTTGCGCCAAAGCTTCTACATACACCCTAAAACCGGTGCGGACCAGCGCGCATCCATCGTTCATGAGACGACCGGACGCAGGGTAAAGCGAGTGTTCGCGCTGGAAATCGGCGCCAAGACCCCCTAGAATGCCCGGCTCTCTTTAACGACCTAGGTGATTACATCCATGCAGCCCATGCTGAATATCGCGCTGCGCGCCGCCCGCAGCGCCAGCGAATTGATTTTCCGCTCCATCGAGCGCCTGGACACCATCAAGGTCGACGAAAAAGACGCGAAAGACTACGTAACCGAAATCGATCGCGCTGCTGAAAAAACCATCATTGACGCGCTGCTCAAGGCCTACCCGACTCACGGCATCCTTGGGGAAGAGACCGGCCTTAAAGAAGGCAGCGGCGAGGGCGCGGATTACCTGTGGGTCATCGACCCGCTGGACGGGACCACTAACTTCGTCCGCGGCGTGCCGCATTTCGCGGTCAGCATCGCCTGCAAATACCGTGGCCGTCTGGAACATGCCGTGGTTCTGGACCCGGTTCGTCAGGAAGAATTCACCGCCAGCCGTGGTCGCGGCGCTCAGCTGAACGGCCGTCGTTTGCGCGTCAGCCCTCGCAAGAGCCTGGACGGTGCCCTGCTTGGCACCGGTTTCCCGTTCCGCGAGAACCAACTGGATAACCTCGAAAACTACCTGAACATGTTCCGTTCGCTGGTCGGCCAGACCGCAGGCATCCGCCGTGCTGGCGCAGCGAGCCTGGACCTGGCCTACGTGGCTGCCGGTCGTTTCGACGCGTTCTGGGAGTCGGGTCTGTCCGAATGGGACATGGCCGCGGGCGCTTTGCTCATTCAAGAAGCCGGCGGGCTGGTCAGCGACTTCAACGGGGGTCACGACTTCCTCGAAAAAGGCCACATCGTGGCAGGCAACACCAAATGCTTCAAAGCCGTGCTGACCTCGATCGCGCCGTTCGTGCCAACGTCGCTCAAGCGCTAAGCGGCATTGCTGCAAAAAAACCGGCCAGGCGCCGGTTTTTTTATGCCTGGTTTTTCGAAACCTGCACGCTCCGTGTGGGGCCGCCTGAATCCCCCACCCGAAGTCGCGTAAGGCATCACTGTTTAGTGATTCGCCTGCCGCTCAACTCGCGGGACAAGTCGATGAAGTTCCGCAACGGCGGCAGCTGGTTGAAAGTGCGGCAGACCAACGTGATCGGCGCATGAAGCCGAGGCCGGGCGTCGATGATGGGGCAGTACACGACACTCTCCTTGTGCACATCTTTCATCGACGCGGGCACGATGGAAATCCCCGCACCCGCGGCCACCAGACTGACGTTGGTCAGCATCCGCTCGACCTCGAAGGCGATTTTCGGGTTAAAACCAGCGCATTGACAGGCCTTGATCAAATTGGCGTACATTCCTGGCGCCCCCGGACGGCGAACCAGAATGAAGGGCTCGTCGGCCAAATCGTTGAGCGAGATGCAAGGCGCTCCGTTGCTCAAGTCGTGCCCTGCCAGCAGACGATGCCCCACCGGCAGGGTCAGCAGCATTTCTTCGTTGAGCAGGCGATGAAATTCGATGCTCTGATGCTGCCCTACCGGCGCCCGCAAGATGCCGACATCGACGCTGCCCTCAATGGCCGCTTCGGTCAATTGCTGAGCACTGCCCTCTTTCAACACAACGGCGACACCCGGAAAGCGCTCGCGGTAGGCACGAATGATCCGCGGGATCAGCGGATGAGCCGCAGCCGAGCTGGTGAACCCTACCCCGAGTTGTCCTTCGATGCCGTGGGCTGCGCGCGACGCTTTGAGCGACCCCTCTTTGACCCGCGCGAGAATCTCCTGCGCTTCCTGTAGGAAAACTTGCCCGCCCGCCGTCAAATCCACCCCCTTGGGATGGCGCTTGAACAGCTCGAAACCCAGCTCCTCTTCGAGCGCCCGAATCTGCTGACTCAACGGCGGTTGCTGCATGTTCAACCGAGCCGCAGCGCGCGTGAAATGTCGCTCTTCGGCCACCATGACGAAATAACGCAGATGTCGAAGCTCCATGGTGGTCTATCCCGCAACGAGGTTTTATGATTGCCGCCCGGTCAACGCGACAGTGGCCGGCAAGCGTGCCCAATCGCCAAGGTGCTGACAAGGCGCGCTCATGACAATAAAGACAAACCTCTCGGAACGCCGATGCCGACCAGGCTTTTGAGCAGTGCCACGCTGCAACTTCTTTTGGCCATCCTGTGTGGCGTGCTGCTGGGCGTCTTCGATCCCAAGCTGGCGATTGAGATGAAACCGTTGAGTGACGGCTTCATCAGGGTAATTGGCTGGATCATGCCCTTCATGATGTTTCTGCTGATTGCCTCTGGCGTGGCGGGGCTGGAAGTCAGGCAGCGCGGATTGACCTGCAAGGTGTGGGTCTATTTTCAGGGGATGGCGGTGCTGTCGCTTTCCATCGGTTGCCTGGTCGCGGAACTGACTCACCCCGGCGGGGGCGGCACGCTGAGCAACTCGAACGCTTCCCTGTATCTCGGGCATATTCCCGCAGCGACATCAGGATTTTCCTGGTCCGCCGTCGGTTCCATCCTGTTTCGCGCGCTCACTCAAAACCCGATTTTGCAGGTCATGCTGGCTGGCCTAGTGTTTGGGTTTGTGATGATGCGCGCCAAAGGGCATCGCCAGGCAGACCGCTTGCACGTGTTGCTGGAAAAGCTGGTGGAGCTGCTGTTCAAAGGCTTGAGGCTGATTCTGCGTTTCGCGCCCCTCGCCGCGTTCGGCGCCATTGCATTTACCCTCGGCAAATTCGGTCCCGCGTCAGCGCTGCCCTTGCTGAAGTTCGTCGCGGTGATGTACGTGGCCAGTGGCGCTTTTGTTGTATTGGTGCTGATACCGGTGGCGCATCTGTCCGGCGTGTCGCTCTGGTCGCTGGTGAAACACGTCAAAGACGAGCTGCTGCTGGTCACCTTCACCGGTTCTTCGGTCGCGGCCCTGCCCGGGCTGATCGAGAAAATGCAGACTCTGGGATGCGATCGACAACTCACCCGACTGGTGTTGACCACGGGTTACACCTTCAACCTGAGCGGCTCGAATATCTACTTGATCGTGGCGGTGCTGTTCCTGGCGCAGATTTCCGGGATCGAACTTACGGGGTCGGATCTGCTGACGTTGCTGCTGATTTCGCTGGTGACGTCGTTGGGTTCGACCAGTATGGCGGGCTCGGCATTTTTTACGTTGATCGCCACACTCAATCTGTTGCACATCGTGCCGATGGAGGGCGTGGGGTTGCTGCTGGGGGTAGAGCGCCTGATGAAATGCCGGGTGCTGACCAACGTACTGGGCAACTGCGTGGCGTGTCTGGCCATTGCGCGTTGGCAGAATGCGTTTGCGTTTGAGACGGTCCGTAAGGTTTAGGGCTACATTCCGTTTTAACGATCGGGACGGGTGAGGCTAGCGGGGCTTGGATACTCGATCTGACGGTTAAGACCGAGTCGTCTGGTTTTGCTGCCGCTGCGCGCCAGATCGCTGCCGTCGTGCCTCCGGCGTCTCCTACGGGTGTTGCGCAGGGCTGATGATGAGTGACGAGGGTTGTTGATGCTGGCGAAGGGCTTGGATACTCGATCTGACTGTTAAGACCGAGTCGTCAGGTTTTGCTGCCGCTACGCGCCAGATCGCTGCCGTCGTGCCTCCGGCGCCTCCTACATGAATATGGCTGACGGACTTTGATGTTGGATGGCCGTGAGAGCGAGACGGCTCTCACGGCTTTTTCGGCATCAGCCTTTCGAGGACAGCAGTTTCTCGAACGCTCGGTCCAGATTGCCTTCCGCCTGGGTCAGCTTTTCCCGGCGCTCGCGCAGCCAGGTCTGGTCCGCTTCGAGGTTTTTGTGCGCCTCGGCCAGCATGCGTTTGACCTCTTCCGGCTGCGGACCACCGGTGCCTTTACGGGTCCTGACCATGTTCTCCGGCGACAGCGAAGCGCGGAAGGTGGCCTCATCCAGCGGCAGGGTGTTCGGCTTCCACTGATACTTGTCGGCGGCCTTGGTATAGAGCTTCTGGGCGTCGGCGTACGGGAAGGTTTTCGGTGTCAGCCCTTGATCGCGTGCTTGTTCGACGATGAGCGACGCGAAGCTGTGGCCAATGCGGAATGGCACTTTTTGCGTCCGTTCCAAGGTGTCGGCGAGTTCCATGGACGTGGTCCATTCATTCTCCAACTCATCCCGCGCACGCTGAGGGTTGACCTGCAAGGCGTCGAGCACGGCATCCATCGCGCCGAACATGTCTTTGGTCGATTCGAAGACGCCCAGCGAATCGAACGCAAATTTGTAATCGGTCATGCCGGTGGTGACGTTATGGGCGCGCAACGTCACAGCTTGCGCCAAGCCTACAACATCAGACGCCGTTTCCCGCGCACGCATCAGCAGACCCGGATTGCGCTTCTGCGGCATGGCGCTGCTGGTGTAAGTCTTTTCCTCGTCCAACAACAGCCAAGGTCGAATCTGGTGGTATTGGGTATGGATGTCGCCAATCAATGCGCCGACGCGAATCGCCGAAGACGATGCGATGTTGGCCGCTTCGATCGGGATGTCGTAGGTGGAGACCTGGCTGGAATCCAGGGAGTTTTCACGCACGCCGTCAAAACCCAGCAGCTCAGCCATCCGCTCGCGATTCAGCGGATACGCCGAGTTGGCCAGCACCGCAGTGCCCATCGGGCTTTGGTTCAAGCGCTGATACAGCTCACGAATCCGCTGGCCGTCACGGTCGAACGCCGCTTCGTACGCCAACAGGTAATGCGCGTAAGTGATCGGCATCGCTTGCACGCCGTTGGTGTAGGCGGGAATCAAGGTGTCGATGTTCTTATCCGCGAGGTCCAGCAGGCGCTTGCGGGTTGCATTCATGGCTTCGCTGTACGCGAGCACATCGGAGCGCAGCTTGGCGAGGCGATAGGTCGCGAGCATGTCTTGACGACTGCGACCAGAGTGGATCAGCGAGGCCTCGGGACCGATCTTGTCGGTCATGATTTCTTCAAGCTGAAGCACATCGCTTGGCCGCTTGCCATTGGGCTGATCAGCTTGATCGATGGCGTAACGCACGCCCGTGGCGATCTTCTGACCCATCTCGGGTTTGACGATGCCTTCTTCAGTGAGCATGACGATCGAGGCTTTATTGATCCGGTTCAGCCAGGAAAACTGGCTCTCGGTCTTACTGCCTTTGGTCTTTGACTTATCAACCGTCGCGCCGATTTTCGCTGCCTGGGCCGCGCACTCTTCCGTGGTCTTGCACGGCAAGTCAGCGGTGTTCGCGGCGTACGCGCCATAGCTGTTGAACAGCGCGAAGGCCACGGCGAGGTGAATGAGGGTCTTTCTTGTGGGCATTTCAGGCTCCAATGCGGCAATGGCCGGGGTGAGCGTTGTCGGGATGTTGCTGAGTACGTGGCGACTCAGAGCAGCGGCAGCGTGTAGCTGACGATGACGCGGTTCTGGTCGATGTCGTTGCCGCCGTTGCTGCGGTAGCTGCCATTACGCCATTTCAGTTCGAGGTTCTTCAGCACGCCGCTCTGAAACACATACGCGATGTCGGTATTGCGCTCCCACTCGGTGCCTTCTTTGTTACCGCGAGCGAAATTGTCGCCTTTGAGATAGCGCGTCATGAACGTCAAACCCGGCACGCCAACGGTGGCGAAATCGTAGTCGTACCGTGCCTGCCACGAGCGCTCCTCTGGACTGGCGAAATCTGCCGAGATCATCACGTAGTTGACGAGGAAAGAGTCAGTCCCGGCCAAGTGGGGAAAACCGGTATCGCCACTCATTTTTTGATAGGCCACCCCAAAACCGTGACCGCTGACGTTGTAGGTAAAACGCGCGCCCAGTGCAGTGTTGTCGACGTTGGTATTGCCATCCTTCAGCGAGCGCGCATAACGCAGGTCACTCTTGATCGACTGGGAATCGCCCAGCGGAAAACTGTGCAGCAGCGTAACGATGTGTTGCTTGTAGTTATTCTCGAGGCCGCCGTAGTTGTAAGACGTGGTCAGCCCTTTGGTCCAGTTGTAGCTGGCACTGGCGAAGTCGAACTTGTCACTGGGCCGGCCGCCCTTGATACCCTTGCCATCGACTTCAATGTCTTCGTGGCCGCTGTCGTTACGTTCGGTGTTGCTGGTCAGACGACCGACATTGACGGTCATGTCGGTGATGTCCTTGGAGGTGACTTGCGCACCGCGGAATGTCTGCGGTAACAGGCGCCCATCGTTGGGAACCACGGTTGGCAGCTTGGGGATCAACGTCCCGACCCGAAGCACGCTCTTCGAAATGCGTGCCTTGGCCGTAACGCCCGAACGGCCGTAATCATCGGGGGCTTTGTCATCCCCGACCGGCAACAGTCCGGTGTTGCGGCGGTCAGGCCCGGAATCGAGTTTCAAACCGAACAGGCCCATGGCATCAACGCCAAAGCCCACCGGCCCCTCCGTGAACCCCGATTCAACATTGAGGATAAGGCCTTGAGCCCATTCATCGCGCTTGGATTGGCTCGCGCCGTCCTGGCGGAAATCGCTGTTGAAATAGAAGTTGCGAAATTCGAGTTCGGCTTTGCTGTCTTCGAAGAAATCAGCTTCGGCGAAACCTGGGAACGCCAGACTCAATCCAAAGGCGGCAGCTGACGTGAGACCTAGAGATACAGGGCTTTTTTGCATTTTTATTCCCGCATGGCATAGCTGGTTTTTATTAGAGTTGTTCAGGTGAGCCGAGAGAGACGGAAGGCACTCGATCACGTCAGCAGCTTACGGGGCGGGGATTGCGATTAAAAATATATAGTTACTACCTACTCAAGACTTTATAGATATGAACTTTCTTGTAGTAGCGTGCAGGACAGGCAAAAAAAAACGCCCCTTCGAGAGGGGCGTTTTTTCTGGAGTACATCAAGCGTTACTGCTGACCCGCCTGACTCAATTCCAACTGACCTTCTTTGTTGACCGGAATCTGGCTGCCGGGATCACGGTCCATACGCACCTGGCCGACTTTGTCGTTCAGTTTGTATTTCACGTTATAGCCAACGACTTTGTCGCTGATGTCATTGACCGTATTGCAACGGGTTTCGGTGGTGGTGTAGGTGTCGCGGTTCTGCATGCCTTCCTGAACCTTATTACCGGCGTAGCCACCACCGACGGCGCCTGCAACCGTCGCGATTTTCTTGCCGTTACCGCCACCAACCTGGTTGCCGAGCAACCCGCCAGCCACTGCACCGATGACGCTACCCACGATTTGATGCTGGTCCTTGACCGGCGCGCGGTGGGTGACCGCGACATCCTTGCACACTTCGCGGGGCGTCTTGATCTGTTCTTTGACAGGCTCGACGGCGAGTACATCGGCGTACTCAGGACCGTTGTTTTTAACGAGGCTGTAGGTGGCCAAAGCACCACCGGCAGTCACACCGACAGCACCCAATACTGCACCAACGAGCAACGACTTGTTCACGTGAACCTCCTGACCCTATTCAGCGCGATTGCTCACGCCACTCCCAGCCTTGGAGCACGAAAAAAGGCGCGAGTTCACACTCGCGCCTTTCAACAGGATGACCGGTCAGAACAAAACGTCAGGGACGATCGTCGACCTTCTCTGCAGTCACCGGCGGCAGCAGGTCTTCTGAACGCAGATTCAGCCAGATCAGCACCACGTTGGCGATGTAGATCGAAGAATAAGTCCCCGCCAGAACGCCGATGAACAGGGCCACCGAGAATCCGTGCAGGCTGTCGCCGCCAAAGATCCAGAGTGCGACGATCGCCAACAGGGTAGAGATCGACGTCGCCATGGTCCGCAGCAGGGTTTGTGTGGTCGAGATGTTGATGTTCTCGATCAGCGAGGCCTTGCGTAGCAGACGGAAGTTCTCACGCACCCGGTCGAACACGACGATGGTGTCGTTGAGCGAGTAACCGATAATCGCCAGCACGGCAGCGAGAACGGTCAGGTCGAACGTGACCTGGAAGAACGACAGGATACCCATCGTCACCACGACGTCGTGAATCAGCGAAACGATGGCGCCGACCGCAAACTTCCACTGGAATCGGAAGGCCAGATAAATCAGAACGCCGCCAAGGGCCAGCAACATGCCGATGCCGCCCTGGTCGCGCAGTTCCTCACCCACCTGTGGGCCGACGAACTCAACGCGCTTGACCGTGACCGGGTTATCAGCGCCCGTTTTACGCAGCGCTTCGGCCACTTGGGTACCCAATTGCGGGTCTTCACCCGGCATGCGCACCAGCAGGTCGGTGGTCGCACCAAAGCTCTGCACGATGGCCTCGTGATACCCCGAAGCGACCAGTTCTTCGCGCACCTTGCCCAGATCGGCCGGATGCTCGTAAGTCAGCTCGATCAGCGTACCGCCGGTGAAGTCCAGACCGAAGTTGAGTCCTTTATGAAACCAGCTGAACAACGCCAGAATCGTCAGGAGCATGGTGATGCCGAACGCGATGTTGCGAACGCCCATGAAGTTGATCGTACGTTTCATGTCAGCCCCTTAAATCCACAGCTTCTTGACGTCACGCCCGCCATAAATCAGGTTGACCATTGCGCGGGTCACCATGATGGCTGTGAACATCGAGGTAAAGATCCCGAGGGACATGGTCACGGCGAAACCTTTGACCGGCCCTGTGCCCATGGCATAGAGAATGCCGCCGACCAGAAGCGATGTCAGGTTGGCGTCGAGAATCGCGGTGTAAGCGCGGTCGAAACCTTCGTTGATCGCTCGCTGCACGCTCATGCCGTTGGCCAGCTCCTCACGAATCCGCGAGAAGATCAACACGTTGGCGTCCACCGCCATGCCCATGGTCAACACGATACCGGCGATGCCCGGCAGGGTCAGCGTTGCACCCAGCAGCGACATCAGCGCCAGCAGCATGACCATGTTGAAAGCCAGCGCTACAGTCGCAATCAGACCGAAGAATCGGTAGATGGCGAGAATGAAGAGCGATACGAAGAGCATGCCCCATAAGGAAGCGTCGATACCCTTGGTGATGTTGTCGGCACCCAGGCTCGGGCCAATGGTGCGCTCTTCAGCGAAGTACATCGGCGCAGCCAGACCACCGGCACGCAGCAGCAGCGCGAGTTCAGACGACTCACCCTGGCCGTTCAAACCGGTAATGCGGAACTGGCTACCCAGCGGCGACTGAATGGTCGCCAGGCTGATGATTTTCTTGTCTTCCTTGAAGGTCTGAACCGGCACGTCTTTCTCGACGCCGTCTACGACCTGCTTAGTGTAGGTGGTCTGCGGACGCTGCTCGATGAAGATCACCGCCATGCTGCGTCCGACGTTCGCGCGGGTAGCACGGCTCATCAGATCGCCACCATGCCCGTCCAACTTGATGTTCACCTGCGGACGACCGTGTTCATCGAAGCCTGCCTTGGCGTCGGTCACCTGGTCACCGGTGATGATCAGACCACGCTCGACCGCGGCGGCAGGACGACCGCCTTCGCGGAACTCGAACATTTCGGTGGTGGCCTTGGTGTCATCCGGGCCTGCGCCCAGACGGAACTCAAGGTTGGCGGTTTTGCCAAGAATACGTTTGGCTTCGGCAGTGTCCTGCACGCCTGGCAGTTCGACCACGATGCGGTTGGCACCCTGACGCTGAACCAGTGGCTCGGCCACACCCAGCTCGTTGACGCGGTTACGGACCGTGGTCAAGTTCTGCTTGATGGAGTATTCGCGGATCTCGGCGACCTTGGCCTGGGTCATGGCCAGACGCAGGATTGGCATCTCGCCACGATCAGTCGTAGTGATGTCGAAATCGCTGTAATCCTTGCGGATCAGGGCACGGGCCTGTTCGCGGGAGTCAGTGTCACTGAAGCCCAGCTGAATGGCGTTGCCGTCCTGCGGCAGACTGCGATAGCGCAGTTTCTCCTTACGCAGCAGGCTCTTCACTTCGCCTTCGTAGACATTCAGGCGGGCATTGAGGGCCTTGTCCATATCGACTTCGAGCAGGAAGTGCACACCACCGGACAGGTCGAGGCCCAGTTTCATCGGCGTAGCGCCAATGTTGCGCAGCCACTTCGGCGTGGTTTGTGCCAGGTTCAACGCGACGACGTAGTCGTCGCCCAGCGCCTTGCGCGCGACATCCTTGGCCGGCAGCTGGTCTTCCTGTTTGGTCAGACGCAACAAACCGCCCTTGCCATTCTCGGCAAGAGACGCGCCCTTGACCGCGATGCCAGCATCGGTAAGCGCCTTGCTTACGCGATCCAGATCAGCCTGATTGACCTGCAGCGCAGTGCTCGCGCCGCTGACCTGAATGGCCGGGTCGTCAGGGTAGAGATTGGGTGCGGAATAAATAAAGCCGATCGCCAGCACTGCCAGGATCAGGATGTATTTCCACAGAGGGTATTTGTTCAACATCACGCCGCCTGCTTATAACGCGGGGCGCCTTGCGCGCCCCGTCGATTGGTAAAAGACTGGAATCAGATGGCTTTCAGAGTGCCTTTAGGCAGGGTGGCAGCGATGGCGCCCTTCTGGATTTTCAGCTCTACGGTGTCGGACACTTCGATCACAACGAAGTCGTCGGTCACTTTGTTGATCTTGCCCGCGATACCGCCGGAAGTGACGACTTCATCGCCCTTCTGCAAGTTGCCCAGCAGGTTCTTCTGCTCTTTGGCGCGCTTGGCCTGTGGGCGCCAGATCATCAGATAAAAGATGACCAGAAAGCCAACCAGGAAGATCCACTCGAAGCCCGAACCCGCTGGACCCGCGGCAGCAGGCGCGCCCGCGTCAGCCATGGCGTTGGAAATGAAAAAGCTCATTAAACACTCCAGTTGCATATTTTTAATAATAGGAAGCGGTAAGACCGGCTGTCATTTCAGTCCAGCGGCGGCGTCGCAAGCCCGCGTTTGGCATAGAAGGTGTCGACAAAGGCGGCCAATGTACCTTGTTGAATAGCCTCGCGCAAACCAGCCATCAGCAGCTGGTAATGCCGCAAATTGTGGATCGTATTGAGCATGCTCCCCAGCATTTCGCCGCACTTGTCCAAGTGATGCAGATAAGCGCGGGAGAAGTTCTGGCAGGTGTAGCAATCGCAAGTCGGATCCAGCGGCGAATCATCGTGGCGATGAAACGCGTTACGAATCTTCAGCACACCGGTGTCGATGAACAGATGACCGTTGCGAGCATTGCGCGTCGGCATGACGCAGTCGAACATGTCGACTCCGCGACGCACACCTTCAACCAGGTCCTCCGGCTTGCCTACACCCATAAGGTAACGAGGTTTTTCAGCCGGCATACGCCCTGGCAGGTAGTCCAGCACCTTGATCATTTCGTGCTTGGGCTCGCCCACCGACAGACCGCCAATGGCCAGACCGTCGAAATCCAGCTCGTTCAAGCCTTCGAGCGAGCGCATACGCAGGTTTTCATGCATGCCGCCCTGGACGATGCCGAACAACGCGGCCGTATTATCGCCGTGGGCGATCTTCGAACGCTTGGCCCAACGCAGCGATAACTCCATCGATGTGCGCGCAACGTCTTCATCGGCCGGGTATGGCGTGCACTCGTCAAAAATCATCACGATGTCAGAGCCCAGGTCGCGCTGGACCTGCATTGACTCTTCCGGGCCCATGAACACTTTGGCGCCATCCACGGGCGAGGCGAAAGTCACACCTTCTTCCTTGATCTTGCGCATGGCGCCGAGGCTGAAGACCTGGAAGCCGCCGGAGTCGGTCAGAATCGGCCCTTTCCACTGCATGAAATCGTGCAGGTCGCCGTGGCCCTTGATCACTTCAGTGCCAGGCCGCAACCACAGGTGAAACGTGTTGCCGAGGATGATCTGCGCACCCGTGGCTTCGATATCCCGAGGCAACATGCCCTTGACCGTGCCATAGGTGCCCACCGGCATGAACGCCGGAGTCTCGACCACGCCACGGGGAAAGGTCAGGCGACCACGACGAGCCTTGCCGTCGGTGGCCAGCAGCTCGAAAGACATACGACAGGTGCGACTCATGCTTGATCCTCTGAGGCCGATGCCTTGGGAGCCGTCGGCGCGGGATTGCGGGTGATGAACATGGCATCCCCGTAACTGAAGAAGCGGTAACCGTCTTCCACCGCCGCCGCGTAGGCCGCCATGGTTTCCGGGTAACCGGCGAAGGCCGAAACCAGCATTAGCAACGTGGATTCAGGCAAATGGAAATTGGTGACCAGGGCATCGACGACATGAAACGGCCGCCCCGGATAAATGAAGATGTCGGTGTCGCCGCTGAACGGCTTGAGCACGCCATCGCGAGCCGCGCTTTCCAGCGAACGCACGCTCGTCGTACCGACTGCGATCACCCGACCGCTTCGAGCGCGGCACGCGGCGACGGCATCGACCACGTCCTGCGAGACCTCCAGCCACTCATGATGCATGTGGTGATCTTCGATCCGCTCCACACGCACCGGCTGAAACGTCCCCGCCCCCACGTGCAATGTCACGAATGCTGTCTCGACGCCCTTCTCGGCAATCGCGTCCATCATCGCCTGGTCGAAGTGCAGCCCCGCCGTCGGCGCCGCCACCGCTCCTGCTCGCTGCGCGTAAACGGTCTGATAACGTTCGCGGTCAGCGTCCTCGTCCGGACGATCTATATAAGGAGGCAACGGCATGTGCCCGACACGCTCCAGCAGCGGCAGCACCGGTTCGGCGAAACGCAGCTCGAACAACGCATCGTGACGCGCCACCATCTCGGCCTCGCCACCGCCATCGATCAGGATCGACGACCCCGCTTTCGGCGATTTGCTCGAGCGTACATGAGCCAACACGCAGTGCTGGTCCAGCACCCGCTCGACCAGAATTTCGAGCTTGCCGCCCGACGCTTTCTGCCCGAACAACCGCGCAGGAATCACCCGGGTGTTGTTGAAAACCATGAGATCGCCAGGACGCAAATGCTCCAGCAAATCAGCGAATTGGCGATGAGCCAGTGCGCCGCTCGGCCCGTCGAGGGTCAGCAAACGGCTGCCACGCCGCTCGGCCAAAGGATGGCGAGCGATCAAGGCATCAGGGAGTTCGAAGGTAAAGTCGGCGACACGCATGATGGGGTTCGTCTAGCAGGGCCGGGAAGTTTAGCCGAAAACCTGAAAATTGACTACGAAACATGATTGACCAACGGTAGGCACGTCTCTATACTTCGCCGCCATTGAGCCCTGATGGCGGAATTGGTAGACGCGGCGGATTCAAAATCCGTTTTCGAAAGGAGTGGGAGTTCGAGTCTCCCTCGGGGCACCAAACAGCAAGACCTTCAAGGGGTTACGTGACTTGAAGAAAAAGAAACCGGCCATGTTTGAGCCGGTTTTTTTGTGGGCGAAAATCGATCAAGGCCTAATGACGGGTCTTGATCTTTCTCCGGTTTCTCAGCCCGCCCGCTGTACGCTGTTCACTTCTGTAGGGTCGGAGCTTTTCGTTTCATCCATCGCCAGATGTCATCCGTGACAGAACGACCTTCCTCAGATACCCGTTTTCTGATCATCGAGAGCACTTTCAGCAACAGCACAGTCTCGTCGCAACCGAATCGCTCCAAGGCAAACAGCAAGTCGTACCAAGAAAGCATCTCGTAAACCGAACCATCACCCGCCTCGTCTTTCTTGATAAATGACACGATATCCCGCTCTAGCGAGCGGATCGCGAGGCACGATTTTTTCTCCATCCAACAGTCAACCACCTCGTCGAGACTCTGGATCGCAGTGCGTTGAGCTTCAGGCAAATACTCCTGAACGCCATCACTCAGCGCTCGCATGAAATCAATAAGCTGCATATAGCCACGCATAGCGCCTCACAACACGGGATACGCCGTCACAATGAAGGCTGGCATATGGTTGAACTCCGTAAACTCGACAACGATGACGACATTTTTCATCCCGACAGGGATATCAGGCGCTGCGCGGGTAACTCCCCACCCTACGTCTTCTGTGAAGCTCATTTTCAATGTTAGGCGGTTATTTCTCCTTAATAAGTTGAGCTTCGAGTAGCCTAGAATTTTGTACCTATGCGTTTGCAGTACCCTACTTACTACCCATTCAGCTGTCTCCAGATTACTAAATGTAGACATAGCATTTGCATTTTTCTTCCGCTTCAGCCTTTTCTGAAGCGCCTCTACATCTTTGCCTATATGAAGCTACTTTGTATGTCCGCCTAAACCTTGCCTAGGCGCATTTGGAAACTTCTCACTCACCGCAATTGTCATCTTCCCGGCCCGTACGGAAGAGACCCTGAATGCGTTGTACAAAGATGCAGTGGACAGGGGCACAGCGAATTCAGTTGCCAATCCGACAACGCGAGCAGTGGTCCGAGATGCGCCAATCCCCCCGGCGGTGGATGCGCCTATCTTGAATGCGAAGGAGTCGGTTGCCTTTCCGGTGACAAGTTGATGCATGCCTGCGGATGCTTGATCCGAACCATGCACGCCCATGGCAACGCAACCTATTTTGGTGAAAAAGGGCTCGGGGGCAGCGCAGAGCACTCGTGATCCTGCCAACTCGACGATGCCGCCGACGAGTCGCAGACTGCCAAATATTCGATTAAAGCTTATCTCGGTTTCAGAAAGCGACTCGTGCTCTAAAATGGCTGCCATTTGGGCATAGCTTAAAACGACGCGAAACTTTTCATCATCTGGCATAACGCTTCCCTGTAAGAACAATCTACTCCGAATGGACTGGTGGAGCAGGGGTGGCTGGACCCCGAGAAGCTAACGAGGAAAAGTTTTGGTAACAACTGGACATCTACCGCAAATCGGCTTTTCATCCTCCCCTTACATAATTTGATGATTAATCCTACAAAACACCGCGATGCATTTCGCTCGACCGGCCCAAGGATTGAACTTCGGCATGAATAGATTCACAGAACAGATTGTGGAATTTCCTGCAAGCAAAGAGCTTGGATGGCCGACGAAGTTAAGTCGGCCATCCGGCCTCTCGCAAACGAACTCGCTCCCACTGATGTAATGCAAACGACTCAAGTTTTCGAGTATTGCTGGCTTGAAACGCTTTGCAGGCAACACTCGTTTCCAGTCAGAAATCCTGCGCAGTCGGCCGCAGCACAATCTCGTTAATGTCCACATCCCCCGGCTGTTCAATCGCGAAGGCAATCGCGCGTGCCACGGATTCTGCCGGGATCGCCATTTTGTAGAACTCGTTCACGACGTCAGCGCTCGGCTGGTGGCCGCTGCCCAGTTTCAATTCGGAATCCACGGCACCGGGCTCGATGGTGGTGGTGCGGATTTTGCCGCCGACTTCGTGCCGCAGGCCGTCGGAGATGGCGCGGACGGCGTATTTGGTGCCGCTGTAGACCGAGCCGCCCGGGCTGAAGACTTTGATGCCGGCGACCGACGAGATGTTGATGAAGTGGCCAAAGCCCTGGGCTTCGAACTTCGGCAATGCGGCGGCGATACCGTAGAGGACGCCTTTGACGTTGATGTCGATCATGCGGTCCCATTCATCAACACGCAGTTCGGAAATCGGCGCGATGGCCATGAAGCCTGCGTTGTTGACGATGACGTCGATTTTGCCGAAATCCTGAACCGCGTGGGCGACGAGGGCTTCGAGATCTGCACGGCGGGTGACGTCGACGGTGTAGGCCGATGCCTCGCCGCCTGCGGCTTTAATCTCTTGGACGATGACGTCCATCCGCTCTTGACGACGCGCGCCGAGGACGACTTTGGCGCCGAGTTTGGCCAGATGGCGGGCGGTGGATTCGCCCAGGCCGCTGCTTGCACCGGTGATAACGACGACTTTGCCTTGGATGCCATTGCTCATAACGAGTCTCCTGCACTTGCATGGTGGGTAGTGGTTGAGCGCAAGTTTGCAGTAGCGTTTCGATCCAGAAAATGGAAGAGTTTGGCTTTTAGAATTCCACTTTGTGGAACAGTGTCTGGAGAGGTCGATCAGTGCTCAACCGCATGGAAATGCTTCGGGTGTTTTTGGTCGCCGTTGAGGCGCCGAGTTTTCGGGAGGCGGCGCAGCGGCTGGGCACATCGCCACAGAAGGTCACGCGGGCAGTGAAAGAACTGGAGCGGATGTTTGCCGAGCCGCTGTTTCATCGCAGCACGCGGCAGGCGCATGTCACGGCGTTCGGCACGCAGATCGCGCAACAGGCGAAGGAGACGCTGGACCGATTCGATAATCTGTTCGTCGAGCATTCGAAAACGCAGCAGACAACCGTCGCCGGGCGAGTAGGCATTACCGCGCCCCATGCCATCGGCAAGTTGTATCTAGCGCGGTTCCTCAAGCCGTTGATGCAGGAAAACCCGGGACTCCAGATCGACTTGAGTCTGGATGACGAATTGACCGATGCGGTGGCGTCGCGAATTGATATCGGCATCCGGGTCGGCGTTGTCAAGGACCGACGCTACATCGCGCGCGCCGTGGGTGACGTGCCGTTAAAAGTCGTCGCAGCCCCGACGCTCATCGCCGAAACAGACATCCCCACCAGTCTCGAAGCGCTAAAGGCCATGCCGCTGTCGATGCTGATTGATCGCAAGAATGGACGACCATGGCCATGGTTTTTTGCCGGTGGCCAGACTTACCTTGCGCCCTCTTCCGCGTTCAGTTGCGACGACCCGGAAACGGAATTGGAATTCGTCCTCGCGGGCCTCGCGTATGCCCAGATGCCGCACTACCTGGCCGAGCCCTGGCTCAGCGAAGGGCGGCTTGTCGAAGTGTTGGATGAAATCGCGCCGCCACCCATCGATCTGATGATTTACCGTACGCAGTCAGGCCCTGTCCCGCCGCGTGTCAGATTGGTCTACGACCACTTGATGAAGTGTCTTTCAGATCCGGGTCAATTCCCCCAGGGATAAAGCTTGGCGGGGTACGACACGATAGAACTGTTGCTCGACCCTTTAGTCGAACGGCATGCCTTCCGCTGGATGCCCCTGCGGTCATTAATCGTTTTCGAGGCCGCCCGATCTCATGTTCGAACACATCGACATCAACTATCTGCTCGCCAATTACGGTTATTGGGCGGTATTCATTGGCTGCCTGCTCGAAGGTGAAACGATCCTGATTCTTGGGGGGCTGGCGGCTCATCAAACGTCGCTACGGTTGATTGACGTGATCGCCGTCGCGACCCTCGGCGGTATGTTGGGTGACCAGATTCTGTTCTGGACCGGGCGCTATTTCGGCCCTCGCATCATGCCCAAGCTGCATCGCCAGCAAGCAGCCATCGACCGGGTGTCCGCGTTGATCGAGCGCTACCCCACGGCGTCGATTTTCTCGGTGCGTTTTCTCTACGGCATGCGTCTGGTGGGGCCGCTGGTGATCGGCGCAAGTCGCCTGTCGCCCATTCGTTTTTCCCTGGTCAATCTGCTGGGTGCTGCGGTCTGGGCCACACTGTTCGTCATGGGCGGCTACTGGGCGGGGGAAGCGTTGGAGCATTTCCTCGGCAATCTGAAGCCCTACCGCCTGCCGATCCTGATGGGTGTGGTTGTGATCGCGGCTGGCGTGGCGTGGTATCGGCATCAACGCGCAAAAAAACGGGCGCAAGGACCTCAAGCTAAATGAGCCGAGGCTTCCTTTCTCGCGCCCATGCTTTTATAACGAGACGCGAATGATAAAGCCTCGGGATAAACGCAATGAACACACGCACCGCAGCCACTCTGCTCATGACCCTGCTCACCATCACACACGCTCAGGCCGCCGAGCAGACATCGCATCTGGACGCAATCCAGCAGAAAGGCGAGTTGGCAGTCTGCACCACCGGCGATTACAAGCCGTACACCTTTCTCAAGTCTGACGGCCAGTACGAAGGCATTGATATTGAGTTGGCCCAGTCCCTTGCACAAAGCCTGGGCGTGAAGGTGCAGTGGGTGCCGACGACGTGGAAATACCTGATGACAGACTTCACGGCGGGCAAGTGCGATGTGGCAGTCGGCGGGATTTCGGTGACACTCGAGCGGCAGAAAAAAGCGTTTTTCAGCGACACGCTGGACGTCGATGGCAAGGTGCCGCTGGTCCGTTGCGAGGACGAGGCGAAGTACCAGACCCTCGACCAGATCAATCAGCCACACGTACGCCTGATCGAGCCTCAAGGCGGGACCAACGAGGCGTTTGCCCATGCATTCCTACCGAAGGCTTCGCTGGCATTCCACGACAACACCACCATCTTTCAGCAGCTGCTCGATGGCAAAGCTGACGTAATGATCACTGATGCGTCTGAGGCGCTCTATCAACAGAAGCGCATCCCAGGGCTGTGCACCGTCAATCCGTCACGCTATATGCAATACGGCGAGAAGGCGTATTTGCTGCCTCGCGACGACGTTAGCTGGAAGGCCTACGTTGATCAGTGGCTGCATTTGGCCAAAGCCACCGGCGCGTATCAGAAAGTCGTGGCGCAATGGCTGGCGGTGCCTGCCCCCTAGTCCCACGTCGCGTCATTTCAATTGCTCGTCGTCTGGCAATTCAGCATCATGCCGGGAGATCACTTCGGCGAAGGACCGGCCGCATTCATGAAGACCAGCAAGAGCATCACCCGCGCGTTTTGTGTCGAGCTGCAGCAGGAGCTGTCGATCGTGGCGGCGCGGCGCGAGTATTTTTCCCAGGAGCCACCTCGGGCGCGGTTCAACTTTCTGTGTTCGACTGAAGCCTGCCGGGCGCAGGGTGTGAAAATCACGGGCGTGCGTTACGACGTGAGGCCGCAGGAGAATCCGACGTTCGTCGCGGCACATTTCAGGGCCAATCCCAACTACGAGCATCATGCCGATTGTGAGTGGGTCGACGAGTCCGAGGCTGACGCAGACAACCCCAGCGCCTCGGAGACGTTGGCAGAAACCACACTGCGCAAGGTCAAGCGCAAGCTCGACGACTACATCGATGTGTTCGATCCTGCACCGAAAGAGCGGGCAAAATCCGACGCCTCGACGGCGAAGTCTGACAAGACACCTGATCATCAGCCGACAGCCTCCACGCCCGCCCCCGACGCGGTAAACAGCAAAGAGCCGAGGGAAACCCGCACCCACAATCTGGAGCGGCTGGTGGACAGCTTCCGTCAGGCGCAGGCGCAGCTCACCAAAGAGGAGTTCGCGCTGCTGACCTTACGGATTCCAGGTCAGGGCGAGGTCTCGCTGCGCGCGTACTTTCGCCACATCAAATTCGCCCAACTGGGTGACGAACGACGCGTGTTGTACGGCGGCGGGCTGGTGGAGCGTTATGGCACGGGGTTCAAATTCAAATTCTTCGACCGGTTACAGGGCAGGCTCGCAACGCTGTACGTCTCGCCCGCGCAGATGAAGGCGTATCGGTCCAGCCGCTACATCAGCGAGCTGTTGAGTCACGCTGACGAGGTGCGATTTTTTACCGTGTTTGCGCTGGGGACGCTGAAGGCCAGCCCGTCGGGCAAGAGCGTGAGCGTGGAGATCGATGACCTGCGGCATCTGGCAATCGTGCTGGGGCCGCCAAAGGCCGTGGACGGCATCGAGCCTACGTAACCCTGATCCCCATAGCGGCCCCGCTACGTGGCGTCAGGCGGGTTTGCGGGTCCGAAGGTAATCCAGAAAAGCGTCCAGATCCGCGCCGGACAGCATCCGCGCGACCGACTTCACCTCCTCCATCGGCCAATCCCACCAGGCGGCGTGCAGGAGTTGGTCACGAATGCTTTCTTCAAAACGCCAGCGAATGAACTTGCAAGGGTTACCACCTACCACGGCAAAGGGTGGCACGTCGCGGGCTACCACTGCGCCCGCTGCGACGATGGCGCCATGGCCGATGGTCACGCCGGACAGAATGGTCGCGCCGGCGCAGATCCAGCAGTCGCTGCCGATGACCACATCGCCTTTGCTCGGCGCGTAATCCTTGATGTCTTCCAAGCCGCTCATCATGGCCGGGAATGGGTAGGTGGTCAGCCAGTCCGTGCGATGCTCACCGCCCAACAGAATCTTCACCCCCGCGGCGATGGAGCTGTATGAGCCGATGCGCAGGATCGTGTCATCGCCGAACTCGAACACTTCAGGAATGCCGTAGGTCCCCGTGCCCACTTCGTAGTGCGGATAACGCAGCCGGATTTTTTCCGCGGCGCGTTGGAGCTTGTCCAGGCTGCGCAGGTGTTTTCGGGTCTTGCGGGTCTTGAGCAGTTCGAGGAATTTCATGCGGGGTCCGTGAACGAGAGCAGGCGCGAGGTAGCGGGTCAGCTGCTCTGGCGGTGCAGCAACAGGCGCTTGAAGCGGCGAAAAGTGGTTTTGTTGAATTGCCGAAGCGGAATCGAGCGCAACAGGCTCCAGGCGTACTTTTTGTCGCTCACCACGGCGTATTTCAGCGCTTTGTTGATGATCGCCGTGAAGCCGCGATTGTAGGCCGGATGCGCGCGATAAGGGGCGATGGTGCGCATGTCGGCGTCGAGCAGCACTTTGTAGCGACGCGACAGGTTGTTCGGGTGACGGCGATAGCGCGTAACGTTTACCGGCAGTACATGCACCTCATAGCCTTTGCTGGCGATTTTGAGGGTCATCTGGAAATCCTGGACGCGAATCTCAGGGTCATAGAAATCCACGACCCTTAACGCTTCCATGCGATACAGCGAAACCGGCGCGCCCACCACGACGGCATCGCCGAGGATTTCATCAAAGCTGAGCTTCTTGATGCCCGACAGCTTTTGCATCTTGGTGTCGTTGCCATCCGAATCCATGTAGATGATCAGCGCGCCCACGCAGCCAACCTCGGGATGCTGATTCAGGTAATCGGCGCGCAAGCGCACGGATGACGGCAGCATGATGTCGTCGAGGTCAGGCGTGCACACGTACTCGCCGCGCGCGTGCTTGAGCCCATGGTTAAGCGCGGCACTAACGCCCTGGTTAGCCTGGCGATAGAGCTGAAAGTCGTATTGGCTTTGCAACGCCTGCAGCATGGCAACGCTGTTATCGCTCGAACCGTCATCCACGATGATGACTTCGAAGTTCTGGTAATCCTGAGCGAAGATGCTGGCAATGGCGGCGTCCAGATACTTTTCTGCGTTGTAGCAGGGCGCAATGATCGATACCAAAGGCATCGAGTCATGGTTGGGCCGGATTTCTGGAATGATTTGGTCAGTCATAATTCTGTTTGTTATGTCTCTACGACTGGATCGAAGGCATTTCGCTACGATCCTTGTACAAAACAGCCACATGATGCGGCAAAGCGATGGCTTTTGTCATGGCTGAATAGCCCTTGAGTACGCAAAAACCGGATTCTTCCCACTCATGCCGGTAACCAATCCGCATTGAAGCTTTCGGATAACTCAATAAAAAACCCCGTTGTTCCTGAGAACAACGGGGTCTTTTTTCAACTGCACTCAGGCAGGTCAAGGAGCCGCGTATGTAATCAGCAGTTCCTTAGTTACCTGAAAATCCAGCGACATGGCCACGCTCAGAGCAGTGATCGTGAAGATGGAGAACACGAACAGCTTACGTGCCCATACGGTGTCGTCCTTGGCTTTGTAGCCCGTCCAGGCCATGTACAACCAGTACATGCCCATGGCCGCTGCGACTGCCAGATAATTGAGCCCGGCGTAGCCGCCGAACGTCAGCATCAGGGTCGCCAGCAGGAACGCCAGGATGTAGATCAGGATGTGCCGCTTGGCGACCCGAATGCCACGTTTGACCGGCAAAACCGGAATCGAGGCAGCCAGGTAGTCATTGAAACGGAAGATCGCGATCGCATACGAATGAGGCATTTGCCACAAGCTGAACATGACCAACAGGGTCAGCGCAGCCAGGTCGAAGCTGTTGCTGACGGCCACATAGCCAATCACAGGCGGCATTGCCCCGGAAAGGCTGCCGACCAGTGTGCCGTGAACCGATTTGCGTTTCAGGTACAGGCTGTAGAAGCCGACATAAATCACGAACCCGATAACGGCAAACAGTGCCGCCAGCGCGTTGGCCTTGAAATACAGCAGGCCGACGCCGACAACCCCCAGAACCGTGGCATAGACCAGGGCCAGTCTTAGCGAGACGAGCCCTTGTACGAGCACACGATTACGGGTGCGTTCCATCTTCTGGTCGATGTCGCGGTCGATGCAGTTGTTGAAGACACAACCGGATGCAACGACTAGCGACGTACCAATCATTGCAACGAGGAACAGGCCGAAATCGACATGCCCCTTGGATGCGAGAAAAAAGCCACCAGCCACCGAAAGCACGTTACCGAAAATGATCCCCGGTTTGGTGATTTGGATAAAGTGCTTCAGTGACATCAGGTTTTCCTCACTTCGCCATCATGAAGGTGTGAATGCTGAACATGATCCAGACACTCAAACCTACCAGCAGCAAGATCACCAACGTCGCGAACGCAAACGCGATCACGTTGTTGCGCTGGGCTGCGGAACGGTCCAGGTGCAGGAAGTACACCAGGTGAACCAGGACCTGCACGACCGCGAAAATCAGCACAATCCACAGGGTGGCGACTTTCGAGAGGGTCGGGAACATCACCAGACCGAATGGAACCGCGGTCAGGATGATCGACAGGACGAAACCGACCATGTACGACTTGAAGCTGCCGTGGCTGGCGTCGTCATGAGAATGTGGTGAGTTAGCCATTTAAAGGGTCCCCATCAGATAGACAACGGTGAACACGCAGATCCAGACCACGTCCAGGAAGTGCCAGAACAGACTGAGCATGCTCAAGCGGGTCTGGTTGGTGGACGTCAGGCCGTGCTTGCTGACCTGGTACATCATGATTGCCATCCAGATCAGACCGCTGGTCACGTGCACACCGTGGGTACCGACCAGCGTGAAGAACGCCGACAGGAAACCGCTGCGGTTAGGGCCGTAGCCTTCTTCGATCAGCAGGTGGAACTCGTTGACTTCCATGCCGATGAAGCCCAGGCCGAACAGGAAGGTGATGAACAACCAGCCCAGTACGCCCGCCTTGTTGCCTTTGTGCATCGCCAGCATGGCGAAGCCGTAGGTGATCGAGCTGAGCAACAGGCAGGCGGTTTCGCCGAGCACGTAAGGCAGTTCGAAGATGTCGTGGCCCGAAGGACCGCCGGCAACATTGTTCACCAGCACTGCATAGATTGCGAAGATCGACGCAAACAAGATGCAGTCGGTCATCAGGTAGATCCAGAAGCCGTAGATCTTCATCTCGCCGGCATCGTGATGATCATGGGCGTGGTCATGATCGTGATCGTGACCTTTCGCCCCTTCAAATACTAAGTTCGACATTGTTTATGCCTGCTCCAGCTTATTGACAGGAGAGTTCGCCTCGGCAGCGCGCACCGAAGCCAGGATCTTGTGCTGCTCGCCTTCGATACGTGCCACTTCCGAAGCAGGAACCATGTAGCCCTGATCGTCACGTGAAGCGTGGATGACGAGGTAAACGACAGTGCCTACCAGACTCGCGATTGCCAGCCACCAGATATGCCAGATCATCGCGAAACCGAAGACGGTCAGCAGACCACCCATGATCATGCCGGTCGCGGTGTTGTTAGGCATGTGGATGTCGTGGTACTTGGCCGGGACCTTGTACGCTTCGCCATCACGCTTGGCCGCATAGAACGCGTCGATTTCGTCAGCCTTTGGCAGCTCTGCGAAGTTGTAGAACGGCGGAGGCGAAGACACCGACCACTCCAGGGTGTGGCCATTCCATGGGTCACCGGTCAGGTCGCGGTTCTGTTCACGGTCACGGATACTTACGTAGATCTGAATCAGCTGGCAGGCAATACCGACTGCGATCAGCGCGGCGCCCCAGAAGGCAACGTGCAGGTAAGGCGTCCAGTCCGGGTTGTCCGTGGTGTTCAGACGACGGGTCATGCCCATGAAGCCCAAGGCGTACAGCGGCATGAAAGCGACGTAGAAACCCGAGATCCAGAACCAGAACGCTGCCTTGCCCCACTTCTCGTTCAGCTTGAAGCCGAACGCTTTCGGGAACCAGAACGCGAAGCCGGCGATGTAACCGAATACCGCACCACCGATGATCACGTTATGGAAGTGCGCGATCACGAACAGGCTGTTGTGCAGAACGAAGTCAGCACCCGGGATGGCCAGCAGTACGCCGGTCATACCACCGATGGAGAAGGTGATCATGAAGCCCAGGGTCCAGCACACTGGCGCGGTAAAGCGCAGACGGCCCTGATAGATCGTGAACAGCCAGTTGAACAGCTTCACACCCGTCGGGATGGAAATCAGCATCGTCGCCAGACCGAAGAAGGCGTTGACGCTCGCACCCGAGCCCATGGTGAAGAAGTGGTGCAGCCATACCATGAAGCCCAGCACCGAGATTGCGCCAGAAGCGTAGATCATCGAATGGTGGCCAAACAAGCGCTTGCCAGTGAACGTCGAGATGACTTCGGAGAAGACCCCGAACGCCGGCAGGATGAGGATGTAAACCTCAGGGTGACCCCACGCCCAGAACAGGTTCACGTACATCATCGGGTTACCACCCAACTCGTTCGTGAAGATGTGGAAGTCCAGGTAACGGTCGAGGGTCAGGAACGCCAGGGTGCCGGTCAGGATCGGGAACGAAGCCACGATCAGGACGTTGGCCCAGGTGCAGGTCCAGGTGAAGATCGGCATGTCCATCAGTTTCATGCCGGGGGTGCGCATTTTCAGAACGGTAACCAGGAAGTTAACGCCCGTCAGTGTCGTACCCAGACCCGATAGCTGCAGTGCCCAGATGTAATAGTCCACACCCACGCCAGGGCTATAGCCGAGCTCCGACAGCGGCGGATAGGCTACCCAACCGGTGCGTGCGAATTCGCCGACGCCCAGGGACACGTTCACCAGCACCACGCCGGAAATCAGCAGGTACAGGGACAAGGAGTTCAGGAACGGGAAGGCAACGTCACGCGCGCCGATCTGCAGAGGCACAACGATGTTCATCAGGCCAGTGAAGAATGGCATCGCCATGAAGATGATCATGATCACACCGTGGGCGGTGAAGATCTGGTCATAGTGTTCAGGCGGCAAGTAGCCAGGCGAACCTTCGGTGGCCAGGGCCAGCTGGGAACGCATCATGATGGCGTCGGCAAAACCACGCAGCAGCATGACCATGGCGATGACGATGTACATCACGCCGATTTTCTTGTGGTCGACCGACGTCAGCCACTCGGTCCAGAGGTAGGTCCACTTCTTGAAGTACGTGATCAGACCGAGAACCGCCACACCGCCGATAGCGATCATCGCGAGCGTGATCATGACTATCGGTTCGTGAAACGGAACCGCGTCGAGCGTTAATTTACCAAACATCGTTTACTCCTCTGCCTCAGCAGCTGAATGCTTACCCATGTCCATCCCTTCCATACCGGCCACTTCTTTCTTCTCGTGGACAATCTTGCCCGGCTTCATACCTTCATATTTGTCGATGATGATTTGAAACAGGTTAGGAGTGACCGTGGAGTAGAGTTCAACGGGGTTACGTTCGCTAGGTTTGGCCAGAGCGGTGTACTCAGCCGTTGCCAGCTGTTTAGGTGAATTCTTGACCTCTGCCACCCAAGCGTCGAAACCGGCCTGATCGGTAGCGGTTGCCGTGAATTTCATACCGGTGAAACCCGCGCCGCTGTAGTTTGCGGAGATACCGTCAAACTCGCCGTTTTCGTTGGCGATCAAGTGCAGTTTAGTCTGCATGCCGGCCATCGCATAAATCTGGCCACCCAGGGCAGGGATGAAGAACGAGTTCATGACCGAATCGGAGGTGATGCGGAAATTGATCGGGGTGTGGGCCGGGAACACAATTTTGTTGACGGTGGCAATACCCTGTTCCGGGTAGATGAACAGCCATTTCCAGTCGAGCGCGACCACTTGGATGGTCACAGGCTTCACGTCGGACTCCAGCGGACGGTACGGGTCCAGAGCGTGAGTAGACTTGTAGGTCACATAGCCCAGCACGATGATGATGGCCAACGGAACCAGCCAGACAATCAGTTCGATACGGGTCGAATGCGCCCAGTCAGGCGTGTAGGTAGCGCTCTTGTTCGTCGCGCGATACTTCCAGGCGAAGATGATGGTCATGAAGATGACCGGCACCACCACCAGCAGCATGAGCAAGGTCGCGGTGATGATCAGATCGCGCTCTTGCACGCCGACATGGCCCTTGGGATCCAGCAGGGTGTAATCGCACCCGCTAAGCAGGAGCATGCTGAAAAGGGCCAAGAAGCCAAAAAATCTGGGGTACCTTTTTTTACTCATCTCACGACCTCTAAAAGCAGCTTTCGCATCGCAGTTGGGTTTCGACCGCCAACACTTCACCCTGCCAGGTGCTGGCAAATTCTTTGGATTGAACAGGGGCCTGTCAGGAAGCGTTCGGCCTCGTAACAAATCCGGGTTTAGCTGTGGTTTCTTATTCGAATGGTGGCAACCGCCGATGCGGTCCAAATCCCTTGGCGCAGACATTCAGAATTTGACTCAAGAGGCCAACCAAACGGCGTCTACGAAGGGGCAAATCCCCTTCACGACCTCGATTTACGCCGTCCATACGTGATGGGGGGGCGTTAAGTGGGGGCGATTGTAGATACGTAAAGTTTTATTGACTATGAGTTTCTGCGCAACAGTTAATTTCCGATTCAGTAAGAATGCGCGCTTATGTCGCACCGACAAAACCGGAAAAGGCCCCAGAGTTCCTGGGGCATTTGTGGCGATTTTTTGCGCAACACTTTGTAATTAACGCGCTTTCATCCTGTTCCGGATGATGCCTACGGGTACCAGAATCACGGTGAGAACAAAAGCAATCAGTGCCCATTGTGCAAGTGAAAGTCCCAAGACTGGCGGGTATGGCGTCTCGCAGAAGCCAGCTACCTGAAAACCCAGCGGAAACAGCGAGGCAAGCGGCAAACCGTCTACGATCGGCTGCAAGACGTCGATGCCGCAGCTTTCAGTAGGATGAGTCTGAATCCAGACGTGCCGCCCGGCCGCGATGACGCCGCCTACGGCACTTAGCGTCACCAGCACTTCGCAAATGCTCAGCCCCGTGCGCCCGCGCATGCTTGCGCCGATGAATGCGAAGATGGCGATGAACAACAGCGCATAGCGTTGCAGGATGCACAGTGGGCAAGGCGCCTCGCCCAGCACGACCTGCATGTACAAAGCGCCACCAATCAGTGCAAGGCAGATGATGCCCAGCAACACCAGGAACTGCTTTTCGCGCCGCAGGTAAAACGTCTCGTCAGTCATTCACATACCCTTTGGATGTAGTGCCCGTTCAGATCGAAGATCTACGTTGTCGCGTGCGCCGGGCGCCCGGAAAGCCGGCAATTCTACCATCGTCGCCGCCGCACGTCGGATAAGATGTTGAGCACACTCCCATTAGCCAGACATTAACCCCGATACCCTGATCTGAGTGGCTACACCCGCCACCCCCTTCTATATATAGAAGCGTGCGACGCTTTGACGCAGGGGCGAAACGCCGCACCCTTCCATATATATAGAAGGATGCGTCTATTTGTCGCAGCGCAGGGTTATTCAAGCGCCGAGGCGGGACCGAAGAATTCGTACCGCGCTTGCGCTTCCGGCACCCCCGCCGCCTTCAACTGGCGTCTCACGGCGGCCATGAAACCCTTCGGTCCGAGGAAGTAGGCATCAAGGTCGCGATCCTCAGGCAGCCACTGTTCCAATCGCGCTTGATCCAGCATGCCCACCGCGTCGGCCGCAGGACTGACGCCGTCATCCTCGCTGTACAGATAAAACCGCTTCAATTGAGGATGCTGCCCTGCCAGGCCTTCCACCCAGTCGCGAAACGCATGAACCGAACCATTGCGCGCGCAGTGAATGAAGTGAATCGGACGTGGTGTGTCGAGCGCCGCTTGCAACATGGCCAGGGTTGGCGTGATACCGACACCTCCGCTGATCAACACCAAAGGCTTGTCACTGTGCGCCAGGGTGAATTCCCCGGATGGCGGGAACAGATTGATGCTGTCGCCCACGTGCACGCGATCATGCAAGAAATTGGAGGCGCGACCGCCAGGTTCGCGTTTCACGCTGATGCGATACTGATTGTCTCCCGCCCGCGCTGACAGCGAGTAGTTGCGACGGATCTCATCGCCATCCAGCAACAGCTGCATGCCAATGTACTGACCGGGCATGAAGTCGATGATGGGCTGACCATCGGCTGGGGCGAAATAGAAGGAGGTGATCTCGGCGCTTTCGGCCACTTTGTTGACCACCTTGAATTCACGCGCACTGCGCCAGCCGCCAGGGGCCTCGGCCTTTTCCTCGTAGATGTTCTCTTCGGCGCCGATCAGGATGCTGGCCAGTTGCTGGTAAGCATTGCCCCAGGCCGTGATCACCTCGTCGGTGGCGATTTCCGCTCCCAGCACTTCGCGAATCGCTTCCAACAGGCATTCACCCACCAGCGGGTAATGTTCCGGAAGGATCTGCAACGCAACGTGCTTGTTGATGATCTTGGTGACGAGACCGCCCAATTGTTCGAGCTCATCGATGTGGCGGGCGTACATCAGGACACCGTTGGCCAGGGCGCGGGGTTGGTCGCCACTCACCTGATGCGCCTGATTGAAGAGCGGGCGGACCTGTGGATATCTGTCGAGCAACTTCTTGTAAAAGTGCGTGGTGAGCGCCTCGCCCCCGCTTTCCAGCAACGGGACAGTGGACTTGACGATGGCACGATCCGAAGCATTCAACATGATGAACTCCTGAGGCTTGGTGGAGAAAGAATGCCTGTGATAGATCAGGAATCGTGCCAGATAAATTTATCAGCTTAATCAATCTGTTAGCACTAAAGAGTCTTTTTGACTCGGGCCTTTATGGGGTCAAAAAGACACGTAAAAAGTCACTATGACTACGAACAGTCCGACGCGCTTCGGCAAAAAGCTAAAGCCTGAGTGCACAGGGTCGATAAACCGTCATCGATAGCTGTTTGCGCGTTCAGGCGCATTCAGACACTGCATGACAGAAGGTTCACATGTCCAAAAACGTTCGCGCGGATTCGCTTTCGCTTCTGCTGTTCACGTTACGCAGCGGCAAGCTGATGGCAATCAACCTGCTCAAAGTCAGTGAAATCATCCCCTGCCCTCCCCTCACCCGCCTTCCGGAATCGCACCCGCACGTCAAAGGTGTTGCGACCCTACGGGGTAACTCGCTGTCAGTGATTGACCTCAGCCGTGCCATCGGCGAGCGCCCGTTGCTCGATCCGGACGGGGGCTGCCTGATCGTCACCGACGTCAGCCGCTCCAAACAGGGGCTGCACGTTCAAGCGGTAAGCAAGATCGTGCATTGCCTGACCACCGACATTCGCCCGCCGCCCTTTGGCTCGGGCAACAAATCATTCATCACCGGCGTGACGCAGGTCGACGGGACGCTGGTTCAAGTGTTGGACATCGAAAAGGTCATCCACGGTATTGCCCCAGCGCAGATCGTCGCGGAGGCTGCCGAGCTCAAGCCGGAAGAAATCGAAGTCTTGAGTAAGGCACGGATTCTGGTCGTCGACGACAGCCAGGTGGCGTTGCAGCAGTCGGTAATCACGTTGCGCAACCTTGGTATCGAATGCCACACCGCCCGCAGCGCCCGTGAAGCGATCGATCATCTGCTTGACCTGCAAGGCACCGCGCAACAGATCAATGTGGTGGTGTCGGACATCGAGATGTCGGAAATGGACGGCTATGCGTTCACCCGTACCTTGCGCGAAACCCCGGACTTCCAAGCGCTTTACGTGCTGTTGCACACTTCGCTGGACAGCGCGATGAACGCCGAAAAAGCCAAGGCGGCAGGCGCCAATGCTGTGCTGACCAAGTTCTCCTCACCCGAGCTGACACGATGTTTGATCGAAGCCGCCCGTACGGTGGAAGCCCAGGGTCTGTAAAGCCCGACATTAACGACGCGTCATCAGATCATTACTGGTTGATGCGTCGCGACCTGCGCCGGCCCCGGCCGCCGGTGACATGGCCCGAGTTGTCGTATCCGGTGGACTTCTGCTTCGAAAACGCCCCTGCGGTGCACCAGCTGCTCACGCTCGGCACTGACTTGGGTGGAGGGCGGGTGGCCGATTTCGCGACGTGGCTGAGCGGCTTCGAGGACGATCCGGAATTCGACCCAGGGCTGTGTTTTGTGGTGCAAGACCCGTCAGGGGTGGTCGCTGTTGCGCAATGCTGGCGCAGCGCGTTCATCCGCAATCTGGTGGTGCATCCACGTATGCAGCGTCGGGGTGTAGGGCTTGCATTGCTGAATCACATCTTCAAGACGTTCGCCACGCGACGCGAAGGGTATGTTGATCTAAAGGTCATGGAGAGCAATCTGACGGCGCGGCGTCTGTATGAACGGGCTGAAATGTACTACGTGCAGCGTCGCGAACTAGAACGCCGCTGATTCAGTCAAACGCGCTGTCATTACGCTGATAAGACCATGATGGAGACGCCTATGAAACGGACCACTTTAGTGCTGCTGGCCCTGACGGCCGTTGCAGGTCAGGCCAGTGCATCCAGCCCGGACGCCTGGAAAGCCTTCGACAAAACCCTGATCGACAGCTGTGTCGCAGCCAGTACCCTGAAAAACGCCAAACCTGCCGGCGCCGCTGCGATGTTCGACGACAGCGTCGGGTACAACGCGCTGTTGATCAAAGGCCAGTACAAGCAGGCGTTCATGAAGAACAAAACCGGCACTGAGCTGTGCTTGTACGACCGCAAGAACCAGAAAGCGCTGATCACCGAGTGGGATAACGTCACTACGGTGCCGAAGAAATAGGCTATATCTTCATCCCTTTGCCGGGCGCCTGAGACTCATCGATGAAAAGCGTTGCGATTGTACTGTTCCCCGATGTTCAGTCCCTGGACGTTGCAGGCCCACTGGACGTTTTCGCCGAAGCCAACCGCTTCGTGCCTCAGGGCGAGGGCTATCAGATCGTGACCATCGGCGCGGCGCCCTACCCCATCCTCGCCTCCAATGGCATGCCCCTCGGCGCCCAATACGATTTGGCCGATGCACCCAAGCAATTCGACATCGTTCTGGTGCCAGGCGGCCCTTCGTTACCTGAAAGCGCAGAAATGCCGCACATCACGGCGTGGCTCAATGAAGTGACGCCGTTAGCGGGCCGTTACGGCTCCATTTGCACCGGAGCCTTCATCCTCGGGCACGCCAGATTGCTTGACGACAAACAGGCCGCCACCCACTGGAGCCATGCTCAGCAGTTGGCCGACCTGTTCCCGAACGCCAGGGTCGAGCCTGACCGGATCTATGTGCGCGACGGCAAGCTGATGACCTCGGCAGGGGTCACGGCGGGGATCGACATGGCATTGGCGCTCGTCGCTGAGGACCATGGCCCAGCCATCTCGCTGGCGGTCGCCAAGCGGTTGTTGGTGGTGGCCCAGCGCCAAGGCGGGCAATCGCAGTTCAGCCCCTACCTGAGTGCATCGACAGACGATGATTCGCCGGTGACGAAGATTCAACGCTACGTGATGGAGCACATCAGCGAGCCTTTCTCGGTGGAACGCTTGGCTGAAGTCGTGTCAATGAGTCCGCGCAGCTTCGCCCGCGTTTTCGCCCGCGAGGCAAAAGTGACCCCCGCCGAGTTTGTGCAACGCGCCCGCATCGACGCTGCCCGGCATTTGCTGGAAGGCAGCGAAATGGTGATCAAGGCAGTGGCGTATCACTGCGGTTTCGGCAGCGCCGCGCGCATGCGGCTGATCTTCACCCAACGGCTGGGAGTCACGCCGACACAGTACCGGGACAGCTTTCGCAAAGAGGGCTGAACACGCCGCAGGCTCGACAATTCAGGGCTGTGGGAGTGAGCTTGCTCGCGAAGTCGCTGTGTCAGTCGCAGTCGCAGTGACAGGCCGGCCGCTTTCGCCAGTAAATTCACGCAGAACAGCCGACACAGCCCTGTCTAACGTGATCAGCGCTTGCCCATTGAGCGGCGGGTGCCTGAAGGCGCCGCGCCTGGGCGTTTGTCGTGATTCGATTTGCCTGCGCCCTTGTAGTGCGACGAGGGCTTCTTCGCCTGCAGCAATTCGCCCGGTTTGAACGGGAAACCGAAGGCGGGAATGGCGGCTTTTTTCTCACCCGGCTCGGCGTAGGTATCGGCGGTAACGTCCGCGCTGTCGGGAGCTGGCGTGTGTTCGGGGGTGGTCATGGAAGCTCCGTGAGCGCTGGAAGATCGATGGGCGAACAGGCGTTGCCCGCAGGCCGCGCAGCATACCTGAATCGCCCTCCACCGCCCATGGCAACCGAGCAACGGCTACTCGTAGAACAGGTCCACGAACACCTCCGCCGAGAACGGGCCGGGGGTTGGGGCGTTGGTTTGCCACACCAACTCGGCGTTGAAATCCGCCGTACCGGAATAGGTGTCGTCCAGCAGGTCAATGATGTGAAACGGCTCGTTGAAGCGAATCGGTCGGTGGGCAGGGGCGTGGGTGATGCGGATGCCGATGCTGTCATTGTTGACGGGCACTAGCACATCGCCCGCCAGCGTGCCGGACACCGGGGTGAATCGGGCATTGAGGCTAAAGGGCGAATCACAGGTTCGGCTCGTCGCCAGGGCGAATCGCTCAAACGTCGCCACTTCGCCCACGCGAACGTTCTTGATCGGCACGCTCCCGAAGTCGACGGTCTCTGGCAGCACGCGCAGCTGCGCATTACACGCCACGAATCGCAGGCCCGTCAGGTTGTTGATGATGTAGTTGAGGTTGTTGTCCGGCAGCGGGTTCATGCCGTTGCCGCTGTCGACCTGGAACATGCGGTAGTCGGACACATCGCTGGCGGCCCCGGACGGCGGAGTGGGGCCGTATTTCTCGATGAACACTGAAAACGGCAAATTGAAGCTGACCTTCGGACAGGCCGCGATATTGCCCAAGCCCTCAGTGCAGGCGGGGAGCACCTGTTGTGTAGGCACCCGCCCGCTGCTTTGCAGGTAATCGACGCCATTGAGTGTCAGCCCCGCACGAATACCCTGACCGATCTGGACATTTTCAGGATTCAAGTACAGCACAACCTCTTCCGCAGGCCCTGCTGCTTCGCGGGAGCATTCAACGACCGCGTTCAGCCGTTCCGAACGCCAGACGACGCTACCATCAGGCAAACTCGCCGGGATCGCGACACTGCTGCTGAGGTCGGCACGCATCACGGTGTCGCCCGTGTCTTGGGTTTTGCAGGTCATGGCCATGCCGGTTGCGGGAAGCAGCAGTGCGCACAGAAACGTCGTGCACCAACGGGTCAATATGAACGGTGTCATGTTCAGCATTTCTCGATGAATTGAGGAGACGCAGGGGTGCGACCGGAGGCGTCGCGCAGGCGCGCCGTGAACGGCTCCGAGTCATGTCCTTGGGTGGAAAAGTCGCGTTGACCGCCGTAATCGGTCAGGGCCTTGAAGCTCAGGCATCCCTCCCCGGCAAGACGTGACAGCCCTTCCGGTAGCGTCTTCGGCAGGGGCAATAAGCGCTCGGAGAACGGCTCGATCATCAGGTCTTCACTGACCTCGACCCCATTGAATGCAATGTTCAGCAGGGAGGCATGAAAAGGCGTTGGATTGCGCACATTGAGGGTGTGGGAATCTGGCTTTCCCCGCTGCCAGCGAAGACGTAGCGGCACGTCAGCAGGATCGCCAGCGAGACCTTCTGGTCGGTAAAACATGTTGATGCGCTGGCGCACCGCGATGCTCAACTGCTGCCGGGCCTCGCTGCGGCGGGGCACTTCCAGCACGTACAGGTGCAGTAAGGATTCGCGGTCCAGCGGCATGCCGACGCCCTCATACAGCACCCGCAGCCTGTGCCGCCCCATCGCCGGAATCTGCGCCAGATGAGGCGTAAGGACGAACGGCAAATCCGCTTGGGCTGAAGGAGCGGCGCCTGGCTTCGCGATCCACGCTTGAATCAGCACCTGCGCCTGACCCGGATTACTGACGTCGAGGATCGCCTCTCGGAACCGACCGTCGAACACCAACCGGGTACCGCCCAATGACACTACGGCCTGTGCCGGACATGCCCACAAAGGAACGAGCAGCGCAACGAGGCACATCGCAATCACCTGTTTCATTGGCACGTCACCTTGATTCGGTCATAGGTGCGCTGCGGGTCACGCGGCGGTAACGCGAACCGCGCCTGGCACTGCTGATCGGCCCATTTGACCACCAGGGTGCCGCTATCCTCCTCGCTCAATACCAATGCACGGCTGGTGGGGTCGACCGCCGCGAGCGACTTGCCGTGGTCGTCTTCGACCATTGCGCCGAGCGGCAGGCGGCTGCCGTCTTCGCGCGTCATTTCGAACTGCACGCGACGCCCGACCTTCGCCTTGAAGTTCACCCGGGATACGGCTCCCCGACGAGGAATGACCTGCGTGACCGGGTTTTCCAGCTCCACATCGGCGCCCAATTGGCGGGTGTCAAGGCTGACCCAGTTGCCGCGATACGGCTGGACATAGGGCAACACCGCGTAGCCGTTTGCGGCGGTTTCGATGTGGCTGTCATTGTTCAGCCGCGCCCCGGCGACATCCTTGACTTGCACCAAGGCAAACGTTTCGCCGAGCGGCTGGCCAAGGTTCACGCCGCCCGCGTGGGCGACCACCGAGCCCGCTGCGCCCACATTGAACGCCCGGTAATCGCGGCCCTGGCCATACCCGGCATCGAACCGCCCGAATGAGGTGGTCGTGTTGATCTTGCCGGAAGCGGACGCCCCCGAACGGCTGTCATGCCCGGTCTGCAGCGAATAGAAGGTGCTTCGATCATCGAATACCTGACCACTGAGCCCCGCCTGAAGGTCGTGATCGCCAGCGCTGTCGCGCACGGCATTGAGGAAGGCTCTCGAAGATGACGGGCTGTTCCCCAAGGGCAGGCTCAATGTCAAAGCGACGCGGTTATCCGATTGGCGCTGGCCGTCAATCAGAAAAGTCTGATTACGCTCGACGGAAATGCCATAGCTGAGGCTGCGCCAAGCCGCGTTCCACGTCAGATAAAACTGTCGAGTCTTGCTGGCGGAATCCCAGTAACGTTGCTCGGAACCGGTAAAGCTCAGCGACGCAGACTGCGCGGGCAGCGCCTGGGTGAGACTGAATTCGACGCGGTCCTTGGCGCGCCCGAGGCCGACGCCGTTCAACGCCGAGCGCTCTTCGACATGCTCGGCGAACGTGCGATAGCCGTCGGTGGAATAGCGATAGCCGGCCACTGCCAGCGTGGTATGGGTCAGATCCAAGGTGTTGGCGTAACGCACTCTAAAGCTCTGTCCGGTCTGGGTTGTGCGGGGCTGCTCGCTGACGGATTGGGTGAGGTCCAGCGACACCGCGCCCAGGCCGGTGTTGACCCCTGCCCCGATGTTGCCCGCCCGAAAGTCTTCGGCGATTTCCGTACCGCCAGCCACCGTGACCTGCTCGGTCAGGCCGTAGATCAACGTCGCGCTGGTAAATGCCGGTGACGCTCCCGAAGCGTCATGGCTGTCGTACTGCCCCGCGGCGAGGCTGTAGCGCAACGCCCCCTTTGGCACCATGATCGGCAGTGACGCATAGGCCTGTACGAAAACGCGCTTGCGGCCGTCGGCCTCGACCACGGTGATCTCCAGATCGCCGTTGGAGCCGCTGGGGTAAATATCTGATATTACGAAGGGCCCCGGCGACACGTTGCCGCTGAAGAGCATGAAACCGTTCTGCCGCACTTCCACGGTCGCGTTGGTCTCGGCGATGCCTCGAATGATCGGCGCATAGACCCGTTCGCGGTCGGGAAGCATGCCGTCATCGGACGCCAGCGTGGCGCCGAGAAAACGCACACTGTCGAAGACCTGGGAATCGGTGAAGGTTTCACCCAGGGTCAGCTGGCTTTTCAGCGCTGTCACGTCGCGTTGGAGAAAGGTCCGATTGCTGCGAAAGCGGTAAGGCTGTGCATCGCCGTAGGCCAGCGAGGATTCATTGCGCAGCCGCCACGCCCCCAGGTTCAGTCCGTTGCGCAGACCCAGGTAATACTGATCTTGAGTCTGATCGCCGCGCGTACGACGAGCGCCATTGAAGCTGTAATTGATGAACGCTGCCGTTTCACCCTCATCCCATAACTCGGGCGGGACGTAGCCCCGTACGCTGCGCAGCATCATGGCCTGCGGAATGCTGATGTTCAGCCGCAGGCTGGTGGGCTGATATTCGACCTGAGCGAATTGGACGTTGGCGGCGAGATCGAAGCAGCGGTCGGGCACACTGTCAGTAGTGTTCAACGCGGAGGTGTCCATGCCGAATTGGGTCAGCATCTCAAGGGTCAGGCAGGCTTCGATCACGCCAGTTGTCGCGTTCGCCATGAACTGCACGTCGCGCCGTCCGCTCAAGGTCCGATTCACGTAGATGTCGACACGATAAGTCCCCGGCACCACGCTGTTGCCTTGCAGAAACGTCTCCAGATCAGCGGGCTGATCGGTTCCCTGGATGAACGACGTGTTGAATTTCAGGGTTGAGGCGGTCGATGCGGATGCCTCGCTGTCAGCGCTGCCGTCGGTCATTGCCAGGGCGCTCACGCTGACCATCCACGCAACGGCAGCGGTGACGCGAGCGGCCAGGGGATGACGCTCCATGGGGATGCGCAGCGTGCAAGCAGGCCTTGGTTTGTCGGGCAGGTCGGGTTTCGAACTACGTTTCGGGGTGTTGTTGTCTCGCCGTTCCATTAGCTGATTTCACTCGCACTCTGAGTGTCGATGCACCCGTGGATTCCTTTCTCACAGGCGTGCGACGCAGAAGCCGGATGCATTTCCGGCTTGAAAAGGTGGGGTAACGAAAAATCCCGACCGGCGTGGCGGTGGCTAGTCGGGGCGTGACTCGGACTTGGTCGCCTGAGTGGGTCGGTCGGTTGACACTTTCGCGCGGTAGGCCTCCTGGCCCCCGAAATCGTTGATGCTGATGAATGTCAGGTCCAACAGGTCATTGCGACGCCCTTCTTTCAACGGGAATCGCACGCGCGAATGGGGAGTGAGCATTCGACTGTCCTGTTCAAACGCCACCTCCCCCCGATGAGCTGCCGAAAGCTTGATCATCGAGACGTGATAGGGGCCGGGATTGACGACCTCGAGTTGCCCGTCGCGCAGTTGCCATTGCAGGGCCTGCGCGGCCTGCAGCGGGTCTTCGGTCAAGCCTCGGGGCCGATAAAACAATTTGATGCGCTGACGGATGGCGATCTGCAGCTCGTTTTCACGAGCGACCTGCGGAATCTCCTGAACGTTGAGCCACAGCACCGATTCCCGGTCATTCGGCAAGCCTTCCCCGGCGTAGATGATCCGGATCAATTGCTTGGCATTGCCAGCCAGTCGCGCCAGCGCGGGGGTGATCACGAACAATGGATGGCTGGCCGACGGACTCTCGTTGTCAGCTTCGAGCCACGACTGGGCGAGGATTTCGGAGGTGCCGGTGTTGTGAACTTGCAGGCTGACTTCCTTGTCCGTGGCCGGGTAGATCACACGGGTGGTGTTCAACACGATACCGGCCTGCGCTTGAACGGCCGGGGTCATCGCCAGTGCTGCGCATAACCACAGCGCCGGGCGTCGTAGAAGATGAAAAAACATGATGAGGGGCGTCTCTTGATCGGAGGGTGGCGGGGCCAGCAATGCTGGCCCCGCCGAGGCCTCACTGATAATCCATCACGAACGGCAGGAAGCCATCCGCATTACCAGGGTTGGTGCTTGCGCCGTTGAGCACATACACCGCACCGAAGTTGAGTTCAGCCGTGGCACCGCCTGCGCCATCCTGGACCAGCGGTGCGTCGATGGTTTCGTTACCGCTCAGGTCCATCAACTGATACGAAGAATTGAGCAGGCCAATGCCCACGCCGTCGGCAGCGCCGGTGGTGCGCAGCAGCTTCTGATCGAGGTTATCCAGGCCACTGCCCTGACGCGCGACGAAGCGCATGTCGACGGTGTTGTATTGCGCAGCGCCGCCGGTGCAGTTGACCAGCAGTTGAATTGGCGACGCGGTGGCCAGTTTGTTGTCGGCGAAGCGGCCAATCTCGGAGAACGAGACGTTGCCCATGTCGACGTTGATTTCGCCCGGATTAGTGCCGGGGCTGGCACCGGTACCGGCACCGATGTCACAGGTGATATTGGTGAGGGTGCCATTGAAGACCAGCTTGCCATTGTTCGCTGCGTTGGCACTGCCCACTGCACCCAAGCCCATTGCGGCCACGATAGCCAGAGAAAGAGAGATCTTTTTCATGTTAACGACGTTCCTTGTGTCAATTCGTGTGTGCCCAAGAGGACGATGAGAACTATAAGGAAACGCCTGATAGGCGGCTGTCAGGCTATGTACTTTGAACTTGCAGAAATGACAGTGCAGTGCGCCGGACATTTCCGTAGGACATGACAGAGCTATGACACAACCCACGAACGGCGTGGCTTCGCGGGATATCGTCTGAAAAAAAGGTGAATGAAGGATTGCCGGGGCGGTGTAAGGATTCGTCACCACGGGCAATCCCCGGACGCAAAAAAAACCGCCTGAGCCGAATTGACTGGGGCGGTCTTTTGCGTTCGAAGCGAAGTCAGGATCTGGCGCGTTCGCCGCCGTTATTGATAGGTCAGGGTCACGACCCCACTGTGCGCACCGGCCGCGGCCGGGATCTGCTCGACATACGCCATGGATACCGGCACCGCGGCACCCTCACAGGCGTCGTCATGATTGACCAGCCCCAGGGTGAGACCGGCATTCACGGTCAAGGACTTGCGATCGTGCAGTTGACTTGGCGCCATGGACACTTTCGCTTCGCATCCCCCGTTGACAAGCTGTCCGTGAAACATGAGGGCACTTCCTTGTGCAGAGGCCGCTGCGCCAGACAGCATGAAAGCCCCGATAAACGCGATAGAAAAAAGCGTCGAAACTGTCTTTTTACTGTTCATCGCTACACTCCGGAGTGATGTCCCGCCTGTCACAGTTAAGTCGAGTCACCGACAATGGACCAACGTTTGGGCACTTGTTTGTAGGAATATTCCCTTCCCTCCCTTTGTTATCGCCATCTGATGCGCTTTCTTGATGCAACTTCATGCTCCGCCCTTCTGCAGCTGACAATATTGACAGGCAGCAGTCATTCTGCTGACCGGGTCGAAGGTTTATAAAGAAGCGGTCAATTGTCCGTTTCTCACTTTTTCGCTGGCGTTATATCTGTATGCCCAACCGTAAAAAATCTGTGCTAGGCGTTGCTGTTCTTGTGGTGCTGGTTGCGGTCGGCATCTGGGCAGTCAAACGTCCTGTGGAGAAAAAAGTCAGTGCTCCAACGGCAGTGCCCGTTCAGGTCATTCATGTGGTCAGGCAGGACGTGCCCCGTTACATGACCGGCATCGGCTCGGTGCTCTCGCTGCAGAGCGTGGTGATTCGCACCCAGGTCGACGGCATCCTGACCCGACTGGCGGTGAAGGAAGGGCAGCAGGTCAAGACCGGCGATTTGCTGGCCACTATCGACGACCGCTCCATTCGCGCAGCCCTCGAACAGGCCAAGGCGCAGTTGAGCCAGAGCCAGGCGCAGCTGGACGTGGCAGAGGTGGACCTCAAACGCTACAAGCTGCTGACCGTCGACAACAGCATTTCCAGGCAGCAATTCGATCAGCAGCAGGCGCTGGTCAATCAGTTGAAGGCCACGGTGCTGGGCAATCAGGCCTCGATCAACGCTTCGCAGGTTCAACTGTCTTTCACGCAGATTCGCTCCCCGGTGACAGGGCGCGTCGGCATTCGCAACGTGGATGAAGGCAACTTCCTACGGGTGAGCGATGCCACCGGCCTGTTTTCAGTGACCCAGATCGACCCGGTGTCGGTGGAGTTTTCACTGCCGCAACAGATGCTTCCGACGTTGCACGACCTGTTGGCATCGCCTGATCCCGCCAAAGTCAATGCGTACATGGGCGAAGGTGCGACAGGCACGCTTTTGGGCGAGGGCAAACTGACGTTGATTGACAATCAGGTGACCGCCACCACGGGCACCATCCGCGCCAAAGCCGTGTTCAATAACGCGGCCGAAAAACTCTGGCCCGGTCAGTTGGTCACCGTACGCATTCAGACCGCCATCGACCGCGATGCATTGAAGGTGCCGCCCCAGGTGGTGCAACGGGGCATCGACCAGCACTACGTGTACCGCGTGAAGGGCGATGTCGTTGAGGTGGTCCCGGTAAAGGTGCTGTATCAGGACAGCGATCTGACTCTGATCAGTGGCGTCAATGCCGATGACGTGTTGGTCAGCGATGGCCAGTCGCGGCTGAAAAACGGCGCGCGCATCGAAGTGATTAAGGCGCAGCCGGTGGACACCTTGGCCGATGCTGCCACGGGCGCGGCGGGAGCCGCGAAATGAAGGGCCACGGTTCGATTTCCGCGTGGTGCGTGAATCACCCGATCGCCACGGTTCTGCTGACCTTCGCGCTGGTGCTACTGGGTTGCATCGCCTTCCCGCGCCTGCCGGTGGCGCCGCTGCCGGAAGCGGAATTTCCGACGATTCAGGTCTCGGCCACGTTGCCCGGGGCCAGCCCGGAAACCATGGCGTCCTCGGTGGCCACGCCGCTGGAAGTGCAGTTCAGTGCCATTCCCGGCATGACTCAAATGACATCCAGCAGCGCGTTGGGCTCGACCAACCTGACCCTGCAATTCGTGCTGAACAAGAGTATCGACACCGCTGCGCAAGAAGTGCAAGCTGCCATCAATACCGCGTCGGGGCGACTGCCCAAAGACCTGCCGACGGCGCCGACCTGGCGCAAAGTCAATCCGGCGGACAGCCCCGTGCTGATCCTCAGCGTCAGTTCTAACCTGATGCCTGCCACCGAACTGAGCGATGTCACTGAATCCCTTCTCGCCCGTCAGTTGAGTCAGATCAACGGTGTCGGCCAAGTCGCGATCACCGGCCAGCGACGCCCCGCCATTCGCGTGCAGGCCTCGTCAGATAAACTCGCGTCCATCGGGCTGACCCTTGCCGATCTACGGGTTGCACTGCAACAGACCAGCCTCAACCTGGCCAAAGGGGCCTTGTACGGCAAAGACAGCGTCTCGACGCTCGCGTCCAACGACCAGCTGTTTCGCGCAAAGGATTACGATCAGCTGATCGTTTCCTACAAAGACGGCGCCCCGGTTCACCTGCGCGATGTGGCGAAAGTCGTCGATGGCGCAGAAAACGCTTACGTCAACGCCTGGTCCGGGGATCAGCAAGGCGTGAACATCGTGGTCTTCCGGCAGCCCGGCGCCAACATTGTCGAGACCGTGGATCGGGTGCTCGGCGAGTTGCCGCGTTTGCAGGAAATGCTCCCGGCGTCGGTGGAGGTTATGGTACTCAGCGACCGCACCAAAACCATTCGGGCCTCGCTGCACGAAGTGGAAATGACGCTTTTGATCGCCATCGTGCTGGTGATCGCGGTGATGGCGCTGTTTCTGCGTCAACTCTCGGCCACCCTGATCGTGACCGCTGTGCTTGGTGTGTCGCTGGTGGCCAGTTTCGCGCTGATGTACGTCCTCGGTTTCAGCCTCAATAACCTGACGCTGGTGGCGATCGTGGTGGCGGTCGGCTTTGTGGTGGACGACGCCATCGTGGTGGTGGAAAACATTCACCGACACCTCGAAGCGGGCGAAAGCATGCGCGAGGCCGCGATCAAAGGCGCCGGTGAGATTGGCTTTACCGTGGTGTCGATCAGTTTCTCGTTGATTGCCGCGTTCATCCCGCTGCTATTCATGGGCGGCGTGGTCGGGCGATTGTTCAAGGAATTCGCGCTAACGGCGACATCGACCATTCTGATTTCGGTGATGGTGTCACTGACCCTCGCGCCGACGCTGGCGGCGCTGTTCATGCGCGCGCCGAAACATGATGCCCACGCCAACCCCGGCTTCGGCGAGCGCCTGCTGGCGCATTACGCGCGCGGCGTACGTTACGCGCTTGCCCATCAGCGTCTGATGCTGGGTATCTTCGGCCTGACCCTGGTGCTGGCTGTGGCGGGCTATGTGCTGATTCCCAAGGGCTTCTTCCCGGTTCAGGACACCGGCATGGTGCTAGGCACCAGCGAAGCGGCTGCGGACATTTCCTACCCGGACATGGTCGAGAAACACAAACAGTTGGCGAAGATCATCGGTGCCGACCCGGCCGTCAAAGCCTTCTCGCACTCGGTGGGCGTCAGCGGCAGCAACCAGACCATCGCCAACGGCCGGGTGTGGATCGCGCTGAAAGACCGTGAGGACCGCGACGTGTCGGCGAGCCAGTTCATTGACCGCATCCGCCCCAAACTGGCGAAAATTCCGGGCATCGTGCTGTACCTGCGCGCCGGTCAGGACATCAACCTGAGTTCCGGCCCGAGCCGCGCGCAGTATCAATATGTGCTGAAGAGCAACAACGGTGCCCTGCTCAACGAATGGACGCAAAAGCTCACGGAAAAACTGAAATCGATCCCGGCGTTTCGTGACCTGTCCAACGACCTGCAACTGGGGGGCAGCGTCACGCATCTGGACATCGACCGCAGCGCCGCCGCGCGTTTTGGCCTGACCACGGCGGACGTCGATCAGGCCCTGTACGACGCCTTCGGTCAGCGACAGATCAACGAATACCAGACCGACATCAACCAGTACAAAGTCATCCTCGAACTCGACCCGTCGCAGCGCGGCAAGGCCGAGAGCCTGAATTACTTCTACCTGCGCTCGCCGCTGACCAACGACATGGTGCCGCTGTCGGCGCTGGCCAAGGTCGGTGCGCCGAAGATGGGGCCGCTGTCGATCGCCCACGACGGCATGTTCCCGGCGGCGAATCTGTCGTTCAACCTGTCGGCAGGCGTGGCGCTGGGTGACGCAGTGCAGATCCTCGATCAAGCGAAGACCGAAATCGGCATGCCATCCTCGATCATCGGCAATTTTCAGGGCGCAGCTCAGGCCTTCCAGAGTTCGCTGGCCAACCAGCCGTGGCTGATTCTGGCGGCGCTGGTGGCGGTGTACATCATCCTCGGCGTGCTGTACGAAAGCTTCGTTCACCCGCTGACGATCATTTCGACCCTACCTTCGGCGGGTATCGGTGCGCTGTTGCTGCTGTGGTTGATGGGTCAGGATTTCTCGATCATGGGCCTGATCGGCATCGTGTTGCTGATCGGCATCGTCAAGAAGAACGGCATCCTGCTGGTGGACTTCGCGCTGGAGGGGCAACGCCAGCGCGGCCTGTCGCCGCACGACGCTATTTATGAAGCCTGCGTGACGCGTTTCCGGCCGATCATCATGACCACGTTGGCAGCCTTGCTCGGTGCCCTGCCGCTGATGCTTGGCTATGGTGTGGGTGCAGAGCTGCGTCAGCCGTTGGGCATCGCGGTGGTGGGCGGCTTGCTGGTGAGTCAGGCGCTGACGCTGTTCACCACGCCGGTCATCTACCTGCAGCTGGAACGAATCTTCCACCGCAGGCATCCGACCGTGACACCCACCGCACCTTCAACGAACAAGAAAACGGCAGCGTTGCTCGTCGCCGAAAAGTGAGCAGCACCGTCGCGAGCACCGCAGCCTTGAGAATGCACCCATGCGTGTCCTGATTATCGAAGACGAAGAAAAAACTGCTGACTACCTGCACCGGGGTCTGACCGAACAGGGGTACACCACGGACGTTGCCCGGGAAGGGATTGAAGGCTTGCACATGGCGTTGGAAAGCGATTACGCGGTGATCATCCTCGACGTCATGCTGCCCGGCCTCGACGGTTATGGCGTGTTGCGTGCCCTGCGTGCGCGCAAGCAGACCCCGGTGATCATGCTCACCGCCCGGGAAAACGTCGACGACCGCATTCGCGGCCTGCGCGAAGGGGCCGATGATTATCTCGGCAAGCCGTTTTCCTTTCTGGAGTTGGTGGCGCGCCTGCAAGCGTTGACCCGGCGCAGCGGTGGCCACGAGCCAGTGCAGATCAGCATCGCTGACCTGTGGATCGATCTCATCAGTCGCAAGGCTACGCGCTCCGGCTCGCGTCTGGACTTAACGGCCAAGGAGTTCTCGCTGCTCAGCGTGCTGGCCCGGCGACAGGGGCAAATCCTTTCCAAGACGTCGATTGCCGAAATGGTCTGGGACATCAATTTCGACAGCGACGCCAATGTCGTCGAGGTTGCGATCAAACGCCTGCGCGCCAAGCTGGACGGGCCGTTCGAACAGAAATTGCTGCACACCATTCGTGGCATGGGTTACGTCTTGGAGAGCCGTCGTGGCGAGTAACTCCATCGCCCTGCGCCTGAGTGGCATGTTCGCCCTCGTGGCGCTGCTGGTGTTTCTGCTGATCGGCTGGGCGTTGTATTTGCAAGTGGACAAAGGCCTGGGCCTGCTGCCGGAGGCCGAAGTCGATGCGCGTTACAGCGTGCTGGAGTCGCAGGTTCAGCGCTTCGGTGACCTGGAGCATTGGGGCAAACTCAGCACCAAGCTCAGACTCCTCAGCGAAGAGGACAAGCGTTTGCGCTTCTGGGTCGTCAGCGATAACCCAACCTACGAGTTCGGCAACCCCGACGCCCAGATTCGCGCCTTCGCCAAAGGTCCGTTGGGCATGCGCGACCTGAACCTGAACGACCACGATTACCCGTTCAAAGTACTGGTCAGCGAGTTTCCGGCGAAGGACCAGCGCCCTCCCCTGCGCTTCCTCACCGCCATCGACACCGAGACGTTCTGGCAAACCCAGCATTCGCTGCTGATCGCGTTGATCAGTCTGGCCGCCATCGGCATCGCCCTGGCATCGGCCTTGGGTTACTGGGTGGCGCGCATCGGTCTCAAGCCGCTGCTCAACCTCTCGCTGGAAGCCCGCAAGCTGGCGCCGCCGCGGTTGTCGGGTCGGCTGCAATTGTCATCGCTGCCGCCCGAACTGGATCAATTCGTGACCTCCTTCAACTCGACGCTGGAACGGGTCGAGCACGCGTATTCTCGGCTGGAATCGTTCAACGCCGACGTTGCCCACGAACTGCGCTCGCCGCTGACCAACCTCATCGGCCAGACCCAAGTCGCGCTGACCCGAGGGCGGTCCGCCGAGCATTATTTCGAAGTGCTGCAATCCAACCTTGAAGAGCTGGAGCGGCTGCGCTCGATCATCAACGACATGCTGTTTTTGGCCAGTGCCGACCAAGGCAGCAAGGCCACGGCATTGACCGAAGCGTCGTTGGCCGAGGAAGTGGCGACGACCCTGGATTATCTGGACTTTATCCTCGAAGACGCTCAGGTGCAGGTTCAGGTGCGCGGCGATGCCAGCGCCCCCATCGAAAAAGCCCACCTGCGCCGCGCGCTGATCAACCTGCTGCACAACGCCGTACAGCACACCTCGCCGGGACAGGTCATTCATGTGGACATTCTGAATGAGGGGGACCATGTGAGCATCGGAGTGACCAATCCCGGCGCGCAGATTTCCGGTGAACACCTGCCGAAACTCTTCGAACGGTTCTACCGGGTCGACGCCTCACGCAGCAACAGCGGCGCGAATCATGGACTGGGGCTGGCGATCGTCAAAGCGATTGCACTGATGCACGGCGGTACCGTATTTGCGCGCAGCGAGCGGGGGGAGAACACGTTCGGGATGAATTTGCCGTGTTGAGTCGGCAGTAATCTGTAGGAGCGTGGCTTGTCCCGCGATCGGCGGGGAACCCGTCGTAAAACCTGCAAACGCGGTGTACCGGACACAATGCATGGTTAGGGGTTGCTGCCGGTCCCCGGCAGATCGCGGGACAAGCCACGCGCCTACAGAGGATATGCATGGCGTCGAACGCCGCGTTTTCTTCCCAGTACTCTGATGCGCGCATTCGCCACCAAGGCGGCTCCCGCAGGAGCTTTGCAGAGGTCATAAAATCTGCAACCGACGTTGTGGGAGCCGGCTTGCTGGCGAAAGCGCTGGGTCAGATACAAAGGAGTCGACTGACTCACGGCTTTCGCCACCAAGGCGGCTCTCACAGGCGTTGCACCTCAGCCGGGAGGTCAGCCCTTCTTGACGAACTCCGACTTCAGCTTCATGGCGCCGATGCCGTCGATTTTGCAGTCGATGTCGTGATCGCCGTCGACAAGGCGGATGTTTTTGACTTTGGTGCCGACCTTGACCACCAGCGACGAGCCTTTGACTTTCAGGTCTTTGATGACGGTGACGGTGTCGCCGTCTTGCAGCGTATTGCCCACCGCATCTTTGATGATTTTCACGTCGTCGCTGGCGTCAGCCGCGCCGTCGGCCGACCACTCGTGGGCGCATTCCGGGCAGACGAACTGGGTGCCGTCCTCGTAGGTGTATTCGGAATTGCATTTGGGGCACGGCGGTAAGCTCACGGCGATTCTCGCATCAGGAAAAATAGGCGCAGGATTATAAGGGTTTTTATTCCCCTGCGGACAATAAGGTTGAATCCCTCGGAACCCTGCGACTCACCGCAGTCATACACGTTATGCCTCGCCAACCATGGCGGAACGATGCGGGAGACTTCGACATGAACGACGAATACGATCTGCAACGTTTTCTCGATGCACAGGAGCCCATCTTCGAGCGCGCCCTGTCGGAGTTGCGTAACGGGCGCAAGCGCAGTCACTGGATGTGGTTCATCTTTCCCCAGTTGAAGGGCCTGGGGCATAGCGAGATGGCGCAGCGCTATGGCATTTCCGGACGCGAAGAGGCGCTGGCCTACCTTCATCACCCCAGTCTGGGCGCTCGGCTGGAAAGCTGCTGTCGCGCGTTATTACAGTGGAAGCATCGCAGTGCCACCGAGATCATGGGCGCGCCGGATGACGTGAAGTTGCGTTCGAGCATGACGCTGTTTGCCCGTGTCGCCCCGCAGCCTGGGGTATTTCAGGAAGTCATCGACGGGTTTTTCGGGGGCAAGCCGGATACGGCGACCGTGTCTCGAATCGAAAAAACTCAACAGACGCCGGCCAGGTAAACGCCTGTGGGAGTGCGCTTGCTCACGAATGGCGTCACGCCCTTAGAGGATGTAGCGCCTGGAGCTCAGTCTTCGTGAGCAAGCTCACGCCCACAGAACGTTGACTCGATTAATCTGTCAGGCCAGCGCCGTGTCCATCACCATCATCAGACAAAACCCGACCAGCAGCCCGAAGCTGGCGATTTTGCCGTGCCCGTTACGGCGGGATTCGGGGATGATTTCATGAGTCACCACCAGCAGCATCGCTCCGGCCGCCAGGGCGAGACCCACGGGCAACAGCAACGCAGCGATTTCCACCAGCCAGGCACAGAGCACGGCGAACACCGGTTCCACGAGCCCCGATGCCGCGCCGATCAGAAACGCATTCAGACGGGACATCCCCGCCGTCGCAAGGACCAGCGCGATCACCAGCCCTTCCGGCACGTCTTGCAACGCGATACCCATCGCCAGGCTATCGGCATGGGCCAGGCCGCCCCCTGCCGACACGCCCACCGCCATGCCTTCCGGAATGTTATGCGCGATGATCGCGATCACGAACAGCCAGATATTCGACGGGATCGCCGGCTTGTCCGAGGCCTCAGACAGTTGCGGGTCGCGCGACACCAGCGTGTCGACGATGAACAACCCCACCGCCCCGACCAGAATGCCGCCACTGACCAGCGCACCCGCGCCCCAAGGCGAAAAGCCCAGATCGTGTGCCGCGCTCAAGCCTGGCACAATCAACGAAAACGCGGTCGCCGCGAGCATGATCCCCGCGCCGAAACCCAGCAACCCGTCGGACACCTTCACCGGCATCCCACGAATCACTAACACCGGCACCGCACCGAGCGCCGTGCCCAGTGCACATAACGCCCCACCTTCCAGCGCCCTCAGCATGCGGGGCTCGAGGCTCAGCCACGTCAGCCCTTGGGCGATGAGCAGCCCGGTGCCAACCAAAAGCAACACCGAACCGATGGCCAGACGAAACAGTCGTCCGCTGCTGAGGGTGAGTAAATCCGAAGGCATAAATCGTCTACTTTTTATTATTGAAAATCAGATCAACGCATCCGCGTAGCGCTTGGCGACTTCGTCCCAGTTCACGACGTTGTAGAACGCTGAGATGTATTCCGGGCGACGGTTCTGGTAGCGCAGGTAGTAGGCGTGTTCCCAGACGTCCAGCCCGAGGATCGGCGTGTTGCCGTTCATCAGTGGGCTGTCCTGATTGCCGCTGCTCTCGACCACCAGTTTTTTCTCGGGTGTGACGCTCAGCCAGGCCCAGCCGCTGCCAAAACGGGTCAGTGCGGCTTTGGTGAACGCCTCTTTGAAAGCGTCGATGCCGCCCAGTTGTTCGTCGATGGCTTTGGCCAGCGCACCGCTGGGCAGGCCACCGCCGTTGGGGCTCATGACCTCCCAGAACAGCGAATGGTTGGCGTGACCGCCGCCCTGATTGATCACCGCCGGGCGCAGTTTTTCCGGCAGTTGGCCGACGCTGGCGACCAGCGTCTCAATGGGCCATTCGGCGTATTCGGTGCCCTCGACGGCTGCGTTGAGGTTGTTGATGTAGGTCTGGTGGTGCTTGGTGTAGTGAATTTCCATGGTCTGCGCATCGATGTGCGGTTCAAGGGCATCGTAGGCGTAGGGCAAGGCTGGCAAGGTATACGGCATATCAATGGACTCCAAAGGACAAGGTGCCGGCGGCAGCCGCGTTGCGCTGTAGCGCCGAGCGTGAGTGTTCGCCGCTGCTGTTGAGCAGTCGGTGAGTGCGTGGGTATTCACCGTGTTCGCCGATGAAGCCCAACAGTTCGCTGTAGGTCTTGTTGCTGTGACGGAACGCAGCCTGACGCAGCGCCGGGGTCAGGCGCGGGTTCTGGATCACGTGGAGCAGCCGTTGGTGCGCCGAGCACAGGTATTCGGCACTTTCTTCCGGTTGGTTCAGGCTCAGATGCAGATCGGCCAGGTTGTGGTGGGAAATCACGAACGCCGCCACCGCTTCGTCGGGGTCTTTCCAACGTTCCAGCAGCACTTGGGCAAGGGCCAGGGCTTGCAGATAGAGTTCGCGGGCGTCGACCAAATCGCCACGGTTGAAGCAGCTATTGCCTTTCAGAATGGTGCTTTTCCAATGCTCCATGGCGCGTCTCCTCGGTCGGTTACGTGAGTGATCGCAGGCGTTGCAATGCCGCCAGCGGTGAGCTTTTTGGGTTGATGCGCGGGCGCTTCCGGAATACGTCCACCGGAAAAGGCGCCATGAAGTCGCGTTCAAGACCGGTAGGGTTCATCGGCAGATCCTTGCGTCAGTTCAGCGAGCGAAATCGAGGGCTGCAGCACGCAGGTCGCCAATTGATGAGCGAAAGCCTGCCAGCGCTGGCGTTGAAGCGGGGAATGGGCGAGCGCCTGCAAATCCCGTAACGGGCGCCAGGCCTGATCCAGACACAGGGAGCGCCAATGCCAGGGCAACGCGGTGTCATGGGCAGTGTCAATCAGCAGCCGAAAGGTGCTTTCGGCGATCAGCACGTGCGGGGTTGCAGTGAAGCGCGCAAGGTAGCGGCCTTCGGCGAGGTAATGCTCGCTGGCACGGGGCTCGTTGGGATGGAAAGCGCAGCGAATCCGCAGACTCAGCGCGCGCCAGTTTTCCAGATAAGGGGACTCGTGCAAAACGGTCGGCATGACCTCAGGCTCACTTAACGAATGAGATTCATTATTAAATGAGTTTAAGAATCAAAACAACCCCGACATTGGATTGACATCTGCACCTTGTGGGAGCCGGCTTGCTGGCGAATGCGGTGGGTCAATGGCAGATGAGGCGACTGATCTACTGCTTTCGCCAGCAAGCCGGCTCCCACAAGGTTCAGCGGTGTGTCGAGTTATGTAGAAAGCAAAAAAGCCTGCACCGAAACCGGGACAGGCCTTTGGGGTGATGCTATGAAGCTGGGAAAATCAGCTCCCCGCCACCATCATCTTCTCGATCAACACCGACCCCGTGCGGATGTTGCTGCGCAGCTCAAGATCGCTGCCAACGGCGACGATTTGTTTGAACATGTCGCGCATGTTGCCGGCAATGGTCACTTCCTGAACCGGGAATTGAATCTCGCCGTTCTCGACCCAGAAGCCCGCCGCGCCACGGGAATAATCGCCGGTGACCATATTCAGTCCGCTACCCATCAGCTCGGTGACCAGCAATCCACGCCCCATGCGGCGAATCAGCGCGGCCTGGTCTTCAGTGCCGTGGGAGACGAACAGGTTGTGCACGCCGCCTGCGTTGGCGGTGCTTGGCAGGCCAAGCTTGCGGCCCGAGTAAGTGCTGAGTACGTAGGAAACCAGATCACCATTTTCGACGAACGGCTTGGCGTACGTGGCCAGGCCGTCGCCGTCGAAGGCCGCGCTGCCCATGGCGCCGCGCAGGTGAGGACGCTCGTCGATGGTCATCCATTCCGGAAACAGCCGTTGACCCATCGCGCCTTCGAGGAACGACGATTTGCGGTACAGGTTGCCCCCGGAAATCGCCCCCAAAAAGCTGCCGAACAAGCCACCCGCCAGTTCAGCGGAAAACAGCACCGGCACTTCGCAAGTCGGCACCGGGCGTGCGCCCAGACGGCTCGCGGCGCGCTCGGCGGCTTTCTGACCGATGAGTGTTGCGTCCATCAGCAGCTCGCCTTGACGGTTGACGTCGTACCAGTAATCGCGCTGCATCTGGCCGTCTTTTTCGGCAATCATCACGCAACTCAGGCTATGACGCGTTGAGGCATAACCACCGATGAAGCCGTGGCTGTTGCCGTACACGCGGCATCCCTGATGCACGTTGAGAGTGGTGCCGTCTGCGTTTTTGATCCGACTGTCGGCGTCGAATGCCGCCGCTTCGCAGATCAATGCGCGCTCAATGGCCTCTTCCGGTGTGATGTTCCAAGGGTGGAACAGGTCGAAATCCGGCTGTTCCTTGGCCATCAACGCAGCATCGGCCAGGCCCGAACTTTCATCTTCAGACGTGTGTTTGGCGATGGCCAACGCCGCTGCGACCGTTTCGCGAATGGCGTCCGGGCCGCTGGCCGACGTGCTGGCCGAGCCTTTGCGGTGGCCGACATACAAGGTGATGCCGAAGCCTTGATCGCGGTTGAACTCGACAGTTTCGACTTCGCGCTGACGAACCGACGTCGACAGCCCCTGGTCCACAGACACCGCCACTTCGCAGGCGGTCGCGCCCTGGCGTTTGGCTTCGGCGACGATCTGCTCGACCTGCTGTTGCAGTGCCGGGAGGGCCTGCGGACCGACGCTTTCTGATGCACTCATGACTTACTCCATCAAATTCCGATTTCGGCAGCCAGGCCGGACATTTGGTCCCTGACTGGTTATCATGGCGGCGTTTATTTGCGGACTGCCCCCATGGTTGATTCTTACGACGACTCCTTCGAAGGAGAGAAAAGCAAAACTCAGGTCAAGCGAGAGCTCCACGCGCTGGTCGAACTGGGTGAACGCTTAACGACATTCAAGCCCGATGTGCTGGCCAAACTGCCGTTGACCGACGAGTTGCGTCGGGCCCTGGCCGATGCCCCCAAGCACACCGCGCACATCGCGCGTAAGCGCCACATTTCGTTCATTGGCCGGCTGATGCGCGATCAGAACCTGGATGAGATCCTGGTTCTGCTCGATCAACTCGACGCCTCCACGCGCCAGTACAACGAGCGCTTTCACAATCTCGAGCGCTGGCGTGATCGCCTGGTCGGCGGCACTGACGACGTCCTTGAACAGTTCGTCAATGAGTACCCGGAAGCCGACCGCCAGCATTTGCGTTCGCTGATCCGTCACGCTCAGCACGAGGCCCGGCAAAACAAGGCCCCGACCGCGACACGCAAAATCTTCAAATACATCCGCGATCTGGACGAAACCAAGCGCGGATTGCGTTAATTCTGCCCCGCTACCCGCGGCGCGGATCGCTCCCATCTGTAGGAGTGAGCTTGCTCGCGATTACGGTGTGTCATTTTCAAATCAAGCGTCTGACATTCCGCAATCGCGAACAAGCTCACTCCCACAGTGCTGCATTCCTCGCTTACGACCCTGTGCCACCCACAGTGATCGCGTCGATCTTCAACGTTGGCTGACCCACGCCTACCGGCACCGATTGCCCATCCTTGCCGCAGGTGCCCACGCCGCTGTCCAGCGACAGATCGTTGCCGACCATCGATACTCGGCTCATGCACTCCGGGCCGTTGCCGATCAACGTCGCGCCTTTGACCGGCGCGGTGATTTTGCCGTCCTCGATCAAATAGGCCTCGCTGGTGGAAAAAACAAACTTGCCGCTGGTGATGTCCACCTGACCGCCGCCGAGGTTGGCGCAGTAGATGCCCTTTTTCACTGACGCGATGATTTCTGCAGGGTCGCTCTGCCCCCCGAGCATGTAGGTGTTGGTCATGCGGGGCATCGGCAGGTGCGCATAGGATTCGCGACGACCGTTGCCGGTGCGCGCAACACCCATCAGCCGCGCGTTGAGCTTGTCCTGCATGTAACCCTTGAGGACGCCATTTTCGATCAGCGTGGTGCATTCGGTTGGGGTGCCTTCGTCATCGACGCTCAGCGAACCCCGACGCCCGGCCAGGGTGCCGTCATCGACGATGGTGCACAGCTTGGAGGCCACCATTTCGCCCATGCGACCGCTGTAGGCCGAACTGCCCTTGCGATTGAAATCGCCTTCCAGGCCATGGCCCACGGCTTCGTGCAACAGCACGCCGGACCAGCCCGAACCCAGCACCACTGGCAGCGTGCCCGCCGGTGCCGGAATCGCTTCGAGGTTGACCAAGGCCTGACGCAGCGCCTCCCGGGCATAGCCCATGGCGCGGTCTTCATTGAGGAAATAGCGGTAGTCGGTACGCCCGCCGCCGCCATGCCCGCCACGTTCGCGACGGCCGTTCTGTTCGACGATCACGCTGACGTTGAAGCGAACCAGCGGACGGGTGTCGGCGGCCAGGCCGCCATCGGTGGACGCCACCAGAATGCGCTCCCAAACCCCGGCCATGCTCACGGTGACCTGCTGAATACGTGGGTCCAGCGCACGGGTGGCGACGTCGATGCGTTTGAGCAATTCGACTTTCTCAGCCCGGGTCAGGACTTCCAGCGGATTGTCCGGCGCGTACAGTTGGGTTACGTCCTGAGTGGTGAAGGCTTGCACGCGGCCATTCTGACCGGCGCGGGAGATCGAGCGAGCAGCGCGGGCAGCCTGGCTCAATGCGTCCGGGGTGATCGCGTTGCTGTAGGCGAAGCCGGTCTTTTCACCGGACTGGGCGCGCACGCCAACGCCTTGATCGAGGTTAAAGCTGCCTTCCTTGACGATGCCGTCTTCCAGCGCCCAGGACTCGGAAATCTGGCCCTGGAAATACAAGTCAGCGGCGTCGATTCCGGGACCGGCAAGCTCACCCAGCACCGATTGCAGGCTGTCGATGCTCAGGCCGCCTGGCGCCAGAAGGTGTTCGCTGACAGAGGACAAGTCGCTCATATTCACTCCGGGGTGTTGGCAGGCCGCACGGCGTCCTGCGAAAAAAATCGCCGATGATTCGTCACCGGCATTCGCGCCCGTATGGACGCTTGTTCGTCACTGTCTCGCTCGGCGAGCAGCACCGCTTCACCCTGTGCCTGCTCGGCCAGCACGCGGCCCCATGGATCTATGATCGCCGCGTGTCCAAATGTTTCCCTTGGCCCCGGATGAACCCCGCCCTGCGCGGCCGCCAGCACGTAGCACTGGGTTTCGATGGCCCGCGCACGCAGCAGGATGTCCCAGTGCGCCGCGCCGGTGACGGCGGTGAATGCAGACGGCGCGGTAATCAATTCGGCGCCCGCTTCACGCAGGGCGGTGTACAGCTCGGGGAAGCGCAGGTCGTAACACACGCTCAACCCCAGTTTTCCAACAGGCGTATCGGCGACCACGACGTTGTTGCCATGCGCATAATCGTCAGACTCGCGATACCGCCCGCGCGCATCGGCGACGTCCACGTCGAACAGGTGCAGCTTGTCGTAACGCGCCACCTGTTCGCCTTGATCGTCGATCAACAACGAACACGCCGTGACTTTGCCCTCCGGCCGATCTTTCGGCGGCAGCGGCACGGTCCCGGCGACAATCCATAACGTGAGGTCGCGAGCGGCAAGTTTCAACCATGGCAGGATCGGACCTTCGCCCAGTGCCTCGGCACGACCGATGGCCGCGATGTCACGACGGCCCATCGCGGCGAAGTTTTCCGGCAGCACCGCCAGTTTCGCGCCCGACGCAGCGGCCTGCTCCAACAACTTGCGCGCCTGAACGAGATTGCCCTCGACATCGCTCTGACTGACCATCTGAATCACTGCGAAGGACATGAAACGCTCCTTGATCGATAGAACTGCACTGTACTCCAGACGAAGCACGATGTTCGCTGTAGGAGTGAGCTTGCTCGCGATCCGATGTATCTGTGACGATTATGTCGGCTGATGGGACGCTATCGCGAGCAAGCTCACTCCTACAGGCCATGTATCAGCCCAATTCATGATGGAGGCCAATCGCTTCTGCCTACTGCGGCTTTTCGAACGGCTTATCGAAGGTGATTTTGGGCTCTTTCCACGGGCCTTCGACTTTGTATTGCACGCTGGCAAAACGTGCGACGCGGTCGCCCAGCAGTTTGTCGACCAGGAACAGCGCGCCACCAATGGCCGGCGCACCGACGATCAGCGCGGCAATCGGCAGGTTGTTGGTCACCGGCAGGGTCACCAGCAATTTGGCATCGACCCGGTCACGCACCATGTCCAGCGTGCCATTGAGCTCCAGATTGCTCGACGGGCCAATCATGGTGATCGGGTCGCGAGTGACGTAGACGCCATCACTGGCGACCAACAGGCCTTTGACCCGGTCGTAACTCAGGCCTTTGTTCAGCAGGTCCGAGAAGTCAAGGCGCAAACGGCGGCCGATGGAATTGAAGTTGAGCAGGCCGAACACCCGCAGCGCCTGCGCGCCCCCTTCCACTTCGACGAACTGCCCGTTCTTGAGCGTGGCGTCCAGGCTGCCGGAGTAGCGCTTGAGCCCGACCCAGGCAGGCGAACCCGGCCAGCGCCCATCGGCGTTCATCTCGAATTCCTGACTGGTGACCGTCGGCGCGAAGCCCCACGCTTTAAGCACGTCTGCGAGGTTTTTCCCCGCCACTTGGCCTTTGAACCAACTGCTGGTGGCACCCGGCGTGCCTTCCCAGCCGCCGTTACCCACCAGCGAAATGCCCTTCAGCCCGAGGTCCATGTCGTTCAGCTGAAGCCCCGCAGCAGTGGGCCGAGCCTTCAACGACCACGCGCCGACCAATTGATCGCCCTGAAACAGCTGGGTGATCTTGATGTTCATCGCCGGAATGGTGTGCGGATCGACGTCCGCCAGCGGATCGGGAGCGTTCTCGACCACGGCGGCATTCGGATCGGGCGCTGGCAAACGCACGTACAGCAAGCTGATGTCCGCAGGAATCGCCTGATTGTCCGGCAGCGTAGCCGTGCCTTTGATTTTTGGGCTGTCCAGCGACACTGACCAGCTGGCGTCGCTGCGTTTGAGCTGCACATCGGCCTGATCCAGCGTTGTGCCCATGGCGGTCAGCTTGCCGATTTGCAGATCGACGCTGTTGACCAGCTGTTTGGCGCTGCCGCCCGGATCATTTCCGGCGTAGCGCTGAACCATCGCCTGCCACGGCGCAATGTCCAGTTCGGACAACGATCCGCGCACTCGCAATCCCTTGGCGTCCGGCACGATCGCCCCACCGTCGCCGATGAACAGTTCGCCCCGGCCCTCGGCAAATTTTCCGCCTGGCGCGGCAAACGCAAAATTCGCCAGATTGCCGTAGCCCACGCCGATGCGCCGCTCGGCACCCTGCAGGTTCATGCGGAAATCGGTGTCGCGAGTCTCATCGGCGGTTTTGCCGAACGGCGCAGGCAGGTCAATCGCCACCCCTTTGAGGTTTGAATTGATCAACAGCGGGCTTTCAGCGCCATTGAGCGTCAGTTGCAACTGATACGGGAGGTCACCTGAAATCGGCAGCGGTTGGGTGACGCTCAGCCAGTCCGTAAGGCGCTTGGTCGCGATCTGGCTGCTGGCCGTGATCCGCGTGATGGGCGCTCCCGGCTTGCCTTCGGCAAAGATTTCGGCGCTGACGGGTTTGTCGAACGCCACGGCCTTGATGTTCTTGCCGCTCAGGCCTTTGGCGTAATCGAAGCGGAAATTGCCTTTGAGCTGGGTCAGGTCAAGCACCGGATCCGGCAGCCGTAGCCGCGCGCCGTCGGTGTTGAAGTCCACGGCGACCTTCGGCTCCTGGCCTTTGACTAACGGAATGTCCAGGTTGATATGCCCCTGAAGCGGCCCTTCGGCCTGCCAACCCGTGAAGGTCTGGGCAGTCCCGATCGGCGCTTCCTGAAGAATCTTCATGCCATCTTGCAGGCTGCCGTTGAAGTCGCCGTCCACCAGCAAATGGCTGGCCCGGCCGGACGCGACATGGGGCACGTCCACTGCGACGTTGCACACGTCCGTACCGAGCAATTTGCCTTTGGTCGCGCGAATGCGCACGCCGCTGTTCTCGACGAACACATTGCCATCGACACCCGTCAGTGACGGCCAGCCCGGCTGGAACGCCAGCTCAGCGTTGCGCACTTTGAAGAACAGGCTGATGACCCGCGCGACATCCGGGGCGTCGTGGTTGATCGAGCCTTGATACTGGAAAAAGCTTTGATCGACGTTGCCGCTGACGATCGCCGTCCGCAGCCAATGGTCCAGCGCCGGACTCAAAACGGCAGGCAAGTATTTCGACGTGTAGCGACCGTCGGCATCCACCAGGCCGACCCGCAGGTCCATGTAATCTTCCTGAGTGTGATCGAAATGCAAGCGGATCAGGAAATCGCTGGCAATCTTGCCCTCATCGCCGACGACCTTGATATAGGGCGCGATCAGCGTGAAACCCTGGTCGTCCAGCGCCCAAGTCAGCCGCGCATCGGCATGGCGATAATTCCACGGATTCTTGAAGATCGGGTCGAGGTGCAGCATGAAATCGTCGGTGTTCAGCCGCAGCTCGCCCTGCCCCAAGTCTCCGCTAATCGCGCCGCTGACGTTTCCAGCCGCTGGCGCCCCGTGATAGGCGCTGATGCCAACCTTGTCCAGATTGGCAGCGAAGCTCAGGCGCTTCGCCCCTTCGGTCTGCGGTCGGTAATCGACCAGCACGTTGCGCAAGCCGCCGGTGACCTTCAGGTGATCAAGCACCTCCATCAATTTGTCCGGCAGCGGCCCGAGCGAATCGAGCAGCGGCGTCACCGGCGTCAGATCCAGCCGATCGGCCTGTAGATGCCAGAGCTCTTCTGCGTCGGATGTCGCTGCGGTTTGCTTGATCTGAAGTCGGCTTTCCCAGCGCTTGCTCGCGATGTCCATCGCCAATGAGTTCAGCGACACCGCGAAGCCGGTGCCGTCACGCTGGAACCAGGCGTTGAGCGCAAGGTTGTCGATCTTCGAAGCTTTGCGATCGGCGTACGCACCCTTGAAGAGCGGCGCATTCAGCCGCGCCACGGCGGATTGCAGCGTGCCCTTGCCCCACGTCAGCCAGAATTCGCCGCCTGCCTTGAGGGTCTTGATCTTCCAGTCCCGCGTCACGCTTTTCGGCAGCCACTTGGACCACTCGCTTTGCGGCAGGCTCAGATAAGCCTCGGCCTCAGCATCCCGCCAGGCCTCGGCACGCATTTTCGAGCGCACGTTCAGCGAGAGCGGCTGGCCGTCAGGCAGGGTCACGCGCGCATCGAGCCGCTGGTGAAAGCGCCCGGTCTTGAGGGTCATGCTGGCGTAGGTCAGGGTCAGCGGGGCCTGTTCGTAAGGCTGCAAGGTGATCTGACTGTCGAACAACGACAGCGTCGAGATCATCTGCATGTTTCTCAGTACTTGCTCGGGATCGAACGGCGTGTCGTTCGGCAGCGGCACGCCCTGGAGCGCCCAATGGCCGTTCTTGTCTTCCTTGAGCCCCAGTTGCAGGCCATCGAGTTCGAGCCGCGCGATACGGACCTGCCACGCCTTGAGGCTGGCCCACAGATCCGGCACCGCGCGCACGTGGTCCAGACGCACCGTTGCAGACCCCTGCCCCACCATCACGTCCCGCGCCGTGAAAGTCGGCGCAAAGCCGCTCCAGCTGCCTTCCAGCCGACCGATGCTCACTGGCATGCCCACGGCGGCCTGCGCCTTGCTCTCTACGTCCGCCCGGTATTCGGCGACCATCGGCACCAGCTGGCGTCCGACGCTGACGTACAGCGCGATCAGCACCAATACCAGCGCACACAGGCTCAGGCCCCAACGGGTCAGTGCGGCAAGGAATCGGGTCAGGCGCTCCATATGGCTGCGCCTCCCTGCAGCGCGCCCTTCAATGGCATCCGACTCAGTCGTGCGGTGACGGTTATGTCCGGGAAGTGCTCATTCGCCACGCAAAATTCTCTTTAAAAGGCATCCATGCCATCAGCCCGTCAGAGGCCTTATTGTCTGGTCAACCACCGCGCGGTGAATGGCGCGGCGGCTCGCAATGTTTTGAGCCCAATCAGAGCAGCACAACGTCGTATTGTTCCTGGGAATACATGGTTTCGACCTGAAAACGAATGGTCCGGCCAATGAACACCTCAAGCTCGGCGACATTGCCAGATTCTTCGTCCAGCAGTCGATCGACCACCTTCTGGTTGGCCAGCACCCGATAGCCAACGGCTTGATACGCCCGCGCCTCGCGCAGGATCTCGCGGAAAATCTCGTAGCAGATGGTTTCCGGGGTTTTCAGTTTGCCGCGCCCCTGACAGCTGCTGCACGGTTCGCACAGCACCTGTTCCAGACTTTCGCGAGTGCGCTTGCGGGTCATTTGCACCAGGCCCAGCTCGGTGATGCCGATGATGTTGGTCTTGGCGTGGTCGCGCTCCAGCTGTTTCTCCAGCGTGCGTAACACTTGGCGCTGGTGTTCACCGTCTTCCATGTCGATGAAATCGATGATGATGATCCCGCCGATGTTGCGCAGTCGCAGTTGCCGGGCGATGGCCGTGGCCGCTTCGAGGTTGGTCTTGAAGATGGTTTCTTCGAGGTTGCGATGGCCGACGAAGGCACCGGTGTTGACGTCGATGGTGGTCATCGCTTCCGCCGGGTCGATCACCAGATAGCCGCCCGACTTGAGCGGCACCTTGCGGTCCAGCGCTCTCTGGATTTCGTCTTCGACGCCATACAGGTCGAAAATCGGTCGCTCGCCTGGGTAATGTTCCAGCCGGTCGGCGATTTCCGGCATCAACTCGGCCACGAACTGGGTGGTCTTCTGGAAGGTTTCCCGCGAGTCGATGCGAATTTTCTCAATGCGTGGGCTGACCAGATCGCGCAGGGTACGCAAGGCCAGACCCAAGTCCTCATAGATGACGCTGGCCGGGCTGATGGTTTTGATTTGCTCGCCGATCTGGTCCCACAGGCGGCGCAGGTAGCGGATGTCCATCATGATTTCATCGGCGCCAGCGCCCTCCGCGGCCGTACGCAGAATGAACCCGCCTTTTTCCTTGATCCCTTCCTTGGCCACGCAATCACTGACCACTTGCTTGAGCCGCTCGCGCTCGACTTCGTCCTCGATCTTCAGGGAAATCCCGACGTGGGCCGTGCGTGGCATGTACACAAGGTAACGGGAAGGGATGGACAACTGGGTGGTCAGGCGCGCGCCTTTGCTGCCGATCGGGTCTTTGGTGACCTGCACCACCAGGCTCTGGCCCTCGTGCACCAGCGAACTGATGGTTTCCACCGCCGGGCCTTCGCGCATGGAAATTTCCGACGCGTGAATGAAGGCTGCTCGGTCCAGACCGATGTCGATGAACGCTGCCTGCATGCCCGGCAGTACACGCACGACTTTGCCTTTGTAAATATTGCCGACGATCCCGCGACGCTGGGTCCTTTCGACATGGACTTCCTGCAAAACCCCGTTCTCAACGACGGCCACGCGCGACTCCATCGGCGTGATGTTGATCAGAATTTCTTCACTCATGGCTTTTCACCTTCCAAGCATTGCCAGCAGGGTATGCCAAAACGCTGGAGAATTTCTGCGGTTTCGCACAAAGGCAGGCCGACGACGGCCGAATAACTGCCGCTCAGATGTTCGACAAATACGGCGCCCAACCCTTGAATGCCATAGCTCCCCGCTTTGTCTTGGGGTTCGCCACTGGCCCAGTAGGCACGGGCTTCTTCGGGGGATAGGGTGCGAAAGCGCACGCGGCTGCTAACCACGCGGGTTTCACAATGCTGCTCATCGACCACGGCAATGGCGGTCAGCACCTCATGCTCGCGATTGGACAGCGCGGCGAGCATGGCCAATGCGTCCGCTTCATCGACCGGTTTGCCGAGAATGCGCCCGTCGAGGACCACCGCCGTATCGGCGCCAAGGACACAAGCGGTCGGGTACGCCGGGTCGTTGGCCAGTTGCAGCAGCCCGGCGTCAGCCTTGCCCCGGGCCAGCCGTTCGACATAGGCCGCCGGAGTTTCGTCTTTGAGAGGGGTTTCGTCGATATCGGCGCTGAGCGTGGTGAACGGCACGCCGATCTGCGTCAGCAATTCACGACGGCGCGGGGAGCCGGAGGCGAGAAGGAGTTGGGGCATGGGACGTCTCCGTGTCAGTGATCACAAGCTTAGGCGTTGTATCGGAACCGCTACTCCTCAAGTGGGGAAGCTGTCGATGCACGACGCTCTGCTTCTGGCCGTGGTCAGAGCAGTGCCTGCTCCTTGAACCACTCAATTGATCTTCAAGCGCAACCGCAACCCGCGCAGCCCGTAGCTCACCCACGGCCAGAGCAAGGCGCTGACCAATGCGGGCAACACCAACGCGAGCGTCGGCTGACGGTTGCCGGTGAGGGCGCTGAGCCACAGCTGCACCAACTGCGCCAGGCCGAAGATCACCAGAATCACCAGGCATTGCTGCCACATCGGGAACATGCGCAGACGTTGCTGCAACGACAGCACGAGAAAGGTGATCAGCGTCAGGATCAACGCGTTCTGCCCCAGTAACGTCCCGTACAACACATCTTCAGCGAGGCCGAGCATCCACGCGGTGACCATGCCGATCTTGTGTGGCAAGGCCAATGCCCAGAACGCCAACAGCAGCGCGAGCCACAGCGGGCGGAAAATCTCCATGAATTGCGGCAGCGGCGAAACGCTGAGCAGCAGGCCGATGGCGAAGGTCAACCAGACCACCCAGCCGTTTCGTGCAGGAGCATGACGCGCCATTATTCTTCCCTCTCATGCGTCGCCGCCGGGGCCGCCGCTGGCGTGGCCTGTCGGGTCGCAGCAGGCTTGGCGGGGGGCTTGGCAGGTGGTTTGCTCGAAGGCTTGGCCGCAGTGGCGGGCGTCGCAGCGGGCGTCGTTGCAGGTGCAGCGGTCGGGGCGGACGACGTGCCGTGCCCAGTCGCAGCAGGTTTCGGCACGGTTGCAGGCACCACCGGTTTATTCGGGGTCGCTGCAGGTGCAACACCGGGCACGGTTGCAGACGGCACGGCAGATGGATCGGCGGCCTGACGATCCAGCGATTCCTGCTGTTGCGCCGCGTCGGCGGCACGTTCTTCAGGGGACCGGCCATCCGAGAACACCAGCAGCAAGTAACGGCTGCGATTCAGCGCAGCAGTCGGCACGGCGCGGACGATCGCGAATGGCTGGCCGGAGTCGTGAATCACTTCCTTGACCGTGGCCACTGGGTAACCCGCCGGGAAGCGCTGACCCAGACCGGAACTGACCAGCAGATCGCCTTCCTTGATGTCGGCGGTGTCGGCCACATGGCGCAGCTCAAGGCGCTCCGGGTTGCCAGTGCCGCTGGCAATCGCCCGCAGACCGTTGCGGTTCACTTGCACGGGAATGCTGTGGGTGGTGTCGGTGAGCAAGAGCACACGGGAGGTGTACGGCATCAACTCGACCACTTGCCCCATCAGACCGCGCGCGTCCAGCACCGGCTGACCCAGCACCACACCGTCGCGCTCACCCTTGTTGATGATGATGCGATGGGTGAAAGGGTTCGGGTCCATGCCGATCAGCTCGGCGACCTCAACCTTTTCGTTGACCAGCGCGGACGAGTTCAGCAACTCGCGCAGGCGCACGTTCTGCTCGGTCAGCGCGGCCAGCTTTTGCAGGCGGCCCTGGAGCAGCAGATTTTCGGTCTTGAGTTTTTCGTTTTCGGCCGCGAGTTCGGTGCGGCTGCCAAACTGGCTGGCCACCCCCTGATACAGACGCTCGGGCAAATCGGCGATCCAGTAGGACTGCATCAGCACCAGCGACATTTGGCTACGGACAGGCTTGAGCAGCGTGAAACGCGCGTCCACGACCATGACGGCCACGGAGAGGACGACCAGCACCAGCAGACGAACGCCCAGCGACGGGCCCTTTGAGAAAAGCGGTTTAATGGGCCGCTCCTTCCAGGGATGCTTGTGTTTGGCTGTGCTTACTCATGCGACATGAAACCGGCCTGGTGCGGATTGAGGGAAAGAAGGTGTGCAAGCCTTGCAACATCAAGAGAAGACGTCAACAGGTCATGCACAAACGGGCAGCGCCGTAAGCGCCACCCGTTCGACAGCATGGAGCCATCCGGCGACTTATTCGCTGGAGAGCAAGTCCATGGTGTGCTTGTCCATCATTTCCAACGCACGACCACCGCCGCGAGCGACGCAGGTCAGCGGGTCTTCGGCGACGATCACTGGCAGGCCGGTTTCCTGGGCCAGCAGCTTGTCGAGGTCACGCAGCAGGGCGCCGCCACCGGTCAGGACCAGACCGCGCTCGGCAATATCCGATGCCAGCTCCGGAGGCGATTGCTCCAGCGCGCTTTTCACGGCCTGAACGATGGTCGCCAGGGATTCCTGCAGCGCTTCCAGCACTTCATTGGAATTCAGGGTGAAGGCACGTGGCACGCCTTCGGCCAGGTTACGGCCACGTACGTCGACTTCACGCACTTCGCCGCCGGGGTAGGCCGTGCCGATTTCCTGCTTGATGCGCTCTGCGGTGGATTCACCGATCAGGCTGCCATAGTTGCGGCGAACATAAGTGATGATCGCTTCGTCGAAACGGTCGCCGCCCACACGCACGGATTCGGCATAAACCACACCGTTCAGCGAAATCAGCGCGATTTCAGTGGTACCACCACCGATGTCGACGACCATCGAGCCACGGGCTTCTTCGACCGGCAGACCGGCACCAATGGCAGCGGCCATGGGCTCTTCGATCAGGAACACTTCGCGGGCGCCAGCACCCAGGGCCGACTCGCGAATCGCGCGGCGTTCAACCTGAGTGGACTTGCAAGGGACGCAGATCAGCACGCGCGGGCTTGGCTGCAGAAAGCTGTTTTCGTGCACTTTGTTGATGAAATACTGGAGCATCTTTTCGCACACGCTGAAGTCGGCGATCACGCCGTCTTTCATCGGACGAATGGCCGCGATGTTGCCCGGGGTACGGCCCAGCATACGCTTGGCTTCCATCCCGACAGCAACGACGCTCTTCTGATTTCCGTGGGTCCGAATGGCCACAACCGATGGCTCGTTCAGGACAATACCGCGCTCACGCACGTAAATAAGGGTGTTGGCAGTGCCCAGGTCGATGGAAAGATCGCTGGAAAACATGCCACGCAGTTTCTTGAACATGGGAAAGGGACCCTAGGGAACGCGTGGGTAAAAAAGTGCGGCAAACTCTAACAACGACAGGGATTTTGGGCAAGGAGCCAATATGCTAAATTGGCGGTTTTTCCGAGCACTACCCTCGACGATCGCGGCCTTATGACTGTCTGAATCGCGTAGTGTTCCGCAATCTGACGTACGGTCCATGCCGTGCGCATTCCACTGGAGAACCCCATGGCGCTTGATCGCTCCGACGTGGAAAAAATCGCTCATCTGGCCCGACTGGGACTCAATGACGCCGATATCCCGCGTACAACCGAAGCACTGAACAGCATTCTCGGGCTGGTCGACCAGATGCAAGCGGTGGACACCACCGGCATCGAACCACTGGCGCACCCGCTCGAAGCCTCGCAACGTCTGCGTGAAGACGTCGTCAGCGAGGTCAATCACCGCGACGCCTATCAAGCCATCGCACCAGCGGTCGAAGACGGCCTGTATCTGGTTCCGAAAGTCATCGACTAAGGGAATGTGCCTGCAATGCATGAAATGACTCTGGCAGAGATCGCTCGCGGACTCGCCGACAAAACGTTTTCTTCCGAAGAGCTGACCCGCTCGCTGCTGGCGCGTATCGCCCAGCTGGACCCGCAGATCAATAGCTTTATTACTGTCACCGAAGACCTGGCCATCACTCAGGCCCAGGCTGCAGACGCGCGCCGTGCCGGTGGTGAGACCGGCGCACTGTTGGGCGCCCCGCTGGCCCATAAGGACCTGTTCTGCACCCAGGGCATTCGTACCAGCTGCGCTTCGAAGATGCTCGACAACTTCAAGGCCCCGTATGACGCGACCGTGGTCGCCAAGCTGGCGTCGGCGGGCACGGTGACGCTGGGCAAGACCAACATGGACGAATTCGCCATGGGCTCGGCCAACGAATCCAGCCATTACGGCGCGGTGAAGAACCCGTGGAACCTCGAACACGTGCCGGGCGGTTCGTCCGGCGGTTCGGCAGCTGCGGTGGCGGCGCGTCTGTTACCTGCCGCCACTGGCACCGACACCGGTGGTTCGATTCGCCAACCGGCGGCGCTGACCAACCTGACCGGCCTGAAACCGACCTATGGTCGCGTGTCGCGCTGGGGCATGATCGCCTACGCCTCAAGCCTCGATCAGGCAGGCCCGATGGCGCGTACGGCCGAAGACTGCGCCCTGCTGCTGCAAGGCATGGCCGGTTTCGACATCAACGACTCCACCAGCATCGATGAGCCGGTGCCCGATTACAGCGCCGGCCTGAACGGTTCGCTGCAAGGCCTGCGCATTGGCGTGCCGAAGGAATATTTCAGCGCGGGCCTCGACTCCCGTATCGCCGATCTGGTCATGGCCAGCGTCGAGGAGCTGAAAAAACTCGGCGCCGTGGTCAAGGAGGTCAGCCTGCCGAACCTGCAACACGCGATCCCTGCTTATTATGTGATCGCACCGGCAGAGGCCTCCTCCAACCTGTCGCGGTTCGACGGCGTGCGTTTCGGCTACCGCTGCGAAGACCCGAAAGACTTGACCGACCTGTACAAGCGTTCCCGTGGGGAAGGTTTCGGCCCGGAAGTGCAGCGCCGGATCATGGTCGGTGCCTACGCGCTGTCCGCCGGTTACTACGATGCGTATTACCTCCAGGCGCAGAAGATTCGTCGCCTGATCAAGAACGACTTCATGAGCGCGTTCAAGGATGTCGACGTGATCCTCGGCCCGACCACGCCGAATCCGGCCTGGAAAATCGGTGCCAAGAACGCCGACCCGATTTCCGCGTACCTGGAAGATTTCTACACCATCACCGCCAACCTCGCGGGCCTGCCGGGGCTGTCGATGCCAGCCGGTTTCGCCGACGGTCTGCCGGTGGGCGTGCAACTGCTCGCGCCGTACTTCCAGGAAGGCCGCTTGCTGAACGTTGCCCATCAATACCAGCAGGTCACTGACTGGCATCTGCGTTCACCTGCAGGCTTCTAAGGAGAAAACACATGCAATGGGAAGTCGTCATCGGGCTGGAGATTCATACCCAGCTCACCACCCAATCGAAGATTTTCTCCGGTAGCGCCACCACGTTCGGCTCCGAGCCCAATACGCAGGCCAGTCTGGTCGACCTGGGCATGCCCGGGACGCTGCCGGTGCTGAACAAGGAAGCCGTGCAAATGGCGGTCAAGTTCGGCCTGGCCATCGACGCCGAGATCGGCCAGCACAACGTGTTCGCCCGGAAGAACTACTTCTACCCG
>NZ_DDHJ01000002.1:69319-251413 GCF_002338065.1 Pseudomonas sp. UBA1879 | reverse complement strand
TGGGGCGAATTATAGAGACATCCTGAGGAGCGTCAAGCACTTATTTGAAATTAGCTGCGAATTTCAGCCTAGAACTGCTAGTGGCGGGCATCAGCCGCCTCTAGCAGCGCAAAGTTAAGGGCGGACAGCAGATCCTCAAAGGCTTGGAAATGCAAACTGGGAGGCTTCATGGCTGGCGCGCTGGGGCCAACGCTGAGTTATAGCCTTGCGCCGCGTATAAAAACGTACGCCATCCGGACCATACGCGTGCAAGTCGCCGAACAGCGAACGCTTCCACCCGCCAAAGCTGTGGTAGGCCACCGGCACTGGCAACGGCACATTGACGCCGACCATGCCCACTTCGATCTCATCACAGAACAGACGCGCCGCTTCACCGTCGCGTGTGAAGATGCAGGTGCCATTCCCGTATTCATGATCGTTGATCAGTTGCATGGCGTCTTCGAGACTATTGACCCGGACGATACACAGCACCGGGCCAAAAATTTCTTCTTTATAAATGCGCATCTCAGGGGTGACCTGATCGAACAGGCAGCCACCCAGGAAAAAGCCCTGCTCATTGCCAGGGACCGTCAACCCGCGGCCATCAACCACCAGTTTGGCGCCCGTTGCTACACCATCTTCTATATAGCTACTCACTTTGTCGCGATGCTGTCCCGTGACCAACGGCCCCATGTCCAGGCCACACTCGGTGCCGGCTCCGATTTTCAGCGACTTGATTTGCGGGACCAGCTTCGCCACCAGTGCGTCAGCCACTTGGTCACCCACGCACACCGCCACAGAAATGGCCATGCACCGTTCGCCGCACGAACCATAGGCCGCACCCATCAGTGCGCTGACTGCGTTGTCCAGATCGGCATCCGGCATCAAGACGGCGTGATTTTTCGCGCCCCCTAGCGCTTGAACGCGCTTGCCCCGCGCGGTTGCTTCTTTATAGATGTACTCGGCGATCGGCGTAGAGCCGACAAAACTCAGTGCCTTGATCTCCGGTGCCTCGATCAGCGCATCGACCGCCGCCTTGTCGCCATGGACCACATTGAGCACGCCGTTCGGCAGGCCAGCTTCATGCAGCAGTTGAGCAATCAACAGCGTCGAACTGGGATCGCGCTCGGATGGCTTGAGGATGAAGCAGTTGCCGCAGGCAATCGCCAGCGGGTACATCCACAGCGGCACCATGGCCGGGAAGTTGAACGGCGTGATGCCTGCGACGACCCCCAACGGTTGGAAATCGGACCACGCATCAATGTTCGGGCCGACGTTTCGGCTGTACTCGCCTTTAAGAATCTCAGGTGCTGCGCTGGCGAACTCAACGTTCTCAATACCGCGCTTGAGCTCACCCGCCGCATCTTCCAGCGTCTTGCCATGTTCTTCACTGATCAACTGAGCAATACGCGATTCGTTCTGCTCCAACAATTGCTTGAAGCGGAACATCACCTGCGCACGTTTGGCAGGTGGGGTATTACGCCACGAAGGGAACGCCGCTTTCGCTGAATCGATCGCTTGCTGAACGGTGTCCCGACCCGCCAACGGCACCTTGTGAATTGCCTGGCCGGTGGATGGATTGAAGACATCGGCAGTGCGACCTGTGTCGCTGACCAATTCACCATTAATAAGGTGTTGAAGGGTGCTCATGCTTGACTCCGAAAATAGTGGTTCACAAGCCAGCCGACGCTGCGCCTGTTTCAATCTGAAAAAATCAGTCGATCTGATTAAGCGCTTCGCCGACTGCATCGAACATACGGTCCAGATCCTGCGGATTGCTGTTGAAGGTTGGGCCAAACTGCAACGTATCGCCGCCGAAACGCACATAGAAACCAGCCTTCCACAACTTCATCGCGGTCTCGAACGGTCGGACGATAGCGTCGCCATCGCGGGCCGCGATCTGGATGGCGCCAGCCAAACCGTAGTTACGGATGTCGATGACGTTTTTGCTGCCTTTAAGACCGTGCAACGCGTTTTCAAAATGTGGCGCGGTCTCGGCCACCTGTTGCACAAGGTTCTCGCGCTGGAGGATTTCCAGTGCCGCCAGGCCCGCCGCGCACGCCACTGGATGCGCGGAATAGGTGTACCCATGGGGAAATTCCACGGCGTATTCAGGTGTCGCCTGATTCATGAAGGTCTGGTAGATCTCGCTGCTGGCAATGACAGCGCCCATCGGAATCGCCCCATTGGTGACTTGTTTGGCGATGCACATCAGATCGGGCGTCACGCCAAAGCTGTCGGCGCCGAACATCGAGCCAGTCCGACCAAAGCCGGTAATCACCTCGTCGAAGATCAGCAGAATGTTGTGCTGGTCACAAATGTCGCGCAGGCGCTTCAGGTAGCCCTGTGGCGGAACGATCACGCCTGCTGAGCCAGCCATTGGCTCGACAATCACAGCTGCAATATTAGAGGCGTCGTGCAGTTCGATCAGCTTGAGCATCTCGTCGGCTAACGCGATGCCACCCTGCTCGGGCATACCGCGCGAGTAGGCGTTGCTGGTCAGCAGGGTATGAGGGAGGTGATCGACATCCATCAGCTGGCCGAACAGTTTACGGTTGCCGTTCACGCCCCCCAGGCTGGTGCCCGCGATGTTCACACCGTGATACCCCCTGGCGCGACCGATCATTTTGGTCTTGGTCGCCTGCCCTTTCAGGCGCCAGTAGGCACGCACCATCTTCACAGCCGTATCAGCGCATTCGGAGCCCGAGTCGGTATAAAACACGTGGTTCAAGTTGCCTGGTGTCAGGTCGGTGATCTTTTCAGCGAGCTGGAACGACAGCGGATGACCGAATTGGAAGCCAGGGGAATAGTCGAGCGTGCCCAGCTGTTTGGCGACTGCTTCCTGAATTTCCTTGCGGGTGTGCCCGGCACCGCAGGTCCACAGGCCCGAGAGGCCATCGTAGATTTTACGGCCCTTGTCGTCTGTCAGATAACTGCCCTGCGCCGCAACGATCAGTCGGGGATCGCGCTGGAAATTGCGGTTTGCGGTGTAAGGCATCCAGTGCGCGTCAAGCTTTAGCTGACTGGCGAGGGACATATCGGACGATTCGGGCATGTTCATTGGCGTTAACCTCACAGGGACGTGGGTGGTCGGTCTTCAAGTGCCCTGAAGCCAAACCGGATTGCGGCTACGTTGCCACGGGAATAAAGTCGCTAAAATTCTGCTTTTATGATCTTTAGTTACTGGACCACTAAACAATGAGCACACGCCGTCCCGCCCCACTCGCGCAGGTAAGCGACTTTGACATTCGCTTGCTGCGCATCTTTCGAAGCGTCGTCGAATCAGGAGGGTTCTCTGCCGCGGAAAGCGCTTTGGGCATCGGGCGTTCGGCGATCAGCCAGCAGATGAGCGACTTGGAACAACGGCTGGGCTTGCGCCTGTGCCAACGGGGTCGTGCGGGTTTTTCGCTGACTGAGGAAGGCCGCGAGGTGTATCAGTCATCGCTGCAGCTTCTGAGCGCACTCGAGAGTTTTCGTACAGAGGTCAATGGCCTTCACCGACACCTGCGCGGAGAGCTGAACATCGGACTGACCGACAACCTCGTCACTCTCCCCCACATGCGCATCACCCACGCGCTGTCGCAGCTCAAGGAGCGCGGGCCGGACGTGCACATCAATATCCGGATGATCGCACCCAACGAGGTCGAGCAAGGTGTGCTTGATGGCAGCTTGCACGTCGGCGTTGTGCCCCAGGCCAATGCGCTCTCGGGCCTCGAGTACCAGCCGCTCTACAGCGAGCGTTCATTGCTGTATTGCGCGGTGGGCCATCCCCTTTTCTATGTTGACGATGCACAACTCGGCGATGAACGCTTGGGCGAACAGGAAGCGATCGCCCCGACGTTTCGACTGCCGGCGGATATTCAAGCGCACTACCAAGCACTGAAATGTACAGCCAGTGCGTCGGACAGGGAGGGCATGGCGTTTCTGATCCTGACGGGTCGCTACATCGGCTATCTGCCGGATCACTATGCAACGTTCTGGGTGCAACAAGGGAGACTGCGGGCGCTGAAGCCTCACGCGCGCTTTTACGACCTGAGCCTTGTCACTGTCACTCGCAAAGGCCGTCGCCCTCATTTGGTGCTGGAGAGTTTTTTGCAGAGCCTGGCTGCCACACGATGAGGCCTTTGCCTGACGCCGGACCGTTTGGCAGCGGACACAAAATCGCTCATAAGAAACTTAACCAGTTGATTTAGCTAAGTATTTAGAAATACTCGCGCTTCGTATCTGATCATCTGGACAGGTTTTTGCAGTGAAGGCTTCCTAGAAAGGTCAACCGCCCTAAGGCCCCCACACGAGCACAATAGCGATAAAAGGTATTCGTGATGTTTCAGGGGGACAGGGGCCATGGAATAAGCCAAACCCAGAACCGAGAGTCCAGCATGCCATCCGAAACGCCCGACAATAATGATTTGATTTACGGCCTCAATGACCGTCCCGAATTCGCACCCGCCATGCTGGCGGCGCTTCAACACGTACTGGCCGCATTTGTAGGCATCATCACCCCGCCGCTGATCATCGGCTCAGCACTGGGACTGGGCACATACTTGCCCTACCTGATCAGCATGGCGCTAATGGTTTCGGGTGTCGGCACATTCATACAGGCACGTCGTCCATTTCGCATTGGCGCGGGGATGATTTGCCTGCAAGGCACCAGCTTTGCGTTTCTCGGCGCTGTCTTATCTGCAGGGTTCATGGTCAAGCAACGGGGCGGGAGTCCTGAAGACATCATGGCGATGGTGTTCGGCGTCTGCTTTTTCGGGGCTTTCGTGCAAATCGTACTCAGCCGATTCATCGGCCACCTGCGCCGCGTGATCACCCCGCTGGTGACCGGGATCGTCATCACGCTGATTGGCATCAGCCTGATCAAGGTTGGCGTAACCGATCTGGGCGGCGGCTTCAACGCCCCTGATTTTGGCGAGCCGATCAATCTCATACTGGGCGTGTCGGTGCTGCTGGTGATCATTCTGCTCAACCGCTCTAACACGCCGTGGATTCGTCTGTCGTCGATCATCATCGGGTTGGCAGTGGGCAGTGTCGCGGCCTGGCTCAGCGGCAAGCTCGTCTTGCAGTCGATTGCCGATGTGGCGTTGATCAGTGTTCCTACACCCTTCCGGTTTGGTTTTAGTTTCGACTGGGCGGCTTTCCTACCCATCGCGCTGATTTATCTGATCAGCAGCATCGAAACCGTAGGTGACCTGACCGCCAATTGCATGCTCTCTCGAGAACCTATCAAAGGCCCCGCTTACCTTGCTCGACTCAAGGGCGGCGTGTTGGGCGATGGGGTGAGCTGCATGATCGCGGCGACATTCAGTGCCTTTCCAAACACCACGTTCGCGCAGAACAACGGGGTGATCCAACTGACAGGCGTGGCCAGCCGCCACGTCGGTCTCTACATAGGAGCGATCCTCTTTTTGCTCGGACTTTTCCCTATCATCGGTGCGATGCTTCAGCAGATTCCCAAACCAGTGCTAGGCGGCGCCACGCTCGTGATGTTCGGCAGCGTCGCAGCAGCAGGCGTGCGTATCCTCGCGCGATCACCGCTGGACCGACGCAGCATGCTGATCATCGCAACGTCATTTGGCGTCGGGCTGGGAATTGCCGCTCAACCCACGCTGCTGCAACATCTGCCAACCTTGGTGCAAAACCTGTTCGACTCTGCGATTACCAGCGGTGGTCTGACCGCGATCGTGATGTGCCTGGTGCTGCCTGAGGGCACTGATGCCCGCGCAGAGGAGGAAATGGAAGCACTAGAGCACTAATTTCCAACGCGAGTGCTTGTCGGATCGTCGCGGGTGCGTTATCTGTTCACCCCGTCGCACCCAATGATCCGTCTGGAACCGCACATGGCCCTTGAAGTCCCTGCTCACAGCGTCAGCGCCACTAAACCGGCGAGCCGTATTCGTCAAAAGAATGAAGAAGCGATCATAAAAGCTGCCGAGGACGAGTTCGCTCGCCACGGGTTCAAAGGCACCAGTATGAATACGATCGCCCAGAACGCCGGGCTGCCCAAAGCCAACCTGCATTATTACTTCACCAATAAGCTGGGCCTGTACATCGCGGTCTTGAGCAGCATCATTCAATTGTGGGACAGCACGTTCAACAATCTGAAGGTCGAGGACGACCCGGCTCAGGCATTGGCCGACTATATACGCGCGAAAATGGAGTTCTCCCGTCGCCAACCGCAGGCCTCGCGCATTTTCGCGATGGAGATCATCAGCGGTGGCGAATGTTTGAACGAATATTTCAGTCAGGATTACCGAGCCTGGTTTCAGGGCCGTGCGTCGGTGTTTCAGGCGTGGATCGACGAAGGGAAAATGGACCCCGTCGACCCGGTTCATCTGATTTTTCTGCTGTGGGGCAGCACCCAGCACTACGCCGACTTCGCCACTCAGATCTGTCAGGTCACCGGGCGCTCGCGTCTGACCAAGCAGGATATGGAAGACGCGGGCACGAATCTGATCCGCATCATTCTCAAGGGTTGTGGGCTGACGCCTCCAATCTGAACGTACGATAAGTCCTGATTCTCAGCCGGAACCGTCATGCCCTCGACCCTCATCGGCCCTTGCGAATTCCGCGAAGAGATTCGCAAGAGCCGCTTTATCACCCTTGCGGCACCCATCAGCAACCCTGCCGACGCGCAGGCGTTCATAGAGCAAAACAGCGATCTCAATGCGACTCACAACTGCTGGGCCTGGAAGCTGGGCGCGCAATATCGCAGCACTGACGACGGCGAGCCCGGCGGCACTGCGGGTCGCCCCATTCTTGCGGCCATCGAGGCCCAGGATTTCGATCAAGTCGTGGTTTTGGTCATTCGCTGGTACGGGGGCATTCAGTTGGGAACAGGCGGACTGGCCCGAGCGTATGGCGGCGGCGCTAATAAATGCCTGCAACACGCCGAACGTCTGCCGCTGATCGATCGGGTGCCGCTGATATTCGATTGCACCTTCAGCGAACTGGCGCTGGTCAAGCTGCGATTGGCTGAATTGAACGGGCTGGTGCAGAACGAGACCTTCACGGCGGTGGGCGTAGAGTTGTGTGTCGCATTAGGGCCCGAGCAGATCGATACCTTTCAACGGCAACTGTCAGACATCAGTCGCGGGCGCATTGTATTGCAGCGGGAAGAGCCTGAATGAAGCGCGCTTTGTTAGCGCAGGCCTCGCACTGTTGCCCACATCTACTGTGCACCCGCCTGTGGACAAGCTGAGCACATCGGGCTACACGCCTTTATACGCGGGACCTCCGCGCGCTTGATCACTTTTTGACCAAGCTACTTATCCACTGATAGAAATCGCTCTGCACCGTGTTGCCGAATTGCCGAATTGCCGAATTGCACCTTGGACTACCGGAAGCGGGACCTATCGGCCATTGCGCCGGAAAAAACAAATTCCCCCGGACGAATGCGGTCAACTCTGCTTAGTCGTCCATTTCGTTCTGAAGGAGTGACATTCATGTCTGCAAAAAAAACCGCACTCATCATCGGCGCCTCACGTGGCCTGGGGCTTGGGTTGGTGCAACGCCTGACCGAACAGGGCTGGGACGTCACGGCGACCGTTCGTGATGCGCACAAGGCCGATGATCTCAAGGCCGTTCCGGGTGTGCATATTCAAACGCTGGATCTGGACGAACAATCATCGCTGGAAGTGCTTACGCACAATCTAAAAGGTCAGGTGTACGACCTGCTGTTCGTCAACGCGGGCATCATGGGGCCGCTGCACAACTCGCCTACTGATGCCACCGCAGGCGAGCTGGGGCAGCTGTTCCTGACCAACGCCGTAGCACCGATCCGCCTGGCCAAACGGTTTGTCGATCAGATTCGCCCCGGAACCGGAATCATCGCATTCATGAGCTCGGTTCTCGGCAGCGTGGCAATGCCCGACGCCCCGGAAATGGCGCTGTATAAAGCGAGCAAAGCCGCCCTCAACTCAATGACCAACACATTCGTGACCCAACTGAGCGAGCCGAAACCTACGGTGTTGTCGGTGCATCCGGGCTGGGTCCGCACGGCCATGGGCGGCGAAGGCGCGGACATCGATGTGGAAACCAGTGTGCGTGGAATCGTCGAGCAGTTGGAGCGCTTCGCCGGGAAGGGTGGACACCACTTTGTGAACTACAAGGGTGAGACGATTCCCTGGTGATTGATCGCTAGTGAACCCGTTCATCGGCGGTGGCAACTTCAGTCATGCCACCGCCGCGCACAAAGCAAACGCTGCCCAGCAGCGGTGCCATAGAATTCGAGGCGCTGCCTTGCATCGCCTCCATGCATGCTTCTAAACTCCGCTCCCTTGATCGCGGCCAATCGTGTTGCGACGACCCTGGATCAGCAGACAGGGCAAAACTGAGCTGGCGACCTGAACCCCATTTTCAGAGGAGCCGGCCCATGCCTGCGATCCGTATCTGGTTGAAAAATCCCCTCGCCGTGTTTACCGCCAACGACCTCGACGCCCGGGGCGGACTGGTGGTGGAAGACGGTGTGATCGTCGAACTGCTCACGTCTGGCCAGTCGCCTGCGCAGCCCTGCGACCACGTCTTCGATGCGCGTGATCACGTGCTGTTGCCGGGGCTGATCAACACGCACCATCACTTTTATCAAACCCTCACCCGAGCGTGGGCGCCAGTGGTCAATCAGCCGTTGTTTCCCTGGCTGAAAACGCTGTATCCGGTATGGGCGCGTTTAACGCCGGAAAAGCTGGCGGTGGCCAGCAAGGTCGCGTTGACCGAGCTGTTGTTGTCAGGCTGTACGACCGCTGCGGATCATCATTACTTGTTTCCAGACGGCCTCGAGCAGGCGATCGATGTCCAAGTCGAGTGCGTGCGGGCATTGGGCATGCGGGCCATGCTGACACGCGGTTCGATGAGCCTCGGCGAAGCGGATGGGGGCCTGCCGCCGCAGCAGACCGTGCAACAGGGCCAAGTGATTCTGGAGGACAGTCAGCGGCTGATCGTTCGTTATCACGAACGGCATGAAGGTGCGCAGATTCAGATCGCTCTGGCGCCCTGCTCACCGTTTTCCGTGACCACGGAAATCATGACCGAAAGCGCGGCATTGGCCAAAAAACTCGACGTTCGGCTCCACACGCATTTGGCTGAGACTCTGGATGAGGAGGACTTCTGCCTGCAACGGTTTGGCCTGCGTACCGTGGATTATCTGGACAGCGTGGGATGGCTCGGGCCGCGTACCTGGCTGGCGCACGGCATTCATTTCAATGAGCAGGAAATCGCTCGACTGGGTGCGGCGGGCACCGGTATTTGCCATTGCCCAAGTTCGAATATGCGCCTGGCATCTGGCATCTGCCCGACGCTCGATCTGACCGCAGCTGGCGCGCCGATCGGACTGGGGGTCGACGGTTCGGCCTCCAACGATGGGTCGAACATGATCCTCGAAGCGAAGCAGGCCTTGTACCTGCAGCGGCTGCGCTACGGGGCGGAGAAGATCACGCCGGAAGTCGCATTAGGCTGGGCGACGCGTGGCTCGGCGAGGTTGTTGGGCCGCAGCGATATCGGCGAACTGGCGGTAGGCAAGCAAGCGGACCTGGCACTGTTCAAACTGGATGAACTGCGTTTCTCCGGCAGCCATGACCCCTTGTCGGCGCTGCTGCTATGCGGCGCTGATCGTGCGGATCGGGTAATGATTGGCGGGGAATGGCGGGTGATCGACGGCCAGGTCCAAGGGCTGGATCTGAAGGGCTTGATCGCCGATCACCGGCAAGCCGCGGCGCAATTGATCCGGGCGTAGCACGAAGCCCAGATGCCGGCGCCTGAGCATTCGTGGCGCCGGCCCCTGACGTGTCTTACAACCCCAACAACGACAACATGATGAACGTCGCGAACAGCACGAAGTGAGTCATGCCTTCGATGGCGTTGGTTTCGCCATCGTTGAGGTTGATAGCGCTGATAAGCAAGGTGATGAAGATCATGACCGTTTGCACCGGGGTCATCGCCATCTGAAACGGCTGGCCGGTGTACAGCGCCATGGCCTCCATCACGGGAACCGTAAGGATCACCGTCGACAACGATGCTCCGAGCGCAATGTTGACCACCGACTGCATCCGGTTGGCCAATGCAGCCCGCAGCGCCGTCAGAATTTCTGGCGCCGCGGAAATCGCAGCCACCAGAATCGCGGTCACAACGGGGGGTGCGCCACTGCCTTCCAGCCCCAGGTCGACCGTCTTGGACATCACTTCCGCCAGCGCACCAATGACCACCACGCCGAACACCAGGATGCCGATGGACAGCGACAGATTGACTGCTTCGGCGGCATGTTCAGGTTGATCCTTGCGGCGTTTCTTGTCGGGGTAGCTGTAGCTGAAGAAGTAGCTGTGCGGCCCCACTTGCATGCGTAGAAACAGCGCGTAAAGCAGGATCATCGCGCCAATGGTGAAGGCCGAGTACACCTTCCAGTTCGACTCGGGAATGAACTCGGGCACCACCATCGACACGGCCATCGCTGTCAAAATCATCACGCTGTATGACCGCGCCGAGTCATCGTTGTAGGACTGTTCCCCGTGCTTGAGGCCGCCCATCAACGCCGCGAGGCCGAGGATACCGTTGATGTCGAGCATCACCGCTGAATAAATCGTGTCGCGCACCAGCGTTGGGGAAGGCTCGTTGCTCATCATGATCGCCAGGATGACCACTTCCACCAGCACTGCCGACAGCGTCAGGATCATCGTCCCGTAGGGGTCGCCCACCTTTTCCGCGAGCAACTCGGCATGGTGCGCCACCCGCATCGAAGCGCAGACAATGAACCCCACCAACGCAATCCCCGCAATCAGCGCGATCGTATTGCCGTGGCTGAGCAATTGATGCTCGAAGGGGTAGGCGAGACAGGTCGCGATCACCGCCAATAGAAGAAACTTTTCCTGCTTGAGAAGGGTGCCCATCGTTGCCTCTTTTCCTGCGACCGATGCCGCACATCCGTGAAGTGATTACTGCTTAAGGCGTTGAGAGTGCGTGTTGTAAACAAAGGTTTCAAGACACTGACTCGGGGCATCGCGATCACGGGCCACAGCGGGTGCAATATCGTGGCTGATCGGAACCTGAACCTTTCGGTCAGGTTTTAACCAGCAGCAGTGCCTGACTCTGTAGAATGCCGGTCATTGCCCTGATGAGAAAACGCACATGTACGACTGGCTGAACGCCTTGCCCAAGGCTGAACTGCACTTGCATCTAGAGGGCTCCCTGGAGCCTGAGCTGCTCTTCGCCCTGGCTGAACGCAACAAGATCGCCCTGCCATGGACCGACGTTGAAGCGCTGCGCAAGGCTTACGCGTTCAACAATCTGCAAGAATTCCTCGACCTCTATTACCAGGGCGCGGATGTGCTGCGCACCGAACAGGATTTCTATGATTTGACGTGGGCCTACTTGCAGCGCTGCAAGGCCCAGAACGTCATTCACACCGAGCCTTTTTTCGATCCGCAGACCCACACCGACCGGGGCATCCCGTTCGAGGTGGTCCTCAACGGTATCGCCAAGGCACTGAAGGATGGCAAGGAACAACTCGGCATCGGCAGCGGCCTGATCCTGAGCTTTTTGCGTCACCTGAGTGAAGAGGAAGCGCAGAAGACCCTGGACATGGCCCTGCCCTATCGCGACACCATCGTTGCCGTCGGGTTAGACAGTTCGGAGATGGGCCATCCGCCGAGCAAATTTCAACGGGTGTTTGATCGCGCGCGCGGTGAAGGTTTCCTGACCGTCGCGCACGCAGGTGAAGAAGGCCCGCCCGAGTACATCTGGGAAGCTCTCGACCTGCTGAAAATCCAGCGCATCGACCATGGCGTGCGGGCCATTGAAGACGAACGGCTGATGCAGCGGATCATCGACGAGCAAATCCCGCTGACCGTTTGCCCTCTGTCCAACACCAAGCTGTGCGTGTTCGATCACATGGGCCAGCACAACATTCTCGACATGCTAGAGCGCGGCGTGAAGGTGACCGTCAATTCCGATGACCCGGCGTATTTCGGCGGTTACGTGACGGAGAACTTTCATGCCCTGCACGAACATCTGGGCATGACGCAAGACCAGGCAAAGCGCCTGGCGCAAAACAGTCTGGATGCGCGACTCATAAAGCGCTGAGCACCGCCACCCTGAAGAGGCTCCCTGTGGGGCGGATCGACCCGCTCCCGCAGTCAGGGCCTCACGCCAGGGTCACCCTTGAGGCCAATCAGGCCGCTGCCGCGATCTTGCTGATTTCCCGCTGCCCGTTGGATGACACTTGCAACGTGCTGGCTTCTTCCGTGGCGCGCAGCCACCCTAGCTGCATGAACAATTGCAGCAGCCCCGCCCCCACCGCTCCACCCAAATGGGGATTCACGTCGCTGCAATCGACACAGGCGCACACGGTTTCGCGCTGCCGGTGGGCCAGTGCCGGCACGAAAATGCCTCGCTCGGCGAATCGGGAGATACCGACACTGGTCACTTCAAGCCGCTGGTCACATTGTTCGATCCAACCGGCGCCGAGCAACCGTTGATACAGTTCCGTCGCCAATTCGCCGCCCAGATGGTCAGAACACACGCTGGCGCGTCGCAATGGCAACGGGGGCAGAGGTTGGGCGACGCTGCGGCTGATCACTTCGGCGCTGATCATCGAGGCACTGGCCAATGCCTGGACTGCGGTACCGACTTCCGGCGCAGCCAGCCGGAAAAAGCGCTTTTTGCCACGGGTTTCCAGCCTGAGCAAACCTCCCGCAGCCAGCCGTGCCAGATGTGATCCTGCCGAAGAGGTGGACAATCCCACCAACAGTGCCAATTCATCCGCCGCCCGAGAAGCGCCATCCATCAATGCCCACATCATCGCGCTGCGTTTTGGGTCCGCCAGCAGTGCGGCAATCTGGCTGATGCAAGGTGCATGTTCCATGTTTTCACTCCCTGTTGAAACATTCGTCTAACGGTGACCGGGTCGCCACGTATCGTAAACAATTAACAGTGTTGCCAAGCCCCATGAGGGGTCTTGATTTACGTCACATTTTGAAAACTTCGCATAACGGCCTGTTGTCAGGCAGTACAGATTTGCTTGCGCAATCGCAACAGTTCAACGTCTCGTCATTAAATCGCATCCACAGTGGTGGCGTAGTATAAGCGCTGCTTCAGGATAGAAAATCGACTTGTCGATGCTCGCTACCGAAGTTTGTCAGCATTGCCGGCAAATCGTTGAGCAAAGGTTGCTCCTTCGACACTGTTGAATACACATTCAACAATCGTCGATATGCACGACTAATAAGGCGTTCAGGCGTTTCGCACTGCGATGGCGGCAAGGTGGGCGAGGCAAATGCCTACAACAAACTCTCCAAAAACTCTCAAAAAAAACATCCCTCAGTCTAATGCCGTCGAGTGCATTAATGAGGTCGAAGTGCAGTGATGCGCGCCTTGAAAAAATGAGCTGTAAGAAACGTCTATTTTTGCAGTAGTAAATGCCAACATATTAATTTGAATCGTCTACAGACCGAACACGACTAAACAGGTCTGACTCCCACCTGCTTTGTATATGTCACTGGCTTGCCTGCGACGCTTAGAGTGTCGCAGGCACTGTTCGAATGCTTGTCAGATGCGGACGTCCACGTGAGGAATCGCGGTATCGCGTTTGATCTGCGCACGCCGGGTAATCGTCGCCAATCCTGCCGCCAGCACGCCGCACAGCGTAATGACGACCGCCATGGGAACCGCTGTTCCATCGTGAAGCACACCGACCAATGCAGCCGCGCCCGCGGCCACACTGAATTGCAGACAGCCCAGCAAAGCCGAGGCACTGCCAGCCCGCTTGCCTTGTCCCGCCATTGCGCACGCGGAAGCATTGGGAATGATGCACCCCAGGCTGGCGATGTAGACAAACAGCGGAATCAGCAGCGGCCATAGCTGTTCGGTGTGCAGGGACGCAATCACCAGCAAGACGACGGCTGCAGCCAGATAAAGCCAGACCGCACGAGACAGCAGCTTCGCCGGGCCAAACCGTCCTACCAGCCGGGCATTGACTTGCGCCACCAGAATGAAGCCTGCGGCGTTGGTGCCGAACAACCAGCCGTAGTGCTCGGCAGGTACGCCATAGAGCTTGATAAATACGAAAGGCGAGCCCGCGATGTAGGAGAACATCCCGGCTATGGCGATTCCGCCGGTCAGGGCATGGCCGAGGAAGATCCGGTCACCGAACAGCGCCCAGTAAGACCTCAGCGCTCCGGACAGCGGCGGCCGGGGATGCCCGGCCGGCATACTTTCTGGTAATCCCAACGCCACCGCCATCGCCGTGAGGGCGCTGAACAACGTCAGTGTGAGAAAGATCGCTTGCCAACCGTACACGTTGACCAACAGCCCCCCGAGCATCGGGGCCAGGATCGGCGCCAACCCCATGACCAGCATGAGTTGCGAGAACACTTTCGCCGAGTCCACGGGGGAGCAGTTGTCGCTGACGATCGCGCGAGAAAGGACCATGCCTGCACATCCGCCCAATGCCTGGACGAAACGCGCGGCAATCAGCCATTCAAGGCTTGGTGCGAACGCACACGCCAGGGAGGCCAGCGTGAACAATCCCACGCCGAACAAGAGCGGGATTCGCCGCCCGAACCGATCCGCGATCGGACCATAAGCCAGTTGCCCGATGCTCAGCCCCAGGAAGTAGGACGCCAAGGTCATCTGGACGTGTCTTTCGTCCGTTCCGAACGCCAACGCCATCGCGGGAAAACCAGGGAGGTAAAAGTCGATGGCCATCGGGCCAAATGCGCTGAGGGCGCCGAGAATAAGGATCGTTCTGAGGTTCATCAATCTTCCTAAGCCGTTTTACGCAACGCGGTAGTTTAGCAACCTGATATGTTTTCTGAGTGTCGAGGGGAAAATGACTAAACGTTTTTTCGGAGGCTTGGCCGTCAGGCGGAAAATGGGAACTAACGCCACGCGACCGAGCATCGGTTAATGGATTTCTCACACGCCTTTTACAAATAACTCACGGATCCGCTTCTAGACTTTTTACATGAGTCGAGGGAAACGGAAATGAACACACGTTGGGTTACGCTGTGGTGCTGTTTGGCGGTCGCCGGTTGTCAGTCTACCCATGACCAGTTAGTCGCCGAGGGTTACCCCCCTGCATTCGCAGACGGGTTTCAGGACGGTTGCGGAAGCGGTCGACAGTCCATCGACCCCATTAAAGGCCAGTACAAGAAAGATGTTCAGCGCTTCTTGCGCGACACGATTTATGCGCAGGGTTGGAGCGATGGGTTCAATCAGTGCAGAGGTCAATTGGCCAATCGCAATCTTCAGGATCAAGGCAGAGACAGTATTTGGAACGACCGCGACCGCGCGTGGGAGCAGCAGAAAACCCAGGATGCGGCCAAGGCGTATCGCTCCCACTGACCAATGCGTCGTGATCACGCGTGCGACGAAACTTGTGCACTGACCACATGGCCCAACCGTTATGACAGCGCTACAACAGCGCAATCAAATAGGGAGCACGCCATGAGTCGGGCCTTCGTCAATGAAGACCACGCCGCCGCGCAGGCCAGCCAACCGGTGGAGCGGCAGATCAGCACAACCCCCAATTACGTCACCGCCCGTGGGCTCGTTCAATTGCAGGCTCAAGTTGCTGCGCTGCAGGCGCAACACAGCGAGCAATCGTCATTGGGCGACCGGGCAGACAAACAGCGCCTGGCCGATATCGAACGCGACCTACGTTATTTCAATCAGCGCGTGCAGAGCGCGCAGGTGGTCACAGGGGCGATGTCGACCGAAAAAGTACAGATCGGTCATTGGGTAACGTTCGTTGATGAGGACGATCGTCAGCAACGCGTGCAGTTGGTGGGTGAGGATCAGGCCGATGCGACGAACCAGCTGATCAACTGGGCGTCGCCGCTGGGCAAGGCGTTGCTGGGTGCACAGGAAGGGGATGAAGTGACATGGAGGCGTCCGGCGGGTGATCAGGTGATTGAGGTGGTGCGGATCGAGGCGGACGTCGTTGAATGATGAGGCGCCCATGGAGGACCTCGTAGGCTGCCGATGAATGGCTGACTGCCGATCCCTCATCCATAAAAACGGAGCCCGAAGACTCCGTTTTCAGTGAGACCGATCCAGAAGAATCAGGCCAGTTTCTTGTGACGCACGCGGTGCGGCTGGGCAGCGGCTTCGCCAAGACGTTTCTTGCGGTCGGCTTCGTACTCGGTGTAGTTGCCTTCGAAGAACACCGCTTGCGAGTCGTCCTCGTACGCGAGGATGTGCGTCGCGACACGGTCCAGGAACCACCGATCGTGGGAGATCACAATCGCGGCGCCTGGGAAGTCCAGCAGTGCTTCTTCCAGAGAACGCAAGGTTTCAACGTCGAGGTCGTTGGACGGTTCGTCGAGCAGCAGGACGTTGCCGCCCTCTTTGAGTGTCAGCGCAAGGTGCAGACGGCCGCGTTCACCACCGGACAAGTCCTTCACGAACTTCTGTTGATCGCCACCCTTGAAGTTGAAACGGCCTACGTAGGTGCGCGACGGAATCTCATAGTTGCCGATCTTGATCTGATCGGAGCCATCGGAAATCTGCGCGAACACGGTTTTGCTGCCGTCGAGGTCGTCGCGGCTCTGGTCGACGCACGCCAGCTGCACGGTTTCGCCGATTTCGATCGAGCCCGAATCCGGCTGCTCCTTGCCCATCAGCATGCGGAACAGTGTCGACTTACCGGCACCGTTGCCCCCGATCACGCCAACGATGGCGCCTTTGGGCATGGAGAACGACAGGTTGTCGATCAGCACGCGATCGCCGTAGCCCTTGGTGACGTTCTTGAATTCGATGACCTTGTCGCCCAAGCGCGGACCGGCGGGAATGTAGATTTCGTTGGTTTCGCTGCGCTTCTGGAATTCCTGCGACTGCATTTCTTCGAAGCGCTGCAAACGTGCCTTGGATTTGGACTGGCGCGCCTTGGCGCCCTTGCGCACCCACTCCAGCTCTTCCTTCATGGCCTTTTCGTGGGCCGATTGCTGCTTGGACTCCTGCGCCAGACGATCGGACTTGGCTTCCAGCCAGCCGGAGTAATTGCCCTCGTACGGAATACCGGCGCCGCGGTCGAGTTCCAGAATCCAGCCGGCGACGTTGTCCAGGAAGTAACGGTCGTGGGTGATCGCGACCACAGTGCCCGGGAAGTCGTGCAGGAAGTGTTCGAGCCAGGCAACGGAATCGGCGTCCAGGTGGTTGGTCGGTTCGTCGAGCAGCAGCATGTCGGGCGCGGACAGCAGCAGGCGGCAAAGGGCCACGCGACGCTTCTCACCACCGGACAGGTGTTCGACCTTGGCGTCCCAGGCCGGCAGACGCAGCGCATCGGCGGCGACTTCCAGTTGGCGCTCAAGGTTATGGCCGTCGCTGGCCTGAAGGATGGCCTCGAGCTTGGCCTGTTCGGCCGCGAGCTTGTCGAAGTCAGCGTCCGGCTCGGCGTAGGCGGCGTAGACCTCGTCCAGACGCGCCTGAGCGTCCTTGATCACGCTGACCGCTTCCTCGACCACTTCACGTACGGTCTTGCTCGGGTCCAGTTGCGGCTCTTGCGGCAGGTAGCCGACGTTCAGTTCCGGCATCGGGCGCGCTTCGCCGTCGAACTCGGTGTCGACCCCGGCCATGATTTTCAGCAGTGTTGATTTACCCGAGCCGTTGAGGCCGAGTACGCCGATTTTGGCGCCCGGGAAGAACGACAAGGAAATGTTTTTCAGGATTTCCCGCTTCGGCGGAACAACTTTGCTCAGCCGATGCATGGTGAAGACGTATTGGGCCATGGAATGAAAACCTGGTTAGGACTGTGAATAAAGGCGCGAGCCCGGTTTGGCGTGCAAACCCGGAGCCCCGTCGCAAAACAGCGATTATTTAATCCTGCGACTTGTTGTGTAACGCATCCGCGCCTTGAATGAAGGGAAGCACGAACAGAATAGTCGCGACAAAACTTCCGAGTATCGGTCGTCAAGCTGGAGCATTGTTTGCAAGGACTGAGGCAAATTGCAGAAAACCGGCTTGCAGATTCGGGCACATCGCGCGTGGCGCAAAGCTACCCGAATGCAGTCGAGAGGGCAAACCGTGCGGGCCTTAAAGGCTGGCACTTAGCCACAACTCAGGGCATGCTAGGCGCCATTTAAGCGCCAAGCTTATTGTGCATTTCGCACCCGCTGATTCAGTCCAGCAGTCAGGATCGCCAGTTTGTCCACACCATCACCCATTTCCCCCCTGCGGTCTCCCAAACGCGCGACGGCCGCAGCTTTCCGAAGCTCGCCCAAGGGTGCGCTGGCCGTGCTGGTGCTGCTGATGCTTGCGCTGTTGATCTGGCAGCTCTTCGAACAGTTTCAACAGACGCAAGATCGTCAACGTCAGCGCAGCGTCGACTACAGCATGCAGTTGGCCGATCGCCTGAGTTTGAACATGGCGCTCAATGCGCAAGTTGCCCTGAACATTCTGGACGATGCAAAAGGCGAGTCCCCCCTCACCGACCAACGGACCGCGACACTCGATCGCCTGCGCAAAGCGCTGCCAGGGATGCGCAGTGTCGCGTGGTTGGATGCGGGCGCGAATGTGGCCTCCGACAGCGCGCCGAGCAGCGCGGACGCCAGCTTTTTGACTCAGCAGCGCGAGCGCATCGACGATCGCACCTACTATTACGCGGACGCGCCGGACGGCTCGACGCTTTACCTGTTCGTCCGTCAGCCTGGCAGTCGGGAAGACAACCATTGGGTCATTCGGCTCGATCCCCAGACGATGAACGCCCTCACCCGCCAAAGCGAGCAGGATTTTCGGGCGAGCTGGCGGCTGGAAAATCGCACCAGCCAGCGGGTCATCTATGCCGACGCCGCAGCCGAGGATCAAGCCGACGGCACGGCCCAGACCGTGTTGCTCGAACCCCTGACCAACAGTGACTGGCAACTGCGTGGCCTGTTCGACCCCAACAAGGCGCGTCAGGCGCTGATTGGGCCGCTGGTGGGCAAATGCCTGATCGCGCTGCTGTGTTCCATTGTGCCGCTGTTGGCCCTGCGCAGCCTGAGGCGCCGCCAGTTGCAGCTGCATGAAAGCCGTCGTCGCTACCAGGATATTTTCGAGGGCACTGGCGTGGCCCTGTGCGTGCTGGATCTGTCCGGCCTGCCGGAGTATTTCAAGCACCTGCAATTGACCTCCAGCGATGACCTGCACCAACGGCTGCGGAATCACCCGGACCAACTGCCCGCCCTGTTGCGTCAGCTGCGCATCACGGAAGTCAATCAGGTGGCGGCCACGCTGCTGAACGTCGGGTCGTCTGCGCAGGCCTGGCAGCACTTGATCGAGGGTTGCCCTCGCTCGCAGACAGGGATCGGCGTACAGCTGATCAGCGCCGTGCTTGACCGCCTGCCCCAACTGGAACTGGAAATCCTCCTGCCCAACGCTGACGGCAATGAGCATCACCTGTGGCTGGTGGTCCGACTGCCCGAGCAGCCCGAGGACTTCAACGCCGTCATTCTGAACATCAACGACATCACCAACCGCAAGCAGACTGAACTGGCCCTGCAGGAGCGTGAAAGCTTCTGGTCGGACGTGGTGCGCACCGTGCCCGATCATTTGTACGTGCAGGACGTGATCAGCCGCCGCATGATCTACAGCAACCACCATCTGGGACAGACCCTCGGCTACAGCAAGGACGAGCTGCAGCAGATGGGCGAGTATTTCTGGGTGATGCTGTTGCACCCGGAAGACACCGAGGCCTATGAGCAGCTGCGTCTGGCCCGCAGCGAAGAAGGCCACAAAGCCCTTACCCAATGCCAGCTGCGCTTCAGAAACCGCGACGGTCACTGGCGGCGTTTCGATATCCGCGAGCAAGCGCTTGAGCTGGACAAGAACGGCCGGGTCACGCGCATCATCGGGGTTGCCAAGGACATCACCGAACAAATCGAGGCCAGCCAGTCGCTGCGGGACAGCGAACAGCGTTATCGGATGTTGGCGGAAAGCATCAGCGACGTGATTTTTTCCACCAACCCGAAGCTGCGCCCCAACTACGTCAGCCCGTCGGTCAACACCGTCCTGGGTTACAGCGCCGAGTGGATACTGACCAACGGCTGGAATTCGATCTTCGCCAATCCTCAGCAATTGGCGAATCTTCAGGGCCTGCTGCACCGTATCGGCAAGGCGCTCAACAAGCCCGAATCGCTGGCGGCGTTGCGCAACGAAATCACCACGCAGCTGTATCTGTTCGACTGCCTACGCGCTGACGGGCGCAAGATCCCGGTCGAGTTGCGGCTGGTATTGCTGTGGGACGAGTCCGGTGGCTTCGAAGGCATTCTCGGCGTAGGTCGTGATATCAGTCAGCAGCGTCGCGCGGAAAAAGACCTGCGCATGGCAGCGACGGTATTCGAACACTCGACCTCGGCGATTCTCATCACCGACCCCGCCGGTTATATCGTGCAGGCGAACGACGCATTCAGCCGCGTCAGTGGTTACGAGATGTCGCAAGTACTCGACCAACTCCCCATGATGTTGACCGTCGAAAACCAGCAGGAAGCCCAGTTGGGGTACATCCTCAAGCAGTTGCATCAACGGGGCAGTTGGGAGGGAGAGCTGTGGCTGAAGCGTCGGGATGGCGAGCATTATCCGGCGTGGGTCGGCATCACCGCAGTGTTCGACGACGAAGGCGACCTGGCCAGTTACGTGTGCTTCTTCAGTGACATCAGCGAGCGCAAAGCCAGCGAGCAGCGCATTCATCGTCTGGCGTATTACGACGCTCTGACACACTTGCCAAACCGCACGCTGTTTCAGGACCGCCTGCATACGGCGCTGCAGCACGCCGAACGCCAGCAGGCGTGGGTGGTGCTGATGTTTCTGGACCTTGACCGCTTCAAGCCGATCAACGACTCCTTGGGTCATGCCGCCGGCGACCGCATGCTTAAAGATATGGCCGCGCGGCTTCTGGAGTGCGTGGCCGACGACGACACCGTCGCACGCATGGGCGGCGACGAATTCACCCTGCTGCTGCAACCGGGCGCGACACAGCAGGCGGCGTTGACCCGCGCCATCCACGTGGCTGAGCAGATCCTCGCCAGTCTGGTCAAACCGTTCGTGCTTGAAGGCCGCGAGTTCTTCGTCACGGCCAGTATCGGGATTGCCCTCAGTCCGCAAGACGGCAATGAGCTCAGCCAGTTGATGAAAAACGCCGACACCGCGATGTATCACGCCAAGGAGCGCGGCAAGAACAACTTCCAGTTCTATCAGGCGGACATGAATGCCAGCGCCCTGGAGCGGCTGGAGCTGGAAAGCGACCTGCGTCACGCGCTGGAGCAGGAGGAATTCACCCTTTATTACCAACCGCAATTCAGCGGCGACGGTAAGCGCCTGACCGGGACCGAAGCCCTGTTGCGCTGGCGCCATCCAACCCGTGGACTGGTGCCGCCCGGGGATTTCATTCCGGTGCTCGAAGAGCTGGGGCTTGTGGTCGAGGTCGGTGAATGGGTGATCAAGGAAGCCTGTCGTCAGTTGCGCGAATGGCACAAGGCGAAGGTTCGTGTGCCAAAGGTCTCGGTCAACATTTCCGCGCGCCAGTTCTCCGATGGACAACTCGGGATGCGCATCGCCAACATTCTTCAGGAGACCGGGCTGTCGCCTGCCTGTCTGGAGCTTGAGCTGACGGAAAGTATCCTGATGCGTGAGGTCAGCGAGGCCATGCAAATCCTCGACGGTTTGAAGCGTTTGGGGCTGAGCATCGCCGTCGACGACTTCGGTACGGGTTACTCGTCGTTGAACTACCTCAAGCAGTTCCCCATCGACGTGCTGAAAATCGACCGTACATTCGTCGACGGTTTGCCCTCGGGCGAGCAAGACGCGCAGATCGCCCGCGCAATCATCGCCATGGCCCATAGCCTGAACTTGGCGGTCATCGCCGAGGGCGTCGAAACGTACGAACAGCTGGAATTTCTGCGCGAGCATGGTTGCGACGAAGTGCAGGGCTACCTGTTCGGTCGTCCGATGCCGGCACAGCGGTTCGAGGCGCAATTCAGCAATGATGCGCTGTTCATGCTGGATTGACGGAGAAACGACTGCCGCTGCATTCCTTGTGGGAGCCGGCTTGCTGGCGAATGCGGCAGGTCAGACACTGTGATGTCGAATGGCACACCACTTTCGCCAGCAAGCCGGCTCCCACGGAGTGGCTCGTCGACCTTTTAACCGTATGAAAACCGCTTGTCCAGCACATGACCGCCTTTCATATGCCAGATAAAACGCGATGTTGTAGAATGCCCCCCTTTTCTACTGCCCGATCCCCGAGGACCGCCATGTTCAGCCGTAATTTGACTATCGCCAAGTACGACTCCGACCTGTTTGCCGCCATGGAGCAAGAAGCCAAGCGCCAGGAAGATCACATCGAGCTGATCGCCTCGGAGAACTACACAAGCCCGGCGGTCATGGAAGCCCAGGGTTCGGTGCTGACCAACAAATACGCTGAAGGTTATCCGGGCAAGCGTTACTACGGCGGTTGCGAGTACGTCGACATCGTTGAGCAGCTGGCCATCGACCGCGCCAAAGAGCTGTTCGGCGCCGACTACGCCAACGTCCAGCCACATGCCGGTTCTCAAGCCAACAGTGCCGTCTACCTGGCCCTGCTGAACGCGGGCGACACCATCCTCGGCATGAGCCTGGCCCACGGCGGCCACCTGACCCACGGTGCCAGCGTTTCCTCCTCCGGCAAGCTGTACAACGCGGTTCAATACGGCATAGACGGCAACGGCCTGATCGACTACGACGAAGTCGAGCGTCTGGCAGTGGAACACAAGCCAAAAATGATCGTGGCCGGTTTCTCGGCTTACTCGCAGGTCCTGGATTTCCCCCGCTTCCGCGCCATCGCTGACAAAGTTGGCGCCTACCTGTTCGTCGACATGGCCCACGTGGCCGGCCTGGTCGCCGCAGGCGTGTATCCAAACCCGGTTCCCTTCGCAGACGTCGTGACCACCACCACCCACAAGACCCTGCGCGGTCCACGTGGCGGCCTGATCCTCGCGCGCGCCAACGCCGACATCGAGAAGAAGCTGAACTCCGCTGTGTTCCCGGGTGGTCAGGGTGGCCCGCTGGAGCACGTCATCGCGGCCAAGGCGATCTGCTTCAAGGAAGCACTGCAGCCTGAGTTCAAGGTTTACCAGCAACAAGTGGTGAAGAACGCCAAGGCCATGGCCGGCGTGTTCATCGAGCGCGGTTTCGACGTGGTGTCCGGCGGGACCGAAAACCACCTGTTCCTGCTGTCGCTGATCAAACAGGACATCTCCGGCAAAGACGCCGACGCCGCGCTGGGTCGTGCGTTCATCACCGTGAACAAGAACTCCGTACCGAATGATCCACGTTCTCCTTTCGTCACCTCCGGTCTGCGTTTCGGCACCCCGGCGGTGACCACTCGCGGCTTCAAGGAAGCAGAGTGCAAGGAACTGGCCGGCTGGATCTGCGACATCCTGGCTGACCTGAATAACGAAGCGGTGATCGACGCCGTTCGCCAAAAAGTCCAGGCCATCTGCGCCAAGCTGCCGGTTTACGGCGCTTGATAGCGTAGGCGTGATGTGAAAAAGCCCGGCTTCAGCGCCGGGCTTTTTTCTTTAGGGCTACGCCATGGCCTGTAGGAGTGAGCTTGCTCGCGATTGCATCATTTCAGACACCAGAGTGCTGAATGAGACGAAGCAATCGCGAGCAAGCTCACTCCTACAGCTACAACGTGTCATTCAACCTCCATGTGTCTGTGCTGCCGCTTTCGTCGGATCGCTGCCCGCACCAAGCCGGCTCCCACAGTGGACGTGCGGTGTGTCAGTCAGCCGTGAGGTTGCGGATCATTCCGCCGCCACCTTCGCAAACCCTTCTCGAATCTTCTCTTCCGGCAGATCGTCAGCGATGAACACGATCACGCTTTCGCGCTTTTCGTCGGTGCCCCACTCCACGTCGAAATCGAAGCCATACAGCTTCAGCACGCCCTGAAACACTAGCTTGCGGTCTTCGCCCGCGATGTTGAGGACGCCCTTGTAACGCAGCAATTGCTTGCCGTGTTCTTCCAGCAGGTCGTTCATGAAGGTGCTGAGTTTGTCGAGATCCAAGGCTGCGTCGCTGCGCAGTACCAGGCTGCTGATGCGGTCGATCCCGCGACCTGCAGGCGCCGCAGGGCGAAGCACCATGCCGCCGACGTCGGCGTTCAGGTTGAAACCGCGCACGTCCAGCAATTGCGCCAGATCGATCTGGCCGTGTTCGACCACGCGGATCGGCGCACGTCGGTTGATGCGGGTCAGGCGCTCGCTCAATGCCTGGAAGGTCGCTTCGTCCACCAGATCGGTCTTGCTCACCAGCAGGCGGTCGGCAAAGCCGATCTGCGCCTGAGCAATGGTCTGCTCCAGATGGGTGTCGGCGTGGGCGGCGTCGACCAGCGTGATGATGCCGTCGAGGATGTAACGCTCGCGCAGTTCTTCGTCGATGAAGAACGTTTGAGCGACAGGAGCCGGGTCGGCAAGGCCGGTGCATTCGATCACCAGACGGTCAAAAGCGATTTCGCCACTGTCCAACCGCTCCAGCAACAAGACCAGCGCCTTGGTCAGGTCGGTGTGAATGGTGCAGCACACGCAGCCGTTGGACAGGGTCATCACCTGCACCGGCTCATCGCCGAGCAGTTGGGTGTCCACCCCGGCGTCGCTGAATTCGTTTTCGATCACAGCGATTTTCAGGCCGTGCTCTGCCTTGAGCAGGTGACGCAACAGCGTGGTCTTGCCCGCGCCGAGAAAGCCGCTCAGCACGGTGACGGGGATGGGTGTGAACACAAATATCTCCAATGCAACGCGAATTTGTGGCGATAACGATGATTGCATTGTGGGAGCCGGCTTGCTGGCGAAGGCGTCAGATCAGTCACATCGACATCGACTGATTTATCGCATTCGCCAGCAAGCCGGCTCCCACATATGTAAAGCTCGCAAGCTCGCGCTATTTACCTCTCAACAACACTTCGGCCCACCCTTCCCACCGTAACGCGCATCTTGACGCTCGCGAAAGAACGCCTCGTACGACATCACCGGCTTGTCCGGGTGGGTCTTCTGCATATGCTCAACGTAGTTATCGTAGTCCGGCATGCCGACCATCAGGCGCGCAGCCTGACCCAGATATTTACCCAGACGACTCAGGTCATTGAACATACACAGCTCCTCGCTTTACAGCGCACTCAATGGGTTTTCGGGAAGGCTTGGAACGGCGCTTCCTTGTCGCTGCGCTCTTTCTTGACCCACGCCGCACGACCGACCTTGATCGCGTAGAACAGGATGCTCAACACCACGAACAGGAACAGCGTGGTCAGCGCGGCGTTGGTGTACGCGTTGAAGATCACGTGCTGCATCTGATCGGCGGTTTTTGCCGGCGCGATGATCTGGCCGGCTTCAGCGGCTGCACTGTATTTCTTGGCCAGAGCCAGGAAGCCGACGGCGGGGCTCGGGTCGAACAGCTTGATGAGGCCTGCGGTCACGGTGCAGATCAGCAGCCAGGAAGCGGGGAGAATCGTGACCCACGCGTATTGCTGACGTTTCATCTTGATCAGCACGACGGTGGCCAACATCAGCGCAATACCCGCCAGCATCTGGTTGGAGATACCGAACAGCGGCCACAGGGTGTTGATACCGCCCAGTGGATCGATCACGCCTTGGTACAGCAGGTAACCCCACAGCGCGACGCAGCCCCCGGTGCCGATGGCGTTGGCGGTCCACGATTCGGTGCGTTTCAGCGCAGGCACGAAGCTGCCGAGCAGGTCTTGCAGCATGAAACGACCGGCACGGGTACCGGCGTCCACTGCGGTCAGGATGAACAGCGCTTCGAACAGGATCGCGAAGTGGTACCAGAACGCCATGGTGTTCTGCCCAGGGAACGCTTGGTGCAGGATCTGCGCGATACCCACTGCGAGCGTTGGCGCGCCACCAGCACGGGCCAGAATGGTGTTCTCGCCAATGTCCTTCGCGGTCGCCACCAGTTGATCCGGGGTAATCACAAAGCCCCAGCTGCTGACCATCTGGGCGACCGCGTTGACGTCAGTACCCACGATGGCCGCCGGGCTGTTCATGGCGAAGTAGACGCCTGGTTCGATGACCGACGCCGCCACCATGGCCATGATCGCCACGAACGACTCCATCAGCATGCCGCCGTAACCGATGTAACGGGCGTTGACTTCGTTATCCAGCAGCTTCGGCGTGGTGCCCGAGGAGATCAGCGCGTGAAAACCGGAAACGGCACCGCAGGCGATGGTGATGAACAGGAACGGGAACAGCGTGCCTTTCCAGACCGGGCCGGTGCCGTCGGTGAACTGGGTCAAGGCCGGCATTTTCAGCTCAGGCGCGAGGATCAGAATGCCGATCGCCAGCGCGATGATGGTGCCGATTTTCAGGAACGTGGACAGGTAATCGCGAGGGGCGAGCACCAGCCACACTGGCAGCATGGCGGCGACGAAGCCATAACCCACCAGCATCCAGGTGATCTGCACGCCGGTGAACGTGAACAGCGGTGCCCATTCAGGGCTCGCTGCCACTTGGCCGCCGACCCAGATCGACAGCAGCAACAGCACGACGCCAATGATGGAAATTTCGCCGATGCGCCCTGGACGAATGAAGCGCATGTAGACGCCCATGAACATCGCGATCGGGATCGTCGCCATGACCGTGAACATGCCCCACGGGCTTTCGGCCAGGGCCTTCACCACGATCAGCGCCAGCACGGCGAGGATGATGATCATGATCAGGAAGCAGCCGAACAAGGCGATGGTGCCGGGAACGCGGCCCATTTCCTCGCGGACCATGTCGCCCAGCGAGCGGCCGTTACGGCGTGTGGAGAGGAACAGGATCATGAAATCCTGCACCGCACCGGCCAAGACCACGCCGGCGATCAGCCACAGCGTGCCGGGCAGATAACCCATTTGCGCGGCGAGCACCGGACCGACCAGCGGGCCTGCACCGGCGATGGCGGCAAAGTGGTGACCGAAGAGAATGTGTTTGTTGGTCGGGACATAATCCAGACCGTCGTTGTTCAGCACTGCAGGGGTGGCCCGTGTCGGGTCCAGCTGCATGACGCGCGTGGCGATGAACAGGCTGTAGTAACGATAAGCGACCAGATAGATGGCGACCGCGGCGACCACGATCCAGAGTGCGTTGATTGCTTCTCCCCGACGCAATGCAACCACTCCGAGGGCGCACGCCCCAAGAATCGCAACAATCAGCCAGGGCACGTGGCGCAGCAGACTATTATTATTTTTCATTTTTTTGTGTTTCCAGCAGAGTGGAGTGTTTTTAGCAGCAACGAGAGTTTAGCGCTGCTGGAGCGAAAGGCCACCCCCACGATGGTCTAGCGCGGGATTTGTCCTATAGTCAACGCAGTTGCCGCCATACGGCCAGGAGAAGTCGCGTCATGACCGATGCCCACGAAGACCGTCGCCGTTTCAAACGTATTGCGTTCGATGCCAAGACCGAACTGACCCAAGGCGCCAAGAGCTGGCCGGTCCACTTGATCGACCTGTCGCTCAAAGGGCTGCTGATCGAGCGGCCGTCACCCTGGCTGGGTAATCCCGATGAGCCGTTCATCGTCGACATCCATTTGAACGTCGATATCGACGTGCAGATGGAAGTCAGGCTGACCCACGACGATCACAACCATCTGGGCTTCGTGTGCGAACACATCGGGCTGGAATCGGTGACCCACCTGCGCCGTTTGATCGAGTTGAACCTGGCCGATCATGACGAGTTGGAGCGGGAGTTGGGAGCGTTGATTGAGGTGTAGCCGCCGATCTTCGGCCGAACACTAACCCTGTGGGAGCCGGCTTGCTGGCGAAGGCGGGGTGTCAATCAGCATAGAGGTGCCTGACCTGACGCTTTCGCCAGCAAGCCGGCTCCCACAGGTTAAGTGCAAGCCGGCTACTCTCAGTCATTCCTCAAACAACGCATCCAGCGCCTGATCCAGTCGGGTCACGGCGACAACGGTCAGACCGGGCGGCGCCTCTTTCGGTGCGTTGCCCTTGGGCACGATGGCGCGTTTGAAGCCATGTTTGGCAGCTTCTTTCAGGCGTTCCTGCCCGCTGGGCACCGGCCGCACTTCCCCTGAAAGACCCACTTCGCCAAACACCAGCAGGTCCCCCGGCAACGCCCGATTGCGCAGGCTCGACATCACAGCCGCCATCAGCGCGAGGTCAGATGCGGTTTCCAGCACTTTGACCCCGCCCACCACGTTCAAGAAGACGTCTTGATCGTGTGTAGGAATTCCACCGTGGCGGTGCAGAACAGCCAGCAGCATCGCCAGCCGGTTCTGGTCCAGGCCCAGCGTGACGCGACGCGGGTTCGACAGGTGGCTGTCATCCACCAGCGCCTGCACTTCCACCAGCATCGGACGCGTGCCTTCCCATGTGGCCATGACCACACTGCCGGCGACGGCTTCCTGCGCGCGTGTCAGAAAGATCGCCGACGGATTGGAGACTTCTTTCAAACCTTTGTCGGTCATGCCGAACACACCCAACTCGTTGACCGCGCCAAAACGGTTTTTCACCGCCCGCAGCAAACGCAAACGGCCATCCGATTCGCCTTCGAAATACAGCACGGTGTCGACCATGTGTTCGAGTACGCGAGGGCCGGCCAATGCCCCCTCTTTCGTCACGTGGCCGACGAGAAAAATGGCCGTGCCGCTCTGTTTCGCATAGCGCACCAACAACGCCGCGCTCTCGCGCACCTGCGCCACGCCACCGGGGGCCGACTGCAACTGCTCGGTGAAAATGGTCTGGATCGAGTCGATCACCATGACTTTCGGCTGTTCGATACGCGCCGTGGCAATGATGGTTTCGATGGAGGTTTCGGTCATCACCCGCAGTTTGTCTTGAGGCAGACCCAGACGACGGGCGCGCATGGCGACCTGCTGCTGTGATTCCTCGCCGGTGACGTACAGTGCTGGCATGCGTTCGGCGATGGCGCAGAGGGTTTGCAGCAGGATCGTTGACTTGCCGATGCCCGGGTCGCCGCCAATCAGCACCACCGAGCCGTCCACCAGACCGCCGCCCAGTACACGGTCCAGCTCGGCAGAATTGGTAGAGAAGCGTGGGATCTCCTCGATGCTGACTTCAGCCAGGGTCTTGATCTGCGCTTGCTGCCCCGCCCATCCGCCACGGCCTGCAGGTGCCGCCGCGCCGCCGCTCTCAATCATGGTTTCGGTCAGCGTATTCCAGGCGCCGCATTCGCTGCATTGCCCGGCCCATTTGGGAAAGGTCGCGCCGCACTCGGTGCAGCCATACATGCGTTTGGCCTTGGCCATGGAACCCCCGCCGCAAAAAAGGGGCAATCATACCCCATGCCTGGAACGCCCGCGTGTCATGGCCCGCGCGAACACCTTTCTGGACGATTCCGTAAAACTAACAGGATCGAAGCCGGTCGATTGAATGGATTACGCGGGATGCGTGTAGCTGACATACACTGCATTCACCACCCTCATCTGTAACAAAGGAATACACCATGAGCGTACTAAGCGAGTTCAAAGCCTTTGCCGTCAAAGGAAATGTGGTCGACATGGCCGTCGGTATCATCATTGGCGCGGCATTCGGCAAGATCGTTTCGTCGTTCGTCGGCGATGTAATCATGCCGCCCCTGGGGCTGCTGATTGGCGGCGTGGACTTCAGTGATCTGGCAATTACCCTCCGGGCAGCGAATGGCCCAGCCCCTGCGGTGGTGCTGGCCTACGGCAAATTCATCCAGACCGTGGTCGACTTCATCATCGTGGCGTTTGCGATCTTCATGGGCGTGAAGGCGATCAACCGCCTGAAACGCGAAGAAGCCAAAGCCCCTTCCGTTCCGCCTGCGCCGTCTCCGCAAGAAACTCTGCTGACTGAGATTCGTGACCTGCTGAAAGAGCAGAACAACAAGCCTGCGGCGCCACTGCCGGTGAATCCTGATCGGTTGGTGTAGTCCGCAACCTCTGTCCTACACCGCTCCCACCCTTTGCTGAATGATCTGTGGGAGTGAGCTTGCTCACGAGAGGGTCAGTGCATCCACCGGATCTACGGCAGATGCACGTGAGCCTTCGAGAGCAAGCTCACTGTCACAGATGTGTGTTCTTCAAAACTCTTCGCCATCGACCGGTTACCCTTACCAATAATTCTCCACCGCCACCTGTCCCGGCTTGCGGGTCAGGGCCAGACGCATGTCGCGAGTTTTGAGCACGGCTCGGGTGTCATCAATCATTTGCGGGTTGCCGCAGATCATCACCCGTGAATGCTCAGGGGTCAGCGCTACGCCCGCTGCCTTTTCCAGCTCGCCGGTTTCAATCAGCGTCGTGATCCGGCCATTGAGCGCGCCAGGGTGATCTTCACGGGTGACCGTGGCGATGAAATGAAACTTGTGGGCGTATTCTGCGAGGTATTCGCGCTGGGTCAACTCGGCGATCAGGTCCTGATAGGCGAGTTCTTTGGCCTCACGGACGCTGTACACCAGAATGATGCGCTCGAATTTTTCCCACACTTCAAAGTTCTGCAGGATCGACAGAAACGGCGCCACGCCCGTGCCCGTTGAAAGCATCCATAGGTCACGACCATCAGTGAAGCGGTCGAGGGTCAGGAAACCTGTGGCCTGTTTTTCGACCATTAACGTGTCGCCCTCGCGCAGCCGACTCAGCTCGCTGGTGAACTCGCCGCCGGGCACGACGATGGAGAGGAACTCGAGAAACTCATCGAAGGGCGACGACACCACCGAATACGCCCGCCACACCGTGCTGCCGTCGACCTTGGTCACGCCCAACCGCACGAATTGTCCGGCCGTGAAGCGAAAACCCGGATCGCGGGTGGTGCGCAAGGTGAACAGACTCGGGGTCAACGGCGTGACGTTGAGCAATGTTTGCCGGGTGAACTTCTCTGCACTGGCGGTCATGGGGCGCTCCTGGCTCCTGTCACTCATTCAAGAGCGCCCAGTTTCCCGCAAACCGACGTCGATAAACACTGCGGGTTTGTAGTGGTATCGGATCACGCGGCGGCCCGATGCATTCGTGTGGATTTTTAGAGCATTTCGCGATGGAGGTTATCGCGACCGATACTGAGATCGAATTCGGGCGCACGTAAGCGATTGAATTCAGAAGACTTAGAGAATGTGTCGGACAAGAGCCGCTTCCCCACTCATCCGTCTCACCCACGCTGTGACTGATTGCCCGGCGATTCCTTACCTAGACTTCCATCAAAACGACGTTCACTTTTGCTCGGGCATGGAGGCTTGTGATGGAACACTTGAGACTGGATTTGCTACAGATGAGTAAGGCCGTCGCCCTGGTGCACAGCGGGCTAACGCTTCGGGAAATCGAAGTGCTGAAATGGTCGGCCGAAGGCAAGACGGCCGCGGAAGTCGCGCTGATTCTGGACGTGAAAATCCGAACGGTGAATTTCCACATTGGCAGCGCCATACGAAAAATGGGAGTGAGCAACAAAACGTCGGCCGTCGTGCAAGCTGCGCTGCATGGAGTATTCCGGCCATGAGGGCCGAGTCAGAGAGCGCTCTCTGAAAAGCCTGGGTGCTAAGCCGATGGAAAACCACGTAAAATCGCGGGTTTCGCGAGTCCGCTGGCAAGGGTGCGTCGTCCAGGTGCACCAAGCCGCCAATCGCGTCGCCCACGAATGGAATTCTCCAGCCCATGCCCCTGCTTACCACGCCTTTCGCCCAGCTCGATCTGATTCGCCAGCCGGAGCAGTCAGATGAACCCTTGCAGGCCTTCGACGCGGCTGACGAATACCTGCTCAGCCACCTCGCAGAGCACGGCCTGAGCCTGCAAACCCGTGTGCTGATTCTCAACGACAGCTTCGGTGCGCTGGCGGCCAGCCTTGCTCCGCACGCGGCAGTGTTCAGCAGCACGGACTCGTTTCTTGGGGTGCAGGCGCTGGAGAAAAACCTGGTGCGCAACGGGCAGGCTTACGACGCAGTGCCCGTGATCCCGGCCAGCGAACCGCTCCAAGGGCCGTTCGACTGGGTGCTGATTCGCGTGCCCAAGACCCTGGCGCTGCTGGAAGAACAGCTCATTCGCCTGCAAGGCCAACTGGCGCCGGACGCCAGGGTGGTGGCCGGGGGCATGATCAAACACCTGCCGCGCTCGGCGGGTGAGCTGATGGCGGATTACATCGGGCCGGTGCAGGCGTCATTGGCCGTCAAAAAAGCCCGCCTGCTGTTTTGCACGCCGGAACCCAAGGCTTATCAGCCTTCGCCCTTCCCCACCCGCTACACGCTGGACGAGCCGAAGATCGAGCTGATCAACCACGCCAACGTGTTCTGCCGCGACGGCCTGGATATCGGCACCCGCGCCTTTCTACCCCATCTCCCGACAAATCTCGGTTCCGGACGCGTGGCGGATTTGGGCTGTGGCAACGGGGTGTTGGCGATTGCCAGTGCGCTGGCCAACCCGGACGCACACTACACGCTGGTGGACGAGTCATTCATGGCGGTGAAATCCGCGCAGGAGAACTGGCAACTGGCGTTGGGTGAGCGTGAGGTGGAGATCCGGGCGGCTGACGGCCTGGCGGGTCAGGAACCGGATTCGCTGGATGTTGTGCTGTGCAATCCGCCCTTTCACCAACAACAGGTTGTCGGGGATTTTCTCGCCTGGCGCATGTTCCAGCAGGCGCGCTCGGCACTGGTGACAGGCGGCGCGTTGTACATTGTGGGTAACCGGCATTTGGGGTACCACGCCAAGCTGGCGCGGTTGTTCCGAGGGGTGGAACAGGTGGCGGCGACGCCGAAGTTCGTGATTCTCAAAGCCCGCAAATAAATCACCAGGCCAGTGAGATTCTTCCCTGTGGGAGCCGGCTTGCTGGCGAAGGCGGGGTCTCAGGCAATGCATTTGTCACTGATGCACCGCCTTCGCCAGCAAGCCGGCTCCCACAATATCGAACCCGACAATGGTGCCAATTCAGTGCGTCTTCATCCCCGCCGCCGTCATAAACATCCGCAACAACATCGCGAATACGAACAGTACCAACACGCTGCCTGACCAAATCACCACCAGCCAGCCCAGTCGCTGCCAGAGCGGCTTTTTTGCCTCGCCTTCGTGTTCACTCAGCGAACCCTTGCCGTTCATGGCCCTGCCCTCCTAGTGATAACCGTGTTCGTGGGTGACCTTGCCGCGGAACACGTAGTAGCTCCAGAAGGTGTAACCCAGGATGAACGGCAAGATGAACAGCGTCCCGACCAGCATGAAGCCTTGGCTTTGCGGCGGCGATGCTGCGTCCCAGATTGAGATCGACGGCGGCACGATGTTCGGCCACAAGCTGATGCCCAGCCCGCTGTAACCCAGGAAGATCAGCACCAGCGTCAGCAGGAACGGCGTGTAATGCGCGTTGCGTGCGACCGCCTTGAACAGCCCGTACATCGTCACCAACACCAGCGCCGGCACTGGCATGAACCAGATCAGATTGGACGGACTGAACCAGCGCTCGGCGATGTCGTGATGGGCCAGCGGCGTCCACAGGCTGACAATGCCCATTACCACCAGTGTCCCTAATGCCAGCGGGCGCGCCAGATCATGCATCGCCTTCTGTAAAGCGCCCTCGGTTTTCATGATCAGCCAAGTGCAGCCGAGCAGCGCATAGGCCACGATCAATGCCAGTCCACAGAAGAGGGAGAACGGTGTCAGCCAATCCAGCCCGCCACCGGCATAGGCACGATTGACCACCGGGATGCCATCGATGAACGCACCCAGCGCCACCCCTTGAAAGAACGTCGCCACCAGCGAGCCGCCGATGAACGCCTTGTCCCAGAGGTGACGTTTTTCATCGGTCGCCTTGAAGCGGAACTCGAATGCCACGCCGCGAAAAATCAGCCCGATCAGCATCAGGATCAGCGGCAGGTACAAGGCCTCCAGCACCACCGAGTAAGCCAGCGGAAAGGCGCCAAACAACCCCGCGCCGCCCAGCACCAGCCAGGTTTCGTTGCCGTCCCAGACCGGCGCAACGGTGTTCATCATCACGTCACGGTCGGTCTTGTCCTTCATGAAAGGGAAGAGGATCCCGATGCCCAAGTCAAAGCCGTCCATGACGACGTACATCATGATGCCGAAGATGATGATGACGGCCCAGATGAGTGGCAGATCAATACCCATGGCTCAGTTCCCCTCGGTCAGGCGGTCTTTGCGATCGTCGGTGCTGCTTTCATCGGCAGCCGACAGCGGACGTGCTGGCGTGCGTTTCTGGCCCGGCCCGCCGGGTGGGGTGTTCTCGCTTTCATGGGTCTTCGGTCCTTTGCGCACCAAGCGCATCATGTAGCCGAAACCGGTGCCGAACAGCATGAAATAGACCACTACGAACAGCACCAGGGTGATGCTCAGCTGCTCGACGCTGTGGCTCGACGAGGCATGGGCGGTGCGCATCAGCCCATAGACGACCCACGGCTGGCGGCCGATTTCGGTGGTGAACCACCCCGCCAGTATCGCGATCAGCCCCGCCGGCCCCATGCACATGACCAGCCGCAAAAACAGCCGGTTGGTGAACAACCCGCCACGCCAGCGCAGCCAGGCACTCCACAGGCCGACGGCGATCATCAGCATTCCCAGCGCGACCATGACCCGGAACGACCAGAACACGATCAGCGAATTAGGCCGGTCCTCGGGCGGGAATGACTTCAGCGCGGGGATTTGCTTGTCCAGGCTGTGGGTCAGGATGAGGCTGCCGAGGTAGGGAATCTCAACCGCGTATTTGGTGCGTTCTTCTTTCATGTCCGGGATGCCGAACAGGATCAGCGGCGTGGGTTCGTCACCGACGTTTTCCCAGTGCCCCTCGATCGCCGCAATTTTGGCAGGCTGGTGTTCCAGCGTATTCAACCCGTGAGCATCGCCGACCATTGCCTGAATCGGTGCCACGATCAGCGCCATCCACATGGCCATCGACAGCATGCGGCGAATGGCCGGGTTGTCTCGACCGCGCAGCAAATGCCAGGCCGCCGACGCGCCAACGAAGAAGGCTGTCGCGACGAACGCAGCGATCGCCATGTGCAGCAAGCGATAGGGGAATGAGGGGTTGAAGATCACGGCCAGCCAATCCACCGGGATCACGCGACCGTCGACGATTTCGAAGCCTTGAGGGGTTTGCATCCAGCTGTTGGACGCGAGAATCCAGAACGTGGAAATCAACGTGCCGATGGCCACCATGACGGTCGCGAAGAAGTGCAGGCCACGGCCCACACGGTTCCAGCCGAACAGCATGACGCCCAGAAAGCCCGCTTCGAGGAAGAACGCCGTGAGCACTTCATAGGTCAGCAACGGCCCGGTGACCGCCCCGGCGAAGTCGGAGAAGCGACTCCAGTTGGTGCCGAACTCGTACGCCATGACCAACCCGGACACCACGCCCATGCCGAAGTTGACGGCGAAGATCTTTGACCAGAAGTGGTACAGGTCGCGGTAGGTGTCGTCATGGGTCTTGAGCCACAGACCTTCGAGCACCGCGAGGAAGCTCGCCAGACCGATGGTGATGGCAGGGAAGAGAATGTGAAACGAAACAGTGAACGCAAACTGGATTCGGGCGAGATCGAGCGCCTCTAAACCGAACATAGGTCTTCCTCTCATCAGGTGAAACCGGCTGCAAGCACGCGGGCCTCAGCGACTGCCCCCACGGTGTATTGAGTACGACGCTGTGCGATTGTTCTTTTTGATTTCACGCTCAGGCAAACGACCATACGGGCGTTGCGTCAAGCCACTGGATCAATTCATTGCGTGTAAGACATTGATTCAGGTCAGCCGACATTAAAAGAAGAGTAGTCCCATTTCGGCACTTCCCCTGCGTGGTCTTTTGTCGCGTGACGAGTTGCCTCACCCAGGGAAAGCAGTGCAAACAAGCCTGTGTACAGTTTTAGGGGGGTGGGAGCGCCGTTCAACAGCCATCGCGAGCACGCTCTCGCCTAAAGCGTTTGCGCAGGTCCTGTAGGCGTGAGCTGGCTCGCGATCTGCTGCGCGGCGGCAGCGAATTCGATAAAGGCGGGGCGTCTGACGAGAGTGTCTGGTTTTACTGCCGTTTCGGTCGAGCGCGACCCTAGGCCGATTGCGGGCCAGCGACACTCTTACGCCTTCCGCGCAGATGCCGGTGCCCGCGCTCACAACGAGCGACGCAAAAACCCCAGCAACGCGCTGACCAGCCGCCGATACACCCCATCCACTTCCGGAGCGTGGCCGATGGCCCGGATGCTGCCGTGCACCAGGCCTAACCCCGGGTCGAATTCGGTGGCGACGCCCGCTTCGCGCAGAGCCTTTTCGTAGCACACGCCGTCATCGCGCAGGGGGTCGAACTGTGCGACGGCGATGAACGTTGGGGCCAACCCGCGAAAGTCGGCGGCGGTGAGGGGCATCGCGTAACCACTTCGCTCGCCGGTTGGCAGGTAAAGACGTTCGTAAAGACCCAGCTCCGATGTCGCCAGCAAGGGCGCATCAAAACATTCGCTACGCGACGGAAGGTCGTCCGCCCCGCCCAGTGCCGGATAAATCAGCGCCTGACCCGCGGGCTGCTGCTCGCCCGCATCGCGCAACGCCAGGCACACCGCCGCCGCGAGATTGCCACCGGCACTGTCTCCGGCAATGGCGATGCGTTGAGGGTCGATATCCAGTCGTGGCGCCTGAATCTGCAAAGCGTGCCAGACCTCAAGACAGTCGTCGAAGCCAGCGGGAAACGGGTATTCGGGGGCCAGGCGATAGTCCACAGCGATGACCACCGCGTTGAGGTCAATCGCCAGGGCGGCGGTCAGGAAGTCATGGGAATCAAGATCGCCGACCACCCACCCGCCGCCGTGCAGGTACACGACACACGGTGCCGGGTGTTCGAGGGAAAGTTGGCGAGGTCGATAGCTGCGCACGGCCACGCCCGCCAAAGTGAAGTCCTTGACCTCAAGCTCCGCCGAGCGCGGCGGGGTGAAGGCTTCGCACATGCGCGCGTAACCGCGGCGTTGCGTGGGGATATCTTCAGAATCGACGCTGAAACTCAGCGTCCTGGCGACGAACGCCGCCATCGCCGGCGAGAGGGGGTAATGCGTTGGCATTTGCTGCTCCAGCCGGTGCGGCAACGGGTTCGGGAGGGTGCCGCGGTTCAAAGACATTGCCGGGAGGCGAGAGCTTGCTCGCGAAACGGAGGGTCACAGATGAACATTCCCATGATACCCCCCATCGCGAGCGGTAGACCGAAGTCCAGCCCACCTCTTTCAGCACTTACTTGTTGACCGCAACCTGCACCGCGGCTGCCGCGTCTTTTCCATCAAACGTGGTCACGCCATCCAGCCAGCGCTTGGTGTCTTCCGGATGATCCTTGAGCCAGGCCTTGGCGACGTCGTTCGGGGCCTTACGGTCCATGATCGGGACCATCATCTGGCTTTCCTGAGCCGCCGTGAACTTGAGATTGCTCATCAGCTTATTGACGTTCGGGCAACGGGACGCGTAATCCGGCGCCGTCACAACAGAAACGGTCGCCGCGCCTTCATTGGGACCAAATACGTCTTCGCTTCCGGTGAGGTAAGCGATCTTCATGTTGATGTTCATCGGGTGCGGGGTCCAGCCCACGAACACTACCCACTCGTTACGCTTGGTCGCGCGTTGCACCGCGGCAAGCATGCCCGCCTCGCCAGATTCCACCAGCTGGAAGCCGCCCAGACCGAACTGGTTCTTCTCGATCATGCCTTTGATGTTGGCGTTGGCACCGGTGCCGGGCTCGATGCCGTAAATCTTGCCGCCTAACTTGTCTTTGAATTTGGCGATGTCGGCGAAGGTTTTCAGCCCGCCATCTGCCACGTATTGCGGGACGGCCAGGGTAGCCTGCGCGTCATTCATGCTTGGGGTGTCGAAGACTTTGACCTGATTGGCGGCCACGAACGGAGCAATGTTCTTGTCCATCGCCGGTTTCCAGTAGCCCAGAAACACGTCCAGACGGTCGTCGCGCAAACCGCCGAAGACGATTTGCTGTGCCGCGCTGGTCTGCTTGACGTCATAGCCCAGGTTTTGCAACAGCACTTCAGCCACAGCACTGGTAGCAATCACGTCGGTCCAGTTGACCACACCCATGCGCACGTTCTGACACTTGGCGGGCTCAGCCGCCATCAGGGCCGTGCTGCTCAGCATCAATACACCGCAACTGATCTGACGAATAAATCTCTTCATGCGTGCTCCTCGGGTCGGCTCGTTATTTTATTCAGCTCTTTCCGGCAGTTTTCTAAGGCTTAAAGACCACGGCAATCCGAATGCTGCCGCGTTGATGCAAATTACGCAGACGCACATTGGACAAAACGCACCAGCGCGACCAGTGCTTGCACTGGAGCGACATTGGTGAAGATGGCAGGGTGACAGTAGAGCAGTGCTGAGCTGCAGAAGCGCGCTTGCCCGGGAAGGCGGTCGGTCTGCGACAGATGATTCGTCTGACCTACCGCATTCGCGGGCAAGCGCGCTCCTACAGCATTCGTGTTACGTCACAGCACCTTATCCAGCGTGATTGGGAATTCGCGTACGCGTTTGCCAGTGGCGTGGTAGATCGCGTTAGCAATGGCTGAAGCGACCCCGACAATGCCGATCTCGCCGACGCCCTTGGAGCCGAGTTCATTGACGATCTCGTCGTTCTCTTCAACGAACAGCACATCGATATCCCCAATGTCGGCGTTCACCGGAATGTGGTACTCGGCCAGGCTGTGGTTCATGAATCGGCCCAGATTGTGGTCTGTCTGGGTCTCTTCCTGCATCGCCTGACTGATGCCCCACACGACGCCACCCAAAATCTGGCTGCCTGCCGTTTTAGGGTTGACGACCCTGCCCGCCGCCACCGCGCTGACGACGCGATTCACCCGAATGCTGCCCAAATCTTCGTCGACAAACACCTCGACGAACACCGCCGAGTGCGTCGCGGTGGCGTAAGCGTTGCGTTTCTCGTCAGGCTCGGCGTCGATCTGCACTTCCAGCACGTCATGGGACGATTCGCGGACGATGTCGCCGTAGGCAAAACGTTGGTCCTGAATGATCAGATAGCCGTCGCCGAAGGCAATATCTTCCATGTCCACCACGGCGAATTGCGGGTGGGCCATACGAACGGCGTCCAGCAGCTTGGCACGCAGCGCCTGACAGGCTTGCTGCACCGCCGTGCCCACCGACGATACGGTGAACGAACCGCCTTGTAGTGGCGCGGTGGGCAGCGACGAGTCGCCCAGCACGAACGTAACGTCGTCGTGCTTGACCCCAACTGCTTCGGCGGCGATCTGCACCATGACGGTGTACGTCCCAGTGCCAATGTCAGTCGTGGCGCTACTGACGGTCAGCTTGCCGCTGGCATCGATGCTGGCCTTGGCACTGGCCTTCATTTGCATCGCCTCCCACACGCCGCCCGCCATGCCCCATCCGACCAATTGCCGACCGTTGCGCATGCTCCGGGGTTCGGGATTACGCCGGTTCCAGCCGAAACGCTCTGCGCCTTGCTGATAACAGGCGATCAATTCCTTGCTGGAATAAGGCTTGTCTTCGTTGCCATTGCGCTCTGCAAAATTGAGCACTCGCAGTTGCACCGGGTCGATGCCCGCGGCGCAGGCCAGTTCGTCCATCGCGCATTCCAGCCCAACCATCCCGGAAGTCGCGCCAGGCGCCCGCATGTCCAGTGGGGTGTAGACGTCCAGCGGCGCCAGCTTGTAGGTCAGCTGCACGTTGTCGCACTGGTACAACATCCCGCTCCACTCGACCACGTGCTCGGTGAAGTCTTCAAAGCGCGACGTCTGGCCGATCACATCGTGACCCACCGCGACAAGCCTGCCCTCCTTCGTCGCGCCTAACCGCAGATGCTGAAGGGTGTTGGGTCGGTAGCCAAACGTGAACATCTGCTGACGCGTCAAGGTCACGCGAACCGAACGTTTGAGCTGCAACGCCGCCATCACGGCAAGCGGCAATTGATATTGCGGCCGCAGACCGGAGCCGAACGCGCCGCCGACGAACGCGGCGAAAATGCGGATCTTCGACTTGTCCAGACCGAACACTTTGTGCAGGTAATCCTGGCAGTTCTGCGGACCTTGGGTCTTGTCGTGGATATGCAGGCTGCCGTCATCCTGATAAAGCACTGTCGACGCGTGGGGTTCCATCGGGTTGTGGTGCTCGTTGGGCGTGCTGTAGTGGGCGTCCACCGTGAACGCCGCACCGGCAAACCCCGACTCGAAGTCCCCCCGCGGCTCCGGGGTTTGGGCTGGCGCGGTATGGGCAGTGTTCTGCGCGGCGAGCAGGCTTGTCTCGTGAGCCTCGCTCTCGTAATCGATGCGGATCAACGACCCCGCATGCCGAGCCACCTCGAGGCTGTCCGCGACGACCAGCGCCAAGGGTTGGCCGCTGTACAGCACGCGGTCGTTATAAAGAGGGCGAAACGGCGAACCTTCCGCCGAGTCAGCGTCTTGGTAATCCTTGTCGTAACTGGCGATGTGCGGGCGATTGAGGTGATCAATCACCGCCACCACACCCGGCACCTGCAGGGCCTGCGAGGTGTCGATGCGGATGATGCGGCCCCGGGCAATGGTGCTGGACACGACGCTGCCATGGAGCAAGCCTTTCTCGGGGTACTCCCCGGCATAACGGGCTTGCCCCGTCACTTTCAACAGGCCATCGACGCGGTCCAGTGGCTGGCCCACGGGCGAAACACGACCGGGTGGAAACATTTTGGCGTTCATCAGGCATTCCCTCCCAAAGCGGCATCACTCAAGGCGCGGACGATGGCCCGGTGCGCCAGTTTGATCTTGAAGGCGTTGTGATCGAGAGGCTGAGCATCGCGCAGCATGGCATCGGCGGCCGCCACGAAGTTTTCCCGCGAGACCGGTTGGCCAATCAGTAACCGCTCGACGGCCTTGTCACGCCAAGGCTTGTGGGCCACGCCACCAAGGGCCAGACGTACGTCTTTGATCACATCCCCGTCCAGCTCCAGCGCCGCAGCCACCGACACCAACGCAAAGGCATACGACGCCCGATCGCGAATTTTCAGGTAGTGGCTGTGAGGTTGAAAGCGCGGCGCAGGCAGCTCAATGGCCGTGATCAGTTCATCGTCTGCCAACTGATTGTCACGCTGAGGCGCGTCGGCAGGCAGGCGATGGAAATCTTCGAATTCGATGGTGCGCTTGCCAGCGCGTCCTTCAACGTGGACCACGGCCTCAAGCGCGGCGAGGGCCACGCACATGTCGGACGGGTGCGTCGCGACGCATTCATCGCTGGCGCCGAGAATCGCGTGGATGCGGTTCAGGCCCTGCTTGGCAGGACACCCCGAACCCGGCTCGCGTTTGTTGCACGGCACGGTCGAGTCATAGAAGTAATAGCACCGGGTGCGCTGCAACAGATTTCCACCGGTGCTGGCCATGTTGCGCAGTTGCGGCGATGCGCCAGCGAGCACGGCTTGGGACAGCAGCGGGTAGCGCGTTTCGATCAGCGGATGCCACGCCAGGTCGGCGTTGCTGACCAGCGCGCCGATCATCAGGCCACCTTGCGCAGTTTCGCGGACGTCTTTTAGCGGCAGGCCAGTGATGTCAATCAAGTGTTCGGGATGGGCGACGTTTTCCTTCATCAAGTCGAGCAGGTTGGTGCCCCCCGCGATAAAGCGGCTGGCAGGCCCGACCAGATTGATGGCTTGTGCCACATCGGCAGGTTTGCTGTAGCTGAACGGGTTCATGATTGGCGTCCTCCCTGATCTGGCGCAGCGTCGAGCTGGGGCAATACCTCAACCACGGCCGCACGAATATGGCTGTAGGCGCCGCAGCGGCACAGGTTGCCGCTCATCATCTCTTTGATTTCATCGTCAGTTTTGGCGCGGCCCTCATTGGCCAGCCCCACCGCCGAGCAAATCTGCCCTGGTGTGCAGTAGCCGCACTGAAACGCGTCATGCTTGATGAACGCGCGTTGCATCGGGTGCAAAGCATCGCCGTCGGCCAGACCTTCGATGGTGGTGAGTTCAGCGCCATCGCACATGATTGCCAGGGTCAGGCAGGCATTGATCCGTTTGCCGTCGCGCAACACGGTGCAGGCCCCACATTGGCCGTGGTCGCAGCCTTTCTTGGTGCCGACCAGATCGAGCTGTTCGCGCAGCAGGTCCAGCAGGGTTGTCCAGGGTTGCACGCTCAGTTGGCGGTGCTGGCCATTCAACGTCAGGGCAATGGAATGCTCTGCGAAGGCCTGTGGGTTCGTCGCACTCATGGAAAAAGCCTCACGGTTGTCGTCATCAGCGCAGTGAATCTGCGTCTATGGGGTTACGACTTATGGATTTTCGCAATCGTTCAGGCTTTGTGATGACTGCCGTGCACCGCAACCGTTGCCCGTGTATGAAAGCGCAGATATGAAGGCGTGAGTGAGGTCACCCTGACCGGCGTACGGCGCCTGACCATGCCGTCAGGTTTTGCGGTAGCCACGAGACGCCGATCGACGCCAGCAGCCAGCGCCACGGGACGCTGGTATGATGCGCGGCTTTTTTGCGACTGGCAGATTTTGTGCAGTGAAATTGCGCGAGCCGCTTCGGCGGCTGTGCTTTGCTGTCACTAGTCGATTCATTAAAGGCGCGATGCGCCACCGGGGAGCCACACATGCTGGAGCGGCTGTTTCAACTCAAGGCACATGACACCAATGTGCGTACCGAAATTCTGGCCGGGGTCACCACGTTCCTCGCCATGGCCTACATCCTGTTCGTCAACCCGAGCATCCTCGGCGCGACCGGCATGGACAAGGGCGCTATCTTCGTCGCGACCTGTCTGGCCGCCGCCATCGGTTCCACGGTCATGGGCCTGATCGCCAACTACCCAATCGCCCTCGCGCCGGGCATGGGCCTGAATGCCTTCTTCACCTACACCGTCGTCCTGCACATGGGTCACACCTGGCAAGTGGCGCTGGGCGCGGTGTTCATTTCCGCGGTGATGTTCTTTCTGCTGTCGATCTTCCGTATCCGCGAGTGGATCATCAACAGCATCCCCCTGCCCCTGCGTTCGGCGATTGCAGCCGGTATCGGCCTGTTCCTGGCGCTGATTGCCCTGCACAACGCCGACATCGTGGTCAGCAACCCCGCAACCATGGTGGGCCTGGGCGATCTGGCCAAACCTGCGCCGGTTCTCGCCACGCTCGGTTTTGCCCTGATCGTCGCGCTCGATGCCCTGAAAGTGCGCGGCGCCGTGCTGATCGGCATCCTGGCGGTGACCGTCATTTCCATCGTTCTCGGTTTTTCGCCGTTTGGCGGCGTGGTATCGATGCCGCCGTCGCTGGCCCCGACTTTCCTGCAACTGGACATTCCAGGCGCGCTGAACATCGGTCTGGTGAGCGTGATCTTCTCCTTCTTGTTCGTTGACCTGTTCGACAACTCTGGCACCCTGATCGGCGTCGCCAAGCGCGCGGGCTTGATGGGCAAGGACGGCCACATGCCGAAAATGGGCCGCGCCCTGATCGCTGACAGCACCGCCGCCATGGCCGGTTCGCTGTTGGGCACCTCGACCACCACCAGCTACATCGAATCTGCGGCGGGCGTCAGTGCCGGGGGCCGCACGGGTCTGACGGCGATTGTCGTCGCCGTGCTGTTTCTGCTGGCGCTGTTCTTCGCCCCGCTGGCGGGTAGTGTTCCGGCGTTCGCCACGGCGCCTGCGCTACTCTTCGTTGCCGTGCTGATGACCTCCGGCCTGGCCGAAATCAACTGGGACGACATCACCGAAGCCGCGCCCGTCGTCCTCACCGCGCTGGCCATGCCATTCACCTATTCCATCGCCAACGGCATCGCGTTCGGCTTCATTTCCTGGACCGTGATCAAGCTGTTGTCGGGCCGTGGCCGTGAGCTGAATTCGGCGTTGGTCGTGCTGTCGATTCTGTTCGTGATCAAGTTGGGCTTTTATCCATGAGTGCTGCGTTCGACCCTGCCAACTACACCCACCAGCTCGATGAAAAGGCCCAGCGCCTGCGCGAGCTGTTGGAGCCGTTCAACGCCCCGGAGCCGCAGGTGTTCGACTCGCCGCGCGAGCATTACCGCTTGCGCGCCGAATTCCGGCTGTGGCGCGACGACGGTTCGCGGCACTACGCGATGTTCGCGCCGGGCGACAAGTACACGCCGATTCTGATCAACGATTTCCCCATCGCCAGCCAGCAGATCAACACGCTGATGCCGGTGTTGCGCGAGCGGTGGGAAGCCAGCAAAACCCTCAATCACAAGTTGTTTCAGGTGGATTTCCTGACCACATTGGCGGGCGACGGGATGATCACCCTGTGCTACCACCGCCCGCTGGACGAGGCGTGGACGCAAGAGGCGGAGCAACTGGCAGCGGAGCTCAACGTCAGCGTGATCGGCCGTTCCAAAGGCCAGCGTCTGGTGGTCGGTCGTGATTACGTGACCGAAGAACTGGAAGTGGCCGGGCGCACGTTCCGCTATCGGCAGCCCGAAGGCGCGTTCACTCAGCCGAACGGCACGGTGAATCAGAAAATGCTGAACTGGGCCTACGACGCCCTGGGCGACCGCGAAGATGACCTGCTGGAGCTGTATTGCGGCAACGGCAACTTCACCCTGCCGCTGGCGACCCGCGTGCGCAAAGTGCTGGCCACTGAAATCAGCAAAACGTCAGTCAACGCCGCGCTGAGCAACCTGGCGGACAATGGCGTGGATAACGTGTCGCTGGTGCGTCTCTCCGCGGAAGAACTGACCGAGGCGCTGAACGACGTGCGTCCGTTCCGCCGTCTGGCCGGTGTCGATCTGAAAAGCTACGACTTCGGCAGCGTGTTCGTCGACCCGCCCCGCGCCGGGATGGACCCGGACACCTGCGAGCTGACCCGACGCTTCGAACGCATCCTGTACATCTCCTGCAACCCGGAAACCCTCGCCGCCAACATCGCCCAACTGCACGACACCCACCGGGTCGAGCGCTGCGCGCTGTTCGATCAGTTTCCGTACACGCACCATATGGAGTCAGGGGTGTTGCTGGTTCGTCGCTGAGCTGGCATGCCACACACCGCCTCTGGGAGCCGGCTTGCTGCGGGCCGGCTCCCGCAGGTCAGCGAGATGCCAGTCGGCTCTGCGGCGAAGTCAAATAACATTGCACCGCCCATCATTAAATTTCTGACAGCAAGCGGCATATACCGCCTCGGCGGTGTATAACAGTCGGCCGTCTTTCGCGTCGATGGATGTCCCGCCTTGAGTTCCGATTCGTCTGCCTCACCTTCCGAAGCTGCCGCTGGAAGTGCCCTAAAGCAGCCCGGCTTCTTTGCCTTTTTGACTGCCCGTCTCGCTGCCGTCTTCGCCATGCAGATCCAGGCCGTTGTCGTCGCCTGGCAGGTCTATGACATGACCCGCGACCCGATTTCGCTGGCGTACGTAGGGTTGGCGCAGTTCATTCCGATGCTGTTGCTGCTGATGCCCGCCGGGGATCTGATCGACCGCTACGACCGCAAACTGATCCTGACCATCAGTTGGACCGTGCAAGCCACGTGCAGCCTGATGCTGATGCTGTTTTCGGTCACGCATCATCAAGACACCCGCCTGATCTACGCCACCCTTGCCCTGTTCGGCTGCGCCCGCGCCTTCACCGGTCCGGCACTGCAGAGCCTGTTGCCGCAAGTCGTGCCTCGGGAAAAACTGGCGTCGGCGATTGCGACGAACAGCATGATCATGCGCATCGCCACGATCGCAGGGCCTTTGGTCGGCGGCGGTCTTTATGCGGCGGGCGGTGGCGGGCTGACCTACAGCGTGTGCATGGCCAGTTTCATCGCAGGGGTCTTGCTGCTCATTCGCGTGCCGGTGCTGTATGCCGGGAAGAAGCAGATCCTTGAATCCACGGCGTGGAAACGCTTCACCGCAGGCATCGCGTTCATTCGTTCGCGCCCGATCATCCTTGGCACGATTTCACTCGACCTGTTCGCCGTGCTGCTGGGAGGCGTGGTGGCGCTGCTGCCGATCTACGCTCACGAAGTGCTGCACCTCGGGCCGCAAGGGTTAGGGGCACTGCGCAGCGCGATGAGTCTCGGTGAAGTGGCGACCGGTCTGTACCTCGCTGCGCGCCCGTTCGATCGTCATGTCGGCATGGTGATGTTCATTGCCGTTGCGGTGTTCGGTGTGGCCAACCTGGTCTTCGCGTTGTCGACGCTGTTCTGGCTATCGCTGCTGGCGCTGATGTTCGCGGGCGCGGCGGACATGGTCAGCGTCTACATCCGCTCGACGCTGGTGCAGTTCTCTACGCCAGACGCCATGCGCGGTCGGGTCAACGCCGTGAACATGCTGTTCATCGGCTCGTCCAACGAGCTGGGCGAATTCCGCGCGGGCAGCAGCGCCGCCCTGTTCGGCGCCGTACCTGCGGCAATTCTTGGCGGGCTGTGCACGCTGGGCGTCGTCGGCACCTGGATGGTCGGCTTCAAGGCACTGCGGCAGGTCAACCATTTCGCCGACGCATCGCCAAGCGAAGTGACTGAAAAGCAGACCGCGCGGGTCTGATCACGCCCCTGAACCGCTGGGTCGCAAACTGCCCGACGGCGTGAGTCGGGCAGCCAGATACTCCAGCAGCGCGCGCACTTTCGGCAGGTTTTCCCGGCTTCGGCGCCAGACCAGATTCATCGGCATGCCCTCGGTGGCCAAGTCGGGCAGGACCTCCACCAACGCCCCCGAATCCAGGTGCCGCTGCAGCAGCCAGGTGGGCAGTTGCGTAATGCCAAGCCCAGCCAACGCCGCCATCACCACGCCCTCGCCGTCGCCCACTGCCACATGGGGATGCATGATCCTGCGCTCCATGTCGCCAGGCTGCCTCCCTTTGAAATACCAAGGGCTGATCGTGCCGACGTGCATCGAATACCCCAGGCATCGATGCTGTTCGAGATCGTGTTCGGACAACGGGGTGCCGAATCGGACGAGGTAATCGGGTGACGCGCAGAAGACCAGTCGCTGACTGCCGAAATAGCGATGGCCTACGCCCGAAGGCCAAGCGTCCGGCCCGCCAATGCGCACCACGATGTCGATCTCCTCGTGCACCGGATCGACGAACCTGTCCGCAAAAGAAATATGCGGCATCAGCCCCGGGTGCTGCCTGACGAAGTCCAGAATCAGCGGCAAGACATGCAGCCTCCCGTAAGCGGCAGGCAAATCGATCCGCAGTCTGCCTTGGGGCTCGTCCTGCTCGGAATGGAGCGCCTGTTCGACCTCTTCGAGATCAGCCAACACAGCGCTGCAGGTCTGGTAGAAAGTCACACCCGCATCCGTGAGTGACAGGCGCCGCGTGGTGCGAGTGAACACGCGCGTCCCTAGCCGGCTTTCCAGCCTGGCAATACTCTTGCTCACAGCCGAGTTACTGAGATTGAGACGTTCAGCTGCTGCCGTGAAGCTGCCTAAGTCGGCCACCATGACGAACACGTCGATGCCTTTGAGACGTTCGGATAAAAACATTTTTCGCCCCGTGCATTAGTGAAATTGCTTCACATCATTCCAGAAATAATGACCGGGATAGAACTCAAATTCTCAAATAGGCTAGCGCCATCTATTTTGGAGTGTGCCCCATGTCTTCTTCCTCAGCGGTCAACACCGCCGCAATTGCCCACGAACCCTCGCGATCAGGCATACAAATCCTGATCATGGCCGTTGCGGCATTCATCATCGTCACCACGGAATTCGTCATCGTCGGTCTGCTACCTTCACTGGCTCAAGATCTGAACGTGTCAATCACCGTCGCCGGTCAGGTCGTCACCTTGTTCGCCTTTACGGTGATGCTGTTCGGCCCGATGCTCACCGCCAAACTCGCCCGGGTCGAGCGCAAACGGCTGTTCACGATGATTCTGGTGATCTTCGCCCTGGCGAATGCCCTTGCCGCCGTTTCGACCAACATCTGGGTGCTGGCCGTGGCCCGCTTCATCCCGGCACTGGCGCTTCCGGTGTTCTGGGGCACCGCGAGCGAGACCGCCGGGCAACTGGCCGGCCCCGGCAACGCGGGCAAAGCCGTGTCCAAGGTTTACCTCGGCATTTCTGCGGCGCTGGTGTTCGGCATTCCGCTGGGCACCGTGGCGGCGGATGTGATTGGCTGGAGAGGCACCTTTTGGGTGCTGGCGGGGGTTTCCCTGGTCATCGGGGCGCTGATGCATCTGACGATGCCGACACTTCCCAGCGCACCGGTCGCGGACAAGGGCGAAAAGCAGACTGACATCCTGCGTCAACCTCGGTTTCTCGCCCACATTCTGCTCTCGGTTTTGGCGTTCACAGCGATGTTCACGGCCTACACCTACCTGGCCGACATCCTCGAACGACTGGCAAATGTGCCTACTAGCCAAGTCGGTTGGTGGCTGATGGGCTTCGGTGCGGTCGGCATGATCGGCAACCACGTGGGGGGCGCCATGGTGGATCGCAGACCCTTGGGCGCGATGGTGCTGTTCCTGCTGGTCTTGGGCGTGGGGATGCTCGGCGCGGTGGCACTTGCCTCGAACACACCTTGGCTGATCGGCTCCCTGATCATCTGGGGCGTGGCCTACACCGCGCTGTTTCCCGTCTGCCAGGTTCGCGTGATGACGGCGGGCGCCAAGGCGCAAGCATTGGCGGCGTCGATGAACATCTCGGCGGCCAACGCTGGCATCGGCCTCGGCGCTATCTTCGGCGGGTTGGGCATTCATCATTACGGACTGGGTTCGCTGGGCATCATCGCGACGATCATCGCAGCGCTCGGCGTCATCGTGGCCTTGCTGATGATGCGCGGCCACCGATAACAGTGCGGCTAGCGCGAGCACGACACCTCGCGCAGCCCGCTATATGAGTCAGTCCTGTAGGAAAAGATCGCGGCCCGAGTAGGGCCGTTCTGAATTCACTGTAACCCCGCCCTAACCCATCGAAAGCCTCCTGCCCTTTTCCTATCCTCGCGCCCTCATGTTTCTTCAGGGACAAGGCAATGGCAGTGGCAGGCAAGCCGTATGTGTTCATCAACGACCAGCTTCAGCACTACCCGACCATCAAGGCGCAGGTAGGCGGCGGAGCAAAGTTCGACCACCTCAATCGCCATGTGTACGGCACGCTGGTCATGCCCGGCCAACTCATGGTGGTGGGCGACGAATCGACGCCGCGCGTATCGCCCGAAGAGGCCGAAATGATGCGGCTCGCTTACGGCACTCACCACGCGCTGTTCCAGCATCAGACCCGCGCCGACGCCGACATCGTCCAAAATTACGACCTCCTGCAACAAATACTCGGCTACAGTTCACTGGGGATCGGCGCCACCACGGGCAGCTGGGAAAAACACCTCAAAGGCGTCGAAGCCACCCTCAAAGACATCGAACAGCTGTATCAACTCGCCCTCAAACGCGGCACCCCTATCGCCCGGCAGGAGTTCATCAACCAACGCCGCGTGCACTTCGCCAAACTCGCCACCCAACTCAAAGGCATCGCCCACTGGGGCACCGGCCTGCGCAACGACGGCTCGATCAAGAAAATGCTGGGGGTTTCGACGAAAAGTTACCTGCATAACCAAGAGATTCGCGGGTATGCCCAGCGGCTGGAACATATTGCCAAGGCTTCGAAGTTGCTGAGGGCGGGCACGCCGATCGGGATCGCGTTAAATGCGTGGTCGACGCATCTTGAGATCAAGGAAGCGTGTTCGACGGGGCGGGAGGAGATGTGCAGGAGGGCGAAATATGTTGAGGGGTCGAAGCTGATCACCGGCATTAGCGGAGGCCTTATAGGAGGCACTATCGGAATGGCCACCCTTACACCGCTTTGTATGGTCGTGTTCGGAGTACCAACCGGCGGTTTAGGCGCGATTGGATGCGGTATCGTCGCGTCTGCTATTGGCGGCTACGTTGCAGGATCCGCAGGTGAGTGGGGTGGCGAGCACATTGGCGAAATGATCTACGAATGGAAGCCATAATGCCGATTTTTATCGTCCTAGGCTTGGCTTGGCTCATTTCGTCGTGGATCAATCTCATCGCAATGGGCTGGTTCACCTACAAGAATATCGATGTACTCGAAGAGCATTTGTCCGACTGCCAAGGTGTTACAAACACCCGAAACCTGTGGCAAGGCGGCGTGATCGGACGGCAGATGCGACTCAGCATCATCTTCGCAATTATGTACATGCCGGGAATCATGTACCGCCGAGGTGACATTACCCAAGATGCTCACCTCAGGATCCCCTTCCGTTTGAGGCAACATATCTGGGCACTTCACATCTGGCTTTTCGTCAACGGCGGCGTCCTGGCTGCACTGTGTTACGCCATCAAAAGCTCTCAATAGTCGGCAAGGTTAGGGAATGCTCCGCAATCACAGAGCATCCCCTGAACCATTCCCTTCGCTTCCCTCTCTTAGTCCCAGCAGTCAGACGCCGTACCTTCCCCGACGTCTACACTTCCTACACGACTAAAAGAGGATTCCTCCCATGCTTTGGAAAAAAGGACGTCGCAGTGACAACGTCGTCGATGCACGCGACGACTCTGGTGGTGGCGGTGGGATGCGGATTGGGGGCAAGGGGCTGGGGATTGGCGGGATTGTGATCATTGTCGCCATCGGCCTGTTGACGGGTCAGGACCCGATGCAGATTCTCGGGCAGATCGCCGGGCAAGTCGGCACTCAGCAAACCAGTCCGGTCAGTCCTCAAACGCGCCAGGCGCCTCCGGCCAACGACGAGCAAGCGGATTTCGTGCGGGCGATTCTGGGCGATACCGAGGACACGTGGGGCCAAATCTTCCAACAGAACGGCCGGCAGTATAAAAATCCGACGCTGATCCTGTTCCGTGGCCAAGTGCAGTCGGCCTGCGGCTTTGCGTCGTCGGCCAGTGGCCCTTTCTATTGCCCGGCGGATCAGCGGGTCTACCTGGACATGGAATTTTTCCGCGAGATGAGCCAGCGCTTCAAGGCCGCGGGCGATTTTGCGCAGGCGTACGTGATTGCCCATGAAGTTGGCCATCATGTGCAGATCTTGTTAGGGGTTTCAGCTAAAGTTGACGCCGCTCGCCAGCGCGGTATGCGCATGGAGGGTGACAGCGGCCTGTTGGTGCGTCAGGAGCTGCAGGCAGATTGCCTCGCCGGCGTTTGGGCCAACAACGCGCAAAAGCGTTTGAACTGGCTTGAACCGGGTGATATTGAAGAGGCGCTGAATGCGGCGAATGCCATTGGCGACGACCGTTTGCAGCAACAAAGCCAAGGGCGTGTAGTGCCGGACTCGTTCACTCACGGGACGTCTGCCCAGCGGGTTCGCTGGTTCAAGACCGGTTTCGCCCAGGGACAAATCAACCAATGCGATACATTCGCCGCCAAGAGCCTCTGATCACATGATGAAACCGCTTTCGATCCTGTTGTTGGGCACCCTGATGAGCGCGACGGCTCATGCTGCGGATCAGGCGGTCAAATCCATCAGCCCCGACCGGCTGCTGATCAATGGAACGTCTCAGGCCACGCTGGGCCTGAGCCAGAGCTGGGCGCGTCCCAGCCCACAGATTCAGCGTGTGGTGATCATTTTCCACGGCCGTTTGCGCAATGCTCAGACCTACCTGCGCAGCGTCGAACGGGCGGCCAACCAGTCCAAGCAGCGGTCCAAGACCCTGCTGATCGCGCCGCAATTCCTCGATGAGAAAGACATTGCCGCACATCACTTGCCGGAAACGGTGCTGCGCTGGCACACCAACGACTGGATGGCAGGCGACAAGTCGCTCGGCGCCAGGCCGATCAGTTCGTTCGTGGTCATCGACCATATCCTCAAACGCCTGAGCGACAGCAAGCTGTTCCCGAACCTGAAAGAGATCGTGATTGCCGGTCACTCCGGCGGTGCACAGGTGGTCCAGCGCTACGCGATGATCGGCGGCAAGGAAGATGCGTTGCTGAAGAAGGAAGGGATCAAGCTGCGGTACGTGATCGCCAATCCTTCGTCTTATGCCTATTTCGACGCCACACGACCGTTGCCGGTGAGCGCAGCGAGCTGCCCGGGGTTCGACACTTGGAAGTACGGCATGAACAAGCTGCCTGCTTACGCAGGCAAGGAGACCGTGGCGGAGTTGGAAGCAGCCTATGTGAAGCGTGACATCACCTATCTACTGGGCGAACAGGACACCGACCCGAATCACCCGGCACTGGACAAGGACTGCGGTGCCGAGGCGCAAGGGCCGTTTCGCCTGGTGCGCGGGCACAACTTCTTCGATTACCTGACCAAGCGTCACCCTGAAGGGATCAATCAGCGGTTGGTGGAGGTGAAGGGCGTGGGCCATAACGGCGACGCGATGTTCACCTCACCCGAGGGGCAGGCGGCGTTGTTCAAGGGGAATTGATACGGCGCGGTCTTTGAAACGGTGGGAGCCGGCTTGCTGGCGAATACGGACTATCAGGCGACATCATCGTCGCTGACGCACCGCCTTCGCCAGCAAGCCGGCTCCCACATGTTCGGTGCATGTCTGACAAACACCGCTGTGTCAGGCGCTGGCGTTAAGAATATTGAGCAATGCCACGCAATCATCCGCATGCCAATCGGTCAGTTCCGGCCAGGGATTCTCAGGCAGATTGACCAGCACAGCGCGGGCACCCGCGGCTTTCCCACAGGCGAGGTCGAACTGGTAATCGCCCACCATCACCATTTGCGAAGGCGCAACGTTCCAGACCTCGGCGAGTTTCAGCAATCCACCCGGGTCGGGTTTCGGCGGCGCCTCGTCACGTCCCAGCACATCGTCGACGTCAAAACAGTCGGCGACGCCGATGGCTTCGAGCGTCACATGGGCCAGCTCGCGGGCGTTACGGGTGAGGATGCCCAATCGATAGCCGCGCCCCGCCAATTCACGTACCAGCTCCACTGCGCCGGTGGCCGGTTTCGATGCCACCGCCAGCGCGCGTTCATGTTCCAGCAGCCAGGCGTGCTTGGCAGCGCCTTCGTCGGCGGGCAGAGCGGCCAGGTGGGTGAGGATGTCGTCGTTCTGCGGGATGCCCAATGCGCGTTTGATCGCCGGGAAATCATGCACGGCAACCGTCAACGTGCCGTCCATGTCGAACACCCAGTGGCGCACCTGCGACAGGCTCATGCCCAATCCTTGCGGTGGCGGATCAGGCCTTCCTGACTCACCGAGGCGACGAGTTTGCCCGCACGGTTATAAACGCTGCCGCGAGAAAATCCGCGAGAGTTACCGGCCCAGGGACTGTCCATCGCATAGAGCAGCCACTCATCGGCGCGCAGCTCGCCGTGGAACCACAGGGCGTGGTCAAGGCTGGCGATCTGCATGTCTTTCTGCCAGACAGATTTGCCGTGGGGCAGCATCGAGGTGGTCAGCAGATTGAAGTCCGAGGCGTAAGCGAGCATGTATTTGTGCAGCGCCGGGATGTCCGGCAGCGTGCCGTCGGCGCGAAACCACACGTATTTCACCGGGTCTGCGGGGGTGGGATCGAACGGGTCGAACTGCGTGACAGGCCGCACCTCGATGGGTTTCGGGCACAGCAACTTGTCTCGCATGTGCTCAGGAATCAGGTGTTCGCGCTGCCGGGCCAGTTCAATCTCGCAGGGCAGGTTTTCGGGACCGACCACATCCGGCATCTGGCTCTGGTGTTCGAAACCTTCTTCGTCGTATTGAAACGAGGCGCTGCAGGTGAAGATCGGGTGGCCTTTCTGGATCGCCGTCACACGACGCGTGCTGAAACTGCCGCCATCGCGCACCCGATCGACTTGATACACCACCGGCATTTTCGCATCGCCAGGTCGCAGGAAATAGCCGTGCAGCGAATGGACGTGGCGCTCATCCTCAACGGTCTGGCTCGCCGCCGACAGCGACTGCCCCAGCACTTGCCCGCCAAACAGCTGGCGAAAGCCAAGGTCCTGGCTACGTCCACGGAAGAGGTTTTCTTCGATCGACTCCAGGCTCAACAGCGACACCAGATCATCCAGCACATGGCTCATTCAGAGACTCCTCGCACAGTCATTTCACACTCATCCAGCCGCGAACGCCGTGCCTCGGCGGACGTGGGCAATGCGCCAGATGATACAGAGGTTTGCGGTGCGATTCCCTCCGATCACAACGTGGCGAGCCATTGCTGGCGGTTGATGCGGTACAGCACGTGGGGCCGCAGAGGGTGGCCTTCGGGAAGGTTGGGGTGGTCGAAGTCGTCGGCAGGATCGTTCTGCATGCCAATAGCCTGCATGACCTTTTGCGAAGGCAGGTTGCTGACGGCGGTGAACGAGACGATCTCGTCCAGCTCAACGTGCTCGAACCCGCAGCCCAGCACGGTCCAGGCCGCTTCACTGGCGTATCCGAGGCCCCAGTGTTCCCGCGCCAGTCGCCAGCCGATTTCGACGGCAGGCGTGAATGCTGCGTTGAAACCTACGACGTTGAGCCCGGTAAAACCGATGAATTCGCCCGTATCCTTGCGTTCGAGAGCCCACAGACCAAAGCCGTATTCAGCGAAATGACCGCGCACACGCCCGATCATCTTGGCGCTTTCCAGGCGCGTCAGCGTTTGCGGGAAATACCGCATCACCTGTGGGTCGGCGCACATCTGCGCGAAAGCCGGCAGATCATCATCCCGCCACTGACGCAGCAACAAGCGCGCGCTGTTGAGCTCAAGTATCGGTTCCATTGAACATCCCCCTGCCCCGCCTCTCAAATTCCCATCAGAATCGCCCGCCACTGCAGCGACGCTTTATCCCGGCCAGACCGCTGTGCCAGGACGGGCATAACTGGCAAGATTGCCCATCGAACCCATGTGTACGCACTATGCCCCTGCCGCTTATCTACCACGAAGACTACAGCCCGGCGTTTCCGCCCGACCATCGCTTCCCGATGGACAAATTCCGTCTGCTGCACGACCACCTTATCGACAGCGGTCTGACGACAGATGCTCAACTCTTCCGCCCGCAGGTCTGCCCGGACGATATTCTGGCGCTCGCCCACGACCCTGCCTACATCCGGCGCTACATGGATGGCGACCTTTCCCGCGAGGACCAGCGCCGCCTGGGCCTGCCCTGGAGCGAGGATCTGGCCCGACGTACGGTGCGCGCGGTGGGGGGTTCCTTACTCACTGCCGAAAAAGCCCTGCAACACGGTCTGGCCTGTCATCTGGCCGGAGGTACGCATCACGCGCATTACGATTATCCCGCCGGGTTTTGCATTTTCAACGACCTGGCCATCATCAGCCATTACTTGCTGCAGAGCGGCCGTGTTGACCGTGTGTTGATCTTCGACTGCGATGTTCATCAGGGCGATGGCACCGCACGAATTCTCGAACACACCGAAGACGCGATCACGGTTTCCCTGCACTGCGAGAAAAACTTTCCCGCGCGCAAGGCTCAGAGCGACTGGGACATTCCGCTGCCGATGGGCATGGGCGACGATGATTACCTGAAGGTGGTCGATGACACGCTTAATTACTTGCTGCCGCTCTACCGGCCCGACCTCGTGCTTTATGACGCAGGGGTCGACGTGCACAAGGACGATGCGTTGGGTTATCTGCAGCTGACCGATGAAGGGGTAGCGCGACGTGACGAAGCGGTGATGCGGCATTGCCTGGGTCGCGACATTCCGGTGATGGGGGTCATTGGCGGCGGCTACAGCAAGGATCGCGAAGCCCTCGCCCGCCGGCACGGGATTTTGCATCACAGTGCGCAGCGTGTCTGGGTCTCGGAGGGGCTTTGATGGTTGGATCGACAGCGTTCAGTACGTCGGCTCATTTACCCACATCCGCTGTGGAACCACCTGTGGATAACCTGAGCGCAAGGCTACAGAGCCCATATTTCATAAGCCTCGCGCAGCGCTGTACGTTTTTTGCTCAAAAGTTTTCCACAGGCCGTTCGTTCGTCACAGGCCTCGGGTAGAATGCGCGACCCACTTCGATGATCCGCACGTTGACCATGATTTCAGCCTCTACTTCCTCCACTCACGCCGTCGCCATCATCGGGGGTGGCCCGGCCGGGTTAATGGCTGCCGAAGTGCTGAGCCAGGCTGGTTTCAAGGTCGAACTCTACGACGCCATGCCCTCGGTGGGCCGCAAGTTTTTGCTGGCCGGGGTCGGCGGCATGAACATCACCCATTCCGAGGCGTACCCGGCGTTTCTGTCACGCTATGCCGAACGCGCGCCGCACTTGGCGCCCCTACTGCGCGCATTTGATGCCGACGCTTTGTGCGAGTGGATTCACGGGCTCGGCATCGACACGTTCGTCGGCAGCTCCGGACGAGTGTTTCCCTGCGACATGAAAGCCGCGCCGTTGCTGCGCGCCTGGCTCAAACGCCTGCGCGACGGCGGCGTGGTTATCCACACCCGCCATCGCTGGTTGGGGTGGAACGCCGACCAAAGCCTGCGCCTTGAAAACCCGGAAGGTGAACTGCGGGTCGCTCCCGCCGCAACGCTGCTGGCGCTGGGGGGGGCCAGTTGGGCCCGCTTGGGGTCGGACGGGGCCTGGCTCCCGCTGCTCGAACGGCAGGGCGTACAGGTCGCGCCGCTTCAGGCTGCCAATTGTGGGTTTGAGGTCAGCGCCTGGAGCGAGCTGATGCGCAACAAATTCGCAGGTGCCCCGCTCAAAAACATCGCAATGGGCCTGCAGGGGCAGACGCTGCGCTTGGGTGAATGCGTGCTGACGCAGACCGGCGTCGAAGGCAGTCTGGTGTATGCGCTGTCAGCGCAGATTCGCGAAGCAATCAATCGACAGGGCAGTGCCGTCGTTGAAATTGATTTGCTGCCCAACAAATCCCTGACCGACGCGCAGAATGCCCTGAGCAAACCCCGTGGCTCGCGTTCGATGGCCAAACATCTGCACAGCCAGTTGGGACTCGACGGTGTGAAGGCTGCGCTGCTTCGGGAGTTGGCCCCGGCTGAAGCGTTTGCCGATCCGGGACTTCTGGCCCACGCTGTGAAGCACTTGCCACTGACGCTGATCAAACCGCGCCCGCTGGATGAGGCGATCAGCACTGCGGGCGGCGTGACCTTCGAGGCAATGGACGCGAGATTGATGCTCACCTCGCTGCCCGGCGTTTTCTGCGCGGGCGAGATGCTGGACTGGGAAGCGCCTACCGGCGGATACCTGTTGACCGCCTGTTTTGCCAGCGGTCGCGCGGCGGGGCTGGGAATCGTCGAGTGGCTCCGCGCCCAGCAGCCAGCCACCTGACATGTGTAGAAGGGCGATCAGGCGACCCGATCGACCTGCGGCTTGAGCGCCGGGGCTGATTCCGGCTTTTCCACATGCGCTTTGGCCGCAGCGGATTTGCCCAGGAAGCGCTTGCCCATTTCGTAGCCTTTCAACTCGATGTATTTGTGCGCGAACCCGGCCACCACCACCGTGAGCACCGTGACGCCGACCACAAAGAGGTTGTTGCCGAACATCGACCCGGTGTCCATGAAACGCTGTCCCGCGATCATCGGCGCCAAGGCGAGGCCAGTGACTTTCTGGCCGATGATGAAGACGGTCGAGAGGAGGAAGATCACGGCCGCGTGGGTCATGTAGATCGAGTACGACAGTTTGCCGAGCAACATGAAGACGCCGGTTTTGAGCAGGGTCGACACCAGGCCACCTTCGAACGCGAACAGCAACACCAGGGCGCAGAATGCCAGGCTGCCGATGGGCGAGCGATACTCGAAGTCGTTCATCACGATCCAGTACGTCGTGTACATCATGGCGCATTCCAGCACGGTCATGAGCCAGGGTTTCAGAGGCCCTTTATCGCGAATCAGCAGGTACACCACATACGTGATGTTGCCCGCGAAGAAGCACGACAAGCCGAGCATGGCGCGGTCGACCAACGGCTCGTTTTCCGAAAAGATCAGAATAAAGGCCACCACCGAAACGCTGGCGAACAACAGAAAGCGATTGCGCATGGAGAGCATGCACAGGGCGCCGAACAGCATATAGATGTAGAACTCAATACTGATGGTCCAGGACGGGTAGTTGAACGACATGGTCTCGGTGTAGGTGGTCCACGCCTGAACCAGCAGCAGGTTGGGGAGTATCTCCTTCAACGCGAACGTCCCGGTGAACGGTACGTTGTTCAGGTTGAAGCCATTTTTCCAGGCCAACCAGCGCGCCGTTTCGAACAGGATGAAGAATGCCAGCATGACCAGATGCAGCGGATAGAGGCGAAAGACCCTGGAAACGACGAACGACTTGAACGACAGGTTGGGTTTCATGCCGTAGGTGTGAGCCAGCACAAACCCGCTGAGGACGAAAAAGAAATTAAGCAGGACCTCGTCGCGCCGGAAGAACGGCAGTTGAATGAAGGTACCCACGACGTGCAGGTGAAAAAACACGACCAGCAGCGCGCAGATGCCCCTGAAACTGTCGAGAGTGGTGAATCGCTGAACAGGTTTCATAACGCAACTTCCATTTGGTTGGAGAAATCCCGCCCCCGACGGTCGAGGATGGAGCCCGTACACGGTATGAGGTCTGGCGCACCCTAGACAGTTGAAATATTTCATCCCTGATACACCCGAACGCGGGAATGTTGACGCCATGTTTTGACAACAATGACTTGGCGGTCACCCTCGGAAGCGATGGTCAGCGCCCGTCAATAAATTGGCTCATGAGCGGCGCTGGGTTTGCGCTTGATCCGGCCTTACATTTCGCGGACTTTCGAGGCCATGCCGGGGGGGCGTACTAACTATCAATGCCAGCGATGATCGCTACCAATCGTATTGAGTTTTTAATAACCCAGCGCCGCGTAACATGGCCTCCATACCGAGTGACCCACTTAATCGAATTGGAGCAATCCCCATGAAAACCCACAAACTGATCCTTGGCCTGGCCTTCTCTGTACTGGCAACCAGCGCTTTCGCACTGCCCGTCGCCAAACATGTCGATGCACCGGTCGTTGCTGAAAACGGTTCGTCTCACACCCTTATCAACCGCGTTGCTGCCGACGGCGCAGATCGTGTAGGCGCCAATCGCGTTGCCGAAAACGGCTCCGAGAAGACCCAACTGGGCCGCATTGCTGCTGACGGCGCTGACCGCGTAGGCGCCAACCGCGTCGCTGAAAACGGGTCCGAGAAAACCCAACTGGGCCGCGTTGCTGCTGACGGCGCTGACCGCGTAGGCGCGAACCGCTTGAGCTAAGACCTGCTCGTCCCTTCCTGGCCCGGCTTCTGCCGGGCTTGATGTTTCAAGCCCGGCAACTCCCCCCCCCGTAAGATTTGTTACACATCTGCGTCGGTAATCGCCTTCAAATCCCCGTATCCGTTTCAGATTCTCAGCGTGTGGCCGATGAATTCATCTACATGACTGTTTTGCTGGCCCTCATAACAACAACGCTCCGGCTGACAACTCGAAAAATGGACTATGGAGAATTGGAATGAAGAGCTGGTTTGCAAACATCAGCGTTAACAAAAAGCTGGCTTTAGGGTTCGGCTTCGTCCTCGTGTTTACTGCCTTGCTGGCCATCATCGGCTGGACCAGCCTGGGCGCCATGACCTTCCGCAGCGAGCGCGTGGCGGACATCATGCAGCTCAGCAATAAATTGACCGACCTGCGCATCACTCGCCTGCAATACATGCTCAGCAATGGCGACGAAGCCGTGGCTCAGAACGTGCAGACTGCCCTCGACGCTTTCAAGACGCAGCAGCAGTTCCTGGAAAAAACCTTCAGCAATCCGTTGAACGTCCCGCCGATCAGAGCCTTGGGCGAGCAGGTCCGTGCCTATGAAACGTCGTTCGGCAAAATGCGCGAGGCCTACAAAACCAGCGCCAAGGTTCGCGCCGACATGGGCGTGGACGCCGTGAAAGCCGCGGAATTGATCGCGGCCATCACCGATGACGTGATCAAGCTCGACCCTACCGACGAGCGCCGCTTCACCCAGTATCAGGCCGCCATCAAGGCCAAGGAAGACGTGATGTTGGTGCGCTACGAAGTGCGCGGCTACACCGGCAACCCCACGGCCAAGACCGAAGAAGCTGCCGCCCGTCAACTGACCACCGCCATCGGCGGCATGGATCAGCTGAAATCGACGTTCGGCGCCCCGGAGGCCGAACGCCTGAAGCAGCTTGAGGCCTCACTGATCGGTTACCGCAGTTCGGTGCAGGGCTTCAAGGTCGCCAATGACACCATCAACGCTGCCCGCACCGAGATGACCGACGAGGGCGCCGCCATCGTCAAACTGAGCCAGCAACTGGTCGATCTTCAAACCACGCTGGGCGCGGCCGACACTCAACAGGCGCGCGTTCTGCAGATCGGCGGCACTCTGCTCGCCCTCATCTTCGGTGCGCTGGCGGCGCTGATCATTACCCGTCAGATCACTCGTCCCCTGCAGGAAACGCTGGCCGTCGTCGACCGTATCGCTTCCGGCGACCTGACCCATGACCTGATCGTGACCCGCCGCGACGAGCTTGGCGTGCTGCAAACCGGCATCCAGCGCATGGCCTCTACCTTGCGTGACCTGATCGGTGGCATTCGTGACAGCGTTACCCAAATCGCCAGTGCAGCCGAAGAGTTGTCGGCGGTTACCGAGCAGACCAGTGCCGGCGTCAACAGCCAGAAAGTGGAGACCGATCAGGTCGCCACAGCGATGCACGAAATGTCGGCCACCGTGCACGAAGTCGCGCGCAACGCCGAACAGGCTTCGAGCGCTGCTTCCGACGCCGACAAGCAGGCGCGCGACGGTGACAAAGTGGTGGGCGAAGCCATCGCGCAGATTGAAAAACTGGCCCACGAAGTGATCCGCTCTTCGGACGCCATGGGCGTGCTGGAGCGGGAAAGTGACAAGATCGGCAAAGTGATGGACGTCATCAAATCGGTGGCTGAACAGACCAACCTGCTGGCTCTCAATGCCGCCATCGAAGCCGCCCGTGCGGGCGAGGCCGGGCGCGGGTTTGCGGTCGTGGCCGACGAAGTGCGCGGCCTTGCCCAGCGCACTCAGCAATCGACTGAAGAAATCGAAGGACTGGTTGCCGCCCTGCAGAGCGGCACGCGCCAGGTGTCGGACATCATGCTCAGCAGCCGCAGCCTGACCGACAGCAGCGTGGCCCTCACGCGCAAGGCAGGCACGTCACTGGAAAGCATTACCCACACGGTGTCCAACATCCAGGCCATGAACCAGCAAATCGCTGCCGCTGCCGAACAGCAGAGTTCAGTGGCCGAAGAGATCAGCCGCAGCATCCTCAACGTTCGCGACGTGTCGGAACAGACCGCCGCCGCCAGTGAAGAAACCGCTGCCTCCAGCGTTGAACTCGCACGCTTGGGTAATCAGCTGCAAATGCTGGTCAGCCGCTTCCGGGTCTGAAGCAAAAAAGCCGCGCCGGATACTCACGCCGACGCGGCTTTTTTAGCGGTTTTGAAGACGATATGGCGATTTCCGACAAGGTGACGCTTGAGGTCTTTTGAAGATCAGCTCGACAACTGATTCGCGAACTGCCCCACCGCACTCACGACGCGTCGCGCGCCGTCCTGAATCTCAACGATCACCGACCCCGCCTCACCGGCGAGTTCCAGGCCTTGCTGCGCCTGCTGCTTGCCGCTGATGATCACGTTGACCGCCTGTTCGGCCAACTCCTGATTCTGTTTCACCACGCCGACGATTTCTTCGGTGGCTTTGCTGGTGCGCGAGGCCAGTTGCCGGACTTCATCGGCGACCACGGCAAACCCGCGTCCTTGCTCGCCCGCGCGCGCCGCTTCGATGGCGGCATTGAGCGCCAGCAGGTTGGTCTGGTCGGCGATGCTGCTGATGGCCTGGATGATCGAGCCGATCAACTGAGACTGTTTATCCAGTGCGGAGATGCGATCGGCGGCCTGTTCCATGTGCCCGGCCAGTTCGCGCATCACCTCAACGGTCTCCTGGACCACAGCGGCACCTTTTTGCGCGCTGCCGTCGGTTTGCTGCGAGGTGCTGAAAGCGATGCCGGCCGCTTCGGCGACGGCATTTTCGCGATTGACCTGCTCGGTGATGATGGTGGCGAATTTCACCACTTTGTACAGCCGGTCATGGGCATCGGTAATAGGGTTGTAAGAGGCTTCGAGCCAGACTTCACGACCCCGGCTGTCCACGCGCTTGAAGCGACCGGTGACGAATTCGCCACGGCGCAGTTTGTCCCAGAACGCTTCATACTCGGGCGAACCTGACTCTTTCGGCTCGCAGAACATCCGGTGATGTTGACCTTGAATCTGCGCCAACGAATAGCCCATCGAGCTGAGAAAACGCTCGTTGGCCGCCAGCACCTCGCCGTTGAGGTTGAATTCGATCACGGCGGTGGAACGCTGCAGCGCTTCGATAAGGTTTTCGTGTTCGCGTGAATGCTCGATGGTGCGGGTCAGGTCACTGGAATGGATGGTGAAATATCGGACCTTGCCGCCGCTATCGAGCACCGGCTGCACGATCGAGCGCAGCCAGGCTTCTTGGCCATTGCCCCGCAGCAGACGCAGGGCGCCGCTGAAATGCTCGCCCCGGCTGATGGCGGATATTATGCGCTGATAGAAATCCAGGCTCTTGACGTGTGAAGGGGTCAACGCTTCGAGGGAACGCCCGACGAGGTCGGCGCTGCGGTAATGCATTTCCTTTTCAAAGTTGCTGTTGACGGTTTCGATACGACCCTGCGCGTCCAGGCGCATGCACAGCATTTCGCTGTCCAGACTGCTCCTCACCTGCTCCACTGATGAAAGCTCTTCACGCAGCGCAGCCAACTCTTGTTTGAGACGTTTATTGAACATGAAAGACGATCTTCCAGAGAGATAAGGGGATCGTCTTGAGCATCGGCGTGGGCCCGATTTTCTTGAGTGGGATTCCGACGAGGCAGCGGCTTGAGGCCGTTGCAGGAGCACTGAACCTGCGCCTGAAATGACCCTCTGTGAACAGTGAAGGCAACAAAGGGATTTACTCACCGCGCAATTGCCACATACTGCCCGCGCTGTTTTTTATTTATTCAACGCCACTTTTTAAATCGTCAGGTTCATTTTCATGAAAAAAATTCTGCCCTATCTGCTGAGCGCTGCCATCACTTTCATTCCAGCGGCATTCGTCCAGGCGGCAACACCCCCAGCCCCCGTTCAACTGATCGTGCTGAGTTCCGGCGGCATCATGGGTGCGTTCAAGGCCGTCACGCCGGATTACGAACAACGCGTGGGCGTGAAACTGCAAGGCGAAGTGGCGCCGTCGATGGGCGCAACCCCGCAAGCCATCCCCAACCGTCTCGCCCGCCAGGAACCTGCCGACGTGGTGCTGATGGTCGGCGCGGCGCTGGACAAGCTGATCAAGGACGGCCAGGTCGACCCAAAAACCCGCGTCGACCTGGGCAAATCCTACATCGCCATGGCCGTTAAACACGGCGCACCCCACCCCGATATCAGCAACATGGAAGCCTTCAAGCAAACGTTGCTCGACGCCAAGAGCATCGCCTATTCCGACAGCGCCAGCGGCGTTTACCTCTCCCGCGTGCTGTTCAATCAAATGCATATCGCCGACCGCATTCAGAGCAAAAGCCACATGATCCCGGCCGAGCCCGTGGGTGAAGTGATCGCGCGGGGCGATGCGGAAATCGGCTTCCAGCAATTGAGCGAATTGAAACCAGTGGACGGCATCGACATCATCGGCCTGATCCCTGACCAGGCCCAGCAAATGACGCTGTACTCCGCAGGCGTCGTCAGCAAAAGCAAACACCCTGAACAGGCAAAGCAGTTTCTGGAGTTTCTGAGTTCCACCGCGGCCGCCCCGGCGATCAAGGCCAGTGGACTGGACCCGATTGCGAAGTGATTGAATCCTGGCGGGCCTGATCTCAAGCCAGAGACGGAACCTGTGGGAGTGAGCTTGCTCACGAAGAGGTGGATGCAGCCGCTGAATCTCTAGTGGTCGATATGCCGTCTTCGTGAGCAAGCTCACTCTTACAACAGGCTCGATTTTTCGCTAACCCACATTCAGCTCGATCAACTCCCCGCGCACCTCAAGCCCGTCGATGTGCAGCATGGCCACGGTAATCGGCAGTTTGAAGCGGCGAGGTCCGGCGCTGCCGGGGTTGATGAACAGGACGCCGTGGCGGGTCTGTTGCAGCGGTTTGTGGGAATGGCCGGTGACGACGACCCGGATGTCCGGCGGCAGCGTTTCGGGCACGTCGGCGAGGATGTGGGTGACGTAAATTCCCACACCGCCGACCTTCAGGACGGCCTCGACCGGCACGTCCCCCGCCCACGCATCGTCCGTATCATTGTTGCCGCGCACTACGGTCAGCGGCGCGATCTGCCTCAACGTTTCAAGAATCTCCGGCTTGCCGATGTCGCCGCCATGAATCAGGTAATCACACCCCCGCAAGGCGTCGAGCGCCTGGGGGCGCAACAGCCCATGGGTGTCTGAAATAAGGCCAACCCTAATGCTCACTGCTCATCTCCCCAAGGGCGCCACAGCCGACGCGCGGGACTGCACGCGCTGCATGCTGACCATCGCTACCAATGCCACCACGGCGACGAGGCCTGCGAAAAACTCGCCGACATGGGTCAAGCCAAACGCCTGCACGCTGAATCCTACAGCGACCACGGGGACCGATATCGAAATGTACAACACCACAAAAAACGCTGAGGTCACGCCCGCTTTCTGATGGGGCGGGCTGCTGGCGGTCACCGCGCCTATCGCGGCGCGCAGAATCATGCCTTGCCCGATGCCTGCCAGCAGCCCCGCGCTCACCAGCAAGAACAGCTGCGCTGTGGCGATACCGAGACCCAGGCAGATCATCCCCAGGATTAATCCCACACAGCCGAGGGTCATGTGGGCCCGTTGCGGCAGCCATTGCAACGTGGCCTGACCGATGATCGAGGCCACGAAAAACAGCCCGCTCACGGCGCCAATCAGCAAGCCGCCGTGGATCTGCATGATGTGAATCATCACCGAAGGCACCATGCTGGTGAACAGCCCGGCAACACTGAACCCCGCCAGCCCTGCAATTGATGCCGAGATGAACACGCCGCGAACGGAGGCAGGCACCGATGGTTTCTGGATAGACAATCGTCGTTGCGCCGGGCGCTGTACCGTCTCGCGAATCATGGCGACCCCCAGTGTTGCAAGTAGCAACAGCGCCAGGTGGACGTAGAAAATCAGGTGCAGCGGATCGGCCAGATGCTGCGATGTGAACCCGGCCAGCATCGGCCCGAGCCCCAGGCCGAGCATATTGGCGGCGGTCGCCATCAGTGTGGCGTTCTTCCAGGTTTTAGGCGCCAGTTCGATCACCGCGACGGTCGCCGTGCCAGTCATGATTCCCGCTGAAAATCCCGAGAACAAACGCCCGATCAGCAACCCGCCGATAGAGTCGGAGAACAGAAAAATCAGCGCGCTGATCGCGCCCATGCACAACCCGGCAAACAGCAATGGCCGACGGCCCAATTGATCGGACCAACTGCCGACAGCCAGCAGGGCCGCGATCACCCCCGCAGCGTAAATCGAGAAAATGATCGTCAACCAACTCGCATCGAACCCCAGCCGCTCCTGATAGATCGCGTACAACGGCGTGGGCAACGTTGTGCCGACCATCGTGATCAAGAGCGCCGCTGCGGCAATGAAGAAGTCACGGGATGACGGTGAAACAGACGAGGTCATGAACCCTCCAGTGAGGTAAACGGACACACATTATTGACCGATTGCATACAAAACATCGAAGACGATTTGCGTGGCCAGTGACCCGCCGTTTATAGAGCCGTTCGACGCCACCCGTCGCACACCCCAAGGCTGCAGAAAATCGGCGATGAAAACGTTAACATTCGTCGAATCCGCGCGCCCTGTCAGACCCTTCATCGTGCTAGCCTTGCGCAATTAAACACCGCTGACCCCGCTCGCGTGTGATCCCGATTCAAGGCCGCCCGAAGTCCATGAGCAAAAAGAACCCTGTCACGATTTCCGACATCGCCCGCCGCGTGAACATGACCCCCGTCACTGTCTCCCGCGCATTGAACAAACCTGATCTGGTCAAACCCGCCACGCTGGCGCGCATCCTCGAAGTCGCCCAAGAACTGGACTACGTGCCCAATGCGTTCGCCCGCAGCCTGAAACGTAGTGAGAGCATGATCATCGGTGTGATCACGGCGTCGGTGGACAACCCGTTCTACAGCGAGATGATCAAGGCCATTTCTCGCGAAGCGAAGAAGCACGGCTACACGATCATGCTGGTCGACACCGACGGCTCCGAAGAGCTGGAGCGCAAGGCGGTGGACACGCTGCTCAGTTATCGCGTCGCAGGCATCGTGCTGTCGCCTGTGTCGGATGAGCCGGAGTATCAGCCGCATTATTTGAGTCGCCTGAGCAATGGCGAGGTGCCGGTGGTGCAGCTGGACCGCGCGTTACATGGCAGCCCGTTCAGCCATGTGGTGCTGGACAACTTCCACAGCGGCCTGAAGGGCGCGCGTTACCTGCTGTCGAAAAGCCCGGCGCTGCAACGCCTGCTCGTGCTGACCGGCCCTGCCCACTCGCGGATTTCAGAAGAACGTCTGAAGGGGGTGAAGGCGGCCTTGGCGGAGAACGGCAAGCCGGTGCAGCTTGAGGTGTTCGCGGGGGATTACACCCTTGAGCCGGCCTATCACAGCACGCTGGAATACCTTAGCGAACACCCGCTGCCGGATGCGATTTTCGGCTTCAACCAGTTGATCACCCTCGGCGCCATGCGTGCACTTCGGGACAAGGGGGTTGCGCACGACAGCCTGCCCATTTGCGGTATCGACCGGTTGCCGTTCGCCGACATTTTCGGCATCCCCATTGCCTGTATCGCGCACGATGCGTCCAAGGCGGGCAGCAGCGCCGTGACGCTGCTGCTGGAGCGTATTCAGGATCGGTTCTTGCCGAAGGCGAAGGTGGTGATTGTGGGTGAGTTGGAGAATGGCAGCGCTGCATGATCTGTAGGAGCGTGGCTTGTCCCGCGATCGGCTGCGCAGCAGTCGCAAATCCTATTTCTGAATTTAATCAGCAGGACCGCGCGGTCTGGTTTTGCTGGCGCTACGCGCCAGATCGCGGGACAAGCCACGCTCCTACAGTCATGTTGTGCTCACATCGCTACCGGCTGGTGTACCCCCCATCGATCGGCAACGACACGCCGCTGATCATCGAGGCCGCGTCGCTCAACAGAAACAGAATCGGCGCAGCGACTTCCGCGGTTTCGGCAAAACGCCCCAACGGAATCGCGGCCAAGGCCGGATCGCGTTTGCTCGGCTCGCTCCAGGCCATCTGCGCCATTGGCGTCAGCGTCACAGTGGGATTGACGCTGTTGACCCGAATCCCATGCTTGCCCCATTCCCCACACTGCACGCGGGTCATGGCGTCCATCGCACCTTTGGACGCGCAGTAGCTCAGGTGATCGTCCAGCGCCACCAATGACGCCTGGCTCGACACGTTGACGAGGCTGCCTTTCACCCCCTCGCTGATCATTGCTTTGGCCACGCTCCCGGCCACCATCGCCGACGCCCGCACGTTGACGGCCATGACCTGATCGAAGGCCGCAGCGCTGACGTCGGTCGCCGCTTCGAGGATGGAAATACCCGCACAATTGACCAAGCCGTGCATCACCGGCAATTCGGCGAGCAACGCGGCCAACTGCGCCTGATCCGCCACGTCCACACGCAGTACATGGCAACCCTGATCGGCCATTGCTTGCAACGCCGAGGGGTCGCGGCCCAGGGCATACACCTCGGCGCCGCTGGCCCGCAACTGCTGCGCGACCTCCCGACCGATGCCGCTGCTGGCTCCCGTCACCAGCACGCGCTGGCCGCTGAAATCAAAGTGGGCAGTGCTCACATTCACGCTCCCTGAAGGCGATGCATGATCGGTTTGAGCGCCGGGTACAGCGCCACGTAATCGGCGAAAAGACGCGAATACAGCGCGACGTTTTCTGCCTGCGGTTCGGCCCGACGCTCTAATTGAACCCAGCCCTTGTGCACTTGCGCATCGTCCACCAACCCCACCGCGTGGGCCGCCAGAAGCGCCGCACCGAGGGCCGCTTCGACTTCTTGCACGATGGTGTAGACCGGGAAGTGGGTGACGTCGGCGATGATCTGCATCCACAGATCCGAATGGCTCGCGCCGCCGACCACGATCAAGCGCGGGTCAAGGGATTGCGCGCCTTGGGTCCCGGCTTCGATGTTATGCCGCAGCGCGAAGGTCACGCCTTCGAGCACTGCGCGGTACAGGTGAATGCGACTGTGAAAGAGGGTCAAGCCGACGAAACTGCCGCTGGCCTTCGCGTCCCAGACAGGGCTGCGTTCGCCCATGAGATAGGGCTGAAACAGAACGCCGTCGCAGCCTGCGGGGATTTGGGTCGCAGCACGTTCGAGAATCACATGGCTGTCTTCGCCGCTCTCGCGGCCCTGCTGCTCTTCAGCCTGGCAGAACTGCTCGCGAAACCAACTGACCGACGCCCCCGCCGTGATCGCACCGCCAAAGATGTAGAGGTCTTTCGCCCCGTTGAAGACGTGGGGAAAACTCACCAGGCCATGGCGCGCATCGACTTGCTGGTTGAGGTAGCCCCAGCACATGCTGGTGCCGATCATTGCGACGTGGTTGCCCGCTTGGGTGACGCCCGCCGCGAAGGTTGCCATGGCTGCATCGACGCCGCCGCCGAGCAATGGAATACCCGCTTGCAGGCCAAGACGCTCGGCCCACTCCGGCAGCAGATCACCGACCACATCGCCGGAATGCACGAGGCGTTCGGGCATCATCGATTGCGCAATGCCCAGCGCGTCGAGCATCTCGCCGGACCAGCTCCGCGCTTCGATGTCGTACACGCCACCGATGTTGCCCGCCGAACTGTGATCCACCGCCACCTCGCCGGTGAGGCAGTAGTTGATGTAACTGTTGGGCGGCAGCAAGTAGCGGGTGTCGGCCCAGATACGGGGCTGTTTATCCTTGAGCCAGAGCATTTTGGTGAAGCCGTAATAGCTGTCCACCGAGTTGCCGGTGATCGAATACAGGCGTTCAAGATCGATGTGTTGATTGACCCACTCGACCTGTTCTTCGGCGCGGCGGTCCATCCAGATCAGACAGGGGTAAAGCGGCTTGATCTGCGCATCGACGGCGATCCCCGAACCGCCGTAGAGACTGCTGACGCAGAGTGATTTGACGCTGTCTTTCGGCACGCCGCTCTTGGCCATGCAGGCTGCGACACAGATTTCCACGGCGTCCAGCCAGACCTGCGGCCACTGCTCGGCCCAACGCGGTTTGGGGGTGTCGACCTTATAGCCGTGGCTGTGCTGCGCGACGATGCGGCCCTGGGCATCGACCAGCAACGCCTTGGTGCTTTGGGTGCCGATGTCGACCCCGATGACGTATTCCATCTCCACGCACTCTCTTGTTATTGAAGGTCTTGCACATCACTTGTAGGAGCGTGGCTTGTCCCGCGGGGAACCCGTCGTAAATGCTGCCAATACGATTTTTCTGACACACCGCATTTATCGGATTTACGACGACTCCGTCGCCGGTCGCGGGACAAGCCACACTCCTACAGAGTTGACGCATCAATTGACCGGCTTGAGCAGCACTTTGATCGACTTGGTCGAATTCGCCAGTTCGAAGGCCTCGGCGTAGTCATCCAGGCCGAAGTCGTGGGTGACGATGCCTTTGGACGTCACCAGCCCGCGCTCGAACAGGTCGATGGCGGTCGGGTAGCAATACGGGCCCAAGTGGGCGCCGCGCACGTCCAGCTCCTTGCGGTCGCCGATGATCGACCAGTCAGCGCTGGTTTCGGCGCCGAACACACTGAACTCGACAAAACGCCCCAGTTTGCGAATCAGGTCCAGGCCTTGGGTCACGCCGATGGGCACGCCGGTGGTCTCGATGTATACGTCGCAGCCATAGCCGTCGGTGAGGCCGTTGATGATCTCCCTGGCGTTATCGCGGCTCGGGTTGATCACCACATCGGCACCGAATTTTTTCGCCAACTCCAGACGCTCGTCCACCATGTCGATGACCACCAGTTTCTTCGGCGTCTTCAACGCGGCAACTTGCACCATGCACAACCCCAGCGTGCCTGCACCGGCGATCACCAGCACGTCGTCGAGCTGCACGTCGCCGCGATTGACGGTGTGAATCGAGCAGGCCATCGGCTCGATCAACGCGGAGTCTTCCAGGGAAACGGATTCCGGGATTTTGTGCACGATGGCGGTTTTCGGAATGCGCATGTATTGCGCCATGCCGCCTTCGGCAACGTCCTTCTGGAAGCCGAAAATGTTGTGCACTTCGCACATCCAGTACTTGCCGGATTTGCAGAACTTGCACTTCTCGCAGGGCACGATCTGTTCGGCGATGACCTTGTCACCGACCTTCACGCCGAAGTGCTCTTCAGCGCCCTCGCCTACCGAATCCACGTAACCGAAGAACTCGTGCCCCGGCACCACGGGCGCCTTGACCCACGGGCTCTCGCCGCCCCAGAACATCGCCGCGCCGGAATGGCATTTGCAGTCGCTGGCGCAGATGCCGCAAGCGCCGATGCGAATGACCAGCTCGTTGCTGCGCGCGACCGGCTTGGTGATGCGCTCCAGACGGTAGTCTTTCGGCGCGTGGCAGACGACGGCTTGCATGGTGTTGTTTGTGCTTGTTTCCATGTCGGGTTACCTGTTTGGGATGTTCGGATGCGGATCGTGGCCGCAGATGTCAATTCGGATTCGTGGGTGGGCGCTCTGGCGGCATCGCGAGCAAGCTCACTCCTACAGTTGGTGCGCGGTGCGGCATCCACGCATGACACCTGTAGGAGTGAGCTTGCTCGCGATAGGGCCAGCCCCCCCACACATTCATTTATGCCGCTGCCGGCTGATGAAAATGGCCAGCAGAATGATCCCGCCCTTGATCACGCTCTGTACGTAAGGCGACACGCCGAGCATGTTCAATCCGTTGTTGAGGACGCCGAGCAACAGGGCACCGACCAGGGTGCCGATGATCACGCCGCGCCCGCCTGCGATCGACGCGCCGCCCAGCACCACGGCCGCGATGGCGTCCAGTTCGAAACCGACCCCGGCGTTAGGCTGGCCGCTCATCAAACGCGAGGACAGCACCAGTCCGGCAATCGCAGCCGTCAAGCCGCTGATCGAGTACACCAGCAACTTGAAGCGCGAAGCCCGCACGCCCGACAGGCGCACCGCTTCCTCGTTGCCGCCGATGGCGTAGACGTAACGCCCGATGCGCGTGTGTTGCAGCAGCACCCAGGCGAAGAAATACGTCAGCAGCATGATCAGAATCGGCACCTGAATGCCGAACAAGGTGCCGCGACCGAACCAGGCGAACCAGTCCGGCATACCGGAAATCGGGTAGCCGTCGGTGTACATCAGGCCCAGGCCGCGGGCGATGCCCATGGTCGCCAGAGTGACGATGATCGGCGGCATTTTCAGGTAAGCGACGAAGATGCCGTTGCCGACGCCAAAACCCACGCCGATCAGCAAACCGATGAGGATGGCAATCGGCGCCGGCACACCCGCCACCATCAAGCCCGTGGTCAGCGTTCCGGACAGCGCCATGACGGGCCCCACCGACAAATCGATGCCGCCGGTCAGGATCACGCAGGTCATGCCCACGGCGATGATGGCGTTGATCGAGACTTGCCGCGCGATGTTTTCCAGGTTCGCGCCGGTGAGGAATTTGTCGCTGGCGAAGATCATGAAAATTGTCACCACCACCAGCCCGACGAAAGGGTAAAACGCTGGCGAGCGGATCAATTGGGCGAAGTTGAGCTTCATGCGGTTCGGCTCAGCGGTCAGGGTTTTAATGGACGTGTTCACTGGTCAGACTCCCGGTGGCATGGCGCATCACTTCTTGCGGGTTGATGTCGCTCGCCTGCAGCACGTTGACGATGGCGCCCTTGTTGAAGACGGCCACGCGATCGCACATGCCGATGATTTCCGGCAGTTCCGAAGAGATCATGATGATCGCGAAGCCTTGCTCTGTGAGTTTGCGCATCAGGTTGTAAATCTCCGCTTTCGCGCCGACGTCGATGCCTCGGGTCGGTTCGTCGAAGATCAGGATGTCGCAGTGGTGGTTGATCCAGCGAGCGATCACCACCTTTTGCTGGTTCCCCCCGCTGAGGTTCAGCACGCGGCTCTCGCAGGTCGGCGCCTTGATCGACAGCTGCTTCATCAGCGCGGCAGTGGTGGTGTCTTCCTTGTGCCGATCGAGCAGGTGCGCGGCGCTTTCGTACTTGCCCAGATTGTTCAGCGAGATGTTTTCGCGAATGCTGAAATCGACGATCAGCCCCTCGCTCTTGCGGCTCTCGGGCAGCAGCCCGATGCCGTTGGCCAGGGCGTGGGCGGGGTCGCTCAGGTTTACCGGCTGGCCGCGCAGCAGCACGTCTTTACTCACCACCGGCAACGCGCCGATCACCCCCAGCGCGAGTTCGGTGCGCCCGGAGCCGACCAGCCCGGCGAATCCGAGAATCTCGCCCCTGTGCAGGTTGAAACTGTTGTGCGGGCCGTTGCGAGTGAGCTGAATGTCGCGCACCTGCAACACCACGTCACCCAAAGGCCGAGTAGGTTTGGGCGGAAAGCTGGCTTCCAGACGACGCCCGACCATCATCTCCACCAGCGTGTCGATATCGCTGTCGGCCACCGTGAGCGCGCCCACATTGGCGCCATCGCGCAAGACACTGATGCGGTCGCATACCTGGAAGATTTCCTCCAGGTGATGGGAAATGAAGATGACCGCCACGCCCTGGTTTTTCAGTTCGCGCATGATGTCGAACAGCAGCTCGGCCTCGGATGGCGTGAGCGTGGCAGTGGGTTCATCGAGAATCAGCAGGCGCGCTTCGAGGGCCAGCGCCTTGGCGATTTCGACGAACTGCTGCTCGGCGACGCTCAGGTGCTGCACCGAACAGTCAAGATTGATCTTCACCCCGAGCCGGTCGAACAGCGCGATGGCTTTTTCGCGCATCTCGCCTTTGCGCAGCAGGCCAAAGCCGTTGACGATTTCGTGGCCGAGGAAAATGTTTTCCACGGCGTTCAAGTAGGGAATCAGGCTGAATTCCTGAAACACGATGCCGATGCCGGCTGCGATCGCTTCGTTGTAAGTCGCGAAGTGCTGCTCGGCGCCATCGATGAGGATGCTGCCTTTGTCTTGATGCTCGACACCGGCGAGGATCTTCATCAGCGTCGATTTGCCCGCGCCGTTCTCACCCAGGAGGGCATGAATTTCGCCGCGCTCGACCGACAGATTGATCGATTTGAGCGCGTGCACGCCGGGGTAGCTTTTACAGATGTTTTCCAGTTGCAGAAGGCAGCTCATGGGCACCTCGTCGAAGCAAACGTTGCTCAGATCCGCGCCGTTCGCCCAACGCAAAAACCGTCAGGCGAACAGCGACAGTTCCGTCACCAGCTGAAGGTTTTGGCCTTGGCCTGGTCCACCAGCAGGATGTCGACGGGGATGGCCTTAGGCACTTGCGAGCCCCATTTCCTGGCCAGTGCGATGCCCAGCGCCAGGCGCACCTGATCGCGCGGATATTGCGCCGAGGTGGCGATGAACTTGCTGTTCGGCTTCTGGATTTCCTTCACGGCTTCGGGCGAGCCGTCGACGCTGGTGAGCTTGACGTCCATGCCGCTGGAATCGATCGCCGCCAGTGCACCGAGGGAGCCGTTGTCGTTGACGCTGAACAGGCCTTTCAGATTCGGCTGCGCCTGAAGCATGTTCTCGGTCACGCTGAGCGCCTGATCACGCTCCTGCTTGCCATTCTGGATGCTGACGATCTTGATGTCCGGGTGTTTGGCCAGCGCGTCCTTGCAACCACGTACGCGTTCGAGGATCGGCACCACTGCGATACCGTCGAGAATGCCGACGTCACCTTTGCCGCCGATGTTCGTCGCCAGGTATTCGCAGGCCTGAACGCCAGCGTCGTAGTTCTTCGAACCGACGAACGAATCCAGCGGGCCGTCGGCCTGAGCATCCACTGCCACCACCACGACGCCCTTGTCGTGGGCCTGCTTGACAGCGGACTGCACGCCCACCGAGTCAGTCGGGTTGATGATCAGAATGTCGATGCCTTTCTGCAGCATGTCCTCGATATCGCTGATTTGCTTGGAAACATCGTGGCGCGCGTCGGTCACCAGGAGGCTCGCGCCGATGCTTTTGGTGGCGTCGGTCAGCGCGTCTTTCATGGTCACGAAATAGGGGTTGTTGATTTCTTGAAACGAGGCTCCGATTTTCAACGGGCCGGATTTGGCGTCCGCCGCTTGAACGGAGAAAGAACCGGCGCACGCCACAGCCACGGCGAGCGAGCACAGAACGGTGGAAAAGCCTTTCTTGAGGCGAGTTGTCATGGCGAAAAATCCCGTTGTTTTTATTGTTAAAGCGGAAATGTCATCGTTAACATTTTCGAAATTAGCAGAGAAAAATGAGCTTCGCAACAGACCGATACAGCCGCTCATCACACTCGATCCAACATTGCAGGCACCTTAGGCTCGCTGCTGGCCACAGGGAAGGAGCTGCAGATGGAAAAGGAAGCGAAACTGGCAACAGAACCGGCGACTTGAGATCAACAGTTCGGCGAACCCTATGCCGCAGAAGATTTCGCCTGTGATCGTGATCAACAGGACTTAACCACAGCGCTTCACCCTAGCCAGCCTCGCGTTGACAAAGTTTGTAACGGGTGTCGATAATCCCGCCCTATGTCATACGACAACCGATGACACCTATAACAACAACGTCTATCAAGGTTCCTTCCGATGACTCAATCGACCCCCACGCCTTTCAATCGCATTCTGCTGACAGGCGCCGCAGGCGGTCTTGGCAAGGTGTTGCGCGAAACCTTGCGCCCTTATGCCAACGTGCTGCGCCTGTCCGACATCGCCGACATGGCCCCTGCAGCGGGCCCGCATGAAGAAGTGCAGCGTTGCGATCTCGCCGACAAAGCCGCTGTTCATCAACTGGTCGAAGGCGTCGATGCCATCGTGCATTTCGGCGGCGTTTCCACCGAGCATTCATTCGAAGACATCCTCGGTCCGAACATCTGCGGCACCTTTCATATTTACGAAGCGGCACGTCGTCACGGCGTGAAGCGGGTGATCTTTGCCAGCTCCAACCACGTGATCGGCTTCTATCGCCAGGACGAAACCATCGACGCCAGCGCCGTGAAGCGGCCGGACAGCTACTACGGTCTGTCCAAGTCCTATGGCGAAGATCTGGCCAGTTTCTATTTCGATCGCTACGGCATCGAGACGGTGAGCATTCGCATCGGCTCGTCATTTCCGGAAGCGCAGAACCGCCGGATGCTCGACACCTGGCTGAGTTACGACGACCTGACGCAGTTGATCGAGCGTGGTCTGTTCACGCCCAACGTGGGGCATACCGTGGTGTACGGCGTGTCCAACAACGCGAACACCTGGTGGGACAATCGTCTCGCCAACCATTTGGGGTATGCCCCCCAAGACAGCTCCGAACCGTTCCGGGCCAAGGTCGAAGCGCAGCCGATGCCTGCTGCAGACGACCCGCTGCTGGTCTACCAAGGCGGCGCGTTCGTGGCGTCCGGACCGTTCGGCGATCAGTGATCCGCAGTTGATCCCGCCAGCGTCGCGCTGGCGGGTTTAGCCCTCCTCGTCTCTCTTCTGGAATGGTCATCATGCAGCCTGAGCTGATCCTCGACGCGCGCAACGCTACGGGCGAATGCCCGGTCTGGAACGCACGCGAACGCGCGCTTTATTGGGTGGACATTCCAGCGGGGAAGCTGCATCGCTGGCGCCTTGGTGACGTTTGCACAGACAGCTGGACAGCTCCGCAAATGCTGGCCTGCATTGCCAGCTACGGCGACGGCTCCTGGCTCGCGGGCATGGAGGACGGCTTGTTCCGAATTCACCCTCAGGAGGACGGAACACTGCGCTGCGAGCGGTTGATCGATATCGAACACCCGCGCGCCAACATGCGCTTCAACGATGGCCGCTGCGACCGCCAAGGCCGCTTCTGGGCCGGCACCATGTTCATGGACATGGCCGAGGCGTCGGCCGTGGGATCGCTCTTGCGCTACGAAGAGGGTCAGTCCGCGCCCCTGCAAGCAACGGTTGGCGACATGATTGTCCCCAATGGCTTGGGCTTCAGCCCCGACGGGAAGGTCATGTACCTCTCCGACTCTCATCCCAGCGTGCAAAAAATCTGGGCGTTCGACTACGACATTGACAGCGGCACGCCCCATGATCGTCGACTCTTCGTGGACATGAACCTCTACCCCGGCCGCCCCGACGGCGCCGCTGTGGACGCCGACGGCTGTTATTGGATCTGCGGCAACGACGAAGGGCTCATCCATCGCTTCACGCCAGCGGGCAAACTGGACCGCTCGTTGGCAGTGCCGGTGAAAAAGCCGTCCATGTGTGCGTTCGGGGGGCGAGATCTGGACACATTGTTTGTGACCTCGATCCGCCCCGGAGGCGACCTCAGCGATCAACCATTAGCGGGAGGTGTATTCGCTTTGCATCCGGGGGTGAAAGGGCTTGAGGAACCACTGTTTGGTACCGCGTGCGGCAAATAACCCACACAGACACAAAATGTGACGCAAATTTGATACACCTTGCCGGCCCGCCGCTCCGGGCATCCTGCGTCAATCTGTTTCAAAAACGGACACAAAATCCGGCTTTTTCGGGCAAAAACACACATTTTGAAATATTTAATCCACGCCTGTAGAAAAAGCTGTGCTAGCTGCTAGTCTGTCGCTTCGCCCGGCTGAAACGGTACATCTCAGGCATTAGGTCCGAGGGCTAATAATCGATACAGAGACCCGCAACGAGGTTATCGCGATGCCCTACTCGAGCTTTTCGGACGCTCAGGTGAACAGCCTGATCAAGGCCATCGACAGTGACGGATACGCTGTTCTCCCGGACTGGGCCAGTCCAACGCAATTGAATGAAATGCAGGCGCTGGTGACACGCACGGTGGCTGCGGCGGGAAATGACTACGTTGCCCTCGCCGGGCGACAGGCCGTGACCGGAACGCCTATGTATGACTGGGGCAACTCAAGGGACTTCATCGATCTGTGCCGCCGGATCGTTGCCGGCGCCACAGGCGAACGCTCCAGCGATACCACCCTGACGCAAACGCTGCGCTGCCTCACCGGCAATGGTGGGCGGCGGGAATCGTTGATTTTCCACTACGACTCGTTCGTGCTGACCACGATCATGCCAGTGTGCATGCCTGAATCGGGCGAGCGCGGCGACTTGGTGATGCTGCCTAATCGTCGACCGATAAGACGCACCTACTTGCGCAACCTTATCGATAAAGTCCTGGTGGACAACCGATGGGTCCAGCGCTACATGAAAAACCGGGTCACCCGCAACGACCAGGCGCTTACCCGCATCGTCATGCAGCCGGGGCATCTTTACCTGTTCTGGGGCTACCGCTCGCTGCACACCAACCTTCCGGTCGCCGAGGATGCCCTGCGCGCCACGGCAGTTTTTCATTATCACAACGTGCACGGCAGCAGCTCGCTGGCGAGCCGGTTGCGCAAGTCTCTGGGAACGTTGAACGGCCCGGACATTCAGGACGATGTACCGCAAACCTGAGCTCCATGCCGATGACTTAAGGGGGGTGAGCCTGCTCACCCCCCTAATTTTTTCTGCACCACCGCGACAAAATCTGCCGCGCCTTACTTTCGAATAAGCTTATGAACTTTGGCTATCTTCATAAACTAGCTGCATAAACTCTCCTTCTATATTTATGACAATTAGTGATTAGCGGATCGCTGATTTATATCTTTATGATCTGAGCCACAACAACCTGAACAGGAGTTCGGACATGGCGATTCAGATCAAACCCGTGGCGGGGAAAATTGGCGCCGAACTGAGCGGCATCAAACTTACCGGTGATATCTCTGCGCAAGATTTCGACTTCATCAACCAAGCCTTGCTGAAACACAAAGTGCTGTTCTTCCGCGAACAGTTCCTCGCCGACGAACAGCACGAAAGTTTTTCTCGTCGTTTCGGCGCTCAGGTGCCGCACCCCACCGTGCGCTCTGCCGAGCAAAGCACCGCGATCCTCAACCTGGACTCGCGGGAAACCCGCGCCAACTCCTGGCACACCGACGTGACCTTTGTTGCGGACTACCCGAAAGTTTCGATTCTGCGCGGCGTGGTCATACCGCCCTACGGTGGCGACACCGTGTGGGCCAACACGGCGGCGGCCTACGCCGACCTGCCAGAACCGCTGAAAGTGCTGGCCGACAGCCTGCGGGCCTTGCATACCAACGTCTATGACTACGCGACACCCAAGGACACCGGTGAAGAGGGCCTGAAACGTTACCGCGAGCAGTTCACCGCAGAGGTGTACGAGACCGAACACCCGCTCGTGCGCGTGCATCCTGAAACCGGTGAACGCACCCTGATCCTCGGCCACTTCGTGAAACACATTCAGGGTGTTAGCAGCAATGATTCGAAACAGCTGATCCGGCTGTTCCACGACCGCATTACCCAGGTCGACAACACCGTGCGTTGGCGCTGGCACGAAGGCGACGTGGTGATCTGGGACAACCGCGCCACTCAGCACATCGCGATCAACGACTACGGCCAGGCGCAACGCATCGTGCGCCGCACGACCGTGGCGGGCGACATTCCGGTGGGGGTCGATGGCCGCTCCAGCCAGGCGATCAAGCCGACCCCCGACACCCTCTCCCCGCGAACCGAAGCCGACAAAAAGCACTTGGCGGCCTGATTTTTCGTTACCCACTTTTCAAGGAGAACACGTCATGGCAAAGGCCAAGCGAACATCTGTATTCAGCACGAAAAGCGTAGCTACCGCACTGGCGGCGCTGCTGATGATGCCCTTGGCCGAAGCCGACGTGCTGCGCATCGGCGTGGCCAGTGCGGGGGGCGGCGATCCGGTGACCTTCAGCGGCTCTCCGCTGGGCATCGTGCGCAACCAGCAACTGCTGGAGAAAGCCTTCGAAGGCACCGGCACTGAAATTCAGTGGTTCTTCTTCAAAGGGGCCGGTCCTGCCGTGAACGAGGCGCTGTCGAACCAGCAGCTGGACTTCGCCTACGAGGGAGACCTGCCGCAAGTGGTCGGTCGTGCCAATGGACTGGACACCAAACTACTGGCCGCCATTGGCGTACGCTCCAACGTCTATCTCGCCGTGCCGAAGGGCTCTGACATCAAGACCATCGAAGACCTCAAGGGCAAAAAAGTGGCGGTTTTCCGTGGCACCAACGGCCATCTGGTGTCGATCAATCTGCTGGCGGACCACGGGTTGACCGAGCGCGATTTGAAGGTGATAAACCTCGACAGCGGCAGCAGCCAGGCGGCCTTGGCGTCCAAAGGGGTGGATGCGGCATTTGGCGGTCGTGAACTCTTCAAGCTGCGGGATCAAGGCCTGGTCGACATCATTTTCGACAACCCGAACAACGACGTGCGCTACACCCGACAGTGCGCGCTGGTGGTACGCGGTGCCTATGAAAAAGAGCACTCCGCGAACGTACAAAAGGTTGTCGACACCCTTGTCGACGCCGCGAAATGGGAATCGGACGAACAGAACCGTGACGCCGTGCTGAACGAATGGGCCAAGACCAACGAGCCGCTGGCCTCTCTCAAAGCGGACTTCGGGCACATCACACTTCGCGACAGCGCCTCGCCGCTGGTAGATGACTTCCTCAAAGCGCGTTATCAGGCCGTTGCCGATCAGGCCAAGGACGAGAAGATGATTCGCCGCCCCGTCACTATCGACGGCTGGTTCGAAACCAAATACCTGGACACTGCGCTGAAGTCCAAAGGCCTGCAGAACTACTGGACTGCCTACGGCGCGGACGGCAAAGCCACCCCCACTGCCGCGACGGCATCATCGGATAAAACCGTCAACAACGGAGGCTGAGGTCATGGCCAGAGCCACCGCACCTTTACTCGATCAAGACCGGGCGCACGCAAAGAAACTGGCGCCGGTCGAGCGCCTGCCCAACTTCCCCGCCCGCGCCCCCCGGCGTGTGGCGGCTACCAAACGCTCATCCCCGGCGTGGCAAACCCGCGCCGTAAACCTTGTCTTGCCCTGGCTGCTTCCACTCGCGCTGCTCGGCTTGTGGTACCTGGGTACTGAACGTGGCTGGCTGTCTGAGCAGGTGCTGCCGCCTCCGGCATACGTCTATCAGACGCTCACCGACCTGTTCAGCACTGGCGACCTGTGGCTCAACGCCTCGGCCAGCCTGCAGAGGGTTGTGGTGGGGTTTCTGATCGGTTCGGGCCTTGGGGTCACGCTGGGTCTGGTCATGGGCCTGTCGAAAACGGTCGAGGATTATGTGCTGCCGACTTTCAACGCGCTGGTGCAGATTCCGGTGCTGGGCTGGATGCCCTTCGCGCTGCTGCTGTTCGGCATCGGCGAGCCGTTGAAATACGTCCTGATTGCGCATGCCGCGCTGGTGCCGGTCACGCTGTGCACGTTGCAAGCGTTCCATCAGGTGCCCAAACGCCTGCTGGAAGTGGGCCAGGCGTATGGCTTCAGTCAGCGCCAGATCGTCACCGACATCGTGCTGCCGTCAGCCGTCGCGCCAATCTTCACGGGCCTGCGCCTGGGGTTCACCAAAGCCTGGCTGTCGCTGGTGGTGGTCGAATTGCTGGCGTCCAGCGAGGGGCTGGGTTACCTGATCGCCTACGGACGTCAGCTGTTTCAGCTGGACCTGGTGATGGCGGCAGTGGTCGTGGTCGGCACGGTCGGGCTGCTGATCGACAGGGCGTTCGAGATCATCGAGCGTCGTCTCAACAAGGGTCGGGCGCGGACGCCTGGGAGGGTGATATGAGTTCATTAAGCGTTACTCGCGCTCCTTCCCAACACCGCTATCGCGGCTGGGTGCTGCCCATCGCCGGCGTTGCCCTTTGGTGGCTGGCGGCCAATCAGGGCTGGAGTGATTCGGGTCTGTTGGTGTCACCGCAGAAGGTCGCGGTCACCGCTTGGGAGCAAGTGACTTCGGGCCAATTCTGGCGCGCCATTTCGTCGAGCCTGGCGCGCAACCTCAGCGGTTTTTTCATCGGTACGGTGCTCGGGCTGATCCTCGGTTGCCTGCTGGGGTTCTCGCGCATTTTCGAGCGTGTGGTGGGCCCCAGTTTCAATACCTTCAAGCAGATTTCGCTGTTCGCGTGGATTCCGCTGATCTCGGTGTGGTTCGGTCTGGGCGACGTGGCGAAAGTGGTGTTCCTCTCCCTCGCCGCGCTGGTGCCGGTGGTGGTCAACACCTGCGACGGTTTGCGCAACGTGCCGAATGCATTCCTGGAAGTGGCAAAGGTGTACGGCTTCAGCCGCTGGCAGACCGTCATCGGCGTGATGTTGCCCGCCGCGCTGCCATCGATCTTCACCGGGATCTACCTGGCGCTGGTGTACTCGTGGCTCGCCACCATCGGCGCCGAATACCTGCTGGTGTCGGGCGACGGCATCGGCAACACGCTGATCGACGGCAGTGAGCATTTCATGATGGACCTGGTGCTGTTCGGCATGGTGATCATCGGTCTCGTAGGCTGGGGATTGAACGTCCTGGCTCGCCGCCTCGAACGACGCATGCAACGGCTCTACGGCATCACGCCGCGTTAGTTTTCCCTTTTCACATTTTCAAAGGAACGCCCCAATGTCCGCCAGTCAAGCGCTCCCTCTCCCTAGCCAGCCAGGCAACGGGCTGCGTCTGCAGAACATCAGCAAACGCTTCTTCGGCGCCAGCAGCGACACCCAATTGCAGGTGCTGGACAACATTCAGCTGGACATTGCCCCCGGCGAATTCATCACCATCGTCGGCGCCAGCGGTTGCGGAAAATCGACGTTGTTACGGCTGATCCTCGGTCTGGACGAAGCGTTTGACGGACGCATTTTGCTGGACGAAAAGTCGATCAAGGGCACAGGGCCGGAGCGCGGCATCGTGTTTCAGGACCATCGGCTATTCCCGTGGCTGACCGTGGAGCAAAACGTCGCGGTAGGCCTGAAGAATGCGCCGCTCACGCCTGCGCAGAAGCGCGAGACGGTACGTGAGCACATTGAGTTGGTGGGGTTGCAAGACTTCACCGAGTCGTACCCGCATCAGATTTCCGGCGGCATGGCGCAACGCGTGGCCATCGCGCGCGGGCTGGTGAATCGCCCGAGCGTATTGCTGCTGGACGAGCCCTTCGGCGCACTGGACGCGCTGACCCGCACGCGCCTGCAACGGGAATTGCAGAACATCTGGCAGCAGGAAAAGATCACCATGGTGCACGTCACCCACGATGTGGACGAGGCGGTTTATCTGGGTGATCGCGTGGTGGTGATGCAGCCGCATCCGGGGCGCATTCGTCGCATCGTCGACATCGACCTCCCCCGCCCTCGCAACCGCAGCGACGCCCGTTTTATCGCGCTGCGGGACGACGTGTTGAGCGATTTTGCGGAGCTGTCTTGAGATGAATGCAAACCTGTAGGAGCGTGGCATGTCTCTGGGCCGCATCCGGACGATCTGACGCGAAGCGGCAGCAAAATCGGCCACTGCGGAGAATCAGGCAGATCGCGGTCGCAGATTTTACCTCGGGTTCCCCGATGATCGCGGGACAAGCCACGCTCCTACAGGGTCATGCATTGCCTCGATCACACCCCATGCAACGAGACCTGATTGCGCCCATTTTTCTTCGACGCATACAGCGCCTGATCGGCCCATTCGATCAGGCTTTTGTGGTCGCTGAGCGGGGCGTTCATGTCGGCGACGCCGAGGCTGATGGTGCAGCGAATGACCTCGCCTTCATGGAGGATTTCCTGCGCCTCTACGGCCAGCCGCAAGCGCTCGGCGAACGTGCCGCCGCCGTATTTATCGGTGTCCGGCAGCAGCACTGCGTACTCTTCGCCGCCGTAACGGCCAGCGATGTCTGAGTCGCGGATGTGCTCGCGAATGACATCGGCCACGCGCTGGATCACCTTGTCGCCACACTGATGGCCATAGGTGTCGTTGACCCGTTTGAAGTGATCGATATCGAACATCACCAGCGCCGCCGACGAGCCATAACGAACGTGCCGGGCGTACTCCAGCCGCAAAGCCTCCTCCCAATGACCCCGGTTGTACAGCCCGGTCAGGCGGTCGGTGCTGGACAACTTCTGCAGTTCGCTGTTGGCGCGCTGCAATTGCAAGCGGTTGGTCGCGACGTCGGTCACGTCATAAATCACCAGACAGACATGAGACACCTCGCCGCTGGTGGAACGCAGCGGGAACATCGTCGTGTTCTGGTACATGAAGTCTTCTTGACCGGTGATCGGCTGATAGCTCTTGAACCGCACCAGATACGGACGTTGCTCCCAGATCGTGAACGCCGGGGTGCCGAGCGTGATCACGCTGTCGATCTTGTTCTGCAGCCACTCGGGGTTCAATTCCGGAAAGATGTCGAAAAACGAGCGATTGGCCGCTTCGTAGGGCAGCACGCCGGAGCGGTTTTCCATGAAGGTGTTCCATACCTGGACCCGGTACTCCTGATCCAGCACCACCACGCCGACGTCGATGCTCTGGGTGATGGTCAGCAGCCAATGCAGTTCTTTGATGTCGATACGATCGTTCATGGATCAGCTCATCAGGTAGGCGAGTTTGCGCGACAGCCGCTCTACCGAATCTTCGGTGAACAACATCAACAAGTCGAAATGAATATTGTGGCCTTCCAGGCTGTAACTGATCTCTACGGCCAAGGTCTTCTTCCAGCGTTGCTGATTGATGCGAATCAGCTCGTCAATGCCGCTGTGCGCCCCCAGAACTTGAGGATGCCCTTGGGAAAACGCGATGTCGATCTGTTCGGCGATCCCACTCAGGCAAGCGCCGATGATGATCGACGACAGGTCCAACAGCATTTCCATTTCGGAATAGTCGCTGTCCTTGATCTTCATCAATTGCGCCATGTCGGCGATCTCGGAATCGTGAAACATCAGCAGCGCTTCCCCGGCAATACCCCCGCCGATGTAGCCCTGACACACCGCGGTCAGCCGGTCGCTGGCCTGGGCATCCGCCAACGCCATGTGCAACTCGCCAACCTCCAGCATGTTCACGTTGGGCACCGGCAATTGCACAAACACACCCAGTACTCGCGCCAGCAACGCTGCGGCACGGCCCATGGCGACGTTGATGGTTTCGCGAAAGGCGTCCTGAAAACTGATGGTCGTCTGTTCGACCCTGGGCACTGGGGCGGCCGAGCTTGCAGGGTGATTGAGCAGCCCGAGGCGCTGCAGCGTCAGTTGCAATTCAACGGGATCGGCGGGCTTCTTGAGAAAGGCCAGCGCCCCCAGCTCCAGCGTGCGGCGAACGGCCTCTTCCTGAACGTCCCCCGACACCACAATGACCTTGGCCTTCAGATTTTCCGCGAGAATGGCGGCCAACACCTGATAGCCGTCCATATCGGGCATGGTCAGGTCAAGTAACACAACCTGGCCCAGGCCTTGGCGGATGGCCTGAAGACCTTCATACCCGTTGGTCGCCGTCGTGACCGATACCCCCCAATCGGAAGGTAAGGCCCTGATCAGCTGTTTGCGCGCCATGTTCGAGTCGTCGCAAATCAACAAAGGAATCGTGGGCATTGCTTTTCAATCTCACGGCAAAAGAGTTTCAGGCATCGCCCGGAATATCTGTGCAACCTACTTGTGAAATCACGCCTTCCGCTGAGGCTGACGATTCGTTGAATCAGAGATCAGCAGAGAAAGTGAGTCGAATCTTCACCTATTTCGAGGAGTAATGGCAGTATGCAATAACTGTGCTCATTAATAGAGCTGACGCTGTCATTAAACAGGCTGATAACTGCGTTATTTTTATGGCGCCAATATTTCAGTCATTAAGTCGTTCTTTGTGTTTATAGCGCAATAACAAACACAGCGGGGCCGCTGTTTTTACCAATGCGTTCAACACGTTAGTTGTTGATATGCGTGCGGCAACTTCAGGCTAAGTGTATTCAAAGGGCGATAAGATGCGCCGGGAGGTATCGTGCCTGCGGCCCCTGAAAGGGCTGCGTGCCTCTCATTGGACTACGCGAACGAAAGATGAACCACGGCAGTGCGAGGTATGGAGGGCGGCTCATTTTGTCGGGCGGACAGCCTGACGGAAGAACGTCAATTCAGCGCGCGGTTGAGGCAATCGATCAACAGAGAGCCTTGAAACGGCTTGGAGAGGAAACACACGGCACTGCCAACCATGGCGCGCTTGCGCACGGTTTCTTCAGGAAAGGCGGTAATGAAGATCGTCGGGATACGCATGTTTTGCGCCATCAGCCACTCATGAAGTTCGACACCGCTCATCTTGGGCATCTGTACATCCGTAATCAGGCATCCGATGTTGCTCATGTCGGCGGCACTTAAAAACGCTTCTGCTGAAGAAAAGACGGCAACTGAAAATCCTAGAGAACGAACGAGACTGTCGAGGCTGGCAAGGACGGCAGCGTCATCATCGACGACGGCGACCAGTGTTGAGATGGGCAAGCGAAATACCTTTGATTGCAGACGTGAAGATCGCCTGGACATTAACCCGTTGTAGGCCACCTTACCCAGTCCATGCGCCAACGAGAAGTATACGGACGTATGACCTCTATATGAATTCATCTGACCGACACCGACGGCACGACGGATCAGCGCCTGTTGACGCCGCCTAAACCCAGCGCTCAGCAATGAAGGAAGCTTCGATCCGACCTTGCATGAACAGGTCGAAAGCTGGCACCGATAGCGCCTTGGCGTAGTGATAACCCTGCGCCTCGTTGCACCCTCTCCCTTTCAGCGCCGCAAGAATGTCGGCATCTTCTACGCCCTCGGCGATGACCTTCATGTCAAAGCTGTGCCCAAGGGTGATCACCGCCTGAACGATCGCGGCGTCCTGCGGATTCTTTAGCAAGCCTCTTACGAAGGACTGGTCGATCTTGAGCTTGTCCACGGCGAAACGCTTCAGGTAGGCCATGCTCGAATAGCCGGTGCCGAAATCATCGATCGACATGCGCACGCCCAAGGCCTTCAATCCCTGAACGGTCTCCAGTACCCGTTCAGAGTCTCCAATCAGGATCGACTCGGTGAGCTCCAGCTCGAGCAACTCCGGCTTGAGCCCACTGTCGCTCAATGCGCGCTGGACCTCCTGAACCAGACTGCCCTGCCGGAACTGAACCGCTGAGCAATTCATCGCCACGGTCAGCTCGCCGAAGCCCGCTGCCTGCCACGCCACGGCCTGATGACACACCTCGTTCAGCACCCAGCGGCTGATCGGAAGTATCAACCCGCTGGACTCGGCGACCGGTATGAACTCATTGGGCGCAATAGGCCCTTCACCCGGATGATTCCAGCGCAACAACGCCTCGGCGCCGATGACGTTACCGGTCTTCAGCTCGATCTGAGGCTGGTAATAGACCTCCAGCTCTCGCTGCTCGAATGCTTGGCGCAGCTCGGTCTGGACGTGCAAATAACGCAGCTCCCGCGCGCCCATCGCGGCCTCGTAGAACACCCATGTGTTGCGCCCGTTACGCTTGGCCTGCGTCAGCGCCGTATCAGCGGCTTTGAGCAGCGAGCCGAAGTCGTGGCCGTGGGCGATGTGCGACGCGATGCCCGCAGAGGCCGTCATCGACAGGTTGTAACCCGCCAATTCGAGCGGCTGTTGCAGGGCGCGCAAAATGCGCCCTACCAAGTCCGTTAGCAGCGTGTGGTCGTCTTCATCCACCAGCACCAGAAACTCGTCGCCACTCAGCCGCGCAACGGTGTCCACCGAAGGCTTCAGCGCGATCAGGCGCTGGGCCAACTGCTGGATGATCGAATCGCCCGCCACGTGGCCGAGCGAGTCATTGATGACTTTGAAGTTGTCCAGATCCAGATAAATCAGCGTCAGTCGCTGGCCACGGCCGCAATGGATAATCGCCTGATTCACCCGTTCGAGCAGGTAGCGCCGATTCGGCAGGCCAGTCAGGTCATCGTGGTAGGCACTGGCCCGCAGTTCATCGACGACGTGCTGACGACGAATCCGGTTGGTCTGCAAGCGCAGCGTCAAGCCGAGAATCAACAGGTACAAACCGCCACAGACGACGGACGAGGCGATGGCCGTGTATTTCCAGCCCAGCAGGTAATCCTGGCTCGCCAGGCCGACGACCAGCACCAACGGGAAATTGCCGATGCGCTTGAACCCGTAAAGGCGCCTGATTCCGTCGACCCGCGAGGTGGTCACCAGCGTGCCTTCGCGAACCCCTTGCGCCAGCGCCTGATCGATTCCATCGGGCGCGTAGCGTTCCACCTGTTGCGTGGGCGCCGGGACCCGCAGCACTGCGCTGGGTTGGTCGGTACGACGCAACGTAATAACGCCATGGGCACCGACGTCCACTTGACTGATGGCTTCCAGGATGTGCTTCAGCGGTTGACTCGCCGCAACCCATCCGGTCAGCCGCTGCTGGTTGTCCAGAACCGGCACGGCCATGTACAACATTTCTCTGCGCTCATCGCTGCCCAACACCATCGACAACGTTTTTATGTCAGCAGGTGTTTTGTGTTGCAGCGAATTGCGGAATGGCTGAGTGGACGGCAACGAGGTCGAGTGGGTGCCATCGGAATCAAACAGAAAACGTCCGTCAAGTGCCAGCACATCGAAATGCCCTACTCCCGGGAATCGTCGCGCCAGCGCGCGTAATTGCCACGGCTGAATGGCCGAGATAGCGTCGGCATGCAGCGGCCCCTCGTCGAGACGCGAGGCGATGCTCTCGAGGCCATTCTGCGCTGCGTAAAAGGTGCCGTTGAGGCGTGATTCCAAAATGCGATTCAAGTTGCCGACGTCCGACGCCGCCTGGTGCTGTGCCTGCTGATAGAGAAGGCTCAGCAGACCGCCGAGCAAGACGACAATTGCCAGTGCCAAGACCATCCACGACCAGGTGCGAAGGGTGGCCTGGGCGGCGCCGACTGGCACAGGTTCTGGTTCCGGCGGAAGCAGGCAGGTGATGCGGTGCGCATTGTCGGTCGCGATGAAGTCGGTCATGACGCATCGCTCACAGCGCGAAATGGGCAATCATGCCGTTGAGGTTGATGGCCAGTCGCGCGAGCTCACCGCTGGCACTGCTCGTCTGTGTGGCCCCCGCAGCAGACTGCGTCGACAAATCGCGGATCGTCAGCAGGCTGCGGTCGACGTCCCGGGCTGCCAAGGCCTGCTGCTCGGTGGCGGTGGCAATGAACAGATTTCGCTCGTTGATCTTGGCGATGGCCAACGTGATCTGCTCCAGAGCATGTCCCGCAGCACGTGCGCGATCGAGCGTTTGATTCGCTTTTTCGGCACTGTGTTGCAGCGCGAAGACCGTCGCCCCTGTGCCCGTTTGAATGCTCTGGATCATCGCGCCGATCTCCAGCGTCGACGCTTGTGTGCGCTTGGCCAGTGACCGAACCTCATCCGCCACCACGGCAAACCCACGCCCGGCATCACCCGCCCGGGCGGCTTCGATCGCCGCATTGAGCGCCAGCAGATTGGTCTGGTCGGAAATGCTGTGAATCACGCTGAGTACCGAGCTGATTTCGTCCGTGTAGCGCGACAGGTTTTCGGCCTGGCCGACGGCCTGCAACACTTCCTCCACCAACCCCTGGATCAGCGCGATGGTTTCGCTGACTTCGGCATGGCCTTTCTGCGATTGCCGATCGGACGCCCGCGATAACTCAGAGGTGCTAACGGCGTTGAGCGCAACCTCATCGACGGCACTGCTCATTTGCGTCACCGCGGTGGCGGTGTGCTCGATCTGCTCGCATTGTTGCTGCAGGCCCTGCGTGCTATGGCCCATGACCGAGCTCATTTCCTCGGCAGCGGCTGCCAGCTGATTGGCTGACACACCGATGCCTTCGATGGTCGAACGCAGATTCTGCTGCATGTCGCGCATGGCCTTGAGTAACGCTGCGGGCTCATCCGAACCCGCGTGCTCGATCCTGCCGCTCAGATCGCCTTTAGCAATCATCTGCGCAGCGGACAAGGCCTCGCGAATTGGTCCGACGATGCTCCGGGTCAGCAGCCAGGCCAACGCTACGGTGACCACCACTGATAGCGTCAGCACGACGCCGATGATCAGTTGCATGTTGCCGTACAACGTACGCGTCTCGTTGGCAGCAGCCCCTGCGCCGGCTTCATTGAGCTTCACCAGCTGGTCCATGGCACGAGTCAGTTCGCTGCCGATATCGGCCAGCCTCGCGTTAAGACGCTCCAACGCCTCCTGATCGAGGGTTTGTGCGTCGAGCAGGGCAATGACTTCATCCAATGTCAGCACATAGCGGCCGAGGGAAGCCTGGATTGAATCCAGCAGCGCCACTTCTTCGGGACCGCCCTGTCGAGCTTGGTACTGGCTGAGATGAGCGTCGAGTTCCTGCTCGGCGCGCTTGATCAGCGCCTTGCTCTTCTGTCGCACGACAGGGTCATGGGTAGCACGAAACCGCTGACCTTCGAGCCGCATGGTGTGGATGCTCAGCGACAGCTTCTGAACCGAAATGATGCCGGGCATCCAGAGGTCATTGATCCGGTTAGCGGCGCGATCAAGCGTGGCCATTTGCATCAGGCTGAACAGGCCGACGAACAACATCGTGAGCGTGATGACCGCGAATCCAATCGCTGCCCGGGTTCCGATACTGATGGTCCTCAGAAGCACGTGTGTAATCCCCTTATCGTTCAGATACGCGTTCGGCGCTGGATCGACGAACTGATGACGGCCTGAAAGCAGGTTCAGGAACGAGGCGGGAAATTAACACTGCCGGCGAGTAGTGCCGATTAGCCATCAGGGTGGCCGGATCATACTCACGTATGAGGTCAGACGATGGCTGGGACGGCGGGCCTGTCGAGGAGGGGAATGCAGAGCACGCAGGCTCCACTGCTTGACTCAGCGCGCTTCGAGGGCCTGGGACATCTTCACCAGGTCGGCAAATGTTTTGGCCTGCATCTTTTTCATCGCATGCCCGCGATGGATCTTGACGGTGATTTCGCTCAACCCGATCTCAGCAGCGATCTGCTTATTCATCAAGCCCGTGACCGCCAGGGCCATGACCTCTTGTTCTCGGGGTGTCAGCGTCTGAAAACGGGCGCGCAGCTGGCTTGAGGTTTTGCCTGTCTCACGACGCCTGGCGTCCTGTTGCAGGGCCCCGGTGACGGCATCAAGCAAATCCTGCTCGCGATACGGCTTGACCAGAAAGTCCAGAGCCCCCGCCTTCATTGCCTTGACCGACATCGCGATGTCGCCGTGACCACTGACGAAAACAATCGGCATGGATATCTTCAGTTCGGCCAGACGAGCCTGAAAATCCAGGCCGTTCTCGCCCTGCAAACGCACGTCGAGAATCAGGCACGACGGTATGTCTTCGAAGGGATGCTGCAAAAATTCGCCACCCGACGCGAACGTGTGCACCCGCATGCCCACTGACCGCAACAAACTGTCGAGTCCGGCTCGTATGGCAGGGTCGTCGTCAACAACAAACACGACGGGGCTCATGTCAGTTGCACTCATCAGCGCTGACCTCAATCGCAGGGAGGGAAAGATTCAGCAGTGCGCCGTGCCCCAATTCGCTTTCGGCCCAAATGCGGCCGCCGTGCGCTTCGATAATCGAGCGACAGATCGACAATCCCATGCCCATGCCCTCGGGTTTAGTGGTGAAGAACGGGTTAAACAGATTGGGCAAATTGGACGCCGAGATACCCGGCCCGTTGTCCTGGAAACTCAGTGAGACGTTCCCGCTATTCGAGGTGCTCAACTGCACGGTCAGGGTTTTATCCTTGCCGTGCATCCCCGCCATGGCCTGCATGGCATTGATCATCAGGTTGATGATCACCTGCTGCAACTGCACCCGGTCCCCCCGCACGGCGACCTCCCCCTGGACAGGCTTGAGGTCCAGCGTCACGCGATGACGGTGGAGCTCTCTGCATACCAAGGTAACGGCCTCATGCAACACCTCGTGGAGATCGATTTGCACATGCCGGGGGTCGGTCCGCCGCGACAACGCACGAATGCGCCGGATGACTTCGCTGGCCCGGTGTGCCTCACCCCGTATGCGTTCGATAGCGCTGCGAACCTCGCCGATATCCGGCACTTCGCGATCCAGCCACCGCAACCCCGCCTCTGCGTTGGTGGTCATCGCAGACAGCGGTTGATTCACTTCATGGGCGATCGACGCTGCCATTTCTCCCAGCATCGTGACGCGGGTGACGTGCGCCAGCTGGCTTTGGGAACGATGCAAGGCGTCTTCAGCGTTCTTCGTCGCCGTAATGTCCATCAACGCGCCGACGTATTCGCAGTCGCCCGCCACATCGTGAATCTGCTGAGCCAGCATCCGCAGGCACTTGAAGGCGCCATCCGGCATCAGTAGGCGAAATTCGGTGTCAACGTTCGCTTGGCTGGCGTACGCGTCACGGATCAACTGTTTGAGCGCATTCACGTCATCCGGATGCACGCGGCTGAACATGGTCGCCAGCGTCGGCTGTACGACGTGGTCGAACTGAAAAATGCGCCTCGCCTCGTCGGACCAGCTCATTTCGCCACCTGGCATTTTCAATCCGATACTCCCCGTCAGGCTGAGGCGCTGTGCACCTGCCAGCAGGACTTCACTGCGGTTGAGTAGATGGACCTGCCGCTGTAGCGCTTCTTTGGAGGCCTTGTTTTTCAGCGCCAGAAAGCCAGTGATCGCAATCGCGCAGAAACTGACCAGGCACCGTCCGAACGATGGCATGAGCCATATCGTGCCCTGCCCCCATTCAGCGACATGGGACAACAGATAGGCCGCCAGCGTCAACACACCGCAGCCCAGCGTGGCAATCATCAGGTTTCGCCGAGAAACCAGATCTTCCGACATCAGGATCACGGTGACGTACAACACCGCAATGGCAATATCGAGCGTACTGAGCCAATCGACTAGAAAAATAATCGCCGCCAGCATCACAGCGCCTGCGCGTCGTAACCACACGCTCGGCGCGAGTTTGGGCCGGTGCCCTGTCATGGGGGTGGTTGAGACAGTATCCATTACGACAGTCTTGCCTTGTGATGAACCATCGGGAAAAGCAGCACAGATAGAAAACGCGAACGTCCGTTCGTCCTTGTCGGGACAACGAGCGCTGTGAGAAGCGTTTTATCGGCTGTTCGGACCTGTCGCGTTATTTCAGGCGGCCCGGTTTGTGACCAGCAGGGGGCAAATATACCCACGAAATGATTCAGGAGACAGACAGAGCGAGGTATCGGCGGGAACGGCAATCACATGAGCAGTCGCTGGGTCAGGAACACTCCAGATAGAACAAACCCCGGCGCTCGCGCCAGGGTCTGTAATGGCCACATCCATATGGCCTTCGCATGAACCTTCAATCGGTCAATCGACGACCTCCCTGGCCATCAATCGTCCGTTCGTACGGTTCTTGGGAAATTGATTACTCAGCTTTCAAGCCATCAGCCGAAACAGCTTTCACACCTTTGATTTTCTTGGTGATTGCTACTGCGGTAGTTTTTTGAGCTTCGGTGATCGCGACAGTCGACGACAGGGAAACCACGCCTTTGTTGGTTTCAACCTTGATGTCGGAGCCTGGGATGCCTTTCTCGGTTACCAGATCAGATTTGACCTTGGTGGTGATCCAGGTATCGGAAGTGGCTTCTTTAGCTTTGGTGACTTCACCAGCAGCCAGAACCATCGGAGCTTGGGCAGAGGTTTGAGCCATGGCTACGTTAGCCAGGGTCAGAGTCAGAGCAGTGGCGGTAGCAGCAGCGATAGCGAACTTCTTCATACGAGTAACTCCTGTTTTTCTCAAAATCTGCGCCAATCTGATTGGCTGCAGGGTTACTGGTATATCGCAAGCGTTGTGCCAATCTGCCACATACAACTTTTCTTATTATTATCAATGGGTTAGAAAAAACGGGATCCCGGCACATCGTGCAGATTGCCCGTTTACCGAAAGTTCCGCTTGCAAGATGCATGTTCGAACCGAGAAAAACGCTATGGTGTGCGACGTAACCCCTTCATTGCGCTCAAAAAAAAGGGCCCGCAAGGGGCCCTTTTTTCAACGTCAGGTTTAGTTAAACGCCCGATGCCTTCGCTGCAGCAACATCTTTGATCGACAGCTTGATGCGACCGCGGTTATCGACGTCCAGAACCAGCACCTCGACTTCCTGACCTTCTTTCAGAATGTCGGTCACTTTTTCGACCCGAGCATCGCTGAGCATCGAGATGTGAACCAGACCGTCTTTGCCCGGCAGGATGTTGACGAATGCGCCGAAGTCGACGATGCGCTCAACCTTGCCCACGTAGATCTTGCCGATCTCCGCCTCAGCGGTGATGCCCAGAACGCGCTGACGTGCAGCTTCAGCCGCTTCCTTGGATTCGCCGAAGATCTTGATCGAGCCATCGTCTTCAATGTCGATCGACGCTTTGGTTTCTTCGCAGATGGCACGAATGGTCGCGCCGCCTTTACCGATGACGTCACGGATTTTATCGGTGTCGATTTTCATCGCGATCATGGTCGGAGCGTTTTCCGACAGTTCAGGACGCGACTGGCCGATGACCTGGTTCATTTGGCCGAGGATGTTCAGGCGAGCTTCCAGGGCTTGGCCCAGGGCGATCTCCATGATTTCTTCGGTGATGCCTTTGATCTTGATGTCCATCTGCAGCGCGGTGACGCCTTTGGCGGTACCGGCCACTTTGAAGTCCATGTCGCCGAGGTGGTCTTCGTCACCCAGGATGTCGGTGAGAACGGCGAACTTCTCGCCTTCTTTCACCAGACCCATGGCGATACCGGCAACCGGCGCCTTCAGCGGAACACCTGCGTCCATCAGCGCCAGAGAAGCACCGCAGACCGACGCCATGGAGCTGGAGCCGTTGGATTCGGTAATTTCCGATACGACACGGATGGTGTACGGGAACGCGTCAGCAGCAGGCAGCATGGCCTGGACCGAACGACGGGCCAGACGACCGTGACCGATTTCGCGACGACCCGCGCCACCCATGCGACCACACTCGCCCACCGAGAATGGAGGGAAGTTGTAGTGCAGCATGAAGGGGTCTTTTTTCTCGCCTTCAAGGGTGTCCAGCAGCTGTGCGTCACGGGCAGTACCCAGCGTGGCGACGACCAACGCCTGGGTTTCGCCACGGGTGAACAGGGCCGAACCGTGGGTCTTCGGCAGCACGCCAACTTCGATGTTCAGCGGACGCACGGTGCGAGTGTCGCGGCCGTCGATACGTGGCTTGCCATCAACGATGTTCTGGCGAACGGTGCGGTATTCGATTTCACCGAAAGCGGCTTTGACTTCGGAAGCCGATGGGCTGCCTTCTTCGACGGCCAGTTTGGCAACGACCTGATCCTTCAACTCACCCAGTCGAGCGTAACGATCGGCCTTGACGGTGATGGTGTAGGCCTCGGAGATCGCCGCGCCGAACTCGGAGCGGATAGCGCCCAGCAGTGCGGTGGCTTCTGGCTGAGGCGCCCAGGTCCAGGTTGGCTTGGCAGCTTCGGCGGCCAGCTCTTTGACAGCCTTGATGACCGACTGGAATTCGTCGTGGGCAAACAGCACGGCGCCCAGCATCTGGTCTTCAGTCAGCTCTTTGGCTTCGGATTCAACCATCAGCACCGCTTCTTCGGTACCGGCGACGACCATGTCCAGGCTCGAGGCTTTCAGTTGTTCGTAAGTCGGGTTCAGCAGGTAGCCGGTGCTTTCGTGGAACGCTACACGCGCCGCGCCGATCGGGCCGTCGAACGGAATGCCGGAGATGGCCAGTGCAGCCGAAGTACCGATCATCGCGGCGATGTCCGGATCGGTTTTTTTGCTGGTGGAAACAACGGTGCAGACAACCTGCACTTCGTTCATGAAGCCTTCAGGAAACAGCGGGCGGATCGGACGGTCGATCAAACGCGAGGTCAGGGTTTCTTTCTCGGAAGGACGGCCTTCACGCTTGAAGAAGCCGCCAGGGATCTTGCCGGCAGCGTAGGTTTTTTCCTGGTAGTGAACGGAGAGCGGGAAAAAGCCTTTGCCAGCGTCTGCTTGTTTGGCGCCGACCACAGTCACGAGTACGGTGACGTCGTCGTCAACGGTGACCAATACTGCACCAGAAGCCTGACGGGCGATGCGGCCTGTCTCCAGGGTTACGGTCGATTGACCGAATTGAAACGTCTTGATTACCGGGTTCACGGTGTCCTACCTTCTTTGTGGCTCTTGGGGGAACTGGTTTCTTGCGAATTCTTGGGCAGTGAGGGGAATCGGCCCCTGCGGCAGTCCAGGTGTGCAGCATACGAATAAAACGTGTATCCAGATAAAACTTGAGGCTGGGAGCCTGCCGTGCGTCAGCGGGAAACCCTCTGACGCACGACAGACAACCAACCTCTAGCGCGATCGCTGAATTAGCGACGCAGACCCAGGCGACCGATCAGAGCGCTGTAACGGCTCACGTCTTTGCCTTTCAGGTAGTCCAGCAGCTTACGACGCTGGTTAACCATGCGGATCAGACCACGACGGGAGTGGTGGTCTTTACCGTTGGCCTTGAAGTGACCTTGCAGTTTGTTGATGTTGGCGGTCAGCAGTGCAACTTGCACTTCTGGCGAACCAGTATCACCAACGGCTTGCTGGTAGTCGGTTACGATCTGAGCTTTTTCTTCAACGCTGAGAGCCATGAGGCAATCCTTTTATCAAGAAACCGTTTCAACGAAACAGCTTCAACAGGCCAGGGACAAATCCCTGTATCAATAAATGAGGAGTGACCATGCCTGTTAACAGCCACCCTCGTACCGCCGTGCCAGGACACCCCGACTCGACGGGTCCGGTCACTCTGACCGAATCAATCGACGTGGCGCAATTCGCCCGTCTTCACTCACTTCACCGATACCGATGAAGCGCCCATCATGATCCTGCACCCGCACCATGCCGAACTTCGGCGCGTCCGGGGCTCTGACTGGCTGACCGTGCAGCCAGTAAAACGAACTGTGCTCTGAAAATTGCAGCAGCGGCCAATCCTGCAAGCCGCTGTCAGAAGGCATCAAGAAGCGATCAACCGCTTCGTTGCCACCTTCGGCGTGGACAGCTTCCAGCTCTTCCAGCGTCACTGTCTGGGCCAGCGTGAAAGGTCCTGCCTGCGTCCGACGCAACTCGGCAACATATGCACCACAGCCGAGCTTCTCACCGATATCTTCCACGAGTGTCCGAATATAGGTGCCTTTGCTGCAGTCAACGGCCAGTCGCGCGGTCTCGCCTTCGCTTGCCAATAATTCCAGGCGCGCAATAGTAACAGAACGCGCTTCACGCTCCACCACTTCCCCTGCACGCGCCAGCTTGTACAACGGCTGGCCATCACGTTTGAGCGCGGAGTACATCGGCGGTATCTGACTGATTTGCCCACGGAAACCGGGCAGTACCGCCTCGATTTCGGCGCGACCAACGGTCACCGGACGCGTTTGTAACACCTCGCCTTCGGCATCCGCCGTGGTCGTGGTCTTGCCCAACTGCATCAGGGTTTCGTAACCCTTGTCGGAATCGAGCAGGTACTGCGAAAACTTGGTCGCCTCACCGAAGCACAGCGGCAGTACGCCGGTGGCCAGCGGATCGAGACTCCCGGTGTGGCCGGCCTTTTCCGCGTTGAGCAACCAGCGCACCTTTTGCAAGGCGGCGTTGGAGGTGAAGCCCAGCGGCTTGTCGAGCAGGATGATGCCGCTGACGTTGCGGCGGATACGCTTGACCTGAGCCACGCCGTTACTCCTCCGAACCATCTTGCTTCGGAGAAGGTTCGTGCTGGCTGTCTTCAGCCACTGCGCGCTCGATCAGCGCTGACAGGTGGGCACCGCGAGAGACACTTTCATCGTAATGGAAGTGCAGTTGCGGAACGCTGCGCAGCTTCATTTCACGCGCCAATTGCATGCGCAGGAAGCCAGCGGCCGAGTTCAGCACTTTGATGGATTGACTGATGTCCTCCGCGTTGTCCTGGCCCATCACGGTGATGAAAATCTTCGCGTGGCCCACGTCGCGGCTGACATCGACGGCGGTGATGGTGACCAGACCCACGCGCGGGTCTTTGACTTCACGACGGATCAACTGAGCCAGCTCGCGCTGCATCTGATCGCCGATACGTTGGGTACGGCTGTATTCTTTTGCCATGTCTTGTTACCTGTACTGACCCACGGCCAAAGCCATGTGGTCTGAAAGCGGCAAACGCCCGGCCTGGCGAGAGCCGGACCGGGCGTTGCGTTTAGAGTGCTTGACGAACGCTGTGCATTCTCATGCGACGTACGCCAAGACTCCTGAAGCTCGCGATTTAGAGGCTGCGAGCCACTTGGACCTTCTCGAAGACTTCGATCTTGTCGCCGACCTTGACGTCGTTGTAGCTCTTGACGCCGATACCGCACTCCATGCCAGCACGAACTTCGGAAGCGTCATCCTTGAAGCGACGCAGGGATTCCAGCTCGCCTTCGAAGATAACGATGTCTTCACGCAGTACGCGGATCGGACGGTTACGGAACACAACGCCTTCAATGACCATGCAACCGGCGATCGCACCGAACTTCGGCGAGCGGAATACGTCGCGAACTTCGGCGATACCCAGGATGTTCTCCCGGACGTCGCTGCCAAGCATGCCGGTGAGAGCCTTCTTGACGTCTTCGATGATGTCGTAGATGACGTTGTAGTAACGCATGTCCAGACCTTCCTGCTCGACGATCTTGCGCGCGCCAGCATCAGCACGCACGTTGAAGCCGAACAGAACAGCGTTGGATGCCAGCGCCAGGTTGGCATCGCTCTCGGTGATACCACCGACGCCGCCGCCCACTACTCGCACCTGTACTTCGTCGTTGCCCAAGCCATTCAAAGCGCCCTGCAAGGCCTCGAGCGAACCACGAACGTCGGATTTGAGGACGATGTTGAGCGTCTTCTTCTCTTCCTGGCCCATGTTCTCGAAGATGTTTTCCAGCTTACCGGCGTGAGCACGGGCCAGCTTGACTTCGCGGAACTTGCCTTGACGGAACAGCGCCACTTCGCGGGCTTTCTTCTCGTCAGCAACCACGCTCATCTCGTCGCCAGCGTCCGGCGTCCCGTCCAGGCCGAGAATCTCGACAGGGATGGATGGACCGGCTTCCTTGATGGACTTGCCGTTCTCGTCGAGCATGGCGCGAACACGACCGTAGTTGGAGCCGACCAGTACCATATCGCCCTGGCGCAGCGTACCGTCCTGAACCAGAACAGTGGCCACTGGACCACGGCCCTTGTCCAGACGCGATTCAACCACGACACCGCGACCCGGGGCCGATGGTGTAGCGACCAGCTCCAGGACTTCAGCCTGCAGCAGAACGGCTTCCAGCAACTCGTCTACGCCTGTACCGACTTTCGCCGATACCGGTACGAATGGGGTATCGCCACCCCAGTCTTCGGACGTCACCCCGTGAACCGACAGCTCGCTACGGATGCGGTCCATGTCGGCGCCCGGCTTGTCGATCTTGTTGACCGCGACCACCAGCGGAACACCGGCAGCCTGTGCGTGCTGCACGGCTTCGATGGTCTGCGGCATCACGCCGTCGTCAGCTGCGACAACCAGGATCACGATATCAGTCGCCTTGGCACCACGGGCACGCATCGCGGTAAACGCCGCGTGACCAGGCGTGTCGAGGAACGTGACCATGCCGCGGTCGGTTTCCACGTGGTACGCACCGATGTGCTGAGTGATACCGCCAGCTTCGCCAGCGGCCACCTTGGCACGACGGATGTAGTCGAGCAGCGAGGTCTTACCGTGGTCAACGTGACCCATAACAGTCACGACTGGCGCACGAGGAACCGTTTCACCTTCAAACTTCAGGGACTCGGCCAGGGAATCTTCCAGCGCAGTGTCGCTGACCAGCGTCACTTTGTGGCCCAGTTCTTCAGCAACCAGTTGGGCAGTTTCCTGATCCAGTACCTGGTTGATGGTGGCCGGGGTCCCCAGCTTGAACATGAACTTGATGATTTCAGCGGCTTTGACCGACATCTGTTGAGCGAGGTCGCCCACAGTGATGGTCTCGCCGATCTTCACTTCACGTACCACAGGACCGGTAGGGTTCTGGAAGCCGTGAGCATTGCGTTTCTTGAGTTTCGCCTTGCCACGACCGCCACGACGGAAGCCATCGCTTTCTTCGTCGGTGGTACGTGGTGCAACGCGTGGCGCAGGCGCCTTTTCCTTGACCGATGCACGATGCGGAGCGTTTTTGCGCTCGCCGTCGCCACCACCGCCACGGCGATTGTTGTCATCGGCACGTGGTTTGTCGGGACGACGAGGCTCGTCGCGCTTGCGAGTGTCGGCGACCGGTGCAGGTGCAGCGACAGGCGCTTCCTGAACAGGCTCGGCAGGCACTTGCGGAGCCGCCTCGACTGCAGGAGCGGGTGCCGCCACAGCTTCAGCGGTTTCCGGAGCGGGAGCTGGCTGACGGCGCGCTTCTTCTTCGGCACGCTGACGGGCTTCTTCTTCAGCCTTTTGGCGCGCGGCATTTTCTACCGCACGGCGTTCTTCTTGCTCGCGCTTGCGCTCGGCTTCGATTTCTTCCGGGCTGCGTTGTACGAAGACTTTCTTCTTACGTACTTCAACGCTGATGCTCTTGCTGCCAGCAACGCGCAGGGTACTGGTGGTCTTACGCTGCAAAGTGATCTTGCGCGGTTCTTCCACCTTAGCCTTGTGGCCGCTTTTCAGGTGCGTCAACAGGGCTTGCTTTTCGTTATCGGTCACAACTTGCTCGGCGGCGGTGTGCGGCAGACCTGCCTCACGCATCTGCTGTAACAGGCGCTCTACCGGTGTGTCGACCGTTTTGGCCAGTTCTTTCACCGTGACTTGCGTCATGCACTTCTCTCCTCAGGCCGCATTTACTTACTCGAACCAATGGGCTCGGGCGGCCATGATCAACTTGCCGGCACGATCATCGTCAATGCCGTCGATGTCGAGCAGATCGTCAATAGACTGCTCGGCCAGGTCTTCGCGGGTAATTACGCCGCGCACCGCCAGTTCCATCGCCAAATCCTTGTCCATACCCTCAAGCGAGAGCAGGTCTTCGGCCGGATGGGCGTCTGCCAGCTTTTCCTCAGTAGCGATGGCTTTGGTCAACAAACGATCCTTGGCACGAGCACGAAGCTCGTTGACGATGTCTTCGTCAAAGCCGTCGATGTTGAGCATTTCCTCCAACGGTACGTAGGCAATCTCTTCCAGGCTGGTGAAGCCTTCGTCTACCAGCACCTGTGCGAGCTCTTCGTCGACTTCCAGCTCGTCGATGAAGTTGCGCAGGATGTCGCCGGTTTCCGCTTGCTGCTTGGCCTGGATGTCCGATTCGGTCATCACGTTCAGGGTCCAGCCTGTCAACTGGCTTGCCAGCCGCACGTTCTGACCGCCGCGACCAATCGCTTGGGCCAGGTTGTCTGCACCGACAGCGATGTCCATGGCGTGGGCGTCTTCATCAACGATGATCGCTGCCACTTCGGCGGGCGACATGGCGTTGATGACGAACTGCGCCGGGTTATCGTCCCAGAGCACGATATCCACACGCTCACCGCCCAACTCGCCGGAAACCGCCTGAACACGCGAACCACGCATGCCGATGCACGCGCCCTGCGGGTCAATGCGTTTGTCCTTGGAGCGAACAGCGATTTTGGCACGCGAACCAGGGTCACGAGAGGCAGCCATCACCTCGATGAGACCTTCGGCAATTTCCGGAACTTCAATCCGGAACAGCTCGATCAGCATCTCTGGCGCAGTACGCGACAGGATCAACTGAGGACCACGGTTTTCAGTGCGGATCTCTTTGAGCAATGCACGGACGCGGACACCTACACGGAAAGTTTCCCGGGAAATGATGTCTTCACGCGCCAGCAGTGCCTCGGCATTGTTACCCAAGTCGACGATGACATTGTCACGTGTAACTTTTTTAACAGTACCGGAAATGATTTCGCCCAGACGCTCACGATAAGCGTCCACGACTTGAGCGCGCTCGGCTTCGCGCACTTTCTGCACAATGACTTGCTTGGCAGTTTGCGCAGCGATACGGCCGAACTCGATGGATTCGATCTTTTCTTCTACGACATCGCCAACATTGGCACCCGGATGCGTTTCGGCAACCTTGCTTGGCCATGTCTCGATCGCCGGATCATCGAGATCGTCTTCTTCGACGACAGTCCAGCGACGGAACGTCTCGTAAGCGCCGGTGTGGCGATTGATTTCCACACGCAGATCTACTTCGTCTTCAAAACGCTTTTTGGTGGCCGTGGCCAGCGCTATTTCCAGCGCTTCAAAAATTACACCGGCCGGTACGCCTTTTTCATTCGATACCGACTCAACAACCAGCAGTACTTCTTTGCTCATCGTACGCCTCGCCTTTCGCAAGCCATTGGATCCGCGGGATCCGCGTCTCAGTCAAACGTGGGAATAATGTTGGCTTTGTCGATCAGATCGATCGGCAACAGGTATTCGTGATCATCCACTTGCACCACGACGTCCTGCTCCTCCACCCCGCGGAGAAGGCCCTGAAAGTTGCGTCGACCGTCGAACGGCGAGCGCAGCTTTATCTTCACTTGTTCCCCGGGAAAGGCTGCAAACTGCTCAAGAGTGAACAGCGGGCGTTCCATGCCAGGAGAAGAAACTTCGAGCGTGTATTCGGAGGGGATCGGATCTTCTACGTCCAGAACACCGCTGATCTGACGGCTGACGATGGCACAATCGTCCACCAGCACACCGCCCTCTTTATCGATATAAACGCGCAACATTGAGTAACGACCTTGGGCCGAAAACTCGATACCCCAGCATTCATAGCCAAGGGCCACGATCACCGGGGCCAACAAGGCCTGCAACTGTTCTAGCTTGCTCGACACCTGAACCCCCTCGTGCATGCTGTGCAAATAAAAAATGGGCAAAGCGCCCATCATGAAAAACGCCGCTGAACATCGGCGTAATAAAGTGTCCAGCTAACAAAAAGCCCCTGAAAAGGGGCTCCGCTAAAACTGGTTGCGGGGGCTGGATTTGAACCAACGACCTTCGGGTTATGAGCCCGACGAGCTACCAGACTGCTCCACCCCGCGACAAAGCTGGGGCGGAAGTATACGACCGATCCCGTTTTGGGTCAATCCGACACATCCACCTACAAGAAAGCCCGCTACTGCGGGCTCTCTTGTTAATTGGTACCGAGAAGGGGACTCGAACCCCTACACCCTATGGGCACAACCACCTCAAGGTTGCGTGTCTACCAATTCCACCACCTCGGCATTACAACTCTTTTGCAGTCCCAATAACGACCGCGAATCCCGTGTTACTTCTGTTCTGGAGCGGCAGGAACGTCAGCTGGAGCAGCGGCTGGTTTCTGTTGTCCCTCCAGGACCGGAACATCATCTGTCGCCGGCTTTTGCTTCACTTCCAATACCGCCGGGTTTGGCAAACCTACTTGAGTCAGCTGGTGAGCTTTCTCTTTAGCAAAGTAACCTAAACCCAAGCTGGTTATGAAGAAACAGGCGGCAAGTATAGCAGTAAACTTACTAAGAAAGGTAGAGGAACCTTGGCCTCCGAAGACAGTATTTGATGCACCTGCCCCGAACGACGCGCCAGCGTCCGCACCTTTACCCTGCTGCAGCAATACCAGAGCGACCACGCCCAGCGCACCCAGCAGATGAAGAACGACTACGACTGTTTCCAGCATTTTTTCAGTTTCCCGCGGCGCGAATGATCGCACCGAACTCATCTGCATTCAGGGAAGCGCCTCCAATGAGGCCCCCATCGATATCCGGCATGCTGAACAGCTCGACCGCATTGGCCGCCTTCACGCTGCCGCCATATAGAAGACGCACACCTTGTGCGACTTCAGAATTCTCTTTCGCCAACTGCGCACGAATGGCTGCGTGCACTTCCTGCGCCTGTTCTGGCGAAGCTGTCAGTCCGGTACCAATGGCCCAGACCGGCTCGTAAGCGATGACCGCATTCACGAAAGCATCGATGCCCAGCTCTTCGATGATGCTGTCGAGCTGCTGCCCGACCACTTCAAGCGTTTTGCCAGCCTGACGCTGTTCAAGGGTTTCGCCGATGCACAGCACCGGGGTCAAGCCACTTGCCTGCGCAGCTGCAAACTTGCGGCTCAGGACTTCGTTGCTCTCATCCATGATCTGGCGACGCTCCGAGTGGCCTACCAGCACCAGCTTGCAACCTGCATCTAGCAACTGAGTCGGTGAAATCTCACCGGTCAGCGCACCCTGACCCGCTTCGTGCGCACAGTTCTGCGCACCTACAGAAATCGAATGCTCTTCAAAGCACTCGACAACGAAGCTGACGTGCAGGCTCGAAGGGAATACCGCAACGTCGACACTGTCAGGAATGACCATATTAGCCAAACCTTCCACCAGCTCAGCGACGCTGGCGCAGGTACCGTGCATTTTCCAGTTACCAGCTACCATAGGGCGACGCATGCTGTACCTCGTCGGTCAAAGTGGGCGCAGATGTTACCCAACAGTTTCAACACTGGCAAGCCGTAATCAGGCGCAAACTTCAGCGACCAGTTTTGCCAGTTCATCGGCATAGCCTGCAACCAATGCTTCGTCCTCGCCCTCGACCATAACGCGCACCAAAGGCTCAGTGCCGGACTTGCGCAGCAAGACACGCCCACGCCCGCCCATCGCAACGGTTACGCGCTCGCACGCTTCCTTCACCGCCGGATGCTCCACCGGGTCCACACCTCCACCTTCAAAGCGCACGTTGACCAGCACTTGAGGGCATTTCTGCACACCCTGCCGCGACTCTGCCAGGCTCTGCCCTGTGCGCTTGAGTGCCAACAACACCTGCAGCGCTGCGATGATGGCGTCACCCGTGGTGGTGTGCTGGAAACAGACGACGTGACCGGAGTTTTCGCCGCCCACCTGCCAGTTGCGCTCCAGAAGTTCGGCGATGACGTATCGGTCACCCACATTGGCGCGCACGAACGGAATCTTCAGATCAGCCAGGGCAAGCTCAAGCCCCAGGTTACTCATCAACGTGCCGACCACCCCGCCCTGCAGACGACCGCGCTCATGCAAATCCCGCGCGATGATATACAGCAACTCGTCCCCATCAACGATTGCCCCGGTATGGTCGACCATCAACACTCGATCACCATCACCATCGAAACCAATGCCCAGATCGGCTTTTTCGGCAACCACGGCCGCTTGCAGGTTGCCCATATGGGTCGAGCCGCAATCGTCGTTGATGTTCAGGCCGTTCGGAGCAGCCGAGAGCACCGTAACCTTCGCCCCCAGCTCACGAAACACGTTAGGCGCAACTTTGTAAGTCGCCCCGTGGGCACAATCGACGACCAATTTGAGGCCCGCAAAATCAGTACTGGTTGGCACGCTGCTCTTGCAGAATTCGATGTAACGGCCAGCCGCGTCGTTGATTCGCGAAACCTTGCCAAGCTTTTCAGACTCGGCCACGGTCATCGGTGTATCCAGCAATTCCTCGATCATCATCTCGATCTCGTCTGGCAGCTTGGTGCCCTGCCCCGAGAAGAACTTGATGCCGTTATCGTGGTGCGGGTTATGCGAAGCACTGATGACGATGCCTGCTTCGGCGTGAAACGTGCGTGTCAGATAAGCGATGGCTGGCGTTGGCATCGGACCTAACAGCATGACGTCCGCGCCCGCGGCAGACAGGCCTGCTTCCAGTGCTGACTCAAACATATAACCTGAAATCCGCGTGTCCTTGCCAACCAGAATCCGGCATGCACCCATCTTGCGAAACGCCATCCCGGCTGCCCAGCCGAGCCGCAGCATGAAATCAGGCGTGATCGGAAATTGACCGACACGACCGCGAATGCCGTCGGTTCCGAAATATTTTTTCTGTGTCATGGGGCTCCAACCTTCTTATTTTGCCGATTCGACGGCGGCAATCATCCGCACCACGTCGACAGTTTCCGCAACATCGTGCACACGTAAAATTTTTGCACCCTGGACCATGGCCATCGCAGCCAAAGCGAGCGCACCGTAGAGTCGCTGGTCAACAGGCTTGTTGAGCACCTTACCGATCATGCTTTTGCGCGACACACCTACCAGCAGTGGCCGGCCCAGCGCATGCAGAGCCTCCATATGTTTGAACAGGCTCAAGTTGTGATCGAGGTTCTTTGCAAAGCCGAAACCAGGATCAAGCACGATCTTTTCAACCGGAATTCCAGCAGCGACGCAAGCGTCCATCCTTTCACTGAGGAATGACGCCACTTCAGTCACCACATCGTCATAGCGGGGGTCATCCTGCATGTCAGTCGGCTCACCGCGCATGTGCATCAAGCAGACGGGCAAACGCGTTGCGACAGCAGCCTGCAAAGCACCCTCCCGCCGCAGTGAACGCACATCATTGATCAACCCTGCGCCCAAGCGAGCGGTTTCGAGGATGACCGCTGGAGTCGACGTATCAACCGATATGACCACATCGAGTTCACGGCTGATGGCCTCCACGATAGGCGCTACACGCTCGAGCTCTTCTGTCGATGAGACGGCGCGAGCACCAGGGCGAGTTGACTCACCACCGACGTCAATCAGAGTGGCACCCGCTGCAACCATCGCCTCTGCATGGCGGAGGGCGAGATCACGCTGGGCGAAACGGCCACCGTCGGAGAACGAATCGGGGGTGATATTGAGAATGCCCATGACATGTGTCCGGGCCAAATCAAGAACCCGGTTGCCGCAAGGCAACCGGGTCGGGTACAGCGCAGAAGTCATGTCAGGCCTTAGTGTTCAGCAGCTGGGCCGCCAATCGGTGTCTCCGGACGCGGACCGACTGGCGCAGTGGGCGTCCCGGAAGTCCCGGTGCCACCTGTCCAATCGCGCGGCTCGCGAGGGGTGCGACCCGCCATGATGTCATCGATCTGCTCAGCATCGATGGTTTCATACTTCATCAGCGCGTCGGCCATCGCATCCAGCTTGTCGCGATTGTCGGTGAGAATCTGCTTCGCCGTGCCGTAGCACTGGTCGATGATGCTGCGCACTTCCGAATCGATCATCTTGGCGGTTTCACCCGAAAGGCTGGAGTTCTGCCCGCCGCCACCACGACCCAGGTAACCGCCGTCGTCGTCTTCGGAGTACATCAGAGGACCCATTTTCTCGGAAAGGCCCCATTTGGTGACCATGTTCCGGGCAATCTGACTTGCTCGCATGATGTCGTTGGACGCACCAGTGGTCACACCGTCAAAACCCAGCGTCATCTCCTCAGCGATACGGCCGCCGTAGAGCGAGCAAATTTGACTGATCAACGCACGCTTGGAAAGACTGTAGCGATCTTCTTCAGGAAGGAACATCGTGACACCCAGCGCACGTCCACGAGGAATGATCGACACCTTGTATACCGGATCATGCTCGGGAACAACGCGCCCGACGATGGCGTGACCCGCTTCGTGATAGGCCGTGTTCTGCTTCTCTTTTTCCGACATGACCATTGATTTGCGCTCGGCACCCATCATGATCTTGTCTTTCGCGAGTTCGAACTCTTTCATCTCGACGATGCGTTTGCCCACGCGAGCAGCAAACAGCGAAGCCTCGTTGACCAGGTTAGCCAAGTCAGCGCCTGAGAAGCCAGGCGTACCACGCGCAATGACAGCGGCATTGACGTCGTCACCCATTGGCACTTTGCGCATATGCACTTTCAGAATCTGTTCACGACCGCGGATATCTGGCAGACCGACCACTACCTGACGGTCGAAGCGACCCGGACGCAGCAGCGCGGGGTCAAGAACGTCCGGACGGTTGGTCGCCGCGATCACGATGATGCCGTCGTTCATTTCGAAGCCGTCCATCTCCACCAGCAATTGGTTGAGAGTCTGCTCGCGCTCATCATGACCGCCGCCCATGCCCGCACCGCGGTGGCGACCAACGGCATCGATTTCGTCGATGAAGATGATGCACGGCGCATGTTTCTTGGCTTGCTCGAACATGTCACGAACGCGGCTCGCACCCACGCCGACGAACATTTCGACGAAGTCAGAACCAGAAATGGTGAAAAACGGTACTTTCGCCTCGCCTGCAATCGCCTTGGCGAGCAATGTTTTACCGGTACCGGGCGGGCCAACCATCAACACGCCGCGTGGGATACGCCCGCCGAGACGCTGGAATTTACCCGGATCGCGGAGGAACTCGACAAGCTCACCGACTTCTTCCTTCGCCTCGTCGCAACCTGCGACGTCGGCCAGCGTGGTCTTGACCTGATCTTCGGACAGCAATCGCGCCTTGCTCTTACCAAAGCTCATCGGCCCGCCCTTGCCTCCCGCCCCACCTTGCATTTGGCGCATGAAGAACATGAAGACAGCGATGATGACGAGAATCGGGAAGCTGGCTACCAACAACTGAGTCCAGATGCTCTGCTGTTCAGGCTGCTTGCCTTCGATGACGACATTGTTGTCGACCAGATCACCGATCAAACCATTGTCCTGAATAGCCGGACGAATGGTCTTGAAGGTGTCGCCGTCGCTGCGCTTGCCCGTGATGACGTAACCGTCCACGGCAACTTTCTCGACCTTGCCATCCTTAACCTGCTGGATGAACTCAGAGTAGTTGAGGGTCTGCGGCTCGTTCGGGCTGGAAAAGTTGTTCATCACGGTCACCAGGACCGCAGCGATGATCAACCACAGGATCAAATTCTTTGCCATATCGTTCAATTAGCTACCCTCTGAAGCAAGCTCCACGCAGGAGCGTGCCTCGCATGATAATCACCGGCCTAACTTACTACAGATCCAACAGGTGTGGCAGGCGGCGTCTGTAACCCTTTGTGAAACTTTGACTACAAGATGTTCGTAACGCTTCATGAATAAAGCCATTTGAAAAAAGCTATCGCTCTCATTCAAATGGCACCGGGGCCTGATAACCGCCTTTGAATCCCCGGCCCAGCAGGTACTGCTCGCGAGACCGGTCCCGGGACGACGTGGGCTTGCGCATCTGCACCTTGTCGAACATCTTGCGTACGTCTTTGTGGTACGCATCAAACCCTTCGCCTTGAAAGATCTTGATCAGAAAATCACCACCCGGACGCAACACCCGACCCGCCAGGTCGAGCGCCAATTCACAGAGGAACATGGCGCGTGGCATATCCACTGCGCTCAATCCACTCATATTGGGGGCCATATCGGAAATCACAAGGTCTACCTCTGTATTACCGATGGCCTCCAGGATCTGTCTGAACACTGCATCCTCAGTGAAATCTCCCTGGATGAAGGTCACGTCCGGGATGCTGTCCATTTCTAGAATGTCGGATGCTATCAAACGACCTTGACCGCCAATCAGACGACTGGTCACTTGAGACCAGCCACCAGGGGCCGCGCCAAGATCGACCACGGTCATGCCGGGACGGATCAGTCGGTCCTTTTCTTGAATTTCCAGAAGCTTGTAACTCGCTCGGGAGCGGTAGCCGTCCTTCTGCGCCTGTTTGACGAAAGGATCGTTGAAATGTTCTCTCAGCCAGTTATGGCTGCTCTTGGAGCGCTGCGCCACGGGGCACCTCGATGATGAAAGGGTCGTGATTAACTGGGCGGAGCCACGGCCCCTCGGGTAAAATGCCCGCCAATTTTACAGAATCAGACGAAAAGGGTCAGATTATGCCGCTCAATAACGAGCAGAAGAAACAGTACAAATCCATTGGACATGACCTGAAGCCGGTTCTGATGGTTGCCGGCAACGGCCTGAGCGAAGGCGTCTTGGCCGAACTGGACCGCGCTTTGGTGGATCATGAACTGATCAAGGTTCAGATCAAGCTGGAAGACCGCGACGAGCGTCGCGCCGTGATCGAAGAACTGTGCAAGCAGGGTCGCGCCGAACTGGTACAGACCATCGGCAAGATGGCGCTCATCTACCGAAAGAACCCGCAGCCTAACAAACAGCTGTCCAACATTCACCGTTATAAATAACGGCGGGATTCGTCAGAAGGCGCGACCGGCGCGCCTCTGAACGGAACCTGCCTCAGTCGCAAGCCGCTCAGGGAGCGGCCCGCGACAGATAGGTCAGATGTGCTTGACCTCAACGATTTCGTATTCGATCACACCGCTTGGTGTCTTGATCGCCACGACATCGCCCTCTTCCTTGCCGATGATCGCCCGGGCAATCGGTGCGCCGACTGAAATCTTGCCCAATTTGATGTTGGCTTCGTCTTCACCCACGATCTGGTAAGTGACCTGCTCGTCAGTCTCGACGTTAGCCAGGTCGACGGTCGTGCCAAAAATCACCTTGCCCGTGTGAGCGATGGTGGTGACGTCGATCACCACCGAGTTCTGCAGGCGGCCTTCGATATCACGGATACGCGCTTCAACCATGCCCTGCTCTTCGCGGGCAGCGTGGTATTCGGCGTTTTCCTTGAGGTCTCCCAGCTCACGAGCCTCACCAATGGCCTGGCTCAAGCGCGGGCGCTCGACCTTGCTCAATTGATGCAGTTCTTCCTCCAGGGCTTTGGCGCCCTGGACGGTCATCGGATATTTGTTAATGCTCATGCCTTCAGTCCTGCATGTAGATCCTGCAAGCGACGAACAGTCTTTTCAGGACCGAATTTCAGCGCTTCACAGATAGCCTCGCCCGCAGCGATGGTGGTGGTGCAGTAGATCTTGTGCTGCAAGGCGTTGCGGCGAATGGAGTAGGAATCCGCGATCGACTGACGACCCTCAGTGGTGTTGATGATCAACGTGACTTCGTCATTCTTGATCATGTCGACCACATGAGGGCGGCCTTCGGTCACTTTGTTTACGCGGCGCACTTTCAAGCCTGCGGCCTCGATCAGACGCGCAGTGCCTGCGGTTGCCACTACGTCGAAGCCCAGCTCGATGAGACTCCGAGCAACGTCAGCCACCAGAGGCTTGTCGTCGTCACGCACGCTGATGAACGCGGTACCGCCGGTCGGCAGCACTTCGCTGGCGCCCATTTGCGCCTTGGCGAACGCCTCGCCGAAGGTGTCACCGACACCCATGACTTCACCCGTGGACTTCATCTCTGGCCCAAGGATCGGGTCAACGCCAGGGAATTTGGCGAACGGGAACACGGCCTCTTTCACGCTGTAGAAGTTCGGAATGATTTCCTTGGTGAAACCCAGTTCTTTCAGGGTTTTGCCGGCCATGACGCGCGCAGCAATCATTGCCAGGGAAACACCGATGCACTTGGACACGAACGGCACGGTACGCGACGCGCGTGGGTTCACTTCGATGACGTAAATGTCTTCGCCTTGCAGCGCCAATTGAACGTTCATCAGGCCGACGACGCCCAGTTCCAGGGCCATTTTCTTGACCTGTTCGCGCATCTCGTCCTGGATGTGGGCGGGCAGCGAGTAAGGAGGCAGCGAGCATGCCGAGTCACCGGAGTGAACACCCGCCTGCTCGATGTGCTGCATGATTGCGCCAATCACCACGTCGGTGCCGTCGCAAACAGCATCCACATCCATTTCGATGGCGCAGTTCAGGAAGTGGTCCAGCAGCACCGGGCTGTCGTTGGACACTTGAACCGCTTCACGCAGGTAACGCTTGAGCTCTTCTTCCTGATACACGATTTCCATCGCGCGGCCGCCCAAGACGTAGGACGGGCGAACCACCAGCGGGTAACCGATTTTGGCTGCGGCACGAATCGCTTCGTCTTCGCTGCGTACGGTCGCGTTTGGCGGCTGACGCAGGTTGAGGCGCTCGACCATCTGCTGGAAGCGCTCACGGTCTTCTGCACGGTCGATGGCGTCAGGGCTGGTGCCGATGATCGGCACGCCAGCAGCTTCCAGCGCCCGAGCCAATTTCAGCGGGGTCTGGCCACCGTACTGAACGATCACGCCCTTCGGCTTCTCGACACGGACGATTTCCAGCACGTCTTCCAGCGTGACAGGCTCGAAGTACAGACGATCGGAGGTGTCGTAGTCGGTCGACACGGTTTCCGGGTTGCAGTTGACCATGATGGTCTCGTACCCGTCGTCGCGCAGGGCCAGTGCCGCGTGAACGCAGCAGTAGTCGAACTCGATGCCCTGGCCGATACGGTTAGGACCGCCGCCCAGAATCATGATTTTGTCGCGAGTCGAAGGGTTGGCTTCGCACTCTTCTTCGTACGTGGAGTACATGTAAGCGGTGTCGGTCGCGAATTCGGCAGCGCAGGTGTCGACCCGCTTGTAGACCGGGTAGATCTCCAGCTTGTGGCGATGGGTGCGCACACTCTTCTCGGTCACGCCCAGCAGCTTGGCCAGACGCGCATCAGAGAAGCCTTTGCGTTTCAGGCGGAACATCACGTCACGATCGATCGCCGACATTCCCATGGTCTTGACCTTCTCTTCTTCCTTGATCAGATCTTCGATCTGCACCAGGAACCAAGGGTCGATCATGTTCATGCCGAAAATCTGCTCGACGGTCATGCCCGCGCGGAAAGCGTCGGCGACGTACCAGATACGCTCGGCGCCTGGAACGGTCAGTTCACGCTTGAGGATGCTTGCGCTTTCAGAGTCGGTCAGGTCCAGTTTCGGATCGAGGCCGCTGACGCCCACTTCCAGACCGCGCAGGGCTTTCTGCAAGGATTCCTGGAAGGTACGGCCGATAGCCATGACTTCACCCACCGACTTCATCTGGGTGGTCAGGCGCGCATCAGCCTTGGAGAACTTCTCGAAGGCGAAACGTGGCAGCTTGGTGACGACGTAATCGATGGAAGGCTCGAACGAGGCCGGGGTCTTGCCGCCGGTGATGTCGTTCTGCAGCTCGTCAAGGGTGTAACCCACGGCCAGCTTGGCCGCGACTTTGGCGATCGGGAAGCCTGTGGCTTTCGAAGCCAAGGCCGACGAACGAGAAACGCGCGGGTTCATTTCGATCACGACCATGCGGCCTGTGTCCGGGCAGATACCGAACTGCACGTTGGAACCGCCGGTCTCGACACCGATCTCCCGCAGCACTGCCAAAGAGGCATTACGCAGGATCTGGTATTCCTTGTCGGTCAGGGTCTGGGCGGGGGCCACGGTGATCGAGTCACCGGTGTGCACGCCCATCGGGTCAAAGTTTTCGATGGAGCAGACGATGATGCAGTTGTCCTTTTTGTCACGGACAACTTCCATTTCATATTCTTTCCAGCCGATCAGCGACTCGTCGATCAGCAGTTCTTTGGTCGGCGACAGGTCCAGACCGCGGGCGCAGATTTCTTCGAACTCTTCACGGTTATACGCAATACCGCCGCCGGTGCCACCCATGGTGAAGGACGGACGGATGATGCACGGGAACCCCAGCTTCTCGAGGACCGCGTTGGCCTCTTCCATGCTGTGTGCGATACCGGAGCGCGGGCATTCCAGGCCGATGGCCTTCATGGCCTTGTCGAAACGCGAACGGTCTTCGGCCTTGTCGATGGTGTCAGCGTTGGCGCCGATCATTTCCACCCCGAACTTCTCCAGAACGCCTTCGCGCTCCAGGTCCAGCGCACAGTTGAGAGCAGTCTGACCGCCCATGGTCGGCAGCAGTGCGTCTGGACGCTCTTTCTCGATGATCTTGGCGACGGTCGCCCATTTGATCGGTTCGATGTAGGTCGCATCGGCCATGGCCGGGTCGGTCATGATGGTGGCCGGGTTGGAGTTCACCAGAATGACGCGATAGCCCTCTTCGCGCAGGGCCTTGCACGCTTGAGCGCCGGAGTAATCGAATTCGCAGGCCTGGCCGATCACGATCGGGCCAGCACCAAGAATCAGGATGCTTTTAATGTCTGTACGTTTTGGCATGGGTTGTCACTCGAATCCTGTGTCAGTCGGCAAGCCGTCTTGAACATTCTCAGGTGCCGGGCGGGCTGTCGGATCTGATCCGGCCCGCCGCAGTCACCTGCTCGCTATGGTCGACGTCAGCGGCTTAGCGGCGCTTGGCCATGGCAGTGATGAAGCGATCAAACAGCGGCGCGACATCGTTCGGGCCCGGGCTCGCTTCAGGGTGACCCTGGAAGCTGAACGCGTCCTTGTCGGTGCGCTCGATGCCTTGCAGCGTGCCGTCGAACAGCGATTTGTGAATCGCACGAACGTTGCTCGGCAGCGTGGCTTCGTCTACTGCAAAACCGTGGTTCTGGCTGGTGATCATGACGACGCCGGTGTCCAGATCCTGAACCGGGTGGTTGGCGCCGTGGTGACCGTGGCCCATTTTGACCGTCTTGGCGCCAGAGGCCAGGGCGAGCAATTGGTGACCCAGGCAGATGCCAAATACGGGAATCTCGGTTTGCAGCACGTCCTTGATCGCCTGAATCGCGTAGTCACAAGGCTCAGGGTCGCCTGGGCCGTTGGACAGGAAAACGCCATCCGGTTTGAGAGCGAGGACTTCGCTGGCCGGCGTCTGTGCTGGCACCACAGTCACGCGGCAACCGCGCTCGACGAGCATGCGCAGAATATTGGTCTTCACGCCGTAGTCGTAGGCGACGACGTTGTACGGCAGGTCGGCAGCAGCGATGTCCGGATGGCTGTCGGTTTTCAGGCCCCATACGCTAGAGCGCCATTCGTAGGTTTCTTTGGTGCTGACTTCTTTCGCCAGATCCATGCCCTTCAGGCCCGGGAAGCCACGAGCAGCTGCAATGGCCGCCTCTTCGGAAATGTTGTCACCGGCCATGATGCAGCCGTTCTGTGCGCCTTTCTCACGCAGAATCCGGGTCAGGCGACGCGTATCGATACCCGCGATGGCGACGACATTGTTGGCTTTCAGATAGTCATCCAGGGACATCTTGTTACGCCAGTTGCTCGCTACCAGCGGGAGGTCTCGAATCACCAAGCCTGCGGACCATACGCGGTCAGACTCGGCGTCTTGCGGCGTGGTGCCGGTGTTGCCGATATGAGGGTAGGTCAGGGTGACGATTTGCTGGGCATAGGAAGGATCGGTAAGGATTTCCTGATAGCCGGTCATTGCGGTGTTGAACACCACCTCACCAACGGTTTGACCGTCGGCTCCAATGGCTTCGCCGCGAAAAATGCTGCCATCAGCAAGGGCGAGTATGGCTGGCTTAGTCAAGAAGACCTCCCGTAATAAAGCCTGAAAGGGCGATCGCAGGTTGTAAAAAAGCGGAATGACGTTTGGACACGTCACCCCGCTTTTTCATCGAATTATCTGCGCGCTTTTAGTGGACACACTAAAGCTGTAGCTTACAGAAAAAGTGTTTTTTAATCCACCGCTAAAACGCCTTGAAGCCGGAGGAATGCGACAGAACATCACCAAGCAAGTTGAAACCGCGGGCAAGAGACAGTCAAAAAGCCTCATCGCCCGCGTTCCGGATTACGCTTGTGCGCTACGTGCGCAGGTCGAGCACGTCCTGCATATCGTAAAGGCCCGGCGTTTTTCCATCGAGCCAAAGCGCTGCCCGCACCGCACCTTTGGCGAACGTCATGCGGCTGGACGCTTTGTGTGTGATTTCGAGGCGTTCACCTTCAGTCGCGAATAACACCGTGTGGTCTCCGACTACATCGCCGCCACGCACAGTGGCGAAACCGATGGTCTCGCGTTCACGAACGCCGGTATGGCCTTCGCGACCATAGACCGCCACCTTGCTCAGATCACGACCCAAAGCGTTGGCCACCACTTCGCCCATGCTGACCGCAGTGCCCGACGGCGCATCGACTTTATTGCGATGATGCGCCTCAATGATTTCGATGTCGGCGTCGCCCCCCATCACCCTCGCCGCCAGATCCAGCAGCTTGAAGGACAGGTTCACCCCAACACTGAAGTTGGAGGCGAAGACAATCGGAATCTCTTGGCTCGCTTCGCTCAACAGCTGCTTTTGATCGGCACTCAGCCCTGTCGTACCGATCACCATGGCCTTCCCGGCCTTACGGCAGAACGCCAGATTTTTCAGCATGACCTCCGGCAGAGTGAAGTCGATCAGGACATCAAACTCGTCCGCGACCTGCTCCAGATGACCGGTCAATTGCACGCCGATCCGACCCAGCGAAGCCAATTCGCCTGCATCGGCGCCAATCATGGTACTGCCTGGGCGAACGATCGCCGCCGTCAGTCCCGTCAGTGGCGCACGTTCTTGAACGGCTTCTACCAGGTTTTTACCCATACGCCCGGCAGCGCCCATTACCGCAATACGTCGCATGCCCTGCTCCTTAGAGGTCGCCGAAGAAACGCTTCACACCTTCGAACCAGCCACTGGCCTTCGGCGAATGAGAGCTGTCACCTTCCAGCGACGCGCGGAATTCTTCGAGCAATTCGCGCTGACGACGACCGAGATTGACCGGGGTTTCCACTGCAACGCGGCACATCAAATCACCTGCACCACCGCCACGCACCGGCGCAACACCTTTACCGCGCAGACGGAATTGCTTGCCGGTCTGTGTGCCTTCAGGAATCTTCAATTTGACGCGACCATCCAGGGTCGGCACTTCCAGCTCGCCGCCCAACGCTGCGTCAGTGAAACTGATCGGCACCTCGCAATACAGGTGCTTGCCATCGCGCTGAAAGATCGCGTGCTCGCGCACGTTGATCACGACGTAGAGGTCGCCCGTCGGCCCGCCTTGAACACCCGCCTCGCCTTCGCCCGACAAACGAATACGGTCGCCGGTGTCGACGCCCGCAGGCACCTTGACCGATAGCGTCTTGTACTCTTCGACACGGCCTTCACCGTGGCAGGACTCGCAAGGGTCGGAAATGATCTTGCCGTTGCCGTGGCAACGCGGACAGGTTTGCTGCACCGAGAAGAAGCCCTGCTGCATACGCACCTGACCGATGCCGCCGCAGGTTGGGCAGGTCACAGGTGAAGAACCTTTCTTGGCCCCGGTGCCATCGCAAGGTTTGCAGTTCACCAGCGTGGGTACGCGAATGCTGACAGTCGTGCCACGCACAGCTTCTTCAAGGTTCAGTTCCAAGGTGTAACGCAGGTCACTGCCGCGTTGCGCACCGCCTCGACCACCGCCACCGGCGCGGCCGCCACCGAAAAAGTCGCTGAAGACATCGCCGAAAATGTCGGAGAAATTCGCGCCACCCCCGCCAAAGCCGCCGCCTCCCATGCCTTGATCGACGCCGGCATGACCATACTGGTCATAGGCCGCGCGTTTGCTGGCATCGGACAGCACTTCGTAAGCTTCGTTGGCTTCCTTGAACGCATCTTCCGAGGCTTTGTCGCCCGGGTTGCGGTCAGGGTGATATTTCATTGCGAGACGACGGTATGCCTTTTTCAGGTCCGCTTCGCTGGAGCCCCGCTCCACCCCCAATACTTCGTAATAGTCACGCTTTGACATAAGTTTTCTGCACTCTTGAGGACGTCCGGCATAACCCTCCTGAGTTTGCCGAACTCGTTGAGCCCCTTTCAGGCCCGGACCCAACTCACGTCAATTCAACGATCCTGGTCTTGGTTCAACGGCCTTCGATCTACCGAAAAAAGCGGCAGAACAGCCGGACTGCAGGAGCATCCGGCTTTGCCACAAGGCTCGCAGCGACGCGTCGCGAGCCTCAGAAAAAATCCTGTATTCCAGACACGCCAACGCGGGAGCAAGCCCCCGCGCGGCGACATCCTACCAGCGACCGCACAACAGCGGTCAACCGGCGATCAAGTGAGCCTGCGCCTACTTGTCTTGCATTACTTCTGGTCTTTCACTTCTTCGAACTCAGCGTCGACAACGTCATCAGCCTTGTGCTCTTCCTGCGCCGCCTGGGCACCAGCCTCAGGCTTTTCAGCCTGTTCGGCGTACATTTTCTGAGCGACTGGCGCAGACACCTTCGACAGCTCTTCGACCTTGGCGTCGATGTCGGCTTTGTCGCTACCTTTGACAGCAGCTTCCAGCGCAACAACAGCCGCTTCGATTGCGGTCTTCTCTTCGGCAGTGACTTTGTCGCCCGCGTCAGCGACCATTTTGCGAGTCGAGTGAACCAGTGCGTCACCCTGGTTACGGGCAGCGGCCAGCTCTTCGAACTTACGGTCTTCTTCCGAGTTCGCTTCGGCGTCGCGGATCATCTGCTGGATTTCTTCGTCCGACAGACCCGAGTTGGCCTTGATCACGATCGATTGAGTCTTGCCAGTGGCCTTGTCTTTAGCGCCAACGTGCAGGATGCCGTTGGCGTCGATGTCAAAGGTCACTTCAATCTGAGGGACGCCACGTGGAGCGGGTGGAATCTCGGCCAGGTCGAATTTGCCCAACGATTTGTTCTGAGTGGCTTGCTTACGCTCACCTTGCAGGACATGGATAGTCACGGCGCTCTGGTTGTCGTCGGCGGTCGAGAACACTTGCGATTTCTTGGTCGGAATCGTGGTGTTTTTCTCGATCAGCGCGGTCATCACGCCGCCCATGGTTTCGATACCCAGCGTCAGCGGGCTGACGTCCAGCAGCAGCACGTCTTTCACGTCACCGGCCAGTACCGCACCCTGAATCGCGGCACCCATGGCGACGGCTTCGTCAGGGTTGACGTCCTTACGGGCTTCTTTGCCGAAGAAATCGGTGACCGCCTTCTGAACCAGCGGCATACGGGTCTGACCGCCCACCAGGATCACGTCGTTGATCGCGCCAATGTCGATACCCGAGTCTTTCAGCGCAATGCGGCAAGGCTCGATGGTGCGCTGAACGAGATCCTCGACCAACGATTCCAGCTTGGCACGAGAAATCTTGACGTTCAGGTGCTTAGGACCGGTGGCGTCTGCAGTGATGTACGGCAGGTTGACATCGGTGGACTGGCTGGAAGACAGCTCGATCTTGGCCTTCTCGGCAGCTTCTTTCAAACGCTGCATTGCCAGCGGGTCACCTTTGAGGTTCATGCCGCTTTCTTTCTTGAATTCGTCCACCAGGTAGTCGATCAGGCGAATGTCGAAGTCTTCACCGCCCAGGAAGGTGTCGCCGTTGGTGGCCAACACTTCAAACTGGTGCTCGCCATCGACTTCGGCGATTTCAATGACCGAGACGTCGAACGTACCGCCACCCAAGTCATAAACGATGACAGTGTGGTCGCCTTTGGCTTTGTCCATACCGTAAGCCAGAGCGGCTGCGGTCGGTTCGTTGATGATGCGTTTGACGTCCAGACCGGCGATACGGCCAGCGTCTTTAGTCGCCTGACGCTGGCTGTCGTTGAAGTAGGCCGGAACAGTGATGACTGCTTCAGTAACGGACTCGCCAAGGTAGTCTTCGGCGGTCTTTTTCATCTTCTTCAGAATTTCAGCGGAAATCTGAGGCGGCGACATCTTCTTGTCGTTGACCGACACCCATGCATCGCCATTGTCGTTCTTGGCAATGGTGTAGGGCACCATCTTGATGTCTTTCTGAACGACTTCTTCGTCGAATTTACGACCGATCAGACGCTTCACCGCGTACAGCGTATTGTGCGGGTTGGTGACAGCCTGACGCTTGGCCGACTGGCCGACCAGAATTTCGCCATCATTGGCGTACGCAATGATCGAAGGGGTGGTCCGCGCGCCTTCGGCGTTCTCGATCACCTTGGCTTTACCGTTTTCCAGAACCGAAACGCAGGAGTTGGTGGTCCCCAGGTCGATACCGATAATCTTGCCCATGTTTTGACTCTCCCGAAACTTCAATTAGGTTGCCGCAACTGCGTTTACAAATTGCGGTAATTCTTTAAACGCATGGCCTGTAAATGGGGGCCACTCAGCTGATTTCAAGCCTGCTCGTCAATTGACGGTGCAACAGGCGACGGTGCCTTGCTGACCACAACCATGGCCGGGCGCAGCAGGCGGCCATTGAGCTGATAACCCTTCTGGAACACTTTCAGAACGCTGTTCGGCTCAACGTCGGCGCTCTCTTGCATTGCCATCGCCTGATGATGCTCGGCATTGAATGGCTGACCGTGCGGATCGATGGCTTCAAGCTGATAGCGCTTGAGGGTGTCGCCAAACATTTTCAGGGTCAGCTCGATGCCTTCACGCATCGGACGGATGCTCTCGTCATCCGGGTTGGACAGGTCCAGACCGCGCTCCAGACTGTCGACGATCGGCAGCAGGTCGCTGGCGAATTTCTCCAATGCGAATTTGTGAGCCTTCTCCACGTCCTGCTCAGCACGGCGGCGGACGTTTTGCAGATCCGCAGCGACACGCAGAGACTGGTCCTTCGCTGCCGCCAGTTGCTCTTCCAGCACTTGCACGCGGGTTGCCAAATCTTCTCCGGAATGCGCTGCATCGGCAGCTTGATCCTGAGCCTGCATATCCGGGTTCTGTTCGTCGGCCATAACTCTCTCCTTCCAATGACGTCCGTGAGCCTAACTCACGCTTCTGTTCGGCTATATGGGGCCGGAATTTTCGGCTTCAAGGGCTCGGAGCGAAGGAGAACGCGAATACCCCTACAAAATTTCCGACATGACTCGCATCGCGTTTCGACCTGCCAATTCAAAGCGTTAGTGCTAAAAATGCCGGGCCACCTCTCGAAACGAGCTAAGGCCGGGCATTGTCAGCCCGAAGCGAAACACTGTATAAATAACCAGACAAATCGCTTGGGAGCCGCCCTTATGCTGCTGCACCTGTCCATACATAACTACGCCATCGTTGAACACCTCGACCTTGAACTCGATCGAGGCATGAGTGTGATTACCGGGGAAACCGGTGCTGGCAAGTCGATCATGCTCGACGCACTGGGCCTGACGCTCGGCGATCGGGCCGACAGCGGCGTAGTGAGACCGGGTGCCGATAAGGCCGACATCCTGGCCACCTTCGATGTCTCGGATATTCCGGAAGCGCGCACCTGGTTGTCTGAGCGCGATCTGGACACCGATGGCCCGTGCATCCTGCGCCGGGTCATCACCGCTGAAGGTCGCTCACGCTCGTATATAAACGGTACGCCTTGCCCTCAAGGCGACTTGAAAGCGCTGGGCGAACTGGTGATCGACATTCACAGCCAGCACGAACATCAATCACTGCTGAAAACGGATACCCATCGCCGGCTCCTGGACGAATACGCCGGCGCGACTGATCTGGCGCGGCAAGTACAGCTGGCTGCGCAGCGCTGGCGTCAGACCCGTCAGGAACTGGAACGGCTGTCCAACTCCGGCGATGAACAGCGAGCCAAACACCAGCTGTTGAGCTACCAGCTCGAAGAGCTCGAAGGCTTAAGCCTGGGCGAGCACGAGCTTGAACAGTTGGAGCAGGAACACACGACCCTGACCAACGCCGAAAGCCTGCTGGGCATTTGCCGCCAGGTGGTCGAGCTGTGCAGCGAAAGCGATTCAGGCAATGCGCTGAACGCACTGACCGCCAGCCTTAACAGGCTGACCAGCGTCAACAATTCACCCGACGCGCTGAACGAGGCAACCAATCTGCTCTCCAGTGCCCAAATTCAGGTCGAGGAAGCGGTCGGCGAAATCAACCGCTTTCTTGATCGTTTCGAAGCCGACCCCGCGAGACTGCAACAGATCGAAGAGCGTCTGGACACGATCTACACGCTGGCCAGAAAACACCGAGTGCAGCCCACCGAAGTGCCAGCCCTGCATCAAAAGCTGCTGGACGAAATCGAGACGCTCAACGCCAATGACGAGGCCATCGAGCGCCTGGAACACGAACTGGGCTCGTACGCTCGCCACTATCAAGAAAAGGCTCGTGAGCTGAGCGATTTGCGTCACCGTGCGGCACCCGAGTTGGCCCACGCCGTTGAGCATGAGATCCAGCGGCTGGGCATGCCCGGAGGACGGTTCAATATCGAACTGAAGACAAACGCCGACAAAGAGTTGTCACCCAACGGGCTTGAGCAGGTCGAGTTGTTAGTCAGCGCCAACCCCGGTCAACCGCTCAAGGCTCTGGCGAAAGTGGCATCGGGGGGCGAACTGTCGCGGATCAGCCTCGCAATTCAGGTTATCACCGCTCAAACATCAAGGGTGCCAACGCTGGTGTTCGACGAAGTCGACGTTGGCATCGGTGGACCTACGGCTGAAATTGTCGGGCAGTTGCTGCGCAGGCTCGGCGAGCGCGGTCAGGTCATGACCGTGACGCACTTGCCACAGGTGGCCGCCCAGGGTCATCAGCATTTGTTCGTGCACAAGGTTCGCGACGAAGAGGTCACGCGTACGGCCGTTTCGAAGCTCAGCAAGAATGAGCGTGTGGAGGAAGTGGCGCGAATGCTGGGCGGGATCGACCTCACCAAAGAATCGCTGGCTCACGCGAAGAAAATGGTGGTTGCCTCCAAATCCTGATCCGTTCGATCTCGCTGGAACAAGCACGCCCTCGCTGTGGGGGCAAATTCATGCAAGAGCCGCCAGCGGGCTAAAAATTCGCAATCTGTTGCTCCGAGGGGCGAAGGGATTCGATACCACAGCCAGATCAGCGGCGACGCGACGTTATCTACGAGAAACAAAAAAGGCGACCCTGAGGTCGCCTTTTTTACGCATCCAAAAAAAACTTACGCTTTTTTCTTGCGTACGTAGAGCACCAGATTGTGGTCCACCAACTCGAAGCCGTGCTTGACCACAATGGCTTTTTGCAGCTTCTCGATCTCTTCGTCGAAGAACTCGATTACCTCACCGGACTCCACATTGACCATGTGGTCGTGGTGGCCTCCGTCGGCCAATTCAAACACAGCATGACCGCCGTCGAAATTGTGGCGAACCACCAATCCGGCCGCTTCGAACTGAGTCAAAACACGGTAAACCGTCGCCAGACCGACGTCTTCGTTGGCCTCCATCAGTGCCTTGTAGACGTCCTCCGCGCTCATATGGCGCTGCTCGGCAGAATCGAGCATTTGAAGGATCTTGACCCGTGGCAGAGTCACTTTAAGTCCAGCTTTGCGTAGTTCGCTATTTTCAACCATGGTCAGCTTTCTCGCAGACGCTGCTTCGCAGCTTCTCTTAATGCAGGTATGATCGGGGTTTACGTTGTCCCAGCCAAGATAGTGGAAGTCGCCCACCGATGCAAAACACCAAGCTCTTGCTAACCAGTTTCACCTTCGTGGGACTGCTCGCACTCGCCGGTTGTTCATTCCCCGGGGTTTATAAAATCGACATCCAACAGGGCAATGTCGTCACGCAAGACATGATAGACCAGTTGCGTCCCGGAATGACCCGACGGCAAGTACGGTTTATCATGGGCAACCCTCTCCTGACCGATACCTTCCACCCGAACCGCTGGGACTATCTCTACAGCCTGCAGCCCGGTGGCGGTGAACGCCAACAGGAACGCATCAGCCTGATCTTCAACGGTAACGATCAACTGGCGAGCCTTTCTGGCGACTTCAAACCGGGTGTAAGCCGCGACGAAGCGATCCTCGGCAAGCCGAGCGATACCAGCGTCACCCCTGAAAACAAAGGCGATCAGCCGCAGAAAGAAGAGCCGCCGAAGCCTGGTTCTTTGCTTGAGCAGATCCAAAACGACGTCGACAAAGTCGAGACAGTGCCGGTCCCGAATCAGGAACCGCTGGACACTAATCCACGCTGATACTCGCTGCAAGCTCAGAGCGGCGGTACAAAAAAGCCCGGAATCCCGGGCTTTTTTACGTCTGTGCAATCGAGCCCATGCAAAACTTAAATCGGTTTTTGCGCCCTCTTTGCCTTCGCTGCCTTCTCGGCACGTAGACGGCGTACCTCTTTTGGATCAGCCAGAAGCGGGCGATAAATTTCCACCCGATCCCCTCCTGCTAACGAGCGCACTTTCGGGTCGCTGACGACGTTGCCAAATATTCCCATCGGGCTCTGCGCCAGATCCAGCTCAGTGAACTGACGCGTGAGGCCCGACGCCTGCGCCGCTTCAAACACAGTCGTTCCCACAGGCACGTCGACAACGACCAACACCTGGCGTTCGGCAGTGGCATACACCACTTCGACACGGATCATCGGGTCAGCCATACAGCTCTTTGGCACGCTGGCAGAACGCATCGACCAACGTGTTCGCGGCCTGATTGAACAGAGGACCGAGGGTCGCCCGTACAATGGAGCCGGAATATTCGAATGACAGGTCAAGGCTGATCTTGCAGGCCTTCTCGTTGAGCACCTTGAAGGTCCAGACGCCGTGCAGCTGGCTGAAAGGACCCTCTTCAAGATTCATTTCAATCGTCTGCCCTGGCGTCAGTGTGTTGCGGGTCACAAAATGCTGGCTCAACCCGCCCTTGGCCACTTCGACCCGTGCGCGCATGGACGTGTCGCTTTGTTCCAGCACCTTGGCGCCGGAACACCATGGCAAAAATTCCGAATAGCGAGCCACGTCGTTGACCAGGTCATACAGCGCTTCCGCAGGGTAGGGCAAAAGGGCCGAACGTTGAATATGCGTAGTCATGTCAGCGTCATTTCCAAAGCTGAGCGGCAAAGACAATCAGAATGCCGATCGGCGCTACATAGCGCATCAAAAAGAACGTCAGAGCGAACAGGACCGGACTGCGCACGGACAACTCGTCACGCACTGCCTCACGGCCCATCACCCAACCTGCAAAGATCACAAAGCACAAGCCACCCAGCGGCAGCATGATCCGGGACGTGAAGAAATCGATCACGCCGAAGAAGTCCAGCCCCGCCGTCGCGCCCCACTGGTAGAGGTGAAACGCGCCGCCTTCGTTCACGAAAAATTTGGCCTGCTTCCAGATGTTGAACGAGAACACGGTGCCCAAACCCACGAACCAGCAGATGAAAGACAGCCAGAACGTCACCCATCCGCGACGCAGTTTAGTGCGTTCCACCAGGTACGCGACCATAGGCTCAAGTAACGAAATCGCCGAGCTCCAGGCAGCCACTGCGACCAGAATGAAAAACACCACGCCCATCACGGTGCCGAACGCTACGTTACCAAACGCGTAAGGCAAGGTAACGAACATCAAGCCCGGTCCCTCGCTCGGGTTCAGCCCCGCCGCGAACACAATTGGAAACAAAGCCAGGCCGGCCAGCAATGAGACGAACGTGTCCAGGAGTGCCACGCCCACCACCGTCGCGCTGATCGACGCCTCCTTGGTCATGTAGGCGCCGTAAATCATGATCGAACCGACGCCCACGCTCAGCGAGAAAAACGCGTGCCCCATCGCCGGCAGCAAGCCTTCCATGATCTGCTCGGGCTTGAAGTCGAACATGAAATGCACGCCTTCCATGAAATGCCCGGTGGTCAGGCTGTAGCCCAGCAAGATCACCATCAGCACAAATAACAGCGGCATGAGAATGCGCAAACTGCGTTCCAGACCTGCGTTCACGCCCTTGGCGATGGTGATCGCCGACAGCACCATGAACAACGTATGCCACGCCACCATGCGCCACGGGTCGGCGATCAGCTCACCGAAAAATGCGCCGACGCCATCGGGTGTGACCGACTGAAAATCACCCTTGCCCACATCGACGATGTACTCCAGCGACCAGCCCCCGACCACGCTATAAAAAGAAAGAATCAGCAGCGCGGTGATCATCCCGGCAAATGCACCCCATGACCACTTTGTCGAATGACCTGACTCACGGGCCAGCACTTTCAGCGCGTTGGCCGGGCTTTGCCGGGCGCGGCGACCGATCAGGGTTTCGGCCATCATCACTGGAATGCCGATCAGCGCGATGCATGCCAGGAACACCAGCACAAACGCGCCGCCGCCGTAGACGCCGACCATGTAGGGAAATTTCCATATACTGCCCAACCCCACCGCCGAGCCTGTGGCGGCCAGGATGAACACCCAGCGACTCGCCCAGCTCCCGTGGACTGAAACCTTGTCCGTTGACATCGTTAACGTGTCCCACACCCAAAAAAGATCGCGCATTGTCCGGGATTCACTCAACGCGCTCAAGCACGCAGCATCCCCATAGCCGAGAGCACAGTTGATCCCTATAATGCGTCGCCTATGGCCAAGCTCAAGAAACACCCCACAGGGACCATCGCGCAAAACAAGAAGGCGCGACACGATTACTTCATCGAACACAAGTTCGAGGCCGGTCTGGTCCTGGCCGGTTGGGAAGTAAAAAGCCTGCGTGCCAACAAGGTGCAGCTGGTGGACAGTTACGTGCTGCTCAAGGACGGTGAGGCCTGGCTGATGGGCAGCCATATCACGCCGTTGACGACAGCCAGTACCCACGTCATCGCTGACCCGACACGCACCCGCAAACTGCTGCTGAACAAGCGTGAACTCGAACGGCTCAACGCCGCAGTGGCGCAAAAAGGTTACACCGCCGTTGCCCTCGCCCTTTACTGGAAGGCGCACTTGATCAAGTGCGAAATCGCCCTCGGTAAAGGCAAGAAGGAATACGACAAGCGTGACACCGAGCGCGAACGCGACTCCAATCGCGAACTCCAGCGCGCCGTACGGAACAAGGGCAAGGAAGATTAATCCTCCTCGACAGCGGATGGCCCTGGCCGGACGCAATCCTTGTGGGAGCCGGCTTGCTGGCGAAGGCGATAGGTCAGTTGCTGATGCGTTGACTGATCCGCCACTTTCGCCAGCAAGCCGGCTCCCACAGGGTTAGTCAACACCCCTTCTCACATCCCGTTCCGCCGCTCAGCCCGCGCCGTACGCTCCACCTGCTGACGCACCTCTTCCAGCACTTCCTGCACATACAGCAAATGACGGCTCGATACCTCGCGGGCATCGTCCGCTCGCCCTTCGATGATCGCCAGGTACAGCTCCCGGTGCTGGGTAATCAGCATGTCGCGGGTTTCGGTGCGCTGCTTGTACATGCCGCCGATATTGGTCACGACATTGCGCCTCAGTAAGTCGAAGAGACCGCGAATGGTATGCAGCAATACGGCGTTGTGACTGGCCTCGGCGATAGCCAGGTGAAAATTCGCATCCGCGGCGCCCTCTTCGGCGCGGCTGACTTCATCGGCCCGGCTGTAGCAATCTTGCAGAGCATCGAACGCCTCACGCAAACGCACGCGGTCAACATCCGTCGCCCGGACAGCCGCGTAATAGGCACAAGACGCCTCCAGAGTGTGCCGAAACTCCAGCAAGTCCCGCTGCGCGTCGGTGCTGCTTTCCAACAGATGAAGCAGGGGGTCGCTGAACGTAGAACCCAGGCTTTCAACCACGTAATTGCCCCCGCCCTGCCGGCTGATCAGCAGCCCTTTGGCAGTGAGCTTTTGAATGGCTTCGCGTAACGATGGGCGCGACACGCCGAATTGCTCGGCCAGCGCCCGTTCGGCAGGCAAGCGGCCACCCGCTTTAAGCGTGCCTTCCAGAATCATTCGTTCGAGCTGTTCGACAATATCGTCAGACAACCGACGCTGACGCACCTGATCAAAACCCATACCGCCTCACTTCACCTTTCTCACTCTCCTGCCTGCCATATGGCGGAGGGCGCACATTCTCACTGATTGCAGTCGGACATTCACCCAGCAGATGCAGGAAAAGTCGCCATCTCAGAGGAAATGCCTGACAACTGCTACAAAAGTTCTAAGGTCACAAATTGACACATCAACGCTAAGGCTTCTAACCTAGCGCCAAGACATTGTAAATTGGTATTACCAATTTACAATGCCGACGCGTCGGGTACACCCGAGGCGTTGCTAGCCTTTCTGGCGGAGAAGGGCTTGAGCTGGTGAGCTGTGCGATTCGTTCGTCAGCATCGGCAGGACGACAGCTGTCGCTTGCAGGAGCCGCGCACGTAGGACATGGACACCGGGCCTAATCAAACAACAACTAGGGGCCTCCCACATGCAAACCTGGCAACAGCTCTACACACCACTCGGCAGCCTGGGCCTATCGGCGCTCGTTGCGCTTATTCCGATTGCCTTCTTCTTCCTGGCATTGGCCGTTTTCCGGATGAAGGGCCACATCGCAGGCACCATCACCCTCCTACTGGCCGTGCTGATCGCGATCTTCGCTTTCCACATGCCCGCAGACATGGCCATCGCTTCGGCAATGTATGGCTTCCTGTACGGTCTGTGGCCCATCGCGTGGATCATCATCGCGGCGGTGTTTCTCTACAAACTCACTGTCAAAAGTGGCCAATTCGAGATCATCCGCAGCTCGATCATGTCGGTCACCGACGATCAGCGTTTGCAGGTCTTGCTCATCGGCTTCTGTTTCGGCGCATTTTTGGAAGGTGCGGCAGGCTTTGGTGCGCCAGTGGCGATCACCGCGGCCCTGCTCGTCGGCCTGGGGCTGAACCCCCTTTATGCAGCCGGTTTGTGTCTGATCGCAAACACTGCCCCAGTGGCGTTTGGCGCTTTGGGGATCCCGATTATCGTGGCCGGTCAGGTATCGGGCATCGACGCGTTCAAAATTGGCGCTATGGCGGGCCGTCAATTGCCCCTGCTGTCAGTGTTCGTGCCGTTCTGGCTGATGTTCATCATGGACGGCGTCAAAGGCGTGAAAGAAACCTGGCCTGCGGCATTGGTGGCAGGTGGCAGCTTCGCCGTCGTGCAATACCTGACCTCGAACTTCATAGGTCCAGAGCTGCCAGACATCACTTCGGCGCTAGTCAGCCTGGTATCGCTCACGCTGTTCCTGAAAGTCTGGCAGCCTGCGCGCGCTGAGCAATTCCAGGTCGCAACCGCCCCTGGCGGCGCCGCCGTGATGGGTGGGTCGGGCGGTTTTAATCAGCCGCGGACGACAAAAGCCTCCCCTTACTCGGCCGGTACGATCATCAAAGCGTGGTCGCCGTTTCTGATTCTCACCGTGGTCGTGACGATCTGGACCTTGAAGCCCTTCAAGGCGCTGTTTGCTGCTGGCGGGCCTCTGCAAGCGCTGACCATGAACTTCCCGGTTCCGCATTTGGATCAACTGGTCATGAAGATGGCCCCCATCGTCGCGAACCCGACCGCGATGCCCGCCGTTTACAAGTTTGATCTGCTGGCCGCCTCGGGCAGTGCGATTCTGCTGTCGGCAATTCTGTCGATGATCGTGCTGCGAATTGACGTGAAAACCGGTCTGTCCAATTTCAAGGAAACCCTCGTCGAACTACGTTGGGCCATCGTCTCCATTGGCATGGTGCTGGCCTTCGCCTTCGTCATGAACTACTCGGGCATGTCGACAACCCTCGCGCTGGTGCTGGCCGCAACGGGTTCTGCCTTCCCGTTCTTCTCGCCGTTCCTGGGCTGGCTGGGCGTGTTTCTGACCGGCTCCGACACCTCGTCCAACGCGCTGTTCGGTTCGTTGCAAGCGACGACCGCGCATCAAGTCGGGGTCAGTGATGTGCTGATGGTGGCCGCCAACTCCACCGGCGGCGTGACCGGCAAGATGATTTCCCCGCAATCGATCGCGGTCGCCTGTGCGGCGACCGGGCTGGTCGGCAAGGAGTCGGATCTGTTCCGCTTCACCCTCAAACACAGCCTGTTCTTCGCCGCGATCGTCGGCGTTGTCACCTACGTTCAGGCGTATTGGTTGACGGGCATGCTGGTTCATTAATACGAGAGGCGCCGGGTGTGACGTTTCACGCCCGGCCGCCGCTGCGCTCACTCAACGTTGCGAGACACCATGATCATTTCTGCTGCCACTGATTATCGCGCCGCCGCCAAACGCAAATTGCCGCCCTTTCTGTTTCACTACGCCGACGGTGGCGCCTACGCCGAACACACCCTGCGTCACAACGTGTCGGACCTTGCGGGTATCGCGCTGCGTCAGCGCGTGCTGAAAAACATGTCCGAATTGAGCCTGCAAACCACGCTGTTCAACGAAACACTGAGCATGCCCATCGCGTTGGCGCCGATCGGCCTCTGTGGGATGTACGCCCGCCGTGGCGAGGTTCAGGCCGCGCGTGCCGCCACCGCCAAGGGCATCCCTTTTACGATGTCGACCGTGTCGCTGTGCCCGATCGAAGAAGTCGCGCCTGCCATCGACCGCCCCATGTGGTTTCAGCTCTACGTGCTGAAAGATCGCGGCTTCATGCGCAACGCCCTCGAGCGCGCCAAGGCCGCCGGGGTCAAGACCCTGGTGTTCACCGTGGACATGCCCGTCCCGGGCGCACGGTACCGCGACCTGCACTCCGGCATGAGCGGCAAAAACGGCCCGATTCGTCGCGTGCTGCAGGCCATGACCCACCCTCAATGGGCGTGGGACGTCGGCGTCAACGGCCGTCCCCACGACTTGGGCAACGTTTCGGCCTATCGTGGCAACCCCACTGGGCTCACTGACTACATCGCCTGGCTGGGCAACAACTTTGACCCCTCGATCTCGTGGAAGGACCTGGAATGGATTCGTGAATTCTGGGACGGCCCCATGCTCATCAAGGGCATCCTGGACCCGGAAGACGCGCGCGATGCGGTGAAATTCGGCGCTGACGGCATCGTCGTTTCTAACCACGGCGGTCGTCAGCTCGACGGCGTGCTCTCCAGTGCCCGCGCCTTGCCTGCCATTGCCGATGCTGTGAAAGGCGAGATCAAGATCCTCGCCGACTCCGGCATTCGCAGCGGCCTGGACGTAGTGAGGATGATCGCCCTCGGCGCCGATACCGTGCTGATCGGTCGCGCCTTTCTTTACGCCCTCGCCACCCATGGCGAAGCGGGTGTGAAGCATCTGCTCGATTTGTTCGAAAAAGAGATGCGCGTGGCGATGGTGCTGACCGGCGCCAAATCCATCAGTGAAATCACCCGAGACTCCCTCGTGCGTGAATCGCTGATTTCCTAAGTGAAACGGGCGCTTCCGCGCCCTTCGAGTTCGTGCACGCGGCGCATCAGACGTCGCGGCAGATGAGGAAGATTCTATGAGCCTCCCCGCCTCATTCCTGGCCGATGTGAAGCGCCTGATTCCTGCCGGACGCATGTTTGACGATCCGCTCTCGACGCTAGCCTTTGGCACTGACGCCAGCTTTTATCGGCTGATCCCGAAACTGGTGATTCGCGTTGAATCCGAAGATGAAGTCGCGACACTGCTCAAGCTGGCGCAAGTCGACAGGGTGCCCGTCACCTTTCGTGCGGCAGGGACCAGCCTGTCTGGCCAGGCGATCAGCGATTCTGTGTTGCTGGTGCTGGGTGATAACTGGAACGGCCGAGAAATCCGCGGCCAAGGTGAACAGATTCGCCTGCAACCGGGGGTGATCGGCGCACAGGCAAACGCCTGGCTGACGCCGTTCGGGCGCAAGATCGGCCCGGACCCCGCCTCTATCAACGCGGCCAAGATCGGCGGCATCGTCGCCAACAACTCCAGCGGCATGTGCTGCGGCACAGCCCAGAACACCTATCACACGCTTGCCGGGATGCGGCTGGTGCTGGCAGATGGCACGGGCGTGGACACCGAAGATCCGCAGAGCATTGCGGCGTTCCGTGCCAGTCACGGCGATCTGCTGGAACGTCTCGCCGAACTGGGTCGCGAGACTCGCGCCAACACGGTGCTGGCCGCAAAAATTCGCCACAAATATCGCCTGAAAAACACCACCGGTCTATCGCTCAACGCGCTGATCGATTTTGACGAGCCGCTGGACATCCTGAGCCATCTGCTGGTCGGCTCCGAGGGCACACTGGGGTTCATCAGCGCCGTGACCTACGACACCGTGCCCGATCATCCCAACAAAGCCTCGGCGCTGATTGTGTTTCCGGATGTGGAAACTTGCTGCAACGCCGTGACCGTCCTGAAAACCCAGCCCGTGTCCGCCGTTGAACTGCTGGACAGACGCAGCATGCGCTCGGTGCAGAATAAACCCGGCATGCCGGCGTTCGTGCGTGAGCTGTCGGAAAACGCCTGCGCCCTGCTCATCGAAGCCCGAGCCGCGACGCAGCCTTTGCTGCATGAACAGTTGGCGCAGATCATGGCTTCGATCGCGCATTTCCCGGTCGAGAAGCAGGTCGATTTCACTGAAGACCCGCTGGAAAACGCCCGTCTATGGGCCATCCGCAAGGACACCTTTCCTGCCGTCGGCGCGGTGCGCGAGACCGGCACAACGGTGATCATCGAAGACGTGACCTTTCCGGTCGAACAACTGGCCATCGGCGTGCGTCGCCTGATCGAGCTGTTCGACAAGCATCACTACGACGAGGCGATCCTGTTTGGCCACGCGCTGGAGGGCAACCTGCATTTCGTCTTCACCCAAGGCTTCAACGACCCGCAGGAAGTGGCGCGCTATTCGGCGTTCATGGATGACGTCACGCAACTCGTCGCCGTCGAATTCAACGGCTCGCTCAAAGCCGAACACGGCACCGGGCGCAACATGGCGCCGTTCGTTGAGCTCGAGTGGGGCCGCGACGCGTACCAATTGATGTGGGAACTCAAACGGCTGCTCGACCCCAACGGCATTCTTAACCCGGACGTAGTGTTGAGCGAAGACCCGCAGATCCACCTCAAGCACCTCAAACCCATGCCTGCCGCCGATGAGATCGTCGACAAATGCATCGAGTGCGGGTTTTGCGAACCCGTCTGCCCATCCAGAGGACTGACCCTCAGTCCGCGCCAGCGCATCGTCATATGGCGTCACATTCAAGCGAAAAAACGTGCAGGCACCGATACCACCGAACTGGAACGCGATTACCACTACCAAGGCATCGACACCTGCGCGGCGACAGGGCTGTGTGCGCAACGCTGCCCGGTGGGCATCAACACCGGCGAGTTGGTTAAAAAGCTGCGAGCACAGGAAGCGCGTCACGGCAAAACCGCTGGGTGGCTGGCCGAGCACTTCACGGCTGCACTCAACGGCGCGCGCTTCACGCTGCATGCCGTCAACGGCGCTCGCATGCTGCTCGGGGCGCCACGGCTGGCCAAAGTTTCCGCCGCGCTCACCAAGGCCTCATCGAGGCGCGTACCGCAATGGACCCCGGCCATGCCACAACCGCAACACGCTATTCGCTTCACGCCGCCCGTTGAAGATCAACGGCCCCGCGTGGTGTACCTGGCCGCGTGCGTCTCACGCGTCATGGGCCCGGCAGCGACCGACCGAGAGCAAACGTCGCTGATGGACAAAACCCGTGGACTGCTGGAAAAAGCAGGCTATCAAGTGGTATTCCCCGAGAATCAGGACGCGCTCTGCTGCGGTCAACCGTTCGCCTCCAAAGGCTATCCCGACCAGGCCGAGGCGAAGCGCCAACAACTCCTCGCGGCACTGACCGAAGCCAGTCGTGGCGGCGTTGACCCGATCTACTGCGACACCAGCCCCTGCACGCTGCGTCTGCTGCAGGACCTCAAAGGCACGCGCCTGGATTTATACGACCCCGTGCGTTTCATCCGCACGCACCTACTCGACAAATTGGAGTTCACGCCGCAACAGGAAGCCATCGCTGTCCACGTCACCTGCAGCACTCAACACCTGGGAGAAAGCCAGGCACTGATCGATCTCGCCCGCCTGTGCAGCGTCAACGTGGTCATCCCTGAAGGCATCCACTGCTGCGGGTTCGCGGGCGACAAAGGCTTCACCACACCTGAGCTGAATGCTCACTCACTGCGCACCTTGAAAGGCGCCGTCCATGACTGTTCTGAGGGCATTTCAACCAGCCGCACCTGTGAGATCGGCTTGTCGCAACACGGCGGAATTGACTACCACAGCCTGGTGTATCTGGTGGATCGCGTCACTCGACCAATAGCTGACTGATGCACACAAATGGGGCGATGATCGCTCCATTTCCCTGACACATGCTGCAACATGGCTTTTTCACACCATTTGCAAAATAAATAGAACCCCTGCGGTGGGCGGCAGTCCATGTCTTTAAGCGCTACAACCCCATCAGCGCTTATTCCTCTATCTCGGAAAAAGGCCCCAATTGAGCGGCCATACCGAGTCAACAGGCTCAAGGAGATACACATGAAGCGCACAGCACTGACTGGTCTGTTTCTTACCGCTGCACTGTTGGGTTCCCCGGTGTTCGCCGCCGATGACCTGTGTGGCGCCAACTTGCAAACGCTGAAGGATGCTCATACGTCCACGAGCACTAACATGAGCGCAGACACCAAAGACGAGCTGGAAAAAACCCTCACTGCCGCCACCGCCGCGCAAAAAGCAGGCGATGACAAGAAATGCATCGAGCTCACTACCAAAGAAATCACCTCCCTGAAAACCGGCGGCGATGGCTCTGACGGCGGTAACGCCAAGTAAGACCCTGCGGCACGCTAGCCAGCCTTCGGGCTGGCTTGGTGACGCTGGCCAAGCCTCGGAGTCGACGTATCTCATTGATTCGGGTACACTCCGCGGCCTGACTGCTAGAGCAGCAGAATTGGGGCCGATTAGGATTCGACGCCGGTGATGAAACTCTAGGGGCATGCCGACTTGGTAACAGAAGTCGTAAATCCACTGTTGCAACTTTCTATAGTTGCCAATGACGAAACCTACGGGGAACAAGCTCTCGCTGCGTAAGCGGCGCTAGCCTTCCTTCTGGTAGCTTCGGCTCCAGCAATCATCAGGGGATGCCTGTAAACCCGAAATGATTGTCATACAGAACAGGATCGCCGTGCAGTACGCTGTGGACGAATCGGCTAAAACTTACACAGCTCGCCCAAAGCACCCTGCCCGTCGGGTCGCTGAGGGTTAACTTAATAGACACGGCTAAGCATGTAGGCCCGAAAGCGGAGTACTGGCGGACGGGGGTTCAAATCCCCCCGGCTCCACCAAATGATCAAACAAAGACGTCCACGGACGTCTTTTTTTGTGCCTGCGATCCAGCAAATACGCGGCCTCCAGCGCTTTTGCGGTCTTTTGATAGTTTTTGAGTTCCAGCAGTTCGGGTATTCCAGGCGGTATTCCACCTCACCCGGTGCTAAGCTTTGGAATACCGAATCAGTGCCTGAGGACAATCTCATGCCTGCTCAAAACATCCGCCTCTCCGATCGACAGCTCAAGGGAGTCAAACCCGCGTCCAAGGATTACGTCCTCACTGACGGCGATGGTTTGCAGCTCCGGGTACGCAGCAACGGCTCGTTGCTGTGGAATTTCAACTACCGCGAACCGGTGACCAAGAAGCGCATCAACATCGGCTTCGGGACCTATCCCGAACTGTCGCTGGCGAATGCACGAAAGATGGCAGTCGATGCACGCGAGCTGCTCGCCCAAGGCATCGATCCGAAGGTGCAGCGCAATACGCTGAATGAAGCCAAACGCGCGGAAACCGAACACACCTTCGAGAATGTGGCCACCGCCTGGTTTGAACTCAAGAAAGACTCGGTCACCCCGGCCTACGCCGAGGACATTTGGCGGTCGCTCACGCTGCACGTGTTCCCCGATATGAAGACGACCCCACTCGCGAAAATCACTGCGCCGATGGTGATCGGACTGCTTCGCCCAATCGAAGCGAAAGGCAGCCTGGAAACGGTCAAGCGTCTCAGCCAGCGGCTAAACGAGATCATGACCTACGGCGTCAACTCCGGCCTGATCTTCGCCAACCCGCTCACCGGCATCAGGGCAGTCTTCAAGAAGCCCAAGAAAGAGAACATGGCTGCGCTTCCGCCAGAAGAGCTCCCCGAGCTCATGCTGGAGATCGCGAACGCCAGTATCAAACGCACCACCCGCTGCCTGATCGAATGGCAGTTGCACACGATGACGCGCCCCGCCGAGGCGGCAACTACTCGCTGGGCAGACATCGACTTTGAAAGGCGTGTCTGAACTATCCCTCCGGAGCGGATGAAGAAGCGCCGCCCACATAGCATCCCGTTGAGTGATCAAGCAGTCACGCTGTTGGAGTCACTCAAGCCTCACAGCGGCCATCGCGAATACGTCTTCCCGGCAGACAGAAATCCACGCAACCACGCGAATAGCCAGACCGCGAACATGGTGTTGAAACGCATGGGCTTCCAGGATCGCTTGGTCAGCCACGGCATGCGTTCGATGGCCAGTACCATCTTGAATGAACATGGGTGGGACCCGGAGCTCATTGAGGTCGCACTGGCGCATGTTGACAAGGATGAGGTACGCAGCGCCTACAACCGAGCCGACTACATCGAACGCAGGCGACCGATGATGGCCTGGTGGAGTGAGTACATCCAGAAAGCCGCCACCGGCAGCCTGCTCGCCTCAGCGTACGGCCAAGTCAGAGACAAGAACGTGGTGCCGATTCGCTAGCGCTTTGCAGGCGCAATAATTGCCGAACTACTGAACGTTCAAGATTCAGGGCAAGCAGCCTCGCTTATTCGCTTCTCAGCACGGGTCCTTCCAAACAGGGCTGCAAAGCCGCCCTGTTTGGAAGGACCTCACTTTGAAGAGCTAAAAGCGACTACGTTGTCCAGGGTTTACCACGGAATTCCAGCGGTGGATAACCGCTCTTAAAGTCCAAAGTGGCGCTGAATTTCAAACCTTGACCGCGATTATCCACGGGCGTAGAACAGGTCGTGCAAGCGCTGTCGATGACAGCAACCCAGGTGGCCCGAGCCTTGAAGGTCACGCCGCTCTCGCGGTGGTTCTTCCCCAAATGGCGATTCGCATCCGGCAGCTCGCCAGGTCACCTCCCCGGTGATGGATGCCTACTTCAGATCATGGCCCTCGTGCGCCAGGCAACACCTCCTACTTCGCTGCCCTGCAGCAACCTATCCGCTTGGCCGAATCTTGCGCCAACCTGCGCCCGTCTCTTTCTCCTGGAAAGAGACGGGCGCTTCTAACACTGCTGCAGCCCTCATCGCACTTGGCTTTGCGGCAACTCCACTCGTGACAATCGACATGACAAACGCCGATGTCGCCAGCAACAGCGATGTAGATGATGGTGCCGCAGACCAGGGAATGGACTGCACCTGACTGACAGTCAGGCATGCCCCGGTCATCACATCGCTGCCTTCACCCAACTCAGGATCTCGCGGCGCTGGTTTCGTCAGCCAATGCTGCCTCCACCCGCCCACCAGTATCGGTGCTCAGGAGGCCAGATCATGAGATGCCCTTGCTCCCGGTCGTAAGGAGCCGCCAGTCCCGCGTTAGAGGACACCCCACAGGTCGCAGGGGCCTTGATCCCTGATAACACTCAACATTCTTGGCGGGATGACGTGGGGCGAGAGTCGGAGCACAGCAGATGAGGTGACCAACATGGCATTGGTGGGTAAACGCGATGGCCGCAATTTCGGCTACGGCAGGCAACTGAGCTACGCGGGACCTCAGGCGCTGAAAGACATGTTCAGCGGTGGTCATTACGGCACGGTCAAGGCGCACAGTGATAGGTGGCAAGCATTCGTGAAGTGGTGCCGCTCCGAACAGGGGCCCGGTATCAATGATGCGCGGCAGATTGATCGAAAGGTGTTGGCCGACTACGCAGCGTATCTGCGCGACATGGTTAGGCGCGGCGACCTTGCCGTCAGCACCGCACAAAACCGGCTATCCAGCGTTAACAGGACCATGGCGGCGCTTCGCGGTGATCAGTACGTTAAGTTACCAAGTCCGAGCAAGGCGTTGGGTATGCAGCGCACTGGGGTTCGTCAGTCGGTGCCACAGGGCCAAGACCGCAAACAGGTGAAGCAGATCGTCGATGCGCTTTGCAGCCGTGACCAGAGACGGGCCGCAGCGATCGTACTGTTGGCGCGAGCCACCGGCATGCGCTTGCGTGAGGCCATCTTGGCTGACCTGCCTCGACTTAGTCGTGAGGCTAACGGCCTAGGCAGGATCAACATCCAGGATGGCACCAAAGGCGGCCGAGCTGGCGCCTCGGCGCCACGTTGGATTGCGGTGGATGACCATGTTCGAGGTGCACTTGGGTTTGCACGGCAAGTGTCGCCTGCGGGTAGCCGCAACCTGATTGCGCCAGACGAAAGCTACCTGAATTTTCTGCAAGAAATCATCCGCCCTGCGCGGGAAATCCTGCAGGCACAGAACATCAAGGGCTACCATGAGCTACGAGCGGCATTCGCTTGTGAGCGCTTTGAGCAAATCACCCATCACCGTGCGCCTATCAACGGCGGCCAATGTTGCTAGGTAGACAGGCACCTAGATCGTGAGGCCCGAAGGCAAATCAGCTATGAGCTGGGGCACGGTCGGATCGATGTGGCGGCTGTCTATTTCGGAGGACGGGCATGAGTAATTCATTCGATATGGAGGTGTTCTTGGTTGCGATGTTGACGGGGTGGCATGCAACACGCCAACGTCATTTGAAGCAAGCGAATATCATCAAGGCTGACATCGCAAAGCGCTGGCAGCGAGAAACACCTTGGGCTTGGCAAAGAAAACATTTGGCTTGGTTTCTCGAAAATCGCATGTCCCATCGCAGCGACGCTACGCGATACTACTTGCTGACTGTCCGGCTACTCGCTCGTTGTCTACACAAGTTATGGGTTTTCAACCTCTGACTGAAACTGTCTGCTGTCGCCACCTGGGCTGCCCTTCATGGAGGGCATCCTGCGACCATAGATAGGTGAGAACGCACCTAAGAAACCAGCGGCATCTCGCAATTCATTCTATAGATAGAGCCAATTCTGATTAATTTTTTTAATAATTGAGGATCCAGCCCGCTGGTAATGTCCGGCTAATGAAACTTTCAGGGCTCTCAAGTTGGGCTTTGAGACGGAATCCGATCACTTGCTGACCTAAAGGGACTGCTATGAGGCTAGAATCATGGGATCCGCTGACCAGCGGTCAAGATGTGGATGCAGAGATCCTATTCGCTGCGAAGAAGCGTGAAATCAAGAATATTCTAAAGTCTTACGTTGGTATGTATGACTCTTTCTCCGAGCTTATTCAAAATGCGATGGATGCCGTGGACCGCCGCGCAACTGAGCTTGAAGAGCCAGGCTACATCCCCAAGCTTTGGCTGACCATAAATCTTGAGGAGAATTCCTTTTCCATAACTGACAATGGCATTGGATTCAACGAAAAAGAATTTAAATCATTCCTTGCTCCAAATATTTCATTTAAAAATGGCGGGCAAACAAGGGGCAATAAAGGAGTTGGAGCTACCTACATAGGCTATGGCTTCGACTACCTACAGTTTGGCACAAAAGTTTCCGGCCATACGTTCCATGGAGAGCTTTTGAAGGGTCGAGACTGGGTAGAAGACTTTCACGGCACGGTTACGCGCCCAATGGTTACATCCTCGGAGATTACTGACCCAGCGTTCGCAGAAATAACAAGGGGATCTACGTTCAAAATAAAATTTGGAGGATCCAGCACTCGACCGAAAGATCTATCCTGGTACTCAGCCACTACTGCCGAACAATGGTTGTACCTACTGCTTATAAAAACCCCACTCGGCGCAATAACATTTGCATCAGAAAGCTCAAAGATTAAATTCCAGCTCACAGTCAGAAACAAGCAGGGCGAAGTCTCAGCTCTATCCGAGCAAAGCTGCAGTTATGTATATCCACATACAAGATTAAGCGCCAGCGTCAATCTAAAAGAAGTACTGGAAGTTCAGAAAAAGCTTCAAGCCCTGGGAAAAGATTCATCCAACCTTCCTGTGAAATATCTGAAGGCGAATGGAATTTATGAATTCTTTAGCCCCGACGATTTGCTTTCCCTGTTATCACCCAGCGATAAGTTTAACTCTCTAATCAATCAGTATCAGATTTCAGCATACGGCTACTTTGCTTATTCTACGTCTATTTGGGATCAATTCAATGACGAGCTTGCAAAGCTAAGAAAACAGTACAGAGTCTTGAAAGGTGGCCTACAGCTTGCTAACAATCAGATGATACAGGGTGAATTGATCACAATCCCACTGACCTCTAACATTGGCCACCAGAACCAGTGCCATGTCATTGTTCACTTTGTAGATGCTGATCCAGATTTAGGAAGGAAAGGTTTTCAACCTGAACTGAAAGAGGCTGCAGAACATATTTCAGTTGAGATAGTGAAACGTTTCCAGAAATGGCGTCGCCTCCTAAGAATAGATACAGGCGCCAAGAACGATATAACTAGGGAAGGGTCCCTTCATGACTGGGTACGAGCGCAAGAAGTCCATGAAATAGAACGATCATTGAGCCTCACAAACAAGAATTTCTTTGCACCCACAAATGAAATCTCAATAACATCCGAGCCTGTATCAGAGCAAGACGTGATTGTACTATTCAATCAGTTAGTTGCTGGCGGAGTTATTCGTGGGATAAAATTATTGGCCACCAGCCAGACCCAGCAATACGATGGAGTTTTTAAGTTTATCATTAGAGACCCTTTATCCAACCATGAGTATGACAAAGAAAACAACCCACTGGGAGTTCAACAGCTTCAGTACAACAAAGAGTACACTAGCCCTCCAAAAATCCTTGAGTACAAATTCAATATTGATGCGCTAATTCGCGAATTTGAGTCCGAATACAAAAGCGAAAAAGAAATCCATCTCGCGATCGCCTGGGAGTTAGGCTCGGAGTGTCACCGCAACTACGATGTCGTTTCCTTATTAGACTTGGACAACCTACACCTGCGAGACTACCATGGAATTACTCACACCTTAAACTCCACAACAACTAAATTCTATGTCATCATTCTAAAAGAGCTAATCGACTATCTGAACTCGGTAGACGGAGTTCAGGAATATCACCGTAAGACCTACAGCGGCGAGCTGCTCGACTAATCTGCCACATTAAATAGCTTGGGATTGCTGCCAGAATACTTGCTCCGCATGGCTGTCAGCATCCCAAGCTGAAACAAGGATTAGGTTCCATTCATTCCCCACCACATGCTTGGTTGCGGCAACGTTGACAGTTGCCCGCTGCCCTCGCGCCCATCAGGCGGTTAGAAGAACCTCCTGAACTTCCATTACGCCGAGGGAAGGCAGGCTGCCGACATTGATGCTGTACTTAATGCCGGACACACCGAGTGGCGGCACGTAGTCATCGGGGAGCCTGGGGAAGTTTCCGGCAACTTCAAAGACATGGACATCGCGGAATGTGAACCGGAGAAGAGCACCTGTCTGTCGTAGGCCCTCGTGCCAGCCGAGTTCTGCCAAGCGTGAGTCGAAAACATCTAGAGCATGCCCATCGGACACCAGCTTCTTCCGAATTTCATCGACGCGGTCTGCAAGCGTTTCATCGCCACCCAGACTGCGCTCCAGCATAACGCTGACAAACAGGAGGCGCTTGCTGGCGGGCGCTTTCAGCTGATCGAGACGGGATATTTCGTGCTTCGGTTCTGATCGCGTGGTCGTTTTCACTTCAACGTGAACTCCCTGGCCGATGAAATCATGACGTTCGCCTTCAGGCCCGCTCCAAAGGTGACTGACGCGCGGCCCGATGGTCGGGAGCAGCACATTGGACAGCACCCAGAGCTCGCCGAAAAGACCGATCTGCTCTGCCGCACTCAGCTCAAGTGCAAGCGGGCGCAAAGCCGCACGCATATCGTCGATGATACGTTCAACCGAGATAGCAGGATCGCGGCCTTCAATGCAAATAGCGTGGATGACCTTATTGGCTACCAGCGTTAGTAGCTCTTCGTGGTGGCTGCGTGCGGAAACGTCCAACCAAATCTGTCCGCCCTCCAGGATGCGGACCTGAAGACTCTGCAGATCCGGCGGCAGTTTCTGCGGGGCAATATCGATGGCCAGCACCAGGTGCAGACGTCCGTCGTCTGACACTCCTATCAGGGCCGCCTCCAGGTCTTCAGCGGCCTGCTCGTAAATATCCTCGTGTGGAAGGCGCTGCTCGCGCAGACTTGCCCAGCGGTCCTGCGTGATCTTAAACATTGCGTACCCCACGGTTTACAACAAACCGTTGATCACCGTCCGTAGTGCGTGGCAGCGACAGTGCAAGGCCCAGCACTGTCTGCGTTGGCGCGCGGAGCGGTTCGGGATCAAGGGGGTAGAGCAGGAGCAGGCCCTGCTGTACGGGTCGGTCCTCGCGCATTGCTCGTGCATTGAAGCCTGAACCAACGCGGTAGTTCTCCGGTCCGCCATGCAGGTCGACACCTTCATGGCGTGGATCGATCAGGATGCCGATCGACTCGTTGGCCTGCAACGAACGCCGAACAAGGCCGAAAGGCCTTCCACCCAGGAGTACCTGTCGTTCCCGATCCGGGTTGGCTACGAACACGGTCCAGTTCGTGAGCTCTCCCTTTTCACCTCGCTCCAGGATCCAGTCGGCAATCTCCGCGCCCTGAAATGCAATGCTGTTCGGGTGCCCTTCATAACGCCTCAGGAACAGTGCGATGTGCTCGGCCGGTACATCATGTGCTATGGCGCCGCCGTATGCATCCTGTGTCGGGGGATGCTGTCGCAGCAGGGCAGACGCAAGGTCCACGTTCCGCTCCAGCATTTCCCGAACTTGCATCGGAAACAGGATCGTCTGCGGGTTCTCGCCAGACCATGACCGCGCATTGTCCATCTGCATCCCGCTCTTGTTCTTACTCGTGAGCAGTAGCTTTGAATGGGCGCGCATCCGGATGGCCATCTGGTCAGGTCTGCGGCCGGCCTTGTTGAGTGCTGTAATGGAGTCCCGCAGGGATTCTTCGACCAGCGCCAGCTCCACGAACCACTGAGCGATGCCTTCGGTGGTCCAGATACGGATCAGGTCTTCATAGCCAGCCCTGAAACCATACCAGCGGGCCATCTGCAGCAGAGCATCTGCCAGCGCTGTAGTCCGCAGGAAGTATGCAATCGTTAGTCCCTCAAGCGTTAATCCGCGCGACAGCCTATTGCCACCTACCGCAACGAGCTGCCGTCCAGGCTTGGCTTCGTAATCAAGTTCATCGCCCGTCGTGCTATTGAGCACAACGACCACTAACCGGGCCAAGTTAGTCACTGCCTCTTCTAGTAGAACCTCTACGCTGCAAGGCAGATCTACCTGCCCCAGCCCTGCGAGCGTTGATCGGAACATCTGTTTGAGCACACCGGGCTCGGCGTTCTCATGCTGGAACCAGTTACGAATCTGCTCCTCGATCGCCTCCCCAACACTCAATTGGTCCTGCTGGAGCCGCGATACGTGCACCAGCATAGTATTCGGCTTACCCACTTGGCCGCGCTGCAGTCTGATGGCGCCAGCAAGCGCGAAGGTCAGGAGGGCATCGGCAAGCGACTGTGGAAGATCCAGCGGGCCGCGAGCAACAATTGCTTCGCTCCTTTTGCGCTGCTTCGGCTTCAAAGCTTTCACATCCGCCGCGTCTACGGGGCGCATGACATCGCGCCCCTGCGAGCTGACGCCGAAAAGCTCTTCCGTGCCCGTGTAGCCGTCAGGCCTCGGAAGCTGCACGACGAAGTCCTTGGGAAACAGGTCTTCGCCTACTTGGCTATCACTAGCGTCTGGGTCGATGAGAATGTTGGCGAATGGTGTAGCCGTGTAGGCGATGTATGTAGCCCGCGGAATCTTTCTGAGGATGTCGCGAATCAGGGCGTTGGTGAGTGACGGGGCCGTGTCGTCATCAGTTTCGGTGTCGGTGTCCATACTGGGGTCGCGCCGATTTCCGCGTGTATTGATGGAGGCCTGATCGGCTTCGTCATCGATGAGAAGAACCGGTACATCAGCGAGCCGGCCTTCGAGTTTACCGAACCACTGGTTGAGCCGTTTAAGGATGGGCGTGATCTTCTTCGCAACGATCAGAACGGTACCGGTAGATGCGAATCCGTCGGCCACCTCCGGCTCACGAAAGTCTGATGCCTCATCGGTCAGCGAGATCCAATCTACTCCGGTCCCGGTCAGCTCCAGATCCAGGCGTTTCTGCGTCTGGTTCCGCAGTGAATCGTGAATGCCTGAAAGAACAATGATCAGGCGGTAGCCGACATCGGCTGCGCGCGCTGCGACGGCCGTGAAGTTGGCGGTTTTGCCGGACTGAACGTAGCCGACGACTAGACCGCGGCACTGAAACTCCGGGCGATCTACCGGTGTGGTCTTCGAGATGATCCGCAGTGACTCTTCTGCGACCGACGCAATCTGGTGCGGCTTCCATTTGGGCTGGGCGCGCAGATAGGATTCATGCCGAGACCAATTGGTCCAGGTGGTTGCATCAGTCCACAGTGCCAGCCTGGGCTTCAGTGTAAGGGGAAACGGAAGCCGGACGTTCATAAGACCTTGTCCGTCAGCTGGTCCGGAACTCCGGCCGACTCCAATGCGCGAAGGAACTCAGACAGAGCCGTTTTGACCTCGGCATTCTTGTCGATGAGCTGCACGAGCGTGACCAGCGTCGGCATCAGTGGGGTGACCTCAACTTCCTCCCCCTTGAACCCGGTCTTGCGCTGCCATGGTTTGTCGCCGCTGCTGACAAGGCGGATTGAAGCTCTGTCCTTCTTTATTGCCGAGGCCAGAACAGGTGCGGCCACGGGAGTGCCTCCCGCTGTTGTCGTTGGAGGCAAGAAGCCGCCTGGCGCTGGTGTGTCGGCGGGCAAGACAGTCTTTCCGAGACCTTTCGGAGTCGGCGCAGTTTTTTCCTTCTTGTTGTAACGGGCGCGGGCTGCTGCACGAGGGGCCTTGAGCAGATCTCCGAGGGGCTTGGTGATCGCATAGGGCAGGCGAATGAGCTGCTTGCTGATATCTACCTGCAGCTGCTCATCTGCCAGCCTGTCGAAGTCGACTGCGACACGAATCAGCTTGGTGTGCTCATCCTTGGCGAAGAGATCTTCCCAGCCGCCCCATTTGATGAGGCGGTCAAGTCGATAGAAGTATAGGCCTTGAGCATCGTTTGCGCGGCCATTGAGGGAGTGGCGGTCTCGTTCGACGCGCTGTACCAACGGAGACAGGTCCGTGGTGTACTCGTCAAGCTCTGCCTCGTTTGGAGTGACGTACGCACGAACATAGAGGACAGGCGTCTTGTCCGGAGAAGGGCCGGGAAGCTCGATGCGATGCTGGTCGAACTCTTTCGTCAGCGGGTGCCCCATAGGGTTATTGCCACGCAGAACGTCATCGTTCATCCGGATGACTACCTTCTCGCGCCCGCGCGCCTTGCCTTCAAGATACCGGTGGAAGACCAGTTCGAGGTGCGACTTGATGGCAGCGAGCTCCTGCGCATATAGAGAATCTGCTTTGCCTCTCACAGGCTCCATCGAGGGGCGCATCTGCGTAAGCAGCACGGCCGTGCCCGAGTCGCCGATGTGCACTGCCGAGGCATGCTCGGGAGCTACCGGGTCGCTCAGAAGCTCCCAGCGGCGTGTCTTAGCAAGATGCTCCTTGTCCCACGTGAGTGTCGTGCTCTCGCTTCCGGAAGCTTTAGAGACGACCGTCAGTCGATCAGCCTGGGACCAAGCTGCCCCCTTAAGCCCATAGCCGAACTTGCCCAGATCGCCGTCGTCATACTCACGCTGGTGCCCGATCTTCATGGCGTCGCGCAGACCCGATGAAGTCATACCCGTGCCGTCGTCACGAATGCACATCCACCGGCCGCTCGTATTGGGATTCGGGAAGGTGATGTCGATTTCCCGAGCGCCATGCGACAGGCTGTTGTCCACCAGATCGGCCACGGCGCTTGGCAGGCTGTGTCCGGCACGAGCCAGGATCTTGAAGAGACCGAGCGGGTCCGGTGCGGCGTCGTCATCGTTGCGGATGTTGTCGTTTTCATTTTGTGACGTCTCGGACACTTTTTCTGCCTCCTTGAATAGCTCCGGGAATTGATCCGAGAGCACTGCTTGGCAGTGCTGGCCTTCCTCGCCGTACAACGCAATCATTGCGGATTTGCCAAGCTGGGCGCTCTCTCCATGGTTCAGGATCGAAGAGCGAGCTGGGTGATCTGCCGGGATGACAACCCAAGATGCCTTGGCTGGGGTGCTCGAGGCGTCAACCACCATCGCGAACAAGACACCTGGGTCAACGAAACTGTAGAAGGAGCTCTTCGGGCAATCGCCTTCGAATCTCCAATTTTTGTGCTGCCTCTTGAGCCATGAATCGATCTCAACCACCGTGCCTTCGTCTTCGAGACGGCGGCAGGTGATTGGAATGGTGTCCGGGCTTTCTGCTGAAGGAAAAACCTTGCCGACGACGTCCCAGTCGAAATTGATGGAACGCTGTTTGGCGCGTTCTTTCCCCTGGCGGCGGTACTCATGAAACATGCCGAGTTCAGAATGAGTAAGCAGTCGGAGAATGGTGAACTTCACTTGCTACCCTCTGTCGTCTTGATCTGTGATTGCTCCAAATCGAACAAAGCCACCCGCATATCCTGTGTCTCCGGTGCCCCCAAGCACTCCCTCATTCCACGAGCGATTGCATAGGCAAACAGTGGTGGTACGGCGTTGCCAATCTGCTTGAATGCCGGGTTCATCGATCCTTTGAAGACAAAGCCGTCCGGGAAGGACTGGAGCCGCGCAGCCTCACGGACGGTGATGGTGCGTGCCTGTTCCGAGTCGAAGTGGATGTGGGAATAAGAGTCCTTGCCAAGGTGCGCCATCAGCGTACGTACCGGAGCATCGGCCCGAAGCTTCCACCACTTGTTGGGAAACTTTCCCGGGTCATAAGGGATGCGCCAAGAAGAAATGTATGTGCTGACGTCTGCGTGTCTCGGGTCGGTGGGCAAACCGAGTTTCCTGCGGTCGGCAAGCCAGCTCGCAATTTTCTGCTCTACATAAGCATGCACCTGTGGGTACTCCCAGCCAGGCTGAATCTCGGCGAAGATCTTGTAGTCGCGCGGCAGATACCGGAATACATGGCCAGTCGTAGACTTGGTCGTAAATCCGTGCCACTCCCGCATCAGGCGCGAATAGGCAGTCGACGGATTTTTCGCTGTGTATTCGACAGGTTCTGACGGGTCTTTCGCCCCGCGACGAATCGCACCCGAGCGAAGCATTTCTTCGGCGTACAAGTGCGGCAGATCTGCCAGCGCATCAGAAGCCGATGTGGCCGCGGGAGAGTCGGGAGCTGGATCGGGAATCCAGCGGTGATGCTCCGAGCCTTCGGCCTTGATAACCCGCCTTGCAGCATTCTTGGAGCTAGTGTAGCCGGATGGCAGAACCAAATGGTGCGTTGGCACCGGGAATCTTGGTTTGATACCGGTCGAACGATGGAAGCCGACTAGAATCATGCGCTCCCGTACCTGCGGAACGCCATACCAGACGGAATTCAGCAGCGTGTAGGCTACGTCGTAGCCCTCCTCGGCAAGGCTTTTGGAAACGAGCTCAGCAACATTGGTGCCGCCATGATTGAGGATGTCTGGCACGTTCTCCATCAGAAGCGCAACAGGCTTCGTCGCCCGGATGAATGCGACGTACCGCTCCCACAAGCTGACCCGTCCGTCCACCAGGAAGGCCTGATCTGCGGTCACCTCTTCGCGGAGGCGCGCTTGCTCGCGGAGCTTCGCCCGACCTACACGGGCGAACGCCTGACAGGGTGGCCCGCCAACGAGGACATCGATCTGACGATCCGTGGCGCCCTGAAGCTCGAGGTCGCCGAAGACGGAATCAGCAGTCTCGGTTACTGCGTCCCGCGGAGAGTGGTGCGCTTCCTTATCACCCCCAACTGAGCGCGAGCCGAAGTTGGCTCCGTGCGACTTCGCAGCCCACGGGTCCATTTCGATCGATGCGACCGGTTTGAATCCTGCGGTCAGGAAGCCAAGAGATATGCCGCCACAGCCTGCAAACATGTCCATGTAGCGGATTTCGCCGCCTTCTTGAATACGCTGCAGCTTGCTGCAGATAAGCTCGTCGTCTGGGGTAGACGCGCAGGAATTCTTACCACTCGAAGGGGACAAGGCCTCAGCCGGTGTAATTGGCTCTTCATAGGTATTGCTGTGCAGCGAATTGAGCAGCTCGATTTGGATGGACATCCAGTATCTCTCATAGGGAACATGCGCCAAGACCAGCTGCACGGAGCGCAGAAGGACGGCGGCTCAGGCCTGTTTAGGCCACGCGGCGCAGTCCGGTTGACGGATCATTAACCGGGCGCCAAATGTTACATCGTGTCAGAGTGTAATGAAAATGCTGCGCGGTGTCCCTTGCGCAGGCTGGGTGAACCTTCATAGCCAGCCCCAACAAGAGAAAGAATACCTTTAACGTCAAGTTTCACGGGTAACGGGGCCCGTCCCGACCTATACGACGATCTCTAGTCGTTTACCATTGCCTGACGAGACAACGCCTTCACGGAGCCCTACAGAACTGCAAAGGAATCCAAGATTCAAATTGGCTCCCCAAGCGGAAAAGTTTTTCCAGGGAGGTATCCTGCGGCAGGAACAAGATCATTTTTTTTTGGGGGGGGGCATGGACATAGTCAGCAGAGAAGTCAGGTCTCGAATGATGGCGGGCATACGCGGTAGCAATACATCGCCAGAAATGAAGATCAGGAAGCTGCTTCATCGACAAGGCTTCAGGTATCGCTTGCATCAGCGAAATCTTCCCGGCAGACCCGATCTCGTACTCGCTCGTCATCGTGTCTGTATCTTTGTTCATGGCTGCTTCTGGCACAGGCATCTGGGCTGCAGATACGCAACGACACCTAAGACCCGTGAGGACTTTTGGCAGACGAAATTCGATCAAAATGTGAAGCGTGATATCAGAAACCGAGATGAACTGCTGAGGTCAGGCTGGCGAGTGATCGAGCTCTGGGAGTGCGGGATACGCGGACCAGAAACGGGGATGAACTGGCTTCTCGAAACGATCCCGGACTGCACTCAAAAGTACGTCTCTTGGCCCAATTACTCCGACTCGTTCGGCCCCATGGATCAGCCTACACTAAGCTGAGCTTAGTCACCTTGCAGCAGCCAATTTCCAAACCCTCCAAAAGATTTTGCGAATCAGTCTGGCGGGGGTGGCGCGTTACGATCAAAAGCAACTTTTAAACAGCCATGTCTAATTTTTTCACTACCATTTTCTTGATGAATTCGATGCAGAATCACTGATGGGGCCTAGCTCAAAATACACCGTCCATCAGAATCCAAAGCACCCAGCGTTCCAACTGGTATTCCAAGTAAACTGACCAAACAATTTTTTACTAACCAAAACAGTTTTCAGATTACCCCGGCCCACCAAATCTGACAGAGAAGACGTCCACGGACGTCTTTTTTTGTGCCTAAAACCCTACACAAACGAAAGAGTTGAGCACAACGCTATTCAGCCCCAGACCAACTCACTCCCCCGCAAAGTAATCACTATCCAACTGCTTCACCTCATACACCTGCTTCACGCTCACACCCAGGTTGTGCTCCACCATCAGCCGCGCCAGTTCGACTCCGTCAATCAGCACTACTTTGATGTCCAGCCCGAGTGCAGCTGACCGAGCGCCATCCGAGAAGTCCGAGGTGGTGATGAACACGCCCTTACGGGCGCGCTGGCGGGTTAAGGCCCCGATAAACTTGTCGAGTTCCGGACGATGCACTGTGTTGGCCCAACGCTTGGCCTGAAGATAGATCACGTCCAAACCGAGTTTGTCTTCTTTGATGATCCCGTCGATCCCATCGTCATTGGTGGCCTGGGTCGCCTTGCCCGCCTCCTTGCGTGAGCCGCCGTAGCCCATGGCGATCATCAAGTCGACGACAAGCTGCTCAAAAAAACTGGGGGTAGCCGCGCGAATTTGAACCAAAAGTTCGTCTGCTAGTGACTGCACCAAAGCTTGATGTGCATCTGCCAATTGCTCGTCAGGGGTGGTTTCAACAATGTCAATCTCAAGCAAAGCGGGCGCCTCGACCTCGTGCGGTTTTGCCGTATGAAAGTCCGCAAACTCGGGAAACTGCTTCAACCAACTCACGGTGATCCGTTCCGGGCCATTGGCCAAGGCACCAAGGCCCCTCGGCGTGATCTGCACCATCCCTTTAGCCGGGATGCACAGCAGCCCTGCCTTATTCAGATAAGTACGCGCCCACCCCGCCCGATTGTTGATCACCGTTTGACGGCCGGAAGGCAATCGCTCCTTGCGCTCGTCATCGGTTAGCTGAAATTGCTCTGCTATCCGCTCGCGCACGTCGCTGAGCGGTATCGGACTACCGTTCTCTACGGTGGCCAGGACAGGCCGCATGACACTCTGGAAATCCGGTATTGACATCGTTGCACTTCATCCTCGCTGGAAACATTACGTACGGTGCGGGTCACTTTCGTCAGTGACTGCCTGGCATTCACCCCTTGGCAATCAATTCACTCAGTTGCGGATCAATCGGTTGGAGGACGTCAAATAGCCCGATGGCTCGCAGCGCCGGGACGGCGTCGAGGATGTCTCGCTCTGCGATTTGGCGATCTTGGTGAGTTGCTTCGGCGTTGCGCCATATGTGCACATTGGCCAGGAACGCGCCAACTGTTCCCTTGCGGACGGTAAGGCCGTTGAAATCCGCTTCATTGGTGTTATCAGCAAGAACGTCTTCGGCGCGCATTTCTGTCTCCGATGTGGGCGTGAACATTTCATGGTGTGTGGGGTATGGCCCGGTCAGGCGAGCTTACCGGTCTTTGACAGCCCTTCAAGCATTTACCTAAGCCTTCCTTCGCAGCGGCCCTTGGCAATCCAACCTACTCACAGGCTCCGGTGCACTGGGCAAGATTTTCCGAACGTCCTGGAACATCCCTGGGTCACAGCCTCACACCCCACTCATCGAGGCGATCATGGCGGTCACATTGAAGAAGCTAACGCAAGACGAACTCCCCGATGAATTTCGAGCCAGACAGCTGGATGTGGTGTTTATGATCACTGCCGAGGACGGTCAGGTGGTGTATCTGGAATCGGAAGAAGAAGCGGCAGCGTTGGTGACCAAGCTTCATAGGGAGGACCAGGATCGTCATTCTGAAGCGTGAAAATGCCCGTCAGCGCTGTGGATGGTTTCCCACGCAACCACCATCAGGCTTCTGACGCTCCACGTGTTCGCATATCCAACGGGCGGTCGGGCGCTCAAGGTCGTTTGGACGTTGGGCTTCGCTGTCCTGTTCCGGGAAACCAACTGGGATACCCCACGCTTGAGGCACTCTGACGCACCCGACACACATTGTGACAACGTTAACAACCGCGTAGACTTCGCCTCATCTGGTCGCCCCCTCCCATACCCATAATATTTTCCTGACTGCACGCACCGCCTCGGTTTTCCACCCTGTGCGGCGTTTTTGTTTGTCAGTTTTTTGTGTGAGAACGGCGGCTTTGTTGTCGGATTTTTCCTTTGAGGCTGATGCGTCCTTTCATGAACACCACCGATGCGCGCACAGGTAGTTGGCTCAGCGTGGTTGCGCTGGCCCTCGCGGCTTTCATTTTCAATACCACGGAGTTTGTGCCGGTCGGGTTGCTGAGCGCCATTGGCCACAGCTTTGACATGACGACTGCGCAGGTCGGGCTGATGTTGACGGTGTACGCGTGGATCGTGTCGTTGATGTCGCTGCCGATGATGCTGATGACCCGTAACATCGAGCGGCGCAAGTTGCTGATGTTCGTGTTCATGCTGTTCATCGCCAGTCACGTGATGTCGAGCGTGGCGTCGAGTTTCGGAATGTTGCTGGTCAGTCGTGTCGGTATCGCGTTGGCCCACGCGGTGTTTTGGTCGATCACGGCATCGCTGGCCGTTCGGGTAGCGCCTGCGGGCAAGCAGGTTCAGGCACTGGGGCTGCTGGCAACCGGCACGTCGCTGGCGATGGTGTTGGGCATTCCGCTGGGGCGTGTGTTGGGCGAGGCGCTGGGCTGGCGCTCGACGTTCCTGGCCATCGGCGGGGCAGCAGCGGTGACGGTGCTGGCGTTGATGAAATCGCTGCCGCTGCTGCCGAGCCAGAACTCCGGGTCGCTGCGCAGTCTGCCAATGCTGTTCAAACGTCCGGCGCTGGTGTCGCTGTATGTGCTGACGGCGCTGGTGATCACCGCGCAGTTCACGGCCTACAGCTACATCGAACCGTTCGCACAACTGGTCGGGAAAATGGATGGCGACATGGTCACCATCGTCCTCTTGTTGTTTGGCGGCGCAGGTGTTCTGGGTTCGATCGTGTTCAGCCGTTACAACAATCGCTATCCACGCGGGCTGCTGATTACCGCCATTGGCGCGCTGGCGTTGTGTCTGGTGCTATTGCTACCGTTGTCGGGCAAGGCCTCGTGGATCGCGGCGCTGAGCGTGATCTGGGGCATGGCGATCATGTGCTTCGGTCTGGTCATGCAGGCCAAGGTATTGGCCATGGCGCCGGATGCCACAGACGTCGCGATGTCGCTTCATTCGGGCATCTACAACATCGGCATCGGCGGCGGCGCGTTGCTGGGCAGCATGGTGATCAGTCAGCTGGGCATCGCCAATATCGGCCTGGTCGGCGGCCTCGTCGCATTCAGCGGCCTGGCGCTGGCCTGTGTTGCGACCTATCGCTATGGCGAGACCATTCGCGCCTGAGTGTCCATTAAGCGGCGAGCAGCTGCAGATAAGTGAATGCGGTGCGTCAGACATGGCGCATCGCGGCCGTCGTAACCTTCGACTGGTCCCACAGGGTTAGCTTCAAACCAAGTTCCTTCGCCAACCATCATTCCTATCGATAACCAACATTTCCGCGATTGCCTTTCGCTCAACGCTGAGGGGCGTAACATCGCCCTCACACCCACACACGAAGGAGGGCAAGAAACATGGTGATTCATCTTCTGACTTGCCTGACGCTTACGTCGCTTACCAGCTACGTCGTCGCCCTCAAACTTTTCGCGCTGGAATCCGTGGAAAACACGGCGGACGAAAAGGCCAATCGTGTGATGGCACCGGCCCATTGAGGCCCAGTAGCTGACACTTATCAGCAGCTTTTACCTTCGATGTTCAGTTTGATGCGGAGTAATCGACATGACCCGAGACGTGACCTTGCACGTGAGTTTTCCGACATTCGGCAAGAACTACTACTCACAACATGTCATCACCCGTAAAGATCGCCACGGTTTGGTCGAAGACGTTCGATTCGATGGCTTCATGATGCCGGCGGCGGAAAACCACTTCAGTAATGAAGTGGTGGGCTTCAACGATCAATTTCGTTTTCTGACGGATGTGTTGAACACCCACCTACTGGAAATCGAAGCCGCGCGGCCGCCCAAGCGGAATCGTCCGCACGTTCAGTCGCGCAGTTTGTGATCACAGGCCATTGACGCCGATGGGTATCGAGCCGCCGCTCGACGCCGTCCCCGTCAATGGCCTGTTGCTTTAAGTCCCTGCAGCTCCCTCCCCTCCCTCTTTCCCTTAATACCCATCCGGGCGCGATATCGTGGCGCAGTGCCTGCCGTCCAGCGGGAAGTCATGGGAGTTGAGCGCTTAAAGCGTTTGGCCATCTGGTAGAAATCTGAAATCCGCTGTCTTATGCAGCAGGTTCGTACCGATCACGAACCTCCTTCCTACCCTTGTGCGGAAAACACCATGAAACACGCGCTGCTCACCGGCCTGCTCCTGACTGCATTCGCCCTGCCCTTCGCGGCGTCTGCTAACGACGACAACAGCCAGTGCCAAATGAATCTGAGCAAAGTTCGAGATGCGAAAGTCGCCAGGCCTAACCTGAGCGATGCCATCAAGAGCGACGTCGACACCACCGTCCACCGCGCTGAATCGGCTCTTGCGCGGCACAACGACGACGGCGCCCGGGAGTGTGTCGCGCTGACGCAGCAGGCGCTGCAGAAGATTCAGAGCAATTGAGATAGCCGCACCACAGCACATCTATTGTGGGAGTCAGCGTGCTCACGAAAGGTGAGTATCCGTCACCAAAGACGCCAGACGTACCGGTCTCATCGTGAGCAAGCTCACCCCCATAGGTCGCAGGCGTTACCCGAGGTCCAGAAAAAGGCCGTGTCTGGCTGGACCTATTTCAACACCAACAACCGATAAACACCGGCCTCGTTCTCGATGCCGTGGGTGTCGTGGGTGAAGCCCGGGAATGAGGTGTCGAAGCTCTCCAGCGCCTTGAGATAGTTCAGCACGGCGCCATCGGAGGCGCCCACGTGTTCGCCCGGCATCAGCAGTGGAATGCCTGGCGGATAGGGCACGATGCCAGTCGCGGCGATGCGGCCAGCAGCGGCTTCCAGCGTCACCTGCTCCACTTCGTTTCTGACCAGTTTTTCGTAGGCCTCGACCGGGCTGAATTCCGCCTTGGGCAGCGTACCGAACGCCTTCGCCATGGCCGCCGTGGTTTTGTTCTTTTTCATGGCCGCGAAGATTTCTTCGGACAAGTCCTTCAGTCCCATGCCCGCATAGCGCTGCTGATTGGCGGTCAGCAGGTCAGGGAGGCACAGCTCCAGTTCGAGGTTGCTGTCGTAGTCGCGTTTGAAGTCCAACAGCGCATTGACCAGCGTGCCCCACTTGCCTTTGGTGATGCCGATGGAGAACAGAAAGAGAATGGTGAAATCAGTGGTTTTCTCGACCACGATTCCCTGTCGCCCGAGGTAGGCGCTGAGTACACAGGCGGGAATCCCGAAGTCGAGCAGGTTGCCGTCATCGCCCACGCCTGGGCTGAGAATCGACACTTTGATCGGATCGAGCATGCAGTAGCCGTCTTCGATATCGCCGAAGCCGTGCCACACCTCATTAGGGTGCAAGACCCAGCAATTGGGGTCTGTCTTGAGCGTGAGCGGGTCGACTTCGTGAAACGGAATCGACGTTTCGCCGACCGGCACCGTCGGCGGCTGCCAACAGGAGAAGAACCAGTCATCGTTGCTGAGCATGTCGCTCTGCATGCGTGAAATCACCTGCCGAAACGCGATGGCTTCTTCGATGGATTCGTTGGTCAGAATCTGCCCGCTCGGGGCTTCCATCATGGCCGAGCTGACGTCGCACGAGGCCATGATCGCGTAATTGGGCGAGGTCGAGGCGTGCATCATGTACGACTCGTTGAAGCGCCCATGGGGGATCGGGTTTCGCCCGTTGCGCACATGAATCATCGATGCCTGAGACAGCGCCGCCAGCAGCTTGTGGGTCGATTGCGTGGCGAACACGGTCGGCTTGGACGGGTCGTGATCGTCCGGATTGCCATGCATCGCAAAGCGGTCTTTGTACAGTGGATTGAACCGCGCGTAGCCGTACCAGGCCTCGTCGAAGTGCAGCCGATCGACGCTCTGCCCCAACAGTTCTTCGACGCGGGTGACGTTGTAGGTCAGGCCGTCATAAGTGGAGTTGGTGACGATGGCGTGCACCGGCGTCGGGTCGATGTGGTTCGTCACCAGCGGGTTATTGGCAATGGCCGCCTTCACGCCCTCGGCGCTCAAGGTCTGCGGCAGAATCGGGCCGATGATGCCGAAGCGGTTGCGGGTCGGCACCAGGTACGTCGGGATCGCACCGGACAGGGTCATCGCGTGCTCGGCGGACTTGTGACAGTTGCGGTCACACAGGGCGATCTGATCGCGGGTGACGCTGGCCATCAGAATTACGCGGTTGGACATCGACGAGCCATTCGTCACGTAGTACGTGCGGTGGGCCCCAAAGACCTTGGCCGCGTAGCGTTCGCCCTGGCCGATGGGGCCGCTGTGGTCGAGCAACGAACCCAGTTCGCCAACCGAAATCGACAGGTCGGAGCGCAGCAGGTTTTCCCCGAAAAACTCATAAAACGCGCGGCCTGCGGTGCTCTTCAAAAATGCCGTGCCGCCGGCATGACCCGGCGTGTGCCAGGAATATTCGTAGCTGCGGGCGAACTTGAGCAACGCGCCAAACATCGGTGGCAAGACGGCCTGACGATAGCGCTCGATGGCGGCCATGATCCGCCCGCTCAAGAAACGACTGGTGTCTTCCGGCAGCCAAATGAAGTCGTCGGCATGCTGCATCACGATCAACGGCACGCTCGACGCCGTGCTGCGGTCGCTGATCAAGAACACCGGCACGCGGGTATTGCGCTCGCGCAGCGTGGTGAGCAGGTCGATGCATTCCTGGTGATCCGGGCTGTCGTCCATTTCCCAGCTCAGCAGCACGCATTGAATCGCGGGATCGGTGCTGAGGATGGATTTGGCGTCGCTCAGGCTTTCGGAGGTCAGCACGCTGATGGAGCGCTCCTCGACATCGCTGATCAGCTGGATCAAGGCCCTGCCGAACACGCTGCGTTTGTCGGGCTGCTTGGTCACCAAAAGTGCCAGCATGCCGAGCAGGTGTCTGTATTCCGTCATGGTTGAGTCTCCAATGTGGCCTGATTCGCCTTGCCAAGGGGCAGGTTGTTCACCGGAATCGGCTCGCCAACGATGTGCTGCGCCGACACGGTTTGGGTCGGCACGCTGTTGTTCAGCGCCTCCAGTTTGATCAGCCGGGTATTGACGAAGCCGAACAGCGTGTAGCCGACGATGGTCGCCACGCCGCCAAGCATTAACGCCTGCTCACCGGAGCTGTAGAGCGCCAGATAACTGTAAGCCGCAGCGATGTAGGCAACGATGTTGGTGATAAGTGCTTTGTTGGCGGGCACGTTGGAGACTTTTTGCAGGGTCATCAGCGTGGCCATGGACAGGATGTACGGCACCAGATTCGTTACTACTGCAAGATTCACCAGAGTGTCGAATTGTTTGGCCAGGTCGGGGCTGATGGTCAGCAGCGCCATGGCCGTCTGCAGGGCCAACAAGATCAACATGCTGATGATCGGCACGCCATGCTTATTAGCCTTCGCGAAGATCGGCAGGAAATAGCCTGTGTCTGCCGAACTCTTGAACACTTGCGCGACGGTGAATTGCCAGCCCAGCAGCGAACCAATGCACGCCAGGACCATGAGGCCCATGACCACGTTGCCGATCAGGGGATTGAACATCTTGGCGAACACCAGCCCAAAGGGCGCCGTCGACGAGACGAGTTCAGCATTGTCGACGATGCCCGCGATGACGTTGGTGGACACGATGTAGATCACTGCCGCGCCTAGCGTTCCGCCCAGCACGGCGATGGGCACGTTCTTCTCGGGGTTCTCGACGGCGTCACCGTTGGCGCACGCCGACTCCAGCCCGAGGAACGCCCACAGTGTGATCGCCACCGACGCGCCTGCGGCTTCGTACCAGGTTTTGTCGTGGGGATTCCAGCCAGCCACGTAGACGCTGCTGTCGAACCAGAACCAGCCGATGGTCGAAACCAGCACCACCGGCGCAATTACGCCCCACACCGTGACCGCGCCAATCTTGCCGGTAATACTTGCACCCCCGAAGTTGGCAAAGGTGGTAATCCACAACAGTGCGATGGTCGCGAGACCCACTTGCAGCGAGCCGAGTTTTATATCGAACAGCGTCTGGATATACCCCACCGCCGTAATACTGATCGCTACGTTGGCGATCAATAACGACAAGCCATAAGTGTAATTTGTGATGTAGTTCCCTGATTTGCCGAACGTGTATTCGGCGTAACCGCCCATGCCGCCGGTCTTGCGGCTAAGCATGCCGCAGCGGGCGAATGCGTAAGCCAGCGCCAGTGAGCCGGTGGCCGTGATCAGCCAGGAGAGGATGGAAATGCCGCCCACTTCAGCGAGTTTGGTGGGCAATAACACAATGCCGGATCCCAACATGTTGACCGCCGTCAACATAGTCAGCTGGCCTACGCTCATTTTCTTTGCGACTGACATTCCATTGCCCCGCTCACATAAACCGAGAGGCCTTTAGCTATAGCAAAAGTTTGTGACTAAGCAAGAATATTCAGTTGTTAGATAAGTAGCCAAAAGCCATCTTTCGCTTGACTTAAAAACAACTAGCAAGAAAACGCGCGTCAGTAAACAGGTCAAATCTGTCCGCATGGATAGGAGATGGCCGGCGGCGATTCCAGTGGCGCCCCCGCCCACACATCCTTGCGCTACTGCGATTTAAGGGTGTCTTTCAGACGCGCCATCACATTCAGGTCCGTACGCTCGAAACGTAAAGGCGTGGCCGAAATCCCGCCGTGGGTGACGACATACGTTTCGCTGTCTTCGAAGTCGGTGCGCTCGTGACGGTCGATGTTCAGCCAGGAGTAGCCCTGTTCGCGCATGTCGGTGCGCTGGGTGATGTTCAGACCGTCCATGCGACCGATGCCCTGGCGGGTGATCTGCAGCGGGCCTGCCGCTTGCGGGTCAACGTCCGGGAAATTCACGTTCAGGCACACGTCGGCTGCCCATTCCATGCTGATCAGGCGACGAATCACATCCGGGGCCAAGGCTCTGGCAGTGCCCCATTTCACGGCGTCTCGGCGGGTGAAAAACTGGCTCAAGGCGATCGAAGGCACCCCCAGCAGCAGGCCCGCCATTGCGGCACCCACGGTGCCCGAGAACATGGTTTCGACGCCTAGGTTGGCGCCTTTGTTGATGCCCGACAGCAAGAGTTGCGGCGGCTTTTCCATCAGTTGGCGCAAGCCGATGGCAACGCAATCAGCCGGGGTGCCCGATACCGAAAAACGCTTGTCACCCCGGGCCTTTACCCGCAGCGGGTGATGCAGGCTGAGGGCATGGGAGATCCCGCTTTGGTCCTGCTCCGGAGCGACGACCCAGACGTCATCGGCCAACTCCCGTGCGACCGCTTCGAGCACTTCCAGCCCCGGCGCGTCGATGCCGTCGTCGTTGGTGATCAGGATGCTTTCGATACGCGGATGGGACATGCGGGTCTCCTTGGATTGATCGTATTGGCACACGTAACAGGTCGGTACGGATCTTTGTGGGAGCCGGCTTGCTGGCGAAAGCGATGGAGCATTCAGCATCGCATTGGCTGACCTGACGCCTTCGCCAGCAAGCCGGCTTCCACGGCATTCGGCCAGAAGCTAATCGCGAGCGAGACACATAACCCAGACTGCACGCGCACTGACAAGCACTGCCCCCGCCCGCCACCCTCTCACAAAGTGTTTTCGATCATCCACCCAGTCAAACAAACAACGTGAACAGCGCAAACCCGGCGTACCACACAATGGCCGCTCGGATGAGCAATTCCCAGAGTACGTCCAGGCTGTTCACCCCTTCGACGCCCACCACCGGGGCAGGCACTTCGCCTGCCACGCAGCCGACGCGGGTGATCAATTCCGACGCGCTGATGTTCCAGTTCAACAGCTCGCTGAGCATGACGCGGCTGACCGCCATGAAATTGCCCACAAGGGCAAAGCTCGCCGCCAGCAAACGCACCGGCACCCAGTCGAAGGCGTGACGCAGCTGCGTGGCGCGCTCGACCAGCGCAGCGGTTCTGCCGCGCTCGGACGCCAGTGCCAGCAGCCGATAAGCCAGTGCCGCAACGGGGCCCAAGACGAAATACCAGAAGATGACTGCAAAGAACCCTTGATAGACCTGCCACAAAAGGTACGTCTGCGCGCCGCCCAGCAGCTCTTCCTCGTTCTCGGCCTGCACACCCAAATCCCGATCGGCAACCAGCACAGCGGCTTCTTGATCCCCACGGCGACAGGCATCGCGGAAGGAGCCCAGGTTGGCTTTGATATCGCCACGCCCCAGGCTGTAAATCAGCACCAGCAGGTGAATCGGCAACGCCAGCCAGCCGTACGCAACCGAGCTGACGATGACCAACAGCAGCGCCAACACGAGGCACGGCAGCAGCACCGTCAACGTCAGAATCCACCAAGGACGTTTGGCCGTGCGCGGGTTGGACTCAAGCCGCCCCAGCTGATTGAGCCAAGGGGCATCCCGTTGAACACGCTGGCGCAACGCAGAAAACTTCTCGATCCACACGGCCAACAGCAACACCAAAAAACTCATCACTTGCTCCTAGATTCAATCCTGCAATGCCGAACGAAACCGCGCCCAATCAAAACAGGGGCCGGGATCGGTCTTGCGGCCCGGCGCAATGTCGCTGTGGCCGGTGATCCGTTGGGTCGTGATTGCGGGCCAGGCCTGCTGCAATTGCCGGGTCAGCGCTGTCAGTGTTTCGTACTGCGCGTCGGTGAAGGGCTGATCGTCAGTCCCTTCCAACTCGATGCCGATGGAAAAGTCATTGCACGTCTCGCGCCCCTCGAACATGGAAACCCCGGCGTGCCAGGCGCGATCCAGACACGAGACGAACTGAGTCAGCTCACCATCACGCTCGATCAGAAAATGCGCAGAGACCCGCAGCTCGGCGATGCCTTCAAAGTAAGGATGCTCTGTGACGTCCAGCCGGTTTTGGAAAAATGCTTGGACCTTTCCGGTTTTGAACTGCGCGGGCGGCAGGCTGATGTTGTGGATCACCAGCAGCGAAATTTCCGCCTCAGGGCGGGCATTGAAATTGGGTGAAGGGCAAAGGTGCGCGCCGTGGCACCAGCCCGTGGCGGGGTCCATTTGCATGGAAGATCCTTAAAGCGTGAATCGGCAGCGGCCAGTATGCCCGCGATGGGAGAGGATGTGGGAGTCTGGAGAGGCAACCTGCATCCGGATGAATCTCATGCGCCCTTGTAGGAGTGAGCTTGCTCGCGAAGAGGCCTTTACACCCACGGGAGCTATGGCGTCAGAAGAGCAGTCATCGCGAGCAAGCTCACTCCCCCAAAAGGCGTGCAAGCGGCGCCATCAACCCTTCAGCTTGCGCAGATTCCCCAGCACCGACTCCAGCGCCCGGTCGAACAACAGCGAATCGTCCAGGACGCGAATCGCGCCGCGGCGGAACTCGACCGCCAGCCCCATACGTGTCTTCTCCAACACTTTCATGCCGGTGCGATTGACGAACACATAGCGCCCGCTCGGCTCGACGATGGCCGCCAGCTTGCAGCGCAATTTGTGGTCTTCGTCTTCCTGAATCTCGACCCAACTGCCCAGACGCAATTTGTCGACTTGCAACAGGCCTTCGTCGTTCTCTGGCAAGTGCAGCGAAGGCTCACTCATGACCTGCTCACCCGGCGCAACCAGCACGATCTCTTCGACGACCGCCATCATCGAAGGGCCAACCGAGGATTCAGGGTCGGCCGGCGCCAATTGTTCAGTTGACGCGATCTCTTCAGGGCTGCGCGCAACGTGGTTGAACGCCTGCACATGCAGCGCTTCGAGCTGACTGAAAAATTCACTGGTCGCGAACGGGTCGAACGCTGCACTGCTCAGGCCATCGCGCAGCGACTTGAGCAACCCCGGTACCAGCTCCAACAGGCGCTGGCGGGCATCGGGCTCGTCGTGAGGCTCGACACTCCAGATCAGGTCGTCCATCGCCTGCAATCCGGCCTGCCACTCGCTCGACTGCTCACCGTGTTTGAGGCACGTCAGCAACAGCACTTTGCTCCAGGCTTCCTGCAACAAACGCACGACCACTTCCGGCAAGGTCCTGCCAAGCAAGCGGTCGTTGAGCGCCTGTTGCACCCGCTCACGCGCCAACTCGGCCAACGCCCGGCCTTCTTCGGCATCGCGGGTGCGCTGTTCGAGCAGTTCGCTGCGACGACGCTCATCGCTGGTGAACGCCAGGAAATCCACCAACAGTTCGGTGAAGATCGCCGGATCATCGACGAAATCGTGCAACAGGCGCTGCACAATCTGATCGATGCGGGTGTAGAGCGAGTCCCGCTGACTGTCATCACGCCCGCCCCAACCCAGCGCGGCCGACGCGATCTCGTTCAGCAAACGGCGCGCCGGATGGCTGCCACGACTGAAAAAGCTTTTATCGATCACCGCGACTTTCAGCATCGGGATCTGCAAGCGGCCAATCAGCGCACGAAGCGAGCCCGGCAGGTTGCGGTCATCGAGGATGAATTCGAACAGCATTGAAATGAGGTTGATCACGTCCTCATCGACTGTGCCCACGGTGCGGAATTTGCCGCTGCGCGCACTGACCCGGCCAATCAGTTGCTCGAGTTGGGTACGAAGGTCGAAGTCATCAGGAGTGTCGGCGCGCGGGACATACTGCTGCAAATGCGAGAGCAGACGCAGCAGGTCTTGACTGGAAATCGGACGCGCATCGGCTGCCGCGCTGTCCGAGCGTGGCGTCAGGTTGCCGCGCACATAGACCAACAATTCCTGCAGCGCCGAGAACACTTCCTGCACGCTTTGATCGAGTTTTTCGGTCGCCTGCACCAACGACGCATTGTCGGCCCGCTGAGCTTCACGCGCAGCCGCATTGCTCGAGGACCTGTCCGTCGAGCGACGCGAAGGCAGCACCTTCAGATCCGGCAATACGCCTGCCGCAATCAGCAGCTGGTTGGCGGCTTCATACAGTTGATCGGCGTCGGCGAGGGCGTACTTCTCGAACAGCTTGAGAATGATCAGCTTGACCTTGATCTCGACGCCCAGATTCCGCCCTGCCTGCAAGAAAAAATCGCACAGCAGCGTAGGACCCAGCGGGTTGGTTTCGTCGGTCAGTGGCTGGGGAATCAGCTCGTTGAGGCGGGTGGTCAGCTGGCTCAACGCGACGCCATCGCGGTTGACCACTTTGGTCACCATCGCGTCGACAGCGACCGTGCGCTCCAGGTCGTCGTTATGGACCAGCGCAAGTTTGTCGAAAGAAACGGGTTCGTTGAGGATCGGCTCGGCGATCTCGTATTGACCAAGGCGCAGAAACGCCTCGAAGAATTTGTCGAGGAAATTGCGCTCAATGCTTTTGCGCTTGAGCCGCAAGTCGCGCATGGCTTCGAAAAAGACGTTCTGCTCGGCGTTGTTGTGCGCCCGGTCTGCCATTTCGAACAGCGTGTCATCGGCGTTATCGAACAGGCTTTGCAGACTCTCCTTAAGCTGCTGCGCGGCTCTGTCGCGCACTTGCAAAAGGACGACAGGCAGCCGGGCGACAGGCGAAGACCCCGGTTGATCCGGACCTGACTTGCCCAAAGGCACTACTTTGCTGTCGTTCTGCATCAAGGACCCCTCGTCAAACTCACTCAATCAGCCACTGCATCAGCCACACCTTGAGCGCCAGCGAACGCGAAGCCCTCACATGGCGGAATCTCAAAATGTGTAGTCCCTGAGGTGTACAGGCAGAACGTCAAACCTATGACGTCAAATACAAGGCGAAGTATCTTTCAAAATTTGTCTGCTCGCCAGCAGAGTCTTCGCACACTTCAGAAATATAGGAGTAGGCGAAGGCTTACGTGAGGCGTAGGACCGCAAAAATGCCGTTCCATCGCATCTGTAACGAAAAAACCGACAAAGTGCAGGTCTTGCACTCAATTGAATGGCATGAGACAGGTGGGTTGGTACAGGTGACTGCCTTATACTCCGCGCACTTAGTAAGTGGAGTCTGATATGCCGAACCTATGCCTCGCATCGCTGACTGCGGAAATCGAAGCCAATGTGCGCCGAGCGTTGCTTGAAGACGTGGGCAGCGGCGACATCACCGCTCAGTTGATTCCCGCCGAACGATTGGCCAAGGCCACCGTGATTTCCCGCGACGACGCGGTAATCGCCGGTACGGCTTGGGTCGACAGCGTATTCCGGCAGTTGGATCAGCGCGTCGCGGTGCACTGGCAAGTCGCCGATGGCGACCGGGTCAAACCCAATCAGCCCCTCTTCCACCTCGAAGGGCCCGCGCGCTCGCTGCTGACAGGCGAACGTAGCGCCCTCAACTTCCTGCAGTTGCTTTCCGGCGTCGCGACCCGCGCCCGGCACTACGCGGACATGGTCGCCGACACGCACGTCAAATTGCTCGACACCCGCAAAACCTTGCCCGGACTGCGCTTGGCGCAGAAATACGCCGTCACCTGCGGCGGCTGCCACAACCACCGCATCGGCCTGTACGACGCATTCCTTATTAAAGAGAACCATATCGCAGCTTGCGGCGGCATCGCCGACGCCATCGCCGCCGCCCACAAAATCGCTCCCGGCAAACCGGTGGAAGTCGAAGTCGAAAGCCTCGACGAACTGAACCAAGCCCTCGCCGGCGGCGCCGACATCATCATGCTCGACGAACTCAGCCACGACGACATGCGCGAAGCCGTCCGCCTGACAGCGGGCAAGGCCAAGCTTGAAGCGAGCGGCGGCGTGACGGACGCGACCCTGCGCTCGATTGCGGAAACGGGGGTGGATTACATCTCGATCGGGACGTTGACCAAGGATGTGAAGGCCGTGGATTTGTCGATGCGGTTGAGTATCTGACTGGCGCGATAACGTCGCCATCGGGCGTCGCTCTTTCCGGCGCCCGTCTTCCTCGCAGAACTATGCTCATGACGAATGGTTCTCAGCGGGGCGAAAAATGCGAACTGACGCACCTTTTTGCAGTTGAAAAACCCACTTCTCTCGCTACAATCGCGAATTATTCAGATTTGTAACAAATTCTAATAATTGGATCATTACTCAGGGAAGGAGATTCTCAATGAAAACAAGACTTCTGTGCGCGCTGGCTATTACCCTCATTTCCGGTTGCGCCTCCATGGGCGGCGAAGACAAATTCAGCGCTTCTTACGTCCAGTCCCACCTCATTCCGCATAAAACCACACAAGCCCAAGTCCAGAGCCTCTACGGCGTGCCCGACAGCCAGACCACCTATTCAGATGGCAGCTACCGCTGGAGTTACGACAAAACCGGCAACCTGAGCGCCGCCTCTAACCTGGTCGGCTACATTCCTGGCGCAGGTGCCGTCGGCAGCGCCTTGGGCGTGGCCAGCTCCGCCAACCAAGCCTCCAACGCCGCCTCAACCGCCGCCGGCAAGGTGAACGGTAACGTCGAGAACCACGGGAATAGTTTGAGTATTCATTTCGGTAAGGACAGGGTTGTGAGCTACTGGACGCTTTGATGGCGAAGTTGTCGATCGTCAGGCCTGCATAACGAGCACCGGCTTCACCTTCTTATCAGCAGAAAGCCCGGCATAGAAAGCCGGGCTTTTACATTTTAATGAGCTCAAACCTGTTCGATGCTGAGAACCGCCACGCGACCCGGAAAGCCGTTCCGTCACTCGCCAGCTCCGCGTGATGCAAAATTGCAGGCCACCATTTGACGAGGTTCTGCGCTTTGCTCCAATAGGGCTCCTGCCCCCACTGCTTGGCCAAACAAAAAATCGGGAGACCACACTCACGAAAGGCTCTGCGTTCAGCGTCACCCTTGGTGAACTTATCCTGCGACACCACCGACCACTTTCCTTCAGACCTCAAAGTCGAGATCCATGAGACATCGCTTGAGCGCTGGTCAAACTTCTCTCGAAGGGCAACAACACTGTGTCCATCGGCCTTGCAAAGTTCATGAAGGGCTCTTGCCAGTGCAGGGGGCAAGTTATTGTCGATCAGAAAGCTCAAGCGGCAATCCTGTTCTCAAAACTGACCGCAGCTCCCACTGCTGCGATAGGAATTTCGAAAATTGACGCGACACGCTTTGCATCTCGACCTTCGGCGAGATACGCGTGATAAATCGTCGAAGTGTCTACACCAGTGGATGCCAGAACAGGTTTGCCAAAATTGCGACTCGGATCAAGCACCACCGCCTTGCTTCGCTTTACTGGATACCAGCGCAGGGCCCTTCCCTCTCCCGTGTAGTCGATCCCTTCATAAAGCGAAGGACCAATGACCTGTCGAAACGCGTATTGACGCTTGGCAAGATCCAGAATTGCCTCATCGCCAGTCTGGTCGAAGACCGTGGCAAAAATGCTCCTGCCGTCCGTTTGAAACTGCTTACAGGTGAAGGGATACGCCTGATTGAAGAGCTCCCGCGCCTGAGTCGATGCAGCACGAATGGTCTGGAGGCTGAGACCATGCTTGCGGAAAGCATGCACAAACCGGATTTCGAGCAGGTCGTGAAAACCGAGCAGCTTTTCTTCGCTGCGTCCAAGCTCAGGGAGCCAAAGCCCCGGATACTCAACCCCCTCCGATTTGTAGCCGAATATCCAGCGTCGGATGTCTTTTGACGGAATGTCGGTGTAGAGGGCCGCTTCAGCTGGGGTGTAGACCCCGACACCGATCAGAGAGCTGGGTGATGCGTCTGCGTTCATTCACTCTCCTTGATTCGGGCTGGCTGGAAAAAACCATTGTGGATGTAAGGGGTGCATTGTCAACGCATTGGAGGAGAAGCGCAGTAGGACGCGTCTCTTTGAAGCCAAGCAAATCCCGACAATCGAGGTATGACGCCGCTGACAGCGTGGGCGGGGCTGGACATGAGGCAGACACCTCGCATGAAAAAGCCCGGTCACTGGGACCGGGCTTTGGGTGTTGCTGGTGCCGAAAATAGGAATCGAACCTACGACCTTCGCGTTACGAGTGCGCTGCTCTACCGACTGAGCTATTTCGGCGCTAAGTGTTATTGACCTCCTGTACCTGTAGAGGCAGCCGCAACTGCGCAGCCACCTTGACCCGGCTTCATACCGCGGTCTTTATTACAGATAGTGCCAGACTCAACCCAAGCAATGGCCGCAGCTCCAGTAGTGAGCGTTGGAGTGTGGATAACTGTCAGCTTAGTGCCAGTAGACGTCGTAGCTGTACTGGTTGCAGTAATCGCACCGGCCGCTGAAACCGCCAACCCTGTCGCATTCGGAGTATCAGCTGCTGCTGGAACTCCGTTACTGCCAGCAGCGCATGCTGTCAACGATCCAGTTTCTTGAGCACAGAGGCTTACAGCGTTTTGATAAACACCGATGTCAGAAATCGTGGCAGCTGCCTTGGCACGAGACGTGTAGTCACTGTATTGGGGAATGGCGACAGCGGCCAGAATCCCGATGATCGCAACGACGATCATCAGTTCGATCAGGGTGAAACCTTTTTGTGCATTCATGATTACTACTCCAGGCGTCAATTATGTGTGCCCCTACGAAATCCTGAGCACATGCCGTGCCAAATCCTGATTTGCTTAAAATCGTGGTCGGCAAACCACATCCGCTTCGCACAACTCTTTCGACCGCGCACAAACTGACGTTTTTTGTCACTTTCAATGTGGATATTTGGCAGCAAAGCCTGACTACGCTATAAACCACCCCACTGTCGGCGTTTGGTGGCTCTATGACTGATGTTGTTCTCACTGGTTTGGCTAAGCAGCTGGTCGTCGCCGAACTCCTCGATGAAAAATCTGCTCAGCAGGCTTACCAGCAAGCACGCCGCGACAAGATTTCCCTTGTCAGCTATCTGGTTCAAAACAAACTAGTTAAAAGCTTATTGCTTGCCGAAATGGCATCAGACCAGTTTGGGCTGCCTTTTCTCGACCTCACCACGCTGGACCGCGAGAGCCAGCCCAAGGGTCTCGTCAGCGAAAAGCTCGTTCGCCAGCATTCTGCACTCCCGCTCTGGCGGCGCGGTAATAAGCTGTTCGTGGGCGTGTCGGACCCAACCAATCACCAAGCGATCACTGATATTCAGTTCAGTACTGGCTTGAATACTGAAGCGATTTTGGTGGAGGACGACAAACTTAGCGTTGCCATCGACAAGATGTTCGATACCCATGGCGGGTTGAGCGAAATGGCGGATGTCGATCTCAGCCTAGAAATCGAAACCATGGTCGAGGCCAAAGAAGCGACCTTGGAAGAGGTGGATTCGGAAGACGCTCCCGTAGTCCGCTTCGTTAACAAAATGCTAATGGACGCTATCCGTCTTGGTTCATCAGACCTCCACTTCGAGCCTTACGAAAAAACATTCCGGGTCCGCTTGCGTACAGATGGCGTACTGCATGAGGTCGCCAAACCACCTACCCAACTTGCAGGCCGCATTGCAGCACGATTGAAGGTCATGGCTGGTCTGGACATTTCAGAACGCCGGAAGCCTCAAGACGGTCGCATTAAGTTGCGGATATCCAAAACCCGCGCGATTGATTTTCGGGTGAACACGCTCCCTACATTGTGGGGCGAAAAAATCGTTATGCGGATTCTTGATCCGACCAGTGCCCAAATGGGTATTGACGCCTTGGGCTATGAGCCGGAACAGAAAGAACTGTATTTGCAGGCGCTGCGGCAGCCTCAAGGCATGATTTTGGTTACGGGACCTACGGGTTCGGGTAAGACCGTATCGCTTTATACAGGCCTGAACATCCTCAATACCGTGGATATCAACATTTCAACTGCGGAAGATCCGGTCGAAATCAACCTCGAGGGCATCAACCAGGTGAACGTTAACCCCCGTCAGGGGATGGACTTTTCGCAAGCGCTTCGTGCGTTTCTTCGTCAGGATCCTGACGTGATTATGGTCGGTGAGATTCGAGACTTGGAAACGGCGGAAATCGCTATTAAGGCCTCGCAGACAGGGCATATGGTGCTCTCAACACTTCACACCAACAGCGCGGCCGAGACGCTGACCCGTTTGCATCACATGGGTATTGCAGCCTTCAATATCGCAACCGCTATCAACTTGATCATCGCGCAGCGCCTGGCCCGAAAGCTTTGTCCTCACTGTAAGAAAGAGATAGATGTGCCTCGCGAGACGCTGATTGCCGAAGGCTTTCCGGAAGACAAAATTGGCAAGTTCGCTTTGTATTCGCCCGTTGGCTGCGAGCACTGCAATGGTGGCTACAAGGGTAGGGTAGGTATTTACGAGGTGGTGAAGAATACCCCTGCCCTTGAAAGAATCATCATGGAAGAAGGCAACTCGATCGAGATTTCCGCACAGATGCGGAAAGACGGCTTTAACGATTTGCGCACGTCCGGTCTCAAAAAGGCAATGCAGGGGCTAACCAGCCTTGAGGAAATCAACCGCGTGACCAAGGACTAAGCATGGCTACCAAGGTAGTAAAAGCCAGTGTTTATAGCTGGGAAGGTCTGGATAAAAAAGGGACCAAGGTCACCGGTGAATTGTCGGGGCATAATCCGGCACTCATCAAAGCCCAGCTGCGTAAGCAGGGCATCAACCCCACCAAGGTCAGAAAAAAGTCGGTTTCGATTTTTGGCGCAGGCAAAAAAATCAAACCCTTGGACATTGCCTTCTTCAGTCGTCAAATGGCAACCATGATGAAGGCAGGCGTTCCGCTGCTCCAGTCGTTCGATATAATTTCCGAAGGCTCCGAAAACCCAAACATGCGGAAGCTGGTTGATGATCTGAAACAGGAAGTGGCAGCGGGTAATAGTTTCGCAACGGCGTTAAGAAGAAAACCTCAATATTTTGATGATCTGTTTTGCAACCTTGTCGACGCAGGCGAGCAGGCAGGTGCATTGGAATCACTGTTGGACCGCGTAGCGACCTATAAAGAAAAAACGGAAAAGCTCAAGGCCAAAATCAAAAAAGCCATGACTTACCCAATCGCCGTTCTTATCGTTGCGGTCATCGTTACGGGAATTCTGCTGATCAAAGTTGTCCCTCAATTTCAGGCGATTTTCACGAGTTTTGGCGCAGATCTGCCAGCTTTTACAAAGATGGTTGTCGCTCTTTCTCAGTTTGTCCAAGACAGCTGGTATTTCATCTTGGCTGGGCTTGTATTTGTGATATTCGCCTTTGGGAGAGCCTATAAAACCTCCGAGAAGTTTCGGGACTGGATGGATAAAGCGCTCTTAAAAGTTCCCGTCATCGGGCCGTTGATTTACAAATCCGCCGTAGCTCGCTACGCGCGCACACTCGCCACAACTTTTGCCGCTGGCGTTCCTCTGGTCGAAGCCTTGGACTCAGTAGCAGGAGCAACTGGCAACGTTGTCTTCAGAAATGCAGTGATCAAGGTTAAGCAAGATGTCTCCACCGGCATGCAACTGAACTTTTCGATGCGCAGTGTTGGCGTGTTTCCGATGCTTGCCGTGCAGATGACCTCCATCGGGGAAGAATCGGGCGCACTGGATTCGATGCTGGACAAGGTTGCTACTTATTACGAAGACGAAGTCGATAACATGGTCGACAGCCTGACAAGCCTGATGGAGCCGATGATCATGGCGGTGTTGGGTGTGGTCGTCGGTGGCCTTGTTCTGGCCATGTACCTCCCCATCTTCCAGCTCGGAAACGTCGTCTAACCATGTCCCTCCCCGACTTCCTGGCCAGCTCCCCGCTGGCCTTCGCCGTTTGTGCGTTAATCCTTGGTCTTCTCGTCGGCAGTTTCCTCAACGTCGTCGTTTACCGTCTCCCAAAAATGATGCTGCGCGACTGGAAAACCCAGGCCCGTGAAGTGCTGGAGCTCCCTCCAGAACCCACGCCGGAAACCTTCAACCTCCTCCTCCCCCGCTCCCGATGCCCGCATTGTTCGCACAAGATCCGCGCATGGGAGAATCTGCCGGTCATTAGCTACCTGGTTTTGGGCGGGAAGTGTTCGAGCTGCAAGGCGCCGATCAGCAAACGCTATCCGCTGGTCGAGCTGACGTGCGGGGTAATGTCGGCGTATGTCGCCTGGCATTTCGGTTTCGGTTGGCAGGCGGGCGCAGTGTTGGTGTTAAGTTGGGGGTTGTTGGCGATGAGTTTGATCGACGCCGATCACCAATTACTGCCGGATGCAATTGTGTTGCCGCTGCTGTGGTTGGGGTTGATCGTCAATGCGTTCGGGCTTTTCGCTTCGCTTTCCGATGCGCTGTGGGGCGCGGTGGCGGGGTATTTGGTGTTGTGGGGGGTGTTTTGGCTGTTCAAGCTGATCACGGGCAAGGAAGGCATGGGTTATGGCGATTTCAAGTTGCTGTCGATGCTGGGCGCTTGGGGTGGCTGGCAGATTTTGCCGTTGACGATTTTGTTGTCGTCGATTGTCGGCGCGGTGTTAGGCCTGATTTTGCTGCGTTTGCGCAATGTCGAGACGAGTACGCCGATCCCGTTCGGGCCGTATCTGGCGATTGCGGGGTGGATCGCCTTGCTCTGGGGTGATCAAATAACGACTTCATATTTGCAGATCGCTGGCTTCAGATGACCTCTCCTCACACGCAGCAACCTGCAACCCCCTGGATCCTAGGCCTGACGGGTGGCATTGGCAGCGGCAAGAGTGCGGCGGCGCAGTGTTTCGTCGATCTGGGCGTTCATTTGGTGGATGCCGATAATGCCGCGCGTTGGGTGGTTGAGCCTGGGCGCCCTGCCCTGGCGCAGATTGCCGAGCATTTCGGTGAAGGTGTGCTGCAGGCCGATGGCACGCTGAACCGTGGCGCGTTGCGAGAGCTGATTTTCAATGACCCTCAGCAGCGGGTCTGGCTCGAAGGGCTCCTACACCCGTTGATTCGTGAGGAAATCCGCCAATACCTGGCCCGCGCTGAGTCGCCCTACGCGATTCTGGTGTCGCCGCTGTTGCTTGAAACAACGCAGCATCAGATGGTGCAACGTGTGTTGGTGATCGATGTGCCGGAGGCGGTGCAGATCGAGCGCACAGTGCTTCGCGACAAGACCAACGAGGCGCAGGTCCGGGCGATCCTCAAGGCGCAGGCGAGTCGCGAGGAGCGACTGAGTCGGGCAGACGATGTGATCGTCAACGACCGCGACCCGATCTGGCTGAGAAGCGAGGTCGAGCGACTGCATCACTTTTACCTGACTTTGCGTGGAGGCCAATGATGAGCCAACCAATGACCGTCGATTGTCCAACCTGCGGGGCGCCTGTCGAATGGACGCCCGAGAGCAAATTTCGACCGTTCTGTTCTGACCGCTGCAAACTGATCGATCTGGGCGCGTGGGCGTCGGAAGAGCATGCGATTCCAGTGGCGCCGGACGCGGAGGATGAGTTGTTTTCCGGAGAATTCGAGCCGAAGCAGCATTGATCGCAGGGGTGTCAGAGGCAGCGTATTCGCTGGATTTGCTGCCGCTTCGCGCCAGATCGCTGCCGTCGTGCCTCCGGCGTCTCCTACAGAATCGGCTCCAAGCTGGACACCACCACTGCCACGATGGCGCAGGTTCATTCGCGCCATCGGGTGGGAAGCTTTGCCAAACCGTGTGAGTTAGCTCACCTGACGCTGTGGTGCGCCGTGGACCAGATCGCTGTCGTCGTGCCTCCGGCGCCTCCTACAGAATCGGCTCCAAGCTGGACACCACCACTGTGACGATGGCGCAGGTTCATTCGCGCCATCGGGTAGGAAGCTTCACCAAACCGTGTGAGTTAGCTCACCTGACGCTGTGGTGCGCCGTGGACCATGGTGTAGGCGTAGTCGACACCCATGCCGTAGGCGCCGCTGTGTTCGAGCACCAGTTGCATGACCGCTTCGTAAGTCTCTTTGTGTGCCCAATCGCGTTGGAATTCGAGCAGCACTTGTTGCCAGGTCACTGGGACCGCGCCTGCCTGAATCATGCGTTGCACAGACATGTCGTGGGCTTCTTTGGTGGTGCCGCCCGAAGCATCGGTGACGATGTAAACCTCGTAGCCTTCCGCCAGTGCGTCGAGGGTTGGGAAGTTCAGGCAGACCTCGGTCCAAAGGGCGGCGATGATCAGCTTCTTGCGACCGGTCGCTTTGACGGCGTCGACCAGTTTCTTGTCTTCCCAGGAGTTCATCGAGGTGCGCTCGATAGGCTGTTGGTCCGGGTGCACGGCCAGCAGTTCTGGCCAAATGTAACCACTGAAGCTCTGGGTTTCGACCGAGGTGTAGATCGTTGGCACGTTGAAGATTTTGGCGGCTTTGGCCAGGCCCACGGTGTTGTTCTTCAAGGTTTGGCGATCGATCGACTGCACGCCGAAGGCCATCTGAGGCTGGTGGTCGATCAGAATCAGTGCAGCATTGGTCGGGTTCAGCAGTTCGCGGATAGACATGGCATGTTCCTCTGGATTCGATAAGGGTCGTAGGGTTAGCCGCTAGAGCGCGTTGCGCTGTTTGCTTGCTGGCTTGGGGGCCAATCTACGGACTGGGCGGTATCGGGACAATCCCTTAGAATTGAGACTCATTGTTTCCAAAATAGGAACGCTCATGGATCGCATCGAATGCATGCGCGCGTTTGTTGCCACCGTAGGTGCTAACGGGTTCGCTGCAGCTGCCCGCGCGCTGGACGTACCGCGCTCGAAAGTCAGCAAACAGATTCAGGCGCTGGAAGAGGCGATTGGCGTGCAGTTGCTGCAACGCACAACGCGCAGCCTGCATCTGACTGAAGCCGGGGCGGAGTACTACGACGCCTGTCGCGATGTCATTGCGGCTTTGGACGAAGCCGAACAACGGGCGCGCACGGGCATGGGCGAGATTCGCGGGGTGTTGCGGGTCAACGCGCCGATGTCGTTCGGACTGAGTCGGCTGGGGCCGTTGATTCCGCGGTTCAATGCGCTGCACCCGAATGTCGAGTTGCAGGTGGTGCTCAGCGATCAACAGGTCGACCCGGTGAAAGGCGGCTTTGACGTGACGATCCGCATCGCCAGTCTGCCGGACTCCTCGCTGGTGGCGCGATCGCTGGCGCCCGCGCCTCGGCTGATGGTCGCGTCGCCTGGATACCTCGCCAAACATGGCGCGCCGCAGACGCCGAAAGACCTGGCGAATCACCCTTTTCTCAGTTACGGCTACCTGCAAAGCGGGATCAGCCTGCAACTGTGCAACGGCAAAGAGACGCAACGTGTCACGGTCAGTGGGCCGTTGCACGCGAACAATGGCGACATTCTGGCTCAGGCGGCGGTGGGGGGAATGGGCATCGCGTTGTTGCCCAACTTCATCGTCGAACGAGCCGTGGCGGAGGGGCGCTTGCAGGCGGTGTTGACCGACTGGCAGGCCCCGGCGATTTCGGTGAATGCGGTGTACCCCTCGGCGCGCCGAGTGCCATTGAAAACTCGGGCGTTCATTGATTTTCTGGTCGCGGAACTGGCGTTGGGGTCGGCGAGGTTTTGATTCTGCCCGAAGGGCGTCGGGGCCGGCGTGTTGGCGAATGCGGCGAGCCAGTGACAGTTGAGATGACTCATGCACCGATTTCGCCAGCAAGCCGGCTCCGGAATGACCAGCGGAGTCGGCAAAATCTATGCGACGGCGCCAACCGGCTCCTTACCCTCCAGAACTGCCGCCAGACTCGCCAATACCATCTCGCCCATCTTGGTACGCGTCTGCACGGTGGCGCTGGCGCGATGGGGTTGGAGGATGACGGTTTCCAGCCCGAACAACACGTCGGGCACGTTTGGCTCATCGACGAACACGTCCAGCCCGGCGCCAGCGATTAATCCCGATTGCAAGGCGGCGACGAGGTCTGGCTCGTTGACCAGGCTGCCCCGCGCGACGTTGATCAGATACCCCTGCGCGCCCAACGCTTCCAGCACCCGGGCGTTGATGATGCCTTTGGCTTTGTCGGCTGCCGCTGCGACGATCAGTGCGTCGCTTTGACGGGCCAGCTCCACCAGATCGCTGACGAAGGTGTAAGGCACGTCGCTCATTGCATTGAGGTCGGTGTAGCGGATCGGGCACCCGAACGCCGCGGCTCGGGTGGCCACGGCACGCCCGACCCGCCCCAGCCCCACGATGCCCACGCGCATGCCGCTGAACTGACGCGCCAAAGGCAACGGCACCAGTGGCGTAGCGGTTCTGGCCCACTCGCCGGAACGCACGTAGCGGTCGCCTGTTCCCAACCCGCGACAGGCCGAGATCAACAGGCCGATGGCGAGGTCCGCGACGTCTTCGGTCAGCGCGCCAATCGTTGCAGTCACGCGAATGCCGCGATCACGGGCGTACGCCAGATCGACGGCATCGGTTCCAACGCCATTGACCGCGATCACCTCGACCTTGGGCAGTTGCTCCATCACCGCCCGCGTGATGCCCGTATGTCCGCCCGTGACAACGCCGCGGATGTGAGCGCCGTGCTTGGCCAGGTACGCCGCCTTGTCGGTTTGTTGAAAATACGGGCGCACGGTGTAGAGCGCATTCAACCGCGCGTTGATGTCGGGGATGAGGATCGGGCTCAGTTGCAGGATTTCAGGTTTCATCGAAGTCTCGCTTGCATCAGAAGGCAAAAAGGATCAACCACGGCCCACGAAAGGCATGTTGGTCGCCATGACGGTCATGTTCAGCACGTTGGCCGACAGTGGCAGCGCCGAGATGTAGCGCACGGCGTCGGCGATGTGTTTGACGTCGATCATCGGCTCTACCGCTATCGAGCCATTGGCCTGGCGCACGCCCTTGGTCATGCGCACCGACAGCTCGGTCAATGCGTTGCCGATGTCGATCTGGCTGCAAGCGATGTTGAATTCGCGGCCATCCAGCGCGAGGCTCTTGGTGAGGCCCAACACCGCGTGTTTGCTGGCCGTGTACGGCGCGGTGAACGGCCGCGGCACATGGGCGGAAATCGAACCGTTGTTGATGATCCGGCCCCCTTGCGGCGACTGCTTGCGCATCAAGCCGAACGCGCCACGGCTGCAGAGGAAAACGCCGGTGACGTTGGTGTCGATCACGCTCAGCCATTTCTCGACCGGCAACTCGTCCATCGGCACCGCAGGAGCGTTGACACCCGCGTTGTTGAAGACAACGTCGAGTCGGCCGTAAACCTCGTCAATGGTCGCGAACAGCGTGTCGACGCTGGCCGGATCGCGCACGTCGGTGGAGACCGCCAGCGCTTCGCCGCCCTGCTCGCGGGCGAGGGCCACGAGTTCTTCCAGCGGTTCGATGCGGCGTCCGGTGACGACGACCTTGTAGCCGTCTTCCAGCAGCCCCAGTGCCACGGCGCGACCGATGCCACTGCCTGCGCCGGTGACCAAAGCGATTTTTGCGAGGGATTGTTCAGTCATTATTGTTCTCCTGTTGCGTGTCTGATTGCGTGTGGCGCGGGTCAGTCAGCGACGGCTGCCGACGCGCATTTCCAGTTCGCCGATGCCGGTGATGCCCGCGTTGATCACGTCCCCCGTCTGAAGCGCTGCGACGCCAGGCGGTGTGCCGGTCATGATCAAATCTCCGGCGCGCAGGCCGACGGAATGGGAAAGCTGGCTGATGATTTCGCTCACTGACCAGATCTGGCTGTCGAGGTCCGAGCGCTGACGTTCGACGCCGTTGACCCTGAGCCAGATCGCGCCCTGTGTCGGATGGCCGTCAGCAGTGGCGGGCTTGATCGGCGTGATCGGCGCAGAACCGTCGAACGCCTTCGCAGGCTCCCACGGGTTGCCGACCGCTTTGGCCGCCATTTGCAGATCGCGCCGGGTCAGGTCCAGGCCTGCGGCATAGCCCCAGACGTGGTCCAGAGCCTGCGCCTCGCTGATCTCGAAGCCGTCTTTGCCGACGGCGACCACCAGTTCGATTTCGTGACAGAACTGCTCGGTCTGGGTCGGAAAATCCAGCTCACCGACGGCGTCGATTACCGACGTCGCGGGCTTCATGAAGAATGCCGGGACTTCGCGCACGGCGTTGAGGGTGTCGCCCCAGTAATAATTGCGGCCCAGGCAGAACACGCGGGCGACAGGAAAGCGCGCGTCGCTACCGCTCACAGGCAGGCTGTGAATACGCGGGGGGTCAAAGACAAAGTTGTTCATGGAAATTCCCTTGGGCCCGGAGGGGGTGATCGTCGGTTTTCATGACGCCCTGCAGGAGTGAACTTGCTCGCGATGCCATCTGACTGTGTCCACATGCATCGACCTCTACGCCGCTTTAGCGAGCAAGCTCACTGCTACAGGGATTACCGTTTTAACCAGAGACTACGGGATCGAAACGCCTGAAAGTTGGACAAAACCGTGTTAGCGCTGGACTAAAACCCTCAATGTCGCGGGCATAAAAAAGGCGCACTCACGTACGCCTTTGCCCAGATCGGCAGAAGGTCACACACACATTCGTAACGCTTACCGAGCCTTGAGTTGGATGCGATAAATGCGGCCCAGCAAGAGCGAGTAAGACAGAGAGCCCATGCACGCCAGACCGCCGATGAACCAGAACGCCCAGGCGAAACCACCTGTCACGTGAAGGATCTGGCCGATGACGATCGGCGTCACGATGCCACCGATATTTGCCGCCAAGCTAGTGACGCCACCGGTCAGGCCGATCAGCTCTTTAGGCGCGATTTCGGAGACCGCCGCCCACGAAGCGGACGCGATGCCCTGGGCGAAGAACGCGACGGTCAACAGCACGATGCACACGGTGTTGGAGTCGGTGAAGTTCACCAGCATGATCGACATGCCGAGCGCCGAACCCACTACCAATGGCAGCTTGCGGGCAAAGGACAGCGAGACACCGCGGCGAATCAGCCAGTCGGAAACGATGCCTGCCAACAGCACGCCGACCGTTGCGCCAATGAAGGGCAGAATTGCGAAGATCCCGACTTTCACCATGGTCAGATGACGCTCTTCGATCAGGTACGTCGGGAACCAGGTCAGGAAGAAATACAGCACCGAGGTGTTGGCGAATTTGCCAATGCAAATGGCCCACACTTGCCGGTACTGAAACAGCTCGGCGATCTGCGCCCATTTGAATTTATTTTTGTCCTGGCTGCTTTTGACCAGGCCGCCGCCCGCTTCGATGTACTCCAGTTCCTGCTTGCTGACTTTTTTGCAGCTCAGCGGATCGCGGTAGAGGTACAACCAGGCGATGCCAAAAAGAATCCCGACGATACCGGTGCTGTAGAACACGTGACGCCAGTCGTAGGTCGTCGCCAGCCATAGCAGCAGGCCGGTGAACAGCGCTGTTCCCAGATACTGACCACAGACGTAGATGCTGCTGGCCATGCCCCTTTCCCGGGCCGGGAACCAGACCGTGACGGCACGACTGTTGGCCGGGAACGCCGGGGCTTCCATGGCGCCGATCACCAGTCGCAGGCCGAACAGCGATGTGAAACCGCCTGCCAACCCTTGGCAAACAGTGACGGCAGACCAGGAGATCAGTGAGACGCCGTACGTCAGTCGGGAGCCGAAGCGGTCGGCGATGAAACCGGCCGGTACCAGCGCGAAAGCGTAAGTCCAGGCAAACGCGGAGAAGATCAGGCCCATCTGGACTTTATCGAGTCCCAGGTCCTTGGCCATGAAGGGCGCAGCGATGGAAATGTTGACCCGGTCCACGTAGTTGATGATCGTCGCGATCAACAACAGCGAGAGCATGAACCAGCGCCGATGGGAGGTGGGACGTGCGGGAGCGGCGGCCATCGGCGCGGCCACGGCAGCATCGATCGCCTGAATATCAGGGTTGCTCGACATGAGAATTCCTCATTGTTTTTATTGGAATCGAGTGATGAAGCGCGCTTCCTAAGTTATCGTACGACATGTTTTAAACAAGACGCGGCTTAGAACGTTTTTGGATTTCAGAGCGCCCGCGTAATGAAATGTCCAAAAAAAAGTGAGCGCCCGCGACCAAAAACTTTCGTGCGAAGACTGACGAAACCCTTGAGATAGAGCGGTTTTTTTTGCCTGATGCGGAAGGCTTTTTTTGGACAAAAATATCCGGGTTCATGAACAGAAAGATTTTGAATGCTGTCGTATGACAACTGACAATGATGGCAGACGATTGAGGACTACCACGATGGACTCTGCTAATCGCATCCCCACTTTCGGCATGCAGCAACGCAGCGAGCGGCCGGATTTCTACATCCGGGGCAAGACTGAAGGCAAGCCGGAAACCGCGCCTCACCGGCACGAGTATTTCCAGATTCAGATCAATCTGGGAGGCGACACGGTGCAGCACATTGGCGGCGTCGTCCGGCCGTTTCCACGCAACACGCTGGCGTTCATCCTGCCGCACAAACTGCACCTGATTCCGCACCCGCCCGAAGGCAATTTTCTGCTGATCAACTTTGCTCAGACGTTTCTGCTGCCCCAGTTGCAATGCGATCCGCTGGACCTCGAAGACGTGGCGATTGCACTGGCGCCCGAGCTGTCGCCGTTTCGATTTCAAGAGCATCTGGACTTCACTCTCGACGCTGATCACTTCGTGCAGATTCAGCACCTGCTTGACCGCATGCGTACGCTGGACCAGAACCGCCAATTCGGCACGCGGGAAATCCTCAAGGGGTGTTTGCTGCAATTGATCGGTACGGTCTGCGCGCTCTACGCCGAGCCCATCAAACTGCTGGCCGACGATAACGCCGCCGAGCGCAGCCGGCGCGACGCACTGGCGCGCATGTCCGAATACGTGCGCAAAAACCTCGGCGACCCCGACCTGAGCCTGAAAAAAGCCGCGTCAGCCGCGTTCCTTTCACCCAATTACCTGACCCACTGGTTACGCAAAGAGGTCGGCAAGACCTTCAGCGAACTGGTGCTAGAACGCCGCATGCACCTGGCACGCACCTTGTTGCTCAACGGCAGCAAACCCGTCGGTGAAGTTGCGCGACTGTGCGGGTTTGCAGACAAGGCGTACTTTTCACGGCGGTTTCGTCACGCCCATGGGATGCCGCCGGGGCAATTCAGGAAACAGCGGGATGTGTAATCCTGATTTTAGGCGCACGCGATAGGCTTCTGTGCAGAGGGCGCGGGAGCACGCTTGATCCCACGGCGTTCGGCCAGAATCGAAAGCCAGAACCAGAGCCTTCAACTTTATGTTCCACCGGACGTTTCATCTTCACACCAGAGCGCTAAGCTCTCCCCCATGGACGACTCCGATTACCTCCGTCTACTGACGATACAGGCCGAGCAGGCCAATGCGTTCCTGTCCAATGCGCGTAAATGGGAACGTGAGCGTTGGGTGTGCCAACGCTTGCTGCAAGGCCTGAACATTCCCCACCGTGCTGACGACTTTCTGCCGGCCGGGCAGGAACCGCCCGACGTATTGTTTCGCGATGCGTGTTTTGAGGTGTTTTTCGTGCTCGACGAGGGGCGGCGGCTCAATGATGAGTGGCGCGAGGAGTTGCAACGGCGGCGCAGTGCGTTTTCGCTGAGTCAACTGGTGCGGCGCGAAGCCAAGCCCAAGCGCATTCCTGCCTCTGAGTTGCTGCGTCGTCTGGCACCGACGCTGCGCAAAAAAGCCCACAACTATCGGGAGCGCGGGTTGGACCTGGGCGAGTTGGACATCATCGCGTTCGCCAGCCTCAAGCGCGAGGTGCTGGACCTGAACAGCCACTTCCCTCCCCCCACCGAATATTTGCGCCAGGGCTGGCGGTCGCTCTCGTTGGTCGGCCCGACCTTCGCCCGCGTGCTGTTCGCGCACCCCGATGCGCCTGATTTCCTGCGCACGAACCTCGGGCGTAGCGTGGTGTTCGATGTGGGGATCAGCCTGTGATGGCGCAATGTCCGCATGAATGTTACAAAGCGGCATTGCTCGTTGATCACCGTTGAGGGCTGCGGCCCTCGGCGAAGTTACCGCACTGCAGGCCGCCGTCGAATGACGTCGGTCAACGTCATGACGAGGCTTTATGAACCGTCACCTGAACCCCGACGACCAGACACATGTCGAACAGTACCGTGAAGCGCCTCAGCATCAAGTCGAGCGCCGGCCTTTGGGCCTTGGCTGCTCCTTGGGGTGGTGCTCGTCGTGGTAATCGGGTTGGGCCGGTCGAGCCATTTACTGAGCTGTCTGTCGCTATGAGCTGCCTGGCGCTCGCGCGGATAACCCCATTTGAGAATTCCTTAAGCCTTATGAGATATCCCCATGACTCATCGTATTGTGATCGTCGGCGGAGGCGCCGGTGGTCTGGAACTGGCTACCCGTCTGGGTAAAACCCTCGGCAAGAAAGGCACGGCCAGCGTCACGCTGGTGGACGCCAATCTGACTCACATCTGGAAACCGTTGCTGCACGAAGTCGCCGCCGGTTCGCTCAATTCCTACGAGGACGAGCTGAACTACGTGGCGCAGGCCAAGTGGAACCACTTCCAGTTTCAGTTGGGTCGGATGCAAGGCCTGGATCGCGAGAACAAACAGATCCACCTCGCTGCCACTCTGGACGAAAACGGCAACGAATTGGTCCCGGCGCGCAGTCTGGGTTACGACTCGCTGGTGATTTCTGTCGGCAGCACGACCAACGATTTCGGCACCAAAGGTGCGGCCGAGCACTGCCTGTTTCTGGACACGCGCAAGCAGGCCGAACGCTTTCACCAGCAGTTGCTGAACCGCTATCTGCGCGCCCACGCCACTGAGCTCGCAGCCACCGAAGAAATCAACGTGGCCATCGTCGGCGCGGGCGCGACGGGGGTTGAACTCGCCGCCGAGCTGCACAACGCGGCCCACGAGTTGGCAGCGTATGGCCTCGGGCAGATCAAGCCGGAAAACCTGCGCATCACCGTGATCGAAGCAGGCCCTCGCGTATTGCCCGCGTTGCCCGAGCGTATCGGCGGCCCGGTGCATAAAACCCTTGAGAAACTGGGCGTCACCGTACTGACCAACTCAGCCGTCAGTGAAGTGACGGCGGAAGGTCTGGTGACCGCAACCGGCCAGGTCATTCCTGCGACGTTGAAGGTATGGGCGGCAGGGATTCGCGCTCCCGCGTTTCTGGAGGGCATTGCGGGGCTTGAGACCAACCGGATCAATCAGCTGCAGGTGCGCCCGACGCTGCAAACCACCCGCGACGACAATATTTTTGCGTTCGGCGACTGTGCGGCCTGTCCGCAAAAAGGCTCGGACCGAAACGTGCCGCCACGCGCTCAAGCAGCACACCAGCAGGCATCGTTGTTGGTGAAATCGTTGAGGCTGCGCATAGAAGGTGGCGAGCTGCCGGAGTACCGTTACAAGGATTACGGCTCGCTGATTTCGCTGTCGAAGTTTTCAGCAGTGGGCAATCTGATGGGCAACCTCACGGGCAGCGTGATGCTGGAGGGCTGGCTGGCGCGGATGTTTTATGTCTCGCTGTACCGCATGCACCAGATGGCGTTGTACGGAATGTTCCGCACGGCGATGCTGATGCTCGGCAGCCGAATCGGACGCGGAACCGAGCCAAGGATGAAGCTGCACTGATGTTGGTCCAGGGTCCGCCGCGCATATGCGGCGGACGCGCTTCTGCCGAAGGCATAGGCTTGCCGAGGTAGCGCGATGCGGCACTGCTCCATACCTCGGACGAGCACATACCGACTTACGGCATCACCTGCCCTTTCCCCGAATGTTTGGCCTTGTACATCCAGCGGTCTGCTTCGCGCATCAGTTCGTCGGGGGCTTTGCCGGAGCCGGGTTCGTACATCGAAAACCCGGCGCTGGCATTGGTGCGAATCACGCCACCTTTGAGGATGATCGGCTCAGCAATCGCGGCGATCAGCTTCTTCGCCACCTCCCTCGCCTCGTCAACGCCCGGCACGATGCCTTCGAGAATCACGATGAATTCATCGCCCGCCAGGCGTATCAGGCTGTCGGTACGACGTACGCAGCTTTGCAAGCGCGTCGCGACGGCCCGCAGCAGATCGTCGCCCGCGTCGTGGCCGAAGGTGTCGTTCACAGCCTTGAAGCCATCCAGGTCGATGAACATCAGCGCCAGTTGCAAGCCTGATCGGTCCGAGCGTGCTTGGGCAATCGGCAGAATGGCGTCCAGCGCACGGCGGTTGAACAAGCCGGTGAGCGCATCATGGCGCGCCTCCTGCTCTAGCTCTTTACGTGACTGAATGTTCTCGATGATGGAGATGAAATACTCGAGATCCCCGTCTTCAGACAGCTTTTTGGTGACGCTAAGGTTGATCCAGACCGGCTGACCGTTCTTGCGCAGGTAGCGCTTTTCCAGCTGATAGCGATCGATTTTGTTGTCGATCAGTTGGGTGAGCAATTCGATGTCGGTGTTCAGGTCGTCCGGATGGGTGATGTCCTGAAACGTCAGGTCTTTGAGCTCATCGGGCGTGTAGCCAATGATCTCGCACAAGGCCGAGTTGACGCTGATCCAGCCGCCGTCGGGGGCCACCAGTGCGATCCCCACTGAGGCCAGCTCAAACATCGACCGATACCCGGCTTCGCTGGCTCTCATCAGCGCGTCAGAACGGTTCTTTTGCAAACGCGCCAGCATCAGATTTTCCCGCAACTGCATTTCACGACTGACGATGTCAGCCAGCTCACGCAAGATCTCCAGTTCGTCTTGCGTCAGTTGCCGGGGTCGTTCATCGATGGCGCACAGCGTACCGAGCGCGAAGCCTTTGCTGGTGCGAATGGGTACGCCGGCATAAAAGCGAATATGAGGGGCACCAGTGACCATCTGGTTGTCGCGGAAGCGTTCGTCTTCGGCCGCATCCGGAACCACCAGCGGCGTGGCCTGCAAAATGGCATGGGCGCAGAAGGCTAGTTCTCGCGGCGTTTCCGTCGCGTCCAGACCCTGGCGGGACTTGAACCACTGCCGATCGTCATCCACCAACGACACAAGGGCGATGGGCACATCGAGCACCCTTGCCACCAGCCGAGTGATCCGATCAAGAGAAGCTTCGGCGGGCGTATCGAGTATTTCCAGACTGTGCAGCGCCTCGAGGCGCTCTTTTTCATACGGAGAAACTGACGCTTTCATAAATTCCGCCGCCCCAGAAAAGACTGTCTGGAGTCTATACCGGGTCATGGGAATGCGCATCCCGCGCGGACAGCGGCTTCCGGCAACGCCTTGTCATAAAAATGTGCTGATTACTGTGATCCCATTAAGACATCACACCCGATGTCGCTCGATCACAGGAAGTCATCCATGTTTCAACTGTCCCGAATGATGCTGGCCAGCGGTCTAGGCATTGCGCTCAATCTGTCCCTGTCCGCCAGCGCTGTTGCAGCCCAGGAAGTCACGGGCGCCGGTTCCACGTTCATCTATCCGGTCCTGTTCAAGTGGGCCACCGATTACGATCAGAAAACCGGCGTGAAAGTGAATTACCAAAGCGTGGGTTCAGGCGCGGGTGTCGCTCAGATCAAAGATGGCGCCGTGGATTTCGGCGCAACAGACATGCCGATCCATTCAGCCGAACTGGAGAAGTTGGGCCTGCAGCAATTCCCATCGGTGATCGGTGGGGTCGTTCCCGTCATCAATGTAGCGTCGATCAAAACTGGAACGCTGAAGCTGACGGGTTCGGTGTTGGCCGGCATCTATTTGGGCAACATCAAGAAGTGGAACGACCCGGCCCTGACAGCGCTTAACACCGATTTGAAACTGCCGGACAGTGCCATCAACGTCGTGTATCGCTCGGACGATTCAGGCACGACCTTCAATTGGGCCAGCTACCTGTCCACTGTCAGCGCAGAATGGAAAGGCAAAGTCGGCGCAGGGACGTCGGTTAAGTGGCCAGTCGGCATCGGCAGTAAAGGCAGCGAGGGGGTGGCATCGTACGTGAAAAAAATGCCGAACTCGATCGGCTATGTCGAGTTCGCCTACATCAAGCAGCAAGGTATGAATTTCGGACTGTTACAGAACGCCGCGGGCAAGTTCGTGGCACCGAGTACCGAGTCGTTTCAGGCCGCAGCGGCTACCGCAGACTGGAAGAACGCCAAGGACTTTGACGTCTCGATGCTCAACGCCCCAGGCGAAAACGCTTACCCCGTGACCGCCGCGACATTCATCGTGATGTACAAACAGCCCAAGAACCCCAACCAGCAGAAAACGGTGCAGGACTTCTTTCGCTGGACCCTGGAAAGCGGTCAGGAACAGGCTCGCGCGCTGGACTTCGCCCCTATCCCCAGTGACCTGAAAACCCAGATCGAAGCGTCCTGGAGGCAGTGATGGGTGACAGGCGGTGCACCCTGCCACCGGGTAAGTCGCCTAATCCACCACCCTCGCGACCCTCGTGCCTCCGGCTGCTCCCGCAAGTTTCGTGTTGGCTCGGAGAAGCAGGTATGACTGACGGCGGCGCAAGCGGTGGATCAAGAAAGACAAAAGCAGCAGACAAAAAAAAGCCCGGACTTGAAGGTTTACTCTTCGGTCCAGGCACTTTCAAGCTTACAAAAATGGTCGGGGTAAGGGGATT
>NZ_DDHJ01000002.1:68980-69198 GCF_002338065.1 Pseudomonas sp. UBA1879 | reverse complement strand
CCGGACTGCGCTATACCCCGATGAAACTGTAGGCTGCTCTCCGAGCTGCCCATGACCTGATGCAACTGGCATCAGATCAATAAGATTCGGCTTCAAGGCTGACCGAGAAGCCAAAAATGGTGGGTCGTGTAGGATTCGAACCTACGACCAATTGGTTAAAAGCCAACTGCTCTACCAACTGAGCTAACGACCCAAATAATGGTCGGGGTAAGGGGATT
>NZ_DDHJ01000002.1:4007-68886 GCF_002338065.1 Pseudomonas sp. UBA1879 | reverse complement strand
CCGGACTGCGCTATACCCCGACGGTACTACCTCTGGAAATTGGCTCCGTGACCAGGACTCGAACCTGGGACCCAATGATTAACAGTCATTTGCTCTACCGACTGAGCTATCACGGAACGATTCTTTCAAATCAATCAATTTCAGATGCAGCGTTTGACGCGCTTCAACACAACAAATTCAGTATTTCTGTGCGAGACGAATCAAGCACCCACCGCTCTGAATCTATTGCATTTTCAGCCCCTTTGACCTGTCTGCATCGCTGCGTTCACGTCTCTGAGGCGCGCTATTCTACATTCCCAGAAACAGGTGTCAACCCTCCAAATTGCTTTTAAGACAATGATTTGCGACTTTTTTTCGAGAAGGCCTGCGCGGCCCGAAAAACGCAGGATAGAGCCCCTTTTCAGGCGCTCGTGAAAAAGGGCGCCCCCGTAGGAAACGCCCTTTCTTGTTTTCTATATAGAAGCAAGCGATCAGACGAATGCGATCTCGTCGTTCTCCACCGTGCCCTTGATCGTGCTGCCCGGTATGAAGCCGCCGGATAAAATCAGCTGAGCCAGCGGGTTTTCGATCCAGCGTTGAATCGCACGTTTGAGAGGACGCGCGCCATAGACCGGGTCGTAGCCCACCGCAATCAGCTTCTCCAGCGCTTCCGGCGTGAGTTCCAGAGCCAGGTCACGCTCGGCCAGACGCTGACGCAAACGGCCCAACTGAATGTCGGTAATTCCCGCAATCTGGTCGTGACCCAGCGGTTCGAAAATCACCACCTCGTCGACCCGGTTGATGAACTCAGGACGGAAGTGTGTGCTGATGGCGTCCATCACCGCCGCACGTTGCGCTTCACGATCACCCACCAGTTCCTGAATGCGCGCGGAGCCCAGGTTGGAGGTCATGACGATCACTGTATTGCGGAAATCGACGGTCCGGCCGTGGCTGTCGGTCAGTCGCCCATCCTCCAACACCTGCAGCAGAATGTTGAAGACATCCGGGTGAGCCTTCTCGACCTCGTCCAGCAGGATCACTGAGTACGGTTTGCGACGCACGGCCTCCGTCAGGTAACCCCCCTCTTCGTACCCGACATAGCCAGGTGGCGCACCGATCAAACGCGCCACCGAATGCTTCTCCATGAACTCGGACATGTCGATGCGGACCATCGCCTCTTCAGTGTCGAACAGGAATTCGGCCAGCGCCTTGCACAGTTCGGTTTTACCCACCCCGGTCGGGCCGAGGAACATGAACGAGCCGCTCGGGCGATTCGGGTCGGACAAGCCCGCCCGCGAACGACGCACGGCATTGGCCACGGCCACCACCGCTTCGTTCTGCCCAATGACGCGCTGGTGCAGCAGGCTTTCCATTTTTAGCAGCTTGTCGCGTTCGCCTTCGAGCATCTTCGACACGGGAATCCCGGTCCATTTCGACACGACTTCGGCGATCTCTTCTTCGGTTACCTTGCTGCGCAGCAGTTGATTTTCCGGCTTGCCGTGTTGATCGACCATCTGCAGGCTGCGCTCCAGATCGGGAATCACCCCGTACTGCAATTCGGCCATGCGATTGAGATCGCCCCGACGACGAGCGGCTTCAAGCTCCTGGCGTGACTGTTCGATTTTCTGCTGAATCTGCGCAGAACCGGTCACCTCGGCCTTTTCAGAGGTCCAGATTTCTTCCAGATCAGCGTACTCGCGTTCCAGCCGGCCGATTTCTTCCTGAAGCTTTTCCAGGCGTTTGATCGCAGCGTCATCGTCTTCCTTTTTGAGCGCCTGGGATTCGACCTTCAGTTGAATCAGGCGACGCTCTAGACGATCCAGCACTTCAGGCTTGGAGTCGATTTCCATGCGAATGCGGCTGGCGGCTTCGTCGATCAGGTCGATGGCTTTGTCCGGCAACTGCCGATCGGTGATGTAGCGGTGGCTCAGCTTGGCCGCTGCGATGATCGCGCCGTCGGTGATCGCGACTTTGTGGTGGACCTCGTAGCGCTCTTTCAAGCCACGCAGAATCGCGATGGTGTCTTCTTCGCTCGGCTCGTCCACCAGCACTTTCTGGAAGCGCCGCTCAAGGGCTGCATCCTTCTCTATATATTGACGGTATTCGTTGAGGGTCGTCGCACCCACGCAATGCAGCTCACCCCGCGCCAACGCAGGCTTGAGCATGTTGCCGGCGTCCATGGAACCTTCGGCTTTGCCTGCGCCGACCATGGTGTGCAGCTCGTCGATGAACAGGATGATCTGCCCTTCCTGCTTGGACAGCTCGTTCAGCACGGCTTTCAGGCGCTCTTCGAACTCGCCGCGAAATTTGGCACCGGCAATCAGCGCGCCCATGTCGAGGGACAGCAAACGCTTGCCGCGCAGGCCATCCGGCACTTCGCCGTTGATGATGCGCTGAGCCAGACCTTCGGCAATTGCGGTTTTGCCCACCCCAGGCTCACCGATCAGCACCGGGTTGTTCTTGGTGCGGCGCTGCAGCACTTGAATGGTCCGGCGAATTTCATCGTCGCGGCCAATCACCGGGTCGAGCTTGCCTTCTTCAGCGCGCTTGGTCAGGTCGACGGTGTACTTGTCCAGTGCCTGACGCGACTCTTCGGCGTTCGGATCATTCACCGCGTCGCCGCCTCGCAGGTTGCTGATGGCGTTCTCCAGCGCTTTCTTGCTCACGCCCTGGCCGAGCAGCAATTTGCCGAGTTTGCTGTTTTCATCCATCGCGGCGAGCAGCACCAGTTCACTGGAGATGAACTGATCACCCTTCTGCTGGGCCAGTCGGTCAGCCTGATTGAGCAGACGCGCCAAGTCCTGCGACATGTTCACATCGCCAGTCGGATTTTGAATCTTGGGCAGTTGGTCGAGTTCTTTGCTCAACGCCTTGCGCAGGCTGTTGATGTCGAAGCCGACTTGCAGCAGCAGCGGTTTGATCGAACCACCCTGTTGTTCGAGCAGCGCCTGCATGAGATGCGCGGGCTCGATGGCGGGATGGTCCATGCCCACCGCCAGAGACTGGGAATCGGATAAAGCAAGCTGAAGTTTGCTGGTTAAACGGTCAATACGCATTGGTCACCTTCCTAATGGGCAGGCCGGAGCAATGAACACACCTTAATGAAGAAAACCTGCCAGATAGCCTTTAGATGTGGCCGATTTAACAGGATTCAAGCGGCGGACGCTTGACACAGGACAACATTAGCTGGCGGGAGGGATTTATGAAGGGGATATCTCGCTAGTAGCAGGGCTTGCCAGCGGAGACGGACCGATATCTCCATTCACAATGCATTCCATTGTAGGAGCGAGCTTGCTCGCGATCGCGCACGTCCAGCCATCGTCGCACTGACTGGACAGACACCATCGCGAGCAAGCTCACTCCTACAGGAATGGCAATCGTCTCAGGTCAGCGTTCGATCCACACCAACGAAGCAAACCGCCCGGTCCGTGCACCTCGACGATACGAGAAAAAACGCTCATCGTCGTACGTCGACAGTCCGCCGCCGTACACCGCCGTCACGCCATGGGCCGCCAAGCGCAGCCGTGCCAGCTGGTAGATATCGGCCATGAACTTTCCACCGTTGACGCTCGGCGTGAAGGCCTCCGCCGTCTGCGGATGGGTCGCCATGAAGGCTTCCCGCACTTCCGGGCCGACTTCGAACGCCTGGGGACCGATGGCCGGCCCCAGCCAGACGAGAATGTCGGAAGGCGCATCGGCGAAACTATCGACCGCCGCCTCCAGCACACCCGCCGCCAAACCGCGCCAACCGGCATGGGCCGCTGCGACCTGCGTGCCCTGTCGGTGGCAGAACAACGCCGGCAGGCAGTCGGCGGTCATGATCGTGCAGGCGGTACCCGGCGTCTTGGTCCAACTGGCATCTGCTTGCATCACCTGAGCAGGCAACGCTTCGACGACGTTAACGCCGTGCACTTGCTTGAGCCAGGCGGGCTGAACATTCAGCGCAGTCGTCAATGTCGAACGATTCTGCGCGACCGCATCAGGATCATCATCGACATGATCGCCCAGGTTGAAACTGTCGAACGGCGCCACGCTGACGCCGCCGGAGCGAGTAGTGACGCACGCCTTGATGCCCACCGGCGCAGGCCAGTCGGGAATCAGCCAGTCCGCCACGAACTCGCTCATCCGATGAACGCCTCGCGGTCTTGCTTGAGCAACGACAGCAGCCAGTTGAAATCTTCCGGCAGCGGCGATTCCCAACTCATGCGCTGACCGGTGGTGGGGTGATCAAGCTCAAGGAAGCGCGCGTGCAGGGCCTGACGCGGGAAGTGTTTCAGCGACTCAACCATGGTCTGGCTCGCTGCAGGCGGGATGCGGAAGCGACCACCGTAGGCAGGATCGCCCACCAACGGGAAGTTGATGTGCGCCATGTGCACGCGAATCTGGTGAGTACGACCGGTTTCCAGCTTGACCCGCACGTGCGTATGAGACCGGAAACGCTCCAGCACACGGTAATGACTGACCGCAGGCTTGCCGCCTTCCATCACGGCCATGCGCTGACGCTGCTGGCCATGGCGGCCAATCGGTGCGTTGATTTTGCCGCCAGCGGTGACCACGCCGATCACGATGCACTCGTAGATCCGGCTGACCGTACGCTTCTGCAATTGGGTGACGAGCTGGGTCTGCGCCTGGATGGTCTTGGCCACCACCATCAAACCGGTGGTGTCCTTGTCCAGACGATGCACGATGCCAGCACGCGGCACATTGATGATGTCCGGCACGTGGTGCAGCAGCGCGTTGAGCAAGGTGCCATCGGCATGCCCTGCCGCCGGATGCACAACCAGACCGGCCGGCTTGTTGATCACCAGAATCTGGTCGTCTTCATAGACGATATCCAGCTCGATGTCCTGGGCGACCCACTCGCCCTGGGCTTCCTGCTCGGCTTTGAGGATCAGCTCCGCGCCGCCATGTACGATGTCGCGCGGGCGCAGAACGCCGCCGTCCACAGTCAGGCGGCCGTCTTTGATCCAGGCGGAAAGGCGCGAGCGCGAGTGCTCGGCGAAGAGTTGGGCGGCGACTTGGTCGAGGCGTTGACCGCCCAATTCGGACGGCACCTCTGCGCGAAGTTCAATGATCTCAGACATGCTCAAACTAGGAGGTGGCACTGGCCTTTGGTTTCGGCTGTGCGCTTGTGGTTAAATACGGCGTCTTTTGTCCCGGGGGTTCCACGGGGCGCCCATCATAACAGGACGGTCCTGCGCAAGACAGCAGGCCGTTATAGGGACGCAAGCCGCCATGCAAGTGAAACACCTGCTGCTGATAGCCATCCTCGGACTTACTGTTGCCTGTTCTTCGAAGAAAGAAGTCATCGACGAAAACCTCAGTGAAGTCGAGCTGTACCAGCAGGCGCAGGCCGATCTGGACAACAACAGCTACAACAGCGCGAGCGAAAAACTCAAGGCGCTGGAATCCCGCTACCCATTCGGTCGCTACGCCGACCAGGCTCAGCTGGAACTGATCTACGCCAACTATAAGAATGGTGAGCCTGAAGCCGCCAAATCCGCCGCCGAACGCTTCATTCGTCTGCACCCCCAACATCCGAACGTCGACTACGCCTATTACCTCAAGGGCCTGACTTCATTCGACCAGGACGTCGGCATCATTGCGCGCTTCCTGCCGCTGGACCAAACCAAGCGTGACCCTGGCGCCGCCCGCGACTCGTACAACGAATTCGCCCAACTGACCAGCCGCTACCCGAACAGCCGCTACGCACCTGACGCCAAGCAGCGCATGATCTACCTGCGCAACCTGCTGGCCGCCTACGAGATTCACGTTGCCGACTACTACCTGACCCGTCAGGCCTACGTTGCAGCCGTGAACCGTGGCCGCTACGTCGTGGAAAACTTCCAGGAAACCCCTTCGGTCGGCGACGGCCTGGCGGTGATGGTCGAAGGCTACCAGCGTCTGCACCTGGACGATCTGGCCGACACCAGCCTGCAAGTCCTGAAAGCCAACTACCCGGATCACCCGCAACTGGCCGACGGCAAGTTCAACGCGCGCACGCCGGACCCGGACAACCGTTCGTGGCTGTCGAAAGCGACGCTGGGCCTGATCGAGAGCCGCCCTCCGCTGCCGCCGGGAGAAACGCGCGCCAACCAGGACGTGATCAAGCAGTATCAAGACGCCAAGGAAGCGATTCCGGCAGACTTGCTGCCTGAGAACCAGACCGAAGAAACCAAAAACACTGACGACGACGGCACGCCGAAAAGCCGCTCGATCTTCAGCTACATGACGTTCGGCCTGTTCGACTGATCCCGTCTCAGCGCCCGCGCCACACAGAAAGAGGTCCTACGGGACCTCTTTTTCATTTCCGACACGCTGCGACGGCGTTGCTCACTGTGCGCTTGCCAGCGCCTTGGCTACACTGCGACATCTTCACTGACTAAGCTGGTAAACATGATTCGCTTGATTATGTGGGTCGTCCTGATCATGGCCGCGATCTGGTTCTTCAAACGCCTGACCAAAGGCCCTGCCTCCCGGCCAAAACCGGCTGCGCCCGAAACCGACGCCGCTCCCATGGTGCGTTGCGCACACTGTGGCGTTCACGTCCCCCGCGATCGAGCGCTAAGCCAGGACCAGCAATGGTATTGCACCGAAGCGCACCGGCTTCAGGGCCCTGCAGCCCGTGACCGTTGAAACCCTGTCGCTGGCCACCCCACAGGCCCGACGCATCCTGCGGTTGTATCACCTCTACCGCCTGAGCATCGGCATCCTTCTGGTGTTGCTGATTTCCAGCAGTCTGGATGCCGAGTTGCTTGAGCTGGCGGACATCGAACTGTTTCGCACCGGCTGCTGGCTGTACCTGGTGTTCAACATTCTGGTGGTCGTGCTGCTCGAACGACCCACTCGCCAAGGGCAGCTGTTCACCCTGGCGTTGACCGACGCAGTCATGCTCTGCGCCCTGTTTTACGCAGGCGGTGGCGCACCGAGCGGCATCGGTAACCTGATCGTCGCGTCGGTCGCGATCAGCAATGTGCTGCTGCGCAAACGTATAGGCCTTCTGATCGCGGCCATCTCGGCAATCGGCATCATTTACCTGACGTTCTATATCAGCTATCACAAGCCCGCAGCGGCCAACCATTTCGTGCAGGCCGGGTCTCTCGGGGCGTTGTGTTTTGCGGCAGCGATGCTGGTGCAAACCCTTGCGAGGCGCTTGCAGGTCAGTGAGGACATCGCCGAGCAACGCGCCGCCGACGTCGATAACCTCGAAGAACTCAACGCGCTGATACTTCAACGCATGCGAACGGGCATTCTGGTGCTGGACGCCGATCACAAGGTGCTGCTGGCCAACCAAAGCGCCCTGACACTGTTGGGCCACGAGCGTCTGCTCGGTGAGGCCATCGATCTGTATTCGCCCCAATTGGTCGAACGGCTGCGGCAATGGCAGATCAACTCGTCGATGATCCCCCGCAGCATGACAACCTCCGCCATCGGCCCGGTGCTGCGGCCCGGCTTCATTGCCCTGACCCGAGGCCAGCAACGGCATACGCTCGTGTTTCTCGACGACCTCTCGCAAATTTCCCAGCAGGCCCAGCAACTCAAGCTCGCCGCGCTCGGCCGGCTGACCGCAGGTATTGCCCATGAAATCCGCAACCCTTTGGGCGCGATCAGCCATGCTGCCCAGTTGCTGCTCGAATCCGAGGAGCTGGCCGCGCCGGACCGACGTCTCAGTCAGATCATTCAAGATCAATCGCGACGGATGAATCTGGTGATTGAAAACGTGTTGCAGCTGTCGCGGCGACGTCAGACCGAACCTCACCTGCTCGACCTCCGGCAGTGGCTCGAGCATTTCGTCGATGACTTTCGCAGCCGCTTGCCTGCTGACCAATCCGTGCATCTGGACATCGGCTTCGGCACCCTGACCACCCGAATCGATGCCGAACAGCTTCAGCAGGTCATGACCAATCTGGTGCAGAATGGCCTGCGTTACAGCGGCCAGTTACATGAACATGCGCAAGTGTGGCTCAGGCTGTTTCATGACGTTCAAAGCGACCTGCCAAGCCTTGAAGTGCTGGACGACGGCCCCGGCGTCGCCCCCGAGCATCTGTCGAAAATCTTCGAGCCGTTTTTCACCACCGAAAGCAAAGGCACGGGACTCGGACTGTACCTTTCGCGAGAATTGTGCGAAAGCAATCAGGCGAACCTCGATTACACACCACGGGAAGGTGGTGGCAGTTGTATGCGGATCACCTTCGCCCATCCGTTCAAATTGAGTTGAACATGAGCCAACGGCAAAAAATCCTGATCGTCGACGATGAGCCCGACATTCGCGAACTGTTGGAGATCACGCTGGGGAGGATGAAACTCGACACTCGCAGCGCGCGGAATGTCAAGGAAGCCCAGGACTGGTTGGCGCGTGAGCCATTCGACCTGTGCCTGACCGACATGCGCCTGCCCGACGGCAATGGCCTGGAGCTGGTGCAGCACATCCAGAAGCGCCACGCTCAGGTGCCGGTGGCGATGATTACCGCGTTCGGCAGCCTCGACACTGCGATTCATGCCCTTAAAGCCGGGGCGTTCGACTTTCTCACCAAGCCGGTTGACCTGAGTCGACTGCGTGAACTGGTGGGGAGCGCGTTGCGTCTGCGTACGGCGCCGCTCAATGAAAACAGCATTGATAACCGCCTGCTCGGCACGTCGCCGCCCATGCAAGCCTTGCGCAAACAGATCGGCAAACTGGCACGCAGTCAGGCCCCCATTTACATCAGTGGTGAATCCGGCAGCGGCAAGGAATTGGTGGCCCGCCTGATCCATGAACAAGGCCCGCGCATCGACAAGCCTTTCGTCCCAGTCAACTGCGGCGCCATCCCGTCCGAATTGATGGAAAGCGAATTCTTCGGCCACCGCAAAGGCAGCTTCACCGGCGCCCACGAAGACAAGCCCGGGCTGTTCCAGGTTGCCAACGGCGGCACGTTGTTTCTGGACGAAGTGGCAGACCTGCCATTGGCGATGCAGGTGAAACTGCTGCGCGCGATTCAGGAAAAATCCGTGCGCCCGGTGGGGGGGCAACAGGAACAGGTGGTGGACGTTCGCGTCCTGTGCGCCACCCATAAGGATCTCAGCATCGAAGTGGCGGCGCAGCGTTTCCGCCAGGACCTTTACTACCGCCTCAACGTCATCGAACTTCGCGTACCGCCACTGCGCGAACGCCGTGAAGATATTGAAGACATCGCCAACAATGTCCTGCGCCGCTTGGCCGAACAGGCCGACCAGCCCGCTGCCCGGCTGACACCCCAAGCGTTGGCCGCGCTCAAGGGCTACCGCTTCCCCGGCAACGTTCGCGAACTGGAAAACATGCTCGAACGGGCCCATACGCTGTGCGAAAACGACCAGATCAACGCCGATGATCTGCGTCTGGCCGAGCCCGCCACCTCTTCAGAACAGGACGGTCCTAGCCTCGCCGACATCGACAATCTGGAAGACTATCTGGAAAGCATCGAGCGAAAGCTCATCCTTCAGGCGCTGGAGGAAACGCGCTGGAACAGAACTGCCGCCGCCCAACGGCTGAACCTGACGTTCCGGTCAATGAGGTACCGGTTAAAGAAATTGGGACTGGAGTGACCCAAGGCCGTCCAAGGTCAAAAATTGGATACGACCATTCCCGGTTTGGGAATGATCGTATGGGACGCCTCAACGGCTGCAAGCAGGTTGATGAGACAGACGACCGTCTGGCGCATACGGGGCTGGGTCAATGATCGGCGCATCCCCTGTCAGTAGATCCGCCAGCAACTGACACGACGCGGGCGCCAGCACCAGGCCGTTGCGGAAATGCCCGCAGTTCAACCACAGCCCTGGGTGATTCGGCACCGGGCCGATGAACGGAATGCCTTCGGGCGAACCCGGTCGCAGCCCCGCCCAATGCCCCACTACTTCGGCGTCGGCCAGTGCTGGAATCAACTCCACAGCTGATGCTTTGAGGCTTTCAAGCGCGTTGCCGGTCGGGGTTTTGTCGTAGCCCTCGTACTCCAGCGTGCTGCCGATCAGGATGTGCCCATCCCGTCGCGGAATCGCGTAGCGGCCTTTGGCGAGGATCATGCTCGGCAGAAAACCCGCGTCGCACTTGTACAGAATCATCTGCCCCTTTACGGGCTCGACGGGCAATTCAAGCCCGAGCCTGGCGAGGAGATCGCCACTCCAGGCCCCCGCTGCCAACACAACGCTGTCCCCCAGCACGTCGCCCGCCGCTGTACTCACGCCGATGACCCGGTCGTCATCACGCACGAACTCGCTGACCTCACAATCCTCATGGAGCGTGACATTCGGCAGCGCCAGCAACGCGGCTTTCAGCGCCTTCACCAGCCGAGGGTTGCGCACGTTGGCAATATCGGCCATGTGAATGGCGCGTGAGTAACCGCTGCCCATCACGGGCACGGCATCGTAGACCGCCGAAATGTCCACCGAACGCAACGGCCGGTCCAACCGTTGCGCCCACGCCAGCGCCTGCGGCTCATCATCCAGATCGAGCCAGTACAGCCCCGTCGTATGCACTTGCGGATCAATCCCGGTGGCGTCGAGCAGCCGCTCGGCCAGACGCGGATAAAAATCCTGCGACCAATGCGCCAGCGCCGTCACCGCCGGGCTGTAGCGCCATGGATACAGCGGCGACACAATGCCGCCGCCCGCCCAAGAAGACTCCTGCCCCACCCCCGCACGCTCGACCACCACGACGCTTTGCGCCCTGCCCGCAAGGTTGAAAGCGGTCAACAGACCAATGACGCCACCACCGACGATTACCACGCGTTGCCCTGACATGCAGAACCCGATCATCAAGAGAAACCCAAGGCCGATTTTCGCCTGCCACATCGCAGACAAATCGACCCCCAAAAGTACTCGACGACATCACCATGCCACTGGTCCGGCGAATATCCCCGACCATCCACTACATAGCGACTTCGAACCTGAGTAGTATCACCATATTTCGAACGTAAAACGGAATTTCCTCGATGGATTTCAGCTCTGGCATTACGCGCCCGAACTCGCGTCGCAGCTGGCAAGGTCCGCTTGGGGACAAGAGCGGCGGGTTTACCTTGATCGAATTGATGGTGGTGGTAGTGATCGTGGGGATCTTCGCGGCGATTGCGATGCCGAGTTTTTCGGGGTTGCTGCATCGGATGAATGTCAGAGCGGCCGCAGATGAGTTCTATGACCTGATGCAATACGCGCGCGCAGAAGCAGTGACCCGGGGTACGACGGTGAACATTAGCGCTGCGGTCAACACGACCAATATCATCGTAAAACTGGGGCCTGGTACGGGATCGGGCTCGGTACTGAGACAGATCGGCGCCACTGGTTTACAAACCGGTGTCTCCATCAACTCTGGAACGACCAGCGTCGACTTTTCGTCCACTGGCACTGCCTCAACAGCCGCCTGTTTCCAGGTTCTTTATCCGACCGATACCTCGGTTGCTTCTCAGTACGTTGCGTTACAAACCAGCGGCCGCATTACCGCCCCTTCCACCACCAAACCGAGTGGCTGCTGATGAGCTTGTCCGCGCGTCGCCTCAGCGCTGGCTTCAGCATGATCGAAGTGCTGGTGAGCTTGCTCATCACAGCCATCGGCGTTCTCGGCATGGTCGCGTTGCAAAGCAAGGCGATTCCTTATACCCAGGACTCGGTGCAGCGTAATACGGCAATGATGCTGGCCGATGACCTGCTCGACATCATTCGCACGGCTGGCAGCTGTACCACGGCCAATGGCTGCATCACGCCGCCGGGATCGGATTTCCCGTCCGCTCCGGACAGCTGTAATCCGACCCCTACAACGCTGTCGGCGCAGATTGGCTGCTGGGCGGCCCAAGCGGGGCGCGCGTTACCGAACGGAAAAGGCCTGCTCAACAGTGCTTTTTATATCTGCCGAAGTGTCATCCCGGGGGACGTGACAAGCTCCGGCTGCGGCACCAGCAGTGCTACCAACACCGAGATCGAAATTCAGCTCGCCTGGACGGTTAAATCTGCGGCGGAATGCATGGATCCGAACGTCACTGGCACAAACACCACCTGCACCTACCGCATCAGGACTCGCCTGTAATGAATTACCCAGCGACGCTTGCCGGATTACGACGGCATCAACGAGGACTGTCTTTGATCGAGCTGATGATCGCTATGCTCATCGGCCTGTTTTTGATACTCGGCGTCACTCAGATCTTCATCAACAACCAGAAAAGCTATTTGTTTCAACAAGGCCAATCGGGCAATCAGGAGAACGCACGGTTCTCACTCGCCGTGTTGAATCAGGAACTTTCCAAGGCGGGCTACCGAAGCAAGCCGACCACATCGTTTCCACTCGGCGCAGGTCAAGGGTGCACCTTCCCTGATGGAACATCGGTCATCGCCGTATCGGCGACCTCGCTGTGCATTCGTTACCAGGCCGCCAACAAGGGTGATGTGAATTGCCAGGGCGCGGCATTGAGCAATGGTGATCAGGACACCATACTCAATCCATATCAGCAGGCCAACCCGATCGTGGTCGAAAAAATCTGGTTCGACGGGGGTACCAACTCGATCAGTTGCACGTCCGGATCGACGACGCAGCAACTGGTCACCGGCGTTGCAGCGGTGAACTTCGAATACGGGTTCGGACAGAAAGAAAAGAAAGCCGTCACCGGCTATGCCACGAACCCGACCGACACTGTTTTTGCCGTGCGCTATTCGGTGTTGATGCAAAGCCCGGGTAACGCATCGTTACGCGACTCAGCCACAGCTACATCGAAAGCTTTGGATGAATGGAACGCACGATTCGGGACCAAGCCTGCTGAGGGTAATCAGATCTACCAGATCGTTCAGGGCACCACCATGTTGAGGAATCAGATGCAATGAGCCTCGATATGATGAGCCAATCGATGAGTCGTCATCGACAGACCGGCGCAACGTTACTGGTTGCAATCATGATGCTGTTGATCATCACGCTGCTGGCCCTGTCGAGCATGCGGGGCGTGTCGCTGGAATCACGCATCACCGGCAACCTGAAAAACCAAAAGACCCTGTTCAACGCCGCCGAAGGGGCATTGCGAATAGGCGAGAACAGTGTCAGCTATACCAAAGCGCCATCACTGGACAGCGTATGCACGGCCGCTTCTTGCGTGCGCTGGGGGCTTAAAGACCTCACCGCGACCGCTGGCAAAGACACGCCCCTGCGCTTCACGACAGGTGACCTCAATAACGTGACCAGCGTGACGACTAACTACGCCGTCAGGGTCCAGTGGTACGTCGTGGACCTCGGCAATTTGGTCGGTTCCAGCCAGGGAAATGATTTCGCGACGGGCAAAGGCCCGCACCACTATGAAGTCAATGCCTGTGCCTCCACGGTACTGTGCACCAGCGATACGACCACCCCGCGCGTTATCCTGCGCACTGTCATTGCCCGGTATTACTAATGAACACACGCCAGTACTGGACCGCCTTGCGCACGTCCAAAGCAGTGAAGCTGGTCGCAGCGCTCATGGCCGCCTGCGCGATGACGCACCCTACGGCGCAGGCCGCCGTGAGCCAAGTGCCCGCGCAAGTGCCGTTATTCGTCAACAACTCAGTGCCACCCTTGAATATGTTGGTGGTTGGCCGGGACCATAAATTGTTCTTCCCGGCCTATAACGACGCTTCCGATCTGGACGGCGATGGCACGATCGATATCCGCTACAAGCCCTCGATCGATTACCTCGGCTATTTTGACTCGTTCACCTGCTACACCTACTCGAACGGGTATTTCACCGCCTCGTCGAACACCACGAAGGCCAGTCTGAAAACCTGCCCGGGAACATGGAGCGGTGATTACCTCAACTACCTGACCACTTCTCGGGCGGACGCCCTGCGCAAGGTGCTGTACGGCGGCTATCGCAGCACCGATACCGCCACCCAGACGATTCTGGAGCGCGCTTATATTCCGACGGATGCGCACACGTGGGGCAAGGAATACAACAGCCCGACCATCGACGGCTACAACCTGTCCGACTACACGCCTATCGCTAATCCCTCTGGCGGCAACCGGGCGTTGTTCGCCAACAACACTCAAGTGTCTGCACCGCTGCTACGGGTAATTCCGAGCATCGCCAACGTGCGTATCTTCGGCTGGGTTTCCCGCGAAACCACACAAGGCGGCGTCAGAGCGACTGACACGACCACCACCCCTTTTACCGACGTAACCGTCTCTCCGACGGATTACAACGTACGGGTGGAAGTGTGCAAAAAAGATCCGGTCATCCCCCTCGAAAGCAACTGCAAGGTGTACCCCAACGGCAATGCCAAGCCCACCGGCATCCTTCACGACTATGGTGAAGGCAACCAGATGTACTTCGGATTGATGACCGGCACCTATCAAAACAACCTTCAAGGTGGAGCGATCCGTAAGGCTATCAGTAGCTTTGCCAACGAAGTGGATACCTCCACCGGTATTTTCGGCACCCCCAATGCGGCAGGTACTGCCTACACCAAAGGGGGGATCATCAGCACCCTGGATAACCTGAAAATTTCAAAAGGCGCGTGCACGACACAGGGCAACTCCATCGACAACGGCACCTGTCAGGACTGGGGCAACCCATTGGCAGAAATGATGTTCGAAACCCTGCGCTACTTCAGTGGCGTCAATGGCACTGCACAGGCCACGCCTACCGCCGGCTACCAGTCGGGTGCCAGCGATACATCGCTCGGACTCTCAGGCCTCAGTACATGGTCCAACCCCTACTCTGCCAACCCTAATCCGGACGCAAACCCGCCGACCTATCCCAGTTGCTCGAAGCCCTTCCAGACGCTGTTCAGTGACATCAGCCCGACGTATGACTCCGACTTGCCAGGCAGTGCGTACACCACGTCCAATGCGCCGGCTACCACCACCGCGCTGGCGAATTTCAGTGCCTCGTCGTTGGGCCAGACGATCTGGAACAACGACGTCGGCACTGGCAGTAAAAACATCAACATCGGTCAGACGCCCACTGTGAATGACTTGGCCCCCACGGCCAAAAGCGCGTCGAGTCTGGGCAACATCCGCGGCTTGCCGGAAGAGCCTGCCAAACAGGGGACGTTCAACGCCGGGGCCGTGGCTTACTTCGGCAACACCAACCCCATCAGTTCGGTGGGTAGCCAGAAGGTGCAGACCTTCTCTATCGCGCTGTCTTCGACATTGCCTCGCATTCAAATGCCTGTTGGGACGGGCACCATCACGCTGCTGCCTTTCGGCAAGGTCGTGAACACTAACGGCGTCACCGAGCAGATCACCGGTTTCTATATCGACTCGCTATACAACATGCCGGGCCAGCCTACCAACCCCAATATCAACGGCGGCCGGGCGCAGGCTGTGTTCCGCGTTGTATTCGACGACAGTGGGCAGGGCGGCGACTATGACATGGACGCCATCGTGCTCTACACCGTTTCGGTGATTGGCTCGGGCTCTACCGCAACCCTCGATGTGCGTCTTGAAACCCAGTATTCCCAGGCGGGCTATGAATCCCATATGGGCTACACGATTTCTGGCACGACGCAGGATGGCATCTATCTGGAAGTGACTGGCGGCGGTAACGGCAACCAGCACTATTCGCTGGATACACCCGGCACCCAGTTGCCCGGATCATGCGCCACAGGTTGCACGACCTCCGCCACGCTGCTGCCCGGAATGAGGTCAGGTAGCACGGTGGTCAATGGCGCGACGTTCAAAACCCGTAACTTCACGCCGTCGTCCGCGCGTTCGGTCACCAATCTCATGGATCCGCTGTGGTATGCCGCGAAATGGGGTGGATTTGGTGACTCGAGTAACACCTCCACCAGCCTGCCAGCGGCTGGGCAATGGGACTCCAACAAGCCCGGGACACCTGACAACTATTTCCTGGTCAGCAGCGCATCGACGCTCAAGGCCCAACTGCAGGCGGCTTTCAGTCAGATCCTGCAAAAAAACACTTCGGTAGCGCCGCCCGCAGCGGTCCCGCCGCCAAACTCTGCATCCACGTCGACGTCGACGTACACCGACAGTTTCAATGTCACGCTTTGGAGTGGCGATCTGACGAAAAGCACCGAAACGTACGACACCACAGGCACCAGCAAAACCGCAACGGTGAACTGGAACGCCTCGGAAAACCTCCCGGCGCCGGATCGCAGGACGATCAAGATCGCCAATGCGGCGGGGAACGGGCTGGTTGACTTCACGTACAGCAACCTTGCCAGCCGCAGCTTTGCGGGGACCAACTGGCAGTACTCCTCATCGAATCAGACAGGTCTTACTTCCGATCAGGTGTCATTTCTGCGAGGCGTGCGCACGCTCGAAGGTTCCGGGAACTGGCGTCGGCGTCTGACGCCGTTGGGCGATATCGTCAACTCGCAACCGGTGGTCGTGGACTCGGCGACATTTCTCACGTCTATGGGCGACTTCCTCAGCGGGGCAACGAAGTACGCAGCGTTCCAGACCAAGGCCAGCGGACGCCGCTCGCAGGTTTACGTAGGCGCCAACGACGGCATGCTGCATGGCTTCAATACCTCGACAGGCGCGGAGACATTCGCGTTCATTCCGTCTGCGGTCGTCTCAGGTTTGAGCGTTCTGACGAACAAGACTTACAACACCGACTCTTCCTTGCACCGTTTCTACGTTGACGGTACGCCGGTTGTTTCCGACGTGTATTTCAGCAGCGACAACGAATGGCATACGGTACTGGTGGGCACATTGGGCGGCGGCGGCAAGGAAGTGTTTGCGCTGGATGTGACCGATCCCGACAACGTCAAACTGTTGTGGGAATTCACGTCACAGACCGACACAGATCTGGGCTACACCTATTCCACGCCCTATATTTCCAAACTGCACACCGGTGATTGGGGCGTGATTTTTGGCAGCGGCTACAACGGCAACAACGGCAATGCCAGTCTGTTCATCCTCAACGCCGAAACAGGTGCAAGCATTGCCAAGCTGACCACGCCGGCCAGCAACCCCAAAGTGGATAACGGGTTGTCCAGCCCGGTCATCCTGGATGCCAACTCCGACGGCATCGCCGACTATGCCTATGCCGGCGACTTGCTGGGCAACCTGTGGCGCTTTGACTTGATAAAACCTGGCTCGTTGACCGATCCCGCCGTGGCAAGCAATTACAAAGTCTCTTTCGCAGGTAAACCTTTATTCACCGCATCGGCACCGACTGCCGGGGCCGCGGCGCAGTCGATCACGGCGCCTCCCGTGGTGTGGCCGCACCCATCAGGGACCGGTACGCTGATCATTTTCGGTACGGGACGCTATTTCACTTCGGCGGACAAGACGAGCACCGATCTCCAGTCCCTTTACGGCATATGGGACCCTTTGACGGCAGGGCAAACGGCAACTGCGCCTGCAGGGACCACTGCGCAAGCCGCTTTGAGTCGCAGCAATCTGCAAGCGCAAACGATGTCCACAGCCAATGGTTCGATCGGAAGCGTCAGTGGATTCAGGACAATTTCCACCAACGGCGTCGACTGGACCACCAAATACGGCTGGTACCTGGATCTGAGGAGCGGAACCACAGCCACCGGTGAACGAATGGTCGACCTGCTCGATATTCAGGGAAGCGTTCTGTTCGTTGCCACCCGCACGCCGATTACCGGCGTGTGCGATGCGGGCGTCCAAGGCAAGCGTCTGGGACTTGATCCGAACACCGGCGGAGCAACGGCTTTTTCAATCTTTGACTTTTCCCGCAATGGCATCATTGGCGTCGAAGACACGCTGTCGGGCGCCATCATCAGTGGGTTTGATTCGGCCGCCGGTGGCTTTGCGGTCGTCGCAGGTAACGGACCTTCAGGGTTGTCGACCGTCTATAACGGCGATGGACTCAACAGTGCCATGCTTGCGTTTACCGGCTTTCAGTACAGTGGTCGTCAATCCTGGCGCGTGATCCCATCACCTTGAGCAACGTTGAATATGACTATCAGACTTTCTAAAGAACGCGGTTTTACCCTCATTGAGCTGATGATTACGGTGGCGATCGTTGCGATTCTGGCGGCGATTGCCTATCCGTCGTATACCAACTATGTGAAACGGGGATACCGGTCAGAAGGGACAGCATTGCTAAGCGAAGCTACAGCACGCATCGAGCGTTATTACGCGCAGAACAACAGCTATGACATAGGCACGGATATCAGCAAAATCGGCCTCACGGCGGCATCAGCTACCGGTAAATACAGCCTGTCGGTCGCTAGCACGCCGACCTCATACACGTTTTCCGTTGCACCGCAGGGGACCCAAAAGACCGATAGCTGCGGGACGTTGACGATCAATCAGGCAGGCACCAAAACTTCAACCGGCGGCACCGACTGCTTCAAATAGCGCATTTACCTCCCCCAACACCCCTGCACACTGGCATCCCCCGACATCCCTGCGTTGTCGCGTTTGCCAGTGTTCTCCAGCACGAACCCGCCGCACTTATCCCCTGCCATCAGCCTTCCAGCAATCGGTGTCGCCACGAGTACAAACGCTTGCTCCGAGCGTTCCGCCTCGACCCTATAAAACCCATTGCCTCCCGACACCTCATGCTCCCGCACCGGCGGTCCCTGGGTGTTGGTGTACTGTCCTGCCCGTGAATAAAACCTTTCCAGCCCATGAGCCTCTTCGACCAGTAAAGTAGCGATTTCAGCGCGGCGGGTTTTGCGCAGGTGTTCGGTGTAGGACGGGTACGCAATGGCGGCCAGAATCGCGATGAGGGCGATGGCGATTGACAGTTCGATCAGGGTGAAGCCTCGTTCAGTCATACACTGCTCCTCACTGCCGCTGTCGCCACAGAACGCGACGTTCTTGGGTGTGAACACTTTCCAGCACGGTTCGCGATGCCCCGTGCAAAGCAACGGCTGTGACGCGGTAGAGTTTTTGAGGTCGCGCGGGGCTGGGCATGCCGATGAGGTCTTCGGTTTCACCAAGATGCTGAATGCCGAAAAAACCGCCTGGGGCGACGCGCCAGATCACGCCAGACGCCCCGCCCTCGCCGGCGGCTGTCAAGGTCAATGCCTCGGGCGGCGGCACGCAGGTGCGGGGTGTCGTGCATTTGGACAGAGCAAATCCGGGGGTGAGCACATGGGTCTCGGCAGTTCGTAGCACAGCTTCCGCTGCTTGAAACGACACGTCACGTAGGGCCACACTGCCCGCCATTTTTTCCTGCAACGTGGCGTTTTGCAGAGAGGACGTTGCGAGCAACGTGAGTAAAAGCAGGAAGACAAGACTGACGATCAATACCACTCCGCGTTGCCTGTTCATGCGCCACTCCTCAGCTCAGACGATTGCGGATGGCCGCAACGACGTGGAAGGTCTGTTCTTGAGTCCGGTCCGCAGGGTCGAACAACGTCAAGGTCAGGCGCACGCTGCGAATGCGCGAGTGATCGGGCTGTGAGGTGTAGCGCGTGATGCCCGGCTCATGGGTCGAGTCAGCCACGCCGAACAGCACGTTGAAGGCGCGGACGTTGCTCAACAGCGGCTGACCGTCCAGGGTCAGTTCGTTACGCCGCTCATTGAGGCGATACACATGCCGCTGGACCGGCAGTGCGATCTCTCCAGGCGCCAACGATGGGGCCCGTCCGCGTGACCATGCCGCTGCGGTTGAGACGCAGTCGGTATGCACCACCCACTCATGCCAAGGGTTGTCCGCGCCCGCCGGAGTGGTGATCAGGGTCAATGACTTCTGCCCCACATCCCACTGAACGGGGGCGTTGAACGCGTCGGTGAACCGGCCGCCGGCACTGGAATCCTGAACCGTGCCCAGACAGCCAAACATCCCGGCCCCCCGCGCTTCCTGGACCATTTTTGCGAGGACGAAACGCGCATCTTCCTGCAAGGTGGCAGACGCGTTCTGACTGAGGTAGGTGCTTTTGGCCGTTGCGAACAGCTGCGTCAGGGCCAAGGACATCACTAGGCCAATGGCCAACGCCACCATAATCTCCACCAATCCGAACCCCTGGGTGCGAGCGATCATGGTTCTGCGCTCCGAGAGGGTCGGGTCAGGCTGCTCAGGGTCAAGGTTTGTCGTGCTGGGTTTTCACCTTGGGCCCGAGAGTCGCTCCAATCCAGCGTAACGGTGACGCGGGCGGCGGTCTGTGCGACGGAGGCCTCGACGTCGCTGCCAAGCATTCGGCGGAGTTGGTCAGCGAAGTCGAAGAGGTCTTGATCACGGGGAATATTCGGGTTGCCGGAGGTGGGGGCCTGACTGAGAGAACCCAGACCATAATCAGCGCCAGGATTGGCCCGGATTCGCTCCAACAGGTCATGGGCGACAAAACTGGCCTGGGTGCTGCGCATCGCGCTATCAGTCTGTTTCAACGCGTTGAGTTGCAATATCGCCACGCCCAGAATGCCAACGGACATCACCAGAAGCGCTACCAGCACTTCGATCAGCGTCATCCCCCTCTGCCCTGAAACCCGCCTCATCGAACACTCCTTTCGCCCCTGCGCAGAGACCAGTGAAGCCGATCATTGGGAGGTTGCCTGATAGGTGTGTAACCCCTGTTTGCGGACATATCGGCTGACAATCCACGGCCTTGTCAGCGCACGGGAATGAGGGTTTTCTGGGGCGCGTCGCGATCAGGGGGCAACGACGGTGAGACAGACGGGACTGACACTGATTGAGCTGTTGGCGGGGCTGGCGTTAATAGGCATTGTTGCCGCGTTGGCCGCGCCGGCCTTCGGAGCGTTGATCGACTCGCAACGCCGTCAAGACACCGCTCAGCAACTCGCCAGCGGTTTACGACTGGCGCGGGTCGAGGCCATTTTGCGGGGGCAGCCGGTGATCATGCAGGCGCAGGAGCGTGCCTGGAGTCAGGGGTGGCAAGTGTTCGTCGACACCAATCGCAACCAATTTCTGGACGCCGATGAGGCGGTGTTGGCGGAGCGCAGCGGACACCGAAACGTAAAAGTGGTGGGTAACGGTCGAGTGTCCCAGCGCATCGGCTTCGACAGTTCTGGCAGGCTGCTCAATAACACCAACGGCACACTGGCGGTTTGTCTGAAAGACGCTCCCGCCAGTCATTATCAGATCGCGATTGCTGTCACCGGCCGCGTCACACTGCGCAGCAGCGGCTACACCACCGAACCGTGCGCCTGACGGGCTTACTGAATCTGTTGGACTCGTAATTCCTTGGGCATCGAGAAGGTAATGTTTTCTTCACGACCCGCCAACTCATCTGCCCCCACTGCACCCCAAGCCTGCAGTTGCTGAATCACACCGCGCACCAGCACTTCCGGCGCAGACGCACCTGCGGTGATGCCGATGCGCTCAACGCCATCGAACCAGCTGCGCTGCATGTCTTCGGCGCCATCGATGAGGTAGGCCGGGGTCGCCATGCGCTCGGCCAACTCGCGCAGACGGTTGGAGTTGGAGCTGTTCGGGCTGCCGACCACCAACACCACGTCGCACTCGTCCGCCAGTTGCTTGACCGCGTCCTGACGGTTTTGCGTGGCGTAGCAAATGTCGTCTTTGCGCGGACCGCCGATGGCCGGAAAGCGCGCGCGCAATGCATCGATCACCCGGCTGGTGTCGTCCATGGACAACGTCGTCTGGGTCACGAACGCCAGTTTCTCCGGGTTGACGACCTGCAGATTGGCGACGTCTTCTTCATCCTCTACCAGGTAAATCGCGCCACCATTGCTTGGGTCGTACTGGCCCATGGTGCCTTCGACTTCCGGATGGCCTTCGTGGCCGATCAGGATGCACTCGCGACCGTCGCGACTGTAACGGGCCACCTCGATGTGCACTTTGGTGACCAGTGGACACGTGGCGTCGAAGACTTTCAAGCCACGGCCCGCCGCCTCGGTGCGCACGGCTTGGGAAACGCCGTGGGCACTGAAGATAACGATGACGTCATCCGGCACCTGATCCAGCTCTTCGACGAAGATCGCGCCCCGGCTGCGCAAGTCCTCCACGACAAATTTGTTATGAACCACTTCATGGCGCACGTAAATCGGCGGTCCAAACACTTCCAGCGCGCGATTGACGATTTCGATCGCACGGTCCACCCCGGCGCAGAAGCCACGTGGGTTGGCGAGTTTGATTTGCATGATGTGCCTCGTGTCTACGCGCTATGAAACATAAAAACGAAAAGGCCCCGAACGGTGTCGGGGCCGTACGCTCTGACAATTCTCAGAGCGCCTTCACCTCGAGAATTTCCACTTCGAAGGTCAACGTCTTGCCCGACAGCGGATGGTTGAAATCGACAGTGACCTGATCGTCGTCAAATGCCTTCACCACACCCGGCAGCTCAGTATTGGCGGCATCGTTGAAGATCACCAGCAGTCCCTCGGACAATTCCATGTTCTGAAACTGCGAGCGCGGCATGACCTGCACGTTCTGCGGGTTGGGCTGACCGAAGGCGTTTTCGGGCGGCACTTCGACTCTGCGTTTGTCGCCCGCCTTGAAGCCAAAGATCAGCGCTTCGAAACCGGGCAACAGGTTGCCATCGCCGACCTTGAAGGTCGCCGGGGCTTTGTCGAACGTGCTGTCAACGGTGTTGCCGTTTTCCAGATGCAGAGCGAAATGCAGGGTAACTTCCGTGTTCTGACCGATGCGTGTTTCTTGAATGGCGTGTTCAGTCATGAACGGGCTCTCCGGTTTTCTTGCTCTTGAACATGTCCAGAGCAAGCATGATCGCGCCGACAGTAATGGCGCTGTCCGCGAAGTTGAAGGCTGGGAAGTACCAGCGGGTGTCCCAGTGCACCAACACGAAGTCGATGACATGGCCGATCGCAATGCGGTCGTACAAATTGCCCAGCGCGCCGCCCAACACCAGGGCCAGCGCAATCGCGAGCCAAGTGTCATCACGTCCCAAACGCTTCAGCCAGACCACCAGCACTGCACTGACCACCACCGCGATCAGTGCGAACAACCAGCGCTGCCAGCCCGAGCTGTCCGCCAGAAAACTGAAGGCTGCACCCGTGTTGTAGGCCAGCGTCCAGCTGAAATAGCTGGGGATGACAACAATTTGTTGATACAGGGTCAGGGCGTTCTCGAAGTAGAACTTGCTGGCCTGGTCAATGACCACGACAAGCACGCTCAACCACAGCCAGCTCAAGCGGCCCATACGGCCAGCCGACGCATTAGGCATAGTGACGAACCTCACCTGCACCGCTGATGTTGTCGACACAACGACCGCAGATTTCCGGGTGCTCGGCGCTCACACCGACGTCCTCGCGGAAGTGCCAGCAACGGGCGCACTTGGTGTAGCCCGACTTGACCACCTTCAGCTTCAGACCAGCGACGTCGGTCACTACAGCATCGGACGGTGCATTGACGAAGGGCGCTACGCCCGCCTTGGACGTGATCAGCACGAAACGCAGCTCATCGCCCAGTTTCGCCAGATCGGCTGTCAAGGCGTCCTCGGCGTAAAGCGTCACTTCGGCCTGCAAGTTGCCACCGATGGCCTTCGCCGTGCGCTGGTTTTCCAGTTCCTTGTTGACTGCCGCCTTCACTGCCATGACGCGATCCCAGTAGGCGCGGTCCAGCTCGAACCCTTCCGGCAGCTCGCTCAAACCTTCATACCAGGTGTTGAGCATGACCGACTCGTTGCGCTCGCCCGGCATGTATTGCCACAGCTCGTCAGCGGTGAACGCGAGGATCGGAGCGATCCAGCGCACCAGCGCTTCAGAGATATGGAACAGCGCCGTCTGGCACGAACGGCGCGCCTTGCTGTTGGCGCCGGTGGTGTACTGGCGGTCCTTGATGATATCCAGATAGAAGCCGCCCAGCTCCTGCACGCAGAAGTTGTGCACTTTCGAGTAGACGTTCCAGAAACGGTATTCGCCGTAGTGCTCTTGCAGCTCACGTTGCAGCAACAGCGTGCGGTCCACGGCCCAACGGTCCAGCGCCAGCATTTCATCTGCCGGCAAGAGGTCGGTCGCCGGGTTGAAGCCAGTCAGGTTGGAAAGCAGGAAACGCGCGGTGTTGCGGATACGACGGTACGCGTCGGCGCTGCGTTGCAGGATGGTTTCGGAAACGGCCATCTCGCCGGAGTAATCGGTGGCCGAAACCCAAAGACGCATGATATCGGCGCCCAGGGTGTCGTTGACCTTCTGCGGCGCGATCACGTTGCCCAGCGACTTGGACATCTTCCGGCCGTTCTCGTCGACGGTGAAGCCGTGGGTCAACAGCTCACGGTACGGCGCATGGCCATCAATGGCACTGCCGGTCAGCAGGGACGAGTGGAACCAGCCGCGGTGTTGGTCAGAACCTTCCAGGTACAGGTCGGCGCGTGGGCCGCTGTCGTGGCCCATTGGGTGCGAACCACGCAAAACATGCCAGTGCGTGGTGCCCGAGTCGAACCAGACGTCCAGCGTGTCAGAGATCTTGTCGTACTGCGAAGCTTCATCACCCAGCAATTCCGCGGCGTCCATCTTGAACCAGGCTTCGATGCCCTCGTTCTCGACGCGCTTGGCCACTTCTTCCATGAGCTCAACGGTGCGCGGATGCAGTTCGCCGCTTTCCTTGTTCAGGAAGAACGGGATCGGCACGCCCCAGTTGCGTTGACGGGAGATGCACCAGTCAGGGCGGTTGGCAATCATCGAATGCAAACGCGCCTGCCCCCACGAAGGGACGAATTTGGTTTCTTCGATGGCCTTGACCGCACGATTGCGCAAGGTATCGCCCGAAGCAGGCTGCCTGTCCATGCCCACGAACCACTGCGCGGTAGCGCGGTAGATAAGGGGGCTCTTGTGGCGCCAGCAATGCATATAACTGTGGGTGATGGTTTCGGTGTGCAGCAGCGCACCGACTTCCTGCAGCTTATCGATGATGGCCGGATTGGCCTTCCAGATGAACTGGCCGCCAAAGAATTCCAACGATTCCGAGTACACGCCGTTGCTCTGCACCGGGGTCAGAATCTCGTCGTTGGTCATGCCGTAATGCTTGCAGGTCACGAAGTCATCTTCACCGTAAGCAGGGGCGGAGTGAACCACGCCGGTGCCTGCGCCCAGCTCGACGTACTCGGCCAGGTAAACCGGCGACAGACGATCGTAGAAAGGGTGACGGAAGTTGACGCGCTCCAGCGCCGCACCCGGTGCAGTCGCCATTACCGAACCTTCGAGATTCCAGCGTTTGAGGGACGCTTCGACCAGCTCTTGTGCCAGCACCAGCAGACGCTCACCGGTGTCCACCAGCGCGTAGGTGAATTCAGGGTGAACGTTGAGCGCCTGGTTCGCCGGAATGGTCCACGGCGTGGTGGTCCAGATCACGATGGCTGCAGGTTTGCTCAGGCTCGAAAGGCCAAACACCGCAGCGAGCTTGTCGGCATCGGCGACCGGGAAGGCGACATCGATGGTCGATGACTTTTTGTCCTGATATTCGACCTCCGCTTCCGCCAGGGCAGAACCGCAATCGAAACACCAGTTAACAGGCTTGAGACCCTTGAACACGAAGCCATTCTTGACCATTTCGGCCAACGCACGGATCTCCCCGGCTTCGTTGACGAAGTCCATGGTGCGATACGGGTTGGCCCAATCGCCCAGCACACCCAAGCGAATGAATTCGGCTTTCTGACCTTCGATCTGCTCGGCGGCATACGCACGGCACAGTTCGCGAGTTTTGTCGGCAGGCAGGTTTTTACCGTGAGTGACTTCGACCTTGTGCTCGATCGGCAGACCGTGGCAGTCCCAGCCCGGCACATAAGGTGCGTCGAAGCCCGACAGGGTCTTCGAACGGACGATCATGTCCTTGAGAATCTTGTTGACCGCATGACCGATGTGGATGTTGCCGTTGGCGTACGGAGGACCGTCGTGCAGGACGAACTTTGGACGATCTTTGCCAATTTCGCGCAGCTTCTGGTACAGGCCAATGCTGTCCCAGCGCTGCAGAGTTTGCGGCTCGCGCTGGGGCAGGCCGGCCTTCATTGGGAAGGCGGTGTCCGGAAGATTAAGCGTGGCTTTGTAGTCGGTCATTTCAGGCTCTAAATTAGCGGTTGACCATGCCCCAGTGGGCACGGGCGGCAGCGACATCCGCATCGATCGCCGTCTTAAGCGCCTCAAGCGAGGCAAAACGCTGCTCATCACGCAGCTTTTGGTGGAAGACCACCGTCAGGCGCCGGCCATAGATATCACCGGCAAAATCCAGCAGATGTATTTCAAGGTGGGGACGTCCATCCCCCGCCACGCTAGGCCGCACGCCAATGTTGGCAACACCCGGCCACACCTTGCCGTCGATCTGCGCGCTGACCAGATAAACCCCGGTCAACGGCACGCGACGGCGCTTGAGCTGCACATTTGCGGTCGGCGTACCCAATTGACGCGCCAGCTTCTGTCCATGCAGTACACGGCCTGATATCTCGAACGGCCGCCCCAGCAGCCGCTCGGCGAGGGCAAAGTCCCCGGCAGACAGCGCGGTGCGCACCTTGGTGCTGCTGACGCGCTCACCTTCAATTTCGACCGTCTGCGCCGCTTCGACACTGAAGCCTTTTTCGGCACCGACCTTCTGCAAGAACGCGAAATCGCCTAGCCGGTCGCAACCAAAACGAAAATCGTCACCGACCTCCAGATGCTTCACGCCCAGGCCGTCGATCAACACGGTGTCGACGAATTCGGCAGCGCTCAGTTTGCACAAGCGCTGATTGAACGCCAGGCAAAGCACCAGATCGACGCCCTCGGCGGCCAGCAGATCAAGCTTGTCTCTCAAGCGCGCCAGACGCGCCGGGGCTGTCTCGGGCGCGAAGAACTCACGCGGCTGCGGCTCGAAAATCACGACGCAACTGGGCAGGCCCAATTCCACGGCGCGCTCACGCAACCGCGCCAGGATCGCCTGGTGGCCACGATGAACGCCGTCGAAATTGCCAATAGTGGCGACGCAGCCCCGATGCTGGGGGCGCAGGTTGTGAAGGCCTCGAACCAGCTGCATAACGCGCTTCTTGCTCATAAAGTGGCCGATTATAACCACACACCGCCGTCAACGACAGGCGACGCATCCTGCCAAACAACAACAATCGGCGTTAACCGGCAAAAACCGACGACTGATCCTACATGATTGCCTTGCGGGCAAAATCCTTGAGGCGAAACCCCAGCAACAGCAACATGCCGAAATAGGCAATCACCCCCGCAACCACTAACCCGCCCAACCGGACAAACCGCTCGATCATTTGCCCGTCCGACCAGGATGGCATCACGTGCATCAAGCCCAGCAGAACAGCCGACATCACCAAGACTGCCACGAAGAGCTTGATCAGGAACGCAGGCCAACCCGGTTGCGGCTGGTACAGGTCCTGTTTGCGGAGTTGCCAATAAAGAAGCAAAGCATTCAGGCACGCGCCCATGCTGATGGCCAATGCCAACCCGGCATGGGCCAGCTGTACGCCATAGACGAACAATACGTTGAAGGCTTGCGTCACTATGAGGGTGAAGATGGCGATTTTCACCGGCGTGCGAATATTTTGTTGAGCGTAGAAGCCTGGAGCCAACACCTTGATCACAATGATGCCGAGCAGCCCGACGGCGTAACCGATCAGCGCACGCTGAGTCATCGCGGCATCGTGACCATCGAACTTGCCATATTGAAAAAGCGAAACAGTGAGCGGCTCGGCGAGCAATCCAAGCGCCAGGGTGCAGGGCAGCACCAGCACGAAACACAGACGCAGACCCCAATCCAGAATGCGCGAATACTCCTGACGGTCCCGGTTGGCGTAAGTCTTGGAAAGAATCGGCAGCAAAATCGTACCCAACGCCACACCCAGCACCCCCGATGGCAACTCCATCAGACGGTCGGCGTAGTACATCCACGACACCGAGCCAGCCACCAGAAACGACGCGAAGATGGTGTTGATGATCAGGGAAATCTGACTAACCGATACCCCCAACATGGCCGGCAGCATCTGTTTCATCACGCGCCAGACACCCGCGTCCTTCAGGTTAAGCCTCGGCAGCACCAGCATGCCGATCTTCTTGAGGTGCGGCAGTTGATACAGCAGTTGCAACAGGCCGCCCGCCAGCACCGCCCACCCGAGGGCCATCACTGGCGGGTGAAAATATGGCGTGAGAAACAGCGCGAAGAAGATCATTGCCAGGTTGAGCAGCGTCGGCACGCAGGCGGGCACCGAGAACCGGTTCCACGTGTTGAGAATGGCCCCCGCCAGCGATGACAGTGAAATCAGCAATATATAAGGAAAGGTCACGCGCAGCAGATCGGAGGTCAGCTGGAATTTTTCCGGCGTGTCGGCGAAACCCGGTGCCGTCGCCCAGATCACCCATGGCGCGAACAGAATGCCCAGCACCGTGACCACCGCCAGCGCCAGGGTCAGCAACCCAGTGACATACGCAACGAACGTCCGGGTCGCCTCCTCCCCTTGCTGGCTTTTATATTCCGCAAGGATCGGGACGAATGCCTGAGAGAAGGCGCCCTCGGCAAAAATCCGGCGCAGCAGGTTAGGCAATTTGAAGGCGATAAAGAAAGCATCCGTCGCCATCCCGGCACCGAAAGCCCGGGCGATAATGGTGTCGCGGATAAAGCCCAGAACCCGCGAAAGCATTGTGATAGAGCTAACGGCGGCAAGCGATTTGAGTAGATTCATCGAAAGGTTGTGCGCCCGACCAAAGGAAGCGCCAAAGCGCTTGCCATTTATGCGATACTCCGCGCCGCAAAACAGCACTGAGCCAAAACCCGCGAGTTTACAGGTCGCACGCCGGAAAGAAATGACCACGGCATCACACGGCGACCACTCAGCGGAACGCATCAACTGCCCTTGACAAGCACCAAACTCATCGGCATGATTCGCGGCCTATTTTGTTAGCTATTTCCCAAGTCTTTCGAGGAGCTCGACGGTGGCCAACACACCTTCCGCCAAAAAACGTGCAAAACAGGCTGAGAAGCGTCGCAGCCACAACGCCAGCCTGCGTTCCATGGTTCGTACCTACATCAAGAACGTAGTGAAAGCCATCGACGCAAAAGACGCTGAAAAAGCGCAAGCTGCTTATGTTCTGGCCGTGCCAGTTATCGACCGCATGGCCGATAAAGGCATCATCCACAAGAACAAAGCTGCTCGCCATAAGAGCCGCCTGAACGGTCACGTCAAGGCTCTGAACCAAGCTGCAGCCTAAGCGACTGTTTACAAAAAACCGACCTCAGGGTCGGTTTTTTATTGCCTGCGATTTACCCGCCACCACAACCCCTATCGAGTGCCTGCGCACTGGCGAAAGTGGCGTGACAGGAACGGAAGTGGCGACTGATCTTCCGCGTTCAACAGCAGACCAGCCCCTACAACAGCGGCAACACCCAAAAAATCACTTCAAGGTGCAGGCGCAGGTGACCACTGCACGATCGGAATCGCTGTGACCGCATTCTGCGGGCTGCCTTCGATCACGCGATCGCTGTAGACGAGGTACACCAGCGTATTGCGCTTTTTGTCGAGGAAGCGCACGACCTGCATGGTCTTAAACACCAGAGACGTACGCTCCTTGAACACTTCGTCGCCGTCCTTGAGCTCACCTTTGAAATGGATGGGGCCAACCTGGCGACAGGCAATCGATGCTTCGGCACGATCTTCGGCCAAGCCTAACCCACCCTTCAGCCCGCCTGTCTTGGCACGCGACAAATAGCAGGTCACACCGTCGACCTTGGGATCGTCGAATGCCTCGACGACGATCCGGTCGTTCGGGCCGACGAATTTGAATACGGTCGATACCTGACCAATCTCTTCAGCTGATGCCAATACGGGCAACATCAGCAAAGCGCCCAACAAGCTTCTTACGAATCGCATTGCAGTTTCCTGTATCAGAGAGCCCGATTCACACCAGAATCAGGTTGTCGCGATGGACCAATTCGGGTTCTGCCATGTATCCCAACGTTTTAACGATGGAGTCTGACGGCAGACCAATGATTTTCTGCGCTTCGAGTGCGCTGTAGTTGCTCAAGCCACGGGCGATTTCGCGGCCGTCCGCAGCCACGCACACCACCATTTCGCCTCGACGGAAGCTGCCCTGCACCACTTTTACCCCCACCGGCAACAGGCTCTTGTGGCTTTCAGTGAGCGCTTTGACTGCGCCGTCGTCCAGCACCAGCGTGCCACGGGTTTGCAGATGTCCGGCCAGCCACTGCTTGCGCGCCGCCAACATCTCGCGCTCAGGCGACAGCAGTGTGCCCAGTCGCTCGCCGGCCTTCAGGCGCGCCAGTACGCGCTCAATGCGGCCACCTACGATGACCGTGTGTGCACCCGATCGTGCCGCCAGACGCGCAGCACGCAGCTTGGTCTGCATCCCTCCGCGACCCAGCGCGCCGCCGGCACCGCCCGCCACAGCATCCAGCCCCGGATCATCGGCGCGGGCTTCGTAGATCAACTGCGCTTCAGGGTTATTGCGTGGATCGGCATCGAACATGCCGTCGCGGTCGGTGAGGATGACCAGCAGATCGGCCTCCACCAGATTGGCAACCAGCGCTGCGAGCGTATCGTTGTCGCCAAAGCGGATTTCATCAGTCACGACCGTGTCGTTTTCATTGATGACCGGCACGACACCCAGCTCGACCAGCGTGCGCAGGGTGCTGCGCGCATTGAGGTAGCGCTTGCGGTCGGACAGGTCGTCATGGGTCAGCAGAATTTGCGCCGTGTGGCGGCCATGCTCCGCGAAGCTGGACTCCCAAGCCTGAACAAGGCCCATCTGGCCGATTGCGGCCGCGGCTTGAAGCTCATGCATGGCACTCGGTCGCGCAGCCCAGCCCAGTCGACTCATCCCGGCCGCCACCGCGCCGGAAGAAACCAGAACCAGCTCGACGCCCGCCTCATGCAGCGCCACCATCTGCTCGACCCAAACACCCATCGCGTTGCGATCAAGACCTTTGCCGTCCGCCGTCAGCAGCGCACTTCCGATCTTCACGACCCAACGCTGGGCACCTGTCACCTTGCTCCGCATGATCTTTCAACCTTAAGCCAGAGAGTACAAATCCGAGATACTAAAACGCCGCTGAATTCAGCGGCGTTGTAGTTTACTTCAGTCGATCACTCACGAACGTAAATGATTTCCGGACCGTCTTCATCGTCCTCGAAATCTTCGTCCCAATCGTCATCACCCATGTCATGCACGCTTTTCACGCCGCTGCGGCGCAACGCACGCTTGTCGTCCAGCGCCTGCAACTGCGCTCGTGCCTCGTCTTCGATACGCTGATCCAGTTCAGCCAACTCTTCGGCGTAGGCCGGGTCATTGGCCAGACGATCCGCCCGGTCTTCCAGATAACGCATGATGTCGTGGCTCAGGCGCTCGGTGCCCTGCTTGGCAATCGCCGCGATCATGTACACCGGGCCGGTCCAGTTCAGACGCTCGATGATCTGCGCCTTGACTGCTTCATGCTGATCTTCCGGAAGCATGTCGCACTTGTTCAGCACCAGCCAACGATCACGATCCGACAGCGCCGGGCTGAATTTGACCAGCTCGTTGACGATCACTTCCGCAGCATCAGCCGGATCGCTCTCATCCAGCGGCGCCATGTCGACGAGGTGCAGCAGCAAGCGGGTACGCGCCAAGTGTTTGAGGAAGCGAATGCCCAAACCTGCGCCATCTGAGGCGCCTTCGATCAGCCCCGGGATGTCAGCGATGACGAAGCTTTTCCAGCGGTCGACACTGACCACGCCCAGGTTCGGCACCAGCGTGGTGAAGGGGTAGTCGGCGACTTTGGGCTTGGCGGCCGATACCGAACGGATAAAGGTGCTCTTGCCCGCATTCGGCAAGCCCAAAAGACCCACGTCCGCCAGGACCTTCATTTCCAGCTTCAGATCACGCTGCTCGCCCGGCTTGCCCGGCGTGGTTTGACGCGGCGCGCGGTTGGTACTGGATTTGAAGCGGGTGTTACCCAGACCGTGCCAGCCGCCGTGCGCCACCAGCAGGCGCTGACCGGCCTTGGTCAAGTCGCCGATGATTTCCTGGGTACTGGCATCGATGACGGTAGTGCCGACCGGGACGCGCAGGACCAGATCTTCACCCTTGCGGCCGGTGCAATCCGTGCTGCCGCCGTTGGAGCCACGCTCGGCATCGAAGTGACGGGTGTAGCGGTAGTCGACCAGGGTGTTGAGGTTTTCGTCGGCGATCATGAAGATCGAGCCGCCATCGCCACCGTCACCCCCGTTAGGGCCACCGTTTTCGATGAATTTTTCGCGACGGAAGCTCATGCAACCGTTGCCGCCGTCACCGGCCTTCACCCGTATGGATACTTCATCAACAAATTTCATAACGCACGCCTCCCGTCACAAAGACGAGCAAACAACATAAATTCATAAGGCTCTTGCAAAGATGAGCGTTGCGATACCGATCAAAAACCAGCGACTTCACACCACAACGGCCCACACAAACAGCTTTGCAAGAGACTCACCAAAACCAGCACTTCTACAAACGAAAAAGCCCTGTCATCGACAGGGCTTTTTTGCTCGAGCAGCGCGAAGGCACGTACGCCTTCGAACGACCCGAGACTGCAAGATTATGCCGCGGCTTGAGCCTTTGGCACGATGCTTACATAGCGACGACCGAAGGCGCCTTTGACTTCGAACTTGATCACGCCTTCGACTTTAGCGAACAGGGTGTGATCCTTGCCCATGCCAACGCCGTAGCCAGCGTGGAATTGGGTGCCGCGCTGACGCACGATGATGTTGCCCGGAACGATGACCTGGCCGCCGTACATCTTGACGCCAAGGCGTTTGGCTTCTGAGTCGCGACCGTTACGGGTACTACCACCAGCTTTTTTGTGTGCCATGAGTTCAATACTCCTATTAGGGTATCAGGCTGAAATTCAGGCCTGGATACCGGTGATTTTGATCTCGGTGAACCACTGGCGGTGGCCCATACGCTTCATGTGGTGCTTACGGCGACGGAACTTGATGATGCGGACTTTATCGTGACGACCTTGGGAGATCACTTCAGCCACAACGGTAGCACCGGCAACGACTGGAGCGCCGATATTGACGTCATCACCGTTGGCAACCAGCAGAACGCGGTCGAAGGTAACGGTTTCGCCAGTAGCGACTTCCAGCTTTTCAATTTTCAGGTATTCACCTGGGGCGACTTTGTACTGCTTGCCACCGGTAACGATTACTGCGTACGACATGGTATTTCTCCGAAAATCCTGCTCACCCAGCGCTTTATAAGAAGAGTATCGGCTGGCATGGCTGCATGGGGCTGGAAAGGCGCGTCATGCAATTGCGTAAGGCAGGTGCTGCCCAGGAAAGTTAGGGTGCGCGATTGTACGCAAGCCGCGAACGCCTTGCAAGCGGCGTTACGTCACGCCTTGACAGGGTGGGGCCTGCGACCTAGCATGCCGCGCAACCCTTCTGGAGCACGTCTCGCTGATGCAACCCCAAGCCTTCTACCGCGCTGTGGCGGACGACTTTACAGCCGTCGACCACATTATCAAGAAGCAGCTGACATCGCGCGTGCCGCTGGTCTCGAAAATCGGCGACTACATTACTTCAGCTGGCGGCAAACGTCTGCGTCCATTGCTGGTCCTGCTGTGCGGTAAAGCGCTGGGCAGCGGCGGCGATAATCTGCGTTTGCTGGCGGCGACCATCGAATTCCTGCACACCGCCACCCTGCTGCACGACGATGTGGTCGACATGTCCGGGATGCGTCGGGGCCGCTCGACCGCCAACGCCATGTGGGGCAACGCGCCCAGCGTTCTGGTGGGCGACTTCCTTTATTCCCGCTCCTTCGAAATGATGGTCGAGCTGGGTTCGATGCCGGTCATGAAGATCCTCTCGAAGGCCACGCGTGTCATCGCAGAGGGTGAAGTGCTGCAGTTGTCGAAGGTTCGCGACGCCAGCACCTCCGAAGAAACCTACATGGAAGTGATTCGTGGCAAGACAGCCATGCTGTTCGAAGCCTCGACTCACAGCGCCGCCGCCCTGGCCAACGCCAACCATGACCAGAGCGAAGCGCTGCGTACGTTCGGCGATCACTTGGGTATCGCCTTCCAGCTCGTTGACGACTTGCTCGACTACCGCGGCGATGCCGAGACCATGGGCAAGAATATTGGTGACGACCTGGCGGAAGGCAAACCGACGCTGCCGTTGATCTACACCATGCGCGAAGGCACGCCTGAGCAAGCGGCACTGGTGCGCAAAGCCATTCAGAAAGGCGGCCTCGAAGACCTCGAAAGCATTCGCGATGCTGTCGAGAAATCCGGCGCACTGGATTACACCGCTCAGTTAGCCCGTGATTACGTGGCCCGCGCCATCGCCTGTCTGGACGTCCTGCCTGCCAGCGAATACCGGGATGCATTGATCGAGTTGAGCGAGTTCGCTGTCGCCCGCACGCATTGATCGACGTCCTGCTCCACTGAAACGCCCGTCCTAGCGACGGGCGTTTTCGTTATGGCGCCGTAAGTCTTGTAGCAGCCGGCTTGGTGGCTCCTACAACGATTGCCCAGGGAGAGAATAAACGGTAGGGACGTCCAGCATGACTCAAATCAGTTTTGCTGCAAAATGCGAATCAATCTCAAATAGATCCTTGCTATTCCTCAGATAGGAATTATTCTCATTGAAACTTTTCAAGGAGAACCGACATGACCTATCTGATCGATGCTTGGCTGGATCGACCACACCCTTACCTGCGCATTTTGCATCGCGAAACCGGCGAGGTATGCGCGGTGCTGGAAGAAGACGCATTGGACGAATTGCGGGATCAGGGGGATCTGGACGTCAACAGCCTCAGCTCATGCGAACCGGGGATTCAAAAAGAGATGGTGCGCAGCCTGTTCTTGTTCTGCTACGCCCGAGCGTTGCGCCCGGCCTGTGAACTTCATTAATCAGCTGCAAGTGGCGAGCTACACGCCGCAAGCTTTTCGTCGTCGACTGTACGATCAAGGCCAGTCAACGACGCACTGCTTTTAACGGAAAGCTCACCCCTTGCAGCTTGCCGCTGTCTTAGAGGACGTCAAGCAGCTCGACGTCGAACACCAGCACGCTGTGTGGCGGGATGCTGCCAACCCCTTGAGCGCCATAGGCCAGTTCGCTCGGCACGTACAGGCGCCATTTGCTGCCGGCTTTCATCAGCTGCAATGCTTCAGTCCAACCCGCGATCACGCCGCCCACCGGGAATTCAGCGGGCTCGCCACGATCGTAGGAGCTGTCGAAGACGGTGCCGTCGATCAGCATGCCGTGGTAGTGAGTACGCACGTTGCTTTCGCGGGTTGGCTGAGCGCCTTCGCCTTGGGCGATGACTTCGAATTGCAGGCCCGACTCCAGCGTCGTGACGCCTTCACGCTTGGCGTTTTCAGCCAGGTATTGCTTGCCAGCACCCGCAGCGGCTTCCGCTTTTGCAGCCGCTTCGGCCTGCATGACTTCACGGATCACCTTGAAGCTAGCCGCCATTTCTTCCTGGCTGACACGGCTTGGCTGGCCGCCGAATGCATCGGTCAGACCGGCCAGAATAGCGTCCAGGCTGACGCCCGGTGGCGGGTTGTCGCGCAGTTGGTCACCCAGCTGGCGACCGATGCCGTAGCTGACGCGGGTTTCGTCGGTGGACAGATTGACTTCGGACATGCTGCTGCTCCGCTTGATGAACGCCCGCAGGCGCCCTGAACTAAAAGGCCGAGCAGCCTAGCACATCTGCCCTCCGCGCCCTAGGCAAGCAACCCGCCGTCACCAGGCCGAGCGAATGGAGATGGGAACGCGCACGACCTGCTCTTCGGTGTCGTGGATGCCACACATCTCGTCGTGAACCACGGCGTGCACCAGATTGAACGGCAGACCCGAGACCGATTGCAGCACGTCCCTGGCGTGTTCGACCGAGCGCAGATGCAGGATTTTTCCCTGGGCATCGTTCAGCGGGTGCGCAGCGCCGTGCATGCGCGCTTCGAGCAGGTAGATGCCGCCTTCCATGGAGATAAGGTTGAGTTCGTCGATGCGGCCAGCACTGGCGTGAGCGGTGAGTTCCTGAAGGTTCATGAGAGGGTCGTCGTTGATCCAGGAGGGAGAGCAAGTGACAAGTCTCGTCCAGCGTGGTGAGAGCACAAGAAAAAAGCCGGGCCGCTGGTCAGTTTCTGTTCAAAACGCCCACTGTAGGAGCCGGCGTGTCGGCTCCTACAGGGAATGGCCAAGCACCACCGGCAAGCGGAGCTGCTACGGCGTAGTCAGCTATCCGACCTCAATGTTTGGTCAGCTTGTCCAGATACCCCATCGCAAATGCCGATACCACGAAGGTCATGTGAATGATCACGTACCACATCAGGTATTGGGTCTCGATGTTCTTGGCATCCATGAACACCCGCAGCAGGTGAATGGAGGAAATGGCCACGATGGACGCGGCGACCTTCATCTTCAGCGACGAAGAGTCCATTTTGCCCAGCCAGTTGAGCTTTTCCTTGTCTTCATCGATGTCGAGCTGGGACACGAAGTTCTCGTAGCCCGAGATCATCACCATCACCAGCAGGCCGCCAACCAGCGCCATGTCGATGAGCGACAGCAGCACCAGGATCAGGTCCGACTCAGCGAGGGAAAACACATTAGGGATGACGTGAAAGATTTCCTGGAAGAACTTCAGCGCCAGCGCCAGAAGACCCAAGGACAAACCAAAGTAGATCGGCGCCAGCAACCAGCGCGATGCGTACATGGCATTTTCGATAAACCGTTCCATTGAAGCTCACAGGTAATTGAAAGCCCGGGAGTATAGGGTCATGGTCTGTTGGCACAAGTGGTGATGAAAAGAAATGAAACACTTAAGCAGCCAAGGCTGATGCCAATGGCAACCAACGAACACCGCCACAACATTCAATGACAGCAATACCACGGGGCGTTCGTCGATCTGTCGGTGACTATCAGCTGACCGGGGAGGTCCGCTGACCATGGGTGGCGTCGCCATTGATCCGTCGCAATTCACCTTGCAGGTGAAGACTCCAGATCGGGATTTCTTCCGCCGTCTGATAACCATGAAGCGCCAGGCTTTCGGCTATTGCGTCCAGCACGGACTCGGCAGCGACCGGGCCATGAAATGGACCCTGCGCTTTTAACGCGGAAGGTTGTTCTCCAGACATCCCGGCAGCGAACAGCAAAGTCCACATACCGTTATCGCCAGAGAGAGGGCGAACCACACATTCGATACGGGTCTCGAGACCCAGGCATTGGCGAGTAAGACAGAGGCTGCGCGGCATGGCGAGCTCCTCGTTGATTGCAGTATTCATTCCCTTGGTACAGCGAAGGAAACGCGTCAGTCCCTTTGACCACTGCTGCAACCCGACAATATCGAAGAAATACCCCACAGGAAAAGCGTAAAAACGAAAAGGGCGCCGAATGGTCATTTTGCCATCAAACGCCCTGTTTCATTGACGTCAAAGCCTTAACTTTTCAGCTCTGGCTGTAATTGTGGCGCCTCTTTTTCGAGCTCTTTCAGATCATCTTCGCTGAGCATTTCAGCGATATCCCGCAGACGATCCACGACCCGGCCATTGACCGAATTTTCCGGGAATTGCCCCTCTTCGTCGGCTTCCCCCACTGGCTCTCCGACCAACAGGCTCAGCGCCTCGTCCACCTGACGCACGGCGTAGACGTGGAATTGCCCGGCGCGCACCGCCTGCAACACACGCTCGTCGAGCATCAGCGTTGCGACGTTGGCTTGGGGGATGATCGCGCCCTGATCGCCCGTCAGACCTCGGGCTTCGCAGAGTCGGAAGAAGCCTTCGATCTTCTCGTTGACCCCGCCTACCGCCTGCACTTCGCCGAATTGGTTAATGGAGCCGGTGATAGCAAAACACTGCTTGAGCGGTGTCTTCGACAACGCGGAGATCAGCGTACACACCTCGCCCAGCGAAGCGCTGTCGCCGTCCACGTAGCCGTAGGACTGTTCGAGGGCGATGCTCGCGGAAATCGCGAGCGGAAATTCCTGTGCATAACGGCTGCCCAGATACCCCGTGAGAATCATCACGCCCTTGGAGTGGATCGGCTGGCCGAGGTTGACCTCACGCTCGATGTCGACGATGCCGCTGCCGCCCGGATACACCGTCGCGGAAATACGCGCCGGCACCCCGAAGGCCGAGTCGCCGACTTCCAGCACGGTCAAGCCGTTGCATTTGCCAACTGCGGCGCCTGTGGTGTCGATCAGGATGATCCCGGCGAGCATGTCGTCGAGAATCCGGGCGGACACGCGACCGGTGCGGGTGGCCTTGGCCTTGAGCGCGCGCTCGATGTGCCCGGCATCGGTCCGTTCGTCGTTGGCCAGGCTGCGAATGAAATCCGCCTCGCTGACCAACTGGAACAGATCGCCGATTCGCGCCGACAACCGCCCTTGATGCTCAGCGAGCCGAGCGCTGTAGGTGGCCAGTCGCGCGACAGCGTCGGCAGTCAACGGCGCCATGCCTTCTTCTGAGGTACGGGTTTTCAGCAATTGCGCGAACTGCTCCAGGCTTTCGTCGACCATCGGGATGTCTTCGTCGAAGTCCACCAGCACCCGGAACATCTCCTGGAAGTCCGGATCGAGGTCCTGAAGCGTGTAATACAGCGAACGAGCGCCAATGATGATGACCTTGACCTGCAACGGAATGGTCTGTGGCGTCAGGGTCACAGTCGCGATACGGCCCAGCTCGCCCAACGGCGATTCCATCTTGAGCTTGCGCGATTGCAGCGAACGCTTGAGGGCATCCCACACGAACGGCTCGCTGAGCATTTTCTCGGCTTCGAGGATCAGGAAGCCGCCATTGGCCCGATGAAACGCCCCCGGACGCAGTTGGCGATACGTGGTGTACAGCGCGCCCTGGTCGGTGCTGTATTCGATGCGACCAAACAGGTTGTCGTAGGTCGGGTGCGGCTCGAACACCACCGGCGCCCCGCCGCTGGCCGAATGCCCGACCACCAGGCTCGGGCAGTATTGCTCTTCCAGCAGCTTGCGCGCCTGAGCGTCGGTCTTGCTGTCGTCGACCAGTTGCTCGACCACGGTTTTCAGCAGATTGACCTGCATGGCCTGCAGATAGGCGCAGACCGCAGCGTTCTCGGCGTATTGCTCGGAGAGCGGCGCCAACAAGGGCTGCAGCGCCAGAATGATGGTCTCTTCATTCAATTGACGCATCTGATTGTTGGACTCGCGCTTCCACTGCGGCAGGCTGGCGAGCTCTTCGTTCAACCGCTCTTCCAGCGCCGAAATATCGGTGTGGAAACGCTCGCGGTCGGCTTCCGGCAACTGCGAAAATTCGGCCTCGTCCAGCGCCTTGCCTTCCAGCATTGGGGTGAAGGCGATGTTGGTGCTGTCACGATAAAGGGCGATGTCTTTTTCCAGCGCCAGGCGCTCGATCACATCCAACGCTTTGTCGTAGCGCTGATTGAACGCGCGGTCGATGCTGCTTTTCTTTTGCTGGTAAGACGGGTGCTCGAACACGGCAGGAAAAGTCGACAGGAGGTTGTCGATCAGTCCGTTTATGTCTGCGATGAACGAACTGGCGCTGCCCGGTGGCAACTCTACGGCGCGAGGCTCGCGGGGCTCGTCGAAATTATTGACGTAGACCCAGTCGGACGGGGTCTGCAGGCGCTTGCCCTCGGCCTTCAGGTAGCGCTTGACGAACGAAAAGCGCCCGGTGCCGGGTTCGCCCATGACGAAAACGTTGTAGCCAGGACGGGGCATGGCGACCCCGAACTGTAAGGCCTCGACTGCTCGCTCCTGGCCGAGTACGCCGCGAAAGGGTTCCAGATCGTTGGTTGTCGTGAAGCTGAACTGTTCAGCGGAAAAGGGGCGGGTCAGCGCCTCAGGCGCAAGTCGCAGGCTGGCAGCAACAGAATCGGGCATCGGACATCCTTACATCAGGCGGGGCAGATGGGGGCATTCTGGCGCTCGCTGCACCGGACTGGCAAGGCAAGAACTCGCGCAATCGTTTTCTTCATCAGGAAGCGTCTTACACGCCCCGAAGGCCGTGGGCTACATGCAACAAACTGCAATAACCCACGGAACGTTCAGATCGTGCCTAAACTCCAAGCTGCGCGGCCGGTACAAAACGAATAACCGGCCCGACCTGACGCCGTTATCGGTCAGGACTCCGACCCTTGGTTGAAACAACAGAGACTAAAGCTATGAAACGGATTCTTCTTGGTACTCTCCTCGCCGCAGCATCCCTGAACGCCATGGCTCAAGCCCCAGGCGGCCCAGACTGCGGTTGGGGCAACATGCTGTTCGAAGGGCAACGCGGCACGCCGGCGCACTTCCTGGCATCCACTACCAACGGCACCTCCGGTAACGCCACGTTCGGCATGACCTCGGGCACCAACGGTTGCTCCACCAACAGCGCGCTGACCTACGGCGGCAAATCCTGGTTTGCCATGAACGGCATGATGGACGAGCTTTCCAAAGACATGGCCATGGGCCAAGGCGAAGCACTGACCACTTACGCGGTCGTGCTGGGCGTAGCACCGGAAGACCGTGCGCACTTCGCCGCTGTCACCCACGAGCACTACACCCAGATCTTCAACAAGGCCGATGCCACTGCTGAAGACGTGCACACCAACACCATCGACGTCCTGAAGAACGATCCGACTCTGGCCAAATACGCAACTCAAGCCTAAAGTCGTGACACCTGCCTCCCCTCTCGGGAGGCAGGATTTTTAACGCCTTCCGCCCCTCTTTGATTAGTTGCCACTCTATGCTCAAACGCCTTGCCTGGCTGGCGCTCTGTGTCTGCGCCCCGCTGTATGCCGCGCCACATGTCGATAATGCACGTTTGCAGCAACTGGCCGATTCCAGGTTCTGGATCGCCATCGGCCATTATGAGTCCGGCAAGCTCGGCGGCTGGCGTAGCTATGTCGATGACCCCAAATTCTTTCTCGCTGTCGATGGCGCCCATGACCCCAAGGCTGAACTGGCCGCGACCCTCGACGCGATTTATCGCCCTGTCGTGCAAGGCAAGGAAGATCTGCATCCGCAATGCGTCTACCCTTCGCGCACGCGCTTTCTGCGGACCGAGCTGAAGCTCACTGACCTGCCGGCCGTGGACTGCAAGGAATTCAACAAATGGTTCTCTGACGTGGCGCCGGACAGCACCGTCATGATCTTCCCCGCCGCCTACCTCAACAGCCCCTCGTCGATGTTCGGCCACACCCTGCTGCGTATCGACCAGGCCAATGTGCAGGCGAACAAGACCGCCCTGCTCAGCTACGCGATCAATTTCGGCGCTTACATCGAAGGCTCGGACAACAGCATTCTTTACGCGTGGAAAGGCCTGATGGGTGGCTACCCCGGCCTATTCGCGCTCGTGCCGTATCAGGAAAAACTCTCCGAGTACCGCAGTCTCGAAAACCGTGATTTGTGGGAATACCGCCTGAACCTGACGCCAGAAGAAACGCGGCGTATGGTGGAGCACGTGTGGGAACTTAAGCAGATTCGCTTCGGCTATTTCTTCTTCGATGAAAACTGCTCCTACCGTCTGCTGGAGCTGTTGCAGGTCGCGCGTCCGAGCCTGAACCTCACGCCGCAATTTCGCCTGACGGCCATTCCCACCGACACCGTACGCGCCGTGAAAGACGCCGGGCTGGTGGAGAAGATCGATTATCGGCCGTCGAAAGAGCGCGAGCTGCTGAGCCGCGCCGAGCCCCTGAATCACGATGAAAAGCAGTGGGTGCTGAAGGTCAGCGCCGACCAGCAACAGTTGCAAACCCCGGAATACCTCGCCGTACCGAAGGACCGCCGAGCATTGATTCAAGATGCGGCGTATCGGCTCGAACGCTATCGCGCCAATGGCGAAGAGCGCGATGCTGCCCGCTCGCAACGCAGCTACGATCTGTTGAGGGCGATCAGCAGCAACCCGCCGCCAGCATTGGAAATCGAACGTCCAGGTTTGCCTGAAGACGGCCACGAATCCCGCACCTGGCAGCTCGGCGCGGGTACGCGGGACGACAAGGCTTTCGCTGAATACGGGCTGCGCATGGCCTATCACGACCTGAACGATAATGCCTACGGCTTCCCACTCGGCGCTCAGATTGAAATTCTGCAATTGAAACTGCGCCAGTACGAGAACAACAAATGGCAGGTGCAGCAGCTGGATCTCGCCACTATCCGCTCGCTCACACCGCGTAACGAGCTACTGCAACCCTGGTCGTGGCAAGTCGCAGGCGGTCTTGAGCGCGTGCTTGGGAAGCATGGCGATGAAAACCTCGTTAGCCACGTCAACGGCGGCGCGGGCGGCACCTGGAAGTTAGGGGATGACGCGCTAGGCTTTGCGCTGGGGACAGTGCGCATCGAACACAACAATGACTTCGACGCGCTCGTCTCGCCTGCGGCGGGTTTCAATACAGGCGTGCTATGGCGCAATCCGCTGGGCAATCTGAGTCTTGAGGGCAAAGGCGACTACTTCACCAACGGCGAAGTGCGTCGCACGATCAGTCTGAATCAGCAGTGGGAATTGTCGCGAAACCTGGGACTGCGGCTGAGCGCTCAACGCGAGTTCAGCGAGCTGACGTCGCCGGTGAATGAAGTGATGCTGGAGTTGAAGTGGTATCACTATTGAATCGAGCCGGTTCTGTTTGCCCAACAGGGCGCAGTGTGGGAGTAAGGTTGCTCACTCCCACAGGTCATCGATCAATCACGCCATCTTCGCGGTATACCCCTCCTCCACAATCAATCCGATGATCTGGTCGGCGGCCAGTTGGCTCTGCACCGCGACCTCCCCCTTTGCCAGGTCAATCTGCACCTCGGCAGCCGGGTCTTCACCCTTGATCGCGTCGGTAACGGCGCGCACGCAGTGGCCGCAGGTCATGCCTTGCACGTTGAAGATTTGCATGTCGTGATTCCTCTGTAGGGTGAGATACATCGAACGTCGGCATCTTCAACCTTCCCGCCGTGGCAAGGTCAAGTTTTCAGCGGAGCTGCCGGGCTGGTATTCGTATGACAGCTGAGCCAAAGTGTTTCATCAACATACATCAGGAGTATCGGCCATGGGCGGGTCTGCCTTTCGCATCGCTGGGTTTATCGGTCTGCTGGCTTCCGCTTCGTGGGCCCAGGCCGATCAGGATTACGGCGTGCTGATCATTTCCCGCGAACGCCTGGAAGTGGCTACGCCTTGCGAAATTGGCATTTTCCTGCAAGACCAACTGGTCGGACGGCTGTTTCAGGAAGAGTCGGTTTCTTTCAACCTGCCCGCGGGGGACCAATCCGTCCGTCTGCGCGTCCTGCCTTCACAAATGCCAGGGTGTTCGCCCGGAATCGAAGCGCAAAACAACACGCGCATTCACATGAATGCGGGCGAAATCGCCAAATACCGCATTGCCTCCGGGCCGAACGGGATGTACCTCAAGCGCGCCGACCTCAACTATTAGGCAGCAAACCAGCACGACGCGAAGCGGCGTCGTTTTTGTGTGGGAGGCAGTTTGCTGGCGAATATGGCCGGTCAGGCCCCAGACTTGAAAACTGGCACTTGACCTTGCCAGCGTGGCAAGGTTGATCCTTGTCGGCAATCGCCTTCAAGGAGCCTTCAGGATGTCCAGCCCCGACACGTTCGATCTGCCCATCACCGGCATGACTTGCGCCAGCTGCGCGGGGCGTGTCGAGCGCGCGTTGCGCAAAGTCCCCGGCGTAAAGAGCGCCACCGTCAACCTCGCCAATGAACGCGCTCACGTCGAAGTCCTGCAAAAAATCGACCCCGCTCACCTGATCGCGGCGGTGGATAAAGCCGGTTATGGCGCCAGCCTCGAGCAGGACACCGCCGCGCAGCAGGCCGACCAACTCAAACGCCACGACAGCGAACGCTGGCATTTGACCCTCGCCATCGTGCTCGCCCTGCCGCTGGTGCTTCCGATGCTGTTGCAACCGTTTGGCGTGCACTGGATGCTGCCTGCCTGGCTTCAGTTCGTGCTGGCAACCCCCGTGCAGTTTTTTCTCGGCGCGCGCTTTTACGTGGCGGCATTCAAGGCTGTGCGGGCGATGGCCGGGAACATGGACCTGCTGGTAGCGCTGGGCACCAGCGCGGGTTACGGGTTGAGCGTCTATCAGTGGCTTGTCACGCCAGCCGGTGGGATGCCGCACCTGTATTTCGAAGCGTCAGCGGTGGTCATCGCCTTGGTGTTGCTAGGGAAATACCTGGAAAGCAGCGCCAAGCGCCAGACCGCCAGCGCGATTCGTGCGCTCGAAGCCTTGAGGCCAGAACGGGCGATTCGGGTCGTCGACGTGCAAGAAACCGACGTAGCGATCAGCGCATTGAAGGCAGGCGATCTCGTGCTCGTCAAACCCGGCGAGCGCTTCCCGGTGGACGGCGAAGTCGTCGAGGGTCAAAGCCATGCCGACGAAGCCTTGATCAGCGGCGAGAGTCTGCCTATCGCCAAACAGCCCGGCGACAAGGTCACGGGCGGCGCGATCAATGGCGAGGGGCGTCTGTTGGTCCGCACTCAGGCGCTGGGGGCCGAGACTGTACTGGCGCGCATCATCCGGCTTGTCGAAGACGCACAATCGGCCAAAGCCCCCATTCAGAAGCTGGTCGACAAGGTGAGCCAAGTGTTCGTCCCGGTCGTCTTGCTGCTGGCGCTTGCGACGCTGGTTGGCTGGCTGCTGGCAGGTGCTTCGGCTGAAACGGCGCTGATTAATGCCGTAGCTGTGTTGGTGATCGCCTGCCCTTGCGCGCTGGGTCTCGCGACCCCCACTGCGATCATGGCCGGAACCGGCGTCGCCGCGCGCCACGGCATTCTGATCAAGGACGCCGAGGCACTGGAGCGCGCCCACGAAGTGACTGCCGTCGTGTTCGACAAAACCGGCACGCTGACCTCGGGCACGCCGCGCATTGCCCACATGATCGCCATCGATGGCAATGCCAATGCGTTGCTGCAACAGGCCGGTGCGCTACAGCGAGGAAGCGAGCATCCGCTCGCCAAGGCCGTCCTGGACGCCGCACGCGAACAGGGCCTGACACTGGAGGACATCACCCAAAGCCGCTCGCTCGCCGGGCGTGGCATCGCGGGTACCTTGCAAGGCTGCGAATTGGCGCTGGGCAACAGGCGGCTGCTTGAAGAAAGTGACTTGCCCCCCGACACGCTTGCTGAATCCGCTGAGGCTTGGGAGGCCGAAGGCCGCACGCTGTCCTGGCTCATCGAGCTGAGCCCCCAACGCCGAGTGCTCGGCCTGTTCGCCTTCGGTGACACCCTCAAGCCAGGCGCCGCTCAGGCCATCGAGCGGTTGACCGAACGCAACATCAGCAGCCACTTGGTGACAGGCGACAATCACGGCAGCGCCAAAGTGGTAGCCGAAGCGCTGGGCATCTCCGACGTGCACGCCGAGGTGCTGCCTGCGGACAAAGCGGCGACAGTGCGTGAGCTCAAAAAGAACGGCGTGGTGGCGATGGTCGGCGACGGCATCAACGACGCCCCAGCCCTCGCTGCTGCCGATATCGGCATTGCCATGGGCAGCGGCACCGACGTCGCCATGCATGCGTCAGGCATCACCCTGATGCGCGGCGATCCCCGGTTGATCCCTGCCGCGCTGGGCATCAGCCGCAGGACCTACGCGAAGATTCGCCAGAACCTGTTCTGGGCTTTCGTTTACAACCTGATCGGCATTCCCCTGGCCGCGTTCGGCCTGCTCAACCCGGTGCTGGCGGGGGCGGCCATGGCGCTGTCCAGCGTCAGCGTGGTGAGCAATGCCCTGCTGCTGAAAACCTGGAAACCCTACGATGAAGGAGACGCGCCATGAACATCGGCCAAGCTGCCAAAAGCAGCGGCCTCAGCGCCAAGATGATTCGCTATTACGAATCCATTGGCCTGCTTCACGCCGCCCACCGCACCGACAGCGGCTATCGGCTGTACGGGAAGGACGACCTGCACACCCTCGCCTTCATCAAACGCTCGCGAGATTTGGGCTTTTCGCTGGAAGAAGTCGGCAAGCTGCTGACGCTGTGGCAGGACCGGGGCCGCGCCAGCGCCGACGTCAAAGCGCTCGCGCGGCAGCATATTGCCGAGTTGAATCAGAAAATCACCGAACTGGCAGGGTTGAGGGATACGTTGCAGGATCTGGTCGAACATTGCCACGGCGATGACCGGCCCGACTGCCCGATTCTCAAGGATCTGGAATCGGGCGGATGTTGTGACTGACCACGAATGCCTCAAGGGGCTGCTGGAGGCATCGGTTGAGTCTGGTCTGCAGCAATGTAGTAAAACGTCGCCGCCTGCCCTGCTGCGCTGGCCAGCCGAACACTGATGATAGGAATCAACACACCATTAGTGGCTTTCAAATCTCGCTGATTGCGCTGGGCGTCCGCCTTTCCGGCAGTACCGTTCAGATAAAAGAAAGCCTCCAGGGGCAACGTTCTACCCAGGTTGTCAGCCCACGCTTTGATGATGATTTCATTATTTAAAAGCCTAACGCTGGGGCTCATGTAAGCGCGTGCCTGGATACTGGCGTAAAAGGCAGGGCCCGCCAGTGCATTGCGCACGTCCCTTACGTCAAATCCGCATTGCTGCTGGTATCGATTACCCGGCGTGTATGCCGCCCACCACTGAGCTGCTGTGGTAATACCCACTACATCGCAGGGGCGACTGGATGCAATCGTTGAATGTTGACCACAGCCAGCAGCCACTCGTCCATCGGTATAACCGTCGATAGGAAACGAACAGAGCACTTCAGGATGAAGCTTTGCAGGAACGTGACTGTAGGACTGAAAGATAAAACCATTGTTGTAATACAGCGGCAGCTGCCTGAAGTCGGCATCTTTCCGAAGATAGCCGAATGACACGCCTCCTTTGGCTTTGGAAGCGGGGCTGTTGTTCCAGACATGATAGGTCGGCTTGGCTGCGGTGCCCCTGATCATGATACCGCTGCATAAAAAGGCAGGCTTCGAAGCGGCTCCACAGTTCGCGACGTTGCTGGCATAACGCTCTGTAAGATGACGCGCAACTTGCTGCCCCAAGTCTTCAGCCATTGGGGTGACCGCCCGGCTTTGGGAGGCTGGCGGTATTGGAGAGGTAGGCTCGACGTGACTACAACTGATCAAAGCAAGACTGAAAGTGAACAGCGTCACTTTCCATAGATAGGCAAATGGCTTCATGACCCAATCCTCCCTGGTGGCCACCCGCGGTGCACATCCGGATTGAACAGGTGTGCACCGCGTCATCGATTCAAACGGGTATCGTTTTCAAGCCAGTACAATCACGGTTTCGCAGGAGGCAATGTGACCGCCTGATCGCCGGCCAAGTAGTAGAAGGTGGCCTGAGCACCCGGGCTCTGAGGTAACTGAACACTGATGACCGGGATGACCACCCCATCGGTGTCCCTCAAATCCCTCTGATTGCGTTGGGCATCGGCTTTGCCTTGAGCGGAATTTCTCAGATAAAAAAACGCCTCCAATGGGAGCGTTTTCCCAAGACCGTCGTTCCAGTACGCGAGGATCAGTTCGTTTTGTGTCTCGAACGATTCATCCCCCATCCGCTTCATGGCTGCAACACCCGTTGCAAACGCAACCGCGCCTGCCTGGTCACGGCCGTCTGAAACGTCGAAACCACACTGCCAGGAATGGCGGCTTTCAGAATGAGCGTTGTAGTGCTGCCACCATTGGTCCAGGGTGACGACACCGTTCAAATGACACGGGCCACTGCCTGGAAACTGCGAACCCTGATAGGAGAAAGCACCGCAGCCTTTATTGTCTCTGTAGACACTGCCTGCATCGATCGGGAAAAAGCAGAGTACTTGGGGTTTGAACTTCTCCGGCACAAAGGAGTAAGCAGTCATGATGTAGCCGTTGGTGTAACCGTAAGCGAATGTTTTAAATTTCGCGTCACTTCTCAGATAAGAAAACGACACACCGCCCTTTGCCCTGGCCGCCGGGCTATTATTCCAGACATGAAAAGTGGGATTATTAGCCGTGCCTCTTATCATGACTCCGTTGCAGATAAAAGATGGCGTCGAACTGCTTCCACAGTTAGAAGCTGTATTGTTGTACCGCTCCGTCAAATGCCTTGCCACCTGCTCACCCAAATTCTCCTGAGTGGTCGGCGACTGCGTCTGTAATAGCGGTGGTGCTGGCGGATTCACGCCCGTCTGGTCGACGGTCGCGCAACTGGCTAATAGCATGAGTACGGAATACATCAGTGACCGAAAAAAAATGAGTGATCGTTTCATAGTGTAACTCTCCGGGGTACTGGGGGAAGGCTTCCGGCCGTACAGCCACTCAAAACCGCGCAGGTGGCATGGGTTCAGTCTGGTCGGCGGGAAGAAAATAAAAGGTGGCTCTATCGGAGTCGGATCGGGCCAGCCTGATGCTGATAATCGGGATTAAAAGGCCGTCAGCCGCTTTTAATTTTCTTTGCTGGATCTGTGCATTTGCACGTCCAGTGGAACCGTAAATATAAAAGAAGGCCTCGAGCGGTAATGTCCTGCCCAGATTATCGGCCCACACCTTGATAGCCACTTCGTTTTGTTCGGCCGCGGCGGCGCTGCCGCTGAAATATGTCCGCGCCTGCACGCTCGCTGCAAATGCAGGCCCGGCCAATTCATTTCGGCTGTCCCTCACATCGAAGCCGCATTGTCCGGTATTCTTATTTCCTGTTGCAGAGCTGTAATGCGTCCACCATTGGGCGGCGGTCACTACGCCATTCAGATGGCAAGGACCACTGGAAGGGCGCCCAGAGTAAGCCCCACACCCCGAGCTTGCTCGGCCATCTGTCCATGCATCTATTGGAAAAGAGCAGAGCACTTCTGGATGGAGTTTGGCTGGCACATGGCTATATGACTGAAAAATAAACCCACTGCTGTAGCCGTACGCCAAGTGCTGAAAGTTATTGTCTTTGCGGAGGTATGAGAACGAAACGCTGCCGCGATCTTTCGAGTTTTGAGAGTTATTCCATATCGGATAATTCCCTGTGCCAGTGCCTCTTAACAAAATTCCACTGCACAGAAACGACGGTAGTGAGGGCGACCCGCAATTGGCCCGAGTATCGTTGTATCGCTCATTAAGGTGGCGAGCGACTTGTTCGCCGAGGTTTTCCTGTATCGACGACTGCACACTGGGCATTGACGCTGTCAATGGAGCGCTGGTGGAGGGCGGGCTAGCACAACTGGTTAGAAAAACAAAACTGGTGCCGAGAATAAACATCCCTATCGAAGCGTATTTTTTCATCCGTGCATTCTCCCAGTCTCAGTTGAGGCCGCCTCTCCAACCACGTTCATCGTTTTCAGAATCAAACGGGGGGGGCGATGGGTCACTGTCAAACATGCGCACCCCTCAAAGGGCATTTATCGGTTGCGTGCTCTAAGCGTCATCATTCACGCCCGCTGCCTCGTCTACAACTGGTAGAAATGACAGGTTTCTAGCACGATTCGAAATAAAAGCTGAACACGCTATTTCGAACGGATAAACCTTGATTAAATTTTACCGCAGTGCTTGACGCTGTTCTAACGCACACCTATAAATCTTCGAACAACGACCTCAAGGAAGATCTGAATATGTCTCGTATACTCTTGGTATTAGTACCCGTTATCGCGACCGTCGGGTTAAGTTTTCCTACGGTGCACGCAGCCGATGAACTTCCGAAGAACACTGACTATGCCACGTTCAGCCCCAAATGCGGCGACCAGGATTACATACAAAAGGGAGAGTGGGTCTATCGTGATAACGAATGGACACTGTCTTTAACGCCCACCGACTGCGGGCGAAATATCGGCCCCTCCCAGACACCCAATATGTTTTACGAAATATCGAAAAAGTTTGCAGGCAGTCCCTATTGGTCCAATACACGGGGCATGATCAATCAGCTGACTTGTCACCTGGCAATAGCACGTGACAAACCGGAATGGAACCTCGATCCGTGGCGACCTTATGTGGGTTACTCGAAAACAGCCGCAGCAAAATGCAATGTCACCCAGCCCGATCCGGACAGTGAATTTCATTGATCGGTTACTTATCCTCCAGGCAGGAATCGATATCATGAAGGGAACACTCAAAGAGGCCGCACCCAACGCCGTTATTGAAATCCGCAGAGACGGCACTCCGATTGGGACAACTACCGCAGATCAGAGTGGACAATGGCATTACAATGCTGCCGGGTTAGCCGATGGGGTGTATTCATTCACGGCACACACCGGCACGGAATCGTCATCGAGCTGGCGGCTGACGATCAAACAACCCGCCGTACTGATTGTGCCCTATGTGCAACATGCCAACGTCGCTCCCCCCGTCAATGATCGGCAGACACTGGCGTACTATCAAATCAAAGCCGACATCGACGTCGTTGTTCCTGACTACGGCATGCAACCGGGAGAAAGCGTCAAACTGTATTGGGTGGGCAGGAACACGACCTACGGTTCTGAAATACAAACGGTTGCCAACCCGCCTCGGCCACTCCGATTCAAAATATCCAAATATGAAGTGATTGACGTGATTGGCCACAGAAGCACGCGGATACACTACACCGTCAAACGAGGCACAGCGGAACCTGTGCTTTCTCATACGCTGAGCCTGGATGTCAGTGGTTATCCAGGCGAAGCGCCATTGGTTGCCCCTACGTTGAACGCGGCGCACGATAACATCAGAGTTCAGAGGCAGACGGGCATGGGTACCAGCACAACGGTTGAAGTGCGTGGTCTGGGCACTACCGAATGGCAGAGCAATTCGCAAACGCTTGGCAGTGCGCAATATCTGAATTTTCCTGTCAGCGCCACTTGGCTCAAAGCCAACGAAGGGAAGCCCGTCAAATTCAATTACAGCGTACGTCTCAAGCCCTCGGATGGAAGCAACTATCGCTTTTCGCAGCTGTTGCGACTTGACCGGCTTTAACTCTGCAATGAAAAACCCGGCCTGAGCCGGGTTTTCCTGTCAGCCGTTCACTGCATCCATGGCGGAGGCGGCTCTTCGGCTTTGTTCGGCGGTGCATCGTCCGCCGCCTTCGCCGCCTGACGCCGCGCTTCATCACGCTGCGCGGCTTCGATTTCACGCAGCACGCTGTTCACATCCGCCACATCGTCCGGGTCGGCGAACTCGCCGGTGAGCACGGTCGCAGGTGACAAGGTGCCCGCCTGATAGTAGGCCCACATTTCTTTGGCGAAGCGGGTTTTCTTCAGCTCGGGTGCGAAGCGTCCGAAGTACGAAGCCATGTTGCCTACGTCGCGCTCAAGCATGCTGAACGCGTGGTTGTTGCCCGCCGCATCGACCGCTTGAGGCAGATCGATGATGACCGGGCCGTCGGGCGACAGCAGTACGTTGAACTCGGAAAGGTCACCGTGCACCAGTCCGGTACACAACATCAGCACGATCTGTTGAATCAGGAACGCGTGGTACTCACGAGCCTGATCGGGTTCGAGGGTGACGTCGTTCAGACGGGGCGCCGCGTCACCGTATTCGTCCGAGACCATCTCCATCAGCAATACACCATCGAGGAAGTCGTACGGTTTGGGCACTCTGACGCCCGCACCCGCCAGACGAAACAGCGCCGCCACTTCGGCGTTCTGCCAAGCATCCTCGGTTTCCTTGCGCCCAAACTTCGAGCCTTTGGCCATGGCTCGGGCATCGCGGCTATTGCGGACCTTGCGGCCCTCCTGATACTCCGCCGCCTGACGGAAACTGCGTTTGTTCGCCTCCTTGTAAACCTTCGCGCAGCGCAGTTCTTTGCCGCAGCGCACCACATAAACAGCTGCCTCTTTACCGCTCATCAGCGGGCGCAGCACCTCGTCTACCAGACCGTCTTCGATCAGGGGTTCAATGCGTTTTGGAGTCTTCATCAGCTTTTATTGTGGGTCCTTCGTTGCCAAACACGCGATTGTTGCTCGTTATACGGCAATCCTCTGCCAGCGAGTAGGGGCATGTGGATTGAGTCATGGATTCAATCGCCAACCATACGTTCCCTGGATCATGGCAAGCAGCTTTCATGCCGGGTGTCAGACTGTCGCCCCTAAGGCTTCGTATCCTGGCACAAGAAAATGGTTCCTGACGCTCTCCACCGATTCGGTCATGGGAAGTTGTGCCAGAACAAAAAAAAAGGGGCCTTGAAGACCCCTGCCATGACACCAAATGTTTGCGTCTTCGTTACCAGCTGTAGCGCAGCCCCACGTTCACACCCCAAGGCTGCTCGATGTTTTGTCCGTTGCTGTAATCGATGTCGGCGTGCAGTTGCAGAACCTCGGTCAATTGAGCGGCTACACCGGCGCCCAATTCACCTCGGCTGCCCGACAGGTCATTGCTGAAGCTGTTGTCGTTCACCTTCACCCGATTGGCATTGGCGAACTCGTGAGCCAAGGCGACCTTCATGTAAGGCTGGACGTAACCGCCTTTTTCCATCGGGAAATTACGCCCCACGGTCGTCCCGACTTTGCCGAGAAACGAATCCGCCTTGTTGCTGCTGGCGTGCATGCCGTTATCCAGCGAGTAGCTTTCACCCTGCACCCACAGGGATGAAATCTGGCCGAAAGGCTCGACGAACCAATTGTCTTGCAGCTTGATGTGCTTGCCGACTTCGACCGATGTCCCGATACCATTGGTGTTGTAGTCGCCGTCAGTCTTGGTCCCGTCGCTCATGCGTACGTCAGATGAGTTTTTGAAGCGGTTGGCCTTGAGCACTGCGTCGACGTAATAACCGCTGTCTGACAGCCACGTGGTGTAAGCGCCAACGTAGTAGCTGTCAACGTGCCCGGACGTGCCAGCGGCGATATCCAGGTCAGAACGGCTGTAGCCCGCTAGCAGGCCAATCAGCCACTGCCCGTTAGAAACCGGTAACGGTGCATCGACACCGAACGAAACGCCGTGCTGATTCTGTTGATACGCCGTGCCGCCGGCTGCCGACATGTTGTATTTGTTGCCGTATGCCCGCGTCCACGCGCCACCCTGAGCCTCACCGTAGCGAAGCTCTCCCATGCGACTACGCAAGGTGCTCAGTTCGCCATACCAGACGGTGGGGGCAGCGCTGAACAGACCAATCACAGATTCGGTGCCCGGCGTCACGATCGGGTTGCCGTCATCGTCGAACTTCTGCACCAGGTACCAATCCGTGCCTTCACGCTGTTCGAGCTGGTAGGCGAATGTACCGAAGTCAACCTGGCCGCCGACCAGACTGAAACCCGCCGTGCTTCCGGTGCCGGTGTGCACAACCTGCTGATCCGGATCGCCCTTGATCGGGTCAATCCCGGTGTTCTTCACCAGCAACTCGTAATCCCCGCTGGCCTGCCCGGAAACGTTGACGAGATCGCCCTCACGACCGCCGAGGTTGGTGTCCATGATGAACCGGCCGTTACCCGACAACGTAGCGAGATTCAGGGTCTGAAACGTACCGTCTTCTGCTCCCAGTTTCACCGTGCCTGCGTTCATGTTCAGGTGGCTGACACCCTGGCCGTCAGGCGTGGTCCACGTGGAGTTGTTCAAATTCAATTGGGCGACATTCGCAAGCTTGCCGCTGAGCTGTGAGTTGCCGGAGAGATTGAGGGTCTGAACATCGCTTACCTCCCCAGAGACGCTGGAGTTGCCGTCGACGTTGAAGGTCTGGACACGGGTAATGTTGCCCGTCGCCGACGAATTGGCCGTCACGTTCAGATTCGTGACGTCCGTAATGTCGCTGTCAATTCGAGCGCCGTTCAGCGCATCGAACGTCGCGACACGACTGATCGTCCCGGCGGTCGAAACGTTCCCGTTGGCAGTGAGCGTCGTTACGTCGCTGACATCGCCTTCGATGCGCGACCCATTGAGAACGTTAAGCGTATCGGCACGCGTAATGTTTCCCGTCACCGAAGCGTTGTTGTTGAGGTTCAAGTTCGCGACATTGGTGATATTCCCCGTGATGCCAGCGTTGTTTTGCAGCGTCAACGCGCCCGTCGAGCCATCGCCGATCAGCACATCCCCGGTGAGCAGGCTGTCATCGACGAGGATCGTTGCGCTGGAGTTGTTGGCGACTTCGAGAATCACGCCATTGCCACCGCTCAGCGTCGCGCCATTGCGCAGGGTGATATCGGCCGACGAGGCCAGGGTGTTGCGAAATGACCCGACGATAATGGCGCTGCCGTTGGTCCCGGTGACCGAGGAGCTATCGACGATGATATTACTCTGCTGGCTGGGCAGTGACGCATCAGGGCTGACCAGAATGCCGTTCTGTTCACCCGTGATGGAGCTTTGATCGGTGATCGTTGCGTTCCCGTTGAAGAGCGCTATCCCGATACCGCCATTGAGAAACCCTGTTCCGCCTGCACTGTTTCCCTGGACGGTGCTGCCCGAAAGGATGACATCGCCTGCCGCGACGCTGACTCCGCGCTCCTGACCGATGATCGTGCTGTCCGTGACATTGGCAACCGTGCCGCGGGTGCCCGCCAGGTCGGTATTCAGAAAGAGGCCGAAGTCGCCGGTACTCTCGATACGCGCTCCGTTGAAAACACCGGTGGCCTGGTTCAAGGCGACGCCAACGCCACCCGATTGAACCAGCGCATTGGGATTCAGATTGACCACAGATCCGCTCGACGCGTTAATGCCCCCCGTCGTCGCGCCGTTGACGGTCAGTATGGCCTGATTGAGAAGGGTCCAGCTTTCGACTGGGGCGCCGCTCTCAATCGTTTCAACCGCGCCATTGAGCGTGCGTGCCGTGGCCTGCTGTTGAACCATGAGCAATGCCAAACCGATCGAAAGTGCCATCGTTGATTTTGGAAAGTGTACAGACATCCGCTGTCCTGCCTTATCTTTTAAGAAGTGGCACACATTATGAGGAGACAATGAAATCATGCTTGTAGGACATTTCTTATTTAAGCGCAGGAAATATAAACGGGTAGTTATAACCATCGATTTTTTCGCGATTAAAATGCGTGCTCTTATCGCGACACTTAAAAAACATGTTCGCAATTTTAGTCATCCGGGTTATCGCGAAAGATCATATCTCCACCCACTCGTCAGCATTGGCCCGCTGCTACGCTGACTACAAGGCCGAATGCAATACCTTGCTTGGGTAGACCCGTGAACCGGCCTTATTGACTCAATAGATTGCTTGTCTCGAACCGCGCTTATCCAACAGCTAGCGCAGCGGACTATCACGTTTCGGCACGAGGTATTGGAAGCACACATTTCACGCACGGTGTGGCTCCCGCGATAACGGAATGTCAGCCACTTAATCAATGGAAGCAGGAGATACATATGACCATTTTGCAAAGTCGTGTACTCAGGCAAGGCGCCTGCAGTATCGATCCATTTACTGCAAACGACCTGGACGCCCCATCACTCACCATTCCGGAAGCTATCCCGGATTACGACGGGTTACTGCACATAAAGACGCTCGAAAATGACCTGGAAATCAATTTGCCCTGGTGGAACGGTGTCAAGGAAGACACGCGTCTGCAAATCGCCTGGAAGCCGTTTGACCCGGGTGATCCAAACGATCCTGGTGACTCCAATCTCATCGGCACATGGCACGACGTGACGGATGCAGAAGCCACCGATAACACTACCGTGTTCAAACTCTATGTCCCCAAGGCGCTTCTGGTGCATGGCGTCTACATCATCCGGGTGAGGGCCAGATCATTCCCAGGGGGCGTGAACGACTGGACGCTTCGGCACACCGTGCGCGTTGATACCGAAGCGCCGGGCGGTGGCGCACTGCCCCTGCTGACGTTCCCGCCAGAAGTCGAGGTCAGCAAAATAATCGTCGATGCCAACATCCAGGACGGCCAACTCCCCGTGCAACTGGCCCACTATGAAGGCATCGCCAGAGGAGACACTATCGAGCTGTGGATCAACACAACACCTTGTCATTCGGAAGAATTGACAGTTGATCCAGACCCGGTCGAAGGGTTTATTCGGCTAGGCTACCTGGAGCCCGAGCTGGAAGCCGCTGGCAACGGGCCCGCCTCTTTTTTTTACAAGGTGACGGACAAATCTGGAAATTTCGCAGGTTCAAATAGCCAACTGTTCGATATCCAATTGCATACCACGCCGTCCGTGATTCCAGCACCCACGGTCCCCCAAGCCGATCCGGATTTGCTGGATGAAGCAGAAGCGCGCGCCTGGACCAAGGTGGGCATTACCAAATTCGATCTGGCTCAGGCCGGGGACGAGATCATGGTTCACTGGGGCAGCCAGACTTCAGCGAGATTCCCGCTGACCGCTGCCGATTTAGGGAATGACCCTTTCTTTACGATTGATCTCGCTTACAGCCTCGTGATCGCAGAGACCGAACAAGGGACCGTCGATGTCACGTTCGAAGTCTTTCGAAATGGCGTTTCCATCGGGACGTCCGACATCAACACCGTCAACGTGGACCTGAGAATTCCCGGCGGCCCGGACCCGGACCCCACGACCCCCATCAACGAAAACCTGAAGCCGCTGATCGCGCGAAGCGCCAGCGCCGGAGACCCGCCGCCGCCGGGTGAAGACAACGTCATTCCGCCGGAAGACTTCGATCAGGACGCCCGCGTCATCATCTCCTGGCTGGATGTCGCCGGTGATGAAATCTACGAATTGGACGACGAAATTGAAGTGACATGGGGCTCTCAAACCACCACGACCATCACACGCACGATTGTGCAGCAAGACCTCGACGATGCGATCGACCTGGTCTTGACCGTGCCTACTGCCACAGTCCAGGCAGAGGGGTCGGGCATTGATATTCCTGTCTTCTACACCATCACGCGCCCCAGCGTTGCACCGCCAAACGGAAACAGTGCCATTGCCCCGTCTGCACTGGTGAAGGTCGTTGGGCCGGACGAGCTGCCCGGCAGCGGGACCATCGATGTGCCTGTGTTCACTGTCCTGAATGAAAACGACGCGATTGGGCAGGATCAACTGATTGGCCCGACGGGAGGCCGCTATAACCCGGTTCGCACCCGAGTCGACTACGCCAACGTTGCCGCTGGCGACACCGTGCAGTTGTTCTTCAGCGGGTATGACAGGCTCACAGGCGGATCGCTGGTCCCCGGTGCGGCTTATGAACCGGTGTACACCCTGACACCAGCAGACATCTCCGCAGGCACTTACACCTTCAACGTCTCGGCGCAGTACCACTTTGCGGTCTGCAGCAGGGGCCATGTGCAGGCGTACGTTGTGTTCACCAACGCCAAGGGTTCATCACAATCCAACTCAGCGTTGGCATATTGCGACGTGAAACGCCCGAACGATCCTGATTGCTCCAGCTACGTGCCTTAGGCCGCTAGTGCAATCGCGAATGGCGCGGCCGGAGTCGGTTCCGGCCCGCGCCCATCATTTCAATACACACGATTCACTTTTCACGGCACAAGGAGCGTTCTGTGGGCAACTCAACCATTACTCCGCTAGCACTTTCCAGCCCAAGGGTTCCCTCCACGGAAGCCAACGGCGGCTTGAACTGGACAGATTTGTACGATGACCCCGAGGCCAGCATTGTGGTGCAAGTGGTGCTTCCCGTCGGAAACGAAATAGGGCTGAAAGATCGCATCGACCTCTATTGGCAAGAGCGGGCCCTTCTTTCAACCCTCGTCGATGACAAGGCAATGGAAACCCGTCTGATCAGCTTTCTGGTCAAAGCAACCGACATCATTCAGTTTGGCGACGATGAACATAAGGTGGCCTACGAGGTCACCCCAGTCATTGGCGGTTCGCCCGATCGCTCGCCTGACCGGTTAGTGCGGGTAAAAACCCTGATCCCCGGCGGAACAGACCCGGACGCGGGGACGCCCTACATCAATGAGCGCTTGCCTGAAATTCAGGGTATTCCGGCGCTCATCGAAGAGCCGACTCAGAGTCTGACGGTGACCATTGCGCCCTACGAAAACATGGATTCACATGACAAGGTTACGCTTGACTGGGGAGGCCAACGCATTCTTCCTCGTCTGCCTGTCATCGTAGGCAACCCTGTTACGTTCGAGGTCACGCGGGCGGTACTGGAGGCTAGCGCAGGTAAGGTGATCGTGCGCTATCAGATCCGGGATCTGGTCAACAACTGGTCGAAATGGTCCCGTCAGCGCGACACCGACGTCGAGGTGGGCAACAGTTTCTTGCAGGCTCCCAGAGTCAGCGGCACCGGCGTGGTCAATGGCACGATAGACCTGAAACTGTTGGGCAACAGCGACGTGCAAGTGCAGATTCCTGTCTACACCCTTAAAGGGGGGACTGCAGAATATGCGCAGATACAATCCTCGGCTGATACGCCACAACCGTTCATGGAGCGCGACGACCAGGTGCAACTGGCCTGGAGTGGACGCACCGCAGACGGCACTTTGCTGCCCGACGTGCTCATCAACTACAAGGTTACGGAGAACGACATTGGCTGGCCCATCGCCCTGAGCGTGCCCAACGCGCAGGTGAAACTGATTGCGAAGGGCTACGCGACCATGCGCTATACAGTCACGCCTGCAACAGGACCTTCCAAGTATTCCCGAAGGGCCAATGTGCAGGTAATTGGCGACGTACAAAACTTGCCACCGCCCAGCATACTCGAGGCCACTGGCAGCATTCTGGACCCTGACGCACTCCCTGCGAGCGGGGCGACGGTTCATATCGACGCCTCCGAAATGATCGCCATCGGCGACCAATTGCTAGTTTCCTGGAGCGGCACCGCGGCCAACGGGACACCTTTGGTGCATACGTTCAACGTCCTCGTCACGGGAAGCGTTGTCGGGAAACCCATTACGCGTTCAGTGAGCAAAACCTTCGTCGATCCTTTGGTCAATGGCAAGGTGGACCTCAGCTACACGTTGTACAAGGGTGACGGGCCAGTCATTGTTTCACCGGTTAGCACGTTCCAGATTCGCCAGGCAGGCGCGCAGTTGCCCGCTCCGGTCGTGGATTATTCCGAAGGCGATTTGCTGGACCCCGCAAAAGTACCGGCTAACGGCACCACCATCCGGGTCAATTACATCCCCATGCAGGCGGGGGAAACCGTCACCGTTGTCTGGGCGGCAGATTCGCCTTTCACAGACACCTTCGTGGTGCCATCGAACTGGAACGGCAAAGAAATTCCTTTCGATCTGGCGAAGACATACGTCGACGCCAACCTCGGCAAAACGGTGCAGGTGTACTACACGGTGGTTTCGAGCGGAGCGACCCGCACCTCTGCCAGCAAAGCGCTGCTCATACAGCCCGCAGGGCCAAGCGAGCTCATTGACGACTTCGACGAGCATGACGCCGACTTGATCAGCGCGGGGGGATCGATCAAGACCCGGAACATGACGATCCGGTTCGTATCGGGCACAGGCGTTGCCGGCTTCGATCCGCGTTATGTACTGCCGCCTGAAGCCGACACCACACTGTTTACCAACCCCGTTCTGCAAGTCAGCTACCGGGGAAATGGTGATCAGGTGATTGAGCTTCAGTGCGACACCGACTGCACCACCCTGAGCTTCAACGTTCATGGCGTGGCTTCCAATGCCACCGCGATCCGCTACCTGGACGCCTCCAGAACGGAACTGGGTACCAAAATCCTGCCATCGCAACCCAACCAAACCGTGACTTACACGAGCGCAACGAGGCGCATTCGGTACCTGGAAATCACCAGCCACGCCGACTGGACCCTTTGGGACCACTTCGTTATGAACATCTGAAACGCGCCAAAGCGCATTTACGCTCAACAAGGATGAACATCATGAGCAAGATCACAGACGACGACAAAAAAAAACTGGCCGCAGCCTTCTCCTCAGTGGGTAAGACCTCTGGCGTGAGCACGCTCAGCAGCACTCAACAGAACACCTTCCCCGCACCGACGGTGACCGAAGCACCTTCAGGCACCCTGAATCCCCTGCTCGGTGCATCTGGCGTACACGTCGAGGTTGCCTACCCCGAGATGAACGTCTCAGACATCATCGGGCTGTCGTTCAACGGTAATGACACATTCGACGAGCAGAACGGCAGCATGTTCGGCAAGGTGACGTTCGCCGTTCCAGTCGAGGACGTTGTCAAAGCGATCGGCAAGACCGTCGATGTCGTCTACGCAGTGGTCCGCCCAGCCGGCACTTCAATTTCCCAGTACTTGAAACTGACCGTGACCCCGATCCCGGAAAACCAGCTCGCGGGCCCGCAGATCGCACAAGCCTCTGGAGGAACACTTGATGTGACCGCCTTGACGGCCGACGCCGATGTCACGGTGTCGGCATGGCCTTTGATCGCCGTCGGGCAACGTCTTTGGCTAAAGCTGGAAGGCTCGACCACGCTGGATTTGCCCGCATGGCAGGGCTATGCGATCACCAGCACAGGCGTTCAAAGCACCAAGATCCCGCAAAGTTTTCTAAAAGGCCTGACCGACGGCTCATCACTGAAGCTGGTGTTGGAAGTGTCGTTCGATGGGGGGACCACGCGCCAGGCATTTCCGTTGACGACATATGCCATCACGGCCGTGCCGCCCATCACTTCCGTCACCATCGACCGAGTGACCGACTCCAAAGGCTTCGATATCCCGAACGGCGGCACGACTACAGACACCAGCGTGACGATCTACGGCTCAGTGGCGTAATCGATGATCTGAACGCTTTTAGTCGAGATCGCAATGACACGTTTCAAACGCGAAACAACTCGCCGGGCGTGAAGCCAAACAGGCTCTTGAACGCCGCGATAAACGCCGACGTTGAGTCGTACCCGCAATTCAGGGCGGTGCTGGTCACGCTGTCGCCCTCTTCCAATGCATTGAGCGAGGCAAGTAACCGCGCTCGTTGCCGCCAGCCTCTGAAACTCAAGCCGGTCTCGCGCTGAAACAGGCGCATGAGGGTCTTTTCCGACATGTTCATACGGCCAGCCCACTCGGTCAGTGTGGTGTTCTGGCTGGGGTCCCTGATCAGCTCGTTGCACAGCGCCAGCAGCCGGGGATGACGGGGAAGCGGCAGGGAAAAGGCCACCTCCGGCAATTGCGCCAATTGATCGAGCAGCACGTGGACCAGCCGGGATTCGCGGCTGTCGCACTCGGAATAATCCGCGGGCAGCAGGCAGAACGCCTTGATCAGCTCGCGGGCCAAGGGGGTAACTTCCAGCACACGGCAGCGAGCCGGGGCCCAGAGCGAGTCTTCGGTGCGAACGTAGAGACTGCGCATTTCGGCACGTGTCGAGGTCACTACTTCGTGATCGAGCCCGGCGGGAATCCACACGCCCCATTGTGGAGGGGCGAAGAAACTGCCTTGTTCGGTGTGAACGCCAAGCACACCGCTGATAGCGTAGGAAAACTGCACCCAATCGTGACGATGGGTCGGCGTCCACGACCCTGCGCTCAGACTCTCGGCGCGGGCGTAAACAGGCCGGGGCAGGTCAGTGAGGGCGGGGATTTGCCGGAGTGTGTCAGGGCTGCGGGAAGGAGGATGTCCTTTGCTCGGCATGGGCAGGTCTTCTGTCGTGAAGCGAGCAGTTTACGGTTGTTATCCGGACTAGATCCACCTAGAGCTCTGGAACCTGCATCCGGATTTCACGCGCCCCCTGCGGGAGTGAGCTTGCTCGTGGAGGCAATGGTTCTGACACAAAAATCTGTCGTCCCATCAGACCTTTTCGTGAGCAAGCCCACAGGAGTTGCGCATACCTTCGAAGTCCCGGTCAGGGTCGTCGCAGCATGATGATCACGACTACCGCTCCAGAATCGCCGTCACGCCCTGCCCGCCCGCTGCGCAAATCGAGATCAACCCTCGCCCCTGCCCGGCCACGCTGAGGAGTTTCGCGAGGTTGGCGACGATGCGTCCGCCGGTCGCGGCAAAGGGGTGTCCTGCTGCCAATGAGCTGCCTTTGACATTGAGTTTGCTGCGGTCGATGGCGCCCAGCGGCACGTCGAGGTCCAATCGGTTCTTACAGTATTCGGGGTCTTCCCACGCCTTGAGTGTGCACAACACCTGCGCCGCAAATGCCTCGTGGATTTCGTAGTAATCAAAATCCTGCAAGGTCAGACCATTGCGCGCCAGCAACCGAGGCACGGCATACACCGGGGCCATGAGCAGCCCCTCATCGCCGCGCACAAAATCCACCGCCCCCGCCTCACCGTCGCGTAGATACGCCAAAACCGGCAAGCCGCGCGCGTTGGCCCATTCTTCACTGGCCAGCAAGACCACAGACGCGCCATCGGTCAGCGGCGTCGAGTTGCCCGCCGTCAATGTGCCTCGAGGGCTGCGCTCGTAAGCAGGGTTCAGTGAGGCGAGCTTTTCCAGGCTGGCATCGACACGCAAGTTGTTGTCCCGTGTCAGGCCCCGAAACGGCGTGAGCAAATCGTCCTGCCAGCCCGAGGCATAGGCGGCCGCCATTTTCTGATGACTTTCCAGCGCCAGTTGATCTTGCGCCTCGCGGGGTATCTGCCAGGTCTGCGCCATCAGCTCGCAATGCTGCCCCATGGACAGCCCGGTACGGGGCTCGCCGTTACGAGGCAGTTCAGGTTTGAGATTGTGCGGCCTCAATTGGGTCAGCACTTTGAGCTTGTCCCTTGCACCCTTGGCCCGATTGACCTGGAGCAGTATCCGGCGCAGGTCTTCGTTCACCCCAATGGGCGCGTCGGACGTCGTATCCACGCCGCCCGCGATGCCACATTCGATCTGGCCCAGCGCAATCTTGTTGGCAACCAGCAACGCCGCTTCCAGTCCCGTGCCGCAGGCTTGCTGGATGTCATACGCCGGCGTTTGCGCAGACAGACGCGAGCCCAGTACACATTCACGTGTCAGGTTGAAATCCCGGGAATGCTTGAGCACCGCACCCGCCGCCACTTCACCCATGCGCAGGCCGTGCAGGCTGAAGCGCTCGATCAGCCCTTCCAGCGCCGCCGTGAGCATCTCCTGGTTGCTGGCCGTGGCGTAGGCGCCATTGGAGCGGGCGAACGGAATGCGGTTGCCTCCGACGATGGCGACGCGGCGTATCTGGTTCATTGAAATCTCCCTTTCCTGTGTGCGCTGTTCAGCCCGAAAGCGTAGGACTTATTAGCTATTGATGTGGTCCACTTCTTTGAACCCCGACTCAAGGAGAGTGTTCCATGGCATCCGATCGCTACATTGACTTCGCCAACTCCGACTTCGGTCGCCGACTGGTCGGAGCCGTGGGCCTTCCTGCGCCAGCACGACTGGATCGCTGGCAAGCCGGGCGCCTGCGGCCTGTCGAAGGCGCGTTGCTGTTGGGCGGTGGACCTCTCGCGGCGCGGGTCAGCGAGTTCGCGCCGCGCATGACCGATCTGCTATTCAGCTTTGCGAGCGACCTCAGCGGCGCGCACCCTTGGACACCCGATCAAGGCTCGAAAATCAAAGCCATCGTATTCGACGCCAGCACGCTGCTGCACACCGCCCAGCTGTCTCAACTGCGCGACTTCTTCCAGCCGGTGCTGCGCCATTTGGAAAACAGCGCGCACATTGCAATCCTCGCCCGCAGCCCTGGCACCCTGACCGACCCGCTGGCCGCCAGCACTCAGCAGGCGATCGAAGGTTTCAGCCGCTCGCTGGCGAAAGAAATGCGCCACGGCGGCACGGTTCAATTGCTGCAAATCGATGACGGCGCGGAAGACCAACTGGAAGGCGCGTTGCGCTTCTTTCTGTCGCCAAAAAGCGCGTTCATCTCCGGACAGGTCGTTCGCCTCGGCACCTGCGCCGGTCAGGTGCAGGATTGGAGCCGCCCGTTGGCTGGACGCAAGGCGCTGGTGACCGGCGCTGCCCGTGGCATCGGCGCGGCCATCGCTGAAACCCTGGCCCGCGACGGCGCAGAGGTTGTGTTACTGGATGTGCCACAAGCCAAGTCGGATCTCGACGCGCTTGCCGCTCGCCTCGGCGGTCAGTCACTGGTGCTGGACATCTGCGCAACGGACGCTGCCGCCCAGTTGATCGAACACTTCCCGGGCGGTCTCGACATCCTCGTGCACAACGCAGGCATCACTCGGGACAAGACCCTGGCGAACATGACTGCCGATTTCTGGGATTCCGTGCTCGACGTCAACCTCAATGCCCCTCAAGCGCTGACCCAGGCGCTGATCGAGGCCGGTACGCTACGCGACAACGGCAGCGTGATTGTGATGGCGTCCATCAGCGGCCTGGCGGGCAATCGCGGGCAGACCAACTACGCCACCAGCAAGGCCGGCCTCATCGGCTTGGCGCGGGCAATGGCGCCTTCGTTGAAGACGCGCGGCATCAGCATCAATGCCATCGCACCCGGCTTCATTGAAACCAGCATGACCGCGCACATGCCCTTCGCCTTGCGCGAAGCCGGTCGACGCATGAGTTCACTCGGTCAAGGCGGTCTGCCCCAGGATGTCGCCGAAGCGGTGGCCTGGCTGAGTCAACCGGGCAGCGGCTCGGTCACCGGGCAAGTGCTGAGGGTTTGCGGCCAGAGCGTGATCGGGGCGTAACGGCGAATACGGGAGACAACTCGATGAGTGCACATTGGCGCTATCTCGACACCCCACCGGCGCTGCCGGGTCTGTTCATGCAAGCAGCGTTGCGGCGCAAAATCAGTGGCTCGCAGTTGCCGGACCAGGGCCTGCGCTGCTGGGTGTCGGTGGACCCGGACAAGGTCAACGCGTTCTCCAAGGTCTGCGGGTTCATTCCCGGTAGTCTGCTGCCACCGACCTACCCCCATGTGTTGGCCTTCCCACTGCAAATGAAGCTGCTGACTGACAAAGACTTTCCCTTCCCGCTGCTGGGGCTGGTGCATCTGCACAACCGCATCAGCATCCGTCGACCGCTCGGCAGTGTGATCAAGGCGCAAGTCAGCGTTCGGGTCGCCAACCTCAAGCCCCACGCAAAAGGCGCGACGTTCAGCCTCATCACGCAGTTCGAAGATGCGCTGGGCCTGCTGTGGGAAGAGGACAGCACCATGCTCTGCAAAGGCGCGAAGATCGAAGGCGAAATCGAAGGTGCTTATGAAGCCGCGCCACTGCCGATGACCGAGCTGGCGACGTGGTACGCGCCATCCGATATTGGTCGGCAATACGCGAAAGTCAGCGGCGATTACAATCCCATTCACCTGAGCGACACCAGCGCCAAGCTGTTCGGCTTTCCGACCGCCATTGCCCACGGCCTGTGGATGAAAAGCCGTACGCTGGCTGCGCTCGATGACCATTTGCCGGCCTCGAATGTGGACATCTCGGTGGAATTTCAGAAACCGGTCCGGTTGCCGAGTGAAGTCACGCTGTCTGCCAGCGCTGCGGGCTCCCACGGGCAGTTGAAGGTTGAGGGGAAGGAAGGGATCGTGCACATGATCGGGACGTGGCAGCCTGCAGTGGAGTGACTACAGCTTCCGATTTCACCTCTCAC
>NZ_DDHJ01000002.1:0-3900 GCF_002338065.1 Pseudomonas sp. UBA1879 | reverse complement strand
CTCACTCCTACAGTGACTGATGCAGCAAATTTCCATTGACCTTACTTGATTCCGCCCCGCATCCCCCTGAAGCTACCCACCTTCAGGAGACGCGCCCCATGAACCTCGACGAACTCACTCAACGCCTGCATCGCATTCGCGATAACAATGACTGGCGGCAATTCCACAGCCCGAAGAACCTCGCCATGGCCGCCAGTGTGGAAATGGCCGAGCTGGTGGAGATTTTCCAGTGGAAGACCGAAGACCAGTCGCGCCAGTTGCCTGCCGATGAACTGGCTCACGCGGGGCAAGAAGTGGGAGACATCGTGCTGTATCTGTTGCTGATGTGCAGCGAACTAGGGTTGGACATGAACGATGTGGTCCGCGCCAAGCTGGCCGACAGCGAGCGGCGGTTCAGCAAATGAGTGATCGTCATTTCGACCAGTTGGCCACCCGCTTCGCTGAGAAGATCTACGGCGGGGCCAAAGGTGCGATCCGTTTGGCCGTGTTGCAGGCAGACCTCAAAGAAAGCCTGCCCGATCGCCCGCTGCGCGTTCTCGACATCGGTGCCGGGTTGGGCCACATGTCGCTCTGGCTCGCTGAACACGGGCATGACGTAACGCTGGCCGAACCCGCCGAACCGATGCTGGAAGGCGCTCGCCAGCGCTTCATCGACGCCGGACAAACCGGCACCTTCATTCGGGCGCCTTGGCAGGATCTGCTTGGGCAGCTCACCGAACCCTACGACCTGGTGCTGTGCCACGCCGTCCTCGAATGGCTCGCAGAGCCTCACGCCATCCTGCCGGTGCTGCATCAGCTGACCCAAGCCGACGGATGGCTGTCGCTGGCGTTCTATAACCGCGATGCCTTGATTTATCGCAATCTGCTCAAGGGCCATTTCCGCAAAATGCGGCGAAATACCCTGGCCGGTGAAAAGCAGAGCCTGACCCCGCAAGAACCCCTTGATCCGCGCGAGTTAGCGGCGCAACTTGAGGGTCTGTGGCGAGTCGAAACCCAGAGTGGCGTTCGGGTGTTTCACGATTACATGCCGGTCGATTTCCAGGCGAAAGCCGAGCTCACTGACCTGCTGGAAATGGAACTTGCCCACCGTCGCCACCCAAGCTTTGCCGGACTGGGACGTTATCTGCACTGGATGTGCCGACCCGTTTGAGGCTACCTGCGGAGACCATCATGAAACGCCTCGCTTTGCTGCCCTTCGTTATGGCGCTGGCCGCCTGTCAGAGCCCGAACCCTTACACGGCGGTTTCCGCTGCCATTCCGCCGGCTCCGCCGCACGCAGCCAACGCCATCGACATGAGCGCCTACCCTGCCGCACCCCGTGATTTCGGGCGTTACCGCAACTGGACGTGGCTCAACGGCCAACTTCCGCCCGGCACGCAGTGGGCCGAATCGGCGCAAGTCGCTGAGGCAGTGAGTAATGGCCTGGACCAACGGGGTCTGCGACCTTCGCAGAACCCGCAAACCGCTGATCTGCGCGTCGCCGCTGACACGCACACGGAAACCCGCATTCGTCAGGTGCGTGACGATTATTACGACCCGTACTACGGTGGCGGCTATTACAACGGGTACCGCAACGGCTATGGCGGCTACGCCACGGTGCCGGTAGTGCGAACCTATCAGGAACAGGTCGTGGTGGTGCGCATCAGCCTGTTCGATGGTCGCAGCGGGCAGCCGGTGTGGAGCGCCAGCGCTGAAACCGGCAGCGGCGGCGATCAATCCGCCAGGGCCAAAGCGTTGCGTCAGGCCGTGCAGCACGCGCTGACCGCTTATCCACCGTCGTAATCTTTGCTCCTTCATACGTGGAGAACCATCATGTTCCGCTGCATCGCTGTCGTGTGTGTTGCCCTGCTGCTCGCCGCGTGCCAGACCGATCGAGTCAATCGTGACTTCGACGCACAGCGCGATTTCGGCGGCTATCGGACCTGGGCCTGGAAAGAACCCGGTCTGCAATACCAGCCCAACGATCCTCGTATCAAAAGCGACCTGACCGAGCAGCGCATTCGCCAGTCGGTCGGCGAACAGCTCGACCAACGCGGCCTGCGCATGGCCGCGCCGGGTGTGAAGGCCGACGTTCAGGTGCAGGCATGGCTGATTGTCGAAAACCGCCAACAGATGGTCACCACCAACTACGGCGGTGGCGGCTATTGGGGCAACCCATGGGGCGGTTACTGGGGCGGCCCGATCGGCACCGAAACCCGCAACGTTGATTACAAGGTCTCGACCCTGCAAATCGACATGCTCGACGGCAAGGACGGCAAACTGGTCTGGCGCGGCAGCACCGAGCAAGTCGTGAACGACAACAACGCCAACCCCGCCGCGCGGGAACTGGCGCTCCGTCAGACCGTGCAGAAAATCCTTCAGCAATACCCGCCACGTTAATGCCCTGAGCTTGGCGCGGTACGCGTTACTGACGCGTGGCCTAGCCCATCTGTCCGACGATGCCGTTGCTTAGGCCCGCCGCAGCCCGGCCCCGCGCCACCCATCCTTGTCTGGTCGACGAAACCCCGACATCGGGGGCTGGATTGCTCAACCGGTGCTGCTGATCAGATGGGCAATCTCGATATCGCTCAAATTTCCATCTGTAGATGATTCCCTGTACCGGCGGATTGCCGCAACGATATAAGCATCCTCGATCAGTCCTCCGCTTGAGAAATAAAAACGGGCCGACTCGACCTCTTGTGGAGAATAGACTCGCTTACTGTCAGAAGCTGTCTGAGAGGTTTCCTGCGAAGCAGAGTACGAACCCAATACAGAGCTCGCCGTGCCCATGGCAGTGGTCTCTCCCAGGTCCTGGGGTTCCCTCATAAATGAAAGCGCCTCTACAGAGACGCCACACATCAAAACAACACTTACACACTTCCTGAATAACATACCCACTGACGCCTCTATTGATTACATACCCTGCCCCATCACCAGGAGTCATAGGGGATGCCGAACTTGTCGATGTATGCCTGAGACTCTTTATTAGGCGGGCGGTAATAGTGACCTTCAGACAGCCCTTCATAAGGCCCCTTCTTAACTATATGGCCCTGCACGCGGCTGACTTCAATCGGATCCAGACACAATCCTCTGATCCAGGTTTTCGCTATTCCGCCAGGCGCAAGGCCAATGACCAGAAGCTCGCGGTGGTCCGTGATCCATTCTTTCGTCCCCCTGCAATACGTGTTCTGTTTGACCTCCAACATGGCGTTACGAGTCGCCTCTGGAATTTCAATGAAAGCCTCGTAAGTTTGAGGCTCTGCCAGGGACTGCCAACGCACATAAATCAAACGAGGCACATCGGCGCGCCAGAGGTGTTTTCCCTTACCATCTCCCGGTCGTTTCGGCCACCCTCTTGGGTTACCCCTGAGATGCGGTGGAGTCTGAATAGCTGCCACGCCACTCATGGCGCGTACAAATACCCGGCCTTTGACATCGAGCACATTGGCGGTCTCGATCCAGACATCCATGTAGTTGGGCGCCAGAAAACCCAGACGCCATGCGTCATACGGCAGCTCTGCACCATAGTCATTAACGTGGGTGCACCCGCAGAGAATAAAGCCAAGTGCGCATACCAAAAGCGTATTGAGCTTATTGATTGCCGTGGGCAAGCCGCTGGCTGGCGATAGCTCGTTACCAGGAGTCATAGGGGATGCCGAACTTGTCGATGTATGCCTGAGACTCTTTATTGGGCGGGCGGTAATAGTGACCGTCAGACAGCCCTTCATAAGGCCCCTTCTCAACTATCCGGCCCTGCACGCGGCTGACTTCAATCGGATCCAGACACAATCCTCTGATCCAGGTTTTCGCTATTCCGCCCGGCGCAAGGCCAATGACCAGAAGCTCGCGGTGGTCCGTGATCCATTCTTTCGTCCCCCTGCAATACGTGTTCTGTTTGACCTCCAACATGGCGTTACGAGT
>NZ_DDHJ01000004.1:1005119-1028862 GCF_002338065.1 Pseudomonas sp. UBA1879 | reverse complement strand
GGCGAATTATAGAGACATTCGGAGGGGCGTCAAGCACTTATTTCGAATGTCCGAAAAAACATGCGCAAGATCAATATTGGGCACTATATTGCTCACGCGCGGATTCTTGAGCATCATGCGCCCTCTTATATACGCCCCCCAGCCTTTCGGATCTCTATAACGCAATGAATGCAAAACCCAACCGCCTGACCTCTGTTCTCCTGCCTGTCGGCATGTTGCTGGTCGCCATGACATCGGTACAAAGCGGAGCGTCGCTGGCCAAGTCGCTCTTTCCCGTGATCGGTGCGCAAGGCACCACGACCTTGCGCCTCGTGTTCGCCAGCCTATTAATGGTTATGATTCTGCGGCCTTGGCGGACCACCTTCACGGCAAGCTCTGTGCGTACGGTGCTTATCTACGGCATCGCACTGGGCGGGATGAATTTCCTCTTCTATATGGCTATTCGCACGATCCCGCTGGGGGTTGGCGTTGCGCTGGAGTTCACTGGCCCTTTGGCCGTCGCTTTGCTGCACTCGCGCAAGCTCACTGATTTCATCTGGATCGCCTTGGCAGTGACCGGTCTCTGTTTGCTCATCCCCATGGGACAAGCGGACGGCCTGGACTTTGTCGGCGCGCTTTACGCGCTGGGTGCCGGGGTGTGCTGGGCGGGCTACATCCTGTTCGGTCAAAAAGCAGGGGCCGATCATGGCGTGCAGACCGCCGCGCTCGGCGTGGTCATCGCTGCCATTTTCATCGCCCCGATCGGTATCGCCCACGCCGGCAGCGCCCTGCTCGACCCGACACTGATTCCAATCGGCCTTGGCGTTGCCGTTCTGTCGACGGCACTGCCCTATAGCCTGGAGATGATCGCCCTCACGCGCATGCCGGTTCGCACCTTCGGCACGCTGATGAGCATGGAGCCCGCGATAGGCGCACTGTCCGGGCTGCTGTTTTTGCACGAAAGTCTGTCGCTGACACAGTGGCTGGCCATCAGCGCGATCATCGTGGCATCCGCGGGGGCGACGCTGACCACGCAACCCGATCCCGTGGCGCTGGTGCCAGCCGACTGACGCTTTTTGACCCCAGTGACACGATGTCACTAGCATTTGTAACGCTGTTGCGCCATGTTTACGTCCACGCCTTTCCACTGCGCAGCTGTATATGGATAGGCATGGCTGTTGGCTTCAGGCAAGCGAGCGAATTCAAGCTAGAGACTGAGCGGCGGTGGCCGGTCAGGTAAGGAAATGAATGAAGTACATTTTAATAATGCTGGCCATGTTGAGCGTCGCCGGATGCGCCGCCACTTCCAAGCCAGTGAAGAGCAAGCGTGGCCTGCATATTAACTGCTCGGGCCTGTCGTCTTCATGGGATCAGTGCTACAAGATGGCAGCCGATTCCTGCGAGTCCAGGCAATACCGGGTCATTGCGAAATCCGGTGACGCGGCCGAGGAGCCAGGCGAGTTTCCGTTGGGCCTGAACCCTGCCGGGTACACCAGTCGCAGCATGATCATTGTCTGTAAAAAGCCGGCCAAGTCTTGACGGCGATTTCCCGCCCCTTTCCTTCTTGCTTCCTCCGAGAAATACCACCACCGCAGTGAAGCGGCGGTGGGACGCGTCGGTATCAGACCGGCGAAGTACGCAGTTCCAGCCACGCCAGCGCAGGGCCATCGAGCAGCGGACTCAACCGCCGTTTGACTTGCGCGTGGTAGTCGTTCAGCCACTCGCGCTCTTCTTGAGTCAGCAAGCCCACATTCAGGCAACGCGTGTCGATCGGACACAGGGTCAGCGTTTCGAATTTCAAAAACTCGCCGAACTCGGCTTGGCCCGCTTCCTGATTGATGACCAGGTTTTCAATGCGTACGCCCCATTGGCCTGGACGATAGGTGCCGGGCTCGATGGAGGTGATCATTCCCGGCTGCATGGCCGTCTGTGGCATAGCGGGGGCCTGATAGGCGATGACTTGCGGGCCTTCGTGCACATTCAGGAAGTAGCCCACGCCGTGGCCAGTGCCATGACCGTAGTTGACGCCCTCGGCCCAGATCGGCGCCCGGGCAATAGCGTCCAGCAGGGGCGAAAGAATGCCGCGTGGAAAGTGCGCCCGAGATAACGCAATCACGCCCTTCAACACCCGCGTGCAATCGCGCTTCTGCTCGTCGGTAGGTGTACCGACAGGCACCATACGGGTGATGTCAGTGGTGCCGCCGAGGTACTGACCGCCGGAATCGATCAGCAACAGGCCGTTGCCCTCGATGACGGCATGTTCCTCTTCAGTGGCGCGGTAATGCGGCATTGCGCCGTTACCGTTGAAGCCGGCGATGGTGGCGAAGCTTTGCGAAATATAGTCAGGCCGTCTGGCCCGAGCCGCACTGAGTTTTTCATCGATGGTCACTTCAGTCACGCGCTCTTCGCCCAGTGCCGAGTCCAGCCAGGCGAAGAATTCGCAAAGCGCCGCGCCGTCCTGCTCCATGGCCTGACGGATGTGCTGCGCATCTGCCTCGCTTTTCTGGGATTTGAACAAGGTCGTGGGGTTGAGCCCTTCGACCAGCGTCACTTCGCTGTCGAGGTAATCGAGCAACCCGCAGGTCACGCGGGCGGGATCGACTAACAGCCGCGCCGCCTTTGGCACTTCACGCAGCGCCGCCCCGATGGCCGTGTACTCGCGCAGCGTGATGCCTTCGTTTTCCAGGGTTTTGCGCAGGGCAGGGTTTACCTTCTCAGGTGCTACGAACAGGCTGACGCTGTCAGGACCGATCAAGGCGAAGGAAATGAACACAGGGTTGTAAGACACGTCTTCGCCACGCAGGTTAAACAGCCAGGCGATGTCGTCCAGGGTTGCGAGAAAATGCCAGTCGGCGCCACGCTCGGTGATGGCCTTCCGCAGACGGGTCAGCTTGTCAGGGCGTGATTGGGTGGCCTGGGGTGCGGCGTGTTCATAAATAGCCTGGGTCGGCAGCACCGGACGACCGTCCCACAGTTCGGTCAGCAAATCGAGGTCGGTGCGCAACCGGGCGCCACGGGCGTACAGGTTGCTGGCCAATGTGCGTGAAGCCGCAACGGCCAGCACTGCGCCGTCCACTGCAACCACGGAGTCGGCCTTGGCTTGATCTGCCAGCCATTCCAGTGGCCCTGGCTGACCAGGTTGCAGTTTCACCAGCTCGATCCCGCTGCCCGCCAATTCTTTAGTGGCCTGCTCCCAATAACGGCTGTCCGCCCACACCCCGGCGAAGTCCTGAGTGACGATCAGCGTTCCGACCGAACCATGGAACCCCGACAGCCATTGCCGGCCTTGCCAGTAGCCGGGCAGGTATTCCGACAAATGAGGATCGGCCGACGGCACCAGCCAGGCGTCGATGCCTTCACGTCTCATGAGGGCGCGCGCCTGCGCCAAGCGTTGCGCCACCTCTCCATTGGTTTTCGACTGCGTGTTCATTGCATCTCCCGCTGACCCAAATTGGTTTGCATCGCACCGGACAGATAATGGAGGACGTATCGGCAGGGAGCAACCAGCTACGGGTTGGGGGCCACACCTCACAAGTGATGCCTAAAAGCACAGGGGCGAGACTGCACGACAGTCAACCTTTTCAAAAGTTTCAGGGCCGCGCAAATAAGCCATAACTAACGGCTGAACTTTCCTCCCGTGCAAAAGTTAAGCTAAAGCGCGCGCACTGCTGTGCATTTCATAAGTTGCAAAGTTCGCTCTTTTTACAGCACGCATAGGCACTAAGCCGTTCAATTAATTCGCGCCATAAAACCGTTAGCCCCTATAGATGCCTGACTTTTGGCGGTGGAAAAATGTCTTTCGGGGCGATTTCGTCAACGTTCAACGCTGCATTCATGGCAGCGTACAAGTGTCAGCGCACCGTGCCGGGGCAGTGATGTTTTTTTGACTGCCTTATAAATCAACGAGTTAGATGATCGGTGTGCGGCGGTATCAAAAATTTAACAGAATGTTGGCGAAATAATTTGACAGAAACTCTTCGTCCGTCGATATATATGCCTGTCCATTGTTTAGCTTCATTTGCAGCGCAGCCACAGTGCCGTGCGCTAACGACAATGAGACTTCATCACGCACTACCTGCCAACGAAGTTAATGAACACGAACGGTGTGTTTCTTGCGTCGGTGGGATTGTGTTGGCCGAAAAGAAATTTTTCAAAAGAACTGAAAGTGCTCGGTTGGGCGGTAGCTTTGCCCAACGTTTTGTTCGGCCCTTTTGAAAGAAACAGCGTGAACACCACAGCGAACAGAACAGCAGGATCTGCAGATTCGGGCGGTAGCGTGCCCGAAGCGCCATTCGCACCCTGTTGTGTCCCCTTCCCTTCTTTAGAGGACGCGATGCAATGCCTTTATCTTTCGACATGGATGAGCAGCTGGCACAGCGCCTGGCCGCCGAAATCGATACCCATGGCTTTGCAAAACTGAGTGGCGCGGTCACCGATGCGGATCTTCAGCAGCTACGCAGCTGGACCGATGAGCAAGCCGGCAAACATCAGGGCGAATACTTCGCCTACCACGGCGAGGCGATGCTGAGCGACAGCCTGCTGTCGAGCTACTGGAGCGACCCGCAATTCAAATCGCTGTTGGGCAGTCTCTACCGACACGCGGCACGACACGATGCGCGCAGCGACCGGATTTTCCCCGTGCTGCGTTGCGTACAGGGCAATCAGGGCAAGCGCGAATCGAACGCCTTTCACTACGACGCCAGTCTGGTGACGGCGCTGATCCCCGTGTTCATCCCTACCGAGGGTGAGGAACGCGGCGACCTGATGCTCTTCCCCAATAGGCGGCGGGTTCGATCCTGGGTGCTGTTCAACGTGATCGAGAAGGCGTTGCTGCAGAACAAGATCACCCGCGGCTGGATCGTCAAAGGCATGCAGCGCAACTGGCTCAAGCCTTATGTGCTGCGCCTGGAACCGGGCAGCGTTTATTTCTTCTGGGGTTATCGCACGCTGCACGCCAATCAGCCGTGCGGCGCTGACGTGAAACGCGCGACTGCGCTGTTCCACTTCGGCGATCCCCACACAGGCAGCTTCGCAACGCGCCTGATCCTGCGGATCAATCAGGGCCGTGCCCGACGAATGAGTAATAAAGCCGGCAATCAGCCTCCCGCTTCCACGCCGAGCTGAACCGGACCGCACACCGTGTGCCCCCGCCTTGAAAGCATGGCTGCCTCAAAAGCCCTGAAAGATTCGCGTCAGAAATGGAGATTTCGATGATCAACGTAACCAAGACTTACCTGGGCGATATCGACAAGTTCAAGACTTACGTCGAAGGCATTTATGCGCGCGGCTGGCTGACCAACCACGGCCCGCTGGTATGCCAGCTGGAAGAGCGCCTGAAAGAATACCTTGGCGTCAGGCACGTGATCCTGACCAATAACGGCACCCTCGCCCTGCAGGTCGCCTACCGCGCACTGGGCCTGAACGGCAGTGCAGTGACCACGCCGTTCAGTTTCGTGGCCACCAGCAGCTCGCTGCAATGGGAAGGCATTCGCCCGATCTTCGCCGATATCGACGCGCAGACCTGGAACATCTCACCCGAGCACATCGAGAGCCGCATCGTCTCGGACACCACGGCAATCGTCGGCACCCACGTGTTCGGCAACCCATGCGCGGTCGAGCGCATCGAAGAGATCGCCCGTCGGCGCAATCTGAAAGTCGTGTACGACGGCGCCCATGCCTTTGCGGTGCGTCACGCCGGTCAGTCAGTGCTCAACTGGGGCGACATCAGCACCTTGAGCTTCCACGCCACCAAGCTGTTCCACACCATCGAAGGCGGCGCGATCATCACCAACGACGATGAGCTGGCGCGCAAGGTTCACCTGCTGTGCAACTTCGGCATCGTGGATGTCGACAAGATCGACGGCATCGGCATCAACGCCAAGCTCAACGAATTTTCTGCTGCGATGGGGCTGTGCATTCTCGACGACATCGAGAACATTCTTCAGCAACGCGCTGAAATTGCCCACCGCTACACCACGCGCCTGGGTGATTACGTCGACCTGCAGAAACCGCAAGACGACAGCCAGCTCAACCACAGCTACTACCCGATCGCCTTGCGCGACGAGCAACAGTTGTTGCGTGTGCGCAGTGCCTTGAACACCAACGGCATCAACCCGCGCCGCTATTTCTACCCGTCGCTGGACACCCTTGAGTACCTGCAACCCCAAGCCGCGCAAACGGCGTCGCGCTCCTTGAGCGAACGCGTGCTGTGCCTGCCGATCTACCCCGGCCTGCAACTGGAAGATCAGGAACGCGTGATTGCCACCGTGATCGCCGAATGCAGTCTGGGTCGTGCGCCCTACCAGGCACCGGACCTGGCGAGCGCTATCTGAACCCGCGACACGATCACGTATTGGCGAGAAAGGGACATTCCATGCAAACCAAACGCTCAGTCATACGCAACACTGCGTTGAGCTATGCAGGCCAGGCCTACACGCTGCTGGTGGGAATCCTGATCATGCCGTTCTACCTCGGCCATATGGGCGCGGAGGCATATGGGCTGATCGGTTTCTTCTCGGTGCTGCAAGCCTGGCTGCAACTGCTGGACGCGGGACTCTCGCCGAGTCTGGTTCGCGCCGTGGCACACCAGCAAGGCACGACAGTGCAGGATTACCACTCCGGTCGCCTGCTGCGCTCATTCGAGCTGATCTTTGTGCCGCTGGCCGGTCTGTGCTGCGTCGCGATGATGGTGGGCAGCGACTGGATCGCCGTGCACTGGCTCAACGCCAAAGAGTTGTCGACTGCGACGCTGGTCGAGTGCATCAGTCTGATGGGCGTCGTGATCGCGTTGCGGTTGTTTTCGACGCTCTATAAGAGCGGCATTCAGGGCCTTGAACAGCACGCATGGCTGAACATCGCCAACGTCATCATCGCCACCTTGCGCTACTTCGGCGGGTTGTTTCTGGTGAGCACGATTTCCAGCGACCCGGTGCTGTTCTTCGAGTTTCAGGTGCTGGTGGGGCTGATCGAAACGCTGATCTTCGCCATCCGGGCCTACCAACAGATGCCGACGCCGTCGTGGCTCACGGGCTTCGACTGGCAGCTAGTGAAGCCGATCATCCCGTTCGCCGCCAGCATGTCGGGCACTGCGGTGTTGTGGATTGTGCTGACCCAGATCGACAAGGTGCTGCTGTCCGAAATGCTGCCGCTCAACGAGTACGGCTACTTCTCGCTGGTGGCGCTGATCACCACCGGGATCATGATGTTGAGCAACCCGCTGGCCCAGACCCTGTTACCGCGCCTGACTGTGCTGATGGCCGAGGGGCGTCGCGATGACATGCACAACCTGTTTCTGGCAGCCAATCGTTTTGTCTGCACGTTTCTGTTTCCGCTGGCCGCGCTGATCGCTTTGCATGCCCACGACATGGTGTACGCCTGGTCGGGTGACCTGGCAGCCGCCGACTGGAGCCGCTCGATCCTGCCGTGGTACTCGCTGGGCAGCGCGATCATGGCCGTCAGTGCATTTCAGTTTTACCTGCAATACGCCTACGGGCGGATGCAACTGCATATCTGGTACAGCGTTGTTTCAGCCGTGATCACAGTGCCGGTGATGTACACGGCGATCCATTTCTACGGTGCGTTGGGCGCCGCCCTCGCCTGGTTCGTGCTGCGCCTGGTGTCCTTCGCCATCTGGCCGATGATCGTGCACCAGCGCCTGGCACCGGGGATTCACGGCCTGTGGTTGAGGGACATCCTTCGCATCAGCGTGATGACCGCCGTGGGCCTGGCACTCAGCGAACCGGTGCTGCGCCTGATCGCCGATGACAATCGCTTCCATACGTTTATGGGTCTGGCCGTGAGCGGCCTGATCACGCTGATGGTGGTAGCGGCCAGCTACAAGCCACTGGTGACCAAGATTTCCGTCCTGTTCAGCAAGCCCAGTCTTTGACGGGCTTGATTCCACGCCTTTGAAACCGAGAGACACAGCCATGGATGCTATTAGCAAAAAGACGAGCGTTTCGCCGTCCGCCGCACCCCTGGTCAGCATCGTCTGCCCAGCCTTCAACCAGGAAGCCTACATCGTCCAGACGCTGGAAGGCTTTCTGATGCAGGAAACGTCCTTCGACTTCGAGATTCTGGTCAATGACGATGCTTCCACGGATGGCACGGCGCGCATCATCGCCGAATACGCCGAACGCTACCCGACGCTGATCCGCCCGTTCTATCACGAGACGAACCAGTACTCGCAAGGCAACCCTTCAGTGCCGCGCCTGTTCGGCGAAGCCCGCGGGCGCTACATCGCTTACTGCGAAGCCGATGACTACTGGACCGACTCGCGCAAACTGCAAATCCAGGTGGACTTCCTCGAAAACCACCCCGATTACGTGCTGACTTACCACGACGCCATCCCCTTCGACATCCATGGCCAGTACCCGGTCCAGCTGCAAGGCAAGCTGCGCGGCGACGCCACGGCGCTCGAATTGCAGAAGGCCCGGCCGATCTCGACGCTGACCACGGTGTTTCGCAACGTGTTCGACTCGTTGCCGAAAGAGCTGGCTGCCGCGCCGCTCAACGATCTGGTCTGGTGGTCGCTGCTGGGGGCGTACGGCAAGGGCAAGTTCATGGCCGAGGTCAAACCCGCCATGTATCGCCTGCACCCGGGCGGCGTATTTTCCATGCGCTCGAACAAGCGCAAGTTGCACATGGCGTTGCAGACGTCCGGCGCGTTGGCCAACTATTACAACCGCCTGGGCAACGACGAGCTGTACGAGCACTTCCTGATGGAACTGGTCGGTTATTCGCTCTCCGCGATCACGCCGCAGCGCAAGGTCGAGACCTTGCTGCAAGTGGGGCGCAACTTCAGCACCAACATCGGCAAACGACTGATGACGACGTTCAGCAAAGGCCATGTTCAGTAACGTTCTGGTGGTCTGCGTCGGCAACATCTGTCGCAGTCCCATGGCCGAAGCCATGTTCCGGCAACGCGTGTCCAATAGCATCGCGATCTCGTCGGCCGGCACCCACGCCATGCTCAGCTCCACCATGGACCCGTTGGCCAAGGCCGTGTTGCTCGTCAATGGCGTCGAGGCGCACCGGCATCGAAGTCGGCAAGTCGACCGACACATGCTTCACGAGGCGGATTTGATTCTGCTCATGGAGCATCGCCAGATGCAGAGCGTGCTCAAGCTGGCCCCCGAGGTACGCGGCAAAACGTTTCTGATTGGCAAATGGCAACACGCTCTGGAAATTGCCGACCCCTACAAGCGCCCAAAATTAGCCTTTGAACAGACCTACGAGCAGCTCTCGCGTTGCGTCGACGACTGGCTTCCTTATCTTCAGTCAGGAGATCCAAGATAAATGACCGCTATGAACCGTACTTCCCTGGACGAGGTCCAGGACTCCCGGATCGATTTGGCGACTATCTTGCGCACACTTTTCGATCACAAAGGAATGATTGCATCGATTATCGGTGTCTGCGTCCTGATTGGACTCACCTACGCCATGCTGGCCACGCCGATTTTCCAGGCCAACGCGATGATCCAGATCGAGCCGAAGAAGATCGGTATCGAAGGCCGCACTGAGATCAACGCCAAGCCATTGTCGGTGTCCCAGGCGACCACCGAGATCGAGCTGATCAAATCCCGCGCGGTATTGGGCAAGGTCGTCGAAGACCTGAAGCTCAACATCATTCAGAAGCCCAAATACGTGCCCGGTATCGGCGGCTTCATGGCCCGCCGCTTCAAGCCTGAGCACGAAGGCGCTATCGCTTCACCGCTGTTCGGCCTCGACAGCTATGCGTGGGGCGGCGAGAAAATCGACATCTTCCAGCTGGAAGTGCCGGACGCACTGCTGGGCGAAAAGATGACCATGGTCATCGACAAGCCTGAGAGCTTCAGTCTGTATGACGAAGACCACAACAAGCTGCTCAGCGGCCCGGTCGGTCAGACCGTCGAAGGCAGCGGCGTGAAGATCCAGGTGGCTGCACTCGCCGGCCGCCCTGGCACTGAGTTCACGGTGGTTCGTCAACGCACCCTGACCTCCGCGCTGGATTATCAGGATCGTCTGAAGATCATCGAAGCGGGCAAGGACTCCGGCATCGTCTACCTGTCGATTCAGGACCCGGACCCGGCACTGGCCAAACGCATCCTCAACGAAGTCAGCCGCCTGTATGTGCGTCAGAACGTTGAACGCAGCTCGGCCGAAGCCGCTCAGCGCCTCGAGTTCCTGCGCTCGCAACTGCCTGCCGTGCGCAAGCAACTGGAGCAGTCGGAAATTGCGTTGAACAATTTCCAGACCAGCGCCAAGTCGGTGGACTTGAGTGTCGAGACCAAATCGGTGCTCGATCAGGTGGTCAAGCTGGAAGGCACGCTGTCTGACCTGAAAATGAAACGGGTCGACGTCGAGCGTCTGTACACCCCGGAACACCCGACCTATCGAGGCCTGATGACCCAGATCAGCCAGGTCGAAGCGCAGAAAGCGGCGCTGCTGAAGAAGATCGAAACCCTGCCGGCCACGCAACAGGAACTGCTGCGCCTGACCCGCGACATGCAGGTCACCTCGCAGACCTACACCCTGTTGCTGGACAAGAGCCAGGAGCAGGACATTCTGCGCGCTGGCAGCATCGGCAACGTCCGGGTCATCGACAACGCCGACGCCAACGTCGAAGAGCCGGTCAAGCCGATGCGCAAAATCATCGTCCTGGTCGCCGCCCTCGTCGGTCTGCTGCTGGCCGTGGCCACTGTGTTCGTGCGTCAGGCGTTCTACCGTGGCGTGGACAATCCTGATGTGATCGAAGGTTTGGGCATGCCGGTCTACGCGTCGCTGCCGTTTTCCCGTCAGCAAGAGCGTCTGGACAAAATGGGCAGCCGTTCAGGCAACAAGGAGCCGCGCCTGCTCAGCGTCAGCGCGCCTACGGAACTGGCGATCGAGTCGCTGCGCAGCCTGCGTACGAGTCTGCATTTCGCGATGTTGGAAGCACGCAACAACGTGCTGATGATTTCCAGCCCGACGCCGGGTGTGGGCAAATCGTTCGTCTCCAGCAACCTGGCGGTGATCATTGCCCAGACCGGCAAACGCGTGCTGCTGATCGACGCCGACATGCGCAAGGGCTACCTGCACAAGCTGTTCAACCTGACGCCCAAGCATGGCCTGTCCGACACCCTGGCTGCACGCCTGCAAAGCAAGGAAGTGATCAACCACACCGAAGTGCGCAATCTGGACTTCATCTCGTGTGGTTTCGCCGCGCCCAACCCGTCGGAGCTGTTGATGCATGACAACTTCAACAAAATGATCACCGACCTGTCGCCGCTGTATGACTTGGTGATCATCGACACCCCGCCGATCCTGGCGGTCACTGACGCCACGCTGGTGGGACGTCAATCGGGCACGTGCCTGCTGGTGACCCGCTTCGGCCTGAGCACCGCCAAGGAAATCGAGGCGTGCAAACGTCGCCTGATGCACAACGGCATCCTGATCAAGGGCGCGATTTTCAACGGTGTGCTGCGCAAGGCCTCGACCGCCGACTATGACTGCGCGGCCTATGGCTACGACTACACGACGGTTCGCAAATAACTGAAAGCCCTGCCCACGCCGGTGGGGCAACCCGCAGTAGCAGTCAAGGAGACGTTCATGGCCAGGACCATTGCAGTGATGCAACCCTATCTCTTTCCTTATTTGGGTTACTTTCAGCTCATCGCCGCGGCAGACGTCTTCGTCCTGGGAGACGACCTGCAATACGTGCGTTCGGGTTGGGTCAACCGCAATCGCATTCTTCAAGGCAACGAAGCGCGCCTGATCAGCTTCCCGCTGAAGAAAGATCGCTTTGTGTTGCAGATCAATCAACGCCAGCTGTGCGACGGCTTCACGGAAGAAGCCGAGCGGCTGGTTCGTTTGATCACCGAAAGCTACGAAAAGGCGCCCTACTTCGCTCAGGTCATGCCGCTGATCGAACGCCTGATTCGCTTTCCGCACCAGAACATTGCGCTCTACGCCGAAAACGCGCTGCGTGAGCTGTGTGCCTATTTGCACATCGTCACGCCGATCATGCGCAGTTCGGACCTGATTCTGGGCACTCCGGCAGACAAGCAGGAGCGCATCATCCGTATCGCCCACACCTTCCAGGCGACAACGTTCATCACCCCGGAGGGAGGCTCGGTGGTCTACGACCGCGACCACTTTGCAAGGAATCGCTTATTGGTGCGCTTTTTCCGGATGGATCCGGTGGCGTATCAGCAATTTGGTGAACCTTTCGTCGCCAACTTGTCCATCATTGACGTACTGATGTTCAACTGCGTCGAGCAGGTCCAACAGATGCTCAGCCAGTACCATCTGGACAAGCACCCGCCCGCCGCTGATCCCGACTTGCTGGCCAGGCAGACAGCCTACGCTGAGCGTGTTTCAACCCCGACGAACCGGATTGCAGTGGAGTGAAGAACGATGTCTCAAGCCGATAGCCTTTCCAGCAAGCCCCCGCGCTGGTACCTGATCCAGACCAAGCCCCGCCAGGAAGGCCGGGCGGAGGAACATTTGCAGCGCCAGCAGTTCGAGTGCTACCGACCGGTCAAGCATGGCGAAAAAAAACGCGGCTCGCGCGGCCCTGCCGAAGAAGAGCTGTTCCCTGGCTACCTGTTCATTCGCATGGACCAGACGAATGACAACTGGTACCCGATCCGCTCGACCCGTGGGGTGGCGCGCATCGTGACCTTTGGCGGGATGCCGGTTCCGGTGAAGGACGAGTTGATCGAGCAGATCCGCGAACGCCTGCAGGCGCCGCCGGCAAAGGTGGCGTTTCAAGAAGGTGACGCGGTGCGCATCACGGCGGAGGGCTTCAACGACGTCGAAGCGATTTTCCTCGCGGCGGACGGCGACGAGCGCGCGGTCATCCTGCTCAACCTGCTGCAACGTGAACAGAAGGTCACCTTGCCGGTGAGCAGCCTGACGCGGCTGGAAGCGCGGGTGAGCTGACACACTGCAAACCCCTATAGAAACTCTAGAAACGCAAACCCTATGGCAGTGAGCGTGCTCACGAAGGCTGACGTCCAAGGTCCATGTCTGATGCGGATGGACTGGCCCCCTTCGTGAGCAAGCTCACTCCCACAGATCGGGTTTATCCAGCCCGACCGTGATCACCACCTGATTTCCAACACTCCGATTTTCCGCGGGGCTGACACTTTCAGCCTCTTGAACCCTCTTTGCCCGGAACTCACCATGACCTCCAAAACGACGCTGGTGACGCTCACCTATGGTGACCGTTTCAACTATCTGCACACGCTGGTCAGCCGCTCGCTGGAAAGCCCGCTGATCGATCGCGTGATCATTGTCAGTAACGCCTCCACCTCCCCGCTGGACACCCTGCGCCGCACCTGGCCGGACCAGGTCAGCGTGATTTACATGCACGAAAATACCGGTTCCGCCCGGGGTTATTCGGTGGGGATTCAAGCTGCGCTGGACGCCGGCGCCGAGCACATCTGGCTGATGGACGATGACAACGCGCCGACCATCAACGCTATCGCCACGCTGCATCAGGTGCTTGAAGAGCGCAAGCTGATCGACGGTGACGACAAGGCCGCAGTGCTGGGCTTCCGCCCGACCCATCAGGCCGACATCGCTGCGGGCGTACCCAAGCGTTTCGCGATTCAGCGCCGGTCGAGCTTCTTCGGTTTTCACATCGCGCAGCTGCCTTACAAGATCTGGCGCCGCCTGCCGTGGGGCGCACCGCAAGGCGCTCAGGGCAAATTGCAAATGGTGGAGCTGCCGTTCGCGACCTACGGCGGCCTGCTCGCCCACCGCAACTTGTATCGCAAGATCGGCCTGCCGCTGGACGCGCTGATGCTCTACGCGGATGACAGCGAATACACGTGGCGCATCACGGCCAGCGGCGGCCGGATCTTTCTGGTGCCGGACGCGGTCCTCGATGACCTGGAGAACTCCTGGAACATCAAAGCCCGCACCAACAACATCTATGAAAGCTTCCTGCTGGGCGGTTCGGATTTGCGCGCTTACTACGGCGCACGCAATCAAGCCTGGTTCGACAAGAACGTCTGGGCCAATTCGTCACTGCTGTACAGCCTCAACCGCTGGGTGTTCTTCCGCCTGCTGCGGTTGATCGCCAAGCGCCGGGGCGCCGAAGAGCGCTTGAGCCTGATCGAAAAAGCCATCCGGGACGGTGAGTCCGGCGTACTGGGCCTGAATCAGTCGTATCCATTATGAAAATACTGTTCATCAGCAGCCTGTACTTACCCCATATCGGTGGCGGCGCGGAGATCGTGCTGCAACGCACCGCCGAAGGCTTGCAGCAGCGCGGCTGTCAGGTCAGCGTGCTGGTGACCGGTCCCGATGCAGGGTTGGCGAGCGACACGGTCAACGGTGTGAAGGTGTACCGCGCCGGTCTGCATAATTTCTATTGGCAGTTCGGCGCTCAGCGTCCGGGGCGCCTGGCCCGCCTGGGCTGGCACCTGCGGGATCGCTACAACGGCGCCATGCGTCGCTACGTCAAGGACGTGATCAGCACCGAACAGCCGCAACTGGTGGTCTGCCATAACCTGGCGGGCTGGTCGGTGTCGGTGTGGGATGAGATCACTGCCGCTCGCTTGCCGATCGTTCAGGTGCTGCATGACATGTACCTGATGTGCCCGAGCAGCAACATGTTCAAACGCGGTCAGTGCTGCCAGCAGCAATGCAGCAGCTGTCAGGCGTTTCGCAAGGGCCATGATGTGCGCTCGGCGCAGGTGTCGACGGTGGTCGGCGTCAGCCAGTTCATCCTCGACAAACTGCAGCAGCGCGGCTACTTCAGCGGGGCCAAAGGCTACGTGGTGCACAACGCCAGCCCTTATGCACCGGTACGCAACGGCCTGAGCCGTCAGCGGCAGATTGATCCGGCGATGAGAAAGGCGCCGCTGCGGTTCGGCTACATGGGCACGCTGTCCGAACAGAAAGGCGTGCGCTGGCTCATCGAACAGTTTCAGCGTCTGCCCTTCGACGCGACGTTGCAGATCGCCGGGCGTGGACAGGCCAGTGACGAGGCCGCGTTCAAGGCGCTGGCGACATCGCCGAAGATCAGCTTCGTCGGCTATCAGAAGCCCGAAGCGTTTTACAGCCAGATCGACGTCGCCGTGGTGCCGTCGATGTGGAATGAGCCGTTCGGCATGGTGGCCGTCGAAGCGTGCGCCCATTCGGTGCCGGTGATTGCCAGCCGCATGGGCGGCTTGCCGGAAATCATCCAGGACCCGCTCAACGGTTTGCTGTGCAATCCAAGCGATCCGGATTCGCTGGGCCACGCGATGCTCCGGCTGCATCAGCAGCCTGATTTGCTCGTCCGCCTGAGCAATGAAGCGCGGGTCAGCGTGGCATCGCTGTTGGACCTGGACCTGATGCTGGACAGCTACGAAAGTATCTTTGCCCAGACATTGCTGGACAACATCGCATCCCACTCCCCGATGGACTGTGGGCGCCGGGTAGCTGGCGACAGCGGCGTATCAGGTGCCACGCCTGTCGCCGACCCGTCGCATTCACCAGCAAGTCGGCTGCCACGCCGATCGAGTTGACTGAGGTTGCATCGCTGAATCGCACCGAGAGACCCGACCGTATTGCCGCTTGCCGTTTGACCTGTATGAGAAACCGCAGTCATGCGACTCCACCCGCCGACGGCCCGAGACCTACCTGAGCAAGCGCTCCGGACCGTGCCTCTTCATTGAGACAAACCATGCCCATCACGCGCCTGACGAGGTTACGACGACCCCTTACGGTTCTGCTATTGAGTGGGGTCTTGTGCGGGTCGGCCGTTGCTGACGATTCATTCATCATTGGGGTCGATACCCATCTGATGAACCGGAACACCTCGCCCGCCAAAGCGTTGCAACTCCTGCAGGCGGCCGGGGTGGATTCGGTACGGGACGATGCCTACTGGTCCAGCGCCGAGCCCCGACGAGGTTTGATGAAAATCGAACCTGCCTGGCAGTCGTATCTGAGCCAGACACAGGAACATCGGCTACGGCCCTTATTGGTGTTGGGCTACGGCAATCCCTTCTACGACAACTACGCCAAACCGCGCAAACCCCTGGTGCGGGATGCGTATGGCAACTACGTGAGTTTCGTGACGCGCCAGTTGGCGGACAGCGTGGATTTTTATGAGATCTGGAACGAGTGGGATAAGGAGAACCCGGTTGACCCAGACTTCGCCAAGGACTACGCGGTGCTGGTGCAAGAAGCGGCCCGACGGATTCGCGCCAATCAGCGGCCGATGGTGATTCTCGCAGGCGCGGTGACCAGTCAGGGCATGGACCTGGGGTTCGCCGACCGGCTGGTGGAGTCGGGCCTGCTGAATGTCGTCGATGGCTTATCGCTGCACCCGTATGTGCATTGCCGCTCGGATGAGCGCAACACGCCGGAGAACTGGATCGCCTGGTTGCGCAGGATCAGCGAAGACCTCAAGGACAAGACGAAAAGCCAGACGGCCGTGCCGTTGTACCTGACCGAGATGGGTTGGCCGAGCAACGAAGGGCGCTGCGGCGGCGATGAGAAAACACAGGCGGCGTTTCTGGCGCGCAGTTTTTTCCTGGCGCAGACGATGCCGAACATTAAAGGCATGTGGTGGAACGGCTTGCTCAACGATGGCCCGGACAGCACCGACCCTGAACAGAATTTCGGCCTGCTGACTCAGGATTTGGGCGTCAAGCAGGCATACCTCACGCTGAAGGCGATCAGCCCGACGTTGCATCAGTACCGCTACGACGCGGAGAAGAGTCGGGAAATGGATTCGCAGTACCTGCTGCGGTTCGCCCGCGGTTCGGATCAGATCATGGTGGCGTGGACGGCGGGTTATCCGCGTTCGATCAAGGTCGACGCAAGCAGCGTGTTGCGAGGCAACGTGCAGTACATCGACACGCGAGAGCCGCAGAAGGGCCTGGTGGACAGCGGCATTCCATGGAACTGCAACGACGGGCGCTGCTCGGCGCAGGTGCCGATCGATGAGTTTCCCAAGGTCATCACGTTAGGCACCCGCCCTGCCCTGTTTGCCTTGCCCTGATTCACAGATGATCGTCAGCGCACTCCGCACGTGAGGGAGATGAATGTCAGCGCACACCGCACAGGTGGGAGCCGGCTTGCTGGCGAATACGGGATGTCTGTAACCCGCCAGGTGGCTGCCACAGCGCTTTCGCCAGCAAGCCGGCGCCTGCAGGGATCGCGGTAACCAGAACGTAACAACCTGCTTTTTTCGACTCGCGTCAACGCGTCCGGTCTCATCGGGGCGCTGATGGACCTCGCACGACCCATTCATCTTTCATCAGGTCGCCCACAATGATTGTGATCAATGCACGTTTTCTGACTCAGGAGTTGCGGGGCGTTCAGCGCTTCGCGGAACAGATCTGTCTGGCGCTGAAACAGCTGCGCGACGACGTTATCTTCGTCGCGCCCCACGGCATCAAAATGCACGAGACGGCCCGCGCGCTGGACGTACAGTGCATCGGCAGCCACAGCGGCCACCTTTGGGAACAGCTGGATTTGCCGCGTTACTTGCGTCGCCACGGTGAGCCGCTGCTGATTTCCCTGTGCAGCACCGCACCGCTGTTCTACCGCAATCAGATCGCGACTCACCACGACGTCACTTATGTGCGTCACCCGGAAAGTTACACCCTGGCCTTTCGCCTGCTGTACCGGACCATGACCCCGATCATGCTGTCGCGGATCAAAGCGTTGTTGACCGTCAGCAACTTCTCCAAAGGCGAGATTTCGCAGTTCTACAACTACCCGGAAAAGAAGATCTTCGTGGTGCCCAACGCGGTGAGCGCAGCGTTCCAACCGGGGCCGCCGCTCAAGGATCAGGCCAATTATCTGCTGGCGGTTTCCTCGCCCAGCGCTCACAAGAACTTCAGCCGGATGATTCAGGCGTTCCTGATGCTGCGCGACCAGGACGATCTGCACCTGCACATTGTCGGTGGCGCAAGCGATGTGTTCGCGGACGACAATCTGCAACGCCTGGCCAGTCGCGACAAACGCATCCGTTTCCTCGGTCGACTGAGCGACGAAGAACTCATCATGCAGTACCAGGGGGCTACGGCGTTCGTCTTCCCTTCGCTGTACGAAGGGTTCGGCATCCCGCCGCTGGAAGCGCAAGCCTGCGGTTGCCCGGTGCTGGCGGCCAACGCGGCTTCGATCCCGGAAGTGCTGCAAGCCAGCGCCTTGTACTTCGATCCGATGGATGTCACGCACATGGCCTCGGCGATGGAACGCATTCTGGTGGACCTGCCGCTGCGACAGTCATTGCGTCGACGGGGCTTGAACAATGTGGCGCGGTTTTCTTGGGAAGAGTCGGCGCGGCGGGTGTCGCAGCGCATCGACACCCTGCTCAACCAACCCCGGGATCGGCGCACCAGCACCGGCAACGACGCCCTGCGTCGCGAATCGTCCAGCAAGTCGTGAGGCACGCCCATGAAACGTTTGGCCTATCTTGACGCGCTGCGCGGAATCGCCGCTTTGATGGTGGTCTTCACTCACCTCTACGCGCCGATCATCGGCCATGTCTGGGTCTTCGATTACCTGATCGACCCCGGCAAGCTGGGGGTGCTGTGGTTTTTCATGATCAGCGGCGTGGTCATCCCCTACAGCCTCAAGCCCGGTCCCGATGGTGCGCAGCGGTTTCTGATTTCGCGCTTCATGCGGCTGTACCCGGCGTACTGGGTGTCGCTGCTGCTGTTCGTGGTGATGCTGAAACTGACCGACGCACCGCTGCCGTCCCTCGCCCAAATCGTTGCCAACGTGACGATGGTGCAAGCGGCACTGGGTTTCGACGACGTGGTGGGGCTGTACTGGACGCTGTTCATCGAGTTGGTGTTTTACGCGCTCTGCCTGGCGCTGTTCATCAGCGGCAAGCTGTACGACCAGACGTTCCGCACCCGCTGCTCGCTGCTCTTTCTGCTGATGGCCCTGGCCATGGCCGTGGTCCGCGCCGTCAGCGAACGCAAGTTGCCGGTGGCCTTGCCGCTGGCGCTGTCACTGATGTTCTTCGGTTCGGTGTGGCGCCAGTGGTTGCTGGCCGAACATAGCGCGGAACTGACCCGCAACCTGAAAACGCTGCTGATCGCGTTCACGTTGCTGCTGCCACCGACGCTGATCATGGCTTACAGCCAAGACATGGGCACCGGGGAAACCTGGGGCCGCTACTGCTTCACCTATGGGCTGGCGATCAGCAGTTTTCTGTTGCTGACCCGCAGCCTTCGCCTGGACCACCCCGCCCTGGTGTGGTTGGGCGCGGTGAGCTACTCGCTGTACCTGCTGCACCCGTCGATGTTGATGCTGAGTGAGTTTCTGCTGGCGCACACCGGGGCTTCGGCGCTGACCCTCGCGGTCGTTGCCACCCTGCTGACGCTGGTGGCCGCGCATCTGTGCTTCCGCTATATCGAGTCACCTTTTATTCAGCTTGGAAAACGCCTCAATAATCGCAAGGCCAAGACGCTGCCTGTCAGCGTCTGAAGTCGTGCCAGCGTAAACAACAAACCGCTCTGGGAAAGTCCGCGCGAGCTTTGCTCGAGGTGGCGGACTTTTGTGAGCCGTTCATGCCGAGAATTCCAATGAAAATTGCAATCGTCCACGACTGGCTGGTGACGTACGCGGGTGCCGAAAGGGTTTTGGCCGCGCTCATCAAAATCTGGCCCGAGGCGGATCTGTTCTCCGTCATCGATTTCCTCAGCGATCAGGACCGCGCGCAGCTGGGGGGCAAGGTCGCCAAGACCACGTTCATCCAGCGCCTGCCCAAGGCGCGGACCAAATACCAGCGCTACTTGCCGCTGATGCCGATGGCCATCGAACAACTGGACCTGTCCGGTTACGACCTGATCATCAGCAGCAGCCATGCGGTGGCCAAAGGCGTGCTGTGCGGACCGGACCAATTGCACATCAGCTACGTGCACTCGCCCATCCGCTACGCCTGGGACCTGCAGCACCAGTATCTGAAAGAGGCCAACATGAACAGCGGCCTCAAGGGCAAAGTGGCGCGGATGATCCTGCACTACATGCGCATGTGGGATCAGCGCACGTCTGCCGGGGTCGATGACTTCATCGCCAACTCGCATTTCATCGGCGCGCGGATCACCAAGTCCTACCGTCGCGAATCCACGGTCATCTACCCGCCTGTGGACACCAACGGTTTCACCCTGCAAGACACCAAGCAGGATTACTACTTCACGGCCTCGCGCATGGTGCCGTACAAGCGCATGCCGATGATCATCGAGGCGTTCGCGGCCATGCCGGACAAACGCCTGGTGGTGGTCGGCGACGGCCCGGAAATGGAAAAAGCCAAGGCCGTGGCCGCCAACGCGCCCAACGTGACGCTGCTCGGCTATCAACCGTTCTCGGTGTTGCAGGAGCACATGCGCAATGCCAAGGCCTTCGTGTTCGCCGCCGAAGAGGATTTCGGCATCAGCCCTGTGGAAGCACAAGCATGCGGCACGCCGGTCATCGCGTTCGGCAAAGGCGGCGTGCTGGAAACCGTCTGCGGTCTGGATCATCCGCAGCCGACCGGGGTGTTCTACCCGGAGCAAAGCGCTGCTTCGCTGATCGAAGCGGTTCACACCTTCGAAGCGTCCGGTGGCCGCATCACCGCCCAGGCGTGCCGCGCCAATGCCGAGCGTTTCAGCGAGGCTCGTTTCGAGCAGGAAATGCGTCAGTTCGTCGAGGTGCGCCTGGCTGCAGCACGTCAGGCCCGTCAGCCTGCGCAGTACCGGGTGCCACAACCGGCACCGAGCCTGGTGGCGCACGGCCTGTCAGCTTCAAGCCTGGTCCCCGGCGACCTGGCTGCCCGCGTTGTTCCGATCAAATCCGTCTGAGCGAGCACAGAACATGAGCACACCCCTTCGCGGCATCTTGCATGCTCATCAGTCATCCCTGTCCGTCGCCCACCGCTTGCTGGACCTGGCCGTTATCGCCCTGTGTGGCTACGGCATCAGCCACCTCACCGGCACACCGATGGGCACCGAGGGCTGGATGCAAGTCCTGCTGGCCTCAGTGGCGTTCCACTGGCTGGCTGAATACCACAAGCTGTACGGGTCCTGGCGCGGCGAGCGCATTCTGCGCGAACTGCTGAAAGTCGCCAATTATTGGGGGCTGGCCTTCGTCCTGCTGCTGTTCGTGGATTACCTGTTGCTGTCGCCGGCGGACATTGCCGATAACAGCCAAATGGCCTGGTTCGCCACCGTGCTGATGGCCCTGTGTGGCTATCGCCTGGCGATTCGCAGCGTGCTGCACACCCTGCGCGCCCGTGGCTTCAACGCCCGGCGCGTGGCCATCGTCGGCACCGGGCATTGCGGCGAGCGCTTGGCGATGTCCATTGAAAGCGCACCGTGGATGGGCCTGGACCTGCTGGGCTTCTACGACGAAACCCCGGAGCAAATGGACCTGGCGCGCATCGGTCGGCGCATCCCGGTGCTCGGCGATCTCGATCAACTGATCGCCGATGCCCGGGACGGCAAAATCGACAAGGTCTACATCACCCTGACCCTCGGCGCACAAGCGCGGCTGCAGGAACTGATCAAGGGCCTGAGCGACACCACCGCGTCGGTCTATGTGATCCCGGACGTGTTCATGTTCGAGCTGCTGCACGCCCGCACCGAAAGCATCAACGGCTTGCCGAGCATCAGTATTTTCGACTCGCCCATGGATGGCGCGTGGAGCGTGGTCAAGCGGCTTGAGGACATCGTGCTGTCGAGCATCATCCTGAGCATGATCGCCCTGCCCCTGATGCTCATCGCACTGGCGATCAAGTTCACCTCGCCCGGCCCGGTGTTGTTTCGCCAGCGCCGCTACGGGCTGGACGGCCGGCCAATCATGGTCTGGAAATTCCGCAGCATGAGCGTTCAGGAAAACGGCGATGTGGTGACCCAGGCCACCCGCAACGACAGCCGGATCACGCCACTGGGCGCGTTCCTGCGCCGGACCTCCTTGGACGAGCTGCCGCAATTTTTCAACGTGCTGCGCGGCGACATGTCCATCGTCGGCCCGCGCCCCCACGCCGTGGCGCACAACGAGCAATACCGCACGCAGGTCTCGGGCTACATGCTGCGGCACAAGGTCAAGCCGGGCATCACCGGCTGGGCGCAAATCAACGGCTGGCGTGGCGAGACCGACACGCTGGACAAGATGCAGAAACGCGTGGAATTCGACCTGCAGTACATCGAGCACTGGTCGGTCTGGCTGGATATGAAAATCATCCTGCTGACGCTCTTCAAAGGTTTCGTCAACAAGAACGCATTCTAAAAACGATCTGCCAATACAAATGAGTCGGCCGTCGCTGACGAGCGCGGCAGGAGGTGCATGGGTGTATGAAATAACGTGATCCGATGTTCGGTGTGAGTAAGGGATGCAACGAAATCACTGCGGTGCCAGTACGCACCTTTTAGGATTAGAAGGAACATTCATATGAAAGTAACGTTCGCGGTAGTGCTGCTTTCCACTCTGGTTTTGCAAGGCTGCGCATTCGCCCCGGGTCAATACATGTCGCTGAGCGATGTCACCGATAAGGACCCCGACGGTCCGGCGGTCACGCTCGTCAATATCACCCCGACCACCCTGGCACAGCAGCAGAAAACCGCCGCCTCCCAGGCCAAACCACTGCCCCCTGAGCTGTTGACCTACAAAACCCCTGAATACGTGGTCGGGCCGGGCGATGCCCTGTTGGTCACCGTGTTCGAACACCCGGAACTGACCGCCCCCGGCTCTCAGGAACAACTGGACGCCAACAGCCGTGAAGTGCTGAACGACGGCACCGTGTTCTTCCCGTACGTCGGGCGTATTCAGGCAGCGGGCAAGACTGTTTCGCAGATCCGCGAACAGCTGCGCATGGGCCTGTTGCCGCAATACACGGAAGTCAAAGTGGACGTGAAAGTGCTGCGTTACAACAGCCAACGCGTCCTGCTGTCCGGTGCGTTCAAGGCGCCAGGGCCACAGCCGATCACCAACATCCCGTTGAGCCTGGTGCAAGCGATCAGCACTGCTGGCCTGGACCTGACAGACGCCAACCTCGCCGGCCTGACCTTGCGTCGTGACGGCAAGGATTACGTGATCGACGTCGACTCGCTGAACCGCAAGGACTCGCAACTGAGCAAGATCTACCTCAAGGACGGCGACTACCTGCACCTGAACAGCAACTCGAAGAACAAGATCTACGTGTTGGGTGAGGTTCAGCGTCCACAGGTGATTTCGTTCAGCACCACCAGCGTCACCCTGCTCGAAGCCCTCGGCACGTCCGGCGGCTTGAGCCCGGATGCCGCAGACGGTGAGGCGGTGTATGTGATCCGCGCCCAAGACGCGACCCACGCCGCCACGGTCTATCACCTGAACGCGAAGAAGCCGACCAGTTATGCACTGGCCAAGGGCTTCGAACTGGCCGCCCAAGACGTGGTATTCGTGGGCCCGGCGAACATCACCCGTTGGAGCCGCTACGTGAGCCAGTTGCTGGGTTCGAACAACATCATCCAGACGGGTGCGATGTTCCGCAATTGACCGCAGCGTTGAGCGGCAGGCTTCAAATGGCAAGTTAGAAGCAACAGCAAAAAACAAAATCCTCGCAGCGTTGGCTGCGGGGATTTTTTTTGCCTGACGTCTCATTCGCACGGCGCCCATACGTTATGGGATTTGTTCGCATGACAACCGCACGCTCTGGAATCTATTCGCATGACGCCCGCGCGCTCTGTGATCTATTCGCATGACGCCCGGACGTTCTTGGACCTGTAGGAGCCGCCGGAGGTACGACGGCCGCGATAGCGGTGGTTCAGTTGTAAGTGAGTGATCTGACACTCCGCCATCGCGGCCGTCGTGCCTCCGGCGGCTCCTACAG
>NZ_DDHJ01000004.1:640058-1004993 GCF_002338065.1 Pseudomonas sp. UBA1879 | reverse complement strand
CGGCGGCTCCTACAGAGATTGTGTTCATTTAGCGGGAACGCCCAAGGGCGGCAGTTGTGTGAGTCGGTCGCACACCACCCAGGCGCCGCGGTATGCGTAGGAGCAGCCGGAGGAACGACGGCCGCGATAGCGGTGGTTCAGTTGCAGCTATGTGATCTGACACTCCGCCATCGCGGCCGTCGTGCCTCCGGCGGCTCCTACAGAGATTGGGTTCAGTCAGCGGGAACGCGACGTGGGCGTGGAATCAGCGTGATGGCCGAGGCGTTCTGTTGCTCCGGCAACAGCTGATCAACACTTACGAGCTGCCTCATCAGTACCAACGTTGTCGTCTTCCATTCAGACCTGCCGCGCACCACCGGAATCATTGGGCGGCACGTTCGTCGGTCACACTGGCACGCATGCTGCTTTCAGACTGTCACAGGGTCTATCCGCCCACTCAATTTCGCGTTGCACGCGGCCTGTACGGTGTTCATGGCACCTCGGGTGACAGACCTCAAGGAATCAAAACATGTTGGTCGTTTCAATTTCAGGCAGCCCTTCGACTCGCTCACGTTCCGGCGTGGTGCTGAAGCACGCAGCGCAGTGGCTGACCGAGCGGGGCGTGGGTGTGAGCGCCGTGCGCGTCCAGGACTTCAAGGCTGAAGACTTGCTCTACGCCCGCTTCGACAGCCCCGAAGTCGTCGCTTTCATCGAAGCCGTGGCCAAGGCTGATGGGCTGTTGATCGGCACACCGGTGTACAAGGCGTCGTTCTCTGGCGCGTTGAAGACCCTGTTGGATTTGCTGCCCGAACGCTCGCTTCACGGCAAAGTTGTGCTCCCCCTCGCCACCGGCGGCAGCATCGCCCACATGCTGGCCGTGGACTACGCCCTGAAGCCGGTGTTGTCGGCGCTCAAATGCCAGGAAGTGCTGCACGGCGTGTTCGCCATCGACAGCCAGATCAGCTACGGCGACAACGAATGGGGAGGTGATCTCGACGAACTGCTCACACAACGCCTGCACGACGGGCTGGATCATTTCCTGCTGGGGCTGCAACACCGCACGAATGCACGGCACAAAGAAGCGGGTGGGCATCTCAAGTTGGCGCTGTGACGCAGCCGCGAGCTACGCGCTACGAGCGGATCCGCGTCGGCTTCTGATTTTCAGCCTGAGGTTCAACCCTGGCGTGCTTTGGAAGGCGTGCTGACCTCAGCGTTGAACTCGCCACGGGTGTCGAATTCGTGGGCCTGTTGCAGCTGAGGCTGCGCCATCAACTGGGCTTTGCGTGATTGGTAATCGTCGTAGGACAGCCCGCGACGGTTCAGGTCTTCAAGGGCCAACTGATGGGTTTCTTCGGCGGTGTAAGGGCGCGATTCGGGATGATTGCCTGCGGCACAGCCAGAAACGACGGCGACTGAAAGCAACAGGGCGAGGGTAAGAAGACGGTTCATGGGAGCCTCCATTCGGCTCGTTTCTGGAATGAAGCCAAGGCTACGCGCCGGGGCTTTCCAGCTGAAATCAGTCGTCTTGATAGTCGCTATTGGCAATTACTGTAGGAGACATGGCTTGTCTCTGGGCCGCACTCGGACGATCCGATGCGCAGCAGTCGTAGAACCTGAGGGCTCGGTCGGTCTGACACAACGTGCATACCGAATTTACGACGGGTTCCCTGCCGATCGCGGGACAAGCCACGCTCCTACAGAGGATCAGCGCTATCGTCCTATACCAGCCAATGCCACAACAGCGATGTGCCGATCAGCCCCACCACCGAGACAATGGTCTGCAACACCGACCACACCCAAATCGTCTGTTTGAGCTGCAAGCCGAAATACTCGCGGACCATCCAGAAACCCGCATCGTTGACGTGGCAGAAAAACACCGAGCCTGCGCCGATCACCAACGCCACTAGCGAGGCCTCGACCGGCGCCAGGCCTGCCATCATCGGCGCGAGAATGCCGGCCGTGGTGGTGGTCGCGACGGTTGCAGAACCGGTCGCCTGACGCAGGGCCACGGCGATCAGCCACGCCAGCAGCAGGTACGGCAGATGCGCGCCTTCGGCCACTTTGCTGATGGTCTGGCTGACGCCCGCGTCCAGCAGGGTCTGCTTCAGGCCACCACCGGCGCCGATGGTCAGCAACAGGACGGCAATCGGCGCCAGGCTCTTGCGCAGCGTGCCGCCGACCTGTTCGCGGGAAATGCCGTTGGCCCAGCCCAGGCACACCGTGGCCGCCAGCACTGCAATACCCAGCGCCACCAACGGCTCGCCGAGGAATTTCAGGGTCAGCGCGACGTTGCCTTCCGGCGCCATCGCCACTTTGGCCAACGTGCTGCCGAGCATCAGAATCACCGGCAACAGGATGATCAACAGGGAAATAGCAAAGCCCGGCTGACGGTTCACGTTGGATTTGGCAGAAAACAGCTCGCCCAGTTCGGCTGGCGCTTCAATGTGCAAGCGTTTGGACAGCCAGTTGCCGTACAGCGGACCGGCCAGGATCACCGCCGGAATGGCGATGCAAATACCCAGCAACATGGTCAGGCCCAAGTCCGCGTGCAACGCGCTCACCGCAATCAGCGGCCCCGGATGGGGAGGCATCAGCGCGTGCAAGGTGGTCATCCCCGCCAACGCCGGAATCGCGATCTTCAACAGCGGCAGGTTTGACTGGCGCGCCATCACGAAGATGATCGGCACCATCATCACCAACCCCACTTCGAAGAACAGCGGCAGGCCGATGACCATCGCCACCAGCGCCATCACCCAAGGCAGCGTTTTGCCTTTGCCCAACCCCAGCAGCGTCGAAGCGATGCGGTCCGCCGCACCCGATTCCGCCATCAATGCGCCGAGCATGGCACCCAGCGCAATGATGATTCCCGCCTCGCCAAGAATCCCGCCCGCGCCTTTGCTGAACGCTTTCGCCACCGCCTCCGCTGGCAGCCCCGCACCAATCCCTGCGATGAACGTCCCCACCAGAATCGACAGAAATGGCGGGAGTTTGGTGGCGCTGATCAACACGATGATGGTGGCAATGGCAATCAGGCAACAGATGATCAGGCGGGTGTCGTGAAACACCCACGCAGCAGACGACAAGTCCAAGAGTGACCCCTTAATCGTTCGATTCTTATTCAAGGTTTTCTGAAACACTTTGTTTCAGATGGCCAAACGATACCGGATGCGGCAAGTCGTCGCAGTGATTTTTTCTTAGAAAGTGGCCGAAAAGCCCTGCCATTCATCCATTCATCTAAATGAATTGCGCTGATCACTGTAGAGGGTGAGCTTGCTCGCGAGGCTGATATGCCTGCCCCCTATGCAATACCTGCCACATCGCAATCGTCAGCAAGCTCACTCCTACAGTGGTGGGGTTTGGGCGCACTCGATCAACACATCCCTTAACGCCTGCGCCGCAGCCGACAATTTGTGATCGGCCAACGTCATCAACCCGATCCGCCGCTCAATGCGCGGGCCTTCCAGGGCGATACAGCGGGCGCCCAATTCCTGCATCTGCCGAATGCACAACGACGGCACGGCGCTGACCCCCAACCCGTTGGCAACCATGCGTCCGACCGTGGAGAGCTGATGGCTCTCGAACGCCACCGCAAGTTTGCCGTGCTGGGTTTGCAGATCCTGTTCAAGGAGCAACCGCACCGCCGACGGTCGTTGCAGGGTGATGAAATCGTGGTGCAGCAGTTCATCCCAGCTCACCTCCCCTCGTTCGGCGAGCGGCGAATCCATCGGCACCACGGCGACGAATCGGTCCGTATAAAACGGCGTGAAGGTCAAGTTGTTGGCCGATTCGGGTTCAAAGCCAATGCCAAGCTCGACGCGACGATGGTCGACCATCTCCAGCACTTGTTCGTTGATCACGTCATGCACGGCCACGTTGACCCGCGGATAGCGCTCACGAAACACCTTGAGCGCGATCGGCAGCGAATTCCCTGCGAACGACGGCATCGCCGCAATCGACACCTTGCCCATTTGCAGGGTGAAACGCTGACGCAGCAGCTCTTCGGCGTTGTCCCAGTCTGCCAGTAGCTGGCGGGCCAGCGGCAGTAACGCCTCGCCCTCGGGGGTCAGGCTCACATTGCGCGTGGTGCGGGTGAGCAATTGACCGCCCAAGTCTTCCTCAAGCGCCTTGATAGTGAGGCTCAGCGCCGGCTGCGACAGGTGCAAACGCTCCCCCGCCTGGGCGAAGCTCAGGCACTGCGCAACGGCGAGAAAAGCACGTAGCTGCTTCACATTCATATATTTGTATGACTTATCAATTCATGAAAAAAACAAAATTAACAAATCAGTGCGCGCGAGAGAAGATGCATCCGACCCTCTCTGGCGGCATGATTGTCAGACACAACTACAAAACAGGCGGGATATCACCATGGCTGGACTCGATAAACGAGTGGCGACTTACGAAGAGGCCCTCGCTGGCCTGACCGACGACATGACGGTACTGGCGGGCGGTTTCGGCCTGTGTGGTATCCCGGAAAACCTCATCGCCCAGATCAAACGCATGGGCGTTAAAGGCCTGACCGTCGTGTCGAACAACTGCGGCGTCGACGGCTTCGGTCTCGGCGTCCTGCTGGAAGACCGGCAGATCCGCAAAATGATCGCGTCCTACGTGGGCGAGAACAAACTGTTCGAGGAGCAGCTGCTCAACGGCCAGTTGGAAGTCGAACTCACGCCCCAAGGCACCCTTGCTGAAAAAATGCGCGCAGGCGGAGCGGGCATCCCCGCCTTCTACACCGCCACCGGTTACGGCACCCCCGTCGCCGAGGGCAAGGAAACCCGTCAGTTCAACGGCCGCAACGTGATCCTCGAAGAAGCCATCACCGGCGACTTCGCCATCGTCAAAGGCTGGAAGGCCGACCACTTCGGCAACGTGGTCTACCGTCACACCGCGCAGAACTTCAACCCGATCGCCGCCACCGCCGGCAAAATCACCGTGGTCGAGGTCGAGGAAATCGTCGAGCCGGGCGTGCTGTTGCCCACCGAAATCCACACGCCGGGCATTTATGTGGACCGCGTGATCCTGGGCACCTTCGAGAAACGCATCGAACAGCGCACGATCAGAAAAGCCTGATCCCCGCTTCGCACTCGAACGCTTTTTCCTTTGGAAACGTCGGCTTTCGCAGGCCGGACACAATAAAAGAGACCCACGATCATGGCACTCTCCCGCGAACAAATGGCACAGCGCGTTGCGCGCGAACTGCAAGACGGCTTTTACGTGAACCTGGGCATCGGCATCCCGACCCTGGTCGCCAACTACGTCCCTGACGGCATCGACGTGATGCTGCAATCGGAAAACGGCTTGCTGGGCATGGGCGCCTTTCCGACCGAGGAAACCATCGACGCCGACATGATCAATGCCGGTAAACAGACGGTAACCGCCCGCCTGGGTGCGTCGATTTTCAACTCTGCCGAATCCTTTGCCATGATCCGTGGCGGCCACGTGGACCTGACCGTGCTCGGCGCGTTCGAAGTCGACGTCGAAGGCAACATTGCGTCGTGGATGATTCCCGGCAAGCTGGTGAAAGGCATGGGCGGCGCGATGGACCTGGTAGCCGGCGCCGACAACATCATCGTGACCATGACCCACGCCTCCAAGGACGGCGAGTCCAAGCTGCTGTCCCGTTGCAGCCTGCCGCTGACGGGTGCGGGTTGCATCAAGAAAGTCCTGACAGATCTGGCCTATCTGGAGATTGAAAACGGCGCCTTCATCCTGCGCGAAACCGCCCCGGGCGTAAGCGTTGAAGAGATCGTCGCCAAGACCGCCGGCAAGTTGATCGTGCCGGATGATGTGAAGGAGATGACGTTCTGAGGCGATCGGGCGATACCTGCGGGTTGCTCACGTCTCTCAAGAGGGCACGTATCCTCGTGGGAGCCGGCTTGCTGGCGAAGGCGTCAGTTCAGGCACATCAAATCGTCTGAGCTGTCGCCTTCGCCAGCAAGCCGGCTCCCACGGCCTTCGGCCAGAAGCAGGGCGCGATCCCGTTGATACATCCGCGTCATATCGTTATGCCACTCTGCCCCTTCCGCAACGAAGGGGCTTTGCTGTATCTAGAGCTCCCGATTTTTCGCAACACTGCCAACACTAAAAACAGCTATTTCAATAGCCTTTCATAACAACTCCAAGAGGTAACACACGTGGCCGCCGACATTGAAGAAAGCCGCTCCGCCCGATTTGCCCTGCGTTGCGCCAAGTGGGCCGAACGCTGGTTCCCCGACTCCTGGGTGTTCGCCGCCCTCGCCGTGGTCATCGTCACCCTGGCCACGCTGGCCATCGGCGCCAAACCCGCTGACACCGCAAAAGCGTTCGGCGACGGCTTCTGGAGCCTGATCCCCTTCACCATGCAAATGGCCTTCGTGGTCATCGGCGGTTACGTCGTCGCCAGCTCGCCGCCAGCCGTCAAGCTGATCGATCGTCTGGCCCGTATCCCGAAAAACGGTCGTTCGGCCGTGGCCTGGGTCGCGCTGATTTCCATGGTCGCCTCGCTGCTGAACTGGGGCCTGTCACTGGTGTTCGGCGGCCTGCTGGTGCGTGCACTGGCCCGTCGTACCGACCTGAAAATGGACTACCGCGCCGCCGGTGCCGCCGCGTATCTGGGACTCGGCGCTGTGTGGGCGTTGGGCCTGTCGTCCTCTGCCGCGCAGCTGCAAGCCAACCCGGCGAGCCTGCCGCCGTCGATTCTGGCGATTACCGGGATGATCCCCTTCACCCAGACCATCTTCCTGTGGCAGTCGGGCGTCATGTTGCTGGCATTGGTGGTGATTTCGATCATCGTGGCCTACGCCACGGCGCCTGGCCCGGCCAACGCCCGTGACGCCAAGGAATGTGGCGTCGACCCGGCCTTCAGCCTGCCACCGCTGCCGCCGCGCACCCGTCCGGGCGAGTGGCTGGAATACAGCCCACTGCTGATCATCCTGATGGTGGTGCTGGCGTCCGGCTGGTTGTACAACGAATTCAGCACCAAGCCTGCGATCACGGCGATTTCCGGCCTGAACACCTACAACTTCCTGTTCATCATGGTCGGCGCCCTGCTGCACTGGCGTCCGCGCAGTTTCCTGGACGCCGTGGCCCGCGCCGTGCCGACCACCACCGGCGTGCTGATTCAATTCCCGCTCTACGGTTCGATTGCCGCGCTGCTGACCACGGTCAAGGGCGGTGACGCGCAGACCGTCGCGCACCACATCTCGACGTTCTTCACCAGCATTGCCTCCCACGACACTTACGCGCTGCTGATGGGCGTGTACTCGGCGATCCTCGGTTTCTTCATTCCGTCCGGTGGCGGCAAGTGGATCATCGAAGCGCCGTACGTGATGCAAGTGGCCAACGACCTGAAATATCACCTGGGCTGGGCGGTGCAGATCTACAACGCCGCCGAGGCGCTGCCGAACCTGATCAACCCGTTCTACATGCTGCCGCTGCTGGGCGTGTTGGGCCTGAAAGCGCGCGACCTGATCGGCTTCTCGTTCGTCCAGCTGCTTGTTCACACGCCGCTGGTGCTGTTCCTGCTGTGGGCACTGGGCACGACGCTGGCGTACATTCCGCCGTTGATGCCTTAACGACTGTCGCGGTTCCTGTGGGAGCCGGCTTGCTGGCGAATGCATTAGGTCAGTCACTGCAACGCTGACTGACACCCTGCCTTCGCCAGCAAGCCGGCTCCCACAAGGGGACGCGTGCAGCATTCAATCGGCTGCTTCATTGGCCAACTCGATCAACCACGCCTTCAGCGCCTGCACTGTCGGGCGCAGGATCGAGTGTCTGGGCTGCACCAGGTAATACCCCTTCGGCAGCGGCAAGCGCTGTGCGAAGGGTTCCACCAACACCCCGCTCGCCACTTCCTCCTGGGTCAACCATTCGCTGGTGATGACCACCCCCTGATTCCGCCGCGCCGCTTCGATGGCCATCAATGACTGATCGAAGTGAATGCCGGAAATGGCCCTGCCCTCTTCATCGCCGATCCCCGCAAAGCGGCGTAACCATTCCGACCAATGCGGGTGCAACGTGTTGTGCAGCAACGTCGTCTTTCGTAAATCGTCCGGCGCCCGCAGGCCGAACTGCGCAATGTAGGCCGGGCTGCAATACACCCTCGCGTCGTCCCGATGCAGCAGCTCGACCTCCAGCTCCGGGGCGTGCCCGTCGAAATGACGGATCGCAAGGTCGACACGCTCACTGCTGAAATCGGTCAGCGTGACCGACGAACTCAGGTGCAACGAAACCTCGGGATGATGTTCAAGAAAACCGGCCATGCGCCGGGCGAACCATTTGGCGGCCAGGCTCGGCGGCATGCTCAGCCACACATGGTTGTTGAGGCGATCACGCAACCCGTGGCTGGCGTCGATGATCTGCGCCAGCGCGGGCTGGATGCGCGCCCAATACGCCTGACCGTCCGGTGTCGGTTGCACCTGACGAATCTGCCGGGTGAACAGCGATACGCCGAGCCATTGTTCGAGATTGCGGATCTGCTGGCCGACCGCACCGGGGGTGACATTCAATTCGTCGGCAGCTAGAGAAAAACTGTTCAATCGCATGGCGGCATCGAAATACAGCAACGTCTTGAGCGGTGGCGAAGGTTTCATGGCGTAGATTTTCTCTTTCATCCAACAAAGATGATGATTTGTAACGGATCCCGCCACCGCGCACAATCGCGGCCTCATCGATCACGTGGCAGACCGCTCTTCATGAAAAACATCGCCTACTTCGCCTTCGCCCTTCTGGGCCTGATTTGGGGCACCAACTTCATGTTCATGAAGTGGGCGTTGGAGTGGATTTCTCCCGCGCAGATCGTGCTGGTCCGCGCATTCTTCGGTTTCCTGCCGATCCTCATTTACGCCCTGGCCACCCGGGCCTTGAGCTGGAGCCACGTGCGACACCTGCATCACTTTCTGGTCATGGCGCTGCTGGCAACTGCGGTTTACTACTACCTCTACGCCGAAGGCACGACGCTACTGCTGTCGAGCGTGGCGGGACTGCTCAGCGGGGTGATTCCACTGTTCACTTTCGGCTGCGCCTTCCTGTTTCTACGAGAAGAAAAACTCAACGGTCGCATGAGCCTGGGGGTATTGATGGGTTTCGTCGGCGTGCTGCTGATCGCCCGCCCCTGGGCCACTGGCGATGCGGCGATCTCGGTGAAAGGCGTGATGTACATGATGCTCGGCTCGTTGAGCATTGGTTGCTCGTTCGTCTACGCCAAGCGTTTTCTGACCGGGCTGAACATCTCAGCGGTGGCGCTGTGCACCTATCAGATTGGCCTGGCGCTGCTGATTCTGCTGGCGGTGACCGACCGGACCGGCATGGCCCACATCACCGAAAGCCCCAAAGCCATGGTCGGCGTGTCTCTGGGGCTGGGCCTGTCTGGCACCGGCGTGGCGTACATCCTCTATTACTTCATCGTCGAACGGCTCGGCGCGGTGATCGCCGCCTCGGCCACGTACATTCCGCCTGTCATCGCATTGCTGATCGGCATTTTTGTCGCGGGCGAACCGGTGCATGGGCTCGACATCGTGGCCATCGCCGCGATTCTGGGCGGCGTGTTCGTGTTGCAGAGCGGCCGTCGACTGGCCGCTGAGCGCGTCGCCACTGCGGACTGAGCGGTGTTGGACAATCTGAGGCGTGGCGCCTCAGGGCTGCCAGATCCGCTCGCCGTCGACTTCCACGACGCCCGTTGCGGGAATCCGCGCCGTGTCGCGTACGATCATGCGCCCCGGCAGAATCTCCTGAATCGCCGAGGTGTTCGGATCGGCCAGCTGCGCGCAGATGATGTTCACGGCGCGGCCGATCATTTCGGCCATGGGTTGCTCGAAGGTGGTCAGGCCGAAAATCGGCCACTGCCCTTGGGGCAGGTCATCGAAGCCGACGATGGACAGGTCGCGCCCCGGCTTTCCTCCTCGCTCATGACAGGCGTTGATTGCCGCCAGGGCCATCAGGTCGTTGGCGCAGAAGATCGCGTCCGGGGGGGCATCGAGGCTGAGCAATCGGCGGGTTGCCGCCAGGGCGCTACCGAAGTCGTACTCGCCGGCTTCGCGCAACGGCGCCGGCAGGCCTTGTGATTGCAGGTAACCGTTGAAACCCGCCTCGCGGTCGCGGTTGGTCGAGGAGCTTTCCTTGCCCGCGATGAACGCCAGCCGCTCATGTCCGCCCGCCAGCAGAAATTGGGCGATGGTGCGGCTTCCGGTGAGGTTGTCGCTGGTCACGCTGGACACCGAGGTACTGCCGTTGGTGCGGTTGAACAACACCACGGGAAGGCCGATGGTGCGGCACGCCTCGGCGAAATGCGATGACAGACTCGCCGACACCAGCACCAGACCGTCGACCTGATAGCGCAGGATTTCTTCCAGCACGGGGTCTGAATCTTCGTTGTTCGCCATCGAAAACAACAGAATGCGATAGCCCAACCCTTCGAACGCCGCTGACAGCGATTCGAGCACGCGGGCATAGAAGGGGTTGGCCATGCCTGGAATCGCGACGCCGATCAGGTTGGAACGCCGGGTGATCAACGAGCGCGCCACCAGATTAGGGCGATAGCCCAGCAGCGCCGCCGCTTCCTCGACCTTGCGCCGGGTATCGGGCGACACGCTGGCGCCCTTGGTGAACGTGCGCGACACCGCCGACTGAGAAACCCCTGCCTGCCTGGCCACGTCATGGGCCGTCACCGGACGCCGTCCGCGCTCCATGTTGTCTGACATATCGTTTCGACCGTTGAAAAAAAATGATCATACCTGCCAATCGCTTATGTCACATCCCGGCCATGAAATTCACTGCCGTTGGCCGAGGGGGGTTTGCAACATCGGAATCTTGCATTACCATCTACGCCATTGCATACGTATGCAAACCTCCATAAAAACAACTCGCAGGAGAACACCGTGGCTAAGTGGCTCAAACAAGGCGCTGAAGCAGACGTCATCAAATCCGCAGCCCGTGAGGTACGCGACACCGTCGAAAACCTGCTGGCTGACATCGAAGCCCGTGGCGACGCCGCCGTGCGCGAACTGGCGATCCGTTTCGACAAGATGGACCGCGAGGACTACCGCCTCACCGACGCTGAGATCCAGGCCTGCCTCGATCAGCTCAGCGACCGCGACCTCAAGGACATCGAGTTCGCCCAGACCCAGGTGCGCAATTTCGCCCAGCACCAGCGCAACTCGATGGTCGACGTCGAGGTGGAAACCTTGCCGGGGGTCATCCTTGGCCACAAACACATTCCGGTGAACGCCGCAGGCTGCTACGTGCCAGGGGGCAAATACCCACTGCTGGCCTCGGCGCACATGTCGGTGATCACCGCCAAGGTCGCCGGCGTGCCGCGCATCATCACCTGCGCCCCGCCCTTCCTCGGTAAACCGGCACCGGCCATCGTCGCCGCGCAGCACATGGCCGGCGCCAACGAGATCTACTGCCTGGGCGGCATTCAGGCGATCGGCGCCATGGCCTTGGGCACCAAATCCATTGCGCAGGTGGACATGCTGGTCGGTCCAGGCAATGCGTTCGTCGCCGAAGCCAAACGTCAGTTGTTCGGCCGCGTGGGCATCGACCTGTTCGCCGGCCCGACCGAAACCCTGGTGATCGCTGATGAAACCGTCGACGGTGAGCTGTGTGCCACCGACTTGTTGGGTCAGGCCGAACACGGTCCGGACTCCCCCGCCATTCTGCTGACGACCTCGGAAAAACTCGCCCGCGAAACGATGGCCGAAGTCGAGCGGTTGCTCAAGATCCTGCCGACCGCTGAAATCGCGCGCCGCGCGTGGGAAAGCTTCGGTGAAGTCATCGTCGCCGAAGACGAAGCCGAGATGCTGGCCATCGCCAACGACCTCGCTTTCGAACACGTGCAAGTGATGACCAAGGACCCGGATTATTTCCTAAAGAACATGCGCAACTTCGGCGCGCTGTTTCTCGGCCCCCGCACCAACGTCTCCTTCGGTGACAAGGTCATCGGCACCAACCACACCCTGCCGACCAAAAAAGCCGCGCGTTACACCGGCGGTCTGTGGGTCGGCAAGTTCATCAAGACCTGCACCTACCAGAAGGTCCTTACCGACGAAGCATCGTCAATGGTCGGCGAATACTGCTCGCGCCTCTGTGCGCTGGAAGGCTTCGCCGGGCACGGCGAGCAGGCCAACATCCGCGTGCGCCGTTATGGTCACAAGGACGTGCCTTATGCCGGTGCCGCCCAATAAGCGTCACGCTCTTGTTGGGCTCTTTGCGGAAAAGGCGAGTGCAAGACCCCTCGCCTGAACAATAAAAACAATCACATTCGCTGCGGACCCCACCTCGCTGACCAAGCCAGGAGGTGGTCCGCTGCGCCGCTTTAAGGATTGACTCATGAGTGTTGTCATTGCCGTTCTGGCGTTGTGCGTTCTGATGCTGGCTGCGTATCGGGGTTACAGCGTCATCATCTTCGCGCCACTGGCCGCCCTTGGCGCTGTCCTGCTGACCGACCCAAGCGCCGTGGCCCCGGTGTTCAGCGACCTGTTCATGGACAAGATGGTCGGCTTCATCAAACTGTACTTTCCGGTCTTTCTGCTGGGCGCGGTGTTCGGCAAGTTGATCGAGCTGTCCGGGTTTTCCCGCGCCATCGTCCAGGCGGTCATCGGGCTGCTGGGGAGCAGCCAAGTGATTCTGGTGATCGTGCTGGTCTGTGCCTTGCTCACCTACGGCGGCGTGTCGCTGTTCGTGGTGGTCTTCGCGGTCTACCCGTTCGCGGCCGAGATGTTCCGGCAGGGCAACATTCCGAAGCGCCTGATGCCGGCGACCATCGCGCTGGGTGCGTTCACCTTCACCATGGACGCCATGCCCGGCACCCCACAAATCCAGAACATCATTCCGACGACCTTCTTCGGCACCAACTCCTGGGCTGCACCGTGGCTAGGCGTGCTGGGTTCGCTGTTCGTGCTGATCTGCGGCATCGTTTATCTGGAATACCAGCGTCGCAAGGCGGCGCGGGCCGGTGAGGGATACGGCACGGAACTGCGCAACGAGCCGGAAACCCCTGAGCAGATCAAGCTGCCCCATCCGCTGATCGCCTTGCTGCCACTGATCCTCGTGGGGGTGATGAACCTGCTGTTCACGAAATGGATTCCGGGCTGGTACGGCGGCTCGTACGGCATCCACCTGCCGGGCCTGAAAGCGCCCATCCAGACCGACGTTGCCAAGCTGACCGCCATATGGGCAGTGCAGGCGGCGTTGTTGGTGGGCATCATTACCGTGCTGGTGTTCTCGTTCCGCACCGTCGCCAGCAAACTGGCCGATGGCAGCAAGACGGCCGTAGGCGGGGCGATGCTGGCGACGTTGAACACCGCATCGGAATACGGCTTCGGCGCGGTCATCGCGGCGTTGCCGGGGTTTCTGGTGGTGGTCGACGGGCTGAAGGCAATCCCCAACCCGCTGTTGAACCAGGCAATCACCATCAACATCCTGGCGGGGATCACCGGTTCGTCCTCCGGCGGGATGAGCATCGCGCTGGCCGCCATGTCCGACACGTTCATTGCCGCCGCGAACGCCGCGCACATCCCGATGGAAGTGATGCACCGCGTCGCCTCGATGGCCGGAGGCGGCATGGACACCCTGCCGCACAACGGCGCAGTGATCACCCTGCTCGCCGTCACCGGTCTGACCCACCGCGAGGCCTACAAGGACATCTTCGGCATGACCATCTTCAAGGTGCTGGCGGCGTTTTTCGTGATTGGCGTGTATTACGCGACGGGATTGGTTTGACAGCCGCTCGACTGCGCCCGGTTCTTTACCCGGACGCACTGCCCTGTGGGAGCCGGCTTGCTGGCGAACGCGTCGTACCAGACGCATCAATATCGACTGACACGCCATCTTCGCCAGCAAGCCGGCTCCCACAGTTCCTCCGCTCAAGATGCCCTCGATGCCTCACACCCCACGCTGCTCCCGCCGAAACTGCCCCGGCGGTACGCCATGGGCTTTGCGAAAACGCCTGGAAAAATACGCCTCATCGGCAAAGCCGCAAATCTCGGCAATGTGGCTCAGCGGTTTGCTGCTGTTCATCAGGTGGGTGCGCGCCAGTCGCATGCGCCGCTCCAGCACCAGTTCGGAAAACGTGCTGCCGGTTTCCTTGCGCAGCAGGTGGGTCAGGTAGTTGGGCGAAAGAAAGGCCGCCGCTGCTGCATCGGTCAAGGTCAATGACGGGTCGGCAATGTGCTCGCGAATGTAGTCCATCACCCGCCCCAAGGCGTCGCGCCGCCCTCTTCGCTCAGCCTTGTTCGCCGACAGCGCCTGCAACTCGGGCTCAAACAGGTTGCAGACCTCGCCAATCAATTGCAGCAGATACCCCCGCAACACCGAGCCTGAACCCAACCGCCGCGTTTGGTCCGCCTCGCGCATCTGCCTGAGCAACGTCGTCACCTCGGCGAACTGTGCGTCGTCGAGAATGAAATCCAGGTGCTCCTGAAACCGGAATGGCGCCAGCTCGGGGGCTTCGGTCAACGGCACGTCTTCCAGGTCCATCGGGTCGCAGTGGATCTGCTGCAACAGGAAGTCCTGAGAGAAATTGATCAGCACGAAATTGCCGTCTTCGGGGTGAGGAATCACGTGCAGCCGATGGGGCAGGATGAAGGCCAGGGTGTTGCGCGGAAACGGCCGGATAGCGCCACCGATGTGCTGCACGGTGTCGCCGCCGAGATTGATCTGGATCTGGAAATATTCGTGACGATGGGGAGACGTCAGCGCTGGGCGAGCCGACTTGTCACGAATGTAGAAATCCATGCGGTCGCTGCGCTGCCGCATGCCATAGGTTTGGACGCGAGACGTGTTCGCCATGGAAATGAAGCCCGGGAAAAAGGCTCACGCTACAAGTTTTGAGCCGCACGCTGCAAGCGTGAAGCCAACGCGAGCGGCCTTTTCTCTTGCAGCGTGCCGCTGGACGCTCGCAGCTTATCCGATGGTGAGGGTGAGTTCGGCCAGGCCTTCGATGCCTGCGGTGACGACGTCACCCCGTTGCAGCGCGCCCACGCCCGCCGGTGTGCCGGTGTAGATCAAATCGCCCGCTTTGACGCCGACCGATTGCGACAGGTAAGCGATCACGTCTTTGACGGCCCAGATTTGATCTGCCAGATCGCCGCGCTGGCGGGATTCGCCGTTGACGTCCAGCCAGATAGCACCGCGCTCCGGATGACCAACCTTGCTCACCGGCAACAGCGCAGTGGCCGGGGCGGACGCGTCGAATGCCTTGGCCCACTCCCACGGACGGCCCATTTTCTTGGCCTGCGCCTGCAAGTCGCGGCGTGTCAGGTCAAGGCCCACGCCGTAGCCCCAAACGTGGCTCAAGGCGTCTTCAGCGTCGATGTTCACCCCGTCTTTGCCGATCGCCACCACCAACTCGATTTCGTGATGCAGGTCTTGGGTCAGCGGCGGATAAGGGACCGTGCCTTCGGCGGGCACCACGGCATCGGCGGGTTTGGCGAAGAAAAATGGCGGTTCGCGATCAGGGTCGTGGCCCATTTCACGGGCGTGTTCGGAATAGTTGCGGCCGACGCAAAACACGCGACGGATCGGGAAACGGGCGGCAGTCCCCGCCACGGCCAGCGATGGCGTGGCGACAGGTGCAATGACGAATTCGCTCATGGTCATGTCCTCGAAAGAAAGTGGCTCGACAGGGACACAGTGTGCGGATTCAGCGGCAGGACGAGTTGGACAGATCCCCGGAGGTTTTGGACGGAGCAACGCTTTCTCGCGATCGGGTTTCTGGCCTCGGGAGCGTCGCTTGCCCGCGGTCTGGCACGTAGCGGTAGCAAATGCAGTAGACGTGCTACATCAGGTATACCGAGTCGTCAGGTTCTACTGCCGCTGCGCGGCAGATCGCGGGCAAGCGACGCTCCTACGGCCTCCGGCCAGAATCAACAGCAAGACATGCCCCGCCATCGGCCATCGGCCAGAATCAGCGCAAGCGCGCTCTTTCTAGCGCTCACCCACGGCCCACAAACGGCATGCTGTTGGCCATGACCGTCATGTTCAACACGTTCGCCGACAGCGGCAGGCTGGCCATGTAACTCACGGCATCGGCCACGTGTTGCACGTTCATCGTCGGCTCCACCTGCAATTCGCCGTTGGGCTGTAGCACGCCTTTGGTCATGCGGTCAGTCATTTCGGTGAGGGCGTTGCCAATGTCGATCTGACCGCAGGCAATGTTGTACTGCCGGCCGTCCAGTGAGGTGCTTTTGGTCAGGCCCAGCACCGCATGTTTACTGGACGTGTACGGCGAGCTGAACAGGCGCGGCGTGTGCGCCGAAATCGAGCCGTTGTTGATGATCCGCCCGCCCTGCGGCACCTGCCGACGCATCAGGCCAAACGCGCCGCGCACGCACAGAAACATGCCGGTGACGTTGGTATCGATCACGTTCTTCCACTGTTCGACCGACAGTTCATCCATCGGCACTGCTGGCGCGCCGATGCCTGCGTTGTTGAACGACACGTCCAGACGCCCGTAGGTTTTTTCAATCGTGGCAAAAAGCGCCTCGACGCTGGCGGCATCACGCACATCGGTGGACACCGCCAGCGCCTGTTGCCCTGCCGCGTTCGCCTGTTCGGCCAGTTCAGTCAGCGGCTCCAAACGACGCCCGGCCAGCACCACGGCATAGCCATCTTTCAGCAATTGCAGCGCCACGGCACGGCCAATGCCGCTTCCTGCGCCGGTGACCAGTGCGACTTTCAAGGCAGACGATGAAGGCATGAGCGATTTCCTGTTTGTTGTTGGACTAATGAACACGACACGTGCGAGGCCTAGCTGTAGACAGGCGTCAGGACCGGTTTGCCCGCATAAAACGCCAGCAGATTGTCAGCCACCCGTTGCACGGTCCCCCGCGATGCTTCCGGCGAGAGGCCTGCCACATGAGGCGTCAGCACGACATTGTTCAGGGTTTTCAAGGCTTCCGGCACCTGCGGTTCGTCGTCGAACACGTCCAGGCCAGCGCCAGCGAGACGCCCGTGCTGCAAGGCGTCCAGCAACGCATCGGTGTCCACCACGCTGGCCCGGGCGATGTTGATGAGGAACCCCTCAGGCCCCAGCGCGTCGATAGCGGCGCGGTCGATCAAATGACGCGTGCCACTGCCGCCCGGCGTCGCCACGATCAGAAAATCGCACGCCGTCGCCAGCGCCAGCGGCGTTTCGCAGTATGTAAAGTCGACACCGGCCTTGGGCGAGCGGCTGTGGTAATTCACCTGCATGTCGAAGCCCTGCGCACGCTTGGCAATCGCCAGGCCCACCGCGCCCAGGCCCAGAATGCCGAGGCGCTTGTTGGCGAACGAAGGCCGCGTGACCTTGCGCCACTCACCGCGCCGCACCGACGCATCGGCTTGGGGAATGTCCCGCACCAGCGACAGCAATAGCGCCATCGCATGGTCCGCCACACTCGGCGCATTGACCCCCGCCCCGTTAGTCACTGTGATCCCGCGCGCCTCTGCCGCCGGCAAGTCCACCTGTTCATATCCGGCGCCGATCACGCAAATGATCCCCAACTTGGGCAACGCGGCCATTTCATCCGCGGTAAACCCCAACGGTCCGCGGGTCAGCACCGCATCGATCTCATCCCCCCGCGTCGCCACGGCCTCGGCCCGCATCGCCGGCGTCGGCGCCAGAATCAGCCGAAACCCCTGCGTCTCCAGAATCGGCAGATACTCGTTCACGCTTTCGACCAACACCAGCACCGTCTTCATCATCACTCCACTGCGCAACATTTGATGGGCAGACAGTAGCGCGACTTAGAGCGGTTTTCACCTCTGAAATCCATTTCTCCTACACGTGCTCGCACGGAAAGAATCATTCATGCCCTCGACGATCGATCGTCATGAAAGGGCCTGAAACTCATCGTCAACGCGCCAAACGCGCTGATAGAGGTCAATCACACCCTTGGAACGACCGTTTTTCGCCAGCACCGACAGCACGGTTGCCTGTCAGCGACGGGCTGTTTATGGTCTGACCCCATGCGCTCGGACACCCAGCCGTCATCGTCAGGCTGGCACGCGCAGCGGTTTCGCACCGCTTCATGTATGAAAAATGCACATAAGGAATGTCATCACATGCTCAACAGGCTCTGCAGAAACGCGCTTTCCAAGACCGTGCTGGCCACCGCACTCACGGCGGTGATGGGGGTGTCGGGATCAGTCATGGCGGCTAACGAACCGGGCAAGGCCCTCGCCGCGAAGGCCGGCATACCGTGGCCCGCAGTCATTGCCCACCGTGGCGCGTCATTCAATGCGCCGGAAGAGACCGTGCCGTCCTACACCCTGGCGCGGGAATTGGGGGCGGACTATCTGGAAATGGACATTCAACGAACCAAAGACGGCGTGTTGATTGCCCTGCATGACGACACCCTGGAGCGCACCACCAACGTTGCCGAGGTGTATCCGGACCGGGCGAAAGACCCGCTGAGCAGCTTCACCCTCGAAGAAATCAAGCGCCTGGATGCCGGCTCGTGGTTTAACAAGGCCCACCCGGATCGCGCCCGCGCCAGCTACGCGGGATTGAAGATTCTGACCCTGGACGAAGTGATCGACATCGCTGAGGGCGGCAAGAACAAGCCGGGTCTGTACATCGAGACCAAGGTGCCAGCGCAGTTTCCGGGCGTCGAAGAGGATTTGAAGAAGAAGCTGGAGCAACGCGGCTGGCTCAGCCAGCGCCCCGCCGCTGAAAAAGGCCACGTCAACGTCGCCCATTCGGCGGGTCGCGTCGTGCTGCAGACCTTCGAAAAACCGAGCCTTGAGCTGTTGCAGAAAGCCATGCCCGACACGCCGAAAGTGTTGTTGCTGTGGACCGGCGATGGCTACATCCCGGCGGCGTCGGATAAAACCTTCAAGGATTCGGGGGCGAAGGACAAGGCCGCGTTCTACGCGACGCAACAGGTCAAATCCAAAGAAGAGTTCGCCGCGTACCTGGATTGGGCGAAAGCCCACGGCGCGATCGGCACCGGCCCGTCGGCTGCGCTGAAGAACGGTGGAGACCAGAGCTACATGGATCTGGTACAGCCGTGGATGAACACAATGGCCCATGATCGCGGCCTGATCATCCATCCGTACACCGTGGACGATGCCGTGGACTTCAAGGCCATCAGCGCCCGGGGCGTGGACGGGTTCTTCACCAACCGCGCTTCGGAGCTGTTGAAGTTCTACGGTCGGCCTTCGAAGGAGAGCGTGGAATCGATCCTGAAACGGATCGGCTACTAAACGCTTGACGCTATGGCGTGCGGCGTACAGCTATCGCGGCCTGCTCCAAGGCGGCTCGCACAGGATCGCGCATAGGTCATAACATCTGCGACCGACGTCGTACCCGTGGGAGCCGGCTTGCTGGCGAAGGCTGAGTGACCGTCAGCTTATCGGCGACTGCCTCAGCGCTTTCGTCAGCAAGCCGGCTCCCGCGATAAACGGCGCGAACCATCAATCCCGATACGCCGAAAATCCCTAGGGGCGTGCTCAGCGTTACGCCAACTCGGCAACCACGGCTGCCAAGGCCTTGGCCGGATCGGCCGCCTGGCTGATCGGACGGCCAATGACGAGGTAGTCGGAGCCGGCGTCCAGTGCCTGACGCGGCGTCAGGATCCGGCGTTGGTCATCCTGCGCGCTGCCAGCGGGACGAATCCCCGGCGTGACCAATTGCAAGGACGGGTGCGCTGTCTTCAGGGCCTGGGCTTCCAGCGCCGAGCACACCAAGCCGTCCATCCCCGCCTTTTCCGCCAGCGCCGCCAGGCGCAACACCTGCTCCTGGGGCTCGATGTCCAGGCCGATGCCCGCCAGATCCTCGCGCTCCATGCTGGTCAACACGGTCACGCCAATCAGCAAAGGTTTCGGGCCGCTGCGCTGTTCCAGCACGTCACGGCAGGCAGACATCATGCGCATGCCGCCGGAGCAGTGCACGTTGACCATCCACACGCCCATTTGCGCAGCGGCCTTGACGGCCATCGCCGTGGTGTTGGGGATGTCGTGGAATTTGAGGTCCAGGAACACCTCGAAGCCCTTGTCGTTCAAGGTCTCGACGATGCCCGACGCGCTGCTGGTGAACAGCTCCTTGCCCACTTTGACCCTGCACAATTGAGGGTCGAGCTGATCGGCCAGTTTCAACGCGGCTTCGCGGGTCGGAAAATCCAGGGCGACGATGATGGGGGTCTGGCAGGCGGACATGAGCGGGTTCTCTGGCAAGTCGAAATCGGCGCGCATTGTAGCTGAACATCCGGCGGGGCGGGACCCGGCGATCGCTAATCCCGGCAACCGGTCAACGACGCCGCAGCCGTCGTCGTGGCGACAGAGCATTGCTCCTACAATGGAACCACTGGGCAGCGCCGCTGCTCAAAGCGATATCACAGTAAGGAGAGAGCCTCATGCCCTGGTATGCCTGGTTGATTCTGGTCGTTGCAATCGGCTCGATCGTCGGCGGTTTGGTCATGCTGAAGGATTCAGCGAAAAAACTGCCCCTGACCGAAGAACAGCTTAAGCGCGTCCACGAGCGCAACGCGGAAATGGACGCCAAGGAAGCGCGCGACCGTTAACACCGCCGGGCGGTGCTCCCCTCGCCGCCCGCTTTCGACTTGCCCTCGTTTCACTCCATCCCGTCATTCTTATCCAGCACCACCGCGTGATGCATGGCCTGCGGGGTTACGGCAATCCGGAACGGCTGGAAAATCTTGAACATCTGTCCGTTCTCCCGCAGCTGTTTCAGCAGCTCGGCGAACTTTTCCCCGGTGATCGGCGCGTTCGGTCGCAGCAGCGCATAGTGGCGATAGACCTGATCGACGCGATCGGAAATCAGAAACTGATCCGCCTCCCCAGGATTGCCGGCCATAAACGTGCTCAAGTACGAGCGGGTGACCAGCGCGATGTCCGCACGATCGCGCAGCACCATCAGCAGGTTGCTGTCGTGGGAATACGTCAGCGTGGCGTTGTAGTGATCAGTCAGAAACTTGGGGTCGGCGTCGAACTGGGCGAAGGCGTAGTGATAACCGCTGAACAGCGCCAGCCGTTTGCCTTTGAGGTCATCGAAATAATTCTGCGTGCGCCCCGAGATCCGATGGGCGACGAAAATTTCCGCATCTTCGAGGCCCATGTCGACATCCTCATGGGGAATGTCTTTCCAGCCCCAGGCCGGGTTCTCGAAGATGGCCATGTCGAAGCGCTCCTGCTGGAAATCGCGAAACCGCCGAGGGATCGAGGTCGGCACCATCTCGAAGCGGTAGTCGCTCTGCATGGCGTTCAATGCCTCGACCATTTGCGGCAACAGCCCCGTGTCCTCACCGCGCTCGGGACGGATCGTGTAGGGCGGGAAATGCGCCGCACCAATGCGCACGACCTGCGCCGCGTTCGCGTGCCAGGCCCACAGCGTCGTCGTGGCCAACAGCAACGTTTTCAAAGCCATTCGCACCGGCGTAGACATCAACACAAAGCACCTCTGGCGAATCGGAGTACGCGTAAGCTATGCGTTCGCGAACAATTAGACAACGGTCAAACGACATCGAAGCTGGCTTTATGCCAGATCCTACGGCCTCTGCTCTTGAAGCAACGCTCGCTCGGCCAGTCATTTCAACCTCAGGCCAGCCCTGGCACCTTCAAATCATGGGCTTAGCCAGCGGCGAGCCCGTTTCGTGCATCGCGAAAAAAACGCCTACAAAACCCTGGGTCGCGCGGCAATTTATGCTGACCGCTGCCGCCAAGCAAGCGCTTGGCCAGCATTTGGCGTGTCTGTCCGACGAAAAAAATCTGACCCGAGGATTAAACAATCGTCTGTCGGACGAGTCCCACCCATTACTCGAGGGTGATCGCCAGGTTGGACGCGGCGGGCGGAAGTTGACTACGCTGCATGACGGTGCCACGGATTAGGAACGGGAGCGAGCAATGCCCCATTGGCTGGTGATAGATCTGGAGGCCACCACCGAAGAAGGCGGATGGCCAGTGGCAGAGATGGAAATCATTGAAATCGGCGCCTGTGTGGTCAATTCGGAAGGACGCGAAATTGACCATTTCGAACGGTTTGTCCGCCCGGCGCGTCGACCTCAATTGACCCCGTTCTGCCGGGAGCTGACCCACATTCAACAAAGCCAGGTCGACACGGCGATGCCGCTGACTACGATCTGGCCGCAATTCGAGCGCTGGATGAGTCATCACCGCTCGCGATTGGTGGGTTGGATCAGCTGGGGCGATTACGACCGGGAACAACTGACCGTGCAATGGCAGGAGCACCAATTGACCAGCGACCTGAGCAACCTGCCGCACATCAACCTCAAACAACGCTTCGCCCAAGCGCGTCAACTGCAGAAGCCGTGCGGCCTGAACTCTGCGCTGCAGCTGGCGGGCATGCACTTCAACGGCCAGCAACATCGGGCACTGACCGACGCCCGCAACACCGCACGATTGATACCGTTGGTCATTCCTTCCTGAGTAATGCCCCCCATATCAAAGCGGATGACGGCCTTTTGTACGTTCGGCATACTGTCCGCCCTTTCTCACCCCTTTCGAGGAGATCAGCCATGTTCAAGGTCAACGAGTATTTCGACGGCACCGTCAAGTCCATCGCCTTCCAGCAAGCAGAAGGGGCTGCCACCATCGGCGTGATGGCGCCCGGCAACTACAATTTCGGAACCGCTGATCCAGAAATCATGCATGTGATTTCCGGCTCGCTGAAAGTGCGGCTGCCGGATGAAACCCAGTGGCAAACCTATAATGCTGGCAAAAAATTTCACCTGCCGGCCAACATCAAGTTCGACCTGGAAGTCGCGGTCGAAACCGCCTATTTGTGTGAATACCGTAAGGGCTGATACGACGGCCCCACCCATCACGGGCGCAGTTTTTTATCAGAACGGACTCAGTGTAGAAGCGTGACCCGTCTCTGGGCCGCATCCGGATGCGGCCCAGATAAGCCACGCTCCTACAGATTTCCCCTCCCGCTGAACATATTCGTCAAGGCTTCACCCCCCATTGAACTGCAACGCCGCCAACCGCGCATACAGCGGGTTGCTGGCGATCAATTCCCGGTGTGTTCCCACCGCCACCAGCTTCCCCTGATCCATCACGGCAATCCGGTCGGCGTTCTGCACCGTGGCCAAACGGTGCGCGATCACCAGGGTCGTGCGGTCCCTCATCAACGTCGGCAACGCTTGCTGAATCAAATGTTCACTTTGGGCATCCAGCGCGCTGGTGGCCTCGTCAAGCAGCAAAATCGGAGCATCCGCCAGCAGCGCGCGGGCAATCGCCAGACGCTGACGCTGCCCGCCTGAAAGGCCTATGCCATTGTCACCCAGATGGGTCTGATACCCCTGTGGCAGCAGTTGAATGAATTCATGGGCGTGGGCGATCCGCGCGGCGGCTTCGACCTGCTCATCGCTGGCGCCGGGGTTGCCATAGCGAATGTTGTCCTCGACGCTGCCGAAAAACAGCGCTGGCGTCTGCGACACCCAGGCGAAACATCGGCGCAGGTCCAGCGGGTCCAGACGATCGGCAGGCAGACCCTCGACCAGCACTCGCCCCTGCTGTGGGTCATAAAAACGCAGCAGCAGGTCGAACAGCGTCGACTTGCCCGCCCCCGAAGGCCCCACCAACGCCAGCGTTTCTCCTGCTTCGATGGTCAGGTTCAGGCCCTCGACCGCATTGCGCTCTGGGCGCGATGGGTAGGCAAAGCTGAGGTCCTCCAACGCCAGACGGCCACTGACGCGTGCCGGCAAGGTCAGCAGATCGTGGCTCGGGGCCGTGATGTCGCTGCGGGCCTGCAGCAGTTCAGTGATGCGCTCGGCCGCCCCTGCCGCCCGTTGCAACTCGCCGATTACCTCGCTGAGGGTGCCGAACGCGCTGCCGACGATCAGGCTGTAGAACACAAATGCGGCCAGTTCGCCCCCGGTAATCCGCCCCGCGATGACGTCCATGCCGCCGACCCAAAGCATCACGGCCACCGCCCCCAGCACCAGCACGATGACCAGCGTGATCAGCCACGAGCGCTGAAGGATACGCTTACGGGCGGTTTCGAACGCGTCTTCCGCGGTCTGGGAAAAACGCTGTCGGTCCTGTTCCTGATGGTTATAGGCCTGAACCGTCTTGATCTGACCCAGCGCTTCGGAAACGTAACTGCCGACGTCCGCCACCCGGTCCTGGCTTTCCCGCGACAGGCTGCGCACCCGTCGGCCAAAAATCAGAATCGGCGCCACCACCAGCGGCAGCGCCACCACCACGATGCTGGTCAGCTTGGGGTTGGTGAAAAACAACAGGATCACCCCGCCGATCACCATCAGCGCATTGCGCAGGAACATTGACAGCGACGAACCGATCACTGATTGCAGCAAGGTGGTGTCTGCCGTGAGACGCGACTGGATTTCCGAGCTGCGATTGTTCTCGTAGAAACCGGGGTGCAGGCTGACCAGATGATCGAACACCTGCTTGCGCAGATCCGCGACTACCCGTTCGCCGATCCAGGACACCAGATAAAAGCGGGTAAAGGTGCCGATGGCCAACGCGATCACCAGAACCATGAACAGGCCGATGCTTTCATTGAGCAGCGTCGGTGAGCGGGTCAGAAAGCCTTGATCGACCATCATCTTGATGCCCTGCCCCATCGACAGGGTGATGGCTGCGGTGACGATGAGCGCCACCAATGCGCCGATGGCCTGCTTGCGGTACGGTGCGATCATCCGCAGCGCCAGACGAATGGCCTGCCGCTGGCGACCGGAAAACACAGAAGCCATGAAGTCACCTGTAAGAAAATTCAGCAGAGCCTACACCTGCCTTGCGTCGCACGCTCGTCGTGTTTTGCTGAACTCAAGCGCGAGATGCCAGTCAGGATAAAGGTGTCAACGACAGTGAAGCGCCGCGTTGTGACGCCCCCGATGATGGTCAGCGTGGACAGACAGGGCGCCCGAAGCGTCCTCGGATGTCATGGCGTGGTCATCGAGCGTGGATAACCTGAAGCGCACCCCTGATGAGGAGACAGGCCATGAGCTTGCAAAACAGCAGCAATCAAGAACCCGTGGTACGGCCGCAGCCTGATGCACAGCTGGGCGGCGCCATTCTGGACGAGTACGGGAATCAGGTCCTGATTACTGAAGAGATGGTTCAGGCCGCATGTCAGGAATGTGAAAAGTACTGGGTCAAGCCCGCAAAACAAGACTGATGCATAGACTCTCTTGAAACCTGGCCCTCGCGCCGGGTTTTTTCTGCCCTCACGGGCGCGCCCCCATCAGCATCTGACAAAAAACGCGGAATCGTCCCACTCGAACGTGATTGACTGAAACAGTCGGTCGCGATTACGTCCCCCCCTGTTCAACACATTAATTCCACTTGAGCAGAAGGACCGCTCCATGACGATTGACAGCCGCTATACCCATACCCAAGACGATATCCACCGGACTTACAGTCTGATCGCACCTGGCATCTTCAATGCCGTGTCAGGCACCGAACGCTCCAATGAGCCCCCCAAGATGCTGGTCGTGGCGGGGTCTCAGGGGTCTGGAAAGACGTATCTGTTGGAAAACACACTGCTGAAAAGCGACCGATACGCCGACTATATTCGGCCGTATCTCCTTGAATACCGAGCGCATCACCCGCAATACGCACAGATGATCGAGCACGGCGTATTGCATGCCTACGAACACACCGAAGCGTTCATTTGGGACCTGGGGCGCAGAATTTTTCAGGATGCCTTCGAAAACAGCTACAACATCATCATTGAAACGGCATTGGACAGCATCGACTTCGCCAGCTTGCCGATGTACGCCGCCAGCAAGGGCTATCAGTTCGAGGTGCACCTGATCGGCTGCAAGCGCGAGTTCGCCCATGTGTCGACGATCGAACGCGCACTGAAGAGCATCAAGGATAAGACGCTCGAGCGCTTCGTCACGCTCTCCAACATCGACGACAGCATGGCCAACGCTCAGTCGATTCTGAACGCGTTCGAGAATGCTTGCGCGGCATCGGTGGGCTCGACGATCACCCTGTACGAACGAGGTTTCGGTGTCCTGCGAAATCGAAGGGTCGTCTGCAGCAGCCTGTGTACCCGAGACAGTGAACTGACGCCACAACCGATCACCGACGAGCGCGGCATGACCGTTGCCCCGGAACACCACGCGATGCGCATCCTGCGAACAGCCGAAGCCAATAAACCTTGCGCGTTCAACAATTACGCCAAACTGGTCAACGCCCCGATCATCTCGCTGGAGGAGCGCGGCGAAACTCTCAAAGCCGCGCACTTGGCGCTGGCGAACGCCGAACGCTGTGTCGAACCGGTGCCTTACCCGGTCTTCAACGATCTGTACGCCTACGTCGTGAAATACGTATTCCGCTAAACCTCAATGGCGCCCAGCGCCTGAAGGATCTGTTGCAACGCCGCGGATGGGCCATTGAGGCTCACCCGCAGGCCTTCGATCTCCCGGCGCGGCGGGTAATGTTTGCGCAGGGCGTCGAAGGCCAGGCGCTGGCTCGCCGAATCACCCACCAGGCTGCGGCGAAAATCCGCGTCATCGCGGCGGGGGTCGTACACCCCCCGGCAGAGCATGTTCAGTGCCCAGATCGGGTCGGCGCTGGCATCGAGAGCGACCTGCGCCAGCCAAGGCTTGGGCAGCAGATCGTCGAGCTGAATCGACGCGGGCTGACCGAGGTGCGCGCACAGCGCCTGATAAATCTGCGCGGTCCCGCGCTGACGACCGTCGAGGCTGTAACCGGCGATGTGCGGGGTGCCGATGACGCACAGGTCGGCCAGCTCCACATCGACACGCGGCTCTGCTTCCCACACATCCAACACGGCCTGCAGGTCTTCCCGTTCGAGGAGGACGTCGCGCAGTGCTGCATTGTCCACCACCGGGCCGCGCGCCGCGTTGATCAGCCAGGCGCCGGGTTTGAGGGCGTCGAGCCGAGCCCGGTCGAACAGGTGCCAGGTGGGCAGGTCGCCGTTTTTATTCAGGGGGGTGTGCAGGCTGATCACGTCGCAGCGGGCGATGATGTCGTCGAGGCTGACGTAATCGCCGCCTCCTGCCGCCTGGCGGGGCGGATCGCACACCAGCACGTTCCAGCCTAACCCACGCAGCACCTTGACCAGACGACCGCCGACCTGCCCCGCACCCACTACGCCGTAGGTGCGGCGTGTCAGGTCGGCGCCTTCGATTTCAGCGAGGGTCAGCAGGCTGCCCAGCACGTAATCCACCACGCCACGGGCGTTACAGCCCGGCGCGCTGGACCACTGGATGCCGGCTTCAGTCAGATAATCGAGGTCGAGGTGATCGGTGCCGATGGTGCACGTGCCGACGAAACGGACCGGCGTGCCTTCCAGCAATTCGCGGGTCACTTTCGTCACCGAGCGCACCAGCAGGACATCGGCGTCGACGACGGCAGCGCGGTCGAGGGTGCGGCCGGGATAACGACGGATGTCGCCAAATCCGGAAAAGAAGGCGTCAAGCAGTGGAATGTTTTCGTCGGCAACGATGCGCATGGTGGGGGCTCCCTGAAGTGGCGGCAGTGTAGGCGCTGGCGTTCGAGGGGGCCAGCGCCGCACTCACATCAGGGCCGTGCTCAGGCGGATTTCTTGCGAATCCAGTACAGGTAAACACCGTCAGCCGCCTGCTTCTCGACCAATTCGTGGTCGAGAAAGACACAAAACTTGGGAATGTCGCGCTGGGTCGACGGGTCCGTCGCGATGACCTTGAGCAAGCCACCGGCCGGCAGATCGCGCACCTTCTGGTGCAGCATCATCACAGGTTCAGGGCAATTGAGACCCGACGCGTCGAGAACGGCGTCAACGGCAAGGCTTTGGATGGAATCAGACATGAGGCGCTCCGGAAACTGGCGGGCATTGTCGCTTAAATGAACAGAGCCGCCAATCGTCGTTGGTCTCGCTGAACGTGCTGACGTCCTCCATGTCCGAGCCCAACACAAGACCTGCGGGACCAGCCGGAGGTTACGACGGCCGTGATAGCGGAGGATCAGCCGACTTCTGCGCCGCTGACACGCTGCCGTCGTGACCTCCGGCGTCTCCAACAGGAGCGGAGGCGTGCCCGAAGTTGGCGTCGGCCTCGACGGTTCAACGAACGTCATTTACCGCGGTCAACTACGCTGCTGCCTACAGCCTTTGTAGGATTCTGCGACATCTTGACGGTTGGTGATGTTGGACCCAGCCCGTATGATCCTTGACATTTTTGCGCAGATTAGAAGCCTATGTCCCTGATAGTTCTACTGCTTCTGCCTTTCATCGGCAGCTGTCTGGCGGCGCTCTTGCCGCATAACGCCCGTAACGCTGAATCCCTTCTCGCCGGCTTGATCGCCCTGATCGGCGCGGTGCAGGTCGCGTTCTGGTACCCGCAAATCGCCCACGGTGGGGTGATCCGCGAAGAGTTCTTCTGGCTGCCCAGCCTGGGCCTCAACTTCGTGCTGCGTCTCGATGGCTTCGCCTGGCTGTTCTCGATGCTGGTGCTGGGCATCGGCACCCTCGTCTCGCTGTATGCCCGCTATTACATGTCGCCGGACGACCCGGTGCCACGCTTCTTCTCGTTTTTCCTCGCGTTCATGGGCGCGATGCTTGGTCTGGTGATGTCCGGCCACCTGATTCAAATCGTGTTCTTCTGGGAGCTGACCAGCGTCTTCTCCTTCCTGTTGATCGGCTACTGGCATCACCGCGCCGACGCTCGACGCGGCGCCTACATGGCGTTGATGGTCACCGGCGCGGGCGGCCTGGCGCTGTTGGTCGGGGTCATGCTGCTGGGCCACGTGGTCGGCAGCTACGACCTCGACCGGGTGCTGGCGTCCGGCGATGCAATCCGCGCCCACGCCCTCTACCCCATTCTGTTGACGCTGATCCTCATCGGTGCCCTGAGCAAAAGCGCGCAATTCCCTTTCCACTTCTGGCTGCCCCACGCCATGGCCGCGCCGACGCCGGTGTCGGCGTACCTGCACTCGGCGACGATGGTCAAAGCCGGCGTGTTTCTCCTTGCCCGACTGTGGCCGGCGCTGTCCGGCAGTGAGCAGTGGTTCTGGATCGTCAGCGGCGCCGGGGCTTGCACCCTGGTGATCGGCGCGTATTCGGCGATTTTCCAGACCGACCTCAAAGGTCTGCTGGCCTATTCCACCATCAGCCATCTGGGCCTGATCACCTTGCTGCTGGGCCTCAACAGTCCGCTAGCGGCGGTCGCAGCGGTGTTTCACATCCTCAACCACGCGACCTTCAAAGCTTCGCTGTTCATGGCCGCCGGGATCATCGATCACGAAAGCGGCACCCGCGACATTCGCAAACTCAGTGGTCTGATCAGGCTGATGCCCTATACCGCGACGCTGGCCATGGTCGCCAGCGCCGCCATGGCGGGTGTACCGCTGCTCAACGGCTTTCTGTCGAAAGAAATGTTCTTCGCCGAAACCGTGTTCATCACCTCCACCGCGTGGGTGGAAGCGGCGCTGCCGGTGATTGCCACCATCGCCGGGACCTTCAGCGTCGCCTATTCCCTGCGATTCACCGTGGATGTGTTCTTCGGCCCGAAAGCCACCGATCTGCCCCTCACGCCCCACGAGCCGCCGCGCTGGATGCGGGTGCCCGTGGAGCTGCTGGTGCTGGCCTGTCTGATCGTCGGGATTTTCCCTGCGCTGTCGGTAGGCCCTCTGCTGGCCGCTGCGGCGCAGCCGGTGGTGGGCGGCACATTGCCCGACTACAGCCTCGCCATCTGGCACGGCTGGAACGCGCCAATGATCATGAGCCTGATCGCCATGGCGGCGGGCATAGTCCTCTATCTATTCCTGCGTCCGCATTTCAAACGTGATCGGTTCAAACAGACCCCTGTGATCGGGCGGCTGAACGGCAAGCGCCTGTTCGAAGCCGTGCTGATCCGCCAACTGCGCGTAGCACGCGGGCTGGAAGATCTGCTGACGACCCGGCGCCTGCAGGCCCAACTGTTTTTGATGGTATTGGTGGCGTTGGTCGCAGGGTTCGTGCCGATGTATGAAAGCGGCCTGACCTGGGGTGATCGGCCGAAAATTCCGGGCTCCGGCGTGTTCGTCATGCTCTGGTTGATCGCCATCGCCTGTGCCCTGGGCGCGGCATGGCAGGCCAAATATCACCGACTGGCGGCGGTCACCATGGTCGGTGTGTGCGGCTTGATGACCTGCGTGACCTTCGTTTGGTTCTCTGCGCCGGACCTCGCCTTGACTCAACTGGCCGTGGAAGTGGTGACCACGGTGCTGATTCTGCTCGGCCTGCGCTGGCTGCCCCGGCGTAACGAAAACGTCGTCTCAACCACCCGCGCCCGCCATCGCGCGCGGGCGCGGCGGATCCGCGACTTCATCCTCGCGGTCGGCGTCGGCGGCGGCATGGCGCTGCTGTCCTACGCAATGCTGACCCGCCCGACGCCCAATGCCATTTCCGAGTTTTACCTCAGCCGCGCGTTGAGCCAGGGCGGCGGCACCAACGCCGTCAACGTGATGCTGGTGGATTTCCGCGGCTTCGACACCTTCGGCGAAATCACCGTGCTGGCGGTGGTGGCGCTGACGGTCTTCGCCCTGCTGCGCCGCTTCCGTCCGCCGAAAGAGAGCATCGCCCTGCCCTCGCAACAACGCCTGCTGGCGCGGGACGTGGTCACTGATCTGGTCAACCCGCGCCACGCCAAAGACACTGCGCTGGGCTTCATGATGGTGCCCGCCGTGCTGGTGCGCCTGCTGCTGCCGGTGGCGTTCGTGGTCTCGATGTACCTGTTCATGCGCGGCCATAACCAGCCGGGCGGCGGATTCGTCGCCGGGCTGGTGATGTCGGTGGCGTTCATTCTTCAGTACATGGTGGCGGGCACGCAGTGGGTCGAAGCACACATGAGCCTGCGACCGCTGCGCTGGATGGGCACCGGCCTGATCTTCGCCCTGGCGACCGGGCTGGGTTCGATGGCGCTGGGTTATCCGTTCATGACCACCCATACCGCGCATCTGCATGTGCCGATTCTCGGCGATCTGCACGTCGCCAGCGCGCTGTTCTTCGACATCGGCGTGTATGCCGTGGTGGTGGGTTCGACGCTGCTGATCCTCACCGCGCTGGCTCACCAATCGGTGCGCAGCCATCGTCCGACCTCGCTGCCGCAGCCCATCGACCCGGCCCACGCCGCACCGACACCCCCTGCCGTTTCACAAGGAGCCCTGTGATGGAAGAAGTCATTGCGATTGCCATTGGCGTGCTGGCTGCGTCCGGGGTGTGGCTGATCCTGCGCCCGCGGACCTTTCAGGTGGTCATGGGGCTGTGCCTGCTGTCGTATGGCGTGAACCTGTTCATCTTCAGCATGGGCAGCCTGTTCATCGGCAAGGAGCCGATCATCAAGGACGGCGTGCCGCAGGACTTGCTCAACTACACCGACCCGCTGCCTCAAGCGTTGGTCCTTACCGCCATTGTCATCAGCTTCGCCATGACCGCGCTGTTTCTGGTGGTATTGCTGGCCTCGCGCGGGCTGACCGGCAACGACCACGTCGACGGTCGGGAGGGCAGTGAATGAGCCTGATGAATCAACTGATCATCGCGCCGATCCTGCTGCCGGTGCTGACCGCCGCGCTGATGCTGTGGATCGGCGAGAAGCGTCGCCCGATCAAGGCCGCGATCAACGTGCTGTCGACGGCATTGGGCCTGGCCATCTCCATCACGCTGATGGTGTGGGTGCAAAAGACCGGCACCACCGGCTCGATTGGCGTGTATTTGCCGGGCAATTGGGAATCGCCCTTCGGCATCGTGCTGGTGGTCGATCACCTGTCGGCGCTGATGTTGGTGCTGACTGGCATCGTCGCGTTCTGCGCGTTGCTCTTCGCGCTGGCTCGCTGGGACCGGGCGGGCGCGAGTTTTCATGCGCTGTTCCAGATTCAGTTGATGGGCCTGTATGGCGCGTTTCTGACGGCGGATCTGTTCAATCTGTTCGTGTTCTTCGAGGTCTTGCTGGCTGCGTCCTACGGCCTGATGCTCCACGGCTCGGGTCGCGCGCGGGTGTCGGCGGGGCTGCATTACATCACCATCAACCTGCTGGCCTCGTCGCTGTTTCTGATTGGCGCCGCGCTGATTTACGGCGTCACCGGCACCCTGAATCTGGCCGACCTCGCGGTCAAAATCCCACAAGTCTCCGAGGCCGATCTTGGCCTGCTGCACGCGGGGGCTGCGATCCTGGCGGTGGCGTTTCTGGCCAAGGCCGGCATGTGGCCGCTGAACTTCTGGCTGGTTCCGGCCTATTCCGCCGCCAGTGCCCCGGTGGCGGCGCTGTTTGCGCTGATGACCAAAGTCGGCGCCTACACCTTGCTGCGCCTGTGGACGCTGCTGTTCTCGGGGCAAGCAGGCGCTTCGGCGTTCTTCGGTGGCGACTGGCTGATCTGGGGTGGCATGGCGACCCTGGTCGTCGCGGCGGTGTCCATCGTCGCCGCCCAGCGGCTGGAACGCATGGCCAGCCTGAGCATTCTGGTGTCGGCAGGCATTCTGCTGTCGGCCATCGGCTTCGGCCAACCGAGCCTCACGGCGGGCGCGCTGTTCTATCTGGTCAGCTCGACCCTGGCCCTCAGCGCGCTGTTCTTGCTCGCCGAGTTGGTGGAGCGTTCGCGCTCGGCCAATGAAATCCCGCTGGAGGACGACGCCGATCAGCTGCCCAAGGCGCTGGAATCGCTGCATCCGCTGCCGGGTACCAATCTGGATGACGAACAGAAGGCCATGGTCGGCCAAGTGATTCCCTGGACCATGGCATTCCTCGGCCTGAGCTTCATCGTCTGCGCCTTGCTGATCATCGGCATGCCGCCGTTGTCAGGCTTTCTGGGCAAGCTGACGCTGATCAGCGCGCTGATCAATCCGCTGGGGCTGGACGTGGCGAAAGACGAGGCGATTCGCGGTGCCAGTTGGTCGCTGGTCACGCTGCTGATCGTCTCGGGCCTGGCGTCGCTGTTCGCCTTCGTCCGGGTGGGCATCAAGCGTTTCTGGACCGCTCAGGATCGCCCGTCCCCTGCCCTGCGCCGCTATGAATGCATCCCCATCGCGCTGCTGCTCGGCGCCTGCATCGTGCTGACCTTCAAGGCGCAGGGGCTGCTGCATTACACCCAGGACACCGCGCAGGCGTTGCATGACCCGCAGCAATACGTGTTGTCGGTGATGGCCGCGAAACCGGTGCCGTCCCCCAGCAGCGCCGGCGCGGAGGTGCAGCCATGAAACGCCTGTTTCCCGCGCCGCTGGTGTCGTTGTCGTTGTGGGCCCTGTGGCTGTTGCTGAACCTGTCGCTGAGCGCGGGCAATCTGTTGCTCGGCGCGCTGCTGGGGTTTCTCGCGCCGATCCTGTTTGCCCCCCTGCGTCCGCAGCCGGCACGGATTCGCCAACCCGGCGTGGCGCTGAAGCTGTTCTTTCTGGTGGGCCGTGACGTGGTGGTATCGAACCTGCTCGTCGCCTGGGGCGTGTTGCGCGCGGGTCGAACGCCGCCGCGCTCGGCGTTCGTCAAAGTGCCCCTCGATCTGCACGATGCCCACGGGCTGGCGGCGCTGTCGATGATTTGCACCGTGGTGCCGGGGACGGTGTGGTCGGAATTGGCGCTGGACCGCAGTGTGTTGCTGATGCACGTGTTCGATCTGGACGACGAAGCGCGCTTTATCGAGCACTTCAAGTCCACTTACGAACGCCCGTTGATGGAGATCTTTCAATGAGCCCGTTGTTGACCTACGCGATCCTGATCAGCCTGTCGCTGTTTACGCTGGCGATGATCCTGACGCTTCTACGCCTGTTCAAAGGCCCTTCCGCGCAGGACAGGGTGCTGGCGCTGGATTACCTGTACCTGTTGGCGATGCTGATGATGCTGGTCCTCGGGATTCGCTACGCCAGTGACACCTATTTCGAAGCGGCGCTGCTGATCGCGCTGTTCGGTTTCGTAGGGTCGTTCGCGTTGGCGAAATTCCTCCTGCGCGGCGAGGTGATCGAATGAATTCGCTGCACGTGTTGCCGTTTTGGGTAGAAGCGCTGACGGCGTTGCTGTTGGTGGCAAGCAGCCTGTTTGCCTTGATCGGTGCATTGGGCCTGGTGCGGATGAAAGATTTTTTCCAGCGCATGCACCCGCCCGCCCTGGCCTCGACGATTGGCGCGTGGTGCGTCGCGCTCGCCTCGATCGTCTATTTCTCGGCGCTCAACGAAGGCCCGGTGCTGCACGCATGGCTGATCCCGATTCTGCTGGCGATCACCGTGCCGGTCACCACCCTGCTGCTGGCGCGGACCGGTTTGTTCCGCAAGCGCATGGCCGGGGATCAGGACGTGCCGCCTGAGGTGTCCGAAGAGGGCTGAGGCAACGGCGAGCTAAAGGTTCCGGGCTGTCTGCTACAGGTGGCGAAAGGGGGATCAACTGCCTGGCGTTTCAGGGTCGGCGAATCATTCGCTGGCCTTGAACACCAGTTCGCCCTTGCGCCACTTGGCGGCTTTGGCGGTGGCGGCTTTCAGAACCTTGCTCAGGCCCGATGGAATCTGCTCATGGGCTGCGAACACCATGAACACGGTATGCGATTCCTTGAACACAATGCCATGGCCTTCGGGCACTTCGACGAAGGCGTACTCGCCCAGGCCATAAATGGTCATCTTGATGTCGCGGAAGCGGATGTCGAACTTGCCGCCTTCACGGCTGGGTAACACGGCTGCGCGGAAGTGATCACCCACCTTGAGTTCCAGACGCGGTTTGTCATCGACGACCATGGCGCTCTCGGTGTCGATTTCCGACATGTAAATGCCGTCGGGGGACTGCTCGATGACATAAACGAAACGTGCCTGGAACAGCTTTACCAACTTCGCGCGCAAATCGCCAAGCACAAATAACGCGTGGGTATCCAGATTACTGACTGCCAATGTACAAACTCCCAACCTGATATGAACTCGCCCGGCAACCGGCCAGGCAAGGGTAATGACAAGAAAAAAGTGCGCTTCGGGTGCCGGACGTGGCACGACGCTGGATTCTACCGGCTGTGAGTCTATCCGGGATATATGCCTTTCGTCCGTAATGTGGCTGTTTTTGTACACGGAGGTGTCGACGGCGCGGTGTCCAATCGGATCGAGCCGCGGCAGACGAAGGCTGAATCGTTCAGGCAGATGTGTCGAACTCTGGCGTGCATCGCACACTCACATGCAACACAGGGTTATCCCTGATCACGCCAATCACGGCCAAGGCCTTAAAGGGAGACACCATGGAACTCACGACCCCGACGCTTGCGACACTGTTCGAACAACTGGGACTGGATGCCGATGAGCAAAGCATTGATGCTTTCATCGAAGCCCACCCGCTGCCCGATGACGTCAAGCTGATCGATGCCGATTTCTGGAGCCCACAGCAAGCACGCTTTCTGAAAGAAGAGCTGCGCGTTGATGCCGAATGGGCGCCAATCGTTGATGAGCTCAATCAGCGGCTGCATGACCAGAAGTGACACGGGGCATGAAGTGAGGGCGACCTGATTCAGGCCGCCTTCGTTTCGAGCGGCACCATCACATCGGATAACCTCGTTGCGACACGTTGGGAAACCGTTGCCGCCCGTGCATTTCGGGGGCGTGCACGAACAACGTGTCCACCAGTGCGCCTCGCCGCCCCAGCGTGGCATTCCAGTGGGCGGAGCAGTGGATATAGCGCTGATACAGCATCGCTCGCTCCTCGATCGTCAGTGAATCGCCCTGCCCTCGGGCGTACTTCATGAGTTTGTCCGCCACACCCCGCAGCTCAGGCGGCAGGCTCAGGTCCGCCACATCCGGAATGGGCAAGAACGGCACACCCTCATCGCAGGCCAGGCCGTGCATCACCCGCAAATACACCCGCGACAAGTGACCGAACACCCGCCGTTGCAGCTTGACGCTGGCGACCACGGTTTTCATGCCGTGCTTTCCCTGGCCCAGGCGCTCGTGGCATTCCACGCTGATAGAGGATGTGTCATCGGTCGGGTCGATCCAGCGCTGGGCATCCAGCTCGCTCATTTCGGCATGGGTCTGCAGCCAGGCATCCGTGGTGTCGAACGGGGTGTTGACGCTGACCAGACTCCGCCGCGGCCGGGTCAAGGAGACCGTCTCGATGCTCTGGGGCTGATACCCGCCGCCGATATCCGAATGGCTGCCGGGCAGGACGATTTCCTTGGGCCAACCGGGCAGGATGCTGTTCAGCGCAAAGTTGCGACGGTGTTCGTCGGCAGCCACCAGGTGCAGCACCTGTTGCGCGCACCCCGGGGGCAGGAACAGATTGACCCGGGCATTGGCGGCGTCACGCACGTTGCCCAGATCCGCCAGCCCACCGACCGCTGCCACGGTATCGAACAGGCCAATGACCTTCAGTTGAACGCTGCCTCTGGCCCAGGAAAAATCCACCGCCAGCGGCAACTTGCGCGGGTCCAGAATCGGCCCCAACGCGCCACGGGACTGTTTAAGCACTTCATTGGCAAGGTGCCGCGCCGCCGCCGCCCCCCGGCTGAAGCCGAAGAGGTCCAACTCCAGGCCAGCAATGACGCAGCCAGGGTTATGAAGTTCAAACGTTTGAAGAAACGCGTAGACCTTTTTAATTGCACTCGACACTTTCGCGACGACTCCGGTATTCCCCCGCCCAAACCCTTGTCCCGACAGGCGTGAATCGCGACCGCCGGATGTCGTGCCAATGCCGCTTATATAGAAAGCCTGATAAAGCCTCAGTCCACCGCCTTCATTGGATGCCCGGGGTTGATGCCGATATAAATCAGCCAACCTTGCAATATTGGTGAAGTCGTTACTGTAACTGCTGGAGGGGTCGGAGTGGCGACCCCCGCACTCTTTGATATGGGCGCCGTTGTAGACCTCTAACATGGCCTGACAATCGGCGCCAATCTGGCTGTTGACGCGGTTATTGCCCGTGCCATCGAAGAAAATGCCCATGCGGACGATGACACTCAATTTGCCCGCTGCAGAGCGTGATCCCGTACCCCAGTGTAGTGCTGTCATCTGTCATTACCTGTGTATGTTTGGTTACCGTCCGAAGAGAGAATTTACATATTCGGACATATAACTCACAGAATGCGTGCACACAGGGAAACGTCAATACCGCAAAGAGCACTTCAGAAACTTCCCACCGGATTATCAGACTATTAATAAATTCACCACCCAACTTCCCACAACTTATCGGGCGCTGACTGACAAGCAACAACTACACATAAACATGCATTATTAACGCGAACAATAAATAAATATTACTTCTGCATTTTTCTTTTGTGTCGGCGAAGCACTCGGCCCACGTGTTCCCACGCCAAGTGCCTTCCAACGTTCACGCTCAACGTCGAGGGTCAAGGCCGCTTTCGGGCTTGTAGCCCAGCCGCAAGCCGCCCCAATGCCGTCCTTTGACCTTGATCGGTACGGACAGATCGTGCATCAGCTCGCCAGTGTCGCGGGTATAGGTTTGCAACAGCACGGCCTGCTGATGGCTGCCACAGCGAATTCCGGTGCGGTCGTCGAATTTGCGTTTGGTGCGGTTGCTCACGGTGTCGACGGCCGCATCCCCGGTGAGCGGCTGGCTGAACGCCTGGTTGTGAGTCGGCACATAACCCTCCTGGGTGCAGGCAATGGCGAACACCAGGCCTTCGTGCCGGCTCAGCAGTGGCTCTTGGATCGCTGGCAGCACCTGATCGGTGTAGCGGTCGAAGCGCGTCTGAAATTTCGCTGGCGAGGTATTGGCGATGGGTTGATAGCGGCGGTCGAACAGGTCGTCCAGGCTGACGCGGCCCTGATCGATGTCCTGCTCGAACTGGCGCGCAATCTGAGCGGCGCCCTCGCGAGCCAGGTCGTAGATGCGTTGGTGATAGTCATCCAGACCCACTTCGGCCAGACGTTCGCTGATGGTTTCGGCCTGGCCTTCCATCTGCACGGCGGATTTCGCCAGTTGACGGGTCTGATCGTCACTGATCGCCAGATCACTGCGCATTTGTTCAATCGCCACGAACAGGCTGCTCAATTGGCCCTGATTGTTCTCGGCACCCGAGGCGATCTCGCTGACCTGCCCTTCGACCCCGGCAGCCAGTCGCGCAATGCTCGCCAGTTGACGGCCCGTGGTTTCGACCTGCTCCACGCCGCTTTGCAGATCGCTCGACAGCTGGCGAATCTGCTCGACCACTTGCGCCGTGCGCTGCTGAATGTCTGCGACCATCCCGCCCACTTCGCCGGTGGCCGTGGCGGTTCGCCCTGCCAGCCCGCGCACCTCGTCCGCCACCACTGCGAACCCGCGCCCATGTTCTCCGGCCCGAGCAGCTTCGATGGCTGCATTGAGCGCCAGCAAGTTGGTCTGGCTGGCAATCGACTGGATAACCGCCGTCACCCGCTGAATGTCTTCGCTGCGCTGGCTCAACGCTTCGATCAACTGACGGCTGCTGTCGGCGCGCTCGCTGAGCTGGTGCATCAAGGCAATGGATGTGTTGAGCACGGTCAGCCCCGCATCGCTGCTTTGCCGCACTTCGCTGGCCGCGCCCAAGGCTTGCTGGCTGAGGGAGGACGTGGCCCGCTCGGTGGCAATCATCACGTCGGCGCTGTTGACGATCTGTTCGGCGGCATCGACTTGCGATTGCAGTTTGCCCGCCAGTTGCTTGACCGAAAACGCCACCGCCGCCGCCGACAACGCGTTGTGGCTGGTGCTGCGGGACAGGTCTTGGGTCAGGCGTTCGAGGGTGTCTTCGGGCTGGCCGGCAGACTCGGCCTCAGTTCGGCGGGGAAAAAAACGTGGCAGCCACAGGGTCAGCAAGCCAAGGGGCAAGCACACATAGACCGAAACCTCGCCCCATGCCATCGCCGCAAACAGCAGGCACAGCGCCAGACTTTGCAGCGCAAGCGCCAGCCGGCGGGGATGTGACGAAGGCGCAACGCGCTTCGCCGAGTGGTCAGGTGATGTAAGTGCCCCTGTGCCGATGCCGTTAGCCGTCATATCCGTGACCACCCTGCTTATCGTTATTTTGAAAGCATTAAACGCCAGATAGCGGCCATGCGCCATGAGCCGTTAGTGGTAGCCGGTCGGATTTCTGCCGCTCGATCAGTGGGTGGATTCACATATCGCAGGCGACAAAAAGCCCGACGGCCTCGCGAGGCAATCGGGCTTCAAGCCACCGTGGGCGGATCAGGCCTGACGCTGGTGCCGATCAATCTGCTCGTGGCGTTCCTGCGCTTCGATGCAGTATTTGGTGGTCGGGCTGATCAGCAGACGCTTCAGGCCGATGGGCTCACCACTGTCATCGCACCAGCCGAAGGTGTCTTCGGCAATACGGGTCAGGGCCATTTCCAGTTGAGGCAACATGCGCTGATCGCGATCGATCACGTTGACCAGCCAATGGCGCTCTTCTTCGACGGAAGCGGCGTCGGCGGGATCAGCCGGGGTGTCCAGGCTTTCGATAGCGATACGGCTCTGCTCGATGCGCTCGTGGATTTCCACTTTCATGGCTTGCAGCAGCTCGATGAAGAAAGCGTGTTGCTCCGCATTCATGTAGTCATCGGCCGGCATCGCCAGCAACTTTTCCTTGGTCATTGATTTCTCTAATAAAAAAACGTGCATGAGGGCCAATCCAGGGAGCATCTTGGCCCGTCGTAATGGTCGCGAGTCACCAGCGCCGTCGTCTCCAGCCGCACCCGACACTCCATTTACGAGGGGCGGCAGTCTAAGGCCGGGTGTCGTACTCGGCAACATAATTGAACAAGATTCGCTCAACAAGCCCCCAAAACCCTTGTGGTATTGAGCCAAACCTATGTTTCGATTGATTACGGCGTGATGTTTTCGTTGAAGACGCCTTCTGACAGGTCTGTCGCTTTTCGGTTCAAGCCGCCTGAAAACGAAAAGGGCCTGAATCCAGGCCCTTTGTCGATATTGCTCGAGGCTTCAGCGCTTGAGTTTGCGCTTGTTGCGGTATTGGTCGATCACCACCGCGACCACGATGATCAGGCCTTTGATGATGTCTTGCACATAGGCATCGACGCCGACGAAGGTGAACCCGCTGGCCATCACGCCCAGGATCAGCGCGCCGATCACGGTCCCGGTGATACGACCCACGCCGCCTGCCAGGCTCGTGCCGCCGATGACGGCTGCGGCAATCGCGTCCAGTTCGTACGAGACACCCATGCCCGCTTGCCCGGTGGCAGCACGCGCCGAGGCCACTACTCCGGCCAGACCGGCCAGCAGCCCGGCGATGCTGTAGACAATCACCAGATGGCGCTTGACGTTGATCCCGGAAGTGCGCGCTGCCTGCATGTTGCCGCCGATGGCATACGTGTATTTGCCGTACTTGGTGTAGCGCAGGGCGACGTGAAAGATCACCGCAACGACCAGAAAGATGATCACTGGCATCGCCCCCTGTCCGATGGCGGTGTAGGAATCGTTGAGCATGCTCACCGGTTGACCGCCGGTGTAAAAACGCGCCAAGCCACGGGCCGAGACCATCATGCCCAGGGTGGCAATGAACGGCGGGATGCCGGTGATGGCGATGATGCTGCCGTTGATCGCGCCGGCCAGCAGCCCTACCCCAAGCCCGGCGGCGATGGGGATCCACACTGGCAGGTCGGTCAGCGACGGGAACACGGCACGGGTGTAATCGGAGGATTGCGCGAGGCTGGCGGCGATCATCGCGGTCAGGGCCAGCACCGAGCCCGACGACAGGTCGATGCCCGTGGTGATGATCACTTGGGTCACGCCAATGGCGATCATGCCGATGATCGACACCTGCAGGATCATCAGCACCAGGCGCTGGGAGTTCATCAAAAAGCTCTGGTCGCGGACGACCCAGCCGAAGATTTCAAAGATCAGGCCGATGCCGATCAATACCAGAAAGATGCTCAGCTCGGTGGGCATCCGGCGCTTGTGCCGAGTCGGCGCCAGGGCAGGTTTATTGTCGAGTATCGCGTTCATCTTCATCTGTGCCTCTTGTTCTTCTGCAGAGCCGCGTCGGGAACGTCGCGGGCTTCAAGCCCCGTGGCAGGCCGTCAATGGATCGAATGCCCCGATGCCAGGTGCATGACCCGCTCCTGAGTCGCCTCGGCGCGGTCCAGCGTGCCCATCAGTTCGCCTTCGTGCATGACCATCACCCGGTCGCTCATGCCCAGCACTTCAGGCAGCTCCGAAGAAATCATGATCACGGCCATGCCTTCGCTGGCGAGCAGGGAAATCAGCCGGTAGATTTCGGCCTTGGCGCCGACATCGATGCCCCGGGTTGGCTCGTCGAGAATCAGCACTCGTGGATGGGTCATCAGCCAGCGCGCCAGCAGCGCTTTTTGTTGATTGCCGCCGGACAGCGTGTCGATGCACTGCTCCAGCGACGGGGTCTTGACCCGCAGCTTTTTGCACATGTCTTCGCACAACGCGCGCAGCGCTTTCTGATGCACGAAGCCGTTGCCGACGTAATGCGGCAGGACTGCCATTTCCATGTTTTCCAGCACCGACAGGCACGGAAACAGGCCGCTCAGCTTGCGATCTTCGGTCAACAGCGCGAAGCCTTTTTCGATGGCGAAGTGCGGGTCGCTGATTCTGATCGGCACGCCATCCAGCTGAATTTCACCGCCGGTGCAGGGGGTGATGCCGAACAGTGTTTCGGCGACGTTGGTGCGGCCGGAGCCCATCAATCCGGCAATGCCCAGCACTTCACCAGCATGCAAATCGAAAGACACGTCCTTGAACACGCCGTCCAGTGACAGGTTGCGCACCGACAGCAGCCGTTGACCGATTGGCGTGTCGCGCTCGGGGAACAGTTGGGTGAGTTCGCGCCCCACCATCATCGAAATCAGGCTATCGCCGTCCATGCTGTCGGCGCGCTGCAGGCCGATATAGGCGCCATCGCGAAACACCGCCACTTCATCGGCGATGGCGAACACTTCATTCATTTTATGAGTGATGTAGATGATGCCCTTACCCTGCGCCCGCAGGTCGGCAATGATCGAAAAAAGGTGTGCGACTTCCTTTTCGGTGATGGCCGAGGTCGGCTCGTCCATGATCAGCACGTCCGAGTCGTAAGACACCGCCTTGGCAATCTCGACCATCTGCCGCTCGGCGATGCTCAGGTTGCCCACATGTTCTTCGGGATCGAGGTCAATGCGCAGCCGCTCCAGCAGTTCGGCGGTGCAGCGGTGCATGGCGCGGTGATCGACCATGTGCAGGCCATTGAGCTGTTCGCGACCGATCCAGATGTTCTCGGCGATGGTCATGTGCGGCATCAGGTTGAGTTCCTGATGGATCATCGCGATGCCCGATTGCAACGCCGACAGCGGCGTGTCGAACACCACCGGTTTGCCCCGCAAACGGATTTCGCCGGCGTCAGGCTGATAGATCCCGGCGATGATTTTCATCAACGTGGACTTGCCCGCGCCGTTCTCGCCCATCAACGCCAGCACACTGCCGGGACGCACCCGCAGTTCGACGTTGTCCAGCGCCACCACGCCCGGGAAGCCTTTGCTGATGTTGCTGATTTCCAGCAGATAAGGAGGCGGCGCAGCGGAGGCCGCGAGGTCGGCGGTGGTGGTAACGGACGTTGAAGCAGTAGCCGAAGCAAACATGATCACAGGCTCCTCAAGCGACATCGGCGCAGCGGGCCTCAGGTCGGCCGCTGCACCCAGTGCGTTGTCGTGGTGTGAACGTTATTTGAAGGTGTTGACGTTTTCCGGCGTGATCAATTTGAAGGGAATGACGATGGCCTGTTGCGGCAGGGTCTCCTTCTTGGCCAGCTTCACGGCAGCATCGATGGCGCCTTCGCCCTGGCCTTTGGCGTCTTGAAACACCGAGACGGTCAGGTCGCCGTTCTTGACTGCCGCCAGGCCATCCGGCGTGCCGTCGACACCGGCGACCAGCACGTCGCCTTTCTTCTTGCCCGCGCTTTTCAAGGCCATCGCAGCGCCGATCGCCATTTCATCGTTGTTGGCGATCACGGCGTTGAAATCGCGGCCCTGGGTGAGCCAGTCGTTGGTCAGGTCCATGCCCTTTTGACGCTGCCAGGCGCCGGTCTGCTCTTGGGTGATCTTGATGTCCGGGTATTTTTTCAGGACTTCTTTCACGCCCTCGGTGCGGTCGCGGGTCGAGTTGTTGGCCAGCTCGCCCAGCAGAATCACCACCGAGCCTTTGCTGTCCATCTTCTTGGCGAGGTATTCCATCTGCATCCGTCCGGCTTCCTTGTCGTCGGAAGTCACGGAGGCCACGCCTTCGGGAAGTTTCGGGTCATCCGGGCGACGGTTGACGTAGACCAGCGGGATCCCGGCAGCCGTGGCGGCTTTGGTGATACGGGCGGTGGCGGCGGTGTCCACCGGGTTGACGATCAGCGCGTCGACTTTTTTGCCGATCAGCTCCTGCACCTGGTCGAGCTGTTTGTTGACGTCATTGCGGCCGTCGACGAATTGCAGGTCGACGCCGCCCATGTCCTTGACCTTTTTGCCCATGTCTTCGCGCATGTAGGTCAGGTAGGTGTCGTCAAACTGCGACATGGCCACACCAATTTTCAGGTCGGCCGCCAACGCAGCGCCGCTGCTGAGCATCAGGGCCAGTGCCAGCGAGGTAAAACGGGCTTTGGTGTTCATGAACGGTCTTTCTCCAAATTCTTGTTGTTGTATGAATTGGCTAACGACAGCTGTGTTCAGAGGGTATTGCCGGGCGGGGAAAAGGCCGGGGAGGGAAAATGTGCCACCGACACACTCGCCGAGCCGCAGACCATCACGCCCCTGCTTTGAACGCAGAGAACGCGGGCGATGGTTTCGAGGGTTTTGTCGAGCGTGCTGTCGAGGGCAATACGCGACGGCGCCTGGGGGGCGGCGAGCAACGAACGTGATGCGGAACGGCAGACCTTGACGGCTGTTTTGAACATCTTCATCGACGGTACCTGTCTTCTTGGCATTCTTGTTTTTGTGTGAATCGATCAGGCCGGAAGCGTAGCGGATCGGGTCTGAACGTCGAGATTCGGCAACCTGGAAACGACTCTATTGGAAAATAATTTCTACTTCAACCGGTTTTAGAATTTATTTCTATTTTTCTATTTCGATGTTCAACCACGTGTTTTCATGGGTGCAAGCCAGCCCATTGCAGGAGCGCGCTTGCCCGCGATTGCGTCCGGCCAGACAATTCGAGGGTGTCAGCATGACCGCAATCGCGAGCAAGCTCACTCCTACAGAATGCTGAGCCATGGCGTTTGAGTTACAGCGCTATAACTCGTCCTTCCAAGGCGCTGATTCTGGCAGCATCCAGCACCTTCGCGGACGCCACCGCGTCCCGTGCATCCACCGGATTTGGGCGCTGATTCATCACGGCTTCTTGCCATTGCCGGTAGAACGCCAGCCAATCGCCTCGTTCAGACGGGACGCGTTCGCGGTGTTCGCCCTGCTCGAACCAGCCCCAGCGGCGGTGTTCTTCGACGCCCCAGCGTTCGCCTTCGGAGCGGGGCGACAACCCGGCCAGGGCAGCCGCTTCCTGGCCGTCGAGGCCTTCAACGGTATAGCAGCCCTGGGAGCCGTTAACCCGAAAGCGCGGGCCTTGGGCGTTTTGCAGGCAGTTGCCCCACAGATGGGAGGTCACACCCTGTTCATGAATCAATGACACGAAAAAGCCGTGATCGACCGTTTGCTCGGGTGTGGGGAATAACAGTTCGGCATACACCCGCGTGACCGGGCCGAACAACAGCAGCGCTTGATCCACCAGATGGCTGCCCAAATCCCGCAAAATTCCGCCCCCACTTTCCTTGCCCACCGACGACGGCGAATAACGTTCGACGCGCGATTCAAACCGCGTGATTTCACCCAGCACACCTTGATCGATCAGTTTGCGCACGGTGAGGAAATCCGAATCCCAGCGGCGGTTCTGGTACACGCCGAGCAATACGCCCTTGCGTTCGGCGGCGTCGACCAGCGCCTGCGCATCGTTGGCCGAAGGGGCAAACGGCTTGTCGCTGACCACCGGAATGCCGAGCTCGATGGCCTCCAGAATCAGCGCACGACGCGACGCCAGCGGCGTGGAAATCACTACCGCATCGACCCCTGCCGCGACCAGGTCGCCCAGGCTGTCGAATGCCGGGACGTTGGGGTAATCCTTATTCAACGTCTGGCGCCGCTCGGGGGAACGCGTCACCACCCCGGCAAACGTCGCGCCCGGCAGGCTGGCCAGCAACGGCGCGTGAAAGAACCGCCCGCCTTTGCCGTAACCGATGAGTCCGATTTTCATAAAGGTCTACTCCTCTCCACTGTAGGAGCGTGGCTTGTCCCGCGATCGGCTGCGCAGCAGTCGTGAACTCTGACGACGCCATTTGCGTGACACTCCGCGTACACCGATTTTACGGCTGCTGCGCAGCCGATCGCGGGACAAGCCACGCTCCTACACGTTTTGTGTGCATCAATATTTCCGCGCTTTGGCGAGCATCGTTTTCTGCCGTTCATACGCGTCGGCGGTGCCACCGGTGGTGGACACTTCTGCCACGCCCACCCGCCACCAGGACAGGTAACCATGGATCATGGTTTTGGGCAGCACCTTGATGTCGATCAACGTCGAAACGCTTTGCTGGCGCGCATCGGCCAGCGCCGCTTCCAGCTCGTCGACGGTCGTCACTTTATACGTCTTGCAGCCGTAGGCCGCCGCGCTCATGGCGAAATCCACGGGCACGAAGTCACCGTCCAGCAGCCCGGTCTCGGGATTTCGATAACGGAACTCGGTACCGAAGCTGCCCATGCCGTTGCCCATTTGCAGGTTGTTGATGCAACCGAAGGCCATGTTGTCCAGCAGCACCACGTTGACCTTGCGCCGCTCCTGAATCGACGTCGCCAGCTCCGAGTGCAGCATCATGTACGAGCCGTCGCCGACCAGCGCATACACCTCACGCTCGGGCGCGGCCATCTTCACACCCAGCGCCGCGTTCACTTCGTAACCCATGCAGGAATAGCCGTACTCGACGTGATAGCTGTCGACACTGGTGCTGCGCCAGGCCCGCTGTAGATCGCCCGGCAGACTGCCCGCCGCCGCCACGATCACCGCGTCTTGCGGCAACTGCTGATTGAGCACGCCGAGCACGCGGCTTTGGGTCAGGCACGAGCCGGTCATTTCGATGAAATCACGCAGCACCTGCGGGTCCAGATGCCCGGCGACTTCCGGTTGGAAATCCTCAGCCTGGTAGTCGACGGCGTATAAGCGGTCCACTTCCGCATCCAGCGCCGTCCGAGCCTCGCGCGGTGCATCGCCCCATTGCGAACGGTAGTCGCCCAACGCTTCGGTCAGTGCCTGCAACGCCAGTTGCGCGTCGGCCAGCACCTGCACGCCGTCGAGCTTCTGCACGTCGAAGGCGCCGACATTGAGGTTGAGGAACTGCACCTCCGGGTGTTGGAACAGCGATTTGGAGCCGGTGGTGAAGTCGCTGTAACGGGTGCCGACGCCGATGATCAGGTCAGCTTCGCGGGCCAGGGTGTTGGCCGCCAGAGAACCGGTTTCGCCGATGCCGCCCATGTTCAGCGGGTGCGCCGAGACAATCGCGCTTTTGCCCGCCTGGGTTTCGCTGAAGGGGATGTCGAAACGTTCGGCGAACGCTTGCAATTCTGCGGCTGCGCCGGAATAGCGAACGCCGCCGCCACAGATCAGCAGCGGTTTGCGCTTGCCCTTGAGCAGCGTCACCGCGTCTTTGAGCATGGCTTGAGTCGGCGGGCGACGGTCGATGCGGTGCACGCGCTTTTGCAGGAAGGTATCCGGGTAATCGTAGGCCTCGCCCTGTACATCCTGGGGCAGCGCCAGGGTGACCGCGCCGGTGTCTGCAGGGTCGATGAGCACGCGCATTGCATTCAGCGCGGCGCTCATCAACTGCTCGGGGCGATTGATCCGGTCCCAGTATTTGCTCACCGCCTTGAAGGCGTCGTTGGTGCTGATGCTGAGGTCGTGGAAGTGTTCGATCTGTTGCAGCACGGGGTCCGGCTGGCGGCTGGCGTACACGTCGCCGGGCAGCAGCAACAGTGGAATGCGGTTGGCCGATGCGGTGGCGGCAGCGGTGATCATGTTCGCCGCACCGGGGCCGACCGACGAGGTGCAGGCGTAGATTTTGCGCCGCAGGTGCTGCTTGGCGAAGCCCATCGCGGCGTGGCACATGCCCTGCTCGTTGCGGCCTTGATGCACGATCAACTCGCCGCTGTCCTGCTCCAGCGCCTGGCCCACGCCCAGCACGTTGCCGTGGCCAAAAATGGTGAACACCCCGGCGACGAATTTGCTCTGCACGCCATCGACTTCGACGTACTGGTTATCGAGAAACTTCACCAGGGCCTGGGCCATGGTCAATCGTGTCGTGCTCATGCTTGCACCTTGTTTGTATGGGCGGTGATGAAGCTGCATGCGATCTGTCTACCGCACCGCAATACGTTGTAGGAGTGAGCTTGCTCGCGATGGCGGTGTAGCGGGTAGCGCGTGAGGTACTGTTGGATCACTATCGCGAGCAGGCTCACTCCTACAGAGGCATGCGCATCGAGTGTGAGATCGTTGCCCCAGAGCATGGCAACGATCAATTGCCGGATTCAGCATCAAAGATCGATCAACCATTGATGCTGCGGATCGTTGTGAAACTGCCACGCGCGTTTCGGTCCCGCCATCACGTTCAGATAATACGATTCGTAGCCGTACGGCACGCTGACCGGGTGATAGCCCTTCGGCACGGTCACCAGGTCGTTGTTCTCCACCGCCATGGCCTGATCGATGCTGCGGTCGTCGGTGTAGACCCGCTGGAACACGAAGCCTTGGGGCGGGTTGATCTGGTGATAGTAGGTCTCTTCGAGAAAACTCTCGTGGGGCAGGTCGTCCTTGTCGTGCTTGTGCGGCGGGTAGCTGGACGAGTGGCCCGACGGCGTGCGCACTTCCACCACCAGCAGCGAATGCGCAAGTTCGGTGTCCGGCAAAATGTCGCAGATGTAGCGGGTATTGGCCGCCTTGCCGCGCACACTACGCTTCATGCTGTCGGGTGCGATCAATCGCGCGGGCAGGTCTTTCGACGCATCGCCGGGCGCGGCACACACCGCGATCTGCACCGCGCTGAGGGCGGTGACCTGCGCGTGACTGTTGGGCGGCAGGTACACGGCGAAGGGCGATTTGTCTTCGAACACCGACTGTCGGTCGCCGAGGTTTTCCCAGTGGAACGCACCCTGCCCCGGCGCTTCGCCGCTGACACTGACCCGACCGCTGAGCAACACCAGGCACAGTTCCTTGTCGCCCGACTTGACCGGCAGACGTTCGCCCACCGTCAACCGATGAGCCGAAAAACCGACGTATTCCAGCACGCCCTCGCCCAACGCCACGACGTCGCGGCCTTCGGCTTTGCTTTTGACCAGAAGATTCATGTTCAGACGCTCCTTTGTGCAGCGTTCGTTTCGTGGGCCGCCGCGAGAAGCGCGCGCAACGTGTCATAGCCCTTCTTCGCGTACACGTAGCTCGGCGCCACGGCCGGATCCTGTTCGGCTTCCACCACCAGCCACCCTGCGTAATCCGCCTCGATCAACACGTCGAGCAAGGCCGCGAAGTCGATATCGCCGTCCCCCGGTACCGTGAACGTGCCGTTGACGATGCAGTCCGGAAAGCTCCACAAGTGATTGCGCGCCAGTTGCACCACCGGTTTACGCACGTCCTTGAAGTGCACGTGACAGACCCGGTCGATGTGTTTGCGCAACACCTGCAATGGCTCGCCGCCGCCCATGTAGCAATGCCCGGAATCGAACAAAAGGCCGACTTCGCTGCCGGTCAACGCCATGAGCATATCGATGTCTTCCGGGGATTCGACGTAGGCACCCATGTGGTGGTGATACGCCAGCCGCACGCCTTGGGACAGGGTGAAACGCGCCAGTTCGGTGAGCTTGTCGGCATAGGTCTGCCACGCGCGGTCGCTGTGAAAACGCGGACGCTCGACCAGACGAATACGCTGGCCCTGAATCGAATCCGCCACTTCGCCGTACACCAGCACCTGGGCGCCGTTGTGTTTCAGCAGATCGACATGGCCGGCGATGGCGTCGATTTCCTCGGCCACTGAACGGCTCGCGAGACGGCTGGAATACCAGCCCGACACCAGCGCCAGCCCGTAGGGCTTGAGGACGTCGGCGACGCCCTTGGCGTCTTTCGGAAACTTGCCGTTGAGTTCAAAGCCCTCGTAGCCGATGGCCTTGCCTTCGCTGAGCGCCGTACTCAGCGGGGTTTCGCCGCCCAGGGCCGGGAGGTCGTCGTTGCTCCAGGAAATCGGATTGATGCCAATTCGGATTGCGGAAGCGGGCATGTCTGCACCTTTATTGTTCTTGTCGCTTTGGAAAGTGTTCACGCGGGTCAGAACCATGATCAGCGTAGGGCCTCAGCCGCGTGCCTCGCGCCAGGATTCGATCAGGAAGCCGAAGGTGCTTTGCACCCGGCTGATCAGCCCGGCGTCGTCGATTTCCCCCGCCAGCCAGGCACGGCTGGGCTCGTGGAAAATCGTGCGGCCTACGGCAAAACCCCGACAGGTCGTGCTGTGGCGGGCTTCGCGAAAACCGGCAGCGAGGGTTTCCGCCGGGGCATTCAGGCCCAGCAGCACCACGCCCCGGCAGTATGGGTCGCGTTCCTGAATCAGCGCGTCGAGTTGTTCCCACGTCTCGGCGGACTGGCTTTCGATCTTCCACCACGCGGGATAAATCCCGAGGTTGTACAGGCGTTTCAGTGAACGGTAGATGACGTCAGGGTGTGCGCCGGGCAGGTCTTTCGGCGGGATGATCTCCAGCAGCAGTTCATGGCCGCTGACCAGGGAGGCCTGGTAGAGGCCCATCAGTTGCGCCTCCTGCTCAAGCCGCAACATGGGCTCGTCGTCCGGGTGGTATTGCACCAGGCACTTGATGATCTGCTCTTTGGGCCACATCACGAGGTCGCTGCCCACTGACCGGCCTTGCTCGAACGCCAACGGGCGCGAACCCTGGACTTCAACGGGACGGGCGATCCACCAGTCGCGACCGCTGGCGGCGTTCAAGGCATCCTGGCCAAAACGCTGATCCGCGAGCAGGCCCACATCCGCCTCGATACCACGCTTGTTCAAGTCAGCCTCGACGCGCTCGACGGCCTGTATGAACAGCTGCTTGAGCAGGCCGATGCAGGCCAGATCGCGCCCGGCCTTCTGCGCCAGCTCGACCAATTGCCCACGATGATCGAAGGCGAAGATGAACAACTGTTTCCAGGTCTTGCGCGGCACGCTGACCCGATGCAGACGTTGCAGCGTTTGATCCTGATCCGGCCGGGTGATCGGCAGCGGGCTGTTGAACAGGTAGTCCAGCTCCACCAGGGTTGGCATGGCCGGGGCGCAGGCGTGGCGGGAGACGACAAGTCCGCCACAGGCATTGGCCAGCTGGCAGCAGCGTGCGTCGCTTTGGTCGTTGAGCCAGCCTTTGAGAAAACCCGACATGAAGGCATCGCCTGCACCCAGCACGTTCAGCACTTCGACGCGTACGCCGGGATAAATTGCGCCATCTTCGAGTCGCGCAGGGATGGCGCCATGAATCACTGTGCAGCCTTGCGGGCCGAGCTTGACCACCAACGTCGCGGCGGTCAGTTCGCGCACCCTGCGCAAGGCGCCGAGCAGATCGCTCGCGCCGCCGGCGATGAGGAATTCTTCTTCGGTGCCGACGATCAGATCGAAGCGCGGCAGGATGCGTTGCACGTGCTGGCTGACGTTCTGGCTGGCCACGAAGCGCGTCTCACCATCCGCCTTGCCGGTCAGGCCCCAGAGGACCGGGCGATAGTCGATGTCGAGGACACGTTTGACGTGGTGCTTTTCGGCGTAGTCCAGTGCCTGGCTGCTGGCCTGGAACACCTGATCAGTGGAGAAATGCGTGCCGGTGATCAGCAGTGCCTTGCTGGAGGCGATCTGTGCTTCGTCGATGTCTTCGGCGTTCAGCGCCATGTCGGCGCAGTTCTCGCGGTAGAACACCAGCGGGAAGGTTTCGCGATCCTTGATGCCCAGCAGCACCATGGCCGTCAGGCGCTCGGCATCGACGGTGATGCCACTGACGTCGCAGCCTTCGCGCGCGAGGGTTTCGACCAGAAAACGCCCCATATGGTCGTCGCCGACGCGGGTCACCATCGCCGACTTCACGCCCAGTCGGGCCGTGCCAAAGGCGATGTTGGCAGACGAACCGCCCAGGTATTTGGCGAAGCTGCTGACGTCTTCGAGGCGCGCGCCGATCTGCTGCGCATAGAGGTCGACGCCCATCCGCCCGAGGCACACCACGTCCAACGTACGTCCACTGGCAAAACGAGTCTGGCCCATGCTGGCTCCTTTTATTTTTATAAGCCTGGCTTCGATGAAGCGCTGTCTGTGGCATGCAGACTAGAACGCGGTCTCGCGCGGATCAATGATTTTTTCCAAATTATTTTCATGTGGAATATTTATTCCAATTTGCGCAAACGGCGGAAGATCGTGCTAAACAGAAGCCACTGCAGGGAAAAGCCACGGTAAACTTCGCCAACGGTCCGGCACACGCTCCGCGGAACCCTGCCAAAACCAGCCATTTGCGTGACACACGAACGAGTCAGAGGATTCATCCGCATGCCAAGCCCCGATCAGCCGAACTCGCCCGAGACCGAGGACACCTTGCCCTCGTCGATCAGTGCGCCAGACACGGCGGACGCGCTGCTCAAGCTGATCACTGCGGAATACGAAGGCCTGCCCCGTCAGCTCAAGCGCATCGCCACTTACATGAGCCAGCAGAGCGACCGAATCATGGTCGACCGCATCAGCGACATCGCGCGGGAATGCGAGGTGCACCCGTCGGCCATCGTGCGTTTCTCCCAGCGTTTCGGCTTTAGCGGGTTCAGCGAAATGCAGGCGCTGTTCCGCGAGGCCTACACCCACAAAGCCACCCCGGTGCAGAACTACCAGCAGCGGATTCGCAGCATGATCGCCAACAAGTCGCAGAAAGCCAGCGGCGGCGACCTCGCGCGGGAGTGCGTCAACGCCACGCTGTCCGGGCTCGAACGGCTGGCGTTGGAGTTGGACGACGACGCCTTCGAGCGCGCGGTGGATCTGGTGGTCAATGCCGACAACATCTATGTCGTCGGCGTGCGACGCTCCTTCGCGGTGGCGGATTATCTGGTCTACAACCTGCAACACACCAACAAGCGGATTCATCTGATCTCCGGGTTGGGCGGCAGCTACCGCGAGCAAATGCGCAGCGTGCGGGCGAATGACCTGGTGATCGCGATCAGCTTCACGCCCTACGGTAAAGAGACCCAGCACTGCCTGCGCATCGCCCAGCATCATCAGGCCAAGACGTTGATCATTACCGACAGCAACCTCTCGCCCCTCGCCAAACGCGCAAATGCCGTGTTGCTGGTAAACGAAGGCAGTTCGTTTGCGTTCCGCTCGCTGAGCGCGACGTTGTGTTTGTGTCAGGCGCTGTTCATAGCCGTGGCGTATCGGTTGGAGTTGAAGGTGGACGAAATGTCGGAGCAGGTGGGGTTTGAGGATTAGGTTTTTGGGCCTGGGTGTGGTGTGAATATCCATTGCTGCGGTAACGGCTACTTGGGGCTTCGCCCTTACGGCGGCTCACTTTTCCAAGAGTCGGAATGCCGAACCACACAAACGTAACCAAAAAGGCCCTGCTCCTGGTTTAGCCTGCACCCGAGTCGCGTTCGGTGGTGTGGAATTTCGCGCAGCAAGGTCAAGATCAAAGGCGAGCGCCGAGCTGCGTCCCAGCGCTATTCCTGTAGGAGCCGCCGGAGGGACGACGGCAGCGAAGCGGTGTATCAGGCAAATCGTTTATCACCGATCTAGCGCTATCGCGGCCGTCGTGCCTCCGGCGGCTCCTACATTCGATCGCGTGTATCCAGCAAACGCGTGCAGTGCAAAAAGGCGCAGTTCCGCTCCGGCTGTTGCTCTGCTCCCACGACCGTACAGACACCACCGAACCCGACTTGGGTGCAGGCCGAAGTCAGGGCCAAACCAGGAGCCAGCCTTTTTTGGTTACATCTGGCTGGGCCGGCGTTCCGGGCGTTTGCCAAAAGTGACTCGCCGTATGGGCGGAACCGTAAGTTGCTGTTACCGCAGCGCTGGATCTGCGCATCACTCAAAATCCTGTACAAAACCCGACGAGCTGTACAACTAACGTGTAGCTTTTTGATATCACGTTTGTGATGATCCATGCACTGCAAAAGGAAATGGCAGCTGAGCACAGCCACACGCTCCACGGCCACGGAAAGGCACCCTTTTCCGTTCCTCTTGCCTGGGCCGCCATCATGTTTTTCGACTCGTCAAAGACCAAGACTATCCAGGACCTGCAGCTGACCGTCGCGCACCAGGCCAGCCTGCTGGAAGCCATCGGCCGCTCCATGGCGAGCATCGAATTCGACCTGGACGGGGTCGTGCTCAGCGCCAACGAGAATTTCTACACGGCCATGCGCTATCGCCCCGAACAGGTGATCGGCCAGCCGCACCGCATGTTCTGCACCCCTGAACACGCCCGCAGTCAGGAGTACACGCAGCTGTGGTCGCGCTTGCGCAACGGCGAGTTCGTGTCCGCGACATTCCAGCGGGTGGCTGGCGACGGCAGTACAGTGTGGCTGGAGGCAAGCTACAACCCGGTACGGGACGCCAGTGGCAAGGTGTGCAAGATCGTCAAATATGCGATGGACGTGACGGAGCGGCTCAAGGCCGAAACCGAATCACGCAGCAAGCTGCAGGCCATTGACCGCTCCATGGCGGTGATCGAGTTCGACCTGGAAGGCCGTGTGCTGGCCGCCAACGACAATCTGCTGCGTTTGCTGGGCTACAGCCGTCAGGAATTGATCGGCAAGCCGCACAGGCAGCTCTGTCCTCCCGAGCTCATCAGCAGCCCCGACTATCAAGACTTCTGGCGCCGCTTGAACAAGGGCGAATTTTTCAGCGGCCAGTTCAAACGCATCGGCAAACACGGGCAGACCTTGTGGCTGGAGGCCTCGTATAACCCGGTCTACAACGCCTGCGGCCAGCTGAGCAAAATCGTCAAATTTGCCTCCGACGTCACCGCGCGGATCGAGAAGCACGAACAGGACGCCCACAGCGCGGCGCAGGCGTATCACATTTCGGTGCAGACCCAGAAAGTCGCCGAGCAAGGCACCCAGGTGATTCAGCAGGCGGCAGGTGAAATGCGCCAGATTTCGCAGAACATCGAAGATTCGTCGCGCATCATCGGCCAGTTGGGCGAGCGCTCCGAGCAGATCACTGCCATCGTCAATACGATTCACAGCATCGCCGATCAGACCAACCTGCTGGCGCTGAACGCTGCGATTGAAGCGGCACGCGCCGGCGACCAGGGCCGCGGGTTCGCCGTGGTGGCTGACGAAGTGCGGCAATTGGCAGGCCGCACCAGCCGCTCGACCCAGGAGATTTCCGAAATGATTCAACTGATCCAGACCGAAACCCGACAGGCCATCCTCAGCATGGACAACACCCGCAGCAACGCGGCCAAAGGTGTCGACCTGGCGGATCAGGCAGGGTCGGCGATCGTGCAAATCAGCCAAGGGACGAATGAAGCGGTGGATGCGGTAAGGATATTTGCCGGGCGGGATTGATCGCCAAACGTCGGGGCTAAGTCGGTCTACTGTGGGAGCCGGCTTGCTGGCGAAAGTGGAGTGTCAGTCACCTCATCCTTGACTGGCCCACCGCTTTCGCCAGCAAGCCGGCTCCCACAGTTCTAACCACAGCGTGCCAGACGTCTCGCGATCAATCCGCCATCCGCGCCTCGTTCTTGTTGCGCATGGCCTTGGCGCGTTTCTCCAGCACCGCGTAAACGATCAGCGCCAGCATCAGCGGAATCAGGAAATAGATCACCCGATACCCGATCAACGCCGCCAGCAGTTGACCCTTGCTGAACTGGTGCTGCATCAGGGTGATGAACACGGTCTCCAGCACGCCCAGCCCTGCCGGTATGTGCGCGATGACCCCGGCGATGCTGCTGATCAGCAGGATTCCCAGCACCGCCGGATAGAAGGCTTTTTCCGGCAGCAGTACGTAAATCAACAGCGCCATCAGCCCCCAGTTCAAGGCCCCGAGCAGCGCCTGGCGCAGTGCCTGATTCAGCGAGGGAAGAACCAGCTGCTGTTTGCGGATCGTGAAGGTGCGTTTGCGCGAGAAGCGGCACGCCAGGAAATACCCGAAACACACGACCAACAGCACCACGCCGATCAGCTGCAACGTGGTGTCACCGATTTTCCAGCCGTCTGGCAAATCGATAAACCCGCCGGCAAACACGAACCCGGCCAGCAGCATGTAGCCGAGCCAGTTGGTGATCAGGCTCAGGCTGAGGATTCGGGTGATGGTCGGCACGTCCAGACCCAGCCGCGAATAGAGACGATAGCGCAACGCGATGCCGCCGACCCATGAACTGAGGTTCAGGTTGAACGCGTAACAGACGAACGTCACTGGCACGATCTGCGCCACCGACAGCTTATGCTCGGTGTAACGCCGGGCCAGCACGTCGAAGCCGCAGTACGTGAGGTAACTGCCCGCCGCGATCACGAAACCCAGCGCCAGCGTGCTGACCTTGTATGACTCCAACGCGTGCATCACCTCGTTCCAGTCGAGGTTCTTCATCAGCATGAACAGCATCACCGGCACGGCGATAAAGAAAAACACCGTCAAACCGCGCTTGGCCCACGTCAGCCAGACCTTGTGTTTGCCAGCCGCTGCGGGCTTTTCCGGATGGGTTGACGCGTGCGATACGCCACTCATAGCGACTTCTCCTGGTCGGGCGACAGCTCGTTCTTGAGCACTTCGGCTTCGGGAATGGCATCTGGCGCGCGGACTGGCTTCAGTCGCGGCCCATGCACCGGGAACAATCCGGCAATGGCCGGAAAATGCCGCAGAAAGTGAAAGCTGAAAAAGATCATCGGCGCCCGCCACCACTGCCCTTTGGCCAAGCCCTTGAGGTTGACCTGTTTGCTTTGAGTGGCCGCCAGTTCCTGCAAATGCTCGTGCAGCTGATGGTTCAACGCGCGATCACGGATGAACAGGTTGGCCTCCAGGTTCAGCGCCAGACTCAGAGGATCCAGATTGCTGGAACCGATGGTGGACCATTCCTGGTCAACCAGCGCGACCTTGCCGTGCAGCGCCCGCTGTTTGTATTCGTGAATGATCACGCCCTCGCGCAGCAGCCAGGTGTAGGTCAGGCGCGAACACACACGCACGAACGGCATGTCCGGCTGGCCCTGAAGAATCAGCGTGACCTTGACCCCGCGCCGCGCGGCGTTGCGCAGCTCCCGCAGGAAACGGTAGCTGGGGAAGAAATAGGCATTGGCGATGGTGATGCGCTGATTGGCGCTGCGCATGGCCAAGAGGTACTGCTCTTCGATGTCGGTGGTGTGGCGCCGATTGTCGCGTTCAGCCATCAGCATGCGTGCGCTGCCGGCCTTGCGGGTCACCACTTTGAGCGGCGTGAAGCCCTTACGCAGCGCGGGGCTGAGCATGTTCAGGGTCGAGCGGTAAATGTCCGCCACAATCGGGCCGCGAACGAGCACCGCGTAATCCTGTTTGGCCGTGATGCCGGTGTCGGTCATGTGGTCGACGCTGTAATTGATGCCGCCCATGAACGCCAGTTCAGCGTCGATGACCACCACTTTGCGGTGCAACCGGCGAAACAGGTTGGTGCGCATGCCCATGAGCTTCGGGCGTGGATCGAACAGCTGGATTTGCACGCCCGCGCTGATCATCGCTTGCACGAACGCGGTGCTGAGATCGCTGGTGCCGTAGTCGTCCACGGTAATCACCACCCGCACGCCCCGGCTCGCCGCTTCGATGACGGCTTGCTGCAAGCCCTCGCCAACGCGGTCTTCAAAGATGATGAAGGTTTCGATCAGCACCTCGTGCCGCGCGGCGCGAATGCACTCGAATACCCGGCCATAAAAATCCTCACCGTTAATCAGCAGCTCGGCGGAGTTGCCGTCCTGCCACACGCCACATCGATCGCTGAACGCTTTCACAGGGTCACCTCCACCGCCAGAGGCGCATGATCGGAAAGATGCGACCAAGGGCGATTCGACAGCACCTTGGGCGCGCGGGTGTGTGCATTACGCACGTAAATTCGGTCCAGTCGCAGCAACGGGAAACGCGCCGGAAAGCTCCGGGCAGGCGCGCCGAAAGACTCCACGAAGACCTCGCGTAAGCCGGTCGGGCTCAGCGCAGCATCGGCTTTCTGCCGCCAGTCGTTGAAGTCGCCAGCGATGATCACCGGTGCGTCGGCAGGCAGGCTCGCCACTAAATCGGCCATCAGCTTGAGTTGCTGCTGACGGTGCCCTTCTTTCAGGCCCAAGTGCACGCAGATCGCGTGGACCTCGCCGGAACGCGGCACGTCCAGCACACAGTGCAGCAGGCCGCGCTCTTCAGTGCCGGTGATCGAGATGTCGAGGTTTTCATGGCGGATGATCGGGTATTTGGACAACAGCGCGTTGCCATGATGGCCGTGGGGGTAGACGGCGTTACGCCCGTAGGCGAAGTCTTTCCACATGCTGTCAGCGAGGAATTCGTACTGCGACTGGGTCGGCCAGTCCTTGACCTTCTGGGCATGGTTTTGCTGCTCGCCGTGGACTTCCTGCAAAAACACCACGTCCGCCGACACGCTGCGCACGGCGTCGCGCAATTCCGGCAGGATGAACCGGCGATTGAGAAAGCCGAAGCCCATGTGCATGTTCATGGTCAGCACATTCAGGGAAATCTCGGTTGACGCGGCCTGGCGTCGGCCTGTGATGTCTTCGGGGGTCAGGGCTCGGGTCAAAACGTCACTCCTTGCAGATCCCCGGGGGCGACTTCCAGGTCGGCGGTCAGTTCGAAACGTTGCAACAAGGCCCTGGCGTCGTAAGGGGCGCGTACCTTGATGTCGTTGTCGAAGTAGCAATAAATGTCGCGCGTCTTGCGCGCCCGGGGTGGCTTGGGTTCGGCGACGTGTGCGTCCTCGGGTTGCCCGCCGTGGCGCCACAACTCGATCCGGTCGCCCCAGCGTTTGAGGGCGTTTTCGGTGTAGCCGCTGGCATACAGCTGTTTGTCACCGTGCAGACGCAGGTAGACGAAATCACAGGTGAGGTCTTCGAGGTACGGCCACTTGCCGGCCGTGTCGGCGACCACCAGCGCCACGTTGTAAGTGCGCAGCAGTCGAATGAATTCGGGCACGGCAAAGCTTTCGTGGCGGATTTCGACGGCATGGCGCAGCCGGGCCTTGGCAGGAATGTCGAGGTAACCCGGTTTTTCCATCCGCTCGGCGCAGCCTTTGGCGCATGCCTTGGCGGCCTTTCCGTCATGGGGCAGTCGCTTGAGGAAGGCTTCGAACTTCGCCGCGTCGAATTTGAAGTTCGGTGGAAACTGCCAAAGGATCGGCCCCAGCTTGTCCCTGAGCTTGAAAATCCCCGAAGCGAAGAAATTAGCCAGAGCTTCATCGATGTCGTTCAGGCGTTTGACATGGGTGATGTAGCGCGGCGCCTTGAGGCTGAACACGAAGCCCTTGGGGGTGTCGGCGTACCAGCGGGCATAGAGATCCGGCGACTGCAGAGAATAGAACGAGCCATTGATTTCAATGCTGTTCACGGCTCTGGAGGCGAATTTGAGTTCGTTTTTCTGGGCCAGTTTCTCCGGGTAGAAATCCCCGCGCCATGGCACATAGCGCCAGCCCGATATGCCGATTCGGATATCGCTCATGCAAGTGCTCTCTGTGCTCACCCCCACGGCGGATGCCGCGACGGGTCTGAACAAGAGATAAGAAGCCTGGGAGCGAGGCAGGTTCCGTGGTTTTTATCGGGGTGAGGTCAGGAGGACGGCGACGTGGAGGGGCCCGTCACGGATAAGCGTTCTGCCCCACCGCCCTCTTCGCTTTTTCCTTCGCGCCACATACGTTCATCTGGCACCAGCGACGACGTCCGTTTTTCGAGGTATCGAGAAACAACCAGTCACAGTTCGGCGTACCGCAGACCTTCAACCGCGCCAGATCGGCAGAGGTCAGCAAGTCGGCGGCCTGCACCGCCAGGCGCCCGGTAAAACCCGCGACCATCGCGTCCAGCGTCTCAGGCGAGCGCCACCGCCAGATCACCCCCATCGGCGTCGACACCAACACCCGTTGATCCGCACTCTCCACCAGCATCTCGTTCAGCGCCTCCAGCGCCTCGGGATCGGCGGACGCTCCCAAGGCCAGACCCAGGAACAACCGATACAACGTCTCACGCACCACGATCAACCGCTTGAACGCGGTGATCGAATGCCAGGACGACGCTGCCACCAGCTCGATGAGCCGCTGATGCTCAGCCGGAGTGATCAACGCTGCATGGAGGAACCAGTGCACGATGTCATCGAGGTTCGACAGCTTGTCCACGACTTCCGTCAACGCGGTGCCTGGACGTCTGCCGTCGCAACTGTTCAAGTAATCCAGCACCCCCACGCCGCCGACCAAGCGAATCGCGTTAATTTTCAACTGACCGATGGACATCGCCCGCCTCCACCCTTGATTGCGCTCAATAATGGCAGAGATGGGCAAATATGCCCGGGTTTCTGACAGCCGTGAAATAAAAGCCCGGGGATGTCCGGGGCGTCGCAGGGTGTGATCGAGCGCTACGAACCCGACGCCAGTACGCGTTCGGAGGCCCGCAGCCACTCATCGATGATGCCCGCCGCTTCGGACACCCCAACCTGATCGCTGCGAATGTGCAGCTCCGGCCAGACCGGTGCCTCGTAAGCCGAGTCGATACCGGTGAAACCGAGAATCTCCCCGCGCCTTGCCCGCTCATACAGCCCTTTAGGGTCGCGGGCTTCGGCCACGGCCAGCGGAACGTCGACGAACACCTCGACAAACCGCGCGTTGCCGATGATCGAGCGGGCGTGGTGGCGCGATGCACGTGAGGGCGAAATCAGCGCGACCAGCACAGTCAACCCGGCGTCGGCCATGATGGCCGCCACTTCCGCGACGCGCCGCACGTTTTCTTCCCGATCGTGGTCGGAAAAACCCAGATCGCGGCACAACCCGGTTCGCACGGCATCGCCATCGAGGACGCAGGTGGTCAAACCGCGCGCCTGCAAGATCGGATTCAGGTTATCCGCCAGGGTGGACTTCCCCGCCGCCGACAATCCGGTCAGCCAGATCACCCGGGCGGTCGTGGCACCGCTGATACCTGTGCACGGGCGGAACGGGAACGTCACCAGATGGCTGGCGACGGGCGGAATGTGCTGTGGACTGTTCATGAAAAACCTCCGCGGCTCATTAGGCGATGGCTTGATGAATGATGAAGTCAGTGTGCATCGGGTCGTAGACACGTTTGAAATCGCCGAAGCTGCCCTGCACTGAAAAGCCCGCGATGCTCAATTCGCTGCGTAACTGCGCCGGCAGAATCGGATACACCTTCAAGCGGTATTGCGCCCCGTCAGCAAAGGAATAAACGAATTCGCACAGCGACGCGTGCACGGCCCCGATCGAGACCTTGGCCGTTTTGCCGCAGTAGTAATACTGGCCGGAGGATGTGAAGTGCCCGGCACGAATGGCCTCGAAGTTGCGTTGGTCGATCAGCAGCATGCCGCCGGGTTTAAGCAGGCCTCGAAAACGACGCAGCACCTCGATGCGCTGTTCTCGATCGAAAATGTGGCACAACGAACTGCCCAGACACAGCACCGCGTCGAACGGCTCAAGCCGATGTTTGCGCTGCAGGCGGTCGAGATCGGCCCAGTCACTGTGGTACACCGGCAACTTGATCTTGCGCCTCGCCAGGTTCGCCTGCGCACGCTCGACCATCGTGGGGCTGCCGTCGCAGGCCGCGACGACGAAGCCGGCCTCATGCAATTTCACGGCATGAAAGCCACTGCCCGTGGAGACGTCGAACACGCGGCAGGCCCCGGCCGTCAGCAGCATGTCGGTAAAGAAATGCCCTTCACCTGCTGCGCGCTTGTCCCAGTCGATCAATTCGTCCCAGCGGCCGACGAAGTCGGCGTTGTATTGGCGGGCGTAATCCTGATGGTCAGGGTCAGCCAGCCCGACGGGCATGGCCAGATGGTCGAGTAACATAGCGGTCTCCCTGCTGACGGATCGTGTCGATGTATGTCTGGTAGGTACGGCCCAACGCGTCGGCATGTGCGGCCGCGTTGTGAACGTCCAGTTTTTCGTTCGACGCCCATTTGTATTTGAGCACCTCCTCCATGACGGCCATGTGCGGGGCCCCGAACGTGACAGAGCCGTCGGCATGAATCGCTTCGATACCGTCTTGCCGCAAGCCCGCGTTGTTGATCTCGAGGGCGACGCTGCGCAGGACGCCCCACGGTATGTCCAGCAGCACGCGCCCCATGCCGACTTTCACGGGGTATCCCCCCGGCAAGCCGTCCGGACCGGGCGCATGGGTGTGGACTTCGGTGTCGGAGAACAGATTGCTGATCACCGAAACGGCCGACATGGCGGTCAGGTATTGCCCGTCCACCCCGCCCAGGCGCCGGAAGTGTTCGGCCACGCATTTGAAAATCTCGCGGGGGTCATGGAATCCGGAGAAGTCCCTGCCGTTGATCCAGTAATTCAGGTTGAAATGGGCCTTGCTCGGCATGCCCCCTCGGGGAACGAAATGACTGAAGTAATGCTGGCCGATCAACTTGACCCTTACGTCGTGTGGCTCGCAGCGTGCCAGTCGGGCAATGGCGGATCGGGTCGCCGGGACGAGGTTGGCGATATTGCCGATTCCCACCGTCGGCGCCAGGCCTACCTTGTAGAGCACCGGGTTGACCGCGTCGGGAAACGCCGCGTTGACCACCAGCGTTTTTGGGCAGGCGTGTTTGACGGCGCGCATCAAGGCGTAGGCAGGGGCCAGGTGCATCGGCAGCCAAGGCCCCAACTGCGCCTGGTCGAGCGCCTCGAACGCCGCCTTCGGCAACTGAGTGATGACCCGCCAGGACTGCAGCGAGGCGCAATTGAGGATGATGTCCGGTCTGATCCGCGTCAGGGTTTCAGCGTTACGCTCGATGTCCGACTCGACCAGGTCCATCTTCCAGCAGTGAATCTGCGCATGAACGTCCAGTTGCAGCGCTGCCAGACGCACCAGGTTGCACATCCGCGTGACCTTTTCCAGGTCGCGGCTGGCGACGTGAAACTCGAACTGGTCGCGAGGCACCAGGATTTGCAGAATCTGCAGGCACAGATTCCCGCCGCCAACGATCAGCAGCCTTTTTTTGCGTTGCATGATGAATCTCCAGAAGGGACTGTATGGCGCCGGGGCTAGCGGGGATAAGCACCGTTGTCCACTGCGATGACTTTGCCGGTCAGGTGTCGGCTTTGTGCGGAAAGCAAGAAGAGGATCACGTCGGCGACCCCGCTGGGCTCGATCGGGTCCTTGAGGATTTCCTGACGCTCGTACTCTCGGCGGCGATGCTCAGGGATCCGGTCGTGGATCGAGGTGTTGCGAATCAACGCCGGTGACACGGCATTCACCCGAACCCGGGGCGCGAAATTCCAGGCGTTGGCTTTGGTCAGCCCGATGACGCCGGCTTTGGTGGCGCCGTACAGCGCGTCCATGCTGCCGACCTCACCGGCTACCGAGGTGATATTGATGATGCTGCGGATGTGCGGCGCGTGCACTTCCCGCTGGGCGAAATCCTTGGACAGGTAAATCAACGACTTGAGGTTCACCGCCCATATCTCTTCAATCTCCTCATCGCTGTAGTCGTAAACACTTTTGCCGTGATAGAGCCCTGCGTTGTTGATCAGCCCGTCCAGCGCCGAATGGTGCTTGTAGAGGTTGCCGATGAATGACTTGTAGACGTCGGCCTTCGAAAAATCGACGTGATAGGTTTCCAGCCGGCTAACAGGGATCTCGCCCTGCAAATCCCGCAGCCCTGCTGCGTCCTTGTCAGCGGCGATCACGAAATACCCTGCGTCGACGCAGGCTTTTGCCGTGGCCATGCCGATGCCGTTGCCTGCCCCCGTGATGACGATTTTCTTCATGAGTGCTCCTGCTGCACGAACTGGTTCATGCGTTCATAAAACGGCCGATGGGTCTGGTAGTACGCCATCAGGTGCGGGTGGGTGTGGAGAAGCTGGTCGTCGAACGGCGATGCCGTGTCGACGATGCCGCTGCTGCGTTCGGCAGCCTGGTGCCAGCTGCGCCAGGCTTTCCACTGCGGCGGGCAGGCAGGCGCCCAGCTCAGCGCCTCGGGCAAGAACGCCAGCTGCAGGTGATCGCAGAGCCTGCGGACAGTGTCTTCGGGGCGCCTGGCCAGATCATCGCCGTTCACGACATAGGGAATCTTCCCGGTGAGCCGGGTCACTCGGCAGAAGATTTCGTACAGCGCGCGATGGCCGATAGCTTCCAGAGGCATCTGCTCGAACATCGCGAAGTGCGAAACGATGGCCCGCGCCGGCTCGCGAATGATGAAGACGTGCTGCTGCTCCAGTAGAAATTCGGGGTCGGCGCTCAGCTCGTCCGGGCAGTGGTAGCACATGTCCTTGTGGAACACGTTTCGTCGTTGGCGGGCTGCACGCAGCAACGTCTTCACCCCTTCATAGGTGCGGGGCAGGCCGCAATTGAGGTCGTCGTGCGGGATGGCGGACTGCTCATCGAAGGCAACCGAAGCGAAGGGTTCGTGAAACACCTCGAAATCGCCGCGCTCGATGAACACCCGCTCCAGTACCGTGGACCGGGAGCGGGGATGCGCCCAGAGCGCGATCATGCGGTTCATGACGCGCGCTCCAGCGATGACTGTGGCCAAGGGTTGGGCCGCGACCGAACATGCCCGCCCCTGACGAACGCCAGCAAGGTCTCTTGCCCCTCGCGGGCATACTGGCTTGCGGTGACGAACGCGGGGTGAGCACTGAACTCCCACGGCGCCAGATCGCCTTCGAAGTACGCCTGATTGAAATACGGAATGGCCATGAGGCGCTGCAACACGCGCTTCGGCATCTGTACCCAGCCTCCGGCCGGAGTGATCGGCTGCTTCTGCTGCTGCCGCCGGATGAGGAACTCGATGATGTGCGGCGTCAACGTGTACAGGGTGGTATCGGCGCCCGTTCGTTGCAGATGCCAGCAGTGCTCCCGGCCGCAGGCATCGACGTCGATCTTCAGGCTACACAACAACAGCCGGGCCGGTATCGGATGGCGGCGCATCAGTGCCTGAATGGCCTGATAGACCGCAATTTCCGCCCATCGCCGGTCAGAAGCGGTCAGGCGCAGGCGGCGTTGCTCGGCCTGGCGTTCGAACTCGGGTTCGGCGCCAAGTCGCCCGATCATGAAGCTGATGACGTACTGCGCCTGATCGGTGTCCACACCGTGCAACCGGGCCCGCAACTGCCCGGTATGGATAGCCTTCAGACACGCCGCCACCTGAGAAACCGAAAAGCAGAACGTGTTGTTGATGGAACAGCCCTGCGCCACCAGCTCTTCAATGGCCTGATAGCCCTCTTCGCTGCCCGGCACTTTGACCATGACGTTTGGCGCCAGGCTGGCCAATTGCAGCCCCCGTGCAACCAATGCGTCGGCGCTCATGCCGACGGCGCCTTCGATTTGCGCCGACAGCCAGCCTTGCCGATGCCGCGACGCCTCCCACCTCGGCTCCAGAGCGGCGGCCCCTACCGTGATCATGTGCTCGTAGACCTGCCGCGCCTTGTCCTCGTCGCTGAAACGGCTTGGTAGCGCCGACAAATATTCACGCCAGCGCTGTGGCGCATTCAAGACCGCTTGAGTAATAAGCCTCGGATTGGTAGTCGCCCCACTAACGCCCGTTTTATTATCGGAAAAACCATCGGGCAACAGGTTTTCAATCATTGAACTAAGGCTGGGGTATTTCATCAACAGCGTATGTTTAAACGCTGCATAAAGCGTCGGCGACGCATCCCACCACACTTCGGAATCCATGTTTTTCTGTTTTAGAAGGCGAACGAAATCGGGGACATCCATGAGAAGAGTCCTTCCTGCGGTGTGTCGTGAATGACAAAAGAGGTCCCAAAGGATTCTGGGCAAAATGCCAGTCTATTCAGACTGATAGTCCGGGGCCTTGAACCGTCGAAGGTAAAGATGGATCCAAGCGGATTCCCTGTCAAATCCGTTTTGATGGATTGCTTATCACGAATAATTATAAAAATAAGATTCTAAATTATTAAAAATCAAACCTATTTAAATATAAACCGCTTCACTCGATTGAATGACTTCAAACGAAAGCATTTGAAGAAAGCGCCAGAATTTTGATGACCGGTATTACAGCTGTTGTCGTAAGTCCGACAACCTATGGCCGGTGCCTTAAACAAAAAACTGAAGCCTCTACGCCAACGTATGTGGTTAAAACGAATGAAACACCCCAAGCCTTAGTTGCATTAGTTGCAATAGCCGATGCCTTGTAACCCCTGAGTGATTAAATGAGCGTGTTTCAGCCGTCAGCCTGTAAGCGTCGCCGGGCGCAGACCGGTCTGTAGACGTTTTGCTCAAGCGCGCATGCTGCCCCGATGGGCCGGTCGGCCGGCCGTCGCTACGTCAGCGAATATCACTTGCTCTGATCCACCGTCCCGTCCACCGGGTCTGGCGGGACGGGACCGTCCTGGCTGGTGTCGATACTGACGACCACAGACATGCCCGGCCGCAGGCGCTCGACAGCCTCCTGATCATCGTCCACGGTGATGCGCACCGGAATGCGCTGGGCGATCTTCACGAAGTTGCCGGTCGCGTTGTCCGCCGGCAGCAGGCTGAATTCCGAGCCTGCCGCCGGAGAGATGCGCTGCACCCGCCCGCGCATCTTGCGGTTTTCCAGGGCGTCGACGGTGAAGCTCACCGGCTGCCCCAAGCGTACGTTGGCCATCTGGGTTTCTTTCATGTTGGCGATGATCCAGCGCGGGCGCGGCACCAGCGCCATGAGCTGAGCCCCGGCATTCACGTAAGCGCCGAGTCGGGTGCCGATCTGGCCCAGTTGCCCGTCACGGGGCGCGGTGATGCGGGTATTGCTCAGGTCGATCCGCGCCAGTTCGATGGCCGCTTCAGCGTTCTTCACCGACGCCTCCGGCGAGCCCCGGTTGACGATCACGGTTTGCAGGTCCTGCCGCGAGATCTCCAGCGAGGCCTTGGCTTCGGCCAATGCCGCGCGGGCCTGGGCATCCGCTGCGCGGGTCACGTCCAGTTCGCTTTTCGACACCGAGCCGTCACCGACCAGCGCCGAATTACGGCGCAGGTCGGCCGCGGCCTTTTCGCTTTGCGCCTGGGCATTGGCCACCGCGGCCTGACGTTGCAGGATGGTCGCTTCGGCGCTGCGACGCTGTTGCAGATTGTTGGCCAGCGACGCCCGCTGAATGCCCAGCTGAGCCAGGCTCTGGTCGAGATGCTGTTGGTAGATGCGGTCGTCGATACGCACCAGCAGGTCACCCGCCTTCACCCACTGAAAATCCTGCACCGGCACTTCGTACACGTAGCCACTCAATTGCGGGCCGATGATCGTCGTCTGCCCCCGCACCTGAGCGTTTTCAGTGCTTTCGATGGGGCTGCTGAATGGCGGCAACTGCCAGGCGTACAGCACGATCAGGAAGCCGGCCAGTGCGATGCCGCCGAACAGGATCGACGACACCAGACGAATTCGTGCCGAGCGCGGTTGGCTGGTCGCGGGCATCACCGCAGGCGCCGGCGCAGGACTCGTGGCTTGGGGTGAAGGTGCGTTGGCGGAAGGCTTTTCGGGTTCTGTCATGAAGGTTGGGCGCCGGAAGAAGGGACGGAAGTGACCGAGGTTTGCGTGGGTGCAAAGGGTGCGACAGGTTCGGTGGTGATCCACAGCCAGGTCGCCCGGGCGGTGATCCAGATCGCGGTGAGCACGGCGATCAAGGCAATCAGCATGAACACGTCGTTATAGGCCAGGGTGTTCGCTTCCCGCGTGGCCGCCGTGGCCAGCGCGCGAATGCCTTGATTGGTGCGCGCCGAGGGGTCGGCGATCGCAGACAGATAGGCGCCGGTGGAGCTTTGCAGGCGCGATTGAACCTGGGGATTGAGCAGCGTGACGTGCTCGACGATGTGCGCGGAATGGAATTTTTCCCGCCACACCTGGAACGTGCCCAGCAACGCTGAGCCGATAAGGCTGCCGACGTTCTGGCAGATCCCGAACATCACCGAGAAACTGACCATGTTGCGCGGGTTGCTGATCACCCCGCTGATCCCCAGCACGAGGGTCGGGCCGAGGAAGAACGTGCCGCCGAAGGCCAGCAGAAATTGACTGAAATACATCTGCGGGCCACGGGTCAGGCTGGTGGAAAAGCTGTCCAGCGTCGAGCCAACGGCCATCAGCGCTAGCGAAATGATCAGCGGCTTGAACAGGTGTTGCGGGTTGATGGTCAGGGCGCTGACCAGCAGCCCGGCAATACTCCCGAGCAACATGAACAGGTACAGCGTGTGCAACTGCTCGGTGCCCTGGTTCATGCCTTGCAGAAAACCCACGGCACCGGTGGACTGTTCCGACAGCACAATGCGCGTCAGCAGCACACCCAGTGCAAAGCGGATCATCCGCCCGCTGCCCAGCCAGCGGGTGATCAGCAACGGTCGGGTACGGTTATGTTCGATGCACAGCCCCGCCATGATGGACGCGATGGAAAACGCCAGCGCCAGGCCGATCCAAGGTTCCTCCAGCCACCACTCGATGCGCCCCAGTGACAACGCCGCACACAGCGCGGCAAACCCGGAGGCGAGCAAGGCGAAGGTGAGGAAATCAAGCTTTTCAAAGGTTTTGAAGCGGTCTCCCGGCGGCAGCTTGAGGATCAGCACGCACCCCAGGGCCAACAAACACATCCCCAGCTCAAACAGGTAAAGTCCGCGCCATTCGGCAATTTGCAGCAGGTCTTCGGAGACCAGACGCGCCAGCGGGGTCGCCAACTGCGCCGTGCCAAGGCCCAGCACCAGCGCCTTCATCCGCCATTTCTGCGGGAAGGCCTGAATCATGTAATACAGCCCCAACGAACTGAGCGCCGCGCCGACCATGCCGTGTGCGGCGCGCACCGCCACGGCGGATTCGATGTCGTTGACGAACAGGTGGGCGAAGGTTACCAGCGCATACAGCACCAGAAACACTTCGGTGAACGCTCGCAGGCCGAACTGTTGACGAAATTTGACCAGCAGCAGGTTCATTGACACGTTGGTCATCACGTACGCAGCGGGCAGCCAGGCAATTTCCGCCTGCGTCGCCCCCAACGCGCCTTGCAGGTATTGCAGATTGGCGACAACCAGCGCATTTCCCAGCCCACCGGTCAGCGCGACGATCACGCCCACGATGGCGTACGCCCAACGCTTGGGCGTCGAATGCAGCGGCGTGGACGGTGAGCCCGGTATCGTCGGCCGCTCATGGGGTGCCCAGTTGTGGGGGGTGTACTTGTCGTTCATCGAGCAGACCTGATAGATGCAGTCCTGTGACCGTGGGCAGAACGATATTACTCACGCCCACGACGGATCCGGTGACGATTCGGTGTTCAGGTCATTGGGTCTCGGCTGGCGTAAGTCGCAGAGGGAGTCTAGTCAAGGGCCTCGGGATACGCCGGGGGGCGGCAGGATAGACGGTATGCAGCGGATACACGTTGATTGAGGCATGGGGCATCGCCTGCCAGCACCCAGCGGCACTTCGGAAGCCGACAAGCAGGCGATAGCCACAAACTTATGCTATTACACTCCCCATCTTCCTCGGCGCCTGCCGTATGACGCTGAACACTCACCCTCCCCTCCAACCGCCTGACAGGTGTCACTACCATGAAAATCCCCGGTCCCGATCACCCCATCGCCATCACTCCGGTCCAAGGCAAGGTTTCGGTTCAGTTCAACGGCGTCCGCGTCGCGCACACTGACAAGGCGCTGGCGTTGAAAGAAGCGAGCTATCCGCCAGTCATTTATGTCCCCCGCTCGGATATTTCGATTGAACATTACGTTAGAACCGAACATCGAACCCATTGCCCCTATAAGGGGGATGCCAACTATTTCAGCCTCAGCGCCAATGGCAGCATCGCGGAGAACGCCGTTTGGACTTATGAAGAGGCCTACCCAGCGGTCAAGGAAATCGAGGGCCATGTCGCGTTTTACCCCGACAAGGTGACCTTCGACATTCACTGAAACCGACGCCACTCTGCTCGAAGCGCTTGCGCTACACGATACCCGGAGAGAAACCGATGCGGCACTCACGCCAGCTACGCGAAACCCCCACCACGGACCCGTTGTGCAAGCGCTATCAGAGCGTTCGTGGTCGCACCGAACAGTTGGTCGCACCGCTCGGCCCCGAAGACATGGTGGTGCAGTCGATGCCCGACGCCAGTCCAGCGAAGTGGCACATGGCGCACACCACCTGGTTCTTCGAGACCTTCCTGCTGATTCCGAATGTCGCCGACTACACCCCATTCGATCCGGCCTTTGGTTACCTCTTCAACTCGTATTACGAAGCTGTCGGGCCGCGTCATCCTCGTCCGCAGCGGGGGCTGATGACCCGGCCGGGCGTGGACCAGGTCAAGGCCTACCGTAAATACGTCGATAAACATATGTCGGCGCTGTTGATGGGCGGTCTGTCTGATGAGCTGTCGAGTCTGATCGAACTGGGGCTGGCCCATGAAGAACAGCATCAGGAGTTGTTGCTGATCGACATCCTGCACTTGTTCAGCCTGTCATCGCTGAAACCTGCCTATGATCCGAGCTGGCCTAAAGACGCTGCGGGCCGTCGAGGTCAGTTCAAGCCGTTGAGCGCGGGGCTGACGCAGATCGGTCACAGCGGAGAAGGCTTTGCGTTCGACAACGAAGGCCCGCGTCATACCACCTATTTGCAGTCGTTCGAAATCAGCGATCGGCTGGTCACCAACGGCGAATGGATGAGCTTCATGGCCGATGGCGGCTACCAGACCGCTGCGCTGTGGCTGTCCGAAGGCTGGACGCTGATTCAGGAGCAGGGCTGGACCGCACCGTTCTATTGGCAGCATGACGACAACGGTTGGAAACGCATGAGCCTGCGCGGCCTGGAAGACATCGATCCGAACGCGCCGGTCACGCACATCAGTTATTACGAAGCCGCAGCGTTCGCCATGTGGGCTGACGCGCGCTTGCCCACCGAAGCGGAATGGGAAGCGGCCGCCCGCGCCGGCTTGCTTGAGCAGGTCGATGACGTGGCTTGGCAGTGGACCCAGAGTGCGTACAGCGCCTATCCCGGCTTCAAGCCGTCAGTCGGTGCCGTGGGCGAGTACAACGGCAAATTCATGGTCAATCAGATGGTCCTGCGCGGCGGCGCGAGCGTCACCTCCCCCGATCATTCCCGCCTGACCTACCGCAACTTTTTCCCCACTGACAAACGCTGGGTGATCACCGGTCTGCGTCTGGCACGGGACAGTCGCCAGCCAGGCGTGGTGAATCCTCAGGACAGCGAATTTGCCCGTGACGTGATTGGGGGACTGTCGGCCGAACACAAATCCCTGTCGCCGAAGTATTTCTACGACGCGAAGGGTTCCGAGCTGTTCGAGGCCATTTGCGCGACTGATGAGTACTACCCTACCAACGCTGAGACCGGGCTGTTGAAGGGCATCGCTGGCGATATCGCGGCATCGATTCCGAACGGGGCCGCGCTGGTGGAATTCGGCAGCGGCGCCAGCGAAAAGACCCGGTTGGTGCTGGATGCTGCGCCTCATGTGGCAGCGTATGTGCCCATCGACATCAGCGCCACGGCATTGAAAAAAGCGGCGAAAGCCCTTCGGCAGAGCTACCCCAATCTGGTGGTAGCGCCGCAGGTCGACGACTTCACCCGCGTGCTGACGCTGCCCGAGGAAGTCGACGGCCTGACCCGGGTGGGCTTCTTTCCGGGCTCGACGATTGGCAATTTCACCCATGACGAAGCAGTGGATTTTCTGCGCGGCGTCCATCAGGTATTGGGCGACCACGCGCAATTCATCGTGGGCGTGGACATGGTCAAGGACGTTGACACGCTGATCGCCGCTTACGACGACGCGCAAGGCGTGACCGCGCGCTTCAATCAGAATCTGCTGACCCGTATCAACCGCGAGCTGGGCGGTAATTTCGACGTCGAGGCGTTCAGGCATCTGGCTGTCTGGAACGAAGAAAAAGCGCGCATGGAAATGCACTTGGTGAGCCAGGTCGAGCAAGTAGTGACGGTAGCAGGTCACCGTTTTCACTTCGCTGCAGGCGAGCGGCTGCACACGGAAAACTCGCACAAATTCACCGTTGAATCGTTCACCGACTTGGCCGCACAAGCGGGGTGGTCGGTGAGTCAACACTGGATCAGCGATGCACCCGAAGTGGCGCTGTTTCGTCTGCAAGCTTGATCGCCACAACCAAGCGCCGCTAGATCGCGCTTCACCCTGCTGCCGACGGCAGTGAGTCAGTTAGGTGATGAATGACTGAGACACCGCTGTCGCTGCCGTCGTTGCTCCGGCGTCTCCTACAGGATCGGGGATAGACGCGGGCGGTGCGTCTCCTTGCTGGCGACGGCAGCGTGTCAGTTGCGTGTTGAATGACTGACACACCGCTGTCGCTGCCGTCGTTCCTCCGGCGTCTCCTACAGGGTTGTGTCGAACGAGCGTTGTGGGAGCGCGTCAAATCGCATCGTACGCGACCCCATCATCCGATCGAATACGCGGATCTCGGCACGCCGCGAATCCTGTAGGAGCCGCCGGAGGAACGACGGCCGCGAAGCGGTGTTTCAGGTCGCACATGAGCCACCTGACACACCCGGTTTGTCAGCGGCCTAACATGTGCCGGCTCGCGTCGACTGCACACACAACAGCCCCGCCAGCGCGAGGCCAGCGAAGGCTGGCCTTGCACTCCCCTCCTCGCCCCTGACCCGGTCCATTCCTCGATTCTCCATTTCAATTACAAAATGTGGCTGTTAGCATCCCGGATGATTTTCACGGAGCGCGGCCGCGGTCTGGCCGCCTGAACGATCAAGAAGAACAAGAACCTCAGGGAGTCAGCAATGACGGCACAGGTAGTATCGGCCACGTCTTCAGAGCGGGAACCCGCCTGCGACACCGTTCTGTCCGAAGTCCGCAATCACATCGGTCACATCACCCTTAATCGTCCGCAAGGGTTGAATGCCATTGACCTGAAAATGGTCCGGCACCTGCAACAGCAGCTCGACGCCTGGGCGAAGGATGACAAGGTGTACGCGGTCGTCCTGCGTGGTGCCGGGGAAAAAGCCTTCTGCGCAGGGGGCGATATCCGTTCGCTGTACGACAGCTATATACAGAATCGGACCGACCACCAGGCGTTCTTCGTCGAAGAGTACGCGCTGGACCTCACCCTGCATCACTACCGCAAACCGGTTATCGCCTTGATGGACGGCTTCGTGCTGGGCGGCGGTATGGGATTGGCCCAAGGGGTGGACCTGCGGGTCGTCACCGAGCGTAGCCGCCTGGCGATGCCGGAAGTTGCCATCGGCTATTTCCCGGACGTCGGCGGCAGTTATTTTCTCTCAAGGGTGCCGGGGGAACTGGGCGTCTATCTCGGCGTCACGGGGGTGCAGATTCAGGCGGCCGATGCACTGTATTGCGGCCTTGCCGACTGGTATCTGCAAAGCGCACGGCTGGCGGACTTCGACCGTCAGCTGGACACGCTGAAATGGACCCTCACGCCGCTCAAGGATCTGCAAGGTGCGCTGGCGAAGCTCGCCGTGCAGCAACTGCCCGAGCCGCCGCTGCAAACACTGCGCCCGGCCATCGACCACTTCTTTGCCCTGCCGGACATTCCGAGCATCATTCAGCAACTGTTGGAAGTGACCGTGATCGACACCCACAGCTGGGCCGTCGACACCGCTCACCTGATGAAAACCCGTTCGCCACTGGCGATGGCCGTGACCCTGGAGCTGCTGCGCCGGGGCCGGCATCTGCCGCTGGAGGCCTGCTTCGATCTGGAGTTGCATCTGGACCGTCAGTGGTTCGAGCGGGGAGACCTGATCGAAGGCGTGCGCGCCTTGATCGTAGACAAAGACAAGAAACCGCACTGGAACCCGTCGACCGTCGAGGCACTGGATGCCGAACACGTGGCGAGTTTTTTCAGCGGTCATGAGGCCTGACCTATGCAAGACCTTGAACTGACCGAAGAACAGATCATGATCCGCGACATGGCGCGGGAATTCGCTCGCAATGAAATCGCGCCCCATGCGCAGGCCTGGGAAAAAGCCGGCTGGATCGACGACGCGCTGGTAGGCAAGCTCGGCGAACTGGGCCTGCTGGGCATGATCGTCCCCGAGGAATGGGGCGGCACCTACATCGATTACGTGGCCTATGCGCTGGCGGTCGAAGAAATTTCAGCAGGCGACGCCGCCACCGGCACCCTGATGAGCGTGCACAGTTCGGTGGGCTGCGGCCCGGTGTTGAATTACGGCACCGAGGCGCAGAAAAAACAGTGGCTGGAGGCGCTGGCCAGCGGCAAGGCCATTGGCTGTTTCTGCCTGACCGAGCCCCAGGCCGGTTCCGAAGCCCACAACCTGCGGACTCGCGCGGAACTGAAAAACGGCGAATGGGTGCTCAACGGCGCCAAACAGTTCGTCAGCAACGGCAAGCGCGCGCAACTGGCGATTGTCTTTGCCGTCACCGATCCCGAGTTAGGCAAGAAAGGTTTGTCGGCGTTTCTGGTGCCCACCGACAACCCCGGTTACACCGTCGATCGCATGGAGCACAAGATGGGCATCAAGGCTTCGGACACCTGCGCCGTGACCTTGAGCGACTGCCGGATTCCCGAAGCCAACCTGCTGGGCGAACGCGGCAAAGGGCTGGCGATCGCCCTCTCCAACCTCGAGGGCGGGCGCATCGGCATTGCGGCGCAGGCGCTGGGCATTGCCCGTGCGGCGTTCGACGCGGCACTGGCCTATGCCCGTGAGCGGGTGCAGTTCGACAAGCCCATCATCGAACACCAAAGCGTCGCCAACCTGCTCGCCGACATGCACACCCGCATCAACGCTTCACGGCTGATGGTGCTGCACGCCGCACGCTTGCGCACGGCGGGCAAGCCCTGTCTGTCGGAAGCCTCCCAGGCCAAGCTGTTCGCCTCGGAGATGGCCGAGTGGGTCTGCTCCAAGGCGGTTCAGATCCACGGCGGTTATGGCTATCTCGAAGACTACCCCGTGGAAAAATATTACCGGGACGCGCGTATCACCCAGATCTACGAAGGCTCCAGCGAAATTCAGCGCTTGTTGATCGCACGCGAGCTTCGGCATTACTTGCTCTGATTCGCCGTTGCCCTATTACCGAGCTCTAGGGGCTCGGTAATACAAAATTCTCCCGTCCCAATAACAGCAGCAGCAATGTCAATGAATCGGCATTGGCTTGGATCAACGCACCGCGCACCGCGTCATCGCTCATGAAGACGTCTCTGGCCTCATCCAGCGTGCGGCGGCGAGTCATCTTCAGGATCGTTTCGAACCCGCGACCGTCATCGGGCTCGATGTCACGGCGTATGCCAGCCTCTACCAGCGTGAATAACTCATCGCGCTGACCGCGGTGTGAAAGGCGGGTTTCGTGCAGTGACCTGACATGGTCCCTTGCCACGACATTGTCGGGCGTGTCGTCAAGCATCAAGTCCGGATAAGGCGCCATGGCGTTGAGATAAGCAATGTCCTGCGTATCGAGCACCAGATGGGACAGCTCATGGATCAGGTTCGCCGCACGGTAATGCACCTCGGGCGAGAACCCCTTGGCCAACGCGTCCGGCCTGATAGCAAACACCGGCGGTAGAAAAAACTCTTCGGTCAGGTAGATGCGTTTTTTCGGATCGCTTTTCAGAACGAAGGCGGTCACCCGCTCGTGCCCTGGACGCGTCGTGCCAACCACGAATCGCTGCGAGGAAAAAGGCGACAGTGAAGGGTCCATGATGGCGGCGAAAAGCGCCTTGGCTGCATTGAGCGTGTCGTCCAGCAGCGCGGTCGAGGGTGCCGTGATGCCGAAAAAATCCGTGATGATCCGATTCGCCCGCACGTCCAGCGACTGGCCGCTCTGGTGGGGGCTGAGGTTGTCCAGGCAGGTCTCCAGATAGCGTTTGGCCTGCAAGTGAGCCTGGCCGATACGCCTGGCACGGTCTCGGTAAAGCAAGCGAATCTCTGGCATTCCGGAGGCTTCCACCACAAGGATATCCTTGGCGCTCCGCTCGGCTTTGGTCGCTTTGTACTTGGTAACGCCGCCGCCCCCTCCTCTGAGTCGAAGCCTGAGGTCCAGACGCCAGTGCTGGTTATCGTCGATCATGATATTCGGACCGGCACTGCCATCGGCGCCGACGATGATCCACTGGCTATCCTGCTCCAGGTGGCGAACCTGGTAGACCTTCCCACTGACGACGGCGTAGGTCTTATCGGTGGATGCGTCGACATACAGGTTCAGCAGATTGTCGTGGCGAAGATCTTTCAGCGACAGGCCTTGCACCTGAAGGCCTCTGAGGCGTTGTACTTGCTCGGCATCCAGCGTATGCGCCGGCCAGGTCGAGGCGGTGGGCATTTGCTCGTCGGGGGCAGCGCCACCCGATTCGGCCGAGCGCTGCTCATCGCGGCTATGCGCCAGACGCGCTTGTTCGCGCGCCGTGACCATGACGCCCAATGCCGCCGTGAATTCGGAAAAGGCCTCGCCCCAATGGCGTTCGGACACGGAAGTCGCCGAAGCCTGCAACAAGGACTGGCTCTGCCACAGCGTCACCATCGCCGCCAGCTTGCTGGGCAACAGGCTCAAGACTTGCTCAATCCCAAGGGTGGTCAGGAACGCACGACCCGCTGCGTTTTCCTGCGCGTTGGTCACCACGTTGGATATCCCGATATCCAGCAGCAGCTTCACCGTGTGCTCGAACAGAAACTGCAGCGCATTACCTTTGACCTCTTCAATACTCAGCGTGACCGGCCCCGGCGCGCTGAACGGCACCTCTCCCAGCCCCTCGACCGAGAACGGCAGGTGCGGCTCGATAAAGCCGCCATGGTCGTAACGCCGCTGGACTTCAGGCTCCAACCTTTGCAGCAGCAATTGCTGCAGCGCGGCGTCCGTGCGGATGTCCTCCAGCAGAGCGGCCTGGCTTGGGTATTCGCGCAGCGTAAATAGCGAATGATGAATGATGTACAGCACCAGTGGCCCGACGCCGATGTCCTGAGAACAGACGATGTAAAACCCTGTCACGGTGTCCGGCGTCATGCCCTCGTCGGCAACCAGTTGCAACGGACTGAGGAGTGCCCGCACACCGTTGACCGGCTCGCGCGCGATGCCATCAGGCATTTCGAAGACCGACGACAGCAAGTCATAGCCCTGGGCACTGAGATGCCCTTTGAGTTTCTCGGTCAGGGCAACGGCCAGCAGCATGGGAGGCAATTGCTCGACGAACAGTCGTTTGCGTACGGCGAAGTGCTCGGCGTCGGGACTGAGCGCCTTGCGCAGCAAGCCGATGTAGCCGGCGCCGACATTCAGACTACGGGCCAGAGAGCGCAGGTATTGCGAGGTCATCGTTTGCGCGATCAGGGGGTGCTCTGCACAGCTGACACTCAAGATGCTGCCCTGGTCAGGGGCGAAACGGTTAATCGCATATTCGGTCAGCGACTCACTGTGCACGACCGTCGCAGCGGGCACTGCGGAGGGCAACTCCCCGGCCGCCGGAAAGGCACTGATGAAACTGCGCGAGGTCACGGTGATCAGATTCGGGTCCAGGTCCTGACCAGGAAAATCCACTGTCAAGCGCCCCAGTAATTGCTCACGGGCATAGCGGTGCATGGATGGGATGTCGAAGAGAAAGTCCTTGCCACCGTCGCTGGCCATGTAATAGCGCTTGAGCAGCTCGCAGTAGAGCCCCAGATCCTCGACGGATGCGTCGTTCAGCCAAGGCGGCAATAACGCTTCGAGCAGACTCATCTCGACTTTGAGCGACAGACCGTCGAGCACCGCATAAAGCGAGGCGTCGACCTCGGTCTGCGCCGCCAATTGGGTGAAGGGATCGGCTTTCAATCGCGAGCGAGTGGCACGCAGACAGACCTGTTGCAGGTCTTGCAATTGACGCTGCAAGACGCCCCGCTGCAAGGCCTGCAAGGCATGGCCCTCGACACGTTCCAGGCGGACCTGCACAGGGTGATCCGCGGCACGCTCGTGATAGTCACACAGCCATTGACGGTCGCGCTCGCCCAACAGCTCGCGCCAGGGTTCATGACTGCCGTCCCCCAGGCCGTTGACGACCCTGGCCGTCAGATGCTCCAGCGAAGGCAACGACAACCAGCCCGACACGCCAGACCAGACGATTACTGGACCTAACGCCACCTGCGGTTGCCTGATGACCAGTGTGTCGCTGAGCACTGCCGACCGGGCTCCTCCGCGGTTCACGCAGAGCGTAAACACCTCCACCGCAGGGGCACCGGACCGATTGCGCGAGGCGCCGAGGGGCTGGTCCAGCACGCGGGTGATCAGCCCGGCCGCAACGCTGTCAACCCAGTCCTGCCGTACCGCAAGTGACAGATAAAGACGCATGGCCTTGGTGCGTAACGCAAGCGCCTGCTCACAGGGCCTCACGTAGGTGTCGCCCTGCCGCACGCCCTGGCGGCGCGACTGCTCGAAACACGCGACATATCCTTGAGCGAACCCGTTGCACACCTGGGAGAGGGCATGCTCGATCAGGGCGACCGGAAAGCTGGGGCCAGGGCTCTCTCCCGTCCGGACCACCCGTGCACCGTGGGGCAATCGCGCCGTTCGCAGACCCGTGACGCACTCAAGCAACCATGAGCGCACATCGCAGGAACGCACTGGCCCTACCGGATTGATCGAGGAAGCCTGCGCCACGCCATCGGCCACTGCCGTTGGCGGTTCATCCCACTGCACCTGAGTAATGTGCAGCTCAACCACGTCGGCGTTCCAGACACACACATAACGCAGCAGTTCTTGGGTGGCGTAGTCGAGCAGCGTGTTATCGAGCTCGCCCAAATGCTCGGCGGCCTTATCTAAATCCCGCGTCTGCTCTCGCCAGGACGGGTTTGAGCCTGCGTCAGCCACGTAGTCCTGAGCGTTCCCTGATCCGGCAACCTGTAGGGTCGAGGCCTCAGCCGGGCGAGGATCGGGCCAGACCAGAGTGAAGTCGAACGGCGCTTCTCGACGCCAACGCCCTGCCGGTAACGCCAATTGCCGCGGATCAAGGAGTGAACGAATATCCAGGGCATCGTCGATCATGGCCGTACGATCTGCGCCCGGTAGATTTCGCTCGCTCGCATAGCGCAGATTGCGTGCCTGCAGGTCGATGATCGAGTCGATGCATTGCGCGCCAGCCGACTGCGAGCAGGGCTCCAGCACCACTTGCAGAAGGCCTTCACGCTGCAATACATGGCGATCCTCAATCGCCAATGCGCCACTCAATTGCGCCCGACCCTGAGCACGGCTCAAGTGCTCGGTCAGCGCAGCCAGCCCCGAGAATCCGAGCAGTTGACGATCAGGCGCGAACCACAGCCATTGCTCCTGAGCCTGAGCAGACGGTATGACCACGAAGGTGGCGGCCAAGGGCATCAACGCACTGTCGCCCACCCGGATCGCCAGGCGCCTGCACTGTAACGCTGGATCAACCGCGGCACTTCCAGGCAGCAGCTGCAGCCCATCGAACAGCGCGTTGCGTGACGCGCTGTTCAGCAACCCGCTGGCTTCCCGGCGGTAAAGCTGATCGCGCAGGCTGCTCTTGAGCGTCTCAATCGCGAGCGCTCGTGAACTCCGAGCGTCGGGCTGGATGCGCTGCCAGAAGGTCTTGAGCCGCTCACTGTGGGTTTGTACGACACTGAGCGACGAATCGAGACTGAGGCCAGCAGCATCAGGCAACCCAGGTATCTGCTTCAAGCACGCACTGATTGCCCTGACCTCATCGGCCTGGTGATCGACGATGGCAAGCATTTGCGTCTCAAAAGGATCGCCGTCGATCTTTTCGTATTCAAACAATGCCGTCTCGGCACCCGCCGCGTAGCGGGCACGCAGTTGCACGAGCAGCTCATGACGACTGGCAATGCATTCAATGCCAGCACTCAGGGAGTAGAGGTACACCTCAGGGGCATCGGTGGCGGCATGACTGAACAATAACGAAGCCGACAGCTCACCATGCCGATGAGCCGCCTGGGCGGGTATCAGCCGGTCGATGCGCACCGGATCGCCACTGCCGACAGACACCGGGGCGACCGCCGACTCTAGCCAGGCCAACGCTGCGTCGTCGAGACGAGCCTGCTGCCGGGCGTGCTGAAGCGATTGGCGATAACGTTGCCGCAGGCTGGAAGAATGCAGATACGGGACAGATGAATCAGGCATGAGTGCTCCTTTGAATGAGGCCTCGTTCGGCGATGTGCCGACGCAGGCCGATAATCGAAGGAGCGTAGGGAGAAAGACCGGGGGCTCTGCGTTACATATCGCTGCACATCCGCCGTTCGTTTTCGGATTCACTCATGAAGGGCGCAACGCTTCCCGCGCTGCGCCCGACGGGTCAAGGATTGAGCGCCGTGTAGTTGCGACGACCCAGGCGCAAGATCATCAGCCCCACCGAATCGGCATTCTTGAGGATGATCTGGCTGCGCTTGTCCACATCGGCCAAAAAGACCGTGCGGGCATCATCGAGCGTCTTGGCACCGGTGATGCGCAAGATGGTCGAGTACCCCAGCACATCGTCGCGACGGACATCACGCCAGTGACCGCCGTCGTACTGGATGAACAAATCGTTCTTGGGCGTACGGTGGGATAAGCGATAGTCCTGCATACGCTCGATCTGCGCGCGTGTTCGCAGGTTAGCGGCTGTGTCGCCGCGCAACAGGTCGGGGTAAGGCGCGTTGGACTCCAGATAAGCGATGTCCTTGGTGTCCAGTACCAGATGGGACATTTCATGCAACAGCGTGGACGCCTGAAAGTGCGTGGTTGCTTCGAACCCTTCCTGGGCGGCCAGGGGTGTCAAACGAAAACGCGGCGTGCGGAAAAACCGATCGGTCAGGAACAGCCTTTTCTGAGGATCCATCGGTATCACGAAGGCTGTGACGTGGCCGTGGCCCGGATGATTGGTGCCCACCACGAAACGCTGAGAGGTGAAAGGCGACAGCGAGGGGTCCATCAGGGCATCGAACAAGGCTTTGACGGTCCCCTGAATGCGCGTTAGCAAGGCCTGATCCGGTTGAGGGGTGCCGAAAAAATCGCCCACGATGCGCTGCACGCGGGGATCGAGCGTACCGTCCGCCTGCCGGGCGTTCAGGTTATCCAGACAATTCTCGAGGTAGTATTTTGCTTGCGCGTGAGCCTCGCCGATGCGTCTTGCCCGAAACCGATAGGCCTGACGGATCTCACTCATCCCTGAGGCTTCAACCACCATGCTGCCCTGGGCGCTGGCGGTCGCTGAGGTGTCCAGGAAGCGGGTGACGGCGCCACCCCCTCCCCGCAGGCGCAGCTCCAGGTCAAGTTGCCAGTTCTGCCCGCTGTCCAGAGTCAAATCAGGGCCAGGGCAACCATCGCTGCCGACGATTTTCCAATTGCCCGATTGCGCAATTCGCCTGACCTGATAGACCCTGCCGGAGACGATGGCGTAGGTGTTCTGTTCTTCGCTATCGATATAAAGATTGAGCAACTTGTCATGGCGCATTTCGTCCAGCGCAACGTTTTGCGCCTCAAGGCCTTGAAGCCTGGCGCGCATTTCGGTCGTCAAGGTCGACGTGCTCCAGGAAAACGACGAAACAGCGGTTTGCTCCTCGGGTCCAGGGGTGGGCGACACACCCTCGCGCTCCACAGGTGGCTCCTCTTCGAGCGACTGTTCTCTAGCGGTGACCATCACCCCCAGCGCCGCAGTGAACTCTGACAGCGCCCTGCCCCAGCGATGCCCTTGCGCTGATCGAGCCGAGGCGCGAAGCAGGGTATGGGTCTGCCACAACGTCACCAGGGCGGCGAGCTTATTGGGCAAAAGCGTCAAGGCCTGAGTGAACACCAGGTTTGTCAAAAAACGCCTTCCCACCTGATCGGCCTGAGTATTGGTGACCGCGTTGGACAAGCCGACCTCCAGCAACAACTTCAGCGTTCCGTCAAAAAGCGTGTGCAATACGTTGCCTTTGTCTTCATCGTTTGCCAACGTAACCGGCCCCGGTGCGCTGAAAGGCAAATCGTTGAAGCCTTCGACCGAGAACGGCAGATGCGGCTCGACAAAGCCACCGTGGGCATAGCGACGGTGAACATCGGGGGCCACCCGCTGCAACAACAACCGTTGCAGTGACTGATCGGTGCGAATTGCGCTCATCAGCGCGCCCCGGTTGGCGTACTCGCGGAATACGAAATCCTCGTGATAGACCGCGTAAAGCACCACCGGGCCCGCATCGACGGCGGCGGGACAGATGACGTACATGCCGGAAACGACGTCCGGCGTCATGCCGGCGTCGGCCACCAGCTGCAACGGGCTGACGATGATCCATTGATCGTCGATGGGCTCGCGGGCAATGCCATCGGGCATGTCCAATATTCGAGCGATGTACGCATAGGCTTTTGCACTGAGCTTGCCTTGGACTTTTTCCGGCAGTGCCGAGGCCAATAAAGCAGACGGTAACTGAGCCACAAACAGGTGTTTGCGCTTGAGGTAATGTTCGTCGGTCGGGGTAAAGGCCTTGCGCAATATCCTCAGGTAAGCACTGCCGACATCGATTTCCCGAATCAGTGATCGCAGGTAGGCGGGCGTAATCAACGCACTGGCTTGGGGTTGAGAGTCGGATTGGACACTCAATGTCGCGTCCGGAACGTCGACGTACCGATTGATTGCGTAATCGACCAACGTTTCGCTATGGGTTTCACTGGCGGCCGCAATGGCTGAGGGCAGCTCACCCGTTGCCGGAAACGGGCTGACATACCGCCGGGACGTTATCGTGATATGCGCCGGGTCGAGGGTCTGCCCTGGAAAATCACGTTTGAGCTTCTGGGTCAGACGCTCTTTGGACAGTTCATCAAGGGTGGGAATGCCAAACAAAAAGTCTTTGCCGTCATCACTGCTCTGGTAGTAACGGCTGAAGATCGTGTAGTACTCCATCAGATCGCTGATGCTGGCGACGCGAACCCAGGCAGGCAACATCGCATCGAAGATGCTGTTGTCGATCCTGACCGACAAACCATCAAGCATATCGATCAGTTTGTAGTCCAGCTCGGTCATCGAGGCCAGATGCAGAAACAGGTTCGCCTCCAGATGACAACGCCGGGCGCGCTTGCACAGTTCTCGCAAATCCTGCTGTTGGCGATCCGACGTGCTGGTCTGCAAGGCATGGACAAAGTGGCCATCGATCCGGTTTAACTCAAATCGAATGTCTGGCGTGGCGGACTCCCGCAGGCATTGCTGCAACGCACGGCGATCTCGCTCGCCCAATAACGACAACCAGCGTTCGTGCCCACCCAGAGACACGTTGTAACGCAACGTCTCGCGCAGTCTCTGGAGGGAGGAAAACTGCCGCCACCCGAACTCACACGACCACAGCAATACGCGATCGGTCGAATCCTCAGGATGTTTGACCACCAACGTGTCACACAGCAGAGCGCCCGGGCCTTGGTCGTACAGTAGCGACACCGAATAAACCTCCACCGGCAGCGACTCGCCCAAGGTCTGGCGCAAGGCCCTGAACGGTCTGTCCAACACTTGATGGATCATCGTGACGGCCGTGCCGTCGATTCGGCCCTGACGGTGGGCCAACGACGTGTCCAGGCGAATCGCGTCTTCCCGGATAGCCTGGGCTTCAGTGAAGGGTAAGGACTGCTGATTGTCGTGGCGCTGGGGGGTAATACGCGATTGCGTAAAAGCCTCGACATATCGCTTCTCGAAATGACGCGTCGTGACGCTCAGCATGTGATTGAGCAGGTCCACCTCAATATGCGCGGAGGCCAGCGATGGATACAGTTTGATCTGTGCGCTCGCGCCCAATGTCGAGGACCGATGCCCCGTGACGCATTCGATGAACAGGGACACCAGGTCCATGGAAATCACTTGCACCGACTCACTCACCGACACAGCGTGGTTTTCCGCATCGGTGGTGTCGAACGGGGCGGCTTCCAACCACTGGATGTGAAAGCTTCGGGCCCTGACCGGTCCGTTGAGCAATACACACAGATATTGCTTGAGCGCTTCTTCAGTGCATGCAGTGGCGACACTGCCAAATCTGCGCAACTGCTCGGCACGTGAGTCGAAGGCCTGTACGAACGCCACCCATGATGCGGCCTTGGCGCGGATGGGGCCCGGCTGATCTGTCGCAGCCTCGGCACTGACCACTGACGGTTCGCTGCCAACCGGCGCTACTTCGGTCGCAAGCGGCACCGCGGCGGGCGGGGTCGCAACTGGCGTAGCAGCAGGCGTAGCAGCAGCGACCGGGGCAACGGGCACCTCGGGTTTGGGCCACACCGCGTGAAAGTCGACCAGAGCGCTTTCCAGCCAGCGTCCCGAGCCGAACGAGCACTGACGTGGGTCGAGCAATTGCCGAACGTCCAGTGCATCGTCAATCATCGCAGAGCGTTTCTCCGCGACGCAGGCCAGCCCCCAGGCATACGTGAGATTGCGCTTTTGCATGGCGATGATGGCATCGACACGCTCAGCGCACAGCGAGGTGTCGATCACGTGCAGATCAAAGTGCAATGTCCCGGGTCGATCCAGCATCGGCTGGTCCGCCAACGCCAGAGCCGCTCGTAATTGCCAGCGACCCGATGGCGCGGCCAGGAAAGCAGTCAACGCCGCCAGGTCAGGAAACGACAGCAGGCGATGATCAGGCGAAAACCACAACAGGCTACCGGATGCATCGGCTGCAGGCCTGACCACGAAAGTCCCCGCCAGCGGGCATCGTGGACCCTCCCCGACCTTGAGCATCAGGCGGTAGCCCTGCAGCGTGTGGCCGTGGGCACCAGCGCTAGGGTCATTCTGAATCAATGCCATGAATGCGCGTCGGGTATCGACATGCAGGGTTGCGTCCTGAGTACGGTCATAGACTTCACGGCACAGGCTGCTCTCGAAGCTTTCGATGGCCAACAGGCGCCGGGTACGCTGCCCTTGCACCTGTGCGCTCCAGAAAGCGTTCATCAGTTCAGAGTGGCAATCAGCGACGACGCTGGGCAGGGCGGCGTACGCCTGGGTAAACAAGGCTTGATCGGCCGCTGTCGCCAGTTGCCCCTGGGCGTTCAGAAAGCGGCGAACATAGCCGTTTTCTATCTTCACCTGAGCACAATCGTCGATCGCGGCTTGCGTCAGGGTCTGTACCACCAGATCCGGCTCGGCATTCCCGTCATCCACCGGCGCGATGTGCACGACATGGGTGTCGGGATCGAGGCTTAGGTGCGGCAGTGAAACCCGCAGCTGCCGTACCAGTGACTCCTTGGCGGCATCGCGCAGGGACGGCATGGCGCTCAATTGCGTCTTCATCTGGCCTACCTGCGCCACCTGATGATCGACGATAGCCAGCATCTGAGCTTTGAACGGATCACCCTCGACCTTTTCATACTCGAACACGACCTCGCCGTCATTGTTCGCATACCGCCTGCGCAACGTCGCCAAAAGAGCAATACGATCGTCGAAGACCTCGATCCCTTTGGCGAGGGTGTGCAGGTACACCCGTGAATTGATCAGGGCATGGCTCATCATTAGCGCGGTAGCCAGGTCCAGAGGCCGGTGCGCGCCATCGCTGCTGAGCAAGCTATCCACCCGGAGTGGGTCGGTGCCCTGCTCGTCTGCTGCTTGAGTGAGCCGGCGCAGCCAGAGCTGTTCTTCATTGGAAAGACGACCCTCGCGCACGGCTTCGTGCACGTCATCGAGAAAACGCTGCCTGAGCGACGCGCTGTGGAGAAAGTTGACGCTGACTGTAGACATGAATGCTCCTTGCTTGAGAGAGCCATGACCGGCTTTTTCGAACCGGTCATGGGCCAATGCCAGGGAGCGTAGGGAGAAACGTCAAACGGGCTGCGTTACATAATGCTGTACATCCGCGTGGACCGTTGCGGTTGACTGAATCAGGTACGCAGTGCCTTTGAATCCGAAGTTGGGCTCTGCGATTCGGGGATTGCAACCCGCAGATGGCGGCTATTGCGGTGGGGGTCGTGTGGGAGCGAGTTCATTCGCCAGAGGCGGGTCATGCGACACCGGAAGAGGGGCCAGCTTGCTGGCGAAATCGTTGAATCAGCCACCGCGGCAACGGCTGATACGACGTACTCGGCAGCAATCCGGCCCCGATAAAACCTCAGGCCTTGAGCGTACGCGCCACATGGGCCGCAAACGCATCGATGATGCTTTGCAAAAACGGGCGGGTTTTCTCGTTGAGCTTGCCCTGCTCGTCGAAGAAATTCCCGGCACCGCCCAGATACGCCTCAGGCTGCTGCATGCACAGCACATCGAGGAACACAAAGCATTGACGCAAATGCTGGTTCGCACCGAAACCACCGATGGCGCCCGGCGACACGCTCACCACTGCGGCAGGCTTGGCCTTGCCCCACGAACTTTTGCCATACGGACGCGAACCCACGTCGATCGCGTTCTTCAGCGCGCCTGGCACCGAGCGGTTGTATTCAGGGGTGACGAACAGAAAACCATCCGCGCCTTGCAGGGCTTGGCGGAATGCGGTGTAGGAAGCGGGAGGCGAATCGAGGTCGATGTCTTCGTTGTACAGCGGCAGATCGCCGATTTCGATGATGCTGAGTTTCAGGCTCGGCGGTGCCAACTCTGCCAGTGCGCGAGCAACTTTGCGGTTGAGGGAGTCCTTTCGCAAGCTGCCAACGATCACTGCAATGGTATGGGGCTGGCTCATGAAGCTGACCTTCTTCTGATGGGGGGAGTGGACAGTTATAGATGAAAGATGCCGTTTGGTCCGCCCTGTTTTTTGGTTGCCACTGATCGAATCTCTTGATCTTCGGCCCGGGTCTGCCGAATTCCGCCTGACCGTTGGTCGCGAGTATTTTTTCCCCTGACGAAAACTCCCCCTCAAAACAGCGGTCTGAAAGGCTTGAGCGAAGAAGGCGCCTACGGTTCCTACGGAATTGCCTTACAAGCGGACACGGATTCACGGCACGCAGTGGTACGATGCGGGCGATAACGAGCAGTTATTTCCAGAGGTTACAAAGCAAATGGCTTCAGTTCTAGTTGGGCAATTTCATGCCAGAGATGCGGAAGGTCGCGTCTACCCGGTGCATGAATTCCGCGAATCACAGCCCGACGAGGTTGACGGCAAGGAGCCCGTGTCCACTTATCGCCTGGCCATTGGCGACCGCGTAAACCATCTGGGAGGCGATGAATTCGAGCTGGTTCAGTCGGGGATCAAACTCACCCGTACCAGCTGACAGCAGCTGCAAGCTCCGGAGAAGCAGCCACGAGCTGCAAGTGGCGAGCTGCAAGTGGCGAGCTGCAAGCAGAAGCAGTACGCGGTGTCTGGGAATGCGTTGGTCAGCTTGTGGCTTGCAGCTTATCGCTCGGAGCTGTTGACGGAGTCGAAAAGCAGGTACCAGAAGATCGCTGACTCTCGCGTCATCGGATCGATGGCGCGGTAGCGCAGGTGGTCGATTCCGCCGACCTCAAACCCGTAGCTTTCATACAGTTTGCACGCCGCCAGGTTGTTGTTCTGGGTTTCCAGCACGATGCCGGGGAGGTTGTGTTTGCGGGCCCAGAACTGCGCCACGTCCAGCAATTTCACGGCAACTCCGTTGCGCCGGGCGACGGTATCCACCGCCAGCTCATCGATGTGGGCAAAGCCATTCCAGTGCTTGCTGATGACGATATGCCCCACCGGATTCTCGTCCAGCCAAGCCACCAGCACCGTGCCCTCCCCGCCGTCACGGTAGTTGCAGAACTCTTCCGAATCGATTCCGTAATTCTTCAGGTAAGGCTCGACCGGCATCACCGGCCATTGCGCCACGGGCTGGTCGATCTGCACTTGGGCGTAGCCGGTGACCGTGAAGGTGAACTCGCCGTTGAGGATGTAATCCTCGAAGCATTCGTCTGCGACACGAATGCTTAAGGTCGGGCTGGCCATTGTCACGGGGAGCCTCAGCCCTGCTGGGCCTGGACTTCGAGCAATTGGGTCCAGAGCGCCGGGGCATTTGCAGACTTGGCGATCACGGCAAGCCGCGCTTCGTGATCGGCGAGTTCTGCTTCATTGGCAAGGATGATTCGGCCCGGCGTGCGATTGACGATTTTGCGTACTTCGGAAGGACGATCCGCACCGCCCTCGCCGTCGTTGTTACCCGCCAGGGACAGGGCCGTCTGGCCACCGGTCATTGCAAGATAAACGTCGGCCAGAATCTCGGAGTCGAGCAATGCGCCGTGAAGCTCACGACCCGAGTTATCGACGTCGTAGCGTTTGCACAGGGCGTCGAGGCTGTTGCGCTGACCTGGATGACGCTCACGGGCCATGGCCAGGGTGTCGAGGATCGAGCAATACGCAGACAGGTCGGCGCGGTCGTGCTGGCCGATCAGGGCGAATTCGTTATTCAGGAAGCCCACGTCGAACGGCGCGTTGTGGATGATCAACTGCGCGCCTTTGATGAATTCGTAGAACTCATCGGCGACTTCGGCAAAGCGCGGCTTGCCGATCAGGAACTGGTCCGTGATGCCGTGAACGCCAATGGCGCCTTCGTCGCTGTCCCGGTCCGGTTGCAGGTACACGTGGAAATGACGCCCGGTCAGCCGCCGACCGATCACCTCGACACACCCGATCTCGATCACCCGGTGGCCGTCGGTGACGGGCATACCGGTGGTTTCGGTGTCGAGTACGACTCGACGTTCAGTGATGATGTTCTGTGCAGTCATTGCCTGGCGCCTCGGTTGCAGGCGCGGATATTAACACGGGAGTTTTCGGGATGTGCGCAAGAACGATTGGCTGACGCAACACCTGTGGGAGCCGGCTTGCTGGCGAATTCGGCCGATCAGAAACATCAATGGCGGCTGACCCATCGCATTCGCCAGCAAGCTGGCTCCCACAAAAAATCGGTGTGCCACTATCCGTGCTTGATCCCCCGCACCTCATCCACGCCGCGATTGGCCAACTGGTCGGCGCGCTCGTTGCCATGGTGCCCCATGTGACCTCGCACCCATTTCCAGGTGACGTTGTGGCGATTGACCTGCTCGTCCAGCTGCATCCACAGGTCGGCATTCTTCACCGGCTCTTTCGCGGCCGTCTTCCAGCCACGCTTCTTCCAGTTGACCATCCACTCGGTGATGCCCTTCATCACGTATTGCGAGTCGGTGACCAGGGTCACGTCGCAGGGCCGCTTGAGTTCTTCGAGCCCGCGAATCGCTCCCAGCAGTTCCATGCGATTGTTGGTGGTGTTGGCTTCACCACCCCAGAGTTCCTTTTCCACGCCCTTGCACACCAGCAATGCGCCCCAGCCCCCCGGGCCAGGATTGCCCTTGCAGGCGCCGTCGGAGAAGAGTTCTACGGTATCGCTCATTACGTTCGTTCCAGAATTGATGAAGCCCGGCGATTAGCGATCACGCATCAAGGCTCAGGGGTGCGCCGGTTGACCTTGGCCATCGGCAGCGGTAGCAGCTTACCCATGGGTTCGCGACGTGGCATGCGCACCGGGCGCAGCCCCACCACCATTTTGCGTGCCACTAATAAATAGAAGCCACCGCCAGGGCTCTGCCAGCCACCGCCCAGACGCTCGAGGCCGGACAGACGCTGCTGCCACTTGGGCGAGGCAAGCGGCGGACGATAGCACCCGAACCGGCGTTTCTCCAGCGCGAAGCCCAGCAGATTAAGCCAGTCGCCGACCCGCGATGGCGAGATGCAACGCGCCCGACGCAAGGCATCGTTAGCGAAGAAATGACGGATGCCCCACGTGCTCCAAGGGTTGATGCCGACGATTACCAAATGGCCACCAGGTCGCACACTGCTGGCGGCCTCGCGCAACAGACCATGGGGTGAAAGACAGAAATCCAGCCCGTGCTGCATTACCACGACATCCGCCGCGTGCTCGCTCAACGGCCAGGCCTGTTCTTCGCACACGATCTCAACCCCCGGCAGAGGCGCACCCAGACGCACATTGCGCTGAACCTGCTTGGCCTCAGGCGGGTTTTGCGCCGACGGGCCGTAGTGCACCAGGTAGCCGCCAAAGAACCGCTCGAGTTCTTCTTCGAGCACCCGTCGTTCTTCTTCCAGCAACAATTGCCCCAAAGGGGCGGACAGCCACTCACGGGCAGCGCTGATCAACTCAAGCCACTCGGGGTCGGCCTGGGCGAACGCTTCATCGGTCATTTCCGGTCTCCATGAGATGGCCCGCGCGAGAAGGCTCGCGTGGACGCTATTCAGACTCTAAGATTGCGCTTTGTTTCCAGCCAAGTGAATCGCGCCATGATACAGATCGATGCCCTGCCCGCTTTCACCGATAACTACATCTGGTTGTTACAAGACAATGCCAAAAAACGCTGTGCCGTGGTCGATCCCGGTGACGCCGCGCCAGTGGTGGCCTGGCTCGGTCAGCATCCCGATTGGACATTGAGCGACATTCTGATCACCCATCACCATGCCGATCACGTGGGCGGGGTGGCCGAACTCAAAGACCTGACCGGCGCGAAAGTCCATGGACCGGCGAACGAAAAGATTCCGGCGCGGGACGTCGCCCTGGTCGACCACGACGAAGTCACCGTACTCGGCCTGACGTTCGTCGTCCATGCCGTTCCCGGCCACACCCTCGGGCACATCGCGTTCTACCACGCTGATCCGCAGACGCCGTTGCTGTTCTGCGGCGACACGCTGTTCGCGGCAGGCTGCGGTCGCCTGTTCGAAGGCACGCCTGAACAAATGCACCATTCGTTGGGCCGTCTGGCGGAACTGCCCGACAGCACCCACGTTTACTGTGCCCACGAATACACCCTCAGCAACCTGCGCTTTGCCGTGGCTGTGGAGCCGGAGAATCCGGACGTTACCGGTCGGTTCGAGCAAGTGACCCGCTGGCGCGAGGAAAACCGCATCAGTCTGCCCTCGACATTGGGGCTGGAGCGCAAGACCAATCCGTTCCTTCGGGCGTCGCAACCTTCGGTAAAACAAAAAGCGGACGAACGGACCGGCACCGACAATACGTCGCCCGTCGCGGTTTTTGCCGCCTTGCGCGCCTGGAAAGATAAGTTCTAAACGGGTGGCGGATCGGCACAAAAATTCTGAAAGGTTGACCGTTGTTAAGACGCTTTCTAGAATCGCCCGACATTTTCGACTGGAACTATCCCCCAGCCAATGTCGTCATCCATACGCAGAACCTTTAATTCCGACGCATTGACTCGGTTGGCGCAAGCAATCGCGGTGGTCGCGAGTGCAACGTTGGCAGGTTGTCAGACCACCAGCAGCCTGGAGCCCGGCACCTCGTCCAAGGTCGCTCACACCCCCGCCGTCGCCAAACCCCAACCCGTTTTCGTGGCGCGCAAACCTGCGCCGCTGGCCCCGCCCCATGATGTGTGGGAGCGCATGCGTCAAGGCTTCCAGCTGCAAGACGGCAACGGCCTCAATCCGCGTATCGACCAACAGCGCCTGTGGTTTGCCAACAACCCGTCGTTCCTCGAAACGGCCGGCGAGCGTGGCAGCCTTTATATGCACTACATCGTCGAACGCCTCGAAGAACGCAACATGCCGCTGGAGCTGGCGCTGCTGCCGGTGATCGAAAGCGCCTACAACCCGATGGCGCTGTCGCGCAGCGATGCGGCGGGCATCTGGCAATTCATCCCGTCCACCGGCCGCTACTTCAACCTGCGTCAGACCAACTTCTACGATGGCCGCCGCGACATTACGGCGTCCACCGCCGCCGCCTTGGACTATCTGACCAAGCTGCACGACATGTTCAACGGCGACTGGCTGCTGGCACTGGCGGCCTACAACGCCGGCGAAGGCACGGTCAGCCGCGCCATTGAACGCAACGAAAAGCTCAACCTGCCGACCGACTACTGGAACCTGCCGCTGCCGCAGGAAACCCGCGACTACGTGCCCAAGCTGCTGGCCCTGTCGCAGGTGGTCATGTCGCCGGAAGCCTATGGCGTCAACCTCAATCCGATCGATAACAAGCCGTACTTTGAAGTCGTCGAGCTGAACCAGCGCATGGACCTGTCCAAAGTCGCGCAGATGGCCAACATCGACGAAGACGAGCTAATGCAGCTCAACCCGGCGTTCAAGAAGCGTCTGACCATCGATGGCCCCCAGCACCTGCTGGTGCCGACCTCCAAATCGCAATTGCTGACCGCCAACCTGTCGAACATGAAGCCCGAAGAGCTGGTGGACTGGCAGCAATATCGCGTGCGTCCCGGCGACAGCCTGGCCAGCATTGCCAGCCGCTACAAGGTGTCGACCAGCACGCTCAAGGACCTGAACAAGCTGTCGGGTAATCACCTCAAACGCGGCCAAGCGCTGACCATCCCCGTGCAACCGGGCATGAAAACCGCCCTGCCAGTCTTCGAAGAAGTGGCTGAGGTGGACGAAAAGCCCGTGCGCATGCGCACTTATAAGGTGAAGAAAGGCGACACCCTCGCCCAGATCGCTCGCGTCAACAAGGTCGACGCCAAAGACCTGCAGCACTGGAACAAGCTCACCGGCCATAACATGAAAGTGGGCCAGACGCTGGTGATGCAGGACACCAGCAAGCCCGCCGCCAAAACCAGCGCACGCGCAGTGGCCAAGTCCGACACCGGCAGCAAATCCAAGGACAGCGAGCAAAAGGCCATGCAGTACAAGATCCAGAAAGGCGATTCGATGTACGCCGTGGCCAAACGCTTCAACGTTGAAATGCAGCACCTCAAGCGCTGGAACCCGCGCAGCGGTCAGGCATTGAAGCCGGGTCAGACATTGACGGTCTATCTGCCGCATTGATCTACCGACACCGCATGCCCGGCAGAAGCACGATTGCGTTGGATCCTTCAACGCCTCATTCGTAGACGCACCCCTGAACCCTGTAGGAGTGAGCTTGCTCGCGATAGCGGTGTGTCTGTGGCACATTGGTCGTCTGAAACACCGCTATCGCGAGCAAGCTCACCCCTACAGGTTCGATGCTGGCCCCCACTCTTTTTCCAGCCCATACAAGCTGTTACTGTGACCGACCGCTGCCTGGACAGACCGTCATTTGATACGCCTCTTGCTGCTGACTTTCAGCCTGGTCTTGAGCACGACAGCCGCCGCGACCATTGCCGAAAGCCATGGTTACGCGCAGTTCGGTGTCCTCAAGTACCCGGCCAGCTTCACCCATTTCGACTGGGTCAATCCCGAGGCGCCGAAGGCTGGCACCCTGCGAATCATGGCCAACGGCACGTTCGACACGCTCAATCCCTACACCTTCAAAGGCAGTAGCCCGATCTCGACGCCGAATTTCGGCCAATACGGGGTCAACGAGCTGAACGAGCCGCTGATGGTCGGCACCGGGCAATACGACCCTTCCGGCGACGAGCCGACCTCAAGCTACGGCCTGATTGCCAAGACCGTCGAATACAGCGAAGACCGCAGCTGGGTCGTGTTCAACCTGCGGCCAGAAGCGCGCTTTCATGACGGCAAGCCGATCACGGCTTACGACGTGGCGTTTTCCTACAGAACCCTGTTGAAAGACGGACACCCGCAATACCGCACGGCGTTGCAAGAGGTGCAGCGGGTCGACATTCTCAACCGCCACCGCATCCGTTTCGTGTTCAAGCGGTCCGGCAACCCATTACTGATCTTGCGCCTCGGCGAATTGCCGGTGCTGCCCCAGCATTACTGGAAAAACCGCGACTTCAAAGCCACGACCTTCGAACCGCCGCTGGGCAGCGGGCCTTATCGCATCACCCAAGTGCGTCCGGGTCGCAGCCTGGTGTTCGAGCGGGTCAGGGATTATTGGGGCAAGGACTTGCCGGTCAATCGCGGGAAATACAACTTCAATCGCGTGGACGTCGAGTTTTACCGCGACGCCGACGTGGCCTTCGAAGCGTTCAAGGCCGGGGAATTCGACATCTACATCGAGCATCAGGCCAAAAACTGGTTCACGGGTTACGATTACCCCGCCGTCAATGAAGGCAAGGTGATCAAGGCGCAGATTGCGCACCAGATCCCGACCCAGACCCAAGGCCTGTTCATGAACACCCGGCGCGGAACGTTCGCCGACATCCGTGTGCGTGAAGCGTTGGGTCTGATGTTCAATTTCGAGTGGACCAACCGCACACTGTTCAACAACGCCTACGCGCGCTCCACCAGCTATTACCCCAACAGTGAGTTTTCCGCGACCGACCTCCCCTCCGGTCGCGAATTCCTGATGCTGTCGCCCTACCGCACCCAATTGCCTGCGCCATTGTTCACCCAGCCGTTCTCGGTGTCGAAAACCGATGGCGGCGGCGTACCTCGCGACACCATTCGCCGTGCCCTCGGGCTGCTCGCCGACGCCGGCTGGCGATTCACCGACCGCGGTCTGACCAACGCCGCCGGCCAACCGTTGCGTTTCGAAATACTCCTGGTGAATCCCAGCCTCGAACGAATCCTGCAACCCTACATCGAAGACCTCACGCGAATCGGCATCGAGGCTCGGCTGCGCACGGTCGATCGCGCCCAATACAAACAGCGCCTGGACCAGTTCGATTTCGACATGATTCTGATGACCCTTAGCCAGACCCTGAGTCCGGGGCTGGAACAATGGCAATACTTCCATTCCAGCCAGGCCAGCATCAAAGGCAGCAAAAACTACGCAGGCGTCGCCAATCCGGTGGTGGACAACCTGCTCAGCCAGCTACTGGCGGCGAAAACCCGTGAAGACCAGGTTGCCGCGACCAAGGCACTGGACCGCGTCCTGCTCTGGCAGCACTACATGATCCCCAACTGGTACCTCAGCACCCATCGTCTGGCGTACCGCAACAGATTCGCCTTCGTCACCACCCCGCCCTACACCCTGGGCCTGCGTGCGTGGTGGCTCAAGCCTTCGGAGAAAAACCCATGACTGCCCTCCGCTCCCTGACGCGGGCTGGCGGCTTGCTGCTCAGCCCGTTCCTGCTGGCCCCTTTGCTGCTCGGGATGACCGGCTCAGCCCTGGCGGCGCCGCAACATGCCATCACGCTGTACAACGAAGCGCCGAAGTACCCGGCCGACTTCAAGCACTTCGACTACGTCAACCCCGACGCCCCCAAAGGCGGCATCCTGCGCAGCGCCGGGTTCGGCGGCTTCGACAGCCTTAACCCGTTCATCAGCAAAGGCGTACCGGCCGACGATATCGGCCTGATCTACGACACCCTGATGCGTCAGGGGCTCGACGAACCGTTTACCGAATACGGGCTCATCGCCGAGAAAGTCGAACGGGCGCCGGACAACAGTTGGGTGCGCTTCTATCTGCGCCCCGAAGCCAGATTCAACGATGGCCACCCGGTGCGCGCCGAAGACGTGGTGTTCAGCTTCGAGACGCTGATCAAGGACGGCTCGCCGTTGTACCGCAGCTATTACGCGGACATCGACCAGGCGGTCGCGGAAAATCCGACCACAGTGCTGTTCAAGTTCAAGCACAACGACAACCGCGAGCTGCCGCTGATCATCGGCCAACTGCCGGTGCTGCCGAAACACTGGTGGGCCAGTCGCGATTTCAGCAAAGGCAACCTTGAAATCCCGCTGGGCAGCGGGCCGTACAAGGTGGTGGAGGTCAAACCCGGACGCTCGGTGCGTTACGAGCGGGTCAAGGACTACTGGGGCAAAGACCTGCCGGTGAACAAAGGCTTTTACAACTTCGACAAGCTGTCCACCGACTATTACCGCGACAACACCGTGGCCCTCGAAGCCTTGAAAGCCGGTGCCTTCGACTTCTGGCAGGAGATGACCGCGAAGAACTGGGCCACCGCTTATGATGTGCCGGCCGTTCGCGAAGGCCGCTTGATCAAAGAAGAAATTCCCAACGGCAACCCGCAGGGCATGCAGGGCTTCATCTTCAACCTGCGCAAACCAATGTTTCAGGACGTGCGCGTGCGCCAGGCGCTGAGCCTGCTGCTGGATTTCGAATGGACCAACAAGCAACTGTTCTTCGGCATGTACACCCGTACCAAAAGCTATTTCGATAACTCGGACATGGGCTCGCGAGGCCTGCCATCAGAGGCCGAGCTTAAAATCCTCGACCCGCTGCGTGACAAGCTGCCGCCTGCGCTGTTCACCGAGGAATTCAAACTGCCGGTCACCGACGGCAGCGGCATCATTCGCGAGCAACAACGCAAGGCCTTTGCGCTGTTGAAAGAGGCCGGCTGGAAGATCGTCGGCGACAAGATGGTCGACACCGAAGGCAAGCCGGTCAGCATTGAATTCCTGCTGGCCCAGACCGAGTTCGAGCGCGTGCTGCTCCCCTTCAAACGCAACCTCGCTGACATCGGCATCAACCTGGAGATTCGCCGGGTGGACGTTTCGCAGTACATCACCCGCCGTCGCTCGCGGGACTACGACATGATCGTCGGCAGCTTTCCGCAATCCAGCTCACCGGGCAACGAACAGCGCGAATACTGGGATTCCTCCGCCGCCGACAAACCGGGCAGCTATAACCTGATCGGGCTGAAAGACCCGGCGGTCGACGCACTGGTCAGCGGGCTGATCAACGCCGATTCGCGGCAGAGCCTCATCGATCACACCCGCGCCCTCGACCGCGCCCTGCTCTGGGGCTATTACGTGATCCCCAACTGGCACATCAAGACTTGGCGTTTGGCCTACTGGGATCATCTTGGCCATCCGAAAAAATCCCCGCTGTACGACATCGGCAGCATGACCTGGTGGGTCAAACCCGACGCGACCCCTGCGATTCCGGTGCAAACCGCGCAGGACACCGCCGAGCCTGAAGCGCCCTCCAAGGACACGGAGCAATAACATGCTGGCGTACATTCTGCGGCGTTTACTGCTGATCGTGCCGACCCTGTTCGGCATCTTGCTGATCAACTTCGTGATCATTCAGGCCGCCCCCGGTGGCCCTGTCGAACAGATGATCGCCAAGCTGGAAGGCTTCGAAGGCGCCACCAGCCGCATCGCCGGGGGTGGCGCCGAAGTCTCGGTGGCGGGCTCGACCTACCGCGGCGCACAGGGCCTGGACCCGGCGTTGATCAAGGAAATCGAGCACATGTACGGCTTTGACAAGTCAGCGCCGGAACGCTTGTGGATCATGGTCAAGAACTACGCCCGCCTGGATTTCGGCGACAGTTTCTTCCGCGACGCCAAGGTCATCGACCTGATCGTCGAGAAGATGCCGGTGTCGATCTCGCTGGGCCTCTGGAGCACCTTGATCATGTACCTGGTGTCGATCCCGCTGGGGATCGCCAAGGCCACGCGGCACGGCAGTCAGTTCGACGTCTGGACCAGTTCGGCGATCATCGTCGGCTACGCGATCCCGGCATTCCTGTTCGCCATTTTGCTGATCGTGGTGTTCGCGGGGGGCAGCTATTTCGCCTGGTTCCCGCTGCGCGGCCTGACCTCCAGCAACTTCGATGAGCTGAGCCTGCTGGGCAAGGTCGGCGACTATTTCTGGCACTTGGTGCTGCCGATCACGGCGCTGGTGATCGGCAACTTCGCCACCATGACCCTGCTGACCAAGAACAGCTTCCTCGATGAAATCGGCAAGCAATACGTGATCACCGCCAAAGCCAAAGGCCTGACCCAACACCGCGTGCTCTACGGCCATGTGTTCCGCAACGCGATGCTACTGGTAATCGCCGGGTTCCCGTCGGCGTTCATTGGCATTTTCTTCACCGGTTCGCTGCTGGTGGAGGTGATCTTCTCCCTCGACGGCCTCGGCCTGATGAGCTTCGAAGCTGCGATCAACCGCGACTACCCAGTGGTCTTTGGCACCCTTTTCATCTTCACCTTGCTGGGGCTGGTGGTGAAACTGATTGGCGACCTGACCTATACCCTGGTTGACCCCCGTATCGACTTCGACCGCAGGGATCATTGATATGACGTTGTCCCCTCTCAATCGACGCCGTTTCGAACGTTTCAAGGCCAACAAGCGCGGCTGGTGGTCGTTGTGGCTGTTTCTCATCCTGTTCGGCTTGAGCCTTGGCGCCGAGCTGATCGCCAACGACAAGCCGCTGATCGTCAAATACGACGGCCAGTGGTATTTCCCGGTGTTCGAGCGCTACCCCGAGACGACCTTTGGCGGCGAATTTCCACTGGAAGCCAATTACAAAAGTCCGTACATCAAGGAACTGATCGCGGCGAAAGACGGATGGACGCTGTGGGCGCCAATTCCGTTCAGCTACCAGAGCATCAACTACGACTTGAAAGTCCCAGCTCCCGCGCCGCCGTCCAGAGAAAACCTGCTCGGCACCGACGATCAGGGCCGCGATGTGCTGGCCAGGGTGATCTACGGTTTTCGCGTTTCGGTGCTGTTCGCCCTGACGTTGACGGTGCTCAGCTCGGTCATCGGCGTGATCGCCGGCGCTTTGCAGGGCTTCTACGGCGGCTGGGTCGATCTGGTCGGCCAGCGGTTTCTGGAAATCTGGTCGGGCCTGCCGGTGCTGTATTTGCTGATCATCCTCGCCAGCTTCGTGCAGCCGAACTTCTGGTGGCTGCTGGGCATCATGCTGCTGTTCTCGTGGATGAGCCTGGTGGACGTGGTGCGCGCCGAATTCCTGCGCGGGCGTAACCTTGAATACGTGCGCGCGGCCCGCGCCCTGGGCATGCAGAACGGCGCGATCATGTTCCGCCACATCCTGCCCAACGCCATGGTGTCGACCATGACCTTCATGCCGTTCATCCTCACCGGCGCGATCGGCACGCTGACCGCGCTGGATTTCCTGGGCTTCGGCCTGCCCGCGGGCTCGCCTTCACTGGGCGAACTGGTCGCCCAAGGCAAATCCAACCTGCAAGCGCCATGGCTGGGGATCAGCGCCTTCGCCGTGCTGGCGATCATGTTGAGTCTGCTGGTGTTCATCGGCGAATCCGCCCGTGACGCCTTCGACCCGAGGAAATGAGATGAGCCAGGACAATCTGATCGAAATCCGTAACCTGTCCGTCGAGTTCGTCACCGGCCAGAAAACCCAACGGGTGGTCGAAGGTGTCAGCTTCGACATTCGCAAGGGCGAGACCCTGGCCCTTGTAGGCGAAAGCGGATCGGGCAAGTCCGTCACCGCCCACTCCATTCTGCGATTGCTGCCCTACCCCTTGGCACGGCACCCGACCGGAGCGATCCAGTACGCAGGCAACGAGCTGCTGACGGTCAGCGAGAAGCGCATGCGCGCCATCCGTGGCAACCGCATCGCGATGATTTTTCAGGAGCCGATGACCTCGCTCAATCCGCTGCAATCCATCGAGAAGCAGATCAACGAAGTGCTGGGCCTGCACAAAGGTCTCACCGGCAAAGCTGCGACACGGCGCACGTTGGAGTTGCTGGAGTTGGTGGGCATTCCCGAGCCGCGCAAGCGTCTCAAGGCCCTGCCCCACGAGTTGTCCGGGGGCCAGCGTCAGCGGGTGATGATCGCGATGGCCCTGGCCAATGAGCCTGAGCTGCTGATCGCCGACGAGCCGACCACTGCGCTGGACGTCACGGTTCAGCTAAAAATCCTCAAGCTGCTGAAAGAATTGCAGGCCCGTCTGGGCATGGCTTTGTTGCTCATCAGCCACGATTTGAACGTTGTTCGACAAATAGCCAACCGCGTATGTGTCATGCAGCGCGGTTGCATCGTCGAACAGGCGTCGTGCGAAGAACTGTTCTGCGCGCCACAGCATCCGTACACCCAAGAATTGCTCAGTGCCGAACCGAAAGGCGGTCCGGCGAACAACGTGCCGGGCGCCCCGCTGCTGGAAGTCGATGACCTCAGGGTCTGGTTTCCGATCAAGAAAGGCGTGTTCAAGCGCACTGTCGATCACGTGAAGGCCGTGGACGGCATCCACTTCAGTCTGCCCAAGGGCCAGACGCTGGGGATCGTCGGCGAAAGCGGCTCGGGTAAATCGACACTGGGCCTGGCCATTCTTCGGTTGATTCGCAGTGAAGGCGCGATACGCTTTCAAGGCGATTCGCTGGCCTGCCTCAAACAGGACCAGGTGCGACCGTTGCGGCGGCAGATGCAGGTGGTGTTTCAGGACCCTTTTGGCAGCCTGAGTCCGCGCATGTCGGTGTGTGACATCGTGGGCGAAGGCCTGCGCATTCACAAGATCGGCACGCCGGTCGAGCAGGAAGCGGCGGTGATCGCAGCGCTCAAGGAAGTGGGTCTGGACCCGGAAACCCGGCACCGCTACCCCCATGAGTTTTCCGGCGGACAGCGGCAAAGGATCGCCATCGCACGGGCATTAGTGTTAAAACCGGCGCTGATTTTGCTGGACGAGCCGACATCGGCCCTCGACCGGACCGTTCAGCGCCAAGTGGTGGAGCTGTTGCGCTCACTGCAAACCAAGTACAACCTGACATATTTGTTTATCAGCCATGACCTGGCGGTAGTCAAAGCGCTGAGCCACCAACTGATGGTGGTCAAGCAAGGCCAAGTGGTCGAACAGGGTGTGGCAGAAGACATCTTCGCTGCGCCGCAACATCCTTATACACAACAGCTGCTGGAGGCCGCGTTTCTGGCCCCAGCAACTGTCGATTAACCTGAAGAGGAAAAAACCATGGGTTTTCTCGCCGGTAAGCGCGTCCTGATCGTCGGTGTCGCCAGCAAACTGTCCATCGCATCCGGTATCGCTGCCGCCATGCATCGCGAGGGCGCTGAGCTTGCCTTCACCTACCAGAACGAAAAACTCAAAGGCCGCGTCGAAGAATTCGCCGCCGGCTGGGGTTCGAGCGCTGATCTGTGCTTCCCTTGCGACGTCGCCAGCGACGAGGAGATCGCCAAGGTTTTCGAAGAGTTGAGCAAGAAGTGGGATGGCCTGGACTGCATCGTGCACTCCGTCGGCTTCGCGCCAGGCGACCAACTGGACGGCGATTTCACCCAGGCCACCACCCGTGAGGGTTTCCGCATCGCCCACGACATCAGCGCCTACAGCTTCGTCGCGCTGGCCAAGGCCGGTCGCGAGCTGATGAAGGGCCGTAACGGCAGCCTGCTGACCCTGTCGTACCTGGGCGCCGAGCGCACCATGCCAAACTACAACGTCATGGGCATGGCCAAAGCGAGTCTTGAAGCCGGTGTTCGCTACCTGGCCCGCAGCCTTGGTCCGGACGGCACCCGCGTCAACGCCGTATCGGCCGGCCCGATCCGCACCCTCGCCGCTTCCGGCATCAAAAACTTCCGCAAAATGCTGGACGCCAACGAAGCGCAAACCCCGCTGCGTCGTAACGTCACCATCGACGAAGTGGGCAACGCAGGCGCGTTCCTGTGTTCGGACCTGGCGTCGGGTGTGAGCGGTGAAATCATGTACGTCGACGGTGGTTTCAACACCACGGCGATGGGTGATCTGGAAGGCTGATGTTTTGAGCGTTTCGCGATGACTGGAAAAGCCCCGATTCTTGAGAGTCGGGGCTTTTTTTTGCTTTTTTGGGCGGTGTGAATATCCATTCGGGGTGACGTTGCGGAGGATGATTCCGCCCTTACGCGGGTCACTTCCGAAAGGCGGGAAAGTGGGGAAGATCAAAGGCAAAGGCAAAGGCAAATCCTCAACTTGGCGCAATCCTCCTGTGGGAGCCGGCTTGCTGGCGAAAGCGGTGTATTAAGCAGTTCATCTGTAACAGACACACCGCCTTCGCCAGCAAGCCGGCTCCCACAGTAAATCCGGTAAGTGAAAGATCTTCTGCTCAACACCAGAATGCGATGGGCGTTAGCCCCTGCCCCGCGTTGCTCTTCATGCGCGTCAGTTCAGACGCCGCAGAACGCGACTTGGGTGCAGGCCGAACGCAGGCGGCGCGGAGCGGGTCGAGCGGCATGGATGCCGCGAGAGCGCCGCTAGGACATGGATGTCCGTCGGCGCGGGCCCACGGGGCGTCGCCGGAATGCAGGGAACCCCAGGAACGAAGGCCCAACCAGGAGCAGGGCCTTTTTGGTTACTTTTGTGCGGTTCGGCATTCCGACGCTTGAAAAAAGTGACCCGCTGTAAGAGCGAAACCGATGTCAGCGCCACCCACGGCAACGGAGATGCCCCCTGTTTCAACGCCGCCACAAAAACAAAAAACAAAAAGCCCCGATTCTCTCGAACCGGGGCCTCTCATTTTCAGCAGCTACTACAGCAGATCAATACTTCTCGATCTTCGCCGCTGATTTCAGCTGTGCCTGGTAGGACTCGAAGTCCTGACGGCCCTCACGAGACGCCAGGAAGCGACGATACTGGGTCTTCTCGGCATCGGTCGCTGGCGCTGCCTGATTCACGCCATTCAAGCGCACGATCACGAAGCTGCCGTCTGCCGCCGTCAGGCTGCTGTAGACCGGTTTGTCTTTACCTTCCGGCTTAGGCATGCGGAACAATGCCTGCAGCACCTGAGGATCGACGCCCTCCTGACTGCGGGAAGCCGCTTCAACGACCTTCCAGCTCTGGCCCTCCTGCTTGGTCGCAACAAACGGCACCTTGCCGTCACGCAGACCGGCCAGCAGCGCCTCGCCTTTGCCCTTGACGGCGTCGCTGGCATGGTTCTTCACCAGCTGCGCGCGAATGGCGTCAGAGACCGCTTCCAGCGGCAGCTGCTCAGGCTGACGGTGTTCTTTCACGTGCACCACCACCACGGTTTCGGGATCGAGTTCCAGCGCCGAGCTGTTGGAACCCTCTTCCATCACTTCAGGGCTGAAAGCGGCCTGAATGACGGCACGGTTAGCGGCAATGCCCTCGCCACCCTCGCGACCGAACGGCGCGGTGGTCTGAACCTTGAGCCCCAAGTCCTGCGCAGGCTGGGTCAGATCAGACGCTTCGTACGCGGCGTCTTGCAGTTTTTTGCTGGCATCGACGTACTTCTGCTCGACCTGTTCCGATTTCAGGTCATGCGTCAGCTTCTCTTTCAGGCTGGCGAACGTTGGCACCGACGGTGCCTCGACCCCCAGCAGCTTGATCAAATGCCAGCCGAACTGGCTCTTGACCGGGGCGGAGACCTGATCCTTGTTCAACGCATACAGCGCATCTTCGAAGGCCGGATCGTAAACCCCCTTCCCTGCGTAACCCAGATCACCCCCCTTGGCCGATGAGCCCGGGTCTTGCGAGAACTCCTTGGCCAATGCGGCGAAGTCTTCACCCTTGGCCAGACGCTGCTGGATCTCTTCGAGCTTCGCCTTGGCTTGCGCGTCGGTGGTCTTATCGTTGACTTCGATCAGGATATGAGCCGCACGACGCTGCTCGGCCAGGTTGGCGATTTCCTTCTGATAAGCGGCCTGAAGGTCTTCATCCTTGACCGACACTTTGTCAAAGAACGACGACTTCTTCAGTTCGATGTAATCAAGCACGACCTGCTCAGGGCTCAAAAACTCCTTGGCATGCTGGTCGTAGTGCGCCTTGATTTCGGCCTCGCTGACTTTCACGTTGGACGGATCGGCGGGCAGTGTCAGCGTGGCGAAATCCCGCGTCTGTTTTTCCAGACGGGCGAACGCATCGACCTGGGCGTCCGTGACGAACGCGCTGCCACCGATGCCAGCACGAATCTGGCCGATCAGCATCTCCTGACCCAGGATCTGACGGAATTGCATGCGGCTGTAGCCCAGCTGACGCACGACCTGATCGAAACGATCAGCATTGAATTTGCCGTCCACCTGAAATTCAGGCGTCAGCAGGATCTGCTGATCCAGCGCCGCTTCAGAGAAGCTGAACTTGGCGTCCGCTGCACCTTGTAGCAGCAGTTTGCGATCGATCAGGCCCTTGAGCGCCGAGTCACGCAGCATTTGCTCATTGAGCATCGACGGATCGAAATCCTTGCCCAATTGTTGCAACAGCTGGCGACGTTGCATCTCGACGGCCTGCCCCAGATCTGTCTGACTGATTTCGTCGCCATTGACTTTGGCAGCGTCCTGGCTGTGGCTGGTGGCCCTGAAAATGGCGTCGAAACCGGTCAGGGCCATCAGCGCCATGACTACACCGATGATGGTCTTGGCAATCCAGCCTTGTGAATTGTCCCTGATATTCTGCAGCATGCGTCCCCCAGAGGGCTGTACTCAACTCACCAAGCTGCGACACACGGAGCGGAGCGTGGGTGTATTCCGGATAGAAGAAAGGCGCATCCGAGGATGCGCCTTCTCGTAACTTTCAAAATCGATCAAACCAGGTGAAGCGGACAGGGTTCGATGTGGCGTACCCCGGAGTGACAGGCCAGCGCTTGACCAACCGCACTTGCCGCTTCACGCCCAGAACAGACATAACGCTGCGCTGGGCGGGCAAAGGTACGAAGAGACTTAGTTGACCGCTTCTTTCAGTGCTTTACCGGCTTTGAAACCTGGCTTCTTGGCAGCCGGGATTTCCAGGGTTTTGCCAGTCTGAGGGTTGCGGCCGGTACGGGCAGGACGATCGGTTACGGAGAAAGTGCCGAAGCCAACCAGTACAACGGAGTCGCCAGCCTTAAGAGCGCCAGTGACGGATTCGATTACTGCGTCCAGCGCACGGCCAGCAGCAGCTTTCGGGATGTCAGCGGATGCGGCGATAGCATCAATCAGTTCCGACTTGTTCACTCTAAGTCCCCTTATATCTATCTATATTGAGTATATTTTCTAAGTTTTTTGATGAAGCGAAACGAACGCTGAGTGGCCTATTGGCACCTGAAGAGCCGCTTTATAACAAGGGCTCTAAAAAGCTGTCAAGGAAGGCCCCACAGACTAATGCGTGCTAATTCTTTCCTTGGACTCAGACTCGCGTTTTTCATCCTTTGCAACCATCTCCGGAGCCACATCCGGCAAGGGCTCCGGCGCGTATTGCAGCGCAATTTGCAGGACTTCGTCAATCCATTTAACAGGTTTGATTTGCAGATCTGCCTTGATGTTGTCCGGAATTTCCTTCAGATCACGGACGTTTTCTTCCGGAATGATGACCGTTTTAATTCCTCCACGGTGTGCGGCCAGCAGTTTTTCCTTCAAGCCGCCAATCGCCAGCACCTGGCCCCGCAAAGTGATTTCACCAGTCATCGCGACGTCTGCACGGACCGGAATCTGTGTCAGCGCTGAAACCAATGCCGTGCACATGCCTACGCCCGCGCTAGGGCCGTCTTTAGGCGTTGCCCCTTCCGGCATGTGGATATGGGTGTCGCGCTTCTCATGGAAGTCCAGAGGGATGCCCAAGCTTTTCGCACGGCTGCGCACGACCGTCAATGCCGCAGTGATCGATTCGACCATCACGTCGCCCAGCGAACCGGTCTTGATCAACTGACCCTTACCTGGCACCACGGCGGCTTCGATCGTAAGCAGTTCACCCCCGACCTGCGTCCAGGCCAGCCCCGTCACCTGACCGATCTGATCTTGCTGCTCGGCCAGACCGTAGCGGAATTTACGCACGCCAAGGAAGTGTTCCAGCGTAGCGGCAGTCACCACCACGGCAAAACGCTTCTCGCCTGCGTGTTCCTTGACCGCCTTGCGGCAGACCTTGGCGATCTGACGCTCCAGACTGCGCACGCCCGCTTCACGCGTGTAGTACCGAATAATGTCGCGTATGGCCTCTTCTTCGAACTCGATTTCGCCTTTCTTCAAGCCGTTGGCAGCGACCTGCTTGGGCGAGAGGTATTTGGTCGCGATGTTGATCTTCTCGTCTTCGGTGTAACCCGGCAAACGAATCACTTCCATCCGATCCAGCAGCGCTGGCGGGATGTTCATCGAGTTCGCGGTGCAGAGGAACATCACGTCAGACAGGTCGTAATCGACCTCCAGATAGTGATCGTTGAAGTTATGGTTCTGCTCGGGATCGAGCACTTCCAGCAGCGCCGACGCGGGATCGCCACGCATGTCGCTGCCCATTTTGTCGATTTCATCGAGCAGGAACAGCGGGTTACGCACGCCAACCTTGGTCATTTTCTGGATCAAACGGCCTGGCATCGAACCGATGTAGGTACGGCGGTGACCGCGAATTTCAGCTTCGTCACGCACGCCGCCCAATGCCATACGCACGAACTTGCGGTTGGTCGCATGGGCGATCGACTCGGCCAACGAGGTTTTACCCACGCCAGGCGGGCCAACCAGGCACAGCACCGGACCACGAATTTTCTTCACGCGTTTTTGTACAGCGAGGTATTCGAGGATCCTCTCTTTGACTTCCTCCAGACCGTAGTGATCGGCATCAAGGATGTCCTCCGCGCGCGCCAGGTCCAGACGCACCTTACTCTGCGCCTTCCAAGGCACCTGCACCAGCCAGTCGATGTACGAGCGCACCACCGTGGCCTCAGCCGACATCGGTGACATCTGCTTGAGCTTGTTCAGCTCGGCAGTGGCCTTGGTCATAGCGTCTTTCGGTAGGCCCGCAGCATCGATGCGCTTTTTCAGCTCTTCGATTTCGTTGTGGCCTTCTTCGCTGTCGCCAAGCTCTTTCTGAATGGCCTTCATCTGCTCATTCAGGTAGTACTCACGCTGGCTGCGCTCCATCTGCTTCTTCACGCGACCACGAATGCGCTTCTCGACTTGAAGCAGGTCGATTTCAGCATCCAGCAAGGCGAGCACGTGTTCGACCCGGGCGCCCAGGTCGATAATCTCGAGAATTTCCTGCTTCTGCTCGATCTTCAGCGCCATGTGGGCGGCCATGGTGTCCACCAGGCGGCCAGGCTCATCAATGCTGTTGAGCGACGACAGGACTTCAGCCGGGACTTTTTTACCCAACTGCACATATTGTTCGAATTGCGACAGCAGGCTGCGCACGAATACTTCGGATTCACGATCCGGGGCATCGACTTCGTCGATCAGTGCCACTTCCGCGCGGCAATGGCCGTCAACTTCAATGAAACGCTCGACGGAGCCACGTTGCTCGCCTTCGACCAGCACCTTGACAGTGCCGTCCGGCAGCTTGAGCAGCTGCAATACGGTTGCAATGGTCCCTACGCTATAAAGGGCGTCTTCACCCGGATCATCGTCTGCGGGATTTCTTTGCGCGAGCAGCAGGATCTGCTTGTCACCCGTCATCGCAGCCTCAAGGGCCTCAATCGACTTCTCGCGCCCCACGAACAGTGGGATCACCATGTGCGGATACACCACGACATCGCGCAATGGCAAAAGAGGCAGTTCAATGGTCGTCTTCATGATTTCGCCTCTACGGCGGCCTTAGGCCATGGACAGATAGAAATGAGCTGAAAACCAAGATGGGGGTAGCACTTCAAAAAAACAAGCACCGCTTCGACTTAATGCCAAAGCAAGCCCTGAAACGCAAAAAGGGCCCGAGGGCCCTTTTCCGTTTTCCAGTCGCCCGAAGTCAGCCGTCGGGCTTACGCGTCAGGTGCCGCCTTCGCAGGTGGCTCGCTGTTTTCATAGATCAACAACGGCTTGGATGTCCCTTCGATAACGCTTTCGTCAATCACCACCTTGCTCACGTCAGATTGCGACGGGATTTCGTACATGGTGTCGAGCAACACGCCTTCGAGGATGGAACGCAGGCCACGGGCGCCAGTCTTGCGCTCCAGCGCGCGACGGGCAACCGACTTCAGTGCGTCAGTGCGGAATTCGAGGTCCACACCTTCCATTTCAAACAGCTTGCCGTATTGCTTTGTCAGGGCGTTTTTAGGTTCGGTCAGAATCTGCATCAGCGCAGCTTCGTCCAGCTCGTCCAGGGTCGCCAAAACCGGCAGACGGCCCACGAACTCCGGGATCAGACCGAACTTAACCAGATCGTCAGGCTCGACTTCACGCAGGGATTCGCCAACCTTCTTGCCCTCTTCCTTGCTGCGAACTTCCGCACCAAAGCCGATGCCGCCCTTGGTGGAGCGATTCTGGATGACCTTTTCCAGGCCCGAGAATGCGCCGCCGCAGATGAACAGGATGTTGCGCGTGTCCACTTGCAGGAATTCCTGCTGTGGATGCTTGCGACCGCCTTGCGGCGGAACGGAAGCCACGGTGCCTTCAATCAGTTTCAGCAGGGCTTGTTGCACGCCCTCGCCCGACACGTCGCGGGTGATTGAAGGGTTGTCAGATTTGCGCGAAATCTTGTCGATTTCATCGATGTAGACGATACCCATCTGGGCTTTTTCGACATCGTAATCGCATTTCTGCAACAGCTTCTGAATAATGTTTTCCACGTCCTCACCCACGTAACCGGCTTCGGTCAGGGTGGTGGCGTCGGCGATGGTGAACGGCACATTGAGCAATCGTGCCAGCGTCTCAGCCAGCAGCGTCTTGCCGGAGCCTGTAGGGCCAATCAGCAAAATGTTGCTCTTGCCCAATTCGACATCATCGTTTTTCTTATCGCGTTGGTTCAGGCGCTTGTAGTGGTTGTACACCGCTACTGCGAGCACCTTTTTAGCACGCTCCTGACCGATGACGTACTGGTCAAGGATGCCGCTGATTTCTTTCGGCGATGGTAATTTATGCGCGCTGCTCTCTGCCTGTGCTTCCTGCACCTCCTCGCGGATGATGTCATTGCACAGGTCGACGCACTCGTCACAGATAAATACCGAGGGGCCGGCAATCAATTTGCGCACTTCATGCTGGCTTTTGCCGCAGAAGGAGCAATAAAGCAGTTTGCCGTTGTCCTCGCCGTTGCGGGTGTCAGTCATTCGATCGATCCAATCCGGTAGGCTTGCAACACAAGATGAAGGCAATTGCAGGCTTTTTCAAGCCCGCAGGTGGCACGGCACTGCCGACCACCCGGGATTACTGCCTGTCACACAATCATTTGATCATTTGACGTTTGTCGAGCACCGCGTCCACCAGACCATATTCAGCAGCGCGTTCGGCGCTCATGAAGTTGTCGCGATTGGTATCGCGCTCGATGGTTTCCAGCGACTGGCCGGTATGGTGAGCCAGCAGCTCGTTCAGACGCTGGCGAATGTACAGGATTTCCTTGGCGTGAATGTCAATGTCCGACGCCTGCCCCTGGAAACCGCCCAGCGGCTGGTGAATCATCACGCGGGAATTCGGCAGGGCGAAACGCTTGCCCTTGGCACCACCGGCCAGCAGGAACGCACCCATGCTGCAGGCCTGCCCCATTACGGTGGTCGAAACGTCCGGCTTGATGAACTGCATGGTGTCGTAAATCGCCATGCCTGCAGTCACCGAACCGCCTGGTGAATTGATGTAGAGATGGATGTCCTTGTCCGGGTTTTCCGCTTCAAGGAAAAGCAACTGCGCCGAGATCAGGTTGGCCATGTAGTCTTCAACCGGGCCGACCAGGAAAATGACGCGTTCCTTGAGCAAACGGGAGTAGATGTCATAGGCACGTTCGCCACGGGCGGACTGCTCGATAACCATCGGGACCAAGCCGCCAGCGGCCTGGATGTCAGAGTTCTGCTGAATATAAGAATTGCGGGACATGTCTCGCATTCACTCCCAAATAGTCATGTCTTGAATACGCATAAGCCAGCGCGAAGGCTGGCTTATGGTGTTTTCGAACGAGAGAAAGAAATCAGGCGGCTTGTGGAGCTTCCACCGGCTTGACGGCTTCTTCGTACGAGACCGCTTTATCGGTCACGCTCGCTTTCTGCAAAACAGTATCCACAACTTGCTCTTCCAGCACAACCGAACGCACTTCGTTCATTTGCTGTTCGTTCTTGTAGTACCAGGCCACGACCTGCTCTGGCTCCTGGTATGCGGAAGCCATCTCCTGGATCAGCTCGCGAACGCGGGCTTCGTCAGGTTTGAGGTCGAATTGCTTGACCACTTCAGCGACGATCAGACCCAGCTCGACGCGGCGCTTGGCCTGCTCTTCGAACAGCTCGGCTGGCAGTTGGTCAGGCTTGATGTTGCCACCGAATTGCTGAACGGCTTGAACACGCAGGCGGTTCACTTCGTTTTCCAGCAGGGCTTTGGGGACGTCAATCGGGTTGGCAGCCAGCAGACCGTCCATGACCTGGTTCTTGACCTTGGACTTGATGGCCTGGCGCAGCTCGCGCTCCATGTTTTTGCGGACTTCGGTACGGAAGCCTTCGATACCCGTTTCCTTGATGCCGAACTGCGTGAAGAACGCTTCATTCAGCTCTGGCAGAGTCGGTGCCGAAACGGTGTTGACGGTGACGGTGAACTCGGCAGTTTTACCGGCCAGTTCCAGGTTCTGATAGTCCTCGGGGAACGTCAGGTTCAGAACGCGCTCTTCGCCTGCTTTAGCACCCACCAGGCCGTCTTCGAAGCCGGGGATCATGCGGCCCGAGCCCAGCACCAGCTGAGTGCCGGTGGCCGAACCGCCAGCGAAGGCTTCGCCGTCGATCTTGCCCACGAAGTCAATGTTCAGTTGATCTTCATTGGCAGCGGCACGGTCGGCGGCTTCGTAACGGACGTTCTGCTTGCGCAGGATTTCAAGCATGTTGTCCAGATCGGAATCGGCGACATCAGCAGACAAGCGCTCGACGGTCACGGATTCAAAACCGGCAACGGAGAATTCAGGGAACACTTCGAAAGTCGCGACGTACTCGAGGTCCTTGCCTTTTTCGAAGGTCTTTGGCTCGACAGAAGGGGCGCCGGCCGGGTTCAGTTTTTGTTCTACGACAGCTTCGTAGAAGGTCGCCTGGATCAGGTCGCCCAGTGCTTCCTGACGAGCACCGTCTTCGTAACGCTGGCGGATCACGCTCATAGGCACTTTGCCAGGGCGGAAGCCCGGGATCTTGGCTTTACGTGCGGTCTGCTGCAGACGCTTGTTGACTTCGGTCTCGATGCGCTCAGCAGGCACGCCAATGGTCATGCGGCGCTCGAGAGCGGAAGTGTTTTCAACAGAAACTTGCATGGATATTCCTCGTTGCACAGACGTTAGCCGGCCGTTTCCGACCCCAGAATCAAGGGCAAGCATTCTAGTGGGTCAAACTCAAGAAGTCACCCTACTGACGAAGGGTAAATACAGTGGAATGCAACCAGGAACAGATGAACGAAGATTCAAGTCTTCGCAAGCGGTCTGGAACGCACTTTCCGCGCACCTATATAAAGGAAGCGAAGCACGACCGAATGTCGATCCAGTCCCTGGAAACACTCCGGAAAAAGCCCGCCACTCAATAGCCTGACGAGCTCGTACCGGCATGAAACCAATACGTTGAAACAAAAAAAGCCGCACTAGGCGGCTTTTCGATCCCTGGAATGCACAGGGCATTTCTCAAGGCTGTAGCTGGTGCGGACGAAGAGACTCGAACTCTTACGCCTCGCGGCGCTGGAACCTAAATCCAGTGTGTCTACCAATTCCACCACGTCCGCATGTAGCGCTTAAAGCAAAGGCGCCAGATTGTGCATCTGGCGCCTTTTGAATATGGGGTGGACGATGGGGATCGAACCCACGACAACAGGAGTCACAATCCTGTGCTCTACCAACTGAGCTACGCCCACCATATTGCGTTGTTGCTGACTTGTGCCAAAGCTGCCTTTATGGCGCACCCGGCAGGACTCGAACCTGCGACCATCCGCTTAGAAGGCGGATGCTCTATCCAGCTGAGCTACGGGCGCTTGGTTAATCTGCATTCCTGAGACTGCAAATTAAGAGCTTTCAATCACGCTGAGCCGATCTGAACTCTACCTGACTTAATCAACCTTTCGACTTGATTCGCCGCTTCCGGCTTATCCTGTGTGGGGTTGTGCCCGACAAGTGCGACGAATCTTATAGACGGCCTTGAGGGTCGTCAACACTTTTTTCTAAAAAATTCAGTTAATTAAAGGGCTTAGCTTATTAAGCGGACCAACCGCCTTTGCCCATGCGTCAGGTCATGCGAGAATGCGCGCTCTTTTTCCCACCCTTCCGATGGTTAATCACGCGTAATGACTGCAAAACTAATAGACGGCAAAGCGATCGCAGCCAAACTGCGCCAGCAGATCGCTCAACGAGTTGCCGAACGTCGCGAGCAAGGGCTGCGTACGCCGGGCCTCGCGGTGATTCTGGTCGGCAGCGACCCCGCCTCTCAGGTTTACGTCTCGCACAAACGCAAAGACTGCGAAGAGGTCGGCTTCATTTCCCGGGCCTACGACCTGCCCAGCGAAACCACCCAGACCGAGCTGACCGACCTGATCGACAGCCTCAACGAAGACCCGGCCATCGATGGCATCCTGCTGCAATTGCCGCTACCGGCGCATCTCGATTCTTCGCCGCTTCTGGAGCGCATCCGTCCTGACAAGGATGTCGATGGCTTCCATCCCTACAATGTCGGGCGGCTAGCCCAGCGCATTCCGCTGCTGCGCCCCTGCACCCCGAAAGGCATCATGACCCTATTGGAAAGCACCGGCGTGGACCTGTACGGGAAAGACGCCGTAGTCGTGGGCGCATCCAATATCGTGGGTCGCCCCATGGCCATGGAGCTATTGTTGGCGGGTTGCACGGTCACCGTCACGCACCGCTTCACGCAGGATCTGGCGGGCCATGTGGGCCGCGCGGATCTGGTGGTCGTGGCGGCGGGCAAGCCGGGACTGGTCAAGGGCGAGTGGATCAAGGAAGGCGCGATTGTGATCGATGTCGGCATCAACCGTCAGGAAGACGGCAAGCTGGTGGGCGACGTGGTCTACGAGACCGCCCTGCCCCGCGCTGGCTGGATCACGCCGGTGCCTGGTGGTGTGGGCCCGATGACCCGTGCCGGTTTGCTGGAGAACACCCTGTATGCAGCAGAAACGCTGCACAGCTGACCGCCCCTCACCCACGCACAACATGTCGGCGCCAGGCGATTGATCTGGCGGGCATGCAAGCCCTGCGGGAGCTTGCCCGCGTCAGCGTGGTGCCAGCTCCCCTCGATGTAACATCTGCCACCGCAATCGCGAGCAAGCTCACTCCTACAGGTACGGATGTGTTGGAGAGATAAGCGTTATTGGCAAAAAAAAACGGCACCCGAAGGTGCCGTTTTTTCATTTCGTCAGCGCTTACTTCTTGGCCGCTTCCCAGCTTTTCAGCAGGTCCGAATAAGCGATGGTTTCGCCCTTCGGTTTTTCGTTGGCCAGTTTGCGTTGCGGCGCGAGGAACTTGCCGCCACTCTGCTCAGCTTTGCTGTACCACTCTTCCGCCGACGTTTCCGGGTTCATTTTCGGCGCGCAATTGCTCGCCTCTTGAACCTTGGAGCGCTCGATGCGGGTCATGATCGCGTCCTGATCCTTGGCCAGACCGTCAAGTGCCGCCTGGGCAGTTTTCTCGCCGGTTACCGCTTCAGCCACGTGGCTCCACCACAGTTGCGCCAGTTTCGGGTAGTCCGGAACGTTGGTGCCGGTCGGCGACCATTGCACACGGGCCGGGCTGCGATAGAACTCCACCAGACCACCGAGTTTCGGCGCCAGCGCGGTCATCTCCTTGGAGTTGATGTCCGACTCGCGAATCGGCGTCAGACCGACGATGGTTTTCTTCAGCGAAACCGATTTGGAGGTCACGAACTGCGCGTAGAGCCAGGCGGCCAGACGTTTTTTCTCGTCAGACGACTTCAGGAAGGTCCACGACCCTACGTCCTGATAGCCCAGTTTCATGCCTTCTTTCCAGTACGGCCCTTTCGGCGACGGCGCCATCCGCCACTTCGGCGTGCCGTCGGCGTTCATCACCGGCAGACCAGGCTTGGTCATGTCGGCCGTAAACGCGGTGTACCAGAAAATTTGTTGCGCAACGTTACCTTGCGAAGGCACCGGGCCGGACTCGGAGAAGGTCATGCCCGCCGCTTCAGGTGGCGCGTAGGCCTTCAGCCAGTCGATGTATTTCTGAGTCGCGTAGACAGCGGCCGGGCCGTTGGTGTCGCCACCACGGGTGATGCTGGAGCCGACCGGATGGCAGTCCTCGACGCGAATGCCCCACTCGTCCACCGGCAGACCGTTGGGCAGGCCTTTGTCGCCGCTGCCCGCCATGGAGAACCAGGCATCAGTGAAACGCCAGCCCAGAGACGGGTCTTTCTTGCCGTAGTCCATGTGACCATAGACTTTCTTGCCGTCGATTTCCTTGACGTCTTCGCTGAAGAATTTGGCAATGTCTTCATAGGCTGACCAGTTCACCGGAACGCCCAGCTCGTAGCCGTACTTGTCCTTGAATTTTTTCTTCAGGTCAGGACGCTCGAACCAGTCGGCACGGAACCAGTACAGGTTGGCGAACTGTTGGTCGGGCAGCTGATACAGCTTGCCGTCGGGCGCAGTGGTGAACGAGGTGCCGATGAAGTCTTTGATGTCGAGCGTAGGCGAGGTGACTTTCGCACCTTCGGCACTGGCCATCAGGTCTGTCAGAGACAGCGCCTTGCCGTAGCGGAAGTGTGTACCGATCAGGTCGGAGTCGTTAACCCAACCGTCGTAGATGCTTTTGTCCGACTGCATGGCGGTTTGCAGCTTCTCAATGACATCGCCTTCTTGCAGCAGGTCGTGGGTCACTTTGATGCCGGTGATTTCAGTGAACGCTTTGGCCAGCGTTTTCGACTCGTATTCGTGGGTGGTCAGGGTTTCGGACACGACCTTGATGTCCATCCCACGGAACGGTTCCGCAGCCTTGATGAACCATTCCAGTTCCTTGAGCTGATCAGCATCGGACAGGGTCGTCGGCTTGAACTCGCTGGCTGCCCATTTCTTCGCGGCATCCTCGTATTGATCGGCCCACGCCGACACGCTCAGGCCACTGAGCATGACCATCGTCGCAACCGTCACACTATGTCGCAGCTTGTTTTTCTTATTGAACATAGACACCTCCAGTGTTGATTCTTATGTAGTCCCGCTTTGCAAATCCCGCCAATCGACCTGCCACAACAGGCCGGCCAGCCTTCAACCCCAACGCATTACCACCAACAGCCAGACCAGGGACAGCCCCGACGCGACCCAGATGCTCCAGTCGGTCGCGCCTATGACCAGCAAATGCAGGTAGGCGCTACCGAGAAGACCGATGAACAACCGGTCGCCACGGGTGGTGGCGATCGGCAGAAAACCGCGACGTTCGATGCTCGCCGAGCGCAATTCCCAAACGGTCATCCCCACCAGAATGGCAGCGATGGACGCGAAGAAAATAGCAGTCGGCAATGTCCAGGACATCCACTCCATTTTTTCGACTCCTCAGACACGACCAAGGGCAAAACCCTTGACCACGTGATTGCGAACGAACCAGATCACCAGCATGCCCGGCAGGATGGTCAATACCCCCGCTGCCGCCAGCACGCCCCAGTCGATCCCCGATGCCGATACCGTGCGGGTCATCACCGCCGCGATCGGCTTGGCGTTGACCGATGTCAGGGTGCGAGCCAGCAGCAGCTCGACCCATGAGAACATGAAGCAGAAAAACGCCGTTACACCGATGCCCGAGCCAATCAGCGGGATGAAAATCTTCCCGAAGAACTTAGGGAAGCTATACCCATCGATGTAGGCTGTTTCGTCGATCTCCTTCGGTACGCCGGACATGAAGCCTTCGAGAATCCACACCGCCAGCGGCACGTTGAACAGGCAGTGCGCCAGCGCCACGGCGATGTGGGTGTCGAACAGCCCGATGGACGAATACAACTGGAAAAACGGCAACAGGAACACCGCCGGCGGGGCCATGCGGTTGGTCAGCAGCCAGAAGAACAAGTGCTTGTCGCCGAGGAAACGATAGCGGGAAAACGCATACGCGGCAGGCAATGCCACGCTCAGCGATATCACGGTATTCAGGCACACGTAGTACAGCGAGTTGATATAGCCGCTGTACCAGCTCTCGTCGGTGAAGATCACCTTGTAGTTTGCCAGGGTGAAATCCTGCGGAAACAGCGTCAGACCGCCGAGGATTTCGGTGTTGGTCTTGAAGGACATGTTGACCAGCCAGTAGATCGGCACCAGCAGAAACAGCAGGTAGATCCACAACGGCACGACTTTACGAAGATTCATGGCCGCTCCTCAGTTCTTTTCGCCGTGGGTCATGGCGGTGTAGAACACCCACGACACCAGCAGGATGATCAGGAAATACACCAACGAGAACGCTGCCGCAGGGCCCAGGTCGAACTGGCCGAGGGCCATGGTCGTCAGGGTCTGACTGAGGAAGGTCGTCGAGTTGCCCGGGCCGCCCCCGGTGAGCACGAAAGGCTCGGTATAAATCATGAAGCTGTCCATGAAGCGCAGCATCACGGCGATCAGCAGCACGCTCTTCATCTTCGGCAACTGAATGTGTCGGAAAACCGCCCAGTTCGACGCCCGATCAATCCGTGCTGCCTGGTAGTACACGTCAGGAATCGCCCGCAAGCCCGAGTAGCAGAGCAGCGCCACCAACGAGGTCCAATGCCAGACGTCGATGATCAGCACGGTCACCCAGGCGTCCGAGGCGTTGGCCGCGTAGTTGTAGTTGATGTGCAGCACGTTGTTGAGAAACCAGCCCAGCAAGCCAATGTCGCCGCGGCCGAAGATCTGCCAAATGGTGCCAACCACGTTCCAGGGAATCAGCAGCGGGATGGTCATGACGATCAGGCACACCGACGACCAGCGACCCTTGGTCGGCATGGTCAAGGCAATGGCGATACCCAGCGGGATTTCGATCAGCAGCACGCAGCCCGAATAGATGAACTGACGCAACAGCGAGTCGTGCAGACGCGGGTCTTGCAGCACCTGCTTGAACCAGTCGGCGCCGACAAAATAGCGGCTGGACTGGTCGAAGATGTCCTGCACCGAGTAGTTGACCACGGTCATCATCGGGATGATGGCGCTGAACGCCACCAGCAGAAACACCGGCAGCACCAGCCACCAGGCTTTGTTGTTCTGCACCTTACTCATGGGGCACCTCACTGGCCGACACCGTGTTCGCGTCGGCCTCCAGCAGAAATTCATCGGCGTACAGCATCAGCCACTGGGCGGGAAAACTGATCCAGGCCTGGCCTTGCGGCACCGGTTTGTCTTCCTGCAGACGGACCTTCAATGACTGCCCCGCCAGGGTGAGGGTGAGGATTTTGTACGTCCCCAGATCCTCGACGTAGGTCACGTCCGCGCACATCGCGTCGTCGAACGGCCCGTCCCACACATGCACGAACTCAGGCCGGATGCCGACTTTGAGCGTTTTCCACGGGGTCGATGCCAGGCGTTGCTGCAAGGCCTCGGACAACGGCAGGTGAATGCCGCCAAAGCCCACCCCACCTGCCTCGGGCTTGACCTCAATGAGGTTCATGCCAGGGCTGCCGATGAAGTAGCCGACGAAGGTGTGATGGGGCTTCTCGAACAATTCCCGCGGGGTGCCGAACTGCACGATCTGGCCGCCGTACATCACCGCGATCTTGTCAGCGAAGGTCGAGGCTTCGAGCTGATCGTGGGTGACGTAGACCATGGTGATGTTGAATTGCTCGTGGATCTGCTTGAGCTTGCGCCGCAGTTTCCACTTCAGGTGCGGGTCGATCACGGTCAACGGTTCGTCGAACAGGATCGCCGATACGTCATCGCGCACCAGCCCGCGGCCCATGGACACTTTCTGTTTTTCGTCCGCCGTCAGGCCTTTGGCTTTCTTTTTCAGCAGCGGCTGCAGGTCCAGCACATCGGCGATTTCCTGCACCTTGGTCTGGATTTTCGCCTCGTCCATGCCCTGATTGCGCAGCGGGAACGCGAGATTGTCGTACACCGTCATGGTGTCGTAGACCACCGGGAACTGGAAAACCTGAGCGATGTTGCGCTGCTCGGGCGACATGTCGTTAACCACCGTGGTGTCGAACATCACCTTGCCTTCAGAAGGACTGAGCAGGCCGGAAATAATGTTGAGCAAGGTCGATTTGCCACAGCCGGATGGCCCGAGCAAGGCGTACGCCCCGCCCTGCTCCCAGATGTGGGTCATCTCGCGGATCGCGTAATCCTCGGGGCCACTGGGGTTTGCGCTGTAGCTGTGCGCGAGTTGTTGCAAGCGGATCTCGGCCATCAGGCAACCCTCGCCATGCGCAGACCGGGCGCCTGAATGAGCCCGCCCTGCTGATCGAATACGAACAATTTGTGGGTCGGGATGTACACGCGGATCGGCGTATCAACGTCGTACTCATGCACGCCCGGCAGGTGCAGCACCAACGAAAAATGCTCGTTGCGCACATGAAGGAAGGTTTCAGAGCCGCTGATTTCCGCCAGCTCCACGGTGACCGCCAATTCCAGATCATCGTCGTTGGACGGCACCAGGCTCAGGTGGCTGGGGCGCACGCCGAAGCGGTAGTCGCCGTCGCCGATCTTGCGCAGGTCGACGTTGAGCGGGAAATGCACGAAGTTGGCGAAGCTGACTTCGTTGCCATCGATGCGGCCCGGCATCAGGTTGATCGGCGGCTCGGAAAACAGCTCAGCGGCCAGCACGGTTTTCGGCTGGTGGTAGACCTCGGGGGTCCTGCCGCTCTGGATCAGCCGACCTTCGTGCAGGATTGTCGTGGTGCCGCCCAGCGCCAATGCTTCGTTGGGCTCGGTGGTGGCATAGACCGCGATGGTGTTGCGGGTTTCGAACAGCTGACGCATTTCCTGACGCAGTTCTTCGCGCAGCTTGTAGTCGAGGTTGACCAGTGGCTCATCGAACAGGATCAGCTCGGCGTCCTTGACCAGCGCGCGGGCCATGGCCGTGCGTTGCTGCTGGCCGCCAGAGAGTTCGAGCGGGTAACGGGTGAGAAATTTTTCGATCCGCAGCATCTTGGCGGTTTCCCGCACGCGGCTGTCGATTTCGTCTTTCGACATCTTCGCCTGACGCAGCGGCGAGGCGATGTTGTCAAAGACGGTCATGCTCGGGTAGTTGATGAATTGCTGATAGACCATCGATACATTGCGATGGCGCACCGCGACGTGGGTGACATCTTTGCCATTCATCAGTACGCGGCCGCTGTCTGGCTTGTCCAGACCGGCCATCAAGCGCATCAGGCTGGTTTTGCCTGATAAGGTGCGCCCCAGCAATACGTTGAATGAGCCGGGTTCGAAGCTCAGCGATGCATCGTCGATCCAGATTTGACCGTCGACGGCTCGGCTGACGTGCTCAAGCGTGAGAGACATGGCGTGCCCTTTTTATTTGTCTTGTTCGGGGTGAAGCGGTTGGTCTGTTTTTTACTGACCGATTGTTGGATAGCGACAATCATGCCAGTTGACGTTCAGTACCGAACACTGCGCCAAAAGCATTGAGATAGAGCGATCAAGACAAACGAACCGGCTGCTGCATATTCGTTGGTGAACATAAGTGAACAGGAAACACTGAACACCTGAACAAAATGAACATTGACTTTGAACACATCTGAACAACAATGGGTGAACGTTTCGAGCACGGATGCTTGGCCCACGCCGTACCCCAAAAACAATAAAAGCCACAGCACGGAGCCAGACCATGGCCGCGACAGGCGCATCCACTGCTCACGACACCATCATTCGAGACTCCTGGGCCCGCTGCCGCGAGTTCGGCCTGGACCACCAGTCCCGCCCGGCCTTTGATCGGCTACCCGACCCGCAGGTTTCGCAACTGCTGGAACGTCATCATTCCCTGGTGCAGACCACTCATCAGCAGGTCCTGCCCTTTTACGAGAACATCCTCAGCAACTCCAATTGTTTGATTCTGCTGGCCAACCAACAGGGCCAGGTCCTGAATTCCTGGGGCACCCAGCGCTTCGTCGAGCCTGATCAGCAACGGGGCTTCATTGCAGGCGCCAGCTGGCTCGAACGTGGCGTTGGCACAAACGCCATCGGCACCGCGCTGGCCTGCGAACAAGCTGTTCACATTGAACACGATGAACACTTTTTGAAGGCCAACCGCTTCATGACTGGCTCGGCAGCGCCGATCTTCGACGCGTCGCGACGCATGATCGCGGTGCTCGACGTGTCCAGCGACAGCTTCCTGCCCCCCTCCCACACGCTGGGGATGGTGAAGATGATGAGCCAGACCATCGAAAACCGGCTGATTCTCGACCAGTTCCAGCACGGCTATTTTCAGATGACGTTCAACACCGGCCTGAACAACCTCGACAGTCAGTGGGCCGGGCTGCTGGTGTTCGATGAGAGCGGCCGCATCGTCTGCGGTAACCGCCGCGCCGATAACCTGCTGGGGGTCAGCCTGTTACAGGCCAATATTGAACAGCTGTTCAAGGCTCCAATTGCTTACCTGCTGGATCAACCCGAGGGCCAACCCTTCGCGCTGCAGGCGTCGGGGCATAACCGTTTTCATGGGGTGATCAGACGGCCGAAAGCGCCAGTGTTGAAACTCCGGACCGTCCCGACGTCCAAGCAAGTCGACGCGCCTGCACCCGGTCCCAGAGATGAAAAAGTGGCGAAGGCGGCGCGCCAGGCTCAGCGCTTATTGGAGAAGAATGTGCCGCTGCTGATTCTCGGCGAAACTGGCGCAGGCAAAGAGGTGTTCGTAAAAAGCCTGCATCGGGGGAGTTCTCGGGCGGATCAGCCGTTCGTTGCGGTGAACTGCGCGGCGATTCCGTCGGAACTGGTGGAGGCTGAACTGTTCGGTTACGAAAAAGGCGCGTTCACAGGGGCGCATCATAAGGGCAGCATCGGCCTGATTCGCAAAGCCGACAAAGGCACGCTGTTTCTGGACGAGATCGGCGATATGCCTCTGCCAGTTCAGGCCCGTCTGCTGCGGGTATTGCAGGAACGTTGCGTGCAACCGCTGGGCAGCAGTGAATTGTTCCCGGTGGACATCCGGGTGATTTCCGCGACCCATTGCTCACTGCGAGACCAAGTGCAAAGCGGCCGCTTCCGGCAGGATCTGTACTATCGCATCAGCGGCCTGAACCTCGAACTGCCGCCCCTGCGGGACCGCACTGACAAGGCCGAACTGGTGCAAGCGCTCTGGGAACAGCATCGCGAGCCTCAGCAGACGGCTGGCTTTGAATCCTCGGTATTGGCCCTGTTCGAACGGCACCCGTGGCCGGGGAATTTGCGTCAGTTGAGTAACGTGATTCAAGTGGCGTTGGCGCTGGCGGATGACGAGCCGATTTCGATGGAGCATCTGCCGGAGGACTTTTTTGCCGATCTGGCGATGGATAACGGCAACGACGAGCCGTCCATTGTTTTCAATCGCAAGGCTGCGCTGGATACGCCGGAGGCATTGAATGAATTACTGCAGGCGGCCGGGGGGAATATTTCGCAGCTGGCCAAGCGGCTGGGGGTGAGTCGCAATACGTTGTACAAGCGGTTGAGGGAGCAGGGTTTCTGATTGTGGATGTGTGTGGCCGGGGACGGCCTTATCGCGAGCAAGCTCACTCCTACAGGTGATCGCATTGAGCCTGTAGGAGTGAGCTTGCTCGCGAACGCGGAGGGTCAACACCATCAATGTTGACTGACCTGACGCCTTCGCCAGCAAGCCGGCTCCCACGAGGATGCGTATCACCCGGCAGAAATCAATCCGCCAAACGCCAGGTCGTTCCCCCCTTGCCATCTTCCAACACCACGCCCATGGCGGTGAGTTGATCGCGAATGCGGTCGGATTCGGCCCAGTTCTTGTCGGCGCGAGCTTGCAGACGCGCGGCAATCAGCGCCTCCACTTCTGCCGCATCGACCCGCCCTTCAGCCCCGGCACGCAGGAAGTCATCGGCTTCGAGCTGCAACACGCCCAGCACGCTGGCCAATTGCTTCAGACGCGCTGCCAGTCCGGCTGCGGCGTCGATATCGCTGTCCCGCAGACGGTTGATCTCGCGGACCATCTCGAACAGCACCGCACAGGCTTCCGGCGTGCCGAAGTCGTCGTCCATTGCTGCGGAAAAACGCTCGACGAACGCTTCACCACCAGCGGGTTCAGCCACCGGCAAGCCTTTGAGCGCGTGGTAGAAACGCTCCAGCGCGCCCTTCGACTCTTTCAGGCTGTCTTCGGAATAGTTGATCGCACTGCGGTAGTGGCTCGACACCAACAGGTAACGCACCACTTCCGGGTGGTATTTATCCAGCACGTCGCGAATGGTGAAGAAGTTGTTCAAGGACTTGGACATCTTCTCGCCATTGATGCGGATCATCCCGCAATGCATCCAGGCGTTGGCGTAGGTCTTGCCGGTGGCCGCTTCGCTCTGGGCGATTTCGTTTTCATGGTGCGGAAATTCCAGGTCGGAACCGCCGCCATGAATATCGAAGGTCTCGCCCAGGCAGCAGGTGGACATGACCGAGCATTCGATGTGCCAGCCCGGACGGCCCGGCCCCCACGGCGACTCCCAGCTCGGCTCGCCCGGTTTCACGCCTTTCCACAGCACGAAATCCAGCGGGTCATCTTTCGCTTCGTCGACCTCGATCCGCGCGCCGATGCGCAAATCTTCAATCTTCTTGCGCGACAGCTTGCCGTAGCCGAGGAATTTGCCGACGCGGTAGTACACGTCGCCGTTGCCCGGCGCGTACGCGTAGCCTTTGTCGATCAAGCGCTGGATCATGTCGTGCATGCCACTGATGTAATCGGTGGCACGCGGCTCCAGGTCCGGCTTCAGAATGTTCAGCCGCGCTTCGTCTTCGTGCATCGCGTCGATCATGCGCGCGGTCAGCGCATCGAAGGCCTCACCGTTTTCGCGGGCGCGGTTGATGATCTTGTCGTCGATGTCGGTGATGTTGCGCACGTAGGTCAGGTCGTAGCCGCTGAAACGAAGCCAGCGGGTAACCAGGTCGAACGCGACCATGCTGCGGCCGTGCCCCAGGTGGCAGTAGTCGTACACGGTCATGCCGCAGACGTACATGCGCACCTTGTTGCCATCCAGCGGCTTGAAAACTTCTTTGCTCTTGGTGAGCGTGTTGTAGATCGAAAGCACTGTCTGCCTCTTATCTGTACTGCATCAGGTCCAGGAATCGCGCAGCGTCACCGTGCGGTTGAATACCGGTTTGCCGGGTGTCGAGTCCTTGATGTCGGCGCAGAAATACCCTTCGCGTTCGAACTGGAAACGGTCTTCCGGCTGAGCTTCACCCAACGAAGGTTCAGCGCGACAACCGGTCAGGACCTGCAGGGAGCCTGGGTTGATGTTGTCGAGAAAGGTCTTGCCGTCCTCCGCTTTTTCCGGATTCGCGGAGAGGAACAGGCGATCGTACAAACGCACTTCGCATTCGATGCTTTCAGCGGCTGGTACCCAGTGGATCACACCCTTGACCTTGCGGCCTTCCGGGTTCTTGCCCAGGGTGTCCGGGTCGTAAGAGCAGCGCAGCTCAACGATGTTGCCCTCGGCGTCCTTGATCGCCTCGTCGGCGCGGATCACGTAGCTGCCACGCAAACGCACTTCGCCGTTCGGTTCCAGACGCTTGTAACCCTTTGGCGGCTCTTCCATGAAGTCGTCGCGGTCGATGTAGAGTTCGCGGGAGAACGGCAGCTTGCGCACGCCCAGCTCTTCTTTCTGCGGATGACGCGGCAGTTCGAGATGGTCGACCTTGTCTTCCGGGTAATTGGTGATGACGACTTTCAACGGCCGCAACACGCACATGGCACGGGGCGCATTGGCGTCCAGGTCCTGACGGATGCTGAATTCGAGCATGCCGAAGTCGACCACGCCGTCGGAACGGTTGGTGCCGATCATTTCGCAGAAGTTGCGGATCGACGCCGGGGTGTAGCCGCGACGACGGAAGCCCGACAGCGTCGACATGCGCGGGTCGTCCCAGCCGTTGACGTGCTGTTCATCCACCAGTTGCTTGAGCTTGCGCTTGCTGGTGATGGTGTAGTTCAGGTTCAGCCGCGAGAACTCGTACTGACGCGGTTTGCACGGCACTGGCAGGTTGTCGAGGAACCAGTCGTACAGCGGCCGATGGCTTTCGAATTCGAGGGTGCAGATCGAATGGGTGATGCCTTCGATGGCGTCCGATTGACCATGGGTAAAGTCGTAGATCGGGTAGATGCACCACTTGTCGCCGGTCTGGTGGTGATGGGCGTGACGAATGCGGTAGAGGATCGGGTCGCGCAGGTTCATGTTCGGCGAGGCCATGTCGATCTTGGCGCGCAGCACGCGGGCGCCGTCTTCGAACTCACCGGCCTTCATGCGGGCGAACAGGTCCAGGTTTTCCTCGACGCCGCGCTCACGGAACGGGCTGTTCTTGCCCGGTTCGGTGAGGGTGCCGCGGTATTCGCGCGCCTGCTCGGGTGTCAGGTCGTCGACGTAGGCTTTGCCCGCCTTGATCAGCTCGACGGCCCAGTCGTGCAGTTGATCGAAGTACTGGGAGGCATAGCGCACTTCACCGGCCCATTGAAAGCCCAGCCATTTGACGTCGCTTTCAATGGCATCGATGTATTCCTGATCTTCCTTGGCAGGGTTGGTGTCGTCGAACCGCAAGTGCGTGACACCGCCGAATTCCTGAGCCAGACCGAAGTTGACGCAGATCGACTTGGCATGACCGATGTGCAGGTAGCCGTTGGGCTCTGGCGGGAAGCGGGTCACGATCTGGGTGTGCTTACCCGAATCCAGGTCTGCCTGCACGATGGGGCGCAGGAAGTTGGTTGGAGTGGCAGGGCCTGCCTTGGTGTTGGCAGCAGCGTCTTGAGTGGGCTTGCTCATAGGATCCTTGAAAACCTGACAGTCTTGGCCAGGGTAGGCCGAATAAATCAAAGCGCCTATCATAGCCGAACCTGTCAAGCCCCTGACAGCGCGCCGTGACAAAACTGCCAAGATCCACCGCGGGTCATTTGCGGCTGCGACATGAATAGTCGCTACCCGTCGAGCAATGACCCTCTGTAAACTGCGCGCCAGGGTGAAATCGCAGCGGCCAGCCAATGCTCCACGCTGCGATCGACACGTCCAATCACGCATTTCAAAAGAGCGACCGAGCACATGTCCAAAGTAAAATTGACCACTAACCACGGCGACATCGTCCTGCAATTGAACGCTGAAAAAGCGCCGATCACCGTCGCTAACTTCATCGAATACGTAAACGCTGGCCACTACAGCAACACCGTATTCCACCGCGTCATCGGCAATTTCATGATCCAGGGCGGCGGTTTCGAGCCAGGCATGAAAGAGAAGAAAGACAAGCGCCCGAGCATCCAGAACGAAGCCGACAACGGCCTGCCGAACAAGAAATACAGCGTTGCCATGGCCCGCACCATGGAGCCGCATTCGGCGTCCGCACAATTCTTCATCAACGTCGCTGACAACAGCTTCCTGAACCACAGCGCCAAGACCGTTCAGGGCTGGGGCTACGCGGTGTTCGGCGAAGTGGTCGAAGGTTCGGACGTGGTCGACAAGATCAAAGGCGTCGCCACCACGTCCAAAGCAGGCCATCAGGACGTGCCGGCTGAAGACGTGATCATCGAGAAAGCCGAGATCGTTGAGTGATATTGCTGATCTCCGATCTGCATCTGGAAGAAGAACGCCCGGACATTACCCGGGCGTTTCTGGATCTGCTCCGCGACCGCGCCCGTGGGGCGGAGTCGCTGTATATCCTCGGGGATTTTTTCGAAGCCTGGATCGGCGATGACGCGATGTCGCCCTTCCAGCGCTCGATCTGCGAAGCCCTGCGCGCGTTGAGCGACAGCGGCACGCGGGTGTTCCTGATGCACGGCAATCGCGATTTTCTGATCGGCAAAGCCTTTTGCAAGGCAGCTGGCTGCACGCTGTTGAACGACCCGAGTGTGGTGCCCTTCAACGGTGAGCCGGTGTTGTTGATGCATGGGGACAGCCTGTGCACCCGCGACGAAGCCTACATGCGTTTGCGCCGCTACCTGCGCAATCCTCTGACTTTATGGGTCTTGCGCCACCTGCCCTTGAGCACCCGGCATAAACTGGCGCGCAAGTTGCGAAGTGAGAGCCGCGCGCAGACCCGCATGAAAGCCAATGACATCGTTGATGTGACGCCGGAGGAAGTCCCGCGCATCATGTCCGAATACGGGGTCAAAACCCTTATTCACGGCCACACTCACCGCCCCGCCATTCACAAGCTGCAAATCGGCGACGACACCGCGCAGCGGATCGTACTGGGGGATTGGGACCGGGAAGGCTGGGTGTTGCAGGTCGACGAACAGGGCTTTCAACTGACCTCGTTCGGGTTTGTGCAGGAGCAGCCGTTGGGGTTGCCACAGGTCGGCCAGACACCACCCACCCTGTAGGAGTGAGCTTGCTCGCGATGGCCTCCTATCACTCGCCTCTTCGTTGACTGCTACCACATCATCGCGAGCAAGCTCACTCCTACAGAAGATGGGTGCCAGACAAACTCTCTGCGGTGAACGCAGACCTCGTAGGCGCGCTTGCCTGCGATCGCGTCAGGCCTGCGACGAAGATGTGTGCGACACACCGACATCGCGGGCAAGCGCGCTCTTACAATGATTTGTGCATTAATGCCCCGCCCCCGGTCCGGCCTTGGCGGCGAACGGCGGTTTGGCCAGACAGATGACCAGAATCAGCGCCACGAATCCCCAACCCATCATGTAGAAGTAGTCCACCGTGGACATCATGTAGGCCTGGCTGGTGACCATGCTGTCGAGCTGCGCGTAGGCCTGAGTGCTTGGGCCTCCGAGCATGTCGAGCGCGTGGCGCGTGGTCGGTTCGTAGGTGTTCACATTTTCGCTGAGGTACGCGTGGTGCATGTTGGCCCGGCGAATCCAGATCCAGGTTGTCAGCGATGCCGCGAAGCTGCCGCCCAGGTTACGCAGGAACGTCGCCAGCCCCGAGCCGTCGGCAATCTGTGACGGCGGGAGGTCCGACAGCAAGATGCTCAGGGTCGGCATGAAGAACACCGCAATCCCTGCACCCATGAACAGTTGCACCATCGCGATGTGGTAGAAATCCACTTGACTGGTGAAATTCGAGCGCATGAAACAACTGGCGCCAATCACCAGGAACGACATGCCGGCCGACAACCGCAGGTCGAACTTTGGCGCGTATTTACCTACGAACGGCGACAGCAGCACCGGCAATATCCCCAACGGCGCCACTGCCAACCCTGCGTAGGTTGCCGTATAGCCCATCTGCGTCTGCAACCATTGCGGCAGAATCAGGTTGATCCCGAAGAAGCCCGCGTAGCCCAGCACCAGACAAATGGTCCCGACCCTGAAGTTGCGGAACGAAAACAGCCGCAAATTCACCACCGGGTGCTCGTCGGTCAATTCCCAGATGATGAAGGCCGCTATGCCAATGGCTGAAATCACCGAACCGATGACGATGAAATTCGACGAAAACCAGTCCAGGTCGTTGCCCTTGTCGAGCACGATCTGCAAGGCCCCGACACCGATGATCAGAGTGATCAGCCCGATGTAATCCATGGGTTGCCGGACGATGTTCACCGGACGCGCCGCCAGTTGCGCACGCACCACGGCAGCGGCGAACAGGCCAATCGGCACGTTGATGAAGAAGATCCACGGCCAGGCATAACTGTCGGTGATCCAGCCGCCCAGAATCGGCCCCGCAATCGGCGCCGCCACCGTGACCATCGCCAGCAGTGCCAACGCCATCCCCCGTTTCGCTGGGGGGTAGACCGCGATCAGCAACGTCTGCGCCATCGGGTACAGCGGCCCCGCGACCAACCCCTGCACCACGCGGAACCCCACGAGCTCAGGCATTGAAGTCGATATACCGCAGAGAAACGAAGCGATCACGAACAGCAGCGTCGCCCATATAAAGAGCTTCACTTCGCCAAAGCGACGGCTCAGCCAACCGGTCAACGGCAAGGCAATGGCGTTACTGACCGCGAATGAGGTGATGACCCAAGTGCCTTGGTCCGAGCTCACCCCCAGGTTGCCGGAAATGGTCGGCAACGCCACGTTGGCAATGGTGGTATCGAGCACCTGCATGAACGTCGCCAGCGACAGGCCGATGGTACTCAAGACCAGACTGGGCGGCGTGAAAGAAGCGGGAGCGTTGTTACTCATCGCGAATCCTTTGAATCTCGGACGTGGCCCCGACGTGACGATCGGGGCCGATGGATTGGCGGGTCAGCGCTGAGCGGCCTTGTCGGGACCGGACGCGCTGTTCTCATGAATCAAGCGCGCGATCAGGGTGTCCGCGTCGGCCAGTTGCTTGACGTACACATCGGTGGTGAACGACGCCTGCTTCGGCGGTTGTTGCGCCAGCACCGGGCCGCTCTGGTCGTGCAGGTTCACGTCGACAACCGTCGACAGGCCGATACGCAACGGGTTTTGCTTCAACTCGTCGGGGTTGATGTGAATCCGCACCGGCACCCGTTGCACGATCTTGATCCAGTTACCGGTGGCGTTCTGTGCAGGCAGCAGGGCGAAGGCGCTGCCGGTCCCGGCGCCGACACTGTCCACGGTGCCGCTGTATTTCACGTCACCGCCATAGAGGTCGGCCTCGATCTCTACCGGCTGGCCGATGCGCATTTTGCCCAGCTGGGTTTCCTTGAAGTTGGCGTCGATCCACACCTGATCCAGCGGGATCACGGCCATCAGTGCGGTGCCTGGTTGAACACGCTGGCCCAATTGCACGGTGCGCTTGGCGACATAGCCGGTCACCGGGGCGATCAACGTGGCGCGCGCATTGTTCAGGTAAGCCTGGCGCAGTTGCGAGGCCGCAGCCTTGACGTCGGGGTGCGACGCCACGTTGGTGTCGTCGACCAGTGCGGTGCTGGTCACCAGTTGCTGCTGGATGTTGTTGAGGGCGTTTTGCGCGCTGGTCAGGTCATCCTGCGCGTGGGACAGCTCTTCCTGGGAAATTGCCCCACCCGCCGCCAGATTGCGCCGACGATTGTAGTTGTCCTGGGCGCGTTTGACCTCCGCGCGCTGCGCCGCCAATTGCGCCTTGATGCCGTCGACGTTGCTGTAAAGACCGCGTACCTGACGCACCACCTTGCCCAGATTCGCCTCGGCACTTTGCAGCGCGACTTCGGCATCATTCGGGTCGAACTGCACCAAAACCTGGCCTTCGCGAACCAGATCGCCATCGTCGGCCCCGATGCTGACCACGGTGCCCGTCGTCTGCGGCGTGATCTCCACCACGTTGCCGTTGACGTAGGCGTCGTCAGTGCTTTCGTAGAACTGGCCGTAAATCTCATACCAGGCCCAGACGCCAACCCCGGCGAGGATGACGATGATCAGCAGGCCGAACAGCAGCAGCTTGCGTTTGCGCGGGTTTTTCTGCGGCTGACCGGGCGCGGCCTTCTGATCGCCTTTATCTTTCTGACCGCCCTGCTCGCCCTGAGCCTTCTGCTCGCTCGGTTGTTGGGCGTCGTTCTTTTGTTCGTTTGCAGTGTTGTTTTCGCTATCGGCGTTGGCCATGACGATTACCTTAATGAGTCAGCGACGCAGTTGATGGGACGGCCGGGGCGGCGTTTTCGCCGGGCTTGCTTTCTTCGAAGCCTCCCCCCAGGACCTGCATCAGCTGAATCGATAGATCGATGCGTTCCGCGTTGAGATCAGCCAGTTGGCGTTGCGATTGCAGCAGTTGCTGCTCGACGCTCAACACGTCGAGGTAATTGCCGATGCCTGATGAATAGCGCTGAACGACGGTGTTGTAGGACTTTTGAATAACGTCAGTGGCCTGTTGGCGGGCGTCGACCTGACTGCCGATCGCGCGCAGCTGGCCGATGTTGTCGCTGACGTCGCCCAACGCCCGTACCAGACTTTTGTTGTACTGCGCGACGGCCAGGTCGTAATCGGCATCTCTGGCATCGAGGTCGGCCCGCCGACGACCGCCATCGAAAATCGGCAACGAAACGGTCGGCGCGACATTGAAGAAGCGGCTCGCCGAGCCGAACATTGCGTCGCCCAGCAACGACTCCACACCCGCCGACGCACTCAGGTTCAGGTTCGGATAAAAGTTGGTCTTGCTTGCAGCGATGTCTTTGTTGGCGGCCTCGACACGCCAGCGGGCAGCCACCAGATCCGGGCGACGACCCAACAATTCGGCGGGCACAACCGACGGCAACGCGACGACGGCGGGTTTCAAAACGCTGGGCCGCGCCAGCTCCTCGCCGCGATCCGGTCCTTTGCCCATCAATACCGCCAAGGTGATCTTGGCAGTGCGCAGGCGTTTTTCGGCGTCCACCAACGCTTCACGGGAGCCTGCTTCCAGGCTCTCGGTCTGCTGATATTGGTACTCACTGTCGATGCCGGATTTGAAGCGACGAGCGCCCAGCTCCAGCAATTGCCCGGTGCGCTTCAGATCGTCGGCCGCCAGATCGCGAACGATGTAGGCCTGACCGAGATCGCTGTAGGCGCGGGCGACGTCGGCAGCCAGGGTCAACTGCGCCGCGCGCTGGTCGATTTCGGCAGCCCGGGCCTGGCCCAGTGCCGCTTCCCAGGCCGCCCGCTGGCCGCCCCACAGGTCGAAATTGTAATTGAAGCTGGCACCCAGGCTGCGCAGAGTGCTGTAACGATTGCCCGACCCCGTCGGGTCCTGATCCCTGGCCAGACGCGAACGGCTGATGCTGGCATCGGCGTCTACGGTCGGCATGCGCTCGGCGTCGGCGGCGTAGGCCGCCGCATTGGCCTGATGGGCGCGCGCGGCGGCGATCTGCATGTCGGGGCTGTCGCGCAGGGCTTCGGTGATCAGACCGTTTAGTTGAGGATCGCCAAGACGGGTCCACCAGTCGCGCTTCGGCCAGGCCGCGGGCGACAGAGTGATGCCGCTGAGGCTGCGTCCGGCCTGTAATTGGTTAGCATCGATGCCGACGCCTGCGGTGCTCAGGCCTTTGGAATTGGCGCAGCCTGCCAGAACCAGCGCGGCGAACAGAAGACTGAATGAGGTGCGCAAGGCCGAGCCCTGCTGTAGTCGAATGTTCATTTGGCGGCCATCCGGGCAAGGGTGATCGGATCCGCCGCCGCGACCAGCACCTTGGTCAGCAAGCGTTCCAACGTCACCAGTTCGTCGTGCTCCAGCACGCCGACCATCTCATTCATGGCGCAGGCGCCAATCTGCGGCAGTAGGTCAGAAAGCGCCTTACCGGCGTCGGTCAAGACCAAACGCACTTGGCGCCGGTCGGACTCGCAACGGGTGCGAACCAACAGGTCTTTCTGTTCCAGACGGTCAAGCATGCGGGTCATGGAACCGCTGTCCAGGCACAAGGCGCGGCACAGATCTGCCGGCGTCTCTGCGCCGTACAGCGCCACGATGAGCAGCACCTTGAATTGCTGGGCGGTCAGTTCATAGGGTTCGAGCAATTTGTCGAGTATGCGATTTTTCAGCTGTTCAGCTCGGCCAATCAGCATGCCAAGCAGACTGTTCTGAAAATTTTCAGGGGTGAAGTGCGCCATTGATAGTCACCGATTAGCTGCCTAGGCAGCGAATGACTCGGATATTACTGCCTAAGCAGTAAACACACAATGAAACAAATTTCAGGATGCGGAGTTTCTGACGAATGTGCTCGTCGGGTAGGGGAATGTGCAGAGAACAAGAGGTGGTGAAGATCTGGTGTAGGCGCCGGCTCGCAAGCGGAGGCGGCGTGCCGATCAACCCGTTGGAGGCTGATGCACCGCATTCGCCAGCAAGCCGGCGCCTACCAATAGATGCTGGTCAGGCGGGCACGCCGCTGTGAAACCGGAAATCCTCATCCGGGCTTTCGATCAGCTCGCGCTCGGCAAGACGAATTTCTTCGACCTTCGCCGCAACGTCCGCTTCGTCGCCGTACAGATAAGCGAGTTTCAGGTAATCCTGAAAGTGCCGGGCTTCGGACTTCAGCAGACTGGCGTAGAACTTCGACAGTTCGGCGTCCAGGTGCGGCACGAGTGCGGCAAAACGCTCACAAGAGCGGGCTTCGACGATAGCGCCGACGATCAGCGCGTCGGTCAATCGGTATGGGTTGTGATTGCGAACGAGTTTGCGCAGCGACCCGGCGTAGCGTGCCGAGCTGATGTTGGCCATGGGAATGTTGCGCTTCTTGATGATGCTGATGACCTGTTCGAAATGACGCAGCTCTTCGCGCGCCAGTCGCGACATCTTCGCCAGCAGGTCGAACTTGTCGTTGTACTGGAACATGAACTGAAACGCCGCCCCGGCGGCTTTCTTTTCATTGTTCGCGTGGTCGATCAGCAGGATGTCCAGATTCTGCAAGGCGGCCTGAACCCAGGCATCCGGGGTCGGGCAAAGCAGGAAGGCGTCGATATCGGGATAAAGCTGCATGGTTTCACGACTGGCTGACTGAGCGAGGCGCAGCATTATACGGGGCTCGGGGCGCAGAACCAGCCTCTTTGCAGGTAAATCCGATGACGCCGGTCAACACCCGCCGCCGCCTCCCTGAGACGCTACCGGAACTGCGGCGCGGACAGGGGGTTACGCCGCGCTGCTCGTTGAAGCAGCATGCGTCGCAAACAGCGTCAGAAGAAGGGTTCGGATCAGCTTTCGCCCATCGCATCTTTCAAGAAATTCGGCGCGATGTAGCGTTCATAGTGGGCTTCGGACAGCAGGAAAAATTCCCGATCGATGGCATCGCGCAATTCCGGCAGACTCCAGCCTCTGAATTCAGGCAACAGCGCCATGCCGTACGCCTCGACGTTGTTGATTACCCTCGCCCCGCGGGCAATCAGCTGGTACGCCCAGCAGTATTCAGACTGCTGCGGTACAAAACGAATCTTGCGTTGCTCAAGCTGCTGACGCAGCAGTCCGGGGTCGAATACCTCGACTTTCGCCGCCATCACTTGCACCAGCAGTTGTTCGAGACGCAGCCAGACCGCGCGTTTCTCGTCCTCGGTGTAACCGTTCCAGTGGATCACCTCATGGTGAAAACGCTTGCAGCCACGGCACACGAGATCCCCGTAAACGGTAGAACACAGGCCCACGCAGGGCGTTTTGATGATGTGATTGGGCATGGCGGGGAAACACGGCAGCGGACGAAACAAGCCCGCATGTTAGCCCTTTGTCTAAAGCCATACACCCCCGAAGATGTAGGGGCTAACTTACCTTCCGCCTTTTTTTGCCGTAGAATCACCGGGCCTTTTAAGGCGCCAATGTCCGTTGGAAGCTGTTTTCAAAGCGTCACGAGCACAGTCAGGCTCTTATAGAGAGCTCACCCCGCAGTCGGTTCCATGACGCAGGCTTGCCCTGCGTCCCCTCCCCCGAACCGTTCATGCAGGCGTAAAACTTTGAAAACAGCTTCTGTTGGAGATCGTCAGCTGCCTGCCCCCGAACCCGAAAAGCTTCAGAGCGCACGGCTGCGGACTTTCTCCGGATGAGCGTCCCGGACACCCATTTGGGACCACTGATGAGGGTAATACTGTGCTTGAAGCCTACCGTAAACACATCGAAGAGCGTGCCGCCCAGGGTATCGTGCCCCAGCCGCTTAACGCCGAACAAACCGCAGGCCTGGTCGAGCTGCTGAAGAACCCACCGGCTGGCGAAGAAGCTGTCCTCCTTGATCTGATCACCAACCGCGTTCCGCCGGGCGTTGACGAAGCTGCCTACGTCAAAGCCGGTTTCCTCTCCGCTCTGGCCAAGGGCGAAGTCTCCTCCCCTCTGCTGGATAAAAAACGCGCTGTAGAACTGCTCGGCACTATGCAGGGCGGCTACAACATCGTGACCATGGTCGAACTGCTGGACGACGCCGAGCTGGCGCCGGTCGCTGCCGAGCAACTGAAGCACACCCTGCTGATGTTCGACGCCTTCCACGACGTCGCTGAAAAAGCCAAGAACGGCAACGCACATGCCAAAGGCGTGATGCAGTCCTGGGCCGATGGCGAGTGGTTCCAGAAGCGTCCGACCCTGGCTGACAAAATCAGCCTGCGCGTGTTCAAGGTCACCGGCGAAACCAACACCGACGACCTGTCGCCTGCACCGGATGCCTGGTCCCGCCCTGACATCCCTCTGCACGCCCTGGCCATGCTGAAGATGGCTCGTGAAGGCATCGTCCCTGACGTGCAGGGCGCCATCGGGCCGATGAAGCAGATCGAAGAAATGCGCGGCCAGGGCTTCCCTATCGCTTACGTCGGTGACGTGGTCGGTACCGGCTCCTCGCGTAAATCCGCCACCAACTCGGTGCTGTGGTTCTTCGGTGACGACATCCCTTACGTGCCGAACAAGCGCGCAGGCGGCTTCTGCTTCGGCAGCAAAATCGCACCGATCTTCTACAACACGATGGAAGATGCGGGCGCGCTGCCGATCGAATTCGATGTGTCGAACATCAACATGGGCGACGTGATCGACGTTTACCCATACGAAGGCAAAGTCACCAAGCATGACAGCGACGAAGTGATCACCACTTTCGAACTGAAAACCCCTGTGCTGTTGGACGAAGTCCGCGCGGGCGGTCGTATCCCGCTGATCGTCGGCCGTGGCCTGACCAGCAAGGCGCGCGCCGAACTCGGCCTGCCGCCTTCGACCCTGTTCAAACTGCCAGAAGTCCCGGCTGCCAGCACCAAGGGTTTCACCCTGGCGCAGAAAATGGTCGGCAAGGCGTGCGGCACCGACGGCATCCGTCCAGGCACCTACTGCGAACCGAAGATGACCACTGTCGGTTCTCAGGACACTACCGGTCCGATGACCCGCGACGAGCTGAAAGACCTGGCGTGCCTGGGCTTCTCCGCTGATCTGGTGATGCAGTCCTTCTGCCACACCGCGGCCTATCCAAAGCCGATCGACGTCAAGACTCACCACACCCTGCCTGACTTCATCATGACCCGTGGCGGCGTTTCGCTGCGTCCGGGCGACGGCATTATCCACAGCTGGCTGAACCGCATGCTGCTGCCGGACACCGTCGGCACCGGTGGTGACTCGCACACCCGTTTCCCGATCGGCATTTCGTTCCCGGCCGGTTCCGGCCTGGTTGCGTTCGCCGCCGCCACCGGCGTCATGCCGCTGGACATGCCGGAATCGATCCTGGTCCGCTTCAAAGGCAAGCTGCAACCGGGCGTTACCCTGCGTGACCTGGTTCATGCCATTCCGTACTACGCGATCCAGAAAGGTCTGCTGACTGTCGAGAAGAAAGGCAAGAAAAACGCCTTCTCGGGTCGCATCCTGGAGATCGAAGGTCTGGAAAGCCTGACCGTCGAGCAAGCCTTCGAACTGTCCGACGCTTCGGCAGAACGTTCGGCCGCCGGTTGCACCATCAAACTGTCGAAAGAGTCGATCGCCGAGTACCTGAACTCCAACATCACCCTGCTGCGCTGGATGATCGCGGAAGGCTACGGCGACCCACGTACACTGGAACGCCGCGCCAAGGCGATGGAAGCCTGGATTGCCAATCCTGAGCTGCTGGAAGCCGACACAGACGCGGAATACGCTGAAGTCATCGAAATCGACCTGGCCGACGTCAAAGAGCCTGTGCTCTGCGCGCCGAACGACCCGGACGACGCCCGTCTGCTCTCCAGCGTTGCTGGCGAGAAAATCGACGAGGTGTTCATCGGTTCGTGCATGACCAACATCGGTCACTTCCGTGCCGCAGGTAAGTTGCTGGATCAAGTCAAAGGTCAGTTGCCTACCCGTCTGTGGCTGTCGCCGCCGACCAAAATGGACGCTCACCAACTGACCGAAGAAGGCTACTACGGCATCTACGGCAAGGCTGGCGCACGCATGGAAATGCCAGGCTGCTCGCTGTGCATGGGTAACCAGGCACGCGTCAACCCGAACGCCACCGTGGTCTCGACCTCGACCCGTAACTTCCCGAACCGTCTGGGCGATGGTGCCAACGTCTACCTGGCGTCGGCCGAACTGGCGTCCGTCGCTTCGATCCTGGGTCGCCTGCCGACCGTCGAGGAGTACATGGTCTACGCGGGCAAAATCGACAGCATGTCTGCCGACGTTTACCGCTACCTGAGCTTCGACCAAATCGCCGAGTTCCGTGAATCCGCCGCGAACGCCAACATCCCGGTTGTTCAAGCGTAAGATCGAAACACCGCGTTGAAAGAACCCCGCTTCGGCGGGGTTTTTTATGTATCAAATAAAGTAAGCCCTGACGGCGTTCGTCGGCATGGTAACAAGTAAAGCCATTCACCAACGCTTGATTTTATCGATAGAATCTACCACCCGATAGAAAACACCTACAGCGCCTGCGTTTTTTCATATGTTGATGCATCAAACTATCAATTGCGACTAACGTTTCACCCGTATAGGGAAATATTGAATACACAATAAATAAAGCACATCCACTGTCCAGCAAATGGGTCGAGAGTTTTCATGAGGTGATACGGGGAACTCCATCATCTGTTCCACGACCCTATCTACCGTAATAGTGCAACCAATCGCGGCCCCAAGTTGCCAGCATCTTTCAAGCAGAATTGTCCAACGCTAACTCTATTTGATAGCGCTTTAGAATATAATCTCCTCAAAAAATATCATGATAAATGAAGTCTATTATACTTATAAGCCTTTGGGAGAGTGCAATGGTCTTGGGCCTATGTGAGGTCGATTTACCAAATGTAAGTTCGACATCCCTGGAAAATCAAGTCTCCGAAGGTCAGAGATACCTCCCACCCATCTCCACGGCTACGAAAAGTTTTATTATCTCCATCAATACTCCAAGTTACCGGGGCGAAATCAATATGCTCCCAATTCGAAATGGCCACATCTTTCACCCATTGGCCCTGTAGGCAGATCACTATGACGTCATAGTTTTTTCCCCAAATTCCCCATTTTTTTACCTCAATGGCTGGCTGCTGTTTCGTATGAAAATTGACACAAAATTTATTTTCGCAATCGAATCCCAGTCTTCCGATTAACAGGTCGTCAATCAGGCCGTTCGGATATAGATACTTTAAGAAATAATTTCTGGAAACAATGTCTATCATGCCCATATTGGCACTCCAAAATTATTCAGGCCGCAGTTGTATCCAATTGTGCCTCTGTACTGCCTGGCAACCTCTTGCTTAGATATATCTTCGCGCCATGCCTAAAAACTAGTCCCCAGGCCGCTCCCAGTATTTCATTATCTCTAATTCCCGCTCAATGTCATCCATATCATCGCTACCCAGCGTGTTATCAAACTTTTCCGAAACTATCCGCCTAATCTTGGCCAATCGACGCGTTATTTGACTTTGATCAATAAAGCGTGTCGTTTCAAGTGCGTAGTCAATCCCCGTTTGCTCGATGGATATAGTGCGTTCGTCGTTATAGTAATATTCAGCAATCTTATTTAAGGAGATTAACAAATATTCAACCTCTTTAATGATTAGTATGGCTTCGCCACCGGAAAGTTCGATCATCTCATTTTTGTCTAGCATTTCATTTCCTTTTAATAAACTCAGGATTGCTTAGCCGCAAATCACCTTTAACAGTTAACTCGAGCCTGTGATATCTGGGATTTCTCACCCATTTGAGTAATTCCTCGGGCGCGTCAGTTTCCACATAGTCACGCCCCTTATTCTTGTCGAGCTGGTATTTGTCTCTCACGGCCACTTCGTTCAGAGGTTTCCTACTCGCGAGTTCAAGGTAGACATTATTGTTGTCATTCGCTTTTATATATCCGCTCTCTTTAATTCCCTTTAGACCATTTCGACTCGTGTAATGCCGAACCCGAACACAACTCCACCCCCACGGATCTACCCACCCCACCGGGTTCGGCGCGTACTGGTACAGGTTCAGTCCGCCCGCCAATCCGATCGGATCGGGGGTGGTGAAGCGGCCTATGTCCGGGTCGTAGTACCTGAAGGTGTTGTAGTGCAGTCCGGTCTCGCGATCAAGGTATTGGCCCTGAAAGCGCAGGTTCTGCTGTTCGAGGAAGTGAGGCTCGCGGGTTTCTTGTGTGGTGTTGCCCCAAGCCAGGTAGCGGGCGTGCCAGACGAGGTGGCCGTCGGGTTCGGTAAGTTGTTCGGGCAGGCCGTTGAGGTCGTTGTGGTAGTAGCGCAGTGTCTGGTGTTCGCCTCGGCCGTCGACGCGGGCCAGGGGTTCGTGGCTGTCGTCGGCGTAGAGGTACAGGGTGGGCAGGCCGTTTTGCGCTTCGTGCAGCAGACGCAGGCCGTCCCAGATGAATGTCGTTTCGCTAAGCATCTGGCCGTTGGGGTGGTGCAGGGTCTTGCCGATGCGCCGGCCCAGCGGGTCGTAGGTCATGCGCACGACGTGGCGGTCGGGGTTTTGCACTTCGATGAGGCGGCTTTCGGCGTCGTAGACGAAGCGTTGCAGGCCGCGCCGGATACTGCGTTTTTCGCTCAGGCGTCCGAAGCTGTCGTAGCGGTAGTGCTTGTCCTGCCAGGTCAGCAATCGGTTATGGGTGACCCGTGTCTTGGCGGATTCGCCGCCCACCAGGTTGGCGGCGGGGTCGTAGGCAAACCGCTCCAGTAACCGGCTGACGCTGTCCTGAGCGGTCATGATCCGGCTGCTGGAGTCGTAGCCGTACAGGGTCTGATGTTCGCCATGCCGCTGCTGCTCGACACGGGCAATGAGGTTGTCGGTCAGGTCGTATTCGTAGGTTTTTGTGCTGTCGGCGGGCAAAGGCCGCGGGCGGCTGTCGTGTCGGCGGGCGCGTGAATGCAGGCGGCCGCTGCGGTCGTAGGCGCTGCGGGTGTGGAGCTGGCCCTGGGTGCGCAGCACTTCGCGGTGCAGGCGATCGCGCTCGACATCGCAAACCACCTGGCCGTCGAGGTTGAGTTGGTGCAGGTGGCCGCTGCTGCCGTAGAGCAAGCGGTTGATCCAGCGCCCGTCGGGGGTTTGGGTCTGGATCAGGTTGCCGAGTTCGTCGTAGCGGTGAAGGACGGTGCCCGATTCGGTCGTTTCGCTGAGCAGTTGGCCAAGGGCGTCATAGACAAAGCTGACGTGGCTTTGCTCACCGTCGAGGGACGTAAACTCGGCGTTGAGTAGCTGATCAAGCCCGTCGTAGGCATACGCCGTGCGGCCATCGTCGGTCACTTTTGCGATCAAACGCCCGACGGCATCGCGCTCGAAGGTGTGAACGATGGCGTCCTGACCCGCCACGTGGGTGATGCCGACCACATTGCCCAGCGCGTCGTATCGATACTGGCGTTGGCTGCCGTCCAGCTCCTGCTGGGCGATCAGCTGATCCGCCGCATCCCAGGCAAACCCGTAGCGTTCGCCGTTTTCGTTGGTCAGCGTTTCGAGTCGGCCATAGGCGTCGTAGCGATACTCAACCGAGCGCTCGTGGGGATCCTGACGCCGCCGCAACCGTCCGCGTCGGTCGTACCCGTAGCGGGTGATTTCCCCGGCGGCGTTGACATAACCGATGAGCAAACCGCTGCCGTCATGCAGAAAACGCTCGACGCGGCCGACCGGTGATTCGCGCAGTTGCAGACGGCCCTGCGCGTCATGCGTGTACTGCGTGCGCTCGCCGAGGGCATCGGTGCGCCGGTCGAGAAACCCGCGCCGGTCATAGCGAAATTCAGTCTTGTAACCCGAGCAGTCCAGGTAATCGGTCAGTTGCCCGAACTCGTTCCAGCGCAGGGTTTTGCGTTTGCCGCTGGCATCAAGAATTTCGATGACCCGCCCGCGCTCGTCGAAGCGATAACGGGTGACATGCCCCAGGGGATCGACTTCGTGGGTGCGATTGCCCCGTGCGTCGTAGCGGTACTGCCACGAGTGGCCGGCGGCGTCGATCTCCACCTTTGGCAGCGACCAGTGTTCCAGCCAGTGGGTGGACTCGATGCGCCCAAGGGGATCCTCGGTTGACGTCAGGTTGCCCGCTTCGTCGTAGGCAAAGGTCCACCGGCCTTGCTGCGGGTCAGTGGCGCTGAGTAGCTGACGCTCGTCGTTCCAGGAGAACTGCCACGTTTGGCCAAGGGAATCGGTGCACCTGGTGATCTGGTGTTGGGCGTTCCAGTGTCGAACGCTGCGGCGATTCAAACCGTCGGTAATGACAGTGACACCAGCCCTCAGGTCATAAGCGAAGCGGTATTCATCCCCGTCATCGGTCCAGTGATGCACGACGCGCCACTCGCGCTCCTCGACCAGTGCCCATTCATAAAAACATCGCAGCCCGCTGGGCAACTGATGCTCGACCATGCGCTGATGGGCGTCATACCTGAACCGCCGCTGCACCTTGCCCAGCGCGTCGCGCACCCGACTCAGATCGCCTTGATCGTCATAGGCGTACGACGCCAATACCTCTGAGGAGGCGTCGTCGAACACCCGCTCGACACGTTCCACCCGCGTCGGCCACTGCGGCGAATAGACCAACCTCACGCGCACCCCATCGAGGGTGTCGTGCAGATGTGCAAGACGTCCGTCGGCGTCGTACAGCAGATGAATACGGTTGTCGTTGCGGTCGCCGAGTTGGCTCAGGCGCAGGCGAGGGGGATGGACGAGGTTGGGCTCGAACAGCCGATACACCCCGTCTTCGCTCTCGATCAGCACCCGCCCATCGTTATGCCGCTTGACCGCCAAGCCTTCGCCCGGACTGAACACTGCGCTCCCCGGCGCCAGCGTGCCCATGTCGATGCGCCGTGCCTGTTCGTCGACATACGTCAGTCGTTCGCCACCTTCTGCGAGGGCCTCGACCTCGACAGCGACTTCAAACGCTACGCTCCATCCGGCGCCGAACAGCCCATCGCGCCGCGCATCCCGACTGCTGTAAAAGCGCTGCCACTCGATCGGCAGCACGCCTGGCAGCACGAAGTCCAGCTCTTCAGCACCGCCCAGGACCTTGGCGCCAGTGCCGGCGTGCACCGGATTCGGCGACCCTGAGACCGCTCGGCCCAGCGCACCGGCCACCGCGCCAACGGCATACCCCGCGGCACCGCCGATCAGCAGGCACGGCAGGTTGCTGACGAATTTCACAGGTCGTCCGCGCAGCAGCATCAACGCCGAAACGGCCAGCCCAATCCCCGGCGTCTTGCCGCTGCGGACGGTCCGCACCACGGCCTTGCCGCCGCCAATGCGCACGTTGGGGGAAATCAGCCCGGAGGCCACCACCGTGGCGTCGCAGGTGCTGCGGTCGCCGCTGCGCACGGCGGGCTGGCCGTTGATGAACACTGTGCTCGACCCTTCGGCGAGGTATTGGCCTGGGGTGCCGGGGTGTTTGCCGCAGGTGATCTGATCATTGGGCAGCGGTACGGCGGCGGGATCGGGGGTCGCGACGGTGGGTCGCCACAGCTCGGAGAAGAAACCAGCGGCCATGTCGAGAAACGTGCCTTCGGGCGCTGCGTCCTCGGGCAAATCAGGCGGCGCGTCGGCAATAGCCCCCGCAGCCCGTGCGGCGGGCAGGCCATTGATGAACACGTCGGGGGAGCCGCTGCTGATGTACGCGCAGACCGTGGGCGGGAACAGGTCGTTGGCGAGGCCCTGGCAGAGTTCGCTCAGATGGCTGTCCGCGCCCGTGACCTGCATGCCCACGGTCACCGCCACGCCCACCACTGCGGCCAGGACGCAGGCGCCTAGTCCTCCCGTGGCAACCGTCACCCCTGCAGCGGCCACGATTGCGGAGGTGACCAGCGCACCGACTGCCACGGTGGCAACCACTTCGAGGGCACCGCCAAACACGTCGGCCAGGACTGAGGTGTGAGCAAGGGCATCGCCCTGACGGGCAGCCCAAAGGGCGTCTGACATTCCGTGTTCCGCGCTAAAAAAACGCGGAATCTAGGGGGTTGAAACGCGTCTGTCTGGGCGCTGAAACACAAAAAGGGGGGACTGCGAGGTTTTCAGAAAGGGACTACAGAGGCGGGTTTGAGGATCTGACTTGGGAGGGAGAAATGGGTGACGTGATGGCGCTACAGAGATGCCCTGCGGGCCCTTCGTGAGCACGCTCACTCCCGGATCTTTTGCATCGTGCCGCAGCCTGAAAGACCCCGTTGTCGGCTTGTTGCTTTCGCTTAAGATCCAGTGCCATGAATCAAAGCCCACCAGTCGGTTTATCAGACCATGGCACGTTGCAAAAAATGTGGGGGTGAGCTTGCTCACGAATGGCGTAAAGCGCATCCATGTGGCCCATCAAGCGAATCTTTTACGTAATCAAGCCATGCACAAAAAAGCCCCGAATCTCTCGACCCGGGGCTTCTCTTTACCACTCAGCTAACGGCTCAAACCACAGCCGTCTGCCCACTCATGGCCAAATCCAGCAGCTCACGGTTGGCCACGGCATACATCGCATAGTCGTTGCCACTCGCTGCACGCAGTTCGACCAGCATGGCGCGCCAGCGCTCGACCATCGAGGCGTGCTGCTCCAGCCACAGATTGAGGCGCTCCTCCACGTCCGCAGGACCGTCAGGCATTTGCAGAACGGAGACCGTGATCGCCCGCTGCTGCCAGTCGATGTCATCCCGGAACGCTTCACGCGCCAGGGCCTGCCAGTTGTTCTCCACCGGCAATGCGCTGATCTGCTGCAAGTACCAGGTCACGTCCAGCGAGCCACCGACCGCGAAGTACACCTTCGCCACGTCTGCCGCATTTTGGCCGGTGACGTCGGAGGCTTCGATGATCGGGAGCAGCGTGTACAGGTGCGTGGTGCCCGCGACCATCCGTGCCAGCAGCTCAGGTACGCCCGCTTCGACGTATTCCTGATAACGCGCCTGCCACACTTCGCGCGGCGGACCTTCGAGCAGCTCGTCCAGCTTCAGGCCTAGCGCTGCAAGGTGCGGCCCGAAGTGCGCGACGTCGCGGCCGGCGTCCAGTTCGTTGCGACGGCTGCGCAGGAACCAGCGGGTGGCGCGACGGCCCAGGCGCATCAGTTCGTCCATCAGCGCCAGTTGGATTTCGGCCGGAACCTTGTAGTCCAGCGCCTCGATCTGACGGAACCAGTGCGGGAGGTGGAAGATGTCACGCACGATCACGTAGGCACCGGCCACGTTGGCCGCACTCATGCCGGTCGACTCTTTGAGTCGCTGCACGAAGGTGATGCCCATGTGGTTGACCAGGTCGTTGGCGATCTGGGTGCTGACGATTTCACGTTTCAAACGGTGGTGCCGCATGGAGTCCGAGAACTTCGCGCCGAGGGACGGCGGGAAGGCGGTTTCCATGTCGCGGGCCAGGTAATCATCGTCCGGGACGCGGGACTCCAGCAGCGCTTCCTTGAGGTCGATCTTGCTGTACGAGATCAGCACCGACAGCTCGGCGCGGGTCAGGCCTTGCTTCTCGGCGACGCGCTCGGCGATCTGATCTTCGGCGGGCAGGAACTCGATGGCGCGGTCCAGCTTGCCACGGGATTCCAGGTCGCTCATCAGGCGCTTGTACTCGGCAATGCGCTCATAGGCACGACGGGCCGCCAGCGACAGGGCTTGCGTCTGCTTGTAGTTGTTGCCGAGCACCAGATTGCCGACTTCGTCGGTCATGCTTTCGAGCAGCAGGTTGCGCTGCTTCTCGGTCATGTCACCGGCCTGCACCACTTCATTGAGCAGGATCTTGATGTTCACTTCGTGGTCGGAGCAGTCCACGCCACCGGCGTTGTCGATGAAGTCGGTGTTGGTCGCACCGCCCAGCAGGCCGAATTCGACGCGGCCCAGTTGGGTCATGCCCAGGTTACCGCCCTCGCCCACCACCTTGCAGCGCAGCTGGTTGCCGTTCACGCGCAGGGCGTCGTTGGCCTTGTCGCCCACGTCGGCGTGGCTCTCGGTGCTGGCCTTGACGTAGGTGCCGATGCCGCCGTTCCACAGCAGGTCAACCGGCGCCTTGAGCAATGCGTGCATCAGCTCGGTCGGGGTCAGTTTGTCGGCGCTGATATCGAAACGCGCTTTCATCTGCGGGGTGATGGTGATGCTCTTCAGGCTGCGCGGGAAGATACCGCCACCTTCGGACATGATGCTGGTGTCGTAGTCGGTCCAGGCCGAACGCGGCAGGTCGAACAGACGCTGACGCTCGGCGAAGCTGCTGGCCGGGTCCGGATTCGGATCGATGAAGATATGCAGGTGGTTGAATGCCGCCACCAGCTGCAGTTTGTCGGACATCAACAGGCCGTTACCGAACACGTCACCGGCCATATCGCCGACACCAATCACGCTGATGCTGTCCTGCTGGACATTGATGCCGCGCTCGCGGAAGTGGCGCTGAACGCCGACCCACGCACCCTTGGCGGTGATGCCCATTTTTTTGTGGTCGTAACCTGCCGAACCACCGGAAGCGAATGCGTCGCCCAGCCAGAAGCCGTAGTCGATGGCGATGCCGTTGGCGATGTCGGAGAAGGTGGCGGTGCCCTTGTCCGCCGCGACCACCAGATACGGGTCATCGTCGTCATGGCGCACGACGTTGGCAGGCGGAACCAGCGCGCCCTCTTTGAGGTTGTCGGTGATGTCCAACAGGCCCGAAATGAAGATGCGGTAGCAGGCGATCGCTTCAGCCTGAATCTCGTCGCGGGTGCCGGTGGTCGGCAGACGACGGGGCAGGAACCCGCCTTTCGCGCCCACGGGCACAATCACCGAGTTCTTCACTTGCTGGGCTTTGACCAGACCCAGGACTTCGGTGCGGAAGTCTTCTTCGCGGTCCGACCAGCGCAGGCCACCACGGGCGACGTTGCCGAAGCGCAGGTGAACGCCTTCGACGCGTGGCGAGTAGACGAAGATTTCGAACTTCGGTACCGGCTTCGGCAGCTCGGGGATCAGCCGCGGATTGAACTTAAAGCTGAAGTAGCTCTTGTTCTGGCCGTTGGCGTCGGTCTGGTAGAAGTTGGTGCGCATGGTCGCCTTGATCAGGTCAAGGTAGCGACGCAGGATGCGGTCTTCGTTGAGCACCTGAACGTCGTCCAGGGCCGAGAGGATCGCGGTTTCCAGACGCTGCTGCATGTCGTCCAGATCGCCACCGGACAGCTTGCGCGCCAGGTAGAAACGGGTCTTGAAAAGCCGGGTCAGCTCACGGGCAATGTCGGCGTGGTTGTTCAGCGTGCTGGCGATGTAGCCCAGGTCGAAGCCCAGACGGATCTGTTTCAGGTAGCGGGCATAGGCGCGCAGCAGCGCCACGTCACGCCATGGCAGCCCGGCGGTCAGCACCAGACGGTTGAACGCGTCGTTCTCCGCTTCCCCGCGGACGATGTGGACGAAGGCGTCCTGCAGCGTGTCGTTGAGCTGTTGCAGGTCCAGCTTCAGGCCTTCGCCGTAGGTGAAAGCGAAGTCATGTATCCAGAACTCGCGACCGTTGGTGTGACGCAGACGATACGGGAATTCACCCAGCACACGCAGGCCGAGGTTTTCCAGAATCGGCAGCACGTCGGACAGCGCCAGCGGGGTGTCGGCGTGGTACAGCTTGCAATGCAGCTGTGCCTTGTCGCCCGACAGCGGCTGATAGAAGCTCATGACCAGCGGGTTGGTCTCGGACAGATTCAACAGGTGCTGCATGTCGACCACAGCGGAATGCGCGGCGAAACGCTCGCGGTAACCGGCCGGGAAGCCTTTCGGGAAGTCAGCCAGCACGTTGGTGCCCTGAGCTTCGCCAAAGCTTTCGATGACCAGACTGGCGTAGTCGTCCTTCCACGAACGGCAGGCCTGGATGACTTCGTTTTCCAGTTGTTGCGGGTCGATGTCGAGGGTGACTTTCGGGTCCACACGCAGGATCAACTGCACACGGGCCAGCACCGACTCGGAGAAGAAGGTCCAGAACTCACAATCGCTGGCCTTCAGGCGCTCCATCAGCACCTGCTGGATCTTCTGGCGCACTTCGGTGGAATAGACGTCACGCGGCACGTAAGCCAGGCAGTAGCAGAAGCGGCCATACGGGTCTTTGCGCAGGAACACGCGGATTTTGTTGCGTTCCTGGATCTGCACGATGGACATGACGGTGGTGAACAATTCATCCACAGGGGTCTGGAACAGATCGTCGCGGGGCAGCACTTCAACGACTTGCGCCAGCTCTTTGCCCAAGTGGGCCTTGGCGTCGAAGCCGGAACGACGCTCGACTTCGGCGACCTTGCGGCGGATGTACGGGATCGCGCGCACGCTTTCGCCATACACCGACGACGTGTAAAGGCCCATGAAGCGGCATTCCTTGGTGACCTTGCCGCTGGCATCGATCTGGCGGATCGACACGTAATCCGGATACGCCGGACGGTGCACGCGGCTTGGCGCGGCGGCCTTGGCGAACGACAGCAGGGTCGGCTCCTGCAGGTAGTTCACTGCATAGCCTTCGATGTGCAGCTCTTCGGTGGTGAGCCCGGCACGCAGCAGTTTGGTCAGGCCAAGAAAGGACGACGGATCGTAGGTCAGTTGGCCGCCTTCGGCGCCACCCTCGACCGTGAACTCTTCGTAGCCGAGGAAGGTGAAGTGGTTGTTCACCAGCCATTCGAGGAACACTTTGACCTCGGCCTTCTCGTCCGGATCGACGTTGTAGTCGATGGCATCGACGCCGGCCAGCAGCTCATGCAGCTTGGCTTTCATCGGTTCGAAGTCTTCGACGGCAACCCGCACTTCGCCCAGCACTTGCTCCAGCTCGCGGGCCAGCACGTTCAGCTCGGCCGCGTTGGCACAGCGGTCGATTTCCAGGTACATCAACGATTCTTGCAGGACGTCGTCACCGGTCGTGCCTTTTGGCAGCAGTTCGACCAGTTGGCCCTTTTCGTCCCGGCGCACGCTCAAGACGGTGGTTTGCAGCGTGTGGATGCTGTAACCGCGGCGATTCAGTTCAGTGCGGACCGAATCGACGAGGAACGGCAGGTCGTGGTGCAACACCTCGACGGCGGTGTGGGTGGATTGCCAGCCGTGACGCTCGTAATCGGGGTTGTAGACGCGCACCTGAGGGGCGCTGTGTTCGAAGCGTTCGAGCAGACGCCATGCTGACAGCGTGCATCCGGCCAGGTCGGACAGCCTGCGCTGGGTCAGTTCGTCGAGGGAAATGATGCCGAAGAATTGATCGGCGAACAGCGCCACTTGTGGCAGTGCCTGTTCACTGATGTGCTGAGCCAGTGCCGCTCGCAGTTGATGCTGAAAGTCGGACTTGCTGGCTGCGGTGAAGAACGCCATCTGTGGTACTCCGCTTGGCTTGGCTTTTATATAGGAGAGATGCGTGTGTCAGGGTCGTGCTGCATGTGTATGCCACGCTTGCGCCTGTTCGATGATAGTCGGCAGATCGTGACAAGGCGCCGTTCGTGACCACATGCCCTAGTAGTAACGCTCGTCGTGTGTGCGTCGTCACATTCGATTGACCCGAATGACGGTCGATGGGCGTCTGCCCAGGCAGGCTCGGCCCATGTCCGTTCATCTGCTGCGCAGCTTAACGAGAGCGGGGCCTGGCCTGCTTGCGACGCTGCGACATATTCGGACATCGGGTTGTAGGGAAATGTTTCGGAGGGGGATTGGGGTTGGTCAGGTAGGCTGGGAACCCCTCAAGCCAACACCAATCAGACAAACCGCGCAAAACACTGGCAAAATCCCTCCCCTGCCCCCGCGCCAAACCAGAGGACTCACGCCATGCACTTGACCACTGACAGCTTCATCTACAACCCCTGCGACGAGGAAGAAGATGACATGGCGCTGGCGTGCTGCCATGCCAGCAACGGCGATTTGTTCCTCCTTGCGCGGTTTCCGGATGAGGATGAAGTCGATATCACGTTCCGCGACGACACCATCCACGTCGATTCGAATCTGAAAGTGAGTTTGAGCGCCACGCAACTCAAGGTCGAAATAGACGCCGAGGATGCCAAGCCCTTCGGTGGGGACACTACGTATGACATCGCCCACACCACCCCGGCCAGCGAACTGGCCGAGCTGGACGCCACACTGAAGATCATCCTCAAGGATGTCGGCACTTACGTGAGCGAAGTGGCCTGACCCCAGACTTCGCCACTTTCGACGGCCGCCACCAGTTTTTCCACGTCGGCGGCGAATGCCTTGCCGCCGTCCACTGCCAGGTAGCGGATGTGCAGAATCACGTCGGTGAGGGTGTCGAGCATGGCTTGTTGATCCTCCGCTTCGTGATGGGGAAAGCTTAACGTCCAGCGTGAGATCGCCCCCGTGCCCTCGAACGGGAAGTAGCGCTCATCGCCGAAATCGAGCTGAAACATGCCGTGATCGTCCACCCCTGTGGAAAGCCCGATCTGCTGATTGGCCCGTGGATTGATCACCAACTGGTCCTGGCGAACGTCATCATCGCCCCCTTCCGGCAGCTCGCCCGCCTGCTGATACAGGTACTTCACGTTACCGATCTGCGGTTTCAGCAGGTACGTGCTGGTCTGCTGGCTCAGCGTCGCGTGAATGTCCTGATACGGCTTGAGCACCACCGGCAGCGATACCGATACCCGGACCAATTGACGCAGGTAGTGCCCTGGATAATCCGCGTCGAAGGTCGAGGACTTGAGCTCAAAGTCGATTTCGCCTTGGGTGCGCAAGGTGTCGAGCACGGCGTCCCAACCGGTGGCCGCGTCGGGCGCCAGGCCTGCGTTGGGGTCGTAATCCTTGAGCAGCGCTTTGAGCGACAGGGTCTTGGTGATTTCGAGGCGGCGCTCATGACGGCTCAGGAACGCCGATTCCATTTGCATCAACCCAAGCTTCAGCGACTCACCCGCTGTCAACCCGAAACGGTTATCCACCCACGCCGATGCTGAAATGAACCGGGTGTCGCGATCGCCGATCTCATACTGCCAGCAGGCTTCGGTGCTCAGGCACAGGGACAACACGGCGTCATAGGCCTGGAAGTACAGCGTGGACATTTGGCTGAGTAACCACTGGTACAAGCCCGCATTGGTCGCGCGCCCCTTAATGAAGGCATACAGCGACTGAGCTTGCTCGCGGGATTTGGTTGCCTGGGCCAGGCTGGTCTGCGCAGACTGCAGCGCCACCTGTTGCGCTTCGATCTGCCGATCCAGCACCTCCAGTTCAAGTTCGGCCTGCCGGGCCTGGTGTTGCCACTCTTCACGGCGACGGGTCTGCATGTCACCGGTCAGCTTCTGCTGAGCGAGTTCGGACAGCACCGCGGCGGCGCCCTCCATCACCTCGGATTCGGCGAACGCTGGCCCGCCCCAGTGCATGCCTCCCGTTGCGCCGCCAAACAGATTGGGCGCCAGGTTGGCCAGGTGTCCTCCGACGCCCATCGTCCGCGCCATCAGGTTGCTGCCCAGTGCGGCATTGCGATCCCTGTGAGCGGAGGCTTCCAGCTCACTGACATCACGACGGATCTGCTCGTCGTAATACTGTTTGCGCGCAACGACCCCCTGCCGGTTCGCCTGGAGTATTTCAATACCCTTGGAGGCTTCGTCGATGGCGTTCTCTTGAAGCTGTTCGGCGAAGGTCGCCAGATCGTCCAGCACATGCCCCTGTTGCAGTTCTTCCTGCTCTGCCCGGCTTCGGGATTCCATGTGGCTGAGCACCTGCTGGGAGAAACGGATCAGGATTTCGACGGCATTCTGCGCCCGCGGCAGCATGGCGCGGAAACGATACGGCGGCACGATGGCCAGTGAGCCCAGACGACGCTGGCTCAAGCTGCTGCCATTTTGCTGGGCGCGCAGCAGGTCCAGCGGATTGGCAGGCACCTCATACAGCGCCAGATGCATCGGTTTGCCATCCAGCGTCAGGTTGTGGCGCAGGTTGCTCAGGCGCAGATCGAGGCTGTCCCACAGGTCAAGCAACTGGGTGTTGACCGGCAGACGAAAAATCGACTGATCCAGCAGCCGCAACCAAGACGCATCACCGCCTTGTAACGGAATCAGACCGGTGAGGCGTTCGGCCATTGACGCCTCCAGCGAGGTAAATGTCTGAGTCTCCTCGGCAGCGGCATCATCCAGCGTCACCGGCTCCCAACGGCTTATGCTGCGCCCCTTGGTCAGCGGCCCGAGCAGCGAGAGCGCGCGAACATAGAGCAGCTTGGCTTCGTTCAGGGTGTCGCGCGTCACCTGACGGTAGAGCATGTCGCCCCAGGCAATCAGGTTGTTCACGTACAGCATGAAAATAGCCTTGCGGTAGTGCGACGGCGCCCCCCGGGCGATGGCATCGGGGTTGGTCAGGCCTTCGAGTTCCACGGCTGGGTTATCCGGCAGCCCCAGTGGGCGGCACGACCAGTAAGGCAGCCAGTCGGTGTCGGCGGGCGGCGGAAACAGCGGCGCCACGCGCATCTGCGGGTTGAACAGCAACTCCAGCCACTGCTGTGCACTGGCGTAGTCAAACTCCTGTTGCAGGCGGGTCGCGATCAGGTGGGGCGCGTGAAAGAAGATTTCCCAGAAATACAGGCCATTGGCGCCGGAAAAGTCGAGGTACACCGGTGCGGTCTGGCCCGGCAGCGGCGGCTCTTGGGTGTGCTGGGTTTCCCATGACAGCGCGCCTTGCAGTGACAGGCTGGCCTGGCGGCTCAGGGCGTTGGCGCAGAGCGTATTCAGGCGCACGCGGACATCTCCCGCGCCGACAGATTTATTTGTCAGGTCCAGGTATTGGGCGCCTGCGTCATTCGTCGGTATCCAGGGAGCCGGCTCCGTCAGCGGTTCGCGAATGACGGTGAAACCGTTCATACCAAACTTCTCCCTGTCACCTGAATCGTCATCCCCACCCCATTGATAGGTCCTTTGAAGTGACGCATCGCTTGGCCACTCGTGATAAAGGGGGGCAGTCCTTGCTCCACCATTGAGCACAAGTTTCTCAGCTCGGCGAAGCCATTCATGGGTGTAATGCGCGAACCCCGACGACATCACTGCGGGTTCGTAATCGACGTCACTAAACTCCTCCTTAAGCCGCTCGTCGTCCCTCCTACCACTCGGCCACTTCAAAACAAAGGGAGTATCCGATGGATCAAACTCACCTGCCGCCCCGATGAACGCGCTCGTAAAATAACGATTCGCCCAAAAACCGCTCTCAACCAGACTAAGGTCGCCATGAGAAAACGAATGAATTTTCTGATCGCGATAATAAAGATCTACACTATCCATAATAACCGTTTGAAAATTGTCTATAACTGTCTCCACTTCCCAATACGTTCCAGAGCTCGCGGTATGGACGGTCCACGTAAACGGCGTTGTTTGGGTTATTAGGCTATAGGTAAACGTAAAACCCCTTATCTTTTTTTCCAAGACTGGCTTTTTGCAGAAACCCTCCAATACCAAACGACCATTGAGCCATTGCGCACCTAATTCTAAATAGTTGTTAATAACCTGTTCACCGTTGCCGGGGGTCGTTGGCGGGTTGGCTCTGTCCCACACCACCGAAGCGATTTTCCAGCTTTTGATATCTGCAGGTTCAATCAAATCCGCACAATACTGAACTCGCCTGACATCCGGCCCGGCCATGTAGTTGAGAATGCCTGACAGGCCTTCGGTGTTGTCGAGCGGCTTTATGAAGCGATCAAATACCAGAACAGTGTTCAATGATTCGGCAAAACCTTTCGCTTCGAAATTCACCAACAGCCGGGCGCCGTCATTGTCACGATGATCGACGCTGGCCATCATGCGATAGCCTTTGGTCACATGGAACATACTGTCAAGCTCGTTGGCGAATAGCTCATCCGGCGCCTGGCCCCTGTGCAGCTCTATCGGCACACTCCAGCTGTCATCCAGCCGGCGATACGCCAGGTTGATGACATACTCGAAGGTTCCGGTCTTTTTGCCTTCCTTATCCACCACCGCCTTGCCACTTTGCGCCCACACCACATACAGCCGGCCATCCATGACCACTGGCCGGCAGTGCTTGACCTGCGCCCCGGTAATCGCGTCGACAGGTTTCCATTCGGTCCAGCCCGCCATCTGCGCTTTATCGGCCCCCTCACTTTTATACAGATGGGATTTGCGCCAGTAGAACGCGAACGGCTCGGTGCGTTGTCGACCGAGGAAGTAATAATCGGCGTTGATGAACTTCGTGTCGTTGACGTAGCACGCGACCGTTTCCAGGTTGCTCACCGTCTCGAACGCCTGCAGATAATTACCCAGCGCCTTCTGCACGGTGTCTTCGCTCAAACGTGCCTGGGAAAGTTCGGATTCGAAGGTCTTGAACATCGACGTCTTGTCCAGCCGCAGAGCTGGTTGCAGGTAGTTCTCCGGGTAGTCCTCCAGCATCTGGTAACCGGCCCACTGGCTATACTGGGACATGCCGTCGCGCCACAACGTCAGGGTGTCCTGGCCGACGCTGCCGTAGCCCGGTTCCATGCCGTTGTAGATCGCATGAATGTGCTGCTGCACGCTCGCGATGCCCTGCGCGACGCGACTGGTATCGACCTGAGCGGTGACCTGGTTGTCGATCAGCAGGTACTCATACAGATCGTTTTCAGTCAGCACCCGCGTTTGCCGCTCGGCCTGAGGCACCAGTTGCCCCAGGTACCAGGCGACCAGCGCATCGCGCCGTTGTTGTTCCAGAACCCCAATGATTGACTGGTCCATGGTGCATTCCTCATCGTCCATTGATGTGTGTGATCAGGCTCAGGAAGCAGGCAATGACCTGGTCTGTACCGGTTGGCTGCGGGTCTGCTGACGTCGGCCCGGGATCAGACCCTTGATCTGCTCGGCAAACGGCTTGCCACCGTCGGTCGCGTAATAGCGCACGTGCACGATGATGTCCTGCAGACCCTCCAGCAACGACTGCTGTGCGGCGCTTGCATGGCGGGGAAACGCCAGCGTCCAGCCTGATACCGCACCTGTGCCTTCGAACGGCAGATAGCGCTCATCGCCTGGCCTGAGTCCGGACATGCCGGCGTCTTCAAGGTCGCCAGAGATTGCCATCTGCTGACTGATGCGCGGGTTGCTGATCACATAGCGCGGATCGACATCGTCCTGCCCGTCGTCCAACTCCTGAGCCTGCTGATACATGTACTTGCTGCCGCCAAGATCTGGCTTGAGCAGGTAGCTGCTGGCCGTCTGGGTGAGCATCACTCGAGCGTTTTCATAAGGGCCGAGCACGCCAGGCAACGACACCGACACCTGAGCGAGCTGGCGCAGGTAATGACCGGGGTAGTCCTGATCGAACAACGAAGGCTTGAGCGTGAACTCGATCGCACCGCTGCTGCGCAAGGTGGCAATGACCGCCGCCCAGCCCGTGGAAGCGTCTTCGCTCTGATAGTCCTGCAGCAGCCGCCGCAACGAGACGGTCTTGACCAGCGACAGGCGCCGCTCGTTGCGCACCAGGTACGCCGACTCCATCTGCAACAGGCCCAGACTCAGGCTCTCGCCAGCAGTCAGGCCGTGACGGTTATCGACCCAGGCGTTCACCGGGATGAACGTGGTCTGAGGGTCGCCGATCTCGTGCTGCCAGGTCGATTCAGTGGCCAGACACAACGACAGCACCGCGTCGTACGCCTGGAAATACAGCGTCGACAACTGCCCCAGCAACCAGCGATACAAGGCCGCATTCGTGGCACGGTTCTGCATGAAGGCGTACAGGGTCTGGGCCTGTTCGCGCATCTTCAACGAGCGCTCGCGTTTGGTCTGCGCCGTTTTGATCAGCATCTGATGCTGCTCGATTTGCCGCTGCACCGATTCGAGCTGATGCTGCGCCTGCCCCTTGAGCATCGCCCACTCGTCACGGCGTCGGGCGTGAGCGTCGGCCCGCAGGGCTCGTTCGGCATTGTCCGAGTACAAAGTCCCCATGGCCTCGAACACCGACGCCACGCTCCAGAACGGACCGCTCCAGTTCCAGCCACCCGGGACCGGCACCGGTACAGGGCCCGGTGTGAAAGTGATGGTGTTGGGCGCCGTGCCCAAGGCATGTCCCGTGGCTCGAAACCCGGCAGCGGCCATACGCGCCAGCGTCGCGTCCAGCAGCAGACCCTCCGCGATGCGCTCGGCATCGCTGACGTCACGGGCAAGCAACTGATCGTAATAGTCGATCTGGGTCTGGATCTGATCGCCGTTGGCGGAGGCGACGTCCAGCGCCTTGCGGGCCTGCTCGATCGCCAGTGCATCCAGCTGCTCGACAAAAGCCGCCAGCTCGATGACATGACTCTGCGAGAGCGCTTCCTGATCAGCCCGCTCCTGCGACTGCATGGCCTGACGCACCTGATCCCCGGTGCGGATGAGGATTTCCACGGCATCGCGGGCGCGCGGCAGCAGGGTTGAGAACCGGTAAGGCGGTACGCTGCCCTGCCCGCCCAGACGCCGCAGCGATGTCGCACTCCCGGCCAGTTGGGCACGCAACAAGTCCAGCGGATTGGCCGGGGTTTCATACAGGGCCAGTGACAGCGGCTGACCATCGAGCGACAGGTTGTTGCGCAGATTGAACAGGCGCTCATCGAGTTGATCCCACAGGTCCAGCAACCGCGTATTGACCGGCAAGCGAAACCACGGAGCGTCGATCAGGTTCAACCAGGGCGCCTCTTCAACCCTGCGCGGGGTGTCGCGTTGCAGCCCTTCAAAAGCAGAGGCTTCAAACCCGTTGAACGTCTGATCCTGATAACTGGCTGCGTCCTCCAGCGACATCGGTGCCCACTGGCTGATGCTGCGCCCCTTGGACAACGGCCCCAGCAACGACAGCGCGCGCACGTAATGCAGCTTCGCCTCGTTCAACGTGTCACGGGTGACCTGCCGATACAGCGAATCGCCCATGGCAATGAGGTTGTCCACATAGAGCATGAAAATCGCTTTGCGATAGTGCGACGGCGCGCCATAGGCGATTGCGTCGGGATCGCGCGGCGCGGCGACATCACGCAGCGGGTCGTCAGCAAACCCCAACGGGCGGCTGGTCCAGTAAGGCTGCCATTGCACCTCTTCGGGCGGCGGATACAACGGCGCCACGCGCACCTGAGGGTTGAACAGGTAATTGAGCCACTGTTCGGCGCCCGAATAGTCGAATGACTGATGCAGGCGCCAGGCCGCCAGGTGCGGCACATGGAAGAAGATTTCCCAGAAATAAAGGCCATTGGCGCCATTGAAATCGACGTTGACTGGCGCGGTGCTGCCTGGGATCGGCGGCTCCTGGGTGTGCTGGGTTTCCCAGCCCAGCACACCCGCCAGCGAGCGTTCGGCCTTGCGCACCAGCTCGCCAGCGAACGTGGTGTTGAGGCGCACGTAGCGCAGGTTGGGAAGTTCAAGGCCGGCGAGGTCGAGGAACAGGCCGCCGTCAGCCGTCTTGATGAGGGTGGGGATTACCTCGGAACGTTGTTGGCGAACGCTGATGAACTGGCTATAACCCAGGCCGGTACTCTCATCCGGATTACCCAGATGCAGGGGATCTGTATTCTCGGCGTAGTTACCCCAATCCATCCCGTTCTTCGAATGACCGCGAGCCGAACCGTTGAACGTCATGGAAAATTCGGTGCGAGGACCATTTCTCCAGATGCCGAGTTCTGCCTTCAAAGGCACCAGACCGAACTCGCCTGGGATGTAAAACCGGTGCTCGCACCGGCCCTCGCCATGCAGTATCAAAGACCCCGTCGTCATCCTGAGTTTGACGTCGAACTCAAGATACCGACTCAAACGTCCTTCCAGGTTATTGCCCTCGGGATTGAACGTGACGCTCTTGAGCGTCCAGACCTTCCCACCGGCATCGGTTCCCACCGTAAGATACTGCGCGCCCCTTGCGCCTCCTTTCGATTGAGCGACCAGAGAACGCATCAGCGTCTTAAGCTCTGCCCCTTCAGGATCGGAAAATGGGTTCCAGTGCGGATTCAGTTGCAGCACGAACCCTGGCGCGTACACCGGCTTGTCGGGGGACTGCTCCGGCTGTATGAATGCCACCACCAACCCTCGTTTCGAGCCTGGTCGATCGTCGCGGGTGGCGATCAGCACATAACCGCTGTGTTCAAGGTTTGCGAGCGCCCCCATGGTTTGTTCACGTAGACAGATCGATGAACTCCACTGCCCATCGGCCCTCAAATAGCTGACGTTCAGCCGGTACACAAAGGTGTCCGCGATCGGTTTGTCATTTGCGTCCAGCGCTTCGCGCACCTGCTCCAGCCACACCAGATGCAACCGCCCCGCCACCACGGCGGCTCGCACATGGGTCACCGTACCCGCGGCTTTTACATCGATTTTCTTCCACTCGGCCCAGGCCGAGGGCGGGACATGGGTGCTGTTGTCGCCCAGGTCCAGCGCCGCCTTGCGCCAGTAATACTGCGACGGATCGGTAGGAGAACGGCCGATGAAGTAATAATCGGCCCGGCGAAAGTTTTCCCCGTCGATGTAGCAGCACACGGTGTCCAGATTGCTGACGTCTTCGAACCGGGTCAGGTAATTGCCCAACGCCTTCTGCACGTTATCCGGCGTCAACCGAGCCTGCGCCAGCTCACTCTCGAACGCCTCGAACGCCTCGGTCTTGCCCAGGCGCAACGAAGGGTCAAGGTAGTTTTCCGGGTAGTCGACCAGCATCTGATACCCCGCCCAGCTGCTGTATTGGCTCATCGCCTCATGCCACTGCTGCATCGACTGCTGATGCTGCGCGGTATCCCCCAGCTCCCCGAAACCGGGCTCCATGCCGTTGTAGATGGCATGGATGTGCTGCTGAACACTGGCAATGCCCTGAGCCACGCGACTGGTGTCGACCTCGGCGCTGACCTGATTGTCGATCAGCAGGTATTCGTAGAGGTCGTCAGGGGTGATGATGTTCTCGGGCGCGCTGGAGTCTTCGTTGGGGACGAGTTGGCCGAGGTAATAGGCGACGAGGGCGTCGCGGTGGGCTTCGGACAACTCGCGAATAACAATGCCGGGCATGATAAGTTCATCCTTGACGTGAGGTGCACCTTCGCAGTTTTTATAACAGTCGATGACTCACTAAAAGAGAATGACCGCATCGACAACTTCTTGGATCACAATATAACCGTCAGCGGAAATGACGCGTTCTGCATTGACGAGATCACCACTACTTATGATCCCTCCAGCACCTTTAGGCGGGCCATAGTTAATGTTGTATCCCATCCCCATACGGTAAGTGCTCGTAGGCTCGAGGACATGGCTTATATCTTTCTCTACAGAGAACCCTACCGCCGGAACAGTAATCCGGTTGGTGCGTTCAACGGCAATTCTTTCCGAATCATAGCCAGAAATTACCGAAGGAAACCCTAACGGCACATACCACAACTGCCCTAACAAATCAGTTTGGGCCCGCCAATGCCACGCTCGCCCTAAGGTCATGACCACGCCTTTTCGGTAATTGACTTCCAAAGGCTCTCCATTTAATGACTTCACCCTCAAGTCAAGCTTCCCAAACTTACCCATGGTCCAGGCAACTGAATGGAAGCTGCCGGTTGAAATGACAAAGTCTTTTCCCTCCGAAGGGATCGAAACCCACTGATCAATGTCATTGATGTTGACGCCAATCAGTTCAGGAGCAGCACCTATACTTTCCAACATGACGACGGTGTCCGGAATAGGGTTCCCGCCATCATCCAAGGCTTTGATATGCAGCTTGTACTCTGCACCGTAGGTGAGAAGGTCAGGCACAAGCTCATCCCGAGGGCCTTCCAATGTGCCGACCAACGTGCACCACGGGCCAGCGAATATGGTGAAACTCTTCTCAGCCTTACCGACCCGTGCAATGATTTCATGCTCACCCAAAGCAAACTTCGAACTGTATTCAGCTTTCCCGGTGATGCCAGCAGAATAAGTCTCCGCTTTTTGAACACCATCGATACTCCACTGGACCGGTGTCCTGGGGGGGATCTGTCCATCGACCTCAAGAAACACGGAGAAGACAATCGGGTCCGGACTCCCCACGGTATATCGATCACTTGAAAGCTCAGCTCTAACGATCTTCACCTGTTCATACATCTGCGTTTGTTCACTGCTCTTATCTTCGACACCCTCGCTTTTGGCGGTAATGACCACCACCCCCGAAACTGAGGCTTTGAACACCGCCACCGCTCGGCCCTCGCTATCGGTCGCCGAGGCAGACGTGAGTAATGAATTTTTATCTGCTGACCACTTGACTTCAGTCCCTTCGGCAACCGGCGAACCGTCCAGCTCGACAAGTCGGCATTCGATATCAACCTCTTCGCCCACTAGCACGGTATTCAGGAATCTAACGTACTGAAAATAAGGCTTGCTGATGAATTCAACAGGGCGAAACACCCAAGGCGAATGATTTCTATAGTGCGCTATCACATGAGCCGTTCCGGCTGGCTTGCTGCGTAATTCGGCCCTTGTGAACCCGGACCCATCCGTAATAGTTTGATAGCGCTGAAACTCACCCAAGCTCGCCACCCATTCCACCATTCGATCATTCGCCTTGTTTCCATAATCGTCGACCATCGATACCGAGAAGTAGATCGGCTCCAATTTATTGGACAGCGCGCTGGAGGGCTCGTAAGCCCCTTCGATGAAATGAATACTGTCCTCATCGCAATCAATAGCGACGACAGGCGCCTTGAGCAGCTCTCCAAGCCCGTAACGGGCCTCGACATTAGCGACCCCCATCGTGGTGCCGCTATGCAGCACGACACTGCTGAGCCCGTCTTGATCTGTAAGGGTCTGCGAAACGTCCAGCTCACCCAGATTGGAACTCCAACGAACCGTGATGCCCTCGAAGGGCTCGTCCATTGAATCGCGCAGGGAAATGGTGAACGTGGCTGAATCCTCAGGGCGATTGGCGACCAAATAATCCGGCTGCACATTGATCACGCTGGAAATGCTTTGTCCCACTTCTCCCGCACCAATAGTTGGCAGTGGCTGAGCAAGGCACACGAGGGCCATCTCCGCAGCCTGTTGATAGGCCTCTTTGGGGCTGATCGGCGTCAGATGACCCAATACTAGCAGCGACTTGGCATCGAGGCCGGTGTGCAGCCCCAGCAGGCAAATCCGCGCCAGGGTATCGAACTCTTTGAGCGTGGAAACTACCCCTTCCGTGTTAAGGGCAAATACAACTTCCAACACTTCGCGCACGCCCCAGCGCAGGAGACCACCCAACTTGCTGGCGGCGCTGTCACGGATCAGGCGTTTGTCTGCGTCCGTAGCACCACCCCAGAGCGAGTGGATCAGGCGGAAGTAATCGAGCAACGTGTCTTCGTTTTGGTCGCTCAGCTGCAGCAAGGTGGCGTACTGGCTGGTGAAATAAACCAAGGGTAGCGACAACTGCGTGCTGGTCACGCCGAACCAGTCTGGGTGATTGATCACCTGTGTGATGAACGTCGGGCTCAGTTGCAGATGATTGGCAAGTACACTCCGCTTCGAAAGCGCATCAAGCACCAACAACACGTCATCGCCAATCTCCACTGTTCCAGCGGCATTCACGCCAAAGACCCGCAGCACCTCCTTGAGCAACTGAAAGCGGTCGCCATCCGTCCAGAACAACAGGGCCTTGGCGATATCCGGAGAGGTGCTCAAGTAGCCCGCAAGCTCTTCCATCAATAGCGCCTCTTGAGCACCCCGAGCGCGCATGATCATATTTGTGATTTTAGGGTGCAGTTCCGCCACTGACAGCCCCTTGGCTTCGATGACTAGCTCGACCCTGCGGCTCAGTGCACTCTCGAAGCTCTCCTCCGTTTCCCCGGGCAGGTATTTCACTAGCCCTCTAGCATTGGTCTCAGAGTTCCCGCTGTCGATGAAATTATTCAGCTCGTCGATCCAGTCGATGACCTGACTCGCATAACGCTCTACCCCCTCTGAATCATGTTCCAGCGTCACCGATACATCCGGAGCACCCACCTGCGCAAAACTGCTTTCTGTGACAAGTGCGGACCTCAGGCGAGTCTGTATCTGTTGCAAAAGCCCCAGTTCGGCGTCTGTGGCCACAGGCTGAGTTGCAGAGGGCAGCACCAGCCGGCACAGCTGCGCGACCGACCAGCGGTGTTCCGTTACCCAATGGGAGGCGTCCACCAGCGCATGAATCACGCTCAGGGTATCGGTGTTGGCGGACGCGTGATGCGAGGCAATCTGTGTGGTACCGGCCAGTTTGGCCACCAATCGGCTGCCGCCGTCGTCCAACAGCTCCAGCAGCGCCAGCGCTTCAATGGTGCTCAGACCCACATAACGCGGTAGGCGTACCAGCCGGTAAAACGCCGACACCACCTCTCGCGACCAGCGCAAAGATCCGCCAGCGTAAGTTTGCTCCACGACCCTGGCGACGTAACGCCAGGTTTCAAAGGTCATGCCCAATGCGGCGCAGAGGTGATCGATTTTCTGCCGCTCGGCTTCGGTCCCGGGGAGTGCTGTGAACGGCTCACCGTCGAGACTGAGCGGGATGGAAAACAGCGCCTGGCTATTGAACACACGATCGAATTGCGAGGCTGTCTTGCCACGTCCGTGGACGTTGAGCCCGTACAACAGCGCCGCAAAGTCCTCGGCAGCCACGTCATACTGCTGGCGCAGGATCTGGAACAATCCCAGCGCGCGCAGAGTATTTTCCGTAATCAGCCAAGGATTGACCGTTTCAGCATTCACTCGACGGGTGGCCTGTGCCGCATGCCGCTCCCCTTGCATCGACGCCACCAGCAGTTGATCGACTTCATCGAAGGGCAGTTCCAACCACCGTGCCAGGCGGATCATGCGGTTCATGCGGTCGACGCGATCCGGGGTCAGGTGGGTGATGCGGTGCTGCGCGCCTGTGGATTTTTCGGCATCGGCAGGCAGGGTTTCGATGCCCATGGCCGGCGACTGGCCTGCGTTGATATAGACCGAGCCTGACTGACTGGCGTCGACCTCTCCCTCGCCTGTGACGTTCGCGGACCGGCTGGGGGCAAATGCGCCCACACTCAGTAGCGCTTCCAGCTCCTCAGTGCTCAAGCCCGTGCGCAGGCAAAAGGTCTGGGTGTCCTCCAGCTCGATGAAACCGCCCACGCCGAAATTGTCGAGGTAGAACGTCGTGGGTGCGTCAGCATCGGCTTTGGTCATCAAGTGCGTACGCGGGTCGATGCGCCAGTCCGTGGTGCCCAGCGGATGCCCGGCGCCATCGGCAGCAGGGAAGTAAGGCGCCTCCAGCAGCAAACCTTGCTGAACGGGGCCCAGGCCGGTGTCCTGAATCAATGCCGTGTCGGAGAGCAACGAGTGAACACCCGGCTCCTTGAAATAGGGATACGCAGGATCGGCCACTCGAATGACATCACCCAGCGTTCTGTCCTTGCGCCCCAGCGCGTAATTGATCTGGCTGGTGTAGCGCTCGAACGGCAGCGCATTGGGGTAGCGGGCTTCGAGCAGCGCGTCATCGACGGATTTTTCATCGAGGCCGATTCCGTCCAGATGCGTGCGAATCGACTTCTCCAGGATCTCGTTGACGAGCACGATGGTCGGCTCGACCCGGTTCAGCGCGGTGTGGTCCAGCACCAGATCCTTGAGGTCGGGCCGACGCTGATCGAGCGTGATAACTTCGTCTTTTTTGCCGGTAGCCTCCAGGTCTTTGGCGTAACGGTACAGATCGGCCAGATAGGCGACTGGCGAGGTCGTGGCCTCTATGGCATCCGGCGGGCAATGATTGGCCCAGTCCGGGTTGAACATGTCGGTGTAGGTCGGGCCGTCCACCAGCCCCTTGATGCCGGTCGGTGGCCGGTTGGCCTGACGCACCGATGCAGTCAGGCGTTGCTCGCGGAACTGCCGGGCAATGACCACGGACATGGCCTGGGCCCGGGCGTGCAGATCGCGCGCCTCGCTGATGTGCATCTGCGGGTTCTGCTCCATCAACCTGGGGATGCCGGCGTTGGCCAGGCTCATGACCGAGCTGAACTGTTCGGATAACGTAGACGTGCTGACGGTCTGCCGAGCACCCTTGAGCAGAATATCCAGCGCGGAAACGGACTTGGACGCAGGTTTACCGGTTTTTTTGGCCATGGCAGTGACTCATCCTGAGGTGATGCTTCCTTGAATGGGTCACTGCACAAGGCCCTGTGAAAAGCTAAGCACGGCTCAGGGAAACCTGCGGAGCACATCGGACCAGCGGCCCACTCGAACGAGGCCCCTCGATTCACGTCACTACGGGTCAGCCGCGCGGCGGCAGGCGGAAAGCCCGCAACTGTCAGACACTTCTCGTTTTTACCCGGTAAACGTCTCGAAACGCTGAAAAAACCCTTTGGCTGGTTAGTCGGCAACCCTCCGATGCTTTAAAGTAACGCCCCCAGCTTCAGCGCCGTCTTGGCGCTGCGCCTACCCTGCCAGGAACCGTCATCGATGGAACATCGTGAAGCGTTGATCGCGCTGCGAACCTTTCTTTCCACCCAGATTCTCGGGCAGGAGAAACTGGTCGAGCGCTTGCTGATCGCTCTGCTTGCCGATGGCCACATGTTGGTCGAGGGCGCGCCAGGTCTGGCCAAGACCAAGGCGATCAAGGAGCTGGCCGAAGGCATCGAAGCCGAATTTCATCGCATTCAGTTCACCCCCGACCTGCTGCCCGCCGACATCACCGGCACCGAGATCTATCGCCCGGAAACCGGCAGCTTCGTCTTCCAACAGGGTCCGATCTTCCACAACCTGGTGCTGGCGGACGAAATCAACCGCGCGCCGGCCAAGGTGCAATCGGCGCTACTGGAGGCCATGGCCGAGCGTCAGGTCAGCGTCGGACGCAGCACGTACGATCTGTCGCCGCTGTTTCTGGTGATGGCCACGCAGAACCCTATCGAGCAGGAAGGCACCTATCCCCTGCCGGAAGCCCAGCTCGACCGCTTTCTGATGCACGTAAAGATCGGCTTCCCGGACGCCAACGTCGAACGCAAGATTCTCCAGCAGGCGCGGGGCGAGGCGTTGAATGGCGAAACCAAACCTGAACGACGGGTCACTCAGCAAGCGATTTTCGCCGCGCGCAAGGAAATCCTCGGGCTGTACATGGCTGACGCGGTGGAGGAATACCTCGTGCAACTGGTCATGGCGACCCGCACCCCGGCCAAGTTCGACGCAGAACTCGCCGAGTGGATCGGCTACGGCGCCAGCCCTCGCGGTTCGATTTCCCTGGACCGCTGCGCCCGCGCCCACGCCTGGCTGGCGGGTCGCGATTTCGTCAGCCCCGAAGACATTCAGGCGATGGTGTTCGACGTGCTGCGCCATCGCATCATTCTGTCGTTCGAAGCCGAGGCGGCGGGCATCGATCAGGACCGCGTGATCCAGCGCATTCTTGACGTCGTCGCCGTTGCCTGACCCATGCAGCCCTACCTGATTTCCCAACCGGGCATCCGGATCAGCCTTGCCGAGCTGATCGAAATGCGTCATCGCGTGCGGGAAGTCCAGCTGTTTTCCTCTCCCGGCCGGCGCAGCCCGCTCATTGGTCTGCACCATTCCAAGCTGCGCGGGCGCGGCGTGGACTTCGATCAGGTGCGGGTCTACCAGGCTGGCGACGACGTGCGAACCATCGACTGGCGCGTGACGGCGCGGACCCAGGAACCTCACACCAAGCTGTTTCATGAAGAACGTGAGCGGCCGATTTTCATCATGGTCGAGCAGAGCCGCCGGCTGTTTTTCGGCTCGGGCCTGATGTTCAAGTCCGTACTGGCGGCGCAGGCGGCGGCGTTGATCGGCTGGGCCGCGCTGGGTCACAACGACCGGGTCGGCGGGCTGGTGTTCGGCGACAACGAACACTATGAAATCAAGCCGCGACGCAGCAAACAAAGCCTGCTGCAACTGCTCAACCGGCTGGTGCGGGTCAATCAATCGCTGCACGCGGAAGCCGTGGCCGACCGTGACACCTTCGGCGTGGCGCTGCGCCGGGCGCGGGAAGTGCTGCGGCCGGGCAGTCTGGTGTTCATCCTGTGTGACGAGCGCGCCCTGTCCGAATCCGCCGAACAGCAACTGGCGCTGCTGTCACGTCATTGCGACCTCTTGCTGCTGCCGCTCTCCGACCCCCTGGACCATGCGCTCCCTGCAGCAGGACTGTTGCGTTTCGCCGATCGTGGCGCGCAACTGGAACTCGACACGCTCAACCCCGACCTGCGCCAGACCTACCGCGCCCAAGGCGAAGCCCGGCAGGCACGCTGGGCGCTGCTGGCGAAAAAGCTGCGGGTGCTGATGATCCCGCTGAGCACGCAACAGGAAATGGTCGAACAACTGCGCGATTACCTGAACGCCAATCAGCCGGTGAAACAGAAATGAGCCTGCTGGACCAACTGCAACCGGTGATCCTGCCCGCGCCGATCAGTGCCTGGCCACCCGCGCCCGGTTGGTGGATCGTGCTGGCCTTGGTGCCCGCATTGGGTTACGCCCTGTGGCGGGCGCGGGTGTTCCTGCCCAAACGAGCCCCCAGTGACGCCGCCGAGCAACCGCTGGATCCGCTCCGTCAAGCCGCGCTCATCGAACTGGCGCAGATGCCCAAACCTTACGACGGCGCGCCCGCAGGCGCCTGGCTGCAACAGATCAACGGCCTGCTCAAACGCCTGTGTCGCAACGACTATCCCTACAGCCAGAGCCACACCCTCAACGGCCGCAAATGGCTGGCGTTTCTCGACAACCGCTGCCCGGCGGCGGGTCTCACCCGCTGGATGATTCTGGTGGAAGGCGCCTACAAGCCCGAATGCAAGCTCGACGACAAGGCGATCAACGGGCTGACCCAGTCGGTCGACACCTGGATTCGCAAGCATGTTTGAACTCGCCTGGCCCTGGGTCTTCGCCCTGCTGCCGCTGCCGTGGGTGTTGCGCCTCTTGCTGCCGGTGGCGGACAGCGGCGAAGCAGCGCTCAAGGTGAGTTTTCTCAGTGAGCTGGAAGGCCTGGCCGGTCGCCGTGCGCGTGCCCACTTGCCTGGCTGGCGTCGGCAGTTGCCGTTCGTATTGCTCTGGCTGTTGCTGTTATTGGCCGCAGCGCGCCCGCAATGGCTGGGTGACCCGTTGCCAGTCGCTGCCAGTGGCCGGGATTTGCTGGTGGCCGTGGACGTATCCGGTTCGATGGACTACCCGGACATGGTCTGGCAGAACGACGAAGTAAGCCGACTGACACTGGTCAAACAGCTGCTGGGGGACTTTCTCGAACACCGCAAGGGCGACCGGGTGGGACTCATTCTCTTCGGCAGTCAGGCCTACATGCAGGCGCCGCTGACGTTCGACCGCAAGACCGTGCGCGTCTGGCTCGACGAAGCGCGCATCGGCATTGCAGGCAAGAACACTGCCATCGGCGATGCCATCGGCCTGGCGTTGAAACGCCTGCGATTGCGTCCGGCCCAGAGTCGGGTGCTGATTCTCGTCACCGACGGGGCTAACAACGCCGGTCAGATCGACCCGGCCACCGCTGCCCGACTGGCCGCAGGCGAAGGCGTGAAGATTTACCCCATCGGCATCGGCGCCGACCCGGACAAAGGCGCCACCAGCATTCTTGGCCTCAACCCGAGCCTGGACCTCGACGAGCCTGCCCTGCGGGAAATCGCCGACATCACCGGCGGCCAGTATTTCCGCGCTCGCGACGGCCTCCAGTTGGAAAAGATCGGCAAGGCCCTCGACACCCTTGAACCCGTGACGCAGCAACCGACCCAAGCCCGCCCTGCCCATGCGTTATATCACTGGCCGCTGGCGTTCGCGTTGGTGCTGAGTGTGCTACTGGTGATTCACGAACGCTGGCCGCAAAACCCCTTGTACCGCTTTCTGGCCCGCCAACCGAGTCTGAATCAGGGCCCGCAATGGCGACAGCGCTTCAAGCGTTTGCGGAGGCGCCGATGATCCTCTCGCTCCTCGCCCTCTGGCCTCACTGGCTGCGGCCGTGGTGGCTGTTGCTGCTGCCGGTGCTCGGCTGGCTGATCTGGCGCCTGTGGAACCGACAGAAACGCGTCGGCCGCTGGCAGATGATTTTGCCGAGCGCCTTTCATTCCACCTTGCTGCGCGGCGGCAGTGGTCGTGAAAGCAAGCTGCCGTGGATCGCGTTGAGCGTCGGCTGGCTGCTGGCGTTGCTTGCGCTGCTCGGTCCCAGTTGGCAGCGGGTCGAACAGACCAGCCAGAAACCTGTGGACCCGCTGGTGGTGTTGCTCGAACTGACTCCTGAAATGCTCGCCGCCGACAGCCCGCCCACCCGCCTCGAACAGGCCCGGCGCAAGCTGCTCGACCTGCTGCAAGCCCGTGGCGATTCGCAAACCGCGATCATCGTCTATGCCGGCAGCGCTCACACGTTGGTGCCGCTGTCCGACGACCTAGGTACCAGCAAAAACCTGCTGGACGCCCTCAAGCCGTCGATCATGCCCGAGAGCGGTCAGCGCGCCGACCTGGCCGTCGGCAAGGCGCTGGACCTGCTCAAGCAGGGCGATTTAGGCGTCGGGCGTCTGTTGTGGATCGGCTCGTCGCTGAATGACGGCGAGCGCATGGGCATTCGTCAGGCCATGACCGGGCACGCACCGCCGCTCCTGCTGCTCGGTGTCGGTACCGCCGAAGGTGCGCCAGTCGCGCAAGAGAAAGGCGGCTTCCTCAAGGACGCCCAAGGCGGAATCCTGGTACCACGCCTGGACAGCGCCAGCCTCAAGGATTTCGCCGATGAACTGGGGGGGCATTTCACCTCGCTACGTCTGACCGACGATGACCTGCGCGAGCTGGGCTTACTGGACGCGCCCCGTGACCTGCGCAGTCAGGGCCAGACCGTGCAGCTCGACAGCTGGGCGGATCAGGGTTACTGGCTGTTGCTGCCGTTGTTGCTGCTCGCCGCCTGCGCCGGGCGTCGTGGCTGGGTGCTGTGCCTGCCGCTGCTGATGCTCATGCCGCAACACAGCTACGCGTTCGATTTCAAAGACCTGTTCCAACGTCCCGATCAACAGGGACAGCACTTGCTCCAGCGCCATCACCCCGCCGAGGCCGCGCAACGTTTCGAGGACATTCGGTGGCAAGGCATCGCGCTCTACGAAGCCGGGGATTACGCTGGCGCCGCTCAGCGCTTCGCTCAGGGCAACACCGCCGCTGACCACTACAATCGCGGTAACGCACTGGCCAAGAGTGGGGAACTGGACGCAGCGCTGGACGCCTACGAACAGGCGCTGGAGCGCCAGCCCGATTTCCCCGCTGCCGCCGCCAACAAGGCGCTCATTGAACAGATGCAGGCACAGAACAAGCAGGCGGCAGCCGAGGACGCCAGCGAAGGCAAGAACGACGGCGCGGACAACGCCGACAAGGCTCAGACGGGCAGCGCCGAACAGCAAGCGTCGAATCCGCAGTCATCGACGCCCGGCGACGAGGACAATCAGAGCGACAGCGGGCAATCGATGGCCGGGGCCAGTGACAACAACGCCCCTTCACCTGACGACGATGAACCGGCCCACGCCCCCAGCCGAGCCACCGACGGCCCGATCAACGGCGAGCAGCGTCAGGCGCTCGAACAGTGGCTGCGGCAAATCCCGGACGATCCCGGCGAGCTGTTGCGGCGCAAATTCTGGTACGAACAACAGCAGCATCAGGAAAAAGCTCGATGAGTCGTGTGCACACTGTGGTAATCGCCTGGCTGCTGTGCCTGTTCGCCCTCGTGGCACAGGCCGAGACGTCTGCCGCGACGTTGCAGGCCAGCGTCGATCGTACGCGCGTGAACACCGGGGAAACCGTCGAGCTGACGCTGGAGTCCGACGACGCCACGCTGTTCGGCAAGCCCGACATGAGCGCGCTGGCCGCTGATTTCGAAGTTCGCGACACCCGCCAGCTCAATAGCCTGACCACCCTCGAAGGCAACGTTCACGCCACCACTCGCTGGCTGATCACGCTGATGCCGCGCCACAGCGGATCGATTGAAATTCCGCCTCTTCAATTGGGCGAACTGATCAGCCAGCCCATTGCGCTGCAGGTGGTCGAGGTTGAACCCTCGGCGCAGGCCCAGGAACAGAAACTCGCCCCGGTGTTCATGGAAGCGAGCCTCGATCAAGACACCGTCTACGTGCAGGCGCAGGCCGTGCTGACGGTGCGCATTTACCATTCGGTGTCGCTGTTCGACGACAGCAACCTGACCCCGCTGCAAGTGCCGGATGCGCGGATCGAAAAACTTGGCGACACCCGCACCTATGAAAAGCAGATCAACGGCATCCGGCATGGCGTGATTGAAATGCGCTATGCGCTGTATCCCCAACAGAGTGGCGACCTGACCATCCCGGCGCAGGAGTTCAGCGCGACAATGGTGCAAGACATTCCTGAGGTCAGCACCGCCGACGCGACCCGCCAACCGGCCGTTGCCACCAGTCCGAAACCGGGCAAACTGATGCGCGTGACGTCCGACCCGCTGCCGCTGAAGGTCAAACCGCAACCGGCCGATTACCCGGCCAATACGCCTTGGCTGCCGGCACGCAGCATCAGCCTGAGCGAAAACTGGAGCCCTGATCCCGCGCATACGCAGATCGGCGACTCGCTGACCCGCACGCTGGTGATCAAGGCCGAGGGCCTGTCCAGCGCGCAATTGCCGCCGCTGCCCGCCACCGATGTCAGCGCGTTGCGGCGCTATCCCGATCAGCCGCAATTGAGCAATCAGGTCAACGAACGTGGTCTGGTGGGCAGCCGCGAGGAGCGCGAAGCGCTGGTGCCGAGCCGTCCAGGGGCCATCGACATTCCGGCAGTGGACCTGGTGTGGTGGAACACGCTGGAAGACCATCTTGAGCACAGCGCCCTGCCCGCCCGGACGTTGCAGGTCAGCACCAACCCGGCGCTGTCCGTGGACACGCCGGTCAGCGATAACACGGGTGTGACGGTGATCGGTCCGCCAGTCTGGCCGTGGCAGCTGAGTACGGTGTTGCTGAGCTTTACCACGTTGCTGGGCTTTGGCCTGTGGTGGCGCGGTCGTTGGCAACCGGCGCTGACACGGGTGGCGCAGGCCGGACCGAGCCCCCGCACAGTGCTCGACGACTTGAAACGCGCCAGCCTGGCCAACGACCCCCACGCGACCCGCCAGGCGCTGGATGCCTGGGCCCGCCAGCAGCCGGAAACCCTGGCTGACATGGCAGCGCGCTTCGTGCCGCTGTCCGATGCGCTGGACGGCCTGAACGGCGCGCTTTACAGCGAAACCGGCAAACTGTGGCTGGGCGAAGATTTGTGGAAGGCCGTGCGCGCATTGCCGGCCATTGAAAAACCGATTGACCCGAACGGCGCAGACAGCCTGCCGCCGTTGTATCCGAAATGATGACGTCATTCACAATCACACTGTAGGAGCGCGGCTTGTCCCGCGATCGGCGACGCAGTCGTCGTGAAATCAGACGCGTTGGTCGTGCCAGACACACTGCGTTTGCCGGTTTTACGACGGGTTCCCCGCCGATCGCGGGACAAGCCACGCTCCTACACAGGGGCCATAAACCCCGCTAAACCAAGGTACCCCCATGCGTCTGTTCCACACCTCCGACTGGCACCTCGGCCAGAACCTCCATGGCCAGGAGCGGGACTTCGAACACCAGCGTTTTCTCCAATGGCTGCTGGCCCGTCTCGCCGAGCGCAAACCTGATGTACTGCTGATCGCCGGCGATATCTTCGACACCGTCAACCCGTCGGTCAAAGCCCAGGAGCAGCTCTACGATTTCATCGTCAGCGCCCACGATCAAAGCCCGCAACTGACCATCGTGATGATCGCCGGCAACCACGACTCCGGCTCGCGCATCGAACTCCCCGCGCCGCTGATGCGGCGTTTGCGCACCCACGCGCTGGGCCGCGTGTTGTGGCTTGACGACGGCGTGCTCGACGTCGACCGCCTGTTGCTGCCCCTGACCAACGCCAAAGGCAAAGTCCTGGGCTGGTGCCTGGCGCTGCCGTTCCTGCGCCCCGCCGAAGTCACCGGCCTGGCACTGGGCGACAACTACCTGCGCGGCATCGGTCAGGTGCATGAAATGCTCATCGCCGCCGCCAACCAGAAACGCAAGAAGGGCCAGGCACTGATCGCCATCAGCCACGCGCACATGGCCGGGGGCTCGGTCTCTGAAGACTCCGAGCGCAGCCTGATCATCGGCAACGCCGAAGCCCTGCCCGCCAGCCTCTTCGGAGAAAGCATCACCTACGTTGCCCTCGGCCATCTGCACAAGCCGCAGAAGGTCAACGGGGAAAACCGCATTCGCTACAGCGGCTCACCCATCCCGCTGTCTTTCTCGGAAATCGGCTATCAGCATCAAATCCTCGAAATCGAGTGCGAAGGCAGCCAGTTGGTCAGCGTCACGCCGCTGCTGATCCCGCGCGCCGTCAATCTGCAACGTGTGGGCCCGGCGCCGTTGGCCGAACTGCTGCTGCAACTCAGGGACTTGCCGGACGTTGACCTGTTGGCCGATGTCGACCGCCAGCCCTGGCTGGAAGTACGGGTGAAGCTCGACGAGCCGCAGCCGGACCTGCGCAACCAGATCGAATCGGCGCTGGAAAATAAGGCTGTGCGACTGGTGCGTATCGCTGCCGAATACGCGGGTAAAGGTGCGCGAGACGACGAAGAAGAGCGCGACCTGATCGAGCTGGACCAACTGAGCCCACAGGAATTGTTCAGCCGTGCGTGGCGTGACAGCTATGGCAGCGAGGTCGATGAACAAACGTTGCAGGACTTCGCCACCCTGCTTCAGGACGTGCAACTGGAGAGCGAACATCCGTGAAAATTCTCGCCATTCGCCTGAAAAATCTCGCCTCGCTGGCCGGCCCGTTCGAGCTGGATTTCACCGCTGAACCGCTGGCCAGCGCAGGCCTGTTCGCAATCACCGGGCCTACCGGCGCAGGCAAAAGCACGCTACTGGACGCGCTGTGCCTGGCGCTGTTCGGCGCGATTCCCCGGCTGAACAATGTCGGCCAGTCGCGTGTTCCGGAAGTCGACGGCGATATCAGCACCGGTGACCCGCGCAATCTGCTGCGCCGTGGCACCGGCAGCGGTTACGCCGAGGTGGACTTCGTCGGCATCGACAAGCGCCGCTATCGCGCCCGCTGGGAGACCAACCGCGCCCGCGACAACGCCACGAAAAAGCTGCAACACAGCCGTCAGACCCTGACCGATCTGGACAGCGAACAGATTCTCAGCAGCCAGAACAAGACCGAATACAAGACCCTGCTCGAAGCCCGACTGGGCCTGAATTTCGAACAGTTCACCCGCGCCGTGATGCTGGCGCAAAGCGAGTTCAGTGCCTTCCTCAAAGCCGACGACAAAGAGCGCAGTGAGCTGCTGGAAAAACTCACCGACACGGCGATTTACAGCCAGTTGGGCCGTCGCGCCTACGCCAAAAGCAAAGAGGCCGAAGAGGCGCTGAAAACCCTCAACGCCCAAGCCGGGAACCTGACGCCCCTCGAACCCGAGCCGCGCGCCGATCTGGAACAGCGTTTCGCCGACGCGCAGCAAGCGCTGAAGCTGGCCCAGGCGCAGTTGCGTCAGCTGGAACTCAAACAGCAGTGGTTCACCGAGTTGAACCGCCTGCGCGACAGTCACCTGGCCGCAAGCGAACAGTTGGCCAGCGCACAACAGGCATGGGATCAACGCGCCAGCGAACGTCTGCAAATGGGCCAACTGGAGCGATTGGCGCCGCAGCGGCACCTGTTCGCTCAGCGCAAAAAACTCGACGGCCAACTGGCGCCGCTGGCGACGCGCATTCAGACGCAGACCGAGCAGCTGAATCAGACGCAAGCGACGTTGACGGATCTGGACGCGCAACTGACCACTGCGCAAGCGGCTCTGCAACAGGCACAAGATGCGCAACAGAATGCCAAACCCGCCCTCAACGAGGCCTTCCAGCAACAGGTACAGCTCAACCATCTGAATACCGAGTTGCAACAGATCAGCGAACAGGCGCAGGTCGCCCGACTGGCCAGCAACGAAGGTCAGGCAGCGCTGGATCAATGGATTGAACAGCAGCGCCAAGGCGAAACCCGCTTGCAATCCATCGCCGAGCAACTGCAAAACAGCGCAGTGCTGGATGCGTTGAGCCAGTCGTGGACGGCCTATCGTCCGCGACTGCAACAGCTGGTGTTGGTCAGTTCTCGTCTGAGCAAAGGCCGCGAGGAATTGCCCGCGCTGGAACAAGCCTCGACCCGTGCCGAGCAAGCATTGAGCGAGCGCCGAAGTGCGTTGCAGGCGCTGTATGACGACGCCGAGGTCAAGGCTGACGCGGTGGGCCAAGAGATCGAACGCCTCGGGCAACTGTTGCAGGACAACCGCCAGCAGCACAGCGCCAGCGATTCATTGGAACGCCTGTGGCAGCGGCATCAGGACATCGCCAGTCGCCTGCGGGACGTGCAGACCCAACAGCAGCACGCCACCGAACGTCGCGCGCAGAGCATCGCCAAAGGCCTGGAACTGAAGGGCGAACACGAAGCCGCGCAACAGGCGTTGAACGTCACGGTCGAGCTGTTGCAGCGGCAGCGTTTGGCCCGCAGTGCCAGCGTCGAACAACTGCGCGATCAACTGGTCGATCAGCAGCCCTGCCCGGTGTGCGGCAGCGAAGATCACCCGTATCACCAATCCGATGCCTTGCTGCAAGCGCTGTCCGGTCATGACGATGGCGAAGAAGCGGCGGCGCGTCTGAAGGTCAGCCAGCTCAGTGAAACCCTGGCCGAACTGCGCGCCGAAGTGCTGGCGCTGAACAACCAGCTCAAGCAGTCCAAGCCCCAGCTGGATCAGCTCGGCGAGCAACTTCAAAAACTGGCACCCGAGCTGGAAGCCCACCCGCTGTATCCGCGTCTGCTTGAGCAACCCGAGGACCAGCGCAGCGATTGGCTCAGTGAGCGGTTGCATCAACTGGCACAGGACATCCTCGCCGCCGAGCAGCGCCAGGCACGGTTGCTGAAAGTGCAGCGCGACGCCGAATCCCTTCAACGTCAGGTGCAGGAAGCGCGGGAGGCCAGCCAACAAGCGATGAAACTGCTGGACGATCAACAACGGAATCTCTCGCTGGACAACCAGACCTTCGAAACCGCATTGCAGGAGTTCGAACCGCTGCTGCCCGCCGAAAGTCTGCCGCTGTGGCGTGAATCCGCGACCGAATCCTTCATGCAGCTGGACAACGACATCGCCTTGCGCGTCCAGCAACTCGACCAGCAAAAGGACGAGCAGCAGGAACACAGCGAACGCACGCAGAAAATCGAGCGCGAACAGTTCGCGCAACAGGGCCGGCTGCAACAGCATCAACAGCTGCAACAACGGCTCGACGCCAGCCAGCAGCAACAGCAGGCCATCCAGCAACGTTTGCAGGACCTCCTCGGTGAACAGACCAGCGCCGACGCGTGGCAACAGCATCTGGAACAGGCCGTCGAACAGGCGCGCCAGGCCCAAGCGACCACCGCTGACGCCTTGCAGCAGGCGCGCGCTGGTCTGATCAAGCTGACGGCCGAACTGGAGGGCGAGCGTCAGCGTTTGCAGGGATTGGAGCAGGAAGTGGGCGACCTCGATCGGCAGATCGGCGAGTGGCGCAATCAGCACAGCGAACTCGACGATGCAGCGCTCGACAGCCTGCTGGGGCTGAGCGACGAGGCGGTCAGCCAATTACGCCAACGCATGCAGCAGAGCGAGAAAGCGCTGGAACAGGGTAAGGTGCTGGTGCAGGAGCGCGAAACGCAGTGGCAGCAACATCAGGCGCAGCACAGCGACATCAGCGATGCCGAGCAACTGGCGTCGGCACTCGCTGAAGCGCAGTCTCAAGCCGCGACCCATGACCAACTGTGCGCCGACCTTCGTGCGCAGATCAGCGAAGACGAGCGCCGCCGTACTGCCAACAGTGAATTGCAGGCACGCATCAAGGCTGCTCACGACGAATACCTGCGCTGGGGACGTCTGGCGGCGCTGATCGGCTCGGCCGAAGGCGACAAATTCCGCAAGATTGCCCAGGCCTACAACCTCGATTTGCTGGTCCATCACGCCAACGCCCAGCTCAAACAACTGGTGCGCCGCTACCGCCTCAAGCGCGGCGGCAGCATGCTCGGCCTGCTGGTGATGGACACGGAAATGGGGGACGAACTGCGCTCCGTGCATTCGTTGTCGGGAGGCGAAACGTTCCTGGTCTCACTGGCGCTGGCCCTGGGGCTGGCGTCCATGGCGTCGAGTACATTGAAGATCGAATCATTGTTCATCGACGAAGGCTTCGGCAGCCTGGACCCGGAATCGCTGCAACTGGCGATGGACGCCCTTGACGGCCTACAAGCGCAGGGCCGCAAGGTCGGGGTGATTTCCCACGTTCAGGAAATGCACGAGCGGATTCCGGTGCAGATTCAAGTGCGTCGCCAAGGCAACGGCCTCAGCACCCTGGAAGTCACCTGATGGCCGCGCTGCTCTACTCCTTCCGCCGCTGCCCCTACGCCATGCGAGCGCGCATGGCCGTGGCGTATGCGGGGGTGAAGATCGACATTGTGGAAGTCAGCCTCAAGGCCAAGCCACCGGAAATGCTCGAACGCTCGCCAAAAGGCACCGTGCCGGTTCTGGTGCTGGACGATCAGGTACTGGAACAGAGCCTGGACATCATGCGCTGGGCGCTGGCGCAGCATGACCCGGACGACTGGTCCATGGCGTCCAATCCCGCGGCGCAGCGACAGATCGCCGAGCTGATCGCGGAAAACGACGGGCCCTTCAAGACCGATCTGGACCGCTACAAATATGCGGTGCGTCATCCCGAATTCACTCAGGCCGAATACCGCGCGCGGGGGCAAGTGTTTTTGGCGAAGCTAGAAGGGTTATTGAGTGCGCGGGACTTTCTGATCATCGACCGCCTGACCTTGGCCGACACCGCTCTCGCGCCGTTCGTGCGGCAGTTCTGCTTTGTCGACCCGGACTGGTTCTGGCAAAGCCCGTATCCGAAGCTGCAGGGGTGGTTGAAGCGGTTTTTGGATTCGGCGTTGTTCGAACGAGTCATGCGCAAATAAACGTGTTTTGCTAGACCTGTGGGAGTGAGCTTGCTCACGAAGAGGCAGGTTCGCCCTACTCTGATGTGCGGCAGAACGTCAGCCTTTGTGAGCCAGCCACTCGCACAGAAATGTGTGGTACGGCGAATCACACCACCGACCACTCGAAAATCGTCGAAAACAACTCACCCTGCTTTGGCGGCGGGTTGCCTGCGTTGAGCTTTTGCGAGCGCAGCATTTCGATGTCCTGCGCGACTTCGGTCCTGAACTCGATGCTCCGTGCGACGCCGCCCACCGACCCGTCGCCGAACCCCAGCAACGAGCAGCCGTTGTTGATCACGGCGAAGAACACGATCACCCAGAAGTTCGCCCCTCTCACGACGCACGCCCCTTCGCCTGATCCGCCGCACGGTCAAGCGCAACGACAGACGTGTGTGCGGACGCCGAGGTGGACGCGCTCAGTTGATGATTCAGGCTGACAATAGTGACCACTGCGATGAATACGACATACAACGCGATGGCGGTATAAGCGCCTAGTTTAAGTGAATGAAGAATGGCAGTGGCCATGACAGTAAGCTCCGGGATGTTTCTTTTCTGGCGCTCAGAATGCCCGGGCCGACTATCTAAGGAAAACGATGTGAAGCGATTCAGAAGATCAATTAGGTTGATTATTGAGTTCCTCAATAACAGCGATAGCGCGTTACTAACAGGCGATTGATACCCGTCAGATATCGGCCTGATCATATCCCACAACCTTGTCAGAAATGCCCTTCAAACCTGAGTGGACAGAGATGACAGAAAATTACTACTCATCGGCATAAATTGCGCGCTCTCAGAGGCAACAATAATCATTATCGTCCTTGGTAACATTAGGAGGTATTGATTGTGATCACCGAAGGACTCGGATGTGAGCACGGCACACGCTTTAATGCTTAATAACATAACGCCCCAGTTGAGGGATGCGCTCAACTCTTACAATTTCACGAAACACCACATCAACGAAAATAACGTAACTCACGCGATGCAAAAGTCATCGCAACGGGCCTTGCAACGTTTGACGCAGGCTTTGTTAAGGGAAGAAATAATTCCGGCGACTGCACTCAACCTGCTGTCAGATGGCAATCGCTCACTGCGGCTAAGTTCTACTAGCAAACTTATATTCGAAGATCTGACTGAGCACCGAATGAGTGCCTGGTCATTAGGCGGCAGGGTACTCATTCATCACGAGGGGCAGCCTGCCTCCCCCATCACCCTGCCTTCAGAACTTCTGGCGTGAGGGCTAGCTGTCCTAGATGACGTCCTGCCACAACCACGCCATGGCTTTGCCTTGGGCCTGGGAAACAGCGCTGCCAAGGCCGGCGCTCTTGCAGGTGTGCTCATCGGCGGCATAGGCATGAGCTTCATAGGCCTGCCCAACAGCTTCTGGCTCGTTGCATCGACCTACGTGATCGCCGCCTTGGTGGTCCGAGCCATTCGCGCCACCCACACCGTTGGTATCTGCTCTTCTTATTCTTCAACACCTGGACAAACCCAACAATGACAAAACCCCGACTCACCTTTCTGCTGCCTTTATTTGGCTCTGTGACCCTGCCTGCGGCTGCCGAGCAAAACGAAAACACCGAGCCATCGGGCACCTTGAATCTTTCCGACGTCGTGGTTTCCGCGACGCGGACCCGGGAAAGCATCGCGTCGATTCCAGGGTCCATACAGGTCATCGATGCTGCACAGATTCGCAAGCAGAGCATTGCCGGGCGTCGGGTGTCGGACATCGTCGGGCAATTGGTGCCAGGGCTTGCGCCAGGCACTGGAGGCATGAGCAATTTCGGTCAAACATTACGGGGTCGCAGCCTGCTGTTACTGATCGATGGGGTGTCGCAAAACGCGACGCGGGACAATTTCCGGCAACTGAACAGCATTTCTCCCGAAAGCATCGAACGAATCGAGGTGATCTCTGGCGCCAGCAGCATCTACGGTGCAGGGGCGTCGGGCGGGATCATCAACATCATTACCAAACGCAATCAGGGCGAGACGCTCGGATTGCGCAGCAAGGTGGGTATCAGCGCAGCCAATAACATGCAGTCTCAGGGTTTTGCCTACGAGGCCTTTCAGAGCGTGACAGCCCGTACCGGCCCGTGGGACGGGTATCTCTCGGCTGCACTGACGCAGCGCAACGATCAGTTCGACGGCAACGGCAAGCGCATTGCGCAGGACACGTCGCAGGGCAGCAATATGGACACCGAAACCTATGATCTGCAGGCCAGATTTGGCTATGAGCTGGATGCCGAACGCGCGTTGAGGCTGTCGCTGCAGGACTATAAGGACCAACAAAAAAGCCGTTATAGCAAGGACCCAAAAACCCGGGACGAGGCCGTGGCGATCAGAGCGCTGATCCTGGGAGATCAACCTCATACGCGCAATCAAGCGATCAATCTGGACTACAGCGATAGCGACTTTTTCGAACAGAGTCTGCAGCTGGAAAGCTACTGGCGGCGCGCCGATGCCCTGTTCTTCCCTGACCTGCGCCGTGGCAAGGCTGGCGTTTCCAACAACAACAGCGTGCAGAATGTGTACGGTTTGCGTGCCGCTATTCAAACTCCCCTGCCCTCCATCGGCAACGCTACCGGCAATCTGGTGTGGGGCGCTGACTACGATCACGAACGGTCCCGACAGCGGGGTGACCAGTACAACGTCGAGGGTCTGACCTACCGCAAGACCGGCACCACTTTTGAACTGGGGCCCGATCTCGAAACCACCACCAAGGCGCTGTTCGGCCAAGTGTCCTTCGATCTGGGCGACTGGACCGTGCGAGGAGGCACGCGCCGAGCGTGGATCGAAAGCGAGGTCAGTGACAGCATCGCCTATGGCGAGATCGTTCGGACCGGGCGCTGGTCGCCCTTGCCGGGTGAAACGCTTAAGTACGATGCCACGCTCTACAACTTGGGCGCTGTTTACCGTTTGAGCGAGACCCATGAGATCTTTGCCAACTTCAGCCAAGGCTTTTCATTGCCCGACATTCAGCGTTATTTGCGCGACGTCAGCAGCACCTATGACATTAGTCAGCTCAATGCCCAAGCGTTGAAGGTCGACAGCCATGAACTGGGTTGGCGGGTGAATGGGAATAACTGGCAGGGCCAGATAGCGGTTTATGAAAACACTTCTGACGTGACCCAGTTCTACGACGCACAAGACCGCGTGCTGCGGCTGATCAACCAGAAAGAACGGGCGCGAGGATTCGAAACCGATGTGGCCTATCGCCTGAGTGACGTCTGGAGCGCGGGAGGGACCTATTCTTGGGTAAAAGGGGAAACACGCCAGGCCGGCAAATGGATCGACCTGCCTGCAACGCGCGTGTCGCCGGCCAAAACCACCGTTTTTGCCGAATATGCACCCGATAGTTACTCCATCCGTCTCCAGGCATTACATCTCGCCAGCTACGATGCCGCGGCCAAAGACAATAATGGTCGTCCTATCAAGGGCTACACATTGTTTGATCTTCTGGGCTCGAGACGACTGTCCGTGGGACGTATGGAGGGCGGCATCTATAACGTGAACAATCGTCAGTACCACGCACTGTTCAGCCAGGCCACCGCACGCGCGCCTTTTTCGTACGCACAGGGCCGAACCGTAGGAATCAGTTATGCACTGGACTTCTGATAACGCTCACGCATAAAAAAATCCCCATCGCTTATCCAGCAGACGGGGAACAAGGGAGGGAATTAAACGCTTTCGCGAACAAGCTCGCCGGCATTTGAAGCAGGGTCTGACACGCGATGGTCAGTGGGTCGCCTCAACCTGGTAACGGCGAAGTTGCTCGCGAAAGCGTTCTTTGATGTTCGGAGCTTTAGAAGCAATAGCGCGTGGCTTGTTAAAAATCCATTCCCCGTTATTGAACATTCGTTTCGTTAACGGGGAATGGATTCACTGCATGTTTTCTATTCATTGCTGGGTCTTATGATCCAGAGCCGCATAGAAGTTGGCGCTTTGTTGCAGGTATTTCGGGGTGTAGCTCTGGGTGGCGCTGATCTTTTTTTCTGCCACTTCGGCACTGGCACTGGCTGGCAATGCAACGGTGGCGGAGATGGCAGACGCGGCGATGATGGAGAAGAGATTGAAGTTCATGATAGGTACCTCGGTGTTGATGTTTCGTTTCAAGTCTTGACCGTCGTGGCCGTGGAATGAAAGTTACGCCCGAGGACCTTTCAGAAAAAATCTTTTCTGCCACTAGCCCTTATCAATTCAATTAATAGATAGCCCCAGCCCTTGATTTCAAAGGGCTGGAGGGTGCGTCAAGGTGTCACTTGCGCAAGGTCAATGAGTTAGAAAGCGAAAATCAGAGGGGGAATCGAAGTCAACTTTCTGGACGGTGTCACCCAGAACACCGGTTTTCGGGTCGACACGCACGGTGACGATCTGGTTGCTTTTCTGGTTGGCGATCAACACGAAGTGGCCGCTGGGATCGAAGGCGAACTCGCGGGGTTCTTTGCCTTCCACGGACCGACGTTGCACCTCCTTGAGCTGGCCATTACCGGCGTTGACGGAGAAGACCAACAATTCATTGGCGTCGCCCCGGTTGGCTACGTAAAGAAACTTGCCGTCCGGCGATGTGTGCAGGCCGCCAGCGGCGCGGTATTGCTGGCCGTCCTTGTTGGCAAGGTCAACCAGTTGGGTACGTTTGAAGACGCCGTCGTGATAATCGAACGCCGCGACCTGCCCGCTCATTTCGAGGGTCAGCCAAGCGTGTTTGCCGTCTTTGCTGAACAGCAAGTGACGCGGGCCGCTGCCGGGTGGCAGATCGACGGAAGGGGTTTTGGCAGGTTTCAGTGGTTGGGTCTGCTTACCGTCGTAGTTGAAGACGAAGATTTTGTCGGCGCCCAGGTCCATCGCGATCAGGTATTTGCCATCAGGGGACGGCACCGCCGAGTGAACGTGGGATGAAGCCTGACGCTCGGGGTTGACCTTGCTGGCGGCATGGGTAGCGGTCTGCACCACGGGGGACAACGTGCCGTCTTTGCCGACCGGAACGACCGCAAGGGAGCCGCCCGGATCAGGGTGCACGGCGTAATTGGCAACGAACAGGAAGCGGCCATCGGCGCTGAGGTTGGAGTGAGTCGGCTCGTCGCCTTTGCTGTCGATCTGATTGATGAATGACACCGCGTGGGTCTTCGGGTCGATGGCGAAACTGCTGACCTTGCCGACCACGTCGGTCTGGCCGGGGCCGTTTTCGTTCACGGCGAACAGGTGACGCTGGTTTTTGGAAAGGGTCAGCCAAGAAGGGTTTTCGCTGGTGATCACCTGCCGAGGCTTGGCTTCGAATTGACCGGTCTGGGTGTTGAAGCCGTAACGATAGATGCCTTCACTGGCACCGGCGGTGTAGGCCCCGACCAGCACGTCATAGTCGGTCACGGATTTGGCCTGAGCGGAAAAAACGGTGAGGCTGCTGGCGAGGGCCAGCCAGGGCAGGATTCTGGGTGTCATTTGGGCTGATCTCTTGTTGGCGTTATTGGCGCGTGGTTTACGCGAGAATCAGCTCTATGACAGCGGTTCGATGGGGGTAGTTGCTTTATGGCAGGCCGCTGATCACGGTAGGAGCGCGCTTGCCCGCGAATGCGTCGGGTCAGATAAATTTACCGGCACAGGTCTACTCCCCAGCGCGGGCAAGCGTGCTTCTGCTGGGGGGACGTTTACTCGACGTCTTCTTCATCGTCATCGCTGGCCGCGAACGCTTCGAGCACCAACATGCGGTGGTCGGCGTTGCCGTCGTTGATCACCCAGCTTTGCAGGGCGGCGTCGAATTCGGCGGCGTCGACCTGAGCAAGGGAAAAGCGCCAGACCTTGCGCTCGCGGCCATCCATGCTTTCGATCTGCAGCATTTCATCGAGCGTGAATTCAAAAGCGTGCAGGCCGTCGATTTCGAGCATGGCGTGGGACGTGAGGGCTGATTGCAGAGCGGCACGAAGGGTTTGCGGTGTGGTGGTCATGGCAGCGTTCGCATCGGATTAAAGCGCGAATGATAGGCCAAAAGGCGACGTCCGGGAGCAAACGCCGCCTCTAAGGTCGACCGGGCAATCAGTCCTGCGCTGCGTCCTTGGTGTAATACCGCGCCGGAATGCCCCAGACGATCAGCGCGATGGCCAGCACGCTCACGGCAAACAGTGCGAACAAGGCCGGCGTGGCGGTGCCGGTGAGGTCTTTGATCCGGCCGACCATGAATGGCGCAATAACGCCGCCCAGCTGGCCAATGGAGTTGATGAGGGCGATCCCCGCCGCGGCCGCAATGCCGCTCAGGAAGCGCGGCGGAAGGGTCCAGAAGATCGGCATCCAGGCGATGATGCCGGTCATGATCAGGCTCATGCCGATCATCAGCGGCAGCAGTTGACCGGGAAACAGCGCGCAGACCAGATAGCCCACAGCGGTCAGGGTCGCGCAGCCAGCCATGTGCCAACGACGTTCGCGATGACGGTCCGAGCTGGCGCCGATCAGCAAATTGCCGACAACCGCCACGACGTACGGGATGACCGTTAGCCATCCGATGTTCATCGTGTCCAGCACGCCCGCGCTTTTGATCAGCTGGGGCATCCAGAACAGCAGACCGGTCAGGGCCATGACCAGGCACAGGTAGATCGCCGACATGACATAGGTGGTCGGGTGTTTCCAGATGTCCTTGACCTTCTGCGACACCGCAGGCTTAGGCTCTTTGGCCATGCGCGACAAGACAACGTCTTTCTCCTGCGCAGTCAGCCAGGGCGCATCTTCGATGCGATCCTTGACCAGCCAGAACACCACGCCGCCGAGGATCACTGACGGAATGCCTTCCAGCAGGAAGAGCCAGCGCCAGCCGGCCAGCCCCATGACGCCGTCGAAGTGGCCGAGGATCAGTCCTGCAATCGGACCGCCGACAATGCCGCATAAGCAAATGGAGCTTTTGAAGTAGGAATTGACCCGTGCCCGTCGCGTGCCGGGGTACCACTGGGTAAAGAAATACAGCACGCCAGGGACGAAGCCGGCTTCCATTACGCCAATCAGAAAACGCAGGGTGTAGAACCAGAATTCGGTCTGCACGAACATCATGCAGGCCGAGGCGATGCCCCAGGACACCATGATCCGGGCAATCCAGATGCGCGCGCCGATTTTATGCAGCAGCACGTTACTGGGGACTTCAAACAGGAAATAGCCAACGAAAAACAGACTCGCCCCCAAGCCGTAGACAGTTTCGCTGAACCCGAGGTCGCTGGCCATCTGTAGCTTGGCGAAGCTGATATTGACCCGGTCCAGATAGGCGAACAGAAAGCAGCAGATGAACAGCGGCACGATGCGCCAACTGACTTTGCGATAAATACTGTCCTCCAGCGCGTCAGTGTCGAGTTGGTCCAGCGGGATAGCGTTAGCGGTCATGGGGCGCACCTCGTTTGTTTTTATAGGGTGTCGGGTGTGTTGCGTTGATCCTGCGTTGCACAATTCTGTTCCAGAAGGGTGCTGGGTCCGGGCCGTATCTGAACGACTGCATGTACCCGCCACCAAAGACTTCGCAGACATACCGTCATCGCGAGCAAGCTCACTCCTACAGAGTGCTGCGCCTGAACAGGCACTCGGTCCTGCACAGACCCTGTGGGCGTGAGCATGCACGCGATGCCATTTTTACTGGCACCACAGCAGCGTGTGATCTGACGCAGCGCGAGCAAGCGCGCTCCTACAGAGTGCTGCGCCTGAACAGGCACTCGGTCCTGCACAGGCCCTGTAGGCGTGAGCTTGCTCGCGATGCCATTTTTACTGGCACCACAGCAGCGTGTGATCTGACGCAGCGCGAGCATGCGCAGGCCTACAGGGGTTATGCGGTGATGGCGGAGGTCGTGGCCACTCCATCCACCAAGCGCTGAATGCCCAGCGGATTGGCGTTTTTCAGAGCGTCGGGCAAGGCGCTGTCGGGGTAGTTCTGGAAGCACACCGGGCGCAGGTAGCGATCGATCGCCAGGGTGCCGACCGAAGTGCCGCGTGCATCGGACGTCGCGGGGTACGGCCCGCCATGGACCATCGAGTCCACCACTTCCACGCCGGTCGGATAGCCATTGATAAGAATCCGTCCGACTTTCTGTTCCAGCAACGCCGTCAGTTCGCTGAAGCGCTGAAGGTCGTCGCCGTCCACTAGCAGGGTGGCGGTGAGTTGGCCGTGAAGGCTGCGCAGGGCCTGGTCGAGCTGCGACTGATCAGCGACTTCGACCACGATTGACGTCGGCCCGAACACCTCTTCTTGCAGCAGCTCATCGCCGTCGAGCAACAGGCTGACGTCCGCCTTGAACAGCTGCGGATGAGCTTGATCGCCCTGTTGCTCACTGCCCGCCAGGTGAGTGATGCCGGCGTGGGCGTGCAGGGCTTTCAGGCCACGGCCGTAGCTGCCCAGCGTGCCGATATTGAGCATGGTCTGGGGCGGCTGATCGTTGATTTGCCCCGCTAGACGTTTCTGAAACTCAGTGAACGTCGGCGAGCTCAGACCGATGATCAAGCCCGGGTTGGTGCAGAATTGGCCGCAACCCTGAACGATAGAGGCGGCCAATTCCGAGGCGATGCGTTCGCCGCGCAGGCCCAACGCTTGGGGCAGCACAATCACCGGATTGATGCTCGACATTTCGGCGAACACCGGGATCGGTTGCGGGCGTGCGGCTGCCATGTTGCACAGCGCGCGCCCCCCTTTGAGGGAGCCAGTGAAGCCGACAGCCTGAATCGCCGGGTGCTTGACCAGCCACTCGCCGACTCCGCCGCCATAGATCATGTTGAACACACCCTTGGGCATGTCGGTCTTGTCGGCAGCGCGCAGGATGGCTTCGGCAACGAGTTCGGCGGTGGCCATGTGGCCGCTGTGGGCCTTGAACACCACCGGGCAACCGGCAGCCAGCGCGGAGGCGGTGTCGCCGCCCGCCGTGGAGAAGGCCAGCGGAAAATTGCTGGCGCCGAACACGCCCACCGGGCCGACGCCGATGCGATACTGACGCAGGTCCGGACGCGGCGCGGGTTTGCGCTCCGGCCGCGGCAGGTCGATGCGCGCGCCGTAGAAATCGCCGCGGCGCAGGACCTTGGCAAACAGACGCATCTGGCCTGTCACTCGTCCACGTTCGCCTTGAATGCGCGCGGTCGGCAGCGCCGTTTCGCAGCAAACGGTGGCGATGAAGTCGTCGTCCAGTGCGTCGATTTCCTCGGCGATGGCATCGAGAAATTGCGCCCGCCGCTCTGCGCTCAGGGTGCGATAAACGGGATAGGCGGACGCAGCGGCGTTGGCGGCGGCGTCGACTTCTTCGACCGTGGCCTGATAGAAGTCGTAGGGCAGGTTTTCGCCCGTGCTGGCATCGACGCTGTGGACGACGATGGCGCCGGCGGCGCTGCGGCTACCGCCGATGAAGTTGTGGCCGAGAATCTGGGGCATGAGTCGGGTCCTGTTAATCGGGTCTGTCAGGTAAACCGCATTCCTGTGGGAGCCGGCTTGCTGGCGAAGGCGTCCTTTCAGACACCACAGGGGTGACGGGTAAACCGCATTCGCCAGCAAGCCGGCTCCCACGTCCTTCGGGCAGAAGCGACATTGCGTTGTTCTTTAGAGCTGCTTGATGCCACCCGGCTGAAACACTGCGTCCGTCGGCGCAATGCCGTTGATCAATGGCGCGCCAAATTCGCGTTGGCTGATCTCGAAATGGTCGCCCGGTTGGGTCTCGATGCCATCGGCGAAGGACAGGGTCGCGGTGCCGAAGAAGTGCACGTGCACGTCTCCCGGACGCAGAAACTGACGGTATTTGAAGTGGTGGTATTCGAGGTTTTCCAGGCTATGGCACATGTTGGCCTCGCCGCTCAGGAACTCCTTCTCCCACAACACCTGGCCGTCGCGCAGGATACGGCTGGTGCCTGACAGGTGCTGCGGCAAATCGCCGACGCGCAGCTCGGGGCCGAACGAACAGGCGCGCAGTTTCGAATGGGCGAGGTACAGGTAATTCTTGCGCTCCATGACGTGGTCGGAGAATTCGTTGCCGATGGCAAACCCGAGTCGGTATGGCTTGCCGTCGTTGCCGATTACGTAGAGACCGCTCAATTCGGGCTCCTCGCCCGCGTCCTCGGAGAACGGCGGCTGCGGAAACGCTTCGCCTGGGCGGATGACGATGCTGCCGTCGCCCTTGTAGAACCACTCTGGTTGCACCCCCGCCTGACCAGCATCGGGTTTGCCACCTTCGATGCCCCATTTGAAGATGCGCATGGTGTCGGTCATGGCCGCTTCGTCATTGCCATGCTGGTGCATTTTGTCCCGCGCCGAGGCGCTGCCCAGATGCGTGAGGCCAGTGCCGCTAACCAGCAAGTGCGCGGGGTCCGGATGATCCAGCGGCGGCAGAATGCGCAGATCGGCGCGCAGTTGCGAGTAGTCGTGGCTGTCGCCGAGGCCGTGGCTGTCGACCTGTTCGGCAAGGGAAATGTGCTTGTCAATGGCCGCCAGCGCGAGTTCACGGGTGCTGGTCGCACCCTGCACTTCCCGCACCAGGCCGCCGTCCACCAGACCGACTCGACGCTGACCGTTACCCAATTCGAATTGAACCAAATGCATGAGTTTCTCCTTTACGTTGAGCGCAGCCGCCCCTTGTAGGAGCGTGGCTTGTCCCGCGATCGACGACGCAGTCGTCGTAACACCAATGCATGCGGTGTTTCGGGTCCACCGAGGTCGCAGACTTTGCGAGCGCTTCGCAGTCGATCGCGGGACAAGCCACACGCCTACAGGTGCGGCGTACGTCAGAAATACAAGCGCGTCATTAACGAGAACCGCGGGCGCTGGCCGCAAACTCGGACGTCGGCAACACATGTTTGCGTTCGAGCACGCGATACACCACGCCGGTCAGAATCAAGCCGACAATCATCACCCCCGAGAGAAAGTACAGACCGCTGGCGAGATTGCCGGTGAGTTCTTTCAACCAGCCAATGACGAACGGACCGATGTAGCCGCCGAGGTTGCCCACCGAGTTGATCAACGCAATACCGGCTGCCGCGCTGGCTCCGGCGAAGAAACGGCCGGGCAAGGTCCAGAACACCGCGGTGCAGGAAAACAGGGAGAACGCCACCAGACACAGCGCGGCCAATTGCAGCACCGGCACGCTGAGGAAGGCGCTCAGGAACAGACCGATCGCACCGATCACATACAGAACCGCCAGGTGGCCGTAGCGGTCATTCAAACGGTCCGAACTGCGCGGGACGATGAGCAAACCGACGATGCCGAAAATATACGGGACGGCCGACACGAACCCGGTGACCAAATCGCTGCCACCGAATTGTTTGATCAACGTAGGCAACCACAGTCCCAAACCGTAAATGCTCAACGTCACGGGCAGATAGAACAGCGCCAGGAGCAGGACCCGTTTGTCCTTGAGCGCGTGCAGCGGATTGCCGTGGCGAGTCTGGCCGTAGGCTTCGAGGTCTTTTTTCAGCTCGCCGGTCAACCATTCTTTTTCGACCGGGTCCATCCACTTCACGTCTTTCGGTCCGTCCGGCAACCAGCGCAGCACCGGCCAGGTCAGCAGGATCGCCGGAGCACCGATGCACAGGAACAGCCATTGCCAGCCGTGTAGACCGCCCACGCCTTCCATGCCCAGCAGGCCGCCGGAAATCGGGCCAGTGATCATCATGGCGATAGGTTGCGAGAGGATGAACAGGCCGAGGATCTTGCCGCGATGGCGCACCGGGAACCATTGGGTGATGTAGTAGAGAACGCCGGGGAAGAAACCCGCTTCTGCCGCGCCGAGGAGAAAACGCATCACGTAGAAGCTGGTCGGGCCCTGAATGAACGCCATGCCCATGGTGATCACGCCCCACGTGATCATGATCCGCGCGAACCAGCGCCGAGCGCCGAAGCGTTCGAGCATGAGGTTGCTGGGGATTTCCAGCAGGAAGTAGCCGATGAAGAACAGCCCGGCACCCAGACCATACGCCGCATCACCGATACCAACGTCGGCACCCATGTGCAGTTTGGCGAAGCCCACGGCGGAGCGGTCCACATAGGCGATCAGGTACAGGAGGATCAGAAACGGGATGAGTTTCAAGGTGATGCGACGGATAAGCCTGAGTTCCTGGCTCATGTATGCGGTCTCCACGATTGTTTTTGTTATGGAAGCAACGGAGATCGCCTCTGCCTTCGTGTGTGCCAGGTGGTTGAGTACGCGGCAGGCAGGGTCGTCCCTCGGATGACGCTGACTATATAGTATTACTATTTAGCGTTACAACACTTCCACTCAGGGGTTTTTAGGCCTATTTTAATCAGCACATGACGTTTTAAGTCTTACAATAAGAGTGCTGATTTATGTCTGATTCCCCGTCCAATACCCAGAAAAAACCTACCCTGCGTTCGGCCCAATGGTTCGGGACCGCTGACAAGAACGGCTTCATGTACCGCAGCTGGATGAAGAACCAGGGCATTGCCGACCATCAGTTTCAGGGCAAGCCAATCATTGGCATCTGCAACACTTGGTCTGAACTCACCCCCTGCAACGCCCACTTTCGTACCATCGCCGAGCACGTCAAACGGGGCGTCATCGAGGCCGGTGGTTTCCCGGTTGAGTTCCCGGTGTTCTCCAATGGCGAATCGAACCTGCGTCCGACGGCAATGCTCACGCGCAACCTGGCGAGCATGGATGTGGAGGAGGCGATTCGCGGCAACCCTATCGACGGCGTGGTGCTGCTGACCGGTTGCGACAAGACCACCCCTGCCCTGCTGATGGGCGCAGCGAGTTGTGACGTGCCGGCGATCGTCGTCACCGGCGGGCCGATGTTGAACGGCAAGCACAAGGGCAAGGACATCGGCGCCGGAACCATCGTCTGGCAGATGCACGAGTCGTATAAGGCGGGCCAGATCAGCCTCGACGAATTTCTCTCCGCCGAAGCCGGCATGTCCCGCTCGGCGGGTACGTGCAACACCATGGGCACGGCGTCGACCATGGCCTGCATGGCTGAAGCACTGGGCACCTCGCTGCCGCACAACGCGGCGATTCCGGCCGTTGACTCACGCCGTTACGTGTTGGCGCACATGTCCGGCATGCGCGCGGTGCAGATGGTCAATGAAGACCTGCGCCTGTCGAAAATTCTCACTCGGGAGGCCTTCGAGAACGCCATTCGCGTCAACGCTGCAATTGGTGGTTCGACCAACGCGGTGATTCACCTGAAGGCCATCGCCGGTCGCATCGGCGTCGATCTGGAACTGGACGACTGGACGCGCATCGGCCGCGGCACGCCCACGCTGGTGGACCTCCAACCATCCGGGCGCTTTCTGATGGAAGAGTTTTATTACGCGGGCGGCCTGCCTGCGGTGCTGCGTCGTCTGGGCGAGAACAACCTGATTCCCAACCCGGAAGCGTTGACGGTGAACGGCAAGTCATTGTGGGAAAACGTGAAGCATTCGCCGATCTATGGCGATGACGAAGTCATCCGAGCCATCGACAACCCACTGGTGGCCGACGGCGGGATCTGCGTGCTGCGCGGCAATCTCGCGCCATTGGGTGCCGTACTCAAGCCCTCTGCCGCCACGCCTGCGCTGATGAAGCATCGCGGCCGTGCAGTGGTTTTCGAGAACTTCGACATGTACAAGGCGCGGATCAACGATCCCGATCTGGACGTCGATGCCAACAGCATCCTGGTGATGAAAAATTGCGGGCCGAAGGGTTATCCGGGCATGGCCGAGGTCGGCAACATGGGTCTGCCGGCCAAATTGTTGGCCCAAGGCGTCACCGACATGGTGCGGATTTCCGATGCGCGCATGAGCGGCACGGCGTACGGCACGGTGGTCTTGCACGTGGCGCCGGAAGCGGCAGCGGGCGGGCCACTGGCAGTGGTGCAGGAAGGCGATTTCATCGAGCTGGACTGCGCGACCGGGCGCTTGCACCTGGACATTCCCCAGGCAGAACTCGACGCGCGCCTGGCTGACTGGCAAGCGCCGCAAAACACGCTGATCGGTGGCTATCGTCAGTTGTACATCGACCATGTGATGCAGGCGGATCAAGGCTGCGATTTCGATTTTCTGGTAGGCATGCGCGGCTCCGAAGTGCCGCGGCATTCGCATTGATCGGATGAACTGTGGGAGCCGGCTTGCTGGCGAAGGCGATGGATCAGTGACAGAGATATTGCCTGACCTTCCGCTTTCGCCAGCGAGCCGGCTCCCACAGGATCGCGAGAACGCGTGCCGTCACCTGTGTCCGTGAAACTACCTGACTTTCGCACCCGCGCCCTCCTTCCTGCCAATGCTATGATGCGCCGCATTCATCGCTCAGGATCGCCCCGCGCCCCATGGATTACCGTAAGCCCTCCGACCGCAAAAGCATGCATTCGCGCATTGTCCAGGACATCGGCATGCAGATCGTTTCGGGCCGTTTCAAGCCTGACGACAAACTCCCCGCCGAAGCGCTGCTCTGTGAAGAATATGCGGTCAGCCGACCGGTGCTCCGGGAGGCAACCCGGGTGTTGGTGGCCAAGGGTCTGGTGTATTCGCGGCCACGCGTGGGCACCGTGGTGAAGCCCCGTCGCGAGTGGCACATGCTCGACCCGGACGTGCTGCACTGGCTGATGCAGAGCTCGCCGCAGAATGAATTCTTCGCGCTGCTGACCAGCGTGCGCAGCATCATCGAACCCGCCGCCGCGGCCCTTGCCGCACAACACGCTACGCCGGATGAGCTCGCCAGCATCGGCGAGGCTTACGAACGCATGGCCGCCGCGCCTACGGTGGAAGACGTGCTGCAGCCGGACCTGGATTTTCACAGCCGCATCGCCGACGCCACCCACAACGATCTGCTCGCGCACCTGTGTAACATGCTGTCGCTGGCGTTGCGCGAAGCGTTGAAACACTCCAACAAACGCCCGAACTTGCATGAACTGGCGCTGCCACGACACAAGGCCATCCTCACCGCCATCGAAAACCGCGACGCCCTCGGCGCCCATCACGCGACGCTGGTGCAATTGGACGATGCGCGCAACGCGCTGAATGTGGTGTTGGGGAAAGGCGTGAAGCTGTAGGCAAACAGCGGCTTATGCCGAAGGCGCGTTGCTGGCTCGCGATCGGCCTGGGGTCGCGTCCGACCGAAGCGGCGGCACACTCTGGACATGCGGTGTATCAGATTGTCCGAGCCGTCAGGTTTCACGACGGCTACGCAGCCGTTCGCAAGCGACGCTCCTACGGCCAGCATCGACAACAGAACGTCTGGCGTTCAATCAGGGCAAATAAATCCTGAACACCCCACCGCCCAACGCCCCACCGTTGGCAATTTCGATATGCCCCGGCACGCCCTGGCGTTGATGCTGGCGAGCGATGTTGGCGGCGAAATAAAGACCGAGGCCGGTGCTGCCGCTGTTCTGATTGATACCGAGGACATAATCCGTCTGCTTTTCCACCATGTGTTCAGGGAACCCCGGGCCGTCGTCGTTGACGCTGATGACCAGTTGCTCGCCCACCTGCGCCGCGGTGATCAGCACCTCCTTGCGGGCAAAGCGAATGGCATTGATCACCACGTTCGACACCACCGAGCCGATCAGCTCGCGGTCGAAAAAACCGGGCAGGCCAAAGTCTTCAATCTCATACCGCGCCTCGATGCCACGGCTGTCGAGCACTTCCTGATGGAACGCCAACTGCGCCTCGATGAAGTCATCCAGCTCGTGATAATCCGGTCGCAAGGGCAGCTGATTCACGCCCAGTTTGTAGAGCCCCAGCAGTTGCACGAGCATGCCGTTGAGGTGGGCAAATTCGTAATCGATCACGCCTTGTTCCGGCGTGTCGCGATGAGCCTCGGGCAATTGCTTGACCCATTGCCCGTGGGCCTGGATCAGCGAGGCCAGCGAGTTCTTCATGTCGTGCACGGTGGAGGCGATCACCATGGAAAAATCCAGCCCCGAATCCTCGTCCGTCATTCACCAAACGCCTTGAGTCGCAGTTTCTGATACCGCTCGTATCGCGGGTCGGTCTCGGGCATCTTGCCCACCATTTTCAGACTGTTCTGGCACTCCTTGAGGCTTGCCGCATCGAGGTTTTGCACGCCCATGTGCAGCAACGATTGCGCCATGTTCAGCGCGATACTGATGTTTTTGGGCTGCAGCGCCAGCCCCTGACGGAACAGGTCTTGAGCCTCGCCCAGCTTGCCCGCGCGATAACTGCGAATGCCTTGCAGGTTCAGGTCAATGGCGGCTTTGCCCGCGCCAAGGATTTCCGGGTCGTCGGTCTGTCTGGCGATGTTCTGCATGACGGCCGGATCGTCGCCATAGATTTCCGCGCAGCTTTTCAGAATGCCAGCGCCGGCCGCTTCCTGACCCAGCTGCTTGAGCTGGGATGCCACGGCCAGAGCGGCATCGGCGCTCAAAAACTGCTCCATGCCGTCCAGGCGCGCCATGGCCTGTTCGGTCAGTTTGGCGGCCATTTCCGGGTCGGAACTGGCGACACTGGTGGCTTTCATCAAACGCGCGCGCACCTGCAAACCAGCGTCGTTGGCATGCTCCTTGGCGACGTCGCCCAGCGTCTGGTTGATTTCCACGCGGGTTCGCGCGTCCAGACCGCGATCGCCGCCTTTGCTGATCAGTGCCTGCGCCAACCCCAGATTGGTTTCCGGGTCTTTGAAGCGAGAAAACTGGCCTTGAGACACCGCCTGGCGGAACGCGCGGGAGGCGCCATCGAAGTCCTGGTTTTCCAGCGAAAGCTTGCCCAACAGCCGCTGGCGGCGCACGGCATAGGGCGACAGGCGCACCGCTTCTTCGAGCATTTTTTGCGCCCGACGGTTGTCACCCGTGGCAATCAACACGTCGGCCAGCCCGTCGAACAGCACCGGCATCGCATTAAAGGCACGAATCGCTTCTTCATAGACCGTTTGCGCTTCGGCATTGCGATTGCGCTTGAACAGCAACTTGCCCAGCGCCGAATACGCCCAAGGTTGCGGGCGGTCGGCGAGGATGGATTTGAGAAACGCTTCCAGTGGTTCGTGCTGGTTCAGATCGCGCAGCGCGTCGGCCTTGTAGCGCAAGCAGAGCGGCGCGAAACGCGGGTCCTGTTGGGTCAGGTTCACGCAAGCGGCCAGCACTTCGGCGGGCTTGCCACGATCCAAGGCTTGGAGAATCGGCTTGAGCAGGTTTTTGCGCTGGACGATCTTTTCCAGCCGCTGCGCCAGGCTCGCCCGGTTGAACGGCTTCGTCAGGTAAGCATCGGGCTCCCATTCCAGCGCGCTCATGACCATCGCCTGACTGTTCTCGGCAGTGACCATGACGAACACGCTTTCGTGGCTGATCAGCCGGTCCGTCATCAGATCTTCGAGCACCTGCTGGCCGTTTTTCTTGCCATCGCCCAGGTTGAAGTCGTGCAGGATGAAGTCATAGCGCTTTTGCGAACAGGCCTTGATCGCCTGTTCGCCGGTATCAGCGGTGTCCACTTCCTTGACGCCCAACTCGCGCAACATCGAGCGGACCGAGCTGCGAAAATCGGAGAAATCATCGACGATCAGAAAGGTTTTTTGGTTCCAGGCCAGCATCGAGATTCCTGTAGCGGGAGAAATGAGCTTAAAGACAATGACACAGCGATCAACATTGGAGCACCCGTCCCGGGAAGCCGATGATAGCCAACATCATTTTGCCATCAATCTATCTCGCACACGCAATGACAACGTATCGGGGGGCAATCTGCCGTTCGTTCGGGTTATCGGCGGTGCACGCTCAAAGCTTAGGCGGATGCAGCGATAAAAAGCGCGTTTCAGCCGGGCTTCGTCGCGTCGGAGCCCTCATTTTGTGACGCGGGTCTGCTGGGACGACGTGGCCTTTTCGAGGTGCATTCAAGCCCATAATGGATCCGGCAACTGCGAACGCCGACGAATATAAACAGACGGTTACCTGTTACAAGATATGTAAAGTCCCTCGCGCGTTAGCCGATAGCTATTACAGACGGTGACCCAACCGCAACTCCCTTTTTCGCCCGAGTGCCTCTCCATGTCCTGGCTGACTGATCTGAAATTGAAGTCCAAGCTGTTACTCGCGTTTGGCCTGTGCGCCGTCATCACAATTGTGGTGGGCGTTTTGGGACAGAACGGTATATCCCGACTGTATGACCTGTTTCAGGACACGGTCACCAACAACATGCTGTCCATTACCAAAGTCGATTCAGTAAAGGCTAACGTCATCGCGACCAATCGGGATTTTTTCAAAATCCTCGGTTTGAGCGCGCTGAAGGCTCCTGCCGATGAAATCAATGCTGCGCTGCAATCGCTCAAAGACAATCAGGCGCAGGCAGACAGCGACTTCGCGATCTACCGCACAACGCCAATGGAACCGGACGAAAAGGCGGCGGGCGATGAATTCATGCGCGACTGGCCGGCCTACATGGCGGCCGTTCAAAACGTGCTGAGCGTGGTCCAGAGCGGTGATATCGAACAAGCGTCCAAGTTGTCGGCCACCAGCGTGACCCCGACCTACCGCAAAACCATGGGTGAGCTGAAAGTCATCATCGAGTCCAACGCACGGCAAGCCGCCGAATCGACCCAGGAAGGCGTCGACGCCGATCGCCAGGTGACCGGGTTGCTGATCGGCGGCTCGATCATCGCCGTCATTTGCGCCATTTTGCTCGGGCTGGCCGTGACCCGCATGATCACCCGGCCGATTTATCAGTCCGTGGAAAGTGCGTCTCGCGTCGCCGGTGGTGACCTGACTCACGCCATCGTTTCTGGCAGCAAGGACGAAACCGGGCAACTGCTCAAGGCCTTGGGCGACATGCAAGGCAGCCTGAAAGGCACGGTGCAGCAGATCGCCAGCGCGTCGGATCAACTCGCCTCAGCGGCCGAAGAACTGACGGCGGTCACCGACGACAGCACCCGGGGTTTGCAGCGCCAGAACGATGAAATCCAACAGGCGGCGACGGCGGTGAACCAGATGACGGCGGCGGTCGAAGAGGTCGCGCGCAACGCCGCCAGCGCGTCGCAAGTGTCGACGCAGACCGCCGACGACGCCGTCAAAGGGCAACAGCAAGTGCAGCAAGCGGTGACGGCGATGAACACCATGACCGTCGAGATCAACGATTCGACTCAACGCGTCGAAGCACTGGCCGGGCAGATCCGCGACATCACCAAAGTGCTGGACGTGATCCGTGGCATCGCCGAACAGACCAACCTGCTGGCGTTGAACGCGGCCATCGAAGCAGCTCGCGCCGGTGAGCAGGGCCGCGGGTTTGCCGTGGTCGCCGACGAAGTCCGCGCCCTCGCTGCCCGCACCCAAGCCTCCACGGGTGAGATCGAGTCGATGATCACGCTGGTGCGCAACGGCGCCGATGAAGCGGTGCGGGCCATGGGCAAGAGCCAGGCCATCGCGACCAGCACTCAGACACTCGCCACGGAAGCCGGTCTTGCGCTGGAGCGCATCAGCGAAGGCGTCAGCCAAATCAACGAACGCAATCTGGTCATTGCCAGCGCCGCCGAAGAACAGGCCCAGGTCGCGCGTGAAGTCGACCGCAACCTGGTGAACATCCAGGACCTGTCCGCCCAGACCGCCGCCGGTGCCAACCAGACCAACGCGTCGAGCCAGGAGCTATCGCGGCTGGCGGTGTCGTTCAACATGATGGTGGGTAAATTCACGCTGTAACAGCCGCAGAGATGGCGTCATCTGGTAGGGGCCGACTTGCCGGCTCCTACCGTGCAGGCCGCCGTTTCACGTAGCTTCGCCACTTCTTTGCCACCCTTTCGCCACCTGTGACACCGTGGCGTCTTGACTAAAGTGTCACTCGTTTTGTCAGAAATAACATTTCGGGTACAATCGCCGCCCTCCCGCAGATTGCTTGGACCTGATGACCGAGTCCTGCGGGGGTGTTTGTTGTTTACTCAAGCTGCTGCATCCCAATGATTTAACAAAAAGCCAGCGCAGAGGGACACAGAACTCGGGGTCCGTTTCTTCGACCTTGAACCCTTACCCCCTCGCCCGCCGGGCGCGAAACCGGACTGCCATTCACTCAAGCCTGATGTGAGCCAGACCGGCGTCGCCTCGACGCATGCGGCAGGCGGATAACGTTCTATCAACTGGATTGCGTGCAATGATCAAAGCGACAAGCAAAGCCCTGCTGGGTCTGGCAATTTCGATGGGTATGCTTCAGGCACACGCCGCCGAAAACAAAAAAGTGGACGTGCTGCTGATCGGCGGCGGCATCATGAGCTCGACCCTGGGCGTATGGCTCAACGAGCTGGAGCCAAGCTGGTCCATGGAGATGGTCGAGCGCCTGGACAAGGTCGCCGAAGAAAGCTCCAACGGCTGGAACAATGCCGGTACTGGCCACTCGGGTTTGGCCGAGCTGAACTACACCCCCGAAGACAAAGACGGCAAGGTCAACATCTCGAAAGCTATCGAAATCAACGAAGCGTTTCAGGTGACCCGTCAGTTCCTGGCCTGGCAAGTGCGCCAGAGCGTTTTGAAGAACCCGCACTCCTTCATCAACTCCACACCGCACATGAGCTTCGTGTGGGGCGATGACAACATTGCGTTCCTGAAAAAGCGTTACGAAGCGCTGCAAGCGAGCCCACTGTTCCGGCCGATGCAGTTCTCCGAAGACCACGCGCAGATTGCCAAGTGGGTGCCGCTGATGATGGAAGGGCGCGACCCGAACCAAAAGCTGGCGACCACCTGGACGCCGATCGGCACTGACGTCAACTGGGGTGAGGTCACGCGTCAATACGTCTCCGCGCTGCAGACTCGCCCGAACTTCAACCTGAAGCTGTCCAGCGAAGTCAACGACATCACCCGTAACCAAGACGGCTCCTGGCACGTCGAATACAAGAACCTGAAGGACGGCACCAGTAGCGCAACGGATGCCAAATTCCTGTTCATCGGTGCAGGCGGCGGCGCGTTGAAGCTGTTGCAGAAGTCCGGCATCCCCGAAGGCCGCGATTATGCGGGCTTCCCGGTCGGTGGTTCGTTCTTGGTCACCGAGAACCAGGACATTGCCCTGCAACACATGGCCAAGGCCTACGGCATCGCCTCCACCGGCGCCCCGCCCATGTCGGTTCCGCACTTGGACACCCGCGTGCTCGACGGCAAGCGGGTGATTCTGTTTGGCCCGTTCGCGACCTTTTCTACCAAGTTCCTGAAGGAAGGTTCGTACCTGGACCTGTTCAGCAGCATGACCACCCACAACTTCTGGCCAATGACCAAAGTGGGCATCGAACAGTACCCGCTGGTCGAATACCTGGCCGGCCAACTGATGCTGTCCGACGACGACCGCTTCAAGGCGCTGCAGGAATACTTCCCGCATGCCAAAAAAGAAGACTGGCGTCTGTGGCAGGCCGGTCAGCGCGTGCAGATCATCAAGCGTGACGCCGAAAAAGGCGGCGTGCTGAAACTGGGCACTGAAGTTGTGTCGTCGCAGGACGGCAGCATCGCTGCGCTGCTGGGTGCATCGCCGGGCGCCTCGACCGCCGCTCCCATCATGCTCAACGTGCTGGAAAAAGTGTTCAAGGACAAAGTGGCAACGCCTGAATGGCAAGCCAAGATCCGCCAGATCGTGCCGAGCTACGGCACCAAGCTGAACGACTCGCCTGCCGCTGTGCAGCAAGAGTGGAACTACACCGCCGAAGTCCTGCAACTGGACAAGCCGCCGGTCATTGACCAGAGCGTCGGCACAAGCACCGAGCCGAGCAAACCGGCTGAAAGCAAGCCTGCGAATGACATGGCGCTGTAATTTTCGCCACACCACGTCGCAGTAAAAAGAAGCCACGGGATCAACCCCGTGGCTTTTTTATGGGCGCTGGAAGCACGTCATGCGAGGCGCCCCCGGAGACCTTTCGACACGCAGGCCTGCTAGCGGATCTCGACAATTCATTGCTGGGGGGGGCGTACTGCATCTCATCCTGGCCAAACCACCAGTCTTCACGCTGAACGTCATTCAGGGTGGTGGAAACGTCCTCCCTTCGAAGGCCCGCGCACGCGTGAATGCCGTCGGCAACTGGCGAACGAAGCCTGCGCACAGGCGTTCGAGATGCAGCACTGAGCCCGATCAGTAATGAAAGCGGGTGATGGCCTCGGGCAAGCTAAACGAAACCGGTTCGGGCTGATCCGCGAGGCGGGCGACGATAAATAACTTATTCACGTCGTGAACCATGTGTTCAAGGAAGCAATTCACCATCCGATATCGCTCGATCGTGAACCAGGTATTCATGATCCGCATCTTTTCTTCCATGTCGCCGTCGTCACCTTCAGCACCGGTTCCCGGCCCGTAGACATTATGGCTTTCGAACAACAGGTAGCCGCCGGGCTTGAGGTGCGCCACGATCTTCTTGATGTAATTCTCGAACCCCATATTGAGGTTGCCATCGATCGTGTGATGGTTGGAGAACGACAACACGACATCGAACTTTTTGTCCGTGCTGAAGCGCGTAAAGTCATCCTCAACCACCGTAATGTTGCCGAGCTTCAGGTATTTTGCGGTATCGATGGCAATCCGGTTCAGATAAGGATTGAGCTCTACCGCCATCACGGACTTTGCCCGTTTCGCGCAGTACGCCGCGACGAATCCGCAGTTGCTGCCAATGTCGAGAATTTCGGCATTGATCAAAAGCGGGTCGACATCGTATTGGCGAAAACGAAACCCTGTGGGTTTGGCGCCGGTGATCCCCAGTTCTTCCAGGCCCTGATAGTAATAGCCTTGGGTGTATTGCTTACCTTTGGGCCAACTTTTGCGCTGCTCATTCAAATGCCGTTTCAAACGGCGTTGAATCAACGCGCGCCCCGTGAATATCCCTCTCCAAAAATCCTGGAACGACATTTTTACGCTATAGGGAATTGCCATCGCTTAACCCAGTGCTCAACGTGAAAGCTGGCGGACTGCAACGCAAAGCGTCAAAGAGCCCGCATCGCAGGGAATTTCCCTCAGCTTGTGCAAGTAACACGCCCACGTTGACGTGCGCTGCCAAATGCAACCCTGAGTGGACTTGGACAAGACGGGCTGATGCATCAGACGTCGTAATGAGGTGTGGTGTCCCAGGCGGGGTTCGAACCTGCAACCTTCCCCTTAGGAGGGGGATGCTCTATCCAATTGAGCTACTGAGACACGGCTGCCGGCGCGCGGGATGGCGCCAGCGGGACGGCGAGCATGTTAACGGCAACCTCTTGATTTGTCATGTCGTCATTGTCGCTTGAGGGGGTAGTCCGCCGGGGATTTGGCCTGCCGAAATATCCGGTCATGCAAATTGCAATGGCGCAAAATGACATCATTGCAAACTGCAAGCCGCAGCACAGCCAATAAAACTATAAATCTATGATTTATATGGATTTATTTTTGAAATTTGCTTGGCATGCGGAGTGCATTCTATCTACGCACGCCCCCCTTCTCACAGACTCCCAAGCGAAGGTATCCGAGATGAACATGACTCTCTCCCTGTTGAATGCTGCAGCATTGGTCGCGCTGGTCGCTTTCCACTTTCAAGCGAACGACAGCAAAACAGAGAGCGTCGCTGTTCAGGCTGAGCCGCATTATCTGATGAAACAATCTCCGCGCTTCGCGGCAATGTCTTCGCAACGATCAGATGCATTGCTCGCCAACGATACGGACGAGGCCATAGCCGTTGACCGTTCGCAACGCTGGGTGTTTTGAGTCTTCTCGTAACACGCGAGTTCGCCAACATTTCTATTCAGAGAAAAGCCATGTCAAAAGCCGCACTGTCGTTTCTGGTCCTCGCAATCATAGCCATGACGGCCGATCAGTTGCTTCCACCTTCGATGGAAGCCGCTGGAACCATCTCCAAGACCGCTGCGGGAATGTTCGCGACACTGTTCATCGCCGCCTTGTTCGTAGGTCGCCGCATCAAGTTTGATCCTGTGTTACGCCAAGCGAAGCCCTAGTCGCTCGTCCCAGTCAGTCCTCTCTGAGTACCGGGCGGCTACACGCCCACCCCCTCCTCCTTCCGTCCTGTGACCTAGTTCCCGCTCAATCGCACTGACGCCACCGGACCCTTCGTCCCTTTCTCGGCGTCGTCCTCGAAATTTCCTACAGACGCTTCTAAGCTGAAGACAGATAGCCATCACGGCAGACATCCTGCGCATTCTGAGACTGTCAAGCGGATGGTGACGTCCGGGAACTTTGCTAACCAGAACGCATTTCAGATAATTGGTGCTGGCTAAAAGCCTTTATCTGGTTCAATATTTGTCACAGATTTGACGCCAAGGTTCCGACACATTCATGCATCATGACGGACCTTTATGCTGGCACGTTGAACATTTCGCCGAAATGACAGTCAGACAGTGACATCTCGCGGCCGAATGCTTGAACCGCCTCCCCTTTGAACTAAATCGGTTAAATATATGAGCCCTATGAAACAGGCCAATTATTCCAGTCGCACAGCTGACAAGTTCGTTGTCCGTCTCCCGGAAGGTATGCGCGAGCGCATTGCGGAAGTCTCCAAAGACAACCATCGCAGCATGAATTCTGAAATTATTGCGCGTCTCGAACAAAGTCTGATTCAAGAAGGCGCATTGGGTGACGAGGCCAAACTGCGTCTTGACAGCCCTGAGTTGTCACTGCATGAACGCGAGCTGCTGCAGCGCTTCCGTCAACTCGCCCATCGCCAGCAGAACGCGCTGGTTTCACTGATTGCACACGACACCAGCCTGACCGCCGACGACGAATAAGTCCCGGGGCCAGAGACTCAAAAGCCAGCGCTCCGCTGGCTTTTTTGTGGCCGTCGAACACCGATCCCCTTCTTTTTAAAAAAAAACCGCCTCAAGAGACGGTTTTTTTTGCGGGATCACCCTAGAGCAAGAACACCGTTGCCAGCCCCAGGAAGATGAAAAAGCCACCGCTGTCGGTCATTGCGGTGATCATCACGCTGGAACCCATGGCAGGGTCCCGTCCCAGCTTTGCCAGGGTCATCGGGATGAACACCCCCATGAATGCCGCCAACAACAGGTTCAGCGTCATGGCAGCGGTCATCACTATGCCCAACGACCAGCTGTGGTAAAGGAGATAAGCGACCACGCCGATCACGCCACCCCATATCAGGCCGTTAAGCAGGGCAACACCCAGTTCCTTGCGCATCAGTCGTGATGTGTTGCCCGTGCTGACCTGGTCCAACGCCATTGCACGCACGATCATGGTGATTGTCTGATTTCCTGAGTTGCCGCCGATTCCTGCGACGATCGGCATCAAAGCTGCCAAAGCGACGAGTTTTTCAATGGAGCCTTCGAACAAGCCAATTACCCGAGACGCGATAAAGGCAGTAATCAAGTTGATGGCCAGCCATGACCAGCGGTTACGAAGCGATCGCCATACCGACGCGAAAATATCTTCCTCTTCACGCAAACCCGCCATATTGAGAACTTCGGTTTCGCTCTCTTCTCGAATCAGGTCAACCATCTCGTCGATGGTCAGACGGCCAATCAGCTTGCCGTTCTTGTCCACCACCGGCGAGGAAATCAGGTCGTAACGCTCGAAGGCCTGAGCAGCCTCATAGGCATCGCCATCCGGGTGAAAGCTCACCGGATCGCTGGCCATGACATCCGACACCTTTTTTTCGGGATCATTGACCAACAGACGCTTGATGGGCAGCACCCCTTTGAGCACGCCGTCGTAATCCACCACAAAGAGTTTGTCGGTGTGGCCCGGCAGCTCCTTGAGGCGACGCAGATAACGCAGCACCACTTCAAGGCTGACGTCTTCGCGGATGGTGACCATCTCGAAGTCCATCAACGCACCCACCTGATCCTCATCGTAGGACAGCGCCGAACGCACACGCTCGCGCTGCTGGCTGTCGAGGGCCTCCATCAGCTCATGAACGACGTCGCGGGGCAGTTCGGGTGCAAGGTCAGCCAGTTCGTCCGCGTCCATTTCCTTGGCGGCGGCCAGCAACTCCTGGTCGTCCATGTCGGCGATCAGGGTTTCACGAACGGAGTCGGATACCTCGAGAAGGATGTCGCCGTCTCGCTCGGCCTTGACCAGCTGCCAGACCGTCAGACGGTCTTCGACCGGAAGGGCTTCGAGGATGTAAGCGACGTCAGCAGAGTGCAGATCATCGAGCTTGCGTTGCAGCTCGACCAGATTTTGCCGGTGAACCAGGTTCTCAACACGATCCTGGTTCTGGCCTTCCTGGCGATGGGTCAGGTCTTCGACGATACGCTGACGCTGCAGCAGGTCGACCACTTGTGCAAGGCGATCCTGAAGACTTTCCTGCGTTTTTTTTACTTCGATTTCGGTCATAGGCGAACTCCACTCCCAGCAGTGGACCACGCCGGAAGATCAATCAGTCGATTCTTGATTGGTACAGCTTGATTCTGAGTTGCTACTGGGTAAGTCCATGGAGGTATTCCACAAGCCCCGGCGGGGCTGACGGGCGCAATCATACACCCCTTGCCGGGACTTCATGATAAAAATTCAACACGGAACAAGCGCTTGCAACACAATGTTAAGCATTGTCCGAGTCGTTATTGCTACGACGTCACATCAGGAGAAGAAAACACGCTCGCCCGGTTATTTCCATCTGGCTAGTCTTCCCCCTCACCTGCCAAGGAGGACGCTGCCATGCCATTGGACATCTGTAAAACGGTGATGACCGCACTGCTCATCTTGCCTTCGTGTGCGTGGGCAACGACAGTCCATCGCTGTGAAGACGAAAGCGGGCGCATCATGTTCACTACCCTCAGTTGCCCACCCGGTCACCACCTGACGTCGAAGAATGTTAAGACCCCACTTACTGGCTCCATTTCAGTGACATCACCCAAACCCGCCCCTTCGAGAAGCGCTCACCTGAATTCGGAGTTGGTAGTCGTCGGTCAGCGGGACGATGGCTGTGGCAATGTGCTGAGCCCAGAACTGCGGCGCAAGGCGATCATCAACCAGCAGACACCTGCGGGTATGACCAAGCGCGACGTGGAAAGTCTGCTCGGCAAGCCTGACAAAATCATAGGCCGCAACGCCGAGGTGCGTTATGTGTACGAAGAGAAGAAAGGACGAAGTCGGCAGGTGACATTCGACGCGCATGGCTGCGTAAAAGGGGCGACCCAAAAAGGCAAGGTCAAACGATAAATGCTCGAAAAGCAAAAAGCCCGCATTCACATGCGGGCTTTCTGTTTTATGGTGCACTCGACAGGATTCGAACCTGTGACCGCTCGGTTCGTAGCCGAGTACTCTATCCAGCTGAGCTACGAGTGCAAATGGCGCTTGATAGACCAGATCACCTCTGGTGATTGCATTTAACTTCTGGAAGCGAGTGGTGCTTCCGAAGACCTGTTGAAGTCAGGCTCTTTCTTCAAGCTGCTGTTCGCATCACTGCAGACAACGCTTAAATGGTGCACTCGACAGGATTCGAACCTGTGACCGCTCGGTTCGTAGCCGAGTACTCTATCCAGCTGAGCTACGAGTGCATTTGTTGCCGCGCATTATAGGCCGTCGAATCTTTTGGTCAAGAACTTTTTCCAGTAAATTCAACAAGTTACCGAATCAAGCCAGATGCAACGTACTACGCAAATAATGGCGGAGAACGGGGGATTCGAACCCCCGACACCCTTTTGAGGTGTACTCCCTTAGCAGGGGAGCGCCTTCGGCCACTCGGCCAGCTCTCCGCAACACGGGGCGTATAATAACCACCCTTTTCCCCGTTTGCAAACCAAAAATTCAATAAAAATTAATGGCTTGGTTCCTGGTCTTTCTCTTTCTTGATGCGCAGGTAAATCTCTTCACGGTGTACAGCCACTTCCTTGGGAGCGTTAACCCCAATTCGTACCTGGTTACCTTTTACACCGAGCACGGTGACGGTGATTTCACCGTCACCGATAATCAGGCTCTCCGCGCACCGACGGGTCAAAATCAGCATACCTATCTCCTCAACCTGAATTCAGGGACAACAGTCTGCACAGCCATAAAGGCATTGGCCCGCGCCAGAAAAGGCAGCGGGCCAGTGTCCTGAGTATTGACTAGCGTCAGGAAAAAACAGCTTTCTCACGCACGTCAGAAACACAAAGGGCGCGGAGTGTACCGCGCCCTTTGATGAAACGCTTACTCGCCTTGGCGAGGCGCGTCGAGTTCGAATGCCGTGTGCAGCGCGCGAACGGCCAGCTCCAGGTATTTCTCTTCGATGACGACCGAGACCTTGATTTCAGACGTAGAAATCATCTGGATGTTGATGGTCTCCTTGGCCAGCGCTTCGAACATGCGGCTCGCCACCCCTGCGTGGGAACGCATGCCGACACCCACGATGGAGACCTTGGCGATCTTGGTGTCGCCAATCACTTCGCGTGCACCGATTTCACGGGCGGTATTCTGCAGAACGCTCAGCGCCTGCTCGTACTCGTTGCGGTGCACGGTGAAGGTGAAATCGGTGGTGTTATCGTGCGCGACATTTTGCACGATCATGTCGACTTCGATGTTCGCGGCGCTGATCGGGCCAAGGATCTTGAAGGCAACGCCCGGGGTGTCTGGCACGCCACGGATCGTCAGCTTGGCTTCGTCACGGTTGAAGGCGATGCCAGAAATGATCGGCTGTTCCATGGATTCCTCTTCATCGATGGTAATGAGGGTACCCGGACCCTCCTTGAAGCTGTGCAGCACGCGCAGCGGAACGTTGTACTTGCCGGCGAATTCCACCGAGCGGATCTGCAACACCTTGGAGCCCAGGCTGGCCATTTCCAGCATTTCTTCGAAGGTGATTTTCTCCAGACGTCGCGCTTGAGGTACGACACGCGGGTCGGTGGTGTAAACGCCATCGACGTCAGTGTAGATCTGGCATTCATCAGCCTTCAGGGCTGCTGCCAAAGCAACTCCAGTGGTGTCGGAACCACCGCGACCGAGGGTCGTGATGTTGCCGTTTTCGTCGACGCCCTGGAACCCGGCAACGACGACGACGCGACCTGCTTTCAAGTCCGCGCGAATCTTCTGATCGTCGATCTGAAGAATCCGTGCTTTGTTGTGGGCATTGTCGGTCAGGATGCGCACCTGATTACCGGTGTAGGACACTGCCGGCACACCACGCTTGATCAGCGCCATGGCCAGCAATGCGATAGTCACCTGCTCACCCGTCGAGACGATAACGTCCAGTTCACGAGGAACCGGCTGATCGCTGATTTGCTTGGCCAGGTCGATGAGACGGTTGGTCTCGCCGCTCATCGCGGACAGCACTACCACCAGATCATCGCCCGCTTCGCGGAATTTCTTGACCTTGTCGGCCACCTGCTCGATGCGCTCGATCGAGCCCACGGAGGTGCCGCCAAATTTTTGTACGATTAAAGCCATCTCAAAGCCGCCTCAGCCCATGACGGGCCCCCGTTAAACATTCAAACCGCATAGCGCCGCCCCTTCCCATGAAGAAAAGGGCGGTGGGTCGACTTAAATTCCTTGTTCGGCGAACGGAACCGCCAGCGCGAGCGCTGCGTCCAGACCGGCAGCGTCAACGCCGCCACCTTGCGCCATGTCAGGACGACCGCCGCCTTTACCACCCACGGCGGCGGCCGCTTGCTTCATCAAATCACCGGCTTTGAGTTGGCCAGTCAGGTCCTTGGTGACGCCTGCCACCAGCACGACCTTGTCTTCATGCACACCGCCGAGCAGGATCACTGCGCGGCCGAGTTTGTTCTTCAACTGATCAACCAGCGCCAGCAGCGCTTTGCCATCCTGACCGTCAAGCCGGGCAGCGAGGACTTTGGCGCCTTTGACCTCAATGGCAGCGGCAGACAGGTCGTCACCCGCCGCGCTGGCCGCCTTGGCCTGCAGTTGTTCCAGCTGTTTTTCCAACAGGCGGTTGCGTTCCAGCACCGCCGACAGCTTGTCCAGCAGGTTGTCACGGTTGCCTTTGACCAGGTTCGCCGCTTCCTTCACTTGCTCTTCAGCGGCGTTCAGGTAGGCCAGCGCCACAGCGCCGGTCACTGCTTCGATGCGGCGCACACCCGAGGCCACGCCACCTTCGCTGACAATCTTGAACAGCGCGATATCGCCCGTGCGATTGGCGTGAATCCCCCCGCACAGCTCGACAGAGAAATCACCGCCCATGCTGAGCACGCGAACGCTGTCGCCATACTTCTCGCCGAACAGCGCCATGGCGCCCTTCTTCTTGGCGGTGTCGATATCGGTTTCTTCGGTTTCAACGGCAGTGTTCTTGCGAACCTCCGCGTTGACGATGTCTTCCAGCGCCTTGATCTGCTCAGGCTTGATGGCTTCGAAGTGACTGAAATCGAAGCGCAGGCGCTGACTGTCGACCAACGAGCCTTTCTGCTGAACGTGATCGCCCAACACCTGACGCAGCGCGGCATGCAGCAAGTGTGTGGCCGAGTGGTTCAGGGACGTGGCTTGCCGCACTTCGGCTGCAACTTGAGTACTCACGAGCGCGCCGATTTTCAGACTGCCTGACACCTGAACACCGTGATGCAGGAACGCGCCGCCGGTTTTGGTGGTGTCACTGACATCGAAACGGACGTCACCAGCGGTGAGATAACCGCTGTCGCCAATCTGGCCGCCGGACTCGGCATAAAACGGGGTCTTGTCGAGGACCACTACACCGTCCTCGCCTTCGTTCAAATGTTCGACCGCCACGCCATCCTTATAAAGGGCAACGACCTTGGCCTCCCCCGTGGTGGCGCTGTAGCCGGTGAACTCAGTGGCCACATCGACCTTGACCAGGCTGTTGTAGTCCATGCCGAAGGCACTGGCGGAACGCGCACGTTCACGCTGGGCGTCCATTTCGCGCTCGAAACCGGCTTCGTCGAGCGTCAGGTTACGTTCGCGGGCGATGTCGCCGGTCAGGTCCATCGGGAAGCCATAAGTGTCATACAGCTTGAACACGACGTCGCCTGGCACCACGGTGCCTTTGAGTTCAGCCAGATCCTGTTCAAGGATCTTCAGGCCCTGCTCGAGGGTCTTGGCGAATTGTTCTTCCTCGGCCTTCAACACGCGCTCGATATGCGCCTGCTGAGCCTTCAGCTCAGGGAAGGCTTCGCCCATTTCGGCCACCAGCGCGGCGACGATCTGATAGAAGAAGCTCCCCTTCGCGCCCAGCTTGTTGCCGTGACGGCAGGCGCGACGGATGATGCGGCGCAGCACGTAGCCGCGGCCTTCGTTAGACGGCAGGACGCCATCGGCGATCAGGAAGCCGCAGGAACGGATGTGGTCAGCGACGACTTTCAGCGACGGTTGAGCATCGTTGGTGCAACCGATGGCCTTGGCCGCGGCGTCCAGCAAGCTCTGGAACAGATCGATCTCGTAGTTCGAATGCACGTGTTGCAGGACGGCGCTGATCCGCTCCAGGCCCATGCCGGTGTCGACCGACGGCGCTGGCAGCGGGTGCAGCACGCCATCGGCGGTGCGGTTGAACTGCATGAAGACGTTGTTCCAGATCTCGATGTAACGGTCGCCGTCCTCTTCCGGCGAGCCCGGTGGCCCACCCCAGATGTCAGCGCCGTGGTCGTAGAAGATCTCGGTGCAAGGGCCGCACGGGCCGGTATCGCCCATGGTCCAGAAGTTGTCGGAGGCGTAAGGCGCGCCTTTGTTGTCGCCAATGCGAACCATGCGCTCGGCAGGCACGCCGACTTCTTTGGTCCAGATATCGTAGGCTTCGTCGTCGGTCGCGTAGACCGTCACCCAGAGCTTGTCCTTTGGCAGCTTCAGCACGCCGGTCAGGAAGGTCCAGGCAAAGGTAATGGCATCGCGTTTGAAATAGTCGCCGAAGCTGAAGTTACCCAGCATTTCGAAGAAGGTGTGGTGACGTGCGGTGTAGCCGACATTCTCCAGGTCATTGTGCTTGCCACCGGCGCGGACGCACTTCTGGCTGCTGACGGCACGGGTGTACGCCCGTTTTTCCTGCCCCAGGAAGCAATCCTTGAACTGGTTCATGCCTGCGTTGGTGAACAGCAGGGTCGGGTCATTGCCCGGAATCAAAGAGCTGGAGGCGACTCGGGTGTGGCCTTGCTCTTCGAAGAAGCGAAGGAAGGCTTCACGGATTTCTGCGCTTTTCATAGGTTCTTCCACGGGAACTGCGGCCAGAGGCACATGCATAACGTCATTCGACGTAGCGACGGCAAAGGGCCGCATTATATAGGCGTTGCTTCCACGGTACAGTGTCTTTGTACGATAGAAGCGGCCAATTGGATTATCGGTCGGTTATCGAATACCAAATTCGGCAAATGCCGCAACCACCTGCTCCATTTGCGCCGCCGAGGTGTCCAGGTGCGTCACCATGCGTAAACGCGAAGCCGCACTCAGGATGATCCCTCGCTCGGCACAAAAGGCTTTGAGACGTTCAGCGCGATCACCGACCTGCACGTAGACCATATTGGTCTGTACCGGCTCGACCTCGAAGCCCAGCTCGCCCAGTGCCTTGCCGAGGAATGCGGCGTTAGCGTGATCCTCGGCCAGGCGCTCGACCTGGTGCTCCAGCGCATATAAACCGGCCGCTGCGATCAGCCCCGCCTGGCGCATGCCGCCACCGACCATTTTGCGCAGACGACGGGCCTTGGCAATGAACCCGGTCGAGCCGCACAGCACCGAGCCGATCGGCGCCCCCAAGCCTTTGGAAAGACACACTGAGACCGAATCGAAATGCTGGGTGATTTCACGGGCCTCGACGCCCAGCTTGACGGCCGCGTTGTACAGGCGCGCGCCGTCCAGGTGCAGGCCCAGCCCTTTGTCTCGGGTCAGCTTGCGGGCCGCCACCAGATAGTCCATTGGCAGCACTTTGCCCTGCATGGTGTTTTCCAGCGCCAGCAAGCGCGTGCGGGCGAAATGGAAGTCGTCGGCTTTGATCGCTGCCACGACCTGACTGAGGTCCAACGAGCCATCGGCCTGATTGTCCAGGGGCTGAGGCTGGATCGAACCTAATACCGCTGCGCCGCCCCCTTCGTATTTGTAGGTGTGAGCTTGTTGGCCGACGATGTATTCGTCACCGCGCTCGCAATGGGCCATCAAGGCCAGCAAGTTACTCATGGTGCCGGTCGGGACGAACAGCGCAGCCGCAAACCCCAGACGTTGCGCCAACCACGATTCCAGTTTATTGACTGTCGGGTCTTCGCCGTACACGTCATCGCCTGATGGCGCGTGGGTCATGGCGTCCCGCATGCCAGCGGTGGGTTGGGTCACGGTGTCGCTGCGCAGATCGATAACCACGATGATGCTCCCTGGAAGATGACTCGAACCCCAGTCTTGAGGTCGGGACTTCTGATAATCAAGGCATCGCGACGCATTGCCAAGATGGCCTTATGCGAAAAGCTGATGAAACCCATCCAAAAGGCTCCATGCACATTCGGAAAATCTGTGTTACAAACTGCACGCCGGCGACACAGCGTCGGCACGTTCTCAGGGCGGGGTGCAATTCCCCACCGGCGGTAATGACGTGCAAAGCGTATAGCCCGCGAGCGCTCGCGTTGCGAGGTCAGCAGACTTGGTGAGATCCCAAGGCCGACGGTCATAGTCCGGATGAAGAGAGAACGGGATACGCATCACAGGATCGTCACGAAGCATTGCCGTGCGTGTTTATCGCCGCACCTGCTGTCGGCCGTACCTGGCATCCCCTTCGATCCAAATGCCCTGTTTTTTTCATTAAACAGGAGTCAGAACACATGCAACCGACCGCTCTCCACGCTCACGAGCGCATTGCCTTCATCCAAGCCTGTTGGCACAAGGATATTGTCGATCAGGCACGCAAAGGCTTCGTCGCCGAGATGGCCAACCACGGGTATGCCGAAAGTGACATCGATTTCTTCGAAGTTGGCGGCGCCTTTGAAATCCCGTTGCACGCCAAATTGCTGGCCAACACCGGTCGCTACGGCGGCGTTGTGGCAGCAGGACTGGTGGTTGACGGGGGGATCTACCGTCACGAGTTCGTCGCCCAGTCGGTGATCAGCGCGCTGATGCAGGTTCAGCTGGAAACCGAAGTGCCAGTGTTCTCGGTGGTTCTGACCCCGCACCATTTCCACGCGGGCGAGGAACATCACACCTACTTCTTCAACCATTTCGTGCACAAGGGCCACGAAGCGGCCAAGACCTGCGCGGATACCCTGGCGAAGCTGCGTGCGGTGCGGCGTTTGGGTGAGCCGCAGAAAGCAGCGGGTTGATCTGAACCGCTCCTGCCGTTAACGCAAAACGACAGTGGGAGCCGGCTTGCTGGCGAATGCGGTCGATCTGTGACGAAGATGTCGACTGATCCAACCCATTCGCCAGCAAGCCGGCTCCCACAATTGATCGGCGTCGGCCTCATGTGCCCATCAGCACAACTGCTCATCCGTGGTCGGTACGATGAGAATCCCCGCGCGCAACCCGTTCTTGACCTTCGGGTTCGGGAAGATGATGCGCGCCCCCTCCTCTTCCACCACCCAACGCGAATCGGCAGCGTCCTCGGCCAGTAAAAAGCCTTTGTCCAGCCGGGTGAAGTTCTCGATATCGTCCGGCAAATGCAGGCGAAATGCATCGCTGCGCTTGATGACTTCCCGCGCGACGCTGAACAGCTTGAGACCATCGATCTGATCGCCGACCAGCGGCTCGGTGCCCTTGATCAGATGCTCCAGGGTGGCCCTCAACGGCGCAAGGTTGACCTGCTGGTTTTGCCCAAACGGCCGCGCTTTGCCTAGCTCCAGCGTGAAAGCCTCGGCGCCTAGCGTGTCGTAGGTGTAGGCGCTGAACACAATGGACGGCTTGTTCTGCAACAGCACCGCCTCCACCCCCGCTCGGTGCAAACGCACCAGTTCACGCCGCGAATGCTGGCGCCCCTCCTTCCAGGGGTAGAGCGCGAACTGCTCGATCTTCGAGCCACGGATCGCCGTGTGCAGGTCGTAATGCAGGCGATAACGATCCGGCAGGCTGAAAAAGCTCGCGGCCAGGCGTTCGAGCTCGCAGGCTCGCAAGGCTTCGTTGCCCTCCGCTTGCTCGTGACGGCCATTGAACAATCGATTGACGTCTTGCTCGACGTAGCGCACCCCGCGCCGCATCGCTTCGGGGTTACCGAACAGGAACAGAATGCGTGCCCGGGGCTTGAGTTCGCCCCGGGCGATGGCGTGGATCAGCTCGTCGAGCAGCTCGATGGGTGCCGTTTCATTGCCATGAATGCCTGCGGACAGCAGCAGGTCGGTGCCATTGTCTTTGGCCTCGGGGGGCCGGACTTCCAGTGCCCCCTCAGCCAGCCAGCGCAAACGCACGCCGTCGACAGTCAGTTGAGTCTTTGCTGCGGGTTCACGACCCGCCAGGGTCAGTTCAAGCAGTTTGCCGAGGGCGAGCATAGGACGGGCTCCTGCTTAGTGGTTGCAATCCGGGCCATGCACGTGGCCGGCTTCATCGTCATCGCTGACATCCGCCGGTTCCATTTCCAGCTCAAGGCTGACCAGGTTGGTCGCCAGCGGGCGCAGCAGCAGGTTGGCGTATTCGGCATCACCTTCCTCAACGTCCACGCCGATGAGCAGTTGGCCCCGGCCGTCTTGCTGAATCCACACTTCTTTGCCCTGCCAGATCACGGCGAAACGCGTGCAGGAGGTTTCCAGCTGAGTGCCGTCGGTGTCTTCAAGGATCAAACGCAGGGCGTCGGTCATAACAAACATTCTCTCTGTATAAAGCTGCGGCATCGCGGCCTGACGTGGTAAGGATCAGGCGTGATGGAGCGGATGCATCAATTGAGTTGGAAAGGATAGACCGCGCCCAGCTTCAGGTGCTGCGTCAGTTCATCCAGCGCCGTACGGCATTCGGTCAGCAGGTGCGGGTCGGCCAGATCGCTTTCGCTCAGGCGATCGCGGTAGTGCTTGTCCACCCATTGCGTCAGCGTGTCGTACAACGGCGCGGTCATGATAACCCCTGGATTGACCGCCGCCAGTTCCGTTTCATTCAGCGCCACGCGCAAACGCAGGCAGGCCGGGCCGCCGCCGTTCTGCATGCTTTGCTTGAGATCGAAAACCTTGACCTCGCTGATCGGGCCATTATTGGCGATCAGGTGCTGCAGGTAGTGCCACACACGTTCGTTGCTGCGGCACTCTTCGGGCACGATCAGCAGCATCGAGCCATCCGGGCGCGACAATAACTGGCTGTTGAACAGGTAGGAGCGGACAGCGTCGTCCACGCCCACTTCGGTGCGCGGCACGCAGATGGCCTGGAAGCGACCGCCGCGACGGCTGAGCTTGTCGTGCAGTTCGCTGAGCATGTGCTCGGTATTGAGGAAAGCATCCTCGTGGTAGAACAGCACCTCGCCGTTACCGACCGCGATCACGTCGTTGTGGAACACACCCTGATCAATCACTGCAGGGTTCTGTTGCGCATAGACCACACCGTCATCGCTCAGACCATGCAGGCGTGCGACGGCTTGCGAGGCCTCGAGGGTCTGGCGCGCCGGATATTTCTGCGGCGCCGGAAAACGCGTATCGAACGCGGCGCGACCAAACACGAAGAACTCGACGCCCGCCTCGCCGTAGCTGCGGCAGAAACGGGTGTGGTTGGCCGCACCCTCATCGCCGAACTGGGCGACGGCAGGCAGGGCCGCGTGATGGGCGAAATGCTGCTGATCGGCGAACATCGCGCCGAGCACGCGACTGGTGGTCGGGTGTTCGATGCTGCGGTGGTATTTGCAGTTGAGGTTGGCGGCGGTGAAATGCACGCGCCCGTCTGCGGTATCGGCACTCGGACTGACGGTCGCGGCGTTGGCGACCCACATGCTCGACGCCGAGCAACTGGCAACCAGCAAAGGCATGGACTCTTTGGCCGCCCGTTCGATGACCTGCGCGTCGGTGCCGCTGAAGCCCAGTTTGCGCAGTCCGGCGATGTCCGGACGCTCCTGGGGCGCCAGCACACCTTGGGTGAAGCCCATGTCCATCAGCGCTTTCATTTTTGCCAGCCCTTGCAGCGCCGCCTCTCGGGGACTGGACGACTGCTGGCAGTTGCTTTGGGACGCGACGTTGCCGTAAGACAGCCCGCCGTAGTTATGGGTTGGCCCCACTAGACCGTCAAAGTTGACTTCACAGGATTTCATCGGTGAGGCTCCGTGGATCTGTTTTTATAGGCACATTCTTCGTGCGCTGCCCGACCTGTAGGAGTGAGCTTGCTCGCGATGGCGGCTTGTCAGGCGCTCAATGCGTCACAGACACAGCGCAATCGCGAGCAAGCTCACTCCTACAAGGACTAACTCAAGGTAATGCCAGGTGTCAGGCTCGTCGGCAACGCCAGCGTCCCGCTCTCCAACGACGCCACGGGATACGCGCAATAATCCGCCGCGTAGTAAGCGCTGGCGCGATGGTTGCCCGAGGCACCTACCCCGCCGAACGGCGCCGTACTCGCTGCGCCGGTCAGCTGTTTGTTCCAGTTGACGATGCCCGCCCGGCTTTGCAGCCAGAACTGCTGGTAGCGTTCCTGCGAATCCGACAGCAACCCGGCAGCTAGCCCGTATTGCGTGGCGTTGGCCTCTTCGATGGCCGCCGCGAAGTCTTCATAGCGAATCACCTGCAACAACGGCCCGAACAGTTCTTCATCCGGACGATTGCGGACATTGCTGACATCAAGAAGGCCAGGCGTTAACAGCGCCGAACGCGCGTCAGGCTGAGTCATTTCCAGCAGGGCCACGGCGCCATTGGCCAGCAGGTGGGCCTGGGCGTCTAACAGGGCTTGAGCGGCGTGAAGGGAAATCACCGAGCCCATGAACGGCGCCGGCTGCTGATCGAAGGCACCCACTTGAAGGGTCTGGCTGACCTCAACCAGACGCTTCAGGAAGGCATCGCCCCACGTGCCCTGCGGCACCAGCAGACGCCGGGCACAGGTGCAACGTTGACCTGCCGAAATGAAGGCTGACTGAATCACGGTGTACACCGCTGCATCGACGTCGGCGACCTGATCCACCACGAGCGGATTGTTGCCGCCCATTTCCAGCGCAAGAATCTTGTCCGGACGCCCGGCGAACTGCTGATGCAGCGAGTTACCGGTGCGGCTGGAACCCGTAAAGAACAGACCGTCGATGCCGCTGTTGGCGGCCAGCGCAATACCGGTTTTCCGCGCGCCCTGTACCAAATTCAACACCCCAGCCGGCAAACCGGCGTCGATCCAGCACTGCACCGTCAGTTCGGCGACTTTGGGCGTCAACTCGCTGGGCTTGAACACCACCGCATTGCCCGCCAGCAGTGCCGGAACGATATGCCCGTTCGGCAGATGCCCCGGGAAGTTGTAAGGCCCGAACACCGCCACCACGCCATGGGGCTTGTGGCGCAGCACGGCAGTGGCGTCGCCCAAGGGTCCGTTCTTTTCGCCCGTGCGCTCGCGGTAGCTCTGAATCGAAATCGCGACTTTGTTGACCATGCTGGTCACTTCAGTCGCCGATTCCCACAAGGGTTTGCCGGTTTCCTCGCCGATGCACCGAGCGATCTCGTCGGCACGGCTTTTCAGCGTGGCGGCAAAAGCCTCCAGAACAACAATGCGCTCTTCAAGCGTGCGGGTCGCCCATGCCGGAAATGCCTGACGCGCAGTCTTCACGGCGGCACCGACCTGGTCGGCGGTCGCGCCCTGCCCTGACCAGACGACCTGCTGCGTCACCGGGTTCAACGATTCAATCGCCTCACCCTGCCCCGCCTGCCAGGCCCCTGCGATATACAACGTACTCATCACACCCCCTCCCGCGCTGGAGACAACGGCACCGCGCGCACCTGATCGCCCGCCGTCAAGCGCAGACGCTTGGCCGTCATCGGGTCGACCACCAGCGTGCCTGCCGCCAAACGTGCAGGGGCCGCGGTGATTCGGCAGTCTTCACGCTTACGGTTGTGAATGATGAACGGCGTTGCGTCATCGCCTGGCGTCCCGACGGCCAGCACCAGCGCCTGACTGTCACGCACCGCTCGGATTTTGCCGGTTTCGCATTCGATCGCAGGCCCTGCGTCGAAGATATCGACGTAGCCCTGGTAGCTGAAGCCTTCGGCCTTGAGCATGGTCAACGCGGGTTCGGTGCTGGTGTGCACGCGACCGATGACGTTGCGCGCCGCTTCCGACAGGAAGCAGCTGTACAGCGGGAATTTCGGCATCAGCTCGGCGATGAAGGCCCGGTTGCCGACCCCGGTCAGGTAATCGGCCTGGCTGAATTCCATCTTGAAAAAGTGCCGGCCCAAACTTTCCCAGAACGGCGAATGCCCCTGCTCGTCGGACATGCCGCGCATCTCGGCGATGATCTTGTTGCCGAACAGCTCCGGAAACTCGGCGATGAACAACATCCGCGCCTTGGAGAGCAAACGCCCGTTAAGGCCATTGCGGAAATCGGCGTGCAGGAACAGCGAGCACAACTCCGAGTTGCCGGTCAGGTCATTGGCCAGAAACAGCGTAGGAATTTCGCGATAAATGTTCAGTTCCTGGGAGGCGCTGACTGTCAGCCCCACCCGGTAGTTGTACCAGGGCTCGCGCAGGCCGACGGCGCCAGCGATGGCCGAGATGCCTACCACGCGGCCATCATCGTCTTCGAGTACGAACAGGTAATCGGTGTCGCCTCGCTCGGCTTCGCCACGGAAAGTTTTTTCCGCCCAGCCGACCCGGTGCGTCAGGCGCTCTTCGTTGGCCGGCAGCGTGGTCAGGCCTGCGCCGGTGCTACGCGCCAAATCGATCAGTGCCGAGAGGTCACTGCTGCGTACGGGACGAACGATCATGCTTTCTCCTCAAGCCAGTGTCGGTCAGACACTGGCGAACTCGCTAACCTGCGACACGACAACCGAGGGCGGTTGCCGCCGACTCAACCTTCAAACCGGAACGATGCGCACGCTGGCCCCTTCACCCACACCCAGTGCCTCGGCCGCTGCAAGGCTCAAAGTCACGGGTTTGCCGGGCACCCAGTCCAGCTCCAGCATCACCGCGCGGTAGTCCTGCAACTGGTTGTTGGCCACCAGATACGGACGACCGCCTTTCACCGCGTCGCCACTGTCGACGGTGTCGACCCTCACAGGCACGACGCGGCTTTGCGCGATGGAGCGAATGCCGGATACCCGAGCGTGAAGCGTTGGGCCGCCATCGAAAATGTCGATGTAGTGATCGGTTTCGAAGCCTTCGCGCATCAGAATGTCGAAGGTGATTTGCGCTCGCGGATGCACCTGGCCCATGGCCTCTTGGGCCTCATCGGGCAGCAGCGGCACATAGATCGGGTAATGCGGCATCAGCTCGGCGAGGAATGTCCGGCTTTTCAGCCCACAGATGCGCTCGGCCTCGGCGTAGTTGAGGTCGAAGAAGTTGCGGCCGATGGCGTCCCAGAACGGCGAGTCACCGTATTCGTCGCTGTAGCCGACGATCTCGGTTACCACGGAGTCCGCGAAACGCTCCGGGTGCGCGGCAACGAACAGCAGGCGAGCCCGGGAGTTGAGTTCCGACCACAGGGTGCCAACCAGTTCCGGCAGCACGTAGAAGCTGGTCAGCAGGCTGTTACCCGTCAGGTCATGACATTGGGAAAGCACATGGATCTTGTTGTGGATCTTCAGTTCGCGGGAGGCGTGAACGAAGGTTTCGTTGCGAAAGCTGTAGAAGGGTTCGGAATAACCGGCCGAAGCCACGATCCCGGAACACCCCACCAGGCGCCCGGAATCGGTGTCTTCCAACACGAAGAAATAGGTCTCCTCGCCATTGAAACTGACCTCCGCGGCGAACGACGCTTCGGACGCCGCGATCTTGTCGCTGAGACGGCCAGCGTCATCCGGCAGGGACGTGACACCAATCGGGCTGTCCGCGGCGAGTCGTTGGACCTCGCTCAAGTCAGCCATTTGCGCAGGGCGCATTACCAACATGGTGTCACTCCTTGAGAAAAACAGGCCGGGGAAATCCGGCATGGGAAAGAAAAAACAAATCCCGAGATGGCTCGCCCTTGTAGGAGTGAGCTTGCTCGCGATGACTCTGTATCAGACAACATTGATGTATCTGACGAACCGCTATCGCGAGCAAGCTCACTCCTACAGGAGATCTATGCGTTGCTTAGGCCTGGGTCAACCTGGCCACAGCGCGTTCAAAACGGTCCAGGCCTTCGTTGATGTCGGCCTCTTCGATCACCAGGCTCGGCGCGAAGCGCACGACGTCGGGACCGGCTTGCAGGATCATCACGCCCTCTTGCTCGGCGGCGTTGAAAAAGTCCTTGGCTTTGCCTTTCCACGGGTCGGTCAGCACGCAGCCGATCAACAGGCCCATGCCCCGAACCTTGCTGAACACGCCGTATTGCTGGCCGATTTTTTCCAGACGCGCCTTGAACAGCGCGTGCTTGGCCGTGACACCGTTCAGCACTTGCGGGGTGTTGACCACATCAATAACGGCTTCGCCCACGGCGCAGGCCAGCGGATTGCCGCCGTAGGTGGTGCCATGTACGCCCACCGCCAGGTGTTTGGCGAGTTTCTCGGTGGTCAGCATCGCCGCCATCGGAAAACCACCGCCGATGCTTTTGGCGCTGGAGAGGATGTCCGGGGTCACGCCGTAATGCTGATAGGCGAACAAATGACCGCTGCGGCCCATGCCGCTCTGCACTTCATCGAAGATCAGCAGCGCGTTGTGCTCGTCACACAGCGTGCGTGCACCTTGCAGATAGTCGAGTTCGGCAGGCAGGACACCGCCTTCGCCTTGGATAGGCTCCAGCACGACCGCACAGGTCTTGTCGCTGACCGCCGCTTTCAACGCGTCGAGGTCGTTGAACGGGACGTGGGTGATGCCGGTGATTTTCGGGCCGAAACCGTCGGAGTATTTCGGCTGACCGCCGACGCTCACCGTGAACAGCGTGCGGCCGTGGAAGCTGTTGAGGGCGGCGATGATTTCGTACTTCTCGGTGCCGTAGAGGTCGTGGGCCACGCGGCGGGCCAGCTTGAAGGCCGCTTCATTGGCTTCGGCGCCCGAGTTACAGAAAAACACGCGATCGGCAAACGTGGCGTCGACCAGCTTCTTGGCCAGACGCAGTGCCGGTTCGTTGGTGAATACGTTGGAGACATGCCACAGCTTGTTGGCTTGTTCGGTGAGCGCGCCGACCAGCGCAGGATGGGCGTGACCCAGCACGTTGACCGCGATGCCACCGGAGAAATCGACCAATTCACGGCCCGCCTGATCCCAAACGCGGGAACCCTGACCGCGCACAGGGATGAACGCCGCAGGGGCGTAGTTGGGGACCATCACCTGGTCAAAATCGGCACGTTGCACCGGAACTTGCTCAACGGACATCGGAGTCTCCTGAAGAGGAACGCCTGCCTGGGCTGGCGAGCGATGGGAGGATTGTAAGGACTGATTTCGGTCCGGCCTTGCCGCCAAGCGACAACTTCTTATAGCGCAACACCGGCTTTTTCCGAGGCTTTCGGCAATGCGACAAATTGCGTCGGAATGGCGCAGTTTAAACGTTGATGAGCGGTTGTAGCAGGGTCGTGTGGATTTGAATTGATCTCAACGTACGCACAACCTCTGTGGGAGCCGGCTTGCTGGCGAACAGCGGTGGATCCGACACATCTTGATTGACTGACCCGGCGCATTCGCCAGCAAGCCGGCTCCCACGGCCTTCGGCCAGAAACCGCGACCAGTGCAGCCATTGCCACCCGGTTCTCTCGACGATCAACCGCGCTCGGCAGGCACCGACGACAATTCGAACGGGCTGCTGCTGCGTCGCTGATTGCGGTCTTCGCGGGGGGTGGCGCCGAAGAAGTTGCGGTAGGCGCTGGAGAAATGCGGGCCTGAGGAGAAGCCGCAAGACAGGCCGATCTGGATGATCGATTTGCTGGTCTGCATCAGCATTTGCCGGGCCTTGTTCAGGCGCAACTCGAGGTAATACTGGCTCGGTACGCGATTGAGGTATTGCTTGAAGATGCGCTCCAACTGGCGTCGGGACACACAGACGTGTTGGGCGATTTCGTCGGTGGTCAGCGGCTCTTCGATGTTGGCTTCCATCAACAGCACCGCCTGGGTCAACTTCGGATGGCTGGAACCGAGGCGGTTCTGCAACGGAATCCGTTGACGCTCGCCGCCTTCGCGAATGCGCTCCACCACCAGCTCCTCCGACACCGCGCCCGCCAGCTCGGCGCCATGGTCGCGGGCCAGCACGGCCAATAGCAGGTCAAGCACCGACATTCCGCCGCAGGCGGTCAGGCGATCGCGGTCCCAGTCGAACAGGTGGCTGGTGGCGATGACCTTCGGGAACCGTTCAGCGAAATCATCCTGCCAGCGCCAGTGCACAGCGGCCCGATAACCATCGAGCAAGCCCAGCTGCGCCAAGGGGTAGACACCCGCTGACAGCCCGCCGATCACACAGCCTGCCCGCACCAGTTGCTTCAGCGCGCCGGCCAGGGCCGAGGCCATGGGCGCGGGGGGTTCATCGGCGATGAGGAACACCTTTTGACAGCCTTCGAGGCGACCGCCCCACGGCTCGCCCGGCAGTTGCCAACCGTCGCCTTCCACCAGAGGCTCGGCGTGCATGAACGTCAGTTCATACACCACCTCCGGATGAACGCGCTGAGCGACACGCAGGGCTTCCTCCGCCAGCGCCAGCGTCAAGGCTTTAGTGCTGGGCCAGATAAGAAATCCGATTCGATGGGCAGTCATAGCGTGCAATCCGGAACGTGTCGCTGTTAGGGGTCACACGCCAGGCGTGTGAGGTCAATCTGTTGCGTTCAGTTCATGGCAGCGGTCAAGGTGACGCGCAGCATGAACTGTTCTGAGACAAAACGCACCGTTCGAGACGGCGCCTATCGTTACTTCAGGCTGCCCGAAAGGAACTGCTGAAGACGTTCCGATTTCGGGTTGATCAGCACTTCGCGCGGGTCGCCTCGCTCTTCGACCAACCCTTTGTGCAGGAAGATCAACTGGTTCGACACTTCACGGGCAAAGCCCATTTCATGAGTCACCACGACCATCGTGCGGCCCTCTTGCGCCAAGGCCTGCATGACTTTCAGCACGTCGCCGACCAGTTCGGGATCGAGCGCCGAAGTCGGTTCGTCGAACAGCATGACCTCAGGCTCCATCGCCAGCGCCCGGGCAATCGCCACGCGCTGCTGCTCGCCACCGGACATGTGCCCTGGAAAGGCGTCCTTGCGGTGGGCAACGCCGACTTTGTTGAGGTAGTGTTCGGCCTTTTCCAGCGCTTCTTTTTTGGGCACACCCAGGACGTGAATCGGTGCTTCGACGATGTTTTCCAGCGCCGTCATGTGTGACCACAGGTTGAAATGCTGGAACACCATGGACAGCCGCGAACGCATGCGTTGCAGCTGTTTGGGGTCCGCAGCCTTCAGACCGCCGTCCTTGTTGGCCACCAGCTTCAACTCTTCGTTGTTGAGCAGAATACGCCCGGACTTCGGCTGTTCCAGCAGGTTGATGCAGCGAAGGAACGTGCTTTTGCCCGAACCGCTGGAGCCGATGATGCTGATCACATCCCCCGCCTTCGCGGTCAGCGAAACGCCCTTGAGCACCTCGTGACTGCCGTAGCACTTGTGCAGGTCCTGGACTTCCAGTTTGTTCATGATGTCGGTTCTCACAAGTAATCAGTCACTGAGCAGGCGGCCGCTGCGCAACGGGGTGCGCCCGGCCACTTTGGCCATCCAGAAACCCGGCTGGGCGTAACGCAGTTTTTCGATGGCAAACAACACACCGGTGGTGCCGGCACAGACCGTGGTCTCGCGGTCAGTCAGCGGGTCGATGACGTCGAACAGCGGTTCGCCGGCTTCGACCCAATCGCCAGCCGAGCGCAGAAAGGTCAGCACACCGGGGTGCGGCGCGTAGATCATTTCAGTGCCTTCGAACGGCATGCCTTCGCAGGCCTCGTGCATCGCTTTCGGCCACTCGCCGCTGATCAGGCCTTGCTCGGCCAGGAACGCGAGAATGCCCTCGGCGTAGGCTTCGGCCTCGGCTTTGCCCGTGTTGGACTGGCCGCCCAGTTCCAGCGTGGTGGACAGGCAGGCCAGCGGGATCTGCGCGTCGGGAAACTGCTTCGCCAGGCGCAGCCACGGCAGCGAACAGGCCTCGTCGAAGGAGCTTCCGCCGGAGTCCTCCGCCAGCAGCCCGACGCTGACGCCAAGATGCGCCGACAGCGAACGCCATTGCGGCCAGTGCTGCGGCAAGGCGTACATGTGCAGGGATGCATCGGTGTCGCAGTGCAGATCGAGAACGATGTCAGCGTTGCAAGCGTGGCTCAGCAACACACGTTGCATGCCCGCCAGCTCGCTGCCCGCAGGCGGCAGTTCGTCCAGCACATCGGCCATGGCTTGACGAATCAACCGGACGTTGGCGTGAGCATCATCGCCCAGCTTACCGGCCAGTCGTTGCGCCACAGGTTCGCTGAGTTCGGTGAAATCCCGATTGAAATTCTTGCCGCTGCCGTACTCGAAACGGCCCTGATGATTGCCTTGCAGCAACTGACCCAGACCGATCGGGTTGGCCACAGGCACCAGTTCGATGACGCCGTTGAGCAGGCCCTGTTCTTCCAGTTGCGTCAGGCGTTTTTTCAGCGCCCATGCCGTGCGCATGCCCGGCAACTCGTCGGCATGCAGGCTGGCCTGAATGTAGGCCTTGCGCTCGCCCTGACCGAAGCGGAACACGCTCAACGTGCGCTGGGTGCCGAGGTTTCCCCATGGCAAATCATGATCGATGCGTTGCATATCAGTGCTTCCTCGGTGCGAGGTAACTGAGCCAGCGGCGCTCGGCCAGCTTGAACAGTTTCACCAGAATGAACGTCAGGCACAGGTAGAAAATGCCCGCCGTGATATAGGCCTCGAACGGCAGATAGAACTGCGCGTTCACCGTGCGCGCCGCGCCGGTGATATCGATCAGGGTGACGATGGACGCGAGACTGGTGGTCTGCAGCATCATGATCACTTCGTTGCTGTATTGCGGCAGCGCCCGGCGCAGGGCCGACGGCAGGAGAATGCGCCGATACATCTTGGCTCTGGACATGCCCATCGCCCGCGCCGCTTCGATCTCGCCCGGCGGCGTGGATTTCAGGCTGCCAGCGATGATCTCGGCGGTGTAGGCACTGGTGTTGATGGCAAAAGCGAGACACGCGCAGAACGTCGCGCTGGACAGCCAGGGCCAGAGAACGCTTTCGCGCACGGCTTCGAACTGCGCCAGGCCGTAGTAGATCAGGAACAGCTGCACCAGCATCGGCGTGCCGCGAATCACATAGGTGTAACTCCAGGCCGGCAGGTTGATCCAGGCCACTTTCGATACGCGCATCAGCCCAAGCGGCAACGCCGCCAGCAGGCCAAAAAACAGCGACAGCGCGAGGAGTTTGAGGGTGATCAGCAGGCCACCAAAGTACAGCGGCAGGTTCTCCCAGACGACGTTGTAATCGAAGATCATAGCTCGGCCACCCTGACACCAGCCGAGTAGCGTTTTTCGACGTGACGCAGCACCAGCAGCGAGACACTGGTGATCACCAGGTACATGGCTGCCACGGCGAGGAAGAAGGTGAAAGGCTCGCGGGTGGCATCGGCCGCCTGCTTGGCTTTGAACATCATGTCTTGCAGACCGACGACGGAAATCAGCGCGGTGGCCTTGGTCAGCACCAGCCAGTTGTTGGTGAACCCCGGAATCGCCAGACGAATCATCTGCGGCACCAGGATGCGAAAAAATACTCGACCGCTGCTCATGCCATAGGCCATGCCGGCTTCGGCCTGCCCTTTGGGGATGGCCATGAACGCGCCCCGGAAAGTTTCGGAAAGATAGGCACCGAAGATGAAACCCAGCGTGCCGATACCGGCCATCAGCGGGTTCAGGTCGATGTAGTCGTCGTGGCCGAGCAACGGCGCGACCCGGTTAAGCAGGTCCTGACCGCCGTAGAAGATCAGCAGGATCAGCACCAGATCGGGAATGCCGCGGATGACCGTGGAATACAGGTCGCCGAGCCAGGCCAGCCAGCGCACCGGCGACAGGCGCAACGACACGCCGATCAGCCCGAGCACGATGGCCAGTGCCATGGAGCACAGGGCGAGTTGCAAGGTCAGCCATGCACCGTCAAGGATGACGGCTCCGTAGCCTTTCAACATGTTGTTTGGCCCTCGAACGCGGGATAGAAAAATGGCGCGATCAGAAGGGTGGAAACCCCGCTGATCGCGCCATTGCAGACAGACGTCGACTTACTGACCGTAAATGTCGAAGTTGAAGTACTTGTCCTGGATCGCTTTGTATTTGCCGTTCGCACGGATGGCCGCGATGGCCGCGTTGAGCTTGTCCAGATCGGCTTTGTCGCCCTTGCGGACCGCAATGCCCACGCCGTCGCCGAAGTAATTGACGTCGGTGAAGGCCGGGCCGACGAACGCGTAGCCTTTGCCCGATTCGGTGTTCAGGAAACCGTCTTGCAGCAACGTGGCGTCTGCCACAGTGCCATCGAGACGACCGGCGCCGATGTCCAGGTAGATTTCGTTCTGCGAGCTGTAGGGTTTGACTTCAGCACCCAGCGGAGCGAGGACTTCCTTGGCAAAACGCTCGTGGATCGAGCCACGCTGCACGCCGATGTTCTTGCCTTTGAGTTCGGTCAGGCCGTCACTGACGACAGTGCCCTGTTTCATGACCAGACGGGCCGGGGTGTTGTAGTACTTGTTGCTAAAGTCGACGGACTTCTTGCGGTCTTCGGTAATGGACATCGAGGACAGGATTGCGTCGATCTTGCGCACTTTCAGGGCCGGGATCAGACCGTCGAACTCTTGCTCGACCCACACGCATTTGACCTTCATCTCTTCGCACAGGGCGTTGCCGATGTCGTAGTCGAAGCCGACGATGCTGCCGTCCGGTGCTTTCGAGGCGAATGGAGGGTACGCCGCTTCGATGCCGATCTTCAGGGGCTTTTCATCGGCGAACACAGGCTGTGCCAGTACGGACAGCGCCAACGCGCCCAGCAGCATGAGCTTTTTCATTCGTGGAACTCCATCGGTATAACGCGACAAGGGGCAGTGAGCAAAACGCTCAATGGGCAGAAGGAATCACTGAAATTGCGACGCGAGGTGCCGTCGGGGCTCAGGGCTCGACAGGCCTTCGGCGAGTGGTCGGCATTTTAACGGCAGGCGGGAAGTCGATATTTCTTCAATGCGACAACAAATTACAGAAGCACTGGGAAAGTCGTTCAGCCCGATTGACAGCCCAGCGGGTTTATGCCTGAGCCGGTAGCGACAAACCTATCAACGAAGCAAATAACGCGCCCATTATTGGCAAAGCCTTCTAATCCGGCAAGTCCAGCGTGTCGGGCGGTCGGCTTGGGGCGATGAATTGCAACAGAAGCGGGGCGTTTCGCCCCACTCCAACGCAACGGGTGACACGGTTCGCTCTTCAGGTAACAAACCGATATATCCCGAGCATGTTGACTCGTCGGACGATCGGATCGTTGTCATGATCCTCACGTGGGGGCGCGCCACATCCCGATCCAAATGCCACTCTCGAACAACCCCCACCCCCTCCCCTTACTCGAAACGCAGCATTTAGTAGGGCAAGAAAACAACGCGCGTAGGATCGTTCCGAAACCACCAAAAAGCTCTTCACTGGACGCTATCAGACAGCAACCTTCCGACCCTATCCTCGCGACTCCTCAACTAGCAAGGACGTGGTGGTATGGCATTTGACGGATTCATCAAACTAGACGGAATCGCCGGTGAGTCGCTGGATGATCGGCACAAAGGCTGGATTGAAATCACCGGGTATACCTTTGGCGTCAATCAAAGCACCTCAGCGACGGCCAGCTCCAACGGCGGCGCAGGCTCAGGTCGCGCGACCCTGACGGACTTCAGTTTCAGCAAACGACTGGACAATTCCAGCGCCCGCCTGTTCGAAGCCAGTTGCTCGGGTGAGCACATCAAAGAACTGACGCTGTGCCTCTATCGAGCAGGTGGCGACAAACTCAAATACTACGAAGTGCGCCTCGAAGAAGTGATCATCTCGGACTTCTCACAAGATGGCGAAAGCGGCGAGCCTCTGGAGCGCGTACAGATCAATTTCGGCCGTATCCACATCGTGTACACCCAGCAGAAACGCAGCGACGGCGCGGCTGCAGGGAATATCTCCGGCGGCTGGGATCGCATCGCTAATAAACGCTTCGGTTGAGAACACGCACATGGCCAGACCGTACTTCTTTATCAACGACCAGATGCAAACCTACACCGCCTTGAAAAACCGAGTAGGCGGCAATCAAAAGTTTGACGTACTCAACGGGCACCTCCGAAATATCGTCGTCGTGCCCGGTCAATTGGTGATCATGGGCGACCTCTCGACAAGCACCCTGACCGGCGAAGAAGTCGAAATGATGGACTACGCCGATAACGTCCGACGCCATCTGCGTTCGCATCAAGTTGGCGGCGATGGGCACATGATCAAAAATTACGACCTGCTGCAGAACATGCTCAGTTACAGCTCACTCGGCATCGGTGCCGTCAGTGGCAGTTGGGCCAAACACTTGGGCGGAGTTGAACAAACCCTCAAGGACATCGAACAGCTTCACAAGACCTCACTCAGAAAAGGCACGACCCTCGCACGGCAGGAGTTCATCACACAGCGTCGAGTTTTGTTCTCTAAGCTCGAAACGCAGTTGAAAGGAATCGCGCGTTGGGGAACAGGCATGCACAACAAAGGCTCAATCAAGAAAATGCTGGGGATATCAACCAAGAGCTACCTGAACACGCCGGAAATTAGGGGCTACGCGGCACGTATCGGGAGTATTGCCAAGGCTGCGAAGATTCTGAAGGCTGGGACGCCGGTTGGGATTGGGTTGAATATCGCCGCAGCGGGACTGGAAGTGAAGGAGGCTTGCTCCGCTGGGCGCGAGCACCAGTGTACGAAAGCAAAGTTTGTAGAAAGCTCAAAGCTGGTGGGGGGTGTTGGCTTGGGGTATGTAGGAGGAATGCTCGGCAGCACAGCTGGGACTTTCGCCTGTTTTCTTGTGCTAGGCGCTCTCAGCGGACCCGGCGCCTTGGCTTGTATGATCGTGGGGGCCGCTGCTGGGGGTTATGGGGCTGGTATGGGTGGTGAAAAAATTGGCGAGGCAGTGGGCACAAAGCTTTACGAATGGCAGACCGAAAATGGGAATTAAATTGTGGTGGGCGTTCATCAATCTAGGTAGCGTCTTGGCCAATGTAGTTTTAATTATATTATTTCTCTATACCAAACTTGAGAAAGCTGAAAAGCTTTTATACGACACGAGCTTTATCGGCTGGTACAAAAATACCTGTGGTGCGAGCTTGATAGGAAGACAGGCTAGACTCAACGCATTATCAATGATCATATTCATGCCAAAGCTTATGCAAAAACGCGGAGAAGTTTCCCCTGAAGTTTATTCGCGACTTCCCTACTCGCTTATTGCGCAGGTGCGTGCACTATATATAATGGCGCTTATCAATTGCCTAGGAGCAACAGGTTTTTATTTCCTTTTTTAATATAGCGCCTAAGCACATCCGGATCAGGTGGCATGGGCAATCACATTAAACATATAACTCTGATACTTGCCCCATGATCACGCTTCGCGTGCCAGACAAAGCTAAATGCGTACCTCATGATTGTGACTACGATCGCAACGGCGTTGCTTTACTATTTCCGATTGAGACTCGAAATTGCCTAATCTCCTATAGCCAAGCAATGCTTGAGTTCGCCAATTAGAAACAAGTGCGGCATGGGCAGTATCGCCAAGCTTTCTGATTGCCAATAAACGACTAGGCCTATGGTGAGCGCTCAAGATCGACATCGCAAAAAACGCCCCGTACGGCTTACACCGAACGGGGCGTCTTGACCGGTGAAGCGTCAGGCGACGTTCATGGTCTTGTGGGTCTCGACCAAGTGCGCAACCACACCTGGATCAGCCAGCGTGGAAATATCACCCAGCGCGTCGTACTCCCCCGTGGCGATCTTGCGCAAAATGCGGCGCATGATCTTGCCGGAGCGTGTCTTCGGCAGGCCCGGCGCCCACTGAATGACGTCAGGCGAGGCGATCGGGCCAATCTCCTTGCGCACCCAATTGCGCAGCTCGATGCGCAGCGCTTCGTCTGGCACTTCGCCGCCGTTCAAGGTGACGTAGACGTAAATGCCCTGCCCTTTCAGATCGTGAGGCACGCCCACCACTGCTGCTTCGGCGACCTTCGGGTGAGCAACCATCGCGCTTTCGATCTCGGCGGTGCCCATGCGGTGGCCAGACACGTTGAGCACGTCGTCGACGCGACCGGTGATCCAGTAGTAGCCGTCCTCATCGCGGCGGGCGCCGTCACCAGTGAAATACATGCCACGGAAGGTTTTGAAATAGGTGTCAACGAAGCGATCGTGATCGCCGTACAGGCTGCGAGACTGGCCCGGCCATGAATCGAGAATCACCAGATTGCCTTCGGCCGCACCTTCGATCAGGTTGCCGAGGTTATCTACAAGGGCGGGGATCACACCAAAGAACGGCTTGGTCGCCGAACCAGGCTTCAGCGCCGTCGCGCCCGGCAGCGGGCTGATCAGCACCCCGCCGGTTTCGGTCTGCCACCAGGTGTCGACGATCGGGCAGTTCTGTTTGCCCACGGTGTTGTAGTACCAGTTCCAGGCTTCCGGGTTGATCGGCTCGCCCACCGAACCCAACAGACGCAGGCTCGACCCGTCAGCGCCCTCAACGGCTTTGGTGCCTTCGGCCATCATGGCGCGAATGGCGGTCGGCGCGGTGTAAAGGATGTTGACCTTGTGCTTGTCGATGATCTGCGACATGCGGGTGATGTCCGGGTAGTTCGGCACCCCTTCAAACAACAACGTGGTCGCGCCATTGGCCAGCGGGCCGTAGACGATATAGCTGTGGCCGGTAACCCAGCCCACGTCCGCCGTGCACCAATAAATTTCGCCCGGCTTGTAGTCGAACACCCGTTCGTGGGTCAGCGCGGCATACAACAGGTAGCCCGCGGTGGTGTGCAGCACGCCTTTCGGTTTGCCGGTGGAGCCTGAGGTGTAAAGGATGAACAGCGACTCTTCGGCACCCATTTCTTTTGGTGCGCAAGTGGTAGAAGCCACTTCCAGCAGGGCGTGGTACCAGATGTCGCGGTGGCGGTTCCACTCGATGTCGCCACCGGTGCGCTTGCACACAATGACTTTCTGCACACTGCTGGTTTCAGGATTGGTCAGGGCGCGGTCGACGTTGGCTTTGAGTGCGGTGCGCTTGCCCCCACGCAGGCCTTCGTCGGCGGTGATCACCACTTTCGATTTGCAGTCGATGATGCGGCCAGCCAGGGCTTCTGGTGAGAAACCGCCGAAAACCACCGAGTGAATGGCGCCGATGCGCGCGCAGGCCAACATGGCGACAACGGCTTCCGGGATCATTGGCATGTAGAGGGTGACCACGTCACCCCGGTGCACGTCCTGACCACGCAGGGCGTTGGCGAATTTGCAGACTTCTTCATGCAGTTCGCGGTAGGTGATGTGGCGGCTTTCCGAGGGGTCGTCGCCTTCCCAGATGATCGCGACCTGGTCGCCGCGCTCTGCCAGATGACGGTCCAGGCAGTTGTAGGAAACGTTCAGGGTGCCGTCGGCGAACCACTTGATGTCAACGCGGTGATCGTCGAAAGAAGTCTGTTTGACGGTGGTGAAAGGCTTGATCCAATCCAGGCGCTTGGCCTGCTCACGCCAGAAGCCATCCGGGTTGACCACCGACTGCTGGTACATGGCCTTGTAGGTCGCCTCGTCGGTCAGCGTGTTGGCTGCCACTTCTGGGCGAACGGGGTACAGGGAAGCCGCACTCATCTTTCTTACCTCGGTGGAAATGTTGTTTTTGTATGGGGACCGTTGTATCCCCCGAAGGCTTTGAAAGCCATTCGACGATGGTCTTACCGGTCGTCAGCATAACGCCGAAAAGCAAGCGATTGCCTGGAACGCGATGAATCTTCATCTAAGCACGCGAACCAAAGCACAAAGGAATCCACCGCATTGTGGGCTGAAGGGGCGATTGTTACCGAAAAGCTCAACAGTCTTTATCAAAATGGTTCGTATATAACTTCAGGTCAGGCGCTTAGAATTCATTTCGCCAACTCGGCAAACGATTGACAACTAACAGCCCCCCACAGCGGCATGTCGATCAGCAACTCAACCTGCAATTAACCGGCTTCTCACAAAGCCCCATAAGGGTTTTGGGCACCCTGCTGAACGGCATTCCTGTTCTGCAGCGTCGACGAAGCAACCTAGAGGAACACGTGAATGAAAGCTGCACTGGTTGTAATGGCGCTTTGTGGTTTCAGCGCCTTGGCAATGGCAGAAGAATCGGGTGCCAAAGTCGCGGCACACGAACAACGGACCCAGCAACAGGTCGAGCACTACAGCTATTCCACCAAGCTGGACATCGCCAAAGTCATCTCGGTGGGCGAGGTGCCAAACGTATGCCGCGTTGTGCCGCAGCACATGACCTACGAAGATTCCCACGGCCAGCGTCATGTCATGGAATACATGGTCATGGGCAACGGGTGCAGCAACGGTTGATGCCACTTGCAGGCTTGCTCCTGTAGGCGCGCTGGCCCGCGAATGCGATCAGGCTGTTAATTCCGGGTTATCTGACATATCGCAATCGCGGGCAGGCGCGTCTCTGCACTGCATTGGCTCAACCTTTACCGACATCATAAAGTTTCAACTTATTGGCAATTGTCGTATGTGAAACACCCAACCGTTTGCCCAATAAGCGACTACTTGGGTGTGCGGCATAAAGTTGCTCCAACACGGCTTTTTCAAACCGTCCAATAATCGCGTCCAACCCACCTTCCAATGAAAAGTCCCCTAACGGTCGACGTACGCCGTAATCCGGTAGACGAATGTGTTCAGCTTTGACCACACCCCCCTCGCACAGCGAAACCGCTTGAAACAGTACGTTCTCCAGCTGACGCACGTTGCCAGGCCAGTGGTATTGGTTGAGGCGGTCAAACGCGGCAGGGGCAATGCGCGGCAGAGAACAGCCGATTTGCCGGCTGGCCTGGTCGAGGAAATGCTGCACCAGCGGCGCCAGGCCATCGAGGCATTCGCGCAATGGCGGGATGTGCAACGACAACACATTCAGACGGTGATAGAGATCCTGGCGAAACTCACCGCGCGCGCAGAGTTCGGACAGATCGACCTGCGTGGCACAGATCACCCGCACATCCAGATACACCTCTTCATCGCTGCCTACGCGGCGAAAGCAGCCTTCTTGCAGATAACGCAAGAGTTTCGCCTGCAACCGGGCGCTCATTTCCGCCACGCCGTCGAGAAACAACGTACCGCCCGCCGTCAGTTCCAGCAGCCCGAGTTTGCCCTCGGCCCGGGCGCCTTCGAACGCGCCGGGGCCGTAGCCGAACAGTTCGGTCTCGGCCATGGACTCGGATAATCCCGCGCAGTTGAGCGCCATCATTGGCGACTGGCCCCGAGGGCTTGCCAAATGACAGGCCCGCGCCAACAGTTCCTTGCCAGTGCCGGTTTCACCTTCTATTAGTAGAGGCGCGTCCAACGGCGCCATACGCCGGGCCTCCCGCACCACGGCGGCCATTACTCTGGAGCTCTGGAAGATGCTGTCGAAGCCGCGCAGCTCCTGCTTGCGCACGTTGTAGATGTGCTCACCCACGCGGTCCGCCCGGTGCAGGGTCAACACTGCACCGGCCATCGCTTCGCTGTCTTCGTGTTCGGATTGCAGCGGCGCGATGTCGGCGAGAAAGACGTCGCCTTTCACCTTGACCCGCAGGCCATTGATCCGTGAGCGATTGGCGCGGACCCATTGCGGAAGGTCGAAGTCTTCGGCGTAACGGGACAGCGGAATGCCAGGGACCTCATCGACCCGCACGCCCAGCAACTGAGCGGCCGCCCGATTGGCTGCGACGATGGAGCCGCTCATGTCGATCGACAACACGGGAAACTCCAGCGCCCCCAGCAGCGCATTCAACTCCATGTGCCGACGCTCGCTGGGCATCAATCCCACTCGCTTGACGCTAAAAACCCCGGAAATCGTTGCGAACTTAGGGGTCAGCGCCTGAAACTGCAGGTTGATCAGGTTCGGACAGCGCAGGTAAATCGCGTCGCCATGCTCCCCCCCCACCTCGCCGCCGGACACATTGACGCCGTAGGAGACCAGCAATTCGAGGATGTCGCGCAGGATTCCGACGCGGTTTTGGCAATGGACTTTGATACGCATGGCGAGTCGACTCTTGTCATCGGACAGACTTTTTTGTCATAGGGCGAAGTTTACCGTCAAGAATACGTGACAGCCAAAGTGCTCATCGGCGTCGACGGGCGCGGATTCGGCGTGGTTGAAATCGATCTGTCAGGATTTCTTTACAGATCAGGGATCTAGCCTCGGGCCTAGCTCGCTCATGCCCCGCTGCAAAATCACCCGGAAACGGTATCTATAGGCTCATGCGGGTCACCCCCTGCAACCCCGCGCTCCATATAAAAACAAGCCATTCAGGAGAGCAGCATGAGCACGCAGTACGTTGCCCGAGAACCGGACCCCAGCGGCTTTATCGAATACCCCGAGGCCGATCATCGGGTGTGGAACACCCTGATCACTCGTCAGTTGAAGGTGATCGAAGGTCGCGCTTGCCAGGAATACCTCGACGGTATCAAGCAGCTCGACTTGCCCCACGATCGCATCCCGCAACTGGCCGAAATCAACGCCACGTTGGGCGCTACGACGGGCTGGCAAGTCGCTCGGGTTCCAGCGTTAATCCCCTTCCAGACCTTCTTCGAACTGCTGGCCAGCAAGCGTTTTCCAGTCGCCACGTTCATTCGCACCGAAGAGGAATTGGACTACCTGCAAGAGCCTGACATTTTTCACGAAGTCTTCGGACACTGCCCACTCCTGACCAACCCATGGTTTGCAGAATTTACCCACATGTACGGCCAGCTCGGTCTGGCAGCCAGTAAAGAACAGCGCGTGTATCTTGCCCGCCTCTACTGGATGACCATCGAATTCGGACTGGTGGACACCGCACAGGGGCGCAGGATTTATGGGGGTGGCATCCTCTCCTCACCCCGTGAAACGCCGTACAGCCTGTCCTCGACCCCGGCACACCAGCCGTTCGACCCGATAGAAGCCATGCGCACGCCGTACCGCATCGACATTTTGCAACCGGTGTATTTTGTACTCCCTGACCTGAAGCACCTGTTCGACCTTGCCCACGCAGACATCATGGGCATGGTCCAGACCGCGATGGGCCTGGGCCTGCATGCACCCCGCTTTGCTCCTAAAGCACAGCCTTCCAAAACAACAGCTGCCTGAAAGAAGGACCCTCGTATGACTGCTCTAAGCCAAGCCCATTGCGAAGCCTGCCGCGCTGACGCCCCGCAGGTCAGTGAAACCGAATTGCCGGAACTGCTGCGGCAGATTCCGGACTGGAACATCGAAGTCCGTGATGGCGTGATGCAACTGGAAAAGGTGTATCTCTTCAAGAATTTCAAATTTGCGCTGGCGTTTACCAACGCGGTCGGCGAAATTGCCGAAGCCGAAGGTCACCACCCGGGTCTGCTGACCGAATGGGGCAAGGTGACCGTGACGTGGTGGAGCCACTCCATCAAAGGGCTGCACCGCAACGACTTCATCATGGCCGCCCGCACCGACGAGGTGGCTACAGGCGCCGAGGGCCGTAAGTAAAATGCATTTTTCACAGATTCAGCGTGTACCTGACGATCCAATCCTGGGCTTGATCCAGGCGTACGCCATAGACCCGAATCCGGACAAGTTCGACCTGGGCGTTGGCGTGTACAAGGACGCGCAAGGCCTGACCACCATTCCCCGCGCGGTCAAGCTGGCCGAGCAGCGTCTGCTGGACTCGCAGCCGACCAAGACCTACATCGGTGGCCATGGCGAGCCGCGTTTCGGCACGTTGATCTGTGAACTGGTGATGGGCGCCGGTTCGCCGCTGATCCAGCAAAAGCGTGTGGGCGCGACCCAGACGCCGGGCGGCACGGGTGCCTTGCGTTTGTCCGCCGACTTCATCGCCAATTGCCTGCCGGGCAAGGGCATCTGGCTGAGCGACCCGACCTGGCCGATTCACGAAACGATTTATGCCGCAGCGGGGCTCAAGGTCAATCACTACCCGTATGTGGGCAGCGACAACACACTCAATGTTCCCGCCATGCTGGAAGCGTTGAACACCGTGCCGGAAGGTGACGTCGTGCTGCTGCACGCCTGCTGCCACAACCCGACCGGGTTCGACCTCAGCCACGATGACTGGCGAGACGTGCTCGCGATCGTCAAACGCCGCCATCTGCTGCCGCTGATCGATTTCGCGTATCAGGGTTTCGGTGACGGGCTGGAAGAAGATGCATGGGCGGTTCGGCTGTTCGCGGCTGAACTGCCGGAACTGCTCATCACCAGTTCCTGCTCGAAGAACTTCGGCTTGTACCGCGAGCGCACGGGTGCACTGCTGGTGTGCGCCGACAACAGTGAAAAGCTGGCCGACGTGCGCAGTCAATTGTCCGCGACGGCGCGTAATCTGTGGTCTAGCCCACCGGATCATGGCGCGGCGGTGGTGGCTGAAATTTTGGGGGATCCGGAGCTCAAGGCGCTGTGGGCCGATGAAGTCGAGGCCATGCGCAGCCGCATCGCGCATTTGCGTCAAGGGCTGGTCGAGGCCCTGACACCGCTGGGGCTCGGCGAGCGCTTCGCCCATATCGGCGTCCAGCGTGGCATGTTTTCGTACACAGGCTTGAACGATGATCAAGTGGCACGCATGCGCAAGGAGCACAGCGTGTACATGGTTGCGGCAGGGCGCGCCAACGTTGCGGGTATTGATGCCACAAGGCTTGATGCCCTGGCTGCAGCGTTCGCTGCGGTGTGCAAGGACTGACCCGCTAAAGCGGGCTACGCCATCCCTGTGGGAGATGCTATGTCGGCTGGCAAACCGCATTCGCCAGCACGCCGGTTCTCACAGGATTCAGCGTGATCCAGGATAAGTTGTAGGACTCAAACGCCACTACATGACCAACGGGCACCGATAAAAAGTCTGTTTGTCATTTGTTGTGGGGTATCCTCCGTCTGCGTTTTTTGGACGCGCTGCCTGATCGGCAGCTCAGGGAAGTCCGCAGATTGGCTACAGGCCTTTTGCGGACTGAACAACGCCACTTGTGAGGAGCGACAGACGATGCATGAAATCCCAAACTTCCCCTTCCCAAGCCAAACCCAGCAAAGCGCAGCAGCCCGTCAGGAACTTGGTCAGCCGATCGAGATGAAAGCCGGTGCGAAAGACAGTGACCGCAAGAAAGCCGAAGGCCAACGCTGAGGGTTAAATGTTCAGCCCCTATGCAAGAGCGTCTTCGAGGCGTACTTCCATAAGGGCTGAATGCTCCGAGACCAGAACCATGACCGAATCTACAGATCCCCAGGCTCAAGCCTTCATTGGCGCCGCTGAAAAGATGATCGACATCTGGGCGCGCCTTACACCGGAAAAACAGCAAGCGCTGCTGGCGCGCTTCGGCACCCGGGAAAACGCTCTCGCCGCGCTGATCACGACTCAGCTGGTGACGCCCGCCGCCGAATAAACACGACCCTTCACGCTGCTAAATCAGCGTTCGATTCAGCGCAGCTTCAACCTTCGACTCCCTGGAACGCGAAACCCTCGTTATCATGTGGCATCGCTTGAGTTTCCAGCGTCTACGCTTCATTCAGATGTACCCCCCCGCTACCCTCTTCAGTCGTAACCGTGGATCCAGCCCCATGCCAGACGCTTCAAGCGCCGCAACTCAACGTCCTGTCAAAGTCACCTTGCAGGTCGTTTCCATCGTCCTGTTCACCTTTATCGGTTACCTGAACATCGGCATTCCGCTGGCTGTGTTACCCGGCTACGTGCACACCGACCTTGGCTTTGGCGCGGTAACAGCCGGTCTGGTGATCAGCGTGCAATACCTGGCCACCCTGCTCAGCCGCCCCCATGCCGGACGCATCATCGATAACAAAGGTCCCAAAAAGGCGGTCATCATCGGCCTGTTTGGCTGCGGGCTGAGCGGTGTGTTCATGCTGTTGGCCGGCTGGCTGGATGCATGGCCGATGGTGAGCCTGATCAGCCTGTTTCTGGGTCGCCTGGTACTCGGGAGCGCCGAAAGTCTGGTGGGATCGGGCGCCATCGGCTGGGGCATCGGCCGCGTGGGCGCCGCGAATACAGCCAAGGTGATTTCCTGGAACGGCATCGCCAGCTACGGCGCGCTGGCCATTGGCGCCCCCCTGGGTGTGTTGATGGTCAACGCGCTGGGGCTGTGGAGCATGGGCGTAAGCATCATCCTGCTCGCGGCGCTGGGTATTGGGCTGGCCTGGAAGAAGACGCCTGCGCCCATCGTGCACGGCGAGCGGATGCCCTTTATCCATGTGCTGGGCCGGGTCCTCCCTCACGGGACCGGGCTGGCGTTGGGCTCGATCGGTTTCGGCACCATCGCCACGTTCATCACCCTGTATTACGCCAGCCACTCGTGGCCGAATGCTGTGCTGTGCCTGAGCCTGTTCGGCGCCTGCTTCATCGGGGCGCGCTTGTTGTTCGGCAACATGATCAATCGCATCGGCGGCTTTCGGGTGGCTATCGCCTGTCTGTCGGTGGAAGCATTGGGCTTATTGCTGCTGTGGCTGGCGCCGAACCCGAATCTGGCGCTGGCAGGTGCGGCCCTGACCGGCTTTGGTTTCTCGCTGGTGTTCCCGGCACTGGGCGTCGAGGCCGTGAACCTGGTGCCAGCGTCCAGCCGGGGGGCGGCGGTGGGCGCTTATTCGCTGTTCATCGACCTGTCGCTAGGCATCACCGGGCCGCTCGCGGGGGCTGTGGCGTCGGGCTTCGGCTTCGCCTCGATCTTTCTCTTCGCAGCGTTGGCGTCGCTGGGCGGATTGGGGTTGAGCGTTTATTTGTACAAGCAGGCCAAGGTGATGCGGGAGAAGACTGCAAGCGTCTGACACTGCAAAACCTGTGGGAGCCGACTTGCTGGCTCCCACAATACGGCGGAGTTCAAAAGTCGATCTTCCCGCGTCCCGCCTTGATCGACCCGCGCTTGGACTTGGAGTCCAGGCGGCGGGTTTTCGAACCCAGCGTCGGCTTGGTCGGGCGGCGCTTCTTCTCCACCTTCGCCGCACTGACGATCAACGCACTCAACCGCTCCAGCGCATCGGCCCGGTTCTGTTCCTGCGTCCGGTATTGCTGAGCCTTGATGACGATCACGCCGTCGCTGGTGATCCGGTTGTCGCTCAGGGCCAGCAGCCGCTCTTTGTAGAACGGCGGCAATGACGAGGCGTTGATGTCGAACCGCAGGTGCATCGCGCTGGACACCTTGTTGACGTTCTGCCCGCCCGCACCTTGTGCGCGAATGGCCGTCAATTCGACCTCGCTGTCGGGCAGGTGAACGTTGTTCGAGATGATCAGCACGGCAGACACCTTATTTGATGATGGACGTCCTTTGAGCCATCGATTCAGCGTCGGCGTGGCGTTTGTTCTTGATGAGGAAGAACACCCACATCGCCAGCAGCCACACCGGAATTGCGTACACCGAGACCTGAATCCCCGGGATCATCAGCATGATCCCCAGAATCAGCACCACGAATGCCAGGCACAGGTAGTTGCCATACGGATACCACAGCGCCTTGAACAGCGTTTGCTGGCCTTTGCGTGCCATGTGTTGGCGAAACTTCAGGTGCGAGTAGCTGATCATCGCCCAGTTGATCACCAGCGTTGCGACCACCAGCGACATCAGCAACTCAAGCGCGTTTTGCGGGATCAGGTAGTTGAGCAACACGGCGATCACGGTTACTGCGGCTGACACCAGAATGGCCCGCACCGGCACACCCCGGCCATCGACCCGGGCCAGTGAACGAGGCGCATCGCCCTGCTCGGCCATGCCGAACAACATGCGCGCGTTGCAATAGGTGCCGCTGTTGTATACAGACAGCGCGGCGGTCAGTACCACGAAGTTGAGGATGTGCGCTGCCGTGTTGCTGCCTAGCATCGAGAACACGTGTACGAATGGGCTGCCGCTGTAGGCATCGCCGGACGCATTCAGGTCAGTCAGCAACGCGTCCCACGGGGTCAACGACAACAGCACGACCAGCGAGCCGATGTAGAAAATCAGGATGCGGTAGATCACCTGATTGATCGCTTTCGGGATGATGACTTTCGGCTGGTCGGCTTCTGCGGCGGTGAAACCGAGCATCTCCAGGCCGCCGAAGGAAAACATGATGAACGCCAGCGCCATGACCAGACCACTCACCCCGTTGGGGAAGAAGCCGCCGTGGTCCCAAAGGTTATTCACCGACGCGTGGGGGCCGCCGTTGCCGCTGACCAGCAGGTAGCTGCCCAACGCGATCATGCCCAGAATCGCGACGACTTTGATGATCGCGAACCAGAACTCGGCTTCGCCAAAGACTTTGACGTTGGCAAGGTTGACGACGTTGATCATCACGAAGAACACGGCCGCTGAGGCCCAGGACGGGATTTCCGGCCACCAGTACTGCACGTATTTTCCGACGGCGCTCAGCTCGGACATGCCCACCAGAATGTACAGCACCCAGCAGTTCCAGCCAGACAGAAAGCCCGCAAAACCGCCCCAATATTTGTGTGCGAAATGGCTGAACGAACCGGCGACCGGCTCTTCGACGATCATCTCGCCCAATTGGCGCATGATCATGAAGGCGATGAAGCCGCACAGGGCATAGCCCAGAATCATCGATGGGCCCGCCGACTTCAAGACACCCGCCGACCCCAGGAACAGGCCTGTGCCGATGGCACCGCCCAAGGCAATCAGCTGGATATGGCGGTTTTTGAGACCACGCTTCAACGCTCCCGAATGGGACATGTGTTCACTCATTGAATAGTCACCTTGTTGTTCTTGTCTGTGACGGAATCGAACCCGACGCGCTCATGACGCGGCGGAGTGAAACGGAGCGGGTAGCTCCGAGTGGGGTGGCGTCCATACGCCGATGAATCACAGAAAAAACGCGGCGCATTGTACACCTCCGCGAACACGATGGACCGAGAAACCTGGGAAGGTGGTCAAGTTCGGGCAGCCCTTGCGAACAAGAAAGTCCCCGCTCGAAATGTTCTTTTTACGTTGAACGGATCCAATATCGACACAATTCCGTCAGAAAAAAATTTGAGCGGAATCGCTTCAGCTCACCCTTTGTTTTTCTTGAAACTTTTCTATTTTCCGGCAATTTGCCAGCATTTTCGCAGACGTTTTTTACTTGGCAAGTCCCGTTTACATGAACTAGTTTCGTTATCGCTTGCTGGCCACGAAGGTCAGTGTGCTTCCTTGGCGAGGCAATTCAATTCCGGGTCGCCCCGTCGCATTCGGCAAGTACGTCATTCTCAGGAGATTTACCTATGCAATCCGTAGAACTGAACCTGGAAGAAGAACTGCAACTCGACGATTGGTTTGAAGCACCGACCCACGATGCTGCGGTCGAAATGATGCAGGCAGAAGCGGTCGTGCCATTTGGCACAGCGATGTGGCCGTTCTAACGTAGCGAGGGGGCGAACGCAGTCATTGCGTCGCCCTTTTTGTTTTCAGCCTGTCTGCGGGAGCGCCCATATGACGGAACAGAACCGCGCAATCGAGCACTTTCTTTACTACCTGCACCACCACCCCGCCCTTCAAAATATCGCCGCGCCGAACGTATTGCTGGCGCATACCGATGAGTACACCACGCTGACCGGGCAGATCACTGACAACCCCGAAGGCCTCCATGACTTCCAGTTCAGCAGCTTGAGATTGGACACGACGCCCACCGATCAATTGGAACTGGCTATCACGTCTTCGGACCTTTACGTGCTGTTCTACGACTCCTCGACACTGCCCAACCCGCGTGCCGAAGGCCCCCCCTTCATTCGTGCGCTGCAGGGCGTCATGTCGGAGCACTGGAAAAAATCGCTGCTGTTCAAAGACTACGGTGATTACTTTTATGACACGTTCAGCGTCGAGCCCGAGCGCATTGCGCAGCTGAATGCCGCGCTTATTCAACGCATGAGCCAAGGCGACACCTTGCGTTTCAGCGACGAACGCGGCTCTTACTTCGAAGCGCCGCTTCGCGACCTCAAAAAGTGGACGAACGTCAACGGCGTGGGTAACTACGACCTGGCACCCGGCGAAATCGCCACCCACAGCGAATCAATCAATGGTCATGTGAAATTCATCGGCACGTTTTTGGGCACGATTCCCTTCGCCCGCAAATACGGCATCCTCGAATCACCCCTGGAGATGTGGATCGAAGACTCCACCATCACGCGGATCGCCACTGACGTGCCGGGATTGGCGAACGACTTCGGCAAGTACCTCGACGCTAACCCGTCAAATCGGCGCATCGAAGAGCTGGGGATTGGCACCAACGAGGGGGTCACCCAGCTGTATGCGCGCAATGCAGGATTCGAGGAGCGCCATTGTGGCCTTCATTTGGGCCTCGGCGGCGGCGCCAAGGGCAGCCATCATCTCGACTTGATCTTTAGCAGCGGCACGTTGGCCGTGGACCAGCAGGTGGTGTTCGACGGCACCCGGTACGTGAATCTCCAGTGATCTCACCGGCATCGACACCCCCAAAAAAAACGCCAGTCATTGACTGGCGTTCTTGTTATCGAGCCTCGATCACTCTGGCTTGCGACGACCAAAGCCTGGGCGCTGACCGGCACCGGCAGGCGCGCCACGACGCTTGCCCGAGGGGGTCTTGTCGTCGTCAACCAGTTTGATGCCGGGTCGCGAGGACTTCGGCTTGACCGGGCGTTTGTTCATCTCGCTCGGACGTTCCGCTACTGGCGTGCCACGGCTACTGTCGCCACGGCTGTCACCACGACCGCCTGCGGCCGGACGCGGCGTGCGGGCCGGACGACCACTTTCGGCAGGCTTGCGCGCCGGGCGCTCGCCATCAGCCACACGTGGCTCGCGGGGTGCGCGCTCAGCCGGCGCAGCGTCCTTGGCCGGACGCAGTTGACGCACGCGCTCGCCTTTGCCCAATGGACGCGAAGACTGGCGCTGCAAACGCTCAAGCTTGTCTTTGGTCTTGGCGGTCATCTGCGGCATGGCGACCGGTTTCAGGCCCACTTCGGCGCTGAGAATGTCGACTTCCTGCTGACTCATTTCGCGCCAGCGGCCCATGGGCAAATCGGAGTTCAAGAATACCGGACCGAAACGCACGCGCTTCAGTCGGCTGACCACCAGACCCTGGGATTCCCACAGACGACGCACTTCACGGTTGCGACCTTCCATTACCACGCAGTGATACCAGTGGTTGAAGCCTTCACCCCCCGGCGCTTGCTGGATATCGGTGAAACGGGCCGGACCGTCTTCGAGGATCACGCCGTTCTTCAGGCGCAGCAGCATGTCGTCGTCGACTTCGCCACGGACGCGTACAGCGTACTCGCGGTCCATTTCGAAGGACGGGTGCATCAGGCGGTTCGCCAGCTCGCCGTCGGTGGTGAACATCAGCAGACCGGTGGTGTTGATGTCGAGGCGACCGATGTTGATCCAGCGGCCCTCTTTCGGACGCGGCAGGCGGTCGAACACGGTCGGACGGCCTTCCGGGTCGTCACGGGTGCAGATTTCGCCGTCCGGCTTGTTGTACATGATGACGCGACGGACCGTTTCCGCGGCCTCTTCGCGCTTGATGACGCGACCGTCGACCGTGATGGCGTCGTGCAGATCGACGCGCTGGCCGAGGCTGGCCTGTACGCCATTGACCTTGATGCGGCCTTCGCCGATCCAGGATTCAACGTCCCGGCGCGAGCCGACGCCAATGCGCGCCAGCACCTTTTGCAGTTTTTCGCCTGCTGGGCCGATCTCTTTGTCTTGCTTGTCGTGTTCACTCATCTGGGCACCTCCCGGTGTGTCGAATCAGGGCGTGCGCGAGTGGGCACGGCCTGTTGCCCGGCCTCCGAACAGAAGCGAGGGGCTGAAACTGGAATCTCTCTGGCGAGTGTGGATCGCCAAAAGGTCGCGAATCATACGCTCATGGCGCGCGTTGCGCATCAGAGCGTAGATGAAATCCGTCCACTCATTTCTTTTTCCGCCGGGCGGAAGACTTGAGCGTCTTCAGACGCTGGACAGAATCGGCGACCACCGAGCGTCTCTCGTCCTTGTCCATTTTCTTCCACGACTTGACCTCACGTTTGCTGCGGCCGCAGCCGATGCAAATGTCGTCGTCGAATTTGCAAATGCTGATGCAGGGATTCTTAGTGCTCATGGGTTCGCCTGAAATAATGGAAAAGCGCCGAATACGGTAGGCGCGTGGCCTGTCCCGCGATCGATGAGGAACCCGTCGCGATTCCTGTCGAGGCGGTACACCTGGCACTCCGCACTGACTGACATCCACCGCCGCTTCGCGCCAGATCGCGGGACAAGCCGCGCGCCTACAGTCGTATGAATCGGTCACACCAACGCTCAGCGGGGATCTTCGTCTTCCTGCTGCTCATCTTCCAATTCAGACCCTTGATCGGGCTGATCGAGCAATAAATCGTCGAAATCAATTTTCAGGCCGTCTTCCATCGTATCCAGTTCGGCCAGCAGGCTGCGGAAGCTGGTCTCGTCCCGCGGTGCTTCAGGCTGTGCGTCAACCTCCGGCTCCAGACTGGCATCGGCCAACGCCTGCAAATGCGCAGGAACAGGGGCATCGTCGAAATCGAGGACTGGCTCGGCTTCCATCTCCCGCAAATCGGCCAGCGGCGGCAGCTCGTCGAGGTTTTTCAGGTTGAAATGGTCAAGAAACGCCTTGGTGGTCGCGAACATCGCCGGCTTGCCGGGCACATCGCGATAGCCGACGATCCTGATCCACTCGCGTTCCAGCAAGGTTTTGACGATGTTGCTGTTGACCGCGACGCCGCGCACGTCCTCGATTTCTCCCCGGGTGATCGGCTGGCGGTAGGCGATCAGCGCCAGGGTTTCGAGCAAGGCGCGGGAATAACGCTGCGGGCGCTCTTCCCACAAACGGCCCACCCATGGCGCGAACTTTTCGCGGATTTGCAGGCGATAGCCTGAGGCGACTTCCTTCAATTCGAACGCCCGGTTGTCACAGGACTTGGTCAACAGGGTGAGCGCCTTTTTGAACACTGCAGGTTCCGGGCGCTCGCCTTCCTCGAACAATTCGTAGAGCCGTTCCAGAGATTGCGGTTTGCCGGAGGCCAGCAGAAACGCTTCGAGCAGCGGCGCGAGTTCGCGGGGTTCGTTCAGGTTCATCGATCAGCTCTGGCTCTTTATTCGGCTCGCGCCCGCACATGAATGACAGCGAAGGGTTCGTTCTGCACCAGCTCGACCAATTGCTCCTTGACCAGCTCCAGCACTGCCATGAACGTCACGACCACGCCGAGACGCCCTTCCTCGGCCGTGAACAGTTCGGCAAAGGGCACGAAGCCGGCGCCTTTCAGACGTTCGAGCACATCGCTCATGCGCTCGCGGGTGGACAGGGCCTCGCGGCTGACCTGATGGCTTTCGAACATGTCACCCCGCCGCAGCACGTCGGCCATGGACACCAGCAACTCTTCGAGCGCTACGTCCGGCAACAGCTTGCGGGCGCGGGCTTCCGGCGCGTCGAGTTTGGGCACCACCACGTCGCGACCCACCCGACTCAGCGTATCGATGCCCTCGGCGGCAGCCTTGAAGCGTTCGTACTCCTGCAAGCGACGGATCAGCTCGGCGCGAGGGTCGTCTTCTTCCTCTTCGGCGGTTTCCGAGCGCGGCAGCAGCATGCGCGATTTGATTTCGGCCAGCATCGCGGCCATCACCAGGTACTCGGCGGCCAGTTCGAGGCGCACGGTTTTCATCAGCTCGACGTAGCCCATGTACTGCCGTGTGATCTCGGCCACGGGGATGTCGAGGATGTTGATGTTCTGTTTACGGATCAGGTACAGCAGCAGGTCGAGCGGGCCTTCGAACGCTTCAAGAAAGACTTCCAGTGCGTCGGGGGGAATGTACAAGTCGAGCGGCATCTGCGTGACGGCCTGCCCATAGACCATCGCAAACGGCAACTCCTGTTGGGCGTCGGCTAGCGGGTCCAGTGTCTGGGCGTCAGTCACTCGACTTCGACCCCGAACGGCGTCGGATCGCCGCAACCCACGCGCACCACTTGAGGCTCGTCTTCGGTCAGATTGATCACGGTGGAAGCAGAAATGCCGCCCTCGCCGCCGTCGATGATCAGATCGACGTGGTGTTCGAGGACCTTGCGCATCTCGTAAGGATCGCTCATCGGCAGATCTTCACCCGGCATGATCAGACTGACGCTCATCAGCGGCTCACCCAGTTCCTGCAACAGCGCCTGAGCGATAGGGTGTTGCGGCACGCGCAGCCCGATGGTGCGGCGTTTGGGGTGCAACAGCAGACGCGGCACCTCGCGTGTGGCGCCGAGTATGAAGGTGTACGGCCCCGGTGTGTGAGCCTTGAGGAGACGAAACGCTGCGGTGTCCACCTTGGCGAACAGCCCCAGTTGCGACAGGTCGCAGCACATCAGCGTGAAGTTGTGCTTGTCGTCCAGATCACGCAGGCGTCGAATGCGGTCCAGCGCACCTTTGTCGCCCATCTGGCAACCCAACGCGTAGGACGAATCGGTGGGATAGACCACCAGGCCGCCCGCGCGAATGATTTCCACCGCCTGTTTAATCAGGCGCGACTGCGGGTTTTCCGGATGGACCTGGAAAAATTGACTCACGGTATCTTCCTGTTCAGACGGCAGTAGGCGGGTCATGTTTGAATCGCCCCCAAAGTGGCGGCAGATCCTCGGGCAACGGGCGGTAGACGCCTATCTCGGACCAGGCGCCAGGCGCATGAAAATCACTGCCGGCACTGACCAGCAGACCGAATTCGCGGGCCAGAATGGCTAGGCTGCCCACCTGATCGGCGGGTTGCAGGCCGTTGACCACTTCTATCGCATGACCACCCGCCTGAATGAAATCGGCGACCAGCTTGCGACGCTTGCTGCGGGTAAAGTCGTAATGCCAAGGGTGCGCCAGACTGACCCAGGCGCCCGCCGCACGCAGGGTGGCGACAGTATCTTCCAGGGTCGGCCAGTGCTGTTTGACGTCGCCGAGCTTGCCGGCGCCCAGCCATTTGCGGAACGCTTCGGCGCGATCCTTGACGAAACCTTCATTGACGAGAAAGTCCGCAAAGTGCGGACGTGCCGGCGCATTGCCGCTGTCGCCCAACGCTTGTTGCACCGCGCGGGCACCTTCCAGCGCGCCGGGCATACCTTTCATCGCCAATTTGCGACTGATTTCTTCAGCACGCAACCAGCGGCCGGTGTGCAATTGCTCAATGGCGTCGAGCAAAGGGCGGGCATCGACATTGAAGCCGTAACCCAGAATGTGGATGGTCGCGCCACCCCAGGTGCAGGACAACTCGATGCCGTTGACCAGGCGCATATCCAGCGCAAGCGCCGCCGTGCGGGCTTCTTCGAGGCCTTCGATGGTGTCGTGATCGGTCAGCGCGAGCACCCGGACGCCGTTCTCATAGGCACGGGCGACGAGTGCCGCAGGCGCTAGGGCGCCGTCGGAAGCGGTACTGTGGCAGTGCAGGTCGACATTCATAGGGGCGCTTTCGCAGTCATTGATGTTTGTTATTATGCCGCCACATCCAGCTTCTGGCTCTTACTGTGAAACAATTCATCGACTTCATCCCGCTTATCCTGTTTTTCATCGTCTACAAAATCAGTCCCCAAGCCGTCGATATCCTGGGCCACAGCATCATGGTCGGCGGGATTTTCAGCGCCACCGCGGTGCTGATCGCCAGCTCAATCGTGGTCTACAGCATCCTCTACATCCAGCAGGGCAAACTCGAGAAAAGCCAATGGTTGACCCTCGCCGGGTGCCTGGTGTTCGGCAGCCTGACGCTGGCCTTCCACAGCGAGACCTTTCTTAAATGGAAAGCCCCGGTGGTCAACTGGATCTTCGCGCTGGTGTTCGCAGGCAGCCACTTCATCGGTGACCGGCTGTTGATCCAGCGCATCATGGGCCACGCGTTGACCCTGCCCCAGGCGATCTGGACCCGGCTGAACATCGCCTGGATCGTGTTCTTCGTCTTCTGCGGCGCGGCCAACCTGTATGTCGCGTTCACGTACCAGGATTTCTGGGTCGACTTCAAAGTCTTCGGCAGCCTGGGCATGACGCTCATTTTCCTGATCGGTCAGGGCATCTACCTGGCCCGTCATCTTCACGATGCCGACCCATCGACCCAGCCTTCCACAAAAAAAACCGAGGATTGACATGCTCTACGCCATCGTTGCAACGGACGTCGCCAACTCGCTGGAAAAACGCATCGAAGCGCGCCCTGCGCACCTGGAGCGCCTGACCGCGCTGAAAAACGAAGGCCGCATCGTGCTGGCCGGTCCGCTGCCTGCCGTCGACAGCAACGACCCGGGCGCTGCAGGCTTCACCGGCAGCCTGATCGTCGCCGAATTCGCGTCTCTCAGCGCCGCGCAAGCCTGGGCCGATGCCGATCCGTACATCGCCGCTGGCGTTTACGACCACGTCGTGGTCAAGCCGTTCAAGCAAGTCCTGCCGTAAAGAGTCCCTTAGAACGTCGGTTGCTGATCAAGCACCGACTGTGGGAGCCGGCTTGCTGGCGAACGAGACCTGTCAGTCAGCTCATCCGTCACTGACCCACCGCCTTCGCCAGCAAGCCGGCTCCCACAAGGGTCATGCATAGGTCATAACATCTGCGACCGATGTCGGATCCGGGGGAGCCGCCTTGCTGGCGAACGAGACCTGTCAGTCAGCTCAGCCGTCACTGCCCCACCGCCTTCGCCAGCGAGCCGGCTCCCACAAAGGTCATGCATAGGTCACAACATCTGCGACCGATGTCGGATTCGTGGGAGCCGGCTTACTGGCGAACGAGGCCTGTCAGTCAGCTCAGCCGTCACTGACCCACCGCCTTCGCCAGCAAGCCGGCTCCCACAAGGGTCATACATAGGTCATAACATCTGCGACCGATGTCGGATTCGTGGGAGCTGGCTTGCTGACGAACGAGGCCTGTCAGTCAGCTCATCCGTCACTGACCCACCGTCTTCGCCAGCAAGCCGGCTCCCACTACGGCAGTGTTCAAGCCCTGCGACTGGGCAACACTCTCTCTTTCGCCCCTCCCTTCTGATTGCTCATTATTCGCATCGGCCTGCCGATAGCCTGCCAATACCAGGAAAAGTCAGGAGTTCCCATGCGTCCACGTCCGTGGTGTGTGCTGGCGGCCGCCTTGGCCGTATCGGCGACCAGTTTCGATGTTCAGGCCGAAGAGACCACCGACTTGGTCAGCCAGGCGCTGCCCCTGCCCAGCACCGCCAGCCAGTTGAGCGATCTGCGCCAACGCCTCGCCGACAGCGAAAAGCAGCGCGAAGCGTTGACCCGCCAATTGCTGAATGCCGACACTGAGCGCGAAAGTATTGTGGTCGGGCGTCTGCGTCAGGAGAACCAAAGGCTTAAACTGCAGCTCAAAGAAGCGCAGTCGGTACAGCCTGCGCGCGTATTGACCGAGCAACAACAATGGTTCGTCACGGGGGGCGGCGTTGCAATGATTGCCCTGCTGTGCGGTATCTTTGCCAGCGGCTGGCGTAGACAGCGTCGGCAATGGCTAAATTGAGTGAGTCATGAGCGAGCTGTTACTTATTGATGACGACCAGGAGCTGTGCGAGCTCCTGAGCAGTTGGTTGAGTCAGGAAGGCTTCGTGGTGCATGCGTGCCACGACGGCCAAAGCGCCCGCAAAGCGCTCGCCGAATCCTCCCCTGCCGCCGTGGTGCTGGATGTGATGCTGCCCGATGGCAGCGGTCTGGAACTGCTCAAGCAACTGCGCACCGATCACCCCGACCTTCCGGTGCTGATGCTCTCGGCCCGTGGCGAGCCGCTGGACCGCATCCTCGGTCTGGAGTTGGGGGCCGACGATTATCTGGCCAAACCCTGCGATCCTCGCGAACTCACTGCTCGCCTGCGTGCCGTGCTGCGTCGCAGTCACCCGGCGGCGGTGTCCAGCCAGCTCGAACTGGGCGACCTGTGCTTCAGCCCGGCCCGTGGCGTGGTGACCATCGACGATCAGGAATTCACCCTGACGGTGTCTGAAGCGCGCCTGCTCGAAGCCCTGCTGAGCCAGCCCGGCGAACCGCTGGAAAAACAGGAACTGGCGCAATTGGCGCTAGGCCGCAAGCTGACCCTGTACGACCGCAGCCTGGACATGCACGTCAGCAACCTGCGCAAAAAGATCGGGCCTCACGCCGATGGCAGGCCGCGAATCGTGGCGTTGCGCAGTCGTGGCTACTACTACGCCCCCTAGCGGGGGAGCTGCAAACGAGGAACTGCGAGTTTTAAGCTGCAAGCTGCAAGCTGCAAGCAAGAGCCGTGCGCGGACAGCTTGAGGCTTGCAGCTCGCAGCGCCCACCCAATCATGACTTCACGTCAACAGCTCGGCGCGCCGCCTTTACCGAAGCTTTACCCACCCCTGACCTCGCTTGACCTTGATCTCCCTAAACTGGCCACAACCGGCACAGAGCCGGATTCGAGACAAGGAGATACACCATGCGTAAGACTCTGATGGCTTTGATGTTCGCTGCTGCCCTGCCTGCTGTTGCGATGGCGGCTGCCCCTGTCGATGGCGGCCCACTGGGTGGCCCTGGCGGTCCTGGCTTTGACGGTCCTGGCATGCACCACCACCGAGGCCCTTTCGACAAGTTGAACCTGACCCCGGAACAACGTCAGCAAGTCGGCAAACTGATGGGCGATCAATGGCACAGCCGTTCCGAGATCACTCAGAAGTACTTGGCCAAGCTGTCGCCGGCCGATCAGAAAGCCATGAAAGACGAGATCGCTGCCAAGCAGGCGAAAACCCAGTCCGACGTTCGCGCGCTGCTGACGCCAGACCAGCAAAAGACCTTTGACCAGATGCAGAAGGACCGTGAACAACGTCGTGCTGATCGCGCCGAGTTCGAAGCCTGGAAAGCGCAAAAGGCGCAGAAGACTCAGTAACCCGTTCAGCGTCGCTGCTTTACACTCTCAACCCGACACGCGCTCTCCGGCGTGTCGGGTTGTTTTCATTATGGGATCGGATCGAGGGCTACACGTGCGTTCATTGTTCTGGCGGATTCTGGCGAGCTTCTGGCTCGCGATTGCGTTGGTGGCAGGTCTGTCGATCCTGCTGGGCCACATGCTCAATCAGGACGCCTGGATCCTCAGTCGCCACCCCGGCCTGCATAACCTGCCGGCAAAATGGACGGCGCTGTACGAAGATCAGGGCGAAGGCCCGGCGCAGGACTTCCTTCAAGAGCTCAAACGCAAGTACCACATCGATGTCCAGGTGTTGAACGACAGTGGCGAAGCCGTGATACCCGGCACCTTTCCGCCTCGGGCAGCCGCTTTCGAAGCCCGCCAGCAGGATGACACCCGACCCCTCCCCTGGCGCCGTTTGACGGCGGAATACACCAGCCCGAAAACCAGCGAAACCTATTTGCTCATCTACCGTATTCCCCATCCGGAACTCGACGCCTGGCATCGCGAGAGCCTGCTTTGGCCTCTCAGCGCGTTGGGCATTGCGTTGGTGGTGCTGACCCTGTTCAGTCTCCTGGTGACCCTCTCGATCACCCGTCCTTTGAGCCGTTTGCGCGGCGCCGTGCATGATCTGGGGCAGACGACATATCAGCAAAACAGCCTTGCGCAGCTGGCCAACCGACGCGATGAATTCGGCGTGCTGGCCAATGATTTCAACCGCATGGGCGCGCGCCTGCAAAGTCTGATCAGCAGCCAGCGCCAGTTGTTGCGGGACGTTTCCCACGAACTGCGTTCCCCTCTGGCACGCCTGCGCATCGCCCTGGCCCTGGCCGAGCGCGCCGAGCCTGCTGAACGGGAGAAACTCTGGCCGCGGCTGACCCGCGAGTGCGACCGGCTGGAAGAGTTGATCAGCGAGATTCTTGCGCTCGCCCGTCTGGACGCCGACATCGGCAACGCGACGGCGATCGATCTGCCTGGACTGCTGAACCATCTGAAGGCCGAGACCGAGCTGAGCAACCCCGAACAGGTCGTCGTAGTGGAGGCCGAACCGCAAGCGCAGTTGCAAGGCTGGCCTAATGTGCTGGAGCGGGCGCTGGACAACCTGCTACGCAACGCCCTGCGCTTCAACCCGGCGGGTCAGCCGATCGAATTGAGTGCGCGGACGTGCGAAGAAGGATTGCGCATCAGCGTGCGCGATCACGGACCGGGGGTAAGCGCCGAGCATCTGTCGCAGCTGGGCGAACCTTTCTACCGGGCGCCGAACCAGACCGCACCGGGTTATGGGCTGGGCCTGGCCATCGCCAAACGCGCCGCCGAGAAGCACGGTGGTGCGCTGCAGTTCGAGAACCACCCGCAGGGTGGCTTTGTGGCGAGCATTGTCGTACCGCGAGAATTGAACACCCCCTGAGGGCCACCGTTGCTTCTGGCCGAAGGCCGTGGGAGCGAGCTTGCCTGTGATCTGCGACGAAGCGGTAGTTGGACCTGACAACACGGCGTGTCAGGTATACCGCATGCACAGGTGTTGCTGCAGCTACGCGCCAGATCGCGGCCGTCGTGCCTCCGGCGTCTCCTACAAGTTCGGGGGTGTGTCAAATGTCAGCGATCGACTGCATGGATTTGCCTGGAGGACGTATGAGGCACTCCGTCTGTGACTGACACACCGCAGTCCCTTTGGGTATCTGGCGTTTACCCCTGCCACGCACTGACAAACTGCGCCACATCCGGTTTCGGCGCTTCACGCGGCGGGTTCTGCGGGGTGCCGAGGTACAGAAACGCCACCACCTCCTCATCCGCTGCGAGACCCAACCCCTTCGCGACGTGGGCTGCATACGACAGCTCGCCCGTGCGCCAGACCGCGCCGATGCCCAACGCATACGCGGCCAGCAACACGCCATGGGCCGCGCAACCTGCAGTGATGACCTGCTCCTTTTTTGGCACTTTGTAGTGATCGGTCAGCTTGGCGATCACCACGACCACCAGCGGCGCCCGCAAAGGGCCGGATCGCGCTTTTTCCAAGGCTTTTTCGTCCGCTTCGCCCCCCTGCTCAATCAGCGCTTGCGCCAGCAACTCGCCCATGCGGTTGCGCGCTTCGCCCTCCACGGTGAGAAAACGGTACGGCCGCAAGCCGCCGTGGTCGGGAGCCCGCAAGGCCGCGCCGAAGAGGATCTCGCGCTGGGCAGCGTCCGGGGCTGGCTCGACCAGCCGGGGGACGGATACGCGATTGAGCAATACGTCGAGCGCTTCCATTGAATCGTCTCCTGAAAATGGATGGGGCATTGTAGTGTCCGCAGCGGCTTCTTGAACTCACTAATCAACGACAGCGGCAATTCTTACATGACTCTCGGAAAGGGCTTCGGTTTACACAAAGTGACCCGCAGGTAGAATGTGCGCCTTTCCATCCCTCAGCAGAGCGACTGCATGGCGTTGCCGACCCTCCGCATCATTGGCTTCATTATCGGCATCTTTCTCATCACCCTGGCCATCGCCATGGTCGTGCCGATGGCGACGCTGGTGATCTTCGATCGAACCCGCGACATGCCCTCGTTTCTCTGGTCGAGCATGATCACGTTCGTCGCCGGGCTGGCGCTGGTGGGGCAAGGCCGACCCGAACACATTCACCTGCGCCCCCGGGACATGTACCTGCTGACCGTCAGCAGTTGGGTGGTGGTCTGCGTGTTCGCGGCGCTGCCGTTTCTGCTGACCCAACACATCAGCTATACCGATTCGTTTTTCGAAAGCATGTCCGGCATCACGGCCACCGGTTCAACGGTGCTGAGCAAGCTGGACGACATGTCCCCGGGCATTCTGATCTGGCGTTCGCTGTTGCACTGGCTGGGGGGCATCGGCTTCATCGGAATGGCGGTGGCGATTCTGCCGCTGCTACGGATCGGCGGCATGCGACTGTTTCAGACCGAGTCGTCAGATCGTTCCGAAAAAGTCATGCCGCGCTCGCACATGGTGGCCAAGTTCATCGTGCTGGTGTACGTCGGTTTCACCGTGATCGGCAGCCTCGCATTCTGGTGGGCGGGCATGAGCCTGTTCGATGCGATCAACCACGCGATGTCAGCGATTTCCACCGGGGGCTTTTCCACCTCCGACCTGTCCCTTGCCAAGTGGCCGCAACCGGCGGTGCATTGGGTGGCGATCGTGATGATGATCCTCGGCAGCCTGCCCTTCACCCTCTACGTTGCAACGCTGCGCGGCCATCGCAAGGCGCTGATCAAGGACGAGCAAGTCCGGGGGTTCATCGGCTTGCTGCTCGTGACCTGGGCCGTCCTGACGCTCTGGTATTGGGCCACCACCGACTTACCGTGGTACGACGCGCTGCGGCATGTGGCGTTGAACGTGACCTCGGTGATCACCACCACCGGGTTCGCTCTCGGCGACTACAGCCTGTGGGGCAACTTCGCGCTGATGTTTTTCTTCTACATCGGCTTCATCGGCGGCTGTTCGGGCTCGACGGCGGGTGGCGTGAAAGTGTTCCGGTTTCAAGTCGCGTACATCCTGCTCAAGGCCAACCTCAACCAGCTGATTCACCCACGCGCGGTCATCAAGCAGAAGTACAACGGCCACCGTCTGGACGAAGAAATCGTGCGATCGATTCTGACCTTTTCGTTCTTTTTTACGTTCACGATCTGCCTCATCGCCTTGCTGCTGTCGTTGCTGGGGCTGGACTGGATGACAGCGCTGACCGGCGCGGCGAGTACCGTGTCGGGAGTGGGGCCTGGGCTGGGCGAGACTATCGGCCCGGCGGGCAATTTCGCGACACTGCCGGACGCGGCGAAATGGATTCTGTCGCTGGGCATGCTGCTGGGGCGGCTGGAAATCATCACCGTGCTGGTGCTGTGTGTTCCGGCGTTTTGGCGGCATTGAAGCCTCAATTGGACCCTGTAGGAGTGAGCTTGCTCGCGATCGCGTTTGTCCGCTTACGGCATCTGTGACTGACACGCCGAGATCGCGAGCAAGCTCACTCCTACAAAACATCGGCCGTCAGGGGATGGATTTCCTGATCCGATACTCCCCCGGCGTCTCATCGAACCAGCGGCGAAAGGCGCGGAAGAAGTTACTTGGATCGGCAAACCCCAGCAGGTAGGCGATTTCCAGCAGGGTCATCTGCGGCTGGGCCAGGTACTGCTGCGCCAGTTCCCGTCGCGTGTCGTCGAGCAGGGTCTGGAAGCTGGTGCCCTCCTCTTGCAACCGACGCTGCAAGGTGCGCTGGGACAGGTGCAGACTTTGCGCCACCACTTCGCGTTTCGGTTCGCCTTGAGGCAGCAACCGGCATACCACCTGGCGCGCCTGATGGGTCACGCGATTGCCGGAGAATCGCGCGAGAAATTCCCCGGCAAAACGATCATGCAGCTTGGCCATGGCTTCATCAGCCGTGGGCAATGGCGCTTCCATGTCCGAGCGCTCGAACACCAAAGCGTCGTACGGCGCATTGAAGGACAGGGGGGCGTGGAAGACGTTCTTATAGGGTTCAACGTTGTCCGGCTGATGACCCTGGATCATCACCTGGCGAGGATGCAACGGGCGCCCGCTCAGCCAGCCGCAGAACGCCAAGGCGACGGCCAGTGACGCTTCGGCGCTCTGTCGGGTCGGCGGTAGCAAGTCGCCATGGACGGTCAGAATCAGCGCGTAACCGTCGGGCAACAGTTTGAAACTCAGGTCAGCGCTGTCGGAAATGATGCGCTGGTATTTCACCAACCGCTCGAAACCTTCTTTCAAGGTACGGCTCGACATCAGGGCATAACCGGCAACGCTGAAGGACGCAGGCCGCACCACTCGCGCCATGTTCAAACCCACAGCCGGGTTTCCGGACAGCGCCACAGCGCGTTGCCACAGCCGGGTCATCGAATCCTGGGGAAAGCGCGCATCCGGGTTCTCCAGATCGGCGTAGACCAGCCCCAGTTCCTTGAATAACGCCTGACAATCCAGGCCATCCATTTCGAGGGATTTGACGATCCCCATCGCCCAGCTTGAAGAAGTCGTTCTTTCCATGGCTACGCCTTCCAGACCCGCCGCCCGACGCGACTGATAGCGCAAGGATACTACGTTGGCACCTATTGTCATTGGCTGGCTACGGGGCGGGTCTAGACTCGATCCATCGACTCGACGCGAGAAGAACGCTGTGGATACCGTCAAAACGTTCGAAGGATTCTCCGATTTTTATCCGTATTACCTGGAAGAACACCGGGACAGCACGTGCCGCCGTCTGCATTTCATGGGTACGACGCTGGTGCTGCTGATTCTGGCGACTGCGCTATTGAGCGCGAGTTGGTGGCTGCTGTGGGTTCTGCCGCTGGCGGGTTACACCTTTGCGTGGGTCGGGCATTTCTTTTTCGAGAAGAATCGCCCCGCTACGTTCAAGCATCCGTTCTACAGCCTGCTGGGCGATTTTGTGATGTACAAGGACATGCTGATCGGCAAGGTACCGTTCTAGACGGTCTCTGACGCTTTAACCGTTTCAACCATCGGTAGGGTGTCCAGCGCCTTGGCTTTGATATGGGCATCGGCCAGTCGGAACAACTCGATGGTGCCGTCCCAGTGTTCGATCAGAGCGGTGCAAGATTCGACCCAGTCGCCGCAGTTGAGGTATTCCACCCCGCCCACCTGACGGATTTCCGCGTGGTGAATGTGCCCGCAGACCACCCCGTCCAACCCCCGCTTCACGCACTCATGGGCGATGGCTTCTTCGAAATCGCTGATGAAGTTCACGGCCGTCTTGACCTTGTGCTTCAGGTACGCCGACAGCGACCAATAGCCTTTGCCGTACTTGGCGCGCCAATGATTGAGCCAACGGTTGAGGGTCAGCGTGAACTCATAGGCGGAGTCGCCGAGGAAGGCGAGCCAGCGGTGATAGCGGGTGATGACGTCGAACTGGTCACCGTGAATCACCAGCAGGCGTCGGCCATCGGCGGTGACATGCTCGGCTTCGTCCACCAACTGGATGTTGCCGAGGATCAGTTTCGAGTAGCGACGCAAGAATTCGTCGTGGTTGCCGGTGACGTAAACCACCTCGGTGCCGCGCTTGCTCATGGTCAGCAAGCGGCGGATGACGTTGGTGTGCGCCTGGGGCCAGTACATGCCGCCGCGCAATTTCCAGCCGTCAATGATATCGCCGACCAGATAAATCCTGTCGGCCTGATAGCGCTTGAGGAACGCGGACAGGTGCTCGGCCTGACAGTCCCGGGTTCCCAAATGTACGTCAGAGATCCACAAGGTCCGGACACGTTGTTTACCACTGGGTTTCACGCTCTCGGCAATGCTCATGGAAAGCCTCCACTCGGGTTTTCACAAGGGTGGACCGGATGGGTGAAATGAACATGACGGAGATATGGAGGATTGATGACAACGCGCTCGCGTTTGCCGCCAGGCATGGGTGGTGGCGTACTTCGATGTGTTGCGCAGCAACCGCAGATGCAGTGTGTCGGCCGAAGGGTGGGGTCGGGATTTGCTGCGGGTCAGCGGCCGATCGCAGGCAAGGCAGCGCCCACGGCGTGCGGCCATCAAAGGCTCGATGGTCGCAGCAGCACGAATGCTTCGGTCATTGCGCCGTAGGTAGTGTGCTGCGATCGTTATGGCCGAGGTCGCGGTCGGGGTCGATCCGGTCGCGCACCCGCTGTTTCAGCACCTTGGCTTCGGGGAAACCGCCATCGGCCTTGCGCTCCCAAATTTGCACGTCGTCGCAGGTGATGCGAAACACGCCGCCGGTGCCGGGCACCAGCGAGACTTTGCCCAGATCATCTCCAAAGGTGCTGAGCAGTTCCTGCGCCAGCCACGCGGCGCGCAATAGCCACTGGCATTGCGTGCAATAGGTGATGACGATTTCAGCCTTGTCGCCCATTGATCAGCCCAACCCTGCCAGCAGGTCGCGGGCCGTCTGCTGCGGGCCGTCATCGGACTCGGCAATGACTTCCTCAAGCAGCCGGCGCGCTTCGTCGATGTTGCCCTCGTCAATCAGCACCTGGGCTTCATTGATCTTGCTCAAGGGCGCCTCTTCTTCGATGTCCATGAGATCAAATTCAGTGTCGTCAGTCATGAAACTGTCGAGAAAGGCGTCGTCCAGCAAATCACTGTCGCTCTGGGCAACGGACAGCGGTTCAGGTTCGACCTGCAGTGCCATCTCCGGGGCTGTTTCGTCTTCGGCAAAATCGCTGAGGAACTGCTCCTCCGGCATCTCGAAGACTTCCGGCAGTTGGGTGAGGTCCGAGGCAAACGTGGGGTCCAGCTCAGGTTCGGCCTCCGGCGCCGGTTTGCGCGGGGCCGGGGCGCTGTCGAAGGGGTCGACCAGATCCCAATCCGCGTCCATTGACAAGTCATCCAGATTGAGCTGGAAATCGTCGATCGGCTCCGGATTCAACGCGGCCGCTGCCGTCTCGTCCAACTGCGCGGGGGCTTGTTCCGAGGTTGCCACTGCCGCAGCGGCCGCTGCTCCCCCTACCGCCGCCGCTACCACAGGCGCAACCGGAGAAGTCGCTTCGGCCTGTACCGGCGCAGGGGCCGCTTTGAGTTTCGGGTAGCGGGCACGAATTTCTTGTAGCTTTTGCGGCTCGATGCCCTGGTTCAGCAGGATCTTCTCTTCTTCGTCGAACCCGGCGAGGTCGCCCTGTTCGCCAAGCAACTCGAGGATGCGCAAGCGTACGTCAGTGCGCTGCGGCTGCCGATCGAGGGCTTCGCGCAGAATGGCCTGGGCCTCGGCGAATCGACCATAAGCGATATAAATGCTCGCCCCGTCGAGAGCATCGGTTGCCGCACCCGCCAGCCGTTGCCCGGCCGGGGCGGCAGTGGCACTCGGCGCGGCAGCGTTTGGCGTCGGGCGTGGCGTCACGGCGGGCACTTCGAACACTGGTGTGACGGTGGCCTGAGCCGGCTTGATGATCGGCTCGACGGGCTCAGCCATGGATTCCAATGGCGCTCCCGATTGGGCCAACTGGTTCTTGATCCGGTTGCGCCGCACCGACCACGCCAGCGCCAGCAAGAGAACAAGGAGCAACAGGCCCGCCAGAATCGTCGTCCAGGGCAGCTCGTCCTCTTCAACGATCGGCGCCGGAGCAGGTGCGGGGGGTGCGGCGGTCGTCACCGGTTCCGCTTTTTGCACGGGAGCGGTCACAGCAGGGGCAGGCGCTGGTCGAGCAGCCAGCGCCTTCATTTCCGCCAGCTGGGTTTGCAACTCGATGATCTGTTTGTTCTTCGCGGCATCGTCTTCCGAGACCTGAGCGATTTGGCCCTTGAGGTCCTCGACGGTCTTGGCCAACTGCTGGTTTTCCATGGCCGTGGCGGTCAGCTGCTCACCCGCATTCGGCTTCGCGGCGGGAGCGCCCGGCGTCGAGGGTGAGGCCGCTGGCGACATTGCAGCATTCGCGGCAGGGACAACGGCCTTGGGTTCGACAGCGTTGTCGGGCAGCAGCAGGCTCTGGCCAATTTTCAGTTGGCTACGCGTGCCATCGGGAAAGGCCTGAGGGTTAAGCGCCTGAAGACCGGCAATCAGGTCGGCGCTGGAAGTTTTGCTGCCCGGTGCCTGGATTTGCCGGGCGATGCCAGCGAGCGTGTCTCCGGACACGACCGTGTAATGCTTGCCCTGCACCGCTTTCGGCGGGGCCACGGGCAAGCGCGACGGGTCGGTTTTCGCCGCTGTCGCCGGGGAGTTCGCGCGGCTGCGTGTCGCGGCCAGCCCCGCTGGGGAATTCGGCGGGTCCAGCAGCACCGTGTATTCGTGGAATTGATCGCCGTTCGGGCGCGACAGGCGCACGACGAAATCCATAAACGGCTCGGTCACGGCCTTGCGCGACTCAACATGCACGACCGCGCGGTTGCCCCGTATAACCGGGGTGAAACGCAAGTCATTGAGGAAGAACACCCGTTCCACGCCCGCCTTGGCGAACGCTTCGGTCGAGGCCAAGGTGACCACGATTTCTTCGGGGGTCAGGCCACCGGCTTCGATCAGCTCGATGTCGGCATTGAACGGCTGGCCCAGCGCTGAATGCAGGGTGATGTCGCCCAGCCCCAATGCGGCCGCGGTGGCGCTGTGCAGCAAAGACGCCGAAGCGATTGCCAGCGTCAGCACCCCCGTGCGAAGACCCGACTGAACGCGAAATGCTCCGTAACTCCCGCGCCGACTACCGGCCTGAAAACTCTTCAGCATGCGAACCCTTATGAGGCAGGCTTCCCTGCAGACTTCGTTGTGCGGACACCATGCCCGGACAGAATCAGTATGGGTGCAAATAGAACAGGATGTTTCGACAGGTTCAATGTATTTGTCGCTGGCGCGGGGCCATAACGTCAGGATTTTTCCAGATTGGCCAGAATCATCGAGTGCACGCGCATGCACACTCGCAAATCATTCACATCGATGCCCTCGAACAGTTCATGACGCAACGCCGTGGCGATGGTCTCGATTTTTTCGATCAGCGGCCGCGCCGTGTCACTCAAGAGAATTTTCTTCGCCCGTCGGTCTTCGACGACCGCCTGCCGTTTGACCAGCCCCTGACTTTCCAAGCTGTCGAGCAACCGCGCCAAGGTCGGGCCTTCAACGCCGACGCTCTGCGCCAGTTCGCGCTGGGTGGGGGCCTCCTGGAAACGGGCCAGGTGCAACAGGACCAGCCAACGCGCTTGAGACAGTCCGAGATCGGCCAGTCGACGGTCCAGTTCGGCACGCCAGCCACGGGACAGACTGGCCAGTTGCATGCCAAAGCGGTGTTCTTCTGATAACGGCATAAGTAACTCGATGGTTAAGGGCAATTCCTAATCAATAGGCAGCTAACCATGGAGCCTGGGACGAGGCAAGGGGCCGGGTGTGGCGTTTCGTCGCACCGAGGCGGCATACACCGGAAAGCGGCCAGTTTGGCCTGAGGTATTCACTCCCTCAAGCCCGCATACCCACCCTGTGGGAGTCGGCTTGCTGGCGAAAGCGGAGGGTCAGCGACCTCTTCGTCAACTGTCAGACCGTATTCGCCGGCAAGCCGGCAAGCCGGCGCCCACAGGCAATGTGTTGTTTGAACGTAAGCGCGAGTGGCTTTTAAACCTCAAACTCGGACTGCAACGCTGCACGCACGCAGTACAGCACGCCCTCCGGCACACGACCGGTGAACAGTTCGGCGATAGCGGCGACGGGGGGCAGTTCGCCTTCGCCGTCGAGGAAGGCGTCCTGAATTTCGGTGAGCAGGTCTTCCGGCAGATCCAGCGCCTGCTCCAGGGACAGCTGCTGACTGCCGATGGCTTCAGCCAGCAGGGTGTACACGTTCTTTTCCGAGCATTGTAGTTGGCCGGCGATCTGCATCGGCGTCATGCCCGCGCGGGCCAGGCTGATCAGCTCATGGCGCAGGTCGGTCACCACCCGTGGCGCCGGGGCCGCCCCCCCCAGGACTTCGAGGAAGGCCTCGCCATAACGCTCCAGCTTGCGCGCACCGACGCCGCTGACCCGCCCCATTTCAGCCATGTTGCCGGGCTGGCTGCGGAGCATTTCCAGCAGGGTCGAATCCGGGAAGATGACGTACGGCGGCACACCATGCTCTTCGGCCAGCTTGCGACGCAATGTGCGCAAGGCCTCCCACTGTTCGCGCTCTTCGGCCCGCACCAGCTGGCTTGCCGGGCTGCCGGACGCCTTCGCGGTCACTTGGGGTTTGAGATCCCGGCGCAGTTCCAGGGTGACTTCGCCGCGCAATAAAGGACGGCACGAATCGCTCAAACGCAGACCGCCGTAGCCTTCAAGGTCGGTATCCGCGAGCCCGCGTGCGACCAATTGACGAAACAGCGAGCGCCATTCGCCCTCGCTGCGGCCCTTGCCCACGCCAAACACTGCCAGTTTCTGATGACCGAAGCTCTGGACCTTATCGTTTTCTTTGCCCAACAGCACATCCACCAGATGCCCGACGCCGTAGCGCTGGCCGGTGCGGTAGATCGCCGACAGCGCTTGACGAGCCGGTTCGGTGGCGTCCCAGGTCTGCACATCGTCGACGCAGTTGTCGCAATGGCCGCAAGGGTTGGCCATGTGTTCGTCGAAATAGGCGAGCAAGGCCTGACGCCGACAGCGGGTTTCTTCGCACAGCGACAGCATGGCATCGAGCTTGTGTTGCTCCACGCGCTTGTGGCGCTCGTCGCCCTCGGAGTTCTGCAACATCTGCTTGAGCATCACCACGTCTTGCAGCCCGTAGGCCATCCAGGCGTCGGCGGGCAAGCCATCGCGCCCTGCCCGACCGGTTTCCTGGTAGTAGGCTTCCAGGGATTTAGGCAGGTCCAGGTGGGCCACGAAACGGACGTTGGGCTTGTCGATGCCCATGCCGAACGCAATGGTCGCCACCATGATCAGGCCTTCTTCATTAAGGAAGCGGCGCTGGTTCTCGGAGCGGGTTTCGATGGGCAGTCCAGCGTGGTACGGCAAGGCGGGATAACCGTTGTCGCTGAGAAACGCTGCGGTTTCCTCGACTTTCTTGCGCGACAGGCAATAGACGATCCCGGCATCGCTGCGCCGTTCGGAGAGAAAGGCCAGCAACTGTTTGCGCGGCTGCTCCTTGGGCACGATGCGGTAAAAAATGTTCGGCCGGTCGAAGCTCGACAGGAAGCGTTCGGCATTCTGCAAATGCAGGCGGGTAACGATTTCTTCGCGGGTACGCTTGTCGGCCGTGGCCGTCAGGGCGATGCGCGGTACGTCCGGGAACAACTCGGCCAACTGGCCCAATTGCAGGTATTCGGGGCGGAAATCATGACCCCATTGCGATACGCAGTGGGCTTCGTCGATGGCGAACAGGGCGATCTTGAGATTTTGCAGGAACGCCAGCATGCGCGGCTGAACCAACCGCTCGGGCGCCAGATAGAGCATTTTGACTTCGCCCAGGCGAATCCGGTTGGCCAGGTCCCGCTGCTGTTCGGCGCTCAAGGTCGAGTTCAGTGCGGCGGCCGACACCCCCAGCTCGTCGAGGGTCGCGACTTGATCGTCCATCAGCGCGATCAGCGGCGACACCACCACGGCCAGGCCTTCGCGCAACAGGCCAGGCACTTGAAAACACAAGGACTTGCCGCCGCCTGTGGGCATCAACACCAACGCATCACCGCCACTGGCCACGCGCTCGATAATGGCACCCTGGCGACCACGGAAACTGTCGTAGCCGAAGATGTCTTTAAGTACGCGTTGAGCCTGGTCGAGCATAAATACCCCGGATGGTGCTACTACAGCGGGTCAGACATCGCTGTTGAAATCGCAAAGCGCGGCAGTATACCGGAGCGCTCCCGGAGATAGGACAGCGGCGACACCAGCGGTCGAAATTATCAAGAATGCCGATTCCATGGGCCTCTTTGCTGGCATCTACAGCCCCCAAGGCCTAGAATTCAGCATCGTTTATTTCCAGGGTAGTCCGTCCATGTCCTTCGCTGAGCAATTACACCGCCTGCAAGCCTTCCTCGATGCCGATGAGCTGCATGACGAAGCGCTGGACTATGTAGCCGCCCATGGCTACCTGACCGCGCTGTCGATCTGTGCTGAAACCGTCCCCGACCGGGAGTGGATCGACGCGCTGTTCGCCGAGCCGCCGCACTACGCCGATCAGGCGCAGCACGAGGAAATCGAAGCCACGCTGATCAAGCTCAAAGAACACATCGCCCGTCAGTTGGCCTCGGATGAAGAATTCGAACTGCCCTGCGATCTGGACCTGGGCGATGACCCGGACGATTCCGAACTGCGCGGCTGGTGCATCGGCTTCATGGAAGGTGTCTTCCTGCGTGAATCGGCGTGGTTCGAGAATGACGAGGAAGAAGTCAGCGAGATGTTGTTGCCGATCATGGTCGGTTCAGGTCTGTTCGATGAGCAGGCGGAGTTCGCGGACATTGCCGCTGATGCCAACCTGATGGACGACATGATCGTGCAGATTCCAGAGGCGCTGACCGCGTTGTATCTGCTGTTGCACGCGCCGGATGAGAAACCGGCGATTCTCAAGCCCCGTCACCATTGAGTCGGCGCCAATGGCGCCGAGTGGTTCGAGCGATTCATCCCCCCCTACGAGTCGGTCGCGGCTTGTACGGGGTCTGTTGCAGGGCGTTGGCTGGCTAAGTGTGGCGTTGGGGGTGATCGGGATTTTTCTTCCTGTGTTGCCGACGACGCCTTTTCTTTTGCTGGCAGCGGCCTGTTTCGCGCGCAGTTCTCCCCGCTTTTATCATTGGCTGGTCGATCACCCTCGGCTCGGTCCGTGGATTCGTGGGTATCTGGCGGGGGATGGGATTCCGCTCAAGGGCAAGGCGTGGGCGATCGGGTCGATGTGGGTAAGCATCGGGTTTTCGTGCTGGCTGGTGCCGTCAATGTGGGCTCGCGTGTTTATGCTGGCGAGCGCGGTGGGGGTGACCGTGTTTATTGTGCGGCAGAAGACATTGCGTCGATAACGCGCGGCACGTATTCATCGGCGTTTGAATGGTCTCGGGCCCGCCGCCGTCGTGCCTCCGGCGTCTCCTACAGGCACTGTGTTGAGTCACCGATATAGCGCGCGGGTCGGCCTGCGTGGCGATTTTGTGCCGTACCCAGCCCTCCACCTCTCCCCAAAATCTGTAGGAGCCGCCGGAGGGACGACGGCCGCGACGCGGTGGGTCAGTGACAGGTGAAGGGTCTGACACCCCGCCGTCGCCGCCGTCGTGCCTCCGGCGTCTCCTACAGGCATTGTGTTGAGTCATTGATACAGGGTGCGGGTCGGCCTGCGTGGCGATTTCCACGACGAGCGCGAGGGCGGCGCAGCGCAGAACCGCCGCCTGGGGGTGCGGGATTCATGACACCCTGCACCCCCAGCTCCGCTTCTCAAACCCCGTCGATCACACCGTATCCACTTTCAGCGAATGATCGCCGAGCATGCCGTTGATGATCGACGCGGTGTCGGCGCCTCCGGCAATGGCGCCTCCGGCCCCGGGGGTGACGCCGTAATGCTGAGCCAGATTGACGCCCGCCAGGTCGATGGTTTGCGTTGCGGCGCCGCCCGCCACGCTGCTGACATCAATCGAGGACACCAGCGAAGCGCCGTTGCCGCTGACGCTGAAGTGCAGGAAGTTCTCCAGCGAGTTCGCGTCCCCGTGTTCGCCTTGCAGCAGTTGCGACAGGTCCAGCTTGTCGATACCGAAGTTGAAGTCGGTGATCGTGTCGTGCCCGGTATTGCCTGCCTGATAAAGGAAGGTGTCGTGACCCTGCCCACCGGTCAGGGTGTTATTGCCCGGTCCGCCGATGAGGATGTCATCCCCTGCCCCACCGTTGAGGACGTCATTGCCCAAGCCGCCATTCAACACGTTGCTGCCCGAATCCCCGGTCAGGTGATCGTTGTAGTTGGAGCCGATGAGGTTCTGGATGTTGACCAGGGTGTCTGTGCCCGCCCCGCCCGTGTGCTGCGGGCCCGTTTCGGCGGTGCTCACGGTCACCCCTGCCGTCGCCAGCGAGTAGTCGGCGGTGTTGGTGCCTGCGCCGCCGTCGAGCAGGTCATTGCCCGATCCGCTGAAAAGCGTGTCGTTGCCGTTGTCACCGAACAGCTCGTTATTGCCCGGCCCGGCCACCAGCACGTCATTGCCGTCGCCGCCATGCAGCTCGCTGTTGGCGGCCCCGACCAGCACGTCATCGCCCGCCGTGCCGACCACAACGTGGCCGTCTTGATGGCTAATGTCGAGGGGGGCCGTGCTGCTGTTGCCGTGGGCATCGGTAACGGTGTAGGCGCTTTGCACATCCGGCGTGGTATTGACCGCCGCCGTGTCGATGGACAGGTGCAGCTCGTAATTGCCCTGAACATCCGCGTCGGCCTGATTGACCACGATCAGGCGGTAAGTACCGTCTTCGCTCGCGGTGAAGGTGCCGCCGTCGCCAAGGCCGTGGGCGGTGCCGTCTTCGAATTGCCAGGCCATGCCTAGCACGTCATTGGTCAGATTGTGATCGACCGTGACCGTTTCACCCGCCTTCAACTGCACGCTGTACAAGTCCTGAGCGTTGGACGGCGAAGCGTTGACCGCCCCGAGGAACCCGCTGATCACCAACATCGCGGTCGTCGCGGTGTTGCTGAAGAAGTCGCTGCGGTTGAGGTTTTTCAGCTGGTTCACGTCCGTATCGGACTGGCCGTTGAAATGGATCGTCTTGAGGGAACCGGCCTTGAAGTCTGCACCCCGCGCGCTCCAGCCCGTGGTGAAGCTGCCCGGCGACACCGTCAGCGCACCGCCATTGCCCGATACGTCGTTGGCTACCAGCGCAGCGCCAGGAATGACGATGCTCGAGCCGCTTAGGTTGGTGATGACAGTGTCAGCGACTGCCACCGGCGCGTCGTAGACCGGCGTCGGCGTACTCGGCGCGCTGGCTTCGACATGCACGACAAGATTGGCACCGGCGAGGTCGCCGTCGTTATCGCCCAGCACGTAGTGAATCGTGTCGGTTGCCGACTCCGTGAGGCCGGCGGCGGGCGTGTAGCTGTAGTCGCCGGTGTTCATGTTGACCACGAACGTGCCGTGCTGGCCCGTGACCGTGAGCGTATGGCTGGTGCCCTCGAAGCTGCTGTGGTTCGGACCGCCACTGACAGTGATTCCGCCTTGGTGGCTGTGAGCCTGGGGATTGAAGGTGTACGTCGTGCCCTCGACGCTGACGGATTTGACGAAGCCTTGATCCGCGCCAAAGGTGCCGCCCTCTAACAGGCTGCCCTGTACGCCGCCTTGCACAGTGCCGGTCAGCACAGCGTTCAGCTGGCCGAGGTCGGTGACGATCACCGCGCTGGTATTGCTGCCGGTGGCGCCGTTGTAGGCGACAGGGTTGAGGTATTGGCTGCTGATGTCAGTGCCGACGCCAATGGCGAAGGCGTTGATGTCATGGCTGTCGAGGAAGTGAGTCCAGACGGCCTCTTCGCTTGGGCTGATGCCATCGCCACGGGCCGGATTCGGCTCGCGACCTGGATCGGAATGCTGTGGCGAAACGGTCGGGTTGCCGTCCGAAAAGAAGTACGCCAGGTTCTGCGCCCCGCTGAGCGCGCCTTTCTGCACGAACGCCTGTTGCGCCGAAGCCAGCGCGGCGTCGTAGTTGGTGCCATTGCCCGCAGTGATCGCATTGACCATGTTCTTCGCGGTGGCCACATCGACCCATTGATCACTGCCGATGTTCGCCTCGCTGTTGAACGTCACCAGTTGCACGCGCACGTCGCCGAGGGCTTCGTATTTGTCGAGCAACGCGACGATGGCCTGTTTTTCCAGGCCCAGACGAGAAAGACCGTTGACACCCGAGGCGTCGTTCATGCTCGCCGAGTTGTCGACGATCAGCATCAGGTTGCTGTTGACCGGGTCCGTGGTCACGGTTTTTTCGAGGTCGGCAGCCTGGGGCTGGTCATCGACGATGTTGACCACGATCTGCGCCGTCGAAGACTGGCCCAGCGAATCGGTGACGGTGTAATTGAACGCTTCATGGGTCACGTTCGGCCCGTCATTGGCCGCCGGCGTCGTGTGCGGCGCCGAGGTCAGGGTGTAGGTGTAGCTGCCGTCGGTGTTCAGGTGCAGTACGCCGTACTGCCCTTGCACGGTGCCGTTCTGCGCCCCTTCGAGGGCGAAGGTCAGCGCGCCGGTGCCGCCCTGCACAGCGTTGGCCACGCTGCCACTGCCGGTTTCCGCCGTGGAGCCGGGGTGGCTGCCGGTGACGAGACCTGGCGCCAGATCCTGGCCGTCCTTGTGGGTGTCGAGGGCGCTTTCCTGCACGGTGACGTCGTGGTCGTTGCAGGCCACGGGCGGGCATGGCGCGGTCACGTTGACGGTGACCGTGGTGGTGCTGGTGTCGCCATCGGCGTCACGGATGGTGTAGGTGAACACGTCCTGCTCACCTTGCGGCCCGACCTGTGACGGATCGCTGTGGTAGGTCGCGTTGCCTTGGCCATCGACAATCAACGTGCCGTACAACCCGGTGATCACGGTGTTGAGACCGCCGATGGCCGGGGTGTTTGTGTCGCTGCCTGCGCGTACCCCGATGATCAGACCGTTGGCGCCTGCCCCATCGGCGCCCGCCGAATCATTGAGCAGCAGGTTGCCGCTGACATCGCCACCGGCCACGACCGTGCCGATGTCGCAATGGGCCTGGGGCGTGTCGTCGAGGATCTTGACCACAACCGTGCCGTCGCGGACGTCCCCGTTGGTGTCCACAGCGTGCACAGGAATCGGATCGCTCAGCGAGGTGCCGTCACCCTGGTTGTGATTTTCCGCCTGATTCAGCGTGTAGGTGTACGTCACGTCACCGGTGCTCGGGTCGTAATGCAGCACGGTCAGCGTGTTGCCCGAAGGCAGCGTGGTGGATTGTGGCGATGACAGCGGCACGCCGTGATCGATCACAACGATGCCGCCGACGATCAGGTTTTGCACGCCATCCGGTGCCGTCACTTTGATCGTGCCGGTCTGGGTCAGAGCGTCGTCATTCGGGTGCGAGCCACCGGGCAGGTTGCCTTCATCGACCGTGCAATCGCCGCCGCCAATGAACGGGCCATCGTTGTGGTAGACGTTGACGGTAATCGTCGTGGTGCTGGTGTCGCCGTCCGCGTCGCGAATGCTGTAGGTGAAAATGTCCTTCACGTCGCCCTGGCCGCCGGAGTTCGGATTGGCCATGTAGGACGCCTGGCCGTTGGCATCCACGGTCAGGGTGCCGTAGAGCCCCTGAATCACTGTGCCGACCCCGCCCGAGACGGGCGACGAAGTGTCGTCGCCCGCGCGCACGCCAACGATCAAGCCACCCGCGCCTGGCCCATCGGCCCCGACATGGTCGTTGGCCAGGATGTTGCCGCTGGTTTCGCCGCCTTCTTTGACATAGCCGATGTCGGCGGTGGCTTGCGGCACGTCGTCGGTGATGTGGACGTTGATGTTGCCGTCCGCGGTGTCGCCGTCGTTGTCCACGGCGTGCACCGCGATCTGCTCGTTATTGAGGGTGCCGTCTCCCTGATTGTGGGTTTCCGCGCCGTTTAGGGTGTAGGTGTAGGTAACCTCGCCAGTGGCCGGGTCGTAATTGAGCACCGTGAAGGTGCTGCCTGATGGCAGGGTGACCGATTGCGGCGAGGACAGCGGCGTGCCGTTTTCGACGACGTTGATGCCGCCAACGGTGAGGGTTTGCAGACCGTCCGGCGCAGTGATTTTGATCGTGCCGGTCTGGGTCAGCGCAGCGGCGTTCGGGTCGGTGCCGTCCGGCAAGTTGGCTTCGTTGAGGGTGCAGTCGCTGCCACCGATGATCACCCCATCGTTGTGGTAGACGTTGACCGTGACCGTGGTGGTGCTGGTATCGCCGTCGGCATCACGAATGGTGTAGGTGAAAATGTCCTGGGCATCGCCGTTGCCACCGGCATTGGGGTTGGCGACGTAGGACGCCTGGCCGCTGGCATCCACGGTCAACGTGCCGTAGAGCCCTTGAATCACGGTGCCGACGCCACCGAACACCGGGGTCGAGGTGTCATCGCCCGCACGCACGCCGACGATCAGCCCGCCGGCACCCGGGCCGTCGGCGCCGGACAGGTCGTTGGCAAGAATGTTGCCGCTGGTTTCGCCGCCTTCCTTGACATAGCCGATATCGGCAGTGGCCTGAGGCACGTCGTCCAGCACATGCACGTTGATGCTGCCATCGGCGACGTCGCCGTTGCTGTCCACGGCATGCACCGCGATTTGCTCGTCGTTGACGGTTCCCGCGCCTTGATTGTGGGTTTCCGGCCCCGTGAGCGTGTAGGTGTAACTGGCTTCGCCGGTGCTGGGGTTGTAGCCCAGGATCGTCAGCGTATTGCCGGACGGCAGCGTGACGGTCTGCGGCGAACTCATCGACACGCCATTAACCACCACGTCGATGCCGCCAATGGTCAGGGTCAGCAAGCCGTCAGGGGCACTGACCTTGATCACGCCATTCTGGGTCAAGGCGTCCGGGTTCGGCGCGCTGCCGTCGACGAGGTTGGCTTCGTTGAGGGTGACCTCACTGCCGCCCAGCGTCACACCCTTGTTCACGGGTGGCGGCGGCGGATCGACCGGCGGTGGCTGGTCTGGCGGAGGTTGAACCGGTGGTGGCTGATCCGGTGGCGGCTGATCCGGCGGCGGTTGATCTGGCGGCGGTTGATCCGGTGGCAGCGTGACCACCGGCGGCTCGTCAGGCGGGGTAACGATGGGCGGCAGGTCGGCGCCAGGACCACCATCGTCGAACCGGCCCACTTCCCCTTCCGGCACGATGAACGTGGGCGTGATGCCCGCAGTCGGGAAGCCGATGACGGGGGTGACCACGCCTGCGGTTTCCGTCAGCAGCACGAAGCTGTGTCCACCGCCCAAGGCCGAAGGCGAGCCACCGGGATTGGCCGTGCCCGCCGCCGGGGCGTCGGTGACTTGGCTCGGGTCGGCACCGGCTGCGATCAGTTGCTGCAACTGCTGCACGTCGGCCAATTGCCCTTGGCTCGGCGCCGGTGCATCGGGGGTGTCCACATGGGTGGCGTGATTGGCGAGGATCTCCGGCGTCAGCGGCATGCTGCTGTCGCGTCCCAGTGTCAGTTCACCGCCTTTCGCCAGGTGCACGGCCACCGCCCCGGTCGCACCGGTTTCCAGTGATTCGCCGGCATACACCTTGTCACCTTCGACGACCAATCGCTTGGTGCCATCGCTGGCCACCGCGAAAACTTCCCCGACAACTGCCTGCACGGTACCGATCAACCTGGCCATATCCACTCCCTTGCTGCACACACCGGCTCAAAAAATGTTACGAATCCAACAGAAAATGTGCTTTATGCGCACAGAGGTAGCCAAGAGCTATCACGCAGCGACAATTTTATGTCGCTGAATCTTTTCAAGTTTTTTGCTCGAAAAACCACTTGATCGCACGTCGTCAAATTTCCGTTGAAACGCCTTAATAGACTCGAAGACGCCTGTAAAACATTGAATACAGGCAATTCTTGAAAAGCACCTTCGCCTGAATCGGCAAAATGGCATAAGTTTTTTTTGGAATAAGGCATATGAAAAAAACGTCTGAGCATTTCGGAAAGTTGTTCTTAGCTGTGATGTTACAAACCTGATACGGTTTTAGCAGTCCGATTCGACGGTTTTTTGGCGTGAGCGGCACGACATTCATTCAGGGAGAGTTTTTCATGCGCGATTTGACCCCGCTGTACAGTGCAGTTGTGTTGGCGGTGGCCTGCGCTCAAGCGCAAGCCATGTCGCTGAATCAGGCGATTCAGAACACCATCGACAATCACCCGGAGATTCATTCCAACCTCAACAACCGATTGTCTGCAGACGAGGACGTCAAAATCGCCAAGGGTGGCTACCTGCCGACCGTCGATCTCGTCGCTGCCTACGGTCGCGAACACACCGACAGCCCCACCACACGCGCTTTCGGCCGCAACCACAACGAAGAAACCCTCAACTACACCCAATCCGAGCTGCGCCTGCGGCAGATGCTGTTCGACGGGTTCAACACCAAGAACGAGGTAGGCCGCACCCAGGCGGTGGTCAACTCTCGGGCCTACTACCTGCGCGGCACCTCGGAAGACCTCGCGCTGCGGGCCATCGAGGTGTACCTCGAAGTGCTCAAGCGCCGCGAGCTGCTGGACTTGGCGAAGAACAACCTGCAGGCGCATTTGCGCATCAACGACCAGATTGGCCTGCGCACCAATCGCGGCATCGGCAGCAACGCCGACAGCGATCAATCCAAGGCCCGCCGTGCCCTGGCCGAGAACAACTTCTACACCGCTCAAGTCGATCTGGCCGACGCCGAAGCCAACTTCTTCAGCGCGGTGGGCAGAATGCCCGATGAGCTGGAAGCGCCGCCGTCGATCAAGGGTGAAGTGCCCAAGAGCCTGACCGACGCCAAGCAAAGCATGCTGGTCAACAACTCCTACCTGAAATCGGCCCAGGCTGACGTCAACGCCGCCGAGAAACAGTACGAAGTCGCCAAGTCGCCGTTCTACCCGCGTTTCGACGGTGAATTGGCGGTCGGCGCGAACAACAACATCGCTGGCGAAGAAGGTCACGACAACGAATGGCGTGCCGCCGTGGTGATGAACTACAACCTGTTCAACGGCAACCGCGACAAAGCCCGCCTCAACTCGGACAGCTACAAGACCGGCCAGGCCATGGACATTCGCAACAACGCGTTGCGCATGATCAACGAGAACCTGTCGCTGGCCTGGAACGCGATGAACAACGCCCGTGTGCAGACCCCGATCGCCCGTGAATACGCCGAGACCACTACCAAGGTCCGCGCCGCGTATCAGGACCAGTTCGGCCTCGGTCAGCGCACCCTGCTCGACCTCCTGGACAGCGAAAACGAGCTGTACAACGCCGCCCGCCGCTACACCGAACTGCGTTACACCGAGGAATATTCGATGTACCGCGTGCTGGCCACCGAAGGCGAACTGCTGAGCAAGGCGCGCGTCGTCCTGCCTGCCGCCGCCGTCGCCTTGACGGAAGTCAAAAGCGAAGCCCGGCTGCCCGACCTGAAGTAGTGAAGTACCGTAGCGCGCGAGCGCTGGGAGAAGTCTGTGACCAGCATGGAATTGCCTGATTTAGAACCGGCTCAGCCGTTCGACCCCCGTTCGAACTTCGACGACCCGCTGCTGGATGGTTTGCTCATCCTCTGTCGGCTCCACGATTGCAGCGCCAGCCGCAGCAGCCTCAGCGCTGGCCTGCCCCTGGCGCAGCAGTCGCTGAGCGTCGATCTTCTGCCGCGCGCCGCTGCCCGCGCCGGTCTGCAGGCGCGCATCCTGCGCCGCGACCTTGGCGCCATCGACGGCCTGAACCTGCCCGTGTTGCTGCTGCTCAAGGGCAAGCGCTGCGCGATCCTCCGGCGATGGGAAGACGATGGGCGCGCGCTGATTCTGCCGAGCGAAGCCGACGGTGGCGAGCAACGGGTCAGCCGCGAAGAGCTGCAAACGCTTTACACCGGTCAGGCCCTGTTTGCCCGCCCGCGACATGAGCTGGAAAACTTGCGCGCGCCGCTGGTGCCGAGGGTCAACGCCTGGTTCCGCGACACGCTCAAACTGTCGCGCGGCCTGTACAGCGATGCGATTCTGGCGAGCCTGTTGATCAACCTGCTGGGCCTGATGGTGCCGCTGTTCGTCATGCAGACCTACGACCGCGTGGTGCCCAATCAGGCGACGTCGACCCTGTGGGTGTTGGCGATCGGGCTGTTGATCGGCACCGGCTTCGAACTGACTCTGCGCCTGGTGCGCGCGCACCTGCTGGACAAGGCCGGGAAGAAAACCGATGTGATCCTCTCGGCCACGCTGTTCGAGCGCATCACAGGCATGGCGATGAAAGCGCGCCCGACCACCATCGGCGGCTTCGCACAAAGCATTCACGACTTTCAGGGCCTGCGGGAATTCCTGACCGCCGTGACGCTGACCAGCATCATCGACCTGCCCTTTGCTGTGTTGATGCTGGCGGTGATTGGCTTGCTCGGCGGCTGGCTGGTGGTAATTCCGCTGGTGGCGTTCCCGGTGACGATCCTGTTTGCCTGGATCATTCAGATTCGCCTGCGCGATACCGTGGAACGCAGTCTGGCGCTCGGGGCCGAGCGACAGGGGCTGTTGGTGGAAACCTTGGGCGGCCTGGAAACCCTCAAGGCTTGCGGCGCCGAAAGCGAGCGTCAGCACAAATGGGAATCCACCCACGGCGCCCTCACCCGCCTCGACAGCCATGCCCGCGATCTTTCAGCGCTGGCCAGCAACGGCACGCTGTTCATCCAGCAGTTTTCCGGAATGGCGACCATTGTGGCCGGGGTGTACATCATCATTGCCGGCAACCTCAGCGTCGGCGCACTGGTCGCCAGCTACATGCTCGGCAGTCGGGTACTGGCGCCGCTGGGGCAGATCGCGGGGCTGATCACGCGCTACCAGCAGGCGCAGGTCACGATGAAAAGCACCGACGCCCTGATGGCCCTGCCTCAAGAGCGCGAAGCAGGCAAAACCCCGCTGCAACACACCCTGCTCAAAGGTGAAATCCAGGCCGTCAACGTCGGTTTTGCGTATGGCGGCCCGGGCACGGCGGCAGCGCTGCAGGACGTCAGCCTCAGCATAAGACCCGGCGAGCGCGTCGGCATCATTGGCCGCAGCGGCTCCGGTAAAAGCACCCTGGCGCGCCTGATGATGGGGTTCTACGCGCCGGACCAAGGCCAGCTGCTGCTCGACGGGTTGGACCTGCGTCAGTTGGACGTGGCCGATTTGCGTCAGCAAGTGGGCTACGTCGCTCACGACCTGCCATTGTTGGCGGGCAGCCTGCGGGACAACCTGACCCTCGGCGCCCGCTACGTCACCGACGCGCGGATGCTCGAAGTGGCGGAGCTGACCGGGGTGACCGAGCTGGCACGCAGTCACCCGTTGGGCTTTGACCGGCCGGTCGGTGAGCGCGGGCAGTTGCTGTCCGGCGGACAGCGGCAAGCGGTGCTGATGGCGCGGGCATTGTTGCTCGATCCGCCGATCATGTTGCTCGACGAGCCCACCAGCCACATGGACAACGCCAGCGAAGATGTTCTGCGGCACAAGCTGTTCGACCGGATGCAAGGCAAGACACTGCTGCTGGTCACCCACCGCATGTCGATGCTGAGCCTGGTGGACCGGCTGGTGGTACTGGACAACGGCAAAGTGGTCGCAGACGGCCCCAAAGAATTGGTCGTCGAAGCCCTGCGCAAGGGCCGTGTCGGCCCGCCCTCGGTTTAAGGAGCGTCACTCATGTCTTCCGCTCACAGCTACTTTCATCCGGCCCGTCAGGTCGACACCGAGTTCATGCCCGAAGTCGCTGGCGTTGCCGCCGAAGATTCGTCCCGCGGCGCGCGCGTCACGGTGTGGATCGCCGCTGCGTTGATCATCAGCGCACTGGTCTGGGCCAAATTCGCCGTCCTCGAAGAAGTCACCATGGGCGAAGGCAAAGCGATTCCGTCGAGCAAGGTTCAGGTGATCCAGAACCTCGAGGGCGGCATCGTCACCGAGATCTTTGTCCGTGAAGGGCAGATCGTGAACAAGGGCGACACCCTGCTGCGCCTCGATGACACGCGATTTCTGTCGAACAAGGGCGAGAGCGAGGTCGATAAATACACGTTGATGGCGCAGGTGGATCGGCTGTCGGCGGAGTCCGAAGGGCGTCCGTTCAAGCCGTCTGCCGTGGTGCTGAGCAAGGCGCCGCAGGTCGCAGCAGATGAGCAATCACTGTACGACTCGCGCCAGCGCCGTCTGGCCAGCGAACAACGCACGCTGCAGGAGCAACTGCGGCAGAAAATGCAGGAAGTTGCCGAGTTTCGTTCCAAACAGGACCAGTACCGTAATCAGCTGGGATTCATTCAGCAGGAGCTGAGCATGTCGGCGCCGTTGGTGAACAGCGGCGCGGTGTCGCCGGTTGAAATCATTCGGCTCAAAGGCAAGGCCTCGGAAGCGAAGGGGCAAATGGACGCAACCTCCCTCGCAATTCCCCGGGCGGAAGCGGCGATCAGCGAGATCAGGAGCAAGATTCAGGAATCCCTCGACAGCTTTCGCTCCGATGCGGCCAAAGACCTCAACGAAAAGCGCTCGGACCTGGCCAAAGCCAGCGCCACCAGCATCGCCATCGACGACCGCGTGACCCGCACCACCGTCACCTCGCCGGTCAAAGGCATCGTTAAAACGCTCAAGGTCAACACCATCGGCGGTGTGGTCCAGCCCGGCAGCGACATGGTGGAAATCGTGCCGCTGGACGACAACCTGCTGATCGAAGCCAAAGTGCGCCCCCAGGATGTGGCGTTCCTGCATCCGGGACAAAAAGCCATGGTCAAGTTCAGCGCCTACGACTACACCATCTACGGCGGCCTGCCGGCCAAACTCGAACTGATCGGCGCCGACACCACCACCGACGACAAGGGCAACACCTTCTACCTGATCCAGGTCCGCACCGACCGCAATCACCTGGGCAGTGACGAAAAACCCCTGCTGATCATCCCCGGCATGGTCGCCACGGTGGACATCATTACCGGTGAAAAGAGCGTGATGGATTACCTGTTGAAGCCGGTGCTGAAAGCGCGGACCGAGGCGTTGCGGGAGCGGTGATTTCCTGACCGTTCACAGGACCTGTGGGAGCCGGCTTGCTGGCGAATGCGGTACGTCAGTCAACATGTGTTTCGCTGACACGACGCATTCGCCAGCAAGCCGGCTCCCACAGATGAAGCACGTTCCAGAGAGCACGTAGAGGCTACTTGCGCTTTTTGTCACCCTTCTCAAACGCCGCCTCCAGCGCGTCGTTGATCGTGCGCAGCACTTTCACCCGCGCCCAGCGTTTGTCGTTCGCCTCGATCAACGTCCAGGGCGCGATTTCAGTGCTGGTGCGATCGACCATATCTCCAACCGCCTCGCGGTACTGCGGCCATTTGCTGCGGTTGCGCCAGTCGTCGTCGGTGATCTTGTGGCGTTTGAAGGGTATTTTCTCACGAGCCTTGAAACGTTCCAGTTGGGTCTGGTCGTCGATAGCCAGCCAGAACTTCACCACCACAATGTTCGCGTCGGTGAGCTGTTCTTCGAAATCGTTGATCTCGCTGTAGGCCCTGAGCCAGTCGTCCTGGGAACAAAAACCTTCGACCCGCTCGACCAGCACCCGGCCATACCAGGAACGATCGAAAATCGTGAATTTGCCCCGCGACGGAATCTGCCGCCAAAAGCGCCACAAATACGGTTGAGCCAATTCGTCCTGCGTTGGCGCGGCAATCGGCACGATGTGGTACTGCCTCGGATCGAGCGCCCCGGCCACGCGCTTGATTGCCCCGCCCTTGCCTGCCGCGTCGTTGCCTTCGAACACCGCCACCAGCGCGTGGCGACGCATGCGTTTGTCGCGCATCAGCCCGGACAAACGCGCCTGTTCGACGATCAGCTGTTCGTTGTAATCGTCCTTCTCCAGCGCCAGGGTCATGTCCAGGTTGTCGAGCAGGCTCAGCTCATCGGTGTTGCTCGGCAGCGGCCCGATATTCACCAGGTTGGCGTTGCCTTCCGGCGTCTTCAGCGCGTTCTGCAAGCCTTCGAGCAGCACGCGGCCCACGGTCAGGCTGCGGTAGTTGGCGTCCACGCCCTCGATCACGTGCCACGGCGCATAATCGCGGCTGGTGCGGCGCAACACCCGCTCGCCGAAGCGCACGAATTTGTCGTAGGTCTTGGATTGCTGCCAGTCCAGGGGGCTGATGCGCCAGCTGTGCAACGGGTCATCCTTGAGGGTCTTGAGGCGCAATTTCATCTGTTTTTTCGACAGATGAAACCAGAACTTGAAGATCACCGCGCCCTCATCGACGAGCATCTTTTCCAGGCGTTCGGCAGCGTTGATCGCCTGATCGAGCACCGGGTCCTTGAACTGTTTGTGCACCCGGCCCTGAATCATCTGGCTGTACCAGTTGCCGAAAAAGATGCCGATGCGGCCCTTGGGCGGCAACTGACGCCAGTAACGCCAGACCGGTGGATGCGCCAGTTCCTCGTCCGTCTGTTGGTCGAAGGTGCGCACTTCGATGTAACGCGGGTCCATCCAGTCGTTGAGCAACTTGACGGTCTCGCCCTTGCCCGCGCCCTCGATGCCGTTGATCAGCACGATAATGGGCCGCTTGGCCTGCTCATGGAGTTCATATTGGGCTTCGAGCAGCGCTTCGCGTAGGGCCGGGACCTGGGCGTCGTAGGTGTCGTCGTCGATGGTATGGCCGATTTCGGCGGATTCGAACATGTAGGGCTCCTGTTCCAGATCGCTCAAGACTAGCGGATCGAAGCGAGCGATGAGGGTTGTGACAACGAAACCCTGCCATGGGTCAATCGTCGTGCAGCAAGGCCAGGCCCGCAGTGGGTTAAGATGCCGGCCTCGCTCTTGCCAACGCACCCCGACAGATCACTCATGACCACCTTCCAGCATGCTCAGCTCGACTGGGACGAAAACGGCAACCCGATTTCCCGAGCGTTCGCCGACGTCTATTTTTCCAATGAGTCCGGCCTGGCCGAGACCCGCCACGTGTTCCTGACCCAGAACGCGCTGCACGAGCGCTTCGCGGCGCTGCCGGCGGACGGACGTCTGGTGATTGGCGAGACCGGTTTTGGCACCGGGCTGAATTTTCTGTGCGCCTGGCAGTTGTTCGATGCCTGTGCGGCTCACGGCGCGCGGCTGCACTTCGTCAGTGTCGAGAAATTCCCCCTCAGTCGTTCGGATCTGGTACGCGCCCTGAACCTGTGGCCTGAACTGAAATCCTTCGCCGATCAACTGCTGGGGCAATACGTGGCGATTCATGAAGGGTTTCAGCGGCTGGTGTTCGACGGTGGGCGCGTGACCCTCACGTTACTGATCGGCGATGCACTGGAGATGCTGCCGCAGCTGGACGGGCCAATCGACGCGTGGTTTCTCGACGGTTTCGCGCCCGCCAAGAACCCTGAAATGTGGACCCCAGAATTGTTCGCCGAACTGGCGCGTCTGGCGGCGCCGGGTTGCACGATCGGCACCTTCACCAGCACGGGTTGGGTGCGGCGCGCCTTGAACGCCGCGGGTTTCAAGATGAAACGGGTACCGGGCATCGGCCATAAATGGGAGGTGCTGCGGGGGATGTTTGTCGGCTGGCCGGAAGACGTCCCGAGACCCCTACCTGCGAAACCCTGGTTCGCCCGCCCTGCCGTGAAGAATACGGAACGCCACGCCCTGGTCATCGGCGCAGGACTCGCAGGCTGTGCCACGGCGTCGAGCCTCGCGGCCCGTGGCTGGCAGGTCAGCCTGCTGGAGCGCCATGCCGGTCTGGCGCAAGAAGCCTCCGGCAATCCGCAGGGCGTGCTGTACCTGAAACTGTCAGCCCACGGCACGGCGTTGTCGCAGCTGATCCTCAGCGGCTTCGGCCACACCCGGCGCCTGCTGGAGCGGCTCGAGCGGGGGCTGGATTGGGACGATTGTGGTGTGCTACAGCTGGCGTTTGACCAAAAGGAAGGCGAGCGACAGGCGCAATTGGCCGGAGCGTTTTCCTCTGAATTGCTGCACGTGCTGAATCAGTCTGACGCTGAAGCCACGGCGGGCGTTGCGCTGCCCAGCGGCGGACTGTTTTACCCGGAAGGCGGTTGGGTGCACCCGCCCGCGCTGTGTCGGTTGCAAGCCAGCGCTTCGAACATTCGTTTGATGACGCACAACGACGTGGTCGAGCTGCGCCGTGAAGGTGATCTGTGGCAAGCGTGGGACGGCCAGCGTTTGCTGGATTCGGCCCCTGTCGTGGTGTTGGCAGGGGCCGCCGAGGTCAAACGCTTCCCTCACAGTGCCGACCTGCCGCTCAAGCGCATTCGCGGGCAGATCACGCGTCTGCCTGAAACCCCGGCCAGCCGATCACTGAACACCGTGGTCTGTGCCGAAGGCTACGTCGCGCCGGGTCGCTTGGGCGAGCACACGCTGGGCGCCAGTTTCGACTTCAACAATGATGACCTCACCCCCACCGTCGCCGAGCATCGGGGCAATCTCGACCTGCTGCGAGAAATCTCCAACGACCTGACCCATCGCTTGCAGGCTGAGCAACGCCCGATCGAAGCACTGCAAGGCCGCGCAGCCTTTCGCTGCACCAGCCCGGATTACCTGCCCATCGTCGGGCCGCTGTCGGATAAAGAGGCTTTTTTCGAGGCCTATGCAGTTTTGCGCAAAGACGCCCGACAAACCCCCGACGCCCCCTGCCCGTGGCTCGACGGCCTGTACGTCAACAGCGGACACGGCTCAAGAGGGCTGATCACCGCCCCATTGTCCGGTGAGTTGATTGCCGCCTGGCTGGACAACGAACCCCTGCCCCTGCCCCGCAGCGTGGCCGAGGCCTGTCATCCGAATCGGTTTGTGGTAAGGCAGTTGATTCGCGGGAAATAAATGCAGGCGACATGTGTCGCGTGGGAGCTAGCTTGCTGCGGTGGATCAGTGACAGGCATGGTGCCTGACCCGGCGCTTTCGTGAGCACGCGCGCTCCTACGGCCTGCGGCCAGAAGCAGATCGCGAACACAACGCAAATCCCGGTATGCTCGCCTTCATCGTTCTTCCAGGTGCATGTCAATGCTGCAAGTCCAAGGCGTATTCAAGAGCTATGCCACGGCGCAAGGCCCGTTGGCGGTATTGCGCGGGGTGGATGTGCAGCTGGGCCAGGGCGAGAGCCTGGCGCTGATGGGTGAGTCTGGCAGCGGCAAGAGCACGTTGTTGCATCTGGTCGCGGGCCTGGATCAGGTGGATCAGGGCAGCATCGAGATCGCCGGTAAACGGCTGGATCAGATGAACGAGGCGCAATTGGCCAACTGGCGGCGTACTGAAATCGGTCTGGTGTTTCAGCAGTTCAACCTGATCGGCAGCCTCAAGGTCGAAGACAACCTCGCGTTTCAGGCGCGGCTGGCAGGGCGTTTCGACGCTTCATGGCAGGCGGAGTTGATCGAGCGCCTGGGCCTTGGCGCGCTGCTCAAGCGTTACCCCGAGCAATTGTCCGGGGGCCAACAGCAACGGGTGGCGATCGGCCGTGCCCTCGCCTCCCGTCCCGGTCTGTTGCTGGCAGACGAACCCACCGGCAGCCTCGACGAACACACCAGCGACGAAGTCCTGCAATTGCTGCTGGACCTGTTGGTCGACAGCCCTACCAGTCTGTTGATGGTCACCCATAGCCCGAGGGTCGCGGCGCGGTTGAACCGTCAGGCGGTGTTGCATTTGGGCCGACTGGCCACTGAAGGCGATCGCTGATGCCGGTGTTTTTCTGGACGCTCAAGGCGCTGCTCAGCCATTGGCGGCGTCATCCGGTGCAATTCTTCAGCGTGCTGACCGGCCTGTGGCTCGCCACCAGCTTGCTCACAGGCGTGCAGGCCCTGAACAGCCAGGCGCGGGAAAGCTACGCCAAGGCCAGTCAGCTGATCGGCGGCGAGCCGCAAAAAGTGCTGGTCGCCCCCAATGGCGCGAATTACTCGCAAGAACTGTTCGTCAGCCTGCGTCGCGCCGGCTGGCCGGTGTCGCCAGCGTTGCGTGGTCGTGTCGCGCTGAAGAACGCACCGGATCAGCGCCTGATCGTGCTGGGTATCGAGCCGGTGACGTTACCGGCCAACACTGCGCTCGCGGGGCAGTCGCTGGACACTGCGCAGATCGTCAATTTCTTCACCCCGCCGGGCAGCACCTGGATATCCCCGCAGACGATGCAGGCGCTGGGTCTGCATGAAGGTGAGCGGCCACTGAGCGAATCCGGCCAGGCCTTGCCGCCGATGCACGCGCAGCCCGACATGGCCCCCGGTCTGTTGCTGATGGACATCGGTTTCGCCCAGCAGCTGTTGAATCAGCCCGACCAGATCTCGCGCATGATCCTTCCCGCTGACTTCGCGGAGAACCCGCCCGACTTGCCAGCCGACATGAAAGGCGAGCTGGTGATCCGTAAAAGCGGCGAAGACAACGACTTGGGGCGCCTCACCGAAAGCTTCCACCTGAACCTCGACGCGCTGGGGTTTCTGTCGTTCGTGGTCGGGCTGTTCATTGTTCACGCTGCAATTGGCCTGGCGTTGGAGCAGCGTCGCGGCCTGCTACGCAACTTGCGGGCGTGCGGTGTCAGTGGTCGCGGGCTGATCGGCAGTCTGGTGATCGAACTCGGCGTGCTTGCCCTGCTCGGCGGCATTGCCGGGGTCATTACCGGTTACGGTTTGGCGAGCGCGCTGCTCCCTGACGTCGCCGCCAGCTTGCGTGGGCTGTACGGCGCTGAACTGGCCGGGCACCTGAACCTGAGCCTCTGGTGGTGGTTGAGCGGTCTTGGTGTCTCGCTGCTGGGCGCCTTTCTCGCCGGCGCCAGCAGCCTGTTGCGCGCGGCGCGTTTGCCGTTGCTGGCATTGGCCAACGCGCAGGCCTGGCATGACACCCACGCCAATTGGTTGAAGCGGCAAGGCTGGGTCGCCGGCATTTCAGCGGTGGTTGCGCTGCTCGCGGCGGTGTTTGGTAACAGCCTGGCGCTGGGTTTCGTGTTGATGGCCAGCCTGTTGCTCAGCGCCGCACTGGGTCTGCCGGTGCTGCTCAACGCCCTGCTCGACGCGTTGCTGGGCAAAAGCCGTTCGGTGCTGGGGCAGTGGTTTCTCGCCGATTGTCGTCAGCAGTTACCGGCGCTGAGCCTGGCGCTGATGGCGCTGCTGTTGGCGATGGCGGCGAACATCGGCGCGGGCAGCATGACGTCCGGTTTCCGTCAGACCTTCAGCCATTGGCTTGAACAGCGCCTCAGCGCCGAGCTGTACATCAACCCGCAGAACCCGGCACAGGCCGCGCCCCTGCAAAAATGGCTGAGCGAGCAGCCGCTGACCCGCGCGGTGCTGCCGAACTGGCAAGTATCGCTGCCGTTGCACGGCTGGCCTGCCGAGTTGTACGGGGTGGTCGACAACCCGCACTATCGCCAGCATTGGCCGCTGTTGGAAGCGGCGAGCGGCGACCCGTGGGCGCAACTGGCCAAGGACAACACGCTGATGCTCAGCGAGCAGTTGGCGCGCCGGCTCAAGGTCGGCGTCGGCGACGAGGTGAAGCTACCGGCGCCAGACGGCGACTGGACACTGCGTGTGGTGGGCATCTACGCCGATTACGGCAATCCCAAGGGGCACATGCTGGTTAACGCCAATCACCTGCTCGAACATTGGCCGGACCTGACGCCCAATCGCTTCAATCTGCGCATCGACACCCGAGCCATCCCGCAATTGCTGCGGGTGCTGCACAACAAATTCACTATCGACGATAATCGCATCGTCGACCAGATTCAGCTCAAGGCCTGGTCGCGGCAGGTGTTCGAGCGCACCTTTTCCGCCACCGCTGCGCTCAACAGCCTGACGCTGATGGTGGCCGGTGTGGCGCTGTTCATCAGTCTGCTGACCCAAAGCCAAAGCCGCCTCGGGCAATTGGCGCCGCTGTGGGCCCTGGGTGTGACGCGCAAGCAGCTGATGTTGCTGAACCTGGCGCAGACCTGGCTGCTGGCGGTGCTGACGCTGGTGCTGGCGATTCCGTTGGGGCTGTTGCTGGCCTGGTGTCTGGACGCGGTGATCAACGTGCAGGCGTTCGGCTGGCGCTTGCCGTTGCAGGTCTTCCCGATGCAATTGTTGCGCTTGATGCTGCTGGCGATGCTCGCCACGCTGCTGGCTTCGGCCTGGCCGCTGTATCGCCTGTATCGGACTCGCCCGGCCGATCTGTTGAGGACCTTCGCCCATGAGAACTAAGGCGATGGCCCTGCTGCTGGTCATGGTGTGGCTGGCCGGGTGCGACGACAAGCCCGAGGAAGAAAAAGGCTTCGCGGGGTTGGCGGACGATGCCGCGCATTACGCGCAGGTCACCCCCGGTAAGGCGTTCCTGTTCCCCCTCGATCACGGCGCGCACAACGATTTCCGCATCGAATGGTGGTACATCACTGCCAACCTGAAAGACGCCGACGGTCAGTCGTTCGGCGTGCAATGGACGCTGTTCCGCAACGCCCTGCCCCGCTCGAACAGCGGACCGCAGGACAACCACGGTTGGAACAACCGCAACCTGTGGATGGGCCACGCAGCGGTGACCTCGGAAGGTGATCACTACGCCGCTGAACGGTACGCTCGTGGCGGTGTGGGTCAGGCGGGTGTGACGCTGGCGCCGCTGTCGGCATGGATAGACGACTGGTCACTGAACAGCCATGCCAGCGTCGAAGACCCGCTGGCCGACATGCAACTGGAGGCCCGGGGCGCGCAGTTCAGCTACCGCTTGCACCTGAAATCGAGCAAGCCGCTGGTGCTGCAGGGCCAGCAGGGTTTCAGTCAAAAGTCGGAACAGGGGCAGGCCTCGTATTACTACAGCCAGCCGTTCTTCGAGGCCGATGGGAGCATTGAAATCGATGGCAAGACGTACCAGGTCTCAGGCCCCGCCTGGCTGGATCGCGAATGGAGCAGCCAGCCGCTGACGCAAAACCAGACGGGCTGGGACTGGTTCTCGCTGCACTTGAAGGATGGCGCGCAGGTCATGCTGTACCGCATGCGCCAGCGGCACGACGATCCGTACCTCACCGGCACCTGGATCAACGCTGACGGCAGCACCGAAATGCTCAACGCCGAGGACATCGCGCTGGAACCGGAAGACACCACTGACGTTCAAGGCCGCGACATGCCCACCCGCTGGTCGGTAAAGATTCCCGGCAAGGGCATAGACGTCACCGTCGAAGCCCTCAACGCCCAGGCATGGATGAACCTGCAGATCCCCTATTGGGAAGGGCCTGTGCAGGTCAGCGGGAGCCAGGAAGGCGTGGGGTATCTGGAGATGACGGGGTATTAGCGTCATACGCAGCCCCGCCTCTGTCCGGAGGGCGTGGGAGCAAGCTTGCTCGCGATCTGCCGGTTACCGGCAGCAACCCTGACCACCCGGTGCGGACAGACATCACCCAAATACCCGATTCGCTAGCGCCGCGGTCGGGCGCAACCCCGGGCAGATCGCAAGCAAGCCAACGCCTACGGCCTTCGGCCAGAATCAAACGCCTATCCGTGAATGACTCGCTCATCCTTTGTGCCTTATAACCGATCGTTCTAAAACTCTCACAATCGTCTCCGGTCAGTCTTTGGGTAGCCGGACTTCCCGTCTACGTTCCCCAACGGAAAACCGGTAAGGATGATATGTGCGGATTAGCTGGTGAATTACGTTTTGACAATCAACCTGCGGATCTCGCCGCAGTAGAACGCATCACCCATCATCTGGCGCCCCGTGGCCCGGATGCCTGGGGTTTTCATAGCCAAGGGCCGATTGCCCTGGGCCATCGTCGCCTGAAAATCATGGACCTGTCTGACGGCTCGGCGCAGCCGATGATCGACAGTCATCTGGGCCTGTCACTGGCCTTCAACGGCGCGATTTATAACTTTCCGGAATTGCGCGCCGAGCTTGAAGCCCTCGGCTACACCTTCCATTCCGGGGGCGACACTGAAGTGCTGCTCAAGGGCTACCACGCGTGGGGCGCCGAGATGCTGCCCAAACTCAATGGCATGTTCGCCTTTGCCATCTGGGAGCGCGACAAAAAGAGCCTGTTCATCGCTCGCGACCGTCTGGGCGTCAAGCCGCTGTACCTGTCGCGCACCGACAAGCGCCTGCGTTTCGCATCGACCCTGCCAGCGTTGCTCAAGGGTGGCGACATCAGCCCGATGCTCGATCCAGTGGCGTTGAACCATTACCTGAATTTCCATGCTGTGGTCCCTGCACCGCGCACCCTGCTGGCGGGCGTCGAGAAGGTGCCGCCTGCTACCTGGATGCGCATCAGTGCGGACGGCAAGGTTGAGCAGAAAGTCTGGTGGACGCTGCCGTATGGCCCTCGCGCCGACGAAGCGAACCTGACCCTCGAAGACTGGCGCGACCGCGTGCTCGATAGCACCCGCGAAGCCGTGGCCATCCGTCAACGTGCGGCCGTTGACGTCGGCGTGCTGCTCTCGGGCGGCGTCGATTCGAGCATGCTGGTCGGGCTGCTGCGCGAAGTCGGGGTGAAGGACCTGTCGACATTCTCGATCGGTTTTCAGGACGCCGGCGGCGAGCGCGGGGATGAGTTCCAGTATTCGGACCTGATCGCCAAGCACTACGGCACGAACCATCACCAACTGCGCATCAAGGAAAGCGAGATCATCGAACAGTTGCCTGCCGCGTTTCGCGCCATGAGCGAACCGATGGTCAGCCACGATTGCATCGCCTTTTACCTGCTGTCCCGCGAAGTCGCCAAGCACTGCAAAGTAGTGCAGAGCGGCCAAGGCGCGGACGAGCTGTTCGCCGGGTATCACTGGTATCCGCAAGTGGACGGCGCGAGCGACCCGTATGCCGCTTACCGCGACGCGTTCTTCGATCGCAGCTACGACGAGTACGCTGCCACGGTCGCCCCGCAGTGGCTGACTCAGAACGACGCGGCCGGCGATTTCGTGCGCGAACATTTCGCCATGCCGGGCGCCGAGGCAGGTGTCGATAAAGCCCTGCGTCTGGACAGCACCGTGATGCTGGTGGACGACCCGGTCAAACGCGTCGACAACATGACCATGGCGTGGGGCCTGGAGGCGCGCACGCCGTTCCTCGATTATCGCCTCGTCGAACTGTCGGCCCGCGTCCCGGCGCGCTTCAAGCTCCCGGATGGCGGCAAGCAAGTGCTGAAAGAAGCGGCGCGTCTGGTCATCCCGTCCGAGGTCATCGACCGCAAAAAAGGCTATTTCCCGGTGCCGGGCCTCAAGCACCTTGAGGGCGACACGCTGAACTGGGTGCGCGACCTGCTGCTCGACCCGAGCCAAAACCGCGGCCTGTTCAACCCGACGATGCTGGACAAACTGCTGACCGATCCGAAGGGGCAATTGACCCCACTGCGCGGCTCGAAGCTGTGGCAACTCGCGGCCCTGAACCTGTGGCTCAGCGAACAAGGACTCTGACCAATGAAAGCCAACGCTTCGATCTACAATCAGCGCCTGTTGCGCGGTCAGGCGCCGTCCTACGAGCGTCTGCAAGCGCGCTTTGCTGAGGACGGCAGTTCCCTCGATGACGCGCCCCTCGCGTTGCACTGCGGGTGGGGCCGTTTGCTGATTGGCCATACGTACCCTGATCCGGCAGCCTTGGCCCACGAACTGCTGAATGAAAAGCCCGGCGAGCGTGACATTGCTCTGTACGTCGCGGCGCCCCAGCAGGTGTTGGCGCAGTCGCCGCAGCAGTTATTCCTCGATCCCTCGGACACGCTGCGTCTGTGGTTCAGCGACTATCGTCCTGCCCAGCGGGTGTTCCGCGGCTTTCGCATTCGCCGCGCGCAAAATCAGGCTGACTGGGACGCGATCAATCACCTGTACATCGCCCGTGGCATGTTGCCGATTGAGCCGACACTGCTCACACCCCGTCACCAGGGCGGCCCTGTGTACTGGATCGCCGAAGACGAAACCACCAACGCGGTCATTGGCAGCGTCATGGGCCTGAATCATCAAAAGGCCTTCAACGACCCGGAAAACGGCAGCAGTCTTTGGTGCCTGGCGGTCGACCCTCAGTGCACCCGGCCTGGCGTGGGTGAAGTGCTGGTGCGGCATCTGATCGAGCATTTTCAGAGTCGCGGCCTCGCCTACCTGGACCTGTCCGTGCTGCACGACAATCAGCAGGCGAAAAACCTCTACGCCAAGCTCGGCTTCCGCAATCTGCCGACCTTCGCCATCAAGCGCAAAAACGGCATCAACGAGAAACTGTTCCTCGGCCCTGGCCCGCAGGCGGATTTCAATCCCTATGCGCGGATCATTGTCGATGAGGCCCATCGGCGGGGCATCGAGGTGCAGGTGGATGACGCTGAAGCGGGTCTGTTCACGCTGGTCCATGGCGGCCGACGCATTCGCTGCCGCGAATCGCTGAGCGATCTCACCACGGCGGTCAGCATGACCCTGTGTCAGGACAAGCGCCTGACCAACAAGGTACTGAAAGCAGCGGGCCTTGAATTGCCCGTGCAGCAACTGGCGGGCAATGCCGATGACAACCTGGCCTTTCTCGACGAACACCAACGCATCGTCGTCAAACCGGTGGATGGCGAACAGGGTCAGGGCGTGGCGGTCGATCTGCGTACCATCGAAGACGTTCAGGCAGCGGTGGATCGGGCGCGTCAATTCGATTCCCGGGTACTGCTGGAAAGCTTTCATGAAGGGCTCGACCTGCGCATCGTGGTCATCGGCTTTGATGTGGTGGCCGCTGCGATTCGTCGTCCGGCCGAAATCATGGGCGACGGGCGTCACACCATCGGTCAACTGATTGAGGCCCAAAGCCGTCGTCGTTCCGCCGCCACCGGGGGCGAAAGCAAGATCCCGATGGACGACGAAACCCGCCGCACGGTCGAAGACGCCGGTTTCACCTTCGAGAGCGTGTTGCCTGCCGATCAGAAGCTGGCAGTCCGCCGCACGGCCAACCTGCACACGGGCGGCTGTCTGGAAGACGTCACGGCAATTCTGCACCCGGTGTTGAAAGACGCCGCCATCCGCGCTGCCCGCGCCCTCGACATTCCGGTGGTCGGCCTGGACCTGATGGTCCCGGCCGCCGACCAGCCGGAGTATGTGTTTATCGAAGCCAACGAGCGCTGCGGCCTGGCCAACCACGAGCCACAGCCGACCGCTGAACGCTTCGTTGACCTGTTGTTCCCCCATAGCCTGCCCGTTCACGGGTAAAACAGCTGTGAGTTGCAAACTGCGAGCTGCAAGAAGTCGGCGCGACCACTTGCAGCTTGTGGCTTGAAGCTAGCCGCTGTTCCAACTGGAGCCTCCCATGACCACTGCGAAAATCCTCGAACCGGATCTGAATTATCTGCAGAAAGTCCTGCTGGAAATGCTCGCGATTCCCAGCCCTACGGGCTTTACCGACACCATCGTGCGCTACGTCGCTGAGCGTCTTGAAGAACTGGGCATTCCCTTCGAACTCACTCGACGCGGCACCATTCGTGCGACGTTGAAAGGCAAGCAGAACAGCCCCGACCGCGCCGTTTCTGCGCATTTGGACACCATTGGCGCGAGTGTGCGTGAGGTGAAGGACAACGGTCGTCTGGGCCTGGCAGCCGTCGGTTGCTGGTCGAGTCGTTTCGCCGAGGGCAGCCGTGTCAGCGTGTTCACCGACACCGGCGTGATTCGCGGCAGCGTTTTGCCGTTGATGGCTTCCGGGCACGCGTTCAACACAGCGGTCGACACCATGCCGATCAGTTGGGACCATATCGAGCTGCGGCTGGACGCTTACTGCGCGACCCGGGCCGATTGCGAGTCACTGGGCATCAACGTCGGCGATTTCGTGGCATTCGATCCGCTGCCCGAGTTCACTGAAAGCGGACACATCAGCGCGCGCCATCTGGACGATAAAGCAGGGGTCGCGGCGTTGCTGGCGGCGCTCAAGGCCATCGTTGACAGCGGCGCCGAGCCACCCATCGATTGCCACCCGCTGTTTACCATCACCGAGGAAGTCGGCAGTGGTGCGGCCGGCAGCCTGCCGTGGGATGTGAGTGAATTCGTCGGCATCGACATCGCCCCGGTCGCCCCGGGCCAGCACTCCAGCGAACACGCCGTCAGCGTGGCCATGCAGGATTCCGGCGGGCCGTATGACTATCATCTGTCCCGCCACCTGCTGCGACTGGGCCAGGAAAAAGAACTGTCGGTGCGTCGCGACCTGTTCCGCTATTACTACAGCGACGCGCATTCGGCGATCACTGCCGGTTATGACACGCGCACCGCACTACTGGCCTTCGGTTGCGACGCCACCCACGGTTATGAGCGCACGCACATCGACAGCCTGAATACGTTGAGCAAGCTGCTGACCGCCTACATCCTCAGCCCGCCAGTGTTTGCCAGTGATGCGAAGCCGGCCAATGCGTCACTGGAAAACTTCAGCCATCAACTGGAGCACGACGCGCAGATGGAATCGGACACGCGGGTGCCTGCGGTGGATACGCTGGTGGGTCAGCGCTAGACGCTCTACGCCTGTACACGGTCCCAACCTGTGGGAGCCGGCTTGCTGGCTCCCACAATTCTCGACTCGCGAGCATCGGTGCCCTAGTAGGAAAATTGACGACCGCTGTAGCCTGCCAACCGTGCCCACGCTAGCATCCCCGCCATCTGCCCTTCGCAACGACCGAGAACCCCATGTTAATCCCCTACGACCAACTCGAAGCTGACACCCTGACGCGCCTGATCGAGGATTTCGTGACCCGCGACGGCACCGACAACGGCGATGACACACCCCTGGAAACTCGCGTTTTACGGGTTCGCCACGCATTGAGCAAAGGTCAGGCGGTGATCTTCTTCGACCTCGACAGCCAGCAATGCCAACTGATGCTCAAGCACGACGTGCCCAAGGAATATTTCGACGAGTGAATGAAACCGAGGGATGAAGCGGCACCTTCAGGTGCCGGAAGGTCGCGTCGCCCTCTGCTGCAAGCGCGCTGCAATGCGCCGAAAGACCTCGGCACGGTGAATTTTCACGTGTTGCGGGGCATTGATACCCAAGCGAACCTGATTGCCAGTGATCCCCAGAACCTGCACCGTGATGTCATCACCGATGGAGAATGTTTCGCCTATTTCCCGCGTCAATACCAGCATGTTCCTACTCCCTGGGTGGTAACCGAGGTGGCAGGTTGCCGCGCTGGATCCAATGCATCAATGTGCTTGGAACAAATCAGTCTTGCCCTGCAAGGCTTGGCGGCGGTTGCTGACAGACGTGTCCTACATAGGCGTTATTTCCCTTAAGAAACTGTGCCGCGTGGGCCCAATAGAATGATCGTTGCGCCAACGACGCACAGGGCGAGCCCGAGCCAGTCCGAGGTCAAGGGCCGCACGCGTTCAATCACAGCCAGCCAGGCCAACGACGCGACGATGTAGATGCCGCCGTACGCGGCGTAGGCACGACCGGCGTAGGCGGCCTCGACGCGGGTCAGCAACAATGCGAAGACGGTCAGGCTCAACAACGCCGGAATCACCCACAGCGCGCTTTTGCCTTGACGCAACCACATCCAGAACCCGTAACAGCCAGCAATCTCGAACAGCGCCGCGAGGAGAAACCAAAGGTAATTGAGCACGATGAAATCCCTTCGAGGGTGGCCAGAGGTTGCGCGCCACCCTATCAGAAAATTCAGGGCTGATCGTCAGCCAACGGACCTGGACTTGGCGCGCATCTTGTCGGCCATGTTGGCCATTTCGTCGTACAGCGCTTGAGGGTTCTGCTGCTTGATCTGCCAGGCCACGCGGCCCTGTTCGTGGGGCAGAATCAGAAACTCGCCTTTGCCGACCTGATCGTAGACATACTCGGCGATGTCGCTGGCGGTGATCGGCGAGCTTTCCAGCAACTTGCCGACCTGGGCTTTCATCGCCGGGGTGGGGCCGCGGAAGGAGTCGAGCAGATTGGTCTGGAAGAACGAAGGGCAGACCACATGCACCGCAATCTCCTGCTGACGCAATTCCACCAACAGGCTTTCCGACAGGGCCACCACCCCTGCCTTGGCGACGTTGTAATTGCTCATCGCCGGGCCTTGCATCAATGCAGCCATGGACGCGATGTTGATGATCGTGCCTTTGCTCTGCTCCAGCAGCGGTAGGAACGCCTTGCAGCCTTTGACGACCCCCATCAGGTTGATCGCGATCTGCCAGTCCCAGTCCTCCAGCGACAATTCGCCAAAGAAACCGCCCGATGCCACGCCCGCGTTATTCACGATCACGTCGATGCCGCCGAACTTCTGCTCGCAAGCCTGTGCGAAAGCGGTCAACTGGCTGTAGTCGCGCACATCGCACCGCTGAACGAAACCATCGCCCCCCGCTTTGCGCACCAGACTCAAGGTTTCCTGAAGGCCCGCGTCGCTGACGTCCGACAGCGCCAGTCTCCAGCCTTCGCGCGCCCAGCGCAGCGCGATTTCACGCCCCAGGCCGGAACCTGCGCCAGTGATCATGATGCGATTTTGCATAACCGTTGCCTTGTCGATTGCGGGGAAGTGGCCTCAGTGTAAACAGACACATTGTCAGACAGCGCCTTCATTAGCTCGCTGAATATGCCAGGCAAACCGGCGCCTCAGGCGGCATTGCGCCGACCCCGCCACCGCAGGATGACCCAAAGATAAATGCCCAGATTGGCCAACACGACCACGCTGCCCAGTACTGTTTGAATCTGTGGGGTGAGGCCTGCGGGATAAATCAGCGCAATGAGGTAATGACCGATGAAGTCGCCCTCATAGCCAGCGGCACCGGCCTGCAGACGCAGGCTGTTCTCCAGCGGCGTCAGTGGGCAATACAGGTGCAAGAACTCCACCGCCATACCCCACGCCACGGCAGGCAGGTGAAGTAACGCCCATGCCCGTCGATGCAACACCAACAGTCCGCCCAACATGACGAACACAATGAACGTTAGATGGAAGACGACCACGGCATCGGCCATCACCGAATAAAACATAGCGTGCTTCCTAATTGTGGACTCAAGGGCAACTTCGTGACCTGTGTGACATGTCTAAGTTCCATGCCAATTCGCTGTAAGCGGAATGATCGACCACGGCATTTCGGGAAATAAAGAACCCCCCTGATGAACACATCTCATTGATTCTGATGATTATTTTTGAAATGTTAGCTTTTATTTCCTTCCATCAGAACCTTTTGTCGCGGCACAGAGTCGGATCATTCAAGCACTACCACTTTTCACAAAGTTGGCGAAGGCTTGAACGGCATTGCCATTTACCAAGAACATTAGAAGGAACTCGTCATGGGCATCGGCACAATTCTGATCATCATCCTGATTCTCCTGTTGATCGGCGGTCTTCCGGTCTTCCCGCACTCCAGAAGTTGGGGTTACGGGCCGTCGGGGATCATCGGTACGATTCTGGTCATTCTGCTGATTCTGGTGTTGCTTGGCAGGATATAACTGACTCGCCTCCAGCGAAAAACCCCGCTCTTTGTAGCGGGGTTTTTTATTGGGCTTTTTGGGCTGTTGGGTTTTGTGTGTATATCCGATTGCGGTGGTGTTGCTGATTACGGTTCTGCCTAGGGGCAGAAGATTTCGCCTCCGGCGAGTTACTTGGAAAAGCACCCCAAGTAACCAAGGGTGCCTGCTCCTGGTTTGGCTTCGACTTCGTCGAAGTCCCCTCACTCCGACGACGCTCCGTGGGCCCGCCGCGAAGGGCCATCCATGGCCCAGCGCGGCTCTCGCGGCATCCCTGCCGCTCGACCCACTCCACGCCGCCTGCGTTCGGCCTGCACCGAAGTCGCGCCCAGCAGTGTCTGGACTTACGTGCACGAAGATCAAGATCAAAAGCGAACGCTGAGCCCGCACCCCAGCGCTATTCCTGTAGGAGCCGCCGGAGGTACGACGGCAGCGAAGCGGTGTATCAGGCAAATCGTTTATTACAGGCCTACCGCTGCGGACGCGAATGCGAACGCTGAATTCGAATCTTAAAGCTGTCCCTGTAGGAGCCGCCGGAGGTACGACGGCAGCGAAGCGGTGTATCAGGCAAATCGTTTATCACAGGCCTACCGCTTTCGCTGCCGTCGTACCTCCGGCGGCTCCTACATTTATTCGCGTGTATCCAGCCAGCGTGTGCAGTGCAGTTCCACTCCGGCTATTGCTGTTGCTCTTTATCCACGACGGCACAGACGCCGCCGAACGCGACTTGGGTGCAGGCCGAACGCCGGTGGCGCGGAGTGGGCCGAGCGGCAGGGATGCCGCGAGAGCGCCGCAAGGACATGGATGTCCGTTCGGCGCGGGCCCACGGAGCGTCGCCGGCGTTCGGGAACCCTGACGCAGTCAGGGCCAAACCAGGAGCAAGCGTTTTTGGTTACTTTTGTCGCTCTTACAAAAGTGACCCGCTGTAAGAGCGGAACCACTATCAGCCACACCACCGCAATTGGATAGGCCCCCAATCTCAGCATAAAAAAACCCCACTACAAAGAGCGGGGTTTTTCATTTGAAACGCTTAACTCAGATCAGTGCGAAACCGCCCCACTCGCCCCCAGACCGGTCTGCGAACGCACGAACTGCGGGAAGAACAACGCACGTTCGCCCTCAGCCGCTTTCGACTTGTCAGTGATCGAGAAGAACCAGATCCCCACGAACGCGATGATGATCGAGAAGAACGCCGGATACTCGTACGGGAAGATCGCCTTCTCGTGATGCAGAATCTGCACCCAAATGGTCGGGCCAAGAATCATCAGCACCACGGCACTGATCAAGCCCATCCAGCCGCCGATCATCGCGCCGCGAGTCGTCAGGTTTTTCCAGTACATCGAGAGCAACAACACAGGGAAGTTACAGCTCGCCGCGATGGAGAACGCCAGGCCGACCATGAACGCGATGTTCTGACTTTCGAAGGCGATACCCAGCACGATGGCGACGATCGCCAGCGCAACCGTGGTGATCTTCGACACGCGGATTTCGTCTTTCTCGTTGGCTTTGCCCGCCTTGATCACGCTGGCATACAGGTCGTGGGACACCGCCGAGGCACCCGCCAGGGTCAGACCGGCCACGACCGCGAGGATGGTCGCGAACGCCACCGCCGAGATGAAGCCGAGGAACAGGCTGCCACCGACCGCATTGGCCAGGTGCACCGCGGCCATGTTGTTACCGCCCAACAGAGCGCCCGCTGCATCTTTGAACGCCGGGTTGGTGCTGACCAACAGGATCGCGCCGAAGCCGATGATGAAGGTCAGGATGTAGAAGTAGCCGATGAAACCGGTGGCGTACAGCACCGACTTACGGGCTTCCTTCGCATCGCTCACGGTGAAGAAGCGCATCAGGATGTGCGGCAGACCTGCCGTACCGAACATCAGCGCCAGCCCCAACGAGAATGCCGAGATCGGGTCTTTCACCAGACCGCCGGGGCTCATGATGGCCTCGCCTTTCGGGTGAACCTTGACGGCTTCGGAGAACAGTACGTTGAAGTCGAAGTTGACGTGTTTCATCACCATCAGCGCCATGAACGAGGCACCGGACAGCAACAGCACCGCCTTGATGATCTGCACCCAAGTGGTCGCCAGCATGCCGCCGAACAGCACGTACAGGCACATCAGGATACCGACCAGCACCACCGCCACGTTGTAATCGAGGCCGAACAGCAGCTGGATCAGCTTGCCGGCACCGACCATTTGCGCGATCAGGTAGAACGCCACGACCACCAGCGAACCGCAGGCGGACAGGGTCCGGATTTCCTTCTGCTTCAGGCGGTAGGACGCCACGTCAGCGAAGGTGTACTTGCCCAGGTTACGCAGGCGTTCGGCGATCAGGAACAGGATGATCGGCCAGCCGACGAGGAAGCCGATCGAGTAGATCAGGCCGTCATAGCCGGACGCGTACACCAAAGCGGAAATACCCAGGAAGGACGCTGCCGACATGTAGTCACCGGCGATGGCCAGACCATTCTGGAAGCCGGTGATCTTGCCGCCCGCGGCGTAATAATCCGCCGCCGATTTGTTTTTCTTCGCCGCCCAATAGGTCACGCAGAGCGTGGCGCCGACGAAGATCACGAACATGACGATCGCCGCGACGTTAAGGGGTTGTTTTTGTACAGCCCCCGTCAGAGCATCCGCCGCCCAGAGAGTCGGTGCAAAGGCCGCGAGGCCTAATGCTGCAAACAGGCGCCGGATCATTGTTGTGCCTCCTTCAGGATCGCGTTGTTCAGCTCATCGAACTCGCCGTTGGCGCGGCGAACGTAGATGGCGGTCAACACGAACGCGGAAATGATCAGACCGACCCCAATAGGCATACCCCAGGTAATGGATGAAGTGGCGCTGAGCTTGGCGCCGAGAATCTGAGGCCCATACGCAATCAACAGGATGAAAGCGGAATAGAGCCCAAGCATGATCGCCGAGAGAATCCAGGCGAATCGTTCCCTTTTCGAGACCAGCTCCTTGAAACGGGGGCTGTTCTGAATCGAGAGGTAAATGCTGTCGTTCATTGTTTTTGTCCTCGCAGCACAGATGGATGTCACGTATTCCACTGTAGCTCGCTCTAAGCCGCGCTCCAGACGACCTTAGTATTAGAACGACATTAGTTGATGGAGGGAGGCCCATGTGTTTCAGGGATGAGAAAAAAGAAGAGGCATGTTTGGCGGAAGTGACCTGTGGGGCTACGCAGATTTTGATTATGGCCGGAGGCCGTGGGAGCCGGCTTGCTGGCGAAAGCGGTGTGTCAATCAACAAATCAGGGGCTGATACGCCGTATTCGCCAGCAAGCCGGCTCCCACAAAGATTGATCGGTGCGGGGAATAAAAAACCGCCCGGCGAGAAATCGTCGGGCGGTTCATGTCACGCATGAATCTTTTGCGGCAAATTACTTACCGGTCCACTCTTTAACGCGCTCAGGGTGTTTGGCGACCCAGTCTTTGGCGGCTTGTTCGGGCTTGGCGCCGTCCTGGATGGCGAGCATGACTTCGCCGATCTCGTCCTTGCTGCTCCACTGGAATTTCTTCAGGAAGTCAGCCACGTCTGGCGCTTTTTTCGCCAGGTCCAGGCTGCCGACGTTGTCCACGGTTTCAGCCGCACCATAGACACCTTTTGGATCTTCCAGGAATTTCAGTTTCCATTTGGCGAACATCCAGTGCGGCACCCAACCGGTTACGGCAATGGACTCTTTCTTGTTCTCGGCGCGGGTCAGCTCGGCAATCATGCCGGCGCCGGAACTCGCCTGAAGTTTGTAGCCGTCGAGGCCGTAGTCTTTGATGGCCTGGTCGGTCTTGATCATCACGCCCGAGCCAGCGTCGATGCCGACGATTTTCTTCTTGAAGGACTCGTCGGTTTTCAGGTCTGCAACCGAGTTGGCTTTCACGTACTCAGGCACGATCAGACCGATCTTGGCGTCCTTGAAGTTCGGGCCGTAGTCGGTGACCTTGTCTTTGTTCTTGGTCCAATATTCACCATGAGTGACGGGCAGCCAGGCGGACAGCATCATGTCCAGTTTGCCGGTGGCGACGCCCTGCCACATGATCCCGGCAGCGACGGCCTGCAGTTTCACGGGGTAGCCCAGTTTCTGTTTGATCACTTCGGCTGCGACGTTGGTGGTCGCAACGCTATCGGACCAGCCATCCACATAACCGATGCTCAGCTCGGGTTTGTCGGCGGCAACGGCCAGCGTGGAACTGATGGCGAGGGCCAGCGCGGCGCCCGCACCCAGGATATTTCGCATCTTCATCGTTACTTCCCCGGTAGTCCTGCACCCGACGGCGGTCGGGTATCGTTAACGTTTTTTTAAGCTCGCGGCCGACGCACCTCGGTGGCGCACCGCTTAACTTTCACGCTTCAACCCCTTGCCTTCACAGCGGCACTCGCTGCATCGACGAACCGATCATCAACCCCCACCGACCTTGTGCCTTTCCTGTCAACGACACTCAGGCAGTGGGAAACGACATCACCGGGCCATCAACGACAAACAGGTCGTAAACGAAGAGGCAATCCGTCCGAATCTTGCATGCCCAAAGGCAGCGGTGAGTTTCGAGCCTCGAGCGGCGCGTCACAACAGGCGCCGCACGATCCTCCCGCCGCGTGTAGCTCGCAGCTCACTTCCCCTCCTGCCGTCGCTGATGCGATCCGGCGCAACCCCAAGCGACCTTCGCCAGAAACACATTGTGTTACCGAACACGGTATTCCGGAGCCAGATGCGGGTAACACGGAAACAGAAAAACAGCCTTTGAACGCCTGCCGCTTTGAGTCTATTTTTCAAGCCATTGATTTATAACGACTTTATAAAGTTGGCACGCCGCCTGCTATATCTCCTTCATAACAAGAACAAAATGTGAAAACCCAATAAAAATAAGATGAAACGGCTCTGACATAACAAGAACAACGGCACAGAGACGCAGCCAACAGATTTTTTTGGAGTAGATGTGCTTTACAGAGGCCCAGGCCTCACAGCCCGACCGAGAACAATAAAACTACCGTCAGGTAGCGTCCAGAACGGGTTGGATCCTCGCCTCAGGCACTGGATCGAAGCAGATAAGCGCTCAAAAAAATACGTTTGCTCTTGTATCCCGAATGGGGATCACTGAAGACGCTGGAAAGGGACCGGTTGCCAAAAACAACAACAGACCGCCCTACAACAATAAGAAAGAGCACGTGCAACGATTTAAAGGGGAGCCTCGGCTCCCCTTTATGCTGTCCGGAATTCGGAAAAGCGTGATCAGATTAGTGGGAGCCGCCTGGGTGGCGAATGAGGCCTGCTAGCCACCCTAATCTCCCACCGATCAGCGGCATCGCCGCACGATGCGACTCTCAAAGGCAGGAAAACCACGCACGGCCTGTGCGCAGTCGGCCCAAAACACGAAATGCCCCCTATTAAAAGCACAACCTCGCGCTCCAAGGATGCCAGAACCTGTATTGTGGCCTAGGATTCGCAGGGGCCTGCGAGGGATTAACTGCAAATTGCCACTACGGCACTTTTTGCACACCCCCTGTGTCATAGCCTGCGTATCTCAACAGCACTTCTTTCCCAAGGGATTCAGTCATGCTTCGTTTTCTACGCCTCGCCGCCCTTTCGGGCGGCTTGTTCTTGAGTGCGTCCGTGATGGCGGTCGACATCGATCCGTCCAGCTATGGCTTCCCTCTGACCAACCCGTTTGAAGCGACCATCGCCACGACGCCGCCTGATTTGCGCGCCAAGGTACCGGACGACGCTGACATTGATCAGGACGACTACAGCCTGACGTTGCGCCCGGATCGTGAATTCACCCTGCCCGACAACTTCTGGGCTGTGAAGAAGCTGCGTTACCGCCTTGCCAAACAAGACCATCCCGCACCGCTGATTTTCCTGATCGCCGGCACCGGCGCCCCCTACAACAGCACCCTCAACGAATACCTCAAACGGCTGTATTACGGAGCCGGGTACAACGTCGTGCAGCTGTCGTCGCCCACCAGCTACGACTTCATGAGCGCAGCCTCACGTTTCGCGACGCCGGGGGTGACGACCGAGGACGCTGAAGACCTGTATCGCGTGATGCAGGCGGTACGGGCCCAGCAGACCAAGCTGCAAGTCACCGAGTATTACCTCAGCGGTTACAGCCTTGGTGCGCTGGACGCGGCCTTCGTCAGCAAACTCGACGAAACACGCCGCAGCTTCAACTTCAAGAAAGTCCTGCTGATCAACCCGCCGGTGAACCTTTACACCTCGATCACCAACCTGGACAAAATGGTCCAGACCGACGTGAAAGGCATCACCAACAGCACGACGTTCTATGAGCTGGTGCTGCAAAAGCTGACCCGCTACTTCCGCGAAAAAGGCTACATCGACCTCAACGACGCGCTGCTCTATGACTTCCAGCAGTCCAAGCAGCACCTGTCCAACGAGCAAATGGCGATGCTGATCGGCACGTCGTTCCGCTTCTCGGCCGCCGACATCGCGTTCACCTCCGACCTGATCAACCGCCGCGGCCTGATCACGCCGCCGAAGACGCCGATCAGCGAAGGCACCAGCCTGACGCCATTCCTCAAGCGTGCGTTGCAGTGCGATTTCGACTGTTACGTCACCGAGCAAGTGATCCCGATGTGGCGCGCCCGCACCGACGGCGGCAGCCTGCTGCAACTTGTCGATCAAGTCAGCCTGTACGCCCTCAAGGATTACCTGAGCACCAGCAAAAAGATTTCCGTCATGCACAACGCCGACGACGTGATCCTCGGCCCGGGTGACCTCGGTTTTCTGCGCAAGACATTTGGCGATCGCCTGACCGTTTACCCGTATGGCGGTCATTGCGGCAACATGAACTATCGCGTCAACAGCGACGCCATGCTGGAGTTTTTCCGTGGCTAAACGTCTATTGCTCATCGCCGCCCTGCTCTGCGCAGGTGCCGTTCACGCGGCCGACGCGCCTATCATTTCTCAGGCCCAGCCGGTCAAGCGCGTCGATAACCCCGATGGCTTCACCGAGCCGTTGAAGTCGCTGAAATTCAACCCCGGCCTGGACGCTCAGGAGTTCGAGCGTTCGTCGCTGAACGCCCTCAACGTGTACGACCCGCTGGAGTCGTGGAACCGCCGGGTCTACCACTTCAACTACCGCTTCGATGAGTGGGTCTTCCTGCCGGTGGTCAATGGCTATAAATACGTCACACCGAGTTTCGTGCGCACGGGCGTCAGCAACTTCTTCAGCAATCTGGGCGACGTTCCGAATTTGCTGAACAGCCTGCTGCAGTTCAAAGGCAAGCGCTCGCTGGACACGACGGGCCGGCTGATCATCAACACCACCATCGGTATCGCGGGCCTGTGGGACGCGGCGACCTGGATGGGCCTGCCGAAACAGAGCGAAGACTTCGGTCAGACCCTGGGTTTCTATGGTGTTCCGGCAGGGCCGTATCTGGTGTTGCCGATCCTTGGGCCTTCGAACCTGCGTGATACCGGCGGCCTGGTGTTCGACTTCACCGCCGAATCGCAGATCAACTTCCTGAACGTGGCGCAGGTCAGTGAGGACCATCCGGAGTTGTACCTGTTGCGCGCGATCGATCGCCGCTACACCACCAGCTTCCGCTATGGGCAGATGAACTCCCCGTTCGAGTACGAAAAAGTGCGGTACGTGTACACCGAAGCGCGGAAATTGCAGATTCAGGAGTGATGAGTGTCCGCCGATCACATGGCTGATCGGCGCTGCAAAACCCTGTGGGAGTCGGCTTGCTGGCTCCCACAATAAAGACCGCATGCATGCAAAAACCCATCTAACAACCCGATCAATCCCGCGCAAAAACGTCACCCATCCATCGCCCTTACGGGCATACCATAGGCGTCATTCCCACCCTCTTCCGGAGTGCGCCCTCGTGACTCAATTTCGCAAAGTGCTGTCAATCCAGGCAGGCCAGCCGACCTCGGACGGCGCGGGCGTCAAGCTGACGCGGGTATTCGGTGGCCCCGGTATCGAGCTGTTCGACCCCTTTCTCATGCTCGATGAATTCGGCTCAGACACGCCAGATGACTACATCGCCGGTTTCCCGCCGCACCCCCATCGCGGCTTCGAGACCGTGACTTACATGCTCGAAGGCCGCATGCGCCACGAAGACCACATGGGCAACGTCGGCCTGTTGCAAGGCGGCGGTGTGCAGTGGATGACCGCTGCGCGTGGCGTGATCCACAGCGAGATGCCAGAGCAGGAAGAAGGCGTGATGCGCGGCTTTCAGTTGTGGCTGAATCTGCCGGGGAAATCAAAAATGGGAGACGCCGGTTACGATGACATTCAGCCAGAACGGGTCCCTCGCCTCACCACGCAGAACAGCGTCGACGTGGTGGTGATCGCCGGGCAGTTCGACGACGGTCAGGTGCAGCAGGCAGGGGCTGTGCAGCGGCCCGACACCGAACCGCAGTATTTCGATTTCCACATCCCGGCAGGCAAGGGGGTCAGTCCAATCGTTCCAGAAGGGCATCGCGTGCTGCTGTATGTGTACGAAGGCGAAGTCGAGATTGCCGGTTGCGCGCAAACGCTCGGTCAGAGCCGTCTGGCTCGGTTGTCGGAAAATGGCCAAGTGCAGCTCAATTCAGCGACCGGCGCGAAGGTATTGCTGATCGCGGGCAAGCCCTTGAACGAGCCGATCGTGCAATACGGCCCGTTCGTGATGAACAGCCGCGAAGAGATTGAACAAGCGCTGCGGGATTTCCGTGATGACAAATTGACGGCGTAAACAATCGCTAGATGGCGATTCCTGTAGGAGCGTGGCTTGTCCCGCAATCTGACGCGCAGCGGCAGTCATACCAGCCAACGCAGCCTGTCAGATGCACTTAAATCTTCAGGTGTCATAGCCGGTTCCCGGCCAATCGCGGGACAAGCCACGCTCCTACAGGGAATAGGCGGCGTCATGCGATCCGCAAAAACCGCATCAACTCCTCTCGCTGGGCCATCGCGTCGCGGCGGCCCAATTCGATCAATTCGCTGCAATACCCTGACTCGAACAGCAGGTAGCTCAGCACCCCTGCCCCACTGGTCTTGGTCGCCCCCGGGCCGCGCAGAAAGGTGCGCAAGGCAGGGGGCAGCTCGCGGCGGTGGCGGGCGGCGATTTCGTCGAGGGGTTGGCTTGGCGAGATGACCAGCACCTCCACCGGCGCCAACGACTGCACCGGCGTCGGCTGTTCGGACACCTGCGGCGACGGCTCGGGCGACGTGGGCAGCATGCGGCTCAGCAGGTTCAGCCGCTCCAGCAATTCGATGTCACTCTCCAGGCTGTCAATGAACGTGCTGTTGAGCATGTGGCCACTGATCTGCGCCAGGCTCGGCTGCGCCCCGCTCACGACCCGATGCACTGGCTTGTTCGCCCCCGGGCCGCGCGGATTGCCGCTGACGCCCACCACCAGCACCCGGTTGGCGCCTAGGTGCAGCGCCGGGCTGATAGGCGCCGACTGCCGCACCGCGCCGTCGCCGAAATATTCATGTTCGAGCTTGACCGGGGCGAACAGCAGCGGAATCGCCGAACTCGCCAGCAGATGATCGACGGTCAGTCGCGTCGGCAGGCCCACCCGCCGATGCCGCAGCCAGGCATCGATGGTGCCTTTACCCTGATAAAAGGTGACGGCCTGCCCCGACTCATAGCCAAAGGCGGTGACCGCGACGGCGCGCAAATGATGACCCTCGATGGCCTCGTCGATGCCCGAAAGGTTCAGGCGCTCGGTCAGCAAATCCTTCAACGGCGAGCTGTTCAACAGCGCCACGGGAATCTGCTTGCGGCCGATTCCCAACAGGCTGCGCCCGACGAAACGCGAGGCCTGACGAATCACGCCGGACCAGTCGCTGCGCAGCACTTGATGGCTGCGAAAGCTCTGCCAGAACACCGTCAATTCATGGATGGCAGTACGAAATTGGGCGGCGCCGCTGGCGAGTTTCACCGCGTTGATCGCGCCCGCGGACGTGCCGACGATTACCGGGAACGGGTTTTTCGTGCCTACCGGCAGCAGGTCGGCGATCCCCGCCAATACCCCCACTTGGTAAGCGGCCCGAGCGCCCCCGCCAGAAAGAATCAGTCCGGTGATCGACTCGCGACCGACCGAAACCGTTGAAGCGCTGTTGACTGTTTTTTGTTCTGCTGCGCTTGTCGTCATAAACCCTCAGCCCCAGGTGTCAGCCCCGCTTTTTATACAGCTTCGGCTCACCGGGCGGCCTGCTCTTGAACCGCCGGTGTGCCCACAGATACTGCTCGGGGCAGGCGGTCACAGCCCGCTCGACCCATTGATTGATGCGCAGGCAATCGGCCTCGTCGCTTTCGCCGGGGAAATCGGTCAGCGCCGGATGAATCACCAGCCGGTAACCGCTGCCATCGGCCAGACGCTCCTGAGTGAACGGCACCACAAGGGCGCGTCCGAGGGTCGCGAATTTGCTGGTGGCGGGCACAGTGGCTGCAGGAATGCCGAACAGCGGCACGAAAATGCTCTGCTTGGCGCCGTAGTCCTGATCCGGCGCATACCAGATGGCGCGGCCCTTGCGCAGCTGCTTGATCATGCCGCGCACGTCTTCACGCTCGACAGCGATGGCATCCAGGTTGTGACGCTCGCGCCCCCGGCGTTGAACGTAGTCGAACAGCGGATTCCGGTGTTCGCGGTACATGCCATCGATGGTGTGCTGCTGACCGAGCAGCGCCGCGCCGATCTCCAGCGTCGTGAAATGCAGGGCCATGAGGATCACGCCCTGCCCGTCGAGGTGCGGCTGTTTGAGGTGCTGTAACCCTTCGATGTGCGCCAGCTTCGCCAGACGCGCGGGGCTCCACCACCAACTCATGGCCATTTCGAAAAAAGCGATGCCCGTGGAAGCGAAATTTTCCTTGAGCAGGCGTTTGCGCTCGGCCCTGGAATACTGGGGGAAACACAGTTCGAGGTTGCGCGCCGCGATGATCCGGCGGTCGGTGGCGAAGTAATACATAATCCCGCCCAGCACCCGACCGATGGCCACCAGCACGCGAAACGGTAGCTGCACCACCAGCCAGAGCAAACCGAGCCCCAGCCACAGCAGCCAGAAGCGGGGATGAAGAAATCGGGCTCGAAAACGCGGGCGTTCCATTAAGGCTTCCGTCAAGACAAAGGCGGGCATTCTACATCGGTTCGAGGGCTTTCGTGACGCTTCGTCGGTTGCGGCTCCCTTGCGACTCGCGGGCGTTCTCGTTATAAGTCTCGGCACTTTTAGCGACAAGCCGCTGTATGCCGACATGAGCCAAATCGAATTGCAAGACAAGGAACCGGTGTTCCAGCTGAAGGGCAGCATGCTGGCCATCACCGTGCTGGAACTGGCCCGTAACAACCTCGAAGCGCTGGATCGTCAATTGGCGGCCAAAGTCGCTCAGGCGCCGAACTTTTTCAGCAATACCCCATTAGTGCTGGCGCTGGACAAACTCCCGCCCAACGAAGGGGCCGTCGATCTGCAAGGCATGATGCGCATCTGTCGCCATCACGGCCTGCGCACCCTGGCCATTCGCGCCAACCGTATCGAAGACATTGCCGCCGCCATCGCCATCGATCTGCCGGTCCTGCCGCCCTCCGGCGCGCGCGAAAGGCCGCTCGATCCGACGGAAGGGGAAATAAAGAAAAAGCCCGAAGTCGTGGAAAAACCGCCCGAGCCATTGATCAAGCCAACCAAGATCATCACGGCCCCGGTGCGTGGCGGGCAGCAGATTTATGCTCAAGGTTCGGACCTGATAGTGATTTCGTCGGTCAGCCCGGGTGCGGAACTTCTCGCCGATGGCAACATCCATGTGTATGGCCCGATGCGGGGCCGGGCACTGGCAGGCATCAAGGGCGACACCAAGGCGCGGATTTTCTGCCAGCAGATGGTCGCCGAACTGGTCTCCATCGCCGGGCAATACAAGGTCGCGGAGGACCTGCGACGCGACCCTTTGTGGGGGGCCGGAGTACAAGTCAGTCTGTCCGGTGACGTGTTGAACATCATCCGTCTTTAACGGATACTGCGCCATTTTCAAAGCCACTCTGATTCGTCGCGAAAACGATGCACAGGGCAAGGAAATCCGGGAAATTCAGGTGTTTTCTCGAAACGTGAGCTTCGCAAGACGCTCGTTTCCTTCTCTGTTCGATATGACGCTGCGTGATGAGGGGCTCTTCAGGGACTAGCCGTCCTACTTTTAGGGGTGATACACCTTGGCCAAGATTCTCGTGGTTACATCCGGCAAGGGTGGTGTGGGCAAGACCACCACCAGCGCCGCTATCGGTACCGGCCTCGCATTGCGCGGCCACAAAACGGTCATCGTCGACTTCGACGTGGGTTTGCGTAACCTCGACCTGATCATGGGTTGCGAGCGTCGCGTGGTGTATGACTTCGTCAACGTGGTCAATGGCGAAGCCAACCTGCAACAGGCCCTGATCAAGGACAAGAAGATCGAAGGCCTCTACGTCCTGGCCGCGAGCCAGACCCGCGACAAGGAAGCGCTGACCAAAGAAGGCGTGGAAAAAGTCCTGATGGAACTCAAGGAATCCTTCGAGTACATCGTCTGCGACTCCCCAGCCGGTATCGAAACGGGCGCTCACCTGGCGATGTACTTCGCGGACGAAGCGATCGTCGTGACCAACCCTGAAGTCTCCTCCGTGCGCGACTCGGACCGCATGCTCGGCCTGCTGGCCAGCAAATCCCGCCGTGCCGAACGCAACGAAGACCCAATCAAGGAACACCTGCTCCTGACCCGCTACAACCCTGAGCGCGTCAGCAAGGGCGAAATGCTGGGCGTGGAAGACGTCAAGGAAATCCTGGCCGTGACCCTGCTCGGGGTGATTCCTGAATCCCAAGCGGTGCTCAAGGCTTCCAACCAGGGCGTGCCTGTCATCCTCGATGACCAGAGCGATGCCGGCCAGGCGTACAGCGATGCTGTCGACCGCCTGTTGGGCAAAGACCGCGAGCACCGTTTCCTGGACGTACAGAAAAAAGGATTTTTCGAACGCCTGTTCGGGGGTAACTAATGAACATTTTTGACTTCTTTCGTGCCAACAAAAAGCCCAGTACCGCATCGGTCGCGAAAGAGCGTCTACAGATCATCGTGGCGCATGAACGCGGCCAACGCAGTACCCCGGACTACCTGCCCGCTCTGCAAAAAGAACTGGTGGAAGTGATCCGTAAATACGTCCAGATCGAGGACGACAAAGTGCAGGTTGCGCTCGACAACGAGGGCAGCTACTCGATTCTGGAACTCAACATCACCCTGCCTGATCGTTGATCGAACAGGTTGCCGCCACGGCGGCTCGGTTGCCCTGATCCCTTGCGGGATTCGGGTGAGCGAGCCGCCGTTGGCGTTTGTGTCCACACCGATTTCTGCTCTGAAAGTGCTTTCGCCACGAGGCTGTTCCATGCCGCTGTCCAACGTTCACATTCTCCATCAGGACGACGCCGTTCTGGTGGTGAACAAGCCTACCCTGCTGCTGTCGGTGCCTGGCCGCGCTGATGACAACAAGGACTGCCTGATTACGCGCCTGCAGGAAAACGGCTACCCCGAAGCGCGCATTGTCCATCGGCTCGATTGGGAAACATCGGGGATCATTTTGCTGGCGCGTGACGCGGACACGCATCGGGAGCTCTCTCGGCAGTTTCATGACCGGGAAACCGAAAAAGCCTACACAGCGCTGGCCTGGGGCAACCCCGAGTTGGACAGCGGCAGCATCGACCTGCCCCTGCGCTACGACCCGCCCACCAAGCCTCGGCATGTGGTGGATCATGAGTTCGGCAAGCACGCATTGACGTTCTGGAAGGTGTTGGAACGCTATGACACCCATTGCCGCGTGGAGCTGACGCCGATCACCGGGCGGTCCCATCAGTTGCGGGTCCACATGCTGTCGATCGGGCACCCGTTACTGGGGGATGGGTTGTATGCGCATCCCGAGGCGCTGGCGGCGTATCCGCGGCTGTGCCTGCACGCGAGCATGTTGACGTTTACCCATCCGGTGAGCAAAGCGCGGATGCGGTTTGAGTGTCCGGCGCCGTTTTGAGGGAGTGGGCTCCAGGGGTGGGTTTAGAGTGTTGGCTGTGGGTTTGGGCTATAGATGATTTGAGGGGCAGTTCACTTTAGATCATTACTTCGATGCCTTTCAGGCCTTTTCGCTAGCAAGCCGGCTCCCACATTTTTTGCAACGCGCCGCAGCCTGATGGATCTCCTTGTCCGCATTGGCGGTTGACTCGCAACGCTATTTCGTGGCTTTGGTGAGAGGCTTTTCAAGGCGGTCAAGGAGAACTGTCAGACTGCGGCACGTTTGGACAAATGTGGGAGCCGGCTTGCTGGCGAAAGGCCCGTAGGGCATTGATGTAGCGGTCTCAAGCGAATGAATTCGCCCCCACCGACGTTGGCCTGTAAACTCCCGCCATTGCTGTCTGGAGTAACTTATGCGCGAAGAGTTGAACCAAGGCCTGATCGATTTTCTCAAGGCTTCTCCCACCCCGTTTCACGCCACCGCAAGCCTGGTGCAACGTCTCGAAGGCGCGGGCTATCAGCGTCTCGACGAGCGCGAACCCTGGTACACCGAAGCCGGTGGCCGCTACTACGTCACCCGTAACGATTCCTCCATCGTCGCCTTCAAATTGGGTCGTCTATCACCGTTGACCAGCGGCATTCGCCTGGTCGGTGCCCATACGGACAGCCCGTGCCTGCGGGTCAAACCCCAGCCAGAATTGCAGCGCCAGGGTTTCTGGCAGTTGGGCGTCGAAGTCTATGGCGGCGCGTTGCTGGCCCCGTGGTTCGACCGTGACCTCTCGCTTGCGGGGCGTGTCACCTTCCGTCGCGACGGCAAAGTCGAAAGCCAGTTGATCGACTTCAAGCTGCCCATCGCGATCATCCCCAACCTGGCGATCCACCTCAACCGCACCGCCAACGAAGGCTGGCAGATCAACCCGCAGAACGAATTGCCGCCGATCCTCGCCCAAGTGGCCGGCGATGAGCGCGCCGATTTCCGCGCCCTGCTGACCGATCAACTCGCCCGCGAACACGGCCTGAATGCCGACGTTGTCCTCGATTACGAGCTGAGTTTCTATGACACCCAAAGCGCCGCGGTCATTGGCCTGAACGGCGACTTCATCGCCGGCGCGCGGCTGGACAACCTGCTGTCGTGCTTCGCCGGTCTGCAAGCGTTGCTCAACGCCGATGGCGAAGAGACGTGCGTGCTGGTTTGCACCGACCACGAAGAAGTCGGTTCGACGTCCGCCTGCGGCGCCGATGGCCCGATGCTGGAGCAAGTGCTGCAACGTCTGATGCCGGAGGGCGATGACTACGTGCGCACGGTGCAGAAATCGCTGCTGATTTCCGCTGACAACGCCCACGGTGTGCACCCGAACTACGCTGAGAAGCACGACGGCAACCATGGCCCGAAACTCAATGCAGGCCCGGTGATCAAGGTCAACAGCAACCAGCGCTATGCCACCAACAGCGAAACCGCCGGTTTCTTCCGCCATCTGTGCATGGCCGAGGAAGTGCCGGTGCAGAGCTTCGTGGTGCGCAGCGACATGGCCTGTGGCTCGACCATCGGCCCGATCACTGCCGCTCATCTGGGCGTGCGCACCGTGGACATCGGCCTGCCGACCTTCGCCATGCACTCGATCCGCGAGCTGGCAGGAAGTCAGGATCTGGCGCATCTGGTCAAAGTGCTGACTGCGTTTTATGCGAGTGCCGAGTTGCCTTAACGCCACTACGCGGGCGCTGCCCGACCAGATGGTGAATGCCTGTTGTGGGAGCCGGCTTGCTGGCGAAGGTGGAGTATCAGTCGGTTCATCTGTCACTGATCCACCGCTTTCGCCAGCAAGCCGGCTCCCACAATGTGATCAACGACCCGTCCCCAATCGAGGTTGATGACCCGGTGACTGCCCCTTCCCGTTCTTTCCTGCCCCCACTGTTGCTGATGTTGCTGATGGCGCTGTTCCCCGTCGCGCTGACCCACGCCGCCGGGTTGCCGAGCCTGCTGGGCGGCGGCCAGAAAGCCCAGCCACAAGCCCAGGAACCCTTGGGCCAGTCCCTCGATGAGGTGATCACCTCGCTGGAAAACGATCAGCAGCGCAGCAAGTTGCTGGATGATCTGAAGAAGCTACGCGACGCCACCAAGAAAGCCCAACCCACGGTCGAGCAAGGCGTGCTGGGTTTGATCGGCAGTACGCTGCATGACTTCGAGAAACAGTTCACCGGCGACGACAGCCCTCTTAGCCGTTGGGGCGACGAAGTGGCGCTCGCCGAACAGGAGCTGATGGACCTGCTGCTGCCGGCCAATCAGTGGTGGCCGATCATCTTCAGCTTCGCTGTGGTGATTGCGTTGTGGAGTTTGCTCGCGGCCGCGCTGATCTGGCTCAGCCATCGCGTGCGGGTGCGCTTCGGGTTGTCGGAAGAGCTGCCGCAACACCCGCGTCCGACCGACATGCTGCGCTTTGCACTGCGCAAATTGGGCCCGTGGCTGATTGCGCTGGTCATCACGGTTTACCTGAGCTATTCCCTGCCGCCGTCGCTGGGCCGTGATCTGGCGATGGTGCTGGCCTACGCGCTGGTGGTCGGCACGCTGTTTTCAGCGATCTGCGTGATTGCTTTTTCCCTGCTCGACGGCCCTCACCGCCACAAAGCGCTGTATATCCTGCGCCACCAGGCGTTCCGGCCGCTGTGGTGGATCGGCAGCTTTGCCGCTTTCGGCGAAGCGCTGAGTGATCCGCGACTGGTGGCCAGCCTCGGCGTGCACCTTGCCCACACGGCCGCGACCCTCGCCAATGTCATGGCGGCGATTTCGACCGGATTGTTCATCGTCCGCTTCCGTCGGCCCATCGCGCATCTGATCCGCAACCAGCCGCTGTCTCGCCGCCTGAAACGCCGCGCCTTGAGCGACACCATCGAGATCCTCGGCAGCTTCTGGTATCTCCCCGCGCTGGTGCTGGTGGGCGTATCGCTGTTTGCCACGTTCTTTTCCGCGGGCGACACCAGCACCGCGCTGCGCCAATCGCTGATCTGCACGGTGTTGCTGGTCCTGTGCATGGTCATCAATGGCCTGGTGCGGCGTCATTCACAGAAACCGGCCCACGGTCACAAACGCCACGCGCTGTATTCGGAGCGGCTGAAAAGCTTCTTCTATATGGTGGCGCACCTGCTGGTCTGGCTGCTGTTCATCGAATTGGGGCTGCGGGTGTGGGGCTTGTCGCTGATTCGCTTTTCCGAAGGTGACGGCCATGACATCAGCGTGCGCGTCATCGGTCTGGCGACTACGCTGATCTTCGCCTGGCTGGTATGGATTCTTGCCGACACCGCGATTCATCACGCCCTCACCCGCTCGCGCAAAGGCCTGGCCAATGCGCGCGCGCAGACGATGATGCCGCTGATCCGCAACGTGCTGTTCGTCACGATTTTCATCATTGCGGTGATCGTCGCGCTGGCGAACATGGGCATGAACGTGACGCCGCTGCTGGCCGGTGCCGGTGTGATCGGTCTGGCCATCGGTTTCGGGGCGCAGTCACTGGTCGCGGACCTGATCACCGGCCTGTTCATCATCATTGAGGACTCGCTGGCAATCGACGATTACGTGGACGTCGGCGGGCACCTGGGCACTGTCGAAGGCCTGACCATTCGCACCGTGCGCCTGCGGGACATCGACGGCATCGTTCACACGATCCCGTTCAGTGAGATCAAGAGTATCCAGAACTACTCGCGGGAGTTCGGCTACGCGATCTTCCGCATCGCCATTCCGTCGAACATGAACATTGACGACGCCTTGAAGATGATTCGAGACGTCGGCCAGAAAATGCGCACCGACCCGCTGCAACGCCGCAACATCTGGTCGCCGCTGGAGATCCAGGGGGTAGAGAGTTTCGAGTCCGGCAACGCCATCCTGCGAGCGCGTTTCAAGACCGCGCCGATCAAGCAATGGGAAGTGTCGCGAGCGTTCAACCTGTCGCTGAAGCGCTATCTGGATGAGGCGGGCATGGACCTGGCGACGCCGCGCCTGAATGTGCAGGTGAATACCAGTGGCGGGAGCGTCAGCGGTTTTCCCGGGAAGAAGGATGGCGCATCCGGCAGCTGATGCCATGCCTGCCTGTAGGAGTGAGCTCGCGATGCGTTCGCCCAACCCCTTTGGGACTGACAAATAGCTATCGCGAGCAAGCTCACTCCTACAGACCCGGTTCAGTGACACCAGGACAGCAACCCGGGCCATCAATGGTCAAGCTCCAACGTAAACAGCCATGAAAAACACGAAACCCCTGTAGCAGTCCGGCTCGCCAGCGACATCCGTGTGGTCGCTGCCGCCGACAAGTCGGACTGCTGCAGGGGTTTCGTGTTTGAGGTTGAACGTCAGATCAAGGCGTGGCCGAGGCCGTGGTGTTGTCCTTGAACATCGCCGCAAAGCTTTGCTTGTGGGCCGCGTAATAGTCGGCGGTGACCTTCTCGGCCGAGCTCGCACGCGCGTCGAGCATCATCTTTTGCAGGTCGTCCTTGGGGATCGAATAGTGGGCGAAGAACTGCGCCACTTTCGGGTATTGATCACTGAACCCCTTGCGCGCGAAGGCGTGGATCTGCTCCGCGCCGCCGAACAAGTGCTCAGGGTCATCCAGGTAACGCAGAGGGTATTTGGAGAACATCCAGTGCGGGCTCCAGGCGTTGACCAATGACCATTTGCCCCGTTTGAGGTTGCGGTCCAGCTCGCTCAACATGCCGCTTTCCGAAGACGCCACCATTTTGTAGCCGACGATTTTCTTGTCGTTGAGCACCTTTTCGGTGAGCTTGTACTGCCCGTTGCCCACTTCGGACGTCAGGATTTTGCCGTCGAACTTCTCGCTGATGCCCGGTTTGTTCAGGTCCGCCAGGCTGGAGACTTCGCTGGCCGGCACGATGTCCGGCACCGCCATGCCGATCCGCCCTTCATACAGCACGCCCAAATCTTCGATCTTGTCCTTGTACTTGTCGTAGAAGGCCTTGTGGGTGCCCGGCAGCCAGACCATCGGAATCATGTCGATGTTGCCGTTGGCCATGGCCTGAAACTGGATGCCGATGTCGGCCATGACCAATTTCACCGGCTGCTTGAGCTGATCTTCCAGCACCAGCGTCGCCAGTTTGACGGTGATCTCGGTGTCCGACCAGTTGACCCAGCCGATGCGCACCGGCGGCTGATCGGCGGCGTGGCTGAACAGACTCACAGTCGTCAAGGCGACCCCTGCTAACCAACCAATACTTTTTTTCTTATACGGCGAATAAGCAACCATCGTGCATCTCCCCTGTTGTGTATGGGTGTAACTGGGTGTGGCAGTGAAGAGAGTGAATCGCGCCAGTCTTTGGCCAGCTGTTGCGCCGATCTTATCCACACACGGAGTGGGGTAGCAAGCGAAATGTACACCAGCGTCACCATCGATTGACACACATGTACATTTCACATACGTTCGCGTCAAACCACGCCTGATGTTCCTCCCAGGAGCGCACCACCATGTCCAGCGATCCTCTGCTGCAGCCCTATAAGATCAAAAACCTGACCCTGCGCAACCGCATCATCACCACCTCCCACGAACCGGCGTACCCGGTGGATGGCATGCCCAAGGACCTGTATCGCGCTTACCACGTGGAACGGGCCAAGGCCGGTGTGGCATTGACCATGACCGCAGGGTCGGCGGCGGTGTCCCGCGACAGCCCGCCGGTGTTCAACAACGTGTTGGCGTACAAGGATGAAGTGGTCGGCTGGCTCAAGGACCTGACCGACGAATGCCACGAACACGGCGCGGCGGTGATGATTCAGCTGACCCACCTCGGTCGGCGCACCCGCTGGGACAAGGCCGACTGGCTGCCTGTGGTGTCGCCTTCCCATCGGCGCGAAGCCTCTCACCGCTCCTTCCCCAAGAAGCTGGAAGACTGGGACATTCAGCGCATCATCAAGGATTACGTCGACGCCGCCGAACGCATGAAAGCCGCAGGGATGGATGGCCTTGAGCTTCAGGCGTACGGCCACTTGATGGACCAGTTCTGGTCGCCACTGACCAACGACCTGGACGGCGACTACGGCGGTTCGCTGGACAATCGCCTGCGTTTCACCTTCGACATCCTGCGCGGCATTCGCCAGCAATGCGGCGAAGACTTCCTGCTCGGCGTGCGCTACACCGGCGACGAGGATTTGCCAGGTGGCTTCGGCGCTGCAGACGGCATCGAGATTTCAAAACGCCTGAAAGACAGCGGCCTGGTGGATTTCCTCAACGTGGTCAAAGGCCACATCGACACCGACGCCGGGCTGACCGACGTGATCCCGATCCAGGGCATGCGCAACTCGCCGCACCTGGATTTCGCCGGCGAGATTCGCGCTGCCACGGGCTTTCCGACCTTCCACGCCGCGAAGATTCCCGACGTCGCCACGGCGCGCCATGCGATTGCCTCCGGCAAAGTCGACATGGTGGGCATGACCCGCGCCCACATGACCGACCCGCATATCGTGCGCAAGATCATCGAGAAGCGCGAAGAAGAGATTCGTCCCTGCGTCGGCGCCAACTATTGCCTGGACCGCATTTATCAGGGCGGCGCCGCGTACTGCATTCACAACGCGGCGACCGGTCGCGAAACCACCATGCCCCATGAGATTCCCAAGGCAGCGGTCAAACGCAAGGTCGTGGTCATTGGCGCAGGCCCCGGTGGGTTGGAAGCGGCGCGGGTCGCCGGTGAGCGCGGGCACGACGTGACGGTGCTGGAAGCGGCGGATCGACCGGGCGGACAGATTCGCCTGACGTCACTCAGCGAACGTCGTCGCGAGATGATCAGCATCATCGACTGGCGCATGGCCCAATGCGAGCGGCTGGGAGTGAAGTTCCAGTTCAACACCTGGGCCGAAGGGCAAACGGTGCTGGACCTGGAGCCGGACGTGGTCATCGTCGCCACCGGCGGCCTGCCCGACACCGAGGTGCTGAAGGAAGGCAACGAACTGGTGGTCTCGGCCTGGGACATCATTTCCGGCGACGTCAAACCGGGCAAGAACGTGCTGATTTTCGACGACGCGGGTGACCATGCAGCATTACAGGCCGCCGAAGTCATCGCCCAGAGCGGTGCGCGTCTGGAGGTTGTAACCCCGGACCGCTCGTTCTCGCCGGAAGTCATGGCCATGAACCTGGTGCCCTACATGCGCAGCCTGCAGGACCTGGACGTGGTGTTCACCGTGACCTATCGCGTAGAAGCCGTGCAGCGCCGCGACGGCAAACTCGCCGCGATCTTCGGCAGCGACTACGGGAGGGTCAACAAGGAGCGCATCGTCGACCAGGTGGTGATCAACCACGGCACCCTGCCGATGGACGAGCTGTATTTCGAGCTGCGCCCGCTGTCGAGCAATGAAGGGGCGGTGGAACAGCATGATCTGATCGCCGGGAAAGCGCAGAACCTGGTGACCAACCCTGAGGGACGTTTCCAGCTGTTCCGGATTGGCGATGCGGTCGCGGCGCGCAATACCCATGCGGCGATTTATGATGCGTTGCGGTTGGTGAAGGATTTGTAGGAGGCAATGGATCAAACACGATCCGCTGTGGGAGTCAGCCTGCTCACGAAGGTGGAAGGTCAGGCAATAAGAGGCTGAATGATCTGGCCTCTTCGTGAGCATGCTCACTCCCACAGCGTTGTGCCACCTTGATGGTTAACAGCCAGACGTCCCGGCGCCGATCACATCCCCTTACGTGCCACGTCGGCGCCGGCCTGCACCGCGCGCCCAATCTGCTCCCCAAACCCCGCATCAATCAGGCTCTGCAACGCCGCCGCCGTGACGCCCTTATACGCCACCAGCGAATCAATCATGGCTTGAGGATCATGATTGGCCAGCAACTGACTCGCCGACACCACCACTCCTCTCGCGGCCTGCCGTGCAACTTCTTCTGGAATGCCTGCGCTAACGGCGTGCCGTGTCAGCGCCGTCATCAAAAGGGCGGGAAACGCAGGTCCTGTGCCCGACAGCGCGCTGAGGTAATCGATGCCCTCCTCCGTCGGCACCCGGCTGGCTGTGCCCACGCATTCGAACAGCCCTTGAATGAACGCCACATCGGCGTCGTTCAAACCCTGAGCGCAATGCCATGGCGTGAACGACTGGCGAATTTCAATCGCAGCGTTGGGCATCGCGCGCACAACGACGCAAGCCCCGGTGGCTGAACGGATCGCCCGAGACGTAACCCCCGCCATCAACGAGATCACCTGCTTGCCCGACGTTTGAATGTTCAGCGCCTTGAATTGCTCGGGGCGCACGGACAGGATCACCACATCGCTGGCGTCCACCAACGCCTGATTGTCGGCCATCACCTGCGCCCCAGTGCCCGCCAGCGGGTGACGCCCGGAGCGGTTCGAGACGATCAATTGATCCGCAGGGATGAACCCGGTCTCGAGCAGCGCTCGCGCGAGGCCGCCACCCAACCACCCGGTGCCGCCGATAATGCCGATGCGCTCATTTGCCATGTACGGTCTCTTCGAAGGTCTCGGCCAGCGGCACGAACTCGCCCGGTTCTTTTTCGGCGTAACCGAAGGCGCCATAGAAACGGTCCAGCTCGCGGCGTTTCGGGGCCTTGCCGGTGAAGATCGCCACGTAATGCGGGATGCGTCGGAAACGCTCGGTGATGTCTTCGTTGGTCTTCATCGAGATATAACCGATCTGCGTCAGATAAATCGTCCGCGCGCGTGTGTCAGCGGCGTCGGCGTCGTAGCCGAAACGTCGGAACATGGCGGCCAAGGCGCTGATGCGTGCGTCGTCCGCAGCGGCAATTTCTGACGCGACTTCTTCGGACTGCAACGCCCAGCTGCGCACGGCGAACTCGAATTGCGAATCGAACAGCGCGGGGTTCAGCCAGCACTCGAAGACATTGAGGATCGCTTCGGTGATGTTTTCCGCGTAGCTTTCGGACTGCTTGACCATGCCGCCGGTGTTGTTGTCCTTCCAGCGGGCCAGCAAGGCGGCGAGCAGTTGTTCGCGGTCCTGAAAGAACCAGTAGAAGCTGGTGCGCGAGAGGTTCAGACGCTTGGCCAGCGGCATGACGCGCACCGCGTCCACACCGGACTCCTTCAAGGCATCGTAAGCGGCTTCCAGCCATCCTTCGGGCGACCCACGCCATCCGGAGTCCTGGGTTTTGCCTCGTTCCTTGCCTGATACCGACATCGGATGTCGCCTTTGTTCGATTATGAGTGAATGAACTGTACGCCCCCGCTCGTTTGATGTACATCCGTGTACATTCGAGCGACGCTCTGTCAATCGACCGCATTTGGCGCGCCCATGCAGTCCGACTCACCCCCTCAAAACGCGCTGGAAAAGGAAGCGCCATCGATGAAGGTCAAAGGCTATCGCCGCCTGATCCCGTCGATGACGGCACTGTTGGTGTTCGAGGCTGTGGCCCGGCTTAGCAGCTTCACCCTTGCGGCGCAGGAACTGGGGGTCACGCAGGCGGCGGTCAGCAAGCAGATTCGTTTTCTGGAAGAAACCCTCGGCACCCGACTGTTCCATCGCCTGCACCGGGCGATCAAGCTGACCAGCGAGGGCTACACGCTGTTTTCGGTGACCTCTGAATCCCTGCAACGGGTCGCCGGGGTGTTCGACAAAATCCACGAAGGTATCAGCGAGCAGGAAATCGTCCTCGCCAGCACTGCCGCGTTTTCGCAACTGCGGATTCTGCCGCGACTGGGCGCGTTGCGACGGGAGCAACCGAACCTGCACCTGCGGCTGGTCACCCACATGCTGACCCCGGATCTGCGCAGCGACGATATTGACTTGGCCGTACGTTACGGCGACGGCAAATGGGATGACGGCACGTCGATCTTCCTGCTCGACGAAGAGGTATTTCCGGTGTGTTCGCCGGGCTGGTTGGCGACCCACACCGCGCCGGTCTCGGCGGAAGACTTCATGCATGTGGAGCTGATCGATTCCGACGCCACGCTGGAAGGCTGGATGACCTGGAACGGCTGGTTCAAGGCCCTGGGTGACGAACGTCCTCGCCTCAAATACGCCCTGCGGTGCAGTTCGTACACCGACACCATTCAGGCCGCGTTGCAGGGACACGGCGTGGCACTGGGCTGGAACAGGCTGCTGGAACCGTTGCTGGCGCGAGGGGAGTTGGTGCGGCTGACGTCCTATGTGGTCAGACCCAAGGATGCCTATTACGTGGTTGTGCCGAATGGGCGCAAGGCCACGCCGCTGGTGCAGGGGTTGGTCAACTGGTTACGTGACGGATCTTGAGGATGCGGCAGAACCATCTGGCGCACCTTGCACTGTGGGAGCCGGCTTGCTGGCGAAAGCGGTGAATCAGTCACCAACGATGTCGCTGATCCAGCGTATTCGCCAGCGAGCCGGCTTCCACAATTTCAGAGCACCTAACGCTAACCGCTCTGTAGACGTCCAAAAGAGTCGGCGCCCTGATCTCCCATAACTTCCAGCTATGCGAACGTGAAAATATAGCGCGTTGACGCCTTTTTCGGCCCTCTCGATACTGGGCCCATCGATCACATCCCCTATAAGACCCCGCCTTTTGAGGTGCAGCCATGAGCATTGCCGCCGTCGATTTTCATCGCCAGTTAGTTGCCACGCGAACGCCCGGTCATGGCATGAACGGCGCGTTGTTCGGGCGTGAAGATATCTTTGAAAACGATGTGCATATCTTCTTCAACCAACACTGGATATTGGTCGGCGTGACCGCGGACATTCCCGAACCGGGCGATGTTTCAACCATCGACATTGGCAAATCTTCAATCCTGCTGGTGCGCGACGACGACGAGCAGATACAGGCATTTCGTAATGTCTGCCGCCATCGCGGGGCGCGGTTGAAACCGGCGGGCAAGTCCACGGTGGGCATGTTGGTCTGCCCTTATCACCAATGGACATACGACCTGGACGGCAGCCTCAAACATGCCGCGCACATGGGCAAAGACTTCAATGCCAATTGCAGAAGTCTGATTCCCGTTCATACCCAAGTGGTCGGCGCACATATATTCGTGTGTCTAGGTGAACACCCGCCGGAAGACATTGCGCACCTTGAACAAACCATGAACCCGCGATTCGCGCCGTACAACATGACCCACAGCAAAATTGCCCATGAATCGGAAATCATCGAAAACGGCAATTGGAAACTCGTGATCGAGAATAATCGCGAGTGTTATCACTGCGCGGGCACTCACCCGGAACTCACCGCTTCATTCCTGCCAGAAGACTTCGGCTTTTGCGCCGATGGGCTGAGTGAAGAATCCCTTAAAGCGCTGGACGAATACGAACAGCGCAACGCCGCCGCGAAAAAAAGCTGGGAGGACGAAGGCTTCATCTGCGACACCGTCGAGCATCTGGACGTGGACGCCGTGACGCAATTTCGTACGCAGCGTTTGGTGATCGCTGGCAATGGCGAATCGCAAACCCTCGACACCCGCGTCGCCTGCACCAAGCTGTTTGGCGATTTGTCCCGCCGCGATCTGGGCGATGTGCACCTGTGGACCCACAACTCCTGGACCCACGTCATGAGCGATCACGCGGTGATTGCCTACATCATTCCGCTGGAGCCGGGCAAAACCCTGGTGCGCACCAAATGGCTGGTCAACGCCGATGCCGTCGAAGGCGTGGATTACCACGTCGACAAGCTGGTTGAGGTGTGGAATGCCACCAACCAGCAAGACGCGAATCTGGTGGCGATCACCCACAGCGGCACCCAAGACCCCGCGTACTCACCCGGCCCGTTTTCAGCGTTTACCGAATCCTACGTCGATCAGTTTTCACGCTGGTACGCCGCGCGGCTTGCGGCCCACGGTGTGTGAGGAATGATCATGACACGATTCGAGACTTTGCCTACCCAGCTCGGTAACGCGTCTTCCCGGCAGCGCTTTACCGACGTAGACACCTGGAGCGCGTATGGCGCGCAGTGGAACAGCGGCGAGCAGAAAGCCCTGCTGTGCTGCGATGTGCGCGACGAAACCCATGACGTCAAGACCTTCAGCTTTCGTTGCCCTGACTTCAACGCGCTGAGTTTCGAGCCGGGTCAGTTCATCACGATTGCACCGGTCATCGAGGGTCAGACCCTCGCCCGTTGCTACACGCTGTCATCATCGCCGACGCGGCCCTTCTCGTTTTCGATCACGGTCAAACGGGTGCTGAGCGGGGTGGTGTCGAATTGGCTGCATGACAACCTGCGGGCGGGCGACACCCTTAGCGCGTCAGGGCCGGCAGGCAGTTTCACCCCGGTCGGCCATCCTGCCACCAAGTTGCTGTACCTGTCGGCGGGCTCGGGGGTCACACCCTTGATGTCCATGACCCGCGCGGGTTTTGACCTGTCGGCGCATCTGGACATCACCTTCGTCCACAACGCGCGCACGCCTGCCGATATCGTGTTCCACGATGAACTCAACCGCCTGCAGGCGCTGATGCCCGGCCTGCGGGTGCTGAATGTGTGCGAGGGCTTAGGGGCTGATGTGGGCTGGCAGGGGCCGCTCGGGCGCTTGAGCCTGGAGTTATTGAGCGAGGCCGTGCCGGATTTCAGAGACCGCGAAATTTTCACCTGTGGGCCGAAGGGCTACATGGATGCGGTGAAGACGCTGTTGAAAAACGGCGGCTTCGATTTCGCCCATTATCACGAAGAGAGCTTCGACATTACGGCGTTGGTGGAAGCGCCGTTGATCGAAGCCGCGCCAAGTGTCGAGCAGGGGGAGAAGCGGTTCACCGTCACTCTGTCCCGCTCCGGCAAGACCTTCAGCATGCCCGCCACGCAGACCGTGTTGTCGGCCGCGAAAAAGGCCGGCGCCATCGTGCCGTCATCGTGCAGCCAAGGCGTGTGCGGCACCTGCAAGACGGCGCTCTTGCACGGCACCGTGGACATGAAGCACAACGGCGGGATTCGTCAGCGCGAGATCGACAAAGGCCTGCGACTGTTGTGCTGCAGCAAGCCGACGTCGGATCTGGTGATTGATTTGTAGGTCATCGAAACGACACAGCACGACCCGCAATTGATATCCCCGTGGGAGCCGGCTTGCTGGCGAAAGCGGTGGGTCAGTCACCAACGATGTCGCTGATCCACCGTATTCGCCAGCAAGCCGGCTCCCACCGCCTACGGCCAGAAGCGGAGTTGCGCTGTTCATCAATGCCCCTACAACTCCCCCACCACCGCGCTCACGTGGATCGCATCGTGCCGCCAATACTCCAGGTCGCAATCGATCAGCCTTCCGCGCTGGTCATGGTTGACCCTGGCAATCCGCAAGCCGGGGCTGCCGATCGACACCTTCAACGCCGCGGCGGCTTCAACAGGTAATGCCGTCGGCACCATCTCGAAACGCACTTGGCCGTAACGAATGTCGTAATGGCGGGCGTAGAGTTCGGTCAGCGACTGGTTCAGATCGAAGTCGAGCATCTGCGGGAAGTAATCGGGGTTCAGGTAGTGCTCGACGTACAAAACCAGTCGCTCGTCGATGCGGCGAGCGCGGCAGATCTGGATCACGCTGGATAACGCGGGCAACTGCAGCAACCCGCAGATCGCCGCTGACGCAGGTTGCAGTCGCGCCGAGATCACTTGCGTCGCAGGCACACGACCTTGAGCTTTGACCATCGCGTGAAAATGGCTGCGGCGCATCAAGTCATAGGCCAGACGCGGCGGCGAGATGAACCAGCCCCGACGCTCTTCGCGATAGATCAGCCCTTGGGCCTCCAGTTGCACCAAGGCCTCGCGCAGGGTGATTCGCGTGGTGTCGAACACTTCGCTCAGCTTGCGTTCGGCAGGCAATTTACTGCCGGGGGGCAACAGACCGTGTTCGATCTGCTCCTGCAAGGCATTGCAAATGGTCGTCACCGCTCGAGGCACATCTTGGCGCATTGCGTTACCCATCTGGACTAGACCAGCGCTATTCGGGGGCACGGCGTACCGCTCGAAAGCCCGTTAATGTGCATCAAAGCCTAGGCAGGCTAGATGACTGTTCCGTGACATTCCAGCGCGATCCGCTCTGAAATCCTGGCCTTTACGCGGCATTAATCTTTTCGGATCAGCCACTTGGCCATGGTCTACGCTTATGTCGCGGCCGTGCCCATTGACTGTCGTCACTCAAGCAAAAGGCGGTCCAGACACGAAAGTGTCATGTGACTCGCCTAACTTGGCTCAGGTATTGCTGACCTAGACCAAACTCAAAGACCTACCCACCCGCAACCTCCCTTCACCGACCCTGTCCCAATGAGGTCGAGAAGTGACCAAAGGAGCTTCGAATGAAACACCTTTTGCTGGCATCACTCCTGGGTTCGGCCATCGCGCTGAGCACATCGGCCATGGCCGCGGAAACTGACCTCAAGACCCTCGAAGCCGCGGCCAAGACCGAAGGCGCGATCAACAGTGTGGGCATGCCCGATGACTGGGCGAACTGGAAAGGCACCTGGACCGACCTGACCGCCAAGTACGGTCTGGTGCACATGGACACCGATATGAGCTCGGCGCAAGAAGTCGCCAAATTCGATGCAGAGAAAGACAACGCCAGCGCCGACATCGGTGACGTGGGTGCCGCGTTCGGCCCCATTGCCGTCGCCAAGGGCGTGACCCAGCCCTACAAACCGACCACCTGGGATCAGGTTCCGGACTGGGCGAAGGATAAGGAAGGCCACTGGGCATTGGCCTACACCGGCACCATCGCCTTTATCGTCAACAAGAAACTGCTGCACGGTTCCGACGTGCCGACCTCCTGGGCTGACCTGAAAACCGGCAAGTACAAAGTCACCATTGGCGACGTCAGCACCGCGGCTCAAGCAGCCAACGGCGTACTGGCTGCCGCCATCGCCATGAAAGGCGACGAAACCAACATCGCGCCGGGCCTGCAGTTGTTCACTGAACTGGCCAAGCAGAAGCGCCTGGGCATCAACAACCCGTCCATCCAAACGCTGGAAAAAGGCGAAGTGGAAGTGGGCGTGGTGTGGGACTTCAACGGCCTGAGCTACAAGGCCAAGATGACCAACCCGGATGATTACGTGGTGCTGATCCCTTCCGATGGCTCGGTGATTTCCGGTTACACCACCATCATCAACAAATACGCCAAACACCCGAATGCGGCCAAGCTGGCGCGTGAGTACATCTTCAGCGACGCTGGCCAGATCAACCTGGCCAACGGCAATGCGCGTCCGATCCGTGCCGAACACCTGAAGCTGCCGCCGGAAGTTCAGGCCAAGCTGCTGCCGAACGAGCAGTACAAGAACGTGACCCCGATCAAGAACCCGGACGCCTGGGAAAAAACCTCCAAAGCCCTGCCACAGCAGTGGAACGAGCAGGTCATCGTCGAGATGCAGTAAGCCCCCCCGTTGGCGCTTCAGGGACGAAGCGCCATGTGTAATGCCACACATCCCCTGTAGGAGTGAGCTTGCTCGCGATGCGGTTAGTCCAGACACCTCAACCGAGCCTGACCCACCGAGATCGCGAGCAAGCTCACTCCTACAGAAGATCGGTGTCAGGTCTGCCATAGAAATACAGAACCCAAGCCCCCACGGAGCGCGCATGAAACACAACGTCATCCTCATCCTGCTGGACGGCCTGAGTTACAGCGTCGCGCAGCATGCCATGGGGCATTTGCTGGCTTACCGAAACGCGGGCCGGGCCGCTTTGTACAAGCTCGAATGCGAGTTGCCCGCCCTGTCCCGCCCTCTTTATGAATGCATCCTGACCGGCGTGGCGCCGATCGACAGCGGCATCGTGCACAACCACGTTTCGCGTTTGTCCAACCAGCGCAGCGTCTTTCACTACGCCGCCGCCGCCGGGCTGAGCACTGCCGCCGCGGCCTACCACTGGGTCAGCGAGCTGTACAACCGCAGCCCCTTCATTGCCTCACGTGATCGCCACACCGATGACGTTGATCTGCCCATTCAGCACGGTCACTTCTACTACGTCGATCACTACCCCGATTCCCACCTGTTCGACGATGCCGAGCATCTGCGAACCGCGCACCAGCCGGATTTCCTGTTCATCCACCCGATGAACATCGACGACGCCGGGCACAAGCACGGCCTCGACACCCCGCAATACCGCAACAGCGCGCGCTCGGCGGACATCATCCTCGCCGAATACCTGCAACGCTGGCTCGACGCGGGTTACCAGGTGCTGGTGACCGCCGACCATGGCATGAACAACGACCGCTCCCACAACGGCATCCTGCCCGAAGAGCGCGAGGTGCCGCTGTTCGTCATCGGCGACGCGTTCAGCCTCGACCCCGGGGCGCAACCGAAACAGACCGAGATTTGCGGCACGGTCTGCGAGCTGCTCGGCGTGCCCCACGACAAACCCGTCTGCAGAGAGGTGCTCAAGTGAGTTCACAGCGTCGCGGCAAATGGCTGGGGCTGTTGTGCCTGGTGCCGTTTGCGATGTTCTTCATCGCGTTTCAGATCGCGCCGCTGGCGTGGGTCGCGATCAACAGCCTGCATTCGGACGCCGGCTGGGGCATCGATAACTTCGTCAAAGCCTTCAATTCGCGCTTCTACCGGCAGGCCATGCAATACAGCCTGGAGATCAGTTTCTGGTCGAGCCTGATCGGCATCGTCATCGCGATCCTCGGCAGTTATTCACTGCGCAAAGTCCCCTCGCGGTTGCGGGACTTCGTCAGCGCCTTCGCCAACATGACCAGCAACTTCTCCGGCGTGCCACTGGCATTCGCCTTCATCATTCTGCTGGGCTTCAACGGCGCGCTGACGCTGATCCTCAAGCAGGCCGGGATCATCGATGACTTCAACCTGTATTCGAAGACCGGCCTGATCATCCTCTACACCTACTTCCAGATTCCCCTCGGCGTGTTGCTGCTGTACCCGGCGTTCGACGCGCTGCGGGACGACTGGCGCGAATCGGCCTCGTTACTCGGCGCCAGCGGCTGGGATTTCTGGCGGCACATTGGGATTCCGGTGCTGACCCCTGCCCTGCTCGGCACCTTCGTGATTTTGCTGGCCAATGCCCTCGGCGCCTACGCGACCGTCTACGCATTGACCACCGGCAACTTCAACGTGCTGCCGATCCGCATCGCTGCGATGGTGGCCGGCGACATCACCCTCGACCCGAACATGGCCAGCGCCCTGGCGATGATTCTGGTGGGCATGATGACCCTCGTGACCGTCGTTCATCAGTGGCTGTTGAAGAGGAGCTACCATGTCTCGCGCTGAACGCGGCCCGGTCGGGCTTTACCACCGCGTGGTGGTGTACATCCTGTTTCTATTGCTGCTGGCGCCGTTGCTGGGCACGTTCGTCTATTCGATCGCCACCAGTTGGTCGGCGACCATTCTGCCTGCGGGCTTTACCTATAAATGGTACGTGGCGCTGTGGAGCGACCCGCGCTTTCTGATGGCCTTCGCTCAGTCGCTGCTGGTCTGCGTCGGCGCGCTGATATTGTCAGTGGTGCTGATCCTGCCGCTGCTGTTCGTGGTGCATTACCACTTCCCGAAACTCGACGCGCTGATGAACATCCTCATCCTGCTGCCCTTTGCGGTGCCACCGGTGGTGTCATCGGTGGGACTGTTGCAGCTCTACGGCTCGGGCCCGCTGGCGATGGTCGGCACGCCGTGGATTCTGATCGGTTGCTACTTCACCGTGGCCCTGCCGTTCATGTACCGGGCGATCACCAACAACCTGCAAGCGATCAATCTCGTGGACCTGATGGACGCCGCGCAACTGCTCGGCGCCAACACGTTCCAGGCGGCGTTTCTGGTGGTGCTGCCCAACCTGCGCAAGGGCCTGATGATCGCCCTGCTGCTGTCGTTCTCGTTCCTGTTCGGCGAGTTCGTGTTTGCCAACCTGCTGGTCGGCACGCGGTACGAGACGTTGCAGGTGTACCTCAACAACATGCGCAACAGCAGCGGCCACTTCAACAGCGCGCTGGTGATTTCCTATTTCCTCTTCGTATTGCTGCTGACCTGGGCGGCCAATCGACTGAACAAGGACAAAGACTGACATGAGCTTCGTCACTGTCGAAAACCTGCAAAAGAACTACGCCAGCACCGCTGTGTTCAGCGACATCAACTGCGTAATCAACCAAGGCGAATTCGTCACCCTGCTCGGCCCGTCCGGCTGCGGCAAATCCACGCTACTGCGCTGTATCGCCGGACTGACCTCAGTCACCCGCGGCAAGATCTTTCTCGACGGCAAGAACATCGTCCCGGTCTCGCCGCAGAAGCGCGGCATCGGCATGGTGTTCCAGAGCTACGCGCTGTTTCCGAACATGAACGTGGAGCAGAACGTCGCGTTCGGCTTGCGCATGCAAAAGGTCAGCGCCGACGAAACCCGGCAGCGCGTGGCGGAGGTCTTGAAATTGGTTGAGCTGAACGAACTGGCCAAGCGGTATCCGCACCAGATGTCGGGCGGCCAGTGCCAACGTGTGGCGTTGGCGCGCTCGCTGGTGACCCGCCCTCGCCTGTTGCTGCTCGATGAGCCGCTGTCGGCACTGGATGCGCGGATTCGCAAACACCTGCGCGAACAGATCCGCGCGATCCAGCAGGAACTGGGCCTGACCACGATTTTCGTGACCCACGATCAGGAAGAAGCGCTGACCATGTCCGACCGGATTTTCCTGATGAATCAGGGCCGGATCGTGCAAAGCGGCGACGCCGAAACCCTGTACACCGCGCCGGTCGATGCATTCGCCGCAGGCTTTATCGGCAACTACAACCTGTTGGAGCCCGACGACGCCAGCCGCCTGATGCAACGACCGATCAACAGCCGCGTGGCGATTCGTCCGGAGGCCATTCAACTCAGCCTCACCGGCGCGCTGGAAGGCGAAGTGCGCAGCCACAGTTTGCTGGGCAACGTGATTCGCTATCGCGTCGAGGCGCGTGGGGTGGAATTGGTGGTCGACGTCCTCAACCGCTCCGCCGCCGACTTGCACCCGAACGGCCGCCGCGTCACCCTGAACATCGAAGCGTCGGCGCTCTGCGAAGTGGCGTAGTCACCAAAGCGCCACCTATCTCACGTGTGGGAGCCGGCTTGCTGGCTCCCACAGGGAATTTGCGCAAGACCTGCAAAAGCGTGCATCCCACAGATCGCGCAGCATTGGATAAAGAGGACAACACCATGGCACTGGCCATCTTCGACCTGGACGAAACCCTCATTCACGGCGACTGCGCCAGCCTGTGGAGCGAGCAAATGGGGCGTCTGGGCTGGGTCGATCCCGAGTCGTTCATGAAGAAAGACCATGAACTGATGGAGGCCTACAGCAAAGGCGATCTGGCGATGGAGGACTACATGGCCTTCAGCCTGGAACCCATGATCGGCCGCACGCCCGAAGAAGTGGATTTTCTAATCGGCCCGTGGGTCGAGGACTGCATCGAACCGATCATTTTCAGCGACGCCACCAAAGCCATCGCCGAACACCGCGCCAACGGCGACCGCATCCTGATCATCTCCGCTTCAGGCGTGCATCTGGTGAAAGCCATCGCCGAACGCATTGGCGTGGACGAGGTGCTGGCCATCGATCTGGAGATCGCCCACGGCGTCTACAGCGGTAAGACCGAAGGGGTACTGACCTACCGAGAAGGCAAGATCACGCGGTTGATGGAGTGGCTGGATCAGGAAGGCGAAAATCTGGAAGGCGCGAGTTTCTATTCTGATTCGCGCAATGACCTGCCGCTGTTGCAAAAAGTGGATTTCCCCCAGGTGGTCAATCCCGACCCGGTGCTCAAAGAAGCAGCAGAAAAGGCCGGGTGGCCGATTCACAGCTGGAAATGACGACTGCGCTCACTTGAGCGCACATTCTCCGGTTGGAGTGAGCTTGCTCACGAACGCGCCGGCCCAAGCATTAGATAGCGCCTGGGCTAACGCTTTCGCGAGCAAGCTCGCTCCCACAGCTGTTCGTGTCATTGGCCAGCGTTGGCGTCAGACCAGACTCGGATCAATCACCAACACCACCTTCCCCGACACCTGATTGGTCGCCAGTTCCGCGTAGGCCTCTTCAGCCTCCGAGATCGGAAAGGTCCGCGCCAGTTGAGGCTTGAGACGCCCTTCGGTAAACAGCGGCCAGACGTGTTGCCCCAGATCGGCGAGCAGGTCAGCTTTGAACTGATCGTCGCGGCTGCGAAGGGTGGAACCCAAAATGTGAATGCGCTTGCTCAACACCTGAGCGAAATCCAGCTCGGCCTTGCGTCCGCCCATCAGACCGATCAGCACCAGACGCCCGTCGTTTGCCAGCACCTTCAGGTTCAGCGCCGCGTAGTTCGCGCCCACCGGATCCAGGATCACGTTGAACGGTCCGAGGTCACTGAGGCCGTCCAGGCTTTCGCTGCGGATCACCCCACCCTGCGCTCCAAGGTCTTCACAATATTTCAGACGCTCGGCCGACCCCACACTCACCCAACACGGGCTGCCGAACGCCTTGCACAGCTGAATGGCAGCTGAACCAACGCCACTTGCTCCGGCGTGCAACAAGACTTTTTCGCCCGGCTTCACACTGGCCAGCTGAAACAGGTTGAGCCACGCCGTTGCATAGACTTCGGGAATGCCCGCTGCTTCGTGCAGCGACAAACCCGCAGGGACCGGCAACACATGCCGCGCGTCGACCACGACTTCTTCGGCCATTGCACCGCCTGCCACCAGCGCACAGACGCGGTCTCCCACGGTCCAGGACGTGCCCGGGCCCACTTCGGCGATCACCCCGGAACACTCCATCCCCAGGATTTCCGTAACGCCCGGAGGTGGCGGGTACAGACCTGCGCGCTGCAACAGATCGGCCCGATTGAGCCCCGCCGCTGCGACCTTTATGCGAACCTGGCCCACATCGAGCGTCGGTGACGGTTGTTCAACCCATTCCACATGACCTTCAACGCCTTGCAATGCTTTCACGGTGCCTCCATAGTGAGTCTTGACTGAGCTCGATGGCCACGTGGCCATTCGGGCTTTTTGCATTATGCGACCGGGTTTCGCATCAGGTTGTGTGAAGACGCCACGCGCGACGGCAAGAAAAGGCAGCCGAACGCAGTGGTTTTCACGGAGCCTGTAGGGAACCGGCGACCTCAAAGACGGCCTAATATGCGTTATCAATTGTCCCCGCGTCGAATCAGCATGAAGCATTTTTTACCCAGCACCACCCTTGCATTCCTCATTGGCCTGGCTGCGCTGCCAATGTCGGCCAGTTCGTTCGCAGCCAACAGCTGGGATAATCTTCAGCCTGATCGCGATGAAGTCATCGCCAGTTTGAATGTCGTGGAGCTGCTTAAACGCCACCACTACAGCAAGCCGCCGCTGGACGACAAACGCTCGGAAATCATCTATCAGAGCTACCTGAAACTTCTCGATCCTGCGCGCAGCTACTTCCTCGCCAGCGACATCGCCGAGTTCGACAAATGGCGCTTCCAGTTCGACGACTTCCTCAAGAGCGGCGATCTGAACCCGGGATTCACTATCTATAAACGCTATCTGGACCGCATCAAGTCGCGCCTGGATTTTGCGCTGGCCCAACTGGATAAAGGCGTCGACAAGATCGACCTGACCACCCACGAAACGTTGCTGGTTGATCGCAAAGACGCGCCATGGCCGAAAAACGAGGCCGAACTCGACGACCTGTGGCGCAAGCGCGTCAAGGATGAAGTCCTGCGCTTGAAGATCGCCGGCAAAGACCCGGCGAAGATTCAGGAAACCCTGACCAAGCGCTACAAGAACCAACTGGCGCGCCTCGGTCAGACCCGCAGCGAAGACATCTTCCAGGCGTACCTCAACACCTTCGCCATGTCCTACGACCCGCACACCAATTATCTGTCGCCCGACAGTGCGGAAAACTTCGACATCAACATGAGTCTGTCGCTGGAAGGCATCGGCGCCGTCCTGCAAAGCGACAACGACAACGTGAAGATCGTGCGCCTGGTGCCAGCAGGCCCGGCGGCGAAGACCAAGCAGGTCGCGACGGCTGACAAGATCATCGGCGTTGCCCAGGGCGACAAAGAGATGGTCGACGTGATCGGCTGGCGTCTGGACGAAGTGGTCAAGCTGATTCGTGGTCCGAAGGGCTCCGTGGTGCGCCTGGAAATCGTCCCGGCCAGCAATGCGCCGAACGACCAGACCACCAAGATCGTGTCGATCACCCGCGAAGCCGTGAAGCTCGAAGAGCAGGCAGCCAAGAAATCGATCCTGCACCTGAATCAGAACGGCAAGGATTACAAACTGGGCGTCATCGAGATTCCTGCCTTCTATCTGGACTTCAAGGCCTACCGTGCCGGGGATCCTGAGTACAAGAGCACGACCCGCGACGTGAAGAAACTGCTGACCGAATTGCAGTCCGAGAAAGTCGACGGTGTGGTCATTGACCTGCGTAACAACGGCGGCGGTTCGTTGCAGGAAGCCACCGAACTGACCAGCCTGTTCATCGACAAAGGCCCGACGGTGCTGGTGCGTAACGCCGACGGTAAGGTCGACGTGCTGGAAGATGAAAACAGCGGCGCGTTCTATAAAGGCCCGATGGCGTTGTTGGTCAATCGCCTCTCGGCCTCGGCGTCGGAGATTTTCGCCGGCGCCATGCAGGACTATCACCGCGCGTTGATCATCGGCGGTCAGACGTTCGGCAAGGGCACCGTGCAGACCATTCAGCCGCTGAACCACGGCGAACTGAAACTGACACTGGCCAAGTTCTACCGGGTCTCCGGGCAGAGCACGCAGCACCAGGGCGTCCTGCCGGACATCGCTTACCCGTCGATCATCGACACCAAGGAAATCGGCGAAAGTGCGCTGCCGGAAGCGATGACCTACGACACCATCAAGCCTGCGATCAAGCCGGCGGTGGACCCGTTCAAACCGTTCCTGGCCCAGCTGCAATCGCGTCACGATGAACGGTCTGCAAAAGACGCTGAGTTCGTGTTCGTCGAACAGAAACTGGCGCTGGCGAAAAAGCTGATGAGCGAGAAGACCGTCAGCCTCAACGAAGCGGAACGTCGCACCGAGCATGCGGACATCGACGCCAAACAGCTGGCGATGGAAAACACCCGTCGCAAGGCCAAAGGTGAAGAACCGCTCAAGGAGCTGAAAAAAGAAGACGAGGACGCACTGCCGGTGGACGACGACAAGACCAAACCGGAAGACGATGCGTACCTGGCGGAGACCGGCCGGATTCTCCTCGACTACCTGGGTCTGAGCGGTTCTGTGGCAAAGAAATGAGTCGGTGGTGCGGTGCGGCCTCGTTTCTGGCCTGGTCACCCCCGCGCCCCTGTGGGAGCCGGCTTGCTGGCGAAAGCGTTGGATCAGTTGTAGATGCGCCAACTGACATAACGGATTCGCCAGCAAGCCGGCTCCCAATTGCACGGCGTCCAGCCATGAGGCCCTGCCGCCAGACTGCTACAGGATTCACATCTCTCTCGTGAAACCTGACGGCGTGGTGGCAAAGCGTCATCAAACAGTCATGCACCTGTCGTGAAATACGGGGCTCGGCGCCAGGCGTCGAGCCCCTTTTTCTTGCCCCGAGATTGCCATGACCGTGACCGAACAGCTGAGCGCCTTGAGTGCGATTTTGACTCACCGCGACCTGCACAGCCTGTTCCAGCCGATTGTGTCGCTGTCAGATCGCCACATCCTCGGCTACGAAGCCCTCACCCGCGGTCCGTCCAACAGCGCCTTGCACTCCCCTATCAGCCTGTTCGCCGTTGCGCGTCAGACCGGTCGCCTGAGCGAACTGGAGCTGGCCTGTCGCGAATCCGCGTGTCGGCGTTTCAGCGAACAGAAGCTGGAAGGCAAACTCTTTCTCAACATCTCGCCCGAATCGCTTTTGGAGCCCTCGCACCCGCCGGGACGCACATTGCAGCTGTTGCAGCGCTACGGCATTCCGCCGAGCCAAGTGGTCATCGAACTCACCGAACAAACCCCAACCGACGATTTCGGCCTGCTCTACAACGCGTTGTATCACTACCGTGACATGGGTTTTTCGATTGCGCTGGACGACTTGGGCGCAGGCTATTCCAGCCTGCGGCTGTGGTCTGAACTGCGCCCGGATTACGTGAAGATCGACCGCCATTTCATCGACGGCATCCATGAAGACGCGGTGAAGCGCGAATTCGTCGGCTCGATGCTGCAAATGGCCAAGGCCTCGCGCGCCGTGGTGATCGCAGAAGGGATTGAGTTGCAGGAAGAACTGGCGGTGCTGATCGACATGGGTGTGGAGTTGGTGCAGGGTTATCTGCTGTGCCGCCCTCAAGAACACCCGCCGCGCGACGCTCGCGCACTCTTGCCGATGCTGGATCCGAGCGCAGGAGGTTTCTGCGAAGTGGTGGGCGACCTTGCTTTGCTCATGAACACCCAGCCCGTGGTGTCTGAATCCACGCCGCTGGTCGACGTACTGGAGCTCTTTCGACGCCATGGCAGCCTGCAGGCCTTGGCCATCGTCGACGTGCGACACCGTCCCATCGGCGTCGTCCATCGCCACGCCTTGTCGGACCTTCGCCTGCCTGCGAAAACGCCTCGCCAACCCGCTCAGGAGTGACCCTTGCATGTGATGAGGGCAGGTTCACGGGCGACGGCAAGCCTGCCAGGCCGCGACGATCTACTCCGGCTTGACCGCCTGCGCATAGTCGAACTCAAACACGCGCACGATTTCGGCGGCGTGCCAGGAAGCGGCAGCGACGCCGTCGGAGGGGCCGGTGAAACGGCCGAGGCGTTCGGCACATTCAAAGAAGCCGGTACGCGGCAAACGACTGGCACCCTGGCTGATGACCAGCGAGCTGCGCAACGGCTGTTCGGCGCGAGCGTCGATGGCAGCAAGGTGTTCGAGGGCTGCGGTCAGGGTCTGCATTGCCGGGGTTGGCAACTGCAGGCGTTCGAGCAACGCGCGATAAGTGACCAGATGACGCTGGCGGCGCGCGAGGTCAAGCTCATTCAACAGCGCGTCCCAATGCTGACGACTGATGCGCACGCTCATGCTTCACCTCGCCAGCCCGGCACACCCAACTCCCATGCCAGACTCCGCTGGATTGCCGCATCAGGCTGGCGAGTTCCGCTTTCAATAGCTTCGAGGTAGGAAGGGCTGATGCCCACCGCTCGCGCCAGTGTGTCCCGTTCAATGCCCTTGGCTAGGCGCAACGTCCGCAGCTGATCAAGGGATGGCAGATCGGACGCGGCGGCGGTGGACGTGGCAGGCTGAGAGGACGGCGCTCCCGCTGACGTACGGGACACCCCCGCTGCCTTCAACAGCGCTTGATACTGCGCCCATGGCAGCACCGCGTATTCGGGCTCTCCGTCGCGTGAGATAACCTGAAGATCCATCACCACCCCCTGTAAGACGAATAGCTGCTACTTGTAGTCTTTTTCTCTGCAATGGCGGCATCTTACCAGCGGATGAGGCACAAGGGCGTATGGGAGATCAACAGAGTCTGCTGAGGGGCGGCGTTTGAAAACGCGGGCGAGGGGTAGGCGCCCGTTCAATCTTTCTTTTCATGCTCAAGGATCTTTGGCGTGGACGGTAAACGTTCCACCACCGCGAGCTTTTCCGGGGCTTGCCGCTCACGCCATGCCCGAAAAGCGCTGAGTTCCGCTTCAAGGTGCTTCATGACCCACGCCAGTACGGCAATGTCATCGAGCATGCCCAGCCCCGGAATCCAGTCTGGGATCGCATCCAGCGGACTAAGGAAATACATCAACCCGGCCACCACGGACAAAATCGCTTTACCGCTGATGGCCCGGTACTCGCCACGCCAGTACGCCAGGCACAGGGCCTGCAACAGTTTAAGATCGTCTTTGAGCTTGCCCAATCGATTGCCTTCGCTGGCAGCCTTGCCCGCCACCGCAAAGAGCAAAGCAGGCAAACGACCTGCCGCCATCAGGCGCTTGGCCATCGGCAGGTAACGAATGAAACTCCAGGGTGCTTTCATATTCACTCCAACGATATCGATAAAAATCGGCTCATCGCCCATTGCCTTCGATGGAACTGCCTACCCGCACAGGCCGCTGGCCCCTCTGCAAGGTTATCCACACAAATTGTGGATAACCTTGTGAACAGAGCCGCTTAGCCAGGCTGGAACGCCCGTTTTACCGGGGCCTGGGTCAAATAGCGCGTTTTTTACTCACATCATTAAACGCAAAAATGCGTTGACTTGAGGCCAGTCCAACGCTAGCCAACACATGTGAAAACCTGACTGCTCTCTCAGAAATCTCGACATTGCTCCGTCTGCCACCGCTATTGGGACTGTCGCCGACATACCCCGTTCGATCTTTTTGGGACGAAAACGAAAATGCCCCGTCGAGACGGGGCATTTCTATTCATGCGGCAATCGGTAAGGCGATTACGGCTTGGCAGCAGGCTTGGCCGGTTCGGCAGCCGGTGCGCCTTCTTCCTCTTCGTCCGCGCCAGCACCTGCAGCATCGTTGCCTGCGGCAGCGGGATCCTTGATGCCCAGCAGTTCCAGGTCGAAGACCAGAACCGAGTTGGCCGGGATCATCGGGCTCGGGCTTTGTGCGCCGTACGCCAGATCGCTCGGAATATAGAGCTTGATCTTCTCGCCGACGTGCATCAGTTGCAGGCCCTCGACCCAACCCGGAATCACACCGCTGACCGGCAGATCGATCGGGCTGCCGCGCTCGACGGAGCTGTCGAACACTTTGCCGTCAGTCAGCTTGCCTTCGTAGTGAACGGTCACGACGTCAGTGGGCTTCGGCACAGGGCCGTCGGCTTTCTTGATGATTTCGTACTGCAGGCCGGAAGCGGTGGTGGTCACTTCCTTGCGCTTGCCGTTTTCTTCGAGGAATTTCTTGCCAGCGGCGGCCGACTCTTCGCTCATCTTGGCCATGCGCTCTTCAGCGCGCTTTTGCAGTTCGCCGAAGGCTGCAACCAACTCTTCGTCTTTCAGTTTCTGCTCTTTCTTGCCGACGGCATCTTCGATACCCAGCGCGACGGCTTTGGAATCCAGATCGTCCATGCCCTCTTGAGCCAGGCTCTTGCCCATGTTCAAGCCGATGCCGTAAGACGCTTTCTGTGCCGGGGTTTTCAGCTCAACGGTGCTGGCTTGCTTATCGCAGCCCGCGAGTACCAGACCGACCAGGGCAATCGCCGCTGCCAACCGATGCTGTTTCATCCTGTTTCCTTGTTCATGCGCCAATAGGGCAAACGAGTAAAGCCGCGAGCTTATCAGGCCGCCGCGATCAATGGCTACCGGCATGAGAGGGGGAAAAGGCAGATAAGTTCAGGTATCCAAAGGTTTTCTCGTTCTATCGAGAAAACGGTTCAGTTCGGGTTCAGGCGGCCCTCGGGATGAGCGTACTTGCTTGACCTGTGCCCGCGCGGGCTGCCCCGCCTCTCACACAGCCGACACAGCTCTCGTGCGCTATCCCTGACATGCCGCCCCATTCAGCCACGACCCAGATCTGTGGGAGCCGGCTTGCTGACGAAGGCGGTAGAACGGTTGCCGACACGATCTAATAGAACCCTCAGTAAACATCACGCACGTAGCGTTTTTGCCCGGCCATTTCCCGCAAATACTCGCTGGCCCGCTCCTCGCTCACACCGCTCTGCTCGGCGATGACATCGCGCAGGGCCTGGTCGACATCTTTGGCCATGTGCGTGGCGTCACCACAGATGTAGAGCTGCGCGCCCTCCTGCAACCAGCGCCACAGCTCTGCGCCTTGTTGACGGATGCGATGCTGGACGTAGATTTTTTCCCGTTGATCGCGGGAAAACGCCAGGCTCAGTTGCGTCAGCAGCCCACTCTTCTGCAGGCCTTCGAACTCATCGCGGTAGTAGAAATCGGTTGCGGCGTGCTGCTCGCCGAAGAACAGCCAGTTGGCCCCGCGATCGCCCCGCGCCTGCCGTTCCTGGAGAAACGCGCGGAATGGCGCCACGCCAGTGCCCGGTCCGATCATGATCATCGGCACATCGCCATCGGCGGGTGGTCGAAAGTGCTGCGTCGGTTGCAGGAAAACGGGCACCTCGCAGTGGTCCGCGCGGTCCGCGAGAAAGGTCGAAGACACCCCTTTGCGCTGACCATACCGAACGGCCGACACCGTCAGATGAACCTCGTCGGGATGAGCTTTTGAACTGGAGGCGATGGAATACAGGCGCGGTTGCAGGGGTTTGAGTGTTTCCAGCCATTCTTGAGCCGAACACCGGAGCGGAAACTCCCGCAGCACATCGGCGAGTTGTCGACCCCACAACCAGCTTTTCAGCTCGCCCCGCAGTGATTCACCGAGCAGGACTTTCAGGGCCTGACTACCAGTGCGTTCGGCGATGAAGCTCAAGACTTCTGATGTAGGACGCGCGATTTCCAGGTGTTCGGTCAGCGCCTGTCGCAGGGAGACGTCCCCGGCCTTGGCGACGTGTACCGCCTGCTCGCCCCTGAGCCCTGTGAGGTCGAGCAGTTCATCGACCAGCCCGGGGCAATTGCGCGGCCATACGCCCAAGGCGTCGCCTGCCTCGTACGACATGCCCGAATCCCCGAGCGTCAGCGCGACGTGGCGAGTGTCCTTGGACGCGCCCTCCCCGTTCAGTCGTCGATTGATCGCCAACCGGGCGTGATGTGGACGTGCACGGGATGGCTGATCGCGAGACGTTTCCTGCGCGTTGCCAGCAGGAAGATCCAAGTCGAGCGCCTGTTGCAACGTCTTGAACCAGTCCTCCCCTAAACGCTGAAAATCCCCGTCACAATCGACTCGACCCACCAACGGCGTTGCACCCAAGTCCGACAAGCGCTGATCCAGATGCCTGCCGTGCTGGCAGAAACCGTCGTAACTCGGATCGCCCAAGGCCAACACCGCATAGCGTAGCGATTCCAGACGCTGGGATTGCGCGCTCAACGCTTGCCAGAAGCGCTGCCCGTTGTCGGGGGCATCGCCGTCGCCGAAGGTGCTGCTGATCAGCGCGACGTTGCTCACGCCCCCCAGGCGGCTGGCGGGAAAGCTGTCCATGGCCGCGACCTGAACCGGTATGCCGGCTGATCGCAAACGCGCGCCGAACCCTTTGGCCAGAGTCTCGGCATTGCCGGTTTGCGAGGCCCACAGCACAGTCAGCAGTGGCTCGCTGTCGGCCATTTCCGTTGCGTCGTCTTCTGTCTGCGGCAGGTCGAGAAAGCGATGGTCGATCAGCGCGACCTTTTTCAAGGCGACCGCGCAGTACTTGAATTCCGGCTGTTGAGAAATCGGGTCAATGGCGTCGCTGGTCACGGCGTTGATCGCCAGGTGTTCGCCGTAGACGTCGTTCCAATGGAACGGCGCGAAGCAATTGCCGGGACGCACGCGGTCGGTGATCACGGCGGGCAACACAGCATGCCCTCTCGCCGAACGTATCTCGACGGCGTCGTGGTTGCGAATACCCAGCGCGGCAGCGTCGTCAGGGTGAATCTCGACGAAGGGGCCGGGGTTGAGTTTGTTCAGCGTCGCGACCTTGCCGGTCTTGGTCAGCGTGTGCCACTGGTGCTGCACGCGCCCTGTGTTGAGCACCATCGGAAAGGTGTCGTTGGGCAACTCGGCGGGGGGCATGTGGGGGCGCGGCAGAAACACAGCCTTGCCGCTCTCGGTGGCGAACACGATGGCAGGGCGCTGGCCGTGTTGGTCCCGTTTCAACGTCTGGCTGACGCCGTCGTTGCGGTAGCGGATCGGGTTGCGGGTGCCGAGTTCATCTGGCGCACAGGGCCATTGCAGCGGCTGTTGACGCAGGCGCGCATAGCTGGCCCCGCGAATGTCGTAGCCGGTCTTCGGGTTCCAGGCCTGCTTGATTTCCTCGAACACGTCCTCTGCCGAGGCGTAATCGAAGGCGTCGGCGAAGCCCATTTCACAGGCCACGCGGGCGATGATTTCCCAGTCGGGCATGGCCTCGCCCGGCGGCTCGACGGCCTTCTGCGTGAGGTTGAGGTTGCGCTCGGAATTGATCATCACCCCCTCGGCCTCTGCCCACAGCGCGCCCGGCAGCAGAATATCGGCGTAGCGGTTGGTTTCAGTGTCGAGGAAGGCGTCCTGAGCGATGACCAATTCGGCAGCCTGCAACGCTTCGATCACGGTTGCGCGGTTGGCGACACTGGCGACCGGGTTGGTGCAGATGATCCAGCAGGCCTTGATCGCGCCGTCGCGCATCCGCTCGAACATGTCGATGGTGCCGCCGCCGAGGGTCTGGCCGAGGCTGCCCTGGGGGATCGACCACAGCGCTTCTATAAAGGAACGGTCGGCTTCGGCGAGTACAGAACGCTGTCCGGGAAGTCCCGGCCCCATGTAGCCCATTTCCCTGCCGCCCATGGCATTAGGTTGCCCCGTCAGGGAAAACGGGCCGCTGCCGGGGCGACAAATCGCGCCGGTGGCCAGGTGCAGGTTGCACAGCGCGTTGGTGTTCCAAGTGCCATGGGTGCTTTGGTTGAGGCCCATGGTCCAGCAACTCATCCATTCCGGCGCCTGGCCGATCATCGTCGCGGCCTGACGAATATCGGCTTCGGCCAGGCCGGTGATGTTGGACACCCGGGCCGGGGTGTACTCGGCGAGAAATTCCGGCATGACCTCCCAACCTTGGGTGTAGGACGCGATGAAGTCGGCATCGACGTCGCCATTCTCCAGCAGCAGGTGCAGCAGGCCGTTCAGCAGCGCCAGATCGGTGCCCGGTTTGATCTGCAAAAACAGGTTCGCTTTATCTGCCGTGGCGCTGCGCCGGGGATCGACGACGATCAGCGTCGCCCCTGCCTTGACCCGATCCATCATGCGCAGAAAGAGAATCGGGTGACAGTCCGCCATGTTCGCGCCAATCACGAAGAACAGGTCGGTCTTGTCGAAGTCGTCGTAGGAACCGGGCGGGCCATCGGCGCCCAGCGACAGTTTGTAGCCGCTGCCGGCGCTGGCCATGCACAGCCGCGAGTTGGATTCGAGGTTGTTCGTGCGCACGAAGCCTTTGGCCAGTTTGTTGGCCAGGTATTGCGCCTCCAGCGACAGTTGACCGGACACATAAAACGCCAGCGCGTCTGGGCCGTCGCGGTCAAGGATCGTTCGCAGGCGCTGGGCGGTTTCGCGGATCGCCGACTCGATGGGGATGCGTACCGGTTCATGCTGACGCCCGTGACGCAGGTATGCCGATTTCATCCTCCCTGCGTCAGCAATTGCCTGGCCGCAAGTGCTGCCTTTGGTACAAAGACGCCCGTGATTGCTGGGGTGGTCTTTGTCGCCGCTGACCTTGATCACCCGGTTGTTCTCGACCTGCATGACGATCCCGCAGCCGACGCCGCAATACGGACACACACTTCGCACACTGCTGCTCGCCATCTATATATTTCCCGAGGCCAAAAAAAGCGCCCTGTCCTCCTCCGTCATGAAAACGGGGAGTACACGGCGCCTTTGTCGTGAAGGTCGGCAACCTGCGTCGATTGCCTTTGCAGTGGGACATTGCAAGGGACAGGCCAGCGTCCTGGACATTGCCTGAAGGTGCATGGAGGCTTGGCGTTGGCGGCTTGAAGCGCGCCACCGCTGGCACGGCGCGCTGCAACAGGTTGGGGCGACGACGGCGAAATCGCACCGTTAGCGTGCCGTTCGATCACCGTGCAGGAGCGTGGCTTGTCCCGCGATCGGCGACGCAGTCGTCGTGAAAATCGGCAATTCGCTCCTGTTAGATAACGCCGCATTGGCCGGGTTTGCTGCCGCTGGGCGCCAGATCGCGAGACAACCCACGCTCCTACGACGGTGGCTGTGCCAGAGGTGTGGCACAGCCATTGCTTCATCCAATCCAAGTCCAGCCACACATGCGCGGTTGGCGGCCTTGGCGGGTCAACGACGATCTGCCGTCGGGCTCAGCACGTTGCCGCCGACAAAGCTGTCGCGTGACAACCATAAAGAACAGGCAAAGGCGCCTGGAACCGAGAGGTTCCGGGCGCCTTTTTTTTTGCGTTTGAAAAACCTGATTGGCTTAGGCCGGGAATCGATATGAACACCACTGTCGCCTCTCTTGATGATGTGCAAACCCTGATCGTCGTCGGCAACGGCATGGTCGGTCACCACTGCGTCGAGCAACTGATCGCGGCCGGCGCCCTCAGTCGCTATCGCATTCACGTCTTCGGCGAAGAAGGCCAGCGGGCCTACGACCGCGTGCACCTGTCCGAGTATTTCGGCGGGCGCGATGCCGAGTCGCTGGCACTGAGCGGTGCTTCTTTATACGAGCAGCCCGGGCTGACGTTGCACTTGGGCGTTCCGGTGCTGGAGATCGACCGGGTGCGTCGCGAGGTGATCACCGCCCACGGCTGTTTTGGCTACGACAAATTGGTGCTGGCGACCGGTTCGTATCCGTTCGTGCCGCCCATTGAAGGCGCAGAGGGCCATTCGCGTCTGGTCTATCGCACGCTGGACGACCTGGACACCCTTCGCGCGGCTGCCAGTCAGGCGAAAAGAGGCGTTGTGGTCGGCGGTGGGTTGCTCGGGCTGGAAGCCGCCAACGCGCTGAAATCCCTCGGGCTGGAAGCCCACGTTGTCGAATTCGCGCCGCGTCTGATGCCCGTGCAGTTGGACGACTTTGGAGGCGCTGCCCTGAAGGCACGGATCGAAGCGCTCGGTGTCAGCGTACACCTGTCCCGCGCCACGCAGTCGATCAGCCAAGGCGAGCAATACCGCTACCGGATGAATTTCGCGGGCGATGAATTCCTCGAAACCGACCTGATCGTGTTCTCCGCTGGCATCCGTCCGCAGGACGCCCTCGCTCGCCAGTGTGAGTTGGAATTGGGTCCGCGCGGCGGCATCGCCATCGACGAACACTGCCGCACCCGCGATGCTGACATTTTCGCCATCGGTGAATGCGCGGCCTGGAACGGCAGCGTGTTCGGCCTGGTCGCGCCGGGGTATCAGATGGCGCGCAATGTTGCCGCGCAATTGTGCGATCTGGACGCCGAGCCATTCTTCGGTGCCGATATGTCCACCAAACTCAAGCTGCTGGGCGTGGACGTGGGATCGATTGGCGACGCCCATGGCGCGCTGACCGGCGCACGCAGCTACCGTTTCATCGACGAAGCCACGGCCAGTTATCGTCGTCTGGTGGTTTCCGCCGATGGCAAACAGGTACTCGGCGCCGTGCTGGTGGGCGACAACAGCTATTACGACACCCTGCTGCAATACGCGCAGAACGGCCTCACCCTGCCCGCCGACCCGTCGAGCCTGATCATGCCCCAGCGCGAAGGCGCGCCCACCCTCGGCGCCGATGCCTTGCCCGCGACAGCGACCATCTGCTCCTGCCACAACGTCAGCAAGGCGTCGATCTGCTCGGCCATCGACGGTGGCTGCACTGACCTCGCAGGCATCAAGGCCTGCACCAAGGCAGCTACCGGATGTGGCGGCTGCTCGGCCCTGCTCAAAAGCGTGTTCGAACACGAACTGACCGCCCGGGGCGTCGCGGTGGACAAGCGCCTGTGCGAACACTTCGCCTACACCCGACAGGCGCTGTACGCCTTCGCTCGGGTGGAAAACATCGAGACGTTCGAGGACATGCTGGCTCGGCACGGCGAAGGCCATCTTGGTTGCGACATCTGCAAGCCAGTGGTCGGCTCGATCCTTGCGTCCTGCTGGAACAAGCCGATCATGGACCCCTCGCTGGTGCCATTGCAGGACACCAACGACACGTTCATGGCCAACATGCAGAAGAACGGCACCTATTCGGTGGTCCCGCGTATTCCCGCCGGGGAAATCACGCCGGACGGGCTGCTGGCGATTGGCGCCGTGGCGAAGAAATACGACCTGTACACCAAGATCACCGGCGGCCAGCGCATTGACCTGTTTGGCGCGCAGTTGCATGAACTGCCGGACATCTGGGCCCAGTTGATCGCCGCCGGTTTCGAGACCGGGCATGCGTACGGCAAGTCGACCCGCACCGTGAAATCCTGCGTGGGCAGTACGTGGTGTCGCTATGGCGTGCAGGACAGCGTAAGCATGGCGCTGCGCATCGAGGACCGTTACAAGGGCCTGCGCTCGCCGCATAAATTGAAGTTCGCGGTGTCGGGCTGTACCCGTGAATGCGCCGAAGCGCAGAGCAAGGACATCGGTGTGATCGCCACCGAAAACGGCTGGAATTTGTATGTGTGTGGCAACGGCGGCATGCGCCCGCGTCACGCTGAGCTGTTCGCCACTGATCTGGATGACGAGACGTTGATTCGCTACATCGACCGGGTATTGATGTTCTACATCCGCACCGCCGACAAGCTGCAGCGCACGTCGGTCTGGCGCGAATCGCTGGAAGGCGGGCTGGATTACCTGAAAGCCGTAGTGATCGACGACCAGTTGAGGCTGGCTGGCGAGCTTGAGGCACAAATGCAGCAGGTGGTCGATCGTTATGAATGCGAGTGGGCCAACGCTCTGAAAAGTCCGGAAAAGCTCAAGCGCTTCCGCACCTTCGTTAACGACAAACGCGCCGACCCGGACATTCATTTCGTTAAAGAGCGCAGCCAACGACGCCCGGCGCGCAGCCACGAACTCAACCTTATTTCTGTGGAGGACATCGCACGATGAACCAGGTCCATGCGTTGATGAAAGACCTGTCGCACACCCCAGCCTGGCGCGCCGTCTGCGCCCGCCAGGACCTGGTGCTCAACTCCGGCGTCGTGGCGCTGGTGGGCAACGTGCAAGTGGCGTTGTTCTACGTCGCGTCAATCAGCGGCACCCCGCAACTCTTCGCCGTGGACAACCGCGATCCGGTATCGGGGGTGAACGTGATCGGCCGAGGGCTGATCGGCAGCCTCGCCGGGGATCTGGTGATCGCCTCACCTTTATATAAGCAGCATTACCGGTTGGAAGACGGCACGTGCCTGGAAGATCCGTCGCTGAAACTGCGGACCTGGCCGGTGAGGTTGACGGGGGATGTGGTTGAGGTGGATGTGGGATGAGTGTCGGTAGATAACCTGTGGGGGATTCCATGCTGGCCGGCAAACCCCATTCGCCGGCTCGCCGCCCACCCCACGGCGGCTCGCACAAGGGTCATGCCCATGCCATGAAATCTGCGACCGACGTCCTACCGGTGGGAGCTGGCTTGCTGTCTAAGGCAATCTGCCTGACAGAGATCTGTCGCCTGCGACGGTGCTTTCGCCAGCAAGCCGGCTCCCACCAACGCTCTCCCTCAGGCCCCCCGCCTTGCCCATTAAATCCCGGGCACAAAAAAAGCGACCCTAAGGTCGCTTTCTCTGTCGTTACGAGGAGTTCAAGGGCCTCGTAACTCAATATGGCGCAGCGGACGGGACTCGAACCCGCGACCCCCGGCGTGACAGGCCGGTATTCTAACCGACTGAACTACCGCTGCGCGTAACACCTTCAACGAGTGGTGGGTGATGACGGGATCGAACCGCCGACCCTCTGCTTGTAAGGCAGATGCTCTCCCGGCTGAGCTAATCACCCTTGTCTCTCGGTGTGGCGCGCATTCTACGGAGCGGTCCTACCGCTGGCAAGCACTTTTTCAAATAATTTTTATAATCCAACCAAAGGCTTACATCAGGGTTGGCCGCAGGGTCGCGGCAGCGAATAATGCCCCCCTTTGTATAAAGGAGAGCTGTTCCCCATGTGGTTCAAAAACCTGCTTGTCTATCGCCTGACCCAAGACCTGCCGTTTGACGCGGAGGCGCTGGAAACTGCTTTGGCGACCAAGCCTGCACGCGCTTGTGCCAGCCAGGAGTTGACCACCTACGGTTTCATCGCCCCGTTCGGCAAGGGCGAAGACGCGCCACTGGTGCACGTCAGCGGCGATTTCCTGCTGATTTCGGCGCGCAAGGAAGAACGTATTCTGCCGGGCAGCGTGGTCAACGACGCGCTGAAAGAGAAAGTGGAAGAGATCGAGACCGAGCAAATGCGCAAGGTCTATAAAAAGGAGCGCGATCAGCTCAAGGACGAAATCATCCAGGCCTTCCTGCCCCGCGCGTTCATTCGCCGCTCGGCCACTTTCGCCGCCATCGCGCCGAAGCAAGGCGTGATTCTGGTCAATGCCTCCAGCCCGAAACGCGCCGAAGACCTGCTCTCCACCCTGCGTGAAGTGGTCGGCTCGTTGCCGGTGCGTCCGGTCACCGTGAAGACCGCGCCGACCGCCGTCATGACCGATTGGGTCAAGACCGGCCAGACCGCCGACAACTTCTTCGTCCTCGACGAATGCGAACTGCGCGACACCCACGAAGACGGCGGCATCGTGAAGTGCAAGCGTCAGGACCTGACCAGCGACGAAATCCAGTTGCACCTGAGCACCGGCAAGGTTGTGACCCAGCTGTCGCTGGCGTGGCAGGACAAGCTGTCCTTCGTGCTGGACGACAAATTGGGCATCAAGCGCCTGAAATTCGAAGACCTGCTGCAGGATCAGGCGGAGCAGGACGGGGGCGACGATGCGCTGGGCCAACTGGACGCCAGTTTTACGCTGATGATGCTGACCTTCGGCGAATTTCTGCCGGAGCTGTTTGAAGCTTTGGGTGGTGAAGAGATTCCGCAGGGGATCTAAGCGACGCCGCCGTTCTGTGGGAGCCGGCTTGCTGGCGAATGCGGTGTATCAGCTGATTGATCCAAGGCAGGCATACCACCATCGCGAGCAAGCTCACTCCTACAAGAGTTCGATCTGGCGCAATTCTGAGGTTAGCTGGATGTTGTAGGAGCGCGCTTGTCCGCGCAGGCGGTGTGTCAGCTGATTGATCCAAGGCAGGCCTATCGCCATCGCGAGCAAGCTCACTCCTACAAGAGTTCGATCTGGCGCAATTCTGAGGTTAGCCGGATGTTGTAGGAGCGCGCTTGTCCGCGCAGGCGGTGTGTCAGCTGATTGGTCCAAGGCAGGCATACCACCATCGCGAGCAAGCTCACTCCTACAAGAGTTCGATCTGGCGCGATTCTGAGGTTAGCCGGATGTTGTAGGAGCGCGCTTGTCCGCGCAGGCGGTGTGTCAGCTGATTGATCCAAGGCAGGCATACCACCATCGCGAGCAAGCTCACTCCTACACGAGTTCGATCTGGCGCAATTCTAAGGTTAGCCGGATGCTGTAGGAGTGAGCTTGCTCGCGATTGGGAGGGTCAGGACGATAAAGGTTGTCTGACACACCGCATTCGCCAGCAAGACGGCTCCTACGGTTTGAAATCCCGGGTCACCCAACAATAAAAGGAGCAAGCCATGCGTGCGCTGGCTGCATTAAGTCGTTTTGTCGGTAACACCTTCGCGTACTGGGTGCTGCTGTTCGCCGTGTTGGCGTTCCTGTTCCCGGGTTGGTTCATTGCGCTGAAAACCCTGATCGTGCCGCTGTTGGGGCTGGTCATGTTCGGCATGGGCCTGACCCTCAAACTCGAAGACTTTTCCGAAGTCGTGCGCCATCCGTGGCGTGTGGCCCTGGGCGTGGTCGCGCATTTCGTGATCATGCCGGGGGTGGCGTGGTTGCTGTGTCAGGTGTTTCACCTACCTTCGGAAATCGCCGTCGGCGTGATTCTGGTCGGCTGCTGCCCGAGCGGTACGTCATCGAACGTGATGACTTGGCTGGCCAAGGGCGATCTGGCGCTGTCGGTGGCCATCGCTGCCGTCACCACCCTCCTCGCCCCGCTGCTGACCCCGGCCCTGATCTGGCTGTTGGCGTCGGCATGGCTGCCGGTGTCTTTCATGGACATGTTCTGGTCGATCCTGCAGTTCGTCATGCTGCCGATCGTGCTCGGCGTCATCGCGCAAAAAGTCTTGGGCGAAAAAGTGCAATACGCAGTCGATGTGCTCCCGCTGATTTCAGTGGTGAGCATTGTGATGATCGTTTGTGCGGTGGTCGCGGCCAGTCAGGCGAAGATCGCCGAATCAGGCCTGTTGATCATGGCCGTGGTGATCCTGCACAACAGCTTCGGTTTTGGGCTGGGTTACTTCACCGGCAAACTGTTCAAGCTGCCGCTGCCCCAGCGCAAGTCGCTGTCGCTGGAAGTCGGCATGCAGAACTCCGGCCTCGGCGCCGCCCTGGCGGCTGCGCACTTCTCGCCACTGGCGGCGGTGCCGAGCGCGCTGTTCAGCGTGTGGCACAACATCTCCGGTGCGTTGCTGTCGACGTATTTCAGAAAGATGGCGCCAGAGTCGCGAGACGAGACAGTCGTCAACTGACCGTACAAGGACCGGGTCATCGACTTGCCGCGAGCGCGGCAAGTCGAACCCTCTTTAGCGCCACGAAGAGCTTTGCGTTACGGCTATGAGCCTTCTGCAAGCTCTAGGACGCGACGCCCCGTTCCATCCGATCCATTTCCAGATCGCCCTGCTGTGTATCCGGTGACGGTCCTTTCATGAGGTCACCGAGCTTCTGCGCACCTTTGACGGCCCCACGCACGCCAGCGCTCGTGGCGACGACCGCCGCCTGCGAAGGGGCCTGCAAGCCACCCCGCACGCGGTGAACGGTGTCTTCCACTGCTCGGGACTTCGTGCCTGCTGCGGTGGTATGGGGCAATGTATCGCGACCCGGCGCCACCAGATTGTTGCCAACGTTACCCAAGCGCCCCGTTCCCCCTCTGGTGGCTTCCGGTTGGGTCTGCATGGCGGCGAAGAATGAGGACAAGGTGAGCGTGGGACCGAAACTCGACACCAAAAGCTTGCTAGCGATGTGCCCCGCTGTGTCGTTGCTCAGGTGTTTGACATTGTCGGAGACGGCTGTGGATATGCCGATGCCTTGAATCGAACCGGCGATCTTGCTCAGAAAGGCTTCCAGCACCTTCCTGTCACGCAAGTCCACTGATTTCAGGGCATCGCTGCCAACCTTGGCCAGCCGATCCGACAATTTGCCAGCCACATCCTTGGGCACATGGGTCGGAAGCTTGCGCCCCTGATCATCCTCAACGGTGGTGGTCAGTTGGTTGAGCGTTTGTAGCAGCGCCATCAAAAAACCGCCCGACGCTGAGGCGAGCATCAAGGCGGGGATGCTTTTTTTCGGAAGCACACCCGCGTCGACCAACGCTTCGAGCACCAATTGCGCAGCACCAAACGAGCCGTAGCCCGTCAGCTCGCCTTTGATGGTGCCGAACTTGTGGTTGTTTTGCGCCTCGATGAAGGTGGTCCGCAACTTATCGATATTCGCCTGGACGTCGATCATCTGCTGCTCGGTGCGGGTGTGCACCACGCCGTCACGTGTGTAGGTCTGCACGGGGTTGGGGATGACCTCGTTGACATTCACCGGGCGCACACCTTTGGCGCCCAGCGACCCCATTATTTCCTGGCTGGCGGGACGCACTGTGTTATTGACCAATTCGTGCGCCACGCCCAACCCCACCCCTGCTGCTCCGACGCGCCTGGCGAAGCTTTGGTCCGCAAGGGACGTTTCGATTGAACCGCGGGTGGCACCAAAATGCAGGGAAGACGCGATGAGTTGAGCGAGTGCGGCAGGCGTCGCCGCGCGGAAAATGTTCATGTAGCTGCGCTGCTGCTCATACTTGGCCAGAATTTGCGGCAGCTTGACGTTGGCCAGCGCCGCTTGCATCTGTTCCGGCGGCTTGTAGGCATCCTTTATCTTCACCATCGCCCGATGGGCTGACACCATGTGAGCGCGCTCCTGTTGCAGTTTGGCAATCTCTCCCTCCGCCCTTGGCGCAGAGCCCGACGGCTGAGCGCTGGCTTCCTTTAGCTGTTCATCGAGCTTGTCCAACCGAAGCTGACTGGCGCTTACGCACTCGTCAATCCGACGTGAGGTGTTGCTTCCAAGGTGAACCGCATGATCAATGAATGCCTGCCGGCTGCGCTCTATGTCGCGCTTGGTCTCGGGGCTCAACCCCGGAGAATTGAGCGCCTCTTCGTAGCGGGAGTGACGAATCTCCAGCGATTGAAGCGTTGCCTGGTCATGCTGAACCAACGCGTCAACGACGTCCCGAATCTGCAGATCCGAGCCCTTTTGCGCTCCTAAGGTCTCGAACGCAGCGCCGGCCCGTTGGCGGCTTTCGACAAGGGCCAACTGTTCTTCGTCGTGAACACTGCTCAAGCCTTCGTGCAGATGACTCGCCAAATCCTCGTACAACAGGTCGGGCTGTGCCTCCAGCAACTTGCCTTGTAAGGCCAGCAGCTCGGTGTACACCTCCACCCGGTTGACTTCAGCGTTTTTGAACTTGGCGGCTAATACACCCGCAGCCTCGCGCAGTTCACCCTCAGCTTTGGCACTTTTGGGCTCCAGCGGCGCAGAACGTAGCTGACTACCGGAAGCCACCGGCTGGTTCGACACCCGCGCCTCGATAAGCGGCGCCTGGCGAGCGGTGCTGGCGTCTTCGACCTTGACCGGGCTGATGCTGCCGACACTGCCGCTACGGTGAAGTGGATTCATGCCCGGGAAGCTCATAACGTACTCCTCAGCGCTGCTTTGGATTGAATAGCCCGCTGTGTAGCGTTCATCGGCGCGGTTGTGCGGGTCGGAGAGGCTTTTGCCTGATCATTGAGGAAATAGTCCTTACGCCAGCCCTTCGCCATGTCGGAAAATTGTCCGAGCATCTCTAGAAAGGTCGGCGCATCGACACTTCGCAGGGGGACTCGACAGGCCAGGACCACACGCTGAGTGACCTCGTTGAACGACAGGCCCGGAGAACCGGGGCTGTCGAACAGATAGAAGTTGGTCTCGAGCAGGCGCTTCATGACCTCTTCACTTCTTCGCGCCGGTAGCGGCCCGAAATCACAGAGCACCGAGACGGTTCCCGGCCCTGCGTCATCAAGGTAGAACAGAGAAAAGTTGACGTCGCGCACCGCCAGGTGCGTGTCGTGGTAAAGCGCGGCAGGATCAGAAATGAGGGTGTGTTCGCAGAGCTGATCGACGAACTGTCGATAATGTTCAGCAGCCATGGTTTGGGGACTCTTATTGATGAGTGAGCACCTCAAGCAGCCGTTGTATCGCATGTGGCAGCCTGAGTGGCCTGGTCAGTGGGGAGTCCGCGCGAAAAACCGCATCACCCGGACCCTCCCCTCTCATCCATGCGTGGTCAGAAAACTCAAACGGTTCCAGGCCTTTGATCGACCACGCTGCCGCCCCCCCTTGGAGCCGGTTACTGCGCCGTTCCGCGCAATGCCATCACCCGCTCGCGCACCAATGCCGGTTGCGATTCCTCCCCTGCGAGCGCAGGCCCTGCGACCAGGGTCACGCGCGACCACAACCGGCGGAACACGCCTTTGTTCGGGTCGCGGCTGAAGAAACTGCCCCACAGACCTTGCAGTGCCAGGGGGATCACTGGCACATCGGTCTCTTGAAGGACGCGGGTCATGCCGCCTTTGAACTCGTCGATTTCCCCGGTGGTGGTCAGTTTGCCTTCGGGGAAGATGCACACCAGTTCACCGTCCTTCAGATACTCGGCGATGCGCTTGAAGGCGGCGTCGTAGATCAGCAGGTCTTCGCCACGCCCCGCAATCGGAATCGCGCCCGCCGTGCGGAAGATGAAGTTCAGCACCGGGATGTTGAAGATTTTGTAGTACATGACAAAGCGAATCGGCCGACGCACCGAGCCCGCGATCAGTAGCGCATCGACGAACGACACGTGGTTGCAGACCAGCAAGGCCGCGCCTTCGTCAGGGATGCGGTCGAGGTCGCGGTGTTCCACGCGGTACATGGAATGGCTCAGCAGCCAGATCATGAAGCGCATGGTGAACTCCGGGACGATCTTGAAAATGTAGGTGTTGACCGCGACGTTCATCAGCGAGACCACAAGGAACAGCTGCGGGATCGACAGCTTGACCACACTGAGGAAAATGATCGAGACAATCGCCGAGATCACCATGAAGAGCGCATTGAGGATGTTGTTCGAGGCGATGACCCGCGAGCGTTCTTTTTCCGGGGTGCGCGACTGAATCAATGCGTACAGCGGGACGATGTAGAAGCCGCCAAAAACGCCGATCCCGAGGATGTCCAACAGCACCCACCACGCTTGCCCATAACCAAGAATCGCCAGCCAGTCGTTGGCCTGAACGTTTTGCGGGAAGTCGCCTGAATGCCACCACAGCAGCAGGCCGAACACGGTCAGACCGGCGGAACCGAAAGGCACCAGGCCGATTTCGACTTTGCGCCCCGACAGCCGCTCGCAGAGCATCGAACCGGCAGCGATGCCGATCGAAAACACCGTGAGGATCAGGGTGACGACGGTTTCATCACCGTAGAGAAATTGCTTGGCGTAGGCAGGAATCTGCGTCAGGTAGATCGCCCCGACGAACCAGAACCACGAGTTGCCGACGATGGAGCGGGACACCGCTTTGGTCTGGTTCAGACCGAGCTTCAGTGTGGTCCAGGATTCGCTGAAAATGTTCCAGTTCAGGCGCATCTCGGGGCTGGCGGCCGCTGCCGGAGGGATGCCGCGACTGGCCAGATACCCAAGGCAGGCCACCAGCACCATTGCCGTTGAGACGATGGGCGCGTAATGCGTGGCCGACATCATGATCCCGGCGCCGATGGTGCCTGCCAGAATCGCCAGAAAGGTGCCCATTTCCACGAGGCCGTTGCCGCCGACCAGCTCGTTTTCGTGCAGGTGCTGCGGCAGGATCGAGTATTTGACCGGGCCGAACAGCGCCGAGTGAGTGCCCATGGCGAACAGCGCGGCAAGCATCAGCGACAGGTGATTCAACAGGAAGCCCGCAGCGCCGACCAGCATGATGGCGATCTCCAGCACCTTGATCATGCGGATGAGTTTGTCTTTCGGGTATTTTTCGCCAAACTGCCCGGCGAGCGCCGAGAACAGGAAGAAAGGCAGGATGAACAACAGCGCGCAGAGGTTGACGTAGATCGAGCGGTCGCCGTCGATGGTCAGCTTATAAAGGATGGCGAGGATGAGCGACTGCTTGAAGATGTTGTCGTTGAACGCCCCGAGGGACTGGGTCACGAAAAACGGCAGGAAACGCCGTTTGCCCAACAAACTGAACTGCGACTGACTCATCGGCCAAGGTCCTTGATGGCGCCACTATCGGCTTTAGGGTTGGAACGCTGGAAAGCCGATCCGAGCCACATTGAAGACGTTGAAGGACGGATTGTCGATAGGCGAGAGCGTACAGACCCCGTAGAAGCCGGCTTGCTGGCGAAAGCGGCGTGTCATTTACCACAGAGGTGTCTGACACCCTGCTTTCGCCAGCAAGCCGACTTCCACAGCGTGGAACAATGTCAGCCGGAAAATGCGATCAGGGCTTCAGTCCTGCGATACATGGCGAAACGAACAGCGCTCCTTTGTAGGCCCCTGCCACGGTGCGCATCATGATCACCAGCCACAGCGCCGCCAGACCCGCGACCAGCAGGCTGCCCAAGACCGAGAAAAAGCCTAGATTCAACACAGCGCCTAATTTCAGCGTGGTCAACGCAAACACCCCCAACGGAAACGTGAAGCCCCACCAGCCCAGGTTGAACGGGATGCCGTTGCGCAGATAACGCGTCGTGATCAGCACGGCCATCAACAGCCACCACACACCGACGCCCCACAGCATGATCCCTGCGATCAACCCCAGTCCCGCTGCGATCTCACCCACGCCGGGCAATGCGTTCGCGGCGAAGATCACCGGCGAATCGGCGCCCAGTACCATCAATCCGAACGCGCCTGTGCTGACGGGTCCCAACGCCAGCCAACTCGATGCAGCCATGCTTTCGTGAGGCAACTTATGCAACGCCATGCGCAGCAGAAGGATCGTCAGAATGCTGAAGGCAACGGGGACCGACAGCGCCCACAGCACGTAGCTGGTGATCAGCACGCTGAACTGGCTGTGCGCGTCCGTCAGATGCGGGGCCAGCAGCCCACCACTGGCCGCAGCCACTTCCGCAGCGACCACGGGCAACAGCCAGACCGCGGTCATCTGGTCGATGCTGTGCTGCTGGCGGGTGAACATCATGAACGGGATCAACACGCCGCAGCCCACAGACATCGCCACGTCCAGCCACCAGAGCGCTTCGGCAAGGGGCAGGATTGCGGTTCCCCGCCACGCCGGGCCAAAGGTCAGCAGGCCATTGATGACTGTTGCCAGGCCCATGGGAATCGTGCCGAAGAACATCGACACCGTGGAATGCCCGAACACCCGCCGCGCTTCGTCGAAAAACATCAGCCAACGCGCGAGGTAGAGAATGCTGAACGTCAGGAACAGCAAGATGTTCAGCATCCACAAGGCTTCGGCGAGCGCTTGCAGGCCGGCAGTGTGAACCGGCAGTTGGGTGAGCACCGCAGACAGAATGCCCGTGCCCATGGTCACGGCGAACCAGTTGGGGGTGAATTGGCGAATGACTTCCCGCGGGTGGCTCAGTTGGCTGAACGGTTTGCGCGGGACGGAGATAAAGGTGTGGCTCATGGCATGGCTCCTGTCCTCGGGTGAGGTGGTCTCCATGTTAGGGCGTCAGCTGATATCGACTAAACGGGTAATTTCGCTATAGGTCATAGATGTTGCAGATATGGGAAATGCCCGCGCTCACCACCGACCTGTAGGAGTGAGCTCGCTCGCGATGGCGATCCGCCAATCAGCATAGGTTGACAGGTATCACGCCATCGCGAGCAAGCTCACTCCTACAGGTCATCACGGTGGCCAGAGTCAGCGGCAACCTTGGATAGTCAAGCGCCCGCTCCGACCATGGTCGAAACAGACGAACGCCAGCCGCCGTGCGAGACTGTGTGGCATGCGAAGGATCGCAGCCGAAATCGTCTCTGCTTGAATCTGGAGTTCCCATGTCGCTGTCCAGCGGACTGATCGCCGCCGTTGCCTTGGCCTATATGGCCATCATGTTCGCCATCGCCTTTTATGGCGATCGTCGCAGCGGTGCCTTGCCGCCGCGCTTGCGTGCGTGGGTGTATAGCCTGTCGCTGGCGGTCTACTGCACCAGCTGGACGTTTTTCGGCGCCGTGGGTCAGGCGGCCGAGCAACTGTGGTCGTTCCTGCCGATCTACCTTGGCCCCATCGTGATGCTGGTGCTGGCACCGTGGGTGCTGCAAAAAATGGTGCTCATCAGCAAGCAGGAAAACATCACTTCAATCGCCGACTTCATCGCCGCGCGCTACGGGAAATCCCAGTCGCTGGCGATCGTCGTCGCGTTGATCTGCCTGATTGGCGTCTTGCCCTACATCGCGCTGCAACTCAAAGGCATCGTGCTGGGGGTGAATATCCTGATCGGCGCGGGGGCCGACGCCGCAGGCACTCGGGCGCAGGACACCGCGCTGATTGTGTCACTGGTGCTGGCGCTGTTCACCATCGTGTTCGGCACGCGCAACCTGGACGCTACCGAACACCACCGCGGCATGGTGCTGGCGATTGCTTTCGAGTCGCTGGTCAAACTGTTCGCGTTCATGGCGGTTGGCGTGTTCGTGACCTTCGGCCTGTATGACGGCGTGGACGACCTGTTCAATCAGGCGATGCTCGCGCCGCGTCTCGAAGAGTATTGGAAGGAGACGGTGAACTGGCCGTCGATGGTGGTGCAGACCGGCGTGGCGATGATGGCGATCGTCTGTCTGCCTCGGCAGTTTCACGTGACCGTGGTCGAAAACATCGACCCTCAGGATTTGCGTCTGGCGAAGTGGGTGTTCCCGGTTTACCTGCTGCTGGCCGGGCTGTTCGTAGTGCCGATCGCGTTGGCGGGACAGATGCTGCTGCCGAGCTCGGTACTGCCGGATTCCTTCGTGATCAGCGTACCGCTGGCCCATGCGCACCCGGCCCTGGCGATGCTGGCATTCATTGGCGGCGCGTCGGCGGCCACCGGCATGGTCATCGTGGCCAGTGTCGCGCTGTCGACCATGGTCTCCAACGACATGCTGCTGCCGTGGCTGTTGCGCCGCAAAACCGCCGAGCGGCCGTTCGAGGTGTTCCGCTACTGGATGCTGTCGGTGCGCCGGGTCAGCATTGTGGTGATTTTGCTGCTGGCCTACGTCAGCTATCGCCTGCTGGGCTCGACCGCAAGTCTGGCGACCATCGGCCAGATCGCCTTCGCAGCAATCACCCAATTGACCCCGGCGATGATCGGCGCGCTGTACTGGAAACCCGCCAACCGTCGCGGCGTGTTCGCGGGGCTGGCGGCCGGCGTGTTCATCTGGTTCTACACCCTGGTACTGCCACTTACCGCCCACAGCATGGGCTGGGCGTTGAGCAGTTTCCCGCTGCTGGCCTGGCTGCACAGCAACCCGTTCAACCTCCCTATCAGCCCGCTGACCCAAGGCGTGCTGCTGTCGATGGCGGGCAACTTTGCGCTGTTCGTCTGGGTGTCGCTGCTGTCGCGCACGCGGGTCTCGGAACACTGGCAGGCCGGGCGTTTCATCGGGCAGGAATTGCAGGCGCGGCCCAATAATCGCTCGCTGCTGGCGGTGCAGATCGAAGACCTGCTCAAGCTGTCGGCGCGTTTCGTCGGCGAAGAACGGGCCCGGCAAAGCTTCATCCGCTTCGCCTATCGACAAGGCAAGGGTTTCAACCCGAACCAGAATGCCAACGGCGAATGGATCGCCCACACCGAGCGGCTGCTGGCGGGCGTGCTCGGCACCTCGTCGACCCGCGCTGTGGTCAAGGCCGCCATCGAAGGCCGCGACATGCAGCTCGAAGACGTGGTGCGCATCGCCGACGAAGCGTCCGAGGTGTTGCAGTTCAACCGCGCCTTGCTGCAAGGCGCCATCGAGAACATCACCCAAGGTATCAGCGTGGTTGACCAATCGCTGAAGCTGGTGGCCTGGAACGACCGTTACCTTGAGCTGTTCAATTACCCGGAAGGCCTGATCAGCGTCGGCCGGCCCATCGCCGACATCATCCGCTACAACGCCGAACGCGGCTTGCTCGGGCCGGGCGAGGCCGAGGTTCACGTCGCCCGCCGTTTGCACTGGATGCGTCAGGGCCGCGCCCACACGTCCGAGCGATTGTTTCCCAACGGTCGGGTGATCGAGCTGATCGGGAACCCGATGCCCGGCGGCGGATTCGTCATGAGCTTCACCGACATCACCGCGTTCCGCGAGGCCGAGCAGGCGCTCAAGGGCGTCAACGAAAGCCTTGAGCAGCGCGTGGCCGAGCGCACGCGCGAGCTGTCGCAGCTCAATGTCGCTCTGACTGAAGCCAAGGCCCACGCCGAAGCGGCCAACCAGTCCAAGACCCGTTTTCTCGCCGCCGTCAGCCATGACCTGATGCAGCCAATGAACGCCGCCCGTCTGTTCTCCGCCGCACTGCTGCATGTCGAGGACAGCATCCCCGATGAGGCGCAGAAGCTGATTCAGCACCTGGACAGCTCGCTGCGTTCCGCCGAAGACCTGATCAGCGACCTGCTGGACATTTCCCGTCTGGAAAACGGCAAATTCACGCCGACCATTGCCCCCTTCCCCCTCAACAACCTGTTCGACACCCTTGGCGCGGAATTCAAGGCGCTGGCGCAGGAACAGGGGCTGAGCTTCCGCGTGAGAGGCAGTCAGCTGCGCGTGGCCAGTGACGTGAAGCTGCTACGCCGGGTGTTGCAGAACTTCCTGACCAACGCCTTTCGATACGCCAAGGGCCCGATTGTGCTGGGCGTGCGGCGCAAGGGCGCGAACGTGAGCCTGGAGGTGTGGGACCGCGGACCGGGCATTCCCGAAGACAAACGCCAAGTGATTTTCGAGGAATTCAAACGTCTCGACAGCCATCAGACCCGCGCTGAGAAAGGCCTGGGGCTGGGCCTGGCGATTGCCGACGGCTTGTGCCGGGTGCTCGGCCATACCCTCGAAGTGCGCTCGTGGCCGGGCAAGGGCAGTGTGTTCAGCGTCACGGTGACACGGGCGCGCACGCAAACCCCGGCGCTGCCGGTGGCCCTTGAACCCCAACGTGTTGCGCTCAACGGCACACAGGTGCTGTGCGTCGACAACGAGGACAGCATTCTGATCGGCATGAACAGCCTGCTCAGTCGTTGGGGTTGCCAGGTGTGGACCGCACGCAATCGCGAGGAATGCCAAACCCTGCTCGACGAGGGCATTCGTCCGCATTTGGCCTTGGTGGATTACCACTTGGACCACGGCGAAACCGGCACCGAACTCATGGCCTGGCTGCGCACCCAATTGGGCGAACCGGTGCCCGGCGTGCTGATCAGCGCCGATGGCCGCCCGGAGCTGATAGCGCAGGTGCACGCGGCGGGGCTGGATTATCTGGCCAAGCCAGTGAAGCCAGCGGCGTTGCGCGCGCTGTTGAGCCGGCATGTGAGCTTGAGCTGACGTCACGCCTTTACTGCGCATCGTTACAACGCGCCCCTTCGCCACAGGGCAGCGTCGCCTGCTCGTTTGAAATATCTGGTCATCGTTCGCAGGCGGCGCCCGAACGCGTATTCGGTTGCCCTTCGGAACGGTTTTCATCCACGACAGTCAAGATCCGTGCGTGATATCAGTTTGATATCGAAACCATCCCTACCAAGACGCCTCAGAGATAAAAAGGCGTTGGGTGCACCCCGACTTGTCGTACCGAGGAGCGAAACATAGTGATCAGAAACATGCGTATTGGCCGCAGAGCAAGCCTGGGTTTCGGGTTGGTCGGCCTGTTGTTGGCAGCCGTTGGATTATTTTCTCTGGGCCAAATGTCGGTGCTGCGTGCCAGCGCCGAGGTGATCGAACAGACCTGGATGCCGCACATCGAAGACACCCACACAATGGCCGACCGCGTGACCACCCTTCGAATGGAGGCTCTGCGCCTGATCGCCATTCCCGAGGCGAACGTGCAGCGCAACACCAAGCGCGCCATTGACGACAACCGCGACCGGTTGCTCAAGCAACTGAGCGCCTATAAAAGCGAGGTCTCTGCGCCAGAAGAACGCCAGCTGGTCAGCCAGATCGAAGGCTCCGTTGAGCGTTACTTGAAGATTCTCGACCAAGTGATCGCGAACATCGATGCGCAGCAGCAGGGCCAGGCGTACAAAGTGCTGAGCGAGGAATTGGCCCCTGAAGGCGGCAAGCTGGACGGCCACTTGCGCGCGCTGATCGGCTACAGCCAACAGGGCGCGGAACATGCCGCCAGGCAGGCCGCGCGCTTGTATGAGCGCACCCAGATGATCGTGATCGCGATCATCGTCGCCTCGTTGTTTCTGACGCTGGCGCTGGCAGTGGCTCTGACCCGCAGTATCGTGAAACCCATCGGCCAGGCGCTCGAGGTCGCGCAAATCATTGCAGCAGGCAAACTCACAACCACCCTCACCCCGGTCGGCAAGGACGAACCTGCGCAGTTGCTCCAGGCCCTTGCCGTCATGCAACAGAATCTTCGCTCGACCATTCGCGGCATCAGTGACTCCTCCCAGCAACTGGCGTCGGCCGCAGAAGAAATGAGTTCGGTCATGGACCAAAGCACCCGCAGCCTGCAGTCGCAGAACGACGAGATCGAGCTTGCGGCCACGGCCGTCACCCAGATGAGCGCAGCGGTCGATGAAGTGGCGAACAATGCCGTATCGACTTCCGAGGCCTCGAAGGCTTCTGACGAAGACACCCGGCATGGCCATCGTCAGGTCGCCGACACCATCGAATCCATTCAGGGGCTGGTGGGAGATGTCATGAACGCGTCGACAGAGGCGCAGGGGTTGGCGGTGCAGGCTCAAGACATCAGCAAAGTGCTGGAAGTGATTCGCGGCATCGCCGGACAGACCAACCTGCTGGCGCTCAACGCGGCCATCGAAGCGGCACGGGCGGGTGAAGCGGGACGCGGTTTCGCGGTGGTGGCCGACGAAGTTCGGTCGCTGGCGCAGCGCACCCAGGACTCCACTCAGGAAATCGAGCAGATGATCAGCAGCATTCAGACTGGCACTCAGAAAACCGTCGACGCCATGCAGAACAGCGCCAGCCGGGCCGAGCAGACGCTGCAACGGGCCAGCGGCGCAGGCCTGGCGTTGGAAAAAATCACGGCCGCGATCTCGCAAATCAACCAGCGCAACCTGGTCATCGCCAGTGCTGCGGAACAGCAATCGCTGGTGGCACGTGAGGTGGACCGTAGCCTGGTGAACATTCGCGACTTGTCGACACAAACGGCAGCCGGCGCCACCCAGACCTCCGCCGCCAGCCAGGAACTGTCGCGGCTGGCAGTGGATTTGAACGGGCTGGTGACGCGGTTTGTGTTGTGACTGACACTCAACGGCGGCAATGCACCGCTGAATCTGCGGGAGGCGGCTTGGTGCAGGCCGTGGTTGGACGAAGGCGTCGTGTCATTCACCCCTCAATTGACTGATATGCCGCTTTCGCCAGCAAGCCGGCTCCCACAGTGCAACGTCGGTCACAGATTCTATGACCTATGCACGACCTTGTGAGAGCCGGCTTGGTGCGGACCGTGATCGGACAAAGGCGGTTTGCCAGCCAACATAGCGTCTCCACACAAGCCCTCAGCGTACGCCGCTAAAACGCGTTACTTCACCTTTCTGAACACAAAGATCAGCCCTACCACGATCAGCATCATGCCCAGCACACTCAGCAGCGCCAGCCGGTTGCCGAAGATGAGGTAATCCATGATCGCCGTCACGGCAGGCACCAGATAAAAGAGGCTGGTGACATTGACCAGATTGCCCTGGGCGATCAACCGGTACAGCAGGAAGGTCGCCAGCACAGAGACCACCAGCCCCATGTACAGCACTGGCACATAGAAACCCACACTGTGTTCGAAGTGAAACGGCTGAAACGGCACGAACACCGCGCACACGAGCGTGCCGGCGAAGTACTGAACCGGCAGCGTGCCGAGGGGGTTGGCGGTGATGCGCTTCTGCATGATCGACCCGCAGGTCATGCTCAACATGCCCAGCACACCGAACAGCATGCCCGCCAGCGAGCCGCCGTCGCCGATGCCCTGGAACACGACCAGGATCAGCCCGGCCAGCCCCAACCCCAGACCGAACATCCGCGACCAGGCACGGCTGCGTTCGACAAGCACGGCCGTGAGGATCGGTTGCACCCCCATGATGGTCGCCATGACACCGGGAGCGACGTGCATGTCCAGCGCCAGCAAGTAACAGATCTGATAGGCACCGAGCAGTACCGCGCCGGTCGCCAGGGCATAGCCCATGGACTGGCGTGTGGCAGGCCATTTGTAGCCAAGGGTGGGAATCAGAATCGCCAGCGCGATCAGCGCCAGCAAAAAGCGGAACAGCAGAAAGGCAAAGGGCGAAGCGTGGGTCAGGCCCCATTTGGACACGATTGCGCCGCTGCTCCACAGCAGGACGAACAGCGTGGTCGTGGCCATCGAGACCAGGGTTTTATTGGTAAACATGGTGTCACCTGTGATTCAGACAAAATCGGACCCGGCGCAAAGACCGGATTCACGGATGTTTTGTTGAGGATGGGCAGGCGTGAGACGACGGCGTCAACGCAGTCGGTCAGCCAAGCGCAACCACGGCGGGCGGCGAGACAACGCTCGCGACCGGGCCGGTCACAGGAGAAGGTGGGGGGTAACGCGTGATGTAGAACGCTTGCTGGCACCCACGCGGCTCACCCGCAGCGAAGGCTGCAGTGTCGAACACGAATGGCGAGTGGGAAGCAGGCATGGCGCTGATCTTCATCGGAATAAGAGGTCGGTGTTTCAAACTGTTTCAACACCGGCGCTGAATATAACCAGCGCACGGTGCTGGATGCAACGTTTAGTTATCAGCCGAACAACCAGTAGCCCAACAGCGTCAGCACGGCCACTGCGAGCACCGGACGCAAGATGCGATAGGCCTTCGGATTGGCGCGCTTGAATTGCTTGACCTTGCCACTGAACGCGTTGCTGAAACGCTTGCTGAAGGCATACGCCTGGTTGATGCCACCCACGCGTTCGTCATCGGTGTTCTGCGGTGCGGTAGCGCGGCCAAGAAAAGCGCTGACGCTGCGGTTGACGGAGGTCATGAAGCGGTTGCTCAACGGACGCTCGATGTCGCAGAACAGGATCACGCGGGTCACGTCGGTTTCATTCTTGACCCAGTGCACATAGGTTTCATCGAACATCACGTCTTCCCCATCGCGCCAGGCATAGACCTTGCCGTCAACGAAAATCCGGCAATCGTCGGAGTTCGGCGTGGACAGGCCCAAGTGATAACGCAAGGATCCGGCAAACGGGTCGCGGTGCGGGTTCAGGTGGCTGCCGCCCGGCAACAGCGCGAACATCGCGCCTTTGACGTTGGGGATGCGGCTGACCAGCTCGACGGTTTTCGGGCACAGCGCCTCGGCCGAGGGCAGCGGTTTGTCGTACCACTTCAAGTAAAAACGCTTCCAGCCTTTCTTGAAGAACGAACCGAAACCGGCGTCGTTATCCTTGGCGGCAGCGCGAATGTATCCCTCATCGAACAGGTGCATCGCTTCGTCGCGAATGGTTTCCCAGTTGTCGCGCAACACGTCCAGCTCGGGAAATTTGCTGCGGTCAAGGTAGGGCTTGGACGGCACACTGGAGAACAGGTACATCAGGGCGTTGTAAGGCGCGAACAACGCGGAGTGGTTCACGAATTGGCGCAACACCGGCAAACGCGCCTTGCCGCGCAAATGCACGTAAAGCGTGCTGCCGATAAACAGCAGCAGAATCGCCGCTTTGGCAGCGAAAGAAAGGGTCATGAAGCTCTCCTTGGAACAGGCAGATGTCGAACCATTGTCGCGAACAGCCACCTGTAGGAGCGTGGCTTGTCTCTGGGCCGCACTCGGACGATCTGCCGGGAACCGGCAGCAAACCCTGGCAACGCTGCGCGCCTGACACGCCGTGCGCCCCGGATTTACGACCATCGCGTCGCCGATCGTCCGAGTGCGGCCCAGAGACAAGCCACGCTCCCACAGACATCGCAACCTGATCGCTGGGTATTCTAATCAATCAACGACCCTGCCGAATGACGTATGTCACGTCTCGGCAGGTCTGGATGGCGCCATCATAAGCCTTCATCGTCCTGGTAAAAAGCCGAAGCACACGCCACGGCGTTTATTGGGTCAATTCCTGCTCCGTGAACAGATCACTGAACAGCATGCTCGACAGGTAACGTTCCCCCGAGTCCGGCAGGATCACGACAATCGTCTTGCCCTGCATTTCTGGCTTCTCGGCCAGACGCACCGCCGCCTGCATCGCCGCGCCACACGAGATGCCGCAGAGAATGCCCTCCTCCTGCATCAGCCGCAGGGCCATGGCTTTGGCTTCCTCGTCGCTGACCAATTCCACCTGATCGACGATCGACAGGTCGAGGTTCTTCGGAATGAAACCGGCGCCGATCCCTTGAATCTTGTGCGGGCTGGGCGTGATCTCCTGCCCCGCCATGGCCTGGGTGATGATCGGCGAAATCAGCGGCTCGACGGCCACCGATCTGATCGGCTTGCCCATGGTGTGCTTGATGTAGCGGGACACGCCGCTGATGGTGCCGCCGGTGCCCACGCCCGCCACCAGCACGTCGATGGCGCCATCGGTGTCATTCCAGATTTCCGGGCCCGTGGTCTTTTCGTGAATGGCCGGATTGGCCGGGTTCTCGAACTGCGCGGGCATGAAGTATTTCTCGGGATCGCTGGCGACCAAAGCTTCGGCCTTGGCGATGGCGCCTTTCATGCCCTGCGCCGGCTCGGTCAGCAGCAGCTCGGCACCCAGCGCCTTGAGCACCTTGCGTCGTTCGATGCTCATGGACGACGGCATGGTCAGTACCAATTTATAGCCACGGGCTGCGGCCACGAACGCCAGACCAATGCCGGTGTTGCCGGACGTAGGCTCGACCAGGGTCATACCCGGCTTGAGCTTGCCCTTGCTTTCAGCGTCCCAGACCATGTTCGCGCCGATCCGGCATTTGACCGAATACCCCGGATTACGCCCTTCGATCTTGGCCAGAATCGTGACCCCGCGCGGCGCGATGCGGTTGATCTGCACCAGTGGAGTGTTGCCGATGGAATGGGCGTTGTCAGCGTAGATACGGCTCATGACCGGGTCCTTTGTGCAGGTGGCGGAAAAGCTCAAAGCCTAAGCCTGGGCATAACTGGCGTCCAGTCATAGCGAACGGATGCCATCGCCAGCAGTCAACACATCACGCAGTCACCCCATCCCGAACCCGGAGACATCAGCCATGAAACGTCGCTATAGCTGGCCACTGTGGACAGTCGTGGGCCTCGTTGTGCTGTTGATCGTCATACACCTCGCGTTGCCCTACGTGGTGCGCAACTACCTCAATCAAAAACTCGCCGACATGGGCGACTATCGTGGCGAGGTCGCGGATGTCGATCTGGCGCTGTGGCGCGGGGCGTACAGAATCAATGGCCTGAACATCGTCAAAGTGGACGGCAAGGTGCCGGTTCCGTTGCTCAAGGTGCCGGTGATTGACATTGCGGTCAGCTGGCATTCCCTCTGGTACGACCATGCCGTGGTCGCCGAAGCCGCATTCCTCAGCCCAGAGCTGAACTTCGTCGACGGCGGCACTAACAAGCAACAGTCCCAGACCGGTGCGGGCACCGACTGGCAGGCGCAGCTGAACAAGCTGCTGCCGATCACCCTCAATGAGGTGCGCGTCACCGACGGCAAAATTACCTTCAGCAACTTCACCTCTACGCCGAAGGTGAAGATCGAGGCCGACAAGGTTAACGCCAGCATTTATAACCTCACCAACGTGGTCGACACCGCCGGCAAACGCGACGCTCGCTTCGAGGGCAAAGCCCTGCTGCAAGGCGAGGCGCCCCTGGAATCCAGCGCCACGTTCGACCCGTTCAGCAATTTCGAAGACTTCGACTTCAAGCTGCGGGCGACCAACCTGCAACTCAAAAGCATGAACGATTTCGCGGCGGCCTACGGCAAGTTCGACTTCAATGCCGGCAACGGCGATATCGTCATCGAAGCCCAGGCCAACAAAGGCCAACTCAGCGGCTATATCAAACCGCTGCTGCGGGACGTCGACATCTTCAACTGGCAGCAGGACGTCGAGAACAAGAACAAGGGTTTCTTCCGCTCGGTGTGGGAAGCGATGGTCGGCGCCAGCGAAACCGTGCTCAAGAACCAGCGAAAAAACCAGTTCGCCACCCGCGTCGAACTGAGCGGCAGCGTCCACAAACAGGACGTCAGCGCATTCCAGGCATTCCTGCAGATCCTGCAGAACGCGTTCATCCAGGCGTTCAACACGCGGTATGACAGTGGGAAGAGTGAGGCGCAGTGAGGCTACGCTCACTCCGATTCGTTGTCCCGCTCGACACCGTAAGCCGCACGCTTTTCGGCAACCAGAAAACCACGTTGCCCTTGCTCCTGCAGAGCGTCCCACCCAAGGCAGGCCAGTGCCAACGTTCGCGGTGCAGCTTCGCGACCGTTGCTGTACCGGGTAATGCTCCGCGTGCTGACCCCCAAGGCTTCAGCCGCCAGCGCCAGGGGCAAACCTGTTCTGGCACGCCAGCCGATGAAGATCCGGGTGTTCTCGTCAGTGGCTGCCTGAGCCTGAGCATCCAGATAGAGCGTGTCCGCCCCGAGTTGAATGTCCGGGTCGAGCCATTCAACGGTCCAGCCGTCATCGCCGATCTGTGCCTGCGTAAAGACAGTGGTGTCCTGCAAAGGCTTGAGGCCAGGGTGGCTGCGAATGTCTGCGCTCAAGTCGAGCACGAAACGTTGATCGTTTATAAACGTGAGCGCCAGCCTGCGATTGGCCAGGGCCTCGACGGCTTTGAGGCGGGGTCGTTTCATGGATGCCATCGTTTCCATTCCTCCATCAATTCACACTGGTGAGCCCGTACCCATTCCAGCGCTTCCTTGAGCACGGCGGCCGGGGCATGACCGCGCATGGGTTCAACCAACTGCAGGCAAATCAGAACGTCCAAGCCTCCACCGGTCAGGTGAACGTGAGGCGGCAGGTGGTCCTTTTCCCGCAGTTGAATCCTGTATTTGTCTCTGAATCTATGTTTGGTCGACATGGCGGGGAATGTATAGCCAATTTGGCGATACATCAATGCGCGTTACAATTTTTCCTTCAGTCAAACCCCGACCCGCCATTCAGAGACTGAATAAAGCGTCTGCGTTCACACTCGGGCGGGGGGCGCGTTATAGTCGCTGCATTCTTTTCGGCGTTCGGGCCCATGCTGCCACGCCTTGTTCGAGGATTTTCCGATGAAGTTCGAAGGCACCCGCGCCTATGTCGCTACCGACGACCTGAAGCTGGCCGTCAATGCGGCGATCACCCTGGAGCGTCCGCTGCTGGTCAAGGGCGAGCCTGGCACCGGCAAGACCATGCTCGCCGAGCAACTGGCCGAATCCTTCGGTGCGAAGCTGATCACCTGGCACATCAAGTCGACTACCAAGGCCCATCAGGGTCTGTACGAGTACGACGCGGTCAGCCGTTTGCGCGACTCGCAACTGGGCGTTGATAAAGTCCACGACGTGCGCAACTACCTGAAGAAAGGCAAGCTCTGGGAGGCCTTCGAGGCCGAAGAGCGGGTGATTCTGCTGATCGACGAGATCGACAAGGCCGACATCGAATTTCCCAACGACCTCTTGCAAGAACTCGACAAGATGGAGTTCTACGTTTACGAGATCGACGAGACGATCAAGGCCAAGAAACGCCCGATCATCATCATTACCTCCAACAACGAAAAAGAGCTGCCGGACGCCTTCCTGCGCCGCTGCTTCTTCCATTACATCGCCTTCCCTGATCGCACCACCCTGCAGCAGATCGTCGACGTGCATTACCCGGACATCAAAAAGGACCTGGTCAGCGAAGCGCTGGACGTGTTTTTCGACGTGCGCAAAGTGCCAGGCCTGAAGAAAAAACCCTCGACCTCCGAGCTGGTGGACTGGCTCAAGTTGCTGATGGCCGACAACATCGGCGAAGCGGTTTTGCGCGAGCGTGATCCGACCAAAGCCATTCCGCCGTTGGCCGGGGCATTGGTGAAGAATGAGCAGGATGTGCAGCTTCTCGAACGTCTGGCCTTCATGAGCCGTCGCGCTCGCTAAGTGGTTGCGCGTCGATCATGCTGCGTTGAAAACAAGCTCGGAATGCTCATTTAGGTGCCTAAACTCCGCTTCTTCGCTTGTTTTCGCCTTGCCTGATCTTAGCTCGCCGACTTATCGCCAAGCGTTTTATTGAGGGCCTCGTCATGTTGCTCAACCTGTTCAACGAAATGCGCGCAGCCAAGGTGCCGGTCTCGGTGCGTGAGCTGCTGGACCTGATCAACGCCCTGAAGCAGCGGGTGACGTTCGCCGACATGGACGAGTTTTACTACCTGTCGCGGGCGATTCTGGTCAAGGACGAGCGCCACTACGACAAGTTCGACCGGGCGTTCGGCGCCTATTTCAACGGGCTGGAAAAGCTCGATGATCACCTGCAGGCGCTGATTCCTGAAGACTGGTTGCGCAAGGAATTCGAACGCTCGCTGACCGATGAAGAGCGCGCCCAGATTCAATCGTTGGGCGGTCTCGACAAGCTCATCGAAGCATTCAAGAAGCGTCTGGAAGAACAGAAAGAACGTCACGCCGGTGGCAACAAGTGGATCGGCACGGGTGGCACCAGCCCGTTCGGCTCCGGCGGCTACAACCCGGAAGGCATTCGTGTCGGCGATGCGGGCAAGCGGCAGGGCAAAGCCGCCAAGGTCTGGGATCAGCGCGAGTACAAGAACCTTGACGACCAGGTCGAACTTGGCACACGCAACATCAAAGTCGCCCTGCGCCGCCTGCGCAAATTCGCGCGTCAGGGTGCAGCGGACGAACTGGATATCGACGGTACTATCGACCACACCGCCCGCGATGCCGGGCTGCTGAACATCCAGATGCGTCCGGAACGCCGCAACACCATCAAGCTGTTACTCCTGTTCGACATCGGCGGCTCGATGGACGCCCACGTGAAGATCTGCGAAGAACTGTTCTCGGCCTGCAAGACCGAGTTCAAGCACATGGAGTATTTCTACTTCCATAACTTCATTTATGAATCGGTGTGGAAGAACAACCTGCGCCGCACGTCCGAACGCACTTCGACCCAGGATTTGCTGCACAAATACGGCGCCGACTACAAAGTGATCTTCATCGGCGACGCCGCCATGGCGCCCTACGAAATCACCCAACCGGGCGGCAGCGTCGAACATTGGAACGAAGAAGCCGGTTACGTCTGGATGCACCGCTTCATGGCCAAGTTCAAGAAAATCATCTGGATCAACCCCTACCCCAAAGACGCCTGGGCTTACACCACGTCCACCAATATCGTGCGGGATCTGATCGAAGACCAGATGTATCCGCTGACGCTGCGGGGGTTGGAGGAAGGGATGCGGTATCTGGCGAAATAGGTCCATGGCTTCCTGAACGCAATCAACTGTGGGAGCCGCCTTGGTGGCGAATGCGTCAGGCCAAAGACATTGAGATCAGCTGACACACCGCCTTCACCACAAAAGGCGGCTCCCACCCATCAAATCCATGTCCGGCACCAGACTCAGACCCGCTTGGCCAATCGCTGCACAACCTCCACCTGCTCCCGCCACGCCACCTCCTGCACCACCGCCTTCATTCGCACTTCACTCCCCGGCAGCTTTTGCGCCAGTCGCGCCAGCGACAGCGGGGTCAATGCGCCCAATCGGGGATAACCGCCGATGGTCTGGCGATCATTAAGCAGCACGATCGGCTGGCCATCCGGTGGAACCTGAATGGCGCCGAGGGGGATGCCTTCGGAGATCATGGGTTTGCCCTGATAGATCAGCTCCGGGCCGAGCAGGCGTTGGCCCATGCGGTCGGCGCGGCTGTCGAGGGTCCAGTTGCTGTTGAACGCGTCGAACAGGCTCAGGCCGCTGAACTGGCCGATCTGCGCGCCGAGGACGACGTCCAGCGGGCGTGCTTCGTCGACGTTCGGGATCAGATGATCAGGCAACGTGTGCAGTTCGAACGACAGGCCGCAATAGCGCAGTTGATCGCCTTCGCGCAATGCTTTGCCTGTTCCGTCGAGGCCACCCAGCCCTTCCCTTCCCACGGTCGCGCGACTGCCCAACACGTCGAAGGCATCAAACCCCCCAGGGGCGGCGAGGTAGGCGCGGGCGCCGGACACCGGTTGGGTGAAGCGCAATTGCTGGCCCTTACGGACGAAAAAGCTGCGCCACGGGGCGACAGAGCGATCGTCGAGCATGGCGCCCAGATCGGCACCGGCCAGCGCCAGACAGCAATCGGATTCGGCGCTCAAGGTCAGCCCGCCGAGGGTGATTTCGATGACAGCGGCGTCGAGCGCATTGCTCAGCAAGCGGTTGGCCCACGCCATTGATACCCAGTCCAGCGCGCCGCCCTGAGTTACGCCGAGATGGCGGACGCCGAAGCGCCCCGCGTCCTGTAGCAGGCACAGCGGCGTGCTGTTTTTGACCGTCAGCAGACTCATGCCAGGGCCTCCAAGGGAGTGTCGTCTCCGCCCAGACGAATGAATTCGGCGTGATCGATCGGTGCGAAACGCACGGTGTCGCCGGGTTGCATGAGGCTGTAGCCGTCGATGTCGCGGTCGAACAATTTCGCGGGGGTGCGACCGAGAATGTTCCAGCCACCGGGGGACTCAAGCGGATAAGCCGCTGTCTGGCGCTCGGCGATGCCCACGCTGCCTACCGCCACGCGCTTGCGCGGGGTGTTGATGCGAGGGGCGGCGAGGATTTCTTCGACCAGCCCCATGAAGGCGAACCCCGGGGCGAAACCCAAGGCGAACACCTGATACTCACGTTGACTGTGACGCTGGATCACGTCGTCCACCGGCAGCCCGCTACGTCGGGACAGCAGCGTCAGTTCGGGGCCGACGCTGAGGTCGTACCACACGGGTAACACATGCTGTCTCCCGGCCTTGGCGGCATCGGGGGAAAGCCCAGTCAGCGCTTGAGCAATAAGCTCGCGGGCCTGTTGCGGGCTCAGCGCCATCAGGTCGTAATGCACCATCAGCGTGGTGTACGACGGCACCAGATCGATCAAGTGCGCGCCGAAACCTTCGCGTAGACGCACGCTGGCGGCAAGCATCCACGGCATGTTGGCTTCATCGATGGCATCGAACAGGCGCACCATCAGGCAATCGATCGCGACGACTTCAATGCGCAGATTCATGAGGCGGACGTCTGGTCCAAGGCTTCGCGAATGCGTTGCACCGCCGCGATGGAGCTGGCGTTGTCGCCATGCACGCACAGGGTGTGGACGTGAAGCAGCAACTCGCTGCCATCGCTGGCAATCAGCGCGTCGCCGCGGGACAAGGTCATGGCCTGATCGATGATCCGCTCAGGATCGTGATGCACAGCCCCCGGCAAGTTGCGGGAGACCAGACGGCCTGCGCTGTCGTAGGCGCGGTCGGCGAAGGCCTCGAACCAAAGGGTGACGCCGAACTCATCGGCAATGGCTTGCGCTGCGCTGTTGTCGCGCATGGACAGCAGCATCAGCGGCAGTTCGGCGTTATAACGGGCAATGCCTTCGATGACTGCGCGCAGTTGTACCGGGTTGGCCATCATGTCGTTGTACATCGCGCCATGGGGTTTAACGTAGCTGACCCGGCCGCCTTGGCCACGGGCCACGCCGTCCAGCGCGCCGATCTGGTAATGCAGCAAGTCTTGAATCTCCTGCGGCGAGCAGGCCATCGAGCGACGCCCGAAACCGACCAGATCCGGATAAGCCGGGTGCGCGCCGATCGTGACGTGGTGGCTCAGGGCCAAGGCCACGGTCTTGCGCATGACACTGGGGTCCCCGGCATGAAAACCGCAGGCGATGTTGGCGCAATCGATATACGGCATGACCTCGGCATCGAGACCCATGGTCCAGGCGCCGTAGCTTTCGCCGATATCACAATTCAATAACAGGCGGCCCAAGGGGTGATCTCCTGTGCGGTTGAAGGTTGGGGACGAGGCTAGAGTCTACGCGTGGGAAGCGTCGCTTTGCAGCGTTGAAATGCGCCTGTCGTGTGCAGGCGCATTCTTGGACGGACGGGGATGATGCGTCCAACGAATAAAAGCAGAGGCAGGGGATAAGAAAAAGTGAACGGTCCGGTGTCTAGAATGGCGCCGAACTGCAGGAATGAGCTTGCTCGCGATGCGCAGTGTCAGACACTGTTGCCCAAGCTGACACTCCGCAGCGCGAGCAAGCTCACGCCTACACAAGAGCGGCCGCGCTCGTTACTGCCAATCCCGATTCACTTTGCGCACGTGATGCCGTCCTACGAACAGCCAGTCGATGAACAGCACGAAGCTCTCGATCACGAACGAGAACAGCAGCGCGCAGAACAGGCCCCAGCCGATGACTTCCGGCGACAGCAGCACCTGCCAGGTGTAACCATTCCATGTCTCGGCGCGGATATCCGAATCGGCGGCGGTCAGCACGTGCCAGGCACGCTGATACCAAGGGCCTTGCAGGGCCATCCATTCGCGATCGAGCACTTGGCTGCGGGTCAGCAAGTTGCTGATGTTGTTGGCGTCAGTGCGGAACACTGGGTCGTCGCTGCTGCGGTAATGCTGAATCAGCGCCTGCACGTCGCCATTGAAGAACCGCGCGGCCGTGTCGCTGTAGCCGCGCAGGCTCTGTTGCGCTTCCATCAGATGCGCTTCGACGCGTTTGCTGTAGTCACTGATGAAGCCGGGAATCTGCACCCCGATCAAAAGGCCTGCCGTGAACAACACCAGTCGCAGATAGCTTCGCAGCATAGGTCCCTCTCAGTCGGATTGGCCTTCGGCCACGCATTCGCCACGCCGCCACAGGCTCCAGTGGCCGGGCGCATAGCGGTTCCAGGTTTCGTTTTCGGTCAGCGGTTCGGTGGCAATCACCGTGACCACGTCGTTGGGGGTGGTTTCGGCCTGAAAATCGACGATCACGTCGACATCCTTGAGCCGTGCCGGGCCAAACGGCGCGCGTCGGGTGATGTGCACGAGCTTTGTCGAACAGAAGCAAAACAGCCAATCGCCATCACTGAGCAAGCCATTGAACACGCCTTTGCTGCGATACTCATTGCAGGCTTCGACCAATGTCGGCAACAGCTGTTCGATCTCGACCGGCTCGGGGAACGCCTCGCGCACCCGGTTCAACAGGTCGCAGAACGCCGCTTCGCTGTCGGTATCCCCCACCGGTCGGTAGAACGTCGCGGTCGGGTGGAAGTCCGCCAGTTGGCCGTTGTGGGCGAAGCACCAATTGCGCCCCCACAACTCGCGCACGAAGGGATGGGTGTTGGACAGGCAGACCTTGCCGACATTCGCCTGCCGAATGTGACCGATGACCACTTCGCTCTTGATCGGGTAACGCTGCACCAGTTGCGCGACTTCCGATTCGCTGCTGGCGGCCGGGTCCTGAAACAGACGCAGGCCGCGCCCTTCATGGAAGCCGATGCCCCAGCCATCGCGGTGGGGGCCGGTGCGACCGCCGCGCTGCATCAGCCCGGTAAAGCTGAACACGATGTCGGTCGGTACGTTGGCACTCATGCCCAGAAGTTCACACATGCTCGGATCCCGGTGCGCTCAACGACACACATCATTTTTGCAGGAGCGGCTTGCCCGCGAATCGTTGTGCCAGTCACCACACGGGTGTCTGGAGAACTGCATCGCGGGCGAGCGCGCGCCTACAGGCGTACTCGCCACGCTTAAAGTTTGGGTTCGACCCTATGACGGCCAACATTGCCGCCGTTGGCAGGCGCCGCAGGGCTGGCGAAACGTGAAGGGCCTTGCGTAGCGAACGGCTCATCATCGTCGGCATGCGGCTTCTGCTCGGCAGCCGCCTGTGCGGCAGCGGCGTCTGCGTGGGCCTGACGGGCTTTTTTCTTGCGCAGGAAGGGCAAGCGGATCAGCGCAAACACGACGTACAGGCCCAAGGCGATCGCGCCGTAAGTGGACAGGTCGAGCGCCGCCCGCCAGACGTTGTTGCCGACCTTGAGCCCAAGGTCCAGAACGCTGATGGCCAGCGCCGGGGCGTAGATTTCCTTGGCCGGGTCGACGATGGTCGGGCAGAACAGCAGGACCGCACCGATCACGCGAAGCGGTTCACGCAGGTAGCGCCACATCCAGCCGGTCAGCTTGAACCACACCAACAGACAGCCCAACGCAGCGAATGCGTAAAGGCCCCAGGCAATGAGATAGTCGTTGTCGGTCATGACGTCCGTGGTAAGGCAGGTAAAGAGGCGCTTATGATAACGACTTTTCGACAGCCTGGCTTACCCGGCTTCAGTTATCGGTCCGCACGCCTTCGCAGGCACCCGCCGGAGCGGTCTGTTTCACCTTTGAGAGAGCCCAGCATGTCATCGTCCAACACAGATTTCCGCGCCCCTGTCGCTCGCAAGGCCGACGGGGCCGACCCGTACGCTTGGCTTCAAAATCGCGATACCGATGAAGTCCTCGCTTACCTCAAGGCCGAAAACGCTTATCAAGAACAGCAATTGGCCGATCAGCAGGCCCTGCGCGAAACCCTCTTTCAAGAGATCAAGGGTCGCATCCTGGAAACCGACTTGTCGCTGCCCTCGCCGTGGGGCCCGTATCTGTATTACACCCGCACCACTGAGGGCGATGAGTACGCCCGCCACTACCGCTGCCCGCGCCCGGCCGACGATTCACTGGCCGTCGACGACACCGCCGAAGAACTGCTACTCGACCCCAACGTGCTGGCCAATGGCGGCTTTTTCTCTCTCGGCGCCTTCAGCATCAGTCCGGATCACCAGCGACTGGGCTACAGCCTCGACACCAGCGGCGAAGAGGTTTACCAGCTGTACGTCAAAGAACTGAGCAGCGGTGATGTCATTGCGCTGCCGTTCGAAGCGTGCGACGGCAGCATGACCTGGGCCAACGACAGCCAAACCCTGTTCTTCGGCGAACTGGACGACACCCACCGCCCGCACAAGCTGTATCGGCACACGCTGGGCAACGACTCGGCAGACCTGGTGTTCAGCGAGCCGGACGGACGTTTCTTCCTGCATTGCTACCGCACCAGCTCCGAGCGCCAACTGGTACTGGGCCTGGACAGCAAGACCACCAGCGAAAGTTGGGTGCTGGACGCCAGCACGCCGGATCAGCCGTTCGTGTGCATCGCGCCACGCAGCGAAGGTCATGAATATTCGGTGGATCACGGTTTGATCGACGGTGCCTGGAGCTGGCTGATTCGCAGCAACCAGGACGGCATCAACTTCGCCCTCTTCCACGCGCCTGAGCAGGCGAGCGGCGTGCCAGAGCGCAAGGACTGGCAGACGCTGATCCCCCACAGCGACAGCGTGATGCTCGACGGTTTCAGCCTCAACGCCCGTGGTTTGACCTTGAGCCTGCGCGAAGGCGGCCTGCCGATCGTCGAAGTTCACCCACAAGGTGGGTCGCCCTATCGCGTGCAATTGCCGGACGCGGCCTACAACCTCTATGTGCAAGACACCCTTGAATTCGAGAGCGACAGGATTCGTCTGCGCTATCAATCGCTGAACCGTCCGCCACAGGTGCGACAGCTGGACCTCGCCACCGGGGAACAAATCGTCCTCAAGGAAACGCCGGTGCTTGGCGTATTCGACGCCGATGCCTACGTGAGCCAGCGCCTGTGGGCGACCGCCGCCGATGGCACGCAGGTGCCGATCAGTCTTGTGGTCAAACGCGAATTGGCCGGCCAGCCGGTGCCGCTGTATCTGTACGGTTATGGGGCTTATGGCGAGAGCCTGGACCCGTGGTTCTCTCACGCACGCTTGAGCGTGCTGGACCGTGGCGTCGCCTTCGCCATCGCCCATGTGCGCGGTGGCGGCGAACTGGGCGAGGCTTGGTACCGAAGTGGCAAACAGGAACACAAACAGAACACGTTCAGCGATTTCATTGCCTGTGCCGAACATTTGATTGCGGAAAACCTGACCTCGGCCGAAAAACTGGTGATCAGCGGCGGCAGTGCCGGGGGCCTGTTGATCGGCGCGGTAGTGAATCAACGCCCTGAGTTGTTCAAGGCAGCGATTGCCGAGGTGCCGTTCGTCGACGTCCTCAACACCATGCTCGACCCTGACCTGCCGCTGACCGTGACCGAATACGATGAATGGGGCAACCCCCAGGAACCCGAGGTCTACGCTCGGATCAAGGGCTACGCGCCGTACGAAAATGTCAGCGCGCAGGCGTACCCGGCGATGCTGGTGATTGCCGGGTATAACGACAGCCGGGTGCAGTATTGGGAGGCGGCGAAGTGGGTGGCCAAATTGCGCGACACCAAGACCGACGATCACCTGCTGCTGCTCAAGACCGAACTGGGCGCCGGGCATGGCGGGATGAGCGGGCGGTATCAGGGATTGCGTGACGTAGCGCTCGAATACGGCTTTATCTTCAAGGTCTTGCAGTTGGCCTGAGGCCCCCCGCCGGGCCGATCGGGCGGCGCGAGGCAGCCAGTCGCCCTGCGCCGCTTCAGAGGTCATTTTTTCAACATTGAACAAGAACATGCCATGCCGACTTCATCCTCACTGAACAATGAAATCCGCGAGATGCTGATGGACTGCGGTCTGTTCCTCGCACTCACCCCGGCGGACTTTTCCGCGGCAGCGGGTTACTTCAGCATCAGCAGCATCGACAAAGGCGAAGCGATCTTTAGTGAAGGCGACGCGGGCACCTTCATGTGCATCATCCATTCGGGCACGGTGTCGGTGCAGAAACGCAACGGCGAGGGAAAACCGGTGGAGACCGCGACCCTGCGCAGCGGTCGGGCGTTTGGCGAAATGGCCGTGCTGGATGGCGAACGCCGCTCGGCCAGTTGTGTCGCGGCCTCAGCCTGCACCCTGTTGAATCTGGGCAAGGACTCGCTGGACAAGATGCTCAACGAAGCGCCGAAAGTCGCGGCCAAGATCATTCGCGCAATTGCCATCGCCATGTCCAAGCGCCTGCGAATGATGGATGGGCAGGTGTTGGCGCAGCAGGAGTAGTCCGGGTTCGCTCACTTCCACCTGTGGGAGTGAGCTT
>NZ_DDHJ01000004.1:201942-639867 GCF_002338065.1 Pseudomonas sp. UBA1879 | reverse complement strand
ATGACCTATGCATGACCCCTGTGGGAGCCGGCTCTCTGGCGAATGCGGTTTGCCAGCAATCATAGAATCTCCCACCGTTTCAAAATGACGGGCGACCCTGGATCAAGGATTCGGCTTGGCAGGCGGCGGCAAGCCTGGCAACGGCTCGTCGTCTTTTGGCGGACCTGGCTGCGGGATTTTCGGCAGTAACGGCGGATTGCCCTGCCCGCCCGCGCGAGGAACGCTGGGTGGCGAGACTTGTGGATAGGGGGTTGGCGTGGCCGTGCCGGGCGACCCCGAGGTCGCGGCAATGGGTTCGGGGGCCGTCAGGACAGGTTGCAGGCTTTCGGCAAATACCTGCGATGTGCCGAGCGCCGCCACGGCAATCGCCGCTAGAATGGACCGTTTCATCGTTGGCCTCCTCTGCCAATCTTCTGTCGGGACGCTCAGACTACGCCTGCCCGGCGCTTCGTGCGCTGACAAATTGCGCGCCCCACCCTCCCACGCTTCTACCGAGTCCGCCATGAAACGTTTCGTTCTGCTCGACACCACTCCGATCCCCGACAATCGCGGCGCCTTGTGCCTGTTCGAATACGGCGAAGACTTCGTGATCAAGATTCAGGGCGGCGACGGCGGCCAGCTGATGAACACCCGCATGCACGGCTCCGAAGACGCGCTGGCAGAGATCCCCTGCAAAAAAGTCGCCTCGCGGGCTCAGCCTCGGGTACTGATCGGCGGCCTTGGCATGGGTTTCACCCTCGCCTCGGCCCTCAAGCATCTGGGCAAAAACGGCGAGGTGGTGGTGGCCGAGCTGGTACCCGGTGTGGTCGAGTGGAATCGCGGCCCGCTGGGTGAGAAATCGGGCAATCCGTTGCGGGATCCGCGCGCCAAGGTCGTCGTCCAGGACGTCGCCCTGGTGCTGAAAAGCGAACCCCAAGGTTTCGACGCCATCATGCTCGACGTCGACAACGGACCCGAAGGCCTGACGCAAAAAGCCAACAGCTGGCTGTATTCGGCGGGTGGGCTGGCCGCCTGTGCCAACGCCTTGCGCCCCAAGGGCGTGCTCGCCGTGTGGTCCGCCAGCGCCGACGCCGCCTTCAGCGACAAACTGCGCAAGGCCGGATTCAAGGCCGAAGAGGTCAAGGTCTACGCCCACGGCAACAAGGGCACGAGGCATACGATCTGGATTGCCGAAAAACTCAAAGGCTGAGGGGCACGCAACGCGCTAGAATCGCTTCATTGCCCTCAGCACATGAAACAGGTGACACCATGAGTTCGGGAACCCCGACCAACACGTCCAAGCTTGACCGCATCCTCGCCGACGCTCAGCGCGACCGCGAGATGGGGTATCGCGACAAGGCCCTGCGCATGTACCCGCACGTCTGCGGTCGCTGCGCCCGTGAGTTTTCCGGCAAGCGCCTGAGCGAGCTGACCGTGCACCACCGCGATCACAATCACGACAACAACCCGCAAGACGGCTCCAACTGGGAGCTGCTCTGCCTGTACTGCCACGACAACGAACACTCGCGTTACACCGACCAACAGTATTTTTCCGACAGCTCCAACAGCAGCCCGAAAACCGCCAAGGCGACGCACAATCCGTTTGCGGCGCTGGCTGGCCTGATGAAGAAGGACGACTGACCCGCGGTCCCTGTGGGACGTTCTATGTGGGTGACAACCCGCATTCGTGCCAGCGTGTGTAAAAACGTCACGAGCGATGATGAGGCAAGGCAAAAACAGGCGAAAAACGGCCGGGGTCGCGACCGACTCTAGGTGTTCTAAATGAGCATTTCGTCTGTTTTTAACGCAGCATCATGTGCGTAACGCCGAAGGCGCTCAGCCCGCAGTCGTTTTTACACAGTCTGGTGCGACCGCCGCCCGCACCAAGGTGGGTCCCACAAGGTTGTGCATAGGTCATAACAGCTGCGACCGACGTCGAACTTCTGGAGCCGGCTTGCTGGCGAAGGCATCGTGTCAGCGACCGCCAACAGGGGCGGGTACACCGTATTCGCCAGCAAGCCGGTTCCCACAACAGCATAAACATCCGCACAGCTGCACCGTCCCGTATAATCTCGCGCTTTCCCTTTAGAGCACCCTCCCCCGTGGCCAACAAACGCTATGCCTGCATCGGCTTGTTCAACCCCAAATCCCCGGAAAACGTCGGGTCGGTGATGCGTGCGGCGGGCTGTTATGGCGTGGCGTCGGTGTTTTACACCGGCACACGCTACGAGCGAGCGCGGGATTTCGTGACCGACACCAAGAAGATCCATCAGGACATCCCGCTGATCGGTATCGACGACCTGAAGAAAATCATTCCCCTTGGCTGTGTGCCGGTGGCCGTCGAATTGGTGGAAGGCGCCCGCTCCTTGCCCGAATACACTCACCCGGACCGCGCGATCTATATCTTCGGCCCCGAGGACGGCTCCCTCGACAAAGAGATTCGCGACTGGTGCGAAGACGTGGTGTACATCCCCACCACCGGCTGCATGAACCTGGCTGCCACGGTCAACGTGGTGCTTTACGACCGCATGGCCAAGGGCAACAACACCCGTTCCGGTCCTCAATTCGGTCGCGACACCGACCGAACCTGATCAATGCCTGGGGCTAAATGCATTGAACAGTTTGGCAGAGGGGGGGTCAGCTTTAAGGTCCCTACTTATCCTGGAGAACGCATCATGAGCGATACCCCGATCCTTAACCGCGTCGAACGCACGCTTGACGACCAGCCTCAGCAGAACGTCCAGGGTTGGGAGCGCATCGGCTCGCTGGCCGGTGGCGTGTTGATGATGGGCAAGGGCCTGCGTCGTGGCGGCATCTTCGGTCTGGTGCAACTGGCTATCGGTGGCGCGGTACTGGCCCGTGGCATTACCGGCCATTGCGGCGCGAAGGCGCTGCTGGAAAAAAGCCGCAGTGAGATGGACGTGGCCCGCGCGCGCATTCATGAGGCTGGCGCCGAGCTGAGCAAGCTGAAAACCAAGGCTGAAGTGGCGGCGGAAGAGGCGATTGTGGACACAGTCGACGCTGTGAAAGGGCCGAAGGGCGTGTGATTCACACAAACTTTCATTGAGCTGCGATTCCCTGTGGAAGTGAGCTCGCTCGCGATAACGGTCTGTTGCACCCCGGATTTTTTCTGATCCGGCCTCGTCGCGAGCATGCTCACTCCTACCCTTCGAGCTGGGTCTGGCAGGTCGATTGTTGTGGCCTTGAGGTCGCCATAACCCGCAGGTAAGCCGCCACGGGAAGAACCATCGTTAATGCAGCAAATTACTCGTCAACACCTTCGACGGCTCCCCCATCACCCCCGCGCTGAGCTGCAGAAAATCCTCGGTGCTCACCGCGCCCATCCGCATCAAACCCTGCGCCACGTCGTCGAGGGATTTCTGGTCATCGCTTTTTTGCCGGATTTCCTGATCCAACGCCCCCATCAGCAACGCCGCACCGGCCGTCATGGCCGAGTCAACGTGCTCGCCGCGTAACGTCGTCGCCTTGCGTCCGACCCGGGTCATGATCGATTGCCAGTCCTGATACCGATCCTCGCTCATGCCCCCGGCGCGTCGCAGCAATTGGACCGCGTAATACTCAGCGATGCCTGCGCGAATCCATTCGCTGCGGTCCCGGGTGTGAATGCGCGCGAAGACCTGCACCAATTCGCGCAGCAGCGGGCTGGCGCCACTCTCGCTGATCACCGGTCGGCTGGCGTTCAGGTAGATCGAGTCGTGACCGGCGCTGGCGTTGCGTGCCATGCCGTCCGCCGCGCCGACCACCAGCAGCTTGCCTGGCGTGCGCGGGAAGACGGCCTGCAGCTTCGGCCAGACGAAGGTCAGCAGGGTCAAGGTCTCCATCCGCCGCATGCCCTGCCCCTTCGGTACGCTGACGGTGACGTCGGTATCGCCCAAGTGCGCGCGACGATTGACCAGAGACCCCGCCAGCATCCAGCCCGAGGGCCGGTCGAACAGACGTGACACGTTGTCGATGCGAAAGCGGTTCTTGCCGATCCGCGGCCATGAGCTTTCAACGTTGTTCCAGCCAGGCGGCAGATCGAGGGTCAAACGCGCGTGCAAGCGCACGCCGTCTTGCTGATCGAGATGCGCGCGGGGCACTAGGTCTTCGCCGCGGAACAACGCCCAATCGGGGGTCATGCGGCTGGCGTAGCGCGGTTTTTCCAGGGAGGTGTCGGGCGCAGGGCGATTGATCTTCACCCGCCAGGTCAGCGTGGCTTTGCCCGACGCTGGTTTCCAGACACCCCGCCCATCCGGCCCCACGGCCCATTGGCCATCGGCGGTGAAGTCGCTGAAATAGCCTTTCTCGCCCAGATTCAAGTCCAGGCTGCGGACGACACTCCCCTGCTCCAGCGTCAAACGCACCTGCGCCTGATCGCGTTGCGGCAGCAAGCTGACGTGATAATCCAGATCAACGTGCTTCGCGGCGCTGGCCGGAACAGACAGCACCAGGCCAACGGCAAGCGTGACAGCACACAGCGGCAGTTGATAACGCACGAGTAGACCACTCCTGTTGCGACAGGCTTTTGGATCGGGGTTAGCTCACTACCGCTCAGCCGGCGCGAAAGATCAGGTAATCCTCCCAGTCGTCTTCAGCGACGTTCTTCTCACTGAGCATCCGGCCGGATTGGGAAATACGCTGCTTGTGCACCTGCTCCCGATCCCCACACACCAAATGGTGCCAGGGCGGAAGGTCCTTGCCTTCGCTGACCAACCGGTAACCGCACGTCGGCGGCAACCACTTGAATTCATCGGCTTGACCCGGCGTGAGTTGAATGCAATCCGGCACCAGCGCGCGACGATTCGGATAATCGGTGCACTGGCAGGTCTTCAGGTCGAGCAGTTGGCAGGCGATGCGCGTGTAGTAGACGCTGCCGTCGTCCTCGTCTTCGAGCTTTTGCAAGCAGCACAGGCCGCAGCCGTCGCACAGGGACTCCCATTCGACCGGGTCGAGTTGGTCAAGGGTTTTGCGCATCCAGAACGGTTCAGGTTTTGCGGCCATGGGTTCGCGGCATCGGTATCGGGTCATGAAAAGGCCGCCAGTCTAGTGGCACAGGGGACGTGGGCCAAGCGCTGGCGACTGTCGGTAAGCCCGGGCTTGTCACCGCCCGGCAGGCGCAGTAGCTTTAGGCCCTCGCGAATACGGGTGCCATGCCCTCGCGACCGCCGCATCAGACTCATCCTGTTTCGACGATGCCTGCCGTCCACGGCCCATCCGATTGATCCCACTCGGTGATCACATTCGCCACGCTTGCTGGCGGGCGGTCACTTCACTTTCTCAGGACCGGAAATCCCATGAGCGACAATTCCCGCATTGCCGACTACGCCATTCACCCACAATTCCCCGAGCGCTGGTCGCCTCGCGCTTTCACCGGCGAGAGCATCCCGCAAGACACTCTGCTGAGCTTTTTCGAGGCCGCACGCTGGGCGCCGTCGGCGTATAACTCGCAGCCGTGGCGTTTTCTCTACGCGCGCCGCGACACGCCGAACTGGGCGCGTTTTCTGAGTCTGCTGGTGGAGTTCAACCAGGGCTGGGCGCAGCATGCCTCGGCGTTGGTCATCGTGCTGTCCAAGACCACCTTCACCGCACCGGGCGCCAGCGAAGAAACACCTGCGCTGTGGCACACCTTCGACACCGGCTCGGCCTGGGGCTATCTGGCGCTGCAGGCGAGCCTGAGCGGCTGGCATACCCACGGCATGGCCGGGTTCGATCAGGCGCGGACGCGCAAGGAATTGAAGATTCCGGACGATTACGCCATTCATGCAGCCGTCGCCATCGGTAAGCTCGGCGACAAATCCGCCTTGCCGGAATACCTGCAAGCCCGCGAAACCCCAAGCCCACGCCGCCCGGTGGCGGAATTGGCGGCGGAAGGGGATTTCAGTTTGTAAGGCTGTTGTCATCGTCATGGGACCGGACACCTCCGGTCTCAACGCAGACACGTAGCCTGTAGGAGTGAGCTTGCTCGCGATAGTGATAGATCAGGCGCTAATGGTCGCCAGATATCCCGCTATCGCGAGCAAGCTCACTCCTACACTCAGGTCCGCGTCAGGCCGCGAACATTGCGGCGCCCCTGTCAGATCGGGATCCTGCCTCAATACCCCTTCACGAAATCCACCCATCCGCGCAGCGGTTCGCCCGTGTTGAACGCCTTCAGGTTGTCGACGAACAACTGGATCATGGCCGGAGGCGATGTCGGCGCTGAGCTGTGGCCGGTCAACAGCAGGCCCCATGCGGTCCAGAACGGGTGGCGCTGCGGCAGCGGCTCCTGCCGGCACACGTCGATCACCGCGCCTGCCAAGTGGCCTTCTTTCAGCGCATTGACCAGATCGGCATCGACCACCGCCACGCCGCGCCCCACGTTGATGAACAACGACGAGGGCTTGAATTGCGCAAAGAGCTTGGCGTCGTAAACATCGTGGGTCTGCGGCGTATTGGGCAGCAGGTTGATGACGAAATCGGCCTCAGCCACCAGACGCGGCAGGTCCTCCATCGAACCGACTTCCACAAACGGTGCCTGCGTCCTGGCACTCGATGCGACGCCAGACACCTGCACACCAAACGGCTGAAGGAAGTGCGCCACGCTGACACCAATGTCGCCCGTGCCAACGATCAGCGCCTTGCGCCCGCTAAGGCTGTGGCCCATGCGGTCGTCCCATTTGCGCTCGACCTGGCTCACCAGCCGCGCCAGCACTTCACGTTCGTGCACCAGCATGTAAGTCAGCACGAATTCAGCCATCACCTGACCGAAAATGCCCACGGCTCGGGTCAATCGGTAGTCGCGGTTGAGGCCAGGGGCGAGCAAAGGGGTGATGCCAGCCCAGGTCGATTGCAGCCATTGAGGCCTGTGCCCCTGGCGCAGCAGGTTGGCCAGCACATCGGGCTGGCCGAGCCAGATCGGCGTGTCGGCAGCCATTTTCGACAGTTCGGCGGAATCACCACTGCTCAGCACTTCAAGGTCGGGCGCAGCGTGGCGAAGGAGTTCGGTGTAAACAGCGTAATCGTGTTCGGCGATCAGAACGCGCATGGATTCAAAACTCAACAAAACAGGACATGCGACCGCAAGACGTCTGGCCACGACGCTCGATTAAAAAAAGCGGGCCAGGCACTTTCAGCGGTCCGGTAAACCCCTGCGATGGATTGCAGGGTCGAAAATCGGTCAGACCGGGTCGTTGCGGCGCAGCAACTCTTCAGGCAAATGCTCGATGTACTCGTCTTCAGCCGGTGGCATTTGCAGGTGATAGCCCTGCTTTTCCAGGTTGGCCAGCACGGCATGAATGTCTTCACGGGCCAAAACGCGCTCCGGCGAGAGGACCAGATCGAACGCGTGCTGCGGTTTGCCGAAGGCGCCCAGCAGTTCGACCGGCACGCGCTCGAGCGCATCGCTCTTGAGCACATAGAGGTACATTTCGTTACGGCGGGGGCTGCGGTAGATGGAGCAAATACGTTTCAAGGCTGTTCTCCGGCGTTGGCCAGGCTGTCGAGCAGCTTCTGGCCCATCAATTCGCGGCGCCAGCCACGCAGCGAATCGGGCAGTTTATAGGGACCGTCAGGGAAACCGGTCTTGAGCAAGGCTTCGAGCGTTTTCTTGCGCAGCATCAGCTCGGGCGCCATGTCGAGGCGCTCGGCCTGCTGCTGGCCAATGGCGCGCAGGCTTTTGAGGACGTTCGAGGCTTCGATCGGCAGCGGCTCGGGCAAAGCAGGCGGCCACAGATCAGGGGAGACACTGCCGGCTTTCTTGATCAGGTCGAGCAGGAATTCGCCGTCCTGACGCACGGTCTTGGGGTGCATGTCTTCAATTTTTGCCAGCGCCACGAGGTTGTCGGGCTGGCTCTTGGCCAACGGCCACAATGAATGTTCACGCAGCACCCGGTTGCGCGGCTGATTGCGCAACCGGGCCTGCTGCTCGCGCCAGGCGCAGAGTTCACGCAACACATTCAGCTGGGCGCGGGACAGCTTCCACGCCAGCTTGGCATCGCGGTAGACCTCGTAAGGATCAGTTTCGCGGCGCAGGTTGGCGACCAGTTCGGCGCCGTCTTCCAGCACCCAGGCGTATTTTTCGTCGGACAGGCGCGGGCGCAGCAGGCTGTAGACCTCGGCCAGGTGCACGGCGTCTTCGGCGGCGTAGCTGATCTGAGTGTCCGACAGCGGGCGTTGCAGCCAGTCCGAGCGGGTCTCGCCTTTGGGCAGTTCGATGTTCAGGACTTCCTGCACCAACCGCGAGTAGCCCATCGAGAACCCCAGGTTCAGATAGGCCGCGGCCAGTTGGGTATCGAACAGCGGTGCGGGCAGGCTGCCGGTCAGGCGCAGCAGGACTTCGAGGTCTTCGCTGCAGGCGTGAACGACTTTGATGACGTCAGGGTTTTCCAACAGAGCGGCCAGCGGTTTCCACTCGTTGATCAGCAACGGGTCGATCAGGTAGGCGCGCGAGCCATCGCCGATCTGCAACAGGGCGGCGATGGGGTAGAAGGTATCGACCCGCATGAATTCGGTGTCGAGGGCCACGAATGGCAGCGTCTGCCACTGTGCGCAGTGTCGGGCGAGGCTGTCGTCGTCGCGAATCCAGTGAATATCGATGGCCACACGGCTCTCCCTTGAAGAATGGCGCGCAGTATATATCGCTCTGAGCGTTTACCGGGCATCCGTCCTGCAAGTCTCGAACAACTTCATCTTCCGTGTTTGGCGCCGCAGGCCTGGAGCGCAACCGTCCATCGGATCGCTCAACCGTGCTTGCGCAACACGTAAACGCGCCACATGGCATAGCCGGGCAGAAAGTCATGGTGGCCAACGATGCGGAACCCTGCTTCGGCGAATTCAGACTCGATGTCGGCACGGCACACCACGAAACGGTTACGCACTGACGCAGCACCCTCCGCTGCCTGTCTCTGGCCTTCCTGGCGTCTGCGCCGCCACGCCTTGAGGTTGCCGTCGACCCACAGCGCGACGATGGCCGTGTCGCGGGTCACGCGGTAAAACTCTTCGAGAATCGCCTGACGTTGTTCCCGGTCCGCCACGTGATGAAACAGGCGCATGCAAAAGATGCAGTCCACGGCGTTTTCCGACAGCCCGATGGGCAACGCCGAGCTCTGGAACGTGCGAATGCGCTTGCGCACCTCGGCGCTGGACTGCGCTTCAGCGATTTCAAGCATGTCAGTCGAGGGATCGGCTGCCAGGATCACGCGATTGGAATGTTCGGCCAACACCGGCCAGAAACGCCCGGACCCCGCCGGAACGTCGAGCACCAGCCCCGGCTCGCCCGCATCGCGCAGCGCCTGACGCGCCAATTGCGCGTCGCGCCATAAGCTCAGGCGTCTGGCCAGGCCCTGTTCATGGTGCTGCACGTAACGTTGTGCCTGGTGCTTCTCGGTCGTGGGGTCACTCATTGGCCAGTACCCCGTCCGTATAAATCCCCCGGCAACCGGCGAACATGTCCAGCGCCGGGTTATAAACGCGGGTCTTGACCTTCAACAGCCCCAACATCGAATGGAACAGATTGTCCTGGCTCAACGGTGCATCGCGCTCCTTCTGCAAACAATGGGTGTCCACCGCGAACGACTGCTGATAATTGTCAGAGAACCATGCCACCAGTGGGACATGTTTCTGCTGATCCGGCGCCAACATATAAGGCGTGCCGTGGAGGAACAAATTGTATTCGCCCAGTGACTCGCCGTGATCGGACATATACAACATGGCCGTGTCCACTTTATTCTGGTTGCTGCGCAAGAGATCGATGAGCGTCGCCAACACATGATCGGTGTACAACAACGTATTGTCGTAACCGTTGACGATACTTTCCCGAGAACAGTTGTTCAGGGCGTTGCTTTCACACACCGGCGTGAACTTCTCAAACGCTTTCGGATAACGCTTGAAGTATTCAGGACCGTGACTGCCCATCTGGTGCAAGACCAATACCGTGTCTTTATCCAGCGTGTCGATGAAGTGCTGCAGGCCTTGCAAAAGGATTTCGTCACGGCACTCATGGTTGGCGCACAGCACCGGGTCTTGCAGGTTGCTGACATCCTGCAAGGTCACGCGGTCGCAGGTGCCCTTGCAGCCCGACTGGTTATCACGCCAGATCACGTCGAGCCCTGCGCGCTTGAGCACGTCGAGCACGCCCTCTTCGTTCCTCGCCGTACTGGCGTCGTAATCCTTGCGCCCCATGTTGGAAAACATGCACGGCACTGACACGGCGGTTTCCGTGCCGCAGGAATGCACGTCGGTGAAGGTCAGCAGTCCGCGCTCTTTCTTCAATTCAGGCGTGGTATCGCGGTTGTAGCCGAGGATGCCGAAGTTCTCGGCCCTCGCGCTCTCGCCGACCACCAGCACGGTCAGCGACTTGCGTGTGTGTTGCTGCCAGTCGCTGGCCAGTTGCGCGTCCTGGCCGATGCTGACGAAAGGCTTCTGCGCCGATTTGATCTGTTCGCTCAGATACCCCACCGACGCCCCGATGTAATTGCTCGGCACCACCATCAGACGCAATTCATGATGATTGCGAAACAGCGACGACAGGCCTTGATAGTTCAATAAGGCTACGCCACCCATGACACAGGCACACACCGCACTGACCACGACTTTACTGAGCACTTCGCGCGGCCAGCGACGGTAATTGACCGGAACTTTCCAGAGAATGACCGAGGGCACCACCCCCAAGAACAATAGATGAACTAACAGGTTTAACGACAACAACCCCTGCACTTCAGTGACATTGGTTTCAGCGAAGTTACGAAACATGCCGGCATCAATCATCACCCCGTATTCGCCCATGTAATACGCCACACCCGCACTGATCATGAATAAGGCGATCAATACCGGTTTCAATACGTTTCTGAACGCAAACAACGTCAGCACCATATTAAAGGCGCAGAACACCATCAACGCGAAGGCGCCCCGCAAGAGCAACCCCTTACCGTTCAAACCGGTAATAGCGAACAGATGCTGCCAGAGCGTCAGGTTAAAACCGACCAACAAGAACACACTGGCGAGCACGGTCACGAGCTCGGGACGAACTGCTTTAACGTTCAGCATGGGGGGTCTGCGTGCCTAAAGGAGAAAGTGCCGACCAGAAACGAAAAAACGCTTCTTCGACGTCGCAAACTTTAGGCAGCTGGCCATCAATTTTTTGTGAAAAGGATGAGAACAAAAGGTGGGGTTTGACGGCTTTTGGCGCTGAAAAATCTGCGCAACAAATCGTGGCAAAAATCCGAATGAGAGAGCGGTGGACGATAGGTAGGGTAGCGGCCCCACCCACCACCATAATCAATTTGCGTACACTTCTATGGATGCTGTATTTTTTGAAACGTCGGTTTTCAACCGCCTCCGTCCCGACTATTTCGACGAAGAAGCTTATCGCGCGCTTCAGTTAGCGTTGATGGCAAACCCTACGATGGGCGACCTGATGCCGAGAACCGGAGGATTCCGGAAGCTGCGGTGGCCCGATTTGCGACGGAGCAAAGGCAAACGAGGTGGGCTGAGAGTGATCTATTACTGGCTGCTCAGTGACGGCCAATTCTGGATGTTTTCGATCTATGACAAAAACGAGCTTGAGAACCTGACTTCCGATCAAGAACGGCAATTAAAGGAAGCCATCCATTCGGAACTGAAGAAACGGGGCATGCAATGAGCAAGAAGCGAGATCTATTCGCAGAAATGATGCAAGGGGTCGAGGAAATGGCCGAGCATCGTCAAGGAAAAATCACCCTGCGTAGCGATACGTTCCCGGAAAACCCAGCGCCGGACATTTCGGCTCAGGAAATCATCGCGCTGCGGGAGCGGTTGCATATGTCCCAGAACGTATTCGCCAGACGCATTCGCACCAGCCCCAGCACACTGCGTAACTGGGAGCAGGAAAAGTCAAAGCCCAACGCTCAGGCAGCGCTACTCATCAGGCTGGTCGATAAATTCCCGGACATGGTTGATCGTCTCAGCGCGGTCTAAAAAAACGCCCCACATTGTTGTGGGGCGGTTGCAGATACGCGGCAGACGATGTGTAGAATCCGCCTGAGCAGCGCTTACCGTTATGTGAGAATCCGAGAGCTCATACCTCGCTTACACCGCACTACGACGATAGCTGCGGTAGTTCGGCATCCAGAAATGACGCTCGATGGCGTCAATCAGCATCTCTTCGGTGGTTTCCAGCGCGACGTTTTCAGCTTGCGCCTGTTTGGCAACAGCCAGGGCGATTTTCTTGCTGACGGTCTGGATTTCCTTGAGCGGCGGCAGGACTGCATCGCCTTTGCCGGTGACCATCGGCGAGCATTCGGCCAGTGCATTCGACGCAGCCATGAGCATTTTGTCGGTGATGCGTGTGGCTTTTGCTGCAATGACGCCCAGGCCGATGCCCGGGAAGATGTAGGAGTTGTTGCACTGAGCGATATGGAACGTGCGATCGCCTACGGTGACGGGGGCAAACGGGCTGCCGGTCGCGACCAGTGCGTCGCCGTTGGTCCAGGTCAGGACTTCCTGTGGCGTGACTTCCACTTTGGAGGTCGGGTTGGACAGTGGCATCACCAGCGGCTTGGCGCAGTGCTTGTGCATTTCGCGGATGATCTGTTCGGTGAACAGGCCACGCTGCCCCGACACGCCGATCAGCACGGTCGGTTTGCCGTTGGTGACCACGTCCAGCAAGCCTGGGTAGCCTTCGGCAGACGACCAGCCCGCCACGTCACCGGCGTTCTGCGCCAGGTTTTTCTGGAAGTCCAACAGGTTGTCCATGCTGTCGGTGAGCAGGCCGAAACGGTCGACCATCATCACGCGTTTGCGCGCTTCGGCTTCGCTCAGTCCTTCGATGACCATCGCCGCGATGATGTGCTCGGCAATCCCGCAACCGGCAGAACCGGCGCCCAGGAACACCACGCGCTGCTGGCCGAGAGTTTCGTTTTTGGCCTTGCACGCCGCGAGCAGCGTGCCGACGGCAACCGAGGCGGTGCCTTGGATGTCGTCGTTGAAGCAGCACAGTTCGTCGCGGTACTTCTCCAGCAACGGCATGGCATTGGTCTGGGCGAAGTCTTCGAACTGCAGCAGCACGTCTGGCCAGCGGCGTTGAACGGCCTCGATGAACAGCGCGATGAAGTCTTCGTATTCCTTGCCAGTCACACGTTTATTGCGCCAGCCCATGTACATCGGGTCGTCCAGCAATTCCTGATTGTTGGTGCCCACGTCCAGCACGATCGGCAAGGTGTAAGCCGGGCTGATGCCGCCGCACGCGGTGTAGAGCGACAGTTTGCCGATGGGGATGCCCATACCGCCGATGCCCTGGTCGCCCAGGCCCAGGATGCGTTCGCTGTCGGTGACCACGATGATCTTGATGCGATCTTTGGTCGCGCTGCGCAGGATGTCGTCGATGCGGTCACGATCCGGGTAGGAAATGAACAGGCCGCGATGGGTGCGGTAGATCTTGGAGAATTCCTGACACGCCTGGCCCACGGTCGGGGTGTAAATGATCGGCAGCATCTCTTCCAGATGCGAATCCAGCAGGCGGAAAAACAGGGTCTCGTTGTTGTCCTGGATCGACCGCAGGTAGATGTGCTTGTCCAGATCGCTCGCGCACTGCTGGTATTGGCTGTATACGCGGGTCAGCTGTTCTTCGATGGTTTCGACGTTCTGCGGCAAGAGGCCGATCAGGTTGAAATCCACACGCTCTTGGGGCGTGAATGCACTGCCCTTGTTGAGGAGTGGCATCTCCAGCAACGACGGGCCAGCGTAGGAGATATACAAAGGTCGCGAGGTCTTGGTCATCAGTAATCGCCTTTTCTCTATTTGCTCTATCAATACCGGCTCGAAAGGACGCCCCGGAGGTCGTTTCGCACGACACTCGACGCAGGATCCTTCCGAGAAAAATGGGGGGAGACGAAAAATCAGGGGGCCTATCTTACTCGCCTCGAAGCGATTGCGACATTTTGTCGCCTGAACGATGAACGAATGATGGCTGAACCTGCCGTTGGCCATCGTGAAAAAGTTGTCAGATTTCACTGCCCTGTGATTCTTGGCGTCTCGCCACTCCCCTTGACCACGCTGAAAGAGCGCTCCTAGACTCTGGCGCATACGTATTCAAACAAGCATTCGCAGCGATTTCCTCAGCCTCCCAGACGACATAACGATAAGAAGGTGAGCCATGAAACATGAACTTGAAACCCTGACCCAAGGTCGCCCCGTTGCCATTGTCGGCGCTGGCCTGGTCGGTTCCGGATGGGCGCTGGTGTTTGCCCGGGCCGGGTTGAACGTGCGGATTTACGACACCAACCCGGCAATTTCCAACGCGGCCGTGCCGCTGATCGAACAGCAGATCGGCGACCTGACCACCCATGGGCTGTTGAGCGAATCGGCCGAGACCATCCTGTCGCGGCTGACCGTTTGCGAGACCCTCGCGCAGGCCGTGGAAGGCGCCATTTATGTGCAGGAATCGATTCTGGAACGCACCGACGTCAAACGCGCCCTGATGCTGGAGCTGGACGCCGTCGCCGCGCCGGACCTGATCATCGGCAGCTCGACGTCGGGCATCCCGGCGTCAGCCTTCGCCCTGGGCCTGAACATCACCCCAAGGGTCGTCATCGCTCACCCCGTCAACCCGCCGTATCTGGTGCCGGTGGTCGAAATCGTGCCCTCCCCCGAAACCGCGCCCGAGGTGGTCGATTTTACTGCCGCCCTGATGGACGCCGTGGGCCAAAGCGTGGTCCATGTGCGTAAAGAGGTCGCGGGTTTCGTACTCAATCGCCTGCAGGCGGTGCTGCTGCGCGAAGCCTGGGCGCTGGTGGAGGACGGCGTCGCGAGCTGCGAGGACATCGACAAAACGGTGCGCGACGGCCTCGGTTGGCGTTGGTCGTTCATGGGGCCGTTCGAAACGATCGACCTCAACGCGGTGGGCGGCGTGGCGGATTATGCGCAACGTCTCGGTCCGCTCTATCGCGGCATCGCCGATTCCCGCAGCCACGAGCAGGAATGGAGCCCGGAATTGATCGCGAACGTCGAAGTCCAGCGTCGCGCGTTTTTGGCGCACGATCAGCTTGCAACGCGGCGGGCGTGGCGGGATCGCGCGCTCATGGCCTTCAGTGCGCAGCGCAAGACGTTCGAGCGCGACTGAGCCGGTTCGCCACCCTGTTGTCGTAGAGGTGGCGAGCGCCTTACTGAGCGGTCCAGCCGCCGTCCACTTTCAGCGACGTACCGGTCACCATCCTGGCTGAAGGGCCTGCGAGATAGAGCGCGGCGCCGATGATGTCCTCCATCTTCGCCATATGCCCCATGGGGATCTTCGAGACCAGAAACGCTTCCTTCTCGGGGGTGTCCACGATCTTGCGCACCATGGGCGTGTCGACGAATGTCGGGCACAGCGTGTTGACCCGTATGCCACGTTCCGCCAGCTCGACGGCCATGGCTTTGGTCAGCCCTTCCACGGCATGTTTGGTCATGCAATACGCCGTGCGATTGGGCGACCCGACATGGCCCATTTGTGACGACACATTGATGATCACCCCGGTGTCCGGCCCGCTATTCCCCAGCATCTTGCGCACCGCGGCCTGCGCGGTCACGAAGCAGGCGCGGACGTTGAGATCGATCGCGATGTCCAGGTGTTCATCCGTCACCTCAAGCATCGGCTCCGGAAAATTGATACCGGCGTTGTTCACCAGAATGTCCAGCCTGGGAAGTGCGCTGATCACGTCGCGAATCGCTACGCGATTTGTCACGTCGCACACCACCGTGGTGACCTGGCCACCCCTGCCGCGAATGACCTCGGCGACCTGATCCAGATTGCATTGCGTTCGGGCCACCAGTACCACCTCGGCCCCCGCCGCACTGAACGCCAGCGCCGTCCCGGCGCCGATTCCCGTACCCGCTCCGGTAATTAGCGCGACTTTGCCATCCAGTCGAAAGGACGGCATTCCCAACGTTTCGTATTCACTCGCCACGGTCTTGTCTCCGGCTGGTTGTTATTGGGGCAATTTGCATACGTATTCAATGCAAAGCATAAAAGAGTTTTCCGCGCTTTGACAGGCACTACTGGGGTCACTGTCACGCGCATGCCGCATCCTCCTGCGAAGGTGACCCTGCCCCTGCTGAACGCTCAAGTGAAAACAAATAGTCGATAGAGCCAGAATTGGGTCACGAACGTCGCATAAAGCGGCAAAAAAACGGTTTTACCCTTTCGATCCCTTTCGAGTGAAGGCACAATCCCCGTCCTTTTTCGGCTGGCATTGCTGGAGGCCACGAAATGATCAAAACGCCGTACTACCTCATCGATAAAGAAAAGCTGCTGCGCAACATGGAGAAGATCGCGTACATGCGCGAGCACTCCGGTGCGAAAGCCCTGCTGGCACTCAAGTGTTTCGCGACCTGGTCGGTGTTCGACCTGATGCAGCAGTACATGGACGGCACCACGTCTTCTTCTCTTTATGAGCTGAAGCTGGGTCGCCAGAAGTTCGAAGGCGAAACCCACGCCTACAGCGTCGCCTGGGCAGACGACGAGATCGAAGAGATGCTCGCCAATTGCGACAAGATCATCTTCAACTCCATCAGCCAACTGCAGCGCCATGCCCCGGCCTGTGCCGACAAAGTGCGCGGCCTGCGCGTGAATCCGCAGGTCAGTAGCTCCGATTATCTGCTGGCCGATCCGGCGCGTCCGTTCAGCCGTCTGGGCGAATGGGACCCCGAAAAGATCGAACAGGTGATCGAGCAGATCAGCGGCTTCATGTTCCACAACAACTGCGAAAACGGCGACTTCAGCCTGTTCGACCAGATGCTGTCGACCATCGAAGAGCGTTTCGGCCATCTGCTGCATAAAGTCGAGTGGGTCAGCCTCGGCGGCGGCATCCATTTCACCGGCGAAGGCTATCCACTGGACGCATTCTGTGCGCGCCTGAAGGCGTTTTCGCAGAAATACGGCGTGCAGGTGTATCTGGAACCGGGCGAGGCGGCGATCACCCAGAGCGCTTCGCTGGAAGTCACCGTGCTCGACACCCTGTACAACGGCAAACACCTGGCCGTGGTCGACAGCTCCATCGAAGCGCACATGCTCGATCTGCTGATCTATCGCCTCGACGCCAAGCTGGCCCCGAGCGAGGGCGATCACACCTACATGGTGTGCGGCAAATCCTGCCTGGCGGGGGATATCTTCGGGGAATATCGATTCGATCGTCCGTTGACCATCGGCGATCGGCTGTCGTTCGTGGATGCGGCGGGTTACACCATGGTCAAGAAGAACTGGTTCAACGGCCTGAAAATGCCGTCCATCGCAGTGAAACAACTCGACGGTACAGTCGAGGTGGTTCGTGAGTTTGGTTTTGACGATTACCTGTCCAGCCTTTCCTGACGCTGGCACAAACGAGAGAGGAAAAAATTGAAGAAGAACGTTCTTATCATTGGTGCGGGAGGTGTCGCCAAGGTGGTGGCCCACAAGTGCGCGCAGCACAACGACGAACTCGGTCGTATTGCTATCGCGTCGCGTAACATCTCCAAGTGCCAGGCCATCATCGACAGCGTCAACGCCAAAGGCAGCCTCAAGCAGCCTGCGGAGATCAAGGCCTATGCCCTGAACGCGCTGGACATCGAAGCGACCAAGTCGCTGATTCTGGAGACCGAATCGCAGATCGTGATCAACGTCGGCTCCTCGTTCCTCAACATGTCTGTCCTGCGTGCGTGCATCGACACCGGCGTGGCTTACCTGGATACCGCCATCCACGAAGAGCCCGGCAAAGTCTGCGAAACGCCGCCCTGGTACGGCAACTACGAGTGGAAACACCTCGAAGAGTGCCAACAGAAAAACATCACCGCCATCCTCGGCATCGGCTTCGACCCGGGCGTGGTCAACGCCTACGCAGCCCTGGCGCAGCAAGACTATTTCGACCGCATTGATTCGATCGACATCCTCGACGTCAATGCCGGCTCACACGGCAAATACTTTGCCACCAACTTCGACCCGGAAATCAACTTCCGCGAATTCACCGGACAGGTGTGGAGCTGGCAGAACAGCCAGTGGACCAGCAACACCATGTTCGAAGTCAAACGCACGGACGACCTGCCTGTCGTCGGCGCCCAAGACCTCTACCTGACTGGCCACGATGAAGTGCACTCGCTGTCGAAAAACCTCGACGTGCCCAACGTGCGTTTCTGGATGAGCTTTGGCGCGCACTACATCAATGTGTTCACCGTGCTGAAAAACCTCGGCCTGCTGTCCGAGCAGCCGGTCAAAACCGCTGAAGGCGTCGAAATCGTTCCGCTGAAAGTGGTCAAGGCCGTGCTGCCAGACCCCGCCTCGCTGGCGCCGGGCTACACCGGCAAGACCTGCATCGGCGATCTGGTAAAAGGCACCAAGGACGGCAAGGCGCGCGAGGTGTTCATCTACAACGTCGCCGACCATGAAGAAGCCTTCGCCGAAACCGACAGCCAGGGCATCTCCTACACCGCGGGCGTCCCACCTGTCGCCGCCGCCCTCCTCGTCGCCCGTGGCGAGTGGGACGTGAAGCGCATGGTCAACGTCGAAGAACTGCCTGCCAAGGCGTTCCTGAAAGCCCTTGACGTGATGGGTCTGCCGACCCGCGTCAAGGATGAGAACGGCGATCGTCCCTGGGACGCGTAAGTCGTTAAAACAGGTGCGCCCGAGCGGGCGCACTCTGTTTACCCCCTCCCACCCACCCCTTAATTGCTCGCGTGGGCTGACCCTCGGCCGGGCGGACGCAAGGCACTTCACAATTTCACTGACCGTAATTTGATGCAGCCTTATCGCACGATAGTGCGATTTGTCATACGCGCGCTGCGCCGTACGTGCTAGACAACCACCAAAGAAACAGCCTTTCGAGAGCCATCGCCGATCGACGACTCAAAACAGTAACCAATCTATCGGAAACTGATACATACCCGTTGATTACGAATGCAGGCTGGCGCCGTGAACTGGCACCGTAGGTCCTCATCCTGAAGGTATGCGATGAATTTCGACCGGTTCTCTCCCGAACAATCAGACGCTGAGACAGGTCTGGAGAATGCGCTTCCGGATGACGCGATTGGTTTTGGCCCGTTTGTGCTCATCCCCCGGCATCACCAGTTGCTGAAAAACGGCGAGCCGGTGCCGTTGGGCAGCCGGGCCATGTTGCTGTTGATCGCCATGGCCACACGCCCCGGCGAGCTGCTGGAGAAGGCCGAGTTGCTCGGTCTGGTCTGGCCGAAAGTCGTAGTCGAAGAATGCAACCTGCGCGCGCAGGTCCTCACCCTGCGTCGTGCGTTGGGCGATGACACCGACGCGGCCTGCATCGTCACCGTGCCGGGCCGTGGCTACCGCTTCGTCGCGCCGATCACCACGGCCACATTGCCTGACGAACAGTCTTTGCCTGCACCGCAGCCGCCCATACAGCACAGCACTCGCCAGGTATTTGGCCGGGACAAGCTTCTGAACGTGCTGGGGGAGCAACTTGAAACGCGGCGCTTTGTGACCCTCACCGGTCATGCCGGAATCGGCAAGACCACCGTCGCCCAGGCCCTGGCCGACCGGCTGAAAACCCGGTATCCGCAAGGCGTGATTTTCATCGACCTGGCGCCCGTGAGTCGCGGCCAACTGGTGCACGTGGTCATCGCCGCCGCGCTGAAGATCGAGTGCGACGCCGACGCCCCGTTGTGCGGCATTGCCCGACGGCTGGCGGCGAGCAAGGCGCTGCTGATTCTCGACAACTGCGAACACGTGCTCGAAGACGCCGCCACGGCTGTCGAGGCCATCCTGCGCGATGCCCGGCATTGCGCGGTACTGGTCACCAGCCGCGAGCCGCTGCGGGCGCAAGGCGAATGCGTTCATGATCTGGCGCCCCTGCCCTTTCCCCCGTACACACCGGATCTGAACCGCGAGCAGGCGATGGAGTACCCGGCCATTGAATTGTTGGTCGAGCGCATTGCCGCGCACGATCTGACGTATGTATTTCAGGACCGCGATGTCCAATCCGCCGCCGCCATCTGCCGCAAGCTGGACGGCAACGCGCTGGCCATCGAAATCGCGGCCGCGCGGGTCAAGGCCTTCGGCATCGGCCATCTGCCGGACATGCTCGACGGTGTCTTTCGACTGCAGATGACCGGCCGCCGCACAGCCCTGCCACGGCACCGCACGCTGGGCGCGGCGCTGGACTGGACCTACGCGATGCTGTCGGCGCAGGAGCAGGCGTTGTTGCGTCAGTTGTCGGTGTTTACCGGCCTGTTCACCCTGAGCGCCGTGCAAGCAGTGACCCAGGTACAGGCCCAGGACCTGGCGCAGCTGATGGAAAGCCTGCTGGACAAGTCGCTGGTGATGTCGCACCCGCGTCAGTCGATCAAGCGCTATCGCCTGCTGGAAACCACGCGCCTGTATGCCGCACAGAAACTCGCAGAACAAGGCGAAACCGATTCGCTGGCGCTGCGCCATGCGGAGTGGGCCCTCGAGGAGCTTCACAATTCGGTGCAGGATTTGCCCAAGACCACGCCTCAGGCGTGGATCGCACGCTATGGTGCGGCCGTCGACAGCGTCCGCGCAGCCCTTGAGTGGGCCTACTCGGCCGATGGTGATCGCGAGCTGGCGGTCGAATTGACGCTGGTGAGCGCGCCCCTGTGGCTACGCCTGTCGCTGACGGCCGAATGCTATGACTGGGTCAGTCGCGGCCTGCAACCGGTCGGCGATCACGCACCGGTCACCCAGCACCAACGCATGCTGTTGCTGACCATTTCAGCCAGCGTCATGACACTCGCGTTTGGCGGCGGCAGCAAAATCCGTGAAGCCTGGCTGCAGGTCGCCGATGACGCACGGGCGCTGGGCGATACCGAGCATCAACTGCGGGCGCTCTGGGGCCTGTGGAATGACCAGAGCTGCGGCAACCAGTACCTTGCCGCCCTGGAGCTGGCCGATCAGTACGTCGAGCTCAGCAAGGAGGGCCGCCGTAGCGAGCGGCAGTTGCTGGGGTTGCGCATGCGGGCCAGCGCGCAGTTCTACATGGGCCGTCTGAAAGAGGCGCACCGTTCGGTGGTCGAGGCCTTGAGCGCACCATGCTCCGCGCACACCCACCTGATCGACCTGCATTTCGACCAGCGCATCGCGGCGGGCTCGCTTAAGGCGCAGATCCAGTTGCTGCAAGGCGATGTCGGTCCTGCCCTGTCGGCCCTCGAACAGAACGTCAGCCAGGCCATCAGCCTCAATCACCCCGCCACGCTGTGGTACACCCTGACCCTGAGCGCCATTCCGATCACTTTGCTCACGGGACGACTGCACAAGACCCGCCATTACCTGTCGGTGTTGCAAGACAGCATGGAGGGCCACGATCTGTACCTCTGGCGCCACTTCGCCCGTGGGTTCGAGCAGATCCTGCTGATTCGTCAGGGCGCTGCCGAAGAAGCGGTGCCGTATCTGGGCGAAGTGCTGGAGCAATTGCGCGATCAGGGTGGAAGCCCCCTCGACAGCCTGCTTCGATGCGAGTACGCGCAGGGGCTGGCCCTGCTGGGGCTGAACCACCGCGCACTTGAACTGATCGACGAAACACTGCAAACCGCCATCGGACGCGAAGAGCGCTGGATGATCCCGGAACTGTTGCGCATCAAGGCGCAGCTGCTCGCTGAGGATGAAAGCCGCTGCACCCTGGCCCATCAAGTGCTCCGACAGGCCCAGAGCGAAGCCATCGCTCAGGGCGCGAGCTTCTGGTCGACACGGCTATGCATCGACCTCAACCGCCTGGAGGAAGCCGACGACCGGGTTTGCGCACCGGAGGACTGACGGCCCCTCGACCGTCGTTCGCTTTGGCGTTCAGATCAACCGCGCCGCCACCAGTAAGTCGGCCACGGCCTGAAAGGTGGTGTCGGGCACCGGATCGCCGGGGACGGAGCGCCGGGCGATCTCACTGGCCAGCGCCGGGTCCATGGCATGGGCGATACCCAGCGTCGCCGCCTGGACGAGCATGGCCCCAGCCTCTTCAGGCTCGGCGCGGCAGACCACCACCGGCACCGGCGTTTCACCGCGTACGTAACGCACGCCGATGACCCAGCTGTCTGTCGTACCGATCATCAGCGAGGCGCGGGCCAGTCCCAGTTTGGTCGCCAGAGCCTGCATTTCCCGACGCTGACGCTGGCGTTCGCTCTTGATCAGCGGGTCGCCGTCCACGTCCTTGCGCTCACGCTTTTGCTCGCTGCGGGTCATCTTCATGTCGCGGCCGAACAACCAGCGCTGCATCAGCACATCGACTCCGCCGACCAGCAAGAAAGCCGCCAGCACGGTAAACATCAGCGGCTTGAGCACCAGAAAAAAGGTCGATTCGATACAGCCCGCACCACAGCGCGATGACTCCATCAGCGCCTGCAGCGCATGTCGCCCCACCACGTAAAACGCCAAGGCCAACAGCACCAGCTTGACCAGTCCCTTGAGGAACTCGACGAAACTGCGCATGGAGAAAATGCGTTTGAAACCCTCGGCCGGGTTGATCCGTTTGAACTCCGGCTTGATCGGCTCTACCGAAAACACCATGCCACGCATGGTGATGATATTGGTCAGGACCACCACGGCCACCGTCACCGCAACCACCGGCAATGTGAGGGTCAGCACCAGTTGTTCGGCGGTGTCGAGCACCCGCGGCCAGACGCTGTGAAACGGCTCGATGTAGATCAGAGCCACCATGTCCAGCAGGGCTGTTACCTGTGCCTGAGCCTGCGGCAGGAGGATCGAAATGCATAGGGTGCAAAACAGGATGACCATCCCCGAGACCAGGTCCTGACTCTTGGCCACCTGCCCTTTTTGCCGGGCGTCACGCAGCTTTTTGTCCGTGGCCGGCTGGGATTTCTCTTCGCTGCTATCGGCCATGCCGACGCCATTCCATGCGCGGGATCATTGCGAACCTGCCAGGGTTTTGAGGAATTCCACGGTGCCGCGAAATTCCGCCAGTTGATCGAGCATCACCGGGATCAGGAAGCCGATGTAGATCACCATCAACACCGTGAAGAACAGATTCTTCACCGGCAGCGACATGTCGAAGATGTGCAGGCTGGGCGCCATGCGTGACAGGTAGGCGAGCATCAGGTCCGTCACCAGCAGGCAGATGATCAGCGGCGCGACCATGATCACACCGACCCGCGACACCTGATCGAGTATCGACAGCACCGCCATCAGCGCAGAGCTGGCGAACAGCGGCGTGAAAGCGGTCACCGGCCACAGCTGATAACTGTGGTAGTAGCCGTCGACCATCATGATGAAGCCGCCGGACATGAAGAACAGCGCAATGAGCATCACCGTCAACAGCGTCGCCATGACGCTGGATTCGCCGGATGCCAGCGGATCGAGCAGTTGCGCCATGGTCGAGCCGCGCTGCAGGTCCACCAACTCGCCCGCCACTTCGGCCGCCCAGAACGGAATGCCGAACAGCAGCCCGATCAGCACGCCGATCAGCAACTCCTTGATCATCAGGCCCGCCAACAGAAAGGCGCCGTGCTCCGGCAGCGCGGTGAAGGCGTCGAACACCGGTATGAACATCGGCACGGCGATGGCCACGGCCACGCAACCGCGGATCATGCCGGTCAGGCCGAGGCGGTTGAAGGCCGGGGTGATCACCACCACGCCCATGGCCCGGCTGGCCGCCAGCGCAGCGGAACTGATGACCGGGTAGGCCACTTCGAGAAAGGCATTGGCGACGTTGACGTCCATGGTCAGTCAGCGCGTCCAGGCGGGGAAATTGTCCAGCACCTCGCTGCCCAGTTCCAGCACCTGGCTGGCCAGCAACGGGCCGACGAAAACGATGACCAGCAGCACCGCCACCAGCTTCACCACCTGCGGCAGGGTCTGGTCCTGGATCTGCGTCAGGGCCTGCAGCAAGCCGACACTGAGGCCCACGACAATGGCGATGCCCAGCGCTGGCGCCGACAGCAGCAGCACCGTCATCAGCGCCTTGTTCATCAACGAAAGAAAGACGTCCTGGCCCATGTGTTCACCCGTAGCTCAAAATCAGGCCGTGCATCAGCCGCGACCAGCCGCTCAAGGCGACGAACAAAAAGATCTTCAGCGGAATCGAAATCAGCGTCGGCGACACCATCGACATGCCCATGGCCATCAAGACGTTGGCGACCAGCAGATCCACCACCAGAAACGGGATGTACAGCAGAAAGCCGATCTCGAATGCGCGGGTCAGTTCAGAGCTGACGAAGGCCGGCACCAGCACCACGAGGTCGTCGTCACGCAGTTCGGCGCGGGCCGCCGGCGACCAGATCGTTTCGGTGGCCTGCATGAAGAAACCGCGCTCGCTCTCGTTGGCAAAGCGCGACAGATGCGCCTGCAGCGGCGGCCTGAGGGCGTCGCCAAACTCTTTCACCTGCGCGACGTTTTCCATGTTCAGGTCACGGCCTTCAACCTGCCGGTACATGTCGCCGATCAGGGGTGTGGTGACGTAGACCGAAAGGATCAGCGCAATGCCGTACAGCACCAGGTTGGGCGGTGTTTGCTGCACCCCAAGGGCATTGCGGATCAGAAACAGCACTACGGAAATCTTCATGAAGCCGGTCAGGGTCACCACCGCCAGCGGGATCAACCCGATGGTGGCGACGACCAGAATGATTTCAATCAAATTGGGCTGGTACCCACTCATGGCGTGACCAGGCTCAACAGACGGACGCCAAGGCCATCACCCATTTTCACCAGTTGGCCCTGACCGATGCGTCGGCCTTTGACCATCAGGTCCACCTCATCATGCACATGGGTGGTCAGCTGCAACACGCTGCCCACGCCCATGTCCCGCAATTGCGCGAGCGACAGCTCGACACTGCCCACCTGACACACCAGTTTCAACAGCAGCTCATCCAGTGAGCTGTCGACAACGGACTCGGAAGTGGAATCAGTCATGCACGTTTCCTTCACAGAGGTTAGGGCCATCGGTTTTTCGAGCAGCGTTGCGGTGTGACCTTCCATCGTGGCCCGAGCCTGTAATCGATCGCTCAGGCACACACGGACCTGATCGACAGGCCAGGCATCGAGCATCACCACATCGCCGGGGCGCAGGCTGCGCAGTTCGGCGACGGTCAGCGGTGCCTCGCCGGCCTCGACGCTGAGGCGACAGGTCAAGTTGTCCAGACGATGCGCGGCAGGCGGCAAGTGTCGCTCCAGCCATTGCACCAGCCACTGCGCGGCGTCCGCACTCAGGTGCAGCGCCACGAGCGTCGACGCGCCGTCGCCAAGGGTCACCTCAAGCGTCACGTGCAGCACGAACGGCTCGCTGTGAGCGATTTCGGGCGCCTCCACCACCTGCACAGGCTGCCCGGTCGAACGCTCCAGAGGCTCGATGAAACCGAGCAGCGCCATCTCCAGCAGCAGAGCGCCAGACAGTCCGGTCAGGTCTTGAAGGGGGAACGCCGACAGGTTTAGTGCAGCCAGCGCCGAGACTGGCAGTTGCAGCAGCAGCGCAGCGCTGCCGAGCGTCAGGTGAACGTCCAGCGCGGCGTCGGTGACCGGCGTAACACCCGCCCAGCTCACCGTGACCGGCTGCCCGCCACAGATGCCCTGCCAGGGCAGACGATGGCGATGCAGACGGTTGTTCAGCGCGAGCCACTGCGGGTCGCACGCCTGCAGCCAGTCCAGCGTCGCTTCCGCGTCCGGCCCAGAGGCGCCGGGTACGTTTTCACGACACGTCATGCACGGTTCCCCGATGACACCACGGGCAGGTCTTCGGCCTCGTCACGGCGCTCTGCGCTCTGACGCTCGCTGCGCAGGCGGTCGCCCAGCAACGCATCGCATGCCTCAGCCTGACGCTGGCGGGCCATGCGCACCGCCCGAAACACCTCCCGCTCGCGCTCCTGCGCCGCCAGCGCCTGCTCGTTCAGATCGACGTTGGTTTCCAGCTCACGCTGGTTGTCGGCCAATTCGTCGAGATGCTCCTGGGCCGCTTGCCAGGCACTCACCGAGAGGCCTTCGCTGAAGTTGCCGTAAATCTGTTCGGCCTTGCGCGCCAGCGCTTCGCGGTGCAGACGCAGCTTTTCTTTGGCGTCATCCAAGGCTTCGTGGCTGTCGCGGCATCGTCGCTGCTGGGCCACCAACTGGCTGGACGCACGTTGTTCGCGCAACTGACGTAATGCCCGCAGGCTGCGTAAGTCGTGGGTGTTCATGGGATCTCCGGAAACGTCATGCCAGAACCTTGCGCATGTGGTTGAGCGTCTGTGCCTCGCTGCTCGATTCCGAGGCGGGCTGACGCAGAAAAGCTTCGATGGCGTCGTGTCGTTCGATGGCTTCGTCGGCCAGCGGGTCGCTGCCCGGCGCGTATTCGCCCACCCGAATGAGCATTTCGATTTCATTGCGCCGCGCCATCAGGTCGCGCATGCGCATGGCCATGCGGCGTTGTTCTTCGCTGGTCACCTGATCCATCAGACGACTGCGGCTGCGCAGCACGTCCACGGCCGGAAAGTAGTTGCGCTGGGCCAGTTCAGCGCTGAGCACGATGTGGCCGTCGAGAATCGAGCGGGTTTCTTCGGCCACCGGATCGCTGGCCACATCGCCTTCGGTGAGCACGGTGTACAGCGCCGTGATGCTCCCGATCGCGCCGGGTCCGGCGCGCTCCAGCAAGCGTGGCAGCGCAGAGAAAAAAGACGGCGGATAGCCGCGTCGAGTGGGCGGCTCGCCGACTGCCAGACCGATCTCGCGCTGGGCGCGGGCAAAACGGGTCAGGCTGTCCATGAGCAACAGCACGTTGCGGCCCTGATCGCGGTGATATTCCGCCAGCGCGGTGGCGACGAACGCGGCCCGTACCCGCTCCGCTGCCGGACGATCCGACGTCGCGACCACGGCCACACTCCGCGCACGGGCCTGGGCATCGAGCTGGACGTCCAGCAGCTCGCGCACCTCCCGGCCGCGCTCGCCGATCAGGCCAATGACGATCACATCCGCCGAGGTGTGACGCACGATGCTGGCCAGCAAGGAGGATTTACCCACGCCCGGCTCGCCGAAAATCCCCATGCGCTGCCCTTGAGCGAGGGTCAGCAGACCGTCGATGGAGCGCACGCCGAGGGACAGCGGCTTGACGATCAATTGCCGGGCAAACGGCGCGGGAGGCTCGGCGTGCAACGGGTAGCGCTGCCACACACCCGGCGGCGCCTCGCCATCGAGAAAATCGCCCATGGGGCTGATCACCCTGCCCAGCTGCGCATCACCCACGGCGACACCGAGGGTCTCACCGGTGGCGATAATCTGCGTGCGCGTCGACAACCCTTCCATCGAGCCGATGGGCGACAGGATCGCTTCATCCTGCTCGAAACCGATGACTTCGGCGGCCAGACTGCGACCGTTGCCGGGGTCGCGTAGCTGGCACAACTCACCGATGCGCACCCCGGCCACACTGGCGCGCAGCAACACGCCGCGAATGCTGCGCACGGTGCCTTTCATGGGCCGTGGCCGGGCATCGCGCAGGCGCTCGGTCAGACGCGCAATGACGGGATCAAGACCGGCGCTCACGGCTGCGCCTCCTCGATGAACGGCAGCAGGCTGCGGCGCAGGTTGCTCAGTTGAGCGTCCAGCCCAAGCTCCACCGAACCCACCGGGCCACTCAGACGCGCGTGTCCGCCGGGCAGCTGTTCATCAGCCTCGACCGCCAGTGGCGGCAGGTGGTCAAGGTCCGCTTTCAGCCGTGCGCGCACGGCCTCGACTTGCAGCGAGGGGACGAACAGCGTCAGTCCTTGATCCTGACGAAACGCAGTCAGCGCCTTGCGCGTGCAGCGCAAAATCCGCTCGGCATCGTCCATGCCGTCCAGCACCTCGCGCACGATGTTCAGTGCCAGGTCGGCCAGCGAAATTTCAAGCCCGCTGAGCCAGGCATCGGCTTTTGCGCTGGTCTGCGCCAGCAACATCGCGACCTCTTCGGCACCCTGCTGACGTGCGTGTTCGAAGCCCTCCTCACGAACTTTTTCCAGCCACTGGGCGCTGTCCTCACGAATGCTTTGGGCCTGCGCCTCGGCGGCGCGGACAAAGGCATAGCCGTCGATCCACAGATCAGCCTGCTCGGCGCGAATGATCCGCAGCGCGGGGCGATTCGGCAGCTCGCTCATCCGGCCACCTCTGCGCGTGGTTGAGCCATGGCCGAGGCTGCTCGACGCACGATATCGACACCCGCGCCAATCGGCGCGCCTTCGAACGACGGCAGCTCAAGGCGCAAGCGCAGCCAGATCTGCAGCTCGGCAGGCAATTGCTGCCACCACGCGGCTACGCAAAGGGCGCCATCGCGATCGATTGCCTGCACCAGATCTGCAGGCTGGCGCAGCAGGTCCGCGGCTCCGGCGGCTACACGATGCGCCAGCGCGGTCGTGAACACCTCATCGCTCAATAGGCTGCGCAACGTGTTCACCACGTCGCTGCGAATGTCTCGGCTCAGGGTCGCCGAGTGCCAGATCGCGCCGCACAGACGCGGCAAGGCCTGGAACGCAGCAGGCGACAACAGTAATACCGGCAGATCGGCTGCCTGCGGTGGTGGGGTTCGGGCCAGCGTCGGCAGGTTGAAACGGGCCGTCAGCACCTGCGCCAGACGCCCCTGAAAACGAGGCGTGTTGCGCAGGTTTGCGTATTGCTGATCGCTCAGGGCATCAGGCAGACAGTCGCGCAGCGCCTGAGGCCGGACGAAGCTCAACGGCTGATCCAGCAACGCCTGCCAGACCTCATGCTGCACCTCGGGTTGCGAGCTCATCGCGCATCCTCCAGCACATACAGGGCATCGGCACGGCGACGCTGCCACTGCTGCCAGGCCAGCACCCCGGCCAAGCCCAGCACGCTCAGCAGCAAGGCACCGAACAGCAATCGCGCCCGCGACAGGTCGTCTTCCAGCAGCCATATGCCGAGGAAGCTTGTCAGACGAGGCTGGGCGTTGGCCTGATGGCTGGGCACGGCGGCCTTGATCGCGGTGACCGACACGCCGTCGTAGCTCAGCCCGGCAATGCCATTGGCGACCAGCGTCTTGATCTGCGCGATTAGCGGGTTGATGTCGATGGCCGGGTCATAGCGCACCAGCACCGAAGCCGACGAAGGTGAGATGACCCGCTTGAGCAGGTCGTTGTCGGGCAGCACCACGTGCACGCGGGCCGAGAGAATACCGTCGATTTGCGACACGCTGTGGGACAGCTCTTCGCTCAGGGCATACACCATCTGCGCCCGCTCCTGAACTGGCGAGGACACCAACCCGTTGCTCTTGAACACCTGGCCCATGTTGGAGAACGCCTGGCCTGGCAGCCCGGCTTCGTCCAGCGCCGCCATGGCCTGGGCAAAGCGTTTTTCGTCGACCACCACCGACAACTGGCCGTTGTCCTGCACCTTGCGTGACGCCGGGATACCTTCGCGCAGCAGCACGGCGACCATGGCGTTGGCTTCGCGCTCGCCAAGGTTGGTGTACAGAGCGGTGTCGCAGGCCTGCAACAGGCTGGCGAAGACCACGACAATCAGCAGACGCAAGGCACGACAACGGCTGGACATGGATTATTGACCTTTCAAAAGCGTGTTGGCGGAGCCGGAAATCTGCGTAGCGCCGCGCACCACCATCTGGGTTTCGATGGAGTAATCGAACATCCGCCCCAGCGAATGAACGATCTGATCGACCTGCTGCTCGCCGACCTTTTTCGTCGGCTGCCCGTCCGCGGACGGCGTCGGCGCCGAGGCCAGCCGCTGCGGATCGGCGGCCGCAGTCGGGCTGCCCGGCGCATTGCCGCGGGCCGTGCCGTTGGCCAGACCTTCAGCGCGCTCGGAGAAAGTGCGCGAGCGATCGATGAAGCCGTTCAGGCGCTCCATCAACCCTTCACCGATCTGATGGGGGCTGGCGCCTTGCGGCATGCTCTTGGCGTTGCTGGCCATGTGCTCAAACAGGTTCTGAGACGCCTGCACACCGGCAGGCCCTCCTGACGGCGGCAATGCCGCCGTGGCGGGTGCAGCAAGACTGGCAGTCATGAGCGCGACCTATTCTTCGTCGTCTTCGGAGGACTGGGCCTCGTTCAACATTTCCTGGGCCTTGGGCATGATGATGAACTGCCCACCGATGGTGACCGCCTGGGTGATCAGGGCATCGTTGAACTCTTCGTCGCTCATCTCGGTTTTGGACTTGTCCACCGCGGCGTTGAATTTCGCTTCAGGCGAGGTGCTGACGCTTGGGGTGCTGCTGTCGACAGGACTGACGGACATCGCTGTACTCCTTTTTCAGGTTGGGATTTCAGTTGCTCACTTCGGTAACCGTACTGCCGCGAAACACGCGCACGCCGCGCTCCCGTACCACGGGGGCGGCCACGGGGCGTCGCTGCTGATCAACGTGTTGCTGAACCATGCTCAGGTAAGCCGGGGGCCCTGATACGAACAGTTCGTCGCCATTGGGGCCGACACGCGAAGACAACTGTTTGCCGTACACGTCCAGGCTGTTGAGCCAGTTTTCCAGTTGCGCGGAATGCGCCTGCGCGGTGAACAGCCGAGTACCGGTTTCGGTGTCGCTGCTCAGGTAAAGAATGTTGCCGTCGTAGTACCAGCTCAGGCCGTTGGTGTCGCAGAGCCGGGTCAGGAACTCCCCTGCCGACCGGCCCCGCAAAGTGCTGCGTGCCTTGCCGCGAACCTTGTCCGACATCACCACGATCAGGCCCAGGTTGTGGCCGAATTCCTCAAGCGCAGCGCGCACGTCCTGCTCGACCAACACGTACGCATAAGGTTGCTCGAACCACTGGGGGTTGATGCTTGATGCCTCGTCGGCCAGTGCCACACCCGGCACGACCAGAGCCAGCCACAAAGCCAGCGGCAGCGCGAAACGGTTAGCCATGGCAGCGATTCCGACAGCGATAATCGAGGGGCGTCGAAGGCGTGCGAATCGGATGCAGATAACGGTCGCCTTCACGTTTCAAGTGGATAGAATGGAAAACCTTTCGGGAGAGCCGACCCGGTCGCACAGCGACGCTGCGTGATCGACTCGAGGCCCCGCCGTTCTCGACCCAAGAGCCTTGTCCATGTCCAATCGCTTTCTCCGCACCTTGATGTTGTCTGGCAGCGTGATGCTCGCCGCCTGCGCAAGCCAGCCGGCCCCGGACAGCAGCTACGAACGCTTCATGCGCCTGGCCGCCGACCTGGAAAAACGCGGCGATCCGGCCACCGCTGCCGGGCTCTACGATAAAGCCACGCAACAGCCCGAGGCACAGCAGCAGGCCTGGCTGAAGCTGGGTGAAACACGTCTCGCCAGCGGCGATGCCCGAGGCGCAGAACGCGCCTACCAGCAGGCGCTGGAGCTCAAACCGGAGGACCCCGATGCGCTGCTGGGCTTGGGCACTGCGCAGTTGCGCGAGGGCAAACTGGACCGCGCCGTGACCGTGCTGACCCAGGCCAGTGCGCGAGGCGATCAGCCGCAAGCGCTCAACCGGCTGGGCATCGCGCAGATCTTGCGCGGCCACGCCGAAGAAGCTCAGTCCGCCTTCGGCAAAAGCCTGGCGCTGACGCCCAATGACCTCGACACGCGCTGCAACCTGGCCCTCGCCTACGCCCTGGGCGGCCAGTCGCAACAAGCGTTGAGCACCATTGCCACGATCGGCAGTTCGGCTCGCGCCCTGCCCCGCCATCAACGCAATCAGCTGCTGGTTACGGTGCTCGCCGGACACGACAGCGACGTGCAGGCGTTGCGTCTGGACGACATCCCCGCTGCCGAGCGGCAAAAGCTGCTGACCGAGGCGCAGCGGATCAAAGCCATTCAAGACCCGCAAACCCGGGCCCGCGAACTGGGACTGATCGACAGCCACTGAACGACGCCCGTTCATTGCGCCTCCTGCTTGTCGGCCTTGGCCTGCTGCTCTGACTGACGCCGACGCAGCTCTTCACGGTCATACCCGTCGATATACACCTGCGCCGCCCGCCCGACCGGAGCGGCCATGGTCGGGCCGCTCGCCCGGCCCTGGAGCAGATCTTCACGCCGCTCGACCATCTGCAACAACGTGAGGTTGTTGGCACAACCGGGGGGCAGCAACGCGACGAAAGTCTCTTCGTCGGTGTCGAATGCGTCCGCGACCGAGGGCTTCAGGCACTCGTCCGGAATCAGTTCGACGCGGCCGTCTGCGCGGGTCATGGTCCGGTAGTCCGGCGAATAGGACGCAGGCTCCAGATGCGTCTGGCAGCCGCCGAGCAGCAACAGTGCCAGCCCGATGAATCGCTGCGAATGAAAGGGTCGCAATGACACTGTGCGCTTCATGGTTGCTCCCCCGTTCATTTCAAGTAGAAGCCGAACATGCCGCCGTTGCGCGGCCCGGCAGACGCCGTGGTCGCCCCCTCGGGGCGGGCATCCAGCGGCGTAGCCAGCGTGCGCGCGCGAACCGGCTGCACCAGGTACGGCGTGATCAGAATCACCAGTTCGGTTTCGTTGCGCTGAAAACGCTTGGAGCGGAACAGGTTGCCGAGGATCGGCATCTCGCCGAGCATCGGCACCTTCTCGACGTCCTGACTGCTTTCGCGTTGGAACAGCCCGGCGATGGCGAAAGTCTGGCCGCTGCCGACTTCCACCCGGGTATCCGCGCGGCGAACCCGGAAGGACGGCACTTGATAGCCGCTGACGTTGACGGTGTTCGACCCCATCAGGCTGCTGACTTCCGGGCGCACCTGCAGGGCGATGCGGTCGTTGGGCAGCACGGTCGGGCTGAACAGCAACGACACGCCGTACTGCTTGTACTCGATGCCCACCAGATCGCGGTTGACCGGCACCGGCACGGCCACTTCGCCACCGGCCAGAAAGCTTGCGGTCTGGCCGGTCATGGCGGTGATGTTCGGCTCCGCGAGAATCTCCAGAATGCCGTTGCTTTGCAGGGCTTCCAGCATGGCGTCGATGTTGACGTTGCCGGAGGACAGCCCCGCGCTGATGACATTGGACGCGCCACTGGCCGCGTCGGCCGCCAGCGCACCGCCGGTCAACAGGCCGAACGAGAAGGTGCCGTTGTTGAACAGCGCGTTCCAGTTGACGCCGTAGCGCAGCAGCTCGGAACGCGACACCTCGGCAAAACGCACGCGAATGTTGACCTGCGCCGACCCCGGATACGAGGCGCCATTGATGGCCGTCTTGAAGTCCTGGCCTTCGGTGCCGAGCAAGGCATTGAGGTCTGTCGCTTCGCCCACGCTGGCGACATTGCCGCTGGCCAGCACACGATTGCCCGCGCCTTCGATGCGCACGGCGCTGCCTGGGTTGAGCGACTGCAATGGACGACTGACCGCACCGGTATGGCTACTCACCGCAAGGCTCAGCGAAGCGATCTGCTCACCGTCGGCACCGAGTGCGATCAGACTCGTCTGTCCGGGCGCCTTGCCGAAGACATAGATCACGCCCGGCGACACCACCTGCAAGTCCGCGATGCCCGGCTCGGCCACCATCACTGCATCCACCGGGGCCTTGAAATTGAGGATGCGTCCTTCGCCTGCGGCCAGCTCAACCGTGCCGCTGGCACCCCGGCTGATGGTCTGGGCCTGCGCCGTCGAAGGCGCTGTCAACGCGGTGATCAGCGCCAGGCAAGCACCCAAAAAAACAGCTGAGCGAAACAGTGAAAAATACGTCATGAGGCAGTCGCCAAGGGAGTATTCGCAGCGCCGCTGGGCGCGCGGCGGTCGGTGATTTCGTTGAGGCTGACCGTGCCCACGGCCTGCAGGTTGTATTCGCCAGACAGTTCGCGGAACGACAACACCGCCAGTTCCAGCTCGCCACGCACGATCAGCCGGCGCATGGCCCGGCGCAGTTCCGGGTGCACCAACAGCACCGTGTTCTGCTGCTCGGACAAGCGTTCGCAGGCATGGCGCAACTGCACCAGCAAAGCGCGGTTGGTGTGTTCGGCAAAGGCATCGCGGTTGTTGTCCTGACGACGCAAGGTCGCGCGCAATTGCTCCTCAAGCCCCGGAGTCAGCACGAACGCGCTGATCACCCGATTGCGGTCAGCGAACTGATGGCTGATCTGCCGCGCCAGCGCCACGCGCAGCTGTTCGGCCAGGCGAATCGCGTCGGTCTCGCGGCCGCCCCACTCCACCATCGCTTCGAGCAGCGCCCGTTGGTTACGGATCGACACGCCCTCGGCGATCAGCAGGCGCAGGGTTTCTGCGATCCGCTGCAATGGCACGTTGCGCAGCACTTCCTTGATCAGCTCGCCGTAGCTGCCTTCCAGGCGTTCGAGAATCGCCCGGGTCTCCTGGATGCCGAGGAAGTCGGCGGCGTAGCGGCCCAACGTGCGCTCGACCACCGCGCGCAACACTTCGTCGATGCGCAGGAACGCCACCCCCGCGTCCTCCAGACGGCTCTGGTGATGCTGCTCGATCCACTGCCCGGGCTGACGGCTGAGCGGTGAATCCGCTTCCAGCGCCGGCACGTCCAGCAGTTGCGCATGCACCAGGTCGTCCTTGAGCAGCAGGCAGTCCACGGGCAGTTCACCTTCGCAGACCGGCACGCCCTCCAGTTCGATGACAAAACGGTGGGCGGCCAACGCCGGATCGACGAACACTTCAGGCACCGGCACCTCGATGCCCAAGTCGCCACGCACTTCGTGACACAGGGCTTCGATACGCTGGCGCAAAGGCTGCGGGGGTGCCGACGCAGCAAGCGCCGGCCCAATGCTGAGCAGAATGCGGCTGTCCAGCGGCTTACTCAGCATCTGCACCGGTTCAGGCGCCTCAAGCTCGGCCTGCGCCGCCTCGAAGACTTCAGGCTCGGGGGCGGCCTCAATGACCCGGCTACGGCGGAACATTACCCAGGCTGACGTGCCTAGCAACGCCGACAGGCCGATGAACACCAGCGACGGGAAGCCCGGCAGCAACGCGACGCCTAACAGAATCAACGCGGTCAGGCCCAGAGCCATGTGGCTGTTGCCCAGTTGCTGAACGATCTCGCTGCCGAGGTTTCCCTGTGTGCCCTCGCTGTTGACCCGGGTCACCACCGTACCGGCGGCCACCGAGATCAGCAGCGCGGGAATCTGTGCGATCAGCCCGTCGCCCACGGTCAGCAGCGAATAGGTATGCACCGCTTCGCCGAACGCCATGCCGCGCTCCAGCATGCCGATCAGCATCCCGCCCAACAGGTTGACCGCGAGGATCACCAGGCCTGCGATGGCATCGCCCTTGACGAACTTCATGGCGCCGTCCATCGCACCGAACATCTGGCTTTCGCGCTCCAGACGCGAACGGCGGCGGCGGGCTTCGTGCTGGTCGATATCGCCGTTGCGCAGGTCGTTGTCGATGCTCATCTGTTTGCCGGGCATGGCATCCAGCGTGAAGCGCGCCGCGACCTCGGCCACCCGCTCGGCCCCCTTGGTGATGACCACGAATTGCGCAACGGTGATGATCAGAAACACCACCAGGCCGACCACCACCTGCCCGGCGATGACGAAATCACCGAAGGCCTTGACGATATGGCCAGCGTTGCCGTCCAGCAGAATCAGGCGCGTGGTGGTGATCGACAGTGCCAGGCGAAACAGCGTGCTCAGCAGAATCAGCGGCGGCAGCGCCGAGAATTCGACCGAGTGCGAGATGTAGAACGCAACGATCAGGATCAGGATGCTCAGCGAGATGTTCAGCCCGATCAGCACGTCCACCAGCCAGGTCGGCAGCGGGATGATCATCATCACGATGGCCATCAGCATGAAGGCGACGATGATCACGTCACTGCGCCCGGCCGCCACACGCGCCAGGTCGTTGAAGCGGTTCATGATCGTCATTGCGCGGTTCTCCGGGCGCTCAGATAGTCTTTGAAACATTGCCGCGCCTCTTCCCTGCGGGCAGCGCGCCACAGTGCCCGGCTGCGTAACAGCAACAGTCCCGCCGACTCGCCCTCAAGCGCCGCCAACCGCTCGATGGCGCGCAACGCCCGCTCCGGCTGCCCGCCCTGGGTAAAGGCTGCCGCAAGGCTGCGCAGCAGGGCGGGATCGTCCGGCGAGAGGTGCGCGGCGACCAGCAGCATCACCAGCCCGCGCTGGGTCTGGCCGCCCCGGCGATACAACTCGCCCATGCCTTTGAGCAGTTCGGAGGCGTCCTGTCGTTTGCGACGTGGCAGGTTCGCGGTCATCAGGCCTGAGCCTCGGCGCGCTGCTCTTCCAGGCTGCGGCGCAGGTCGATTTCTTCGCGGATCAGCGCCTGCGCCAGTTCACGAACCTGGGGTTCGGCATCCAGCTCGGGCACCACGTACTCCAGGACGTACTCCAGAAGCTCCACCGAGCGCGCGGTACTGAACAGCTCCGGATTGATGCCCTCGACGGCCGAAGCGCTCTCGGCCTCTGCGCGCAAGGAACGGCGAGCGCGAACCTCGCGCTTGCTCAGAACGGCGTCGAAACGCGCGCCCTGACGAGGGCTGACCGGCTGGATCGGGTCAACGGCAGCAGGCTTTTCGGAAACGCTGGGCAGCGATGGGCGCGGGTCGATTTTCATAGGGTGAAGGTGAACCGCTCTTCGCCACGGGCCAGAATCACCTGATCGTTCTCGATGCGCTCCAGCGTCCAGTCATCCGCCACTGTGGCACCGGGATACAGGCGCTTGCCGTCCTCGTTGACCACGTAGGGATCCGGACCGAACCAGACCGCCTGAAAGCGCACCCTGGGGGTCGCCACTTCAGCGCGGGCCGTCACCGCCGTGTGCAGCACCACGGCCTGCCCAAAACGGCTGTCGAACGCTTGTTGCACCGCCCTCCAACGCGCTTTGCTGGCAGGGTCGTAGCTGCCGCGCACGCTGAGTTGGCCGCCAGTCTCACTGACCTTGATCTGATTGAGCCCGGCCGTTGCCAGTTGTTTTTCCAGCCACATGCCCGCGTCGGCGGCGTCCGCGCTGTGCTGACTGGCAGTGGTTACAGGCAACGGCGCCGGGGCTGCCTGCGCAAGGGTATGAGGCTCACCACGAAAGGCAAACGCCCCCACACACAGAAACATCAGCGCCAGCGCGATGATCCAGTGAGGCTTGAACGGGAGTGGGTACGTAGGTTTGTCGGCACGAGGGCGCTCGCTGTCAGCGTCGCTCAACGTCAGTGATGCCGTGCCCAGACGAATGTCCACCGGGAGGTGGGCACGATGACCACTGCCCAGCGGAATCCTGATTTCGCGGGCATTACGCCCGATCACGAGGATCTCGCCGCCCAGCGCCTCGACCGCCACCTGCCCCTTGGAAAAACGCAGGGCCATGTGCCGCTCGACAATGCCAGCGTCACTGAGCAGCAGGTCTGCAGAACCGGCGCTGCCGACGATGTAGGCCGCCTTGTCCAGCGACAGGCAGACACCCTGATGCAACCCCCGGGTGATGCTGAGCAACGGCGCGCGTTTACCGGGCACCGTGGAGGCAAGTGTGGAAGTCAGTGAAATCTGGGCTGTCATGTCGAGTTACCCGAGTGATGCGCGCAGGCAAAGGCGAGCTAGACACACAAGAAATAAAAACGGGAAGTACCGGAAAAAAAGCATGCGGACAGCCATGTGGCCGCCCGCATGACGGCATCAGTTCTGAGGCCGTTGCTTGGTCGCGTCGAGCTCAGCCTTCTTGGCCGTGGTCAGCTCGGTGATCTTTGCCGACTTCTCGATAGCCATGTTGAAAGTGGCTTCCATTTTAGCGATTGCTGCATCTGCGCCGCCGCCGGAGCTTGCTGGAGGGACTTCTGCCATTTTCTTTCTCCTTAACTGGATGGGGATGTCTTCAGCCGCATAGCGGCACATTGAATGCTCATGCATTACCGTAACGCCTGTTTATTACAAATAAACTTCGGCGCTGACGTCACTGCACGAACCCATACTACGCAGATGAAATAATTGGCCGCTGTGAAAACTTGTGAAATGTCATCTCACACCGCCACGCCACAACGATAAGCGCAAACTTTCGCCTACGCAGGTCTTAACTTCAGTTTCATTACAGAGGCAGCGCCTGAATTCCAACGTCAAATCATCTGGCCGTGGCGCACCGGCTCTACGTCCGCCATCCATCAGCCCTGCACGCTGTGAAATGTTGTGAAAACTCGCGCACGGCACGCCGTTCGCGTTGGCACTCTGATAGGGTTTCTGCCGAGTCGTTAGTTGAAGACGGATGGCAGGCGTTTAAAGACGTCATTTGACAGTCCCGAAGACACTGCCCATTAACGGTGGAACTAAGCCTATTCAATGTGCCGATGATGGCGAACTAAATGAGATCGCCGTCACACAGTTCCGCCCCGGACGATTTATATGAAACCCTGCAAAAAACCGCTTACTAACGCAGGTTTGCATATCACGCGTGACCGCAATCATTGATTCAGGTAGTTCATTTACCCGACGCCACCGATTGCGAACAGACGCCGTCAGGTTCACGACTCGACACGTGTTTGGCCGTGCTCACTACCGGCGGCCGAATGGTTCAAACAGGAGTTCAAGCCGATGTCCACGCTCCCCCTGAGCAATACACCCGATCCGAAATCCATCACCCGGGACGCAGTGACGCCCAAGACGCCCTTCACGGCGTTTCTCAAAAGCAGTGTGACGAACGCAGACCCTTACCGGCCCGCGACTGCGGATGAGAAAGCCCCGGCGCTCAAGGATTACACGTCCATCGAAGAACCGGGCACGGTCGGTGCCGACATCGTGCGCTACACCACTCAGGACGGCGAGCGGGTACTGGTCAGCAAAGCCACCAACCCCAAGCTGTACCAGCAGGTGGTCAACGACCGACCGGCGCTGGAGGCGATCAAGCGCAGCGCTGACGAAGGTTATGCACTGGCGGCCAGTGACGCCGTGGCCCCGGAATCCCTCGGCGCCTACACATACATCGGGCCGCCCGATGAGAAAGGTTCGGGGCTGATCCGTTACGAGCTGCAGGACGGCACCCGGGTGATCGTCGCCGAACAGGAAAATCCGACGCTGTTCAAGCAGGTCGCCGAAGACTTCAAGGCGCTGTCCGGGATCAACGCCAGCGAAGCCGACGGCTACAAACAGGTCGCCTCCGATGCCACCCCACCGAAACTGGGCGACTTCCTGAGCATCGGCTCGGCGGATGAAATGGGCCCGGGCGTGGTGCGCTACGTGACCCAGGACGGCGAGAAACACATCGTCTCAGAACGCGATAACCCGACGCTGTTCAAGGCCGTCAACGATGCCTACGCGAGCCTCAGTGGTATCAGCGCCAGCGAAGCGGACGGGTATCGCCGCGCCACAGACAACGAAGTCTGGCCGCCCTACTCCGGCACAGCAGTCGGTGAAGTGGACGAGGTCGGCCCGGGCCTGATCCGCTACAACACTGATACTGACAAGGTGGTCGTGGCCCGCGATGACAACCCGCAACTGTTCGACTACCTCACCTCGCTGCACGAGGTGATCAATGACCCGGCCAAGTCCGCCGACATCAACACCGCCGTGTCCGATGGCGCCGTGCTGGCCGATCGCGGCACGCCGGTGCCAGGCCTCAACGACTACAAGAACTTCAATTGGACCGTCGGCCAGGAAGGCGAGACGCTGACCTACGCGCTGCACGACGGCACCAGGGTCGTGGTTTCCAAAGACCTGACCCCGGAGTTGTTCGAGAGCGCCAGCACCGCCAACGAGACCTGGAGCAAGATTCACAAGAGCGAAGACGAAGGCTACAAACTGGCCGGGCCGAACGACTTCCTGAAAAACACCGACATCACCTTCGGCTCGCCGGACGAACTGGGTGACGGCCTGATTCGCTACGAGACCCGCGAAGGCAAGGTCATCGTCTCCAAGGAGCTGAGCCCGCAGCTGTACGACGACGTGGTCGCCAAGTGGGAGGCCTGGACCAAGACCGACGTCGACGACACCCGCAGCAAGGCTGGCCTGCCCTCCCACGATGAACTGGACGTGCTCAACCTCGGCACCGGCGTGAAGGCCGATGACAAGGACGAAAACTCCCCGGAGCTGACCGTCAGTGAGCTGGCCACCAAGGCGTTGCTGGACGATTACCGCAAGGGCGTCGAGGACGGATCGATCGCCAAGGATGACCCGCGTGCCAAGCTGGTCCGCGCCCTTGAAGCCCAGGCGGCTTACCAGAACGGCCGCGGCCTGACCGGCTATGAAGAAGAACCCGGCGCTTTCGGCGGCACCTGGCGTGTGTTCGACGACAAGCAGACCGAACTGACCTCCGCCGACATGCACGACATCATCGACGGCGGCAAACTGCAGGAGCAGATCGGCACCCTGTTCTCCGATCCGACGGTCAGCGCTGACTACAAGTCGAAAATGGACGGCGCCATCAACCGCCTGCCCAACAAGGACGAGATCAAGCAGAAGCTGCTGGACCTCACCCACAACCCGGATTACGTCACCTACCTCAAGGACCTGCAGAAACAGGGCAAGGAACATGAGGCGCAGCAGGACTTGAGCGACACCCTGACCTCCTTGTCGCTGTTCGACCCCGATGCCGCGACCAAGGCCGCGCAGTCGATTCAGGCAGACGGCCTGACCAGCGACCTCAACGACCTGATCGCCGAGCCGAGCAAGATCTCCGACGAGAACAAGGAACTGGCGACCAAAGACGAATTCGGCCTGCTCAAAAGCGTGCTCAAAGGTGAATTGCTCGACCTGCCACGTCGTACCCAGGAAGTCATCGAGAAGTTTCTGGAAGAAGGTCTGGGCGACAAGAAAAAATTGTCCGCCGTCACCAAGGCGCTGGAAGAAGTCGGCGAGGCGTACAAGACCAACGGCAAGGTCACCGAGGCCGATATCAAGACCGCACTGTCCAAGTCGTATGTGCCGATTGCCGACCGCGGCACCCTCGGCGAAGTCTTCAGCGCGCTGAACAGCAAAGGCATTCTGGGTTCGATGGGCGCCGGTGTTTCGCTGTTTTCCGGGATCTACCAACTGGCGGGCGACGGCGGCAAGCTGGCGGAGACACCGCAGCAGCGACTGGCCATCGCCAAGGACTTCCTGAGCTTCGCCGGGGCCAGCAACCACTTCGTCAAACTCGGCGACGCGGTCGCCGATCTGGTGGGCAAAGGCGGCCTGGTGGACTTCCTCGGCCTGGACAAGACCCTGCCGGAAATCTGGGGCAAGCAAGGCATTCAGTCGCCGCTGGTGGATGTGCGCGATCCCAAGCTGTCCGAAGCGCTGAAGACCAAGATCGGCAACGCGCTGGACATCACGCCGGATATCTCCAACATCCTCGGCGACGGCAAGGGCACCTTCGCCGATGCCGAGAAGATTCAAGGCGGCATCACCCAACGCCTGGACGACGCGGTGTCGGGCGCGGGTGCGGCGAAACTCGGAGCGGGCAAGGCCGCGAAGATTGCCGGTTCGGTGATCAAGGTGCTCGGCCCCGCCTCGGACGTCGTGGGCGGTTTTGCCGACATCGTACTGGGCGCCTTCACCATCAAGAGCGGCATCGAGACGGGCGATCCGCTGGCCAAAGCGGCCGGCGGTCTGCAAATCGCCGCCGGCGCCTTCGGTGCGTCGGCGGGGGTTTTGGGCGCGGCGGCGCTGGTCGGCGCAGGCTCGGCGGCGGCGCTGACAGGGCCCTTCTTCCTCGTCGGCGTGGTGCTGGCGGTCATCGGCGGAATCATCGGCTACTTCGTCGACCACAACAAAAAACAGAAGGCCAGTGAGAAGGAAAACGACTGGTACCGCGACCTGGCGGCCGACGGCCTGCTTCAGGACAACTGGGGCGACAAGGTCGAGTACCTGCACTACTCGATCCACAACTACGGCGGCCGCGAAGCCCCGCCCGATGACAGCCTGTTTCGCTTCCAAAGCGCCGAGTGGCAGCACTTCGATGAAACGCCACAAGACCATGGTTCGTCGAGCAATCGCCTCGATGAAGACCTGCACGTCGATTACGACAAGAAATAACCCCCTCGAACGCCGCAGCCAAGGGTGGCGGGCGGCGTTCACTCATTCAGTCAAGGAGCCTGTCACATGTCCCTCGCTGTCACCGAAATGACCAGGATTGCCGAAGCCGTCGGTAACACCGGCGCCCTGTGGGGCGATGCCGTCGACCGCGCCAAAGCCAAGGATGCCGGTATCGAATGGCAACTGCCCCAGGATGACCACCGCACGGTCGAACAGATCATCGATGACAGCCCGCTGCTCAAGAACCTGGGCAACCAGAGCGGCGTGAAGGACAAGCTCAAGGAGCGCGTCGGTGATTTCGAGACCGACCGCGACGCCGCGTACCGGGCAACTCAGGTGCTGGACCACATTGAGCAGTTGGACGAAAGCGGCGGGCGCATCGCCGGTAAGGACGTCAGCAATGGCCGGGTCGATGGCTTCACCAAGGGCGGCGACGCGAGGCACGGTACCGAAGCCGGTCGTCTGCAGGACTTCGGCAAATATGGCTTTGAAAACCTCAAGGGCGAGCTCAGGCACATCGAGACCGCAGGCGACAACAGCGCCTCCAAAGAGAAAGCCGAAGCGGTGGGCATCAAGTGGGAACGGCCGGAGGGCGATACGCGCTCCGCTCAAGACATCATCGACGACAACCCGCTGCTCAAGAATCTGGGCAACCAGAGCGGCGTGAAGGACATGCTCAAGGAGCAGGTCGGCGACTTCGAAAACGATCCCGATGCAGCCTACCGCGCCGGTCAGGTGCTGGATCATGTGGTGCGCTATGACGAGAACGGTGAGCGTCTGGCTGGCAACAATGTGGACAACACCAGCATCGACGGCTTCACCAAAAGCGGCGAAGCCAGACACGGCACCGAAGCTGGACGCCTGCAGGATTTCGGCAAGGACGGCTTCGACAGTCTCAAAGGCAAGCTGGAACACGCCTCCGACGTTGGCGGCGATGCGGCCGCTCGCGAACAAGGCGAAAAAGCGGGCATCGTCTGGGAGCTGCCCAAGGATGACAAACGCTCCGCCAGCGAGATCATCGACGCCAACCCGCTGCTCAAGAACCTGGGCAACCAGAGCGGCGTGAAAGACGCCCTCAAAGAACGCGTGGGTGATTTCGAGACTGACCCGAATGCGGCCTTCCGCGCCGGTCAGGTGCTGGATCGCATCGTCGGCTATGACGAAAACGGCAAAGTGCTGACCGGCGACAACGTGGCCAACAGCAGCATCGACGGCTTCACCAAGGGCGGCGAAGCCAAGCACGGCACCGAAGCCGGGCGCCTGCAAGACTTCGGCAAATACGGCTTCGAATCGCTGCCCAAAGCCCAGGCCAGCGAAGACATCAGCAGCTACAAGGACTTTCTCAAGGCCAAGCCGGATGCCGACGCCGGTTCCAAAGAAATCGCCGAGTACGCGGCGATCCTCGAACAGAAGTACGACTCGATTCGTGGCAAGACCGATGCGGGCGACACGTTGACCGCGCAGAACATCAAGGACTACAAAGACGCCAATCCGCAGCTGTCCGACAAGGAAAAGGCTGCACTGGATTTCTGGTCGCAACCGGGCGCGTTCAAGATCCTCGATACGTCCAGCCAGCTGCTGGCCGGCGGCGCGGATGGCAAAGCCAGCAAGGCAGACATTCAGACCTGGCTGAAAAATTCCGCCCCCGCCGACGCCACCGGCCTGAGCGCACTGCTGTCGAGCGTCGTCTCGGGCAACGTCACGGCAAACGTGGACACCAGCAAGCTGGGCAAGGACGTCTTCGAGCACCCGGAAAACTACTCCGCTGAAGAAAAAGCCGCCGTGCTGCTGGATCTGCAAAACGCGCAGAAGCTGGTGATCGAAGGCGCCAAGGCCGGGATGTGGGGCGATGACTACGGCAAGGTGGCGATCGCCAATGGTTCCGGCGCGTTCTGGGAGCCGGACAAGGTGCTGCAGGACATCAACGACCACATGAACATCTTGCAGAACGACAAGCCCACGGCCGAGTACATCAAGAACAAAGGGGACGAGTCGATCAAGTCGCTGTTCGATTCCAACCCGGGCCTCAAAGACTCCGTGACCAAGACCTACGAGGATCAGATCAAGTCCGGCAAGGCGCTGGACGCCGCTTGGGACGCCTCCACCCAGGACGGCAAGACCAATCAGCCCGAAGCCCTGGCCAACTTCTACGCCACGGCCCAGAGCTACCAGTCGATGCTGGGCATCAGTGACACCGCCGATATCCAGGCCGCTGTCGGCAAGTCATCCCATGGCGAAGCGATCCAGGCGTATTACAAGGACTCGCTGGCCTCAGGCGACCGCCTGCGTGAGCTGCTCAAGACCGAAACGCCTGAGGCGGCAGGCAGCACATTCAGCCTGGAAGTGGCGCTGTACAACGGCGCGCTGGATCCGGAATTTACCCAACAGTTCGATAAGCAGCTCAACGACAACTTCTCCAGCATCGTTCAAGAGAACGCCTTCAAGGGCTCATCCTTCGACGACCTCAAGGCGGCCTATGGCAAGGATGGCGGCGCCGAGCTGGACGAGGACAAACTGCGCGAGCGCATTGATCAGCTACGCAACGACTCGCCCGAACTGCTGATGAACCAGGACGGCAGCGTGGCCACGACCGATCAGATCGTCGCCAGTTTCCGTGGCAACTGGGATATGTTCCGCCAGGGCACCAAGTTCCTGGACAAAATCGGCAAACTCTCGGACTTCGACCCGAACGGTGACGCCAAGGCCGCTTACGGCAGCGGGACCTTGCATGCCGTGAGTGGCCTGTTCCTGGCCGGTGTGACCATCGCGCGCGGGACTCAGAACGGCGGCAAGCTCTCGGACAAAAACATCGTCGACATCACCACCGGCTCCGTGCAAACCGCCACCGTGCTGACCGAAGGCGGCTCCAAGGCCTATCAGCAATACCTGGACGGTGCGATCGCGAAAGGCGACAAACTGGTGGCGGACAACACCCTGCCCGCCGACCAGCTCGACAAAATCAAAGACAACGTCAAGGACGGCAAGAACTACAAAAACATCGCGAAAAACTTCGAAGAAAGCGCCAAAGGCATTGGCGGGCTGGCCGGGATCGCAGCGGGGGCGTACGGCATCTTTGACGGTGTTCAGGCGATCCGTCGGGGTGACACCCTCACAGGCGGCTTCGGGATCACAGCGGGCTCACTGGGCATCCTGGCGGGATCGGCCTCCGTCACAGAAGGCAGCCTGGCGCTGCTGGGAGTCACGCGCTTCTTGCCGGCCGTGGCCTCTGTGGCGGGCGCTCTGGGCTTCCTGGGCGCTGGCGTGGTCGTGCTGGGCGCGATCATTCCCGGGCTGGTCAAGGAAGGCCAACAGCAAGCCAAGGCCGACGACTTCGCTCAGGTGCTCGGCGGCTCGATCGAGCGCTACGGCATCGATGGCGTGAAGGACGGCACCATCAGCGACATCCCGACCAAGGACTGGCCAGGCGGCGAAACCTGGACCTCATGACCTGAGCCGCCTCGGCAGCGCCTTGTCACGGGCACTGCAGCCGGCCTCCAGCGGCATCATACAAGGCAAAAAAATCCCCAGACACGTTCTGGGGATTTTTGTATCCGACCGCCTGCAATCAGTTGCTTGGGCGCTGCTTGGTGGAGTCCAGTTCAGCCTTCTTACCGGTAGTCACTTCTGTGATCTGCGCCGACTTGGCAATCGCCAGATCGAAGGTGTCCTGCATCTTCGCAATCGCGTCGGTCGCCGTACCGTTCAAGCCACCGTTGGCCGCCCAATCGAAGTTCCAGACGCCAGACAGGCTATCGGCACCGGCCACGTCATGGGTCTCAATGGCCGTGAACACATCAGGGTGACGCTGCATGTACTGCGCTGCCGCTGATACGTCGGCAGGCACTTTGCCCGAGGTATCACCGGCCAGCTTGGCGAGATCCTGACTGGTCATCGCACCCTTGCCGTTCTGTTTCATATAGTCGGCGATGATCTTGCTGGACTTGGCGATATTGAGCTTGTCGTCGAACGCCGAGGTCGAAGACTTCTGATTGCTCGGCTGGCTGCTGGTGGCGGATACGGTACTCATGTGCGCTGCTCCCTCAATCCAATGATGGCATCGTCACATTAACGACACCCTTCGAGGACGGTAGCACGGGCAAATGGCCTTTATTGCGAGGCTTCACAACGTTTCACAGGGAGGGAGAAATTTCACAAACAGAGGCGCTTTCGCCCTGATTCAGGCCGCATCCCGCCTCAGCACACACGAGCTGAATCGCACAAAATCGTCCAGATGCTGGGTGATCACGGCCACCGTGATCGGCAGTTGCAGGGTCTGATATTCTTGAACGGCGATGTTGCGAAAGCCGACCATTTTTTTCAGGGTCTCCGCAGTGACGCTTCCAGCCATCCGCCTCTGCACAGCAACTCGAATACATCACGAGCGCTTTGAGGGACGCCATGCTTTTCACGGCGAATGAGGTGGTGGCCCATGTCGAGCGCAGCTTCACACGCTCGCTGGATATTCAGAATCGCTGCATCCTGACGAGTAAAGTCGGTCGCAAACGTCGCGGGGTCTTTGTCGTACTCCTCACGCGCTCTGCTAGCCAAATTTGCAGCGGCTCTGACAGTGCGAGTCTCTCCTGGCGGCGGTGGGATTTTCGTCTGGAAAACGGCTCTACTCGCGACCATCTGCCAATTGAAGCCAGTCATAGGTAATGGCAAACTGCCTTTTTTGACAAGGAAGTGATATGGCACTCATCGCGTGTTACGAATGCTCCAAGGAAATCAGCGATACCGCCCAGTCGTGTCCCGGTTGTGGTGCTCCCGTAAAGTCGACCATCAAAACCGTCGGCCCAAGACCGTACCAACCAGCACACCGCATGGTCAGCCTCCAGCTCTTTCTTGGGATGGTGGTACTCGCCCCTGTCTGTGTCTGGTTCCTGCTTCGCAAGGGCTACTCAACTCAATCCCGTGTTATCGGGTTTGGGTGGCTTGTTCTCTATCTCTTCTTGGGTCCGCTCAGCAGTCATTCACCAGACTCCAAACTAGTGACATCAACAGCGAACAGCACTACTTATTCATCCTCCCGCCCTGTCGAGCAGTATCCCGAAAGCACTGCGACATACGCGCAGGTAAACGCAGAAGTCGGGTGCAAAAGCAGCTACAGCAACCAGAAGAAAGACGACATCTTTAAAGCTAAATACAAAGACCACTGGATGACGTGGAGCGGCCAAATAGCATTGCTGGAATCTGATGAAGTTTCATTGAATGTAGACCACATCGGGACGCAAGACCTACAGGTTGACTTCGCTGATAAGCAGGCGGGGTACAATCTCTCCAAGGGCAGCGAATTGAAGGTCCGCTTCCTGATGAAGAGTGCTGGCGGGTGCTTCCTGCCGTTCGGTGGCCGAGAGGCAACTGTGGTGCGATAACCGCGCTTTCAAAGGTATACGCCCTCCACAATCGAACCCATCCTGACAACACAGGCACAAACCGTGAACACCGACCGTCAAGCCGCATTCATCGCTGCCGCGCTCTTGCTCCTGATGCTCTTAATCCTGCTGCTATACAACTCGCAATTTGGCTTCACGGCCTCAGATTCAAAAGCGGATTGGGGTACTTTTGGGGACTATTTTGGCGGCATCCTCAATCCAGTTATTGGAATGCTTGGCTTCATCGGAATCTTGCGTTCTCTTCGTATGCAGCAACTCCAACTCAACACCATGAAGCGGGACAAAGTTGCGGATGAGGTGTTGGAGGCAGTGAAGGACATGGATAAAAGGCTAAACGAAAGCCTGGCATCCAGCGTTGGATTTGTCAGAACGAATTCTCCGATCCCAAGGGACACCGAGCTGTTCGTCTCACATATGGTCGCGGAAGCTTTACGAGGGGCCAAGACAACTGGAGATCCGCAGTCTTACAGCGATTTCATAACAATGTGTAACGAAACAGGGTCAGTCGTTGGGGTTGCTGTCAGCGAGATACGCGCTCTTCTCGTCCAGATGGCTGACCTTGTCAGTCACCACCCGACCCAATCAATGAACGAGTACAGCCCAGTCCTTTTTTACTACGTAAACAAGGCAGCAAGGTTGATCCCTATGATGAAGGACGTCGGTGGAATCCCTGAAACCACCGTGGCCTTCTACAAGCAAGAACGGTGGACTAGCCATCAAGCGCCAACGCCCGGCTAAGCAGGCGGACTATTTGCCATCATGCCGATTAAATGTGGAGGTGGCGCCCCACCAGCAGTATCGATCCCCTCAAGGCTCAACCGGATAACCATCACGCCAAAGGAAATGACTATGAGTGAAGCATGGAACCTGGAGGCCCTGAGGGCACAAGTCAAGATTCGCCAGCCTAGCACAAGCAAAAGGCTTATCCAGATCATCAATTCACTTGGCCGATCAAGGGATATCTTCGAGTACCACAAGTGTCTCGCCCGCGATGCCTTCACCGCATTCAATGCCGAAAACGACCCGCACGGAATAAAGTTTGCAGAGCGGTTATTCGGGTGCGAGGACGATGATGGTGCCATTCATAGAGCTGGTTTAATCAGCGAAGCCAACTTGATTGCCTGCGTCGCAATCACTCGCAATTCGTACGATAGCTTTGGGCAGCTACTGAACGGCCTTGTAGTGCCCGCGCCGCTCACAGGCAATTTCTACATCCACAACGTCAAAGACGCCCTTCCGGTTGGAAAGCTTAAAGATCGGCTGAATGACGCTCTCACATCAGAGTGGTTTGGGTATACGCACGCATTCATGAACATGGTCAAACATCATCAACTGATCGTCCACAATGCGTCCATCTCATTCATCGATGAGAACAGGGGCGGTAAGGTCGAAGGCTTTCGACACAAGGAGAAAGATTATCCGGCGTGCTGGGTTCGGGAGGCGCTGGAGGGAACGGTGAAGCTTCAGAATTCGCTACGGGCATGCGGCGTGCTACTCAATCGCATGTACCTTGGGGAAAATCTCGCAAAAACTGCTGAGGTTAGTAGTACAACCGAGTAGAACAATCCAAAAAGAAAACCCCCGTAACTCATTGAATTACAGGGGTTTTCTAGATATGGCGGAGAGATAGGGATTTGAACCCTAGGTACTGTCGCCAGTACAACGGATTTCGAATCCGTCCCGTTCGGCCACTCCGGCATCTCTCCAACGGCGCGCATCATAACAGCTTGATGAAAAAACGCGAACCCTTTTTTCAAAATTCCCGCGTTTTTTCAGATGCTTGCGGCGGTTGCGCTTTAGAGCGGGACGCCCAGGCGGTGGGCGACTTCTTCGTAGGCTTCGATGACGTCACCGAGGCCCTGACGGAAGCGGTCTTTGTCCATTTTTTTCTTGGTGTCCTTGTCCCACAGGCGGCAGCCGTCGGGGCTGAATTCGTCGCCCAGGACGATGGAGCCGTCGCTGAACACGCCGAATTCGAGTTTGAAGTCGACCAGCAGCAGGCCTGCGTCGTCGAACAGTTTGCTCAGAACGTCGTTGACCTTGAGTGACAGTTCTTTCATGCGTGCCAGTTGTTCAGCGGTGCCCCAGCCAAACGCAACGACGTGGGATTCGTTGATGAACGGGTCGCCCTTGGCGTCGTCTTTCAGGAACAGCTCGAAGGTGTACGGATTGAGCTTGAGGCCTTCTTCGACGCCCAAACGCTTGACCAGGCTGCCCGCTGCGTAATTACGCACAACGCATTCCACCGGAATCATGTCGAGCTTCTTGACCAGCACTTCGTTGTCGGCCAGCAGCTTGTCGAACTGGGTCGGAATCCCTGCCGCTTCGAGTTTCTGCATGATGAAGGCGTTGAATTTGTTGTTCACCATGCCTTTGCGGTCGAGCTGTTCGATGCGTTTGCCGTCGAACGCCGAGGTGTCGTTGCGAAACAGCAGGATCAAGCGGTCAGCGTCGTCGGTCTTGTAAACCGACTTGGCTTTGCCGCGGTAGAGTTCTTCACGTTTTTCCATGATGGGCTCCGCTTGTAGGCTTGGGCGAGTCGCCCAGATTAGATAACTTGGGCCAGACGCCCATTGAGAGTTGGGTGGGGACGTCAGGCGATTTCGCGCCAGTCGAGCCCTGAATCCTGATCGGCCAATTGTAGCCAGTCCGGGTCGCACCCGAGGGTGTCGACGAAACATTGCCGGGCCAGATGCGGCAGGTTGTTCTTGCTGCTCAAGTGGGCCAGCACCAGATGCTGAAGCCCTTGCCACCCCAATTCGTTCACCAGACCCGCAGCCTGATGGTTGTTCAGATGTCCGAATTCCCCGCCGACCCGTTGCTTCAGGAAGTAAGGGTAAGCCCCGCGTGCCAGCATCTCGCGGCAGTGGTTGGACTCGATCATCAGAGCGTCCAGCCCGCGATAGCTGTCGAGCACCGACGGACAGTACGATCCCAGATCGGTCAGCAGGCCAAACCGCTTGCGCCCGTTATTGAACACGAACTGCGTCGGCTCCAGCGCATCGTGGGCCACCGAGACCACCTCGATGTTCAAGTCGCCGATTTGCACACCCTGCCCGCCCGCCAGTCGGATGCCCGCGTCGATCGGCTTGCGCATGCCCCGCAGGGTGCCGTCGCTCAGATAAACCGGCACGTCGTAACGACGAGAAAGCAAACCCACGCCATGCACATGGTCGGCATGCTCGTGGGTCACCAGAATGGCGCTCAACTGCTGGCCGTGAACACCCAGTTTGTCCAGACGACGTTCGGTTTCACGCAGGGAGAAACCGCAATCGACCAGCACGTACGTATCGTTGCTCGCGACCAGCGTGCCGTTACCCCGGCTACCACTGCCAAGAACTGCGAAACGCACTTAACCCAGGTTGTCCTGAATGACGCTCAACACGCGGCGAGCGACTTCGACTGGCGCAACGGTGTTGATGTTCTTCTCGACCGTCACTTGAACGTTGTCACCGACTTTGCTCAGGCGAACCTGATAACGCTCGGCGCGCGCTTCTTTCTGTTCCTTGGTTTCTTCGCTGCCAAACATGCGCGAGAAGATGCCGGGCTTGTTCTCAGGCTTGTCGGCCTTTTCAGCCAGGTTGATGTAGTACAGACCCAGGCTGCGGTTGATGTCTTCAACGCGCCAGTCACCCTGATTCAACGCACGGCCGACGCTGGACCAGGCGCGATCGAGGTCGGCGCCCAGGTTCAGTACCGGGTTGCCGCTGCCGTCTTCGCTCAGGGCCACACGACTCGGGGTGTCGAAGTCACGCGCGGCCAGCAAGGACACCGAACCGCCCTTCTCGGCCGTACGAGTCAGGCTGGCGAGCATGTCGTCGGTGAGAACCGAGTCCAGGCCCACGTTGGTGCTGCGCGACGGGAAAGCAGGCTCTTCACTGCTGCCGGCCGGGCGCTGGACGCTGACGATGTAGACTTCACTGGTGTTGCGCTGCACGCCCGGTTCGATGCGAACGCGCACGCGGGTTTCAGTGCTGGCGCTGTCGCCCGTGCCACCCATGCGCTTGGCTACGGCAGCGGACAGTTCGTCCATGCGCTGCCAGGTGGTGTTGAATTCGCCGGTCTGCGGACGATCTTCGGCAATGCGGAAACCGTTGTCTTCGAAATACTGGTGAGCCACTGGCCAGACTTCTGCCGGAGCGCGCTGGGCCAGGATCCAGCGGTTGTCGCCGCTCTTCTGCAGGGTGTAATCGCCGGATTCCTGAACGGTGGACAGCGGCTGCGGACGCGGCACCGTGAACTCACCCTTCTGGGTGTCGTCTGCCACGTTGCGCGGGATCGGCAGCAGCGGGTCCAGGCGCTTGGCTTCCTGGACGCCTTCGGGCAATTGCATCGGGGGTTTCTGGGTCGCTTCGAGGTAATCGCTGCTGCGATCACGGAAGTAACCGTCCTGGCCAAACAGCCAGCTGCAACCGCTGGTGCTGGAGATGATCAGGGCTAGTGCGGAAAGTCCGGCCAGTCGCTTCATTGCGTAGTGCTTCCTCATTAAACCAATACGCCGGACTGGCGCAGGGCCTGACGTACCGGCTCGTGGCAGGACTCGCTGAGCCAGGTGAGCGGCAGACGGATACCGTCCGGCATCAAACCCATTTCGTGCAGAGCCCATTTCACGGGGATAGGGTTCGATTCGATGAACAGGGTCTTGTTCAGCGGCATCAGTTTTTCGTGGATCGCGCGGGCCGTGGTGGCGTCGCCCGCGATGGCGGCCTTGCACAGGTCGGCCATGTCACGCGGGGCAACGTTGGCGGTCACGGAAATGTTGCCCTTGCCGCCGAGCAGGATCAGCTCGACTGCGGTGGCGTCGTCACCCGAGTACACCAGGAAGTCGCTCTCGACACCGGCGAGGATGTCCTTGGCGCGCTGCAGGTCGCCCGTGGCTTCCTTGATGGCAATGATGTTCTTGACCTTGGACAGACGGATCACGGTCTCGGCCTTCATGTCGCAGGAGGTGCGGCCTGGCACGTTGTAGAGGATCTGCGGAATGTCCACGGCTTCGGCGATGTGTTTGAAGTGCTGGTACAGGCCTTCCTGGGTCGGCTTGTTGTAGTACGGCGTCACCAGCAGGCAGGCATCGGCTCCGGCGTCCTTGGCGTTCTGGGTCAGCTCGACCGCTTCGCGGGTAGAGTTGGCGCCCGTCCCGGCGATGACCGGAATGCGGCCAGCGACCTGTTTGACGACGTGACGGATCACTTCGATGTGCTCGTTGACGTCAAGCGTCGCGGATTCCCCGGTCGTGCCGACGGCCACGATGGCGTTGGTGCCCTCTTTCAGGTGAAAGTCCACCAGTTTGCTCAGGCTGTCCCAGTCGAGACGCCCCTGTGCATCCATAGGTGTGACCAGTGCCACCATACTGCCCGCAATCATGCAAACCGCTCCTGCCGGAAAAAGAGAGCGGTAATGGTACTGGCGCCATGATCCTTGCACAAGGCGAGCATTCCCCTGAGCGACGGTTTTCGCTACCCTTCGGTCTTTGATCGGTACTGGTCATCTGCGCAGCTCGTTCGACTGATCGCTTTCGTCGTTGCAAAACCCGCCCCGGCCCTGCTCCGTGCTCGATGTGACTGGCTCACGTCGGCGGCGAACGGCAGGGATCCGGGTCGATGCCGCGAGTCCTGCTTTCGCCGAATCCGCCGCACAAGCCAAGAATGTACCGACCGCTCATCGCTTAGGAATGCTGCATGTCGTCCATCCCCACAGTTCGCGAACAATTCCTTGTCATCAGTGCCCTTGGCGCCAACCCAATGGAGCTGACCAACGTCCTGTGCCGCGCCAGTCATGAAAACCGTTGCTCGGTGGTCAGCTCGCGCCTCACTCGCCACGGCGAATGCAGTGCCCTGATCCTGCAAGTCTCCGGCAGTTGGGACGCACTGGCCCGTCTTGAGACCGGCTTGCCGAACCTGTCGAAGAAACACGACTTCACCGTCAACGTCGTGCGCAGCGCCTCGCTGGAAAGCCGGCCAGAGGCCTTGCCTTATGTCGCTTATGTCAGCTCGGCGTACCGTCCGGACATCATCAATGAGCTGTGCCAGTTCTTCATCGACCACAACGTCGAGCTGGAAAACCTGATCTGCGACACCTATCAGGCCCCGCAGACCGGTGGCACGATGCTCAATGCGACATTCACCGTGACATTGCCGGCCGGCACGCAAATCAGCTGGCTGCGCGATCAGTTCCTGGATTTCGCCGACGCCCTCAATCTCGACGCGCTGATCGAACCCTGGCGCCCGCAAGCACCGATGTAAGGAAGACCTCCATGGCTGTAGAACTGGACACCCCCGTTCCCGACTTTCAGGTACAGGCCACCAGCGATCAGGCGGTGAGCCTGTCGGTGCTGAAGGGTCAACACGTGGTCATTTATTTCTACCCGAAAGACAACACCCCGGGCTGCACCACGCAGGGCCAGGGCTTTCGTGACCAGCACGACGCTTTCAAGGCCGCCAATACCGTGGTCTTCGGCGTGTCTCGCGACAGTTTGAAATCCCACGAGAACTTCAAGGCCAAGCAGGCATTCCCGTTCGAGTTGATTTCGGACAAGGACGAATCGCTCTGCCAGTTGTTCGACGTGATCAAGCTGAAAAAGCTGTATGGCAAGGAATACCTGGGCGTTGATCGCAGCACGTTCCTGATCGACAAGAACGGCGTCCTGCGCAAGGAATGGCGTGGCGTGAAAGTGCCAGGGCATGTGGCGGCTGTATTGGAAGCGGCTCAGGCGTTAAGCGAAGCCTGAAAGCAGGCCTGCATGTTGTGGGAGTCGGCTTGCTGGCGAAAACGGTGGATCAGTTGCAGATGTACTGACTGACACGCCGCTTTCGCCAGCAAGCCGGCTCCCACAGGTTTTACCTCCCGGCACTACAACAACGGCGCCACCGTCGGCTCGTTGCGAGGCCAGGCGTCCAGCACGGCCTTGAACAGGGTCGCCAGCGGGATGGCGAAGAAAATCCCCCAGAATCCCCACAGCCCCCCAAACAGCAACACCGCGCAGATGATCGCCACCGGGTGCAGGCTGACCGTTTGCGAGAACAGCAACGGCACCAGCACGTTGCCGTCGAGAGTCTGGATGATGCCGTAGACTGCCATCAGGTAGATGAACTGGTCGCTCCAGCCCCACTGAAACAGCGCGATGAACGCCACTGGCACGGTCACCACGACCGCCCCGACGTAGGGCACGACCACGGAAATCCCCACCAGCATGGCCAGCAGCGCTGAATAGTTGAGCCCCATCGTGACGAACGCGATGTAGGTCACCGCACCGCAAATGAAGATCTCGATGACTTTTCCACGGATGTAATTGGCGATCTGGCGGTTCATTTCCTCGGCCACGCGGGTAATCAGCGTACGTTCGCGAGGCAGATATCCTCGGAACCATCGGCCAATCATCCGACGGTCCTTAAGGAAGAAGAACACCAGAATCGGTACCAGCACCAGGTAGATCATCATGTTGACCAGCAGCGGCAGGCTGGACAGCGAGAAGGTCAGCGCCCATTGGCCGAATTTGCCGATTTCACCCCGGGCCGCTTCGATGGCCTGCAGCACTTGCTCATCGGAAACCAGGTGCGGATAGCGCTCCGGCAGCAGCAACAGCAGCGACTGCCATTTGGCGAGCATGCCCGGCAATTCGTTGAACAGGGTGATCAACTGATGCCAAAGCAACGGCACCAACACCAGCAGAAACAGCGCCAGTGCCCCCATGAACAACGCGAAGACCAGCCCCACCGCGCCCTTTTCCGGCATTCGCAGGCGTTCGAGCTGCACGACCACGCCCTGCATCAGAAACGCCAGCACCAGACCGGCCAGCACCGGTGCCAGCATCCCCCCCAGGGTCAGTACGACCGTAAACCCCAACACCAACAGCACCGCCAGCACGACGGCCTCTTCATCCGAGAAGTAACGCTGCATCCAGTCGCGAAGCACTTTGAACATCGATGAACCTTTGGGGCAAAGGAGGTAAGCGGAGGGGTAAAACGATCAGGCCTTGCGTAACCAATAGCGATAGACACCGTCGGCCGCTTCTTCATGCACCAGTGCATGGCCCGCCAGTTTTGCGAACGTTCGGAAGTCACGCTGGGAGCCTGCATCGGTGGCGGTCACTTTGAGGACCGCGCCGCTCGCCAGGCGATTGAGTTCCATCTTGGCCTTGAGCAGCGGCAGCGGGCAATTCAGACCGCTGGCATCCAGCTCGGCATCGCTCGTCGCAGGGCGACCTACAGCGTCAGACATCTTTTTTCTCCGGGTAGACACATCCAAGTGACACAAAAATGGCCCCTGGATGAAGAATCTTCTTACAGGTTTGCAAGAATACCCCACTCTGGTCAGCAAGCCATTGAGCCAGCTACAGTAACGCCTTTCTGTCTCAGAGTTTCGTGCATGAATGTTCTGCGCCCCACACTGCTGACGCTTGCATGCCTGATGGCAACCCCGGCGTTCGCAGACGACCTGCCTTCGCTCGGCGACGCCAGTTCATCCATCGTTTCACCGCAGCAGGAGCACGACTTGGGTCGCGCCTGGCTGGGCCTGCTGCGTGCGCAGGTGGCACAGCTGTCGGATCCGCTGCTCAAGGATTTCGTTGAAACCTCGGTCTATCGCCTCGCTGAAACCAGTCAGGTGCAGGACCGTCGCCTTGAATTCATTCTGATCAACACCCCGGAAATCAACGCCTTCGCCGCACCCGGCGGAATCATCGGGGTCAACGGCGGCCTGTTCCTGCACGCCGAAACCGAGGGCGAATACGCAGCGGTGCTGGCGCACGAACTGGCTCACTTGTCGCAACGGCACTTCGCCAGGGGCGTTCAGGCGCAACAGCGGATGCAAGTGCCAGTGATGGCCGCGATGCTCGCCGGTATCGTCATGGCCGCTGCGGGTGCGGGGGACGCGGGGATCGCCGCCATCGCCGGGACCCAGGCGGCGGCGATTCAGGAACAAGCGCGGTTTTCCCGGCAGAACGAAGCCGAGGCCGACCGCATTGGCATCATGAATCTGGAAAAAGCCGGTTACGACCCCCGCAATATGCCGACCATGTTCGAACGTCTGGCACGGCAGTACCGCTACGACGCCAAGCCGCCCGAGTTTTTGATGAGTCACCCGGTGACCGAATCGCGGATCGCCGACACCCGTAACCGCGCCGAACAGTCCAAGCCAGGCGGCAAAGAGGACAGTCTCGCCTACCAACTGATGCGAGCGCGGGTGGCGCTGATTTATGAGGAAACGCCCGGGATGGCGGCCAAGCGCTTCCGCGCTCAACTGGCCGAAAGCCCGAAAAACGATGCCGCGCGCTACGGCCTCGCGCTGGCGCAAACCAAGGCGGGCCAGCTGAACGAAGCCCGGGAGAGCCTCAAGCCGCTGATCGACAAGGCGCCGGACAACATCACGTACAACCTGGCGTTGATCAACCTGGACATCACCAACAACCGCTTCCCCGATGCCGAGCAGCGGGTTGATCGAATGCTGGACAAATTCCCTGACAACTACCCGCTGAATCAGGCCAAGGTCGATGTATTGCTTAAGCAGTCCAAGGCGCCCGAAGCATTGAAAGCCCTGGAAACCCTGCTCAAGGGCCGCCCCGATGACCCGGACATCTGGAATCAGGTCGCCGACACCCGGGGTCTTTCGGGCAACACCATCGGCTCACACCAGGCTCGCGCCGAATACTTCGCGCTGATGGGCGACTTCAAACAGGCTGTCCAGCAGCTGGAATTCGCCAAGCGCCGGGCAAACAACAACTTCCAGCTGGCCTCGAGGATCGACGCACGGCAGCAGGAAATCATTGCGCAAGAGCGGGCGGTCAAAGAACTCATGAACTAGGGGGAAGCAGCTGCGAGTTCTGAGCTTCAAGCTGCAAGAGGAAAGCAGCTGTGAGTTTCAAGCTTCAAGCTTCAAGAGAAAAGCAGTGGAAAGCTTCAAGCCATGAGCCGCAAGCAAGACCGCAGCGACTCAGCTTTTTCTTACAGCTTGTAGCTTGTAGCTTACAGCTCGCGGCTGCTTCTTAGGCATTCCCTGAAAGCTTCAAACGCGCCGCCTGGGTGAAATCAAGCATGCGCTGCAAGGGTCGGACGGCCTGAGGGATGATCGCCGGGTCGACGAAAATCTCGTTGCTGCCGTCGCGCAGGCATTGCAGGGTGCGCGCGAGGGTGTTCATCGCCATCCACGGGCAGTGCGCGCAGCTGCGGCAGGCCGCGCCGTTACCGGCGGTGGGGGCTTCAATGAAGACTTTGTCCGGGCACAACTGCTGCATCTTGTAGAAAATGCCGCGGTCGGTGGCGACGATGAAGGTGTTGTTCGGCAGCGTCTGGGCGGCGTTGATCAATTGGCTGGTGGAGCCCACGGCGTCGGCGAGATCAATCACCGATTCCGGCGACTCCGGGTGCACGAGGATGGCGGCGTCCGGGTACAGCGCTTTCATGTCCTCCAGCTGACGCGACTTGAACTCTTCGTGGACGATGCACGCGCCGTCCCATAGCAGCATGTCCGCGCCCGTTGCGCGCTGAATGTAGCGCCCCAAGTGCTTGTCCGGCCCCCAAATGATCGTCTCGCCGTTGTCCATCAGGCTTTCGACGATTTCCAGCGCGCAGCTGGAGGTCACAACCCAATCCGCGCGGGCTTTGACTGCCGCCGAGGTGTTGGCGTACACCACCACCGTGCGCTCGGGGTGCTGATCGCAGAACGCTGTGAATTCATCGACGCCGCAGCCCAGGTCCAGCGAGCAGGTTGCTTCCAGGGTAGGCATCAGGATGCGTTTTTCCGGGGTCAGGATTTTCGCGGTTTCGCCCATGAAACGGACCCCGGCCACCAGCACGGTTTTCGCCGGATGATGCTTGCCGAAACGGGCCATTTCCAGCGAGTCGGACACACAGCCGCCCGTCTCTTCTGCCAACGCTTGAATCACCGGGTCGCAGTAATAGTGGGCGACCAGCACCGCGTCCTGCGCCTTGAGTTCGGCAGCGATCAGGCGTCGGTACTCGGCTTCTTCTTCCGGGGTCAGGGTTTTCGGCTGTTTGGCGTCGAGATGCGCCTGCACCAGGAGGCGTTCGGAAATCTGTGTCATGTTCGCAGGACCTGAGTGCGCGTATGCGCGAACGTCGAGTTTACACCTGAACAACAGGCAACGAAGAAAGCTGAAAACCCTCACGGTCATGAAGTTTCCAGCCCTGTGCACGCGTCGTGGCGCATGCATCGATGTGATCTCGCCGCGCACTTTCTCACGCTCGAGACCTTCGTTTTCAAGGCTCTTGAGAGAGGTCGCGCAAAGCGGCGGCGAATGTATCACGTAACCTGTTGAGCGATCACTTAACGACCGCAGCGCCTCAACCCAGGCGCATCGACAGCTCGACTTCCTGCGCAAACGGGATCGACAGATAGCCTTGCGCCACGGAGCGCACCCGCGCCAGGTAATCGGGGGCGTAATCCGCATTGTCGGCGATGATCAGCGCGCCTGGGCGCAGACGGCTTTCCACGAGGCTGAGAATCTCCGGATACAGCGCCTTGGCGCCGTCGAGCAGTACCAGATCGATGGATTCCGGCAAGTCGCGGCCCAACGTTTTCAGGGCGTCCCCTTCGCGGATTTCCACCAGATCGAACAAGCCGCCTGCGATCAGGTTGTCCCGCGCCTGAGCGACCTTGGACGATTCGAATTCGCTGGTGATCAACAGCCCGCCGCCGTTATCGCGCAGGGCCGCCGCCAGGTGCAGGGTCGAAATGCCGAACGAGGTGCCGAACTCGACCACCGTACGCGCCTTGCAACTGCGCGCCAGCATGTACAGCAAGGCGCCGGTTTCTCGCGAAACGGCCAGAGGAAAATCCTTGAGGCGCCCGTAGAAGTCCAGGTAATCGGTCTTGCTGCGCATCAGCCGCGACAGGTCTTCCCGGGACAATCCGGACAGTTCTGCGCTGTTCATCGGGGACTGCTCGTCAGCCGCCGCGAACAACCGCTCCAAAAGCGAGGCAACAGGGGATGTGGTCAACGTATTCATGGGTTTCTCCGGTGCAAACGATGCGGGGATCACATCGCCGGAATAGAATGCGATCAATCATTCACATTTGATAATCGCATTCCGGAGCCGCCGTGACCGATTCCCGCCACCCCCCGATTTCCCTGCGCAAGAAGCCCAAACAGGCCCGCTCAGAAGCGTCGATTTCGGTCATTCTCCAGGCCGCTACTCAGGTTTTGGCCAAAGAAGGCGCGAGCCGCTTCACCACCGCACGGGTGGCCGAGAAGGCGGGCGTCAGCATCGGCTCGCTCTATCAGTATTTCCCGAACAAGGCGGCGATTCTGTTCCGCTTGCAAAGCGATGAGTGGCATCAGACGACCGATCTTCTCAGCCGCATTCTGGACGACACGAGCGTCGCGCCCTTCGAGCGACTGCGAAACCTCGTACATGCGTTTCTCCGTTCGGAATGCGATGAGGCCGATCTGCGCGTCGCTCTGGACGATACCGCCCCGCTCTATCGCGATGCGCCTGAGGCCCGCGAAACCCGGGAAAAGGGCGAACGGGCCATCGTTCGCTTCATGGAGGAAGTGCTGCCACAGGCGGATGAGGCCAGCAGAAAGCGCGTCGGCGAGTTGATCACGACGACCATGAGCAAGGTGGGCAAAGCGTTTTCACAAACGCCTCGCACAGACGCTGAAATCGAAGACTACGCGGCGGCCATGTCTGACATGTTCTGCGCCTACATCGAGCGGTCAGCCTGACCCGCCGAGCATGCTCAGCCCTGGCCGACGCCAGGTGGCGAAGGAAGGGTCTCTACGATCAATCATTGAGACAGGGCGTTGTCCTGCAACCGAACGTTAATCGTCGTTGCCATTGGCCAACACCGCCATGAGGTGTTCGACCAGCACACGTACCTTGGCAGAAGGTTTCGGCCCCGACGGAAACACCGCAAATACCTTTAACGGTTCGAGTTCGTAGTCAGGCAGCAATCGAACGAGACTGCCATCGCGCAATGCCTCTGCGGCCATGATTGAGGTGACATTGGCGATGCCCAGACCTGCCGTGGCTGCGGCGAGAATACCGGGCGCGGCATCGATCCTGATTTTTCCGTGCAGCGTCACTGCATGCTGCACTCCGGCCCTGTGAAGCGTCCATGTGCACTGCTCTGTAACGCTGTGCTCATGCAGAAGGGCATCGTGAAGTCGCAGCGCTTCGGGGGATGTGGGCACACCCCGTATAGCCAGGTACGTTGGCGAAGCCACGAGCAGTCGTGACACGGACGCCATAGGCCGGGCGCCAAATGCGGAGTCCTCGAGGGTTCCCATCCGAATCGCGAGATCCACGCCGTCGACCACCAAATTCTGCCGCTCGTCTCGCATGGTGATCTCGACGCGCAGCTCGGGGTATCTCTTCAGAAAACTGTGCAAGGCCGGAATGACCACGCGCGTGCCGTACATGATCGGCACGGCAAGACGAAGGGTCCCGCGCAGGGAATCGATTCCGCGGGCGGCGTCTTCTGCGTCTGCCAGGTCAGCGGTCGCCTGTCGAGCGCGGTCCAGAAACGCGGCCCCCGCCTCTGTGAGCGCGACATTCCGGGTCGTGCGCAACAGCAGCTTCACCCCCAGCCGCGCCTCCAGCCCCGTGACGATACGCGACGTCGATGGCTGCGACAGGCCCAGGGTTTGCGCGGCGCGAGAGAAGCTCCCGGACTCTGCCACACGGGTGAAAACGTCGATCTCTAGCCAGCGATCAGTCATTCGGATTCCAAATAAGTGTTCTGCACAATGGCGGGATAATTTCGCAGGAAGAAAAAGTTTATCGTGTTTTCGTCGCGCCAGATGCTGGGCTCTGCTGCCGACCGGATCGACTCGGGAAAGCAGCCGACAGTTGGACACGTGACACCGACTTGAAATCAACACGCTCTGTGAGGAATACATGTCTATCAAAATTTATGGCGATGCGGGTTCGGGCAGTCTCCGTCGTGTGACCGCCGTCGCTGCGATGCTGAACATCGACATCGAACGCGTGCCTATCGATCTTTTCAAGGGCGAAAGTCACACCCCGGGATTTCTACAATTGAATCCCCATGGCCTGACCCCAGTGCTTCAGGAAGGGGATACCGTTCTCTGGGAAGCCTCTGCCATTAACCTCTACCTCGCCGAAAAAACGAATTCCGAGCTGCTGGGAAAGACGCCCGCCGAGAAGTTCGAGGTGTTGCAATGGATGTTCTGGTCAGGTGAGCAATGGCGGGTGTTTTCCACGCTGCTCTTCGATGAGTGGGCCGGGGCCATATTTATGGGGAAACCAAAGGTCGACGCAATCGTGCAGATGGCAACGGGCCGTATCCGAGACGCCGCCGGAGTGCTGAACGCCCACCTCGCGACTCGGCCTTTTATCGTGGGCGACGCGCTGACGCTCGCCGACATCGATATTGCCGCGCCCTTTTCGCAGTACACCCGGACCGGAGCGCCTTTCGGGGAGTTTCCCAACCTGGTCGCCTGGCAACAGCGACTGCTGGAGACCGTGCCCGCATGGGCAGCGACGCGCGATGAGGTCGAAAAACGGATAGCGGGTGCGCTTGAAGCCAACGGCTGACTGAAAAAAGGCGCCGCTGGTTGCTGTTGTTGCCCGGACATCATTCAGCCGTAGATCAGGCAATCCGGCCGTCAAACGATGCCGAACCCCGCGTCGGCCACGCCGACCGGGGCCATGCCGTTCTCGGCTTTAAGCGCCCTTGGGCGAACCGCGACGATGGCGCAAACCACCGATCATCGCGGGTCTGTACGCTCAGTAGACCGGGATGACATGGGGCGCCTCGATCCTGGCCTTGAGCCGGTCAACGAACGATTGCGCCTCTTCCATGCTGCGAAATGACACCGCGTAGTCGTTCAACATGACCAACCAATCCGGACCACAAACCGCTTTTTTGATCGCAATAACCATGCACAGATCTCCTCTGAGTCGTTCATTAGCCCTCGAAGAAAACCGAACAAACGCAACGAAGGTCAGCAGGGGTGGGGGTGAGTGAGTATGTACGGTGTTTCAGGATGCGCCAGTGAAACAGCGCGCTAATTCGACAAGCGACCCCGCGCCTGTGATGCGCAGCCATGGAACAGGTCAATGAGTGTGTCGCTCTTCAGCTTGGCGCCCCCCGGGGCATAAGTGATGCGCACGTGTAGGGCATCCGCCTCGACCGCGTCGATGATGCCGCCAATCTTGCCCTCGCCGAAGCCGATGGGATCACCCGCTGTCAGCGTCTCGAATATCCCGGGCGAGGTGCAACCGATGGTCGCGGGCGCTCGGATTTCGCCTGACGCGTTCATCAGCGCAGGCCGTCCGCTGTCGGCGTCCCGCGTGAGTATCAGCGTGTCGCCTTCCCGCAGCTTGATGCGCTGGCTCGCTTTCCGGGTGACGTCCATGATGCGCGCTGACCTTTTGCGACCGTGCCGTTTCTTCAGGTTCAAGGTCACGCCTGGCACCAGATAAGCGGTTTTGACCAGCGCGGCCCAGCAACCCGTTTCGTCTACATCGGTAATGCGCATCCGCCGCCTGGACTCCCGTGCATCGCTGAACGCGATGACATCGCCGACCACCAGCTTCGACAGCCACTTGCGGGGCAATTGAATGGCCTTCTCCCCTTCGACGGCCAAGGTGCCTTCAGCGTGCAACCACACGCGAGCGGGCTGAATGACCCGACCAAACACGTCTCGGCTTGGCCGCAGGCGAAGCACGGCGGGCGGCGGATCGATGGCGCCGGTTCGTAACAGGGCGCCAGGGCGTTCGGTCTCCTCGCCGCGACCTTCGCCGCTGCGCGAGCCTGGCGTTGACAGCCGATCCTGAAACACAGCCTGGGCACGCTCACGCAATAAGGGCTCGCGCGTCGCATCAAGGGGGGTGAAGTCGGCGGTCGGAATGGCGGTCATGGCAGGCTGCTCATCTCATGCAGCGCCGCAGACGACGGGCGCCGGATACGGCAGACGGCATGGCGGGTGGCTAATGTATCCACGTTTTTGTCTCAGCGCGATGGGAGCTTCCAAGCTAATCAGTGCAGGTGACATTTTTCTTACCGCTGCTGATTACGCGGTCGATAAACCGCGTCGATAGACCAATGGCTGCCCTGCGCTCGCCAGCTCACGTCCGCGCCCACAGCGGACCGAAGGTCAATGGCGTTGAATCTGCATCTGTTCACGGGCATCCGGCTCGGGCACTCTGGCGTCCAGCGTCGCCGTTCGCCGAGGCCGCTGTGGAGACCCTTTTGCTGACAGAGAACGTGATGAAGATCGTCGCCGGCATTCCTTCCGATGAGCTTGAGCTCCCCTTCACACCGCCCTTCGACTGGGTCCGGATGCTGCGCTTCTTTTCCGGCCGTGCCACGGGCGGCGTGGAAACCGTGGACGAAGACGTTTACTACCGAACCCTCGACATCGCCGGGGATACCGGGCTACTGAGCGTGCGCCGTGACCCGCTGCGCAACGTGCTGATCGCGCGCATCGACGGTGAAGCGAGCCGACACCTGGGCACGCTGACGCCCCGCCTTTCTCGCCTGTTCGATCTGCACACCCAGCCGGACGCCGTCCGCGAGGGCCTGAGTCAGGACCCTTGGCTGAGCCGCCTGCTCGATGCCGCGCCGGGGTTGCGCGTGCCCGGCGCCTGGTCCGGGTTCGAGCTGGTGGTGCGCACGATTGTGGGCCAGCAGGTCAGCGTCAAGGCCGCAACGACGATCGTTGGCCGACTGGTGGAGCGTGCAGGGACCGCCGCAGGTACACCGTCACATCCGCGCACGCCGTGGCATTTCCCGACCCCACGGGCGCTGGCCGAGGTCAACCTCGACCGCATCGGCATGCCCACCAAACGTGTGGCCACGCTGCAGCATTTTGCGCAAGTGGTGGCCGATGGCGAATTGGACATCGATCACGACGAACCGGATGTCGAGACGCTGCGCAAGCAACTGCTCGACCTGCCCGGCATTGGGCCATGGACGGTGGAATACGTCGCCATGCGCGCCTGGCGTGATGCAGATGCGTGGCCAGCGACCGACCTGGTATTGATGCAGGCCATCACCCGTGCGCTGCCGGACCTGATACGCAAATCGGACCAGTTGAAGCACGCTCAGGGGTGGCGTCCCTGGCGAGCCTATGTGGCGATGCACATGTGGAACGAAATCGCCGATCAGGCCGGCCAGGCCAGGGGCGGCTGAGCGAGATTGACGAAGGACAGCACGACGGCGGCGAGTGACGTAGAATCTTCCGACACTGCTGACATCCAAAACCTTACCTCATTGCTGCGAGCGGATGACCGTGTCTGATCAAGCGGGCGAAAAGCCCTCCATCGATTTGAGCCTCCAGGGAGGCACCTTTTCGCCGTTCGCACTGATCGAGCGGGAAAGGCATGTGCTGGGTCAGATTGCCTCGGGCATTCCGCTCGCTGACGTGCTCAGCAATCTGCTGCTGGCTGTGGAATCCCAGAGCACTGACATGAAGGCCTCCGTGCTGTTCCTCAGCGAGGACGGGCAGTACATGCTGCACGGGGCCGCGCCAAGCTTGCCGACCCCCTACAACGAAGTGGTTCATGGCATCGCCATCGGTGAGGGCATCGGCTCCTGCGGTACGGCTGCATGGCGCGGCACCCCGGTTTACGTCGATGACATTGCCACCAGCCCGTTGTGGGAAGGCTACACCGACCTGGCGCTCTCTCACGGTCTGCGGGCCTGTTGGTCGATGCCGATCAAAGCGGCGGATGGCGTCGTGCTGGGGACCTTCGCGGTGTACTACGCCGAACCACGCTCGCCGACCCCCAGTGATATCGAAGCGATGTCGGTCCTTGCGCAAACGGCAGCGCTGGCCATCGAGCGCCATCGCGCCGATCAGCGCCTGCGTCTCAGTCAGGACGAATTGCGCGACCTCAATTCCCAGCTGGAAACCAGGGTCAACGAGCGCGTCACCGAGCGCAGCCGCACCTGGTTGCTCAGCCCGGATTTGCTCTCCGTCATCAACGCTCAAGGCATGATCGAGGCGTCGAACCCGGCGTGGACCATCGCATTGGGGTGGTCGCCCGAAGAGCTCAAGACCGCTTTTCTGTCCTTCGTGCATCCCGACGATCTTGTGGCCAGTCAGGCGATTTTCAGTCAGGCGATCAAGGGCCGGCCCATTTCACGGTTTCAGAATCGCTACCGACACCGCGATGGTAGCTACCGCTGGCTGGCGTGGGTCGCGGTGCTGGAGGGCGGCAAAATTTATTGCAGCGGGCGCGACATCACGACGGAAAAGGATCAGGCGGCGAACCTGGCGATGCGCACCCGCGAGCGCGACCGCGCGTGGGGTTTATCCCAGGAATTATTGGTCATTGCCTCGCCCAATGGCACGCTGGACGAGGTCAACGCGCGCTGGACCGAACAGCTCGGCTGGTCGGAGCGGGAACTGGTCGGCACCACGTTTTCTGATTACACCCACCCTGATGACCTGCTTGCGGCGTTCGCCGCCTTCACCGGGATCTTCGAGGCGCCGTTGATCACGCCGTACGAATTTCGGCTGCGGCACAAGGACGGCACGTACAAATGGTTCAGTTGGACCGGCACCTTTCAGGACGGTCGCGTCTACGCCGCAGGTCGGCACGTCACCACCGAAAAGGAACAGGCCGAAGCCCTGCGCCAGTCGCAGAAAATGGAGGCAGTGGGTCAGCTCACGGGCGGCGTGGCCCACGACTTCAACAACCTGCTGACGGTCATTCGCTCCTCGACCGACCTGCTGATGCGGCCGTCGCTCACGGACGAAAAACGGCTGCGCTACGTGACCGCCATTTCCGAAACCGTGGACCGGGCCGCAAAACTCACGGGCCAGCTGCTGGCGTTCGCGCGGCGGCAAGCCTTGCAACCCGAGGTGTTCAGCGTCTGCGACAACGTCCGCGCGATCACCGCCATGATGGACACGCTCACCGGCTCGCGCATCGAAACCGTGATCGAACTCACCGACGCGCCCTGTTTCGTGGACGCCGATCCCAGTCAGTTCGACACCGCGCTGGTCAACATGGTCGCGAACGCACGGGACGCCATGCAGGGCGAGGGCAAGTTGTCGATCGCGGTGCGCGGCGTTGAATCCATGCCGGCCATTCGGTTGCATCCTGCGGCCCATCAGCCTTTCGTAGCGGTGTCCATTACCGACACCGGCTCGGGGATTCCGGCGCCCCAGCTGGACCAGATCTTCGAACCCTTCTACACCACCAAAGGGGTCGGCGAAGGCACGGGGCTGGGGCTCAGTCAGGTATTCGGTTTCGCCAAACAGTCCGGGGGCGAAATCGCGGTGGTCAGCGAGGTGGGCAGGGGCACGACGTTTACGCTCTACCTGCCGCGTGTGAAGGCGCGAGGTCGGGCGCTTGATCAAAGGCAGCCCCCTGCCGAACTTGAAGACGGGCATGGTACGCGCGTCCTGGTCGTGGAAGACAACACCGACGTCGGGACGTTTGCGATTCAGGCGTTATCTGAGCTGGGCTATGTCCCGACACTGGCACGCAGTGGGCAAGAGGCGCTGACGCACCTGCACGCGGCGCCGAACGCGTTTGATGTGGTGTTCTCCGACGTGGTGATGCCGGGGATGAGCGGCGTGGAGCTGGCTCACGCGCTGCGCAATAGCTTCCCCCACCTCCCGGTGGTGCTGACCTCGGGCTACAGCCACGTGCTGGCGGAAAACGGATCGGCGGGCTTTGAACTGCTGCACAAGCCCTACTCCATCGACCAGCTGTCGCGCGTGCTGTTGAAGGTCTCGGCCAGAACCTGAGCGTCGGTTTCAGGCGAGCGTGTGCGGCAAAATCTCGACGTCTCGCGACGAGGGTGTTTTGTTGAGCGCTTTTCTACCATGATGAGGCCCGTTGCTTTCCCCCTTCTCGTGCTCAGGTTCACCGATGACCTCCACCGCTCCCGTTTTGATCCCGTTCAGCCGCTATCAAAAATTCGTGGTCGGCTTGCTCGCGACGCTGCAATTCGCCGTCATCATCGACTTCATGCTCATGGCCCCGCTGGGGGCGATGATTCTGCCCGCGCTCAGCATGTCCGCCCGCCAGTTCGGGTTGGTGGTCAGCGCCTACGCGTTCAGCGCCGGGTTGGCCGGGCTGGTCACCGCGGGGTTCGCCGACCGCTTCGATCGCAAGAAGCTGCTGCTGTTTTTCTACGTCGGGTTCGTCATCGGTACGCTCTGGTGCGGTCTGGCGGCCAGTTTCGAAACCTTGCTGCTGGCGCGCATCGTCACGGGCATTTTCGCCGGGGTGATCGGCTCGACCGTGCTGGCGATTGCCGCCGATCTGTTTGCCCCGCAGTCCCGAGGCCGGGTGATGGGCGTGCTGCAAACCGCATTCGCCGCGAGCCAGGTGCTGGGTTTGCCCGTCGGCCTGTACCTGGCCAATCACTGGGGCTGGCACGCGCCCTTTCTGCTGCTGGCGGCAATGGGCGCTGCGGGCGGCGTGGTGATTCAACTGGTCATGCGCCCGGTCACCGACCACTTGGCGATCCGCCAGGAACACACGGCCTTTCGTCACCTGTTCAACACCCTGGCCGCGCCGCAGCACTGGGCCGCATTTGCCGCTGTCGCCCTGCTGACCACAGGGGGTTACATGTTGATGCCGTTCAGCAGCGCGTTCACTGTGAACAATATCGGCATCGATATCGGTAATCTGCCTTTCGTGTACCTGTTCACCGGCCTGAGCACCATTGTCACCGGCCCGCTGATTGGCCGCGCCGCCGATGCCTTCGGCAAGCTGCGGGTGTTCTACGTCGGCAGCGTGGTGACCGTCGTTATGGTCACGATTTACACGCACCTGTCCAATGTGCCCCTGCCTTGGGTGATCGTGGTCAATACCGTGCTGTTCGTGGGCATTTTTTCACGGCTGATTCCGTTCCAGGCCATGGTTGCCGGGGTGCCTGATCCTGCTCATCGCGGCGCGTTCAACGCCGTGAGTGCGGCGATTCAGCAGTTGTCCGGCGGCGTTGCCTCGATGCTGGCCGGGCATATCGTGCTGATTGGCAGCGACGGCAAATTGCAGCATTTCGACTGGGTGGGCTACATCCTGGTCGCGACCACAGTGGTGGCGGCCTACCTGGTCTGGCGGGTGCAACGGGATCTGCTGGCACGCGGGCAAAAATGACGCTGAACTGAGCGCGACGGCCGTGTTCAGTATCGTCATTCAGCTCAACATGCAGGGTTTGGGAGTCGCGAATGAAGGTGATCACGCTGGTGCACGGACGAAGCACTCACTTGGCGAATCTGATCAAGGGCCTTGAGTCGTCCAGTCTGGTGCCGGAAGGCTTGTGGATCGTGCACATGAACGAGCCCTGCGGCGAATTCGACAGCCCGCGTTTTCCAATCCACACATTGCAGGTGAACGAGCCCGGCGGCCTGCCATTGGCCAAGGCACGCAGCGCCGTGACGGACATCGATCCTGCGGCGGATTGGGTGTTTCTGGACGTCGACTGTATTCCGGCCCACGACCTGCTGGCCCATTATCGCGACGGCCTGAGCGACAGGCCCGATACGCTGCACTTGGGTCAGGTCCGCTATTTGCCTGAAGGCGCCAGCCAGCCGGGCTGGGATGAGGCGGCGCTTTATGAGCGAGGCGTCGAGCATCCATTGGCGAGATACCGTGAGGGGCCGGGCCGAGACGTCCCCCACCACCTGTTCTGGTCACTGAACTTTGCCTGCAGCGGCAGCACCTTCGCGCGCATCGGCGGGTTCGATGAGGGCTACACGGGGTACGGCGGCGAAGACACCGACTTCGCGTTCCGAGCTCGCGAACAGGGCGTGGCGCTGCTCGACAACCCGGCGATGGCGTTCCATCAATACCACCCCACATACGACCCGCCGCTGAACCACTTCAGCGATATCGTCACCAACGCGCGACGTTTCTACAGTCGCTGGGGGGTGTGGCCGATGGAAGGCTGGCTGCAGGCGTTCAGCGACTTGGGCTTGCTGCACTGGAGCGACGCCCGTCTGGAAATCATTCAGGCGCCTTCCGCCGAGCAGGTGGCTCAGACGCTCAACACTCAACGTCTGGGCTTTTGATCGCTCCGGCCAATGTGCTCTCGATGAACCGGGCGGCCCGGTCGGCCGACGCTGCATCGGCCCACGCCTGCCAACGCTCCGGACCCAGTGCCTGTGCTGCACCCAGCAACGCTGACCACTGGGGCGCGGTCGGCCAGCCGTCTTCGAGCCCTATGGCCACATTCAGCTCGTTCAAGCGTCGTGCTTGCTGTCGCTGTTCATCAAAAGGACGGTCCTCGGCGACGGCGATGTACCGGCAACCCAGTGAAGCAGCTTCGCTCACCAGGCTATCGCTGGCGCTGCCGATCACGATTTCAGCGCTGAGCATGCTTTCCCGTGGATCCGGCACCCGGCCCAGCCAGTGGAGATTCGGCAAGGTGGCACCCGGCTCAAGCCCCCCCGCCACCCGAAACTGCCATTCGGGACAGTGGCGCGCTACGGCCTCGATCAATCCGGTCGACAGGCCCGTGCCGCCCTGTCCGGTGATGATCAGCACCCGACCGGGTTCGGCAGACGCGGAGCGCGCGCCGGAAAAACGCGACAACCAGCCGCTGTAGCCGGTCTTGTCGCGCAGCCACTGTGGCGTGTCCAACGCTTCCATCACCTCGGGGTACGGCGCCAGCAATGCGCTTGCGCTCTCATACGCCAGGCGATGCGCGGCGTCGTTCCGCGCGCCATGTTGTCGCACGTAAACCACTGGCACCGAACACAGCCGCGCAAACAGGGCGATTTCCACCGACACATCGACCACCAGCAGGCAGGGCCAGTGCTCGACGAACCACTGCGCGAGCATCGCCATGCGCTCGCGCACACCGTCCACGCCCAACGGCACATAATGCATGACATCGAAGGATTCGACAGTCATGCCCGGCGACGTGTCGGCTGGCAATGTCAGACGTTGCACGCCCGCCGGCAGCTCGTCGGGCAATTGCGAGCCGATGAGCGTCACCGGTACGTTCAACGCCTCGGCGATTCGCGCCGCGCGCACGCCATGGCCTGCGCCGTGGTGATGCACGTAATAACCAATCTGCGGCTCACGCATGCTGCACCGCGACGTCGGCCAACAGGGCTTCGTAACGGTCCAGCATCAGGTCGTGATTCCACAGCGCTTCGGCACGCGCCCGGCAGGCCGTTCGCGACTTGCCGCGCGCGACCGTCATCGCAGCCGCCAGCGCGGCAACGTCATTGGGCGGCACCAGGCAACCCACCTCGTCACTGATCAGGTCAATCATCGCACCGCGATCAAACGCCGCAACCGGCGTGCCACACGCCAGCGCCTCGGCGACCACCAACCCGAAAGGCTCGTCCCAGCACGGGGTCACCAACGCCACGGCCGCGGTTGCCAGTTCCTGTGCCAGCGCCGGACGCTGCAAATGCCCAAGGTACTCGACACCCGGCCCCAGACGCGGCTCGATGAATTCTTTGAAGTAACGTTCGTCCACCCGCTGTCCGGCCACGCGCAGAGGGATGCCCGCCTGTCGCGCCGCGTCGATGGCCAGGTGTGCGCCTTTGTCCGGCACCAGACGACCCGACCACAGCGCGTGTTCGCCTACGTTCTCGACGGGGTGCCAGCCTTCAAGGTCAATGCCATTGGCGATCAGCGCACAGTCCGGGACCACGTCACCCCAATTGCGCGCATTGGCGGCGGACATGGTGCTGAAATGCCCGGTCTTGCGCTCGCCCCTCAAGGCATTGACCATCTCGAAAAACGGCGGTGTGTGCAGTACGGTGAGCATCGGCGTGCGGATCATCGACGCCATCGTCACCGGCACGTAATGCAGGCTGTTGTTGAAGATCACGTCAAAACCGTAATCGTCGATCTTTTGCATGAGCTTCAGGTAGGCGTGGTGCTCGGCCACATAGGCGCTGCTGAGGCTCGGATGGCGACACTGTTCCTCGTCCGGCACCGCCACCGCATTCAGCTCCGCCGCGCTGCCGCCTTTGGCAAACAGCGTCACGTCATGCCCTCGCGCCCGCAAGCCCAGGGTGACGTCGTAGGTGAACGCTTCCAGCCCACCCGCGAACGGCTGGCCGATCGCGTGTTTGATATGGGTGAGAATGCCGATGCGCAGGGGCTGACCCCCGCCTGCAAGGTTTACGGGTGAACTCATTTCCTGATCATTGCGCCACATGCACCGCCTCCTTCTGATTAATGAATCAGGCGACGGCAAACGGCATTGGTTCCGCGAGAATGTTCCGTCTCGCGGGATGACCGCAGACGCGATAAAGATCAGGGCCGACGCTGGGGCGGCAGCATCCGCTCCAGCAAGCCGTCCTGGCGTATCGCCACGTGCCAGACCGTTGCCGCCACATGCAGCACGATCAGCCCATACACCGCGAATTGACACCAGACGTGCACGGTGTCGCCGAACCGGCCCAGCGACTCATCGTGAGCAAAGCCGGGCAGCGACACGATTCGGAAAAACGGCACATCCTGGCCGTTGCCGGCCATCAAGTAACCTGTGACAGGCATGACCAACAGCACCGCGTAAAGCAACCCATGGGTGATGCCGGCAAGCACCGCGGTTACCCGATGGACGTCGGCGGGATAGGCTGGCGCCCGATGCCGCCAACGCCAGGTCAGCCGTATCAGCACCATCAGAAAAACGCTGATGCCCATGGACTCGTGAGCCATATACCAGAACACCCGCACCGGCCCCGGTGGGAAATTCTCCGCCACCCAGACAAACGGCAGCAAAAAGCACAGCGCCGCGACGGTCAGCCAGTGCAAGGCTTGGGCAACACCGGTGTAGCGTTCCATGGGCATGTTCGACCTTCTGGCGAGCTGAAGGCTTGAATGGTAGCGCACATGGGCGGTGGGCACCGGCTCGGGGACAAGGATAAGCGGTGACGGCCTTGAGTGCTGGCGCCCATCAGCAAGACGCCACCGGCCTGTCTCCCGCGCCCCGTATTAAACGTGCGTGTTCAGGCTCGCCAGATCCGCTGCCAGGTTCTCCAGCGTCGGCCTGGTCATCAGCGGTGCAGGGGCGCCCTCGGGTGCGCTCAAGCCCACGCGGTTGTGCCAGAGGGTCGGCAGTCCCACTTTTTGGGTGCCGAACAGATCGTAGGCCGAGCCCGCAACGAACACCGCATGGGCCGGTTCTACGCCTAGCGTGTCCAGCGCAAGTCGATAAGGCGTGGGGTCAGGCTTGTAAAAACCCGCTTTTTCCGAGGTGATCACCACGTCAAACGGCACGCCCAGCAGGTCCGCCGCCGCGTGCCCCAGTTTCTCCGAGCAGTTGGTCACGACGCCTAATTTGTAGTGCGGCTTGAGTGCCGATAAAACAGCCGTGGCCTCCGCCCAGGGCTGTAACTCGCGCCAGCGTGCTTCCAGCGCCGCAGCCGCTTGACGGCCCAGTCCGACTTCAATCGCGGCCTCCTCGACCAATGTTTCGTAAGGTCTGTACACGCCGCAGCCGTAGGTGGCTTTCAGGTAGGCCATTCGCCAAGTGCGGCCCATCTCCTCGGACCCGGCGACGGAATTCCACAACGTCCAGGAGTCGAGCAGTGCGGTGAGCAAATCGAACAACACCAGCTCGACCGGCGCTGAAGGTTGGATAGCTTGCAGAGGTTCAACGGCGCTTGAGTTCATTGCAGCGATTCCTGTGAAGGGTTGACGAGTTCAGCGACGGCGGTGATTTCCACCAAGGCGCCGTAATGCAGCGAGCCGCAGGGAATGATGGCGCGCGCAGGCTTATGCGCGCCCAGCCACTGCGCATAAATGGCATTCACGAGCGGCCAGTAGCTCACGTCCGAGATGAAGATCTGCACATTCACCAAGGTCGCCAGGCTTGCGCCGCCGGCCCGCAGAACCGACTCGACATTGGCCATCGCCTGCGTGAACTGGGCTTCGATGCCCTGCGCAAACGTGCCGGTCTGAGGATTGAACGGCAGTTGCCCGGACACGAACAGCAAACGTCCCGAGACGACACCCTGTGAGTAATAGCCGCCTGGCGTAGGCAGGTCCCGTGAGGTTACCGTTTTCATAGGGATATTCCCCAACCCGCAATGCGAGGCCAGTAACCGAGGCGGCGTCCCTCGGTCGAGACGTGATAGCCGGCATGTTGCGCCGAGGTGGCGCAGGCATGATTGGGCAGGATGCGCAGTTGAGCGCCCACGGGCAGCGCCAGGGCGACTTCGGGATTTCCGGAGCGGGACGAAATGATTCCATGCTCCTGATTCGCCGCAGTGACGATGAGGTCGCCAACCGGTTGACCCGACAGGTCACAGACCACGCCGTAGCCCTGATCCACGGGCTGTTTCGCCGTGCCACGGTCGCGGGACAGTGCCATCCAGCCGGCATCGACGATGACCCAGCCTTTGTCCGGCTGATGGCCAATGACGGTGGTCAGCACCGAGACTGCAATGTCCTGCACCTGACACACGCCCAGTCCGGCCATGACCAGATCGAAGAATGCAAAGACACCGGCGCGCACTTCGGTGACGCCCGTCAGGTCGTGGGTGAACAATGCCGTGGGCGTGGAGCCGACGCTGACCATCGGCACCTCAAAGCCTGCGTTTCGCAGCAACTGCGCGGCCTGCACGATCGCATCCCGCTCACGCCGGGCGAAAGCTTCGATTTCCTCGATGCTGCGGCTGTCGTAGGAATTTCCCGCATGAGTCATGACGCCGCTGACCTTGACCCCGCTGCGCTGCAGCAGTTGCGCGATCTCGACCAACAAGGGAGCGTTGGGCGGGATGCCCGAACGATGCCCGTCGCAGTCGACTTCCAATAACACCCCGAATGCCTGATCGCTCCGGGCGGCAAAGTCCGCCAGCAGCCGCGCGCTTTCCAGGTTGTCCAAGACGAGTTTCAGTTCGGCCCCTTGCTCCAGCAGCCGCGCGGCGTGGGCAAATTTATTGGGCGCGATACCCACCCCATACAAGATGTCGGTGAATCCGGCGGCAAAGAAGAAGTCCGCCTCGCGCAACGTCGACACCGTGATCGGACCCTTCCCACCGACGAATAAACGTTCGGTCACTTCGAGGCATTTGTGGGTTTTGACGTGGGGGCGAAACGTCACGTTGAACGGCGCCAGCGTCTCGCGCATGCGTTGGATGTTGCGGTCCAATTGGTCGCGGTCCAGCAACAGCAGAGGAGTTTCAGTCTCGATGGGCATGGGTTCTCTCCGGTAATGGCGCTATTCTAAGCCGCCAAAACCGTCGCGAACGTTAATCTCATTCACTCTATGATTCAGTAAATCTTAATGACAGACGCACAGGACATTCGTTTTCTGCTGGTGATTCGTGAAAGCAAAAGCCTGCTGGAGGCCTCGCGTAAACTCGGTCTCACACCTTCTGCCGTTTCGCAGCGATTGCAGCAAATGGAACGTAAACTCGACCTGCGCCTGGTCGACCGCTCAGCGCGCCAGTTGCGGTTCACTGACGAAGGCGAAATGCTCTGCGTGCGCGGCGCGGTAGTGCTGGAGCAGTTCGACGCCTTGCTTGAGGATTTGCAGGAGCGGCGCCGAGGCTTTGTCGGCAAGCTGAAAATCAATGCTCCGTTCGGCTTTGGTCGTCGCTACGTTACACCTTCGGTGGCCGCCTTCAAACGGTTGCACCCCGACGTCGAGATTGTGTTGACCCTGTCGGATCAACCGATGGTGGAAGTGGAGGATCGTTTCGATGTGGTGATCCACATTGGTCAACTGGGCGTCTCCAACCTGGTGTGCCGGACCCTCGCCCCTAACCGCCGTTACGTCTGCGCCTCACCCGCCTTCATTGCCAGACACGGTCCGATCGGCGCGCCGGAACAACTGGCGCAGCTGCCGTGCATCGCACTTCGCGAGAACAACGAAGACGTGACCCTCTGGCATTTCACCCGAGGCCGAAACACCCAAAGCGTGCGCATACAGACCTCCCTCAGCAGCAACGATGGCAGCGTCATCAAACAATGGGGGCGTGAAGGACTGGGCGTCATCCTGCGCTCGGAATGGGACGTCGCCGACGCCTTGGCCGATGGAAGCCTCGTCCGGCTGCTGCCCGGCTGGAAGCTCCCCGATGCCGACGTCGTCGCGCTGACCCACCAACGCGACGGGCTTCCGGAACGCACCCGCAACTTCATGCGTTTCCTGCAAGACGCGTTTCGCCCGGAGCCGCCGTGGCGGGTGTGAGGGGTGTGCTTTAAACAGTTGCCATGGATGGGAGGTCTGGTTTGAAGAAATCGATGAAAGCACGCAAAGGCGCCGGCATGTATGTCCGACTGGGGTAGTAAAGGTAGAAACCGCCAAACGGTTTGCACCACGCATCGAGCATGCGCACCAGTTCCCCCCTTTGCAGATGAGCTGCCACGAAGCTTTCCGGGACGAATGCCAGACCTGCCCCTCGCAAAGCCGCCGCCAGCAACATGTCGGTGTCATTCGCGGTCATCACGCTGACCACATCAACATCGACCTCCCCTTCAGGGCCCGTAAAGCGCCAGCGGAACAGCGCGCCCGTGTCGCTCCAGCGGTACGTCAGGCAATCGTGGCCACGCAGGTCATGCGGCGTCGCGGGCATGGTCCGCGTAGCAAGATAGTCCGGCGCGCCCACCACAGCCATGCGCAGGTCCGGCGTCATGCGAATTGCCACCATATCTTGGTGGACCCAATCGCCGGAGCGGATTCCCGCATCAAATCCCCGCGCGACCACGTCTGTGATGCTGTCATCGATAACGAGCTCGATCCGCACGTTTGGATAGGCCTGAAAGAACGCAGTCAGGCGCGGGATGATCACCAGGTGCGCCGCAATGCGCGGGAGGTTGATCCGCACCAACCCCTTTGGAGCGTCCTGCGATGCTTCGACGGCGCGCACGGCCTCATCCATTTCTGCCATCGCAAAGCGCAGGCGCTCGACCAACGCCAGGCCCGCTTCAGTGGGCGCAACACTGCGTGTAGTGCGGTTGAGCAGGCGCGTGCCCAAACGCTGCTCAAGTGCGGCAATGGTGTGGCTGATCGCCGAGGGTGACACGCCGAGTTTGTCCGCAGCGCGACGAAAGCTGCGCTCGGTGGCCACGGCGACAAATGCCGTCAGTTCGGCAAATTCCGCTCCCTTCATATTCATGCGCCCCATTCAACAACACATGCGGATTATAGGGGATTAATCGCAGCAATCGTTGAGGCCACACTGAGGCTCTTCTTTGATGCGCAGGGGTGGTTATGACAGACACGATGCAACGCTGGGAAATCGATGCCGTCGGCGAGCGGCTGACAATGCGTACGGTGCCTGTGCCGGTTCCACAACACGGACAGGTACTGGTCAAGGTGCGAGCGGTAGCGCTGAACTACCGCGACAAAATGGTCCTGGAGAACGGTCGCGGTCTACCACTGGCCTTCCCGTTCACGCCCTGCTCGGACCTTTCGGGTGAAGTGGTCGCGTCCGGGCCTGGCGCCACTCGGTTCACCACGGGTGCCCGCGTCGTGTCGGCATTCACGCCGGAGTGGATCGATGGCTTACGTCCAGGTGACGCACGCACGCCTGCATACCGCACTCTGGGCGGTTACTACCCGGGGGTGTTGGCTGAATATGTCGTGATGCCTGAAGCATGGCTGGTGCTGGCGCCGTCGACGCTTAGCGATGCTGAGGCCGCCACCCTGCCGGTGGCCGGTCTGACCGCCTGGTTTGCCCTGGTGGAACGTGCCTGCGTACGCGCGGGCGACACGGTACTCATCACCAGCACCGGTGGCGTCGCTCTGTTTGGCCTGCAAATCGCCAAGGCGCATGGCGCCACCGTCATTGTCTCGGGCCGTGCCAGCAACGAAACGCGCACCCGCGCGCTTGGCGCCGACCACTATGTGGACAGCCGAAGCGATGACTGGGTGGAAACCATTTACGGCATAACAGCAGATCGCGGTGTAGACCATGTCCTGGAGGTGGTGGGCGGAAATCACCTCGGCAAGTCGGTTCAGGTGGCTGCCGTGGGCGCGCACATCTGCCAGATCGGCGCACTTGATGGCTTCGACCTCAGCGCGCCGGCCATGCCACTGATGCTCAAGGACATCACCGTCCACGGCATCGGCACCGGTAGCCGGCGCGCCCTGGAGAATCTGATACGCGCCGTAGACCGGATCGGGTTGAAGCCTGTCATAAGCGCTCGCTACACCATGACCGACGCTTTGGCCGCGTTCAGTCACCTGGAGCGTGGTGCGTTCGGCAAAATCGTCATCGACTTCCCGTGATTTACGTCATTGGGTTCATATCCCGCTCCGCTTTGAAGCTTGTTACCCCGCCGCTTGCACCAACCCGGAGCGTTGAGGACGCGCTGCGTCGCCGAGCCTCGCAGCGGACGTGCATTTCGCAGTTGGCACGTTTATTTCATGCGCAATTGCATATCGGCAAGCCGGAGTCTGCTCCTTAAGTCTCGCCACATTAAGCACCCTTGAGTGCGCCGGGTATCGAAGCCTGATCAACCTTTGCGGGGTTGATCGGGCTTTTTTTATGGATGGAATTTCATGCTGAAGGCTCGCCCCTCTGTCTCTGTCGGCTTTTTGCTCTCCACTGAAGGCACCTATCGGCGTATGGGGGCCAGTGCGCTGTTGGGGTTGCAAGATGCGTTGGCCGAGATCAATGCCGACGCGCGCTGCGGTTTCCGCCTTGAGGCGATGTGCGTCGATCCCAAGGGCGAGGCGGCCGCGTACGGCAGCGGTGTCGCGCAGTTGCTGGACAGGGGCGTCAGGCATATTTTCGGCACCACGCTGTCGGCAAGTCGCAAAGAGATCATTCCTGATCTGGAACAGCACGGCGCGCTGCTCTGGTATTCCAGCCCCTACGAAGGCTACGAAAGCAGCGAGAGCGTGCTGTACCTCGGCGGCTGCCCCAATCAGACGCTGTTGCCCCTGCTGCACTACGCGCTCAATCATTTCGGTCGACGCGCTTTCCTGCTCGGCTCCAACTACGTGTGGGGCTGGGAGAGCAACCGTATCGCCCGGGAGATGCTCGAAGCGAACGGCGCCGAGGTGCTGAGCGAAAAGTACTGCCATTTGGGCACGACCGGGTTCGACGCGCTGATCGACAGCCTGATGCAGGAACGCCCGGCGTTCGTGCTCAACAATCTGGTTGGCGAGTCCTCCTATGCGTTTCTCCAGCAGTTGGACCATGCCTGCGCGGCGCGAGGTGTGCGTCTGCCGGTGCTCAGTTGCAACCTGACCGAGGCCGAACTCGACGCCGTAGGGCCGATGCATGCATTGCGCCTGCTGTCCTGCGGGCCGTTTTTCGAGGCCGTGGACCCGCGTTTCTGCCAACGTCAGCAGCGCCACGGCCCACGCAATTGTTCGCACTACTACACCAGCGCCTACTCGGCATTGTGGCTGTTCGCCGAGGCCCTGCGAGCAGGTGGGGACAGTTCGCCAGGCGCCATCTGCGAGCACCTGTTCGGCCATCCCGTGGACAGTGTCCTCGGCTCCCTGAGCCTGTCCGCGCGCAATCACCACAGCGCGTTGCCCAGCCATATCGCCGAACTGCGTGATGGGCGCTTCCACCTTGTGCATTCAGCCCCCGCTCCGATCGCGGCAGACCCGTACCTGACCGTTACGGATCTTCACGCCGACGTGGTCAAACGCAACGCCCCCGCCGTGGCACGCTTGAGGATCGTCAAATGAAAGCTCGCGCATTTCCGGCCCTGGATCAGGGCAGCCTGCTGCTGATCGACTGCGACGAACGCAGCCAGGCCAGTCTGAATAAAAGCCTTCAACGCCTCGGGATTCAGACCCAGGACCTGCATCGGGATATCCCCGACGGCCGCGCGTTCAACACGGTCAATTGTTTCGCGGCGATCATCGAGATTGAACACTTCGCCAGCCCCGCGACCGTGCAGGCGCTTAACGCTGCGGGCATCCCCATCGTGGCGCTCACCGCTCATGAAACGCTGTCGCAAATCCAGCGCGCGCTGGACCTGGGTGCCACCGCCCTGCTTAACAAACCCATCAATCAGGGATCGGTGTACACCACGCTGATGATGGCGGTCGGGCTGCGTGACCGGCAACGCGCGGACGCCGAACGACTGGCCGCATTGCAGGAACGTCTGGCCCTGCGCCCTTTGCTGGGCCAGGCACTCGCCCGCCTGATGGTGACGCAGCACATTGACGAGGCCACCGCCTACGAGCGCTTGCGCAGCCTGTCGATGCAACTCAACCGGCCCATCGAATCGTTGTGCGCGGATATCCTCGCGACCCGTGATGAGGGGCGCGCATGAACACGCTCAAAGCGCTGCTGCGTCGGCCGTCCGTGGCGGTGTCGCTGCTGTTCATCGTCACCGTGGTGTCCCTGGCCGTGCTGGCGCCGTGGCTGAGCCCGTTCGACCCGGACGAACAGTTCGTCGAAGGCCTGTCGATGGAAGGCGCGCCGCTGGCCTCTGCCACGCCCTACTGGATGGGCACCGACTTGCTCGGGCGCGACCTGATGTCTCGCCTGATATTCGGCGCGCGCACCTCGTTGTTCATCGGCGTGCTTGCGAATGGCCTGGCGGTGTTGATCGGCACGCTGGTGGGTCTGACCGCAGGCTTCGTACGCGGTTGGCTGGGCAGTGTGCTGATGCGCCTGACCGACCTGATGATGGCCTTTCCCGCGCTGCTGCTGGCGATCGCCCTCTCGGCGATCTTCCAGCCCAGCGTGTGGATCGTCGCGATGGTGATCGCCATGGTCAACTGGGTGCAGATCGCCCGAGTCATTTACGCCGAGACCGTGGCGCTGAGCGCCCGGGATTTCGTCGCTGTCGAGCGCACGCTGGGCGCCAGTTCGCTGCGCATCCTGTTCTCCCACCTGCTGCCCCATCTGCTGCCGACGATTCTGGTCTGGGCGACGCTGGGGATTTCCACCACCGTGCTGCTCGAAGCCACGCTCTCGTATCTAGGCGTGGGCGTGCAGCCACCCACGCCGAGCTGGGGCAACATCATTTTTGAAAGCCAGACGTACTTCACCTCGGCGCCCTGGCTGGTGTTCATTCCGGGCGCGGCGATCATCCTGCTTTCACTGGCATTCAACCTGGTCGGCGACGCCCTGCGCGACGAACTCGACCCCACACTCAAGGGGCGTCGCTGATGCTGCCGTTCATCTGTCGTCGGGTCGGTTATGCCCTGTTGATCCTGCTGGGCGTGACGTTCATTACCTACCTGTTGCTGTTCCTGTTGCCTGCCGACCCGGCGCGACAGATCGCTGGCCGTAGCGCGACGCCGGAAGTGGTGGCCGCGATCCGCGCGCAGTTGGGTCTCGATCAGCCGTTCTACCAGCAATATGTCGGCTATCTGGGGAATCTGCTGCAGGGAGATCTCGGGCGCTCTTACATTCAGCGCACCGCCGTCAGCGAACTGATCGGCGCACGCTTGCGGCCGTCACTGGAACTGATGGCGGCGGGCATCGGCTTCGAGCTGCTGATCGGCATCAGCCTGGGCATGCTCGCGGCGCTCAAGCGCGACAGCTTCGCCGACAAACTGCTCATGGCGTTTTCATTCGTGGGGGTGTCGGCGCCGCAATTCATCGCCGCCATGCTGTTCCTGTATTTCTTCGCGGTGCAGCTCGGCTGGTTCCCGCTGGGCGGGTACGGCGGTGCGAGCCATCTGATACTGCCCGCGCTGACCCTCGGGCTACTGGGCAGCGGCTGGTACTCGCGCATGGTGCGTTCGTCGATGATCGAAGTGTTGCACCAGGATTTCATTCGGACCGCACGGGCCAAGGGCCTGAGCCGCGCGCGGGTGATCTTCGTGCACGTACTGCCCAATGCCATTGTTCCGGTGATTCCCATGATCGGCATCGACATCGGCGTGTTCATGGGCGGGCTGGTGGTGGTCGAGTCGGTCTTCGGCTGGCCCGGCATCGGTCAACTGGCCTGGCAGTCCATTCAGCAAATCGACATTCCGGTCATCGTCGGCGTCACCACGCTGTCGGCGGTGGCCATCGTTCTGGGCAACCTGCTGGCGGATCTGGTGATCCCGCTGGTGGACCCGCGCATCGACATCAAGCACCACTGAATCCATCAACATAACGGGGTACAAGAATGAAGATCAAAGCGCTGACCCTGGCCGTGGCGGCCACGCTGTTCACTACGCCGCTGTGGGCCGAGACGCCCAAGAGCGGTGGCAATGTGGTGGTGACTTATCAGAACGATGTCGCGACGCTGGACCCGGCGATCGGTTACGACTGGCAGAACTGGTCGATGATCAAGAGCCTGTTCGCCCGTCTGATGGACTACAAGCCCGGCACCACCGAGCTGGTCAAGAGCCTGGCCGAGGACTACAGCGTGTCGGCGGACGGCACGGTCTACAGCTTCACGCTGGTCAAAGGCGTGAAGTTCCAGAACGGCCGGGAGCTGGTGGCCGGCGACGTCAAATACTCGCTGGAACGCACGGTCAATCCCAAGACCCAGAGCCCCGGCGCCGGGTTCTTCAGTTCGATCGTCGGCTATGAGGACGTGACCACTGGCAAATCGCAGACCTTGAGCGGGATCAAGGTCATCGACGATCAGCACCTGACGATCACCCTCAGCGCGCCGAACGCAACCTTCCTGCACATCATGGCGATCAACTTCGCCTCGGTCGTGCCCAAGGAAGCAGTCGATCAATGGGGCGCCGACTTCGGCAAACACCCGATGGGCAGCGGCGCGTTCAGCCTGGCCGACTGGAAGCTGGGGCAAAAACTCGAGTTGGTGAAAAACCCCAACTACTTCCAGAAGGGCTTGCCCTACGTCGACAAAATCACCTTCGAAATCGGCCAGGACCCCACCGTCGCACTGCTGCGCCTGAACAAAGGAGAAGTCGACATCGCGGGCGACGGCGTGCCGCCCGCGCAATTTCTGCAGTTCAAAAATGACCCTGCCTCCAAGCCATTGCTGGTCACTGGCAACCAGCTGCAGACCGGTTACGTGACGCTGAAAACCACCCTGCCGCCGTTCGACAACCTCAAGGTCCGGCAGGCCATCAACATGGCCATCAGCAAAGAACGCATCGTGCGCATCATCAATGGCCGTGCGGTGCCTGCCAATCAGCCGCTGCCGCCAGCGATGCCAGGCTATGACACGCAATACAAAGGGCTGCCTTACGATGTCGAAGGGGCGAAAAAGCTGCTCGCCGATGCGGGCCTGGCCAAGGGTTTCGACACCGAGCTGTACGTGATGAACACCGACCCGCAGCCGCGTATCGCGCAGTCGATCCAGCAAGACCTGGCGAAAGTCGGCATCCGCGTGCAGATCAAATCGCTGGCCCAGGCCAACGTCATTGCCGCAGGCAGCTCGAAGGATCAGGCGCCGATGGTGTGGTCCGGCGGGATGGCGTGGATCGCCGACTTCCCGGATCCGTCGAACTTCTATGGGCCGATTCTGGGTTGCAGCGGTGCAGTGGAAGGCGGCTGGAACTGGGCGCTGTATTGCAACAAGGCGCTGGATGAGCGCGCGGCGAAGGCCGACGCGATGGCCGCGCCGGAACAACAGGCAGCGCGCACGGAAGCCTGGAAATCGATCTTCACCGACGCGATGGCTGATGCGCCGTGGGTGCCGATCTTCAACGAGCAGCGCTTCACCGTCCGTTCCAAACGCATGGGTGGCGACGATGCGCTGTACGTCGATCCGGTGCATGTGCCGGTCAACTACGACTACATCTGGGTGAAGTGATCATGCCGTGGCCTGTTGCGTGACATGCCGCTGAACAGGTGCCACGCAACAGACCGCCGCCCCCATTGCCATGAGGAATGCACCCATGTGCCAGAACTGCCTGGTCAAGACGATTCACAGCGTTAACAGCCACTTCGGCTGGGACCACAGCTTTGCCCCGGTCGAGCGCGTTGCGCCCGGCACCACCCTGCAGATGAATTGCCGGGACTCGTCCAACGGCTACTTCACGGCCCAGTCGCAAGTGGCCGACGTGAGCGTGATGCCCTTCGACCAGATCAACCCGGTGACCGGCCCGATTTATGTCGAAGGCGCCGAGCCTGGCGATGTGCTGAAAATCACGCTGGACAGCTTCAAGCCTGGCGGCTTCGGCTGGACCGCGAACATTCCCGGTTTCGGTCTGCTGGCCGACCAGTTCCAGACGCCTGCTCTCGCGCTGTGGCATTACGACACCCAATCGCTGGCGCCCGCCGCCTTCGGTGACTTCGCCAAAGTGCCACTCAAACCGTTCGCGGGCACGGTTGGCGTCGCGCCCGCCGAAGCCGGGCTGCATTCGATCGTGCCGCCCCGGCGAGTGGGAGGCAATCTGGACATCCGCGACCTGGCCGCTGGCAGCGTGTTGTACCTGCCGGTGGAAGTCGCCGGCGCGCTATTTTCCATCGGCGACACCCACGCCGCCCAAGGCGACGGCGAGGTCTGCGGCACTGCCATCGAGAGCGCCATGGACGTGGTGGTCACGCTCGACCTGATCAAACAGACGCCCTTGGCGACGCCCCGCTTCAGCACCCCCGGCCCGGTGACCCGGCACCTCGACAGCGCGGGCTACGAAGCCTTTACCGGCATCGGCCCGGACTTGATGCAGGCCGCGCGCCAGGCCGTCGCCAACACCATCGACTGGCTGTGTCGGGAGCACGGCATGCCCGCCGAACAGGCCTACATGCTGTGTTCGGTGTGCGGCGACCTGCGCATCAGCGAGATCGTCGACCTGCCTAACTGGGTGGTGTCGTTCTACTTTCCCAAGGTGGTGTTCCAGTGACGACGCGCGATCAACCCAGTCTGTCGGTCGAACGGCTGAGCATCGACGTCGGCGGCGGGGCCTCGCGTCGTCGTGTGGTCGATGAGTTGAGTTTCACGCTGCATCCGGGGCGAACCCTGTGCATTGCTGGCGAGTCGGGCAGCGGCAAATCCCTGTCGTCGCTGGCCATCATGGGGCTGCTGCCCAAGGCGGCGAGCGTGCCGAGTGGCGTCATTCTATTCGACGGCCGCGACCTGCTGAGCCAGTCAGAACGTGAATTGCAGCGGCTGCGCGGCAAACGGATCGGGATGATCTTTCAGGAGCCGATGACCTCGCTCAATCCGCTGCTGACCGTGGGCCAGCAGTTGGCAGAAACCCTGCGCCGTCACGAGGCCTTGAGCCGAGATGAGGTCCGCCAGCGTTGCCGGGCCATGCTCGACGCTGTGCGCATGCCCCAGGTCGACAAGCGCCTGACGCAGTATCCCCACGAGTTGTCCGGCGGCATGCGCCAGCGCGTGATGATCGCCATGGCGATGCTGTGCCAGCCCGAAGTGCTGATCGCCGATGAACCGACGACGGCGCTGGACGTGACCATTCAAGCGCAGATCCTCGAACTGATGCGCGAATTGCAGCAACAGTTCGCCACCAGCCTGTTGCTGATCACCCACGACATGGGCGTGGTCGCGGAAATGGCCGACGAGGTCGTGGTGATGAACCAGGGTCGCATGGAAGAGCGGGGCACCCTGCAGCAGATCTTCACCGCGCCACAGGCGCCCTACACGCGCAAATTGCTGGCCGCCGTGCCCGTCCTCGGCAGCGCGCCGGTGGCACAGGTGCTGACCGATCGGCCGGTGATTCTGTCGGTGCAAGACCTCACTGTGCGCTTCCCGGTGCGCGGTGGCTGGTTCGAAACCCCGCGCGTGGTGCATGCCGTAGAGGGCGTGAGCTTCGAGCTGCGCCAGGGCGAAACGCTGGGGCTGGTGGGCGAAAGTGGCTGCGGGAAATCCACCACCGGCAAGGCGTTGATGAACATGCTGAGCTATCAGGGCCGTGTGGAACTGCTGGGCCAGCCGCTCAACGGGCTGCAAGGCAATGCGCTGCAGCGGGTGCGGCGCGACGTGCAGATGGTGTTCCAGGATCCGTATGCCGCGCTCAACCCGCGCAAGACCATCTTCGATCTGGTGGGCGAGCCGTTATTGATCCACGACCAGATGCCCGAGGCCGAACGACGTGAGCGCGTCGCCGAACTGTTGCATCAGGTGGACTTGCCGCGCGACGCCATGGCGCGCTACCCGCACCAGTTTTCCGGTGGACAACGCCAGCGCATTTGCATCGCCCGAGCGCTTGCGCTGAACCCTAAAGTGATCATTGCCGACGAGTCCGTCTCGGCGCTGGATGTCTCGGTCCAGGCACAGGTCCTCGATCTGCTTGAGCGCCTGCGCAGCGAGCACGGTTTGAGCTACCTGTTCATTTCTCACGACATCGCCGTGGTCGAGCGCATCTGCCATCGCGTGGCCGTGATGTACGGGGGGCGCATCGTCGAGATAGGCGCACGGGACCAGGTGCTGCACAACCCTCAGCACCCCTACACGCGGCGGTTACTGGCAGCCGTGCCCGTTCCCCAGGTCGGTCGACGGCGAGACTTCAAGAGCCTGCTTAAGGAGCTGGTACGCCCTGACCCGATCAAGGATGCGGGCTTCGTCGCGCCTCCCCAGCAGTTCACGGCGGTGGCGACGGATCATTGGGTGGCGTTCGAGTAGCCGACGGGCCGCGCCGAAACCCGACGCGCTTTTTATCTGCGTAGCGTGGCTTTGAAGACGGGGTCATTCAGGTACGCGACGTTGAGCCGCGTCCAGGGATTGATCCGCGCTTGCTCCGGCGAAAAGATGTGTCCCGGCGCGATCATGAACCCCTTTGGCAGCAACAGTTGGGTCAACGCCCTGGCATCGTCGAAACGCGGAAACCGGGCCCATAGATAGAGGCTTTGCTCCGGCCGACAGAACACCTCGGCGCCCATCTCATCCAGCGTTTCCAGCGCCACGGCGGTGGCGGTTCTGGCGCGCTCCTGAAGCCGGATCAGATGCCGCAGGAAATGGCCCTCCCTCAACACCACGTCGACCGTTCGCTCGCACAGCTCCGAAGAACTGGTGTGCAGCAACATTTTGAGGTCGCCCAGCTCGTCGATCACCTCCTTGCGACCGGCGATGAACCCCACCCTCAACGCGGCGGATACGGATTTCGAAAAGCTGCCCACGTACAGCGAGCGCTGCAATTGATCCAGCGCCGACACGCGGATGGCCGTGGCAGGTTTGAAATCGGCCAGCGCGTCGTCGTCCACCAACGTGAAGTCATGCGCGTGAGCCAATTGGACCAACCGATGCGCCTTGTTGGGCGAAAGGTCAGACCCCGTCGGGTTATGGCCAACGGACTGCAGGAAAAACAGTTTCGGTTTATGCACGCGCAGATGCCTTTCCAGCACGTCGAGATCGGGCCCGTCCGGCAATCGCGGCACGGGCAACATGCGGGCGCCTTGCAGTTGCAGCTTGCCAAACAAGGGGTAGTAACCGGGGTCCTCAACCAGCACGGTGTCCCCCGGTGCAAGGAAGCGGCGGATGATCAGGTCCAGCGCGTGATTCGCCCCGTGCGTCGTGACGATCTGCCGAGGGTTCGCGCTGATGGCGTAAGACGCCAGCTTCTGCACCAGATGCTGGCGCAAGCTGGCATTGCCAAGCCGATTACCGTACCGGAACAGAGTGGTCACGCCCATCCGCATGATTTGCCGGGTGAACTTGTCCAGCCGCATGTCCATCAGCCACTCGACAGGCGGAAATCCTTCCCCAAGCGGCGAATGGCCGGGCTCGCGGACGAATTGCTGGCGCATGAGCCAAATGGTGTCCATGGCACGCGCATAGGGCGGCGGTTCTTCAGGTTCGCTCTGTTCAGCGGCCCCTTGTTTGACGAAAAAACCCTGCCCATGTCGGGCTTCTACAAACCCTTGGGACGCCAGCGCCTCATACGCCGTGATCACCGTATTTTTTGAATGCCCCAACAGGCGCATGCATTCGCGAAGAGACGGCAGACGGTCACCCACGCGATACGTGCCGTCGTCGATCTGGGCGGCCAATGAAGCCGCGAGCTGCTGAGCCAGGGTCAATCTGCTCATCGGAAACGTCCTATTACAGTCAGCGGCAAGGGTACAGCTTAGGTACTGTCCGTCCAAACTGTACCTTCTTTACCGGTACAGAGCGGCATAGGGTAAGACCACTCACAACAATAATCGCGACAGGATTTTCAAATGAGCGTCGACTCCCGCCTCCCCCAATTTCGCAGCCTGACCCCTGCCGAACGGCTGAATCACCTTCAGCAGCTGCTCGACCTGCCGCCCGCCGACGTGGCGCTGCTGCGTGATCCAGGGGCGCTGCCACTCGACATTGCGGACGGCATGATCGAGAACGTGATCGGCACGTTCGAATTGCCCTATGCCGTCGCCAGCAACTTCCAGATCAATGGCCGCGACGTCATTGTGCCGTTGGTGGTGGAAGAACCCTCGGTCGTGGCGGCCGCCTCGTTCATGGCTAAATTGGCGCGTGACGCGGGTGGATTCCTCACCTCCAGCTCCCAGCCGCTGATGCGCGCGCAGGTTCAGATCGTCGACATCGAAGACCCTTTCAACGCCCGCCTCAGCCTGCTGCGGCGCAAAGACGAGATCATCGAACTGGCGAATCGCAAGGATCAGTTACTCAATAAGCTGGGGGGCGGTTGCCGGGACATTGAAGTCCACACCTTTGCCCAAAGCCCGCGAGGCCCGATGCTCGTGGCGCATTTGATCGTGGACGTGCGTGACGCGATGGGTGCCAATACTGTGAACACCATGGCGGAGGCCGTCGCCCCATTGCTGGAGGAAATCACGGGCGGCAAGGTCCGCCTGCGTATCCTCTCGAACCTCGCCGACTTGCGTCTGGCGCGGGCCCAGATCCGCATTGCCCCGGCGTTGCTGACCACCGACGCCTATAAAGGTGAAGACGTGATCGAAGGCATTCTGGATGCCTACAACTTCGCCGTCATCGACCCCTACCGCGCGGCCACCCACAACAAAGGCATCATGAATGGCATCGACCCGCTGATCGTCGCGACCGGCAACGATTGGCGCGCCGTTGAAGCCGGTGCTCACGCCTACGCGTGTCGCCAGGGTCATTACGGCTCGCTGACCACCTGGGAGAAAGACAGCCAAGGCCATCTGGTCGGCACCCTGGAAATGCCGATGCCGGTCGGGCTGGTCGGTGGTGCCACGAAAACTCACCCGTTGGCGCAACTGTCCTTGCGCATTCTGGGGGTGAAAACCGCCCAGGAGCTCGCCGAAATTGCCGTCGCCGTTGGTTTGGCGCAAAACCTCGGCGCGCTGCGAGCGCTGTCCACGGAAGGCATCCAGCGCGGTCACATGGCGCTGCATGCGCGGAACGTCGCGCTGTCAGCCGGGGCCAAAGGCGACGAAGTGACCTGGCTGGTCAAAGCGATGGTCGACGCGCGCGACGTGCGTGCCGACAACGCGGCGCAGCTGCTCAAGCAAAAACGCGGCGCGTGAGGAACAGCCATTGCGCGGGCTGCGCTGGGAAGCCAAAAGCCGAAAGCAGGGACGTCTGGCCCTGAACGCCGAAGGTTGGCCAGCGCAGCACTGCTCACCGGGATCGTGAACCAGCGTCGACAGGCCTGACTCCGCTACATTCTTCGATGCTCATAACAATAAAAGCTCGCAAGGGCGACAGGAGACATCCTTGAAATCCGATCTGTATGAAGTCTGGGGTGACACCGTCAACGGTCGTCACCTGATCTACGCCATTGCCATTGGCGCGGCCGTGAGCCTGAGTGCTTTTTTCCTCGCGCAACACCTGCTCTTGGGATGGGTGGAGAACGTGCAGATGGCCAAGGCCTACGCCATGCTGGTGGGCATTGTGGGTTGCCTGGTCGGGGGCGCCATCAGTGCGAAGCTGTTCAAACCCAAACGTTCGGTGGTCGAGCATCAGGCCGATCCGGCCTGGCGGGCGCAGGTGCTGTCAGAACTGCGGGCCGAATTCGGAGACCTTGGACAACTGTCGGACCTGCCCGCAGACACCCTCGCTGAACTGCATGAAATGGACCTTTATGCGCTGTTCGCGGACGACGAGCGCAACATCCTGCCTGATGCGACCGCTGAGAATGACTCGCGGATGACGCCGGTAGCAGCAATCCGGGCCAACGGTGGCCGTCCATGATGACGCCCCTGTTGGAACAGATACTGATAGCGCTGGGGATGGGCATCGTGGGTGCAGTGATCTTCGCCGGCATCGGCCTGATTTCCGGCAGTGACGAAACCACCACCCTGGCTCCGCTCACTTTGCTCGTGGTGCTATTGGGTGTGCCGGCGCCCGGTGTGCTGACGTTCTTTCTCGCCGGTGCCGTGGCCAAACACATGACGCACGCCGTGCCCACCGCGTTGCTCGGCATCCCCGGCGATACCCTGGCGACGCCGCTGATGCGCGAAGCCAATTTCCTGCGCAATCTGGGTGTCCCGCACATTGCCCTGCGCAAGATGATTTCCGGTGCGGTGATCGCGGCCCTGATTGCAGTCCCCATGGCGGTGCTGTTCGCTGTGATGCTCGCGCCGTTCGGTGACGCGATCAAACGCGCTGCCCCGTGGGTCTTCCTGCTCGCCGCGATAGCCATTGCCTGGTTTTCCAAGGGGCGCCTGGCGGCCGTGTTTGCGCTGGTCCCGTTCGTGATGGTGATCGTCGGCCTGCAAAGCATCACCGGGCAATACGGGGTCAAGCTGAGCGTCAGCTACTTCCTGGGCATCGCCATCGGCCCGCTGATCGCGGCGTTGTTTTCCATGCTCGCCCCCGCCGAACGGGAAACCATGAGACGCGAGGACGTACGCACCTTCTCACTGTCGCCGGACGTGAAAAGCGGGGGCGGCTATTTCCCCAATCCGCTCAGGGTGCTGGACAGCAAACAAAGCCTGTGGACCGCGATCACCGCTTGCATCTCCAGCGCCACGTTCGTCTTCAGCCCTGTGGCGATGACTGTAATCATGGGCGAACTGGTCGGGTCTCGGGTCAAGCATGTCTACCATCGGCTGACAACGGTCATCACTGCGCGCAACGGCGTCACCGAAGCGACCTACATCGCTGAAGCCCTGATCCCGCTGATCGCGTTTGGCTTGCCGTTGAGTCCGGTCGCTGCAGGGCCCGCTGCGCCGCTGTTCAACGCCCCGCCCCGCTTCAGCGTCGACGCCGCCACTGGGCAGGTCAACAACCTGCATAGCCTGCTCAGCACATGGGAGTTTCTGGGCTACGGGATGCTGGCAGTGATCGTGGCGATCCTCATTGCCTACCCCTTCACGATGAATTACGCCCATCGGGCAGCGTCCTTCGTCTCGCGCAAGATCAGCCACGAAGCGGTGATCTCGACGTTCGTCGGGCTGATTTTGGTGATCGGGATCTGGGAGGGCGGCGCGCTCGGCTTACTGGTCATCGTCACCGTGGGCCTGCTGGGCGGTTTTCTGTCGCGATTCCTGGGCTTCAACATCGGCGTGCAATTCATGGGGTACTACGCCGCGGTGCTGACAGTGCCTGCCATCGTTGCCCTGTTCAGCGTATGAGCCACTCCGCAACCAAAACAACAACAACAACAACAACAACACGAAGGTAACCCCTATGCGCAAGAAATTCCTGGCCTCCCTGTGCTTCGCACTCAGCGCAGGCGCCTCATTTGCCTACGCAGACGCTATCCCCACCCTGACCTACCCCGCCGACGGCCAGCAGCTTCAGGCCATTGGCTCCCCGGAAAAGGAGCTGCCGACAGTGACCGCCGATCTGTGGATGAAGGTGTCTGATGGCCCCCTGCAACTGGAAGGCCCCTCGTTCGACAGGGCCGGCAATCTACTGTTGGTCGAGGTTTTCGGCGGGCAGGTGCTGAAGGTCGACCCCGAAAAGAAACTCAGTGTCGTGGTGCCGAAAAACGCGCTGGGCAGTGCGGGACTGGCAATACACGAAGACGGCCGATTGTTCGTGGCAGGGCTGGGCAATTTCAAAGACACCGGCAATTTGACCGCCTACAAACCAGACGGCTCAGGCAAGCAAGTCATCATCCCCAGCAGCAAAAAATACCTGGTGGACGACCTCGTCTTCGACAGCACGGGCGGCTTCTATTTCACCGACTTCAAGGGCACCTCGACTCAGCCCACCGGCGGCGTTTATTACGTTCCGGCTGACGGCAAAACCATTGTGCCGATCCTGCCCAATCTCGCGATCGCCAATGGCATCGCCCTCTCCCCTGACGGCAAGACCCTGTGGGTCACGGAGTTCGCGACCGGGTTGCTGCACCGCATCGAACTGAAAGACGCCACCACCATCGCCCCTTTTGGCGAAGCTGTGGTGTACCGGTTCAACGGCCCGTCGCCTGACTCCATGCGCGTCGATCAGGACGGCAATCTGTACGTGGCCATGTACAGCCAGGGGCGCGTGCTGGTCCTCAATCCAAACGGTTTGCCCATCGGCCAAATCCTGATTCCGGGCCGCGAAAAGGGGCACTTCCTTCGCTCGACCAGCATGGCGCTCAAGCCCGACACCCACGAGGTGTATCTCGTGAGCAATGACGGCAGTCTCGGTGAAGGCAGCGCCATTTTCAGGGCCAAAGGCTTTGCCAATGCGCTGAAGCTGTATTCGCATCAATAACGCGTGCCCTGACGCGCCCCACCTCAGACACCCATGCCTCGACACGCTGTCCCGCGGGCCGCTGCGATTCGGCGAACTGCGGCGGCAGGTCGGAGGCGTGACACAGAAGATGCTGACGCAGACTTTGCGTGTGCTGGAACGAGACGGGTTGGTGCTGCGCGAGGTCTATCCCAGCGCGCCACCCAGCGTCGAGTATTCACTGACCGCGCTGGGCATCAGCATCACGGCCATCACCGAGCAGATGTGCGTCTGGGCAGAAAACAACATGAAGCCGGTACTGATCGCGCGACTCGATTACGACACGCGCACGGCACGGGCGGAGCAGCCGCTGCCCAAGTAGGCGCGCACTGTGCGGCAGTTTTCATATACGCGAAGCGCGCCGCGCACGATTGATGATCGGCAGTCATACCGAACTACGGACGTGATGCGATTTCGTCGAGATGGTCCAGCATGTCCAGCGGATCTTCATACACCCGCAGCGCCCCTGCCCGCTCCAGTTCACTGATGTCGTACCCGCCAGAAAGCAGGCCGACCCCTGTGGCTTTGCAGCGACGGGCCGCGAGCATGTCCCAGATCGCGTCACCGATCACCAGGCATTCTTCGATCGGCACCTCCATGCGCTGCGCGCCGGCGATGAACAGATCAGGATCGGGTTTGCCGTATTTGACGTCGTCGCGGGTGATGAGCGTGATGTCCTCGACCTTCAGCCCCAGTGCCTTGAGGTTGATCGTTGCGGTCTCGGTACCACCACTGGTGGCGATGCACCATTTCATGCCGCCTTGCGTCAGCGTTTCGAGCAGTTCATTGGCGCCGGGAAGCGCAGTGATCTGGCCCTGAAGTTCGCGATAAAACTTGGCATGCAGATCGCTGAGTCGTTCAGCCTGCTCGGCGGGAATCTCCATACCGGTTTCACGGGCCAGCGACTTGAGCATCAGGCCGCCACTCATGCCGATTTTCCGATGAATGCGCCACATGGCCAGCGGAATGCCCTCGGCGTCCAGCGCCTGTTTCCAGGCAGCGACGTTCTGGTAGACGCTGTCGGTCAGCGTGCCATCCAGGTCAAAGATGAAGGAAGTCGTCGGGCTCATGGTGTTGCTCCAATACAGTGGCAAGCGTACCCATTCGAGAACCCGCGCCACCGGGCGTTCAACGTTTCGCTCAGGCGTGGCCGCCGCCGGTCGATTAGGTCGACTGAGGCGTCGCGGTTCCGGCAACGCTTTTGGAAACTCGGTGGCCATCGAGCGTAAACTCAGAACGTTCGAGGCGCCTTCAAGGTCTCAACAGCTGACTTCTCACAGGTGATTCGAATGATGGTTAACGCTCTGGTGTTTCTGACCACGCTGATCGGCATGGAAGGATTTGCCTTCGTCGCGCACAAGTACATCATGCACGGCTGGGGGTGGGGCTGGCATCGTTCGCACCATGAGCCCCGTAACGGCTGGTTCGAAAAGAATGACCTGTACGCCGTGGTCTTCGCGCTGTTCGCCATCGTGCTCATCGCCCTTGGCAATCAGGGCGTGCATCCGCTGGAGTGGATCGGCGCAGGCATGACGGCTTACGGTTTTCTGTATTTCCTTGCCCACGACGGTCTGGTGCACAAGCGCTGGCCGATGCGTTACGTGCCCAGGAATGGCTACCTGAAACGCCTCTACCAAGCGCACTTGATGCACCATGCCGTCGCAGGCAAGGAGCGCTGTGTCTCCTTCGGCTTTTTGTACGCGCCCTCTATCGCGACACTTCGGGGCCAGCTTCGTGCGTTGCATGGGGGTCCGCTGGATAAGCGTGACGAGGACGTTGCCACACGTCCGCAGGGCGATCGGGCCAGCGGCGGCCACGGGACATGACCGCGCGCCACAGCCCTGTCACGACCAGCCGGATTTTGTCGAACTTCGACGTCGACACCCGCGAATCCCAGGCCCGACTGCCCCTCTCTTTGACCTTGACGCCGATTTCCCGGTAGACGCCGCTGGCTGTCGCCACGGCCCAGGCCGAGCGCCACGGCAATGCCGTCAAGCCCGCCTCGGCGCTGAGGTAGAACGGCTCGGCCAGATCGACCAGACGACCCGCCAGCACGGCCAAGGCTTCTCGATACTGAGGCTCTGCCACGTGCTGGTCGGCAATCCCAAGTTCCTCAAGCCACATGCGCGGCAGGTAACAGCGACCCACGCCCGCGTCCTCGACGATGTCCCGCGCGATATTGGTCAATTGAAACCCCATGCCCAGATCGCAGGCGCGGTCCAGCGTCCGTTCATCACTCACGCCCATGACCTGCGCCATCATCAGCCCGACGACGCCCGCGACGTGGTAGCAGTACTCCAGCGTGTCCTCGATATGCACGTACTGCCGCTGCTGCACATCCATGGCGAATCCGGCCAAATGCTCCAGGGCATACACCTGCTTGAGCCGATGACGGATCACCACATCGCGAAACGCTGCAAACGCTTCGGTCTGGGCCGGCAGCCCGGCGTACACCGCTCGCGTCTGGGCCTCCAACCCGGCCAGGCGTTGATTGACTTCCGCTTGACTGACCGGCGTGGCGTCGTGGCCTGCTTCCTGACCGTCGATGACGTCATCGCAATGACGACACCACGCGTAGAGCATCACCGCGCTGCGCCTCGTCGCGGGGTCGAACAGTCGCGCGGCGGCGGCAAAACTTTTCGAGCCCACGGCAATGCTGCGCGTCGCATGATCGAGCAGCGCCTGATCGTTTCCGTCCGCCGCTGTCACCGGTGCAAATCCTCCAGCATCAGGCCGGCCGTGGCCGTGGCCGAGCCGATGACGCCGGGCACGCCCGCTCCCGGGTGCGTTCCTGCACCGACCAGGTAGACATTGCGCAGCGTCGCGTCGCGGTTGTGCGGGCGGAACCAGGCGCTCTGCGTCAGGATGGGTTCAAGGGAAAACGCCGAGCCAAGGTGTGCGTTCAGCTCACCCTCGAAGTCGTTCGGGGTGAAGATGCGGCAGGTGACCAGGTCCTCGCGCAGCCCCGGTATGTAGTGCTTCTCCAGGTAGTCGAAAATGCGGTCCCGATAACGCGGCCCTTCGACTGCCCAGTCAATCGGCGCGTTGCCCAGATGCGGCACCGGCGATAGCACGTAATGGCTGGAACACCCCGGCGGCGCAAGGCTTGGATCGGTCACGCACGGCGCATGCAGGTACAGGGAAAAATCCTCGGCCAATGCCTGGCCCTTGAAGATCTCCTGAATCAGCGCTTGGTAGCGTGGCCCGAAGCACACGGTGTGGTGTTGCAACTGCGGTTGCGGGCGTTTGAGCCCGAAATGAATGACGAACAGCGAATTGCTGAAGCGCTTGCGTTTGAGCCGGGCGCTCTCCTGCTTGCCTCGCGGATGCCCGCCCAACAGCTTTGCGTAGGTGTGAACCACGTCGGCATTGGACGCCACACAATCGGCATCGAAGTGTCGTCCGTCAGCGAGACGCACGCCGGTGGCGCGCTCACCCGCGGTCTCGATGCTGGCCACGTCGGCGTTGAGCTCCAGACGGCCGCCGATGTCTTCGAACAGCTTGACCAACCCGTTGACCAGCGCCCCGGTTCCCCCCTTGGGAAACCACACGCCCCACTCCCGCTCAAGCGCGTGAATCAGGGTGTAGATCGATGATGTCGCGAACGGGTTGCCGCCCACCAACAGTGAGTGGAACGAAAACGCCTGCCGTAGCTTGTCATCTTCGATGAACGACGACACTTTCGAGTACACACTGCGCCAGGCCTCCAGCCGAGCCAATTGCGGCCCGGCCTGGATCATGTCGCGGAAGGACAGAAACGGCACTGCCCCGAGCTTCAGGTAGCCCTCGCGGAACACGGCTTTGGAGTACGACAGAAATCGCTGATAGCCCGCCACGTCGCGAGGGTTGAACTGCGCGATCTGCCGATCCAGGTCTGCCTGGTCGTTGGCGTAATCGAAACGCGAACCGTCCTCCCAGCACAGCCGATAAAACGGCGCCACCGGCAGCAGTTCGACGTAGTCCGCTATCTGCCGACCGGCCAGGGTGAACAGCGCCTCGATAGCCGTCGGGTCGGTAATGACTGTGGGACCAGCGTCGAAAGTGAACCCCTCGTCGTGATAGACGTATGCGCGTCCACCAGGCTTGTCGCGCTTCTCCAGCAACGTCGTCTGTACCCCGGCCGCCTGCAGCCGGATCGCCAGGGCCAGCCCCCCAAATCCGGCGCCAATCACGATGGCTTTCTTTGCGTCGGTCATTCTCGATTCTCGTAGTGTCTGGGGTGGTAACGGGACATGGCGTGCAGGGCTTCGCCGAGTGGCACCGGCGGCTTGCCCGACACGATTCGCAGTTTGTCTGCGATGCTGCTGTCGCCGGCGTAGAAACGGCTGATCAAGCCATCGGAAAGCCCATAAAAACGCTGCATCACCTGCCATCGATGTTCAGGCCGTCCGGCCAGGAACAGCATTCGGTTGAGCAACCGGTAGAAACGTTGTCGACGCCAGGCCTGATGGGCAATGGCCTGGATGCCGGTCGCGAGTCGATCCGCGTCGAGATCGGCCTGTTGCGCGATCCGGTCGGCCAGGCGCACGGCATGGGGCAGCGAATACCCGGTGGTGCAATGAAACAGACCCGCACGCAAACCGGACAACGGCAGCCCCTTCGCGTCGTTCCAGAAGCCTGAAAAATCGCCCGCGAGGGTGATGGGCAACACACCTTGTTCTTCGCGCAGACACGCCTCGATTGTCCAGCCTTGCCCTTTCACGTATTCGGCGATGTGGGCGCGCAGCTGATCAGCGGACAGCGCCTGCCGGTCCACATAGTGGGTGTCTTCGACCAGCAGCGTATCGGGGGTGAACGGCAGAACGTAGACGAAGCGGTAGCCGAGTTCCTGAGGCACGCGGGCGTCCATGATGATCGGCGCATCCAGGCCATGGGGCGCCTGCAACTTCAGCAGTTGGCCCAGAAACGCCTGACGTCCCAGCACCATCTGCGCGCTGTCCCGCACGCCGCGTCCATCGATGACCGCCCTGGCCTGCAAACGCTCGCCGTTGGACAAAGATACCGATTGCGGGGTGACCTCGGTAATGCGCTGAGCGGTGCGCAAGTCGTCGCCGAGCGCGGCACCGATGACCTCGGCAAAACGCTCCGACGTAATGCTGGCGTAGCCCGAAGGCAGGCGACGGGAGCGAGCCGGAAAATGCACCTCGTAACACGGCCAGCGCTGCACCACCAAAGGCGCGATCCAGCGGTGCTGCGCCGGGGTCAGATCGCCGTCGTGGAACGACCAGGTGTGATTGCCGCCGATGTGCGAGTACGCTTCAATGCACAGTACCCGCCATTCGGGACGCAGCTGTTTCAGCCGCCAGGCGATCAAGCCATTGGCAAGCCCGCCGCCGGCGAGGATCAGGTCATAGGTCATCGATGCGTCTCCACCGGCACAGGCCGACCGGCTCGGACCACCTGTTCGACGATGTCGGCCGCGCGAGACGTTCCCCCCGCCTGATCCAGCGCTGTCGCCAGCCGATGCAAAGGCTCGGCAGGGGGATGCTCGATCAGCCGCGCCAACGCGTCGCGGATGGCGTTCGCCCGTGCATGACGGCCCAACGACACGCCCACCCCTGCATGTTTGACCCGCGCTGCTACGCCCGGCTGATCGAAGCCGATGGGCATGACCAGCGACGGCGTGCGGGCCTTGATCGCATCCATGACCGTATTCAGCCCACCGTGGGTGACCACGGCATCCGCGTGGTCGAGCACCCACTGTTGTGGCGCGAAGTCGGTAACCCAGGTTGCCCCGTCGCGGCGCAGACGCTCTTCCTGCGCAGGCCTTAGGCCGCCGCAATGGGCGATCAACAATTGCGCATCTAGGCGAGCGCAGGCCTTGGCGATCTGCCGAAACATGCCCAGTCGCCCGCCCTGCAACGTACCCAGGCTCGCAAAGACGAATGGGCGTTCAGGGTTGATCGCCCACGGGCCTGTCGAAGCGACAGCCTGCCCTCTGAGCGGCCCGACGGCGTGAAAGGTCGCTGGCAGATGCTGCCGAGGAAGGTCGAACGCGGTGATCGTCTGGCTGATCTGCGCGTAGGGCGACAGGCATTGGTGAAGGCCGTCGCGGGGTTCAATCCCGAACTGAACACTGGCGCGGCGGATGACGTCGCGCAGGGGACGCATCAGCCAGTCATACACGCGTTGGCTGCCCTCGTACATGCGCCGACTGCGCTCATCTTCGCCATAGGCGAATGGCATGACGGCCAATGGAATGTGGGGCTCACGGTTGACCGGCAAGGCGCACGCCACTGACACGAACGGCATCGCCAGCGCCTCGGCCACCAAGCCCCCGGCAGCTTCCATCTGATCGCACAGCAGCGCATCGATCCCGTCTTGAGTCAACGCAGGCGGTAGCTCGTGGCACAGCATGCGCGTGGTGGTGCACAGGTCGCGGATGACCCCGCGCAGCTTCAGTGGATTATTGGAAGTCGCAGCCCGACGCAACGCGCCGTCAAGGCTGCCCGGCGGGTGACTGAGAGCGCCCAGAGCGTGAAACCCGACGCGCGGGTCAGTCAGCCAGCGACGGGCGTCGGCCTGTTGAAAAAACGTCACGCGATGCCCACGGTCGATCAGCGCCGACGACAGCGCCTGCAGCGCCTGAAAATGGCTGTAGAACGCCGGGGCGACGACACCGAAGTGACTCATGGGAACAAGGACAGCGTCGGGTCGGCGGGCAGCAGGCGTGCGTTGCGTAACGCCGCCAGGTTGGCCGAGCCGGTGCAGAAGCAGGCGATGCGGAGCTGCCGGATAACAATGTCGAAATGCTCGATGACGGCTTCTGTCGACAGGGTGGCCTGGTGCAGAACCCCTGCGGCCTGGCCGATCACGTCGGCACCGAGACACAGCGCTTTCGCCGCATCGACGCCGTTACGCATTCCCCCGGAGGCGATCAGGGGCATGTCAGGCAGTGCGCGCCTGACACTCTGCAGGCTGATGGCCGTTGGAATGCCCCAACCAATGAAAGCCTCGGCCACCCGGCGATCTTCCGCCCTCTCGGCCCTGGCTGCTTCAACCGCGGCCCAGCTGGTGCCGCCCAGGCCTGCCACGTCAATGACGTGCACACCTGCATCGGCCAGCGCAACGGCAACCGGAGGTGATATCCCCGCGCCAACCTCCTTGACCACAACCGGCACGCCGACCGACTCGACAGTGCGCCGGATCGCCTCCAGCACGCCTAACCAGTTGCGGTCGCCTTCGGCCTGAACCGCTTCCTGCAAGGGATTGAGGTGAATGATCAAGGCGTCGGCTTGCAGCGTCTCTACCGAACGGTGCGCCAGGTCTAGGCCATCGCGCTCCAGCAGTTGCGCAGCGCCGATGTTTCCGAGCAGAGGAATGTCGGGTGCCAGCCGACGCAGCTCGCGGGTCAGTCCCTGATCATTGCCGCTCCTGAGGCCGACCCGCTGCGAACCGACCCCCATGGCGATGCCCAGCGTTTGCGCTGCCTCAGCCAAATGGCGATTGATGGCGGCAGACCGGTCTGCCCCACCCGTCATGGAGCTGATCAATAGCGGCGCACGCAGCGATTTGCCCACCAGCGAACTGCCCAGATCTATACTGTCCAGGTTCAGCTCGGGCAATGCACAGTGTTCGAACTGCAGCGCGTCGAGGCCCGTGCCCGCGCCCCGCGGGCCCGCGCGGCGGTCAAGCACGATGTTCAAATGGTCGTCCTTGCGTCTGCTCAGATCAGTGTCGCTCATGACAAGCCCCAAATTGCTTGAATCATTTGATACCCGGCGTGGTCATCTACGGATGAAAACTTATACAGAAGGGCATGCAGTACACCTTTTGTACAAGATTGACTCACACTGAGGCACCTCCTTTGCACAGTCGTTCCCCGGACTTGCAACGTGGCAGGTAAAAGCAAATGATCCAGACGCCCATTGGCGATAGCAGAGGTAAACACTCCGATGACCACGGACTCCGGCGCCATCCTCGACCTCGGCTTCGACGAGCGTCTTTCCCAGGTACGCGCGTCCATCGAGAAGCGCCTGGACGAATTATTGCCCGTCAGTGGCAACGAGCGTGATCTGGTCGCTCTGGCGATGCGCGAATCCACGCTGGCACCGGGCAAGCGCATGCGCCCTATCCTGCTGTTGCTGATCGCCGACGGCCTCGGCCATCAGGGCAGCGCGGCGCTGGATCTGGGGTGCGCGGTCGAGCTGATCCACGCCGCGTCCCTGGTGCTGGACGACATGCCGTGCATGGACAACGCGTCACTTCGGCGTGGTCGGCCCACGGTACACCTGAAGTTTGGCGAAGACGTGGCGATCCTGACGGCGGTTGCGCTGTTGAGCCGGGCGTTCGGGATCATTGCGGGCATCAATGACGTGTCGCCTGCGGTGAGAACCCAGCTGGTCGAACTGGCGGCCAATGCCGTGGGCATGCAGGGGTTGGTGCGCGGGCAATTCCAGGACCTGCGCGACGGCCAGCAAGCCCGCAGCGCGGAAGACATCGCCATGACCAACAACCTCAAGACTGGGGTGCTGTTTGGCGCCATCGTGGACATGGCCTGGTTGATCAGTGACGGCGATGAAAGCGCTCGCGCCACGCTACAGAGTTTTGCGATGGAACTGGGCCAGGCGTTTCAAATGTACGACGATCTTTGCGACAGCAGCGCCGACACCGGCAAAGACATGGGCAAAGACGCGGGTAAATCGACCTTTGTGTCGATCTACGGCGAGGACAAGGTCAGAGCGCAGCTGCACGTTCACCTGTCCAACGCCGAGTCGAATTTGCGCCGAGTCTTCGATGACGCCGATCTGATTGCAGGCTTCATGGCATTGGTGTTCAAGAAAGCCGCAATCGCGGCCTGATCAGGGTGTTGGCCGCTCGGCAATGGCTTGCTTGAGCGCCGCGCCGTCAGCGAATCGCTGCTCTTGCACCACCGCACCGCCCTTCAACGTCAACCATTGCACAGAGTCCCGATCACCGTTGTACGCGCTTGCAACCCGACCGTCGCGATCCAGCAGGATCCTGTATTTGGCCGAACGCATTGCGGGCACAGCCACCAGCTTGATCACCGAAGGCATCTTTTCGATATCCGCGACATAGACCATATGCCGTGCCTCCAGGTAGCCCGCGGGCGCGTCCTCGATGGCGGCGTTGACCAGCTTTGCCGCCGCCATGCTTCTGGCAACCAGCAAGACTTGAGCATCGTCATCGAGGGTATAGGCTTTGTCATTCTGATCCAGCAATGTCCATTTCCTGACAGGCTGAACCGCGCTGTCGGCCACAGCGCTGAAACACAGGAGAACCCCTGCCATGAGAACAAGACGACGCATCTTAAAAACTCTTGATAGCGAAATGGGCCTTTATCTTAAGTCAGCGACTGCCACTTTGCCTGATGTTTGTCAGACCGAATTTCCAAATGAATCCGCTGCTGCTGAAGTCGCCGAGCTTTTTCACCAAACCCGATCGAAAGACAAAAGCTGAATGACAGTGTGCAGTCGTCACTTCAATTGAAAAAGCCGCCCTCAAGCGACTTTTAGCGCGTTTCACGCATTATTTTGTCAGCCACGACTCAACCTCTGCGCCGCCATACTCGGCCTTCCATTCCTTGAGCGTCCTGTGGTTCCCCCCTTTGGTTTCCACGATCTCGCCATTGTGGGGGTTTTTATACACCTTGAGAGAGCGCGGCTTGCGCGAGCTTTTTTCCGGAGCGGCAATAGGTGCGTTCTTTTTGCCGGCGGTTTGCGGATCAAGGATGCCAACGATCTCGCGCAGGCTGTAACCGTACTCTTCCAACAGGCCTTTGAGTTTGGTCTCAAACTCGATTTCTTTTTTCAGGCCTTTATCATTTTTTAACGTTTCCAACTCAGCAAGTTGCGCAGCCAGTTGCTGTTCGAGTTTTCGGAATTCGGCAAGTCGCGACATGTTGATCTCCTGAGGTCCTAATGGGGCCGTTCATGCTAGTTGAGTCTGTTACATAAAGATCGTTCCCGGAATCGCAATGGCCCAAGTGCGTGGCAGCGTGGCTTATGCCTCCGGAAGAATGATGAAAGTCGTCACGAAAAGATAGAGGCTGCCCAGTCCGCGGGGTGCAGACCGGGCCGCAGGAATCAGGCCGACACTTCGCTCGCCAGCCGCTTCAACAACGCTTTGGCCACGGCCTCTGAAGACGCCGGGTTTTGCCCTGTGATCAGGTGCCCGTCTTCCACGACGTAGCTGGCCCAATCCGCAGCCTTCGAGTAGTCCCCGCCTTTGGCCTTCAGCATGTCTTCGACCAGGAAGGGCACGACGTTCGTCAGACCGACTGCCTCTTCCTCTGAATTGGTGAAGCCCGTGACCTTCTTGCCCTGCACCACGGGGTGACCATCGGGCGCGTTGACATTCTTCAAGACGCCCGGCGCATGGCACACGGCGGCAATCGGCTTGTTCGCCGCATACATCGCCTCGATCACCCGTTTGGAGTCTTTGTCTTCGGCCAGATCCCACAGCGGACCATGGCCGCCTGGGTAGAACACAGCGTCGAAATCGTAGGGATCGACCTCACTCAACGGCACGGTATTGGCCAACGACGCCTTGGCCTCATCGTCTTTGACGAAACGACGTGTGGCGTCGGTCTGGGCATCCGGCTCGTCGCTTTTAGGGTCCAGCGGCGGCTGTCCGCCCTTGGGAGAGGCCAAGGTGATCTCGGCGTTGGCGTCCGCGAACGCGTAATACGGGGCCGCGAATTCTTCCAGCCAGAAGCCGGTTTTTTTGCCGGTATCACCGAGCTGATCGTGAGACGTCAGGATCATCAGAATCTTCATACGCGTCTGTCTCCTTGCGATATGGGCAGCACAGAGTCGCGCCGCGTCATTGTCAGAAACCCTGATCGCGCAGATGTTCAAGTCGATTGACAGGGTGACGGTCGCAAAGCTGATCACGGTGCGCAGTTAAAGGTGTTCAATCCCGGCATCGACCGGCAGGACGGTGCCTGTGATTCCGCTTGAGGCCGGCGAACACAGGAAAAACGCCGCGTCAGCGACCTCCTCCACCGTGACGAGACGTCGCAAGGCATTGCCATCGGCCATCGACTGCAACGCTTGTTCTTCTGCTTCTGCGCTATGCCCGCTGCGCGCCGACACTCGGGCACGCAACGCCAACGTGGCGACCGGGCCCGGCGCGATGGCATTGACCCGCACGCCATGCGGCCCCAGGTCCCGCGCGGCGGCGCGCATGATGCCGAGCACCGCATGTTTGGACGCGCTGTAGGCCATCTGCTGACCATGGGCAAATCGACCGTTGACCGATGACATCACCAGCGCCACACCCTGGCTGGCTTTCAATGCATCAGCACTGGCCGAGAGGGTGAAGGCGACGCCGCGTACATTGATCGCTTGCGCCCTTTCCCACTCGTCTATGTGAAGCTCGGACGTACTGCGCCACGGGGGCACCCAGCCGGCATTGGCGATGCAAATGTCGAGTCGGCCGCTCTGCGCCAGGATCCGTTCCACGGCCCGACGCAGATCTTTCACCTGCGTGACGTCGCAACCGATGAAGTCCGGGGACTCGTGAGTGCCGTCGCCTGGCAAGTCAGCACAATACACGCGTGCGCCCGCTCGACGGAAACGTTCGGCGAACGCAAGGCCCAAGCCGCCCGCGCCGCCGGTAATCAGGACCACTTTGTCACGCATGGAAACCTCCGAGGCGTCGTTCGTCATTGGCACAGGAACGGCCTGTAATCGATGTCCAGCGGCACGGGTTTGTCCTGCACCAGGCTGGCGATGATTCGGGCAATGATCGGCCCGGCCGTGAACCCCATCCACGGAAAGAAATTCATGAAGAAGCCCGGCGAGCCTGGCACCTCACCCAGGATCGGACGCCAGTCATCGGTGCCATTCACCACCGCGGCCCAGGTCCGGATGACCCGCAGGGGGCCAAGGGCCGGTACGGTTTGCAGCGCCAGGGCCATGTTTTGAGCCAGAGAATCCGGGTCGGTGACCGGATGACCGCGCCCGTGCCAGCGCGCCGGCCACCCGCCGCCAATCAGCACTGAGCCTATGGCGTTCTGTTTGAGGGTCAGTTTTTCCCCCGCCGAGTACACCAGGTGCGGGATCAATGGCCCGGTCTGCTCGGTGACGGCCACCTGAATGGCAAAGCCCTGCACATCGGTATGGATGCCGAGCATCGCGGCGATGCGTCCGGCGTCGGCGCCCGCGGCATTCACGACGCGCCTGGCGATCAGCACCTCATCCGCCAGACTGATGCGGTAGTTGTGTCGACCACGTTCAACCCCGATCACTTCGCAATGACGACGGAATTTCACCCCAAGACGCTTGGCGGCCTCCGCGTAGGCCAGGGTCGCTTTCAAGGGACTCGCCTTGCCCTCGATGGGACAAAATGCCCCACCGAGTACCCGATCCGACAGGTAAGGCGCCAACTCGCGCACGCCACGCTGGTCGAGCACATTGACCTCTAGCCCCTGACTGCGCTCCAGACGCGCCTTGGCTTCGATCTCGCGCAGTTGCTGATCGGTCGTGCCGACCAACAAACCGCCCTTGGTCGACACCTCAAGATCGACCCCCAGCTCGTCCGGCAACGCGTGCCACAGGTCGATAGAGCGGGCCATCAACGCGATGCTCGGCGCGAAACGCTCGGCCCACGCCGAACCCTTGTTCACGAAGGGATCGTGGGGAATCTGAGCATGCAAACTGCCCGCATTCGAGCCGGATGCCTGGGTGTTCAGCTCACTGCGCTCGAGCACCAGCACGTCCACGCCATCCTTGGCCAGATAATAGGCGGTGGCGCACCCCGCCAGCCCTCCACCGATGACAATCACATCGGCCATGGAAAAGTCCCCGGATCGTCACTCATGCGCTCTTCCCCTGTGCACGGGCCTGACGACGCGCGAGAAAAAAACCGTGGGACTGCGGCAGCAATTCATGAGCATCGGTCACTTCCAGCGCGAGGGCAGCGTGATAGGCAAAGCTCGGATCATCCAGCAATGCCCGCCCCAACGCCACCAGATCCGCAGCACCACTGGCGATCACGTCATTGGCCTGCTGCGCCTCGGTAATGAGTCCGACCGCCATGGTCGCGACCCGGGCTTCTGCACGGATTCGCGCTGCATAAGGCACCTGATGCCCTGGGGTTGCCAGCGTCGCGGAACGCGCTACCGGTCCCAGAATCCCACCCGCCGAGCAGTCCACCAGATCAACCCCCTGCTCGGCCAACAGTTGCGCAAGACGCACCGTATCGTCGAGGGTGATGCCGCCCTCGCCGTCATCGACACAGGAAGCGCGATACCACACCGGTGTCTGAGCAGGTATCGCCTCGCGCACGGCGCGCACGACCTCCAGGGCCAGTCGCGCGCGGCCGGCGAAATCGCCGCCGTAAGCGTCACTTCGCCGGTTGGCCAGCGGTGAAAAGAATTCGTGGATCAAATAGCCGTGGGCGCCGTGGATCTCGACGAAATCCAGACCCGCCTCCACGGCGCGGCGTGCGGCCTGAGCGAACGCCGCGACCACCTGCTGGATGTCTTCGATGCTCGCCGCTTCGGGGGTCGGCCAGCCCGAGGTGTGCGCCAGCGCAGAAGGGGCCAGCGTAGGCCAGGCTGGTGTCGGGTCATCGGCGGTCAAGGGGCCGCTGCCGAGCCAGGGCACCGCCGAGCTGCCCTTACGCCCGGCATGGCCCAGTTGCACGCCTAAGGGGATGCCCTGCTGGTGGTACAGCTCCGCGAGGCGACGCATGCCGGGAATCTGCTCATCGCTCCAGAGACCCAGACAGCCGGGGCTGATGCGTCCATCGCGCAGCACCGCCGTGGCTTCAAGCATCGCACCGCCGATCCCGCCCAGTGCGAACCGGGCGTGATGAGCGTAATGCCAGTCATTCACCCGCCCTTCTTCGGCCTGGTATTGGCACATCGGCGACACGATCAGACGGTTGCGAAAGCTCACGCCTCGGCAGTCGAACGGCGTAAACAACGGGGCACGGTTCATGCCGGTTCCTCGTCTTATTTCGCTTGAGTGGCAACGTAGCTGTTGATGTCGTCAAGGATGCTGACAATCCGCGCGCGGCGGTCGATCCCTTCCTGACCCAGGTCGGCGAACTGCGTCAGTGGCGCGCGCACGTCACCCACCGGGTAACCTTGCGACGCTGCCAGCGCCTTGGAATAGCACTGGTGGCCATAGGTCGGATGGCCTTCGGCAATGATGTGATCGAAGCTGCTGATCATCGCCTGGATTTTGCTCGCTTCCTGCAGCTTGCCTTCCACCAGCGCCTCCCACATGCGGGTCGACGCGCGCGGAATGTAGTTGGCGTAAGGGTTGACGTAGCCCACGGCACCCAGCAGGAAACTCTCCACAGGGCGCTCGCCGGCGAACACATTCATCACGCCTTGAGTGCCCTCGACGATGTCGTAGATACGACCGACGTCCATGCTGGCCTCCTTGATGTAACGCACGTTGTCGAAAGCTTTGGTCATGCGGGCCACCAGCGCGGCAGACATGTCGACGTTGGTGGTCACCGGGTTGTTGTAGAGCATGATCGGCAGCGAAGTGGCCTCCGACACCGCCCGGTAGTAATTGAAGATTTCGTCTTCGGTGGGGGTGTAGTAATACGGCGGCGCAATCATGAAACCGTCGGCGCCCAACGCCTCGGCCTCGCGGGTGTAGCGCACGGCATTGGGGGTGTAGGCGTTCATCGTCCCGACCAGCACGTCAATGCGGCCGTTGACCAGCTTCACTGTGGTTTCGATGTATTGCGTGCGCTCGTCATCGGAGATGGTCAGAAATTCGCCGGTGGTGCCGAGAATGATAATGCCTGGCGAGCCGGATTCGATTTGCCATTCGATGAACGCGGCCAGCGCCTTGTAGTCGATCTGGCTGCCATCGGGGGTGAAGGGCGTCACAGTAACGCCATAGCTGCCGCGAAATTCCTTACTCATGCTTGACTCCAACTGTCGTACGAATGTGCGCGGACGCGGTATGCATCCACGATTTTTGTGTCACGAATGACGGTTTTCAGGGCTGATTTGGCCCCAATCGCTTTATTCGAAGCGGCCGAATCCCGACACCTGCAAAACGGTGTTACACAGGCGAACGCAGGTTCGCGGTTAAGTGATTTCAGTCTTTTCCAGTGCGCCGGCGAGCTCCGCAATGGTTACAGGCTTGACCGGTAGTCGAGGGGCGAACCCGGACAGCTCCGAGCGCTGCGCCCCGGTCATGGCGCACACCTGTTCATCCAGCGAGGCCGCGCAATAACGGCCCTGACAGCGCCCCATGCCGATTCGCGTGTGGCGCTTGATGGCACCGACGGTGCTGATCCCGTCGTCCAATGCCTGTTGCAGCGTCGCGAAACTGACTTCTTCGCAGCGACAGATCAGGCGCTGCGCATCAGCCGTCGAGTCGATGGCGGGAGGGCGGACGTCGGCCTGATACAAGGTCCACAACGCCTTCTGAAACGCCCGCTGGCGTCTGAGCTCGGCGTCTGCGGCGTCAGCACTGTCACGCAGTTCGTCACAAGGCTGATAGCCGCATTGGCTGGCCGCGTTCAAGCCCACCAAGTGCCCCTCCGCCAAGGCGGCCTTGGCTCCGCCAATCCCTGTGCAATCACCCAAGGCAAACACCCCGGCAATATCCGTTTCGCCTCGTGCGTTACGCCGGGTCACCAATTGCCGGCGGGTCGCGTCGTAATCGTGGCTGCAGCCCAAGGCGCGCAATAATTCGTTAGCCGGTTCAAACCCATAGCCGAGGCACACGCAATCGACTTCGAAACGTTCCGGCAGCGCCTTGCCGTCTGCATCACACAGGCTGACCTGCAACGTTTCGCCGTGGGCCTCGATGCCCGCCACCCTCGCTCGGTGGATCATCCGGCCAGTGCTGCGGGCTAACGACCAGCGATAACGCAGCCCGTCCAGCACTAAGCCTGGCGCTGACGTTGTCATGCGCAGCAGACTGGACAGCGTCGACAACCCTGGTGGCTTCGCAGCCTCGACCACCGCCACCACCGTCGCGCCCCCTGCACGCAGCTCGGCCGCCAATTGCAGATTGAGCGGGCCGTTCCCGGCGATGAGCACGCGTCGCCCCGGCAAACGTCGCGCAGTACGCCAGAGCGTTTGCGCAGCGCCGGTGGTCATCACCCCCGGCAGCGTCCAGCCGGGTACGTGCCAGGCGCGCTCGTAGGCACCTGTGGCGATGATCGTCGTCCGTGGCTTCCAGCGCTGAGTGTGGCCGTTGATCGCCACCCCGTATTCGCCGGGCTCGAATGCGCCCCAGACCAACGCATCGCCGATCATGTCCACGCCCGCCTCCCGCACCCGGGCAATCAATTCAGCGCCCTGCCGATGCTGCCGGTCCGGGGGCTGGATGTCAGGGCCGCTGACGCTCAGCTGCTTGTAATACTGGCCGCCGGCCAAGCTGCGTTCGTCCAGCACCACCACCGTGGCGCCGGCCTGTCGCGCGCTCAGCGCGGCGGATAAACCACCCGGCCCGGCACCAATCACCAGCACATCAGGGGCGTGAACCTCCATGGGTTCGATCAACACAGCCTGCGCGACGTCCAGTGGCAACACAGCCTGGCCGATACTGCGTCGCACGCTGATCGGCGCCACGACTTTGGTCATGCAGGCACGCTGGTTCGGACGGCCGTCGATGTCCACCAGACATTCCTGACACACGCCCATGCCACAAAAGATCCCCCGGCAGGCGCCGCTACGCGTCTCGCGGAAATGCTTCACGCCGCCCGCAATCAACGCAGCAGCCAGCGACTCGCCGGCGCGTGCGGTGTATTCGGTGCCTTCGAAGGTGACTGCAATGTTTGTCATGCCGCTTCTTCTCTGCCTTCGATGAACATCTCAGTGGCGCAGGATTTTGCCCACGAATTCCCGGGTGCGGGCTTCGACCGGCGCCTCGAAAATCTGCTGCGGTGTACCGATTTCCACCACCTGTCCCTTGTCCATCATCACGATCCGTGTCGAGACTTCGCGCACGAACGACATCTCGTGAGAGACCAGCAACATGGTGATGCCCTCCTTCGCCAGCCCGCGCACCGTGTCGAGCACTTCGTTGACCAGCTCCGGGTCCAGTGCGGCCGTGACTTCGTCCAGCAACAGGATTTGCGGACGCAACGCCAATGCCCGGGCAATCGCGACACGCTGTTGCTGGCCGCCGGACAACTCATCCGGGTACGCGTGGTATTTCTCGCCCAGGCCCACTTTGTTCAACAAGGCCTTGGCCTCTACCTCGACTTCAGCGCGAGGGCGCTTCTTGATCTTGGTCGGTGCGACGGTCACGTTGCGCAGCACGTCCATGTTCTGGAACAGGTTGTACTGCTGGAAGACGATGGCCATTTTGTCTCGGGCGGCGCGCAGGCTGCTTTTCGACACATAGTCCAGCGGTTCTTCGTCGATCAGCACTTGCCCCGCCGTGGGCGGCAGCAAGCCCATCAGTACCCGCAACAGCGTGCTTTTGCCGGAGCCGGACGGTCCGATCAGGCTGATGACTTCGCCGCGATCAACCGACAAGCTCACGTTTTGCAGGACCGGAATGTGCGCGTACGCGCTCGACAGATTTACGACGTTGAGGTGAGCCAAGACGTTTCTCCAGATAAGCGCCAAATTTACTGAGCGGATAAGACAGAGCGAAATAAGCAGCGAGGACGACCCCGTACACCAGGAAGGGCGAGAAACCACGGTTCATCAGCACCTTGCCGGTGAACGTCAGTTCAACGACGCCCATCTGCGATGCCAGCGACGTGTCCTTGATGAACATCACCATGAAGGCGAAGGCTGGCGGCAGAATGACCTTCCACGACTGCGGGAGCAGCACCATGAACAGCGTGCGACTGAACCCGAAGTTCATCACTTGGGCCGCCTCCAGTTGCTGCCGAGGAACCGACTCAAGCCCCGCCCGGATGATCTCCGAAAGGAACGCGGTGGCTACCAGGCAGATCGAGACCGTGGCAATGGTCGACAGCGAAATGTTCGAGCCCAGGCCTTGGGAGGCGTACATGACGATGAACAGAATGACCAGAAACGGGATGCGCCGGAACACTTCGACATACACCGTCACGGCCAGTCGCAACAGCATCAGCCACTGACTGGTGGTGCTACGGATCACAGTGATAACGAAGCCGCAAAGGGCGCCGACGGTGCAGCCGATCACGGTCATCATCAAGGTACGGCCCATGGCTTCGAGGACGAAGACCAGGGTGTACCAGGTGAAGAAGCGTGGGGCTTGGGAAATGATCAGATCGAGCATCAGAACACCTTGATTTTTGCGCGGAACAGGTGACGGCCAACCAGCCCCAACGCGATCGAAGCCACGAAGGTCAATGCCACATAGATCGCCGCCACGACAGAGAAGGTTTCAATGGTGCGCAGGTTGGCGGTCGAGATGTTGATCGCCCGACCGGTCAATTCCTCGACCCCGAAAATCGCGCCGATGGAACTGCCCAGCACCAACCAGACGAAGAAGTTGCACAGCGGCGCATAGATGGTCTTGGCAATGTGCGGGAGGATGACGTAGCGCACGGTCTGCAATCCGGACATCCCCAGGGTGACGGCGGTTTCGATTTCCGCCTTGCGCACCGACTCGACGCCGGAGCGCAGAATGTCCGTCAGGTAGGCACCGGAATTGAGCGTCAGGCCGATCAACACAGCGGTCATCGGTTCCAGCACGATGCCGACATCGGGCAAGGCATAGAACAGGAAGAAAATCTGCACCAGCGCCGGGGTATTGGTGAACAGCGTGATGTACACGCTGACCAGCCCGCGCAGCAGGCGTCCGCCATGCATTTTGGCCATGGCACCGGCCAGGCCAATGGCCGCGCCGAGCCAGAACGATACGAAGGCGATTTCCAGGGTGAACAGTGCGCCCTTCAACAGATAGGGCAGGTTCTGGATCACGTTGGAGAACTGAAAGGTGTAGTCCACGAGGCTAATCCGTCTTTTTTGCCGTCCCCGGCGCAGCCGTTCCGGTGCGCTGGGGCGCTGCGAGGGTTAGAAGTACGGGGTGGCGGCCACTGGCGAGAGCATCGGTGCGCCGTATGCTTTCTGCCAGGTGGCATTGATGAAGCCACTGCTGTGCATTTCGTACAGCACCACGTTCAGGTAATCCTTGAGGCCGGTGCTGTTCTTCGCCACGCCAATGCAGTCATACCCGACGGAAATCGGATCTTTCAGCACGCGCCATTTCACGTCCGGGTAGTTCTTGGTGAAGTTCATGAAGAAGTCGATGTTCTCGACGATGGCATCGCCACGACCCTGGGCCACTGCGCGTACGGTGTCGGCGATCGTCTCGACCAACAGAACGTTGGCCTTGGGCAGTTCTTTCTTGAGGTAGTCCACGGACCAGTTGCCGCGCATGTTGACCAGCTTCACGTCAGGGCTGTCGAGCTGCTTCCAGTTATCGGCCTTGAGCTTGTCGGTGGTCAGCACGGCCATGGATTCGGTGTGCAGCGGCACGGTGAAGTCGATCAGCTTGGCGCGCTCGGAGTTACGCGTCAGGGCGCCGAGGGAAATGTCGATCCGGTCCGACTGCAGGAACGGCACACGCTGCGCGCTCTCGGTGGGGACGAATTCGACTTTGACATTGAGATTGCGGGCGATTTCATTGGCCGCGTCGATGTCGAAACCGACCATTTGGTTCTGGTCGTTGTACGAGCTCATCGGCGGGAAATTCGGGTTGACTCCGACCCTCAGGGTGCCGCTCTGGATGATCGAATCCAGACTGCGCGCTTGCACAGCGCCCGAGGTCGCTGCCGCCACAACAGCCAGCGAGAGAATGACAGCCTTCAATTTCAGCATGTGAAACTCCTGATTGGGATGACAAGCGACACCAGCACATGCTGGCATCTCAATGTCTGACGTCGCTGCATCTATGTCAATAAAATTATGCGCTATACGAACAAAATACGTCAGAGCGCACATATTCACGTCAGCTTTATTCAACGTACGTAACTGGCGCCGTTTACATCCAACGTGGCGCCGCTGAGGTGCCTGGAGCGCCCGCTGGCCAGGAACGCGACCAGCGCGGCGATATCGCCCGGCGGCACCCATTCGCCCATGGCCAGCTGTGCCGTGACACCTTCCTCGCCCCCTTGGGTCTGGGCGAACGACTCGGACATCTGCGTGCGCACGACACCGGGCGCCACGATGTAAGCGAGGATTCCCTCCTTGGCGTAGGCCCGTGCCACTGTTTGGGTCATCGAGCGCACGGCCGCTTTTGAGGCGGCATAGGCAATCGTGTCCGGGTTGGTCACGCCACGCTGCGCCGCCCAGCTGGAAATGGTGATCAGAATGCCGCCTCCTTCCGCCTGGAAATGCTTGACCGCGCGCCGGATCAATCGCGCCGGCGCGAGCACATTCACGCTCAGGGTTTCATCCCACACGCTGTCCCACGTGTCGTCGTCGCTGGCAAAACCACCGTTCCAGCGCATGATGGCGGCATTGTTCACGAACCCGTCGATACGGCCTTGCCAGGCTTGGGCGTGATCCCAGAGCTGTTCCACGGCAGCCAGATCATGCAGATCGGCCTGCAAAAAAAGCTTGTCTGCGTCTGCCACGTCGGCCAGTGCCTGTTCAGCACCCTCGCGGTCTGCGCCGTAATGGGCGATGACTCGCGCGCCCGCTTCGCCCAAGGCGGCGGCAATCGCGGCACCAATCCCTTTGGATGCGCCCGTGACAAGCAACGTCTTACCTTTCAGGTCAAACATTGAAGACTCCATGAAGAGACCGCTGCATTGATCAGGCCAATGCGCAGGCCAACGTCGTCAGATCGCTTGAGCGATCCTTGAAATGAAAGTGGGGTGACGCGCCTTGCGAACTGCTGGCTGGCGTCGAGACAGTGCCCCAGAGGGCGGAAGGAACCGCAGGCCGAATGCGCTGCGCGGGATATGCGTCATGTGCTGAGTGCATCAGTGAAACTCCATCGTTTGCTATTTTCTTTGTTTTCGATGTAGCGCCTAAGGTATCGCACAAATGTGCGCACTGCAAACTATTGTGCGCGGTTTTTACTGTTCTCACTTTTGTTTCACAAAAATGCGGGCGAAAAAAAACGCGCCCAATCCGCTGATTGAGGCGCGTCCGGAATGTTTGAAGCGTCAGCCTTGCAGGGCTTGGGTGATGTTCTTCGACGCTTCGAGCAATTCGCTCAGGATCCGGGTGCTCATGTCTTGCAAGGTGACGCGGTCCGTCGGACAAGGGACGTTGAGGGCTGCGACCACGCGCCCTTCCCGGTCGCGGACCGGCACCGAAATCGAGCGCAGGCTGATCTCCAGTTCCTGGTCGACGATCGACCAGCCCCTGAGCCGGGTTTCATTGATCAGTTCTCGCAGCTTCACCTTGGAGGTCACGGTGTGCTGAGTGAATTTGGTCAACGTGGCTTTATCGAGGTATTCCTGCAACTCCGATTCCGGTAACGCGGCAAGCAGCACCCGTCCGGTGGATACGCTATGGGCGGGCGAACGGCTACCAATCGAGATGCTGATGTTGACGACGCGCGTGGAGTTGGCGCGTGCCACGTAAATGACCGAGTCACCATCGAGTACCGCTGCAAAACAGGACTCCTGGAGACGATCGGACAACGCGCTCATGATGGGCTGCGCGACGTCCCAGATGTTCATTGAGGACAACGCGGAAAAGCCGATTTCAAGAATTTTGGGTTTGAGGCTGAAGTACTTGCCATCGCTCTCGGCGTACCCCTCACGCACCAACGTGAGCAGGAAACGCCGGGCGGTTGCCCGACTCATGCCGCTGGCCTCTGCCACCTCGCTCAAGGTTCGCCTGGGCGTGTGACGGGTGAAGGTCTTGATGACCTCGAGGCCGCGCGCGAAAGAACCCACATAATCGCGATCACGGTTTTCAAGGTCGTCGATAGAAGATTCTGAATCGAGCATTTTTTGACACCATGGTTGGAAAATTCTGTGCGACGAGCGCACAGATGTTTGGGCGGAATATATCAGCTCACCTGAGCAACGCATACGTATTTTAGCTCGGTGAATTCTTCGATGGCGTGATGTGAGCCTTCGCGGCCGATGCCTGAAGACTTGACGCCGCCAAACGGCGCACCTTCATATGACGTCGCACCCGTGTTCACGCCAACGATCCCGACCTCCAGGGCCTCGCTGACCCGCCATACCCGTGCGTTGTCCCGGGTGAAGAAATACGCTGCCAGGCCAAATTCGGTGTCATTGGCGGCGGCGATGACTTCGGCTTCAGTGTCGAAGCGGAACACGGGCGCTACAGGGCCGAAGGTTTCTTCCACAGCGATGCGCATGTCAGCGGTCACATCGGCCAGCACCGTCGGCTCGTAAAACGTCTGTCCGAGGGCGTGCCGACGACCACCGGTGACCACGCGCGCCCCCAGTGCCAGCGCGTTATCAATATGCTCCTGCACTTTGAGCACCGCCGCTTCATCGATCAACGGCCCCTGCTGAACGCCCGGTGCCTGACCATCCCCGACCTTGAGGGCAGCGACGGCTGCAGCGAAGCGCTCGACGAAACGATCATGAATGGCGCTCTGCACGTAGATGCGGTTCGCGCAAACGCACGTCTGGCCCATGTTGCGGAATTTGGAGGCCATGGCGCCATTCACCGCAACGTCGATGTCCGCATCATCGAAAATGATCAGCGGCGCATTGCCGCCCAGCTCCAAGGCCACTTTTTTGATGGTTCCTGCCGCCTTGGCCATCAGTGAACGACCGACTTCCGTGGACCCGGTGAAGGTCACTTTACGCACCAGCGGATGAGTGGAAAGCTCATCGCCCACCTCCCCGGCTGCCCCTGTGACGACGCTGAATACCCCGGCTGGCAAACCGGCGCGCTGGCCGAGTTCGGCCAATGCCAGGGCTGAAAAAGGGGTGGCACTGGCTGGCTTGAGCACCATGCTGCAACCGGCGGCGATGGCTGGACCTGCCTTGCGCGGAATCATCGCCATAGGGAAATTCCACGGGGTGATCGCCGCGCAGACGCCGATAGGCTGACGCAGTACCAACAGGCGCTGGCCCGGTTGGGCGGCGGGCAGCACTTCGCCGTAAACGCGCTTGGCTTCCTCGGCAAACCATTCAAAAAACGCGGCGCCGTAGAGAATCTCGCCTTTCGCTTCGGCCAGCGGCTTGCCCTGTTCGGCGGTGAGGATCAGCGCCAGATCATCAGCGTTTTCCACGATCAGGTCGTACCAGCGCTTGACCACTTTCGCCCGATCGCCCGCCGAACGCGCGGCCCACAGTCGGTACGCTTTCTCTGCGCCTTCGACGGCCTCGACAGTTTCCTTGCGGCCAGCCTTGGGCACCCTTCCTACCAACTCGCCGGTACTGGGATTGGTCACTTCAATCCAGCCGCAACCCTCGGGTACGGACCATTCGCCGTTAACGAAGATCGCCTGCTTGAGCAATGAAGGGTCTTTCAGATTCAGCATGATTTGTTTCCTCGATGCGGATTTATGGTGCTACATTGTTGTTCGCGCTTCGCCCATATCAACGCAATGCGCACAAATTATCAACTGGAAAACACGCACGATTCAGGAGAAACCATGGATTCAATGACGCCATCGACCGATCTGCATGACCTGGACCGGCGCTATGCATTGCACCCTTTCACCGCTTTGGCCGAGCACGAGCGCAACGGTCCGTTGGTGATGACCAAGGGCGAAGGGGTTTGGCTGGAGGACACCGCCGGACGTCGTTACATCGATTCCATGGCAGGCCTGTGGTGCGTGAATGTCGGCTATGGTCGCCGGGAGATCGCGGACACGCTGCATGCCCAGGCCCTGCGCCTGCCCTACTACCACTCGTTCTCGTCGATGGCCACTGACACCCCGATCTTGCTGGCGGAAAAGCTGATCCAGATGTCGCCGGTGCCCATGTCAAAAGTGTTCTTCGGCAACTCGGGCTCCGACGCCAACGACACTCAGGTCAAACTGGTCTGGTATTACAACAACGCCCGCGGGTTGCCGCAGAAAAAGAAAATCATCGCGCGTCAGCGGGGCTACCACGGCGTGACAGTGGTCGCCGCCGGTCTGACAGGGCTGCCGGGCATGCACGCCGGTTTCGACCTGCCGCTGCCATTCGTTCGCCACACCACGGCGCCGCACCGTCTGTGGCAGGCCGAGCCCGGACAAAGCGATGCCGCCTTCGTGGCGCGGCTGGCCGCGGATCTGGAAAACCTCATCCTCGCCGAAGGCCCCGAGACCGTCGCCGCAATGATCATGGAACCGGTCATGGGCGCTGGCGGCGTGATCGTGCCACCCGCGGGTTACTACGCGGCCATTCAGGCGGTTCTCGATAAATATGACGTGCTGCTCATTGCCGATGAAGTCATCTGCGGTTTTGGTCGGTTGGGCACTCAATTCGGCAGCGAAAAAATGGGCATGCGGCCGGATTTGATGACCGTCGCGAAAGGCATTACCTCCGCCTACGTACCATTGTCGGCGTGCATCGTGTCCGAGAAAATCTGGCAAGGCCTGCTTCAAGGGGGCGAGCGGTATGGCGCATTCGCTCATGGCTACACCTACAGCGCTCACCCGCTGGCAGCCGCCGTCGCACTGACCAATCTGCAAATCATCGAAGATGAAAATCTGGTGGCGCAGGCCGGCGCGCGGGGCGACGTCATGCACCGTTTGCTGCGCGAAACCTTTGCCGACCATCCTGCCGTGGGCGAGATTCGCGGCGTCGGCTTGATGGGTGCGGTGGAGTTCGTGGCTGCACGCGATCCGGCGACCCCGTTTGACCCCGCGCTGAAAGTCGCGCCGCGCATCGCCAAGGCGGCTCTTCAAGAGGGCCTGATCACCCGGGCACTGCCGCAGGGCGATTCGATCTCCTTCTCGCCGCCGTTCGTCATCAGCGAGGATGAAATCGCCGAGATGGTCGCCCGTGCACGCCGCGCCGTGGACACAGTGTTCACTCAGTTACACGCCGAAGGTCACTGGAAAGGCTGATTCCTCTGGGGCCGCCGACGCACAGTGCGTCGGCGGCTTCGCTTCATTGCGGCGTGAGGTGCTTGCGGGTGTACGCCCGCCAGGTCGTGGCCCACTGCGCCGGATCTTCGAGCGGCCCGCTATTGAGCCGTCCGATTACGTGGTTGTGCGGTGCCGTTCTCACAAGCTGCGGATCGTCGTAGGCTTCCTGACAAACCTTGGCCAATACCGCAATCCAGTAATCGATGTCTTCCTTCGACCACATCTCCCCGGCTTCCGGGGTGAACGGCTGCGGAATGATCCAGGGTTCATGGGCCAGCCAGAACGCGTCGACGCCGTAGTCGACCATGCGATTCTGCACGTCATACGCGCTGACGCCGGTTTCCCGCTCCAGCACTTCAAGGCTGTAGCGAGTCATCTCCAGGCGCCACGCCGTGAGGTGCGGATGGGAGCACGTGACCCCGCGAATCTGTGCCAGCTTGCGCCCCATGTAGTTGTTGGCCAGCACTGACAGGTCAGACGCCTCGGCAATCCCGTCGGCCCCCATGGCGCGCACCCAGGCATAGGCTTTGATCATCTGCGGCAAATTACCGAGAAACTCGCGAACCCGACCAATGCCGCTGTCGCTGCCCGGTTGCAGGCGAAACGCCCCTTCCTCTTGCGTCAGTAACGGCCCGGGCAGATAGGGAACCAACGCCTCGCTGCAGCCGTAGGCGCCGACCGCAGGTCCGCCACCGCCCTTGGGCGCACCGAAGGTCTTGTGCAGCATGAACATGCAGGCGTCGAATCCCAAATCCCGCGCCCGGATCTTGCTCATCACCCCGTTGAAGTTGGCGTGGTCGTAGAAGCACAAGCCCCCCGCCGCTTTCACCACTTTCACCCACTCGGCAATGTCCGGGTTGTAGATGCCCATGTCGTCCGGGTTATTGATCATCAGCGCGGCGGTGCGTGGCGACACGGCTGCCTTGAGGGCCTCAAGAGACGGGTAACCGTTGGCTTCCAGCGGCAGTGTGATGATCTTGAAACCGGCCGTCGCTGCCGTTGCAGGGTTACAGGGGTGAGACTGGATCGAGGTGATGATCTCGTCCCGCGTCTCGAGCTCGCCGCGTGCGGCGTGGTAGGCCCGGGTCACGCAGACATGAAGGAAGGCCGCATCCGCTCCGCCCGCCGCCTGGAACACAAAGCGGTCCATGCCCGATAACGCCCTCAGGTTCAGATCCAGATCGTGCATGATCTGCAGCGAGCCCTGCAGCGTCGTATCCGGTTGACGGGGGTGTAGCTGGGCCACCTCATCGCGGGCGGTGATCGCTTCATTGACCCGCGCGTTGTATTTCATGGTGCAGGTGCCGAACAGTGAAATCCCCATCATGCCCAGCGTCTGCTGCGACAGGTGCAGGTAATGACGCAGCACATCCGGCTCGGACATTTCCGGCAACTCCGGTGCCACGGCGCGGCGCATGGCCGTTGGGATCGCGCTCAGCTCGCCGGGCACCCGCGGGGCGGGAAACACCACGCCCCGACGCCCTGGTCGAGACAGCGTCATCACCACCGGCTCGTCCCACACCGCCCCTTGATAACGCCGCAAAGTCACCGATTCAGTCATGTGTGAGTACCTCATGAAGGGCTTTGACCAGACGCTCGATATCGTCGTCCTGGTGTAATTCAGTCACGCAATACAACGCGCATTGTCCAAGTGCCGGAAATTCCTGGCTCAAGTCATGCCCGCCAAAAATGCCTCGGGACAGCAAACCCTGATTGATGGCCGCGACGCTCAGGCCGCTGGCGCTGAAATCGACCACGAATTCTTTGAAGAAGTTGTCGCCATGCCGGACGCTGACGCCGGGCAATTCGTTCAACCGGCGGGCCGCGAGGTGGGCCTGAGCGAAGATCAACTCGCCGACATCGACGAACCCCTGAGGTCCCATCAGTGACATGTAGACCGCGTTGGCGATGGCCCACAAATAGACGGAATTACCGGTCCAGTCTTTGCCGTTTTCCCGAAGGCCGTACGAAGACTGTTCGGCGAGCGAAAGGCCGAAACCGATCTCCCCCGGGCGCAGGGTGGTGGTCGCGCTGATCAACAGCGTCGGGTATTCGCGGGCGTAACGTTCCTCGTCACGGGTGGCGATGAAACCGCCGAGGCCGCCCCCGCCATACATGGGAATGCCCAGGGTCTGGATGGTGCCGACAACGATATCCGCACCGTACTCCGGCGGTGGCGCCAGTATCCCCAGCGATAAGGGGTCTACACCCACCACGAACTCTGCGCCAGCCGCGTGGGCCAATTCGCCGATGCGGGTTGCGCCGCCATCGATCAAGCCGAAATAGTCAGGGGTTTCCAGGTACACCGCAGACACGTGGCTGCCCAGTTTGCGTTCGAGGTCTTGCAGGTCCATGGCGCCAGTGACGGGATCGGCGGCGACGAATTCCAAGGTCAGTTCGTTGGCCATATTGGGTTCGCAATAGTTGCGAATCACCGCCAGCCGCTCCGGATCGATGATCTGAGGCAACAACACCGTGTTGCGCTGATTCAGACGCGACGCCATGCGCAACGCATGCCCGGCCGCGCAGCCCCAGCTGTACACCGGCAGGCCTACGTACTCGCACCCCACCAGCTCCCCCAACTGACTGCTGAATTCAAACCAGGCCTGACAACGCCCCTGGTCCGAAGATGGCGTGCCCCATACCGACGTCAGAAATTCGCTGCGGCCTGTGATCTCGCTGCAAATCGCCGGCACATGATGCTGCCAGCACCCGCCGCCCAAAAAGCTCAGCGTGTTGCCACAGTGTCGGTTGCGGCCAAGGGTTTCACGCAAGTGGCGACTGAGGGACATTTCCGACCGCAGGGCGCCCATAAGTTCGGGTTTTTCTTTTGATCGATGCGCATCAGGGATCTGCTCGAAAAGCGCTTCGATATGGTCGACGCCTAGAAAATCGAGCATTTCCTGCTTGATATCCGGCAGCGCGTTGGCCATGAACGGGTGTGCAGAGCTGGGTTGACTCATTTCGCCTCCAGACGCAATATTGGGTATATGCGAACTTAAGTTTGCAATGCGCACAATCTACGTCGCATCGCAAATGCCCGCAACTGCTCAATGGTCTGAAGGCTCATATCGATGACGTTCAAGGTTGGCCTGCTCATCAATCCCTACGCCGGGCTCGGCGGGACAGCCGGTCTGAAGGGCAGCGACGGTGCCGATATCGTCGAAATGGCTTTGGCGCGGGGCGCCCAGCCCAAAGCGCAGGCGCGCTGCATACGTGCGTTGAAGCGCATCGTGGGCAGCAAGGTGCAGGTGTATACCGTGGCTGGCGTGATGGGCGAGACCGCGTGCCGCGAAGCAGGCGTACATGCACGATTGGTCGCGACACCGCCGGCCGTGAACACTGCGCGAGATACCGTCGAGGCCTGCCGCGCACTGCTGGCGGAGGGCATTGATCTGTTGCTGTTCGGCGGCGGCGACGGTACGGCTCGCGACGTGATGGCCGCGTCAGGCTCTGCCCCTGCCCTGCTGCTCGGGATTCCATGCGGCGTGAAGATGTATTCCGGGGTGTTCGCCCGCACACCGGAACACGCCGGAGATCTTGTCCGACAGTGCGCCGAGGGGCCTGTCACGATCCGCGAAGCGGAAGTACTCGATATCGACGAACAGGCCACCCGCAGCGACCGGATCAGCACCCGGCTCTACGGCTATGCCCGGGTGCCGGCGCACTCACGGCACATGCAGAGCGCCAAAGCGGGAAGCAGCGATCCGGATCGTGCCGTCGCAGCCGCCGCGCAACTGTTTGCCAGTCAAATGCTCGCCGATCACCTTTATTTTTTGGGGCCTGGCCGAACCCTTCAGGCATTGGCCAGGCAACTCGATGGCGACGGCACATTGCTGGGTGTGGATGCCTACCTGGGACAGAAGCTGGTCTGCCGTGATGCCAGCGAGCGTGAGTTGTTGGCGCTTGCCGCGCAGCATCCGGTGCACCTCGTGGTCAGCCTGACGGGCGGTCAAGGGTGCCTGTTCGGTCGCGGCAATCAGCAAATCAGCGCGGCCGTTCTTGCGTTGGTCGATCCTGCCAACCTTCACGTGCTGGCAAGCGCCGCAAAGATCGCCCAGTTACCGGATGGCCAGGTATTCGTCGACACCGGAGACCTGGCCATCGACGTTCGTTACAGCGGTTTCATTCGCGTGCACACAGCACCGGGTCGTAGCGTCATGTTGCGCGTGACGCATTGAAGATCAGTTCTATAAAAACGGAGAGTTCATGCACACATCCCCTCAGGTCGTGGCCGTCATCGGCGCTGGCAGTATCGGCGTTGCGTTCGCTATCGTGTTTGCGCGTGCCGGATGGCGCGTCCGCCTGCAAGACCCTGATCCTCAACGGCTGCAACTGTCCCGGCAGGAGATCGCCAGCAAATGTGCGGAGCTGTTCAACTACGGGCTGATCGAGGAGACGCCCGATGCCCTCAATGAGCGGGTCACGCTGTGCAGCGATCTGGCCAGCGCGGTGGCTGACGTCATCCTCGTCCAGGAATGCGCCCCGGAGCGCCTTGACCTCAAGATCGAACTGTTTCAACAACTGGACCGCCTGGCGCCCCCCACGGCTGTGCTCGCCAGCTCGTCGTCGGCACTGACAGCGTCGAGCTTCGCTGAAACGGTGCCCGGTCGTGGTCGATGCCTCGTGGCCCATCCCGGCAACCCGCCGTACCTGCTGCCGGTTATCGAAATCGTTCCGGCATCGTTCACCGAAACTCACTGCGTTGAGCGAGCACTGGCACTGTACGCCGATGCGGGGCTCACCCCCGTGCGCCTGCAAAAAGAGATCGAAGGTTTCGTGTTCAATCGTCTTCAGGGCGCACTGCTTCGCGAAGCTTATTGCCTGGTGCGCGATGGCGTCAGCAGCGTGGCTGACATCGACAAAGTGGTGAGCCATGGCCTCGGCTTGCGCTGGGCGTTCATGGGTCCATTCGAAACAGTGGACCTCAATACCCGCGGCGGTATCGGCTCCCATGCTCTGAAAATGGGGCCGGCCTACGCACGCATGGGCGCTCAACGGGGCCAGCAGGATCCCTGGACGGCGGATCTGGTCGCCACTGTCGAAAGCCAACGTCGGGCCTTGGTCCCGCTTGAAGACTGGGAATCACGGGTGGCCTGGCGTGATCGAGCGCTCATGGAGCGCGCCAGGGATGACATCAGACGCAAAGGGAGTGCGAAGGAGTAGACGGATGACAGGCCTCGCGCGCTGACCCCAACACAAGCCATTGCTGCACTGTGCGTTTCGGAACGCCGTCAGGCGCCAAACGGCGCTGAGGCCACCGGCGCACGTGCATATCAGGCGTTCGACACACCGGGTACTTCCATGTTGATCTTCCGCCAGAAAGCCTCGGCGAAGCTGTAGCCCGAGAACGCGATCAGCCCGAACGCCATAACGATCAGCACCAGCCACCCGGCGGGCAAGTTCTGCAGCGCGTCGAGGGCTTCTTTCATGCCCGGAGGGTCCATCGCTTGATAGGCAGAACCGCTGACCGCCAACAGCACCGCAATCTCGATAAACACCACGCCACGGGCAATCAGGCCAAACTGCGCCACCGGGCGAACGTAGCGCATGACGTCTTCGTCAGCCTCGAAATATTTCTCGAACGACGCCTTCCAGCCTTTGATGATGTGAGCAATCCCCACGCCGAGGGGGATCAGAGCGACCACGTACACCAATAGATTGGAATGCTTCCAGGACAACAGGTGTGCCAGCCAATCGGTGGTGTGCCCTCCCGAGTGACCCGAGCTGCTGATGCCGCTGATGAGCAGGCCTAACGCAAAAAACGCCAAAGCACCATTGACCAGACCGCCTGCAAACAGCCCGGCGCGAATGACCAGCCCCTTGAAGTCTTTGCCGTGATGATCAACATCACGCGTCGCTTGAAGGACACGCCAAGCGGCATAGGCGAGCAATCCCGCGACCACGAGCACTATCAAAAAATAACCAAACGGCTGGCTCAACAACGCTTCCAGGCTTTTATGGCTGTCTTTCGGTTTCGTCGAATCCAATGCTGCAAGCAGCGCGAAGATACCGATGATCAGGTAAAGCACGCCTCGAGCCGCGTACCCTCCGCGTGCAAGAACGATAAGGCTGTGATGCGCTGACATGGGCTGCTTTCCCGAAAGTGATGGTGCAAGAGACTCGTCAGACGGCAATGGGTTCTATCGCTTGAACGGGCGAAGCGCCATTGAACGACTGTCGGGGATGAAGGCTCGAGGATCAGCTGTGCTCCTCCACTGGCGAAGGGTCTGGCCCGATGGCGTAGGTCGGCGCTCGTCGAGTGACAGGCTTCACCCCTCAGAGAAACAGCGGCCGTAACGTTGGGCAGTGCGCGAATTGGCAGCACGTGCGCAGGAGGCTAAACGTCCTGCTCGCGCTCGCCGTTTGTTCTCGAGGTGTCGTAGGCATGTTGCGCTTTTTCCATCGCGGCGCCATTGGCGAGCGACCAGTTGTAAAGCGCGGCGAAGGGTTCGCGCAACGAGCAGCCGAGTTCGGTGATGGTGTACTCGACACCGATCGGCTGGGTCGGCAGGACTTTGCGATTGATCAAGCCGTTGCGCTCCAGTCGCTTCAATGCCTCGGACAAAGCCTTGTGCGTAATGCCGTCGAGGCGGCGCTTGAGGTGGTTGAAGCGAGCCGGCTCCGTACAGAGGACGCTAAGAATCAGCACCGTCCACTTGTTGGCGATGTGGTCAAGGATGGGCCGCGTTGCGGTCACATCAAGCGGCAGCTCGAGAACGTCCTGGGACATGGGTATACACCTCGCTATCTAGGCACCATCAGGTGCGTTCTTGTTATCAGATATACGAATGCTAGCATGCGCCTTCACCCGTAATCAGGAGGCAGCATGGACAGGTTTTCAGGAAAAATCGTCGTAGTGGTCGGTGGCTTCGGCGGTATCGGTGGCGCGATCGCCGAGCGGTTTGCCGCCGAAGGGGCCGAGGTGTATGCCACCAGTCGCCGCGCCGAAGAAGGCGACTTCGAGGTTGGCACGGGCAAGCTGCATGCCCGTCGCGTCGATGCTTCAGATTTGGCAGCCCTCAGCGCTTTCTTCGAAGCGGTGAGCAAAGAAGCCGGACGAGTGGACGTGCTCGCTGTCAATGCCGGCATGTCCGAATACGCAACGCTTGATGGCGTTGGCGAGGATCATTTTGACCGAACCTTCAACCTCAACGTCCGCACCCTGCTGTTCGCGACCCAAGGGGCAACGGCGATCATGCCGGACGGTGGTTCAATCGTGTTGGTGGGCTCGATCGCCGCCGCGATCGGCACCAAAGGCTATGGCGTCTACGGCGCAACCAAGGCGGCTGTGCGTTCGTTCGCACGGACGTGGGCCAACGAACTGGCACCTCGCAACATCCGCGTCAACGTCGTGGCACCGGGCCCCACCGACACCGCGATGATGGCAGCGGCCTCCGACGAGGTGCGCGATACGCTGATGCAGCTGATACCCCTTGGCCGCATGGGTCGCGTCGATGAAGTGGCCTCGGCCGCGCTGTTCCTCGCCAGCGATCAAAGCAGCTTCATCACGGGGGTGGAGCTGCCTGTCGACGGCGGCATGGCGCAAGTCTGATCAGCATGCGCGGCCTGCATCCAGGCAGCGGCCGTTGCCGCGTCGGAAGGCGTCTTATTCAGGGCGGGTCGAGTGTGGGGAACCTTGGCCCGACACCCTGGTTCTCGCAAGTTCGCTGGGGGCGGAACGAAGAGCCCCCTCGCATTAGTCACGATGCCTGAGACCCACCGCCGCCCGACAGTTTCGAGACTCGATGCTCCCCTGCTTCCATGGCCAGCACACCCGATCCTTCATGCTGGGCGATTGCCGGACAATCATCAGCTTGACCGGCTTTGGCGACACTTCTTCGGGCACTGGGTGCACCGTGTCGCGGAAGGTAACGACGTTGCGGGCACCTCTGGGGATAACGTTTTGATCGTTGAAAGCCGTCTGCCGTGTCTGATTGACGTGAGCGCTGGTGTTTGACGATTGCAGGTCTACAGCGGGACCCGATCGTATGACTGAACCGCTGTTCATCTCCCCCCAATCCGGTGATGAGCGAAGATGTTCAGCCCCTGGCCGCGCGCTGCCGCGATGAGTCTCGGAGCGACTCAGGAGCGTAACCCCGCTTATGACGGCGATGCTTCCTATCACTGCATAGAGGGCGAACCTTTGAATGCCAAGGTTGCGGCCCGTTCGAAGAATCCTTTCCGGAGCATCACTGCGTTCTGCTTTCATGCCTATCCCTGTCGTTGACTTTTCCCTGCACGCCGGCAGCGCTCTGAGCAATATCGGACCTCGTCCCAACACCGCGCCCACTTTTTTCGCCAGGCGAAAGGCAGCTGGCAGTAAGCGCAGGTTTTGACCGGAAGCTCACTCTTTTTCAACGGATTCTCCATTCATTCCTCAGGCGCTAAAAGCACCCGATTCACACGGCCTTCCTGAGCCAGGGGCCAGGCTCGAACTGACTTCAGCGTCAGTCTCTGCATCAGAGCGAGCGCTGGGAAAGCCACTCTCGTGGCGATTGACCCACTTTGGCCGTAAAGGCTCGCGAAAGTGCGGACGGTGTGGTATAGCCAAGCGCTTCGGTCAAACTCTTGATCGATTCACCTTGCCGCAAACGGCTTTGGGCCAAGGCGATGCGCCACGTGGTCAAGTAGTCGACCGGGGTTTGACCCACGAGATCGTGAAAGGTATTAGCGAATGCCGTGCGCGACAAGCAGGCGCGCTCAGCCATGCGCTCCAATGTCCAGGCACCGCCAGGGTCTTCGTGGATGGCAACCAGACGACACCCCGCTGTTCGACGAGAACCACGACGGGCGCCTGGATAACGACGGTGACCTGTGGCACTCGCACAGGGTGGTGCTGCAGCCCGATCCAGCCTGCGGGAAAGATGCGCTGAAAGTGGTCGACATCCTTAAAGGCACCAAGCCACGGGTCCCCAAGACGTGGGCAGGTCTGCCCATGCTGATCGACAGCCCCGGCTGGACCCCGCCCCTCACCAAGGAAACCGTCGAAGTGCGGGTGCCGTTTGACGACATCAGTACCGTCCAGGCCGGCGCTTTTGACGGCGTCACGGCCGCCTTACGCGTCAATGCCAGCGTGCATGAGCCGCTGCTGTGCGTCGTTGACGTGTTCAAGGTGGCATCAGACGACCTGTCTCTCCCCGGCAAGATCAATCACTGAGGCCTGCGCGCCCTGCTGAATTCAACCCCGCGACATCACTGGAGCATCACATGACACGTATCAACCTGAAGCCACAACAACCCGCCGCCAGCCAGCCAGCCCTTACTGAACAGTCAGGCGCCAAAAGCCCCGTCAATGGTGTGCATTGCGCCGGTAACAAAGCCTGCTTCCGGACCGGCTAACCAGGCCACCATTCCCGCGACCTCCTCAGAACGACCGTGTCTTTTGATCGCCATGAAGCTGTGCATGAGGTCTTTCATGGGACCGTTCGCTGGATTGGCTTCAGTATCGATGGGCCCTGGCTGCACGATATTTATCGTGATTCCACGCGGGCCGAAATCACGGGATAGCCCCCGGGCCAGTCCTTGGAGCGCGGATTTGCTCAATGCGTAGGACGCCATACCGGGAATCGGCATGCGGTCGCCATTCACCGAACCGATTACGATAATCCGACCACCGTTAGGCATCTGTCGCGCCGCCTCCACCGAAGCGTGGTAAGGCGCCTGCACATTGATGCGGAACAGCCGATCGATCGCGTCCGGGTCTTGCTCAAGCGCGTCGCCGAAGATAGCAATGCCAGAATTCACGATCAGTATGTCCAACGGACCGCTGTCGCGAACACGAGCGATGACCGCATCACGGTCGGCACTGTCTGTTAAATAAGCACTGCTGCCTGTTTCGGTAGCCAGTGAATGCGCCGCTTCCGGCGAACCCGAGTAAGTGAAAGCCACTTTAGCGCCATCGGCAGTAAAACGCCTGACGATCGCCGCACCGATTCCACGGCTGCCGCCAAGTACCAGAACTGACTTGTTTTTGAAATTCGTCATAACCGCACCTCCCTTATTAATGTAGCGCATGATACATTTATCACCTGCCACCCTGTCAAAGGATTTTGTAACAGTGACTACAGATAAGCCCGCTCGTGGACGTCCTCGGCGGTTCGACCCGGATGTGGCCATCGCTACCGCCCAGAGCTTGTTCCACGCCAGAGGCTACGACGATGTAAGCGTTGCCGACCTCACCAAAGCCTTTGGGATTAATCCGCCGAGCTTTTACGCGGCGTTTGGCAGCAAAGCGCAGTTGTACAAACGAGTGCTTGATCGGTATGCCCTGACCGGAGCCGTTCCGTTGCTGGAGATACTCGGAACGCCCCGGCCGCTGGCTGTGTCGCTCGCGCAGGTGTTGGAGCACGCTGCGCGCGCCTACGCTGCCGATCCTTTAGCTACTGGCTGTATGGTGCTGGAGGGCACGCGATGCAACGACGTGGAAGCGCGCGAGGCCGCTTGCACCTTTCATGTTGCCGCACAGGATGTGATCAAAAACATCATTGCTGAGCGCTACCCGAAAGAGGCTGACCGGCTAGCAGATTACGTCTGCACTACGATGGCTGGCCTTTCAGCCAGCGCGCGCCACGGACAAAGCCTGGATCGTCTCCTGGCCACCGCAAAACTTGCCAGTGTTGCGATCGCCCAAGCTATTCCAGCTGAAATGTGAGGATAACGCGGGTAGTTCCGCAACCGCAGAGAAGAGATAGTTCGATGCCGACGATACTCATTTCATAGTCAATACCCCATGGCTACTGAGTGTCAGGCAATCCCGGCTCGTGCCTGGTTAGGCCACCGACGGCGCTTCCAGAGCGTCCAGGCCAGCTGTTTCAATCGAACTCCAGTCTTGGGACAGTTGCTGCAGCAAACGGCGCTGGACTCATCATCGTTGAACCTCTGTCCATGGCTGACTCGAATCGACAAAGTTCGCCAGATCGTGATTAAAACGCCGGGCTTCTTCCAAAAACGGCGCGTGACCTGAGGTTTTATAGATCTTTGTTTGAATGTGGGCGTTGAGCGCCTTGGCGCGCGCGATGCTCGCCCGAGGGTTGACCAAGGCATCCTTGCTGCCGTACAGCAGGAGAACCGGCACCGTTGCTTTCGGCAAACCCTCAGCGGCAGCCACTGACATCGAAGGCGTGGCGCGGGTCATGGTCCAGGATGCCAGCGCGGCATTCGACAGCAAAAGTTCCTGCGTAGGTCGTTCTGGTTGAGTGTGGAAGCACAGCTCAAGAAAGCTGCGAATGGCGTTGAGGTGGGTTTTCAGATCATCGGAAGCCAGACCGGCGTAGACGCCGGGATGTGCGGTAATTAGTGCAGCGCTGAGTTCAATGACGCCATCGACATACATGACTGCGCCGATATTGGCGTCCCCGTATGCAGCCAGGTAGTTTGACACCACGACGCCGCCCAAGGACCAGCCCACCAGAACCGGGCGTTTGCTGTCGGTCGCCTTGATGATTGCCACCAGATCATCGGCGTAGTGGCGACCGTCTCGATAGGCTTCGAGGTCTTCCGGCTTATCCGACAGCCCGTGCCCACGCAGGTCATATGTGATCAGTCGATAGCGCTGCAGCTCAGGGCTTTCGATCTGCTTTTCCCAGTTAAGGCGGCTACCAAGAAGGCCGTGGATGAAGATGATCGGCCGCCCATCCGGGTTTCCGGATTCCTGCACCGCCAGCTTTACCCCGTCAGGCGCCGTGACCGTGTAATGCTTTTCTCCCGCTACGACCATTGAGGAAATGACCGCGAAAAAGACGGCAATCATCACGCCCCGTAATGCTTTAACCCTAGTCAGGCGAGCCATGGGTCTACCTTTGAAGATGAATGAATGTGAGGCAAGTCTAGGGTGGCTGCTTCAGGACGGTCTATGACGTACAGTGTTGATCATTTGATTATTCGTCCTGAGATGCATCATGGCTGACGTGATTACCTGCGACGCCAGCGAACTGGTCAGTGAATTGCTGCTCGGCATGCGACTGCATGGGGTTCAGTTCCGCAGCATTGAGATCGCCTCTTCGTCTGGCATTGGTTTCAGCAACCCCGTGGGACGCGCGCAATTTCACTTCGTCGGGCGCGGCCCGGTCTGGCTACGCGGCCCCGAAGCAACGCTGCATGCGCTGAAAACGGGCGATGCGCTGCTCATTCCAAACGGTGGACCGCATGCCATGCTATCTGCGCCTGCTACGCCCGCGTGCGAGATCAAAACGTTCGATCCTGCCGACGACGATGGCGAAGAACACGGTCACGCCGCACCTGTGAACACTGCCGACAGCGCGGTGATATTCAGTTGCTGCATGGAGCTTCAACTCGGTGGCATGCAGTCGCTGGTTGCCGAGATGCCAAGCGTGATGCGGGTCGATACGATTCTGAAGTCGTCACCTGAAATCAGACCGATGCTGGACGCAATGGAGCGCGAATCGATGAGGCAGCAGGCCGGTCACGCTGGCATCCTGGTACGCCTCGCAGAAGTCGTTGCTGCCCTGATCTTGCGAGGCTGGGTCGCTACCGGATGTGGGAACGCTACAGGCTGGATCAGCGCCTTGAGCGATCCCCGGCTAAGCAAGGCCATCGTCATGATGCACAGACATCCAGGTAGACAATGGAGTGTGGCCAGCCTTGCAAAAGAGGTGGGAAATTCCCGCTCGGTATTTGCGCAACGTTTCCTCCTTGCCACAGGCGTTTCGCCCTTGCGCTACTTGACAGAATTAAGGATGCGTCTGGCTTTCCAACGTCTAAAAAAGGTACATCAGCCAATCGAGGCCGTTGCCATCGATCTGGGTTACGGATCGTTGGCTGCTTTCAGTCGAGCGTTCAAAAGGTGCACCGGCATTTCGCCAGGCGCCGTTCGTGGCGCTGATGACAACTCTTCATAGCGCACCGAGCGGCGTACATGCGTATACAGGACTGCTGCTTGGGCAATATACGCACGCGCCAAAAGACCACGTTACGCCATTCGTGAGCCTGGATCGAAATTGGCATGAGGAATTTATGGATCGATTGAGTGCGAGGACGCCATCCCAAACCTGTACGGGCCTGCATCCGCATTCGCCTGTTGCTATTCGACCTGTGATGCCCGCCTCTGCGCGGCAGGAGCTTTTCATGAGAGTTTTGTTCATGTGCACGGCCAACAGCTGCCGCAGCATTCTTTCCGAGGCGATGTTCAACCACTTGGCTCCCGCGGGCTTTGAGGCAGTCAGTTCCGGAAGTTTCCCCAGAGGGCAGGTGCTTCCTCGTAGCCTGACCACCCTGCAGCAAGCGGGCATTTCAATCGAAGGGCTGAGCAGCAAAGGCAACGATGCATTCGAGCAGTGCCCTCCAGACATCGTTATCACCGTCTGCGACAAGGCCGCTGGGGAATCCTGCCCCGTCTATTTCGGCCCCGCATTGAAGGCACATTGGGGGTTAGAAGATCCTTCAGACGTGGTGGGTGAAGAAGAGGCAGTGAACACGGCATTTGTCGCAACCTTGGCGCGTATTGAACGACGCTGCCGAGCCTTCTTCGAGCTTCCATTCAGCTCCCTCGACCCCGAAGCCCTCAAGCGCGAACTGCATCGCATCGCAACGCTTTAAGCAGAATCACACATGGCTGAAGTACGCCAAATCTGGATCTCGGCCTGTCTCACTCGGCCGAGGACAGGTTTCGCCGAATAGACAGCTTTCGCAATGGCACTGCCTGAAAGGCTGCACCCCGTCGACGAACCGTTGAGGCTGCCTCGACGTTTTCAAATCGATTTGGCGAAAGCCATCACAGGTACTCGACATTGCCGTCCACGCTGATGGCCTGGCCGCTGATGTTCGCCGCCGCCCGAGAGGACAGAAAGAGCGCCATCGCCGCGACATCCTCCATTGTCACCATTCGGCGCAGCGAGATCTTTTCCAGGTACTGGTCACGCATGGCCTCGAACGTGATCCCCAGCGTCTGAGCGCGGGCATCGATCACCCGATTCATCCGCTCGCCTGCCACCACGCCGGGCAGGATGGCGTTGACCCGAATGTTATCCGGACCCAGTTCGCCAGCCAGTGACTTCATGAGGCCTATGATCGCCCACTTCGTGGAGGCATATGGCGTTCTGAACGGATAGCCCAGACGCCCTGCGACTGAAGACATCGCGATGATGTGCGGACTCTGTTTCGACTGTTTCAGAAACGGAATCGCTTTGCGCAAGACGTAATACTGGCTGTTGAGATTGGTCGAAACGGTGGCTTCCCATTCCGCCTCCACCAGATCCTCGAGGCTACCGGTCGGGCCTGCGATCCCGGCGTTATTCACCAAAACGTCGAGGCCGCCTAATAGCGAAATCCCCTCATCCATGATCCGGTCGACCTGCTGCCTTATTCCGACATCTGCAACACCACCGTGCATTCCGGGATGTTCGCGCTTGATGCGCTCGATGGCATCGGCATCAATGTCGCAGATGTAGACCTGCGCTTCTATTTCATGAAACGCCTTGGCGATGACCGCGCCGATGCCAGCGGCGCCGCCGGTTATCAGCACTTTCAAATTCGCAGCGGGCTTGAGTCGATCAACAATGTTCACAGCGCTTCCTCACCTTGAATAACAGACGCGTCAACCGCCGGACGACGGCCCTCTGCGCGGATGGCCATGCCCAACAAGGGTACGAGTAGCAGGCCAAGCACGGCAGCTGCCACGATCACGAAAAAACCGGAAGAACTCAGGCCTGAGGCTTTCTCGACAAGCCCGAACAAAAAAGGCCCGACAAAACCACCCAGCAGTCCGAGCGTATTGATGAACGCCAGGCCCGCTGCCGCTTCGATGCCTTGAAGCCGCTTCATCGCGATCGCCCAATAGGTCGGCAACACCCCTCCGGCGAAGAAGGAGGTGGCAGTGAATAATGCGATGCGGGCGCCGGCAGCCTCGAGCAGGGTGAATGCGACCGCACTCACGATCAGGCCTCCGGTGAAAAGACTCAGAGAGTAGGTGTCACGGTCAAGCTTGCGGTGAATCCTGGGCAGGATCAAAACCCCCGCCAGAAAGCCGAAGCCCACACTGCTGGACATCAATCCGACCGTCAGCGTGGAGGTCATCTGCATCTGCTGGATGATGGAAGGCGTGAAGAACACCAGCCCTACGAACGCGACCTGATTCAGGAAGTAAATCGAGCCGATCAGGAGGGTGGTCGGACGCGTCAGCGCCTTTACCCAATGGCCGGAATACTGATGGGCGTTGGCATGCCCGGGCAACAGGGCATGCGTCTCCAGTGCCTCGGCTTCAGTCTGTGTCAGCCAGCGTGCATCCCGAGGCCGTTCGGGAAGTTTGAACCAGAGGATCACCCCGACCACGATGCTTGGCAGTCCTTCCAGCAGAAACATCCACTGCCAGCCATGCAACCCGCCGATCCCATCCATGCGCATCAGTGCGCCACCGATGGGATTGCCAATCACCAGCGCCAGCGCCGGAGCGATATAAATCCAGCCGATAGCAATCCCGCGATCCTTGGGCGCAAACCATAACGTCACCATGTACATCAGCGCCGGAAACAAACCGGCCTCGGCGATGCCCAGCAGGACCCGAAGCAGATAGAACGACCATTCGCCCTGGACGAACATCATCGCTGAAGACAACGCGCCCCACGTCACGGCAATTCTGGCGATCCAGCGCCTTGGGCCGATGCGGTGGGCGAGCAGATTACTCGGCACCTCCAGCAATGCGTATCCGATGAAGAAGATGCCTGCCCCCAAGCCGAAGGCCGCTGCACTGATGCCCAGATCGGCATTCAGTGCAGCCTTGGCCAGCGCGACATTGGTCCTGTCGAGATAGGACATGAAGTAGATGGCGCACATCAGCGGGATCAGTCGAGCCATCGCTCGCCGGGTCGCCAGCGCGTGGATCGATGCGGCAAAGGGAGAAGTCGTCATCGTTGAAACTCTTCTTGTTGTTCTGGATTAGAGGGTCAATTACAGGCGGACGTTGTCCTTGCCCTTGAGCTTTAACATCTGCCTGGCTTCTTCAGGGGTCGCGATCTCAAATGACAGCGCTTCGAGGATGTGACGAACCTTGCGCACCTGCTCGGCGTTGGTTCTGGCCTTCACACCTTTGGCCAGATAAATGCTGTCTTCCAGGCCAACGCGCACATTGCCGCCCATGATCGCCCCCATGGTGACAAACGGCAGTTGGTGACGCCCTGCACCCAGGATGGAAAACTCGTAATGCTCGCGCCCGAAGAGTCGGTCGGCGGTGGTACGCATCAGTACCAGGTTTTCGGGATCGGCACCCAGGCCGCCCAGAATGCCAAAACATGACTGGATGAACAGTGGCGGCTTCACCAGCCCCTGCTCGACGAAATGCGCGAGGTTATAGAGATGCCCCACGTCGTAGCATTCAAACTCGAAGCGCGTCCCGTGTTCGCCCAACTGTTGCATGATCTGCTTGATGTCCTTGAACGTGTTTTTGAACACGACATCTTCCATCCCTTCGACATGCTCGCGTTCCCAGTCATGAGCCCAGGACGAGATCTTTCTGGCGATCGGATGAATCGAAAAATTCATTGATCCCATGTTGAGCGAACAGAGTTCAGGCCTGGCAATCAACGGATAAGCCAGACGCTGAGCCAGCGTCATCCGGGTACTGCCGCCGGTAGTGATGTTGATGATCGCGTCGGTCGCGCGGGCAATCGTCGGGACGAATTCGCTGAAAATTTCAGGGTCGGGTGTGGGCCGGCCATCCCCGGGATCGCGAGCATGCAAATGCAGAATGGCTGCACCGGCTTCGGCCGCTTCGATGGACTGCTCTGCGATCTCGGCAGGCGTGACAGGCAGGTACTCGGACATCGTCGGAGTGTGCGTTGCACCGGTGATGGCGCAGGAGATGATGACCTTACGGCTCGGCTGACTCATGGCGGGACGACCTTGTTCTTATTGGGCAGGATCGGCGCGATGGCGTTGACTCGCAGCCGCTCGTTGTGAGGTCAAGCTTATTGAGTTTTCAGGAGCACGGTAAGATCATTACCGGACAGTAAGAGATCCTTACGGGACATTCATAGGAGCTGGCCGATGACCCGGCGATTGCCGTTGTTCAATGAGCGCATTTACGCGCCGTACAAGATCGCCGCATTGGTTGAAGTGCTCAGTGAACAAGGCATCCCGGCTGAGGCCAGCCTGAGAGGAAGTGGCGTTGACGAGCATCAGATCCAGGATGCGACCACGCTGACCTCGGTGCGCCAGTACGCGACGGTATGTGGCAATGCGGTTTCGCTTTCCCAAGACCCGGCAACGCCCTTCAAGACGGGCGCTCGCCTGCACTTGTCTGCCTACGGCATGTACGGCTATGCGCTGATGTCCTGCCTGTCGCTGCGCGATTACTTCAGGTTAGGGGTCAAGTATCACGCGCTGGCGACGCCGACCCTCACCATCGAGTGGCAGGAGTATGAAGACAAAGCGGTCTGGACCTTTCCCGACGCCTCGACGCCCAGTCCGTCGAAAGAAATAAAACAGTTCTGGATCGAGCAGCAATTCACGCAACACGTCACCCATCTACAGGATGTCTTCGGTCAGAGTTGCCCTCCTGTCAAAGCCTGCTTTTCCTACCCTGCCCCGGCGCATGCTCACCTCTACCCGGAGTATCTGGGGTGCCCTTGCACCTTCGATCATGACCGGTGCGAATTGCATTACGACAGCTCGATTCTCGACCAGAAGCCCCATTTGGCGCATCGTCTGACCGCATCGGTTCTGCAAGAAACCTGTGAACGCCTGATTGGTCAGGCCAAGGTGTCCTCGGGCATTTCAGGCGAGGTCTATCAGATGCTGATGCACACACCAGGGACATTTCCGAGTATGGAAGCGGTGGCCGAAGCGCTGCACATGACCACGCGCAGCCTGCGCCGAAAGCTTCAGGACGAAGAGACTTCGTTCGTTGCGATTGTTGACGACGTGCGTTGCTCCCTCGCCATCGAATATTTGAAAACAACCGTGATGAGCACCGACGACATTGCACTGCTGTTGGGCTTTTCTGAACCCACCAACTTCAGGCGTGCCTTCAAGCGGTGGACTGGAAAAACCACTAAAGACTATCGCCGGACTTTACCGACCTGATGTGCACCATTGGCCAATCGCCGCTTCGCAGCGGACCCGCCGAAAAAGCGCGCAGCTCTACTTGAGTGGAACACCGCGACCTGCTTCTTGCTCATAGCGATCTAAAAAGAAACTCCATTGCGCGTCGTTCCACGGAGAGTGGCGGCGCAGTTGGCGCACATCGTGGCGCGCAGCTCGGCCTTTGGAAAGTCTGGGCCGTGATTTTTCGAGGTCGAGCAGGGCCAGTTCAAAGTTTGAAAAGTTGTCTATGACGCTCGGATTAATGAAGACATGTTTGGCGCGCATGCATCCGTGCTGCTGACGTCCTCGATGAAGTTTGGCCAGCATCACAGCAAGATTCGTCAGGATAAGCAGGTGGTTCTCTTGCGAAAGATTACTCTGATCAGCCAGCCACGTGTCCAGGTCACGAAAGCCTGCCAACTCGCGGGTAACCAGCAGACCTTGCCATTGACCGTTTACTTTCCGTGCCCCATAGAAAACCGTTTGAGGCGCTTTAACGCCTAGCGCGTAAAGACGGTCTAATGCCTTGCCTTCTCTAATGACCGTTGGCCGACCAAACGGGTAGCGAAGACTACGGTAGGTATGCCCTATCTGTCGTTTCACGTAGAACAGCGTGTCACCCTGCATCACCTTCTGGACACCGCTAGTACCACTTCGACGTTCGTTGGGTTCTTCGACCCAAGGCCCTTTCGTATTCCACCAATGATCGAAACCTAACGAGGTAAGGCCTTCCATTCTCCAACGTCCTTAATAGTTATTAGAATTCTATTACTCGCGCAGCGCACGCTCGCGGCTGAAGTATCAGCGAGATGCGCGGGCTGCTGCTACAGCTGATTTCACGGATGGGTCAGACATACAGGTTGCGCGACAGTTGCATATGCCGGTGAACGGCTGATTGAAATCGTCAAAGACTCATCCCGGGCGCCCGGCAAGCGAGCAGTCCTTAATGCTAAGCGGTTGAACGAAAGGCGCCAGTCAATATCTAGACAGATGACTGTCCTTGCGACAGACGGCGGCCCGGCGCATCATGCGAAACGAATATTTCATCCTTTGGTAAAGCAATGGCCCATCAACCAGCGCCCTTCCCTTTCAACGAGGAAGAACGGGTCCAATCGCTAGAACACCTGAAGGTACTGGACAGTGTTCCTGAAAAGGTGTTTGAGGACATCGTGCTACTGGCCACGACCCTGTGTGATGTGCCAATCGCATTGGTTTCTCTCGTTGACCGCGACCGCCAGTGGTTCAAATCCTGTATCGGCCTGGACGTGCAGGAAACACACAGAGACCTGGCGTTCTGTGCTCACGCCATTCTCCAACCCACTGACGTCATGGTGATAGAAGACGCTACTGCAGATGCGCGTTTTGCCTACAGTCCTCTGGTAAACGGCCCTCCTTATATACGTTTCTATGCCGGCGCGCCGATCGTCACGGAGGACGGCCACGCGTTGGGCACAGTCTGCGTCATCGACGTGAAGCCTCGACAGTTGTCCGAATCTCAGGTTACCGCGTTGCAGGCGCTGGCGCGTCAGGCTGCCGCATTGCTCGACGCACGACTTCTCCAGCTTCAGCGCGACGAACAAGTGACACGACTGCACAGTCAGCTCGATCGACTCGCGCACAGCCGCGATGAGGCAAAGTCGCAACTTGACCACTCCAAACGCATTTCTTCGCTGGGTATGCTCACCGCCAGCATCGCCCATGACTTCAACAATCTGCTCCAAGGCGTAGGAACCGCGCTCGAAATGATGCGTCTGCGGTCACGGCGTCCGGTAGATGTGGAACGCTTTGCTGCGGCAGGTTTGCAATCCATCGAGCAAGGCCGTCAGCTCATACACTATCTGCTATCGAGTGTACGCGGGGACGGTCCGGAGGTTATCTGCATCGACATATCCTCGCGTCTCCATGCCGCGCAGGCTTCAATGCGAAACGCCGTGGGCCCCCATATCACCCTTTCATTCGATTTCACTGCATGGGGATGGGGCGTGATGTGCGTCGAAGTCCAATTGCATGCGGTCGTTATGAACCTCTTATCCAACGCGCAAGATGCGATTACCGGTGTGGGCCGCATTCACGTAGCGACTCGATGGCAGCATGTGGAGAGCGATCCAACATTGGCGGCGGGCGACTATATCGTTTTAAGCGTATGCGATGACGGACCCGGAATGGCTGCGGAAACAGTGGCCAGGGCATTCGAGCCGTTCTTCACGACAAAACCTGTTGGCAAAGGCACCGGCCTGGGCTTGGCACAAGCGAAGGATTTTGCCTTCAAATCCGGTGGTGACGTGCGTGTTGAGACCGCGCAGGGAGAAGGCACCACCGTCAGCCTATACCTGCGGATACTAGGCCCTATTGCTGTGCCTGAAGTGGTGTAGCGCAGTTCAGTGCATCAGAGATTGAGCTGTTCAAACCCTCCGGACAACGCTGCTCTCAAACTTGACCATTCATCAGCTGAAGTTGGCGCGAATAATCGCAGCTGAGCCGGACGGGCCTGGGGCCATGGTGACGCGATAGCTTACGCATCCGATCCTCCATTGCAGAATCTGCAGACATACCCTTCATCGGCGCACGCGCGGCTAATCAAATGCCGAGGCATTCGCGCGGTCTGACTCATGTTTGAAACAGTCGGCGAACGATGCCAAGCGTGCGCGGCATCGTGAGCGTCCTGCAAATTTCAACCATTGGAGTAAATCATGAGCCTGGTTAAACCCACAGCGACTGATACCGACACCCTACTCGTGGCCGGGACTGACGGCCCGGATGTCTTAAACGGCACTGCCATTGGCGAAAGCATTCATGGCGCAGGCGGTGACGACGTCATCTACGGCGGCGGGGGCAATGACCACCTGTACGGCGACGACGGCAATGACGTCATAGCCGGTGGATTGGGCCGCGACACACTCGCGGGCGGCAAGGGTGCCGACACTTTCGTTTTTTCGAATATTAGCGAGAGTCATGAAGGCGGCGGTACGAGCTTTTCAGATTTGATCCTGGACTTCTCAAGCGACGACCGCATTGATGTATCTGCCTTAGGATTCACCGGATTAGGCAATGGCCACGATCATACGTTGAGAGTCGAGGTCAACGACGCAGGTACCCGCACCTATCTCAAGTCTTACGCATACGACGAAGGAGGTGACCGCTTTCAGCTGGCTTTTGAAGGGGATGTCAGCCAGTACCTCACTCAAGATCGGATCATCACTAACAGCGGGGCAGACATCATCAACAGTGGTCCAGGGGCCAATACCCTCACGGGGGGCGCGGGTGCTGACACTTTTGTCTACGACCACCTTAACGACAGCTATCAACGGGACGGCCTTAGCCAATCCGACTTGATCCTGGATTTTTCGGGAGAGGACCGCATTGACGTCTCTGCCCTGGGGTTCACCGGACTGGGTAACGGCCATGACCATACGCTGAGGGTCGAGGTTGATGCCGCAGGCGCCCGTACCTACCTCAAGTCCTATGACACCGATGAAAGCGGCAGCCGTTTTCAGGTGTCATTCAAGGGCGATGTCAGCCAATACCTTAAAGGCGACGGCATTGCATTTGCTTCCACAGCAGCCACGGCACCGAGCGACCAAGCAACACTGCATGCCCCTGCGCCGGCGGACGACGCTGTGGCCATCCAATTACTCGGCATCGCTGAGCACACGCCTTCAGGCCTGGCCTGACCATGCGCGTCGCATAATACGACGAACCCGACGCAGGCTGCCCTGATATCGGGGCAGCTTTGTTTCTCCAGGTTGATCGCGGCATCGACGTTCTCATCATCAACCCGGAGCTGGTAAAGACCGGTCTGGATCTGCTCGACTTCCCGACCTCGGCAGACAGCTACCGACCCGAAGCGGTTGGTTGGCCACATGTCTTCTCCATTTCCTCACTCAAACGCTGCCGGTGCAGGACGCCTACTGAGCGACGATCCTTGCGATACCAATGGTGTAACTTAATTCACACTAGGGCGCGTGCCTTCGTCGTACAGTGCGCCTAGCCAAACCATCACCTGCTCGTTGTATTTTATTCTCGCTTTCCAGCATGATCCCGAATCGGCCAGACAGCTCTTTTCGTCCCTTGGATGTCAATGCGAGTGCCCGACTGTCAAGGTCCTGGATGACCCATTTGCGGCTTATGGCCGTCTGCAACAAAGCCGCTCCGAGCGCACCGGCAAGATGAGGGCGCCGCATGCTCCAGTCCAGACAAGGGCACGCGAAACGACGCCGTAGTGCCTTTACTTTTTCTATCTCGATACCGAGATCGGTCATGGCTTTTTCGCCGCTCATCGTGAGCTGATACGTCCTTTCCCCAGAAACCGGCACGGTTAACCAGCCTACTTCCATGAAACGGTCATGCAGTTGCACAGCCAATGTTCCTGCCATGTGGTCATAACAGGTACGCGCGAACTGCAATCGGGTTGGGGTCGTGCTCACATATTGGGTATCTGCGTTTTGGCTGATCACCATGAGCGCCTCGATAGCCTGAGCCACTTGCGCGTCAGCCAGACTGTAGTAGCGATGCCTGCCCTGGGTGTGCAACCTAACCAATCCGTCCTCTGTCAGTCTCGCCAAATGCGCGCTCGCCGTAGATGCACTCACGTCGGCGACGACGGCCATTTCGGTACTGGTACGGGCGTGACCGTCCATCAGCGAACAGAGCATTTTCGTCCTGGCCAACTCGGCAATAGCGCCGGCTACCCTGGAAATCGCGGTGTCAATGCTTCGACCATCCATATTTCGTTCCTGAGCGAATCGTCACCATGAAGGATGTTCGATAGTAGCCGTTCTTTGTGAACTGGACTTCCGGAATGACACCTTTTGAAGCCGCTACCCATTCAGATCCCTACATTTATTACTCAGGTCTCAGGCGACAAAACGGCCTGCTGTTCGATGCAGATCTTCGTTTATGGATTGCAAGCAGTGCCAAAGCTGTCGAAGCCATCCTGGGGCATCCTGACTGTCTGGTGCGTCCGCTAAACGAGCCGGTACCTCCTGCCATTGCGCAAGGTGTGGCAGGAGTGATCTTCGGTCGTCTGATGCGCATGAACGAGGGCCCGAAGCACCTGTGCCCCAGGATGGCTATTGAACCTGCCTTGGCCTCTGTCGAGACAGATTGCATAGCGAACATCGTGTCTCGCGTGTTCGAGACCCTCGATAACCCGGTCGAAAACCTAGATGAGTTGATGTTCACGTTACCGGTTTCTGTCGTTGCCGCTCTGATAGGCCTTCCATCCAGCCAGCTACGGGAAGTCGCGAGGCTGACACGTAATTTTGTCGCCTGTCTGTCACCCTTGAGCGATAGCACTCAACTCGACGAAGCGAATTCCGGAGCCACTCGGCTTAGTCAGTTATTCAGCGCGCTGCTGGGTCAGGGCGATGAAAGTAGCCGCTTCTTGAGTCATATCTAGAGCGGGTGCGAAGCCTCCGCCTGGACAGATCATGATGCATTGATTGCTAACCTGATCGGCCTTTTGTCACAGACCTGCGAAGCCACCGCAGGCCTGATCGGCAATACCCTCGTAGCACTCCATCGTGACCCTGATCTGATTAAAGACATGCAACCCACGTTGACGCTCGTTGCAGACTTCGTGGAAGAAGTCGCGCGCTACGACTCGCCTGTGCAAAACACCCGGCGATTCGTTGCGAAGCGATGCACCATCGGGGACTGCGTCTTGGAGGCGGGTGATACCGTTCTAGTGTTGCTCGCTTCAGCCAATAGGGATCCCTACGCGAACCCGGACCCCGATAGCCTCTTGGTAAAACGGACGCAGCGACGAATCTTCAGCTTCGGCTCAGGAAGACATCAATGTCCCGGCCAGCGACTTGCATTAGCGATCGCCTCTGAGGCGATTTCGGCATGGCTGCATCTACAACCAGCCTTATCTGCTCATCCTTACCGTTGGCGTTATTTGCCCTCGCTTAATGGTCGCATCCCTCATTTTTATCGTGAACAGGAACTCAGCAATGATCGCCGTTATCTTTGAAGCATGGCCTCATGAGGATCAATACGAGCGGTATCTAGAACTCGCCGGTGAACTGAAACCATTGCTAGCAGAGCTGGATGGGTTCATCTCGGTTGAGCGTTTCCAAAGCCTAAGTGAACCGGGAAAGGTTCTCTCGCTGTCATTTTGGCGTGACGAGGAAGCCATCAAGCGTTGGCGCGGCCTTGAGCTGCATCGTGCGGCTCAATTAGCAGGCCGTAGGCAGGTTTTCGATGACTATCACCTGCGCATCGCCCAAGTCGTTAGAGATTACAGTTTTGAGGATCGTGATCAACGCACTACCCGCTGTTGATGACCGCACTACCCGCAAATAGTAAAGATGAAAGCACCTCGCCAATACCACACTATCGGGTAGCTGCTTCGCCCAGCCGTCGAGCTCAATACCGAGTTCGTTTGCATCGCGGCGGTGGCCGTTTGCGGGTTGATCCCTTTCAGATCCCCCCTCTTTTTTCAAGCATGGGTGGTTTTGAGCAGCGGCAGGCGCATTGAAACCATGCCGCTCTTCCCAATGATTTTCTTTGCAATGCTGACTTTTTTGCTGAACACGTTCTGAGACGACAGAAGCGATTACGATCGTTCTAAAAAATTTTACACTGCTCAACGCAGTACCTTAATTTATCCCGTAACGGTGCAGCGGTCCGGTGGTGCCGAAGCCTGCATCCCAAAGTCCACAATTTCCAGCCACCTCGTAGTAATCGACAATATTATCTTTCCCCGCAAATAACCGCACAGTACAGCTTTCTTGAACGGTGTTAGTTTGAATGTACTCTGTATGAGTTAACTGGCCGTTGACGGGTGCTGTTTCGCTACCGACTGCTGAATATGTATTGTATCGCGCACCGAACCGTTCAAACGTATAGACCTTCTGACCATTTAGCTTATCGTCAGCACTCCCCACGTGTGTCTCAACATAATTGGGCTGTCCAAATTTCGAATAGGCTTCAGCAATATTCCTTCCCATCATGTTCGAAGCGGCCTCACGTTCAGGCGCAACGACCGAACATCCAGACACCAAAGATATTAGAAGCCAAAGCACTTTTTCTTTCATTGTATACGTCCATTTTTTGATTGTGTTCTCACGCCTACAGCTGTCAGGGTTGACAGCAGCATTAGTGATCCTTGCACGGCTCTTCTGCAGTTTCCCTGCACTGCCAGAATCTACACTGTAATGCACCAGCGGGAAATCCATGCGAGCAGCCCACTATTGCGGCAAGGCTCGTCATCCGACCATTGATCTCAAATGATCAGGTCAGCCTTGCGCACATAATCGTGCCCCTTAAAAGACTTGGTCAGCCTTTTCGATCATCTGTTAGAGAACAACGAATGGCCGGTGGCAATCCGGCGCTCCGCATCGCCAAGGCAAAGTGCTGATAGATGCACCTGATCCTGAAACGCTAACTGGTCTGCGCGACGATGCTACAAAGGTCGTGTGTTACTTTTTTCGGAAGCGGCAATGAAGCTTACACGCGCAGCCGCTGACAGCGTTTTCGAAGAGCTGCCGACGTAGATCACTCGCTGCAAGTGATCCAGCGCAGCAATACGGGTTGTCGGCACATTGAGGAAGTCGGCGTATGCAGCACCGACTGGGTGAACATGACTTTGGGTCGATACTCGCGAGCCAACGCTTCGAGCTGTTCAAGATCCGGCCCCTCCGCGGTACGAGTTACAGGTAGCGCATCAATGCCCTGCAGTTGCAGGTTGCTGAAGAGATTGAAATGGCCTGGGTCGTCCACCATGGCAGCGTCACCTGGTCGCGCTGTATGACGCAACATCAAATCGACCGCTTGAGTCGCACCGTCCGTCAGTAGCAGTTGGGACGCAATGGTTTCGATCTCGCCATCCGCAGTGCACTTCTTCCAGACTGGTCGCTTGTTTCGCGACGGCTCGACGGCTCGTAACCGTGCGTCATGTGTGCGTTACCAGCCCGGCGCTGCTCGAACGCCTTGGCACCCCACGAAAACCTGAAAAGCTTTCACGCTTTTCGGGGCGACTTACTCCAACGTTAAGACGCGCACTATTGAAGATTCACCGGCGACACCGTGCCACCAGTGACCAGCCGGCTTGAATTCTCTTACGGCGATGCCATTCGAGAAGCAGCTATCGCGGGCCTCGGTGTCTCGGTAATTCCTACATTCATTGCCCAGTGTCCCCCCTCGGATATCAGATAGATATCCCCCGGCGTACCTCTCATCAGCGCCGTCGAAAAATCCTTGAAATGAAATGGAGTTTCCATACCTTAAGCGCTGGAAGCGACAGATCCACTCATTCGAATACATTTCGCACAAATAATTGATAGAAATTGACGCAACCATCATCCCTGCATAGGATAATGGAAACACCATTTCAAAAATAACAAATATGGAGTTTGCACAATGTCTGTCGATGCACGTTGCCGCCCCACTCCCCTCCCTCGCCTAAGGCTCGCAGTCACTGGACTCGGTATCGCGCTGGCGATCTGCTTTATGTCTAGTGTTCAGGCACAAACCGAACAAAATGAAGTGACGGTCGCGGTCCAGTACGGCTATGCCTATTTGCCTGTTGCGGTCGCCGACAAACTCGGGTTCTTCACCGAAGCTGCGGCCGCACGCGGCCAGCCCGAGACGCGCTTTGTCATAAAGCGTATCAGCGGCGCTGCCTCCATTAATGACGCCTTGATAAGCAATAGCGTCGACATCGGCGGCTACGGCTTGTACGGCACGCTGACCGCATGGCAGAAAACCAAAGGCAAGCTGGATATCAAAGCGCTGTGCGCGCTCGTTGCCGGCGATAACGGTCTGTACGTCAATGACCCCACTATCAAAAGCCTTGCGGACTTCAAGCCCGGCGACAAAATCGCAGTCACAGCGCCCAACAGCCAGCAGGCAGTTTTGCTGCAGATGGCGGCTGAGCAAAGTTTTGGTGAAGGGAAAGCTCATCAGATGGACAGCACGATGGTTGCCCTTCCCCATCCAGATGCGATGGCCAGTCTGATCAACAAAGCAGGAGTCAAGGGCTACATCGGACCGAACCCCTATAGTTACCTGCTCGATCATGACGAGCGTGTTCACAAGCTGTTTGATTTTTCCAGGCAGCTCAACATGCGCATGACCAGCGGCGTGCTCGCGACTACCGGAAAGTTTGTGAAGCAAAACCCGCAACTGACCGACGCAGTGGTCGCGGCCATCGCCAAGGCAGATGAATTCATTCGCGAGAACCCTCAGCGCGCTGCAGAGCTTTTTCTCGCTAGCGAGCCTTCAAAACTGACCAGCGAGCAGACACAGGACATGCTCGCGAAAGTGCGTGATGAATGGAGTGTCCAACCCTCAGGCGTAATGAACTTGGCGCAATTCATGGTGCGCACCGGATCACTGAAGGAGGGACCAACCGACTGGCGGCAGGTGTTCTTTGATCCGGTGGCCAAAGGGGAAGGCAACTGACATGAACGCCCTCTCTTTGAATACTCCGCCATCCTCTGTCGAAAGTCAGGCGCTGCTCTGCGTGGATGGCGTTACGTTGCAATACAAGACACGAGACGAATTGATCACGGCGACCCATGGCGTATCGTTCACTGTCCAGCGCAATGACCGTTTCATTCTGTTGGGCCCTTCGGGGTGCGGCAAGTCCAGCCTGCTGAAGAGTGTCGCAGGCTTTCTGCCGCCCGCCGCCGGGACCATCCAGCTCAACGGTCAAACCATTCAAAAGCCTGGCCCTGACCGCATGATGGTGTTTCAGGAATTCGATCAGCTCATGCCTTGGAAAACGGTATTGGGCAATATCATGTTTCCCATGCTGATGACCAAGCGCTTCCCCGCTCAGGAAATCACTGAGCGCGCCATTCGCGTCGCGACGAAAGTGGGACTGGAGCGGTTTAAAGACGCCTATCCCCATCAACTTTCCGGCGGCATGAAGCAGCGAGTGGCAATTGCCCGAGCACTGGCAATGGAACCGTCAGTCTTGCTCATGGATGAGCCCTTTGCGGCGTTGGATGCGTTGACCCGGCGCCGGATGCAGGAGGAACTACTGGAGCTCTGGGGGCAAACGCCGTTCACGCTCATGTTTGTCACCCACTCCATCGAAGAAGCGATTTTGCTGGGTTCTCGAATTCTCGTGCTCACCCCTCACCCCGGCCAGGTTCGCGCCGAACTGGATGCTGTTGAGCACGATTTTTCGACCCAGGGAAGCGAGGGCTTTGCCAGCCTTCAGCGGCGGATCAATCACATGCTGTTCGGAGATCAGGACACCGCTCATGAATAACCATCCTCTGCGATCACGCCCTGATGTCGAATACACGCCCTCACCGGTTGGACAGATCGGAGATATCGCCCGCGAACTCAGCCCACTGGAGCGATGGATGGGTCATGCAGGCTTGCGACGTACGCTGGTGCTGATCGCACTGGCGGTGCTCTGGGAAATTTACGCACGCTATCTGGGAAACGACCTGATGTTTCCCACCTTCAGCGCCACCGCAACAGCGCTATGGGGTGATCTGGTCAATGGTGTCCTACCGCTGGCAGTCGTGAGTTCCATGAAGGTGCTGTTGATGAGTTACGGTCTGGCGGTTGCCTTGGCCGCCGTTTTGACGACCCTGGCAGTGTCCACGCGTATCGGAACAGATATTCTCTCTACGTTGACCGCCATGTTTAACCCGCTTCCAGCCATTGCCATTCTTCCACTGGCCATGCTCTGGTTCGGGCTAGGCGTTCAAAGCCTGATCCTGGTCATTGTCCATTCGGTTCTCTGGGCGGTATCGCTCAATGCCTACTCAGGTTTCAGATCAGTCAGCCAAACGCAGTTGATGGCTGGGCGCAACTACGGACTCAAGGGCGTGCGCCTGGTGCTGCGTATCCTCATACCCGCTGCGATCCCCTCGATCCTCGCAGGCCTGAAGATCGGCTGGGCGTTCGCATGGCGAACCTTGATCGCTGCTGAACTGGTGTTCGGCGTCTCAGGCAACTCGGGCGGGCTGGGCTGGTACATCTTTCAGAACCGAAATGCGTTGGAGACACCCAACGTCTTCGCTGGCCTGTTAACGGTAATCATCATTGGTCTGGTGGTGGAAGGCGTGGTATTTCGCAGTATTGAGGTGCTCACCATACGGCGATGGGGCATGCAGAACTCATGACAAACGCCTCTGCGTCACCTCATGCGCCAGTGCGGCCGGAGTGGTTGGCCGATGTCCAGGAGCCGGTGCTGGACCCTCGTCGCGTTATTGTCGATCCGCACCATCATCTCTGGGACCGTCCGGGTCAGCGTTACCTCGGCGAAGAATTGCTGGACGACGTTGGAGCGGGCCATCGGGTGCTCGCCACCGTCTACGTGCAGTGCAGGTCGATGTATGACCTGAACCGTCCCGACGCTTTCAAGCCTGTCGGTGAGGTGCGTTTCGCAGCCGCCATTGCTGAACAATCCCCGCCAGACGTTCAGCTCTGCGCAGGGATTGTTGGCGGTGCCAACCTGCTCTTGGGCAGTGAGGTCGCAGGCGTACTGGACGAGATGATTGAGGTGGGCGCAGGACGTCTGTGCGGTATCCGTAACGCGACAGCCTGGCATAGCGACTCTACTCTGATTTCCAATCCAATCCCGCCACCGGGTGGAATACTGCTTGATCCGATATTCGGCCAGGGCATCTTGCAGCTCACTGCACGCGATCTGTCATTGGACATCTGGGCCTATCACTCGCAGCTCTCTGAGGTCATCGATCTCGCCAGAAAGCACCCCAATCAGCGGATCATTCTCGACCACGCTGGAGGCCCTCTGGGTGCGGGTCCATACAAAGGGAAGCGCAATGAGGTCTTTGCAGAATGGGATCTGTCGTTGCGCGCCTTGGCGCAATGCCCGAACGTGCAAATCAAACTCGGCGGGCTAGGGATGCGCGTCAATGGCTTCGACCTGGATCTGCGCGCCTCCCCTCCTGACTCGACGACCGTTGCTGAGTTGTGGGGACCTTATCTGCTGCGGTGCATCGAGATTTTCGGCGTGGACCGTTGCATGTTCGAAAGCAACTTCCCGGTCGACAAAGGCATGGTCAGCTATGGCGTGTTGTGGAACGCGTTCAAGAAAATCACCGCGGATTTCAGCGAGGATGAAAAAGACGCTTTGTTTAGCCGCAACGCTGCCAAGGCTTACCGTTTGAGACTTCAATGAAACAGGCGTTTGGGGTCTGCTCGCAATCGACTGCACGTTCAGGGAAGCTAGCGACAAGCCCGCTCAAACGCCTCTTCGACAGCACGCAGCAAGATGTTCTCTGAGTCCTGTTTGCGCCGAACCATTGAGAGCTGTCGGGTCGGTGCCGAAGGACCCAGAGAGACTTCCCGCACCGCATACACAGCCAAATGCTCCTTGCGCAGGCGTGGCATCACTGACACTCCCAAACCAAGCCCGATCATGGCGATGATAGCGTCGGCGGACGGCACATCGATGAGCGCCTCGCAGTGCGGAATCAGGTTGTCCACGAAACGAGCGGCCATCCTGCCAACCACCAGCTTCCGGTCCAGGCGTATCCATGGATAGCGTCGCAGGTAGTCTGCGGGCTCCATGCTCTCCAGGTGCGCAGGCACCACCAAAACCATTGGCTCGCACAACAGATCCTTCCAGTACAACCGCGCAGAACCGCCGCCCGGCGGGCGAACGAGAATTGCGGCGTCCAGACGATCGGCTTTCAATGACGAAAGCATTTCAGGCGTATTGGCACGCTCTAGCTGCAAGGTAAGCCCGGGGGCCCTTTTTTGTAATTCGGCTACGGCCCTGGGCAAAAGGGTCGTCTGTATCGAACCTGTGACGCCCAACCTGACCCGACCCGACATCGACGGATAACGCTGAGTACGCAGATTTTCGAGATCTGCCAGCGTGCGTGCCACGGTATTGACCAGCAATGTCGCGAATCGAGTCGGGCGCACGCTACGACCGGATCGGTCGAACAGCGACTGACCGAAATACGTTTCCAACTGCTTGATCTGCAAGCTGACGGCGCTGGGCGATAGATTGACCGCCTCGGCAGCGGCTGCAAACGAGCCGCGCTCCAGTGTTGCCTGCAAGGTCATCAACGCCTCTATTTTCATGAGGAATCCTCGTCTTTGGATCAACAAAGAATAACTTTTATTCGAGGGTCGGTCGCCTATGATGGCCGGAACAAGAATAATTGTGGGATGGCTCATCCGATGCGACTTCAAGACTATCCACTGGCATCACACACCGTGCCGCATGCCAGTGCGAGCTATCGAATACCCAGACGGCTGAAGCACATTCTGTCTCTGGATGATTTCGAAACGGCAGCACGCCGATTCCTTCCCAAGCCTATTTTCGCGTATGTCAGCGGAGGAGCCGAAAACGAGCGCTCGCTAAGGGCGAACCTGTCGGATTTTGATCGCTACGAATGGCTAGGGCGTGCTTTTACCGATACTTCACAGCGCAGCCTTGACACCTCAGTCCTCGGTCATCGTTATGCCGCGCCGTTTGGTATCGCCCCCATGGGGATCAGCGCACTGACCGCTTTCGAAGGCGACCTGATACAGACCCGTGCAGCGGCCGAAGCCAACATACCGGCGATCATGAGTGGCTCTTCGCTCATGCCCATGGAAAAGATTGTGCAGGCCAACCCAGATGCGTGGTTTCAGGCCTACGTTCCCGGAGAAGAACAGAAGATCGTGGCGCTGCTTGAGCGCGTGCATCGGGCAGGCTTCAAAACACTGGTGGTCACGGCTGATGTGCCTGTGTCCGCCAATCGGGAGAACCTGATTCGTGCGCGTTTTTCCACTCCATTGAAGCCTGACTTAAGCCTGGCGTGGGAAGGCCTTACACATCCCCGATGGCTGATGGGCACGGCGTTACGAACGCTGGTTCGTCACGGGATGCCGCATTTTGAAAACTCCGGCGTAAAGCGCGGCGCGCCTATCGTCTCGGCTAACGTGATGCGCGATTTCGGCGCCCGTGACCATCTGAACTGGGGGCATTTGAAGCTTATCCGCGAGCGCTGGACGGGCATCCTGGTGGTTAAGGGCATCCTCGACCCTCTGGACGCCCAGAAGGCCAAACAGGCGGGTGTCGACGGCATCATCGTGTCCAATCACGGTGGCAGACAGCTCGATGGCAGTGTCTCGCCCATTTCAGTTCTGCCCGAGATCGTACAAGCCGTTGGCGACCTCTATCCAGTGATGATTGACAGTGGCTTTCGCCGGGGAACCGACATCCTTGTGGCCCTCGCGCTGGGTGCCAAATTCGTATTCGTGGGAAGGCCCATGAATTACGCGGGCGCGGTGGCGGGTCAGCCAGGGATCAAACATGCCATCGGCATATTGGCCACCGAACTCTCCAGAAACATGGCCTTGCTAGGCATCTCGCGGCCCGCTGAGGTGAGCGCCGACAGGTTGAGAGTTCGTCGATTACAGGACTGAGCACAGACCCTCTCCATCCTGCTCCAAACCTCAATAATAAAGACGGAGTTTACCCATGGGCATCGCAGTCATCGCGCTGGCGAGTTACATCCTGATTATTGTCATCTGGAGCACCGTGCTCAAAAGAGGCATCGCGGAAGCCATGGTCGTCGGATTCGTGCTGGTGTGCGCTTTTGGCCAAGGGCAGTTCTTCGCGATAGCAGCGGAAGGTATCAAAGCGGCGTTCGCCGAGCAGGTTGTGTTTTCGGCACTCGCCTTCACGTTTGTCGGCACCCTTTTGGCCAAGACCGGGATCATCGACCGGCAGGTCGCGATGCTGAACTCGTTGCTTGGGCGTTTACCTGGAGGCGCAGGCTACGTATCAACGGTCGGTGCTGCGTTGTTCGGTGCCATTGCCCACTCCGGCTCCTCGAACGCAGCGACGGTTGGCACCGTTACGATTCCATGGATGAGCAAGTCTCACTGGCCAAGTCACATTTCTGCCACGCTGGTCGCAGGTAATGCCGGCATGGGAACGGTCATACCACCCAGTGCATCGTTTTTTATCCTGGTCGGGCTGGGCACCGTCGCGCCCTATATCTCTGTCGAGAAACTGCTACTGACCATGTATGGCGTATCCGCATGGTGCCTGGCATGGCGTCTGGCCGTGGTATATCTCTTTGTTCGCCGCTTCAAGATCGGGAAAGTCGAAGACAGTGAAATAGAGCGGTTTCGCAAAACCTTCGCTCAAGGCTGGTGGACGGTTCTGATCTTCCTCGGCATCGCAGTCCCTATTCTGCTGACCCTGGGCCCATTGAGCGATCATCTGAGCAAGAGCCTCGGCGCAGACGCCATCAAGTCGGTCTCCATCATGGTCTGGATGCCCGTCATGCTGGGCGGATTCACCTTGTTGCTAGGATGGCGCAAGCTCCCGAAAAGCGGGTCCGCCTGGTATGAACTCATTGCGTCCACGGCCCCGCGGTATCGGGAAATCGGCACGACGATCGTGTTCGCCTTCGCTGGAGGCGCAGCCTTGGCCGCACTCGGCCTCGCGGAACAGCTATCCCAGGTGCTCAATGGCCTGAATGCATCGCCGTTGGTGGCCTGCCTCATTGTGGTCGTGCTGGTCATTCTGGTGGCAGGCCCACTGAACTCGACCGCTACCGTCGCCACCATTGGCGGGATCGGCTTTACCGTGTTGATGCATGCCGGGGTCAACCCTTACCTGGCTGCAGGACTGATCCTCACTGCGTCCTCCACCGAAGGCGCTTCTCCACCGGGCGCTGCCGCCATCTATATCGCGGCTGGTATCGCCCAGGTTCCTCCTAGCCAGACATTCATGCCGCTGGTCATGCTCTACGTCCTGCCCTTCATCTTGATAGGAACCGGCGTTGGAATGGGCTGGCTACCTGTGCCTGTTTAACCTGAAATCATCTGAGGTGGCTGTCATGCCCGACTCTATTGCCAAACGCGGACCATTGGCTCGACTGATGGTCAGCGGATTTGTGATCCAGATAAGCGCGATGCTGATATTGGGCGGTGTCATTGTCGTTCTGCAAGCTTTGGGTTTTCTGCTCCACCACCGTGAGTGGATCACCCGGACCGCTGAAACGCTGAACCCGATTCTGTTCACGCTCTCGGGAATATTCGGGATATGGACGCTGTTGCTCGCCTATGTGGCGGGCTGGAAAACCGCGGACTGAAACCGACCGACCCTGAGCCTTGACGTAAACCCGCAGCGGGCAGTGACCTACCCGCTTTCCTGCCGCAAGTTCCCCCGAGAGGAATACACAATGAAAACAAAACGCCGCTATTTGCATGCGCTGACCCTGCTCGTTTCCACCTCGCTGGTGGCCTTGCCCGCGCTGTCCAAAACGTTCGTTTACGTATCGAACTCGATTGACGGCAACATATCGACGTACGAAATGGAAAGTGCGACGGGCGCATTGAAGCCCATGGGCGCCGTACCTGCCGCGAAACTGGTGATGCCGATGGCCATCGCCCCTGACAAGTCGCACCTGTACGCCGTCACCCGCTCGGAACCGATGCGAGTCTTCAGCTACAGCATCAATAAGCAGTCGGGCCAATTGACTGAAGCGGCTCAAGCTCCGCTCCCTGACAGCATGCCCAACGTCGCCACTGATCGCACTGGCCGATTCTTGTTCACCGCGTCGTACTCGGGTAATAAAGCCGCCGTGAGTCCAATCGACGCTGATGGGCGGGTCACCCGGCCCGCGCAACAAATCATCGAGACGGGCAAGAACGCCCACTCGATTCAGGCTGACCACAGCAACCGTTTTGTCTTCATCAGCAATCTCGGAAGCGACCAGATCATGCAGTTTCGTTTCGACGCTGCCACTGGACACTTGAGCGAGAATGTCCCGCCCGTGGTCCATACGAAGCAGGGAGAAGGTCCCCGTCATTTCGTGTTTTCTCCAGACAATCGCTTTGTTTACGTCTTGCATGAATTGACCGGCACCGTGACCCAGTACGCGCTCGATGCAGACAAAGGCACCCTCCACGCGCTTACATCAGTTGCCTCCGTCCCTTCGGATTCCGGATTGATCCAGGGTTCGGTCCAGCCTGCAATCACGGCGACACGTATAGCCGCCCGGGACAATGAAAAAGCGCGAAACACCATTGCTGCGGCGGACATCCAGCTCAGTCCTGACGGGCGGTTCCTGTACACGACAGAGCGAACCGGTAGCAAAATCGCGCTGTTCAACTTGGACCCGACAACAGGGGCGCCCTCCTACGCGCTCAACTACCCTACCGTGCTGCAACCCCGGGGTATCAAAATTGCCCCTTCAGGTCGCTTTCTCATAGCGTCGGGCGAGAAGTCCGAATCAGTGGCCGTCTATAAGATAGATCCGGACTCGGGCAAGCTGAGTGAGGTCGGTCGTTACCCGGGCGGCCATGGGGCTAACTGGGTGGAGATTGTCGATCTGCCATAGGCGCTTGGGCGGAGCGCCTGGCTTCAGCTGATGTGAGAGCAGCACATGGGCTAAAGCTTCAGGCGCAAGGGATAAAAAATCCCAAGCCACGAGAAGCGGTCAGACGCCGCGTCGCAGCTTCCGTGGTCTATTGAAATTAAATTCTAGAAATCCACGTTTCAATACTGCCCTTACCCTTCCTTCCCTCCTTCGCGTGTAATGCGCGCAAGGAGACGAGCAGCGGGAAAAAGCACTCGCGCGCCTCTGTAAAATGGATTATTTTTGGAATGTAATTCTATTTTAATAAAATGCCGCGGCCATACCGTCGGATCGTCTCAGGAGCACGCATGAGCTTCTTCCCCGCCCCAACTATCACCGAAACCACTGTCTTCACTCGCTTGCCCGAGCGCTTTCGCCATCCACGGCGCACGACGTGGGCCGACGCTAACCGGCAGGGAAAAACCATCGATTCATTTCTGGAAGGTCCGTCTTTCGACAGGGACGGCAACCTCTACGTCACCGACATCCCCTACGGTCGCATCTTCAAGATCTCGCCCGCTGGAGAATGGACGCTGGTCTGTGAATATGACGGTTGGCCCAATGGGCTGAAGATTCACCAGGACGGTCGGATTTTTATCACCGACTACAAACGCGGCATCCTGTTGCTTGACCCGCAAAGCGGGACGATCGAGCCGATCCTGGAGTCAGCCGGCTCGGAAGGTTTCAAAGGGGTGAACGATCTGGTGTTCTCGCCTTCGGGGGATCTGTACTTTACCGATCAGGGGCAGACTGGCCTGCAGGACCCGACCGGACGGGTCTATAAGCTGGATGCCGCAGGCAACCTCAGTTGCCTGATCAATACCATCCCCAGCCCGAACGGGATTGTGTACGACCCCCATCTCAATCACCTGCTGATTGCGGTGACCCGCGCGCAACAGATTTGGCGCATCCCCCTCGGTAACGGCTCAATCATCAGCAAGGTCGGCGTCTTCGCACAGTTGCACGGGGGGCTCGGCGGCCCGGACGGGCTGGCGCTGGATGACGAGAGCAATCTGTATATCGCCCATACGGGCTTTGGGTCGGTCTGGCGACTCTCCAGGGTCGGCGAACCTACTCAGCGTTATGTGTCCTGCGAAGGCATCAGCAACACCAACCTCGCGTTCGGGGGTGACGACGGCCGCACGCTGTTCATCACCGAGTCGGAAACGGGCTCCATCCTGCAGGTTAGAACGCCAGTGAAAGGTCTGCAGATGTATTCACATAGCTAAGCGGCTGCGAAGCCCTACACAAGCCTTCTAACAACAACGATAAAAGAAGTGATGCCATGACTGCGCATACAACGACCACCACCCCGCTTTCCGATGCTGAAGGTGAACAACTGCTGCGCCGCATTCTGCTGCGCATCGTGCCGTTCATCTTCGTTTGTTACGTGATCAGCTATCTCGACAGAACCAACGTCGGCTTCGCTGCCATCAGTATGAACAAAGACCTGGGCCTGACAGCAACCCTGTTTGGTTGGGCGGCGGGTCTGTTCTTCTTCGGGTACTTCATTTTCGAAATCCCTAGCAATCTACTGATGCAGCGTTTCGGCGCACGCATCTGGATCGCGCGGATCATGATCACCTGGGGGCTGATTTCGGTCGGAACGGCATTCGCCACCGGCCCGGTCAGCTTCAGCATCATGCGTTTCCTGCTGGGGCTTGCCGAAGCGGGCTTCACACCGGGGGTTTACCTGTATTTCACCTACTGGTTTCCCGGCAAATGGCGGGCGAAAGCCACAGCAACGTTCCTGTTGGGCATCCCCACTGCCAATATCTTCGGATCCCCGCTTTCGGGATGGCTGCTGGACATGCACGGCATCCTAGGGCTGAAAAACTGGCAATTCTTGCTAGTCGCAGAAGCCATCCCTGCTGTCCTGCTGGGCATTGCCTGCTTGTTCGTCATGGTGGACACCCCAGCCAAGGCGCGCTGGCTGAGTGAGCGGGAAAAGGCCTGGCTGCAAAACAAGTTGAGCAGCGAGCAGGCATCGATCAGTGCCACCCATGGCAACACCCTGCGCGGTGCATTGACCAATCCAAAGGTCTTCGTGCTGGCGGCCATCAATTTCTGCTGCATCGTCGGCTCGATCGGCATCGGCATCTGGATGCCTCAGATCATCAAGAGCCTGGGCATGGAGAACAGCACTGTCGGACTGGTTGCGGCCTTGCCTTATGTGCTGGGGGCGGTGTCCATGACGCTCTGGGCTCGACTGGCGAGCGGCAGTCGGCACCGTCTGCCGTACGTGGTGGGCGCTTTGGCGTTAGCGGCGATTTCACTGGTCGCGGCCGCGTTGATCGATCAACCGGCATTGAAAATTGCCAGTCTGGCGCTGGCCGTTGCTGGCATTCTATCGTTCCAGGCGACGTTCTGGGCGATCCCGTCGTCGTTCCTGACCGGTCGTGCGGCGGCGGGCGGTCTGGCACTGATCGTCTCGATTGGTAACCTCGGCGGGTTCGTTGGCCCCTTCATGATCGGGCTGATCAAGGATGCCACGCAGTCCTACTCCGGCCCCTTCTACGCCGTGGCATCCATCCTGGCGCTAGGGACCTGTCTGATGCTGTGGCTAGGCGATCCAGCCAGGCAACAGGAGAAGCCCGACACCGTTTCAGAGCCTGCTACTGAGTGCTAGCCGGCGGCGTGTAGCCAGGCAGCGATACCCCGGCGGCTCCCGTCGTCGCCGGGGCTCCCCAGACGACCGACACTAACCCTGCGAGAAGACCGCCAATCGCTTCGAAACCGAAGCGCATGTAGAGGAAGAACGCGACCACACGACATGGCCAGCCAGGTCAACGCAACCTGCTGCACCCATTTGCCATGATTGGAAACCGCCTGACCGAAAAAATACGCCTGGAAATCAGGCTGAGCGAACGCCCGGACGGGGCTCGGCCACTACTTACGGGATGCATTATTGGAACGTCATTCAGGCCTCGATCGCGGGCCTCAGGCCGCCTGCTCTGGATAGGAAGCAGGCAGCTCGCACAAGGTGGTGCAGGGTGAGCCGAATCACTCCGGCAGCTGACAGCCTTTCTTTTTCAATGCGTCGATGACCCAGCTGCGGTCGTTTTCGCCCTTAGCAATCTGATCCAGCTGCTTCAACTCTGCATGATGCTTGGCGCTGGCACGCTCGTATACCTCAGCCACATGATCATAGGGCACGCAAAGCAGACCATCTTCATCTCCGATCACCAGATCGCCCGGCTCGATAACCATGCCGTCGATAGCAATAGGCACGTTGATCTCACCTGGACCGTCTTTGTAAGGACCGCGATGGGAAATGCCTGCTGCGAACACGGGGAAATCACCCGCGCCGATGCTGCCGGCATCACGGATGGCGCCGTTGATCACGATCCCGGCGACGCCACGCTTGACGGCGTAAGCAACCATCATCTCGCCGATCAACGCGTTGCTCAGATCGCCGCCGGCATCAACCACGATCACATCACCTGGCTGGGCGATGTCGATTGCGTAATGCAGCATCAGATTGTCACCCGGCCGCGCCTTGACCGTGAGTGCGGCGCCTGCCAGCACGCCACCACGGTGCATGGGCCGCAGGCGGGCTCCTCCCGCCGTCATACGATTCATTGAATCGCTTACGTTGGCGACGGGAACTTCGCGATAGCGTGAAATCCACTCGGCGCTGACTTTACGGGTGGCATTCAGAACTCGGAATCCGATAGACATGGCAGCTCTCTCTTGAAATTGTGGTGTGCCGACGGGAAGCGACCCGACTGAAATATTAGAATCTCATTTCGTTTTCCAGCATTCAACAGTTTTCAACTCAAGATTCGCTACCCTCCATCGCGTTTTTCATTTCCTTATTGAAATGGCATTCCATTGTGGTAGGTTAATTCTTAGCACACGACGACCTCGTGGGTCGGTATTCACGATAAAAACAAGGTAGATATCCATGACTCGCAAAATCTTGCTGACAGGCCCGGCCCTGACAGCCGATGCCATGAACCAAGCCGCCAGCCTGGGCATACAGATCGTTCCCACCACGCCCTATCTGCCCGCGGAAGAACTGACCGCCATCATTCGTGACGAACAGCCGGATGCGATCATCGTCCGCCAAGGCAAGCTCACGGCGGCGATGATAGAGGCTTCAGCCAATCTGACAGTGGTCGCCAAGCACGGCGTGGGCTACGACTCCATCGATATTCAGGCGGCGGCAGCGCGAGGCGTACCGGTCACTATTGCTGTGGGCGCTAACGCACAGTCCGTCGCCGAACACGCGTTCGCTTTGCTGTTCAGCGTTTCACGCCAGACGGCCTACCAGGACGCAAGGCTGCGTGCAGGTCATTGGGACAAATCCACCGCCAATGGCACCGAGCTCTTCGGCAAGACCCTAGGCTTGATCGGTCTGGGTTCGATTGGCGGGATTTTGATGGACTTGGTGGCGCCACTGCAGATGAAGGTCAGAGTCTACGATCCTTTCCTGAAAGCCCTGCCTGATCGCGCCCATGTAGAGCGTGAAGATGATTTTGACAGGCTGATCGAGAGCAGCGACATCATCAGTCTGCATTGCCCGCTTACCGATCAGAATCGCAACCTGTTCAGCACCGCCCAGTTCGAGCGCATGCGCCCAAGCAGCATTTTGATCAACACTGCGCGCGGCGAATTGATCGACACCCCAGCGCTGGTCGAAGCATTGCGCAGCGGACAGATCGCAGGGGCGGGTCTGGACACATTCCACCCTGAGCCGCCACCGGCGGACAGCGCGTTGTGGAGCCTGCCTAACTTGGTGGCGACCCCTCACGTCGGCGCCAACACCAGCGAAGCCCGCGACCGTGTCGGTCTGCTGGCCCTGCAACAGGTCATCAAGGTCTGGGAAGGCGAAGCCTTGGACCCCAGGTGTGTCGTCAATCGTCATTTGATCAATAACTGACCTCACGAGCGAATGCGTGCCGCTGCGCAGCGGCGCGAATCCGTTCCGAACCGTTTCTCCAAAAAAATAAACACAGGAGAGCACAATGGCCGTAAAGCCTACCCCCGCCCCCGTCAGCGAACTCGAACGTACCACGATGCATCGCGTTGCCTGGCGTCTGCTGCCGTTTCTGATCCTCTGTTACCTGATCGCAATTATCGATCGGGGCAACATCGGAATGGCCTCCCTGCAAATGAACCATGACCTGGGCCTGACGCCCGCTATCTTCGGTTTTGCCAGCAGCCTGTTTTTCGTTTCCTACTTTCTGATCGAAGTACCCAGCAACCTTGCATTGCAGAAATTCGGCGCACGAATCTGGATCGCCCGAATCATGATCACTTGGGGCATCGTCTCCGCAGGCACCGCGTTCGTCCAGGGTGCCAACTCGCTGTACGTCATGCGCTTTTTGTTGGGCGCTGCAGAGGCTGGGTTCTTCCCGGGTGTGCTGCTGTACATGACCTATTGGCTGCCGTCGGCGTACCGGGCGCGCATGGTGGCGATCTTCATGGTGGCCATCCCCGGTGCCAACTTCCTGGGCTCGCCTCTGTCGGGTTTCCTGCTGACGCTCGACGGCTGGATGGGGATGCGCGGCTGGCATTGGCTGTTCATCCTTGAAGGCATCCCTGCCGTGTTGCTCGGGATCGCATGCCTGTTCGTGCTTACCGATCGTCCGGCACAGGCGAAGTGGCTGAGTAACGAGCAGCGCAACTGGCTGGTCAACCAACTTGAAGAAGAGAAGCAGCGCAAAACCAATATCGGTCACATGTCGCTATGGAAGCTGCTCAAGCACAAGGACATCTGGGTCCTTGCGCTGATCTACTCAGGGGCATCCGCAGCGGGCAGCACGATGAGCGTCTGGGCGCCTCAATTGCTCAAAACCTTCGGACTGTCCAACCTGGAAATCGGCTTCACCAACGCCATTCCATACGGCATCGCCTCTGTCGCCATGATCATCTGGGGGCGCAGTTCTGACCGCACCGGCGAACGTCGCTGGCATACGTCACTCACGCTGCTGCTGATTGCCGTCGGCCTGCTGTTGGCGTTGGTGACATCCTCGCTGCCGGCCACTGTGATGTTGCTCACCATGGTTCTGGTCGGTGCCTACTCGATGAAAGGCCCGTTCTGGGCACTGGTGTCGACATGGCTATCCAGCAGCACGGCCGCAGCGGGTCTGGCAGCGGTCGGGGCTTTGGCGAACCTGATTGGTGGCGGGTTGATGGTCAACGTCTACGGCGCCATCCATGAAGCGACCGGAAGCTATGCACTGGCAATGCTGCCATTGGCGGCCCTGTGCGCTGCGGGCGGGATTGCGGTGCTGTTGATGGGCCGCAAGCACAAACGCGCGTCCTTTGGAGAGCCTGACTCGATCAAAGCGAGCTGAACCTGCAAACGGGTCAAAGCTGCAAGCTTTGGCCCGACATTGCCCAATAGCAAGAGGGCCGCGGCGTTCGCTGGTCCTACACCCCTACCCTATCGTCAGGGTGCAATGCGACACGCTGCTCGATCCAGACTCGAGCACTTTTTCCTCGAACTCCACAAGAATAATGAGAACTTCAGCATGACCTTAAGCCGTCGTCATTTCGTCCAGGGTGGCGTTTCACTCGGGGCGCTCCTGTCGCTCAACGCCTTCGCAGGTTTCCGCTATTCCAGCGGCGAGAACAGTTCGATGCTGGTGCCGCCGGCGGGCAGCGTGGATTGCCACATGCACCTGTACGATGATCATTTTCCGGCCGCCGCCGGGGCAGCGTTACTGCCCCCCAATGCCTCGCTGGAAGAGTATCGTCAGGTGCAGCAACGCCTTCACGTGAGGCGCATGGTCATTGTCACGCCGTCCACCTATGGCACCGATAACCGGGTCATGCTCAATGGCCTGGCCAACGCACACGGCGACGCTCGCGGCGTTGCAGTGGTCGCGGCTTCGATTGCAGACAAGGAACTGGAAGCACTCCACGCAGCAGGTGTCCGTGGCATACGCTTCAACCTGAGCTACGGTGGCGCCAACCTCGACGACCTCGAAACACTCGCGGCGCGTATCAATGAACTGGGGTGGAACGTGCAGGTCGTCGCGCCGGGCACGCAATTGACTGATCTGGAAAGCCGCCTGGCGAAGCTACCTTCCCGGCTGGTCATCGATCACATGGGCCATGTGCCTCAGCCAGAAGGCGTGAAGTCCGCCGCATTCGCTGCCATCACTCGATTGCTGAACAATCAGCGCACGTGGGTCAAGCTGTCAGGCCCCTACATTCGATCCAAAATTGGCGCTCCCACCTACAGCGACGTCAGTCAGGTGGCGCAGGCGCTGGTGAAGATCAACCCGGAAAGAATGCTGTATGGCAGCGATTGGCCCCACCCCACGGCGACGGAAAACAAACCCAACGACGCCGACATTCTCGACCTGCTCTACCAATGGGCGCCATCGGAACACGACCGAACGCTTATCCTGCGGGACAACCCGGTCAGCCTGTACGGCTTCAGTTGATACCTTCCGGGACAGGGGCGCTATGGGCGCCCTTTTCTTCACGGGTGGATTTACCGCCCAGGCTGCGGGTCAGGTCCTCAGCCACTGCAACAAATACGTCTCGGATGGACTTCGCATAGTCGTTGGTCAATCGAGCCGCCGGGCCGGAAAGCACCAACGCACCCACGACTTCCTGTAACGCGCCGTAGATTGGCAATGCCATCGAGGCCGCGTGAGGGTCGGTGGCACCACTGGAATAAAAAGGCTCAAGCCCGTCTTTGGCACGGCTGAATGGCGTGCGTAGCGCCTCGGCGCCCGCAGCGCCATCCATGGGCCGCATATCACCTTGCTGCAGGTGCAAACGCAGGCGATGCGGTGAATTGACCCGATACTGGCAAAGACGATAGGCGCCGTGACGTACGTAGAAAGAAGCCGTTTCGCCCGTTTCGTCGGTCAACTGGTGCAGCCTTGGCACGACATGGCGCTCCAGATCCAGCGCTTCCTGATACACCGCATTCAGACGCATCACTTCGCTGGCAAGCATATAGCGGCCGTCAGCCATCCGATTGACAAAACCATGCGTCTCCAGCGAGACCATCAACCGCATGATCGTGCTCTTGATCAGCCCGGTACGCTCTACCAGCTCGACGAGACTCAAAGCGGTATCGCCGATCCGAAATGCGGACAGAACGGTAAGCACCCGATCGGCAGATGCCACGCCGTTAACCGCTGGGCGCGGACGCGTTTTGACCATCGTTGACTCTCCTTGGCGACTGACTGAACGTCGAAAGCGAAACATCCCGGCATTATCCGATAGCTGAAAGTAGATAGCTACCGAACGGCGAAGCCCGGCCCTCAAGCCCCTCATGCATTCGCTTTGAACCGTGTGAGGCTGGTTGCAAAACTCGCTCAGGCTGTCGAAGTCCTTGGTGAACCCACCATGGAGCACATCAATCATCGTCCCTGCCCCGATTTGTTCTGCAAGCGGCAACCGGCAACATTGGTTGCTTGCGGCTATCCCGGTGACCCGGGCTGCTGAATGACACTAGCGTCTATTGGCTGCCCAAGCGGTTCAGCATCGACCAGTTACACGCCATTTGCGAAAAGCTTGCACCACCGCCACGAAAGCTGGTCACATTATCAAGTCGCTCAGCGGGGGCGGCTGTTATTTTCATTGGCCGGAGCAGCAATGGCGAATCACCCAACACGTGTAAACGACAGCTCCACTGGCGACATCAGCGGTTCGGATCACAACATCTTTTTTGCCGCAGTCGAAACCACTCGCATGCCCATGATCGTTACAGATCCCAAGCGGCCCGATAACCCCATCATCTTTGCCAACAACGCCTTCATTGACATGACGGGCTACAGCCGCGAGGAGATCGTGGGTACCAACTGCAGGTTTTTGCAGGGGCCTGAAACTGATCCTAACGCCGTGCGGCAAGTGCGAGAGGCCATCGAGGCCAGATCCGAAGTAGCCGTCGAAATTGTGAATTACAAAAAAGACGGATCGAGTTTCTGGAATGCTTTATTCATTTCACCGGTTTACAACGACTCAGGCGATTTGATCTATTTCTTTGCCTCTCAGCTGGACGTTAGCCGCCGCCGCGATGCTGAGGACGGACTGCGCCAAGCACAGAAAATGGAGGCCCTGGGGCAGCTCACTGGCGGCATCGCCCATGATTTCAATAACCTGCTTCAGGTAATGATCGGCTACCTGGACATGATCCAGCGCACTGCTGACAAACCTCACTATGACCAACAGCGCATCCTGCGCAGCGCTTCGAACGCACGCGATGCCGCTGAACGGGCAAAAACCCTCACGCAGCAGCTATTGGCCTTCTCACGTAAGCAGAAGCTGCAAGGGCGCGTGGTCAACTTGAATTCGATTGTCACTTCTTCCCAGGAGATGGCTGAGCGAACGCTGATCGACACCGAACTGCGGGTGGTTCTCGCTGATGACCTGTGGAATTGCCGTGTCGATCCTACGCAAACCGAAGTCGCGCTGCTGAACATCTTCATCAATGCGCGTGATGCCATGGAGCACAACAAGCAGCGTCACCTGACCATGGAAACGAAAAACGTCAGAATCGAAAACCTCAGCTCCACTTCGTATGACGGGCTTATGCCAGGTCGCTATGTGAGCCTGGCGATTACTGACAACGGAGCAGGTATGCCCGCGGCGATCGTGAGCCGGGTGATGGACCCCTTCTTTACCACCAAAGAAGAAGGCAAGGGATCTGGCTTGGGACTTTCCATGGTCTACGGATTCATGAAGCAGTCGGGGGGCACGGCCAGGATTTATTCAGAAGAAGGCATCGGTACAACGATCCGGATGTATTTTCCTGCAGACGACAGCCAGCCTCACAAACTTACAGCGACAGAAAGTACCTCAGAACAGACGGGGCATGAACGGGTTTTGATCGTGGAAGACAGGCCTGACGTGGCGGAGCTCGCCAGAATGGTACTTGAGGAGTACGGCTATTCGTGCGAGGTAGCCTATAGCGGTAGAGAAGCCTTGTCATTTTTGAAAGGTGAATCATTCGATCTGCTGTTCACCGACCTGATCATGCCCGGTGGCATCAATGGCGTCATGCTCGCCCGTGAGGCAAAGCGCTTGTATCCCAAACTCCGAGTGCTCTTGACCACAGGCTATTCGGAGAACTCCTTGGAGCGCACCGATGCCGGAGGCAACGAATTCGACGTGATCTCCAAGCCCTACATACCCACTGATCTGGCAAAAAAAGTTCGACTGGTTCTCGAAGGGCCTAATGGTGTGAGCTAGCGTGTCAATCGCCTGGGTGCAACCCTACCCAAGGAATAAGTTGCGCCCAATTTTATTTTCGTAGCGTTCTAAAAATAGTCCCACTGCGCGGCGCTCCATGATGAGTGGCGCCGTAGTTGGCGCACTTCGTGTCGCGCGGCCCGTTCTATGGAAATGCTGGTCCTGGACTTTTTCAAGATCAAAGCGAGGATCGCAGATGACTTTGCCGTCAAGCATCAGGCGGGAATCAACCCGGCTTCTATATAACTCAACATCAAGTCGTCGAACAGACTGATGTCTGCTGAGGTGCGCGCAATAAGCTGCGCACCCGCAACAGCGGTGTAGATGGCGCGTGCACGGCGCTCGCAGGCATACTCAACGTCCCAGCCCGCATCTACTAGCACTTCGGCCAGCCATTTCACATTAACGTCCGCATAAGTCTTTATCTCCTTAGAGACCTGGTCAGGCAGATCCTCGTATTCTGCGGCCATGAAGCTAGACAGGCAGAGCCGGTTATGGTCTTTCAAAGATCTACGAAAGATGGAGGGATACAGCTGTAAACACTGTAGTGGATCAGTGTTAGAGGCCCGTATCTCATCAAGCACTGCCAGCGTGTCCTGCCAATAGCGTTCTGCGACGGCAGCGCCTAAATCTGCCTTGCTCGCAAAGTGGTAGTAAATGCTTGCGTTTTTGATCCCGACCTCTTCGGCAATGCTCCGGAAATTGATACCGCTGTAGCCATGTAGCTGTGCTGCAGATCTCGCCGCAGCCAGGATGGCCTCTCGGGCGTTTTCACTCATGTCGTCATCCTCACCCTGGATACATAGTCGGTTTAGCGCACATTCTACCCGCCGTGAGGTCACCTGCCAATTGACAGGTAGGGTATTGACAGCGCGCCAAATCCGGATCAACCTTTACCTACCATTTGACAGGCAGGTAAATTGGCATGACTACTCAACATCCATCCGTTGACGCTTCCTCTCTTTCCTCGATGAAAATCTATGATTGGTTCGATGGCCCATACCCAGCCCGGGTACGCATCGCTCTTGCCGAAAAAGGGCTATTGCCGAAAATAAAATTCGTTTCGGTAAACCTGTGGACCGGCGAGCACAAGGAGCCTGAGTTCCTTGCCATCAATTACTCCGGCACACTTCCTGTACTTGAGCTGCAAGATGGGACGTTAATTGCGGAATGCACCGCGATTACCCAGTACCTGGACAGCCTGGACGGTAACCCGGTGCTTACAGGCGAAACGCCTCTGGAGAAGGGGTTAATCCATATGATGACCAAGCGCGCTGAAATCGAGTTGCTCGATGCCGTGAGCGTCTATTTTCACCATGCCACGCCAGGCTTGGGGCCAAAGGTCGAGCTGTATCAGAACGCCGAGTGGGGCGCAAAAATGGGTGAGAAAGCTATCCGAGGTATGCGTTATTTCGACAATCTGCTCAAAGGTCAGCCATTCGTTGCCGGCAACACGTTTTCGATGGCGGACATCGCTGTCCTGGGCGGTCTGATCTTCGCCGCTTTGGTGAAACTGCCGGTACCTGAAGAGTGCGTCGCGTTAAGAGCATGGCATGACAACATGCAAAAGCGCCCTAGCTATCAAACCTGGCGAGCCCTGGTCGAGCAAGGCGCGCCAAAAAGCGAGTGATGGAACCCGGCGCATCCACTGCGGCCCCAGGGCGGTGGATGCAACCGTAATGTGTCGAGCTATACCAACGCTCCAAATCGGCTCGGCACATTCACGCACTGTTCCTATGGCGCGTCAGGGTCTACAGCGACCCAAACTTTTGCGCCGCTGTAGTCGTTCTCGACTTGCCATTTGACACGCTTTGCAGCCAAGCACATCTCCCTGACGCCCCCACCAACAGTATCCGTCGCACAATTTGTTGCTTCGGCTGATCGGCTTGGGCCGCGCTCGACGTTGCAGCGGCTCAGATGTTCACCATGGCCAAACTGTTCTGGTGTTTCTGACAAGTCTATACCCCGAACTGGGTACAACTGCCAGGTGAGTTTTTTATAGTTTTATAATCAGTGACTATGTTTTTACTATCGAACGTCACTATGATCGTACACTTCTTATCATAATATTTGGTATTAGATGTTGGCGTGAGTGTTACCCCACCTGCAGGACCCGCGCTTGCGGTGTTCGCCGTATCTGTCAAGGAATACTGTTTCTCCATGAACCAGCTTGCCGAAGATTGGCCATCGGCAGTTTTGATGACTTTGTCGGGTCTTCCAAATTTATCATAAACCGCCTGGACGCTGCCCCCTTTAAACTTATTACTGTAGATCAAGTCTGGGATGGTCGGGACAGCATTCGCCATTGTCTCGCACGCTGACAAATTAATTACCAGTAGTAAAAGTACTGAAGCCCTAAAACCATTAATCTTGCGCATCGACTGTCCCTTTTTTACATGCGAACTATTTATAGTTGATTCTGATGAGATCGGATTCTCACTCATACCCCTAGCGTTACGCTCGACCAGCAAACAAGCGTAAGGCTGATAGTAATGGTTGGCGATCTCACCAACAATCCAGTCATGAGAATTGTGGCAGTTTCCGCATAATCAGTCGGTCTTTTTTCTACTGAATTGCGGCAACTCACGCCACGCTTGATAGCTGGGCTGAGCGGCACCGGGGTTTTCCGAGGTCTATAGCTTGCTCAGCCGAATGCGAATTCCTGAGCCAGGCGCACCGGTTCTTCATTTAGCTTATCTGCTTCGGCTGCAGTGAGGAGATCACTTCTCGGAGCTCATTGGAGCCTATTAGGGGAAATCTGAGGCCTATGGGCGGCGCCTGAGGAGCCTTGTCGAGCATGCCCCCTGAGGTTCCGAGAGATCCACCATCCCTGAAGGTGGCGGTTCTCAAAGCCTCCGTCGACACAGCCCGGCGCGAGGACTGGATTCTCGACCAGGTTGATCGCGGCATCGACGTTCTCATCACCAACCCGGAGCTGGTAAAGACTGGTCTGGATCTGCTCGACTTCCCGACCATCGCGTTCCTGCAAACGGGGTACAACATGTACACCCTGCAGCAGGCAGAACGGCGGTCATAGAGGATCGGACAGAAGCATCCGGTGCGAGTGGTGTTCTTCGGCTATGCCGACACATCGCAAATCACCTGTCTGCAACTGATGGCCAAGAAGATAGCCGCGGCTCAAAGCATATCGAGAGACGTGCCTGAGTCGGGGCTGGATTCGTTGAATCAGGATGGGGATTCGGTGGAGATGGTGTTGGCTAGGCAGATTATTGCAGTATGAATTTAAGCCACCTTCGGGTGGCTTTTTGTTAGCAAATCCATCTCATCCCTTGGCGGGTTTGGTATGGGCTACAAGTGTCAGCTAACGGCCAGAAGCGGCCTTTGAAGAAGAACAGGAACCGGCCAATTGAGGGTGTTTGTCGGCCTCTGCCCAAGCCGCGCCCTAGCGTGTCACTCAGTGTGAGTGCTTATTGAAACCCCGGATGATCCATACCACCGACCATCCCAGTGCATACAACAACAGGCAAGGAATGAGTCCGAATTCAGCGAAGATCTCTAGACGCTCTTTAGGCGACAACCGCCAGTTTTCTTTGACCGTCAGGACCGCAAACACCAGCAGCGGCACGCAAAGCACGATCCAAAGTCGATACCAGCCATTCAAGCGCGTTGTCATAGCTGGCTTCACGAATTTATTGATTAGCTCGACATAGTTCGCACGGGCGAGCGTGATCGCTTGTCCGATATCACCTTCGGTCAACTGCTGAGTAATGGTAACGGCCATATTTTTTCCTCGATCTACTCAAGAGGGTCGCTAAACTTTGGTCTGAACAAGCTCCGCACCTTCCACCATTTCCTTTTAATCAGACCCGGATTGGAGAATACCTTGCCCCCAGTGATGCGGACAAAACAGCCACCACGACCTAGGTTGTACGCGTGACAAAGGTTTGCGGGCGCGATATCAGCATCGAGAGAAATCGTTAAATGACCACGTGCAGGTATGCGCTTTGGGAGGCTTCGCCAAGGTTGAGGACCATCGGTCCAATCCGAAAGACTGCCGTCAGCGTTGATAGCCCCTAACGAAATGACCTCAACCTCGTGCGGGCTCATATTCGAAACGAAGATCTCCTCGTGGTCATACTGATTACCCAGCGAGACTTGCAGATAGGTGCGCCCGCGGAATACAGCAAAGACCGATAAGCCTAGTCCTGCATAAGCCGGTATACGCGACCACCAGTCGACCTCATCCATACTGTTTTTTCCTGCTCGATCCTGGGCGCGATCATCATGCCCCTCTACGTCCTCGGCCCCACGTTTTGACGGCGGGGCTTGAGCGTACTTGGGCGGCAGATCCGCCGCGTTTTCCGTGGTGGCTGTGAGGATTCACTTGAGCCCGTAGTTACGCTTCAGTTAACGATGCGAATGCACGCTGCTGGTGAGCCTGGGCGGTGCCCTGATCGGCCTCAATCGCGCCGTAGGCAACTGCTGCGGCATACTGTTCGTCCTGCTTCACCAGGTCTACCAGCTCCTGGAGCTGTGCCCGCATTTCTTCGTAGATGGCCATCGTCTTTTCCTCGACTACCGGGACCAATCGCCGGCTCTTTCCGTTTGGATGTTCCGCATCAAATCAAGCCAGTCAAAAAAAGCCTCCGGCGCTTCGTAATACGCTGCCATTTGTTCGACCTTGGCAATGTCGATCATCGATTCTGAATTCGTTGTAGCGATGCCAGTCAACTCATCGATTGCGGCTTGGATCAGAGCTTTGTTACCGAGACTCACTCCTGACCAGTCAGCAGATTGCAGAGCCATAATCAACGCAGATTTTTTCAGTTTACTCATAACGGCAATTCCTATGAGGTCCAGCCTTGCACCCGCACACCGGAGTCCCAAAAGCCGAGCCGTGATCCGTACTGAAGCATTGGCGAAAGATAAACCAGCCCGCAGTAGCTGCAGCGTTTCGCACCGCCGTGCGCTGTGATTTCTGCTTGCACGCTTTCGGGGAGCTGAACCATCAACCCTGTGTTCACAATCATTTGTCGGTCGATGTGACCGCCAGAGCATTCATCTGGGCAATGTCCTGGTGGATATCGTCTTGCCATAGACTGTCCTGTTTTCCGTTGTTCGTGGAGCTGGTGATGGATGGGGTGACTTGTCGCCCTGGATGGCATCAGCCAGCAAGCCCTTGAGCGCGGTAGCCGCATTTCCGTTAACCGGTTAGGGTCACTATGGCTTCCATTAATGTCGCCACGCGCGTCCTGTCGAAGAGCCCTGCCCCAACTACTTATAACGTCTCAGGTGAACCAACTCGGCGTTCACCCGGTTCGTAGAGTGGTGAAGGAAGAGCCGACCGTTTTATTTTTTTTCATCGTAGAAGGCGATACGAAGGCCAGGCCTGTCCTTAGAAATAAGAATATTGATGCGATATCTTCGCCAGCAGCCCTGTCCGTCGCGCAGCGTGATGTCCGTATCGCCGATCGGAAGTATTTCGGGATCATCCCACCATTCCATCGCCTGAGGGACGGCGTGAAGAACCTCGTTGAGGATGGACTTTAGAATAGGGCTCTTCCCGCCAGTCAGATAGTCATGGCGCGCCTTGAGCAGTACAAGCCTCGCTGCAAACTGCCAGTCTTGAATCTTCTGCCGGTAGTGTTCAGAGAAGAAGACGATGCGCAGCAAATTGGGTCGCGGCAACGTAAAGTCTTCAAACAGGATCCTTGCCGCTTCGTTATAGGCCAGCAGGTCCCAAGAGCTGTCCATTATGTAGGCGGCTTGATCGAGAGCATCAATCATCGTTACCAGGGATTGAGGTAGCCCGGCGCCTTCAGTCCCATCCGCGAATGTCTCACGTCCAGCCAGTGCAAAAAGGTGCTCCCGTTCGGCTCGATCAAGCCGAAGCCCTCGCGCCAACCGCTGGAGGAAGTCGTCCGATACCGCTATGTCGCGTCCCTGCTCAAACCAGGTGTACCAGGTCAAGCCGACACCAGCCAACGCGGCGACTTCCTCACGACGTAGGCCTGTGGTTCGACGACGGCGTCCCTGCGGTAGGCCAAGCGATTCTGGAGACGTACGCTCGCGACAGTAGCGGATGAAGTCTGACAACGCTTGTTTTGCTGGCGCGCGCGTTAATCGATCGGAGGTCACTTTGCACCTCTCAAAAGCATCACTTTAGTAACAGCATAAAAACCCCATTGTAACAGGATTTATAGAGCGTAACCTCCGGGGCAACTGATTGAAATGCTACTTCGGAAGGTTGGATTGATGCTCTTGTACCAATTTAAAAAGGGGACGAATCCGCGGCGCGTTATCATCTATCTGAACGAAAAGGGGATTGACGTTCCGCGATATGAACTTGATTACGCGGGAGGAGCGCACAAGTCACGCGAGTACCTCGCACTGAATCCCAGCGGGCGAGCCCCGACACTTGTCACGGATGAGGGGGTGCCGATTACTGACTCCGCCGCCATTGTCGAGTATCTCGAGGAGCTGTATCCCGACACGCCAATGATTGGGACGAATGCCACTTCCCGATCACAGATACGGTCGCTTGAACGCCTGGGCACTGATCTGGTGGTCCGGTCTCAGCTTTGGCTGTGGAATGTCACCCAATCCTTTCCTGCCAAGGAGCCATCTCCGACCGTGGAGGTGGCTAACAAGCTCTTCGAGTACGTCACCGAAATATTGGATGTCCTGGAGACGAAGATCGGAGACAAAGAGTTTCTGGCAGGAGGTAACCCCACAATCGCTGACTGCACAGTGTTTTCAATTTTTCAAACATGCCGGGAGAGGTTCGACCTGGCCTTCGGCGCCGATCATCCGCGCCTTGATGCCTGGTACAAGAGTTTCCGCCAGCGGCCTAGCGCCGAGTACTAGGAGTCAGTGACTTGAACATACCCAAGGCCATGACCCGCGATTTAAAGCGTCTGCGAGCAAGCGACGGCCCTGCCTGCGTTCCGATCAAGCCATCCAAAATCAGGATGGCAATCGTCATGACGGTATTCGTGTACCCCATCGTGACACTTCTGCTTTACGCATTAAGTCCGCTGACTGACAACTGGGCGGTGTGGCATCGAACACTGGTTCTAACGCCTATTACAGTAAGCCTCATCGTCTTTGTCGTAAGCCCATTGGCAGCAAAACACTTGGACTGGTTCTTGCGCACTTGCTCGGCGCCTGGAAAGGGCACGAGTTAGTCTCCGCTCCAAGGGATGCCGATGTGCCAACCAGCCTAAGCATACAAGTGACAAAGCGTCCGCCTGCATCATTGAAGGCGGCACTAATCCAAGCTAAGAGAGGTAATCAGAAATGCTTATGAATCGGCGCACATTCTCGGCAGTTTTCCTTATTTCAACGCTTTGTTCAGACCGTCACGCAGACAATGCGCTAGATCCTGGTAAATCTCAGAGCGCTCCAGGACCTGGCCACTAGCATTTGTCACCTGCCAAACGCAATCCCCTAAAACAACATCGTTAACCAGCAGTTTAAGTAATCGGTTCCCGTCCACCTGAACGCTGCACACCAGTTCAAAGCCTTCTACGCCTCCCTGCTCGATGCTCATCATCGATTTCCCCCGGGCCCGGTATACCCGGATCGGGCAAGTTGACCATTGTGAGGGCTTCGAGACCGGCCTGATCGTTGGATTTAAACGCGCGCATAACGGGTTGTCCTGATCAGTTGCGGGCAAGCGCTGCGGAGTGTGATTCGGCTGAATCCAGATTCTCAACAGGATCGTCCTGTTGCACCAGTTTTGATCCTTGGGCGTAGCCCACGATACTCATCGGCGCCGGAGAAGCCCCAGCGGCGTTGTAAGCGCACGGCAAGCCACGCATCGAGCGCTGCGAGGCAGCGGGCATGGGTCAGGTACACATTGCGCGGTCGGCAACCCTTGGTGATGTCTGCGCGCAAGTACACCTCGGGCTTGAGTGCTCCGCTGGGATACAGCACGTCACCAATTTCAAGCAAGGCTGCTCGGTCACGCGAATGCCGGTGGCGTACGTCACCCATAACAGCACCACGTCGCTCTCTGGCTGCCTGCCGGTGACGGATGCAACGCAGATCAGAGGTTTGAACTGGCCAAGACGAAGGGAAGTAGCGCGGCAAGTGGTCATAGGACCTCTCTGTCAGTATTTCACGAAAATTGTGCTGGATCTGGAGAGAGTCAGGCCGGGGCATCCCGACAAGGTTATCAGTAGGCCCGGTGTGATGTTCACCGAAAATTAGAGCCGGCACCGGTTGGAGTACCTCATCAACAACAAATAGATAGAAGAAACGCAGCTGAGCCGAAGTGCTTAAGCGCTTAGAGGACTAAGCATCATCCCAAGGTTAGGTCTTTGATCTTCCGAAATGATCCGGATGACCGCGGAGGTGCAGTCATCGTCGCGGCAGCTATCGAAGAGAAAATCGCGCAGCGCTCAGGTTCCTATTTTCTGCTGTATGCAAATGCCCGTTGCGGTTTGCTGTACCTGACTCCATTCAGGTAAGCCGTAATGTTCCATTCTCAACATCCCCCTGCTTCCAAGCCACGTCGAGCACTCGGGATCATGTTGCTCGGCGCATGCGCGCACGCTTTGGGCGAAACCTGGGTTGTTACCGATCGGGCACACCCCATCACCGACTCTAACGGAGTTCGTGTGATTTTCCTGGATGAGCAGGAGCGGCTTGAAGAGCAACTGACTCAGCAGTTGCCATCTAATCTGTCTCAGGCGCCAGAAACGATCCAGTCTTACCTATCTAGCTCAGCTGGAATTAATTTTCAGCATGATCTGACGCAGGCCCAACAAGGCACCACAGACGCATGGAGCCTCGGTATCGAGAAGATCCCCGCCGTCATCGTGGATCGTCGATTCGTCGTTTACGGCGAAGCAGATGTGAAAGCTGCCGTGGAGAAGATCGAGCGATTCCGGAACGCGCAGCCATGAGGCCGATAAGAGCCCGACTGCGTCCAGTGGCTTTGCTTGTGACGATGAGCGCCTCGTTCTCTGCATCGGCCGCCATCACCTCAGCGGCAATCATCAGCTCTACCCTGTCCCCGCAATGCCTGGAATACAAAGTCGTCGGTATCTGCTACTGGCTGCTGTGCACGCCCTTGGGTTGCAAGATCAAAACCTCGACCAAGGTTCGTCACTACGTCCCCGATGCCGTGGTGGCAGCTTATTCCAACACGGGCGCAAGCCCCTGGGTTGAGATGTCAGGGCTCGGCGCTGCCAACGCTGACGCTCAAGCAGGCGGCGACGGTACGACAAACCATCAAAACGAGAACAACGTCATTAAGTTCAAGGAGGCCGACGTCATTGGCCACCCTGGTGGGGCGACGTTCATGAAGTTTGCCAGCGCTTCAGGGTACGCGTGCAGTGGCGCGTCATTACCGCTGGTGCCTTATTTCCTAAGTGCTCGCGACACGATCGGCTGGCGGTATGGCGTGCCCGAGGCAGCGTATCCCGAAGCCTTGACCCCTGGCCTGCGTGAGGTGGGCAGCAGCCTGATTGCCAATCAGTGGGGCAACGTTTACCCCCGTAGCGGCTTTGTTCCTCAGATCGATGACTACAAGGCCGGAGCCCTTGTCGCTCAGCGAGCAGCGGACATCACGACCCGCCCCGCCCAGCTACACGTTTATTTCCCCCTGTTGGCATTGCCGAGGCCGGGTTATTGGCCGGCTGGTCCAGTGCTGGAGAGCAACCCGTCAACCGGTAGGTGGCAGGAGCTGACCCCAGTGCTCAGCCCGGGTTGCGCAGTGTTTCCGAGCATCACTCCGAATGTCGAATCCCATGATGGCGGTTACGCCTGGGCGCTGTGGCGCCCGTATTCATGCTGTCAGCGCAGAGGACAAACGTTTCTCGGCAGTACCGGCCTTTGACCCTCTAATCACAGGAGAAAGATATGAAACGGAGTTCTTTGGCGATTGGCCTCGCGTGTTGCCTTGCCAGTGCAACAGCGATTTCGGCTGACCCGATCAATGCCTCGTCTTCCGGCAGTGTCATCGGCGATGACGTGCTGTACAGCATCGGAGGTGGCAGCGCGGTCACCATGGGCAGCGCTGGCAATATGGATAGCATTTCGGTCGGAGGCGGTTGGAGTGCCAATCCGATCTGCGGAAACATGAACCTCAGCACGACCCTCGAAAATCAGTTGAATGGTGCAACTGCCGGGTTTCAGAACATCATGAGTTCGGTCGTTTCCAATGCGACAGGTGCTGTCGGCTCGTTGCCGGCGCTGGTGCTACAGCGCGCCAACCCGGCGTTGTATAACTTGCTCACGAACGGAATTCTGCAAGCCAGGCTCGCCTTTGACAGGTCCAAGTCAACCTGCCGAGCCATTGCGGACAAGATGGCGGATGTTGCCGGCAACCAGATGGGCTGGGGCAAGCTTGCCGAAGGTCAGGCGATGACTCAGACCCTCGCGACCAATACCGATGCAGTGTCAGCAGTCGAGCAGGTCGAAAAGAAAGGTGGCAACGACGGTGTCACGTGGGTCGGTGGCAACCGCGCGGGTGGTTCAGGCCAAAAGCCTATCAAGATCGTCGGAGACGTTGCCAAAGCTGGCTATAACCTGCTGAATAAACGATCGGCCGGAGACAGCTCTTCAATCAGCAAAGACAGTTGCAATAACGGCCTGATCTGCAATGTCTGGTCGTCCCCGGAAGAGGCCACCACGTTTGCCAACCGAGTGCTGGGAGAGCAACAACAGCAGACCTGTGAAGACTGCGCCAAAACCGTGACCGCGCCCGGAGTGGGGCTCACACCGCTGATCCAGGAAACCTACGACACCAAACTGAAAGCGCTGCAGGATCTACTCACCGGCAGTAAATCCCTGTCACCCGACAACCTGCAGGCCGCCAGCAGCAACTCGCTGCCGATCACTCGCGGCGTCATCGCCGCGTTGAAGGATGAGCGCGATCAGGATCTGCTGGCACGCCGACTCGCATCCGAGGTCGCCCTCTCCGACGTGCTCGAAAAAGCACTGGCGCTGCAGCGTACGATGATGGCTGGAAGCAAGGAGCCCAATGTCGCCTCCAATGACCTCGCCGTTCAAGCCGTTAGTCAGCAGAACTCAGCGTTGCAGCAGGAAATCGGCAACCTGAAAATCGAGCTCGATATGCGCCAGCAACTCGCTCAGAACTCGCCGATGAAGATCATCGAGCGAAGCAGAACGCGATCTGAAAACTCTCGCGGCGTGATGCAAGGTGATCCGAACACGAACCGGTTGAACCAGCTTCAATCGCCCAAATCCGGGGACTAAGGGCGAAGCCATGGTCGATCACAAAGCCCCGCTCCTGACTCGTCTTCTGAAAATACCCATGCTCGTTGGCAGAGCGGTGAGGCCAGTGCTGTGCCTGTTACTTATCTCACTCGCGACCATCCTGCTCTACGCGCTGTTGCTTCGGCTGTTTGGGGGTGTTGAAGGCTGGCAGAGCTGGAGAGTGGACCATTATTGGCAACTGTTCGCCTGGCGCATCACTATCTACGCAGGCCTCATCTACGCATGGTGCAAGTTGAGGACAAGCCTAAGAGCACAGGGGTCAGGCACTCGAAACCGACCTCTGCGCCGGATCGAAATACTCGTGGTCCTTTTGGTGCTGCTGATTGAGTTCAGCAAGGTAGGAGTTCAACCGGGAGGCCTTCAGTGACGCTTTATACCAATGATTACCTGGAGTATTACCTGACGCTGGTCGGCTGGCTGATCAACAACGGCATTTGGGAGATGATCCAGGATACAGGTCTGTTCGCTGTGCCCTTTTGCGTCATCGTGCTCAGGGAATGGCTCAAAGCGCGTGGAGAAGGCGCTGATGAAGGGAACAAAGGTGTTCTCTCTCTGGCGCGAATCGAGACCAGCATTTACGTGGGCTACGTCGTTGTCGCGCTTTGCGGCGTCCCGGCGGTGCGGGTCAGTTTCGACACGCTACAGTTTGACCAGGCCCGAGCGCAGCAGTGTCAGTATCAACTGCCCTCTCCCACCGAAACGGGCTGGAACACGTCTTTCAGTAGTCTCGCTGGCAAGAGCGCCCAGATGCCGGTTTGGTGGGCCTTCATGCACGCACTGTCCAAGGGCCTTACCAATGGCGCGGTCGCCTCAATTCCGTGCGGAACAGACCTTAGGCAGATGCGGATGGATGTCGATGCATCGCGCATCAGCAATCCCCTTCTTGCCCAGGAAATCGCCGACTTCACTCACGATTGCTACGGCCCATCGCGCGCTCGGCTTTTCATGCGACAGCCCGACCTCGGCTCCGCTGCGAATCACAACATCATGCTTAAGGACCTGAATTGGATCGGCTCTCATACATTCCTGAATACGTCGGGCTATTACGATACCGACTATTCGAAAACACCACGTTCGCCATGGCCCTATGACGAACGCCGCGATGTTGGGCTGCCTGAAGTTACCGGAGGCGGCGGATACCCCACGTGTAAGCAATGGTGGTCCGACAGTGGGATCGGATTGAAAGACAGGATCCAGGAGCAGATTGATCCGGACCTCACAACGCGTTTTCTGGGTTGGGCAAAATGGCTATCCAGAGACGAAGTCACAGAGTCCTTGATACGGGAAATTGCCTCGCCGTCGAAGCAGATTCAAGGGGACGTGTATTCAGACTACGGTGGCCAGGTTGGAGGCACCGTCTGGAATGGATTGGCACGTGTGGGAGGTACCTTAGGCGTCGCGCTGGGATCGCTCGGCTACTTCCCTGCGATGGACATGGTGCGCCAGGCCCTGCCTATGGTGATGGCATTCTTGAAGATGGCGATGGTCATCAGCATGCCGTTGGTTTTGGTCGTAGGGGCCTACCAGCTCAAAACAGCCATGACAATGACGGTGGTCTTCTTCTCTCTGATCTTCGTGGACTTCTGGTTTCAACTGGCGCGATGGGTTGATACCACGATCTTGGAGGCGCTGTATGGCGTGGGCTCGCCACATTTGAGTCTTGATCCGGTGATGGGGCTGAACACCGCGACTCAGGACGCAATCTTGAATTTCGTTATGGCCTCGATGTTTATCATTTTCCCCATGCTATGGATCACTGCGCTCGGATGGGCGGGAGTCAATGCCGGGAATCTGCTGTCCGGACTGTCGGACGGAAGCAGGTCCGTACAGCAAGCGGGCGCAGCAGCAGGCGGACTTGCCCAACGAGGGATTAAATCGGTCTCCTCTGGGAAAGACTAACGACCTTGAGGAGCGGAGAACCGCTCCTCATTCATCTTTACGCCAGTTGAAATCACTCTCATGAAATAGGGAGTTATGGATATTCGCTTGAGAGTGAGGATCATTGTCCTGAGATGCATCCTCGGCTTCCGGATTCTCATCGAAGAAAGTTTGTCCGCTCGTTGATGCACCCCGGCCTACAGAGTCCCGAGCAGCCAGTGCCAGCACAACAATCCCCACAACCCCTAGCGTTACAAGCATTTGTGCGAGCCCTCGCCAGCTATGGAGAAGAAAAATCACGACCAGAACGATCAAGGCGGATCGCTTAACCCATCGATAGACGAGGTTGTTATCTCTCAAGAAAAACACCACCACCGAGCCCAAAACTTTGCCCAGTGCTTCGGCTACGCCGGAAACAGGTTTTGTGGTCATACCGAAACCTCGTTAATTCACTAGATAGACGAGCACGACTACAACGCCGAGCTTGAGCAATTTGAAGATGGATTTTGCGGAAGACTCAGAAATTCCACTTTGGGTAACAGTTGCCAGGAAGCCCTGTTCGACGGCTGGCATCTTCCAAAGCCCACCTAGGAACTCTCCAAATGCGAAAGCGTGTTCGCTGGAGCAAAAATTTTTGTAAGGCGCGCCACAGAAAGGACAAATTGAATGAGAAGGCTCACCGTCCCGGAACACTACTCTGGGTACCATGAGGTGATCACAATTTTTGCAAAGCGCTTGGCTTTTTCGGTTTCCCAACTCTCGACCACTCCATTCCTTGGAAGCGTTTCGAGTATGTATACGTCGAGAATGACGCTCCTGCAAGTCGTATGGCATATTATGCCAACTCGATCTCTCTTATCTGCGGAGTGCACCATGGCCACCCGAAACGTCGTTCTCACCGACCACCTTGAGAAGGTTGTGAATGACTTGGTCCTTTCTGGCCGGTACCAGAATGCAAGTGAAGTGCTTCGCGAAGGCCTGCGGCTTCTGGAGAAACGTGAAGCAGAAGAAGCCGCCAAGCTCGAGGCGCTTAGACACGCTACGTCGTTGGGATTGATGGATCTGGAGACTGGCCGTTTCGTCGAGATAAGTGGCGATGAGCTCGGCGGACTACTGGACGACATCGGTAACCAGGTCTCTGGCTCGGTTGGAGACGAGGATTGAGCAATCCGCGATACCGCATTTCTCAGGCCGCTTTATCAGACATCACGGATATTTTGCGACATTCCCAAGTGCAGTTTGGTACTGAAGCGAGGCTCCGTTATCAGACACTGCTGCAGACAGCGATGGAGGACGTAGCGCGAACGCCAAGTCGGATCGGCAGCAGCATGCGTGATGAAATCGCCCCCGGCCTTCGAAGTTTTCACCTCACTTACTCCCGAAAGCGTGCCTCGGGCGCGCAGAGGTTGGTGCAAAATCCGCGACACATTCTCTTTTACCGCATCGCGGATGACCAAGTGATCGAAGTCGTACGAATCCTGCATGACGCGATGGAAGCCAGGCTTCATCTGCCGGAGGCCTGACCAGCCAAAAGGCCCACCAACAAAGGGTTTCCAAGCGAAGGGAACGGTACGCCAAGGGTAAAAGCCCTACCTGAAAGGGCTTGCTTCGCAAAAGGCCCTCTTCCCTCACGATCTGACACGCCCGCCCAGACACGCTACAGAAAATAGCTCACCCCCGCGTAGGAAGCGCGGAATTAAGCCGACCTACCCTGTAGGAAGTTGCGTACGAAAGACCCGGAATCATCCTCTATACGTTTGCATTTCCAGGGCTCCAAAATCGATTGAATGGGCAGTGCCCCTCGAAATAGGTGACGGAGCAAGTAATGTTTTCCCGTTGAACGCACCTTCTTGGATAGAGGAAAAGCCTGCCCTGTAAATACTTTTGGAGCAGGGCATGTTTTCTCTCTTTCGCCGAAACAAGGCAGCGCCTGACGACATAGTGTCGACTCACGGGTTCCTGCCCCCGCAAGAGAGTCATGTCTTGTTGGCTTACCCACGTAGGCAGGCGCTGTTGGAAAACATCTGGCAGCGCGCATCGCTGTCTCGGCAGCAATTCCAGACGTTGTATCGCATGCCTTTGCACCGCTATGCCGATCTGGTCCAGCAGCTTCCTGCCTCCGAGAACCATCACCATGCGCATCTTGGTGGGATGCTCGATCACGGACTGGAAATCGTTGCTTACGCCTTGAAGATTCGCCAGTCATACCTGCTGCCGATTGGAGCTCCGCCTGAGTCTCAATCGGCACAGGCGGAAGCGTGGACTGCCGCAGCCGCCTATGGCGCGCTTCTGCATGATGTAGGGAAGCTCGTCACGGATATCCAGGTCGAACGTCAAGACGGTAGCGCTTGGCACCCGTGGCACGGCCCGCTCAGAACGCCCTACCGTTTTCGCTATGTGAAGGGTCGTGACTACCACCTGCATGGAGCGGCCGCGGCGCTCATCTACACGCAGATTCTGTCGACAGACATCCTGGACTGGCTAAGCGGTTTCGCCGAAGCCTGGTCGCAACTGATCTTCGTTCTGGCCGGACAGTACGAAAGAGCCGGGATTCTCGGCGAGATCGTCATTCGCGCAGATCAGGCGTCGGTCGCGCAGGAGCTCGGCGGCAATCCTTCGCGCGCATTGGCAGCCCCCAAACAGTCGCTACAGCGGCAACTCGCAGAGGGTCTGCGTCATCTGGTGCGAGACCGACTCAAGCTGAACCAGCCCGACGGCCCCTCGGACGGCTGGCTTACGGACGATGCGTTATGGCTGGTGAGCAAGCCGATCGCCGACCAGCTCCGCGCCTATTTGCTCACCCAGGGAATAGAGAATGTGCCGAGCTCCAACGCCCCCTTCTTCAACATGCTGCAAGATCAAGGGGTCATACAGACCAATGCTCAGGACAAAGCGATCTGGAAGGTGGCCATCGATAATGGCAAAGGCTGGAAGAACACCTTCACCCTGCTCAAGCTCTCACCTGCGCTGATCTGGAACGATCCCGGCGATCGCCCTCCTGCTTACTTTGGAACATTGACTGTGGAAACGGCCACCGCGACCGAAACCACGGAGGAGAACGTCAGCTCTCGATCAAAACAGCCAACACCCTCGACTGAATATCCCCAAGCGGATACGTCCGATTCGACAAATCATTCAGAGCTACCTCGGGCGGGAACCTGTGTTGATCCAGATGAGATCGCAGCCTTGCTCGGCCTTCTCGACGGCATAGACACGCCAACCACATCACCAGACGACAATGCTTTGCAAGCCAAGGCTGAGTCGACCACTCAAGAAAATGCCACTGCCACTGACGCTGGCGACGCGGCAACCGCCGATGCATCTGCAGAACAGCTCGGTGAAGCGCCGTCGACGCAGACCGTCGATCTAGGTCAAGGGTTCGTGGACTGGCTCAGAACAGGGCTCGCTTCCCGCAGAATCATCATCAATGACACCAAGGCTTTGGTGCACACCGTGGCTGGCACCGCGATGCTGGTCACGCCGGGAATCTTCAAACGTTTCGTGCAGGAGTTTCCAGCACTGGAAGCGCAGGCAAAAGCGCGAAACATCCATGCTTGGCAGTTAGTACAACGAGCCTTCGAAAAACAAAAATTGCACCTCAAAACGGAGAAGAGCTTGAACATTTGGACGTGCACCGTCACGGGTCCCAGAAGCACCAAACAGCTTAAAGGCTATTTGCTCAAGGACCCACTTACGATCTTTGTCGACGTTCCTTTCGACAACCCCAGCCTTAGCGTGGAAATGCCCGTATCGGAGAAAGTCTGATGAACACTCCGATGGAACTCGCCAAGGACTATATCTTTACGCATGTGCTAAGGCAGGCCTCGGCGGGCACCTACCTTTCTGCCACCCGAGCGTTGCTCAGGCATTTCGGAGAGGACTGCACGGTTGAATCCATCAACCACCGAGCCATCCTGGAATGGCGCCGCCAGGAGCTCGATCGAGGGCTCGCCAAACAAAGCTGGAACACCTATTCGAACCACCTGCGCACGGTTTGGGGGTATGCCATCGAGCAGGGAACGCTGGCACACAGCACCATCAACCCCTTTTCGAAAAACAGCGGTGATCCCACCGAGACGCCCTAGCAAAACCATCGTGCGCGACGGCATCCGCCATGCTCGCGAGTGGCTGAAAACGCTGGTGGCTGAAGAGCGTCGGACGGGTAGGCGCAGCAGGATTACCCCCGCCTGGTTCTGGCTCGCCGTCTTTGAGATGTTCTACTACACCGGCGTCCGGCTCAACGCACTGCTCAGCATCCGCGTCAAGGACGTTGACTGGGACAGCCGAATGATCATGGTCGAGGCTGATACCGAAAAGACCCATCGGCAGTTTTCGATCCCTATCATGCCGGGGCTGGAGCCGCATATTCGACGCTTACTGGATGCTGCTGAAGCGTTGGGGTTCGAATCGGATGATCAGTTATTCAACGTGAATCGGTTTTCCAGGCATTACCGCTCCGTGGTCATGAATACCGATCAGGTCGAGGGCATGTACAAGAAGATCACTCAACACCTTGGCATCCGCATGACGCCACATCGCTTCCGGCACACCCTTGCCACGGACCTGATGAGGCAGCCGGAGCGAAACATTCACCTGACCAAGAGCCTGCTCAATCACTCCAACATCGCCACTACGCTTAGCTACATCGAGGTGGACTACGAACACATGCGGTCGGTTCTTCACGACAGGAGCATGACGCAGGGCGCTATCACTTTTGAGCGGCGCGTCGATGAATCTGTCTCGATATCCCCCCCTCCTACGCCGGAGCCGTCGCTTCCCCCAGCAGCTGCAATGATTGCGTTGCCTGAGCCCGTAGCAGTCCCCCCAATAGTGGACCAGGCGCCGATTCAACATGGCCCAACAGCGATCGCGGCTACTGGGGCGGTTGGTACAGAATCCAAATTACTGACGCACGTAGAAAGCCTTAACTCAGAGCGCTACAGCCTTGAACAGGCGCTGCAACCGGCCGGAACAGGTTTGAGCCATGAGTTAACATGGGACGGTCCAGGGACCTGGTGGGAAGAACTTGGAATACCACCGGCATCACCTGAAGGTGAGATGTCCGAGCATTCGTTGCTCTTGACGCTGATGGTCACTCGGGTCGGGATAAAGTCGTATAGCTGGTGACTGAGAAAACACGTCAGCAAATCATCCCGAATCTCAGGCGCTGACGCAGCGCCTGCAAGACAGTAAGCAAATCACCAACGCCTCCGGTCCGGGCTTGCAGAACATTTCGTCTAGCCCAGCCTTACCAATTTTTCGCCCCGAACCGGCCACTTTCGTTGACAAAGAGCTGCGTGTTCGTCCGAGTGAGCCGCCTGATCAATATTGACATCACGACATCGTGAAACTAAGGTTCGCCTCAGACGGCTGCATGTCTGCACCTCGGCGAATGCTTCAATCTGCCTCCAGACCTTAGCCCCACTTTCGTTCAGGCGAAAAAAAACCCGAGAATTCACACTTACGTGGACCTCTCGGGTTTTGAAGATGGTGGGTCGTGTAGGATTCGAACCTACGACCAATTGGTTAAAAGCCAACTGCTCTACCAACTGAGCTAACGACCCGCTTCGTGGTGGCGCGTATATTACTGATTTTTCTCAGTAATTCAACACCCTCCATCAAAAAAATTAAAAATAACGCGTGGGATCGGCAACGCCAGCTGCCGCGAAGCCTTCAGCGCGCAGGCGGCAGCTGTCGCATTTGCCGCAAGCACGGCCTTGATCGTCGGCCTGATAACAGGAAACAGTCAGCCCATAGTCGACGCCCAAGCGTGTTCCGGCTTTCACGATGTCGGCCTTGCTCAGCATCTGCAACGGCGCCTGAATCGTGAAGCCCTGGCCTTCTACGCCAGCCTTGGTCGCGAGGTTGGCCATGCGTTCAAAGGACTCGACGAACTCAGGGCGGCAATCAGGATAGCCTGAGTAGTCGACCGCGTTGACGCCAATGAAGATGTCGCGCGCGCCCAGCACTTCAGCCCAGCCCAACGCCAACGACAGAAACACCGTGTTGCGCGCAGGTACGTAGGTGACCGGGATGCCTTGGCCCGGTGTTTCCGGCACTGCGATGCTGCTGTCGGTAAGGGCCGAGCCGCCAATGCCATTCAAGTCAAGGCCGATCACCTTGTGTTCGACCACACCCAGATCTTTGGCGACACGCTCCGCCGCTTGGAGCTCGGCGCGGTGGCGCTGGCCGTAATCGAAACTCATGGTGTAACAGGTAAAACCGTCGGCCTTTGCCATCGCAACCACCGTGGCCGAATCCAGGCCACCCGACAGCAGAATCACCGCTCGTTTTTCAGTCATTGTGTGTTCACTCATGTCAGCGTCCCGGCTCATCGTCCCAGAGAATTTTGTGAAGCTGCAATTGCAGGCGCACTGGTAGGTTATCGGCGACGATCCAGTCGGCCAGGTCTCGGACGTTCAAGTCGCGGTGCACCGGAGAAAACAGCACTTCCCCGGCGCGGCGCTCGAGACCGTATTGGATGATCTTCGAGACCGCCCAGTCGTAGTCTTCCCGCGAGCAGATGACGAATTTGATCTGGTCATTAGGCGTCAAGAGCGCGATGTTTTCGTAACGGTTGCGCGCGACTTCTTTCGAGCCGGGCGTTTTCAGATCGACCACGCGGCTGACGCGAGGGTCCACCTTGGAGATGTCCAGGGCGCCGCTGGTTTCCAGAGAAACCTCATAACCGGCGTCGCACAACCGCTGAAGAAGCGGGATGGCATTGGGTTGCGCCAACGGCTCGCCCCCGGTCACGCAGACGTAGCGCGGACGGTAGCTGGCAACCTGGTCCATGAGCGAATCAAGAGTCTGGATCGTGCCGCCGCTGAAGGCGTATTCGCTGTCGCAATAGCCACAACGAAGGGGACATCCGGTGAGGCGCACAAAAACGGTAGGCAAGCCTGCCGTGCGCGTTTCACCCTGCAACGAGTAAAAAACTTCGGTGATGCGTAATGTGTCTTGCATAGGGGCCACGGGCGTAACGGCTAAACAGGCCATCCGCCTCCGTCAGGCACTTCCGTACACCCTGCGCTAGCAGAATCCACAGAAGCGTAATCAATACCGGAATTTCGGGTGCGAGATTCTAACGAAAAAAGCCGCGCAACGCGCGGCTTTCTTGAATACAAGGTCAAGCATTGGGTATCAGAGGCGTTGAAGATCGCGCTGAGCCAATTGCGCAGCGGATGTCCCAGGGTACTGAGCGACAACCTGCTGGAGAATACCTTTGACCTTATCGGTATGACCGAGGCGGCGCTCTACATCAGCGAGCTTGTAGAGAGAATCAGGCACCTTGGCATGCTTCGGATAAAGCTGACTGACTTTGGCGAAAGCCTGACCAGCACCTTGTAGATCACCTTTGGCCAGATTCACTTCTCCCAACCAATACTGAGCGTTGCCCGCGTATTGACTGTTGGGGTATTTACGCAAAAAAGCAGCGAACGCCTGGCTGGCCTTATCGAAATCTTTAGCCTTGATCAGATCGAAAGCAGCATCGTAGTAGAGCTTTTCTTTCGCGGGATCACCCGGTTCCGTGCTGGTCTGAGATGCCTGGGCAGCAGCTGCACCAGCAGAGGCAGCGGAGGCTCCGCCGGCGTTAACGCCACCGTCGGAAGCTGAATTATTGGCAGCTGGAGCAGCAGGTGCGCCGCCAGCTCCGATACGAGAGTCGAGATCCTTGTAACGATCCAGCGCTTCTTGCTTCATCTGCTGAATGTCGTTTTGCTGGACTTCGACGATTCCGCGCAAGCGCGATATTTCATCCTGCATTTGTTGCAACTGCATGAACAGCTGACCTTGCGCCGAAGGCTGGGCCGTGGCCCCACCTCCGGCGTAGGCGCCCGCCGTACCATAACCCGATGGCGGATAACTGCTACCAGCAGAGCCAGAGTTGTCATCGACCACAGGAACCGCACCCATCGCTGTAAGAGGGAGGGTGAGAGCCAAAACGGTTAAAGCACGGCGGCACGTTCGCATGTCAAATTACTTACGCAGTTCGACGCGACGGTTTTGAGCCCAGGATTGCTCGTCGTTGCCGGTAGCAACTGGACGCTCTTCACCGTAGGACACGATTTCCAGCTGTGCTGGCGATACGCCTTGCAGAACCAGGTAGCGTTGAACGGCTTTCGCACGACGCTCGCCCAGTGCCAGGTTGTATTCGCGAGTACCGCGTTCGTCAGTATTACCTTCCAGAACAACGCGAGCGCCGTTAGCTTTCAGGTCCTTCGCGTGAACGTCCAGAGCGCGCATGGCTTCTGGTTTCAGGTCAGAACTGTCGTATTCGAAGTAGAAAGTGGTGATCGCGCGCAGAGCAGCTTCTTCGCTCAGGCTGCCGTCAACAGCACCAGTGTTAGCGCCGTAGCCAGCGTTTGGATCTACAGCAGCGCCTTGACCGGCATTGTCGCCGCCTTTGGACGAGCAACCTACAGCTACAGCCATGGCCAGAGCCAGTGCAGCAAATTTACCAAACTTCAGCATTTCCATCGTGAAACTCCTAATGAACCCCAGTGTGTTAAGTAAAACGTAAAGCGCCGCGTCAGTTCAGGTAAGGGGACCAGGAAGGTTCTCTGACTTCGCCTTGTGCGGTAGGAAGCGGGAGCCTTACGCGTCCATTGATGGACACGAGCATCAAGACTCCCCGGCCCTGCTGGCGGGTGGCGTAGATTACCATGGTGCCGTTGGGCGCAACAGTAGGCGACTCATCAAGGTTGCTGTCTGTGAGGATTTTTACGCTACCGCGCTGCAAATCCTGAGCCGCTACCTTGAAGTTAGTGAAACCATCTTGACGATGGATCATGACCAGCGTTTTCTCATCGGCCGACAATTTAGGGTTAGCGTTGTAGTTGCCGATGAAAGTAACGCGTTCTGCGCCACCGCCATTAATGCTCGTTTTATAGATCTGTGGCTTGCCGCCGCGATCGGACGTGAAATAAAGAGTAGAGCCGTCTTTACCAAAGAAAGGTTCGGTATCGATGGACGAATCATTGGTGACACGCGAAAGCTGACGAGACGCCAGATTCATCACATAGATTTCGGGGTTACCGTCTTTCGACAACACCATCGCAAGCTTGCTGCCATCCGGGGACCATGCAGGTGCGCCGTTCAGACCTTCGAAGTTTGTGATCTGCTCACGGCGGCCGGTGTCGATGTGTTGAACGAAGATGCGCGGGCGCTTCTGCTCGAACGACACGTAGGCGATACGCTTGCCATCCGGCGCGAAGCGCGGCGACAGGATCGGCTCACGGGACTGCAGCAACGTCACTGCACGGGCGCCGTCGTAGTCCGAGCGTTGCAGCGTGTAGCGGGTATTGTTAGCCGCGAAACGCTCGGCCGTGACGTACAGCATGCGGGTCGAAAACGCGCCCTTGATGCCGGTCAGTTTTTCGAATGACTGATCGGAAATGTAATGCGCCATGTCACGGAGCTGATCAGTCGTGCCCGACACATTACCGGTAAGCACCTGTTGCTCGGTCGCAACGTTGAACAGCGCGTACTGGACCTGCAGACGGCCGCCGGCAGGCGAAATGCTGCCGACCATGACGTACTGAGCGCCCAGAGCCTTCCAGTCCCGGAAGATGACTTCGCTTGCCTGGCTCGGCTGGCTGATCATGTTTTCCTTTGGAATGGGCGAGTAATAGCCCGAATTCAGCAAGTCATTGCTGATGATCTGAGCCATGTCTTCAGGCAAAACGCTGCCGCCCTGCAGGCCAAAAGGCACGACCGCAATAGGTGTAGCGCGGTCACTGCCGCTTGTAACCAGAATGTTCTTTTCGTCGGCAGCGGCGAAACCTGCTGCGCAGCAAAGCACGACAAGCAATCCTCGAAGAAGGTTAATCACAAGGCTAGATCCTCAGGTGTGAATGTCATCTTGAATGAACGGTAAGGCGCGAAATCCGAAGGTTTCAGCCCCTGCATCTCTGTCAAACGACCAATGTTCTTGACCGCTGCTACTGCCGAGCTGTCGAAGGGACCGTCGCCGCTGGACTTACTCACGGTCACCGAGGTGATCGTACCGTCCGGCAGCATGGCGATCTGCAACACGACTGTCATGCCCTTGCGCGCTGAAGGTGGACGTGCCCAACCTTCGGCAGCTCGCGAACGGATCAAGTCATCGAAGCTCCCAGCGACTTCATCACCCTTCTCATCGGCCAGCGCCTGTTGGCGCTCCGGCTTGTCGGAGAGCAAGTCAGCCAATGCTTGCGCCTTCTTCTCTTCCGCTGATTTACGGGCAGCGTCCTGGGCCTTCTTCTTCGCGTCGTCAGCAGCTTTCTTTTTGGCATCCTCAGCCGCTTTTTTCTTCGCGTCTTCGGCGGCCTTTTTCTTCGCATCCTCAGCTGCCTGCTTCTTCGCGTCCTCGGCAGCCTGTTTCTTGGCTTCTTCCGCGGCCGCGCGCTTGGCGTCTTCCTCTGCTTTCTTCTTCGCGTCGTCTTCAGCTTTTTTCTTGGCTATATCAGCCAATTGTTTCTCTTCAGCTGCTTTCTTCGCATCGTCCGCTTTTTTGGCTTCGGCTTTCTTCGCGTCATCGGCTTTTTTGGCCTCTTCCGCTTTCTTCGCTTCCTCAGCCTTTTGTTCTTCGGCTTTTTGAGCGGCATCGGCTTTCTTTTGTTCCGCCGCCTTTATCGCCTCTTGCTCAACTTTTTTCTGCTCCATCTGCTCGACTTCAGTTTGTCGCGCAGCGGACTTCTTCGCCTCGCCAGCAAGCTTCTGGTTGGTCTGGGTCGTGGCCTGACTTTTCGACTTGAGCTGATACAGCGTGGCCTGAACGATGGGTTTCGCTTCAGGCAACTCCGGCGTCATCGCGAAGCTGACGAACAACAGACCAAAAATCAGGACGTGCAGCGCCACAGCCCAGACTGAGGGCCAGAAGTAGCTTTCCGAGGCTGTCGGCTCTCGAATTGGCTGCATCAGGGCGCCTCGGTAATCAGACCAACGTTCCCGACACCGGCTTTCTGCAGCCCGCCCATCGTGCCCATGACAGCACCGTAGTCGACGGATTTGTCGCCGCGGATGAAGACTTGGGTTTGCTTGCCAGCGTCACGACCCGCCGCAATGATCTTGGTCACGGCGCTGGTCAATTGCGGCAAGGTCATGGCCTTGTCCATCTGCTTGTCGGTATCGACTTCGCTGCCAAGGTTCCAGTAATAGGTCTTGTCAGCCTTGATCGAAATGGTCAGGACCTGATTGTTGTTGTCCTGCGGCAAGGCCTCGCTGGAGACCTTGGGCAGATCGACTTTCACGCCCTGGTTAATCATTGGAGCCGTCACCATGAAAATGACCAGCAGTACCAACATCACGTCGATGTAGGGCACCACGTTCATTTCGGCGACCGGCCTGCGTTTGCTGCGTCGACCGCGAGCGATTAAAGCCATTGTGTAATACCTGCTTAGTCTTCGCTGGTGTGCACTTTACGGTGCAGGATGGCCTGGAACTCGTCGGCGAATGTGTAGTAACGGCCGATCAGGTTCTCGCCGCGAGCGGCGAAACGGTTGTAGGCGATTACTGCAGGAATTGCCGCGAAAAGGCCAATGGCAGTCGCGATCAGCGCTTCGGCAATACCCGGCGCGACGGTGGCCAGAGTGGCTTGCTGTGCAGTGGCCAAGCCGCGGAAGGAGTTCATGATCCCCCAGACGGTGCCGAAGAGACCGACATACGGGCTGGTAGAGCCCACGGTCGCCAGGAATGGCAGGCTCTGCTCGAGTTTTTCTTCTTCACGGGAAATCGCGACGCGCATGGCACGGGCCACACCTTCCATCACGGCATCAGGATCGACGCCAGGCTGTTGGCGCAAGCGCGAGAATTCTTTGAAACCAGCGCGGAAGATTTGCTCGACGCCCGAATCAGGATCAGGGTTGCTACCCGCCTGACGGTATAACTTGGACAGGTCGATGCCTGACCAGAAACGTTCCTCGAAGCTGTCAAGCGCACGACGCCCCGCGCGCAGCATGGAGCTGCGTTGAAAAATCATGATCCACGAAGTGACCGATGCAGCCACCAGGATCAGCATCACCAACTGAACGACCACGCTGGCATTGCTGACCAAACTCCACATGGAGGTATGGTCGACGACGTTAGCTTCCACGCTGTATCTCCTGCTCTGAATGTGTGCCCGCGCCGCTCTGACCGGCGAAGGCCGCGCGCAGAGTTTCGGGAATGGCCCGGGGTCTCAAACTATCGGCGCGTACACACGCCACTAAAAACTGCCCTTCGCAGAGCAGCACATCATCCGCAGCCCGCCTGACATGCTGGTGAAAGCGCAGGCTGGCACGGTTCAATTCGATCACTTCGGCGCTGACCAGGAGTTCGTCGTCCAGCCGGGCGGGTTTGTGATAACGCGCCTCACTGGAATGCACGACAAACAACAGGTTCTCGTCACCTGCCATCGCAGACTGGGCAAAGCCCAATGCCCGCAACCGCTCGGTTCGAGCCCGTTCCATGAATTTCAGGTAGTTGACGTAGTAAACGATGCCACCCGCGTCGGTGTCCTCGTAATAAACGCGACAGCGATGTGCGAACGACTGCCCCCCGTTTTGCGCGCGCATACTCTAGTGCTTACTCCCTGGGTTGCCAATCCGGCCAGGCAACTGTTTTTCATCGATTTTCATCAGCAGACACAAGGCACATTGCCGCGACTGCCCGTCTGACCACCAAATACCGGAATAAATCGGTCGGTAGCGCATTTATTCGTCGACATCGTCAGCCAGCTCGTCGGGAATTGACCGCTCACCCATTCTCGAAGGGATGTTCAGGCCAAAGTGCAGATAGGCGTGTCGAGTGACCATGCGACCGCGAGGCGTGCGCATCATATAGCCTTGCTGAATCAAATAGGGCTCCAGCACATCCTCGATAGTGTGTCTTTCTTCGCTGATGGCGGCGGCAAGGTTGTCGACGCCGACGGGTCCCCCATCGAATTTCTCGATCATGGTAAGTAGCAGACGCCGGTCCTGATGATCGAAACCACGCTCATCGACGTCCAGCAGGTTCAACGCGAGATCGGCGATGGCCTTTGTGATTTGCCCTTGAGCACGCACTTCGGCGAAATCCCGGACCCGGCGCAGCAGTCGGTTAGCGATGCGAGGCGTCCCCCGGGCACGACGAGCGATTTCGAACGCCCCTTCGTCTTCGATGTGCAGACCAAGGATACCGGCCGAGCGCGAGACGATCGTAGCCAGGTCTGCCGTGCTGTAGAACTCAAGGCGCTGCACGATCCCGAAACGGTCACGCAGCGGATTGGTCAGCATGCCTGCGCGGGTCGTTGCACCAACCAGGGTGAAAGGTGGGAGATCAAGCTTGATCGATCGCGCTGCGGGACCTTCCCCGATCATGATGTCCAGCTGAAAATCTTCCATCGCCGGGTACAACACCTCTTCGACGATGGGTGAGAGACGGTGGATTTCGTCGATGAACAGCACGTCATGAGGTTCGAGGTTGGTGAGGATCGCCGCGAGGTCGCCCGGCCTTTCGAGGACCGGGCCCGATGTGCTTTTGATCGAGACCGACATTTCCTGGGCGATGATATTGGCCAGCGTGGTTTTACCCAGACCAGGGGGGCCAAAGATCAGCGTATGGTCCAGCGCTTCATTACGCCCCCGGGCTGCTTGAATGAACAGTTCCATTTGCTCGCGCACGGTGGGCTGACCAATGTAATCGGCCAGGCTGAGTGGCCGGATGGCGCGATCCAGTTGCTCGTCACGGTCGCGGCCAGTGGCGGCGATCAGGCGGTCGGCTTCGATCACTTACAGCATCCCCTTGAGTGCGCGGCGAATCAGGTCTTCACTGCTCAGATTCTTGTCTTTGATGGCGGTTATCGCTTTGCTGGCTTCTTGAGGTTTGTAGCCCAGCGACACCAGAGCACTGATGGCGTCCGACTCGGCAGTGGCCACGACAGGCGGAGCTCCCGGACCTTCGGACACCAGCGCGAACGTGCCCGGCAATGCATCCCAAGCCTTGAAGCGGTCTTTGAGTTCAACGAGCAGCCGCTCTGCGGTCTTTTTGCCGACCCCGGGTACGCGGGTCAACGCCGAGGTGTCCTGAGCCTGGACGCAACGTACCAGTTCATCGACCTCCAGCGTCGACATCAAGGCCAACGCCAGCTTAGGGCCCACCCCGTTCAAACGAATCAGCTCGCGAAACATCTCGCGGTCGCGCTTTTCGTAAAAGCCGAACAGCAAGTGGGCATCTTCCCTGACCACCAGATGCGTGTGCAGCGTCACGGTCTCGCCCAAGTGCGGCAAGCGATAAAGGGTCGTCATCGGGACTTCGACTTCGTAGCCCACCCCGCCGACATCGAGTAGCAGGTGCGGAGGCTGCTTTTCAACCAACGCACCGCGCAAACGTCCAATCACGTTTCAAATCCTTTCCAGTCGCCCGACACTACGAGGAACGGGGAAAACCCCGGTCGCCATGTTTGCAGGACTCACGTGAGCTGCAAGTGAAAATATATAAGCGAATGATGCTATCAGAGACGCAGACGACCACCCCGACTGCGCGCGGTATTCAGACCATGTGGAATCAGGCTGGAGCGGGTGTGCGCATGGCATAGGGCGATGGCCAGCGCGTCCGAAGCGTCCACCTGGGGTTTTTGCGTCAGTTTCAGCAAATGCATGACCATCATCATCACTTGGTCTTTGTTCGCTCCACCCGTCCCTGCCACGGCCTGCTTGACTTGCGTGGCGGTGTACTCGGCGATCTCCAGCGTCTCCTCAGCCGCCGCAACAATCGCCGCGCCCCGAGCCTGCCCGAGTTTGAGCGCCGAATCGGCATTGCGAGCCATGAAGACCTTCTCGATGCCCATGGTGACGGGACCGTACGTCTGGATCACCTCGCGTACACCCCGGTAAACAATTTGAAGCCGTTCATACAGCAGACCACTGCCGGTACGAATACACCCGGAGGCCACGTATTCACAGCCACGGCCTGTATCGCGCACCACACCGAAGCCGGTGATTCGCGAACCGGGGTCGATACCTAAAATGAGAGTCATAACGCCTGCTGCTTGAGGAGTGATGCGCACGATTGAACGCAGCATAAAGGCAGAAACCGGAGGCCGATAGCGATGATCGAGTCAACGCTTCGTGCCTCCGGCCTCATGACCCGACGAAGGTGAGGCTCAGCCAAGCTGCTCCATTACCTCGTTCGGGATATCCGCGTTGGAGTAGACGTTCTGGACGTCGTCCAGATCCTCGAGCATATCGATCATCTTGAGGACTTTCTCGGCGCCGTCCAAGTCGAGTTCTGCACTGGTCGTTGGCTGCATGACGATTTCCGCATCGTCGCCCTTGAAGCCCGCAGCTTCCAAGGCGTTGCGCACGGCATAAAAGCCTGTAAACGAAGTGAACACGTCAATCGAGCCGTCGTCATGGCTCACGACATCATCGGCATCGGCTTCCAGGGCTGCTTCGGTCAAAGCGTCCTCGTCGACACCTGGCGCGAAACTGATCTGGCCCTTGCGCTCGAACAGATACGCCACCGAACCGTCGGTCCCCAGGTTACCGCCACACTTGCTGAACGCGTGACGCACGGCAGCGGCGGTACGATTGCGGTTGTCAGTCATGCACTCGACCATCACCGCGACGCCGCCCGGCCCGTAACCTTCATAGGTCAACTCTTCGACATTGTCCGCTTCAGTCGCGCCAGCACCCCGCGCAATTGCGCGGTCAATGATGTCACGGCTCATGTTGGCGCTCAGCGCCTTGTCCAGGGCCAGACGCAGACGCGGATTGGAACCCGGCTCACCACCGCCCTGGCGGGCCGCAACGGTCAGTTCACGAATCCACTTAGTGAAGATCTTGCCTCTTTTGGCATCCTGACGCTCTTTGCGGTGCTTGATGTTCGCCCACTTGGAATGACCAGCCATAACACGCTCCAAACCTTGAAAACGCACGCTGCCGCTCGATTACCCGAACGGCAGCGCTTTACTCGATTCTGTGCCCATCAAGGGCCAGGGCTTCAGGGCGAAACGGATACGATCCGCCCTGCCCTTTCGCTTATTCCGCCTTGGGTGTTTCGCGCAAACGAATGTGCAGCTCGCGCAAGGCCTTGGCATCGACGACGCCTGGTGCCTGGGTCATGACGTCTGCAGCACTCTGTGTTTTCGGGAAGGCGATGACTTCACGAATCGACTGAGCGCCGGTCATCAGCATCACCAGACGGTCCAGGCCGAAGGCCAGACCACCGTGAGGCGGCGCACCGTATTTCAATGCGTCGAGCAGGAAGCCGAACTTCTCCTGCTGCTCGTCTTCGGAGATGCCCAGCAGACGGAAGACCGCTTGCTGCATTTCCTTGCGGTGGATACGGATCGAACCGCCGCCCAACTCGGTACCATTGAGCACCATGTCATACGCGCGGGAAAGCGCGGTCGCCGGGTTGGCTTCCAGCTCTTCAGGCGAGCATTTCGGCGCAGTGAATGGGTGATGCAACGCAGTGAAGCTGCCGTCTTCGTTCTCTTCGAACATCGGGAAATCAACGACCCACATCGGCGCCCACTCGCAGGTCAGCAGATTCAGGTCGTGACCCAGCTTGATACGCAGCGCACCCAACGCTTCGCTGACGATTTTGAATTTGTCGGCGCCGAAGAACACGATGTCACCATCGACCGCGCCAACGCGATCCAGAATCACGTTCAGGTTGGCTTCAGGAATGTTTTTAACGATCGGCGATTGCAGGCCTTCAACACCCTTCGCTCGCTCGTTGACCTTGATGTACGCCAGGCCTTTGGCACCGTAGATGCCTACGAACTTGGTGTACTCGTCGATCTTGCTGCGCGGCATGCTCGCCGCACCGGGAACGCGCAGTGCGGTCACGCGGCATTTCGGATCGTTCGCAGGGCCGCTGAAGACTTTGAATTCGACATCTTTGAGTTGATCGGCAACGTCCACCAGTTCCAGCGGGTTGCGCAGGTCAGGTTTGTCGGAGCCGTAGCGGCGCATAGCCTCTTCGAAGGTCATGTGCGGGAAGTCGCCGAACTCAAGATCCAGCACTTCTTTGAACAGCTTGCGAATCATGCTCTCAGTGAGGCCCATGATGTCGGCTTCGTTGAGGAAGCTGGTTTCGATGTCGATCTGAGTGAACTCAGGCTGACGGTCGGCACGCAGGTCTTCGTCACGGAAGCATTTGGCGATCTGGTAGTAGCGATCAAATCCAGCGACCATCAGCAGTTGCTTGAACAACTGAGGCGACTGCGGCAGGGCGAAGAAACTGCCCGCGTGGGTACGGCTCGGTACCAGATAATCGCGCGCGCCTTCAGGCGTGGCGCGGGTCAGGATCGGGGTTTCGACGTCCAGGAAGCCGTTGCTGTCCAGAAAGCCGCGAATGCTGGAGGTGATGCGAGAGCGCAGGCGCAGCTTCTCGGCCATCTCGGGGCGACGCAGATCGATGAAGCGATAACGCAGACGGGTTTCTTCGCCGACGTCGGAGTACTCGTTCAGCGGGAACGGCGGGGTTTCCGATTCGTTCAGAACTTCCAGCTCGTAACCCAGGACTTCGATGGCGCCGGAGGCCATGTTCGGGTTGACCGCACCCGCTGGCCGGGCCCGGACCTTGCCGGTCAGCTTGACGACGTATTCGCTGCGAACGCGATCGGCGATAGCGAAGGTATCAGCGCGATCAGGATCGAAGACCACTTGAGCCAGACCTTCACGATCGCGGATGTCGAGGAAAATCACCCCCCCGTGGTCACGGCGACGGTGAACCCATCCACAAAGGGTAATTTCCTGGCCTTCCAGGCTTTCGTTCAGTTGGCCGCAATAATGGCTGCGCATCATGATCGTGTATTCACTTCTCGTCATTCGGAATTCGGTGGAGCTCTCGCCCGTCGCCAATGGGCAATGGTGCAGGAGCGTTGGCATGCAGTACAACCTGACGGTCTGTCTCTGCCTTCCATAGTGAGGCGGGGGATTATATAGGGTTAATCAAGGCTGTGCAGCCGCGCCGGCCGATAGAGACCAAGAAGTCGTCCGGGGCACGTTTATTCCTGCCTCCGGACGACCGTCGCAACCGGCGCACCCATCAAGTGCGCGGCTGCGGAGAATGAGTGCCCTGTACGTCAGGCAGACGACAACTGGAGGCCTTCGGCCTTCAACAGATGCGTCACACACACCACGCGAATCAATCCACTGAAATTCTTCACGCCGCCGTATCGCAGATGAACTTCCCGATCGACATGTGACAACACGGCATTGATCGAGCAGCTGTTGCAGTGGGCAATCTCAGACAAGATATTCCAGTACACCCCCTCCAGACGCAAACAGGTGGCAAGACCGTTAAGCCTCACGGAGCGAGACTGCGGCTGCGCCAGATCCATATTGAAATCCTCGACGAAAGGATCGTTTGGAATTTTAAAACATCGGTAGACATCGTGTACCTCCCTTGCGGCATTTTGACTCATGGATTTCCCCTTGATGCAGTTTCGAGCGCAACGATAGAAACATTTGAACTCAAATAAATGACGTGCCTATCAAGCCCTATTCACGGGGGGTTCGCCAGCAGAAGGAGCACTCAGGAAACGTAGGAGATCACCACAAATAGAAGGAGAAAATTGGAGGTCAAAACTCAGGAAACAGCTCGCAAGAAATTAGGTGTTACATATGTATTTTTTAACGACGCCGAGGACGTCATAGCACTTCCGTAAAATTCCTGAAAAATAGCGAGTCAAGAATAACTTAAACGTTTCAGCTGCAAAATCATCCGCATATACACTCACGCAGATATTTGCAGGTTCAAAACCGTCAATTGATTGGGGGACTAAAAGGCTGAGGAGGGCATGAGCGGCAAGATACGCCGCTCATGAATCACTGCAGTTATTTTTCGTCGAGCATTGCACGCAGCATCCACGCAGTTTTTTCGTGCACTTGCATACGCTGGGTCAGCAAATCGGCGGTAGGCTCATCGCTTACCTTGTCCAAAAGCGGAAAGATCCCACGAGCAGTGCGCGTAACGGCTTCTTGACCGCTTACCAATGAGCGAATCATGTCCTCCGCAGAAGGCACACCTTCTTCCTCTTTGATCGAGGACAGGCGGGCATACGTCGAATAGGTGCCTGGTGCAGGAAAGCCCAGCGCACGAATGCGTTCTGCGATCAGGTCCACCGCCAGCGCCAGCTCGTTGTACTGCTCCTCGAACATCAGGTGCAGGGTGCGAAACATTGGACCGGTGACGTTCCAGTGGAAGTTATGGGTTTTCAGATACAGCACATAGGTATCTGCCAGCAGGCGGGAAAGACCGTCCACAATGGACTTGCGGTCTTCTTCACTGATGCCAATATCGATTGCCATGCTACGTCCTCTTTATATGATGATCGCTTCAAAAAACCTGTCGACCACTCTAACAAGACCCGAGCAACGGCGCAGCCTTATCGGCGCAACACGGCTAGCCCAAGTGGGTGAATCGCTGAACGACCGCATCCGCCGCTGTAGACGCCTCTGAATCGGGCCTCTGACCTGCGACGGCGATTCGGAGACAAATAGCCATCATCTTCCGCGATCAGCGGCGCTAAGCGCTTGATTTGAGTAGCTCTGCGCTTTGCTGTTAAATACGGAGGTGCCGCTACTGACAAGCCATCAGGCTGTAGCGCACAGGCTGAGTTGGCCTTCGTGCATCACGCCTCCTTTTTCTCCGAAGCGTACCGACAGTCAACAGCCTCTTATCGTGATCCTTCTTAAATGTGAGTCATCAAAATGTTGAAAATAGTCCACTTGCTAACGGGCGCAGCTGCCCTGCTGCTTTCATTCATACCTAGCCTGCGTAGTGAAGCGTTGTCTTCTTACCTGTCCCATCCCGAAGCGTTGTACCTGGCCCTGTTTGGCTTGATCAACCTCATCGTCGCGCCGGTGATCCCCTACTGGAACAAAGGTCCACGTCATCAACTGCAAAATCTGGTCAGCGCATTGCTGGTGCTGGCGGTGGTGCTGCAAATCCTGACGTTGCTTGTTCCGCTGGAAACCATCGCAGGGCAACCGGCCGTGCTGGTCAGCCTTCTGGCACTGGTCGTTGCAGTCGCCATCCACCTTGGGGTCAGCTTCTATAAGTCCTCACCGTCTGCATCGCCACAGCCACATGAACTGGGCCAGCGTGATACCGGCACGGTTAAGTGGTTCAACACCTCCAAAGGCTTCGGCTTCATCTCCCGTGACTCTGGCGACGATATTTTCGTGCATTTTCGAGCCATCCGCGGTGAAGGCCATCGCGTACTGGTCGAGGGTCAGCGCGTGGAGTTTTCGGTGATGAACCGCGACAAAGGCTTGCAAGCAGAAGACGTCATCGCTGCGCTGCCCCGCCGTTAGTCCCCCCCAAAAAAAACCGCGCTCCAGGGCGCGGTTTTTTTTCGCTTAATAATGAGGGGGTGGTGATTCTTCTTCGAATGCCTCGAACTGCCCACCCATCTCCTCTTGCCGCTTGATCAACGCCGCCATTTGCAGCTGCATGCGTTCCAGACTCCGCTGCTGGGCGACCAGCACATCGTTGAGGGCCTGAATGGTGTCGTCCTGAAAAGCCAGGCGTGTCTCAAGATCCGTTACCCGGTCTTCAAGCGTCATTCGCCACCTCCACAAAAGTAAGATCAGTTGCGAGCGCGGCTTTTAACCGACCGATTACGTCGAGCGCCTCGTCGGCCGTATACGCGACTGCGGGGTGCTTGCCCCAGACAGGCGCAGGCCATGCGATGTCGCCCCTGCGGCGAACGATGACGTGCATATGCAGCTGGCTGACGACGTTCCCCAGCGCAGCGACATTCATTTTGTCAGCCTCGAACACCTGCTGAAGCGTCCGGGATAACGAGGTGGTCTCTTTCCACAACTGCAACTGTTCGTCATCCGACAACTGAAAGACTTCACTAACATCAGCCTTGCGCGGCACCAGTATGAACCAGGGATATTGCGAATCGTTCGACAGAAGCAGCCGACACAGGGGAAAATCCCCTACGGGCAATGTGTCCTGCAATAAACGTTGATCCAGAACAAACACGCTTGAACTCCTGATGGCCGATTTGGCTGTCGAACTAAAGGGTAACAAGTGATACGACTCGTCAATGCTAAGCAGGATACTCGGGAATAACCGCGGAATCACGCCAGCGTGAGCATACGCGCCATTTTGCGCATGTACTGTTGATTCAGAGTCAGCAACAGCGCCCTTTGCTACACGCACCAGAATCGAACGACTTACACTGACCCGCACCGGGATGATGCGGTTTTCACGACGAAAACACAGCCTATGCAGGCTTGAGCGACGATCGGCCAGACCTTGCAATTCAATCGCTTGACTAACTAGCCTCGCTTGGGGTCTTAACGTCCTGGTCAAGCAACCCTACGCTTTGCAGACGACCGTACCAAACACAGGCAAAAAACACCTGACATGCACCAAAACGACTCACCGCGCGGATTTTTCTGACAGCCCTATCCGCCGTTTACCCACATTCTGGCGGTAACAGGTAACGTCAGTGACATTTAGAAGCGCTAACCTCATGTACTTGCGCCGCACAAGCGGAAATTTTCAGAATTTTTTTAGCGTTTAGAAACATGGACTTAGGACGCATTTCGAAGGTAACCAGGGTTCTCTCAACGTTTTTTTCACGTTGTGCGGAACTTTGAGCACGGTTGTTGCTTTGTCACCCACAGGACCAAAAATCTAGCGTTCAACACGCGCTTCAGCGGTCAAGGAAAAAATGGCGAACAGGCTTCTGGGGGCTTGGATGAGGGGGGTGAAGGTCGCAACGGATACGTAACCCGACCATCGGAAAGTACCGCAGTAGTTGTACGTCTTAGAGATAAGGAGCTGTTCAGTAGCGACATGGACAGAGCTGTTTTGCGACATGGCCGTAAAGAAATTGAAAGGATAGGTCGGTAACTATCGCCAATAATGTCAGCGTGCTATAAGTTTCGCCGACACCAAAAAGAAAGAGCCGCCCAGATAAAAAAACAGGTGGACGGCAGTACTCTTCTTAAAACCAAAGGAGCAAAGTCACGATGAGAGTGATGAAGTGGAGCGCAATCGCACTGGCAGTTACTGCGGCCAGCACCCAATTGGCATCGGCTGCGGCATTCGTAAGCGACCAGTCTGAAGCCACTGGTTTTGTAGAAGGTAGCAAGCTGGACGTCAAAGCCCGCAACTACTACTACAACCGCGACAAAATGAATGGTGCTGTTGACGACAAGGACTGGACTCAAGGTTTCTGGGGCAACTTCAGCTCCGGTTACACCCAAGGTCTGATCGGTGTGGGTATCGATGCATTCGGTTACGCTGGCTTCAAGCTGGACGGCTCCGACAAGTACTCCGGTTCGGGCAACCTGGTGACTGACAGCCAGGGTCGCAACGAAGACAGCTTCGGCAAAGCCGGTGCAGCGGTTAAATTCCGCGTCTCGAAAACCGAACTGAAAATCGGCGACATGCAGCCGCAGAACCCTGTGTTCGCAGTAGGCGGTTCTCGCCTGTTGCCACAAACTGCAAGCGGTATCACCTTGCAGAGCAGTGAGATCAAAGGTCTCGACGTTGAAGCAGGTCGTTTCTACTCCGGCACCAGCCAGGACGAAACCAACCGTGATGGTGAAATCTGGGCGACTTATGCCGGCGTCACTTCCAAATCCGCCACTTACGGCGGCGGTAAGTATGCTGTCACCGACAACCTGGGCGTTGGTTTCTACTACAACAAACTGGAAGACGTGTGGAATCAGTACTACGGCAACGTGAACTACGCACTGCCGTTGACCGATGACCAATCCCTGGCCTTCGACTTCAACTACTACAACACCCAGGACACTGGCAGCAAAAAAGCAGGCGACATCAGCAACAACGCCTACTCGCTGTCTGCGGCTTACTCGTTCCTGGCTGCACATACCTTGACTCTGGCCTTCCAGAAAGTTAACGGCGATACCCCATTCGACTACATCGGTATCGGCGACAACAACCGCGGTGGCGACTCGATCTTCCTGGCGAACTCGATTCAATACTCTGACTTCAACGCCCCAGGTGAAAAATCCTGGCAAGCTCGCTACGACCTGAACATGGCACCATACGGTGTGCCAGGCCTGAGCTTCATGGCGCGTTACGTCAGCGGTACTGACATTGATGGCACTCACACTCCATCGAACAGCACCTACACGGGTCTGTACGGTGCTGACGGTAGCCACCACGAGACCAACGTCGAGGCCAAGTACGTCGTACAGACCGGCCCGGCCAAAGACCTGTCGTTCCGCATCCGTCAAGCGTTCCACCGCGCCAACACGGACGAGGGCGAAGGCGATGTCAACGAGTTCCGTCTGATCGTCGACTACCCGATTTCGGTTCTGTAATAGAACTGTCTGACAGTCGCTGTATGAAAGCCCGGCCTAGCGCCGGGCTTTTTCATTTTAATGAAAGCCCAGATCCTACCCGCCTTGCTGCCCTCCCCGCCCTGTACTCGACCGTATCCGCCCCGTACAATGCCAGGTCATTTCCCAGTCACAGCAACCGACAACGGACGACCATGCGTACCAGTCAATATTTGCTCGCAACTCAAAAAGAAACGCCGAACGATGCGGTTGTGATCAGCCATCAGCTGATGCTTCGTGCAGGCATGATTCGCAAGCTTGCCTCGGGTCTCTACACCTGGCTGCCCATGGGTCTGCGTGTATTGCGCAAAGTTGAGACAGTCGTTCGTGAAGAAATGAACGCCGCCGGAGCGCTGGAAGTCCTCATGCCCGGCATCCAGCCAGCCGAACTGTGGCAGGAATCCGGCCGTTGGGAGCAATACGGCCCCGAGCTGCTGCGCCTGAAAGACCGTCACGACCGGGATTTCTGCGCAGGGCCGACCCACGAAGAAGTCATCACCGATCTGGCGCGCAACGAGTTGAGTAGCTATAAACAGCTGCCGATCAACATGTACCAGATCCAGACCAAATTCCGTGATGAAATCCGCCCACGCTTCGGTTTGATGCGCGGCCGCGAGTTCATCATGAAAGACGCCTATTCGTTCCATGCGACTCAGGATTCCCTGCAGGAAACCTACGATCGCATGCACCAGGCGTACAGCAACGTGTTCACCCGCCTGGGTTTGAAATTCCGCCCCGTGGTCGCCGACAACGGCTCGATCGGCGGCGCCGGTTCGCATGAGTTCCATGTACTTGCAGAGTCCGGTGAAGACGACATCGTGTTCAGCGACAGTTCCGACTATGCGGCCAACATCGAGAAGGCCGAGGCTATTCCACGGGAAACATCCCGAGGGGCCGCTACTGAGGAACTGCGTCTGGTTGACACACCGAACGCAAAGACCATCGCTGCGCTGGTCGAGCAATTCGGCCTGGCCATCGAAAAAACCGTGAAGACGCTGGTGGTTCATGCAGCTGAAGAAGGCAAACTGATTGCGCTGATCGTCCGTGGCGACCACGAACTCAACGAGATCAAGGCCGCGAACCATCCGCTCGTGGCCAACCCGCTGGTCATGGCCAGCGAGGCTGAATTGCGTGATGCCATCGGCGCGGGGGCTGGCTCGCTCGGCCCGTTGAACCTGCCACTGCCTTGCATCATCGACCGCTCGGTCGAGCTGATGAGCGATTTCGGCATCGGCGCGAACATCGATGACAAACACTATTTCGGCGTCAACTGGGAGCGTGATCTGCCTGTTCCGGAAGTGGCCGACCTGCGCAATGTCGTCGAAGGCGATCCGAGCCCTGATGGTAAAGGCACGCTGATCATCAAACGCGGCATCGAAGTCGGACACATTTTCCAGCTGGGCACGAAGTACAGCGAAGCGATGAAGTGCCAGGTGCTGGGAGAAAACGGCAAGCCTGTGACACTGGCCATGGGTTGCTACGGCATTGGTGTGTCTCGCGTGGTGGCTGCCGCCATCGAGCAGAACAACGACGAGAACGGCATTATCTGGAGTGACGCCTTGGCGCCTTTCCAGATCGCACTGGTGCCATTGCGTTACGAAACCGATGCGGTTCGCGAAGCCACCGACAAGCTGTACGGCGAATTGACGGCGGCGGGCTTTGACGTCTTGCTGGATGACCGTGACAAGAAAACCAGCCCCGGCATCAAGTTCGCGGACATGGAATTGATCGGCATTCCGCATCGCATTGTGGTCAGTGACCGCGGCCTGGCTGAAGGCAATCTGGAATACAAGAGCCGAACCGAGTCTGAAGCCCAGGCCTTGCCAGTTGCTGACGTGCTGTCCTACATCAAAGGGCGGATCAACCGCTGAGTGCCAGGCGCGCCCGCATCCCCGGGCGCGCCTTCGCTCATCAGTAACGCCTCACTGCACCAAGAGATCTCATGTTCAAGCGAAGTTCCACACGCCTCGCGGGCGCTGCTTTGTGCGGCAGCCTGCTCGTCAGCGGTTGCGCCAACCATCTGTCTCAACGCAGCGAACACGAAGAGCGCATCGACCGAAAACTCCTCGATCACAGCTTTCAGATCGACGTGGGTGAACCCAAGATTCTCGACTTGCCGCAGCGTCGCATCCGCATTTACGAGCTGAAAACCTTCGATATCACCGAATATGACGTCACCCGTCATTACGACCGCTATACCCCCTATCAGCCTTGGCGTGAAATCTATGAAATTCCGCTGGGGGCTGTAGCAGTCGTTGCGGGAGTGGGCGCGAACGTCGTGAACGTCCTGACATTTGGCAGCCTTCCAGACAGCGTGACGAAAGACTGGCTCAGTTACGGCATCGCCGGCATCAACCCGTTCATGAATGCGCCCTCCCACGGGCGAGCCCAACAAAATCTGGCGGGCATCGACGAGGTTCAGCGTGATCATCGGGTCGAACACACCAGCTTGCCCTGGAGCGAGAGTCCGGTAGAGATCAAGTCGGGGAAAGATACCAACGAACTGACCACGGACCGGAACGGCGTGCTGCGTATCAATCTGCTGGACAGTCCGTTTGCCGAGCAGGACCTCAGTCGTGTGACTCAGCTGGGGCTGAAGGTTCAGGACGACCCGTCAAACGTGCAAGCCGTTGCCGTTCTCCCTTTGAGCAAATCGTTGCGCGGCAAACTCATCGAAGCCCATGGCCTGATCTACGACGACCTGGAAGACGACGAAGTGAGCCAGTGGGTACATCGGGTCAAGCGCCTGTCGGAACTGGGCCTGGAAGAAGAGGCCAGCGATCTTGAGCAGTCATTGATCGAGATGACCCGTAACGATCCGCAGCTGCAGCATGAGTTTCTGCGCGCGCTGGCCAGAGACGCCGGGCGGCTGGTCGCGGTGCCCGCGGGTAGCGACTGAACGACCCTTCAGCTAAATAGCTGAAGCTGTTCATGAGCGCCGCGCAGATCATGCAGGCGCACGCCTATTCCGAGTAGTCGCACGGGCTTTCCTCCACGGGCGAATGCCAAGGCGAGCAATTGCTCGTAACTTCCCAGGTCCCTGCCCGCCCCCGCCTGCTCAAGGGTCGTCTGGGTGAAGTCGTGGAACTTCACTTTCACGAAGGGCTTGCCGGGCCGATACAGCGTATCCATCCGCGCGATGCGCCCATCGAGGGTTTCCAGCAATGCCGGGAGTTTTTCCAGGCAACTGGCCAGATCTGGCAGATCGGTGTCGTAGGTGTTTTCCACACTGACTGATTGACGACGACTGTCATTCTGCACCGGACGCTCGTCGATGCCATGGGCCAGGTTCCACAGACGTTCGCCGAACGAGCCGAACTCACGGGCCAGTGCCAGCTTGCTCCAGCCTCGCAGGTCTGCGCAGCTGACAATCCCCTGCCGCCCCAGCTTGTCCGCGGTGACCTTGCCGACGCCATGCAGCTTGGACACCGGCAGCTCAGCGACGAAATCCTCGACCTGATCCGGCGTGATCACGAACAGCCCGTTGGGCTTACGCCAATCGCTGGCAATTTTGGCCAAGAACTTGTTGGGCGCGACGCCTGCAGAAACGGTGATGTGCAATTGATTGGAGACGCGCCGGCGAATGTCTTGGGCTATCCGGGTCGCACTGCCCGCAAAGTGGCTGCAGTCGGAAACATCCAGATAGGCCTCGTCCAGCGACAAAGGCTCGATCAGATCGGTGTAGTCGCGAAAGATCGTATGGATTTCCTTGGAGGCTTCTTTATAAGCTTCCATGCGCGGCTTGACGATGGTCAGGTCCGGGCACAGCGACACGGCGTGACGTGACGACATGGCAGAACGCACACCATACGCCCGCGCCTCGTAGTTACAGGTCGCGATGACGCCGCGCCGGTCCGCCGAACCACCCACGGCCAGCGGTTTGCCTGCGAGATTGGGATCGTCGCGCATCTCTATGGCGGCATAGAAGCAGTCACAGTCGATATGGATGATTTTGCGCTGCGGCATGTCGTGCGGTCGTAGGAAAACGGTGTCGCAGTATCTCACTCGCGTCACCGTCTGACACGCCCGACGGTTCCAATGAACAGAATTCGGGTCAGAAGAAATGGCGTGGCAATCAGGCTGATAAGCGCGTCTGGCCTGCCCTTGCATGAGCGACTGAGGGGCGCGCAGTGCCTAAGCGCCTGAAGAAAAAGCACTTTTTTCCGTCATAAGCTTGACACTTTCCCGTGTCTCTGTAGAATGCCGCCTCACAGACGCGGGATGGAGCAGTCTGGTAGCTCGTCGGGCTCATAACCCGAAGGTCGTCGGTTCAAATCCGGCTCCCGCAACCAAACATCGAAAAAGCCACTCAACAGAGTGGCTTTTTTGTGCGCGTCAGAAAACGGAATGCATTTTCATCTAAGTGAAACATCTTTCATGAAGGATGGCCCCTGCCGCGCAGCGCTGTCGAGAAAAGCCTTGTCCGACTGCGACTTAGGCAAACCAGCGACAGGAACGTGGTTATTTTGTCGATCCTTAGGTTTAAAGGTTGACACCTTGCCGTTCGGCTGTAGAATGCCGCCTCACAGACGCGGGATGGAGCAGTCTGGTAGCTCGTCGGGCTCATAACCCGAAGGTCGTCGGTTCAAATCCGGCTCCCGCAACCAACGTTTAAAGAAGGCTACTCGAAAGAGTGGCCTTTTTTTTGCCCTGACGAAAAGCCCCGAACAGCCTGGATAATTGCTTGTCACATGCCGTTGTCACCGCCCATGGGTCACTGCCGAGTTGCTACCGTATGTTTCGATCCGCGACAGATTTCGCAGGCGTTGCCGATACATAGTCGGACAAACCGAAACGAGCCCCATGGGTCTCGAGACACAGCTGCCGTATTCGCCCGTTAGACGTTGAAGCGCTAACATCCTGAATTATTTTTTGCGTAGGGATTGGTAACTTGGCTGTATACCCCCATTCTGTCGCGCACGATCCAAGGAGTGATTGATGCGCGCCAACCCGTCCGACTCAAACGAAGCAGTTCCGGAAACCCCTCAGGCTCCTCCTGCCCGACTGCGTGTACGCGAAATGGTGAGCAAATATCGTCAGCCTATTGGGTTGGCCGCCACCATTCTTCTGTTCGCCCTTGCGCTGATTGCCTGTCGGCACATGCTGACCGAACTCGATATCTACGCTCTGCAAGACTCGCTTCTGAGCGTGCCTATGCCTTCCTTGGCGGGTGCGGTTCTGGCCACGGTAATAGGTTTCACCATCCTGCTGGGCTACGAATGGTCAGCCAGCAAATACGCTAACGTTGAACTGCCGCCCAAGTCCTTGGTGATGGGAGGCTTCTGCGCGTTTGCGATTGGCAACGCAGTCGGCCTGTCGATGTTGTCCGGCGGCTCCGTGCGCTATCGCCTGTATTCCCGGCTAGGCCTGGGCGCAGGCGAAGTGGCCCACATGACGCTGTTCGCCAGCCTTTCATTGGGATGCGCCCTTCCCCCGTTGGCGGCCCTGGCAACCCTAAGCGATTTACCCGCTGCATCGCTCGCGCTGCATTTGTCGGTTCCGGTGCTGGCGACCATTGCCGTGGCGGTCTTGGCACTGAGCCTGATCATCGGCTTTGCGGTGTATCGCCGTCGGCTGCCTGAGCAGACGATTCCGCACAATCTGCTGGTCCGCGCCGGTCGCCGGACCCTGCGCTTACCGGGTTTGCGTCTGACGCTGATGCAACTGGTGATCACGGCGCTGGACGTTGCTGCAGCGGCCGCAGTGCTTTATTTGCTGCTGCCGTCCGCGCCGCCTTTCGGTGCCTTTTTGCTGGTTTACCTGCTGGCTCTGGCCGCCGGCGTGCTCAGCCACGTTCCAGGAGGTGTGGGTGTTTTCGAAGCCATTCTGCTCACCGCCTTCGCCGATGAACTGGGCGCGGCTCCGCTCGCGGCTGCGCTGTTGCTTTATCGGCTGATCTACGTGGTCTTGCCGCTATTGGTGGCGTGTCTGGTGTTGCTGTTCAGCGAAGCCAAGCGCTTTCTGTTCGCGCGTCAGGCCATGCGGGTTGCGTCGGGTCTTGGCGCGCCGATCCTGGCATTGCTGGTATTTCTTTCTGGCGTCGTGCTGCTGTTTTCAGGGGCTACGCCGGAAATCGACACGCGCCTTGAGAGCCTGGGCTTTCTGATTCCACATCGGCTGATCGATGCCTCTCACTTTGGCGCCAGTCTGATCGGCGTGCTCTGCCTGTTGCTTGCGCAAGGTCTGCGGCGACGTCTGTCGGCGGCCTGGATGCTGACCACCATTTTGCTGTTCGTCGGCTCTATTCTCTCGATTCTCAAGGGGTTTGACTGGGAAGAGGCTAGCCTGCTGCTGCTCACTGCATGCCTGCTGGCCATTTTCCGTCGCTCGTTTTACCGCCCGAGCCGACTGTTTGAGTTGCCGTTCTCGCCCCTGTATCTGGTCGCCAGCATCTGTGTCCTGGGCGCCTCGTTCTGGCTGTTGCTGTTCGCCTATCAGGACGTGCCTTACAGCCATCAATTGTGGTGGCAGTTCACACTGGACGCCGACGCCCCGCGGGGCTTGCGTTCGGCGCTTGGCAGCGCCGTGTTGCTGGTGATCGTCTCGCTGACATGGCTGCTGCGCACGGCGCGTCCACAGATCGTGCTGCCGGATGAAGCACAACTGGCCAAGGCTGCCGAGATCATCAAAGCGTCCAATCAGCCGGACGGCGGTTTGGTCCTGACGGGCGACAAGGCTGTGCTGCTGCACCCTGACGGCAATGCATTTCTGATGTACGCCCACCGCGGCCGCAGTCTGGTCGCCTTGTACGACCCCATCGGTCCGACCCAACAACGCGCCGAGCTGATCTGGCAATTCCGCGACCTGTGCGACGTGCACCACGCCCGCCCAGTGTTCTATCAGGTGCGCGCCGAAAACCTGCCGTTCTACATGGATATCGGTTTGACCGCGATCAAGCTGGGGGAAGAGGCGCGCGTCAACCTGCACGCGTTTGACATCGAAGCCAAAGGCAAGGAGATGAAAGACCTGCGCTACACCTGGAACCGGGGTGGTCGCGACGGTCTGTCACTGGAAATCTACGAAGTCGGTCAGGCGCCGATGGACGAGCTGAGAGTGATTTCCGATGCCTGGCTGACCGGTAAGAACGTGCGTGAGAAAGGCTTCTCACTGGGGCGTTTCAGTCTGGATTACCTCAAGCACTTCCGCATCGCCATCGTTCATTTCCAGGGCAAACCGGTCGCGTTTTCGAACCTGCTGGAAACGTCACGGCATGATCTGGCGAGTCTGGATCTGATGCGCTCGCACCCAGACGCTCCCAAGTTGACCATGGAGTTCATGATGGTCGGGCTGATTCTGCATTATAAGAAGGAAGGCTACGCCCGCTTCAGCCTGGGGATGGTGCCGTTGTCAGGTCTGCAGCCACGACGTGGCGCACCGCTGACCCAGCGTCTGGGTTCGATGGTGTTCAGTCGAGGCGAGCAGCTCTACAACTTCCAGGGCCTGCGTCGTTTCAAAGACAAATTCCAGCCTGACTGGGAACCTCGTTATATGGCAGTGCCCGCGGGACTTGATCCTTTGGTGGCACTGGCAGACACCGCTGCCCTCATCGCGGGTGGCCTGACTGGATTGGTGAAACGCTGATGATTCAACGCTACTGGCGCTTTTTGCTCGCAGCCCTGGTAATTCTGGTGGTGGCATTGGGTTTCTGGCTATGGAACCGCCCCCCGGCTCAACCGACCTTGGAACGCATCACACTCGACGATGGTTCGGCATTGATTCGCGCGACGCCGTCCACCAAGGTCAAAACCCGCGTTGCCCTGGCCGTGACCACTGAAGACGCGATGACTGAGAAACAGGTCCTCGCCCTGAGCTACGACGCCTCGGCTCAGGTCATTCAGGTCGTTCTGCCCAAAGACGATTGCCAGCTGCAGGAGAAGGCCTTCAACGCCGCGCTGCAGAAGCTCGACGGCGCACCGGACGTCGTCGCCGGGATCAGCGCCGGGGGTTCAGTGGCCTGGGACTGGCTGGCCCACCAGAACAACGACAAGGCCCAGGCCATCTCGGTGAACTTCGTGCTCAATCAGCCTGATTGCAAAGTCCCGCCGCCAAAAGCCGCTGCCCACGGCAAGTGGACCGTGGCGTGGAACGATGGCCCTGACGACGAAACCGCAGTGTTCGTTCGCGACACACCGAATGCGGAAACCAAAATCAGTGACTACGACATCAAATACCCGCAGATCCTGAACACCGAAGTCCGCCATCTGCTGATTGCCGACGACGCCAGCGGCGGCCTGAACATCCCCGTGGTCGAAGTACCGTCGAGCCAGCCTTCCGACACGGTCACGCTGTTCCTCTCGGGGGACGGTGGCTGGCGTGACCTGGACAAGGACGTTGCAGGGGACATGGCCAAGTCGGGCGGCTACCCGGTGGTCGGTATCGACACGTTGCGCTACTACTGGGAACACAAATCCCCTGAGCAGACCGCCACTGACTTGAGTGAGCTAATGGCCCACTATCGGCAGAAGTGGGGCGCCAAGCATTTCGTGCTCGCCGGCTATTCGTTCGGCGCCGACGTGCTGCCCGCCATCTACAACCGTCTGCCGGAAGACGACCGAGCACGCGTGGATGGCATCATCCTCCTCGCCTTCGCCCGCAGCGGCAGCTTCGAAATTGCCGTCGAAGGCTGGCTCGGCGCCTCCGGCAAAGAAGCCGCCACCGGCCCGGAAATGGCCAAGTTGCCGGGTGACAAGGTGCTGTGTGTCTACGGCGTGGAAGAAAAAGACGAAAGCGGCTGTACCGAAGCCACTGCCCCAGGCGAGAAAATACAGCTCCCCGGCGGCCACCACTTCGACGAGAACTACCCTTCCCTCGCCAAACGCCTGATCGCGGTCATCGACAAGTGGAAAGGCAAGGAAGCACCCGAGTCAGCTAACGCCGACTGAATCTCTGGCCACAAAAAATCCCCGCACTCGTAAGATTGCGGGGATTTTTTATCCCTGTGAGCTTCTGCCCGGAGGGCGTAGGTTTCCAGCTTGCTGCGGACCGCGATCGGGCGATCTGTTGCGAGGCGCCAGTCAATCGGTGGATACGCTGTGTCAGGCGTCTCGGTGCCGCATGGTTTTACGACACGACTGCGTCGCCGATCGCGAGCACGCTGCGCGCCTACGGTCTCCGGCCAGAATCAAAAGCGCAGCGCCTCGTTCGCGATTTACATCTCCACCTGCGTCCCTAACTCAATCACCCGGTTGTACGGCAGCTTGAAGAAGCGCAGGTTGCCATTGGCGTTTTTCAGCATGAAGGCGAACAAACCTTCGCGCCAGCGGGCCATCCCGGCCAGTTTGGTCGACACCACGGTCTCTCGGCTGAGGAAGTACGTGGTGCGCATCGGGCTGAAGTCCAGATCGGGCAGATGGCACAGCTTCAACGCTGCCGGTACGTCCGGCTCGTCGATGAAGCCGAAGTGCAGAATCACGCGGAAGAAGCCTTCGCCGTACGCCTCGACCTCGAAACGCTGTGCGGCCGGAACCCTGGGGGCGTCTTCATAGACCACCGTCAACAGGACCACTTGTTCGTGCAGCACCTGGTTGTGCAGCAGGTTGTGCAGCAAGGCGTGAGGCACTGCGTCCGGACGCGCAGTCAGGAACACGGCGGTGCCCTGCACACGATGGGGCGGCTGCACACGGATACTGCTGATGAAGATCGGCAAGGGCAGACCGCCTTCGTCGATGCGGTCGACCAACAGCTGTTTGCCGCGCTTCCAGGTGGTCATCAGGATGAACAGCGCGATACCGGCCAAGAACGGGAAAGCCCCGCCCTGCACCACTTTCGGCACGTTGGCGGCGAAGAACAGGCCATCGACGAACAGGCAACCCACCAGGATCGGCACCGCCAGCAACGGTGGCCATTTCCAGCCCAAAAGCATGACCGAGGCCACCAGAATGGTCGTGCACAACATGGTGCCAGTCACAGCCACGCCGTACGCCGAGGCCAATGCGCCGGAGGATTCGAAACCCAGCACCAGCAGGATCACGCCCACCATCAGCGACCAGTTCACCGCGCCGATGTAGATCTGGCCCTGGGCGTCGCTGGAGGTGTGTTGAATGTACATGCGCGGAATGTAGCCGAGCTGGATGGCCTGGAGCGTCATGGAGAACGCGCCGGAGATTACCGCCTGCGACGCGATAATGGTTGCCAGCGTCGACAGGCCGATCAGCGGCAGCAACGCCCAGCTCGGTGCCAACAGATAAAAGGGGTTGCGCACGGCCTCGGGGTCTTCGATCACCAGCGCGCCCTGGCCGAAATAGTTGAGCACCAGCGCAGGGAGTACCAGGCCAAACCAGGCACGGGAGATCGGTTTGCGACCAAAGTGGCCCATGTCGGCGTACAGGGCTTCCGCACCGGTCAACGCCAGCACCACGGCGCCCAGTACGGTAACGCCGATGCCGGGGTGATCAATGAAGAATTGCACGGCCCACACCGGATTGACCGCGTGCAGCACTTCAGGCTGTTGGACGATGCCATGAATGCCCAGCACCCCAAGTGTCACGAACCACAGGACCATGATCGGCCCGAACATTACGCCGATTCGCGCGGTGCCGTGACGCTGGATGAGAAACAGCCCCACCAGCACGATCAAGGCAATCGGCACGACCCAATGATCCAGGCCGTCGAACGCCAGCTCCATCCCTTCGACGGCTGACAATACCGAGATCGCCGGGGTGATCATGCTGTCGCCGTAAAACAGCGCCGCGCCGAACAGGCCGAAGACAATCATCGTCGCCTGCAACTTCGGGAATTTCGCCGACGCCCGGCGAGCCAGTGCCGTCAGGGCCATGATGCCGCCTTCGCCGTCGTTATCGGCGCGCAGTACCAGGGCCATGTACTTGAACGACACGACCCACACCAGCGCCCAGAAAATCAGCGAGAGAATACCCAGCACCGAATCGTGGCTCGCCTGCACGCCATAACCGCCAACAAAGACTTCCTTGATCGTGTACAACGGGCTCGTACCGATATCGCCGTACGCCACCCCCACCGCTCCCACCAGCAAACTCAACGGTTTGACCGATGATTGCCCAGCCTCTGCCTGACTCGTTGCGTGACCCATTTACCACTCCTGAAACCATGACTCGAGCACCGCGGCACGCTGCTGTCCGATTGACCCACCGCGCACCGGTAAATTCCGATTCTCCCGGCCGACAAGGGCCACCGGGTTCAACGCCGCGAAGCATAGCGCAGCACTCGTCGTAATTCTCGGTATAACGCTGGTCAATCGCGGGACTGATCGCTAGAATTGCGCACTTTTTGATCAGAGGCGCGCCAAGCGCCCAGTCGATGCCTCGGCCAGTCGCCCAGGCATATCCACGCCGAGGTTAGTCAATGTCCATCGTCACCACGCCTGCCGCCCCCAAGGTCGGCTTTGTCAGCCTCGGTTGCCCGAAGGCTTTGGTCGATTCCGAACGCATCCTCACTCAGCTGCGGATGGAAGGCTATCAAGTCGTTCCCACCTACGAGGATGCCGACGTCGTAGTGGTCAACACCTGCGGCTTCATCGACAGCGCCAAGGCCGAGTCCCTCGACACCATCGGTGAAGCCCTGGCGGAAAACGGCAAAGTGATCGTCACCGGCTGCATGGGCGTGGACGAGAGCGTCATCCGCAACGTACACCCGAGCGTGCTGGCCGTGACCGGTCCGCAGCAATACGAGCAAGTGGTCAATGCCGTGCATGACGCCGCGCCGCCCAAGCTCGACCACAACCCGCTGATCGACTTGGTGCCGCCACAAGGCATCAAGTTGACGCCGCGCCATTACGCGTACCTGAAAATTTCCGAAGGCTGCAACCACAGCTGCAGTTTCTGCATCATCCCGTCGATGCGCGGCAAGCTGGTCAGCCGCCCGGTGGGCGATGTGCTCGATGAAGCGCAGCGTCTGGTCAAGGCCGGGGTGAAAGAGCTGCTGGTCATCTCTCAGGACACCAGCGCCTATGGCGTCGATGTCAAATACCGCACCGGTTTCTGGAACGGCCAGCCGGTCAAGACGCGCATGACCGAACTGTGTGTAGCCCTGAGCTCGCTGGGCGTCTGGGTGCGCATGCACTATGTCTACCCGTACCCGCACGTGGACGAGATCATTCCGCTGATGGCGGCGGGCAAGATCCTGCCGTACCTGGACATTCCGTTCCAGCACGCCAGCCCGAAGATCCTCAAGCTGATGAAACGCCCGGCCTTCGAAGACAAGACGCTGGCGCGGATCAAGAACTGGCGCGAACAGTGCCCGGATCTGATCATCCGTTCGACGTTCATCGTCGGCTTCCCGGGCGAAACCGAAGAAGACTTCCAATACCTGCTGGACTGGCTGACCGAAGCGCAGCTGGACCGCGTGGGCTGCTTCCAGTACTCGCCGGTCGAAGGTGCGCCTGCCAATTTGCTGGACGCCCCGATCGTGCCGGAGGACGTCAAGCAGGACCGCTGGGACCGTTTCATGGCGCACCAGCAGGCCATCAGCGCCGCACGCCTGCAAATGAAGATCGGCAAGGAAATCGAAGTGTTGATCGACGAAGTGGACGAACAGGGCTTCGTCGGCCGCTCGTTTTTCGATGCACCTGAAATCGACGGCAATGTGTTCGTGGAAAGCGATCGCGATCTCAAGCCAGGCGACAAGGTCCTGTGCCGTGTGATCGATGCCGACGAGTACGACCTCTGGGCCGAGCCTGTCTGACATTCCGGACGGCCAGATGTGCGTGTTGTATGTTTGCTCGCGAAAGCGGTAGATCAGTGACGGATTCGTTGACTGACACACCTCATTCGCCAGCAAGCCAGCTCCCGCCAGGAATGGCATCCAGCCGCAAGCTCTCCCTGGACAACCCCGCCCTTCAAACGGCGGGGTTTGTTTTTTCTGGCTATCGTCTCCACATCAGGAAAACGAAAAGAACAGGAGACGAGGCGACATGACCCACCAATCGGTCATTTATCTGCCTAAACAGCACGACTACGCCGAACTGACCCGTGTGTGGGAAGCCTCAGTTCGCGCCACCCATGACTTTTTGCCAGAAGACTACATCTCGTTGCTCAGGAATCTGCTGGAGACCCAGTACCTGGACGCCGTGAATCTGTTCTGCACACGCGACTCCCAGCTGCAGATCACCGGTTTTGGTGGCACCACGCCGGGCAAACTGGAGATGCTGTTCATCGCCCCGGCGTATCGGGGGATGGGGCTGGGTAAGAAACTTCTCGAGTATGCCATCGAGCACTTTCAGGTCACTGAGCTCGACGTCAACGAACAAAACCCTCAGGCGCTGGGGTTCTACGAGAAGCAGGGATTCGAGGTGGTGGGGCGTTCGGAGGTGGACGGGCTGGGACGGCCCTATCCGATGTTGCGGATGCGTAAGCTGAAGAAACTCCGCATGTCGAACGTCAGATAAGTCGACGCCCGACGTACGAAAAGTGCGCAGCCATCAATCTTTTTTCGCGCCGGAGCCGAATGTAGCAAAGCGCTTGTTGAAGCCTGCAATACGGCCTTCGGTCGTGGTTTTGCGCTGCTGCCCGGTGTACATCGGGTGCGAAGCGCTGGACACGTCGAGGGCGACATAAGGGTAGGTGTTGCCATCGCTGTGCTTCTGCGTGCGGTCAGTGTCGACTGTTGAACCAATCAGGAAAAACACGTCGGCGGCGGTGTCGTGGAACAGGACTTGGCGGTATTCAGGATGGATATCGGGCTTCATGGCGCTCTCCAAATGTAAGAAATCATGTAATACGTTATACAGTAACAATCGCAAAAAGTTCAATCGCCATTTTTTTGTAACCGTTACAACTTTGGTCTTTGCCCGGGCTGCCGGTGCCGCTAAGGTTCGCGCCGCTGTCAAAAGCACCGCCCCCGATCAACCCCGGGGAATGGAATACACAATCACCAGGAGGTTATGCAATGCCCATCATCGACCGCTACGAGCTCTCGCTTCCCGGCCACATGCGGCTAATCGACGCACGAAGCGCACTGAATCATCTGGAGCGTTTCATTCACGATGCTGACGGCCCGATCGACACCAAGGTCTTGGTTGAAGAGCTGGAGCCTCTGGTGGAAGCGCTTCACGATGCATCCGACGCGACACGGCCGGTAAACGGCCAGGATGCGTTTGCGCGCAAGTGTGGCGAGCTCGGCTATATCAACCTGTCGCGCAAGGAACACGAATACTTGCACTACATTCGTGGCTGCACCGATGAAGGAAAAGATGAGATCTACGCCGCGATCCGAGACATCCGGTCGCGCAAGTATCTCCCCGACGAAGGCTAAGAGGCAGGCCGCACCATGAATCACGGCGATCGACCAGATAAGGAGACTTCAAAAACAAGGAGGCGCGCCATTGCAGCGCGCCTCGCTTTTCATCATGCCGCTTCTTGAAAGTCCATCTCCGGCGGCTGACGACGGAATCCACCGGTCAGCCAGGCCAAGTAGAGACATCCCAGCGCCAACCAGCTCACGCCCAGCATGATCGCCAGTTTGTCCAGACTGATCATCAGCCAGAGGTCGGCCACCAGACCGATCAATGGGCAGACCAGAAACAGCACGATCTCCCGCAGGCCGCGTTTCTCGCCTGCGACCCAGTAATGGAAGATCACCGACAGGTTGACCAGGCTGAATGCCAGGAATGCGCCGAAGTTGATGAAGGAGGTCGACGTGGTCACGTCCAGCTTCAACGCCAGCAGCGCAACGACAGCGCACAACAGAATGCTGTTGACCGGCGTACCGAAGCGCTCGCTCAGACCGGCGAAGAACGACTTCGGCAAGACTCCGTCACGCCCCATGGCATAGAGCAGACGCGATCCGCTGGCCTGGGCTGACAGGCCCGACGCGAACTGGCCGACAATCAGGCCGATGAGGAAGAGGCTCACGAACACGTCGCCCCCGATGTTACGGGCAATCTCATAAGCCGCAGCGTCCACGTTCTCGAACTGCGCCGACGGGTGTGCCAGCTGCACGAAGTACGACACACCCACGAAAATCAGGCCACCGATCAGGGTGATAAGCATGATCGCCTTGGGAATGGTTCGGCGTGGGTCCCGGGTCTCTTCGGTCAATGTGCTGACCGCATCGAAGCCGAGGAAGGAGTAGCAGGCGATTGCTGCACCGCTCATGATCAGCGGCAGTTGCATATCACCGTTGAGGAACGGCGTAAGGCTCCACAGCGGTTTGCTGGCGTCACCGCCAATGTAGTGGATGCACAGCACCACGAATGCCGCCAACACCAGAAACTGCACGATCATCAGCAAGGCATTGACGGTGTTTGCCAGTTTCAGGCCCACGATGTTGATCAGGCTGGTGATGACGATGAACGCCAGTACCCAGATGGGCTGCGGCACGGAGGGAAAGGCAGAACCTAGATACGCCGCCCCGATCAGCCAGATGGCCATCGGCAGGAACAGGTAATCGAGCAACACCGCCCAACCGGCGATGAAACCCAGCTTGGGGCTGATCGCCTTACGCACGTAGCTGTAGGCCGAACCTGCAACGGGAAACGCCGCCGCCATCCGGGCGTAACTCATGGCGGTGAAGAACATTGCAACCAATGCCGCGAAGTAAGAGGCCGGGACCATGCCGCCTGTGGACTGGGCGAGGATGCCGAAAGTCCCGAGCACGATGATGGGGGTCATGTAGGCGATGCCAAACAGCACCACCGACCCTAATGAAAGGGTGCGTTGCAAACGAGCCATGAGCGACTACTCCGAATTTATAGGTTTTATGGCAGAGAAAAGTTCGGCAGAACAAAGGCGTTTCTTTTAGTTGGGAGGGTCGGGCGCAGACCGCGACGTGCGCGCGACAGGTGCTGCTTTTTATGAACGATCAGGAATCAACAGCTCGCGCACACCGCTGGCGTGCTGGACCACTTCACCCGGCAAGCGCAGGCGTTGATCGTTCAGGTATTGGTAGTCACGACGGGCCGCCTGCAATCGGGTCAGGTCAAGTTCCGCGCTGAACTGGCATTCCTCACGCCCCGCTTCCGTCAGCAGGGTCCCAAAGGGGTCCACCAATGCGCTGCCCCCGGCGAACACCAGGCCGTCGTCGCCCTCACCCACGCGGTTGACCATCACCGCGAATGCCTGGTTTTCCTGGGCGCGGGCCATGATGGCGGTGCGGTGGGTCGGACCGTAAGGGTCCATGTTGCCGTTGGTGACGATGATCAACTCGGCGCCCAGTTGAGCCAGGGCGCGGGCCGACTCCGGAAACTCAATGTCGTAGCAGATCAGCATCCCGACGCGCAGCCCGTTCCAAAGGCACGTGGTGTATCGGTCGCCGGCTGCAAACACGCCACGATCGGAGGCCCACAGGTGAGTCTTGCGGTATCGCAGGGCGATGCCTTCGGGGGTGATCAACAGTGTGGTGTTATAGAAGCGACCTGCGTCGTTCTCGGCCATGCCGATGACCACCGAAACGTTGCGCTCGCGAGCCGCCTGGTGCACGGCATGTACGGTCGGGCCATCCAGCGGCTCGGCGACCTGGGCAACGGTGTCCGAAGAAGGAAAGCCCATCAGGTGCGTTTCCGGAAATACGATCAGCGCGGTGTCGCTCGCGCAGGCGGCAATCGCATTCAGCGCGTTGTTCAGGTTATGGCGTGTGCCATTGTCCTGGCCCGACAATTGGGCGAATTCGACCTTCATGGGTTCTCCTATCGAGTCACGTTGCCGATCCGGCGAAAAATGCTGGCCTGACCATTGGCTCTGCGGGCAGTATGCGCATCAGCACGTGTAACGGGGTATTACGCAGCTGTAGTAACCCAATAGGGGTAGTTCAATGACCATCGCACTTCAGGACATCGCCTGGCATCGCTCGGTCGCGCAGTTGATCGAAGCGCTGGACCGGCCGAATTTCTGGGCACAACTGGTGCGGCTGCTCGACCAATACGTCAGCTTCGATAGCTGGGTGGTGCTGCAATTCAGCGCTGGCCAGCGTCCGCTGGTGTTCGCCGAATCCCCCGGCGAGGACGGCAGCCCCGATCAACTGTTTCAGGACTACCTGAAAGGCCTGTACTTGCTCGACCCGTTCTATATCGCCAGCCGCGAGCGCTCGCAAAGCGGCTTGTTTCGCCTGGCGGAAGTGGCGCCGGAACACTTCGAGCTGACCGAGTACTACCAGCGCTATTTTCGGCTGAATGTCGTGGCCGACGAGATCCAGTTCAATTGCCAACTCGATGGCGATCGCACTTTGTGCCTGTCGCTCGGTTCGAAACAGCGTTTCAGCGCCGAGCAGATCGCGTTGCTGTCGATGATTCAGCCTTGGGTGATTGCGTTGTTGCGTCAGCGGCTGCCCTTGGAATTGGCTGAACCCGCGTCCGATCAAGCACCACAGCCAGCTCAACTCCCGGCCACTGACTGGCGCACGCAGTTGGAAGCGTCGGTCCAACAAAGCCGAGGTGCGCAACTGACAGCGCGGGAACTGGACGTGGGGCGGCTGATGCTCAGCGGCTGCTCCAGCAAAGAGATTGCACGCAAATTGGAGATTTCCGCCGAGACCGTGCGCGTACACAAGAAACATATCTACAGCAAACTGGGGATCAAATCGCAGTCCGAGCTGTTTTCGATTTTTCTTCAAGCCCAAAGCGCTTGAGGCACGTCTTGCCGAAAAAAAAGCGCGGCACAGCGCTACCTCAATCACCGTGTAAAGACCTAAAGGATCGCCCATGAGCCTGTCCCTTCTCAGCCGTTACGCTTTCTTTGTCGGCTGTGTGCTGTTCACCCTCTTGAGTCTCCCGTTTCTGCACCACGAATGGCTGTGGCCCTTTACCCTCGTCACCGCCCTGCTCAGCCTGATCGGAATTTTCGACCTGATTCAGGTGCCCCACTCAGTGCGGCGCAATTACCCGATTCTGGGCAACATCCGCTACGCCGTGGAAACCATCCGCCCGGAAATTCGCCAGTATTTGCTGGAGTCCGACAGCGACGCCCTGCCCTTTTCCCGCGCGCAACGCTCGCTGGTTTACGCCCGCGCCAAGAATGAGTCGGCCGATAAGCCCTTTGGCACATTGATCGATGTGTATCAGCCAGGGTTCGAGTTCATCAGCCACTCGATGCGCCCCGCACCGTTATCCGACCCGAATCAATTTCGCGTGACGGTGGGCGGACCACAGTGCACGCAACCGTACTCGGCGTCGATTTTCAATATTTCAGCCATGAGCTTCGGCTCCCTGAGCGCCAACGCCATTCGCGCGCTGAACAAGGGCGCCAAGCTGGGCAATTTCGCCCACGACACCGGCGAAGGCAGCATCAGCCCCTACCACCGCGAACACGGCGGCGACCTGACGTGGGAATTGGGCAGCGGCTATTTCGGTTGCCGCACCGATGACGGCCGTTTCGATCCTGAAAAATTCGCCAGACAGGCCCGGGATCCGCAGGTGCGGATGATCGAAATCAAGATGAGCCAAGGCGCGAAACCGGGCCACGGCGGCATCTTGCCCAAGCACAAAGTCACCCGAGAAATCGCCGAGACGCGCGGCATCCCGATGGGCGAAGACTGCATTTCCCCGTCGCGTCACAGCGCGTTTTCCACCCCGTTCGAACTGATGCAGTTCATCGCCCAATTACGTGAGCTGTCGGGCGGCAAGCCGGTGGGCTTCAAATTCTGCCTGGGGCATCCATGGGAATTCATGGGCATCGCCAAGGCCATGATGGACACCGGGATCCTGCCCGACTTCATCGTCGTCGACGGCACCGAAGGCGGCACTGGCGCGGCGCCGGTGGAGTTCACCGACCACATGGGCGTACCGATGCGCGAAGGTTTGCTGTTCGTGCACAACACGCTGGTGGGCCTAAACCTGCGCGACAAGATCAAGCTCGGCGCCAGCGGCAAGATCGTCAGCGCGTTCGACATCGCCAGCGTATTGTCCATCGGTGCCGACTGGGCCAACTCGGCGCGAGGCTTCATGTTCGCCATCGGCTGCATCCAGTCCCAGAGCTGCCACACCAACAAATGCCCGACCGGAGTGGCCACTCAAGATCCGCTGCGCCAGCGAGCCCTGGTCGTGCCAGACAAAGCCCAGCGCGTGTACAACTTCCACCGCAGCACCCTGCATGCTTTAGCCGAAATGATTGCCGCCGCAGGCCTGGACTCGCCATCGCAACTGGAGGCGAAGCATCTGGTACGTCGCCAGTCCGCCACGGAGGTGAAGCTGTTCTCGGAATCCCACGTTTTCCTCAAACCAGGCCAGTTGCTCAACGGCATCGTGGACGACAGCTTCTATTCGCGCATGTGGCGCATGGCGCGGGCCGACAGCTTTGAGGCGAACGAGATCTGAGGCGGTGCGGGGTGATCGGCGGCGGGTCAGTCAATCACCCGGAACTCACGGTATTTGTACCGCGCGCTGCCTTCAGGGGCTTTCAACGCAATGAACCCGACATTGCCAACCCGGACAATGTCGTAGAAGCGGTTGTTGATCACGGGTTCCGGGGCGTTGCCGTGCGTCAGCGCCGGAAATTCCTTCCACGCCGCGCTGGCCACATTGGTGATGCCGGTCATCGCCAAGCGCTCGGCGGTGGTGATTTGCGGAACGGTCAGCATGAATTTGAGCGCCGGCATGGCGTCCATGGCCGCGGCCGTCGAGCCCGGTACCCACAAGGTGTAAGGTCTGGACGGCAGCAGATAGAAATCCTCGACTGCGCGCAGTTCCGGCGTGGACGCGATGTCGTGGCTGATGCTGTACACGACCGACGTCTCGAAGGCCTTTTGCGCGACCAGCACCCGGCCGTAGGCGTATGAGAAGGACAGCATGCCGAACAGCGGGATGATCAGCAGGCCGGTCAGCAGCGGATGCATGGCCCTAAGCACGTTGCGGGCGAGATAGAACACCAGGACCGTGACGCACGAAAAAGCGATCAACGTGCGCGGCCCGAGGGAAAAATCTTCAATGAACAGCAGCGGCCCGGGCACCGCCATCAACACAACGATCAACGCCGCCGCAACGAGCAGCACCCGCCCCCATCGTTCTGCGAGCCGGCCCCTGGCCGAAGCGATCGACCGGATCACCTGAAGGACGCCGGCCAGTATCAGAACCCCCGCAGCGATGAACAGCCATCGATTGCTATCGTTCACGAACGTGCCAAAGGCGCCAAGCAGATGCTCGGCCCGCCATCGCAGCAACACACCCCACCCCGCCTCCGGTTGGGCGACAGCTCCCCGAAGGCTGGTGTACAACTGAAAAGCCGTGACGCCGTACAGCAGCAACCCTGACGCAAGCTGGCCGACACGCGCAGCCAATTCACGCACCAGCTTCCTCAGCGAAGTGCCTTCATTGGCGGCCCGCACGCAGTCGATGCAGCAGAGGCAGACGAACATCTGCACGGTGGTCTGGTACAAGCCCGCCGCCGCTGCGAGCAGCACGCTAATGACGCCCCACTTCATCCACACATGCTTGGCGTCGAAAGTCAGCGCAAACACCACGCAACACACCCCCAGGAGGACCATCGGGCCGTCGTACTGGTAATTGAGGATGCCGAGGATGAACGGGGTGTACAGCAGCGGCATGACCACCAGCGTGTCCAGCGGGGTCGGTTGTGCGAAGTAATGCCTGCTTAGCGACGCCAGTGCGGCGACCAGCACCGGCAATACGAGCAGCAGCGGTAATGGGAACACATCGATCGGGTGCGGGTTGAAGCTGACGAGGGTCTGGACCAGTTCCATGAACAGGCGCCCTTGTGAGCGCCAGAGGTGCTCGCCAAGAAACAGCGTCCGTGCGGCATCGTCGTAGTAGCTGTAATCGGCCTGAATGATCGGGAAGACGAAAAGCGCGACCGCGATGGCGAAAACCTTGAGCTGCTCCCGAGGGCTGAGAGTTCGGAGGAATATGTCAGATAACCGCATCTGATTCTCCCGATGCGTCGTAGGCAGGCCCCTGCGCTGAGGACTGCTGCTTCGAAATGTGCTTGATCACGTACCGCGGACGATGTTTGCTCTCCAGGTAAATCCTGCCGATGTACTCGCCGAGGATGCCGATGCCGATCAGTTGTGTTCCCCCCAGGAACAACATGGACACCATCAACGATGAATATCCCGGCACAAGGTTGCCGTTGAAGGCGTAGTTGAGCATCAGGTACATCGCATACATCAGGGCAATCACGGAAATGACGGCGCCTACGTAAGTCCACACCCGCAGCGGCAACGTGCTGAACGATGTAATGCCGTCCAGCGCCAGGTTCCACAGTTTCCAGAGGTTGAATTTGCTAGCGCCAGCCGCCCTGGGAGCGCGGTCGTATTCGATGGTCACAGTGTCGAAGCCGGCCCACGACAACAGGCCTTTCATAAACATTTGCTGCTCGGGCATGCCCTTGATGACCTCCACGACCTTGCGGTCCAGCAGTCGGAAATCCCCGACGTTCTCGTCAATCCGCGTCGCTGAAATCCGCCGCAGCACTTTGTAGAAGAGCGCCGCCGACCAGCGCTTGAACAGGCTGTCCTCGCCACGATATCGGCGCTTGGCCAACACGATCTCCGCACCGTCGCGCCACGCCTCGATGAGTTGTGCGATGACGCTGATCGGGTCTTGAAGGTCCACGTCCACTGGAATGACGGCGTCGCCCGTTGCGTATTCGAGGCCGGCGAACAGCGCCGCCTCTTTGCCAAAGTTTCGCGAGAGGGTCAGTAGCGTGACGTCGGGGTCAGTCTGGGCGATGCCCTTGACGATAGGGTTGGTGGCGTCGTGACTGCCGTCGTCGACAAAGACGATTTCGAGAGGCCACCGCTGCAATTGCGCGTCACTGCGAATGGCCCGATAAAACACACCCACCGCCCGTTCTTCGTTGTAAAGCGGCACCACCAGCGAGACTTTCACGGCGCACGCTCCTGAAACACCACGCGGCGAGCGAAGGTGTATCCCAGCACCAGACTGATCGCCGCGAAAACCACGAGGGTCACAAGCGGCTGCCAGTTCAGCGCATCGCCCACCACCCCGACGCTCAGGCTGACGACCCCCATGAATCCGCAATACAGCCAATAACGGCGCCAGCTCCGGTAGCTATCGAAGGTAAACCGCGCGTTAAGGTAGAAGGACAGCGAGACCGCTGCGATAAAGCCGACCAGGTTGCTGGCGGCCTGAGACATGCCCCATAGGAGATGACAGAGCAAGAAGACCGATGCATTGACGCCCGTGTTGACCAACCCCACCAGGCAGTAGCGCGCAATGGCATGCAGTGCTGTCATGATCGACCATCCTTGTTCGATACGTTACGGGCCACTGCAGACCTACATCGAGGCAGGTCATGAACCTCCGTTCCCTCAAGTGAAGCTTCTGCCGCAGCCCATTGCACGACCGGTTGTCGGGTGCGGTGCCACTGCCTGGCGGTTTGGGCCTGTGATCAACCCTGCTTCGGAGACATTCTGTAATACCCACCTTTTGCAATTCATGACCGAAACCGCCACCCTGCGCGCCGCCGATCAGCCCCCTCTGGCGGCGCGGAACCAAGGCCAGGTGTGGCCCTCTTCTTTAAACAGACTTTCAAGAGTTCACCGTCATGACGAACGGACGCGACCATCGAATCGACTTCTTTCGAGGCTTGGCGCTGATCTTCATTTTTTGGGATCACGTACCGGAAAACCCTTTCGCGCAGCTGACCCTGCGCAATTTCGGCTTCAGCGATGCAGCGGAAGTCTTCGTCTTTCTGGCGGGTTACGCCGCTGTGCTCGCCTACGGCAAAGTCGCTCAGCGTGACGGTTACCTGGTCGCGTGCATTCGCATCTTGCGTCGCACCTGGGTGTTGTACGTTGCGCATATTTTTCTGCTGACGCTGCTGATGGGCATCGTGTTCGTCGCCAACAATCACGTCGACACCCGGGACATGGTCCGTGAAATGGGCCTCGAGTATTTTGTCGGCAATCCTCAGCAAGCCCTGGCGGATGAATTGCTGCTGCGCTTCAAGCCCAACCTGACCGACCCGCTGCCGCTGTACATCCTGCTGATGGGCGCACTGCCGCTGATCCTGCCGATCATGCTGCGCAACGCGGCGGTCGCGGTGGCGCTGTCGATCGCCCTGTACATGATGGTCCCGCTGTTCGGCTGGAACTTGCGCGCCTACGAAGGCGGCGGCTACTGGTATTTCAACCCGGTGGCGTGGCAATTGATCTTCGTGCTCGGCGGTGCGTTCGCCATGTACACCCAGCGGCCAACGGTGCCAGCCGCGTGCCCTCGTCCGGTCTGGCAGCAGCCGCTGTTCCTGATCGCAGCGGTGTACATGCTGATCGCCGGCACCATCACCTTTCTGTGGAAATTCCCGGCCATTCACGACGCCCTGCTGCCCACATTCTTCACCGACCTGATCTACCCGATCAGCAAGACCGACCTGTCCCCCTTGCGTTTGCTGCATTTCGTAGCGCTGGTCTACGTCGTCGCCAAACTGCTGCCGTCCTCCCAGGCTTGGCTGAACAACTGGCCTGCGCAACAGACCTGCCGCATGGGCCGTTACTCCCTGGAAATCTTCTGCCTCGGCGTACTGCTCGCGCCGCTGGCCGACGGCGTCAACGCCTTGGCCGGTGACGCCTGGCAGATGCGCGTGATCACAGCGTGGGTGGGGTTGGGGCTGATGCTGCTGTTGTCCAACTGGCTGGAGCTGAACAAGCGTTTGGGCACTCCGAAAGCGGCGCGGGTGGCGCCGGTTTGAGAACGGGTTCTCAACGAGGGAAAGCTTCGGAAATTTCCTACTGGTTTATCAGGCAAAGTTTTTTCGCATGCGGCCGTTATGCGAGGAGTATGGATAAACCAGCGAGGGAATGACGATGGAAATTTCGACAATGATGGTAAGCGTCTCGACGCGACCCGATTGGAAGGCGATGAACAGTGGACCAAAAGCGCAAGCCGGATCTGAACAACTGATCCAGGAGGCGAGAAATGAAGTTGCCACTCCTGAAAGGCTCACCCCAAACGCCGAGATAGATGACATGGACGGCGCCATGTATTTCGCTTTTTCACCTGAAGAGGCGTCGGCGAGTCTAGAACTCAGTAGCCTAAGGCTACAATTTCAAATTTTTAGGGAAGCGCTGAAAAATACACATCCAGAGCTTGCCAGCGTCCACTTTGATTTTGGATTAGACCAAAACGGGCAAATCGAAATTATTGATAATGCGGGAAAGCTATCAGACCAACAAAAATCTGAATTGGCGAACCTGCTTAGTGCATATAACGGATTTGGCGCTTCGATCAGTGACCTTGTAAGCAGCATGAAGCAATTGGTGAGGGAAGAGCGGGGAAATGCATCAGGCCCACTAAATTCAACGGACCGTTCCATCGGTTCGTTGATTGACTTCGGTAAAATCCTGAACAGCGGTGACGCTATGGTCGAATTTAAAAAGCAGGTAACCACCTCCTTGGGCAACGCTCTGCCCGCCATTTCAGAGACAGTTTAAAGTTTCAATATTGCCAGGCGGCCGACAACGATTGCCTGACAATATAGTTCATTTCCTCAGTTCCTTATCGGCGCACTTTTCTGTGGTGGCACACATGTCCGAAGACCTGATCTGGTTGGACTGGAGCTTCAACCACGGAATCTGAATACACGTTATCAAAGCGATACGTACCAACGTAGTAATAACTACGCCAAGTACCAGGACCGTAGAAATAATTGATTTCTCCACTCTCCTGCCCGCCATAGCACCGATCAAAGCTGATAGTTTTTGAAACCTGACCTGCTACGTCACTCACCAGCCATTCAACGATAGGACGTATCCGAGATTCTCTAAGGTTCAATTCAAATCGTCCGACCGCGCCCTTCAATGGCACCCCCTCAGAATCTGTGAAACTTGCCTCAAGCCGGGCCGTGGTTACGCCCTGAACCGGCAAGAAAGACGGTTGGGTAAAGCCGCTCGGAATCCGCTTCATGCCAACCTGATCATCCAAACGGTACCCTTTCAGCACAGGAAGAGAGCCAAACACTAATGTATACGGCAGCATTGAGTAAGGCTGATCTTTTTTATGAGAAATACGGGCCTTGACCTCGGCTCCAGGCTCAAGTCCCTCAAACACCTTAAAATCGCCGATAAGCTTCTTCCACTCGTCCATTTCGAAATACTCAACTTCCCAATGAAGAGGTACATTGCTATTTATTGGATTCGCGAGCAAAATTTTCTGCCCGCGAGCGGCTACAAAGCTGTTGAAGTGAACTGTATTTTCGGTCTCTAGAGTGGCTGTTTTGGTGTGGAGTTCATCACTCAGTTTTTTTGCAACCCCTTTATCAGCACTGACCTCGACAGGCGCTGATATTGGCTGATTGTCAGAGATCAAATTTTCATCATGATAAACAGCTGATGCCGTACTCATAGCCAACGCCAATGAAACACCCACTATTGAGCTTGTATAATTTTTTTTTCATCGTTGAACGTCCCGTCATTTTGATTGGCATCTCTTTCTGAGCGCTAAAACGACGTAATCAACCCACTTCAGGGTCGTCAAGAGTCAACAGCGTGTTTCTGAAACGTCCTACAGATACCGGCAGGGGCGCCTTCTTAACGCTGCCGACGGCAAGCCTGGCTGCTACCGTGGAGTGTGAAACGCAAACACGTCGCTCCTCTGAAACGTCCTCGCCTTCACAAATTTTTCCCCCTCCCCGCCCAGCGTCTAAGCTTGTAGTCAGGTGCGATTAACGGGTTTAACCGGGCCAGCGATATGGGCGCTTTGTGGCATTCCGATGCGAAGAAGGCTGCGGTCACGGCTGACAGTCAGGGGGACGTTCCAGAAGCGGCACGCCCGAGCCATTGGCGTTATGTGTGGCGAGTGCTGCTGCTTTTGCTGCTGGCGGGACTGGTGACCCTGGGATTTGCCGCATGGTCGGAGGTCCGCAGTTCGAAGCTCCAGGCCCGTGAATTCACCCGGTTGGCCCGCGACCTCACCTATACCATGGAGCCTGGGGCCAGCGATGCGATTCTTTACCCCGGCGACGGCCCGTTCGACAAACGTCTGGGCTATTCCTCGCTAGGCGAATTTCTGCCAAGGCTGCTCAAACGCGACTACCGCATCACCGAGCAATCACGCTTCTCCCCGGACCTGCTTGCCTACGTCCAGCGTGGATTTTTCGTGCCCTATGAAGAGAAAAGCCAATCGGGCCTGACCATTGCCGATTGCAGGGGCGAGCCGCTGTATCAGTTCACCTATCCTCAGCAACTCTATCCGACCTTCGCGTCGATTCCGCCGGTGGTGGTCAACAGCCTGCTGTTCATCGAAAACCGCGACCTTCTGGACGCTCGCCAGCCGTTGGCCAACCCCGCGGTGGACTGGCCGCGCTTTCTGAAGGCCGCAGTGTCGCAAGTGGCGAAAATCGTGGGGATCCCGGGCCAATCGGCGGGCGGCAGTACCCTCGCCACTCAACTGGAAAAATATCGCCACTCGCCGGACGGCTTGACTCAGTCAGGCAGCGAAAAGATTCGTCAGATGATTTCCGCCAGTGTGCGCGCCTATCAGCCAGGTTCGCAGACATTGGAAGCCCGCCAACGCGTCGTGCGCGATTACCTCAACAGCGTGCCGTTGTCAGCAGTGCCCGGCCATGGCGAAGTGCATGGTATGGCCGAAGGGCTGCGGGTCTGGTACGGCGCCGATTTCGATCGCACCAATCAGCTGCTGGCGTCTGCGGCAAAAGATGCAAAGACCCTCGCTGCTCAAGGGTTGGCATTGCGCGAGGTGTTGTCGCTGGTGATCGCACAACGCAGGCCGTCGCATTATCTGGCCAAGGGGCGCAAGGAACTGGCTGACCTGACTGACAGCCACGTTCGCCTGCTGGCGCAGAACAAGGTCATCGATCAACCCCTTGCCGACGCGGCGCTCAACGCGACGGTGACCTATCGCGACTGGGTGCAGCAGCCGACCGTGCAACCCATCGAAACCAACAAAGGCATCACCGTAGCGCGCACACGTCTGTCCAACATGCTCAATCGCCCGCTGTACGATCTCGACCGCCTCGATCTGTCTGCCACCAGCACGTTGCAAAATGACCTGCAAGCCAACGTCGGCCAGTACTTGCGTGAGCTCGCCAACCCGGAATACGCAGCGAAACTCGGCCTGCTCGGTGAGCATCTGTTGACGCCGACCAGCACCCAAGCCGTGCGCTACAGCTTCACGTTGTTCGAGCGCGACGTGGACGGTTCTCGGGTGCGGGTGCAGACCGACAGCACCGATCAGCCGTTCGACATCAACGAGGGTAGCAAGCTGGAATTGGGCTCGACTGCGAAAATGCGCGTGCTGACCACGTACCTGCAAATCATCTCGGAGATACACGACAAATACGCTGCGATGAGCAACGCCGAGCTGAAGAAAGTCCCGGTCGAAGAGCCTGACCGCCTAAGCCGCTGGGGGCTGGATTACCTGATGCAAAACGCGGATCGCGACCTGTCGAAAATGCTCGCCGCCGCCCTCGATCGCAAATACTCGGCGAGCCCCGGCGAGAACTTTTTCACCGGTGGCGGCATGCATCATTTCAATAATTTTCGGCGCGAAGACAATGAGCGCAACCCGACGCTGCGTGAGGCGTTGAGAGAGTCGATCAACCTGCCGTTCATTCGATTGATGCGTGATCTGGTGCGCTATGTCACCTATCAGGGGCCGAACAACAGCGCAGTGCTGATGAAGGATGACAGCGACCCCCGGCGTCAGGAATACCTGGCGGAATTCGCCGACCGCGAAGGCACGTCTTTTTTGCTGCGATTCTGGAAACGCTACAAGAACAAAACCACCCAAGACCGCCTCGACACGTTCCTCGACGGCGTGCACCCGTCGGCCAGTCGCATGGCTGCCGTGCATCGCTACTTGCTGCCGGATGCCAGTCAGAGCGCGTTCAACGCCTTCGTTCGCGCCCATACGGTGGCCGACAAGCGCCAGCCGCCGGTGACCGAAAAACGTCTCGACGAGCTGTATTACGCCTACGGACCGGGCAAGTTCGACCTGCCGGATCAGGGTTACATCGCCCGCGTTCACCCGCTCGACCTGTGGCTGGTGGGGTATCTGTTGCAAAACCCCGAAGCGAAGTTCAAGGACGCCGTGGCGGCCAGCCGCTTCGAGCGACAAGAGGTCTATAGCTGGTTGTTCAAGAGCCGTCACAAAAGTGCCCGCGACAGCCGCATCCGCACGATGCTGGAGATCGAAGCGTTTCTCGACATTCACCAGCGCTGGCAGAAACTGGGCTACCCGTTCGACCATCTGGTGCCGTCGTTGGCCACCGCCATTGGCAGCTCGGGGGATCGCCCGGCGGCGTTGGCGGAGTTGATCGGCATCATTCAGAACGACGGGGTTCGCCTCCCCGTATTGCGCATCGACAGCCTGCACTTCGCGGCGGATACCCCCTACGACACCTTGGTCAACAACAGCCCCGAACTGGGCAAACGCGTCTTGCCTTCGGCCGTGGCCACTGCCATGCGCGAGGCATTGTCGCAGGTGGTAGATGCCGGGACAGCGCGCCGTGTCTCGGGCAGTTTCAAGACCGAGAGCGGCATGGCGCTGGCCATGGGCGGCAAGACCGGGACGGGTGACAACCGCATTGAAAGTTTCGGTTCTGGGGGGCGTATCCTCGCTTCCAAAGCGATCAACCGGACCGCCACGTTCGTGTTCTACATCGGCGATAACCACTTCGGCACGCTGACCGCCTATGTGCCGGGGCGCGCGGCCGAAGCCTTCAAGTTCACCTCCGCGTTGCCCGTGCAAGTCCTCAAGGGCATGGCTCCAATTCTCAATCGCTACCTGGAGCCTGGAACGTACACCCAGTGCAAGGCACCTGCTGCGGCGCAGGTGGCGAGTGCGCGTTGATCCCCCGCAAGATGCGCCAAGCGTTGAACACTGTGTGGGTGTGAGCTTGCTCAGGAAGACTAATGTTCAGCCCCATCATTTGCAGCGTGTTTGCGGGCGTCATCGCGAGCAAGCTCACTCCTACAGGTTCGATGTTCAGCCTCAGCATTTGCAGCGTGTTTGCGGACCTCATCGCGAGCAAGCTCACTCCTACAGGTTCGATGTTCAGCCTCAGCATTTGCAGGGTGTTTGCTGGCCTGTTCGCGAACGAGCTTACTTCCGAAGGTTTGATGCCTAGCTCCAATTCAATCGCAGTGCTCTGTGCGCCAGATGAGAACCGTTCGTCTTGACGCCTCTTGTCGAAACATAAAGATATATCTTAAGGTATATCTAACTTGTAACGAGAGATGAGAAAGATGAGAGACCACTCACACGATCACCCCCATCACCACCGCCCTCACTTCGGTGATCACGGCGATGGCCGCGATGGTTTTGAAAAACGCACAGGCCGTGAGCGTGGCGGGCGTGGGCCCCGCGTGTTTGCCCCGGGCGATCTGAAATTATTGCTTCTGGCGCTGATTGCCGATCAGCCCTGCCACGGCTACGACCTGATTCGCCAGATCGAAGGCCTGTTCGACGGCGCCTACAGCCCAAGCCCTGGCGTGATCTATCCCACGCTGACCTTTCTTGAAGAAAGCGAGCTGATCACGGGCGATGCCGAGGGCGGCAAAAAGCGCTATCGGATCACCGACGCGGGTCAGCAATTTCTGGTGGAGCAAGCGGTTGCCCTCGACGGCGTGAAGATGCGCATTCAAGTCAGCAAACGCTCACTACGCGGCCACGACCGACCGCCGGAAATTCACGAGGCGGTCCACAACCTGCGCCACGCCTTGCAAATGCACCATGGGCGCTGGACCCCGGAAGAAGTCATCCGGGTGCGCGATCTTTTGAACGAGACTGCCAAGGCCGTCGCCGAAGGTCCTCATTCCGCTTCGGAGACGTCCGTATGAATGCACCGCAATCGATTCATCGCGTCAGCCACGAGATCAAGCGCCGCAAACTCGAGGTGCTGCGCGTCACCGACATCACCCCTCGCATGCGAAGGGTCACCCTGCAGGGTCCGGAACTTGCCGGTTTCATCAGCCTGGGCACTGATGACCACGTGAAGCTGTTGTTCGCGACGACCCCTGAAGAACAGGCCGCCGTGGACAATTTCGTACCGAGCCCAAATGCGCCTGACGGTCCGCGCCCTGCCATGCGCGACTACACGCCGCGTCGCTACGATGCCGCATCGGGCGAGCTGGACATTGATTTCGTGCTGCACGGCGACGGCCCTGCCGCCAGCTGGGCCGCGCAGGCTGAGCCGGGGCAATTCCTGTACATCGCCGGGCCGCGGGGTTCGCTGGTCGTGCCGGACATCTTCGACAGCTATCTGCTGATCGGCGATGAAACCGCCCTGCCTGCGATCGGACGGCGCCTTGAAGCACTGCCAAGCCATCGTCGGGCGTTGGTGGTGGTCGAGATCGACAATAGCGCCGAGCGTCAGACGCTCACGAGTCAGGCGCAGGTCGAGGTGATTTGGGTAGTGCGCGGCGAGCAGGATGTGCTTGAGGTCACCCGCCACTTGCAGTTGCCCGGCGGTGAGCTGTACGCATGGGTGGCAACGGAAGCGGCGTTGTCGCGCAAACTTCGGCGGGTGTTGCTGGATGAGTTCAAGCTCGACGAAGGATCAGTCAAGGCCGCCGGATATTGGCGTATTGCAGGTTCAGAGGAAGAGTAAACACCACAGATGTGTGGGAGCCGGCTGGCTGCAAGCCGGCTCACACAATGTCGGTCAGTCTGGCCTTACACGGTCGATCAACCAAATCACCAGCGCGATCCCCACAAACCCCGCCAAGACTCCGAGCGCATTGAGCAAGGCGCGCTCGATACCCAGCGTGCCGATGTCCAGAAACGGGTACAGGTAATCGCCGAACGTGTTGCCGCGAAACAGCAGATAGCCGAAATACAGCGTGGGGTACAGCATCCACATCAGCACATGCTTCAGGCGCAGCAGCCCTTTGCGCACGAACAGCCACCAGTAGCCGAGAAACGCCAGCGGCATGATGTCGTGCAGTAATTCGTCGGCGAGCCGCTGCCAACCTTCCGGGCTCCACAAATGCCGCAGCAACAGGTTGTAGGCAATGCCCACCAACAAAATGCTGGTGGTGATTCCGGCGCAGACCACCGGGGAGCGGAAGAATCGGTGCCCAGCCGAATGGCGATCGGTGAGCGCGCAGGTCAGCGCGGTGGCCACCAGCGTATTCGTCAGCACCGTGAAGAAGCTGAAAAACCGCACCAGGCCCCCTATCAGACTCGCCTGATCGGTCCAACGGCCCCAGAGAATCAGGTACAGCTGCACTGCCAGCGCAAACCAGCCGAGCAGCGCGGCAACGGTCGCGTATCGACGCTGACCGGGCGTCAGGGGCAACGTTGGGCTGTGCATTTTTTGTTCAATCCTTGGGGTAAAACGCGCTTTCACCACCGTTTGGTGCGCGCCAGTTTCACGTACAAGGCTTCGACCTTTTCCCGCGCCCATGGTGTCTTGCGCAAAAACGTCAGGCTCGACTTGATGCTCGGGTCGCTTTTGAAACAACGAATGTCAATTCGCTCAGCCAACCCCGACCACTCGTAATGCTCGACCAACCGGTTGAGGATCTGCTCCAGCGTCACACCGTGCAGTGGGTTGTCGTGGGATGTGGTCATGGCAGGCCTATGTGCAATCGATGAAGGAGACGTGTTCGCGAGGTGCGCACCTTAGCGGAGCGGGGAATCGGTGTGAAGCGATTGTAGAACCTGTAGGAGCGCGCTTGCCCGCGATTGCGATGTATCAGCCGCCCAGTCAAGCCTTTTACACCGCTGTTCGCAGGCGAGTGCACCTGGAACTTCAACGTCGCGAGTCACGATCAATCCCAAAACGATTGCATTTTTATTGTTATGTTATAACACTAGCAGGCTGAACTCCCGAGATTCACCCTGCCAAGGAAAATGCTGCATGCCCCGCTCCTGCAAATCCCCGCTCTGGCGACTGACGCCGCTGGCCACCTCGCTGCTCATCGCCTCTCCCGTTTACGCCATCGAGCTTGAACAACAGACCATCACTGCCAATCCGCTGGGTAGCGATCAACTGGCGTCGCCGAGCACGGTGCTGACCGGCGACGACCTCACGCTGCAACAGAAAGGCAGTCTCGGCGAAACGCTGAATAAACAGCCGGGAGTGTCGTCGTCGTATTTCGGGCCAGGCGCCAGTCGACCGATCATCCGCGGGCTGGATGGCGACCGGATTCGCCTGCTGCGCAATGGCGTGGGTGCGCTGGATGCGTCGTCGCTGTCGTATGACCACGCAGTGCCCCTGGATCCGGTCAACGTTGATCGTATCGAAATCGTGCGCGGCCCTGCGGCCCTGCTGTACGGCGGCAGCGCCATCGGCGGCGTGGTCAATACCTTCGACAATCGCATCCCCACTGAAGCCATCGAAGGCATTCAAGGTGCGGGCGAACTGCGCTACGGCGGCGCCGACACCACGCGCAGCAGCGCAGGCAAGTTGGAAGCGGGCAACGGCACGTTCGCTTTGCATCTGGACGCCAACGCCCGCGAATTCAACGACCTGAAAATCCCCGGTTACGCCCGCACCGCCGATGAGCGCGCCCGCGACGCGGATGGTGAAGACAAGAAACATCGCTTGGGCAACAGCGACGGGCGTCAGGACGGCGGCGCTGTCGGCGGTTCCTACACCTGGGACGACGGTTACGCCGGGCTTTCCTACAGCAATTACGACTCGAATTACGGATCGCCCGCCGAGCAAGACGTGCGCATCCGCATGAAGCAGGATCACTACGCGTTCGCCTCGGAAATCCGCAACCTGTCAGGCCCGTTCAGTTCGGTGAAGCTTGACGCGGGGTACACCGAATACAAGCACATGGAAATCGAGGACGGTGAAGTCGGCACCACGTTCAAGAACAAGGGATACGAAGCCCGAGTCGAAGCCCGTCATCAGCCCATTGGCCCGCTGAACGGCGTGGTTGGCGCACAAGTGACGCGTAGTGAATTCTCGGCATTAGGCGAAGAGGCGTTCGTACCTCAGACCGATACTGATGCCGGCGCGCTGTTCATTCTGGAAGAACTGCAGGCTACCGACCGCTTGAAACTGAGCCTGGGCGGTCGTCTGGAACACACCACCGTCGACCCGGATGGCAAGGGCAACGAGCGCTTCGCCAATGCCGACCGCTCTAGCAGCTTCACGGCGGGCAGCATGTCGTCGGGCGCGGTGTACACACTGACACCGATCTGGTCGTTGGCCGCGACCCTCGGCTACACCGAACGCGCGCCGACGTTTTATGAGCTATACGCCAATGGCGCCCACGTCGCGACCGGCACTTATGAAGTGGGCGATGCCGATCTGTCCAAGGAAAAAGCGGTGTCCAGCGACTTGGCGCTGCGCTTCGACAATGGCACCCACAAAGGCAGCGTTGGCGTTTTCTACAGCCGTTTCTCCAATTACATCGGCTTGCTGGGAACGGGTCGTACGCTAAACGACGATGGAGAAGACGACCCCGACGGCATCCCGGAATACACCTACGAAGGCGTGCGGGCGCGCTTTGCAGGATTCGAGGCGCAAGACCACTGGAAACTGGGCGAAAACCGTTACGGAAAATTCGCGCTGGAGCTGTCAGGGGACTACACGCGCGCCAAAAACCTCGACACCGGGGAAGCCCTTCCGCGCATCGCCCCTCTGCGCCTTAACAGCGGCCTGTTGTGGGAATTGGACAAATGGCAGGCGCGCATCGACGTCGAACACGCGGCGTCCCAAGGTCGCGTGCCCGATAACGAAAGCGGCACCGACGGCTACACCACCCTCGGCGCAAGCGCTGGCTATAAATTCAACGTTGGCAGCAGTCAGTGGCTGGCGTTCGTCAATGGCGAGAACCTGACCAATCAGACAGTGCGCTACGCCAGCTCGATCCTCCGTGACATTGCCCCCGCGCAAGGTCGCAGCATTGAAGTGGGGTTGCGCACGACATTCTGATGGCAGCGTCCTGCTTTTGGCAGAAGGGCGAAACGTTGTAAGAATCAGCCTGCTGGCGCGCAGGGGAGTCGATGTCAGATCCCGGACTGACGCCCCCTGTTCGCCAGCAAGCCGGCCCCGCAGATCCCGCCGCGCAAGCCACATTTATACATACGCCGCAACGCTGACCGCCCTCCCAGCCACACGCGCGTGGTTATGCAGCTGAGACCCTTTCCTGAGAGACATCCCTACCTACTCTGGGTGACTGTTGCGCACCCCGTAACTGTCCATGTCGCAAACTCGTCTTTTTTAAAATTCGTTAGGCCCCTATCATTGCCGGTCTCAATCTGCTGAAACGTTTAATCCGACGTTCCCTCTTGTACAGCCCTAGACCTCATCGACGCTGCACGAAACGACTTGGCATCAGATCCCATTGATCGTCGCTGACGACTCAGTGAGGCCGTCCAACGCGTCGACGGTCAAGCTGATCGGTGTGATTCACCTTTCTGTATTGCCCTTGAGGAACTAGCGTTAAGGCCATGGCTTCCAAGCCACAACGCGACAAAGGATTTAGCGTCAACCAATCAATCGTTACGGAGTACGACACTATGAGCACTGACGGTGCTTTCGGTAAGGGTCGCCGGTTGCCGAGCTTGCTCGGGCTGGTGATTCTCATCATGGGCCTGGCCTTATTGGCCGGGGGTATCAAGCTGCTGACACTGGGCGGATCGCTGTATTACCTGCTGGCCGGGATCGGCTTCATCATCACTGGCATCTTGCTGATTCAGGGCCGCCGTGCGGCACTGGGTGTGTTCGCGCTGGTGCTGTTTTTGAGTACGGTCTGGGCCTTGTGGGAAGTCGGCCTGGATTGGTGGCAGTTGGTGCCACGTCTGTCGCTGTGGTTCGTGCTCGGCATCGTCATGCTGCTGCCGTGGTTCCGCCGTCCGGTGCTGCGCGGTCAGCCTGGTGGCCTGCCGACTGCGGCGTTGAGCATCGCTGTTGTGCTGGCCGGCCTGACGGCCATCGCCAGTCAGTTCACCAGCCCGGGTGAGATCAAAGGCACGCTGGACCGTGATGACGCGGGCGTAGCGTACGATCCGCAACCCATGCCTGACGGCGACTGGCAGGCCTATGGTCGCTCCGAACACGGCAACCGCTACTCGCCGCTGAAGCAAATCACCCCGGAGAACGTCGGCAAGCTGCAAGAAGCCTGGCGCATTCGCACGGGCGATCTGCCGAGCGCAGAAGACCCGGTCGAGCTGACCAACGAGAACACCCCGCTCAAGGTCAACGGCATGCTCTATGCCTGCACCCCGCACAGCAAAGTGCTGGCGCTGGACCCTGACACCGGCAAGACGATCTGGTCGTACGATCCGCAGATTTCCAAAGAAGGCGCGAAAAACTTCACCGGCTGGGCGCACATGACCTGCCGTGGCGTCTCGTACTATGACGAAGCGGCCTATGCCAAATCCGACGTTGGCGCTCCCGCTGCAGCACTGTCAGCTGCAGGCACTGCGATCGCGACGTCCTGCCCGCGTCGCCTGTACCTGCCAACGGCCGACGCGCGCTTGATCGCGCTGAACGCCGACACCGGTAAAGTCTGCGAAGACTTCGCCAACAAAGGGGCCATCGACCTGCGCGCCAACATCGGCCCGTTCACCGCCGGTGGCTACTACGCCACCTCGCCGGCCGCGATCACGCGCAACCTGATCATCATCGGCGGCCACGTCACCGACAACGAGTCGACCGACGAGCCATCCGGGGTGATTCGCGCCTACGACGTGCACGACGGCAAGCTGGTGTGGAACTGGGACCCGAACAACCCGGACGCCACAGCGCCGATCGCAGCCGATCAGTTCTACTCGCGCAACGCGCCGAACATGTGGTCGCTGGCCAGCGTCGACGAAAAACTGGGCCTGGTCTATCTGCCGCTGGGCAACCAAATGCCTGACCAATACGGCGGCGACCGCACCCCCGGCGCCGAGAAATACAGCGCTGGCCTGGTCGCGCTGGACGTCAACACCGGCAAAGTGCGCTGGAACTACCAGTTCACTCACCACGACCTGTGGGACATGGATGTCCCGAGCCAGCCGACGCTGATCAACCTGAAAACCAAGGACGGCGTGAAGCCGGCAGTGATTCAGCCGACCAAGCAAGGCAGCCTGTACGTGCTGGATCGCCGCGACGGCACCCCGATCGTGCCGATCGACGAAGTCCCGGCCCCGACGGGCGCTGCGCAGGGCGATCACACGTCGCCGACCCAGGCCCGTTCGCAACTGAACATGCTGCCACCTGAGCTGACCGAAAAAGCCATGTGGGGCGCCACCGCCTTCGACCAGATGCTGTGCCGCATCCAGTTCAAGGAGTTGCGTTACGAAGGTCAGTACACGCCGCCATCCGAGCAAGGCAGCATCGTCTACCCGGGTAACGTCGGTGTGTTCAACTGGGGCGCGGTGTCGGTAGATCCGGTGCGTCAGTTGATGTTCACCAGCCCGAACTACATGGCCTTCGTCTCCAAACTGGTACCTCGCGCCAAGGTCGATGCCAACAGCAAGCGCGAAAGCGAAACCAGTGGCGTGCAGCCGAACACCGGCGCGCCGTACGCGGTGATCATGCACCCGCTGTTGTCGCAGCTCGGCATGCCGTGCCAGGCGCCTTCGTGGGGCAACGTCGCTGCTGTCGACCTGACCACCAATCAAGTGGTGTGGAAACACAAAAACGGCACCAGCCGCGACAACACCCCTGTGCCGATCGGCCTGCCAGTGGGCGTGCCAAGCATGGGCGGCTCGATGGTGACGGCAGGCGGCGTCGGGTTCCTGGCCGGGACCCTCGACCAGTACCTGCGTGCCTACGACGTGAAGACCGGCAAGGAACTGTTCGCCGGACGTCTGCCAGCAGGTGGCCAAGCGACTCCGATGACCTACACCGGCAAGGACGGCAAGCAATATGTGCTGATCGTTGCAGGCGGCCACGGCTCCCTGGGCACACGGATGGGCGACTACATCATTGCGTACAAACTGCCGGAGTGATTCGCTGGTCCGGTCTTGAGCTGGAAGTGAAAAAGGCGGTCATCGAGAGGTGACCGCCTTTTTCATTCGGGTACGACACTCAACCCGGGCGCCGTAGCTGGGGCAGCAACCGGTGCAGTGGGACGGCCCGAACCGCGATCGGACAACGGCGGAGGGTCAAGCAGGTCATCAATGGCTGATCCACGTTGAAGCCGTCGCCACTCTACTTCTCGATCACGTCCCCACGCTGCGGCGCCAACCGGGCGATCAACCGATTCTGCGTCGGCACCGGGATGTGTTGGTCGTCCATGGAATCGATCAGGTTCTCCACCAGCGCATTGAAATCGCCCCGGCTGATGTTCATTCCTTTGTGCGCCTCAGCCAACGTGTCGCCGGTGTAGGTACACGGCCCACCCGCTTCCACGCAGAATTTCTCCACCAATTTGTCGCGGACGCGAACGATGTCGACCTTGGCGAAGTACTTGTAAATCCGGTCGTCCTTGGCGATGTGCAACAGCATGCCCTCGACGATCTTCTGAATCCCCGCGCGCTCGCCCAACGCCTGATACAGGCTGTCATCCTTGGGCGGCTGTTGGGCGCAGCCGGCCAACAAGGCCAGGCTCAGCGCACCGATCCACTGCAAGACTCGGATCATCAGAAGCTCCCCTGCACAGACAGGTAGGTGCCGTTCTGGTTGTCCAGCGTAGCGATTTCGCCCAGACGCGCGTAGGCCAACACCACCGACACATGCTTGTTCGGAAACCATCCGACGAAAGCATCTGCCCAATCGCTTTCGCCCGCGAACGACAGGTTGTCGGGCTTCTCGCGGTATTCCACGCCCACGGCCCAACGGGGATTGAACAGCAGCGCCACAGAGCCTTCTTTCAATACGCTGCGGGTGTCTCGCCGATCGCCACCAAAGCCCAAAAGCCCGGTTTCGTTGGCCCGGCTGTAACGTACGCCACCGTTGACCACCACGTTGTAGCCAAACGCCGCGCCCATGAACAAACGGCTGGCCGTCAGATAGCCTTCGACGTCGGCGTCGCGTTTCGCGCCCACCAGACGGGGAATCAGGAAATCGTTCTGATGCTTGTACTGGACGCCCAGCGACACCTGCGGCAGCTGGTCATAGATCAGGTCGCCGAACAGGCGCACCTTGACCCCGAAAATGTCTTGCGTGAGGTTGTCTTCCGGCAGGCTCAGTTTGTGGACCAGCGAGCCGAGGTCGAATCGTTGATGGGCGTAGGACACTTCCACGCGGTTGCCGTAGGACGCTGCCATCCCCGCAACGTCAAGCGTGTAGTCCGGAAGGTTGACGTGGGTGCCGAACAGGTTCGCACCCCACTCGCCTTTTTCGTCATAGTTGGCGAGCACCGCCCAGGGGATGATCCCGCCGCCGGCCGCGCCTTCGATGCTGCTCGCACCCCCGGTCGCGATCAGACGCCCCTGATCGGCTTCGACCCACGGCGCATTCATGCCGACGGCACCACCCACCACCCCTGCTAACACCACCGGGCTGATAACAGCCGAGAGACTACGTGTCATAACCTTTAACCAATTCAATGAATCATCATGCCGGGTGAACTGTGCGCCTTGGCAATCCAGGCTTCGAATGCCGCCGCGCTGAGCGGCCGACTGATCAAATACCCTTGCGCCGTGTCACAGTGCCAGCGCTCCAACAGCTTCAGACTGTGGGCGTACTCGACGCCCTCGGCCACCACCTTCAGTCCCAGGTTGTGGCTCATTTCGATGGTCGAGCGCACGATCACCGCGTCTTCGCTGGTTTCATCGAGATTGCGCACGAACGACTGGTCGATCTTCAACTCCTGCACCGGCAAGCGCTTAAGGTGTGCCAGTGAAGAGTAGCCGGTGCCGAAGTCATCCACCGAAAGGCTGATACCGCATTCGCGCAGACGATTGAGCACCAGCAACGCTCGCTCAGGTTCGCGCATCACCGCGCTTTCGGTGATCTCGAAGATCAGCTGTTCGGCGGGCACCCGATACAGCTTGAGCAGATCCGATACGCGGTCCGCGAGATCGCCACTGAGCAAGTCGTCGGCAGAAATGTTCACCGACAACTGCACCTGCAAACCTCGGCGGCCCCATTCTGCCAATTGGCGCAAGGCTTCTTCGATCACCCAATGGGTGAGCAGCTGAATGCTCCCGGTGCGTTCGGCGAGCACGATGAACTCCGCTGGAGAAACGTTCCCGAACTGCGGATGCTGCCAGCGCAACAGCGCCTCGGCCTGGCGCGCGCGATGATTGCGGATGTCCAGTTTGGGCTGGTAATGCAGCATCAGCTCGCCATTGCGCGCAGCGTGCCGCAAGTCGCGAATCAGGCTGATCTGACGCTGGTGCGCCAAGTCGCGGCCATCTTCGTAAACCTGCAAGCGGCCGGGCAGTTGAGTGGCGTCTTGCCGCGCAATCGAGGCTCGGCTGACCAGCTCTGAGGGCGAGTTGCCGTTGGCGGGATACGCCGCAATGCCGATGCAGGCGTCCATGGAAATGTCGTGATCGTTGATGCGCTGAGGCCTGAGCAGCAGGCGTTGCAGACGGTCGGCAACGGCGACGGCACTGTCGATCTCGGCGTTGTGCACCAGCAAGAGAAATTCATTGCCCGACAGGCGCGCGACGGTGTCGCCCGGGCGCAATGGCAGTTGCAACTGCTCACCGATGACTCGCAGCAGGTGCTCCACGCCTTCCGGGCCGATGCTGTCGTTGATCGCGCGGAAATTCTCGATCCCCAGGTACAACAGCGCTACGGCGCGTTCGGCTGCGATAGCGCTGCCCAGGCGCTCCATCACCAGCGCCCGATTGGGCAGGCCGGTCAAGCCATCGTGCAGGGCGTTGTGCGCCAATTGCTGCTCGCGCTCAGCGATGCCGCTTTGCATCAAATTGATCGCCCCCGCCAACAGGCCCAGCTCATCGCTGCGCTCAAGGTTGACCGGCGTGCCGTAATCGCCCTCGCCGATACGCTCCGCCGCCAGTGCCAGTGCCCGCACCGGCTGCGAGACGCTTCGCGCCAGCAACAAGGCGCCGATCAACGACCCCGCCAACGCGGCGAGGGTGATCCAGAACAGCTTTTCATCCAGCGGCGCGAAGGCCAGCATGGCTTGATCGAGCGGGCTTTGCAGCAGCGCCACGACCTGATCGCCATTGCTGTCGCCGGTGTTGCCCAATTCAAGGCGCTTGCTGAGGAACGTCTGATTGGCGTGCTCGGTCATCAGCATCTCGTCTTGACCTTTGCTGAGCATCACGCCCCGCAAGCTGTCGTACAGCGGCTGTGGCTGGGTGCTGATGATCTGACCCGGCAACTGATGCACCACCGAGAGAAACGACACCTGCAGACCGCTGAGCGAACGCAACTCCTGAGCAAGGTCGTCGTCCATGCTGAAGCCCATGACCACCCGTGCGATGGGCAGCGGCGCCAATACCGTGCTTTCGACCAGCAAATGCGGTTTGCCCTGCAACGGCACGATCAGCATCGACTGATTGTGGGCTTTCAGGTCGCGCAGCGCCTGGGTATAAGGAAACGCCGTCCCTTCCGGGATCTGCGCCACGGTGCTCGAGAGGACCGTGCCGTCCATGCCCAGCAGGAACATGTCATTGGCGTTGATTCGCGCCCCATGGTTTTGCAGGACCGAGCGAATCGTCGCCGAGTCCGCCGAGGCCACCGCATCGCGGAAACCGAAGTCGCTGGAGAGCAACTGCACCGCGTCGCGCAAGCGTTTGCCGCGCATCTCCAGCAGGCCCTCGAACACCCGCGTCCCCACGTCGAGTTGTGCCTGCGCCTGTTTGCGCACAGCGTCTTGCGTCGCCGCCTTGACGGCCACGGCCAGCGCGCCGATCACGATCAGCAACAGCAGGATCAGCACGCCTGCGATGCGCGCCTGGAAACTAATGCGTCGTTTCATTCGTGGGCGGCTTTGTGAAAGGCATCGCCGAACGCACTGGGCGCTGGCACTGCGGGCGTGTCATCACCCTTGGGCTGCACAGCAATACTGAAGCGCGTGTGCAGGCCCGCGGCCGGAATGTTGATTTCGCCGCCTGACACAGGCTGCATGTCGGGCGCCTGAGGGTGCCACAGGGTCGCCACGTAATGGCCCGCGGGCATCTGATCGAGGGTCAGCGAGCCTTGGTCATTGCTCACGCCGAACCAGGGATCGTCCGTCACGTACACATAGCCCAACATCCAGTCGTGAATGTTGCAGCCGAGGACGACGACACCCGGTTTGTCAAACAACACAGGCTCGGAAGGCGTGCCGCCGTACAGACGCAATTCGAAACGTTTGGCCGGCGAAAAGGAATAGACCTGATGGCGGATGTTGTCGCTGTTGGGGAATTTGATCTGGGTGCCGGTGCGCACGGCCAGCACGTGAGGGGCAAATATTTGGTTACGCTGATCCATGTCAGCCTTGGGCGAAGGATCAGCTTTGCCAGCAGGCCCCTGGAGCGTCAACACTGCATCCTTCAACGGCTTGCCTTGCCCATCGACAAACTCGGCGATGAGGGTGGCGGCATTGGCGGCAGCGCCCAACAGCACGCAGGCAATGACCAGAAAGCAAGAGGCAACAAAATTCATACGCAGGTCCAGAGCGGCTTGGTCGGTGAAAAAAAGCGCCGGCCCTGGCAATGAATTGCAACGTCCCCACGAGATTCACCGGCGAATGTCGGATGATCACGCGTTAAAAGCAGGCACAACGCCATCATATACGGCTCGACACGGAAAGGCACAGCACCCACAGATTTTTCGTTCGAAGCCCATATTCATTGCTATCGACCGCCGCTATTGAAACCTGAGCCCGACTGCCCCATCTAAGCCTCATCTCCATTCATGCAGGTGCCCCATGAGCGACCAGCAAACAGACAATACCCATTCGTCCGATGACGACCACGAACACGAAGTCATCGGCTCAGATCGCAAAAGTCTTGCCCTCCCTGGCCAGAACCTCCCGGATCAGGTCTACATCATCCCGATTCACAACCGCCCATTCTTCCCGGCTCAAGTGTTGCCGGTCATCGTCAACGAAGAACCTTGGGCTGAAACCCTGGAGCTGGTGAGCAAATCCGATCACCACTCTCTGGCGCTGTTTTTCATGGACACGCCGCCCGAAGACCCGCGGCATTTCGACACCAAGGCCCTGCCCGAGTACGGCACGCTGGTGAAGGTCCATCACGCCAGCCGCGAAAACGGCAAGCTGCAATTCGTTGCCCAAGGCCTGAGCCGCGTGCGCATCAAGACTTGGCTCAAGCATCACCGCCCGCCGTTTCTGGTGGAAGTCGAGTACCCGCATCAACCCAATGAGCCGACCGACGAGGTCAAGGCTTACGGGATGGCGCTGATCAACGCGATCAAGGAACTGCTGCCGCTCAATCCGCTGTACAGCGAAGAGCTGAAGAACTACCTCAACCGCTTCAGCCCCAATGATCCTTCGCCGCTCACGGACTTTGCCGCCGCCCTGACCTCCGCCACCGGCGTCGAGTTGCAGGAAGTGCTGGACTGCGTGCCTGTGCTCAAACGCATGGAAAAAGTCCTGCCGATGCTGCGCAAGGAAGTCGAAGTGGCGCGCTTGCAGAAAGAAATCTCTGCCGAAGTGAACCGCAAGATTGGCGAGCATCAGCGCGAGTTCTTCCTGAAAGAACAGCTCAAGGTCATCCAGCAAGAACTGGGGCTGACCAAAGACGACCGCAGCGCCGACATCGAACAGTTCGAGCAACGCCTGGAAGGCAAGACGCTGCCGCCTCAGGCGCGTAAACGCATCGACGAAGAACTCAACAAACTCTCGGTGCTGGAAACCGGCTCACCGGAGTACGCTGTCACCCGCAATTACCTCGACTGGGCCAGTTCGGTGCCGTGGGGTTTGTACGGCGAAGACAAGCTGGACCTGAAACACGCGCGCAAGGTGCTCGATCAGCACCATGCCGGGCTCGACGACATCAAGAGCCGCATCCTCGAATTCCTCGCGGTCGGCGCCTACAAAGGCGAAATCGCAGGCTCCATCGTGTTGCTGGTCGGCCCGCCGGGCGTCGGTAAAACCAGCGTCGGCAAGTCGATTGCCGAATCCTTGGGCCGTCCGTTCTACCGATTCAGCGTTGGCGGCATGCGCGACGAGGCTGAAATCAAGGGCCACCGCCGCACCTACATCGGCGCTCAACCGGGCAAGCTGGTGCAGGCCTTGAAGGATATGGAGGTGATGAACCCGGTCATCATGCTCGATGAAATCGACAAGATGGGCCAAAGCTATCAGGGCGATCCGGCCTCGGCGCTGCTGGAAACCCTAGACCCGGAACAGAATGTCGAATTCCTAGACCACTACCTCGACCTGCGTCTGGACCTGTCGAAAGTGCTGTTCGTCTGCACCGCGAACACCTTGGATTCGATCCCCGGCCCGCTGCTGGACCGCATGGAAGTGATTCGTCTGTCCGGCTACATCACCGAAGAAAAACTTGCGATTGCCAAACGCCACCTGTGGCCCAAACAGTTGGAGAAAGCCGGGGTATCGAAAAACAGCCTGAGCATCAGCGACAGCGCCCTGCGCGCCGTGATCGATGGCTACGCCCGCGAAGCCGGTGTGCGGCAGCTGGAAAAACAGCTCGGCAAGCTGGTGCGCAAGGCCGTGGTCAAGCTGCTGGACAACCCGAACACCGTCGTCAAGATCGGCCCGAAAGACCTCGAAGCCTCCCTCGGCATGGCAGTCTTCCGCAACGAGCAAGTGCTGTCAGGCACCGGTGTGATTACTGGCCTGGCCTGGACCAGCATGGGCGGCGCGACCCTGCCCATCGAAGCGACCCGCATCCACACCCATAACCGCGGCTTCAAGCTCACCGGGCAATTGGGCGACGTGATGAAAGAGTCCGCGGAAATTGCCTACAGCTATGTCAGCTCCAATCTGGCCAAGTTTGGCGGCGACAAGGGCTTCTTCGACGAGGCGTTCGTGCACCTGCACGTGCCAGAAGGCGCCACGCCAAAAGATGGCCCGAGCGCCGGCGTCACCATGGCCAGCGCCCTGCTCTCCCTGGCACGCAATCAGGCGCCAAAGAAAGGCGTGGCCATGACTGGCGAACTGACCCTCACCGGCCACGTCCTGCCCATCGGCGGGGTGCGCGAAAAAGTCATCGCAGCGCGTCGGCAAAAAATCTTCGAACTCATCCTCCCGGAAGCCAACCGCGGCAACTTCGAAGAACTGCCGGACTACCTGAAAGAAGGCATCACCGTACACTTCGCCAAACGCTTTTCGGACGTGGCGAAGGTGTTGTTCTAAGCAAAGATGCCTCCGCTCCCACAGCCTTAAACGCAGGACCTGTAGGATTGAGCTTGCTCGCGAAAGGCCAGACCTGTAGGAGTGAGCTTGCTCGCGATAGCGATTGGTCAGTCTCCTCGACAGCCACTGACACGCCCCTTCGCGAGCAAGCTCACTCCTACAAGGTTTCAATGTCGTCCTCATCAGTTATGCTCGGCCCCATGTCGCCCACGACCGGAGCTCTCATGACCCCTGCCCGCTTGCTCGTCCCGTTCAGCCTCGCTCTGCTGGCCGCTTGCGCCCAGTCACCGAAACAGGTCGTCTCCCTCGACGACCAGAAAGACTGCCCGATCACGCTCAAAACCGGCCAGACCCTGCTGCTCATGCTCCCGAGCAACCCCACCACCGGCCATCGCTGGCTGATGCAGAATCCTGCTCCCGACATCCTCAACGCCCTCGGCCCTGAAGTGTTCAACACCCCGGAAGACGTCGGCGTGGTCGGGACCTCCGGGCAGTCGGTCTGGCGTTACAAAGCCGCCAATGCCGGAACAGGGCATTTGATGATGGTCTACCAACAGCCATGGGCACCGGAAGTGCGGCCTGAGCGCACCTTCGATTGCGCGATCACGGTGAAGTGAAAACCCCGGCCCGCACGATGAGTTGAGGTTTCGGCGGGGTCAGACAATCGCTAAAATGCCCGACTTTTCGCCATACCCATCGGAACCGCCGTGAGCCAAGAACCCGACCGCCTGTTCGCCCAGCCCCTGCCACAGGTGCCCGACTTCGCCTTCAATGAGGACGTGGTGCGGGTGTTCCCCGACATGATCAAGCGCTCGGTGCCGGGCTATCCGACCATCGTCGAGAACCTTGGCGTGCTCGCCGCGCAGTTCGCGCAACCCCACAGCGTGCTCTATGACCTGGGCAGTTCGCTGGGCGCCGTCACTCAAGCGCTGCGCCGCCATGTCCGCACCGACGATTGCCGGGTGATCGCCATCGACAACTCCACGGCGATGGTCGAGCGCTGCCGCGAATACCTCAACGCGCAAGACTCGATGTTTCAGGAGTTGCTGCCGGTCGAAGTGATCGAGGGCGACATTCTGGCGCTCGACTTCCAGCCTGCTTCAGTCGTCGCGCTGAACTTCACCTTGCAGTTCATCGCCCCTGAGCAGCGTCTGGAATTACTCGCTCGCATTCGTCAGGCCTTGTTGCCGGGCGGTGCGCTGATCCTCTCGGAAAAGCTGCGTTTCGACGACCCCGAAGAACAGGCGCTGCTCACTGACCTGCACGTGGCGTTCAAGCGCGCCAACGGCTACAGCGAACTGGAAATCGCCCAAAAACGCTCAGCGATTGAAAACGTGATGAAACCCGACAGCCTTGAACAACACCGCGAACGCCTGCTCGCTGCAGGATTCTCCAAAGTCGTGCCTTGGTTCCAGTGCCTTAATTTCGCCTCATTGATTGCCCTGCCATGATCGATCTCACCCCCCTCGTCCGCCGTCTGGCGGGCACGCCTTTGTACCCTTGGGCTCAAAGCCTGCAAGCGCAGCTCGACGCGAAGATGGAAAAAGGCCACGGCGATCTGGAGCGGTGGCAAGGCGCCCTTAACGCGCTGCCTGACCTGACGCCGAGCCGAGTCGAACTCAAGGACGACTTCATTCTCGACGCCGATTGTGACGACGCCACCCGCGAACAAACGCGTGCAGCATTGATGGGCCTGTCGCCCTGGCGGAAAGGACCGTTCGACGTGTTTGGTGTTCACATTGACACCGAATGGCGCTCGGACTGGAAGTGGTCGCGGGTGTCGCCGCATCTGGACCTGGTGGGCAAGCGCGTGCTGGACGTGGGCTGCGGCAACGGCTATTACCAATGGCGCATGCTCGGCGCGGGCGCCGACAGCGTCATCGGTGTCGACCCGAACTGGCTGTTCTTCTGCCAGTTTCAGGCGATGCAGCGCTATTTGCCTGACCTGCCTGCCTGGCATCTGCCGTTCGCCCTGGAAGACCTGCCTGCGCGGCTGGAAGGCTTCGACACGGTGTTTTCCATGGGCGTGCTGTATCACCGCAAATCGCCCATCGACCATTTGCTGGCGTTGAAAGATTGCCTGGTGAAGGGTGGCGAGCTGGTGCTGGAGACCATGGTCGTCGAAGGCGACGTGCATCAGGTGCTGGTGCCGGAAGACCGTTACTCGCAGATGCGTAACGTGTGGTTCCTGCCGTCAGTGCCGGCGCTGGAACTGTGGCTGCGCCGAGCCGGGTTCGTCGACGTGCGCTGTGTGGACGTCAGCACCACCACGGTCGAAGAACAACGCAGCACCGAATGGATGAAATACCAGTCCCTCAGCGACTTCCTCGATCCGACTGATCCGAGCAAAACCGTGGAAGGGTTGCCTGCGCCACGCCGGGCAGTGATCGTGGGGCGCAAGGCCTAAGGGCCGCTCCGTCGAACACCGCAAACCCCGTGGGAGCCGGCTTGCTGGCGAAGACGGCGTGTCAGTCCAAGCATCTGTAACTGACCCACCGCTTTTGCCAGCAAGCCGGCTCCTAGAGGTCCTAGGTGCGCCAGCGCAATCGGCTAGCGAATCAGGCCTTGGCCGCAGCCGCCAGGATCAACGCCTTCATTTCCGACACTGCCGACTTGAACCCCACGAACAGCGCATGGGCCACCAACGCGTGCCCGATGTTCAACTCGTTTATGCCCTTGATCGCGGCCACCGCTTCGACGTTGTGGTAATGCAGGCCATGGCCCGCATTGACGATCAGGCCTTGCTGGATGCCAAAGGCCACGCCATCGGCGATGCGCTGAAGCTCTTCAGCCACTTCGCTTGGCGTTTCTGCATCGGCGTAACGCCCGGTGTGCAACTCGATGGCGGGCGCACCGATACGCGCTGACGCCTCGATCTGACGCTCATCGGCATCGATGAACAGCGACACCTCGCTGCCGATGGCCGACAGACGCTCCACCGCCGCCCTGATCCGCGCTTCCTGACCGGCGACATCAAGACCGCCTTCAGTGGTCAACTCCTGGCGGGTCTCCGGCACCAGACAAATGTGCGCGGGACGAATGCGCTCGGCGAACGCCATCATCTCTTCGGTGACGCCCATCTCGAAATTCATGCGGGTCTGCAGCACGTCCTTGAGCAGCAGCACATCGCGCTCCTGAATGTGCCGGCGGTCTTCACGCAGGTGAACGGTGATGCCGTCGGCCCCGGCTTCCTCAGCGTCCAGCGCGGCTTTCACCGGGTCGGGATAACGGGTGCCACGTGCCTGGCGCAACGTCGCCACGTGGTCGATGTTCACGCCGAGCAGAATGCGGGTGCTGTGGGTCACTGTGGTCTCCTGAAACGTGATCTGAACAGGCCATCGGCCTGTCGCTGATTTAAAAAATCGTGTCGCTAGGGCTTGCGAAACAGCTCTCGACTCACCAAGGGACGCCCACCCAGATGCACGGCGAGCGCCTGACGCATCAGCCGCTTGGCCGCTGACAACGCACCCGGCGCGCTCCAGTCCGCCTCGGACATGGCCAGCAGCTCTGCCCCCTGAAACAGACCCGGCTGAAACAGATACACCCGCTCAAGGCCGGCGTCGACTTGCAGGCGGTACATGCCGTCTGTGGCAAGTGGATCGCCGTTAACGTCCGCGTCGAGGGCAAAACCGTAACCCAAGTCGTCCAGCAGGCGCCACTCGAAAGATCGCAACAAAGGTTCCAGCGCTCGACCTTCAGCCAGCGCGGCCAGCGTCGCGGCGTAGTGTTCGAACACGCCCGGATGTGGATCCTCGGCAGGCAACAGGCGAATCAACAGTTCATTGAGGTAAAGGCCGCTGAACAGCGCATCGCCTTCCAGCCAGGCCGCGATACCGGCGCCTTCCATGCGTCCCACGTTCTTCAGCTCGCCGCGCCCACGAAATTCGACTTCCAGCGGCACGAACGGCCGCGCCAGCGAACCCGCTTTGCCTTTGGCGCTACGCAACACGGCACGTAGACGACCCTGAGGCGTAACGAAGTCCACCAACGCGCTGTTTTCACGGTAGGGCCGGCTGTGGAGCACATAGGCGAGTTGGCTGGCGGGAGCGTTTGGGGACATGCACTTCTCGATGAGCGAACATGAATTCATGGTCAACTGAAACCACTGTGGGAGCGAGCTTGCTCGCGAACGCGGTGCGCCAGTCAACATCGATGTTGAACGTTACACCCTCTTCGCGAGCAAGCTCGCTCCCACAAGTGAAGCAATAAATGCTTAGAGGTCGCCGTAACCCAACGAGCGCAACGCGCGTTCGTCATCGGACCAGCCGCCTTTGACCTTGACCCACAGGTTGAGCATCACCTTGGAGTCGAACAACACTTCCATGTCGCGGCGGGCATCGGAGCCAATGCGCTTGATGCGTTCGCCCTTGTCGCCAATGATGATTTTCTTCTGGCCATCACGCTCGACTAGAATCAGGGCGTGAATGTGCAGGGTCTTGCCCTGTTGTTTGAACTCTTCAATCTCGACCGTGATCTGGTACGGCAGCTCGGCACCCAACTGACGCATGATCTTCTCACGCACCAGCTCGGCAGCAAGGAAACGGCTGCTGCGGTCCGTGATCTGGTCTTCCGGGAAGAAATGATCATTTTCCGGCAGGTGTTCGGCGATCACCTTTTCCAGCGCTTCGAGGTTATGCCCTTGCTGCGCGGAAATCGGGATGATCTGTGCATTGGGCAGCTGTTCCTGCAGCCAGGACAGGTGCGGCATCAGCTCGGCCTTGTCCTCGATACGGTCAGTCTTGTTCAACGCGACGATCAGCGGCCCGGTTACGTACTGCACACGCTCCAGCACCATCTGGTCCTCTTCGGTCCATTTGGTGCGGTCCACCACGAAGATCACCACATCGACGTCTTTCAACGCGGCCGACGCGGTTTTGTTCATGTAGCGGTTCAGCGCTTTGTCGCTGTTCTTGTGCATGCCAGGGGTGTCGACGTAAATCGCCTGCACGGCGCCTTCGGTCTTGATACCCAGCATGTTGTGGCGTGTGGTCTGCGGCTTGCGCGAGGTGATCGCCAGTTTCTGGCCGAGGATGTGGTTGAGCAGCGTCGACTTGCCCACGTTTGGCCGGCCAACGATGGCGACATAGCCACAGCGTGTTGCAGTTGAATCAGTCATTGCCGTTCTCCACACCCAGGGCGATAAGGGCTGCGGCCGCGGCTACCTGTTCGGCAATGCGACGGCTGACCCCTTGTCCCCGGCTTTTTTCGTTCAGTAAGGTGATCTCGCATTCGACGAAAAACGTTCGGCAATGCGGCTCGCCCTGAATGTCCACCACTTCGTAGCGCGGCAACTCACAGGCACGCGACTGAAGGAATTCCTGCAGCCGGGTTTTCGGGTCTTTGTTGGTGTCCACCAGCGTCAGGCTGTCGAACTCGCTGGCCAGCCAGGACAGCACGCGTTCGCGCGCCATGTCCATGCCCGAATCCAGATAGATCGCGCCAATCAGCGCTTCAAGGGCATCGGCCAGAATCGACTCGCGACGGAAGCCACCGCTTTTCAATTCACCGGAACCCAGTCGCAGGTATTCACCCAGATCGAAACCGCGCGCCAGCAAGGCGAGGGTTTCGCCCTTCACCAGACGTGCGCGTAAACGGGATAGCTGGCCTTCGCGGGCCTGAGGAAAGCGTTCGAACAGCGCCTCGCCGGCCACGAAGTTGAGAATGGCATCACCGAGAAATTCCAGACGCTCGTTATTACGACCGGCAAAACTGCGGTGGGTCAACGCCAGAACCATCAATTCCTGGTCCTTGAAGGTATAGCCGAGCTGACGCTCCAGGCGACTCAATGACACGCTCACGGTTTACCCACACTGAATTCGTGGTCGAACTTGACCACCAGATCGATGTTCTGGATCAGTGGCTCACGTTGTTCGTATTTCAAATGGGCGAGGAACCTGTTGTTCTCCGTCGTCACGCTTAACGCCTTGTTCAAATCCACATCCCGAATGTTATTGACCTGCATGCCTTTGGCCACATAGTCATAGAACTCATTGCTGTTGCTGACATCCGCAGTCTTGTCGGTTCCCGCGGCCTCGATGATTTTCTTCAGCGACATGTAATCGAGGTAATGCGGCACGACCTTGGCTGCGGTGCTCGCGGCAAATGCAACGAGGGCTAGCAGGACCAGCCACCCAATGAACGACAAGCCTTTTTGCGAACCGGCGGAAGTCATGTTTGCCCTCAAGAATAGTCCGTCACTGCTGTCTGCAAGCTGAGCTTTGCAGCATAGCCTGCCGAAATGACATACGGCGCTGTGTCAGACAGCGCCGCATCGGTGTCACTTGATCAAGCCGACCCGCGAGAAGTTCGGGAAGTGGCTCAGTTTAGGCTCCGGCCAGCTCATCCAGACAGCGAATGCCTTACCGACGATATTCTTGTCGGGAACCATACCCAGCTCATCCTTGGGAATATTGGGGTCATCCCAGTAGCGGCTGTCGTTGGAGTTGTCGCGGTTGTCGCCCATCATGAAGTAGTGACCTGCGGGCACTGTCCACTCATGGTCGGGCGGCGCACGGTAGCGGCTCATTTCCTGACGGATCTGGTGCTCGACCTCGCCCAGCTTCTCGTTGTAAAGCTCGGCGCTGCCCAAGGTGCCTGGCTCCGAACCGACAAGCTGCTTGGCCACCAACTGCCCGTTGATGAACAATTGCTTGTCGTTGGTGTAGCGAATCACATCGCCTGGCAGGCCGATGACGCGCTTGATGTAGTTCACGTTGGGGTCGCTCGGATAACGGAACACCATCACGTCGCCGCGCTGCGGGTCGCTGACAGGAATCACCTTGAGGTCGATCACCGGCAGGCGGATGCCGTAGGAGAACTTGTTGACCAGAATGAAATCGCCCACGTCCAGCGTCGGTTTCATCGAGCCCGAGGGAATCTGGAAGGGCTCGACCAGAAACGATCGCAGCACCAGCACGATGAACAGCACTGGAAAGAACGACTTGCCGTACTCGACGAGCAATGGCTCCTTGTTCAACTGCTCGACGACAGCGACATCCGGCTGGCTGACGCTGCCCTGATAATTCGCTATCGCCGTCCGCCGACGCGGCGCCAGTATGATCAGATCGAACAAGGCCAGCAGACCGCAAACGAATACGGCAATGACCAACAACAGCGGGAAATTTAGTGACATAGGGCCTGACTATTCCAACCTGAGCACTGCAAGGAAGGCTTCCTGTGGAATCTCCACGTTACCGACCTGCTTCATGCGTTTTTTACCGGCCTTCTGCTTTTCAAGCAGTTTTTTCTTACGGCTCACGTCACCACCGTAACACTTGGCCAGTACGTTCTTTCTGAGCGCCTTGACGGTTGTACGCGCGATAATCTGGCCACCGATGGCAGCCTGAATTGCCACGTCGAACATCTGACGAGGAATCAGTTCTTTCATCTTTTCAGTCAACGCCCGACCTTTATAGGCAGCATTGTCCCGGTGCACGATCAGCGCCAAAGCGTCGACCTTGTCACCGTTGATCAGTACATCCAGCTTCACCAGGCTCGCCGATTGATAGCGGTCGAAATGATAGTCCAGCGATGCATAACCGCGACTGGTGGACTTCAGACGGTCGAAGAAGTCCAACACCACTTCGTTCATCGGCAAATCGTAGGTCACTTGCACCTGCGTACCGAGGAACAGCATGTCGTGCTGAACGCCACGTTTCTCGATGCACAGTGTGATGACGTTGCCCAGGTGCTCTTGAGGCACAAGGATGTTCGCCCGCACGATCGGCTCGCGCATGTCTTCGATGCTGGAGAGGTCTGGCAGCTTCGACGGGTTGTCGACGTAAATGGTTTCACCGGTCTTGAGCAGCAGTTCGAAGATTACGGTGGGCGCCGTGGTGATCAGGTCCAGGTCGTACTCGCGCTCCAGGCGCTCCTGGATAATCTCCATGTGCAACATGCCAAGGAAGCCGCAACGGAAGCCGAAACCCAGTGCGTCGGAGCTTTCAGGAGTGTACTGCAGCGACGAGTCGTTCAGCGTCAGCTTCTGCAGGGCTTCACGGAAATCTTCGAAATCGTCGGAGCTGACCGGGAACAGACCCGCATAAACCTGCGGCTGAATCCGCTTGAAGCCTGGCAGGACTTCAACGTCCGGCGTCGAGCTCAGGGTCAGGGTGTCACCTACCGGCGCACCGTGAATGTCTTTGATGCCGGCAATGATGAAGCCTACTTCACCGGCTTTCAGGTCGGCAGTGGCGGTGTGTTTCGGGTTGAAAACGCCCACGCTGTCGACCAGATGGACCTTGCCGGTGGATTTGACGAGGATCTTGTCGCCCTTCTTGACGCGACCGTGACGGACACGCACCAGGGAGACGACGCCCAGATAGTTGTCGAACCAAGAGTCAATGATCAGCGCTTGCAGCGGGTCTTCGATGTTGCCAGTCGGCGCCGGAATCGTCTTCACCAGACGCTCCAGCACTTCATCGACGCCCATGCCGCTCTTGGCGCTACAGGCCACGGCGTCGGTGGCATCGATGCCGATGATCTTCTCGATTTCGTCCTTGACGCGGTCCGGGTCGGCCTGCGGCAAGTCCATCTTGTTCAGGACCGGCATGACTTCCAGGCCCTGCTCAATGGCGGTGTAGCAGTTGGCGACGGACTGCGCCTCCACACCCTGTCCAGCATCGACCACCAGCAGCGCACCCTCACAGGCGGCCAGCGAGCGGCTGACTTCGTAGGTGAAATCGACGTGGCCGGGGGTGTCGATGAAGTTCAGTTGGTAGGTGATGCCGTCCTGCGCCTTGTAATAAAGGGTGACGCTGTGGGCCTTGATCGTGATGCCGCGCTCACGCTCCAGATCCATGGAATCGAGCACTTGGGCTTCCATCTCACGTTCGGTGAGGCCACCGCACATTTGAATGAAACGATCAGCCAGCGTCGACTTGCCATGGTCAATGTGGGCGATGATGGAGAAATTGCGGATATGACTCAAATCACTCACGGATCAACACTCGAAAAAGGTTGCAGGCAGACTGCCCGCCGAAAAATAGCCGGGAATTGTACCTGAAGGAAGGTTGAGGCGTCACGTTCGCACGTGAGGACAGACAGCCTGCCGTCAGCCAGATACAAAAAAGGAGCGGCCAGGCCGCTCCTCTTCTCCGTCTGGCCGATTATTCCGCCAGTTTGAATGTGATGAATGTCGCGCGACCCTGGCGCAACACCCGCATCGACACCGAACGATTCTTCGGCAACCCTTTGGCAACTTCCGTGAATTGCTTGGCCGACGTGATCGCCTGATTGTTCAGATGGGTGATGACGTCACCTGGCTGCAGACCAATCAGCGAAGCGGGGCCATCCTGAACGTCCTTGATGACGACGCCGCCCTTGAGGTCCATCGACTTCATCTGCTCAGCCGTCAAGTCGGTGACCGAAACGCCCATGCGATTGCTGCTGCGCTCGACGCCTTCGTTCGAGGCGCCCATTTCTTCCCCTTCCGCGGGAAGCGCGCCGACTGTCACGGCCAGTTTCTGACGCTTGCCGTCCCGAATGACTTCCAGCTCGGCCTTGCTGCCGTCCTTCAGATTGCCAATCAGATGCGGCAAATCAGCGGACATGATGATCGGCGTGCCGTTGGCGCTGAGGATCACGTCACCCACCTGCAAACCGGCCTTGGCCGCCGGGCCGTCGTCCAGTACCTGCGCCACCAGAGCGCCGGCAGGCTTGTCCAGACCGAACGACTCGGCCAGGTCTTTGTTCACTTCCTGAATCACCACCCCCAGCCAACCACGGTTGACTTTGCCATTGGCCTTCAGTTGGTTCGCGACATCCATCGCCACGTCGATCGGAATGGCGAACGACAGGCCCATGAAACCGCCAGAACGGGTGAAAATCTGCGAGTTGATACCCACGACCTCGCCGGCCATGTTGAACAGCGGACCGCCCGAGTTGCCAGGGTTGATGGCCACGTCGGTTTGAATGAACGGCACGTAGGTGTCGTTCGGCAGGCTACGACCCTTTGCGCTGACAATGCCTTTGGTAACCGAGTGATCGAATCCGAACGGCGACCCGATGGCCAACACCCACTCGCCCACTTTCAACTTGTCCGAATTGCCCAGCTTGACCGTCGGCAAGTCTTTGCCGTCAATCTTCAGGACCGCCACGTCAGTGCGTGGGTCGGTGCCAATCAGCTTGGCTTTCATTTCGCTACGGTCGGAAAGGCGTACCAGAATCTCGTCAGCCCCGTCGATGACGTGGTTGTTGGTCAGGATGAAACCGTCAGCGGAAATGATGAAGCCCGAACCCAAGGATTGCGCCTCCCGTTGACGATCCCCCTTGCCTGGGCCGGATCCCGGTGGACGTGATCCGGGTGGCATGCTGCGCTCGAGAAACTCTCGCAGCATGGGCGGCAGGCCTTCGAGGTCAGGCATTTGCCCGCGCGCTACTGAGCGGTCCGGCAGTTTTTGACGCGTACTGATGTTGACGACGGCAGGCGACGCCTGCTCCACCAGTGACGTGAAGTCCGGCAGGGCTTCAGCCTGCGCAGTGAGGACCTGGCCGAGCATCAGCACGGCGGCCATCCAGGACAAATAAGTTTTCAAGCGTGGTATCGACATACGGCTCCCGTTCACAACGAGCATGGTTAAGCGGTACGAACCGAGCGGTTCGAGGAGCATCTGCAGTTGGCAGTGTTGCTCAGTGCGTCACTCTCAGCCAGTTTTACACCCTTTCAGCTTTCAGAAAGCTGAAACGACAAAAGGCCAGAGCCAAGAAGCTGTGACCTATAGAAAAAAAAGAGGGTGTTTGCAACCCGCAAAGCTGACCAAACATTTCAGCGTCTCATCAAGGCCAGCATTTGCGCGGCTTGGGTCGGTAGCGCCCTGCATGAAACCTTTTTCATACAGGGTATTCGCCGGTTCGTCAGATCAATTTTTACTGGTGGCTCCGGGCGCTTTATTGCCCGTCGAAGACGGTGCCGGATCAGTGCGCATGGACAGCGCGATACGCTCGGCAGTGCCGATCGGGATCTCGCCGACAACGGTTACCATCGCATCACCTTTGGGCGTGGTCAGGCGACGGGACACCGCCACGGTCGGCCCTAACTGAGTACGAATGTCAGTGGCAGCAGCACCGCTTATAGGCTCGATGAACACCGAGAAGCGAGCCAAGCCGTCGTCATACATGAGGTTGGTCACCAGCGTCTTGGAATCAGGATCCTTGCGCGCAGCCGCGCTGCTCAGCTCGAATCCTGGAGGTAACCAGTCAGACCGCCATGTCACAGGCAGTTTTGAAGGCTCTGACTTGGACTTCGCAACGGTAACCGCCTTGCAGTCTGCGCTCGGTTGAAGCATCGACTCAGTCAGTTGATCTGCGGTATTCAGCTCGGTGAACTGGAAGCGTTCCAGCAGCTGACCTTTGTCGCTCAACAGCAGCGATTTCAGCGGCAAGCCGGTTTGATTATCCAAATGCAGCTCGACGCCGTAGCGGTGCTGATCCCGCGGCGCCAGCATAACGACCGTTGCCGGACGTCCAGCCACGCGGGAACTTCCAGCGACACTCATGTCATACCATGCCGCGAGCTTGGCAGCGTCGAAGGCATGTGAGGGGGAATCAGGAAGGTTCGCAACACCCGCCTCAAGCGTACCGCTGACGCATTGGGTGACCCCATTTACGCGCAGCACTTCTTGAGCAGATCCATCAAGCTGGAGCAGATGCTCACTGACCTTGCCATCGGCAACGCGATGCCAGATCCGGTGAGTGGAGAAGCTACCATTACGTTCGTAGACGAAGGTGCCTTGAAAGCTTTGCTGCTGTTCTGCCTGCGCAAGACGTTTAAGCTGGTCTTGCGCATCGTTGGCATGAACAGGGAGGACAAGCCACCCACCCAGCAAAAGCGGCACTAGAGGGATGGCGCGCATGATCCTCCTTAACGGTTTTCCAGGCTGGCAGCACGGGCGTATGGCAGCGCACTTTCAGTCCCTTTCAACGCAGCTTGCTGAGCATGTTGGCGCAAGTAGCCAGGCAAACGCTGATCGTGCCAGCCAGCCTGATTCTGCAACACACCGCTGGCCATAGGGCCCGGGGCTTGCTCACTTTCAGTGTAGCCCGCCAGCACTGCCGGACCTTTCACTTGAGGCATGGCAATGTTAGTTGGCTGGACCGACTGCTGGGCCAGCTGAGCACCCGCGATATCATCCTGATTGTAGAGACGCACGCCTGCCAGCACCGCGACGGTGACGGAGGCAGCCACCGCGAGGCGACCCAGAGTACGCCAAGGACCACGACCCGCCTTGAGCGGGCTCACTTCGTCGGCAATCGCAGCAGCGACCGCAGCCGAAATGTCCAGGTGTGGCATCAGCAGTTCTTTATGCATTGCTGCACGAGCAATTTGATAACGCGACCATGTGGCACGTGTATCCGCATCGTCGATGGCGTTGAGCACCCGACGTAGTTCCAATTCGTCCGCTTCGTTATCCATCACCGCGGACAGCGATTCCTGCAGGGCTTCACGACTCATGGCGGTTCCTCTCATATGGCTGTCGCCGCTGTCTCAGGTTTCCTGCAACAAAGGCTGCAGGGCTTTATCAATGGCTTCCCGAGCGCGAAAAATGCGAGAGCGCACGGTACCAACCGGACATTGCATAACACTCGCAATGTCTTCGTAACTCAGACCGTCAAACTCGCGCAAAGTTAACGCTGTACGCAAATCTTCAGGCAGTAGCTGGATGGTCCGATGGACGGTGCCTTCGATCTCATCCCTTAACAATGCACGCTCCGGCGACTCGATGTCCTTGAGGCCATGATCGCCGTCGTAGAACTCCGCGTCTTCAGATCTGACATCGCTGTCCGGCGGCCGCCGACCTCGCGACACCAGATAGTTTTTCGCCGTGTTAATGGCGATGCGGTACAGCCACGTATAAAACGCACTGTCGCCGCGGAAATTCCCAAGCGCACGGTAAGCCTTGATAAAAGCCTCTTGCGCGACATCCTGGGCTTCGTGGGTGTCGTGGACAAACCGCACGATCAACCCAAGGATCTTGTGCTGATATTTCACCACTAGCAGATCAAAGGCTCGCTTGTCGCCGCGCTGTACGCGTTCGACCAGTTGCTGATCCTCTTCCTGGGTTAGCATGAACACTCCTCATAGAGCTCAAAGGAGTGTCGCAGAGGCTGCTTCACAGGCTTGCAAACATAGACTCGGGCTTTTCGCAAAAGTTCTCCCCCCTTCAAGCAAGTTTCCGGCGAGCGTCGGTGGCCCGCACGAAAAACGCAGCTCGAACCAAGTCGGCTGCGTGAATAATCTTGTCGTCAAAAGCGCGTGCTTAACAGGGCGAACCCCCTTGGCAATGCGCCGACGCTGTCCCTTTATCGGCAACCCTCTATTGAACGTAGGGCTTTATGAAAAGTTCCCATATTTCGTTGGAGGCTGTAAGACACCACCGTGAAGTTTGTAGGATCCAATTCGAGTGCTGCCCCGATATGGAGTGCCCTTCAAATGGTATGCACGGTGCTGCGGAGTAGCGCACAATCGGCCCCCGCTGTGGTTCACAATGGCCATAAATCCCGGCCATTGTGCCGTTACCACTCCTTACATACTAGTGGCCATATAGAAGCCGAGATAAGAAGCATGAGCCGACACTTTCAACACGACGTCTTGGTCATCGGCAGCGGTGCCGCCGGGTTAAGCCTGGCGTTGACGCTGCCCGACCATCTGCGCATCGCGGTCTTGAGCAAAGGCGACCTGGCCAATGGCTCGACCTTCTGGGCGCAGGGCGGCGTCGCGGCGGTGCTGGACAACGCGGATACCGTTCAATCCCACGTCGAAGACACGCTCAACGCCGGTGGCGGCCTCTGCAATGAAGATGCGGTGCGCTTCACGGTCGAACACAGCCGTGAAGCCATCCAATGGTTGATCGACATGGGCGTGCCATTTACGCGCGATGATCAGTCGGCGGTGGTCGATGGTGGGTTCGAGTTTCACCTGACGCGCGAAGGCGGTCATAGCCATCGCCGCATCATTCACGCAGCTGACGCCACCGGTGCGGCGATTTTCCGCACCCTGCTGACCAAAGCCCAAGCGCGTTCGAACATTGAATTGCTGGAACAACGGGTGGCGGTCGATCTGATCACAGAGCGCAGGCTCGGCCAGACCGGCGACCGGTGCCTGGGCGCCTACGTGCTGGATCGCGCGACCGGTGAAGTCGATACGCACAGCGCGCGGTTCACGATTCTGGCTTCAGGCGGCGCGGCTAAAGTTTATCTCTACACCAGCAACCCGGACGGCGCCTGCGGCGACGGCATTGCCATGGCGTGGCGCTCGGGCTGCCGGGTGGGCAATCTGGAATTCAATCAGTTTCATCCGACTTGCCTGTATCACCCACAGGCCAAGAGTTTTTTGGTGACCGAGGCGCTGCGCGGCGAAGGCGCGTATTTGACGCTGCCGGATGGCGAGCGCTTCATGCAACGTTTTGATGAACGCGCCGAACTGGCCCCGCGTGACGTCGTGGCTCGCGCGATCGATCACGAAATGAAACGCCTGGGGATCGATTGCGTTTACCTCGACATCAGCCACAAGCCGGAAGCATTCGTCAAAACCCATTTCCCGACGGTGTATGAGCGGTGCCTTGAATTCGGTATCGACATCACTCGCCAGCCCATTCCTGTCGTGCCTGCCGCACATTACACCTGCGGCGGCGTTGTGGTTGACCAGCGCGGCCGCACCGACGTGCCGGGCCTCTATGCCATCGGCGAAACCAGCTTCACCGGATTGCACGGCGCGAACAGGATGGCCAGCAACTCGCTGCTGGAATGTTTTGTCTATGCCCGCTCAGCGGCGGCCGATATCGTCACGCAGCTGGCCGTCATCGAACAGCCCAAGAACTTGCCGTTCTGGGACGCCAGTCAGGTGACGGACTCTGACGAAGACGTCATCATTGCCCACAACTGGGACGAACTGCGGCGTTTCATGTGGGACTACGTGGGCATCGTGCGCACTGACAAGCGCTTACAACGCGCTCAGCATCGGGTACGCCTACTGCTGGACGAAATCGACGAGTTCTATAGCAATTACAAGGTCAGCCGCGACCTGATCGAGTTGCGCAACCTGGCCCAGGTGGCGGAATTGATGATTGCCTCGGCCATGGCCCGCAAGGAGAGCCGCGGGCTGCACTACACGCTGGATTATCCGGAAATGCTGCCCGAGGCCGTGGACACTATTCTGGTGCCGCCCACCTTCGCCGAGTGAACTTCAGGCGCAGCCGCAGGCGTCGATGGGCATCCGGCGCCATGCTATCGCTTGGAATGCAGAGACTTCTGACCCACCGCCGTCCCCACCAGCCACCCTTCATCAGACGAAACCTGAGCACTACCATGTGAGGCAGTGCCAGGCTGTCCGGGCGCAGCTGTACCGGCTGCCAGCCTTGCTCATGGTTCCATAACTGCCAGCCGCCATCGTCACGACGCAACTGGGTAAAAGCACGGTCATCATTCAGCAGCACCGATTTTGGCAAGCAGTGAAACCCATGGAGCAGGCACACAAGAACGCCGAGCGACGCAGCCGAGGCTGGAATGTTCAAGCAGTAGAGGCTGATCAGCGCCAGCAACTGCGCGCTGAGGTACGCCAACAGCAACGCCCGCGAGCGCTGCCACCGGCATTCGAAATGATCACTTCGGCTGGACACGGTCCAGGATCATGCGAACCATCCGCTGTAACTCCGGGTCTTCCGATTCGCCGCGCTGCATGAACCAGACGAACATGTCCTGATCTTCGCAAGTCAGGAGGCGAACATAGAGCGCGCGATCAACGTCGTTCAGCGATGGGTAAACCTCTCTGACAAACGGCACCAGCAGAACATCCAGCTCGAGCATACCGCGGCGGCTGTGCCAAAAGAGGCGGTTGAGTTCAATTTCTTCGACCATGGAGCGCTCCTCGAATTTGGCGGCGAGTATACAGGGGAGGCTGTGAGGGGCGAACCCGCGTTTGGTCGCAATGCATTGCATATACCCATAAACGAGGCAGGGCACTATGATGGTGCCCCAGACTTCTACCCCTGCGATGACCCATGGCCGACTCCGCTTTTTTCTGCCCACTCTCCCACGAAGGTGTACTGGCCGTTCGCGGCGTGGACGCCAGCAAGTTCCTGCAAGGTCAATTGACCTGCAACATGGACTATCAAAGCGAGGCCAAAGCCACCCTTGGCGCCCGCTGCACGCAAAAAGGGCGCATGCAATCCAGCTTCCGTATCCTGCTGGAGGGCGATGGCGTACTACTGGCCATGGCCACCGAGCTGATCGAGCCGCAATTACTGGATTTGAGAAAATACGCCGTTTTCTCCAAGTCCAAATTGACTGACGAAAACGCCGCCTGGGTTCGTTTCGGCCTCAGCCATGCCGACAGCGCGCTCGCCAGCCTGGGCCTGGACCTGCCTCAAGAAGCAGACTCGGTGGTTCGTGCCCATGACCTGATCGCCATCCGCGTCTCCCCTGCCCGTGCCGAACTCTGGGTCCGGGCCGATCAGGGCTCGGAAGTGCATGATCGACTGGCTGCACAGCTGCCGGAAGGCACGCTCAACGATTGGCTGCTCGGGCAGATTCGCGCCGGGATCGGACAAGTCTTTGCGCAGACCCGCGAAGAATTCATCCCGCAGATGATCAATCTACAGGCCGTAGGTGGCGTCAGTTTCAAGAAAGGCTGCTACACCGGGCAAGAAATCGTGGCGCGAATGCAGTATCTGGGCAAGCTGAAACGCCGCCAATATCACCTGCGCTTTGAAGGCAGTGAAGTACCGGAACCTGGTGTCGCGCTGTTTTCTCCAGTGCATGCCAGTGCAGTCGGCAACGTGGTGGTAGCGGCCCGATCGGGCTCAGGTATCGAGTTGCTGGCGGTGTTGCAGGGCGATGCGGTGGAAGACGGCAACATTCGCCTTGGTGCGCCCGATGGTATTGCCTTGCAACTCGGCGAACTCCCGTACACTTTGGATGCCAAACTCGAGACAGAGCGTTGAGCCGTCGTCGTCCGCCCCATGCCGCCGTGCAATCAGGGTGTTGACCGGAATGCATTATCCAGAGATCCAATATGAGTAGTATGGCTGACGAGGTGCAGAGGGATCTGATCAAGGCGATCGACAAAGACGCCCTGTTTCTGCCGACACTCCCCGAAGTTGCAATGAGAATTCGCCTTGCCGCCGAAGACTCGGAAATCAGTATCATCGCCCTGAGCAGAGTCATCGGTAGCGATACCGCTCTCTCTGCTCGCTTGATCAAAGTCGTGAACAGCCCGCTGCTACGGCCTAACTTCGAGGTCAGTGACGTTCTGACAGCAGTGCGTCGTTTGGGCGTCAACTACAGCTGCAACCTGGCGATCGGCTTGGTGGTAGAGCAGATGTTTCACGCCAAATCCCACGTCATCGAAACCAAGATGCGAGACATCTGGAAGCTGAGCTTGCAAGTCGCAGGGGTCTGTAATCTGTTGAGCCAACAGCGCGGTCACTTGAAAGCTGACAAGGCGACGCTTGCCGGCCTGATCCACCTGATTGGCGTGCTGCCCATTCTGACCTACGCAGAGGACAATTTTGAGCTGCTGGCCGACGCCGTCAGCCTCAACCATGTGATCGAGCGCATTCACCCGATCATAGGTGAGCGGCTGCTGCGCTCATGGGATTTCCCCGATGCGCTGGCCATCGTGCCCCGTCAGTTCCAAAACTTCAGCCGGGTCTCTGAACAGGCTGACTATGTGGACCTGGTTCAGGTCGCGACCGTGCAGGTGCATGAAGCGACCGGCCGCCCCTACCCCAATCTCGATGTGCAGAACATGCCAGCCGTTAAACAGTTGGGGCTGAACATGGCCGATGGCGGGTTGATCGGGCAGATGAACGACGCGATGACGCTGTTGTATTGAGCCGTTGCCCAATAGCGCGCCGAACCCACTCTGTGGGAGTGAGCTTGCTTACGAAGGCATCATAATCGCTGATGTGCAGCGCCTGTAATTGCCATTTCGTGAGCAAGCTCACTCCTACAGATCCCGTATCCAGGGTTCATGGGTGCACTTCCTACAGCCCCCGCAAACCTATCGTGTTTCAATCTCAGACGCCGCGAACGTCACGCGCACCTTCAAACCCCGCTCAGCGCCGTCGTGCAGCGTGATCTCGGCCAGATGCGCGCGGCAGATTTCGCCAACGATGGCCAGTCCCAGCCCTGATCCGGTGCTTTGCTGATTGCGTCGATAAAAACGCTCGAACACCCGATCACGCTCATGCAAAGGGATGCCGGAGCCTTCGTCTTCGACTTCCAGCACGCAGGGCGCATGCACGCGCAGTACGACATTGCCTCCCGGCGGCGTGTGGGCGATCGCGTTGTCGACGAGGTTACTCAGCAGCTCGTTAAGCAAGGTGGGTTCGCCCTTCATCCAGATCGGCTGGTCGGCTTCCAATGCCAGTGCGATCCCCCGCTTATGGGCCAAAGGGGCCAGCGCCATGCCCAGTTCTCGGGCCAGTTGGCTAAGGTCGAGTAACTCGGCGCCGCCTTCAGCGATGGCACGGGCGCCATTTTCAATCCGCGCCAGTGACAGCAACTGGTTCGCCAGATGGGTGAGCTTGTCGGTGCCGGTTGCGGCGCTTTCCAACGTGCTGCGCCAGGTGGCAGGGTCTTGATCCCGTAGCCCCAGCTCAACACGCGCCTTGAGAGCGGCCAGCGGCGTGCGCAATTCATGGGCGGCATCGGCAATGAATTGCGCCTGGCGCTCAAACTGCATGCGCAGCCGCTCAGTGAAATGATTGAGCGAACTTACCAGCGGGCGCAATTCGTGCTGCACTTGCACCAGCGGCAACGAACGCAGGTCATCGGGCTGGCGCTCTTCCACTGCCGTGCGCAGGCGATCCAGCGGCCGTAACGCGGCGCTCACCGTGAACCACACCAGCAACAGCGCGCCGCTGCCGAGCATGCCAAGACGCAACAAGGTGTCGGCCATCAGACTGCGGGCCATGTTCACGCGTTGCTCCTCGGTCTCGGCCACGCGGATCTCGGCGATCCCGTTCATGTTGGGCTCGCTGACGGCCTTGAGCAGGCTGACCACTCGCACGTCCTGCCCCTGATATCGCGCGCTGTAAAACTTGGCGAGAGCGGGATAGTCGTCAGTTCGCGGCGTGCCAGGGGGCGGCGCGGGCAGGTTTTCGTAGCCGGAAATCAGCTTCTGGTTGATGTCGTTGACCTGGTAGTAAATCCGGCCCGCGCTGTCGTAGGCGAAGGTATCGAGGGCGACGTAGGGCACGTCAGCGCTTAGGGTCCCATCGCGCTCGGACAAGCCCGCGGCGATGGTCCGCGCCGAGGCCAGCAAGGTCCGGTCGTAGGCGGTGTCTGCCGCTTCCCGCCCGTTCCAGTAAGCGCTCATGCCGCTGGCGATCATCAGCACGACCAGCAGCAGTCCCAGGTTCCACAGCAGGCGCCAGCGCAGGCTGTTCTCCGCTGAGGGAAACGGATTAAGCATCGCGGCTTTCCAGCAGGTAGCCGAGGCCTCGGAAGGTAACGATGGCGACAGGATGTCCGTCCAGTTTCTTGCGCAGGCGATGCACGTAGATCTCGATGGCGTCGGCACTCGCCTCTTCATCCAGCCCGAACACGTGCGCGGCCAGCTGTTCCTTGCTCATGACACGACCCGGGCGGGCGATCAACGCTTCGAGCACCGATTGTTCCCGGGAGGTCAATGTCAGTGTCTCGTCACCCAAGGTAAACCGGCGGGTGTCCAGATCGTAAACCAGCACGCCGCAGCGCTGCTGGCGTTCGCCGCCGAGGACGCTACGTCGCAGCAGCGCCTTGACCCGCGCCTCCAGTTCGGACAATTCGAACGGTTTGGCCAGGTAATCGTCGGCCCCCAGATTCAACCCGTGCACCCGGTCCTTCACGTCGCTTCGGGCCGTCAGCATCAGCACCGGGGTGTTCTTGCCCCGTCCGCGCAGCTTGGCCAGCACTTCGAAGCCGTCCATGCGCGGCAGCCCCACGTCAAGAATCGCCACCGCGTATTCTTCGCTGCTCAGGGCCAGATCAGCGGCCACGCCGTCGTGCAGGACATCCACGGTCAGCCCGCTGCCCTTGAGCGCCAGTGCGACGCTTTCAGCCAGCTGCAGATGGTCTTCGACGAGCAGGACACGCATGGATGTCTTCCCTTGGGACGTTTGATGGGGGCGGAGTTTACAGGGGCAGCGCTCCATGTGGAGGTGGGAAATATCTGAAACATCGCCGGTAAAAGTCGAAACGCAAAATCGCGCGCTTCGTGAAAGGTAGTTGAAAGGTTGCTGAAAGCTTCACTGATTAGGATCCGGTCACGACTCGTTACGATTGCGCCCCGTGCAGCCTTCGTGACGCCGGGTCGTGACGAAAAACGCCTTGATGCGTTTTCAACAATAAAAACAATATCGGAGTCCTCGGTGATGCCCTCACTGCACATCTCGGCCATTGCGCCGTCTGAACCCCGTTCCGTTTTTCGCACGCTTCGCCGCTTGGCGCAGTGCGTCGTCACGTCCCCGTTTTTGATATTCGCAGGCGCTTCACGCTGCGACGCCATTGCCTGATCGATCCATACCCAAAAACAACAACTCCATCGGAGACTGACCATGAACTTATCCCTGCGCCGTATCAGCGTTGCCGCCAGTTGCATGCTGGTGGCCACTCAATTGTGGGCCGCCGAGCCGAACCGCCCTGAATGCATCGCGCCTGCCTCGCCAGGCGGTGGCTTCGACCTGACCTGCAAGCTGGCGCAAAGCGCGCTGGTCAACGAGAAGCTGCTCAGCAAGCCAATGCGCGTGACCTACATGCCGGGCGGTGTGGGCGCAGTGGCGTACAACGCCGTGGTCGCCCAACGCCCTGCAGATGCCGGCACGCTGGTGGCGTGGTCCAGCGGTTCGTTGCTGAACCTGGCGCAAGGCAAGTTCGGCCGTTTCGACGAAAACGCGGTGCGCTGGCTCGCGGCCGTCGGCACCAGCTACGGCGCCATCGCGGTGAAAGCCGATTCGCCTTACAAGAGCCTCGACGACCTGGTCAAAGCCCTGAAAACCGACCCGAGCAAAGTGGTGATCGGCTCCGGCGGCACCGTCGGCAGCCAGGACTGGATGCAGACCGCGCTGATCGCAAAGGCCGCTGGCATCAACCCTCGCGACCTGCGCTACGTGGCACTGGAAGGCGGCGGTGAAATCGCTACGGCTTTGCTCGGCGGCCACATCCAGGTGGGCTCCACTGACATTTCCGACTCCATGCCACACATTCTCAGCGGCGACATGCGCCTGCTGGCGGTGTTCTCCGAACAGCGTCTGGACGAGCCGGAAATGAAGAACATCCCGACTGCCAAGGAGCAAGGCTACGACATCGTCTGGCCCGTGGTGCGCGGCTTCTACCTCGGGCCAAAAGTGACCGACGAGGAATACAACTGGTGGAAAGCCTCGTTCGACAAACTGCTGGCCTCGGAAGACTTCGCCAAATTGCGCGATCAGCGTGAGCTGTTCCCCTTTGCCATGACCGGTCCTGAACTGGACACCTACGTGAAGAAACAGGTCGCTGAGTACAAAACGCTGGCCAAGGAATTCGGCCTGATTCAGTGATTGAACCCCACGACTGGTTCTCCATTGACTGACTAAGCGTCGCGCCGCCTGCGCGGTGGCGCGACCAGGAGCTTCCTATGGTCTTGCAACGACTGTTTGCCTTCGTGCTGCTGCTGGTCTGTATTGGCCTGGCACTGATGGCCTGGCCTTATCAGGCCCCTTTTTCCTACGAACCCGTTGGCCCGCGTGCCTTCCCGCTGCTGATGCTGGGGCTGATGGGGGTTTCGCTGCTGTACATGCTGATTCGTCCTACGCCGATCAAGCACACCGAAGACGAGCCGCCGCTGGACCGTCCGACCCTGATCAAAATCGCGATCTGCGTTGTGCTGCTGCTGGTATTCGCAGGATTGTTCGAGCCGTTGGGCTTCGTCCTGAGCAGCATCCTGATCGGCATTCCGATGGCCCGGCTGTACGGCGGTCGCTGGCTGCCAAGCATCGTCATCACCACGCTGATGAGCATCCTGCTTTATGTGCTGTTCGACAAAGTGATGGATGTGCCTCTGCCCCTCGGCCTGCTCGACGTTCTGGAGAATTGATATGGACACTCTCGGCTACCTCGGCCAAGGCTTCGGCGTCGCGCTGACCCCGTACAACCTGGTCACTGCCCTTTCCGGCACCCTGATCGGCACCATCGTCGGCCTGCTGCCAGGCCTCGGCCCGATCAACGGCGTAGCGCTGCTGATTCCCATCGCGTTCGCCCTCGGCCTGCCACCTGAGTCGGCATTGATCCTGCTGGCCGCGGTTTATCTGGGCTGCGAATACGGCGGGCGCATCAGCTCGATCCTGCTCAACATTCCAGGCGAAGCCTCTACTGTGATGACCGCACTGGACGGCTACCCGATGGCCCGTCAGGGCTTGGCCGGTGTAGCACTGTCACTGTCCGCCTGGAGTTCCTTCATCGGCGCGCTCATCGCCACCTGCGGCATGGTGATGTTTGCCCCGTTGCTGGCCAAATGGGCGATTGCCTTTGGACCGGCGGAATATTTCGTGCTGATGGTCTTTGCGATTGTCTGCCTGGGCGGCATGGCGGGGGATCGACCGCTGAAAACCTTCGTTGCTGCGTTGATCGGCCTGTTCTTGTCGAGTATCGGCATCGACGCCAACAGCGGCGTGTACCGTTTCACGGGCGACAACATCCACCTGGCCGACGGGATTCAGTTCGTGGTGCTGGTATTGGGCCTGTTCTCGATCAGCGAAATCCTGCTGTTGCTGGAGAAGACCCATCGTGGCCAAGAGGCTGTCAAAGCCACCGGGCGCATGATGTTCAACTTCAAGGAAGCGGCATCGGTGTTCACCGTGAACATTCGCTGCGGCCTGATGGGCTTCATCATGGGCGTGTTGCCCGGCGCCGGCGCTACACTCGCCAGCGCCGTAACCTACATGACCGAGAAACGCATCGCCGGCGCGAGCGGAAAATTCGGACAAGGCGACATGCGCGGTCTGGCAGCCCCTGAAACTGCGATCGGCGCCACGGCGTGCGGCGCATTGGTGCCGATGCTGACCCTGGGCGTTCCGGGTTCGGGCACCACGGCGGTGATGATCGGCGCTCTGTCGCTGTACAACATCACGCCCGGCCCACTGCTGTTCCAACAGCAACCGGACATTGTCTGGGGCCTGATCGCGTCGTTGTTCATCGCCAACATCATGCTGGTGATCCTCAACATTCCGATGATCCGCATCTTCACCCGCATCCTTGCGGTGCCGAACTGGGCGCTGGTGCCGGTCATCGCGATCATCACCGGGATCGGTGTCTACGCCGTTCACGCCACCACCTTCGACCTGTTTCTGATGGTCGGTATCGGCATCTTCGGTTACATCTTGCGCAAGCTGGATTTCCCGCTGTCGCCGATCCTGCTGGGCTTCATCCTCGGCGGACTGATGGAACAGAACCTGCGTCGTGCGCTGTCGATCTCCAACGGTTCGCTGGACATTCTGTGGTCGAGCCCGATCACCCTCGGTGTGTGGGTGGTGACCGCGTTCATGCTGGTGCTGCCGCTGATTCGCATCTGGCGCAAGCGCAGCATTCAGCGCCGCGCGCTGGCCGATGTCTGATCGGCCCTTCAAGACGTGGTGGGGCACACCGCTGGTCGGCCTGCTGGGGGGATTTCTCGCCAGCCAGGTCGGCTGGCCGTTGCCCTGGATGGTCGGCTCGCTGCTGGCGATCATCCTGGTCCGTTGCCTCACCCCGTGGCAGCTGGCTGAAATCCCCGGCGGCCGCAAGTGCGGCCAATGGGTGGTGGGCATTGGCATCGGCCTGCACTTCACCCCGGTCGTCATCGAACAAGTCCTTTCGCATTTTGGCCTGATCTTCGTCGGCGCCCTGATCACTAGCGTGTCCAGCGTGGTCGGCGTGTGGCTGATGCTGCGCACCGGGGAAGACCGCGCCACGGCGTTCTTTTCCAGCATGCCGGGAGGTTCCGGCGAGATGGTCAATCTTGGCGCACGCAACGGCGCCATTCTCAGCAATGTGGCCGCCGGTCAGAGCCTGCGGGTGCTGACCGTAGTGCTGTGCGTACCCGCGATCTTCAAATACTTGATGGGCAGCGGCGGACCCTCCGCACACGCAACGGTGGTGGACTGGACCTGGCTGGCGCTGCTGTTCCCGCTCGGCGCGTTGGTGGCCTGGGGCTGGCAGCGCTTGAAGCAGCCCAACCCGTGGCTGTTCGGGCCGCTGCTGGTCAGCGCGGTGATTAGCATCAGCTTCGACCTGCACATCAGCCTGCCCAATGGCGGCAGTCAAATCGGCCAATGGCTCATCGGCAGCGGACTAGGGTGTCACTTCAACCGCGCGTTCTTTCGTCGCGCGCCCTCGTTCCTGGGCCGCACACTGATCGGAACGGCGCTGACCATGAGCATCGCCGCTCTCTGCGCGTGGATGCTCAGTGCAGCCACGCACCTGGACCTACGCTCGCTGACCCTCGGCATGATGCCCGGCGGGATCGCGGAAATGAGCCTGACCGCAGAGGTGTTGCAGCTGTCGGTGCCGCTGGTCACAGCGATGCAGGTGATGCGGCTGCTGTTTGTGCTGTTCTTGGCGGAGCCGCTGTTTCGGTATTGGAACAAACAGCCGACTCCCTGAAGAAACGCCCTATCCCTTGTGGGAGCTGGCTTGCTGCGGGCGGCGATCCGACGAAGGCGGTGTGTCAGACAACTTGTTTGTATCTAAACCACCGCGTTCGCCAGCAAGCCGGCTCCCACAGTGAGTATGCGGTGTGACAGGTGTTCTGGGGTGGATCAAACCTGCGCCGGCAACCGCCACTCAATCGGCGCGAGCCCGTTCTGCTGCAAATACTTGTTGGCCATGCCGAAATGCCCACAACCGATGAAGCCCTTATAGGCAGACAGCGGCGAAGGGTGGACGGCGGTGAGGATCAAGTGCTTCGACGCATCGATCAGTTTTTTCTTGCTCTGCGCGTGGGAGCCCCACAGCAGGAACACCAGATGCGGTTGATGGGCGCTGACGGTTTCGATGATTTTGTCCGTGAAGTGCTGCCAGCCCTTGCCCGCATGAGATGCCGCATTGGCGCGTTCGACGGTCAGTGTGGTGTTGAGCATCAGCACGCCTTGGTCCGCCCACGATTGCAGATAGCCGTGATTGGGAATGTCGATGTTCAGGTCGCGCTTCAGCTCTTTGTAGATGTTGACCAGCGACGGCGGTGCGGGCACGCCGGGCTGGACCGAGAAACACAGGCCGTGGGCCTGATTCGGGCCGTGGTACGGGTCCTGCCCAAGGATGACCACCTTCACGTTGTCCAGCGGCGTCGAATTCAACGCGTTGAAGATCAACGGACCCGGCGGGTAGATCTGTTTGCCGGCCGCATGCTCCTGGCGCAGAAATTCACGCAGCTGGCCCATGTACGGCTTTTCGAATTCCTCGCGAAGGGCCTGTTTCCAGCTGGGTTCCAGCTTGATGCGATCGTCGTCAGTCATCTTGATATCCGGAAAAACAATGCGCGGACTTTAGGGGCTGTGGCCAATTATTTCCAGCGCAGTGCATCGGGCATTTCCTACACTGCACTGCATCGACCCTGTGCAACTTCCCCCCTTGCGGCGAACTCACAGCCTTGATGGACGCCTGTCCCACGAACACGAGGTCACGATGAATCTGCAATTCGAAGAGCTCACCGGAACCGACGGTGCCCGCTTGGGCATCGCCACGCTGGATGCGGAGAAATCACTGAATGCGCTGTCTCTGCCGATGATTCTGGCGCTGCAGGACCGGCTCGACGCCTGGGCCAGCGACCCGCAAATCGTCTGCGTCTTGCTGCGCGGCAACGGTACAAAAGCCTTTTGCGCAGGAGGCGACGTGCGTGCCCTGGTGGAAGCGGCGCACGGCAAACCAGGAACAGTCCCACCTCTGGCAGCGCAGTTTTTCGCCGCTGAATACCGCCTGGACTACGCGCTGCACACCTACCCGAAACCGGTGATTTGCTGGGGACACGGCTATGTGCTGGGCGGCGGGATGGGCTTATTGCAAAGCGCCAGCATCCGTGTGGTCACGCCGAGCAGTCGCCTGGCGATGCCCGAGATCAATATCGGCCTGTACCCGGACGTCGGCGCCAGCTGGTTTCTGTCGCGTCTGCCCGGAAAACTCGGTCTGTTTCTAGGCCTGACGGGGTCGCACATTAACGGGCGTGACGCACTGGACCTCGATCTCGCCGATCGTTACCTGCTGGAAGACCAACAGGAAGAAATGATTGACCGACTCCTGCAACTGAACTGGCAGGAACAGACCGCCGTTCAGCTCAACAGCCTGTTCAAGGCGCTGCAGCGAGAAGCCCTGGATCACCTGCCTGTCGCGCAATGGTTGCCCCGTCGTCAGCAGATCGACGAGCTGCTGGACGTCGGTGACGCCATTTGTGCGTGGAATGCCCTGAAACATCAGCTGCATGCCCAGGATGCACTGCTGGCCAAAGCGGCCAAGAGCCTGACCGAAGGTTGTCCGATGACGGCGCTGTTGGTGTGGGAGCAGATTCAACGGGCTCGACACCTCTCGTTGGCTGAAGTCTTTCAGATGGAATACAGCATGAGCCTCAATTGCTGCCGACATCCAGAGTTCGCAGAAGGGGTACGGGCGCGACTGATCGACAAGGATCACGCGCCGCGCTGGCACTGGCCGGACATCGCTAGCATTCCGCTGGCGGTGGTGGATGCGCATTTCGAAAAGGCGTGGGAAGGAAGGCATCCACTGGCAGATTTGTCAGCGTACTGAGGACATTTCCGGGAGCGTGCTGGCCCGCCACGGTGGGACGTCAGACCCTGAGTTTGGGATCGCTAGGTTGTCCTTGCAGACTAGCGCACCCACAGTGCATGGATTCAATCAGAAAAAACGGCGCTCCCGAGAGCGCCGTTGTCATTTGTTTTAGCGATTCCCGCCGCCTGGGCCCCCGTGCCCGCCACGGCCGAAATTGCCGTCCTGGCGGAAGTTCCCCCCCGACGGCCTCCCCGGCGCAGGACCGCCTCCCCCACCGTGGTTGCCGTTCCAGCCACCGCCGCCGGGTCTTGGCCCGGGAGGCGGCGGCGGTGGGCGATAACCGGAACCGCCGCCGTGATAGCCGCCTCCGCCACCGTTCCAGTGACCGCCGCCATACCCGGGACGCCCGCCATAGCCAGGACGTCCGCCGTAACCCGGGCCTGGTCCGTAGTAGCGCGGCGGTGGTGCGTAATAACGCGGTGGCGAGTAATAACGCGGCGCCGAGTAATACCGCGGTGAGTAATAAATAGAAGGGCCGTAGCCGCCCGAATACCCGCTCGGCACGCCGGGCTGGTAGCTCTCATACACATACCCGCTGCTGTAAACGGGTTGGGTGTAAGTCTCTGACTCGTAATAGCCTCCGTAGCAACCTGCGAGCGACAACGTCATCAACACGGTAAGCAAGCTTCGTCGATACATAGCGGCCTCCTGGACCGCGATAGAGCTCAAACCAGCGGCGCTGGTCGGCGTTCCCTTAACTGCCGAGAACGCAACATCTGACTGCCAATTCCTCATCGAGTGCCCTAGCCTCTTCGCCAACTGCCAGACGGCGCACCGCCTCGGTGCAGGCCGATTTGCGCCAAAGGTCATGTGGCACATACCCGATTGCGCGCAAACTGTCGCCGCCGATGGCGCAACAGTGTGGCCTCAGGCTAGCATGTCTCGCTCAAATGGATTCTTCATTCAATCGGACTGGTCATGCCCCTTCGTTCCACGCTCCACTCACAACGCTCCTTGCTGTTGACGTTGGTGATTCTCCTGGGGAGCAGCTTTCTGGCGACATCGCTGCTCAGCTACTTCGCTTCGCGAAATGCCATTCGCGACAGCATCGTTAACACCGAGCTCCCGTTGACGTCGGACACGGTGTACTCCGAGATTCAGAAAGACCTGGTTCGTCCGGTGCTGATCTCGTCGATGATGGCCCGCGACACCTTTGTGCGTGACTGGGTGGTGGCCGGGGAGAAAGACCCCGAGCAGATGACTCGCTACCTCAAGGAGGTAATGGATCACTACGGCGCGTACACCTCGTTCTTCGTCTCCAATCACAGCCTGACCTACTACCAGGCCAAAGGCGTGCTGAAAAAAATCCGCCCGGATGAACCCCGCGATGCGTGGTATTACCGAGTGCGCGACATGGCCGAGCCGTATGAGATCAATGTCGACCCGGACCTCGCGAACAAGGACAACCTGACCTTTTTCATCAACTACAAAGTCTTCGATTACAGCGACAATTTCATCGGCGCCACCGGTGTCGGCCTGACCGTGGACGCGGTGATCAAGCTGATGGATCGCTATCAGGAGCGCTATCAACGCAGCGTGTACTTTGTCGACACCTTCGGACGCCTGGTGCTGACCGGTGCAGGCGGCGGGCCACAGGGCGCGAAGATCGGGCAGATACTGCGCGAGCTTCCTGGCCTGGAGAATCTGCTGGACCAAATGCCAAAGCCACTGAGCGGCAGCTATCAATACGATGCCAATGGCGACGCGCATTTCCTCAATGTGCGCTACATCCCGGAACTGAACTGGTACCTGTTCGTCGACAAGCGCGAGGACGGCGCGTTGAGCGACATTCGGCAGTCGTTGTACGTCAATCTGCTGATCTGCCTGGCCGTGATGATGGTGGTATTGGTGTTGCTCAACCGGGTATTGCGCCGTTTTCAATTGCGTATCGAAACCCAGGCGATGCTTGACAGCCTGACGGGCCTGCCCAATCGCCGAGGGTTCGACCGGATCGCCATGAACGCCATTGCCGAATGCCGTCGTGATCACAAGGCACTTTCGGCGATGTTGTTGGACCTCGACCATTTCAAGCGGCTCAACGATACCCACGGCCACTTGGCCGGCGACGAAGTGTTGGTGGGTTTTGCCGACGATGTCAGGCGCTGCCTGCGTGACAGCGACATCATTTGCCGATGGGGCGGCGAAGAGTTCATCATTCTGCTCAAGGACACCAGCACCAGCGGTGCCCGACGCGTTGCCGAGAAAATTCGTCTGCTGGCGGAACAGCATACCTATGTGTTCACAGATGCTGCTCTGCAAGTCACGGTCAGTCTGGGCTTGACCGAGCTGCACCCCAACGACACTTTGCAAAGCCTGATCGCACGCGCCGACCAAGCGCTTTACAGCGCCAAGCAAGGCGGACGCAATCGGGTCTGCACCGAACAGGTAGAACCGGCATGACCGCTGTTCCCGCCGTCGCTGACACCTGCCCTGTCTGCGGCCAGAGCAATCGCTGCACCCTGGCGGACCCGCGAACGGCGGATCAGGCCTGTTGGTGCTTCACGGAAACAATCGACCCCGCGGTACTGGCGGCGTTACCTGAAGACGTTCGGGACAGGGCGTGCCTGTGTCCGCGCTGCGCCGGCTTAGTCGAGGAAACCACGCCTACCTGACGTTGATCCCCGCCCGCGCGTTCAGCAGTGGGAACGAATTCATTGGAGAGACGTTGGTTCAACCGTTAAAGATCTGGGGGTCGAAATTGAATAAATGGGCTCCCGCCAGTTCAGCGTCGGGCGGGCTTGCCCTAACATGCCACCCTTTACCACATGCCGACCTACCATGCGTCTCGACCGTTTTCTCAGCAACCTTCCCCGCTTCAGCCGCAAAGACGTGCGCCTGGCCTTGCTCGCCAGTCGGGTCAAGGTAGATGGGTTGATCGTGAAGAACCCATTACACGAGGTACGAGAATTCAATGAGGTGAGGCTCGACGATGAAACGCTGCAATCCGGCAAACCCGCCCGCTATTTCATGCTGCACAAGCCCACCGGTTGCGTCAGCGCGACGACCGATCCGCAGCACGCTACCGTTCTGGATCTGCTTCACGAGCCAGAAAAGCACGACCTGCACATCGCCGGACGCCTGGATTTCAATACTTCAGGTCTGATGCTGATCACTAATGATGGGCAATGGTCCCGCCGTCTGACCCAACCCACCACTCGACTGCTAAAGGTCTACAACGTTGAAACCGAGCAGGAAATCGGTCAGCACTATGTGAAGAAGTTCGCCGAGGGGTTCTACTTCGCCTTCGAAGACCTGACGACCTTGCCTGCCGAACTGATCATCCTTGACCCCCACCATGCCCGATTGAGCATCATGGAAGGCCGCTACCATCAGGTGAAACGCATGTTCGGCTTCTTCAATAACAAGGTTGTGGGCCTGCACCGCGAAAGCATGGGTCCACTGGTGCTCGATTCAGCGCTACAGCCTGGCCATTACCGCGCACTCACGGCTGAGGAGATTCGCCTGATTTGATGGTCTTTCGACCGCCCGGCAGATTGCGCAAGACAATTCGCCCGCCGCGCTTGCAGATTCCTGAGCGGACTGCTTGAATCCGAGCGTCGGTCCACATATGACCGATCAGTCACAGGCCTTTTTCAATAAAAACTCCGTCGTTACCGCGCCTTATCTTCGGGCCGCGGTTCGGTAGAGCGCCCGCTAATAACAGCCGCTGTCGGACGATCTGATCCGGCCGACATGCCCCCCCTTTCCAGGCACTGCCTACCTGTCACGAAACACGTGCAACGTGATTGCGTGCACACCTGTTTTAACGTCAGGAGACATGGATATGAATCCAGAAATCGCTGTGCTTGATATCCAGGGCCAGTTTCGGGTTTACACAGAGTTCTACCGCGCAGACGCCGCGGAAAAGACCATCGTCATGGTTAACGGCTCACTGGCCACGACAGCATCGTTCGCCCAGACCGTGCGCAACCTGCATCCGCAGTTCAATGTAGTCCTTTACGACCAGCCTTACGCGGGTAAATCCAAGCCGCACAACCTGCACGAAAAACCGCTGACCAAAGAAGTCGAAGGTCAAATCCTGCTGGAGCTGATCGACCATTTCAACGCCGAACACATCCTGTCGTTCTCGTGGGGTGGCGCGGCAGCGCTGGTCGCGTTGGCGCATCGCCCCAAGCGGGTCGAAAAAGCCGTCATCAGTTCTTTCTCGCCGGTCATCAACGAACCCATGCACGATTACCTGACGCGCGGCCAGCAGCACTTGGGCGCCTGCGACCGGTACGAAGTCGGCACGCTGATCAACAGCACCATTGGCAAACACTTGCCGTCGCTGTTCAAGCGTTTCAACTATCGGCATCTCAGCTCGCTGGACCTGCACGAATACGCGCAGATGCATCACCACATCAACCATGTGCTGGACACCACCACGCACGGCCAGATCAAAGCCGCCAAACGCATCAACGTGCCGGTGTTGTTCATCAATGGTGAATGGGACGAATACACGGCGGCACCGGATGCGCAACTGTTTGCCAACCACATCCGGGATTGCCAGTTCATCACCATCAACCACGCGGGACATTTCCTGGACATGGAGAACAAGGCAGCCTGCCTGCAATCCCGGAACGCGCTGATGAGCTTTCTGACCCCGTCTCCCGAACCCGTTCGCCTGCGTCATCGACAGGTGCAGCCAAACCCTGCATTTGCGCTCTGACCGGGGGAGGTATTGCGGATGGACTCATTCGCGATCAACCATCCAACGCGAGGCGCGAACCAACTCCAAACCTTGAAGCATGCAGTTGATTTTCCCCTGCACGGCATTTAACGCTTCATTTCACTGCCCGCTTCTGGTACAAAGTCAGCCGCTGAAAGCGTCGGTAGCGGATGTCGTCAAACGGCACGGTTTCCGTGGATGTTCATACGAAGGTCAGGAAGAATCACCTGCCGAATGAGCAATAGACGCACAAAAACAGCGGGTATAGTTTAGTGGCAAAACGAAAGCTTCCCAAGCTTTAGTTGAGGGTTCGATTCCCTCTACCCGCTCCAGTCTCTCAAGTCCCCTCCCCCGATCCACATCCCTTTCTTCGTGCTGATCATCCGGAACGATTTCGCTATCGCCGATGTTTGTTGCGGCTCGGATGTTCTTTGCCAAACCGGAGCTTCAGCTGATGGGTGAATCAGCACGACAGAGCTATCTGTCATTCAGCTACCCCTGATCCGTTTTATTCGCTTTTGCAGATACCCGATGCGCGCGTAGGGTGGGCTATCCGAATTCAATAGGCGATGACGATGGACAAGGCCCACACGCGCTCCCCCTCTGCAACTGATCAGGCCCGCAATGCCAAATGGGGCGTGGCCGCAGGTTTCCTCGCAACGCTTGTCGGGATCGGGCTGGCGCGATTTGCCTACACACCACTGTTGCCCGCGATCATCGATGCAGGTTGGTTCGACGCGTCCAAGGCCGCTTATTTAGGCGCGGCCAATCTTGCGGGTTATCTGGTCGGCGCGCTGAGCGGCAGGGTAATGGCGGACAGATCATCAACGGCCTTCACGCTGCGAGCCATGATGTTGCTGGCCAGCGCTGCATTTCTGGCGTGTGCGTTTCCGGTGTCCTACCTATGGTTTTTCGGCTGGCGACTGCTGTCGGGGATCTCCGGAGGGGCCTTGATGGTGTTGGCGGCGCCTGCGGTGTTGGCCCACGTGACGCCTGCCAAGAGAGGGCTGGCAGGCGGCGTCATTTTCATGGGTGTCGGTGTCGGCATCGCGGCGTCGGGTACGTTGGTGCCATTGCTGTTGCAGCAAGGCTTGAGACAGACGTGGATAGGCCTGGGCGTGATCAGCCTGGTGTTCACTGCGCTCGCCTGGAAAGGTTGGCCGACGCATGAAACGGCGCCCGCCCACGCGACCCGTCACCCTCGTCAATCAAATAACAAAAGGCTTAACGCTCTGTACGCGGAGTACGCCCTCAATGCCGCGGGCTGGGTCCCGCACATGATTTTCCTGGTGGCGTACGTCGCGCACGGCCTGGGCAAAGGGCTCGACGTCGGCGCGCAGTATTGGGTGCTGTTTGGCGTCGGCGCCACTGTGGGGCCATTGTTGGCGGGAGCGCTGGCGGATCGTGTGGGCTTCGGTCTGGCGTTGCGTTTGTCGTTTATTTTGGAGGGGGTATGCGTGTGCATCCCGGCGCTTGGGCTCGACGCGCCGTGGCTGATGACGTCAAGCGTGGTGGTCGGCGCCTTCGTCACCGGTACCGTGCCATTGGTGCTGGGCCGGGTGCATGAGTTGCTCGCCTATCACCCTGCGCAACAAGGAGCAGCCTGGCGCACAGCAACCGTAGGTTTCGCGTTGTTTCAGGCAGTGGGGGCCTATGGATTTTCGTACCTGTTCGCGTACAGCGGGGGCCATTACGCGCTGCTATTCTTGATTGGCACCGCAGCCATTGCCCTGGCTTTGCTGATTGATCTAGTCGCAGCGCGTCTGCCGACCGCCCCCCCTCATTGACGTCTACGCACGCTGTCGAATCGGCGAAGGGCGGGCCTGCCCTTCCTGACGCACGCTGTCGAGAAAGGTCGCCAACGCGCTGGAAACATGGCCATCTGTGCGTCGTATAAATACCGTCTCGACGTGGGCGAACGCCGCAGGGATGTCATGAACGGCCACTAGACCGTCTTCCCAGGCACTGGCGGCCACCCCTCTCGGCAGCAGCGTGACGCCGACTCCCGCCGAGACGCAGGCCAGGATCGCATCGATGGATCCGAACTCCAGCGGCTCTGGTGCGACGATGCCCATACTCGCCAGCAATGCATCCAGGCGTTGCCGGTAGGAACACCCCACGCGAAACACCACGGTCTTCAAATGGGACATCGCCGTTAGCGCGTCAAGGGTACGAACCGAGCGGGACGTCACCAGCACCAGTTCTTCGTTGGATACAGTTTCGGCCTGTAAATCAGGGTGGCTCACCGGGCCCGCCACGAACGCGCCTTCGAGCTTACACTCGACGACATCTTGAATGAGACTGCCGGTGGTGCCCGTGCGTACCACCGGGCGAACGTCAGGCCAAGCCTTGGCGAAACGTGCGATCAACAGGGGGAGGCGAAGTGCAAGGGTGGTCTCCAGCGTGCCAACTTCCAGCAATCCGCTGGGCTGGCCGTCGTCGCGGGCAGCAGCGGCAGCGTCGGAAAGCAGTTTGGCGAGCCGTGCGGCGTAGGGCAGAACGCGTCTTCCTGCCGGCGTGATCTGCACGCCCTTGGCACTGCGCTGAAACAGCGAAACCCCCAGCTCCTCCTCCAGCGAGCGAATCCTTGACGAGACATTCGACTGGACGGTGTTCAGTTCCACAGCTGCCTTGTTCATGCTGCCGTGTCGCGCAACCGCGTCGACCACCTTCAAATCGATGACATCCACGAAGCTCACCTGCTATCTCAAAAAGTACTAACTGGGCCGATAGGCCATTGGCTTTCGAGATTAGGCGCGATGAGCGTCGTTGACAAGAAATGCAGCTGTCGCAGGCCGACTGCTGATAAAAGAAAAGCCCCTGATGAACCGGGGCTTTAGTGTGTGTAGGGGATGTTCAATGCTTGGTCTGTCCTTCTGCGTCGGGGATCGGCTTCACAGCGGCATCATTGCTGTCGGCATTGACGGCTGCTCGCTGCTTATACGCTGGCAACGACGCTGCGAACGCCATCGCCTCCTCTCGCGTATCAAACGATCCAAGTCGGTCGCTCTGGGTGCAGACGCGCCAGGGTCCGTGGTTCACGTTGATGACCTCATAACCATTGAGATGCGTTTTGAGCACTGTGCTTTGCATGGGTGCCTCCCTCTCGTTCAGAGAGTGTGGTGTGAGTCCGCAAGCCGGTCAGGGCTTCAACGGGCGCTCTTCGTCTTTTTCGGAAAGGCTTTTGCCGTCATCGGGGTGTTTCCAGGTCTGGGGTGGCGGCGTCTCGCGCACTTCGTCGTCCAAGCTTTCTAAACGTTCGAACTCGCGCGCCTGTGCGTCTGGCCCAGTGTCATGCGGGGTTTCCATGGGATTGGGATTGGGGCCGGGGCTCTGCGCGGCGGGTGTATTCACTGGATCGGTTGTCATATGCACCTCTCAGCGAAGCGGATGTGGGTTCATGGCGTTAGAGAAATCGATATCCCACCGGTTCGAACTTTCTGCCGAGCGGTGGATGACGCATGCGCCGTTGACAAGCTCGGCCGGTGTTCCTATAAGTCCACTCCGTTCTGAGCCTGGTCGGTACCTGCACCTGCTCATGACCTGCTCACCTGACAGCGAAGCGAGATGATGGAATCCACCGATTTTGATGCCGGATTGGCAGACTGGAACCAGCTGAAGACAGACCATCCCTGCTCGGGGTTGCTGCTGGGCAATGGTGCAAGCCTCGCCGTATGGAAAAACTTTGCCTACGACTCGCTGTTCGAATTGGCTCAGACCACGCGCAACAAGCCTCTGAGCCCAACTGAACTGGCGCTGTTCAAGTCGATGGAGACTGAAAACTTCGAGCCCGTCCTCAGCGGCCTGAAGGTCGCGATGCGAGTGAACGCAGCCCTGACCATCGGATCATCGTCGCCGCGCAATCGCTACTTTGCGATCAAGGAAGCGTTGATTCACGGCATACGCTCGGCGCACATTCCGTGGCGCCTGATGGAGCCTTCCACCATTGCCCACATCAGCCAGGCCCTGAGCGAGTACGCGACGGTTTATTCGACCAACTACGACTTGCTGGCTTACTGGGCGGTCATGCACGGCGCGCAGCCGTTCGATGATCTGTTCGACGAAGACGCCCAGTTCAACCTGCACCGTACCGACAGCCATGCCACCCGCATCCTGTACCTGCACGGTGGGATGCACTTGGTGAAAAACTTCGACGGCACCGCGCGCAAACTGCAGTCATCCGAAAGCACGCTTTTGGGCAGTTTCGCCGTCAACGCGCTGGAGGACGTGCCGCTGTTCGTCTGCGAAGGGCGCAGCGCAGACAAAATGAAAATCATCCGTGGCTCGGATTACCTGTCTTACTGTCACGCCCAACTTTCACAGCACCAGGGCGCGTTGTGCATCTTCGGCCATACGTTGGGTAAACAGGATCGGCACATTCTCGACGCCGTGCTACAAGCGCGACCAAACCTTGTGGCGATCTCGGTTCTGCCGCGCAGCGAAGCGTTCATTCAGCACCGCAAGCGGCATTACACCGCACTGTTCGAAGGACAGAACATCGAGTTGAAGTTTTTCGACGCCACGAGCCATCCGCTGGGGAAACCGGCATTGTCGGTGCCCGTGGCTCGGTTGAAAGAGACAGTCGGGTTAACGAAGGGTTAACCCGCGAATGACCTCGTTCAAGAGCGCAAGAGGGTGCCAACCCGGCATCACGAACTACTCGTTACCTTCCGACACTGTCCCCAGGGCGACGGCATCGCCCTTCGCCTTTTTCCCCACGCTGGCGGCCATCGATTCGGTGGATAACCGAACACTGCTCAGAGCGGCAAGCCGGTCGCTGCTCGTCGACTTGACGACGCTCGCTGACCACTGAGCCGCTACGGTCGCCATCCAGGCGACTACAAACACCGCGACACCTTGCAACGCCCACTTTCCAATGACCGACACGATGGTTCTCCTGGCTGATGATTGATGGCAGCAATTTGACCCTCAAACTGTTGCAGGAAGATGGCATTCAATTTCTGCACCAAGATCCACGTTCAGGTAACCGCCGTTTGAAAATCCTTATAAACGGCGTTTTCCCTTTTGCGCCGAAGTGTACGGTTGATTCTGTTGCTAGCTGTTAAGGGGAAAAACCTGAGATCTGTGGCTGAATGAATGCCTTCTTTTCACCTATAAGAACAAGGCAAGATTCAGCATGGCGTCTCGCGAAAACACCGGCATGATCCTCGGGTTGGTCGGGGTGGTGATCTTCAGTCTTACCCTGCCCATGACCCGGATTGTCGTTCAGGAAATCCACCCGCTACTCAACGGTCTGGGTCGAGCGCTGGTCGCGGCGATTCCGGCAGCGGTTCTTTTGCTGTGGCGTCGGGAAAAACTGCCGACGTTTGCGCAATTCAAGGCACTGCTGGTCGTCGCGCTGGGTGTGATCATCGGCTTTCCGGTGCTGTCGGCCTGGGCGATGAAGACCTTGCCCGCCTCCCACGGTGCTCTGGTGAACGGGCTCCAACCGTTATTGGTTGCCATTTATGCAGCGTGGCTGTCTCACGAGCGTCCGTCCCGCGCTTTCTGGGCATGCGCCGCGATGGGCAGCGTTATCGTGCTGGGGTACGCGCTGATCAGCGGGGCCGGCAATCTGCAAGCCGGGGATCTGCTGATGGTCGGTGCAGTCGCCGTCGGCGGCCTGGGTTATGCCGAAGGCGGCCGACTGGCGAAGCAAATGGGCGGCTGGCAAGTCATCTGCTGGGCGTTGGTGATTTCAATCCCGGTGCTGATCATCCCTGTCGGCTATCTGGCGTCTCAACACCAAGGCCCTATTTCCATGGGCGCATGGTGGGCGTTCGGCTATGTGTCGCTGTTCTCGCAGTTCATCGGCTTTTTCGCCTGGTACGCGGGATTGGCGATGGGCGGGATTGCCCGGGTCAGTCAGATCCAACTGGTGCAGTTGTTTTTCACCATGGCGTTTTCAGCGCTGTTTTTCGGGGAACACATCGACCCGATCACCTGGATCTTCGCCGCCGGCGTCGTAGTCACCTTGGCCATCGGGCGCAAAACTGCTGTGATCGCACCCAAGCCTGTTGTCGCCACTCGGGTTTAACCCAGCAAACCATCCGCCTGGAGCAGCGTCTCCAGGCATTGCTCCTGAATGTTGTAGAACGCTTTCAATTCCTGGATTCTCACCAGCAGGTCAGCGGGGTCAACTGACGTCGAGCGCTTGACCGCCAGGATCATCTTGTTCTTGTTGGTGTGCTCCAACGAAATAAACTCGAATACCTTGGTTTCATAGCCACACGCTTCCAGCAGCAGCGCGCGCAACGCATCGGTGACCATCTCTGCCTGCTGCCCCATGTGCAAACCGTATTGCAGCATCGGCTTGAGCAGGGTTGGGCTTTGGATCTGCAAGCGGACCTGTTTGTGACAGCACGGCGAACACATGATGATCGACGCGCCCGAGCGAATCCCGGTGTGGATCGCATAGTCGGTGGCGATGTCGCAGGCATGCAGCGCAATCATCACGTCCAGTGCGCCTGGCACCACAGAGCGCACGTCACCGCATTTGAACACCAGACCCGGATGCTCCAGCCGCTCCGCGGCGTTGTTGCACAGAGTGACCATGTCCTCGCGTAGCTCAACCCCCGTCACTTCCCCCTCCACCTGCAACGTGTTGCGCAGGTAATCGTGAATAGCGAAGGTCAGGTAGCCTTTGCCCGAACCGAAATCGGCGACCGTCACCGGCTTGTCGAGAGTGATGGGCGAGGTGCTTAGAGCGTGGGAGAACACTTCAATGAACTTGTTGATCTGCTTCCATTTGCGCGACATGGCCGGAATCAGCTCATGTTGCTTGTTCGTCACGCCCAGGTCGGTGAGGAACGGACGGCTCAGCTCAAGGTAACGCTTCTTCTCGCGATCATGCTCGGCAGAGGGTGCTGCCCGCTGCTGTTGTGAAGTATTGCGGAACAGCATGCTTTTGCCCTTCTTGCTGAACTCCAGTTGCACTTCGTCAGTGAGAGACAGCATATGGGCATTCTTGAAGGACTCGGGCAGCAGACTGGCGATTAGCGCCTGCGCATCGACCAGTGGGTAATTCTTGGTGATATCCCGGGTCTTGTACCGATAAACGAAGGACAGGCAGGCCTGATCCTTGAGGGTTGTCGGCTTGATGATGATCCGCTGCAATTCCGCTTCGCTGCCGACGTATTTAGCCAGCACGAGCTTGACCAGCGAGCTCTGCGTCAGGCAGGTGTCCAGCAGGCTCAAGAACTGGGCGCGGTGATCCTGAACAGGCAAGACGGCAGGTGCGGTAGCGGACATCGGGTGAAGCCTCGGTAAGCGGAAAATGCGAGGCCGGTATTTTAGGCGGGTACAGCGATGAGGTGGATATAAATATTTACCACCTCAGGTCCGCAGATCGGATTAGGCTACTCCAGCACCACCAAGCGATTCGGCAACTCATTGCGTGCCTGCGTCACCGGCACCTGATCGCTCAATACCTGACCACAGGCGTGTATGCAGCCCAAAAACCCGTCGAGAATTCGGCCTTCGCTCACCTGTCGGGTGAACACATCGACCATCGAACGCCACACCATGTCGTCCACTTTCCGGGCGATGCCGTCGTCAACGATGATCTCGACATAGCGCTCGGCCTCACTGACGAAAATCAGCACCCCGGTGCCGCTGGCCGTCGCATGAAGGTTTTGTTCCAGAAATTGCCGCCGGGCCAGGCTCCCGGCTCGCCAGTGGCGAACAGATGCCGGCACCAGGCGCGTGGTGATCGAAGGCAATCGGCACAAGAGCGCGACGACGATGAACGTCGCAATCTGAGTCAACAGCAGCTCATTGGCATTGAGCCAACCAGGGTAAAAGTTGATCAGCCCGGGCAGCAGCAGTGCGATCAATCCTGCCCAGATCAGCGGTGCATACGCGTAATCGTCGGCGCTGGCGGCCAACACCGTGACCAGTTCGGCATCCGTATCGCGCTCGACCGCTTCAATCGCCCTTGCGACTTGTCGTTGTTCGTCTTCCGTCAGTAATGCCATGGGTCCAGTCCTGCCTTATCAATAGCCATCGACTACCAGCCGCCAGAGGCGCCGCCCCCACCAAAACTGCCCCCGCCGCCGCTCATGCCACCGGAGCTCGATCCGCGGGAACCACCCGACCCAAAGCCGCCCGAACCGCCCGAACCGATGTAGCCGAGTCCCCCGCCCCAACGGGCGCTGATATAGGCTGCCATCACGAACAGGACGAAGAACAACAGGGTCATGCGCCAATCGGTCACGTCGTCCCCGCCCGTCGCACCGACCACCGGCTCGGCCAATGGATCGCCGCCCAGGACCTGAACGATGGCCTCCGTGCCTTTATTGATGCCCCCGACGAAATCGCCCTGCTTGAACGCCGGTGTAATGATCTGATTGATGATCACCGATGACTGCGCATCGGTCAGACGATCCTCAAGGCCGTACCCAACCTCGATGCGTACCTTGCGCTCGTCCTTGGCGACAATCAGCAGCGCACCGTTGTCCTTGCCCTGCTGGCCGATGCCCCAGTAACGCCCGAGCTGATAGCCGTAGTCCTCGATCGTGCTGCCTTGCAGATTGGGCACGGTCACCACCACAACCTGTTCGGTGGTCAGCTCTTCGTGAGCCCGTAGCATCTGCGACAGATGCTCTCGGCTCGGGTCGTCGATCATGCCAGCCGCATCGACCACCCTCCCACTCAGCGGCGGAAACGTGATTTGAGCGAAGCTCTGCCCTGCAAACACGCCCAACAGCAGCGCCAGAACCGCGACTGTGGCGCCCGCCCGCGCCCACCGCATCAGAATTTCACTTGCGGCGCTTTATCGGCGTCCGCGGCAGTGGCTTCGAAATTGGGGCGAACGGGCAGGTCGCTGTACATCACCGAATGCCAGAGGCGGCCAGGGAAGGTGCGGATTTCAGTGTTGTATTTTTCGACTGCGGCGATGAAATCGCGGCGGGCGACGGCGATGCGGTTTTCCGTGCCCTCGAGTTGCGACTGCAAGGCCAGGAAATTCTGGTTGGATTTAAGATCCGGGTAGCGCTCGGACACCACCATCAGTCGGCTCAGGGCGCCCGTGAGTTGGCCCTGCGCATCCTGGAATTGCTTGAGTTTGGCGGGGTCGTTCAGGGTGCTGGCGTCCACCTGAATAGACGTGGCCTTGGCGCGCGCCTCAATGACCGCGGTCAGCGTGTCCTGCTCCTGTTTGGCGTAGCCCTTCACGGTCTCCACCAGATTCGGAATGAGGTCTGCCCGACGCTGGTACTGGTTCTGCACTTGCGCCCAGGCCGATTTGACCTGTTCGTCGTAGGTCGGAATGTTGTTGATGCCGCACCCGGCCAGCAACGTGCTCAGCAGCATCAGCAGTGTCAGTGACAAATTGTAACGACTGCCCCGAATGTGCCCATAACGCTCTATTTGCATGGCCTGCGTGCTCCTTGGTGATTCGTGGTTTGTCTTCCCGTCAGACATGACTTTAGCCAAATCAGACGATCCCCGGCATAATCTCGGCCCATTACGTCGTCAGGCTCTGGATTGCCGGGCTGCGATCGGATAAAACTCGTTGCGCTACTGATGCCCGGATGCGTCAGGAGTTCAGCGACCGCCTCGTCCTGATGACAATAAAAACCAAAGGTTTCACTTCAAAACTAAGGCCACCGGGTATTTCGCGCGAGTTGCCGGTCCACGCCTTGAGAAAATCATTCATGAATAAGCTGTGTTTACTGAGTTTTGTCATTGGTCTGGTCAGTCAGTCCGCCTGGGCTGAAACCGCCGTCAAACCCGCCAGTAATGCCTCCACGCTGCAAGCCAAGAATGCTTTCATCGCTAACTTGATGAAGCAGATGACCCTCGACGAGAAGATCGGTCAACTGCGCCTCATCAGCATCGGCCCCGAGATGCCGAAATCGGAAATCGTCAAGGAAATCGCGGCTGGCCGGATCGGCGGCACGTTCAACTCGGTCCTGCTGCCTGACAACCGCGCCATGCAGGACGCTGCCGTCAAACAAAGCCGCACCAAAATTCCAATGTTCTTCGCCTACGACGTGGTCCACGGCCAACGCACCATTTTCCCGATCAGCCTGGGTCTGGCATCGACTTGGGACATGAACGCCGTGACCCGCGCCGGTCGTGTGTCGGCCATCGAAGCCGCCGCCGATGGCGTGGACATGACCTTCGCGCCGATGGTCGACATCACCCGTGACGCCCGCTGGGGCCGCAGTTCCGAAGGATTCGGCGAAGACACCTACCTCGTCTCGCGCCTCTCGGCCACCATGACCCGCGCTTTTCAGGGCACCAGCACGCAAGCGCCTAACAGCATCATGGCGGCAGTCAAACACTTCGCGCTGTATGGCGCTGTCGAGGGCGGTCGTGACTACAACACCGTGGACATGAGCCCGGTGCGCATGCAACAGGATTACCTGCCGCCTTACCGCGCGGCCATCGACGCCGGCGCCGGGGGCGTGATGGTTGCGCTGAACGCCATCAACGGGGTGCCATCGACCTCCAACGCGTGGCTCTTGCAAGACGTGCTGCGCAGGGATTGGGGCTTCAAAGGCGTGACTGTCAGCGACCACGGTGCAATCAAGGAACTCATTGACCACGGCGTCGCCAAGGACTTCCGCGAAGCCGCGAAGCTGGCGATCAAGGCCGGCGTCGACTTGAGCATGAACGACAAGGCCTACGGCGAAGAATTGCCCGCGCTGGTGAAGAGCGGCGAAGTGTCGGTTCAGGAAGTCGACAACGCCGTGCGAGAAGTCCTTGGCGCGAAATGGGAAATGGGCCTGTTCGCCAACCCGTACCTGCGCATCGGTGCAGCGGTGGACGACCCGGCCGACCGTAACGCCGAAAACCGCTTGCACCGCGCAGAGGCTCGCGACGTTGCGCGCCGCAGCGTGGTGCTGTTGAAGAACGAAAACGACACCCTGCCGCTGAAGAAGCAAGGCACCATCGCTGTCATCGGCCCGTTGGCGAAAAGCTCGGTGGACATGCTCGGCAGTTGGTCGGCGGCAGGCCTCGCCCGCCAGACCGTCAGCGCCTACGACGGCCTGGCCAATGCCGTCGGCGACAAGGCCAGGTTGCTCTACGCGCCGGGTACCAACATCACTGATAACCAAGAGGCCATCGCCTATCTGGACAAGATGGAAGACCAGATTCACATCGACGGCCGTCCCGAGCAGGACATGATCGACGAAGCGGTCAAGGTCGCCGGGCAGTCGGACGTGGTCGTTGCCGTGGTCGGCGAATCCCGCAACATGTCCCACGAAGCCGCCAGCCGTGTCGATCTGGTGCTGCCGGGCCGTCAACGCGACCTGATCAAGGCGCTCAAGGCCACCGGAAAACCACTGGTCATCGTCCTGATGAACGGTCGTCCGTTGGCGTTGGGTGAAGAAAACAAACAGGCCGACGCGATGGTCGAGAGCTGGTTCCTCGGCACCGAGGGCGGTAACGCGCTGGCAGATGTGCTGTTCGGCGACTACAACCCGTCCGGCAAGCTGCCGATGACCTTCCCGCGCTCGGTGGGCCAGGTGCCTGCGTACTACAACCACCTGAACACTGGCCGCCCGTATCGCCCGAACGATTCGAACTACACGTCGAACTACTTCGAAGAGCCGACCAGCCCGCTGTTCCCGTTCGGTTATGGCTTGAGCTATACGCAGTTCAGCGTTTCGGACATCGTGCTGTCGATCAACAAGATGACCCGCAACGACAAGCTGACCGCCACCGTGCAGGTGAAGAACACCGGCAAGGTCGCGGGTGAAACCGTGGTTCAGCTGTACTTGCGAGACATCGCCGCGTCGCTGAGCCGCCCGGTAAAAGAGCTGAAAAACTTCCAGAAGATCATGCTGAAGCCAGGCGAAGAAAAAGCCGTGACGTTCACGCTGACCGAGGAAGACTTGAAGTTCTTTAATCCTTCGCTCAAGTACGCAGCTGAAGCCGGAGATTTCAAACTGATGATCGGCCTCGACTCCGAAGACGTGAAGGAAGCCAGCTTCGCCCTGCAGTAATCCGGTTCTGCGGGCGTGAATTGAGTCCGAACGGCTGTTTCAGACGATGCCTATGGCGTGTCTGAAACAGAGGTTTGCGAATGAATTCGCTCTAGCAGGGTTCGCCTTCGACGGTCCCGACACGTCAACCCATTCAGGTCGACAGGCCACTTACCATGCCCCGCTCCGCCCGTCTGCTCTTATCGACCCTGCTGATCCTCGCAGGCACAGCCATTGCCGCGACGCTGGCGATGCACCAGGCGCAGCGCCATTCCCTGGAGGACGACGCGGCCAGAGCCGAAGGCCAGCTGTCCCTTTACGCAAACACCCTGCAAACGTTGATCGAACGCTATCGCGCACTGCCTGCCGTTCTGGCGCTCGACCCACAGCTGCGCGATGCATTGAAAGGTCCGGTCAGCCCTGAAACCACCCAGACACTCAACCTCAAGCTGGAACAGATCAACGGCGCCGCGCAGTCGTCGACACTGGAACTGCTCGATCGCCACGGTCTGGCCATCGCCGCCAGCAACTGGCAATTGCCCAGCAGTTACGTCGGTCACAACTATGGCTTTCGCCCGTATTTCACCCAGACCAAGGCCCATGGGGTAGGACGCTTCTATGCCGTGGGCGTGACCAGCGGCATTCCCGGCTATTTCCTTTCCAGCGCGGTGTACGACGACGCAGGCCAGTTCATCGGCGCGATGGTGGTCAAACTCGAATTCCCCGACCTTGAACACACGTGGGCTCAAGGCGACGACCTGCTGCTGGTGAGCGACGCCAAGGGCATTGTGTTCATTGCCAATCAACCGGGCTGGCGCTATCGGGCGTTGCGTCCATTGTCCGATCAGGATCGCGCCGAACTGACCCGTACCCGCCAGTACGATAAACAGCCGCTGATGCCCCTCGTCCACGAGCCGCTACGCACGTTCAACGACAGCAGCCGTCTGAGCCGGATCGACGGCGTGGGCGGTGCATCGGACTTCCTCTGGCAGTCCCTGCCACTCGAAGCAGAAGGCTGGACCCTGCATCTGCTGCGCAAACCCCAGCCCGCTGCAGAAGACGTGCGCAACGCCGCGCTGGCGGCCGCAGGCATCTGGCTGACGCTGGTGTTTTTGGGACTGTTTCTCTACCAGCGTTGGCGCCTGGCCCGTATGCGGCAACGCAGCCGCGAAGAACTGGAACAACTGGTGGAAGCGCGCACCCGCGATCTGCAGACGGCGCAAGACGGCCTGGTGCAGTCGACCAAACTGGCCGCGCTAGGGCAGATGTCGGCGGCGCTGGCGCACGAAATCAACCAGCCGTTGACTGCGCAACGCATGCAACTGGCTACCCTGCGCTTGCTGCTCGACCATGGGCGGGTCGACGACGCTTACAAGGCACTGACCCCGCTCGATCAGCAATTGACGCGCATGGCCGCCCTCACTGGCCACCTCAAAACCTTTGCCCGCAAAAGTCCCAGTGGTCTGCGAGAACGGCTGGACCTGGCGTGTGTGGTGGATCAGGCACTGCTGTTGCTGGACGCTCGGATCCGTGATGAGCGTGTCAGTTGCGTGCTGGACCTGACCCGTCCCGCCTGGGTACGCGGCGATGCGATTCGTCTGGAACAGGTGCTGATCAACCTGCTGCGCAACGCCTTGGACGCGATGCGTGATAAACCGCACAAACGTCTGGAAATCCGTATCGACGACGACAAAGGGCAATGGCGCCTATCGATCGCTGACAGCGGCGGCGGCATTGCCGATGAGCATCTGGCGAACGTGTTCGACCCCTTCTTCACCACCAAACCGGTAGGCGACGGCCTGGGGCTGGGCCTGGCGGTGTCTTACGCCATCGTGCACGAACTTGGGGGTCGCTTGAGCGCAGAAAACCTTAACAATGGCGCACAGTTTTTCTTTTCTCTGACCCGGGCCCCGGAGGCCGAACCCGCATGTTGAACTCGGTGATCGTGGTCGATGACGAGGCCCCCATTCGCGAAGCGGTTGAACAATGGCTGTCGCTGTCGGGTTTCGAGGTGCAGCTGTTTAGCCGGGCCGAAGATTGCCTGGCGAAATTACCTCCGCACTTTCCGGGTGTGATTCTGAGTGACGTGCGGATGCCGGGTATGGGCGGTCTGGAGTTGCTGGCAGCCGTACAGAACCGGGATGCCGATCTGCCGCTCATTTTGCTGACAGGCCATGGCGACGTGCCCATGGCGGTCGAAGCCATGCGCGACGGCGCCTACGACTTTCTGGAAAAACCGTTTACGCCTGAAACACTGTTGAGCAGCCTGCGACGTGCGCTGGAAAAGCGTGCGCTGGTCCTGGAAAACCGGCAGTTGCACGAACAGGCCGAGACCCGCACCCGCCTCGACGCCACGCTACTCGGCCTGGCCCCGGCGATGCAGACTTTGCGACGTCAGGTTCAGGAGCTGGCGCAACTTCCGGTCAACGTCCTGATTCGCGGCGAAACCGGCAGCGGCAAGGAAATGGTTGCTCGCTGCCTGCATGATTTCGGCCCCCGGGCGAAGAAACCGTTCGTGGCGGTCAATTGCGCGGCCATTCCCGAGCAGCTGTTTGAGGCCGAATTGTTTGGCCACGAGAGCGGCGCCTTCACGGGCGCTCAGGGCAAGCGCATCGGCAAGCTGGAATTCGCGGACGGCGGCACGCTGTTTCTTGACGAGATCGAAAGCATGCCGTTGGCGCAGCAGGTGAAGCTATTGCGGGTGATTCAAGAACGGCGTTTCGAACGACTGGGTTCAAATCAGAGCATCAAGGTCAATCTGCGGATCATCGCCGCGACCAAACCCGATCTGCTGGACGAGGCGCGCGCCGGGCGTTTTCGCGAAGACCTGGCCTATCGCCTGAACATCGCCGAACTGCGCCTGCCGCCTCTGCGGGAACGTCGCGAAGACATCCCGCTGCTGTTCGCACATTTCTCCCGGCATGCGGCAGAAAGACTAGGCCGCGACGCACCACTGCTCAGCGGTGGGCAGTTAGGCCATCTGCTCAGCCATGACTGGCCCGGCAATGTGCGCGAACTGGCCAATGCGGCCGAGCGGCAGGTGCTTGGGCTGGCTAACCCGGTCTCGGTCGATATGCCTGAGGGACAGTCGCTCGTGGCACAGCAGGAAGCGTTCGAAGCCCACTGCCTGCGCTCGGCCTTGAGTCGGCACAAGGGCGACATCAAAGGCGTCATGAACGAACTGCAACTGCCCCGCCGGACTCTGAATGAAAAGATGCAGCGGCATGGGCTGGTGCGCGATGACTACCTTCCAGACAACAGCTGAATATCCCAGAAGCGCGTTGTTCCGCGGTGACTACTTCCCGGACAACTGCCGAATACTGTAGGAGCGCGGCTGTTCCGCGGTGAATACTTCCTGAACAACTGCCGAATACTGTAGGAGCGTGGCTTGTCCCGCGATCGGCTGCGTAGCAGTCGCGACCCGCTCTACGCCGTGGATCAGATATAGCGTGCTCAAAGGTCTTGCGACGGGTTTCCCGCCGGTCGCGAGACGAGCCACGCTCCTACAGCGATGCGCGACTTCCCGCTCATCTGCACTCGCAAAGTAAGCGGATTTCCGCTCATCACAACCCTGCCACCCCCTCTAGATCGGCCCTTCAGGGCCTTGGCACATCTCCTGCTATCACTGTCCTCAGACCGCATCACTGCGCTCCTTCTAAAAACAATGACTTGCAGGAAACCCCATGGCCATTCCCAATACCGCCGCAAATGGCGCTACAGCCTTACCCGCCACCGAAAAGACCACCGCGAGCCGCCTGAAATCGATTTTTTCAGGGTCGGTCGGCAACATGGTCGAGTGGTATGACTGGTACGTCTACGCCGCTTTCTCCCTTTATTTCGCCAAAGTCTTCTTCCCCAAAGGCGACACCACTGCACAATTGCTCAACACCGCCGCGATCTTCGCCGTCGGCTTCCTGATGCGCCCGATCGGCGGCTGGCTGATGGGCCTGTATGCCGACCGCAAAGGGCGCAAGGCGGCGCTGATGGCGTCGGTGCTGCTGATGTGCTTCGGCTCGCTGATCATCGCCCTGACCCCCGGTTATGAAACCATCGGTGTCGGCGCGCCGATCCTGCTGGTACTCGCGCGCCTGCTGCAGGGCCTGTCGGTCGGCGGCGAATATGGCACTTCCGCTACCTACCTCAGCGAGATGGCGACCAAAAAGAGCCGTGGCTTCTATTCCAGCTTCCAGTACGTGACCCTGATTTCCGGCCAACTCATCGCTCTGGGTGTGTTGATCGTGCTGCAGCAAACCCTGACCACAGAGCAGTTGAACGCGTGGGGCTGGCGTATCCCGTTCGCGATCGGCGCGCTGTGCGCGGTGGTGGCGTTGTTTCTGCGTCGAGGTATGGAAGAAACCGAATCCTTCACTAAAAAGCAGGACAAGCCGAAAGAAAGCCTGATGCGCACCTTGATGCGTCATCCGAAAGAGCTGATGACGGTTGTCGGCCTGACCATGGGCGGCACCCTGGCGTTCTATACCTACACCACCTACATGCAGAAATACCTGGTGAACACGGTGGGCATGAGCATCACCGATTCGACCACCATTTCTGCTGCCACACTGTTCCTGTTCATGGTTTTGCAGCCAGTGATCGGCGCACTGTCTGACAAAGTAGGCCGTCGGCCGATCCTGATCGCCTTTGGTGTGCTGGGTACGCTGTGCACGGTGCCGATCCTCAGCACGTTGCACACCATTCAAACCTGGTGGGGCGCGTTCTTCCTGATCATGGCCGCGCTGATCATCGTCAGCGGCTACACCTCGATCAACGCAGTGGTCAAAGCCGAGCTGTTCCCGACCGAGATCCGCGCGCTGGGTGTAGGCCTCCCGTATGCGTTGACCGTTTCGATCTTTGGCGGCACGGCCGAATACATCGCGCTGTGGTTCAAAAGCATCGGCATGGAAACCGGTTACTACTGGTACGTCACGGCGTGCATTGCCTGTTCGCTGCTGGTGTACGTGTTCATGAAAGACACCCGCAAGCATTCGCGGATCGAGACGGACTGACGACCGACGTAGCCAGCTGGCCCATACGTCTTCCCGTACACACCCAAGGGGCGGTCACGCAAGTGGCGGCCCCTTCTTAGCTCCCCAGACAGCTAAGCGATTGAATCGTCGGCGGGTTTTCGCAGTATCAATTTGAGCGATGATCGGTACTAACGCTATTAACTTCTTATTCATCCAGAGCCGAGTAAAGTTAAGTCCATACCGAGTCACCACTGAATTGAAACGATCTGGAGCAACTACCATGACAACTAACAAACTGATCTTCGGCCTGGCTTTCTCTCTTCTTGCTTCGAGCGCTTTTGCACTTCCAGTTATTGAAGCAACTCACCAAATCAGCGCACCGGTTGTTGCCGAAAACGGCTCCTCCCACACCAACATGAGTCGTGTTTCCGCTGATGGTGCTGACCATGTCGGCGCCAACCGCCTGGCCTCCGACGGTGCCGACCGTGTAGGCGCCAACCGCGTCGCGACTGACGGCGCTGATCATGTAGGGGCTAACCGTGTCGCAGCTGACGGCGCTGATAACGTAGGCGCAAATCGACTCGCGGCGGAGGGTGCTGACCATGTTGGTGCAAATCGTCTGGCTTCGGACGGCGCAGATCGTGTCGGTGCAAACCGCGTAAGCTGATCCTCCGATCATTCCTTCCTGGCCCGGCTATCGCCGGGCTTGATGCGTTCGCCTCCCCCAAAAAAAGCTGAAACCTTCGTACTAGAAGCCTCTCCGGGCACTTGGCACCTTTTTTTGCCGATAAACGTCCCGCGGTTGCGATCACGGATGCAGATATCGACAAAGAGCGCAAGCGAATCTCAATAAAAACCAAATTCACAAAATTCTACATCAGTCAAGCTCAGAATCTGCAGGTTTTGAAGAAATTTGCCCCATCGCGGTTCAGAAACCCCTGGAGCGCTTTAAAACCGGGCGTTTGGCCCAACTATCATTTCTGACGATGATCGTTAGCAACCTTGTTAACTTCTAGTTAATGCAAGCGCGCGTAGAATTAGCTCCATACCCAAGTGATAAACATTTTGAACTTTCCGGTGGAGTCAACATCATGAAAACTTCTAACCTTATTTTTGGCCTTAGTCTTTCTATCCTGGCATCGAGCGCATTCGCTCTGCCTGTTTCTTCCGATCAGCACACTGCGTTGACGGGCACTGTTGTCGCTGAAGGCGGCGCGTCCCACACCAATGCGTCGCACACCGGGACTTATCGTCAGGCCTCCGATGGCGCTGATCACATCGGCGCCAATCGTCTCGCCTCGGACGGTGCTGACCGCGTCGGCAACAACCGTCAGGCCGCTGATGGTTCCGACCACGTCGGTGCCAATCGCCTCGCCTCTGACGGCGCCGACCGCGTCGGCAACAACCGTCAGGCCGCTGATGGTTCCGACCACGTCGGTGCCAACCGCTTGGCCGCTGACGGCGCTGACCGCGTGGGCAACAACCGCCAGGCCGCCGATGGTTCCGACCACGTCGGTGCCAATCGTCTCGCCTCGGACGGTGCCGACCGCGTAGGTGCCAACCGCGTGAGCTGATAGCCGCTTCATAGTTTTACATTCCACCTCCTGAAACTCCCTTTGTAGCCCGACTGATGTCGGGCTTTTTTTTGCCCGTGGTCAGGCCAGGGATGGCGTCCCGATTCAATGCCTTGCACTATGGCGACTCGACGCAAACGGGCGGTCGCCCCATTTCCCGGCCTTCATACATTTCTCAGGATTGCGCCATGTCAGACGACATTCATTTCTACGAACCTGCCAATGGCCACGGTCTGCGCCATGACCCATTCAATGCCATCGTCGGCCCGCGCCCCATCGGCTGGATTTCATCGCAGGACGCAGAAGGCAAGCTCAACCTTGCGCCCTATAGCTTCTTCAACGCCTTCAATTACGTGCCACCCATCATTGGCTTCTGCAGCGTGGGCCGCAAAGACAGTTTGAACAACATCGAGCAGACCGGTGAATTCGTCTGGAACCTGGCGACCCGCCCCCTCGCCGAGCAAATGAACCAGAGCTGCGCACCGGTTGCGGCAGACGTCAACGAATTCGAGCTGGCACACCTCACGGCCTCGCCTTCGCGCATCGTTTCAGTGCCGCGTGTGAAGGAGACGCCGGTGGCGTTCGAATGCAAAGTGACGCAGATCATCCAACTGCAGCGGGCAGACAAAGAGGTCGTGCCGAGTTGGCTGATTCTGGGGGAAGTGGTGGCGATTCACATTGCCAAGAGACTGCTGAAAGACGGCGTGTACGACACGCTGGCCGGAGAGCCGATTTTGCGGGGAGGTGGCCCTGCTGATTATTTCCAGCTGGGCCCGGCGTCGCTGTTCACGATGTACCGGCCGAAAGCCTGATCAGTCCTGAGCGAACATCAGTTCGCCCTCGGACGTCACGTCGATCAAACGCTCCAGTTCATCGACAGCGGCTTGATCGGCGGCCAGTGCGGTGGTGAATTTTTGCTCCTGCAGGACCCGATGAAACGTCGGCGCGCCGCCTGCACCGAGCCCTTTGACGGCGATCGCGGCGCTGTAGCCCCCTTCGCCCGGGACGGCGGCGGAGACGGCTTCGTGGTGCTGGAATTGTTTGCGTGCCATGGAAGGATAGCCCTGCCTTGAAAAGAGAAAGGCAGGGATTTTAAACCTGAAGCACCCGACCGGGCGTCAGAAATTTACCCTGCCAACCTGGCATCCGACACGCCATACGCGTGTTGCGCTTGAGGGGCCGTCACGCTGGCGAACGTCTGGAAATCGAGGCTGCGGACCAGTTTTTCCACCATCAGGTCGGAAAAGATGCTCAGTTCCGGGGTGGAGAACCAGTCATTCATGGCGGATTGATCCGCCCAGACGCCGCTGATCACCCACACATCGGCCTCGGTCAGCGAATGGTGCAAGGTGAAGTGCAAGCAGCCCGGAGTCCTGGCGGTGGGGCCGATCAACGCGCTCAGACGTGCGCCCAGTTGCGCACTGTTTCCGGCACTCGCGCGCAGGGATACAAGATGGCTCACGACGGAAGTGCTGTGCATGGTCTGTGCTCCTTTGGAACAGCCGCGATCGGAAAAGGCGTCGAGGCTGGAAGTCAAGATTAGGGGGCGCGACGCAACAGCCGTTAGCCAATTACTGCCCGGTTATTGCCTGATTCTGCGCGGCGATAGATTGAAACAGGCGATGCATGTGCCTGCATGTCTATGAAAGGGACGGGACTTTCAAGCAATTCACTTCGATGAACAGGGCGGTTCAGCGCCGGGCCGGTACACCCGGAGCAGAATCAGGCAATCATCAGGCAGAATCCGTCTAACGCTTGCGATTGCACAAAAATAAGCTGTGCTCCATCAACCCTTCGCCGGAGGATTTCTTCATGTTGCCCACTGCTGCCGCGACCCGACTGTCAGCCCTTCGGCCCGACGCGCCGCCTGCGCCCGAGCTGAGCGCGCAGATGCAGCAACAGCGTGCCGAACTTGCGGATCTGATCCGTCGACACGCCCCCCGTGAGGGCAATTTTGAAACTGTAATCAAGTCACTGTTCATGGTGCGCCACGATCAGCCTACGCAATCGGTGCCAGGTCTGGTCCAACCCGCGTTGTGCATCATGGCCCAAGGCCGCAAAGACGTGACCCTCGGCGGCGAGCTGTTCACCTACGACCCGCTGAATTATCTGGTGCTCTCGGTCGCGCTGCCGGTGAGCGGCAAGGTCATTCATGCCACGCCGGAAGAGCCGCACCTCGCGATGCGTCTGGACATCGACCCGGCGGAGATCAACGCGCTGATTGCGCAAGCTGGTCCGATGAGCGTACCGACGCGCCCTAGCGGTCGGGGGATGTATGTTGAGCGCATCGATTCACAGCTGCTGGACGCAGTGATTCGTCTGATTCGCCTGTTGGACACGCCTAAAGACATCCCGATGCTGGCGCCGCTGATCACGCGGGAGATCCTGTATCGCCTGCTGCGTGGGAGTGAAGGCTACCGGCTGTACGAAATTGCGATTTCCAACTGCCAGACCCACCGCGTTTCCCAGGCCATCGCCTGGCTGAACGATCACTTTCATGAACCGTTGCGTATCGAAGAACTGGCGCGGGAAGTGAACCTCAGCGTCTCGACCCTGCACCACCGCTTCAAGGCCGTGACCGCGATGAGTCCGTTGCAGTACCAGAAGCAATTGAGATTGCAGGAAGCTCGGCGCCTGATGCTGGCCGGCGGGCTTGAAGCGTCGGCGGCGGGATACCGGGTCGGGTATGAAAGCCCCTCGCAGTTCAGCCGCGAATACAGCCGGCTGTTCGGCGCGCCGCCATTGCGGGATCTGGCGCGCCTGCGCAAGTCGGTGTGATCAGACCGCGCGTACGACGTGTTTGATTTCCTGAAACGCTTGCATGCCCCACGGTCCCAGCTCTCGACCCAGGCTGCTCTGCTTGTAACCGCCCCAAGACGTCTGCGGGAAGATCACCTGCGGCGCATTGATCCACACCATCCCCGCATGGAGCGCATTGGCCACCCGGTCGGCTGTTTCACCATTACCGCTGACCACGCTGGCCACCAGCCCGAACTGACTGTCATTGGCCAGCGCCACCGCTTCGGCCTCTGAACTGAAGCCGCGCACGCACAGCACGGGGCCGAAAATCTCCTCGCGCCACAGCGCGCTGTCCAACGGCACGTCAGCGAACACCGCAGGCTCCAGAAAATAACCGCGTGCCCGTCCAGTCGGACGTTGGCCACCGCACAACAGACGCGCCCCGCAGGCCTTGCCCGCTTCGATGTGATGGGTCACCCGCTGGTATTGCGCCTGATTGACCAATGGCCCCATTTCGACGCCCTCCTCCAGCGGGCCGCCCACCTTGATCGACCGGGCTTTGGCAACGATGCGCTCAAGAAACGGCGCCAGCAGTTCTTGCGCTACCAAAACGCGACTGGTCGCGGAACACATCTGCCCGGCGTTGAAATAACTGCCGCCGCTGGCCAACTCGACCGCCAGATCCAGATCGGCGTCCGCCATGACCAGCAGCGATGATTTGCCGCCCAGTTCCAGGCTGACGCCCTTGACGGTTTCCGCCGCCCGCTGCATGACCTGAACACCCGCTGCATTGCTGCCCGTGAACGAGACTTTGGCGATGCCGGGATGCGCCGACAGGGGCGCACCGACCGCCAGCCCGGTGCCACAGACCACATTGAACACGCCAGTGGGCACGCCACTCGCAGCGATGATCTGCGCCAATTCAAGCTCGGCCAGGGGCGTGACCTCTGAAGGTTTGAGCACGACGCAGCAGCCCGCCGCCAACGCCGGGGCGAGTTTCCAGGCCGTGGTCACCATCGGAAAATTCCACGGCACGATCAACGCCACCACGCCGCAGGCCTCGCGGCGCAAGCGCGCGGTGAAATCTTCACTCGGCAGCTCGATCACCCGGTTTTGCTGGCCGTCCGACGCCTCGGCCAAATCGGCGTAGTAATTGAAGGTGGCGATCACGTCGTCCACATCGATGGCGGCTTCGAACCCTGGCTTGCCGTTATTGCTCGATTGCAGGTGCATCAGGCGTTCACGCTGAGCCGCCACACCGCTGGCGATCTGGCGCAGAATCATCGCCCGTGCCGCGCCGGTGGTTTTCGACCAAGCCTCGAATGCCGCCTGCGCGGCGTGAACGGCTTCGTTTACCGCCTCGGCATCGCCGCCGCTGACGATAGCCAGCCGCTCTTCATTTGACGGATTGATCACCGTAAGGGGTTCGTTGCCCCCACGCCATGTGCCATCGATGTACAGCCCTGCCAAAACCGGATTCAACACAGTCGCCTCACTCATGATGCTTTCAGCCCGTTCATCCAGCCGCGCTGGTCGATTTCGATGACGGTCGGACCCTGACGGTCGTTCGCCGCGTGCAATGCCGCTTTCAAGGATTCAACACCGCTGACTGCTTCGGCTGCACAGCCCAAGGCCCTGGCCACGCCAATGAAATCGGGGGTGTAGATGTCCACGCCGACCGGCTCGATGGCGCGGTTGACCATGTATTTCTTGATCTCTTCGTAGCCTTGGTTATTCCACAGCAGGACGATGATCGGCGTGCGCGCCTCGACGGCGCTGGCCAGTTCCGAGAGGGTGAACTGCAAACCGCCATCACCGATCAGGCAGGCAACCGGGTTGCGCTCGCCTGCATCCTGACTGCCCAACCAGGCGCCGACCGCCGCCGGCAGGGCATAACCCAGCGTGCCGTAGCCAGTGGACGAGTTGAACCAACGCCGCGGCTTGTCCAGGTCCAGGGTCAAGTTGCCGGTGTAGACCGGCTGAGTCGAGTCGCCAACGATGATGAGCTCGGGCAGCACCTCAAGCACCGTTTTCAAGAACTGCGTCTGCCCTCGCGTGGCATCGTCCCACGAGGCCTCTAGCGTGGTTTTCAATGCGGCAGCACGGGCCTGCCCCCATTCGCTGTTGCGGGCAGGCAAGCGTTCATCGCTCAACGCGGCAACTAAGGCCTCGGCGGCGGTTTGTGCGTCAGACACCACCGCTACCTTCGGAGGGAAATTACGCACGGTCTGGTCAGAATCGATATCGATACGCAGCAACGTGCCCGGGATCTTGAAGCGGCCCTGAAAGGTGATGTCGTAGTCGGTTTCGGCCAGTTCGGTGCCGATGGCGAGCACAACGTCGGCGCCTTCGATGATTTCGCGGGTTGGGTCGAGGGATTGGGTCGAGCCGATCAACAGCGGGTGATCGGACGGCAGCATGCCTTTGGCATTGATGGTCAGCGCCACCGGCGCATCGAGGGTTTCGGCCAGCCGGGTCAGCGCAGCAGCAGCATCGATTGCGCCACCGCCGGCAAGAATAAGGGGCCGCTGGGCGTTGGCCAACAGGCCTGCCATCTGTTTGATCGCGGCGGGCGCCGGGCCTGCGCGCGTGACCGATACCGGTGGGTTGTCGAGCACGTGGTCTGCATTTTCCACCAGCACGTCCAACGGGATTTCAATGTGCACCGGGCGCGGCCTGCCGGCTTGAAACAGCGCGAACGCGCGGGCCAACACCGATGGCAACTCTGACGCCGACATCAGCGTATGGGAAAACGCCGCCACGCCTGCGACCAACGCGCCTTGGGCCGGCAGCTCATGCAGCTTGCCGCGACCGCCGCCCAATTGGCTGCGGGACTGAACACTGGAAATCACCAGCATCGGGATCGAGTCGGCGTAGGCCTGACCCATGGCCGTGGTGATGTTGGTCATGCCGGGGCCCGTAATAATGAAACACACCCCCGGTTTGCCACGGATGCGCGCATAGCCATCGGCCATGAACCCGGCGCCCTGCTCGTGGCGCGGGGTCACATGGTTGATCGAAGAGCCGGCCAATCCGCGATACAGCTCAACGGTGTGGACGCCAGGGATGCCGAACACCTGCTCAACACCGTAGCCCTCCAGTAGCTTGACCAATACCTCGCCGCACGTCGCCATGTGTCAGGACCTTATTCGTTGTTCGAATCGTTTTACGAAGCGGCGCGTCTGGCCTTGAGTCGCGGACCGCACTGAGACGTCATTGGACCGTGAGGGCATATCGATGACAACGCAAAAAATGTCATGCTTAGCCATGTTTTCAGATCATGGCTGCCTCTTTTCATGAAACGCCTGCCGCCGTTGCCCGCCCTTCACTCCTTTCTCATCACCGCCCGATGCTGCAACTTCACACGGGCGGCGGAAGCGCTACACATCACGCAGGGCGCCGTCAGTCGGCAGATCTCCGGGCTGGAAAATCAATTAGGGCACCGCCTGTTTCACCGCGAAGCGCGGGGGCTGAGCCTGACAGCAGAAGGCCGGGCTTTTTTGCCGCGCATCGAGCAAGTGTTCAGCCTGATCGAGGAAGCGGTGGATCAAATGGGCGCCGAGCAGCAGCCGCTCCAGCTCAAAGCACCGACCTGCATCACTCGCTGGCTGCTGCCCCGGCTTTTGCAGTGGCAGAAAGAACGGCCGGACGTGCCCGTCGAGTTGACGACGACCATTGCCCACGGCGTGGATTTTCGTCGTGAACGTTTCGACGCGGCGGTCGTGTACGGCGCGCAACCCGACGATCTGGGGCATGTGCACCCGCTCTTCGAAGAACAACTGACGCCCGTGTGTGCCCCCTCGCTTCTAAATGGCGCGCACCCCCTCGAACAATTCGGCGACCTGGAACAGCACATGCTCCTGCACCCGACCCTCGACGAGCAGGATTGGGAACGCTGGCTGAAAGCCGCGGGCACCCGCCTGAGCAACGTGGGCAAAGGGCAGCACTTCGACACGATGGATCTGGCCATGACCGTTGCGTCTCAAGGGTCGGGCTTGGCGATGGGCGATTGGGCGCTGATCGGTGAAGACTTGAGCACTGGCCGGCTGATGACGCCATTTGACCTCAAGGTGAAAACCGGAGCTGCGTATTACGTCGTCTACCCACCACGTTCTGCCGCGAAACCGTACATTCGCGAGCTTCTGGACTGGCTGCAGGCGCAGGCCCAAGCGCGCCGGAACGTTCCATAACCAAAGCGTCAGCCTCCGGGCGCGACCGATAAAAACATACAATCTTCCGCGAGCCCGCGGCAGCGCGCACAGCGGCCTACACTCACCTTGTCCGACAAAAATAAATGCAACCGGATCGAGGTACGCGTCATGAGAACCACGCTGAAAAGACAATGCGTTTATGTCGTCGCTGTCGTCACCGTTCTGAGCATCTATGCCGCTGGCGCGTATCGAATCGAGCAATTACGGCAGTCGCCGCGCATGGCGGTGGTTTGCACCTTCGGCCATTGCTCGCCAACAGACGCGACATTCAGCGCACTGCGCTAATACTCATGAAAAGCCCGATCCGACGCGTGAGTGAATCGATTAAGGCAGCTATCGATTAGCAAGCTAACGGATTAGACTGGACGCACTCTCCCGCCGGGCCCTCGGCGGGTCACCCTGCCCGTTCGAGTCTTTTTCCGTGAACAGCCTCCATCAAACACGCCCGGACATTCGCAGCATTCTCTTCGCGCTGATGATGGCAGTGTTCCTCAGTGCCCTGGACCAAACCATCGTGGCGGTTTCGATGCCCGCCATTTCTGCGCAATTCAAGGATTTCGACCTGCTCGCCTGGGTGATCTCAGCCTACATGGTCGCCCTGACCGTCGCCGTGCCGATCTACGGCAAACTCGGCGATCTGTATGGCCGTCGTCGCCTGATGCTATTCGGACTGGGGCTTTTCACGCTGGCTTCGTTGTTCTGCGGCATGGCCCAAAGCATGGAGCAACTGGTGCTGGCGCGGGTGTTACAGGGCATTGGCGCGGGCGGAATGGTGTCGGTGAGTCAGGCGATCATCGGCGACATCGTGCCCCCACGCGAGCGCGGCCGTTATCAGGGTTATTTCAGTGGCATGTACGCCGCCGCCAGCGTGGCAGGCCCAGTGTTGGGTGGTTTCATGACCGAATACCTGTCCTGGCGCTGGGTATTCTTCATCAATTTGCCCTTGGGCCTCGTCGCGTGGTGGGTCGCACGCCAGACGCTCATCGGCCTGCCGGTTCCGCAACGCAAACCTGTTATCGACTATTTAGGCACGATCCTGATGATCGTGGGCCTGACTGCATTACTGCTGGGTATCACCGAAATCGGCCAAGGCCATAGCTGGCGCGACCAGCACGTGCTGACACAGCTGGGCGTGGCACTGCTGGCGTTGGTGATTTTCGTGATCTACGAACGTCGGGCTCGCGAGCCTCTCCTGCCCATGCACCTGTTCGCCAACCGCAGCGCGGTACTGTGCTGGTGCACAATTTTCTTCACCAGTTTTCAGGCCATTTCGTTGATCGTGTTGTTGCCGTTGCGCTTTCAGACCGTGACCGGTGGCGGCGCCGACAGCGCGGCGTTGCACCTGATGCCACTGGCGATTGGCATGCCGATGGGCGCCTACTTCGGAGGCCGTCGCACGTCGTTGACCGGCCGTTATCAGCCAATGATTCTCGCCGGCGCGGCGCTGATGCCGTTGGCCATCCTTGGCATCGCCTTCACACCAGCGCAGTCGGTATGGCTGACCGGCCTGTTCATGGTGTTGACGGGCATCGCCAGCGGCCTGCAATTTCCAACGTCGTTGGTGGGCACGCAGAATTCGGTAGAGATGAAAGACATGGGCGTGGCAACCAGCACTACCAACCTGTTCCGTTCCCTGGGCGGCGCCGTGGGGGTGGCCAGTATGTCGGCGCTATTGCTGGCCATGTTGGCAGGCTCGGGGCTGGGCGGGGTCGACAACGGCTCGCTGACCGCCGAAGGCAGCTCGGGCAATCTGTTGATGGACAGCCTGCATGCGGTCAGCGGCCCGGCGCTGGCGTTGTTGCGAGGACAATTATCGATGACCTTCCAGCACCTGCTGATGGCCAGCGCGGGGGTGTCCCTCCTCGGGCTGGCCGCCGCACTGGCGATGCCGAATCATCTGCTGAGAGGACGGGAAGACAAGGATCGCTAAGGCGCACTTGCAGCGCATATAAAAAGGGTGGGAGCCGGCGAGCCGGCCCTTACCCAAAACCGCAGTGGCAGGTCTGCCTCACGCGCTGTAATACCCCACCGCCACCAGAAAATCGCCAACTTTGCGCATGTACGCGTGCTTGTGCTCGACTTCCCCGGTCATCGGGTTGCGCCACCGGTATTCGTATTCGCCCTCGGGCTGTTTCTTGATCATTTCCAGCATCGGCAGGCCGACTGGCTTACCTTCCGGGTCTTTGATCTTGCTGAAATCGGTGTTCACCAGTCGCAGATTGGTGCCATGAGCGACATAGCGTTTGGTGTTGACGTTGACCACGAACACGTAAAGGTCGTCCTGCAGAAAGCCACCCTTCAGGCTGTTAATCGCTTCGAGGGTGCTGCTCTGATCTTGCGCCAGCGCGTTCGACGCCTTGTCCAGCAACGCCCTGGCCTGTTGCGGTGCAGCGCGCGGCAGGTAATAGCCGACGGCGAGAATGCGATTCGCCACACGCTGGAAATACACACGTTTGCGCTCGACCTTGCCGTCGCGCCAGTTCTGCCAACGGTATTCGGCTTGCTGAATGCCTGCGCTCTCCGGGGTTTGCAGCACGCCCTTGAACGCTTTTTGCAAATCGGGATCAAGCACGGATGAAATGTCACGTCCGATCAGCGCTACCGAAGGGCCGCCACTGGCGAGCATCACGCCGCTCGTGTCAGTCACGAAGACATAGCGCTCACCGTCGACGAACTCGCCCTGTCGGCTGAATTCGGCAAGCGCCTTGTCGCCAACCTGGCGATAGTGGGCAACGGCTTTTTCAAGCAAGGCCTTGGCGGCAGCCGCTTCCTGCGCGTCATCCGCCGCCATGGCCTGGGCCAAGCCCAAACAGGCCACTGCCATCGCCATGAGAAGGTTCCACGTTATACGTTTGGAAATGATTGGCATCGCGCGCATCCCTTTCTTATTGATCTGCGAGCAAGCTTAGACCGGTGATGGCAATGGGGAAGCATTTATGCGCGTTATCGACCCGCTGTTGGCGAGCAAAATGTGCGGGTGGATTTACATAAAGGCTGAGTAGAACGGCTGTTCATCAGACATGAAGAAATGTATAGATGCAGGCGAAGCGCCACACGGTTATATTCGGAGCCCGACGCCAAGGCGGGTCGGGCTTGCACGAAGGCATGCGTTCACTGAGCCTTCAACCCTGGCTGGAAGCCAGTGGCAGGGCAGTGTCCCGTAATGCGGGACTGTAGCGCAGCATGTCCAGAACGGTATCCACCAGACGTTCGGCGTCCTGGAACAACGGAAAGCTGTCGGGAACCAGTAACCACTGACCCAGAATGCCGTGTATATAAGCATGCAGGCAGATAGCCCCTCGGCGAGGGTTGAGATCGGCGGGCAATTGCCCCTGGCGAGATGCATTGCTCAGCGCAAGGGCGATGCGTTCGTTGGCGTCGAGCCAGACGAATTGCCGCTGGCGCCGCATGTCGCACATTTCATCGGTGAATTCGAACTTATGAAACAGAATTTCATTGATGCGGCGGGTCTTCGGATCTATTGCAACTTGCTGAAACAAATGAATCAGAAGCTTTCGTGTCCACCCCAATGGGTCCACTTCATCCGCGCTTTCACTGGCACGGGCCATTTCTTCCAGCGGTTCATGCAGGCTGTCCAGCATCGCCTGGACCAGGTCGGCCTTGTTGCTGAAATGCCAGTAAATCGCCCCGCGCGTGACGCCTGCCAACGTCGCGATGTCCGCCAACGTCGTGCGCGCAACGCCTCGTTCGAAAAATGCCTGCTCGGCCGCCTCAAGAATTTGTCTGCGTGTTTCCTGAGCTTCTTCTTTCGTGCGACGAACCATGGCAGCAAGACCTCATTGAAAGTGCTTCAGGCTCTTTTTGCGAGTGGCCTGAGCAGTGCGCCGGGCGGCGCTTGTATCGCCTTGTCCCGGACCTACAATCGATGCCCTCGGTGCGTTCGCATGTCGCAGCCGCGGGTGTTTACAAACAACCGTGAACGTAAGTATATTCATTAGCTTGCTACTTATCCAGCCGGAAACTTTTTATACGCCCTTTCCACTTCTCATGAGCTCATGCTCCTGACCCGAGGATCTTCATGCAATTCAAGCCAGCTGTTACCGTACTGGTCACTGCCGCCGCCCTGGCATCGCTGCTCAGCGGATGTAGTAAAAAAGAAGACGCGGCTGCGGCTGCACCACCGCCCCCTCAGGTCGGCGTAGTGACCATCCAGACCCAGCCCTATACGCTGGTTTCCGATCTGCCCGGACGCACCACGGCCTATCGCGTCGCGGAAGTTCGCCCGCAGGTCAACGGCATCATTCTCAAGCGACTATTCACTGAAGGTACGGACGTCAAGGCCGGCCAACAGCTGTATCAGATCGATCCTGCGGTCTACGAAGCGAATCTGAACAGCGCGAAGGCCACCTATGACGCCACCAGTTCTCTGGCAGGACGTTATAAACAGCTGATCAATGAACAGGCAGTCAGCCGTCAGGAATACGACACCGCTGTCGGCAACGCGCGCGAAGCCCAAGCTGCTGTGCAAACCGCCGAAATCAACCTGCGTTACACCAAGGTCTATGCGCCGATTTCCGGTCGCGTGGGCCGTTCGTTGGTGACCGAAGGCGCGCTGGTGAGCAATGGTCAGGCTGATGCGATGGCGACCATTCAACAACTCGACCCCATCTACGTCGACGTGATTCAGTCCTCCGCCGAGATGCTTCGCCTGCGTCGTGAACTTGAAAGCGGCAAGCTGCAGAAGGCTGGCGACAATGCCGCGAAGGTCAAGCTGACACTGGAAGACAACAGCCAGTACCCGATCGAGGGCAAGCTGGAATTCTCGGAAGTGTCGGTTGACCAGACCACTGGCTCCGTCACCTTGCGCGCGGTGTTCCCGAACCCCAATCACACGCTGCTGCCGGGCATGTTCGTGCATGCGCGTCTGCAATCGGGCGTGAATGAGCAGGCGATTCTGGTGCCGCAACAAGGCGTGACCCGTGACCTGAAAGGCACGCCAACCGCTCTGATCGTGAATCAGGACAACAAGGTGGAACAGCGCACGCTCGTCGCCAACCGCACCAGTGGCACCGACTGGGTGGTCGATAAAGGCCTTAGCCCAGGCGACCGCGTCATCACTGAAGGCCTGCAATACGTCAAGCCGGGCGCTCAAGTCACCGTAGCGGACGCGACCAACGTCAAGCCAGCTGCCGCCCCGGCTCCCGCTCAAGGGAGTAAATGATTCATGTCGAAGTTTTTCATCGACCGACCGATTTTCGCGTGGGTCATTGCCCTCGTGATCATGCTGGTCGGGGCACTTTCGATCCTCAACTTGCCGATCAACCAGTATCCGGCCATCGCGCCACCGGCCATCGCCATTCAGGTGACCTACCCAGGTGCGTCCGCACAGACCGTGCAGGACACCGTGGTTCAGGTGATCGAACAGCAGATGAACGGCATCGACAACCTGCGCTATATCTCGTCGGAAAGTAACTCTGATGGCAGCATGACCATCACGGTGACCTTCAACCAAGGCACCAACCCCGACATCGCGCAGGTTCAGGTGCAGAACAAGCTCAACCTCGCGACCCCGCTGCTGCCGCAAGAAGTGCAGCAGCAAGGTTTGCGCGTCACCAAAGCGGTTAAAAACTTCCTGCTGGTGATCGGCCTGGTGTCGGAAGACGGCAGCATGGCCAAGGAAGACTTGTCCAACTACATCGTTTCCAACATCCAGGACCAGATCGCCCGGACCCCTGGGGTGGGTGACTTCCAGGTCTTCGGCGCCCAGTACGCCATGCGTATCTGGCTCGATCCGGACAAGCTGAACAACTACCAACTGACCCCGGTAGACGTGAAAACCGCGATCACGGCGCAGAACGTCCAGGTCTCCTCCGGCCAGATCGGCGGGTTGCCAGCCGTCAAAGGTCAGCAGCTCAATGCCACTATCATCGGCAAGACCCGCCTGCAAACTGCCGAGCAGTTCGGCAACATTCTGCTCAAGGTCAATCAGGACGGCTCTCAGGTGCGCCTGAAAGATGTCGCGAGCATCGGTCTGGGTGGTGAGAACTACAGCGTTGACGCCCAGTTCAACGGCAAGCCGGCCTCTGGTCTGGCAATCAAGCTGGCGACCGGTGCCAACGCGCTGGACACCTCCAAGGCGATTCGCGACACCATGAGCCGTCTGGAGCCGTTCTTCCCGCCGGGCATGAAGGCCGTTTATCCGTACGACACGACGCCTGTGGTCAAGGAATCGATCAACGGGGTGGTTCACACCCTGGGTGAAGCGATCGTTCTCGTGTTCCTGGTGATGTACCTGTTCCTGCAAAACTTCCGCGCGACGATCATTACCACGCTGACGGTGCCGGTGGTATTGCTCGGGACGTTTGGCATCCTTGCCGCCGCAGGCTTCACCATCAACACCCTGACCATGTTCGGCATGGTCTTGGCCATCGGCTTGCTGGTGGACGACGCTATCGTTGTGGTGGAGAACGTCGAGCGGGTGATGGCTGAGGAGCATTTGTCGCCACGGGATGCCACGCGCAAATCGATGGAGCAGATTCAGGGCGCACTGGTCGGTATCGCGATGGTGCTCTCGGCAGTACTGCTGCCCATGGCGTTCTTCGGCGGCTCCACAGGCGTGATCTACCGGCAGTTCTCGATCACCGTGGTCTCGGCCATGGCGCTGTCGGTACTGGTCGCATTGGTCTTTACCCCGGCACTCTGTGCCACGCTGCTGAAGCCGATCGATGCCGACAAGCACGGTCAGCCGCGCAAAGGCTTCTTTGGCTGGTTCAACCGTACGTTCGACCGTGGCGTTCTGAGCTACGAGCGCGGCGTCGGTAACATCATTCGGCACAAGTTTCCGGCGTTCCTGGTCTACATCGCGATCTTCGCGGGCATGATCTGGATGTTCACGCGGATTCCAACCGCATTCCTGCCGGAAGAAGACCAGGGCGTGATCTTCGCGCAGGTACAGACGCCGCCGGGCTCTACAGCCGAGCGGACGCAAAACACCCTCGACAAGATGCGCGAATACCTGTTGACCGACCCGGGCGTGAAATCGGTGTTCTCGGTCAACGGCTTCAACTTCGCAGGTCGTGGTCAGAGTTCGGGGCTGGCATTCGTGTTGCTCAAGCCGTGGGAAGATCGCGACACGTCCAACAGCGTGTTCGAGGTCGCGAAACGGGCCCAGAGCCACTTCTTCGGCTTCCGCGATGCGATGTCCTTCGCCGTGGTTCCACCTGCGGTACTGGAACTGGGTAACGCCACCGGTTTCGACCTTTATCTGCAGGATCAGGCCGGTCTGGGCCATGAAAAGCTGATGCAGGCACGTAACCAATTATTGGGCCTCGCTTCGCAAAGCAAGATCCTGGCAGGTGTGCGCCCCAATGGCCTGACGGACGAACCGCAATACCAGCTGCTGATCGATGACGAGAAAGCCCGCGCCCTTGGCGTGACGCAAACCGACATCAACACCACCCTGTCGGTGGCGATGGGCGGTAACTACGTCAACGACTTCATCGACCGCGGTCGGGTGAAGAAGGTGTACATCATGGGTAATCCGAAATCGCGGATGAGCCCGGAGGACCTGAAGAAGTGGTACGTGCGTAACGCCAGCGGCGAGATGGTCCCGTTCGACGCCTTCGCGGGTGGCGAGTGGGTGTTCGGTTCGCCGAAACTGTCGCGTTACAACGGTGTACCTGCCGAAGAAATCCTGGGTACACCGGCCCCTGGCTACAGTACCGGCCAGGCGATGGCGGAAATCGAGAAACTCGCGCAGCAACTGCCGCAAGGCATCGGCTATTCCTGGACCGGGCTGTCGTTCGAAGAACGCCTTTCCGGCTCACAGGCTCCGGCGCTGTATGCAATCTCGGTGCTGGTCGTGTTCCTGTGTCTGGCGGCCTTGTACGAGAGTTGGTCGATCCCGATCGCCGTGCTGCTCGTCGTTCCGCTGGGTGTAATCGGTGCGCTGATGGCCACCAGCCTTCGCGGCCTGTCGAACGACGTGTTCTTCCAGGTGGGCCTGTTGGTGACGGTGGGGCTGGCGGCGAAAAACGCCATTCTGATCGTCGAGTTCGCCAAGGAACTGCATGAGCAGGGCAAGTCGCTGATGGATGCGGCAGTGGAAGCGTGCCGGATGCGGCTGCGTCCGATCGTGATGACGTCCATGGCGTTCATCCTCGGCGTGGTACCGCTGACGATCTCCACCGGCGCAGGCTCGGGGAGTCAGCACTCGATCGGTACCGGGGTGATTGGCGGTATGATCACCGCCACCATTCTGGCGATCTTCTGGGTGCCGCTGTTCTTCGTATCGGTATCCGGGTTGTTCAAAAGCAAACAGAAACACATCCCACACGATGAGGCTGGCCAATGAGCAAGTCCCTGATCTCTCTGGCAGTCGCCGCGTTCGTGCTGAGCGGCTGCTCGTTGATCCCTGATTACACGCAGCCCGCTGCACCGGTGGCCGCCCAGTATCCGCAAGGCCCGGCGTATTCGCCGGCCGAAGCGGCCAACCAGGCGGCCGCCGAACAAGGCTGGCGCCAGTTCTTCCGCGACCCGGCACTGCAACAGCTGATCCAGACCTCGCTGAGCAATAACCGCGACCTGCGTGTCGCTGCATTGAACATCGACGCCTACCGTGCGCAGTACCGCATCCAGCGTGCGGACCTGTTCCCGGCGGTGGCCGCCGACGCGTCCGGCACCCGCCAACGCGTGCCGGGGGACTTGTCGCAGACCGGTCAAGCGAACATCACCAGTCAGTACTCGGTGGGCCTGGGCGTCAGCGCCTATGAGCTGGACCTGTTCGGTCGAGTGCGCAGCCTGAGCGAGCAAGCGCTGGAAACCTACTTCGCCAGCGAAGAGGCCCGTCGCAGCACGCAGATCAGCCTGGTGGCCAACGTCGCCAACGCGTATTTGACCTGGCAGGCTGACAAGGAACTGCTGAAGCTGACCCAAGACACCCTCGGTGCCTTCGAAGAAAGCCTTCGCCTGACCTCACGCAGCAACGAAGTCGGCGTCGCCTCGGCACTCGATCTGGCGCAGTCGAGGACGTCCGTGGAAAGCGCGCGCGTCAAGCTGGCGCAGTACCAACGTCTGGTCGCGCAGGACGAGAACAATCTCGTGCTGCTGCTTGGCACGGGTCTGCCCGCCGACTTGCCAGCGCCGCAACCGTTGAGCGCTGACATGCTCAACGAGATGCCTCCGGGCTTGCCGTCGGAACTGCTGCAACGTCGTCCGGACATCCTTCAGGCCGAGCACAACCTGAAAGCGGCCAATGCCAATATTGGCGCTGCCCGTGCCGCGTTCTTTCCGAGCATCAGCCTGACGGCCAGTGCCGGAACCGCAAGTAGCGACCTGAGCGGTCTGTTCAAAGGAGGCTCCGGCACCTGGCTGTTCCAGCCGCAGATCAACCTGCCGATTTTTAACGCGGGCAGCCTGCGGGCAAGCCTGGACTACTCGAAGATTCAGAAGGACATCGGCGTCGCCAACTACGAGAAGGCGATTCAGACAGGCTTCCAGGAGGTGTCCGACGGCTTGGCAGCACGCAAGACCTTCACCGATCAACTCAAGGCGCAGAACGATTTCGTGAACGCTAACCAGGACTACTACCGCCTGGCAGAGCGTCGTTACCGTATCGGCATCGACAGCAACCTGACCTTCCTCGACGCTCAGCGTCAGTTGTTCAGCGCGCAGCAGTCGCTGATCACCGATCGTCTTGCGCAGTTGAACAGCGAAGTCAATCTGTACCGCGCACTGGGTGGCGGCTGGTACGAACAGACCCCGACCGGCCAGAAAAAGCCGACCTCGGGCGATGTGCCGCAAATGCGCATGTTCTGATTCACCCACCCATAAAAAACCCACCGTACGGTGGGTTTTTTATGGCCTGTCATGCAGGCGCTGACGCTTAACGTATCTGACGGTTGGACGCTGTCTTCATCGTGGAGGCGGCTTTGGTGGCGATTGCAGTTTGCCAGCCAACATAGAATCTTCGACAGAAAACATCATTGAGCCCAGGCCTTGATTCGCCGACCTGCTCAACTCAGCAGAAATTCCTTCACGCGCAAGGTGAACGTTTCGCCCAATTCAACGTTGGAGAGATGCGCCGCATAGTAGTCCGACAGCTGTGAACCCTTGATGTGGTTCTGCAGAAAATGCCCATCAGCCACTGTCGTGACCGGGTCATGGCTGCCGCAGATGATCAGCGTATTGACCGTGATCGATCCCAGTTCTTTACGGAAATCCGCATCGCGGACCGCTGCACAGCACGCCGCATAGCCCACCGGCGAAGTCGCCGCGAGCACGTCTATCGCTGCCGTTACCCTGTCCGCATGATCACGGGCAAAATCCGGCGTGAACCAGCGCTGCACGGTGCCAGGCTGCAAGTCTTTCATCGCTTGCTCGCCGCCCTTCTCCACCGTGTCGATCCGGGGGCCCCACGTGTCCGGACCGCCAATCTTCGCAGCCGTGTTGCACAACACCAACTTAAGCAGCCGATCGCTGGCATGAATACCCAACCACTGGCCAATCAACCCGCCCATCGAGAGGCCACAGAAATGTGCGCGCTTTATCTTCAAAGCATCGAGCAAATCCAGCACGTCGCGAGCCAATTGCTCGATGGCGTAGGGGCCGTGGCTCACCACCGATTGACCATGGCCTCGCGTGTCGTACCGCAACACCCGGAAAAACTTGCTGAGCTCAGGGACTTGGGCATCCCACATGTGCAGATCGGTACCCAGCGAATTGGACAGAACAAGCACCGGAGCGTCGTCGGGACCCTGAATCTCGTAATGCAGTTGACCGCTTTGAAGTTGTACGAATGCCATCACATCTCCTTAATCGAGCACTTGGCAAGAAAGTCGTCGAGGGATATGGACACGCGCGCCCGGTGACAGGCGCGCGCAATCCGATCAATGGTCTTCGTGCAGATAATCCGGCTTTTTCGGCAAACGCAGGCTGAAGAAGAACGCAATCGCCATCATGCCTGTCACGTACCAATAGAAGATGTTTTCCGAGCCCATGTTCTTGAAACTCAGCGCCACGAATTCCGCCGAGCCGCCAAAGATCGCATTGGCGACGGCGTACGCCAGACCCACCCCCAAGGCACGGACATGCACGGGGAACATCTCGGCTTTCACCAGGCCACTGATGGAGGTGTAGAAACTGACGATGGCCAAGGCGAGAGTGATCAGCAAAAAGGCCACGACCGGGCTGGTGGTTGTCTTGAGGGTCATCAGAATCGGCACGGTGCACAGTGTGCCCAGCGCGCCGAACCACATCATCGACGCACGACGACCGATCTTGTCCGCCAGCATGCCGAACAGAGGCTGCATGCACATATAGAAGAACAGCGCGCAGGTCATGATGTAACTGGCAGTTTTGGCGTCCATGTGCATGGTGTTCACCAGGTACTTCTGCATGTACGTGGTGAAGGTGTAGAAAATCAGCGAGCCGCCCGCGGTATAACCCAATACGGTGATGAACGCGCGGGTGTGGTTACGGAACAACGCGGCCATGCTGCCGGCGTCTTTGTCCTGACGCACTTCCGCAGTCGTGGTTTCCTTGAGCGAGCGGCGCAGCAGCAGCGAGATCACCGCCGCAATGGCACCCACGACGAATGGAATCCGCCAGCCGTAGGCTTTCAGCTCGTCGGCGTTGAGGAATTGCTGCAGGATCACGACCGTCAGCACCGCCAGCAATTGCCCGCCGATCAAGGTCACGTACTGGAACGAGCCAAAGAAGCCCCGCTGCCCCCGCAGCGCGACCTCACTCATGTAGGTCGCCGTGGTGCCGTATTCGCCCCCCACCGACAGGCCTTGAAACAGGCGTGCGACAAGCAACAGAAAAGGTGCCCACGCGCCGATGGCGGCATACGTCGGCAGACAGGCGATGACCAGCGAGCCACCGCACATCATCAAGACCGAGATCATCATCGAGTTTTTGCGGCCGTGTTTGTCGGCGACCCGGCCAAACAGCCAGCCTCCGATTGGACGCATCAGGAAGCCCGCGGCGAACACGCCAGCGGTGTTCAACAGTTGAACGGTGGGATCATCGGACGGGAAGAAAGCCGGTGCGAAGTAGATGGCGCAGAAGGCGTAGACATAGAAGTCGAACCATTCCACCAGGTTGCCCGAAGAGGCACCCACGATCGCGAAAATCCGCTTGCGCCTCTCTTCTCCGGTGTAGTGAGTCGTTGTCATTATTGTTTCCCCAATTTTTATATGGACCCGCGTAAAACGTGAGTCTACGACATAACCTGAAACAGTTAGACTTAATCAGTAACATTCAGACATCACAAAGACAATCACCCAAGCGGTCAGCGACCTTTTGTGAAGGCCGCGACGGCTCGGGTGATGGGTCTCATGGTCTCGCTTATCGTTCGATTGCCAGAGCCAGGCCTTGGCCCACGCCGACGCACATGGTTGCCAGCCCTTTGCGGCCGCCGGTTTTCTCAAGATGATGCAACGCTGTCAGCACTAGACGCGCACCGCTCATGCCCAACGGATGGCCAAGGGAGATCGCCCCGCCGTTCGGATTAACCAGGGCCGAATCGTCGGCAATGCCCAACTCGCGCATAACGGCCAGGCCTTGGCTGGCGAAGGCCTCATTGAGTTCGATGACGTCGAAATCCGATACCGCAAGCCCCAGCCGCTCAACCAGTTTGCGCACCGCTGGTACCGGCCCGATGCCCATGACGCGAGGCTCCACGCCCGCGCTGGCCATGCCCAAGACACGAGCCCGAGGCGTGAGTCCATGGGTCTTGACCGCTTCGGCCGAGGCGAGAATCATCGCCACAGCGCCGTCGTTCAGGCCTGCGGCATTCCCCGCCGTGACGGTTTTTCCGGGGCCGTTGACGGGCTTCAGCTTGCTCAAGGCCTCGAGGTTGGTGTCGGCACGCGGGTGTTCGTCCTGGTCGACGAGGATCTCGCCCTTCTTGTGCGCAATACGCACCGGGACAATCTCTTCGGCAAAAAACCCGCTCGCCTGCGCCGTTGCGGCGCGTTGCTGACTGCGCAATGCAAAGGCGTCCTGATCTTCGCGAGAAACGTTGTAGTCTTCGGCGACGTTGTCACCGGTCTGCGGCATGGTTTCCACGCCATACGCTTCTTTCAGCTGCGAGTTGACGAAACGCCACCCAAGGGTCGTGTCTTCGAGCTTCTGTCCACGGCCAAATGCCGTTTCCGCCTTGCCCATCACGAATGGGGCGCGGGACATCGATTCGACGCCGCCTGCAATCGCCAGCTCCATCTCTCCGCAGGCAATGGCTCTGAACGCCGAACCCACGGCATCCAGGCCCGAAGCGCACAACCGGTTCAATGTGACGCCCGGTACCGAAACCGGCAAGCCTGCCAACAGCGCCGCCATGCGCGCGACGTTGCGGTTGTCTTCGCCTGCCTGGTTCGCGCAGCCAAGAAAGACCTCATCGAGCGCCTGCCAGTCCACCGACGGGTTACGTTCCATCAGGGCCTTGATCGGCAACGCCGCCAGATCATCGGCGCGGACCGTCGCCAACGCGCCTCCGAAACGGCCGATTGGCGTACGAACCGCGTCGCAGATAAATACGTCACGCATCATGCTTCTCCCTATGCATCTGGGGTAGGCGCGCACCACCGCGCGCAAGTGACCGTCAGGTTATGCCTGCGTGTTGCAAGGGGGCAATTCGATAATCGACTAACCGTTCGATAATCGAACGGTTAAAACGCCGGCGGTATCAGGTGAAAAGTTGAGTGCTGAGGTCCCGGCTGGCGTCGAGCATGATGGGGAGAAACTTCTGCTCCAGCTCGTTGCGCGTCACCCGGCCAGCGCTGGTGCTGACATTGAGCGCCGCCAGCACTTGCCCGGAAGCGTCATAGACTGGCACGGCAATCGACCGCAGGCCCTGCTCCAATTCCTGATCGACAATGCACCAGCCCTGCTGACGCACTTGTTGCAGGCATTCAAGCAACGCTTCGGCGGTGTGCAGGGTCCGGCTGGTCTTGGGCTGCAGGTCCGCGTGATCGAGGTATTCCTTGAGCGAAACGTCATCCAGCGCCGCCAGCAGAATTCTGCCCATGGAGGTGCAGTACGCCGGCAAACGCCCGCCAACCGCGAGGTCGACAGAGATAAGGCGTTGGGTCGTGGCCGAGCGGGCAATATAAAGAATGTCGTCGCCTTCGAGGGTCGCCATGTTGCAAGCCTCGTGTAACTGGCTGCTCATTTTGTCGAGGTAAGGCTGAGACGACACTGCCAAGGGCGTGGATGACAAATAAGCATGGCCCAGGGTGAGCACCTTCGGCAGCAGCGAATAGGTTCGGCCATCGGTGGTCGCGTAGCCAAGCTTGATCAGCGTATGCAGGCATCGTCTGACAGCCGCACGGGGAATTTCGGTGCGATGGCTGATTTGCGCGATGGTCAGATGACGCTTGCGTTCCTGAAAGGCATGAATCACCGCCAAGCCACGGGCCAGAGAGGTCATGAAGTCGGGATCACCGGTGAAGGCCTGGATCCGTTTGGCCGGCGATGCCACGATCGGAGGGGCCAGCGAAGCAAAGGAGTTACGCAGTTGATCGTTCATTTGCACACCGTTCGTCGTTGCCACGCAGGCCTTCTGTTGCGCCACTCTCGCTTCTTTTTTAGGGATCGGCAAGCGTGATTTGGGCGATTATCGAACGACTGACCGATAATCGCAATTGACCCGTAGCGTCGATGCTTATACCTTTCACACGCCACCATGTGGCTTCTTGGAAATACTGGTCAGGTACCCACTGAGAAGTCCCAGGCACGGCCTTGCTAATCGCGAGGCCGTTTTACTCCCAACGCCGCCCGCCCACTTTTGCTTGTAATCATCCTCATACAACTGCCTCAATCGATATCCGCCACTTGCAATGGAATTCCGTCGTCAGAAATCTGTCTGATGAGCCAATTGTTATGACTAACAAAGTTTCGTCATAATTTTGCCGGCACGAACTTCGGAACCTTCGTACACGAAAAGAGTATTTGTCCTCACTTATTCAAGTGAACTGCGCTCTACAGTTGACTCTCGTCATCGTCTTGGAGATAGTACCGGACATTGACGTACTAGAGCGCCAAGGCGTGATTGACGTGTGCAGCCCCACCGACTGTGGATCCAATCAACGCACCGCATGCACTAGCCAAGTGCAGCGCTGGCGATAGTCGGGCCAAAAGCCAAGTCAATTCGTTTGCCTACTGGCAACCTATTAATCGAATGTAGCTACGACAGTTTTGTCGTTCTGGTGTGCGTAGCCGCTTGTGGAATTAGTGCTGAAAAGTTTCATCAAAGACGTATCGCCACCGCTCGCGCTCCAGCGGTCAGTCATTGAATCATTTCGTACTTCCGGTACACAGCGATAACACCGGGGCCCAACTTGACACTCTCAGGTAATAACGTGACCAAAGATGAACTGCGCGCAGAACTAGAGCGCCAGGAACAACGTTACAAGGAAGTATACGGCGGTGAAGTGACCACCTACGCCGCTCAGCCCGAGCCAGAACGCAAGCCTTGGCGCAAGCGTGCCAGCCTGCTGGATCAAGCGTTCAAGCAGGAACTTCAGAAGATGGAAAGCGAGCTCAACGAAGAACCCTGATCATTCTGCTCGGGGTACTCGTTCGCGGGTCTGCAGCAAAGCGCGCAGATGCCAGAATCGCTTCCAACCCCCGTCAGCCCTGGCGAAATGGCTGTGGGCTGAGGGGGCATTCGGGACGCTGCAGCATGCGACGCATCCGCTCCAAAGCTGCAAAAACCGGCGTGACCGTTGAGTCAGACGTTCATCTCTGTACGCGTCAGAGACGTGCGGGGGCGCGCCCGCGATCCACTCGCTTCCGCTTCCGTACCGCTGGCCTGGGCTTGAGCCTGCTGAACGATTTGATCATGCATGGTGGGTTGCCCTGCATCGGAAGCCCGGTTATTCGGGTCCTCCAGCAGGCGCTGTCCTTCCGCAAGATCGCCTTCTTCGAGCGCACCCCGAGTACGAAGTTTGTCGATCATCTTGTTGGCATAGGCGGCAACGTCGGCAGTCACTGAGGCCGTCATCGCCCATGCGCCAAAGTAAGCCGCCTCGCCACCTGATGCGAGCAGGTCGCCTGCCAGCGTTGCCGCCGTCTCGGATGCGCCACTGGCCAATGCGAGCTGCTTGCCTTTTGCGCGAAGAAGTTCGTTGGCCGCGATCCCGCCTCCAAGGATCATCAGGTCGGAAACGATACCCGTCGGCGTGAAAAGCGACTGGATGGATTTGCTGGCGTCTTGCGCGATGTCCAGCGGCAAATGCGCGGCGCGGGAGAATACGCTCTTGGACTTCTCCTTGAAGTTATAGGCCTCAAGTTTGTCGAACTGCTGTTCCCAGTCACGGCTGCCCATCAAGTATTCAGGGCCGGCCCGTTCGTTTTTCCTGTCCCAGATGAGCTGCAGCAGCGACATCATCGCGCCCGCCGCCGCGGAACCTCCTGACGAGATCGCCCCTTTCACCGTACCGGCAACCTTGGCGTAGCCCTCGTTGCCCAGCGAACTCGCAACACCTTTACCCGCGGCGCTCATCAGCGATGCACCGATGTTTTTGCCGGTAAAGGTCTGGACCGTCACGGCACTGGCAACGCCTTTCTTGAAATTACTGGCTTGATGGCTTTCCGCGTGGGCCGCAACAGCGTCTTCAAGCTGTTTCCCTTCAGCAGACAACCACTGCGTATCGCTCGTCGACCGTTTCAGCACCCCTCCGGCAATCGAGTTGGTCGCCACGAAGAGCGCTGCGCTCAACACGTTTTGCGTATTTACTCGCGAGTCTTTGCCATTCAACGTCATGATCTCCGGCAGCGCCGTAAGCAGCGCTCCTGCCGCCGTGAAAGGTAAAGAACGGATGCCGCCTACCAACATGGTGGAATAGTCATCCGCCTGCTTGCCCTTGGCCAGCACGTCTATCACGTCCGCAGCCGTTTTGCCCTTTGCTGCAAGGCGCTCAGATCGAGTGCGCACCAACTCTTCACGACCCGGGTCCGGCAAATTATGAAACACCTGATGCCGTAGATGATGGGCGATGGCAATCCGGTTGGTCTCTTGCGGCGAAACAGCGGCCACGGCCGTCGTATGTTGAACACCCGCGGTATTTGGAAGCGGGCGATGCGCGGTCAGCGGGATGTTGGTATTCATCGGAATCGGCACCTGAACTGTGGGAATAACTCAGACTGGGTGGCGCCGAGCTGTAGGAAGGTTCCGAAATTCCTCGGTCAGCCAAGGAAGGGCCTTCTGTAGCGCAAAAGAATTTCGTCGCAAGTCATTACCAATCGGCGGCTTGCCTATCGGTTAGTTTTTTTTCTGTCATAATCCCGCCCCCTTAATACCGGGTCAGAAAACCTTCCATGATCGATTTATTCAGCGGACTGGATGCTTGGGTGATTGTGAGCCTGCTGCTCGCCCTCGCGTTTGTCCTCACCTTCGAGTTCATCAACGGCTTTCATGACACCGCCAACGCGGTGGCGACAGTCATTTACACCAAGGCCATGCCGCCTCATCTGGCCGTGTTCTTCTCGGGTGTGTTCAATTTTCTCGGGGTGCTGTTGGGCGGCGTCGGCGTGGCCTATGCCATCGTCCATCTGCTACCGGTCGAATTGCTGATCAACGTCAACACCGGTCATGGCCTGGCAATGGTCTTCTCGCTGCTGGCTGCGGCGATCACCTGGAACCTCGGCACCTGGTATTTCGGCATTCCGGCCTCCAGCTCACACACCCTGATCGGCTCCATTCTGGGCGTAGGCCTGGCCAACGCGCTGATCAACCACATTCCGCTGGGTGAAGGGGTGAACTGGCAGAAGGCGATCGATATCGGTGCCTCGCTGGTGTTTTCCCCATTGGCCGGTTTCATCGTCGCGGGGTTGGTGCTGATCGGGCTGAAAACCTGGCGCCCGTTGTCGAAGATGCACAAGACGCCGGAACAGCGCCGCAGCATCGACGACAAGAAGCATCCGCCGTTCTGGAATCGCCTGGTCCTGGTGATTTCGGCGATGGCGGTCAGCTTCGTCCACGGTTCCAACGACGGCCAGAAGGGCATCGGCCTGATCATGCTGGTGCTGATCGGCATCGTTCCGGCCCAGTTCGTGCTGGACCTGAGCACCACTACCTATCAAATCGAGCGCACCCGTGATGCGACCCAGCACCTCAGTCAGTTCTATCAGCGCAACAGCGCGACACTGGGTGAATACCTGGCATTGGGCAAATCGACATCGGGCGACCTGCCTGAGCGTTTCAGTTGCAACCCTGAGCAGACCGAACCCACCATCGACGCGCTGCTGAACAACCTCAAAGGCGTGACGGATTACCACAGCCTGGCCCCCGAACACCGCATCGAAGTTCGCCGCTACCTGCTCTGCCTTGACGACACCGCGCGCAAGGTCGGGAAGCTGCCCGCTCTCGACGCCCGGGAAAAGTCCGATCTCGACAAACTGCGCAAAGATCTGACCACCACCACCGAATACGCCCCTTTCTGGGTGATTCTGGCGGTGGCACTGGCGCTGGGTATCGGCACCATGGTTGGCTGGAAGCGCGTGGTACTCACCATCGGCGAGAAGATCGGCAAACAGGGCATGACCTATGCGCAGGGCATGTCGGCGCAGATCACCACCGCCAGCGCCATCGCCCTGGCGAACGTGTTCAGCCTGCCCGTTTCGACCACCCACATCCTGTCATCTGGCGTGGCCGGGACCATGGTCGCCAACAAAAGTGGCCTCCAAGGTGGCACCGTTCGCAACATCCTGCTGGCTTGGGTGCTGACCCTGCCTGCCACCGTCGCGCTGTCGGCGGGTCTGTTCTGGCTGGCGTCGAAAGCACTGGCGTGACTGCGTCGATAGCCTGAGACAAAAAATGCCCACTGCTTGAGTGGGCATTTTCGTTTCTGGGATGCCCCTTCGCTCAGCGCCGCTTTTTGCTTCCACCCAATAGTGAGCCCATCAGCCCCCGCACCAGCTCCCGTCCAATCTGATTCGCAGCCTGGCGCATTGCACTCTTGACCGCCTGGCCGGCCAAGCCACCCAAGAAACCGCCCGCCATGTCCGCGAAGCCGCCTTCAGCTTTTCCTTCCGGTGCAGGCGGATGTGCCTTATCAACCACCGGCCCTTTGCGTGCCAGTAACATTTCGTAGGCAGATTCCCGGTCCACCGGTTTGTCATAGCGCCCCGCCAGTGGCGACTGGGCGATCAATCCCGCCCGCTCAGCCTCGCTCAGCGGACCAATTCTCGACTGCGGCGGGGCCACGAATACCCGCCTGACCATTTCCGGTGTGCCTTTTTCCTGCAACGTGCCAACCAGCGCCTCGCCGATGCCCAGCTCCGTCAACACCGTCAGCGCATCAAATTCCGGATTCGGCCGAAAGCCCGCCGCCACCGCCTTGAGGGATTTCTGCTCTTTGCTGGTGAATGCTCGGAGGCCATGCTGAATTCGCAAACCGAGCTGCGCCAGAATGGCGTCTGGCAGATCCCCCGGGGACTGCGTGACGAAATACACGCCTACCCCTTTGGAACGAATCAGGCGCACCACTTGTTCGAGTCGGTCTTGCAACGCTTTGGGCGTATCAGCGAACAACAGGTGCGCCTCGTCGAAGAATAAAGCGAGCAAGGGTTTGTCGGCGTCGCCGCGTTCCGGCAGTTGCTCGAACAGTTCAGCCAGCAGCCACAACAGAAACGTCGCGTAGACCTTGGGCGCTTCGTGAACCAGGCGGCTGGCATCGAGTAGATGAATACGCCCTCGCCCATCCGGTGCCAACTGCAGCAGGTCTTCCAGCTGCAAGGCAGGTTCGCCAAACAGCGCCTCGGCACCTTGCTGTTCAAGCACTGCCAGGCGACGTAACAGCGCCTGGCTCGACCCGGTGGTCATCAACGCGCTGTCCTCACCCAGCACGTCGGGCTGATCGCGCAGGTAACTGAGCAGCGCCTTGAGGTCTTTGATATCCAGCAACAACAACCCTTCGCGATCGGCCACCTTGAACGCTGCGTACAACGCCGACTGTTGACTGTCGGTGAGTTCGAGGAGGCTACCGAGCAGCAACGGTCCCATTTCCGACAAGGTCGTGCGCAATGGATGGCCAGACTGGCCTTGCACATCCCACAAGGTGACGGGATATCCCTGAGGTGTGTGGTTCAACCAAGGCATGCTGGCGATGCGCTCGGCGACCTTGCCTTGTGGATTGCCCGGCGCGCCCAATCCGCAGAGATCACCTTTGATATCGGCCGCAAATACCGCAACGCCGGCATCACTGAAAGCTTCCGCCAAGCGTTGCAATGTCACGGTTTTCCCCGTGCCCGTCGCGCCCGCCACCAGGCCGTGACGATTGGCCAGACGTAGCGCCTGACCGATCGGCTGACCGTCCGGCCCGGCGCCGATAAGAATGTCTTGAGAATCCGGCATGTCTTCACCCACAGATCACATTGGTTTTACGCAGCAAGATCGAGATAACGCTTACGCTTCTTCTGCATCGAAGATTGCCAACCCGAGTCGGCCCCTTCACTCTAGTTCACCCAGCGCGATGATCACGAGGCCAAAGGCGCTCGCCGAACACCCGCCCCTGATGGCGGTCAATCAAGGACGCAAATTTGCAGGACACTCTCCAGATGCCCATCTCTGCTCGAATCGACGCCCCGTCGCGTCCTCATCGACTCGTCCGACGTAGCAAGGCGCCCGCGCATCGACGTCGCAGGTTCTGCGCGTGAAGCGACTGTTCTGGCTGGTGGCACTGCTGGTGCTCGCATTGCTCATTCCCCTGTTCATGGGGGGCATGGACATGTTTCATCGCCTGCGTAACTTTCCGCTGCCGCTGTTTCTGGCGATGTTCGGCATGGTGCTGGTGGGGTGGTGTGCGAACACCATGCGCCTGCGTCTGCTATTGGGGGACAGCGCCAATGGTTTGGGGATGCGCAAGAGTCTGGGTGTGGTCATGGCAACCGAATTCGCCTACAGCGCGACGCCCGGTGGCAGTGGTGCGCCGCTGACGCTGGTGGCATTGCTGTCACGCTGCGGGATCGGCCCGGCCAAAAGCACCGCGGCGTTCGCGACTGACCAGCTCAATGACCTGGTGTTTTTTCTGCTCGCCCTGATCGGCATTTTGATTTACGCGGTGTTTCACAAACTCAGTGAAAACCTCGAGTGGATGCTGATCGCCAGCGCCTTGCTGATCGGCGCAGGGCTGTGCGCGTGCGCGGGTTTCGCCCGTTTCCATCGGCGGATCATCCTCTTCAATGGCCGGCTGCTCAAACGCCTGAAACGCAAAAACACCACTCGCCTTCGCTGGGCGCGCAAGCTCCTGCATTTTCGTGACGCGCTGGCGGAAACCTGGAAGATGCCCCATCGGGTGCTGTTCAAAGTCTTCCTACTGACGTGCGTCCATTGGGGGCTACGCTACAGCGTGCTCTACCTGGCGCTGATCGGGCTTGGGGTGAACATCGATTGGGCCTAGACGTTTCTGGTACAGATGCTGTCGTTGAGCGCGGGACAGTTCAGCCTGTCACCTGGCGGCGCCGGCGCAGCGGAATTGACATCGGCGGCCTTACTGGCGCCAATGGTGGGGAAATCGACCGCAGCAGCGGCGATTCTGATCTGGCGCATCGTGACCTATTACTTCTACCTGGTTGCAGGCGGCCCGGTCTTTCTGCTGATGGTGGGCAAACCGCTGCTGATCAAGCTATTGCGGATCAAGACCTGATTCGTCCTCGTCCACAGGCTTGAGCGCATCCCACAATTGAGCAGCGCCCTCGAAGTCGGTGCCATCATCGGGCGATAACGCATCCGGGTCGTACCGGCTGAGGCAGCCTTCTCCCAGTGTAGGCGGAGCTTTGGAGGTGGCTTTGTCGAGGGGGTTGGTCATGTCTGCAACATCCTCTGCTTGGAATCAATGCTGCTGGAAAGCCATTCGCTGAGGGCGCCATTCACGCCCGCAGCGGCAAGCTTGAGGGAAGACACTCAGTCGAACACGACCGTCTTGTTGTCGTGCACCAGCACACGGTCTTCAAGGTGAGCGCGCAAACCGCGCGCCAGCACCATTTTTTCCACGTCACGGCCGAAACGCACCATGTTCTCGATGCTGTCGCGGTGAGTGACACGCACGACGTCCTGCTCGATGATCGGGCCCGCGTCCAGTTCTTCGGTGACGTAATGACACGTCGCGCCAATCAGCTTCACGCCTCGCAACGAGGCTTGATGATACGGCTTGGCGCCTACGAACGAGGGCAGGAAGCTGTGATGGATGTTGATCACCTGATGCGCGTACTCACGGCAAAGCTGTGGCGGCAGGATCTGCATGTACCGGGCCAGCACCACGACATCGGCTTCATGTTGCTTGACCAGACGCGACACTTCGGCAAACGCCGGTTCCTTGTCTTTCGGGTCAACGGGCACATGGTAATAGGGAATGTTGTGCCACTCGACCATGCTGCGCAGATCTTGGTGGTTGGAGATGACGCAGGCAATCTCGCAGTCCAGTTCATCGCTGTGCCAGCGGTGCAGCAAATCCGCCAGACAATGAGACTCGCGGCTGGCCATGAGCACTACGCGCTTCTTCTGATCCGAATCGGTGATGCGCCAATCCATTCCGAATTCTTCGGCAATCGGCGTGAACGCTTCACGGAAGCCATCCAGGTCAAACGGGAGGGTATCGGCACGGATTTCATGACGCATGAAAAACCAGCCACTGAGGCTGTCGGAATGATGACTCGCTTCGGTAATCCAGCCGTTGTAGGTCGCCAGAAAGTTACTGACTTTGGCAACGATGCCGACACGGTCCGGGCAAGCAATCACCAGACGAAAAGTGCGCATGGGGGGAAACTCCAGAACTTCGCAAAGGCGGCTATTCTAGCGGTTACCACGCGACCGTGCAGTAGGCTGTTCGAACTGATTTCAGTGCCATCGAAATCGACCTCGATCAGCGGTAATGCATCGCTGTTCTCGCGCTGCGCTCCCTGCCACGAAACAGGGCGTCAATAAACCTACTAAATAGCGTAGGTATTTACGCGGGACGCGCATGACACTTTTTTCACGAAACGGCGTAGGACTAGCGGCTATTTCAAAATGCGTCAGATAAAACATTTCTTAAATGTTTACTTGCGCAAATACTGTGACTATTATTGCGTCATTACACCCTGCCCATCACAACACAGGTAGCCCACATGTCCCTGATCAACGAATACCGCGCCACAGAAGAAGCCATCAAAGAACTGCAAGCGCGTCTGCAAAACCTGCAACAGGACGACAAACTGCAAAAGGAACTTGAGTTCGAAGGCAAACTGCGCACCCTGATGGGCGAATATCAAAAATCCCTGCGCGACATCATTGCCCTGCTGGATCCAGACTCCAAACTGAAAGCCCCGCGTGGCGGCGCTGCAGTCAAAACTACCGGCACCAAACGTGCACGTAAGGTCAAGCAATACAAGAACCCGCATAACGGCGAAATCATCGAAACCAAAGGTGGCAACCACAAGACGCTGAAAGAGTGGAAAGCCAAGTGGGGCGGCGACGAGGTTGAAAGCTGGGCAACTCTGCTGGGCTAACGCTCACACAGTTCTGCCACGTTGTGCAGTGATGTGCGACTCATAAAAAACGCCAGCAAATGCTGGCGTTTTTTATGACCTGTACTCGACCTCGGATGCGTTCATATTCCCAATCGCTGCTTCAGCTGCAGTGAGTAATCCTGCCATTGATAGAGCACTTTGAGCTGCTCCGGAGTCGCTTTCAACGACAGCTCTATCAACGCTTTGGTGAAGGCTTTCAGGGTATTGGGGGCGCCCGCCCGGGGATCGCTGAGACGTTCCCGACAAAAACCCAACCAGCGCTGTTGGTCCGCGACATTGAGCGTTTCGGCAAAGTTACGAGCGCGGTAGCGAAATAACAATTCCGGAAGACGCGGATCATCGAACGGCCATGTATCGCTCGCTAATTGTTGCGGTTCCGCCATGCGAACCTGTTCACAAAGCCGGCGGTCCCTGTCATTAATAAACCCGTCATACAACTGTTGTTCAGGGTCCTCGCTGACAGCGAACTCCTCGCCGGCATAAACGTTCTTCAACTTTTCCTCCCAGATGCCCTGCCCTTCGCCCAACACCCGAACCCGTTCTTTGTACACGGTCAGGTCCAACTGCAGCCGATGCCGATCCTCTTCGCGTAGCACACTCAGGGGCGCGACTACCGGGCACTTATTTATATGCAGGAGTTTGAGCGGAACCGGCAATTGGCCGTCTAGCAGATCTTCTCGTCGGGTATATAAGCGCTGACGCAAGGTCTGCGCATCTTCGTCCAGTAGTGGGCTGTGGTCGTGAAACAGATCACAGACAATCAGCGCGTTGCGGTTCGTCGGATGCCACGCCAGAGGAAGTACAACGCCGAGGTAACTACGGGCTCCGGAAAAACGCCCGGATATATGCACCAAGGGTTGCAGCAGGCGTACCTGGTCCTGAACCTTGTGTTTACTGCGCAATTGAAAAAGATAGTCGTAGAGTTTGGGCTGTTTATCGCGAATGAGCCGCGCCAGCGCGATGGTTGCACGGACGTCGGACAACGCATCGTGCGCGTGTCCGTGGTCAATACCATTCGCCGCCGTCAGTCGCTCGAGTTTGAGGGTGACACGCCCCTCCTCTTCAGGCCAGACGATGCCTTCGGGGCGCAGCGCATAGGCCGTGCGCACCACGTCGATCAGGTCCCAGCGGCTGTTGCCACCCTGCCACTCCCGGCCATAGGGGTCGAAGAAGTTGCGGTAAAGACTGTAGCGCGTCATCTCGTCATCGAATCGCAACGTGTTATAGCCCGCACCGCACGTGCCGGGCAGCGACAGTTCAGCGTGCACACGGGTCATGAAATCGGCTTCGCACAGGCCCTTTTCCGCCAGACGTGCCGGGGTGATGCCGGTCACCAGACACGCGGCCGGGTGCGGAAGAATGTCATCGCTGGGCTGGCAATAAAGATTGATCGGATCGCCGATCTCATTGAGCTGATCGTCCGTGCGAATGCCCGCCACCTGAAGGGGCCGATCGTTTCGTGGGTTGATTCCGGTGGTTTCGTAGTCGTACCAGAAAATGCTGGAAGTCACGGGCTGATCCTGAGCAGAAGACCGGCGCAGTCTACCAGATCGACCTCTACGCCCCGCCTGCCTGTGTCGCAGCCGGAAGTGTTTAAAGACATTTCCCACACAACGGATCCGAATCATCCGGTTGCTTAGCATTCCCGTGCTGGCTAGCATCAGGCTTTATTTCTGGCGTATCCCCCCGACAATGTCCTCTTCGCACGCTTGGCCAAGGAATGCTGCGCAGCCTGCGCCACTGGACACCCGCATCCGCATGGAAACCCCGGAAGGGATTGACCTGGTATTGCGACCTGCAGGGCTGTTATCGCGATCACTGGCGTTCACCTTTGACCTGCTGATCCGCGGCGTTCTGCTGACAGGCCTGTTCTTTATGCTGGACGCCTTGGGCGAGTTCGGCACCGGGCTGTTCGTGCTGGCGCTGTTTCTCATCAACTGGTGGTACATGGTGCTGTTCGAAGTGCTGCACCAGGGGCGTACACCGGGCAAGCAGCTCATGGGCCTGCGGGTGGTTCATGATGACGGCACGCCGGTCGGCTGGTCCGCCTCACTGCTGCGCAACCTGTTGCGATTCGTCGACATGTTGCCCTTCGGCTACAGCGTGGGGGCCTTTGCCTGCCTTCAACACCCACTGTTCAAACGCCTCGGCGATCTGGCTGCGGGCACGCTGGTCATCTATCGAGACACCGCCACCACCCGACCTGCATTGCCGGATGCGCCCATCGTGACGGCACCTTTAGCGCTGAGCCTTGAGGAGCAGCGCGCTGTACTGTCCTTCGCGGAAAGGCAAGAAGGGCTTTCTCCCTCCCGCGCTCAGGAACTGGCCGACATACTCATTCCCGCGCTAATGCCCGCGCACGTATCGCCTGAACAGGCCGTGCAGCATTTGAACGGGATCGCCCGCGGCCTGGCGGGCTCGGCATGAAGCAGAGCCAGTTCGAGCGGCGTCATCAGGATGAATGGCAACGCTTCGCGGAGCGTCTGGATGCGCTGGAACGAAGCCGGCGAAAAAACGCGGCCGGAGACGGTTTCGCAGAGGCTTACCGGCACATCTGCCACCAACTGGCGCTGGCGCAAGAGCGAGGTTACAGCAGCTACCTGATCGACCCTTTGCAACAGCTGGCGATGCGCGGGCATCAGCAGCTGTATCGCCATCGCAGTCAGTTCGCGGCACAGCTGCTGAGTTTCGTCCTGGCCGATTTCCCTCGTCTGGTGCGTTCGGAATGGAGGCTGGTGGCGCTGGCGGGCGCGCTGTTCTTCGGCAGTCTGATCATCATGGGGACGCTCGTTTACGCCTACCCGGACCTCGTTTACAGCGTGGTGAGTCCGACGCAGGTCAGCGACATGGAAAGCATGTATGACCCGGCTGCCCGGCGCATCGGTCAGGCCACGGAACGTGCATCAAGCACGGATTGGCTGATGTTCGGCTACTACATCATGCATAACATCGGCATCGCGTTTCAGACCTTCGCCAGCGGTTTGCTGTTCGGCCTGGGCAGCCTGTTTTTCCTGTTTTTCAATGGCCTGATGATCGGCGCGGTCGCCGGTCATCTCACCGATGCGGGCTTTGGCGAAACCTTCTGGCCCTTCGTCGTAGGCCATGGCGCTTTCGAACTGACCGCCATCGCCCTCGCAGGCGCGGCAGGGCTGAAGCTTGGCTGGGCGCTGCTGGCACCGGGCGCGCGACGCCGAGGCGAAGCCCTGCACATGGCGGCCAAAGTCAGCGTGCGCCTGATGGGCGGCGTCATGCTGTTTTTGCTCATCGCTGCCTTTATAGAAGCGTACTGGTCGTCCATGACCTGGCCACAGCCCACGATCAAGTATTGGGTGGGCGCTGCGCTCTGGACGCTCGTCACCGCCTACCTCATCTTCGCCGGACGCACCACCCATGCGCCTGACTGAAGCCCGCGTGGCGATTCGCCCGCGCAATCCATGGGAAGCCGTCGACCTCGGCGTTCTGTTGGCGCGCCAGCATCAGCGACTATTGATGACCAGTTGGGCCATCGTCACGTTGCCACTCTTCGCGCTCTTGACTGTCGTGCTGTGGGATTACCCGACCGTGGCCGTCCTGCTGTTCTGGTGGTTGAAACCGGCGTACGAACGACTCCCCCTGCTGATTCTTTCCCAAGCACTGTTCGGCTCGCCTCCCACGCTCAAAGAAGCGCTCAAGGCCTGGCCGCGCGCGCTCAAACCGCAGCTGCTGGCCAGCCTGACCTGGCGGCGATTCAGCCTCAGCCGCAGTTTCAATCTGCCGGTTATGCAGCTGGAAGGGCTGGACGGGCTGCCGCGCGCGCAGCGCATCACGGTGCTGGGAGGGCAGAACCTGCGCGTCGTGCGCTGCCTGACGTCAATAGGCAGCACCTTGGAAATGTGCTTCTGGATCGGCCTGATGCTGCTGTTCTATGCGCTCATCCCGCCGCAGATCGAACTGGACTGGTCGTGGCGCAGCCTGCTGGACGTCGAGGGCCACTGGAATTGGCTGGAGCATTTGACCAATGGCTTCTACGCCTTGGTTCTGGTGCTATGGGGGCCGATTTACGTCTCGTGCGGGTTCACTCTTTACCTCAACCGCCGGACCACGCTGGAGTCCTGGGACGTGGAACTGGCCTTCCGCCGCTTGCGTCAACGCGTGGTGGGCAGTGCCTACGCACTGTTGCTGAGTGTCGCGTTAGGCCTCAGTTTTTCACCTTCGTCAGTCATGGCTGACGAGCGCACCGATGATTCGAATTACAGTTGTCCCCTTCCACCGCTGGACTTGCCACAAACCGAAGAACAGGTCGCGGCGCCTGGCACCGCGCGACTGCTCAATCAGCCTTTAACCAGCGAGGCGTCTCAAAACGCGATCAGGGCGGTGCTCGACAGCCCCCCCTTCAAGAACCCCAAGGCGGTTTCAGGCTGGCGCCTGGCCGATCAGAAGCAAGGCGCAAAAGTCGGAAAAACCGGCGACACACCGCAGTGGCTGGCGAAGCTGGTGGTGAACCTGCTGAACATCGGCAAAACGCTGTCGACAGTGTTCGAGGTGCTGCTATGGACCCTGATCGCTTTGATTGTCGTCTGGGTCATATGGCGCTATCGGGCGTGGTTTGGCACCTTCGTTAACCCTGGTCGACGCAAGTCGCCTCATCGACAGGATGCGCCGCAGCAACTGTTTGGCCTGCAAGTGAGTGCCGACAGTCTGCCGGACGATATCGCAGCAGCGGCGGAAAAACTCTGGCCGCAATCGCCTCGCGAGGCGCTGAGCCTGTTGTACCGCGCCCTGCTCAATCGCTTGCTCAACGACTATCAACTGCCGCTGAAGAACGCCGACACCGAAGGCCAGGTTCTGGAGCGCGTCGCAGCACTGAATCAGCCCCCCTTGCACGCCTATAGCCAGGAACTCATGCGTCATTGGCAGAACCTCGCCTATGGCCATCAGCTACCTGGCGATGCTGTGCAGCAGAACCTCTGTGACGATTGGCGACGACTCTTTGCCCGAGGGGTAGACTCATGAGTCGACGCGTATGGGTCCTGATCATTGCCGTGGCAGTACTCGGTCTCACGCTAGCGAGTATGCCGTTCCTCAAGCAACTTGAACGCTACGAGGAGGTGGTCGATCAGGGGCCATCCCCTGAGGTGCGGGCCAACCCTTACCTGGCCGCCGAAACGTTCCTGCGCCAACGCGGGCTTTCGGTCAACGTCACCCAGGCGCTTAACGCCCTGCCCGACACGAAAGGGCAGGCGCAGACCCTGATGTTGCTGGACACCCGTGAAAAGATGACGCCCTCCGAAGTGACCCGGTTGCTGGGCTGGGTACGGTCGGGTGGCCGGCTGCTGTTCGTCGCCGAGCAACTGTGGGATGAACAGAAAGGACGCAGTGGCGACCTGTTGCTCGATCAGTTGCAGATTCGTCAGTTCATGACTCGCGACGTGCGTGAGCAGGATCGACGACGCGAACGTGAGCAGATCAAACCCGTGATTCCACTCACCACCCCAGAGATCAAGGCCCCGGACACGCCATGGCCCGAACTGACCCGGCTTTACGTACAGAATGAAAGCGATCCCGCCTACATGAGCTTCGATCCGGCCTTTCATCTGGACGACCCGCAGGACCATGCACAATCGTGGGCTAACAGTGCCGATGCCACGCATATGCTGCAGATGGTGTACGGGAGCGGCCTGATCACTGTCCTGACCGACGCCGACGTGTGGAAAACCCGCGCCATTGGCCAATACGACAACGCCTGGCTGCTGTGGTACTTGAGTCAGGACAGCGCCGTCACCCTGCTGTTACGCACGGATCACGACGACCTGTTTGGTCTGCTGTGGAAGTATTTTCCGCAGGCGCTGCTCGCGCTTGCGTTGTGCATCGGCGCCGGGCTGTGGCATTGCGGTATGCGACAGGGTCCGCTCCTGCCTGAACCGAATCGAGACAGGCGCCAGCTTGGTGAACACCTGAGTGCCAGCGCCGATTTCCTTTTGCGGCGCAAAGGCCAGCATGCCTTACTGCGCGCCTTGCAGCAGGACATCCTGCGCCGGGCACGACAACGCCATCCGGGCTTTGAAACGTTGCCCGTCACCGAACAATGGCAATGGCTGGCGCGGATGACCCAACAGCCCACCCGTTTGATCGGACAGGCATTGCGCCCGCACGTGGAAGAGCGTCTGTCCAGCCCCGAATTCACCCGTCAGGTTGCCTACCTGCAAACCCTCAGGAATGCCTTATGATCTGACGCTTTCGGATCGTTAGATTCCTGTGCTATTAAAAGCAGACAGTTAGCAGCTAGGGCGTTCAGGGTCGACGTTCAGTCTTTCCCAGCGACGTCTAGCACATTGCTTGAGTGTCTGTTCAGCGCAGGGGGAAGGGAGATGGAGCTAGTCTGGGCTAACCATGACTTTTTGATTGCAAGACGACCGTATGCAGGGTTTCCCATTTTGCTTTGGGACTCAATGAAGAGTTGCACCCCAGTCAACCAGTTCTTTCGTTGCTATCTGATTCGAGGGGATATCAGATCCAAACGGTCTTGGCCCAGCACCGGACGTGCGCTTTACGACTTCTTCAGTTTTCTCCAAGCTCAGGAGCTTGACTGGCGCGATGTGGATCGAGGTGAGGCCAAGAGTCTTATCGCGGCCTATCGAGGCTATTGCCTAGACGACTGCAAGCTGGCACCGAACACGACACGCCAGCGGTTGATCTACATCTGCGCGTTTTACAGCTATGCACTGGACCAAGGTTGGGTGTCACGTTTGCCTTTCGCCTATGAAGAACGCGTCGTAAAGCGCAAAGCAAGCTTCCTTGCGCATATCGATGCCAGTGGCGGGAAGGCTCTAGCAAATGATGCTCTGCCACGAGCACATAGGGCGCCCCCCAAGTTTCTGCGCAAAGCTGAGATTAAGCTGCTTTTGGAGCAAGCAAACAATCCACATCACCTAATGATGATGCGTCTGGCGCTTCATACCGGTCTACGTCGCGAGGAAATTGCCTCCTTCCCCATTACCTGTATTTTTGACCCAGATAAGGCAGGACGAACCGAGCGCAATCTTCGCGTTCTACTCAACCCGCTCGACGGCAGCGGAATGGCGACAAAGGGCAGCAAGCCGCGAACTCTTTACATCAGCCGTCGGTTCATGGGGGATCTCCATCGCTATGTGACGAAAGTACGCGGCGAGCGTGCGTCGCTCAGCAAGACTCCGCAACAGGCGCTGTTCCTTAATAAGGCAGGGGAGCCCTACCGTGACAGCGGCAAAGGACTCAACCGTATTATCAGTGATGCTGGCAAGCGGGCAGGAATCGCTGTCCACACTCACATGCTCCGACATACCTATGCCACCCATACCCTCGTAAGCCTTCAGCGCAACACAGAAAGCGGGGTGGAACCTTTGGTATTTCTGCAGCGGCAGCTTGGACACAGCTCAATTCAAACAACAATGGTTTACCTGCATCTTGTTAACGAAATGGCTGATGAAGCGGTGTTGGCATTCGACGATGAACTAACCGAGCTGGTGGAGGCGGCCTGATGGGTAAGCGAAAGATATTTACGAAGACAGACATCAGCATCCCTCAAGTCGAGCATTATCATGACACCGAAGGAAATGTCGTTATTCTCCCTGATGTCATCCCCCCGATAGATACGGCGGTCAAGTTCGCGCGTAGCGCCTCCGCCACTCGGAGCTTCGAGTTTTCCCGATGGTATAACGCCGGTATCGACTCTATTACCTATGCCTGCCAGCGACAGGTTGAGCGCTTCCTCGTTGACCAGGATAGCCAAGTCGAGGTCAGCACAGTGACCAGTTATTGCACCAACGGGATGCGCAATTTTCTTGAGTACTGCGTACTACGCTCGACAGCTTTCGCGCGTGAACTGACTATGGCTGATATTAACCGGGACTTGATTGACGGTTACCTTAGCTACCTGGGAAATTTGGGAGGAGAAACGACCACTCAAAAATCCCGCTACACGCATACGAAACCTGTACTGCTAGCACTTGGTCGACGTGGGCTCTTCCCCCTAATATCTTCGGGCGACGCGGCAACCTTCCCGAATAATCCGTTCCCCAATAGCAACCGCAAGACGAAAGGTGAGACTGCATTATCTCAGGGAGAGAGGAAAGTTTTCACGGTGGCGCTCCGTAAGGCGATCGAGCCACTCTGGGTTGACGACGCACCTGTCACCGGAGAATTGCTAGCTCTCGCGCTACTGGTAGTGGCGCTGCACACGGGCCGCAATACTACACCGTTGTTGGAAATGTCCCGCGACTGCCTACGCAGGCACCCTAAGGACAATCTGACCTTCTTGGTTTTATGGAAGCGACGCGGTCATAACTCCAGCAAGGTGGCACTACGTACCTTATCGGATGACGATAGGCTTCTCGAATCAACACCGACTGTGAGAGCTAATGTAGAGCGCCTAATCCGTCGAGTAATGGCACTGACAGCGTCACTGGACGCAGAAATCCCGGAGGAGTTAAAGGGCCGAGTATGGTTATACCGCGACGGCAATACTGGTCGCGCAACGGCGCTGGACAAACAGCAGTTGTTTACAGCGACAAATCGTCTCGTAACTGAGTACCAACTGGCCGATGCCAACGGGAAACCTCTACGTATCAACGTCTCACGCCTGCGTAAGACCTTTGCTAACAGAATTTTCGAGCTGACTGGCGGGGATTTAGCTATCACAGCGGCTGCGCTGGGCAATACGCTGCATGTAGCCGATCAACATTATCTAGCTCCCGGCGAGAATGCCCGCCGAAACTGGCAATTTATGGGCGAGATACTGGTCGAGGAGTTGTTGACCCGAACCATAGGTGCAACCTACTGGGATACGCCCACCGGCCTTTGCACTGAACCCGTGAACGGCCAATATGCACCAAAGCGCGAGGGCGCCCTTTGCATGAATTTCATCAACTGTGTGCGCTGTAAGCACTACGCGGTAACTGCTAAGGATTTGTACAAGCTTTTCAGCTTTTACTGGCGAGTGTTCACCGAACGCTCGCGTATAGGAAAGCGGCGCTGGGAGCGCGACTACGCCCATATCCCTCGTTTAATCGATGGCTACATTGTTGCTGAAGGTCTACGCCGTGGCGCCTTCAAGGTTGCGGACGTAGAGGCCGCCCGTGAGCGTGCACGCACTGCCCCACATCCGTTTTGGTCGGCTGATCTGATCGATAGCCTGGAGATTTTTGCATGATCAGCGCTACTACCGCCCTATCTGCACCTGACGTTACCTCCCATCCTGGTGACGTGCGTGTACTATCCGAAGCCGAACGCGACGCGCTGGTAATTTCGGCTACTCAGGTCGACGGTCATTGGATCATCCTCAGCCGATTCAAAGACAATATCTGGCATACAGACGGTTTTTCAACCAACGCGGGCGCAAGCCGGAAGCTCCTGAAGTTTGAGATCATACCTCCAGCCTTTCGATTGATTATGAAGGAGATGATGTACAGGTACCTACGGCGTGGACGTAGAGGGAAGGGACGCCCTAAAGGCCAAATGGCATTAAAATTCCTGTATCAAGCTGCGCTGTTTTTGAATCACTTAGAAACATTAAAAGTGGACCGCTTGAGCTCGGTAACCCCCATGGTTTGCGCGACATATGTCGATGTGTGCAAGGCGTATCGGCAACCGTATCGCTCTAAGGGAAAACCGTTATCTGGACGCGGACTTCAGGACCGCTTTACAGCTGTCGAAGCTATTCATGAGCTGAGCCAATACACTCACGATTCAATGCCACAGCATCCTTGGATCGAGACGTCCTCTATGGCAATGGCGGGGCTTGTCGGTAACGGGGCTCCTCGCACGCAGGCGGGCAAAACACCGCTCATACCCGACGATATCTTCTGTACCCTTTTTGAACGAGCCTGTCAGCTGGTAGAGCAGGGAAATAGCTTGCTCGACCTTCGCGACGCGCTAAATGCAAAAACGGGGCAGCTCAAGGGCTTGGGTAAAACTGCTATTAGTCGAAAGAAGCAGCGCGATCTCAAAGACCTTGGTTGGGAGGCTGGTTTGATTGCATACACCTCGGCGTTGAAAGAGCTGCGAACCGCCTGCTATATCATTCTGGCTAGTACCTCAGGCTGTCGCAACCATGAGCTCGCTAACGTGCAATCGGGCGCACACCTACGTACGGAGGACGAGGATGGCACCATATACCATTGGATGCGCTCAAGATCGGACAAGACGGATACAGGGAAACATGACTGGATGATACCCGAGCTTGGCGTTCGAGTCCTACGGATGATGGAGCGGTGGAGCGCTCCATACCAAGCCAAAATCACTGCCGAGATCGAGCTGAGGCGTCGGGCCAACCCACACGATCCCCAGATCACAGAAGCGCAAAAACATCGTCGCGCGTTGTTTCTCGGGACTGGCAGTAAAGTGCGTACCCTAACCGGTTTCACTTGGGCAGCAAACCTCAAATCCTTCGCTATAAACTGTGGACTGACCTGGAATCTTAACAGTCACCAATTTCGCCGAAAATTTGCAAACTACGCTGCCCACAGCCGCTTCGGTGACTTGCGTTACCTCAAAGAACATTTCGCGCACTGGACGTTGGACATGAGCCTTGGCTACGCCATGGATGATAGCTGGGGAAAACACCTGGATCTTGAGCTGTACGACGACATCGAGATGGAGCTGGAAAATATAAAAATTGGTGTCGTCGGTGAATGGCTGAACGACGAGGCTCTGGCTGGTGGTTATGGGAGCGCGCTCAAGCACTGGCAGCGGGAACCACAGAATCTGAATCTTTTTAAAGACCATGCTGCGATGCTGAAGTCCATTGCCGAAAGCACTGCGATTCGCAGCAACGGCCATGCTTGGTGCACCGCAGACGACAATGGTTGCATCGGTAATACACTTGAACGCTCCCGTTGCGGCGACAACTGCAGCAACGCAGTCATCGGTCGCATCCATCTGCCTATCTACCAGCGACTTTATGATGATCAGAAAGGGTTGAAGAACTGCACTGACATCGGTGAGGCAGGCCGCCAACGGGTTCAGCGCGATATGGATCGCTATCGCGAAGTACTCGTCAAACTGGGGATAGATTCGGAGGCCCTGATCGCATGAAGTCCAAGGACAAGGTTGCGAACTACAAATCCGCTGAAGCCCGTGAAAAGGATTTGAGGCTAGCTCTCTATCGTATCCAGAAGGGACGTGCTCATACCGGTGAAACCAAAGTAACTATTGCGGCGGTAGCTCGCGAAGCAGGAATATCTACGGCACTGATCCACAATCATTACCCAAAGATTGCAGAGGCCGTCCGCGAAGCTCAGGGGCGCTCAAGTCGAGCCGCCCGTGATGTTAAGCATCAGGATTTGATCGCCGAGCGCAAAAAGTCCGCAGAACACCGTCAAGAAATAGAGGAACTGCGGGCCAAAGTCGCTGCATTAGCGTCCATCAACGAAGTCTTACTGGATGAGATTCGGGTGCTCAAGGCCAAGGCTAGCGACAGTAAGGTGGTGGACTTACCGTCCAAAAAGACTCTTGGGTAGGCGGATTCCTCCGCAAGTCTCGGCCGATTCACACACGTAAATCTCGCTCTGCTGAGAAAATAACCTCAGTCACCTTGAGTCCGTTGTGATCCTCCAGGCGCGAAACCCCATAAGACGCTCCACCTTCAACCTTATAGACGTAATCCTCCATCGTCCCGGTTTCATCCTCAACAATACTGACCTCGACGAGCCGTTCCATCAGCCAACCCTCCTCTCCTCTGAGATGGCCGGGCGACATTAGGTGCGCTTGGCCGAGCCATGAGCGCTCGTTCAGCTCCAAAAGCATCTGTTGAAGTATCGGAACCGTTGGGACCATCAGCATGCTGCCCACGATCTCATCCCCATAATCTCGCACCAGTTCGATGTAGAACCACGGATGGTGCATCTCCAGCTCAACAAATTTCCACCGGTGGGCACCCGCTTCACGGAAAACGTCCGCTGACCCCGATTCGGCATGACTATATGTTTTGAACATCGAAAAACCCTCGAAATATTAACAATAGTTAATGGAGGTGTGACGTTCAAGACGGCTTCATCATTCCTTTTGCAGGAATGAAAAAAAATGGAGCTGAAACAGGCGTTTGGCAAGGCAATAAGGCAGATGAGGAAGTCACGTCATCTCACCCAGGAAGCCTTCGGTGGCAACAGCAGTCAGACCTATCTGAGCCAATTAGAAGGTGGGGGGAAAGGTCCTACTCTGGAAATGGTTCATGCTCTCGCCTCGACCATGGACGTTCATCCGTTGACAATTCTGATGCAATGCTACCTTTTGATGGAGGATGGAGCCACGCTGGACTCAGTAGTCGAACGTATTCGTAGCGAGCTCAGCGAAGGCCCGGCGAGCTGAGGAGCTGTACGTGAACATTCCAGACAGATCCTGGAATTGAGTAGGTTCCAAGCACCCCAAATCAGCCCATCGACTACTAATACTACTGGCCCGGCTGGGCATCTGCCCCCTCGCAGTGACTGGCAACGACGAATCCTTCTGGCTCTTCAGTCGCACTATCTAATACGCTGTGGCAGGCTATGCTGCCCGGTAGCCAAACAATACGAGTCCGATTTGAACGTCCTGGGATGGTCTGCGAGGAAATGCGATGAAGGGTCGGCGGAAGGCACCAAGCCACAAGTGGCTTTTAAAATTTCAATTTGAAGCCGAGGCACGCGATCTGCTTCGGAGCCGGTCGGATAGACAAGGAAGACTGCTAGACATTGCCCTACGATGCGGCAGAGAGGCTGAGCCTGTTGGCAGACTGGCAGGCTAAGTGGCATCCTTAGCGCGGCCTCATCTCCAAATGTCATCCTGGTATAACGCGGTGGTCACACTGCTGCCGCGAAGCGGAGATCTGTCTAAACAACAGTCTAAGCGTGAATTTGAGTCAGGCAAGAAGCTACATTGGTGGACTCAATATGCGTCTCTGAGGCATACCTAATGAACGAACTCCAGATTGTAGCTTTTTGCCCTAACTCGCTCCTCAAGTGCTGGAGCCTAGCCCACCGGTGCTTTGAGGGACGGCACGAGCAAATTTTGGTGACAGCCACGCGTGTGCTCGGGACTCGCGAGTCTGCAGAGCATTGGCTCATCACCCCAGCACGTGGTTTAGACTACCGAGTGCCATGCCGCATGCTTTCAACGCAGTCGGGGTATGAACATGTGGATACGCTTTTGAGGCAGCTTGAGTACGGCATTTACGTCTAGACTGGCTACCCCTGCGGTGCTCCGCAGACATCTCCCGTCTTGTGCTCTACCACCGCAACCAACTCAATGACTCGGCAGAAATCCCTTCTCTGCCAACCACTTCAACGCATCAACCATGATCTCTTCGTTGTTCACGACCTCGGTGAAGCCCGCGCGACGGATCTTGTTCATGTCCGAAATCATGTCGAATTCGGTATTGAAGATGAAGTCACCGAACGGCCACCCCACCAGCTTTTCATAAGGCAATGTGTTTAGCTCATGCTCAGTTGCCAGTCGCTCCCAGTCATTGGCTTTTCCGGGCATGTGCTTGGCGAGGGAAAATGGCTGAGGCGTAGCGACCTCCATATTTAGCGCTTCGGCGATCTTGATCCAGATGCGTTCCCAGCGAAACGGCTCGCCTACCAGGTTGAAGGCTTCGTTACGGGCTGTTGGTGCGAGCGCGGCCCACAAGCTCGCGCGTGCCAGCCAATGCGCGTCGGTGAGTTGAGCGACGACTTCTCGGTACGTGCGCATGGAGCCAGGGAAACGCAGTGGCACACCTGCCTGTTTGCTCAGCGCTGCGAAGACACCGATGACCATTGCGATGTTCATCGGGTTGCCGGCGATGTCGCCCACCACCACATCGGGCCTGAGAATGCTCCAGTCCAGGCCGTCGCTGATCTGCCTTTCTCTGAGCAAATCCTCTTGGGCGTAGTAGAAGTTGGCAGCCACATGCCGTGGGTCGTCTTCATAGAAAGGTGCGACGCTGGCTCCCAGGTGAACGCCATAGACTTTGGCGCCCTGGTAATGCACAACCCGCTGCAACGGAGCACCGTTGGCCTTGAGTCCATCCAGTACGTTGCGGAGCATCACAGTGTTGATTTCGGACTCGCGCGCCAAATCAGGATCGGTCTGCAACGCCGCGTAGAACACATGGGTGGTATCGGATGCAGCTTCGAGCGCTTGTCGGGTTGCGTCTGCATCGCTCAGGTCACAATCGATCGCCTCGACGCCCGGCAAATTCGTTTTACGCAATGCCCGTACAGTCCAGTCAGGTGCGCTGAACAGAGTTTCGACCAATGCGCTGCCAATGATTCCGCTGGAACCCACAACGAGTGCAACGTGCTTATCGTTCATATCGAAATCCTCATGGTGATCTGGAAAGGCTTGGCGTCAGGCAATGCGACCACCACCATCGACGTGGAGCACGGTGCCGTTGATGAAGCCATTTCCCATCAATGACAGAGCAGCGTCTGCAAGATCATCAGCTTGGCCGACCCGGCCGACGGGAAGACTATCCGCGACGCTTTCGAGAAGGCCTCGACGGTCGTCGTTGCTCAGGAAATCCCACGTTGGGGTGTCGACGACGCCTGGCGAGACGACGTTGACCCGCACCGGTTTGATCTCCAGTGCCAACGTCATGGCGAAACCTTCAAGCGCTGCGTTCAGCGCCGCAACAATCGATGCCCCAGGCGCAGGTCGGTAAGCTGCCAAGCCGGAAAAGAACGTGATTGAGCCATTTTTGGCGATATGAGGAGCGGCGTATTTCGAGGCGTAGAACGGCCCCCAAAACTTGGAGACGAGCATCGATTGCACTTGCTCAGTCGAGAGATCCGCAACAGGCGCGAACGTCAGCTCCGCAGCCGTTGTGACCAAGTGATCAAACGGTCCAATGGCCTCGAATGCGCTTCTGACTGCCGCTTCATCACCAAGATCAAATGCTTTGTAACTCGCAGAATCACCCAGTGTGACTGCAACGTTGCCGAGCTTGGCGGCATTACGACCGCCGATGACGACTTTCCCACCAGAGGAAATCACCTTCTTGGCCAGTGCCAGGCCCATGCCGGAACCACCACCGAGAATGACTACTTTTTTGCCTTCGAATGACATACAGGGTTCTCCCATTTCTCATGGCTTTTTTGCGCCGCGATATGCGTCCGCTAAAAAAGCTCAAGCGTTAATTGGGACTCAGCGTATGCTTACGAAAAATGACTAGGTAGATCCAGAAAAGAGAAGCAGCTTTGCACTATGGGAAAGCCAAACATACTTGATGGAATACCAGAGTTGGTTGCCACGGTTGAAGGAGGCAGCTTCAGCGCAGCGGCGAAGATTCTGGACTCTTCAGTCGCGAACCTCAGTCGCAAGGTAGGCGCGCTGGAGCGCAGCCTGGGTCAACAGCTGCTGCAGCGCACTGCGCGCGGCTGCGTGCCGACCGAAGCCGGGCAAGCCTTTTACAAGCAATGCCGAGGACTGATGGATGGGATCGAAGAGGCCCACGATGAAGTTCGCCTGGGTCGCTCACAACTCAAGGGGCACATCAAAATCAGCCTGGCGGGGCATTTCGCTGAAACCACGCTCCCCCCGCTATTGGCAGAGTTTGCGCTGGAGTACCCCGGCATTCAGCTATTCATCAACGTCACGGCGCGCAATGTCGATCTGGTCAGCGAAGGCGTCGACATCAGCGTTCGGCTAGGCCCGCTGGCCGACTCGAATCTAATAGCCAGACGACTCATCAATTTTCCCCTGCGCACGCTGATTGCCCCCTCCCTATTGCCATCAGTGTCTGGTTGCAAACATCCCGGAGAGCTGCCCCCAGCGCTCTGCCTCTCATTACTCGGCCGGCGCTGGAGCTATCGAAAAGGCAAAAACGTCCATCACCTGCAACCTGGGGGCCGAATCGGCAGTGATAACGGATTGGCGCTCGTGGCGGCTGCACAGAGTGGGTTGGGGATCATTCAGGTGCCGAGCTATTACGGTAACGCTGAGGTGCGACGCGGGGATCTGATACCGATCTTCGACGATTGGCAGTCCGAGGATGAATTTGAATTCTTCCTGGTGTTTCCCCCAACTCGATACATCCCGGAGCGGGTGCGTGCTCTAGCCGATTTCCTGCAGAAACGCCTGCAGTAAAAAGCCGATAACCGAGAACAGCTCTCATTGAAAAGCCGATACATAGGATGTTAGGATCTATTGCAGCTACCGACACCTCAAGGTCCCTTCGTGAACGAGTCAATGCAGCAACATTACCGTGGAGTACTGGAAGCTCTCGGTGAGAACCCGGAACGCGAGGGATTGCTCGACACACCTGAACGCGCGGCAAAAGCCATGCGTTATCTCTGCCATGGCTACGAACAGACCCTGGACGAGATCGTCAACGGTGCGCTATTCAACGCCACAACCGACGAGATGGTCATTGTTCGCGACATCGAGTTGTACTCGCTCTGCGAACACCACCTGCTGCCCTTCATCGGCAAAGCGCACGTTGCGTACATCCCCACCGGGAAAGTGCTTGGGCTGTCCAAGGTCGCCCGCATCGTAGATATGTTCGCAAGGCGCCTTCAAATTCAGGAAAACCTCACTCGCCAGATCGCGGATGCGATTCGTGAAGTGACGGATGCAGACGGCGTAGGTGTCGTGATCGAGGCTCAGCACATGTGCATGATGATGCGTGGTGTTCAGAAGCAGAACTCGATGATGCAGACCTCAGTCATGCTGGGCTCTTTTCGGGCTTCAGATGTTGTACGCCAGGAATTTCTTCAGTTGATCCGCAGGAGCTGACATCGTGAGCGACGTAACGTCAGGGTTGGCCAGAATCGAAATCAACAACTTGAGCATGCGCGGCTACATCGGCGTGCTTGAGGACGAAATGCTCTACAAGCAAGATTTGCGGATCAGTCTGACCCTCATGTACGACGCCATCGAGGCGATGGAGAACAATGATATCGATGCGGCTGTCGACTATCAGAAGGTCGTGGACGCACTAATGCCTCACGTGGAAAACGAGCGATTCGCTTTGCTGGAGCGGTTAGCTCAGGAGCTGCTCGGGAAGGTCATGGAATTCCAGGCGATTGTGTACGCCAAGATCAAGGTCGAACACCTGCTAGCGCTGAGGTTCACCGAATCCGTCTCAGTGACACTGACCTCGCGGCGATCGACAAACCGGCCTGTGTATAATAAAAAAGATGGGATCTCAGGATCTATTGCTTTAGTCGAGAATGAACCAAACCATGGCAAAACTAGGTCAAACCCCCGTCCCGCGTCTCTCGCTGGTTGAGTCCACCATTGAAACCATCCGCTCGCTGATCGATCAGCGCGTGTGGAAGATAGGTGAGTGCATTCCTAAAGAAGCGGAGCTCGCTGAGCAATTCGCTGTCGGTCGAAATACCGTGCGTGAAGCGATCCGCGTGCTTTCGCACTCGGGCATGCTGGAGGTTCGCCAAGGCGATGGCACGTATGTACGTCGGGAGCTGGACCCTGCGCAAACCGTCAGCAAGCTGAACCGCTCAGGGTTGCGGGATCACATTGAACTGCAATGCCTGCTGGAGTCCGAGGCTGCCCGATTCGCGGCAAGGCGTCGTACCCCTGAAGACATAGCTCGTCTGAAAGCCGCCCTTGATGTTCGCGGTGAGTACACGAGCGAAAGCATTCTCGACGAGTTTCTGGATCTGGACCGCGACTTCCATGTCGCGATCGCAACCGCTTCGCACAACGATGCCCTGCAAGCGTTGTACGCCTACTTCAACGCCTCCATTCACAGTCATACCAAAAGCATCTTCTCGGACGCGGACCTTCCAGAGCCAAGTCTCGCCGATCACCATGCCATTCTTGATGCGATCGTTGCGGGTGACGAAGAAGCTGCTGCCTCGTCAGCCCGCAACATGCTTGCGCCCTTGATTGAGAAGCTCGACGAGTTGCTGGGCACCCGTCCGGGGAATGCCAAGTGGATGAACCGAATCGGCGCTACCTTTTGGAAGTGACCATCACATAAACCATTTGAAGATGATGTTGGGGGAGATGCGCTCGTAGCGATCCCCTCCGATGTCGTAATGGTGAGTCTCCACCCTGACGCCCAACTGAAACGACCCGGCCTTGTCGACATGCCAGAGCACTTCAGGCCGCGTGAAATACTCCGTGCCGTTGTGGTCCGTGCCGTTGATTAATGACAGCAAGGTGAAGTTGAACTGCTGCCCCGCAATCTCCCATGGCTTTGAAATTAGATAGGAGCGCCAGAGCCAGTTGGGGTCGTTGTAGTTGGTGGTACGCCGCAGCAGACCGGATTCGAAATACACGAAACCAGGCACATCGAAGTTGAGCGAAAGGCCGTAGTTTCTTGAACGGAAATCGGCATAGCTGGCATCTTCCCAGCGCGCGATCAGCGACACATCCGTCACCGGTCCGTATGCAAACGATTTGCCCGTCATCTTGCCCAGGCTCAGCCTCGGGTTCGCCACCAGCAGGTTCTGAGAGCTTTTCCCCGAACCGCCAGAAGCAGCGCCTTCGCCCCCGACGTCATCGCCTTTGTACACCTCTGCGTCCAGATAGATATCGCCGTACTTGAAAGTACTGAAGTGCTCAAACTGGTAAGTCGTCAGGTTCTTGTCCGACGTACCGGTACCGAGAATGGGGTCAGCCTTTGAATTGCCCGTGGCCATGACACTGAGCACGTTGAAATTGAATTCAGGATAGTCAGCCGCGTACGAAGAAACGGGGAAACCGCACAGCACTGCAGCAGGGATGATTACTTTTTTCATGGTCTATCTCGATTGTTGTTTTTATGGAGACACACAGCTACGCCGCACGCAGACGAGATCAGCGAGCTTTGGGCAAAGGGGTTTCAAGACCCTGATCGTGGGATCAGTGCCGGTTTAACTGACGGATTGAATCAAGGCGCCCGAAGGCGCCCCGTATCAGGAGTGCGCAGCTGCCCTTGAGGTTTTCTGGGCAGGCATGCGGTGGATGACAGCTCTCGGAGGCTGGATCTCGAAAGAGCTCTTGTGGATCGCGCCGTCCTTCATGACCAACGCAATTTTTTCAGGGTTCTGCAGGACCCGGATGTCTGCCAGCGGATTACCGGTAACCAGCATCAAGTCTGCGAGGAAACCTTCCTTGATCTGGCCCAGCTCACCACCTTGCATCATGATCTGGCCACCGTAACGGGTAGCGGCAATCAAGGCCTCCATGTTGGTCATGCCCAGATAGGTGGTGAAATATTCGAGGTCCATGGCGTTGGTGCCGTGAGGCATCCAGGCAAATCCATAGTCACCACCGGGCAGCACTCGAATACCACGCTTGTGCATCTTTTGCAGGGTTTCACAGGCGGCTTCCAGCTCGCGCTTATAGCCCATTTTTTCTGCGATCGCTGGGGTGATCCCATACTCGGATGCGTTGTAGGTGGTGCGAATCAACCAGGCCAGGCCTGGCGCAACGAAGTGCTTTTCCTTGTTGGCTTCGAGCATGTCCAACGCTTCTTCGTCCGCGAAGCTTGCGTGGTAGATCATGTCGATGCCGTAACGCACGCATTGCTTGACCGACTCCGCCGAACGCGCGTGTGCAGCGACGCGCTTACCGAAGCGCTTGGCTTCGGAAACCAGCATGGCAATCTCTTCCTCGGAAAACGGCGAAGTCTCCGCAGCGATACCGGCAATGTACTCGCCGGAGAGGTTGATCTTCAGGTGGTCGACCCCGTACTTGATGAAGGTACGAACTGTCTTGCGGATCTCCTCGGGACCGCAGCACAGAGAACCGAAGTTCAGCTCAGGGAATGGCAAGTGCGGGAGCGTGTTATCGCCCAATGCGCCAATAGTGGAGACCTCCTGACTACCGGCGAGGTAACGCGGCCCTGGAAACTGACCCGCATTGATGGCGTTACGCAGAACAACATCAAGACGGGCCTTGGCGGCTGCCGCACCAATGCACGACGTCCATCCCATATCGAGATAGCGCTTGGCGACACCAACACACCAGAGGATGTGCTCTTCCGGCGGCATCATCTGAATGGCTGCCAGCGAAGGTTGGTCATTCCAGGAAAAGTGGGTGTGAGCCTCGGTCATGCCGGGCATCAAAAACGCACCCTTACCATCGATGGTTTTGGCATCGAGGTCGTGAAGCTTGGCAGTGCCCCGGACAATACGTTTGATGCGATTGTCCTCAACCAGCACGCTGCCTTTGTAAGGCTTGTCACCGCTTGCGTCGAAAATGGTGACATTCGTGAATGCAATCTTATTGTTATGCATCTGAATTCTCCGAAATCTTTATCAGGGTTACACAGGGCCGAAGCGATTGGCGGCTGTAGAAACTCTCCTGCTTAAATAATGGCGGTCAGGCTCAGGCGAAGCCCAGCCGCCATGAAGATCACGCTATCGATGAATAGAACTGTTTGAGCTCGACCATGCACTGCACGGGCTTTTCAAAGGTCGTCCAGTGCCCGCACGCGTCAAACGTCACCATGCGGCCGTTGGATAGGCGCTCAGTGAACGCTTTCACGGCTGCAACAGGCGCGACGCCATCTTGATCCCCAGTCACCAGAAGGACAGGTGCTGTGATTTTTTCGACGGCCGCCGGCTGGGCTTTCGACAGTGCCTCACAACTCTGACTGTAGCCCTCTGCGGGTTGACGCATGATGCATTCGCGTACCAAAGCGACCACGGCAGGCTGACCGTCTTTGGTTTGCTGTGCCGTAGCGCCTTTGACGATCGCATCGGCAATTTCCTGCATCGCTTCAACACCGCCGCTGCGGGCTAGGTCGGCACGGGCCTGGATGCCCGGGCGGCCCGCATCCGGCGGAGCCAGCAACGGACCGAACAGCGCCAGACTGCTGACCCGTTGTGGATGCCGAGCAGCAAAGTGTGCCGCGACGATGGTGCCCATGGAGTGCGCGACCACATGAACCTTGTCGACACCCAGGGCTTCCAAAACCTGCTCGGCAGTCTGCACGTACAGCTCGATGGAAAGCGCCGTATTGCCCAGAGCAGAGCGACCGCTGCCCGGCAGGTCGAAACGAATGACCTTGAAACCTTCAAAGGCCGGCAGAACAGAGGTCCAGGTATTAGAGGAGCCGCCCAAGCCATGAATACACAGCAGTGGGGTGCCCTCCCCTGAAACCTCGACGGCAATGCCGTTCAGGAGTTGGGTAGTCACTCTGCCACCTCATTCTCTAGAGCGCCGATACCGGCAACTTCGATACGAACCACATCACCCGACTGCAGGAAGCGTGGAGGCGTGAAACCAATGCCGACACCCATAGGAGTACCGGTCACGATCACGTCGCCTGGCTTGAGTTCGATGCCAGCGGAGATGGTCTCGATCAGGTGAGGGATCCCGAAAATCAGCTGGCCGATGTTGGAGTTCTGACGCAGTTCGCCATTGACCCAGCACTGGATGGTGGCATCAGCAACGTTGATTTCGTCAGCAGTGGCAATCCATGGGCCCATCGGTGCGAAGCCATCGAGCGATTTGCCGAGGAACCATTGACGGTGGTTTTTCTGCAGGTCGCGGGCGGTCATGTCGTTGACGATGGTGTAGCCGAACACATGCGCGTAGGCATCGACCTTGGAGATGCCACGACCACCTTTGCCGATGATCACGGCAAATTCAGCTTCGTAGTCGAGCTGGTCGGTGACATCAGCGTGACGCGGGATTTTGTCATTGGTGGCAATGACGGTGTCTGGGGTCTTGGTGAAGACGACCGGGAATTCAGGGGCGATCTCGCCGTCTTTGGCGCTGTGGTCGAAACCGGACTTGCTGAACTCTGCAGCATGCTCGTGATAGTTTTTGCCGACACAGAACATGTTGCGGCGCGGCAGCAGCGGCGCCTTGAGGGTGACGTCTTCCAGGGATTGGCCTTCACCGCTTGGCACCAGGTCAGACTTCAGCTGATCCCACTGTAGTACCAATTGGTTCATGTCGCCCGAGAAGCCGGAAATCAGGTCGGAAACAGGCCAGAAGCGTTCGGTTTCGCTGTTCACGACTACAACAGACAGTTCGCCGGCAGCGTTTTGAATGGTTGCGAGTTTCATTGTTATTGGTCCTCTTACGGTCTATTTTTGGTTCAACTGAAACCGAATATAGGACCACAAAAGAACCAATGCAACCATTTTTTTGCAGCATTAGACCAATTGGTATACCTTTCACTCTCATACACCCATAACCCTCCCAACAGAAAGGCTTTCAGCGTGAGTGAAGCAGTGGCTCAAAAGTCCGTTCGTGCAGATGGCGCACGGAGCTTGGCCAAATACCTAGTCGAAGAGATCGAAAGCGGCCGGCTCGCGGCGGGCCAGAAGCTGCCTGCCGAAAGAGAGCTGAGCGAATCCTTTCAGGCGTCCAGGGGCTCCGTCAGGCGCGTGCTTTCCAACCTCAAGGAAATGGGGCTGATCACTCAAACGGTAGGCAGTGGTACGTTCGTCGCCGATAACGTGCGCCTTGTTGTGCCTGTCGTTGAACACCGCTCCTCGACCGTCCAGACGAGCCCGGCCGAGCTGATGGAGGCGCGCCTTCTGATCGAAACTCAGATGCCGAGCCTGATCGTTCGCTATGCCACGGGCGCTGACTTCGAAAAGATGGACGAGTGCATTACGCGATCTGAAGCGGCCTCCACTATCGAGGAGTTCGAGCATTGGGACGGCGCCCTCCATCAGGCTTTCGCAGAAGCAACCCATAACAGTTTTTTCCTGAAAATCCTTGAGCTCACTACGCAGATTCGCGAAGAAGGCGAATGGGGTCGCCTGAAAAAGAACTCATTGACCCCGGAACGGCGCAGTCAGTACGAAGAGCAGCACCGCTCAATCGTCGATGCCCTACGTGACCGCGATGAAAAGCTCTCACGTGAACTGATCGAAGCTCACTTGATTCAGGTCCAGCGCAACCTTTTCGGGCGCAACTAGACCCGATTTATCACCCGAGACAGTTCGGTGCCTGCTTGGTGATCTGCACGTCATGCACGTGCGATTCCTGCAGCCCGGCACCGGTGATACGCACGAACTCGGCCTTCTCATGTAACTGGGCAATCGATGCGCAGCCGGTGTAACCCATGGATGAACGCAGCCCACCCAGCAGCTGATGGACGATGGCCGACAATGCGCCCTTGTAAGGCACACGGCCCTCGATACCTTCGGGCACGAGCTTGTCCGCGTTCTGGGTGCTGTCCTGGAAGTAGCGATCCTTGGAGCCTTGCTGCATTGCGCCAAGCGACCCCATGCCTCGATAGCTCTTGTAGCTGCGGCCCTGGAACAACTCGGTCTCCCCAGGCGCTTCTTCCGTGCCGGCGAACAACCCACCGAGCATTACCGTATGAGCACCTGCGGCCAGTGCTTTGGCTATATCACCCGAGAAACGAATGCCCCCGTCAGCAATGAGAGGCACACCTGAGCCGACCAACGCTTCAGCGATGTTGGCTACTGCCGAAATCTGCAAAACACCCACTCCAGTGACCACGCGAGTGGTGCAGATGGAGCCAGGCCCAATTCCGACCTTCACAGCATCCGCTCCAGCCTCAACCAGGGCGAGCGCGGCTTCTGGTGTAGCGATATTTCCCGCAATGACCTGTGCATCGGGATAGTGAGTCTTGATCCAGCGTACGCGATCAATTACCCCTTTCGAATGACCATGAGCCGTGTCGACCACGATGGCATCAGCGCCTGCCTTGATCAGTGCATCGACACGCTCGTCAGTATCTGCCCCCACTCCAACAGCTGCGCCAACGCGCAAACGCCCAAAAGCGTCTCGACATGCCATCGGGTGCTCAGTGGACTTCAAGATATCTTTCACTGTAATCAGCCCCGTCAGCGTGTAGCTGTCATCCACGACGAGAACCCGCTCCAGACGATGTTGATGCATGAGTGCCTTGGCGATCGCAACACTGGTCCCATCGGTCACAGTCACAAGCCTGCTCTTCGGGGTCATGATCGATGACACCGGACCATCAATCTCGGAAGCAAAACGCAGGTCCCTGTTGGTCACCACACCCACCAGCTGATGATCCTGATCGACTACCGGGAAACCCGAAATCTGGTACTCGGCCGCTAACGCGATAACTGTCCGGATAGGCTGCTCAGCGGTAACGGTCAAGGGATCGCGAACAACGCCAGACTCGTAGCGTTTGACCTTGGCGACTTCCAGAGCCTGTAGTGCAACGCTCATGTTTTTGTGAATGAAACCGATGCCACCTTCCTGGGCTAGAGCAATCGCAAGGCGCGACTCTGTCACCGTATCCATGGCGGCCGCAGTCAGCGGGATATTCAGGCTGATCGTACGCGTCAGCTGGCTGGTCAGGTTGGCATCCTTCGGGAGGATTTCCGAATAACCTGGTACGAGCAGCACGTCATCAAAAGCCAGGACGTCTTGTTTGATTTTCATGGTTCAGCCTCTCAGCTCGGTCAACGACCAATAGAAATAGAATGGGGTAAATCATTCGGTCACGGTCTGACCTCGCCCAGTGACGCGACTTCACGACGAATCAGGAAAGACAGCACCAACAAAACGCCGACGCACAGCGCGTAGAACACCGACCAGCTCAGATACGTCAGAGCCGGAGGCACCGCCATCAGGGTTACCGTTGTCAGCAAGCGGCTGCTGCCGCACAACACGGCGTAGTCGGTCGCAGATTGAGCTTTGCTGGACCACTTGAGGATCAGGGCGTAGATGATCACCGACAGGGCGCTGCTGGCCATTCCCTGCAAAAGCGCCCAGTGCATGACTGCCGAAGAGGACTTGTCAGCAATGCTGAACACCGTTCCGGCCGCTGCCAAGGCCGAAATTGCGACCAGCAGCGCCAGTGATTTCACCGGGGCCATTCGCGACAGAAACGGCGCGACAACGAGCGCCGCCAAGGTGTTGGCAATCGGTGCTAGTGTCCCCAGCCCCCAGCCGATATCACTGAGCGGAACCCCCATCTCAACTAAGATCGGTCGCTGAAAAAGATCAGCGAGATAGTGGCGGTGGTGATGAGCGAAAGCAGGACGATCTGTCGTAGAGCGCCCGGCCGACTGAATGTGATCCAAAGGCTGGGCCGAGCACGCGTAATGGCACGCGGGTGATCGGCGCGGGTCAGGGCTAGCACAGGAAACAGTGTCAGGATCGGTAAGCCCGCTGTTAGCAGGAACGTGCCCGACCATCCAAGGCGGTCAAAAGAACCGACCAGCACTCCACCGCCGATCAGACCGCCAAATGCCAGGGCAGCTACTTTCAGGCCCGCCGCAATCGCTCTGTAGTTGGGGCCGATGATGTCCACAGCCAACGCATCCAGGGCCAGATCCATTGTTGCCACGGCAAAACACACCGCCAGCCCCAATGCGAACAGAACCTGGGCCGGATACCCATCTGCGAATGCAATAACGACCAAAAGCGCCGAACTGATGCATTGGGACAGGGCAATCCAGCCGATCCGATAGCTCAGCCAGGGCAAAGGTTTCCCATCAATCAACGGAGCCCACAGAAAGGTCAGACCAAATGGAACGTAAAGCGCCCCATCGACGCCAGATCGACACCTCGGAACATCAGAATCGGTGGCACGCCGTATTCGAGCAGGCCGAAACAAACGCCGAAAGAAACGTAAAGCAGGCCTACCGCAAACAGCACCCAGAACGATCTGAATGCCCGATGAGGCTCTTGTGCTTGCGCGTCTGACTGGGGGTGATTCAAGGCATTCATTTCGTCATCACCATGAATATTTCAGGCTGGCCAGCGTTGTGCGTTCGGCCCCGTAGAAGCAGCCTCCGGCCGAGAAGCAGGATGCGACGTAGTGTTTGTCGTTGAGGTTGTTGACGTTGACTGCTACCGACCAGCCCTTCAAAGCGGGGGACGCTTTGTTCAGGTCATAACGCACTGCCGCGTCCACCAGCGTGTAGGCGTCTACCGAAAGATCGTTGCTGGTGTCGCCGTAGGATTTACCGATGTGACGCAATCCGATTCCGGAGGTCAGCCCGTCGAAGGTGCCTCTGAAGGCGTAGTCCACCCAGGCCGATGCCTGACTCAGGGGCACCGAGACCGGACGATTACCCTCGTTGGACTTTGTCGTGTCCTTGGTGACCTCAGGGTCGAGGATGGAGTAGCCCGCCAACAGGCTGATCTGGTCCGTCAGGTTGGCCCGACCTTCGAGCTCTGCGCCGCGTACACGCACCTCACCGGTCTGTAAGTAGTAGAAGGCGTTATCCGGATCCGTGGTACGAACGTTTTCCTGCTTGATCTGGAAGGCCGACAACGTGATGAAGCTGTCCCAACCCACTGGCTGGTATTTGATGCCGACTTCGTATTGCTCGCCCTTGGTCGGCTTGAACGCCTGGCCTTGGGCATCGGTGCCAACCACTGGCTCGAACGAGTTCGAAAAGCTGGCATAAGGGGAGATGCCATTATCGAAGGCATACACCACTCCGATACGCCCGGTCAGTGCCTGATCGGATTGGTGGCTGTGGGTATCGGCAACTTTGTCCTCAGTCCGCGTTTTCGCCCAGTCCTGACGCAAGCCGGCAAGGAATGTCCATTTATCCCATTTGATCTGGTCCTTCAGATAAAGCCCCGTTTGCTCGGGCTTTTGCACCGTGTGGCTGGTCAGAGCGGGTAACGCGACCGATTGGGCATACACGGGGTTCACATAGTTGATACCCGCCACATCGTATGAGCGACCGAAGCGCATGCTCGATTGGGCCCGATCATACTCAAGGCCTATGAGCGCCTTGTGCTGGAACGGTCCAGTATCAAAGTTCGCCTCCAGCTGGTTATCCACGCTGAAGGTTTGCTGCTTCTCGATGCTGTGGTCCGCCAGCCGGTTTAGCTCGCCCGGCGTGGTCGATGAATAGGGATTCACGTAATTGACCATGAACCCTTTGTATTCCGAATTCAGATCCATGTAGCGGGTGTTTTGCCTGAACGACCATGTGTCATTGAAGCGGTGGCTGAACTCATATCCGAACAGCGTCTGTTCGCGATCATAGGCATCGACCGATGGTTCGCCCGGATTGAAATGCCGTGAGATCTTGCCAGTGGCGCTGCCTGATACCGATCCCTGCGCAGGCACCCAGCCGGTGTAATAACTCGAAGGGTCTTTCTGATAGCTCGCCAGCAGCGTCAGGGAGGTGTCATCGTTCGGCCGCCACGTCAGGCTCGGAGCCACTGCAACACGCTGCTCCTCAGTGTGATCGATCTGAGTGTCGGCTCTCTTGGTCAGGGCCGTGATGCGATAGCTCCAGACACCTTGATCATCGATCGGGCCAGAATGATCCGTCGCGATTTGCTCACGACCTCGACTGCCAGTCTGCACCTCGACTTCATGTAATGGCGCATCGGTTGGCCGCTTACTGACCATGTTGACGACCCCCCCCGGACTTGCCTGCCCATAGAGAACGGACGAAGGCCCCTTGAGGACATCGATGCGATCGAGCAGGTATGAGTCGACAGCGGGAGTCGCGAGGTACTGGCCCGACTGGAGCGGCAGGCCATCCAACAGCTTTGAAAAATTAGCCAAACCGCCGAACCCGCCGAATCCTCGTATGAACAGGCCGTCGAACAAACCGTCTGCACGGCTATCGGCAAAGACGCCCGGTGTGTACTTAAGGGCCTCAGCCACGGTCTGCGCTTTTTGCTGATCCATCTGGGTACGCCCAACCACCGATATCGATTGAGGGACTTCAGCGATATCAGCATCGGTCTTTGTGCCGGCTGTGGATTGCCGCGCGACTACACCCTCTATTTCATTGTTTTGCGTGACTTGGGGCGCGTCGATCTGGATGTCGTCGAGCACCATCGCACCCGAATCTGGCTGAGACGCCGCAGCTTTGCCGGGTTCCTCTGCCAGGAGTACGCGTGGACTCAATCCCAAAACGAGAGCGAACGAAACCCCGCCGATGAATGTGCACCGGTTTTCCATGTCTTTTTTCCGAGCGGTTGTGGGTGTTGTGTTTGTTAACCGGCAGCCAGGTCGCGATGATCCTGCTCGCCGCGCTTCCAGTAACCAGCGGCGTGGACTCTGCCCAGCTCAAAGCCGCGATCGCGCAACAACTGCGTACGGATGCTTCGAATCACTGAAGCTTCTGCAGCAATCCAGGCGTCGCCGCCGGTTGTTGGAAGCGGGCTGTATCGCAACACTTCGCTGAGGGTCTCTGGCTCTTGGGTAGCAGAGCCATTTCGATAAATCCAGCGCACCCGAACCTTCGGCTGGATCTCAAGGAATTGTCGTTCGGACTCATCTGCCACTTCGGCAAACAAATGGACTTCAAGGTCCGCCGGCAATTGACGGACGATGGCAGCAATCGCCGGCAAGCCTGTTTCATCAGCAGCCATCAACAGCCAGGATCGCGGGGTCACGCCTTTAAAACCGCCTCGAGGACCTGCCAGTTGTAATTCGTCACCCGGTTTTGCAGTCAAAGCCCAGTCGGACATAGGGCCGCCTTCATGCAACGCGATATCGAAGGTCAGCTCTTTATTGATCGTGTCAAAGGTATGGATGGTGAATGCTCGGCCTACGGGCTGCGCAGTCCCGTCAGGCAGAAAAATCTTTACCCACTGCGCCGGCAGATCAGTCTCGAAAGTCTTGAGCGAGTGCCCACCGAGAACGATCCGGCGCACCTGAGGGGTCGGCTTATGAACCGACACGACTCTGACGTTGCGCATTGTCCTGTCGTCCTGAAAAGGCACGACTTGAGACGCGGCCCCCGGCACCTTTCTCCCGGTCTGCAGCGGCGAGCGGGTCTTCATCGCGATCCGCGCCTTGCACAGAGCGGTCCCGCAGCTGTCCACCAGGCTTTTGAGTACCGGCGCCATTTGAGGGTCGGTCCGCTCCGAGGTATTGCTGGATTTGCGCGACGCGTTGCCCAGGGCTGCGAGTAGATTCAGCTCATCTCGAGAGACGAACGGAGACGTCGGCCCGAGCAGGTAGAACTCAGGATCGGCCTTGATAATGGCTGAGACAAGATCTGCAAACACGAATGTCTGCGCCGAGCTCAGACCGATTTCTTCAAGGAAAAAGCCAGCCTGGGCAGGCCAGTTCCCTTCCCAGTTCAACGCCCTGAGAGCCTTGAGAAGGCGCAGTTCGATGGGCGAGCACTGGTTGATGGAAAAGATCATTCTGGCCATGTTCATACCCACAATAAGCCGAGGCGGTCTGCCACGGAGATGTCGCAGCTGTCGCTGCCCAAAAATTGATTGAGCTGCGCAATAGTCGGCAGCAGCATTGCCTTCACGGCCGCAACCGAGGCCTGCTCATCGCCGTAGATGATCGACTCGACCACCCTTACGTGTGCATCGAGGTCCGGATCAAGCAACTGGCCATCAGCAAATATGGCCAGGACATGGCTCCTGATCGACACGCTGAAAGAGCGATACATCGCCTGTAGCGCAAGGTTGTGGGAGGCAATGGCGATCGCCATGTGGAGCTCGCGATCGCGCGAAATGAAGTCGTTCAGATCATCATCTGCGCTGTATTCACCTCTCGCCGCCAGGCGTTCGCGCAGGCGGCGGATGTCATCGATATTCCGGCGGCGCGCAGCCAAGCGGGCAGCTTCCACCTCAAGCACGTAGTGCATCTCCAGATGGTCACGGATGCCGGCACGATTGTGCTGACGCCATTCATCAACAGATTTGCTGGCCTGGCTGACATACATGCCTTCGCCCGGACGGAACTCCAGGAACTGCCAGTTCAGGAGTGTCTGCAGTGCTTGGCGGACGGTATGACGGCTGCCACCGATTTGCTCAAGCAGCTCGGCTTCGGCCGGTAACCGATCACCGGTGCGCAGAGTCTGGTTGGCGATCAGGCCACGGATGACATCAATGGTGGAGGCGATCCATCGACGATTTTTTGCTGGACTGGCAAGAAGAGCTTGCATGGTCATCACCGAGAACGAGTTTAATTGAGGATGATCCTAACATCCTATGTTTAGGTCGGCAATGAGAGGTATTCTTGAATAGTGGAATATTTGGTTTGGCCGACGAATAGCGTTGCGGCTACGTCGGCCGTGAGGGATCAGTAGCTCAAGGCCACGGTGATCGGTGCAGGGTTTCTTTCGCTGTACACCGCCGACTGGTGCCAGTAAGGGTAAATTGGGCGACGAGCGCTGGCTGCGTCGAGACGGGCGATCTGTTCAGCTTCAAGTCGGATTGAGCTTGCAAGCAGGTTATCGCGCAATTGGTCGGCATTCCGAGCTCCCACTACCACGCTACCCACGGATGGTCGGGCAAGAAGCCACGCGAGAGAAAGCTGGGCAATCGAATGCCCTGTTTCCCGGGACAGCATTTCCAGCTCATCAGTGATGGTGTAAAGACGTTCAGGATCCGTTGTCATGCTGGCATCCGTTGCGGCACGACTGCCATCTGGGGCGGCCTTGTAGCGCCCGAGCTTGCCGGTCAATTTCGCGCCTGCCAGCGGGCTCCAGATCAGGTTGCTGACATTCTGGTCCAGCGCGAGGGGCATCAGTTCCCACTCAAGCTCCCTGTCCACCAGTGAGTAGTAAACCTGATGAGAGACAGGCTTGGGCACATTGTGCTGATCCGCAAGGCCCAGCATTTTCATCAGATGCCAGCCTGAAAAGTTGGAAACCCCGTATTGTCCGACCTTGCCATCGCTGATGAGCCGCTGCAGCGCCCAGAGCATTTCCTCTACAGGTGTCTGAGCGTCGAAGGCATGCAGTTGATAAAGGTCGATGTGCTCGGTGCCCAGCCTGCGCAAGCTTGCCTCACACGCCCGGATGATTCGCTCGCCGGAGGTGCCGACATCGCCATCACCGGTACCCATTCGCAAGCCGGTCTTAGTGGCCAACAAGAGCTCGTCACGTCTCCCTGCAATCGCTTTGCCGAGGATCTCTTCGGACAGGCCGCTGGAGTAGGCATCAGCGGTGTCGAACAGGTTACACCCTGCCTCCAGCGCAACGCTCACGAGCTCGGTAGCTTCCTTGGCGTCGGTGTGCCCCCACTTTTTGAAGAAGTCGTTGCCGCCTCCGAAGGTCGCAGTCCCCAGTGCCAGGACAGGCACGACCAAATCACTGTTACCCAAAGATCTGTACTTCATGTTGCTCACCTCAGCTCATGTACCAACCGCCGTTAATGTTTACGGTTTGCCCCGTCATATAGCCGTTGCGTGCGAGGAGGACGACTGTCTCAGCGACTTCATCTGCCTGACCGAAGCGCCCCACAGGTAAAAGATCAGGTCGAATATTCGGGTTGCCGCGAATCATGTCCGTCTCGATCAGCGCGGGCGCGACGGCGTTCGCTGTCACGCCTTCTTTGGCGAGCATATGGGCGTAGCTGTGGACCAGCCCGATCATGCCTGCCTTGCTCGCAGCGTAATGAGGGCCTATTACGCCACCCAACTGGGCAGCGACCGAGGACAGCATGATCAGGCGCCCCCATTTGGCCTTTCGCATGGCAGGAAGGACCGCCTGACTGACCAGGAACGTCGAGGTCAGATTTGCCGTCATGACCTGATTCCAGTCTGCCTCAGTGATCTGATCGAGGGGCTGGATACGGGTCATGCCGGCGTTGTTGACCAGAATGCTGATGGCCCCCAGCGTCTCCTGGACCTGCTCCACCATTTGCGCGACCTGATCAGCCTGGGTGACATCAGCCAGGACAACGCATGCCCGACGCCCCAGCGCTGCTATTTCAGCAACGACCTGATTGGCTTCATCGATCGATTTAACGCAGTTGACCGCAACATCGCACCCCGCACGCGCAAGACTCAGCGCCGTTTCCCGGCCAATCCCACGCGAAGCGCCCGTGACCAATGCAACCTTATTTTCGAGGCTGTCCATTGAGTGAACTCCTTTGATTGAGAATGAGGCCAGGCTTAACGAACTGGCGTCTTTGAAGTAGCGGAGGCAAAAACAGAAGCGCAACCCAGTACAAGCGCGGCCATGACGACCAGCCAGCCCCCCAACCAGCAGATCCCGACCCAGCCAGCGACAGACCAGACCCACCCGCCAACCAGTGCGCCAAGCGCTCCCCCACCGAATGTGACCCCCATGTACAGGGTGTTCAGACGGCCGCGTATCTCCGGACTCAGCCCAAAGATCCGCGCCTGGTTAGCTACCTGGCCGCTCTGCATGCCGAAATCGAGAAGATTGATCGCGACAACCAATGCGACAACAGATGTTTGTCCCAGCGTCGCGGCCAAGAGAAAACAGGCCCCCATGGAGACCAATGCGCAGGCATTGACTCTCCCAGGCCCCCATCTATCGGCGAGCCTGCCTGCCATCGGCGCAAGCAGCGCACCGGGCGCGCCCCATAAACCGAACAAGCCAGCGGCCGCCGGGCCTAGCCCGAATGTTTCGCTGGAGAGGTGAAACGCAAGGGTCGCCCACAGCGCGGAAAAGCCTGCGAAGCAGCACAGGCTCAACGCCATGGAAAGCTGCAATTCGCGATGACGCAATAATGGAGGTAGCGACTTGATGAGGTTCCAGTAACCAATCCCCGCAGCAGTGCTGCGGACGGGCAAGAACCTTGGCAGCACGAAGAAAAGTACTGCGACCAACAACGCTTCAAGCAGGAACGGCGCCCGCCACGATCCCAAATATTCAGCGGCCAACCCCGAGAACGTCCGGGATAGAAGAATACCCAGGATCAGCCCCGTGCTGAGCTTGCTGACGATTCGCCCACGAAACTCAGGGCCTGCCAGCGTCGTGGCCAGCGGTATGAGGATCTGGGCGACGACGCAAGTGGCCGCGATAGAGACGCTGGCCACCAACAGCACCGACAGTGCAGGTGCCAGTGCAGCCGCAATAAGCCCCACGATGGTCAGTACCATCATCCGCCGGATGAGCTTCACCGGATCGCTACCATCGGCGAGCGGAACTACAAAGAGAATTCCGAGCGTATAGCCCACCTGCGTAGCTACGGCCACAAGTGCCGCTCTATCTGCCGCAATGCCAAATGCGCGGGCTATCTCCGCGAGCAATGGCTGGCACAGGTAAATGTTGGCAACCATCACCCCGCAGGCGAATGCCAGCATCGCCAATGTGCCGGGACGGCAGTCTTTCATCGGGATCGAGGCGGACATGATGCGCCGACTCAGTTGGACGATGCGTTGGCATCAAGCTCGGCAAACACTTCACTGGCCGCTTGCAGTGCCCCTAATGCGGTTGGCAGGCCAGCAGCCATTGACACCTGAACCAGTGATTCAACGATCTCCGCACGCGTTGCGCCATGACGCAATGCAGCAGGGATATGCATTTTGACCGCGCCCAGACCTGTAGCCCCCAACGCTGCACAGGAGGCGATGATGATCAGCTCGCGAGTCTTGATATCCAGACCGGGACGGTTATAGATCGCACCGAACTCCATCTCGACGATCAGCCGTCCAAAGCCTGGCGCGAGGGATTCGACATTGGCCACAAACTGTTCGGCGGTGATACTCAAGGATGAGTCAAAGGTCTCTGCTCCCTGTGCATACAGCGCCTGAAGAGTGGACGGGTTGCCATTGGAAGTAGACATGAGTAAAACCTCTGATTGAGCGTTTTTAAAAACTAGACTGTACTGTCCAGTCTAGTCAAGCGAGTTCTTTCAGAGATTCTTTTTGCCTATGTCCGCCGTTTCTCCCTCTCTGTTCGATGAAATGCTTTCGTCCGAGCACAGCACATCCAAACAAGATGCGATCCTCGCAGCTGCAGGTCGCGTCTTCATCCAGCATGGCTTTGAAGGCACCAGCATGGAGCTCATTGCCAAAGCGGCTGGTGTCGCCAGGCAAACGCTCTACAACCGCTTCCCGGATGGTAAGGAGGCTTTGTTTGGTGCGGTTGCGGAACGGATGTGGCGTGCGTTCCCAGTGATGGACATTGCGAGCGACGAGGAAGCATTGGCCAATCCCGAGGCAGGATTGCGGACCATTGGTCGAGGGGTCGCAGCATTCTGGGCACCACCACTGGCAGTGGCTTTTTTGCGGATGGTGATCGCTGAAGGCCCACGATTTCCCGAGCTGACCCGCCGTTTTTTTGAAGTCGGTAAAACACCTGCGGTCAGCGCAGTGCGCAACTACATCGCGGAGCTCGGTCGTCGTGGCAAGCTGGCCATCGACGATCCGGAGTTGGCCTCGCAGCAATTCCTGGGAATGATCGATGAGACCGTGCTGTGGGTCCGGATCATGGGCGATCCACGGGAGCTGAGCGTTGCTCACACCAACAAGGTCGTGGACCAGGCAGTCGCCATTTTCCTGCGCTTCTACCTGAAATAAGAGACCACCTAGCAACTGAGAATAAATCTCATCTACTTCGACAAAGATAGGATGTTAGGATCAATCCACTGCCGACTTTACGAGGGGCATACCCCTCGGGAGATATCATGGATTTCTACCTGCACGATGTGTCTGAATTTCCGTTTGTAGCACTGCGCTCTGATCGCTGTCCTCCCGGATATGCCGAACAGTGGGGTAAAGAGATGGATGCCCTCCTGGACAGCAACCTCGCGTTCGTCGTCGCATTCGAGCCAGACGCGCTGAACGAAACCGCAGAGGACTTTCGCACGCGAGGCATCTGGTTCAAGAAGCATCGCCACCTTCTGCCCGGGCGGTGCGCTGCCATGATCGCGATCGTCCCCTCTGCCGAAGAGCGCGCGGCTAACGCCGAAGACATGGCGAAGCGTTCTCGCGGATTTGATGTGTTGTACACAGCAATGGCCTCATTCGAGGCAGCCGAGCAGGCAACCGTAGGACTGATTTCAGATATCAGAAATCAGCGCTAAGTATTACGAAGGGCGGCTATCGGCCAAGAGCTGACATAGGTAAGCCATGCATATAGCAAAGGTGGTCATCGCTGCGGGCTGGCCCAGATGGATCTTTCGTTAAGAGATGCCGGGCGTAACGGCACTCACAGTCACTCGAAGCAGAGCGCAGAACCCATCTATATCCAAAGGACGGCTAAGGAAGTAACCCTGGCCCTCATCACAGAGCGCAGATCTCAAAAACTCCAGGTGTTCCTGTGATTCGATTCCCTCGGCGGTTACCGTTAGCGATAGCGCGTGACCTAAGCCAATAATCGCTTCGATGACCGATCGATCCTCGTGATTAGCACCCAAACGATCGAGAAAGCTGCGGTCAATCTTAAGTCCATCGAACGGAAACGTTCGTAAGTAGCTTAATGATGAATATCCGGTACCAAAATCATCCATGGCGATGCGGATCCCCAGGCGTTTCAGCGTTCGCATGATCTCCAGGGCCCCTGGCGCATCTTCCAGCATGACACTTTCCGTAATCTCGAGCTCTACCCTGCTGGGCTCGACTCCCGACTGGAGCAACGCTCTCTGCACACGCTCAACCAGATTGCCGCGCTTGAACTCGGACGGCGAAAGGTTCACGGATACAAACAGATGATCAGGCCAACTGGCGGCGTAGCGCAAAGCGGTTTCCATGACCCAATTGCTCAACGCCAGGATCAGACCCGTCTCCTCAGCAATCGGAATGAAAGTGTCAGGGGAAATCAACCCCCGCTCCGGGTGCTGCCAGCGTACCAGCGCCTCAGCGCCCACCATTTTGCCGTCTGCGATGCGAAAGCGCGGCTGGAAATGCAAACGGAGTTCGCCATGCTTGATCGCAAAACGCAGATCACTTTCCAGGCGGCGGCGCTCCACAATCTTCGAGTTCATGTCACCCGCATAGAATCGCCAAGTGTTGCGCCCTCCCGACTTGGCCTCATACAGCGCGATATCTGCGTAGCGAAGCAATTCAGTGGCTTCGGTGGCATCAGCGGGCGCCATCGCAATACCGATGCTCGCACTGACGAACACCTCCTGCTCGCCGATCTGAATGGGCCTTTCAATCGATTCGATAAGGCGCTGGCAAAGCATTTCTACTTCGTCCTGTCCTTTTAGGTCAGTCAGAATCAGGACGAACTCATCACCGCCGATACGCGCTACCAGATCCCCATGTCGAACACGATCGGCGAGACGACTGGAGATCTCGTTCAATACCGCATCACCGGCGGCATGGCCCAACAGATCATTGACTGGTTTGAATCGATCGAGGTCGAGACTAAGCATGACCAGCGGTCGCTCGGATGTAGGTTGCGCCTTGAGTTTGCCATCAAGAAACTCCCTGAGCCGGGTGCGGTTCGGCAAGCCAGTCAGAGAATCATGTTGGGAAAGAAACTCGATCCGTCGACGCGACTCGACCTCCTCGGTGACGTCTGTCGCAGTACCCCTGAATCCTTGATCAGAGATGGCTCTGGCGGACAGACGTGTAACGTGTTGATGGCCTTTGGGGTCGACATATCGGCACTGGACACTGATATCCGGACGACGATTGGGAATACTCAGCCACTGGCTCACTGTTCCCAATTCGGTGCATAGCAGCAGATCCATACGCGCGCCGATCCATTCATGTCTGGCCAGCCCCGTGACGCGTTCAAATCGCTCAGACAGATAGGTAAAACGCCCTTGGCTATCGATTTCCCAGATCCAATCGGAACTCGCCTCGGCCACGTCCCGAAAGCGCGCCTCGCTGATGGCCAGCGCCGTCTGGCTGAGCTGCAGTGAGTCGTAACTGGCATCAAGTGCCTGAGCACTGGCGGTCGTGCGACGCAATATCGCCCAGGCCATTAGACACACCAGTAGCGCGGCGAAACCGATCAAAGGCAAGCCCAACCCAAGCAGGCGCTCACCCGGTTTCGGTGGCTCCCAGTGCAAGCTCCCGGCCACACCGTTCTCACCCAAGGCGAAGACTGAACCTCCATTAAGTTCGTCGGCGGTGGCGATGCGCAAGGCATCTACTCCGTAATCTTTGCCAAGTGTCTCGAGCCTGACGTTGTCGAGGATGTCAACGAAGATCAAGACCGAGGGAAGTCCGTCGTCCGGCGACACTGTAGGGTCTGTACCGGGGGTAATCGCCGCAGCCCCGACCAGCGCCGGTCGCCCACCGATATTTACGAAGTGGGTGATAGGTGTTTCTGCATCGGCCCCGGCTCGAGCCTTGGTCAACACATCCGGCAGCGCTTGCTTGAGCCAAGTAGAAGCATCTACCCGCTGCAACTGACCTTCGATTACCGAATACACCGTCTGATCGGCGCTGTTGACGACAAATATACCTTTGAAACCAAAATCGTTATAAAGCGTTGGCCCAACGTTTTGCCGGACGTACGCCCAATCGGTGTCTACCTTCACATGCAGGTGCTTATAGGCATCGCCCCAAAATGCGTAATCCTTGACCGTGACGCTTATAGACTTCTCTAAAGCCCGCACGGCTTTGTTTGTATAGAACGCGCTTTCGGTTTCCTCGTTGCGATCCAGGTCGTGAGCCAAATAAAGGATCAAATAACCGGCAAGAAGAAATACCCCCGTCAGCAAGCCCACGAATTTGAACAGTGACGTGCGAATGATCTTCACGCTTGAGCGTCTATGACCAGAGCCAACGACGGAAGGTAAGTGTTCAGGCATGGGGGGACATCGCTACTTATTTACGGAGAGATTGGTAACAGGCTATCGGCCAAACCGAGACGAGGTTGAGCGGATAGAGTGGATAGCCCTCAGCTATCGATAGACAGATCCAGGTGGGGCTTTGGGTCGACTTTATCCAGCAAGCCAAGGTCACCACGAGCCTGCGACGTCGCTCTTGAACTAAGGGCTGATGCCTTCGTCGACCGCCTTCACTTAGCTGACCGGATGCCAATTCTTCGGAATTGCCTTGACTTGGCGCCACCAACGCATGCCTCTGGACATCCATAACTCCCGCTAATCAGCATGAACCTTTATCTAATCATCGTCACAGGACGAGCAAATGCCAAACGCGGAGCACTCAACCTCGCGATGAGCACGCTCCTCAGCCCAACCTATTCCCACCCTGGACAGAGCTGGAAAAAGTCGCCTGAAATCAGTCCCCAGAGATTTCCAACCTCTACGTTGAAATAGCCGTGCCAATACCCACCAGGCGATTTGGGGATATTGGCGAATGCAAGCGGAGCGCGCAGGCCTTGGCCGAAGGTGGGAGGATGGAAGCCCGGCAGGGCCGAGACAAAGCGGTACGCGAAGGCTCGGTTCACGACAGCCGTCCGCAAACGCGGCCCACCAAACAGTGGTCAATATCGGAAAGTGGATCCCTCCTCTCAAATTCGCATATCGGTGAGCTGACGAGCGCGATGGCTTCGTCATCATCACAGCAACAAATGACCAAGGCATGGTCGATATCCATGACCGTAAGCCTCTGGTGCTTGCACCTGAGCATGCGAGGGAGTGGGTAGACCCTGAGACTTCACCAGAGCGAGCGGCGGAGATTGCCGTCGAGCACTGCCGTCCCGTCGCAGATTTCCACTGGTACAAGGTGGGCAAGGATGTGGGGAATGTTCGAAATCAAGGGCCCGAGTTGATCACGTCAATCGACGTAACGTCTGAGCAGAACAAATGAGAGGCCGAGTGCACGATCCGCACGCAATACATGTCTCCACGACCTCTCTGCGTTTCTAGCGACTATCGCAAGGTATACCCACCATCTACCACAATATCCTGGCCGTAAATGCTACGTGCTCGCTCGGACAGCAGGAAAAGAATCACATCTGCCACCGCTTCCGGCTCAAGGAACTTGCCCTCGAGCAAGCGCTGGTTAACGGTTTCGGCGACTGAGGACAACGTCGCATTATCCAAACCTAGTGATCGCCAGATCGGCGTAGCTGTTGGCCCTGGCGATACGACGTTCACCCTAATTCCCGCCTCAGCCAGTTCGACGGCCAAAGTTCGAGCATGCGCTGTCAGTGCTGTTTTCGACGCGATATAACCGGCCAAACCAGGAAAGGCTAACGCAGAAAGGAAAGTCCCCACAAAGACTACTGACGCGGGTCTCGCCAATTGGGCTCGCAAAGCTGAAAGCGTGTTGAGCGCACCAGCGCCGTTGATGGCCCAGTTTCGCTCGAATCCTTTACTCTCCAGGCTGTCTTCAAGCACAGCGACGCCAGCATTCGGTACGAGAAAATCCACAGGCCCGATTCTGGAGGCGCAGTGTGCAAGCTGCTCAAGATCCGAACTTACCGTTACATCGCCCCTGACAATATGAAGGCGATCACCATGGACCTCTTTGAGTTCAGCCAGGCCTCCCCGGCTACGGGACATCGCCACTACTGTCGCTTCCTGGCTGAGCAACCGTTGAACGACTGCCAGACCGATGCCTGAACTCGCGCCGGTTACCACAGCCACACGATTGTTAAACTCACTCTTCATGCTTCGGCTCCTTGGGTATTAAACGATCTACCCATCACTGACACATTTCATGCCAACCTAAAACATCAATTAAATCAGATTATTGAAGATACCAGGAGTCAATTTGACCATAAACAATTCTTGTCAAAATGACTGGAAAGAGTTTTTTTGACTCGCAGTAGTGGCGGTATTTGCGAGTGCCCCACGGGGCATAAAAATCGACCCTTACCGAATTCCTTCAAAGGGAATTCCAATCCCTCCTCGTGAATAGGGCACAGTGGCTTCGGGTTGCATTCCGCAGGTTCACGGACAACCGGCTTGCCAACATCGGCGAGCGGCTAATCGCGACTCAGAACTACATGGCTTAGTTGAAAGGTCTTTTCTTGGCCCTGTGTGGCTAGACCACGCGTGACTACAGTGGCTCCAACATACCTAACCCACCGCGAGTGACCGCCATGAACAACCGTCTTGATTACTTCAAACTGTCCCCTCAGGCTTCCAATAAGCTGGTGGAGCTGACGATGCAGCTGAGCAAGAAGCCGCTGCTGGCTGACCTTGCCCACCTCATCATGCTGCGGGCATCTCAACTCAATGGGTGTGCATTCTGCGTGGATATGCACGTGAAGGAAGCCAAGATCCATGGCGAGCGCGAGTTGCGTCTCCACCACATTGCGGTCTGGCGTGAATCGCAGCTATTCTCGCCAGTGGAGCGCGCGGCGCTCGCCTGGACAGAAGCCCTAACGCACCTGCCATCCCATGGTGTTCCTGAAAGCCTCTACGCGGAAGTGCGTGAGCAGTTTTCAGAACAGGATTTGTCGGACTTGTCGTTCCTGATCGTCGCCATCAATGGTTGGAATCGCCTTAATGTGGCTTTTCAGGCAGTCCCTGGTTCGTCGGATGAGGTGTTCGGCCTGACCAAGGCCAACCTCAACTGAGCGCATGGTTTATCAACGCGCCAAGCTGCTCGCCTTGGGCAGCAGAGGCGCAGTTGGTGAAGCTCAGCAGCAGCCCGGATTGACGCGGCGACGACACGCTCCATCGCGACAAGGGTTGCACGGCCATGCCTCGGGTCAGTAGCTGTTCAGCCAGGGCTGTGTCGCTTACTCCCTCCGGCAAACGCAGTACCAGGTGCATGCCACCTGGCGAGCGTTCAACCCGCATTCCTTTGGGCAAGCTCCGCTCCAGGGCATCAATAGTCAACTCACGTCGTTCGCTGTAAAGCCGTCGCATGCGCTGAATGTGCCGAGTGAAATGCCCCTCGGCAATGAACTCTGCAACCAGCGCTTGAGTGATCGATGGCGAGCCTGCGGAAAACAACGCCCGGCCTACCCGCTCAAACGCTGCCACTTGGCTCTGAGGCACGACCAGGTAGGCAAGGCGGATACCGGGAAAAAGCACCTTGCTGAAAGTCCCTGCGTACAGCACACGTCCATTGCGATCCAGGCTGGCCAGCGCCGGCAAGGGTCGACTCACATAGCGATACTCGCCGTCGTAATCATCCTCGACCACCCAGGCACCGTTCCTCGCGGCCCAATCCAGTAACAATTGTCGCCGTGGCAACGACAGCGCCATAGACAGTGGGCTTTGGTGCCCCGGTGTCACCATGACGACCTGTGCACCCTGAGACCAGGCAATGGCCTGCTCCACATCCATACCTTCGGCATCGACTGGCACGGCCTCAAGCGCCATACCGAACTGGCGAAGTACCTGACGCGTGGTCGGGTAGCCAGGATCTTCGACCCAGGCTCGATCCCCTGCATGCAGCAAAGTATGTGCGACCAGCGACAGACTACTACGCCAGCCGCTGGTGATGAACACCTGATGGGCGCCGCAATCGATGCCTCGTGACACTTGCAGATACGAGGCGATGGCACTGCGTAATGCGGGCAGGCCGTGTGGAGACGGATAGTCCAGATCCCCTGAACGCATGCCACGCAAATAGCGGGCACCTAAGCGCGCCCAGATCTTGCGTGGAAACTCATCCAGCGCAGGCACCCCCATCTGAAACGGCAACAGGTGCGGTGGACGCCAGAGTGCGTCAGGTGAGTTTTCAATCACTTCGCTGCTGACGGGTAAAGTGGTGCCGGACATCGGTGGCTTCTGCAATTCGGGATTGACCACGGTGCCTTTCTGTCCCAGAGCCAAGAGGTAGCCCTCGCTCGTGAGCAGCGAATAGGCAAGCTCGACGGTGCCACGAGCCACACCCAGCTCCTTGGCGAGGGCTCTGGCCGAGGGCAATCGGTCACCAGAGCAAAGCGTTTCAGCGGCGATGGCGGCGAGTACTCGGTCATATATCTGACGGTACAGAGGGGAACCCAGTTGCCCATCCAGGGCGGTGAAAGGGTGCGAATAGGAAGTCATCATGGCCTAGTTCATATCTCACTTCTTGGTTCAGTGAAGTGCGGCAATGGTAGTTCAAGATACGACTATCACAACACATCCAGGCCTCTCTCATGACGTTCAATCTTCAAGAATACGTGCCCAGCGTGCTTGACCTGGCCGACACCGCCCTGCGTCCTCTAGACAGCCGCCAAGACCTGAAAATCGCTTTCCCGGTGATGCAACAGTTGCGGCCCCACCTGATAAGCGAGGCCGATTTCTTGACTCGCCTTGAACGAATGCGAGCTGGCGGCTATCGCCTGGTTGGAGCCTTCGAGTCAGGGGCACTGGTGGCGCTTGCAGGGTACCGCCTTCAGGAGAATCTGATTTATGGCCCATTCCTGTATGTCGATGACCTTGTCACCGATGAAGCCCAGCGCGGGGGCCAGTGGGGCTCACGGTTATTGCGAGCCCTGGAACGACTGGCGCGTGCCAGCGGTTGCGCGCGCCTGGTGCTTGACACGGGTTTGGCCAACGCGCGGGCCCAACGCTTCTACTTCCGCGAAGGCCTTTATACCGGCGCGCTGCGTTTTCAAAAACAGTTCGATACCCCATGACCGCATCACCCATAAAGGAGGCAAGATCATGAACCCATCTCAGCAGCCCCTCGCTCCTTTGCGCATCCTTCGCCTGATTGCCAGCCCAAACGGTGATGCCTCTGAAAGCTTAAAACTGTCTCAGCGGATTCTGCACGCGCTGACAGGACGCGCTGGCATACGCGGGATTGAGCTGACGGATATAGACCTAAACGAATTATCGCCAGTCGATGCGCCTTATGCCCATGCCTTGGCCCATCCGAGCGAAATAGCAACCGTGGATGAGAAAGGTGCATTAGGTCGCTCCGACCAACTGATCAACCAGTTGAATGCCTGCGATGTGCTGGTAATTGTTACGCCCATGCATAACTACAGCGTGCCAGCGCCGCTCAAGGCATGGATTGACCACGTTGTACGTGTCGGAAAAACTTTCCTGAGCACATCCAAAGGCAAGGTTGGAACATTATTGGAGCGCCCCGTCTACGTTGCCGTCGCCACCGGCGGCTACATTAGCGGCGAGAGGGCACGGCAACCCGATTTCCTCCGCCCTTACCTATCCGCAGTGCTGACAACCATCGGTCTCAATCAGGTGCGTTACTTCACCGTCGAAGGCACGGCAAAAGGGACGGATGCGCTAAAAACGGCGCAAAAAATTGGGTACGACGATGTGCACCGGTTCTTTCATGAGGAAGTCGAAACCAGAACTCATGAAATAGTTGCCTGAAGCCAGCGTCCCAAGTGGCCAAAGTACAAGGGTCACCAGCCATATCTGGAGCTGGGCCTAGCTTTTTGATTTCGGGAAATCCGTTCGACCGGTTCGGCAGCGGCGTACCGCACTGTCCCACCCTCAATACCGCCCTACAGAAAGGAGTTAATCATGAATCGCCTCAATTGGTTTGAAGCTTCACCAGGTGCGGCTAAGTCGCTTGGAGGTTTGCATCACTTTGCGACCACTGCGACCAATCTGCCAGCCCAACTGATCCATCTGGTGTTTCTCAGGGTGTCGCAGATCAACGGCTGCGCGCACTGTATTGACCTGCATTCACGAGATCTGATCAAAGAAGGCATGTCGGTGGACAAGCTGGTGTTAGTTCCGGTATGGCATGAAGCACAGCACCTATTCTCGGATCAGGAGCGCTCGGCATTAGCTTGGGCAGACGAGGTCACGCGGGTAAGCGAGACCCATGTGTCGGACGAAGCGTACGCAGCCGCCTCGGCAGTGTTTGCGGAAAAGGATCTGGTTGACCTGACAGTAGCGATTGCTGCGATGAACGCTTTCAACCGCATGGGCGTGAGTTTTCGATTAAAGCCTGCTGCCAGAGCTTAATGGCGAAACTCCTATGAGTTCGAAAGTAGCACTTCACCATCCCTCTGCTGACCATGCGTCAAGGCTGGTGGAAACGTAGGCTCAGTTTACGAGAGTCGTCCGCGAAAGGGGCCAACCAAACAGTAACCCGGCATCAGCGGGTTGGCCTCTCTTATGTTTGTCGCAAATTGGTGGAAGAGGCATTACTGATGGTCGTCAAATGTCCGTTCGAGCATTAGCCTGGCAGAGGTACACCAACCATTGAGCACTACGTGCGTAATGGCTTCTTCATCATCACGGCAGCAAGCGACCAGGGCATGTAAGCCTTTGGTGATTGCACCCGAAAGTACGCGGCAATGGGCAGATTCTCAGACGTGACCCGGGCGTGCGACAAGATCGCCATCGAGCACTGCCGGCCCCACTGCGGAATTTCGTTGGTACAAGGTGGGCAAAGATATGGGCAATGTGCGTAATCGGGGGCCGCATTAGTTGAGCCCATTGCCTCACCGTCAGACCACAAAGACTGAAACTGGAAATGGCGTTCAGGTAGAGGCCCGGCCAAGGCGCTCGCTATCTGTATGCAGACTACATTCGGCTAGTTGAACGCACATCATGGCTTGGACTACCCGAATCGCTTCGAGCAAACGAATCAGCGTTACATCCTGGGAAGTGCTTAAACTCGGCTTCACTTTTGGCCAGGTGTTGGCGACGTTTGCATTCAACACAAACAATTTCATGCTCGATCAATTTCCACATGGCAGTCCACGCGTTCACCGCTCCATTAGGCATCACCACAGCACTCCTTGCTGAATTCAATCTGAATGAACAGGCTAGATCATCCAGACGCGTGTTCAAGCCTACCTCTATCTAAGAGCTAACATTCGGCAACAGAGGCTTGGCGAATTCCACTTGTGGCGGCGCTTCGGGCTTCTGTATAAGAACGTTAGGTATGCAGAGACATGCCCAACTGAAGCCATCTGGCCAAGTTTTATGCTTGCCGTCCTGGCAGGAGCGAAGTCGATGGATCGATCTGAAGTCACCCCCACTCTCCTCAATGCAATTCTCAGCAATCAAGCAGCGATCATTAGAGCCCTAGGTGAGATCGCGGCTTGGGCCGAAGCTCAAGGCTCGACGTTTGTGGCCAGTGCCGTCAAAGAACATTTAGACAAAGTCCAAAACAACCAAGATGTCATTGGAAGCTGCATCAGCTCGTTAATGCAACCCAGATGACGGGGGCTGTGCTCTGACCTCGCCGTACGCAAGCGGAGCGCGCAGGCCGACAGGCCGTAGATGGGAGGATGGGAGCCCGGCAGGGCCGAGACGCAGCGGTAACGCGTAGGCTCGGTTCACGACAGCCGTCCGCAAAAGCGGCCCACCCAACATGAGCATGTGACAAGTGGGTAGATTTTTGGACATCACCTGAGCGTACGGCAGAGATCGCAATTGAGCATTGCCACCCCATCGCGGATTTTCACTGGGACAAAGCAGGCCAGGATGTCGACAATATCAGTGAGTAGGGGCCGCAGCTGATAGAAGCTTGGGAAGCATCCGGCAGAACATCCTGGCCCACCTGTTTGGTCGTCAGGTGCGCCACCACTGGCCTAGGCGATGGCTACTCATGTCTACAACCCCCTGGAGCAGTACGTCCGAGCCAAAATGTTCGAGGGCCATCTCCCACAGTTGCCCTTCATGCGCCATATTTAGACGGGCCCTAGTCATTCCGGAGTTTCAACAGCATGAGGCTCTTTCTCGATTGCGAATTCACCCAGCTCTCACCTGCAGCGAAGCTGATATCGCTGGCACTGGTTTCTGAAAACGGTCGCGAATTGTACGTTGAGTTGCTCGATGGTTGGCGAGCAGACGACTGCAGTGATTTCGTGAAAGAGATCGTACTGCCACAGCTCTGGGGCGGTGAGTACGCCATGCCGATAATCGAGGCCAGGAAGGCACTCCTTCGGTTCTTGGCAACCTACGACGAAGAGCTTGAGGTGATCACAGACGCCCCTATCTACGATTGGGAGCTATTTTGCGAGCTCGCTTACGACAATGGACGATGGCCCAGGAACGTCCGAAATTATCCAACCGATGCTACGACACTTTCGCCTATAAGTGATGGGGCGGTGCTGCCGCACCACGCCCTGTTAGACGCCAGGATAATCGCTGGAATGTTCACGCCATTATGGGGCGCAGGAGTGAGGCCTACAGCAAGAAAAGATACTGCTTACCTATCCAGTCCCCTGTCGTTCCTGCTGCAAGGACTGGTGCAATCCTGCACAGAAACTGGGAGTCCGCTTTGGGTCGATAGCTGCCCTTACGTGCCTGTCTCCGACCGGCCCCACATTAAGACCGATCTCGTGGGCCTTGAGAGGCAACTCATCCTCTCGCGCAGTCCATGAGGTCGTGCAACGCAATCCACGGATGCTGAGCTTGTTCGCTAGCCTCGCATGTAGGGGTATGAGAAAACGGGCTCTCGCAATCTTCCAGCGCTTGGCTTTCAAGGCAACCAGTGCACACCGCTCGCCCAGCAACGATCATCCACCTGGCATTCCATTTATCGATCCCTCGCTCGCTTTCCATATCCCGATTCCTTCCACATGCGCTTTGACGAGCTGACGATACATTCACTACAGCCGCTTTCATACGCTCGGAACCATACCCTCATTCGAAGGTAGTGAAGCGGGTGTGATGGTCAGCTGCACCCCTGGAAGGCTGCTTCGGCCAGCAGCGGACACTCACAGTGTTTCTACAAGGCATGGGCTATCGCAGCATCAAGCCTTACCCGAAGGGCTCACGCTTCGGGATCAGATATCGGCTAATCGAGACGGAATATCGACAACAGACCTCATAATAATGCCACTGGTTTTTACCTTCAGAATCACCCCATAGAGACCCGGGCTAACTTAAATGGGTAAAGTTGTGCTTCTTGGCGTATGTGCCGATAAGCCAGGAAACAAGAGCATCTGTAGAGTTGAAGATTCTCTCGCAGCTTTGATTTATCATTGGATTATTACCTGTGGGCAATGATTGTCGAATATCACTCTTTAGCCCCACGCATCGTTTTCCGAGTGCGAAAGAAAAACCAAGTTCGAATGCGACCCCCTCATCAATGTGAGCACCGTTTAGGACAGCTACGATAAGATTTGAGTCCTTCATGGCAGCTATATCGGCGTCGAAAACCATCCTCTCGGCTAGCGCCGGCGATGTACCGTTTGCGACTAACTCCCGTAGCAGCAATCCATCCTCTTGTGGCAGAAATATATCAAAGTGAGACTGAAGTCTGGCTTTGAGCGATTTGTTGTATGCCAACTCTGCTTCATTAAAAAGCGGTGCAGCGAGGTAAATTGTAAGTTTGTTAAGCATTTGCGATATCACTCATACGCTGATCCAGATCTGACGGAGAATAACCGCACGAAAATATTACTTTTGCAACGTCACGAACAACATCGACCTCCTTTCTTTGAGTTGAATGTATTCTCTTAGGCCGCAAGCCTTCATAAATCGTCAAACTTTTTTCCTGCAGCGCATGAATTTTGGCAGGCGGCCAGCTGCTTTCTTTCCGTTTTGTAATTAAACGCGACCATATCTCATTGACATCTCCAACCATATGGATAATCTCGCCAGGGACGATTTTCTTCTTTGATAACCCTGGCCGAATTCCATGATCAAGCATTGATTTAGCGCGATCATTTTCAGGTACACCGACGACGAAACTCAACGGATCAAGGGGAGATCTATCGACTAGGAAAACTCCAACTTTTTTCCTTTCTAAGTAGTTATTCTTCTTTCCAAACTGCTCGTTAGTCCAGTCGTCGATGGTAATCGTCTTGCTCGTGCTAAGATCGTCAGGAGAGCGGGCCATCTCCGGGGGCCGTTCGTCAAACCATTCGTCAAGCGTAACTAGGCTCCCAAATTGGCTAATCACGGTGGATTTCCCGATCCCAATGGAACCTACGATGTAATAAACATATTTAGTTGGAAGACCCAAAAAATCAGACTCTTGGAGAAACTCCACCTCGGGCATAGTGATGGCCCGTAAAAATTCTTGAATATCGGCGCCATCGAAGAACAAGGTCACAAGATTGTAGTTGTTAAAATTTGCTTCAAATATTGCAGTTTTATTCTGAGGATCAAGCTCTTCGCTTGTGAATCTAATGAAGTAATTATAATTTCCCGGACTGATAGAAGCTGCTTTTCTCAGAAGATGAAGCAGGGTGGAGTCAGTCAGCGAGTGCCCAACAAGAATGCTCGTCTTCTTTGTGAGAACATGAAGAAGTGTAGATAAGCCTCCCCCTATGCCATCAAGCAACTGATCCGCAAATGCCCCGTCCGAAAAAATCAGATTTTCACTTTGAAACTTGTTATGATCAAATGGCAAAAATCCATTCGGATGATATATCACACATTTGTCTTTTGTAAACTGAGTATGATGTGACCATACAGTTTGATACGGTCGTTCATGCTTAGTGGGATTCAAATCTGCGCAGGACAGGCCAAATTCCAAAAAGTCATCAAAATTGTATGTAACGGTCAACTCTGAACACTTTGCAAATTCAATAATTTCTTTAAAATATGGGTGTGTATCTATCGTCGCGCGTCGTCCGTCAGGATTGATATCTTGATATAAAGCTTTGTGGATTAACCCACGCCAGTCGGAAAGAATTTTCTTTTCAATAAGCGCATCGCTTGTGTAGCGCCCCTCTTGAGTGAGGTCGTATTTTCTGTAAGAGCTGAATATCTCAAAAAGCACCAACGCCGCCTTTCCAGCTGCGTCGTTGACGCCATGTACCTCAGGAGCTCGACTTGCCATGGAGGCCTTCATCCGTCCGACCAAAACTTCCCACATAGGAAGGTTCAGATCACGTGATACTCCAGCACCTAACACCAGGCTTGCCTTATTCTTTGCAAACTGCGAGCGAAGCTGGCAGACGTACTTCCATGCAGATTTCACAGCTTCAGACTTAAAATGATGCGTCATGTAGACATCCAGGGTGGGGGCATTTCTGAATGAGCTCGATTGTTAGGGATGATAGCGTGTTTCGCTGGACATTCAGACGATTTGACTGCAGAGATTGCGCAAGGGAGTGATCTGCCGGTTGCAACCCTCCAACGAACGAAAGTCACGAGTCGATCCTGCCTGTCGCGACCGGCAGCTTAGGGTTGATAGCAGCGACTCGTAAAGGGTTGCCTGCCTACCGAACCAGCACTCTAGTGTCTCAGGAGCATCCGCATCGAAGCACTACAGGCAACTCAACCCCGAGCGCGGTCCAGGATGTCATGCAGCGCAACCCACGGATGGTCGGAGCTCCCCTCACTAAGCTCGCATGGCAGGGCATGAGGAAAAGGTCTCTCACAATTCTCCAGCGCTTGGCTCTCCAAGCACCCACGGCACACAGCGCGCCCGGCGACGAACATCCATTGGGCATTCCATTTTTCAATCGTCCGATCACTGTCCATATCCCAACTTCTCTCGTGTGCGCCCTAGAAAACTAAAGATACATCCGGGACAGATGCGCCGATACGCGCGGAACATACTCTTGCTTGAAAGTAATCCTGCTTTTAGCCGCAGTCATCGTTTGCCTACTAGCACAGAGGGAGATAAATAGCGGCCTGTGGATGAGGTCCTGAGAATCAAGAGGTAGGAATGAACGCCCCTTTGAACATCACACATAGGGCGTTCAGGGTTGATTCCAGGTGGTGTGTGCTCTCCAAGGGCTGACGCAGGCACTCAACGATCAAACCGGTGAAACAGACCTGCAGGATTTGGCTGGAAACCCGTACATCCAGATTTGCGACCAGTTCCCCTCTGCTCACGCCACGCCCCAGTAATGCCTTAAGTTGCTCATGGAAGCGATCTTGGGCGTCATGCAACCTCAACGCGATCGGACTTAGATCGTCGACCCGCTCGCTCTTCTGAAGCATGAGCTCGCAGATCTGGCGAGATTGCTGATGATGAAGCGTGCGGCTCATTGCTCCACGCAACTGTGCCATTCCTTCCTCAAAGCTCGCGCCTTGGTCGAGAAAATCCTCCAGCGGTAACACGCAGTCGTCCAATACCGTGCGCAGCAAAGCGTCCTTTCCCTTGAAGCGCCAATACACGGCGCCACGCGTCACCCCTGCGCGCTGTGACACCATTTCGAGGGTAGTCCCCGCGTAGCCATGCTCCGCAAAAAACTGAATCCCTGCAGCCACCAGATTTTGGCGAGTAAGCTCGGCGTCCTCAGCACTTTTTCTAGCCATTTCAATCATCTACCCACTTTAATTTTCTTCGAAATATCCGGTTCCAAAGCCCCACCCGCCACAGCTATGCGGCAAATAACCACACCTTGAGGAGGGCTAGTTAAGAACTTTTCTCATCGACGACGTAAACATAGGATGTTAGGATCTATCCATTGTTCCGCTTCATCCTCTGTTTGGTCAATGCCTGCCATTGGCCTGTCGACCTGAATTCGCACGGTTCTCGAACGGATTCCAAGTCTCTGTTTTGAATATCCTTTTCAGGAGATACACGAGTGAATTGCCTTTGGCCTACACGTGCCTTACACATCCTTCCGCTCACCGCGTTGCTGCTCGCTGGCTGCCAAAAGAGTGATCAACCCGTCGCGCAAAATCCGGTCACTGAGGTCGGCGTATACACCATCAAGTCGCAGCCGCTGACGCTCATCACTGACCTCCCAGGTCGCACTTCAGCGTACCGAGTGGCAGAAGTTCGCCCACAGGTCAGCGGGATCGTGCAGCAACGTATGTTTAGCGAAGGCACCGAAGTGAAGAAAGGGCAGCAGCTCTATCAGATCGATCCGGCGACCTATAAAGCGGAGCTCGGTCGGGCTGAGGCCAATCTGACCAGCGCCCAGAATCTGGCCGAGCGCTACGACCGACTGCCCAAAACCAATGCCGTGAGTCGCCAGCAGTACGACGACGCACTGGCCGCCTGGAAGCAGGCGGAGGCGGCCGTTCAGGTTGCAAGCATTGATGTGCAATACACCAAGGTGCTTTCGCCGATCACGGGGCGGATTGGGAGATCCGCAGTCACTGAAGGCGCGCTGGTCACCAACGGACAGTCCCAAGAGCTGGCAACCGTTAACCAGCTTGATCCGATCTATGTGGATGTGACCCAACCCATCACCCGAATCCTTGCCCTGCAGCGGGCATTGGAATCCGGCAGCCTGCAAATGGCGGGCAAGAATCAGGCACAGGTCACCCTGACCCTCGATGACGGAAGCGCTTATGCCGTCCCCGGAACGCTCAAATTTTCGGAAGTGAGTGTCGACCAGGGCACGGGCTCGGTCACGTTGCGAGCGGAATTCCCTAACCCTGACCGCAAGCTGTTGCCTGGCATGTTTGTGCATGCACAGCTCAAAGAAGGCATTCAGCAAGAGGCGAAGCTGGTGCCACAAGCGGCCGTGATTTTTGACAGTCGCGGCATGGCCAATGTCTGGGTCGTCAAGCCGGACGACAGCGTTGAACTGCGCGAACTGAAAACCGTCCGCACGGTGGGTAACACATGGCTGGTCAGCGATGGCATTGAACCGGGGGACAAGGTTGTAACGAAAGGCATTCAGCGCCTGCGCAGTGGCAGCAAGGTGAAAGCGGTCGAGGCGAGCAACACCAACCTCGTTGAAACCTTCAGCACCGCTGCCAAATAAGGATACTTTCAGAATGTCCCGCTTTTTCATTGATCGACCGATCTTCGCGTGGGTAATAGCCCTCGTGATCATGCTCGGCGGTGCTCTGGCAATCCGTTCACTGCCGATCAACCAATACCCCAACATCGCGCCACCTGCGGTGCAGATCAGCGTCACCTACCCAGGTGCGTCTGCGCAGACCGTGCAAGACACCGTTGTTCAGGTGATCGAGCAGCAGCTCAACGGCATGGAGGGCCTGCGTTACATCACCTCCAACGGCAACACCGACGGCAGCATGCAAATTATCGTGACCTTCGATCAGGGAACAAACCCCGATATCGCTCAGGTACAGGTGCAAAACAAGCTGCAATTGGCAACGCCGTCATTGCCTGAGGAAGTCCAGCGTCAAGGCATCCGGGTGGTGAAATACCAGGTCAACTTCATGTTGATCGTGGGTTTGGTCTCCACGGATGGTCACCTCAACGGCTTCGATCTGGGCAACCTGATCGTCTCGAACTTGCAAGACCCCATTTCCCGTACCAAGGGTGTTGGTGACTTCCTGTTGCTGGGTGCGCAGAACTCGATGCGCATCTGGCTCGACCCAGCGAAGCTGAACAGCTACCAGTTGGTGCCGCAGGACATCATCGACGCCGTGAGCTCGGAGAACGTCCAGGTGTCGTCCGGCCTGATCGGCGGCTTGCCTGCCAAGAAAGGCGTGCAACTGAGTGCGACCGTAATCGGCAAGGTGCGCATGCGTACGGCCGAAGAGTTCAAGCAGATCCTGGTGAAGGTGAATCCTGACGGCTCCCAAGTGCGCCTGCAGGATGTCGCCGAAGTCTCGCTCGGTAGCGAAAACTACTCGATCTTCAACAAGTACGACGGGGCTCCATCGGCCGGCATTGCACTGCGTTTGGCAACAGGCGCCAACCTTCTGGACACTGTTGATCGTGTTCACGAGACAGTCGACCGGATTAAGCCGTACCTGCCCAAAGGCGTTGAGGTCATCTATCCGTACGACACCTCGCCGGTCGTCGCAGCGTCCATTGAATCTGTGGTTCACACCTTGTTTGAAGCCATCATTCTGGTCTTCCTGGTGATGTACCTGTTCCTGCAGAACATTCGCGCCACCTTGATTCCCGCGCTCGCAGTCCCTGTCGTTTTGCTCGCGACGTTCGGGGTTCTGTTCGCCTGTGGCTTCACGATCAACGTGATGACCATGTTCGCCATGGTGCTTGCGATCGGTCTGCTGGTGGACGATGCGATCGTTGTGGTGGAGAACGTTGAGCGCTTGATGGCTGAGGAGCATCTGTCGCCCAAGGAGGCGACGCGCAAGTCAATGGATCAGATATCCGGCGCATTGGTGGGTATCGGGCTGGTGATCTCCGCGGTGTTCCTACCCATGGCCTTCTTTGGTGGATCGGCCGGCATCATCTACCGCCAGTTCGCGATCACAATCATCTCCGCGATGGGGTTCTCGGTACTGATCGCCTTGATCTTTACCCCGGCACTCTGCGCAACACTGCTCAAGCCTCACAAAGCGGGTGCAGGTGAGAAGAAGGGTTTCTTTGGCTGGTTCAACCGCACGTTCGAGCGAAACACGCAGCGTTATCAGTCTGGTGTCGGCGCCATGCTTGGCCGGCGCGGGCTGTTCATGGTCGTGTATCTGGTCTTGATTGGCGGGGTGGTCTTCCTCTTCACCAAGGTTCCGAGCTCGTTCCTTCCGGACGAAGACCAAGGCGTATTCGTCGTGCAGGTTCAGTTGCCGGCAAACGCCAGCTCTGAGCGAAATGAAGAGGTGCTGACCGAGGTTCGTGACTATCTGGCCAAGGATGAGAAGGACAGCGTTGCGTCGTCGTTCACCATCAATGGCTTCAACTTCGCAGGACGCGGACAAAGCTCCGGCCTGGTCTTCGTCAACATGCGTCCGTACGAAGAGCGTCGAGATCCTGAGCGCTCGGTGTTTGCCGTCGCAAAACGTGCTCAGGAACGATTCGCCAGCATCAAGGAAGGCAACGTCATTGCTGTCGTTCCGCCGGCCATTCTGGAGATGGGTAACGCCACAGGTTTCGACATGTTCCTGCAGGATAACGCGGGGGTTGGACATACCGCGCTCATGGCTGCGCGCAACCAGTTTCTCGAACTCGCTGCACAAGACCCTGTTCTTGCCATGACCCGCCCTAACGGCATGAATGATGAAGCCCAATACCAGGTCATCATCGACAACGAGAAGGCCCGTGCCCTTGAAGTGTCGATCGCAGACATCAACCAAACCATGTCCGTCGCGTGGGGCTCTGCCTATGTGAACGACTTCATCGATCGCGACCGGGTGAAAAAAGTCTACGTTCAAGGTAACGAGGACTCCCGTCTCTCGCCTGAGGACTTCGATAAATGGTACGTGCGGAACGCCAAGGGCAAGATGGTTCCATTCTCGGCGTTCGCGACCGGCAGATGGATCTACGGTTCTCCCAAGCTCGAACGCTACAACGGCATCCCATCGATCGAAATTCTTGGGCAACCCGCGCCGGGTTATAGCACCGGTGATGCAATGCGATCTGTCGAGCGTATTGCTGCTCAGCTGCCTGCAGGCGTCGGCATGGCCTACACCGGGCTGTCCTACGAAGAGCGGCAGGCGGGCTCCCAGGCGCCTGCGCTGTATGTGCTCTCACTGCTCATCGTATTCCTGTGTCTGGCGGCTCTCTATGAGAGTTGGACGGTCCCCGTTTCGGTGATGTTGGTCGTACCGCTGGGCGTGCTCGGCGCAGTCGCTGCAACGCTGTTGCGCGGTCTATCAAACGACGTGTTTTTCCAGGTGGGGATGCTCACCACCATGGGCCTCGCCGCCAAGAACGCGATCCTCATCATCGAGTTCGCCAAAGACCTCTACGAGCATCAAGGACGCACCCTGATTCAAGCCGCCACCGAAGCTGCTCGCCTGCGGTTGCGCCCGATCATCATGACGTCGATTGCTTTCGTGATGGGTGTTCTGCCTCTGGCCCGAGCTCATGGTCCCGGCAGCGGCAGTCAGCACTCGATCGGTACTGGCGTCGTTGGCGGCACACTGGCCGCAACCTTCCTAGCCATCTTCTTTGTCCCGCTGTTCTACGTCGTGGTGATGAAGCTGTTCAGCAAAAAGAGCAAAAGCGAAGTGGTTGAAGGAGAACAAGCATGAGACTGAACCACTTCACCTTTGCGCTGATCGTTGGCTTCGGGCTTCAGGGATGCTCTTTGATCCCTGAATACATCCGACCTGCGGCGCCTGTACAGGATCAATGGCCACAAGGTCCTGCTTACCAGACCAAGGGGAGCACCGCGCAGATCAACGGAGTTCCGGGATGGAAGCAGTTCTTTCGCGACCCGGCAATGAGCCAACTGATCGAGACCGCGCTGATCAACAACAGGGACTTGCGCCAGGCTGCACTGAATGTGCAGGCCTACCGTGCTCAGTACAGGATCCAGCGGTCCGAGTTGTTCCCTTCGGTGGATGTGAACGCTGACAGCTCCCGGCAACGCGTACCGTCCGACCTTTCCACCACTGGCAAGGCCGGCATCGAAAGCCAATATGGCCTGAACGTCGGGATTACTTCTTATGAACTGGATGTCTTCGGCCGCGTTCGCAGCCTTGAGCGCAGTGCGTTGGAAAACTATCTGGCGACAGAAGAGGCGCAGCGCAGTGTTCAGATTGGCTTGATTGCAGACGTCGCAACGGCCTACATCACTTGGCGAACAGATCAGGCTTTGCTGAAGGTTACGCAAGCCACGCTAGACAGCTATGGCAACAGCCTCTCGCTGATTGATGCCAGCCATCTGGCCGGCACGGCATCGGCACTGGACGTCCGCCAGGCGCGAACACTTGTGGATAGCGCAAGGGCACAGATGTTCTTGTACACCCGCCAAGTCGCCCAGGACGCTAACGCCTTGCAATTGCTGTTGGGCGCCCAACTCCCGTCCTCGATCAGCACTGATGCGCCGCTGGGCAGAGACGTCCTTGCCGATATCCCTGCAGGCTTGCCCGCCACGCTTCTTCAACAACGGCCGGACATCCGCGCAGCGGAGCACGACTTGCTGGCAGCCAATGCCAACATCGGCGCAGCCCGAGCAGCGTTCTTTCCGAGCATCAGCCTGACTGCAACAGCGGGAACCACAAGTGCAGAACTTGATGGGCTGTTCAAAGGCGGATCAGGTAGCTGGAGCTTTTCGCCGCAGATCAACATTCCGATCTTCAACGGGGGGCGGCTACGCGCGAATCTGGACTACGCAGAAATCCAGAAAGATATCGGTGTCGCCAAGTACGAGAAAAGCATCCAGACCGCCTTTAGAGAAGTCGCGGATGGACTGGCTGCGCTCGGCACGTACGACGGCCAGCTCCAGGCTCAGCGTGATCTGGTGCGCTCCAGTCAGGAGTACTACGAGATGGCCAAGCAACGGTATGACGAAGGGGTCGACAACTACCTGACGTTGCTCGACGCCCAGCGTGAATTGTTCTCGGCTCGCCAGCAATTGCTGACCGATCGTCTGCAGCAACTCGATAGCCAAGTGCAGCTTTACAAGGCGCTTGGCGGTGGCTGGAAGGAAAACGGCGTGACGACTTCTCAGCGCTAATACCCGCTCTCGGCAGATTGGCCAGGGACGGCGATCGGCTGAAATTCAGGAGTGCTTTTTATGCCCCGTACCAGAGCCATCCGAAGAATCAAAAAGCAGCAGGCATCACGGCGAGAACAACAGCGTGATCTACGCGAGGAACGAGAACGCCCTTCATCGCCGAAGAGGCGCTAAGCGGCATCAAGACTGTTCGATTCCAAAAATAATTCTGAGGACCACGCCCATGTTTATAGAGGCGGTTAGCACGATCCACATCCAGGCCGCGCCTGATCACCATTACGAGCTGGGCGTGCGGCTTGAGAACATTATCGAAGATTTTGGCGCCCATCCCGACTGCGTCAGCTATTTCGTATCCCGCTGCACGATCGATCTGGACGTGTGGGTGGTCTCCAGCCACTGGACCACATACGCCGCGATGGAGAGGCACTTCACTGATCCCTCGCTGGGACGATTCATGGACCTGCTCGCCAGCCGAGCAGTACGAAGGATTGAGTTCAATAGCTTCTTCAACAAGCACTCCAGCCACGCAGTATCCATGCTCGCAAGGGGGGGCCATGAGCATAAATGAAGAGCGCTTCGCCAACTTCGATATGAACCTGATCGTGGTCTTCATGCTGCTTTATCAAGAGCGCAACGTTTCACGAACAGCGAAGTTGCTGCGGGTCGGTCAACCCGCCGTGAGCGCGTCCCTCGTGCGCCTTCGTCGTCAATTTGAAGATCCGCTATTCACTCGGTGTCGATGGGGGATTGTTCCGACCGACCGAGCTGAAGAAATCGTCGCTGAACTCATGCCTGCGATAAGCAAGATAGAGTCGGTGCTTTGCCCGAAGGGCTGAGCCCATCTCAAAGTTTCCGGCCTTGGCAGATTACTCCCTCCCTCTTCCTGCCAAGGCCCTTTTATTGTCCCCCTATCTACCAGATAGCGCCTAGGACATGATGTGATTGTTGAGCCACCGGCTTTGGGACGACCGGTTGAATCTTCAGTCGAAAGCGGACCTTCAAGACCGCAAATCCGGCCATCTCAGCTCTATCTTGCCTTAGGTGTAATGGCTTATTCGCATTTACAGTAAAAGTATTCATCTAGAGGACTAGCTATCTGAAGCGTGGTCAGAGCAGCTCCTCTCCTATTTTTTGAAGCACTCACCCCAAAGGCAGTCGCGTCTTCAGCTAGCCTTTATTTGAATCGCTTCAAACTCCCCCTCCCCAAACCAGCCGCTGGCCTCAATTCGGGCCAAAGCCGCATCAGGATCGGAGGACCAAAGCACCAAGGCCAGTGACTCCTGCGCTCGACTACACGTTACGTAAAGGAGGCGTAGCGAACGGTCGATTGTCGTTTCCTTCCCTTTTTCTATGTTTTCCCTATCAGTCTTACCGAGGTCCATGCCACCAAAAATCTTGTCGTATGAAATTTGGTTACTCCCAGCAAGCTTGTCATCCATAACCACCATGACGTGCAAGAATTCAGACCCTTTAACGACTTGGTGAGTAGCTAACAACGAGTTCCCTGATAGATAGTGACTGTACTGTTGCAGCTGACTCCAGGGGCAAGCGAACAGCGCACACCAGCCGCGACGCATCCGATCATGCTTTGATTCTTCCTCCCCCCTGCCCGGGGCTGAAGGCGGTGGCGACTTGTCCGCATGCGCCACCTTGAGCCGCTGATCAACGTCAAACAGATTCGCACTCAGTACTGGTTCAAGCACGTTCCCTATCGTTGCCAAGGGGTTAGCCCGTATAGAGGCGAAACTCTCAATAGCTTGCAACATCTCGTCTGTTCGGCTTGCCCGCTCTTGGAAATTTTCGGGCATTTCGTCAAGTCGACCAAAACGCCGGAAAACTTCAGTGGCCTTAAATTCATCGACTACGCCATGAACATCGATGCATGCGCCTAGTTGCTCTAATTCATTGAATAGAAATTGTACGGCGGCAGGACCTTTGTTTTCGCCGCTTCCTGTAGGCGCAGCTGCGTTAGGATCCAGCAGAGCCATAGCACCGTACACATCCAAAAACGAACCCCGGGTTGCGACAAGCTTGTGCTCCAAAGCAAGCATCTGATATCCGTTTTGGCCCCAGGCAACCTCCCCACCAGTGGCTTTCAGCATTCGTTCTGCGCACCAGTTCTCTCCGAGCACCTTATCTCCGGGAGAACGCGAAGTGTCACCAACAAAAATCCGGACGATCCCCCCAGTCTTTTCACTTCTATGTTGCTGCTCTACACCATTTGCTGGCTGAGTCCGCCCTTCAAGCTTCGCACCCCATATTTTGTTGATAAGTGTCACAATTCGGCGCTGACTGCGATGGTTCATCTTCAATTCAGGTGTCGCCCATTCAGCAGGCACTAAACTTGGAAGGTCAACGTGACCGTCTTGGTAGATGCGTTGCCGGTGATCGCCCAGCAAACCGAGAGTTAGCCCACTCCCAGCCGACTCTGAAAGCTCCATCAAAGCATCAAGCATCCCCTTCATCGTGTCTTGTGACTCATCAATGAGAACGATCGGATGCCGGTCTTTGAGGATGATCTGGAGTGTAGGTCTGTTTCTGAGAAGCCATGCAGTTGCGCTAAGGACGTGCTGGTGAGCGAGAGCTCCGGGACCGTACGTCTCGCGATCCGGGTGATAGAGAAATACATCCGTAGTTCTAAAGGCTGCTATGTCATCCTTGATCTCGTCCAAGTCGCGCTGTTTTGCTGCTGTGATTCCTCTAGGTTTTGCTAACGCTTCAGCCGTTTCCCTCTCGAGCTGTGTTTCCTTTACAGCGATGAGAGCGGCACGAATGTCATCATTAAATCCGCTGATGAGTTCCCAACAGAAAGCGTGGATCGTTGAAACGCCCACTAAGTCGTTGTCGCCAAGGCGACTTTTGATGACCGACACTGCGTTCTTCGTATAGGTAATCACGCGTATTGAGCGTCCATGCATTCGCAGACGTCGAGCTACCTGACCGCCTTTCTCATGCCCCACGACACCTGTCATCCGACGCAAGACTTCCACTAACGTGCGTGTTTTTCCTGAGCCGGCGCCCGCGAATAAGAAATAACTACGCGAAGGCTCCTCGGTGAGATAGCCGCAGATTTCTTCGACAACTCCAGCATCGCGGTTGTTGTCAGTCAACATGGGTGCCTGACTCATTCCATAGCCTCCTGACCTGGCTCCAGTTGCCCTTGCAGCCAGTTCAAAGCGTCAGCAATGTATTTCGGACAGTTAACAGGCTCTCCTGATGAAATCATCTCGAAAATGCTTGCCGCGAAATCACCCTTCTTAAATGAACCATGCATTAGGTCATGAAGCGAACCTAACAGCTCTGGGCCACTCCCGGCCTTGGCAACTTTTTTCGCTACGGCAGCAAGTGCCCCAGTAGGTGGTTCGATTTCCCCGCCACACTCATCAACTTTTTCATCCAATAGCTGCTTGAACCAAGGAATGTTGGTAAGAACGAGTGAATCCTCGAAGGTGCTAGGCCAACTGTTGCCAGCTTCTGCTACAGGTAATTGCCAAGCGAATCGCACAGAGCAACCTGCAATCTCTTTCCAGACCAGTTGTGCACCAGTGGGGTCTTTAAAATCATCGAGCTGCTGTAGCTTCGGATGCCATCCACGAAGGGTTTGGTTGCCGCACTGCAAACCAGCCTGTCCGGTATTCGCAACAGCAACGAGCTTTAGGGTCGGATCCCCATTTTTCTTCGGCTTTCCTTCTTTCTCCTCAGCAGGGTCAATATCAGTAATGATCACGGTAGGGATTCGGAGCTTTTCGACAAGAGGTTTGAGCCGGTGGGCGTGACTTCCCCCGATGTCCAGAAAAGAGACGTACCGACTGTTCAAGGTACTGAAGTCGCGCTCGATGAATAGAGGAACAAGCATGCGCTCTGCAACGCCCTCAACGAAAATCGCTGCGTTAGCGAACAGCAAGTCAGTGTGCTGTACACGGAAGTAGCGCTCAGCGAATTGACGTGTCTTTTTGTCACTTCCGAAAACCTGTCCGAGGTTGACCACCTCAGTCGTCGCCATTGGGGTTTCGGCGCTTTTAGCGACACGACGTACGTACCGCAGCCGGTCAAAGCTTTCTGCATGTGCAAGATGGCTGGAATGAGTACTAATGAGTAACTGGCTTTTTAGCCCCGATGCGTCCTTTTCATTCGGACTGATTAGTTTGTGCGCTTTTCCAGGAAAAACACGCTGAACTTGCACATGTAGATGAGCTTCTGGTTCCTCAATCATTACCAAATGAACGGGTGCGGGAAATCCTTTTTCAGGCCTAAGCCGGGCTGCTTTGAAAGACACCAACTGATAGCTAAGGGATTGAAGATTTTGGTATCCGAGCCCGATGGAGTACTCCGGCAGAAGCTCTTCAAGCGACTCCTTATGCATGCTGTATTGGACAGCAGTTCCATGGTCGAGTAGATCTGCCGTTTGAATACGTGTCCGAAAGCGGATTTCCTGAGGGTCATGCAGTCCGGGATAGCCCAGCTCCTTCACTTCCTCAACCGAGCCTGCTATAGCCTCGTGAATCTTCTTATCTAGCTCACTCTGTGCCTCGGCGACAGCCTTTATCAGATCTGCCCGGTGGCCATGACCAGTGCTCGCCACGTTCAAGTGCTGTCGAGCAAACTTGAGGAGCTGGTTGGAAAACATACCGACCCGATGTGGTCCGGACGCAGATCGTGAATCTGCCTCTTCACTACCAAGCCCACGTTGAGCCGCAACGAAGTCAACCCGAATCAGTCTCGACAGATGCTTACGTTCAACTGGAACTGCGCCTGAGAGCGTCTGAGTCGAATACGCCGAGAAATTTGTTAATGGGTCATTCTTTGCGTCAAGCTTATAAGCACGAACTTGGCCAAGTTTAGATGGTTCTCGCAACCAGAAATCGAGAAGATCGATAGGCCACGCAAGCGAGTCTGCACCCATATCCTTTATCGGTGAACGAGCAACGTGATACGTCCATGCCAGTTGCTTGATTTCATCGATATTGGCGGCAGGCTCGAGCCTAAGGCGAACGCCAACCGCTCCTCCTTTCCAGCTGAATTTAGAGAGAAATGGTGCCACGTGATGGTACGTGCCGGCCTCAGCGTCGAACCAAAGGTCCAAAGTAGGCATGGCCCCGAGAAGCAACTGGAGCTGATTTTCCCAGTGATGCTGTTCTCCAGCTACTGTAGAGGGGTCCTCAGTCAGCGATTCCCAAGTCTTGCCAAGTGCTCTTAGCTTTGGCCATTGCGATAGGCTGATGTCGAAAGCGCTGAATGGAGACCCATCTGCGAGAAAATGGCGTAAGGCAGCGAGAATTGACGTCTTTCCGCTGTTATTGGCGCCGACCAAGATTGTGGTTTTTGGGTCGATATCCAGTTGAGCTTTGGTCAGCCGACGAAATTGACACAGCTCGATGAATCGGAGCTTGATTTCACTGGATACAGGGGTCCTTGGAACTGCTGGCATTTTCACGCCTCCTTGCGATTTTTTGAGATGCCTAGTACACGAATGGTTTGGCCGTCGGGCTAATGCTACATGTCATTAATGGCCACACGCCACGCCTCAATGAACCAAGCAGGGTAAGCATGGGAAGGAGAACGGCCATTAGCTGTCCCGGACTCATTATCGAATCACCGCACATAGAGAGCTGAATCCGATCCTTCGATGGAATGCCTAAAAATTGTGGTGTGTCAAAGCTAGGAAACGAGTATCAAACAACCTTCAAAAAAATCACGAACAGGCCGATTTCGTGAAGCAAGTCAGAGTGTCACTCAGTCGCTGAATACGCTAAAAAAATGCTCAAAATAGTTAATTTAGGTAACCCATTGATTTATGGAAGATAAAACAGATTTAACAGTTACCAAGGCTCCGGAACGCATGAGCGATCATCCGACACCATCGTCGAGCAGCGTAGACACCGATCCCGTACACAACGAGCGTCCCGGGAGTCCGCAACACGTCCAGAGCAACAGCGCGGACACGCCTGCGCCTCCCGCCAGCAATACCGTGCAGCAGCGGCAGCGCGCCATCCATCTCGCGCAGGCGGTGCGGCATGAATTGCAGAAAGCCGTGATCGGCCAGGATGCGGTGATCGATGACGTGCTGACGGCGCTTATTGGCGGAGGTCACGTGCTGCTTGAAGGGGTTCCCGGTCTGGGCAAGACCTTGCTCGTACGTGCGCTGGCCCGCTGCTTTGGTGGCGATTTCGCCCGGATCCAGTTCACGCCGGACCTGATGCCCAGCGATGTCACCGGCCATGCTGTTTACGACATGCAGACCGAACAGTTCAAACTGCGCAAAGGGCCTTTATTCACCCACCTGCTACTCGCCGACGAAATCAACCGCGCCCCGGCCAAGACCCAGGCGGCGTTGCTGGAGGCGATGCAAGAAAGGCAAGTGACGCTTGAAGGTCGCCCTCTGCCCGTTCCGCAACCGTTCATGGTGCTGGCAACACAGAACCCCATCGAACAGGAAGGTACTTACCCTTTGCCCGAGGCCGAGCTTGACCGCTTCATGCTTAAACTGCGCATGGATTATCCCCAGGCCGAACAAGAACTGGACATGGTGCGCCAGGTCACGCGTTCCACACGCTCGGACATGCTCGACGTCCAGCCACTGCGCACGCTGATGCAGGCGAAAGACGTTCAGGCCCTGCAGCGCATCGCCAGCGAGTTGCCGGTGGACGAACAGGTGCTCGATTACGCTGTGCGCCTGGCCCGCGCGACTCGCACATGGCCTGGGTTGACCTTGGGCGCGGGCCCGCGGGCGTCAATTGCGCTGGTCCGCGGCGGTCGTGCCCGGGCGCTGTTGCGTGGCGGCGAGTTCGTGGTTCCCGATGACATCAAAGGCTGTGCGCTGGCCGTCATGCGCCACCGGGTCAGGCTGTCGCCGGAGCTGGACATCGAAGGCCTCTCGGTGGATCAGGTGCTCAAACAGCTGCTGGATCAGGTTCCGGCCCCGCGCCAATGAAACAACTGCTTAAGCCTTCCACGCGCCTGTTGTGGTGGCTGACCGTTCTGGCAGCTGTCGCGCTGTTGCTGGGTGTGTTCCAGGCGCTTGGACGTGGCCCTGCCGCCAGACTCGACGGGCTGTTTTGGGCGTTGTTTTGCGGGATCGCCGTGTTGCTGGCGCTGGATGCGTTCTGGCTGTGGCGGCTGCCCTCGCCTCGCCTCCAACGTCAGGTACCGGGCAGTCTGGCACTGGGGCGTTGGAGCGATGTGCATGTCGAGCTGGCGCATGATTTTCGCCGCAGCGTGGCGTTGACCCTGTTCGATCATGGTCCTCAAGGGCTTGGCAATCAGTTCGAAGTGGCGTCGCTGCCTCAGGACGTGGTGCTGCGGCCCCAGCGCAAGGCGCAGCTGACTTATCGCCTGCGCCCGACCAGTCGTGGACACTTCACCTTCGAACGGATTGAAGTTCAGCTTCACAGTCCGCTGCGCCTGTGGCTGTCCCGGCGTTACATCCCCGTGACCAATGCAGCCAGGGTTTACCCGGATTTCGCACGGTTACATAACGGCCAATTGCTGGCAGTGGACAATTGGCTCAGCCAGATCGGTGTCCGTCAGCGCCAGCGAAGGGGATTGGGCCTCGAATTCAATCAATTGCGAGAATTTCGCGAAGGCGACAGCTTGCGTCAGATCGACTGGAAGGCCACCGCACGGCAACGCACGCCGATTGCCCGGGAATACCAGGAGGAGCGCGATCAGCAGATCGTCTTTCTCCTCGACTGTGGTCGGCGCATGCGCAGCCAGGATGGCGAACTGACCCACTTCGACCATGCCCTCAACGCTTGCCTGCTGCTGGGCTACGTCGCCCTTCGACAAGGTGATGCCGTGGGTTTGTCGACCTTCGCCGCCGAGGACGATCGACACCTGTCACCGGTCAAGGGCGCTGCGCAGCTCAATCATCTACTGAACCACGTCTACGACCTCAATAGCACACAGCGCCCCGCCGACTACAGCGCCGCGATTCGACAGGTGCTGATCCGCCAGAAACGCCGCGCGCTCGTCGTACTGGTGACCAATCTGCGAGACGAGGACGACGAGGAATTGCTGGCGTCCGTCAAGCAGCTTGGCCGTCACCATCGGGTGCTGATCGCCAGTCTGCGCGAGGACGTGCTGGATGAACGCCGACACACTCCTGTGCAAACCTGGCAACAGGCACTGGATTACTGCGGCACGGTGGATTTCCTCAACGCGAGAGCGAACCTGCACGAGCGGCTGACGGCCCACGGTATCCCGGTGCTGGATGTGCGGCCCGGGGAGTTGGGGCCGCAATTGGTGAGTCGCTATTTGAGCTGGAAAAAGGCAGGCACCTTATGACGATGCCGTGCTCAAGCGGATGCCTCCAGCGGATAAAAGCTGAAGTAACGCTGGAGCGCCTGGATCAGATGATCGTACTCAGGGGGCGCGGCCTGCAGCCTGAACCCCGAGTCATAAACGCCCGGTGTTTCGTCTTCCTGGCACCACAGGCAGCTGGCGTTGATATCGATGTTATAAAGCCCGTTCTTCCCGTCCGGCACCTTGAGACGCAACTGGAAATCCGCACCGACCAGAATGGGAAGATCGCTGATCAACATCAGGCCTTGTTCTGAGACGTTTCCCAGGCAGCCCAGTGGCCTATCGGTATACCGATTGAAGACTTGAAGGTAATACGGGAGCTGGTGGCGCTCGATTCGTCTTTCGTTGAGCATTGGACAAAGGTCCTCGAATGACCATTGAGCATGGCCTTGCTAATGCAAAGGGTCTGGTCACCCGTCAACGGCATGGAAGACGGAAACCTGTCGATTGAAACAGGGACGTCATCTGACTCAACAGGCTTGACCGAAGTCACGTGTCCGACTATTCGATTTCGCGATAACCCTCCCGTTCAGGTGAGGTATTCAGCGTATCGACCATCGGAGCGCCCTTCGCCACTCCTGTGAAAAATCTTTAGGTCCCTACCGAATCCAGACTAGCTCAAGCTTTGATAAAGGCCACCCAAAAAGAAGACCGTCCATCCAAGCGGGTGTAATCACAATGAAGCAGGTCTTGGAATGGCCGGGGGCGCAATGTTGTCATGACCCAACTGATGCAGCGTATCGATCCGCGCCTTGGCCCGGAACGCGTACTCGCTGTACGGGAACTGGGTGAGGATGAACTGGTATGTCTGGATCGCATCCACATACAACTTCTGGCGCTCCAGGCACTGGCCGCGCAGCATGGACACCTCCGGTTGCACGTAACGACGGGCACGGCTTTCGCGGTCCACTTTCGACAGGTTGTACATGACCGCGTCGCAGTCGCCCTTGGCGTACGCACGGTTGGCATTGTTCAGATGGCTGTTCATCGCCCAGCGGGTGCAACCGCCCAAGGCCAGCAGCGCCACTAATATCATCACGATTCGCATGAGAGTCTCCTGTGCTCAGCAGTGTATCGGCGCATCGGGGAATTTCTTCAAGTGCGATTTGCTCCCCGACAGCCTGCGCGCACTGGGCCATTCGCTCATCGAAGCGTCAACACGTAGTGCAAAGGAACAATGACTACAGCGCAATACAGTAGTAGCCTTCCGCTGCGCTTCATTTAAGGAGTTTGTGCATGTCCGTTCGCCGCACCAAAATCGTAGCCACACTTGGCCCAGCCAGTAATTCGCCAGAAGTCATCGAGAAGCTGATTCTTGCGGGCCTGGACGTTGCCCGCCTCAACTTCTCCCACGGCACGCCCGACGAGCACAAGGCTCGCGCGAAGCTGATCCGTGACATCGCTGCCAGAAACGGCCGCTTCGTCGCGTTGCTGGGCGATCTGCAAGGCCCGAAAATTCGTATCGCGAAATTCGCCAACAAGAAGATCGAGCTGAAAGTCGGTGATAAATTCACCTTCTCCACCAGCCATCCTCTGACGGAAGGTACGCAGGACGTCGTCGGCATCGACTATCCCGATCTGGTCAAGGACTGCGGCGTAGGCGACGAACTGCTGCTCGACGACGGACGAGTGGTCATGCGCGTCGACACCCAGACCGCCGATGCCCTGCACTGCACTGTGACCATCGGCGGTCCGCTGTCCGACCACAAGGGCATCAACCGTCGCGGTGGCGGCCTGACTGCACCGGCCCTGACCGAGAAAGACAAGCAAGACATCAAACTCGCGGCAGAAATGGACCTGGATTACCTGGCTGTTTCCTTTCCGCGCGACGCGGCTGATATGGAATATGCGCGCAAGCTGCGTGACGAGTCCGGCGGTACCGCCTGGCTGGTAGCGAAGATCGAACGTGCCGAAGCCGTGGCGAACGACGAAACCCTTGATGCCCTGATCCGCGCCAGTGACGCCGTCATGGTGGCCCGTGGCGACCTCGGCGTGGAAATTGGCGACGCCGAACTGGTAGGCATCCAGAAGAAAATCATTCTGCACGCACGTCGCCACAACAAAGCGGTCATCGTGGCCACGCAGATGATGGAGTCGATGATCTCCAGCCCGATGCCGACTCGCGCCGAAGTCTCCGACGTGGCCAACGCCGTGCTCGACTACACCGATGCCGTGATGCTGTCTGCTGAAAGTGCTGCCGGTTCCTACCCTGTCGAAGCCGTCGAGGCCATGGCGCGGATTTGCGTCGGTGCCGAACGTCACCCGACTGGCAAGACCTCCAGCCACCGCATTGGTCACTCGTTCACCCGTTGCGACGAGAGCATCGCGCTGGCGGCCATGTACACCGCCAACCACTTCCCGGGTGTGAAAGCCATCATCGCGCTCACCGAAAGTGGCTACACCCCGCTGATCATGTCGCGCATCCGCTCTTCGGTACCGATCTACGCGTTTTCGCCGCATCGCGACACTCAGGCTCGCGCGGCCATGTTCCGTGGCGTTTACACCATTCCGTTCGACCCGGCATCGCTGCCGGCGGGGCAGGTCAGCCAATCGGCTGTGGACGAACTGGTCAAGCGCGGTCTGGTCGAGCAAGGCGACTGGGTCATCCTGACCAAGGGCGACAGCTACCACACCATCGGTGGCACCAATGGCATGAAGATCCTGCACGTTGGCGACCCGATCGTGTAAGACGCTGCGGCAATGAAAAAGCCCCACCTGTGTCATGCAGGAGGGGCTTTTTTGTGGGTTAGTGTTGCAGTTGATTCGCTCTGATGAGCCTCACCTTTTGCAGGTTGTTACGCTCTACGTGCCTACGCTCTGAATACGTGATGGGTTCGTAGGCACTGTGTGAAGAAGGCCTCCTGTAGCGCCTCGCTTGATATTGTTCAGGGCTCAAATCTTCCCACCCGCTAGACGGGTCAGCAGGGTTCTTCAAGCCTATATCGGCAAAGTGAATCTCGTCAGGTACTGAAGAAGAAGCGCTGTGCGCCCAGTCCAGCCCTAGCTTCGAAAGCTGCCTGAAGACCCAATTTGTGACCCCTTTTGCCGCCTCTTTCATCTGAGCATCGGCCTCCTCAAAGAGCTTCGCCGGCTCACTTCTCAATAGATGCGTCGCTTGTTCTAAAGCCCTTTCAGAGAGAGGGACATCAAGATTTTTTTTCCAGAATTCAGCTATCTTCGCCGGATTGGCCATATGCTTCTGAAGCTTATTCTGCACGTTGAATTTTTTACTGTTGGCGTAAAGAAAATCGGACCAGCTTTGCAGTATCTTGCGAGCATCGTCTTCACCCCCCTTGTAATACTCGGCTTTCTCAAGAAATAGCTTGACGCCGTCATCAGGCACTTCACGATCCTCGTCCATATCGTCCTCTTCACCGCTACTTTCAAAGAAGGCCTCAATGGTGTCGCTGTAGTAATCCATGAGCGTGTCGGGAGTGATTCCTACGCCGGCATTCAACAGGTCAATCGTTGTGATGCTCTGCGAGACGACGTCGTCCCCTGCGCTTAAATAAAGATCCCGTGCAGGATCGAACCCATACAGCAACGTCACCGTAGGCGCTTGCCCATCCGGATCGGTCATCGTGACCGGGTTATTTCTGACAAAACGATACCGGTTCAGCCCATCGACATCGCCACCGGGGTCGGGGTTGACCCATCGTCCCAGCCACGGTGCGTAGTAACGCATCCCGTAATAGTAGAGGCCGGTAGCGTCTCTCTCCTTGCCTGCAAAGCGACGAGACTTAAAGCTGTAGCCCTCTGCATGAGGCTGAGCCCACCAAGCCGTCGCCCCATAGGGATAGTAACTTTCCTGGCTGATCAATACGCCAGCGCCATCGAATTCCAGCGTCGCCGAGTTCAGGTGATCGGCCAGCGAATAACGAGCGGCACTTTCATGAACGCCATCGGGTGTGCCCCCTTCCCACCGGTCCCAGCATAGGGTGGTTCTGCCCACTTGAATGTGTACGCGATGCCACGCTTTGTCGCCCACCGAATCAAGGTGCAGTTCCAGCTCCGGCAGATAACGCACTTCTCGCGTGCGCAGATAACGGGCGCCATGTAACAGCTGGACTTTGCGCACTCGCTGCCCTGCGCTGTTGTAGAGATATCGCTCGCAATCGTCAGCAGCAGACTCCCTTGTCACGGGTGTCACCTGCCGTAGCTGGTTGCGCGCACCCCATTCCAGACGCTGCCCGCGCAGCAGTTCAAGTGGATTGCCGTTGCTATCGAAGCCTTCGGCGATGTCCGACTCCCCCGGCGCCCACTCGCCCTGAACCTGCAAGCTGCGGTTGCTCGATAACGAGGTGACAGTGCGCAGCGTAAATGAATGGCCACCGACGTGAGTCAACGTCTGCATATTGCCGGCAGCGTCGTAGGCGTACTGTTCACGGTAATTGGCCAGTTGACCTGGATCTGGCAGCGCCCTGTAGGACGCTGTCAGCCCCTGCCAGCTTTCAGATCGAACCGACTCAAAGCCCGTGGCCTCAATCAATTGAGACAGCGAGTCATAAACATACGTGTTTGTATGATCAATCTGCTGATTACGGAAGAAAGCCGTTGATTGCGCAAGATCCTCAATGGCCGTCACATTGCCTAGCGGATCGTACTGATAGCTCAGATGCTGAATTGAAGGCTTGCCAGGCAGTGCAGACTCAAGCCGCACTAAGCGACCATCGCGAGGGCAGTAAGTCGCGGTCGTCACGATCCCGTTGCCGGCGGTTTCGCGTTCTATCTGACCCAAGGCGTTGATAAGCACCCGACTGACGACCGATCGAGCTTCAGCACCCGGCACTTGCAACCAGGCTTCGCGGACATGGCCATCGACCCCATACGCAATGCATTGAGTGTTCAGTCGCGCATCCGTCAATTGCAGTTGCTCAGCCAATGCGTTATCGAGCCGTCGGGTAATCGCAGCTTGCGGTTCAAGCAACGCGTCGCGGGATGTGATCTCCAGCGGCCAATCGGGGTCATCCAGCTCCGACAGAAATCGCCATTGCTCGACGATGGCTTTTCCGCTCAGACCATAGTCCGACACCGACAAACTGCCTGCCGTGTCGTCATGGCGGGTCAGACACCCACAAACGTTATGCCCATGCTCCTCAGCAGCGCCGTAGGTCATGCGTTCAACCACTCGCAAAATCCCTTCAGGTGATTGCTCACTGACAACCACAGGCCTGAGCAGCTCATCAAAAGTGGTATGACGCACACTCCCCCGCCCGTCCCAATGAATGCACGGTTCACCGGCTGGCCCTGAGAGATTGATCTGCCAGCCGGAGTCGACACTTCGCGAGGCCAATCCGGCCCCGGACAAGCTAAGGCTATCGACCCGATTCTCGATGATCTCCGACGCCTGCCCTAGCCGTGCGTCCTGACTGGCGACATGACGCCCTGCGGCGTCGAGGCGCTGACGGGTCGCACGCACCTGAGGGATGGCGTCGGGGATGTCTCGATAGAACTCTACCGTTCTGACATTCAGGCCTCGGGGATCCTGGACCGCCAGACGGGGCGTTGCGGTATGCACGGACGACAATGAATGCATGTTGACCTCCCATGTCAGGGCGCTGGCACAGCCACCCGTGTGCGACTCCACAAGAGGCTTCTTTCATACACCCTTTGCCCAGGGGGTTCTACTGTCAGAAATGACAGTGAACTGCACCACCGCTCACGCCGCACTCAACCGATCAGCCCTTCTCCAGAAATACATCCGCCAGCACCTGGCCCCTTGGCAAACCGGCGATGAACAGGCGTTTGGAGAACAGCTCGACGCTGGCGGGCGATCCGCAAACGAGGGCAACGGTTTGTCGTGAGGCGAGGCGCACGCCTGCAAGCGCGGTTTGGGCCTCCTGCGTATTGACCAGTGCAACCTGTATTTGGCTATGTTGCTGCGCAAGGGTCTCAAGCGCATCAGCAAAATAATGCTCACGCGCCACGTGCACGACCCAAATCGGCCCTTGATGCCCAGCGTTCAACGCTTCGCGCAAAATGCCCCACAAAGGCCCCAGCCCTGTCCCGGCCGCCAACAGCCAGAGCGGTCGCGTTTGCCAGTCAGGGTCGTAATGCAACGCGCCACCCCGCAATTCGCCCAGCCGGATGACGTCGCCGGGCATCAGTGTGCGAGCGACGTCAGCGAAAGCGCCGGGTTTGCTGCAATCGATATGAAACTCCAGCGCAGCGTCGTTTCCCGGCACGCTCGCCAGCGAATAAGGGCGCGCAATGCCGCTCGCGGTCCACAGCACCAGATGCTGCCCGGCGCGATAGCGCAGGGGCCGCTCGGGTTCAAGGCGAAGGCGCAATACCGAAGGGCTTAACCAGTCCGCCCCGCTGATGCGAGCCGGTGAACCGTCGCGTTTCGGGTCGAAGATTTCAACGTCCAGATCGTCTACGACCCGACACTGACACGCCAGACGCCAGCCCTGCTCGCGCTTACGGGCGTCCAGCGCCTCAGGCAGCGCATCCTGTGGCTCGCCGCGGACACAGCGCACAAGACAGGCGTGGCAACTGCCCGCCCGACAACTGTAGGGAACGCGGAGCCGTGCAGCATTGAGTGCGTCGAGCAGATTGCTTCCGAAGGCGACCGACCACTGCTGATCACCCGCACGCAGCTCAGGCATCGGCATGTTCCCACGCGCCGTGGCAACGGTTTCGACCCTGATGCTTGGCGCGGTAGAGCGCCTGGTCGGCCCGCTGCAGGGCGCGGTCCATGTCATCGTCGCGATCAATGAGCGTCATGCCCACCGACAGGCTCAACGCCAATTCCGGCAGCTCGGGAATGACCACCTGCTCGAAGGCCAGACGCACGCGCTCGCAGCATTCCACCAACTGGCTACGGGTGCAGCGGGGAATCAACAGCACGAACTCCTCGCCGCCATAACGCGCCAAAATGTCGTCCGAACGCAGGCACTCCGACGCTGTTGCGGCAAACACCTGCAACACCCGGTCACCCGCCGCGTGCCCCAACACGTCGTTGACGCGCTTGAAATGGTCCATGTCAATCAGGGCAAGGCCTTCGGTGTAGGAACCATCCATCGCTTCCAACTCGCGAGTGGCCAGGCGCAGGAAATGGCGACGATTGAACAGATTGGTCAGTTCATCGGTGGAGGCCAGCTCCTCCAGCTGAAACATCATGCCGCGCAAGGTTTCCTGGTGGGCTTGAAGCGTGATGCGGTGTTGATGCATGCGCTGACGTGAATGCTGAACGAATCGCGCGTACAGACACAGCCAGACCAGCACGATGAACAGTGCACAGACCTGCAAGGCCGCAAGGCCCGGATCAGCCAGCTCGTCCTGAAGCGCTTCCCACAGGTTGAGCCCGATGAAGCCCGACAGCGCAAAGACCGCGCATCGGGCAAAGACCTTCGGCGGCAGATGAAACAGGCCGAACAACAGCACCAGCACGTAAAGCACCAGAAATGTGCCCCGCGCCGACGCCAGATGCGCCAGGAGAAACGTTTGCCAACCCAGCCCCATCAACACCTGAAACTCGGTCAGGCTGGGGTCTTTGAAGCGTTTGTTGTACTCGCCAAAAAACACCAGGCTCATGATGCCTTGGGATAACAGCACCAAGACCGTGGTCAGCCACAGGCCGAAGAAATTGGCGTCGTAGTAGCCGGCGCAATAGGCCACCCAGACCAGCACGATCAGCAGCACGTACGTACCTGCCGCCAATGCGAAACGCTTGAACCGCAGGCGCTGGATAGATCCGTCTATATGAGGTTGGTTCATCATCGGCTAAAGGTCATCCTGTCCGGCGGGGTCGATGTGCGTTACATCGTGGGCCGGTCGTGCCCTCGGCGAACATGCAGTGGCACTTCAATCATCTGGCAAGGTTGCCAATGTAGAGGAAACCGGCCCGTTCGCCAATGTGTCCGGCACTCAGGCCTCTCAGCCGTGTGCAGCGCATTTCGGGCCGGGGAGCACTATTCAAGGCGGTGATAAAGGTCGACGAATGACATATGAAGAAACATACGTCGCCGACCCTATATATATGTATATCAAGTACCCAAGTCCCGCTGCGTACACTGGGGCCTCTTCCATAGCCAAGGACGGCACACCATGAACCCGGCAAACGATACAAACTGGATCACCAAATTCAATATCCACGTCACGTCGAACTCTAACAAGGTGTTCGGCAACGGACGTCACCAACTGGAGGTGTCCGTCAGCGTTACACCCAAGGCAGGTGTAGAGATTTCCGATGAGCAGCTTGACAGCATTCGCCTGGTCACTCTGGACGATGACGGCGCTTATCAGGAACTGGACGGCGAGCTGCATGTGTCCAAAGAGCGGGACAAGCGGTTCGAGTATTACGCCGATACCGGCGGTGCACCAAGAGCTTTGCTCGCAGCGAACTCGCGGCGCCGTCGATTTTACGTTTCTTCGACTCGCTCCGGCGGATCGCTGGACGTTGTTTATGCAGCGATCTCCAAGGATGAGGAGACGCAGTACGTGAGCAATACCAGCAAATTCAACACGTCCATTACCCTCGAAACCCTCACGCCATTGCGGCTGACGCGGGATGATTTTGCCTTTGAAGCAGAGGATAACCATTTCCAGGAAATCGGCACGACCGAGTGGAATTACGACATCAATCAGCTTTTCATCAAAGGCCGTGGGCTGAGACTGGCAGATGCCATTCCCTACGGACCGGGGTCGGGTGAAGCCTACTTTCAGAAGGTCATTGAAGAAGACGCGGGTTGGGACTTCGACGGGCTCGCGCCTACGATTTCTCGAAGCTTCACCCATATTGGTTATGAGGTCAGCGATCAGCGTGAATTCCCGGTACCTCAAGCGGTGCTTTCCGTCAACAGAGTCCCTCACAGCATGGTGTTCGTTCGCATCTTTACGTATGGGACCGTGAACCTCACAGGCGTCGCCACCACTGAGTCTCGGTGGGGGTTGCTCGACCAATACGGCAATGAGCACAGGATCAAGATGACGCAACGCAATAATGGCCAGTACATCGACTTTGTGATGGTCGACTGACCGTTCAGCGCTCACCCTTCGTGCGTGCCTTTCGATCACGCTGTCGTTAGGCACGCACGCCTGACTCACGTGCCCCTTTCAAAGAGTGACGAGAACATGTCTGTAGACACCCTTCATACTCAAGCCACCAATTTCATGGATTTCATCAAGACCGGCGTCGACGCGCGCACCGGTCAGTTCACCCTGGCATTCCAGCTTCCGCTCATTCCCGCCAACAACCTTGCGGGGCCAGCGCTCTCACCTACCCTCTCGTTCAGCCTATTGGGTTCAACCCGCAACCGGGGCTTCGGTTTCGGCTGGTCTCTGGACCTCAGTGAAATCAATCTGCATCAGGAGGCACCGTCCTTGCGTTTGTCGTCTGGCGAGAGCTTCGCCATCGATATGGACGCCTCCGACCTGTCGGAAGGCCAGGAATTGGTGCTGTTCGACGCTAAGCTGAAAGCCATGGTCGTCACCTGTCAAAGCGACACGGTCTTTCGAATCGATCACACCTCCGGTCAGACGGAAATACTGACGCAACAACAAGACAGCGCTCGCTATCTGGTCAGCGAAATCCGAAGCTCGGAAGGCCGCCGTCTGTTCCTGGAATGGGCGGCGTTCGCCAACGACGACTTCATGCTCGAGAGCATTCGGGACGAATCCCGCACGTTGCTGCAGGTCGAAAGCGACGAAGGCGAAGTCCGGTTCGTCGTACCGGGGGCCGCAGCCAGAACCCTGCGTGTGCAACTGGCCAATGACACGCTGAGCGATGTTTACTTGCCAGGTATCGATACGCCTTTCAGCGTGACGTATGACCGCCATGAACTGGACGACGAGCATCACCTGCTGCTGCCCACTGTCCTGACCAGCCCCTTGGGCGCCTCGGATGCCGTGACCTGGGGCACCGGGGAATTCGGTCATTCACTGCCAGAAGGCGCACCGTTCCCCGTGTTGCCTCGAGTTGTCGAGTGGAAACATTCGGCCGGAACACCCGACACTGAACTGACGCGCACCTATGAGTGGACCAGCGCCCACAATTTTCTGGGCTACGGCAGTGAACAGGCGTTCGATTGGAAACAGGGCCGGGACAACCTTTACGAAGTCGAGCAGGATTACGATTACGGAGTGGTTGAAACCCGGCAGGATCCGCAGGGCAAAACACTTTCCACCATTACCCGCACTTGGAACCGCTTTCATTTGCTGACCTCGGAAGTCGTCAAACGAGGTCACTGTGAGGTCCACACTCAGAACACCTTTGGCATTGAACCGGACACGAGCTGGGCGGATCAGCCCACCTGGTGTCAGCTTCCTCACGAACAAACGGTCACTTACATCGACCGCAGCGAAACAGGTACGCAGCGCAGCGAAACGACCCAGTATCGTTACGATGAAGCCGGGAATCTGGTGTTCAGCCGCTCCCCCTCCGGCGTTGAAGAACATCGCGAGTTTTACCCCGCAGAAGGCGCGGAAGGCTGCCCTGCGAACCCACAAGGAAAAGTCCGGTATCTGAAGCGCAAACGTGTGACACCTGCTCGTCTGGAAGACGGGAGCTTCGGCGGCGCCAGCGAAGTGTCCACCACTTATACCTACGGGTCCCTTGCGTCGCTCATTGAAAACGAACCGGCCCTTGTACTGGTGGCGTCTGAACATACTTACGACGAGACCCAGTCCCGTCTGATGGAAACCACAGTACAAACGTACGTCTCCGAGGGCGTCGGCTACGGGCGACTGAAACGCAGCGTCACTCAACTCAATGACAAGGCGACCACGACCACTTACCGTTATGCGTTGACGGACGACGAACTGTCCACGCACGTCAGCATCATGGGTTTCGAGAACACCGAAACGGTGCGCCAGACCCAAGACAGCGCGCGCTCGCTGACGACAGGACAGATAACCCGCGACCGTAGCCTGGCAGGCGTGCTGAGCCGTTATGAATACGACGCGTTGGGCCGGGTCACACGCGTGATCACTGCCGATGACAGCCCCTACCAAGCCAGCCGGACGACCACGTATCACGTCGGTGACGACGCAGCGCGGGCGGCGCGGGCGGGCGAAGAAAACCCGGTCATGATCGAACACACCCACGCCACAGGCCAGCGCCGTCGTCAGTGGCTCGATGGCGAAGGGCGGACCGTCCGCGTGGAGCTGGAAGACATTGACCATGCGCCGGGCGAGTTCAGGGAAATCACCCGTACGGTTTTCGATCCCGAAGGCCGGATCATTCGCGAGACGCAGACTGACTGGCTGCGTGACGAAGACGATCCCGCCTCAGTGACGGCCCTGCCGCTCACCACGACCACCGAATACGACGACTGGGGCCAGACCCGTTGCGTCACGACACCCGATGGCGTGCAGACCCGCACTGAGCACAGTCCTGCAAAACTGACCGTCAAACAGTGGCAAGTGAATGGCGACATGAGGGGGCCCAGCACCGTCAGCCTGTTCAACACCGCGGGTAGCATCATCCGGGAGCAGCTGTACGACACGGAGGAAACCCTGATCCGTACCGTTGAATGGACTCGAGACGGGTTGGACCGTGTCATCGAAACCAGGACCCACGGTCCGGATGAAGACGCTCGCGTCACCGCTCAACGCCTCGACTTCTACGGGCGCACTGTCGAACAGCAGCTTCCAGACGGCACTGTCATCAACTGGACCTACGCGCAACACAGCGACGATCAACATCCCGAGTCGATCGCGGTGACATCGCCTGAAGCGCGGGCCGACTAAGCCACCCGTCCATTCACGTTCAGTCGGGGAGGTATCGGCATGCCCTGCCCCGCACACTTCCAAGGATCGGAAACCATGAACACACCCATGATCATCGGTCGGCAGACCTACGACGGACTGGGCCGCCAGCTCTCTGTGGAGGTTGGCGGGCATACAACCCGCTTTCATTACGTCAACGGGCAACTCGCCCCTGCAGGCAATACCCTTGCCGATGGCCGCACAGTGGCCTTCGCTTACGAACGCCATTTGAATCATCAACTGTTGAGTGTCGAGGGTCAGGACGAAACGCCTGTGCGCATGACCTATCAAGCGGACATTGGCCAACTGGCCACGGCCACCGGCGAACTCGGCGTTCAGTCGTTCGCCTACACCCCCTCCGGACAAGCGCTGCGAGACGAGTGGACGGTCGATGACACGACTCACACCACGCACTGGAAATATTCGCTCTCGGGCCTGCTGCAAGGTTTCGATGACGCGCAGGGCATCCCCCATCGTCGCGAATTCGACAGTGCCGGGCGGGTGCAGCAAACACGTGTGGGTAGCGTCGAAACCCGCTATACGTACGACGCACTCTCGCGCCTGGCCGCGATAGAGGTGACGGACCGCGACAGCCAACGCACACTGACGACCTCCCTGACCTACGACTCTCTGGGCCGCGAACACAGCCGAACTTTCGTCGTCACGCTCGGCCCGGACGAAGGGGATGAATCACCTCGGACCGTCACGCAGACCTTGGGTTATTCGGCCCACGATCAGATCACTACACGAACCTGGACCCACGGCGAGCAGCAAGGGGAAGAGACGTTCGCCTACGACGCCCGAAACCGGCTGGTGCATTACACCGCCAACAAAGACGCGGCCCAGGAGGATCCTTACGGGAACCGCATCGTCGAGCAAGTCTTCACCTTCAACGCGCTGAACGGCTACGAAACGGTAGTCAATACCTTCGTCGACGGCACTCGGGACGAAGCGTCTTTCAGTTATGCCGAAGGTGATCCGACGAAAGTGGTGAAGGTGACTCATACCCACGAGACCTGGCCAGCCGAGGTGACGCTGACGTACGACGACAGTGGCCGCGTTTCAAGCGATAGTCTGGGTCGCAGCATGAAATGGGACACACAGGGTCGCCTCACCGAAGTCAGCCTTGAGGGTCGTGCCTGCACCTATCGCTACGACGCCAAAGGCCGACTGGTCGACCGCATCATCGACGGATTGCTGACCCGCAGCTTCTACAGCGCCGATCAGCTCACGCACGAGCAGACGGGCGATGACAGCCTGCAGCGCATCGGAGACGACGGTGCCATGTTCGCATTGAGCAGAGTGACCAAAGGGGTGCGCGACTCGGTTCTGATCGGCACCGACGGTCAAGGCAGCGTACGCCTGGAAGCCGACAGCGCCGTTCGTACGCTGGGTTACACCGCCCACGGAGCGTGCGGCGCAAATGAAGGGCGGGCGCCTTTCGGCTTTACCGGCGAGAGGCGCGAGCCTTTGACGGGCTGGTACCTCCCCGGCGGCCATCGCCCGTACGACCCTGTCTTGATGTGCTTTCTTGCGCCTGACAACGAAAGCCCGTTCGGTCGAGGCGGCATCAACCCTTACGCCTATTGTGCAGGTGACCCGGTCAACCGGATCGACCCTGACGGACACAGTTGGGTGAGTTACGCAGTCGCAGGCACAGGCCTGGCGCTGTCGGCGATTGCACTCATTCCGGGTTTGCAGGCGGCGCTTCCTGCGGCGGCTGCACTGTTCAGTGCCACCTCGACATTGAGCAGCGCGCAAATCGCCTGCCTGGCGGCGGCCGTGCTCGATGTGGTTTCCCTCACGACCGGCGCGGCAAGTCTGGCGCTGGAAATCAGCGGTCATGAAGGATCGGCAGCCGGCATTCTCGGCGGCATTTCGCTGGTGACGGGCCTGGCCGGCGCAGGGATTGGCATGAAGATGCACAGTCTGAGGCGCGCGGGATCACAGCAACGCGCGATGGATATCAAGCGCGGCTGGTCCTCGCCGAAGCCGCACCGTCTGGGCAACAGCGAATTGATCTATCAAGGGACCTCGAGAGCGGTCGACGTCGGTTTCATCGAAACGTATCGCGGCACGAATCAGGCCGCGCTGCTGACCCATGGCGATCCGGTACGGGCACTGTTGATGGGACCGGATGGCAAGGTGGCCCGCGCCGCTGACATTGCCAGGGATTTCATCGCGCCACGGCTGCAAGCCATGAACTACCCGTCGAACGAAACCTTTGTCCTGCTTTCCTGCTGGAGCGGTAAGAATGGTGCGGCGATGGAAATGGCCCGAGAGCTGGGCCGCCCTGTTCAGGGATTCGTCCAGAAAACCTACGTCCGCGGCTTCACGAACCTGCAGATGGCGGGTAACGCAGCCAATACCCCCCTCGAAGCTATCCCGTACCTGGAGCGGCTGCGCGCCACGGGCAATCCCTTTAAAGCCTGGAAAACCACCTTCAGGGAGGCAACTGCGAAGATTTTTCATCCTGATGGCAGGATCACTGCCATTTGACGGAAGTGTCCTCGATCCTTCAGGCCGTTCAGAGCGTGCCGGGCCGCCGCCCGGCACGCTTGTCCGATGTTTACCCTGCGACAGGGTGTCGCGCCGAGTGTCACGCGGTATACTGCCGCGCCTTTTTCCTGCCGCAGCGCCTGAGCGGCAACCGAGCCAATGGCCGTTTGCATGCAAGTCCGTGTTTGTTGCGCAAACCGCCCTACACCTGTTCCCGCCTGATTCGAGGAGAACACCCATGACCGTGATCAAGCAGGATGACCTGATTCAGAGCGTCGCCGACGCGCTGCAGTTCATCTCCTATTACCACCCCGTCGATTTCATTCAGGCGATGCATGAGGCCTACCTGCGCGAAGAGTCGCCCGCCGCGCGCGACTCCATGGCTCAAATCCTCATCAACTCGCGCATGTGCGCCACCGGCCATCGTCCGATCTGCCAAGACACCGGCATCGTGACCGTGTTTGTACGCGTGGGTATGGACGTGCGCTGGGATGGCGCCACCATGAGCCTCGACGACATGATCAACGAAGGCGTGCGTCGGGCTTACAACCTGCCGGAAAACGTCCTGCGTGCTTCGATCCTCGCCGACCCGGCCGGTGCTCGCAAAAACACCAAAGACAACACTCCGGCCGTCATCCATTACTCCATCGTTCCGGGTAACACCGTGGAAGTGGACGTGGCGGCCAAAGGCGGCGGCTCGGAAAACAAATCGAAAATGGCGATGCTCAACCCGTCCGATTCAATCGTCGACTGGGTGCTGAAAACCGTGCCGACCATGGGCGCTGGCTGGTGCCCGCCTGGCATGCTCGGCATCGGCATCGGCGGCACCGCCGAGAAGGCAGCGGTCATGGCCAAGGAAGTGCTGATGGAATCCATCGACATCCATGAGCTGAAGGCTCGCGGCCCGTCGAACCGTCTGGAAGAGATGCGTCTGGAACTGTTCGAGAAGGTCAACCAACTGGGCATCGGCGCCCAAGGGCTGGGTGGTCTGACCACCGTCCTCGACGTCAAGATCATGGATTACCCGACCCACGCAGCGTCCCTGCCGGTCTGTATGATTCCGAACTGCGCCGCCACCCGTCATGCCCATTTCGTGCTCGACGGTTCCGGCCCAGCGTCGCTGGAGGCGCCACCGCTGGACGCCTATCCGGAAATCGTCTGGGAAGCCGGCCCGTCTGCCCGTCGCGTCAACCTCGACACCCTGACGCCTGAAGATGTGCAGAGCTGGAAGCCGGGTGAAACCGTGCTGCTGAACGGCAAAATGCTCACTGGTCGCGATGCGGCGCACAAACGCATGGTCGAGATGCTGAACAAGGGCGAAACCCTGCCGGTGGACCTCAAGGGTCGCTTCATCTATTACGTCGGCCCGGTCGATCCGGTCGGTGACGAAGTGGTCGGCCCAGCCGGTCCTACCACCGCCACCCGTATGGACAAGTTCACCCGCCAGATCCTTGAGCAAACCGGCCTGTTGGGCATGATCGGCAAATCCGAGCGCGGTCCGACCGCCATCGACGCGATCAAGGACAACAAAGCGGTGTACCTGATGGCTGTCGGCGGTGCTGCTTACCTCGTCGCCCAGGCGATCAAGAAGTCGCAAGTGCTGGCCTTCCCGGAACTGGGCATGGAAGCGATCTACGAGTTCGAGGTCAAAGACATGCCGGTCACTGTCGCGGTCGACAGCAAAGGCGAGTCGGTGCACATCACCGGTCCTGCGATTTGGCAGAAGAAGATCAGTGAAAGCCTGGCGGTCGAAGTGCAGTAAGCGCTCCACCTGCTACAACGAAAAGCCCGGCCTGCGTGCCGGGCTTTTTCGTTTCTGGACAGCTCACCACGGAAACTGATTTTTCCGTTTGCGCGGCGAGCCGTCGTCCAGCAACGGCAGCCCCTGCTCCTCTCTCCAGGCGTTGACCTCTTCGGCCGTGTCGTTCTCATCCTCGTTGATGGTGTACCAGCCCTCGTAAGTGATCCGGCGCATCCAGCCTTTTGCAGTCATGGTGATGGTCGGGCGGCCGAGCGGGTCGTAGAACTGTTTGTCGTGATACCAGTGCTCGCGAACGCTGCTGTCATCGACATAGCGTTCGGTATTAGTGAAGTAAGGCCGATAAATCCTCACCGCCAAACCCTTGTTGTTGTAATCGACCCGTTCGCTGACGCGCCAGCGAGGATTGGCCTCGACCTCGGCCAAGTGGCCATCGTCCCCAAGACCCAGCTGCCCGTCGACCACCTGATAGGCCTTACCGGGTTCGACCAACTGCCGGGTTTGCAGGGCTCGACCAAAGCCATCGACAGACACGAGGGCCATGCGCAACTGCCGCTCGGAGTCGCCGGGGTAGCGGTCCCATTGCAGGGTCAGGCTGTGAACCGGCACCTTGTCATGGGTCCAACTGAACGCGTCGTAATAATGGGCCGTTGCGAAGTCAATCGACGACGGATGTTTGATGGCATCTCCCGGTTTCGCGTCCTCCAGAACGGCATCGACCAGCGATTGAAACCCGACCTCCTCGCCCAACTCGGTGCCATAGAAACTCGTCACTCGAGGGACGCCGAACCCGTCATACAGCGCCTCTTGGGCGTTGCGATTGGGGTCGATGATTTTGACAGGCTGCATGGCCCGGTAGCTGTAGGTCGCCGAGGTCACGCAACCGTCAGGCGCTGTCACTGATTTCACCATCAAACTGTACGGGTCATATTCGACGGTGCTGAGTCCGTGGCTGAACGTGGGTTTGAAGGCTTCCACCCGGTAAAAACGTTCGGCACCGGCGTAGGTGTTGAACCCTCGTCTCACGGACCACAGGATGCGCTGGGGCTCGTCCGGCAGGAAGCACGCCATCTTCTGATAACCGATTTCCGTCAGTTTCGCGGTCAATTCGTCGGAGGTCATGACGCGCTCGTAAGCCGTCAATGCATGTTCATCCAGTTCTGCGAGCTCGATGTAATCGGCCAGCGCCTGAAAGCCCGCTTCACCCTCTCCGGCGCTGTGGTAGCGCTGCTTGCTCAGTGACACCAGGGTCCTTGGCAACGAAGCGAACCAGCCCGTTTCATCACTGAAACGTTCGTAACTGATGTCGTCGGCGCTGACGCTGGACGTCAGCGCGACCATGGCATTGGACCGACTCAGATAGGGCAATCCCAACCGCCAGGTTTGCGCCGCCTCAAGGTGAATGGGCTGCGCTCGGGTTTCGGTCAGGTAGATATTTTGCTGCGCCTCATCATAGGCGGCCTGCCACCAGCGCTGTTGGTGCTCATCGTCGAAGGGTGGGGCATCGTCTGGCGACTTGCGCCGGGCAACATTGACGCCCGCCCCATGGGTCAGCACACCGTACTTGTCCCATTTCAGATTGATCACCCGCTGGCACATGGGGTCATCCGCACGCCCTTCGTACTGATAACCGATCGACTCCAGCATCAGAGACAACTGGCGGGCATAGGGCTGATGCTCGCTCACGGCGGCGAGCTGACGCACCAGATAGCGCGAGCTCTGGACAGAATACGGCACCGCATGGGGCGTATCGCCTTCGAGACCGAACACCTCAACCCTGAGCACGGCCCCAGCCAGGGATTGCGCCATTTCCCGCCGATCACTGTCCGTAGGTGACAAGATCACCTGATCGCTGCTGTTCGCAAATGTGGTGAGCAGGTCACTGCCCAACGCCACGGCATTCTCGTCACCCTCATAGAAACCCGTAATGCTGCGCAACGGATAACGCCCGCTGTGGTACCAGGTTTTCGTCAGCACTGGGGCAGTGAAACCTTCTTCCTGCTCAGCGGCCTGGGTGACTTCGCTGTCGATCTGACACACCAGTCCGAATCCCCTGAACTCACGCTCGTGACCATCGTAGTAGCCTTGCCGAAACTTGAATCGTTGGGCGAGCTCGTTGCCGGTCACCTCATCCCGCTGTGTTTGCTGAACAACGACATGCAACGCGAATGGCACACCCGATTCGACCTTCAAATCTGCCGCCCGTAGCTCGACCTTCTCGTCCAGCCACTCCTGCAGAGAGCTGCGGTAGGTGATGGTCCCCGAAGCGCCCATGCCGTTCTGGGTGCTTTTCAGCAGATACGGCTTGATCGACGGGTAGTCGAATCGCCAGTGTTTCGGCGCCATGTGGGAAACCGTCAGCACCAGACTCGAGCACCCCAGCCCCTGAAGATCTGCAATGCGCACCTGACAGAGCTGATCGTAATGAACCCCTTCCGGCCACGGCTGCGTGAACGGCTGGGCAAACCGGTTGCCCGACTGGTTCATGAACAGCTCGAAGCCCGTGGAGGTCAGGTACACTAGGTCCACAGCGCCGGAGCCGTCCATGTCTGCCAGCCGAATGCGTCCAGCATCGAAATCTTCATAGGTATAGGGCAGCGTCGCGAACACTTGCCCCTTGCCAAACCGCCCTCCTCCCAGATTTGCCCAGACGCGCACTTCATCATGGCGAATGCGCACAAGGTGTTGCTGACCGCTGCCAAAGATGTCGCAGAACGCGACCAACTCTGAAGAACTGTCGCTCGACAGAGGCAGGGTATCGCCTTCTGCGTCGTGGGCCACATCCTGACCTCGGGAAAACCCGCCCGCTCGCAGGCTGGGGTACACCCGAACACTACGAGGGCCTATCAGCGCCAAATCCTGGAGCCCACCGCCCATCAGGTCTGCCAGTTGCCCTTGAGGCTGAAAGAATTCTGAGGGGATCGCGGAAAAAGGCGCGAAGTCAGCCCACGTGCGATCGGGGTTCAATGTGAAGAATCCGAGCATGCCGGGCTGGCCCACGATCCAGTCGAGACGCCCGTCGCCGGTCAAATCGGCAAGGGATTGACGCACAGAGGCCTTCGAATCTGCTGCAGGATTGCTCGGCAATTCCCGTGGCGGTCCATATTGCACGGCATCCGGATCAGTCCCCTCACTGTCGCGTTCTGGCTCACAGTACAACCAGACTTTGTCCGCCTGATAGAGCACGCCCGGCAGGCCCTCTCCGTACAGATCCACCCATTGATAGGGCTCCCCGTCGTCCAGATCCGGCAAGGCGTCGAAGGGCGAAAACACCCCGGTTGCGACATTGAAATCCTGATAAGCAAACATCACCGGAGGGCGACGACTGAGGGCAGGCACAATCCGCTCCCCCCACGCCAGGCTCTCCACGGAAGCCAGCACTTTGGCGCCCTGCTGAAGGTCCACATAGTTGAATTTCAGCGCGCTGACGAGCGATGGGGTATCGGCGCCCAACTCATCGGGGAAGTGATGAAACATCAACACGTAATGGGCAAAGCGCAGGTTGCCCAACTCGAAGCCGTAGCCGAACGACGAATGGAAATCGGCGCGGCCCTCCCAGGCTTTGTCTTCGGCATAGGCCAGCGTGTCGTTGGCGAATGTCCGCTCGCCATAATCGACGATCAGCTCGAAATGCCATTGCAGGTCGGCAAGCTGTTGGGGCTGCCACAGGTACAGATCGGGATGGGCCTTGAAGTTGCCATAACGCACCCGGGACAGGTATCGCTGGGCGCTGAAATTGCGTCCAGGCCCAGGCGTCGTGTCGTCGACCAGTCCCTCTGAATCCTCGGGCTTGTATTCGTACAGAACATGCTCGCCGATGGGATTCATGGTTTCTTCGAGCAGCCACTCCGCGACACGCGTCGGGTCCGCAGGATCACACAGTCGGGATTCCGGCTGTCGTCCGTACATCGCGAGCGTGCCGTCAGCCCTGTGAATCAGCCAGAACCCCGCCGGATCGCTCTCATGACGCCAGTGTTCTATCCGTGCAAAGGCACCCTCCGCACGGGCAACGTACAGAACGACCTGATAGGTATGATCCAGCGTGAGCCCGCCGTACGTGTCGACGGTAGTTTCGACCAACGCACCACTGGCATCGCGGTCCGCCAGCAGCACGTCGGCATCGGGACCGAGCATGATGTCCTTGTCGGTGTACATCGGCACGCCTTTGCTCGCTCGCCGGGACACCGACCCAACGTTCATTTGCCAGCCCAACCCGAACAGGCCATTGCCCACAGAACTCTGATAGCCGAGCCTCAGCGCTGGCGCATGACCACGTCCCGTCGTGATCGGCAGCGGGATCTCCATCGATGCCGCTCCCATGGCGCCGACTGCACCCCAGCCCTTGCCGATGCTCTGAATCGCCCCGCCGCCTTTGGGCAGAGAGGGGGCAGAAACGCTGACGTATTGCTCCTGATCGGCCATGGCCGTGCTCCCTTTTACCCTTGAACAAAGGCATCACGTATCGAATCGTCGTGATGTCCTCGCTGTGTTCAGGTTAGGGGGCAGAGGGTAAAGGCGTTAGAACTTATCGCGATGGGGCTTATCGCGGTAACGCCGCTCGGTTCCTTCTCAGCCACTCAATGGCTGCGCCTTCGATCACTTCACCCCGGTGATCCATGACCTCTTCGTACAGCTTGCCGATCAGGTGATAGCTGGTGATGCCGTCGTGCCCGGCGAGTTCGGCAAGGATGTCCCAGAACTGATTGTCCAGGCGCAGTGTCGTCGCCATGCCGCAAATGCGCAGCAAGCGAGAACCGGGCTCGTAGAGGATCGGGTCAACTTTTACGTCGACTCCACAGGGTCAAACCTCTGCTCTCAAAGAATGATCTGTGTGCCGAGCACCTTCAGAAACGCCGCCAGCCAGGCGGGATGCGCAGGCCAGGCAGGGCCGGTCACCAGCTTGCCATCGGTGTGCGCTTGATCCATGCCGATCTCGACATACTCGCCACCCGCCAGCCTGACCTCTGGTGCACATGCGGGATACGCGCTCAGCGACTTCCCCTTTAGCACGCCGGTTTCCGCCAGCAACTGCGGTCCGTGGCAGACCGCCGCGATCGGTTTGTCGTCGCGACCAAACTCGCGCACCAGCTCCAGAACCTGCTGGTTCAGGCGCAGGTACTCGGGCGAGCGCCCGCCGGGGATCAACAGCGCGTCGAAGTCTGCGGATTTCACACTGTCGAAATCGAAATTCAGTCCAAAGTTATGGCCGCGTTTTTCGCTGTAGGTCTGATCGCCTTCGAAATCATGAATCGCCGTGCGAATGACGTCGCCCTTCTTTTTACCGGGTCAAACCGCGTGCACGGTATGACCGACCATTTGCAGCGCCTGAAAAGGCACCATCACTTCGTAGTCTTCGACGTAATCGCCGACCAACATGAGAATTTTCTTCGCAGCCATTATCAATCTCCTCTGTATGTGTGACGTCGAGTATTCGCACAGCCTTCACGTCCCGGGTAACAGCCTAGTACCACAGTGAAGGGTCGACACATCGGCCGATGGATGACCGGAGCGCCGTTGGTCGCGAGTCCCGTTCGTCCGGTCAAACGGGTTCTAGGCTTGGGTAATGAGCCGACACGGATGTCACTGGCATGAGCCTCCATTCCTTTACGCCCCAATTGCGCATCATCGACCCTCGGGGATTGTTGGCGCGTGAAGTGGCTTGGCATCGAATCGATCAGGCCGCAGAAGCGCAGGCGCGTGTGACGCGTCATGTGTGGGATGAAGCAGGTCGCTCGGTGGCCGAATGGGATCCTCGCCTGTGGGAAACGGCTGCAACCGCGAACAACAGAAAAACACCTTCGTTATCGGGTCAACCCCTGCTTGATGAGAACGTCGATGCGGGTTGGCGATTGGAGCTGTCGGGCGCTGACGGGCAATCGGTCGAGCGATGGGATGGTCGGGCAAGCTACAGCCGGATCGATTACGACGAGTGCCTGCGGCCTGTTTCGGTGACTGAAACATTGATCGATGCCCAGCCGAACGTGGTTGAGCGATTTACCTATGGCGATGCTTCAGGACTGTGCGCAGAGCACAATCAATGCGGGCGGTTGATTCGTCATGACGATCCGGCAGGAACCCTGTGCGCTCAAGAGTTCGGCTTGGCAGGGGGTGTGCTCATCGAGAATCGAAGGTTTCTGCAGACAGACGAACAGCCCGACTGGCCTCTCGATTCCGGCCAACGCGATGCCTTGCTGGAGCCTGGGACTGGGCACACCACCACGACAGTTTTCGATGCTGCGGCTGCGCTTATTGTCCAGACCGATGCTGTCGGCAATCGCACTGAACACTTCAATAATACGGGTGGACTTCTGCGTGAAATACGCCTGAAGCTGGCGGACGCACAGACTTTTCAGACACTCATCAGCGACCTTCACTACAACCCAACTGGTCAACTGGAACGCGAGCGTCTGGGTAACGGCGTCGTCAGCGAAAAAACTTACGAGCCGCAAAGTGGAAAGTTGACGCGCATCTTCTCTTCAAGAGCTGACAATACCGTCCTGCAAGACCTGAACTACCGCTATGACCCGGTCGGCAACGTCCTCGAAATCGAGGATGCCGCTCAGGCCACTCGTTTTTTCGCCAACCAACGCATCGACCCCGTCAGCCTCTATCGCTACGACACGCTGTATCAGTTGATCGAAGCCACAGGCCGCGAAGTGGCAAACGGCGCGAGCCATGGCCCTGCACTGCCAGCACTGCAAAACCTGCCGCAAGACCCCAATCACCTGAGCAATTACACCCAAACGTATGACTACGACGCAGGGGGTAATCTGCTGGAAATGCGCCATGTCGGCGCGCAGTCGTTTACGCGCGCGATGCTGGTCGCCCCGGACAGCAATCGCAGCTTGCCTGAGGCGGATGTTGATCCGGATGTTGACAACGGATTCGATGCCAACGGCAATCTGCAACAGTTGATACGCGGACAGGATTTGACGTGGGATCTGCGTAATCAGTTGGCGCAGGTCACCCGCGTAAAACGTGACGACGCCAACGATGACGACGAAACCTATGTCTACGACGGTAATGACCAGCGCTGCCGCAAGGTACGCAGCACACGAGCCAAACGCCGTACTTTGATGGCCGAAACCCGCTATCTGCCCGGCCTCGAAATCCGCACGCAACCCAATGGAGAGATCCTGCATGTCTGCACGATGCCCACCGCGCACAACCTTGTCCATACACTGCACTGGGTTGCCAACACACCCGACGGTATCAAAAACGATCAGGTGCGTTACAACCTCAACGATCATCTGGGTTCGAGCACACTGGAACTGGATGACACAGGCGACTTGATCAGCCAGGAAATCTACTACCCATTCGGCGGCACATCATGGTGGGCGGCGACAAATGCGATGGACGCCAAATACAAAACCATTCGCTATTCAGGCAAAGAGCGCGATGCAACCGGGCTGTATTACTACGGTTTGAGGTACTACGCTCCGTGGTTGATGCGATGGATAAACACCGATCCGGCAGGCAGTGTCGATCACTTGAACCGATACTGCTTCGTCAGCAATACACCGGTTCGCAAACTCGACGTACAAGGAGCGAACGGAGTCGACCCCAATCAGGCCGCGATTCTCATTCAGAGCCACGTCCGAAGGTTTCTGTCTCCCGTCAAAGTCAAAACCCCCGTTCAGGGCGTCATCAGTGTTTCGATCAAAGGCGACAACTCAGTCTTTGACCGTGTGGGCATTGCTCTCGACCGTGAAGCGAAAGCCGCCCGACAACTTTTTTATCTTGCTCTGGACAACAGTCTGCAGGGCAAGGTTTCTGGCGGTGATGCCACAATACGTCTGAGCTCAGCCTCAAGTGGGGAAATTGCCAATGCCAGCGGCTCCATGCCAACCGCCTATATAAATGGCAGCTACTTCAACATGGGAAGCCCTGCGCCCAATCAAGGCATTGCTGAATACGCCTCGGTTGGCGAGAACCTCATTGATGGCAGAGCCAAGGCATCCGTACCGATTCCAGCGACCTATGCCAACAGTTATTCAAAGCTAACGCTGCAAGATGGTTCGTTTATTCATGTGGCCCCCAAATTGACAATGAATCGGAGACCTAGCTTTACGAGACAGGACAGTGGTCTTAAGCAAAACCAATACAGCGCTGAGACATCACATGTTGGCGCGTTGGGACATGCCGGTGATCCCAATGCCCGCTCAGGAATCAGCCTGGCGGCAGCAGACACGGCAAAAACACGGTTGGCAGTGGGTCTGAATCAGGGCAGAGGTTCCTACGCACGTAAAACTGACGAACCGGGCTTTACCATGCTCGAATGGACGGCTGTCATGACTCGCCTTGACGCATTGAATGACAATCCAGTTAACGGTGATTCCGAACCAGGGCTTGTGGCAGCGTCATCATGGAATCTGGACGGTGGAGACTCCTCAACGCTCGGGGTCATTGATGAAAACGGCGCGCATGCGATGCGGGTTGATACATTGAAGATCAATTCAAGAGCCTCCAGGCCCGCCAGACCCATCGGGAATTTCCTGTCTTTCCACCGTAGGTAAATGTTCAGCCCATGTGAGAGCCAATCAGCCCCGACGATCCAGCGCATTCACCACCAACCGATCCACCCACCCCCACAACCGCTGCTGGACTCGGCGCCACAGCGGTCGGCTCTGCCAGTCCTTGAGGCTCACTTCGTTGCTCACCAGAAAGTCCCGCTCGAAGCTTTCCTGCACGGCCATCGTCAGCGCCGGGTCCATGGCCTCAAGGTTGGCTTCAAGGTTGAAGCGCAGGTTCCAGTGGTCGAAATTGCACGAACCGATGCTCACCCAGTCGTCCACCAGGACCATTTTCAGGTGCAGGAAGCACGGCTGGTATTCGAAGATCTTGACCCCGGCCTTGAGCAGACGGGGGTAGTAGCGATGCCCGGCGTAGCGCACGGAGGGGTGATCGGTGCGCGGGCCGGTGAGCAGCAGGCGCACGTCAACACCTCGGGAGGCTGCCCGGCGCAAGGCGCGGCGCACTTTCCAGGTGGGCAGAAAGTATGGGGTCGCCAGCCAGATGCGCTGTTTGCTGGTGTTCAGCGAGCGAACCAGCGATTGCAGGATGTCGCGGTGTTGTCGCGAATCGGCGTAGGCCACACGCCCGAGGCCCTCGCCGCTGACCGGGGCTTTCGGCAAGCGCGGCAGGCCGAAGTTTTCGGCCGGGCGCCAGGCGCGACGCCTTGGGTTGGCGTGAAACTGACGATCGAACAGCGCCTGCCAGTCAAGCACCATGGGGCCACGAATTTCCACCATGACCTCATGCCACTCACTGGCGTCCTGGTCCGGGCGCCAGAACTCGTCGGTCACCCCGGTGCCCCCGACCACCGCCAGCGCCTTGTCCACCAACAGCAGCTTGCGATGGTCGCGGTAGAAATTGCGAATGCCGCGCCGCCAATTCACAGGGTTGTAAAAGCGCAGGATCACACCCGAATCGGTCAATCGCTTGCGCAGGCCAAGGGTAAACGCCAGTGACCCGAAGTCGTCGAACAGGCAGCGCACGATCACCCCTCGTGTCGCTGCGTTCACCAACGCCTGCACCACAGCTTCGGCGCAAGCGCCCGCCTCCACCAGATACAGTTCCAATTCGACCTGCTGCTGGGCGTTTTCGATAGCGGCGATCATGCGCGGGAAGAAGGCAGGGCCGTCGATCAGCAGATTGAATTGGTTGTCTTCACGCCACGGAAAGATCGCGCCTCTCATGCTCAGCGCGCCGTGAAGATCAGCACGGCGCCGACCGGCACCGAGAAGCCGATGGCCGACAAGTCAGCGACCGTGCGCAGCGCATCCAGGCCTGGCAACAGGCCAAAATCCTCGGCATGCAACACCAGCGGTTCCAGGGTCACGACCTGAAAACGTCGGTCGTCGAGACGCGTGGCGAGCAGTTCGGCGCTATAGCTTTGCGACTGGCCGTGCAGTTGCACCCGTAATGGCAAGCGAAGTTCGAGCTGAGCGCCGGGGGCCAGTGCGTTGATCGGGCGCATGTCCAGTTGCGCGGTGATTTTCGCCTCGGGGAATTGCTTGACGTCGAACAGCTGCCGACGCAGTCGCTCATCGCGCAACGGAGTGCCCGTACTGACGGAATCCAGCTCGACCTCAAGCTCCGCGACGCCTTTGAGATCGACTTTGCCGTGCAAATTAAGGAAGCGGTGAACTTCAGAAATGTCAGCGTTTTTGGTGGAGATGAACGACAGTCGCGACGACTCGTTGTCCAGATACCAATTTGCCTGGGCAGGCAGCGCCAGCACGGCGAGCGCGGCCAAGAGCAGGCGGGTGAATGTGGGCATGTGAACTCCAGCGGCGCGATTGAGGCAACCTTATCCGGCTGTCTGACCGCTGACAAACGGGGACGTTCGCCCTCATGGCCCGGCAGGCAGCAATCGACAGCCCTGCCGCGCCCCCTGCCACTGGGCGCTGCTCTCACGCCCCAGGCCGCTGGCGGTGATGCGCTTGTCGCTGTGGCTTTCGGTCAACGTGCTGGGCAGCCACTGTTTGACGTAGCTCTCGCAGTAGTCCGCCGGGTGGTTCATGACATACCGGCACGAGCAATATTCCTTGGCAGTGTAGGCGCTGATGATGGTCGGGAAGGCTTGCAACTGAACGCGCCAGACCCAGATCACCGCCATCAACGCCAACAGGATCAGGATGGCCAGACAGCTGAAGGAACGTCGTTGAATGAAGCGTTTGCGCGTGCTCATTGGGCGACCTCCCCGGCCGCGGCCTTCAGCACTCGTTTGAGCAACTGGTCGTGATCGTAAGTGGCGTCTCGGTCGTCGGCGTAACGCACGACCACCAACCCGGCGCTGGGGATCACGTACAACGCCTGCCCCCAATGCCCGAGGGCAGCGAAAGTGTCGGGCGGTGCGTCCCGCCAATTGCCCGGCTGGCCATTCGCGGTCCTGTTCAGCCACCAGTGTCCGCCCGGCGCTTCATTGATCACGGTCTCGGAAGCGAACGGCCTGAGGCTGAAATCGACCCAGGCACCGGGCAGCAATTGACGCCCCTGCCAACGCCCGCCGCGTTGCATCAACAAGCCGATACGCGCCAGATCCCGGGCGGTCATGTAGGCGTAAGACGAGCCAACGAAGGTCCCGGTGGCGTCGGTTTCCCAGACCGCGCTTTTGATGCCCAGCGGGTCGAACAACGCGGTCCACGGGTAATCGGGGTAAGCGCTGTCGCCCACCATCCCCTTCAATGCGGCGGCGAGTACCGTGCTGTCGCCGCTCGAATAGCGATAGGCCGTGCCGGGTGCGGAGGCGACAGGCTGTTGCGCCGTGAACCGCGCCATGTCGCCGCGTCCTCGGGTGTACAGCATGGCGACGACCGAGGAATTGAGCGGCGCGTATTCGTAGTCTTCCTGCCAGTCCAGGCCCGAGGCCCAATGCAGCAGGTCCTGGATCTTGATGGCCGGATGGGCGCTGAACGGCCCGTAAAATCTGGCCACCGGGTCATCGAGTTTGAACCGGTTCTCCCCGAACGCCACGCCGAGCACGGTGGCGAGAATGCTCTTGCTGATCGACCAGGTGAGGTGCGGCGTCTCGGCGTTCGTCACGCCTGCGTAGCGTTCATAGATCACCTCACCGTCGCGGATAATCAACAGCGCGTCGGTGCGAATGCCCTTGCGTTCCTGTTCATTGCGAGGAGGGAAGGCGTAGGCCTCCAGATCGTCGAGGGCTGGGCTCGATGCCAGTGAATGGACGGCCCATTGATCACCCGGCCACGTTTGAGCCGCGGCCTGGCAGGCGATCAGAAAAAGAAACAGCGTGAATAGCGGACGGCGCATGAACGAGTCTCGAATGCGGGATGCCCGAAACCCTAGCAGGCAATGATGACAACCTGCGCAACGCGATGCGCTTTCTGTAGGAGCGTGGCCTGTCCCGCGATCTGCCGGGAACCGGCAACAAACTGACTCACTCGATGTGTCTGGCACACCGCGTAAACCGGATTGACTGCTGCAATGCGGCAGGTCTCGGGACGCGCCTACGACCAGAATCAAACGCAATTGCCTGTCGCGTTTTCCCTGTCACGCAACCATCACCAAAGCTTAATGGTGATGACACGGGCCCTCCCTAGCCTGCATTCGTACCGCATTGCTTCGAATAATCAGTCGACCGGCCTGGACCAAGGCTGGCCCACGGAGACGCCACATGACTCAGATTGCCAGCATTCGAGACACCTCCTCCGACCGTCGCCTGCAGGCCGAGCGTCTGATCGGTCCTCACGCCTTGCAGCAAGCACAGGCGTTGCGCTTTCAAGTGTTCAGCGGCGAATTCAACGCCAAGCTCAATGGCGCCGAGCAGGGCCTGGACATCGACGATTACGACGTACATTGCATGCACATCGGCGTGCGCGACCTCAGCACCGGTCGCCTCGTCGCCACCACACGCCTGCTGGATCACAAGGCTGCAAACACCTTGGGCCGGTTCTACAGCGAAGAAGAATTCAGCCTGCACGGCCTCGGCCATCTGCAAGGCCCGATCCTCGAACTGGGCCGCACGTGCGTCGATCCTGCCTACCGCAACGGCGGCACCATCGCCGTGTTGTGGAGTGAGCTGGCCGAAGTGCTGAACGAAGGCGGCTACAGCTACCTGATGGGCTGCGCCAGCATCCCGATGCAAGACGGCGGCATTCAGGCCCACGCCATCATGCAGCGCCTGCGCGAACGTTACCTGAGCACCGAACACTTGCGTGCCGAGCCGAAAAATCCATTGCCCACCCTCGACCTGCCTAACAACGTCATTTGCGAAATGCCGCCGTTGCTCAAGGCCTACATGCGCCTGGGTGCGAAGATCTGCGGCGAGCCTTGCTGGGACGAAGATTTCCAGGTCGCCGACGTGTTCATCCTGCTCAAGCGCGACGAGCTGTGCCCGCGCTACGCTCGCCACTTCAAGGCAGCGGTGTGATGAGCCGGTTGCGCAGTCATGCGCGGGTCATTCGGGTGTTGAGCGTCATCGCTTTGGGGTTGACGATTGCCGGCACGTTCGCCCTGATGGAGCGTCTGCGCATCGGCAATTCCATGGCCCGCCGCCAGCGCTGGACCCGTTGGTTCATGGTGTGCCTGACCGCCGCCCTGCCCTTTCGCGTGAAGGTCAGCGGCCAAGTGCCAAGCCAGCCGATGCTGTGGATCAGCAACCACGTCTCGTGGACCGACATCCCGCTGCTGGGCATGCTCGCCCCGTTGTCGTTTCTGTCCAAGGCGGAAGTGCGCACCTGGCCGGTGGCAGGCTGGTTGGCGTTGAAGGCGGGAACGCTGTTCATTCGCCGCGGGTCGGGGGATAGCAAGCTGATTCAGAAACAAATGGGCCAGCACCTGCTGGGCAATCACTCGCTGGTGATCTTCCCCGAAGGCACCACCACCGATGGCCGCAGCTTGCGCACGTTCCACGGTCGCCTGCTGTCCAGCGCGATCGAAACCGAAGTGGCTGTGCAGCCGGTGGCGATTCAATACCTGCGCGATGGCAAGCCGGACCAGATCGCCCCGTTCATTGGCGATGACGATTTGTTGTCGCACCTGCGTCGCCTGTTCGCCAATGAGGTGAGTGACGTGCACATTCACTTGCTGACGCCGATCGCGTCTCAGGGGAAGGAACGCGCAGTCTTGGCGTTCGAAGCGCAACAAGCCGTGCACGCCGCGCTGTTCGGTGACTCGAATCAACCTGCACACGCCGGTCAGTCCGCCGACGTGCGTTCCGCCGCGAGAGCCGCCTGAGCGAACGCTTGCAGCTCGGGATAAAACGTACGGAAATCTTCGCTCAACGGCCCATAAAGCGCCTGCAGTTCCTGCATGGCGCCGGCCAGTCCCTCGGGGCGTGACAGGCGTCGGGCAATGCCCGCCAGCGCTCCGCCTACCACCTCGAACGCCACGTACGAGCCGAGCCAGTCCTGCGCCGCCATGCGCGGGGCAATGAGCGCCAGCCTCTCAGGCAACTGCGGCTCGTTTGCCAGGACGTGGTACACCCTGGCCGTGAACATCCCGAGCGGAACGTCCGAATACTGCGCCCAATCCCGCGCCAGGCAATGGTCGAAAAACACGTCGAGCACGATGCCGGCATAACGCCTGCGCTCAGCCGGAAAACGCGCCATGGCCCGCTTGATGACAGGGTGGGCGTCGGTGAACGCGTCGATGCGCCGGTGCAAGCGGATGGCGTCCTCAATCTCGGCAGGAAACCGCCCCGGCAGCAGCCCTTTGACGAAATCGCCATACAGGCTGCCGAGCAATTGTGGGGGCGTCTGACCGCCCAAGTGGAGGTGTGCGAGGTAATTCATGGGAAACGCCTATCTCACATATTCGACAAACCCTGTAGGAGTGAGCTTGCTCGCGATTTCGATTTCTCATTCAACATTGAGCTGCCTGACAGGGCGTATCGCGAGCAAGCTCACTCCTACACGTATGCCTCGACTGAAGTTTTCGACATTAGCCTACATCGCTTCCTTACAACCTCGTATCGTTATAACCCGATATACCCATTCACACAGCCCTTAGCACACATTCATATTTGTATATCGCGATGGACAGATATAAGGTTCGCCCCATCGCGATATACCGCTATACGCGGAGTGAGAACGACATGCCTATCGACCTCGACGACATCATAAAAGCCCTGTCGCACCCGGTGCGCCGTCAGATTCTTTCCTGGTTGAAAGACCCTGCGACGTGCTTCCCGGACCAACAACACACCTTTGATGGCGGCGTCTGCGCGGGTCAGATCGACCAACGCGCCGGGCTTTCGCAATCGACCATTTCCGCCCATTTGTCAACGCTGCAACGCGCCGGGCTGATCACGAGCAAAAAGCATGGTCAGTGGCATTTCTTCAAACGTAACGAAGACGCCGTTCAGGCGTTTTTGAAAGAGCTGACTGAACAGCTCTGAACCCATTCACAGGAGACGCCGCGTGCCTCTTTCACTCCTTATTCTGGCCCTGAGCGCCTTTGCCATCGGCACGACCGAGTTCGTCATCATGGGCCTGCTGCCCGACGTTGCTGCTGACCTGGGCGTGAGCATTCCCGGCGCAGGCTGGCTGGTCACCGGTTACGCATTGGGCGTCGCGATCGGCGCGCCGTTCATGGCCATGGCCACCTCACGCTTGCCGCGCAAAGCCGCGCTGGTGATCCTGATGGGCATCTTCATCGTCGGTAACCTGCTCTGCGCCGTTGCCACCGATTACAACGTGCTGATGTTCGCCCGGGTGATCACGGCCCTGTGTCATGGCGCGTTCTTCGGCATCGGTTCGGTGGTCGCCGCGGGGCTGGTGCCGGCCAACCGCCGTGCCTCCGCCGTGGCCCTGATGTTCACCGGCCTGACCCTCGCCAACGTGCTGGGGGTGCCGCTGGGCACGGCATTGGGTCAACAGGCCGGCTGGCGTTCGACGTTCTACGCCGTGACGGTCATTGGTGTGATCGCGTTCATCGGGCTGATTCGCTTTCTGCCCGCGAAACGTGACGAAGAAAAACTCGACATGCGCGCCGAGCTGGCGATGCTCAAAGGCGCCGGCATCTGGCTGTCGCTGAGCATGACCGCGCTGTTCGCCGCCTCGGTGTTCGCGCTCTTCACCTACGTGGCGCCGCTGCTGGGCGAAATCACTGGCGTATCGCCCCATGGCGTGACCTGGACGCTCATGCTGATCGGCCTGGGCCTGACCCTCGGCAACCTCATCGGCGGCAAGCTGGCGGATCGTCGGCTGGCGGCCACGTTGATCGGCGTGTTCATCACCATGGCCGTGGTCTCGACGGTTCTGAGCTGGACCAGCGTTGCGCTGATTCCAGCGGAAGTGACCTTGTTCCTGTGGGCCGTCGCCTGTTTCGCTGCCGTACCCGCCCTGCAAATCAACGTCGTGACCTTCGGCAAAGATGCGCCGAATCTGGTCTCGACCCTGAACATCGGTGCTTTCAACGTCGGCAATGCCTTGGGCGCGTGGGTCGGTGGCAGCGTCATCGCCCACGGCCTCGGCCTGACCAGCGTGCCATTGGCAGCGGGCGCACTGGCAGTGCTGGCCCTGCTGGTGACCCTGATCGTTTTCCGTCAGCGCGGCGATGCCGGGCTGGCCGCTGTTGCCAACTGAGCTTCAAGCTTCAGTGCGACAGCCATGTGCGTAAAAAACTGCGGATTCAACGTTTCCAGACTCCTGAAGGATTTCTCCAAATGACCACGATTTTTGACCCGATCACGATTGGCGAACTCGAACTGAACAATCGCATCATCATGGCGCCGCTGACCCGCTGCCGCGCCGACGAAGGCCGCGTTCCCAACGCGATGATGGCCGAGTACTACGTGCAGCGCGCGTCGGCAGGTTTGATCATCTCCGAAGCGACGTCCGTGACCCCGATGGGCGTGGGCTACCCGGACACTCCCGGTATCTGGTCCAACGATCAGGTGCGCGGCTGGAGCAACATCACCAAAGCGGTGCACGCCGCAGGCGGCAAGATCGTGCTGCAACTGTGGCACGTGGGTCGGGTGTCCCATCCGATGTACTTGAACGGTGAAGCGCCGGTCGCGCCGAGCGCTGTCCAGCAGCAAGGCCACGTCAGCCTGGTTCGACCGCTGTCGGATTACCCGACCCCGCGCGCGTTGGAACTGGCGGAAATCGAAGACGTTATCGAGGCGTATCGTGTGGGTGCCGAGAATGCCAAGGCTGCCGGTTTCGACGGCGTGGAAATTCATGGCGCCAATGGCTACCTGCTCGATCAATTCCTGCAAACCAGCACCAACCAGCGCACCGACATCTACGGTGGCTCGGTGGAAAACCGTGCACGTTTGATGCTGGAAGTGACCGATGCCGTGGTGGAAGTCTGGGGCGCGGGCCGCGTGGGCATGCACCTCTCGCCGCGCGCCGACCTGCACGACATGGGCGACGACAACCTGACCGAGACCTTCACCTACGTTGCGACGGAACTGGGCAAACGCGGCATCGCCTTTATCTGCGCCCGCGAGCGTGAACTGGACGACAGCCTGTCGCCGCGCCTGAAACAAGCGTTCGGCGGCGTCTTTATCGCCAACGAGAAATTCACCAAGGAAAGCGCCAACGCATGGCTGGCCAGCGGCAAAGCGGATGCCGTGGCGTTCGGTGTGCCCTTCATCGCCAACCCGGACCTGCCGGCGCGCCTGGCAAAAGATGCACCGCTCAACGAGCCGCATCCCGAGACGTTCTACGCCAAGGGGCCAGTGGGCTATATCGACTACCCGGCGTTGTAACGCTTCAGGGGCTTGGGGCTTTGAATCGATAATTTGATGCCCTTCGGGCCTATCGCGGGCAAGCGCGCTCCTACATTTTTTGAAACGTGCCACAGTCCGGAAGATCCCGTTGCTCGCTTGATTTGTTCGACTCAATCTCGAGGCGAACCCAAAGGCGGGCAATGGGGACTGTCAGGCCATGGCACGTTGCAACCGATGTGGGAGCCGCCCTGGTGGCGAATAGGCCCACAGGGCAGCAAAGTCGCGGGCCTACGCCAAACCGCTACTGCGCTCGCGAATTGATCTGCTGCGACAACGTCTGAATCTGGCTCTGCAATGTGTTCAAACTCCGGGTCATCTGCCCACGGAACGCATCGAATTCCTGCGTGCTTGCCCCTGACGACGCGGCTTGCGCCGGACGATTGTCCTGCTCGCTTTTGAGTACGATCATGTCCTGTTCCAGACGCTCGATCGCCTGACTGTTGTTGCTCTTCTTCAGGTTTGCCACATCGGCGCTCAGGCTTTTGAGCTGGGCATCCAGACGATCCTGATCCGCCTGTGCCGACTTACCGTCCGCTACCGATGCTTTCAACGCCGCCAATTCCGACGTCACAGCCTTGAGCTGATCCTGCAACTGCTGGTTCGTGGCTTGCTGTTGCGTCGCCTGAGCGGTCATCTGCTCCAGACGTTTGTCCAGACCGCCCTGCAATCCGGCCACGCCTTGCTGCTGTTTGTTCTGCTCGGCCAATTGATCCTGCAAGGCCTTGATCTGCGCTTTCAACGCCTCGCCGCCGCTGTTGGCCACCGATTCGGTTGCCACCACCTTGCCGGAGATGTCCTGCAACCGCCCGGCGGCCTCCTCACTGATCCGCGCGAAGCTTTCCTGGGTCGCGACCAGTTGCTGCTCCATCAGCGAAACCTGTTGAAAACTCCACCAGCCCAGACCACAGAACGCGATGAACAGCGCGCCGATCAACGCCCACAGGGCGCCGGTGCCGGGGGCTTTGACTTTCACGACGGGCGTGGTCCGCGAGTAAACCGTGGTGCGCTCGCGCGCGCCTGCGGTGGTCGGGATGAAATCGTCGTCGTCATCTTTGGCGCTGAGGCTCGGGACGTCATCGACGTCGTCATACGGATCTTTGCGCATGCGTTTCCCTTTGAAATCCGTTGAATCTTGGAGGGCGGCACGCTGTCCGCCGAAGGTTAGGACCACCCTAATCGCAACGCGTTACAGCGCTGCGCCATGCTGGGCTTGCCACCAGCTACAAAACTCGTCCAGCGCGGTCCAGACGCTGACTTTGGGCTGGTAATCCAGATAATACTGGGCGCGGCTGATATCAAGGGTGAAATCTCGACTCATCACCTGCATCCCGATTCTCGACAGCGTCGGTTCAGGCCGGCCGGGCCACAGCAGGCACGCCGCCTCATTTATTGCCGCCGCGCTGTAGGCCAGGCCGTACGAGCGATAACGGGTCACGGGCGGCAATTGCATCTGGCGCATCACGTAATTGACCACGTCCCAGATCGGGATCGGCGTACCGTTGCTGATGTTGTACGCCTTGCCCAGTGCCGGACCGGCGGCCAACAGGCTGCTGAGCAAGGCTTCGTTGAGGTTCTGGATGCTGGTGAAATCGACCTTGTTCAGGCCGTTGCCGATGATCGACAGGCGCTTCTTGCGCTGCATCTGCAACAAGCGCGGGAAGATGCTGGTGTCACCCGCGCCCGTGACAAAACGAGGGCGCAACGCGATCACTTCGAGGCCGAACTCTTCTGCACCGAAGACTTTCTGTTCAGCCAGGTACTTGGTCGCGGCGTAGTGATTGTGGAAACGTTTGGGGACTTGCTCCTCGCGGATGTTCACATGGGAATCGCCATCGAAATAGATCGACGGCGACGACAGATGAACCAGCCGCCGTACCTGCTGTTTGAGGCAGGCCTCGACCACGTTTTCGGTGACTTGCACGTTGCTCTGGTGGAAATCCTGACGCCGCCCCCACGTGCCCACCGCTCCGGCACAATGCACCACGGCTTCGACGTCCTCGCACAGCGCGTGCACCAGCTCCGGGTCATTCAGATCGCCCTGAATGAATTCGGCGCCGCGGCGCACCAGATGCTCGACGCCTTCTGCACGACGGCCGCTGACCCGAACGCTCAGCCCCTGCTCCAGCGCAAAACGCGCAAAGCGTCCGCCGATGAAGCCGCCTGCGCCGGTGACCAGAATCTTCATTTACCGCTCCATCTCATCTATACAGTTCGCATCGAATGCCGCCGCAATGGCGTCGGACAGTCTTGAGTTCGATACCGGGTACTGACGCTCATTCCGCCGCCAGTGGCACCAACCAGTGGGCGGCTTTTTTCGCCAGATGATCGGTCAGCCGCGTCAGCAACTGTCCGCCATTGCGCCAATGATGCCAGTACAGCGGCACATCGATGCAGTGATCGCTCAACAATTCCACCAGATTTCCACTCGCCAGCTGCGCGCGAACCTGAAGCTCGGGCACCAGCCCCCAGCCCATGCCTGCTTCTGTCATGCGCATGAAGCCCTCGGACGAAGGGCACAGGTGATGCTGAAAACCGCCCTCGACGCCTAACGATGCCAGATAACGATGCTGCAGGAAGTCGTCCGGGCCAAATACCAGCGCCGGGGCGCGGGCCACTGCCTGTGGCGTGACGCCTTCCGGAAAATGGCGGGCGATGAACCCCGGGCTGGCCAGTGCACGATAGCGCATAGCGCCGAGCAGCAAACTCCGGGCCCCTGCCACAGGCCGTTCGCTGCCACAAAGACACGCCGCCACTTCCCCCGCGCGCATGCGCTTGAGGCCCACGTCCTGATCTTCGACTACCAGCTCGGTCAGCACTTGATGTTCGGCGCAAAAATCTCCCACGGCTTGCGCCCACCAGGTCGCCAGACTGTCGGCATTCAAAGCGATGCGCAGCCGTTCGGGGGCGCCGCCTTCGTCCAAAGCAGGGACCAGCGTCTGTAAATCACGCTCCAGCAGGCGCACCTGCTGCACGTGATTGAGCAGGCGTCCACCGATCTCGGTGGGCGTCGGCGGCGTAGCGCGCACCAACACCGGCTGCCCCACTCTCGCCTCCAGCAATTTGATGCGTTGAGACACGGCCGACTGAGAGAGCCCTAACACTTGCGCGGCGCGCTCAAACCCCGCCTGTTCAACGACCGCTGCCAGTGCAGAGAGCAGTTTGTAATCGAACATCACTTTTCCTAATGAGCGATCAGCATTATTGGTTTTTCTTATACAGGCTTGAGCCAGATAATCGCCACCTCTTCTTCGCATCACCGCTAATTCGGAGCCCCTCCCATGTGGCAAAGCTACCTCAACGGACTGCTGGTCGCGTTCGGTCTGATCATGGCCATCGGCACCCAAAATGCGTATGTGCTGGCGCAGAGCTTGCGTCGCGAGCATCACCTGTCCGTGGCGGTGCTGTGCATTTTGTGTGACGCGGTGCTGGTGGCCGCCGGGGTGTTTGGCCTGGCCAACGTGCTGGCACACAACCCCACTCTTTTGGCGGTAGCGCGCTGGGGCGGTGTGGTGTTTTTGCTGTGGTACGGCGCCAAGGCCCTGCGCCGCGCGATCTCGCCGCAAAGCCTGTTGGAGGGCGACGGCAACGGCTAGCGCTCACGGCGCGCGGTGCTGTTGACGGCATTGGCCGTCACGCTGCTCAACCCTCACGTCTATCTCGACACCGTGTTGCTGATCGGCTCCCTCGGCGCTCAACAGACCGAGCCGAGCGCTTATGTCGCCGGCGCCGCCAGTGCGTCATTGCTGTGGTTCTCGACCTTGGCCATCGGCGCCGCCTGGCTGGCCCCCTGGCTGGCACGCCCCGCTACCTGGCGGCTGCTGGATGTGATGGTTGCGGTGATGATGTTCAGCGTGGCGGTGCAGTTGATGAGAACGGCGTGACATGCGATGCACAGGTGGAAATCTCCCCCAGACGTGGCCACGTTTACTGTCACCGCGACGCCTTTCGTCAGAACCTTCCATCATCTCCTGTCCGTGGGCCGGAACCTCTATCCCACACAGTTGTTGCGTGGTTATGGGCCGGGGCCGGTGCTATGATCCTGCCCCTGCGTCGCAAAGAGTAAAAACTCGCCGGCGTATGTTCTGTCTGGCCGCCCGTGATCGGCCTTGCGCTAACCGCAACCTGACCTGATTAGGAGAATTACCATGGCTTTCGAATTGCCGCCGCTGCCGTACGCCCATGATGCTCTGGCACCGCACATCTCCAAGGAAACGCTGGAATACCACCACGACAAACACCACAACACCTATGTCGTGAACCTGAATAACCTGGTCCCTGGCACCGAGTTCGAAGGCAAGACGCTGGAAGAAATCGTCAAGTCTTCCTCGGGCGGTATCTTCAACAACGCGGCCCAAGTCTGGAACCACACGTTCTACTGGAACTGCCTGGCACCAAACGCCGGCGGTCAACCGACTGGCGCGCTGGCAGATGCCATCAACGCCGCGTTCGGTTCGTTCGACAAGTTCAAGGAAGAATTCAGCAAGACCTCCATCGGTACGTTCGGCTCCGGCTGGGGCTGGCTGGTGAAAAAGGCTGACGGCTCCCTGGCACTGGCCAGCACCATCGGCGCCGGCAACCCGCTGACCAGCGGCGACACCCCGCTGCTGACCTGCGACGTCTGGGAACACGCCTACTACATCGACTACCGCAACCTGCGTCCAAAATACGTCGAGGCGTTCTGGAACCTGGTGAACTGGAAGTTCGTGGCTGAGCAATTCGAAGGCAAGACCTTCACTGCCTGATCACTGCTCTAACAGCGGTCTCAAGAGAAACCCGGCCTGGCCGGGTTTTTTTTCGCCTTCTGTTCGTCCTTTATGTATTGTCAGAAAGCGATAGCGGACTAATATCAGACTCGATCCGGAATCGACGAAACACCATTCAAGTTCCGCCCACCGTTTACCGACACAGTGTTGATAGCCTTTCCTGCCCGCCGGCGAATCGTTATCCGGATGAAACAGGTCAGGGGTCTATGACGACTTCGACCCGAAGGTCTGCATTGCCAATGCTTGCAAGCAGTCACCCAGCATGGATGAAGGAATGCCCATTTGAAGCTGGAACTCAAAAACAGCTTGTCGGTAAAGCTGCTGCGTGTGGTGCTGCTTTCGGCACTGATCGTGGGCGTGGTCCTCAGCTGCGCGCAGATCGTGTACGACGCCTACAAGACCCGGCAGGCCGTGGCCACTGACGCCGAGCGAATCCTCGACATGTTCAGGGACCCGTCCACTCAGGCTGTTTATAGCCTGGACCGGGAAATGGGCATGCAGGTCATCGAAGGTCTGTTTCAGGACAAAGCCGTGCGCATGGCCTCCATTGGCCATCCGAACGAAACGTTACTCGCTGAAAAAACCCGCGACCTCAAACCCTCTCCGACGCGCTGGCTGACCGATCCGATTCTCGGTCAGGAGCGCAGCTTCACCACGCAACTGGTGGGCCGCAGCCCATACAGCGAATATTACGGCGACCTGCGCATCACCCTGGATACCGCGACTTACGGCGAAGGCTTCCTGATCAACTCGATGATCATCTTCATCTCCGGCGTACTGCGGGCACTGGCGATGGGCCTGGTGCTGTATCTGGTCTATCACTGGCTGCTGACCAAACCGCTGTCGCGCATCATCGAACACCTGACCAGCATCAACCCAGACCGCCCCAGCGAACACCAATTGCCGTTGCTCAAGGGCCACGAGAAAAACGAGTTGGGCATCTGGGTCAACACTGCCAACGAGTTACTGGCCTCGATCGAACGCAACACGCACTTGCGCCATGAAGCGGAATCCAGCCTGCTGCGCATGGCGCAATACGACTTTCTCACCGGCCTGCCCAATCGACAGCAGTTGCAACAGCAGCTGGACAAGATTCTCATCGATGCCGGGCGTGTGCAGCATCGTGTGGCCGTGCTGTGCGTTGGCCTCGACGATTTCAAAGGCATCAACGAGCAATTCAGCTATCAGGCGGGCGACCAATTGCTGCTGGCACTGGCCGACCTCTTACGCAGCCATAGCGGACGCCTCGGCGCGCTCGCACGGCTGGGCGGCGATCAATTCGCGCTGGTTCAGGCCGACATTGAACAGCCCTACGAAGCCGCCGAACTGGCACAGAACATCCTCGATGACCTCGAAGCGCCGTTCGCCGTGGACGGGCAGGAAATCCGCCTGCGCGCCACCATCGGCATCACCCTGTTCCCGGAAGACGGCGACAGCACCGAAAAGCTGCTGCAAAAAGCCGAACAGACCATGACCTTGGCCAAGACCCGTTCGCGCAATCGCTATCAGTTCTACATCGCCAGCGTCGACAGCGAAATGCGTCGGCGCCGTGAGCTGGAAAAAGACCTGCGCGAGGCCTTGGTGCGCAACCAGTTCCACCTCGTTTACCAGCCGCAGATCAGCTACCGCGATCAACGCGTGGTGGGCGTCGAGGCCTTGATCCGCTGGACCCACCCTGAACACGGCTTTGTCCCGCCGGACCAATTCATCCCGCTGGCCGAACAGAACGGCACCATCATTGCCATCGGTGAATGGGTGCTGGACCAGGCCTGCAAACAGCTGCGCGAATGGCACGACCAGGGCTTCACCGACCTGCGCATGGCGGTCAACCTCTCCACCGTGCAGTTGCACCACTCCGAGCTGCCGCGGGTCGTCAACAACCTGCTGCAGATCTACCGCCTGCCGCCGCGCAGCCTGGAACTGGAAGTCACCGAAACCGGCCTGATGGAAGACATCAGCACCGCCGCGCAGCACCTCCTCAGCCTACGCCGCTCCGGCGCATTGATCGCCATTGACGACTTCGGGACCGGCTATTCATCCCTGAGTTATCTCAAGAGCCTGCCGCTGGACAAGATCAAGATCGACAAGAGCTTCGTTCAGGACCTGATTGACGACGATGACGACGCCACCATCGTGCGTGCCATCATCCAGCTGGGTAAAAGCCTGGGCATGCAGGTCATCGCCGAAGGCGTGGAAACCGCCGAACAAGAGGCGTACATCATTTCCGAGGGTTGCCACGAAGGACAGGGCTACTTCTACAGCAAGCCGCTGCCCGCCCGGGAATTGCTGGCGTATCTGAAGCAGGCTCAGCGCACGCATATCGGCGTGCTCTAACCACCAGCTGATCTATGGGAACTGGCTGTTGCATGTCTGTGAGAGCCGGCGTGCTGGCGAAGGCGGGGTGTCAGAAAACCCTGCGTTGAATGGCACACCCCATTCGCCAGCACGCCGGCGCCCATGGGCTGCGGCCAGGAACCGAGCCGCCGACTTGAAACGCCCTGTAACAGCTTGAAATACCTCCCCGCCCGCCTCAGGGCATTTGGCCTTTACACAGAATGCAAATCTTTCGCATCATTGCGCGGCTTTTTCTGGCGTTCGCCACCGTTCACAGACCTCTCGACGCAGGATTCCGTCATGATTCGTACGCCCCTGGCAACTGCCAGTCTGCTGGCCATCGCTATCGCCCTGGCCGGTTGCGACCAAGGCAAGGACAAGCCCGCTGCCGCCGCTCCGACGTCCACTCCCACCGCCTCTGCTGCGGCCCCCGCGCCTGCAGCCCAACCGGCCGCTGCGCCCGCGCAGACCAGTGATGCCGCCGCGAAGGCGGTGGTCGCCAACTACGCGAACATCGTATTCGCCGCCTTCAGCGATGCCGAATCCACTGCCAGGAAACTGAGCACGGCGGTCGACGCGTTCCTCGCGTCCCCGAACGACCAAACCCTGAAAGCCGCACGCGAGGCGTGGGTGGCCGCTCGGGTCCCGTACATGCAGACCGAAGTGTTCCGTTTCGGCAATACCATCATTGACGACTGGGAAGGTCAGGTGAACGCCTGGCCGCTGGACGAAGGCCTGATCGATTACGTCGCCAAGGACTACCAGCACGCGCTGGGCAACCCGGGCGCCACAGCCAACATCATCGCCAATACGTCCATTCAAGTCGGCGAAGACAAAGTCGATGTCACCGAAATCACCCCTGAAAAACTCGCCAGCCTGAACGAGCTGGGTGGCGCCGAGGCCAATGTGGCCACGGGTTATCACGCTATCGAGTTCCTGCTCTGGGGCCAGGACCTGCACGGTAACGGCGCAGGCGCCGGTGAGCGCCCTGCCAGCGATTACATCGAAGGCGCAGGCGGCACAGGTGGGCACAATGACCGCCGTCGGGCCTATCTGAAAGCCGCGACCGATCTGCTGGTCAGCGACCTGGAAGAAATGGTCGGCAACTGGAAGCCTGGCGTCGCCGACAACTACCGCGCCACATTGGAAGGTGAATCCGGCGAAAGCGGAGTGCGCAAGATGCTGTTCGGCATGGGCAGCCTGTCTCTGGGCGAATTGGCGGGCGAGCGCATGAAGGTCGCGCTGGAAGCCAACTCCAGTGAAGACGAACACGACTGCTTCAGCGACAACACCCACAATTCGCACTTCTATAACGGGCTGGGCATCCGCAACGTTTACCTGGGCGAATACACCCGCGTAGACGGCAGCAAGGTCAGCGGTCCGAGCCTGTCTTCGCTGGTGGCCAAGGCTGATGCGGCGACCGACACCACGCTGCGCGCCGATCTGGATGAAACCCAGGCCAAGTTGCAGGTGATCGTCGATCACGCCAACAAAGGCGAGCATTTCGATCAGTTGATCGCAGCGGGCAACACTGCCGGCAATCAAGTGGTGCGCGATGCCATCGCCGCGCTGGTCAAACAGACCGGCGCGATCGAACAGGCGGCGGGCAAACTCGGCATCAGCGATCTGAATCCGGACAACGCCGATCACGAGTTCTGATCGACATCTGCGATAAACGTCAAAAGAAGGCTAATCCCCCTCGGATTGGCCTTTTTTTGTGCCTCATCAGCAGTCGGAATCCCCAGTAAATAAAGGGTTTCTGAGGACCGCTCCGTAAGTTTTGTAGGCCTTTTCCTGTTCATTATTTGTCGGATTGAACACCCCCAATTCGCCGCCGATCATGCGCACTTCCTAGACCCCATCCCATCCAGGAGGAGACAGACAGTGCCCAAGAGAAACAATAAAAGGCGCCGCGTCAGCAAGCACAAAGCCAACAACTATGGAATCCATTTGCTGGTCGGTATCAAGGGACCGCGTGCCTGGAAAGTGACGATCTATCGCGATGGCAAGACCCTCAACCGGCTTTTCTCATTCTCTCGCTACGGAGGTCGTGAAGCCGCGCGCAAGGCCGCCGATGCCTGCCGGGACGAGTTGCTGTTGACCTACCTGCCCAAGCTCAGCCGCGACATCCGTCAACGCATCATCGCCACCAACACCAGCGGCTATCCCGGCGTGCATTACCGCTGCTACACCGGCATCGCCTATTGGGTGGCGCGCACCACCCTGCGCAACGGCAGCAGCGTGACCAAGTCGTTCAGGGTTGAACATTACGGCTACGAACGCGCGAAGGAACTGGCGATACGTGAGCGCGAGCGACAGCTCGACAGCATCGGCGACTACCGATGTTTCAAAGTCGTGGAAGGCGAGAAACGCATGATGCAACTGTTGGTGGAGAACCCGTCCTTGGACATTTCGGGCTTCTGACGGGGATTTCTGGCCGTGCACCCGCGCTGCCAGCAAATTGGTTACAACACGTTTCGAGAGGCAGTTACAAACGCTAATTGCTCTTATTCATCACGGACGGGGCTGGTAAGCTTGCTCGCCCCGATTTCCACCCCTTTGCAGGATGTGTATGACTGCGCGGTTCCGTTTTTCGTTTTTCCTGCCGATGGCTTTCGCCCTGGGCGGGTGCGATGACGCCCCGCGTTTTACGGCTGCGGAACCGGGGGAAGCACTGTCTGGCGGCGCGAGTACGGTCAATAAAAGCGATCGCAATGCCTTCTCCCTGCCCTCTGCCAACCTCTCCCCCGTCCGGCGCCTGGACTTCAGCGTCGGCAACAGTTTCTTTCGCAATCCTTGGATCATTGCGCCGTCCACCACCACGGCACGGGACGGCCTCGGACCGCTGTTCAACACCAACGCGTGCCAGAACTGCCACATCAAGGATGGCCGCGGTCACCCGCCCGAGCCCGGCGCCGATAATGCCGTGTCGATGCTGGTGCGCCTGTCGATTCCCGATGCGCCCGCGTATGCCGAACACATCAAGCAGTTGGGCCTGACGCCTGAGCCGGTCTACGGCACGCAACTGCAAGACATGGCGATCCCCGGCGTCCCCCCCGAGGCGAAGGTGCGGGTCGAATACGACTCAATGACCGTGCACTTCCGCGACGGTACACCCGCCCATTTACGTCGCCCGACATTGCAGATCACCCAGCTTGGCTACGGGCCGATGCACCCGCAAACTCGCGCATCCGCCCGCATAGCGCCGCCGATGATCGGCCTCGGTTTGCTTGAAGCCATCCCTGAAGCGGCGATCCTGGCCAACGCCAATCCCGACGATGAAAACGGCACCGGGATTACCGGCACACCGAATTGGGTGTGGGACGACGCTCAGCAGAAAACCGTGCTGGGACGCTTCGGCTGGAAAGCGGCACAACCCAGCGTTCATCAACAGAATGCTCACGCCCTGGCCGGCGACATGGGGCTGACCTCTCACCTGAAGCCCGCCGACGATTGCACGCCCTCGCAGACTGCCTGCCGCGAAGCGCCCAACGGCGAAGGCCCGAACGGTGAGCCGGAAGTCAGCGATAACATTCTGCGTCTGATCACCTTCTACACCCGCAACCTGGGCGTTCCGGCCCGTCGCGATGCGGGCGACGCGCAAGTGCTGGAAGGCAAGAATCTGTTCTTCAAAGCCGGATGCCAGCAATGCCATACGCCACAGTTCACCACTGCGGCCAATGCGGCCGAACCCGAGCTGGCCAATCAGGTGATCCGCCCGTACACCGACCTGCTGCTGCACGACATGGGTGAAGGGCTGGCCGACAACCTCAGCGAGTTTCAAGCGACCGGCCAGCAGTGGCGCACCCCGCCTTTGTGGGGCATCGGGCTGACTCAAACCGTCAGCGGCCACACGCAATTTCTCCACGACGGACGCGCCCGCAACCTGATGGAAGCCGTGCTTTGGCATGGCGGTGAAGCGTTGCCCGCGCAGCGTCAGGTCCTGGCGTTCGACGCCCAGCAGCGCGCGGCCCTGCTGGCATTCCTGAATTCCCTATAAAACCTTTCAAACGATAAGGAGCCGGACATGTTCCGTCCCAAGCTGTTGTTCACCAGCCTCGCCGCGCTTGCGCTAGGTGCCTGCGCGCCATCGGACCCACAGGCCGTGACGTCCGCGGCCATCGCCAAGCAAGTGATTCTGCCGACGTACAGCCGCTGGGTCGACGCGGATCGGCAACTGGCCGTCAGCGCCCTGGCGTTCTGCGAGGGCAAATCCGATCTGGACAGCGCCCGTGCCGACTTCCTTCATGCACAGAAAGCCTGGGCCGAATTGCAGCCGTTGCTGATCGGGCCGCTGGCCGAGGGCAACCGGTCTTGGCAGATTCAGTTCTGGCCGGATAAAAAGAACCTCGTCGGGCGTCAGGTTGAACAACTGGTGACCGCGCAACCGCAGATCGGCGTCGATGCGCTGGCCAAATCCAGCGTCGTGGTTCAGGGTTTGTCCGCGTATGAATACATCCTGTTCGACGCCGACATCGACATGGCCACCGCCGAACAGAAAGCGCGCTATTGCCCCTTGCTGACGGCCATCGGCGAGCGCCAGAAGACCCTGGCCGAAGAGATTCTCGACCGCTGGAACAGCACCGACGGCATGCTCGCGCAGCTGAGCAAGTTCCCGAATCAACGCTACGCCGACGCCCATGAAGCCATCGCCGAGCTGCTGCGCGTGCAAGTCACGGCCCTCGACACGCTGAAGAAAAAACTCGGTACGCCGCTGGGTCGTCAATCCAAAGGTGTGCCGCAACCGTTCCAGGCCGAAGCATGGCGCAGCAAGGCGTCGTTGAGCAGCCTGCAAGCCAGCCTGGCCAGCGCCGAGACGGTGTGGGTGGGCGTGGACAACAAAGGCTTGCGCGGGCTGCTGACGGCCGAGCAGAAACCGCTGGCCGACAAGATCGACGCGGCCTACGCAGAAAGTCGCAAACAGCTGGCCGCGCTGAAGCCGCCACTGGTCGAGCTGCTGGCGACCGAACAAGGCCGTCAACAGTTGAACGCGTTCTATGACAGCCTCAACGTGGTCCACCGCCTGCATGAGGGCGAGCTGGCCAAGGCGTTGGGCATTCAACTGGGTTTCAACGCCAACGATGGTGACTGATATGTTGCGACGTCAAGCTCTGGCGCTCGGCAGCCTCGTCCTCAGCGCGTGCACGCTGGGCGGCTGGACGCTATTCAAGAAGCAAGGTGAGGCCCCACTGCTGCTGTCGGCCCGTGACGACGGCAACGGCCAGCACTATGCCGTGGGCTATCGCGTGGATGGCACCCAGGTGTTCGCCACGCAGGTTGCTCAACGCTGCCACGACATCATCAATCATCCCGAGCAGCCCATTGCGCTGTTCGTCGCCCGACGTCCCGGCACCGAGAGCTACTTGATCGATCTGCGCAACGGGCGCCTGTTGCAGACGATCACGTCCCGGCCGAACCGCCATTTCTACGGTCACGCGGTCGTTCACAAAAGCGGCGAATGGCTGTACGCCACTGAAAACGACACCTCCGAGCCGGGGCGCGGCGTGCTGGGCGTCTATCGGTTCGTCGGCGAGCGTCTGGAACATGCCGGCGAAATATCCACCCACGGCATCGGCCCGCATCAAGTGTCGTGGATGCCGGATGGCGAAACGCTCGCGGTGGCCAACGGCGGTATTCGCACCGAGGCAGAGAGCCGGGTCGAGATGAACCTCAATGCCATGGAGCCGAGCCTGGTGCTGATGCAGCGGGACGGCACGCTGTTAAGCAAAGAGACGTTGTCGCAGCCAATGAACAGTGTGCGGCACATGGCGATCGCCCGCGACGGCACGATCGTCGCCGGTCAGCAGTTCATGGGGCCGTCTCACGAGTCTGCCGAACTGCTGGCGATCAAACGCCCTGGCCAGCCGTTCCAGGCGTTCCCGGTGGCCGATCAACAGTTGCAGGCAATGGCCCATTACACCGCCAGCGTAGCCATCCACGATGACTTGCGGCTGGTTGCCTTGACGGCGCCGCGAGGCAATCGGTTCTTCATATGGGATCTGGACAGCGGCCTCGTGAAGCTCGACGCGCCTCTGCCAGACTGCGCCGGGGTTGGGGCGGTGAAGGATGGGTTCGTCGTCACGTCCGGGCAAGGGCGCTGTCGGTTCTACGATTGTCGGCAGGATACGTTGGTAGCGCAGCCGTTAGCGTTACCTGCGGGGTTGTGGGACAACCATTTGCATCTGGTGTGATGCAGTCGTCGTAGGCGTGAGCTGGCTCGCGCCTACAGTGTTCGCAACGTGCCACCGTATTTGAACTCCAATTGTCCGCCCTGTGCGTTCGACACACTATCGAAGCTGGCGCTAAAGCCTACGATAGGGCCTGTCAGGCCTTGGCACGTTGCAGCCAATACGGGAGCCGCCTCGGTGGCGAATAGGCCCAGAGGGCAACAGCGTAAAGTATCCCAAGCCAAATCCAAAAAAACCCCGAATCATCGGGGCTTTTCAGTCGGACAGTGATTTCAGTGCTGTGGCCCTGCCCCCTGCGCCAACCCAAACATCAACAACAGCAAATCGTGATCAGGCCGTACCGGCGAAGCCGCTTTCGCCACACGCGGCAAAGAACAACGTCCTTCGCCGTGGACCGCACTCAGAATCTGGGCCTTGGGTTGCTCCCAGGCAGCCATGGCGATAGACGTGATGCCCAATGCCCCGACCAAAAACAAACCTCGCGCCAGTTCTAACTTCATCGCTCTAAACCTTTGATGGGGCTGCCAAACGCCGTTTCGTAAAAGTAGACGAGCTTGCTCCAGTCCGCTGGTGCAAACGACGAATGGCGACGCAGCTGCTTCATGTCATGTTGAGCCGCCCCGTAAGCGGTCAGCCGCTGACGGCATTTCTCCAGATCCAGCAGGGCGACTTCGGGTTTGGCATTGGCGCCCTCGCCGACTACCCGCACGAAAACGTGCTTGATATAGATGCAACTGTGCTGCCAGCGCCCCTTGTGCATGCGCGCCAGATTCTCGGCCAGTTCCTTGAGCATCTGCTCATAAACCACTTCGCCGTACTGCTCGCGACCGCCAGCCTTGAGCCAGTTCTCGAATTCGTCGAAGCCGTCCAGCGACGCCGTGACAAGCAGCGCGCGCCATTCGTTGTGTTCATCACGCTCGGCGCCGCAGAAGACAATGCGCGCCACATTGACGTTAAGCTGGCGCAGCCCTTCCAGCGCATCGCGCTCGCGCAGCACGGTCGGACGCCCGAACGGATGCAGCCAGCTGCGATAGATATGACCGACCTGGCGTTTGACGTACAGCAGGCGGCCGTTCTCCGACACCACGCGTTGCACGCCACTCTCGCCACCACGGCGCACATTGGGCTCTTCCACCCAGTCACCCTTGGTGTTCCAGAAATAGGCGAAGCGATCCTTGGCGGGAACGGTCAACTCTGCTGCAAAATCCACGGCCATCCTGTTACCTCTTACGTAATAGATACACTCGCCACATGGCGTACAACGGCAGGAAATCCAGGCGCTCCTGGATACGAAATCCTGCCTTCTTGAATTCGGCTTCTACTGTGGCGGCCGGTAACACGAAGCGATTCTGGTAACCCTCCTGATGGCGGGTACGTTCTGCACGCTTGCGTTTCCAGGCCTTGAAATTGCCATCCACCCACAGCGAAAGGATCACGCTGTCGCGGGTCACGCGGTGAAACTCGTTCAACAAAACCGCTCTGTCCTCGGCTTTGCCGACGTGGTGCAGCAGGCGCATGCAAAAGATGCTGTCGACAGCGTTGTCAGGCATGTCGATGGCAAATGCAGAGGTCTGCAAAGGTTGTACCCGTTTCACCACGTCCGTCGGTTGCGACTGGCAGGCCGTCTTGACCATCGAGGCTGAATTGTCAGCGCCGATGATCACCCGATTGGCTTTTTCCGCCAGCAAGGGCCAGAAACGTCCTGCGCCACAGGGAAGGTCCAGCACCAGCCCGGGCTCGCCTGCCAGGGCCAGCGCACGCCGTGCCAGCTGCTTGTCGCGACGATCAGACAGCTGCCGCGCCCATCCGTCCCGATGCTTATGCAAATATTTTCGGGCATGTTCGTCGTTGTATTTGCGCGAAAAATCCAACTCGATCCGTTTGCTCATGGCTGCATCTCCGTAAGTGATGCCGCCAAAACTAAGTGGACCTACGTCGTGCTCAGGTGAGTACGATGTGAAAAAAACATCCATTTATGTGCGCAAATGTTACGAGGTTTGTCCGGAAAGTGGGCAAGCATAAAGCTACGTATAGGCAAATCGCAGCAACATTTACATTGCGTATACATTGCCGCGCAAACAGTCAGCGGGTGCTTCAGTCCTTTGATTGACCGAACTCGACGCTGAACCGGCAGCCGTTTGGCTCCATGGTGTCGAGGCTCACGGTCCAGCCCTGGTTCTCGCAAATACGCTGCACCAACGACAAGCCGAGCCCCAGCCCTTCACCCCGTTTTTCATTGCCACGGACGAATGGCTGGAACATCGCTTCGCGTTTTTCTTCCGGAATGCCGACGCCCGAGTCTTCCACGGCGAAGCCATTGGGCAGCAGCGTCAAACGAATGAAGCCGTGATCGGTGTAGTGCAGGGCATTGCGTAGGAGGTTGCCCATGACGGCATACAGAAAGGTCGCGTTGTACGACGTTTGCAAGGCGCCGTCGGGGTAATACTCCAGATGCAAACCCTTGGCTTCGATAGGTTCGCGCCACAGGGTCAGCAGCTGCTGGGCAGCCCCTTGCAACGTCAACTGCGGGGTCATGCCCGCGTCATCGCGCTGGGTGCGGGCCAGCATGAGGAAGGTTTGCACCAGGTCGCGCATTTCTTCGCAGGCGCGTCCCACCCGCTCGACCTGCGCACGGGCGCGTTGGTCGAGGGCCGGGTTTTCGAGCAATAACTCACACGAACTGGCGAGCACCATCAGTGGCGTGCGCAATTCATGGCTGACGTCGCTGGTGAACATTCGCTCGCGGGTCAAGGCATCGCGCAGGCGTCCGAGGGTGGCATCGAACGCCACCGCCAGTTCGCCCACTTCGTCCGCCGCATAATCCGGCGCCAGCGGCGGTGCCAGGCCGAGCAACTGGTCGCGATGACGCACCTGACGCGCAAGCCGCACCACCGGCGCCATGACTCGACGGGCCAGTACCCATCCAAGGAAAATCGCCAGCGCCAGCGCCAGCACAAAACCGACCAGCACGACCGCGAACAACACGCGCTCGCGCTCTTCAAAATCGCTCTGGTCTTGAAGCAACACGTAACGTCGACCGTCGACCACCTCGACCATCGCGTGGTACGACAGCGGCCCTCGGAACACTTCATGGAAACCGGGCTCAAGATGCCGAAGGTCTTTGGGCAGCTCGAAATCTCCCGGGCCGCCACTGAAATAGAACAGCTGATCAGGCTCCGGCCGATGACTCCAATCCTCAACACTGTCCATCAGCAACAGGCGCGTCAGATCACCGCCAAGGCCAGCCGAAATCAGCTTCTCCTCAACCAGATGAACCGTCGCCACGATGCCCATGGCGAACGAGCCGGCCACCAACGCACTCATCAGCGCGAACGCAATGATGATCCGCTGGGCAAGGCTTTGCTTAAACTCCATCACGGCCCTCGGCCAAGCGATAACCGACGCCATGCACCGTTTGCAGCAGAGGCTTGTCGAACGGTTTGTCGATCACTTGACGCAACTGGTGGACGTGACTGCGCAGGCTGTCGCTGTCCGGGCAGTCGTCGCCCCACAGGGCCTCTTCAAGAATTTCCCGGCGCAGAACGTGCGGGCTCTTCTGCATCAGCACTGCCAGTAGCTTCAGTCCGACCGGGTTGAGTTTGAGCAACCGGCCTTCGCGGGTGACTTCCAACGTGTCGAGGTCGTAGATCAGGTCAGCCACTTGCAGCGTACGACGCCCTCCGCCCTGCGCCCGACGCAGCACCGCTTCGATGCGCGCGGCCAGTTCGGACAACGCAAAAGGTTTGAGCAGGTAATCGTCTGCTCCGGATCGGAAGCCCTGAAGACGATCATCGAGTTGATCGCGGGCGGTCAGCATGATCACCGGGGTGTCGCGGCGGGCGTCTTCGCGCAGGCGTTTGCACAGGGTATAGCCGTCGATGCCTGGCAGCATGATGTCCAACACAATCAGGTCGTAATGTTCAGTGGCCGCCAGGTGCAGGCCGGACAGGCCATCCTGCGCGCAATCGACGGTGTAGCCCTTCAGGCCCAGATAGTCCGCCAGGTTGGCGAGGATGTCGCGGTTGTCTTCAACCAGCAGAATTCTCATGGGTGCATGTCTCCATATGCGGTTGTCGGCATGACCCGCCGCAGCACCAGACGACCTGCGCAATGGGTCAGAGTTGGCGGCAGCTTAAGGCCAAGTTCGCCCAAGGGCCAGCACCAGCGCACATAACGTTTTTTTCACTCCCGGTTCACGGCTCCGCAACAGGCTGGCGAACAGACTGCCGAACGCTGTCGGTCCACTCCCTGCTTTCCATATTGCTCTCACACGGGATTCAACATGTCTGAAGTCTTCGAACACCCGGCCTCACGCCCGATTAACCTGTGGGTTTACCTCGGCATCCCGGCCGTCACCGCCATAGCGTTGTTGTTGCTGGAGCTGACTTCCCTGGACATGGACATCGCCAAACTGGCCTACGACCCTGCGGCAGGCGGGTTCATCGGCAAACACAGTTATTTTCTGGAAAACGTCCTGCACGATCGCGCCAAACAGGTGGTCATCGCGCTGGGCGTGCTGTCATTCGTGGGATTCGTCGCAGCGTTCTTTGTGGGACGTTTGAAACCCTGGAAACGCGAATTCGGTTGCCTGGTGCTGTCGATGGCGCTGTCGACCAGTTTCGTCACGCCGGTCAAGGCAGTCACCTCAGTGCAATGCCCGTGGAGCCTGACGCAGTTCGGCGGGCAGGAGACCTACAGCGAGCTGCTCAGCCCTCGCCCTCCGACCGACAAGCCTGGCCGTTGCTGGCCGGGTGGCCACGCGGCGACAGGCTTTACGCTGTTTGCGCTGTTCTTCGTGTTTCGTGATCGCAAGCCACGCCTGGCCAAGGCCGGGCTGATCTTTGCCTTCGGCTTGGGAACGGTGTTCTCGGTGGGGCGGATGTTGCAGGGCGCGCACTTCTTTTCCCATAACATCTGGACGGCGGTGTTCTGCTGGCTGATTTGTCTGGGGGCTTATTACGCTGTGCTGTATCGGCCGGTGGGTGGGCAAGAGAAGGTGGTTGAGGGGGTGGGGGTTTCTGGGTAGTCGGCTTTAGATCGTTACGCTGATGCCCTTTGGGCCTATTCGCCACCAGGGCGGCTCCCAGATTTGCTGCAACGTGCCGTGGCCTGACAGTCCCCATCGCCTGACTTTGGGCCCGCCTTGATATCGCGTCGAACGCACAAGGCGGACAATGGGTTCCTTCAGACTGTGGCACGTTGCAAAAGATGTGGGAGCCGCCTTGGTGGCGAATAGGCCCAACGGGCATCAAAGTAAGCGTCTCAAGCCAACACCCGTAAAACCCCATAAAAAAACCCCGCCGAAGCGGGGTT
>NZ_DDHJ01000004.1:0-201920 GCF_002338065.1 Pseudomonas sp. UBA1879 | reverse complement strand
ATGCCACCCATGCCGCCCATGTCTGGCATGCCGCCGCCAGCTGCAGGCTTGTCTTCTGCCACGTCAGCGATCATCGCTTCGGTAGTGATCATCAGACTGGCAATCGAGGACGCCGCTTGCAGTGCAGAGCGAGTCACTTTGGCCGGGTCCAGGATACCCATTTCGATCATGTCGCCGTATTCGCCGGAAGCAGCGTTGTAACCGAAGTTACCGGAACCCTGCTTGACCTTGTCGACCACAACGCTTGGCTCGTCGCCGGAGTTGGCAACGATCTGACGCAGTGGCGCTTCAACAGCACGACGCAGCAGCGCGATACCGACGTTCTGATCAGCGTTGTCGCCGCGCAGCTCGGAGATGGCTTGCAGCGAGCGAACCAGCGCTACGCCGCCGCCAGGCACCACGCCTTCTTCGACGGCTGCGCGAGTAGCGTGCAGGGCGTCTTCAACGCGGGCTTTCTTCTCTTTCATTTCGACTTCGGAACCTGCGCCGACCTTGATCACCGCAACGCCGCCCGACAGCTTGGCCAGACGCTCTTGCAGCTTCTCTTTGTCGTAATCCGACGAGGTGTCACCGATTTGCTGACGGATCTGAGCGATACGGCCATCGATATCGGTTTTAACGCCAGCACCGTCGATGATGGTGGTGTTTTCTTTGTTCAGCACGACGCGCTTGGCATTACCCAGGTGTTCCAGGGTAGTGCTTTCCAGGCTGAGACCGATTTCTTCGGAGATCACGGTACCGCCAGTCAGGACCGCGATGTCCTGCAGCATCGCCTTGCGACGGTCGCCGAAGCCCGGTGCCTTGACGGCAGCGACTTTAACGATGCCACGCATGTTGTTCACGACCAGGGTCGCCAGCGCTTCGCCTTCAACGTCTTCAGCCACGATCAGCAGCGGACGGCCAGCTTTCGCGACGGCTTCCAGAACCGGCAGCATTTCGCGGATGTTGGAGATCTTCTTGTCGACCAGCAGCAGCAGCGGGCTGTCCAGTTCGGCCACCATGGTGTCCGGCTTGTTGATGAAGTACGGGGACAGGTAGCCACGGTCGAATTGCATACCTTCGACGACCGACAGTTCGTTCTCCAGACCCGAACCTTCCTCAACGGTGATGACGCCGTCTTTGGTCACTTTTTCCATGGCTTCGGCAATGATGTCGCCGATGGAATTGTCAGAGTTGGCCGAGATGGTGCCGACCTGCGCGATGGCTTTGGTGTCGGTGCACGGCTTGGACAGGGCTTTGAGCTGGGCAACGATGGCGATGGTGGCCTTGTCGATGCCGCGCTTGAGGTCCATCGGGTTCATGCCGGCAGCGACGGCTTTCAGGCCTTCGTTGACGATGGCTTGAGCCAGAACGGTTGCAGTGGTGGTGCCGTCACCGGCGTCATCGTTAGCACGGGAGGCAACGTCTTTGACCAGCTGCGCGCCCATGTTTTCGAAACGATCTTTCAGTTCGATTTCTTTGGCGACCGATACACCGTCTTTGGTGATCAGCGGCGCGCCGAAGCTTTTCTCGATAATGACGTTACGGCCTTTCGGGCCCAGGGTCGCTTTAACGGCGTCGGCCAGGACGTTCACACCAGCCAGCATCTTTTTACGGCCAGCGTCGCCGAATTTAACTTCTTTAGCAGCCATGATCGTTATTCCTTAAATACTTTGTAGTAACGGGAAATGCGGGGTATCAACTCAGCCTTCGACGACCGCGAGAATTTCGTTCTCGCTCATCACCAGCAGGTCTTCGCCGTCTACTTTCACAGTGTTGCTGCCGGAGTAAGGGCCGAACACCACTTTGTCACCCACTTTCACGGCCAGCGCACGTACTTCACCGTTGTCCAGGATGCGGCCGGTACCGACGGCGATGATTTCGCCACGGTTTGGTTTCTCGGCAGCCGAACCCGGCAGAACGATACCGCCAGCAGTCTTGGTTTCTTCTTCGCTGCGACGGATTACGACGCGGTCATGCAGAGGACGAAGCTTCATTGTCGATCTCCTAATTATGGTTTTTGAACGCCCGGTGTTGGCACCAGGTGGTTAAAACATCCGGGCTTGCCGGTTGCGGTTCGCAGGCGAACCGCAGAATACGGTCTGACGAAATGCGCCAGAAACCTTGCGGTGACCCATACATAAGGGCGAGCAAGCTGATTACAAGGCTGAGCGAAGATTTTTTTTACGTTTTGAAGGGGCGAAACGAACACGGCACCCGAAGGTGCCGTGGCGTTGTAGGCAAATATCACTTTTTATCGACAGGCTCATACTCGCCCTCGATGACCTCACCTTCGATCACCTCTGGCGGACGGGCACCCGGACGGCTGGCGCCAGGATGCGTCGAACCGGCCGATCGCAGGTCATCGGCGAACGCCCGCTGACGTGAGGCCGAGGCCTCGGCACGCTGTCGCACTTTGTTCGCCAGCACTCGGCGGGTGAACGGCAGCAGGCAGATCAGACCCAGCGCATCGCTGATAAAACCCGGCAAGACCAGCAGGCCGCCGCCGACCGTCATCATCAGCCCGTCCATCATTTGCTGTGCCGGCAGCTCGCCCCGCGCCAGGCTTTCGCGAGCGCGCATGGCCGTCGCGAGGCCCGCAACGCGAACCACGAATATCCCCAGCATGGAACCGGCAACGACCAGCAGGAAGGTCGGCAGAAAGCCGATCGACATCCCGACTTTCACCAGCACGAACAGCTCGAGCACCGGAAAAAGCAACAAAAGCAGTAGAAAAGCACGCATCAAATAGTGTCCTCAACGGAAGAAGGCTTCCAGTAGACACTAGGTGAAGTCGCAAAGTCGTTAATTCAAGCGTCGGCCGCTTCAACGGTCGGCCATTTTTCGGCGTGGGCCAGATGAACCAAGGCCTGGCGCACTTGTGTCGGCGTATTACACGGCTCGGCGAAGGCCAGCCAGTGCAGGCTCTGACCGATTCGCAGGTGCATGCCTTCACTGTCTATGCCCACCAGAACGGCAGGTTCGGCCTGGGGCAAATTCGCCAACTCGACGTAGTGGGCGATGGCTTTGGCGTGATCTTCGTTCATGTGATCGACCATGCCGGTTTCCGCCGCGCCCGCAAAGGGGTTGGCCAACGCAATGTCGTCCAGCCAGTGAATCGCACCAAAGCCGCCGATGTAGCGGTAGCGCACCGGGTGCAGCACCCAGAAGTCGAAATCGTGAGCGCGGTGGTAGCTTTCCGACTCGGGGAAGTAGCGGTAATAACGCTGCGCGGCCGCTTCGATGGCGGCCTCGTCGGTGATTTTGCGCCCCTCGGCCATGACCGTTACGCGGCCCACGGACTGAACGTCCTCAGCTTCGCGCTCGCCCACGATCATCGAGCACTTGGGGTCGAGTTGCAGGTTGTGGGTGTGTTGAGCGATGCGGCTGATGAGGATCAGCGGACGGCCTTGGTCGTCCAGGCAATACGGCACCACGGAACCGAACGGATAACCGGGCATCGACTTGGAATGCGTCGACAGCACGCCGCGATACTCCTTGAGCAATAAGGCTCGCGCCTCCCGATTGGCTTTGGCACTCATAGTTTGGCTCCTGGATCGAAAAATACGACGACCGCGCGACGACGCGCAGCGAATGAGCCACACGATAATCGTTATCGCTAAAGGGTGCCAGATTGGGGAGGCGTGACGATTTTGCAGGGGTTTTGCGTAAATTTTTTTGAGGTGGCTGACCGAACGCTGTACCTGAGGGAGCCGGCTTGCTGGCGCAGGCGGTAGGCCAGACACCTCGGAGTCGACTGCTTAATCGCACTCGCCAGCCGGCTCCTACAAAGTGGGCGGCGACCAGATGAATCGCGACCGCCCTTTTTCAGGCTTATATAAAGAAGCGTTTACCAGGCCACACCGAAGCCAGCGGTGTAACGGGTCTTGTCCAGATCGCCGTCATCGGAACCGCTGATGATGTTTTTCTCGGCCTTGAGGTTGAGCGACGCCCATTCCGTGACCTTGTAGCGCAGGCCCACTTCGGTATCGAGGCTGTAATCCGCGACGCCACTGATAGGTTTGCCCAATTCGCCGTTGGTGAAGAATTCAACCTTCTTGCCGATCAGGTAACGGTTGTAGTCCCACGTCCCGGAGATCGAGTAGAAATTGTCCTTCTCGCCGTTGGAATATTCGTAGTCAGTGCGGTTGAGCAGCGTACCGAGTTTGAACGCGCCCAATTCGTCATCCCAGAACTGGTAACCCGGGCCGGTACCCACCGTGCGCTGATTACGCAGGTCTTCGATGCTGTCGTGCTTGTACGTCACGCGACCATCCCAGAACCATTTGTCCGTGATGAACCGGTCAAGGGAGTACTCGGCGTTCCAGTTGTTGGTCGTGGTGACTTCGTCCTGGGTTTCACGGTTGTACTCGCCCTTGGCGTTGTGACGCCAGCGACCGTGGCTTGCAGTGGTCTTGAAATCGATGTTGTAGTCGTCGGTGTCTTTGTCGGCACGCTGGAAGTCGAGCGCGGCGTCGATATTGCCCTTCCAGACCAGGTCGGTGACCACCGGTTTGGGCTTCATGATCTGCTGGATGCTCGCCAGGTCCACGGTCTTCGGGGCGTCGCCGTTGGCCAGTGTGACCTTGCCGTCATCAGCGGCGTGCAGCGCCTTGGAAATCTCACCGGTCTGGGCATCCTGCTTGACGAGCAGGTGCTGATCGCTTTCCAGCGTCTTGACTTCTTTCCAGTCCAGCGGAATATCGCCTGCATATTTGGTATTGAGCAGCAGTTTCCCACCGTCGAAGACCTTGATGGTCCCGGTCAGTTTGTCACCGTTCTTCAACCAGACGGTATCGGCGAGCAGTGGGGTGGAAACGCTGGTAATGGCGAGGCACAGCAGGGTTCTGGGCAACATAAGCGACGACTGGGCTCTGGTTGGCGGGAAATCGGGCATTATCCCTCAGGAAAACATCGAGGCAATCCGTGGACCGCCGGCACAGGTATCACTGACCGTAGGAAATTTCCTGAGTTCCTTTGCGAAAAATCCAACTGGTCTTTTAAACAGGAACGAATACGTGATCGAACCTCTTTCTCCTTTCATGGACCCCACGGGCATGTCGTCCCTGGAAGCCCGGCGCACGGCGCTCTACCTCACGCTGCATCAAGTGCCGGAAGGCAAAGTGGTCAGTTATGGCCAACTGGGCGAACTGGCGGGTTTGGGACGAGCGGCACGTTTCGTGGGGCGAACCTTGAGCCAGTTGCCAGACGGCAGCACCCTGCCCTGGCATCGGGTGATCGGCGCTGGCGGAAAGCTCAGTCTGGTGGCCGGAACCGTTTCGGGCGAAGAGCAGCGGGCGCGTTTGCGGGCCGAGGGCGTGACCATCCGTAACAATCGTGTGGATATGGAGCGTCATGGCTGGCGTCCGACAGAGGACAACGGTTAGAGTGCGCGCTTTGTTTACGTAACCTGAGGCAGATTCCAGCCCATGCCCCGCAAAACCTGGCGCGCCGCGCTCGCCGTCTATGCCAGCCCCTCGACATTCGTGCTGTTGTTGCTCGGCTTCGCGGCCGGCATGCCCTACATGCTGGTGTTCTCGACCTTGTCGGTCTGGCTGCGTGAAGCCGGTGTCGCCCGTGAAACCATTGGCTATGCGAGCCTGATCGGGCTGGCCTACGCGTTCAAGTGGGTGTGGTCGCCGCTGCTTGATCAATGGCGCCTGCCGCTGCTCGGCAAGCTGGGGCGTCGGCGCTCCTGGCTGGTACTTTCTCAAGCACTCGTCACCCTCGGCCTGATCGGCATGGGGTTTTGCGATCCGCAACAGCATCTTTCCTGGCTGATCGCGATTGCGGTGCTGGTGGCGTTTTCATCGGCCACCCAAGACATCGCCATCGATGCCTATCGGCTTGAAATCGCCTCCGAAAGTCAGCAAGCCACGCTGGCCGCCAGTTACATGGCGGGCTACCGCGTCGCCGCCCTGCTCGCCACGGCAGGCGCGCTGTACTTCGCGGAAGGCTTCGGCTCCACCGGGTTCGCCTACAAACACTCGGCCTGGACCGGCACCTACGTGCTGTTCGGCCTGCTGATGCTGCCTGCGCTGATCACCACGCTGATCATGCGCGAGCCTGCCGTGCCGCTGCGCACCCAGCTCTCCGCCGCCCGCTACGGCTTCGCCCATCAACTGGCCTCGGTGTTCGTGCTGATCATTCTGCTGGTGTCGGTTCCGGCGATGTTCACCCAGTTGTACAACACCGATTTCGCCAGCGTGCTGTTCAAGGACGCCACCTGGAAAAGCCTGCTGATGGAAGACCGAGCGTTCTTGCGCGCGATCCTTTACACCCTGTTGACGGCCGCATGCCTGTCGTCGATGGGCCGTCGCGGCTTGGCGCCGGTGCTGACGCCGATCAACGATTTCATTCTGCGTTATCGCTGGCAGGCGTTTCTGCTGCTCGGCCTGATCGCCACCTATCGCATGTCCGACACCGTGATGGGCGTCATGGCCAACGTGTTCTACATCGACCAGGGCTTCACCAAGGATCAGATCGCCAGCGTCAGCAAGATTTTCGGTCTGGTGATGACGCTGGTGGGCGCAGCATTCGGCGGCCTGGCCATCGTACGTTTCGGCATCCTGCCGATCCTGTTCATCGGCGGCGCGACCTCGGCCGCGACCAACCTGCTGTTCCTGATGCTGGCCGACATGGGCCCGAACCTGAAGATGCTGATCGTCACGATCTCGCTGGACAACTTCAGCTCCGGCCTCGCAACTTCGGCGTTCGTGGCGTACCTCTCGAGCCTGACAAACCTGAAGTTCTCGGCCACTCAGTACGCCCTCCTCAGCTCGATCATGCTGCTGCTGCCGCGACTGATCGGCGGCTATTCAGGGGTGATGGTCGAGAAACTGGGTTATCACAATTTCTTCCTTGTCACGGCTGTGATGGGCGTCCCGACCCTGATCATGATTGCGCTGCATTGGGGGCAAGAGCTGCGCAAGGAAAAGCCGGATGAGGAACCGAAGGCTGTGGAGACGCCTGCAAGCGACAGGCCGTGACGAGCAGGAGCGGACACAGACCTGTGGGAGCCGGCTTGCTGGCGAAAGCACTGGCTCAGACACCTTGATGCATCTGAACTGACGCCTTCGCCAGCAAGCCGGCTCCCATAGGTTCAACCCCACACACGCACAAACAAAAAGCCCCGATCTCTCACGAGTCGGGGCTTTTGCGTTTCGGCGTTATAACTCAACGCTGAGCAGTCGCTTCCGGCTGATCCTGCACCACACGAATCACCCGTTGCGGGAACGGGATGTCGATGTTGGCGGCGCGCAGGCGGTCGCGGATTTCGGCATTGAAGCGGTTCGACACTTCACCGAAGTCCCCGGTTTTGGTCCAGACCCGCAGCGAAACGGTGATCGAGCTGTCGCCCAGCGCTGCAACCACGGCCTGAGGCGCCGGGTCTTGCAGGACGCGCGGGTCATCGGCCATTTCCATCAACACGCCCAACGCTTGCTTGAGGTCGGCGTCGTAGTCGATGCCCACATCGAAGGTGATTTTGCGTGTCGGCTGACGGTTGGTGTTGGTGATGATGCCGTTGGACAAGTTGCCATTGGGCAGGATCACGGTCTTGTTGTCGCCGGTGCGGATGATCGTGTGGAAGATCTGAATGCTGTCCACGGTGCCTGCGACCCCTTGCGCTTCGATCCAGTCACCGATGCGAAACGGACGAAACAGCAGAATCAATACCCCGCCCGCGAAGTTGGCCAGGCTGCCTTGCAGGGCCAGACCGATAGCCAGACCGGCGGCACCGATGGCGGCCACGAACGAGGTGGTTTCGACCCCAATCATCGACGCCACGCTGACGATCAGCAGGATTTTCAGAATGATGTTGCCCAGGCTGCTGATGAAGCCTTGCAACGCCAGGTCCACATGACGCAGCGCGAGCAGTGCGCCGATCTTGGCCGTCAGTTTGTTGATCAGCCACCACCCCACCAGCAACACGACGACGGCCAGCAGCACCCGGCTGCCGTACTGCATGACCATGGGAATCCAGGCTTGGGAAGCCTTCACCAGATGATCCACCTGGCCATTCAAATCCAGATCCATTGATTGCTCCTTGTGGGCGTAAAACGAAACACAGAAACGAGGACACCTTGCAGCGCCATCGTTTCACGTGACCTGCAATCGGACGTGCTCAACCCGTTCAGGTTCCTGCGCTGTCCGAAAATGCAGTGGGAGGGGTCAATCGCGGAAGTTGTTGAACTGCAGCGGCATGCCGAATTCGTGTCCACGCAGGGCTGCGATGGCTTCTTGCAAATCATCACGTTTCTTGCCGGTGACACGCACCTGCTCGCCTTGAATGGCAGCCTGCACCTTGAGCTTGGCTTCCTTGATGTGAGCGACGATCTTCTTCGCCAGCTCCTTGTCGATACCCTCCTTGAGCGTGGCTTCCTGTTTCATCACCTTGCCGGAGGCGTAGGCATCTTTGACTTCCAGGCATTGCACGTCGATCTTGCGCTTGACCAGGGACAGTTTGAGGATCTGGATCATCGCTTCCAGCTGAAACTCGGCCTCGGCGGTCAGGTTGACGGTGAGCTCCTTTTCCTTGAACTCGAAGCTGCCTTTGCCTTTCAGGTCGAAGCGACGATCCAGTTCCTTGATCGCGCCGTCGACGGCATTCGTGACTTCGTGCTTATCCAGTTCGGACACTACGTCGAACGAGGGCATGTGAATTCTCCAATTGATGCGGCGCGGCTCGACATGTCGATGGAGCACGCCTGACTTGACGGTATGAAAGCCCGGTCATTATAACGAGACTTTTCCCACGTTCATGCGCGCTTGCGCTGCCGTTTGGTTTTTACATCTGTGGAAGTGCAGCGTTGAACGAATCAATGGACGTCCCTATGGCCGATACGCGCCAGACACTCTGGCACATCCTCGGCGCGGGCAGCCTCGGCACGCTGTGGGCCACACGGCTGTTTCGTGCAGGACAGCCGGTGCGTTTGATACTGCGGGATGCGGCACGTCTGCAGACCTATCACGCCAAGGGCGGACTGACGTTCAGCGCGCAAGGCTTGCGCCAGCGTTTGCAGATTCCCGCTCAAACCCTGAACGATCCGGAGCCCATCCACCGCCTGCTGGTGGCGTGCAAGGCGTACGACGCAGAGCGCGCCGTGGCCAGCGTCGCCACCCGCCTCGTCCCCGGTGCCGAAGTGTTGCTGTTGCAAAACGGCCTCGGCAGCCAGCAAGCAGTGGCAGAGCGGCTGCCCGATGCACGCTGCATCTTTATTTCCAGCACGGAAGGCGCGTTTCGCGATGACGATTTCAGCGTGGTGTTCGCCGGGCGAGGCTTCAACTGGCTGGGGGACGCGCAAGAAAGCCTGGCGCCCCCATGGCTCGACGCGCTGACCAACGCCGACATTCCCTACGAGTGGACCTCGGACATCCTGCAACGCTTGTGGCGCAAACTGGCGCTGAACTGTGCGATCAACCCCTTGACCGTGCTGCACGACTGCCGCAATGGCGCGTTGCAAGCCCGCGCCGAAGAAGTGAGCGCGCTGTGCGACGAACTGGTGGGCGTGTTGAAAGCCTGCGGCCAGCCCCAAGCGACCGAAGGCTTGCACGACGAAGTGCGTCGTGTGATCGAAGCAACGGCGGCTAATTATTCGTCGATGCATCAGGACGTCGCACAAGGGCGACGCACCGAAATCAGCTATCTGCTGGGGTTTGTGTGTAACGCAGCCATGCAGCACGGCTGCGAGGCGCCTCTGTTAAACACCCTTCGCCAGCGACTGGTACGCCATCTGGCGTCCAGAGGTCTGCCCGGCGACTAAGCGTTCATCTGTTGTTTGCTACGGCGCTGAACAGCGCTAACCTGCCTGTTCCTTATCTGCCGATGACCCTGCCCCATGCCATTGCGCCAGCGCCTCGAAAACCTGCCAGTCGGCCAGAAACTGCTGGCGGCCCTGCTGGTTCTGCTGACCACCGTGTTGCTGGTCGCCAACCTGACCTTCATCAGCGCGGCCTATTACATTTCTCAAGAAGCCATGGCCCCTCAAGCGCTGCAGACCATTGGCCGGCTGATCAGCAACCCTGGCCTGTCCGAGCAGGCGTTGTCTTCGCCTCATAACGCCCAGGCGCTGCTCAGAGAGCTGAAAAACTACGGCCCGTTACGCGCTGCGGCAGTCTACGACAGCAACGGCAACCGGCTGTCCCAAGTGCAACAGGGCGACAAACTGCACCTGCCCGATCACTATCGCAACCTCGAAAGCTGGCGCATCACCGAGTTCCGCAATACGCAGGTCATCCCCATCCCCAAGCAGGGTCAGGCGCCGGGCCATCTGTTGCTGGTGGCGAGCAGCGAGTTGCCGACCGCGTTCTACACTGGCACGTTGACCGCGAGTCTGGGGATTCTGATCTTCAGCATTCTGCTGTGGGCGGGCGTGGCGCGGCAGATTCGTCGCTTCATCACCGAGCCGATCTATCAACTCGAAGACCTCTCTCGGCGAGTCACCCGGGAAGAGAACTACGCGTTGCGCGCCGAGCCCGGCAATCAGGACGAAATCGGTTCGTTGGCTGAAGCCTTCAACACGATGCTGTCGCGTATGGAGGCTCGCGAACAGCAGCTCAAACGCGCCCGCGACGACTCCCAAGAGGCCTACGATCAGGCGCAGGGGCTGGCCGAAGAAACCCGACATACCAACCGCAAGCTGGAGCTCGAAGTCCAGGTTCGCAGCAAAATCGAGAAAAAACTCACCGGCTTTCAGAATTATCTGAACAGCATCATCGACTCCATGCCCTCAGCGCTCATCGCCCTGGACGAACAGCTGTACGTTACGCAGTGGAATCAGGAAGCGGGCGCCCTCTCTGGTACGCCGCTGGACGAAGCCCTCAACCAGCCGATCTTTCTGGCGTTCCCGCCAATGAAGGCGTTTTTGCCGCAGATCAAACAGACCGTCGAACGCCATACCGTGACCAAGATCGAGCGCGTCACTTGGGTCAAAGGCGACCTTACGCGGCATTTTGCGTTGACGTTTTACCCGCTCACCGGGGGTGCCGGGCGCGGCGTGGTGATCCGGATCGACGACATCACCCAGCGTCTGTCGCTGGAAGACATGATGGTGCAGTCCGAGAAAATGCTCTCGGTGGGCGGTCTGGCGGCAGGCATGGCCCATGAAATCAACAACCCACTTGGCGCGATCATGCACAACGTGCAGAACATCCGTCGGCGCCTGTCTCCCGAGCTGCCGAAGAATCTGGAGCAGGCCGAGCAAGAGGGCATCGAGCTGGCGGCGGTGAATCAGTACCTCAGCGCGCGGGAAGTGCCGCAATTGCTGGACGGCATTCAGCAGGCTGGGGCGCGGGCGGCGAAAATCGTCAGCCACATGCTGAGCTTCAGTCGCCGCAGCAATCGGCAGATGGCGCCGTGCGACCTGCCCGCCTTGATCGATCAGGCGGTGGAAATTGCCAGCAACGACTTCGACCTGACCATCGGCTTCGACTTCAAGGGCCAGAACATCCTGCGCCAGTTCGATCCAAACCTCGGCCCCGTGCCGGGCACCGCCAACGAGTTGGAACAGGTGCTGCTCAACTTGCTGAAAAACGCTGCGCAGGCCATTCACCAGCGTGAACACGACACCGAGCCCGGACGCATTGTTCTACGCACCCGCCTGAATCCGCCTTGGGCGGAAATCCAGGTCGAGGACAATGGCGTTGGCATGCCGGAGAGCGTACGCAAGCGCATCTTCGAGCCGTTCTTCACCACCAAGGAAGTCGGCCAAGGCACAGGGCTTGGCCTGTCAGTGTCGTATTTCATCATCACCAACAATCACAAGGGGCAGATGGAGGTGCACTCCACACTCGGCCAGGGCACCTGCTTCACCCTGCGCCTGCCGCTGGTGGGCAATTCGCTGGACGTGCCCGCCCCTCAGATCATTGGTCAGAACGACCGGGAGTAAGACCATGGGATTTCGCTTGTCGAAGATTTACACACGCACCGGCGACCAGGGCGAAACCGGCCTCGGCGATGGCCGACGGGTGCCGAAGGATCACCCGCGCATCGAGGCGATCGGCGAGGTCGATACGCTGAACAGCCAGCTCGGGGTGTTGCTGGCGTGGCTTGACGAAAGTCTGCAAACCACGCCAGCGCTTCAGGGCGTCATTGACGTGTTGGCACCCTGTCAGCATCGGTTGTTCGACCTCGGCGGTGAACTGGCGATGCCGGAATATCAGGCGTTGAACGCAGCGGAAATCGAGCGTCTGGAAGCGGCGATCGATCAATGGAACGAGGAAGTGGGGCCGCTGGAGAATTTCATCCTGCCCGGCGGCTCAGCGCTGATCGCCCAAGCCCACGTATGCCGCAGCCTGGCGCGCAGTGCCGAACGGCGTTGTCAGCATTTGAACGCAGTCGAACCGCTGGCCGGGGTGGGGTTGGCGTATATCAATCGGTTGTCGGATCTGCTGTTCGTCGCGGCGCGGATCATCGCGCGACGTCAGGGGGTGGCGGAGATTTTGTGGCAGCCTGCCAAAAAGCCGGATTGACGCACTCTCGCCGGGATGAACGCGATCCTTTGTGGGAGCCGTCTTGCTGGCGAAAGGGGTATGTCAGTCAACGTTTCTGTCTCTGACCTGACGCCTTCGCCAGCACGCCGGCTCCCGCAGGAGACGGGTCAAGCCGGCATATTAACGCAGGCCAACGATCAGGCTCATTCAAACCCTTTCGGCCAAAACGCCCGGATCCCCGCCACACCCTGCGCGCCGCGTTCCCACGCCTGTTGCCGCTCTGCCGGGCCCACGCCGCCCAGCAGATAAACCGGCTTGCTGAAGCCTTCGATCAAGGCTCGTGCCTGTTCCCACCCCAAGGGCTGAGCGTCGGGGTGGGTTTGCGTGGGCTGAACGGGAGACAGGGTGACGAAATCCACGCCCATCTGCTCGGCCAGCGACAGCTCTTCGGCGTTGTGGCACGACGCCGCCAGCCAGCGCTCTTCCGGGAATGGCCGGCCCTTGCTCGCGTATTTGCGCAGTTGCGCGCTGGTCAGGTGCCAGCCGGCGGCTGGAAAGTCGCCCAGCCATTCCAGCGGGCCTTTGAGCATCAATTGCGCTTTGCCAGCACACAAGCCCACCGCGTCCACGGCCACGTCGCGGTATTTAGGGTCGTAGCCATTCGGCGCGCGCAGTTGAATCAGCTTGATGCCGTCCGCAATTGCTTTCTGCATGCCTTTGAGCAACTGAGGTGTTTCCAATGCATCTGGCGTGATCAGGTATTCGCCCGGCAAGCGAGCGGCCGCCACGATAGGTCGATTGGCCGCCGGGAATTCGTAATGGGCCAATTCCCGGTTGGACACCCACGCCAGCGGCTGGCCTTCGGCGCCATGGGGTTCTCCGGCGAAGGACGAGACTTCCCAGACATCCAGCAGCACCTGCTTGTCCGGGTAGTCGTGCTTGATCTTGATCAATGGCCGCGCCTTGGCGACCACGATGCTCAGCTCTTCTTTCAACTCACGGGACAACGCCGCTTCGACCGTTTCGTCGGGTTCGACCTTGCCTCCTGGAAACTCCCACAAGCCGCCCTGGTGCTGCGTGTCAGCGCGCCGGGCAATGAGAATCTTGCCGTCGGTGCCGCGAATGACCGCGGCGGCTACATGGATGCGTTTCACGTTAAAGCTTCCTCTAAATCATTCGGCTGCCACGCGGCCACATCCTGGCGATGCTCTATTGGCACCTCTGACTCTCCTGTGGGAGCCGGCTTGCTGGCGAATGCGGTCTGTCAGTCAACTCATCCATCACTGGCTCACCGCATTCGCCAGCAAGCCGGCTCCTACAATCACAGCGCCAGACCGAAGTACCGCGTTGCGACGGATCGGCAGCGTTTGTCTACCTGACAATCAGGTGCGGTATTCCGCGTTGATCTTCACGTATTCGTGGGACAGGTCGGTGGTCCAGATCGTTTCGCTGCACTCACCACGGCCCAACTCGATGCGGATGGTGATTTCCTCTTCGGCCATCACCGCCGAGCCTTGCTCTTCGGTGTAGGTGGTGGCGCGGGCGCCCTGGCTGGCGATGCACACGCCGCTCAGGAACACGTCGATCTTGCTTACGTCGAGGTTCGGTACGCCAGCACGGCCCACGGCGGCCAGGATGCGACCCCAGTTCGGGTCAGAGGCGAACAAGGCGGTTTTGATCAGCGGCGAATGGGCGACGGTGTAGCCGACGTCCAGGCACTCCTGATGGGTCCCGCCGCCGTTGACTTCCACAGTCACGAACTTGGTTGCACCTTCGCCGTCACGGACGATGGCCTGCGCCACGTCCATGCAGACCTCGAATACGGCCTTTTTCAGCGCGTCGAACAGCGGACCCTTGGCTTCGGTGACTTCCGGCAGGTTGGCCTGTCCGGTGGCGATCAGCATGCAGCAGTCGTTGGTCGAGGTGTCGCCGTCGATGGTGATGCGGTTGAACGACTTGTTCGCCCCGTCGCGCACCAGATCCTGCAACACGCTCTGGGACACTTTGGCGTCAGTGGCGATGTAGCCGAGCATGGTCGCCATGTTCGGGCGGATCATGCCCGCGCCCTTGCTGATGCCGGTTACGGTGACGGTCACGCCATCGATCTGAAACTGACGGCTGGCGCCTTTTGGCAGGGTGTCGGTGGTCATGATGCCGGTGGCCGCCGCCGCCCAGTTATCCACCGACAGGTCGTCCAGCGCAGCTTGCAATGCGCCTTCGATCTTTTCCACGGGCAGCGGCTCGCCGATCACGCCAGTCGAAAACGGCAGCACGGCGCTGGCATCCACACCCGTGATTTCCGCCAGTTTGGCGGTGGTGCGCTCGGCAGCGCGCAGGCCCGGCTCACCGGTGCCCGCGTTGGCATTACCGGTGTTGGTCAGCAAGTAGCGCACGGCACCGCCCACACGTTGCTTGGACAGGATCACCGGCGCAGCGCAAAACGCGTTCAGGGTGAATACGCCTGCGACGCTGGAGCCTTCGGCGCAGCGCATGACGACCACGTCCTTGCGCCCAGGGCGCTTGATGCCGGCAGAGGCGATGCCGAGTTCGAAACCGGGAACCGGGTGCAATGTCGGCAGAGGACCGAGACCAACAGCCATGAAATGCGCTCCTTGAAAAATGTCATTCCGCCCAGCGTGGCCGGAGACGACTCAATCGATTGAAAAACGCCGCGACGGCTGGGCCGGTCGCGGCGTGGTGTTACGTCAAGGCTACAGCCCGGCCGCTACTTAGTTAATTTGGCCGTGGCAGTGCTTAAATTTCTTGCCCGAACCACACCAGCACAGCTCGTTGCGGCCCAGTTTCTGATCATTGCGAACCGGCGACAGGGCAGCGGCAGCAACCGCCACGTCGTCACCCTCTTCACCCACCAGCGCGACCGGCTGATCCAGCCCTGGCGCTTCGGCGTGCTGGAACTGCATGCGTTGCGCCAGCTCTTCGGCTTCGCGACGCAGGCGCGCCTCTTCCTCGGCCGGGTCTTCGCGGCGCACTTGAACGTGGGACAGCACGCGAATGGTGTCGCGTTTGATCGAATCCAGCAGTTCCTGGAACAGGGTGAAGGACTCGCGCTTGTATTCCTGTTTCGGGTTTTTCTGAGCGTAGCCGCGCAAGTGGATACCGTGGCGCAGGTGGTCCATGGTCGACAGGTGGTCTTTCCACAGATCGTCGAGAACGCGCAGCAGGATCTGCTTCTCGAAGGTGCGCAACGCTTCGGCACTGGCCTGGTCTTCCTTCTCGCTGTAAGCCGAGAGGATGGCTTCCAGCAGTTTCGGACGCAGGTTCTCTTCGTGCAGATTGTCGTCTTCGTCGAGCCACTGCTGAATGGGCAGCTTCACGCCGAAGTCGCTGTTCAACGCCGCTTCCAGACCGGCCACGTCCCACTGCTCTGGCAGCGATTGCGGCGGAATGTGCGCGCTGATGGTGGCGTCGAGCACTTCTTCGCGGAATTCGGCGATGGTGTCACCAATGTTCGCCGCAGCCAGCAGGCTGTTGCGCATGTGGTAGATCACTTTGCGCTGTTCGTTGGAGACGTCGTCGAATTCCAGCAATTGCTTACGAATGTCGAAGTTGCGGCCTTCGACTTTACGTTGTGCCTTCTCGATGGCGTTGGTCACCATGCGGTGTTCGATGGCCTCGCCGGACTGCATGCCCAGCGCTTTCATGAAATTCTTCACCCGGTCAGAGGCGAAGATGCGCATCAGGCTGTCTTCCAGCGACAGGTAGAAACGGCTGGAACCGGTATCGCCCTGACGACCGGCGCGACCGCGCAACTGGTTGTCGATACGACGGGATTCATGACGCTCGGACGCAATCACATGCAGGCCGCCCGCCTGAATCACCTGTTGGTGACGCTTCTGCCAGTCGGCCTTGATCTGCGCGACTTGCTCCGGGGTCGGGTCTTCGAGGCTCGCGACCTCAACTTCCCAGTTCCCGCCCAGCAGGATGTCAGTACCGCGACCGGCCATGTTGGTGGCGATGGTCAGCGCCCCCGGACGACCGGCCTGCGCAATGATTTCCGCTTCTTTTTCGTGGAATTTGGCGTTCAGAACCTTGTGATCGATGCCTTCCTTGCGCAGAAGGTTGGACATGTGTTCCGAGGTTTCGATGGTCGCCGTACCCACCAGTACCGGACGCTGTTCAGCCAGGCACGCCTTGATGTCGGTGATGATCGCCGCGTATTTCTCTTCGGCGGTCAGGTAGACCAAGTCGTTGAAGTCTTTACGCGCCAGCGGTTTGTTCGGCGGGATGACCATCACGGCCAGGGCGTAGATCTGGTGGAATTCGAACGCTTCGGTGTCGGCCGTACCGGTCATGCCGGACAGTTTGTTGTACAGACGGAAGTAGTTCTGGAACGTGGTCGAGGCCAACGTCTGGCTTTCGGCCTGAATGTTCAGGTGCTCTTTCGCTTCGATGGCCTGGTGCAGGCCTTCGGACAGACGACGACCCGGCATGGTCCGGCCAGTGTGTTCGTCGACCAGCAGGATGCCGCCGTCCTGGACGATGTATTCGACGTTGCGATGGAACAGTTTGTGTGCGCGCAGACCGGCGTAAACGTGGGTCAGCAGGCCGAGGTTATGCGCCGAGTAGAGGCTTTCGCCCTCAGCCAGCAGACCAACTTCGGTGAGCATTTCTTCGATGAACTGGTGACCGGACTCGTTCAACTCCACCTGACGGGACTTCTCGTCGATGGTGTAGTGGCCCTGTTTGGTCACCTGGCCTTCCACTTCCTCGATGTGCTGCTCGAGTTTAGGGATCAGCTTGTTGATTTCGGTGTAGAGCTTGGAGCTGTCTTCGGCCTGGCCGGAGATGATCAGCGGGGTACGGGCTTCGTCGATGAGGATCGAGTCCACTTCGTCGATCACGGCGAAATTCAGCTCGCGCTGGAATTTGTCTTCCAGGCTGAATGCCATGTTGTCGCGCAGGTAATCGAAGCCGAATTCGTTGTTGGTGCCGTAGGTGATGTCGGAGTTGTAGGCCGCACGCTTTTCTTCAGGCGGCTGGAACGGGGTGACGACGCCGACGGTCAGGCCGAGGAATTCGTACAGCGGACGCATCCAGTTGGCGTCGCGACGGGCCAGGTAGTCGTTCACGGTCACAACGTGCACGCCCTTGCCGGACAGCGCGTTGAGGTACACGGCAAGGGTCGCTACCAGGGTTTTACCTTCACCGGTCCGCATCTCGGCGATCATGCCTTCATGCAGCGTCATGCCGCCGATCAGCTGAACGTCGAAGTGACGCATCCCCATGATGCGTTTACCGGCCTCGCGGCAGACCGCGAAGGCTTCAGGCAGGAGCTTATCGAGGGTCTCACCTTTGGCGAAGCGGGCCTTGAACTCTTCGGTCTTGGCGCGCAGCTGCTCGTCCGAAAGGGCCACCATTTGCTCTTCGAAGCTGTTGACGACCTGGACCGTCTTGAGCATGCGCTTCACTTCGCGCTCGTTTTTGCTTCCGAAAAGTTTTTTCAACAAAGGTGCAAACATATCGACAGGATCTTCCACACATAGAGATGGAGGGCGGCCCCGTGAGTCGCCCGTGCGGCCCTCATGGCCGCATGCGAACGAGCATTCTACCCGGAAATGGTGGTGAGGAAAGTGGCGTTATTCCACGATGCTGGCACAGCAATGTTACGGGGCAGAAGTACAATAGGGGCATTTCTTCGGACTTCAACCCGTTCCAGGCAGAAGTTTGATTAATGTTTCTTCATGAATCGGCCACCCAGTCGCGGGGCTGTGCCGTCGCGCTCAGGGCCGTTCAGCGCTTTCTGATAACATGCCGACCTCGCATCCACAGGCAACGTCCATGGCATTTCGTCCCTTGCAGGCTCGCGCCCCGGCTGTTCTTTTGCGCGAAGCCAGGCCACTCAAAGCCATCTTCAACCACGCTCAACGCCTGGCGCACCTACAGCGGCTGCTGGAAAGCCAATTGCAACCGGCCGCCCGGGAACATTGCCATGTGGCGTCGTGGCGTGAGGGCAGGTTGCTATTGGTGGTCACGGATGGCCACTGGGCGACGCGCTTGCGGTATCAGCAGAAGCGCCTGGTGCGGCAGTTGGTGTTGTTCAGCGAGTTCGCCAACCTGACGCGCCTGGAAGTACGCGTTCGCCCCGCGACGATTCATCGGGCGGCGACGGGGCCTTGTCGGGATCTTTCGATAGCCGCCGCCGAGACCATCAGCGAGACCGCTGAGGGCATCCGTGATCCGAAATTGAAGGCGGCGCTGGAGCGGCTGGCGGCCCACGGCAAAGCCAGGACGCCCGACGCGTGACAGCCCCGGATAAGCGATAAGGATTCTGCTCCAATACAGAACCCCCATGCCGATACGACGCTGCCTTTAATACACATCCCGCCGATAGCGACCTTGCTCGATCAACGCCTGAACGCCCTGCTCGCCCAGCAACGCGTTCAAGGTACCGTCGACCCCGGTTGCCATGCCTTCCAGGCTGCCGCAGATATAGATCGACGCCCCTTCTGCCAGCCAGCGTTGCAACTCATCGCCCGCTTCGAGCAACCGGTCCTGCACGTAGACTTTCTGGGTCTGATCCCGGGAAAACGCCACGTCCAGCCGCGCAAGGCCCCCCGACGCCAACCAGCCGTTCAGCTCAGCGCCGCAGTGGAAGTCGTGGGCCAGATTGCGCTCGCCGAACAGCAGCCAGTTGCGCGTTTCGCCTTGCGCGATGCGCGCCTTGAGCAAGCTGCGCAGGCCGGCCAACCCGGTGCCGTTGCCGATCAAAATCATTGGCCCAGGGTCTGCAGGCAGATGGAAGCTGCTGTTGCGACGCACCCGCAGGCTGATCGCGCCGCCAAGGGCGGCGTGTTCAGTGAGCCACCCGGAGCCCAGTCCCAAGCTGCCATCGGGGTGTAATTCCTGGCGTACGATCAGTTGCAGTAAGCCGTCGTCGGGAATCGACGCGATGGAATATTCGCGCATGGCCAACGGCACCAACGCATCGACCAATGCTTGCGCGTGCAGACCCACCAAATGACTGCGACTGGTCGGCAACTGACGACGGCTGAGCGCCTGGCCGAGGGTTTCGTTCAAGCCATCGATCACGACGGGGGTTTCGGTCGCGATGCCCAACCCGACGAGAAACTGTTCGACTGCCTGTGGCGCGTTGCGGGGCAAGACTTCGACCAGATCGCCCGCCTCCCAGTGCACCGGGCTTTCAGATGTGAGCCCGAGCAAGAACACTTTCGAGCCGACGCTGCCTTCGTTCAGCCACTGGCGCTGGCTCAACGTCCAGTTTTCATAAGCCGCGGCCTGCCACGGGCTGGCGGGTGTCGTGCCAGTCAGTTCGCCCAGCTGTTGCTGCCAATGCTGCAGGGCAGCGCTGTCGCCAGCGTCCACTTCGACCGGGGCAAATAAGGAATGGCCGCCGCGTTCGGTCAACCAGCCGTGCAGGCGCTGGGCGAAACCACAGAACTGTTGGTACTGACGATCGCCCAGGCCGAGCACCGCATAACTGAGGTTGTCCAGCGCCAGTGGGCGGCCCAGCAACTTGCGTTCGAACCCCCGGGCGCTGTCGGGCGCTTCGCCATCGCCGAAGGTGCTGACCACGAACAGCGCATTCTGGCTCTGGTTCAGGTCCTGCTCGGTGACGTCCGCCAGACGCTCCACGCGCACCGGCAAGCCCGCCGACTGCAATTGCCCCGCGGTCTGCCACGCCAGTTGCTCGGCGAAACCGCTCTGGCTGGCAAAGCCGATCAACCACGCTGGGCCTTGACTGCCCTGAGCGCTCGCAGTCGACACTGCAACTTCACCTCGGGCGTTGCGGATATCGCGCTTCTTGCGACGACGGTCCAGGTACAGCAACCAGCCGGTGACGAAAAACAGCGGCATCATCAGCGCCGCGACAGTAATGACGAGGCGGCCGGTCAACCCCCAATAACTGCCCGTGTGCAACGCGTAATTGCTGACCAGCAGCTGCGCGCCATAGCCCTTGTCGGTGTAGCGCGTGTTGGCCTTGAGCTCGCCGTTCACCGGGTCGAGGGTCATCTGATTCAGCGCGCGGGGGTGCGGTGCTGTCTTGAGCAGGTAGAAGACGGTCGCCATCTGCCCCGGCCCTTGGGGCATGCGCAGGTTATAAGCCTTGAGGTCCGGGCCAGCAGCTTGCTGAATCGTGTTCCAGATGGCGTCGTAATCTTGCGCTTGAGCATCAACCCGCGCCACGTCTTTCGGGCCAGGCCCAGGGCGAGGTCCACCGCCACCCCGACGTTGTTCGCCCGCGATGGGAGGGTCACCGATGAGTGTGTTCAAGCCGTTGCTGACCCAGTCATACGACCAGTTCAGGCCGGTGATTGCCAGCAGCAGGTAGATGATCAGGCACCAAGTGCCGAACACCGAGTGCAGGTCCCAGTTGAAACTGCGTCCCTTTTTCGCCCAGTCCAGCGTCAGCCACACGCGCCAGTTCAACGCCTGACGCGGCCAGCGCAAGTACAGACCTGACAGGCAGAAGAACACCAGAATCAGGGTGCACGCCGCCGTGACTTGCTTGCCGTATTCACCCGCGGCCAAGAAGCGATGCAGGTTGAGGACAAAGGCAAAGAACCCCTGACCTACCGCGTCGTCCTTGAACTCGCCGGTGTAAGGGTCGAAGTTGCGCATCACGCCGCGACGCTCACCCGGCGCCGGCTTGAACCAGACCTGAGCGACGCGATTGCCCTCGGTTTCGATACGAAACATCGAGACCGTGTCATGGCCCTGGGCTTCGACCTTACTGACCATTTCAGCCAGCGACAGGCGATGCTCTGCCGGCTGCACGAATAGCGTGTCGGGATTGAGCGCATCGATGATTTCCTCCTGAAAGGAATACAGCGCCCCGGTGATGCCCATCAGCGCCAACACCAGACCCGCTGTGATCCCGAAGAACCAATGCACTTGAAACAAGACCTTCTTCAACACCCTCACTCACCTCGATAACCCGCAGCGACGCGCATTATGCGCCGAAATGGCATGCATTCTCATCCGTGGCGGATGTTTTGTGTGGTTGCAAGTCCGTCTGTAGGAGTGAGCTTGCTCGCGATGGAAGTCTGAATGACACATAGGACATCACTGACACACCGCCATCGCGAGCAAGCTCACTCCTACAGAACCGCGGATTGCACAGGGCCAGTCCCACACAAAAACCCCACCCGCCAGAGGCAGTTGGGGCTTCGGATTCAGCTTCTCTATTAATAGTGGAAGCTGGCACTCATCAACGCTGTCCGGCCTGCGGCCATGTGCGCGTAGTGGGTAGTGAACACCTGGTCGTAGTAGCGTTTGTCGGTCAGGTTCTGCACGTTCAGCTGTAGATCGACGTTCTTGGTCAGGGCATAGGTCGCCATGGCGTCGTAGCGCCAGTAGGACGGGACCTCGACCGAGTTGGCTTCGTTGCCGAAACGGGAATCGACGAAGGTCGCGCCCGCACCGACGGTCAGCTTTGGAACGAGTTCGTACGTGGACCAGAAGTTGAAGTTGTTACGCGGCGTGCTTGGCATGTGATTGCCTTCGTCTGCCTTGTTGGTGGCCTTGACGATTTCACTCTCCATGTAGGTGTAACCGCCGTACACCTTCCACTTGCTGGTGAGGTTGCCGGCGTAGGTCAGCTCAAGGCCATCCACACGTTGCTCGCCATCGAGCACCTGAAACGTGGCGTTGTCAGGGTCAGTGATCCGGGCATTGGTCTTCTCGGTACGGAACAATGCTGCCGTCAGCGACAGGTTGTCATCGAAGAAGTCCCACTTGGTGCCGATCTCGTAGTTGCGGTTCTTTTCCGGATCGAGATCGGTGTTGTTGGCCGCGAGCTCCAGGCCGCCGTTCCCGCTGGTTTCGCCCGACGGGTTGCTGGAGGTCGACCAGGCCGCGTAAATGCTGCCATTGGGTAATGGCTTGTAGGTCAAACCGACTTGATAGTTCCAGAGCTGGCTGGTGTTCTCGCGTTTGAACGGCCCCGCGACCGAGCCGCGGCCACCGGTGCTGTAGCCGCTGGACTTCACCTCATAGTCGTCATAGCGCAGCCCAAGGTTCAGCGACCATTGATCGTTGAATTTCAAGGTGTCGAACACGTAGGCGGCGCTGGTCTTGGTGTCTGTGTCAGTGAACGCCTGACTGTCGGTGATGGTGCCATTCCACGGGTCTTTCGGGCTCGGGTCGTAGAGACTTGTACAGTCTGCGGACCTGAGCAGCGCCGCATTACACGTGGAACCGATAGTGCCTCCCGTCGCAGACAGCACGTTGTAGGCGCGGTTGTGCGTGTCCTGGTACGAAAACTCGACGCCGGTGACCAGGCTGTGTTCGACCCAACCGGTGTTGAATTTCGCTTGCAGGTCAGTCTGATTGACGAAGCCGCTGGAGGTCGAGTTGCGGCTCTTGGCCGAGCGCGACACAAGACCGTTGGCGACGTTGCCACGGCTGTCGTCCGGGTTGGTGACGATGTAATCGAGTGTCGAGCGGGACATGCGCAAGCTGTTGGACAGGGTCAGATTGTCATTGAGGTCATGCTCGACCCGGAACGTGCCGCTGTCATTGACACTCTTACGGTAATCGCGACCGGTCAGGCCATAGAAGTTGTTCTCGTTGACGTGAGCGGGCTTGTCGACGATGTATTTGCTGCGCCCCGGCGTGCTGGTCAACGGGATGCCGTAGTCAGGCATATCGTCCGTGGACAAATGGTAATAATCGAGTTTGACCCGCGTGTCCGTTCCCAGACCAAAAGCAAAAGATGGCGCAAAGCCCCAGCGGCTGACGTCCACATCGTTACGGCCTGCGACGTTGGCGTCGTGCTTCATCAGGTTCAGGCGCACGGCTGAGGTATCAGTCATCTGCTGGTTGACGTCCAGCGTGTAGCGTTGCGTCTGGTCCGAGCCGAAGGTGTAACCGCCGTTATAGGCATCGCCCAAGTGCGCACCTTTGGTGATCAGGTTCAGGCTGCCACCCGTAGAACCTGCGCCGGTGAACGCGGAGCCTGGGCCCTTGCTGATCTCGACAGATTCGACATTGAAAATCTCGCGGCTTTGCGCCGCCACGTCGCGCATGCCATCAATGAAGACATCGCTTTCAGCGTTGAAGCCGCGAATGATCGGGCGATCGGCGTTCGGGTTGCCGCCTTCGCCAGCGCCGAACGTGATGCCTGGGGTGGTACGCAACGCATCCGCCAGGCTGGTGGCGGCGGTGTCGCGAATCACTTGCTGCGGGATCACCGTGACGCTTTTCGGCGTGTCGCGCAGGGGCGCGGTGTACTTTTTGGACGCCGACTCTTCAGCCTTGTAAGCGGTATCGACCTGCTCGCCGTCGATGGTAGTGGCGCCGAGGTTCAAGGTGTTGTCCGAGGTGGCTTCAGCGGCGTGAACCAGATGACTGGCCGACATCGCCGCGATAGCGACGCCGACTGCGCCTGCAATGGAGCGCTGAGGCTGTACGGATGAAGTGTGTGATTGGCGCGACATGTTCCTTCCCCAAGGCGTGTTAAGGCGCCGGAATATAGTTGGGAATCATTTGTATTCGCATAAAACTTACAATCTTTACATTTTCGCTTCACCAAATTTTCACGCTCACGCGCCTATGCGTACCCAGGGGTTTTACACAGCCAATAAGAATCACTACCATTCGCTACCTTTTTTCGCTTCAGGGCTTACCGCCATGCTTCTACACATTCCCGGCGTTTTCACCCGTGAGGAAGTGCTGCGCATTCGCGAGGCTCTGGAGCAGACCGAATGGGCGGACGGCAAGATCACCGCCGGGCATCAGTCGGCCAAGGCCAAGCACAATCTGCAGTTGCCCGAAGGTCATCCGCTGACGAAGGAAATTGGCGCCGCAATGCTGGAGCGGCTGTGGCAGAACCCGTTATTCATGTCCGCGGCGCTGCCCCATAAGGTGTTTCCGCCCTTGGTGAACTGCTACAGCGGCGGCGGCAGCTTCGACTTTCACATCGACAATGCGGTGCGCCAGGCCAAAGGCAGTATTGAGCGCGTGCGCACCGATCTGTCCTCGACGCTGTTTTTCAGCGACCCCGACGACTACGACGGTGGCGAGCTGGTCATTCAAGACACCTTCGGCACCCGCTCGGTCAAATTGCCCGCAGGCGACATGCTGCTCTACCCCGCCACCAGCCTGCACAAGGTCAATGCGGTCACCCGTGGCGCGCGATTCGCCTCCTTCTTCTGGACCCAAAGCCTGGTGCGCGACGACGGTCATCGCACTTTACTGTTCGAAATGGACGCGGCCATCCAGCAACTGAGCCGCGACGTACCCGATCACCCGTCCTTGATTCAGCTGACCGGTACCTACCACAACCTGCTGCGCCAATGGGTCGAGGTCTGATTCATGACCTGGACACTGCGACGGGAAGATGTTGTCGATGCTCAACAGTTGCGCGACATGCTTCAGGACAATCCCGCGAGCGCGGCGCGAGCAATCCTCATTGCCGCTCAGGCCAACATCGTGGAGGCCCAGGCGTTGCTGGGCCAGATCCTGCTCGACGGCACGGGCATCGAGCAAGACGCGGCCCTGGCCCTGACCTGGTTTCAGATCGCCGCACGCAATGGCCATGCAATGGCTGCCAACATGGCCGGGCGTTGTCACGAACACGGCTGGGGCTGCGAACCCGAGACCAGCAAGGCCGCCGAATACTATCGGCAGGCAGCGCAGGCCGAGCTCGACTGGGGCTTCTACAACTATGGCAACCTGCTGGCAACCGGCCGTGGCGTCAATAAAGACCAGGCCCGCGCGCTGGCCTGCTATCGCAAAGCCGCGCAACTCGGCCACGCCAAATCCATGAACCTGCTGGGCCGCTATCTGGAAGACGGCGTGAGTTGCGACCAGGACGTGCAGGCCGCGCACGACTGGTATCGCCGCTCTGCCGAGGCGGGTGACTTTCGCGGTCAATTCAGCCATGCCTTGGTGCTCGCCGATCATGGCCGTATCGATGACGCCGTCGTTTGGCTGACGAAAGCCCTGCACATCGGCAACCTCAATTTCCTGCGCGTGAGCCGCAGGACCCTGCTGCAAGCGACGCATCCGCAGGTTCGCGCCTTGGCACTGGATTATTACCAGCGCGCTGCAGCACTGGGAAATGCACAAGATGCAGCGGAATACCGTGAACAAGTAAAAGCCTTGTAGCCGACATTTGTAAGTTCACTTTGCCGCATGCAACTCAAAACTATCATCGCCGCCCCTCTTTACCGCCTATTTTGCGGGCGAACGAACATATCTTTCTTATTCACTAGAAACTTCCTACAGCGCCTGACTAATTTTCCACTTTGACGCCTTCAAAAGCACCTCTTACTCTCAGTCTCGTGCAGATAACCCAACTGCTCTGCATCTGAAGTTTTAAATAACTTCAGAAAACAGTACGACATCATTAAAGGACTAATGATATGTCTCAAAATATGGAAAATCTGGTAACCACCGCAGCGAACGATCCTGCAAGACTGTTTGGCTCATCGGTCGCGACCCCAGAAAGTGATGCTCGGGATACCGGGCTGATCCTGACCAAAGAGCAGGTCAAAAACCTCAAGAAGTATGAAATCGCCGGGTTGGCTTTGCCGACCACGATCAAAGATGTCATTGCCTATCTGGGCTATGAAAGGGGCGCAGGCCGCGGCCTGGAAGCGGTTGATTTCCAACAGACGTTCAAACTTATCAACGGCCACGCACGGCTGTGGAATCCGCTGCGCAACGACATGCTGGCTGTCAACACCAAACTGGTGATATTTGCAGGCTCCATGGAGCGCTATGGCATCAGTATGAATGAAGTGTTTGAAGACATCGCAGCCTTGGGCCTGGTCGACAAATACAACATCAAAACCCTCGAAGACCTGCGCAAAGTGGAGCTGCGGCGTGGGGAAAAATTCCCCGACATTGAAGCGGTCGATAAAGCTGATTTGGGTTTTTACCTGAATGAGATTCTCACCAGAGTCAAAGACCAGGAGGCCGAAGCGCTGCGAATCAAAGCGCGTCTGGATGCGTTCGGCCGCCAATTGGCCGAACAGGTAGGCCCTGCCATCAAGCTCAAACTGTCGCTCATCGACAACAACACGCTGGGCAGTGAAATCAAGGCACTGCAGGTCAAAATCGATAACCGCGCGCTGGCCATCGAAGAAAAGAATAAAGAATACAAGGAGCTGGTGAAGCAGGCCATCGGGGCCGTCACGGGCAATCTGGTCATGGTGATTTATTCCAGCGTTCAAGCTGAAAAGATCCGCAAGGAACGCAACAGACTGACCGATGAGCAGGAAAAGGACATTGCGCTGATGGCGCAAAAGAACCGGATTCTCGCTTCGCTGGGGCGCGTTCGAATGGACTTCCAAAACCTCGACCTCATTGTTATCGACGCCGACATCGCCACCCAGAATCTGATCAGCGTCTGGAACTCCCTCAGCTCGTTCATTTCGGCTTCTGCTGCCGAGGTCGATGGCATTCACGATGGACTGTCAATGCGCAGGTTCCGCAATCAATTCAGCCTCGTGGTCACGCCGTGGAAAACCATTGCAGTGGATGCCAAAAAATTAGAACGCGTGTTTGCCGAAGCCGACCGCGAATTCAGAGAAGAATACGGAGTTTAAACATGACGAATATTACTCAATTCCCAACCAGCGTCGATTATCCTGACCTGGACATTCAAGTACTTCAAACGGCACGCGCTCAAGCAAACGATGCCGCGATCGAAGTCAAGCGACTGTTTATCCAGACACAATACTTGCCGTCTCTGCACAAACGAATCGCTGATCAGGATCGCGCGCTACGCACCGGTCATACCAAACTTCGGGAAACGGTGCATTCGCTGGATACACTCTTGAGTATCAATATCGGCACAGTTCGGGAGCTTCAAAAAGAGCTCCAAAGCGCGCCGGCGTCTGACATAGAAGAAATCATCGAAGATATCGTTCATCGCCTGCAAACCATTGTCGGTATCGTGAGCAACAAAGAGGGGGAACTGGGTCAGGTGATTCCCGCCCTGACCAGCCCGATCGATCGCGCCGCCATGCAGAATTACATCAAGCAACTTGAAGCCGATGAACGTCGTTTACCCGCAGAAGTGCAAGGGATCAAAGCACGTCAGGACGCGCTGGAAGAAAAGCGCAAAGCGTTGACGGATGCCATGGCGGTCATTGAAGCAAAAGGCTTCTCGGCGCTGGCCAAAGACACTGCGCTGACTGCTCAGGAACTGGTCAAGCTAGGCATGACTCCGCCTCAGCTGATCGCCGTTGAAGGTGCAATCGATCTGGCGCATCAGATTCTTGAAAAGGCCGAAAACCTGATCAACTACCTGGGTCTGGTTGAGGCTCGCAATACCCTTCGCAAACAGATCGACGATCTGATCGACAGCACTTATGAAAAGACCGACGAGTTGCGTCTGGTCTCGCTGAGAAAAGAGCTCATCGCTGCTTGCCATACCTTCGATGATCACCGAGCGCAGTATATTTCCGAGTTCCAAAAGTTCGTCGAGGCCAAACGTGCTTTCCTGAACACCCATAAAACCGTCCGCGCTGATGATGTCGACGCCATTGGGCAATTCGTTGTCGACGCCCTGTCTCTGGCGAAACATCTGAAAGTCATCGGCTGACGCTCATGTGAATCGCTGAACAGATCCGGTCGGGACCTACACAGGATGGCAGTCCCGGCCTCTTTTCTATCGAGGTAGTGGCTCACATAGCCCTTCTCCTCTACCTACTTCGTCTCATTAAAGGATCAACGACATGACATCATCCTACGGATGGGATGACGCGCCCCTTCGCGATGAAAAACTTGAACGGGCTCAACGTTTACCCGGCACATTGATCTCCGCTGCGGCCGGGACTGCAGAAGAAGCCATTCGCGCTCCAGGACTCATTCTGACAAAAGAGCAACTGATCGATTTGAAGCGTTATGAGAGTCACGGTCTTGCGCTTCCAACCGCACTCAAAGATGTCATCTGGTATCTGGGCTATGAAAAAGGTGCCGGCGCGAACCTTGAGGCCAGGGATTTTCAGGCGAGTTTCCATCGCATTCACCTGCACGCGGCGCAATGGAATCCGCTTCGTACCGATCTGATGAACGTCGGCAGTGAGTTGTGGGTATTCGCCGATCAGATGCAGGTGTATGGAAATGCTGCCCGACAACTGTACGCCGAGATCAGGGCGAAGCCTGCCGAGGCTCAGGTTGCGGAAGAACAGGCGGATTTTCTGCACTACGTTCAACAAGTCGCCGCGCTTGTCCTGCAACGCCGGAGCGCGACGGAAGCACTCAAGAGGCGCCTGGACGCTTTCGCACGCGAGTTGTCGACCACATTGATGCCCGACGTGCAGCTCAAGATACGGAGCATTGACACCAGCCGCTTGCCAGCGGACATCCAGTCACTTAACAACGTCATCAATAAACGCGCCATTGATATCGAAGCCAAGCGGCGCGAATACCAGACGCTGGTCAGAAAGTCAGTCAGCGCAAGTTTCCCCCTGATTGGCATGGGCATTTATTACGGCGTTCAAGCGGACAACGTACGCAAACAGCTCCATGCATTGCGCCAGGAGCAGCAACGGAGCATCCGTCTGCTGGAACAGAAAAACCGCATTCACGCCTCGCTGCAGCGTGTGCGTCATGACCTTCACGACCTGGGGCAGGTCATTTTCGATGCGGACATTGCCACTCAGAACCTGGTGATCGTGTGGAATGACTTGCATCTTTACCTGACCCACTCGGTTCAAGAAGCCGGCAAAATTGACAGTGCACTGGCCCTGCGTCGCTTGATGAACGCATTCAATCTGGTGGCCGAGCCCTGGGGACACATCAAGCGCGACGCCGATACGCTACTTAAAGTGTTCAAAGACGCCGACCGGGAATTCCGCAGGGACTACGGTCATCAATAAACCTTTGTAATGCCATGGAGGGCAACGCATGACTACGCATCTCATCGAATACGACGACGTCGGCTATCTCGGATTCAATATCGGCTATCTGGAAAAACTTCCTCAATACATTGAAGCCTTCAAGATCAAATTGGATCTCGTGCCACAGTCCGAATACGGCAAATACCGAGAGCCCGCGATGGAGTCGGTCGTGGCCACGGCGCGACAGGGCAGCCCGCTTTGGCGCACCAGTGCGACACAGATTCGCTCGATCCATCAGGACATCAAGAAGACACTGACCGAAGTGATCGCTTTGTTGAACAGCAACCCGTTCGACAGCCGGATCAGGCAACTCACGGCCGACCTGTCGCGCCACGAGCAGGCATTCAAACGGCAGCAGGCGGAATGTGATCGCATCAGTGAATGCGCGACGCAGACCATTCCCCGTTTCATGGATTTCATGAACGTGAGGACGTATGAATACGCGAAGCGTAAAGGCTTGATGATCCGAGGAACGTCCAACCACGTTCCGGAGACGTTGAACAGCGCATTGAAAGACGAGAGCAGTCTGGCGTCGGCGCGCAGCAGCCTCGAATGGCATCGGCGCGCGTACAACACCGCGCTACTGTCGGCGGCCAACATGGGGGCTTATTGTTCGCGCCTTGCCGGCCTGTTGAACGCCACCATTCGGGGGATTCAGGCACTCAAGGCCAATCAGCCCCCTCGGCGCATGATGGTGTCGTGTCATGCTGCGGCCAGTTCGGCGCGCGAAGCTCAACGCTTGGTGGATTACACGTTCGCTCATATCTTGCGCTTCAGCTTTTGAGGCAAAAAAAACGGCACTCCGAGGAATGCCGTTTTCTGATGCCCGCTGATGCTTAGATGTAGAACGATTTCAGCGGCGGGAAGCCATTGAATTCAACAGCGCTGTAGCTGGTGGTGTAGGCGCCGGTGGACAGCCAGTAGAGGCGATCACCGATGGCCAGGTTCAGCGGCAGGCCGTACTTGTAGTTCTCGTACATGATATCGGCGCTGTCACAGGTGGGGCCCGCGATCACGACTTCTTCGACTTCGCCTTTCTTCTCGGTCCAGATCGGGAACTTGATGGCTTCGTCCATGGTTTCGATCAGGCCGGAGAACTTGCCCACATCGGTGTAGACCCAACGCTCGACGGCCGTACGCGACTTACGCGCAACCAGCACGACTTCGCTGACCAGGATACCGGCGTTGGCGATCAACGAACGGCCCGGTTCCAGAATGATTTCCGGCAGGTCATCACCGAAGTCTTCCTTGAGGAAGCGGATGATTTCTTCGGCGTAGGTTTCCAGGCTGTTGGTGCGGGTGATGTAGTTGGCCGGGAAGCCGCCGCCCATGTTGATCAGTTTGAGTTCGATGCCGTCTTCTTCTTTCAGACGCTCGAAGATCACCTTCACCTTGGCGATGGCAGCATCCCACACACTGATGTCGCGCTGTTGCGAACCCACGTGGAAAGAGATGCCGTACGGCACCAGACCCAGGTCACGGGCCAGGATCAGCAGGTCCATGGCCATGTCGGTCTGGCAGCCGAATTTGCGCGACAAAGGCCAGTCAGCGGTGGTCGAACCTTCGGTCAGAATGCGCACATAGACTTTCGCACCCGGCGCGGCCTTGGCGATGTTGCGCAGGTCGGCTTCGGAGTCGGTGGCGTACAGACGCACGCCCTTCTCGTAGAAGTAGCGAATGTCCTTGGATTTCTTGATGGTGTTGCCGTAGCTGATGCGATCCGGGCCAACGCCACGGCCCAGCACTTTGTCCAGCTCATAGATCGAAGCGATGTCGAAGCTCGAACCTTTCTCTTTGAGCAGGTCGATGATTTCGACGGCCGGGTTGGCCTTGACTGCGTAGTAAACCTTGGCGAATTCGAAACCGGCACGCAGGTCATCGTAGGCCTGACTGATCATGGCGGTGTCGATGAGCACGAACGGGGTTTCTTGCTTGTCGGCAAACGCCTTCATTTTCTCGAAGGTGCTTTTTTCGAAATAGTCTTCGACCTGAATCGACATGCGGGGACTCCTGTTGGCAAACGGTAAAAAACAATGGGTGCGAGCTATCAGCTCATGAACGTCCTCCGTATCCCCACTTTGGTTCGCCTACTTCCCAAGGCCGTTGACCGAAAGCAAAAAGGCCATCCGGTCATGTCTCTCCGGTTGGCCTTGCTGTCTCGTCGTCAGTACTTGAGCCGGATGGATCGTTTCCAGCATGGACGTTCGGCGCGAACTTTAGGACCAGAAGGGCTGGAGATCAACAAAAAATGTCGCGTTTCTGCCCGTTTTTGCCAAACGGGCACGCACGCTCGTTCCATCGCTCTGTGGTAACCGACCAATGTGACAGGCTGATGTTCCCGGGCATCGTTCTCACTCCACGCCAACGGCCGTTGCTCAAGCGTTCGACCACGTCCTGCGCCTGCAAATCGCCCGCGCGATAAACGACCTTTTCCTTAATCCGATTGAGCCTGAAAACCTGTCATTTCTGACAGTTGTTGCCCCCTCCCCCCCTCTATAACCTGACCTCGCATTGCGCAACGCAGACCTCCTATTGACCACTCCCAGCCTCATCGAGACTGGAACGAGGGATATCGTCATGCGCAGTGTTCACTTGAAAATAGCGGCTTGCTCTTTATCAGTCCCCATCTTGCTTGCTGCTTCATTTGCCCATGCCGGTATCGGCACCGATGTGGCCTGGCAGATGAATTACTACTACAGCCGTACGCTGGACGATTGCGGCAAAGGGCGACCGCTGGACCAGTGCTCGGGCCTCAGGGTACGAGGCACGGACAGCGGAAAGGAGTTCGAACCCTGGGACCCCAGCCCTGCCTCGCACAAGAGCGGAGGGGTGTCGTTTTCTTTCCTGCGCAAAGACTCCAAATACCAGGACCTCGGCTTGCTGAAGACCAACGGGTTTGTCCTCAAACCCAATGACTTCATCGATAAGGACGAGATGAAGATCGAGACACTGTGCTTCTTTCCCATCGATGCATGGACCGACGACCGCCGTGACGCAGGTTGCGGCGACAACGCCAAAACCGGGAAGAAAGAAGCGGCCTGCCAAAATACCTACGTCAACAACGACCCTAACAATCCCATCGACACTGCCAAAGAATGGTTGGCCGACTACAAAAGCCAGGGTGCCGGGACCTCACAGTGGGTGAACGCGCATAAAAGCCAATGCGGATTCGAGATAAAAGACCGGCCGGATGCCGCCGAGGCCTTCCGGGAAGGCATCAGAGCGCGCAAGGAATTGCAGGATGACAAGTCCAGTACGGGGCACACCATCAACACTCAAACCGAATTGAGGACGCCAGACTGGCGAGACGATCAGGATAAGGAGTTGCCCATCCTCGCGTTCATCTACACGCCCAATGCCAAAGACGCAAATGCTGGCCTGGAGAAAGCGCGAGGCGATCAAAAACGTTACTTTCAGAAAACCGGAAAATGGGTACCCGTGATCAGGGTCGATATGCCGACATCAAATGCTGCCCAAGCCATATTCACCTATAACGAAAGCGATCAGCACCGTGCCGCGCCTACGCCAAAGGTTGAAAACGAATGCACCCGCTATATCAAAAGTGCCAAATGGGAGCGGCGTGAAGACCCTAACATTCCCGATAACCCCTACTCGCTGATGATCACGCCAACCGAGTGCGGCAGGAAGATCACCAAAGACCAACAGGCAGCGGCCTACGCCGAGCTATACGCCAAATACGGGAATGACAAGGAATGGAACCCTGATAACGGCAGCATGTATCAGCAGTTCGTCTGTCACTTGGAATGGAGCGGGGAAGTCGACGGCAAAAGGGTCAAGACTCGCAACAAGCCTACCTGGAATCTTGAGCCAGTCCGGCCTCGAGCAAGTTGGGACGATGTGTTCAAACAGGCCTGTAACCCCTTCTGAGGGAGCGTCCCACGAATGAATGCGCCGCGAGAGAACGTACGCTAGCTGAAGCAGTCCGGCTTGCCGACGGCAGCGCTCTTGAATACGCCACCGCCAGCAAACCGGAAGGCTGCATAAGCCCTAGCTCGCCGCTTGTTCGGCCGCTTCCGCTGGTGACACGATGCTGGTTTTCTTGCCTCGGGATTGCCCCGAACTCAAGTACGCCGCAATCGACTCCTGAGTCACTTCGCCGAGGAACACGTTTTCGGCATCCAGCACCGGCAGCCAGGCGCGGTTGAACTCGTACATGCGCGACAGCAGGATGCGCAGGTGTTCGTCGTAGGCAGCGGTGGCGTTGAACGGACGCAGGTATTGCTCGCAGGTGCCTGTCTGGCGGTGCAGGTCGCGGCGGCGCACGTAGCCCAGCGCTTTGTTCGCAGCGTCGGTGACGACCACGTAGCGGCGGTCGTTTTCGTCCATCGCTTCCAGGGCCTCGGCCACCGGCGTTTCCGGGCTGACGCTGGGCGCGTTGTCGGCGGCGTCTTCGGCTTTCACCAACAGCAGGCGCTTGAGGGTGCTGTCCTGGCCAACGAAATTGCTGACGAACTCGTCCGCCGGGTGCGCCAGCAAGGTGTCCGGATGATCGATCTGCAGCAGTTTACCGGCACGGAAGATGGCGATCTTGTCGCCTAGCTTGATGGCTTCATCAATGTCGTGGCTGACCATGATTACGGTCTTGTTCAGCGCACGTTGCATCTCGAAGAATTCGTTCTGGATCATCTCGCGGTTGATTGGGTCGACCGCACCGAACGGCTCATCCATCAACAGCAACGGCGCGTCGGCCGCCAGCGCTCGGATCACGCCGATGCGCTGTTGCTGCCCCCCCGACAATTCACGCGGATAGCGATGCAAATACTGCTTCGGCTCCAGCTTGATCATGCTCATCAGCTCGCGGGCGCGGTCGTGACATTTCTGTTTGTCCCAGCCCAGCAGCTTGGGCACGACCACGATGTTTTCTTCGATGGTCATGTTAGGGAACAGGCCGATCTGTTGAATCACATAACCAATGTTGCGACGCAGGGTGACTTCATCCAGTTGCGTCGTGTCTTCGCCATTGATCAACACTTTGCCAGACGTCGGCGTGATCAGGCGGTTGATCATTTTCAGCGTCGTGCTCTTGCCGCAGCCGGAAGGACCCAGGAATACACAGATCTCGCCTTCGTTGACGGTCAGGCTCACGGCATCGACGGCCTTCACTTCCTTGCCGTTGCTCTGGAAAGTCTTGGTGAGGTCTTGCAGTTCGATCATGGTCTTGGCAGTCATTTGAGCAATCCTTTTGGAGTCAGCGAGCGTTGCAGCCATTGCAGAAGCAGGTCAGCGAAGATGGCCAGAATGCTGACCAGTACAGCGCCGACGATCAGCATCGACATGTCGCTGCGGCTGATGGAAGCGAGGATGAGTACGCCGAGCCCCCCGGCGCCGATGGTGGCGGCGATGGTCATGACGCCGATGTTCATGACCACGGCGGTGCGCACACCGGCCAGGATCACCGGCACGGCAATCGGCAGTTCGACCATGCGCAAGCGTTGGCCGAAGGTCATGCCGATGCCGCGTGCTGCTTCGCGAATGCCAGGCTCGACACCGGTCAGCGCCAGGTAGGTGTTGCGCATGATGGGCAGCAGTGAGTACAGGAACACCGCCGTGATCGCAGGCAACGGGCCAAGGCCCTGGCCAAACTTGGAATAGAACGGCAGCAGCAGGCCGAACAGCGCGATCGACGGCACGGTCAGCAGCACCGTGGCACTGGCTTGAAGGGGACCGGCGAGGGCCGGAAAGCGGGTCATGAACACGCCCAATGGCACGCCCACCAGAATGGCCAGGGTCACTGCGATGCCGACGAGGGTGATGTGTTGCAGGGTCAGGTGAAACACTTGATTCCAGTCCAGATGGGAAAACGCGCTCCAGAAGCTCATAGTTTCTTCTCCTGTTGCTCGACGGGCGTCTGCTTGATCGGCACGCTTTCAGCAGAAGGATTGATCGGGTGCGTGCGCAGGAAATCGGCCGCCACGACCGTAGGGCTTTCATGATTGACGTCGATGCGCGCGTTCAGGTCGATCATGGTCTGGTTATCCAACAGCGCGGCCAGGGGCTTGAGCTGTTCAGCCAGTTGCGGGTGCTGATCCAGGAACGCTTTGCGCACCACCGGCGCAGCGGTGTAGTCAGGGAAGTAGTGCTTGTCGTCATCCAACACTTTGAGCTTGAAGGCGTTCAACCGCCCATCGGTGGTGTACACCAGACCGGCGAACACCTGCCCGTTTTTCAGCGCGGTGTAAACCAGACCCGCGTCCATTTGGCGCGTGTTTTCTCGGCTCAAGTTCATGTCGTAGTGCTTGACCAGCCCCACCAGACCGTCGGAACGGTTGGCGAACTCAGTGTCGAGCGCGACGATATGCCCCTCCTTCGCTTCATCTTTAAGCACCTCCGTCAGGCCCGAGACATTGGTCACCTGCGGATATTGCTGCGCCACTTTGTCCGGCAGGGCCAGCGCATAGGTGTTGTTGAATTTCGACGGCGACAGCCACACCAGGCCCTTCTTCGCGTCCAGTTCCTTGACCCGCTGGTAGGTCTGCTCGCTGTCGAGCTTTTCGTCGACATGGTTGTAGGCCACCAGCGACACGCCGGTGTATTCCCAGAGCATGTCGAGCTGGCCGGATTCCTGCGCACTGCGCGCCAGGTTACTGCCGAGGCCGCCGGTGATCTGGACTTGATAGCCTTTGTCACGCAGGTATTGCGCGGTCAGTTCAGCGAGGATCGTCTGTTCGGTGAACACCCGGGCGCCGATGCGCAACACCGGCATTTCCGCCGCCTGGGTAAACCCGGCCAGCAACAGGCCCGCGCCCACTATTAATGTGCATAACGTCTTCATGGGAATTCCTTTCTCTGCGCGGCCCGTTAGCGAGCCAGGCCACGTTCCAGCCAAAGACGACTCGCCAGGGTCACGGCGCCATCGAGCAACAGGGCGAGCAGCGCGGTACAGGCGGCCCCCAGCACCAGTTGCGGCTGATTGTTCAGGGCGATGCCCGGGAAGATCAGGCTGCCAAGGCTGTTGGCGCCGATCAGGAACGCCAGTGGCGCGGTCCCGACGTTGATCGCCAACGCGACCCGCACGCCGCCGATGATGATCGGCACGGCATTGGGCAGCTCGACGCGCCACAACACCTGACGCGGTGTCATGCCGATGCCGGTGGCGGCTTCTTTAAGAGAACCCTGAACGTTTTTCAGACCTTCGTAGGTGTTGCGCACGATGGGCAACAATGAGGCGAGGAACAGCGCGAAGATCGCAGGTCCGCTGCCAATACCCAGAACGCCCAGGGCGATGGCCAGCACTGCAAGAGGGGGAACGGTGTTACCGATGTTGAAGATCTGCATGAAACGTTCGGCGCGGCCAACCATGTTCGGTCGGCTTAGCACAATGCCGGTCGGGATCCCGACCACCAGTGCCGCCAGCATCGATGCAAGGACCAGCATCACGTGGGCTTGCAGGTAGAACAGCAAATCATCCTGGTACTGCTTGAGCGTATCGATGCCGATCCAGTGGATCAGCAGGGCCAGGAGTACGACAGCAGTCGTGCCTCCTAATAGCCCCTTGCCATAGCGATTAGCCACGGGCGGACTCCTTATTTCAGTCGGCGAACGCCTCGCACTGAGGGACTGGCTCAAGCCAGCGACGAACGTTCGCGAAGAGCAGCGGGTGGGTCGCCGGAAAGGGTTGAACCTCGGCGAAAACACAAGCCATGAGCGCAGCTTCGTCAAGCTAACTTGCTGATTTTGCATCCCTTGGCGCATTTCGTTGCCAGGGAGTGGACGTCTCCGGAACCGCAAAGGTTCCCATGCAAGATGCTATTTGGCCACCCCTGATTGACTGAACGGTTCGGTTATTGCGTTCGTTTGAGCTATAATCGCCGCCCTTTTTTGAATCACCTTTCGGGCGATTTCCCATGACCAGACAGGCCGCCGAAGTCGCGAAACGCCGCACTTTCGCCATCATTTCTCACCCCGACGCCGGTAAGACCACCATCACCGAAAAGCTGCTGCTGATGGGCAAGGCCATTGCCGTCGCCGGTACGGTGAAGTCCCGCAAGTCCGACCGCCATGCCACCTCCGACTGGATGGAGATGGAAAAGCAGCGGGGTATTTCCATTACCACGTCGGTCATGCAGTTCCCCTATCGCGAACACATGATCAACCTGCTCGACACCCCGGGCCACGAAGACTTCTCGGAAGACACCTACCGCACTCTGACCGCAGTGGATTCGGCGTTGATGGTGCTCGACGGTGGTAAAGGCGTCGAGCCGCGGACCATCGCCCTGATGGACGTCTGCCGTCTGCGCGACACGCCCATCGTCAGCTTCATCAACAAGCTGGACCGCGACATTCGCGACCCGATCGAGTTGCTGGACGAAATCGAAGCGGTGCTGAAGATCAAGGCTGCGCCGATCACCTGGCCCATCGGCTGCTACCGCGACTTCAAGGGTGTCTATCACCTGGCCGACGACTACATCATCGTCTACACCGCCGGTCATGGTCATGAGCGTACCGAAACCAAGATCATCCAGAAGCTGGACTCCGACGAAGCTCGCGCTCACTTGGGCGACGAGTACGACCGTTTCGTCGATCAACTGGAATTGGTGCAGGGCGCTTGCCACACCTTCGACCAGCAGGAATTCCTCGACGGCCAATTGACCCCGGTGTTCTTCGGGACTGCACTGGGCAACTTCGGTGTCGATCACGTGCTTGACGCCGTGGTGGACTGGGCGCCGAAGCCGTTGGCGCGGGTGGCCAACGAGCGCACCGTCGAGCCGGTGGAAGAGAAGTTCTCGGGCTTCGTGTTCAAGATTCAGGCGAACATGGACCCCAAGCACCGCGACCGCATCGCGTTCATGCGCATCTGTTCGGGCAAGTACGACAAGGGCATGAAAATGCGCCATGTCCGCACCGGCAAGGACGTGCGCATCGGTGACGCCCTGACGTTCTTCTCCAGCGAGCGTGAGCAACTGGAAGAAGCCTACGCCGGCGACATCATCGGTCTGCACAACCACGGCACGATCCAGATCGGCGACACCTTCACCGAAGGCGAAGGCCTGGGCTTCACCGGCATCCCGCACTTCGCCCCGGAACTGTTCCGTCGCGTTCGTCTGCGTGACCCGCTGAAATCCAAGCAGCTGCGTCAGGGTCTGCAGCAACTGGCCGAAGAAGGCGCGACCCAGGTGTTCTTCCCGCAGCGCAGCAACGACATCATTCTCGGCGCCGTCGGTGTGCTGCAGTTCGACGTGGTCGCGAGCCGTCTGAAGGAAGAGTACAAGGTGGAATGCTCCTACGAGCCCATCACGGTATGGTCTGCCCGCTGGATCGATTCGAGCGACAAGAAGAAGCTCGAAGAATTCGAGAACAAGGCCGTGGAAAACCTGGCACTGGACGGCGGCGGTCACCTGACCTACCTCGCGCCCACGCGGGTCAATCTGAGCCTGATGGAAGAGCGCTGGCCGGATATAAAATTCCGCGCAACGCGTGAACATCACTAAGTCGCTGTAGCGCCGTGCGGCCATGGAAGGCTGCAGGTGCCCCTCCCCCTCTCACATCTCCCGCGCGGCAGCATGAAACGCCGCTGTTTGCGTAGAACAAAAACGAAGCAGTCGCACCGAAAAGAAAAAAACGGGCAGTCAAGCTGCCCGTAAAGCACACACGACCCTTGATCGTTTGTGAAGCACATCAGAGAGCGATGTGCGGAGGAGCGGTCCGCACATCGTTGGAACGTTTAGAACTTGGATTGAATCTTGATACCGGCGACCAGCGCGTTCTGGACGTCGTCGACACCACCCGGGCTCTTCACGTACTGCACGTTAGGACGCACGGTCAGCCAGTCGGTGACGTGTACGCCGTAGTAGATTTCCGAGTTGTATTCGGTCTTCTGGATTGGCAGGAAGTTCGGGTTGTCGTAGTCGTCGATGCCGTTGACGGCGTTGACCAGGCGACGGTTGTCCTGGGCATCGTCGTTGACGTGGATACGCGCGACACCGATACCGATGTCATCCTTCGGACGTGCATCGAACGGGCCTTTGTAGACGAAACCGATCTGCTGATAGTTGTCGACGTAGTTGGTGGCTTTGTCATGCACGGTCAGGTTGCCGAAGATGCTCAGACCACGGGATGGATCGCCGTTGTGGCTGGTCAGTTGTTGCTGAGCCACGACCCACCAGCCGTGCTTGTCGTCGTGAGACTTGAAGTCACCGCCAGCGATGGCTTGCGGTTGGCCATTGGTGTTTTCGTAGAGGTCAGGCGCGCTTGGGTTACTGACGTAGTAGCCCAGACGGTATTCGCCCGGCAACGAGTTGATCGTTGGCGACCACACGACTTCCACTGGCACCACGGTGCCTTGAGAACCGCTACCGCTGAGCTTGAAGCCGTTGCCGGTTTCAAGGTTCGACGGGTTCTGCTCGTAGACACCGATCTGAGCGAAGAACTCAGGCGTGATGTTGTACTTCACGCGAGCGGCCCACTGGCTGACTGGCCAGTTGTACCAGGTGTTCACGTAGTTACCGACCTGCGAGCCGCAGAGCGTCAGGTTCTGGAAGTCGCAAGGGAAGCTGTTGAAGTCTTCGCCTTCGCCGAATCGACCGACTTTGATGTCCAGAGCGCCGTCGAAGAATTTCTGCTTGTACCACATCTGCGTCAGACGCCAGGTCTGACCACGGCCCCACACTTCTTGAGAGGAGCTGAGAGTGCCCGCGCGCGGGTCGCCGATACGGTCGTTGGAGATGTTGTTACCGCTACGCTCGGTGATTGCCAGCTTGAATTCCGCATCATGCCAACCGAGGATTTTTTGCAGGTCCATTTGCACGCCAAACGCGAACTGGTCGCTGTAGCGGCCGGTTCTGTCGTCGTTGTAACCGCCATTGAGGTTGGACGCCGCCTCACCCACGTACTCGATCGGGAAGTCATAACCCTTGTCGTACAGTTCCTGGCGCAGACCGCCCCAGTCGCCTGTCAGGTGCTCGCTGGCCTTGAATGGCTCCATGGCGGAGGCCGTTCCGGACAGTGTCAACGCGCTCATCACCGACAGCCCGCCGAGGAGCTGCAGTTGGTTGCGCGATTTGCCTTTTACCTTCTTCATCCCTTAAATCCTCGTTTTATTGTTATTAGCTAAACAGCGTTGTAACCACTTGCTTCGTGTGCCCGCCGGGGCGTTTAACGGCAGAAACCGCTCCGACAGAGGTGCTCATGAGCGCAGTGCTCCTGCGCGCGGAATTCAGTTGCGGTTGAGCCGCGTCACGTTACCCATGCCTTCAGTCATCTGCGGCGCGGCCAGCGCCCCCAGGCGTTCGCCGGTCTTGGCATCGAACAACAACACCTTGGACGGATCGAATTGCAGGGTGAGGGTTTCGCCCACGGCGGGCGCGACATCCGGGGCCAGGCGGCAGCAAACCTTGCTGTCGTTGAGAGTGACGAACACCAGCGTGTCAGGGCCGGTCGGCTCGGTGACTTGCACTTCGGTGCGAATGGTCGGCATCCCCGCCGCTTCACCGGACGCTAGCACGATCTGTTCAGGACGAAGGCCCAGAATCACCTCACGGTCTTCAAGACCGGCATCGTTGATGTTCATCGGCAATTCGCAGCGCGCCTGACCGCTGTCGAGCAGCGCCACCAGACGGCCTTCCTTGCGTTGCAGGCGCAGCGGGATGAAGTTCATCGGCGGCGAACCAATGAAGCTGGCAACGAACAGGTTGGCCGGATCGTTGTAGATCTGCTTCGGGGTACCGAACTGCTGGATGATGCCGTCCTTCATGACCGCGACTTTGTCGCCCAGGGTCATCGCTTCGATCTGATCGTGGGTCACGTAGACCGTGGTGGTCTTCAGTCGCTGGTGCATCAGTTTCATTTCAGTGCGCATCTCGACCCGCAGCTTGGCGTCGAGGTTGGACAGCGGTTCGTCGAAGAGGTAGATCTTCGGTCGACGCGCCAACGCGCGGCCCATGGCCACCCGTTGTTGCTGACCACCTGAGAGCTGGCCCGGCTTGCGATTGAGCAGGTGTTCGATCTGCAGCAGCTTGGCGACGCGGGCGACTTCGGCATCCATGTCGGCCTGGCTCATCTTGCGAATTTTCAGGCCGAACTCAATGTTCTCGCGCACGCTCATGGTCGGGTACAGCGCGTAGGACTGAAACACCATGGCGATGTCACGGTCCTTGGGGCTCATGCCGCTGACGTCCTGGTCGCCGATCATGATCGCGCCACCGGTAATGTTTTCCAGGCCTGCGATGCAGTTCATCAGGGTCGACTTACCGCAGCCCGAAGGACCGACCAGGATCAGGAATTCGCCATCCCTGATCGACAGTTCGATGTTCTTCAGGGTGTCCGGAAGACCGGCCCCGTAAGTCTTGTTTATATTGCGAAGTTCGAGCGTTGCCATGATTACCCCTTGACTGCGCCGGCCGTTAGCCCGCGCACGAAATACTTGCCTGCGACCACATAGACCAGCAGGGTCGGCAGCCCGGCGATCATCGCCGCCGCCATGTCCACGTTGTATTCCTTGGCCCCGGTGCTGGTGTTGACCAGGTTGTTCAGCGCCACCGTGATGGGCTGCGAATCACCGCTGGAAAACACCACACCGAACAGGAAGTCGTTCCAGATCTGGGTGAACTGCCAGATCAGGCAGACCATGATGATCGGGGTCGACATCGGCAGAATGATCCGCCGGAAGATGGTGAAGAACCCGGCACCGTCCAGACGCGCCGCTTTGACCAGCGCGTCTGGCACGCTGACGTAGTAGTTGCGGAAGAACAGCGTGGTAAACGCCAGGCCGTAGACCACGTGAACGAGGACAAGGCCGGTGGTGGTGCTGGCCAGACCCATTTTGCCGAGGGTGAACGACGCGGGCAGCAGCACGGTCTGGAACGGCAGGAAGCAGCCGAACAGCAACAGGCCGAAGAACATCTGCGAGCCCCGGAAGCGCCACATCGACAGCACGTAGCCGTTGAGCGCGCCGATGGCGGTAGAAATCAGCACCGCCGGCACGGTGATCAGAATCGAATTCAGGAAGTAGCCTTTGACCGTCGCCCAGGCTTTGACCCAGCCGATGCCGGTGACTTCAGTGGGCCAGCTCAGCAGGTTGCCGGTGCCGATGTCTTCCGGGGATTTGAAGCTGGTCAGCAGCATGACCACCAGCGGGACCAGATAAACCAACGCGGCGCCGATAAGTACGACGTAAATCGCAATGCGGCTCAGGCTGATGGAAGGTTTGGCAGCGAGACTAGTCATTGCGCTTGGTCCTCAGCTCGGAATACAGGTAAGGCACGAGGATCGCGAGAATCGCACCGAGCATCAGAATCGCACTGGCCGAGCCCATGCCCATCTGGCCACGGCTAAAGGTGAACGAATACATGAACATGGCCGGCAAGTCGGACGAATAGCCCGGGCCGCCTGCCGTCATCGCGGCCACCAGATCGAAGCTCTTGATCGCGATGTGCGCCAGAATCATCACGGCACTGAAAAACACCGGACGCAGGCTTGGCAGCACCACTTTCCAGTAAATCTTCGGCATGCTCGCGCCATCGATCTGCGCTGCCCGGATAATCGATTGATCGACGCCCCGCAGCCCCGCCAGAAACATCGCCATGATGAACCCCGACGCCTGCCAGACCGCTGCGATCACCAGGCAGTAGACCACGCGATCCTGGTCGATCAGCCAGTCCAGGCGGAAGCCTTCCCAGCCCCAGTCGCGCAGTAGCTTGTCCAGGCCCATGCCGGGGTTAAGCAGCCATTTCCAGGCGGTGCCGGTGACGATCATCGAAAGCGCCATCGGGTACAGATAAATGGTGCGGATGAACCCTTCGCGACGAATGCGCTGATCGAGGAACACCGCCAGCAGCACGCCGATCACCAGGCTGATGCCGATGAACATGCCGCCAAAGACCGCAAGGTTTTTGCTTGCCACCCACCAGCGGTCGTTATCGAACAGCCGCGCGTACTGCGCCAGACCCACGAATTTATAGGTCGGCAAGAAAGTCGAGTTGGTGAACGACAGAACGAACGTCCACAGGATATAGCCGTAGAAACCCACCAGAACGATGAACATGCTGGGCGCCAGCACCAGTTTGGGTAGCCAGCGCTGCAGTGCATCGAACGGCGAGGCTTTGCTGAACACAGCAACAGAACTCATGGGAAAATCCAGTACGGAAAAGTGAAGATTACGACCGTGCTCTCTGTAGAAGTGAGCTTGCTCGCGATCAGCTGTGTCAGACACGAATCTGGTGTCTGGTCAAACGCATCGCGAGCAAGCCCACTCCTACAGGGGAGCGGTGATACGAACTATTTAGCCGACTTGATTGCCGCACCCAACTTCTTCGCCGCGTCAGCCGGATCGGCTTTCGGGTCGTTGATGTAGTTGGTCACGACGTCAAAGAAAGCGCCCTGCACAGCCAGCGTGGTTGCCATGTTGTGGGCCATGCTCGGTTGCAGACCGCCCGACTTGGCATCGGCAAGGAAGTCCTTGGCAGCGGTCTGCGCGCAGGAGTCGAAGCCGTACTTGTTCATGTCAGCCAGCATGTCGGTCCGAACCGGGATCGAGCCTTTGTTGATGCTGAAGACTTTCTGGAAGTTTTCACCCAGCACGACCTTGGCGATATCCTTCTGACCAGCGGCAGTACCCGCGTCTTTCTGTTTGAACACAGCCAGCGAGTCGATGTTGTAGGTGAACGCTTTGTCGGTGCCCGGGAAAGCAACGCACTCGTAGTCTTTGCCAGCGACTTTCTTGGCAGCGGTCCATTCGGACTTGGCCCAGTCACCCATGATCTGCATGCCGGCCTTGCCGTTGATGACTTTAGCGGCTTCCAGGTTCCAGTCCTGGCCTTTGCCGTCCGGGTCCATGTAGGTGGCGACTTTCTTCAGTTCAGTCAGCGCCTTGACCATCTCAGGACCGGTCAGCGCGCCGTTGTCGAGATCGACGAGCGCTTTCTTGTACCCGTCTGCGCCCATCACGGACAGAACGACCGCTTCGAAGACGGTGCTGTCCTGCCAAGGCTGACCACCGTGGGCCAGCGGGATAAAGCCGGCTTTCTTCAGCTTGTCGCCAGCGGCGTAGAACTCTTCGAGGGTGGTGGGGGCTTTTTCGATACCGGCTTTCTTGAAGACTTCAGGGTTGATCCATAGCCAGTTCACGCGGTGAATGTTCACCGGAACGGCCACGTAATCACCGTCGTACTTCACGGTGTCGGAGACTTTCTTGTCCAGCAGGCTGTCCCACTTTTCTTCTTTGGCGGTGTCTTTCAACACATCCGTGTCGAGCAGGCCAGTGGATGCCCATTCCTGAATGTCCGGGCCTTTGATCTGGGCAACGCCTGGCGGGTTACCTGCCACGGCGCGGCTCTTGAGAACGGTCATGGCCGTCGAACCGCCGCCGCCTGCAACGGCGCCGTCTTTCCAGGTGAAACCATCTTTTTCAACTTGGGCTTTAAGCACATCGACAGCCGCTTTTTCACCGCCGGACGTCCACCAGTGGACCACTTCGACAGTGCCTTTGGAATCGGCGGCCATAGCGCTCAGAGGGAACAACGAGGCGAGAGAAATAAGTGCTGCGAGACGTGAGATCGAATTCATCTATTTGACCTTATTGTTGTTATGCATGAGCAAGTCGTGGTGCTTGCGCTGCATGGATTCTAAACAACGGGTTAGAGCGGACGGTAACGAAGCGACGCGTGAATGTCACAGGCTGGTTACATTCAAATCTTCTGGTGGAAACTCGTAGCAGTAGGAGCGTGGCTTGTCCCGCGATCAGCGATGCAGTCGCCGCAAAACCTGCGTTTACCGTCGTCCCTGGCATACCCGATGCGCGGGTTTCTACGACGGGTTCCCCGCCGATCGCGGGACAAGCCACGCTCCTACAGAAATTGAAGCAGACAACAGGATGTCTATTCCACGCCACGCGGCAGGTACAACGTCGCGCGCAGACCGCCTTCGCGAAGGTTTTGCAATGTCACCTCGCCCCCATGGCTGTGGGCGATGTTGCGGGCGATGCCCAGCCCCAGCCCATAACCCTGCTGCTGTTTGCCTGCCAGCCGGAAATGCGGCTCGAACACCTGATCCAGTCGCTGTTCAGGCACCCCTGGACCTTCGTCATCGACGTGAAGCACAAATGCCTCGGCGTCGTCCTCGATGCGCAGATGGGCTTTGTCGCCGTATTTGATGGCGTTATCGATCAAATTGCCCATGCAGCGACGCAGTGCCAGCGGCTTGCCGTAAAACATCGACATGGCCTGGCCTTCGACCGTCACCCGTCCGTCCCCACTGGCGCCGAGGTATGGCTCGATCAGGCAATCCAGCGCGTGGTTGAGGTCGACCGGCTCGATGTTTTCGTGAATGTCGGTGTCCTTCACGCACTGCAGGGCGCCTTTGACCAGTAGCTCCAACTCATCCAGATCGCGCGTGAATTTCGCTTGCATAACCTCGTCTTCCAGCAGCTCGACACGCAACCTGAGACGCGTGATCGGAGTGCGCAAGTCGTGGGAAATCGCGCTGAACAATTGCCCCCGCTCAGTGAGGTAGCGACTGATGCGATCGCGCATGGTGTTGAACGCTCGGGTCACTTCGATGACCTCGCTGCCGCCACCTTCGACCACCGGCTCGACGTCCGCGCCCAGCGACAGGTCCCGCGCCGCACGGGCCAGGCGTTTGAGCGGCCCGCTTTGCCAATGCACCAGAAGACCGATGAACACCAGCAGAAAAACGCTGGTCAGGCCGATGAACCAGACCTGCTGAGACGGCAGACCTTCTTCTTCGAGCATCGTGTAGGGTTCGGGCAGCAGCGACGCGATGTACAGCCACTCGCCGGGCGACAGCTCGATTTGCGTCACCAGCACAGGCGGATTCACCGGTTCCAGCGTCAGCGCGTAATGCGCCCAGGAGCGCGGGAGTTCATCGAGCCTCAATCCGCTGTTGAAAATCCGCAGGTCTTCGGGTCGCACGAAGCGCACCAGAATGTCAGGGTCTGCGCCGAGGTTCTGTCGCAGCACCTGGCCGACGACATCGATCACCGCGGTCTTACGCACAGTGGGCTCCAGCACTTGCATGTCCAGCGGGCGGTCATTGAGGGAAACGAAGAAACGCGTGCCGCCCATGCTGCGCAGTTGATCGAGCACCAGCGGACGAAAGGCGACAGGCAACGAGCGGAAATAGCTGACGCTCGCGGACATGGAAAACCCCAGGCTGCGGGCGCTGGTGATCAGCCCCTCCATTTGCGTGGCGCGCAGTTGCGAGAGCCAGATCAGGCTGGAGAGGGTCTGGGCCAACAACACCGCCAGCAAAGTCAGCAGCAACATGCGCCCCAGCAATGAGCGCGGAACGGGCAGGCGGCGCTTTTTGTCGTTCACCATCAGCGGTCAGTAGCCGTTGCTGGCTTGTGGCAACACGTTGGCCGCCAACAGATAACCACTGCCTCGCACGGTACGAATCAAACGCGGCGCCTTGCCGGTGTCGCGCAAACGCTGGCGCAAACGGCTCACCGCCATGTCGACGATGCGCTCCAACGGCATCAATTCACGGCCCCGGGTGGCGTTGCCGATGGTGTCGCGATCGAGGATCTGCTGGGGGTTGTCGAGAAACAATTTGAGCAATGCAAAGTCGGCGCCCGAGAGAATGACCTCTTCGCCATCGCTGTGGAACAGGCGGTGGCTGACCATGTCCAGTCGCCACTCATCGAACACCAGCACTTCGCCGCCTGCACGCTCCTGACCGAACTGCGCGCGGCGCAACAACGCCTTGATGCGGGCCTGAAGCTCGCGCGGGCTGAAGGGTTTGGCCATGTAGTCGTCAGCGCCGAGTTCCAGACCAATGACCCGGTCGGCTTCGTCGGAGCTGGCGGTGAGCATGATGATCGGCACGTGAGGCTGACGTGGGTGCTGCCGAACCCAACGGCACAGGCTGAAGCCGTCTTCGTCGGGCAACATGACGTCGAGAATCAACAGGTCGCTGGGCTCATCGTTGAAGGCCTGACGAAACTCCGCGCCGTCGCCCACCGTGCGCACCTGAAACCCCGAGCGGCTCAGGTAAGCGTGCAACAATTCCCGAATCTCCTGGTCGTCATCGACCACCAGAATCGATTTACTGACAGTGTTCACTTGGGTCGTCCTTGTCGGCACTGAAATTATTGTTATGAAAAGCAGCTACGAGCTGGGAGCTTCAAGCTTCAAGAAAAAAACCAAGCCGTACGCAATCCTTCTTGCGGCCTGTAGCTTGCCGCTCAAAGCTGGTGCTGGCTTGCCGCCTGGTCCAGCGCCACACCCGCGCCCATCAGACCCGGGTACTCGGCCGTCACCAGCCACACCGGTACATCCTTGAAGTAATCCTTCATCAACCCTTTGTCTGCCAAAGCGTTGTTAAAGCCGCTCTGCATAAAGAAGTCGACGAAACGCGGAATGACGCCGCCCGCGATGTACACACCGCCTCGTCCACCCACGGTCAATACGTTATCGCCTGCAACGCGACCGAGGAACACGCAGAACTGCTCCAGCACCGCGCTCGCCACCGGGTCACCCTTGAGCGCCGCAGAGGTGATAGCCGCAGGCGATTTCAGCTCAGGATCGATGCCGTCCAGCGCGCAGCTGATCCGATACAGCAGCAACAGACCGGCGCCGCTCAAAATCGTTTCAGCACTGACGTGTTCATGCTCGGCCATCAGCCGCGTCCAGAGCAGCGCCTCGCGGGCCGTGCCGATGGGCAGGTTGACGTGACCGCCCTCCCCCGGCACTGCCGTCCAGTGATTTTCGCCAGAGCGGATCAGCGTCCCGACCCCCAGGCCGGTGCCAGGGCCGATCACTACGCGGGCGCCTTTCGGGTCACCTTTGCCATGGCGCACGGTCAGGTATTCGTCGTCGCGCAGGCGGGTCATGCCCAGCGCCATGGCCGTAAAATCGTTGACCATGATCAGATGATCAATCTTCAGCGTCGCGCAAAAAGCTTGTCGATTGATCTTCCAGTGGCTGTTGGTGAAGTGAAAATCGTCGCCGGTCACAGGCCCCGCGACCGCCAGACAGATGGAGCCCACATCCCCCAGCTGCAATTCGAGGTCTTCGAGGTAGACCTGCAAGGCTTTTTCGGGACTGGCGTAATCGACCGTCGGGAACACCCGGATCGAGTGCAACTGATCGTCTTCCCAAATGGCAAAACGAGCATTCGTGCCGCCGATATCACCCACCATCGCCAATGTCACTTGAGCGTCTCCAAATTCGAAGTAAAGGCGCTGGCGCCTTTCTCTGCCGAGCTAAAGGCCGCGCGCATGAAACCGAACAGTTCACGGCCGGTGCCCACGTTGTGGGACAAACGGCCGATTGCCGGTTCTCTGGCCGCCAATTCTGCCGGTTCGACCAGAACTTGCAACGTCCCTTTTACGCCATCTACCCGAACGAGGTCCCCCTCTCGCACAAGTGCCAAAGGGCCACCATCCGCGGCCTCGGGGCACACATGAATCGCCGCAGGGATTTTTCCCGAGGCGCCCGACATGCGCCCGTCTGTGATCAGCGCGACTTTGAAGCCCCGGTCCTGCAACACGCCAAGGAACGGCGTCATTTTGTGCAATTCGGGCATGCCGTTGGAACGCGGCCCCTGAAAACGCATGACCGCCACGAAATCGCACTCCAACTCCCCCGCCTTGAAAGCGTCGGCCAGATCCTGCTGATCTTCGAAGACCTTGGCCGGCGCTTCGACGATCTGATGCTCCAGCGCCACGGCGGAGACCTTCATCACGCCGCGCCCCAGGTTGCCTTCCATCACACGCAGACCGCCCTCTGGCGAGAACGGACGGGCGATGGGTCGCAGGATGTTTTCGTCGAGACTATTGATCGGCCCATCGCGCCAGACCAGCTTGCCGTCATCGAGGAACGGCTCCTGGGTATAGCGACGCAGGCCACGGCCCATCACGGTATTGACGTCTTCGTGCAGCAACCCGGCATCGAGCAACTCGCGGATCAGGAACGACATGCCGCCTGCCGCCTGGAAATGGTTGATGTCCGCTTTGCCATTCGGGTAGACGTGGCTCAGGGTCGGCACCACTTCCGAAAGGTCGGCCATGTCTTGCCACGTCAATTGAATGCCTGCGCATTGGGCGATGGCTGGCATGTGCAGCGTGTGGTTGGTGGAACCGCCGGTCGCGTGCAGGGCGACAATCGAGTTGACCAACGAACGCTCGTCCACAATCTCTCCCAGAGGAATGAAATCGCCGCTCTGTTTTGTCAGACGCGTCACCTGGAATGCCGCTTCGCGGGTCAGGGCATCGCGCAGCGGCGTGTAGGGATTGACGAAGGAGGCGCCCGGCAAGTGCAGGCCCATGACTTCCATCAGCAGCTGGTTGGTGTTGGCAGTGCCATAAAAGGTACAGGTGCCCGGCCCGTGGTAAGACTTCATTTCCGAGTCCAGCAGCTCTTCGCGGGTGGCCTTGCCTTCGGCGTAACGCTGCCGCACGTCGGCTTTTTCCTTGTTGGAAATGCCCGACACCATCGGCCCGCCCGGCACAAAAATCGTAGGCAAGTGGCCGAAACGCAGCGACCCCATCAGCAAACCCGGCACGATCTTGTCGCAGATGCCCAGCATTAAAGCGGCGTCGAACATGTTGTGCGACAACGCGACGGCCGTTGCCATTGCAATGACTTCCCGGCTGGCGATACTCAACTCCATGCCCGGCTCGCCCTGGGTGACGCCGTCGCACATGGCGGGCACGCCGCCTGCGAACTGGCCGACGGAGCCGATTTCGCGCAGGGCTTTTTTGATCTGTTCGGGAAAATGCTCGTACGGCTGATGCGCCGAAAGCATGTCGTTATAAGAAGAAACGATGGCGACGTTGGCGGCGTTCATCATCCGCAGGCTGTTTTTGTCTTCGGTGCCGCAGGCAGCGACGCCGTGGGCGAAGTTGGCACATTGCAATTTACCGCGCATCGGGCCGTCGCTCGCCGCGTCCCGGATCATGTGCAGATAGCGCTGGCGGGTTTCACGGCTGCGGGCGATCAACCGTTCGGTTACCTCAAGGACGCGGGGATGCATTGTGATGAACTCCAGGCTAGCGGATGGGTCACCCGTTCAGGCGCTTTCAAAACCGGCTATCGCATCATGGCCCAAGAGAAACGCTTCAGCAAAGGCTAGAGTTTTCAGACAGTTGTGTCGGCTTGACGGGTTTCTATTTGTAGATAAAACAAAATACTGCCACTAAAAAGGCTTGTTTTCTATTTTTATGAGAATAATCTTGTAATTCCAACAACAAATTCACTGAGGACGGGTGTATGACTCTCCGCATCGCAATCAATGGCTTTGGCCGAATCGGCCGCAACGTCCTACGTGCACTCTATACCCAGGGTTATCGTCAGGATTTGCAGGTCGTCGCCATCAACGACTTGGGCGACAGCGAGATCAACGCCCATCTGCTGAAGTACGACACGGTACACGGTCCTTTTGACGCAACCGTTGAGCACGACAAAGAAAGCATCACCGTGAATGGTGACCGAATTTCGGTCAGCGCCATTCGCAACCCTGCCGAGTTGCCGTGGAAATCGGAAAACATCGACGTGGTGTTCGAATGCACCGGGCTGTTCACCGACCGCAACAAGGCAGCGGCGCACATCACCGCCGGCGCCAAGAAAGTCATCATTTCGGCACCGGCCAAAGGTGCAGATGCGACGGTCGTGTACGGCGTCAACCACGACGTATTGCGCCAGTCCCACGAAGTCATCTCCAACGCGTCGTGCACCACCAACTGCCTCGCGCCAGTCGCTCAAGTGCTGCACCGCGAGCTGGGGATCGAGAGCGGTCTGATGACCACGATTCACGCCTACACCAACGACCAGAATCTGATCGACGTCTACCACACCGACCCGTACCGCGCGCGTTCGGCCACGCAATCGATGATCCCGAGCAAGACCGGTGCTGCCGAAGCCGTCGGCCTGGTGCTGCCGGAATTGGCAGGCAAGTTGACCGGCATGGCGGTTCGGGTGCCAGTGATCAACGTATCGCTGGTGGACCTGACCATCCAGCTCAAGCGCGACGCGACCGCCGATGAAGTCAATTCGATTATGAAAGAAGCGGCCAAACAGTCGAAAATTCTCGGCTATAACGCGCTGCCATTGGTGTCCCATGACTTCAACCACAACCCGCTGTCGTCGATCTTCGACGCAAACCACACCAAAGTCAGCGGTCGTTTGCTCAAGGTGCTGGCGTGGTACGACAACGAATGGGGCTTCTCCAACCGCATGCTGGATAACTGCCTGGCGTTGATGAACGCGGAGTAACAATTGCGCCACCTCCCTGGCCGCTGGCGCGTTTGAGTGTAGGAGTGAGCTTGCTCGCGATGGCGATACGTCAGTAACGTTCCAATGTCCGACCTGACGCCATCGCGAGCAAGCTCATTCCTACAAGGATTTGCGGACACTTCTGATTTACACGACCTTTGTACCTCACTCCCTTGACCTGAACAGTAGATGACAATCATTATCATTCGCTGAATTTCTGGTCGGGTATCCCCGTGAGTCAATCCCGCTTCAACGACGTTTTCCTGGCAAGGCGAACGATTCTGCTGCGCACCTTGCAACGCATGGTTCGCAACCCGAGCACCGCCGAAGACCTGTTGCAGGAAACTTACCTGCGCGTGACCCGCGCGTTGGGCGAGCGTGCTATCGATCATCTTGAGCCGTTCGTGTTTCAGACTGCCCGCAATCTGGCACTGGACCATCTGCGTGCCCGACGCGTTTACGCGCGCACCATCGTCGACGACGCCCCGCTGTCTGAACTTCACAACGTGGTCGCGCCTGACGCAGCGCTGGAAGACGCCGCCCACGCCAATCGGCTGCTGAAAAGCCTGAATGCCAGCCTTGAGAAGCTCACGCCACGCCAACAGAAAATCTTCACCCTGAGCCGCCTCAACGGTTGCAGCTACCTGGCAATCGCCGAGCAATTGGGCGTATCGGCCAGTACCGTGCAAAAGGAACTCAAGCTGATCATGGCCATTTGCGTCGGGGTGGCGGCCCGGCTCGAACGTTGATGAGCGCGGCTAGATCCGTATGTCATAAGAAATCGGCGGGCAGCGAGCGACATCTCGCTACACTCCCGCTCCATACCGTGTAGCCGAGGACGCCCCTTGACGGACTCTCATTCACCTGGCCCTGTGACCGACAGCGCCCTGGATCAGGCCTTGAACTGGCTGATCGCACTGGAAACTGCTGACGCCCAGCAACGCGCGCGCTTTCAGGACTGGCTCGCGGCCGACCCTGCCCATGGCGAAGCTTTCGCCAAGGCCGAGGCGGTATGGCATTCCCAGCCAATCCTCGAAGCGGCGCTCGCGCTGGCCACACCTGAAAAGCCTTCCGCGCTGCGTCGCTTGCGCGCGCATTGGCTGCCGCTGGCCACTGCGGCGGTCGTGTTACTCGGGCTTTTCAACTTCAGTGATGTGCCGTTGCGGTTGAAGGCCGACCACCTGACTGTGGCGGGAGAGCGCCAGCGGCTGGAGCTTGGCGACGGGTCGAAGGTGCTACTCAATACCCGATCCGCGTTCTCCAGTGGGCTGGATGACCGGCAGCGGGTCGCGCGGCTTTACGAAGGCGAAGCGTTCTTCGAAGTGCCGACCGCCAAGGGACTGCCGCTGGAGGTCGAAGCGGGTCCGGTGCGCATGAGTGCCAGCAGCACAGCATTCGCCGTGCGCTATCTGGATGGCGTGGCGCAGATTCAAGTCGAGCGAGGCGCCCTGAACGTTCAGGCCACCCGGGGCAATTCTCACATCAGCCTGAACGCTGGCGACAGCTTGCGCGTGGGCCCTGAAGGCTTCGGTCATCGCGAGAAAGTCGATCAAAACAAAGACCTGGCCTGGATTCAGGGTCGCCTGATTTTTGATAACTGCCCGCTCAAGGAAGTGCTGGCTGAGCTGCGGCGTTACTACCCCGGCTGGATCGTCAATGCCAATACGCAGCTGGATCAGGTGACCGTGACCGGAAACTATCGGCTGGACAATCCGATCGACGTGGTGCGTTCGCTCGCCCATATCACCTCGGCCCAGCTGCATGAACTGCCTGCGGTCGTGATCCTCAATTGAGAATAATTATTTTTACGCGATAGCCGTGTGTCGTACGTCTCGTTATAGCCAATGCAAGTGATTCCTATTACCAAACTACTTGCCAACACGTTAACGACACGCACGACACGGAGCGCTATTGATGCCGTCCACGTTCATCCCCGTCACATCCGACTCGCCCAGGACTACCCGCCATTTCACTCTTTCGCTGCTGACCGTGGCGATGTTCAGCGCCGGTCTGCATACGGCGCCTGTCGCTGCCGCCGAGCAGCCTGCGCGTGTCGCGGGCAGCTATGCGTTCGCCATCAAACAGCAGCCGCTGGTATCGGCGCTCAACGCATTCAGCAAGACCACGGGTTGGCAGGTCGGCATGTCGTCGGATCTGGCGAAGGACCTCACCTCGCCGGGCGTTATCGGCACGATGCCCCCGGAAAAAGCGCTGGATCGCCTGCTCGCCGGCAGCAACCTCAGCTACCGCAGCCTCGGTACTCATAATGTCGTGCTTGAGAAGCGCAACGCCGCGGGCGCACTGGCGCTGGAACAGGTCACCGTGAGTGCGACCCGGCAGGCGCAGTCGGTGGCATCGGTCCCTAACACCGTGACCGTACACGACCGCGCCGAGCTGGATCGCCAGAACGTCAACAGCATTCGTGATCTGGTGCGTTACGAACCCGGTGTTTCCGTCGGCGGCGTCGGCCAACGCGCAGGCGCCAGTGGCTTCAACATTCGGGGCATCGATGGGGACCGGATTCTGACCCAGGTCGACGGCGTCGAAGTGCCGGACAACTATTTTTCCGGTCCGTACGCCAACACCCATCGCAATTACGTCGACCCGGAAATCGTCAAACGCGTGGAAATCCTGCGTGGCCCGGCTTCGGCGTTGTACGGCAGCAGTGCCATCGGCGGCGCGGTGAGCTATTACACCCTGGACCCCGAAGACGTCATCAAGCCGGGCAAGGACGTCGGCGCGCGCCTCAAAACCGGCTACAGCTCGGCGGACAACAGCTGGCTGAACTCGGCGACGGTCGCGGGCCGTGGAGGGGATATCGATGCGATGTTGCACGTCAGCCAGCGCAACGGCCGGGAAATCGAGTCCTATGGTGAGCACGGCGGGACAGGCCTGAGCCGTACCGCCGCCAACCCCGCAGACGTTCGCGCCACCAATGTGCTGGCCAAGCTGGGTTGGAACTACGGCGATGACGACCGGCTGGCGTTCACCTACGAGAAATACAAGGACGATACCCACACCGATCAGAAGAGCGCGGTGGGCGGGCCATTCAACGCAGGTCGGGGCTTCGGGTTGTACCGTGGACGCGAGGGCAACGACGTGATCACCCGCGAGCGCTTCGGCCTGGAAAATACCTTCGCCCTCGACAGTCTGCTGGTCGACAACGTGAAGTGGAGCCTCAACTACCAGATTGCCAAGACCGATCAGGACACCCTGGAGCGCTATGTGCCGGGCAGTCGCGACGTGTGGCGCACCCGCGATACCCAATATCAAGAACGTCAGTGGATCTTCGACGCTCAGCTCGACAAGGCTTTCACCCTCGCTGACACCGATCATCTGTTGACCTACGGCACCATGATCAAGCAACAAAAGGTCACCGGCAGCCGCAGCGGCACCGCGACCTGCGCGGCGGTTCTGGGCACCTGTCGGATCCTCGGCGCGCCTAGCCCGACCGCCTCGGACGCGCTCGCGCCGAACAGCGACTTCCCGGACCCTACCGTCAACACCTACGCCCTGTTCGCACAGGACCAGATCACCTGGGGCGACTGGACCCTCACGCCCGGCGCGCGTTACGACTACACCACGCTCGATCCCCATGCGACCCCGGAATTCCTGCGCGCGGTCAATCTGACGGATGCCCGCCAGTTCGACGACAGCGAGAAAAAGTGGCATCGCCTGTCGCCCAAACTGGGCGTGACCTACGCCATCAACGACGCCTACACCTGGTTCGGTCAGTATGCTGAAGGCTTCCGCACGCCGAGCGCCAAAGCGTTGTATGGCCGCTTCGAAAACGTCCAGAGCAATTACATCGTCGAGCCAAACCCGAATCTGGAGCCCGAGAAAAGCCGAAGCTACGAAACCGGGCTGCGCGGTCGCTTCGATGCGGGGACGTTCGACGTGGCGGTTTTCTACAACAAATACCGCGACTTCATTAATGAAGACGCCATCCAGCCGGCCTCATCGAACCAAGCCGTTTTCCAGTCCAACAACATCAAGCACGCCACCATCAAGGGCGTGGAGTTGAAAGGCCGTCTGAACCTGGACACCTTCGGCGCGCCGCAAGGCCTCTACACCCAAGGCGCGGTGGCCTACGCCCATGGCCGCAACGACGACACCGGTCAGCCGATCAACAGCGTGAACCCGCTGACCGGCGTGTTTGGCCTGGGCTACGAGCATGAGAATTACGGCGGCTTGCTGAACTGGACGCTGGTCAAACGCAAGACCCGTGTGGACAGCTCGACCTTCAATGCACCCGACGGGACGTCCAAACAGTTCAGAACCCCAGGGTTCGGCAAGTTAGACCTGACCGGTTTCTACAAAGTGACCGACGATGTGACGGTCAGCGGCGGCCTGTACAACCTGGCCGACAAGAAATACTGGCTGTGGGATGACGTGCGCGGCTACGACGGTGTAGGTGAAGCAGGCGTGACCGCGCCCGCCAGCCTGGATCGCCTGACTCAGCCGGGCCGTAACGTCGCAATCAACGTGGTGTGGGATATCTGACGAGTCGCTCGCCTTCTGGGAGATTCTATGCTCGCTGGCAAACCGCATTCGCCAGCGAGCCGGCTCCCACGGAGGTCATGCCTAGGTCATAACATCTGCGACCGACATCGTACCCGTGGGAGATTCTATGCTCACTGGCAAACCGAATTCGCCAGCGAGCCGGCTCCCACAGGGGTCATGCATAGGTCATAACATCTGCGACCGACGTCGTATCCGAGGGAGATTCTATGCTCGCTGGCAAACCGCATTCGCCAGCGAGCCGGCTCCCACAGGGGTCATGCATAGGTCATAACATCTGCGACCGACGTCGTATCCGTGGGAGATTCGATGCGCACTGGCAAACCGCATTCGCCAGCAAGCCGGCTCCCACAGGGGTTATGCATAGGTCATAACATCTGCGACCGACGTCGTATCCGTGGGAGATTCTATGCTCGCTGGCAAACCGCATTCGCCAGCAAGCCGGCTCCCACAGGGGTCATGCATAGGTCATAAAATCTGCGACCGACATCGTATTCGTGGGAGCCGGCTTGCTGGCGAATAGGTGGTTCAGTCATGAAGATGTCAACTGACACTCCGCTCTCGCCAGCAAGCCGGTTCCCACAATGACCTCCGCACGACCGGTTTTTTTACTGCTCATCGCACCTCACTCGTCTTGTCTACAAGCGCCACATTTCCAAGGAAGACACCATGTTTCATGACCCGATTCGTCGCTTCCAGCGTTTGAACCCGACCACCCCTGCTCCGCGCGAGCCAGTGGACAAAGCCGTCAAAGCCAGTACGCCGTTCAACGCACTGCCGAGCTACACCCGATTTCCCGGCGCTCAGTACCTCATGCAGCAAGAACTCAAAGCGCTGTTCGCCGATCTACCGTTCAGCGACGCGCAGGAACGTGAGATCGACAGACCCGCCCTTGCGGCGTTCGAACGCTTTAAGGTGCTGCTGAGCCACGCCTACACGTCGGCTCCTGAAGCCGAACCTGCCTGAAACGAAGCGTATGACGTCCGGCGCTGGTAAGCTGGGCATCCTTTCGAGGGCCGCGCCTTTGAAACACATCGTCACCCTGCCGCACCCGAGACCCATGATCAGCACACCTCCAGGCAGCAAACTGTCCCGCATCCTCTTCGGCATCCTGGCCTACGTGAGCCTTGCCATCGGGATCATCGCGATTTTCATTCCAGGACTGCCGACCACCGAGTTCATCCTGCTCGCCGCCTGGGCCGCCACCAAGAGTTCGCCGCGCCTGAGCGCCTGGCTGGAAAATCATCGGCTGTTCGGCCCCATGCTGCGCAACTGGCGCAATGGCAAACTCATCGCCCGCCGCGCCAAAATCAGCGCGACCGTCACGATGCTGATATGCGCCGTGGTCATGCTGGTGGTGCTGAAACACAACTGGTGGATTTACTTCGCGGTCACTGGGATGGTGCTGGTGAACATCTGGATCTGGTCGCGTCCCGAGCCAGTCGCTCCACCCACAGCGTGTACGGAGTCTTCCGGCCAGCGCTGAACCCCGGCCACGGCAAGGGGTCTGCTCCTTACGACCATCATTTCTTGAGGGAGCCGTCACATGTTCGAACCAGGCCACCTGCATATCGTCCACCCGTCCCTGCAGCCGGACGACGTCGGTTACGACCTTCATCTGCGCTATGAACCCGCCGAGACCGAGTCTGGCCCCGGCATGCGCTTCACGCTGGAAGGCCAGATCAACGGCCAGTCGCTGAACGAAGCGTTCGACCTTCCCAAGGACAAGGCCTACAACTTCGCCAGCGAAGCCTCACGCATCGCCGAGAAGTACGGGCTGCCCAAAAACGCTGACTGGCATGATATGAACGGCCAATACGACGCCATGTTCGAAGACATTCGCGACAAGCTCGATATGAAATCAGGCGATGCGGTCACGTCTGAACATTTGAATTAGGTACTCAGGCACATGCCATTGAACTAACACTGCCTCCTGCGGAAGTGAGCTTGCTCACGACGACTCACGGTCGAGCAACACTGATGCGCTGTTTGCACAGGCCCCTTCGTGAGCAAGCTCACTCCCAGAGCGGCCGAGCACATCGACGCCATCGCGATCAGGCGTCCATTTACTGGCATAATCGCCCCCGTCTTCCGCCCGAACCTTTGCCCTCCCCATGCGCATTCACGTTACGTTCATCGACCGCGTCGGCATCACTCAGGAAGTGTTGGCGATTCTGGGCGGGCGAAACCTGAACCTGGATGCCGTGGAAATGGTGCCGCCCAACGTCTACATCGACGCGCCGACCTTGAGCCACGAAGTCCTCGAAGAGCTCAAGGATCGGCTGTTTCGGGTACGGGGCGTCGAGGCGATCACTGTGGTCGATATCCTTCCCGGCCAACGCCGCCACCTGCAACTCGATGCCCTGCTCGCAGCGATGACCGACCCGGTGTTGGCGCTGGACAGCGCGGGCCATGTGCTGCTGGCCAACCCGGCGCTGATCGCGTTATGCGGGCGAGAACCGGCGGGCGAGTCGGTGGGCGACCTGTTTTCCGATCCAGCCCTGCACACCGCCCTGTTTGAAAACGGCTTTCGCCTGCCATTGCGCGAAGTCACGCTCAACGGCGAGGCCTTGCTGCTGGACGCCACGCCGATCACCGATGCGGGCGCGCTGCTGACGCTGTATCTGCCGAGCCGTATCGGCGAGCGACTGTCAGCACTGCATCATGATCATGCTGAAGGCTTCGACGCCTTGCTCGGTGACTCCACGCCCATCCGCACCCTCAAGGCCCGCGCCCAGCGAGTGGCCGCACTGGATGCGCCGCTGTTGATTCAGGGCGAAACCGGCACCGGCAAAGAGCTGGTGGCCCGCGCCTGCCACGCCGTGAGCGCCCGGCACAGCGCGCCGTTTCTGGCTTTGAACTGCGCCGCACTGCCCGAGAGCCTTGCCGAAAGCGAACTGTTCGGCTACGCACCCGGCGCTTTCACAGGGGCGCAAAGAGGCGGCAAACCCGGCCTGATGGAACTGGCGAACCAGGGCACGGTGTTTCTCGACGAAATCGGCGAAATGTCGCCCTATCTGCAGGCCAAATTGCTGCGTTTCCTCAACGATGGCAGCTTCCGTCGCGTGGGCGGTGACAAGGAAGTGCAGGTCAACGTGCGCATTCTCAGCGCGACCCATCGCAATCTGGAAAAAATGGTGGCCGAAGGTACGTTTCGCGAAGACCTGTTCTATCGCCTGAACGTATTGAATCTGGAAGTCCCGCCCCTGCGTGAACGGGGTCAGGACATTCTGCTGCTGGCCCGCTATTTCATGGAACAGGCCTGTACGCAGATTCAACGTCCCGTCTGCCGCCTGGCACCCGGCACCTACCCGGCGCTGCTCGGCAACCGCTGGCCGGGCAACGTGCGGCAGTTGCAGAACGTCATTTTCCGCGCCGCCGCCATTTGCGAAAGCGCGCTGGTGGACATCGGCGATCTGGACATTGCGGGCACCTCTGTGGCCCGGGAAAGCGATGGCGAGATCGAAAGCCTGGAGGCCGCTGTCGAAGACTTCGAAAAATCGCTGCTGGAAAAGCTCTACAACCACTACCCCTCGACCCGACAACTCGCGGCGCGCCTGCACACGTCTCACACTGCCATCGCCCACCGGCTGCGCAAGTACGGGATTCCCGGGAAAATCTGAATCACCTGGCAGGCCGTGAATCCTGTGGGAGCCGGCTTGCTGGCGAAGGCGTGGTGTCATTCACCTCTCTATTGGCTACATGCCGCTTTCGTGCGATCGCGGCCCGCCCCAAGCCGGCTCCCACACCACGGCTTCGGCCACAGACTTTATGACCATGCACGATCTTGCGGGAGCCAGCGTAGCCCAAGCCGCGGAACGATTTCGTAACGGTGGAATGATTTCGTTCCATAATGCCCATCAACGCGTTCTGCAAGGCCTTGATCCAGCAACGGTTTTCAAATGCCACATATTTGTAGCGAATTCGCTACACCTGCTGCTCCTGAAAATCTTTAAACACCGTTGAAACCCTTGATTTACAGGCCTGGCGCTAGGTTGGCCGCGATCTTGCTACAGGCCTCCTATCATGCCCGCGCCAACGACGGGCAGTTTTCATTCAGGGGAGTTTCCATGAGCGAGTTGCGTTTCACTGAAGATCACGAGTGGCTGCGCGCCGAGGCAGACGGCAGCGTCACAGTCGGCATCACCGCATTCGCACAGGACGCGCTGGGTGACGTGGTCTTCGTTCAACTGCCTGAGCTACAGTCTTACGACCGTGGCGCAGAAGCCGCGACCGTTGAGTCCGTCAAAGCCGCCAGCGGCGTGTACATGCCACTGACCGGCGAAATCGTCGAAACCAACCCCGCGCTGGACGCCAACCCCGAATTGGTCAACGAAGACCCATTGGGCCAAGGCTGGTTCTTCCGCTTTATCCCTTCCGACGCCGCTGCCGTCGGCCAATTGCTGGATCAGGACGCCTACGACCGTCTGATCAAAGCCAACGCCGAAGCCTGAGGAACGCGTAATGACTGATCGCATCGAATTGAGCACCGCTAACGAATTCATCGCCCGTCATATCGGCCCACGTGCCGATGACGAACACGCCATGCTCGCGACCTTGGGTTTCGACTCGCTGGAAGCCCTCACTGCCAGCGTGATTCCAGAGACGATCAAGGGCACCAGCGTGCTGGGCGCCACTGCAGGACAAAGCGAAGCCGACGCATTGGCTGACATCAAAGCCATTGCCCAGAAGAACCAGCTGTTCAAAACGTTCATTGGCCAGGGCTACTACAACACTCACACGCCAGCGCCGATCCTGCGCAACCTGCTGGAAAACCCGGCTTGGTACACCGCGTACACCCCTTATCAGCCTGAAATCTCCCAAGGCCGCCTGGAAGCGCTGCTGAACTTCCAGACCCTGATCAGCGACCTGACCGGCATGCAAATCGCCAACGCCTCGATGCTGGACGAGGCCACCGCCGCTGCCGAAGCCATGACGTTCTGCAAACGCCTGAGCAAGAACAAAGGCCGCCAGAAATTCTTCGCCTCCTCCCACTGCCACCCGCAAACCCTGGACGTGCTGCGGACCCGCGCCGAGCCACTGGGGATCGAAGTCGTCGTGGCCGATGAAAGCGACCTGGGCGACGTCAGCGAGTTCTTCGGCGCTCTGCTGCAGTACCCGGCGAGCAATGGCGATGTGATCGACTACCGCGAATTGGTCGAGCGCTTCCATGCGGTCAACGCCTTGGTTGCGGTCGCCGCCGACCTGCTGGCCCTGACCTTGCTGACCCCACCGGGCGAATTTGGCGCCGACGTGGCTATCGGCAGTGCCCAACGCTTCGGCGTGCCGCTGGGCTTCGGCGGTCCGCATGCCGCCTACTTCTCCACCAAAGACGCCTACAAGCGCGACATGCCGGGCCGTTTGGTGGGCGTGTCCATCGACCGTTTCGGCAAGACAGCCCTGCGTCTGGCGATGCAAACCCGCGAGCAGCACATCCGTCGCGAAAAGGCCACGAGCAACATCTGCACCGCGCAAGTGCTGCTGGCCAACATCGCCAGCATGTACGCCGTCTACCACGGTCCTGTTGGCCTGACCCGCATCGCCAACCGTGTGCATCACCTGACCGCGATTTTCGCCAAGGGCTTGAGCGAACTGGGTTTGAACGTCGAGCAAGCTTTCTTTTTCGACAGCCTGACAGTGAAGACCGGCGCGAAAACCGCCAAGCTGCACGCCAAAGCCCGTGCTCAGCAGGTGAACCTGCGCGAAGTGGACGCCGAGCGTCTGGGCGTTTCGCTGGACGAAACCACCCAGCAAGCCGACGTCGAGCTGCTGTGGACCCTCTTTGCCACCGACGGCCAGGCCCTGCCTGATTTCGCCGCGCTGGCCAACAGCGTCGAAGCGCGTCTGCCCGCTGAACTGAAGCGTCAGTCGCCGATCCTCAGCCACCCGGTGTTCAACCGTTATCACTCCGAAACCGAGCTGATGCGTTACCTGCGTCGCCTGGCCGACAAGGACTTGGCGCTGGACCGCACCATGATCCCGCTGGGCTCGTGCACCATGAAGCTCAACGCCGCCAGCGAAATGATCCCGGTGACCTGGGCCGAGTTCGGCAACCTGCACCCGTTCGCCCCGGCCGAACAGAGCGCCGGTTACCAGCAACTGACGGACGAGCTGGAAGCGATGCTCTGCGCCGCCACCGGTTACGACAAGATTTCCCTGCAACCGAACGCCGGTTCGCAAGGTGAATACGCCGGTCTGCTGGCTATCCGCGCCTACCACGCCAGCCGTGGCGAAGGGCATCGCGACATCTGCCTGATTCCATCGTCGGCCCACGGCACCAACCCGGCCACCGCCAATATGGTCGGCATGCGCGTGATCGTCACGGCGTGCGATTCCCGTGGCAACGTCGACATCGAAGACTTGCGCGCCAAGGCCATCGAGCACCGCGAAAACCTCGCGGCGCTGATGGTCACCTACCCATCGACCCACGGTGTGTTCGAGGAAGGCATCCGCGAAATCTGCGGCATCGTCCACGACAACGGCGGTCAGGTGTACATCGACGGCGCCAACATGAACGCCATGGTCGGCCTCTGCGCGCCGGGCAAGTTCGGCGGCGACGTGTCCCACCTGAACCTGCACAAGACGTTCTGCATTCCTCACGGTGGTGGCGGCCCGGGCGTTGGCCCGATCGGTGTGAAGTCGCACCTGGCGCCGTTCCTGCCGGGTCACGGCCAGATGGCGCGCAAGGAAGGCGCAGTCTGTGCGGCACCGTTCGGCAGCGCGAGCATTTTGCCGATCACCTGGATGTACATCCGAATGATGGGCGGCGAAGGCCTGAAACGCGCGTCGCAATTGGCGATCCTCAATGCCAACTACATCTCGCGCCGCCTGGAAGAGCACTACCCTGTGCTGTACACCGGCACCAGCGGCCTGGTGGCGCACGAATGCATCCTCGACTTGCGTCCGCTGAAAGACAGCAGCGGCATCAGCGTCGACGACGTTGCCAAGCGCCTGATCGACTTCGGTTTCCACGCACCGACCATGTCGTTCCCGGTCGCGGGTACGCTGATGATCGAGCCGACTGAAAGTGAGTCGAAAGAAGAGCTCGATCGCTTCTGCGACGCCATGATCAAGATCCGCGAAGAAATTCGCGCGGTGGAAAGCGGCGCGCTGGACAAAGACGACAACCCGCTGAAGAACGCTCCGCACACTGCCGCCGAGCTGGTGGGCGAGTGGACTCACCCGTACAGCCGCGAACAGGCCGTATACCCGGTTGCCTCGCTGATCGAAGGCAAGTACTGGCCTCCGGTCGGTCGCGTCGACAACGTGTTCGGCGACCGCAATCTGGTCTGCGCATGCCCATCAATTGAAGACTACGCGTAACGTGCGTCTGAGGCGCTCCGATGCAATTGCATAGGAGCGCCAAACCTGTAGGAGCCGGCTTGCTGGCGAAAGCGGTGGGTCACTGCCGCCGATGCGTCGGGCACACTGCTTACGCCAGCAACCCGGCTCCTACAAAACGCGCCCCACTCTAATAAGAATCCTCCCGGAGCCTGACCATGTCCCTGAGCGTGTTTGACCTGTTCAAGATTGGAATCGGCCCCTCCAGCTCCCACACCGTGGGCCCGATGCGCGCTGCTGCGCGGTTCGTCGAGGGCTTGCGCCGTGATGACCTGCTTTCCTCCACCGCCTGCGTCAAGGTCGAGCTATACGGCTCGCTCGGGGCCACCGGCAAAGGCCACGGCAGTGACAAAGCTGTGTTGCTAGGACTGGAAGGCGAACACCCGGACACCGTCGACACCGAGCACGTCGCTGAACGCCTGCAGCGTATTCGCAGCAGCGACCGCATCAACCTGCTGGGCGAACACAGCATCGAATTCATCGAAAAGCAGCACTTGGCGATGATTCGCAAACCCCTGCCCTACCATCCGAACGGCATGATCTTCCGTGCTTTCGATGGCGCTGGCCTACAGATTCGCAGCCGTGAGTACTACTCGGTCGGCGGTGGATTCGTGGTCGATGAGGATGCGGCGGGCGCTGACCGTATCGTCGAGGACAGCACGCCGCTGGCGTATCCGTTCAAGACCGGTAAGGAGTTGATGGCCCATTGCGCAAGCACCGGGTTGTCGATCAGCCAGGTCATGCTCGCCAACGAAGCCGCCTGGCGGCCGGAAGCCGAGACCCGTGCCGGCTTGCTGACCATCTGGCAGGTCATGCAGGACTGCGTCGAAGCAGGTTGCCGCAACGAAGGCATCTTGCCAGGCGGACTGAAGGTCAAACGGCGTGCGGCGGCGCTGCACCGACAATTGTGCAAAAGCCCTGAAGCCGCGTTGCGTGATGCCTTGTCCGTGCTGGACTGGGTCAACCTGTACGCCCTCGCGGTCAACGAAGAAAACGCCAACGGCGGGCGCGTGGTAACGGCCCCTACCAATGGCGCGGCGGGCATCATCCCGGCCGTGTTGCATTACTACATGCGCTTCATCACCGGTGCCAACGAAGACGGCGTGGTGCGCTTTCTGCTGACGGCCGCCGCCATCGGCATCCTTTATAAAGAAAACGCGTCGATTTCCGGGGCCGAAGTGGGCTGTCAGGGCGAGGTCGGCGTGGCCTGTTCCATGGCGGCCGGTGCCCTGTGCGAGGTGCTGGGCGGCAACGTGCATCAAGTCGAAAACGCTGCAGAAATCGGCATGGAACACAACCTCGGCCTGACCTGCGACCCCATCGGCGGCCTGGTGCAAGTGCCCTGCATCGAACGCAACGCGATGGGTTCGGTCAAGGCGATCAATGCCGTGCGCATGGCCTTGCGGGGTGACGGTCAGCACTTCGTCTCGCTGGATAAAGTGATCCGCACCATGCGCCAGACCGGCGCCGACATGAAGAGCAAATACAAGGAAACCGCGCGAGGCGGGCTGGCCGTGAACATTATCGAGTGCTGATATCAGCCTCACTCATCGGGCTCACTGCAGTTAGCGTCACGAGCCCGGCAACGCATTCAAGGAGTCAACGATGTCCACCACAGAACTGTTGAAAACGCCGCTCAACGCCCTGCATCGGGAACTGGGCGCCAAGATGGTCGAATTCGCAGGCTACGACATGCCCGTGCAGTACCCGGCGGGCGTAATGAAAGAACACCTGCACACCCGCGACCAGGCCGGGCTGTTCGACGTGTCGCACATGGGGCAGATTCTGCTGGAAGGGCCCAATGCCGCCAAGGCACTCGAAACGCTGGTGCCGGTGGACATCATCGACCTTCCTGTCGGCATGCAGCGTTACGCGCTGTTCACCAACGAAACGGGCGGCATCCTCGACGACCTGATGGTCGCCAATCTGGGCAATGACCGATTGATGCTGGTGGTGAATGCGGCCTGCAAGAACGAAGACCTGGCGCATTTGCGCACGCACATCGGTAATCAGTGCACGATCACGCCGCTGTTCGAAGAACGCGCCCTCCTCGCCCTGCAAGGCCCTCAGGCCGTGACCGCACTGGCACGCCTGGCCCCTGAAGTGGCGAAGATGACGTTCATGCAGTACACCACTGTCCAGATCGACGGCATTGATTGCTACGTCAGCCGCTCGGGCTACACCGGCGAGGATGGCTACGAAATTTCCGTCCCTGCCGATCAGGCCGAGTCGCTGACGCGTCGCCTGCTGGCCGAACCCGAAGTCGCGCCGATTGGCCTGGGCGCCCGCGATTCGCTGCGCCTTGAAGCGGGTCTGTGCCTGTACGGTCACGATATGAACCCCGACACCACACCGATCCAGGCCAGCCTGCTGTGGGCCATTTCCAAAGTGCGTCGTGCCGATGGCGCCCGCGCGGGCGGCTTCCCTGGCGCCGAGCACATCTTCGCCCAGCACCAAAGCGGTGCAGCTCGCAAGCGGGTCGGGTTGCTGCCTCAGGAACGCACCCCGGTTCGCGAAGGCGCTGAAATCGTCGACGCCGACGATAAGGTCATCGGCAGCGTGTGCAGCGGTGGTTTTGGTCCGACTCTGGGCGCACCACTGGCCATGGGCTATGTGGATGCAGCATTCAGCGCCCTTGAGACGCCGGTCTGGGCCATCGTTCGCGGAAAGAAAGTGCCGTTGCTGGTCAGCAAAATGCCTTTCGTTGCGCCGCGTTACTTCCGAGGCTGACGCTCTCGTCAAAAAAACTGTGGCACCGCAACAGTGCAAAACACTGCTCGGCTGCCGCAGTCTGAGGCGTTTCAAACAGCAACCAAACTGTCAAAAAACGCACATATGGAATGCTGCGAACAGTAAAAACTATCGATCCCCCGCCCTTGGTAAAAGTTTTTAAAAAACGGCCGAACCCCCCCTAAAACCGGGCTTATCCGGGGCTTGTTTTTGTTACGGAAGTTAGCGTAGAGTTTCCCGACTGTGTTTGCATAGGTCGCTGGGATCGTGACCTGGGCAGTAGCGCCAAAAGCAATGCTACACCCGCTCTACGTTTCTTCTTCCTGCAACCAGCCCAGTACTCTTTCAAGTGAAAGTGACTGTCATTAATTTATGCTCCAAGGAATAAGAAAATGTCTCAACGTCAGAGCGGTACCGTTAAGTGGTTTAACGACGAGAAGGGTTTTGGTTTTATCACTCCAGAGAGCGGTCCGGATCTGTTCGTCCACTTCCGCGCTATCCAAGGCAACGGTTTCAAAAGCCTGAAAGAAGGCCAGAAAGTGACTTTCGTTGCTGTGCAAGGCCAGAAAGGCATGCAGGCTGACGAAGTTCAAGCGGAAGCCTGAATCGCCGAAGCAAAAAGCCCCTGATGTCACCATCAGGGGCTTTTTTATGCCTGGGTTTCATTAAACTGGCCACATCCCGGCGAATGAGCGCTGCTTGTGCCCAGACCTCAGCTGCATCCTCAAGGCGATTTTCCCCCTGCCGGTCTGGGCCGTCGCTTCGCCGCGATTTGCTATGACGGGCTGCTGTGCGTCGCGCTCCTGATGGTCACGACCTTCATCTATAAGCTGATCTGGATGGGGATTGTCGGCGAGGAGAAATTGCGTCAACTGTCTGAATCAGGTGCACTGGACGGCGACCCGCTGCTCTCGACCCTGCTGCTGTTCACCCTCTTCACATTCTTCGCCACGTTCTGGACCCATGCCGGGCAAACCCTGGGCATGCAGGTGTGGGGCATTCGCGTGCAGAACGCCGACGGTACGGCCATCAGTCTGTGGCAGGCGCTACTGCGTTTCGTGGTCGCCATCGCATCATGGCTGTGCCTGGGGTTGGGCTTCTTCTGGAGCCTGATCGACAAGCGAAACCGCAGCTGGCACGACCTGTATTCCGAAACGCAACTGGTGCGGATCCCGAAGCAGAAGAAGACCTGAGCATCACCATGATTCACGTGTGTGGGAGCGGGCTTGCTGGCGAATGCGGTGAATCAGCTAAATATCAAGCGACTGACACGCCGCTTTCGCCGGCAAGCTGGCTCCAACGGTAGATCGCGCATCATCAAATACAAGGTCGCTCCTGTTGCGAGTCAGAAGTGCTGCCCACAAAAAAGCCGACCCTCGGGCCGGCTTTGTTAGTAGCAAGGCTGCAATCAACCGGCTCTGCGCAGCAACCACACCCCTGCCAACGCACACACGCCAGCCGGCACCAGCACCGCGAACAGCGGCGAGAAGCCGAACACCAGACTTGACGGCCCCAGAAGGTCTTGTGCGATGCGGAAGGTGAAACCCACCAGCACGCCGGTGAACACCCGTTGACCGAGGGTCACCGAACGCAGCGGACCGAAAATGAAGGAAATTGCCATCAACACCAGCGCCACGGTCACCAGCGGCTGGAATATCTTGGTGTAGAACGCCAGCCAGTAACGCCCGTTCGCCAGGCCCTGATCGGCCAGATAACGTGCATAGCCATACAGTCCGGTCATTGACAGCGATTCAGGCGGCAGCACCACCGTGCTCAAGAGCTGCGGGCTGAGGGCGATGTCCCAGCGCTCTTCCGGTGTGTTCACGACCTCGGTACGCCCCTCGTGGAATACCGTCGTCGAGACGTCCTTGAGTTGCCAATACTCTTTCTTGTAGTTCGCCTGCTTGGCGAAACTGGCGCTCAACATGTGACGCTGATCGTCGAAACGGTAGCGGGTCACGCCGTACAGCAAACCGTTGGGTTGCACGGTGTTGATGTGGATGAACTCGTCGCCTTGACGGTGCCACAGGCCATGACGCGCGCTCTGCGCATCGCCCGTGCCCTGAGCCAACGAGCGAGCGGCCTGGGCAGACGCTTCGGTGACCGGCGCAACGTACTCACCGATCAACAAGCCCGCGACCATCAGCACCAACATCGGCTTCATGACCGCCCAGACGATGCGGCCGATGGACACGCCCGCTGCCCGCATGATGGTCAGCTCACTGCTGCTGGCCAGCGCACCCAGGCCGATCAGACAGCCGATCAGCGCCGCCATCGGCAGCATGTCGTAGAGACGACGCGGCGCAGTCATGACCACGAAGCTGCCCGCGTCCCAGAAGCTGTAGGTGTCGCTGATGTCGGCCATTTCATCGATGAACGCGAACAGCGAGGCCAGACCGAGAATGATGCCCAGCACGGCCAGAATAGCCATGAATACGCTCTTGCCGATGTACCCGTCGAGCTTAGACATGGGCCACCTCCGACGCGTCGCGGTGGCTCTTCATTTTCAAGCGCAACGGCTCCCAGTACAGCAATCCCAGTCCGATGAAGAGGAAGATCGCATGCACCCACCAAAGGCCCAGAGGTCCGGGAATCTTGCCCTTTTCCAACGCGCCGCGAGCGGCGATCAGGATGGTCAGGTAGGCCATGTACAGCAGAATCGCTGGCAACAGTTTGAGGAAGCGGCCCTGACGCGGATTGACGCGCGACAGCGGCACGGCCATCAGCGTGACGATGAAAACCAGAATGGGCAGCGACATGCGCCATTGCAGCTCGGCTTTGTTTCGCAGACTGCTCTCGCCCGTGAGCAACTCGGTGGTCGGAATCGCGTCGCGGTCGGTGATTTCGTCGCTGATATCAGGCTTCGGCAACAGGGCACCGTAAGTGTCGTACTTGATCGCGCGATAATCGGCTTGCCCCGGATTGCCGTCGTAGCGGTAGCCGTTGGTGAGGATCAGGTAACGGCTGCCGTCAGGCTTGATTTCCTGCTTGCCCTTCTCTGCTACCAGCACGGTGATGCCGTGGTCTTTCTTCTCTTCCAGCTTCTTTTCGGAGATGAACACGCCGCCGAGGTTGATGCGGTCGTCGGTCATGGTCTCGGTGTAGGTCACGCGACTGCCGTCACGCAGCAACTGGAAACGGCCCGGCACTAGCGTGTCGAACTCGGTCATCGCGTCCTGTTTGTTGATCAGCAACTGGAACTGGGTCGCACCCTGAGGCGCCAGGCTGAAACTCAGCCACGCCACCAGCAACGAAACCAGCGCGGCTGGCGCGAGGGTCATCCACAGCAGGCGCTGCTGGCTCATGCCGGTGGCGGCCAGCACGGTCATTTCGCTTTCCAGATACAGGCGGCCGTAGGCCAGGAGAATGCCGAGAAACAGGCCCAACGGCAAAATCAACTGCATGAACCCGGGCAGGCGGAAACCCATGATCAAAAACAGCACGCCCGGATCAAGCGCACCAGAGGCGGCCTGGGCCAGGTACTTGATGAAACGGCCACTCATGATGATTACCAACAACACGGCGCTCACAGCGCTCAAGGTAACCAGCACTTCTCGGGACAGGTAACGGAAGACAATCAAACCAGACACTCCAGGGTCGTCACGCTCTGACAGCCTGACAAGGAAATGGGTCAATCATGGGACGCGCGACCGCGAACCAGCGAAAAAATATGCGGCATTATCCTGTGATTGGGCGTGTCTGTCACTGAGCGCGCCGGATACTTCCTTAACCCGAGCTGACATGGGCGCAGTTAACGGGGTTGTCATCGGTCCGTCAGCGGGGTCAAACTGCGGGCTTTGTCGCGAGCGCCGTGCAGCAAGGCATTGGCAGCCGTCGCGTCGCGCATTCATTTGCGATAACCCACAGTTTATTCGGGGACCCCGACATGGAATTGGTTGTTAAGAGCGTCAGTGCAGAAACCTTGAAGACCGCCACATTGGTTGTCGCTGTCGGTGAAGGCCGTACCCTGAGCGATATCGCGCAAAGCATCGATACCCTGAGCGGCGGCGCCATCAGCGCCGTGCTCAAACGCGGTGACATCGCTGGCAAAGTCGGCCAGAGCCTGTTGCTGCACAGCCTGCCCAACCTCAAGGCCGACCGCGTTCTGCTGGTAGGCACTGGCAAAGAGCCCGAGCTGGGCGACCGTCAATTCCGCAAGCTCGTCAGCGGCGTGCTGAACACCCTCAAAAGCCTGGGCGGCACCGATGCGGCCTTCGCGCTGGATCACCTGAACGTCAAGCACCGCGACATTTACGGGAAAAACCGCCTGCTGGTGGAGACGCTGGTCGATGGCGAATACGTGTTCGACAAATTCAAAAGCCAGAAAGCCGACCCGCGCGCCTTGAAGAAAATCACGTTGCTCACTGCCAAGGCGACCGTGGCCGATGTCGAGCGCGCCGCCAAGCATGCACAAGCGATTGCCGCCGGTGTGGCCGTCACTCGTGATCTGGGCAACATGCCGCCAAACATCTGCCACCCGACCTACCTGGGCGAACAGGCCAAGGCGCTGGGTAAAGCGAATAAAGGCTTGAAGGTCGAAGTCCTCGACGAGAAGAAAATCGCCGACCTGGGCATGGGTTCTTTCCTTGCCGTGGGCCAAGGCAGCGCTCAACCGCCGCGCCTGATCGTCATGCAATACAACAACGGCAAGAAAAGCGAAAAGCCCTATGTGCTGGTCGGTAAAGGCATCACTTTCGATACCGGTGGCATCAGCTTGAAGCCGGGGCTGGGCATGGACGAAATGAAATTCGACATGTGCGGCGCCGCCAGTGTGTTCGGTACGCTGAACGCTGTGCTGCAACTGCAACTGCCGATCAACCTGGTGTGCATCATCGCCGCAGCCGAGAACATGCCGAGCGGCAATGCGACTCGCCCGGGCGACATCGTCAAGACCATGAGCGGCCAGACCGTCGAAATCCTCAACACCGACGCCGAAGGCCGGCTGGTGCTGTGCGACGCACTGACCTACGCCGAACGCTTCAAGCCACAGGCTGTGATCGACATCGCTACCCTGACCGGCGCCTGCGTCGTGGCCCTCGGCGGCCATACGTCCGGCCTGCTGGGCAACAGCGACGCGCTGATCAATCAGGTGCTGGAAGCCGGCAAACGCGCTGACGACCGCGCCTGGCAACTGCCGCTGTTCGACGAATACCAGGAGCAACTGGACAGCCCGTTCGCCGACATCGCCAACATCGGCGGCCCGAAAGGCGGCACCATCACGGCGGCCTGCTTCCTGTCGCGCTTCACCAAATCGTACGAGTGGGCGCACTTGGATATTGCCGGCACCGCCTGGCTGAGCGGCGGCAAGGACAAAGGCGCCACCGGCCGTCCGGTGCCACTGCTGACTCAATACCTGCTCGACCGCGCTGGCGTTTAACGCGCCCCGAACCTCGCCGATGCCTTTTTCGAAACGCCTCGGCGGGGCTCATGCTCTGGAACGTTCATGACCCAAGTCGACTTTTACATCCTGCCCAGCGCCGACCCGCTCGCGCGCCTGGACTTCGCCTGCAAACTCACGGACAAGGCCTGGCGCCTGGGGCATCGGGTCTACCTGCATTGCAGCGACGCCGAGCAACGGGCGGAACTGGACGCCCGCCTGTGGCGTTTCAAGGGCGAAACGTTCGTGCCCCACGGCGCGGTCGAGGATGATCACGACGCCCCAGTCGCATTGGGCATCGGCGACGATCCCGGCCCTCACCAGGATTTGCTGGTCAATCTGGACCTGCGCATCCCTGAATTCTTCAAACGTTTCGCTCGCATCGCGGAGATCGTGGTGGAGGAACCGTCCATCCGGCTGGCGGCGCGAGAGAGTTTCCGCTTCTACCGTGAACAGGGCTATCCTCTGCAGGATCACCGACTGCAGCGTCTTTGAGCACACGATGGACACTTCAAAAAACCTGAAAGACCCCGCGCATCTGCTGGACGACCTCGAGTCGATCCGCGAGCTGCTCGGCGACGATTCCCTGCAACCACCGCTGTTGACCGACGCGGTCCACAGTGAAAGCCAGATTCCGCTGTTGTTCGACGTCGTGACCGGGAAGGTCGTGACCGCCGAAGAGCACGAGGCCAGCGCCGAACACATTCCGGTGCTGACTGCCGAGCCGGTGGCCGCGATTGCATCGCCAACACCCGCCGCGCCCCCGCCTGAACCCACCCGCACCCCCAGCCCGGATGACCTGCTCCACCTCGACAGTGAACTGCGCGCCGCCGCGCAATTGATCATGCAAGACGTCATCCACGACTTCGCTCCGCACATCGAGAACGAAATCAAGCGTCGTCTTGAAGCGCGGCTGGAGCGGTTGTTGAGTCAGTACAACAGCTGACAGGACGACGTTTGTAGGAGCGCGGCTTGTCCCGCGATCGGCTGCGCAGCAGTCGTAAACCATGCAATCCAGTTTATCTAATACCCTGCGTTCGACGGTTTCACGACGATGGCGTCGCCGATCGCGGGACAAGCCACGCTCCCACAGCCATGCGGGCGTCAGTCCTGTCACCCTCGCTTATGCGCTTGAAACTCCCCCACTTGTAGCTTGCAGCTGCTCTGAAAAGCTATACTTCCCGGCTTTTCCGACTGAAAGCAGATCAGGTTCCCGCCGCGCATGGACAAGACCTACCAGCCGCACGCCATCGAAACTTCCTGGTACCAGACCTGGGAGTCCGAAAACTATTTCGCTCCGCAAGGCGCGGGCGACTCGTACACCATCATGATTCCGCCGCCGAACGTCACCGGCAGCCTGCACATGGGCCACGGTTTCAACAACGCGATCATGGACGCCCTGATCCGTTTCCGCCGCATGCAGGGTCGCAACACCCTATGGCAGCCGGGCACCGATCACGCCGGTATCGCCACCCAGATGCTGGTCGAGCGTCAGCTCGAAGCTCAGGGTCAGAATCGCCACGATCTGGGTCGTGAAAAATTCCTCGAAAAAGTCTGGGAGTGGAAGGATCAGTCCGGCGGCAACATCAGCCGTCAGATCCGCCGTCTCGGATCGTCCGTGGACTGGAGCCGTGAGCGCTTCACCATGGACGACGGCCTGTCCGAAGCCGTTAAAGAAGCCTTCGTGCGCCTGCATGAAGACGGCCTGATCTATCGTGGCAAGCGACTGGTCAACTGGGACACCAAGCTGCACACCGCGATTTCCGACCTTGAAGTGGAAAACCATGACGAGAAAGGCCACCTGTGGAACCTGCGCTACCCGCTGGCCGACGGCGCCAAGACCGCTGAAGGTCTGGACTACCTGATCGTCGCCACCACTCGCCCGGAAACCATGCTCGGTGACGCCGCCGTCGCCGTGAACCCGAACGACGAGCGTTACAAGGCCCTGATCGGCAAGTTCGTCGAGCTGCCGCTGGTAGGTCGTCGCATTCCGATCATCGCGGACGACTACTGCGACCCTGAATTCGGCACCGGCTGTGTGAAGATCACCCCGGCCCACGATTTCAACGACTACGAAGTCGGCAAGCGCCACAATCTGCCGCTGCTGAACATTTTCGACAAGAACGCTAACGTGCTGGCCGCCGCTCAGGCGTTCAATCTTGATGGCACCCTGAACGACAGCATCGACACCGCCCTGCCGGCTGAATACGCCGGCCTCGACCGCTTCGAAGCACGCAAGCAGATCGTCGCCGCGTTCGACGCCGCTGGCCTGCTGGTCAGCGTCGACGATCACGCCCTGAAAGTGCCGAAAGGCGACCGCTCCGGCACCGTCATCGAGCCGTGGCTGACCGATCAATGGTACGTCTCCACCAAGCCGCTGGCCGAGCCCGCCATTGCGGCCGTCGAAGATGGCCGCATCGCGTTCGTGCCCAAGCAATACGAAAACATGTACTTCTCGTGGATGCGCGATATTCAGGACTGGTGCATCAGCCGCCAGCTCTGGTGGGGCCATCGCATTCCGGCCTGGTACGACGAGTCGGGCAAAGTCTATGTCGGTCGCGACGAAGCCGAGGTGCGCGCCAAGCACAACCTTGGTCCAGAGGTGGCGCTGCAACAGGACAACGACGTTCTCGACACTTGGTTCAGTTCGGGTCTGTGGACCTTCTCGACCCTGGGCTGGCCCGAGCAGACCGAATTCCTGAAAACCTTCCACCCGACCGACGTGCTGGTCACCGGTTTCGACATCATTTTCTTCTGGGTCGCCCGGATGATCATGCTCACCATGCATTTGGTGAAGAACGAAGACGGCACCCCCCAGATCCCGTTCAAGACCGTGTACGTGCACGGTCTGGTGCGCGACGGTCAGGGTCAGAAAATGTCCAAGTCCAAGGGCAACGTCCTGGACCCGCTGGACATCGTCGACGGCATCGAACTCGAAGCCCTCGTGCAAAAGCGCACCAGTGGCCTGATGCAGCCGCAACTGGCCAAGAAGATCGAGAAGCAGACTCGCACCGAATTCGCCGACGGCATCGCCAGCTACGGCACCGATGCCCTGCGCTTCACCTTCTGCTCGCTGGCGTCCACCGGCCGCGACATCAAGTTCGACATGGGCCGCGTGGAAGGCTATCGCAACTTCTGCAACAAGATCTGGAACGCCGCCCGCTACGTGCTGGACAAGGGCGAAGACTGCGGCCAGAACGGCGAAGACGTCGAGCTGTCGCTGCCGGATCGCTGGATCATTTCGCAGCTGCAACGTACCGAAGCCGAAGTGACCCGCCAGCTGGATCAGTTCCGTTTCGACCTCGCTGCGCAAGCGTTGTACGAGTTCATCTGGAACCAGTATTGCGACTGGTATCTGGAACTGTCCAAGCCGGTGCTGTGGGATGAGAACGCACCCATCGAACGTCAGCGCGGCACCCGTCGTACGCTGGTTCGCGTGCTGGAAGTGGCACTGCGTCTGGCGCACCCGTTCATGCCGTTCATCACCGAAGAAATCTGGCAGCGCCTCGCGCCGCTGGCGGGCGTGCAAGGCAAGACCATCATGCTGCAACCGTGGCCGGTGGCGAACGAGGCGCGCATCGACGTCGCTGCCGAAGGCGACATCGAATGGCTTAAAGGCCTGATGCTGGGCGTGCGTAACATCCGTGGCGAGATGAACATCGGCCCCGGCAAGCCGCTGCAGCTGTTCCTTAAAAACGCCAGTGCCGAAGATCAGCGTCGTTTGAACGAGAACGAGCACCTGCTGAAAAAGCTCGCCAAGCTCGAGTCGTTCACCGTCCTGGCTGCGGGCGCCGAAGCACCGCTGTCCGCCACCGCGCTGGTTGGCGAGATGGAAGTGCTGGTGCCTATGGCCGGCCTGATCGACAAGGGCGCCGAGCTTGCACGTCTGGACAAGGAAATCCAGCGCCTGCAAAGCGAAGTGCAACGCGTAAGTGGCAAGCTGTCGAACGCCGCGTTCGTCGACAAGGCGCCGCCTGATGTCATCGCCAAGGAACGCGCCAAGCTGACCGAAGCCGAACAGGCCCTGGGCAAACTGGCCGAGCAGCACGCACGAATCGCCAGCTTGTGATAACCGAGTCAGCCAGTCCGATCATCGGGCCGGCTGACTCCTCCAAACCCTGTAGGCGTGAGCTTGCTCGCGATAGCGCCGTATCAGCCACAGTATTGTTGTCTGACACCCCGTTATCGCGAGCAAGCTCACGCCTTCAGGGTTTTGCGTTTCAACCGGAACCGAATCGTAATGGCCCACTCCGAGCACCCCAAACCACCCCGCAAGAAGCCCAAACCCGCTCAGTCAGCCAGTCTGGCCGAACCACGGGAGAAGGCCAGCCTGCACCCGCGCAATCGCCATCAGGGGCATTACGACTTCCCGCGACTGATCAAGAGCAGCCCCGAGCTGGGTACATTCGTCATCACCAACCCTTACGGTAAGGAAAGCATCGACTTCGCCAACCCTGCCGCCGTGCGGGTCTTCAACCGCGCGCTGCTCAAGGCGTTCTATGGCATTGCGCATTGGGACATTCCGGCGGATTACCTCTGCCCTCCCATTCCCGGTCGCGCCGATTACTTGCATTTCCTGGCTGATCTTTTGGCTGAACACACTGGCGGAACGATCCCCCGAGGCGCATCGATCAAGGCGCTGGACGTCGGCACTGGCGCCAACTGCATCTATTCGCTGATCGGGCACAGCGAATATGGCTGGCACTTCGTCGGCTCGGATATCGACACCGTCGCGCTTGCCTCGGCCAGCACCATCGTCAAGGCCAATGCGCTGAATAAAGCCATCAGCCTTCGCCAGCAGGGCAATCGCAAGCACATCCTGCTCGGGCTGTTGCAGGCCGACGAACGCTTCGACATCAGCCTTTGCAACCCGCCCTTCCACGCCTCCGCCGAGGAAGCGTTGCGCGGCAGCCAACGCAAATGGCGGGCGCTGGGCAAAGCCGATCCGAAGCGCAAACTGCCAGTGTTGAACTTTGGTGGCCAGGCCGCTGAGCTGTGGTGCGAAGGGGGCGAAGCGCGTTTTGTAACGCAGCTGATTAGCGAAAGCGCTCAGGTGCCGACGCAAGTGTTGTGGTTCAGTACGCTGGTGTCCAAGGCGTCCAACCTGCCGCTGATTCAAAGCACGCTGAAAAAAGCGGGCGCGATTGAAAGCCGCGTCGTTGAGATGTCACAGGGGCAGAAGCAAAGCCGCTTCGTTGCCTGGACTTTCCACGATAAGGCACAGCAACAGGCTTGGCAGGACGAGCGCTGGCCTCAGGCGCGAGCGTGACGCTGCTCCTCTACTGTCATTTCTGACAGTAGACGGGCCTTTTCTCAGACCCATAATCTGGAACCTTCTTGCATCGTGTGCCAGGGAGGCCAGCCATGCGCCGCATCGTCTGCGTCATTGCGCTACTCATCGTGTCCATGAGCGCGGCCTGCGCTCTGGACCTGGTGGTTGACCCTAGCCCCCAAGCAACCGCTCAACGTCTGAACGACAGCTATAACCGCATCGTGAATGATTGCAAGGAACCTGACACGGACGCGCCCCGCGGCCATTACTATTGCAGCGGCGTGACCCTGCGGATGGTCAATGACGGACCGTTTCTCCCGTGGACCTACAGCCCGTATGCCCTGCAGACTGGCGCAACCTCTTGGACGTGGATCCGCAAAGACCTGAGCATCAGCGTGCTGGCGCACCCGGCCGGCTTCGTCCTCAACCCGCCCACGGACGCTCAGGCACGCGGTCTGCCAGCATTGGATCAGGGTTGGACCTGCATCTACACCTTCGACGGCCTCACCGGTCCCGATCGCAACTGGTATGGCTGCGGGCCCCTCAACGACACATCCTTCGCCCCGCCTGCCCAACCTTCCACGCGGAACAAAAACGAGGAATGGGCGTTCGGCACCTGCGCGCTGCAAAACGTCAACAGCGCCGAGCAATGGAGGCAGAAATATCCCGGCGGCCCCCAACAGCCGATCCAGACCAGCCAATGCTCCTGGAACGCTGAGGTGCCCGCGCAATGGGATGCCATGATTGCGGCACACGAAGCCAGAGCGACAACGCCAGCGTCTGACTATTTCGCCGAACGTAAATACTTCAACGAATTCATGCTCAAGAACCTGCCCGACAGCGACGGCAGCCAGATGAAGCGCTACATTGCGGCGTTCATTTACCAGCCAGCCGGCGCGGAAAACTTCAACGTCCGCGGCGACAACGGCAAAGCCACCGTGCAGCAAAGCGGGGTCGACAACGCCCGGCGCTTTCAGCTGAAGCTGTATCAAGAGGGCTATGCCGTGCCCGTCCTGCGAATCGATTTCAAAAAACCGCCCGAGCAGCGATTCAGCTACAACCCGGCGGATCAGTTCGTCTGGCTGGGGGAAGGCAGTGGTGTACCGCGTCGGTACATCGCTTCGGCGACGTGGTCGCAGTTCACTGACAACGCGACCGGTAGAAAGGTATGGTCGCTGAAGGTAATCCCCACAGCCCGAGGCAAGACCTATCAAGCCAACGACCTGAAAGCCATTTTCCTTGAGCTGCAACAATACCGCGGTGCGGACGCTCAATGGAAAGATGAAGAGCAGATGCCAGGCAGCATGGAAAGTCAGTTGACCTGCATCATCCGCAATTACCCCGGCAGGGCTGACTGGAACCTGGAGCCCTTTCGCCCGCTGGTTTCCGACGCAGAGGCGAAGGCTGCTGGCTGCAACCCTGTGCCGAAATGACAGGCACAAAAAAACCGTGTCCGGATCACTCCGCCACACGGTTTCCTACAAGGAGCGTTTTCGCTTACTTGTTGATCGAGTCGGTCAGCACTTTAGCTGGAACGAACTTGACGACTTTCTTGGCGGCGATTTCGATGGCAGCGCCAGTCGAAGGGTTACGGCCGGTGCGAGCTGGACGCTCGGTGATTTTCAGTTTGCCAATGCCTGGCAGAGTGATTTCACTACCGGATTCCAGTTGGTCAGCGACGATTTGGCCCAATTGGTCGAGAGCGTTGCGCGCGGTGGTTTTTGGCGCGTCGATAGCTTCTGCGATATCGGCGATCAATTGGTCTTTAGTCAGAGCCATGGTGGTGTTCCTTCCCTATCAAATTCAGATGGTTTGCAGAGTGTGTACAGGCGCGAAATGTAGATACCCAAACCGGCCTTTGGTTCGGCCGAACGCCCACAAACTGCGTGCTTGGCGCGCTTCGACGCGCAAGACCGGGCAAAACTAGCACAGAGCCACGCAAATATCCGCCTCTACCTAGCCATTTGGTCAGCTTTATCGCCGTTAAGCCGCAAAAAGTCATATTAATGGGCGCGCCGCCGTGTTTCCGGACTCGCCAGCGCGTTCATGTCCCAGTCTGCGGTACACTTGCCGACTTTCCCACGGGCCACGCTTGCACCCGTTCAGTTCCACTTCAGCAGCCGAGAAATTCATGCCGATCCGTCATGCCATCGTTCACCTGATCGACAAAAAACCCGACGGCACGCCCGCAGTCCTCCACGCTCGAGACTCCGAACTCGCAGAGTCCCAGGCCATCGAGAACATGCTGGCCGACCTCAACGAGAGCTACAACGCCAAACAAGGCAAGGCTTGGGGTTTCTTCCATGCCGAATCCGGCGCGCACCCGTTCAGCGGCTGGCTGAAGGAATACATCGACGAGGGCAAGGACTTCACGGCGTTCAGTCGCGTGGCGGTCGAGCATCTGCAAAAGCTCATGGAAGAATCCAACCTGTCGGTGGGGGGCCATGTCTTGTTCGCCCATTACCAACAGGGCATGACCGAATACCTGGCCATCGCCTTGCTGCACCACAGCGAAGGCGTGGCCGTGAACGAAGCGTTGGATGTGACCCCGTCGCGGCATCTCGACCTGGGCCAACTGCACCTGGCCGCACGCATCAACATCTCTGAGTGGCAGAACAACAAGGCTTCCAAGCAGTACATCTCGTTCATCAAAGGCAAGAACGGCAAGAAGGTCTCCGAATACTTCCGCGACTTCATTGGCTGTCAGGAAGGCGTCGATGGCCCTGGCGAAACGCGCACTCTGCTCAAGGCCTTCAGCGACTTCGTGGAGAGCGAAGACCTGCCGGAAGAATCCACCCGGGAGAAAACCAAAGCCTTGGTCGATTACGCCAGCAGCCAAAGCAAAATGGGCGAGCCGATTGCGCTGGAAGAGCTCTCCGGGCTGATCGACGAAGACCGACCTCGCGCGTTCTACGAACACATCCGCAACAAGGATTACGGCCTGTCGCCGGAAATCCCTGCAGATAAACGCACGCTCAATCAATTCCGCCGCTTCACCGGCCGTGCCGAAGGCCTGTCGATCAGCTTCGAAGCGCACCTGCTGGGCGACAAGATCGAGTATGACGAAGAGAAGGGCACGCTGATCATCAAAGGCTTGCCGACGCAGTTGACCGACCAGTTGAAGAGGCGCTGATCGCCATGCTCGGGCGTACCCTCAAGAAGTTCGTGCTGATCATGCTGGTGGTCGTCGTGTACCAGAACTGGGGCAAGATCGAGCACTTCGTCAATCCGGCTCAGGCGGTGTCGAGTCAGACTCAGGCGCAGGCCAAGGTCGTGCTCTACGCGACAGACTGGTGCGGCTACTGCAAACAGACGCGGCGCTTTCTGGACAGCAAGGGCATTCCCTACACCGAGTACGACATCGAGAAATCCAAGGAGGGCCGCAAAGCTTACGAAGCTCTGGGTGGGCGCGGCATTCCCCTGATCGACGTGAACGGCACGCTGATCAGGGGGTTTTCGCCGGACGAGATTCTTGCCGCGTTGAAGTGACTCAGCGCTTGTCGATGCGGAATCCGAAACGCGGGAAGTGAACGTGAACCACACCTGCTCGTTCATCTTCGCGACGGATGATCAGTTCCTCACTTCCGCTAAACATCAATTCACCTTGGACGGGATTCACCCCGTAATCCACCGCTGACACACTGACCTGCTGGCCCGGTTCGAAGCCGTTCGGATCCCTGAACACTTCATCAGGCAGCGCAGCGGGTTCGGCATTGCGTGCAATCTCGATGGCGTCTGCCGAGCCAAGCTCACTTGCCGCCCCATGCCCAAAAGCGATGACGCGCTGATACCACGCCAACACGGCAGGGTATTCGTCCACCAGCGGCGCAGTGACCGGCGTTTGCTTCAGGAACCATAGGGTGTGTGCGACCGAGAAATCGGCAATCGAAGGCACGCCCAGCAGAAAATCGCCGCTGCGCTCCAGTTGCGTTTCGAGACGCCCCATCAATGTCGGCCACTGATGCTGTGCCAACTCCAGCGGCACCCGAGTGGCGCTGCCGCCATCGAAGAATGTCGAACGATCTGCCACGAATGCCTTCACGGCTTCCGGCGGCACTTTCGCAAAACGCACGGCCAATGAAGCGGGCTGAAACACCAGACTTACCGAATGCAGGAACAACACGGTATCCGCCCAGTTCGCCAGACTTTCTGCGGTAAACGCCTGACCTTCGGGATAAAAGCTCGGCGACGACTTTTCAGCCTCCAGACGACGGGCGATCAGCGCGGTGTCGCAGTAAATATCAGCACCCACCTGCAACACCGGCGTCTTGCGATAGCCACCCGTAAGCGCTGTGACGTCAGGCTTCGGCAGGATCGCCGGGATGATCACCGAGCGCCATGACAGTCCCTTGAAACCCAGCATCAGCCGGGCCTTCTCGGAAAACAGCGACGTTGGGTAATGATGCAGGATCAGCTCACTCATGTTTCGACCTCAGGGACGAATGCATTGACTCCGGGCATGACGACTTCACGTCGCACCCCGGCTATGGAATTCAGACAGTGGCTTAAGTTGAGCGTTGCCACTGATGATCACAAGTGACGAACAGGCCAAGTTTGGAGACGGATTTAGAGGAGGCTGATTTCGAGCACATGAGAAATGGTCTGGCTTTTGGCATCCCAGACATATCGAACATGCTTTCCTTGCGCCGGGAGCGAAAGCGCCGGAGGGCGGAACGCCGCTACGCATTCATGCCCGCCAAGGCGCACGCTCTTGTACAGGATCCCCCACGACCCGCCCTCCCGCAACGCGCTCGCGAACGCTTGCGAAGTTCCGTAACGGGCAGGGTCAGGGTCATGCAATTCAGGAAAGTCCGCGCGCACGTCGTGCACCGGCTTCACGACCTGATTCACGTAGGTGCGCAAGGTCAGCTCGATATCCGGTTCATTCGTCGCCGCCAGGAAGCGCTCTTGATGAAAGCGTGTTTCTGCAATAGCGGCCGCCTGGCTATTGGCTGCGTAATAGATACCGTAAGTCCCATCGGTAAAACGGCTGGCCTTGCCGATATGAGTGAACGCCGCCATCACAGGGGTAGATCCGGGGCCAGAAACGCGGTCCTCGACAGGGACTCTGCGCAGAACGCCGCACTGATCCAGCAGACGATCATTGGTCATCGCCTCAAGCGCATACGCCATCTCGAGGTCGGCAGGGTTCAGCACATCCTCGAAGAGTGTGATCGGAGGAAAGGCACTATTGATCATCCTGAACGCGGCGTCCCATGCCGGAATCACAGTCTGCGGAAGCTTCATCAGCCACGGACTCCGTCCAGATACCGACGCACGTCCGCGATGTCCACCACCCGGCCAGCCAACATGTATTGCAACGCGGATTGACCGTTGAAAGGTGCCGCCGTATTAGGTTTTGAAACCCACTCATAAGCACGCTCCAACTGATTGCTGAAGATGATGCTGAGGGCCTTGTGGATGCCCATCAAATACGAGATGCGCTCCAGCGTATCGCGCGGCAACCGGATGTCGGGAGTGCGCTTGTACTTGTAGAAAGTGGTGTTGCTCACAGCGCCCAGCAACGTTCGCTGGTCTTCTACAGAACATTCCCAATGCGCCATGAGGTTGAAGAAAAAAGTCAGTGCTACGCGCCCGGCTTCGGGCGTGTCGACGCCAACGCCGTCATTGCGAGTGATTGCCAAGGCGGTCATGTATGTCACTCCTGCTCATCAAATCTGATGAACAGGCTAGTACACATATGGACAAAATCAAACAAGTAATTCACATGCGAATTTTCTCACGTGCCGAGAAAGACCAGCCTACACAACCTCGTCCGTCAGCCTACGGAGCGCTGGGGCAAAGCCCAAACCGCGACAGGACAAAACTTTCAACAAGCGCTTCCTTGGCGCTCTTGCGCAACTTTTTGATCAGTCTTTCCTGACGCAGCGCCTCCCCTTTATCACGACAGAACTCGACATAAACGAGAGCCACCGCAGGGCTTGAGAAGAAAAAGCGCGCGCCCTTGCCACTCTGGTGCTTGGCGAAACGCTTATGGGGGTCGTCACTGATGCCGCAGTAAAGCGAGCCATTGGCCGCGCGCACCAGGTACACGAACCACGGTTTGGGCGTGGTGGTCTCGGGCACGGGGTCGATGGCGGCAGCGGTATCGGTCATGGGAAGAGAAGGTAGAAAACGCAGAAGCCGCGATTCTAGCAGAGCCTCACCGCCCCGATCGAAATGCCTTGAGGCCCTTCTGCGCCTGGGCGCGAATGGCGTTCTGCACGAATGGCGTCCAGCCCAGCAGCGCGCCTTTGGCACCCAACGCTTGGCGGGACCAACGCCACAGATTGAAGTTGTCATGGTGTTCGCAGATCTTGCCGTCGCGAAACACGAACCGCGCCTGAATATCGTTGATCACGGTCCGGCCCGTCTGGCTGAACAGGTAGGTCGCCACCCAATGCGCGCCGCCTGAACGCTCGTCGGCGCGCACGTTGTCGAATCGGATCGAGAACTCCCTGGCCCGCGATGTCAGCATGCGCCACATGTCAGCGGCTTCGCTTCCACGCAGCTCACCAAACACCGGGTCGCTGAACAGCACGTCCTGGGTGTAACACGCGGCCATGGCGTCAGCGTCGAGACGATTGAAGGCTTCATAGAAGCGGGTAATCAAGGCGCTGTTATGTTGGCTGGGGCTGAGGTCGCTCATACGGCATTCGTCCATGGGAAAAGATGCCTGCACGATAAGCGGCAGCGCAGCGTTTTGCCATGGACATTCGCCGGGCAAATACCTCGAGTCAGATTTTCTCGCTGGTCACGCCAACATACAGCGCGCGCCCGGCGCCCATGCCCGCCAGAATCGCGCCGACGCCAATGATGCCGAAGATCCAGCCGACCGCGCTCCAGTTACCGGTCCAGTCGTGCACCACGCCGACCGCGAACGGACCGAGCGAAGCCAGCGTGTACCCGAAGCCCTGGGCCATGCTCGACAGATTGGCCGCCACGTGAGCGTCCCGGGAGCGCAGCACAATCAAGGTCAATGCAAGGCTGAACGTGCCGCCCTGGCCCAGCCCCAGCACGACCGCCCAGAACCACAGCTGATTGAGCGGCGCGTAAAGGCAGCCGTAAAGACCGCCCAGCGTCAGTACCATGACCAGCAGGATCGCCAGGCGCTGGTCCTTGCCACGCGTGGCCAGCCAAGGGGCTGTGAGCGAGCTGAGCAACTGGACCATGATCGAGCCCGAGAGCAGCAACCCCGCTTCCGTCGGCGTCAGACCCCGACCGATGAGAATGGAAGGCAACCAGCCGAAGACGATGTAGGCCAAGGACGATTGCAGGCCCATGTAAAGGGTGACCTGCCGTGCCAGCCGATCACGGAGCAGCCCGCGAACACGATAGCCCGACTGATGCTGCCCCTGACGGTGGCGGGTTTGCGGCCACCAGAGGATTGCGGCGAGCACCGCTGGCACGACCCAGAACCCGAGGCCCATCGTCCAACTGGCGCCCTGCTCGTCTCCAAACACCTGACTCAGCGGCACCGTTGAGCCCGCGGCGATTGCTGCACCCAGGCACAAGGCCATGGTGTACACGCCGGTCATGGTGCCAGCCTGTTTGGCAAAGTCCCGCTTGACGATGCCCGGCAGCAGCACGCCGATAATGCCGATGCTGGCGCCAGCCATGACGCTGCCAGTGAACAGCCCGACTTGTCCGAACGAACTGCGCAGAAGGATGCCGCAGGTCAGCGTCATCAGAATCCCCAGCACCACGCGTTCACTGCCGAAGCGCCGCGCCAGTATCGGCGCGAGCGGAGCGAACAGGCCCAGGCACAGCACCGGCAGGGTCGTCAGCAAACCGGCTTTGGCCGCCGACAGCCCCAGACTCTTCGACACCTCACTGAGCAACGGGGCCATGCTCGACAACGCCGGACGCAGGTTCAACGCCACCAGCACCAACCCCAACAGCAGAAACCACGGGCGTTTCAGGACAGGCCGGTGCTGCTGCACCTCGTCGTCATCCGCCTCCGCGTCGATCAGCAGTTCGTCGATTTCATGGGGTGTTCGGGAAGGGGACAGCGTGTCGCTCGCCAGTGGCGCCTTGGTCGTCATGGGATTCTCGTGAGGGCAGGATGTGTAACAGCGCATTGCGCAAAGCCGTAATCCTGGTGGAGATCGGCAGAGAACACAAGTTTTGGGGGGATTGCGAACAAGCCCATGATCCTATTTGAGGGCATGCATAAACGTGTGGGAGCGAGCTTGCTCGGGGCCGCCATCGAACGAATACCGGCTTTCAGACGCGGGAGTTGGATTGGAAGTAACGCCCTCTTTGTGAGCAAGCTGACTCCCACAGATTCAGCGTTGCTCAGGGGATTGAGTACCACCATCAGCCAACAAAAAACCCGGGCACGAGGCCCGGGTTCTTGGTTAGACCAGCGGTGAGTTCGATGATGGGCGACCAATATAAGATTGGAAACGCCGAGGGTTTCTCATACCTACATGCCGCGCGGGGATAAGCAGCGGATCATATCTCTTACTAACTTCACTGAGTATATGGCGTAAAGTCCTGCAGCAAAACCAAACAGCAGTCCTCCGTCCATGCCCACCTTTGCCCATAGGAGGCACGAGCCTACGCAAAATACAAGCACCAAGCAGATGAGAAATACCGCTACGTACGTCAATCTGCGATCGCTCGAACCTCTAAAAAGTAGACACATCGCACCACAGTATGCTGACTGAGCGAGTAAAGTTCCTATAGCTGACACGGCAAGCAAGACAAAGGCAGCGGGTCCGTCATCAACATAGACTGCGCCTGAACCATCCCAAAAAGCAGCTATCCATGGCGCGATGGGCAGTAAGCTGAACAAAAAAATTGACATGATGATCCGACTTTCACTTACAGACCTATTATCGGCCATTGTATCCCCCAAACAAAACTGATAGGAAATCCGAGATTACCTTTGAATGGATATTGGAGCCTCGCCCTGAATAACGATCTGATAAGGTTTTCCTTTTGCACCACCCAGGTAGCGACCACCAGCTGTCGCTGCCTCCCCAACCTCGGAGCGATGGGTGCTTGCATTGAAATCGTAAGTATCATTATACGCCCTTGCAATACCACTAAATGTAAGCCTGCCATCGTGCGACTTGTTCACCACACCTTCAATTTTCAGCGTAATATGCCCCAACCAAGTCCAAGTAATCCACGAATCTTGTTTGGTATTATAGGAGGTCCGGGGAATATTTATTGGTGAACTGCCAACCCCCGCAGAAGCAAGCGCACTTTCGAGAGCTGGGATCTTTGTAGTTGATAGACTCAGTCCTAAACGATTTATATTTGTCGTTACATCTGCCCCGCTTCCGTCTAAGTAGTGAGACCAAGCCGAAAACGGCGTAAGGATCCGTCCCGACAGCTCGCGAGCCTCAGAGATCGGTCGCCGAAATCCCCATCCCGATATGGCTTCCCTGATTGCGTCTGCCGAGAGAGCATGGGGATTCAGGCACATATATTTATCAGCTAGCGGAATCTTAGAGATATCAAACGCAAGCTCTGCGGTGAGACCATATTTCCATCCATTTTGGATTTGCCTGTTAACTTCCTCCAAGTGCATAAGCATCATTTCCCTCCAATACCCCTCACCGTACTTATGCAACCTCTTAGGATGCATGGAAGCAATGAAGGCACCGGGATTTGGAAAAGCAGCTGCTCCCCCGAGAGAATTCGAAGAAAAAACAGGACCTACCGCACTTACCGTCAGCGCCGGCAACGTAATTCCACTACTCATAGCACCCTCCTTGGGCTAATTGATCCAGATAGTATTTGACATACTAAATATCAATAAAACGCGCCACAACGAGACGTTTCCGCAAATCCGGTGGGAGCTTTCTCAAAAACAAATAACTAAGATCACTAAGACAACGCCACTGGGTTAAAACCGCTCTCTTGGCAGACCACAAGTAAAGGCCACATCAGGAGACTGAACACTTTAAACAGATTTGTAGTAGACCATAACGCCGACTACGGCTTTCCATCTGTATAAAAAAACCCGGGCACAGGGCCCGGGTTTCTAGGTACAGCCGCTATTAACTCAGTGCAGAATCTGACTGAGGAACAGCTTTGTACGGTCGCTTTGCGGGTTGTCGAAGAAGTCGTTCGGAGCGGCCTGTTCGACGATTTCGCCTTTGTCCATGAAGATCACGCGGTTGGCCACGGTGCGGGCAAAGCCCATTTCGTGGGTCACGCAGAGCATGGTCATGCCTTCTTCCGCCAGGCCGACCATGGTGTCCAACACCTCTTTCACCATTTCCGGGTCGAGGGCTGAGGTCGGTTCGTCGAACAGCATGATTTTCGGCTTCATGCACAGGGCACGGGCGATGGCCACACGCTGTTGCTGACCGCCGGACAGTTGACCCGGGTATTTATGCGCCTGCTCTGGAATGCGCACGCGCTCCAGGTAGTGCATGGCGATTTCTTCGGCTTTTTTCTTCGGCATCTTGCGCACCCACATCGGCGCCAAGGTGCAGTTTTGCAAGATGGTCAGGTGCGGGAACAGGTTGAAGTGCTGGAACACCATGCCGACTTCGCGGCGGATGGTTTCGATCTGCTTCAGGTCCGACGTCAGTTCAGTGCCATCGACCACGATGCGACCTTGCTGATGCTCTTCCAGACGGTTCAGGCAGCGAATGGTGGTCGACTTGCCCGAGCCCGACGGACCGCACAAAACGATACGCTCACCTTGACGCACGTTCAGGTTGATGTCTTTCAGCACGTGGAACTGGCCGTACCACTTGTGTACGCCTTCCATCCGGATCATGCCTTCGGCGCCCAGGGGCTTTTTGATCGCTTCACTCATCTCATAACTCCTAACGCTTGTGGCCTGTGTCCAACTTACGCTCCAGGTGCATGGAGTAGCGGGACATGCCGAAACAGAAGATCCAGAACACCAAGGCCGCGAAGACGTAGCCCTCGGTGGCCATGCCGAGCCAGTTCGGATCGGCGGCGGCTTGCTTGACGCTGTTGAGCAGGTCGAACAGACCGATGATGATCACCAGGCTGGTGTCCTTGAACAGCGCAATCACCGTGTTCACCAGACCCGGAATCACCAGCTTCAGGGCTTGCGGCAAAATCACCAGGCCCATGCGACGCCAGTAGCCCAGGCCCATGGCCGCAGCCGCTTCATATTGGCCTTTCGGAATGGCCTGCATGCCGCCACGGACCACCTCGGCCACATAGGCCGACTGGAACATGATCACGCCGATCAGCGCGCGCAGCAATTTGTCGAAGTTCATGCCTTCGGGCAGGAACAACGGCAGCATCACCGACGACATGAACAGCACGGTAATCAGCGGCACGCCGCGCCAGAACTCGATGAAGGTCACGCAGAGCACGCGAATCGCCGGCAGATCGGAACGACGCCCCAGTGCCAGAATCACGCCCAGCGGCAGCGCGCCAGCGATACCGACCGTGGCGATCACCAACGTCAGCATCAGGCCGCCCCACTGGCTGGTCGCGACTTCGGTCATGCCGAAGAGGCCGCCATGCAGCAGGAAGAACGCAACAATCGGGTAGATGACCAGGAAGCTCAGGCCATAGATCGCTTTGCGTGGCATGGCCTTGATGAACAGCGGCGCCGCGCCGATGATCGCCAGCCACACGGTCAGGTCGACCCTCCAGCGCAGCTCCTGTGGGTAATAGCCGTACATGAACTGGCCAAAGCGCTGTTCGATGAAGACCCAGCAGGCACCGGCCTTGGTGCAGTCAGCGCGCGTGGTGCCAACCCAGTTGGCGTCGAAAATCGTCCAGCTCAACAGCGGCGGGACGACCAGCCAGATCAGGTAGATCGCGAACAGGGTCAACAGGGTGTTGATCCAGTTCGAGAACAGGTTCTGGCGCATCCATGCCACCGGGCCGAAGACTTTGCTCGGCGGCGGCATATCGGGTTTGAAAGTATGGGATGTCATGCGCGTTTCCTCACCGCTCAATCAGCGCAATGCGCTTGTTGTACCAGTTCATCAGCAGCGAAATGCTGATGCTGATCGCCAGGTAGACGCTCATGGTGATGGCAATGACTTCGATGGCCTGACCGGTCTGGTTCAATACCGTACCGGCGAACAACGAAACCATTTCCGGATAACCGATACCGGCGGCCAGCGAAGAGTTCTTCGCCAGGTTGAGGTATTGGCTGGTCAGCGGCGGAATGATCACCCGCAGGGCTTGTGGGATGATGACCTTGCGCAGGGTCGGACCGGGGCGCAGGCCCAGCGAGCGAGCCGCTTCGGTCTGGCCGTGGCTGACGGACTTGATGCCCGAACGCACGATTTCCGCGATGAACGCGGCGGTGTAGACCGTCAGTGCCAGGGTCAACGCAAGCAGTTCAGGGATCAATACCCAGCCGCCGACGAAGTTGAAACCCTTGAGCACCGGCATTTCCCAATGCACCGGCGCGCCGAAGATCGCCGCGCACAGCGCCGGGATCACGATGAACAGGGCCAAGCCTGCCCAGAATTTGTGGAAAGGGACGCCCGTCGCTTCGAAGCGTTTGTTCGCCCATTTGGCCATGACCACAATAGCGACGATGGCCACCACGATGCTGATCACGAACGGCCAGGTGGCGTCGTTGGTGATCGCCGCCGGCATGTTCAGACCCCGGCTGCTGACGAAGAACGAACCCAGAAAGCCGTGAGCGGCACGTGGACCTGGCAACGTCAGGAACACGGCGAAGTACCAGAACAGGATCTGCAGCAATGGCGGAATGTTACGGAAGACTTCAACGTAAACCGTCGCCAGCTTGTTGATGATCCAGTTGTTAGACAGCCGCGCCACGCCGACGATGAAGCCGAGCAGGGTCGCGAGAATCACGCCGATGAACGTCACCAGCAGGGTGTTGAGCAAACCGATGAGGAACACGCGCGCGTACGAGTCCGACTCCGTAAAAGGAATCAGGTGCTGCGCGATGCCGAAACCGGCGCTGTTTTGCAGGAAACCGAAACCTGAGGTAATACCCCGGTGTTGCAGGTTGGTTTGGGTGTTATCGAACAGATACCAACCCATCGCGACTACGGCGATAACCGTGATTATCTGAAATAGCCACGCACGCACTTTTGGATCGCTGAGGGATAGCCTCTGCTTGGGTGCGCTGATCTGATTTTGCATGGGAGTGCCCCAGAGAAAATGCAACGAAGCGCCCGGCTGCGGGGTACGCAGCCGGACACAGGTCAATCAACGTACAGGTGGCGCGTACTGGATGCCGCCGTTGGTCCACAGAGCGTTCTGGCCACGGTCGATTTCGAGAGGCGTGGATTTGCCCAGGTTCTTCTCGAAGATTTCGCCGTAGTTACCGACTTGAGCAACGATCTTGACGACCCAGTCCTTCGGCAGTTTCAGCTGAGGGCCGTACTCGCCATCAGCACCCAGCAGACGAGCGACGTCCGGGTTCTTGGTGGCTTTGGCTTCCGCCTCGACGTTCTTCGAAGTGATGCCCGCTTCTTCGGTGTTCAACAGTGCGTAGCCAACCCAGCGAACGATGGAGGTCCACTCATCATCGCCACGGGCCACAACCGGTGCCAGAGGCTCCTTGGAGATGGTTTCAGGCAGAACGATGTAGTCTTTCGGCGAAGCCAGCTTGGAGCGTTGTGCGTACAGCTGGGATTTGTCGGAAGTCAGCACGTCGCAACGGCCGGATTCCAGCGACTTGGCGCTTTCGTCGGAGGTGTCGAAGGTGATCGGGGTGTATTTCAGATTGTTGGCGCGGAAGTAGTCGGAGACGTTCAGCTCAGTGGTAGTACCAGCCTGAATACAGATGGTCGCACCGTCCAGTTCCTTGGCACTTTTCACGCCCAGCTTGTTGTTGGCCAGGAAGCCAACGCCGTCGTAGTAGGTGACGAAGCCAGGGAATTCCAGACCCATGCTCGCGTCGCGGGAGCTGGTCCAGGTGGTGTTACGCGAGAGGATGTCGATCTCGCCCGATTGCAGCGCGGTGAAGCGCTCTTTGGCGTTCAGCTGGCTGAATTTCACCTTGGTCGCATCACCGAAGACAGCAGCGGCAACAGCGCGGCAGAAGTCAGCGTCGATACCTTGGATCTTGCCGCTTTTGTCCGGTACCGAGAAACCTGGCAGACCGTCACTCACGCCGCACTGGATGAAGCCTTTCTTCTGAATGGCGTCCAGTTTGGCGCCCGCTTGAGCGAAACCGGTCAGACCGAGCGCTGCTGCGGCGGCCACTACAGCCAGGGTGGATTTCAACATCTTCATTCAAACCTCCAGTTTGCTCTTTGTTGTGTGGGAGCTTTAGCCCGTCGCACCCTTGTGAGGCATTCATGACCCGTGCTGGCTTGTTTTTGGGTCACGCGACGTTTGAACCTTGATCCGCGACCGACGCGAAGTATTCCGCACTCAGCGTCATCGGATTGGCAGGTTCAAGTGGACTGAAGCCCCGTGATGTCCCTGCACCCAGAGGTACGGGGCGAATCGTGCCGGAGATCCTGACGATGGACTCCATGCTGCCTCGGCGTAACACTAGGGCTGCGTGATGCATAGCCTAGTAGTGTTACCGCCCAAGGTGAGCGCCTTCACTCCGACGGTTTTGTAGCAAAGCGCGTACCACCATGGTGGCGAACTCGAATTAGCGACAGGTCAAGTAGAAAACTTGTAACCTTGCGACATCTTCTTTCATTTATGCCATCAGCGGCGCACCGAGCCGAGGCAATCCACTCAATCGCCTGCACACTTATGGAGCGCACATGAGCGAACCCTTGATCATCGAGCCCGAAAAACCGGCTGATGCCTGCGTTATCTGGCTGCACGGCCTGGGTGCCGACCGCTACGATTTCATGCCGGTGGCCGAAGCACTCCAGCAATCGTTGGTCTCTACACGCTTCGTTCTTCCGCAAGCTCCCACGCGGGCCGTCACCGTAAACGGCGGTTATGAGATGCCCAGTTGGTACGACATCAAGGCCATGAGCCCGGCCCGTGCGATTGATCGCGATCAACTGGAGGGGTCAGCGCAGCGGGTTCTTGCCCTGATCGAAGCCCAACGAGACAGCGGCATTGACCCTGCGAGAATCTTTCTCGCCGGGTTTTCGCAAGGTGGCGCGGTGGTGCTGCACACGGCGTATTTACGTTGGGAAGGCCCACTGGGCGGGGTTCTTGCACTCTCGACCTACGCGCCGACCTTCAGCGATGACATGCACCTTTCGGCCAGTCAGCAGCGCATTCCAGCCTATTGCCTGCATGGGCAGCATGATGAGGTCGTGAAAAACCCGATGGGGCGAACCGCTTATGAACATTTGAAGGCGCAGGGCGTCACCGCGACATGGCAAGAGTACCCAATGGGCCATGAAGTGTTACCGCAGGAAATCGATGACATAGGCGTCTGGCTAGCGGATCGGCTGCGTTAAGCAGCCTGTTTTGATCCTTTCTTTTGTCAGGCGAATTTGGTATGGCACTACGCCGCGCCCGATTCTTGCATTACACTGCCCGGCGTACATTCCTTAATCAATCGATGAGATGACCGTGCTCAAAGCACTTAAAAAAATGTTCGGAAAAAGCGAGGCTGAGTCGCTCGCGCCCGCTGCGCCTCTCCCCGCCTCCCCCCGTCCGACTGAAAGCGCTTTTCAGGAAACCACCACAGCGGTGGCTGCACCCGCGCCATCGCATGCTGGCGACCCCTCCACGCCATCACGCCCCAAGGCCGAGCGCCCACGGCGCGAACGCGCGCCCAAACCTGTCGTGGTGCCGTGGAAGATTGAAGACTTTGTAGTGGAACCTCAGGAAGGCAAGACGCGCTTTCATGATTTCCCCCTCGCACCGGAACTGATGCACGCGATTCAGGACCTTGGCTTTCCCTACTGCACGCCGATTCAGGCAGGTGTTCTGGGCTTCACGCTCAAGGGCAAAGATGCCATCGGTCGCGCCCAGACCGGCACTGGCAAGACAGCTGCGTTTCTGATCTCGATCATCACTCAGCTGACTCAGACTCCCCCGCCAAAAGAACGCTACATGGGCGAACCCCGGGCGCTGATCATCGCGCCGACCCGTGAGTTGGTGGTGCAGATCGCCAAAGACGCCGCCGCGCTGACCAAGTACACCGATCTCAACGTCATGACCTTTGTCGGCGGCATGGATTTCGACAAGCAGCTCAAGCAGCTTGAAGCCCGTCACTGCGACATCCTCGTTGCCACCCCTGGCCGCCTGCTGGACTTCAATCAACGTGGCGAAGTGCATCTGGACATGGTCGAAGTGATGGTACTGGACGAAGCCGACCGCATGCTGGACATGGGTTTCATCCCACAGGTGCGCTCGATCATTCGTCAGACGCCGCACAAGGGCGAGCGTCAGACGCTGTTGTTTTCTGCAACGTTCACCGATGACGTGATGAACCTGGCGAAGCAGTGGACCACCGATCCGGCGATCGTCGAAATCGAAGCCGAAAACGTCGCCAGCGATAACGTCGAGCAGCACATCTATGCGGTCGCTGCGGCGGACAAATACAAGCTGCTGTACAACCTGATCAATGACAACGGCTGGTCGCGGGTGATGGTGTTCGCCAACCGTAAGGACGAAGTACGCCGGATCGAGGAGCGGCTGGTGCGTGATGGCGTCAATGCCGCGCAGTTGTCGGGCGATGTCCCGCAGCACAAACGCATCAAGACGCTGGAAGGCTTCCGAGAAGGCAAGATTCGCGTGCTGGTGGCCACGGATGTTGCCGGTCGCGGGATTCACATCGACGGCATCAGCCACGTGATCAACTTCACTCTACCGGAAGTGCCGGACGACTACGTGCATCGCATTGGCCGAACGGGCCGTGCTGGCGCGGACGGTGTGTCGATCAGCTTCGCGGGTGAGGACGACTCGTATCAGTTGCCGTCCATCGAAGAGAAGTTGGGCCGCAAGATCAGCTGCGAAATGCCGCCGACCGAGCTGCTCAGGGCTGTTGTGCGCAAATCGAAGGCACAGCCTGCCGCCGAATCCGAATAACGGCCGCTGACCTGTGGGAGTCGGCTTGCTGGCTCCCACAGGCCAGTATCGGCGTCCAGCTGTGAAGCCTTATTTCCAGCGATCCGCCGCCCGGTGATCGCTCTCCCGCCCTTCCACCCAACGTGGGCCTTCCGCGGTGTTTTCTTTCTTCCAGAAAGGCGCTCGGGTTTTCAGATAATCCATCACGAAATCGCAGGCTTCGAACGCCGCCTGGCGATGAGCACTGGCCACGCCGACAAACACGATCGGCTCGCCCGGCTCCAGCGCCCCTACGCGATGCAGCACCTCAAGTTTGAGCAACGGCCAGCGAAGCCGGGCTTCGTCAGCAATCTTGCCCAGCGCCTTTTCGGTCATGCCCGGATAGTGCTCGAGGAACATTCCCGACACTTCTCGGCCATCGTTGAAATCACGCACGTACCCCACGAAGCTCACCACGGCACCGACGCCCACGTTGGCATCGTGCATGGCGTTGACTTCAGCCCCCGGGTCGAACCCAGCGGCCTGCACGCGAATGGCCATGCTCAACCTCCGGTCACGGTCGGAAAGAAGGCGACTTCGTCGCCCTGTGCGACAGGCTCGTTCAATGAACAGAGCTCGTGGTTACGCGCGCACATGATGCCCTGCTCGCTCAACACGTCCCACACCCCGCCCCGTTGCAGCAAATGCTGACGCACGGCGTCGATGGTCGCGAATTCGCCTTCGAGTTTCTCGCTTTCAGTGCTCAGCGTCTCGCGAAAACGGGCAAAGAATTGAACCTCTACGTGAATGCTCATGACGCGCCCACCGTTTCATCGGCCACGAAATGCCCGCTCTTGCCGCCGAGTTTTTCCAGCAGCCGAACGTGCTCGATGACCATGCCGCGATCCACCGCCTTGCACATGTCGTAGATCGTCAGAGCCGCCACGCTTGCTGCGGTCAGCGCCTCCATTTCCACACCGGTCTGACCGGCGAGTTTGCAACGGGCGACGATGTGAACGGTGTCCGCACCGTCAGCGTTCAGCTCGACCTTCACACTGGTCAGCATCAGTGGGTGACAGAGAGGTATCAGATCGCTGGTTTTTTTCGCCGCCTGAATTCCGGCAATACGCGCCACGGCGAACACATCCCCTTTCGGATGGCCCCCGGCGACGATCATTTGCAGGGTCTCGGGCAACATGCGCACACGCGCTTCGGCCACGGCTTCGCGGGACGTCACGGCTTTTTCAGTGACGTCGACCATGTTGGCGCGACCTTGGGAATCGAGATGAGTAAGCACGGGATGACTCCTGGACAGGAGTCGTAATTGTACACAATGAATCGCAGGAGTGACTCAACCGTCCGCTTCTGGCCGAAGGCCGTGGGAGCCGGCTTGCTGGCGAATGCGTTTTACCATTCACCCTTGAGGTGTCTGGTCGGACGCTTTCGCCAGCAAGCCGGCTCCCGCAGGTTTAAGCAGCGGCGTTAATTACAAATGACTCTCAGCGTACTCAGCCAAGATCGAGCGCGGAACCCCTTGCAGGGTAATGTGCACGCCATTCGGGAAATCTTTGAAGCGCTCCGTCAGGTAGGTCAGCCCGGAACTCGTGGCTGAGAGATAAGGGGTGTCGATCTGCGCCAGGTTGCCCAGACAGACCACTTTGGAACCGGCACCGGCACGGGTGATGATGGTTTTCATCTGGTGCGGCGTGAGGTTCTGGCATTCGTCGATCAGAATCAGACTCTGTTGAAAACTGCGACCCCGTATGTAGTTGAGGGATTTGAACTGCAACGGCACTTTACTGAGGATGTAATCGACACTGCCATGGGTGTTTTCGTCATCCATGTGCAGCGCTTCCAGGTTGTCGGTGATCGCGCCGAGCCATGGCTCCATTTTTTCCGCTTCGGTGCCGGGCAGGAAGCCGATCTCCTGGTCGAGGCCCTGCACGCTACGGGTGGCGATGATGCGGCGATAGCGTTTGCTGACCATGGTCTGCTCGATGGCAGCCGCCAGCGCGAGGATGGTCTTGCCTGAACCGGCAGCGCCGGAGAGGTTGACCAGGTGAATATCCGGGTCGAGCAAGGCGAACAGCGCCAGGCCCTGATAAATGTCACGGGGCTTCAGGCCCCAGGCTTCCTGATGCAGTAGCGGTTCCTGGTGCATGTCCAGCAACAGCAGCTCATCCGGTTTGACCCCTTTGACCCAACCGACGAAGCCCTGCTCATCGATGATGAACTCATTGATGTGAACCGACGGAATTTGCTCGGTCATCTGCACTTTGTGCCAGGTACGGCCGTGATCCTGACGAGTATCGACCTTGCTCACGCGGTCCCAGAACGAACCGGTCATGGTGTGATAACCGCGAGACAGCATCGACACGTCGTCGACCAACTGATCGGTGCTGTAGTCCTCGGCTTCGATGCCGCACGCACGCGCCTTGAGGCGCATGTTGATGTCTTTGGTGACCAGCACAATGCGCATTTCCTTTTTGCGTGCGTGCAGGTCGATGAGTTGGTTGATGATGATGTTGTCGTTCAGATGCTCCGGCAGAAGGCTGTTGGGCTCTTCGCGCTTGTTCATCAGGATGGACAGATAACCCTTGAAAACACCTGTACCGCGATCGATCGGTACGCCTCGTTCGACCTCCTCCGGGGTCGCTTCACCGAGTGTCTTGTCGATCAACCGGATCGCCTGGCGGCATTCTGCGGCGACCGAGTGCTTGCCCGCCTTGAGCTTGTCCAGTTCTTCCAGGACCGTCATGGGGAGTGCAACGTGATGTTCTTCGAAATTCAGCAGCGCGTTTGGATCGTGAATCAATACGTTGGTATCGAGTACATAAAGGATTGGCTGGTTAGAGGAAGGGGTGCGTCCGTGGTCATCCATACTCGCTCACCTTTGTAGTAGCCAGATAACGCGACACACAGTGATGCCGCGCTACGAAAAGGCCGCCGAGGCTTTCTCCTTAAGGCAGGAGAAAAATGCTCAAAGTGGGGTCTGGGTGACGCCACCTGTGTTGCAGGGTTCGGCGGTCTGTTGTCGTAATACCGCAAAACCGATGACATAAAAAAGCGTTTTGACTGCAATTTGAAGTTTATTTCTCAGCATGACGAATAGCCCTTGGCGGATGCCCTTGGCGCGTTTACAGTCGGAAGTCCTGTCGGCGAGAAATCCTCGGAAAATTCCCACAGGCCTCCCCGTAAAATCCCTTATTCCCCTTGTGTTTCGGGCTTCTCGGCCTGATCGATGGATTCCTGCGCCTGGTCCGCAGGTGGCGCCTCAGTGGACGCGTCGCTGTCCTCGACATCAGATGCATCCGGATCGGCTTCGTCTGACAGTTGCTGCGGATAAATATGACAATCTTCCCAGACGATTCCGGTCTGCGCGGTGTTGGCCATCAGCCACGGCACCGCTTGCTGGGCCTTGTCGGTGGTGTCGTGAAACACGATATTGCCGCGACGCCATAACAGCATCAGGGTCAACACCCGATTGGCGGTCTGCTCGACGCTGATGCGCCCGGTCGCGTCTTGAGAATCGATATTCCACAGCGACACACGCAACTGCTGATCCCGGAAGAATTGCCCACTGTCCGCCCGACGATGCCCGTAAGGCGGGCGGAACAGCGGCACGAAATTGTCCGGGAGCATCTGCTGGATCAGTGCGGCGCTGCGTTCGATGGAATCTTGCCAGCCGTTCCAGTGCGCGTGGGAGCGATACTCCCAACCTTGCAGGCCCACGCATTGCTGGCGGTAGAGAGTTTGTAGCGCTTGGGGCGAACTGCTGTCGATGCGATTCTGCAGGTTCTTGCCCAACACAAAAAACGTGGCATTGATTTTTTGCTGGCGCATGAAGTCGGCGAGCCAGTCAGTTGCGCCGTCCGCGACGGTCGGACCGCTCTCGAAATTCAGTAGGAAGGTGCGATCCGGCATCTCCTCGCCGCTCAACTCGTCCGAGTTATAGCGCTCGATCTCGCTGCTGGTTTGAGGAAACAGCGCGGCCATGCGCAGCAATTCGTTCAGGTAGCGCTGATTGAACGCATCGGCGGGGGCTGCCCAGCGGGCATAAAAGGAGTCATCCGCGACTTTGTACTCCGCCGCGCGCTGACGCAGCATCGGCACGTCATCGACCAGCACGCAGAACGATGCATCGGCCTCACAGGATTGCTCGGCGGCTTTCCAGTTCTCGAACAGGCGCGTCCACATGCGGTTGCGGATCAGGTTCATCGACGCCAGATTGAGCTGCCGCAGCCCCAGCCGATCGGCCAATTGAACGTCGCTAAGGCTTTCACTCTCCAGCAGCTGATGGGCGAAGCTCAGTATCTCGGCGCGGGAAGCCACATCAAACAGTTGCGGCGTCTCCAGGACCTCAGGCCAGACACTGCGATCGATCGTCGCGATATCTCCGGTCGCCGCCTGGGCATTCAGGCCCAACAGACAGGCACCGATCAATAACAACATGCGCAAAACGACGTGCTCCCAATCCTTTGAATGAAGAAGCCGAGACCGGCGAGGCACTATAGCGGATTTGCGGGTTACAACCGAAAGACCGCCTCATTCCCCGTGGGGGCCGCCTTGGTGGCGAAGGCGTCGTGTCATTCTCTCTCCATTGACTGACATGCCGCTTTCGTCCGATCGCAGCCCGCAGCAAGCCGACTCCCACACGAGCGCATTTTATAGGCAGGCCTGCGTTATCTATCACCCCCATCGCTGGAGTCCGGCGCCGGCAACCCCTAGAATCGCCCCACGATTACAGGAGACGACCGCATGCTGATGGTGATTTCCCCCGCGAAAACCCTCGATTTCGACACGCCGCCCACCACCAAACGCTTCACCCAGCCGCAATACCTGGACCACTCTCAGGAACTTATCGCTCAGCTGCGCGAGATGAGTCCGGCACAGATCGGCGAATTGATGCACCTGTCCGACAAATTGTCAGGACTCAATGCCGCGCGCTTCGGCAGCTGGACCCCGGCGTTCACACCCAAGAACGCCAAGCAGGCGATCCTCGCGTTCAAAGGCGACGTGTACACCGGCCTTGACGCCGAAACCCTCGACGAGACCGACTTCGACTACGCCCAACAACACCTGCGCATGCTTTCCGGCCTCTACGGGCTGCTGCGTCCCCTGGACCTGATGCAGCCGTATCGCCTGGAAATGGGCACCAAACTGGCCAACGGCCGTGGCAAAGACCTCTACGCGTTCTGGGGCAATCGCATCAGCGAATGGCTGAACGAGGCCCTGGCCGAACAAGGTGACGATATTCTGCTGAACCTCGCCTCCAACGAATACTTCTCCGCAGTCAAACGCCCTGCCCTCAAGGCGCGCGTCATCGACGCCGAATTCCGCGATCAGAAAAACGGCCAGTACAAGATCATCAGCTTCTACGCCAAAAAGGCGCGCGGCATGATGAGCCGCTTCGTCATCTCTGAACGCATAAAGAAGCCTGAGCAATTGAAGGATTTCGACGTACAGGGATATCGGTATGCCAAGGCACTATCGACCGCCGACAAACTGGTGTTTCTGCGGGATGAAGAGGCGCAGTGATGACGTGAGGGCCAGCCTTTCGACCGGCTGGCTCCCGCCCCACCGCAACCCACCGCTTCAGTGCACACCTTTGGATCAGGAACAGCCTTCCCCCAACTTGCAGTCATTCGCGCAAAAAGAGTGCGCTGGGGTAAGTTCAAAAAGCGTGCACCCATTCACAGTCCATGCATTTGCAATGAAGAAAGTGGCTCGAAAGGGCACTATTCGAAGTTCCCAAATGCTCGCATCGGCAGACGAACGGCCTGTTTGACATTCGTTTGACGTCAATTACTGAACGCAACTGACATCGCCCCGCTCTTTCTCAAAAAATTAACAACTTTTTTTTGTGGTGGCCTATCGCTTATATGCACTGATGGCAGAATTACATGACTCACTGCTAACCCCCTTTATTTAAAGGACTAAACCGAAAGTGCTATCAGAGTGCAACTACATTTGAAATCGAGTCACCCATGGAAATTCTCGAAAAGAGGACGAGCGGCCAGGAACTTATGGGGAAACCCCATGCTCCTACATCCCGTAACAATTCTCGTCCACCTTGTGAGACATCTCTTACATGGAATAAGGACAGATCTGGAAGTTACTCATCAACGTAGTTCGACCTGAGGGTCTGTGTGGTACGTGCAAGGAGAGAACGCACCAAGCTAGTTGAAGTAAATCGAGCAAGCACCAATCGGGTGCTGTAAAGCCACTGACGGGCAGGACCTTACTGATCATGGCCAAAAGCCTTGATCTAGACGCACGGCAGCGACTCACAACTATCCGGTGGAGTGTTATGCCATATCCCAGATCGGGAACCCTACTACATATATATGGGTCACTCGACGCTTGTAATCTGTAATATTCGGGCCCGCCTTTAACACAAGGCCGCTCCTATTAATTCTGCCTGTGCTTGTGCCACGACATTAACTTGCCGTGCGGACGAGTGCGCGAAACGTGTAAGACAGTACTTATATCCAGCCAACTAATGGCGTAAAAATCGAGGAGATTACGATGCATATCAGCATCTTTGGTTTGGGCTATGTCGGTGCAGTATGTGCTGGTTGCCTCTCGGCGCGTGGTCATGATGTGGTGGGCGTGGATATCTCCAGCGCCAAGATCGATCTGATCAACCAGGGCAAGTCTCCGATCGTGGAACCCGGTCTGGGCGAGCTTCTGGAGAACGGGATCAAGACCGGTAAACTGCGCGGGACCACCGACTTCTCCGAGGCGATTCGCGCCACCGACCTGTCGATGATTTGCGTCGGCACGCCAAGTAAGAAAAACGGCGATTTGGAGCTGGATTTCATCGAGTCCGTCTGCCGCGAAATCGGTTTCGTGCTGCGTGAAAAATCCTCGCGCCACACCATCGTCGTGCGCAGCACCGTGCTGCCCGGCACCGTCGCCAATGTGGTCATTCCGATCCTGGAAGACTGCTCGGGCAAGAAAGCCGGTGTCGATTTCGGCGTCGCAGTGAACCCCGAATTCCTGCGCGAAAGCACCGCGATCAAGGACTACGACCACCCGCCAATGACCGTCATCGGTGAGTTCGACAAGGCCTCCGGCGACGTCCTGCAATCCCTGTACGAAGAACTCGACGCACCGATCATCCGCAAGGACATCGCCGTTGCCGAGATGATCAAGTACACCTGCAACGTCTGGCACGCTACCAAGGTCACTTTCGCCAACGAAATCGGCAACATCGCCAAGGCGGTCGGCGTCGACGGTCGCGAAGTGATGGAAGTGGTCTGCCAGGACAAGGCCCTGAACCTGTCGCAGTACTACATGCGTCCTGGCTTCGCGTTTGGCGGCTCCTGCCTGCCGAAAGACGTGCGCGCCCTGACCTACCGCGCCAGCACGCTGGACGTTGAAGCGCCGCTGCTCAACTCCCTGATGCGCAGCAACGTATCCCAGGTGCAAAACGCGTTCGACATCGTCGCCGCCACCGACAACCGCAAGGTCGCCCTGCTGGGTCTGAGCTTCAAAGCGGGCACCGATGACCTGCGCGAAAGCCCGCTGGTCGAACTGGCCGAAATGCTGATCGGCAAAGGTTTCGACTTGAGCATCTACGACGCCAACGTCGAGTACGCCCGTGTTCACGGCGCCAACAAAGACTACATCGAGTCGAAAATCCCTCACGTGTCCTCCCTGCTCAACTCGGACTTCGACGCAGTCGTCAACGGTTCCGACGTGATCATTCTGGGCAACCGTGACGAGCGTTTCCGCGCTCTGGCCAACAACGCGCCAGCCGGTAAAAAGGTCATCGACCTGGTCGGCTTCATGACCGGCACCACCACCGAAAACGGCCAGACCGAAGGCATCTGCTGGTAAGAGGCCGCGGCTAGTTACACGCCGCAAGCTGCAAGTTTCAAGCTTCGTGCTCCGGGCTTCAGGCGTTCACCCGCTTGCAGCTTGAAGCTTGAGGCTTGCCGCTTGATTGCAACTGACTTTCAAAGGTTTCGACTATGCACAGGCTCAGACAAGGCTTGCTTCAAGCCGCCGGTTGGCTGTTTTACTTATGCGTGCTGGCAGCTATCGCCATGGCCTTGCCTAAATCGCTGTTCGACTCACAGTCGAAAGATTTTATTTTCCTGGTCGGTATCGTCGGTATCTGGCGTTATTCGATGGGCGCAACGCACTTTGTGCGGGGCATGATTTTTCTCTACATCGTGTATCCCCACTTGCGCCGCAAAGTTCGCAAGCTGGGCAAAGAAGCTGACCCTTCCCATGTGTTTCTGATGGTCACCAGCTTTCGCATCGACGCGCTGACCACCGCGCAGGTCTACAGCTCGGTGATCGAGGAAGCGATCGCCTGCGGCTACCCGACCACTGTGGTGTGTTCGCTGGTCGAAATGTCCGACGAGCTGCTGGTCAAGGCGCTGTGGGCGAAATACAACCCGCCCTCCCACGTTACCCTCGACTTCGTCCGCATCGCCGGGACAGGTAAACGCGACGGACTGGCGTTCGGTTTCCGCGCCATCTCGCGCCACATGCCCGACGACCGTGCAGTCGTGGCCGTGATCGATGGCGACACCGTACTGGCCGAAGGCGTGGTGAAGAAAACCGTGCCGTGGTTCCAGCTGTTCGGCAACGTCGGTGGCCTGACCACCAACGAATTCTGCGAAGTGCGCGGCGGCTACATCATGAGCGAATGGCACAAGCTGCGCTTCGCCCAACGCCACATCAACATGTGTTCGATGGCCCTGTCCAAACGCGTGCTGACCATGACCGGCCGCATGTCGGTGTTCCGCGCCACTGTGGTGACTGACCCGGATTTCATCGCCGACGTCGAAAGCGACTCGCTGCAACACTGGCGTCTGGGCCGCTTCAAGTTCCTGACCGGCGACGACAAGTCCAGCTGGTTCAGCCTGATGCGCCTCGGCTACGACACCTTCTACGTGCCAGACGCTGCAATCAACACGGTTGAGCACCCGCCGGAGAAGAGCTTTCTCAAGGCCAGCCGCAAGCTGATGTACCGCTGGTACGGCAACAACCTGCGCCAGAACTCGCGCGCGTTGGGTCTGGGGGTTCGTCGCCTGGGCGTGTTCACCAGCATCGTATTGTTCGATCAGCGCGTGTCGATGTGGACGTCGATCCTCGGCCTGACCGTCGCGATTCTCGCCAGCCTCAAATACGGCGCGAGCTTCCTGTTGGCCTACCTGCTGTGGATCGGCATCACTCGCCTGATCCTGACCCTGTTGCTGTCCTGCTCGGGACACAGCATCGGCCCGGCCTATCCCGTGATTCTTTATTACAACCAAATCGTCGGCGCATTGATGAAGATCTACGTCTTCTTCCGCCTCGACCGCCAGTCCTGGACCCGCCAGGACACCAAACTGAGCCGCGACATGGCCAGCTTCCAGGGTTGGTTCAACACCTGGTCGTCTCGAACCATGACTTTCTCGGCTGGCAGCATCTTCGTTGCCGTGCTGCTGACAATGGTCTGACCGCACTAATGGATCAACTCGATTACTCAGGAAAACCAACGCCATGAATACAGCCGTGAATGCAAACGTCGTCCATGAATCCGAAGCCCAGCGTCAGCACGCCCGGATCAAAATCCCCGCCAAGCTGCGCCTGCTCAATGGTCAGCCCAATGCTCCACTGGTGCGCGTCGAAGATCTGTCTGCCGGTGGCTTGAGCTACATCGCTCCGGCGAACCTGCGGCCGACCGTGGGTGAGGTCATCAAGGGACGTCTGCAATTCCTGATCGACAACCTGGGCCTGGCGATGGACGTCGAATTGCAGATTCGCGCCTACGATCCGGTCAGTGGTCGCGTCGGTTGCCAATTCCAGCACCTCGAAGCGCAAGACATCGCCACCCTGCGTCACCTGATCACCTCGCACCTGTCCGGCGACATCGTCAGCATGGGCGAAGTGCTGGCGACCCTGCAGCGCGACAATTTCACCAAGGCACGCAAGGTCAAGGACAGTGGCAGCGGCATGAGCGCATTCGGTCGTTTGCGCGCGGTGACCTTCAGCGCCGGTATCTTCGTGGTTGGCCTGGTGGCGTTCGGTTTCGTCGCCAAATCGGTGTACGGCATGTACTTCGTCAGCCACTCCACGTCGGGTCTGGTCAGCGTACCGACCATGGATGTGACCATGCCCCGTGAAGGTACCCTGACCAGCTTAGTCGGCCCGAACGGTCAAGTTGCCAAAGGCGCACCGCTGGCGACGTTCAACACCAGCATGCTCGACATGTTGAAAGGCAATCTGGACCCGGACCAGATGCAGCCGGCGAAGATTGAAGAATTGTTCGGTCGTCAGTTGGCCGGGACCATGACCAGCCCCTGCGACTGCGTCATCGGCAAGCAGCTGGTAGCGGACGGGCAGTACGCCAGCAAAGGCCAGGTCATCTTCCAGATGATCCCGCGCAACGTGGCGGCCAATGTCGACGCACGCTTCACCTATCGCCAATTCTCCGACGTGCAGCCAGGCGCTCGCGTCAACTTCACCGTCGCCGGTGATGACACCACCCATCGCGGCAAGATCGTCAGCGCCACTGCATTGAGCCCTGCCGACCTGTCCTCCGATATCCGCGTGCAGATCCAGCCGGACGAAACCCTGAACAGCAGCCTCGCAGGCCTGCCAGTGGAAGTCGTCAGCGATCGTGGCCCTTCGCTGAACTGGCTGATCGATAAAGCCACGGCCGCAGGTCTCTAAACATGGCTAGCCCACTACGAAGCTTGTCAGCCCCTACGTTGTTGAGCCTGGCGATTGCCATGGGTCTGGCCGGTTGTGGTCTCAACCTGCCTGACCAGCGCCTGGCCAACGAAGCCCTGCAACGCGGCGACACCGCACTGGCGGAGCAGAACTATCGGCAACTGGCGGACCTGGGTTATAGCGATGCACAGGTTGGTCTTGCGGACATTCAGGTCGGCACGCGCGACCCGGAACTGATCAAGCAGGCTGAAGCGACTTACCGCGCTGCCGCGCAGACCTCGCCTCGGGCGCAATCACGCCTGGGCAAGTTGCTGGCGGTGAAACCCAACTCCACGCCAGCGGAGCAGCGCGAAGCCGAGGGCCTGTTGAAGAAGGCGTTTGCCAATGGTGAAGCCGGCACGCTGGTGCCGCTGGCGCTGCTCTATCTGCAATACCCGCACACGTTCCCCAACGTGAACGCGCAGCAGAAGATCAACGAATGGCGTGCGCAGGGTTACCCGGAAGCGGGCCTCGCGCAGGTGCTGCTGTATCGCACCCAAGGCACCTACGACCAGCATCTGGCGGACGTTGAAAGCATCTGCAAACAGGCGCTGCGCACCAGCGACGTCTGCTACACCGAACTGGCCACGGTCTACCAGAAGCGCGGCGAAGCCGACAAACAGGCAGCGCTGCTCAAGCAGATGGACAGCAGCAACGTACCTGCCATGCGGGTCGATTCCGTCGCCCGGGTGCTGGCCGACGCGACCCTTGGCAAGCCTGACGAGAAAACCGCTCAGCAACTGCTGGAGAAGGTCGCTCCGGGCTACCCGGCGTCCTGGGTCAGTCTCGCGCAGCTGCTGTACGACTATCCCGAGTTGGGCGACGTCAACAAGATGATGGAATACCTCGACAACGGTCGCGCCGCGGACCAACCCCGCGCCGAACTGTTGCTGGGCAAGCTGTATTACGAAGGCAAGCTGGTCCTGCCGGATGCCAAGAAAGCCGAGGAGCACCTGACCAAGGCCGCACCGACGCAAATCTCCGCGCATTACTACCTGGGCCAGCTGTACCGCCGTGGCTACCTCGGCCATCCCGATCCGCAGCGTGCCGTGAACGAGCTGCTGACCTCGGCCCGTGGCGGTCAGGCCAGCGCCGACTTCGCCCTCGCGCAGCTGTTCTCGGGCGGCAAGGGCATCAAACCCGATCCCGTGAATGCCTGGGTGTTTGGGCAGCTCGCGCAGGTCCAGGCCACTCCGCAGGCAGCGGACCTGATGCAGCAGCTCAACGATCAATTGCCGCCTGAGAAGCGTGCGCAGGCGCAGAGTCTTCTCCAACGCGAACAGCAGGTCCGAGGGACCACAGCGCAAAACGCGCTGGCCTTGCAAACCCTGCAAGAAGAAAAAGACGGCGAGGACGCACCTCTATGAAGCTTAAGTTGAACCCTCTGATGGCGGCCGGGCTCGGTCTGGGCTTCACCCTGATCTGGGCCACCCCGACATTGGCTGCGCTGACCGAAGACAAGAATTTCGGTATCGAAGTGAAAGCCACTGGCCAGCTGGAAGACGACCGCGATCTCGGTACCCGTGGCGGCGGCGACGTCAACGGCCTGGGTCTGGACTTGCGCCCATGGGCGTATGGCCAATGGGGCGACTGGAGCGGCTACGCAATGGGCCAAGTGGTCACCGCCACCGACACCATCCAGACCGACCCGCTGGACGAGCAAGTCGACAACGCCGATGGCCAGACCAGCCAGCGTGCGCGCAAGACCTCCAGCAGCCGCAAAGTGGACGACAGCTACGCAGCCCTGCGTGAGTTCTGGGTCGGTTACAGCGGTTTTACGCCGTATCCCGGCGAGATTCTCAAATTCGGTCGTCAACGCCTGCGCAATGACGACGGCCAGTGGCACGACACCAACATCGAAGCCCTCAACTGGACCTTCGACACCACGCTGCTCAAAGCCGAAATCGGCGCCGCTCAGCGCTTCAGCGAATACCGCACCGACCTCACCGAATTGTCGGCGCAGGACAAGGATCGCCAACACGTCTTCGGCGACGTGGCCTACCAGTGGACGCCAGGCCAGTGGGCCGGTATCCGGGCGCACCACAGCCATGACGGTGGCAGCCTGAAACATCAGGGCGAATCGATCGACGATCTGGACAAGACCAGCCGTGGCGATCTGACCTGGCTCGGCCTTCAAGCCAATAGCGATGCGTACAACTACCGCAACCTGAACACCGTGAATTACTGGGGCAGCCTGACCTGGCTGACCGGTAACCGGGATCAGATCGGCACACGCTACGACGCGACCACCGATCAATACCTGGCGGGGCAGAAAGACAGCAGCAACGTCAACGGCTGGGCCACCGACCTGGGCCTGCGTTTCCGTCTCGATCCGCAATGGCAGGTCGGCGGCGCGTACTCCCGCGCCAGCAAGAACTACGAACAGAACGGCCTGGAGAGCAACCGCTCGAACTGGACCGGTACTCGCTCACGCGTACACCGCTTCGGCGAAGCCTTCCAGGGCGAGATGGCCAACGTGGAATCGGGCTCGCTGTTCGCCTCCTGGCAAATGCAGGAGGACTACGACGCCTCGCTGATCTACCACAAGTTCCGTCGCGTCGATGGCCATTCCGGCATCGGTGGCGCAGGCGTGAATCCGGCCCGCGAGAACGTCGATGCCGACGGCGTCGCGACCGGCACCTTCGATTCCCTGCCGCTGGAAGATGGCCGCAAGGATCTGGGTCAGGAGATGGATTTGGTGGTCACGAAATATTTCAAACAAGGCCTGCTGCCGGCCTCGGTGAGCCAGTCCTTCGACGAGCCGTCCGCGCTGATTCGTCTGCGCGCAGGCGTGTTCAAGCCGGGCGATGCGTATCACAGCGGTGTCGACGACTACATGCACCGCGCCATCGTCGACGTCATCTGGCGCTTCTGATGCAAGCCGCTATAGGAGTGCAATGACATGAACAGCCCAGCAAACCGTTTGCGGCCCTTGACCCGGTCACGTACCTGGCCTCACGCCCTGCTCGAAAGCGCGGTGCTGAGCAGCGCCTTGCTGATGGCCAGCGCGCAGGTCATGGCCAACAGCCCGGTGCCCCTGCCAAAGCCCGCAGCGGCCGAGCAATCTGCCAGCGGCGAAGAAGTAGTCAAAGGTCTGCACCAGGCCAAGACCTACACCATCAGCAGCGCGCCGACCGAGCCGCTGAAGATGGACAAACCCAAGCTGCCGGACCTGTCGGGTTACACCCTGGAGGCCATGCAGAAAAAGATCGTGCGCAGCAAACCGGGCAAGGTCTCGATTCGCCGCATGATGCAGGAAGACTCGCTCAAGGAATTCATCGGCGGCGATAACAAGATGGCCGAGTGGGTTGCGCGCCAGCACGGGATTCCCGAGGCAATCTTTATCGACGATGGCTACATGAACCTGCAAGACCTCGCGAAAAAGGTGCCGAAACAGTACCTGAGCGAGACTTCGCCAGGTGTGTTCCTCGCGCGGCTGCCCATCGTGGTCGGCCACAAGGGCATCCTGGAGATCGACAAGAAAACCGTGGAACTGCGCCTGTCGCAGGACGCCGGTGCGTTTCTGATCAACGACAACCAGCTGTTCATGGCCGACACCAAATTGACCGGCTGGAGCGAGAAGGCCAACGGGCCGTCCACGTTCAAGGCGCCGAAGGAATTCCGTCCGTTCCTGCTGGCCTGGGGTGGCACCCAGACGTACATCTTCAACACCAAGATGGCGAATCTGGGTTACAACAACAGCAAGTCGTACGGCGTCAGTATTTCCCAGTACACGCCCATGACCAAGGCGAAGATGAACCGCCCGGACCCCACTGGCTGGATCGTCAACTCCGAGTTCACGGACCTCTGGTACGGCTTCTACTGCTATGAAACGCGCGACTTCGTGGTCAAGAGCAACACCTACCACGACAACATCATCTACGGCATCGACCCACACGACCGTTCTCACGGCCTGATCATTGCCGAGAACACGGTGTACGGGACCAAGAAAAAGCACGGGATCATCGTCTCTCGTGAGGTGAACGACAGCTTCATCATCAACAACAAGAGCTACGACAATCACCTGTCCGGCATCGTGTTGGACCGTAACAGCGTCAACAACCTGGTGGCCTACAACGAGATCTACCGTAACCACACCGACGGCATCACCTTGTACGAGAGCGCCGACAACCTGCTGTGGGGCAATCGCGTCTTCGCCAACAAACGCCACGGTATCCGGGTTCGCAACAGCACCAACATCAAGCTGTACGAGAACTTGGCGATCGGCAACGGCCTGATGGGCGTTTACGGTCACATCAAGGACCTGTCCGACACCGACCGCGACATCAAGCTTGACCCGTTCGACGCCGAAGTGTCGCTGATCATGGTCGGCGGCGAATTGACCTCCAACGGTTCCGGCCCCCTGTCCATCGACTCGCCGCTCAGCGTCGAGCTGTACAAGGTATCGATGCTTGCGCCGACCAAGAGCACCGGGATCAGTTTCAACGGCGTCCTCGGGGACCGCCAGGATGAAATCCTCGATCTGCTGGTGCGCCAACAAAAAGCCGTGTTGATCGACCCGGTCGAAAGCCAGAAACAACTCCGGGACTGAGGAAGCCATCTCTATGCACGCACACTTGATTAAATTGCTCAGCCTCTCGGGCCTGACCGCAGCACTGTTCGCTGCCAGCAACGCCGCGTATGCCGACGACGCCACCGCGCCGACGTTCACCGCCGAGCCTTGCTGCAGCCTCTGCCCGGAAGCCCACGACGAGAAAAATTACGTCACCCGTTACCAGCAGAACTTCACCACGCTGGTCCAGGCCCAGGGCGACTGGCTGTTCCGCACCCGTGAAGACCTGCGTACCGAGTTCGACACCACGCCGGAAGGCTACCGTCGCATGCAAGAGCTGCACGACGCGTTCAAGAGCAAGGGCGTCGAGTTGGTCGTGGTGTACCAACCGACCCGCGGCCTGGTGGATCGCAACAAGCTGTTCCCTGCCGACCGCGATAAGTTCGACTACAACACGGCACTGCGCAACTACCAGGCCATGCTCGGCCGCTTCGCGAAAATGGGCTACACCGTGCCGGACCTGTCGCCGCTGACCAACGAACAGCAGGCGCATGATTTCTACTTCCGCGGTGACCAGCACTGGACGCCGTATGGCGCCCAGCGCACGGCAAAGATCGTCGCCGATTCGGTACATAAGATGGCGGCTTTCAAGGACATTCCGAAGCGTGAATTCGAGACCCATCTGTCAGGTCGCATGGGCAAGAAGGGCACTCTGCACAATATGGCCGGTCAATTGTGCGGCACCAGTTACGCCATCCAGTACATGGATCAGTTCGAGACCGAACCGAAAGGCGAAGCGGCAGACGGCGACCTGTTCGGCGATTCCGGCACGCCGGAAATCACCTTGGTCGGGACCAGCCACAGCGGCAAGAATTACAACTTCGCCGGCTTTCTACAGGAATACATCGGTGCCGACGTGCTGAACGTCGCCTTCCCCGGCGGCGGCCTCGAAGGGTCGATGCTGCAATACCTGGGCAGCGACGACTTCCAGAAACATCCGCCGAAGATTCTCATCTGGGAATTCTCGCCGCTGTACCGCCTCGACCAGGAGACCATCTATCGCCAGATGATGTCGTTGCTGGACAACGGTTGCGAGGGCAAACCCGCGCTGATGACCACCAAAACCTCCCTCAAGCCAGGCCCTAACGAACTGTTGGTCAATGGCAAAACAGGCATCAAGGACGTGCGCAACGGCAGTAATCAGGTCGACATCAAGTTCGCTGACACCTCGGTGAAAGCCCTTCATGCGCGCCTCTGGTACATGAATGGCCGCCACGAAGACCTGAAAATCGAAAAACCTGAAACATCCGAAACCGACGGGCGCTTCGCCTTCGAGCTGCGTGACGACAACGACTGGGCCGACCAGCAATTGCTCGCAGTGGAAGTGCAGGGTCCTGAAGCGGGCACTGCACCTCAGCAGGTCGAAGCGAAAGTATGCAAACGCAACGTGTTCCCGAATGTCGCGCATAAAAACGCGCAAGCCGGGTTATGAGGCTCCTATGCACACTCCAAAACTGATGCTCCCTACCCTTCTGTCGATGGCGCTGCTGTCGATCTCTGGCTGCACGAGCGCTAACAGCGGCGTGACGACCGGTTCCACTCTGGTACCCCCAAAGGGCTATTACGAAGGCGTGGAAAAGTACAAAACCGGTGACAACAAATTCACCTGTGAGGCCACACCGCAGCCCTACACCGGCTCGCTGCAATTCCGCAGCAAATACGAAGGCTCGGACAAGGCCCGCGCGACGCTGAACGTCGCGTCGGAAAAAGCCTTCCGCGACACGACGAAAGACATCACCACCATGGAACGCAACACCAGCAAAGTGGTGATGCAGTACATGCGTGACGGGCGTCCGGAACAGCTGGATTGCGCACTGGGCATGCTCACCACATGGGCCAAGGCCGATGCGCTGGAGTCCAAGGACTTCAACCACACCGGCAAGTCGATGCGCAAATGGGCGTTGGGCAGCATGTCGTCGTCTTACCTGCGCCTGAAGTTCTCGGAGTCACATCCGCTGGCCACTCGTCAGCAAGACGCTCAGGTGATCGAGGCCTGGTTCAGCAAGCTCGCCGATCAAGTGGTCAGCGACTGGGACAACCTTCCACTGGACAAGACCAACAACCACTCGTACTGGGCGGCCTGGTCGGTGATGTCCACTGCCGTGGCCACCAACCGCAAGGATTTGTTCGACTGGTCCGTAAAAGAGTTCAAGGTCGCGGCCAATCAGGTCGATCAGCAAGGCTTCCTGCCTAACGAACTCAAGCGTAAACAGCGCGCGCTGGCGTACCACAACTACGCTTTGCCGCCACTGGCAATGATCGCCAGTTTCGCTCAGGCCAATGGCGTCGACCTGCGTGCTGAAAACAATGGCGCGTTGAAACGCCTGGGTGATCGCGTGCTGGCCGGGGTCAAGGATTCGGGTGATGAGTTCCAGGCCAAAGACGGCCAGAAACAGGACATGACGGACCTGAAAACCGACATGAAATTCGCTTGGCTGGAACCCTATTGCTCGCTCTACGACTGCGGCCCGGATGTGCTGGAACAGAAGCACAAGATGCAGCCGTTCAAGAACTTCCGCCTTGGCGGTGACCTGACCCGCACCTATGACCCAAGTCATGAGAAGGGTGAGAAAGGCGGCTCGTAAGAGCGATGGGCATTTCCAGGTACGAGACATGTGTCTTGTCTGGTGATGCCCCTTGTGGGAGCCGGTTTGCTGGCGAATGCGGTGTGTCATTTAGCGTTGAGGTATCTGATCCAACGCATTCGCCAGCAAGCCGGCTCCCACAGCTAAGTACCGCGTCGTGAGCTGGAAATGTTTCACCCCTCCATTTTGTTCGTGGGGGGTTTGGGGGGGCTTCGGCCCTTGATGCTGGACAAACGGAGAGATAAGGATGGTTTTCTCATCCAACGTGTTCCTGTTCTTGTTCTTGCCGGTGTTTCTCGGCTTGTACTACTTGAGCGGGCAACGCTATCGCAACCTGCTGCTGCTGGTCGCCAGCTACGTGTTCTATGCGTGGTGGCGAGTGGACTTCCTGGCACTGTTCGCAGGTGTGACGTTGTGGAACTACTGGATCGGCCTGCGCGTCGGTGCCGCCGGGGTCAGGACCAAACCCGCGCAGCGCTGGCTGTTGCTGGGTGTCGCGGTCGACCTGTGCATCCTGGGCTATTTCAAATACGCCAACTTTGGCGTGGACAGCATCAACGCGATCATGACCTCGTTCGGTCTTGAGCCGTTCATCCTGACCCACGTGCTGTTGCCGATCGGGATCTCGTTCTACATCTTCGAGTCCATCAGCTACATCATCGACGTCTACCGCGGCGACACGCCAGCGACGCGCAACCTGATCGACTTTGCGGCGTTCGTGGCGATCTTCCCGCACCTGATCGCCGGCCCCGTGCTGCGCTTCCGCGACCTGGTGGATCAGTTCAATAACCGCACCCACACGCTGGACAAATTCTCCGAAGGCGTGACCCGCTTCATGCAGGGCTTCATCAAGAAGGTGTTCATTGCCGACACCCTGGCCGTAGTGGTCGATCACTGCTTCGCTCTGCAACAACCGACCACGGGCGATGCCTGGCTTGGCGCACTGGCCTACACCGCGCAGTTGTATTTCGACTTCTCCGGTTACAGCGACATGGCCATCGGCCTGGGTCTGATGATGGGTTTCCGATTCATGGAAAACTTCAAACAGCCCTACATCAGCCAGTCGATCACCGAGTTCTGGCGGCGCTGGCACATCAGCCTTTCCACCTGGCTGCGTGACTACCTGTACATCACCCTGGGCGGTAACCGTGGCGGCAAGGTCGCGACCTACCGCAACCTGTTCCTGACCATGCTGCTGGGCGGTCTGTGGCACGGCGCCAACATCACCTACATCGTCTGGGGCGCCTGGCATGGGGTGTGGCTGGCCATCGAAAAAGCGTTGGGGCTGAACACCACGCCACGCACTTTCAACGTCGTTCGCTGGGCTTTCACGTTCCTTCTGGTGGTGATGGGCTGGGTGATCTTCCGCGCTGAAAACCTGCACGTCGCCGCCCGCATGTACGGCGCTATGTTCAGCTTCAGTGAGTGGGAGCTGTCAGATCTGAACCGTGCCAGCCTCACCGGCCTGCAAGTGGCAACACTGATCGTGGCGTACATCACCCTGGCGTTCTTCGGTCTGCGCGATTTCTATCGCAACCGCGCACCGGAAAAACCAAAAGGTGACACGCCGGTTCAAGCCGACGGCCCTGCTTCGGCCGTACCGGGCATGATCAAGGCGGTACCAGGTGACACCCCAGGCAGCATTCATCAACCGGGTTACATCGTCGGCACCGAAGCGCAGGTTCAGCCTGCCTACTGGACGGCCGACTGGTCGCGCTACGTCATGCGCGCGCTGATCCTGCTGATGTTCGTGGCCTCGATTCTCAAACTCTCGGCGGCCAGCTTCTCGCCGTTCCTGTACTTCCAGTTCTGAGGAGCCTGACATGACCCGTTCATTACGTTTCCTCTACATCTTCCTGTTTCTGGCGATCTTGCTGGCGCTGGGCCTGTGGTCGCTGCGCAGCTTTGTCGGCTTCTCGACGTCGAAGGAAACCACCGTCCTTAACGGTCACTGGACCAAGGCCGTGGAGACGCACTACGACGACGAGTTCCCGATCAAGCGCCTGGGCACCAACCTCTGGGCAGCGCTGGATTACAAAGTGTTCAACGAAGGTCGTCCAGGCGTGATTCTTGGCAAAGATCAGTGGTTGTACACCGATGAGGAGTTCGACGCAGTCGCCAATGGCGAGCAGAACGAAGCCGACAACCTGGCGATCATCCAGGGCGTGCGCGACACCTTGAAGAAACAGGGCACGCAACTGGTGCTGGCGATTGTTCCGGCGAAGACCCGTCTGTACCCGGAGCACGTCGGCGACAACAAACCTTCAACGTTGCACACCGACCTGTATCAGCAGTTCCACGCGCAGGTCAGCCAGGCTGGCATCCTCGCCCCTGATCTGCTGGCACCGCTGCAAAGCGCCAAGGATAAGGGCCAGGTGTTCCTGCGCACCGATACCCACTGGACGCCGATGGGGGCTGAAGTCGTCGCGCAGCAACTGGGCGAGGCGATTTCGAAAGAGACCCCGCTCAGTGGCGACCCGCAAACCTTCGTCACTGAAGCCAAGGCCAGCGCGCCGTACAAGGGCGACCTGACCAACTTCCTGCCGCTGGACCCGCTGTTCAGCAACCTGCTGCCCAAGCCGGACGATCTGCAACAACGCAGCACCAACCCGGCGCAAGCCGAAGGTGAAGGCGGCGATGCGTTGTTCGCCGACAACTCGGTGGCAGTCGGTCTGGTCGGCACCAGCTACAGCGCCAACCCCAACTGGAACTTCGCTGGCGCGCTGAAGCAGGCCCTGCACAGCGACGTCGTGAACTACGCCGAAGACGGTCATGGCCCGATTCTGCCGATGCTCAAATATCTGCAAACCGATGCCTTCAAGAGCAGCCCGCCGCAGGTACTGATCTGGGAATTCCCGGAGCGCTACCTCCCGGCCCACAACGACCTGACCGAGTTCGATCCGCAGTGGATCGCCGAACTCAAAAAGGCTCGTGACCCTCAACAAAATCTGGCTCAGAACGCCAATAACGCCGAAACGCCCAACCGGGCGCAAAACTGAGAGGAATCCTCACATGACTATGCAGACCACCACTCACATGCCAGCACGCTCCGCCAAGTCCGGCTTGCTGAAAACCTGCGTCCTGGCCGCCAGTCTGGGCTTCGTATCTCTCTCGGCCTTCGCTGCAGGCGACGCCGCTTTGTACGGCCCGACAGCCCCTAAAGGCTCGACCTTCGTTCGCGTCTATAACGCCAGCAATGCAGAGGTCAGCGCCAGCGTCGGCAACACCAGCCTGAATGAGATCGGCCCGCTGGCCAGCAGTGACTTCAGCTTCATGCCGCAGGGCGACTACAGCGCCAAGATCGGCAGCAACACCCTGCCGGTGAAACTGGCGAGCGATCACTACTACACCATCGTCAACAACACTTCCGGCGCCCCGCAACTGGTGGAAGAGCCACCGTTCAAGAACAAGCAGAAGTCGCTGGTGCGCGTCCAGAACCTGAGTGACAAGGCCCTGACCCTGAAAACCGCCGACGGCAAGACTGCCGTAGTGGATTCGGTCAAAGCCAAAGGCACCGGCGAGCGTGAAATCAACCCGGTCAAGGTCAGCTTCGCGCTGTTCGATGGCGACAAGAAAGTCAGCGACCTGAAGCCTGTCGCGCTGGAGCGCGGTGAGGCGGCAGTGCTGTATGTCACCGGCAATGGCAGCAACTTGTCGCCAGTGTGGGTCAAGCGCCCGACATCGACTCAGTAATACCGAAGTTGTGCGCTGCCCACGTAGCGCACGCAATTGGCTTTTGATTCTGGCCGATAGGCCGTAGGAGCGAGGCTTGTCCCGCGATCTGGTGGGAAGCGCCAGCAGACCTGGCGAATGCGGTCATTCTGGTCCACCGCGCGAACAGGTTTAACGACGACTGCGTCGTCGATCGCGGGACAAGCCACGCTCCCACAAGTATCAGCGGCTTCGGCAGAGATCAGCGTTCGGCGTCAGGTAGGGCGAGCAGCCCACCGTGAGGACGCCGACCGCAGCGGTACAACTAGAAACACCCGAAACGACAGAAACAACCGACGTATAGCCCAAACAAACGCTATCGAAATTTTGGAGAAACAAAATGATTCCAGTGATCTTGTCAGGTGGCAGCGGTTCCCGACTCTGGCCTCTTTCGCGCAAACAGTTCCCGAAACAGTTCCTGGCACTGACCGGCGAACACACCCTCTTCCAGCAGACCCTCGAGCGCCTGCAATTCGAGGGCATGCAGCACCCTGTCGTGGTGTGCAACAAAGATCACCGTTTCATCGTCGGCGAGCAGCTCGATGCGCTGGGCCTCGACACTCAGGCCATCATCATGGAGCCGTTCGGTCGCAACACCGCGCCTGCCGTGGCCATCACCGCGATGATGCTGGCGAACGAAGGCCGGGATGAACTGATGCTGGTGCTGCCCGCCGATCATGTCATCGACGACCAGAAATCCCTGCAACGCGCACTGGCCCTGGCCACCGTGGCCGCCGAGCGTGGCGAAATGGTGCTGTTTGGCGTGCCGGCCACCAAACCGGAAACCGGCTACGGCTACATCAAGTCCACCGCCGATGCCCTGCTGCCGGAAGGCGTAAGCCGCGTGGCTCAATTCGTGGAAAAACCTGACGAAAAACGCGCCGCCGAATTCGTCGACGCGGGCGGCTATTACTGGAACAGCGGCATGTTCCTGTTCCGCGCCAGCCGCTACCTGGAAGAGCTGAAAAAGCACGATCCGGACATCTACGACAACTGCCTGCTGACCCTTGAGCGCAGCAAGCGCGAAGGCGACAACATCGACCTGGATCAAGCCAGCTTCGCCTGCTGCCCGGACAACTCCATTGACTACGCCGTGATGGAGAAAACCCAGCGCGCCTGCGTGGTGCCGCTGGAAGCGGGTTGGAGCGACGTCGGCTGCTGGTCGTCGCTGTGGGACGTGCATCAGAAAGACGAAAACGGCAACGTCACCAAAGGCGACGTGGTCATCCAGGACAGCCGCAACTGCATGATTCAGGGCAACGGCAAACTGGTCACCGTGATCGGGCTGGACAACATTGTGGTCGTCGAAACCAAGGACGCCATGATGATCGCCCACAAAGACAAGGTTCAGGGCGTCAAGCAGATGGTCAACACCCTCAACGAGCAGGGCCGTACCGAAACCCAGAACCACCTCGAAGTCTATCGCCCGTGGGGCTCGTACGACTCCGTGGACATGGGCGGGCGTTTTCAGGTCAAGCGCATCTCGGTCAAGCCGGGCGCCAGCCTGTCGTTGCAGATGCACCACCACCGCGCCGAACACTGGATCGTCGTGTCGGGCACCGCGCAAGTCACTTGTGACGAGAACGTGTTCCTGCTCACCGAAAACCAGTCCACCTACATCCCGATCGCCTCGGTCCACCGCCTGCGCAACCCGGGCAAGATCCCGCTGGAAATCATCGAAGTGCAATCGGGCAGCTACCTGGGCGAAGACGACATCGAGCGTTTCGAAGACGTCTACGGCCGTTCGACCCCCGGCATTGAAGCCGGCGTGAGAACCCAGACCATCGCACGCTGATACACCCGCAAAACCCGTTGTACTGCCCCCGCCCCCTCCTGCGTATCCCCATCCGCAGGGTTGGGTGGGGGGCTTTTTTATTTGAAAAGAGATTTCAGACGTCGCACAAATGACGCACCTGAGCCACTAGCCCGGGCATGGCCCATTTGCTGACGCATATTGTGCCAAGCGATGACAGAGTAGGTTGCGAGGGAGTCTGCGTTATTGAGCAGTACATTGCCTCTGACATTAGGGTCGTTCAAAAATAACTGCTGCCGTGCGGCACTGTCACGAGGCGGGGCGCCGTACCGCGTCATGAGCTTGGCGTAATGAAAAACATCCCACGTCTGCATCTGAGACTCGTCAGGCCCCGTTGATAACAACCTGTGCGAAGAGTCCTTCAAGGTTTGCACGTATTGCGCTACTGACTTCGGGTTGCTTTGCGGCGTGTTGATACCCAAACCTACATAAGCAAAATCGCGAGTGTTGTGAACAGCATGGCTGGCCTCATGAATCAGAGTTTTGGCGACGTCCAGTGGATGTCCCTCCTTGAGTAGCCTCGACGACAAAAAAACAGTGCGATCTCCCCCAGCCTTGGCGTCCGAAGTTTCTCCTCTCACCCCCTGAGGTAGCTCTGCCAAAACCAGTCGAGCCTCATGATCGCCTTCCAGAGAAATCAAGAATTCCCTCAACTTATTCAGCTTTTTACCGACTGCTTCATCGAAACCCGGTGACCTGACTTCGCCGAAGCTGGTTGCCAATGCGGCCTGCCTGGCATTCCGAGCCTCGTCTGACACATCCTTGGTCGTTAAGAGCTCAATTATGTTTTTGCTGAGCTCTAGTACCTCACGCATTTTCTGTTGCGAGCGATCTGGAAATGCCGAAATTCCCGTCGCTATTCTCACGGGCTCAAGCCCTTGTCGATCCATCAAACAAAGAGGCCGATTGAGTACAAACATAAACAGATTCAGGCCCCCTTTCTCCCCTGCAGGATCAGGATTAAGCCAGCGCATGAGCCAAGGTGCGTAATAGCGCAACCCATAGTCATAAAGTCCCGTCGCATCTCGCTCTTTTCCGGAATAGCGAACGGTCTTGTATTTGGCCGCCAACTCGCTTCGCGCGGCAAACCACGCGGTTTCGCCGAAGGGAAAATAGGCCTCATGGCTGATGAGTTGCCCGTGGTTGTCGAGCTCAAGCGTGCTTGATCCAAGGTGATCCGTCAGGGAGTAACGCGCTTGATTATTTTCGATATCGGTCGGGCGTCCCGTTTGCCAATGGAGCACCCGCACATAGCTACGCCCTACGGTTGCAGTGATCACGTGCAGCACTTCACCGGTTGCGGCATTGCTGCGGATTTCCAGGCCAGGCAGATAGCGCACTTCACTTAAATGAACCAGCGCTCTTGATTGAGTGATACGTACTTTACGCACGCGGGCGCCAGCAGCATCGTATTGATAGGTCTCGCGATCATTCACGCCGTTTTCTCGCTCCACCGGCGTCACTCCGCTCAATTGATTACGCACATCCCAACTCAAAGTCTGGCCCGGCGACACTTCACGCAAATTGCCATTGGCATCGAAGCCTGCCGCGATCTGCTCTTCAGTCGGCGGGTTAACGCCTGTTTGCAGCAACGATCGATTGCTGTATCGGGCAGTGGCAAAGGCCCGCGTGCGGTTGCGAGCGCCGGTGTGAATCAGTGTTTGCAGATTGCCGCCTGCGTCGTATTCATAGCGCTGAATGTAATTGCTCAGTTCATTCGCTGTTGCGAAAGATTGCGTTGTTGGGCCTTTATTTACTGTCGCCGATTCGTACCCCGTCGCCTCAATGAGTTGGTAAAGCGTGTTGTACATGAAAGTACGCAGGGGTTCGATTTGTTGATTGGCGAAATACCGCGTTGGCTGAGCGCAGTCTTCAATGCTCACTACATTCCCAACCGGATCGTAGGCGTAATGCAGGTCCTGAAGGCGCCCGTTATCAGCACGCAAGTTACGCAGTCGGCCATCGGATGGGTCGTAATCGAGAGTGGTGACGATGCCGTTGCCGAGCGTTTCAGCCTCGATTCGATTGTGCGCGTCGTAATGGATATCACTGACGAGGGTTTGCAGGGGCTGGTTCAGCAACTGCAGTCGCGTGCTTTTCAGCTGACCCGAAACGGTTTGACCAAAGCGCTGAGTGTTCCCCATGGCGTCGGTCTGTTCTGCTGCCTCCCCAGCCGCATCGAATCGCCAACATATTGTGGCTCCCGCACTCGGTTCAAGAAATGAATCACGATCACTTTCAAGTTCGGGCCAGTCAGGTCCAGCAAGTTCGTTCAGAAAACGGCGCGTTTGTTGGATCACCTGCCCGGTCAGGCTGAACGCTGAGCCGATCACCGAGCCTGACGGATCATCATGCCGAATCAATTGCCCGCATTGATTCGCATCCCATGCATCAGGGCCGCCATAGCTGAGTCGCTCAGTGCAGCTTTCCCGAGCCCCATCGTTTTCAAACACCGCCACAGAACGCAACAACTGATCATATTCAACCCGCTGCGAATGCCCTGCCCCATCCCATCGACAAACCCGGTACCCGCCCTCGCCCAGCAACTCGGCGCTCCATCCGGCATCTACGCTTTCAGTGAAAAGCACTTGGCCTGACAGAGAACTCAAGGTGCTGACATTACTTGGCGTATCCGGCAGTTTCTTCGCTGCTGCCCACAATCGGGGGTCCCAGCGGCTGACACGTCTGCCTGCGGCATCGTAAGTCGAGTGATCAATACGCTCAGAGGGGGATTCATCAACGTGCGTTCGATGGAACGACACCGAACGAGCATGCAAGCCGCGAGGCTCGATGACATTTAACACAGGGGTTTGGGTGTGCAGGGCGGAAATAGAGGGCATATGTTCGCAATCCGTTGCGTAAAATTCCTGAAGAGTAGCGGGCTGCCTGAATACCCATCCCAACCGCTGGTCCGCAAGGCTGTCATAACTTATAAACGCGACGAACATCTCACTGCCAAGAGTGCGCATTTCCAAAGCTAATGATGCCCCTCATTCTCATCCTTTTTTCAATCTGGGCCTCGTGGCGACTCAGATTGACAACGTCCTTCTCGCCCCTCACATCGGCCACGACGTTGGTGTAGAGCTTTTTCAGTTTGGAATCCTGGTTCGTCAGTACCCGCGTGAATATGCCGGGCCCGGTTGTTTCAGACACAATCTTCATCTTCTCGTTAATTTGATCAGAGGTGTGGGCCGGCATCGAAGTGAGAGTCGCCCCCAGGCCTCGTTCTCTGTACGGTTCGTACTTTTTGTTGATCTCCTTTATCAGCGTACTCAGCGTGGAATTTTGGGCATGAGACGCGAAGGCATTATTGTTGATCGAGTACGTTCCGCGCGCCCAAGGCATCTCGACAATACCCATCGTAAAGACACGATTCTTTTTGGGGATGAAGTCACCTGATCTGACCGGGCGCCTGAACTTATCATCCACATCGGCATAAATGCCTCCGTAATGGTTGATCAAGCTATATCGAAGCACATCCGTGGCAGCAGCATAATTGCGAGGGTCGCTCCCAAAAAGGTCGCTATAAATAGAACCGGAGGGCGATGAGCTGAAGGATGTGAAAAACGCCTCATCATGAAGCCGGGTCACACTCAGGTTTTTAGCGGCCCCCAATCGTTCGCTTAGCTTCTCGACACCGCCATCATCATCCCGCAGATCCGTATGCAGGGTGATGTTGAAGCCAGGATTGCGCGCTGCGGCGTCCCTGATATTAGCTAAATACTTTTCAGGCAGTGAGTCGCTCTTGCCGATCCATATATAGTGGATCTCTTGCGGCACTTCAGGTTTCTCCCCATGCCGGTCTATGTAGTTGATCGGGTTGTTCACCACCATCTGGTAAAGGTTCACTCCGCCCTCTTCACCTTGAGGATCGGGGTTTATCCAGCGCATCAGCCAAGGTGCGTAATAGCGCAAACCGTAGTCATAAAGCCCCGTCGCATCTCGCTCTTTTCCGGAATAGCGAACGGTCTTGTATTTGGCCTCCAACTCGCTTCGCGCGGCAAACCACGCGGTTTCGCCGAAGGGAAAATAGGCCTCATGGCTGATGAGTTGCCCGTGGTTGTCCACCTCAAGCGTGCTTGATCCAAGGTGATCCGTCAGGGAGTAACGCGCTTGATTGTTTTCGATATCGGTCGGGCGTCCCGTTTCCCAATGCAATACCCCCACATTGCTGCGTCCCGCCTGCGCGGTGACCACATGCAGTACTTCACCGGTCGCGCTGTTAGTTCGGATTTGCAGCCCCGGCAGATAACGCACTTCGCTCAAATGAGTCAGCGCTCTTGATTGAGTGACACGTACTTTGCGCACGCGGGCGCCAGCAGCATCGTATCGGTAGATCTCGCGATCATTGAAGCCAGACTCCCGCTCAACCGGCGTGACTTCGCTCAATTGATTACGTAAATCCCAACTCAAAGTCTGGCCCGGCGACAACTCTCGCAAATTCCCGTTGGCATCGAAGCCTGCCGCTATTTGCTCTTCAGTCGGCGAGTGTTCGTCTGTTTGCAGCAGAGTGCGATTACTGTAGCGGGCAGTTGCGAAAGTCCGCGTATGGTTGCGAGCGCCGGTGTGAATCAGCTTGTGCAGATTGCCACCGGTGTCGTATTCGTAGTGTTGGACGTAATTGCTCAGCTGATTGTCAGTTGCAAAAAAAGGGTGCGTCGATGGCCCTTTCTTCGCTGTGGCCGATTCGTAGCCTGTCGCCTCGATCAGTTGATAAAGCGTGTCGTAAGCAAACGTTCGAAGAGGCTCAATCTGCTGATTGGCGAAATACCGCGTCGGTTGAGCGCGGTCTTCAACGCTCACCACATTCCCGACCGGACCGTAGGCGTAGTGCAGGTCCTGAAGCCTTCCGTTATCAGCGCGCAGATTGCGCAAGCGGCCATCGACAGGGTCGTAATCAAGGGTGGTGACGATGCCGTTGCCCAGCGTTTCAGCCCTGATTCGATTGTGCGCGTCGTAGCGGATATCGCTGACGAGAGTTTGCATAGACTGGTTAAGCAGTTGCAGTCGCGTGCTTTTCAACTGACCTGAAGCGGTGTGTCCAAAGTGCTGAGTATTTCCCACAGCGTCGGTCTGTTCTGTTGCCTCCCCAGCCGCATTGAATCGCCAACAGGTTGTGGCTCCCGCACTCGGTTCAAGAAATGAATCACGCTCGTTTTCAGACTCGGGCCAATCAGGTACTGCGAGTTCGCTCAAGAATCGGCGCGTTTGTTCACTTACCTGCCCTGTAAGGCTAAAGGCAGCATTGATCACCAAACCGGCCGGATCATCATGCCGAATCAACTGCCCGCATTGATTGGCATCAGCCCCATCGGGGGCGCCATAGGTCAAGCGCTCGACGCACGCCTCCCGGCCGTCGCTCATCTCGAAGACTGCGAGCACACGCATGAGCAGGTCGTACTCCATGCGCTGTCCGTGGCCTTGAGCATCCCAGCGAAAGCATCGCTTTCCTGCCTCACCCGGCAATTCGACACGCCAACCCGCGTCCGAATGGTCATTGAGCAAGGTTTGCCCGGTGAGGGAATGGACGACATGGAGATTCGCAGCGGCGTCAGGGTCATTGTGGGCGGCGGCCCATAGCCTCGGGTCCCATTGCCGTACCCGTCGGCCAGCGGCGTCATGCAAGGAGCGATGGACTCGCTCGGAGGCGGGGTCGTCGAAGTGGGTTCGATGGAATGCAATTTGGCGCACAGCGAGGCCGCGCGGGTCAACGGCGCTCAGGGTGGGAGTATGAGAGTGAACAGGCGAGAGAGAACCCATGACGACTGCAATCCATTGCGACGTTTTTTCAAGCGTAGCGGGCCTACAAGCCTGGGAAGGGACCATTGGTCAGCCGCGCGTTGGTCCAAACGCCGATTGGTGTCCTGTTCCCCTTTCGGTACGATGCGGATCACCTGCCCTTTCGAGATCGAACAATGATCATTGGCGCCATACTGATCTTCACCTGGCTGATCCTGCTGTTGCGTTACCCCGCGAAGGCCTTGCCGGTGTCGCTGGCGGCAGCCATCGGGTTGGCCGTTGTCGCGGGATTCGTGGTCTGGGAAGACAAGCGCGATGCCTCGCGACTGGAGCGACTCCAACTCCGGCTGAATTACGCGCCACAACAATGCCCAGTAGGTAAGCCGCTGCTGGTGCTGATCGATAACGGCAACAACGTGCCGCTGAAGGAACTGCGCTGGAAAGTGGCGGCGTACGCGTCGGGGGATACCGTCAACCTCGCCGACGATACCTACACCGCGCCCCGTTACCGGGGGCCGGGTGAATTGCTGCCCGACAGCCAATGGCAGGACTGCCTGCCGCTGCCGCCATTGCGCAACGGTTATCGCCCGCAAACCCTGGAATTCCGCGCCGAGCGCCTGCAAGGCACCTTCTCCGATTAACGCCATTTGCCCTTCAAGGAATGAAACCCATGCCTGTCGTTCTGATCACCGGTTGTTCCAGCGGCATCGGCCGCGCCATGGCAGATGCGTTCAAGGACGCAGGCCATGAGGTCTGGACAACGGCACGCAAGCCAGCCGACGTGCAGGCCCTCAGCGCCGCCGGTTTCACGGCAGTCGAGCTGGACGTGAATGACAGCGAGGCACTCGAGCGGCTCACGGCGCAGCTGGAAGAGCATGGCAAAGGGCTCGACATCCTGATCAACAACGCCGGCTACGGCGGCATCGGCCCACTGCTCGATGGCGGCGTCGACGCCATCCGCAGGCAGTTCGAGACCAACGTGTTTTCCATGGTCGGCGTGACTGGCGCACTGTTTCCCCTGCTGCGTCGCAACAAGGGGCTGGTGGTGAACATCGGCAGTGTTTCCGGAGTGCTGACCACGCCGTTTGGCGGCGCCTATTGCGCATCGAAAGCGGCCGTCAGTTCGATGAGTGATGCGTTACGCATGGAACTGGCGCCGTTTGGCATGCGCGTGATGGAAGTCCAGCCCGGCGCCATCGACACGCAGTTCGCCAGGAATGCCGGCCACGAAGCGGAGCAGGTTATCCACGAAGGCTCGCCGTGGTGGCCGTTACGCGAAGGCATCCGCGCCCGGGCCAATGCTTCACAGACCCATCCTACCCCGGCCCGCGATTTCGCTCGCGACGTACTCGAGGCCGTGCAGCAGGCAAACCCGCCACGGCTTTTGCGCTCCGGCAATGGCAGCCGGGCGCTGCCGCTGATGGCGCGACTGCTGCCCAAGGCGCTGCTGGAAAAGATTCTGAGCAAGCGGTTCAGGCTACACGGGCCTTTGTAATCCATCTCGCAGCAGATAGCGGATTATCTTGTGCGGCCTGACACCAAAATCCTCTGCAGCCTGAGGAAACCGGCTACAGAAATTCGTCCGCTGTTGCGTCAGTATTGCCTGAAGCCGCCCTGAACGCAGGGCTGATCCAACCGGCCTCATGAGGGGGCCGATCAACTGTCAAGGAAGACACCATGAATAGCGTATCGCCACACGACGCACCCCCTTTCAGCGATGGCAGCAACGCCCAACGTTCAACACTCGCAGATCTCCAGGCGCTGTTCCTCCAGATCGACCTCGCGCAAGACGATGAAGACCTCCAGATATCGTTGCTCATGGAGCTCGAAGCGCTTCTCCTCAAGCTTGAATCTGCCAGTCATGACTCTGTTGAAGCCGGGGATGCCGCCAGTTCCGGCGCCATCGTTGAGCCCGATCTTGCAGGACGAGGCGATGTTGTCGATGACGATGATGACATCCAGTTCCCGGTCGAAGAGTTCTTTGGACCCAGGCCACAAGAAAATGGTTACGAAGATATCCAGTTCCCGGTCGAGGAGTTCTTCGGAACCGAGGCCCAAGCGAATGGTTACGAAGACATCCAGTTCCCGGTCGAGGAGTTCTTCGGAACCGAGGCCCAAGCGAATGGTTACGAAGACATCCAGTTCCCGGTCGAGGAGTTCTTCGGAACCGGGACCCAATCGGGTCTCGGAGGGCAGGCGGAAGAGCTTTTGGCCACCGACTTCGAAACCGAGGGTCCTGAGCTGGACATCGAAGATCAAGATGATCTGGATGAACTCAATGAAATCGAGGCGTCCTTGGGCGCAAGTACGGCAGCCGATTTCGACGCTTCGGACCTCACTGAGCAAGAGTTGGCCCGCACCGTCGACGACATGATCGCGCTGTTCGACAGCGTCTATGACCCTGAACTGCTGGACCCCGTGCAATATATCAATCGGTCCATCCGCCAGATCGTCGACAGTTCAAGCGCTTCGGAAAAGCTCAAAAACAGCATTAACGAAAAAACGCCTATCAACGTGAGCTACATGCCCAAACCGCCAGCGTCCGGTGGACTGGTGGGGTCGGACGCGCTGTTCGGTGCGATCGACACCATTATCGGACACCGGAAAGACAAGACCTACACACTTGATGAAATCGTTACCGACGCCTTTCGGCGAGAACTCAATGGTCACGCTCATGTGCAAGTCCAATGGCCCTCGAACTATCCCCAAGACCTGGTGCAAGCGCTGGACTCGGCAGACCTGCAATCGCGTTATCAGGCAGATATCGAGCAACGCTTGAACACGCCGAATGCTCGATACATGTTGCAGTTGCAGGCCAGGGTAGAGGTGCAGGATCGTCTGGACCATTACGTCAAGCGACCTCACACCCCTGAGTCCATGAAGCAACTGGTAGACGCTTATACCCGGGGTGACGCCAAACTTCAGACCATTGAGTTTCGGACTCGTCTCTGGAAGGCTGACGTCGCACAGGCGCTTTACCTCTCCTGGCCCGACGCCAAGTCAGCCACGGGCCTGTTGATCTTTCTTGACGCCGAGCAGGATCAGGCTGTCTTCGCGCTACCCGGGACCAATCGCCGCGCCTTCATCGAACACTCGCCCTGGCTTGCGCGCTTGATCACTCAGAGGCTGCCCCTGTATGCGCAGATCAGAAAAGGCAATGGCCCCCTGGCGTACTGGATCACGCAGATTGGCCCGTATCCCACGCGATTTCCCCCGCTGAACTTCCTCGACACCGATGATGCCTTCGCAGCCCTGCACGGGATCAGGATCAAGCGGATGCTCGCTGACATCGACACGCTGGTGTCCACCGATAATGAACGCCTGACCGACCAGTGGCTGGAAGCCGGGATGTACATGCTTCAGGGTCTATCCTTGATCGCGACACTGCCTCTCGGGCCGGGCGCGGTGAGTGTGCGGCTGCTGGTGTCGTTCCTGCTGGGCTACAGCGCCGTCGCGCTGCAGGCATTGCGCGGCGCCAATGCCGATATTCCCGAAGAAGCAAACGCCCACTACAGAGCAGCACTCTTCGGAGCCATCCTTGAACTGGTCGGGCCGATCGCCGGAAAGCTGGTCGGTAAAGCCGTTTCCGCAGCCAGCCGATCAAGCATCGCGAGATCGGTGTACCGCTACATGAGAAAGACACGGTCTTTTCCCGGTCAGGCAGCCCCATACAAAAGACTCAGACTGGACCCGACCGAAGTTGCACGCGCCAGACGCACTGTCGTCAATGAGCTGTCCAAAGGTCCCGATCAGGCTCAGGCACTGGTGAACCAGAACAGCCAACTCATCAACCGGACAGTCGAAGGCCATGATCTGGTCATCTATCGCGGCAGGGTATTTCGAGGCGACATGCGCGCGCCCGACGAGGTATTCAAGAAGGGCTTCGAGCTGAGAACGCCTGCAGAGGAGATCCAGAAAGACATTCATAAGGTCACTGGCGTACGCGGTGGTTTTGGTGGCGGCCATGACGCGCTGGACCCCGACGGCAAAGGCATTTCCACGTCGGTCTACTATTACAGGAACAACGTGGGTGCATATGTCTACGGCGGGCAGAAAGGCGGCTACACCTACCTGATCGATGCGCGCAAGTTCGATGGCTACCACCTTTATCAGAACCACTACAACGCGAGCTATCCAAACGCCAAACCGATCAAATTCTCCCCCACCGAGATCAACTATGGCCATGGCATTCCCGGCACTGCGATCCTGGGTGCCTACGACGCCGCAGGCCGGTTCATCGCCAACACGGTCGGCATCAGGATTTACGCCCGTGAGCTGGCCATCAAGGAACTTCGCCGGCTGGCCACCCTGGCGGTCGCGGCCGCCGTCAGCCCGCCGGTTCCCGAAAGCGCTTGATCAGGGCTGCGGATTGACGATCACCGTGCACGTTATCCCCGCCGCCAACACTACGCTGTCCGGTACGTCATCCAGATGGATGCGTACCGGCACACGCTGCGCCAGGCGGACCCAGTTGAAGGTCGGGTTGACGTCGGCGATCAGCTCGCGGCTTTCCGGGTTGTCGCGGTCATAGATCGCACGGGCGATGCTTTCGACATGGCCCTTCATCACTTCGCCGCTCATCAACTGCATGTCCGCCGGGTCACCGATCTTCACATGTGGCAATTTGGTCTCCTCGAAGAAGCCGTACACCCAGAACGAGTGTTTGTCGACGACCGCCATTTTCGCCTCGCCCATGCGCGCGTAATCGCCGCGATGCACATTGAGGTTGGTGACGTAACCATCGACGGCTGCCAGCACCTTGGTACGTTGCAGGTTGAGTTGAGCGGCTTCCAGTTGCGCCACTGCCAGTTGATAATCGGCCTGAGCGGAGTTGGCGACGTTGGAGGCGTCTTCGCGGTTCTCGGCAGAAATCACCAGCGCGTCCATGTCCTTGCGGCGGGCGGCGTTGACCTTGCGCATCTCCCACGTGGCCTTGCGCGAAGCGACCAGGGCTTCGGCCTGTTTGACCGCCAATTGGTAATGCTCCGGGTCGATCTGCATCAACAGGTCGCCCTTTTTCACCGGCTGGTTGTCCTTGACGGGGACGTCGATGACCACGCCGCTGACATCGGCGGCGACGTTGATCACGTCAGCGCGGACACGGCCATCGCGGGTCCACGGGGTGTCCATGTAGTGAATCCACAGCAGGCGGCCGATCCAGATGGCCAGCGCCAGAATCAATAACGTTGCGATCAGACTGATGAGCTTTTTCATCTCGGGTGACTAGTGCCTCAACGGTGAACGGTCAGCGCCATCGCGCCAAAAATGCAGCTGAACAGGCTCAGGCGCAGCAACGCCGGGTGCCAGAAAAAACGGTACAGGTCGAGGCCGGACATGAAGCGGTCCAGCGCCCAGGACAGCACCATGGCGACCAGAAACATCACAGTCACGGTCGGCATGTAAACGCCATGGAAGGCGATTTCACGTGGCATGGAAACGTCCTTGCGCAGTGCGGGCAGGCACAAATGTGGCCAAGGGTGATTGCGGATCGAGCAGACAGGTGCGGATGAAATGCAGGTAGCTTTTGACCCGGCGCAGCGCCGACGTATCGAAGTGCGGGGCGAACGGTTCGTCGGTGTTTTGCACGCAGACGATCGCGTGGTCCACGGCTGCCAAGCTGCGCGCCAGGTTGTGCGGGTCGGGTTGCAGGAACAGGCGCACCAGCGAACGGCCCATCGCCCGAATCGCCTGACGCCACGGCTGCAATGCCGCGTAGCTTGGGTGAACGGGCAGCACGTCCTGCTCGCGGCGCAACTCGATGATCGCGTGGCCGATTTCCAGCACCACCAGCATCCAGCGCAGCAGGTTGCGCTGCACCTCGGGTTTACCCGCTGCCAGACCGTAAGCCTGGTGCATGAGGTCGCGGGTGCGGCTCTCGAAACTCGAGCGGATTCGGCGCAGCGGCGCGCTGATCGCGAACCCCACCTGCTGGCGCAAATCCCCTTCCAGCCGTTGCCATAGCCAGCGGCTGTTCGGCGGCAAAATAATCGCTCCGGCCGCCGCGCAAAGCAGCATGCCGATGACCATTGCGATGTAATCGTTGATGAAAGTGTAAGGGTTGTAGACCGTGAGGTTGTCCGGGGCCGATCCGATGCTGAAAAAAATCAGCAGCCCTAACCCGTAGCCGACCCACTGCGGGCGCGTGGTCAAGAAGGTGCCGAGCACGAACACTGGCGCCAGCACCATGCACAGCAAGGGAAAGCCGTCGATCCGCGGTAGCACAAAGAAGGTGATGAAGAAGCCGAGGAGCGCGCCTAGAAACGTGCCGCACGCCATCTGGAACGACATGCGCCGGGGATTCGGGGTGGTCGCCGACAGCGCGACAGTGGCCGCCGATACCAGGGTCATCGTCGCGCCGCTGGGCCAGGCGGTCGCGACCCAATAGACCGACATCACCGCCAGAATGAACGTCGCGCGAACGCCCGACGCCACGGACGACATCCAGTTGGTGGTGGAGACGAACGGCTCGACCCATTTCTCGCGCTCGTGGCGATGGTCGGCCAGTGAAGCATGGGTCTCGGCGTAATCGTGCAGGTCATCGACGAAGCGATACATCAACTCGTAGGCGGTATGAAAATCCAGCAGGTCATCGTCCCTGGGCGAAGTCATGACGAACTCGGCCCGAAGCCGACGCACCTGCTCGGGCAGATCAGCCTTGAAATCGCTCAGCCGACGGGCCAACAGCGCGGCATCGGCGTTGGTCAGTGCACGACCGGCGAAGCGCTGAAGCAGCTCGGCCAAGGCGTCGAGGCCTGGCTCAATGGCCGCGACGGCAGGCGTCACGCCACGCCGGCGCAGACGTTCCAGCAACTGATGCAAGGCGTTGAAACGCGTGGTGATGGTCATGAACTCGCTGTTCAAGCGGTTCAGGCGACCGTTGCGGCGGCGCATGTGTGGGTCTTCGAACACCGTGACCGCGCGCAGCCCTTCCAACCCTACGGCATCGGCGATGAAACGCACGTTGCTGGCCTCGAACGCCGCAGGCTCACCCTCGCCGCGCAGGCCGGTCACGACGAATTGCGCGAACACACCGAAGCGTTGATACAGCGCGTTGCGCATCGCCGCGCCAGAGCTTTGCGGCAGGATCGCCGCCGTGACCAAGGTCGAGCAGACGATACCGAGGGAGATTTCCAGCACCCGCCACACCGCCGCCATGAACGAGGTTTCAGGGTGAGCCAGCGCAGGCAGGCCGGTCATCGCCGCCGTGTAGCCAGCGAGTACAAAACCGTACGCCGCGAAGTTGCGATAGCGAGCCGCGCCAGCGCAGCAGATACCGACCCAGATGGCCAGACTGCCAAGGAACAGCTCGCTGTTCTGCGCGAACAGGGCCATCAGCGTCATCATGACCACCGACCCCGCCAAGGTGCCGATCAGGCGATAGAAGCTCTTGGCGAACACGTGGCCGCTTTGGGGCTGCATGACGATGAACACGGTGATCATCGCCGTGCGCGGTTGCGGCAGTTCGAGACGCATGGCGATCCAGTAGGTCAGGAACGCGGCCGTCAGCACCTTGAAAATGTAGATCCACGTCACCCCGTCACTGCGCGCCCAACCGTTCAGCTCGCGGCGAAATTCGAGGGATTTGAGCCAATGCAGGGCTTGGGTCATGTCAGTGCAATACCTGGATTAACCGCAAGGTGGCTATCGCCAGCAAGCTCACTCCTACAGGCGACCGCATTCCAACGTAGGAGCGCGCTTGCCCGCGAAGAGGCCGTGTCAAGCGCAACATTTCCATCGGCCTCCTACCTCTTTGTAGGAGCGTGGCTTGTCCCGCGACCTGCCGGGAACCGGCAGCAGATCCGATAACTGCGGTGTGTCAGAAAGATGGCCACCGGCAGATTTTGCGACGGGTTCCCCGTCGATCGCGGGACGAGCCACGCTCCTACAGGTTGCTGCGTTCATTTATCAAACACCGTCAGCAACGCCGGGGTCTTGGGCGCCATGGTCTTGTCGGCTGCTGGCGAATCACTGCCAGCCATCAATCCACCCCCCAGCGCCACGACCAATTCCGCGTGCACGGTCAAACGCGCGGCCTGAATCTGCTGCTGCACGTGCTCCTGATGGAACAAAAGCGTCTGCGCGTTGAGCACGTTCAGGTAATCGGTAAGGCCGCGTTGGTACGCCACCATCGCGATGTCATAGGTTTTCTGCGCCGCCGCCACGGATTGATCGGCGAACGCCTGCTGCTTGTTCATCGAATCGCGCCGGATCAACTGATCGGAAATGCTCTTGAGCGCGTTCACCAAGGTCTGGTTGTACTGCGCCACCGCCGTGTCATACCCCGCCGACGCCACGCCCAGTTCCGAGCGCAAACGACCGCCGTCGAAAATCGGCAGACTGATCGCCGGGCCGACGCTGTAGTTGAATTTCTTGCCAGCCAAAAATTCAAGCATGCCGCCGCCGGTGGCCATGTAACCCAGGCTGCCCATCAGATCGACGTTGGGGTAAAACCCGGCGTGGGCGACATCGATGCCACGGGCCTGCGCCGCCACCCGCCAACGACTGGCTACCACGTCAGGACGTTGGCCAAGCAGTTGCGCAGGCAACGCAGACGGCAAGGTCAGCGAGGTCTTGAGTGACAGCGTCGGGCGTTGCAGGCTCGCGCCATCCCCCGGCCCTTTGCCCGCCAGCGCCGCAATCTGATTTCGGCTGAGGGCGATGGCTTCATCCAACGCATCGATCTGGCGATGGCTTTCAGGCAGTGGCGTTTCGGCCTGACTGACTTCGAAGCGCGTGCCGATGCCGCCTTTCAGACGACGTTGCGCCAGGTCGAGAATCTGTTGCTGCTGAGCGAGGGTCGCTTCGGCGATGTCGCGCTGGGCGTAATTGAGCGACAGCTGGATATAGGCGCGGACGATGTTGTCCTGCAACTCCAACTGTGCCTGACGCTCCTCGGCGGCGCTCATGTGCGCCAGGTCCAGCGCCTGCTCGCTGTGATTGCTTTCCCGACCCCAGAGATCGAGGGAGTAGCCTAGGCCCAGTGAAGCGTTGTTGTCCCAGGTGCTGGTGTTCGAGAGATCGCCGGGCCCGTAGAACGGATCCGTCGGCCAGTTATGGCGTTTCAGCGAGCTGTCGCCATTGACGTGCAAGGACTCCGCCGACTCGGCAATGCCTGCCATGGCCTTGGCCTGACGCACACGGGCCGCCGCCATCGCCAGGCTCGGGCTGCCGAGGACGGCGAGTTCGATCCAGTGGTTGAGTTGGTCGTCGCCATAGGCGCGCCACCATTGACCGTCCGGCCAATGGGCATCTTTGGCCGCAGCCTTGATGGCGTCGTCGGTGGCCAATGCGTCAGGTGACACCGACGTTCCTTGAGGCGCGATTCCGCCGGTTCCGATGCAGCCGCTGATGAGTAACGTAAAAGCCCAGACACTAAGGGGTTTCAGCCCCCTGACGATGCGACGCGGCACAGCTGCAATTTCCCGAATGAGGAGCAAGTGAATCGAGCCGCGATTCTAGGTGGCGCCTGCTAGAGCGATAAGCCGGGCGTTTTGTGAATCTTTATTACAGAACGGAGGATAATCCTTTGGTATGGCTGACATGGATCAGTAACTTCATGTCACAATTTGCCATCTCACCAGAGAACGGCCAATGGACACTCTGCAAAACATGCGCGCCTTCAGTTGCGTGGCGCAGGCTGGCAGCTTCACCGCTGCCGCCGCCCAGCTGGACACCACCACCGCCAACGTCTCGCGCGCCGTCTCCAATCTTGAAGCCCACCTGCAAACCCGACTCCTCAACCGAACGACCCGTCGCATCGCCCTGACTGAAGCCGGCAAGCGGTACCTGCTGCGCTGCGAGCAGATTTTGACGTATGTCGAAGAAGCCGAAGCCGAAGCCAGCGATGCCCATGCGCGTCCGGCCGGGCAATTGAAGGTGCATTCGATGACGGGCGTCGGTCAGCACTACGTGATCGACGCGATCGCCCGTTATCGGCGCAATCATCCCGATGTGTCCTTCGACCTGACCATGACCAACCGCGTCCCTGACCTGCTCGAAGAGGGCTACGACGTCTCCATCGTGCTGGCCAGCGAGTTGCCGGACTCAGGCTTCGTCTCTCAGCGGCTGGGCATTACGTACAGCATCGTCTGTGCCTCGCCCGCGTACATCAAGGCGTTCGGCATGGCCTACAAGCCCGCCGACTTGCTGAATCATGCGTGCCTGCGACTGGTCAGCCCGGTGTTTCCGCTGGAAAAATGGGCGTTCGACGGGCCCGAAGGTCAGGAAACGGTGACCATTCCCAGTTCGCCGTTTCTGGTGAACTCGGCCGACGCGATGAAAGCGGCGATCAGCAGCGGCATGGGCATCGGGATTTTGCCGATTTACTCGGCCATCGAAGGCTTGCGCAACGGTTCGCTGGTGCGTGTGCTGCCGCAGTACCGCTCCCAGGAGCTGAACCTGTACGCCATCTACCCGTCGCGTCAGTATCTGGATGCCAAGATCAAGACCTGGGTCGAATACCTGCGCGGCTCGCTGCCGGAAATCATGGCTGCCCACGAAGCGGATTTGCAGACTCACGTGTTGCCGCAGGTGGGGTAAGGCCAAAAGAGCGCGAGCCTGCGAGCTTCATACGGGTGGGAGCCGGCTCCCACGGTGCGCGTTCAGTCCCCCCTGCACATCCACCAACAAGAATGTTAGCGTGCTACGCACTTCCCCTCTGAACTGCCCGAGAGTAGCTATCCGATGAAAAAGACTGTCCTTGCCTTCAGCCGCGTTTCCCCGGAAATGGCTGAGCGTTTGCAGCAAGACTTCAACGTGATCATCCCGGACCCGAAAAAGGGTGATCTGAACGAGCAGTTCAACGAAGCCCTCCCCCACAGTCACGGCATGATCGGCGCAGGTCGCAAGTTGGGCCGCGAACAGCTGGAAAGCGCGAAACAGCTGGAAGTGGTGTCGAGTATCTCGGTCGGTTACGACAACTACGACGTCAGCTACCTCACCGAGCGCGGCATCATGCTGACCAACACCCCGGACGTACTGACCGAAAGCACCGCAGACCTTGGTTTTTCGTTGATCATGAGCAGCGCTCGCCGCGTCGCCGAACTGGACGCCTACACCAAAGCCGGCAAGTGGACCCGCAGCATCGAAGCACCGCAGTTCGGCACGGACGTTCACGGCAAGACGCTGGGCATTGTCGGCATGGGCAACATCGGTGCGGCCGTTGCGCGTCGAGGTCGTCTGGGCTTCAACATGCCGATTTTGTACAGCGGCAACTCGCGCAAAACCGAAGTCGAGCAGGAACTGGGCGCGCAATTCCGCACGCTGGACCAACTGCTGGCCGAGTCGGATTTCGTGTGCCTGGTCGTGCCGTTGAGCGAAAAGACCCAACACCTGATCAGCACCCGCGAGCTGGGCCTGATGAAGAAGAGCGCGATTCTGGTCAACATCGCCCGTGGCCCGATCGTCGACGAGGCCGCGCTGATCGAAGCGCTGCAGAACGGCACCATTCGCGGCGCGGGTCTGGACGTTTATGAGAAAGAGCCGCTGGCCGAATCCCCGCTGTTCCAGCTCAGCAATGCCGTGACCCTGCCACACATCGGCTCTGCCACCCACGAAACCCGACAGGCCATGGCGGATCGGGCATACCACAACCTGCGTGCCGCGTTGCTGGGCGAGAAACCGCAGGATCTGGTGAATCAGCAGGTGTGGAAAGGCTGATCAACGTCACCGCCTGGAAGATCCAATCGCGAGCAAGCTCACTCCTACAGGTATGTGTTGAGTGCGCGTTCTATGAGCAGCGCCATCCTGTAGGAGTGAGCTTGCGCGCTCTATGAACAGCGCCATCCTGTAGGAGTGAGCTTGCTCGCGATGCTTCTGTGAACATGCCCACTCAGAGCGTGAGCATGATCACCACTCAACCAGCCCAGCGACCTCATCACGCCAATTTTGCCTCGACCGGCACCACGGCTTTCGGCTTCCTGAACACCAGCACATTCCCCATCATCACCAGCACCAGCCCCATCAACGCGGGCAGGGTCCATTGGTAACCCTCGGCGAACGCCGAAACATTCAGCGCCACCACCGGGAACAGCACGGTGCAATACGCCGCGCGCTCAGGCCCCATGCGGCCGACCAGCGTCAGGTAGGCGGTGAAGCCGATCACTGAACCCGGAATCACTAGATACAGCAGCGAGCCAACGTAGCGCGCATTCCATTCGAAAGCGAACGGAGTACCGCTGATCAGGCAGTACACGCAGAGCATCGCGGCGCCATACAACATCCCGTAGGCGTTAGTGGTCAGCGGGCGTAACCCGGCTTTCTGTTGCAGGCTCGACAGCATGTTGCCCGCCGAGAAGCACAGCGTGCCGAGCAGGGCCAGGCCCAGACCGATGAGGGTTTCACGGCTGGCGCTGTGCCCGGACAGTTCGGGCCAGAACAGGCAGCCCAGCCCCACCAATCCCAACGCCCCTCCGATCAACACGTTGCGAGCAATTTTCTGTTTGAAGAACACCCGGGCATTCAGCGCGTTCCATAGGGTTGCCGTGGAAAACACCACGGCCACTAACCCGGTCGGCACCCAGCGACTGGCGGTGTAGAAGCACATGAAGTTGACGCAGAACAGGCATACTCCCTGGGCCAGGCAGATCCACTGCCCACGCCGATTCACCTTTTGCAGCTTGCCACTGACCAGCAGCATGGCGAACAGAATCAGCGCCGCCAGGCCAAAGCGGTAGACGATCGACACCGGAATCGCCACTTCGCCCAGTTGCAGTTTCAGGGCGATCCAGGTCGTGCCCCAGATCAAAACGGTCAGCAGATACAGCGAGATGTTCATGACGGGCTCCTCAGTGAAGCCTCAGTCTGTGCGCGTGTGAAGGCGACCATTTGCGTAATCTTGCGCATTTGATCGGCGGCCCGATGGCAGCAACGCAACGGCGGAGTACGATACGTCTCGCTTCACGCAATACCGCAGTCGATGCTCACTCCCTCAGAGGGGGTGCTACCCCAAAGGTCATTGTTCAGCCCTGTTCCACGAGCGCCCACATGTCATCACTCGATCAAATCCAGGTGTTTCAATCGCTCAACCGCTCGCCCCATGCGCAGCTGGAACAGAGCGCATCCCTGGGTGACGGCGTCGTGGCAGCCTTGTGGAACAACCGGCATGACGCGCAGGACTACCACGGGCCGAGTCATCACACGTTGTCGTGCTACGTCGGTGGCGGCACGGGCACCTATCGCCGGGATCGCCCGGACCAGAAAGGCGCGCCCGACAAGCTTTGCGTCCTGCCCGCCGGGCATCAGTCGTCGTGGGTGGTCAACGGCGACATCCGACTGGCGCATCTCTACATCAGCCCCGAACAGTTCGCGCTCAACTGCGTCACGCTGCTGGACCGCGAGCCTCGGCAAATGATGCTGCAGGAAAACACCTTCATCGACGACCCGCTGCAGGCTCAGCGTTTTCATCGGCTGATTCGCCTGAACTGGCACGAACCGGGCGAGCGCCTGCAGACCAGCACCCTCGCCCACGAACTGCTCGATCACATGATGTTGAATCAGGTGGGGCTGCGCGACGGTTTGCGCCTGAAAGGAGGCCTCGCGCCCCATGTGCGTCGGCGGTTGGTAGAGTTCATCGAACTGAACCTCGCCGAGCCTTTGAGTCTGGGGCAACTGGCCGGGATGTGTGCGTTGTCGGAGTACCATTTCGCCCGCATGTTCCGCGAAAGCTTCGGCCTGCCGCCTCATCAATACCTGCTGGCCCGGCGCATGAACCGCGCCCGGCACCTGCTGCGCACGACACGCCTGGCCTTCGGCGATATTGCGCTGGATTGCGGTTTTGCCAGCGCCAGTCATTTCAGCAACCGATTCAGACAGGCCATGGGGGCCACGCCGGGGGAGTATCGGTTGGCGTTTCAGTGAAAGCCCCTACATCGACAGCTGACACACTCCCACAGGAACGAAGTGACCGGACCTTGAACCTCAAAACGCCAGGGTCGTCGCCAACACCACCTGCCGTGAATCTCCCAGCGACACGAAATACCGGCTGACGGCCGAGCTGTAGTAGGTGCGGTCGAACAGGTTCTTTACGTTGAGTTGAAACTTGAGCATTTGCCCATCCAGTTTCGTTTCATACGTCGCGAAGGCATCGGCGACGGTGTAGCCGGGAAGGTCGAAATCATTATCGGGGTTGCCTGCGCGCGCACCGACGTAATGGGCGCCCGCTCCCACTCGCAGGCGGTCTGCGCCAAGCACGCTGCCAAGGTCGTACACCGCCGACATTGAACCGCTGTGTCTCGGCACGTTCTGCAGCCGATTGCCTTCCAAGGTCGGATCTTCCACCACCCGCGCGTCAGTGAAGGCATAGCCCCCGATCACGCTCCAGCGCTCCGACAACTGCCCGCTCAAATCCAGCTCGATGCCCCGCGAGCGCACTTGTCCCGCTGTGGTGTAAACCGTGTTCGCGGTCAGCGAGTCAAAATTGGCCACCAGCACGTTGCGCTTGCGGATATCGAACACCGCCAGCGTGCCGCTGATGCGCTCGTCCACGTCCCATTTTGCGCCCAGCTCCCAAGCCTTGGATTGCTCAGGCAGCGTTGTCGAATCCAACACCATGCCGCCCGCCAGCGCAGCGATGCTGGCATTGGGTTTGAACGACTCGGTGTAGCTGCCGTAGAGCGACAGCGCGTCGTTGTAGCGGTACACCAACCCGGCGCGCGGCACCCATTTCTGGCCGTCAAGGTCGGTGTTGCGGATGAAGGGCGTGCCCTTCCCGGCCTGCTGATCGAACCACTGATAGCGCGCGCCTGCCACGGCGATCCATTGATCGGTCAGATGCACCGAGTCCTGAACGAACAGTGAATCGCTGCGCAACATGTCCAGCTGGCGGCTGTCAGGAACGCTGACTTGCACGCCTTCGGCTTCCTGGCCGTAAACCGGATTCACGTAGCTGAACGTGGTGCGGCTCTTTTGCCGAATCAGCTGGCCGCGATAAATCTTGCGGTACTCGTCATCGGCGCCGAACAACAGGTCGTGGCGCATGCCGGCCACCTCAACGTCGCCGTTCAAGGTCAGGGTAGTGAACCGGTCAGTGCCAAGGGCGTCGCTCGTGCCGTCCATCGAGCGTGTCAACGTGCCGTTATCCGGATTCACGGCCGTGACGCGCACTTGGCTGGCGTCGTAGGTTTCACGGTTGTAGCTGTAGCCCAAATGGCCCGTCCAGCGGTCATTGAATGAATGATCGACCTCGACGCGATACAGGTTCGAGCGCCCTTCCATGCTGTTGAAAGGTTCGTCCAGACGCCGCGTGGAGGGGATGTCCAGCGGACGACGAGTGCCGGGATCGATGGCTGTGCCTCGGTCGAACGGCGAAAGAAATTCGCGGTGCTCATAGGCAGCCAGCACTTGCGTGCTCTCGCCATACCAAGCCAGCGACGGCGCGACCAATGATTCGCGATGCACCCCGAAATTGCGCCAGTAATCTTCGTATTCGTGATCGAGAATCAGACGATAGGCCAGATCCGTCCCGTCCAAAGCACCCGTACTGTCCAGCACGCCGCCGCTGCCATGCTTGCCAGGGCCATAGCTCGAACCCCGCGCCGTCAGCTCGCTGTGCGACTGCAACGCCGGACGCTTGCTGACCACGTTGATCACCCCGCCGGGGTCTTGAATGCCGTAGAGCAGCGACGCGGGACCCTTGAGCACTTCCACCCGTTCGGCGGTGGCGTTGAGGCTGCGGCCCTGCACCACTGGCATGCCATCGCGCATGATCGAGCCATCGCGGTTGTCGCCGAAGCCGCGTTTCATCAGGGTGTCCTGTGTGCTGCCGAGGGTGTTGCCCTGGGTCACGCCGCTGATGTTGGTCAACGCATCGTCGAGGTTGCGCGGCGCTTGATCGCGCAACACCTGTGCAGGCACCACGCTTACGGCTTGAGGGATCTCCAGCTGAGGCGTCGACGTGCGCATCACTGACGTAGCGCGCGGCGGCAGATAGCGGTCGGCGGCTTCGCGGCGCGAGTCGATCTGCGTCAGCCCCAAGGTGATCGCCCCCGCAGAGGACGCGGCCTCGAGGGTAAAGGCGCTGTCGGTGGCGCGGCGGAAATTGAGGCCAGATTTATCGAGCAATTGCCGCAACGCCTGCTCGGCGGTGAACGTGCCTTTCAGCGCTGGAGCCTGGATGCCGTAGGGCGAGTCTTGCAGGTAAATGACGGTCTGGCCGGTGACACGGCTGAACTCGCTGAGGGCCTGAGGCAAAGGCTTGGCGGGAATGGAAAAGTCATAGGCAGGCTCCGCCGCCTGAACCGATGAGGTCCAGGCGGTGAGGATGGATAGGCCGAGCCAGACGTTCAATGAGGTCCCCTTTATTCACGCGTCGCGGATTTCAATGACTCAACGCAAGTGCCGTGGCAGCCGGCTTGCTCAACGAATCACGATCACCCGTCCAAACGCTTCGTATTGCTCGAAACCCACCACGGATTTCAACGCCGCCAAGACTGCCACCGGGTCTTTGCTGGGGAAGCTGCCGCTGACTTTTCTGGCCCCAAGCTCGTCGTTAAGCACCACGATGCGGCCGGGGTAGTAGCGGCTCAGGTCGTCGATCACGTCGGCCAGCGGCGTGCGGTAGTAATTGAGCCAGCCCTGACGCCAAGCCAGTTGATGCTCGCTGTCGACAGCTTGCAGGGCGGTGGTGCGGATCGCGTCGTAACGGACACGCTGCCCCGCCGTGAGTATCTGCTGCGGCAAGTCGGCGCCGGCTTTCACGCCCACGCGCCCGGACAACACCGTGACCTGCGCGCCTTCGGGCAGCAAACGCACCTCGAATTGCGTGCCGAGTACGCGCGTTTCGCCGCGCCCGCCCTCGACAACGAACGGTTCACCGGTGTGCGTTACCTGAAAAAACGCCGCGCCGCGCCGCACCTGCACATGACGCTCGCCCTTGCTGAAATGCACGGCGATGGCACTGTCGGCGTCCAGGGTCACCTGCGATTGATCGGCCAAAGTGACCGTCCTCACCTCCCCCGGCGGGGAGACGAAATCGGCGCCGACGTCATCGACCCAGCGCTTCGGCTGCCAGCCCAGACCGACCCCGACCATCATCACCAGACACGCCGCCATCGCCAAAGCTGCGCCCCAGCGCGGCACCGACCGACGCTTCTCGGCCACTGGCGCATCCATCGCGCTGAGCAACGTTTCCAGCGCAACGGCTTCTTCAACGGCGAGTCTGACAGCAGGCGCCTCGCTCATTTCCCACACGACCTGCGCCTGCGCATAGGCCTCAACGTGCGCAGGGTCGGCGTGCAGCCAGCGCTTGAAACGCGCTTGATCCGCCGCACTCGGCTGGTCATGCAGCCGACTCAGCCAGCTCAAAGCGGCCTGGTGTTGTTCAGGGGTGATCATCAATGCCGAATCCGGAAGCGCTTTCATCGACCCGCGTCCTCGGACTTCGCACGAAGGGGGGTCGCCTGCGCGGCGTGCTGATCCAGACTCGCCTTACAGGCTTGCAGGGCGCGCATCATATGTTTTTCCACTGCGCTTTGCGAAAGCCCCATGGCCTTGGCGATATCGCCGTAGGTGCGCCCGTGGATGCGGTTGAGCAGAAAAATATGCCGCGTCTTTTCGGGCAGGCCACGCAACGCCGTTTCGATATGACGCAGATCGTTGCTGGCCACTAGCGCGGCGTGCGGTTCGTCACTGTGCGGCGTCGGCGCGTCCGGCATCAGCCCTTCGTTGAGGCGCGCGCGGGTGCCTTCGTTGCGCAGGTGATCGATGGCGATGTTGCCCGCGCAGCGCAGCAGATAGGTGTTGAGTTCTTCGACCTGCACCAACGGACGTCGCCAGAAACGCACGAACAGGTCCTGGATCAGATCCGCCGCTGTGGCTCGGCATCCGACACGGCGACTCACCAACGCCTCCATCTGCGGGCGTTGGGACAGAAACGCCTTGAGAAAGCGCGCGCGGGCGGCTTTGGGGGCGTCCTGGTCATCGTCGGCAGAAGACGCATCGGGCGTCGGTGGGGTGAGGTCGATCATGTGAGCTCAGGCCAGAACTTGAAGGCAGGCGGCCATTGGAACCAGCGACGCTCGGATCACTGCCAACAGGGCGGCAACGTCGACAGAGTGAACATTGGAGGGGCTTTTTGAACGCGTCGACATGCAGATGATTTTCCTGAGACTCGGCCAAAGGAGGCCGCTACGCACAAAAAGACGCAATATTAATGATAAATATTCTCATATGCAAAAGAGTCTGATGGCCGTTGCGGTCGAGCGCGTTGCAGCGGCCTGCCGATACGTTGACTCACGTCAGTGATTGGCCTGGCAGACCGGCCGAATGAGCTGCTTTTGGTGTGGGATGGTTCAGCCAAGACGTCCGCTTGGTCGATGCATTCGAGCATCCTCGGCGCCATGACCCGCTAAAGCAGGGGATGTTCCCTGAGGTAGAGCATCTTCCGCCGAGCTGCACATTAATTTCTGCAATGAAATATTTCTTCGATTTGGGGGTTGAATTGTTCTCCGTTCGGGGCCAACACTGTGCTCGAGGGCAGACGGAAATTCACCTTCGTCGAGACTCTCCCGAGCAAGCCAAAGTAAGGGAAGAACTATGCAAATCCAGGTCAACAGCGATAACCACATCGAAAGCAGCATCCGACTGGAGGAGTGGGTACGAACCACCGTTGAAACCACGCTCGACCGCTATGAAGAAGACCTCACCCGTATCGAAGTCCATATCCGCGACGAGAACGGCGACAAACCCGGCCCGCACGACATCCGCTGCCAGATGGAAGCCCGGCCAAAAGGACACCAACCCATTTCCGTAACGCACAAGGCTGACACCTTGGACCAGGCTGTTGACGGCGCTGCTGTCAAACTTGATCACGCGCTCGAACATCTGTTCGGCAAATTGCGCAGCAAACGTGGAGGTGTGGCGTCTATCGACCCCGTCCAAGGCACCGATTCGGAAAACCCGGATGCGCTGCTGCAGGAAGAATTTCTAGAGAAAGACGAGGCCTTGCACGGTTAATACCGGCGGCCTGAACAACGATACGAAGGGCGGGCCTGTGCACACAGGCCCGCCCTTTTTTGTGCCGGGTCGAACAGGGTCTGTCGCACTCAAAGCAAGCGTCCAGCGCTCAAACAGGGCGCTTATCTGATCAACTGGGCATTTGGCTACTACTAAAGTATTCATTCGAAAGGGTAAATCTCTTCAGCGTTTAACCGCTGAAAGGATTCATACCTCTTTTAAATGCACCGTTCGTCCTGAATGGCCCGAACTCTGCAAGTCTCCCTTCGTCGAGCCTCCACCTCTGCAAGCCCCGCCATTTCTGGCTCGACGGGCAGCTGACTAGTCAACTCAGACGCTGATTTCAACCGCCGTTGATCCTGCGTCGAGAACTAAAGGGACCCATCCCAAGTCAACTCATGCAGATCGATAATCAGGTAGCAGCCCATGGACAATCCTTTTCAACAGATCACCGATGCATTTCACCCAGACTACCGGGTCAACCTGAGCATCCAGGGCCTCGACGGCACCATCATGCTGACGCTTTCCAATGAGTCAGGCGTTGTTGCCAAACGCTTGATCAGCGCTGAACAGCGCAATTCTCCAACGCGCTTGCGCCGCTTGATCGAAAGCGTGCAATTCGGCATCGCCATCGAACAAGGCCACAGCGCCATCAAGATCCTGGCCGCCATGACCGATGGCGACCTCAAGCAGCTGTCCCCGCCCCCTGCGCGCAACGCTTTTCTCAACAGACCTCAACTGAACGTGGGCATCTGATCCCATGACGCGCATCTGACGGAGGCGATCCCTCATCGCCTCCCCTTCGCAGTGTCCGGCCAGGCCTTTGGTCGTCTACCCCCTTCGACACACGTCCCAGTTCAGCCCCCAGACAGACACCACCTGTTACAACCAATCCACAAGACGCCGCCCCGAGCACGACGCTGAAAGGGCGACGTGGATGAGCAGAGGTGTTTATGTCGTTACGTTATCTGGCCTTGGTGGGTGCACTGGTGATGGCGACCGGCTGTGTGGAAGAGCGAGTCGTGCATGAACGTCGCGTCGTCGAACGACCGGCGCCTCGCGGCGAATACGTCGAAGTCGTCGCCCCCCAAGCGCCTCCTACGCGCATCGTCGAAGAAGAACCGGCGCCGCGTCCCGGCTACATCTGGTCCCGTGGCTACTGGCGCTGGGAAGGCAACCGCTACGTGCCCGTCCATGGACACTGGGAGGTCGTGCGCCCAGGCTATCGCTATCAGCACCCCTACTGGGAAAACCGTGGCGATGGCTGGCACTACCACGTTGGGGTCTGGGTGAACTGAGTCCACACCAGCGCTCTGTGACGCGAGCGGCTCAACCGATGGGCCGCTCACCCGCCCTTCACACCTCCCCCTTCTCCTCGATGACCGCGCCTTTCTTGTTGCTGTGCGGGTCCGGCACTTTTACCGACGGAAACTGCGACGAGGCGTAACGCACCACCAGAATCGCGAACGCCAACAATAGAATCGCACCACTGAGGTACACGACCCCCAAATCCGGCGGCGCATGGTGCGAGACGTCTGAGATCAGCAGGCGGGTCAGCGCCGTGATTGCCACATAGATCAGGAAGCGCACGGGCATGTGGTTGGTCTTGACGACGAGTGCAGCCCAATCGGATGACATTCTGCGGCAAGGAGGAAACTCACTTTCATATCTCGAATTACACCACTGGAATTCGAGTTTACTTGTGTGTACTCTTCCTAAATTAACCGGACCTTAAGAGTAATGAAATGGAAATTCATGAATTAATAGACTCGGCAAGTTCTGTCCAAAGAATTTATTGCGGAAAATGCTCTTCACATTTGAGTTTAGTATTTGAGGTACTGGACGAAATAATTTCCGGCGTACACTTTAAAATCAACGGACTTCCATTTCTTCGCTGCATTCAATGTCAGATACGGTATTTACCTGACAGGTCAAAGTCTGCAATATTACACCTACATCGTCAAGCTTTTGAAAAAGGCTCAGACATGATTACATCTGATAGAAAAAAGACTCAAAATGATTTTGGCTTTACCAAGGTACCATTCATTTATGATTCAGATGACTATCTATACATACCTGGCCTGGAAAGAGATTTTGATAAAGGTTTTTTGACACCGGTATTCTTCAATAAAGAAGTACTTGTGAAATACGACTCTCACCCATCATACAGAGTGCAATTCGCCTCCAAAACTTATGGAACAATATGGTGCAATGATGACTTTAGCGTTCCATTCGGTATAAATAAACATGAAAAAATTGTAATGTGGTTGGGAGACATATCCAGACTGCCTATAAAAGAGCAATATTATCTAAGATCCGAAAATGTTATATCTGACCACTGTATTGGCAGCGAATTCTACGATGGCCAAATTGAATGTGTATTTACGGACCTAACTCCCGAAGACAAGTTATTTAAAGAACGGTCAAATTTCATCGAGTCTTTTTACGCACGTTTCGGCACAAAAGTATCGAGGCTTGACCAAGAAGTATTAGAGATTTCGCTAAGTATTACCCGCCCGACGCTTGACACACCAACAGAGCAAAAAAAATTAATCAACAACCTTTACAAAGTATATGTAGAATCCTTAGACAAAAACATTTTAAGCAAAGCAATTGCAAAAGAATGCGCACAAAAGGAAATTGTAAATCTTGGGGTCTTGCAGAGGCTAAAGCTGTTTATCGCAGCAGTATCATCAGAGGAGCAAGCGACACGAATAATGCAACCGTTATTTTTGCTGCAGGATCTTAGATTAATTCATGCACATACAGGTTCAGAGGCAAGCAAAAATAAAAAAATCAATGAGATCAAACTAGAACTAGAAATTGATGAGAGCAGTACTACCCTCGAAGTACATGATGCGTTGATAGCAAAACTGAGAGAGTCTTTCCACGCGATAACTTCTAGTATTTAATAAAAATGGAAATTGGAGAAAAGCCAGATGCTACCAGAGTTATGCAGAGAGCTATTCGACAAAAATGGAAACCCACTACAACTATCTATTGCGAAGCGTGAATTTAAAGTCAACGAGATACATATAGTTGCTAAAGACCTGCCGTTTCTAATAGAGCCAAAAACCAAGCAGCTGTATATAACAAAATTATCCGAAATACTAATTTTCGACGAAATAAAAACAAAAAGCAGAGCTTTGAAAATTATTGTGAAAATGCCAGAGAAAATAAAAAAAACCCAGTACGCACTTTGCAAAGATTTAGATTTTGCTTACTCTGCGGTGGAATATTTATCAACACCAGGCCTAGCCCACGAGTTCAGCAATTCCGGATTTCTAGCTCCCATATACTTCAAACCAGAGGTATTAAACAAATATGCATTGCATCCATCCTATAGCCTTACCTTACTTTCATCAACGTATGGCAGTATAACCAAATTAGACGAATGGCAAATTTCGTTCGGCGTTAATGCATCCAAAAATATAATAATGTGGCTCGGCGATATAGACGAACTCCCCTTAGATGAAAAATTCTATCTACTTTCAGAAAACGTGGAACCACAGTTCGACGTACACTCACAATTTTATAACGCGCAAATAGAAAATGAATGGGCGCAGCCGAATATTGAAAGTCAATTATTTACACTTCGAGAAGATACGTCAGCGCTAGTAGAAATTGTTTTCAGCACTCCCCTTTACAAACTCGAAGGAGAAATCGCTGAAACTATAGGGAATTTACAGAAACCCATCTTTTGGACTGATATACACGTCGCCAATCTCACTGAAGCCCTAAATAGAATATTTGTTGAATCAATAGATGAAAAAACCGTAAAAATAGCTATAAATAAAATTCCCCCTTTAACTCAGACCAAAAATCTAAAGGGGTTGAAACTTCTATCACTGCTCATAGAAAAATTAAGCGATAAAGAAAGTGCTTACAAGATAATGACTCCTTTTTTTGTGCTGAATGATTACCGAGGGCTATTTCAACATCTTCAATCCGAATATGACTTGATCAGAATTATGAAAACTATAAATTTACGCTTAGAGCTTCCTGAGGAAAATTTCTCACACGAACTAATTTACACTGAATTACTTCAACATATGAGAAAAGCTTACAGCGACGCGTACAGCATAATCAAAAATTTCAGTTTCCCCACGAATGGGGATAGAGAACATGCCTAAGGAAACTGATATTACTAAGCACACACAGAGAGCAGCATGTGTGATGGCTGTGGAGAATGAAATCGATTTAGAGATGTCCAAAAACCCTCTCAACAATTTTAGTTATCAACAACAGATATGGACTTTGTTATCCGTTGTCGAAGACCATCACTTCAAGATAAGTATTATTAATCCATTGCCCGAGCAACGTGCTGCTGCCTATATTGATGGGCTTATTAACGCTATAGTACACCCGATTCGAGCGTGCTACTCAGACAAACCAAACTCAAATTCAAACTCAAACTCAAACTCAAAAAAGATAGATCGGGAATTTCGAGATAACAGTTATATCTACACACAGGAATGGATTGATCTAGCAAAAAGCTACCTAAATTTTTGCTCGATATTCCCTCTATATCATGCAAAGATGATTGAACTAACAGTATCAGGTAACGACATCGTTCCTTCGGATTGGTCTAGTTATAACTTAACCTATGAGGCATATGATCGACTAGTAGCGAAACGAGATCCCACAACAGAAAATTCCCCGCTTACGCATATATCCGCTAAAGAACTCCGACGGCATATGAGCATAAGCGGAAACTATTATAATGTAAATTTCTCGAAACGTTTAATGACTGCCCTTTCCGATGCTTATTTTGAGGATTTTAACAATCGTCACAATCTACCTAATCAATGGAACTTTCTTACATTTTCAATAAGTGACTTCCGAAAGGTTTTTATCTCGTTGCAAATCATGGCTTCTGCATGGTTCATGGCTAGAGTAATAGCTGTTGAAGAAGGCGTGCCTGCTCTAGCCTTTTCTAGTGCACTTTGGACACCAAAAAAAAGCATGCTAATAAATATTATTGCCAGCCACATCGAAATCTCAAGGACTAAGGTAAGCAAAGTTTTAGATTATTTAACATATGGAAATAAAGGCATCCGGCACCCAGACATCGCGATCCAGCCCCTAATTGAACTTAATGAAAGTCAATATGCGATATCACCATTCATAATTATGCATACTAACGGCGAGCGTAATTTATGTGTGCTTTTAAATCAGATTCCAGAAGAGCGTTATATCTATTCGCGGCTAGTCCAAGAAAAGGAGTATAGAGTGCGACAGGAAATAATAAATTCGCTGGAAGGTCTTGATCTTGAGTTCACGCATGGACAAATAGATAGTACGGACATTGATTTGGCAATTATTGACCATTATAAAAAAACCTGCCTCTGCATAGAAATAAAATGGTTCATAGAACCCTCCGAAATCCGAGAGGTATTATCACGCTCAGAGGAAATAATTAAAGGCGTCAGTCAAGCAAAGAAAGTCTCCGAGGCTTTCAGGAATGGAAATAGCAAATTACTAAACCTGCTTTCAATAAACCAAACATATGATTTTCTATCTATCGTGGGCTCAGTTAATTCGATAGGCCATCACGTCGCTCAGGACTCAAATGTACCGGTTATAAAAATCTGGCATTTAACTACACAAATACGTAATCACAATAACTTAAGTGCAACGGTAAATTGGTTGAACCGCAGACAATACTTACCTACAAAAGGCATAGACTTTACTATCGAAAAATTTCCCATTACGTGCGGAGAGTGGAGTTCCACATGGTATGGAATTAGGCCCATTAGTAATAACTAATGAGCGCGCTATCATACCAATCGAGACCATGCTGGAAGCGCCCATCTGTGACATTTTTAAATATATTCTTAGGGTCAATGTTCTCTAGCCCCTGACCTGAAGCTATTTTCAGATATCTTTGGTAGCAATCAATATGAGTATTTTTAGTTTCAATACCTCGACCGTTCAAAAATAATGTCAGAGACTCTAAATCAGAAAACCGATCGTCTATAGAAAGCCCCGGGAGCGAGTGGGTCCCGGCTGGACATCTATTCTGCAGTTCTGCCATATTCCAATCCTCCATCAAACCCAGTTATGATCTATGACATTTAGGTAACGACCTATGTGAACCCCATGATCTATGAAGTTTATAAAAGACCCACCCCCCCTAAATTAGTCACTTGAAAAAGCTGCATCTGACAGCCTTTTCAAATTTCGCAGAAATTATATCAATCAGCCTTTTCTTTTACCGACGGGTATTTCGCAGATGAATACCTAACCACCAAAATCGACACAGCAAGTAAAAGCACACCACCACACACATATAAAATCCCGGTGTCCGGCGCATTGTGATGAGAAACATCACTTATCAATAATCGAATCAGCGCCGTAACGCCAATGTATAAAAGAAAACGCAAGGGCATGTGATTTGTTTTAAAATAAATCCCCGCCATTGCAAGAAGTTCAAGATAGATAAATAGCAGTAAAATATCATCAACCGTAATTTTCGGCTGTTGAAGCATTCCTATAAAGGTAAAAATACCCGCATAAACTGTTATAACGCCAATTGCGAAAAGTGCTAAGTAATGGAAAGTTTCAACGAACAAATTACCAATTGAATCAGCACCACCATGCAACTTTTTGCGCAGGCTTTCAGCCCATTTCACTTCTTGCGTCATCATAACCACCACTGTTCAGAAATCGAGCGAATCAAGCCGACTACACGGCGCATCAGAAGCAGGTCATGCACACCACGTCCCAGTGTTATCAGGGCTTTTAAGCATCTGGTATCCACTACGAGGAATGTTAGTAACGTAGACCTTCGTCTTGAAGTAAATCCCGACCATGGCGCCTAACTCCAGGTAGATGAACAGCAGCAGAATGTCATCGACCGTGATGTGCCCTTTGTCCAGCATGCCGAGGAAAGCCATGACCGCAGCCCACGCGGTGACGGCGCCGATGGCGAAGAGTGCCAGGTAATGGAAGGTTTCGACGAACAGGTTGCCCAGCGATTCGGCGCAACCGTGTACGTGCTGACGGAGGGATTCGGCCCAGTTGATTTTCACGATGTGCTTCCTTGAGTGACCCGAAACGGATGATGCCGCGCTCGCGTGACGCTTTTGCTCGCGCTTGAGGCCAAGCATTAAAGAGGCCATCGACTAAGGTTGAGAACGTGACTCTTTGTCGCAAGGCGTGTCGCACTCAACGAAAATGGCCATGATTTGCCACTACCCAAGCGGCGACGATTCCCTTATGCTGCGCACTGTATAAAAACACAGTACTCACTCAGCGTTGATACACATGAAGGCATGGATTCGCTGCCGGACGATGGTTCAGGCCCCAGCTTTCCCAACGACACTCTGGACAAGACGACGAGGCCAAAATGGCTGTTGAAACCCTTTACCGCAGTACCCGCGATTTGGAGACTACGTTCGTGGACCGTAAACTCGCCGATGCGCATGATCAGATGCTGGAGCTGGCAGAAGTGCTGACCGAGGTCTTGATGAAAAACGTGCCGGGACTTTCTGAAAAGCATGCAGAAGATGCGAGCATTTACATGGCGAAAAACCGCACGGTCTTCGCCGCCGCTTTCAAAAACAATGCGAGCGCGCTCAGCGATCTCAGCGAACCGTCCGAGACGACGGATTGACGACATTCGGCATCTGCTCGTCCAGGCCGGCGGTTGCGCAGACCTAGATCCAAGGAGTCCATATGCCACACGAGCAGACATTGATCGCCACGGAAGAGGGCGACTGCCCGGCCCACGTTTTCACCCCTGAAAACGGCGCAGGCGGCCCGGCCATTGTTTTTTACATGGACGCGGGCGGCATTCGTTCTGCCGAGCTGGCGATGGCGCAGCGATTGGCCAATGCAGGTTTTGTGGTGCTCTTGCCCGACCTTTTCTATCGTTATGGGCCTTACGAGCCGTTTGATCCGCGAGCGGTTTTCCAAGGTGATGTACGTGCCATTCTTGGCCCCCTGATGGCAACGACAGGCCCCATGAAAGCCGCTATCGATACCGGCGCATTCCTGGATTATCTGGATGGTCGTACCGATGTTCATGGCAAAAAGGTAGGCGCCGTTGGGTTTTGCATGGGCGGCGGGATGGCCATCGCTGCGGCAGGCAAGTGGCCCGAGCGTTTCGCGGCAGTCGCGAGCTTCCACGGTGGCAATTTGGCAACCGAGGCTGCGGATAGCCCGCACACTTTCGTGAAAGATGTGAAAGCCGACGTGTACCTCGCCGTTGCCGAGGACGATCCTAGCTATCCACCCTCAATGGCCGTGCAATTTGAACAGGCGCTGCAGGACGCGAGGGTGGACTATCGGTCGGAAACCTACAGCGCCGCCCATGGCTGGATGAAGCCGGATTTTCCTGTCTATGACGAAGAAGCTGCGGAGCAGGGCTGGCGGCAAATGCTTGGATTGTTTCACCAAAAGCTTAGCTAGCCAGTAACCCCCTCGCGCCGGTTACCTTTATCGTCCCTGCTCATCTCATCGCTGAATGCTGCCTGAGTTGCCTTGATGCCTCTAAAGAAACACCGTGCCTGACCGCCTGAGCAGCACATGCTTCGGACTGCATACCTTGCAGACGCGGTGCCGACATGGCCTTTACTCAAGGTTCAAAAGACGTTCGGCCAGTGCATCGGCCACCCGCGCAGGTGAGCGCTTCTCGGCTTGGGCGTGGGCAAATACTTCAGTCAGCCGTGTTCCAATCTGCGAAAGATGAGCGGTGATGGTGTCTAGGCTTTCTCCCTGATGTTGCAGAGCGAGATAAATGAGACCACCGGAATTGATCACGTAATCCGGTGCATAAAGGATGCCGCGCGCTTCGAGTTGATCGGCGATCGCGGCGCAGCTGAGCTGGTTGTTGGCGCCTCCGGCCACAGCGGCGCAGCGCAGTTTTGTCACGCTGTGACTGTTGAGCACCCCGCCCAACCCACAGGGAGCAAGGATGTCGCAAGGCGTGCTGAGCAGTGCATCGATGGCAATCGGCTTGGCGCCCATTTGCTCCATCGCCAGCTGCACTTTGCCGCTGTCCAGGTCGGCGACCAGCAGTTCCGCCCCCGCCGCGTGCAGCTGTTCGGCCAAGGCATAACCGACATGCCCCAACCCTTGAATCGCCACGCGCAGCCCTTCGAGGTTGTCGCTGCCCAGCCGCGCCATGGCTGTTGTCCGAATACCCGCATACAAGCCCATAGCGGTGTAAGCCGTGGGGTCGCCGGACGCAGTGGTGGTGGTGACGTGGCGGGTGTACCGCGCGATGCAGTCCATGTCTTCTTTGGATGTGCCGCTGTCGATGGCCGTGATGTAACGGCCATCGAGCGTCTGAATGAAACGTCCGAGAGCTTCGAATAACGTGGAGCGATCGGGCACATGGGCGGGTTGCAGAATGACCGCCGAGCCACCGCCCAGCGACAGACCCGCCAAGACAGCCTTGTAGCTCATGTTCCTGGCCAGTTGAATAGCGTCTTCGATTGCGCTCTCTTCGTTCGGATAGGCCAGGTAGCGACAGCCTCCCAGTGCCGGGCCTTTGCGGCTGCTGTGGATCGCGATCACGGCTTTGAGACAGGTCTGCGGATCGACGACCAGGTGCAAGGCGTTAACGCGTGAATGCTGCATGAGAGCGAACATCGGCGGTGCTCCCGTTTTTTTGTATTGCGAGTATAGGCGCTCGCCGAAAAAACGGCGGCAGCGTTGGCAACATCTTGACCGACTCCCGACGTGTAGCAATCAATCGGCATTCGGCACTGGACGAACTCCCTCACGGGGGGCTACAACAAAGCTTCTCGAATCAGTCACTCAGACGCCTTCCGGTCGGAGAAGTCGATGAATCCACGCCAACAATGCCTCGAATGTTTCCATAGAACACCACCCGCGACATTCGAAGCGGCACTGTGGATCGCTGTCGAGCACGATGCCCAGGTCGATCCCCGGCAGATCCTTGAGCGGGTTGATCAGCTTCAACGTCAGGCCAGTGCGGCGTTACCAACGCTGCCCGCCGGTGAACTGGCGCAGCCGTTGTTGCGACATATGGCGAGCCTCGGATTTCAGCAGGAGGACATGGCCCAGCCCAAACCTGCGGCTGCCTTGCTGGACAAAATCGTCGAACGACGTCGAGGTCAGCCGCTGGGGCTGGCGATGATCGCGCTGGAACTCGCGCGCCGTCTGGAGATTCCCCTTGAGGGCGTCAATTTTCCGGGGCATTTTTTGGTGCGCGTGCCCGGCGCCGACCATTCCCTCGACCCTTGCGGAGGCCGCCGGCTGTATCCCAAGGATTGCCGCGAACTGCTCCTGCGCCAGTTCGGTCCGGACATGCCGCTGAAGGCCGAACACCTGCGTACTGCGACACCTCAGGCGATGTTGCAGCGCCTGTCGCGCAACCTGCGGCATCTGCATCACATCAACGAGGATCTGATCGCTTCCCTGAAAGACGCCAATCGCGTGCTTGAACTGGGGCAGGCCAACACCAGCGATTACCTCGCCCGCGCCAGCCTGTACCAGACGCTGGAGTGCCCACAGGCCGAGCGTTACGACCTGGAGCACGCGTTATTGTTGAGCGAAGATCCGGTGCAGCGGATCAGGCTCGCTCAAAGATTAGTGACGTTGCCGTCCCGCGGAGGTATTCATTGACGGCCTTTTGCAGCTTCCCTTCGAATTCCAGGTGGTGCCACACCCAGACGCCCACAGGAACGCCGACCCCCTTGGCGGCCAGTTCGGCCGCGTTGAACAATTTCCGCGCAGCGTTCCCGCCTTTGACAAGCCCCATCACGCCCGCCAACAGCAAAGGCAATGCAGCAGCCCTGTCCCCGGACAGATACGCGTCGACCCCCTGATAAATCTTCACCCCGCTGGTAAAGATTCCCCACGCGATGCTCACGGCCGGGAAAGGGACCAGCAATACGTTGCCCAGCCATTGAATAACCGTCCAGGCGGTCGCGAACCTTGCTTCGGCGTGGCTCTCGGTCTGAGCATCCACGTCGGCAATCATTCGCTCGATCATATTGCCGAACAGCAGCTCGGCGTCCGGAATTCGGGCCTCTATACGGTTCACGATGCGAATGAATTTCTCATCGAACTTGCCACCTCGTTGCAGGCGCTCGAAGAACGAGCCCACCTGAGGCTGGCCCATGTAGGCCACGCGGCTGTAGTAATAGTTCTGCATCTGCGACGACTCGAGTAACTGCGCATAGTCTGTCAGTCGCTGGAACAACACGCCGTCCGGAGAATTGGGGGTATAAAGCAGATTGAAATCAGGGTCGTCTGTGGCGAAATCCCGGAAGATGTAAACGCCTTCGACAATCTGTTTGGCTATGCGAAACGCCGAAACAGCGCTGGTCTGATTGAGAACAGGAGCTTGCACATCAAGCGAGATAATGGTTCGGCGAAGCCATCCGTACTGCCCTTCGCTGAGCTGGCCACGCATGAACTCCGTCAAGGCGTCACGGGACATTTGATATTGAACACGCTTGGCCATCAGGCGTTTACGCCGTGCGTACTGCGGACTGCTTCGACCGAGGAAGGTTTTTTCCAGATGCTCCATGTATCGAGCGCCCAAGTCCGAACCGAGCACCTGTTTGTCGATGAAATGTATCAATTTGATCGGAAGCTCTCTGTAGTCCAGGCCAGTCGAGGAATACAGGTGAATCTGTGGCCGGTGCCCCAGAATTTCCTCGCTGCCCTCCATCATGAGCTCGGTCAATTGGCGCAAATCGCTGTGTTCGCCAAAGTCTGGCGTCTCACGACGAGGTTGCCCAAGCCCGAAGTAAAGCGTGTCTGGGTCGACAGGCCTGTCGAACCCGCTACGACGCAGGAAGTCGTTCAGCACGGTGGTGGTGTATTCGTGGACGTAGGTTCTGTAATCCACCAGACCCGTACTGATGCGCCTGAACTCGCTGTTCAGCGCTTCGATCCGGGCGTCCAGCAGTGCCTGAATGGAAGGGCTGGCGAAGGAGGTCTGACTGTCTGTGTTCGGTGCTGCCAGCTCCGCCGCGCGCAATGCCCGGGCTACTTTCTGGCTGACGAGGTCGCCCATGTTGGCCTGGAATGTGTCCCCCATGCAGCGCACGAACAGGCAACTGTTCAAACCCCATAACGAGGGCTTCAGGTGAACATTGTTGATGACCGCGGCGTGCCCTTGCTCGGTCGGTCCTGTCAGTTGCGCATTGACATACGAGCGTCCGGCTTCCGTCGCAAGCCAGGCCCCCACGCCGAAACACAGCTGTTGCCAGGATCTGAACTCGAAGAAATCCTGACCGTTTGGCGCGCCCGGTGCGTAGAGCACGTAATGGGTGTCGTTTTGAGTCCTTTCCTCGAACACGATCAGGTCGTTGAAGCGCGTGTGGGTTTCGAGCAAGTACAAGCTGCCGATGCTGTATTTGGAGCCCTCTTTGCGCTGGTCGCCGCGAACTCTGTTCAACAGCTCATGGCTGCGATCCTGAATCAGGTGGCCCTGCAAGCCAGCGGTGAACGCGCTCAATGCCAGCGCACTGTCGCGATGAATGACCATTTGACGGACGGTTTCGGGGTCTTCATAGGCCTTTCGAAGCGCCAACCCATAACGATGATGCAGATTGAGTTCAGCGAGCATCGTCCTGACGAATGCTTCCGAAAACTCTGCGTGCAGATGATTGGGCGCTGGCGCGAAGCTCAAAGGTTTGCCCGTGTCAGGCAGGCCGGACACGGCAAACTCGAACAGCGTCTTCTCATATTTGGCGTGCAGCGTGTCGCCACGGCCGAGAGCGATGGCATCATCGAGCGTGATGACGACGCTGTTGGGGTCGATCAAACACCCAAGATGCTGCCGAATGTAATTGGTCAGCTCGGTGTGAGCGAACACGGTAAACGATTCGACGCCTGCAAGCCGACTCGCGATCTGCCCCTTCAAGGCCCGATGTTTGCGCTCCAGCGCAAACAAATGCGTTTTGTCGGACGGCTTGGCGAACTTGCGCCAATCCGGGGCTACGAACGCATCCGTTATGACAGACAGCAGATTGAAACGATGCCCCATTGCATCGTTCACATGCGCGCTCAGTTGCGTGCGCTCAACGTGCTCATGCCAAGCATCGGACGCCAACTCCCTCTCCGCCCACAGGAAGCCTAGATCCTGAGCTTGCTTGCTTTCAAGCGCGCGCAGGTGATGCTCCAGCATTGGCCGATCGACCGGCACGAACCGCCAAGCGTCTTCGGGGATGGCATCGTTCGCCGTCAAGCGTTCGTGGTCGGCTAGGGGTAGGCCTGCAGTCAAGTGCGGGTCCTGCAACTCGCCAGACATTCGGCGGCTCAGCGCTTGACAGAGAACGCCAATGGATTCGAAGCGCTCAACACCCTTGCACGGCATGACCAGAAAGACCACACCCGACGGATCTTCGGAAGGTTGCGAGGATTGGCTGACGACGTACGTGGAGGTTAATGGAGTGCGTTGACGGTGCTGCTCCACCGCCACTTCATACACGCCTTCGATGACGCCATCGCCAACGACCTTCAACAGGCGGTTTTGCTCCGCAACCGACATGACGCGACACAGCATGCGCAACGCAACTTCGTCGCTCAACGCTTGGCGATGCAATCCGATCAGCAGCCGATCGGCGGGTTCGATGCGCAGCGGATCCTCAGGATGAGGGACCATTTTTTGCCAAAGATGGCGAAGGTAACTGTCGTAACCTGAGACAACCGACGGCATTAGCGCGTTGAGGACGCCGATCAGACTGCGGTTTTGCGAGCTGCTGAGCGCATGACGCGGTTCAAGCGTGTCATGACGGGTATAGAAACCGGCTCCGGTAAGAGTCGGGATCGCCGCTCCATTGCGCAGGGTATCGATAAGAAGATCAGTCATGCCAATGGAGGCAACCGTGCCGCTTGCGAGGCGCCGGTTGAAAAAAATCGCATCGGGATTGGACACCGCCAGACCGGTCTGGGGGCGGACGCGGTTGAGGCTCTCGCGCAGTCGCTCAGACACCCATTCGCGCAGCGTCTGGCTTTGCGCAAGCACCTGCTGACAGCCCGAACTGGCGGTGGACAATGCAGTCAGGTGCTGAGTGATCTGATCGAAGGTTTGAGATGCCGCGGGCGCGACTTTGGGTTCAAGAACAGCATTCATGGGTACAGCTCCAAGGTAGGTCGCTTACCCCCACCCGGCATCCAGCCGAACGAGAAAACAGGTAAGCGACGAAAGTGAGCGCCTATGAAACGACGTCACTCGCTCTGGGTAGCGGTACATATTTATATGCAGTGGCTGCACTCCATGACAGCGTATGGGGAACGATCTGAGCGGGCGCAGGAAATTTCACATTATTGCCGTCAGGGTAAAACTGCATGTCGTAAACGACGCTGTATGGGTCAGCGAGAACCTCCTATCATTGCCTCACCTCGCGACTGCCCTCGTCGCGAACCGGAAATCCCTCTTCTTTCGTCTGACCGTGCCCGCACACCAGGCCTCTGACGGGATTTCCCGACGTAGATTTTCAAGCTCCTGGATCTGACGTCATATTTAGCCGCTGCGATTGCAGCGGCTTTTTTTTGGCTGCGCGTTTGAGGGGAGCGACTTTCCAAGACTGAACCGGATGCCCGTTTTCATCGATGTCGACTGTATCGGAAATGCCTGACAGCATTCTCAGCAGCAGTCCTACAATCCTTCATGTTTAAAGGTTAGATATCGGTGCAAACGGACTCGATGTCTGCGTACTGATGAACACTTTTAAACAAACGAGGTTTCATCATGAACAATAAGAAAATTGCAATTTTTATGCTGGCATTGAGTGTGAGCTCATTCACTGCCGTAGCCAGCGCAGGACCCAATCCCATCAACTTTAATTTCTGCACTAAACTGTCCGGGGCAATACCAGCGGGGGTGGTTGCTCCTCGCCAGCAACACGTGGTGTATGAGCCGTACACAGTTAAATGTGGCACCACTCAACATCACTTCAACGTTAGAGGCCCCTCAGGGCAAATTCCCGTCATCGTTCAACAACTTCGCGGGGGAAGTTGGTCTGCGGTGAGCGCGCCCACTTATGACCCATCAGGGGCGTTCGGAGCTGGAACATTCCGGCTTGTGCTGGACAACGTGCAAGGGGATACACCGGTGAGTTATACCGGTAGCTACACTGTGCCTATGTGACGTCTATGGCCTGGGCGGCTGAGACTCAGCCGCCAGGCTTCGCGTACATCATGCTCGAATGTTGACCAAGGATTTCTCTCGTGGCGCTTTTGCGTACTCTTCAAGCGCAAGCATGACCGAGATGGAAGTTTTCAGTTCTACCAAGGCCCCCTTGGCAAGTTCATTGCCTTCGGCGATAACATCACCGATTACCGTCAGTTCTTTCTGAAAAAACGCGTAAGCATCAACCTCCGCATCTATGTTGATTTCCTTTCCCGAATCATCGAACTGGACGTCGATGGCCGCAAACGTGCCCATCAGGTCGCTATCGATGATGCCCTTATCGGCAAGTATCACTGCGATTTCCCGGAGCTGTTTGTTACTGGTTCTTCTGGGATCGAATCCCGATAAATCGATATTCAGACCCTCAAGTTTTTTGGCATTTGCGATGCTGCCATCCGCCCAATACTGCCGGACCTTTTCCTTCACCCCCTCTTCCGCCGGGGTCAGCCCTGACTTGACATTGAATCGGCTATCCGGTGCTCGCACATACACCTTCAAGCGTTCCTGAACCTTGCTCAGATTCCCGATCATGAGTCCTCCGAAGATCACGTTGATCTTCAGTCCTGTCGGGCGCTTGGGGGTGAAGTTGAGGCCAAAGACATGAAGAAGGAATCATTGCCTTATAAAGAGACCATTCCTACAAAGCGCCCAATAATCGGCCTACAAAATACCCAGTCCGGGCGCGTTTGACTGGCTTGACCGATCCCGGATTCAACCGGGAAATTTGTGCAGGTTCGCCATCATTTCCCTTAATGCCTCGACGTTGTCAGTCGGGTGAGCGGCGTCGGCGAAGTCGTTGATGGTGTGCCATTGCGCGGCGACGTCTTCTGGCGAGAAGCCCGCGCGCGGGTCGAACCCGGCGCCAAGGCTACGCTCCCAACGGACTTTACCTATCCAGCCGCCGCCCACTTCGTACAGTCCGCCGCTCTCCTGGCACTGTTCACTGGCCAAATACACCACCAGCGGGCTGACGAGTTCAGGCTTGAGCAGTTCGAACACGCTGGCAGGGATCAGCCCTTCGGTCATTCGCGTGCCGCCGGTTGGCGCGATGGCATTGATCAGGATGTTGTTCTTGCGCCCTTCCAGCGCCAGTGTTCGGGTCAAGCCATAGAGGCCGAGTTTGGCCATGCCGTAGTTGGATTGGCCGAAGTTGCCGTAGATGCCTGACGTGGAGGAGGTGAAAATCACACGACCGTAATTCTGCTCGCGAAGGTGAGGCCAGGCCGCGTGGGTCACTTTATAGGCGCCCTCGACATGAACCCGGTAAACCAGCTCCCAGTCGGCGTCCTCCATTTTTGCGAAGCTTTTGTCGCGCAAAATGCCGGCGTTGTTGACCACGATGTCGACGCGGCCAAAGGCATCCAGCGCGTTCTGGACGATCTTGTCGCCCTCGGTGACCGAATCATGATTGGCGACTGCCTGACCGCCCGCCTTTCGAATCTCCGCGACGACGCGGTCTGCCGCTGACGCATTGGCGCCTTCGCCGTGGGCCGACCCGCCCAGATCGTTCACCACCACCCGCGCGCCATGGCGGGCGAACAGCAAGGCGTGTGCCCGTCCCAAGCCACCACCTGCGCCTGTGACGATGACCACTTTGTCGTCAAAACGTATCGACTCACTCATGCTGCGCTCCCCAAGGTAGTGCACGCGCTCGACATCCCAAAGGGCCCCCTCCAACGGGACGGAGCGGTCGAGCACGTGCGAAACAGTCCTGGAGTGTCAACCAGTCACAGGCGGGTCACAATCAATACGAACCGCTCTGAATGGTGTTCGATAACACAAAGGGATGATTGGCCGGCGGGCTGTTCTGGAGGGCCATCGGCACGGCGGGCGCAGGGGTGAAGGTTGCAGCCGCGACACGAAACGCCTCGTAGCAACTCAAGACCCGCGCGGGGGCTTCGGTTTGCGGGTAACGGCCCACGTTGGGCAACAACACGGTGTCCGGGTCAGGAATCAGCTCACGGTAGCGCTCTACCATCTGCACGCCTGACACCGGGTCGGCAGCACCGTTGATGAAGCGCATTGGCACCTTATTACGCTGCATCGCCTGTACCCAACGCTCACGCAGCGCTGCTCGCTCGGGAACGTATTTGATCAAGCGGTACAGAACATGATGCCCGCGAGCGGCAGAAATCAGGCTCCAGAAATCGTCCAGTTCGCTTTCGCTGGGGCGGGTGTCGGGTCCGAACGTGCGGCTGAAATCCCGATCCAGACTGTTGCGATCGAACAGTCGTCCTACCAGCCAGCCCAACCGACCGAGCAGCATTGTTTGAACCCGCAACGGGCGGTGCCTCTCGGGAAATAGCACGCCATTGAGAAAGGCGCAGCTGCCCATCTCGAAGCGACCCTCGGCATGGCGGGCCAAGAGTTCCTGGGCAACGCTGTCGCCATAGTCATGCGCCAGCACATGCACTGGCCGCTTAACGTCCAGGTGTTCAAGCAGCGCCTGCTGAAGATCCGCTTGCTCCAACAAGCTGTAGGCATGCTCACGGGGTTTGGCTGAATCGCCGAAACCCAGCATGTCGCACGCGATGACCCGGTATCGACGGGCGAGAGGTTGCCAAAGGTAATGCCAATCCCAGCTGGCGGTAGGAAAGCCGTGGATCAATAGCAGGGGCTCGCCTTTCCCCGCCGCCCAGTAGCGAATTCTATGGCCGCGAAAGACGAAGTCGTGCCCGCGCCTGCGCCAGACGCACAGCGGAATTTCCGCCAGTCCCATTACTGCGCGTATCCCGGGGAGTGCTGATCGAGTTTACGCAGCAGCGCGGGCCAGGCCAGCTTTCCGCCCATGCCCTCGGCGCTGCGCGTCACACCAGCCACCATCGCTTTCGCGCCTGCCAGAATCTTTCCGTCGATCGGGATCAGCTCAGCCCCGCCACCTTGGGCAAGCACCTGAATTTCGCAGGCGCGCTGAAAGGTGAACATCATCAGAAAGGTGTCCGCAATGCTGGAGGCGCAGGTCAACAGCCCGTGGTTGTTGAGCATCAGGAAATGGCAATCGCCGAGGTCTGCCTGCAGGCGCGCCTTTTCTTCGTGATTCAGCGCGACGCCCTCATAGCCGTGGTACGCGAGACTCGACAAGACAAATAGCGATTGCTGGCTGATCGGCAACACGCCTTGCTTCTGCGCGGAGACTGCGACGCCTGCTGCGGTGTGAGTGTGCATCACGCACATCACGTCGTGACGCACTTCATGCACGGCGCTGTGAATGGTGTAACCGGCCGGGTTGATGTCGTACGGGCTGTCCATGAGTTTCTTGCCCGACTGATCGACTTTGACCAGGCTGGACGCGGTCATCTCGTGAAACATCATGCCGTAGGGGTTGATGAGAAAGTCTTCAGTGCCCGGAACCTTGGCTGAGATGTGGGTGAAGATCAGGTCATCCCAACCCTGCAACGCCACCAGCCGATAGCAGGCAGCGAGGTCTACTCGGGCTTGCCACTCGGCAGCGCTGACTCTCTCTTTGAGGCTGGGATCAAGGGGGCTGACGGCGTCGGTGGCTACCTGTGCGACATTCACGATGGGCAATCCTCGTCGGCTAGTGGCTCTGATGGATCAGCAGTCTAGCCAGCCGGGAAACAACCGCTACTTGCCTTGGCAGCCACCTTAATGACCCGGCGAGTCAGCCTTTGCAGGAGAGGCTCTGGCGTGGGGCTCATGGCGAGGCGAGGCATTGCGCCACTGGGCATTGCTTCAACGAACCGCGCGCCAGAACGAGTCAGGCGCCGAGTTTTTCGATGAAGGCTGCGAGCCAAGGCTCGGCATCGCTTTCCGGAGTGACGGTTTCACTGGCGTCCAGACGCAGCATCTCCTGCACTTCGCGAATGCCCACTTCCATGAACAGCTCACGCAATTGTTCGCCACCGCCGCAGAAGGTATCGCCGTAGCTGGCATCGCCCAAGCCAATAACACCGCCCGGCAAACCTCGCCATGCCGCGGGTAACACGTCACGGATTTGCGAGTACAGCGGCAGAATGTTGTCCGGAAGCTCGCCCAGACCGGTGGTCGACGTCACCGCCAGGAAAGCGTCGGGCGCGAAGGCCTGCAGATCGGCCAGTGTCGCGCGGGGGTTGAACAAGACGTCATGGCCAGCATTCTTGATGAGCTGTTGAGCGTGTCGGGCAACTTCTTCGGCAGAGCCGTACACCGAGCCCGAAACAATGGCGACTTTCATTGTGTGATCCTGTGACTGATTGAAATCGTGCCGCATTATGCCCGAGTCGGGCGCAATGTCTTAGAATGCGGCCTTCGCAATCGCAGGGAGGCCGCTGATGATCAACGCAAAGCTGATGCAACTGGCGATCGACGCCTCGAACGACGGCATTGTGATCGCCGAGCATGAGGGTGACGACAACATCCTTATTTACGCCAACAAGGCTTTCGAGCGCCTGACTGGATACAGCGCCGAGGAAATGCTCTATCAGGACTGCCGGCTGCTACAGGGCGATGATCGGGACCAATTTGCACGGCGGGCCATCCGAGAGGCACTGCGCAAAGGAAGGCCCTGCCGTCAGATCATGCGCAACTACCGTAAAGACGGCAGCGTGTTCTGGAATGAGCTGTCGATCACCCCGGTATACAACGAGGCGGAAAACCTGATGTATTACATCGGCATACAGAAGGACGTCACCGAGCACGTCGAAACCCAACAGAAAGTTGTCGAATTGCAGGCAGAACTGGCGCAAGCTCGTAGGGAAATAGCGGCGCTAAAGGGCTAACGCCCTCAACTGACGAACGGCAGCAACCAAAAAGCGAATTTAATGTCTGCTTTTTCAATAACCGGTTAACTCGAGCTTGGCCATGCAGCGCGACAACATTCTCACGCAGGATGAGCTGGACTTCATCCAGAACATGCAGCACAACCCGAAGCTGAACCTGCGCGACAAGTCCCGTAGCCTGGTGGTCAACGGCGGTGTGCAGATTCAAGATCTGTTGACGCGTCTGGCCGCTCATGAACAAGTCACGATTCAAGCCCAATTCGACAACCAGCAGATGACCTTCCCGCTGCATCTGGTCGAAGACGAATTTCACGCCCTGCACCTGGAACTGGGCGCTCCCAGCATTTTTGAAGAAGGCCCGCGGATCCGGCCATGGCGTCTGATTCTGCCAGAACCTGTGGCCCTTGAAACCGAAAAAGGTGCGCTGACTGCACTGTGGGTGCACGAGATTTCCTTCAAAGGTGTCCTGCTGGAAATCCGCAAGCAGACCAAACCGCCCAAGTATTTCTCGGCCTGGTTCACCCCGTTGGGCCTCCCGCCCATCGCCCTGCGCGGCACCTTCGAACGCCTGACCGAACACGGTCTCGCTGCCTATCGCTTGAACCAGAACAGCAAAGAAGACATCGAGCGCCTGCGTCAGTACATCCTGCAGGAACACCGCAAGATTCACCCCTCCATGCACCTGTTGAAGCAGCGCTGAGTTTCGAGCAGCACGCAGCAAGACCTGACCGCGTCGCGGCCACTTGCCGCTTTCCGCTATCGGTGCAGTGCTGGATTTACGAGTCGAGATGCCCCGCCAGAAACTGCTGCAGGCGTCGCCGCATCACCCCGCCATCGCTCCCCAGACACCCAATAACTGAGCCTCGCAAACTGTCTTGTGCCATGTCGGCGGTCTTGCCGGCCAGCAATAGCGGGCAAGTGAGTTCGAGGCTCAGCCGCTCAAGTCGTTTTTTGAAATTCGCGCAGGGCAGTGAGTTGGAAAACAGCACCATGGCATCCGCCTTGACCTTGCCGCAGACGAGCGGCAGTTCCTCGAGGGGCTGACCCGGCGCCAGCACACTGATGGCGATGCGCTCGGACGCCATCAATAAGGCTGCGACCCACAGTTCGAGCTCACGCCCCGCACCCGGCATGGCGGCGACCAGCACTCGGTGCTCACCTTCCGACCGCGCCGAGCGTAGCCGCTCAAGCGTGCGTCCCCGCAGGAAATGGTCGAGAAACAGCCACTCGCTGAGGGGCCCGAACGCGTCGTGACGCGCGACAAACTCACTCCAGACGGGCATCAGCGCTTCTTCGTAGACCACCGACAGCGGGTAAGCGAAAAGTAGCTGATCGTACAGCTGGTCCAGCCCTTGCTCGTCAAAGCTCTCGACTGCCTGGCGCAGCCGCCCTTGCCACGCCCCTATCCCTTCGCCGTCGACCACGGTAAGCGGCCTGCGGGCTTTCGCAGCCAGATCACGGGTATCTGAAAGAATCTTCCCCACCTTGCTGATGGCGACACCCCGTTCGGTCCACATGAGAATGCTGCGAATGGTCTCCACATTGGCCAGGGTGTACAGCCGATGGCCACCGTCGGTCCGGGTCGGGGTGATCAAGCCATGTCGCCGTTCCCAGGCTCGAAGCGTGACCGAGTTCACCCCCGTCAGGCGCGACACTTCGCGGATGGGCAACAGTTCTTCATCGTCTACAGATGGCAGACTGCGCGGCTGAGTCATCGAGGTGTCCATCTTGAAGTGATTAGAAACAGGAGTGTACATCCGCTGCGGACCCGCGGCGGTCAGTTGATCGGCAAAGACTTGTAGCTTTGCCCACAGAATCAGGAATAATCCTTGCTTGCATTCTGAAGTGAATATGACGGCTCGCCACCATCCCGGCGCGCCGCTTTGTGATGTCCCTACCCGGGAAGGTCACGTGTCTATCGGAGATACACAATGTCTGAGTCCCCCGTCACCCTGATGGTCGCCCGTCGCGTCGCCGATGGCCGCTACGAGGAACTCATTGCCTGGCTCCATGAAGGCGAAACTCTTGCCACCGACTTCCCCGGTTATCTGGGTTCGGGCGTCCTCGCGCCGCCGCCCGGCGATGATGAATTCCAGATCATTTTCCGGTTCGCCGATGAAGCCACGATGCACGCTTGGGAGCATTCTGCATCCCGGCGCTCCTGGTTGGTGCGTGGCAGTGGGTTGTTCGCCAAAAACTCCGTACACCGGGTGCGCGGCATCGACGGCTGGTTTGGCGCTGCGGGTCAGCGTCCGCCGCGCTGGAAGCAGGCCATCGCCATCTGGCTTGCCTTCTTTCCCGTGTCGCTGATCTTCAACTACGCACTCGGCCCGTTGCTGGGCGAATTGGCGCTGCTGCCGCGGATCATGATCAGCACCCTGATTCTCACGCCATTGATGGTGTTCTGGTTCATCCCGCTGTCGACCCACCTGTTATCAGGGTGGTTGCAGAGCAACAGTCAGCCGCCCGTGGCACAGGCTAAGTCGGCGTCTACGCACTGACTGCAACGCGTTCCAGACTTCAATGCCCACCCTGCGGGAGCCGGCTTGCTGGCTCCCACCAGGATCCTGCTTGCATCCAACCCACAGTTGTACAGCACTGACCATTGGGTTAACTTTGCCCAACACGTTCGATCGCTGATGGCGCAATGAAACCAATGGCTCCGCCGCTCGACTCGGTACGCCAGCGACCTCCCGATTTTCCTCTTCCTTGATAACGCGCGAGCTGCCATGCCCTCCTCCCTTGCCCCTGTCCTGATCACTGGCGCCAGCCAGCGAATCGGCTTGCATTGCGCTGAGCGGCTATTGGACGACGGACAGCCGGTGATCATCAGCTATCGTACCGAACGTCCAGGCGTAGAGCGGTTGAGGGGATTGGGGGCCGTTGCAATCCAGGCCGACTTTTCCTCGCAAGAGCGCGTGATGAGTTTCATCGCGCAGTTGAAGACGCACACCCCGCGTTTGCGCGCCATTGTTCACAACGCCTCCGAATGGCTGGCAGAAACCGAGGGCGACGAGGGCGACGTGTTCATGCGGATGTTCAACGTGCACATGCTCGCGCCTTACTTGATCAACCTGCATTGTGCCGAACTGTTGCAGCGCTCGGAGGTGGCCGACATCGTCCACATCGGTGACGACGTCACGCGCAAGGGCAGCAGCAAACACATCGCATACTGCGCAAGCAAAGCGGGTATGGACAACCTGACGCTGTCATTCGCTGCTCGATACGCTCCGGGGATAAAGGTCAACGGCATCGCACCGGCGATGCTGATGTTTCAACCTGACGACGACGCGGCGTACCGCGCCCGCGCGCTGGCCAAATCGGCGTTGGGCATCGAACCCGGCCCCGAGGTGATCTACCAGAGCCTGCGCTATTTGCTGGACACCCCGTACGTTACCGGCACCACATTGACCGTAAACGGCGGACGGCACGTCAAGTAAGCCGCCCCGAGGACCCTTTGATGACCCTGTCACTGTCAGAACACTACCGCGAAATCCTCGTCGGCCTGGGCGAAAACCCGGAGCGCGAAGGTTTACTGGACACTCCGAAGCGTGCAGCAAAGGCCATGCAATACCTGTGTCATGGTTACGACCAGACCCTCGACGCGATCGTCAACGGCGCGCTTTTCGCCTCGAACAGCGATGAGATGGTCATCGTCAAAGACATCGAACTGTATTCGCTGTGCGAGCATCACCTGCTGCCTTTCATTGGCAAAGCTCACGTGGCTTACATTCCCACCGGAAAAGTCCTCGGCCTGTCGAAGATCGCGCGCATTGTCGACATGTTCGCCCGCCGTCTGCAGATTCAGGAAAACCTGACACGCCAGATCGCCGACGCCATTCTCGACGTGACGAACGCGGCGGGGGTCGGGGTGGTCATCGAAGCCCAGCACATGTGCATGATGATGCGCGGTGTAGAAAAGCAGAATTCAACGATGAACACGTCGGTGATGCTCGGCGCCTTTCGCGATTCCAACACGACACGGATGGAATTCCTGCAACTGATCGGACGGAGTAAGTAGTCCATGGCAAGACTCGAACCAGGCACCGCACGCATCCGGGTCAAGGACCTGTGCCTGCGCACCTACATTGGTATCAACGAAGATGAAATCGTCAACAAGCAGGACGTGCTCATCAATCTGACGATCCTGTACGCGGCCCAGGAAGCGGTGCGTGACAACGACATCGATCACGCGCTCAATTACAGGACTATCACCAAAGCCATTATTCAGCACGTCGAAAGCAACCGTTTCGCGCTGCTGGAGCGGTTGACCCAGGAAGTGCTGGATCTGGTGATGAGCTACGAGGCCGTGCAATACGCCGAAGTCGAAGTCGACAAACCCCACGCGCTGCGCTTCGCCGAATCGGTGTCGATTACGCTGGCCGCTGAACGTTAAGAATCGTTGCCAGCACCGCTGCTCTGATTGCCAAATGGTAACCCTCTGTGGGAGCCGGCTTGCTGGCGAAAGCGGCGGTTCGGTTGAATCCATAGTGACGGATACATCGCATTCGCCAGCGAGGCGGCTCCTACAGGTCATCCGTCCGGTCGACAAATACCATTGCCCGCCCTGCCCCACACTCTTATCATCCGCCCCATCCTCAACTCCCACAGAGCCCATCATGACCGAGCAACAACGCCTCGAACTCGAAGCCGCCGCCTTCCGTCGTCTGGTCGCGCATCTGGACAGCCGCAAGGATGTGCAAAACATCGACCTGATGAACCTCTCCGGGTTCTGCCGCAACTGCCTGTCCAAGTGGTACAAGGCCGCCGCCGACGAAAAGCAGATCGACATCAGCCTCGATGACGCCCGCGAAGTGGTATACGGCATGCCATACGGCGAGTGGAAGTCCCTCTACCAGAAAGAAGCCAGCGCCGATCAGCAAGCCGCCTTCGCCAAGGAACAGAAACATGACTGACCTGAATACCCTGCGCGCCAGCCTGAAATCCGGTGAGCATGTGTTTGCCGATACTTTGGCGTTTGTCGCCGAACGTTACGAGTATCAGCCGCAAGCGTTCAGTAACGGCCCGGTAGAAAACGCCGCTGGCCAGAACGAAGGCTCGTGCAAGACCCTGGGCCTTGCGCTGCTGGAAGGTTTCAGTCATGAAGAAGCCCTGCTGGCCTTTGGCGAACACTACCGCGCCGTGGCGGCGACGCCTGACGGCAACGACCATGGCAACATTCGCGCGCTGATCGCCCACGGCCTGGCGGGCGTGAAGTTCAGCGCACAACCGTTGACGCGCAAGGCCTGAGCCGCATCCGTCTGTAGGAGCGCGCTTGCCCGCGATGGCTGCCGGGCAGTCACCTGCGGGTCAGACACACCGTCATCGCGGGTAAGCGCGCCTGCACGTCAGCGTTTAACGGACACAAAAAAACCGGCCCAAATGAGCCGGCTTTTTGTTTTGCAGCGGCCGATCAGAACGAGGCGTTCGCCAGCCCGTCCAGATAACGCTCGACGTCCAGTGCTGCCATGCAGCCCGCACCCGCCGAGGTAATCGCTTGACGATACACGTGGTCCGCCACGTCGCCAGCTGCGAACACGCCGTCGACGCTGGTGGCCGTCGCATTCCCCTCGCGACCGCCGTGGACGACCATATAACCGTCTTTCAAAGCCAGTTGGCCTTCGAACAACGAGGTGTTCGGGGTGTGGCCGATGGCGATGAATACGCCGTCGACTTTCAGCTCCGATGTGCTGCCGTCGTTGTTCTTCAAACGCGCACCGGTTACGCCCATGTTGTCGCCCAACACTTCATCCAGCGTCGAGTTGAGTTTCAGCTCGATCTTGCCCTCAGCGACACGTGCGTGCAGCTTGTCGATCAGGATCTTCTCGGCACGGAAGGTATCGCGACGATGAACCAGCGTGACCTTGCTGGCGATGTTGGCCAGGTACAGCGCCTCTTCAACAGCCGTATTGCCGCCGCCGATCACAGCGACAGGCTTGTTGCGGTAGAAGAACCCGTCACAGGTCGCGCAGGCTGAAACGCCTTTGCCCATGAACGCTTCTTCGGACGGCAGGCCCAGATAACGGGCGCTGGCACCCGTGGCGATGATTAGTGCATCGCAGGTGTAGGTGCCGCTGTCGCCTTTCAGGCTGAAAGGCTTGCCCGCGAGATCGACCGCGTTGATGTGATCGAAAATGATTTCGGTCTCGAAACGCTCGGCGTGCTCGCGCATCCGTTCCATCAGCACCGGACCGGTCAGGCCATGGGGGTCGCCCGGCCAGTTGTCGACTTCGGTGGTCGTGGTCAATTGACCGCCCGCTTGCATACCGGTGATCAACAGAGGCTTGAGGTTGGCACGGGCCGCGTAGACCGCAGCGCTGTAGCCGGCGGGGCCGGAGCCGAGAATAATCACTCGGGAATGACGTACATCAGACATGACACACTCCTATTGACCGGCCATTACGTGTGGTCGGAGTTACTGTGGTCTAAACCGGCGGACCGGCTGAATAAAACGGATCGGTGAGCAGCTTGGAGAAGATTCGCCCACCCATCCTGAAATCGTGACGCTGCGACCGAAGCCGCAGCGACGTTATTACAAGCTCTTGGCGTTCTCAGCCAAGTAATCGGCCACGCCCGAGGCGTCGGCCTTCATGCCTTTCTGGCCTGGACGCCAGCCAGCCGGGCAAACTTCGCCGTGCTGTTCGGTGAATTGCAGCGCTTCCACCAAACGGACCATTTCGTCGACATCACGGCCCAATGGCAGGTTATTGACCACTTGGTGCTGAACCACGCCATTCTGGTCGATCAGGAACGAACCACGCAGCGCAACGCCGTCGTCGTGTTCAATGCCGTAAGCGCGAGTGATCTCGTGCTTGATGTCGGCAACCATGGTGAATTGGACCTGGCCGATGCCGCCCTTTTCAACGGGTGTGTTGCGCCATGCAGCGTGGGTGAAATGCGAATCGACGGAAACACCGACCACTTCAACGCCCAAGTCGCGGAATTTAGCGACACGGTTGTCGTGAGCGATGATTTCCGATGGGCACACGAACGTGAAGTCCAGCGGCCAGAAGAACAGCACGACGTATTTGCCGCGCAGCGAAGACAGTTTGAAGTCTTCGACGATCGAACCGTCGCCCAGAACAGCGGCGGCTGTGAAATCAGGTGCTTGTTTGTTAACCAGAACGCTCATTAAGACTCCTGAGAGGTTCAACGTGAATCGAATAGGTCTAAAAGATGCCCGCAAGCTTATCGGGGCGGCAGAGATTAAGGAAATATCGTTTCACAATCCAGCTCATAGCCCGCACCTATTCCACGACGTCGTTGCTTGGCTGTCGTCCATAGACTCTATCCGCGCCTGATTGTTTCTGCGAATGTCGCCATGCCGATCCTGCTTCCGCCCCTGATGGAAAGTCGGTAAGGTCGGCGCGTTTTCAACGTATGGAGGCCCACATGCCTGCACCCGCCCTGTCCGGCCCGCAATACCTGCGCGAAGGCCTGAAACTGGTCCTCAGCCCTGGCCTGCGCCTGTTTGTCCTGCTGCCACTGACCATCAATCTGGTGCTGTTCAGCGCCATGATTTACTTCGCCGGTCATGAATTCGGCCTGTGGGTCGATTCGTTCATGCCGACCCTCCCCAGTTGGCTGAGCTTCCTGAATTACATCCTCTGGCCGCTCTTCGTGGTGCTGGTCGTATTAATGGTGTTCTTCACGTTCACCATGATTGCCAATGTCATCGCCGCGCCCTTCAACGGCTTTCTGTCTGAAAAGGTAGAGGTGGTCCTGCGCGGTACCGACGACTTCCCCGCCTTCAGCTGGGGCGAACTGATCGAAATGATTCCCCGGACCCTCAGCCGTGAAATGCGCAAACTGGGCTACTTCCTGCCCCGCGCGGTCGGGCTGTTCATCCTGTCGTGGATTCCAGTGGTCAACATCATCGCCGCGCCGCTCTGGCTGCTTTTTGGCGTGTGGATGATGGCGATCCAATACATCGACTACCCCGCCGACAACCACAAGATGAGCTGGCAAGACATGCTCGCCTGGCTGCGCGCCAAACGCTGGCAGAGCATGAGTTTTGGCGGGATCGTGTACCTGGTGCTGCTGATTCCGGTGGTCAACATCCTGATGATGCCCGCTGCGGTGGCAGGGGCGACGTTGTTTTGGGTCAGAGAACGCGGGGCGGAGACGCTGGCGGAGCGGATTCGCTGATCGAATGAAAGGCCTCACACGAGGCCTTTGTTTATTGCGTCAGAAGGAGACTCCATTCATCGAGGCCACCACCACCATATTAATGCCCCAGTAGATGACGCCAATGACCATCCACACGCAGTTCCATGGGGTGAAATCCTTGTTTTGACTCCCCTTGGCATCACCATTGGCCAAGTTCATGAACGACTGAGCCCGACGCAAAATCAGGCACTGGAGCAGCATCGGAATAGTCGAGGCGGCAACCATGGGAATAAAGCCCGCACTTGTAACCGGCTGACCGCTCAAACTCGTGACGAGGCCGATGATGAACCCCACGGTATGAGGGACTAGTGCCAAAAGAATCATTGCAGCGGCAGCCAATGCCCAGTAAGGCATCCCGCCTTTTTTCTGCTCTTTCAGTACAGCATCTACTTTGTAAAACAACGAAGGCAAGTAGAGCATGCCGAACACTGTTCTAGGCACAGGCCACAGCGAACGCCCCGAATGCACCTTATAAAGCGACCAGTTCTTGAAGTACCAATAGAGGCCATACAGCCCTGATGTGACGACCAACATCACTGTCAATTTGTCCAGCGACACGGTGAAAAAGGGTTGGCCGCTTTTCGATGCGGCGGTCAAATCAGCCGTCGGCGGCGTATAGAAAACGTCAGACATTTCGGTCCCTCGATAAATTAAAGACGCGCATCCTAATGCCGAAAACCGATCCTTGAATCACACCGTAGAAAATCAGGACAGATCCTACAAACGTCTTCCATACGTCCCACGCCGAATGTGTTCAATCATGATCACGCCCACGTCGAGCCCGTTCATCAATGGGAGTCCAAGCGCATGGAAACCCGTCATTTAAACCCCGCGAATCACACCAAACCGTCACTATTGCCGCAAAAACCCAAACGTGACCTCAACGCGCCCGCGTTCATGCAGGCGTTGACCGATGCCGTGAAAACAGTCACCTCGAAAACTTCACCGGCCGAACCCGCCACGCTCGCGCCCCCGGTGAGACCGCGTTCCCACCTGAATCTGATCAGCCTCAACCCCATTCAGACCCATTACACGCCCGAAGCCGCCGCGCTGGAAAAGGTCGGGTCATCGCGAATCGTGCCATTTACGGTTGGGGGGCTGAGATAAGTGGTCACAAATCCATCACCCAACCGCCACACAAGCGCAACGCCTGACGCTGAAACTGGCTGTCATGAGTAAGTCCTTGCATATCACCTTGATCACTGAAACGTACGCACCCGAAATCAATGGCGTCGCCAATACGCTGAGCCGGTTGTGCGACGGTCTGCGGCTGCGCGGACATCGTGTGGAGGTGATTCGTCCTCGGCAGAATGAGGATGAAAGACGTGCAACAGGTGATGATTTGATGCTGTGTCGCGGTTGGCCGATTCCGGGGTATCCGGGGTTGCAGTGGGGACAGTCGTCGATGCACAAGCTGCTGCGCCGTTGGCAGCGAGATCGACCCGATGTGCTGTACATCGCGACCGAGGGGCCGTTGGGCCTATCGGCGTTACGGGCGGCGCGGCGCCTGCGAATTGCGATTGTCAGCGGCTTTCACACCAATTTTCAGCAGTACACACGGCAGTACGGGCTGGGCTTCATCACCCGGTTGCTGACGTCGTATCTGCGTTGGTTCCACAACCGTTCGGACGCCACGCTGGTGCCCAGCCTCAGTCAGAAGACGGAATTGGAGCGACGCGGCTTCGAGCGGCTGGAGTTGCTGTCGCGAGGAGTGGATTGTCAGCTGTTTCATCCGTCTCGACGCTCCAGCGCGCTGCGTGAGACATGGGGGCTGAGCGCTGAGGACACAGCCGTTCTGCATGTAGGAAGACTCGCCCTGGAGAAAAACCTGGGCGTGCTGAAGACCACGTTCGATAGCCTGGTCGCTGCCTACCCCGACAAAACGCTCAGGCTGGTGATCGTCGGCGACGGACCGATGCGACAGGTGCTGCAACCGCAGTTGCCGGACGCGATCTTCTGCGGCACGCAACGAGGTGAGGCGCTGGCCACTCATTACGCCTCGGGGGATCTGTTCCTGTTTCCGAGCATGACCGAAACCTTCGGCAATGTGGTGCTTGAAGCCTTGGCATCGGGGCTGGGAGTGGTGGCCTACGACGAGGCTGCGGCAGCCCAACACATCCGCCATGGCCACAATGGCGCGGTCGCCATGCCTGGGGATGAAGAGGGCTTCATTGATGCCGCACGCTGGATGCTGGAAGACGTTGAAACCCTGCGAAGGGTTCGCCTGAACGCCCGACAACACGCTAGCCGTCAGGGTTGGGCCGGTGTCATCGAGGCGTTCGAGCAGTATTTACGGATGGCCAGTGAACAGCGGGATGGCGTCGCGCTGGGGGTGTAATTCCATCCGTGAAAGTGAGCGTGCTCACGAAGGGGCTCCTCCAGCCACATCAGAGGCCGCGCCTGGAAATCGGTCCCTGTGAGTCAATCCTCTCCCGCTGGGGTTCACCGTGCAGAGAAGGGAAGGGCTAGCCTCCCCGGTGATTATTCCAACTTACCCAGCGCATCCCGACTGAACGGCAGGATGTCGTTCTCACGCCCTTCCCGCACTTTCAACGCCCAATCCGGGTCGACCAGCAGCGCGCGGCCGACGGCCACCAGATCGAACTCTTCGTCGCCGAGACGCTTGAGCAGGTTCTCCAGGCTCGCCGGTTGCGCGACCTTATCGGTGTTGACCATGAACTGCAGAAACTCGCCGTCCAATCCGACGCTGCCGACGGTGATCGTGGGTTTGCCGGTCAGTTTGCGGGTCCAGCCCGCCAGATTAAGGTGGGAACCTTCGAATTCCGGCTCCCAAAAGCGTCGCGTCGAGCAGTGGAAAATGTCCACGCCAGCGTCAGACAGCGGCTTGAGAAAGGCGCCCAGTTCTTCTGGGGTTTGCACCAGACGTGCGGCGTAGTCCTGCTGTTTCCATTGGGAATAACGGAAGATGATCGGGAAATCAGGGCCCACAGCGGCGCGCACGGCTTGAATCAACTCGATGGCGAACCGCGAGCGATGGGCCAGATCGCCCCCATACTCATCGCTGCGCTGGTTGGTACCTTCCCAGAAAAACTGATCGACGATGTAGCCATGGGCGCCATGGATTTCCACGCCATCCATGCCGATGGCCTGCGCGTCTTTCGCGGCTTGTGCGAAGGCAGCGATGACGTCAGCGATGTCCTGTTTGCTCATGCCATGGACGACCACATTGCCGTCTTTGAGCTTTTCGGTCGGACCGTAAGCGGGCACGGTGCCGTCAGGTTCGGTACCCAGTCGACGCACCGCGCCTACGTGCCACAACTGCGGGACAATCTTGCCGCCTTCCGCGTGAACGGCGTCCACCACTTTTTTCCAACCGGCCAGTGCGGCCTCGCCGAAAAATTGCGGAACGTTCGGATAGCCATTGGACGCCTTGTGTCCGACGGTGGTGCCTTCAGTAATGATCAGGCCCACGCCCGCCGCCGCACGGCGACGGTAATACTCGATGACTTTGGAGTTCGGCACGCCACCCGGCGAGAACGAGCGGGTCATGGGCGCCATTACCACCCGTGTCGGCAATTCCAGGCTGCCCATGTGAAAAGGTTTGAACAAGGCGTTGACTGGCATGCGCACGTCCTCGGCTGGGAAATATTATGAAGGTCATAAAGAATGCGCTGGCCGAAACGAGATGCAAAGCACTATTGATTTGGGTGATTAAGCGCTAGAAGAAACCGCGGAAGCAGTAGGCGTGAGCATGCTCGCGATGCATAAGTCCAGGCACCCATGTCGCCGAAGATAAGCCGTCGCGAGCAACCTCATGCCTGCAGTGATGGTGTTTGTTTTATGAAAGGAAGAGGCGATGACACCCGGCGTTTATCAATGCAGCGCCTTCTCGATCGCCTGAATCACGGCGGGATCATCTGGCGTGGTACGAGGCGAGAAGCGTGCCAGCACGCGACCGTCCTGCCCGACCAGAAACTTTTCGAAATTCCAGCTGATGTCGCCCGGGAACTCCGCGCCCTCCCCCGCCAGCATCTGATACAGCCGATGACGATGCGGGCCGTTCACGTCCAGCTTGTCCCCTAACGGGAACGTCACGCCGTAGTTCAGCGAGCAGAACGCTTGAATCTCCTCCTGAGTACCCGGCTCCTGGCCTGCGAACTGGTTGCACGGCAGCCCAAGAATGCTGAAACCCCGGTCCTTGTACTTTTGATAGAGGTTTTCGAGGGCAGCGTATTGCGGTGTCAGCCCACATTTAGAAGCCACGTTGACCACCAGGACCACTTTGCCCTTCAACGGCGCGAGAGGCAGTTCCTGGCCATCCAGAGCTTTCAATTTCAGGTCGTGAAATACACTCATGACGAAACTCCCCTGCGCACCATACAAAACATCGTTCACCGAAAAAGGCGCCCACTCAGGCCGCGAAACCGAATCGGTTTTCGCGAAGCCCGCGAGGACGCCTGGCCAGCTATCTGAGCTTAGCAGGACAAATCAGTGGTGATGGCCGCCTTCGCCATGTACGTGACCGTGGGCGAGTTCTTCCTGGCTGGCATCGCGGATGGCGACGATCTTGACCTGGAAATTCAGGCGCTGGCCCGCCAGCGGGTGGTTGCCGTCAACGGTGACATCGTCGCCGTCCAGATCACGGATGGTGACGATCTGCATTTGGCCGTCCGGCGCAGAAGCGTGGAATTGCATGCCCACTTCCAGTTCGTCCACACCTTCGAACATGCTGCGGCTCAGCGTGCTGACCAGCTCGGCCGAATATTCGCCATAGGCGTCTTCGGGCTCGATGGACACTTTCAGCTCGTCGCCGATGTCCTTGCCGTCCAGTGCCTTTTCCAGACCCGGAATGATGTTACCTGCGCCTTGCAGGTAAACCAGCGGCGCGCCGCCGGCAGAACTGTCGATGACCTCACCAGCGTCATTGGTCAGGGTATAGTCAATGGAGACAGCCTTGTTGGCGGCGATCGGCATGGGGCAAGACCTTTTGCAAATAGAGATAAGAGCGAGCAAGTCTAACCAAGCCCTCGCGCGAAAGCGAACGCAACTCAGACGGACGGCCCCGATTGCACGACCCTGCGATACCTCAGAACGACACCACGATCACGGGCTTTCATCAGGACCAGGACGGTCATTGGGTGGCCGAGCTCGCCTGTGGTCACACTCAGCATCTGCGGCATCAACCGCCCTGGCAGTCCCGCGCCTGGGTGCTCGATGCGCACGAGCGACAGAAAAAAATTGGCCAATCCTTTCGCTGCGGCTGGTGCGCGCAGGGGGCAGATGACGATAACCTTGTGCCCCGTTGAGACGCTGCGATTGAACAGCGTCCTGTTTGACCCGGCCCCTGACAACGCCCCTGGCGAACCGGCCCTTGCACGCTCACCTTCGAGAAGCCCGCATGCAGACTTTTTTTATCGCGCCCACAGACTTTGGAGTGGGTTTGACGTCCATCAGCCTCGGGCTGGTGCGCACGCTGGAGCGCGCCGGACTCAAAGTCGGCTTTTTCAAACCCATCGCCCAGCCTCACCCCGGCGACCTTGGCCCTGAACGCTCGACCGAACTGATCGCCCGCACCCACGGCCTCAAGCCGCCCAAGCCCCTCGCTCTAGGCCATGTCGAACGCATGCTCGGCGAAGGTCAGCTGGATGAGCTGCTGGAAGAAATCATCAATCTCTATCAGGAAGCCTGCGTGGGTCGCGACGTGCTGATCGTCGAAGGCATGGTGCCGACCCGCAGCGCGAGCTATGCCGCACGGGTCAACCTGCACATGGCCAAGGCGCTGGACGCCGACGTGATCCTGGTCTCGGCGCCGGAAAACGAAGTGCTGACCGAGCTGTCCGGCCGCGTCGAGTTGCAGGCGCAGATGTTCGGCGGCCCGAAAGACCCGAAAGTCCTGGGCGTGATCCTCAACAAAGTGCGCACCGACGAAAGCATGGAGGCGTTCTCGGCGCGGCTCAAGGAACATTCGCCCTTACTCCGCAGCGGCGACTTCAAGCTGCTGGGCTGTATCCCGTTTCAAGCCGACCTCAACGCACCGCGTACCCGTGACGTCGCCGAATTGCTGGGCGCGCAGGTGATCAACGCCGGCGATTACGAACAGCGGCGCATGTCGAAAATCATCATTTGCGCGCGCACCGTGCTCAACACCTTGCAGCTGCTCAAACCAGGGGTGTTGGTGGTGACGCCGGGGGATCGCGACGACATCATCCTGGCCGTGAGCATGGCGACGATGAACGGCGTGCCACTGGCCGGTCTGCTGCTGACCAGCGACACCCGCCCCGATCCGCGCCTCATGGAGCTGTGCGCCGGGGCGTTGCAGGCCGGACTGCCGGTGTTGTCGGTCAGCACCGGTTCGTATGAAACCGCCAACCAACTGAATCAATTGAACAAGGAAATCCCGATCGACGACCGCGAACGCGCGGAAATCATCACCGATTTCGTCGCGAGTCATCTGGACGCCAACTGGCTGCATCAACGCTGTGGCACGCCTCGGGAGATGCGCCTGTCGCCTGCCGTGTTCCGCTATCAGTTGATTCAACGGGCTCAGGCCGCCAACAAACGTATTGTTCTGCCGGAAGGGGCCGAGCCACTGACCGTTCAGGCCGCCGCGATCTGTCAGGCCCGCGGAATCGCCCGCTGCGTGCTGCTCGCCAAGCCCGACGACGTGCAGGCCGTGGCCCGCGCACAAGGCATCGAGCTGCCCGCGGGGCTGGAAATCCTTGACCCGGACGACATTCGCGAGCGCTACGTTGGGCCAATGGTGGATCTGCGCAAGAACAAAAGTCTCAACGCGCCCATGGCCGAGCAACAGCTTGAAGACCCTGTGGTGATTGGCACCATGATGCTGGCGCTGGATGAAGTCGACGGGCTGGTGTCGGGGGTCATTCACTCGACGGCCAACACCATCCGTCCTGCCCTGCAGCTGATCAAGACCGCGCCAGGCTGCACGCTGGTGTCGTCGGTGTTCTTCATGCTGTTTCCCGAGCAGGTGCTGGTCTATGGCGACTGCATCATGAACCCGCACCCGACCGCGCAGGAATTGGCAGAAATCGCTGTGCAGAGCGCCGACTCGGCCGTGGCGTTCGGCCTGTCGCCGCGCGTGGCGATGATCAGCTATTCCAGTGGCAATTCGGCCAGCGGCGAAGAAGTGGAAAAGGTGCGCGAGGCCACGCAGCTGGCGCAGGAAACCCGGCGCGGCCTGTTGATCGACGGCCCGTTGCAATACGACGCCGCTGCCAACGAGAACGTGGCCCGACAACTGGCGCCGGACAGCCCGGTCGCGGGACGCGCCAATGTTTTCGTGTTCCCCGACCTCAACACTGGCAACACCACCTACAAAGCGGTGCAACGCAGTGCGGACTGCGTCAGCCTCGGCCCGATGCTGCAAGGCCTGCGCAAGCCGGTCAACGACCTGCCGCGCGGCGCTCAGGTCGATGACATCGTCTACACCATCGCCCTCACGGCGATTCAAGCGGCGAACCTGCCTTAACAACGCCGGTCTGCAACGTCAGTCACTCACAATAACGCCGCCGGGCACTCACCGGCGGCTGTCTTACCTCGGAGTTCGATCCCCCATGGATTTCTTGCCCGCCCCTTTGCGCGGCGTCCTCGCCTCGCTGCTGTTGGCGCTGAACACGATTGTCTGCTGCACGCCGCTGTTCATCGTCGCGGTCTTCAAGCTGTGCCTGCCCTTCCCCGCAGCGCAAAAGGTCACCGACTGGCTGATGAGCCACATTCATGAGGCCTGGATCAGCAACAACAACGCGTGGATCAACCTGCTCGGCCACACTCGCTGGCACCTGAGCGGGCTCGAAGGGCTGGATTATCAGCACTCGTATCTGGTGACCAGCAATCATCAGAGCTGGGTCGACATCATGGTGCTGCAATACGTGCTCAATCGTCGCATTCGTCCGTTGAAGTTTTTTCTCAAGCAAGAACTGATCTGGGTGCCGGTCATCGGCCTGGCGTGGTGGGCGCTGGGTTTCCCGTTCATGAAACGCTACAGCAAGGCGTATCTGGCCAAACACCCGGAGAAAAAAGGCAAGGATCTGGAAACCACTCGTCGCACCTGTGCGAAGTTTCGCGACAACCCAGTGGGCATTTTCAACTTCGCTGAAGGCACCCGCTTCACCCCCGGTAAGCACGCGCAGCAGCAGTCGCCATTTCGTTACCTGCTGAAGCCAAAAGCTGGCGGCATCGCCTTCGTGCTGGATGCGATGGGCGAGCAGTTGGAATCCCTGATCAACGTGACCATTCATTACCCGGCGGGCCAACCGGGGTATTGGGATTTACTCTGTGGCAACGTCCGTGAGGTGGTGGCGCATTTCGAGGAAGTGCAGATTCCGCAACAATTCATCGGCAAGAGCTACGATCAGGACGAAGCCTACCGCGCCGAATTTCAGCGCTGGATCAATCGTTTGTGGGAAGAAAAGGACGCGCTGTTGGGGCAGATGCATGAGCAATACGCTCGCAAAGGGCATCGCCTTTGAGTCACCCTCGTGCTAGCGAATGGGTGTTGGCGGCATGCCGACAACTGGCTCGTACAACCAATAGCGGTCGGCGGCTGTATCCCCGCACTGCGAATCCATTCACTCTGAAGAAAGTCTGCCAACCAAAAATCAAAAACCCCGGCACTTAGGCCGGGGTTCAGGTATTAAGCAGTCAACTTACTGCTGCTGATATTGCTGGCCCGGAATGGGTTTGAGATTGACCTCTACACGACGGTTTTGGGCTCGACCGTTAACGTCCGCGTTGCTGGCAATCGGCGAATCAGGACCGGCGCCGCGCACCGACAAGTGAGACGCATCCACTCCTTGTGACGTCAGGTACGTTGCCACGCTTTGCGCGCGCTGTTGCGACAGGTCCATGTTGTGCTGACGGCTGCCGGTGCTGTCGGTGTAACCCACAATTTCAATCATGTTCTGGTTGTACTGTTTCAACGACCCGGCGAGGTTGTTCAGCGGCGCATAGAAGCTGCTGGCAATCGCTGAGGAGTCGGTGGCGAACGTGATATTGCCCGGCATGACCAGCTTGATGTTGTCGCCTTCGCGTTGCACTTCAACACCCGTGTTGGCCATGCTCGCCCGCAAGGCGGCTTCCTGCTTGTCAGCGTAGTACCCGTAACCGGCAGCGCCGGCGCCCACCACGGCTGCACCAATCAGTGCGCCTTTGCCACGATGGTTATGGTCGATGGCGGCACCGGCCACGGCACCAGCCAGCGCACCTAAGCCACCGTATTTGGCGGTTTTGCTCACGCCGCCGGAGTTTTGCGCCTGCCCCTGATTGTCATAAGGATTGTTCTGCGTGGCACAGCCCGAAAGGACAGTAAGCGCGGTGGCGGCAATGATCAAACGGCGAAAGGTCAACATCAAGGAGAGCTCCTGTTTTGCACTTCTACGGCCAACCACAAAGGCCGACGACTTGCGCGATTAGAGCATGGAGACCATTAAAAATTCCTTAACGCGGCCTGAACGATTCACGCCCTGACAAAGGGATTCTCACGCATTTCATCGCCCAGACGCGTGTCCGGCCCATGCCCCGTGACCACCGTCGCCGCCTCGTCAAGCGTATACAGCCGCTCCTTGATCGAGCGCACGATCGTCGCCTGGTCGCCACCCCATAAATCGGTGCGCCCTACCCCGCGCTTGAACAAGGTATCGCCTGCAATCAACAGCTTCGCGTCCTCGAACCAGAAACTCATCGACCCCGGCGTATGCCCCGGCGTGTGCAACGCCACGCCGCAACCGCATGCCAGCGTTTCCTCATGGTCGAGCCAGCGATCCGGCGATGGCACCGGCACGTAGGGCACGCGAAACACCTGACATTGGGTTTCGAGGTTGTCCCACAGGAACTGATCCTCTTTATGCAAATGCAACGTCGCTCCGGTCTTCTCCTTCAATTGACCGGACGCCAGGAAATGATCCAGATGCGCGTGGGTGTGAATGATGCTCACGCATTTCAGGCCATGGCCCTCGAGCTTCGCCAGGATCAACTCGTGATTGCCACCGGGATCGACCACGATGGCCTGTTTCGTCAGAGGATCGCCAATGATCGTGCAGTTGCACTGCAACGGGCCGACAGGGAAGGTTTCGCGGATAAGGGTGGGTGCTGGGGTTGGCATGCTTGATCCGTACGATTCGATGGTCTACGTGTGGCAGCGCGATCGTAGCATCAGGCGATCAATATGACCCTGGTGTTCAGAAACATATCCATCATGGCTAAAATGCCGGAAACGCTGTTAACTGCCTGACAGTAAACGTTGGAGATCGCCATGACAGACGCCAGAATTCCAGAGCTTTCCGAAGAAGCCATTTCAAATCTGGAAAGCCATATTCCGGAGATGGCTGCAGGTGCAACATCAGCAGCCTATTTCCGAGCGTTGGCCGCGGGCCACACTGTCTTGCAAGTGCAAGGATCGAATGTGGTTGAGGCGCAGGCCGACGGCAGCGTCCGGATCGTCGCCGCCATACGCCCTCGGCGCAAGGTTACCGTAGGCAAAGTCATCAAGGTGCGCAGGCTCAATGCCGGTGCCTAGGCTACGGGTCTTCGCCGGACCCAATGGCTCAGGAAAAAGCACGATCAAGGACCAGATTTCTCCCGGCCTCATTGCCACCTATGTCAACGCGGATGAGATCGAGAAAGAGGTCAAGCAAAGCGGCTTTCTCGATTTAGGCCCCTTCAACATACAGACCACCCTGGCTGAACTTCGCACGTTCATCATCCCCCATGCCATGATCCACAAAGCTCGACTGCACGAGCAAGCTCATTTGATTGGACTGGAAGATCGACGCATCGACTTTCGTGGTATCGAGATGACTCCTACTACTCCTCCGTCATCTCGGATTTCATTCGCCACAAACTTCTCGACCTGAACAGGAGCTTCACCTTCGAAACGGTGATGTCGTCAGACGATAAAGTCAAATTCATGAAGCGGGCACAGGATCAGGGCTATCGCACTTATCTGTATTTCGTTGCGACCGATTCAGTGACGATCAACATCAACCGGGTTGCAAACCGAGTCGATGACGGTGGTCATCCCGTCGCTGAGGAAAAAATCATAAAGCGCTATCGTGGGTCGCTTGATTTATTGCCTTCCGCCGTAGCCGCCTCCAACCGATCGTACATCTTCGATAACTCGGCTGACAAATCCGTCCTGCTGGCCGAGGTCACTGACGGCACCGATCTGCAATATCACTGCGAAGAAATCCCGGAGTGGTTGGTCAACGCTTATGTCGATAAAGTTACGGACCCAGACAGCGACGAGTGAGCGTCAGTCCGTAAGTCGCATCATGCCCACCCCATACTCACCAACACCACTCCCAACAGCCCTACATACGCCCACGCGTGCAGCCGATCCGGGATGCGCCCCACCCAACGTGCCGCCAGACGCATGCCGAACCAGGCGCCGAGGGTCAGGAGGGCGAAGGCGATGAGGTTGACGTAGCCGATGTAGCCAGCGCCCAAGTGCGTGTTGGCCAGCGCGCCGGTGAGCATGTAAGTGGCCGTGCCCACGAGGGCGACCGGCAGGCTCAGCGGGTTGGCCATGGCGGTGGCCTGGGTCATGCTCAGGCCGCAGCGCCGCAGAAGCGGGACGGTCATGACGCTGCCGCCCACGCCTAGGAATGTCGCAATAGCGCCGATGAGAATGCCGCCGGGGCCTCGAGTCATTGCGCTCAGACGTCGCGGTTCACATTCAGCGGCGTGTAAGACGAAGCCGTGTCTGAGCAGGCAATCGGCGATGGTGATTGCCAGATAAGCCATAAACGCCACGCGCAATACTGAGCCGTTGACGAAGCCAGCCGCGACAGCGCAGATCAGCGAACCGATCCCAATGAAGCCCGCCAACGGCCACAGCCAATCCTTCAGCAGCACGCCCGCGCGGGCGGAGCGGCGGGTGCTCAATGACGCGTTGACGATCATCACGCAAGTCGAAGTCGCCACGGCCACATGCATCGCAACGGGCGCGCTCAACCCTCCGACTTCCCCGCTGTGCAAGACGCCATACAGCACCGGCACGACCACGAAGCCCCCTCCAAACCCGAACAGTACAGTCGTCACACCAGAAAGACCGCCAAACAGCACCAGCAAGAGATACGTCATCGTCTCGAACCTTGAAAAAGAAGTGCGCACGATAAGAAAGCCGCGCACGTCGAACTTGAGGATTCGGGCCATTCATGTTTGTGTTTCGGCCAGACTCTGGGAAGAACACGCATGCGCAACGTCTCTATCGAAGTCCTCGACAACACGGCCCGCCCGGTCGTGGCGATTGGCAATGATTACGCCGACGGCTATCTGCTGCGTCGCCACCACCATCGCCGCGCTCAGCTGCTGTATGGCTCAACCGGAGTGATGAAGGTCTCGACCGCTGAGGGCGATTGGGTAGTGCCACCGCAACAGGCCGTGTGGATTCCACCGCAGATGGAGCATGAAGTCCTGATGCTCGGGGTCAGCACCCGCAGCCTTTATATCGAACCGTCTACGGTGCCCGTTTCCCGAGCGGCCTGCGAAGTCATCGGGATTTCGCCACTGTTGCGCCAGCTGCTGATCGAGGCGGTGGAGATGCCGTTGACGTACGCATTCGATGGCCGCGACGGCGTGCTGATGACGCTGGCGCTGCTCGAAATCGGGCAGGCTAAAAAACTGCCACTGCACCTCGCCTTGCCCGACGATCCTCGCCTGCCTGCCCGTTGTCAGGCCTTCTTGCAGCACCCGGACATTCATCAGTCGCCCCAGGACTGGGCGCAGGCGTTGTTCGTCAGCGAGCGCTCGTTCAGTCGTCTGTTTCGGGAACAGACACAGATGAGTTTCGGCCAATGGCGGCAACAGGCGTGCGTGATGCTGGCGCTGTCGCGGCTGTCAAGCGGAGAGCCCATCACCCGCATTGCGCTGGATCTCGGCTATGAAAGCCCGGCTGCGTTTTCAACTATGTTTCGTCGGCTGACGGGCCGTCCGCCCAGCCACTACGTTCGCAACTAAAGAGACTCTAAGCGCGGGGAAAGTTGAACTAGCGCAGGTTTTACTCATAGGACGCCGAGGGTGTTTCGCTCAGCCTCTACACTCACCTGAGTGTGTTTCAGGAAACGCACACAACAGCGCATGGATTTATTTTTGCTGCTTAACTTTCAGGGGACATGAGCAATTCACGCTAACTGTCTGTTTCGTATGGACAAAGGCCAACATTCCCTGTTTTTCAGGGGCTTATTCAATTCATATATTTTTCAAAAAACCCCTCATATACTGGCATTGCGCAACCATCGGAATGCGTTGTGTTCGAGATGATAAGACGTCGACTCGATGACCCGCACGGCAGCACAGACCCAACGCGAAACGAGCAGTCACTATGCTAAGAAAAATCGCGGTCTCCGACCTGACGCTGGGCATGTACATTCATGAGTTTTGCCGCCCTCGGGCGCACGATCCATTCTGGACGCTTCACGTAGAGCGCGAGCTGAGCGATGAGGCTGTTTTGCAGCGCATTCAAGCATCCACCCGCGAGGTATGGATCGATACCCGCCTCGGAAAAACGCCCGATGAGCACACGCCGATTCTGGCTGTTGCCTCGACTCACGTTCCTGCGTCTGACACCACAGCGACCTGCATCAAGGAAGAACTGGCTCGCGCCAAGATGATTTGCGGGCGGGCCAAAGATGCCGTGATGACCATGTTCACTGACGCGCGCATGGGCCGCGCGATGAACGCCAAAGACGTCGATCTACTGGTCGAAGAAATCTCGACGTCCATCATGCGTCACCCTCATGCGTTGATCAGTCTGTCGCGTTTGAAGACGTCCGACGAATACACCTACATGCATTCGGTTGCGGTTTGCGCACTGATGGTGGCCCTCGCTCGGCAAATGAATCTCAGTGAAGAACAAGTGCGTGATGCCGGGGTCGCGGGCTTGATGCACGACGTGGGCAAAATGATGATTTCGCCCACCATCCTCAACAAACCCGACCGCCTGACGTACGACGAATACGAAGCGATGAAACACCACCCGCAGGCCGGGCTCAAGATTCTCCAAGACTGTCAGCAGGTAACCAATGCCGTGCGGGACGTCTGCCTGCACCATCACGAAAAGGTCGACGGCAGCGGCTACCCCCACGGTCTGAAAGGCGATGAAATCAGCCTTTTCGCCAAAATGGGTGCGATCTGTGATGTCTACGACGCCGTGACGTCCGACCGACCCTACAAGAGGGGCTGGGACGCCGCGCAATCCATTCGCGAGATGGCGTCCTGGAAGGGCCATTTCGACGAAAAAATCTTTCAACACTTCGTCAAGACCGTCGGTATTTACCCGGTCGGCGCATTGGTCCGCCTGAAAAGCGAGCGACTGGCGGTGGTCGTCGAGCAGGGTGAAAAGTCGTTGTTGCACCCGAAAGTAAAAGCGTTCCTGTCGACCCGGACCCGAATCGCTTTCGAGCCCGAACTTGTCGATCTGGGCGCCCCCGACGAGCAGGACGCCATCCTCAAATACGAACTGGCGGAGAGTTGGGGCTTAGAGGATATCGACGCCCTGTGGGCAGGGGATGCGGCGCCGTAACGCATTTGAACGATCCGTTCGAGGCGTCACCCCCGCCGCAGAGGCACGATGCCCACCTGCATGCCAAACGGCTTGAACACCGCATTAAGCGTTTGGAATGTCGGATTGCCCTCATCTTGCTCAATCTGGCGCAGCGTTCGCAGCGAGATTTTGCACATGGCAGCGAATTGCTCCTGGCGCAGCCCTGTCACCTCATTGCGCAGGCGTTTGACTGCGCCCCCGATGCTGATAGTGCCGGCGCCCAATTGGTCTCGCAGCTCCTCCAGAATCACGCCGCGCTGGCGCATCTCGTCACTCATACCAGCCCCCATGTCGCGAAGGTGCGCTCGAGCCGAGACACGGCAATCCGGGGATGCTTGAACGTCTGCTGGGGCAGGCCAGCGTCGTTTAGCAGATCAGGCAGCGCGAGCAACGTCTGGGCATCGCGCCGAAGGCCGTCGAACAACCGATCGGGATCGTCCCACTGCGCCAGCGTACGACAGGCGCCAAGCCAGTCGACCTCCCCCGCGCGTTCGATCGGTTCGGGCCATTTGGTTGTGCGCGTCACTCCCTCCTCATCCATGACCATCGGCGCCAGATCGTAGATAGGCGCCAGCGTCAGCCGCTGCCGGTCACGCAGAATGGCGGTGTTGCGACCATGATTGTCGCTGTTGCCCAGGACCTGATTGATCAGATCGCGGCGCAGATACTCCGCGACCAACGCAGGAATTTCACTGTCTTGACCATTGTTTGACCAGGCATCGGCAAGCGCTTCCACCGCCTGTACGTGAGACATATAACTTCCAGGGCGTGTGACATCGGCCAATGAATACACCGACTCGACGGCCAGTCGCGTCACGCCATGCTGGTCCACCCGGCGATCGAAGCGCTTCATCCACAAGCTGGGCTTTCGGGCTTCCTCCAGACGCATGCCGTCACATGGCACGACATTAATCCCAATCCGTGCCAACGCCTGGTAATAGCAGAACTCACTTCTGAGGATCGTACGGTCGGTGTCGTTGCCTTTGTTGCGGGAGAACTTGACGAACCAATGCTGGCGTACATCCCCGTCATCAAGCGCGGCGTCAGGGTGCATGAGCCCTTCAGCGTCTTCCGCCAACAGCAGTTTCGGCGCTTCGCCCCCCGCCCCGGTGGCCCCGCCCACTGCGGCACCCTGTTCGTAGGCGTATTCGAGAAAGCGGCTGTCCCATGTGATGACTTCGTTGCGATCAAATCCGACGCTGCGGCCTTGAGCGAGTACGTCAACCGATGTTTTGATCCTGAGATGACCGACCGGTGCGGGCGTGCAGCGCTGCAATAAGACCAGGTCTGCGGCGGCGTCGTTGCCTTCAGGGAGTGCGAGCCGCGCCAAGAGAAACCGACGCGCAGCGCCCGCTGGCAGGACATCCAGCAAGAAGGCCGGCATGGTAGGCGTACGGTGGAGATCCCATGCGACGGGGAGCCGGGCGCTGACAGACTGCGCAGTCGTCGCGCCCAGTGCGTCGAGATGGTTGATCAAATAGTGGTGGTCATAGGCAAAATTGCAGGGGCTGCCCTGTCCCAGTTCGCGCTGTTCGAACTCCAGGTTCATGGCGTCCTGCCAATACCCCAAGGTGTAAAGCTGCAAGGTCAGGCGCATGGATTCGACTCGGCAATATAATGCCTAAATCCTAAGCGTAGCTGCATGAAAAGGCAATTTACTGCCGAAAAATCGGCGCCGACAATCCTTATCAGCATTTTAATGCCGATCCGATAGCAGCCCGAGTTCTTGCGCGCGCGCCACGGCTTGGGTTCTGCGCTCCACACCCAGCTTGCTGTTGATGTGGCTGGCGTGGGTTTTGACGGTGTGGAGCGAGATGAACAGCCGCTCGCTGATTTCCTGATTCGAGCAGCCTTGGGCGATCAGCTGAAGCACGCCGAGTTCGCGGGCGCTGAGTGCGTCGGCGCCGGGACAGGGGGCGCTCTCGCTGATGCCCCGTGCGCACGGAAGCTCTTTGTTGACGTGGGGCGAGAGATGATTGAGCAGATAGTCGACGAGTCGGCAACGTGGACGTTTGAGCAGTTGCTCGCTGAGCCAGTCCGGGTGCAGACGAATGACACCGAGCAAGGGCAAGACCGAGCCCCCCGTAGCGTTCTGCAGGCTCCGGCCAAGCAGCGTTTGCGCCTGGGCCTTGTCCGCCGTATCGAGGGCCATCAGGAGCAGCTGGCTCGAAACGTTGAGGCTGAGTATCCCGGCCCCCATGATTTGCGCAGCGGCTTCAAGCCTTGTGAGGCGATCGATGGCAGACTCGGTGCGGCCCTGAATCTTGTCGAGCATCGCGCGCAGCAATTCAATGTGTTGCGGCAGGAGGGGCATGCATTCCGGCGCTGCAGCGGGGTGATCGCCGCCGTAGGTTTGCCCCAGGCGTAACAGCCAGGCGTCGGCCAGGTCGATACGCCCCTGCGCCAGCCACAGTTCGCATTTGGCCAGCGTGATCATCGCCAGGTAATACACGGGCGGCACGTCCCAGATGTGCATGAGCCGCTCGGCCTCGGCCAATTCAGCGAAGGCCTCGGCGAAGCGCCCTTCCCGACCTTCCATCCCGGCGATCACACAGTGGCCGATCAACACACTGATGTCGCGGCACGCCCGTGCTTCGATCACACCGGCATTCAGCCGCTTGCGCCCAGCCTCGAACTGCAGGCACTGGACGAGCAAGTAGCCTTCGTAGAGGGTCAGCCGCGCGCGAACGGCGTAAAGCCGCTGTGCTGACAGCCCGTTCAAGCGGCGCAAACCCTGACGCACTTCCTCCAGCGCACGCAATGCCTCACCCCGAGCCTGCAACGTACGCGCCCGGTCGTAATGCGCCAGCGCTTCGAACAGCGGATTCGCGACCCGTTGCGCCACTTCCAGCGCGTCGCGATTCAACGCTCGCGCTTTCCACAGGTCCCCCTCGGCGATGGCCAGATTGGCCAGCGTCGACAGGCATAACAGCCGCTGGCCATAGCGCTTCTGTGGCAGGCTCGCCAGTGCCTCACTGCAATAACGGTGCGCGGTTTCACTGTCGCCTCGGCCACGGGCAATGATGCCGCTGAGCGCCAGCCACTGGGCCAGCATGGATTTCTGCGCGGTGGCCGAGGGCGCGGGTAAAAAGCGGCTGAGGTGACTGCCCAGTTCTTCGGCGGCATCCAGCTGACAGGCCAGGCCCAATGCCCACGCATACAGCACGATCAAGCGCGGCGTGCTGATCAGCAGGCTGTCGGGCAGGTCCATTTTCCAGCGCAGCAGCATGCCGACATTCTGCTCGGCCAACAGCTGTTCTTCGGACAGGTTCTGCACCAGGTTGGCCGCGACATCGTGATGACCCGCACGCAGCGCCTGTTCGATGGCCTCGTCCAGCAGGCCCTGTTCGCTGAACCAGCGACAGGCGTTCAGGTGCAGGCGTCTCTGCTGCGGTGCGACGTTACTGCCTGCTCGGGCTCGCAGCAGATCGGAGAACAGATGGTGATAACGGAACCAGCGGCCGTTTTCGTCCAGGGGCACCAGAAACACCTGATGCGCCTGTAGGAAGGCAAGCATTTCGGCGCTGTCATGACTGTCACGCGCGGCGTCGCACAGCGCGCTGCTAAAGCGTTCGAGACAAGCGGTTTCGTACAAAAAGGCCTGTACATCGGCAGGCAGGCAGTCGATGACCTCTTCGAGCAAGTAATCACGAATCAGCCCTTCGCCACCGTTAAGCCCTTGGGTCAGCGTGTTGCTCCCGGCCTCGTTAGCCGCGAGCAGCCAAAAACGCAGACCGGCGACCCACCCTTCGCTGCGTTGCAGCAGGCTGTGCAGCGCTTCCTCGGTCAGTGAATTGCTGTGGTGGTCGAGCACGGCCATGGACTCGTCATCGGTCAGGCGCAGGTCGTGTTCAGAGAGCTCGAGCAGTTGCCGGGACAGTCGCAGCCGCGCCAGATGCCAGTCCGGACGCTGTCGGCTGGTGACCATCACGATGAGGCCCGCAGGCAGATGATTGAGCAGAAATTGCAGGCAACGGTCGAGAACCGGGCCTTGCACGAGGTGGTAATCGTCGAGCACCAGCAGCAGCGGCTTGCTGAGCATGAGGTGCATCGCCAGCTCGTCGAGCAGCCCGTCGAGCCACTCTTCAAAGGCAAAGGGCTGATGCCGTTGACGCATTTTCAGCAGGCCAAGCGCCTGACCGCCCAACTGAGGAAAGAATTGCTGAAGCCCGGATAAGAGGCGTTCGAGGAAACGGCCCGGATCACTGTCGCGCTGGCCCAGGCCAAGCCAGAGGTTTTGCCATTGACCCGGCAGGCTCTCGCAGAACTCCACGGCCAGCGAGCTCTTGCCAAACCCCGCGGGCGCGCTGACCAACAACAGCCGCCCGGACAACCCCGCACTCAGCCGCTCGCACAACCTGGGCCTGGGCACATAGCCCTCAGGCAGGGGTGGGCGGAAGAAACGTCCTTCCAACGCAGTGACTGCGTGATTTGCCATTCCTTGCAAACGCGACAGATCAGTCATGGCCGGCTCTTGTTAGAGGTGCTTGTTATTCGGCGTTCAGATGTCGGGAGACTAGCGGCTAAGCCCACTGTTTTGAAGAATGTTCGACGAAAGACTGTAAGAAAACGTATCCCATCAACAGGGCGAATGTTGCTTTATATGTTTGGGGAGGGGAGGCATTACGCGTGTTCACGCTGTGGAAGGCGGCTCGCAGCAAGCCGGTTTGCACAGGCGTGGGGAGTGACTAAAAAACACCCCGGATGATCGGGGTGTTTTTTTGCAACGATGGGCTTCAGTCATCGGGTAAAGCGGCGCAGGACGGCCCGTGCTCTGCAGCTGTGATCAACAATGCACGGCTCTGCGCCAAAGGGGTTTACGGATCAGCGCACGCCTTCCTGACGCAGAGCGTTAGGCTGGAAGTCGCTGACCGTGGCGGTGAAGCCAAAGTCGTAGGCTTTTTTCTCTTCGTTCTTCATGCCCAAGGCCAGGTAGCGGCCCGATTGCAGGTCGTACAGGGCCTCGAGTGCGTACCACGGCACTTGTTTGTCGTAGTAGTTCTCGGCGTGAGCTTCTGCCACGCGCCAGAGTTGGCCGCGACCGTCGTAGTGATCGATAACGGCAGCTTGCCAAGTGTCTTCGTCGATGAAGAAATCACGTTTGGCGTAGATGTGGCGCTGGCCCTCTTTCAAGGTAGCGGTCACGTGCCAGACGCGGCGGAGCTCGTAGCGTGCGAGGTCCTGGTTGATGTGGCCTGCCTTGATGATGTCCGTGTATTTGAGTTTCGGATCGTCGAGCTTGTAGCTGTCGGAGGCGATGTACAGCTCTTGTTTGCCGATCAACTTCCAGTCATAGCGATCCGGCGCGCCGTTGTACATGTCGAGGTTGTCAGAGGTGCGCAGGCCGTCGGCAGCGGTACCCGGGCCGTCATAGGACACTTGCGGTGCACGACGTACACGGCGTTGACCAGCGTTATAGACCCACGCCGCGCGTGGCTCTTTCACCTGGTCGAGCGTTTCGTGTACCAGCAGCACGGTCCCCGCCAGACGTGCCGGCGCGGTCACTTCCTGCTTGAAGTAGAACAGGATGTTGCCCGGGTTTTTCGGATCGAAGTCCTTCATCTTGTCGCGGAAAACGAACTCGTCATGGAAGTACACCGGATTGAACGAGCCATTCGTTTGCGGCGTGGCCTGGGTCACCAGACGTGACACGCTACCGCCGCGGTAACGGGTGATGTGGTTCCAGATCACCTCAAGCCCGTCTTTGGGAATCGGGAACGGCACCGCCGTCTCGAAGTTCTCCAGGCCGTTACCACCTGCCACCAGTTTAGTGTTGGTGGCGTTTTTCTTGATGGCTGCGAAGACGTCAGCGGGCACGGCAGCGCCACGGTGCGATGGGTAAACCGGCATTTTGAAGGTATCCGGATAACGCTTGAACATCGCGTATTGACCCGGTGCCAGCTTGTCTTTGTACTGGTCGACGTTCTGCGCCGTGATGGTGAACAGCGGTTTTTCGTTGGCGTAAGGGTTGGCGAGGAAGCCTTTGTCGTCGACAGCGCCAGCGTTGGTCGCCATCGGGGTCCACGCCGGAATGGTGCCGGCGGCATTGCCTGCTTTTTCGGCGCCCATCGGTGTCAGCGTCGTGCCCAGCTTGGCGGCTTCGGAATCGGAAACCGCCGCCATCACCCCGGTCGCCAGTAATGACAGACCCAGTACGCCGATGTGCAGCAGCCCCTTCGTGATTTTTATATTCATGGTCATTCCTTAGAAGTTCATACCGAAGCTGAGGGCCACGAAGTCGCGGTCATCCACTGTGGTGTACTTGCCGTCGAAGAAGTTGGTGTAGGAAAGGTTGGCGGTGTAGGTGTTCTGATATTCCGCCTCAACGCCCAGGCTGACCGCCTTGCGCCCTTCTTCGAAGTTGCCGCCAGGACCTGGCGAATAACCTTTGACGTCGTGGGACCACGCCACGCTCGGCTTGAGGTTCACACCGGCGAACACGTTGTTGTAGTCCCAAATGGCGCGGGCGCGATAACCCCACGAATCGGTGGTCGTGAAGCCGTCGTTTTCGCAGTAGCGGGTGAGGTTGTTCAGTGGCGCGCCGGCCAGGGTGCTGGCGTTGAGTGCAGCGCATTGCCCATTCGGCAGAGGCCCTGGGCCGTAGCTCGGGTCGCGGCCATAACGCAGCTTGGAAGTGCTTTCCAGACCACCGACGTGGGTCCAGCCCACCTCGCCAACCATGGTCAGACGCTCGGCCCCCATCACCTGATCGAAGAAGTGAGTGAACGTGGTTTGCGCCTGACTCACTTCCTTGCGCCGGTAGCCTTTCTGATCCTGACCTGGCGTGCCTTGCAGCAATGCGACGCTCGGGTTCAACGGCGTCAGGCCGGAATACAGGATGTCAGTGGTGTTCAGCTGCACCGGCGCGTTCGGACGGTAGCTCAACTCGCCGCTCCACGCCGTGCCGGTGGGCAATGTGGTGGAGAAGCTAAGGCCGAACAAATGGATATCTTCCGGGTATTCGACGTAATAGCTGGAGTTGCCTGCGACCACCACCGGCAGCAGGGTCGGTGCCAGGCTGGTCGCTACCCCGAGCGGTACGCCCCGGCCAACCAGACCGCCGACCAGTCCCGCCGCACTGTAGGCACTGGCCGGCCCGCCCTTGCCGCTGAAAATCGGCGAACGGCTGTGATAGTTCATGTAATAAGCGCCGAACTCGGTGTCCAGCGGCTCGAAGTTGTAGTGCATGGCCAGGCCGTATTGGCCACTGTCCCGGGCATCGCGATCAGGACCCCGGGCCACGACCGCACCTTCGTCCGGGCTGCCGAAATTCACGCCGCGCGCTGCCAGCGTCGCTTGTACCGGTGCGCGCAAGGCCGCAGGCAACGCGGCGTTCAGGCTATTGCGCGTGCGCAGGACTGCCAGGTTATTGCGGCAACCATCGGCGATCACATCAGGTTGCGAGAAGAATGTGCCGCAGTTGTCAACGACCGTCTGGTCCCATTCCAGCTGATAGAAGCCTTCAGCCGAGAGGTTTTCGGTGATGCTTTGCGACAGGTAAAACATGTTGACCGGAATCAGACCTTCCTTGATTTCCGAGCCAGGACGGCGGAATGCGGACACGTCGATGGGGTTGATGCTGTTGATGCCGCCACCGATGAAGGTGCTTTCACCCCAGCTGACGACCTGCTTGCCGAAACGCACGGAACCCGGCTCATCGGCGATGGAGTAGTTGTGATAGACAAACGCATCGAGCAGCTCGAAGCCTGAGGACTTCGCCCCCTCCTTGCGGCCCGAGTCGCTGATGTCCTTGAACTCGCGGCCTTCGTCTTTGAGCTCGAAGTCGTACCAGTACTTGCCTCGCAGGAAGACGCCGGTGTCGCCGTATTTCAGTTCCAGATCGTGAATGCCCTTGAAGATCTTCGAAAAAGTCTCCCCACTTTTGAAGTTCAGGTGGCCATCGTCAGAGGTTTGCGAAAGCCCATGTCCGCCGTTGTTGGAACCGATCAGGTTCTTGTTGGCGTTTTGGGTAGACCAACTGGCGCCAACGGAGAGCGACGAGTCGAAATTACCTTCGATTTCACCGATGTTGAAACTGACGCCGAATGCAGGACCGGCGAGCGTGGAAGCGAGGCTGACGGCCAAGGGCAATCTTGCCCGGCGCCAGAACGGGTTTGCTGATGTCATCGACGCTACTCCATGTGCTTTTATTTTTATGGCAGTGGGTGCTTCCGGAAACGACTCAGGCGGACAGATCCGCGATGCCTGGGTGTCAACGCGTGTCGGGCAGCCCATGCGAAGCTGCGAAACGAGTCAGCGTTTTTCTCCGGTGCCTACCTACTGCCGACTATAGCCAGCAGGTCAAACGGCTTGATCCCTCTAAAGTGTGATTTGCAGCGTCCACCCCTCTGACCCGCCGATTTCAACGGCGTGAGCGGCGCGGCACAGGGAGGATGGCTGAATTTATAAATTTGGCAAGGGAGACGTCTAAAACGCGGCATTGCAGCCCATCGCCCCGACTGAAATCAGGGCGATGGGCGGGGTGAGGATGACTCAGAGGGTCGAGAGGAAAGCGCTGTTTGTGCTCTGCCATTCGAGGATGTCGAGGCGTATTTTTTTCTTGTCGAGCTTGCCGACACTGGTCTTGGGAATTTCAGTAACAAGGGCGATCTGGCTCGGGATTGCCCACTTGTTAATGTGCCCCTGTTCCACGAACGGTTTCAGGTGTTCTTTCAAGGCCTTGGCGTCGACCTCGTGACCTTCGCGCACCACGAGTAACGCAAATGGGCGCTCGCCCCACTGCGGATCGGCGATCCCGACCACCGCCACTTCGCGCACACCCGGATGGCGGCTGCACAAATCTTCCAGCTCCAGCGAAGACACCCACTCCCCGCCGGTTTTGATCACGTCTTTGATGCGGTCGCGAATGTCGATGCCGCCCATGCTGTCGAGCGTCGCTACGTCCCCCGTGTGCAGCCAGCCGCCGGCCCACAGCTCGGCGCCCTTTTGCGGCTCGTTGTAGTAGCTTCCGGTCAGCCACGGCGCTCGCAACACCAACTCGCCTTGGGTCTCGCCATCGGACGGCAAGAAGTGGCCTTCGCTGTCGACAATCGCTGCTTCCACCAGCACACCGGGCGTACCGGCCTTGATTCGATAGGTGATGCGCTCGTCTTCGCTGCCCGCCAGCAATTCGTCATTCAGGTGCGCCACCGAGACCAGCGGACCGGTTTCGGACATGCCGTAGGCGCCACTCAACTGAATGCCCTTGGCCTTGGCTGCTTCGTACAGCGAACGGTTGAGAGAGCTGCCACCGATGATGATGTTCCAGCCCGTGAAGTCCACGTCCTTGGCAGCCTTGGCGTTGAGCACCATTTGCAGGATGGTAGGCACGCAGTGGGAGAAGGTGACCCTCTCCTTACGCCACAGCTCGACCAGCAGTTCCGGGTCATAGCGCCCGGGATAGACCTGTTTCACACCCAGCATGGTCGCCGCGTACGGCACACCCCAGGCGTGAACGTGAAACATCGGGGTGATCGGCATGTACACCTTGTCGGTGCGCAACTGCCCCTCGACGCTGCCCATGATGGTGGCAACGGCCAGGGTGTGCAGGACCAACTGACGATGGGTGAAGTACACGCCTTTGGGGTTGCCGGTGGTGCCCGTGGTGTAAAAGGTCGTCGCCACCGAGTTCTCGTCGAAATCTTCGAAACGGTAATGCGGACTCGCCGCCGCCAGCAGGGTCTCGTATTCGCCCACGAGATTGGGCAGGTCGGCAGTCTTGTCGGCCGTGTCGGTCAGTAACAGAGTGTTCCTGACGGTGGTCAGCCTGCTGGCGAAGCTGTTGTAGAGCGGAACGAATTCACTGTTGACCAGCACGAACCGGTCTTCAGCGTGGTTCATGGTGAACAGGATCTGATCCGGCGACAGGCGCACGTTGATGGTGTGAATCACCGCGCCAATCATGGGAATGGCAAACATGCATTCCAGATACCGGTGGCTGTCCCAATCCATGACCGCCACGGTATCACCTGCTTTCACCCCCGCCTCGGTCAGCACATTGGCCAGTCTGCAGATGCGCTCGTTGAGGGTCAGATACGAATAGCGTGATTGGTCCCGGTAGACGATTTCCCGCGATTTCTCATACCGACTGCCGGACAGCAGCAGGCTTTTGATTAAAAGAGGGTATTGATACGCGCCATCGGCTGGTGGAATCACGCGGGTCTGCAGCATAAGAATCCCTTTCAAGAGGCATGTGCGGTGCTGAAAATATGCACTCTAGGGCCTTCACTCGCCAGCCAAATCAGCCAAAGGGATGATTCGTTTGACGAGTGACCCTGCAGCCGTTGCGCCATCTGTCAGGGTGAAACGGCTTGTCGCGAACGGGATCGCACCGCTCTTGGGAGAAAGTCCTCGGGAGTATCCGAGGCATTGCGGCGGTTAAATCAGTTGAAACGGAAGAAATTCGCTTTAGGAGTGAGCTTGCTCGCGACAGCAGTGGGCCTGAGCCAGTTGTCCTGACTGACTCGACACCATCGCGAGCACGCTCACTCCTACAGGCTTAACGGGATCGTGAACTCAATGTATCTCGGTCAACGCCAGCTTCAGCCCCAGCGCAACCAACACCCCGCCCATCGCCCGATCAAACCAGTGCCCCATGCGGGCAAAACCGGCGCGGACGCGTTCTTGGCTGAACAGACGTGCGACGAGGCAGAACCACAGACCGGTTGCGATGGCCAGATAAACGCCATAGCCGGCCTGAACCCACATCGGGGTGTGCGGGTTGATGACCACGGTGAACAGCGACAGGAAAAACAGCGTCGCTTTTGGGTTCAAGCCATTGGTGACGAAACCTGCGGTGTAAGCGCCCCGAGCGCTGCGCTCGCCCTTGGCGATATTGACCGGCGCGTCCGAGGCATTGGCCGGCTTGGCGCGCAGGGCCTTGAAGCCGATGTACAGCAGGTACGCCGCAGCCGCCCATTTCAACGCGTTAAACAGCACGATGGACTGCGACACGATCAGCCCGATACCCAGCAGTGAATAGCCGACATGCAAGAGAATCGCGGTTCCCACACCCATGGCGGTATAGGTACCCGCCTTGCGACCGTGGGTCACGCTCTCGCGCACGACTACCGCAAAGTCCGGCCCAGGACTGGCCACGGCGAGCAGGTGAATGAGGGCGACAGTGAAAAATTCCGTCCAGTACATCGAGGGGTCTCCAGGGCTCTTTATGCCAATGACATGTGCTGTTACGTTGGCTACCTTACGCTCCCAAATCACCCTGCAAAAGGTACAGCTGATGTCGAATCAACGCAGAGCCGTTTTCCTGGATCACACGTCTCTGGATCTTGGCGATCTGGACCTGACCCCCTGGCGTGAAACCTTCGGTGAACTGGTCTTGCATTCGAGCACCACCGCGGACCAGGTGATCGAGCGTCTGCAAGGCGCAGATGCAGTGATTTCCAACAAGATCATGATCGATGCTGCCACGTTCGCCGCATGCCCGGACCTCAAGCTGGTGCTGGTCACGGCCACAGGTGTCAACAACGTCGACCTCGAAGCGGCGCGCCGACATGGCGTCGTGGTCAGCAACTGCCAGGGTTACGGGACGCCCTCAGTGGCGCAGCACGCGCTGATGTTGCTGTTGGCAATGGCCACGCGCCTGCCGGATTATCAGCGGGCGATTCAACAGGGCCAGTGGCAGACATCCAAACAGTTCTGCCTGCTGGATTTCCCTATTGTCGAGCTGGAAGGCAAAACGCTCGGCCTGTTGGGGCATGGTGAACTGGGCGGCGCGGTGGCGAAGCTGGCCGAAGCCTTTGGCATGCGTGTGGTGCTGGGGCAGATTCCGGGGCGTCCTGCCCGTCCGGACCGCGTGCCGCTGCATGAATTGCTGCCGCAAGTGGATGCGCTGACGCTGCACTGCCCGCTCAACGAACACACCCGCGACATGCTCGGCGCTCACGAACTGGGCCTGATGAAACCTAATGCGTTCATCGTCAACACGGCCCGTGGCGGCCTGATCAATGAACAGGCCTTGGCCGATGCCCTGCGCAACGGCCATCTGGGAGGCGCGGCCACCGATGTGCTGACGGTAGAGCCGCCCGTGAATGGAAACCCGCTGCTGTCCGGCGACATTCCCCGCCTGATCGTCACCCCGCACAGCGCATGGGGCAGCCGAGAAGCCCGCCAGCGCATCGTCGGCCAAATCAACGAAAACGCTCTCGCGTTCTACGCCGGGGCGCCGATTCGGGTGATTGGCTGATCCGTTGCGCAATCCAGATCGGCTCTTGATTCTGGCGGAAAGCCGTAGGAGCGCGCTTGCCCGCGATGGCGGGGTGTCACGCTTCAGGAACACCGCCATCGCGGGCAAGCGCGCTCCTACAGTAGGTGTACCGGCTGCATCTCCTGCTAAACTCCGCTCTTTTTTCAGGAGCCGATGATGGACCCGCGCAGTGAAGTGTTACTCCGTCAGGCCGAGCTTTTTCAGGGTTCGTTGCTGCTCGCCAACCTTCCCGCCGATGACTTACTGGGCACGCTGCCCAACGCGCGTGGGTGGAGCTGGCATGGGGGGGATTTTGCCGCGCTGGACACCCGCTTCGGCGGTCGTATCCATTTCGGCACCGACGCCCCTACTGAGCCCTTAGAGGCTGCGGTGCTGTTCCTGCCTAAAGCCAAAGACCTCACCGACTACCTGCTCAATGCCCTGGCGTCACGGCTGGCGGGTCGCGAATTATTCCTGGTGGGGGAAAAACGCGCAGGCATCGAAGCGGCGGCCCGCCAGCTCAGCCCCTTCGGTCGCGCGCGCAAACTCGACAGCGCCCGGCATTGCCAGCTGTGGCAGGTCACCGTGGAAAAAGCTCCCCACCCCGTTGAGCTGAACAGTCTTGCCAAACATTTCGAGATCGAAATGCCAGGCGGCCCATTGAAAGTCGTCAGCCTCCCCGGCGTGTTCAGCCATGGCCGCCTGGATCGTGGGTCTGCTCTGCTGTTGGACAACCTTGATCGCCTGCCCACTGGCCATTTGCTCGACTTCGGCTGCGGCGCGGGCGTTCTGGGTGCTGCGGTCAAACGGCGCAACCCCGACATGAAGGTGACGTTGCTTGACGTTGACGCCTTCGCCACGGCGAGCAGCCGTTTGACGTTGGCAGCCAATGGTATGGAAGCTGAGGTCATTACCGGCGACGGCATCGACGCCGCGCCCGAATACCTGGACGTCATTCTGACCAATCCGCCCTTTCACACCGGGGTACACACGGATTACGCCGCCACTGAAAACCTGCTGAGAAAAGCACGCCAACATCTGAAAAAAAGCGGCGAACTGCGCTTGGTCGCGAACAGCTTCCTGCGCTACCAGCCGATCATCGAGCAGCATCTTGGCGTATGTGCCGTCATGGCCGAAGGGAATGGCTTCCGGATTTATCGCGCCAAACGCGCGTGAAATTAACGCTTGCCGAACCAAATTTCGGTAGGCAGAATCCGCTCCGTCCTAGGGGAGTAGTCTCCCACGAGCGCCACGCTCGTCCGGCGCGCATCAACATACTTGGTCTCCAGACCATGGTGCGTGCGACCCAGAATCCGCATTAGACGGATCAGCGGTTTGACAAGACCTATGACACGAACATCCTGACCCGGGGCGGGGAGGTTGTACGTGTCATAGCCGTGTTGTCCCGCCCCTTAGGAAACCCTGATGCTGGAATCCCTGTTGGTCCCCACCGCAGTCGTCGCACTGGCCGAAATCGGTGACAAGACCCAACTCCTCGCGCTCATTCTCGCAGCCCGCTTTCGCAAGCCCTGGCCGATCATTGCTGGCATAGTCGCAGCCACGCTCGCCAACCACGCAGCCGCCGGTGCCGTCGGCGCCTGGTTCAGCAGCTTCCTGTCCGACGCCGTGCTGCACTGGATCCTAGCCGCGAGCTTCACCGCCACTGCATTGTGGACGCTGGTTCCAGACAAAATGGACGACGACGAAGCGAACACCGGCCGCAAATTCGGCCCGTTCATGACCACGCTGATCGCGTTCTTCCTCGCCGAAATCGGCGACAAGACGCAGATCGCGACGGTCATGCTGGCGGCGCAGTATTCGTACTTGTGGCTGGTGATTCTGGGCACAACGCTGGGCATGCTGCTGGCCAATGTGCCGGTGGTGCTGGCGGGTAACTTCGCGGCGGAAAAGCTGCCCCTCACCTTGATCCGCCGCCTGGCAGCGGGGGCGTTCTTCATCCTCGCCATCGTGGCGGTGTACAAGGCGATGCAAGTGAGCGGCTGGGTGTAAGTCCCCTCCCGACTCCTGCCTGAGATTCAGCGTTTGCTGGAGATCTCAGGCACGGCACCCTCCCTGTGAGAGACGCCGGAGGTACGACGGCAGCGAAGGCGGTGTGCCAGACAACGCATCGACACTGACACATCGCAGTCGCTGCCGTCTTACCTCCGGCGTCTCCCACAGATCAAGCGGCGCACTTCAGCCAATCACCCCTTCGGCGCTTGCTCATAGAGCGGCATCACCTTCGGGATCGCGGCCTGCAACGAAGCGATCCGGTTGGATGACGCCGGGTGAGTGCTCATGAATTCCGGCTGCGATGCCCCCGCCTGTGCCTGCATCTTCTGCCACAGGGTGATAGCGGCATTGGGGTTATAACCGGCGCGAGCCGACAGCTCCAGTCCGATCAGATCCGCTTCGTTTTCATTGGCGCGGCTGTTGGGCAAGGTCAGGCTGTAATTGACCACGGTGTCAGCCAGCGCCAGGCTGTCCTGCCCCAGACCGAGCAGCGAACCGGCGCCGGTCTTGGCCATCTGAATGCCGTAGGCCTTGGACATCGCTTCACGACCGTGCTCACGCAATGCGTGGGCAATTTCATGCCCCATCACAGCCGCCAGCTCGTCGTCGCTGAGTTTGAGGGTGTCGATCAGACCGCTGTAGACAATGATTTTTCCGCCGGGTCCGCAGTTGGCGTTGAGCTCGTCACTCTTGATCAGGTTCACGTCCCACTGCCACTGCGCGGCATCCGGACGCAGCTTCGGCGCTTGTGCGATCAGACGCTTGGCGACGGCCTGCACGCGCTTGGCCTCTTCGCTGTCTTTGTCCAGCACGCCTTTGGACGACGCCTCGCTGACCGTCTGCTGATAGGACTGCGCATACATCTGGTTAACCTGATCGGTCGACAGCATGCTGAACATGTACTGCTTGCGTTCGACGCCCACCGCGTCTCCGCTGGTGGTGTTCACGGCCTGACAGCCTGCCACCAGCAGCGCTGCGCTCAAGGCACAAAGAGCAAAGGTCTTGCGCATTTTGTATCTCCGTAAAAACAAGGCGTTCATGCTAGGCGGTACGCCCGACAAGTGCCAGATAGAAGCCGTTTGCCATGTGAACAGCCGATAAAAATGGCACGCATGTAACAGAGACAAAACATTTCCCTTAGTTCCTGCAGTGCCGCTGACGAACGATTGAACCCCTTGGAATTGTTGGGCTGCGAGCGACATGCCCAATTACGACCCGTCCCGTTCAAAAGCGGCCACTTCGTCGGAATGCGCTCATTAAAGTTCGCGATAAGGCGATATCTCCTTCAGGCGCAATGCCCTGTCCGGAGCTACCATGAAGTTCAAATCGATCCAGTCCTCAGTTGCCGCATTGGCAGGCGCTATTGTGCTCAGCGTAGTGGCGGCCCTCGTTCTGTATTCGCTGTTTTCCGGTGCGCGCACACAGGCGCTCGTGGATAAACGCACAACCGCTCAGTTCGAACAGGCGATCCAGCAACGCCTGACCGCCATTGCGCGCACCCAGGCCAGTGAAATCCAGCGCGAACTGGAAGCGCCGCTGCACACCGCGGCCGGCCTCGCCACGGTGAACGCCGCGTTGGGCATGAAGGACAGCAAGGGCGAGCCGCTGTTGAAAGTCAGCCGCGAGCATCTGCTCAACGTGTTGCACGAAACCGTGGTGCAAAATCCGAAAATTCTCGGTGCCTACATCGGCTGGGAAAAAGACGCGCTGGATCACAACGACGCTGCCTACGCTGAAACGCCGATCACCGGCGTCGACCCTAAGGACGGCCGCCTCATGGCCTGGTGGTATCGCAAACCGGACGGCACATTCAAGCTGGAAAAACTCGCCAGCCTCGAAGACACCAAAATCCTCTCCACCGGCATTCGCTCCAGCGAGTACTACCTGTGCTCGCGTGAAACCCGCAAACCCTGCGTGATCGACCCGGCGCCGTATAAGGTCGGCGACAAGATGGTCATGCTGTCGTCGTTCATCGAGCCGATCATGCTCGACGGCAAGTTTCAGGGCATCGTCGGCGCGGACCTGTCGGTGAACTTCATTCAGGACATGCTCGAAAGCGCCGACAAAAAACTCTACGACGGTGCGGGTGATATGGCGCTGATCGCCACCAACGGCCGCCTGGTCGCCTACACCAAGGACACCGGCAAGCTCGGCGAGAAGGCCAGTGACATCCTCGACGCCAACGAAGTCGCGAACCTGAGCAAGATCGTCAAGGGCGAAGTGAGCTACGACATCGACCAGGAACATGGGCATATCGAGCTGTACCTGCCGTTCGGCATTGGTGAAACGGATGCGCGCTGGACGTTGATGATCCGGGTGCCGGTCAACGCGGTGATGGCCGACTTGCAAGCGCTGCAAAAAGACCTGGCCCATCAGCGTGAAACCGACATTTTCGGCATGACCATGGTCGGCCTGCTGATCGCCGCACTGGGTCTGCTGATCGTCTGGTTCGTAGGGCGCGGGATCGCCCGGCCACTGAAGCAGATGGTGGTGATGCTCGACGACATTGCCAAAGGCGAAGGTGATCTGACGCGGCGCCTCACCAGCGATCGTGCCGACGAACTTGGGGCGATCGCCACGGGCTTCAACACCTTCCTCGGCAAGCTGCAGGTCATGATCAGCCAAGTGGTGACCTCGGTGCAGAAGGTCAGCGATTCGTCCGAACACACCGCCGATATCGCCATCCGCACGAACAACGGCGTGCACAAGCAGATGGCCGAGATCGATCTGGTGGCGACGGCCGTGCACGAAATGACGGCGACGGCTCAGGACGTGGCGCGTAACGCGACCCAAGCCGCACAAGCCGCGAACCATGCGGACGATGCCGCGCACCAGGGCATGCGCATCGTGCACAACACCTCGAACTCCATCAGCGAGCTGGCCGTGGAAATCGGGCGTGCGGTCGGCGTCGTGCAGACGCTGGCCAAAGACAGCGAGAACATCAATGCGATCCTGACCGCTATCCGCGGCATCGCCGAGCAGACCAACCTGCTGGCGCTGAACGCGGCCATCGAAGCGGCGCGGGCGGGCGAACAAGGCCGCGGCTTCGCGGTTGTGGCCGATGAAGTGCGCAACCTGGCGCAGAAGACGCAACAGGCGACCGAAGAAATCCAGAACATGATTCAGGCGCTGCAAAGCGGCACCCGGCAGGTCGTGAAGGTCATGGAAGACAGTCAGACCAAGACCGACGAGAGCGTGGGCCATGCGGCCGAAGCGGCGCAGGCGCTGGAAAGTATCACCAAGGCCGTGTCGGTGATCAACGACATGAACACCCAGATCGCCAGCGCCGCCGAAGAACAAAGCGCCGTGGCCGACGACATCAACCGCAACGTGATCAACATTGGTCAGGTGGCCAACGAAGTGGCGGGCGGCGCGGATGAGTCGAGCCAGGCGAGTGCGGAGTTGACCAAACTGGCAGAGCAACAGCGTCGGTTGATCAATCAGTTCAGGGTGTAACGGACGCACGCGAAGCGTTGCCGTTTTCTGTAGGAGCCGGCTTGCTGGCGAATGCTGAGTGTCAGCAACACATCTGTGGCTGATCC
>NZ_DDHJ01000015.1 GCF_002338065.1 Pseudomonas sp. UBA1879 | reverse complement strand
AAGACACAAGCTTGCTCGCGATGACGCCGTATCGGTCGATGGACTGTCAGCCGTTGCCTTTGAACGTATCCCGCCACGCCAGACACCGCTTCTCCAGCATCGCCAGCACGCCGTCACTGATTTTGCCCAGCAATGCGAGAACGATGATTGCCGCCAGCACAATGTCCGGACGCGACGTTTCACGACCATCGCTGAGCAGATAGCCCAAGCCTTTGGTCGCTGCAATCAGTTCAGCGGCCACCAGAAACATCCACGCCAGACTCAACCCCGAGCGCAGTCCGGTGAACAGGCCGGGCAGGGCGGCGGGGAGGAACAGGTGCAGGATCATTTGCCGCTGGCTGAAGCGGTACATCTTGCCCACCTCCACCAGTTTGCGATCAATCCCGCGAATCGCCGCGACGCCGTTGAGGTACACCGGAAAGAACGCGCCGATGGCGATCAGCACGATCTTCGAGGTTTCGCCGATGCCCAGCCACAGCAGCAACAGCGGCACCCACGCCAGACTCGGAATCGAGCGCAAACCCGCGAAGGTCGGCTCGAGATAGGCCTCAGCCTCACGACTCAACCCGACCCACGCAGCAAACAGCAGGGCCAGGGCCGCGCCGATGCCGAAGCCGCTCAGCACCCGCAACAGGCTGGCGCTGATGTGTTTCCACAATGCGCCGTTCGCCAGATCGGTCAGCGTGGTGAAGATCTCGCTGGGCGCAGGCATCTGGTACGACTGCACCCAACCGATGCGGACGACGATTTCCAGCACCACCAGAATCGCCGCCGGTACTACCAGACCCTTGAGTCGCCCGCGCCAGCGGTAGGGCGCGGCGGTCGTGGTGTCAACCGGTGCGACGGCTTCGCTGCTCAGCGTCTCGCCCCGGGAATGGCTCATGGCTTGGCGACGACGGCTTTGCCGAAGCTCGGATCGATGAGCTGGTCGATCACCTGATCGACATTCGTGCCTTTGCGCACCAACTCTTCCGACACCAAAATCGGCGCGGCAGCCTTGGACGCCGTGACGTCCTTGTCGGTCAATTGCGGACTGCTGATGTCGGTGCGGGTCAATTGAAGCTTGGCGACATCCAGTGGCAGACCGGATTCTGTGGCCAGCAACTTCGCCAGTTCCTCAGGATTTTTCAGCGACCATTCGCGGGCCTGTTCATAGGCGCGCAACACGGTGTTGATCGCTTCCGGGTGTTCTTTGGCGTAGCGCTCAGTCACGCTGACCACGCCATAGCTGTTGAAGTCCTTGTTGCGATAAAGCAGACGCGAGCCGGCCTGAATCTCGCTGGCGGCCATGTGCGGGTCGAGACCGGCCCAGGCATCGACGTCGCCTTTCTCCAGCGCGATGCGGCCGTCCGGGTGTTGCAGGTGCAGCAGTTCCACATCGTCTTTGGCCAGCTTGGCCTGTTGCAGGGCGCGCAGGGTGAACAGGTACGGGTCGGTGCCTTTAGTGGCGGCGATTTTCTTGCCTTTGAGGTCGGCCACGGACTGCAACGTCGAATCCTTGCGCACCACCAGCGCGGTCCATTCGGCGCGGCTATAGACGTAGACCGACTTGATCGGGCTGCCATTGGCACGGGCCAGCACGGCGGACAGGCTGGCCGATGAGGCGAAGTCCACGCCCCCGCTGTTCAGGTATTCCAGCGAGCGATTGCTGCCCTGGCTGAAGACCCAGCTGACCTTGGTATTGGGCAAGGCTTTCTCCAGCCAGCCGAAATGCTTGAGCACCAGGCTGACGGGTGAGTAATAGGCGTAATCGAGATGCACCTCGGCCGGCGGCGCTTCAGCGGCATGGGCGAAGGGTTGCAGGCTCAGCGCAAGCGCGCTGGCCAGGAGTTTCAGGGAAGAGGGCAGGCGAGAGAACGCGGTCATGGTCAAGTCCGGTAGAAATGGAGAATGAAGCTGCACAGGGCTGCTTATGTCGAAATGGGCAGTCAGCGCCAGTCAGCCTGCGTAAATGGAATAATGCAGGCTCTGTGCCATGAACGTCAGGGCGGCCAGTCAGGGGCTGGAGAGGGTAGTGAACGAGAAAATACCGTTGCGTGATCAACAGTGTGTTGAACAGCTGTTGGCGAGCAAACAGTGCGAAAAAATCCGGACTAAACAGTTGTCAGCGTTCGACAGGGTCTGCATGCTGTTTTTTTCAACTGTGTTACAGGACTTTTCCGCACATGTCTGCCACTGCCCGAGATGCCGATGCCGCGTCACGCCGTTCGGCGACCGTTCTCAGCCTGTGCCTGCCCAGTGACGTCCTGCTGTATCTGCTGATGCCGATGAACGCGGATGCGTTTGGCGTCAGTCTTGCCGAGGCCGGGGTGCTGCTGGCAGCCAACCGATTGGTGCGGATATTCGGTTACAGCTATGTGGTGCGCTTCTATGCCAAACGAGGCGATCGGGCCGCGCTGACCTTGGCGGCGCTGGTGTCGATGGTGTGCGCGTTGGGCAACTCCTTCATCACCGGCTTTGGATGGCTGCTCATCTTGCGTCTGGGGTGGGGCCTGAGCTACGCCGCCTTGAATCTGTCTACCCAGGCCCTGGCGACCTCGGAACCTGCCGGCGCTGCACGTCGCTCCGGCACCTCTCGGGCGATCATTGCCATCGGACCGATGTTGGCGTTGCCCTTGGGCGCGTTGGTCAGCCTGTATTTCGGCCCACGCGTGATCTTCTTGATTCTGGCGTTGTTCTCCCTCATCGGGCTGATCATCGCCAGAGGACTGCCGAACATTCCTCACGCCATGCCCACGGCGACCGGGCGTCGCTTCAAGGCGCCAGACAGCGTGGCCATGTGGTCCTTCATCGAAGGCGTCGCGCTGGACGGGCTGTTCATCTTTGGCCTGTCTCTGCAGGCGCAGTCGATATTGGGCGGCAATGCGGTGTTCATCGCCGGGGTGCTGCTGGCGCTGCGTTACGTCTCAGAGATGCTGCTGAGCCCGCTCGGCGGGCGTGCCGCTGCCAGCTATGGGGCGGTGCGCATGCTGGTGGTGTTTTCTGCGCTGACCACCCTTGCGTTGACGGCGTTTGGCTTTCACTGGCTGATCATCGGTGCGGGCGGCGTACTGATCCTCCGTGCGCTGCAACTGCCGTTGGTGACCACACTGGTGGCAGAGCGCAATCCGGGAGCAGGGCGGGTGCAGGCGCTGGCGGGCAATGCCGTCTGGCGCGACGTCGGTGCGGGGGTCGGACCCTTGCTGGCCGGTGTTTTGTTGCCGATCGCTTCGCCCTCGTGGGTTTACAGCCTGGCGGGTTTGGCGGTGGTGGTGAGTGCCGTCGTCTGCAGTCGATACAAGGTGCGAGAGGCCGTGGCGTGAAGCTTGACGACACATCCACTTACATACCGTTCGGCGAATAATCCAACAAATCAGGGGCTTGCCTGCAACCTCTGAAGTCATTTCAACTCTCATAGTCATTCTTCATACGGACATAAAGCTTCGTTAGTCTGCATCCGCTAGCGAAACGCCAGTTGACAGGGACGTAGCACAGGGCGCTCAGCCTTTCATGCATCACAAGAAATCAGGCCATCATGACCTCTTTCAAAACCCCGATTACCTCGTCAGTCCTGCAACGCATCGCCTATTTTCTGCTGCCGATTCTGCTGATCTGCTCGGCAGTCTTCTGGTTCACGGTGGGCCGAGGCGTGCACGCGGAGCCCAAGAACGGCACCCAAACCCTGGTGTTCCTGCGCCACGCCGAAAAACCCGACATGGGGTTAGGCCAGTTGAATTGCCAGGGCCTGAACCGCGCCATCGACCTCTCGACCGTGCTGCCGGAAACCTTCGGCAAGGCCGATTTCATTTTTGCCGCGAACCCGAGTCGCCACGTTGAAGAGGGTGAGGGCGATCATTCCTACAGTTACCTGCGCCCCTTGATGACGGTCGGCCCCAGCGCCATCAAACTCGGCTTGCCGATCAACATCGACTTCGCCGCCAACGACACCAGCGACCTCGCCGACGAATTGATGCGTGACAAATACCACGACGCCACCATCTACACCGCCTGGTCCCACGGCTACCTACCCGAATTGATCAACAAGGTCGCCGAAGAGGCTTCCGGCAAAGATCTCAAGCTGGTCGATGACTGGGTTGGCGATGACTTCGACTCCGTCCTGGTCTTGACCCTGAAGTGGAACAACGGCAAGGCGACCTTGCAGTACGAGAATTACAAACAGAACCTGAACGGCGGTGCGGTGGGGTGCCCCTCCTGAGATTTCTGCGTCGAATTCGACCGCAAGATCTGGATGGTTCCATTGGCAGGCCCGGTTATGATCGGCGCATTGCGAAAGACGAGGCGCCCTCCATGAACTTCACTTACCGCTTCATCGACTCCCCAGTGGGCCAGCTGAAACTGGTGGCCAAGGGCCCCGCGCTGGCCGCCATTCTCTGGGAGAACGACCGGCCCAATCGCGTGCTCCTGGGGCCGATGACTGAAGATTTGGGCAGCGACATTCTCAATCAGGTCGAACAGCAGCTCACGGAATACTTCGCCGGCACCCGCAGCCAATTCGATCTGCCGCTAGACTTTCACGGCACTGAATTTCAGAAAAAAGTTTGGCAGGCCTTACTGGCAATTCCGTTCGGCGAAACCCGCAGTTACCTGCAAATAGCCATCGAAATCGGCAACCCTGCCGCCGTACGCGCGGTCGGGGGCGCCAACGGCAAGAATCCGATATCTATCGTTGCGCCCTGCCATCGCGTGATCGGCAGTTCTGGCGCGCTCACCGGGTTTGCCGGTGGACTGTCAGCCAAGGAATGGCTGCTGACGCGGGAGGGCGCGATGCCAGCAGCGCTGAAAAAGAATCTCGACGCGATGGGATTCGCCCAGGCCTCGCTGTTCTAGACTCAAGCCCCTCATGCCACAGTGATCGACCCGTCATCTTCACATGGAGTTGAACATGCCTGCTTCTGCCAAGACGTTCCGTGACCTGCACCACCAAACCACCGTTTTGCGTTTGCCCAATGCCTGGGACGCCGTAAGTGCGCTGCTGTTCGAAAGCCTCGGCGCCAAGGCCATTGCCACCACCAGCGCGGGGGTGGCGTGGACCCAGGGCTATCCCGATGAGCGTGCGTTTCCGCTGGAGGCCGCCCTTCATGCCGCCGCGAACATCGCACGGGTGGTCAAGGTGCCGCTGTCGGTGGATTTCGAGCACGGCTATTCGGACGATCCAAAGACGGTCGCCGAAAACGTGAAGCGCGTGCTGGACGTGGGGGCCGTCGGTATCAATCTCGAAGACGGTCCCGATGCACCTGATTTGCTGGCGCGCAAGATCGAAGCGATCAAAAGCATGGCGTCCAACAACGGTCTGGACGTGTTCATCAACGCCCGCACCGATGTGTACCTGGCGAATTTGGTGGCTGACAACCTGAAGGTCGAGGAGACCCTTAAACGCGGCCAGTTGTATGAAAAAGCAGGTGCCGACGGCCTGTTCGTTGCGGCAGTGGTGGACACCGACTCGATCAAAACCCTCGTTCAGGGCATCAACCTGCCGATCAACGTGTTGGCCCGGCCGGGTCTGCCGGACGCGGAAGGCTTGGCAAAACTGGGCGTGCATCGCCTGAGCGCCGGTTCCAGTGTGGCGATCACGGTTCTGAGCCTGGCTGAACAACTGGGTCGCGATTTCCTTGCAGAAGGGCGCTCGGAACCGCTCACCCACAGCACCTTGAGCTACGGGCAGATTCAGGCGCTGTTCGGATAACGCCTTCATTGAGTCGCGCTTGGTGGTTCAGGGCCATCACTGCCAGGGGGTGTGCGCAATGCGCCCCTCTGGTGTTCAGCTCAAATCTACATGTGCAGCGGGCCAAGGCCCGTTCATCGTCTGATAAACGGCGCTGGCAAGTAAGGTCTGAAAAGAGTACAAATGTACTCCATGACGACCTTATCTCCCCGACGCGCTGCCATACTCACGTTTATCCGTGATCGCATCGCCGACAATGGCCAGCCGCCCAGCCTTGCTGAGATTTCCGAAGCCTTTGGTTTCGCCTCTCGCAGCGTGGCGCGCAAACACATACTTGCCCTTACGGAAGCAGGCTTCATCGAGGTCACGGCCAATCAAGCCCGCGGTATTCGGCTGGTCGAACACACGCCGCGCGCCCAGATGCTCGAGATACCGGTACTGGGTCGGGTGGCTGCCGGTGCGCCCATCGGGCCCGACCTGGACAACCCTGATACCTTCACCCTCGACAGTCGCACCTTTCTGCGCGTTCCGGATTACCTGCTGCGGGTAACAGGCGATTCGATGATCGAGGACGGCATTTTTGACGGCGATCTGGTCGGCATCCTGCAAAGCGCCGAGGCCCGGGACGGGCAGATCGTCGTGGCGCGGCTCGATGGCGAGGTAACGATCAAACGGCTGGAACGGGGTGATGACACCTTGCGTCTGTTGCCTCGCAACCCGGCCTACGCGCCGATTGTCGTGCGTCCCGATCAGGACTTCGCCATCGAAGGCGTGTTCTGCGGCCTGGTGCGCCGGGAATGATGGGCGCCGTGGTCAGCCTCGACGCGCTGCTGGACGAGCGTCGGGTCTGGAAGGGCCGGTTACCGGTTCAGCCGGTCGCCGCTCAGCCCACGGGGCATGCGCTTCTTGATGCTGCGCTGCCCATCGGAGGCTGGCCGCCGTCCGCGCTCACGGAAATCCTCATTCCGGCCAATGGCAGTGGCGAATTGCGCTTGATGTGGCCGACCCTGGCGCGACTGGCCAACGCAGGTGAGCGGATCGTACTGGTGGCACCGCCGTTCGTGCCGTATCCCCAAGCATGGCAGTCAGCGGGCGTCGATCTGCGTCAGTTATCGATCATTCAGGCCCGCGACACTGACGCCTTGTGGGCCGTGGAGCAATGCCTGCGCTCGGGCAGTTGCGGCGCTGTGCTGGCCTGGCCGGGCAAGGTTGACGACCGAGCCCTGCGCCGCTTGCAAGTGGCGGCAGAAACCGGCGAAACCCTGGCCTTTGCCTGTCGCGGTCAGCACGCTGCCGCCAACCCTTCGCCCGCCGCCCTGCGGATCGCCATCGATGTGCGCCCCCGTCAGCTCAGGGTATTGAAGTGCCGCGGCGGGCTGGCCCAGTCATCCCCCATCCCCTTTAATACGGACGCGTGAGGTCTCCATGCTTTGGGCCTGTGTCCTGCTGCCGCAACTGGCACTGGACGGCGTCATGCGTCGTCGAGCCGAACCCGAGAAACCCCTGGCGCTGATCAGCGGCCCGGCGCAACGTCGGGTGTTACAAACGGTGAATGCCGCCGCCCGCGAACTGGGGTTGCGTGCCGGTCAATCGCTGACCGCAGCCCACGCCATGACCCGCGGTTTCGAAACGGTGGAATACGACCCGAAGCAGACCGAACACTGGCACCGTCTGCTCGCAGCCTGGGCCTACCGCTTCAGTTCTCACGTCAGCCTGAAATACCCCCGCGTGCTGCTGATGGAAGTGGAGTCGAGTTTCAACCTGTTCGGCCCCTGGCCGGTATTCGAAGCGCGGTTGCGCCAGGAACTGACCGCCATGGGCTTCAGCCATCGCATCGTGGTTGCGCCCAATCCGCTGGCGGCGCGGATGTTGGCCAATGCCCACGACGGTTTGGCGGTTACCTGCAACGACAGCTTGCTGGAGCGGCTGCAACAGATGCCGGTCAATCGCCTCGGCTTGTCCCAGGACGTGGCCACCGCATTCGGGCGCATGGGGTTGCATCGGTTGCAACAGGTGCTGGCCTTGCCGCGCGATACGTTGGCACGGCGCTTCCCGGCCGCTGTGTTGCAGCATCTGGACACCCTTACAGGCCGCCGCCCCATGGCGCTGGAGTGCTATGTGCCGCCGGACCATTTCGAGACCCGCATCGAACTGAACTTCGACGTCGAATCCCATCAGGCCCTGTTGTTCCCGCTCAAGCGGATGATTGCCGATCTGGCGTTGTTTCTGGGCGGGCGCGACAGTGGCGTCCAGCGTTTTGTCATTCATCTGGAACATGTTCCGAGTGTCGGCAGTACGGCGCCGGATACGCTGATTCCGGTGGGGCTGCTCAGCGCCGAGCGTGAGGCGAACATGTTGTTCGAATTGGCCCGTGGACGACTGGAGCAGATCGTCGTGCCGTCGCCGGTTCGGGCCCTGAGGCTGCAAGCCAAGGACCTGCCGGCGTTCGTACCGTCCCATCGGGAACTGTTCGATGAGCGCCCTCAGCAAAGCATGCCGTGGGAGCAATTGCGCGAGCGATTACGCGCCCGATTGGGCGACGAGGCGGTCACTGGCCTGAGCTTCCATGCCGACCATCGTCCCGAATGCGCATGGCAGACAACGTCGCTCAGCAAGCCTGCCATGGGCTTCACTCCAGGGCCGCGTCCTGGCTGGCTGTTGCGTGAGCCGGAAGTGTGTGCTGACCCTGGCCTGCAGGTGTTGGCCGGCCCTGAGCGCATTGAGTCGGGCTGGTGGGATGGCGGGGATGTGAGACGGGATTATTACCTCATCGAAACCCGCACTGGCCAGCGTGGCTGGGCGTATCGCAGCGTGGGCGACGACAGCGGCCTGTGGCTGCATGGCTGGTTCGCATGAGCTGCGAATACGCCGAGCTGCACTGCCTGTCCAACTTCAGCTTTCAGCGCGGGGCGTCCAGCGCTCAGGAATTGTTCGAACGGGCGAAGCTGCACGGTTATCAGGCATTGGCCATCACCGATGAATGCACGCTGGCGGGGGCCGTGCGGGCGTGGCAGGCGGCCAAGGAAGTCGGTCTGCCGTTGATCGTCGGCAGCGAGATGACCCTGGAAAACGGGCCGAAGATCGTCTTGCTGGCTGAGAACCTGAGCGGCTATCAAACGCTGTGCAGGCTGATTACTCAAGGGCGCAGACGCAGCAAGAAGGGCGAATATAGCCTGCTGCGGGAAGACTTTCAGCCGCCCGTTGAAGGTGTACTGGCCTTGTGGGTGCCCGACCTTGAACAGCCAAACGCGGCACTGCGCGAACAGGGCGACTGGCTCAGCGGCGTGTTCGCACGCAACCTTTGGCTGAGCGTGCAGCTGCACTGCGGGCCTGACGATCAAAAGCGCCTGTCGACACTGTTAGCGCTGGCCAAGACCTGCGGCGTGCCTGCCGTTGCCAGCGGCGATGTGCACATGCACGCTCGTGGCCGTCGCGCGCTGCAAGACACCATGACTGCCATCCGCCATCACACCACCGTGCCTGAAGCGGGGCATCGGTTGTTTCCCAATGGCGAACGGCATTTGCGGCCCCGCGCGGTGTTGGCGGAGGTGTATCCTGAGGATTTGCTGGCTGAAACGCTGATGATTGCTCGGCGTTGCACCTTCGATTTCGCACAATTGAAGTACGAATACCCCCGCGAACTGGTGCCAGAAGGGCACACGGCAACCACTTGGCTACGTCATTTGACTGAAGAGGGCGCACGCCAGCGATGGCCCGCAGGAACGCCCCCGATCGCCCGGCAAAACATCGATCACGAATTGGAGATCATTGGCAAAAAGCACTACGAGAGCTATTTCCTCACCGTGCATGACATCGTCAGGTTTGCGCGGCAGCAGTCCATCCTCTGTCAAGGACGGGGATCAGCCGCCAACTCGACCGTCTGTTTTGCCTTGGGCATCACTGAGCTTGACCCGTCTCGAGGCAAGGGTCAGTTGCTCTTCGCCCGCTTTATCTCCGAGGAGCGCAACGAACCCCCGGACATCGATGTGGATTTCGAACACGAACGTCGCGAGGAAGTCCTGCAATACGTGTTTCGCCGTTACGGTCGGGGCAGGGCGGCGCTGACCGCCGTCGCCAGCACCTACCATGGCGCCGGCGCGCTTCGTGATGTGGCCAGGGTGCTGGGTTTGCCGCCCGATCAGATCAACGCACTGGCGGACTGTTGTGGACGCTGGACCGACAATCTGCCCCCCGCCGAGCGGCTGAAGGAGTCAGGCTTCGAGCCCGACAGCCCAATCCTGCGTCGGGTGCTGACCCTGGCGGGGGAGTTGATCGGCTTTCCCCGCCACCTGTCGCAACACCCCGGGGGCTTCGTGATCTCCGAGCAACCGCTGGAAACCCTGGTGCCGGTCGAGAACGCCGCCATGGCCGATCGCACCATCATTCAGTGGGACAAGGACGACCTGGATCTGGTGGGGTTGCTCAAGGTCGACATTCTCGCCTTGGGCATGCTCAGCGCCTTGCGCCGCACCTTCGATCTGGTGACCCGTTATCGCGGCTATGACCTGACCATCGCCAACATCCCCGCCGAGGACGCACCGACCTACGAGATGATCAGCCGCGCCGACACTATTGGCGTGTTCCAGATCGAGTCCCGGGCGCAAATGTCGATGCTGCCGAGGCTGCAGCCCAGAACCTTCTATGACCTGGTGATCGAAGTCGCGATCGTTCGACCCGGGCCGATTCAGGGTGACATGGTGCATCCGTACCTGCGACGCAGAAACGGCGAAGAGCCGGTGACCTACCCCTCCGAGGAACTGAAAGCGGTGTTCGAGCGCACCCTGGGCGTGCCGTTGTTCCAGGAGCAGGTCATGCAGTTGGCGATCGTCGCCGCGGATTACACCGCCGGCGAAGCCGATCAATTGCGCCGGTCCATGGCGGCGTGGAAGCGCCATGGCGGACTGGAGCCTCATTACGCCCGGCTCAGCAAACGCATGACCGAGAAGGGCTACACGAAGGCTTTCATTGATCGTATCTTCGAACAGATCAAAGGCTTTGGCAGCTATGGCTTCCCAGAATCCCACGCCGCCAGTTTCGCTTTGCTGACCTACGCCAGCTGCTGGCTCAAATGCCACGAGCCAGCCGCCTTCACGTGCGCCCTGATCAACAGTTGGCCCATGGGGTTCTATAGCCCTGATCAACTGTTGCAAGACGCTCGTCGCCACCACATTGACGTGCACCCTGTGGACATTCGCTACAGCGACTGGGATTGCTCTCTGGAACCGGTGGAAAAGCGCGATTATTCGCAAAATCTGGCGATTCGTATGGGCTTGCGGATGATTCGCGGGTTTCGCGAGGAGGACGCCAAGCGTATCGAACACGCCCGCGCCGAGCGGGATTTCAAGGACGTGACCGACCTGTGCGTGCGCGCCGGTCTGGATAATCGGGCCCGAGCCTCGCTGGCAGATTCCGGAGCCTTGCGCGGTCTGGTCGGCCATCGCCATCGCGCCCGCTGGGAAATTGCCGGCGTCGAGGTGCAGCGGCCTTTGTTTGGCGACGACTGCTTCGGTGAAGAAGTCCAGGTCGCGCTGCCCTTGCCGAGTGTGGCCCAGGACCTGATGGCTGATTACGACACCCTCGGTACCACGCTGGGGCCGCACCCGCTGTCCCTGCTGCGTAACAAACTGGCGGCCAAGCGCTTCCGCAGTTCAAAAGACTTGCTCACCGAAGAACACGGACGGTACATCAATGTTGCCGGGCTGGCAGTTGGTCGGCAGAGGCCGGGCACTGCCAGCGGCGTGACTTTCGTCACCCTGGAAGACGAACATGGGATGATCAACGTCGTGGTCTGGCGCGACCTGGCCGAACGTCAGCGCAAAGTGTTAGTGGGTTCGCAATTGATGCAGGTGTTCGGCAAGTTCGAGTATCAGAAGGGTGTCCGTCACGTCATTGCCCAACGGCTCTTTGACCTGACCCCGCTGCTGACAGGGCTGGATGTACGGAGTCGCGATTTCAGATGAAAGCATGTTTGCTACCCTCTGGCCGTCTTTCGTCGCCGCACGCAACGCGCTGGGTGCTGATGCTCCGCTGGGAGCGGATTCAGTCGCTCCCGCCTAAACGTCCGCAACGCGGAGCCCCTCGCCGAAAAACGCTACGTCGTAGGGGCCTCGCATCAGCCCTCGACCTTCACCGCGCGCCCGGTCCTGATCGATTCCAGCGCACAGTTGGCGAGGTGCAGTGCCTTCAACCCGTCCCGTGCGTTGGTCGGCAGCGGGGCGTCCGCGCGAACGGCGTCGATGAACTGGTTCAGTTCGATGCGGTAGGAATCGGCGTAGCGTTCGAGGAAGAAGTTCTCCAGAGGTTCGCGGACTTCGGTTTGGCTGGCGGTGTAAGTGCGCACGGTGCTGGGGCGGTGGTTGTCGTTGAGGACCATGCCTTTGGAACCGAACACTTCCAGGCGCTGGTCGTAGCCGTATACCGCTTCCCGGCAGCAGTTGATGTGGCATTGCTTGCCGGATGCCGTGCGCAGCAGGACCATGACGCTGTCGTAGTCGTCGATCCGGGCCAGGCCCGGGTCCACCAGGCGGCTGGCGATGGCCATCACGTCAACCGGCTCCTCGCCCAGCAGGGTACGCGCGGTGTCGAAGTCGTGAATGGTCATGTCGCGAAAGATTCCGCCTGAATGCGTGAGGTATTCGACGGGTGCCAGGCCAGGGTCGCGGCTGGTGATCACCACCTGACGCACGTCACCGATGTCGCCTCGAGCGATGGTCTTGCGCATCTGCAAGGTGTCCGGGTCGAAACGGCGGTTGAAACCAAGCATCACGCGCCCGTTCAAGCGTTCTATGTCGTCCACGGCTTGAGCGGCTTTTGCGAAATCCAGATCGATGGGCTTTTCGCACAGAACGGGTTTGCCCCGTTTCACGGCGCGTAACATCAGGTCGATGTGGGTGTCGGTCGGTGTCCCGATGACGATCGCATCGACGTCGTCCCGCTCAATGGCCTCCGCGCAGTCGTACGCGGCCGCGCAGCCCAGCTTTGCCGAGAGCCTGTCGACGCCTTCGCGCCAGGGGTCGGCGATCACCGACAGCTGCACCTCGGGGTTGGCCGCCACGTTGGCGGCGTGGATGTTGGCGATACGGCCTGCGCCGAGAACTGCAATGCGTAGCATGGGTGGATCTCCTTGTCGTGTCATGGGAACGCCTGGCTGAAATCAGTGCGCCAGATTGAACGGCGTGACGATCTGCACGGGCGAAGCGGGGATCGGATCGACCTTCCACAGCCGATGAAAGTGCAGGATGTGCTGAAACGCGTGGCGGGCGTCGATCTGCAGGTTGTGGTCGATGATCGCGGCGATTTTTTCCTCGGCAAGCAACTGACGGTTTTCCTGGTCAAGGTCATGGCCGATGAACACGTCCAGCGGTCGACCCTGTGCGGCGAACGCATCGACGATGGCGCGATTGCCGCCGCCGACGCTGTAGACGGCCTTGATCGTCGGATGCGCCTGCAATGCCTGACTGACCCGTTCCAGCGTGGGTTGGTAAACCCCGAAACCGCCACAGATGTCGATGACCCGCAAATGCGGCGCGCGGCTGCGCAGCCAGGTGCGGAAGCCCATTTCCCGCTCTTCTTCACCCCTGAACAGCTCGCTGCTGATGACCACCGCCACGTCCTGCGCGGCAGCGTCCAGCCAGCGCGACATCAGGTACGCCGCGGTTTGCCCGGCGGTGCGGTTGTCCATGCCGATGTAGCCGATGCGTTCGCTTTGCGGCAAGTCAGACACCAGGGTCACCACCGGAATGCCGGCCGCGGTGACCTGATTCACGGCGTCGTTGATCGCGGGCTCGTCCGCCGCCTTGAGGATCACCCCCTGACTGCCCTTGCTCACGCAGCGCAGAATCACCTCGCTCATGGACGGCGAGTCGATCTCTTGGTACGGGTGAAAGCGCGGGAAGATGCGGAAGGGCGCAAGGCTGCCCAATTGCGCGTGAATCGCCGCTTGCACCGCGTCGCTGAAGCGTTTGGGGGTGTGCAGGATGACATCGATGTGAAAGGTGCGGCCGACGGCAGGGCCGGATTTTTCTTGTGCTTCAAGTTCTTCGAGGGCTTGCTTGATGCGCCGGTGCGTCTGGTAATGCACGCTGCCGCGCTCGTGCAGCACACGGTCGACGGTGGCTTTGCTGACCCCCGCCTGGGCGGCAATCTGCTTGATGGAGAAACGTCGTGCGCGGTCGAGCATGGAATCTCCTGAGCCTCTGCTGAGGTCTTGTTGAGGTCGATTCGGGCCAGATTGAGGTGAGCGCAATGCTAGTCTCAGTTCCATTCGTTGTACAGATGGAAATTAAATTCCGTCTTGATCAGCGCTCATTTGCCGCCAAAAACAATAAGTGCAGGAGAGATGGGAATGTCAGCATTAGATCTGTCCACGTCGTTCATCGGTCGCTACTTCATCGTCACGGGCAGCACGCAGGGCTTGGGTGCTGCAGTTGCGCGCACGCTCGCACAACGAGGCGCCGCCGGCCTGATCCTCTGTGGCCGCAGCCGCGACAAGGGTGAGCAGCAGGTCCGTCAACTGGCGGATCTGGACTGCAAGGCGTTCTTCGTCGAGGCTGACCTGGAGCACGTCGAGGACTGCCGCCGCGTGGTCGCGGCCGCCGAGGAACACTTCGGCACGGTTCACGGGCTGGTCAACTGCGCAGGCATGTCGGATCGCGGCAGCATCCTCGACACCTCGCCGGAACTGTTCGACCGAATTTTCGCGGTCAACGTCAAAGCTCCGTTTTTTCTGATGCAAGACTGCATCAAGCTGATGATCGCCCACCAGGTCGAAGGCTCGATCGTCAGTATCCTCAGTGTTTCCGGGCATGGCGGGCAGTCGTTTCTCACGGCTTACGCCGCGTCGAAGGGCGCGCTGGCAATCCTGACCAAGAACGTCGCGTTCAGCGCGTTGCGTAACCGCATTCGGGTCAACGGCCTGAACATCGGCTGGATGGACACCCCCCACGAAGACCAGATCCAGCGGCAGTACCACGGCGCTGAGGATGGCTGGCTTGAACGCGCCGAGGCGCGATCGCCATTCGGCCGCTTGCTCAAACCCGAGGAAGTGGCCAACAGCGTGGCCTATTTGCTTTCCGATCAATCGGGCATCACCACCGGCGCGGTGATCGACATGGAGCAGGGCATCATCGGCTGTGGCGACGGCTCGACGCCGCGACCCGAGGCGCCATTGACGCTGGATGGGCTGCTTGGAGCCGGGCAATGAGCCTGTTTGCCCAGCCGGGAGACATTGACGTCGGCGCGTTCGCTGCGCTGTGCGAGCAGTCAGTGCGCGCTGCCGATTACCCCCATTCGCAGGAGGTGATCGACCGGGTGGTCGTGTACCGCGCGGACGCCTTGCGCATCGCGCAGGGGTACGACCGTCAGGGGCTGCTGAGCGAATTGCACCACGTGCTTAGCGAAGGGCCGGGGGTGATGGTGGTACAGGGTGCCTACGGCGATCCAGGCGTAGTCGACCGGCATAGCGAGGTGTTCCGACAGATCATTGCCGACGAGTCCGCCAACGTGGTGCGCGCCGACCATTTCGCCAAGGCCGGGGCCAATCAGCGGCTCTGGAATGCCCTGCAGAAAGCCGCCGAACACTCGCCGGATTCGTTCATCGAGTACTACGCCAACCCGCTGCTGGGGCTGATCGCCGAGGCGTGGCTGGGACCCTATTTTCAGGCCACAGCCCAGGTCAATGTGGTCACCCCCGGTGGTCAGGCGCAGCAACCCCATCGTGATTACCATTTGGGTTTCCAGACCGATGAGGTGGTCGCGCGCTTTCCGTTGCCGTTGCATCGGCTATCGCAGCACCTCACGCTGCAAGGTGCTGTGGTCCACACCGACATGCCGCTGGACACCGGACCGACCCTGTTGCTGCCGTTCTCTCAGCAGTACGAACTGGGTTACCTGGCATGGCGAGATCAGGGCTTCATCGATTACTTCGCGCAGCACGCGGTGCAACTGCCGTTGAACAAGGGCGACTTGCTGTTCTTCAACCCGGCGCTGTTTCACGCAGCAGGTACCAACCGCACGGCTGACCAGTACCGCATGGCCAACCTGCTGCAAATCTCTTCGGCTTTCGGTAAACCGATGGAAACCGTTGATCGCGAGAAGATGATCCTGGCGCTGTATCCGTCGCTGTTGAGGCGGGTGGAGCAGGGGGAACTGGACGAGGCGGGCATGCAGGCGGTAATCGCGATGAGCGCGGACGGGTATTCCTTCCCTACGAACCTCGATACCGACCCGCCGCTGCACGGCATGGCGCCGCAGACCGGGCAGCAATTGCTTGAACTGGCGTTGCGCGAACGATGGGAGGAGGCGCGGCTCGTAGAGGCTGTGGAGGTGATGCGACTGAAGCGCCTGGCCTGATCTGTCTATAAAGAGGCGTGAAAGGTGTCATACGCGGCAACGCCACGCATTCAGTGAGGCAGCGCATGCGGTGGCGCCAATGTATCGATATCATCCGCCACAGCGCTTGGTCAGCGCGCGGCGTCCATCGGTCTCAACCGAGTGCCTGAAGGTGGCTGCTGGCCCACGCCGTTTGCCCGTGAACCTGCCGCGCTTACATCAGGAGACTGCCATGTACAAAGACTACCCAGCCGCTTATCAGGTCAGCAAAGGCTCGGCCTTGCAGGTCGATACGGCATTTTACGAACGCATTCGACAGGCGCAGGATCAGCGCAATTTGGTCGAGCAATTTGAAGTGCCCATCCGCACCGGGCGAGCGTGGCTCGTGAAGGCAGGGCAGGTGTTCCGCGTCACCACACCGGTCGGGCCGCAGGTGGGCGATTTCAATGTGTGGAACGCCAACGATCCTCGCGAACGGTTATGGGCGGCCCGCACCCGGCAGCTACAAGGCGCCCACGTCACCACCCATGATCGCCTGTGGTCGAACCTGCCGTTCCTGCGCCCGCTGGTGACCATCACCGATGACAGCCTGGCCGCGTATGGCATCGACGAACACGGTGGGCGCTTGCACGACCTGCTCGGCACCCGTTGCGACCCTTACGTCAACAAAATGCTCACCGGTGAAGATTTCCATCACCACTGCCACTCCAACCTGACCCGCGCCGTGCTGCCCCATGGCCTGACCGAGTTCGACGTCCACGACGTGCTCAATATCTTCCAATGCACCGGCCTGAACCACGACGACATGTATTTCATGAAGGCCTGCCCGGCGCAGCAGGGCGACTACCTGGAATTCTTCGCCGAGATCGACCTGCTCTGTGCCCTGTCGACCTGCCCCGGTGGCGACCTTTCCCTGCCCATGTGGGGGCCTGATGCGCAGGATCCCCTCAGCGTCTGTCGCCCGCTGGGGGTGGAAATCTACGACCTGGCGCCAGCGTTGCTAGAAGGCTGGGTGCCACCCAAACGCGCCGAGTACAACGGATTGCACGGCTTGGGGATTGCCAAGGCGCAATGGGAAAAGTAGCTACACCTGAGTGTCTGGGGCGGGGGCTTCGAACAGCAGGCGCTGAGCCTGCTGTTCGATGAAGTCGAAAGCGTGAAGAGCGCGGCCAACGACATCACGCTGTCGTGCCCGCAGATTTTTTACATCGGCCCTTTTTTTACAAAACGCCGAATATAACCAGAAAACTTTACAGGCCGCAGGGGCGGACCGAACGGGATGACGTCAAGCATCCCGCAACAAGTCATGAGCGTTAAGTAGGCTCCAGGCAATTTCAGGGCGTTTTTCCAGGCCACGGCGGATGGCGGCGGGGATGGCAGCGCGGGTCTTGCGGCAGAGCCCGGGGAGGTCGTCGATGTCGATGACGATGCCCCGCATGCTGCGCACTTCGTTGAAACCGGGGGCGACGGCGACACGGATGCCAAGTTGCTCGTACAGGCGCCGCTGCATGTGTTCGAGGTCCGTGAGGCTGGCGATGTTTTCCAGCCGCTCGAGCAGGCGCTTTTCCTCAGGCTTAGTCAGACGGAGGATGCGTTGGTCGGCCCCGTCGGTCTCCAGCAGGCGGTCGCGGTCGCAGTTGCAGGCGCCGGGCGGGCAGGGGGAGCGGATCGGCAGTGTGTGGGTCATGGGTGCCGATCATAACGAGGGGCATCGGGGATTTACAGGGCTTCGATGGACGGGCGGACACCGTGCTCGCCGAAAGCTCGGGTAGTGATCGGGGTCTCGCAGCGCGGCCGTCGATGCAGAAAAAACGAACGCTGTGGCTCGACGGACCTCGAACGCTCATACCCTTTGCAGTCATTCTGGAGAGACGACAATGATCAATTCGCGCAAGACCTTGATGCCCTTGTTGTTTATCGCGGTCGCCGTCGCATCGGGCGGCGTGGTGGCGCAATCCGCCGTTTCATCGCCCTTGATGCTCGCAGCGTCAGGCATTGGCGGTGGCGGGGCGGGAGGCGGGGCCTCAGGGGGTGGCGCTGCGGGTGCCGGAACCGGTGGCGCGACCGGAACCGGGGCGTCAGGCACCAATGGCAGTAACAGCGGCAATACCAACGCCACCGGGACCAATGGCACCAACAGCAGTAACACCAATGCCACGGGCACTAACGGTACGAACAGCGGGAATACCAATGCCGCTGGAACAAACGGCACCAATAGCGGAAACACCAATGCGACGGGCACTAACGGCACGAACGCGAACGGCACTGACGCCGCCCACACTAACGGCAGTAACAGCAGCAATACGAACGCCACCGGAACCAACGGAAGTAATAGCAACAACACCACCGCGCCGAACAGCTCGACCACCAACGGCGTCAATAACAGGGCCGGGCAAAATGGCGTGAGCAACGGAGGCGTCAACAACGGCAACGTGGGCACCACCAATCCGGGATTGAGGCCGGGCAATGGTGTGGGTGGCTCGTCATCGGCACCCTCTTCCAGCGGGAACGGTGATTCCCTGCAACAACAGCGCCAGCAGAGCGGTGAGCGGATGATCATGGAGCGCAAGGGGCAGATTCAGGAAGCCAACTGAGTCGGCGTTGTAGGCACTCCTCATTCGCTGATCGATTATCTCGGCAGCGAATGCGGTCTGTCTGATTCACCCGTCCCGCTCCCACGCACAAACCGTCCATTCACAGCACGTCCGTTCAATACCCTCCAATTCAGCCACGACACTATGGCTTCAAGACCCGTCCCTCTCGTCAACAGGCGACGGTATTCCTGAACCCGTTGGTGCGCAATGAGCTATTCGACTTTAAACGACCGCGCGCTGGACCTGGGGCTGTTGTTCCTGCGGGTCAGTGGCGCGCTGTTTCTGCTGCTCGTCCACGGCTTGCCCAAGCTGCTCGATTACAACGCGCAACTGACGTTGATTGAAGATCCTTTCCACATGGGCGGCGCCCTGACCCTGAGCATGGCGATTTTCGCCGAGGTGTTGTGTCCGCTGCTGATTCTCGCAGGTGTACTGACGCGGCTCGCCTGCGTGCCGGTGTTGTTGCTGCTGCTGGTGGCGCTGATCGTGGTGCACGGTGACTGGAGCGTGGAGCAAGCCCAGTTCGGCTGGTTGCTGATCATCATTTTCGCCAGCGTATTGATTGCCGGCCCGGGTCGTCTGGCGCTCAATCTTCGTCTTCCGGGAGCGCTTCGCTATGCCTGAAACCGTTCAGTCCGCCGACATCCCCGCGCCGTCAGCATTGTCACCCGACGAGATCGTTACGCTGGTGGTCAAGCACCGCGTCAAGCACGGGATGGAAACGCAATACGAAGCCTGGCTGCGACGCACGGTCACCATTGCCAGCACCTATCCGGGGCACCTCGGAGTGGACGTCGTTCGCGGCAAGTCCGACGGTTTGCACACCTTCACCTGTGTGCTGCGCTTCTCCTGCACCGAGGTCATGCAGAGCTGGCTCAGCTCCACCCAGCGCCGCGACCTGGTCGCTGAAGTGGCGCACATGCTGGCCGACGGCGACACCACCGAGGTCAATCGCCACAGCGAATTCTGGTTCGTCCCGGCCAGCGAGCTGCCACCGCCGCCACGCTGGAAACAGGCGGTGGTGACCTTCTGCGTGATCTGCCCGCTGACCCTGCTGATCCCGCTGCTGTGGGGCCCCGTCTTCCGCGCGTTCCCGTTGCTCGCCAACTACGTGATCAGCACGATGCTGGTGACGATCACCATCGTGTTGCTGGTGGTGTACCTGCTGATGCCTCAAGCGACAAAGCTGGCCGCGCCCTGGCTGAACGCCAAACCTGAACCGCTGCCCGGAGCCGAGCATGAAGGATGACCCCGCCAACAGTGACCGTCGCCGCTTTGTCGCCAACAGCTCGTTGCTCAGCGCTGCGGCAGCCGTTTTCTCCTCATTCCCCGTCGCCGGCCTGGCCGTCGGTACCACTCATTCTTCTGCCCCCGGAGGCGCGATGAACGTCGATCTGATTCTCTACAACGGCCATTTCCACACGGTCGACCCGGAAAAACCCAAGGCCAGCGCCGTGGCCATCGGCGGCGGCAAGTTCGTGGCAGTGGGCACCGACGCCGAGATCATGTCCCTGCGCGGCAGCGCCACGCGGGTCATCGACATGCACCAGCGCACGGTCATCCCGGGGCTCAACGACTCCCATTTGCACCTGATCCGTGGCGGCCTCAACTACAACCTCGAACTGCGCTGGGAAGGCGTGCCGTCGCTGGCCGACGCCCTGCGCATGCTCAAGGCGCAGGCCGATCGCACCCCGACCCCGCAGTGGGTGCGCGTGGTCGGCGGGTGGAACGAATTCCAATTCGCTGAAAAACGCATGCCGACACTGGAAGAGCTCAATCAGGCCGCGCCGGACACGCCGGTGTTCGTCCTGCACCTGTATGACCGTGCCTTGCTCAACCGCGCCGCGTTGCGCGTGGCCGGTTACACCCGCGACACGCCGAACCCGCCAGGGGGCGAGATCGTGCGGGACAGCAAGGGCGATCCAACCGGGATGCTGGTGGCCAGGCCCAATGCGATGATTCTCTACTCGACCCTCGCCAAGGGGCCGAAACTGCCGCTGGAATATCAGATCAACTCGACGCGTCAGTTCATGCGCGAACTCAATCGCCTCGGCCTGACCAGCGCCATCGACGCCGGTGGCGGCTTCCAGAACTACCCGGACGACTACGCCGTCATCACCCAGTTGGCCGAGGCCAACCAGCTGACCGTGCGCATCGCCTATAACCTGTTCACCCAGAAGCCCAAAGAAGAACTCAACGACTTCAAGCACTGGACCAGCAGCGTGACCCTGCATCAGGGCGACGACTTCCTGCGCCACAACGGCGCGGGCGAAATGCTGACGTTCTCCGCCGCCGACTTCGAAGACTTCCTCGAACCGCGCCCGGACCTGCCGCCTGGCATGGAGCAGGACCTTGAGCCGGTGGTGCGCCATCTGGTCGAACACCGCTGGCCGTTCCGCCTGCACGCCACTTATGACGAGTCGATCTCGCGCATGCTCGACGTGTTCGAGAAGGTCAACCGCGAGATCCCGTTCAACGGCATTCCATGGTTCTTCGACCACTGCGAAACTATCACGCCGCAGAACATCGAGCGGGTGAAGGCGCTGGGCGGTGGCATCGCGATTCAGGACCGCATGGCGTTCCAAGGCGAATATTTTGTTGACCGATACGGCAAGCAGGCCGCCGAAGCGACGCCGCCGATCAAGCGCATGCTGGCCGAAGGCGTGCCCGTGGGGGCGGGGACCGACGCCACCCGCGTGTCGAGCTACAACCCGTGGACCTCACTGTACTGGATGGTCAGCGGCCGTACCGTTGGCGGCCTGGCGTTGTACCCGGAAGGCCTGTCCCGCGAGACCGCGCTGGAGCTGTTCACCCGTGGCAGCGCCTGGTTCTCGTCCGAGCAGGGCAAGAAAGGCCAGATCAAGGTCGGCCAGCTCGCGGACGTGGTCGCCCTGTCGCAGGACTTCTTCAGCGTGCCGGAAGAGTCGATCAAGTGGACCGAGTCGGTGCTGACCCTCGTTGACGGCAAGGTGGTGTACGCCACCGAAGAATTCGACGATCTGGCCCCGCCGAGCGTGCCGGTGCTGCCGGACTGGTCGCCGGTGGCCAAGGTCCCGGGCCACTGGCGTCAAGGCCCGCCGCTGGCCGCTGTCGTTCATCAATGCAGCGGGCCGTGCGGCGTGCATGCCCACAGCCATGACAAGGCCCGGATGTCGAGAGTGCCGGTCAGCGACTTCCAGGGCTTCTGGGGTGCGTTTGGCTGTTCGTGCTTCGCGTTCTGACCAGAGTGGGTAAAAACGTCACGAGTGAAGATGAGGCAACGCAAAACAGGCGAAAAACGGCCGGGGTCGCGAGCGACTCCAGGTGTTCTAAATGAGCATTTCTCGCCTGTTTTTAACGCAGCATCATGTGCGTAACGCCGAAGGCGCTCAGCCCGCAGTAGTTTTCACACAGTCTGTGACGGTCGCTTGAACAGAGCCTGACCCCCCCTCGCCGAGCGGGATGGGCGAGGGCACGAGACAGCGTCGCTCGCTGGCCTGCCGCTAAACGAAACGCCACACACCTGTCATTTACACAATGGAGTCAATCATGACCGTTCCCTACAAACGTCTGGACATCAACGATGCCGTGGTCCTGCTGGTCGACCACCAAACGGGCCTGATCTCGCTGGTGCAGGATTTCTCGCCGAACGAGTTCAAGAACAACGTGCTGGCCCTGGCCGATTGCGCCAAATTCTTCAAACTGCCAACGATCCTGACCACCAGCTTCGAGTCCGGCCCGAACGGCCCGCTGGTGCCAGAGCTGAAAGAAATGTTCCCGGACGCGCCCTACATCGCCCGTCCTGGCCAGATCAACGCCTGGGACAACGAAGATTTCGTCCAGGCGGTCAAGGCCACCGGCCGCAAGCAGTTGATCATCGCCGGTGTGGTGACCGATGTCTGCGTGGCGTTCCCGACCCTGTGTGCGCTGGAAGAAGGCTTTGACGTGTTCGTGGTGACCGACGCCTCTGGCACGTTCAACGAAACCGTACAGCAAGCCGCCTGGGCGCGTATGTCCGCTGCCGGCGCGCAACTGGTCAACTGGTTCGCCGTGGCCTGCGAGCTGCAACGCGACTGGCGCAACGACATGGAAGGCCTGGCCAACCTGCTGTCCCAGCGCATCCCGAACTACCGCAACCTGATCAACAGCTACACGACGTTCACGAAGTAACGTTCGTCGGATACGCGCTCAGGCTCGCGAAAGAGGGCTGGCGGGAGGTGCTGGGGTTCGGTCGTCACACGCTTGACCGATTGGACACCTTCACCCGCCAGTTGCTCTGTCGCGTGGCGCCCTTGAGATCACCTGCCGATTTAAATTCCCCGAAAATTCCTGTAATACAATACGATTGCTATCGGCGGGGCGCATCATGAGGATCGTCCCGCAGATTCAACGTGACCCTCACACGGCAGGGTCGCCTTCACCGTAGTTACAGGTCTTCAGGAATACAGCATGAAAGTACAACGTCAGGCGTCGTCCTTGCGGCATCAAGTGCAGGATGCACTGCGCAATGAAATCATCTCGGGCCGTTTCAAACCCGGCGATCGCCTGGTCGAACAACAGCTGTACACCGCGCTGGACGTCAGCCGTACCTCATTGCGCGAAGCGTTGCGGCAACTGGAGGCCGAAGGTCTGGTGGAGCAGGTGCCCCATCGCGGCGCCTACGTGGCATCAGTGGATGCCAAAGACGCTGTGCAAATTTACGACGTACGCGGCGCACTGGAAGTCCTCGCCGTGCGCAACTTCGTGCGCTACGCGAGCAATGAAGACATCGGCGAACTGAGCGAAGTCTTCGACGAATTCGCCGAACAATCCCGCACCACCAGCGTCGACGGCACGGCCTTGCTCGACATCAAACGCCGCTTCTACCACGTCCTGCTCGACATCGAACAAAGCCGCGTCGTCGGCGGCATGCTCGAACAACTCAATAACCGCGTCAGCCTCCTGCGCGCCTTGTCACTGGGCCGCGAAGGCCGCATGCCCCACACCCTCGCCGAACTCAAGGAAATCGTCCGCAACATCCAACTGCGCGACGAAGAAGGCGCCTGCGCCGCCGCACTGCTCCACGTCGAAAACGCCTCGAAAAACGTGCTCGAACTGCTGGCGGCGACAGAGGTGCATTCGGTGCAATAACTGGCCGGATACCGTGGTTTCGGGTTCGCCATCCTTTTGTAGCAGACGCCGGAGGGACGACGGCAGCGATGCGGTGGTTCAAGTGGCGATGCGTCGTCTGACCGTCCGCCATCGCGGCCGTCGTGCCTCCGGCTGCTCCTACAGAGGTCGGTGTTGGACCAGGCCTTCAGGCTGACCCTTTACCACCGTAATAACGTGCACCTTCAAGCGCGAAGTTCGCTCTTGCTCTGGCTCTTGATCTTCATACGCGATAGCCCAGACACCGCCGAACGCGACTTGGGTGCAGGCCGAGCGCCGCGCTGGGCCATGGATGGCCCTTCGCGGCGGGCCCACGGAGCGTGGCCAGCGTTGGGGAACCCTGACGAAGTCAGGGCCAAACCAGGAGCAAATGGTTTGGGTTACTTTTCCCGAAAGAAAAGTGACCCGCCGTAAGGGCGGAACCGATATCAGCCCCACTCCCGGCAATGGATCTGCCCCCATCCCCACGGCAAAAACCTTTCAACGCAACGCGGAATACGCAGTAGGCGCCATAAACTGCACCTCAATCCGCTCCACGATAATCGCTTGCGCTTCCGTCGCCGCGCGTTTGGCGATCCAGTCCGCATCTGCCTGAAACGCATTCCACTTGGTCTCACGTTCGGCCAGGCTTTCCCACTGCAGCATGTAGGTCAACGACTGATTGGTCGCCCCCGTCAGGTTGGTCCAGAACCCGACCTGCTTGATCCCGTATTGCTCGAAAAACCCCAACGTAATGCCGGTAAACCGATCGTGCAGCGCCGGCAAACGCCCGGGAGCACAGTGATAGGTGCGCAATTCAACGATCATTTTTCTTCTCCTGTTTAAGTGCTGCTCACAAAGACTGAAAGCAGGTGCCGCTGGTAAGAAACCGTAAATTAGCCTATTGACCGATTGTATGACAGTCCTATAGTTTTATTTCACCTGCTGGCGAACGTCACGCAGCATTGCATGACGACGCCTCGACCCGATTGACAAGAACATAAAAATCAAAGGGCACGAACATGACGCAACCGCAACGTATCGGTTTTATCGGACTGGGCATGATGGGCACGCCCATGACCGCCTGCCTGGCCAAAGCCGGCTTCCAACTGTTTCTTGCTGACGCCGATGCCGGGCGTCTGCGCGACGTACAGGCGACCCTCAACGCCAGCGCGTTGACCCCCGAAAACGCCAAGTCCCTCGACATCCTCATCACCATGCTGCCGAACTCGACCATTGTCGAGAACGTGTTGCTGGGCGAAGGCGGGTGGGCGGCCTCGCTGGCGCCACAGGCTGTAGTGATCGACATGAGTTCGTCGGAGCCTGCCCGTTCCAGGGACTTGGGCCAGACACTCAAAACCCACAATCTTCAATACCTGGACGCTCCCGTCTCCGGTGGCGTGAAGCGTGCCGTGGACGGCAGCCTGGCGATTCTGGTCGGGGGCGATGCCGAGGTCATGCAGCAATGCCGGCCGGTGCTGGATGCCATGGGCAAGAACATTCTGCACATCGGTGACGCCGGGTCGGGTCACGCTGCCAAGGCGCTGAACAACTTTGTCTCGGCGGCGGGCCTGATGGCCACGGTCGAAGCGTTGCATGTCGCCAAGCGTTTCGGCATCGACCCCGGCGTCATGGTCGATGTGCTCAACGCCTCTAGCGGCGGCAGCAACACGTCGCTGAACAAAGCCAAGCAATTCATGCTCAGCGGCACCTTCGGTTCGGGCTTCTCCATGCAACTGATGAACAAGGACCTGAAGATCGCCAAGGGCCTGTCGGACGCGCTGGAGTACCCGATGATTTTCGGCCAAAGCGCGATCAAGGTCTGGAACGACGTGGCGCAGGATGCCACGCCCACCACCGACCACACCGAGATGTACCGCATGCTGGCCAAGCAAGGCGAGTGAAGGAACCCGATCCCATGTCAAACGCTGCCAAGTTCTACATCGATGGGCGCTGGGTCGATCCGGCGTCGCCTGCCTGGTTCGACGTCGTTGATCCGGCCACCGAGACCGTGGTCGAGCGCCTGGCGTTGGGCGATGCCACCGACGTTGACCGGGCTGTCGCCGCCGCCCGCAAGGCGTTGCCTGACTACGCCCAGACCTCAGTGGTCGAGCGCATCGCGTTACTGAAGCGCATCGTCTCGATCTATGAGCGGCGCCAAGAAGAATTCGCCGAGGCCATGCGCGTCGAGATGGGATCGCCCATCACCTTTTCCCGCGCATTTCAGGTACCACGCGGGTGGCAGCACCTCAATCAACTGATTGAGGTGCTGCAGCGCTTCCAGTTCGAAGAGGCTCAGGTCAGCACCCTGATTCGGCACGAGCCGGTAGGCGTCTGCGGTCTGATCACGCCGTGGAATTGGCCGATCAACCAGATTGTGGTCAAGGTCGGGCCAGCGTTGGCGGCGGGTTGCACCATGGTCCTCAAGCCCAGCGAATATTCACCGCTGAGCAGTCTGCTGTTCGCCGAAGTGCTGGACGAGGCGGGCGTGCCACCGGGCGTCTTTAACCTGGTCAACGGCGACGGGCCGGGCGTCGGCGCGGCCCTCTCGACACACCCGGACATCGACATGCTGTCGTTCACCGGTTCGACCCGCGCCGGTGTGCTGGTGGCCAAATCCGCTGCCGACACCGTCAAGCGCGTCGCGCAAGAGTTGGGCGGCAAGTCGGCGAACATTCTGCTCGACGACGTCAATCTGCAGGACGCCGTGACCCGTGGTGTCGCAGCGTGTTTCACCAATAGCGGCCAGTCGTGCTCGATACCGACCCGCATGCTGATCCCGCGGCAGCTGATGGACGAGGCGATCCAGATCGCTAAAACCGCCGCCGAAGGTTATCGGGTCGGTCCCACCACCGACGAAGCGACCCAGCTCGGTCCGCTGGTCAACCGGGCGCAATTCCGTCGGGTGCAGGCACTGATTCAAAGCGGCATCGACGAAGGTGCGCAGCTGGTGACGGGAGGGGTCGGGCTGCCGGCGGGCATCGAGAAGGGTTACTACGCCAGGCCGACCGTCTTCGCCAGCGTGGCGCCGGACATGACCATCGCCCAGGAGGAAATCTTCGGCCCGGTGTTGTCGATGATCCCTTACGACAGCGAAGCGCAAGCACTGGCCATCGCCAACGGCACCCATTACGGGTTGGCGGCGTATGTGCAATCCAGTGATCAGCAACGCGCGCGTCAGGTTGCCCGCCAATTGCAGGCGGGCAGCGTGCACTTGAATTACCCGCCCGCTGATTTCGCCGCACCGTTTGGCGGAGTAAAACGCTCGGGCAATGGCCGCGAGTGGGGCGAATACGGTTTGCGCGAGTACCTGGAAGTCAAGGCATTGGTGGGCTACGGCAGCTGAGTCGCTACAGGATTCACCGCCCAAGCTCGAAAAAATTTTGCCCGTTTCAACTGTATGACAATCAGTCGATCGTACGAATAAGGTGATAACGCTATGAGTGACAACGAACGCTTCAACCAAGGCTTCAACAATCGCAAGGAAGTGTTGGGCGACCGCCATGTCGAGAAGTCCTGGGCGGCGGCCGACGACTTCAACCGGCCCATGCAGAAGATGGTCACCGAAGTCTGCTGGGGCGAAATCTGGGGCGACCCGACGCTCTCGTTCAAGACCCGCAGCATCATCAATATCGCGATGCTGACTGCCATGAGCCAGCACCACGAGCTGGGCATTCACGTCCGCGGCGCCTTACGCAACGGCGTGACCCAAGATGAAATTCGCGCCGTGCTGATGCAGGCGGCGGTGTATTGCGGCGCGCCACTGGGCCTGGCGGCCTTCCGTGTCGCGTCCGAGGCGATCAAGGCGTACGAGGCCGAAACCGCCAGCTGAATCGTCCATCCCCATGCTTGCGTCCGACAATAACTATAAGGAACACGTCATGAGCACCTACGCCCCAGCCAGATCGGCGGCTGAAACCGAACAATCGATCGAGAAGAAGAGAAGAAACGCCATCAAAGGCGCGTTTTTCTCCGAATACATCGACATGTTCGACATCTATTTGCCGGTGGTGGTGTTGTCCCCGGTGTTGTTCTACTTCCAACCTACGCAAATGTCGCCCGGCATGGCGGCGATTCTGGCCTCGCTGGTGTTCATCACCACGTTGCTGGGCCGGCCGATCGGCGCCTTGCTGTTCGGCATGATCGCCGACAAGACCGGACGCCGCATGGCGTCGGTTTACTCGGTGTCCGGCTTCGGCGTTGTCACGCTGCTGATCGCGCTGCTGCCCGGCTATGAAACCATCGGCATCGCGTCGTACTGGTTGCTGGTGCTGTTGCGCTTTGTCGACGGGATCTTCCTTGGCGGCGGCTACACCGGGGCGATGCCCTTGGCCATCGAGTATTCGAAGAAACACCAGCGCGGCTTCGTCGGCAGCCTGATCATCGCCGGATTCCCCTTGGCTTACGTCAGCATCAACCTCGTCGCGATGCTGATGTTCATGCTGTTCCCCCTCGACGGCCCCGGTTCGCCTTACGTGCAATGGGGCTGGCGCATTCCGTTCGTGATCGGCGCAGTGCTGGCCGGTGTGCTGGCGCTGTACTACGTGTACGCCGTGTCGGAATCGGAAATCTGGGAAAGCGAAACCGGCAACAAACCCCGCGAGAAGCTGCCGCTTACCGACCTGATTCGAGGCAAGAGCGGGCGCAACCTGCTGCAAGTGCTGCTGATGATGACCGGCTTCTGGCTGACGCAGAACATCATCACGATCTTTCTCCCCACCGGCTTACTGCGCAACACCTTGCACCTCTCGGGTATGGAAGTCACTGGCACGCTGCTGATTGCGTATTCGGTGCTGTTCTTCAGCTACATCGCCTCGGGGATGATCGGCCAGAAGATTGGCCGCCGGCGCTTCTTCATCATTCTCGGGCCGATCATCGCCACGCTGGGCGCCGCGATCATGTACGTGCTGGCCAACGTTCAAGGCCTGAGCCTGCCGATGATCATCACCCTGGTGTGCGTGCTGTCGGTGTTGGTGACCGCGCCTTGGGGCGTGATCGTGACTTACATCAACGAGCGTTTCGTGACCGACGTGCGCGCCACCGGATTCGGTGTCGGATTCAGCCTGTCGGTGATCATCCCGTCTTTCTACGCTTTTTACATGGCCTGGCTCGGCGAGTTCATGCCGTTCACTGTGACCCCGGCCGTACTGCTGGTGATCGGCGGCGTGATCGCGACCATCGGCGCCTACATGGGGCCAGAAACCAAAGACGTGGATTTCTAAGATTCTCTGCACGTGAGGAGCGCTGTCGTGAATAGCAAAACCGTGGGTTTCATCGGGCTGGGCAACATGGGCGGGCGCATGACGCGCTGTCTGGTGAATGCCGGGCTCAGCGTGCTTGGGTTTGACACCGACGCCGAGCGGGTCAAGACCGCTGGCGCGCAGGTAGCGGAATCGGTTGCCAACGTGGCCGCCGAGGCTGGCGTGGTGCTGCTGTCGTTGCCCGACAGCAAGGTGGTCGAGGCCGTCGTCGAGGGGCCAAACGGGCTTTTGGCGCATTGTCGCGAAGGTCAGGTGGTCGTTGATCTGAGTACGGCGGCGGCGAGTTCGACCATCCGCCTGCATGGCCTGTTTGCCGAGCGCGGCGTGCAGTACGTCGACGCCGGGATTTCCGGAGGTGCGGCGGCAGCGGAGAAGGGCGCGTTGACCCTGATGGTGGGTGGCGACGCCGCCACGGTAGACGCCCTGGCCTGGGTGTTCGATCCCATCGCCAGCAAAGTGTTTCTGATGGGTGAAAGCGGCGCCGGGCACACCACCAAATTGCTGAACAACTTCCTCAACGCGGTGAGCCTCGCGGCCACGGCCGAGGTCATGGTGGCAGGCAAGAAAGCGGGCCTGGACCTGCATCGTTTGCTCGACGTGTTGAACAGCAGCAGCGGGGTGAACTTCGCCACGCAGAACCGCTTCCCGCACATCGTCGATGGCAATTACCTCGAAGGCGGCCTGACCGGCAAATTGATGAGCAAGGACGTGGTGCTGTACCTCGACCGCGTTCGCGAACTGGGCGTCGCTTCGCTCAACGCATCGGGGCCGCTGGCCAGTTTTGGCCTGCAAACGGCCTTGGGTTATGGCGACCTGATCAGCAACCGCGTGGTGGACGCCATCGGCGACATGTCCGGTGGGGTGCGTCTGCACGAATCCGCCACGGCGAACACAAAAGGAGTCAAGGCATGAAGGTTTTTCACGGCGCTGTCGAAGGCGCGATTTCCGAGCAACGTGGCGCGACGTTCACTGGCGTGGTCTGGGCCGATCCGGTCATGCCCACCACCGACGGCGTGACCATCAACAACGTCTCGTTCAACCCGGGCGCCCGCACGTTTTGGCATTACCACGAACAGGGGCAAGTGCTGTACGTGACGTCGGGCAGCGGCTGGATCTGTCTCGAGGGCAGCGCGCCGCAAGCGATTCGTCAGGGCGACACGGTGTGGATCGGCCCGAACGAACGGCATTGGCACGGCGCCAACACCAAGAATTTCATGGTCCACACCGCCACCTCCATCGGCAAGACCGTGTGGCAGGAAGCGGTGGCGGATGAGGATTATTTGCGCGGGGCGGGCTGATTCGTAGGGGCTGTTCACCGTAGGCGCGTGGCGTGCCCCGCAATCTGCCGGGGACCGGCAGCTAATCCCGGGCACGCGACCTGATTGATACGACCGGGTCACAGGGTTTCACGACCGCTTCGCCGCCGATCGCAGGACACGCCACGCGCCTACCCATTACCGCGTTTTCACAGGCGATCGCACCGCCCGATAGCCTCTTTCATCGCACTTGGGATCTATGAGGAACACCATGAGCCTCACCGAAAAACAACAACAGGCCAAAACCGCGTTTACGCGCCATGGCACGTGGAATGAGGGCTGGGACAGCCTCTTGCGTCTGGACCCCGGTTTCGTCGAGGCCTATGCGAAATTCGCGTCGGTGCCCTGGCACAAAAATCACCTGCCGAACAAGGTCAAGTCGTTCATTGCACTGGTCGCCAGTGCCAACGCCACGCATCTGTTTCAACCCGGCATTCAAGAGCACATTCAGTCAGCCATCGAGCACGGCGCGACCCGCGAGGAACTGACCGAGGTGCTGGAGTTGATCAGCACCGTCGGCATTCACGCGTCCAACGTCGGGGTGCCGGTACTGCTGGAAGTGCTGGAAGAGGAGGGCCTGCGCAACGGCCCTGAACCCCTGGATGCACGCCGCGAGGCACTCAAGGCCAGCTTTATCGAAAACCGTGGCTATTGGCATCCGTCGTGGGAAGGCCTGCTGGAACTGGACCCGGAGATGTTCGAGACCTACGTCGAATTCTCGTCGGTGCCGTGGCGCACGGGGGTGCTGGAGCCCAAGGTCAAAGAGTTGATGTATTGCGCGTTCGACGCCGCTGCCACGCATCTCTACGTGCCGGGCCTCAAGCTGCACATGCGCAATGCCCTGGGTTACGGCGCGACCAAGGAAGAGATCATGGAGATGCTGGAAATCGTCAGCGTGATTGGCATCCATGGCGCGCAATTGGCGGCGCCGTTACTGGAGCAGGCACTGGACGCAGCCGCCCATACCCCTCGATGACGCTGCTTCGCGAACACCTATAACAATAACGATGAGGAACGCACATGAACGCAGCATCCAGCATCGGACTGCGCCTGGACCGGCTGTCACTGTCAGGCTTTCATTACCGTCTGCTCGGTCTTATCGCCGCCGGGATGTTTTTCGACTCGTTCGACATCTACATCGCCGGGTCGGTCCTCGCGGCATTGATCAACAGCCATGAATCCACGTTGGCACTGAACGCCACCTTTGTCTCGGTCACGTTCATCGGCATGATGGCGGGGGCCTGGCTGTCGGGGGTATTGGGCGATCGCTTCGGGCGGCGCTTCACCTACCAATTCAACCTAGGCATCTACGGCTTCGCATCGATCGCCGCCGCGCTGGCTCCGAACATGTACTGGCTGATCTTCTTTCGACTGGTGATGGGCGTCGGCATGGGCGCCGAGATTGTCGTGGGTTACGGCACCCTCAGCGAATTCATTCCCGCCGCCTGGCGCGGTCGCTTCGGCACCATTCTCAACCTGATCATCAACACCTCGCTGTTTCTCGCGGCCTTCCTTGGCTGGCTGATCATCCCCCGTTTCGGCTGGCGCTGGATGTTCGCCATCGCCGGGGTGGGCGCGCTGATCGTCTGGTTCCTGCGCAAAAACATGCCGGAATCGCCGCGCTGGCTGGCGTCCCAAGGGCGGCAGGACGAGGCCGAGAAGATCGTCGCCACCATCGAAGCGCGTTGCGGTGTCGCACCGCTCAGTGCGGCGCCCGCGCAGATCACTTCGACCCTCGACACAGCGCCCGCGCGAATACGTGACCTGTTCTCCCGGCGTCTGCTGACCCGCACCATCACCGGCATCACCGTGCTGGTGGCGCTGTTCACCGTCAACTACGCCTTCGTCAGCTGGATCCCGACGTTTCTGGTGCAGCAGGGCCATAGCGTATCCAACTCCCTGGGGCTGACCACGTTGATGTTCGCCGGTGGGCCGTTGGGGTCGTTGATCGCCTTTGCCCTGGCCGAGCGACTGGGACGCAAATGGGGGATCGTGCTGTTCTCCCTGGTAGGCATTGGCTTCGGCGTCAGTTACCCCTTCGCTGAATCGGAAACCGCGATCATTGCCGCCGGCTTTGCCATCACCGCCTGCATTTATGTGCTGTCGTCGTTGAGCGTGGCCAGTTACGTGCCCGAGCTGTTTCCCACCGAGCTGCGCCTGCGCGGTGCCGGCTTGTGCAACGCCATCGGCCGTGGCGTGAACATCCTCGTGCCGTATGCCATCGCCTCGGTGTTCGCCGGTTTCGGCATCGTCGGGGTCATCACGCTGATCGTCGGCACTCTGTTGTTGCAGGCCGTGATTGTCGGGTCGATCGGCCCGGAAACCAAGAATCGATCCCTGGAAGACATCGCCACGGCACCGCTGCCCGTGGCTGCGTCCCATGAAATGCCGCAAGACATCAAGCCCTGAACACCGACCTTATCTGGAGTTTTCCCATGAACACGCCATCGACCGTCAGACCGAACTGGACCGACCCCGAAGTGATCGTGGTGCGGTACGGCACCCGGCAGACCAGCAAAAGCGAGTGCTATTACAACTTCCGCGCCTACCGGGAGCCGGACGCGGAGATGACCATGGACTATTTTTTCTGGATCGTCCGCAGCGCCGACCAGACCATCGTCATCGACACCGGTTTCAGCCCGGAAGCGGCGATCGCCCGTAAACGGCAACCTGTGGTTGCGCCTGCGGATGCCTTGGCCCGGCTGGGCATCGACCCTAAAGAGGTCAAGTTGCTGGTGCTGACACACGCCCATTACGACCACGCCGGGAACCTGGACCTGTACCCCAACGCGCAGATCGTCATGTCCCGCAAAGAGTTCGAATTCTGGGGCACCGACATGGGCACGCGCCCGCAATACAGCCACCACATCGATCCGCTGGACATCGCGCGCATTCAGGCGCTGCACCGCGAGGGCCGCATCACGTTGCTCGATGAAAAACAACACACGCTGATCCCCGGCATCGAGCTGTACGAACTCGGCGGCCATACGCCGGGGCAGATGGCGGTGGTGGTGGAAATGCCGGCAGGCCCGGTCATCCTCGCCTCCGACGCCATTCACTATTACGACGAACTGGAGCAGGATCGGCCCTTCGCCGTGATCGACAGCCTGGCCGACATGTACCGCGGCTACGAGCGCATTCGTGAATGGCTGCAGCGTCCCGGCGCGGTGGTGATTCCCGGCCACGACCCTGACGTGATGAATCGCTTCGCGCCCGTTGACGCGAGCGATCCCTCGTTCGCGGTGCGGATCGACGCCCACGGAGCCGGCGTATGACCGGGCGCACGGCATTGGTGACCGGATCCTCGGACGGCCTCGGGCTGGCGATGGGCAAGGGCCTGGCCGCCGCAGGGTTTGACGTGGTGTTGCACGGTCTGGCCAGCCCCGACGAGGGCCAGCAGGCCTGCGATGGTCTGATGCACGCCCACGGTGTGCAGGTGCGCTATGTGCGAGCGGACCTGTCCACGCCAGAGGGCGTCGAGGCGTTGATCGCCTCGGCGGGTCAGGTCGACGTGCTGGTGAACAACGCCGTGATCCGCCACTTCGCGCCCCTGGAAGACTTCCCGCTTGCACGCTGGGATCAGGCCGTGGCGGTGAACGTGACGGCGGCGTTTCTGGCCATCCAGCGGGTGCTGCCGGGCATGCGCGAGCGGCAGTGGGGGCGGATTTTCAATCTGTCGTCGGCCTATGGCTCTCGCGCCATCGCCAATCGCGTCGATTACGTGACCACCAAGACTGCGCTGCTGGGCCTGACCCGCGCCGTGGCGGTGGAAACCCAAGGCCAGGGCATCACCTGCAATGCCGTGTGCCCCGGCTCGGTGCTGACGCCGAACATCGAAAGCCGGCTGACCGCGCTGATGGTCGAGAAGCAGCTGGATCGGCAGGCGGCAACCATGGAATTTCTGCAGGGCAAACAAGCCACCGGGCGTTTCATCGAGGCCAGCCATGTGGCGGATTTGATCGTCTACCTGTGCAGCGAATCAGCAGCGTCGATCACCGGGGCGACGCTACCGGTGGATGACGGGTGGATGGCGGGGTGAGCCGTGCAAACCAAAGCGCCTGCACGGGTGACAGCGTCTGACTTCACAAAAATGGATACCCCATGACTCAACCCCTTAGCCATCAACTCGCGGACTTCATCGAACGTGCGACCTGGTCGGACATCCCCGCCCACGTGCGTCATGAAGCCCATCGCGCATTGGTCAATTATTTTGCCGTGTCGCTGGCGGGTTGCACCGACCCGGACGTGGCAAAAGCCGTGGCGCTGTTTTCGCGCTTCAACGCCGGGGGCGACGCGCACGTCATCGGTCGTGAGGACGTCCTGGACATGCTCAACGCGGCATCACTGAACGCCATGAGCGCCAACGTTTTCGACTACGACGACACGCACATTCCGACCATCCTGCACCCCACGGCGCCCGTGGCTGCGGCGCTGTTCGCCCTGGCGGAAACCCGCGTGATCAGTGGCGAAGAACTGCTGTTGGCGTTCGTGCTGGGCGTCGAAGTCGAGTGCCGCATCGCCATGGCCATTTCCCCCGAACACTACCGGCGCGGTTGGCACATCACCTCGACCTGCGGGGTGTTCGGCTCGGCGGCCGCCGTCGGCAAGGTGCTGGGCCTCGACGCCCGGCAACTGGTCTGGGCGTTCGGCAATGCCAGTGCTCAAGCCAGCGGCCTGGTGGAAACCCTCGGCAGCGCCGCCAAGAGCATTGGCGTGGGTAACGCAGCGCGCAATGGGCTGCTCTCGGCATTGCTGGCCCAAGACGGTTTTGCCGGGCCCGATCATCCGCTGGAAGGTGAGCGGGGTTTTCTAAACGTCTTCGGCGAGCAGCCGCGCCTGGGCGAAATCAGCGCCGGGTTGGGGGAACGTTGGGCGTTGCTGGCCAACACCTACAAGCCTTATCCCTGTGGCGTGGTACTCAACCCGGTGATTCAGGCCTGCCTCGAACTGTCGCGCGACCGCAACTGGGCGCTGGAGGACATTCAGCGCATCGAGCTCACGGGTCATCCTTTATTACGCCAACGCACGGATCGGCCCGACATTGAGTTCGGCCGGCAATCCCAGGTCAGCGCGCAACATGCCGTGGCCGTCAGCCTGGCGAGGGGCAGGGCGGGGCTGGCCGAATTCAGCGATGAAGCGGTCAGCGATCAACGCCTGCGCGCGCTGTACGGGCAGTTGCAGTTCGTCGATGACGCCGAGTACTCGGTGGAGTCGGCACAGGTGCGAATCGTCTTGCACTCAGGTTCGGTCCTCAGCCGAACCATCGACGTTTCTCTCGGCAGCCTTGAAGCGCCGCTCAGTGATCAGTTTCTCGAAGACAAACTGCGCGACCTCGCGACCTATGGCCGTTCAGGGTGCGAACCGCAACCGCTGATCGACGCGTTATGGACGCTGGCACATGCAACCGACGCCGGTGCGCTGATGCGCCTGGCGAGTCTCTAACAGACAGGAAAACACTTATGAGCAATCCATTACTCGGTTTTATCGGCGTCGGCGTCATGGGACGGCCCATGGCGCGGCGTCTTCTGGAGCAGGGCCATTCGCTGGTGATCTACGACAAGGATCGGGGCGCGCTGGATGAACTGCGTGCCTTGGGTGCGACGGTGGCGGGCAGCGTACGGGAGGTGGCCGACAGCGCTGAAATCGTCTTCACCAGCCTGCCCAGTCCGGCCATCTTCAAAGCCGTGGCGTTGGGCGCCGACGGGATCGTGGAGGGCAAGGCAGTGCGGATTCTGGTGGACCTGTCCACCGTCGGCTCCCGGGCCGAGCAGGACGTCGCCAAAGGGCTGGCCGCTAAAGGCATCGACACCGTTGACGCCCCGGTCAGTGGCGGCGCTGCGGGCGCGAAAAAGGGTACATTGGCGTTGATGGTCGCAGGCAAGCCGGCGGCGGTCGAGCGGGTGCGTGGACTGTTCGATGCGTTTGGCAAAGTGTTCATCGTCGGCGAACAGCCCGGGCAGGGGCAGTTGCTCAAACTGCTCAATAACATGCTCTCGACCACGGCGTTCGCCATCACCAGTGAGGCCTTCGTCGCAGGTGTCAAAGGCGGCCTGGACCCTGAGGTCATGATGGCAGTGATCAATGCGGGCAGTGGCAAGAACGGCGCGACGATGGACAAATTTCCCAAGCACGTCTTGCCCGGCACTTTCGACTTCGGCTTTCCGATGTCCAGTGTGTGCAAGGACGTGGGCCTGGCCGTCGAAGAGTGCCAGGCGCTGGGTGTGCCGATGTGGCTGGGCAACGCGGCCCGTCAACTGTGGAACGTGGCTGCACAACAGGATGGCGGCGGCCGCGACCTCACCGAACTGGTGCGCACCGTGGAAGCCTGGTCGAATCGCTGAAGCTTCTTTGCAACCGGCATGGAACCGCCTCGGTCCGCGGGCCACCCAGGGTAATCGCTCTCAGGACCCGCCCCCATGCCGCTTGTTCCGACCGCACCTTTGCGGCCCACATTCGCTCGTCACCTTCGTTTAGCGTCGCTCGCGGTCGCCGTACTCTGTGGCGGTTGTCAGACGATCGACCACGATCTGCTCGGCTACCCGTTGCCGCCTTCGATCGAGCGCACGCCAAGACTGGTGGCCGGGCTCAATCGCTCGCCGGATATTGCCGCCCGCCCAACACCCCGTGCCATGGCCGTGGCGTATGACGGCAGCGATATCTGGGGGCGGCTGGGGCAGGGCTTCAGCCTGGTGGACGAGACCGGTGACAACCCGCGCATCGTTCGCCAGCGTGACTGGCTCTTGAGCAACCCCGGTTTCTTGCGCAACGCCAGCCTGCGTGCCGGTCCTTATCTGCATTTCATCACTGAAAACCTAGATCAGCGCGGCATGCCGGCGGAGTTGGCGCTGCTGCCCATCGTCGAAAGCGCCTACAACCCCAAGGCCAATTCGATCAAGGACGCGGCGGGGCTGTGGCAGTTCATGGCCGCCACCGGGCGCGATTTCAATTTGCGTCAAACCGCGTGGTACGACGGACGCCGCGACGTGGTGGCGTCGAGCAGGGCAGCGATGGATTACTTGACGCGGTTGCACGATCAGTTCAACGGCGACTGGCTGCTGGCGATGGCCGCCTACAACGCCGGCGAGGGCACGGTGAGCCGGGCGATGGAAGCGAACCAGCGACGCGGGCTGCCTACTGATTACTGGCACCTGAACCTGCCGAAGGAAACCCAGGATTACGTCCCGCGTCTGCTGGCGCTGTCGATGCTGGTGCGCGAACCCGAGGTGTACGGCGTTCAGTTAAGCCCGGTGGCCAATGCGCCGTATTTCACGTCGATCGAATTGACCGGGTCCATAGACATCGGCCAATTGGCCGCCAGCGCAGGGGTCGACGAGGCCGTATTGCTGGGTCTGAACCCCGCGTTTCTTCGCAAAAAGACCGTAGACGGCCCCTCGCACCTTCTGGTGCCGAGAGACCAGGCCGCGCAGCTGTCCGCCAGCCTGTCGAAAATGGGGCCGTACCCGTCCCGTGGCCCCAACGAGGCGCTGGCGATCACGGCAGCACCGTAATCGAACGGCGAGGCGGCCTACCTTGCAGAACATGCTGAGTGCGGCGTGACGCGGTGCGCTGTATACCGCTCCTCGAGGCACCGGTCACGTTTCGGCACCTTGTTACCTCTCTTCTGCCCTACGGTGTTAGGTTGCCGCGCTGTCGTTAAGCACGTCCATGCAAAAGGCTGTTATCTAACCTGCAAAAATACTGTGAACTTTCTGTGAGGTCGGTGACGAGGGTAAAGCCGTCTTCTACCCACTGACTCGAAGAAACATTCTGAAATACAGGGTTACTATTTGTGTCGCGAATACCTCCCTATAAACATAGCCAGCTATCGACTTAGCATTTCGGGGCACACTTGATTCATGCTCTGCTGCTATAACATTACGTTACGAATTTTTGTGTCACATGGCGGAAACCGGCCATACCGCATTTGCCTGAAACCCTTGTGCTTTGGGGCTTCTCGCGACCTGTTGCTGAATGGATACAGCTTCGTTCGGAAAACCGAATGCAAGAAATTGGATCCGCGAATGCCATTAATAGTCGTTGGATACAATATGTAAGCACCGATAGTTAGTGGCGTTAGTTCTGACGTTACATGAGTGCTGCTGTCGATAATCGCCTAATTAATTAGCTAAGCCGCAGATAAGAAGTTTACAAGTTGCACGTTATAAGCGAATCCTATTTTAAAGCGTCGCAGATTTGAGTTTCGGCAAGTACTCTTCAAGCAAATCGGCAAAGAGCGCGCTTGATTTGATTAGCGATCCGCAGCCAAAAAGAGCTGTCGCGAAGGTCGTCACCTGATAGTGAATCATCTGCCACGGTTTAACACGTTGACTAGCAGGGCGTTTTGGCCCGGCGCCTATGGCCGCTGGGGGTGATTCCGCGACGGTGCAAGTGCACCTGGGCACACGGTGAGTAAAAAAGTTAAATACGCGTTTGAAACTATCGATTCAACTTCGCATATTCAAGTAGAGTGAAGTCACATTGCTATCACCGGGGAACTCTGTGAACAGGTTCTCATTGGGCACGGGAACTAAAATTAACTATTGCTGCCTTTATTAGGCGTGGTACTAATAAGTCGCTTGCACCCAATATGAGAGGTATCGATGAAGGAAGAAGTCGATGTAAGCGGATGGTCATCTTCAGAGATTCATACAATGCTGGATGTTGATCATATAGCGTTGAATACCGCGAGTTTGAGCATGGATCTGTTGCTGTGCGGAGAGACAGGCACCGGCAAGGACACCTTGGCCAACGCCATACACCAGCGGTCAGGTCGCACCGGCGCCTTCGTCGGCATGAACTGCGCGGCCATCCCTGAGGCACTGGCGGAGAGTCAGCTGTTCGGCGTGGTCAACGGCGCCTACACGGGCGTCACCCGATCGCGCCAGGGGTACATCGAAGCGGCCAACGGCGGCACCTTGTACCTGGATGAAATCGACAGCATGCCCCTTAGCCTTCAAGCCAAGCTCCTGCGCATCCTCGAAACCCGAGGGATCGAGCGCTTGGGCTCCACCGCCTTCATTCCCGTAGACCTGCGGGTGATCGCCTCGGCGCAACGGCCGCTGGATGAACTCGTGGAACAAGGGCTTTTTCGTCGCGACCTGTTCTTTCGCCTCAATGTGCTGACGATCCAGATGCCAGCCTTGCGTAACCGCCGCGAACAGATCCTGCCGTTGTTCGACCAGTTCACCCACTCCATTGCCTGCGATTTCGATCGTGCCGTTCCCCCGCTCGACAACGGCCGGGTTCAGCTGCTGCTGAGCCACGCCTGGCCCGGCAACATTCGTGAACTCAAATCAGCGGCCAAACGTTTCGTCCTCGGCTTCCCGCTGCTGGGCGCGGACATCGAGCCGGATCGCGACCCTGAAACCGGGCTTAAAACCCAGTTGCGGGTGATCGAAAAAATGCTCATCGAAGACGCGTTCAAGCGCCACAAACACAGCCTCGATGCGGTGATTCAGGAGCTGGAGATTCCCCGGCGCACCCTGTATCACCGGATGAAAGAACTGGGGCTGAGCTGCCTCGGCGCGCCCGATCCGCTGTTTTCGTAACGCCTGACGCCTGCTGTCTCCGTATCGCTCGGCCTGTCCGCAGCGCAGGCGACGTCAGGCCCGTGACTTGACAGAGGTTGGGGATGAGTCTCGACGATTTTTTTGACGATGAAAGGGCAGAAGACCCACAGGTGCCGAACCTGACGGTGATCGCCCAGAGCATTTCGCAACTGGGTATCGATGTGCTGCTGTCGGGTGAGACTGGCACGGGTAAGGACACCGTGGCCGAACGCATCCATGGTTTGTCGGGCCGCAAGGGACGGCTGGTGGCGATGAATTGCGCAGCGATCCCGGAAACCTTGGCCGAGAGCGAGCTGTTTGGGGTTGTCAGTGGCGCCTACACCGGGGCAGATCGATCCCGTGTCGGCTACATCGAAGCCGCACAGGGCGGAACGCTGTACCTCGATGAAATCGACAGCATGCCCCTCAGCCTCCAGGCGAAATTGCTGCGGGTGCTGGAAACACGAGCCTTGGAGCGGCTGGGGTCGACGACGCCCATTGCACTGGATGTGTGCGTGGTGGCGTCAGCGCAGCACGCGCTGGACGTGTTGGTGGAGGAGGGGCGATTTCGTCGGGATCTGTACTTTCGGCTCAACGTGCTGACCCTGAAGTTGCCGCCCCTGCGGTCGCAACGTGAGCGAATCATTCCGCTGTTTCACCGCTTCGCCCTGGCGTCGGCGCGTGAATCGGGGCTGGCGATGCCGGAGGTGAGCTCGGTATTGCGCCATGTGCTGTTGAACCACGACTGGCCAGGGAACATCCGCGAGCTCAAGTCGGCGGCCAAGCGGTTTGTGTTGGGGTTTCCGTTGCTGGGGGAGGATCCCGTTGAAGAGAAAGCATCGTCGACGGGTTTGAAGTCACAGTTGCGGGTGATCGAGAAGATATTGATTCAGGCGGCGTTGAAACGGCACAACAACAGCATCGATGCCGTGAGTGAGGAGCTCAACATCCCGCGTCGGACGCTTTACCACAGGATGAAGGAATTGGATGTTTGAAGCATCTGCCGTGTCGATCCCGCCAACCGGCTGACGCAGTTCTGATAAAAACTAACCGGTACGTACATTCTCATTGCGTTGACGGCATGCGCTAAGAATAATCGCCCCCGAGACCGAGATCACAGCTTGGCACTGTTTCTCAGGGGCATTTATTCAGGAGTCACACTATGCAGCGCTCGATTGCCACCGTTTCCTTGAGCGGAACCCTCCCGGAAAAACTCGAAGCCATTGCCGTCGCCGGCTTCGATGGCATTGAACTGTTCGAAAACGACCTGCTGTGCTACCACGGCAGCCCGCGCCACGTGAGGCAAATGTGCGCTGACCTCGGCCTTGCAATCACCTTGTTTCAACCGTTTCGTGATTTCGAAGGCTGTCGCCGCGATCAGTTGCCAGGCAACCTGAACCGGCTCGCGCGCAAGTTCGATCTGATGCAGGAACTGGGCACCGACCTCATGTTGGTGTGCAGCAACACCGCCAGCGATGCCCTCGGGGATGCGCACATTCTGCGGGACGATTTGGCCTTGCTGGCCGAGCGGGCCGGGGCGCGTCAACTGCGAGTAGCTTACGAGGGCCTGGCGTGGGGGCGGCACGTCAACACCTGGCAGCAGGCGTGGCACCTTGTGCGTCAGGTCGATCATCCTGCACTGGGGCTGGTCCTCGACAGTTTCCATACGTTGTCTTTGCAAGGCGACCCCGGCGCGATTGCTGATCTTCCCGGCGAGAAAATCTTTTTCGTGCAGATGGCCGACGCGCCGCTGCTGGCCATGGACGTAGAGGCGTGGAGTCGGCATTTTCGCTGTTTCCCGGGGCAGGGCGAGTTCGACCTGCCCGGTTTTCTCGCGCCGATTCTGCGCAGCGGCTACACCGGGCCGCTGTCGCTGGAGATCTTCAACGATGTTTTTCGCGCGACGCCGGCCCGTCCCAATGCCGCCGATGCCTTGCGTTCGCTGCTGTACCTGGAAGAGAAAACCCGCGCGCGGTTGGCCATGGACGCACGGCCCGTCGCCCCCGAGCTGCTGTTCAGCCCCCAGGCCGCAGGTCCCTATGATGGCATCGCATGTCTTGAATTCGCTGTGGATGCCGCGCAAAGCACACGGCTTGGGGATTGGTTGAACACCCTCGGGTTCACCCGATGGGGTCAGCATCGGGCCAAGGCAGCAGATCTATATGGCCAGGGTGACATCAGGATCGTACTCAATGCCGAACCAGACGCGTTCGCCCATCGCGTGGGTGAATCCCACGGCCCTTCGCTGAGGGCCATGGCGTTGCGTGTCGAGAATGGCAATGCGGCACTGGCGCGCGCCCGTCAGTACACGGCCCAGCAGCATGGTGCCCACGCTGGGCTTGACGACGCTGATACGCCGGCCGTGCGCGCCCCGGATGGCAGCCTGATTTACCTGGTCGAACCTGCTGCGCCGGGGCAGTCGATCTACGACCGTGACTTCCTTCTCGAGCCCCCAGCCGCCGCCGTGGGCGGCTTGCAACGCATCGACCACGTGGCCATGGCGCTGCCTGCGGACAGCCTCGACGGCGGGGTGCTGTTCTACAAGAGCCTGCTGGATTTCGACGCCGAGGACGAAGTGGCGCTGCCAGGTCCTTACGGTCTGGTGAAAAGCCGGGCCGTGCGCAGCCGCTGCAGCACCGTTCGCCTGCCGCTGAACGTTTCCCGACAAGGCGACACAGCGGTTGCTCCCGCGCTGTCGAGTGACCGCGGCGCGGGCCTGCACCACATCGCCTTCGCCTGCGACGACATTTTCGCGCGGGTGGGGAGGGCAAAAGCGTTGGGCCTGCCGATGCTGCAGATCCCGCGGAATTACTACGATGACCTCGCGGCCCTGTTCGATTTCGGTGACGAATTCATCAGCCAATTGGCGTATCACAACGTCCTGTATGACCGCGATGCAGACGGCGGCGAGCTGTTTCATGCCTACACCCAACCCTTTGAGGACTGTTTTTTCTTCGAAATCCTGCAACGCAAGCAGGGCTACGCCGGTTATGGCGCGGCCAACGTTCCCGTGCGTCTGGCGGCGATGGCCGCGGCACGCCATGACACGCCACGGTAAATGAGTGAGTGCGCGCGCTTCGGCATGCTGGCATATGCCACTTCCGAAACGTGACGCTGCGGCTCATAATCCCCGCACTCCTCCGTGGTCGTGAGCCAAGCATGAAAACTGTCGACGATACCCTTGTCGAAGCGTCCGTAGAGTCGCCACGCAAGGGTCGCAAGAACAATCCGGAAAAAACCCGCGACGGCATCCTTCAAGCCGCTGTCGCCGAGTTCGTTGCCCAAGGCCTGTCGGGCGCTCGGGTCGATGCCATCGCCGAGCGCACGCAAACTTCCAAGCGCATGATCTATTACTACTTCAACAGCAAGGAGCGGCTGTACAGCGAAGTCCTGGAGAAGTTGTACGGCGACATTCGGCACACTGAAAGCAGCCTGGAACTCGACGTGTTGCCACCCCTGGCGGCGATCCAGCGTCTGGTGGAATTCACTTTCGATCACCACGACCGCAACGTCGATTTTGTACGCATCGTCTGCATCGAGAACATCCACAACGGCGAAAACGTCAAGCAGTCGCCGAGCATTCGAGCGCTCAGCCAGCACATATTGCAGGCACTGGACGAAACCTTGCGGCGGGGTGAAAAGGAAGGGGTGTTTCGCGAAGGGGTTCAGGCGGTCGATCTGCACATGCTGATCAGCTCGTTCTGCTTCTATCGCGTCTCCAACCGCCACACGTTCTCGGAAATCTTTCAGATCGAACTCGAAGACCCGCAGATCAAGGCCCGGCACCGGGCGATGGTGAGCGATTCGGTGCTGCGGTATCTGGCGCCCTGACCCGAGGAAAGCTTTCGATGGCGCAACGCTCATCCACGCTAATCGCGCTGCTGGTGGCGGTCACGTTCTTCATGGAAAACCTCGATGCCACGGTGATCGCCACGGCTTTGCCGGAGATGGCCAACACCTTCGGTGTCGCTGCGGTCGACTTGAACATCGGCATGAGCGCCTACATGCTGGCCATCGCCGCATTCATTCCCATCAGCGGCTGGCTGGCGGATCGCCTGGGCTCTCGGTCAGTGTTTGGCGGGGCCATCGTGCTGTTCACCCTGTCTTCATTGCTGTGTGGCCTGAGCGCTGACCTTGAAACGTTCGTGGCCGCGCGGGTGTTGCAGGGCATCAGTGGCGCGATGATGGTGCCGGTCGGTCGGCTTGCCGTCATGCGCGCCACCGAAAAGAAAGACTTGGTGCGTGCCATTTCCCTGATCACCTGGCCGGGGCTGGTCGCGCCGATTCTCGGGCCTCCGCTGGGCGGCTTCATCGTTACCCATGCGTCCTGGCCGTGGATTTTCTACTTGAACCTGCCGCTGGGCGTGCTGGCGTTGATATCCACGTGGGTGTTGATCCCCCGGCGCAATGAGGTCAGCCAGCGGGCCTTCGACTTTCCCGGTTTTGTGCTGGTGGCCCTGGCCTGTACCACGCTGCTGTACGGCATGGAAATGTTGGGGCAGGGGCACGGCAGCCACTGGCCGGGGCTGGCGGTCACGAGTGTCGGGTTGATCAGCGCTGCGCTGGCCTGGTCGCACATGGGCAAGCGGGCGGAGCCATTGCTCAACATCGGTGTGGTGGGCATTCCCACGTTCAGCGTCAGTCTGTTCGGCGGTTCGTTGTTTCGCGTCGCCATCAGCACGTTGCCGTTTCTGCTGCCGCTGATGTTTCAGCTGGGCTTCGGCCTGTCAGCGTTCGACGCCGGCCTGCTGGTGTTGGGCGTGTTCGCTGGCAACCTGGCGATGAAACCGTTCACCAGCCCGATCATGCAGCGCTGGGGTTTCCGGGCGGTGTTGATGGGCAACGGGGCGATCGCCGCGTGCGCATGGCTCGATGAGCGCATGAGTTCAGCGCTGATTCTGTTCATTCTGTTCGTCGGCGGCCTGTCACGCTCGATGCAATTCACGGCCTTTAACACCTTGGGCTTCGCCGATGTGCCGAAGCCGCAAATGAGTGACGCGTCGACGATGTTCAGCATGTTTTTCCAGTTGAGCATGGGCATGGGCGTCGCCATTGGCGCGCTACTGTTGCGGGGTTCGATGTACCTGCACGGCAATGACGGGCAAGCCCAGACCGTCGATTTCCAGTTGACCTTCATCGGTGTCGCGCTGATTGCGCTACTGGCATTGCTGGATAACCGGCGCCTCTCGGCCGAATCTGGCGAGGCGGTGTTACAGCGCAAGTCCTAGAGCGCCAGCCCTTTCGACGCCTCGGCGCGCACTGCCCAAAACCGTCACCACCGTTGCTCGCTTTGACTATTGCCCATTGCGTGGACAGAGCGGAGTATTTCGTCCGCGAACAATAAAAAGATAAGGACGAATAATCATGCAGATCGAGGGCAAGGTATTTCTGGTCAGCGGCGGCGCGTCGGGTCTGGGCGCAGCGACCGCGCAGATGCTGATCGAGGCAGGCGCCAAGGTCATGTTGGTCGACGTCAACGCACAGGCACTGGAAAGCCGCCTGCAGGCTCTTGGCCGCGACGCGCGGGCCAGCGTCACCGACATCACCAGCGAAGCTGCCGCTCAGGCCGCGGTGGACAAGACGCTGGCCGAATTCGGCCAAGTCAACGGCTTGATCAACTGCGCGGGCATCGTCGGCGCGGAGAAGATCCTCGGCAAGGAAGGGCCTCACGGTCTGGACAGTTTCAGTCGCGTCATCAATGTCAATCTGATTGGCAGCTTCAATCTCTTGCGGCTGGCCGCTGCCGCCATTGCCGAAGGGGCCGCAGATGAAGGCGGCGAGCGCGGGGTGATCGTCAACACGGCGTCGGTGGCCGCGTTCGATGGCCAGATCGGCCAGGCCGCTTACGCGGCGTCCAAGGGCGCCATCGCCAGCCTGACCTTGCCCGCCGCCCGCGAGCTTGCTCGTTTCGGCATTCGGGTCATGACCATCGCCCCCGGCATCTTCGAGACCCCGATGATGGCAGGGATGACCCCGCAAGTCCGCGAGAGCCTGTCCGCTGGCGTGCCATTTCCGCCCCGGCTCGGCAAACCTGACGAATACGCCGCCCTGGTGCGCCACATCATCGAAAACAGCATGCTCAACGGCGAGGTGATCCGTCTCGACGGCGCCTTGCGGATGGCGGCACGCTAATCGGAGAGTTTCCACATGCCACAGAACCAACGTCAGCCACAGCCCGAAGATCCGGTAGTGATTGTCAGCGCCGCCCGTACGCCCATGGGCGGCTTTCAAGGTGACCTCAAGAGCCTGACCGCGCCGCAACTCGGTTCGGCGGCTATTTGCGCAGCGGTTGAGCGGGCAGGGCTCGCAGCGGCTGATATCGAACAGGTGTTGTTTGGCTGCGTGCTGCCCGCTGGCCTTGGCCAGGCCCCCGCGCGCCAGGCCGCATTAGGCGCAAGCCTGAGCAACGGCACACTGTGCACGACCCTGAACAAAATGTGCGGTTCCGGCATGCAAGCGGCGATCATGGGCCACGATCTGCTGCTGGCAGGGAGTGCAGACGTCGTGATCGCCGGCGGCATGGAAAGCATGTCCAATGCGCCGTACCTCCTGGACAAGGCGCGGGGCGGCTACCGCATGGGGCATGGGCAGATTGTCGATCACATGTTCCTCGACGGGCTGGAAGACGCGTACGACCGGGGCCGTCTGATGGGCACCTTCGCTGAAGAGTGCGCGTCGTTTAACAGCTTCAGTCGCGAAGCTCAGGATGCGTTTGCCATTGCCTCGCTGACCCGTGCTCAAGACGCGATGAAACAGGGCCATTTCGACGCCGAAATCGTCCCGGTGCAGGTGACAGTGGGTAAAGAGCAAAAAACCATCACGCAAGACGAGCAGCCGCCGAAAGCCAGGCTGGACAAAATTCCGCAGCTTAAGCCCGCTTTCCGCGACGGCGGCACGGTCACAGCGGCCAATTCAAGTTCGATTTCCGATGGCGCGGCCGCCTTGACCTTGATGCGTCAGTCCCACGCCGAGCGGCGAGGGTTGAAGCCTCTGGCGGTGATTCGCGGCCACGCGGGCTACGCCAACCAACCGAACCTGTTCCCGACAGCCCCGGTGGGCGCCATTGAAACACTCATGCGCAAGACCGGCTGGTCGCTGGGCGACGTCGACCTGTTCGAAATCAACGAGGCGTTTGCCGTGGTCGCGTTGGTGACCATGAGTAAGCTTGATTTGCCCCACGAAAAAGTGAACGTCAACGGCGGCGCCTGTGCCTTGGGTCACCCTATCGGTGCGTCGGGTGCAAGGATTCTGGTGACGCTGTTGTCGGCATTGAAGCAGCGCGGGCTGACCCGTGGGGTGGCCGCCATCTGCATTGGCGGCGGCGAAGCCACAGCGATGGCATTGGAGATCGTATAAGCCTTTTGAATCATGGGGTTGCGTTCGAAAGCTCATCTTGGCTCATGTCGTTTCGAGCTTTTGCATCATTTAATAAAAGGAAGAAAAACAATGGATTACGACACAATCCTCAAAGAGATTAGAGGTCGGGTGGCTTTGTTGACCCTGAATCGGCCGCAAGCGCTCAACGCCCTGAATGCTCAATTAATCAACGAACTCAATCATGCGCTGGACGCACTGGAGAGCGACAGCGACATCGGTTGCATCGTGCTGACGGGTTCTGCCAAGGCCTTCGCCGCCGGCGCCGATATCAAGGAAATGGCTGAACTGAGCTACCCGCAGATTTACCTCGACGACCTGTTCAGCGACAGCGATCGCGTTGCCAACCGGCGCAAGCCGATCATCGCGGCGGTGTCTGGCTTCGCTTTGGGCGGCGGCTGTGAATTGGCGCTGATGTGCGATTTCATCCTGGCGGCTGACAATGCCAAATTCGGTCAACCAGAGATCAAGCTCGGCGTGTTGCCGGGCATGGGCGGCACCCAGCGCCTGACCCGCGCGGTGGGCAAGGCCAAAGCCATGGAAATGTGCCTGACCGGTCGCATGATCGACGCCGAAGAAGCCGAGCGCTCCGGTCTGGTGGCGCGCATCGTTCCCCAGGCGCAATTGCTGGAAGAGGCGCTCAAGGTTGCTGAAGGCATCGCCGCCAAGTCACTGCCGGTGGCGATGATGGTCAAGGAAAGCGTCAACCGCGCGTTCGAGGTCAGTCTGTCCGAAGGCATTCGCTTCGAGCGCCGGGTCTTCCATTCGGCATTTGCCAGCGCCGACCAGAAGGAAGGCATGGCTGCGTTCATCGAAAAGCGCGAGCCGGTGTTCAAACACCGCTAAGGGGCCAGCCGGTTAAGCGGGGTCGTCAGCGGGCATGCGCGGGGTGTAGCGCACACCCTGTTCGCTGATGTGCAACGTTGCCCCGGCGCCGCGCAGGGTCAGCGGTTGAGGACTGTCGATGTGCAAGGGCTCGGGCTTGCGGTCCGCTGCCGAAGGCGAGCTGGCAGAACGTGGGCCTGCGTCATCCACATGCGCAGGCGGTTCCGCACGCATCTCCACCACGCCGCAGACCAGCGGCTGATCAGGGTCGCCTTCGAAGAAGCCAATGTGCAGCATCGATCCTGCCTGCCGCTCATCCAGACTGCCGGCGACACGCGCCCAGCTGTCAAGCGAGCCGCTTTCCGGCCCGCTTCCTTGCCATTGATAACGGATCCTGACACGGCCCGCCGTGTCCGCCGGCTCATCCACCCACGTCGCAAGGTCGGTCGAGGTGATGATCGGCTTCGGGTGTTCAATCGGCGGACGATACGGCAAAGTCCACGGCAGCACGCGAAAGCTGTTTTCGTAGCCAGCCAGCGCAGGCCGATCCGCGCCAGGCGAGAGAAGAAGCCATCGGCCGATTTCCCGGTCGGGGGTGTCTGCTGACGCCATCGCCTGCAACATGTGGATTACGTCGAGGGACGCGCAGCCTTTCAGCGGCGCCAGTTGCCAGGCGCTGTGCCGCACGTCCGTCAACAGCCACTGATCGTTGAGCCACGGTTCTGGCTGCTCCTCGACACGCATCACCAGGCCAGCGCGTAACCAGGGCAGACGGCTGCGGCCAAGGATGTCACGTCGCTCACAGCGCAACCGTTCCAGCAAGCGAGCGCTGAGTTGCTGGCGTTGTCCGGACGCACGCTGGTCGTTCGGCCCCACGCACAGTGGCTGATTATCGGCATCGGTGGGTCGCCGCGCAGGGGCGAAATGCTGGGGGGTGTAACGCTCGCCGGCCTGACTGCTGTAGCTGGTGCGCGCCGACAACTGCTCGGCCAGATGATCGACGAAAGCTGCCGTCGGCCATTCCGGAAAACCCATCGGGTCGTCGGAAAATACCAGTGTGTGCCGCTGAACATGATGTTCGTGACGAAAGGCGATGCCTTCCTCTTCGCACAGTCGGTGCAGAAAGTGCAGGTCACTTTCGTCGTATTGCAGGCACTGGGCTCGGCGCGGGTACACACCCACCAAGCGGTCAAAGCGAAATTCGTCGTCGCCCATGCCGTTGTCGTGCAGCAGGCGCAGGAGGATCTGCGGCACACTCAGGCCATTGAACGCCCGGCGCCGAGGCGCACTGCACAGGCGCTGAAGGGCGGGCATCAGGCGTAGTCGATACAGGCTGAGGTCTTTGCCACGGTGCAGCTGTCGGGCATCGTGGATCTGGCCATGCACGCCATGCACATGAGCGGCGCCTGTGCCGATATGCAACCCGGCATCGCATGACCTCAACGACGCGAGGTCAAGGGCCGGCTCGGGCGTCACCAGATCGATATCAAAGCAGAAGGGCGCATTCAGTCGGTCGCGGCCGGTGACGCCGATGACCAGCAGATCGCTTGGGCGGTTGGCGATGGCCAGGGTCATCGTCACTTGCGATTCTTCGTGCATCAGGAGGGGCACCGTGAAATTTCGGGGTGCAGAGGGTACGAAAAGCTACAGCACAAAGGGGGGCAATCCGAATTTTCGGAAGCGGACTACACGTCACGTCATGTTATCCAGCAGGCCGTGTGGACGTTTTCCGCGAAACTTATCGGCAATCGTTTGATCGGCGACAGCACGTCGGGGGTTTCATATGACGCCAGCGCGTATAAAATGCGGCGGGCGCCAGAGGTCTGTCATGGCGTGTCAGCATCGTTCACCCTTTTCAGATTCATCGTCTTCGATCCGACGCGCCACGCCGGGTCGGCCTCGACGGTTTATTGCCACCGGAACAAGAGAGTAATCATGGGCGCACAGTGGAAGGTCAAACACAAAGAAGCAGCAGCCAACGCCAAAGGCAAGATTTTCGGCAAGCTGTCCAAGGAGATCATGATTGCCGCGCGTTCCGGCGCTGATCCCGACATGAACTCGCGTCTGCGTCTGGTGGTCGAGCAGGCGAAAAAAGCGTCAATGCCGCGCGAGACTCTGGAGCGCGCGATCAAGAAGGGCGCGGGTCTGCTGGGCGAGCACGTGCATTTCGAGAAAGTGACCTACGAGGGCTTCGCGCCGCACAAAGTGCCGGTGATCGTCGAATGCCTGACCGACAACGTCAACCGCACCGTTGCCGAAATTCGCGTGCTGTTCCGCAAGGGTCAGATGGGTGCTGCGGGTTCCATCACCTGGGATTTCGACCATCTGGGCATGATCGAAGCCGCGGGCGACGGCAAGGCCGACCCTGAAGAAGCCGCCATCGAAGCCGGTGCCCAGGACGTCGAGCCTGGCGAAGAGGGTGTCACCCTGTTCTACACCGAAGTCACCGACCTGGACGCCGTGTGCAAGGCGTTGCCGGATCAGGGCTTCACCGTCGAGTCCGCCAAGATCGGCTACCGCCCGAAAAACCCGGTCTCCGGCCTGAGCGACGAACAAATGGCCGAAGTCGAAGCGTTCCTCGAAGCGATCGACAGCCACGACGACGTGCAGGACGTTTACGTCGGTCTGGCGGGTTGATTTGAACGGCAGGTCAGAGAGCTGAGCGCTGACTGACCTGCCGTCGTCTTCCAATCGCGACCCGTGCCTGCCTGCCGCTACGCTGGCAAGGATCGCGGCGGCGCGAAGGCAGGGGACGCCGCAAATCCTGTGGGAGACGCCGGAGGGACGACGGCAGCGAAGGCGGCATAACGGACGACGCACGTGCAGCTGGCCCACTGCCATCGTCCTGTGCGCTGTAAACCCTCAACGTCCTCAAACTTCCAAAGAACCGAGCACTTCAGCGAATCCCGGTCGCTTCGCGACCTGTGGCTGAACACAGCGCTCAATCAACCCCCGCAACCGCACGGTGTCTGCATCGCCCGCGGCGCAGCACGCTAGCAACTCTTCCAGCAGGATCCCGAAGGCGCGCACTTCGATACGCTCCAGCAGCGCGCCCGTGTGTGCATCCGGATAAAACGCCGCTGCACCAAAATCCCCCAGCAAGCTCTCGCCGTGCTCTTCCCAGAGGATGTTGTGCGCGTACAGGTCGCCATGATTGATGCCGCGTGCGTGCAAATGCTGGCAGGCGGCAGCGATGCCGTGGGCCATTTGCTGAAGGGTCTCCAGACGCAGACGCGTGCCGCTATACACATCGCGGGTACAGGATTCCAGGCTGGGTGGGCGGGCCAGGGTGATGTAGCGAGGTGAAATCAACGCCATCACCAGTCCACGCGCGTGCTGTGGATGGCCGGAGACTCGGCCGGCGACAGGAATCAGATTCGGGTGCTGCCCCGCCGCAATGCACGCCGCCATCTCGTTCAGCGGTGAGCCATCGCTGGTCAGCTCGCCCTTGTAAAGCTTGACCGCGACCTCTTCAGCCATGCCGTCTTCGTTCAGCCATTCAGCCTGTTGAATGACCCCGGACGCACCTTCCCCCAGCACCTGGTGCAAGGTCAGTTGCGACCAGGGAATCTGCCGGATCGGTTCTTCGGTGTGGATGTCGTTCAGCGGGTTGCCGGAGAACGCCAGCCAGGCGAGCGCAGGCATGTGCAGCAACCAGTGGGGTAATTGGCGCATCTCGTTCGACGCGATGCGCACCAGCTCCAGGCGTTGGCAAGCCGCGAGGGATGCGGGCAGGGTGCGCAGGCGATTGCCGGCCATCATCAGTTTTTGCAGGTGTTGGCACTGGCCCAGTGCTTCGGGCAACGACTCGATCCGGTTGTCTGTCAGCACCAGCGAGCGCAGCCGGGGTGGCAGCGCCTGAGGTGGCACATCGACGATCCGACAGGCTTTGAAGCCAACGAAAAACAAGTGCTCGCACTGGCCCAGCGCTTCAGGCAAGCGGGTGAACAGGTTGTTGGAGCAGAACAGAATCTTCAGGTGTTTGAGCCGGTGCAGATCGGCCGGTAATTCGGTGAGTTGGTTGTCTGACAGGTTCAGCACTTCCAGCGAGTCACTGAGGGTGAAGATCTCGTCAGGAAAGGTCGTGAGGCCGCAGCTGAGGTCCAGCCGCGTGCTGCCCGCCAGCGTACCGGCGCGCAGGTCTGCAAGGGTGTGCATGGGAAGAGGCCCGTGGTTCAGAGCCCGTCATCATAGCGAGTTCGTGGGCGGCGCGCTCAGCCCAGGCAGCGATCGAGCAGTTGATGCATGCGTTCGAGGGTCGGCGCCGACTCCGCGTAGAGGATCCGATAGACCATCGGCGCCACGACAGCATCCACCAGGTCGTCGGCCGACGGGCTGCGTTCGCCGCGCAAACGGGCGCGGTCGATGATGATCTGCAATTGATCGCGGACGATGTTCAGGCATTTGCCCGAGCACAGGGTGGCGCTGCTGGCGACCACGTCGCGCATCATTTCGCGGCCCGGAGCCGAGTTGGTTTCTTCGAGGTAGACCTCGACCCAGGTGCGCAAATCTTCGCGCAGGCTGCCGCAATCCACCGGCTCGTCCGGACGCAACCGCTCCACCGCCGCGTCGGCCAGCAACGAGGTCAGGTCGCCCCAGCGACGGTAGATGGTGGAGGGCGTGACGCCCGCTCGGGCAGCGATCATGGGCACGCTCAGCGCCGATCGGTCTTGCTCTTCGAGCAGATCGCGCACGGCGGCGTGGATCGATGTCTGCACCCGGGCGCTGCGGCCGCCGGTACGAATGCCTTCTTTGATAGCCATGGATCGGACCTTAACACAAAGTATTTGCTTTAAGCGGAATCTGCTCGCACACTCGCTAACGCAATTCCGTAGCTTTAATGCCGTGTTTTTTTGGGAGAGTGTACGCGTGTCTGAATCGTTGCAGAACCCACCAGTCGATGGTCGGAGCCGAGGGCAACTCGGGTATCTGGCGTTTGTGATGCTGTGCTTTTTCGCAGCGTCCAGTGCGCCGACGCCGCTTTACCACGTGTATCAGCAGGCATGGGGCTTTTCCTCGGCTTTGTTGACGCTGATTTTCGCGGTCTACGCGTTGAGCCTGCTGGCCACGCTGTTGGTGTTCGGATCGCTGTCGGACTACCTCGGCCGACGCCCGGTGATTTTGGTCGCATTGCTGCTGGAGGTCTTGTCGATGCTGCTGTTCATCAGCGCTAGCGATGTCAGCTGGCTGATTGCTGCGCGCGTGGTGCAAGGCATTGCCACCGGTATTGCCTCCAGCGCGCTGGGTGCGGCGATGCTCGACACCGATCAGCATCAGGGCCCACTGATCAACAGCATCACGCCGATGTTTGGCATGGCGCTGGGCGCACTCGGTACCAGTGCGTTGGTCGAGTACGCGCCGATGCCGTTGCTGCTGGCCTACCTTCTGCTGCTGGCAGCGTTTGTCGCGCAGATCCTCTATCTCTGGCGCGTGCGGGAGACCGTGACGCCGCAGCCCGGTGTGCTGAAAACGCTGATACCCAGACTCTACGTACCCCGGCGGGCGCGCAGCACCTTGCTGCTGGTATTGCCGGCCGACATTGCCGCCTGGGCTTTGGGCGGGTTTTTCCTGTCGCTTGCGCCGTCCTTGCTGGCCGCGGCAACCGGGTCGACTTCCGTGCTGCATGGCGGCCTTGCGGTGACGGCCCTGACGATCAGCGGCGCGATCTCCATCATGAACTTGCGCCTGCGGGCGCCTCAATTGGCGTTGCAGGTGGGGTGCAGCTTTCTGGGCCTGGGCGTGTCGGTAATATTAGTGGCCGTGAATGCGGGCTGGCTGTGGCTGTTTTTCACCGGCGCGGTCGTGGCAGGCATCGGCTTCGGCGCCAGCTTTCTGGGCGCCTTGCGCCTGTTACTGCCGCTGGCCGAGGCACACGAGCGCGCGGGGCTGATGTCCACGTTCCTGGCGTTGAGTTACCTGGCGTTCTGCATCCCGTCGCTGTGCGCTGGGCTGGCGGTGAAAAGCGAGGGGCTGTTGATCACCACCAATGTGTACGGTTCGGTGGTGATCGTGCTGGCGTTGCTGGCACTGGCCGGGTTGCTGTTGCAGCGTATGGCCAAGGTGCGCGAGGCCTGATCCTGCTCAAGTCATGGCAGACCGTGCCGATACCCTATTGGGACCTTGTCGACTCAATTGAGCATGGAACAGCTATGACTGCGATTTCCCCGATCACCGCCGCGCAGCCGCTGATGGTTGCCAAAACGGCTGCCCCTCAGCCGTCGACGACCTCTGTCGTAGAGACGGCCACAGGTGCGGCATCCCCTTCGTCTTTGGTGATGCTCGGCCAAGACACCAGCGTCATCAATGCGCAGACCTACACCGCCCGCGGGCTGATCGCCGACGCCGACGTGGCGCCGGCCTGGGAATACACCCGCCAGGACGCGGTCACTCTAGCCATGCAAGGCAACTTCAGTACGTCAAGCGGCGCTGGGCGCTTCCAGGGACTCGGCGCCACTTTGCTCGAGCAGTTGGCCCAGACCGGCAAGGGCATATCCCAGTCGGTGATCAGTTCGTCGTCGGGTCGAGCGCTGGAGCCCGCCGAACTGGCCGCCGCCCAAGACAAACTGCACAGCACCGCCGACAACAGCATCAGCCTGACGCTCAAGACCGCCAGCGGCAAGACCGTGCAGCTGATGCTCTCCAGCAGTGAAAACGGCTTGGCGGTGCAGGCACAGATCAGCGGCGGCGACCTGAGTGACGATGAGATGGCTGCTCTCGGCAAGATGGCCAGCAGCTTCCAATCGGCGATTGACGGTCTCACCGGGAAACCGCCGCAGCTCAAACTGGACGGCTTGACGCAATACGACGGCGACGTGTTCACCTCGGTAGCCCTGAGCACGCGCGTGCGACTCAACGATGGCAGTGTCCAGACCCTGGACATGAGCGCCGATGCCGATCAACGCTCGGTACGCATGAGCGGCGCATCGGGTGATCTGAACCTCTCAGTGGACTTGAAGAACGCGGCCATCATCGGCGACAGCGACCAGCAAGCGAAAGCGCTGAAAAGCTACGTGAGCCAGATCGAAGCCGCCCGTACTCGGGGCGACGGTGACGCCCAGTTGTTGTCGATGTTCGAGGACGGCTTCAAGACGCTGCACAGCCACTATCCGGGCGCTCGTCCGTCCACCGCACCGCAAACGCTCGACGACATTGCGCTCACTGACGTCGACCACGGCCTGCTGACCGGCCTCGGTGATTTCAAGGCTTCCGTGACCCAGAGGACCGAGGTCAGCAACCCGGCCCGCCTCGACGAGCTGGATGCGTTTTCCTATGACCTGTCACAGACGACGCAATCGAAAGGCCGGGATCAACTGAACCGGACGATCGTGCAGGATCAGCAATCCCACTTGGTCGCCAGCTATCACAAGCCTGTCGTTGCAGGGCAGAAACTGGACCTGACCCGCGATCCGGCGTCACAGAGTTACCTGTATTACCAGATCAATGATCAAGCCAGCAGCACGACCCGAGTTGGCTATGAAAAAGGGGCATTGGTGCAGGCGTCGGTCAGCCAGTCGGCGAGTCAGTCCACGCGCATTTCCAAATACCTGATGGGGCATCTGGAAAGCGACACCCGCACGCCACTGTCGTCCTCGAAAACCCGGAATGTCCTGTCCGTGTTGCAACAGGCGCTGCAACAGGACAAGGAATCGAGACAGGGCCGAGGGGTATCGACCCTCAAAGACACCCTGGCCAGCATTCAGGAAAAAGTCTTGTTGCAGAGCAGCGCGAGCGGGTTGGACGGCTGAATGGACGCGGGCGTCGGCGCATGACGCCATCGCGGCCGTCGTGCCTCCGGCGGCTCCTACAAGGATCGTGTTCATCCGGCGGGAATGCGCGATGGGGGCAGTTGTATCAACTAGACACATGACACCTGTCCGCTGCGCTGTTTTTGTAGGAGCTGCCGGAGGAACGACGGCCGCGAATGGTCGTTCAGTTGCAGATGGGTTATCTGATACAACGCCATCGCGGCCGTCGTGCCTCCGGCGGCTCCTACAAGGATCGTGTTCATTCAGCGGGAATGCGCGATGGGGGCAGTTGTGTGAACTAAACACATGACACCTGTCCGCTGCGCTGTCTTTGTAGGAGCTGCCGGAGGAACGACGGCCGCGAATGGTCGTTCAGTTGCAGCTGAGTCAGCTGACACACCGCCATCGCGGCCGTCGTGCCTCCGGCGGCTCCTACAAGGATCGTGTTCATTCGGCGGGAATGCGCGATAGGGGCAGTTGTGTGAACTAAACCCATGGCACCGGTCCGCTGCGCTGTTTTTGTAGGAGCTGCCGGAGGAACGACGGCCGCGAATGGTCGTTCAGTTGCCGATAGGTTATCTGACACACCGCCATAGCGCCGGTCCTCCCTCAGGCGGCTCCCACAGGATCAGTGTGTGTCGCCGATTTTCGGTGGGATGCTATCTCTGTGGAGACGCCCGAGGCACGACGGCATGGGAAGCGTCAGGGGGGCAGTCAAAGAGGCGTCTCTTCACTGACCCCGCTCATCTCAAATCGGCTGCCGCAGTGCCTGACGCGCGGCTTGGGCGGCGGGGTCATTCGCGGGGCTGACCACGGCGTAGTTGTAACCGCCGCCTGACCAGTAATCCGCTTCCAACTCGCCGTCCCGACGTGTGCCAGGGGTCAGCAGGTGGTTGTTCGGGCCTGGGGGGCGGATGTAGAAGCTCAGCGTCCGGCCCTGAGCGTCCTTATACACCACCATTGCGGCTGCGCCTTGCTCGGTGCTGGTCAGACGTCCACTCACCGGCTTGAAACCAGCGGCGGCCAGGTCCGGCAGGCGGTTGGCCTGGGCGAAATGCGCGTCCAGCCAGCCCTGAGCGTTGTTCGGCTTATCGGTGTTCCAGTCGCTGGCCATGCTGTCGTTGACCGCAAACATGCGATACGCCTGCACCGCATCGGCCATGGGTTGAACACCGCTGGCGAGGGTCATCTCCCGGGCCTGCCAGCCACTCAGGCCGCCGACGCCGACCGCTATCAACAGCACCGCGGCCGTGGCGAACTGGCGGCTGCGACTGCGGCGCAGACGTTGGCGGATGAACGCCGGGTCCAGGTCCGGGTTGGCCGGGCGATGCAGGTCGCCGCTGAGGCCGGCACGCAGGGCCTGCGCATCCCGCTGCCAGGCCTGCAATTGTTTCGCCAGCTCGGGATGAGTCGCCAGATACGTTTCCAGCGTCTGCCGGTCGGCATCGTTGAGCTGCCCATCGACATAAGCATTCAGGTCGCGTTCGCTAGGAGGCAAAGTGATCATTTCAGTATCCGCAGGGCAGGGGTGGTGATTTCGCCTTCGCTGAGCAGGCGTAAGGCCTGACGCGCGCGTGACAAGCGGGACATGACAGTGCCCACCGGCACGTCAAGGATCTCCGCCACTTCGTTATAACTCAAGCCTTCGACTGACACCCAGAGTAACAAGGCACGTTGTTCGGTGTTCAGCCGCTCGAACGCCTGCAGCGTGGTTTGCGCCACGACCGTACGTTCCACAGAGGGCTCGAAGTGATCTTCCTTGCCGCCGGTGAACAGCTCCAGCATCCGGCTGTATCGACGCGAACGTCGATGGGCGTCGAGAAATTGCCTATAAAGAATGGAGAACAGCCAGGCGCGCAGGTCTCCTTCAGGCCGCTTGCTGCTCCACGCAGACAGGGCTTTTTCCAGGCTCGCCTGCACCAGATCATCGGCCGTGCTGGGGTCGCGGGTCAGCGATGCCGCGAAGCGACGCATGCGCGGCAACAGCTCTCGTAATTGATCGTCGACATCATGCATAAGGTTGATTTCCTGATCGATCGGCGGGATCGCTTGGATCGTATGACCAGAAAGACGCACGCCGGTGCAGGTTATTCCAGCGCTGAAAAAATAAATATCGCACCCGGGAATAAATACCCCGAGTGCCGCGTCCTACCGCTACATGCATGCAGAGAGGCCCAAGGCCCGGAGTGTGACCGATGAGTGACCGTGAGCCGCCGTACCCCCGCAAACCCCCTTTGAACACGTCGCAGACGCTCGCTCGTCTGGCCGGCATCGGCCTGGTGGTGTTGATCGCCGCCGGGGCATTCGCCTACGTCAACGGCAGCCTCGACCCACAACGGTTGACGCCTGCGCGGGTGGTCGACGTGTTCGAGCACAGCAACGGTGTCCACCCTGGCTACCGTCGCAACCACCCGAAAGGCATCTGCGTTACCGGGTATTTTGATAGCAACGGCTCGGCCGCTGCCCTGTCCAAGGCCGAGGTGTTCGCCAGCGGACGCACCCCGGTGATCGGACGCCTGGCGCTGCCCACGGGAAATCCTTACTCACCCGATAGCGCCGCGCCCATCCGCAGTTTCGCCGTGCAGTTCACCCAGCCTAACGGCCAGCAATGGCGCAGCGGGATGAACAGCATGCCGGTGTTCCCTGTGGGTACGCCGCAAGCCTTCGTCGACCTGCAAAAAGCCACCGCGCCGGACCCCAAAACCGGCAAGCCCGACCCGGCGAAGCCGCCGGCATTCTTTGCCGCCCACCCCGAGGCGCAGCCGTTTTTGGCATGGGTCAAGACCGCCAAGCCTTCTGCGAGCTTCGTCACTGAGACCTACAACAGCGTGAACGCCTTCGTGCTGGTGGACGCTCAGGGCAAGCGACAGCCCGTGCGCTGGAGTTTGGTGCCTGACGCCAAGGGCGACGCGCCGGCACCAGACGCCAAGGATTATCTGCAGCAGGACCTGAGTGACAAACTGGCCAGTGGGCCGCAGCGTTGGAACCTGGTGCTGACCCTGGCCAATCCGAACGATCCGACCAACGACGCTTCGAAAACCTGGTCCGGCGATCACAAGACCGTGACCGCCGGAACGCTGGTGGTGGAGGGCGACAGCGCACAGCTGGACGGCCCTTGCCGCGACATCAACTTCGACCCGCTGGTGTTGCCGAGTGGCATCGAGGGCTCCGACGACCCTCTGCTTGCCGCGCGTTCTGCGGCTTACGCCTCGTCTTACCTGCGCCGCACCAGTGAAGTCGATCAGCTGAAAGCAGCGCCTGCCCAGGAGAAACAGCCATGAGTACGCCTAACCTGCATTTCTCACCCCTGGCGCGCGCGCTGCACTGGCTGATGGCGCTGATGGTGATCGCCATGCTGTTCATCGGTGCAGGCATGGTCGCCTCGGTTTCTGAACGCCATGAGTGGCTGCTGAACATCCACAAGCCGCTGGGCATTGCGATTCTGGCGCTGGTCATCGTGCGCCTGATTGTGCGCTTCACCACGCAAACGCCACCGCTGCCCGCCGATCTGCCGGCCGTGCAAGTACTGGCGGCCAAGTTCTCGCACTATCTTCTGTATGCGCTGATGCTGGCCATGCCGCTGATTGGCTGGGCGATGATTTCCGCGGCGGGTGACCCGGTGATGCTGGGCAGTTCGATGCGCTTGCCGTCGATCGTCAGTGCCCACGCGGAAACCTTCGCGTTGCTGCGCAGAGCCCATCGCTATCTGGCGTACCTGTTCTTCCTGACCATCCTCGCGCACTTGGCGGCAGCGCTGTTTCATGGCTGGATTCGCCGGGACGAGGTGCTGGACAGCATGTTGAGAGGGAAATCGCGGGGGTAGGGCGAAGATTGCGGCGCGCAAGTGAGGCCCGGAGGCGCGGGCATTGCGCGTTCATGGGCCTCGCCCGTGGGCGTTTCGATGTCGGCTGGCAAACCGCCTGCTTTGTACCTGTGGGAGCCGGCTTGCTGGCGAAAGGGTCAGTTCAGACACATCGAGGAGACTGATCGGACGCATTGGCCAGCACGCCGGCTCTCACAGCAACTGGGTCAGCGCAGAACCGAGACCATCTGCCCCAGCACGGTGAGCACATCACGCGCCAGTTGCTTGGAGCGTTTGCCCGACCAGCCGGTGACCCTATCCGGAGCGTCGTCGTTATCCTTGAACGGCATTTCCAGGGTCAGCGCCAGGCATTTGTAGCGTTCGCCGACGCTGTTGCAGGCCAGGTTCATGTTGGCCTTGCCGGGTTGACCTTTCGGGTAGCCGTAACGGGTCTGGAAATCTTTGGTCAGGCCGCTCAGGCGGGCACGGAAGTCGGCCTCCAGCGCTTTCTGTTGCTCGGTGTACCCCGGATTGCCCTCGCAGGCGGCCGTGAACACGTAAGGGATTTCTTCGTCGCCGTGCACGTCGAGGAACATGTCCACGCCGTATTTTTCCATCTGCTCCTTGACGAAAAATACTTCCGGACTGAGCTCCGGCGTCGAATCCTGCCAGGCGCGGTTGAGGTCTTTCCCTTGGGCATTGGTGCGCAGGTGGCCGTGAAACGAACCATCCGGGTTCATGTGTGGCACCAGGTACAGATCAGCCGACGCTAGCAGGGCTTGCAGCTCGGGATCATTGTCTTGCAGACGCTCGATGATGCCTTCCATGAACCATTCGGCCATGTGCTCGCCGGGGTGCTGCTGCGCGATGATCCAGATCTTGCGCTTGCCCGACGCGCCATCACCTTTGCGCAGCAAGGGAATGTCACGCCCTTCGACGCTTTTGCCGGTGGCCAGTTGCTCGGTGCCAGCGCGGCTCAGGGCCTGGTCGATCAGCCAGTCGTGACGCTCACGGCTATAGGGCTCGAAGTAGGCGAACCAGATCTGCGGTTGTTCAGGCGACAGCTCGAAATTAAGTGCTTTGCCGTCGAAGTGACTCGGCACGCGGAACCAAGTCTTCTGGTCGTAGGAGGCAACGGCGTTGTAGCCGGTCCATGCGCGGTTATAGCTGGATTCGCTGGCGTTGCTGAGGCTGAAGGCGTGAGGCTGGCCCACTTCCATCCCATCGACCTTGAAGTGGAACCACTGAAAATGCGGGCTGCGGGTGTCAGGGCGAATCGCCAACTGGATGTTTGTCGCACGACTTGCGTCGAGCACGACGATGTTGCCGCTGTCGAAATCGCAGGTAACGGAGAGGGCGGTCTGGGTCACGGAAAAGTCCTGAGTACGTAAGTGCCAACTCAGCGCCATGGCAGGCCGTATCCATGAACAGGAGGGCGTTGCTGGGCTGTTATGACAGCTACTTTACACGCATCGGGTCCGCGATCGGCGACAGAAACGGTTGATGATGAGACTCAAGTGAAGGCTTCGGCTGTGACCAGCAAGCCGCACAGCAACGCCGTCAATGCTAGCCAGCCGATGTACACGCGACGTTTGCGGCGATGCCAGCCGCTGGCGCCCATCCGCGCAGCGGGGGCTTCCAGCATTCGCCACAGGCGTTCGGCGTCCTGAAAGGCATTCAAATGCTGCGGGGCGGCATCGAGCCAGTGACGGAATTCAATGCGCTGGCTGGCGGTGGCAAGAGGACTTTGCAGGTGAACGTACCAGCGCAGGGCCTGGTCGGCTGAAGTGCCGGAGGCCTCGTTGCACTGCAGGAGGACTCGCACCATCTTGCGCTCGACGGACTCAACGTCCAGTTCGAGCACCTGAGCGATCGTCGCGTAGGGCAGTTGGTCTAGGCGACTGAGGAGAAACACTTGCTGTGCCTTGCGCGGCAGTTGCTGGATCCGGCGACGACAGTCGTCACGCTGCAGGGCGACGGGTGGGTGAGGCGGCAAGGAAGACATCGAGTTGAGTTGATGGGTCATGGCGTATCACCCGTAGTCATCCGCAAATCATGCTGAGAAGAAGCGCAGAGCAGCGCCCGCGATGCAGGCTGATGCTAGTGCCTATGAGAGTCATTCTCAAGTGAAAGGTAGCCGATCTGAGATTTTTTACTAAATATGTCGTTTTCGACGGTTGCGCCGTTCAGCGCTCATTTTTCTTTTGCTATGATGCGCGCCACTGAGCAGTACCTCTCTTCATTAGCCTGAAGATGCAGTAAAGACCGAGCCGCACCACCAAAACAGACCCTTGAAGGGCAAAAAAAAAAGACCCGGCAAAAAAGCCGGGTCAAAAACCGTGATTAGCCTGATGAGGAGATAAACCGGAAGCCGACCTGAGGCCTCTGGGTTACCCACCCGTCTCGCGACGGGATGTGCTCAATAATAATCATTATCATTTGCACGTCAAATGTTTTTTTGCACTCTGCGAAGAAATCGTTGCCCCCCTATCAGCAAACCTCAGGCTTCAAGCGCTTCGCTGTCGCGCTTGTCGCTTGCAGCTCGCCACAGCTCGTTGCCACGAGTTGCGGCTATTCAAGCGGCAACTCAGTCGTCCTTTTCACCACGCTCATTGCAATGTTCGAATGCGCTTCCTGCACGTGGGGGCTTTGCAGCAGATGGTCGCGTAAAAAGCGCTCGTAGCTGGCGATGTCCTGCACCACGACTTTCAGCATGAAATCCATGTCCCCGGCCATCGTGTAGCACTCCAGTACCTCCGGAAAACCAATGATCGCTGCCTCGAATTCGGCGAGATAGCGCCTGCCGTGTCCCGACAGTTTCACGTCGACGAACACCGTCATGGTCAGCCCCAGCTTGGCGGGGTTGAGCAAGGCCACCTTGCGTTCGATCACGCCTTCTTCTTCCAGACGATTGATCCGTCGCCAGCAGGGTGACTGCGACAGTTCAACCCGTTCGGCGATTTCAGCGGCGGAGAGGTCGGCGTCGTGCTGCAGCAGGCGCAGAATCTTGCGATCGATAGGGCTGAGTTTGACCTGCATGAATTGACCCTTTTTTATTATCAAAATGAAACAGGCATGCAGAATAGCAGCAGAAATCGGCCAAAAGAGAAAGAAAAAGCCTGGCGCTCGCAGGCAGTATTGGACTTGTGAGCGCCGGGCCCAACCGTCCCGGCGACCGAGCGGCATGGCCCCGTCCCACAAGGATCGCGACGCACTGCTCGCCACATTCAAAACGCACTAATAAAAACAAAGGAGTGCCTGAATGTCTTTGGCTGATATTCGTCTGGACGATAAGTACCGACTCGCCACCGGCCATCTTTACCTGACCGGAACCCAGGCGCTGACCCGCTTGCCGATGCTGCAAAAGCAGCGCGACGAGGCGCGGGGCTTGAACACGGCGGGTTTCATTTCCGGGTATCGCGGCTCACCGCTGGGCAATCTCGACAAGAGCCTGTGGGACGCCAAGGATTACCTCCAGGAAAATGCCATCCATTTCCAACCTGGCGTCAACGAAGAGCTGGCCGCCACGGCGGTGTGGGGGAGTCAACAGGTCAATCTGTTTCCCCACGGCAAATACGATGGAGTGTTCGCCCTGTGGTACGGCAAAGGACCCGGGGTCGACCGCTGCGGCGACGTGTTCAAGCACGGTAACTCGGCAGGCGTCGCGGAAAAGGGCGGCGTGCTGATCCTGGCGGGCGACGACCACGGCTGCAAATCCTCGACCATCGCGCACCAGAGCGAACACGCGTTCATCGCCTCGATGATCCCCGTGCTCAATCCGAGCAACGTTCAGGAAATCCTCGACTACGGCATCATCGGCTGGGAATTGTCCCGTTACAGCGGCTGCTGGGTGGCCATGAAGACCATCGCCGAAAACGTCGATTCGTCCGCCGTGGTGGAAGTCGATCCGCTGCGCATCGAGACCCGCATTCCCGAAGACTTCCAACTGCCCGCGGACGGCCTGCACATACGCTGGCCCGACACACCGCTGGCCCAGGAAGCGCGCCTGAATACTTACCGAATCTACGCCGCCCGGGCCTTCGCGCGGGCCAATGCGCTGAACCAAGTGGTCATCGACTCACCTGCGCCGCGCCTGGGCATCATCACCACCGGCAAGTCGTACCTCGATGTACGGCAGGCGTTGGAAGAACTGGGCATCGACGAAGCACTCTGCGCGTCAGTCGGTATTCGTGTGCTCAAGGTCGGCATGAGCTGGCCGCTGGAGCCCGTGTCGGTGCATGACTTCGCCGAAGGCCTGGATGAAATCCTCGTTGTCGAGGAGAAACGCAGTGTGATTGAGGACCAACTGACCGGCCAACTCTACAACTGGCCGGTGGACAAGCGCCCTCGGGTAGTCGGCGAGTTCGACGAAGCAGGGCATTCACTGTTGCCCAACCTGGCCGAATTGACCCCGGCCATGATTGCGCGGGTGATCGCCAAGCGTTTGGCCCCGATCTACAGCAGCGCGAAAATCGAAGCGCGCCTGCAATTTTTGCAAGACAAGGAAAAAGCCCTCGCTGCGCCGCTGTTCAACACCCAGCGCACCCCGCATTTCTGCTCCGGCTGCCCGCACAACACGTCGACCCGAGTACCGGAAGGTAGCCGTGCGTTGGCGGGAATCGGCTGCCATTACATGACCATCTGGATGGACCGGGAAACCGAAACCTTCACCCAAATGGGTGGCGAAGGCGCAACCTGGATCGGCCAGGCGCCGTTCACCGAGACGCCTCACGTGTTCCAGAACCTCGGCGACGGCACCTACTTCCACTCCGGGCATCTGGCACTTCGGGCAGCGGTGGCGTCCAAGGTCAACATCACTTACAAAATTCTTTACAACGACGCCGTGGCGATGACCGGCGGGCAGCCGATCGACGGGATTCTGCGGGTCGATCAGTTGAGCCGTCAGGTGTTCAACGAAGGCGTGCAGCGCATTGCGCTGGTCTCTGACGATCCTGACAAATACCCAAGCCGCGAGGCGTTCGCGCCGATCACCACCTTTCACCATCGCCGCGACCTGGACAGCGTTCAGCGTGAATTGCGCGAGTTCAAAGGCACCTCGGTGATCATCTATGACCAGACCTGCGCCACGGAGAAACGCCGTCGTCGCAAACGCGGGACGATGCTGGATCTGGACAAGCGCGCGATCATCAACCCGGCTGTGTGTGAAGGGTGCGGCGATTGCGGGACGAAATCCGGCTGCCTGTCGATTTTGCCCAAGGAGACCGCAGAAGGGCGCAAGCGCGAGATCGACCAAAGCGCCTGCAACAAGGACTTCAGCTGCGTCGAGGGCTTCTGTCCGAGCTTCGTCACGGTGCATGGCGGCAAGCTGCGCAAGCCGCAGTTGCCGAAACAGGCACAGACGTTCGCGCAGTTGCCTGAGCCGACGCTGCCGAGCCTCGATCAGCCGTTCAACATCCTGCTGCCGGGCGTCGGTGGCACTGGCGTGACCACGGTCGGCGCGATGCTCGGTTACGCCGCGAACCTCGAAGGCAAGGGCTGCAGCGTACTGGACCAGGCGGGCCTGGCGCAGAAGTTTGGCCCGGTGGTCAGCCACATCCGCATCGCCGCGCGTCAGGAAGACTTGTTCGCCGTGCGCATCGCGGCCGGTGAAGCGCACTTGCTGCTGGGCTGTGATTTGCTGGTGTCGTCCGGCCCTGACGCGATTGCCAAACTCAGCAGCGCCAAATCCCACGCAGTGGTCAACAGTCAGCAAACCCCGACCGCCGAATTCACCCGCAATCCGGACGCCGAGTTTCCCGCCGATGCGATGATGCAGACCATCCGTGACGCCGTGGGCGTGGACAAAACCCACTTCGTGCCAGCGACGGATCTGGCCACCAAACTGATGGGCGACAGCATTGCCAGCAACCTGTTCATGCTCGGGTATGCCTATCAGATGGGCTTGATTCCGCTGACCTCTGCGGCCATCGAAAAGGCCATCGAGCTCAACGGCGTGGCGGTGAATCTGAATCAGCAGGCGTTTCTCTGGGGCCGTCGCGCGGCCTTCGATTTGAAAGCGGTGCAGGCTGCGGCCAATCCGCAAGCGGTCTCAGTGTTCGAACCTGAAGCGCTGAGCCTCGAGCAGCGTCTGGCCAATAACACTGAAACCCTCACGGCGTACCAGAACCTGGCGTATGCCCAGCGTTACCTGGCGCTGGTCGCCAAAGTCCGAAGTGCGGAAGCGCGACTGTTCCCCGCCGAATCCCCGGTACTGACCGAGGCGGTGGCGTTCAACTACTTCAAACTGCTGGCGTACAAGGACGAGTACGAAGTCGCTCGTCTCTACAGCAATGGCGAGTTCTCCCGCCAGTTGCAGGCGCAATTCGAAGGCGATTACCGGTTGGAGTTCCACCTGGCGCCGTCGTGGCTGGCCAAACGCGATCCGCACAACGGCACGCCACGTAAACGCAGTTTCGGACCGTGGATGTTGAAGGCGTTCAACGTGCTGGCGAAGTTCAGATTCCTGCGCGGCACCGCGCTGGATCCGTTCGGTCGCAGCCTGGAACGTCGTCAGGAGCGTGAGCTGATCGACAGCTATGTCGCCGATGTCGAGTTAATCCTCACCCACTTGAACGCCGGCAACCGCCACATGGCCTTGAGCCTGGCACGGTTGCCTGAACGGATTCGCGGCTATGGCCACGTCAAGGAAAGCGCAATGAAAGCCGCTGCGCTGCAAGCTGCGCGGATGCGTCAGGGGCTGGTGAGTGGAGAGGTTGAACTGCCGAAGCTGTATGAGGTGGCGGCGTAACTGCAAACGGGGTGAGGGTCGATAGATCCTCATCCCCTTTGCCTTCATACGTTCCTGCTGACGAATCGCAATCCCTGCAGGAGCCGCCGGAGGTACGACGGCTGCGATGGCGGTGTATCAGACTGCACATCTGCAACCGACCTACCGCCTTCGCGGCCGTCGTGCCTCCGGCGGCTCCTACATATCTCGCAGTGTCTGGGCCTCATGCGTCCGATTCACACAACCGCTGCCTTCATGCGTCCTCGCTGACTAGACACAATCCCTGTAGGAGCCGCCGGAGGCACGACGGCCGCGATGGCGATAGAGCAGGTGTCAATGAAACGTCTGACTGGCCACTTTCGCGGCCGTCGTGCCTCCGGCGTCTTCCACAGCTTTTGCGTGCATCGGCTGATTCTGCGCGCGGCGTTAAATCTCAGTCAGTTCCACCAACACCGTCCCTTCGCTGACCATCTCGCCCTCTGCGCAATACAACGCGGACACGATGCCCGCCTGACTGGCGCGGATGCTGTGTTCCATTTTCATCGCTTCCAGCACCACCAACGGCGTTCCGGCCTCGACGGATTGACCCAGGTCGACCAGCACCCGGACGATGCTGCCGTTCATGGGGGCGCTCAGGCCGCCGTGTTGACTGTGGCTCGCGTCGGCGGCGGCAATGGCGTCAAAGGCCGTAACGGCATGCCATTCACCCAGCCAACGCAGATACAGCGTCTCCTCACGGCGGATGGCCGGGATGTGCCGGCGCAGGCCATTGTGTTTAAGCGTCAGGTGTTCGCCTTGCAACGTGACATCGGGCGACGCACTACCGAGCCGCACATTGCGCGTGTCGCCTGCGCAGGTCAGCTTCAGCCCGACCTCATTAGGCAAGCCCAGACGCAGGCCATCGGCCGTGGACCAGGGTGAATGCGGATCATCGGCCCGGGCAGCATGCACCGTGCCCTGGCGATAGGCCTCGGCGGCAACCGTCCAGAATTCATCGGACAACCCTTGCGCCGGGGGTAACAGCTCGGCCTGATAACGGGGGATGAAGCCCGTGTCCAGTTCGCCGTCGGCGAAGGCCCGGTGCGCAATGATCCGCCGCAGAAACGCCAGGTTGGTGCGCAGCCCGCCGATGGCGAACTCGTCGAGCATGGCCAGCAAGCGAAGACGCGCTTGTTCGCGGTCCTCGCCCCAAGCGATCAGTTTGCCCAGCATCGGGTCGTAAAACGGTGACACTTCATCGCCTTCGGACACGCCGCTGTCGACGCGACGACCCGGCCCCGGTGCCGATTCGCGGTACAGCCGAAGGGTGCCGGTAGCGGGCAGAAAATCATTGGCCGGGTCCTCGGCGTACAAGCGCACTTCAATGGCGTGGCCGTTGAGCGGCACCTGATCCTGAGTGATCGGCAGCGGCTCGCCCTGAGCGACGCGAATCTGCCAGGCCACCAGATCGAGCCCGGTAATGGCCTCGGTCACCGGGTGTTCGACCTGCAAGCGAGTGTTCATCTCCATGAAGAAAAATTCGCCGCGAGCGTCCAGCAGAAACTCCACGGTGCCCGCGCCGACGTAGCCGATGGCCTGCGCGGCGCGAACAGCGGCCTCACCCATGGCGCGGCGCAGGTCGGGGTTGAGGCCGGGGGCTGGGGCTTCTTCAACGACTTTCTGGTGACGGCGTTGAATCGAGCAGTCCCGTTCGTTGAGGTAAAGGCAGTGGCCGTGCTGATCGGCGAACACTTGAATTTCGACGTGGCGCGGCTTGAGAACGTATTTTTCCAGCAACATCCGCGAATCGCCGAACGACGAGTGTGCCTCCCGTTGCGCCGAGGCCAGGGCGTCGGCGAGGTCTTCGTCGCGCTCGACCACCTTCATGCCTTTGCCGCCGCCCCCCGCCGTGGCCTTGAGCAGCACCGGGTAGCCAATGCGCGCGGCGGCGTCGCGAAAGGTTTGCGCATCCTGGGCTTCGCCATGGTAACCGGGCACCAGCGGCACGCCCGCGGTTTCCATCAAGGTCTTGGCGGCGGACTTGCTGCCCATGGCGTCGATGGCCGAGGCAGGCGGGCCAAGGAAAACAAGGCCTGCTGCTTCAACGGCGCGGGCAAGCGCGGCGTTTTCAGAGAGAAACCCATAGCCGGGATGAATGCCCTGCGCGCCGCTGTCTCTGGCGGCCGCGATCAGTTTGTCGATTTGCAAATAGCTGTCGGCGGCCTTGCTGCCGCCCAGGTCTACGGCGATGTCCGCCTCGCGCACGTGGCGAGCGTCCCGGTCGGTGGCACTGTGCACCGCCACGGTGGTCAGGCCCATGGCCTTGGCGGTGCGCATCACGCGGCAAGCGATCTCGCCCCGGTTGGCCACCAGCACGGACGTCAGGGCGCGGGTGTTGGGGCCGCTCATGGTGTGTCTCCGTCAAGGGGTTCAGCGCGCCAGTTCGGCTCGCGTTTTTGCAGAAATGCCCGCAGCCCTTCCTGGCCCTCGGGGCTGACACGGATGCGCGCGATGGCGTTTTCGCAGAAGCGTCGCAGGGCAGGGCTGAGCTCGCCGTGGCCGACTTCACGCAGCAGGTCTTTGCTGACCCGCATGGCTTGAGGACTGTTCAGCAGCAGGTTCGCCACCCAGTGTTGCAACTGGGCGTCGAACTCAGTAGCGGGGTACGACTCGGCGAGCAGGCCGATCTCCCGCGCCCGTCGACCATCGAAACGTTCTGCCGTCAGCGCATAGCGGCGGGCATGTCGCGCGCCGATGGCTTGCACCACGAACGGACTGATCACCGCCGGGGCCAGGCCGATCTTCACTTCCGAGAGACAGAATTGCGCGTCGTCGGCACCGATCGCCATGTCGCAGCAACTGATCAGGCCCAGAGCGCCGCCATAGGCCGCACCTTGCACCACGGCCAGGGTCGGCAGTTTCAGCTTGGCCAGGCCATACATCAGCTCGCCCAGTTCCCGGGCGTCGCCCAGATTGGTGTGGTAATCGAGGTTGGCCGATTCCTGCATCCAGGCCAGGTCGGCCCCGGCGCTGAAATGCCGGCCACGTCCACGCAGCACGAGAAAGCGCAAGCGGCTGTCGCTCCGCACCTGCTCCAGCGCCAGTTTCAGCTCACGAATCATCTGTGCGTTGAACGCGTTGTTCTTGTCCGGCCGGTTGAGCCAGAGGGTCGCGAAACCTCGCGGGTCGTACTCAAGCTCGACGGTGTCGAAATCGGTCATGGTCGTTCCTCGGGTCACATCCGGAACACGCCGAAGCGGGTCGGTTCGATGGGGGCGTTGAGCGCCGCGCTGATGGCGAGGGCAAGAATGTCGCGGGTCTGCGCCGGGTCGATCACGCCGTCGTCCCACAAACGGGCGCTGGAGTAGTAGGGGTGGCCCTGATGTTCGTACTGATCAAGGATCGGCTGCTTGATCGCTGCCTCCTGTTCGGCGCTGAAGCCCTGGCCGCTGCGCTCGGCCTGCTCGCGCTTGACCTGCACCAGCACACCTGCCGCCTGCTCGCCGCCCATCACGCCGATGCGCGCGTTGGGCCACATCCATAGGAAACGCGGATCGTAAGCGCGGCCACACATGCCGTAATTGCCCGCCCCGAAGCTGCCGCCGATGATTACGGTGAATTTCGGCACTCTGGCACAGGCCACGGCAGTCACCAGCTTGGCGCCGTGCTTGGCGATGCCGCCCGCTTCGTACTTTTGGCCAACCATGAAGCCAGTGATGTTTTGCAAGAACAGCAGCGGGATGCCGCGTTGGCAGGCCAGTTCGATGAAGTGCGCGCCTTTCTGCGCGGCCTCGGCGAACAGGATGCCGTTGTTGGCCAGAATCGCGATGGGGTAGCCGTTGAGGTGCGCGAAGCCACACACCAATGTGGTGCCGAACAGGGCCTTGAATTCATCGAACACCGAGCCGTCTACCAGCCGCGCGATCACTTCCCGCACGTCGAAAGGCTGTTTGGGGTCTGCGGAAATCACCCCATAGAGTTCGTCGCTAGCGTACAGCGGCGCAATCGGGGCGCGCACTTGCAGCTCGCCATGTTTGCGCCAGTTCAGGTGAGCGACACTACGGCGGGCCAGGGTCAGCGCGTGCTCGTCGCTGTCGGCGTAATGATCGGCCACGCCGGAAATCTTGCAGTGCACGTCGGCGCCGCCAAGGTCTTCAGCGCTGACCACTTCACCGGTGGCGGCTTTCACCAGCGGCGGCCCGGCGAGGAAGATCGTCGCCTGCTGGCGGACCATGATCGCTTCGTCGGCCATGGCCGGGACATAAGCGCCGCCTGCTGTGCACGAACCCATGACCACGGCGATCTGCGGGATGCCTTCGGCGCTCATGTTGGCCTGATTGAAGAAAATCCGCCCGAAATGCTCGCGGTCAGGAAAGACTTCATCCTGACGGGGCAGGTTGGCGCCTCCGGAATCCACCAGATAGATGCAGGGCAACCGGTTCTGCTGCGCGATGGTCTGCGCGCGAAGATGCTTTTTCACCGTCAGCGGATAGTACGTGCCGCCTTTGACCGTCGCGTCGTTGGCGATGATCATGCATTCCACGCCCTCGACCCGCCCGATCCCGGCGATCACGCCCGCTGCCGGCACGTCTTCACCGTAGACGCCGTGGGCCGCCAACTGACTGATTTCCAGAAACGGCGACCCCACATCCAACAACCGATTGATGCGCTCGCGCGGCAGCAACTTGCCACGCGACGTGTGCCGCTCCTGCGCCTTCGGCCCGCCACCCTCGTGCACCTGCGCAAGAAGCGTGTGCAGATCATCCACCTGCCTGCGCAACGCCTCGCTGTTCGCCAAAAACTCCGCCGAACGCGGATTGACCTGTGTCTTCAAAATCATCACCCATTCCCGCAGCGCAATTACTGCCGCCACCCAAAAAGGCCGGCCTCCACGGACCGCTCTTACTCGCAGCTCGCCACTGCTTCACCGCGTCTCGTTGAACAGCTCACGTCCGATCAGCATGCGGCGGATTTCGCTGGTCCCGGCGCCGATTTCGTAGAGCTTGGCGTCGCGCAGCAGACGGCCGGCGGGGAATTCATTGATGTAGCCGTTGCCACCGAGAATCTGGATGGTATCGAGGGCCATTTGGGTCGCGCGCTCAGCGCTGTAGAGGATCACACCGGCGGCGTCCTTGCGCGTGGTTTCGCCGCGTTCGCAGGCTTGCGCGACGGCGTACAGGTAGGCGCGGCTGGCGTTGAGTTGGGTGTACATGTCGGCGACTTTGCCCTGAATCAGCTGAAATTCGCCGATGCTCTGGCCGAACTGTTTACGGTCGTGAATGTAGGGCAGCACCACGTCCATGCAGGCCTGCATGATGCCGGTAGGGCCGCCGGAGAGAACGACCCGCTCGTAATCCAGCCCGCTCATCAGCACCCGGACGCCGCCGTTCAGGGCGCCGAGCAGGTTTTCTTCCGGCACCTCCACGTCATCGAAAAACAGCTCGCAGGTGTTGGAGCCCCGCATGCCGAGCTTGTCGAATTTCTGACCGCGGGAGAAACCTTTCCAGTCGCGCTCGACGATGAACGCGCTGATGCCGTGAGGGCCTTTTTCCAGGTCGGTCTTGGCGTAGATCACGTAGGTGTGGGCGTCGGGGCCGTTGGTGATCCAGGTCTTGCTGCCATTGAGGACGAAACGGTCGCCGCGCTTGTCGGCGCGCAGCTTCATGGAGACCACATCGGAACCGGCGTTGGGTTCGCTCATGGCCAGCGCGCCGATGTGCTCGCCGCTGATCAGTTTCGGCAGGTAGCGGGCTTTCTGTTCGGCGTTGCCGTTGCGGTTGATCTGGTTCACGCACAGATTGGAGTGGGCACCGTAGGAGAGGGCGACCGACGCAGAACCCCGGCTGATTTCTTCCAGGGCGATGACGTGCGCCAGATAGCCCAGCCCTGCGCCGCCGTATTGCTCATCGACCGTAATACCCAGCAGGCCCATGTCCCCGAATTTGCGCCACATGTCGGCGGGAAACAGGTTGTCCTGATCGATCTGCGCAGCGCGCGGGGCCAACTCGGCAGCGACGAAGGCCCGCACTTGATCGCGCAACATATCGAGGGTCTCGCCAAGGCCGAAATTGAGCGTGGGGTAGTTCATGAGGCTGCGTTCCCTTGTTGTTTTTGGAGGGGATGTCAGACGGTAATATGCTGTATCACCTTTACGTTAACGTAAACCTGCGGGTGAGGGCATGTCAATGAGGAGCAATGTATTAAGTGGGGAATGTGACCGGGAAGATTCGCGGCTGAAGGGGCATCCAAGGCGAGCCATTATCACCCTTGGTAAAGTTGCGCCCATAAAAAAACCGCCAATCCGTTATCTCTGACGGCTCGGCGGCTTGAAGGACATCCATCAAATCGGCGGATTTGATGAGTTGAACGTTAGCAAGCTATCAAAGACTCAGCCATGCGATTTTTGGCAAATCTCTGTTACTGAACGGGCAACAATCCCGTGCTGGGTTGAACACAATCTTGGGATCAAATGGTAGCCAGTGCCTGGGCCAGGTCGGCGCGCAAGTCTTCGACGTCTTCGATACCTACCGACAGGCGCACCAGTCCATCGCCGATCCCCAGCTTCGCCCGGTTTTCAGCGGGGATGCTGGCGTGGGTCATGATGGCGGGGTGTTCGATGAGGCTTTCAACACCGCCCAGGCTTTCCGCAAGCGCGAATATCCGCACGTGCTCCAGAAACCGTTTGGCGCCTGCCAGATCGGTGTTCAGGTCCAGAGAAATCATGCCGCCGAAGCCACGCATTTGCCGACAGGCCAGTGCATGCTGCGGGTGGCTCGGCAGGCCAGGGTAGTAAACCCGCGCGACTTGAGGCTGACGCTCCAGCCATTGCGCCAGCTCCACGGCGTTGCTGCTGTGGCGCTCCATGCGCAAGGCGAGGGTTTTCACGCCGCGCAGGGTCAGGAACGCGTCGAACGGCCCGGCGATGGCGCCCACCGAGTTCTGCAAGAAACCCAGGCGTTCGGCCAGCTCCGGGTTGTCGCCCACCACGGCGATGCCACCGATGACGTCTGAGTGGCCGTTGAGGTATTTGGTCGTCGAGTGCACCACGATGTCGAAACCAAGGGCCAGCGGGTGTTGAATCCACGGGCTGGCGAAGGTGTTGTCGGCCACGCAAATGATCCCGCGATCCCGGCAGATACGCGCGATGGCCGCCAGGTCGCTGAGGCGCAGCAGCGGATTGCTTGGCGTTTCGACCCAAATCATTTTGGTGTCGTCCTGCAACCCGGCTTCGAAGGCCGACAGGTCGGTCATGTCGACAAAGCTGAAGCGATGTCCGGCGCTGCGTTTACGCACCTTGTCGAACAGCCGGAAGGTGCCACCGTACAGGTCATCGCCGGACAGCACGTGGGAGCCCGCGTCGAGCAATTCCAGCACCGAAGAAATGGCCGCCAGCCCCGATGCGAACGCGAAGGCCTGAGTGCCGCCTTCCAGGTCCGCCACGCAACGCTCCAGGGCGAAGCGCGTCGGGTTGTGCGAGCGGCCGTAATCCAGCCCCTTGTGCACGCCCGGGCTTTCTTGCAGGTAAGTGGAGTTGGCATAAATCGGCGGCATCAGCGCGCCGGTGGAAGGGTCAGGCGTCTGTCCCGCATGAATGACGCGGGTGGCGAAGCCGTGGGCGGGGTGGTGTTCGTCGTGTTGACTCATGCAAGGGATCTCCGCAAATGATTGAGCAGGTCGACGCGAGTGATCAGGCCGTGAAAGCCCGACGCGTCGGCGATGATGGCGACATGGCCGCGGTCCAGTTCTTCCTGGAGCCGAGCGAGGGAGGCATCGGGCGGCAGGGTGTTCAGTTCCCCGGTCATGGCGCTGGCGACCGTCGTGCGAAAGTGAGAGGTGTCGGTGTGCACATCCAGCAGGATGTCGGACTCGTCGATCACCCCGACCAGCCGGGTGTTGTCCACCAGCACTGGCAACTGTGAAACGTCGGCTAGGCGCATGCGCTGGAACGCGGTCAGCAGGGTGTCGTCAGGCCCGACACTGATCACTCGCCCGTCCTCGAAACGGCGGGCGATCAGGTCGCGCAAATCCCCGTATTTCGTGCGTTGCAGCAAGCCCTGATCGGTCATCCACTGGTCATTGTAGACCTTGGACAGGTAGCGAGTGCCGGTGTCGCAGACGAAGCTCACCACGCGTTTTGGCACGGTCTGTTCCCGGCAGTAACGCAGCGCGGCGGCAAGCAGCGTGCCAGTGGACGAGCCCCCCAGAATGCCTTCCGCGCGCAACAACTGACGGGCGTGTTCAAAGCTGTCTTCGTCGCTGATGGAGTACGCGTGACCGACACTGGACATGTCGGTGAAGGAGGGGATGAAGTCTTCGCCGATGCCTTCTACGGCCCACGAACCCGGCATGGGCAACGTTTGCGTACGGCTGTATTCAGCGACCACCGAGCCGACAGGGTCTGCAAGGACCATTTCCAGGTCCGGCTGCACGCGTTTGAAGAAGCGGGTGAGGCCGGTGAGCGTGCCTGCCGACCCGACTCCGACGACGATGGCGTCCAGGTCGTGCTGCGTCTGCGCCCAGATTTCCGGGGCGGTGCTGGATTCGTGGGCCAGCGGGTTGGCGGGGTTGTTGAATTGGTCGGCAAAAAAGGCGTCGGGGATTTCACTGGCCAGGCGGGCAGCGACGTCCTGGTAATACTCGGGATGGCCTTTGCCAACGTCTGAGCGGGTGATATGCACTTCGGCGCCCATGGCTTTCAGGTGCAAGACCTTTTCGGTGGACATCTTGTCGGGCACCACGAGCACCACGCGATACCCCTTGGCCCGGCCCACCAGCGCGAGGCCGAGCCCGGTGTTGCCCGCCGTGGCTTCGACGATGGTGCCACCGGGGCGTAATCGGCCATCGCGCTCGGCGGCATCGATCATGGCCAAGCCCACGCGGTCCTTGATCGAGCCACCGGGGTTTTGCGATTCAAGCTTCAGGTAAAGGGTGCAGAGGCCGGTGTCGATGCGACTGACGCGCACCAACGGGGTATTGCCGATCAGTTCGAGTACGGCGGGACGCGCATCAGCAGACATGTCAGATCCTCATGTGCAGAACACTTATCGGATGGACAGCGGCATCGTTCAATCGTGCACCGGAATGAGGCGGGGCAGCTCTAGTCGCTCATCAACTCCCTTCCAGCCGCTTCGCATCCTGGAAGAAGTAAACCTTCCGCGAGGCCGGCTTGTTCTTGATCGCGCCGACGCCGCGTTTCAGCGTCTGAAAGCGCCCGGGCTGATCCCCAGGCGTTGAGTGAAGGTCGCAGTCATGTGCGCCTGAGACGAAAACCCGCACGCTTGTGCGATGTCTGCCAGCCGCAGCGCTGTGTCACGCAGCAAGGTACGGGCGCGAGCGATGCGGCGGTCGATCAGGTAGCGATGAGGACTGACCCCCGTGGCGTGGGTGAAGGCACGCATGAAAAAGCCCTCGGACAGGTCGAGTAACGCCGCCATCGTTTGAACGCTGATGGGCTCGCTCAACCCGGCGTCGATGTACTCGTCAAGACGCCGCAACCGTCGCGGCGTGAGCGAGCCTGCACCGGGGCGGATGATCTCGGGGTCGGCCGAGACACGGTCGGCCAAGGTCATGGCCCAACGCTCCCAGTCATCGTCGGGCGAAGGTTTCAGCAGGGCATTGCGCATGCGCCGGGCGAGCCGAATGGCGTGCGGATCGATCCGGTTATTGAACGGGCAATCGGGGTCAAGCGCCCAGCCGTCGTGGCGCAGCACCCGCAAATATTCGCCACCTGAAGCGGACTGCGAGTACACGTCACAGCCTGCTGGCACAAAGGCCAGGCCATTGGGCACAGCGTCGAACGGGCGCACCCGATCGCTGGCGATGGCGTGCACGCCGCGCTGGCTGTCGAAAGCAAACCCGACCGACGCGTGCGTCGCCACGTAGCGCGCTTCGTAGGCGCTGGCCGGCAACAGCTCGATCAGCCACGGCCCGGCTTCGGCGCGTCGAACCGGGTCGCTGGAAGGCGGTGAAGGGGGCTGATGGCGAATGCTCATGGGCGTCATCTTACTCAGCGTTTTGATGAAGGTCAGGTGGTTTTTTTGAAAGCCAGGTCCCTGAACCGACATTCAGACTGGGCAAAAAACAGGAGACTGCCATGCCCGGATTCACCCGTGAAGACCTTGAAGCTGCCGCCCGCCAGGTATACCAGGTCATGCCCCCGACGCCCCAATTCGTCTGGCCGTTGTTGGCACAGCGCCTGGGCTGCACGGTGTGGGTCAAACACGAGAACCACACCCCAACGGGCGCGTTCAAGGTGCGCGGCGGCATCACTTACATGGCCTGGCTGAAACGGACGGCGCCGACCACCACCGGGGTTATCGCGGCCACCCGCGGTAATCACGGACAAAGCGTGGCGATGGCGGCGCAGGCGCTGGGCATTCGCGCGGTGATCGTGGTGCCGAAGGGCAATTCGGTCGAGAAGAACAGGGCCATGGCCGGTTTCGGCGGTGAGCTCATCGAGTTCGGCGAGGATTTCGACGAGGCCCGCGAAGAAGCGATTCGCCTGGCGCGGGTACAGGGCCTGTTTCTGGTGCCCGCGTTCCATCCGGAACTGGTCAGGGGTGTCGCCAGTTATGCGCTGGAGCTGTTCACCGCGGCGTCGGATCTGCACACGGTGTACGTGCCGATCGGCTGCGGCTCGGGGATTTGCGGGGTGATTGCCGCGCGTGACGCGCTGGGGCTGAAGACCGAGGTGGTCGGCGTGGTCTCCACCGAAGCGGACGCGGCGAAGCAGTCCTTCGAAGCGGGCGTTTTGCGCGAAACCGCATCCGCCAGCACCTTTGCCGACGGCCTGGCGGTGCGCAAGCCGGTGCCTGAGGCCTTTGACGTCTACGCCAAAGGCGCTGCACGCATCGTCTCCGTCAGCGACGCCGAGATCGCCGAAGCGATGCGGATTTATTACGCCGATACGCATAACCTCGCAGAGGGCGCCGGGGCCGCGGCCTTGGCAGCCTTGATGCAGGAGCGCGTGGCGATGGCAGGCAAACGGGTCGGCGTGATTTTGTCCGGTGGCAATGTGGATCGAGGGGTGTACGCCACGGTGCTGAGTCAGTGACGGTTCACGCCTGAAGCGCGCGGGAGGTGCACGCTGCGGTAGACAGTGCGGGCCGATCCTCGACCGGCGCCGCCTCTGTTTCAGGCGGGCACCTCGATCCATGTCTCGAAGCCGTCCGGCCGGGGCGACACCCTGGTCCATTTCCACGGCCGCACCCGCCAGCCAGGTTGCGGACATACTGCAGGGGCAGCGGTTAATCGCGGCTGACCTCGGGCAGGCGGTGTTCGGGACCTTTACTGCAACAGCGGCACGCCGCTCAGCCGTTGCAGCTCCTCGAAACTGAGGTCCGCCACAATTTCCCGCACGCGCAGGCCCTGTTCGGTGACGTCCAGAATGGCCAGATCCGTGTAGATCCGGGTGACGCAGCCGATGCCGGTGAGCGGGTAACTGCAGCGTTCGACGAGCTTGCTTTCGCCGGTTTTGGTCAGGTGGTCCATCATCACGAACACCTGGCGCGCGCCGGTGGCCAGGTCCATCGCGCCACCCACAGCAGGAATCGAGCCCTCCGCGCCGGTGTGCCAGTTGGCGAGATCGCCGCTCATCGACACCTGAAAGGCACCCAGTACAGCAATGTCGATGTGCCCACCACGCATCATGGAAAAGGAATCGGCGTGGTGGAAGAACGCGCCGCCGCTCAACAGGGTCACGTGCTGTTTGCCAGCGTTGATCAGGTCGTCGTCTTCGGCGCCGCGCTCAGGCGAGGGCCCCATGCCCAGAATGCCGTTTTCACTGTGCAGGAAGACTTCCTTTTCGCCCAGGTAATTGGCCACCAGCGTCGGCAGGCCGATGCCGAGGTTGACGTAAGCGCCTTCGGGAATGTCGGCGGCCACGCGTTGGGCCATGTCGTTGCGCGACAGTTTTTCAGTGACAGTCATGGCGAGCCTCAGACAGCGTGGGCGGAAGGGGTAGCGATGTGGCGCGCAATGGCGACCACACGCTGGACGAAAATGCCGGGGGTAATGATGTGCTCCGGGTCCAGTTGGCCCAATTCCACGATCTCATCGACCTGAGCGATGGCGACTTTTGCCGCCATGGCCATGATCGGCCCGAAGTTGCGCGCAGCCTTGCGATACACCAGGTTGCCCCAGCGGTCGCCCTTGTGCGCTTTGATCAGGGCGATGTCGGCGTGCAGCGGCATTTCCAGCACGTAGTCCCGGCCATCGATGACGCGGGTTTCCTTGCCTTCGGCCAGCAACGTGCCGAAACCCGTGGGCGAGTAGAACGCGCCGATGCCCGAACCCGCGGCGCGAATGCGTTCGGCCAGATTGCCTTGGGGCACCACTTCCAGCTCGACTTTGCCAGCGCGGTACAACTCGTCGAACACGTACGAGTCCGACTGGCGCGGGAAGGAACAAACGACCTTGCGCACGCTGCCCGCTTTGAGCAGCGCGGCCAGGCCGTGGTCGCCGTTGCCCGCATTGTTGCTGATGATGGTCAGGTCCCGCGCACCCGTGGCGATGACGCCGTCGATCAATTCGGAGGGCATCCCGGCGCTGCCGAAGCCCCCGACCATGATCACCGCGCCGTCCTGTATGCCTTCCACCGCAGCGGCGATGGATGCGAATGTCTTGTCAATCACGGACAGCTCCTCGTTCTGAAAGGGCAGCGTCAGGAAGGGGCATGAATCCGTCATCTTCAACTGCGCGGCCACGTGTAAGCGACCGGCGCATCACACCATAAAGTGCGCAGGGGTGGGGGTCTGCAGCGTCGAAGTTGGGCGATTATCGGACGGAGATTTCATTCGGAGGCGAGAGCGCCGGTAGACCTGAATCGGGAAGTGGGTCGCGTGACTCGCTCTCGCGAATGCATTCGCGCCACCGATCTACAGTGGCGCAGCAGGCATCGGGCGCGGCATGCCCCTGGAGGGTTTGCATCAGGCCTCTGGCAGATGGCCGATGCAAAACCTGGGTCTGTCACGCGGGCTCAGACCTTGAACTGTCGGATCGCTGCGGTCAGTTCCTGGCTGAGTATCGACAGTTCGCGGGCGGTGTGGGCACCGTGCTGGGTGTCTTGCGCGACGGTCTCGATGGAAGAGGCAATTTGCTGAACGCTGCGGTTGATCTCTTCGGAGACGGCGGTCTGTTCTTCGGCGGCGCTGGCAATCTGGGCGTTCATGGCATTGATCGTCGAGATCAGCGCGCTGATGGCGTCCAGCGATGAGGTCGCCCGGGACGCCCGTTCGCGGGTCTGGTTGCCAGCGTCGCTAGAGTGCTTCATGGCGCTGACGGTGTTGACCGTGCCCGCTTCCAGGCGACCGATCATGCCATGGATTTCCTTGGTGCTTTCCTGCGTGCGGCTGGCCAACGCCCGGACTTCATCGGCAACCACGGCGAAACCCCGGCCCGCTTCCCCCGCGCGGGCCGCTTCGATGGCGGCATTGAGGGCCAACAGGTTGGTCTGTTCGGCGATGGCGCGAATCACCCCGAGGACCCCGGCAATAGCGTCCACTTCCGTCTGCAATTGGCTCAGGGACGTGCCGCTGACCTGCAGATTGTCCACCAGCCCATGGATGCTCTCGACGCTGGCGCTGACGATCTGCCCCGCAGAGGCGCCTTCCTGTTGCGCCTGGTTGGCCGCCCGCGCCGCTTCCTGGGCGTTTTGCGCCACTTGCAGCGCCGCCGCACTCATTTCGTTGATCGCCGCCGCGACCTGATCGGTTTCCTGACGCTGCACGTCCATGGCCCGTTCCGAGCGTTGCGCCTGGTCGGTCACGCCGGCGACCAGACCGTTCAGGCGCAGGGTCATCCCGGCGACGTTGCCGATCAGGCCGTGAATCTTCTCCACGAAACGGTTGAAGGCAAACGCCAGCTGCCCCAGTTCATCCTGCCGCGCGATCGGCAGGCGATGGGTGAGGTCGCCGTCGCCGGAGGCAATGTTCTCCAATTGCAGGCGCAGTTGCAGCAGCGGCCGGAACAGCCGTTTCACCTGAAAGGCGGCCAGCAGCGCCAAGAGGATCGAGGCGACGATGCTCAGGGCGAGAATCTGCCACACCAGGTCGGCGCGCCGTCCCTTGAGTTCTTCACTCACCTGGGCCACCTGCGCGTCGATGTCGTCCATGTTCACGGCGGTACCAATCATCAGGTTCCATTTTTCCAGGTACAGGGCGTAGCCGATCTTGGGCACGATCCTGTCGCTGTTCGGCACCGGAAAGCGATACCGCTGGAAATGCGACCCGTCCCTGGCCACGCGCACCAGTTCGTTGATCACGAACACGCCGTCGGGGTCGCGGAAGTTGCTGAAGTTTTCGCCAATCTTGACGTCTTTGTCGGCCCAGAACACCCGCACGCTGTTGGCGTCGTAACCGAAGTAATAACCGTCGGTGCCGTAACGCAACTGTTTGAGGATGCTGACGGCCTTGTCCCGGGCAGCCAGATCGCCGGGAGCCGAGGCGTCGTAAAGGGAGGCGATAGCGCTTTGCGCGACCTGCACCGAATGTTCCAGGGCGTTCTGGCGGCTGCTGATCAGGGTGCTGCGGGTGTCGTTGATTTGGTCGTCGGCGGTTTTCTGCAGCAGCATCACGGCCAGACCTGTGATCAGCGCGGCAAGCAATAAAGCGGGGGCGACGCAAAGCAGAACGACTTTGCTACGGATAGAGAGCGTCATGGGTCAGCACCGGATGTTTGTTGTTGGGATCGTCGGCACGATGGGTGTCGATGATAACCAGCATTCAATGCATTGGCTGCTCGTAGTAGTACGTAGACAGAGGGCACATGGCGCAGGCCGCTATGACGAAGAGGGAGGGGGGGATGCAGGCAGCGTCAGGTGGCCGGACGCCGAAGAGAGAGGAAAACGGGAGGCCGCTGTCCACGGCCTCCCTCTGAGGTTGCTTCAGCGATTGCGGGTCACACGCCAGACCGTATTCGACAGGTCGTCGGCGATGATCACCCCACCACGAGGATCTACCGTGACACCGACTGGACGCCCGCGGGTCTTGCCGTCGTCATCCCGGAAACCGGTGGCGAAATCAACCGGCTCACCGGAAGGCTTGCCGTTGCTGAACGGCACGAACACCACCTTGTAGCCCACTGGATTTTCACGGTTCCAGCTGCCGTGTTCACCGACGAACACGCCGTCGGCGAATTTGTCACCCATGGCCGGGATCGAGAAATCCAGACCCAGCGCTGCGACGTGAGAACCCAGGCTGTAATCCGGCTTGACCGCCAGCGCGACCTTTTTCGGGTCTTGCGGTTGCGCGCGGGTGTCGACGTTCTGGCCCCAATAGCTGTAGGGCCAGCCGTAGAACGCGCCTTCGCGGATCGACGTCAGGTAATCCGGCACTAAGTCTTCGCCCAGTTCGTCCCGCTCGTTGGCCACTGCCCACAGTACACCGGTGCCCGGCTGAATCTTCAGCGACGTCGGGTTGCGGGTGCCGGTGGCGTAGGGTTTGTGCGCGCCGGTCTTGGCGTCGATCTGCCAGATCTGCGCGCGGTCCAGTTCGACCTCCATGCCGCGTTCGGTGACGTTGCTGTTGGAGCCGATGCCCACGTACAGCGTGTTGCCGTCTGGGGTGATGGCCAGGGATTTGGTCCAGTGATGGTTGATCTTCGCCGGCAGCTCGGTAAGGGTCACCGGTTCGCCGCTGGCCCTGGTCTGGCCGTCGGTGTAATCGAAACGCACCAGCGAATCCTGATTGGCGACGTAGAGTTTGCCGTTGGCGTAGGCCAGGCCGTAGGGCGCATTGAGGTTTTCCGCGAACACGGTTTTCAGTTCGTATTTGCCGTCGCCATCGGCGTCGCGCAGCAGGGTCAAGCGGTTACCGCCTTTGACCTTGGTATTGCCTTCGGCCTTGATGTAACTGGCGATGACGTCCTTGGGTTTAAGCTTCGGCGCGTCGGTGCCGCCTTTGCCCTCGGCGATCAGGATATCGCCGTTGGGCAATACCAGCGTCTGACGAGGGACCTTCAAGTCAGTGGCAATCGCCGAGATGCTGTAGCCCTCGGGCACTTTGGGTTTCTGGTCGCCCCATGCCACGGGTTCGGCGATTTTCATGCTGGGCAGCAGACCGCGCTCAGACTGAGGCAGTTTAGGGTCCGCGCCGTGGGCTTGCGGGTTGTCTTTTCCGGCGCCGCAGGCGCTCAGCAGCAGGGCCATGGACAGCGCGGTCAGTGCGTAGACAGGTCTCATTGTGCGTCTCCCGAGCGAAGGTTGGTCAGACCGATCCAGGCGCAGATGACGCTCAGCACGGTCACGATCACCGACAGAATCAACCCCGATGGCATCACGGCCCAGGCGTCCTTGGCGTGTTCGAACGAATTGATCCACCCCAGCGCCCAGGTCAGCAGCAAGAGCAGAAAATACACTACCGGGCGACCGGCTTTACGCTCCGCCCGGACCAGATTGACCACCGCGAAGATCAACGCCAGGCCACCAAAGAGCATGCCTCCGGCGATCAGCCAGGACGCGAAATTGCTCCACTGGATCAGGTAGCTGTTGTAGTAGGCGATGTCGCTCAGCAGGCCGCCAAGAAACAGAGGAACGGTCCCCGCCAGCAGAATCGCATGGAGCGGGCCGGGTTGGCGGCGGTAGGGGATGTAGGCAGTGTCGGTCACGGGGAGCTCCTTGTCGTTCAACGACCTGTACCGATGCCGCAAGCCAGAGGGCTCGCGAACACAGGCATTGCGCACGGGCACGCGTATAAAGTGATCCTTACGGCGTGGCGTTAGTTCAACCCTGTGACTCACCGGTCTTCGCCCAGCGATAAGGCCGCCTGCGGGGAAATGAACTTTCGTCGCAAAAGCGGCTTCTGTAGTGGACGGACGTCTTGGCCTGCGTGGCATCGGCGCGTGAATGAAGGAAGCCTCGGGATGTTGCAGCGATGAGCCATGGGCATGAAATGCGGGATCGACAGTATCCGGTCGAGGAAGACATCGGGCTTCAACGACGCATCTGGCGGTTCGAACGCGTAGGCTGGTACGCGCTGATCGCCATCGTGGCGCTGACGCTTTGCGGCCTGTTTTCCCATGGGTGGCTGAGCACGGTCAGCGTCACCTCACAACGTCAGGACCTCGTCGTGGAATACGAGCGTTTTCACCGCAGCGGCGGGGTCAACAGTATGGTGATTCACAGCCGCGGCGCGCCCGGAATGCCGCACGTGCTGGTGATCAGCAGCGCCATGCTCGAAGGGTTCAGCGTCGACTCGATGCAACCCCAACCCATTGCTTCCGCTGGCACGCGGCAAGGATTGCGCCTGACCCTGATGGGCGATGCCCAGGGTGAAAGCGCGTTGTATCTGGCCTGGCGCAGCGAAGGCCTGGGGCTCGTCAACAGCCAGATCGGCATCGAAGGCGGCGGGTCAGTGTCGTTGACTCAATTCATTTACCCATAGGTGCGACATGGATGCAGTTTTGCGGGCAGGAGCGATTTACATCGCATTGATGGTGCTGTTTCGGGTGTCGGGCCGTCGCGCGCTGGGGGAGCTGACGTCATTCGACTTCGTGTTGTTGCTGATCATCGGCGAGGCCACCCAACAGGCGCTGCTCGGTGATGATTTTTCAGTGACCAACGCGGTCTTGGTGATCGTCACGCTGCTGTCCATCGACGTCGGGTTTTCGCTGCTCAAGCGCCGCTCGAAGCGCATCGGAAAACTGATCGATGGGGGCCCGACGATCATTGTCGAGAACGGCCAGTATTTGCGGCATCGTATGCACGAAGCACGGGTCGAAGAGGACGACATCATGCAAGCCGCGCGGTTAGGCCAGGGCGTGGAGCGGGTGGAACAGATCAAGTTCGCCATCATCGAGCGTAACGGCAAGATTTCCATCATCACCCATTGACCGCCTCCAGCGGGCAAAGCCGGAGTCAGGCATGAGTACCCACGTCACTGCAAAGGACCTCGGCATCGACCTGAGCCACGGTGATGAACCCGCACTGTTCAAATGGCTGATCGCAAGCTTCCTGATGGGCAAACGGATTCAACGCGAGATTGCCGCCGAGGCCTTCAGGGTCATCGTGTTCAAGCACCAGCGGGACACGCCACGAAAACTCGCCTCCTGCACGCAACGCGATCTGGTGCGCATGCTGGGCGAAGCGCGCTACACCCGCTATGACGAATCCACCGCCGAGCGGCTGCGCAAATTGGGCCAGAAGCTCAGCCACGAATACGACGGTCAGGTGCTCACCTTGCGTGAAAACAGCGCAGACGTCGCGGCATTCAGCAAGCAGTTGCTGACGTTCGAAGGGATCGGGCCGAAAACCGTCGAGATCTTCCTGCGGGATGCAGAGGCGGTACTGTTTTGATGGGGCAGGCTTGAATCATCACCGTTGCCCTTTACTTCTTCATGCCCACCCGTCGACGCATATCGGCTGTGATGGTTTGTCGAGTGTTGGAAAGGGATGCCCATGGGTCGCTGTCCAGCTGGTCCAGGCGCTGATGGAGGTTGCGGATGGTCCAGGTGTTGGCACCTTTGAGTTCGAGCAGTTCTTCGCGAAAGATCGGCACAGAGACCGGCAGGCCTTCACGGGTGCGTACCGAATAGGCGCTGATCGTGGTGGCGCCCAGGCCGTTGCGCAGGTAATCGATGAAAATGCGCCCCACGCGGTTTTTCGGCCCCGAGACCGCCGAAAACCGGTCCGGCAAGAGGGCGGCAATGTGCTTGACGATGGCATGGCTGAAATCTTTGACCGCGTCCCAGTCGGCCTTGGGCGTCAGCGGCACCACCAGGTGAATGCCTTTGCCGCCACTGGTCTTGAGGAAGCACGTGAGGCCCAGTTCGTCGAGCACGGCGAGCGTCAGTTGGGTCGCTTCCAGCATGTGCTTCCAGGGCAGTGTCGGATCAGGGTCCAGGTCGAGGACGAAGCGGTCGGGCCGATCGAGGTCTTGGGCGACGGCGTTCCAGGTGTGCAACTCCATCGCGCTCATCTGCACCGAGCCGATCAGCGCTTCGATGTTGTTGATCAGCATTACCGGATGGCCGGTGTAGGCCTTGCCCATGGTTTCGATGCCGGGGATGGCCAGGCGCTCGGCGTTTTTTTGAAAAAACAGCTCGCCGCTGATGCCCTCCGGCGCGCGCACCAGCGCGACCGGACGCTGGGCCAGTTGCGGCAGCAGCCAGTCGGAGACCTGGATGTAGTAATCCGCAAGGTCTCGCTTGGTCGAGCCGCTGGTGGGATCGATCACTCGCTCAGGGTGAGTCAGGCGAATCTTGCCGGAGGTCGCGGGCGCTGCAGGTGCGGTCTTTTTAGGGACGGGGGTGTTGCTGGCGGGGGCTTTTGCCCGTTTCTTCGGCGGTGCAGCCTCAACGTCCGATGGCGAAGCCGGGCGCTCTTCGATGATTGCCTTCGCCGGCTTGTCCGTGCGCAAGCCCTGAAAAACGGCATGCCTGACCGAACCGTCCTGGGTGATCTCGGCGAAGGCCACTTCCGCCAGCAGCAGGGGCTTGAGCCAGTGCACGCCTTTGGCTTCAAAGCCGGTGGGCGGATTGACCACCGCAGCCTTTTTCACCTCCAGCGGCACCAATTGCTCATGAATGGTCTTCAACGTCGCCTCATTGAAGCCGGTCCCCACTTTGCCGGCGAAGCGCAGTTCGCCGCTGTCGGCATCGTGCAGACCCAACAGCAGCGCGCCAAACTTGCTGCGCGCCCCCTTAGGATCGGTGTACCCGATGACCACGAACTCCTGACGGCGTTTGCATTTGAGCTTGATCCAGTCGTCACTGCGTCGCGACGTGTAAAGGCTGCCAACCCGCTTGCCGATCAGACCCTCCATTTGCATCTGGCAGGCACTGTTGAGCAGCGCTTCCGGGGTTTCTTCGAAGTCATCGGAGAACCTCAATACATCGTCCTCGACAGCGTCCAGCACGGCTGAAAGCGCCGCGCGGCGTTGCTCGATGGGCACCTCGCGCAGGTCCATGCCATTGAGGTACGGCAGGTCGAACACGTAATAAACAATCTGCCCGCTGCGCTCGGACTCGAAGGCATTTTGCAGGGCCTGGAAATCCGGCACGCCCTGTTCATTGGCGACCACCATTTCACCGTCCAGCCAGGCGGATTCAAGGCCCAGGCGGGCGATGGCCTCGGCCTGGTGCGGCAATTTATGGGTCCAGTCGTGGCCGTTGCGGGTGAACAATTGAACATGACCGTTATCGACCCGCGCCATGATCCGATAACCGTCGAATTTGATTTCGTAGTGCCAGTTGCCCTCGGGCGCGGCCTCCACTAACGTCGCCAGTTCCGGCTTGAGACTGTCGGGGAGGGGTGCGGTCTGGGCGCCGACAAGCGAGCGTTGAGCGGTGTTCCCGGTCTCGGCGGGTTCCGGTTCAGCGCTTTCGGATGACGCGGATGCTTGGTCGGCGTGCTGTGAGCCGTCGCGTTTCGTGGGGGCTTTGCGTCGGGCAGGGGAAGACGTCTTGCGTGTTTTCTTGGCCTTCTTCGGCGTGCCGCCCACCTGAATCCATGTCGGGGCGTGGTCACTCGGGTGCTCTTCACCCCGCACCCAGGCATCGACCCCCGCGTCCTGTAGATAAGGGGCCAGCGCCGGATTGAGCAGCAGATGGTCGATGCGCAGGCCCGAGTTCTTCTGCCAGTGCTGACGGAAATAATCCCAGTAGGTGTAGATCCGCTCGTCCGGATACAGGTGCCTCAGTGAATCCACCCAGCCTTGAGCCAACAAGCGGGTGTAACCGTCGCGGCTTTCGGGTTGCAGCAGGGCGTCCTTCAACCACGAGCGTGGGTTGTAGATGTCTTCATCGGTGGGCACCACGTTGAAATCACCGGCCATCACCACCGGATGTTCGCTGGCCTGCAATGACTGCGCGTGCTCGATCAGATGCTCGAACCAACGCAGCTTGTAGTCGAATTTGGGGCCGGGCTGGGGGTTGCCATTGGGTAGGTAAAGGCACGCCACCACCACGCCGTGGGCCGCCGCCTCGATATAACGGGCCTGCGTGTCCTGCTCCTCTCCCGGCAGGCCCTTGCGGATCAGCAGGGGTTCGGCGTCACGGGCCAAAATGGCAACGCCGTTCCACGAGGTTTGCCCCAGATGCACCGAGCCATAGCCCGCCGCTTCAATGTCTTGCGCGGGGAACGCTTTGTCTGGCGCCTTGAGTTCCTGCAGGCAAACGATGTCCGGCTGCTCACGTTCCAGCCATTGCAAGAGATTCGGCAGCCGCGCGCCGATACCGTTGACGTTGTACGTGGCGATTTTCAGCTTTTCCATGCGCATACCCTAGAACGGTCGGAGCCTGGTCATCTGAGGGCTGCACGCGAGCGGAGTTCGCCGTTTGTGTAGCGCGACGGGCGAGGGGGCGTGACCGTTCGGGAACTTCATCGAACGAAGGCTGCGGGGCTGATTCGAACCATACAGACCGCGACTGATTCGTGGCCAAGCGAGGTGTGTAATGACTGCATCAACAGGCATCCCCGGCGGCACTGAAAATGCCATCGACTCCATCGAACCCCTGGAACCCGGCAGACCCGATGTCATCCCCAACCCGACACCCGGCGGTGATGACGTGGGCCAGGGCGAAGGCGAAATCCCCTTGAACCCCGACGACGACGCGCCGTTGGAAGAAGACATGTCGGATGTTGACGCCAACAACGCAGTGTCTTCCGAACATCCGCCCCTGCGATAAGCCAGGGTCCTTGCGACAGGGCATGACGTGAGGCGCGCTTTGCGCACGGCCCTCGCGTCAGCACCGTGGCGCGTATGCACGCACTCAGTGATCAGGACACCGCCTATGAACCTGCTTGATGACTCACTCGAAGAACGACGCCGCTTCTTGCGCATCACCGGATCGGCCGTTGCAGCGGCCAGTGTGTTGGGCTGGGCCAGCCCCGCACAGGCCGCCGCTGCTTCCACTGGCGGCACTGGCGGCACTTCCGCACCTGCTGCCACGTTGCCCAAACCCGTCACATTGCCGGAGATGCAGGACGACCCGACCGAGAAGTCTGAGATGCCGGTGCAGTTGGGCAAAGACGGTCGTCTGGGTCTGGCCATTGTCGGACTCGGCCGTTTGAGTCTGGAAGAAATCATGCCGGCGCTGGCCAGTTCAAAACGTTGCCGAGTGACCGCATTGGTCAGCGGCGACCGCGAAAAGGCGCAACGCGTCGCTGCGCAGTATGACGTCCCTGAGTCGTCGATCTACAGCTACGACACCTTCGATCAGTTGCGAGACAACCCGAATGTGCACGCCGTGTACATCGTGCTACCCAACGCGCTGCATCGCGAGTTCACGGTCCGCGCCGCCAGGGCGGGCAAGCATGTGTTGTGCGAAAAACCCATGGCCACAACGGTCGCCGATTGCCAGGCGATGATCGACGCCTGCAAGGCGGCTGATCGTCGATTGATGATCGCCTACCGTATCCAGTACGAACCGTTGAACAGCCAGGTCAAGGACTGGGTGCGCGATGCCACCGTGTTAGGCACGATCAAGCTGATCGACATGGCTAACTGTCAGAACCAGTCGAAGAAAAACGTCCACCAGTGGCGCCACGTGAAGGCCTTGGCGGGCGGCGGTGCGCTGCCGGACATCGGGCTGTATTGCCTGAACACGGCGCGTTTCCTGTTAGGCGAAGAGCCGGTGGAAGTCTCGGCCCAGCAATACAGCGCCGAGAGCGACCCGCGGTTTGCCGAAGTCGAGGAAGCCATGCTCTGGCAGATGCGTTTCCCCAGTGGGGTGCGCGTGCAATGCACCTGCAGTTACGCGACGTTCACTTCGAAACGCTATCGCGTGCTGGGCGATAAGGGTTGGGCGGACATGGACCCGGCATTCGCCTATGAAGGTCTGCAGCTCAAGCGCAGCCGCATTGCCGAGGACACCACTGAGTTCGTGGCGCCAGGGATCGAACAGATCTCGACCAAGCACAGCAATCAGTTCGCCCTGGAGATGGACCACTTCGCCGAGTGTGTCGTGAGTGGCAAACAACCCTGGACACCGGGGGAAGAGGGCCTGCAAGACCAGCGGATCATGGAGGCCATTTATGAATCCGCGCGCATCGGCAAACCGGTGCAATTGGCCCGTATCACCGACAAAGACGCCTTCCGTGGCACCCCGCCAAGCAAGGCATGAGCATCCGATTTCAAGAGGATTCCCGATGAAAACCTTGTCTCGCGCGTTGATCGGCCTGTGCTGTGTCATGGCACTGCACGGCTGTTTTGACAACGACCACAACCAGGACAAAAACAAAGACCGGTCCAAGCCGTCGCTGCAAATGCAGCAGCAACCTGAGGAGAAGAAGTAGGCACCGCCTTGCGCAAGCTCGGCTGAATCACCGCGATCCAGCCGATCTTTCCATGACTCCCGCTTCATCACCCGGCGATGCGTCGGGCGTGGCCTCAGACCTTGTCGAGGTCGACGTTTTTGGTCTCTTTCAGGAACAACAGGCTGCACACCAGGCTCACGGCGGTAACCAGCACCGGGTACCACAAGCCATAGAAAATATCCCCGGTGTACACCACCAGCGCGAAGGACACGGTGGGCAGCAAGCCGCCGAACCAGCCGTTGCCGATGTGGTAGGGCAAGGACATCGAGGTGTAGCGGATACGGGTCGGGAACAATTCCACCATCAACGCGGCGAGTGGGCCGTAGGTCATTGTCGCGATCAGCATCAAGGCTACGATCACCAGCACCACGCCCGAGGCATTCACTAAAGCGGAGTCGGCCTTGGCCGGATAACCCGCAGCTTTGACGGCGCCATTCAATGCAGCTTCGTCGTAACCGGTGATCTGCGTGCTGCCCACCGACACCTGCACCGGCGTGCCGGCCGCCGCCGACTGGGAGGTATAAGGCAGGCCTTGCTTGATCAGCAGGGTCTTGACCTTGTCGCAGGGGCTGTCGAATTTGGCCTTGCCAACGGGATCGAACTGGAAGGTGCAGGTTGCCGGGTCTGCCACCACGACAATCGGTGACTGCTGGCGGGCGGCATCGATTTGCGGGTTGGCGTAGTGGCCGAGCAATTTGAACAGCGGGAAGTACAGCACGGTCGCCAACAGCAGCCCCGTGACGATGATCTTCTTGCGGCCGATCCGGTCGGACAACCAGCCGAAAAACACGAAGAACGGCGCGCCGATGATCACGCTGACGATCAGCAAGGTGTTGGCCAGCGAAGGGTCGACTTTGAGAATCTGCGTCAGGAAAAACAGCACATAGAACTGCGCAGCGTAGAACGTCACGGCCTGGCCGGCGTTGACGCTGAACAGGGCGATCAACACCACCTTCAGATTCGGCCAGACCAGAAATGAATCGCGAATCGGCGACGTCGACAACTTGCCTTCGTTCTTCATTTTGGTGAAGGACGGCGATTCATGCAGGCTCATGCGAATCCAGGTCGAGATCCCGACCAACACGATCGACAGCAGAAAAGGAATGCGCCAGCCCCAGGTATCGAAGGCATCCCCGGCGATCAGCCGCGCGGCCAGGACAACCGCCAGAGACAGCAGCAGCCCCAGCGTGGCGGTGGATTGAATCCAGCCTGTGTGGAAGCCGCGTTTGGCCTTGGGCGCGTGCTCCGCCACGTAAGTCGCGGCACCGCCGTATTCGCCGCCAAGCGCCAGACCCTGGAGCATCCTCAACACCACCAGAATGATCGGCGCCGCAATGCCGATGCTGGCATACCCTGGCAGCAGGCCCACGGCGAACGTTGACAGGCCCATGATGATGATGGTGGCGAGAAAGGTGTATTTGCGTCCGATCATGTCGCCCAGACGCCCGAACACCAGCGCGCCGAACGGCCTGACGATGAAGCCTGCGGCAAAGGCCAGCAGGGCGAAGATGAAGGCAGTGGTCTCGTTCACCCCGGCGAAGAATTGCTTGCTGATGACCGCCGCGAGCGCCCCGTAGAGAAAAAAGTCGTACCACTCGAACACGGTTCCCAGGGACGACGCGACGATGATTTTGCGTTCTTCCCTTGCGGCGCTGCTCACCTGCGTGGCGCCGTTCTGCTGCACGTAATCTGACATGAGTGTTTTCCTCGGCCTGAGGCCCGCCATTATTGTTGTTATTGCTTATGGAAACGCTGTCTTGCTTACTGCTGACGTATGCACCCGCTCTTCAACCAGCGGGCCTGCCGGCGCCATCGTGGAGGGATGGCGCCTTGGTTCATCGGGTCATTTGAGGGTCGGCATCGAGAACTCCGCGCCCTCGCGCACGTTCGCCGAAGGCCAGCGTTGGGTGATGGTTTTGCGACGGGTGTAGAAGCGAACGCCGTCCGGGCCATAGGCATGCAAGTCGCCGAACAGCGAGCGCTTCCAGCCGCCGAAGCTGTGGGACGCCACAGGCACCGGCAGCGGAACGTTGATGCCGACCATGCCGACCTGAATGCGGTCGCTGAAATAACGCGCCGCTTCACCGTCGCGGGTGTAGATGCAGGTGCCGTTGCCGTATTCGTGGTCGTTGATTAGCTTCATCGCCTCGTCCATGGTCGCCACGCGGATGACTTGCAGCACCGGGCCAAAGATCTCGGCCTTGTAGCTGTCCATGCTGGACGTGACCGCGTCGATCAATGTCGCGCCGACGAAGAAACCGTCCTCATGACCGGCCACGCGTGCGTGGCGGCCATCGACGACGATCCGCGCCCCTTGCGCTTCGGCGCTGTCGATGAAACCGACGACTTTATCCCGGTGAGCGGCGGTGATCAGCGGGCCGAAATCGTTGCTGGCGTCGGTGTGAACGCCGAATTTCAACCCTTGCATGGCCTCGGTCAGCTTGCCGATCAGCGCGTCGGCAACGGCGTCCCCAACCGCCACGGCGACCGACAAAGCCATGCAGCGTTCACCGGACGAGCCGAACGATGCGCCCAGCAGCGAGTTGACCGCGTTGTCCAGGTCGGCGTCGGGCATGACGATGGCGTGGTTCTTCGCACCGCCCAATGCCTGACAACGTTTGCCCTGTGAGGTAGCGGTGCGGTAGATGTACTCGGCGATCGGGGTCGAGCCGACGAAACTGATGGCCTGCACGCGAGGGTCGAACAGCAGCGCATCCACCGCTTCCTTGTCGCCGTTGACCACGTTCAGCACGCCCGCTGGCAAGCCGGCTTCGTGGAGCAGCTGCGCGATATAAAGGGTGCTGCTGGGGTCGCGCTCCGACGGTTTGAGGACAAAGCAGTTACCGCAGACGATGGCCATCGGCAGCATCCACAGCGGAACCATGACCGGGAAGTTGAACGGCGTGACGCCCGCGACCACACCCAGTGGCTGGAACTCGCTCCAGGAGTCGATGTTCGGGCCGACGTTGCGGCTGTGTTCACCTTTCAATAGCTCCGGCGCGCCGCAGGCGTACTCGACGTTCTCGATGCCGCGCTGCAATTCCCCCGCGGCGTCGTGGCTGATCTTGCCGTGTTCCTGGCCGATCAGTTCGCAGATGCGCGGGGCGTTTTGCTCCAGCAGTTCCTTGAAGCGAAACATGATCCTCGCGCGCCTGGCCGGCGGGGTGTCGCGCCAGGCGGGGAACGCTGCCTCGGCCGCTGCGATGGCCGCCTGCACGGTGACGGTGCTGGCCAGTGCCACTTGCGTATTGCTCTCGCCGGTGGCCGGGTTGAAGACCGCTTGGGTACGGCCGTCCGGGGTGAGGGTTTCGCCGTTGATCCAGTGTCCGATAACGCTCATGAGCAAACTCCAATCAGGCAATAAAGGGGAAGGGCGGGGCGGTCAATCCCACAATGCGCGATACAGCGCGACCATTTCCGGCACTGTCGGCACGCGCGGGTTGTTGCCCGGTGAACCCGAGGCCAGGGCCTGCTCGGCCATGATGTTGATGACCTCATCGAAACGCGCGCGCTCAACGCCAACGTCAGCCAGCGTCGGCACCGACAGCTCGGCGTTGATCCGGGTCAGGAACGCAATGAGTTTCTGGCCCGCCGTCGCGTCGTCATCGTGGGAATCGGCCACGCACAGCGCCTTGGCGCATTGCGCATAGCGGGACGGGGCGGCGCTCAGGGACCATGCCGTGAGTGAGGGCAGCAACATGGCGTTGGATAACCCGTGAGGCACATGAAAAAAGGCGCCAATCGGGCGGCTCATGCCATGCACCAACGCCACCGAGGCGGCAGAAAACGCGATGCCGGCAAGCGTGGCGCCGATCATCATCGCTTCACGGGCGCTTTCGTTCTTGCCGTCCTGGCAAGCGATCAGCAGATTCGGGCCGAGATAGGCCAGCGCGGCCAGTGCCTGGCTGTCGCTGTACGGGTTAGCCTTGCGCGAAACATAAGCCTCGATGGCGTGGGTAATGGCATCGATGCCGGTGTCGGCGGTGGTGCGGGCCGGAAGGCTGAGGGTCAGTGTGTAGTCGATCAAGGCCGCTATGGGCATGAAGCCGATGCCTGCACAGAGCAGTTTTTCGTCCGTGGTTTCGTCGGTGATGATGGTGAAGCGGGTGACCTCGGAGCCGGTGCCGGCGGTGGTGGGGATCGCGATCAAGGGCAGGCCGGCTTCATTGACCTGGCGCGGGAAACGGTAATCGCGAATCACGCCGCCATATCGGGCCAGAATGGCCATGGCTTTGGCGCTGTCGATGGGGCTGCCACCGCCGAGGGCGACGATGGCGTCGAAGTCGCCACTGCGCAGGCGATCGACACCGGCTTGAATGGACGCGGCCGTAGGTTCCGGAACGGTGTCGTCAAACACCTCGGCCCTGATGCCTTGGGCTTCGAGAATCCCGTGCAGGCGTTGGGCCTGACCCAGCTTGACCATGGTTTTATCGGTGACGATCAGGGGGCGGCTACACTTCAACGACGCCAGCACGTCAGGCAGGCGCGCGCTGGCATTGGCCCCCACCTCCATGATGCGAGGAAGGATGACAGGTACAGACATATCACACCTCGGAAATGATTGTTATTGTCTTATTCCGGGACGAAATGTATCGCTATAGGAATTTATTGTCGATAGAAGGCCAAAAAAAAGAGCGCCGTCAGTCGGCGCTCTCGTCGATTGAATTGCCCAGAGTGCCCTCAGTCCTGCTCCGCAGGTTCCTCCACCAGAATGCGCAGCTGCTCGGCGGCGCGGCGCATGGCCGGTTCGAATGTCAGCAATTCGTCGAGGCTCTTGCGGATGGTCGGTGCGTGGGCGAACAGGCAGGCGATCAGGCGCCCCTCGCTGTTCCTGACCGGCACGGCGCACGCCACCATGCCGTCGACGAACTCTTCGTTGTCGATGCCGACGTCCCGCTGACGCACGCGCTTGAGTTCGTTTTCCAGTGCGAGCGGGTCGGTGAGGGTGTTGCGCGCCATGCGTTTGAGGGCCAGGTTATCGATGATCTGTGTACGCCGGGTCTTATTGAAGGAGCTCAGGTAAAGCTTGCCGCTGGCGGTGCACCACATCGGGGTGTGCGCACCCACGGGCAGATGCATCTGCAGCGGCCAGCTGCTTTGAACCCGGTCGTAATACACCATGTCGATGCCATCGGGCAGGGCTATGCCGCAGGTCTCGTCGAGGGTGTCGCACAGATGCCGCAGGATCGCCTGCCGCTGGGCCTTGTAGCGGCTGGCATAAATCACGCCCACGGCGATCTTGTGCAAGCGGTCATTGGGCACGATGCCGCCGCGCATGTTGGTCTGCAAATACCCTTCGCCCTGCATTTGCTGTAGCAGGCGGTGCACGCTGGGTTTGGGGATGTCCAGAAGGTGGGAAAGGTCGGCGGGCGATAGCGCGTGGTCGGCCTGAACCACCGCTTCGATGATGTCGAGGGCCCGGGTGATGGAGGAGCCAGAGTTTCGGGTTTGCGGACTATCGGACATGGACACGGCCTTATTTCGGAATGCCGCGATTCTTGCGTAGGCGTCGCGGGATGTCCATTTTCCTGCCCATCAGCGCCGTCTCGATTTCCCTCGGAACCTCGCTTCAATCCCAAGCGTCACTTCAGCCACAGGGAGGGTCCCTCGGGCACCTCCCATGGGTGATCAATGATTCATCTACCGCCCGACGATGCCTTGATCGATGCGTCTGTCACCTGCGCCCGCTGGTGCACAGGCGGACGTTTCGTCGTGCGACGGTCTACGGGTACCACACGGGTGAGGGTCGAGTTTTGGTGAATAGCGTTGGATAAACGAGCCTTCGTCGGCCTTTTAGGCGTGATCGTCGCAGCATTGGGCAGCCAGCTGAACGACGGCGTGAGTTCGATAGCGCTGCGGGACATTCTGGGTGGCATGGGCTTGAGTCATGACCCGGGCACCTGGTTCTTGAACCTTTACCTGTCCGGCTCCTGCCTCGGCATCGCCATCGCCGCCTGGTGGGCGGTCACGCTGACGTTTCGGCGATTCGTCTTTTATGCGTTGGGACTGGTGACGGTCACCACGCTGCTGATCCCGTTCGCGCCCAATCTGCCGATGCTTTATGGCTTGAGGTTTTTGCAGGGTTTCGGTGGCGGGGCCATCATTCCGATGATGATGTCAGTGGCGTTACGGGTGCTGCCACCCGAAGCCCGCCTGTATGGGCTGATTCCCTACGCGCTTACCGCCACGGTATTTCCCAACCTTGCTGCACCGGTGGCTGCGCTGTGGACCGACCTGGTGGGCTGGCATTTCGTTTTTTATCAAATTATCCCCATTGCCGCGCTGTCCGCCGTCCTGCTGTGGTATGGCATGCCCCATGACGACACCCAACTGGAACGCCTGAAGAAAATCGACTGGCGGGGCATGCTGCTGGCGGCGATCGCGACCTTTTCGCTGACCACGCTGATCCTGCAAGGGGACCGGCTGGATTGGTGGAATTCGCCGCTGATCTGCATGCTGGCGCTGGTGGCCGCCATTTCCACGCCGTTGCTGCTGATCAACGAGTGGTTCCATGAAGTACCGCTGTTCCGCATCCAGCTCCTGGCGCGGCGCAACCTGGCGTACGGCGGGCTGACGCTGTTCTGTTTCATCATCATCAACACCTCGTCCTCAACCCTTCCATTCGCTTACCTGCAGCGGGTTCAGGCCTTTCGTCCCGAGCAGCTGTGCGAGCTGACGGCCCTGATTGCCGGGCTGCAGTTGATCTTTCTGCCCATCGTCGCCTGGCTGCTGGACTTCGAATGGGTCGATGCCCGGGTGCTGAATTTCCTCGGCTTTGCCTGCATCCTGACGGCCTGCATTGGCGACAGCCAGCTCACTGGCGTGTGGGATGCCACGCAGTTTCTGCTGTGGCAGGTGCTTCAGGCGCTGGGCGACGCGCTGGTGATCATGCCGCTGCTGATGATGGCCACCAACAGCATCGAACCGAAAGAGGGGCCCTACGGCTCAGCGCTGTTCAACACCCCGCGCGGCATCGCTCAGGCGCTGGGTTCCTGGCTGCTGGAATACATGCTGCGCTGGCGGGGTGCGCTGCATTCCAGTCGCCTCGCCGACCAGACCGGCCTCGATCGTTTTCAACCCATGATCAGCACCGCCCATGCAGGCTTTGGCACTCACGGCGGTCTCGTCAAAAGCACCGGTTCACTCGCCGCGACCCTCACGGCACAGACACAAGTGCTGGTGCTCAGCGACACCTTTCTGGTCGTGGCGGGCATCGTGGTGTTTTTGATGATCACCTTGCTTTTCCTCCCCGAGCGGTCTTATCCGCCCCGTATCGCACTCGCTTCGGATTGAACAGTTCATGACAGACGCATCCGCTTCAGACAAAGACGGCACCGCCAAACGAGCTCCCAAATGGCCCTGGTTTCTTGCCGCTGGGGTCATTGCCGTGTTCATCATCGTGGTGCTGTGGATCGTGTTCGTGCCCAAGGCCGACATCACCACCGACGATGCCTACATCACCGCGCACTACAGCGTGGTCGCGCCTCGGGTGTCGGGACAAATCGTCAGCGTCAACGTCGATGACAACCAGCAGGTGCAGGCGGGCCAAGTGTTGGCGACCCTCGATCCCCGGGACTATCAGACGGCAGTCGACCGAGCGCAGGCGCAGCTGGCGCGCGACCAATCGCAAGTCGCGAACCAGTCGGCGCTGATCGAGCGCCAGCCTTCGGAAATCGAGCAGTACAGCGCCAAGGCCGAAGAAATTCGCGCTCGTATCGTCCTCGCGCAACAAGACGCGCGGCGGTATGCCGATCTCGCCAGCACGGGTGCCGGGCCGAAGCAACAATACCAGCAGGCACAAAGCACGCTGCGCGCCGAGCAGGCTCAGCTCGAGGCTGCGGTGGCTGCGATGGCCTCTTCGCGGCATCAGCTGGACGTGCTCAAGGCGCAACGCGCGGCGGCCGATGCCTCGGTGAAGGCCGATGAAGCAGCACTGGCCCAGGCTCGGCTCAACCTGTCGTACACGAACATCGTCGCGCCAGTAGATGGCATGGTCGGGGAGCGCAGCGCACAAGTGGGCAATTACGTGGGACCGGGCACCGCGCTGATGGTGGTCGTGCCGCTGAGCGAAGCGTACGTGCAAGCGAACTATCGGGAACTGACCCTGCGTCACATCCTGCCTGGTCAGCCCGTGACGATTCATGTCGATGCCTTCGACATCGATCTGCAAGGGGTGGTCGCCAGCGTGCCACCTGCCACGGGTGCACAGTTCCAGGCAGTCCCGCCCACCAACGCCACAGGCAATTTCACCAAGATCGTGCAGCGTCTGCCGATCAAGATCACCTTCAACCCCGACCAACCGTTGCTACGGCTGATCCGCCTCGGGCTGTCGGTGGAAACCACCGTGCACACGGACCTTGCGAATGCGACGGACCAGGCCAACATGACCCCTCACCAGGCGGCGCTGCCGTGATGCGCTCATACAGAACCAACACCCTGGCGCTGGTTGCGCTGCTGGCAGGCTGTACGGTCGGCCCGGATTTTCACGAGCCAGCGGTCGACAGCCCTGCGGTATGGGGCGGGCAGAACGTCGAGGTCGGCAGCCGCACTTATGGCGGGCCCGTTGAAGAGGCGTGGTGGGACAGCTTTCACGACCCGGAGCTAACCTCGCTGGAAACCCGGCTGGCGAAGCAGAACCTCGACTTGCAGAGCGCACTGGAGCGGGTGAAACAGGCTCGGGCTCAGGTGCAGGTCGCCGCGTCCCAGGGCCTGCCGCGCGTGGAGGCCGAGTCGCAAGCAGCGCACATTCGCCAGAGCCCCGATGGCCCGGCATCGCTGGTGGAGCCAGCGCCGGGCGCCAAGCTGGATTACAACCTGTACGAGAATTTGCTGGAGACGTCTTGGGAGCTGGACCTGTTCGGCAAGGTGCGTCGCGCCAAAGAGGCCGCGAACGCCAATAGCCTGGCGGCCATCGAGGCGCGGCATGCGTTGGCGTTGAAGGTCATTTCCGATCTGGCGCAGGACTACATGACCCTGCGGGGGTTGCAGGCCCAGCAGTCGATCGTCGAAGCCAACCTGGCCGTCGCGCGCAAGAACCTGACCCTGGTCCAGCAGCGTTTCGATGCCGGGGTCGCGACCAACTCGGACGTCGACAACGCCGAAACGCAAATCGCCGAAATCACCGCCAATGTGTCGCCGATCCAGCAACAGATCGCCCAGCAGATCAACGCGATCGGCGTTCTCCTCGCACTGCCGCCCCGTGCCCTCGACGCAGAGCTGAGGCGCCCCGCCGCGTTGCCGATCATCCCGCCCAGCGTCCCGGTCGGCCTGCCGTCCACCTTGCTGTTGCGGCGGCCGGACATCCGCGAGTCCCTGGCGCGCCTGCACGAAGCGGTGGCGCAAACCGGTGTGGCGACGGCGTCGTTCTATCCCGATATCTCGCTGACCGGTCATGCCGGGTTGCAAGGCCTAAGCGCGAGCAACGCGTTCTCGATGCCCAGCCTCGAATACCAGATTGGCCCGTCCATCAGCCTGCCGCTGTTCGAAGGCGGGCGGTTGACCGGCACGCTCAAGCTGCGCGAATCACAGCAACAGGAAGCAGGCCTCGACTATCGCAAAACCGTGTTGCAAGCGTGGAATGAGGTGGACGATGCGCTGACGGCTTACGCACTGGCGCAGCAGCGGCAAAAGGACGTGGCGACCACGGTCGCGAAAAGTCAGAAGACCCTGACGGACACGCAGCAGAATTTTCAGCAGGGCACGGTCGGCTTCCTCAACGTCACGGCGGCTCAGGCGCAGGTGTTGAGAAACCAGCAGAGTCTTGCCCGTGCTGACACGCGGCTGAACGTCAACCTGATCAACCTGTACAAAGCGTTGGGCGGGGGCTGGAAGACGGTGGAAGGGCCGTGAGGTGAAGACCCCACGGCGCAGGTTTCAGCGAGCGGCTGTTCAGGGTGAGGTCAGGCTCAGTACTTCCAGGTCAGCGATGCCGTGACGTTGCGTGGCGCGCCGTAGTTGCTCGCGGTGGCGCTGTACAACGAGGTCAGGTATTTACGGTCGGTGACGTTGTTGAAGTTCAGTGCCGTGCTCCAGTTGGCATCGATGTCGTAACTGGTCATCAGGTCCACCAGGGCGTAGGCGTTCTGGCGGATGACACTGATGTTGTCGTTCTGGATGCCGCTCTGCCAGCTGACCCGTGTACCGATTCGCGCCTGCGGCAGCCCGGGCAGGCGATAGGTGGCCATGCCGTGAAAGCTGTGGGCCGGTACGTAGCGGCGGGCCTTGTCGCCATCGTCGTTTTCGATGTGCACGTAGGTATAACCTGCCAGCAGATCCAGCCCTGGCAGCGCTTCGCCCGACGCTTCCAACTCGATCCCGTGGCTCTTGTAATCCCCGGTGAAGTAGCGGAATTGCGAGCCGACCTGGATGAAATCAGCCGAGGCCACGTTGCTTTGCTGAGTCTTGAAAACCGCCGCCGTGAGGTTCAGGCGATCGTCCATCAGGCTGCCTTTCACACCGGCTTCCAGGCTTTTGCCTTCGAGAGGATCGAGCACCTTGCCGTCGACGCCGACCGTGCCGAACTGCGGGTTATAGATTTGCGTCCAGCTGGTGTACAGCGTCCAGTCCTGGTTCAGGTCATACACCAGACCGGTGTACGGGGTGACCTTGCCGTGTTCGCGTTGGGCGTGATCGACGCCGTAGACTTCGCCGCTGCCGTCGGTGCTGAGCATGCGGGCGCCGGCGATCCAGTGCAGGTCGTCCGCGAGGCTGAAACGGGCGCCGGCGAACAGGCTTTTCTGCCGGTCGATACTGTTCTGGGTGTTGATATCGCTGGTGTACGGGAACTGCGGATGAGCCTCGGTGCCATTCAGGATGCTGGCGAACGACGTGGTGTAATACCCGGTCTCGGCGGCGTCGTACTCGCGGGCCTTCTGGTGCGTGCGGCCATAGGTGGCACCGAACGTGATCTCATGGTCGCGACCCAGCAGGCTGAACGGTCCGGACACTTTCGCTTCGCCAATCAACTGGTGGGCTCGGCCTGAGGTGTCCGCGCCGAACACCAGCGCATCGTCACCGGTCACCCCGGCGACGTACAGCATGTTGGTGTCCTGGTATTCGGTGACGCCGGTGCCGGAGAGCGTGGCGTTCCAGCCGTTACCGAAGTCATGTTTGAGTTCCGCGAACACCCGCTGGGTGTGGATGTTCCAGTAGGTCCAGGGCTGACCGACATTGGAACTGCGGCTCGAGTAATGGATAGGGTTGTTATTGCTGTCCACCAACGGCAGGTTGCCCCAGGTGCTGCCGTTGGCATCGCTGTTGTGTTGCGAGAAACCGACGGTCACGGTGTCGGCATCGGACAGGTCAAAGGCCAGCAGGCCCGCTGCGACGTTTTTCTCGTGACTGTAGCGGTCCATCCAGGAGTTGCCTTTGTCGTGGGCGTAGATGAAGCGCCCGCGCACGTTGCCGGTGTCCGTGAGCGGCCCCGACACGTCGACGTCGATGCGGCGGCTGTCCCATGACCCCACGCTGGTGTCGATCTGCGCCTGAAAATCCCGGGTCGGGCGTTTGCGCACGAAGTTGACCGTGGCCGAGGGGTTGCCGGTGCCGCTCATCAAACCGTTCGCGCCGTGCAGCACGTCGATCTGCTCGTACTCGGCCATGTCCAGATCACCGTTCTGGATGTTCTGAGTGAACGGCATGTTCATGCCATCGAATTCGAAACTGTTGATCTCGAAGCCGCGGGAGGTGAATTCGGTGCGGTCGCTTTCACTCTGTTCAACCGTCACCGACGGCGCCGCACGCAGCGCATCCTTGACGCTGTTCATCTTGTAATCATTCATCTGCGCGCGGGTGATGGTGGTGATGGCCTGCGGCGTTTCCTTGTTGGTCAATCCCAGTTTGGTGGTGCTGGAAGAGGGCTTTGCGGTGTATCCCACGGTCTGCCCGTCGTCTTGAGACGCGGCGGTGTCCTGAATTTCCGTGGCGGGCAGCGTCAGGTCACCAGCGGCATGGGCCAGGGGTAAAACGCCAAAGGCGCCTGCAAACAAGAAAGTGGCGGGTAGGCGAGGCTTCACAATCAAAGTTCCTGAAGAGCGGTCAAAAGAGCCGCGATTCTGAATCAAGATGAGAATGATAACCAGATGTGACACCAATATTTTTCACATGATTTTCACAATTGATGGCGCTGCGTTGCGTGAGCGCTTAGCTGTGATCAGACCTTCCGGCTGGCCGGAGTGGGCCGTTACGCCAGACAAGCTGGAGGCTTGCGTTATTGCACTATCCATTTGCGTGCATTCGTGCAGGACGCCCGATCGCGGTTTTGAGTGTGTGCGGTAAGCCGTTGTTTAGTCTCGCATCGTCCTGCCGTCGGGACTGGCACGACGGCTGCACTATCCAGTGAAACATGGCGGGGAGAAGATCCTGATCCGCCCGCCGCTGACCTGTTCGGCCTTTCATTCACGCCCAGCTAACGCTGGGTGTCCGCGTTGGGCCTGTCCCTCACCCTGCCATTGCACTACCAGAGATTGCCGCCATGCCCAACTCAACTCACTACCGCATCGACTACCTGCTTCACGGAGACGCCAAGTCATTCCGAATCTGCGCGAACACGATGGACAACGCTGAAGCGTGGCATTGGGCAACCGTCGATGCTGGTATCGGGCATCTTCCCAAATACCGGCTGGACCGGGTGCCGAAGCTCAGCAGGCCCCAGGCGGAACGCAAAGGCATCACGTCGGTCAGTTGGACTGACGCTTGATACGGGACACGAGTGTCAGACCAAACGGCCCACGCCAATAGGTAAACCCACATGAACATGGCAGCGAAAGGAGGTGAGCGATGAGTGATGAAGCAGAACTTGCCGCATTGGCCCACTCGATCTGGGAGTGCGAGGGGCGGCCAGAGGGCCGTGAAAAGCGTCATTGGAGCCTGTCCTGCAAATTGGCGGAGGCGGCGGCCCTGGCGCCCGATCGACAAACTGCAGCAGCGTGCCGCTGCAACTGCCCGCCGATCGCGGCGCGCCTTGATCCGTCGGAGCCGCGCGGAGCCTGACTGAACGGTCCCGTGCAATGCGGTCCCGCTGACGATAATGGTTCGCCCCCTGACCCGCGGGTCCCTTCAGACGTTAGGAAAGCGCTTCACGATAAAGTCGATGAACGCACGCATCTTGGGCGTTTGCGATCCTCCGCCTGCAAACAGCAGCGCCATGTCGCGGCTCGGGGCGGCGTAATCGGCGAGAAGCGGCACCAGCGCCCCACGCTCCAGGTGTTCACGCAACACAGCCTTGGGCTGAAGAATGATGCCGCGCCCGGCCAGGGCGGCGGCGGTTAGCACCCGACCATCGTTGACCCGAAAACGGCCGTGCACCTTGATCACGTGCTCCATAGCATTTTTGCTGAACACCCAGTCCGCGTAGGGCAGGCCTGAGGCGTTCACGAAGCTCAGACAGTCATGCTCGCCCAAATCGTCAGGTGTTAGCGGAGTGCCCTTGCGCGCGAGGTAGGACGGCGCGGCGCACAGCACCTGCTGGTGCCGGGCGATCGGGCGCAGGGTCAGGGAGCTGTCGGGGAGGGGGCCGAGACGCAGGACGGCGTCGAAGTTTTCCCGCACCAGGTCGACGAAACGGTCCGTTAACGCCAGCTCGATTTCAATCTGCGGAAAGCGCTCCATGAACTCCATCAGCGCGGGGGCCAGTTCACACGCGCCAAATCCGACCGGGGCGCTGACCCGCAGGCGCCCTTGGGGTACGGCGTTCATTTCCTCGGCGACCGCTTCGGCCGCCTTGACCTCCGCCAGCACCACGCAGCAGCGCTCGTAGAAACGCTGGCCGACGTCGGTGAGGTGCTGACGGCGGGTCGAGCGCCTGATCAGCGGGGTGCCGAGTCGGGTTTCCAGTGCCCGTATGTGCTTGCCCACCATTTGCGATGAGAGCCCGAGAGCGGTGGCGGCCGCGCTGAAGGTCCCGAGTTCGCAGACCTTCACGAACACCGCCATGCTGGTCAGTCGGTCGCTCATTCGAAACTCCTGGTTTCAAGTGTTAGTGACGTTGGCATCTTAATGAAACCCGCGCGGTGGCGTAGCGTGAATCCGACAGACACAGTCAAAGGAGTCATTCATGTCACGGGAACTCAAGGTCGGCATCATCGGCGTTAACCTGAGCGGAGGATGGGCGGGTGAGGCGCATGTCCCCGCCGTCCGTGCGGTCGATGGCATGCAATTGCATGCGTTGGCGACGCGGGATCAACGCACGGCAGACGCAGCCGCCAGCGCGTTCGGCGTTGCCAAAGGTTATGGCAGCGGGCAGGCACTGATCGACGATCCAGAGATCGACATCGTGACAGTGGCCACCCGCGTGCCCGATCACCATGCGCTGTTACTTGCGGCGATCGCTGCCGGCAAGCACGTCTACAGCGAATGGCCCCTGGGCCTGAGCGCTCAACAAGCGCGCCAGATCGCTGACGCTGCGCGTGTGGCGGGGGTCAAACATGCGATCGGCCTGCAACTGCGTGGCAGTCGAGCGGTGCAATACGCGCAACAGTGCCTGGCGCAAGGCGCGATCGGTCGGGTGCTGAGCGTCAGAGCCTATTCCTCCACGGCGGGATTTGGGCCGCAGGTACCGCCTCTATTTGCGTACCTGGAAGACCCGAATAATTTCGCCAATCTGGTGACGATTCAGGGCGCCCACACCCTCGATCTGGTCGTGGCGCTCGGCGGGGCGCCAACGTCCCTCTCGGCACTCACCTCGCGCCAGTATCCCCACCTGCAGCTTGGCGAACCGCCCCAGCCCGTTGAGCGCCGCACCTTCGACCATCTGTTGGTGCAAGGCCGGCTGGCCTGCGGCGTGCCGTTTTCCGTCGAAGTGGCCGGAGGACGCCAACAGGGCACGCCGTTTTACCTCGACATTGTCGGCGAGCGCGGCACCCTTCGCCTGGACGGTGGGGCGCTGCGCGGCTTGCAAGCCGGACGGGTGGGTGTGCTGCGCGACGGCGCGCGCGCACCCATCGACGAAGGTTCACTGGCTGCGTTGTCGGACAGTGCGGTGAACGTGGCGGGCCTCTACAGCGCACTCCGGGATGACATCCGAACAGGGTCCTCCAAGGTTCTTGGTTTCGATCACGCCGTGCGCCTCACCCAACTGATTGAGCAGGTGCTGGCCAAGGCCTAGGGGTTATCGCTTGCCTATGGCGGGGTGTCTTACAAGGACGGGTTGACGCTTCCAGCCGCAGACGATGCGCATCGTGCTAACCTTTGTTTCCTCGCGCTACCTAGCACCTTTGCTCAATTTCTTTGAGGATCCATGGGCTGATGACCAGGACGGACTTTTCTGCCGACCTCCACGCCGTGCACTCGATCGATGCGGTCCCGACGATCTTGAAGCTGGTCAAGCATCTGACCGGAATGCGCTTCGCCGCCGTGGCCAGGGTCACCGACACGCATTGGGTGGCGTGCGCGGTCGATGATTCGATAGATTTTGGCTTGCAGCCGGGGAGCGAATTGACGCTGGAGTCGACGATTTGCCATGAGATCCGGCAGCACAGACGCCCGGTGATTTTTGGTCGCGCCAGCCTTCATCCCGTTTTTTCCCAGCACCACACCCCCAGGATTTATGGGCTGGAAAGCTACGTCTCCATCCCGATCATTACCGGTGACGGTCAGTTTTTCGGGACGCTGTGCGCCATCGACTCCGTACCGGCAGACGTAGAAGGCCCGGAACTGAAGCAGACGCTGACGCTTTTCGCGCAGTTGATTGCCATGAGCCTTGATTCGCAACGCGACCTGATAGCCACGAAGACCGCGCTGGATGTCGCGAATGAGCATGGACGGCTGCGCGATCAGTTTGTGGCAGTGCTCGGGCACGATTTGCGAACCCCCCTCAGCGCGATCCGGATGAGTGCCGATTTACTTGAAAGCAGGGCCACCGAAAAACCGTCGGCCAAACTCATCACGGCCATTCGAGACAGTGCCAACCGCATGGGGCTTTTGATAGAGAATGTGCTCGACTTTGCCCGAGGTCGGATGGGTGGTGGCATTCCGGTCAAACGGCAGCGGGTCGACGATCTGGCGGATGTGCTCAAACGGGCCATACGCGAGGTGGAGGTCTCTCACCCCGATGCGATTCTCGTCGATTCGCTGGCTGTGCCCGCGGGAATTTACTGTGACGCCCTTCGTCTGTCGCAGCTGCTTTCAAATCTCGTGGGCAATGCCGTGACCCATGGTGACAAAACGGCGCCTGTTCACGTCAACGCATGGAGCCAGGATGGGGAGATTTTCATCTCGGTGCTGAACCAGGGGGCTCCCATCGCGAATCAGCTATTGCCTTTCCTGTTCGAACCCTTCACCCGCTCTGAGGCTGGACTGCACGGAGAAGGCCTCGGGCTTGGGCTTTACATCGCTTCTCAGATTGCCAAAGCGCACGGTGGTACGTTGACTGTCACCTCGACCCTGGAGGCGGGGACGACGTTCACGACGAGATTCCCTGCAAACATAAAGTGGGTGCTTTGAGCGCACGCATGGCGCGTTATCGGTTCACCGGGTTTGCACACGCTTCAAATCTTTTCCCAATTGGATGCGTAACGCCGAGATCAACTTGCGCGCGTTGTCTGCCAGCGGTTTCCCTGGGCGAAATAACAGGAGACTGGTGAAGTTGACCGTCAACGAGAACGGACGAATCACCAGGCCGCGGTCGATGTAATCGACCACGGCGACGGGGTTGGCAAAACCGAAGCCCATCCCGTGCACCGCCATTTCGCAGACGGTATGGGCATAGGGCGTTTCAACTCTGATGTTCGGTCGCACGCCGTGCGGCGCGAGTGCCGCTTCGAGCCGTCGACGGCTGCTGTCTTCGGGGTTGAGCGCGATGAAATCGTGTTGGCCGAAGTCCTGGGGCGTGATGACCGACAACCGCGCCAGCGGATGATCAGGCGGCATCGCCATGACGCCCGGCGAGTCCAGAAATGGCGAATGTTCGAGGCCCATCACCGGCATTTCGTCAGCCATCAGGCCAAAATCGCATTGGCCGGAAGACACCTCCTGATGCACCTCCCTGGAGCTCAGCACCCGAAGCGACACCCGCATGTCACGCGCTGCCAAATCGAATGTTGAAAGGGCTCTGGGCATGAAGGCATTCCCGAGGGCGGGGTGCACGGCAATGGCCAGACGATCGGTGCCGAACTGCTTCAGGCTCTTGATCCGGTGTTCGATGGCGTCCATCCCGGTGAACAGTTTGTCGACGTCCACCATCAAGGCGTGAGCTTCTTGCGTCGGCACCAGCCGGCCACGAATGCGATGAAAAAAAGCCAGTCCTGCCGAGGTTTCCAGTTTGCGAATGGCCTGGCTGACAGCCGGCTGGGAGATCCCGAGCATGCTGGCGGCCTTGCTGGTGCTGCCGGCGTTCATCACCACTCGAAAAATTTCAATCTCGCGCACACCCATCACTGCGACCTATAACCGTTGCTTATCGAGTTAATAATTCTACGTGTAGCCGCGATGCAGGGTCTATTGAACAATGCGCCTCACTGTTCATGACTCAAAAGGCGCATCCAGATGAAAGTGGTAGACCCTGCCGGCAGTCCCTATGCCAGTCTCTCGCCCGGTGTGTGGCGCGGTTCGACGGTGGTGTTTGATTCGTTCGAAGACTTCGTCAGCCGCAAGAGCCGCCAACCCGACGGCTACAGCTATGGCATCACGGGCACCCCGACTTCGCGCGCGCTGGAGCGTCAGGTCGCTGACCTTGAAGGTGCTCGCCATTGCGTGATCATGCCCACCGGGGCCTCGGCGCTGATCACCACGGTGATGGCCTTCGTTCGTGCAGGCGACCATCTGCTGATCTCGGACTCCTGCTACGGCTCCCTCAAGACCTTCGGCCGCCAATGGTTGGCGCAACTGGGGGTCGACGTTGAGTTCTATCCGCCGACGCTGGACGCCGGGATCGAAGCGCTGATCCGCCCGACGACCCGCATGATCTGCATGGAGGCGCCAGGGACGGTGACGATGGAGATGCAAGACATTGGCGCCATCACCGCCATCGCTAGGAAGCATGGCGTACTGACCATGATGGACAACACCTGGGCGAGCCCGCTGTACTTCAAGGCCATCGAGCACGGTGTGGATTTCGTCGTGCAGGCGGCGACCAAATACTTTGGCGGCCATTCCGACCTGCTGATGGGCACCGTCAGTCTCAATGATCCGGACCGCTACGCCACGCTGCGGGAAACCCAAAGCATCTTTGGTCAGGCCACCAGTCCCGAGGATTGCTTCCTGGTCCAGCGCGGGCTGCAGACCTTCGAGCTTCGATTACGCGAGCAGAGCCGCAAGGCATTGGCCGTGGCGCGGTGGCTGGAGGCTCAGCCTCAGGTACGACAGGTGCTGTTCCCTGCGCTGGAAAGCGATCCGGGTCACGCCCTGTGGAAGCGTCAGTTCGAAGGTAGCGGTTGCCTGCTCTCGATCATCCTGGAACCGTCCGACGCTGAACGTGCGTTCGGCGCATTTTTCAATGCCTTGCAGCTGTTCCCGATTGGCGCGAGTTGGGGCGGGACCCACAGTCTGATCGCTTACTACCCGGCGTCACAGCAACAGGCGCGGGCATTTTCGCCAACGGATCAACCCATCGTGCGGATCTCTATCGGCCTTGAGGACGAATCGCTGCTGATCGCCGATCTGGCCCAGGCATTGGCGGCCTACGCCCGAGCCCGTTGACAACGTGGCACGCCGCGCGTCAGACGCGGTGGCCCGAGAAGATTTTGCTGCCGTTACTACCGCGACCACCGAGGCCGCACACTCACACTGAGGATGGATAACAATGAAACAGAACGGCATTCGTTTCGCATTGGCAATGATCGTGTCTTTTGGCATTGGCTCGGTTGCACTGGCTGAGGAATCCTTGCAGACCCTGCGCGACCGTGGGGTGATTCGCATCGCCAATACCCAGGCCAGCCCACCCTGGAGTTATCTTGGACAAGACAATCAACCCGCCGGGTATGACGTGGCCATCGCCAAGGAGCTTGCCAAGCGCATTGGCGTCGCCAAGGTCGAGTTCATCGCTGACAGTTTCAAAAGCTTTGTCGAGGGGTTGAAGGCCGACAAATACGATCTGGTCATGAACGACCTCACCCCCACCGATGAGCGCAGGAAACAGGTGGACTTCGCCAGTCCCTACGGCGTCGAGGAGTTTTACATCTTCGTTCGCAACGACAATGAGCAGGTTCACAGCATCAAGGACATGCCGGGGCATTCCATCGGCGTGACGTCGGGCACGAGCAATGAATCCTGGGCCCGCAAGCACATGACCAGCTCCGATATCCACGCGTATGAGAACGGCGGCCTGGTGTTCAACGACTTGGCCATCGGGCGCGTCGAGGCGGTGCTGTCCTCGCTGTTCGGCGGCGAAAAGTACCGCAAGGTCAACCAGTTGCCGATCAAGGCAGTGGGCGAGCCGCTGACGTATCAGTTGTCTGCGCCTGCCATGGCGAAGGGCAGGGACAGCCTGCGCGATGCGGTCAGCCAGGCCATTGATTCGATGATTGCCGATGGCACGGTGGATGCGGTCGCCAGGGAATGGATCGGCCCTGACTATCACATGACCCGTGGCATCCAGGCTGCCCTCGCTGAACTGGCCGAGGAGTAGGCCATGTGGGATCTCTTTCTACGCGCCTTGCCGCTGCTGCAAAAAGCGATCGTGATGACATTGGGCCTCGGGCTGGGCGCGTTTGTCCTGGGCACCTGCCTTGGTTTGATGATCGCCCTGATGCGGATTTCGGCGGTGCGCCCGTTGCGCATGCTCGCCTTCAGCTACGTGTCGATTTTTCGCGGAACGCCGCTGCTGGTGCAGATTCTGTTGATCTACTTCGGGCTGCCCCATTACGGCATCGTCATGACGCCGATCCCTTCGGCGCTGCTGGCCCTGACCTTGTTTTCGGCCGCCTACCTGAGCGAAACCTTCCGCGCAGGCATCAGTGCAGTGGACAGCGGCCAGTGGGAGGCCGCCCATTCAATGAGCATGGGTTACTGGACATGTCTTCGACGCATCATCATTCCTCAAGCGTTCCGCATCGCGTTGCCGACGATGGGAAGCAGGCTGATCGCGTTGATCAAAGACACCTCGCTCGCGTCCACAATCACGGTCATGGAAATGACCCGCGTGGCTGAACAGATCGGTGCGTCCACTTTCCGTTACATGGAAATGTTCCTGATGGTGGGGGCGATGTATTGGCTGATCAATCAGGTGTTGACCATTCTGCAAACCTGGCTGGAAGGCCGCTGGACGAGGCATATGCGATGAACACGAGCAGCGTGCGAGTGAGGGGCCTGAAAAAGTCCTTCGGTGATCTGGCGGTACTCAAAGATGTAGACCTTGAAGTCCAGGCGGGACAGGTGGTGGTCATTCTCGGGCCTTCGGGTTCGGGGAAGACCACCCTGCTGCGTTCCTTGAACCTGCTGGAGACCCCGGATGCAGGCACGTTGGAGGTCTGCGGGCATCGGATCGACATTCCCAGTCACGGGCGGTTCGACCGGGCAACGCGCAAGCAGGTTGCGCTGCTGCGGCAGAAAACCGCGATGGTGTTTCAGTCGTTCAATCTGTTCCCCCACATGACCGCCCTGGAAAACGTCATCGAAGGCCTGATCAGCGTGAAGAAAGTCCCAAGAGCGCAAGCTGCCGAACGCGGACGTCAGCTGTTGGCTCAGGTGGGCCTCGCTGAGAAAGCCGACAGTTACCCTGCCAAGTTGTCCGGTGGACAGAAGCAGCGGGTTGCCGTCGCCCGCGGGTTGTCCATGGACCCCGAGGTGATCTTCTTCGATGAGCCGACCTCGGCTCTCGACCCTGAACTGCGTGACGAGGTCCTGAGCGTCATGCGTGAGCTGGCGAACAGCGGCATGACCATGCTCGTGGTCACCCATGAGCTGCGTTTCGCCCGGGAAGCGGCAGACCGCGTGGTGTTCATGGAGAACGGTCGGGTGGTCAAGGATTGCCCCACCGAGGTCTTTTTCGGTGCCGACAGCGGCGAACGCATTCAGCAATTCCTGCGGCGGTATTGATTGCCGTGGCGCTTGTTCAGCCATTCACAGGGCGCGCAGCAAACGCATGACCTGACGACCACTCGTGCACTCAGCGATCTTGCGTCGCCTCAGTCTGGTCCAGCACCCGCAGCACGATTCGTGACGGGTGCAGGGCGCCCATGTGCACGGTGTTGGTCGCGATACGCTTGTTGAACGCTTGCCCCTCGGGCTCGCCGCTGTTGGGGTTGACGTCGAAATGTGGAAAGTTGCTACTGGCAATGTCCACGCGCAGGCGGTGGCCCCGTTTGAACAGATTGCATGTGGCGAACGGCTCGAGGGTGATGGGAAAGCGTTCGCCAGGTGTGAGCAGTGTCGGTGCGTCCCAGGCCTGCCGGTATCGACAGCGAAAGATGCCGTCGGTGATGTTCATGGCGTATCCCTGCGGGTAGTCATCGCTCGGCGGGTAGACGTCGACCAGCTTGGCGGTGAAGTCGGTGTCCGGCCCGTCGCTTTCGACCCAAAGCTCGACACGTATCGGCCCGGCCACCACCAGGTCATGCGGCAAAGGGGGCGTCTGGAAGGTCAGCACGTCATCCCGGGACGACAGTGCACGACCATCGCCGTTGGCGCCAAAGAAGTCTGCGGTTTCCCGCTGATCGAACGCGCCGCCCGCGAAAATCGGCGCGCCGGATGTCAACGCACCGCCAAGGGTCGGAACGGGGTGATCCGGGTCACTCTGATAGCTCAGCGATGCCTGCGCAACGGTGGGGGCGTCGACGCTCAGCTCCCCCTGAGGGTGCAGATAGAGCGCCATTTCGCGGCTCTCAGGCAAAGGCCATTGCGCGGCATTCAGCCAGCGACCGCCATGCTCCAGACGGCCGTTGGCGTCGCGCCGTCCAGTGCCTGTGCCCATGAGAAAAACCGCCACGCCAAGCGCTTCACAGTCCGTATTGGCGTGGGGCTTGAGGTGTTGCTCGAACCATTGCAGACGGTACGCGAGCCAGTCGGGCGCCAGTTGGCCGTCGAACGCCGCCTCCGGGCCGAATTCCGCGTCGCCGCTGTGAGTGATGTTGCGATCACCGTGCAGCCAGGGGCCCATGATCAGCCGTTGAGGCGCCTTCCTGCCCTGACGGAACGCTTGATAATTGGCCAGCGTGGAGCTGACGTAAGCGTCGTACCAACTGGACATGAACAGCACCGGAATATCCGGGATGGCCTCGAACCACGCCTCGGCGCAGATGCCCAGTTGCTGCCAGTAGCGGTCGTACCGTCCCCGCGACCATTGATCCAGCAGGTAGGCCTCATACTCCGGCAGATGCCTGAGGGGGGAGTGCCCAGGGCGCCACGGCATGCGCCTGAACCAGTGGTGGATGTCTTCGCTTTCCAGCGCTTGGCGCAGCACAGGGTCGGCTTTCGCCGCAGGGCTTTCCTTGGCCCGGCGGAAGGCCCAGGTCGCCTGTTTGAGTTCGAACGCGCCGCCTTGGCGGACGCCGCAGTGGAAGGCGTTATGAAAGCCTCCCGAGTCGAGCACCATCGTGGTCAAACCGGGTGGGTTCAGGCACGCCATGGCCAGTTGCGTATGCGCGGCATACGAAAGCCCCATGCTGCCGACACGCCCGTTGCACCAGCCCTGGCCCGTGATCCAGGCCAGGGTATCGAAACCGTCCTCGGCCTCGTTGATGTATTTGGTGAACACGCCCTCGGAGCCGTAGCGTCCTCGGCAATCCTGGAACACGACCGCAAAGCCTGCCTGGGTGAAGGCTGCCGCCATCTCCTCGCGCGAGAGGTGATGGCCGTCGAGACGGACCTCGGAGCGCGAGGCCATGCTTTTGTTGTAAGGCGTACGTTCGATCACCACCGGCAGCGGGCCCTGAGCGTCGGCCGGCAGGTAAACGTCGGTGGCCAGATGAATGCCGTCTCGCATGGGCACGGCAATGTCACGCGTGATGTGCAGCTGAGGTGAAGAACGGTCGGAAAACGTATTCATGCAAGGACCTTGTGGACGCAGGTTCCCCGTCTGATGCAGGGACGTCGCGCCAGAAAAAATGAATGACAGGGTCGAACTCAGGGTGTGGCGTCAGTAGCCGATGACCACGGCAGTGATCAGCAGCGCGATGGAGATCGCGGCGAACACCAGCAGCAACGGAAGGATGAAGCGCGCCCATGCACCCCAGCCCACCTGGGCAGCGGCGAGTAGCACCAGCAAACCGCTTGAGGTGGGACTGATCATATTGGTCAGGCCGTGCCCCAGCAGAAAGGCATAGACACTGGTCTGCGGCGAGACACCGGACAGTTGGGCCAGCGGCCCGAAAATCGGCATGGTGACGGCGGCTTGACCCGAGGTCGAGGGAATCAGCAGTTCCAATAGCAGCTGACTGAAGAACATGCCCAGTGCCGAGAGAATCGGTCCGTGACTGCCCATCAAATGGGCCAGTCCATCGACGATGGTGTCAAGCACGTCGCCGGTCGACAGAACGATCTGCACCGCCGTCGCCAGCCCGATCATGACCCCTGCAATCAGCACCTTTTGCATGCCTTCAATGAACGCGGCACAGCCTTCGCTGGCGCCCAGCCCTGCGACCGTCGCAAACAGCACGCTCAAGGCCAGGTAATAAGCCGAGAGGGCGGTGTAATGCCAATGCCAGGTGTTGGAGGCGTAAATCAGAAAACCGATACCCACACCCAGGAGCACGATGTTGAGGCTATGACGAAAGGACAAACGCTGACTGTCGAATTGAAGCGCTACCGCCCGATCGAAACCGAATCGGCGCAGCACCGTGAACATGAACGCGATGCCCACCGGCAGCATGATGACGTACGCGGCCACGCGCATGCTCATCCCGCTGAACACTGGCAGGCCCACAATCGGTTGCGCCACGGACAACGCGACGGGGCTTGAAATCGAGGCCAGATAGCCGATCTTCAGCGGCACCACCACTAGCGCCAGTCCGACGATGTTCGGCAACCCCATGCGGTTGGCCAGGGCCACCATCAACGGCACGATAACGATGTACTCCTTGGCCATGCCCATGAATGTGCTTCCGGCTGAAAACGCCAGCATCAGGCAGGGCACCAGCACATAAACGTTGCCACGGGTCACCCCCAACAGCCGCTCAAGCCCGGCATTGATGGCGCCGGCGCGATTGAGAACACCCAACATGCCGCCGGTGAACAGCACCATGAAAATCAGGCCGACGCTTTTCTCGATCCCTTGCGGAATCGCCATGAACGCTTCAGTCAGGCTGACCGGTTGCGCATGAGTATCGTCGGGTGTGCGCACCGGCACGGAAAACAGCTGGGTGAGCGACGCGTCTTTCTCCAGGGTCTTGTACGAGCCGGGCACGACGATGATGCCGTGACGTTGATACTCGCCCGAACGCACGACGTAAGTCATCGCCATGGCCAGGAAAACGATGACCAGCAGGATGACAGCGGGGTTAGTTTGCCGCCGTGCGCGGGGTGTGGACACGGCGCCGGAGGCGGGCGTATCGATAGGCAGGGTAGGTTTCAGGGTTTCGTTCATGTGAAAGGGCTCTGCAAATGTTTGATTCAGGTCGAGCGAAGGCGCGGAGGGCGGCTTGCGCGGTTCAACGGCAGACAAACAAAAGGGCGCGGGATAACCGTCGCTCAGGAGCACCGGGTGTCATTACAGGGAAGCGATCGAAGGGCGACATGACAGGCTCTCGTTTTTGTTTTTCGGGTGTCCGGGCCTTTCCGTTGCATGGGGGCGGGCGGCGAACGACACCGAACTTATGACAAGCTCCGAAAGCGCACAACGTTATGCGTAAAGCGGATAACGCTATTCACTTCGTCACTTCTCTGCAGCCTGATCGCGGGTGTTTTCGAACACATGAGCGGCCCGAGCAAGCTCCTCGCGCAGGTACTCGGCAAAGCTTTCCAGTGCGCGGGAGCGTGGCTGCCCATGCCGGGCAATCAAGCCGAAGGCGTGGGGCAGGCGGGGTCTGAACGGGCGCGTGATGATGGGCAGATCGCTGAACAGGCTGACCAGAAAGGCGTTGACGATAGACACCCCGACCCCTTCGGCCACGAACGCACAGGCCGCACTCACCGAATGCACTTCGACCCGTACTTGCGGCGCCACGCGAGCTCCGCGCAACAGCAGATCGAGTTCCGCCCGTAACGCGCGCTGACGTCCCAGCATGACCAGGGGCACGCCGCGCAGATCCGTGATGTCGACCACCGCTTTGTGCGACAGCGGATGCCCCGGCGGCATGACGCAGACACCCTCGGCCTCCAGCAGCGGGGTGATATCCAGTCCCTCGTTTTCGGTGGGCAAACGCACCAGCGCCAGGTCCGCCGCGCGATCCAGCACGGCGCGTTCCAGGTACGCATTGGAGCCGATGAGTAACTCGATCACGATGTCCTCACGGTCGCGCAGGTAGGCGGCGACCAGTCGAGGGATCAGGGCTTGGGTCATGCTCGGGGGCACGCCGAGTTTGAGCAGCGTCTTGCTGGAACGACCCAGTCGCAGGTCGTCAGCCCGGCGTTGAATGCGCTGCATGCCGTCGAGCAAACCGCTGATGTCGGCGAGCAATTCATCGGCTTCCGGCGTAGCGGTCAGACGGCCGTTTCGACGCAAGAACAGCGCGACGCCCAGGCTTTCCTCCAGCTGTCCCAACAAGCGACTGACGGCGGACTGCGACACGTCCATGCGCGCCGCTGCGCCAATGGTCGAGCCGGTTTCCATGATGGCTTTGAAGGCTTCCAACTGTTTGAAATTCATCGACTTTCCTGGCCTAGAAACGCACATTCGTGTTGCCTGAAACGGCCTTTCACGCATAGCCCCATGCGCCTTGCGCATAACGTTGTAAGGGGGCACAGCAGCCGCTAGTGTCCGCCGCAAAGCCACCTGGCGTCCAGTGATCACACCGGCACGAGATCAGGGTCTTGAGTGCCTGCGGGCGTCTTTTTCGCTGCCATAAAACCAACAACTCCGATGAGGACAGCGTGATGCGAAAACTGTTTGTGACTTCTTTGGTTTCTTGCGCCGGCCTGGCCTCGACCAGCGCCATGGAGGCGCGAGCCGACGGCTTCATTGCCGACAGCCACGGCTCACTGGAACTGCGCAATTACTACTTCAACGATGGCTATCGCGATGGCGACGAAGACCGCAAGGAATGGGCGCAGGGGTTTCTGCTCGACCTGCAATCCGGATTCACACCCGGCACCGTCGGTTTCGGCCTGGATGCGCTCGGGCTAATGGGAGTCAAGCTCGATTCGAGCCCGGCCCATGCCGACACCGGCCTGTTGCCCGTGCATGACAACGGGCATGCCGCCGATGAGTTTTCGTCCCTGGGCCTGACGGCAAAGATGCGTGTCGGCGATGCGGTGATCAAAAGCGGCACCTTGCTCACCCGCATTCCGGTGCTGGTGTACAACGACGGCCGGCTCGTGCCGCAAACCTTCCGCGGTACTCAAATCGAATACACCGGCCTACCCAATCTGTATCTGCACGCGGGCCACATCGACAAGAACAAAACCCGTAATTCCACGGACAGCGTCGACCTGACGCCGTCTGGCTACCGCGGCAATGACGGCACCGATTTCGACTTCAGCGGCGCCACCTACGCAATCAATCCCAACCTGAGCTTGACGGGCTACTACGGCGAAATGCGCGACTTTTATCGCCAGGGGTTTCTTGGCGTGGTCCACAAATGGCGGGTAGGCGGCGGCAGCCTTACCAGTGATCTGCGTTATTTCAACAGCGCGGATGCCGGCCGTGCCTATAACGGCAAGGTCGATGCCGACATGATCAGCGGCCTGTTCACCTACCGATTCGGGGGTCACGCCTTGGGCTTCGGTTATCAGAAACTGTTCGGCGACAGCGCCTTGCCCTATGTCAATGGCGGCTCGGTCTATTCCTTCAGCAATGCCAGTATCGGCAAGTTCATTCAGGCTGGGGAAAAGACCTGGATGGCGCGTTATGACTATGACTTCGCTGCCCTCGGACTTCCCGGATTGAGCCTCATGACCCGCTACTACAAAGGCGATCATGGTGCGTACAAGGCGATCGAAGCGCGGGAGCATGAAACCAACACCAGCCTCAAATACGTGGTGCAAGGTGGCACGTTCAAAGGGCTGGGCACCCAATTGAGCCACGCGATTTCCCGCTCGACTTACTCGGACGACCGCGACAATTATCGTATCTACCTGACCTATGAAATAGCCTTGTGGTGAGACGGCGCCGGCAGCGGCTTGCTGCCTGCCCGATCGTCGGTGGATGGACGCCCTGGCATCAGGGCCGCCCACGTGGCGGCGGTCAGCCCGGCCGAGTAGGGTCGCAAGCCGTGCCCGACTGGATGCCTGGCACCCGCGATATGCAGCTCAGGGCAAGCAGGGTGGTCGGGTCCACCAGTGCCACGGTGTGGCCGTTGAGATTGAATTGCGGGTCGTGTTCCAGCACCAGCGGCAGTTCGGTGCAGCCGAGGATCAGAACGCGGGCACCGACTTCACAAAGATGCTCTGCGGCCAGCAGCAACTGTGTTTTGCACAGTCCGTCGGTGAACCCGGCTTTGATCCCGCGCTCGCCATAAATAGCCTCCATCACCAGGTGTTGATAGTCCGGTCGCGGCACGATGATCTGCACCCCGAAATCCCCGGCCACCGCTTGGTACACCTGACTGTGGACCGTACCGGACGTTGCGAGCAGTCCGACTGTCGCGCTCCTGCCGTGGGTCTTGACGATCCACTCGAGGGTTTGGGTCAGCATGTTCACAATCGGAATGTGCAGGTGAGGCTGGATCCGCGCCACGAAGGCGTGGGCGGTGTTGCAGGGAATGGCGATGGCCTCGGCTCCGGCGCTTTCCAGGCGTTTACAGGTGGCGAACAGGGCCAGGGTCGGGTCTGTCTCACCGTGCAGCAGGTGGGCCGTGCGATCAGGAATCTGCGGGTTCTGCTCGACCACCATCTTGATGTGTTGCTGATCCCTGGTGGCCGGCGTATGCCGGACGACTTTCCCGATGAAGTCGACCGTGGCCGCCGGCCCGACACCGCCGACAATCCCCAGTTTGAAAGGCGGGCGGTTGACCGGGCCCCGGTCCCGCGTCGCAGCATTCGCGTACAGCGCGTTGGCATCCAGCAGCGCCACGCCGCGCCACTGCAGCGCCGAGCACACCAGCGACAGTTCCGTCATGCCTGGCACGACGAGGGTCGCGCCCCGGGATTGCAAGGACAGGCCCACCCGATACACCGCCTCGACCGCAGCCCCTTCGAGCTGCCCATGCTTGATGCCATCGGCCTCGTACACCGCGTGCATGAGCGACGTTTGTTCGTCTGCGCTCGGGTAAACGAGGTTTAAGCGGTCGGCGAGGTGTTTTTCAAACAGACCCGAGTGACGGACGAAGTCAGAGGCCATGACACCCAGGGTCGTGCCAGACGCCACGGTCTGCTCGAGATGCCGGCTCAACGCATCCATCAAGTCCAACACAGGAATAGCCAGCTCCTGCTGGATTTCGTCCCGAAACGTGTGGCTGGCGAAGCAGGGCAGCAGTACCACATCGACGCCACTGCGTTCGAAGGTTTTGCACACATCAAAGACGTAAAACTTGCGGGAGGTCATGCTCGCGCCTTGCTCCAGCGGCAGGGACAAACCGCTGAAAGGGTGTTGTTCGAACAAGAAGTGAAAGCGCTCCTGATCTTCGAGCACGGCCTGGGACTTGAGCAATTTGTGAAACAAATCGCCGCCAGCGAGAGACCCCAGACCGCCCACGATGCCGACCTTGCATACCATTGAGTGACTATTGGCGGATGTAGACGCACGCTTCATGACAATTCTCGGATTGAAGGAGTGACGCAAGTGAGGGAACAGATGACGTTCGCGACATCATTGTGTGCAGCCATTCTAGGGAGGCGCCCCTTCAGTCGTGATGAGTTATCCCGATTGGCCGATGCGATTTTGGAATAGTTTCAGCGAGCGGCCCTGCGCGGCAGGCAGACCGCATTAGACTGCGCACTGCTGGCATGAGGGCTTGTTATGCAAATCAAGTGGCTGGACGATCTTCTGGCAATCGCCGAATGGCAGAACTTCTCCCGGGCGGCGGAAATCAGGTGCGTCACGCAATCAGCGCTGTCTCGTCGAATCCGCTCACTCGAAGAATGGGCCGGCGTCGAGCTGGTCGATCGCGGCACCTACCCGGTGCAACTGACGTCCGCAGGTAAAAGGTTCAGCGAGGAGGGTCGCGAAGCCCTCGCCGGATTGCTCAGGCTGCGCGCCAGTCTCCGCGAGGTTGAGCGCATGCCGGGTCGATCCATCCAGATCACGGCAGGACACAGCCTCTCGATGACGTTCCTGCCGAAATGGCTCACACCTTTCCAGCGCCAGAACGAGCCGTTCAACACCCGTGTCGTGGCGGCAAACATTCATGACGCCGTCATCGCGCTGGAAGAAGGGAGCTGCGATCTGATGATCGTGTATCACCATCCGCTGGCACCCATCGTTCTGAATCCGGACAGATTCCATAGCCTCACCCTGGGCCACGATACGTTCATTCCATTGTGTGCGCCGGACCAGCACGGGCGGCCGCTCTTCCAGCTACCGGGTCGCGCTGGCCAACCGATCCCGTATCTCGCCTATACAGCCACTACCTTTCTGGGGCGAGTGGCCGATATCGTGATCAAGAATGGGCCTGCTGCGCCCGCACTGGAACGCTGTTACGAGGCCGACATGGCACTGCTGCTCATGCGCATGGCCATTGATGGGTATGGGGTGGCATGGCTGCCCGAAAGCGCCGCGGCCGAAGAGCTGCAGCATGGGCGATTGGTGAGGGCAGGCCCCGATGCGTGGTGCACTCGCCTCGACATCCGGTCTTACTGCTCGACCTCCAATCCAAACCCTACCATGCGGCAGTTCTGGGAGGCACTGCAGACCGCCTCCCATGGATCTGCGCGGTCTTGAGAAAGACATTCGTCGCGCTGCTCGTCGGCTGAATACAACGCGGGGCCCTTTGCCTGGCTCGAAATGGACCTGACGGACCTGCCACTGGAAAGTGAGCACGAGGTGTTCGGGTAAAGCGCAGAGGCTCAGCCCGGCGCCTGCGCCCGCCTCAATGTGATACGCGTCAGTTCCGAGGGCACCCCCAAGCGTAGGGCGAAACCGGGCCACAGCGCCGTGCCGTTGTTGACGTACAACTGCATGCCGTCGACGTCATAGAACCCTGACACAAAGCCTTCGTTGGCACGGGCGATGATCAGATCGAGCGGGCGGATCATGCCGCCGTGGGTATGCCCGGACAGTTGCAGCGCCACCCCTTGGGTCGCGGAGAAGCGCGCATTGCGAGGTTGATGGTCGAGCAGGATGATTGGCGCTTGCGCCGGCGCGCCGGCCAGTGCCTGCTTCAGGTCGGGGCCTGGCAAACCGGCGTGTGGCGCGCTCAGGTCGGTGACCCCAGCGAGTGTCAGCTGCGCGCCCCCACGCTCGATCAGCGCATGGCTGTTGTTCAGCCGAGTCATGCCCAGCGAGGCGAAGTGCTGCATCCAGGCTTCGTTGTCGAAGAAGTATTCGTGGTTGCCGGGAATCACGTACACCCCGTCTGGCGCGTGCAACGCTCGCAACGGTTCCACATCCCGAATGCGCGCGCTGACAGGGCCGTCGATCAGGTCACCAGTAATCACAATCAGGTCCGCCCCCAGTGCATTCGAGCGCTCGACCACGGCCCGCGCCCAGCGCTCGTCGAACAGGCGACTGATGTGCATGTCTGTCAGTTGCACCATCGTGTACCCGTCGAACTGCGGCGGCAGGTCTCGGATCGCCACCTCGATGTCCTTGACCGGCGGCACGCGCATCGCCTGCTGCACGCCAATGCCTGCCAGCACCAGCGCTGCCGTGCCCAGGGTGTAGCGCAACGAGGCCGGGATGGTCAGCCACTTTTGCCGCACCAGCATCGTCAGCACAGTGCCCAGATCGACCACGATCTGCAGCACCGCGATCAGCAAGATTGCGCCAAACGCCCAGTTGAAAAACACCACTGCGGCGCGGGGGAATTCCGGGGAGAACACGCTCCCCGACGAGAATTTCGCGTACAGGTGATACTGCGACGCGAGCAGCAGCACCAGCGCGGAGACCAGCCTGACCGGCAACGGCCATGGCATCGGCCAGATGAAGCGGACGATCACATACAGGCAAGGCGTGCTGAACATGAGGTGAAACATCGGAAGGCTCCCGTGACTGCGTGATCCGGACACGTGCCGCGCAAAACGCGCTGAAAGCGCCGTGACAGAGAGATTAGGATCAACCGCCGGGTGGATACGTTCAGACTTCCGTGACCACAGAGCCAGGCCGCCGCCGCACGCAGCGCCACAGTGAGCCTCTGGAGAGAAGAGAAACGGACGCGACGCCCAGGGCGCGGGTGACCGGCTGACAGGCAGCGCGGAGTGGTTCGTGGCACTCCGCGCCGTGGCACGTCACCTTACAACTGAGCGCCTGCCATCAATACGTACTTCACATGCACGTATTCCTCGATGCCGTAGTAACTGCCTTCACGGCCATAGCCGGATTGTTTGATCCCGCCGAACGGAATCGACACCGTGCCCACCGAGCCCGAGTTGAGGATGACCATGCCGGCTTCCAATTGGCGGGACAGGCGCAGCGAACGTCCCAACGCGCTGGTGTAGGCGTAGGCGACCAGGCCGAATTCGGTCTGGTTGGCGCGCTGGATCACCTCTTCTTCGGTAGAGAATGCGTACACGGCGAACACCGGCCCGAAGATTTCGTTCTTTGCCAGCGGTGAGTCGTCGGTGAGGCCGGTCAGGATGGTCGGCTCATAGAACAGTCCGCCCTTGGCGTGGGGTTTGCCGCCCAGCAGCACGTTCGCCCCGGCGGCTTTGGCCTGCTCAACCAGCGCAGCGACTTTCTCGAAGCCGGCCTTGTTGATCATCGGACCGACCACGAAGTCTTCACGCAGCCCCTGGTCGACGTCGATGGCCTGCACCGCCGCCTTCATCTTGTCCAGGAACGCATCGATGATCGTGTCCTGGACGAAGATCCGGTTCGGCGAAATGCAGACCTGACCGGAGTTGCGCAGCTTGGCACCTACCAGCCCTTTGACGGCCTCTTCGATATTGGCGTCGTCGAAGACAATGAACGGCGCATTGCCACCCAGCTCCAGGGTCATCTTCTTGATGGTCTGCGCGCACTGCGCGGCCAGGAGTTTACCGACGTTGGTGGAGCCGGTGAACGACACCTTGTGGATGCGCGGGTCTGCGGTGATGAGCTCGCCGATCTGCTTCGGATCGCCGACCACGACCTCCAGAACGCCTTCTGGAATGCCGGCCTTGCGGGCGTGTTCCAGCAATTTGAAAGCGGTCAGCGGTGTGTCTTCCGCCGGTTTGATGATCATCGTGCAGCCTGCCGCCAAGGCGGTGGCCACCTTGCGAGTAATCATCATGAACGGGAAATTCCACGGGGTGATCGCCGCCACAGGCCCGACCGGTTCCTTGGTCACGATGACCGAGGCGTTCTTGTCATGGGTGGGGATGGTGTCGCCATACACGCGCTTGGCTTCTTCGGCATACCACTCGATGAAACCCAGGCCGTAGTCGATCTCGCCACGGGCTTCGGACAGGCATTTGCCGTTTTCTTTCGACATCAGTTCGGCGAAGGCTTCCTTGTCCGCCCTGACGCTTTCAAACCAGCGGCGCAGGATGTCGCCGCGCTCCTTGGCCAGTTTGCCGGACCAGGCCGGAAAGGCTGCGCACGTGCGGTCGATGGCGGCGCTGACCGCGGCGGCATCGCTGTGCGGAACACGACCGACTTCACTGCCATCCGCAGGGTTGTAAACGACTAACATGGGCTGATCTCCAATCGTTGAACAGTGATTCAGCGCAAACGCTGAGTGCCCACGTTACGATCGAGCGCACAGCCTGCGAATGCCGTTTCGTCTCCATTCCTTGCCTAATCCAATCACCCTCGATATCGCGCCGGACCCCCTTTACAAAAACTCAACGCCCCTCGCTCATAAAGTCGATGGCTGCCAGCAGCACGCTTTCCCTATCCTCGACCCACGATGAGAACGGGCACCTTTCAGGGTGCGCAACAGGGTGTTGAAGATGCTGAGCGACAGCTTGAAAAACATAAAGGTCGTGGACTTCTCCCACATTGTCGCGGGGCCGGTGTGCGGCATGCTGTTGGGCGACATGGGTGCTGACGTGATCAAGGTTGAGCCACTGGGCGGCGAGCTGGGTCGGGCGATCGGGCCGCCATGGCAGCAGCGGCAAAGCGTCACGGCGTTGAGCGTCAATCGCAACAAGCGCGGCATCGCTCTGGACCTGAAAACAGAGCAGGGCCGGAGCATCGCGTTGGCGCTCATGGCTGACGCCGACGTGGTGATCGAAAGCTTTCGGCCGGGAGTGATGGCCAAGCTGGGATTGAGCTACGACACGGTGAAAGCGTTGAATCCGGACGTGGTGTATTGCTCGGTGTCAGCCTACGGCCAGACGGGTCCCTGGCACGACCGTCCGGGCGTGGATGGCATCATCCAGGCAGTGACCGGGCTGATGAGCATGCTCGGCGACCCTCAATCGACCCCTGCCAAAGTGCCGATTCCGATCGCCGACATGGTGACCGCCTACCTCGCGGCGATCGCCATTCTCGCCGCGTTGCACGGCGTGGGGCAGCAGGGGCAGGGCGAGCATCTGGACGTGAGTCTGTACAACTGCACATTGATGTTGCAGCACCTGTCGTTGAGCAGTTTTCTGTCCACCGGCCAGGCGCCGGAAAAAACCGGCAGCGCGGCGCCGTACGCGGCGCCGAACGAAGCGTTCAAGACCGCTGACGGCTGGATCATGGTGGCCGCATATCACCCGGCGCGCTGGACGACGCTCTGCACGCTGCTGGAGGTGCCTGAGCTGACGGATGATCAGCGCTTCATCGACAACCCGGCGCGGGTCAAACACCGCGCGGCCCTGCATGCCTTGCTCGAACAGCGATTCATCCGCAGAGGTTCCGAAGATTGGCTACAGCGCCTGGAAGCGCTCGACATCCTGTGCGCGCCTGTCGCCGGCTATGACGAACTGGTCAGCAGCGAGCACTACCGCCAGAGCGGTGTGCAGGTCGATGTCCCGCATGAGGACGCCGGGACATTGCGCATGCCGGGGTTTGCCATCAACAGCCATCCGGGCGCGCCGTTAAAGCCGCCGCCTGCGGTGGGTGAACACACCGCCGAAATCCTCCTGGCGCTGGGCTACAGCGAACGGCAGATCGAAGACTTGGCCGCTGCCGGTGCCGTGGGTGTCCGGTTGCCTCAGGAGTCGATGGCATGAGCGACGCGAACGTCACCTTGCAGCGGCACGGCGCCGTGGCCCTGGTCACCCTGGCCAGTCAAAACACCCTCAACCCGCTGACCAGCGCCTTGATGACAGAGCTGGGCGCGGCGCTGCAAGCCCTCGACCACGACAGCGAAACCCGCGCCATCGTATTGACCGGCTCCCCGCGCGCCTTCGCCGCCGGTGCCGACATCCAGGCCATGGCCGGAATGACCTACGCCCATGCCGTGCAGGACAACTACCTGGCCGCCGAATGGCAGGCCGTCAGTGCGCTGCGCAAACCCCTCGTTGCGGCGGTGCGAGGGTATGCGTTGGGCGGCGGCTGCGAGCTGGCAATGATCTGCGACATCGTCGTGGCCGGCGAGAACGCGCTGTTCGGTCAGCCAGAAATCAAGCTCGGCCTGGTGCCGGGCGCAGGCGGAACCCAACGCTTGCCGCGCGCGGTCGGCAAGTCGCTGGCGATGGAAATGAACCTCAGCGGCGAGCCGATCACCGCAACCCAGGCGCTGGCCTCAGGGCTGGTTTCCCGAGTGGTGGCGGACGAGGACGTGGTGGACGTGGCCCTGTCAGTCGCGCAGTCCATCGCGCGGCATTCGTTGCCGGTGTTGCTGGCAGTCAAGGCTGCCACGGCGCGCGCCTTCGAGACCTCCCTGGCGGAAGGCCTGGCCTACGAACGGAGTGCATTTCACGGCTGCTTTGCCCTGAACGACCAGCGTGAGGGCTGCGAGGCGTTCCTTGAACGGCGCGTGCCGCACTTCGACCATCGATAACCCGACGATTCTCAAGAGAGTGAGCTTCCATGAACCCTGAACAAGCAGACCTGATCCTGATCGAACAACGCGCTGCGGTGCTGTACCTGACCCTCAACGGCGGCGAAAACGGTAACGCGCTGACCACGCCGATGTGCGTGGCGTTGGCCGAAGCGCTGGAGAGCGTCAACGGCCGCGCCGATATCCACTGCGTCGTGTTGCGCGGCAGTGGCCGGCATTTCTGCACCGGCGGCAATGTGAAAGACATGCAGAAGGGCGAAGACCTGATGCAGGGCAGCACCGAAGACGTGCTCGATGGCCTGCGGCGTTATCTGCACCGCATCACCTTGGCCATGCAGGCCATCGAAGTCCCCATCATCGCGGCGATCAATGGCTCGGCCATCGGCGCCGGTCTGGACCTGGCGATGATGTGTGACCTGCGCGTCGCGGTGACAGGCGCGCGCCTGGCGGAAAGCTTTCTGCGCTTGGGGCTCATTTCGGGCATCGGCGGCGCGTGGTTCCTGACTCGAGCGGTCGGGTTGGCCAAGGCCATGGAAATGACCTTGACCAGCCAGTTTCACAGCGCTGAAGAAGCCCTGCAGATGGGGCTGATCAATCGCGTGGTCGAGGCAGAGGCCCTTGACGCCACCGTCGAGCAATTGGCGACCACGATTGCCAGCGCGCCGCCCAAGGCGCTGCGCCTGGCCAAGCGCCTGGTGCGTCAGGCGGCGAGCAGTGATTTGCCGCAAGCACTGGAAACGGCGGGCAGCGTGCAGGCCATTCTACTCTGTGGTGCCGAGCACAAGGCCGCCGTTTCCGCGTTCCTCGCTTCGTCTCGGTAACGCGAGGCCGCGCTGCTCACTCGCTGCACCCCTATAACAATAAGAGGATTCACCCATGGACATCGCTGCAATCGCCGCGTCTTATCGGCCCAGCATGTCGCGCGTGGTTGGCACTGCCAGCTTCGGCACGATGCTCGAATACTACGACTTCCTTGTCTACGTCGCGTTGGGCAGCACCTTGCGGGCGCTGTTTCTCCCCGAGTTCGATCCCTTCGTGTCGTCGATTCTGACGGCGGGCACCTTCGGCGTGGCCTACCTGGCGCGACCGTTGGGCACGCTGATCTTCAGCCCCATGTCCGATCGGATCGGCCGCAAGCGCGCGTTCGTCATCACGCTGGTGTTGATGGGCAGTTCCACCGTGCTGATGGGATGCCTGCCCACCTATGGGTCGGCGGGGCTGTTTGCGCCGGTCTGTCTGCTTGTGTTGCGCATCGTCCAGGGCATTGCGCTGGGTGGCGAATATGGCTCGGCGGCGGTCTATGTGATGGAACACGCGCCCCATGCGCGGCGCGGGCTGTTCACCAGTTTCCTGCAAAGCACCGCCAGCCTGGGCCTGTTGCTGGCGCTGCTGGTGGTGTCGCTGCTCAATGTTTACCTCACACCCGCCGACTTCGCCGCTTGGGGTTGGCGGGTGCCTTTTCTTGTCTCGGCGCCGATTGTGCTCGTCGCCACCTACATCCGCCTCGGCATGGAAGAGACGCCGGTGTTCCAGGCGCTCAAGGAGGAGGGTGGGGTGTCGCGCTCGCCACTGGCGGACACCCTGACCAGCCGCGCTTCGTGGAAGAACCTGCTGGTGGCGGTGTTCGGTGCGCAAGGCGGCACCTCGGTGACGCTCTACACCTCGATCATCTACATGCTGTATTTCCTGCAGAACGTGCTGGCCGTGCCGGTGTTCGAAGCCAATCTGTGTGTTGGCGTCGCGATCCTCATCGCAGCGCCTTTGTACCCGTTGTTCGGCGCCCTGAGCGACCGCTATGGGCGGGCGTGGATCATGTTGATCGGCATGATGCTGTGGGCCGCGGCCGCATACCCCTGTTTTGCCCAGATTGTCGCGTCGGCCAAGACTCAGGCCTGGCCTGCCGTGATTGCCTGCGTGACGTTGCTTGCCGCACTGACGGCAATGGTCATGGCCCCGCTGCCCGCGTTCATCGCCGACAGCTTTCCGCCGCAGAGCCGCACCACCGGGTTCGGGCTGTCGCAGCAGATCGGCAACATCCTGTTCGGCGGCTTCCTGCCGATGATCAGCCTGGCGCTGGTCAACTGGAGCGGCAACCCGCTGGCCGGCATCGTCTATTCGATCGTGTCGCTGTTGCCGTGCATTGTGGTGGCAGCGGTCTGGGGTGTACGCATTGACCGCCAGCGCCATTCCGAGCCTCAATAAGCGTCGCCATGACCGGCGTCCGCCTGGAGATGTCCCGTGAACACCCCTGCTGTGAATTCCCGGCCGCTGCCGCCGCTCAATCCGCTCAAAGCGTTCGAGGCCACGGGGCGGTCCCTCAGTGTCACCCGCGCGGCGGACGAGCTTTCGGTGACGCCGGCGGCAGTGAGCCGACAGATCAAGGCGCTTGAGGATTACCTGTCAGTGCAGCTGTTTCGGCGCATGCCCACCGGCCTTGAGCTGACGCCGGCAGGCGAGCGCTACCTGGCGGATATCGTGCCGTTGTTCAATGCCTTGCGTGAGTCCACCAACGCCATCGTCGGTGGCTCGACGCGGCGGCAATTGCTGAAGATCCGCGCCCCGGCCACCTTCGCGGTGCGCTGGCTGATTCCGCGTCTGGCGGGCTTCCACATCGCGCACCCGGCCATTGACGTGCAGCTGACGACGTCGCCTGCGGCGCTGGATTTCGAGCACGAAGACCTTGACGGCGGCATCCAGCTGGGCGGCGGTGACTGGCCGGGGATCGGCACCCAGATGCTCACGCGCAACGAGTTGGTGCCTGTGGTGAGCGCGGGTTTTGCGGCGAATCTGCAGGCTCCGGAACAGCTGGCCGACCAGGTGCTTTTGCATTCCCTGGCCCGGCTTGACGATTGGGCGCTGTGGCTGCGCGAAGCGGGCGCGACTCAGGTCAATCCGTATCGCGGCATGCGTTACGAGACCTCGCTGCTGGCGTACCAGGCGGCGCTCGAAGGTCATGGTGTGGCCATCGCGCAGAAATCGCTCGTGAGCAAAGAATTGGAGGCAGGGCTGCTGCGCATGCCGTTCGATCTGGTGATCGACCGGCAGAGCTTTTCGTATTACTTCGCCTGGCCTCTCAACAAGGCCGAATCGCCGGCCCTCACCACTTTCCGCCAGTGGCTTGGCCAGCGTCATGACTCTTTGTCCTGATAGGAATAGGCAAGGCTTGCAGATGATCCGGCATAGGTCGGGATGCGCCGATTCACTACCATGGGCATCAGTCAACCCGAGAGGAGAATCTCATGAATCAGTGCAAAACCCTGTTCATCACCGGCATAAGCAGTGGCTTCGGCAAGGCGCTGGCCAGCGAGGCATTGGCCGCCGGGCATCGGGTCATCGGTACCGTCAGGAATCAGGAAGCGCTACAGGCGTTTCAGGCGTTGTCGGCGGAGCGGGCCCACGGAGTGATCCTGGACGTGACCGATTTCGACCGCATTGACAGCGTTGTGGCCGATGTGGAGCGCCGTCATGGGCCGGTGGATGTCTTGGTCAACAATGCGGGCTACGGGCATGAGGGCATCTTTGAAGAATCGCCACTCGACGACATGCGCCGCCAGTTCGACGTCAACGTGTTCGGTGCCGTCGCCGTGACCAAGGCGTTCGTGCCGTATTTTCGCCAGCGCCGCAGCGGGCACATCATCAACATCACGTCGATGGGCGGCACCATTACGATGCCGGGGATCGCCTATTACTGCGGCAGCAAATTCGCCCTGGAAGGCATCTCCGACACCTTGAGCAAGGAGCTCGCGCCGTTCAATGTCTTCGTCACAGCTGTGGCGCCGGGTTCGTTCCGCACCGACTGGGCCGGCCGGTCGATGCAACGTACGCCACGCAGCATTGCCGACTACGATGCCAGCTTCGACCCGGTGCGTCAGGCCCGTGAAGAGAAGAGCGGCAAGCAGCTGGGCGATCCGCAGAAAGCCGCCCTCGCGATGCTGCAATTGATCGACAGCGCCGCGCCACCCGCCCATCTGTTGCTGGGCAGCGACGCGCTGGGGCTGGTTCGCAGCAAGCTCGAGCAGTCGCTGAAAGACCTCGAACAATGGGAAGCCTTGACCCGGTCTACCGATGGCTGAACCCGTCAAAGAAGGAGTGAGCATGGACAGTGAGGCACAGACCACCCGGCGCATGGTGGAGTTGATGGAGCAGTTGGCGCCGCTCGAAGGCTACAACTTGAGTCCCCTGGACGACATACGCTTCTTGCGTTCCAACCGACCACTGACCCGTACTCCCGTGCTCTATGAGCCTGGCATCGTGATCCTGTGTCAGGGACGCAAGCGCGGCTACCTGGGGGATGACGTCTACCTCTACGACGCCCAGCACTATCTAGTGGTGTCGGTGCCCGTGCCGTTCACCATGGAAACCGACGCCAGCGAAGATGAACCGATGTTCGCCGTGTACATGCGGCTGGATTTCAAGCTCGCTGGCGAGTTGCTCCTGGAAATAGACGAGACATTCGGCCCGACCACGGCTGCGCCCAGAGGCATGTATTCCTCACCGATCGACGAGCGTTTGCGCGAGTCCACCTTGCGCTTTCTCGCCGCCATGAGCCATCCGGTCGATGCGCAGATTCTCGGCCCGTCGCTGGTGCGGGAGATCTACTACCGCATCATTGCCGGCGAACAAGGCGGTTCCATGCGTGCCGCGCTTGGCAAACAGGGGCATTTCGGCAAGGTCAATCGCGCCATCCGCAAGATTCACAGCGCTTACCAGGAGCCGCTGAACGTCGAGACACTGGCCCAGGAAGCCAGCATGAGTGTGCCCAATTTCCATCTGCACTTCCGCACGGTGACCGATTCATCGCCCATGCAGTACCTGAAGTCGACGCGGTTGCACCAGGCACGCTTGCTGATGTTGCGTAATGACATATCGGCGGCCGCCGCGGCGTTTGATGTCGGCTATGAAAGCCCGTCGCAATTCAGCCGGGAGTTCAAACGCTTCTTCGGACGGACCCCGCACGCCGAGATTGCCTGGATGAAAGCGACGTACGCGTTGCCGGAGTCCAGTACGCCGTCGATCTTCGTCTCCTCGCACTAGCCTCGACCCGCAGGCTCCTCGACTGCGAGGGCAGGGAGACCAGATGCCTTCGCTCTTGCATGTGGGCTCGCTGAAATAGCCCTGTTCAAACGGGTGGCAGGACGCCGGTCGCACGCCCGCGCCCCGGTGATGCTTGCAGGTGGCTTTTCTGACACACTGCAAGCCGACCCTGCCGAAAGAGCGCGCCACGCTTCAGCCCTCTTTCCCACCTCCAATTCCAACCCGACGGCGGAAAACGCTTCCGTGGTCGCTGGGAGATCCATTTGCTGACTGTTCCCGTGGATTCACGCGCCGACGAACGCTTGTCTCATGTACTCAATGCCAGTGAGCGCCTCGCCCGCGCAGCATCGGTAGGCGAAGTCGTCGATGTGTTGCGGGACACGGCCCGCGCCACGGTCAGCGCGGAAGGCATTGCGGTCATTATCGAACACAACGGACGCTGCGCTTATGTGGCTGAAGACGCGGTCTCTGCGCTTTGGCAGGGTCAGAGCTTCCAGTTCGACCACTGCGTTTCGGGTTGGGCGATGCAGCACCGCGAAACGGTGGCGATTCGTGACGTCCGGCTCGATCCAAGGGTTCCGCAGGAGGCCTATACGCCCACCTTCGTTCGCAGCCTGGTGATGGTGCCCATCGGCAGACCGGTTCCGGTGGCCGCGCTTGGCGCTTACTGGTCGGAGGTTCGGGACCATGACCCTGACACGATCCATCGGCTGGAAAGTCTGGCGCGACTCGCGACCATTGCGATCGAGAATGCGCGTCTGACCCAGGCGCGTAATCGCGGGGCCGCACTCGCGGCCGCGCAGAACCGGATCCTCGAACTCGCCGTAGAAGAAACGGCCCTGAATGCCACACTGGCCGCCATCGTCCGTGAGGTGGAAGCGCTGTCCTCGTCAGGCTTTCTAGGCAGCATCCTGCTGCTGGACGAAGACGGCGAACGCGTCGAGCACTGCGCAGGCCCGAGCCTGCCCCCTGCTTACAATGCAGCCGTCGAGGGCCTCGTCCTCGCGGCGCAGGTCGCCGGGTCTAGCGCCGTGATGGAGAAGGCAGACATTGCGAATGACCCCCGCTGGACAGTGTTGCGGCACGTGGCCCTCGAACAGGGTCTGCACGTGTGCTGGTCAATTCCGATCCGTTCCACGCAAGGGGCGCTGCTCGGGGTCATCGTCCTGTATCACAGTGAGCGGCGTGAGCCGGTGGCAGGGGATATCGAGATCATCGATTTCGTGGTCCAGACGGTCGGGCTGGTGGTGCACCGCGCTCGGGCGGATTCCGCCATACGGATCAGTGAGGCCCGATTGCGCCTGGCGGTCGACCACGCTGACGTGGGTTTCTGGGATGTGGATTTCGTGCAAAACACGCTGGTCTGGCCCTCACAGACCAAAGCGATGTTTGGCATCTCGCCGGACGTGTCGGTCACGCTGCAGGATTTCTACGACGGTCTGCACCCTGATGATCGGGAGGCAACGATCGGCGCTTTCACGGCGGCCTGCGACCCTGAACGCCGCGCGCTTTACGACGTCGACTATCGCACGATCGGCCGCGAGGACGGCATCGTGCGCTGGGTCGCGGCGAAGGGGCGAGGCGTGTTCGACAGCGCCGGGTGTTGCTTGCGCGTGACCGGCACGGCGATCGAAATAACCCCGCGCAAGGCGGCCGAGGAAGAATTGCGGGAACTCAACGCCACCCTGGAAGGGCGGGTGGCTCAAGCCATCGCTGAACGGGAAGAGGCGCAGAAGGCCTTGCGCCAGAGTCAGAAAATGGAAGCCATGGGGCAGCTCACCGGGGGCGTGGCCCATGACTTCAACAACCTGCTGACCCCGATCGTTGGCACCCTCGACATGCTGCAAAGACGAGGTGTGGGCGGCGAACGCGAACAGCGGCTCATTTCGGGCGCGATGCAATCGGCGGAACGGGCGAAGACGCTCGTGCAGCGGTTGCTGGCGTTCGCCCGCCGGCAACCGTTGCAGACGGTGCCTGTCGACGTGGCGAAGTTGGTCAGCGATATGGGCGATCTGGTGGCCAGCACCACAGGGCCGCAAATCAAAGTGGTCGTCGATGCCCCGGATAATCTGCCGGCGGCCATCGCGGATCTCAACCAGCTGGAAATGGCGCTGCTCAATCTCTCCGTGAACGCCCGTGACGCGATGCTTGAGGGCGGAACCATGCGCATCTCGGCCAGCACCGAGCAGGTTGACCAGGGGCACCGCTCGAAGCTTGCGGCAGGTGAATACCTGTGTCTGTCCGTTGCCGACACGGGCACTGGCATGGACGCCGCCACTCTCGCGCGGGCGGTGGAGCCGTTCTTTTCCACCAAAGGCGTCGGCAAAGGCACGGGGCTCGGTCTTTCCATGGTCCATGGGTTGGCCTCGCAGTTGAACGGTGCCCTGACGATTCAGAGTGCGCCTGGCCTGGGCACTAACGTCGAGCTGTGGCTTCCGCGCAGCCTCTCGAAGCCGACCCCGCTGTTGCGGGTGGTGGAAGCCTCGGAGCCGCGGCTGATACGTGGCATCGCGCTGTTGGTCGACGATGAAGAACTGGTGCGCGCCAGCACGTCGTACATGCTGGCGGAATTGGGTTATCGCGTTATCGAGGCCGCTTCCGGGGAAGAGGCGATGGCGCTGATGGACAGCGGCGAGGCGTTCGACTTGCTCGTCACCGACCATCTGATGCCGGGCATCAATGGCACCGATCTGGCCAGGGTTGTCCGCGCCTCCCGGCCTGGAACGCCGATCCTGCTTGTCTCCGGCTATGCGGAGCGCGAAGGCCTCGACCCGGACCTGCCGCGCCTTACCAAGCCGTTTCGCAAGAGCGAACTCGCGGTCAGCCTGGATCAATTGCGCGGTGATGCTCGCGACGAAGCGCCCGAGGCCGCGATCACCGCGCGCTGACAGGACGAACGAATAGAAGGCCAGCAGCGCCGCGCTCAGCACGGCAATCGCCGGATTTACCGGGCTTGAAGGTGAGCGCTCTGCCCAGGCCCGGGTCGCCCGTGCGTAAGACCCTGCGGTCAGCAATGCGAAACACAGGGCGATCAGCAACGGTACCCAGAGCGCGCCGCCCACTTGACCGGCAATGGTGCCCGCCCGTGCATACACGCCCGCGCCCAGCACGTCGCCCAGTATTAACAACAGCAACATGGGCCCGCTGACCGCTCGTTTGAGCGCCGTGCGAGGCTGAGACGTTTTCGTTGGACATGTGCCACTCCCTGCTTTCGTCCTGTCCGTGAGGGAATCTCGACCGACGTACCGCAGATGACACACGGCTAATAGAAAGATCGTGGCAACCCGGGAAGATTCAGCTTTTTGCATGGCCGCCTCACGCCGTGCACGTTGATTGCCGGCGCGGGCATCAGACGAACATATCCCGCGCCTCATCGAACATGTCGGCGACCGCCTCCGCGACCACCTGGACAGACGCGTTCTTGCGGTCGCGGCTTCGCGTCAGCAGGTACACGTCTCTGCTCGACGGCAGGGCACCGAGGTCGCAGATTCGTAGCGCGGGATCCGCTCGGCCAATGTAATGGGGAATCAGCGCGAGACCGATGCCCGAGCGGGCTGCCACGGATTGCAGGAACTGATCCTTGGCACGGAAAGCCACTCGCGCCCGTGGAAAGTGTTTGGTCATCCACGCCGCCTGGGTCAGGTACGCATCGGCTTCGTTGAAGCCGATGAACACCCGATCGCCCCCCGCTTCAGCCGCGCGACACGCCTCTTCCGTCCCATAGAACCCATAGCCGATGGTGGTCAACGGGCGGGCAATCACGTCGCCGTCTTTCGGTTTGTCGACACGAATAGCGATGTCCGCTTCATGCCGCTCGAGGCTGACCGAACGAAGCGCAGGGGCCAGATCGATGCTCAGCCCGGGAAACCGGACAGTCAGGCTTGGCAGGCGGGCGATGAGAAAGCCGCTGGACAGGCCAGGGGAGGAACTGATGCGGATGAGCCCCGATGGCGTTCCATCGTGCAGACCATTCTTGAGCGCTTCAGCCGCGTGTTCCATATCGCTCGCAGCCTGCAGCGCATGGGTGCCGGCCAGCGTCAATACGTAGCCGTCCGGGCGTCGCTCCACCAGCTTTTCGCCCAGGCTGTCCTCCAGGGAATGCAGGCGTCGCGCAATGGTGGCATGGCTGACGGACAGCATTCGTGCTGCTGCAGAGAGGCTGCCATGGCGGGCGAGGGCCAGAAAGACACTGACATCCTGCCAATCGAGGGCTGTGCGTTTTTGATCAGTCATTGATCGAAGATAGGGAATTTTCGGACAGCTGGCAACGCTCTATCGTTCGCTCACTCAACGAGCATCGAGGAATTCAGCAATGTCAGACTTCAAGAAAGTAGCGATCGTCACCGGCGCCTCCCAAGGCATGGGCGAGGCCATCGTGCAAGCGTACCGGGCAAGGGGCTACGGCGTCGTCGCGACGTCCCGCACGATTCAGCCGTCCCGTGATTCTGGACTGATCACCGTGGCCGGGGACATTGGCGATCCTGAGACCAGTCAGCGGCTCGTCACAGCGGCGCTGGAGCAGTTCGGCCGCATCGATACGCTGGTCAACAATGCGGGCATCTTCATCGGCAAAGCGTTCACCGACTACACGGAAGACGACTACCGCCTGAAGTTGAAGACCAACCTGGACGGGTTCTTCTTCGCGACCCAAGCGGTCATTCCGGTGATGCTGAAACAAGGCACCGGCCATGTCGTGCAAATCACCGCCTCGACCGCCGAGTTCGCCAGCTCACTGTCCCCGGCCTTCATCGCCATGCTGACGAAAGGCGGCATGAATTCGGCTACCAAAAGCCTGGCCATCGAGTACGCGACAAAGGGCATTCGGGTCAATGCCGTGGCCCCCGGCGTGATCCGGACGCCAATGCACGACCCTGCGATGGTCGAGCAACTGGCCGCGTTCCACCCGATGAAAAAATTAGGGGAAGTCGAGGACATCGTCCGTGCCGTGCTGTATCTCGAGGACGCTGCCTTCTCGACGGGCGAAATCCTTCACGTCGACGGCGGCCTCATCGCCGGCCGTTGATCCAGGCGAGGAGGGCGGCGACACCGCTCTCCGCATCCTTTCGGAGAACATCCATGCCCATCGTTAATATCCTGGTGACTCGCGAAGGCACAACGCCTGGTGCACACCGGACCACCGCCGCTCAGAAAGCAGCCGTCTATGAAGGCATTACCGATTTGCTGTTCAACGTCATGGGTAAACCCCGTGAAGACACGACAGTGATTTTCCATGAGCACGAAATCGAGAACATCAGCCAAGGTGGCGTGCCGCTGGCCCTCTATCGTCAACAGCGGGCTGCAAGCACCGCTTCAGGCATCGGCTCGCCGTAGCTGCTGTGACTTCGTCAGTTGCGCGGGGCCGAACATGGGTATTTGACCCAGTTCGGGATTGCGTGAACCGGAAAGCTGCAGCGTGATCGATGGCATGGCGCGTTCCTTATATAAAGTTGACGCTTGAAGTGTGCCCTCAACGCTACCTATTGGAAACGCCGTAAGATCCGATGATTGCTAACGGACTTTCCGGTTGATAGCGGGGTTTGGAGGTATCGGTCAGCGTCCATGCCCCCAAGTGAGGTGGCCGACTAACGCGTTACAGCGCTCTCGACTGCGTATCGCCCGCACATTCGCGCACAAACACATTTCCAACCCGTGTTGACTCGTGGACTATAGGCGCCATTTGGCGGCCTCTTGACGAGGCGCGCGCTCGCCGCTGCAGGAGCCCATGAATGAACATCGAGATCGAGGCGCTGATCGCCCGAAAAATCGGCTTCGCCTCTCACCAGAATGCCGTTCCACTGGTCCGTGAACTGAGCATCAGCAATCAGCAAGACACTCCGCTTGAGAACCTGACCCTGACGCTGAGCAGTGATCCTGAATTCGTTGAGGGCCGGACCTGGCACCTCGACCGACTCGCTGCCGGCGACCGCCTGAGCATCACCGAACGCGACATCAAACTCAACGCCGGGTACCTGTCCGGCTTGAGCGAAAGTCTCACGGCGGACGTGGTGTTGCGGCTGTGCCAAGGTGAACAGTTACTCGTTGAACAGCGCTTTCCCACCGAGCTGCTGGCCCGGACCGAGTGGGGCGGTTTGAATGCAATGCCTGAGTTGCTCGCTGCGTTCTGCATGCCCAATGATCCTGCGGTGGATCGTGTGCTCAAGGCGGCCTCGCAGGTGTTGCGCCGGGCAGGCAAGAAAGACGGCATCGAGGGCTATGAAAGCAAATCACGCACTCGGACGTGGGAGCTCGCCTCTGCCATCTGGTCGGGGGTGTGCCGCTTTGAGCTGAGCTACGCATTGCCGCCGGCCAGCTTCGAGCAACAGGGCCAGAAGATCAGGCCGCCGAGTGTGGTGTTGGAAAATCGCATCGCCACCTGCCTCGACACCGCTCTGCTGTTCGCTGCCGCGTTGGAACAGGCAGGGTTGAACGCGCTGCTCTTGATGACCAAAGGGCACGCGTTCGCCGGCGTCTGGTTGCAGCCGCAGGAGTTCTCGCAGCTGCTGACCGACGAAGCGTCGGCCGTCCGCAAACGCCTCGATCTGAAAGAAATGCTGGTGTTCGAGACCACGTTGGCGACCCAGGCCCATCCGCCGAGCTTCAGTCAGGCCGTGGCCGCCGCTGAACGCCAGCTCGATGACGAGCAGTTCATCATGGCGATCGATGTGCATCGCGCGCGCATGCAGAAGATTCGACCCTTGGCTCTGGTCACTGCAACCGACCCGGCGAAGGAGGCCAATGAGAACTTGCCCGCGGCTGAAAGCCTGGAGGAAGCCCCGGCGCTACCCGGTTTCGATGTCGAGCTCAATGAAACCGAAGCAGGTGCTGCGGGCAAACTCACGCTTTGGCAACGCAAGCTCCTCGACCTGACCACCCGTAACCGCCTGTTGCATTTGCCTGATAGCGCAAAGGGCGTACGGCTGGTCTGTGCCGATCCCGCCGCGCTCGAAGACCTGCTGTCGAGCGGTCAGCGCATTCGTATCGTCCCCGTGCCCGATTTGAACAGCAGCGGTCGTGACATCGCGCTCTATGAACAGCAGAACAATGAAAGCCTGATCGATGAAGTCGCACGCCAGGCGCTCGCGCGGGGCGAGGTCCTCGCGACCCTGGAAAAGACCAGGCTCGAAGCGACGCTGATCGATCTGTTCCGCAAGGCGCGCAGCGATCTGGAGGAGGGCGGGGCCAATACGTTGTTCCTGGCCATCGGCTTCCTCAAGTGGAAGAAAAGCGCAGACGACCCGAGGACCTACTCGGCCCCGCTGATTTTGCTGCCGGTCAAGCTCGAGCGCAAAAGCGCGCTGTCCGGGGTGACGCTGGGCCTGCTCGACGAAGAACCGCGCTTCAACCTGACCCTGCTCGAACTGCTTCGGCATGACTTCGAACTGCTGATTCCGGGGCTCGATGGCGAGCTGCCGGGGGATGAAACCGGTATCGATGTGACAGGCATCTGGAACCGGGTGCGACGTGCCGTGCGCGATGTGCCGGGTTTCGAGGTCAGTACCGAACTGGTGCTTGGTACCTTCTCGTTTGCCAAATACCTGATGTGGAAAGACCTCAATGCCAACGCCGCGCAGTTGCTGCAAAGCCCGTTGGTCAGGCATCTGCTGGAGCCTGATCAGGCCGGTGAGGGTTTTTCCGGGGCCGACGATTTTCCGAAGCCCGAGCGTCTCGATGCCACGGTGACACCTGCGCAGCTGTTCGCCCCGCTGCCTTCCGACTCTTCCCAACTGGCGGCGGTGGTCGCCTCCGGTGGCACGCGAAGCTTCGTGATGGATGGACCGCCCGGTACCGGCAAGTCGCAGACCATCGCCAACATGATCGCCCACAATCTGGCCCTCGGCCGTCGCGTGCTGTTCGTCGCCGAGAAGCGCGCAGCACTGGACGTGGTGTATCGGCGCCTGGCCGAGAAAGGCTTGGGCGAGTTTTGCCTGGAGCTGCATTCGAGCAAGGCCTCGAAGGTCGAAGTGCTCAAGCAGCTGGATCGGGCCTGGGACGTCAGGGACGGCTTGAGCGCAGAGGAATGGGCGCATGAAGCCGGGCGACTGCAAAGCCTGCGTTCACGGCTCAACCAGTTGGTGGAGGTGCTTCATCGACGCTGGCCCAACGGTCTTTCCTTGCATCAGGCGATTGGCCGGGTCGTCCGCGACCATCGCCCTCAGACGCCAAGGCTGACGTGGCCATCGACCACTCGGCACGATGCCGCCGAATACGGCCATCTGCTCGACCTCGCGCGTCGCCTCGGCCTGAACGGCAGTGCCGCACGGGCGCTGTCGGGCCGGTTCGGGCTGCTGTCGCACAGCCAATGGTCGAACGCCTGGCAAGCAGAGGTGGCGGGCGTATCCCGCGAGCTGCCACAGGCGCTGGACGCACTGACTGCCGCCAGTGAGCGGGTGCTGGGCCTCACGCACCTGGCGCTGCCTGCGGCCGAAGTGCCTCAGCTCCAACAGCTCAATGAACTGCTGTCCCTGATCACACAAGCCCATGGCGTGAACCTTTCGTTCGCGTTCGCACCCGATGCCGCCACGCGTATCGAGGCTGCCCGCCGCGCATGCCAGTTGATCGAGAGCTACAGGGAACTGGAGGAAAGTCTCTCGCTCAATTACGCCGACGAAGCGTGCCGCCGTATTCCGTTCGACACGATGCTCAACGACTGGCGTGAAGCCGAAGGCAAGTTCTGGTTTCTGGCCACGTTCGCGAAGAAGAAAGTGGCCAAAAAATTGGCCGCGCTGGGTGGCGCAGCGGGTCTGCCCGATGCACCCGGCGACCTTGCGATTCTGCAGCGGTTGCAGGCCCAGCTTGTGGAACTGGATGCCTTGTCGAGTGACGTGCAATCGATCCCGGGGTGGCAGGGGCTGTCCAGCGACACCGCTCGCATACTCCGCGCCGTCGCCTTGGCCGAGCGCCTTCGCGGGCTATTGAGTGCGCTCGCCGAGTCGCCCGACCACTTGGTGTCATTGCGCGGGGCCGTTGCGCGTTTGGTCGTCGAGGCGAATGAGATGTTGGGACCGGATGGACAACTGGCTGCCGCGTCGTCGGCACTGCAGCAGGCGTTGGCCCGCTATGATGCGGCTGCGCGGCTGTTCGCCGGTCTGGCGGGAACAGCGCCGGACGCGCGGCCTGGCGTTGCTGAGTTGCGCGCCACCGCATTGTCCATTCAACAGCAGGAAGAGCAGCTCAAAGCCTGGTGCGACTGGTGTCGGGTGCGGGAGCAGGCTACGCACGCCGGACTGGCCACTCTGGCCCAGGCAGTGGAAGCAGGCAGCCTGTCGCCCAGCGCGACGGAGGACACTTTTGTCACGGCCTATTCCCACTGGTTTGCCACACAGGGCATCGATGGCGAGCCGCTTCTGCGCAACTTCGTTGCGGCTGAACACATGAGTGACATCAGCACGTTTATTCGTCTCGATGACGAACTGGCGCAACTGACGGTCCGCTATATCCGCGCGAAGCTGTGTGGCCTGATCCCTTCCAAAAACGACATTCCCAAGGGCAGTGGTTTTGCCACGCTCAAGCACGAGTTGCAGAAGTCTCGCCGGCACAAACCCGTGCGCCAGTTGGCGATTGAAATGGGCGATGCGCTGAATCGCCTGGCGCCCTGCATGCTGATGAGCCCGTTGTCGATCGCGCAATTTTTGCCCGCTGACCAGCCGCCTTTCGATCTGGTCATCTTCGACGAGGCTTCGCAGATCGCGCCGTGGGATGCGATTGGCTCGATTGCTCGCGGTCAACAGGTGGTGATCGCCGGTGACCCGCGTCAGATGCCGCCGACCAACTTCTTCAACCGGGGACCGAACGCCGGTGACGATGACACCGCCGAGGACATGGAGAGCATCCTCGATGAGTGCCTGGGGGCCGGGGTGCCGAGCCACAGCCTGAGCTGGCACTACCGTAGTCGTCACGAAAGCCTGATCGCGTTTTCCAACCACCGCTACTACGACAGCAACCTGATCACCTTCCCGGCCGCCGAGACCCGTGCCAGCGCCGTCGAGTGGCGCAGGGTTCAGGGCGTCTACGCGAAAGGCAAAGGGCGTTACAACCAGGCTGAAGCCGAAGCCATCGTCAGCGAGACCGTCAAGCGGCTGACCGATCCTGCGTTCGTCGCGGCAGGTCATTCGATCGGCATCATCACCCTCAACGCCGATCAGCAAAAGCTGATCAACGACCTGCTGGACGCGGCACGCCAGCAGTATCCGCAAATCGAACCCTTCTTCCAGGACACGCAGACCGAGCCGGTGGTGGTCAAAAACCTGGAAACAGTGCAGGGCGATGAGCGCGACTTGATCATGCTTGGCATAGGCTACGGGCCGACCGAACCCGATGCGCAGGTCATGTCGATGAACTTCGGCCCGCTCAACAAGGAGGGTGGATGGCGCAGGCTGAACGTTGCTATCACCCGCTCGCGCCGCGAAATGCTGGTGTTCTCCTCCTTCGATCCGTCGATGATCGATCTGAACAGAACCAATGCTCGCGCCGTGCGGGACTTGAAGCACTTCATCGAATTCGCCCAGCGTGGTCCGAAAGCATTGGCCGAAGCGGTCCACGGCTCGGTCGGTGGCTACGATTCTCCGTTCGAAGAAGCGGTGGCCGAGGGGCTGCGACGTCTGGGTTGGGAGGTCGTCCCGCAGATTGGCGTATCGCGTTTCCGCATCGATCTGGGCATCGTTCACCCCGATCGACCGGGGGATTACCTGGCCGGTGTGGAATGCGACGGCGCCACGTACCACAGCGCCGCCACCGCGCGGGATCGTGACAAGGTCAGGGGCATGATTCTCAAGGGCCTCGGCTGGAACCTGGTGCGGTTGTGGTCCACAGATTGGTGGGTGGACAAGGAAGGCGCGTTGCAAACACTGCATGCAGCGCTGAATGACCTGCTGGCTGAATCGAGGTTGGCGACCGCTTCGCATCCGTCGGATGAACCCGAGCCGATCGTCGGTGCCTAGGGGTGTCGATAGCACAACGTGAACCCGGGCCCGCCGTGGCCCTGGATCACAGCGCAATTCCCGATGCCGAGGCCTCGTTGGGCGTCGTCCGACGGGTGACCTGACTCGTAACCCATTACCCTTCATCCCTGCATTCGATCAAATACGGATTAGCCGGTGAGCATACATTTTGATCTAAACGATTTAGTGGCCTTTCGTGGCGTGGTGGAACAGGGCAGTTTCCGGCGCGCGGCCGACTCGATACGAATCACACAGTCGGCATTGAGCCGACGCATCGAGAAGCTGGAAAGCGCCTTGGGCGTTAAGCTTTTCGAAAGGACCACACGGAAGGTGTCGTTGACCAATGTCGGCCGTGCTTTCTTGCCGCAGGTGGAACGGTTGCTGGACGACCTTGATCTTGCGTTATTGAGCGTGGGGGAAGGGGCGGCGTTGCGCACAGGGACCTTGACCGTCGCCTGCGTGCCCTCGGCTGCTTACTATTTCATGCCCCACGCGATCCGCAGCTTTCATGGCCAATACCCGAAGATCAAGATCAAGCTGATCGACGCCTCTGCCAATGAAGTCAGCGCGGCAGTGACGTCCGGGGAAGCCGACTTCGGCCTGAGCTTTACTGGCAATCTCGCGCCCGAGGTCGAATTCAGCCTGTTGATGGAAGAGCGCTACGTCATCGCCTGCCGACATGATCACCCGCTCGCTGCACAGTCGTCCGTGACATGGGCTCAGGCCTACCAGCACGACTACATCACCCTCGATCGGTCATCGGGCAACCGTCTGGTCCTCGACCGCGCGCTGCCGGGCTTTCAGGTCGAGAAGGGCAGCATCTGCGAAGCGCGGCACGTGACCACGGCGCTGGGACTGATCGAGGCGGGACTAGGTGTGGCGGCGGTGCCTTCCATTGCGCTGCCGGTTGCGCCCCATCCCATTCTGACCAGTGTCCCGCTGATCGAGCCTGAGGTGGTGCGCCAGGTAGGGCTGTTGAAACGCCGCGGACGCACGTTGACGTCCGCAGCGCTGGAGTTGGAACGGTTGATTCGCGAATTGCCCGAGCGTTTAGCGCGGCACTGAATCCAGACCCGTGGCCCGAACGGTCGCTTGCGCGTCCGGCGACGCCAGGTAGGTCAGCAGTTTCCTGGCTTCGGCCGGGTGCTCGGCGTTTTTCGGAATGCCGGCGGCGTAGCGGGTGACAGACTGCAGGTCTTCCGGAATCTTCCCGGCGAAGGTGATGCCCGGCACAGGCAGCAGTTCGGCCACTTGCTGGAAGCCGACTTCGTAATCCCCTTTGGCGACGACGGAGGCGACCGGAATCCGCTCGACCATCGTACTCTTCGGTGCCAGCTGCGCCTGTACGCCCAGCTTCTTGAACAGTTCGTTCTGGATGTAGACGCCGCTCGCGCTGTCGGAGTAGGCGACAGATTTTGCCGACAGCAACACCTGTTTCAGCTCCGCGTCGGTCTTGATCGAAGGCGCCTGCGCCCCGGCCTTGACTGCCATGCCAATGCGCGAATCCGCCAGCTCGACGCGGGACGCGGGATCGACCTTGCCCTGCTTGATCAGATCGTCCAGCGCGTAACCGACCATGATCACCACATCAGCGTGTTCGCCCCCGGGCCAACCGATTGGGGATGGCTTCTTGCGCTTTGCCCATCGACGGGCCGAGCACGGTCTTGAGCGTGTCGCCGCTGCGTTTGGCGTACTCCGGCGCAAGCCTTTGATACGCTGCTGTAAAGCCCCCCGAGGTCATGACAGTCAGTTCCTCGGCCTGAGCCGCGACGCTGAATGCGCACCCGGCGATCAGGCAGGCGGTGAGGGATTGGGATAACAGTTTCATAACGACTTCCTTCATTTCAAGCAGTGACAGGGGACTGTGCAGCGAGGCGGCGGTACAGCAGCAGGGTGGCGGCGAACGCGCAACCGGCGGCGAAAATCATCCAGAAAGCGGGCGCGGCTTTATCGTCGGTCACGTGGATGAGCCAGGTCGAAACAGCGGGCGTGAAGCCACCGAAGATAGCGGTCGCCAGGCTGTACGCGAGGGAGAAACCGGCGACACGAACCTCCGCAGGCATGATTTCAGTCAGTGCCGGGATCATCGCGCCGTTGTAAAGCCCGTAGAGGAACGAGAACCACAGCAGCACTTCCAGCATGTGCGAGAAGCTGGGCGCTTGCGCCAAAAACGACAGTGCCGGGTACGCCGTGATCAGGGTGAGCAGTGACATCGCCATCAGCAACGGCTTGCGGCCGAAGCGGTCGCTCAGGGCGCCGCCGATGGGCAGCCAGACGAAGTTGGAAACGCCGACCAGCAGCGTCACCAACAGGGCGTCCGCGGTGCTGAGTTGCAGCACGGACTTGCCGAATGTCGGCGCGTACACGGTGATCATGTAGAAAGCGGTGGTGGTCATGGCGACCATCAGCATGCCCAGAATGACAATCGCCGCATTGCTGTAGAGGGTCGCAATCACCTCTTTCATCGTCGGGTGATGCGTGCGAGCCGAGAAGGCTTCGGTTTCCGCCAGGCTGCGACGCAGCACGAAAATGAACGGGATGATCAGGCAGCCCACCGCGAATGGAATCCTCCAGCCCCATTCCGACACGGCAGCCGGTGTCAGCCACAGGTTCAAGGCGTAGCCCAGCGCCGCCGCCACCACGATGGCGACTTGTTGACTCGCGGATTGCCAACTGGCGAAGAAGCCTTTGCGTCCCGGTGTCGCCATTTCCGCCAGGTAAACCGACACGCCGCCCAGTTCGGCGCCTGCTGAAAAGCCCTGAAGCAGTCGCCCCAGCAACACCAACGCCGGTGCCCATAGGCCGATCGTGGAGTAACCGGGGACTAACACGATGAGCAACGTGCCGCTGGCCATGATCGCCAGCGTGACGATGAGCCCCTTGCGACGACCGACGTCATCGATGTACGCCCCCAGCAGCACGGCGCCAAGCGGGCGCATCAGGAAACCTGCGCCGAACACGGCGAAGGTCATCATCAGCGAGGCGAATTCATTGCTGGCGGGGAAGAATGCAGCGGCGATCTGGGTGGCATAGAAGCCGAAAAGGAAAAAGTCGAATTGTTCCAGGAAGTTTCCGGACGTCACCCGGAAGACCGTGGCGGCCTTGGACGACCCAGTGGCCGCGGGGCTCGATGTAGGCATAGTGCTCTCCAGCGTTTTTTAGAGTGTTTTGTAAGCGCTTGTAACTGGAGATTCTCGGGCAAAAACGTCTGAGCGATAAACGTTGAATATTCATGGATTGATGCATAGAAGCGATCAATGGCAATTTCAGCAGGCATCGCCCGCGACGAGCTCTACGTCTCGTCGCTCGGCTTCGACGCGTTTATTCCTTCAACCGGACAGACGTCGCGCCTGTCACGAAAATGATCATGGTTGCATCCTGTTCAGAGGGGCGATGGTGTCAGACCGCGTCATCCTGTGGCACATACGAGGCAATGCCATTTCCGAACGACCAATCAGGTGTGTCGTTGTTTGAAATGAACACTTGCACGTCTTCCGGCCGCATACCCGTTCGCGATGAAAGTTGCTCGGCAATGGCGCGATACAGGGCCTGGCGGGTGGGGGTGTCGCGCCATCGGTTCGCCAGAATATTGATGAGAACGACGTCGTCCGTTCGTTCGATATCGAGAAAGCGTTTACCGTAGAACAGCGTGCCTTTTTCATATTGGTCGATGACCTGAAAGCGGTCGTCCTTCGGTACGGAATAGGTGTCGACCAGTGCCTGGTGAACGCCATCGGCGATGGCCTGGAGTTGGTCGGAAGGTTTGCCTTTGAGCAGCGATATTCTTACGAAGGGCATTGTGTTTTCCTCGGTCGGTTCATGCATTCAGGGGGTGTTGAATCGCACAGCGCAGGGGGCGGCGAGCAGTCGGACGATGTGAGCGACGCCTGCGCCCGTCGTTGAACTAAGTGAAGGGTGTCATCACTGCTTTTTGATAGGCGGGGCGTTGTTTCAGGCATTCGTACCACTTACGGAGATGAGGCATCTCTGCGCGTTCAATGGGCATTTCGAACCAGCCATAAACGAAACACCCCATCGGAATATCTCCCATGCCGAACGTGTCGCCGGACAGGTACGGCCGAGATGCCAGCTCGCGATCAACCATGACCAGCAGACGTTCGACGGTCTTGATGCTGTCGTTGATCTCGGCCCAATTCTGTTTATCGGGCGCCGTTCGCACGACGCCTCTCACCACGGCTCGGAAGGGTTCTGTCAGGGTCGACGTCGTCCAGTCCATCCATTTGTCGGCGCAGGCTCTGATGCGTGCATCGCAGGGGTACAGCCCTGAATCCCCGCCGTATTGCGCCGCAAGGTAGCGAACGATGGCATTCGATTCCCAGAGGATGAAGTCGTCGTCTTCGATCAGTGGAACGACACCGTTGGGATTTTTCGCCAGGTAATCCGGCTGGTCGTTAATGCCATACGCGCCACCTGCGGAAATCGACGCGTATGGCAGCCCCAGCTCTTCAGCAATCCACAGCACTTTGCGCACGTTGGCGGAATTGATCCTGCCCCAGATTTTAAGCATCAGGATGTACTCCGTCAGACCCCTACGAAAACAGGCTGAAGGCGAGGTCGGCCTGTTGGATGGCGTTCAGTGTGCTCAACGGCTTCCCATCGGAAAAGCAGTAAGATACGATGGCTGCCATCGTTTTAGCCGGTGGATGACATGCACGGATTCGACCTTGATCAATTGAAGACCCTGGTGGCCGCCGTTGACGCAGGCAGCCTCACGGCAGCGGTGCAGTTGCGCTTTCGGTCGCAGTCCGCCCTGAGCGAGCAGCTCAACAAGCTGGAGGAGGCCGCCGGTGAACGGCTGCTCGTGCGCAGCAAGTCGGGGGTCACGCCGACCGCTGCGGGTCAGCGCCTGGTCGCGCATGCCCGGGAGATCCTCGCACTGTCAGATGCCGCCTGGCGCGATATGCACGATGTGCCGCTGGCGGGGGAGGTGCACATCGGCATTTCCGATTACTTCCGACCAAGTCAACTGGCGCAACTCTTGGCACGCATTGCGCTGCATTATCCCGGCTTGCGGATGCGAACTCAGATCGACAAAAGCGACAACATTGCCGCGGCCCATGGGAGTGGGTCTCTGGACCTGGCGATCATCATGCGCGCGTCCGGGTCGGAGTATCCCTTTGCCAGCGAGGCCCGCACGTTGCGCACTGAACGTCTGCTGTGGGCCACCTCGCGGGACAAGCCCATTGCGGTCAAGGACACCGTCGTCGAACTCGCACTGCTGTCGGAAACGTGCTCGCTGCACCGGCTGGTGCGCAGCAAACTGGACGCCTGCGACCTGCCTCACGTCGTCGCTTACGTGGCCTCAGGCGTCGCTGGACTGCAGGCCGCAGTCGTGGCGGGCATCGGCATCGCGTGTCTCAATGAATCGGCGTTCATCGAGGCCGATATGGTGGAGGTCTCCGGTATCCCGCTCCCGCCGTTGCCCACCGCAGACATGGTCTTGCTGCCCGTGATCAACGGCAGCGGCAAGGTCCGAGAACGGTTGACGGCGATGGGTGACATCATCGCCGCGACACTGACGACCTGACCGGGTGCGTCTGCACTGCGGAACCTCATCGACGACGCAGGTGTCACATCGGAACTCCACGATTGGGTTGTTGAAGATGCAAACTTGGTACAGCAAGTCGCTAGGCACTGCCTCAGCCGTTTACACCGCGATCCATGACTTGAACTTGTTGTCTTCGAGAATGTGTCCCTCGGTACTTCATCCCTATGTACTGGTCATCGATACCTTCACGGTGGAGACGATCGTGTTCTTTGCCCCAGAGGACGCCGAACTTGCCCGGGCTTTCGGCGCCAGCGCCTGCGCCCAGCCCGTGATCGACGGGACGCGCTTTGTCGACATCGGCTACACCCCGCTCGTGAACACTGAATTCCCGGCATCCGTGGCTGCTGACACGCAGCATTTCAGCCAGCGCGCTGACAGCACACTTCCATCCGTATAACCGGTCCCGGCAGACAGCCCTCACGGGTGTCGACATCACGGCCTGAGTTATCTGGCTGATTGCAAGTCAAAGGCCGTGTGGCTCAATACCGCTCATCACCGACAACAAGCACCACTTTGCCCTGGATGCTGCCCAATGCCGCTCTGCGGTGTGCATCCGACGCCCTCGCAAGCGGGAATGTGCTGTCGATTACGACGCGAAGGGTGCCGTCGTCGAGCAACCTGCCGGCATCTTCCAACTGAGCGCCATTGCCGCGCACCTGCGTAGAAGACACCGTGATCCCTGATTCACTGGCCTTGGCGTGTCCGGAAAAACCCAGCGGGTTGACCAGGTAGAGGGCGCCACCGGGTCTGATGACGCCGAGGAAGCGCTCCATCTGTGGACCGCCGACGGCATCAAGCACCAGATCCACGTCTTTTACACTCGCTTCGGCCGCAGTCTGGGTGTAGTCGATGAAGGCGTCAGCGCCCAGATCGCGAAGCAGCCGTTCATGCTTGCCTGAGGCGACCGCGATCACGTGAGCGCCCTTCCATTTGGCAAGCTGTACGGCCAAATGCCCAACGCCGCCTCCCGCCCCGTTGATAAGGACCGTCTTGCCTTTAAGCGAAACGGGGGCATGTTGAAAGCGCTGGAATGGATTCGGCGCGTCATGACCGACCTCGATCAGAAACTGCCAGGCAGTGAGCAACGACATGGGCGCGCCAGCGGCCTGGACGTGATCCACTCGACGAGGTTTCAACGCCAACTCGGCGACGGGCACACGTACGTATTGGGCATAGGCGCCGCTGCCCGTCATCACATCCTCCGGAAAGCGGACCATCGCATAAACGTCGTCCCCGATGTTGAATGGGCAATCCCCTTCACCGATTGCGACGATTTCCCCCGAGATATCCGTGCCCAGAATCAGCGGGAAATTCCCATCAGGCCGCCATTCAGGGGGGAGGGCGCGATAGCCGTCCCGCAGGTAGAGGTCAGGCGGATTGAGGCTTGCGGCGCGTACACGGACCAGTGCCTCGCCGGGCAGCGGGACAGGCCTGGGCGCATCCTCATACTGCAAGACGTCAGGGCCGCCAAATGTATGCAATCTCACCGCTTTCATCGTTTCGCTCATCACAACCTCGTTTGTCTCAGTGGGAGTAACTAAGCCTATTCGGAGAAGCCCACGTTGATAATGAGGTCAGGATTCGTTTCAATACTGCCATGAAGGAACCTATCGGATTCGAACGACTCAGCGGGTTGATTGCATTTGCCCGCGCAGGCTCTCTCGGCAGCTATAGGGCCGCTGCTCGCTCGCTATCGATTTCGCCTTCCGCCGTGAGTAAAAGCATCCAGCGGCTGGAGCGTCATTTCGGGCTTGCGCTCTTCACTCGCACCACGCGCTCGCTGACCTTCACAGCAGAAGGCCGCGATCTACACGCGCGTGTGTTGATATTGCTACGTCAGGCGGAAGAGATTGAACAGCTCGCCAAGTCTGCGCGTTCCGAGCCTGCAGGCACGTTACGGATTGCGGCGTCACTTCCTGTCGGGCTGCACATGCTCGCGCCCGCCATCACCGAGTTTCGTTCGCGCTTCCCCAAGGTCATGATCGACCTGCGCTTGAGTGACCAAATGGTGAACCTGGTCGAGGAGGGCATTGATCTCGCCATACGCATCGGTGAGCTTTCGGACTCTTCGCTGCTTTCCCGCAGACTGATGCCGTACACCCTCTGCTGCTACGCCTCGCCCGACTACCTGGCCAGGCACGGAACGCCTCTGCATCCGGATGAATTGGCGGAGCATGAGACGGTGAACCTGCGCTATCAAGGCTCCGGTCAGGCGTTACGCTGGCCGTTTCGGATCTCGGGCAAGGAGATCGAGCTACTGCCACCGTCGGCTGTCATCGTTGATGCCAGTGAGGCCGTGCTTGCGGCCATGGCAGCAGGTGCAGGCATCGGGATGGCTGCCAGTTTCGTGGCAGCCCCGAGGGTCAGTCGGCAAGAACTGGTTCCGGTGTTGTCCGAGTTCGCCGTGACGCGGCGCAACATCACGGCGGTCTGGCCGGAGAGTCGCCGCTCTCACCCTGCTGTGCGCGCCTTTCTGGATGTGCTGATCGAGGTTCGCTAAAAGGCACCATCCCTTATCCAATTGCCCGCGAGTATGTGAGCCGCACCCATGCGTGAGGATGGACTCGCCATCCTCACGGCGATCGGGCGCCGTTTTCATGGAATGTGAATCGTTAGCCCGCCCACGGGCTCACTCGGCGGCCTTCTCGGGGTTGAAGCCGTCGAAGCTGTCGAACACGCCCATGAAGCCTGGAACCGTCGCTTCCCGTGACCAATCGCGCTGGAGTTCGCAATACATCTGCACGCGGCTGATGAGTTTTACGCCCGCTTGCTCGATGCGGCGCAGCGCTGCTTCATGTGCGGCGACTGACGTGCCGCCGACTGCGTCGACCGGCACATAGACGTCGTAGCCTTCCTGGATCGCGTCCAGTGCAGGGAAGGTCAGGCAGGCCTCGGTCCAGAGCGCAGTCATGATCAGCTTGCGGCGGCCAAGCGCTTTGACCGCCTGCTTGAACTCGACGTCTTCCCAGCTGTTGATGGAGGTGCGGTCGTAAGTCGGCAGGTGGCCAATCACGTCTTGCAGTTCCTGTATCGGTGGCTTGTTGCGACCGGTCTGGACGTTGACGGTGGAATGAATGATGGGAAGCTTGTAGGTCAGCGCGGCCTTGGCAACGCTGGTGATATTGAAGATCAGCTCTTGTCGGCCCATCGCGCGGATCGAGGACACCTGAATCGGCTGGTAATCGATGATGATCAACGCCGAATTTTCCGGGGTTAATAGCTGATCGGTGTGCGCATTGCGGGTCGTTTCGCTCGCCATTACTCGGTCCTTATGATTGTTGATTCATGTGCGTAAGAGGCGCCTCCTGAGGCGACGGTCGCCAGGCAGCACGCTGCGGATGCCGATGCAGCCATTCGAACGGCATGCGTCAACCACGATCCGCCAGAGGAGACCGGCGCATTTTGCTGTTCCTGTATGTGCTTCGGTAGTAGCATCCGGCAACGAACTGTGTTGCGCAGAGAGGAACACCCAGTTGGATATTGAAGAGCTTCAGACATTCGTTGAGGTGGCCGATGCGGGCGGGGTGTCGCCTGCCGCGATTCGGCTGGGCGTGTCCAAATCCATCGTGAGTCGCAGGCTGGCGCGGCTGGAAGCGGAGCTTGGTGTGCAGCTGCTGGCACGCTCCACGCGCGGGGCTGCATTGACGGAAGCCGGCGCCACGTTCCGCGACCATGCCGCCAGGGTCTGCGTGGAGATGGAGATCGCCAAGGAGGCGATGCTGCCTACGGGCGCGCTGCGAGGCCGACTGCGGGTGGCTGCGCCGCTGTCTTTTGGCCCGACCCATTTTGCCCCGATACTCGCGGAAATGGCCCGACGCCATCCTGAGCTTCATGTCCAGGCCTGCTACAGCGATCGCTTCGTTGATGTCATCGCGGAAGGTTTCGACTGTGCGATACGGGTTGGCTATCTTCAGGACTCGAATCTGGTCGCACGGTGCATCGGCCCGATCAACGCGAGTCTGCTCGCCAGTCCGGGTTACATCCACACCCATGGGGCGCCCGAGGAGCTAGGGGAGATCATGGCCCATCAGGCCCTCATGACGGGGACCGAGACGTGGCAATTCATGGACGGCGACAAGGTGGTCTCGGTACGTCCACGGGGACGCTTCAGGGCCGACAACGGCATGGCGCTGGTTGCCGCTGCCGTGGCGGGGCTGGGTATCGCCTACCTGCCTGATTGCCTCACCTACGACAGCGTGATTGCCGGCGCGCTCGTGCCGATCATGACGCGTTTCCCGGCGCCCCCTGCAGGCGCTTATGTGGTTCGCCCTTCAGGTCAGCATCCCGCTCAGAAGATTCGCGTGCTGACGGAGCTCCTGATCGAGTATTTCGGACAGTCTCCGCACTTTGCCGGAGTCGTGCGTCACTGAGGGCGACCCGGCGTCGCTCTTCTACAGCAGCATCAGGCTGCATGACCCGCGCTATGCGTCCGGTGTTTTATCCAGGCACTCGACCAGCATTTCAGTGAGCACTCGAATCTTTCGCGTTGGATGCCGACTGCGTGGGCGAACCACGTGGATGCCTGCCAGCAGTGGCGGATATCGAACCATGACCGGCACCAGCGCGCCGTTTTTGATGTGTTCGTCGGTGACGCTGTCAGAAAGGTAGCCCAGGCCCAGACCCGCCACGGCCGCCGCCACCAGCGCGACGGGATTGTCGGCCTTGAAACGTCCCTGTGGATTGACGGTAATGATTTTATCGCCGTCGACGAATCGCCAGCTTTCAGTTCCTTGCATCAACGATTGGTGATCGAGAAGCTCGGTAGGTGTCTCGGGCGCGCCATTCTCTTCCACGTACTCCGGGCTCGCCACCAGTTTGCCGTAGATACTTCCCACGCGTTTCGCGATCAAGTTGGAGTTTTGCAGGTGCCCCACCCGAATAGCGCAGTCATAACCTTCACCGATCAAATCAACGGTTCGATCGCTGTAGTTCGTATGGATATTCAGGAGCGGATGACGACGCGCCATTTGCGCCAGTACTGGCGCAAGATGCGTTGGACCGAAGGAGATCGGCGCGGCGATGCGAAAGCGTCCTTGCAGTTCCCCCGCGGGAAGAATGGCATCTCTGGCGGCCTCGATCTCGGCGACGATTCGCCCGGCATATTCACGAAACGTAATGCCTGCGTCAGTCAACGCGGCCCCTCGCGTCGTTCTGGCAAGCAACTGCACACCGAGCTGGGTTTCCAGCCGCAGGAGCCTGCGGCTTATAACGGATTTCGTAACACCCAAACGCCTTGCAGCAGGCGACACGCCGCCAGCATCCGCCACCTGAACAAAGGTTTGGAGCTCTTCAATGTCCACTACATAACTCCTTGACACATAACATCGACAACATCCATTCCACCGCTCAAAGGTGGGGACCACTGCCGATCCCCCGCGACCCTCCCGTCACCACCGCACGTTTTCCGCTCACATCAACCATTGGCTCACCGTCTTTTATGGAAATTATCTGGCCGTGCTCTCCCTCAAGGGTGAGGTCAGCCACGCTGAGGGCAGCGATAGTAGGAGCCCGATACGTTTGGTTGTAGCCCTGAGCAGCGCCAAACTGTGTCGTCAAAAGGGGAACGCACGGGCCTGTGCATGAGTGCGAGTACGAGCGGGCGGCGATGGCGGCCTGTCTCAGCCGAGGCATTCGTTCAACGCTCCCAGCGCATCGGAATGGATGAGGTAGTTGGCCCCATTAGAGCGGTCAGGGTCGTTTTCTGCGGCGTCGATCAATGCCTCTGTGTTGCCGATTTGGCGACACAGTTAATCACTCGCAGCGACTAGCGGAGCACGTCAGTCGAACGGCATAGTGCGCTCGCGCAAGTTGCCGAAAAAGTACATGCCAGGACGGATCACGCCAGCTCCCGACAGCTTAATCAGGAGGGTTGATGACTACCGGTGACGGGCATTCGCTGCCCACGCGGCATGACGCCGCTTTCGAAGCCGTTTATCCATAAAGGAAATGCCCCATGTCCAGTCAGCTTCTAGAGGTCCTGACCCCGCAGAACAGCCAGGTCATTTTCATCGACCAGCAGCCACAGATGGCGTTTGGTGTGCAGTCGATTGATCGCCAGGTGTTGAAGAACAACGTCGTGGGGCTGGCGAAGGCCGCCAAAGTCTTTGGCATCCCTGCGACCATCACCACCGTAGAAACCGAAGGCTTTTCCGGCAATACATACCCTGAGCTGCTGGCGGTGTATCCGGATAACAAGATCCTGGAACGCAGTTCGATGAACTCTTGGGATGATCAGAACGTGCGTGATGCGTTGGCGCAGTCGGCAGCCACCGGGCGCAAGAAGATTGTCGTATCAGGCTTGTGGACCGAGGTCTGCAACACCACGTTCGCGCTATCCTGCCTGCGCGACACGGACTACGAGATCTACATGGTGGCAGACGCGTCAGGCGGTACCTCGGTTGACGCGCACAATTACGCCATGGACCGCATGATCCAGGCCGGCATCGTGCCGGTCACGTGGCAACAGGTGCTGCTTGAGTGGCAGCGCGACTGGGCGCGTAAAGAGACGTATGAGGCAGTGATGGCCATCGTGCAGGCGCATTCCGGTGCCTACGGGATGGGCGTGGATTACGCCTATACCATGGTGCACAAGGCCCCCGAGCGCGTGCAGCACGGCGAACGCATCGGCCCCAACCCGGCCAGGTAGGGCTGTCGTGCAGGCGATCTGTTGGACAGACAAGGGGCGGGGGCTTTCCGATCATGGTCAGCCCTCGGCAGCGGGGCGAGTGCTTCCGCTTCGAACCCCGCAAGATGCACTCAGTTCTGTAGCACACCGCGTGCGGTATACCGCACGCAGATGCTTGCCTAAGCCTCGCTGTTGATTGCCTTCATCGACCTGTCAGAAACGCATGCCTTTGAACGGATTCCAACCTTGCTCGCCTTTTATTTCCTTCAGGTAATAGGCGTAGTTGGTGACGATCGCATACGCGCAGGAAAACCCCAGACCCAGCCCGTTATCCAGGGCCTTGGGGAACTGGATGCCCAGGATGGCGAAGATGACGGTGAGCGCGGCATAGATCAGGAGCATCGAGCCCAGCAGCGCGAGGTTTTTCTTCCACAGACCGAGGACGAAGAGGTAGATCGGCCCGAAGAAAAACGCGATGACATTGCCGTTGATCAGCAGCTTGTTACGAAAGGTTGGCAACGCCTTGAGTGCTGCCTTGTAGCGCGGGTCGTTGGGGGCGCCGTAGGTGTCGAAAAAGTCGAACCGTTCCTGCCATTTCGCGCTGTATTTACGCGTGCCCTGAAGCTGCTCAGTGGTGCTCATAGCGGTGTCCTTCTGTTCCATTGATGTGGGTGTTCTTCCGGGAATTCCATTCATCGTGTGTGTGCGTCATCGTCCTCCGGTCTTGCAGGTTCAAGTGCATCCCATGGCGGTCAAGCCTTCGGTTCCTTGGTGCCCAGTACATCGCGAATACCATCAATGACATTGCTGTCCTTGATCACATCGCTCAACCAGCCCTCAAGCGGCATATTGCCCCATTTGATCGCCCGCTCGATCAGGTAGGGCACCGGGCTTTGCGGTTCGGTCTGTTTGAAGAATTGCGCAACCCCGGCCAGCAGCGTGAATGCCTCATCGCGGGTCAGCGGGGTCGTGCGCAACGGCGCCGATGGCGTGTCCTTGACAGTGGTGGTCATCGTGGGCCCTGCTGTGGGTGGGTCGTTCGATACAGCAACGGATGCCGAAGGTGCCGGTTGTGCGGGGGCAGTGAGTTCGACGCCTCTGTCCTTCAGCAGTTTTTCCGCGAGTTGCGCCGTCCGGGACAGGATCTCGATAAGCCCGGCGAAACTCGGGGCTTCGTGACCGAACAGGCGGTCAGCCGTGGTCTGCAACTGGCGGCAGGCCTGCAGGCTGTCGTTGATTTCGGACGCTTTTCGCAGAAAATGTTCGGTGTCGGTCAACACCACCGAACGCTGGAATATTTCGGCGTTGATCTTCCCTTCGTCCAGCGCGATGCGCATGGCCTGCTGATTCTGCAAGGCGAGGTTTTCAACGTGGCGGGACTCGTCGTAGCGCAACAGCCCGAACTGATCGCCCTGAGTGATCGGCAGGCCGCCCACGACGTCAGTCAGCGTGGTCTTCAGCCAGGCGAGGCGCGCGGCGCGCTCTTCCAGCCCTTCATCCAGCGCAGGGAACAGGTCGTCCCAGAAGCGTTGCAGTATTTGATCGGCCAGGGTCAGCCCGAAGGTGATCCCTGGAAAATGATATTTGTGCGCCAGCGCTTCACTCAGCCAGGCGACAAGCATCAGGTCTTTGCTCTGCTGAGCGAGTCCCTGTGCAGCCAAGGTGATCGTGAGGTCCCAATCCGATGATTTCAGATCGGTTTGCCAATCACCCTGGGTAAGGTAATCAGGGTCTGCCCGACGAGCCTCTTTGACGTTGTCGAACAGCGTGGAAAAGCTCAGGTCTTCGCCGCTGCCTCCATTGATAGGCGCTGTCAATTCGGCCAGTGAAAGGTCGTTGAGAAATTCAGACATGGTCAACTCGGAAATGGGTAAAAGAACACCACGCCGACGGAATCGGCATGGTGTTGAACGAGGGCCACCGCCAACGGTGATGGCCCCGGGTGCTTACGCGATCACGCGAAAACCTTGTTGGCGGTACGGTCCCAGCCGCCCGTCACGTTACCGCCACCCTGGCCGTCGGCACGGCTCTGCTGGGTGTAGGTGGTTTTAATGCGGGCAAAGTTGAAGCTGATCTCTTCGATCGGCAGATCGCTGACCGCCTTGTCTTCGCCATCCTGGTTGCCACCGGCAATCGCCTTGACCGACGACACCACAACCTCTTCCAGGTTGATGGTGAGGTAGGTCAGCTTATCGCCGCCGGCACGGTTGACGTTCAGCTGGATTTTGGCGATGTGCGTGCCTTTGCAGCAGGCTTCGAACAGCTTCGCCGAGGCTTTGTCGACAGCCTTGCGGATGCTGAAATCGCTCAGCGCGACGCGCTCGGAGGACGCACCACCCGAGGAGCTGGCAGTCGCCGAGGTCGCTTGAGTGGCGCCGTATTCGTAGCCGAGGACCTCGATCCAGTCCTTGTGCTTGTCGTCCAACACTTCACCTGGAATCCCGTCGATCTGAATATATGCGTCAAATGCCATTTTTTACGTCTCCATTTTCTTACATTTAAGGGCTAGCCTTACCTGCGGCCAGATCTCAGCCCCTCTAGTTGACCTCCTTGATCATTCAAGAGGTCTGTTGCCGCTGCCTGAGCCTCCGCGCGCAGAGGCTCAGGCGCCGGTTCCTTTCAAGCCATGAGCGCACTCAATTGAGCGCGCGCACCTCGATTTCCACTCGCCGATTGGGCTCCAGGCACTGAATGAGCTGCGCCCTCGGCAATTGCATGTCGCATTTAACCAGCGGTTTTTCGCTGCCTTCGCCCACGGCTTCCACGAGTTCGGCAGGCACACCCTTACCGACCAGGTAGGTCTTGATGGTTTGTGCGCGCTGCCGGGACACCTGAAGGTTGCCCTGTGGGTCGCCCAGTTGGTCAGCATGTCCGGCGATGATGATCTTGCCGATGTTCGGCGTGCTCAACAGCTTGCCGGCGATGGCGCTGAGCTGGTTCTGACCCTCGGTTTTCAGACTCTGGAAGTCGGCGCGGGCGAACGCGAACAAGGTGTCCGACTCCAGGGTGATGGTCTCGATCGAGCGCAGCGACTGCGACAGCAGGCTGTTGATGTAATTGCGCGAACTCGAGATTAGGAAGGCGTTATCGAGAATGCGCGGTACGTCAGGTTCGTGGATCTGATCGCTATAGAAATTGACCTGTCGGCTGGCCAGTTCGTAGTCGGTGCCCGTGTTCGGGGTGACCGCCATGGCAGGTGTGTTTTTGCCGGTCTGCCTGGCAATTGCCGGGTACCAGTAATCCGGGATTCGGGCTTTGAGAAATGCCGGGTCCGCTTTTTCCCGTTGTGAGCGCGACAGCATCACGTAGGTCTCAAGGGTGGCCTTACCGAAGTCGGCAATCGACTGCGCGCGATTGTCCGTCGGCAACGCCCGGGGCTCGACGCTGTCCACGCCTGTGACCGGCATCAGGTCCTTGGCGTTGCGCTGATACACCTTGATGGTGGTCAACAGGTACAGCGAGCGGGTCAGGTTGTCGGCGGTCGGCTTGAGCATCACCGTTTCAAGCCGGTCGAAGTAACGGCTGCGCAGCACAGGCTCGATTTTGTAGCCCTGGTAAAGACCCAGGCGCATACGCAGCGGAACGCCCTGATCGTGATGCTGCGCGTAGTAATCAGCGGTCCAGGAACGCAGCCGGTCCAGGGTCTGCCACGACGTGTACTGCTGCGGGGCGGTCTGGTCCTGTTGCGCCGCTGCGGTCAATTGCGTCGACAGTGTTTCGATGGCGGAGGCATTGTTCCAGTACGACCAGCCCCACAGACTGCAGAGCAGCAGCGCGACCAGACTTGCGCCGCCTACCCACACGGCCTTGCGGCGACGCTCGCGGAAATTGGTGGTGTACAGCGCGACCAGATGCTGGTCAGGGATGATGACTTTGCGGAACAGGCTATTGATGAACAACGGCTGTGGCTGAGCGTTGCCACTGATGCTCGCCAGTTCGGGTTCAAGGTGAAAGCGTTCGCTGACCTGTCGCCCATGGCCACCCAACTCCGGCGCGTCGGCGTCCAGCGCGCTGGTGAAATAGAAGCCGCGCAGCAGCTCTGCGTTCTGGTACGGATTGGCCCGTAGCAAGGCATCGACGAACTGCTGCAACCGGGGTTTGAGCGCCGCCAGCTCCAGCGGGAAGCGGTAAACGGCGGAGTCCTGACGCGTGATCTGGATGTCCTGCGACACCAATTGCTGATCAGCGATCCCTTGCCAATAGTGGGTCAGCTCGTCCATCGCTACGCCGAATCGCTGGCCCCAATCGGCCTTTTCGTAATCCTTGTGCGTGAAGGTCTTGCCCATCACCTCGCCACGGGCGACTTCGTCCAGACGGCGGTAGAAAGCACTGAATCCCGGGACCAGATCGCACTTGGTGAAGACCAGATAGACCGGCAACCGTACTTCAAGCAACGCGTGGGTTTCCTGGATACGCTCGCGCAGACGCTTGGCCAGGCGCTCCTGATCTTCCGATGAGCGCTGCAGGATGTCATGGATACTTACCGTCACGATCAGCCCGTTGAGCGGCCGCCGCTGGCGATGCTGACGCAGCAACTGCAGAAACGCGCGCCACTTGCCGGCTTCTTCCTGGTTGTTCATGTAGCGCCCGGCCGTGTCCAGAAGCACAGCCTCGGAGCTGAAAAACCAGTCGCAATTACGCGTACCGCCCAAGCCTGCTACACGCGCGCCTTCACGTTCGGCGTAAGGGAAATTCAGGCCGGACTGATACAGCATGGTGCTTTTACCCGCTGCGGGCTGCCCGACGATCAAGTACCAGGGCAGTGCATAGAGCGCGTCCTGGCGGGTGGTGCCGCGCGGTTTGTTGGTGTGCAGGCGGTCGATGCTCTGCAACAGGCGCTCGCGCAACAGGCTGACCTCTTCGCGGTCAGCAGGGCTGGCGTTGAGCACCGCCTGATCAGCGTCATCGCGCAGCAGGCCTTCCAGATTGTGGTGCCGTGAGGCACCTCGGTAGAGCAGCAGCACATAACCGGCGGACAGCAGCAGGAACAGGCCGATGCCGGCCAGCAGGCTGTGCAGGGAATTGAAGTCCAGCGCGCGCCCGATCGCCCACACCAAGAAGATCGTCAGAAAGAAGCAGATCCCCAGAATGTAGGGCTGATAGCGCAGAAAGTAGTACTTGATCTTGTTCATACAGACTTCACATCCGGCGCGTCGACAATACGGTCGATGACGTCATAGAGGGGGCATTCGGCGTCAGGAAATACGGGCGGTCGATGGTGTTCGTCGAACGTCGCGAAGTTCGCCAGCACGTCGTAGTGGCCGGTGCTGGCGCCATTGTCGGCCAGCACGGCGTAGAGGCTGTGGTCACTTCTGGACGGAAAGCAGAACAGCTTCGGACGCATGAAATCGTCGGCCAGCACGCTCACCTGTGGCGATACCCGGTTAGCGCTCAGCCGAGTCAACCAGTCAACCCACAGATCGGCGGTCGGGTTTTTCAAACCGCGTTCGGCCGGCAAAGGCAAACAGACGCTCGGCGCGTTGGCGTGATGCAACGGGCGACGCAATGCATGCAATCGGGTCAGCACCGCCTGAGTGATGAACTCGGGATAGGCGTTTTTCAGCGCCTCGCTGATGTCACCCAGGTTGAAGTTGCGCAAAAACTTTTCGTGCACCTGGCGGAACAGCGCGAAGTCCTGGCCCTGCAATGGGCGCAGCGCCTTGATTTTTTCGAACAGCAGCCTCGGCTGTTCACCTTGAGCACCAAGGTGCAGCAGCGGTTTGATCTGCGCGCAAAACAACTCGCTCAGCGTGAACGGATTGATCAAGCGTTCAGTGTCCGCGGCCTTGAGCGTCTGGAAGATAAACAGCGGATAGCGTCGCTGGCTGGCGTCCATTGAGCTGATCAGTCCGCCCAGCAGCCAGTTCCCCGACCGCGCGCGGTAGGAAAAGAAACACGCTGGCAGACGATCGAACAGCGTGCGCCAGTCCTCGCGCGGGTGAATCGCCGCCAGCGAGTCCTGGAGCCAGCCGTCGAATTCGCAGGCCTCGTCAGCGGCACCATGCAGGCTCACGAAGTCGGCGCTGGCCGGTATTTTTCCGAAGCAACCGATCATCGGCCGCTCCTCAGGTTCAAGGCATGCCGGCTCACTTGGTCCGCCCGTCCGCAACATTGACTGGAGTGTTCAGCGCGCTCAGCGCCTTGACGTTGGCAAGGTCAGTCAGCTTAACACCACCGTAGTTACGCACTGTCAGGCTGACCTGACCGCTGGCGGTGGCCCAACTGAACCGCTGCTGGATGCCATCCAGATCCGCGACGCGAGCACTGTCGTTCATCCGCAACAGCCCCCAGCGCCCGGGGTAGTCGAACACGGTGACGCGCTCACCGGTCAGGGTCACAACATCCAGGCGTGCGCCGGGCGCTGTGGTGGTGCCTGGCCAGGAGAAGCGGCTCCAGCTGGTTTTGCCGTTGCGGTAGTGCTGTTCCTGACCGTCGAGAGTGAAAATGATGTCGGTGAAGTTAGCCGACGGCTCCAGCATGATCTCAAAGCCGTTTTCCTTGTCGGACAGGCTCGCAATGACCTCGCCCAGAGAACTGGCCTTGTCGATGCTGTTGACCATATTTGGATTGACCAACGGCGCGGCTTTGGCGCCACTGCTCATGCCCAGCCCTTCGCCGCCTGAGAGGTTGCCGATCTCGTTGCGCTTGAAGTTGGGCAGCAAGCCGGACTCGGGGTCGACGAAACGCTGCAGGTCCTTGACCGAGGCTTCATTGCGGCTGCCAGCGGCGATAGGATAGCGGTGGGCCATGACCTGCTCCCAGGGCTTGGCGATCTGCTGCGCCCAGGCTTTAGCGATCTGCTGGCCCGCCGGGTCGCGCAGGGTTTCCCAGGCGAACTGGATCGGCAGGCTGAACAGGCTTTGCAGCGAAGCCGAGAGGCTGCCCTGGCTGGTGTCGACGGTGGTTTCAACGTAATTGCGTACGTTCGTCACCTCACTCGGCTGACCTTCCAGGGTTTCACTGATCAACTGTTTGCTGCTCTTGCCTACGTCTTGAGAGCGCTGAATGTTGTTCATCCGCACCTTGAGCTTGCGCAGGGCCGCCAGATAGCGATCCATGATCGTGCTGTCGGCGCCCTCCGAGTTTTGCGCAGCGAACACGCGGGAAACGGGCTCGAAGCGTTTCGCCAGGCTGCCGTCGTCCACCGGCGGCAACGGCGAGAGCATCGCCACGGATGACTTCTGAGGATCATCGAACAGCCCGGTCACCTTGCCCCAGAACGTGTCGTCCGGCGTGCTGCCCGGCTGCTGGGGTTCGCGCGGAGCGGGCAGATCCCACTGCGTGTTGTCGTTGACTGCCGAGAGCAGGATCTTGACCGGCGAATTCTGCACGTCACTCAGCAAGGACAATTGTTCGGTCGCGTTGGCCATGTCGGTGAAATGCCGAACGCCGACACCGTTGAGCAGGCCGTACCAGACCTGTGCGTAGTCGCGTTTGTAACGCGCCATGAATTCACGCATGAAGTTGGCTTTCTGCACGAGGCTGTCGCCGCCCTCGCCATCGAGCACCCAGTCGGATTCGTTGCGCAGATTGCTCGACACCAGCTTGATCAACTCCGGTTTGACGAAGCCGTCCCAGCCTTGCCGGGTGAAGATGGCGGGGACCGCTTCACTGCCGTACAGCAATTGGCGGCCGGGCATCGGCACCAGATCGTTGAGGCTGATGGCCGGGAACTGGCGGCTGGATTCCAGTTGAAGACGCAGGTATTCGCGGTCAACCAGCGAACTGGAAATCATGAACGACTTGAGGCTTTTGCGCGTGCTGTCGACCAGTTGTTCGTTGCGCGGCAGGGCAGGGGCCTGACCGTTCTTGAGCAACTGCACATACATTGGCGCGTTGTCCTCGATCACTTGATCGCTGACCGGGCTGGCTTCGGTCGAGGTGTCGGCCCAGGCCACCGGCAGCGCGGCACTGACGAATTCCGGGTCCGGATGGGCATCGGGCTGCGTCAGCATCAGGTACAGCTTGAGCGAGTTGTAGGCTTCGATGATCGATGCCACTTGCTGCTCATCCAGACGCGCCAGCATGTCCTCGGACAGCGACAGCCCGCCGGTGGTCGCCGATAGCTCGGCCGCATCACTGGCGGTCGCAGGGTTGCGCAGGTCGGCCATGGCACCGTCGCGCGTTTTTCCGACGGCACCTTTGGCCATGCCTTTGAGCCGATTGCCTGCGTCCCCGGCGCTGCGCGGAATGCTGCTCAGCGTCGGTTTGGCCCCGTTGCCGGCGAGGCTCTGCAGGCCTCGGTCGATCAGTTTCTGGCCCTTGCCGGCTTTGCCGGGCGTCTTGCTGGCGGCGGCCGGCACGTCGTTCTGCGGGTCCATCGACGCGGCAAACCCATTGAAGGCGCGCATCTGCATTTGCAGGTTCAATGCCACTGGCTCCAGCGCCTGGGTGCGCAGTTGCTGGAGGTAAGCCGACTGGGCGGCCGCAAAGATATCGTCACCCCGGTACAGGCCTGCGCTCAACGTCAGCGGTACGCCCTTGGCGCGATATTGTTCGACCCGCGTCAGTTCATCTCGCAGCAGTTCCAGGCCATCACCGGCAGCCATGCGCTGATCACGATCGGCAGCAGCGTTCAGGTCGCCGATGTTCTGTTCAAGTGTTGCGATCCACGTACGGTTGTTCTTGAACGCCAGCGCTTGCCAGCCAACGAAGGCGAGGCCAGCCAGTGCCGCCAAGGCAATCACGGCCGGGTTCAGCGACGTGTCGCGACCCGTGCGCGATTGATAGCGGGTCAGGTCACGATCGGCAAAAATGACCCGGCGGAAGGTGTCGGTGATGAAATAACTGCGGTCGCCGACCTTTTTGCCGCTTGTCTCGCCGACGGCAAGAACGTCTTGCCCCGGCAGCAGCGCAAAGGACTCCGCCAAATTGTCTTCGTACACCTGAGTCAGTTGCTGATCAGTCTGCAACGCGCTGGTGAAATACAGGCCACGCAGCAACAGCGGAGCGCCATGGCTGGCCGGTCGAATGAAATGCTCGAGAAACCGCTCGAGCACGCCAGACAGCTCGGCGAAATAGTTCGGGAAGTTGAGCAACGTGCTGTTGGCGTCTGCGCCCAGATGGATCATCTGCGCGTCGACGTGACGCTGAATGCCGTTGTGCAGATTCGCCAGTTTGCTGTCGAGCACGGCGCGCAGACCGAGGCTGCGGATCTCCGACAGACCAAACGTCATGCCCAGCGGCTGCTGACGTTCGGCGAGGTCCAGTCCCTCGAACGCCTGATTGAAGCCGGGCAGTTGGTCAGTCTTGCTCAACATCAGGTAGATCGGTGGATTGGCATCCAGGCAGCGGGCGTAGTCTTCGATCCGCGACACCAGTTGCGTGGCCATTTGCGCGCGCTCGTCGGCGGTCGCCGCCAACAGCTCCGGCAGGCTCACGACCAGCACCAGGCCGTTGACTGCTGCTTTCTTGCGCTGCTTTTTCAGCAACTGAAGGAACGCGGTGAATTCACTGGCCGATTGGTCGTCGCGCAGGTAACGCCCGGCTGTGTCGATCAGCACCGCATCGGGGCTGAAGTACCAATCGCAGTGCTGGGTACCGCTGTCATTGTCGCTCTGGCTGTTGGCAATGCTGGCAGACAGGCCTGAACGGGTGAGCAGGGAGGTCTTGCCCGCCGCCGACATGCCAATGACCAGGTACCACGGCAGGTCGTAGAGCGCCGAAGAACCGCCGCCGCCAGCGGAACGGTCGGCGCGCAACATGGCGATGGCATGTTTGAGCCTGTCTCTGAGCACCTGTTGGTCGCGGAATTCACCGTTGGCGTTCAGCGAGCGATCGACTTCGATCTGCACCAGATTTTCGAGGTTGTGTTCGGTACGGATACGCTTGTACTGGCGCAGCACGATGATCAGCAGGTAGAAGGCGCTGATGATCGCCATGGTTTCAAGCACGTGATCACGTGACCACTGCACCCGCGGGGCGACAAACCAGCACACGACAAGGCTTGCCAGCCACAGCGTGACGACAAGGAACCAAAAGCTTTTTAACGCACGAAGTAGTGTTTTCATGTCTTCCTGACTCGTTACCTGACCATTGCTCAGGCACTGAACAGCTGGCTGATGTGTTCTGACAGCACGGCAACATCCTTGCCCAGCAGCCAATCCAGCGTCAGGTAAACCCCTACGCAGACCAGCGCGATGAGCGCCAGATAGAGCCAGACCGGGACCTCGTGCCGCAGCATCTGCGAGACCTGATCAGGCAGCGCCCAATCGGGCGACAGCGCTTTGGGCGTCTTGCGATACCGCGCGATGTCCTGCCCCAGGGTATTGGCCAGATAGCGCAGCTGATCTTTCTCGCCCACACCGAATTTGCCCTGAAAACCCAGCGCCAGACACAGGTGATAAACCTCCAGCACATCGAGGTTGTTCTTCACGTCGGCGCGCAGCGAGTCGATCTTCTCGAAGAAGCCTTGACCGGCCAGGTGCACGCCGAAATAGCGAAACTGCAACGGCGATAGCTCGAAGTGGCGACGCAGCTCGTTGTCACCCGAGCCCAGCACGCTTTCATCCAGAAACGCACAGAGCGCGTACTGCGTGTCCTTGACCTGATCGACGCTGTAGTTGGCGTTTCGGGCCTCTCGCTCCAGTTGCGTGAAGAACTCATCGATGCTGGCTTCGAAGGCGTTGATCGAGGTCACCTGGCGACCACGACGCACAATCAGCGCCATGCTGATGAAGTCCTGTACCAGATCTTTCAACGTGGGTTGGGTGACAGTGGCGGTCGTTGCGCCTTGCATTACGGCTTCGTTCATTTGAGGACCGCCATCAGTTCAAGCTTGAGATTGGTGAAAGCACTGGGTGCGTAGAAAGAAATGGCCTGGGCACTCATCATCCGTTCGTAGACCCGACCGTGCGGCTCGATAGAGAAATAGTGGTTGTCCAGTCGCACGGGAATCGCGTTGGGCAAGCGCGTGGAGTGGTTGAGCGTGACGCCCGGCATCGCGCTGTTGACGACCACTTCGATGTCTTCCGGCGAACCGACCTTAAAGGCCCGAGGTACGAGCTCCAGCAAGCTGGAACCGGGCATGTCGGCGTGCACGGAAATGTAGAAATCCGCTTCGGCAAGACGCGGATCGTGCAGCTGTCCCTGCCAGTACGACGGTTTGGTCTGGGTCAAATTAATCACGATGCACTGGTTCGGAATGACGTTATCCAGCAGCACTCGGATCATCTCGTCGAGCTTGACCAGCGAAGCCGCTGGGTCGTGGTGATCGTACTCGGGGATATCGTTGAGCTCGGTGTCCAGGGAGAACGTCAACAGACCGCTCGCCAGTTCCGCCAGGAACAGATAAAGCCGTTCCGGGTGCAGGCGCGGGTGCGCGAGCAGGTGTGCCAGCGTCGGGTAAGCGCGGTTCACCGTATTGAGCAGCCAGAACAGCGTGACATCGCTGGAGCCGAATTCGGCGATCTGGTCGGCACGCTCGCGACGCCGGCCCGAGAGCGCCTTGCTTTTGGATTGCAGAGCGCCCAGCAGGCGTCTGCCCAGACCGGTCAGCGTCTCGTGATTGCCCAGGTGCAAGGTGGGGTGCACGAAGTGCGTATCCAGATTGAAGCCGCCGATGTTGTTGCGTGTCAGCCGCGCCACCGGGCAATAGCTGTAGCCGTCCAACGTGTCGCCATCGACCAGCATCACCACGTTCAGCCGCAGGCTGGTGATCTCGTTTTCCAGATCCCCTTCATTCAGATCGGGCAGGGTGTCGAACTGCTTGCGGAACCGCCGCGCACTTTTCTGCTCCTGACCGTCCTCGACGTAATTCAGCCCGAAAGGCTCGGGCAGCTTCAGCGCGGCGTAGACCTTGAAATCACTGCCCTTGAGCAATTCCCTGAGGTCTCGAGCGGCTGGCAACGGGTCGTGCTGAGGCGCATCGAACAGGCTGCCGTCCGGGAACACCAGCTTCAGCCGTTTCAGTTGCAACGAGCCATTGGCCAACGCTTCTTCATCGATCTGCAGCGTCTGGACGCCCCAATGAAACGGCGTGCTGCGCAAGGTCGATTCGGCGAGCTGGTGCTGATGAAACTCGTCCTGATATTGAAAATGCTGGGGCAGCAAAAACATCCCTTCAGACCACATCACACGGCTCTGCTTACTCATGAACGCCTTCCAGGAGTGAATCGACTGTTGACTGCATGCCTTTCTGCGCCGAGTCGACGGCGCCGTCTTCGGCTTTCTGGACCACCGCGTCCTGCATTTTCTGCGCAAGCGTCGGATTGGCCGGGTCCTGCGGCAGGGTGTTGTTTCTGGCGAGCTGGGCTTCGGTAGGCGTCTGGCGCAGCACATCCATGCCGCGCACGGCCACTACCTGATTGTTGTCGACCAGCACGCGCAGACCATCGGAGGAAAACCAGATGCCATCCTTGCGCAGCGAGTTGGCGTCGAAGGCGACTTTCCACCGGCTCTTTTCTTCCGAGCGAAAGAAAGCCGCGACGCCGACATAGCCCGTGGCTTTGTTCAGGGGCCATTGGTTGTTTTGACCCATGCCAGGCAGCAAGGTGATCTCCTGGCTGTCGATCAGCGTGTTACCCAGCGCTCGTTGCGGGTCATCCCACAGCGAGTCAGCATCAGTGGAAGCAAAGCGCTCGAGTGCCGTGAGCTGATAGACCCTCAGCACCACGGACAGCGGTTTGCCCGAGTCATCGGGGTTCAGCTGATTACCGCCGTCGGACGTCAGAATGACCTTTTCTTTATCACCGAACAGCATGTCGCCCGCCCACGTGTCATCGACGCGCTTGCTGGCCCGGTCGGTAATGCCGCAGGCGGTCAGCGCCACCACCATCGCCAGGACGGTGAACCCCTTGGTCCAGCCAGCGCTGGCACGTTCCATGTTGTGCATCTTCATGACTACTACCTATGAATGCTCGAATCAGGTCATTTGGTAGGCGAAGTCGCCGTCGCTGCCCAGTTCGATGTCCAGACGTTGGATCGGTTTGTCCTGCGCCATGCGCTCCAGCACGTGCTGGGCCAGTTCCGGCATGAGGGTTTTGGACAGGATGTTGTCGATGTTCCGCGCGCCGCTGTCGACCTCGGTGCAACGCGCTGCAATGGCCTCGACCAGGGACTCGTCGAAACCGAGCACGGCCTGATGATTGCGCTCGAAACGCTTGCGGATGCGCTCCAGTTTCAGGGCGACGATGCGTTGCAGAATCGCGTCCTTCACCGGGTAATACGGGACGATGGAAAGGCGGCCCAGGAACGCGGGCTTGAACACCTGGTTCAGTTCGTCGCGCAGCCCTTCGACGATCTCTTCAGGGCTTGGTGGCGCCGATGCATCCAGACACCCCTGCATGATGCGGTCCGTGCCGGTATTGGAGGTGAGGATGATCACCGTGTTGCGGAAATTGATCTCGCGGCCTTCACCATCGTCCAGCACGCCCTTGTCGAAGACCTGGAAAAACAGCTCCAGCACATCAGGGTGGGCCTTTTCGACTTCATCGAGCAGTACGACGCTGTAGGGTTTGCGCCGCACCGCCTCGGTCAGCACGCCACCTTCGCCGTAGCCGACGTAACCCGGCGGCGAGCCCTTGAGGCTGGAAACGGTGTGCGCTTCCTGGTACTCGGACATGTTGATGGTGATGACATTGCGTTCGCCGCCGTACAGCGTGTCGGCCAGCGCCAGTGCGGTTTCGGTCTTGCCGACGCCGCTCGGCCCCAAGAGCAGGAATACGCCGATGGGCTTGTTCGGATCTTCCATGCGCGCCCGAGAAATCTTGATGCGCTTGCCGATCTCCAGCAGCGCGTGATCCTGACCGAGAACGCGTTCGCCAAGCAGCTCAGGCAGTCGCTGCACAGTGTCGATTTCGTCGCGCAGCATTTTGCCGAGGGGGATGCCGGTCCAGCCGGAAATCACCTCGCCGATGGTGCCGCCATCGACCCGCGCATGGACCAGCGGCTGCTCACCTTGAACGCTCGTCAGCTCGGCGCGCAGCGCGGAAATCTCGTCGGCGTCGAGAGGCTCATTCGCGCTCGCATGGGCGAGTTTCTCGACCAGTTCACGTTCACGTTCCCACTGTTGTTCAAGTTTTTCCCGTTGCTGCTGCGCCGCCTGCAGCTCATCGTTGAGCGCTGCAAGGCGCCGTGCGTGGTCGCTGCCCTTGGAGGCTTCTTGCTGCAACACGGTGATTTCCGACTGCACGTGTTCAATGAGGCATTTGCAGTCCTCCAGCGCGCCGGGCTGGGCCGACTGCGCCAGCGCCACCCGCGCACAGGCGGTGTCCAGCACGCTGACCGCTTTGTCCGGCAACTGACGGCCGGTGATGTAGCGATTGGACAGGCGAACGGCCTGCACCAGCGCCTCGTCCATCACCGTCACCTTGTGATGCGCCTGCATTTTGCCGAGCAGGCCACGCAGCATGTGGATGGCTTTGTCCTCGTCCGGCTCTTCGACCTTCACCACCTGGAAGCGGCGGGCGAGGGCGGCGTCTTTCTCGAAATACTTCTTGTACTCGGCCCAGGTCGTGGCCGCGATGGTGCGCAATTCGCCACGGGCCAGCGCGGGTTTGAGCAGGTTGGCGGCGTCGTTCTGTCCGGCCTGACCGCCCGACCCGATCAGGGTGTGGGCTTCGTCGATGAACAGGATGATCGGGTGCAGGCTGCGCTTGGTTTCTTCGATGACCGATTTCAGGCGGTTCTCGAATTCGCCTTTGACGCCGGCGCCGGCCTGCAACAGGCCGAGGTCCAGGGTGTGGATCGCCACATCCTTGAGCACCGAAGGCACGTCACCGTGCACGATGCGCAATGCCAGACCTTCGACCACCGCGGTTTTGCCGACGCCTGCCTCGCCGGTAAGGATCGGGTTGTTCTGCCGACGACGGGTGAGGATGTCGACCATTTGCCGCACTTCAAACTCGCGACCGAGCACCGGATCGATGCGACCTTCGCGGGCGCTCTGTGTCAGGTTGACGGTGTACTGATCGAGCGCAGGTGTCTTGCCGTTGCTGGCGAGAGGGCGACCGGCGCCTGCCTCGGGTGTGCCCAGCGGCTTGGCCAGTTGCGATTCCGGGCTGGATTCGACCAGGGCTGCGAGATTGACCCGCAAGTCGTCGGCGTTGATTTTCTCGAGCTCCGCTGCCGAGCCCACCACGACGCGACGCAGCTCGTCGTCGTCCAGCAGCGCCTGAATCAGGTAGCCGGTGCGAATCTGCTGCTGACCAAACTCGACCGAGGCCAGCAGCCACGCCTGCTCGATCATGCGGGTGATGTGTGGCGACAGCGCGGGCGTACGGGTATTGCCCTTTTTGAAGGTCCCCAGCGCCGTGACCAACTGCGCCTGCAGACGCTCTGGCACAACGTCGTAATGACGCAGAATGGCCGGCAGGTCGTTGTCGTTGCCTTCGAGCAGTTGCAACAGCAGATGCTCGACCTCAACGTCGTAATGACGCTCGGAAAGGCACAGCGCAGCGGCGGCTTCTGTGGCTGTACGACTGGTTTCGTTGAGCTTGGCGAACAGCGACTTCAGGTTCACAGAGAGACCCCATCAAAAGGAATATGGAAAACGGCACAGCGGGAAGGCTCGACCTCGACGCCGGGGCGCTTGAGCCAACCCAGCCAGCCCAAGGCAACATTGCCCTGACGACCTAATCGGGCGACGGGCACCGCCTGTCGTGCCAGGGTGGGCGCAATCTGGAAGTCCAGCTGGGCGCCGACGTAGAAACGCACCAGCTCCACCAGCTTCTGATAATCCTGCGTGCCTGGCAGAAAGCGCTGGTAATCGGCCAGTTGCAGCGGGCCGATGTCGATGCGCACGCAGGATTGGTAATCCCAGACGCGATTGCCGGCCACGGCACTTTGTCCAAGGACGGCATTCTTGCGGCCCAGTTGCGTCCACTGACTGGCATCAAGTTTGAGCCAGCGCCCGGCAAACTGGCTCACCTTGAACGGCAGCGAGAAATAAAAGCCCAGCATGACTTGCAGGTTCAGCGCGTTGCGGGGCTTCTGCGCGAACGTTCCGGAGAAGTAGCTGAACAGTTCCCGACGCAACGGCGAGCCGTTCGGGCCGAATTTCTGTTTCTGCGCCTGAGGCCCGAACCCCACCAGATTGAGCAGGTACCGGTCAAAGTTCGACGTGCCAGTGCGCTCGTACTCGATGTAGAACTTGTACTTCTGCCAAGCCTCGTAAAACAGCGTGGTCATGCGATGGGAAAACAGATCGAGAAAGGCGTGCGCGGCGTCGTCGCGGTACTGGATGTGTCGGTCCATCAGCAGTTCGGTGTACGGGCGCGGCAAGACCCCGGAAGGCCCGACCAGCCCCATGAACGTGACCTGCACCTCCGACAGCGCCAGACCGGCGGCCGAGACGTTGCCTTCGCGCTCGAACTTCAGATCGCTGACTTCGCTCGCCGGAAAGTTGAGCGAGAGTTGCGAACGAAAGCGCAGCGGATCTTCGTGCGGCCGCGTCTGCAGGTCCATGCGCCCGTTTCTGCTGTAATGCAGGCGAAGCAAACGCACCAATTGAAAGAACTCGAATCGGTGCGGCTCAGCCCGTGCCTGGTCAATCAGACCAGGGGTTGATCGCCGGTTCGCGGGGGCCATTGGACCACTCTCTTTTCACGCTGCAAGGTACGAAGGGTTAATTGAGTAAAGCTGTTGATCGAGCAGTACTGGCCGAAGAAATGGTCCAGCACCATGCCGAAGAGGAACACGCCGCTGCCGGTGTACTGGCTTTCGTCGAAGGTCAGCGTGATGCCGACGCCGCGAACGAAATTGGGCCGTGGGTGGCCGATGCGGGCGACCACCGGCTCGCTGGCGACCGATACGATGCCGTTGATCTGCTTGCGGATCGCTGAGGTGCTGCGGTAGTTGTACAGCGACAGCAGTTCCAACAGCACTTCACGGCCTCGGGATACCAGCGACATGTGATTGAGCGACAGGTGCGAGATCAGCCGCCAGATCACGCCATTGCCCAGCGGCACGCGCACCGAGGCGGTGGGCTTGCGCAGGCAACGGATGTCCTTGATCACCGAGCTGGCCGGGATGTTGAAGTCGCCACGCTCGCCGCCAAACGGCAGCATCGAAGGCACATCACGGTTGCTGCAGGTCAGGCGAATACTCAGCGTGTCATTGTTGGAGTCGATCAGTTCCAGATCACGGTCGACCACGCGGATGAACACGTTCGTGCCGTCGCTTTGCTGGGTTTGTACCGGGCGCCGTCGAGCGATCCAGAAACTGTTGCCCAAACCCTGATCGGTCCGGGGTTCGAAAAACGGGTGACAAGTGGCGACCTGATCGATGCCGTCGAGCTTTTTGATCCGGCGCACGCGATCAATGGACACCACCTCGGCCGTACTTTGCAGGCGGACGTCCGGAATCACCGCGTATTCGTGCTGTGCGTGAGTCAACTTGATCGGCTCGGCGTGTTGCCGAAACAGATTGATGATCGGCGTGCAATTGAGCTTGAAGTTGCTCCGTCCGATGTTCTGCGTCAGACGCGCGAGGCGGTCGTTGAGGTCGTAGTCGGAAAAGTAGAAGTTGATCTCGACCTTTTCCAGCGCCTTGCCTGCCAGGATACGGCCGAACCCCGACAGGTCGAAGAACATGAATTTGTCCGGGAACGTGAAGTACTCATGCAGGAGGCGATACCCCAGAAATGACCGTTCCGAGTAATCCACCAGGCCTTCGTCCAGCCCGTAACCTACCGCTTTCAACGCGCCGGCGGGCAGCGCCACTTCACGGCTGCGGCCTTCATCCTGAAAGGTGATTGTCGCTTTGGCCAAGTTGTTGAACAGCAACTCGTACAGTTGCAGCATCAGGGTGCTTTCGCCATCGAGGAAAAACCGCAGGCTGTCCAGTTCCATCTGTCCAAACAGCGCATCAGCGGTCGTGACCAGACCGATCCGCAGACGAGCGACCAGATCGGCGCTGTGGCCGTTGAAGGCCGAGCGCTCCATCTCGACGAAGGAGGCCTGCTGCACCGCGATCGGCCAGAGTTCCACCGGGTAGCACGTACGAAACTTGCACACCACGCCATCCACCGGGTTGGCATGCAGCTCCGTGTGGCGCGCCACGCGATAGGCTTCCGTGACCTTTCCGTTGCTGCCCATGCTGAATTCGACGATGGACATCGACGGGGTAGGGCGCAGGTAATGCGGGTACAGCACTTCAAGGAATGATTCGACGATCTCCGGAAACTCGTCGTCCAGTTTCTTGTGGACGCGGGCGGCCAGAAACGAAAACGCCTCGATCAAACGCTCGGTGTGCGGGTCCTCACAGTTATCGCCCTCAATGAGCAACCGTGAAGCGATTTTTGGATACTGACTCGCGAACTCCTGGCCCAAAAAGCGCAGGTGCGACAGTTCCTTTTCGTAATAGGGGAGCAGGTCGTCGAGCATCAGTTGAGGTTCTGTACTGTGTATTCCTGGGTGTTGACCTGCAGCACCGCGTCAAACGAAACCTGGCGCGAGACATCCTGCAGGCGCAGTACCGCGTCCACGCGAAAGGTGAGCATGCGTTGGCCGGTTTGTTGTGCCAGTAGTTGTACCTTGACGCTGCGAAAGCGCCGGTCGCCCACTGAGATCGCTTTTTCCAGCTGGCGCTGAATCAGCAAGCGATCCTGCGGATCGAGCACGCTTTTACTGGTGAAATCCGGCATGCCGTAATCGAGGATCGTGCCGCTCAACTGGGCGAAGCCGCCGAGTTCTTCGGCGACCAGAGACTGGCGTGTGTTCACCAGAATCTCCAGGTCACGGACGATGCTGGCCTTGTAATCGGCCAGCGAACACAAGCGTTGCGACGACGCTTCGATGGACTGATGCGGACGGTCGTCCAGCAACCGGTCCAGCAGTGACGGCAACAACTTGTGTTGGCTACTCATATTGCCTCCCTGGCAACGACATCGATCAGCCGCGTGTGGACTGCGGCAACTCGGCAACCAGTCGCAGGGACGCGGTCAGTTCATCCAGTTGATAGTGCGGACGCAAGTAGGTCACGGCCTTGTAGACCCCAGGCTTGCCAGGCACTTCGAACACTTCGGCGCGGGCTTCGCGCAGCGGGAATTTGGCCTTGGCTTCCTGGCTGGCGGTGTCGTCCAGCAACACATAGCTCGACAGCCATTTGTTCAGAAACAGCTCGACGTCTTTGCGAGAAGCGAAGCTGCCCACTTTGTCGCGCATGATCGCCTTCATGTAGTGGGCGATGCGTGACGTCGCGAAGATGTACTGCAACTGCGCCGACAGGCGCGCGTTGGCGTTGGCGATGTCGGTGTTGTATTGCTTCTGCTTCTGTGTCGACTGTGTGCCGAAGAACGCGGCGTAGTCGGTGCCTTTGCAGTGAACCAGGGGGATGAACCCAAGATCGGACAGCTCTTTTTCACGGCGGTCGGTAATCGCGATTTCCGTCGGACACTTGAGGGCAATTTCGCCGTCATCGGTCTTGAAGGTATGAGTCGGCAGACCTTCCACCAGGCCGCCGCCTTCGACACCGCGAATCGCCACGCACCAGCCATAACGGGAGAAGGCATCGGTGACCCGGGTGCCCAGTGCATAGGCGGCGTTCATCCACAGGTACTTGTTGTGGTCGCGACCGTCGACGCTTTCGACGAAGTTGAATTCTTCGACGGGCGTGGTATCCGGACCATAAGGCAGGCGACCCAGCACGTGGGGCAGCGTCAGGCCGACGTAACGCGAGTCCTCGGAGTTACGGAAGGATTTCCACTTGGCGTATTCAACGGTGTCGAAAATCTTCGCCAGGTCACGCGGGCCGGACATGTCGGTGAACGAGTCCCAGCCGAACAGCTCGGGCGATGCCGCAGAAATGAACGGCGCATGGGCCGCTGCGGCGACATGGGAAATTTCTTCGAGCAGGTACATGTCTTCCGGGTTGCGATTGAACTCGTAATCGCCCAGCAGCATGCCGAAAGGTGCGCCACCGAAGGTGCCGTACTCTTCCTCGTAGATCTTTTTGAACAGCGCGCTCTGGTCAAACTCGGAAGAGGCCTTCAGATCGCGAACCAGATCTTTTTTCGAAGCATTGAGCAGATGAATCTTCAGCGTGGTGCTGGTCTCGGTCTGATCGACCTGATACTTCAGGCCGCGCCAGGAGGCTTCCAGCTGTTGGAATTCGCGAGCGTGCATGATCTCGTTCATCTGCTCGGAGAGCATCGAGTCGATCTCGGCGATCCGCGCATCCAGTACGGCGATCAGGTCTTTGCTCGGCGTCATTTCGCCTTCGAGCACCTGACCTACCAGCTCACCGATCAGGTCGCGGGTGCGGGTGCGCTCGGTCTCGGAACGGGCGACGCGGCTTTCGGAAATGATGCTGTCGAGCAGCGAGGACTGGGGCGCGAAGTTTTCCACTTCAACCAGATCGGCATCCTGCTGAGCTACGCTGTGTTTATCGTTCATCGTCGTGCTCCTGCTTACTCTTTGGCATCGGTGGCTGGAACGGCGGCTTCACGGCCGAATTCCTTGCCCAGCGTTTTCAACTTCTCGGTGTTCTGCAACACGTCCATCAGCAGCTCTTCAAGCTTGTCGTTGCCGCCCATCTTGTTGCGCAGGTCAGCCAGTTTGTTGCGGACTTCCAGCAGCTTGCGCAGCGGCTCGACTTGCTTGACGACGTTTTGCGGTTCGAAGTCTTCGAGGGTATTGAAGTTGAGCTCCACGCCCAGCTGCGTGCCGTTCTTGGCCAGCGTGTTGTCGACCCGATACGCCAGACGCGGCTTGATGCCCTTGAGCACGCCGTTGAAGTTGTCACGGTCGATGAAGATGAACTTGCGATCCTTGAGCTTTGGCAAAGGCTCCAGCGGATTGCCGGAGAAATCGCCCAGCACGCCGACGACAAAGGGCAGCTCTTTCTTTTCCTGAGCGTCGCCAATGTCCACGTCGTAAGTGATATGAACCCGAGGCGCGCGGACGCGATCGAGTTTGTGCTGGGTACTTTCCTTCTTCGCCATCGTGTTCTCCTGTGCGAGCAAGTCGCTGCAAGTCATTTGCGTGTTCGGCCCAACGTTGAGCCGGGCGCGTTACAGTCCTTCGATCGTCATCAGCAGTCGCTGACGAATCTCATCTTTCATGTCCATGATGCTGTCTTGGCCCACCAACTCCTCGAAGGTGGCATTGCCGGCAATCTGGGTGCTGCTGCGAATGACCGAGTCGTCCGGCAGCGTCGAACGCACCGGCGAGCTGATCACGCAGAAGGGCAGGTCGCCGAAATCTTTCAACCGCTCGAAACTGACCGGGAAGCGCAGCCCTTCGAACAGACGACCGAGGCCTGGAGATTTACTGACGCAGTAAAACAGGACCAGGTAATGCACCACGAACCGATAAAGCTCGGCACTGCTGCGATTCGGGTCCTTGATCACTTTGCGAAACTGCGCCAGATCGAAGGAGTTGAAACCTACCACCCAGCGTGTCGGGCTGGTGATGCGGATGGTCTGGCCGCTCTGTTCCAGCACCTTGTCGTATTCAAGAGGAAATAGTTCAGGCGTGGTGCTGATCAGATTCAGCGGCACTTCCATCTCATTGACCAATTGGAACGGAGAGGCCGAACCAATTCTGTCGTATAGCTCTTTGAGTTCTTTGAAATGATGCTGAGTTTCGCGGCCACTGCTTCGTTGTGCGCCCTGCAAGTATTCGCCAAACAGGTTTTGCGGACGGATCAGCAAGGACAGCGTCGCGAGATAGTCCGAAGCTTGCGCCTTGAGCACATCGGAAATGGCCCGCGTCTGGCTTCGCAGCTTGATCAATGCTTCTACATCAAACGTCTGAGTCATCGATACATCGTCCTTGAACCCTTCTCTCCAACAGCCCGCGCTGTGGCGAGGTTACGGAAGGGCTATGTTCTCTCGACCGGCACACCTGTTCGAGACGTTCGGTCCGTGACAGACAGCATCACGAAACCGGTCCGCACAATAGTGAAAATGGGGTGCTAGCAGATCAATATTGTCTAGCCAGCAGCGTCAGCTCAGGCACCATTTGGCGCAGGAAAGTTCCTACAGACGGCGAGTTTTTATCGTTTTTGATACACATCGCAATGATGTCCGACTGCCACTAATGAGGGGATTTCCATGAGACGAACTCCCTCTCACGCCTTGATCTGTGGGGCTTCCAGCGATTTTTTTGGATCCCGATTGGGCTTCGAATTAAAGCTGAAAAAGGTGAACCTGTTCACTCCAAGTCTTACGACGCGGCGCGAATCAAACGGGAAACTTGACTGCGAATGCCCAACACAATGATGGCAACCGCCCGGATTCTGTCTTGTGAAACGCCCCACATTCGAGCCCTTCCGAGTTTCAGAAAACCCTGTATTCGAGGTATAACGCCGTCTGAAATAGGGCGACAGGTCAGTGCATCTGCCGTCTGTTTCCAGGAGCGCAGAAGCCACGGGCTTTTGTTAAAGGGATGTTTGCTCGCCGTGTCTGATCAACGGCGATGCACCGATCGTTGAGTGCCGCATGATGCAAACGCTGAAGCTTGTCGCTGTATTGATTCTGTTGCCTGTGTTGCTCGGATTGTTTGGCACGTGGGAGTTGCAACGCAGTACCGAGAGTTACCGCCAACTGGGTCAATACCAGGCAGAACTCGCCAATATTCGTCCGCGCCTTCAGGAGTTGGCGAGCAAAGACAAGCGTGCGTGGATCGAAATCGACCACCGCCGTGTTGACGTGCAACGGGCACTGATCCAGATCGCCGAGACAGAAGACGACAACCGCCAACTGCTTGGTATGACGCGGGTGATGACCGGCCTCGCGTGGGGTGTCGTCATGCTGGGGTGCATGGCCGCGCTGGTCGGCCTGCTCGGTCTGCTGGCCTTGGGCTGGGCCGGTTCTCGTGCACTTCAATCCCGTGAGCGATTGCTTCACACCTTCACCCGGGTCAGTCGCATCCTGCCGTTCGTTCTGGTCGGGCACATCGTCGCGATGGCGGCAGCCGTCGCTGCCATCCTGACGTTCGAAGGGTTGGGACTGTGGCACGCCGGGCGCATGTCCACCGGCGAGATCAAGCTGATGGTGGCAGCCTTCCTGATCGGTCTCGTGTGCCTTTATTCGATCTGGACCATGGGCAAGCAGTTGAAGGTCATGCTGCACATGTTCGAGCCCACCCCCATGGTCGTTCTTGGTCAGTCCGTGACCCCGGAGCAGGCGCCCTTGCTATGGGACTTGGTGCGCGATCTGGCCCGGCAACTCGAGGCCTTGCAGCCCGACCACATCGTGCTGGGCATGACCGAAGGCTTTTACGTCACCTCCAGCGACGTCAATCTGCTGCCCGGCGATGCGCACCTCACAGGGCGAACCCTGCATGTACCAATCGTGTACCTGGGCCTGCTTGATCAAGCGCAGACGCGCGCAGTGATCGGCCACGAACTGGCCCACTTCGCCGGCGCCGATACCGAATACAGCCAACGGTTCGTGCCGATCTACGACGGCATCAGCCGCAGTCTTCAGGCCGTCTACCAGACCATGCTCAGCAGCGATCTGCTCCAACGCACGATGCTGCGTCCGGCGTTCATGTTGGGCGTGCATTTCATGGAAAGCTTCGACCACGCCGTGAACCACTGGAGCCGTGTGCGGGAACTGGCGGCTGATGCGGCGGGAGCACAGGTGGCCAGCAATGTTGCGATCGCTTCAGCCCTGTTGCGCATCTCTGCCCTTGAGCCCATCGTGCAGGGGCTTTTGAGCAAGCACGTCGGCGAGGCCACCAACCCCAAGCCTGACTATGTAATGCCAACCCACCTGCCGAGCCTTTTGCTGCACGCGCTTGGCGATCAGGTATTGACCTTGCCCGAAGAAGAACTGGCCACTCAATTACCTCACCCGTCCGACACTCATCCTTCCAATGGGGAGCGAATCGCCACATTGCAGGTCACGGTCGACGAGGCGTTTCGCTGCGGTACGCATCCGGTCGACGCGGTTCAGGCCTGTGCCGCGATGGACCGTTATTTCGCCGCTCCAGAACAGCTCCACGGCCGGATCACCGAAAGCTTTCTTGCTCATTACGTGTCGCTTGATGCAGAGGCAGTCGAGCAACTGCGTACCTACGCCAGTCACGTCACCGGGGAGGTGCGATTACACGAAGGTGGTCGCCTGCGAGGGGTCACTACACTGATCATCGTAAGCCTGGTCTTCTTGGCGGGGGCGGCTTTGCTGCTGTTTACGTGGCTGTATCCGGACGTGTTCAAAGTCCAGACAGCCATGGCCTACATCCTCGGCGGGGTACTGATGTCGCTGGCGGTCTTCGGTTTGCCTCATACGCTGCGTCTGCTACTGCGGGCGGATACCACTGCCTTGCTATTAACGCCCGACCATTTCGTGTTCGCTAACCTCAAAGCGCCGTTGCCAATCGCGCATATCAACGATTTCGGCCTGCAGATCGGCAAAGGCATCCTGCTGAATCTGTTGCTCGAAGACGACGCACCCCTGCCTGAATTGACCTCTCGTTCATTCTTCGCGCCTGACGCCAGGCTGAACAAGAAAAGCCGCTGGGTCCAGTTGCAACTCGTGCAGTTTTGCCGAGACAACAAAACGCTCAAAATCGAAGAACTGGCAGAACTGATAGGCACTTACTTGAGCGCCGCTACTCCCCGGCGTCTGCTTGCGCAGCGTCTAGAGGAGGCTTCTGTCAATTGAGTGCCCATCCTCAAGGTTTGCTGGCGCAATGCCTGCGCCGATTGAAAACGTACCTGGGCCGCCATGGCCGACCGGATACATCGATAGTGCGATCAGCGGCAATCTCAGCGCAGGAACCGGCGCCGCAAACGCTCTCGAGAATCGAAGAGAATCAGAGCGGGCTACCGGTCCATCCGGCGCCGCAGCCTCTGTACGTACCTCCGCCCGGATGTCCTCCGCTTGGGCGGGACAACGAGGCGTTGCGCAGCCGCTACCTAGCGTTCATCGACCACGCCCAGGCACAGCATCCTCAATCGCTGAGTAAGTCTTACTCTGCGCAGGGGCGGGAACTGGCGCGGGCCTTACATTCAAAAGCACTTGACCTGAGCTATGCCAAAGGGACCGACGGTTCTCTGGACATCTACTGGCTCATGCAGTGTGCGGCATTGGTTTCGCTTTTTGCTGATGGCGCCGGGTCCGAAGCGTTCATCCGTTACAGCAGGGATGTTCATGCCTACAAACACAACACATTGACCAGTAGCCAAGTTGAGTCTTTTGACTTCTACGTTCGCGTCTTCACCCCCTGAGTTGCAATCCAGCGATATCTTGTTAATGCGCGGTCCGCAGTACATCCGGTTGCCCAGTGAATCTCTTCCACAGCCTGCAGATATGGACGAATTGCTTTGATGTTTGCCCAGGCTCTATCCCGATGGTATTGCCATCAACACCTACACAATCCCTGAAGGGGAATCACCGACTACATTTTTGGGCAAGTCTCCGGCCCGAAGGTTATTTCGGTAATCGGCTCGGCTTGGGTGCTGGAGTAGCTGTAGGTGATCGTATTCCCAAGCTCAAGCAAGAGTAGATAGGCCGTCTGGCTGCACAGCGCTTCCTTGATCTGCTGAGTCAGGTAGCTCTCGTAGTACACCCGCTCGCCTGGTCGATTCTCAAAGCCATAAAGCGTGATGTTATAGACCACGTTGTGATTGACGTAGCTGATGTTGTCGATCCGGGTTATCGGGTCGAGCAGGATGGGGAGTTGTTTCTGTTGCTCGGCGATCACGCTCTTCAGCACTTGCTCACTGTCTTGAGCGTACAGGGGTGTGGTGCAGAAAATGGCTGCGGCAAGGGCAAGCGCCCAAAGGCCCGGTCGGAGCAGGCTCATATCAACGCTCCTTGTCGTCAGTTGCACACGCGTCGATCCACGCGTGCGTTCTAAGGCTCTGTGGCGCAAACGAGTGCGCTCACGACTCATGCTTTCGCATTGCCAAAGGCTCAGTCCGGCAATTTGATCTTCAGCCCACGACCAGACTGTATTGCGACGTAGTAAGCATCCTTGAGCGCCCGTGCGAGATCGGGGTCTTCCTCTTCAAACTCCTTGGATGCAATGGCTCCGATGCTGAGTTGGTGGAGTTTGGATTTATCTTTCTCAACGCCTTCGAATACTGCCTTCACGTACTCCAGCTGTCGCAGGAGCATGTCATAGACAGGAAACTGCGGGCACCCGTTGCGACGGTCAATGGTTATGGCAATCGCTTTTTCGACATAGCCGAGTGGTGTGGTTGGATTCATGGTGTCCCTGGGCTGATCAATTTGAAGAGTTCTTTCTGTCCGGTCGTTACCTGCCGAGCGCCCTCTATCGCATCAAACGGCTGCGACGGAACGGACCAGGTATCAACCACTGGCGCTAATGTACTTCGCAGCAGCGTAACTTTCTCTGTGCTCTGATAAACATTCACGATTTCGGGTACAACGATGTCAGTTTTGTAAATCTGCCCGAGAGGGTTGATACCCAGTTGCGAAGGAATGATATCCGGAGTCGGAGAATACCTCATGCCCTGACGGCCTCCGGGCACCTGATACTGCCAGAGCGTTTTGCCACGATTGATGGTCTCGACGCTAACGGGTTTGGTGAAGTCCAATCCGTTCATGTAACCCTCGTAGTCTTTGGCCGCGTAGCCTTGTGACTCGAAGAAATTCACCGCGGTTTCTTTATTTCCGCGGATGTTTATGTCCTGTATCAGATCGCCTGTCCGTCCAAACTTCTCGTTCAGATAATCGCGACGTGACACACCGGGCTCAACGACTTCCTCAATGGGATTGACTGCCGGCTTGCTTGGCAGGAGATCATGCACGAGCTCACGCTCAACCTTCTTCAGCGGTGCGACATCTTTCACCTGCAACTCAGGCTCCGCCAGAATCTTGCTTTGATTCTTCGCCAGCCAGTTCGCAAATTCCTTGTTCGATATCTGCGCCCGAAGCCTCGCACTGCGCGTCGCAATGCTCTCCATGCTGTTCATCACGCCAGCCTTCATCTGGCCGCGCGTCAGGTACGTCACGATGGCCGTCAGCAACAACAACACCAATTGCTCTTGGCCACGTGCGAATTGTCTCGCTGCGCGTTCGGTGCGTTCCTGAATGATGGCTGCCGACCCGCCCGAAGGATCAAGCCCCGGAGGCTTGACGCCATCCTCCGCAGTCCACGCTGTGGCCAGTCCTTCCTGCAGGGTGGTTAGGCAGGCGGGGGGCCTTGATAGAAATATTCGGCGATGGCCGCCAGACCCAATCCCATCAGGATCAGATTGCCGACCTGCAAGCCAATACCGCTGCCGATCATGGGACCCGGTAGCGCGCTCGCATCAAAAGCGAGTGAGCCCACAGCACCCCTGATCGCACCACCCATGTGCAATGCTCCCACCGTCGCAAGATGGCTGCGTCGGTCTTCTCCAGTAAGCAATAGCTACCACACTTGGGTCTACTACATAGCCTAGTGGTGTGCTTGGGCTTATTGCTTCCAGGGCAAAGCGGTTTATATAGCGGTGCCCCTATTGGTCCCTGGCTTCTGTATAAGTAGCTCATCCATCTCTTGTCGCCGGCACTTGTTGACAAAGGTGACGGCTGCGTCAACATCTTTCTGAAATAATTCAAATTTGACTTTGTCTATTTCGTAATACTCTTCGTAATCAGCCAGCCCATTGCTGACAGGGAACGAGGCGTAATATTTCCCTGATGTTTCCTCAATGCCTAATGAGAACATTTCTTCGCGGTTGACAAAGAGTCTTTTAAAGTTCATCTAAATCCTCCTAAAACAAAGGTGTGGTTTTGAAACTGTCTATTGAAATATTGCCCGCGTCAATCACACCCTCCAAGTTACCGTTTGGCAACTTTCCTTCTGGAATCCAGAGCGCATTTGCACCGGCTTCATTATGTCCGCAATATTGATCGAGGCCCATTTGCGGGAGAGGTCCAATTGCATGATCGAGTAGGAGAGGGGTGTACAAACCTAGCTACGACTCCAGACCTACTCCTATTTTGAGGATTGAGACGCTCATTCTTCACTTGGCGCCATAGATAACTTCGTCCATCTCATCCTGAGGAGGTGCTCGCTCAAAGAGCGTGTGTCCGAGGTCTTGGATGTGCTTGGACCATGCAACTTTTTTGACCCAGTCGGCGGGCATTCCTGATACGCCATATAACGCTCCGGCTAACTGGCCGGTGACTGCTGCTACGCTATCGGAATCATCACCCAAATTAGCAGCCAGCAGAACGGCGTCTTTAAAGTTGTCGGTATTCCACACTGCCCAAAGTGCGGCTTCAAGGGTGTCGATGACGTAACCAGAGGAGCGAATCTGCTGACGCATTTTTTGTTTGTATTCACCAGCGTTGATAATCAATGGACGGGGGTAAAGCGCCCGTACTTTATGCGCCAGCGTCTCCGCTTTGTCCGCACCGTTGAGGGCCAGATGCAGGATCGCTCCGAAGAGTTCGCAACTGTTAACCGCCTCCGCTGCCCGATGAGTGCATCGGCTTTGAGCGGCGCTCTCGCGCCAAGTCGCGGACAGTGAGTGGCGTCGAAAAATAGCAGTAGGGGCGAGCCTGATTATCGAGCCATTCCCTGCGGTCGATGGATCGTCATTGCCGTACCAATCCAACCCTTGGCTCAACCATCCTTCAAGCGCAATACGAGTTGCGTTGCCGATATCGAAGCACTTGCCATTGTGGCTGTTCAGCCCTGTCTTGTACCAACGGGCGAGTCGCTGTGCATAGTCGGCATAATCGAATTTGTTGTTGGCGGCATAGGTGTCTGCCAGACACAGAGCCATGCTGGTGTCGTCAGTCCATTCACCTGCATTCAGCTTGAAGGGTCCTCCTCCCACCATGTCTTCAACATGGCCATGATCTCGGGGCAGGAACTCAATGGTGGTACCTACTGCATCACCAATCGCCAACCCGAGCAAGCAACCTTGTGCTCGGTCTAACGCGTCATCATGACTTAGCGTGCAAGTCCTAGATGCCAGCCAGTCGGGTTTCTGTCTGCTTAACCTTGGTGCACCAGGCTGCAACATGTAGTCCATGCGTTGACGTAATTGCGGTGACGGCGGAGGAAGCAAGTAGTCGTATCGTTCGACATACTGGGTGATGGCTTCTTTGGAGCTTCGTAAGTCGATCATGGGATCTCTTTATAGCGAAGAAGGGTAGTGGGTCCAGACTCGATTTTGTTCAAAACGTCGAACACAGTTCCCGGCGGATACAATACCTCGGCCTCTGGGTGTCCGGACAAAAAACTGATGTCGCGGCCGGAGGAACCACTGACCCGAAATTTGACATTGCCCCTAAATGCTTTTGCAGATTGCGCAGACGTGCTGAAGAACGCACCATCGCTCGTAGGATGCCCCATTTGAATATTGTCAAGAATATGTTGGGGCAGAGTGGTACCTCGGTAAGTATCAGCTTCCAAATAAGGGGGCAGTCTGGAAAGCCCTTGAGTAGCATGCTCAACAAACGCGGTCATTTGCTCAGTCATCGGTGTAAAACCTCGTAGCGCGGGATTTATCCATTGGTATCCCTCGTCCAAAGTATAGCCATGCAGAGCCCCAATTTGATCGTCAGTTAGCAATCTTGATTTAAGTGGGTCAGCTTCGTTGGCAATCCGCCTTTCATTTCTGATCCACTGTTCTGCTGTGTGAGAACCGACGGCATCTTTCAATGACATGAGGGGAGGAGCCATTGACTTTACTCGCGGCTGAGCGAGTTCAGGTGGAATAGCCTGCTCAGGTTCAACCTTCTTCAGCGGCGCCACATCCTTAACCTGCAACTCCGGCTCCGCCAGAATCTTCTGCTCATTCTTCGCCAGCCAGTTCGCAAACTCCTTGTTCGACATCTCCGCCCGAAGCCTCGCACTGCGCGTCGCAATGCTCTCCATGCTGTTCATCACTCCAGCCTTCATCTGGCCGCGCGTCAAGTACGTCACGATGGCCGTCAGCAACAACACCACCAATTGCTCCTGGCCACGTGCCAATTGTCTGGCCGCGCGTTCGTTGCGTTCCTGAATGATGGCAGCCGACCCGCCCGAAGGATCGAGCCTTGGGGACTTGACGCCATCCTCGGCAGTCCACGCTGTGGCCAGATCTCGCTGCAGGGTGGTTAGGCACGCGGGGAGGCCTTCATAGAAATATTCGGCGATGGCTACCAGGCCCAATCCCGCTCATTACCTATTGTCGTAAGTCCCGCAAAAAATCGCGGCAGATTAGCCGCGCTACTGGATGTTTCAGTCCTAGCAAAGGTTGTCACATTAGCGATATAGATTCTGTGACTTAAATAGCTGTCCCTCTCCTACTACCGGGCTTCTGGATTAACAACTCGTCTAACTCTCTGTAGCGGCATCTAGTGACGAATGCTAGTGCAGCACTGAGATCCTTTTTAAACAGCTCAAACTGCGCGCGGTCGATTTCGTAAAATTCCTCATACTCAATCATGTCATTCCTAACAGGAAATGAAACATAGAATTTACCGGACGTTTCTTCTATACCCAATGAAAAGCGCTCTTCGCGGTTAAAGTACATATCTGTAAATTTCATCATGAACCTCACGGTATTAGATTAGTTATAATTCGATCTGCGGATATCTCACCAGCATCAATAATCGCTTCAAAATTACCCTCGGGTAATTTTCCTCCCGGAAGCCAGAATTCGCTAGCCCCCGCTTCATTGCCAGATGGAATACGCAAGCCTAGCTCGCCAGGGGTCGCGATATCAATACGGACTAGCTTATCGCTCTCCAGAAAACCTTCGGGAAGACCGAGTTTTTTGTTCCAAAACTCTTTTGTCACCCGCAGCCTTCGCAAAGATTTCGTCCACTTCATGGTTGGCCATGATGAATGAAGTACCATGTGTTTGAGCTATTCCGTATTTCTCAAAATTGCGCAACGGCATCACACGCGAAGCGCCGTTCTTAAACTCTGCAAGGTGATGCTCCATATACTCGGGTATAAGATAAACTGAAGGATCAGGACTCGACCCTTCGGTATTGCCAGAATATCCTCTGCCGTCCATCCCGGTTTAAACATCTCTATTTTTTGAGCAACACGCCGCAAACCGCGTTGCTTCAGGAGCGGCTCGGGTTCCGGTTTGTTTAACGGAGTTGGATCTTTCACGTGGAGTTCCGGCTGCGCCAGAATCTTCTGCTCATTGCGCGCCAACCACGCCGCAAATTCCCTGTTCGATATCTGCGCCTGAAGCCTCGCACCGTGCGTCGCAACGCTTTCCATGCTATTCATTACGCCAGCCTTTACCGGCCGGCGTGTTAGGCACAGCCTATTTAGATTTCTGATCTTTAACCTTCTTTATAATTTCTTCAATGAGTTTAAATGTATCCGATTCACGACCCTCTACAAGCTCAACGTAAAAGTTACTGTAAGCGTGCGAAAGGTCGCGGTATTTACGAAGATTTGACTCATCCATTATACGGTGGCCTGGAATATCTCTAGCCTCAACCTGAGTGGCAATCTCGCCACGCTCAGCCGCGAATATTATGTTTTTCATCGCTTCATACAAATCCAATGCTGCCGGCTCTTTTTCCTTGTAAACTTCAAGTTGTTTTCGGAGTTCGATTGCCGTTGCTTTTAATTTCAAAATGTTCATGGTGATTCCTAGTTGTCGATTTCGCCAATAAAGCGTGCTGCAGACCACTCTTTCCGATTAGGTACCAGATATTGGGTCGCACCTCCGGTTCTCGTTATACTACCCCCAAATTCCATAGTTGGCGCAACTTTGCTAGAAAAAACTTCTGTTGGCTTAAGGGGAGTAATCTCAAATATGGAATACCGCGCGTTTTCGCTAACAACCGGCAAGCCAAGTGAATCTGCTAAAGTCTTACCGGATTTGGCCACTGCTTTCAATTCTTCCATAGTGGTAAAAAAAGGTGAGAACTCAGAAATGCCTTTGTCGCCTGCAGGTACGATTTTTACAAGCGGACTTGATATCTGTGTGGTTGTTGGAACAGTACTACCTGATGATACTTGGCTAAAAGCTCTCTCGTAGATGTCCGCGGCTAATGCTTCCGGGTCTGCAGCAACTAGCTTAGTGATATATTTTTGGCCGTCCGTGCTCTGAAGATATTCACTCACTTTTTCGTTGCTTAAACCCTTCGGTTCAAATGTTTTGGCTTTTTGTCGCTTATTTTCAACTGAGGCGAATCCAGGATCCTGCTTACCGTAAAACTCGCGCATCTCGGATTCACGCGCTAGCTTCTCAATTGAAGTGACGCCTTTTATCTGTAACTCTGGATGCGCCAGCAGCAATTTTTCATTTTTTGTCAGCCATACTACGAATGGCTGGTTGGACATGCCTGATCGGAGTCTGGCACTGCGCCTCGCAACGCTCTCCATGCTGTTCATCACGCCAGCCTTCATCTGGCCGCGCGTCAGGTACGTCACGATGGCCGTCAGCAACAACAACACCAATTGCTCTTGGCCACGTGCCAATTGTCTCGCTGCGCGTTCGGTGCGTTCCTGAATGATGGCAGCCGACCCGCCCGAAGGATCGAGCCCTGGGGACTTGACGCCATCCTCGGCAGTCCACGCTGTGGCCAGACCTTCCTGCACGGTGGTCAGGCAGGCGGGGAGGCCTTCGTAGAAATATTCGGCGATGGCGGCCAGTCCCAAGCCCATGAGGATCAGGTTGCCGACTTGCAAACCGATTCCGCCGCCGACAATCACGCCGGGGCCAGCGCCGACACCGAAAGCGAGTGAGCCCACAGCGCCCCCGATGGCACCACCCACCGCAACGCTCCCCCCCAGAATCATCACCACTTCCTGCACCAGCTTGAGCAATACCGGCAGGATTTCCTTGATGTTGATCGACGCCCACTTGCGGGTAAGGTCAGACTGCATGATCGGGTAGGAGAGGGCCATCGCCTGCCGGACATTATCGATCCGGTTTCCGCCCATGGCGCCGTAGGCTTGGCTGGCGCCATTGCTCACCCGACGTGTAAACCCGTCCCAACTGTCATAAGCGCTCTGCATGCCATTGCTGACGCTCTGGTTCAGTACGCTGAATTTGTCATCGAGGTTTCGTTCGATGTCGTCCCAGCTTGGGACGTGGGCTAAAAGATCCATTTAAACATCACTGTCCTTGATTGCGCCCCGCGTTTGAAAGCTCCGAATGGCCTACCGGGACGCATGTATTGGGTTGGTGGCATGTGGCTATTATCGGCGATTCAGACCTTCGTCTTCTGACTTAATTTCAACGTGCCCTGCATTTTTCTCATCTGCGTTACGTTCAGCAATGATGGCAGTTAGATATCGTTTATCAGCATGCTTTCTATAACTAACTGTTCAGCAAGCAATTTTCCTTCTATCGCACAGAAGATTTAATCTAGGATATTTCCTAAACAGTGAATCAGCGCACTGCGCACTGTCCCGCAAAATCTTGGATCCGGGTTGACACAAGACCGCTCGGAGGTGTTTCCTTCCCCGCTTTGAACGGCCTGTAACGAATTTGAGACTGTGACCTCGTTCGCGTTTTGAGTTATCTGCTGGCACTTTCGAATCGCAGCAGGATCTCACTGTCCTGCGTGCTCAGTGGCCGCATTTATTGCCTGCAAACAAGTGCAAGGTCTGCTGTAGGTTCGAAGGTGAACGGTCGGATGGTTAACGTCCGGTGCCAAGCCATATTTTTTAATCGTTTGCGTAGTTAAAGTCTCACGGAACTAGCAGAACGTTCGTGCCGGGGCCGGTAATTCCATGCGGTGCCAGCACTCAATCAATCGGCGATGATGCACACGGGTTTCGGCCCCGTCATTGTTCGTAACCTGCAGTTGCTGAGCATGGCGGTAGCGTTGTCCCCCATGCCTCAAGGAGATACACATGTCGATGGACCTTGCCGCGATGCTTTCGCCTCAGAACCGGCGTCTGTTCAAGTTCAACAACCTCGCCAACCCTCAGCAGCAACTGCTGATCGAATCCTTCAAGGGGCGCGAGGCGCTGTCGCAGGCGTACAGCTTTGAACTCCTGCTGGTCTGCGAAGATTCCGGAGTTGAGCTCAAGTCCATGATGGGCCAGTTGGTCACCATCGAAATCGAACTCGCGACAGGGTCGCCGCGCTATCTGGCCGGTTACCTGACTCGCTTCGCCAGCATTGGCAGCGACGGCGGTATGGCCCGCTATACCGCGACACTGAACCCTTGGTTCTCGATGCTGAAAAATCGCTTCGACACGCGCATTTTCCAAGGCAACACAGTCGAGGAAGTGGTCACCCAGGTATTCGCGTTGTGTCCCTCGTTTTCCCGCCATGAGTTCCGCCTCACCAAACCGCAAAAGCGTTATACCTACATCACTCAATACCGTGAAACCGACTTCAACTTCGTCCAGCGTCTGCTGGAAGAAGAGGGCATGTTCTACTACTTCGAGCACACTGCCGAAGGCCACACCATGATCATCTGCGATGACTCCAGCACCCTGCTGGCCTTGCCCGAGCAGCCGCAGATCCGCTTTCACACCGCATCCGTCACCGAGACCGCCGACTCCATCACCCAGTGGAGCGGCAACCGCCAGTTGCAGTCCGGCAAGATCGCCGTGCAGACCTTCGACTATCGCCAGCCCAACAACCGTTTGCCAGTGACGATGAACAGCCTGAACAAACAAGGCGATGTCGAGAATTTCGAAATCTATGACTTCCCCGGCCAGTACACCCACGGCACCTACGACGAGGGTGAGGCGCTGGTGCGGTTGCGTGTCGAAGCGCTGGAGCTCAAGGGCAAAAGTTTCAGCGGCGCGAGCAACTGCCGTGCGATGAAACCCGGCTACACCTTCGAGCTGCTGCAACACTACGACCACGATCAAGGCTCAGCCGATGATCGTCAGTTCCTCCTCATGAGCGTTGAAAGCGAAGGCCACAACAACTACCTCAACGGCTACCCCGCGAGCTACTACAACACCTTCACCTGCGTGCGCAAAAAGATCGCCTTCCGCCCGCAACTGTCCACGCCGCGTCCGACCATTCACGGCCCGCAGACCGCCATCATCGTCGGCCCACCGGGCGAGGAAATCTTCACTGACGAGCTGGGCCGCGTAAAAATCCAGTTCCACTGGGACCGCAAAGGCCAGCACAACGACCACAGTTCCTGCTGGGTCCGCGTCGCCCAATCCGGTGCCAGCGGCGGTTTCGGCAGCATCCAGATTCCGCGCGTGGGTGATGAAGTCGTCGTCGTTTTCCTCGACGGCAACCCCGACCGCCCACTGGTCATGGGCAGCCTCTACAACAGTCAGAACACCCCGCCGTGGTCGCTACCTGCGAACAAAACGCAGAGTGGTTTTTTGACGCGGTCGACGAAGGGGAATGGCGGCACTGCGAACTTCTTCCGCTTCGAGGACAAGTCCGGCGCCGAGCAGATCATCATGCACGCCGAACGCAACATGGATACCGAAATTGAGGTCGACGAAAGCCACCACGTCGGCGCCAATCGAACCATCACCGTCGGTGGCACGCACACTGAAACCATCAAGAAAGACACGGTGATGAACGTGCAGGAAGGTTCGTTGACGATTCAGGTCGACAACCAGTTCATTCAGGTCAACGCCAAGCAGCACATCATTCTGCAAGTCGGGGACAGCAGCATTACGCTGACGCCGGATGGGATTGAGATTAAAGGCAACTCGATCTCTACGGTCAGCACCGGTACCACTCAGATCACTGGCGCTCAAGTGCGCGTGAATGATTAAGGTGGCCAGCGTATGAAGAGAACCAGTATTTACGATCGCATCTCCGAGCGACGCCTGGCGCTTGAGGAGGCGGCACGTGCTGAGCAGCAACTGTCTGTGCCGACCATAGAACCTGAACCTGAGCCAGAACCTGTCGTACCTTTGCGCGATACGCCAAGTCGGTTCAGTTTTGGCGGCTTTGATTTGTCGTTGCCTGATGGCTTCAACTTTCGAGATATCCAGACCACCATCGAGCACGAAGGCGAACCCGTAGTGCTGACGATCAAACGTCGAGACGTCCGTGAAGGCGCGACCCTAAGCGGCCTGATGGACGAAGCGATGCAGACCTTCCGCAAACTTTATCCTCAGTTACGAATCATCCGCGAACGTGACTGCACCCTTGCCGGAAGTCCTGCGAAAGCCGTGGATTTTTACTTCGCGATGGGGCACGCGGAGCGGCATGGCAGGCTTGTCGGCAGCATTGTTCCGGTGGCTGAACGACAAGCCTCTCAGTGGCTTAGCCTCTCGTGCGTAATTGACCCGGTCAAACCCAGCCTGAGTCTCTGGCTCGTTGACTTCGACAACATGCTTTCAGGCATGGCGACCCGTTGAACCCGATTGATTGTTTTCAGGAATGTATTTCACATGGATTATGAGTTGCAGGAAGGCAGCATCGCGCTGCCGCAGGGATTTCAAGACCGCACGGTCAACATGTTTGTGCTGGGGGCAAGCATCCCGGCGCCGTTAAGCATCACCATCTCACGGGACAATCTGCTCCCCTCTGAGATTCTCAAGGCCTATGTCGACCGGCAGGTAAAAATGCTGGCCTCCAAGCTGCGTGGTTACACACTGCTGGGCAAAAAAGCAGTATCGCTGTCGACGGTTGCGCCCATTGATGGCGTACAGATAGACGCTTATTACATGAACGAAGGGCGACCCTTTTACCAACGTCAGGCGGCATTCCTGATCGAGCCAGGGCGCGCGCTGATTTTCTCCACCACCGCGCAGGCTGACTTCAGCGTTCAGCAGAGCCAGGACTGGGACAATCTGTTGTCCAGCTTTCAGCCTCGCCTTACCAGTACGACCACGACCGACTCCAACGAACAGGAGTAACGCTCATGTTCGAAGCTGCGCGTTTCGGTGATGAAATCTCACACACCAGCGCCCTTGGCGGATTCCTCATCGGCGCCGCATTGGGCATCGCGCTGGTTGCCACGGTCGCTATTGCCACATTCACCTGTGGCTTTGGGGTCGCCCTTTTGGCAGGTCTTGCAGCAGGCATCGGAGGTAGCCTGCTCACCGCAGCAGGGGAGGCAATAGGGAAGATGTTTTCCTCCCCCTCTGGCACGATTGTGACCGCCTCATCCAATGTGTTCGTTAACAGCCGTAAGGCAGCACATGTTGCGCTGAGTCTGGGAGCATGCAGCAAACACCCGGGTCCGGTTCAGGTTGCCGAAGGTTCGACAAACGTATTCATTAACGGCACGGCGGCGGCGCGTAAAGGCGACAAAATTACCTGCGGTGCGACCATTTCCGGTGGGTCGGAAAACGTCTTCATTGGCGGCGGTACCCAGCGTTACTTGCCTGTCGATGACGAAATTCCTGGCTGGCTGCGTACCACGGTCGATGTGCTCATGGCCATCGCGGGCGCAGCGGGCGGTATTGCCCAGTTGATCAAAGCCGGCAGCCAAGCGGGCATGAAAGCTATCATGCCGTGCGTCATGAAGTTCACCGCAGGCTTCGTTGCAGGCGAAGTTGCCAGCCGCTATGTAGTCGGTCCGGCCATCGAAGGCGCTATCGGCGGGCTGACGGGTAATCCGGTTGACCTGACCACCGGGCGCAAGGTTATTCCAGATGAAACCGACTTCAACCTGCCGGGCCTGATGCCCATTGAGTGGTCGCGTTTCTACGCCAGCGACCTGACCGTCGACAGCGTCCTGGGTCGCGGCTGGGTCCTTCCGTGGGAGCAAAGCCTGCGTCGTAGCGGTAGCTTTATCTACCTCACCGACAATCAAGGCCGCAGCGTCCCTTTCGTTAATGTGCAACCAGGTGAGCGGGTGTACAACCCTCACGAGCAGGTCTATCTCGTCTGCAGCGAGGGCGGTCACTACCTGCTGCAAACCCTCGACAATATCTTTTTCTATTTCGGTGAGGTCCCGGACGACAACACCGCCGTACCGTTACAGCGCATCGAAAACGCACTCGGCCATTTCCTGCATTTCACCCGTACTGTCGATGGGGTGCTCACCGACATCACTGCTACGGGCGGCACTCGTGTGCACCTTCATTACGACAACCCGCTGGGCCGTTTGACCGATGTGAGACGCGTCGTCGACAACGAAGCAGTCGAAACCCTCGTCCAGTACCGCTACGACGACAACGGTCAGCTCATTGAGGTGATCAACCGCAACGGTGATTCGATCCGCCGCTTCAGCTACGCCGAAGGCGTCATGGCCAGCCACAGCAACGCGCTGGGGCTAACCTGCAGCTATCGCTGGGAAACCCTCGACGGTCAGCCCCGCGTCGCCGAACACTGGACCAGTGACGGCGAACACTTTCACTTCCGCTACGACTTCGAGAACCGCACGTCCTGGGCAACCGACGTCTTGGGGCGCGAGCTGGAAGTCCACTACAACGCAGATCATCGGGTCATCGCCAGTCGTGATTACGGCGGCGAACGCTACAAAATCGACATAGACGACAGCGGCAACATGACCGGCCTGACGCTGCCAGACGGTAACCACCTACAGCTCAAGTTCGACGATTATTCACGCCTTGTTGAAGAAACCGACCCGCTGGGGCGCAGCATCCAGTACACCTATCACCACCTGACTACGCTGGTGTCGTCGGTGTCGTACCCGGACGGCAGCGTCTGGCAAGCTCGCTACGACGACAAAGGCAACCTCATCGCCGAAATCGACGCCCTCGGCTACAAAACCGAGTACCTCAACAGCGACGACGGCCTGCCACACACCATCATCGACGCGACACATAAATCCAAATACCTGTGGTGGAACGGCCTGGCGCAGGTCGAACGCTTTCAGGACTGTTCGGGCAAAAGCACCTTCTATACCTACGACGACCGCGCTCACCTCATCGCCGTCACCGATGCCTTGAATCAAACGACAAAGCTCGAACGCAAACCCGACGGCGAAGTGCTGCGTATCGATCATCCGGACGGCACTGCCGAGTCGTTTACCTACAACGCACTCGGCCAGGTCCTGACGCACACCGACGGCAAAGGCCAGACCACGCGGCTTTTACGAACAGCGAGGGGATTGCCGTCCAGCCGACAGGACGCCAACGGCCAACGCATTCGCTACGAGTACGACAAAGCGATTCGCCTGAAGGCCTTGGTCAACGAGAACAATGCTGCCTATCAGTTTGCCTACGACGCCTCGGATCGACTGATCGAAGAAAAACGCATCGACAACCTGACGCGCCGTTTCAGCTACAACATTGGCGGGTATCTGACGCGTGTCGATGAAATCGGCTACGGCGAGCGGGCCGAACGCCCACAACGCAGCACTGAGTTTGAGCGCGACTCGATTGGCCGGTTGCTGGCCAAACTCAACACTGATGCGCGTCAGGATTACACCTACGACGAGGCCGACCGCTTACTGTCCATTGCACGACTACCAACTGCAGCAGGTAAGAAAATCGGCATTGGCGAAGAGAAGTTGGAATTTGCCTACGACCTGCTGGGTCGTTTGATCAAAGAGACCACACCCCAAGGCGCCCTGGACTACGAATACGATCCACTGAGCAACCTGACCACGCTGACCTTGCCGACAGGCCAACACCTTAATCACCTGTACTACGGCAGCGGCCACCTGCACCAACTGAACCTCGATGGCCTGCTCATCAGCGACATCGAACGCGATGACCTGCATCGCGAAGTGCTACGCACTCAAGGCAAACTCACCAGTTGCTTCGGCTACGACGCCATGGGCCGCAAAGCCTGGCAGTTCGCATCGACGATGCCCGGCGAAAAACTCTCGCAGATCCATAATCCCGGCGATAACAGCCTGTTGGTCGATCACGCCTACAACCCGATTCATCGCCGCTACGAATACGACCCGGCAGGCGAACTTACCCGCACCCTCGACAAGCTGCGCGGCGAGATCAAGTACGAATACGAAGCCAACGGCCAACTGCACAGCCGCGACACCGGCAAGCTCGTCGATAGCGAAGAATTCAGGTACGACGCTGCCGCGAACAGGCTGAACTTCAATACCAGCCAGTTCGACCAGGTCAAAGACAACCGCATCAAACAATGGCGTGATCACGAATATGCCTACGATGCGTGGGGCAACCTGATTGAGAAGCGCGCAGGACTTAATAAACTGCAGACGTTCAGCTACGACTGCGAAAACCGCCTCGTCAAAGCTGAAACGCTGGCTAACGGCAAGCTGCAGAGCATCGGCACCTACCGCTACGACAGCCTTGGACGACGCATTGGCAAAACCTCTGAAATAAACGGCCAGACCGAACACAAGCATTTCCTCTGGCAGGGTCTGCGGATGCTGCGCGAAGAAACGCCGTGGCAGAGCAGCCTCTACGTCTACGAGCCGGGGAGCTACGCACCGTTGGCGCGAGTGGATCAGCAAGAGGGTGAGGCCGAACAAAAGCTCTACTACTTCCACACCGACCAAATCGGCACGCCGCTGGAAATGACTGCCGTTGATGGCAGCATTGTCTGGCAGGCGACGTACAAGGCTTGGGGCGAGGTTGAAGCGCTGACTGTAAGCGACGTCGAGCAGAACCTGCGGTTTCAGGGTCAGTATTTCGATGACGAGACGGGGCTGCACTACAACACGTTTCGGTATTACGATCCGGAGGTAGGGCGGTTTATAACGCAGGATCCGATTGGGCTGTCGGGGGGCGTAAATCTTTATCAGTACGTTGCTAATCCGATCCTATGGTCAGACCCGTGGGGCTTATGTGCCGATAAGGATTGGGGCGCTTATTACTCAAGAAAAACTGGAACCGTTCCTCCCAGCTCAATGGTCAGGCCTCACGCTCACCACATCGTTTTCAAAGGGGAGTTTGCAAAATCACCCATGATGCAAAAAGCTCTAGAAAGAAGCCGGGCGGTTTTGGAGCGTTACAAGATAGACCCAGTGCACGATCCTGCTGCGATGATGTGGGCGGAGAACCAAGGTCATACCATCGCTAATGCTAAGCTCGTTGCTTCAAAGCTTGAAGCAGCGGATAAATCAATTATGGCGGGGGATCTGTCATTTGATAAATCAGTAGCCGCAATGAAAACAGAATTGCAGAAAATAGGTGCCGAAGTTTTTGGCTATTAAATTGGAAGGTTAATATGAATTGGTCAGAGTTGCAGGAACGCGTCAGTGACGCGGCTAAAAGGGCTTTTTTAGAATTGCACAGAAAACATCCTGATGCTGAGATATACGCGTTCGTGCTATACACGGATAGCAGCGTGATGAGTATTGGCTCATCTGCCAATTCAATTGAAAGTTTAAATGAAAAAGTTGAGCAAGAAATCGATGATGAAGATAGAACTCCTGAGAACGAGGCTTATTTTAAGTGGGCTTTTTCTGAATGGGCTTATGATACGATAGGTGGTGAATTTTTTAAAGAGATTAATAAGGATTTAAGAAAGAGCAGCGAGCGCCTAGATTTTGAGGTATTCAAAAAGAAAGTTTTAGTAACGATGATCGACTCATTGAGATCTCTGACTAACGAGCGCTTTTTTGATGGCCTCAGCAAGGCTGCTGGTGATCCAGTTATATACGTCTCTATGTCAGATGATGATGAGGCCGAAACCATTGAAAATGAATCTGCAGAAGCGATAAATTCTAAGTCAGTATATGAAAGGTTTGTCGTTCGATATGACGTCGGCTGACTGAGTGTTCGCCAGTGTGCACAGGATCAATGTTGAAAGGCTTTCGGTATCAGTACGGTGAGATTTCGAGAAAGCCTTGTTTGCACACGGAGCTCTCTACGTTCGAACTTCCTGCTGGGGCCGTGGTGCGCAGTTCGGTATCCGCGGCCGCTCCGCAGGATCCAGATTTGACGACGGGGCTGCACCACAACACGTTTTGGTATTACGACCCGCAGGTGGGGCGGTTTTTAACCCAGGATCCGATTGGGTTATGGGGGGCGATAATCTCTATCGCTATGTTCCTAGCCCTACGGCTTGGATCGATTCACTAGGGCTTGCTCGTGCAAAATGGGATGTGAACTCACATCAAGCGAATAAAAATGCTGTAAAAGGTAAGAAACTAGGGCTGGATTCTCATCATGTTGGCCAGAGAAAACTAATGAAAGACTTAGTCGAGGGTTGTTATCCCGCGACGGCCCCAGCGATGTTGGTTCTTCGAGTGGGCCACACCGTTTCTAGAGAAGGCGTGGGTATGGTCTCCAGAAGTGGTATAAATGCCAAAACAGGTTGGCCGTTTGCCAATGCTCGGGATGTAATAGCTCGAGACATCAAAGAGCTGCGGCGTGTATATCCCGATGTGCCTAATGCTAAGCTACAAGAGCTAATTAGTTTAAATAAATGTACCCTGAGTTGCGATAGTGGAGAGATTATGACTTCTGAGGAAAAATTTGTTCAAGCAATATTTAATGAGCTTTTTAGTAAGAATTTCACACAGTACAAGACTTCGCTTAATAAGCCAGTGAACGCTGATACGGACTCCTACGCCAGGGCGAGAAATGCGTTAGCTAAGCTCGGAGGGAACGATCGAGCTGATGTGATAAATTTCTTCAAAATTGCAATTGCTGACAGCGCATCCGTAATACTTGGGACGCTGGATGGTGTCCATTTTCCAGACGGCATAGATGGCGAATTTTTATTGATGTATAAAGGGTATGAGATTCAAGGTGACTTGCAAGATATTTTTATAGAAAAAACGCAAAATGATAATGTTTACTAGATTTTTGATAAGCTTATATTTAAAAAAAGGTAATGCTCATCGTCGTTTGTTTACTCGTGATCCTAGCCGGGCTTTGAAGCGAACAATGATGTCAAGGCGGCAAAAGTACGGAGTGCGCCCGGCCTGATTAGTTGTTTCATTTTCTTGTTTGAGTCGTTGGGGAAGCTGCAACAGCCGGCTCGTCGAAAAAAGTGCGTGGGGGACGAGCTGCTACAGCCGCGGGTCAAACATTCACGGCCAGCAGTTCCAATTACCCACTTCACTCCTGTGGAGGCCCATGAATGCGGCGATAACAATCAGCCTCTGTGTCTATGAGCCGGGGAGCTACGCACCGCTAGCGCGAGTAGATCAGCAAGAGGGTGAGGCCGAACAAAAGCTCTACTACTTCCACACCGACCAAATCGGCACGCCGCTGGAAATGACTGCCGTTGATGGCAGCATTGTCTGGCAGGCGACGTACAAGGCTTGGGGCGAGGTTGATGCGCTGACTGTAAGCGACGTCGAGCAGAACCTGCGGTTTCAGGGTCAGTATTTCGACGAAGAGACGGGGCTGCACTACAACACGTTTCGGTATTACGATCCGGAGGTGGGGCGGTTTATAACGCAGGATCCGATTGGGTTGGATGGTGGACCGAATCTTTACCACTACGTGAGGAATCCCACAGGCTGGATAGACCCTCTTGGATGGACAGGATTTGACGCGAGCGGACGGCCGTTATCAAGTAGTCAGTACAGTGTGTGGACCAGCGTAGAAATGCCTCAAGAAATTCATGCATCAGGCCGACCTACTCACTTCCGTTACGCGAACGAAGAGCTATACAATCGCACCTTGAAGTACCCTGAGCTCAATTCGGCTCTTCCCCCAGAGGTTGTAGAGCATATTCAACCAGGACCGCGAGGAGGGTTTAGCGATAGAAGCCCGCCGAACCATTCTTGGCACCATAATGCTCAAACACCTAAGGATATTGAGTTGATACCTAGGGCTCAGCACCGAGCGCCGGGGCCAGTGCAAAATAGTCTCCACCCAAATCAGCAGGGTGGCTTCAAAAAACTGCAAAGTACCGCATGTTGAGGTGAGTATGAAAACGTATAGCATCAGAGAAGTGTTGGAAAATATTGATAAGATGCCGGATTCCTGGTTTTACATGCCAGATTCGGAATGGGATTTGGAAACCAGAGGATCATTTTCCTTAGATAGCAGAGATTTCCCCCCTAGCTCGACGGATTATCTACCTCCACAGGTCGCGAGCCATGGGTGGAAAGAAACATTGGACACGCCGATGATAGAAGATGTTATTGCTAATACTGACCAACAGCTGTCCGCGGCAACCGTTGACGATTATTTTGAAGCATTTAAGTTCTATTACGAAAATGATGCATTTAAAGTTTTCTAGATAAGGAGTAAGCGGCCACCATAGATGGTTGCTAGGTGATTGTTTCCTTGGTTTTACATGATTCTTCAAAAATTGATATAGCAAATTTATCAGTCACTTTGATACGAAGCCACGGGCCGCAAGAGCTGGCAGTTCGGATCACCGCTGCCAGTTGAATACTCTCGAAGTTCACAGTACAGACATCAGCGCCTCGTTGCTTGTCGATACCGTTTCGAATCCGACTCCCGGGCGAACTTACCCGCACCCTCGACAAGCTGCGCGGCGAGATCAAGTACGCATACGAAGCCAATGGCCAACTGCACAGCCGCGACACAGGCCGACTTATCGACAGCGAAGAGTTTCGATACGACGCTGCGGCGAACCGTTTGAACTTCAATACCAGCCAGTTCGACCAGATCAAAGACAACCGGATCAAGCAATGGCGTGATCACGAATATGCCTACGATGCGTGGGGCAATCTCATTGAGAAGCGAGTCGGGCTGAATAAACTTCAGACCTTCCAATACGACTGCGAAAACCGCCTCGTCAAAGCTGAAACGCTGGCTAACGGCAAGCTGCAGAGCATCGGCACCTACCGCTACGACAGCCTTGGACGGCGCATTGGCAAAACCTCTGAAATAAACGGCCAGACCGAACACAAGCATTTCCTCTGGCAGGGCCTGCGGATGCTACGCGAAGAGACGCCGTGGCAGAGCAGTCTTTATGTCTACGAGCCGGGCAGTTATGCACCTCTGGCGCGAGTGGACCAAAACGAAGGCGAAGAGGAGAAAACGCTTTACTACTTCCACACCGACCAGATCGGCACGCCGCTGGAGATGACGGACGTTGATGGCAGCATTGTCTGGCAGGCGACGTACAAGGCTTGGGGCGAGGTTGAAGCGCTGACCGTGAGCGACGTCGAGCAGAATCTGCGTTTTCAGGGGCAGTACTTCGACGACGAGACGGGGCTGCACTACAACACGTTTCGGTACTACGACCCGCAGGTGGGGCGGTTTTTAACGCAGGATCCGATAGGCCTGGATGGGGGGATGAATCTATATAGATATGTTCCGAGCCCGACAGGTTGGATCGACCCTTGGGGGTGGGAGTGCTGGTCAACTGCACGGAAAAATCACTGGAAAAATACGGCAACTGAAGAAATGAGCAAACCTGTTTCTATCTATTCGCCGCGAAATCTAGCAAGAATGTCCGGAGGACAGCCGCCAAACATAACTGCAAAAATTAGAAACCTGAAGACAGGGAAGGTAAGTGTTAAAGACCTACCCTATGAACTGCATCACACAGACGTTCCACAACGTGTTGGCGGCGAAGGTGTTCATAGTAGTTCCAACCTAACTGAGGTTGATCGCTGGCAGCATGCCGATGTGGACAAATTTAGGCACGCTGGTTCCGAATTGTTGGAAGTAATTAAAGGAGTGAACTCATGGTAGATGTGGATAAGAGCTATATTTTATTTAGTTCAGTAGTTGTTGAAGTTGCATCCAAAAAATTTAATGCCGGCGTCAGTCATGAGGAAGCTGAGCCGTTTGTAAAAGCGTTGCATGAAAAATATATTGGCTTAGACTTGCCTCAGCCGGATTTGACGTGGATTTCGGCAACGCCAAAGTCGGTAAAGGCTTGGGTTGCAGATGAGCTAGAGGGTAAGTTCACTAGTTACGGCCCCCGCCCTCGTTGGCTCCACGAACCAAGCTGGCGATATTTAAATGGTGAGCCAATGTCATTTGTACATCAGTTCTCCGTCGAGGCTGGAGGGGATGACTATTATGGTGGGGTCATGACGTATGTTTTTTTTGGAAGGAATTTTATCGGGGGGGAGGATTGGGAACTTGTCGTAAAGATGATTCAACAAGATGCAGATGAGGTCGGCTCCACTTTCCTGTAGTTGTCACTGCAAGAAGAGTAATCCCCCGGCTCATCAAGGCCGGCAGTCAGGCGCGCATGAAAGTCGTCATGTCGTGCGTCATGAAGTTCACCCCTAGGCTCCGTTGCGGGCGAGGTCGCCAGTCGCTACGTCGTCGGTCCGGCCATCGAGGGTGCGACCGGCGGGCTGACCGGTAAACCCGTCGAGCCGATCATCGGACACAAGGTTATTCCCGATGAAACCGACTTCAGCGAATACGACCACGCGGGCGAACTTACCCGCACCCTCGACAAGCTGCGCGGCGAGGTCAAGTACGAATACGAAGCCAACGGCCAACTACACAGCCGCGACACCGACAAGCTCGTCGATAGCGAAGAATTCAGGTACGACGCTGCCGCGAACAGGCTGAACTTCAATACCAGCCAGTTCGACTAGGTCAAAGACAACCGCATCAAGCGCTGGCGCGATCAGGAATATGCCTACGATGCGTGGGGCAATCTGATTGAAAAGCGGGTAGGGCTGGGCAAGCTGCAGACATTCAGCTACGACTGCGAAAACCGTTTGGTCAAAGCTGAAACGCTTGTTAACGGCAAGCTTAAGAGCGTCGGCATCTACCGCTACGACAGCCTTGGACGGCGCATCGGCAAGACTTCCGAGATAAACGGCCAGACCGAACACAAGCATTTCCTCTGGCAGGGTCTGCGGATGCTGCGCGAAGAAACGCCGTGGCAGAGCAGTCTTTATGTCTACGAGCCTGGCAGCTATGCGCCTCTGGCGCGAGTGGACCAAAACGAAGGCGAAGAGGAGAAAAAGCTTTACTACTTCCACACCGACCAGATCGGCACGCCGCTGGAAATGACCGATGTTGATGGAAGCATTGTCTGGCAGGCGACGTACAAGGCGTGGGGCGAGGTTGAAGCGCTGACCGTGAGTGACGTCGAGCAGAATCTGCGTTTTCAGGGTCAGTACTTCGACGATGAGACGGGGCTGCACTACAACACGTTTCGGTATTACGACCCGCAGGTAGGGCGGTTTATAACGCAGGATCCGATTGGGTTGTCTGGCGGAAAAAATTTATACGGTTATGCTCCAAATGCGAATGGTTGGGTAGATCTGTTGGGCCGGGCGTGCTGGAGCCCGAAAAATGTCGCAGGCAGGAAGGTGTATCAGAGGAGCGATATCTTCGATCCTCATTACGCTGACGATTTAGGGAGGACGAACCTTCAAAGGATGCGAAAAGGAGATGCACCGATCGGAACCGATGGGAAAGAAGTAAATCTTCACCATTTAACTCAAGATGAGCCTGGTTCCATGGCCGAGGTCTTGAGCAGTTTCCATTCTAAGAACGATCGAGTGCTACAGATTTACTCCAATCAATGGGACAAAAGTTGGGTAGGGTCCGACGGTCTGCGGCGAGTTTATAGCAGCGCGCCGCAAAGTATGAACCGTGGTCCTTTCAATATTTGGAAAAAGACATATTGGAAAGAGCGATCTTTAGATTTTTGAGAGGTGAAGATGACTTACGTTGATGTTATTGAGAATGAAATGAAGCTGAGCGGTGACGAGCCTGCATTTGCTGGAGGTGCCAGTGATCAGATGATTGCCGATTTTGAAGGGGTATTAGGGGTCAAATTTCCTCCCTCCTATAAATTGTTTCTCAAAAAAATCGGTGCGTTATCTTTTGGTGGTGACACATATTATGGTATTACTAAAAGCGGGCTCACAGCCAAGGCCGTTCCCAGCGTATTGTTTGCGACACGGGATGCTCGAGCCGTGGGAGATGCGGATTCAACGATGATCGTAGTCAAGGCGTCGGGCTACGGCCCTATATTTTCAATCGACACATCTCAATTAAGTCCGTCAGGCGAGTCGCCTATAGTGCAGACGGAACTTTCCTTTAAACGAGATGGCGTCAAGACAGTTTTGTATGACAGTTTTGAAGCATTTTTTTGCGATACTGTTCGCACTGCAATAGCGGAACTTTGATATCTCTGGACACGCTTACCGCCAGCATTATTTGAAAAATCTTTCCGAAGACCCAGAGAATATAACAACGCTGAAAAACTCAGGGTTTACTAATGCAGAAGTGGCTAGGATGCAAGCAGGAAAGCTGCCTAACGAGGACTGGCAAGTACATCATGTTAAACCATTAGATGATGGAGGTACCAATTCATACGATAACTTAGTGCTTATAAAAAACGAGCCCTACCATAAGGTTTTGACTAACGCTCAACGAACTCTTACAGGGAAAACGACTCTTGGCGAAAGTAAGGTTGTTGAGTGGCCTATGATTGACGGTGATATATCCTCCGCCACTACTTTGAGGTCTGATTATGAACTCTAATGTCAAAGATAAGTTAACGTTAATAGCGAAAAAAAAATCTGAAGAAGGTCGTTTTTTACCAGACGGAATAGATGAGGGTGAGCTATCTGTATTTTTAGATTCGTGTAAGACAGAGTTGGGGCGCGAGCCGCCTCGGGATTACCTTGAGTTCCTGAAACTCCACAATGGGCTGACTGTGGAAGGCGTATTTTTTTACTCTACCAAACGCCTCCCGATAGTGGGGAGCACAGCCAAAACTTTAGCATTCGTTGAAATGAATGTTATTTCTCGTGACGTAGAAGAGTTGAAAGGATTTTTCGTCTTCGGCGATAGTGATCAAGATGAGTATGTTTTGGATTTTTTCCAACGGTATGTATCAAGTTCGCGATAAGCAGGCGTTTGATAATGTCTACGAAGAGTTTGAGCGTTTCGACGATTTATTGCTATTCATGCTTGATATAGCTTTGAGGAGGATTGGTTAGATTTTAGCCTGTGTAGATATATCTTAGACTTTTTTACATTGCGGAAGGCAATAGGACCAGGCTTGAGATTCAATATCCTATATAAAGCCCGTTTGATAGATATAAGATGTAGGAGCTGAAATGAAAAATATAGAGAGTATAAAGCAATCTGTGAGGGCTGAGCTCTCGGGCTATGATGTTTACTTCTCTCTAGATGAGCTGCCTTCCAATATAAAAATACCAGAAAGTTGGTTCGGATTTGGCTTGCAACCCGCGTCTTCTGTCTGGTTCCCTAGCGAGTGGAAAAAATTCTCATCTGTACTACCCACCGTTTATAAATGGCTTAATAGATGTGTCATTGGCACTGCGCTCGCTTCAGCTGATGAAAACTATTTGGTTTACATCTATCGCGAGGATAATCAACTGGGTCTTTACTTGGGTGGAGAACCCGTTGCTCATGGAGAGATGACGCCTAATCTGTCCATGCTTCCGTTTTCAGTTAGAAATTTCTATACAAGACTTCACAATGGTTTTTATTTTTATGTTGATTTGTCTATGGGGCCTTCTCGTCTTCAGGATTTTGTGAATATAGATGACTTTGCTGATGATGAAGTTGCGGTAGTTACTGGTTTGGTCAGTTTCTTTTCCAATGGCGCTGGCGACTATATAGCTGTAACTAGCCATCTTTCAGATGCCGAGTTCTATATTTGGTGGCACGAACAACAGGAATCACCGGAGCCGAACGTTGATGCTTGGGCGGTGATTGATGCATGGATGGGGATTTTCTTGGAAAATTCTGACTCTAACGAAAGTATCATCGGCTCTTAAGTTGGCTTCTTAAGCAAGCAGTGCTAAGCGAGAACGTTATCTTCAATGAATCTTGGCTAACCCGGAAACTCAGCCTGGAAAATCGCACAGATCAAGTACGATGACTGCCCGCAGGGAGTGTAGGCCGGCTTAGCCGGACGGCAGCGTCTGGAAGGCGCGCCACGACGACAAGGGCAACCTCATCGCCGAAATCGATGCACTCGGCCACAAAACCGAGTACCTCAACGGCGACGACGGCCTGCCACACACCATCATCGACGCGACACATAAATCCAAATACCTGTGGTGGAACGGCTTGGCGCAGGTCGAGCGCTTTCAGGACTGTTCGGGCAAAAGCACCTTCTACACCTACGACGACCGCGCTCATCTGGTTGCTGTCACTGATGCGTTTAATCAAACGACCCGCCTCGAACGCAAACCCGACGGCGAAGTGATGCGCATCGATCATCCGGACGGTACTGCCGAATCCTTTACCTACAACGCACTCGGCTAGGTCCTTTCGCACACTTAAGCGCATCGACAACCTGTCGCGCCGTTTCAGCTACAACCTCGGCGGGCATCTGACGCGCGTCGATGAAATCGGCTACGGCAATCAAGCCCATTGACCCGTGTCGACCAACACGAAGGGGAGGAGCAGCACAGGCGACTGGACTAGCGCTCATGCAACGCTGCTCCGTCTCTGACTCAGGCCACCGGCATGTATAACGCCACTCGCAGCTGAGGTGCGTCCGCCGGGTGCATGCTGAGGTATTCGAATATGTGAAGGTTGCCAGACTGATCGCGCAGGTGTTTGCGCCCGGTGCCCTGGGTGATGATGTCGTGCCGCTGCCACCAACTGGCGAAGCACGCAGAGGCATTGTTGAGGTCGCTGATGAGGGCATCGAATGCCTGCGAGCCGGCATGCTGGTCGTACAGTCTGCGGAATTTGCCAACCATTCGCTGCGCCTCGTCGGTCCAGGTATCACCGAACACCTGCTGGGCCATGTCATCCAGCAGCATATAGCGCAGCAGGTTGACACTTTCGCCCGGCTGACCGCCGAAATCACCAAACACCGCTGCCGCCGCGTCGTTCCAGGTCAGCAGGTCCCAACGCTCGTTGACCACGTAAGCCGGGTATTGCCAATGTTCGACCATGCGTGTCAGCGCGGCAGGCACCTGTGCTGCCGGTAAAGCGGGGGCGGGGTGGGGCTGGATGAGCAATTGCAGATGCGCGTACTCAGCCGGGGCGAGCCGCAGCGCGTGGGCGAGGGCATTGAGGGTCTGGATCGACGGCGACCCAACCCGGCCCTGTTCCAGACGGGTGTACCAATCGACGCTGATACCTGCAAGCTCGGCCACCTCTTCACGACGCAGTCCGGGCGCGCGGCGGCGCATGCCACTGGACAGACCGACGACGTCAGGTGTCAAGCCCTCACGGCGGGAGCGAAGAAACAGGCCCAGTTCTCGGCGTCGGCTCATGGCGGAGTATCGAAGGGGGGAGTGGGCAATCCTAGGTTAAGCGCCGCCCTTGTTACAAGCGCCGCCTCGCGCACACTGGCCCTTTACTCAAAGGAGACAACTATGCGCGCCGCCATTTTGAAATCGTTGGATCAGCCCCTGGTCGTTGAGTCCGTGCCTGCACCCCGTCATGGGAGCGGAGAAGTACTGGTAAAGGTCGTGGCCGCTCCGGTATTGGCCTACGCCAATGAAGTGTTTGACGGTACTCGCCGTTACAACATCGAGCTGCCGCTCATACCGGGCTGCGGCGCGGTCGGTCAGGTGTTGGAAACGGGGCCGGACGCGACACGGCTGCGTCGCGGAGACTGGGTGTTCTGCGACCCCACCGTGCGTTCCCGGGATGATGCGCTCATGCCGGACATCGTGCTGCAAGGCTGGAGCGCTCGAGGCGACGGCGGCCTGCATCTGCATCGTTACTACCATGATGGGCCGTTTGCGGAAGTCATGCGGGTGCCCACTGAAAACGCCGTACCCATAGGCGATATCCCGGCAGAAGACGCGCCTGCGTGGTGTGCGCTCAATACCTTGCTCATCCCTTATGGGGGTTGGCTGGCGGCGGGTCTGAAGCCGGGCGAAACCGCGCTGGTCAGCGGCGCGACTGGGCACTTCGGCAGTGCTGCTACGCTGGTGGCGCTTGCGATGGGTGCTGCACGCGTTATGACGCCTGGGCGTAATGCCGATACCCTGGCCGACCTGGTTCGGCGCTTCGGCGACCGGGTAGTGCCGGTGATGCTCAGCGGCGACGAAGCGCGTGATCGAAATGCGATGCAGGCTGCTGCGCAGGGGCCAATCGATTGCGTTATGGACATACTCCCGCCCTCAGTCACAACGTCCACGGTGCGTGCGGCGGTCATGACGGTGCGGCCCTATGGCCGGGTGGTCTTGATGGGCGGTGTGGGCATGCTGGGCGGCGATGACCTGCCGCTTCCCTATCCCTGGCTCATGCGCAATAACATTACCCTGATGGGCCAATGGATGTACCCGCGCAGTGCCGTGGCGACCCTCGTGGGGCTGATCCGCGCACACTTGCTACCGCTGAGTCACTACGCGGTCAGCACCTTTGCGCTTGCATCAGTCAATGAAGCGGTCGGGCATGCGGCGAGCAATGCTGGTGCTTTTCGCATGACCGTGCTTCAACCCTGAGGCGTCTGAAATGACACACCGCTCGGTGGCTGCTCATGCTACGCGCCAGCGCACGGCGTGAGCCCAGCCCCGGTACGATGAGCAGTGCGGCGTCGACGGGTCAGAGTCGAACGATTATTTGTAAGGTCAGCCCCTGGCTGACTGCACCTCGGACGCCAACACGGCCTTGAGCAGATTGGCGTCGTGGTTCGGCACAACAAAGTCGAAGCCCTGCGCCGCATAACGTGCAGCGACCGCACCCGATGTGCAGAAAATGCCGATGTGCTTTCCAGCCTTGGCCGCCGCCTGTCGGCATCGCTCGATGGCTGCAAGCACATCAGGGTCGACGGGGTCGCCCACCGGCCCCTTGCCCAGCGCTAATCCAAGATCTGCCGGACCGATGAAAATGCCCTGAATGCCCTCGACGGCGAGAATGTCCTCAACCGCCTCAAGTCCGGGCAGGGTCTCGATCATGGCCAGGCGCACGATCGTCTGATCGGCGTGCTTGAAATAATCCGCACCGCCGTAGAGCAGGCCACGGGTGGGGCCAAAGCTTCGAGTACCCGTGGGCGGGTAGTGCGTCGCGTCGACAAACGCCTGCGCCTGCTGGACATTGTCGACCATCGGGCAAATCAGCCCATAGGCACCGGCGTCGAGTGCCTTCATCATGATTGCCGGATCGCAAGACGGCACCCTTACGAAGGGTGTGGCCGGGGTGGCAGAGATGGCTTGCAACATGCCGATCATCTGTTGGACGTCGGTCATGCCATGTTGCAGGTCGACGGTCACGCAGTCCACGCCACTGCACCCCACGATTTCCGCGCTGTAGGTGTTGCCGATCGCCAGCCAGCCTGATACGGCGGCTCGGCCCTGTGCCCAGCACTCAAGTACATTGTTAGGACGCATCGGGTGTCTCCCTGGATTCGATGAAGTGAACAGCGCGTGGCAAGCCCCACGCAATGAGCAAGGCAGCTACGCCACACACCGCTGCGATTGCATACAGTCCCATGGATGCGCTTCCGGTGAGGTCTTTGACCCGGCCGACCATATAGGGCGCAAACACACCGCCGAGCTGCCCGATGGAATTGATGAGCGCAATGCCGCCAGCAGCGGCAACACCCGTAAGCACGCGGGGCGGGTAAACCCAGAAAAGAGCGAATGACGAGATCAGACCTGTTGTCGCGATGCTCAGACCGATCAGCAGGAGCAGCGTGCTGTCGCCAAACGTCGCGCACACGACATAGCCCACCAACCCTGCCACCACGCATCCGACCAGATGCCAGCGCCGTTCGCCTGTGCGATCCGAATGCCTGCCGATCAGCACAATGCCTATGATGGCAGCGCAGTAGGGCAGCATGGTGATCAGGCCGATCTCAAATGGATCGGCACTGCCGGCGGTCCTCACCAGTTGCGGCATCCAGAAGAAAATCCCGTAGATACCCGCGCACAGCCCCAGATAGATCAGTGACAGCATGTAGGTGACGGGCTGACGGAGGGCAGCGCCGAAGGAGTGCGAGGTGTGGACTTTATGCTCGCGATTCAGGGCGTTGGAGAGCATGGTTTTTTCGTGAACACTTAGCCATTTTGCGTCTTCTATCCGATCGTCGAGCATGAACAGCACGACAAATCCGAGGATGATCGATGGCAGCCCCTCGAGCAGAAACAACCACTGCCAGCCCGATAAACCCTGAACGCCGGCCAGGTACTTCATGATGCCGCCGGCAAGCGGACCGCCGAGAATTCCGGACAGCGCGCTGGCACCGAAGAAGAACGAATTGATCCGCCCGCGTTGCTTGGCCGGAAACCATTGCATGAAGAAGTAAATAACGCCCGGCACGAATCCGGCCTCAAGGACGCCCAGTAAAAATCTCAATATGTAGAACACCGTCTCAGTCTGCACGAACATCATCCCCGACGAGGCCATGCCCCAGGTGATCATGATCCGGGCTATCCATCGCCGTGCGCCGACACGCACCAAAATGAGATTGCTGGGTATCTCGAACAGCAGATAGCCCACGAAAAACATGCTCGCGCCCAAGCCATACGCTGCATCACTGAGTCCGAGTTCGGACTGCATTTGCAGTTTGGCGAAGCTGATGTTCACGCGGTCGAAATAAGCAACGATGAAGCAGGTCATGATCAGCGGCACGATGCGCCACGCAACCTTGCGTAACAGGCGTTGTTCCTCTTCGGCAACAGGCGTTGCCAGATTCGCTGTGAGTGATGGAGCTTCCATATGTCCTCGCGGCTTTTATAGTTATTGGATAGGTGGGTGAGGCACAGTGAGGGGGCGGGCCACCCTTGGAGAGTGAGCATCGCATACGTATGCAACGTCGCAAAAATTAGGCGGATGGCCTGGATCTGTCAAGCATTCTGAGGCCTGGTCCGAAGTGCGCGAGCTTGCTTGCGCTGCGTTGACGAATGCCGATCGAGTGAATCGGCTGAGACGGAAAGTTTGGGTGCCCGCTAAGATAGAGGGCCGGATATCCGCCATACCCCCCCCCCAGTGCGATCCAGGCCGGATATCTGCTCAGCCCGCCCGTGGGTGCCGGCGAAGTCGCTACGCTGTTGAAAGCGTGGAGGCGGCTTAGCAAAAATCAGGAGAGGACACGTCCGTTCCGATCGCTGTGTGAGTAGACGTTCCTGGCTTGCTGATGTGATTGAACAGACAGTCAGCAAGGTAATCCTCATTGATTCCAATCAGGATTTAATCCGGCTCAATTCTCGATAAGCTTTATATAAGCATTAGTCATATTGCAAGCGAGTACCTGAGGCAGATCGCGCACGGCAGCGCTGTTGCGTCGTCCCCAAACCTGAAGCATGCAACCTCCTTGTTGACCGTCCCAAGCGACAGAGCTTATGCGGATGCAGATGCAGATGCAGATGCAGAATGGTGTGCTGCCATGCCTCGCAATCCTATCCGAACCGCGCGGTTTTGGACGATACGCGATGAGGCATCCCCGGATGCTAGCTACGAGGTGTGTTCAGCAGACGCTTACACGTCGTCAAGCAGCAATATCAGAGAACTGGAGAAAGGCCGCCATCGATCCTCAGATTGGTGCCCGTGATGTACCCCGCAACCGGGCTCGCAAGGAATGCAACGGCTGCTGCGATTTCCTCCAACCGACCGACCCGACCTACAGGAACCTGAGCAAACAGTGGCAGGACATGACGTTCGATGTCTTCCCATGGCGCATCTTTGCTGCACAAGCCTCGCTCCTCGGCCACCTCGCGAAAACGCGCATCAAGAGTCGAGCTGTGGATGGTGCCAGGCGAGATGGCATTGACCGTCACCCCGTCAGCTGCGACTGCTTTGGCCATGGATGCAGTCATTGCGTTGATCGCCGCTTTACAGGCTGAATAATCTGGCGCAGTGGGCGGCGGCATCGTTGCGGCAAGGCTGGAGATACTGATCACCCGGCCCCATTTCGCTTCCTGCATTCGGGGTAATAGCCGACTGGTGACCCTGAGGGCCGCAAGAACATTTCGGTCATAAGCAGATGCCCATGAGGCAGGCTGCGTATCCAACCAGCTCTCTTTAGCGCCACCTGAGCCGCCAGCGTTATTTATCAATATATCTATCGATCCAACGAGCTTTTGGGCGGACTCGATCAACTGCTGCACTTGGTCATCGTGCGTAAGATCGCCCACCACGGCATGGGCACATCCGCCTGAGGCAATGATCTCATTGGCCACTCTTTCCACTTGAGCTGCGTCGCGACCATGGATAACGACAGTGGCTTTTTCAAAGGCCAGTTTCTTGGCAATTGCTTCGCCAATCCCTTTGCTGCTGCCGGTTACCAGTGCATTCTTACCGCTCAAACTCAAGTCCACGTGCCGTTCCTCTTTTACAATGCCGTTAATTTCCCAAGGTAGGGCGAGATGATGGACAAAACCAGTACGCACCTTTTTGTGCCTATCCCTCAGGAGGAGCGCGAAATCTGCCTTGGGGCCAATGGTTCAGTCGCGCACGTGACGCGCGTGATCCGCATGATCCAGGGGCGCTGGAAGTTGCCCATTCTTTTCAGGCTCTACGCCGATCCCTCAATACGCACATTGCAGCTGAAGCGGGATTTACCAGGCGTCACGCAAAAAGTACTCACGGAGCAACTGCGGCAGTTGGCCAATGATGGTCTGATTGAGCGGATTGATTTTGGCGAGCTGCCTCGCAGGGTCGAATATCAGCTCTCGGAAATGGGTAGGCAGCTTCTACCCGTGCTCATAGCCACACGTAAGTTTTCGGTAAGCCACCCGGTCTAAACTGCAATAAAAAAACCAGGGTGTGATCCGCACACGCTTAAGACGTGTCGCCAGTTACTGCAAGATTTCACCCTTGGCCACGGCTCCCTTGTTTGCGTTGTCAACGGGGCCATTCCACATCGAGACAGCACCAGCGCTAACGAGAGGGTGACCCAAAGGATCGTAGGCCAAAGTGACAGCCTACGATCATTCTTATTCTCTCAGCGTGGGGCTCAATGATGTCCGGCAGCTGTTTACAACCAGCCTTTGATTTGCGCACACACCGCGTCGGTGGAAATGCCATAGCGATCATGCAACGTTGGTAAGGCGCCGGCATCGAGGAAGGCGTCGGGCAGGGCGATCTGGCGGAAGGTCGGGGTTACGCCATTGCGCAGCAGCAGGCCTGCCACGGCTTCGCCCAGCCCGCCGATGATCGAATGGTTTTCAGCCGTCACCACCAGCCGCCCTGACTTGCGTGCTTCGGCCAGAATCGTCTGCGCGTCCAGAGGTTTGATGGTCGGCACGTGCAGCACCGCCACGTCGACGCCATCCTTTTGCAGCTGGGCCGCGGCCTCCAGCGAACGCATGGTCATGAGGCCCGTGGAGATGATCAACACGTCCTTGCCGGTGCGCAGGGTTTTGGCCTTGCCGATCTCGAACGTGTAACCGTACTCATCCAGCACCAGCGGCACGTTGCCACGCAGCAGGCGCATGTACACCGGCCCGGGGTGGGCGGCGATGGCGGGCACGGCCTGTTCGATTTCCAGGGCGTCGCAAGGATCAACGATCATCAGGTTGGGCATGGCGCGGAAAATCGCCAGATCATCCGTGGCCTGGTGGCTCGGGCCGTAACCTGTGGTCAGTCCCGGCAGACCGCAGACGATTTTGACGTTGAGGTTCTCTTCGGCAATGGCCATGCAGATGAAGTCGTAGGCACGGCGTGAGGCGAACACCGCGTAAGTGGTGGCGAACGGCACGCAGCCTTCACGGGCCATACCAGCGGCGGCGCTCATCAGCAGTTGCTCGGCCATGCCCATCTGATAGAAACGTTCAGGGTGAGCTTTAGCGAAGATGTGCATATCGGTGTATTTCGACAAGTCTGCCGACAACCCGACGATGTCCGAACGCTGGTCAGCAAGCGCAGCCAACGCATGGCCAAAGGGTGCGGAGCGGGTGGCCTGGCCTTCGGACGCGATGGAGGCAATCATCGCGGAAGTGGTCAGGCGTTTTTTGCCACTCTCGGTATTGTTCACGCTGCTCATACGGTTCTCCCGACCTTCAGGTTTTCCAATGCCAGATCCCATTCGTTTTCATCGACGCGGATGAAGTGCGTCTTTTCACGGGTTTCGAGGAAGTCCACGCCCTTGCCCATCTTGGTGTCGCAGATGATTACCCGAGGCTGGGCGCCTTGATGATTGCGCGCGGCGTCAAAGGCGGAGACCAGCGCGCCGATGTCATTGCCGTCCACCCGTTGGGTGAACCAGCCAAAAGCCTGCCAGCGGTCAACGATCGGTTCGAACGCCAGTACCTCGCTGGAGTGACCGTCAGCCTGCTGGTTGTTGACGTCGATGATCGCGATCAGCTTGTCGAGCTTCCAGTGCGAGGCCGACATCGCTGCTTCCCAGGTCGAGCCCTCATTCAGCTCGCCATCGGAGAGCAGGTTGTATACGAATGAATCCGAATTTTTGCGCTTGAGCCCCAAGCACGCACCGACGGCGATGCCCAAGCCATGGCCAAGGGAGCCACCGGTGATTTCCATGCCCGGCGTGTAGGCCGCCATACCCGACATCGGCAGGCGGCTGTCGTCCGAGCCGTAGGTTTCCAGTTCGTCGAGCGGAATCACTCCGGCTTCGATTAGCGCGGCGTACAGGGCGATGGCGTAGTGACCAATCGACAGGTAAAAGCGGTCGCGTTCTTCCCACTCAGGGCTCTGCGGCTGATAGCGCAACGCGTGAAAGTACGACACCGCCAGCAGGTCGGCCGCGCCCAAGGCCTGGCCGACATAGCCCTGGCCCTGCACCTGGCCCATGCGCAGGGCATGGCGGCGAATGTTATAGGCGCGCTCTGCCAGTACCGAAAGCGCGGTATCGGGTGTATTAGCAGTCATGGTGATAACTCCGAGAACTCAACGATTGACCGAAGCGGCGGGGATGCGCAGAACCAGCGAGGCCCCGATAAACAGCACGCCGGTGATCAGGTACATGCCGATGGCGCTAGAACCGGTCGTGGTGGTGATCCAGCCGATCAGGTAGGGCGAGCAGAAGCCCGCAAGGTTGGCGAAGCTGTTGATCCCGGCGATACCTGCCGCCGCGGAGACTCCGCCGAGCAAAGTAGTGGGCAGCATCCAGAACAGGGACGACGCCGAGAGTACCCCGGCGGCCGCCAGGCACAGGCTGAGCACTGACATCACCAGGTTGCCGCCGAGAATGGCCGCGAGGGTGAGGCCGATGGCGCCTGCGATCATCGGCGCGACCAGGTGCCAGCGACGTTCGCGGTGCTTGTCACCGCTGCGGCCCATCAACAGCATGGCGACGATGGCACACATGTACGGCAGGCTGGTCAGCAGTCCGATGTGCAGAGGATCGGAGACACCTGCGTTGCGGATCAGCGTCGGCAGCCAGAAGGTAATGGCGTATTGGCCCATCACCACACAGAAGTAAATGCACGCCAGCAACCACAGGCGACGATCACGGATGAATTCGCGAGGCGAAGCGTGGGTGACTTTGCGGCTGTTGTCCTCAGCCAGTTCCTTGTTGACCAGCTCTTTTTCATCGTCGCTGAGCCAGGTCGCTTGATGCACGCCGTCCTTCAGATACGTGAGTACCAGCAGTCCGACGATAACGGTGGGCACTGCCTCGATGACGAACATCCACTGCCAGCCCGCCCAGCCATGGAAGCCTGCGAAGCTGTTCATGATCCAGCCCGACAGCGGGCCGCCGATCATCCCCGACAGCGGGATGGCGACGAACCACAGAACAGTCATCTTGGCGCGGCGATAGGATGGGAACCAGTAAGTCAGATACAGCAGCAGACCCGGGGCCAGACCTGCTTCAGCGATCCCCAGCAGAAAGCGCAGGGCGTAGAACTGCCAGGCGGTTTCGACGAAGGCGAAGAGGGCGGAAATGATGCCCCAGGAAATCATGATCCGGGCGATCCAGCGACGTGCGCCGACCTTGTGCAGGATCAGGTTGCTGGGCACCTCGCAGAGGAAATAACCAATAAAGAACATGCCCGCCCCAAGGCCGTATACGGTCTCGCTCAGGGACAGGTCGTTCATCATTTGCAGCTTGGCGAAGCCGACGTTGACGCGATCCAGATAGGCGCACAAGTAGCACAACATCAGGAACGGCATGAGCCGCCAAGCTGTTTTGCGATAAGCATTTGAGCGTACGGTCGAGACCGCATCGAGGGTCATGGTGGTTATCATGATGGTCTGATCTCTTGTTTTTATAGACCACCAGGCGGTCAGCCCGGTGAATCATCGATCCAGAACAATGCGAGCCGTGGGTAGCCCGCCCACTCAGCGTCAGTGAATCAGCATGCCGCCGTTCACGTCCAGAGTGATACCGGTGAGGTAGGAGGAGAGGTCGCTTGCCAGAAACAACGCGGCATTGGCCACGTCCTGAGCCGCACCCAGACGCCCTAAGGGAATGCCGTCGATGATGGCGTGACGGCGCTCATCTTGCATCAGGCCACCGGTGATGTCAGTGTGAATAAGGCCAGGCGTGATGGAGTTGACCCGGATCTGGTCGGGGCCGAACTCTCGGGCCATGGCTTTGCCCAGACCGAGTACACCCGCTTTGGCGGCGCTGTAATGCGGGCCACCGAAGATGCCGCCGCCGCGCTGAGCGGAGACCGACGACAGGCACACGATGCTGCCGGACGACTGGGCGCGCATCGTCGGGATAACTGCCTGTGACATCAACAGAGTGCCGCGCAGACTGACGTCCAACACTTTGTCGTAATCGGAAGGGCGAATGTCCAGGGTCTTGATGGGTTGAGTGATACCGGCGTTGTTGACCAGCACGTCGATGCGACCAAAGCGTTCCAGCACCTTGGCGACGGCATGTTTGACTTGAGTTTCATCCGCGACGTTAGCGGCTAAGCCCAGATGGCCTTCGCCCAGCGTGGCAGCAGCATCACGTGCTGCAGACTCATCAAGATCCAGAATGACGACATGGGCGCCGTGTTGGGCGAAGGTGACGGCAGTGGCGCGACCGATTCCACGTTCGGATGCCGCACCCGTAATGATTGCGACTTTGCCTTGAAGAAGCATGAGAGTTACCTCTGATTGTTTTTATGTTCGATTTCAGTAATCGATGATTCAGAGTGTTACGAGTCGGTTTGCTGAGCAATGATGCAAACGTCACTCGTAGCTGAAAAAAATTCACCTCTCGTCAAGCCGCAGTCCAGATGATTGAATGGGTTATCCCCAAAACACTGTAAAAACCGTACGGGAGCGTCCATGCCCCATGATCAATACCCGCCGTCAAACCTGCCACCGCTGAGAGCTATTCAAGCCTTCGAACAAACGGCCCGTTTCGGAAACCTCGCGCGTGCTGCAGAAGTCTTGGATCTGACGCCATCAGCAGTGAGTCATCAGTTGGCAAAACTGGAAGCGATGATTGGTCGTCAGCTATTCGTTCGAGCGGCCCGTGGCGTGACGCTTACCCCGGTTGGCCAGCAATATTTGAAAGACATTTCTGGCCTGTTGCATAGCCTGGAAATGGCGACAGAGCGTGCTACCAGTGACGTGAGCCTGGACTGCTTGCGCCTTCATTCATCGCCGAGCTTTGGACTGCTCTGGTTGATGCCCCGGCTGGAGGCGTTCCGCATCAGCCACCCGGATATTCAGATCAACCTGTCATGCTCGTACGAATCGTTGCATTTCAGCCGTGACAAAATCGACGTAGATATCCGCCATGGCCAACCCAACTGGCCGAGCTATGAAGTACGAACGGTACGCAATGAAACCTTTGCTGTTCTGGCATCTCCCAAATTGCTTGCGCGGCATCCGGTCATCAGTGCGACGGATATGCTTGAAAGGGATTTGATTCTCTCTGAGGCCACGCTGTTGAAGTGGCCAGAGTGGTTCGCTCAGCACGGGTTGGCCCGCCCGGAGCACCCGTATGCCCTGAGTTTTGACCGCTCATACATGACTCTAGAAGCCGCGAGTCATGGGCTGGGATTTGCTCTGGAAAGCACGTTGCTGGCCCAGAAATACCTGGCCTCGGGATCGCTTGTGGAGGTGGCACCCGAAAGCCTGACTGCGCCGGTGGCAGCTCATCACTTGGTATTTCCCAAGGCTCACTCGACGTTCCCAAGGGTCAGGAGGTTCCTCGAGTGGATGGAAGGGGAGTTGGGGCATGATTTCGTCTTTTGATGCGGCGAAGGCAGTGTAGGGCGTCGAACGTGAGATCAATGCGTGGCCCACTTGCAATGGCCTGAGTCGCTCAGCATTTGAGTTGGAAGACGCTGTCGATTTCCACAGGGATCGCGAAAGGTAATGTGTAAACACCAATCGCACTTCGCGCAGGTAGCAGGTTTTCACCGAAAACATCTCTTAGGACTTCACTCGCACCGTCCGCAACCTCGGGATGACGAACGAAGCGCTCATCAGCTTTCACATATACCGTCATGCGGGTACAGCGCAGGATGTTCTGCAGGCCACAGTATTGTTCGACAGCTGCAAGGATCAGTAGCGCGGTGATTCGCGCGGCGTGCTTCGCGTTCGGCAAGTCGATGTCTTGCCCCACGACTCCGGTCAAAGGTTTTCCATCCACGATCGGCCCGAGGCCAGAGACGTAAAGTTCCCCATTCGTTTCAACAACGGAGTGGTAAAGCCCTTTGGCTGGGAGTGCCGGTGGCAATACCAATCCTGCCTTTTCCAATCGCTCAAGAATGTGTTTGTCCATTGACTTGGCTCTTCTCTCATGAGGTGGGTGAAGATTGCAGGAAGCGAACACGATCATGCATGCCCGCCCAATGACTCAAGCGACCTTGGAGCATCGCACCCAGGTTGTGAGTTCAACGCTAAGGCGCGAGAGTTCTGCACTTGCGTCAGTGCCTGATCCGCTGTGGACTTCGTCGACGATTTCGTCGAGCCGTTTAATCTCTCAGTGAAAAGCTTCGACTGCTGTGTCTTGGGCCGAACGATCAAACTCGTTTTCTTGAAACCGTATCTTGGCTATCTGACTGTCCAAGGAAATGCTATCCACCAGTGACTGGCTTCGTGAGGCCAACTGGTTGGCGTTATAGAGGCGCTCCACGTCAGCAGTGCGGTCAGTAGCAGCACGGCTCCAAAACCCGCTACCAATTTACCTCTCACGGATGTGTTCATGATGCGTCAGCCTGCACCATTCGGATGTCGACCTCACGCTCAACGAACTGCCATTCCACTGAGCGACGTAGCGATTTCAACAGTTCGTCAAATGCAGGAGTGTCTTGCGGGGCAAATTCAAACCAGGTAATGAAGTCAAACGGTTGTGAGTGTGCAAGATCTCGACAATGGTACAAGCGTCGCGCAATTGCCGGCAGGTACTTCATGCCGATGGCGATGTGGTTCGATTGTTCTTCGACGATGGTTCTGCGTTCATCCTGAGTCAGTCCCCACCAACCTGAATGCTTACGGAGCGCGATCAGCGCTGCACAGGTCGCTGATGAGCGACCGAGGTCAGGCTGGCGAGCCGTCAAGGCTGTTTTCTCATCGCGGGTTACGTAACGATCGTTGCTGGTGATCCCTTGTAGCTGCCAGGCAGAAACGTATTGGAGGGGCGCTGTACAGCTGCCTACAACCTCGAGCCTTGACGCGGTTGGCAATGGCGCACCAACCAGGTTGGTGTTGCTTCGTATCTGCCAGGGCCCCTGTTCCCCAGCGATGAAATTAAACAACCGTTGCGACGTTGCGGTCATCAGAAATGCTCATAAATACTGCACGGGTTTCCATGCACCGAGTGGATGAACGTTGTAAACGACGCCTGGCATCGCCAGACACTTCATCATCTTCCCTAAGTCATGAACGGAGCCTCCCAGCGCGATCAATTGGACTTCCGCATGGGTAAGCCCCGCCTCTGGTGCCAGCAGTGAGCAATATTGGAAACCCGCCAGAGATGCCCACCGGTATAGGGATCACGCGCTTCAACAAGCGAGGTCATGGATAGCAGGCTGGCTAGTAGCGGCGGATCAATATTGATCGACGGTGGTAATGGAGAGGAGGGTGGAGACATGCTCGACCAGTCATTCAACCTTTGCATCAGCGTCATTGGGGCCTCTGCATTCAAGAGGGATTAGGAACGGCTCGGTGTACACCACTCACGCTACTGATTTCGTTTGTGACTGCCTATTTGTTACAGCAGCAACAAAATTTTTATCAGGCCTTATGGATCGGGGGATGCTGCATCCTCCCTGAATAACTGATCAGCCCATGGCCATGGCGAAAATTAAAAATGAAAAGCCTGTAACAAATTCAGGGATGGAGACGAATTAGCTGAAACGGACTACCTGTCCCCGAACCCGTCTTGCGGGGGGGCTTGTGAGGCGAGCAATTGGCGATCTCCGATGCTGCATCCCAAGTCGCACCCCAAACATTCAACAGCCTGTTTTGAAAGCCATAGGCGGAGCATGACCGAAAGCCTTGAAGTCAAATGGAGCCTCCTGCTCGCTCGGGGAAACGCCGGGGACACAGATGCATATAGGCAGTTTCTCGAATCAGTAACCCCCTATCTCCGGGGATTGGTGAAGTTCCGTTGCAGTCAATTCGGAGCCCAAGCTGACGCAGAGGATGTTGTTCAAGAAGTTTTACTGGCGATCCATTTGAAGCGAGGCACATGGGATGCGAGATACCCAGTTAGCCCTTGGATTTCGGTGATCGCACGGAACAAGTTCATCGATTCAATGCGCCGTCGTGGTCGACGTGTCGAGGTGCCCTTGGATGACGTGATCGAAAGCCTCCCAGCAGAGGAGGGCTTTGACCCCACACTGAGTCCCTCGCTGGAGGTGCTTTTGCGCCAGCTTTCATCCCCTCAACGTGACATCGTCGAACTGATATCGCTTGAAGGAAGCAGTGTACGGGATACAGCCCGGCAACTCGGAATGTCCGAAGGCGCAGTCCGTGTGGCGTTGCATCGAGCAATCAAGGTGTTGGCTACCTTCTATCGCAACGGTTCGAAATGAACCTTTGCCCCGTGACCCCAAAGCCTTGGGCATGCAGAAAATGAATACAAAGCGGCTCATAGAATTTCTTGCAGACTCATCCTCTGCCGTCGATCCACATGAAGTGCGTAACCGACTGGTCTATGCAATGTCGTGTGGTTTGCTTGGTTGCACAGTTTTGCTCATCGCGATACTAGGTATCCGTCCAGATATTCATGCTGCAATTTTGACGGATGTCTTCTGGGCAAAACTCGGGTTCAGCTTCTCGATGATGATGGGTGGGTTGATCGTCGCCAGTCGTTTGTCTCAGCCGGGACAGGCAGTAAGAGGGGCATGGTTCGGCATTGTTGTGCCGTTGGTTTGTATCGCATCAGCCTCAATAATTTCGCTTTATCATTCACCGAGTGGCACCGCATGGAGTTTGGTGTCGGATCGGCTTTGGCGCAGCTGCCCTCTCGATATCGCAGCGCTGTCCCTTCCAGGGTTGGGGGCCCTGTTGCACGCAATGAAGCGGCTTGCGCCTACGCATCTGACTTTGGCCGGTGCCGTTGCTGGCCTCATTGCCGGGGCCACGGCAGCGTTTATTTACTGCCTGCATTGCCCAGAAATCGAAATGTCTTTTTGGGCGGCTCGCTATGTCCTGGGCATGACTATCTCTGCGACCGTTGGCGGTTTACTCGGCCCGATGCTGCTCAAATGGTGAGGTTTGGAAAAGGCCTTGGCACCCGATCGACATTCGTTACCAAAGAGTTCTTCTGTGATTGACGACAGCGCCGAGCGTTTGGGCAGACCTCTGATTGAGGTCTCATATCAAAAACTGGATCAGTGGATTTCCTCTCTGCAGGTGCACCTCCGAGCCGAATGTTTTCAGCGCATTGTGGGAGTACTGCGCGGGGGAGGGCCTTTGGCTTTAATGGTTTCCCATGTCACAGGGGTGGAGGTCGGGTTTCTGCGATACGAGCGATCCACGCGCACCGTGGCATGGGACTCGTCACTTCCCATGCCAGACGCAGGCTCAAAAGTTTTGTTGTGCGAGGACATTGCAGGCGCAGGATTTACGCTGATCGACTGTGTTCGGTTCTTGGAGCGACAAGGCATAGTCGTGCAGACCCTGACCGGCGCATACGATGACCTCAGCCGAATCAGACCTCACTATGCCCTGGACAGTCGGGGTTACTACTCGATCTTCCCTTGGGAGCGCCAAGCGTTTACCGATGCGTATCGAACGCAGTGGCAAGAGGCTTTAGTCGGATCCAGAGTGAACGTTGACCCTGACCATACCTTCGCTTATTACGGTATTGATCTGGATGGTGTTCTAGTTCCAGACGTGCCGTTGCATGTCTATGAGGAATGCCTGGAGTCCGCGCTTGCCGAGAGAGATGGGTTGCTGCCGTACGATGTCACCCCGGCGCTGAACAACATAGTTGCGATTATTACCGGCAGGCCTGAAATGGATCGACAGCGTACTCAGCGCTGGTTGAACAGTCATGGGTTTGCGGGATTGAAGCTTGTGATGAGAGACCCGTCCATCTTTAGCGATGCCCCTGCAGATGTCGCCCGTTTCAAGGCGACCCATGCGCGTCAACTGGGGTGTACCCACTACGTTGAAAGTGATCCAGTCCAGGCGCTGCATATCGCCCGGACATTCCCATTGCTGCATACCATCTGGTGGAATGCCGAAACGAAAGAAGGGCACTGGGTCAGCGCTCAGTCATGGTCGGGGTAGCCACACCAGTCGTCGCGCCTCCGAGCAGGGAGCATGGTTAGCCCAAAGACACCGCAGGTTTGGCGAGGCTTTAATCCAAAGCGACATGCTTACCGAGTTGCAGCTCCGTCTCTGATCGCTGTTGCAGTCTGGGAGCCAAAAGTCTTTCGACGCGAGAGCGAGATATCGGTCTTGCAACCGTTTCGAAAAAACCTCTCAAGTGCGGAGGGGAAGCATTGTCGTCAGGCACTGATTTCGAGGATGGAGGAAACAGACGTCACAACTCATCGACGGAATGCGACACGTGATTTAACATAATATACATTATACGAAGCTCTTTATAAATCAATGGGTTACGTTCTGTTGCTCAATTCAGTGTGCGCCCAGCATCGATTACGGTACCAGTGAAAACCACGGGTCTCCTGCAAGAACCACTTCCACTCGATTACGTGAGCATTTTGTAGATCAAGGCGCTCAAAGGTTGGATTGTAACGATTCATGTCGTTCATTGATGGGCTCTCCATGGTCGTGCTGGGGTCTCAGTGTCGCCAACTACGGTGTACTTCTGGCCGCGACTTAACGGATCTGCCGAAGCAACTTGCTGCTGCTCAGATGCAGGACTCTGCTTGGCAGCTACCTGCTGCTGCTGGCGACGACTGCTAAGCCATGGATCGAAATTTCCGACACGAACAAAGACCTCGCAAGCGCCCTCAGGAATGTCCAACGGTGTCGCCTGCTGTGTATAGCAATGGCAGCCCTTGCTCTTGGAACTCATGCACGCAGCCACCCTGGGAAAGTCTGTGGGTGCAGTGAGGTTATCGTAGATGGGCGCGGTGAATGCCTGACCCTTAATACGAGGCTTAACGCTGTCTTCGGTCCACACTGGACGATCTGGCAAAGTTGGCGGCGTAATCAGATCAGACTTTGTAGTAGGGACAGATTTCGTTGCAGCAATATCCTGAACTGCAGCGGGGTTTATTTGTTTCTGAGCATCCTTGCCAAAGTGCATGACTTTGTAAGCAGCGTAACCGCCACCCAGTACGAGGAAAAGCATGGCTAAAATCGCAGAAACGATCAGTTTCTTAGGTGGCTTTGATTTATGAGTGTCTAAGACAGTTGAAGTATAAAGCTTAAAGACCTCGGGGTTGGGAGTAACAAACTTCTTTTGGGCGAGAGCCTTGGAACTCTTAGCCAATGGGTCATTTTGAGCCGCCTCGAACGTATAACGGACACCCTTCATATTCCAAGGGCGATGGTAATGGACGTGAGGCTTGCTAAGCTTTCGAACGAACGGATGTATAAACATCGGGCTTTGGGTTGTGACAATGAAATCAAAGCCTCGGTGACGATGACGCGCAATCTGTTTAACCCACTCAGGTGGTTCTTTGAATTGGTCACTGCCGCAAAAGTCCTGCACCTCATCGCAGAATATAACGGAACCATCAGGCAAATCCTGCCAAACCTTTATATGCTCAATTGGTTTTACGCCATGTTTTTCAGGTTCAAAACCATTAATAGGGGTGCAATATTTAGGGCGTCCCTGATACTCGGGAGCGTTAAGAAAATCCCATAATTCATTGGATGTTTTACCTTCACCGGGCAAACCGGTAGCAAGCTTAAACATTATGAAGCCGCCTTTTTGGAGAACGCCGACTTAGCACCGGCAATAGAAACCTTGAGTGCATAGGCAGCGAAGACAATTGAAATAGCAGTGGGAATACCAAGAAAATCGATAAAGTTCGCAGCATCGCCACCTATGGAACCAAGCTGCTGCAAAACCTGAAACTTAAGCCACTCGTAAATCGGAAGAATGACAGCAGTTGATACTGCGGTTGCACCAATGGCAGCGAGCAGCCGAGGAAGAACCCACATCAAGATAGCCTGACCAGCAATGAAAAGCACTTGAAACATAATCACGCCTCCCTGGTTAAAATACGTGCAGCAAGAAGATATGCTCCAGCAATGATTGCATAGCGAAGAAGAATAAGAGGGTCGCATATCTTGCTAAATGGCATAGCGACAGTTCGACCGCTAATTTCAAACTCCTTATCTGGATAGCACTTGCCACCAGCGCTACCGGGCTGCGCTGCGGCTTTAAATCCAGACAACAAACCAGAAACATCGCTATCCATCTGTTGCTGATTAGCCTCAACTTCTGCAACTTCCTTTTGAATAGCCTGATCACTAGCCGCCTTCTCTTTGGCAGTAGGTTCCGCTCTCAATGCGCATGAGTCTTTAAAATTCTGGTCAAGTATCGCGCACAGAAATTCGTCACCATCACAGCTAGGTGGCTTGGAACAATCAGAGGACGAATCAGCACTGCCCTGCTCCCCGTCTTTAGAATTACCACCTCCCCCACCGCCACCAGACCCTGTTTGAGAGGGGCAACCTTTACCCGTACAGGTTGAAGACTCAGGGACAGATTGACCGGTTGAAGTTGTGCCGCCCTTTGTCGTTGTCGTGTAAGAGGTAGAACTACACTTATCAGCGACGCAAGTTGTCTTAGTAGTTGTTGTCACATTCTTCGTAGTGAGGGAACCGTCTGAATTAGCAGTCTGCTGCTGAGCGGTACTCTGTGAAATTGTGGTCTTAACGGGCTTAGTTACGGGCGTGCAAACATAAACACCGTTGGCAGTACCGCAGCTTGTTTCGCCTACTTTGGAATCCTCAACTTTAGAAGTGCAAGTATAACCAGCGCCGGTATCCTGCTTGATACAAGGGTCGTTTGTAGTTCCGTCCTGTGGATCATCTTTCGAACAGTCCTTACCAGCACAGTCGCTAGCCGCTCCCGTTGGCATAGGTTGCAGCTCCTCGCCCGTAAACTCCGCGTTACCAGTGCAAGAGTACGTAGACGGAGCAGCTGTCAAACAGAGAAAACTCTTTACAGAAGCCGCACAGCCATCGACAGAAATCTCCCCGGAAGGCTCGTCAGTAGTAGAAAGCCAGTGCATCTTTTGAGAAGACTGACCTTTCTTTGGAGAACATTTTCCACCAGGAGCCGGATCACATGCTCCAGTCTTATCGTTATACGTGCTGCCAGCGGGGCAAGAGGAACCATTGCGATGCGCAGACGTGTCAAAATAATAACCTGAGCCATCGGAGGGACTAAAAACGATATAACGACAAGAAGCAGTATCATCGTTGACAACAAGGGACTGCAGCGTGCGGCCCCAGCCAGGGTATGAAATGGATGCAGCGCCGTCGCATGCGTCACGCGGGTTAGAATAATCGCCAGTGCTATTTGACCAGCTGTAGTCAGCAGCTTGGGCAGTGTTAAAAAATAGAATAATGACGCTCGCGAGCGTAAGTACGAAGCGGCTCATATGTGTACCAGAAATTACGAGGGGAGTAAGTTGGGTTAGCGGTCGCTCATACTTCGCGACTCGCTCACCCAACTTTTAAGAAATGCCCCCGTATTGCACGTGGGCAACAAGCGCCGGGGTTTAACCTTACAGCGCGCTCTTCACATACTTGAAGAGCTTAATCACTACCACCAGACTGAGCGCAGCAATGCCGATGGAAGTCACGGTGCCAATACCAGAGGTGAGCGAAGAAACAACAGCGCTGACGTCAATATCAGTACCGGCTGCAGAAGCCATACCAGCGCCTGCCATCAACGAGCCGAGCGTTACTACCTTGGAAACAAAACCAACACGAACGGGTTTATTGGAAAGAGTCATTTCGGAACACCTTTTAGTTGAGTGAGCGTTATTGCTCGATTGCTTTTTTTATCTGAAGAAAGACGAAATGCATCGCCCAGTACATCAGAAGGATGACAAACAACTGATTGAAATCGTCTATCGTGAAGCTTCCAGACTCAGGCGGCGTGTAAGTCTGGATTGCAACGGAACACTCGACTGTCGTCGCAGAGACGCTTGCCACACCCGGACAGTAGAAATATGAAGACATTTACGCGGTCTTGGTCATTGCTGCTGAGAGAGGTGGGAGGTTTTTACGGCGGCCCTGACGGGGATCAACTTCCAGGGTGATACGACCGTCACGAACGTCGAGGATAACATCAACTTCGTAAGTTCCAGGCTGTGGTGCCTCAGCCGAACTCTGTGCGTAGAAACTTGCCTTTTGCGGGTAAGGCACGTTAGGAAGATGAACATAACCCTCATACATGCAATAAGGGTTACCCTTGCCGGAGGTACCAGAGCGAGAAATACCGTTAACCTCTACCAAAACTGTCAAACTCATTTTGAAGCCCTCTTACTAAGTTGGACGCCAGATCAATGCCAGCGACGTTTATGCCCAACGGGCGTTTATGCAGCTTTAAAGCGAGGCTCTTCGTACCAATGAGGCAGTTGAGCGCTGAAATCAACATCAAGGAAACGCAACAGAGGAACAACATTGTTCTTCCGATCAGAATCTTTGAGTTTTTGGAGTGCGGCCTTTGAAATTCCACACTCACAAATATCAGAAACGTGGCGGTAGAAACTGGCACGACTCATTGAATCCATGGTTTCCTGCCAGCCGTACTCTTTAATGCTTCGATAAGTACGAAAAAGGCTACGTGCGTGAGAATCACTTAGCTTACCGGGAATGACGATTGAGGGGACGACAACGCCATCAACAACCCTCTCTTTAGTCATGCGATCTTTAGTACGTTTTGTATGCTTGTCTATCAGTGCAGTAAGCACTGTTTCATCGTTAATGACTCTCATGGTCATGCCCTCAAAGGCTGCAAACAATTCTTTCGTCACTTCTTTCCAACACCACTGAATAAAGCAGATACCCTTGGCCTGAAAGTCTTCCTGAAACTTGCATAGCCCAATGAGTGTGTTGGGTATTCCTCGGCGATTCAGCCAACGCTTAGCAACAGTTGCTTCAATGCGAAGAAGGCACCTAGCCCACTGGTCGAGCCTTGGGTCGGATAAAACCCTAGCTGTCCGTGCAGCTGAAAGATCACCAGCGCGAGCATTCTTAGCTTCTTCGAGTTGCTGCAGGAACTCGGGATGTTTGAGGTAAAGTTTCAGCTTACGGAGACGACTATCTTTAGCCCCAAAATATGCGGTGGTTTGATAGTCATCCCCCCTGCCCTTAGTTTGGCCGTTGCTAACACCACGGATAGCCTCGATGGCTTGAAGCGCTGTGCGCTCATCAGGAAGGCGTGCGCTGTAAGTACAGTCAATGTCGTAAACCTCTGCTTTCTCTAAGTCGAGCATCTTTGTAAGGCCGGGATATGCAATCGCTAACCACTGCCACATTTCAGCGGCGCCAAGCGCAATATCAGTGGGACCAAAGACGTTATGTCCCTGAAGAAGCTTTGCGGGACTGGCTTTTAACTCAACACCGGGCATTGCACGTTTGCCCATAGACTCATGGAAGACCTTGACGGCCATGGGGGTAAAGCCGGTCGAGAGAGATTCCCACGGATGACGTAAGTCTTCGCAGCGTTTTTCACCGGTGACAGGGTCAACGACCACAGAGGAAGAAGCCAAACGAACACCGGCAGCGCCCAAACCTTCCAGGCCACCACGAACAATATGAACCGGCTCTTCTCTGCCCTCGACGTTGAGCAGATCAACGAAATCTGACAGGAACGGGATGAAGAGGTGTATGCGGTCGAGCATCAGGGTCCGTCCAGAAGTGAAAACGACTGCATGCGTGCATGCATGCAAATCACATTTGCGCGGAATGTATACGTGGGAACTTGCATACGTCAACACAAATCACATGCATGCACGTACACTCGGAGGGATTTTCAGATGACAGGTAATAGCGACATGCCAGCAACGCTGCGGCTTTCAAACGCCGAACAAGAAGCGCTCAGACATAAGTGCGTAGAAATCAATAAGTTACTTGTCAAAAAAGGCAGGCAGCCGCTACGCGACAGCGAGTTGGCACATTACATACTTGACAATGCAACGAAGCTTGTGCAGGTCAGCTCGGACGGAGAACTGAAGATCGAGGCTGAGTAGTCGAAAAGTCTCACCATGAGACAAGAGTCCACCATTAGAGATGGTGGACCCGGCTGCGCCGGGATGACTCCAGCACCCTCCCCAGCTCCAGATCGAAAAGCGGAAAAGCACAGCATTGAGATGGGACCTACCGGGACCTGTCCGGCGATGGTGATTCACGTCACGGGACCGCGCTGGCTTCGCGCAGGAAACGTGCAAGGGGAAAAGCGGTTGGACCGGCACGCGGACGAATGACGAAGGCGCTACGAGCGTCTGGCACGCAAAAGAACCCTCAGTGATCCGGCGATCGCTGGGGGTTTTTTGTTGGGCGGAAGACCGGCCGGCGTTGCCGGGTGTCGGCGCGGATGTTTCAACGGCCGGCAGAAGAACGAGTGGCGCCTAATGCCCTTCGGGCAGTCGAGGTACGGCTAGAGGTCGAGGATTGCCCTGCAGGCGCTCTGGAGAGCCTGAACGCGAGCATCGAGGTCAGCGGCCTCCATGTCGAGCTGGTGAAGCCTAGAACGCATTTGGCGAGCTTCTGCGACGAGCCGAGGGTAATCAGCAAGGCAATGGCAGACAGCATCGAGAGGGTCACGCGACGGGGCATAGAGCCGGGCATCGCGCACCAGGTGATCGGGGATGAGAAGTGGCGTTCGCATAATGCGGCCTATGTTACGCGCCCCGTGGTGCCGAGGGCATTTTCCACAGGCCGCTCAACATAAGCCGGGCCATTATACGAACCCGCCTAGAGATAGATGCGCAGCAGCGTCATCAGAATCCATTCCCTCAATCTGTCGCTAAATCTCATCCCGGCAGACTGAGCGATCCATCAGCCCAACCTACGGATCAGTATCCGAATAGACGACGGCGCTACTTGTGTCCTGCGGTCCGCGGCCGCGGGCATTCGCCGCGGACCTTCGGACGGCGCTACTGATGATACGTCGGAAGCTATGCCGTTCGGTATTGCTAACGTGCGCTGGAGCCTACTGTCATCAAAATAGCCGTTTTGAACGACATCCATGCAGAACACATGCGAAGTACTCATTCGAGATATCTGCTGCGTGTAGCACTGGCAGCGGACCTGCTCACCGTGGTAGTTGCCAACGTCAAGACCACGCGCCTTGGCTGCGCTAACGAGACGGATATTGGTAGTTGCCAGGCAAGTGGGCCTGGTGAAATCACGAGGTTTTGTGAGGTCGTCGTAACGCGGAGCCCTGGATGCTAGATCTGGAATGCGGAGCATGTATTTGTCAGCGTATGACATGGCCGCAGGCACTGGCATAACAGGGCGACTGGCAACGGATTGGAGCTCGGGGTCGTTGGGCTGATGCTCGCACAAGGTGATGGAGTAGTGACCGCCCTACTCCACAAGCGCTGTGATCCCAGTCCCTTCACCCGGAATACTGTCCGAGCAACGACCTTTTTCTTCGTCAATCGGCAACGACACACCGCTCGCGAAGACGGCGCTCACGACCACAACAAATGTAAACGTATGCGTGCTGCATTCGTGGATATGCAACACGCATACGGGGGTTTACACCTGAGAAGCACCGCCATCTGCAAACAGCTCAACCCCATTGATGTAGCTCGAGTCATTGCTGGCTAGGAAAGCGACCGCTTTACCAATCTCATCTGCCTGACCAATTCGACCCAATGTGCTTTTGTCGTTCAGAAATTCGAGGATCGAGTCTGCGTCTGATCCCAGCATATTGCGTAATGAATCAGTATCGACAGGACCAGGACTCAGCAGGTTGATGCGCACGCCAGAGCCCTTGATATCCAAAATCCAGCTTCTTACAAGGCTGCGGAGTGCCGCTTTGGTTGCTCCATAAACGCTCAATCCGCCACCCGGGTTCATCGATGCAGTAGAACCGATGATGACAACGCTGCCGCCTTGCCCCATCAGTGGCAAAGCTCCTTGGACAGTGAACGTCACCCCCTTCACATTGGTGTTGAACGCCAGATCGAAACCTGCCTCGGTGATCGAGCCTAAAGGTGATATCTGACCAATGCCTGCATTCGCTACCAAAACGTCGATGCGGCCATGCAACGCCTTGATCTGATCAAAGAGGCCGGCGAGCTCGTTCAAGTCGGCGACATCGGCCTTGATGGCGACGACGTTCGTACCGAGGACCGCCTTGGCTTCGTCCAGACGGTCCTGTTTGCGACCGGTGATGACCAGATGAGCGCCTTGATCCGAGAAAATCTTGGCGATTGCCAGCCCGATACCTGATGAACCACCTGTTACCAGCACAACCTTGTTATCAAAACTCATGGGAACGCCTTTTTGGAGTGGGTTAGTGATGAATCTGCTTATAGCAAACACTATATAAGGCCGAACACGCAAGCTCTTATTTAGCGATCGCTATAAGGAATATTCATAACTACTGTTCTCACGATTGCGATCCGCCGCGCTGATCCCGGTGCTGAGCGGCGATGAGGGAGACTCTAGATTGCGATGGACACGCCAAGACGGGCAGCTATGTCTGCCACAGACAGCATCGTTTGGGTCACTCGATTGAACGCTTGCCGGGTTCGACTCATGCCTCTGACACCGCTAGCGTTGGGTGCAATCCTCTAAACTGATGGTAGACCGGCCAGCCCCGACATGCGGAGTTCGCTCACACGAGATTTGAATCTCCAATCCCCGCTAAAGAGCTCGAAGGTATCGTGCCATCGCCCGGCTCGTACCAGCTCAAAGGGATGACCTTCAAGCTGCTGATGAACGGTGTAATAGCTGACACTCGAGGCGCTATCGCCTAATGGGTCAATCTCAACCGCTATGTTAGTGATCGAATGCCAGGTACGACGCACACCGTCGTGATGAGGCTGCACCAACCCGTTGAGGAAGCTCTCTACGGCGTCACGCCCCACGAACTTAGAGCCTTCGACCTCGTACTCACCATGCAAGAACAGCTCGGCAGCCTCGCCGAACTTGCCGTCATCGATCTTATGCACAAAGGCTGTGAGAAGGCGCTGGACTTCGCGCTCGATCAGGAGTGTTTCGTTTGCAGTCACTAATGAATACTTTTTTTCGGTCATTTGTCTTGTCCCAGCGTCAGACGACCATGATCCATTCCGGTCATCAGTGGATATCAAAGGAAGCGCCTGTCGGCCCCGTATACGTCCAACCGCTGCTGAAGTAAATCATGTCGAGCAGCACGGCTTTGATAAACTCCGCAGTCTATTGGATGGCAAGGGTGATTACCTCAACTTAAAGATCATGCCGGACTCCCCTCCCCCTAAACTTCGCATATGCCACCATAGACTGAATAGATCAGGAAGATTACTCACCTAGATACGGCAGCACTTTCTTCCAGCATGGACATTAACTTTTGAACGGCCTCGAATCGGTCTTTTACCCGTCGAAACTCAAGTGGCCTATAACGCTTTATCGTCTCGCCGGATGCAGATGAAAGCTCTATTACCAGATCCGCATTGAAACGCTTCAACTCGATATACCAAGCGACCAGCTCGGCTATGTCTTCACCTGCGGATGCTGTGGAATAAAGGCTCACAAAAGGAGAGTCCTGCATTGCATCATATATAGACTGGGCCTTGCGGACCGATACCCTGCCTTTCCCTCTGAAATCAGTACCGGTGACTGCAGAATTCGCGTAGGGCACCTTCAAATCGCTGGCGTCCTTCCATATGTCATGGATCAAGGGTTGGTTCAGATCGCGCCATATTCCGAAAGTAGAATCGACCATATGCGTTGATTCGTGAAGCAACCCAAACGGAAGAGCATCCAGTCCTTTCGCGGTCACCGTTATAATAGGACCATCCTTTACGTTGTTAAACAATGTGCGTTCTTTGGTCGTTAGAAACTCTGTCAGCGACTCATTAATGAGGCTCGCCCGAAATGTAACTGAATAGGAGCCTTTAGTGTTGGAGGCGCTGGTCAACCCTGTGCCCGCCCCAAGGATACCGTCTACAAAGCTAAGCCGGTCCAGATGATCGACTAAGACCTTTCGATGTATATCAGGCAGCGAAGCGAGAGCGGCCCCTATTTTCTCGCGCTCCTCCTCGGTGACTGGATGGTATCGCACGTTTTTCATGCCCACGCCTTGAAACAGGCGCATTACATCCTTCGATGGAGGCCCGAGGCGTCCCAGAAGTACCTCTGTCTTATCGTCATATTTTATGGGCGCGTCCGCGGCATAGCCCGTGCCCACGGACAAAATCACACAGATCAATGAAGTTAAAAAGTGAGGCATGCCAACCCTTGAATTTTCGTCGCAGCGTTGAAAAACAATTTTTTAGCATAAGCCAAAAATGGCGAATGCATTTAACAGCGCCTGAAACAACAGAACGTCTTGTTTCAATACTCCACTATCGCAAGCTGCGACAGGCCACCGCGCGTTCTCTGGAACTCAGTAGCACTTCCTAAGAGCGTGCAGAAGCCGTGCGCGTGACCAGCAGTCTGCCTAGGGCCAGCAAGGCCAGGATCAGCACTACACCTCCATACACATTCGTGGTCAAAATAAGTCCCTGCGTCTTAATCGCGAAACCAGCCGCGAGCGCTGGAGCGCTAAACGATAAGTAACTCAGCGCAAGAAACGTCGACATCAGTCCAGCGCGCTCATGAGGGCGAGCCAGAGGCATTAGCAGACTTAAGGCACCGAGAAAGCTAGCACCTGAGCCGATGCCCGCCACAACTGCCCCGAGGAAGAAAATCCACAATGAGCCAATATTGACCGCTAACAGCAGTACCGGCATCCCAAGCCCTAAAAAGCTGCAACCTATCAAAAGGGCAGATTGAGGAGGCCTCATTCGGACAGTCGAAATTGACACAGCGCCGCTTACAGTAAACGCTGCAACGGCAAGGCCCCCGCTGAGTATCGATTTCGAGCCCGTTGCCAACTCCAACAATGAGGGTGCTAGAGAAAGAAAGAACCCTCCCAATGCCCAGAAGGCGATGTCCGCTGGCATCACCAATAAAAAGGTACCTCGAGCGCGTGTTGGAACAAACAGTTTAGGCTTGAGCGTGCTTAGAACACCTGGCTGGGGGGTAACTGTCTCTGGAAGCCACAACAGATAAAGCATCTGCCCGGCAAACATCGCCAACATAAGGATGTAGCACAGTGACAGCGGTAGCGGCGCGTACTCCACCAACAAACTTGTGCCGAGCGCACCCAAGGCAAGCCCGAAGAAGGGAGCGATACTGTTGACCAACGGACCCTTTACTATGTCAGCGTCCAACATCGCTGCGCCTAAAGCACTGGAGGCAATACCCGTTGCCAAACCTTGAAGGGCACGAGCTGCGATTAGCCATCTCACGTCTGTCGCGTAAATGAACAAAAGCAGCGATAAGATCTCAAGTGCCAGCGCAAGGAATATGATAGGTCGGCGACCCATGTAATCAGATAGCGACCCAAACACCAGCACAGCGATCAGAAGACTCAGTGCATAGACGGCGAAAATGAGCGTCATTATTGCTGACGAGAAACCCCAAACCTGCTGATAAACATGATAAAGCGGCGTAGGCGCGCTCGAGGCGGCGAACAACGACAGCATGACGAACGTCAAATACTTCAAATGCCCCGAACGATGGAAGTTATTCTGTTCTGTCTGCGCAACGTACGACATTAAACACTCCCTGACTACCGTCCTGAAGGACCGTGAATTGGCCTGTTCATGGACGCTTAGAACGTGATTGCTACAAGCATCGACCCATATCTTTGAATTAGCCGAGCGGAATACTTTCAATCGAAGATGCGGTCAGCGCGCCCGGCGCCGGCTGTCCCGCGTTGGGCATTCGCAAAGCACTGCCTGATGAAAAGTTCGCGTACCGCGGTTCAGGCAAGACCTCCTCAAAGGATATTAAGGAGTCACTGCCCCTGAAATCTGTAGATCACACCTAAACGATCCCAAAGCACCGCGACGCGAGCCCATATGAAATAACAATGATCTGGGCAACACCTATATAGTGAACGCTATATCAATTTTGACCATCAATCAAGGCCACTCGTATAACAAAGACGAATTTCGACCTGGGAGCCTTCAACGATTGCGAATACGATAGTCTGGAATGGGCTGCGAGCGGTTTACCCGGCTGAACATCAGAGCAGCGGAATGTTCAGAAACAAACGCTCGGCGTCCAGGCGCACGAGCGTCGCATCAAGCCCTTTTGCTAAAGCAGAGAGAACGCGTAACTGATGATCAGGCGGTTCTCGTCTTGGTCACGCTGAATATCACCTCTGTACATAATATTGCGCCAGCCAAGCCCAACGCCCTTGAGGGGACCACTTTGTATGACGTAGTCGACAAACAGGTCGCGCTCCCACTCATTGGCATCCCGCCCCGATGTCGTCCTGATCCCCTCCCCGCCGTAGTAGGAAATCGAGGTGGTCAGTCCAGGTACACCGAGCGCGGTGAAATCGTACCCATAGGCGCCGTACTTGGTGTTTTCACCGGCTCGGTTGAACTGCCCAACGAGTCGGTCTGTGTACAAGTAAATGGCGGCACCTACAGCACCCTCACCCAAGCCGTTCTGATTTGGCTGGACGAAATTACTGTCATCGGACACCCGCTGATAGCCAGCAGTAAACGTGTGGGACCCGTGGGAATAGGTCATATAGGCGGACCAGGTATCGTTATCGATTTCACCGGTAGCGTCCTTGGTGTACCCCCCTACCCGATAGCCGTCAGCCCGGCCGGAAGCAGAGCTATTCGCACCGTCCGAGCGGGTGCGAAAATACCGAAGATCGGTCTTCAACGATTGATTTTCGCCAATCGGGAACAGATGAACCAAACCCAGAAAGTTCTGCGTGTAGTAGTCCTTGAGATTCGAGTAGTAGTACTGCCCTGTGAGCTGCTTGGTTATCTTGTAGTCCGCCCCTGCCAGAAACAAACCGTCGCTCTCCTGATTTCCGGTAGCCGGACCCAGCACCGCGAGGCCTGTCCGGTTGGTGGAAGCGCGGCCCGTTGCCTTATCGATCCAGCCGCCAGTCAGCGTCAAATCATCGATCTCTTTGGAAGTCACCAACAAACCTTCAAACGTCTGCGGAAGCAAACGCGCATCGCTAGAGACCAAAATTGGCAACTTCGGCATTAGCGTTCCGTAGCGCAGCTCAGTTTTGGAAAAGCGGGCTTTGCCTGTAACGCCCAGTCGGCTCCACTCGTCCACTCCAGAGCCATCAGAGGCGTCAGGGATCATGGAACCGCCAGGATGATGCCCCTTGCCGCCATCCAGCTTGACTGCCGCAAGACCTAACGCGTCGACGCCAAACCCGACCGGCCCGCTGGTGTACCCAGACTCGAACCTCAACATGAAACCCTGCGCCCATTCTTCGCTTTTTGATGGGGCAGCGCTGCCATCTCGAAAATCGCTATTGATGTAGTAATTCCGCAATCCCAAGGTTGCATGGCTATCGGATAAGAAATCCGCTATCGCACTTGAACTAACCGCAGTGCCTATGCACAACGTGCCGATGAATCGTGAGGTGGGCGAAGGTGTTATTTTCATTTTTATTGTACTCACTGTCGTGTGTTGACTTTTTTTTGGGCAAAACGAACCCGCGCAACGGATAAAATCCGTTGCGGGTTTTACTGCTTGATCAACTTCGAATCAGGCGACTAAGAAGGCCTGCTTTGACCTCATCCCACCTGTGGGGAATCGATTCGCTCCAACGCTAGCGCTACCCCCTGGCCGACACCGACGCACATCGTCGCCAGCCCTTTACGGCCTGCTGTGCTTTCCAATTGATGAAGGAGTGTCAGTACTAATCGTGCACCACTTGCCCCTAACGGATGCCCCAAAGCGATAGCCCCGCCGTTGGGGTTCACAACCACGCTGTCATCTTCAAGCCCCAATTCGCGAAGCACGGCAAGGGCTTGGCTTGCGAATGCCTCGTTGAGTTCGACGGCGTCAAAGTCATGCATGTTGAGACCCAATCTCGCGAGCAGCTTACGAACGGCTGGCACCGGCCCAATGCCCATCAGGCGTGGTGCGACGCCGGCACTCGCAGCCCCTAGAATGCGGGCCCGTGGCTTCAAGCCATGAGCACGGACTGCGTCTGCCGAGGCCAGGATCATCGCCACGGCGCCGTCGTTTACTCCCGAAGCGTTGCCGGCCGTGACGGTGTTACCCGAGCCATTGACAGGCTTGAGTTTCGCGAGCGCCTCCAACGTTGTCTCAGGACGCAGATGCTCATCGCGATCAATGATCGTGTCGCCCTTTCGGCCTTTGATCAGCACCGGCACTATTTCTTCGGCGAAGAAGTTCGTCTCTTGCGCGCGAGCTGCACGCTGCTGACTGCGCAAGGCAAACGCATCCTGGTCCTCGCGAGAAACGTTGTAGGCAGATGCAACGTTGTCCGCGGTTTGCGGCATCGAATCGACGCCGTGAACACTCTGCATCGCCGGGTTTACGAACCGCCAGCCTATGGTCGTGTCTTCAATTTTTTGTGTTCGGCCGAACGCGCTATCGGCTTTGCCCATCACATACGGAGCACGTGTCATGGACTCGACTCCGCCAGCAATCGCCAGCGCCATCTCGCCTGAAGCGATCGCGCGAAACGCAGCTCCGACGGCGTCCAAGCCAGAAGCACACAGCCGGTTGAGAGTCACGCCGGGAATAGATTCGTCGAAGCCTGCGAGCAGTAACGCCATGCGAGCCACGTTGCGGTTATCTTCCCCCGCCTGGTTAGCACAGCCGAGAAATACTTCATCCAGCAGAGACCAGTCCACCGAAGGATTACGTTCGATCAGTGCTTTAAGTGGAACAGCTGCAAGGTCATCTGCACGAACACTCGAAAGCCCCCCACCGAACCGACCGACTGGCGTGCGAACGGCGTCGCAGATATAAACGTCACGACTCATGGAAACACCTTATTAATTACCCAAACCTGGAACGGCTGCTGAATGCGCCCAGCTCAATGAGCGCTAGGAGCCGCGACGTTTAAGCCCAACTCTGCGTGCACGGACAGGTCCTCGAATGCATCCTGTTCAGCCCTGCCCTTCGCACTGCTATCCAGTTTCGAAACCACGTAGATCACAACGAAAGCCAATGGCATCGAGAACAGTGCCGGTTGGTCATACGGAAAGATTGCTTGCGGATTGCCCAGTACCTGAACCCAGACGCTAGGTGAAAGCAGCACCAGCACAAGCGCGCTGACGAGACCAGCAAGGCCACCGATCACGGCACCCAGCGAGGTCAGACCTTTCCAGTACATGGAGAGGATCAGGACCGGAAAATTGGAAGATGCCGCGATGCCGAACGCCAAACCGGTCAGGAATGTCAGGTTCTGGTTTTCGAAAGCAACGCCCAAGAAGATTGCAACGATCCCTATGCAGACAGTCGAGATCTTGGTGACCTTCAGCTCTGAACGCTCGCTCGCTTTACCCTTGCGAAAGAGTGTTGCGTACAGGTCATGGGAAATTGAAGATGCGCCCGCCAGCGCCAAACCTGAAACCACAGCAAGAATCGTCGAGAACGCGACGGCCGAGAAAAATCCGAGGAACAAGCTCCCGCCCAACGCTTGCGACAAATGCATCGCGACCATGTTGTTACCGCCCAGCATCTTGCCGCCGAGGATCCCACCTTCGTAGTACTGCGGATCTGTACCAACGATCGAGATCGCAGCCATTCCCAGCACAGCAACCAGAACGAAGAAGTAACCGATAAAGCCGGTGGCGTAGAACACTGATTTACGTGCTTCCACCGCATTGGAAACGGTGAAGAAGCGCATGAGGATGTGGGGCAATCCCGCAGTGCCAAACATCAAACCCAAGGATAGGGAGACGGCGGACACTGGGTCCGATAGCAGGTTACCCGGGCTCATGATGTTGATGCCGCTTTTGTGGTTTTCCACGGCTTTGTTCATGAGCACATCAAGGCTGAAACCAAAGTGCGCGAACACCAGAACAGTCAAGAAGGTGCCAGCGAGGAGCAGGAGGACAGCTTTAATGATCTGCACCCAGGTGGTCGCCAGCATGCCGCCGAACGTCACGTAGAGCATCATCAAGACCCCCACCATGATGACGGCCACTTTGTAATCGAGCCCGAACAGCAGCTTGATGAGCTGACCCGCACCGACCATCTGCACGATCAGGTAGAAGCACACGACTGACAGCGATCCAAATGCGGAAAGCGACCGTGTACGCATCTCATCAAGCCGATACGTCACGATGTCCGCGAAGGTATACCGCCCGAGATTACGTAGCCGTTCGGCCATGAGAAACAGGATCAATGGCCATCCCACGAAGAAGCCGATCGAATAGATGATGCCGTCAAAACCTCGGGCGAAGATCAGACTGGACAGACCTAGCAGAGTCGCTGCAGACATGTAATCACCCGCAATCGCAAGGCCATTCTGGAAGCCCGTGATGCCGCCCCCTGCGGTGTAAAAGTCTGAAGCCGTATGTGTTTTGCGGGACGCCCAATACGTGATGCTCAGCGTGACCAGGACAAACACGCAGAACATGCCTATGGCTTCGATGTTCAACGGTTGCTTGGCTGTGGCTCCGATATCAGCGGCGAAGGATGAGGTCGCAACAGACAAGAGAACCAATAGAGAGAGTTTGGAAAATAGCCCGTTCACTTGAGCACCTCCTGAATCACATCCCGGCTCATTGGGTCGTACCTTGTATTGGACCGATGCACGTACCAGCCGGTGAGCAGCCAAAACAGCACAAACATCAGCACTGCAATCGGAAAGCCGATGGAGATCACCGAGGTGTCGCTCACCGGTGTCTTCAACAACGCGGGTTTGAACGCCACGATCATCATGAAGGCGTAATAGATAACCAGGACAAATACCGAAAGCTTCAGCGCAAAGCGTGAGCGCGTCCGTACTAATGCCTGATATTTTTCATTGCCGACAATCTTGGCGATCGTCTCGTGTCGATTCGTGTTCATGGGATACCGCCAGTTCTTGAAATTATTGTTGTAGTGGCGGACATGCCAGTTGCAGCACGCCGCGATAAAACTTCCTCAATACTTCTGCGAGACGAACCTCATCTGCATAAAAGACTGCGCGCCCTCAATTCCCCCTTCATGCCCCTGCCCACTGTCCTTCACACCGCCGAACGGAGTCTCTGGTGAAGAGACACTCCACTGATTTACAGCCAGCGAGCCGGCTTCGATCTGGTTCGCTACAGCCCCCACCACTCGCGTGTCGTGAGTCCACAAATAGGACGCCAGTCCAAACGGCAGGCGGTTAGCGATGGCGAGCGCTTCATCGAGTTCTCTGAACGGCGTGATGCCTTTTACCGGTCCAAACGGCTCATGCTGGGCTGCCAGGCAATCGTCGGTCAGTCCGACCAACACCGTGGGCTGGTAGAAGTGTCCGGGAGCGTCGATACGCTCTCCGCCGACGGCAACATGCACGCCTCGCATGCGCGCATCGTCGACCAACCGCTGCATCGAAGCCACCGCCCTAGCATTGGCCAATGGCCCCATTTGCGTTTCGCGGGCCAGGCCATTTCCCACCCTTAGCGCCGCAACGCCACGACTGAACCGCTCGACGAAACGCGGGTAGATAGACTCATGCACCAGAAACCGAGTGGGCGATGTGCATACCTGTCCAGAGTTGCGATATGCCGCGGTCACTGCACTGTCGGCGACCGCATCGACGTCGACGTCAGGAAAGATCATCGCGCAGGCGTAACCGCCCAGTTCCAGCGTCATGCGCTTGAGCGTTCTGGCCGCTCGCTCAGCCAACTGCTTACCGATCGGCGTAGACCCGGTGAAGGTCAGCATCTTGATCACGGGATCGTCCAGTAAACATTCCGAGACCATTGCGGCATCACCAAACACGATGTTGCAGGTTCCCGGAGGAAGCCCTGCTTCCTCGAGAGCATCCGCAATCAGCAAGGCGCACCCTGGAGTGGCCTCGGAAGGTTTCATGACGATCGAACAACCTGCGGCCAATGCACCGGAGATCTTGCGCGCAGGCGTGATGGCTGGAGCATTCCACCCTGAAAACCCGGCAACCGGACCGATGGGCTCATAGACCGTGTACTGGCTGACGTCCGATGACCGACCAGGGATCGTCCGTCCATAAGCGCGACGAGCTTCCTCGGCTGCCCACTCAAACAATTCAGCCGCGGTTTGGGCTTCGCGCAGTGACTCTTCGTAGGGCTTACCCAGCTCAACCGTAATGAGCCTGGCCAGCTCATCCTTACGGGCTAGCAATAGCCGTGCAGTGCGATGCAGGACTTGGGCGCGGTCCACGGGGGAATAGTTGCGCCATACCTTGAATGCCTGGGCTGAGGATACAGCTGCAGCCTCTACACTCGGCCTATCTAAATAAGGTAACTGGCCGAGGATTTCACCGGTCGCCGGATTTTCTACAGCGATGAGCACGTCGCCGGTTTCGATCCGCTTGCCGCCGATGCGGCTACCAAGGCGTGGGTATGACTGACTTTGCATCGAGTAAGCATCCATACGTCAGATTCCCAATACTGAAAGGTCGCCCAAGGGGACACCAGGGCCACTCACAACGCCGAGTGCGGCCCACTCTTCACGCAACTGAGCAGGATCCTGCCCCTTGGCCCAGAACACTGGGCCGCCTTGCCAGCGCGCAAAGCCGTAACCATTGACGAAGGCAAGATCGATATCGACTTCACTGGTGGCTACCCCCTCAGCCATCACCAATGCAGCTTCATTGACGATCGCTAACAGAAGCCGCCGTTGGATGTGTTCCGTCGTAAATTGTTTAGGGACGACTCGGTTATCCGCTCGGTACTCAGTAATCAGATCGAGGACAAGAGGATCGGGCTCGCGCTTGCCTTCGGCGTACCGGTAGTATCCTGCGCCTGTCTTACGACCCAGGTGGCCTCGCTCGCACAGCACATCAGGAATCGCGACATATCGCGCTTCAGGGTTACGCTGTGCCGCTTGCGCTTTACGCATCCGCCACGCGATATCAAGCCCCGAAAGATCTGCCACGGCAAAAGGCCCCATGGCAAATCCAAACGCTTCCATCGCCGAATCAATGTCGTACGGCGACGCGCCCTCCTCCATCAAAAATTCAGCCTGGCGTCGGTAAGCCGAATAGATGCGGTTGCCTATAAAGCCAAAGGCATTTCTCGCGACAATCGGCACTTTCTTCAAGCGCTTGGCGACCGCCAAAGCCGTGGCGAGTGTGGTCGGCGAAGTACGTTCAGCGTCGACGATTTCCAGCAGCTTCATCACGTTGGCTGGACTGAAAAAATGCAAACCGCACACGTTTTCCGGATAAGTGTGAGCTGCCGCGATGACATCAACGTCCAGATACGAGGTGTTAGTGGCGATGATCGTCTGAGGCCCCGCGACGGACGCCAGCTTGTGCAGAATGTCGAGCTTGACCTGAAGCTCCTCGAACACAGCCTCGACGATCAATTGACAGGAGGCGAGATCTTCGTAATGCAGAGTCGCTTTGACGCTCGCCAGACGCGCATCGCGCGCAGCCGGATCGAGACGTCCACTCTTGACTTGGCGCTCGTACAGATCAGAAAGCAGCGCATAGCCCGCCGATAGCTTGGCAGCGGTCTGCTCTACGAGGGTTACACGCATACCTGCATCAAGAAACGCGGCAGCGATAGCGCTCCCCATGGTGCCGGCACCGATCACGCCAACGGTCTCAACCGTTCGTGCTTCAACGCCCTCCAAGGCCTGCAACTTACCTGCGGACCGTTCGGCAAAAAACTGATACCGAAGGGCTGCCGCTTCGCGGCTTTCACGCAACCGCTGAAATACCGCACGCTCAAGATGCAGCGCTTCAGCAAAAGGCAAACGTTGAGCGTTCAAAACGGCTTCAATAGCGTCTGCGACCGCTGGCCTGTTTCGACCTTTAGAAAGGGCAACACGTTTTGCAGCATCTACGGAATCGGGATCTGAATCTGCAACCTTCATCTCCGCGACACGGCGCTTACGAGCATGCCGCGCGTACGCTATCGCATCCATCAACAGATCGTCGGAAGTAAGCGCATCAATTGCGCCAAGAACAAACGCTTGAGCCGCGGGCACACGGGTGCCCGCGCAGATGAGTTCGATGGCTTTAGGGATTCCGATCAGGCGAGGCAAACGCTGTGTCCCACCAGCGCCTGGAATCATCCCGAGGGTCACTTCCGGTAAACCCACCATGCACTCTGGTGCGGCAATGCGTGCATCACATCCCAGCGCCAGCTCAAACCCACCTCCCAACGCAGCGCCATGGAGTGCCGCGATGACCGGTTTGCTGGACTGTTCAATGGCTGCTATCAGTTCGGGTAACTGGGGATCTTCAAGCGGCTGTCCAAACTCCTTCAGATCCGAGCCTGCGATGAATGTGTTCCCTGCCCCGATCAACACCAGCGCGATAATGTCCGGACGGTTCGAGTACGTCTGGACTGCTTCAAGCAGTTGACGCCGAACGGCAACGGAGCCAGCGTTGACTGGAGGATTGAAAATCGTCAAGACCGCCACGTCATCGAATACGCTGATTTGAACTCGACGATCAGCCATTGCGGGCCACCTGAGAGGCTTGTATCTGCTCAAGTACCGGCCGCAGGTAGCCAAGGAAACGCTCGGGATCTTCGCTCATCGGGAAGTGGCCGATACCTTCCATCAATGTCAACTTTGAACCGGGGATCAAGCGTTCGAGCTCGATGCTGTCCTCTGGTGTGCAGGAATAGTCGTACTCCCCAGTGAGGAGATACAGCGGGCAACGGCGCGTATCGATTTGACTGACTTTGTCGCGCAGATCCCCATCGATTTTGTAGAAGTGCAGGTCTCCTTTGAATACGCCCGGCCCCCCTTGCATGTAATGCCACAATGTTTCCCAGCGATCGGCTTCCGGAGCGCCCGGCCCGATCAGCCCCGACACGATTCCCGCACACGTTTCACCGCCCTGAACGTCAGGACGATGCAGCCATTGCAGGTCGTAATACGGATGTACGTGCGCGCCGGACTGCAGACCGATCAACGCGCTGAAACGCTCGGGGCATTCGAGCGCCAGATTCAGAACAATGCGACCACCAATCGAGCATCCCATGACGATGGGCTTCTCAAGTGCCAAGCCGTCAGTGACCGCGCACACGATGTCCACGTAATCTCGTGACGTCAGCTTGTACTCAGACTTGTGCCAGCCCGCCGCTGGGGAGCTTTTGCCATGGCGAGGCAGGTCGAACGCGATAACGCGGTACTTCGCAAGCAACTCTGGATCATTGAGCAACGCACGGTATTGGCGACTGTCCGCACCGGCGGTGTGAAGACACAGAAGTGGGATACCCTCGCCAGCTTCTTCAACATAGATCCGGTGTGACAGACCTTTGAACTCGAGGTGCAGATAGCGGCCAGTGACCGGTTCGAAATAGGCTTGGTTACTAGAATTCATAGCGAAGTCTCCAACGGCCGCAGACAGGCAAACACATCTTTGAAATACAAAAGATTGGCCATGAAGGGGTGTTGATCACCTTCCAGGATAAGTGTCTTGAAACGGATCAATGCCATGAGGTCATGAAAACGCGGAGCTGGGTGGGAGACGCAAAACTTCTCCCAAACCTGCGGTTCAGCCTTCATCGCAAAGGTCCAGCGCGCCATAACGAATGGGCCCTGCTCGATCGAGTCGATACGACCTTTATGGATTTCAATCACGTACTGGTCGGTACCGGACGCGACAAGAAACCGTGTGCTTAGATAGCGGCCACGGTGGACGAGCCATGCGTCACTGTTGACGCGCTCTACAAGCTGTTGGATGTCCATGCCTGTCTCTCTTGTTATTGAGCATTTAGAACTGACAGGCGAGGTCTCAGTGACCTCGCCAACGATCACTGCGTGAATACTGTGATGAGCCCGTCAACGGCGAGGACGCCTTCACCTTCGGGCATCACGATCAAGGGGTTGACCTCGGCCTCATCAACGACGGCATTGCTTAGCGAAGCCAGTCTTGAAAGGCTCACCAGCGCTTGGGCCACAGCCTCAAGATCCCCCTTGGGTTTGCCTCGGAAGCCCGCCAGGGCTTTGAGCCCTTTGACCTCGGCGATCATCTCGCGGGCAGACTCAATCGTTACGGGCGCGAGCCTCATCGAACGATCCCGGTAGATCTCCGTCATCACTCCACCAGCAGCGAGCATGACCAGATAGCCCACTTCCGGATCCCGGCGCAGTCCGATGAGGACTTCACCCACCCCACGGGTCTGAGCCTGCACCAGAACTTTGCTCAGTTCGATGTCGGGCAGACACTCCGTAACCGATTTACCGATCGTGTTGATTGCCCGGTGCAGCTCGGCTTCATTGCGCACGTTCAACACCACACCACCTACTTCGGTTTTGTGGGCAATCTGGTCATGCAGAACCTTCACGACAACGGGAAACTCGAAAGGCAGTTCTGGTATCGGCGCATCGATATCGAGCGCAATTGAGGGTGCGCTGTCGATACCGAGTTTGGAGAGCAGCCCATACGCTTCTAGCTCGTTGAGCGTTCGCGCTTTTCCAACTGGATTGCGCAGCGCTGCTCCCAGGGAAGATGGAGTACGGCGCCTGCCCAGGGCGGCGATCGCATCTGCACAGCTCTCGGGAGTACGGAAGGAAGGGACCCCTGCTTCACCGAGCAGCATGATGGCCTCGGGGGCCTCTGGAACGACAAAGCAAGCCAGAGGCTTATTGCCATGGCGGGCATCGATGATTGGCTTCACGGCCAGCTCAGGCTGCGTCCGAGCAGAAGAACCCACCACAGCGAGGATCAGGTCAAACTCGGGGGCATCCATCAGGACATCGAGCGCGTCCCTCATCACCGAGTAACGAGTGCCGGCAAGGGTCAGATCGATGATTGATCCAGCACTGACCGCGATGTTGCGCTCTCGTAATCGACGTAACGTCTCAGCACTCGGTGAAATGGCATTGATGTCTCGTATACCGAGCTGATCGACTGCCATCGCGGCCCCACCACCCGTAGTGGTGATGACACCCACGGCTAGAGGACGGGTGCGTTCTACGCTCGGCATGCGCGTCAAGAGCGGCGCAATTTCCAAAAGACCTTCAAACGTCTCTACGCGTGCAATTCCGCAATCACGCAGAAAGGTATCGGCAATCACGTCTTCACCCGCCAGCGCACCGGTGTGGGATACCGCCAGCTCAGCAGCTACTTCAGAGCGTCCAAGTTTATAAGCGGCGACAGGCTTGCCACGGGCAGCAGCGGCGATTGCAAATTCACGAAGTCGGTCGGCATGGCGCATCGACTCCAGAAACAGCAGATAACCCGTGATGGTCGGATCGTCCAGGGTTGAAGAGCAGATTTCCCCAATTGAGAGGTCGGCCTCACCACCCACAGACACCAGGCTATGGAAGTCCAAAGAACGCGTGGCCCCCCTGGAAATCATTGCCCCAATCAAGCTGCCGCTGTGCGACGCGCAGAAAATGCCACCCGCTTTGAGACCCGGTTCTGCGAAAGCAGCATTTGCAGTCAGCGTGAGGTGGGATTTGACGTTCACTACGCCGATGCTCGAGGGGCCCAGGATACGCACGCCATGGAGGACCCCAAGCGCCTTGAGTTGCTCTTCGCGCTCAACCCCAGCCTCCCCTGATTCAGAGAAACCGCCGGCCAGAATAGTCACCAGTTTTATACCCAGAAAGCCGCACTCCTCCACAGCGTTAACCGCCAGGTCGCTATTGGTAAGAATGAATACGTGCTCAGGTTTCTCGGGTAGGTCGCTCAAAGATTTGTAAGCGATTTCACCTTGAATTGTTTCGCGGCTCGGATTGACACAGTAAATCGTACCTTCGTACCCCGAACGGCGCAGAAATGCCAATGGCCTTGCAGCCGTTTTTGACAGGTCGTCCGATACCCCGACCAACGCCACCACGCGTGGCCGGATCAACGCATCCGCCAGTGCTCGCCCTGTCAATGTCATTACTTGGCCCTCTGATCAAAGCGGCGCTCGAAGATATCTTCAGCGATACGATTTTTGAGGATTTCGATGGAGCCACCGGCAATCATCCAGCCGCGCGTGCGCTTGACGCAGTACTCCACTAGCGACTCGCTGGAGTAGCCGTATCCACCCATGACCTGTAAGGCTTCGTTCGCCACTTCAAAACCGGCGAGATTACAGCTCAATTTGGCGATTGAAGTTTCGTAGGCAGTGGGTAGCCCGTTGTCGGCGTTCACGGCCGCCCGATATAGCAACAGCTGGGCACTGTCGAGCTTGAGGGCCATTTCAGCGAACTTCCATTGCAACCCTTGGAACTCGCACAACAGCCGTCCAAACTGCGAGCGATTCAAGCAGTGCTCGCGGGCGATATTGAATGCGTGACGCCCCAGCGCAACTGCACGAGAGGCGTTGCCAATGCGCTCCACGTTGAAACCGGAAATCTGCTTCTTGAACCCACCTGGACCCAGTAACACGTTCTCTTTTGGAATGCGGCAGTCTTCGAAGTACAGCTGGGACCATTCCTCCCCGCTCATGAAGGGAGAAGGTTGGCCGACGTCAAAACCCGGAGTACCGCGCTCGATAATGACCGAGCCAATGCCGTCCAGGCCTGGACCGAAACGTACGTAGATAAGGAACAGATCGGCATGAGGACTGTGAGTCGAAAACACCTTCGTGCCTTTGATGACGTAATGGTCACCGTCTTCGCGCGCACTGGTCTTCAGTTCTGTCACCGCAGAACCGGCCTCAGGCTCGCTCATGCCCAGCGCCATCAAGCGTTTACCTGCAAGCAGGTCAGGGAGATAACGCTGCTTCAGATCGTCGCTGGCGTATTCTGCAAAGGTGCGAATAGCGCCGAAGTTGCCCGCTTGAACCAAGTCCGCTGACTTTGGACATACCATCGCCAACTCCTGAATCGCGATGACCGCATCCATGAGCTGGCCACCAATCCCTCCATCCGCCTCGGGGATCGTAATGCCGAAAAGGCCTTGATCTACGAGCAGCTGCACGATGTCAGCCGGGTAATCAGTGGAATGGGCACGTTCAAGCGCTCCGCCTGCCAATTTATCTGTGGCAAAACGGCGGATAGCATCCTGAAAGGCACGTTGATCGTCTGTCAGCTCAAAATTCATTTTTATTAATGCTCTTATGGGTTCAACTGACCACCATCATCTGGCCGCTGGCTCGAGAGAACAAATTCCGATACCGTGAAGATCCATGAGTTTTTGGTATGGCTTCTATGCGTCGCATTCCTCCTCTGAACGCTCTCAAGGTATTTGAAGCTGCTGCACGTTTGGGCAACCTGACCAAAGCCGCGGAGGAACTGAACGTGTCACAATCGGCCGTTAGCCGGCAGATTTTGTTGATTGAAGATTACCTGGGCGTCCGCCTGTTTCAGCGCGAGGCCAGAGGCGTCTCCCTGACCAAGTTAGGCATGGAATATCAGCAGGAAATCGGTCCGGCTTTTGCCGGTATCGTGCGAGCGACGGAGCGAATACACCGGCAGGACAAGACGCTGCGAATCCGCGCCTACACCACGTTCGCCGCGAAATGGCTACTGCGGTACTTGCCAGGCTTCGAAACGGCCTATCCCACTATCAAGGTACAGCTAAGCACTGGCGTAAAGCCTGCGAACTTTGATCGGGATGAACAGGACATATCGATTGAATTTGTCAGGGATGATCAAGCCGGCCCCTCAGCACTCAAATTGTTTTCTGACATCATCGAGCCCGTGTGCAGTACCGCCTTGCTTCAAGGAAAGGCCCCGTTGAACGTTCCGGAAGACCTGCGTCACTTCAAGCTACTCGACTCCCATTACCGCACCGCTGACTGGCCAGAGTGGCTCGCCTTTGTCGACGGTATGCACCTGAACAACAAGGACAGTCGAGCCTCTCTGCCCAGTTCCCTGCTGGCTTACCAGGCGGCGGCGGAGGGGCTAGGGATAGCGATGGGACAAACACGCCTTTTGAAACAAGAGCTGGAATCAGGTCGGTTGATCACGCCCTTCAACAAGCCTATGGAGCGCGCCGCGGGCTACTATCTGCTTACCTCCACCACCCAAGAACACAGCTATGGGGTGACCATATTTTGTGAGTGGATTCAGCGGCAGGTACGCGACGCGATCGCCTGACTTCAATGGCTTGATACAGCAGCCCAGATGAGGCACCGCGCGACAGCGCCTTTAGTAGCGATTTGCTCTGACCCAACGGGAAGTCATCTGCCTATCGGCTGGCCTGATTCTTTCACCTCGGCGAATGTGCAACTGCGCAGCGGTGAGCGATTCATTCATCAGTGACAGGATCACTGAGTCAGGGAAATGCTAACCGTTGCCCTCTCTCTAAGATGGACACGTCTACATCTGAGATGCGCCGCCATCGGCAAAGAGCTCCACGCCGTTGATGTAGCTAGCCTGATCCCCTGCCAGAAACGCCACCGCTGATGCAATTTCCGAAGCCTCACCGATACGATTGAGTGGACTTTTTGCTTGCAGAAAGGCAAGTCCGTCTTCCGCATGGTCACCAAACGCTGCGCGAAGTGAAGAAGTATTGGTCGGGCCAGGGCTCAGTATATTCATACGGATGCCCGACCCTTTTAGTTCGACTATCCAGCTTCGAACCATGTTTCGAACAGCCGCTTTTGTTGCGCCATAGATGCTCATCGTCGCCCCTGGATCTATAGAAGCTGAGGAACCTATGATCACTACGCTCGACCCGCGTTTCAGCAGCGGCAGCGCCCCCTGAATGGTCAGCACTACGCCCTTGACGTTCGTGGAAAACATCTGGTCAATCTGCGTCTCAGTGATTTGACCGAGGGGCGCATGCACCCCGCCACCTGCGTTGGCCACCAGCACATCGATTCGACCAAATCTCTGTTCTATTTCTGAATAGGGTTGCTTGAGACTCTCAGCGCTGCTCACGTCCGCAGAAAGTCCCAGTGCGTTGCCACCCAGTGACGCCACGGCCTCATCCAAAGCCTGCTGTCGTCTACCTGTGATCACTACAAAAAAACCGTCTTCAATGAGTCGACGAGCAATGGCAAATCCAATGCCACTGCTACCGCCCGTCACCAAGGCTATGCGTTTTTCGAGCTGCTCTTTCATGTCTGACCTCAATCCCCTCGTGTTGTAGTGACCGCTACAATAGCCATGATTAGTGATCGCTACAAGTGCTTTGTAGTGATCACTAAAGCGTGGCATATTGCTCATCATTTTTGCGTGTCGAGGGCGCTTGAACAGGCAGGCGGGCGTCGGTGCTTCCCAAAGCTATCGCAGCAGCGGCCGGAACGCCGACGGTATCAGACGCTCATTTGACAGGGAGCTAGGCATCGTCAAGGCGGAAGCGCTATCTCGTATGGGAGGTCAGCAACCCAGAGCGGCTGCTTGGTCGCGGCAACGATGAGAGCCGCGGATCTAAAGGCAAAGGCGCTGGCGTGCAGATATAGGCGCATTTCAATCTTTAACAACAGTCGAATCACTGGATGACGGAAATGACCATCATTGACCACGTAGAAATTGCAGTCCGAGATGCGGAGCTTTCCCGCGAATTCTATGAGCAGGCACTCGCTCCTTTGGGCATCGTACGCGTTATCACGATTCCAGCCGATCAAACACGTCACGGGGGAACACGCCATGGGTTTGGTAAAGAAGGCTACCCGCGGCTGTGGGTGCATAGCGGGAAGACTCAAGAGGTAGATTTCCATATTGCTTTTGCAGCGTCTGATCGAGCTGCCGTAGACAGCTTTTACAGCGCCGCAATAGCAGCGGGCGGCGTCGACAACGGCAAACCGGGTGTGCGCTCCCGCTATCACGACAGCTACTATGCTGCCTATGTGATCGACCCGGACGGAATCAACGTCGAGGTCGTTTGCCAGCAATAAACCAGGCAAACCCATGACGAGCTAACTGGGATGGACGACCGCACATCCAGTTAACGCGTCTGCAGCGATGGTAAGTGCTCGTCTATCTGTACTATGTTCGGCTCGCTAACCCTCGTCGGCCACAAGCACAAATCCCCTGCCCGCCTCGCCAGCACGGGCAGCTTCAATAGCGGTATTCAGCGCCAACAAGTGTGTCTGCTCCGTAATTGAACGAATATCGCTGCTCGAGCGGGAAGAGGCAAAATCCACCCGCTCGGATCAGATCCGATTACCAGGGCTGCCGACCATGGCTGCCAAAGAAACCGCCGGTAGGGCCGTCCGCGTCGAGCAGTGCAGCGTTGATAGCCGTTACGGCACCTTCATCGGGCGTGAGGAAGCCAGAATTTCCATTAAGATCCGTGCGCACGTGTCCTGGCTCAACAACGTTGACCTTAATGCCGAAGGGTTCCAACTCCTTGGCGAACGAGACTGTGACTGCACTCAGGGCAACTTTTGAAGACGTGTAGTCCAAGAGATTGACTGTCGAGTAAATTGAAGTCGGATCGGTGATGAGCGTAAGCGAACCCACTCCACTGCCCATCATGACGATTCTCGCTTGGTTGGCAGCCTTGAGTAGCGGCAGGAAGGCTTGAGTGACACGCACCGGGCCAAAAAGGTTGACCTCGAAAACGGCTTTCATATCCTCCATCCGGATCTGGCTTGGAGGAACAGTCATGTCTACTACAATTCCGGCGTTGTTCACCAATACATCCAGAGCCTTGGTCTTCGAGCCCAACGCTTGCGCGGCATTGCGCACGCTCGCTTCATCTGCAACGTCCAGCGCTAGAAAATGAACGTCGTGCCCTTCCTCGCGCAGCTGTGCTACTGCCAATTCACCACGCACCTGATCGCGAGCGCCGACCCAGACAGTCATACCCGCTTTGGCCAGGCCGCGAGCGATTGCCAAGCCAATTCCCTTGTTAGCCCCGGTAACCAGTGCTTGTCGTTTATTAGTCATGATGCATATTCCTCACGTGTAAGAGCCCCATGGCCGCGAGGGTCATTTGGCTTGATGAGTCGGGGTCAGTACCCAAGCCGCTCCGGTTGCTTGACAGGAGGGCTTGATGGATAGATCTGGTGATGAAAGAGGGACTAACGCTTTATCCCACGGGCACACGGCTTGAACGCAGTGGGCACAATCGAGTACTTGCTCTTCCCCGCTCTGGAATGAACTAAGGAAGACGAGTCGAACACCCCATTCGCCGCTGGCTGGTGCATCCAGCGGCAAACGAGTGCGAGCTTCAGGAGATTAAGCGTGTTGCGCCACAGCTTCAGTTTGCGCGCCTTGCACATGGTGCTGAAGATCACCAGGCAGCCGCAGCGTCACCTCACGACGGCTGAACCGCCATTCGCCGTCATGCCGTTCAAACTGGTCAAGGTACTTGCCGGTGCAGATGGGCTGCAGAGGAAATCCATCGAGTTGTTGATGCACGGTGTAGTAACTTGCCGAACTCGCCTTGTCGCCCGATGCGTCGACCTCAATGAGGACATTAGCAACCGTGTGCCAAGTGCGAGGCGTACCGTCTGTATGAACCTGCAAGCCCGCGTTGAAAAATGCCAGCAGGCCTTCAACGGTCGAAGCTTCATTGCCCATCACATGTAAGACGGCATGCTGAAGAACATCGGCTACGCCTTCGAAATCACCGCTGTCCAAGCGATGGGTGTAGGTTGCATGAAGGCGATGGATTGCACTCTCCGCGTCCAGGCGGGCCAGAATATCCAAGCCGTTATTGATGCCAGTCATCACAATTACTCCAAGAAACTCGCTAAAATACGATCGATATAGTGATCGATACATAACCATCTTCACACAGCCATAAGTGACGAGGCAAGCGATTTATAGCTATCGCTATATGTGTAAACGAGGCGAGTGGATCGGGTGACTCTGACGGCAGTGCGAAGGCAAGCATGTTCAAAAGCTGTATGCGTCTACTCATCTGACGAGTAATACCTGCGTCATCGTCGGAGCAAGCTTTTTCGCTGCTCGGCCACCGGTGCTTGACACTGCGAAACGCGACTAAGAGCGGTGACTCGCTAACCTGCTGCGCAACCAAGGACTGCTCCGCAGTAGCATTTACAATCATCTGGCTTTGGCTATTGATCAAAAACACCGCCTGAGAGACCTTTTCCAGCGCATCACCGGCGGCAAGAGCAACGCCCAACGTTTGGTTAGCTTGCTCTGCGCTGTGCTGCAGAGAGCTCACAGCGCGACTGCTTCCGTATAAATGCAGGGGGATCATCAAACGGGGGGCGTGGCATTACACGGCCAGAGCGGCCTAGACAGGATGCCTTTAAGCAAGGCTACCGTTCATGGCGATATATAGGGGGTGCACAGCGGTAGCGTGGGCGCCTAGCCTGGCGCAAATTCCGCCTCGAAAACTCGGCCCGCTACCTTCGAACACTCGACCAGCTTCTCTTGGGCATAGCCCAAGCAGGCATAGGAAGACAACCCGCGCAGCGTCATAACCACGTAGTCCGTGATGCCGTCGACTTTTTCGGGTGGAGCGTGCTTGGCAACGTAGGAACGAATCTGAGAGATGGCAGGGCTGGCAATTTCCACAGCCATTGCGGCTGCTTCCGGATCATCCGCACGCATGGCCTCTGTCACCATGCAACCGCGAAGGGAAGGATGCTGTGTATAGTGCTTGGCCACCGTGACAAAAAGATTTGTCAGTACTTCAGTCGGCTCACCCTCCAGTGCCAATAACTTATCAATAGGAAGCGCACTGATGGACACATACCTGTTCAACGCGCGTTCAAACAATTCGAGCTTGCTTCCGTAAGCGGCATACAGACTCGGTGGCACGATGCTCATCGCCTTGGTCAAATCGGCGATGCTGACTGCATCGTAACCATGAGCGTGAAAGAGCTCTTGGGCGATTCGCACACCCTCTTCGCGGTCAAAGGCAGGACGACGACGGCGTATCGTTGTATTCATTTCCGAGGATTCCCTGGTGGTCCCGCATTGTAAACCCTGCTGCACCGCAACGCGAGTCTAGCTATAGCGGCCACTACACTCCTGCAGCTGACCCACGCAACCCGCTATAAATCGAACGCTATAGAGCGACAGCGCTCCCAGTCGCCTGCCCCCTCCCCTGACTGGCTGCCGATCGGTCAATCTCTCAAGGCTTACGAACGTTGTATCCAGGGATACCCACCCCGCGTCATGGTATGCGCCGTTAACGTACCCAACTCACCCAGCTACACCGGTGCAGATCCTCCAAAAACTCATCCGGCACGTTACGCCACCTTAATCGTTGTATCGGCAATCGACTCAGCAAATGAATCGCCAAACAGGCCCGCTGGAGTTTGAAAACCCGCAATGACCTCACCGCTTAAAACTCGGCGGCCTGCCTCAGCGGCGGCCATGGCGGTGAAGGTGTAACCATTAACAGTGTCCAGCGACGCCACGCGCACGTTACCGGCTGCATCGCTGACTTCGACGACTGCCTGATAGCGGTTTACTACACGCTCCTCCAAGGACGGCCCGTCTGGCATAGATGCAGGATCCATCTGCCCGAAACCGTCACCTGCTACGCGAACAAAGGTCGCAATGTCGGGCACTGGCTGCGTTCTCCAAATAGTGATCAGATCTGGCAAAGTCACGGGAAAGCACTCAGCCGGGCCATGACCGAAATCAAATGGTCGCAAGTCCTGTGTCGATCCGTTCACCAGAGCCCCTGCTACTCGCTCCAGATGGCCGTGAGCAAGGCTCTCGCCGGCACTGATGGCGGATCCCCGGGACATGGGTCCCGCCACCTGTAGCGCAATACGAACACTTGCCGGGTTGGCGACATGTCTCAGCGCTTTGCTGGCCAGGCAACCCAGCATCGCCACGCTCCCGCCGCTTCCCGGAAGCAGCATCACCTTCGCAGCAATGGCTGCGGAATCAAGTTTTTCGGCAAGCTGATAACTGTCCAGTTCGGCCGCCACATCAAGGTAATGGGTCTTGGTCCGAATGCATGCATCGATCAGGGCGGGAGCCGTGCGCTTGAATGGCCCTGCGCAGTTCAGCAGTACGGCCACGCCTTCTAGCCCTGTATCAGTCTGTGAAGGAGAGTCCAGCGAGAAAACTCGAAACTGTACCCCCAAAGACGCTGCCAGTTTGGCAAGCGGGTCAGCATTGCGCCCTGCCAGAACAATGTTTACGCCAGCATCCTTGGCGTGCTGAGCAACCATACGACCGGTGTAACCTGTGGCACCGTAAATCAAAAGCGTCTTCATGCTCAGTTCTGCCAACTTTTATAAACGAATTCGAGGCTGTAGCCGTCTGGGTCAAGCACATTGGCTGCGTAGTACCGCGGATCGTAATGAAGCCGGGCACCAGGAGCGCCATTGTCTTTCGCGCCATTGGCAATAGCGGCGGCGTAAGCATCCTCTACCGCCTTCTTGCTCGTGGCCACAAAGCCGATGTGCGCCGAGCGTCCATCGACAACGCCCATCTTGAGCCAGAAGAACATGCGCCCGTTTGCGCCGAAGCCCTTCAAATCAGGATGTCCTGGCGGTCCATCTTTACCGTCATAGTCATGGCGATTGACGATGCCCAAGGGCGCCAGTGCCGCCGAGTAAAAAGCGATTGAACGCCCCAGGTCTGCGACTGAGATAAATACGTGATCAAGCATGGTAGCGCCTCGGTTCTAGATGATGTATCCGCCGGATACCTCGATGGATTGGGCATTGATCCACGCACTCTCGGGCGACAACAATGAGGCGATCACGCGTCCCACATCGTCTGGTTCTCCGACACGTCCGAGCGACGTCTGAGACGCTAAAAGCGCTTCAAACTCTTCATTCAGCCCGCCACCCAGCTCGGTACGAATTGCGCCAGGCGAGACCGCATTGACCCGTATCTGTCGCTCACCGAATTCCTTGGCCATGTACCGGGATAGAACTTCAAGCCCTCCTTTGAATGCGGCATAGGGGGCAACACCGGAGGTGGCTACGCGCGTGGTTGCACTGGTCACGTTCACGATGCCGCTCCCCTTGGCGAGGAGAGGAAGCAGCATCTGGGTGAGAAAGAAAGGGCCTTTAAGATGCACGTTCATCAGCGCATCGAACTGCACCTCCGTGACGGTCTCAATCAGGTTGTACAAGCCGTGTCCGGCATTGTTTACCAGGCCCTGGAGTTGATTCGCGTGCCATACGGAAGCAAGCGCCTCTTCCAGACGCGATTTGAAGCCTGCAAAGCTGCCGGTATCGCCAACGTCAAGCTGGAGGGCAACCGCTGCGCCGCCTTTTTGCTGAATCCGATCGACAACCGCACCTGCGGCATCAGCGTTGGTTTGATACGTCAGCACTACCCCCATACCGCGATCGGCACATTGCAGGGCAGCGCTCGCACCAATGCCCCGACTTCCACCTGTGATCATGACAATGCTCATAACCGTTTCTCCGCTGGATCTAGATGTGAGCACCATAACGATCACATGAACGAAAGCCTTATCAGATCCTGCCTAGATCCTGCCTATTCCTACTTTGGCTATTGCGCTGAGCATCTGGGACGGCGATGCTTGAACCATGCATACACAACTCGATGAAATGAGAGCGTTAACCGCATCTGCCAGGAACGAGCGGACTGAGACAGGCATCCCGCGCGTGGCCATGGTGCAAGGGGAGATACCTCAACATAGGCTTGCGGCGGTGTACGATCCGATGATCAACCTGATCCTGCAGGGCAGCAAATCGCTGACGGTCGGCACTCAAACGCTTCACTACGACCCAGCGACCTACTTCGTGATGTCTATCGACTTGCCAGCAGTTGGCAAAGTACGGCCAGACCCCTATGGCGCTCCTTATCTCGCGGTCAGCCTGACGCTTGACCTGACATTGCTGGGATCTCTACTGGCAGACCTGCCCCCTGTTGCCGGGGAACATAAAGATGCTGGCTTTTCCGTGGCAGCGGTGACCCCGGAATTGCTGGATGCCTGGCTACGAATGCTTCGGCTTATTGATCGGCCTAACGATATCGCCGCGCTGGCCCCTGCGTACGAACGTGAAATCCTTTACAGAGTGTTGCAGGGCCCGCATGGTTGGATGCTTCGGGACATTGCGTCACCTGATACCGCACTCGCGCGTGTGAATCTGGCTATCCAGTGGATCAGACGGCACTTTGCCGAACCGTTGCGTACCGAGTTTCTGGCTGAAAAGGCGACGATGAGCGTCTCTGCTTTCCACCGGCATTTCAAGGCGGTGACGGCGTTGAGTCCATTGCAGTTCCAGAAACAGGTCCGCCTGCTTCACGCACGCGCCCTCCTCGTCTCGGCGGGACGTTCCGTCACTGCGGCAGCGATGGATGTGGGGTACGAAAGTCCCACACAGTTCAGCAGGGAATATGCCCGGGCGTTCGGTCTGCCGCCCACCAAGGACATAGATCGGATCGTTCCGCGGGTGCGCCTCGATCACGGCCGAACGAGAACAGCCTCGAATTAGACATGCATTCGGGATCTTCCAAAACCTTCATCGCCGTGGCGACCATCGCAGCTCGCATCCATTGGATGGACGCTACTCTTTGAAGGCGTCGTCCAACGGCACGCGATAGCCAACAGCCAGCCGATTGGTCTCATTCGCCATGCCAATCACCGCTTGCAACTCCCCGAACATGTCGTCAGTCATCCCAGCCTTGCGAGCAGCCGCAATATGGGAGCCGATGCAGTATGAGCAATTGTTGGTCACGCTCACTGCCACGTAAATCAGCTCTTTCGTCAGCGGGTCCAAAGAGCCCGGCGCCATAATCTGCTTGAGGCTGAACCACGTTCGCTCCAGGGTATCGGGGTGTGCGGCCAGGCATTTCCAAAAGTTGTTGACTTGATCCACCTGACGGGTACGCATGATGTCATCGTAAACCACCCGTACTCTCGCCGAAGCGTCAGCGTATTCGATCAAATGCTTGGACATCGTGGTTATCCTCCTGCGCTCCCCCGGAGCTCGTCCGCTACCCGTTAACCGTCCTGTATCGACTCTGGTGACCGCCACTGAGATGGCGAAATGCAGCTTGCAGAGCTGAATCACGATAAATATAGTGGTTGATATATAGAGCTTGTCAAGGCCTTGGGCTGCATGGCAGTTGACCAGATAGTGGTAGCAACGGCCGCTAGAGACCGGGCCTATCGAGTGCAGTGCCAGCAGTTGCTCATGCCCGCCATCAGTTGAATGCCGCCCGACGCATCAGAGGCGAGAGCATGATTTGGCGGTTCTCATACGGACAATTTAAAAGGGCATCGGCATGATATATCCGTCAAAACGCCGAGCAAGTGGGACACACACTCCCACTCTAACCACTTGGCAGCAAAGTCCGGCGTCTCGGGGGCATGTCTTTCGCTGGGAAATAAAAATTCTGAACGTTACGCTTTCCCTGGCGATCAGGTCGTCAACAGGTTGCCATCCAGAGAAAAAACCACCCTCAAGGAACCAAGCACGACCTTCTGCGCCAAGAGATACGGACAATGAGTAACTCAAGGCACATCCGGCGGTTGATGCAATAGGTTGAAACATTGCGCGATGGGTTCTCCGGTATGCAGCCGTGGACAAGAGTCATCCAACCGTCGCTTTCCACACTCACGACAATTACGTCGGCATAGCGTGCCACCGGTTCATATTTCGTCAAATCGAGCGCGGGCGGCCCGAAAACTGTCTGCGTTTTCCAGTAGCCAGGTCCATAACGGCACCATGCGTACAAGAAAACTTCGACCCAGTACGGTTAGCTCGTAATCAACACGCGGTGGAACCTCACCGTAATCAAAACGCGCGATCAATCCATCCCTTTCAAGTTGTCGCAAGCTGCGCGTCAGCATGCGTTGCGTGACGCCCGGTAGACGACGGCCGATTTCGGCATGGCGCAGTTTTCCCGCCACTCCCAATGTATGGGCGATCCCCAGCGACCAGCGATTGCCCGCGTGAGTCAGCACCTCGCGCTTGAGTCCGTCGTCCTCATCACTCAGCGCATCGCAAGTCGCTTGTGACAGGCTGATCACCTCTTCTTCAGTCATTGCATTCATGCGGTATCACTCGTGTGCCTTCTTATGAAGATTCGTCAAGGGTGACAGGATAAGAAAAATCCATCGCTTATAGTTCACCTGGAGCCACAGATGCAGCCTCAGATTTCTGCAATACCCGACTCTATTCTCGTCCTCGGCGCGGGGGAACTCGGTATGGCCGTGCTCCGTGAGTTGGCAGCTCGGCCGATGCTTCGCGTCAGCGTCATGCTGCGACCGTCGGCGATCGACGCCAAGTCCGACTCGAAACGCCAACTGCTCGAAGAACTAGACGCGCTGGGCATCCACGTGGTGTCTGCCGATGTCACAAACGACTCTGAGGAAGACCTCGCCGCGCTATTCAGCGGCTTCCATACGGTGGTCAGTTGTCTGGGCTTCGCGGCTGGTGCAGGTATCCAACTCAAGCTCACCCGTGCAGCATTGCAATCCGATCTGAAGCGATATTTGCCATGGCAATTCGGAGTGGATTACGACGTGATTGGCCGGGGCAGTCCGCAAAATCTGTTTGACGAGCAGCTGGATGTGCGCGACTTACTGCGCGCACAGACACGGGTGCAGTGGCTGATCATTTCCACAGGCATGTTCACCAGCTTCCTGTTCGAGCCAGCGTTCGGCGTCGTCGACCTTGGCCAGAATATCGTGCGCGCGCTCGGCAGCTGGGACACCGCGGTCACCGTCACCACCCCCGAGGACATCGGCCATCTGGTTGCGTGCATCCTGCTCGAACCGGAGCTGGTCAATCAGGTGGTCTTCACCGCAGGCGACACCATCACCTATCGACAACTGGCTGACGCTGTCGATGATTTGCTGCATCGCAAGGTAGAGCGGGTGGAGTTGACGGTGCCGGCACTCAAGGCCGACCTGGCAGCCGCGCCCGACGACCAGATGCAAAAGTATCGAACGGTGTTCGCTGAAGGCAAAGGCGTTGCCTGGCCCAAGACCGAGAGCTACAACGCCAACCGGCAAATCACAACTGTTACCGTTGCTGAGTGGATTAAACGACATTTGCGCTGATTTGGCGCGGGGGGATCAGTCCGCTTCCAGCCAGAAGCGGACACAGCCCCGGCTCTGTGACAAAACGCACGATAGTGCTCGTTCATTGAAGCCTTGGCTGTCAGGAGGCAGTACACATCGGGTGATGAGGCTGGACCAGCACACTCCCGGTGATCCGAAAACATTCGCGTGGGATGCTTGGTATGTCCAGAGGAAGCACGGCCAACTGGCTGCCAGGAAGTCACCACAAGTCTTGCCCCTCAATTCTGACCATCGAACTTAGCTGCGCATGCCCATCAACAGCTGCGTTTCTCCCTCCTGTACGGTTGTTCCGGTTTGATTCAGAACGCTGAGCGCCAAGGTGGCTATCCCTCTGTCCGCGCGCTTCGTCGTCCTCATCCCGACAACGCTGATCTGCACGTGGATACGATCTCCGATGAGGATTGGCGCACGAAATGACCAATTCCAGCCCAACGTTGCAAGCCCCTGCAGCCGAACCGGGCAGCGAGTCTTCAAACCGTCAGCCAACGATAAGCCCAACAGACCGTGTGCGATGCGACCAGGAAAGCCTGCTTCCTGCGCCGCGATGTCATCCAGATGAATGTCATACAGGTCGCCGGATACGCCTGCGAAATTGACCACGTGCGTTTCGGTAACGGTGACGCCGGAGGTGTTGAAGCTGTCGCCCACCTTGATATCGTCAAAATGATACATCCCGGGCACCAACACTCGGCCTTCGTTTTCAGAAGCATTCATTCTTGTTTCCCTCCTCATTTTGGGCGTCAGCACGCCGACTGCAAACGATCGGCGCAGACCGAAAGCACCTCATCGGGCGCCACCTTCCACCAACGCTGCTCGGAAAATATCTCCACCTCCACCATCCCTCTGTAGCCCGCGAGTTCAATCAAATGGCGAAAGCCTGGCAGATCAACGACACCGTCACCCATCATGCCGCGATCCATCAGCCTGTCCTGTGTGTCCGCGAGCCAATCGCAGACGTGGTAACCGAGGATTCTTCCGGCCTGGCCTGCCAAGGCTATCGAAGAGGCCAGGTCAGGATCCCACCAGCAGTGATAGACATCGATTGCCAGACCCAGCATGGCGTTGTCGCCTGGCGCGACCGACTCGCACAGAGCCAGAGCTTGCCTGATTGTATTGACCACCGAGCGGTCTGATGCGTAGGTCGGATGCAAAGGCTCAATGGCCAACGGGACCCCTCGTTTACGGGCTTCCAGATACAACTCGGCGACACCGTCATGAACCTGCGAGCGAGCGCCGACCAGTCCTCCTTTCACTCCGTGGGCACCACCGACCACGAGCACGAAACACTGGGCGCCAAGTTCAGCAGCATCGTCCAGAGCCTTGATGTTGGCGCTCATATTCGCTCGGCGCTCAGCTTCATCGCAGGTTGCCAGATAGGCTGACCGACAGTATCCGGTCACTGTCAGTCCGAGCGCCCGCAAGTGCCGGGCTGCGGCCGCGGCGCCGATGGCTTCGACCTCACGCCGCCAAGGCGCAACGCCGCCGAACCCGGCACGCGCAATCCTGTCCAGTGTCTTCGCAAGCGGCTCGCGATGGCCGAGGGTGGCGGTGTTGATCGCGCACCGGTGCAACTGACCTTCTAGAGATCTCATGTCCCCTCCTTCATTCAGGGCTGGCAACCCAGGGTTTGCATCACCAGGCGCATGCGCTGGATCGCGCCGTCCGGATCGCGCAACAGGTTGGCCGAATCGGCGAGGCGGAATACGTCTGCCAGATACAGAGGCGGACGCGCGCCATGATGGCCGCCCAACATGAAGAAATGCGGCTGAAAACCGTTTAAATAAGCAAGAAAGACAACGCCCGTTTTGTAGTACTGGGTGGGTGCGCGGAACATGTGGCGCGACAATGCAACCGTAGGTTCAAGGAGGCGGTCATAAGTTTTCACGTCGCCTTCAGCCAGTGCAGCTAATGCGCGTGAAGCCGCAGGTGCGATCGCGTCAAAAATACCCAGCAGCGCATGGGAATAGCCGGCTTCATCGCCCTTGATCAGCGACGGATAATTGAAATCGTCGCCGGTGTACATTCTCACCCCGTCGGGCAAGCGGCGGCGAAAAGCGATTTCCCTGGCATCGTCTAGCAGCGATATCTTGATGCCTTCGACCTTCGAGGCACTCTCCCCGATCACCTCCAGGCAGGCGTCTGCGGCGTCATCCAGATTCTCCGTTCCCCAGTAGCCCTTCAACTCGGGATCGAACATTTGGCCAAGCCAATGCAGAATCACCGGTTGGTTACACATGCCCAACACTTCACGGTACACACGCACATAGTCCTCGCGGCTGCGGGCGGCTCGCACCAATGCTCGGCTGGCCATGAGGATGACGCGGCTGCCGGTGCGCTGAATGGCTTCCAGTTGAGTGGCGTAGGCGCGGATGACGTCGTCGCAGGACAACGCCGAATGCAGCTCAAGATGGTCGGTGCCGCAACCGGAGGCGATCAACGCGCCAGGTAGATCGCTCGTTTCGAGCATGGTTCTTTCGACCAGTTCGCGCGCGGTATCCCAGGACAGCCCCATGCCACGCTGGGCGGTGTCCATGGCCTCGGCGATTCCTAAACCCTGATTGATCAGATAACGCCGGTATTCGATGGTGCGCTCCCAGTCGATGGCTGGCGACTGATTCAGCTCTCCGGCAGAGCGCGGATCGGCGACGACGTGGGCAGCGGAATAAGCGATGCGATTGAAGCGGCTTCCCGCCGGGGCTGCACTCAAGGGCTCGCCCTTGAGCGTATAGATTTCAAGCTGACCAGAAGCGGTCGGAAGAGAAATGTTCATGATGGATGCTCGCAAGATGTAAAAACCGGGCTGCGATTTATGTCAGGTGGCTCGGAGACGGTAATGTGATGTCGGCCAGGTCGACGCCGAAGAACTGCGCGAATTCCTTGAGCTGCCCATGAATCATCGGCAAGCCATTGGTGGCATTGCAGCCGTACCGACGTGCATGCTTCAGCAAGGGGGTTTGGGCCGGCGTCATGATGATGTCGATGACCTGCAAGGTCTGGGGAAAGTCGCCGAAGGAAACCGGCATACCGTCATGCTCGCCCATCCCAACGGGTGAGCAATTGATCAGCACATCAGTGGCGGCAACATCGGCGGGGTTGTGATCGATCTCCACGCGGCAGGCGGGAGAGAAGTGACGCAGGCGCGTGACCAGCTCTCGTAAAACCTCCGGCCTTGGATCGCTCACCGCAATGGCCGCCGCACCCGCCTGCGCCAGCGCATGGGCTACTGCGGCACCCGCCCCGCCGGCGCCGATCTGCTTGACCCTCATGCCGTGCAGCTGAAAACCCAACGGTGCCAGCCCCTGGATCAGTCCTGTGCCATCGAACATGTCACCCAACCAAGTGCCGTCGGGCTCGCGCCGCATCGCATTGATGGCGCCGACTCGCTGCGCAACCGGCGACAACTTATCCACCAGCGCAGTCGCGCTGACTTTATGCGGCACGGTGATCACCAATCCATCGAGGTTGGCAATGTCTTTGAGCCCGTCGATGATCGTTTCGAAATGCTCGACGGGCGCGTCGAATGCAACGCAGATGGCGTTCATCTGCGCGGCATTGAATAACGGATTCATTAACTGTGGCGTCTTCACCTGGACGACCGGGTGACCCACGATACCGAACAGGCGCGTGGAGCCATTCACCTGTGGGCTGTATGTATTCGTGTTCACGGCCGTTGCTCCGACTGTGCGCGCAGGCGCGGGTGTTCCGGCCAGGCTTGTTCGCTCATGGTGGCATCCAGCCTCATGGGCTCGGGGCGAAACAAGCGTTCGTCCATGAGCCGCAAATCCGGTGAAATGACGGGACGGAACGCCATGTGGGCAAGCACATCGCGCTCAAGGTCGATGCCCGGCGCAATTTCGAACAACTCCAGTGCACCCTCGATGGCCCGGAACACTGCTCGTTCGGTGACGAAGAGCGTGGATTGCCCGCGCTTCTGAGCATAAGGGCCGCTGTACGACACCTGCTGCAACTGCGAAACGAACTTGCGATGAGCCCCCTCTTTAAGGATGTGAAGTCGCCCGCCCTCGCACGCCACCGCCAGGCCGCCAGCGGTGAATGTGCCGCCGAAGACCATCTTTTTCGCGTTTTGGCTGATGTTGATGAAGCCACCGACACCGATCAATTTGTCGGCGAAGCGGCTGATGTTGACGCTGGCGCTGGCATCGATTTCAACCGCTGACAAAAAGGCAATATCGATACCACCCCCATCGTAGAAGTCGAATTGATAAGGCATGTCGATGATCGCGCTGTAGTTGCGCGCAGCACCGGCGTCCAGTCCCGCTGCTGGCGCGCCACCAATCAGTCCCTGCTCATTTGTCAGCACGATGTGGTGAAGCACGTCTTCTTCTGCCGCGACCAGACCGATGCCAGTACACACGCCCGAGCCGACGTTGCATACGGCACCCACCTGCAACTCCATCGCCAACCGGCGAGCGATGATCTTGCGCTCATCCAGCGGTAACTTGGGAAAGCTGTCGAGCGGAATGCGCAGTTCCCCGGTAAAGGCTGGATCGTAGGGAGTCTGGTACGTCACCGGCTGATCCGCGTTCACGACCACCACATCCACCAGCATGCCGGGAATTTTGATAGTTTTGGGTGGCAAGGTGCCGCGCTTGGCGATGCGCTTGACCTGCACGATGACCAGCCCGCCATTGCGTTTGGCAGCCTGTGCCATCGACAACATGTCGCCAAAGATGGCCTCGTGCTCCATCGAAATGTTGCCATCCTCATCAGCAGTCGTCCCGCGCAGGAAGGCGACATCAAGCTTGAACGGCTTGTAGAAAAGCCACTCACGCCCGTCAATCTCCATCAGGCTGACCAACTGCTCATCACTGGGCGCACCCTGACTGCCACCGTCCTGGCGCGGGTCGACAAAGGTGTGCAACCCGACATGACTGAGCAAGCCGGGGCGGCCTGCCGCCATCTCTCGCGTAAGCTGGGAAAGCACGCCTTGCGGCAATGTCCAGGCTTCGATGTGTTTGTTTAGCGCCAGTTGAGCCAGCGGCGGTGAATCTACCAAGGTGCCGCAAATAACGCGCTTGAGCAGGCCCCGATGCGCCATTCTGGAGGCGCCGCGCTCACCGCGATCACCCAGCCCGACCGGGTGGATTGAGGTTAATTGACGTGGACTGCCCTCTGCCAGGAAGCGGCGTTCCAGTGCTTCGATCAAGGTCTCCGGAACCGCGTGCCCGCTTCCCGAACCTCCGATGATCAGCGTGTCGTTGTCGTTAATCAGCGCTATAGCCTGATCGGCGTTCAATATTTTCATGGCTGCTGCGATAGCTCCGCAAAACTGTAAAGGAGAAACCTGTACCGGGCGCTTTGCGCGCAGGCATCGGCCCGGGACAGGAAGGTTTGATCAAGGCCGGGCTGAGGCTATCGGCGTCGGATGCGGCTGTGCTTCGCCGTCGTTATGGCGCGAGAGGTGTTTACCCATGAGCACGGCAATCAACGTGAGGAACGAGAACAAACCCAGGAACAGCATCAGGTAGGTGGGTTTGCCGCCGGCGTAAGCCACCAACATCGTGGCAATGAAAGGCGTAGGCCCGCCGATAAGAGCGCCGGACAGCTCCCGACACATAGCGATGCCGGAAAAGCGGTATCGGGTTGGGAACAGGTTCGACAGAAAGGCTCCCTGCGCACCGCAAGTACAGCCCCAACTGATCCCATAGACAGCGCTCATCGCCAGCGCGGCGATTACGACACTCTTGGTGTCGATTGCGAGGAACAGCGGCCAGACCAGAATCAAGGCGATTATCGCGCCCGCTGCAAACACGTTGCCGCTGCCGTATTTATCCGACAACAGCCCGCCAATGGGCGCGCAAATCAAGGAGAATCCAAGTGCCACAATCAGCACAATCAGACTGTCCGATCTGGCCATTCCAAGCGTAGAAGTCATGTAGCTGATGGCGAACGTATTGAGGACATAACTCAGCGCCTGGTGCCCGCCCATCGCCAAGAATCCGCACAACACTTCCCGTCGACTGTTTTTGAAAAGCTCGGCTAACGGTACCTTCGTCTCCTTCGCTTTAGCGGCGCTCTCCATGGCCGCGACATACTCGGGCGTTTCGTCGAGCTTGGCCCGGATGTACAGCGCCACACCAAACAAGGCCAGCGAAAGGATGAACGGCACCCGCCACACCCAGCTGAACAGGATGTCTTCCGGCACCCAGGAAATCATCAGAAAGGTGGTAATAGCGAGCATGACCCCAAAGTTGGTCGCCGCGTTCGGAATGGAAGTAAAGAACGCGCGGCGGTGTGGTGGCGCATACTCGGCAACCAGCGTGATGGCCCCTGCCAGCTCGGCACCCGCGCCGAAGCCTTGCATCATCCGCATCAGGATCAGGAGGATCGGTGCCAGGATGCCGACCTGTTCGTAAGTGGGTAATAACCCAAGCCCGACCGTAGCGATGCCCATGATCGTGATGCAAAAGATCAGCGCCGGTTTGCGGCCATATTTATCCCCGATATGCGAGATGACTACACCGCCAATCGGGCGCACGATGAAGCCGACCGCGAAGGTCGCAAACGCCGCCAATGTACCGGCAAGTACAGACAGCTGCGGAAAAAAGAGCTTGTTGATGATCAGCCCGGATGCAGCCGCATATAACCCGTAGTCGTACCATTCAATGATGGTGCCGAGGGTCGAGGCGAAAACGGCTCGCCGGATGTTTTTGCGTTTGGTCTGTTGCGCGTGTGCCGTGTGCATAGCGCTGTCTCCTAATTATTGTTGTTGATTTGTGGCACTACTTTCTATCGGCGCTTCCCTGTCGGCCTCACCCATGCATCTGGCAGCGTCCACCTGCCATCATTCACGCTTTGCCCGTTTGCCGAACGCGGTGACGCCCTCTTCATAGTTTCCCGAGGCAAAACACAGCGCCGTCAATTCATTCTCATAACGAATGCCCTGCTCGACCGACGTCGACAACGCTGCGCGAACGGCGGCCTTGACGGACTGCGTTGCGATCGGGCTGTGCCTGGCTATGTTCGTGCACACGCGCATGGCGGTTTCGATAATCCTTTCATCCTCGACCAGCACGTCTATCAGCCCGATGCGATGCGCCTCGGCGGCGTCGATGGCGTCACCGGTCAAAAGCAGATTCATGGCCTGCCCATACCCCACCAGCCGGGGAAGCATCTGAGACGCACCGCCGCCGCCGACCCAGCCACGCACTACTTCCGGGGCGCCGAATTTGGCCCCGTGCCCCGCCACGCGAATGTCTGCGGCTAGCATCATTTCGAGACCGCCACCCAACACCCATCCTTGAAGCGCGGCGACAACTGGCTTCTTGAAATCACGAATGACCGCGGCGTAGTCCGTGCGACCGCGAAACTCCCAGGCACTGCGGTACGTGTTGAGCGAATCGAGATCGCTTCCAGCGCAAAACGCGCGCGGCCCCTCACCTCGCAACAAGATCACACGCACGTTGTTATCGCGGTCAAGCTCGCACCTGACTTCCTCCAGCGCGGTGGTCATTTCCGGCGTCATCGCATTCAGTTTCTCTGGGCGATTGATCACGACTTCGGCAACTGCCCCTACCAATCGGACGACCACGGTATCTTGCATACATCCTCCTGAGCACCGCTTGGCTTTGAGACAGCTCGCACGAAACTTACTTACTAGTAAGTATGTTTCGGGGCAATTGATACCACCGCCTCCGCAGTTACGCAACCGTTTTTCGGGTACTGGCGATTCGCGGCGACAGGGAGCGAGCCATAGCCGACGGAGTCTGATCAGGGAAAATGTCGTGTAACATCGAACGCAGATGAGTCACTGGCATAGGCTGGCCGCCGATGAACGAACATCGCCGGCAAGTTGCCTGCGGCGCCACGCCTCCCCCGCACGCCTTACTGAGACATGACTTTGAGCCAGAACGACAAAGGCAACGCCACCCCAAAAGAGATGTCGATGCGCGACAACATCAAGGAGCTGGCAAAAAATCTGTTAATAGCGCATGGCTATCACAAGACCACCTTCGGAGTGATCGCGAAGGAACTGGACATCACCACTACCAACATTCACTACCACTTCGGCAACAAGAACAGCTTGGTGGAGGAAGTCGTCACGGATTACGTGCAACTGGCCACTGCCAAGCAACAAGCTATCTGGCTCGACCAGAGCAAGTCGCTCGAGGAAAAGGTCCAGGCTGAACTCGCGTTCAATCGCAGTCTTTTCAGAAAATTCAATCCGAACGGCAAGACTCGCAAGCCTTGGAGCTTGATCAGCCGACTGCGGCTGGAAAGTGATGTCTTGACTGAACCGACCCGCGCGGCGTTATCCCGGTTCACGACTGACGTCAGAGCAGCTGTTGAATGTGCGGTCGACCATGCACTCGACGTTGGCGAGCTGGAAGCGGATGCCCCTAGAGAGGACCTGGTTCTGCTTCTCACGCATTTGGTAGATAGCTTGTCGGTGTTCGCGCAAGATGCGGGCGGCTACGAACGCGTGGAACTGTTCTTGAATGCCTTCTCGCGCATCGTCCTGGCCAAATACACCCACTGACATTGTCATGAGCAAGAGCAAGAGCAAGCAGAACGGGCAAGCACTGCGCTGCGACGGATGCCGATGCAGTTAACTATCGGGATGCGATGATTCAAGAGAGCGTCAGATGGTCGACGGGACAGAGGACGTTCGTGGGCGAAATCGAATACAACCTAGTGGGCCGCTTGTACGCGTATCACTTAACCGACGTCCGCAGGGTTCTGAGTGTGGGGGGCGCGAAAATGGGCGGCGATCCATTGCTCGCAGACCTCCCATAACTGAGGGGCGCCAGCCCGGATGACAGGGCCGTATCGCGAAATGACCTGCTCACGGGTCACCTCGCTCTCCGACCAAGTCCCGCCCTCGGTAAACACGTTAATCAGCAGCGGCTGAAAACGGTCGAGGGCCTTGGCAAACTTCGCATCGTCGGTCTGGGCGTCCTCGAATTCCAGCCAGAGGTCACGGTATTCATCCCCCTGGGGCGCGGGCAGCTGGCCGAACAAACGGTGCGCCGCTTCAACTTCCAATCGGGACTGTTCTTCGCTGGACGATCCCCCATGAATGGGAAAGTCGCCGACATCGATCTCGACGATGTCGTGCAACAACAGCATCCGGATCACCCGATGGGGATCTATCTGCCCAATGGCATATTCACTCAAGATCAGGGCGTACATCGCCAGATGCCAGGAGTGCTCGGCGGAGTTTTCCTTGCGGCTCTTGTCCAACAGCGGGGATTGTCGTACGACACGCTTCAGGCGGTCGATCTCCCTGAGAAAACTCAGCTGTTTTTCCAATGCGGTCAGCATGTGATCTCCCGGTCCATTGTTGCTTGTGAAATGAAGAGCGTGGCTAAGGATCAACCTTTTTTTCAGACGCGACACGAAGAATTACGACAGATCAACTCGTCATGGATACCGAGCCCAGACCATCGAAAATCACCTCGATGAGCGTATCCGGCGGCGCCCAGTAAAGACCGGTCCAGCTCCCTGTTGCAATCAAATCACCGGCTTTCAAAGGTGTGCCACGGGCTGCAGCGTGTCGCGCCAGCCAAGGCAGCGAGTTCAAGGGATCGGAAAAGGGATGACTACCCCGGGCGCCTGTCTGGTGCTGGCCATTGACCCTGAGTTCTACCCGTTGGAGAAGCCAGTCGCCCATTGAATCGACGGGTTCTCCGAGAATCAACGCCCGATTGAGCTGTTGGTCAGCCAGCCGAAGTAACGGGTGGGCGTGCTCGCCACTGTCAAACCGCGTATCACATAACTCGATGGCAGGGATCCACGCGGCAATGGCGTCACGGGCGGCGCTCAGGTCGGCGTGCTCATCGAGGTCGCAGCCGAGACGCACCACCAGTTCGCTCTCGATGCCGAATCGATGGCAGTACCCGACAGGCGCCGTCCAGCCAGTGGTATGGATGGCCTGCCGGGGGACACGCGCCGCGCTGATCAAATGGCCCGGACTGCCGCCCAGCTTCCAGACGTTTGCGCCGTCATCGGGAAACCATCCAAGCGCGGCAGCGACGAGGTCCTGAACGTGATAAGCATCGGCCTCGCTCAACACCTCCAGCGCATCGAACGGCTGGCAGACGCCCTCGCGCCACGCGTCGATCAGCACGCGGGCAACGTCCGCAGGCAGGCTCACAGCGGCAGCTCGTTCTGGCGGCGGCGGGTTTGTGCTGGCACCGGACGAGCGCAAGGCAGGAAGTTTCCACGCCCGGCAACGCCTCTTGGCTCACCGTCCCAGACCACGTCACCACGAGACAACGTCATAGCTGGCCAGGCCGTCAACTGCATCCCTTCATACGGTGTGTAGTCAACGTTGTGATGAAGCATTTGATTGGTCAGTTCAACCCGTTGACCTTCGTTCCAGATGACAAGGTCGGCGTCGGACCCGATGGCGATGCTGCCCTTGCGAGGGTACAGGCCATACATCTTGGCGGCGTTGGTCGAGGTCAGCGCGACGAAGCTTTGCGGCGTGATCCTGCCGGTACGAACCCCCTCTGACCACAGCAGCGCCATTCTCGTCTCGACACCCGGAATGCCATTGGCGACTTTGTCGAAGGTCGGACTGTCCCCATGAGCCTTCTTGCCGTCGCGCCCTTCGTAGCGAAACGGTGCGTGATCCGAGGAAAACAATTCGAACGAACCGTTCTCCAGCCCGTCCCAGATCACCTGTTGGTTGGCGGGGTCACGGGGCGGTGGGCTGCAAATGCATTTTGCGCCCTCGAAACTGTCGTCGCATCCCAGGGAGTCCGCCGTGAGAAACAGGTATTGCGGACAGGTTTCGGCGAAGACTTTAAGCCCCTTGCTTTGCGCCCAGCGAATCTGGTCGACCGCTTCACGGCCCGACACATGGACGATCAGAATGGGCACGTCCACCAGTTCCGCCAAGGCAATGGCGCGGTGCGTGGCTTCACGCTCGATCAGCATCGGCCGAGAACTCGCGTGGTAGCGCGGAGCACCAAGACCGGCAGCGAGCAGGCGTTCGGTGAGCCAGGCAATGCAGTCGCTGTTCTCTGCATGCAGCATCACCATGGCCCCTTCCCGCCGCGCCACGGAAAGGGTTTCGAGAATCTCCCGGTCCCCCAGTTTCAGGGCGTCGTAGGTCATGTAGATTTTGAAGGACGTATACCCCTCGTCGATCAGCGCCGGCAGCTCTCTGTGCAGCACATCGGGCGTTGGATCGGTGACGATCAGGTGAAAGGCGTAATCGATGACCGGCTTGCTGCCCGCGCGTCGGTGGTAGTCATCGACCGCCGCCCGCAGGGTCTGGCCTTTTTGCTGGCACGCAAACGGAATCACCGTCGTGGTCCCGCCGCAGGCTGCGGACACCGTGCCGCTGTAAAAGTCGTCGGCCATGACGGAGCCGTCGCCGGTCGGCTGGTCGAAATGCACGTGGCTGTCGATACCGCCCGGGGTCACGTGGCGGCCAGCGGCATCGATTTCCTTCAAGCCAGCAGGCAGGTCGATGGCCAGGGCGGCAATTCGACCATCACGGATGCCGATGTCACAGGTGAAGGTATCGGCGGCGGTGACGACACGGGCGTTGCGAATAACGGTGTCAAACGATTGCATATCAGACCTCTTTGATGAGTCGGCATCTGTTTGAAAGGCGGGTGTGATCGCGCCTGAACACTCGACGTGGCTGTTCAACAGATGACGGTCTCTAAACAGTTGTGCCGTGCGGGATCGAAGACGCCCCGACATACCGCAACAGCTCGAGTTTTTTGGCGCTAGAGCATGACGTCACCGCCGTTGGGCGATAACGTCTGGCCGGCGTAGAAAGCGCCTGCGTCGGACGCCAGCAGCAAGGCCGTGGGCGCGATTTCGGACACCTGTCCAAAACGCCCGACCGGCAGCTGTGCTTGCTTGGCGTCCAGCCATGCCTGGCTGTGATTGCGCAACAATTCGGTGTCCACCGGACCGGGTGCGATGGCGTTCACCATCACGTTGTGCGGCGCGCCTTCATAGGCCAGAGCTCTGGTAAATCCCACCACCCCGGCCTTGGCAGCGCAGTAATGCGCAAGCCCCGGAGCCCCCTTGTAAGCGAGCTGCGAAGCGATGTTGATGACCCGACCGTGTTTACGGGCGAGCATCGCGCCGAAAAAGGCTCGGGTCACCAGAATCGTCCCGCGCAGATTCACCCCGACGATGTGGTCCCAATCGTCATCGCCCGTCGTCGAAAACGGACGATCACCCCCTCCGACGCCCGCTGAGTTAACGACGATATCGACCTGGCCCAAGCGTTCCAGCGCCCAGTCTGCAAACCCGTTGACTGACGAGGGGCTGGCGACATCGCATTCGGTGGCGTGCAGCGTCAGGCCCTCGTCAGCAAGACGAGCTTGAAGGGCGCGGGCGTTTTCGTGGTCGGCAACATGACAAATCGCGACCTGCGCCCCATGGGCCATAAACAGCTCGGCGATCGCTGCGCCGATGCCTCGGCTGCCGCCGGTGACGACGGCCTTGCGCCCGGTGAGATCGAATACCTGAGTCATGACGCCTCCTGACTTTTTGGTGCGGGATGAACGCGGTGCCAGTGACGGGCAATGTCAATACGACGGGTGACCCAGACGTCCGGGAATGTCGAGACATAATCCAGGAACCGCGCAAGCGACGCCGCACGTGCCGGGTGCCCGACCAGACGCAGATGAAGACCGACCGACATCATCTTCGGTTGGGTTGCGCCCTCCTCGTACAACATGTCGAAGGCGTCCTTGAGAAAGCTGAACCATTGCTCGCCCGTGCTTACGCCAGCGGCGAACTGGCCATCGTTGTTGGTCAGCGAATAAGGGACGACCAGATGCGGTTTGCCACCGACAGAGGTCCAGAACGGCAGTTCATCGCCGTAATAATCGGAGTCGTAGATGAAGCCTCCCTCCTCCACCAACAAACGTCGGGTGTTGACGCTCGGCGCATAACGGCAGTACCAGCCTTGGGGACGGGAGCCCGTCGTACGTTCCAGGGACTCGATCGCCCGACGGATGTGCTCCCGCTCCTGTTCTTCACTGAGCCCGTAATGCTTGATCCACCGCCAGCCGTGGGAACACACGTCGAAGCCTGACTCCTTGATGGCCTGACAGGCATCGGGGTTGCGCTCCAGTGCCAGTGCGCAACCGAATATCGTCGCAGGCATCGAGCGCTCTTGAAACAGGCGCATGACGCGCCAGAACCCGACGCGACTGCCGTACTCGAACAACCCCTCGGCCGCCAGGTCCCGACCCTGTACGCCGGTGTTGAGCCCACTGCTTTCCGTGAACCAGGTTTCGCTCGCGGGTTCGCCGTCCTGAATGGAAGGCTCCGACCCTTCCTCATAGTTCATCACGAAGTTCAACGCGAGCCGCGCCCCTCCGGGCCATTTCGGATCGGGCAAGTTACGGCCGTAGCCCACGAAGTCTCTTTGAAGGTCGCTCATATCCGCTGCTCCTGCCGGTTTGCCATGATCCATGCCGCGTACGCGCCGATGCCCTCTTCAAGCGAGATGCAGGGGGCGTAGTTCAGGTCGCGACGGGCAGCCTCGATGCTGAATTTCGCCTGGTGCTCATCCACCGGGTCCGGGCCTGGCTGAAGTTCGATATCCGCATTTGCGAACAACCCCCGCACCACGTGGGCGACGTCTTCGAGAGTGACCCGACTGTCGCCGGTGACGTTGTAGGTGGTGCGGGGCAACACAGGGGCGTCCAGCGCCTTGATCAGCCCGTCTGCCGCATCCTCGACATGAATGAACTGCCGGGGAAAATCAGCACCGAATGCCATGCGGGTCGCACGTCCGGCCAGGGCGTCTTCAATCAGGGTGCGGATCACGCAATCGGTCGTGCGACCCGGGCCGTAGACCCATGACAAACGGATGCTCGTCGCAGACACGCCATACTGCTGCGCGTAGGCGGTGGTGATGTATTCGGACGCCACCTTGCTCGCGCCGTAGAGACTGGCCGGCTTCAGCGGCACGTCTTCTGGAACGGGCCCGGAATCGACCACCCCATAGGCGCTCGTCGAGGAGCAATACACGAACCGGCGTGCAGCATGGACACGCGCCAGCTCGAGCACGTTGGCCGTGCCGACGACGTTGACCTGCACCATCGAATAAGGCGTATCGCGTGCCACCATCGGCCCCGAAAATGCGCCGCAGTGCACGATCGAATCGATTCCGTCCCGGGCAATGGCGTGCAGGCCGTGGATGTCGCCCAGATCGCATGCCTGAATCTGCACGCCTTGCTGGGTGACGCAAGCCAGGCGGTCCACCGCAAGAACGGGGCGCCCCAGTGCCTTGAGACGATGCACCAATTGGCGCCCGACCAGCCCCGCGGCACCGGTCACCAGCACCGGTTTGTCGGATGAAAATGCGCTACTCATAGTTGTCGTTCCGTCTCTAAATCGCCGGTCTGCGCCTCTGCTCGCACTTCGATGGGAAGCTCGGCCTCAAGGAGCTTGCGGGTATAGGCGTCCTTGGGATTGGCGAAAATGGCTTCTGTCGGACCTTGCTCGATGATCTTGCCGTGACGCATGACCGCCACGTAGTGAGCAAGGGACCGGACCGAGTTCAGGTCATGAGTGATGAACAGCGCCGAGAGCCCCATGCGCTTTTGCAGATCGCGAACGAGGTCGATGATCTGTGCGCGTACCCGGATGTCTAGCGCGGTGGTCGGCTCATCGAAAATCACAAAATCAGGACGGACCGCCAAGGCCCTGGCCATCCCTACACGTTTCTGCTCTCCGGCGGTCAATTCATGGGGGTAGACGTCGGCCTTGGCGCGGGCGATGCCGACCAGGTCCAGCAGTTCCAATACCCGCGCATCTTTCTCGGACCGGGTCAGCGGGTCGCCCAGCTTGAGAGGCTCGGCGATCAGGTCACGCACACGCCAGCGTGGGTTCAAGGCCACGTAGGGTTCCTGAAACACCATCTGCATGCGGCGGCGCACGGCCCTGAACTGCTTGTCGGTGAGGTCTTGGGTTTCTGTTCCGTCAAAGCGAATCGACCCCGAATTGGACTGCAGCAAACGAACCAGGCACTGGCCAGTGGTGGTCTTTCCAGACCCGCTTTCCCCCACAAGTGCCAGGGTCTCGCCCTTGCGAATGGTCAGTGACACATGATCGACCGCACGCACCGGCTCGGAGGAACCCTCGACATGGAATGTCTTGACCAGATCCGTGACCTCCAGCAGTGGCTGAGCCTGTTCCCGACCCTGCGACGGCTCACGGTCCATGGGCAGCGGCCGCACCCGCGCAGCGTCCAGCAATTCCTGACTGTAGGGATGCTTTGGCCCATCGGTGAGGAAGGTGCGCAAGGTTTCAAGTTCCAGCAACCGCCCGGATTTCATGATCCCGATGCGATCGCAGTAATTGGCCACCATGCCCAGGTCGTGGGTGATCAGCACCACCGCAAGCCCCAACTCGCGGCCCTTGGCCACCAGCAGATCGAGCACCTGCAGCTGAATGGTCGCGTCCAGCCCCAGGGTTGCATCGTCCGCCAGCAGGATCTTGGGCTGCGCGATCAAAGCCATCGCGATCACGACACGCTGGGCCATGCCGCCGGACAATTCGTGGGGGTAGGCGTGGGCCCGTCGATGCGCGTCGACGATCCCGACCTGCTCGAAAAGGCGTAGAGACTCCAGCCAGGCCTCTTTTTTACCGATGCCCCGGTGTGCCCGAAGCACCCGAGCGATTTGTTCACCGACCTTCACCACAGGGTCGAGCAGCGCTTTTGCATTGGTGCCGATGAGCGCAACCTCCCCCCCTCGAAAACCGCGCCGCTGCTCTGCGGTCATGCTCGAAGTCGACTGCCCATTGACCAGCACGTCACCGGAAATGACACGCCCTTCACCGGGCAGCATGTCGATGATGGCGCGGGCGAGCAGGGATTTTCCCGCGCCGGTCTCGCCGACGATGCCGAGGATTTCACCTTTCTTGAGCGAGAAGCTGACGTCTTGCAAAGCCGGTGCCTGCGTTTCGTCGGCAAACCCGACGCAGAGGTCGCGGACTTCCAACAGCGGTAAGTGAGAGGTTGTCATGACGCGCTCCTGCTGTGCGGATCGAACATCTGCTTCGCCGCGTCTCCAAGCAGCGCGAACGTCAGCACCGAAAAGACAATGGCGAGCCCCGGGAACAACGCGACCCACCAGATACCGAGGATCATTTGCTGGGCGCCGTTGCTTACCATCAGCCCCCACTCAGGCGTGGGCATCCGCACGCCAGCGCCGACGAATGACAGGCCCGCTGTCAGCAGAATCGCCATGCCGATGCTGATGGAAATCTGCACGATGGCCGGCGTGAGCGCGTTCGGAAGGATGTGCTGGAACATGATCGTACTGTCCGTGGCGCCGCTGCATCGGGCCGCCGCGATAAACGGACGCTCACGCAGCGACAACACTTCGGCCCTGATCAGGCGGGCGAACACAGGGGTGAACAAGACGGCAAGCACGATGGCTACGTTCCAGATTTCCTGGCCCATGACCGACACCAGCACCATGCCCAGCACGAACACCGGGAACGACTGAATGAAGTCAAAAACGCGCATGGCCAAGGAGCTGATCCAGCCCTTGTAGTAACCGATGGCGAGGCCGATCGGCACCCCGATCACAAAGGCGATGGCGACCGCCGTCACACTGATCAACAAGTTGATGCGGGTTGCAAAAATGACCCGGGAGAAAATATCCATTCCGGACACATCGGTGCCGAACAGGTGCACCACCGACGGTTCTTGCAAGGCGTTAAGCGGATCGGCGTTTTCAGGCGAGTAAGGGGCAATCCAGGGGGCGAACACGATGGCGACAAACTGCAGCGCCAGAAGCGTCAGCCCGATGATCAACGTGGTCTTGCCGGAGAATCTGCGTGTCACTGCTGACGTTTTCATACTTCGATCCTCGGGTCGGCGATGCCGTAGAGCACATCCACGACGGTATAAACGATGAGAATGAAGGCGGCAGCGACCAGCACGAACCCCTGCAAAGCCGGGTAATCGCTATTCATCACGGCAGAGACCGCGTACTGCCCAAGGCCTCCCCAGGCGAAAATCGTTTCCACCAATACCGCCGCCCCCAGCAGGAAACCGAACAGGAAGCCCACCATGGTGATGATCGGCGGCAAGCTGTTACGCAACGCTATGCGCACCAATTTCCATTCGCTCAGGCCGCTGGCGCGCGCGTGGCGAATGAACTCGCTGCGGTAGTTATCGGCGAAGACGATCTGCGTCATCTTCATCAAGGCACCGGCGTTGACGATGGTCAGCGTGAGCACGGGTAGCCACAGACGCCCGACCGCCGAGGCGAACGCGGCGGTGTCGCCAGCCAGCAGCGTGTCAATGGTCAGGAATCCGGTCACGGCAGGAGGCGCCGACAGGATCGGGTCGAGCCTGCCGAACGGCGCCGGTGCGATACCCGCGACGTTGAAGAGGAAGTAGATCAGCAGCAGACCAACCCAGAAATCCGGTACAGCCCCGGCCGCCAGGCCATAGACCTTGCTGAAGCGATTGATCATGCCCTTGGGCCGGGTCACAGCGATGACCGCAAGCGACAGGCTTAACATGATCGTCAGTATCATCGTGTAAGTGATCAGCTCCAGCGTCGCCGGGACACGGTCGAGCAAATCGACCGCAACCGGGTTGGACGTGAACATCGAGGTCCCCAGGTCCCCATGAACGACGGTCGACAGATAACTGGTGAACTGCGACCAGAGGCTGGCGTTCAAGCCCAGTCGTTCGCGTAGATTGAGGATCTGTTCGGGCGTCGCCATGTTACCGAGCATCAGCAACGCAGGGTCGCCGGGCAGCAGGCGAATGAGCAGGAACGTGGCCAGCAGCACGCCAAACATCTGCGGGACAAGAATGGTCAGCCTGCCCAGAACGATGCGCAGTGGGCGTGGCAACGACCGTAACGTGGTACTCGGTCTCATACCGTTCTCCTTATGTGCAGTGACAGGAGGAGCGAACGCTGCACCCCTCCCGGTAAGGACTGCTTATTTCTTGTAGAAGTCGTACCAGCTGTTGCTGTTCGGGGTGTACCAGCTGAAACCCGCGACGTTGGCCCGCGTTGCCAGTTGGTAGCCGGGGTTCATCAGGAATACCCAGGGGGCCTGCTCCATGACGATTTGCTGGACCCGCTTCATGCCCGTATCACGCGCCGCTTCATCCGTGCTGGACAAGGCTTCATTGATCAGCTTGTCCACTTCGGCATTCTTGAACTTCGGGTAATTGATCAGCGAGGCACTGTTCAGCCAGAGGTTCGCCACGTAAGCCGCGTCAGGAACGATCGCCATGTCGCGGAAGAAATACATGGGGATGGTGCCTTTGGAATATTTCTCGACCAGCGTCGAGGCGGGCAACTTCACCAGCTCGACATCCACGTTAGCCCTCGCGAACGCCGTCTTGAGGATCACAGCGATCTCTTCTTCGATCTGGTCACCCGTGCGATAGCCAAGCTGGGTCTTGAAGCCTGCGCCCTGCCCGGCCTCTTTCAACAACGCCTTGGCTTTGTCGACGTCCTGGGTGTAGGTGAAATATTCATCCGTGTAAGACGGATAGATCTCTGAAATCGGGCTTTTGGTCGCACGTGCCTTGCCGTAGTAGACGGCTTTGAGAATGTCGTCTCGAGGAACAAGGTAGTTGAGCGCCTGCCGCACCTTCGGGTTATCGAATGGCGGCATGACGTTGTTCATTTCCACACGGTGAATATAGTTGCCGTATACCTGCCAGACCTTCAATTGAGGGTTCTTCTCCAGCAGGTTCAACTCTCGCGGCGACAGCCATTCGGCGACATCCACCGCTCCGGCTTGAAGCGCAGCCAGCCGATTGGCGGAGGTTGGCATTTCCCGAAAGATGATTTTCGACAGGCGAGGCGCGCCCCGATAGTAGTCCGGGTTAGCTTCGTAAACGACTTCTTGACCGGACTGGAATTTGGTCACCTGGTAAGGCGCGAAGGACGCCGAATGGGTCGCAAGCCAGCTGGAGGCGTAGGGATCGTCGGCGGTGACGTTCTTCCGTGCGGCGGTCGAATCGAGGATCCCGAGGTCGTTATTCACCCAGATGCGCTCGATCAGCGGTGATGTCTTCGGCAGCGTGACCTTGACCGTCATGACGTCGAGCTTCTTGAACGCCTCATCGAAGCTCTTGATCCCTAGGATCTGATTCATGTACCAGCGAAAGTTGGCGTTTTTGTTCCAGCCGCGCTCGAACGACCACATGACATCATCCGCGGACAGAGTGTTGCCTGCCGCGCTTTTAACCCCGTTGCGCAGATGAAAGGTGATCGACGTCTTGTCATCCGCGACCGTCCAGCTTTCAGCGAGAGCGCCGACCAACTTGTCGAAATTCTCGACTTTCACACCGTCGGCGACCTTGCTGTCATACGCAAGCAAACGCTCGTAGATATTGCGCTTGGCCTCATGCGTCGCTTCGGTCGGGGGGTATTCCTGGTCAAGGGATTCAGGGGTGCGCGGGCCTGCTACCACCAGGATCGCGCTGGCGTCTTTGGCATAGGCCCCTGGCGCCGTTGCGGCCCCCAACAATGAAAGGACTGTCAGCGCCTGTACAGTGGGTTTCAGAAAGAACTTGGTTATCGTCGTTTTCATCGTGGGGGCACTTTTATGAGGGGTGATTGAAAAAGGCCGAGTGAAGGGGAGCGTGTTACCGGCAATGCCTGAGCTTTCACGGTGGCGTTCCAACGCAAGGGCATCCTGGGTAAGAGTGGCAAGCATGGCGCCTCCGAATTGTCGCTAAGTGATTTAGGATTGTGACAATAACGGTGCAATGCCTGTGCCACAGCTGTGACAATGTTCCAGTTTTACGTCAATGGACCTCCGTGAGCGCCCAAATTGCACGATGAGAGCGCTGTCGCAAGGGTTTTCGATGAATCCACCGTTGGAGGTGGTCTCGATGAACGTACGTTATTTTTGCTCACGCTTAGTGCACGCCTTGGCAAAGTGGTCACCGAAAGTGCACTCTCAAACAATCTTGGGTGAATTTGTGACAATCTGATAATATTTCGTAACAAACCTTGAAGACGGCCATCATGCTTACCGACAACCCAACATCCGTTGCTTCACGCAAAGCCCGTACTGCTGGCCAGATCCTCGGTACGGCCGTTAAACGAGACACCATCTATGACCGTATTCTCAGTGCCGTCATGGAGCACCGCTTGATTCCAGGCACGCGGCTGGTCGAGGAAAAGCTCGCGGCCGTTTTCGAAGTCAATCGGACCCGTATTCGTGAGGTGCTCGCGAGGCTGGCCCATGAAGGCGTGGTTACGACCATTCCCAATCGCGGCGCGTTCGTGGCAAGCCCGTCCGTCGAAGAAGCGCGTCATATCTTCCACGCGCGCAGGATCCTGGAGCCGGCGTTGATCCGGTCCCTGGTGGCGCAAATAAATGAAGATCTGCTGAGTCAGCTCTACGATCATGTCGCCCAAGAGCGCTCGGCCCGCGAGCAAGGCGACAAACGAGCCGTCATCAGACTCTCCGGTGAATTTCACCTGCTGATTGCAGAGATGGTGGGCAGCCCGCCGCTGCTGAAGCTCATGCGCGAACTGTCTTCCCTCACCTGTCTGATCATTCTGCTGTATGACTCGCCTAACGTCCCGGCCTGCCCTAACCACGAGCACTCACTCATCATCGAGGCCATCGAAAAACGCGATGCTGATCAGGCGGTCGATCTACTGATTACTCATCTGGATCACATCGAAGCGACACTGGACCTGTCGGTCGGTGAAGAACAGGAAGTGGACCTGCACGAGATATTTGGCTGACCTGACTGATCGCTGGCCACTTCAGAACCCGGCGGTCTTGCCCTACTCCCCCTGCAGCAACCCGACGTGCCAGCGGTAGCCACCTCAAGGACGCCGCCGCTGGCAATACGCCCAGGCGCTTATCCGCATCGCCCTCGCACCGCGCAAAAATCCCCTGCCAAGAGCGTCGACGCCAAAACCGACTGGGCCGGTTGTAAAACCTCACTTGAAGTCCAGCATGAAACTCTGGGTCCACTCCACCGCCGCACCTCGTTTTGTCGTTCCAGCATCCGCCTTAGCCGAACCGTTATCGACAGAATTGCGGTTCATATGGAAATCGCGGAGCTTCAAATCGGCCTTGCGTCTTCATAGAAGCCCTCTGCTGCTACGCAGGTTACGGGCAAGGTACTACCGATGGCGGCCGTCAACGCAGCGAATGCTGTGTAGATTCTCGTGAAGTTCATCATTGTTTTTTCCACGGCATGATTCACGGCGATCTCCACGGTCGGGAGATCACCCTCCAGACGTTGTGTGATATTTCTACTGGGTGCGCTGGGGAAAGACGACTGTCAAGGCGAGAGCCACCACGTCTGTTTCCCCATGAAGCGCAGTGATATCAGCTCTGTATGCTTTTGACCGATGCGACCACCGGCTGAGGCTTAGAGGCCTCCTCCTCGACCGCATGAAGCGAGACGCCCCGAGTTTCGCGCACAAACTTGAGGATCACGAACGCGGCAATGGCGGCGAGAATGGTAAAACCAGCAATGCCTTCCGACATGCTGAATTGCAGCCGGTCTATCGTTGCCAACACAATGAAAGGCGCAACGCCGCCACCAACCACGCCCACGTTGTACAGAAAGCCAACGCCAGTGGCGCGCAGCTCGGTGGGGAGATTTTCCGTGAGAATGGTGCCCCAAATACCCGAGGATCCGACGAGGAAGAAGCCACTTGCAAACGCGCAAATCAGTGCCACCGGCAAGTTATGAACTTGATAGACCAGCAGCGCAACGAAAATAGCGCCCAAGCCGACCATGCTAGCCAGAGCAATACGCCGTCCGAACTTCTCGGCAATGAACCCTGAGGCAAAGAAGCCCAGTACTTGGCCTACGGCAGAGGTCATGGTCAAGACGGTGATAGTGCTGGTCGCCGTGTTGATGGACTTCAGGTATGTAGGGAACAGCCCTTGAAATGGCCAAGAGCCAAAGCACAGCACTAGCATCATTAGCGCCAGATATGCCACACGACGTGGATAACGGCGGAACAATTGAATCGCCGGACGATCACCGATCGCCACATGCTGCCGGCTCTTGGCTCGCAGTGCCTCACGGTTACGCAGCCACACTTCGGATTCAGGGACCATCAGCGCAATGAACAACACCAGCAGCGCGCCGGGAATCAGACCGACAAAGAACATGCCGCGCCAACCGAATTCCGGGTACACCCATTGATAGGCTAACGCAGCGCCCAAAGCGCCAATGCCCCAGCCTGTATCTAGAATACCGATGCCAATTGCCCGGTATTTCTCTGGCCACGATTCCGCAACCATGGTCGTACCCAGAGAGAAGCCCGGCGCCATGCCGATCCCCAGAATAAGGCGGCAGACAAGGAGCATTGTGAAGCTGACGGACAGCCCCGTGGCAACAGCGCCGACGGTGAACCAGATCAGAGTGACAATAAGTGGCAACTTGCGGCCGATGCGGTCGCTCCAACTGCCGAAAACCAGGCCGCCGAACCAGCGCACGCCATAGGTGGCCAACAGCAACAGTGATGTTGTGCCCAGGCTGACGTCGAACGCCTTTGCTATGTCGGGAAGTACGAAGGTGATAGCGAGAAAATCCAGTGCGTCGAGCATCCAGGTGCCCCACGCGGCGATCAATACCTTCCACTGCGTGCGATTGATGTCCCTGTACCAGCGATGTTTGGGTTGAGCAGCTTGCATGACGAGTCTCCCGGCACCCGCAGTTCCGTTGGAAAAGGGGCGATTATTGTTGTTGTTCGACTCATGGCCGGTATACGCATATGCCGGCCATGGTGTAGCGCTCACGCCGCGTGTGCGGCAAGGGTCGTGCGGTGTGCACGCACGATGCTGGTGAAGTCAGCGTCGGCGCTGAAGCCCAGGGCCAAGGCCTTTTGGGCTGTGAAATGCCCTGGCCATGAATTAACGATTGCCTGGATGCGCGGATCTGGTTTGAGGGTGACCAGTGCACGCGCAGATGGTCCGCCTTCATTGATGAGTGCATCGAGCATGGCTGCGACGCTGACGCTCAGGCCAGGCAGGTTAACCACCGGCTGCCCCCCGAATGCTTGTTGCTCCAGCGCCAGCCCATGGAGGATGTTGCGCACCGCGGTGTCTGGCGACATCAGCCACAGCCGGGTTTCGGGATCGACGGGACAGACCGCAGGCTGCCCAGCCATTGGTTCGCGAATGATGCCGCTGGCGAAGCTGGATGCCGCTTGGTTTGGTTTACCTGGCCTGACCGAGACCGTGGGCATGCGAAGGCTGCGTCCACGCACAAAGGCGCGGCGGGTGTAGTCAGCCATGAGCAAGTCCACAACCGCCTTTTGCGTGCCGTATGAGCTTTGCGGACGCCAGACATGGTCATCCGCTACCGAGAGAGGAAGCTCACCACCAAATACTGCGACTGAACTGGTGGTGAGTAGCACCGGGTTATGAGCAAGAATCCGCACGCGCTCCAGCAATGCGCGCGGCGCATCAAGATTAACTGCCATCCCCAATTCGAACTCGGCTTCTGCCTGCCCTGACACCACCGCCGCAAAATGCAGCACTGCATCAGTTTGCGTATCAATTAGGTCGGCGAGCTGTTTGGCGTCGCTAAGATTTCCCGCACGTACTTCGACCCTGGCATCATCAAAACCTTCAGCACGTATCACGTCAAACGCAACTAGCTTTTCCAATTGACGAGGTTTGCCATCGATCACTATGGGACCAGGTTGAGCCAGCAAGGCATCGATCACACGACGCCCTAGAAATCCTGCTGCGCCTGTCACGACTATTTTCATCTTGTTTTCCTCCTATTCGAACAGGCGATCAGAAGCCGAAAAACCGCGCCAACGCCTGAACCTGACCCGCGTGCATGTCAGCGCCGTCGACGTTGGCGTAACCGGAACTACGTGCATGGCGTATCAAGGCGGTCGGCACGTGGCTGATGATCACATCCCCGATGATGCTGTGCGCATGCAGCCCTTGCAGACTGCCAGGCAGGCCATCTTCGGGCCGCATACCGACGGGTGAAGCGTTGATCAGTACGTCGAGCAGCTCACCGGCGGGGGCATTGGCGGTCATCTGACAATCTGGGCAATGCGCCTGTAGATGGCTTGCAACCGACTGCGCTTTGACGGCATCGGTATCGCACAGGTTGATCGCGTTAGCGCCTGCGTCTGCCAGAGCCACCGCGATTGCCATGCCTGCACCTCCAGCACCGTAAATCTGCGCCCGCTTGCCCTCGGCACTGAGCCCCTTGCCAAGAAGCGCTGCGACAAAACCCTGACCATCGAACATGTCGGCGGTCCAGCTACCATCTGGTTCACGGCGCAGGGCATTAACCGCGCCCACCCGCAGACCGTTTGGAAGCACGCGATCAGCGTGCTGCAGCATCGCCACCTTGTGCGGGATGGTCACGAACAACCCATCCAGGTTCGCCATTGCCTTTAGCCCGGCGACAACGGTCGTCAAATGTGCGGGCTCGGACTGAGCCGCGAATAACAACGCGTCTTTGTTCGAACTCGCGAACAGCGGGTTGAACACCTCAGGCGAGCGCACCTGTGCGACCGGATTACCCAGCATTGCGTACAGTCGAGTCTTGCCGGTGATCGGGAGTGCAATCGATGCGTTCATTGTGCCTCCCGCGTTTCGATCCAAGCTTGAAGGCGCGGCGAGCGATAGACGCGAGGACGAGCATCCACGTCTTCACGAATCCCCATTTTCGCTTCGCTGAAAATTCGCGGGTCCATTTCACGCAAATCAGCAGCGACCGGCACGCGGAAGTCCATGTTCGCGAAAATGTCCCGCTCGACATCAACCCCTGGCGCGATCTCGATCAGCTCAAGGCCTGTTTTACCTACACGGAATACCGCTCGCTCAGTAACAAACAGCACTTTTTGCCCACGCTCGCGAGACAGTCGCGCACTGAAGCACACCTGCTCAAGCTGGCTGACGAATTTGCAATGACGGCCTTCCTGGCGAATTTCGGTGCGACCGTTTTTCCACTGCACATCCAGACCACCAGCGGTCAGCGTGCCGCTGAACACTACGGTGCGTGCGTTTTGACTGATGTTGATAAAGCCGCCCACACCGACAATCACGTCTCCAAAGCGGCTGATGTTCACATTGCCTTCGGCATCGACTTCTGCGAACGAGAGAAATGCCAGGTCCAGACCACCGCCGTCGTAGAAGTCGAACTGGCTAGGCTGCTCTACCATGGCCTGATAATTCTGCCCTCCGCCGGAGTCCGGTCCGGTGATGGGGGCGCCACCGATTACACCCTGCTCATTGGTGAGCACCACCGAATCCAGTAATGCCTCCTCGGCAGCGACTGCTGCAAGCCCGGTCGAAATCCCGGCACCGAGATTGCACACCGCTCCCGCGTACAGCTCCATTGCGGCACGTCGTACCACCACTTTGCGTGGAGAGAACGGCAGCGCACGTATGCCATCGAGCGGAATGCGCAGCTGACCTGAGTAGCTGGGGTCGTAGGCAGTGGCATAGGTCTGTCGCTGTTCGGGCTCGATGACCACGAAGTCCACCAGGATGCCAGGAATCTTCACCTGCTTGGGTGGCAGTGTGCCTCGCTTGGCCAGGCGCTTGGCCTGAACGATGATCGTGCCGCCGACGCGGCGAGCCGCCTGTGCCATGGCCAGCATTTCACCGAGAACGGCTTCCTCTTCCATGGTGACGTTGCCATCTTCGTCCACGGTCGTTCCGCGCAGAAAAACCACGTTTAGGGGAAGGGGTCGGTAGAACAGCCACTCTTCGCCATCGATCTCCTTGAGTTCAACGAAACCCTCGGGCGTGCTTGGCGTTTGGCGACCGCCTAACTGACGTGGATCTATAAATGTATAGAGTCCGGTCTTGCTCAGCAGGCCAGGACGGCCTCCAGCCATTTCCCGCATCAGCTGCGACAGCACGCCCTGTGGGATGGTATAGGCCTGGATTTGATCAGCCACCGCCATGCGCATCAGCGCCGGGGAGTCGATAAGGGCGCTGCTGATTGATCGTGCGACCAGACCGGGCTTGGCAAAATGGTCTGCGCCTAGCGATTTTCGGTCGCCCACTCCGACAACACTGATTGCTGTCAGGTTGCGGGGAAGCCCCTCGCGCTCGAAGCGACGCCCAAGCGCCGCCAGCAGAGCTTCGGGCACCGCGTGCCCGCCACCCGAGCCACTGACCAGTACAGCGTCTTGGTCCTGAACGAGCGCTGCCGCCTCGTCTGCGTCGATGATCCGCATATGGAGTCTCCTGTTGATCGATGATTGTTATGGGTGCGATCAGCCATTGCGAAAAAATGTAAGCGCTTATCAAATTTTCCGCAAGCGTATTTTTCAATGTCTCATTCGGGAAAATCAGCCTTTGAAAAGAATCGGATTGACAAGCATCGAATCTAGATTCAACTTAAATGTAAGCGGTTATCAAAACAAAAAAGAGAGGATGCAGTCATGGGTATCACAGGTGTAGAGATCGGCCAGACCTTCAAATTTGCGAAAACGGTGGGAGAAGTGGACGTCACCCTTTTTGCCGGGCTGACGGGTGATTTCAGCGACACGCACATCAACGAGCAGTACATGCAGGAGACAAGCAGTGTCGGGACGCGCATCGCCCACGGCGCTCTGATCATTGGCTACATGTCCACGGTCTCGACCATCAGCATCGCGCACATCATTCATCGCCCTGATATCACCGAGTTTCCAGTCACGTTGGGGTACGACAAGATTCGCTTCTTGCAGCCGGTACTGCTGGGCGACACCGTCAATCTGACGTACACCGTGGTGCGTATCGACGAAGAAAAGCGCCGAAGCACCGCTGAGGTGAAGGTGTTCAATCAGCATAATGAGTTGGTGGCAGTGGCCGAGCACATCATGAAATGGTCGACACGCCTGTCGAACCGGGCAGCCTGAGCGTGATGCGCGACGTAGATGACAGCGAGGAGAGCTATTGTGCATAGTGCGGCTGATTTCCACGGCTTAGAGCCCACAGGAGCAAGCACACTCATGCCTTCCGACCAGAGCGGCGTACCGCCCTCGTCCCCTACGCCGCGCCAGCGCGCCAAATCGTCTCAAGCAACGCTTGAAGATGTGGCCAACCATGCCGGTGTATCGACTGCCAGCGTTTCGCGCATGGTCAAGGATCCATCTTCGGTATCAGCGAAACTGCGCGCTCGCATTGAGGCGTCAATCAATGAACTTGGCTGGGTGCCCCATGCAGCGGCCCGTGCTTTGGCGACCCAGAGCACTCGCACTATTGGTGCAGTATTTCCCACACTGGCTAACGAACACTTTTCCACCGCGACTCAGGTGATTCAGCAGGAGCTGGAAAAGCTCGATTACACCCTGCTGTTGGCCTGCTCGGAATACGACGCGGAGCGAGAGTTCCGTCAAGCGCGCAAGATGATCGAGCGCGGAGTTGATGCAATGGTGCTAGTAGGCGACGCTCATCACCCCGAGTTGTACCCACTGCTGCGCACTCGCGGGATACCGTTTGTAAGCACATTTACTTACCGTAGCGGAGACGACCCGATCTGCATCGGCTCGGACAATTTCGGCATGTTCTATAGGGCAACTCAATACCTGCTTTCGCTGGGCCATCGCAGCTTTGCGATGCTGGCACAGAGCACTGTGATGAATGATCGGGCAGCCGCGCGTCGAGAGGGGGTGTTCGCAGCGCTGGCGGAAGAAGGCCTGACGATCCGACCTTCACACCTCGCCGAAGGGTTCTCTGGAGTGCACCAGGGTCGTGAGCTGTTCCGGCAAGTCGCTGAAAGCAACCCACGTCCAACAGCTGTCATCTGTGGAAATGGCTCATTTGCCATGGGCGCAGTACTGGAAGCTCAAGCCATGGGCATTTGCGTGCCGTCTCAGATGACGATTTTCGGCTTCGACGACTTCGAGCTGATGAAGGAGTTGCCGGTAGCTATCAGCACTATTCGTGTGCCAAGCCAAGAAATTGGCCGCAAGGCCGCACACTATTTGGTCAAGCAATTGAACCCCAATCTCAAAACCATTGAATGGCATGACAAGGCCGAATGTGAGGCCGAAATCATACTACGCGACTCCTCTGGAGCGCCGCCGAGCGGCTGATCTACCAACACGCCAACACCTCTGCTCTTAACACATTCTCCGGGGCGCCAAGTGCGCCTCGAATAGAACCGCTCGACCTGATTTTGACGAATCAACACACGATCCACCCAACCAACGACAACTGTGGAGATAGACCGATGAAATTTGACAATGGAGTACTCGTCGCGAACCTGCTGGCTTTCGACGCAGACCTGTCAGTGAACTGGGACTCACTCAGTCGGCACACACGCCAGTTGAAGGATATTCCCGGCGTCCGGGGTTTCGTAGTCAATGCCTACGCAGGCGAAGGACCGACTCTGACCCAAGCCGAACGTGACCGCGCGATTGCCCTGCATCGCGATATTGCCAACCCAGATCAACCAATCGTCGCGTGCATCCTGTCGACCTCCACAGCGGGCGCCATCGAACAGGCCAGAGCGGCTCGCGCCAATGGCGCCAGCGCCCTTTTGGTGTGCCCACCGATCGTATCCGGCTGGAACGCAGCAGCCAGTCCACACATCGCCTTGGAGTATCACCGCGCTATCGCTGCGGCTGTGGACTTACCAATCATTTTGTTCCAATTGAGCATTGGCGACCCTGTGGCTTACTCCCACGAACTCTTGATTCAACTGGCTCGCGAGATCGACAGTGTGATTGGCGTGAAAATGGCCCAGGCGAACGATGCCGTACGCTACGATCAGGACTATTTGGCCCTGCAACAGATCGGGCGCCCCCTCTTCGCCCTGCCATCCGTGGGAAGCAGCATGTTCCATGGGCTCAATACCGGTGCCGAAGGCATCCTGACAGGCTTGGCAACCTTTGCACCGTATGAAATCACGGAACTGTGGCAGAGCACCGCACGGGGCGATTTTGCTCGTGCCAGAGAGATCCACCTCCAACTGGCCGAGTTGAACCACATGATCTATGGCCACCCTTACGTAGACCTGCACAACCGCTACAAGGAGGTGGCGTATCTGGCCGGAGCGATTCCGACGCCTTACGTGCGCGGCCCTCAGGTGCGCGTCACTGAGAAAGAGCAGGCGCGTCTTGCAGAGGCGCTGGCCAGGGCGAAACTCAAGCCACTGAGTTGACTCTCAGATAGCTCTGTTTAGGTCTGATAGCTGCTTACCAGGCGGCAGCTATCGGCCAAAAGCGGTCATTACACCAATACGACATCAACTGGCCGAAACAGCATTTGATGCACCCTAATCGTCCCCCCTCCACCTTGGAAGCAATGCCTAAACGGCTGCTCATTGGCTAATTGGAAAAACCTTACGCCGCTGTTGATTACGTAGAGGACAGATATGGAAAATCGAGGAGCCGAATTCACGAAGTGGTTTGACCCAGACATCGAGTGTACGAGGCATATCGAATCACTCGGCCTTGGCGTTTAAACTGAGGCAGTTAATCACGCCGTCATCAAACCACATAGCCCCAGTAAGAATGCCCTGTATGGCAGTTGCCCAAAGATCTAGACACCCCACAGAAGTCGGGACTGCCAAGACATCGTCTCATCCAGACATTGAACGCTTGGTAGCCGATGGCGACCTGGTCAAAATCGGGCTTGGGTACAGTGTTCAAACCGAAATCGGTTTCGAAGCCATCGGCCCTACATTGTCGGCCTGAGCATCGGTCGCATCGGTAAACCGACCGTTTACCGCTTCGCCCGCCGAGCGCTGTGAAGCGATCGGGCGTGCCGACGTTGTCGCCTATCGAGGCAACATCCGTCTAAGCGTGTTATCCCGCACATAGTAATGATGGAACAAACCCGCCGCCGCGTGCAGTCCGATCAGCCAGTAGCCCAGACTTCCCAACCATTCATGCCAGCCTTTGATCTGCTTGGCCAGCGCGGGGTCCAGGGCAACAGGCGCAGGCATGAAAAACTCGAAGTACGGCACAGGTTTTCCTCCAGCAGCCAGCATCAGCCATGCCAGTATGGGTGTGACGATCATCAGGACATACAACAACCCGTGCATCACATGAGAGAGACCGATCTGCCAAATGGGCGGCGTCGGGCTTATCGCTGGCGCCTTCCATATCAAGCGGCCTAGCAAGCGAATCCAAACCAACGCAAAGATCGAAAGACCAAACAGCCCGTGCAAGCCCAGGAGTGCAGAGCGCAGCGTGCTGCCGCGTGCGGCCAGGCCTTTGAGTTCGATGCAGGCATAGACGCCGACAAACAGCGCAAGCATCAGCCAATGCAGATACATGGAGAGTTTTGCGTAACGAGGTAAAGGTGACGTCATGTCGGTGCTCGCTTTCAAGAAGTGGATGAACAGGCGTTGGAGGCGATCAGACTGTGCTGCAGCTGGCTTAAGGAAATCTGAAGAAGATAACCTGCTCCCCTTTTTCTTACCTTCAGACTTCGTTAAGAATCGGCGCTGATACTCCCCACCATTCACCATTGGGAAGGAGCCTCACCCATGCAGGGTCTGGACTGGAATGTTTGTCTACCGCTGAGCTTCGGAACCTCTGAAGCACCCGCTCTCTCACTCCATCGCGCCTTGGCTCAGCAGCCGCTGCGCGAGGGTTTCGAAGCCTTTATCCAACAGCGTTTTCGCAAAGCCCACAACGCAGAGATCCATCAGTTCATGCCTGAGCTGTTTGGCCTGAACGATGGCGCGGGTAGCCTGTGTGCCGTCGCGGGGGTACGCACCGCGACCTCAGGCGCTTTGTTTCTGGAACACTATCTGGATGAGCCAGTCGAGCGTGCAATCGAGGCCCACGCGGCACGGCCGGTCGATCGTCAGGGTGTTGTCGAGGTCGGCAACTTGGCAGCGAGCAATCTGGGTAGCGCTCGCCTGAGCATCATCACCATCACCTGGTTACTCGCGATGGGCGGTCTGGAGTGGGTGGCGTTCACAGGCAATGCCGGACTGGTCAACAGTTTCAACCGATTGGGTCTGCGTCCTGTCACGTTGTGCGCTGCCGACCCTATGCGGCTGGGCGACGATCGGCATGCATGGGGGAATTATTACGACACCCAGCCCAGTGTGCATGTCGGGGACATACGTTCCGGCTTTTTACATTTGAGTCGCAGCGGCGTGTTCGAACGGTTTGGCCTGCCACTGACCTTGGAGCGCAGTTGCCATGTCGCCTGAACTGAACGCTTTTCGTCAGCGGATCGCCGAGCTGGCGACCCGTCAGCCACACGCCTGTGCCCTGTGGGGCGACGACCTCAAGCTCGACTACGCCGAGCTGGACGCCGAGATTCGGCTGCGCCAGCAGATACTGCGCGACATGAATGCCAAGGTGGTCGCTGTCTCGCTGGAGAATGGGCCTGACCTGATGATCTGGGATCTGGCGATTCTGTTCGAGGAACTTGCCTGCCTGGCGCTGCCGCCTTTTTTCACCGCCGCTCAGCGCCTTCACTGCCTTGCACACAGTCAGGCCGATCTGATCATTGGCGGCATCGACCATGAAGATGAAATGGATCAAGCGGGTTTTCAGCCCCGCGATGGTTTTTGGATCAGGCCTGCGGTTGAACCCTCGCCGCTTCCAGCGGGCACCGCGAAGCTGACCTTCACCTCAGGCACCACCGGCGCGCCAAAAGGCGTCTACTTGAGCGCCGAAAGCGTGCTATCCGTTGCCCGCGAGCTGCATCAGGCCAGCGAGTCGCAACACCCTCGTCACCATCTCTCATTATTGCCATTGGCCATTTTGCTCGAGAACATCGGTTGCTATGCGGCGCTGTACGCCGGCGCCATGATCAGTCTGCCCAGCCAACGCACCTTGGGCATGCGGGGTGCCAGCGGCGTAGATCTGCCGAAGCTTCTTTCTACGCTCAAGCTTCGCCATCCGCACAGCATGATTCTGGTGCCGCAACTGTTGTTGCTGCTGGTCACTGCCTGTGAATTCGGCGCATTCGACAGTGGTGAATTGCGCTTCGTTGCCGTAGGAGGCGCCAAGGTCAGCCATGAGTTACTACTGCGCGCCGAGCTGGCCGGCATACCCGTTTATGAGGGCTATGGACTGTCCGAATGCGCCTCGGTAGTCGCACTTAATCGTCCCGGTGCACATCACCCCGGCAGCGTCGGCCAATCGTTGCCGCACGTACAGATACGTCTGGCTGACGACGGTGAAGTCTTGATCGCTGGATCCGGAATGCTGGGCTATCTCGGCGACACCCGCCCCGTGCCTGAATGGTGGCCAAGCGGAGACTTGGGTGAGTTTGATGCCAACGGTTATCTCTATCTGCGTGGGCGCAAGAAGCATCAGTTCGTCACCAGTTATGGACGCAACGTCAACCCCGAGTGGGTGGAAGCTGAACTGACTCAACGCGGTCACATCGGCCAGGCATTCGTCTACGGGGAAGCGATGGCGCACAACCATGCGCTGATTTGGCCGCTGCGCCCGGAAACCACCGATCTGCAAATCGCCGATGCCGTCGCTCAGGCAAATCAGGCGCTGCCCGACTACGCCCGAGTACATGGCTGGACACGGCTGGAACAGCCATTCAGCCCGAGTAACGGCATGGCAACCGCCAATGGTCGCCCCAAACGCGAATCCATTCTGGCGCACTACCGACATCTTTTTATCGAGCCCACACGAGCCGAGGATCATCCATCATGAGTTTTTTCGAGAAGTTGCAAGACGCCACGCGCACGGAGCGCGAAACGCTGTTCAATTTGCCGATCATCCATCAGGCGCTGTTTGGTCAGGTGACGCTGGAGAGCTATACAGCCTTCCTGACCCAGGCCTATTACCACGTACGCCATACCGTGCCATTGATGATGGCTTGTGGCGCGCGCCTGCCCTCGCGGCTGGAGTGGCTGCGGAGTGCCGTGTGCGAGTACATCGAGGACGAATACGGTCACGAGCAGTGGATCCTTAACGACCTGCGGGCCTGCGGTGCTGACGCTGACGCCGTACGTGACGGCACGCCAGGCCAGCCCATTGAGCTGATGGTCGCCTACCTCTATGATCTGATCGCCAGGGGCAACCCCGTGGGTCTGTTCGGCATGGTGAATGTCCTGGAAGGCACCAGCATCGCCCTGGCGACTCATGCGGCAGGTAGAATTCAACAACGCCTTGGGTTGCCTGCCACTGCATTCAGTTACCTCAGTTCCCACGGCAGCCTTGACGTCGGGCACATGGAAACCTACCGAAAACTGATGGATCGTATCGATGACCCGCAGGATCAGGCAGCGGTGATTCGGGCCTCGAAGATGGTGTATGCGCTGTACACCGACATGTTCCGGCAATTGCCTGCCGCGCTCGCCGAACCTGAGATGGAATCCACTCATGCGACTGTCTGAAGCCCGTGTCATCTTGACCGGAGCCAGCGGCGGAATCGGCCTGGCCATTGCTGAAGCCTTGTGCAGCCACGGTGCAGAGGTGCTGGCGGTATCCAGGCATCAGGAACCCCTGATCGGGTTGCAGAAGCAGTACCCGCACCTGTTGCACTGGGTCAACGCCGACCTGACCACGCACGAAGGTCGTCAGCATGTGCTGATGACTGCTCAGGCTATGGACGGCGTCAACCTGCTGATCAATGCTGCGGGGGTCAATCACTTCGCGATGCTGGAGCAACTACCAGGCCGTGAGATCGACGCGATGCTCAACATCAATCTGCATGCGCCGATCCTGCTTACAGGGCTGATGCTGCCAATGCTACGCAGCGTTAAACGCGCGATGATCGTCAACGTCGGCTCAACCTTCGGGTCGATCGGTTACGCCGGGTATGCCACTTACTGCGCCAGTAAGTTTGCCCTGCGCGGGTTCTCCGAAGCCTTGCGCCGGGAGTTGGCTGATACGCAGGTCGGCGTGCTGTACGTGGCTCCACGGGCGACCCGCACTTCGATGAACGGCCCTGCAGCACGTGCCTTGAATACGGCCCTCAAGAGTAACGAAGACGACCCTCAGACCGTTGCTGCTGCGGTCATCAGCGCCATCGTTGGCAATCAGCGCGAACTCTACCTCGGTTGGCCAGAGCGATTTTTCGTGCGCCTCAACGGTCTGCTTCCCGCCGTCGTTGATCGCTCTCTGCGCAAGCACCTGCCGCTGATTCGTCGATTGAGCAACACGCATTTTGAGGAGAAACCCAAACCATGAAAGCCCTGCTAATCACCCTGCTCTCGTTGTGCATTGGACCTGCCTGGGCGCTGGATGCACCTGACCAGCAACGTCTGTCGGCCATTCAACAAGACTGGGCACGCATTCAGTATCAACTGCCTGAAGACCAGCGTGTCGTCGCATTCGAGAAGCTGGCGTCCCAGTCAACACAGTTCAAGCAGGATCGGCCCAATGCTGCCGAAGCCTGGATCTGGTCAGGCATCGTCACCAGCAGTTGGGCCGGTGCGCAAGGCGGGCTCGGCGCACTGAGCAAGGTCAAACAGGCCAAGGCTGATCTGGAAAAGGCGCTATCCCTGGATCCTTCGGCCCTGCAAGGCTCCGCCTATGCGAGTCTGGCTGCGCTGTATGATCGAGTGCCCGGCTGGCCCATCGGCTTTGGCGACGCAGACAAGGCTCAAGGTCTGTTGGAGCAGGCGTTGAAAATCAACCCCGACGGCATCGACCCGCTGTACTTCTGGGGCGATCATTTTTTCCGCCAGGGGCACTATGCTCAAGCCAAAGCGGCACTGGAGAAAGCCCTGCAAGCCGCACCACGCCCCGGTCGGGAGTTGGCCGATAGCGGTCGACGCAAAGATATCCAGTTACTGCTGGTCGACGTAAACAAGAAATTGAAATGACGGAGCCTGCATGCGCTTGCTGTTGATCGAAGATGATGTCGCGCTGGGCGAAGGGATTCACCAGGCGCTCAGTCGAGAGGGTTACACCGTCGATTGGGTGAAAGATGGCAGCAGCGCACTGCATGCGCTGCTCAGCGAAGGGTTCGATCTGGCCATACTCGACCTGGGGCTGCCCAGGCTTGACGGACTTTCAGTGCTACGGCGTGTGCGCGAGACCGGTTCTGCCCTGCCGGTTCTGATTCTCACCGCGCGCGATGCCACCGAGGATCGTATTGCCGGCCTGGACGCCGGCGCTGACGACTATCTGATCAAGCCCTTCGACCTCAACGAACTCAAGGCGCGGCTGCGCGCCTTATTGAGGCGCAGCGCAGGGCGCGCACAGGTGGCGATCGAACATGCCGGTATCCGCCTCGACCCTGCCACGCAGCAGGTCAGCTATCACGCGACGCCCGTTTCCCTGACCCCTAAAGAGTACCAGCTGCTGCATGAGCTGCTGTCCCCTCCAGGCCGGGTAATGACTCGCGAACGCCTGACTCAGTTGCTCTATGGCTGGAACGAAGAAGCCGACAGCAACACCCTGGAGGTGCACATTCACCACTTACGCAAGAAGTTTTCCAGTGAGCTGATTCGCACGGTCAGAGGGGTGGGCTATCTGGTGGAGGATCGTCTTTGACATCGATACGCCGTCGTACTCTGACGCTCATCATTGGCCTTGTTCTCATTGGTCTGACGATCCTGACGCTGGCCAATATCCATGACAGCAATCATGAGATCGCCGAGGTCTACGACGCGCAACTCGCCACCAATGCCCGGCTACTGCAAGGCGTGATGCGCATGCCGCTGGCGGGTCAGGAGCACGCCCAGCTGTATCAGGCGTTTAATCAGGCGCTGGGGCAGGCAGAGCCCAAGGTCGATGGCCACCCTTATGAGAGCAAGATTGCCTTTCAGGTGTGGGATCTCCAAGGCAACCAGCTGGTGCATACCCGAAGCGCGCCAAGCCTGACGCGTGCGCCGACCTATACCGGATTCAGCGACATCAACGATCTGGGAAAACATCAGTGGCGTACCTTTGTGCTCAAGGACGAGGCGCATAACCTGCTGATCTGGGTGGGCGAGCGCGATGACGTGCGTTCTGATCTGGTCAATCGCATCGTGCGCCATACCGTACTGCCTAACCTCATTGGCAGCCTGTTGTTGATGGGCGCCATCTGGCTGGCCATCGGTTGGGGGTTAAAGCCCTTGGCGAATCTAGCCGCCACGTTGCGGGGACGCCATCCAGGCTCACTTGAGCCCTTGCAACTGGCCCCATTGCCCAGCGAACTCGAACCGATGCAGACAGCCCTGAATCGGCTGCTGGGACAGATTCAGGAAGTGCTGAGTCGCGAGCGGCGCTTTATCGCCGATGCAGCCCATGAGATGCGCACGCCGCTTGCGGTGCTCCGAGTACACGCCCAAAACGTGCTGGAGGCACAAAACGACGAGCAACGGCGGGAGTCGCTGGACTACCTTGTCGTTGGAGTCGACCGTACAACACGGTTGGTGAATCAGCTGCTGACGATCGCCCGGCTGGAACCGGGCACTGGCCCGGTCAAAACCCAGCAGGGAGACCTCGTCGCCGCCGTACGCGAAAGCCTGGCGCAGATGACACCCTGGGTTTTGAGCCGAGGTCTGGAACTGTCTTTTGAATGCAACGAACCGGCCCGCCCGCTGAGCACTGACTTCGCGGCCATCGACATCGCTCTCCAGAACCTGATCACGAATGCGGTGAATTTCTCGCCAGCAAATGGGCAAATCAACGTCACCTTAGTCTTTAAACATGACGGCTATGAGTTATGAGTTGCCGATCAGGGGCCGGGTATCAGTGAGTCCGATCGTGAACGTCTCTTCGAGCGTTTCTACAGCAAAGGAAATGACCAAGGTGTCGGGCTTGGACTGGCGATCGTGCAAACTGTAGCAATGCGCCTTGGTGGTGAGGTAAAGCTGGAAAACAGACTACCTACAGGCTTGATGTCCACCCTCGTGATTTCTTTTGCGTCGAAATAGTTTGGTGAGACAGATATCCACGAAGTTTGCAAAAGTCGAGTGTCCGCTAAGGGTCGATAGCGGCCGGAAAGCATATCTACGAAAACATCACTGGCGATAAGCCTCGCGACACCGCCAAGTACGTGGCCGATGCCAAGGAGAAGGTCGAGCCAGTGACCACCGAGGTGAAAGAGACGTGAAGTCGGTCGCCCGACCGTCACTGATGCATGGGGATTTCAATCGTTGCAACCAGGAGATCTGCCGGCGATGGCCTCCCTGCAAAGCCAACACCGTTTCGACATGCCGACCTACATTCATCGATAGGACGCGACACCACATCTCTTCTTCAGCCCAGGTTCTTCCATGGTTTTTCATTGACGTCTTTTTACTGATGTCGAAGCCCTGATGTCATTCAGACCGGCGACATCTAGTTAGACCAACACGCGGCGACGAATGCCCGGATCTCCTCCAGCAACTCTTCGTCCTCTACCGTTCCACCCATGAATCCGCCATGCGGCATGCCTTCCCCGAGAAATAGCTCAACCGGCACTCCAGCTCGGCGCAACCCCCGGTGTAAGCGTGCGGCGTTAGAAAGGAAGAGATCGCGAGTTCCTGTTTGCAGAAAGGTCCGAGGTAGCCCTTCAAACTTGCCGAATAGCGGTGATAGATAGGGGTGTGCAAGATCTGCTCCCCCGGCGTAGAGGCGATTAATCGTCATCAGGGGTAAGGGAAGCATTACATCCAGATAGCGATTGGTATGAAAGCTGTCCCCGGATTCGGTCAGATCGACTTCAGGCGACAACAATACGAGCCCGGCGGGCATCGGCAGCCCTTCATCGCGTCCACGCAAAAGCATCGCCAACGCCAGATTGCCGCCCGCCGAACGCCCGACCAAGACGATATCGGAGGGCGAATGCTTACCTAGCACGTATCGATATGCCTCAAGGCAATCGTCCAGCGCGGCAGGATAGGGATGCACAGGCGGCAACCTATAATCCACGCTATAGCAGGATACCCCGTGCCGAGCCGCCTGCTGCTGAGCGCCTATACGGCAGGCTTCGCCACCGCCGAACAGAAGTGCTCCGCCGTGCAGATCGATACAGGCGCAGTTAGAACGCATCGGTGAGTCAGGAGTGGCGACGTGAATCTGTGTTTGCCCGATTATCAATGTCTCGACATCAGGGCCAAATTGCTCTGTTGCACCTTTTAGTGCCACTGCGTACTGGCTATTCACATGCTCTTGAAGCGCTTGCCACGCGGCGATGTCCTCAGCCGCAGGCAGGTGAACAAGCGAATTCACCGGCGTGCCCTGTGCAGACACCAAGCGCTGTAGGGCAGCCTTCGCCTCTGAGCTGATCGAATCAGGAAAAGGCACAATACGGTCCTGCAACCATATTCCCTGTTGGAAATCAGTGATCTTAGTGTCTGTCATGGGTCACGTGCTGCTTGAGGAAAAACATCATTTAAACGTCGTTACCGACTTAATTTCGTAATCGGTGAATATCGCGTGTGACGAAAGCTAGCAAAACTCAATCGGGTAGGCCCGAGATGAACACTGTCCGGTCAGCGTGCTCGTACTGCGCGACCAATGCTTGGGCCAGGCTGCGCTTGGCTTGATCCTCACCGTGTACCAGACGGATCTCCGAGGGCCATTCCTTCATCCGCGAAACGAAGTCCAGAAGATCAGCCTGATCAGCATGCGCCGAATAACCACCAACGCTTTCGACACCCGCCTTGATGTCGACACGTTTGCCGTCGAGCATTACAAACCCTCCATCGGGACCATAGGTCTGGATGTCTTTTCCGGGTGTGCCTTTGCTCTGGTAACCCACAAATACAACATTGTGCCGCGCGTCTCCTAATAGTGCCTTGAGGTAATTGACGATTCGCCCGCCCGAGCACATTCCGTTGCCGGCAATCACCACCGCAGACCTCGCGGTGTCTCTCAAGTGCTCGACAATGCGTGTGTGTTCGGCATGGCTATCAACTGTGATCAACTGCTTGAATGAGAGGGGTTTGCGCCCTTCTTCCAATCGGTGTGCGGCATCCTCGTCCCAGTAGCTGTGCAGCTCCTTGTAAGTTCGAGTAAAACGGCCAGCGAGTGGAGAATCCAGGATGATGGGTATCTGCGGCCAGTCCACGTCAGGCGAGTCAGGAGCACGTCCTTTCGTATCGTGGGTACCAGGCATCTTTCCCTGCTGTGTATGCTCATGGATGATTTCTTCTAGTTCGTAGAGCAGATCTTGAGTGCGCCCTATGCTGAACGAGGGTATGAGCACAGCACCTTCATCCGCCAATGCACGTTCGATGGCTGCCCGCAGGCGATCTTTGCGATGCTCGCGATCCTCGTGCAGCCGGTCACCGTAAGTACTCTCTAAGACCAGCAGATCGGCCCGCTCCGGGGGCACAAGGTCAGGGAGAATTGGCGAGTGCGCTGACCCCAGATCACCGCTAAACACCACGCGCTCACTCTCTTGACCCTCAGTTACGAGTTCTAACTCAACATAAGCAGAACCCAGCACATGCCCTGCGGGTTGCAGGCGCAGTTGGCAAGAAGCCTCTCCCTGCTCATGCAAGGTGAACCACCCCCCGTAAGGTAGGGCAATGAGACGTTGCTCTACGATAGAAAGGTAGCGTTCCAGCTCACGAGGGTCGTGGCCAATAGCGAGATGAAATGCGTCTTCCAGCACGATAGGTAGCAATCTTGCAGACGGCTCGCTGCAGAGGATTGGTCCGTCGAATCCTGCCGCTAGCAGATTCGGGATTCGGCCGACATGATCGATGTGCACATGTGTGATGATTAGCGCTTTGATACCGGTTATTGGGAAATCCAACCCAAGCTTGTCCTCAATATTCTCAGCTTCCTGTCCCTGGAACTGCCCGCAATCGATCAGCACACTCGTCTCATCGTCTATCCAGAACTGATGGCATGATCCGGTAACCCCTTCACCTGCGCCGTGATGGGTGATCTTAAGATTGCTCATAGTCGCTCCTGGTCCAAGCATCAGCGGTGAACTCGAATTTACCCTCGTAGCCGATTGGGCATCGTGGACCGATGGATAGTTTCTATTCCCTGTTACACAAATAGCCGCCTCCGTGACGTGGTTATGGGCTGACGATTCACCCTTCGCTTTGAACATGGCGTCAAGCCCTGTCAGCACAGAGGAATCAGCGCTCAATCTGAGGCCGCTTTGGCGAGGACGTCACCACGTATTACAGACGCTCAAGCGCGTTGCACCGAGCGTCCGCTATAGGCTGTGAACAGCCGTTCTCCGAGCGCAGAGATCGACCGGTAGCAGTCATTCCTCCCGACATGGCAGGCCGAAGCCATATACGAGTGTGTTCGAAACTTTCATCATTGGCTGATGCCGACAACGAACTCCAGAAATGCCCGTACCTTTGCCGGGGGCAGGTGGCGCGAAGGATAGAGCGCGTACAGCGGGAAATATTCATCTGGCCAGTCGGTAAAAAGTTCTATGAGGCGTCCCTCTCGAAGCGCAGCCTCTATGCCCAGCTGCAACACCTGAGCGATGCCCTGCCCCTCCTCACAGATTCGGTGCATAGTGCCGACATCGTTGACCATCAACCTCCCGTGCGTTTTGACACTCAAGCGCTCGGCGCCTCTATGAAACTCCCAGGTGAACGGCTTGCCGGTTTGGGGATTTCTAAACTCCACGCAGGCATGAGCCGAGTGCTCGAGCTCGGTCGGGTGTTGCGGATGACCGTGCTTTTGCAGATAAGCAGGGGACGCGACTGTGAGGACGCGCGTTTTCAGCAAAAGCCTGCTGATCAGTGAAGAGTCAGGTTGCTCGCCGAACCGCACAGCCAGATCGACACCCTCTGCCACCAGATCGCCCAATTGCTCCCGAGTGACAAGATCCAGCTCAATGTCAGGGTAGGTTTCCATGAAGTTTCCAAGAGCCGGTGCCAGGATCACTCTGGAGAAATACGGATCAACATTCACCCTGAGTCGCCCCCGCACTGCAGTAGCACTGCCCGATGCCACCGTCGCCGCCTCTTCAAGTCCGGCAAGCAATGGCGCTATCTCTTCGTAGAGTCGGCGTCCTTCAGCCGTGAGCGTGACTGACCGGGTCGTTCTGTCGAACAGACGGATTCCGAGCCTTGCCTCAAGCCGGGCGACTGCTCTGCTGACGCCTGACTGGGTCATGTCCAGCGCACGCGCCGCATTGACGAAACTTCCGCTGTCGACCACTGCAGACAGCACTCCCATTCCACTGGCCAGTCGCCCATCGAAGCTCATTAATGATTACCTGTCATGTATGTAATGCTATCCATGATATAGCCGAACTTATGAGCTCAAGGCAATATTCCCCTCACGGCGGTAACGGGTCGCTTTGACGGAGGAACGAATATGTATACGGTGATGGGCGTGTCTGGCCAGGTCGGAGCACACGTTGCTCGCGCTCTTCTCGACGGTAATCAACGGGTCAGAGTAGTGGTTCGTGATGCCGAGAAAGGCCACGTATGGGCGACTCAAGGGTGTGAAGTTGCGGTCGCTGATGCCAACGACGTCAACGCATTAACGAGGGCGTTTAATGCCAGCACGGGTGCGTTCATTCTGCTGCCACCCAACTTTGACCCCTCCGAAGGTTTTCCGGAGACTCGCATCATCGTTGAAAACTTGCGCACTGCCCTACAGCACGCTAACCCCAAGAAGGTGGTGTGCATTTCAACTATTGGTGCGCAAGCGCATCAATCCAACCTGCTCACTCAGCTTCAAATCCTCGAAGAGGGCTTGGGATCACTTAACACGTCTGTCACATTCCTGCGCCCTGCCTGGTTCATGGAAAACTGCCTTTGGGACATCGAGCCCGCCAAGGGCCGAGGCGTGATACCCAGCTTCCTCCAGCCGCTGGACAAGCCAATTCCAATGGTCGCTACGGCGGACGTAGGCAGGGTAAGTGCTGAATTGCTGCTGGAAGGGTCATTGGGCAAGCAAATCGTTGAGCTGGAATCTGAACACCACGTCACACCCAATGACATCGCTACTGCGTTTTCGGAATTGCTGAGGAAAGACGTAAGAATGGAAGCCGTACCCAGCAACGCTTGGGAAGCGCTGTTCCGCTCTCAGGGTATGAAGAATCCTCACCCGCGCATCCAAATGCTTCATGGATTCAACGAAGGCTGGATACGGTTCGAGGGTGTTCCCCGCAAGGGGCGCCTGGGGTTGAAAGAAGTGTTGGCAGAGATGCTTTCACGCTGATGCCCTTTGTTCTACGGCCGCGCTGCCCAAACGTGTACTTACGCTTTGATCAATAATTTGCAACCCTCATAACCACCCCCCAAGCCGGATGACGGCTTGGTACAGGAGAAAGCCTATGAGTAACAAATCTACTGCGTTGGTGATCGGTGCTTCTCGCGGACTTGGTTTAGCGCTCGCCGAGGAATATCTGACCCGTGGCTGGCAAGTCATCGCAACCACTCGTGGCCATTCTGAAGGCCTGGACAAACTGCGGCAGCGCTTTGGCGTTTCTTTGGAGATCGAGCAAGTCGACATAATTGACTTGAGTTCAGTAAGGGCACTGCGCGGACGCTTGGATGCGCGTGAACTGGACACACTTTTCGTGAATGCTGGCATCTGCAAAGCCAACGAACTTACGCCTCTCCAGGTTGCCGAGAAAGACTACCTGGATATGTTGCTCACCAACGCCCTCAGCCCAATGCGCGTCATCGAGCTTTTTCATGACCGTGTCAAAGTTGACGGGGTCGTTGCAACCATGTCGTCGGAGCTGGGCAGCATCGCTGACAGCACCGGTTTCTGGGAGCTCTACAGCTCCAGCAAAGCCGCACTGAATATGCTGATGAAAAGCTTTCACGCCCGCCATGTGGAAGACACTCGCGCGTTACTGCTCGTCGCTCCAGGTTGGGTTCGCACCGACATGGGTTCGCAGGACGCGCTGCTAGATGTGTCCGAAAGCATTCCGTTGGTCGTTGACGTGGTCAATCGCAACGCCGGCGTACCTGGCCTGCGCTTCATCAACCGCCACGGTGACGAACTGCCCTGGTGATAAGCTCGACTCTTCCGGTAGATAGCCCTTAGGGGCAACTCCGGGATCTGGCCGGTGAGCCATGACATTGCAGATCGAAATCTGATATCTGAGCGACGCAGGCGCGATAGCGGGGTCCATGGCCCCCGGCCGTCACGTCATCAATCCAACAACGTGACGGTGTTTGAAGTGGGCCAGACAACACCGTCGAACACATCCTCGACCTTATCCAAATCGAGCCTTGGCGGTCATGGCCTGCTCATGGGGCGAGTGCAGATGCAGTGTCCGTTTTGGGTTGATAGCAGACAGTCAGTGATTGATTGCAACCACGTCTAAACGATTCCAATTCGTCAAACCCCCACGGCTTTTTTTGTCGGTCGTGGTGGCGATCTCCAACGAAATGGAGCTTGCGCGTCAGCGTCGTCCCGCGATCGCAACGCAATTGCTGCCGCAGCGAACAGCAAGCACAGTTTTTAGCGCGGCTGGACCGTGGACGCGTATCAATCATCGTCACAACCCGCATGGCGATTCAGCGCAAACCCGCCTACGCTTGTTGGATGACCCTACGCCTGTACTCATTTGAGGCAAAGGCGGGGGCAATCAGATTTCCTTCTGACCGTCCGATCGCCGCGATCTGGATCTGCCCGCGTGTATCGCCAGCCACTGGCCCCTTAATACGCCCCGTCCGACCAACATTTACGGCACAACGGGTAAACGTTTTACGCACTCTCCCACCTGTCGTTCTCAAGCGACCGATGCCGCAGCACCTCTGGAAATGAGGCCGCTGTTCACGTTTTACCATTGAGGAAAATCAATATGTATCGGCCGAGCACGATTCCCTATCAGCAGCACCGAGGGTTCAGCCGGACCTTCACTCAGGGCCATTTAAGCCTTGGATTGTTTTTCCCTTTGGAGGCCTTCGATGGCGACATGCCCAGCATGCTCAACCAGGTCGCTTTGGCCAAACGAGCGGAGGCGTTGGGTTTTTGCGCGCTCTGGTTTCGTGATGTGCCTCTTCGGGATCCCGGTTTTGGCGATGTTGGCCAACTGTTCGACCCTTGGGTTTATCTGGGCTACATGGCCGCGCATACGTCTGAGATTGCGCTTGGCACTGCGTCCATTGCCATACCGTTGCGCCATCCGCTGCACACCGCCAAGGCCTCTGCCAGCGTCGATCAACTGAGCGCAGGTCGCTTGGTGCTGGGGGTGGCTTCCGGCGATCGTCCGGTGGAGTTTTCAGCTTTCGGCGTCGATCCCGAAAGGCGCGGAGAGATCTTTCGAGAGCACTATGAGGTGATTCGCCGCGCCCATAGTACGAGCTTCGAACCCATCCGCTGGGGCGGTGGTGAGATGCAGGGCGCTGACTTGATTCCCAAACCGACATCCCAATCCATTCCAATGCTTGTGACGGGAAACAGTCGCCAGTCGCTGGATTGGATCGCGCGTGAAAGCGTCGGATGGATCAACTATCCACGCATACCCAACATGCAGCGGCTGATCGTTGAAGACTGGCGACGTGAAGTCATGCAGCAATGTGGCGCCGTCTATAAGCCCTTCGCTCAGTCGCTTTATATCGACCTTGACGAGACGCCATCCACGCCGCCAACGCGCATTCATTTAGGGTTCAAACTGGGACGCTACCATCTGCGGTTCTTGCTGGAGTCGCTTGAGGAGATCGGGGTGGACCACGTTATCCTGAATCTCAAATACGGCAAGCGCCCTGCCGAGGACGTCATTGAGGAGCTGGGTACTCACATTGTTCCGGAATTCCCAGTACAGCCGCGTCCTGAAGTGGACTGATTCACACACCAGCGCCAGGCCCGGCCCGCGGCCAGGCATGCTGAACAGCGAGGACATAAGTGGTCAGCCCCGGAAAAACGGCCACGCACCTCCTGAACGTGCATCAAGCACGCATCATCGTCTGCCGGGTTCGTCCAGGCATCCGAAGATCCCGTGCTTGATTGCACGACTTCATCAACAGCCTGCTACCCAATGACGGGAGCGGGTTGGCCTAAGTCCCTGTCCCCGCGATCGATACGCGATCATCAGGCGGGTCGGGCGGACTCATGTTTGCTGAGCCGTTTAGCGCATCCAGCTTATTGAAAAGCAATACACCACGCGCTTTGTCGTAACCCAGTTCAACGCTGTCGCCGGCCTGGAGCTTGCCCGCGAGCATTTCCTTCGCGAGACGCGTTTCGAGGGTCTGGCGAATCTGACGCTTCAACTCTCGCGCCCCAAATTCGGGCTGATAACCAACATCCGCCAGATGATCAACGAGGGTGTCTGCCACTTTCACCGTGATGTTCTGGGCAGCCGCGGTTCGAATGACCCGATCAAGCTGGATGCCCACAATCGATCGGATGTTGTCCCGGGTAAGGGCGTGGAACACGATGATGTCGTCGATGCGATTCAGGAATTCTGGACGAAAATGCCCTTTCAAGACGCCCATCAATTCATCACGTAGCGCTTTGTCCGTAAGGCGTTCATCTTCTGGCCGCTCAAGATTCTGCATGATGACGGGAGAGCCCAGGTTGCTGGTGGCGATGATGATCGTATTGCTGAAGTCCACAACGCGTCCCTTGCCGTCGGTGAGACGACCATCATCGAACACCTGCAGCAATACGTTGCTCACATCGGGATGCGCCTTCTCAATCTCGTCGAGCAAAATCACGCTGTAGGGCCTGCGGCGGACGCGCTCTGTCAACTGACCGCCTTCGTCGTATCCGACATAACCGGGTGGCGCACCGATCAACCGGGCAACCGCATGACGCTCCATGTACTCCGACATATCGATGCGAATGATCGATTGCTCGTCACCAAACACCGTCTCTGCCAGCGCTTTGGCCAACTCGGTCTTGCCTACGCCGGTTGGACCAAGAAAGAGAAAGGTGGCAATCGGTCTGTTGGCTTGTCCAAGGCCGGCGCGAGACAAACGAACCGCATCGCTGACCGCAAGCACAGCATCTTCCTGCCCGACCAGCCGATCACGCAGCGTGTCTTCCATATTCAGCAGCTTCTGACGCTCTTCCTGGGTGAGTTCAGTTACCGGAATACCAGTCAAACGGGACAGTACTTCGGCAATCGACTCCAGTGTGACCTCGAGGGTTTCGGATCCCGTCTTGCGCTCCCAGGCTTCTGTCTCCTCTCCCAACCGGGCTTGTTTTTGCCCGATGCGCTCTTCGAAGCCTTTGGATTCATCAAAGCGTTTACGCGAGGATGAATAGTCCTGTTCGCGTTTGAGCTGGGTGATTTCCGCTTCCAGCTCCTGAATGCCAGCAGGCCGTGACGAGGCGCTGATGCGCACGCGGGCCGCTGCCTGGTCGATCAGGTCAATGGCCTTGTCCGGCAGAAAGCGCGAGGTGATATAACGATCCGACAGCTCCGCTGCTGCCACGAATGCTTCGTCGGCGAACGTCACCTGATGGTGCGCTTCAAGCTTATCGCGCAGCCCACGCAAAATGATGATGGTCTGTTCAACGGTGGGCTCGGATATCAGGACAGGCTGAAAACGTCTTTCGAGTGCCGCGTCTTTTTCGATGTGCTTTTGGTACTCATTGAGCGTCGTCGCACCGATCAGACTGAGCTCCCCGCGTGCCAGTGCGGGTTTCAATACGTTGGCAATGTCCAAGCCGCCCTCTTCACCTCCCTGCCCCGCGCCGACGATCGTATGCAGCTCGTCGATGAACAAAATCAGCTCCGAACTCTTTGCAGCCACCTCATCGAGCAGTTGCTTGGCGCGCTCCTCAAATTCGCCACGGTATTTGGAGCCCGCGACCATTGAGTTCAGATTGACTTCAACCAGCCGTCTGCCACGCAGAATTTCCGGGACATCGCCCTTTACTATGCGCTGAGCAAGCCCTTCGACGATGGCTGTCTTGCCAACGCCGGGTTCGCCAATCAGGACCGGATTGTTCTTCCTGCGGCGGGCCAGCACCTCGATCGTGTTTTCGATTTCCTGCGCGCGGCCCAATACAGGATCCAGCTTGCCCTCACGAGCCAATGACGTCAGGTCGCGACCGAATTTGTCGAGTGTCGGTGTTCCCGTGGGGGTATCGACTCTCCCGTCCTCAGCTCCCTTGCCCACCACCTTGACGACCTTCTGCCGCAAGGCTTCAGGGGTCACACCGTATTTTTTGAGCAGCGTTCCGGCGATGCTCTCGGGCACCGAGGAAAGCCCGATCAACAGGTGCTCGGGGCCGACATATGAATGCCCTAAATCACGAGATGCCTGGAACGCAGAATTGAACACTTTTTTCAGGCGAGGCGAGATGCTCATCTGATCCACCGGCGCCTGCACTTCCGTTGCGCCCCTTTGAGCGTGTTGATCGATGTAGCCTTTGATGTCGTCCGCAGAAAGCTTCAATTCCTTGAGCAACGCTGTGCCTACGTCGGTATCGGCAAGCACATACAACAGATGCTCGGTGTCGAGCTCGCTGCGGTTGAACTCATGGGCTTTCTCTCCAGCGCGTTGCAGGATTTCCAGCGTCTGAGAGCTGAATGCATCGGTCGCATCGACAGACTCGCGAGGCACATGCGCAGAGAGCTTGAAGTCATCACCCCCCTGCTCCGCTGCTCCGCTGCTCCGCCCATGCTGTCGAAAAAGCGGGACACACCTGCGCCCAGCAAAGAGTCGAAGGGGTTCAACATGCGTTGATGGCGTAAAAGCTGACGGTAATCGTGGTCGCAAATGGACATTGTTCTGGCCTTGCCATTTTGCGAGACGGTCACTCGCGCGACAGCAGGTCTGGCGTTACATATTTCACAGAGAGTAGCCATGATGAGTTGTCTCCAAACAATGGATAACACGGACTCATACAGATGGATCTACGTGCCCTAAACGATACTCAGGAAACAGGGGCATGAGACCAGCAATACGCTGAGCTTGGTCGGCAAGACGATGACGTGGGAGGGGATGGCGGCCTTGGCAAACGACGCCACTCGATCAACATAGTCGCGATCTCATGAACGCGCGCCACGGCTACCTGATTACCGACGAACGACGTCCAGACAGTTCGTGTGAAAAAAGCCTGTCGTTAGCTATCTACCCAGGCGCTCGCTAGCGATTGAGTCCACGCGCTGAGGAGAGCTCAATCGCCTGACTCATCTCGGTGACCTCGGGAGGTCCGTCATAGCGAAGCCCGTTCATGTAGAACGCGGGCGTGCCGTTTACCCCGCTACGTACGCCGCCATTGAAATCGGATTGTATTTTGGGCAGATAGATATCGGTTTGCATGGCAACCACGAGTTCATCGCTGGAAAGGCCGTGTCTCAGGGCGATGGCGCCATACAGAGGCACGCCCAATCGATCCTGATGTTCATACAACTCGTCGTGGGCTTCCCAGAAGAATCCTCGACTCCCGGCGTATTCAGCGGTGACAGCTGCACCCATCGCATGCGGGTGAGCGGTGGTCAGTGGGAAGTTACGGAACACAAGCAAAAGATCGTCACCGAACTGCTGCTGCAGCTGTTTGACGACCCAATACGCCAAACCGCAATAGGGGCATTCGTAGTCGCCATATTCCACCAGTGTGACCTTGGCATGCGCCCTTCCCTGGCGATGGTCGTTTGCAGTTACCGGGACTTTAAGAGTGGCCATGTGATCACCTACTGGTTTGTGGTGGGCATGCTGTGTGAGGAATCCGCTAGAGCATCCAATGCATCCAGAATGCCGTCCGCCCCAGGATTAATTGCCATTGGTGAAACGTAGCTCCAGGCGATCAGCCCCTCCTTGTCAATCACGAACAACGCCCGCTTACAAACTCCAAGGTGGGAATCGTACACACCATACTGCCGCGCCACCGCCCCTTTGGGCTCGAAATCGGCAAGCAGGCTGAAGTGAAAACCACGATCTTTGACGAAGGCCTGGTGACACCAGGCGCTGTCGACAGAAATACCCAGCAGCGTCGCGCCGTACTCTCTGAATGTAGGGAGCACCTGGTTGTACAAGGTCAGTTGGTCGCCACACACCGAGCTCCAGTCAGCGGGGTAGAACGCCAGTATCACGGGACTTCCCTTTAGCTCGTGCAACGACAGCCGCTGATCGGGGGTCGCGTACAGGGAGATATCGGGGGCGACAGTGCCGGCTGGAAGTGGCCCTTGAACCGGGCTGTTGGTTGTTTCTTTTGCATCATCCAATGCTGAAGTGTTCATTGCTTGAGCCCTGATAGGTGGGGTGGATACTGCTCAGCCGGATACGACTCGCCCGGCGGGATAACGGCATCCACCGTCAAGGGATTCAGAATGGCGAAGATGCCTCGATACAAGCTTGAGTGTCTTCGGCTGCGAGGATTACGGTGCGCATCAACGAGCAGAAGGAGGTCCGCCGTGCGCTTGCGGAACGGGGGTTGAGGCCAGGTTGGCAGCGCAACGGCTGATTTGATCTGACGCACCAATGACTATAGTCGCTGTTGGCACCTGCCCCGCGAAAAGAGACCTGCGGTAGCGTCCAGACTCAGCCGCGTCCCTGACGCGGCAAAACGGCGGCAGGGACGGGTTGAAAACCTCGTCGGGGTTGCTTAGCCAGGCAGCTTTGCCGCAAGGACATCAACCTTCTCGATTGACGGAGGTTCGGCAAACAGCTCGGTAGCCTTTGCCATAAGCGCGGCGGCGACTTTGCCCGAGAGATGAGCCTCTCGGCCGGCTTCATTCGGGAAGGCGTCAAAGATGCCAAAGGTGGAAGGCCCCAGGCGGATGGCAAACCAGGCCGTGGTGGCTGGCTCCTCCGCCACGATTGCAAGACCACTCACTAAAAAGCGCTCAACCTCTTTCTCTTTCCCGGGTTTTGCTTCGAGACGAACGAACAACGCTACGTTGACCATGACGTGTCTCCTCTGTTACGACCAGGTCATCATGCGCCATGCTTTGCAATAAGCCCAACGGGATATTTGCCGACTTGCCAGTAAGCTCCAGCGTCGTGGGAATGAGAGAGCGTCGGGTCATTCCGCCGGCAGAGCAAACGGCCATAAGCAGACGCCGGACCGCGTCGTCACCCGTCATTAGCTGCACCCAGCCCATCTCCTCGCAAGCTGCCCCCTTTCCCTCAGCATCCGATGTTCAAGACGCAGACCCACCGAACAGCCGGTCAGGGATGAAGCTCTGGATGGCTCAGGAACGCTTCGAGGGCGGCAAACGGCATCGGTCTGGCGAAGTGATAACCCTGAAAAATATCGCAGCGACTGCCTTTCAGGAATTCCATTTGGGACGCCGTTTCCACGCCCTCGGCGACCACGATGAGGCTGAGGTGGTGGGCCATGGAAATAATGCCCTGGGTGATCGCTGCATCGTGAGGATCGGTAGCGATTTCCCGGATGAACGAACGGTCGATCTTGATCTTGTCGATCGGCAAACGCTTAAGGTAGCTGAGGCTGGAAAAGCCGGTTCCGAAGTCATCGAGTGCAATGCGCACCCCCAATGCCTTGAGCCGGTGCAACGTCTCGATCGCCTGTTCAGCGTTATGCAACAGCAGCGACTCGGTGATCTCCAGCTCCAGTTGTTCACCCCGCAGGCCGTGTTTCTCCAGCGTGGCCTGGACATACTGGACGAAATGGCCACGCTGAAAATGCATCGGTGAGATATTGACGGCCATCGAGATGCCCGTGTTGCCCTGCTCGTCCAGCTGGCGCAACTGAGCGCAGGCCGTATCGAGCACCCAAAGACTCAGCGCGATGATCTGACCACTGTCCTCGGCCACCGGAACGAACACCGTCGGGGGGATGAATCCCTTTTGCGGATGCTCCCAGCGCAGCAGCGCTTCGATCCCGACGACACGCCCGGTGTGTGCGTCGATCTGCGGTTGATAATGCAGCTGCAACGAGTGAGTCTCGATAGCCTTCTGCAGGTCATTGCGTAGCCTGGCGTGCTCGCAAACGCGCTGATTCAGGTCGCTGGTGTACCACTGAAAGTTGTTACGCCCTTGTTGTTTGGCTTTGTACATGGCCATGTCAGCCTGCTGGATCAACTGCATCGGCTGCTCAAGGTGACCATCGCTCAGCGTGATGCCGATACTTGCGCTCACGTGCAGGTCGATGCCCTGGATGCAGTAGGGTCTGGCAATGCTGGCCATCAATCGCTCGGCCACCGGCACGACGTCCTCATCACGCAGCAGGTCCGGCAACAGAACGATGAATTCGTCACCGCCCATGCGCACGATTGTGTCCCCGGGCCTAACCTGCTCGGCCATGCGTCGCGCTACCTCGATCAGCACCTGATCGCCAAAGTAGTGGCCGATCGAATCATTGATGGATTTGAAACCATCCAGATCTATGCACATCACCGCCAACAGCCGCTTACGCCGACGACTGAGGTGACAATCCAGAATAAGCTGGTCTTCGAGGGAAACACGGTTAAGCAAGCCGGTGAGCTGGTCATGGCTGGCATTGAAACTCAACTGGTGCTCGAAATGCTTCTGATCGCTGATGTCACGGGCAATGCCAAACACGCCAACGATCTCGCCGTTGACTATGATGGGCAGGTTCGAAATGTCCATGGTCAACAGTTTTTCATTTTCGTCTCGAAGCCGTGCCTCGAAGCGTTGAGGGGATCCGGCGCGCGCTGCGGAAAAATGCTGACTGACCCGGCTCAGGTCCTCCTCAGGCACCAGACGGGAAAAGTGATGGCCTATGAACTGGGTTGCAGTCTGCGGCTTAAGCTTCAGGCCTGCGGGATTCACACTCTGGATGTTGCCGACAAGATCGAGCGCGAACACCGGGTTGGGGTTATAGGTGAACAGTGAACGAAAGCGTTGCTCACTTTCCTCCAGGCGCTGACCGTCACGCTCATGACGGATTGCGATGACTGCCAGCTGGGCGGCGCAAGCAAGTTGTCGAATCTGTACTTCGTCTGGCGTATGGGTGCGATTCTGATACAGGGCAAATGTGCCCAACACGCTGCCTTCATGGGAGAGCAAGGGAACCGACCAGCATGAATGCAAGTTATGCCCAAGCGCCAGGCTGCGGAAACGCTCCCAGTTCGGATCTGTAGCAATGTTTTCGGTGACCACCATCTCGCGCCGGAACGCTGCCGTACCACAGGTGCCTTCCCGTGGACCGATTGCCATCCCATGGATCGCCTCACTGTACTTGGCCGGCAGACCGGGCGATGCACCGCTCAGCAAGTGCTTGCCCTCGGCGTCAGTGAGGAGAATGGAGCAGAACGTATCGGGGCTTTGGGCATTTTGCATCTGGCAGATGGCGCAGAGTATGTCGTCCAGACGATGGTCGCTTGCGATCATGCCAAGAATGTCACGTTGCGACTCGGGGAGCGTATTGCCGTGAAAATCGGGACGAGTAATCATGGTGATTCCTGAAGACTCTCGAGGTCGTCCGGTCTACAGAGAGCCTGAATTGGTGGGCGGGCGATCACTGTCCACTCGTGCGTCGAGTCGCGCACTGTAGGCAGCGGCGCCCGCTGAAGAAAGGCTCAGAGGCGACATAAAAAACAGTGTCAGATTGACGCCGTTCGGCAGTGAACGAACCAAGACCATTCCGCCGTTGTGATCGCCTCTGCCTGATCGTCACATGTTCGAGACGTGGCTCTGGTCAGCTTCTGGGTGTTGTAACGGCAGCGACCATACCCCAGAAAGCAGAAGTATCCTCGACTTTCGTAGCGCAACACCCGCAAAAAACATCGAATCAATAAAGCCGCCTGAAATAACAGCAAGGTAAATGCGCGAGGTGCTGCTGGCCTTGGAGTATGCCGAAAATTCGTTTGGCGACTACGGTCAGCGCCAAACGCGACTATAGTCACCGGTGAGGCAGAGAGCATCCAATCGTTCTGCTGCACGCTTGGCCCTCAATTCAATACCGCGGAAACACGGAGGATGACCTCGTGCTTCTTCAGGCGGAATTTGAACGTCCGGCTGCCAAAACACTCAGGTTCAGGCTGAGATTAAGGCCTCGTTTCTTTTGTGAATCCGCTGATCGGGGATTGAGCTATCCCGCCGGGCACGTGGTATCCCGCTAAGCACGCCCTCACCACCCATCTATCAAGGTTCAGGCAATGGACGCTTTTAGATGCACGCGGAGCCAGCAGCGAATGAAATCTCTGAAGTATTATGAAAAAAATAGACGCGCCACATGGTTAGAGTTGTTTTTTGACCTGATATTTGTTGTTGCCATCGGCAAGGTGACGCATATTCTCGGACATCTTCATCAAGGCCATTTTGAACCTAAGCAGATATGGAGTTTTTTACTGCTTTTTGTTCCATTGTGGTGGATCTGGTCAAGCCACACTATTTACGCCAACCGATTTGACACAGACGGCAATCTTCACCGCCTGTCAACATTATTGATAATGCTGTTGCTCATTGTGCTGTCCGCACGGATTGGGGAAGAACTGGAAGTCTACTACCTGCTAGTTATAGCCTGCTATGTTGGTATACGTGCCATCATCAGCATCCTGTACATCTCGACCATCAATACGGTCGACGGCCGTAGCGAATACGCCTCCAGGCTTGGCTTCGCCCTTTTAGTAAGCTCAGCGATCAGTCTTTCATCGGTTATCTTTGACCCCCCGATGCGTTACATTGTCGCTTACATTGGAATCATTCTTGATATTCTGCTTCCTGTTTTTCCCTGGAGCAAACTCAAACCCCTGCCAGCGCATACAGACCACCTGGTTGAACGACTAGGCTTACTCACCCTTATCTTATTGGGCGAGTCAGTGATCAGCCTTGCTGGAGGGTTATCTGACATTCAATGGAATCCTTTTAATGTAATGGCTGCCATTACCGGATTTGTCATGACCTGCAGTATATGGTGGATCTATTTTGATAGCTTTTACTTCCTGAGCAGAAATGAAAGCAGCATGACTGGGCATTCCCTGATCTACTCGCACCTTTTCCTGTTTTTGGGGCTGGCGCTACTCGCCAACTTGATCAGGCACGCGATCTTGAACGACATTGCGATACACGACTTCCAAATCATGTCAGTCATCGGCATGTTCTTATTTTTCGTAGGCAAGCAATATGGCTACTTCGTAGCCGTACCCAAGATAAGGAAATACATCCTTCAAAACACGTTGATCGTATTGTCTTTAGGTGGCTCAGTTATATGGCTGCCACGTGTCGAATACATATTGATCGGTCTAACATTAACCATGATCAGTTATGTTTTGCTGAATTTCAGGTATCGTTGAGTCATTCTTGTTAAGCCAGAAATTTGGGGGGAATTTCTAATCTGAACGGTTGCATCAGGAGACCACTGCCTGCCGATAAGCTAGCGGCGATAAACCCCATCGCTGTACCACCGAAATGCGCCATGAATACGATCTGCACCGGCTCATCGAAAACATCCAACCAACGAGCGGTATCCCTCAAAGGATCGTGAATGGCAGCTGTGTGGATTTCTGCACCTGGAAGCAATGGGCGGCAATGCGGTGCGCATCATCTGACACCTCCACAATGCCGCTTAATCGCTGGCTCAAGCCGTGATGATGGCCATCACGCTGCCGGCTTCAGAATGACCTTCGTCCACCCCTCATCCCGCGCATCAAAATGCTTGTACGCATCAGGCCCTTCAGCCAGTTTCAGACTGTGGGAAATGATCTGCGAAGGTTTGGCACGGTCATGGTGAATCAGCTCGGCGAGCCGACGATTATAGGCCTTCACATTCGCTTGCCCGGTGCGAATCTGCTGACCCTTGAACCAGAACGCACCGAAGTCGAACGCCATCTTCCCTTCTTTGGCAAGTTCATTCTGCGCACCTGGATCCTGAGGCACGAACACCCCGACGACGCCAATACCACCCGTGGCCTTGGTCGAAGCCACCAAGTTGTTCATGGTCAGATGATTGGCTTCATGACCGTGTTTGTCACAGCATTGATACCCAACGCATTCACAGCCCCGATCAGTACCTTTGCCGTGAGTCAGGTTGAGAATGTGGTCGACCGCTTCCTTTTCCAGCGAGTTGATCGGCGTGGCACCCATTTGCGCCGCCAGCTTCAATCGATCCGGATGGTTGTCGACCACGAACACTTGCGAAGCGCCTTTGATCATCGCGGCATGTGCAGCCATGAGTCCCACGGGCCCCGCACCGTAAATGGCAATGCTTTCGCCCGGCATCAGCCCAGCCAGCTCCGTTGCATGCCAACCGGTAGGAAAGATGTCTGACAGCATCACGTAGTCGTTTTCTTTCTCCTGCGCATCTTCTGGCAGGACCAGACAGTTGAAGTCGGCATAGGGCACCCGTAGCAGCTCAGCCTGGCCGCCCTGATAATCGCCCATCTCGGCAAAACCATAAGCAGCACCGGCAGTGCCGGGATTGGCCGTGAGGCAAAAACCGGTCAATCCCTTTTCGCAGTTCTCGCAGAATCCGCAGCCGATGTTAAAAGGCAGGCAAACGCGATCACCCACCTTGACGCGATCTACGCCGACACCGACCTCAATGACTTCTCCGAGATTCTCGTGACCGAAGACTCGACCGGTCTCCATGGAGGTTCGACCCTCATACATATGCAGGTCGGAGCCGCAGATGTTGGTGGTGGTAATGCGCACTACTGCGTCGGTAGGCTTTTCGATCTTGGCGTCGGGGACGTTTTGTACGCTGACGTCGCGCGGCCCGTTGTACACGATGGCTTTCATTGCATTCTCCCGTTCAAACTGAATTGGATTCGTCTGCTACAAGAGATCTGGCTGGTCGGTAGTTCCCTTTGATCAAAGATTCCGGTGACTAACGGACCGGCGGTGATCCGGATCAGTGGCGATCATAAGGACTGAATATACAGCCCCACGCCAAGTCAGAGCCTCCCGTTTATACGATGTATAAAATGTGCAATCGCCCCACCCCGCGAGACGTTTTCCGACAGCCGCACCTACACCACGTAAGCCGCCGATTACCCGTGCTAGCGATACATTTCCTGCGGGTCGGCTGCGCCTTTGAGCGCGACTGGGTAATCACCTGCTCCAAGGCATCAGCCTCAGCCTGCGCTCGCTGCGTAGTTTCGGCACGCTGCGCTTTTTCAAGGAGGATAGAATGTGCGGCTTATTTGGCCCCTCGCTCACTCAGCCATCTACGACTGGCGAAGCAAATCGATGTGCCGCATGCCTACGACCGGGACCGGTAGAGGTGAAGGTTGCTCAAGAGCTCGCTGATAGCCTCACCTGAATCGTCGAGTGACAGGACACGGAGCGGTTATCACCTGCGCACAGACGCTACAGGCCGTGCAGGGCATCAGAAGTCGATCCCGTACGTCAGGATTACCCGATTTTCATCGGCGCTGTCGGCATAGTTGGAGCGGTTGGTACCGTTACGCCAGCGCATGCCGAAATTCTTCAACGGGCCGCTCTGGATGACGTAGGTAATGTCCGTGGTGCGCTCCCACTCACTCCCTTCCCTGCCTTCTGCCCGCAATAATCGTCCCTTGCGGCTGGTCAGATCCTGCGGATCCACCTGATCGCCTTTCACGTAGCGGATGTTCATTTTCAAGCCGGGAATGCCCAATGCGGCAAAGTCATAGTCATAGCGGGCGTGCCACACACGCTCGTTTTTCGCGGAGAACGTGCTGGTGGTTTGTTCGCTGAACAGGTACGTGCCGGTCCCGCCGACATAGGCGTACGCTGCCGCGCCAGACACCTTCTGATAGCCGCCACTCAACGTATGAGCCCCCAGCTGGTAGCCGAAGTTGGTACTGACCACGTCGTTGTCGATATTGCCGACCTTCTCCTGCCCAACCGGCCTGGCCCGGAAATAACGCAGATCGGTGAAGGCCCGACCTGGCCCGGCGGGCAGACTGTAAGTTAGGCCGAGAAACTGACGCGTGTAAAAATCTTCGAGTTCACTGGCATGGGCACTCAGTTGCAGCGTGGGCGTTACCTTGTAGTCAATGCCGCCATAGGTGTATCCGTCGCTGGTTTCAGCGTGCTCTGTGGTGGTCAGCCCATCGAAACTGGACGAATCCCGCAGCTTGGTCCGATCCACTCGGCCAAAGTGCACGGTCGCGTTTTTGAAGTCTTTGGACGTGATCTGCGCGCCGTTGAAATATTGGTCAAACAGGCGCGTGTTGTTGGAGAGCAGCAACGGCAAGGCCGGGCTCAAGCCCCCTACTCGCACTTCGGTCTCATGAAATTTGGCTTTGCCGGTCACCAGCAGCTTGGCGTAGTCATCGCTGGCGCCATGCTCGCCGCGGGGCAAGATGCCGGTGCCTGCGCGCGCCGGACTTGAGTCGAGCTTGACCCCGAGCATACCCACGGCATCCAGGCCGAAGCCCACGGGGCCGTCGGTAAAGCCTGATTTGAGATTGAGCTGAAAGCCTTGTGCCCACTCGGCGCGTCTGGACTGCGACGGGAAGCCGTCGCGGAAATCCCGACTGAAATAAAAATTTTTCAATTGCAGCTGAGCTTTAGAGTCGCTGAGGAAATCAGCGAAAGCCACCGGCGTGAACGCCACAGCTGTCAGCAGCACGGACGTGCGGATAGGAAGACAAGGCTTTTTTATCATTGGAATAACCTTTTTATTTTCGATCTTATTTTTGTCAATGCGCCACCGGCTTGGAGCCGCTGCGAAAAACGCAACGGTCGGCACAACTCGTGACGTACTGTTGTTATAAACATATTACAATCGAAGCACAAGCCCACCCGTCCAGAGCCGTGCGCGTAGGTTATTTATTGCTGCGAGGACAACCTGCTATGCTGCGCCGATGAACAAAACCACCGATTCCTCCCCGCTCTCCGGAACCAGGGGCACCGCCCTTCATCGCCAGATTTTTCTGGTGCTGCGCGAAGAAATTGCACGCGATGTGTACACGTCCGGCGCGTTGCCGAACGAAGAGGCGCTTTGCGAGCGCTTTGGTGTTTCGCGGATCACCGTACGCCGTGCGCTGGCCGACCTCGCCGCCTTGGGCGTGGTCGAGCGACGCCATGGACGCGGCACCTTTGTCCTCGACGGTCCCTTTAATACACGCCTGCCGCCGAACCTCAACCTCATCGATAGCCTGCGCAAAGCGGCGTTCGAAACCGTCGTTCAGGTGCTTGATGTTGAGCAAACGGTGCCGCCGCCCGATGTTGCCCGCTTGCTGCAGCTGGCTCCCGGGACACAAGCGGTGCATGCGTTACGCCTGCGCAGTAACCACAAGGGCGAACCGGCGATGGTCACGGACGCATGGGTGCTGGCGTCGGTTGGCGAGAAGGTCACGCAATCTGAACTCATGCAAAAACCGCTCTACGAGATCCTGATGGACCAGGGCATCGCGTTCGGGCGCGTCGTACAGGAAATCAGCGCGACGGTGGGCGATCCGCATCGCGCGCGTTTGTTGAATACGGAGGTGGGCGCGCCGTTACTGAGAATGGTGCGCTTGATGCACGATCTGGACGAACGCCCGGTGCTGCATCTCACCATCCACATGGCGGCCGATCGGGCCAGCATCCTGATGGAAATCGCCGGTGCCGACGTAAACACGCTGGCAGCGGGTCAGGTGGTCCTCGATGCGCCCATGACCGCGCCGTGACAGCGCGGCCATAAACGATCGTTTTTACTCCACGCCCCTCAGCCCGAACTCGTTCAAATGGCCGGAAGGCAAAGCATTCACGCCTGGGTCGGCGGGAAGATCCACATCGAAATAGCGCTTCAGCACATCCGAGATCAGTTCATAGCAGCCGCCGATGCGGATGACCTCCATGGTGCTGAAATTGATCACAGTGCCGGCACGCTTGTAGACATGGCCCCGACGCAGGCCATGGTTGATCTCGATGTCGGCCAGCTTACGCAGCTCATCGGGCATGTCTTCGATACGAAAGGGCGAGCCCGCACCGGTGTAGTTCGCCGAAGAACCCAGCAACGGCACCGTTTCTTCGTGGCTGATTTTGCAAAGCTCAGCGTGAAACGTTCCGCCGTTCAACAGCATCCCGATCATTCCGGCGGCTGAGCTGGCCTTGAGCAGCTCCGGACCGAGCTTTTGAATCATCGGGTGATCGTGACGAAACGGCGCGACGACAGCGATCGGCAGGTTGTGGTCGAGTACAAGCGCGTCAACCATTTGCTGAGCACGCTTGTCCAGCACATGCACTTCACGCTGCAAATCAAGGTTCCCGGCCATTGCGTTGCGCTTGTGGCTGCCGCGCTGCTTGGTCTCGAAAATTTTGCGCAGCGGTTCCAGCGAAGATCCGACGAAGGCATATCCGGTGTCGTTGGGCACCAGCCCGATACCGCCGTCTTTGACGATATCGATGACGCGTCGGGCATCGGCTTTGATGTCATTGGTTTTCATTGTTGTATGACTCCTTCAAGTCGCAGTGGCATGGTTTACGTTCAGCAGCAAATAAACGATCGGTCACTCTTTATTCAGCTCTTCCAGCGAGCGGCCCCGGGTTCTCGGCCCAAACATCACAACCGCCAGCATCGAGACCGCCATTGCGCCGCAAATCACCGTGAGCGCGCCTGTCACACCGGCGTATCTGAGCGCAGCGGCGATCAAGAACCCGCTGACGGCCCCGCCGAGGCGCCCGACTGCAACCACGATACTGGTCGCTAACGCGCGGTGACGCGTTGGATACAATTCGTTTTGATAGGTGTGCACCACCATAGGCACCACAGCAATCGCCAACGTGACGACTGAACCGGCTGCAATCAGCGAGGCCGCGCTGCGCAAATCAACGAAGTACACCCCGCCTGCGATCAACAGACTGCCCACGAACAGCAGCTGCCATTTACGTTCGAAGCGATCGGCGAAGAACACCGCAATGCATGGGCCAAGCGGGTACATGCAGGAAATGATCAGGCTGTACTCCAGACTTTTGGTGATGCCGATGCCATGTTCCACCAGAAACGTCGGCATCCAGTAGGTAAAGCCATACAACGCGATTCCCATCCCCACCTGACACACCAGCAACATCAGCGTACGAGTGCGATAAGGCTTGCTCCAGAGGCCGGAAAACTTGATTGCTTCACCGGTATCGATTACCGCCGCAGGCACGGGCTGGGGAAGCGCTGCGCCGTAATCCCGCCGTACCTTGTTTTCGATCTCGCTCAAGACCGCGTGTGCTTCATCGAAGCGACCGCGAGTGGCCAACCAGCGAGGGCTTTCGGGTAGATTTCGACGCAGGAACCAGACGAAAAACGCCCCGCTTGCGCCGATCCAGAACACCCAGCGCCAGCCATCGATGCTGAATACTTGAATGGGCACCAACAGGTAAGCGATCAGCGCCACAACCGGTGCCGCGATCCAACTGCATGTCCTGAGGATCGCGAAGGCACGTCCGCGGATCTGGGGCGGCACAATCTCGCTCAAGTAGGTGTCGATGGTGATGAGCTCCACTCCCAAGAACACGCCCACGATCAGACGCCAGAAACTGAGGGTGTACGCATCCGTCTGAAACGCCAAAATGGCCGTCGCGAGGGAGTAACCCAGCAACGCATAGGTGAAAACCGCTCGGCGCCCCATGCGGTCGGTGACCGGCCCGAGGAGCAATACGCCGAGGAAGATCCCGACCAGCGTGGCCGCGATGTAACTGGCCGCTCCTGTCATGCCGAACATGCTCTGGGTCGTGGTGCTGAAGATGCCACTCTTGATCAACCCCGGCATCACATAAGCCGTGGATATCAGCTCGTAGAATTCGAAAAAAGAACCTAGCGATAGCAGCAGCACCATCAACCAGATCGACCGCGTCGCAGGAAGCCGATCGAGCCGTGCAGCGATTTCAGCGGCCGACACCGCATGAGACGCGGACGTCTCGGTCGTCATGGCCGGTGCATCCAGGATGTGTTCACGCATACAAATGACTCCCGCTTATTATTGTCGTTGTTTCGGTTGGCCGTCGCCCTCATTGAAGCAAAGCGCGTCCTGGCGGCGTACCCGGAACTGATCGAGACCTCACTCAGCTCCGGGCTCACGGCGGCGTCCTCGCCAGCCTCCCTCCTCCCGCGCATCGCGTCCGAGGGGCGACTCATGCCACGGGCCAGGCCCACGGCCTGCGTAAACGGTCACTGTTCTGCCACTCGGCAATCAGAGCCGCGTCCCGGAACGTCAAGCCGATATCGTCCAGCCCTTGAAGCAAAGCCTCTCGGCGTAGCGCATCGACCGTGAAGGTGAACGTGAGGCCCCCACGGGCCTGAATGCTGAGCGCGTTCAGGTCGACTGTCAGCGGTTCGCCATTGGCGCAGGCACTGGCCAACGCATCGATCTGAGCTTTGGGCAGCCGAATGGGCAACACGCCGTTCAGGAAGCAATTGCTGAAAAAAATATCGCCGAAACTCGGTGCGATGACGCAACGGATGCCGATGGCCTGAAGGGCCGTCACAGCAGGCTCACGTGAAGAACCGCAACCAAAGTTATCGCCCGCCAGCAGAAAGGGTGCATTGCGAAACGCCGGTTGATTGAACACGCACGCCGGGTCCTCGCTGCCGTCTTCGCGATAGCGCAACGCTTCGAATGCGTAAGGACCGAGGTCGTCTTTGGTCAAGGTGGTCAGACGTTCGATACGGATGATGACGTCAGTGTCGATATTGGCGCGCGGCACGTGTGCAGCGGGTCCGCTGACGACCGTGAAGGGTTTCAGGCGCATGGGTCTACCTCCTTGACATCGGTGATCGCCCCGGCGATAGCCGCAGCAGCGGCCATTGCCGGGCTGGCCAGATGCGTCCTGGCCCCAGGCCCCTGGCGTCCGACGAAGTTGCGGTTCGACGTCGATACCGAGCGTTGTTGCGGTGGCACCTGCTCACCGTTCGCGGCCACACACATGCTGCAACCGGGCTCGCGCCAGGCGAAACCGGCATCGATGAACACGTCGTGCAAGCCTTCGGCTTCGGCGGCGCGCTTGACGATTTCCGATCCCGGTACGACCCAGGCGGTAACGCGCTCTGCCACACGCTTGCCTCGCACCACGTCGGCAGCGGCACGCAGGTCGGACAATCGAGAGTTGGCACAGGAACCGATAAACACCCAGTCGATGGGCGTGCCTGCGATAGCCTGCCCTGCTGTCAGGCCCATGTAGTCCAGCGCCGCCAGCAGCGTGTCGCGCTGGGCCGCATTGGCCGCATCATTCGGATCGGGCACATGCCCATCGACCGGGATCGCATGCTCCGGACTGGTGCCCCAAGTGATGGTCGGAGGCACCGAAGACGCATCGATCACCTCTTCGCGATCGAAGTAAGCATCCTCGTCGCTGTACAGCTGACGCCAATCCTCAACGGCGGCATCGAATGCCTCGCCCGTCGGCGCGAACGGTTTGCCACGCAAAAACGCGAACGTGCGCTCGTCCGGCGCCACCATCCCGAAGCGTGCACCCAATTCAACCGAAAGGTTGCACAGCGTCAGGCGCCCTTCCACCTCCATCGCTTCGATGGCCGGACCGGCGAACTCGATGGCCGATGCGACACCGGCTGCGGCCCCCAACTTGCCGATGATATGCAGCGCCAGGTCTTTTGCCGTGACACCGGCACGCAGCTCGCCCTCGCAGCGAATGCGCAACTGTTTCGGTTTCTGCTGACGCAGCGTCTGGGTGGCCAGCGCATGGGTGCTTTCCGACGAGCCCACGCCAAACGCCATGGCGCCGAGGCCACCATTGGTGCAGGTGTGACTGTCGCCACAAATCACCGTCAAGCCGGGCAATACGATACCCAACTCCGGCCCCATGACGTGCACGATGCCCTGCCCCGGCTGCCCCAAATCAAACAGGCGCACACCCATCTCGTCGCTGCTGCGTTTAAGCTCGGCGTGCAACCTGCCGCCAATCGGATACGTCGTGGCAATTCGCCCCGGCTGGCTGGAAACGGCGTGGTCAGGCGTCGAGAAAACCAGCTCCGGGTTGTGCAGCGGCAGGCCACGTGCGGCGACCGCTGCCAGCGCAGGCGGACCGGAAAGGTCGTGCAGCAGATGACGATCGATGTGCAGTAACGCCCAGCCATCACCCAGCTCACGTACGACGTGCGCGTCCCACAATTTGTCGAATAGTGTTCGAGCCATGATCAGCGCCCCATCGCCGCGCCAGCGTTGAAACGCGTGCGCAGCGCATCCCATTCATCGGCACCGAAGCGACGAAACACTTCAGCGACGGACTCGGTGGCGCTAGGGGCCATGTGGCTGGCCTTGAGCGCGGCGAGCGCGGCGTCGCCCGCTTCGATCGCGGCTTTCAACATCAGGCCGGGCAACAGCACCATCTTGTAGCCCATGTCCTCGACCTGCCGCAGGTCGTACACAGGGGTCCGACCACCCGGCACGATGTTCAGCAAGCAAGGGCCTCGTACGCGCAAGGGCACAACGACCACTTCTTCCAACGACTGCAGCGCCTCGACGAACGCCACGTCCGCGCCAGCGTCCAGCGCGGCATTGGCGCGCCAGATCGCTTCGTCCAGATTGTGCATGGCACGTGCGTCCGTTCGGGCGATGATCACGAAGTCAGTGCCCCGCCGGGCTTCCACGGCAGCGGTGATTTTCGAGACGAATTCCTCGCGCGAAATCACCTGCTTGCCGTCGAGATGACCACACCGCTTGGGCGAGACCTGGTCCTCGATATGGATGGCGGCCACCCCCCGTGCCTCGTACTCGCGAACCGTACGCGTGACATTGAGCTCGTTTCCATAGCCTGTATCAGCATCGGCGATAAGCGGCACCGAGATCGCGTTAGCCATGGCCGCCGCGTTCGCCACCATTTCGCTCATGGTCAGCAAACCGAAATCCGGATAGCCCAACGCGGCCGAGGTACCGGCACCGGTCATGTACACCGCACCGAAGCCTGCCTGTTCGATCAGCCGTGCACCGATGCCGTCATAAGCCCCCGGCGCGATGATCATGCCGGGCTCGGCAAGCTGCTGCCTGAGAATGGATGCGGTCATGTTGTCTCCTTATTATTGTGACTTCGCAACGCCAACGTCATGTTGTTATAAACATATTACAACCAAAGCACAAGTCTGTTGGCGGGAGTGTCCTGTGTTTTTTTGGCAGGCAGCGGCGAGCTCCGCGCCTGTGCAGCACTGTCAGAAACGGAAGGTGGGGATGGGTAAGGGCTACCGATTGTATTGGCGGGACGCAGATCGCTACGCGTACATAAGGTAATGAAATGCCTGGGGCGGATCACCCAGGCGTGTTAGATCACCCCTCTAAGTTTGCTGGCTTGAGTCCGCGCGACGGCCCCTTGGTGCGTTTTGACTGCTGAATCGATGCCCAGTCGGCACACGCGGTTAAACCGACGAGCGCCAACCGAGTCCGTCAACGGTGGACGTCAGGGGGCGATATTCGCACCCGACCCATCCGGCGTAGCCATGACGCCGCAGACACTGACCCAATGCGGACCATGGCACCTCTCCCGTACCGGGTTCATGACGACCAGGCGCATCGGCAAACTGAACATGCTGGACGATGGCCGCGTGCTGTCGATACGCCTCGACGACGTTCTCGCCACTCATCTGGCAGTGATACGCATCGAATAACAGCCCCACCTGCTCGGGGGTGAAACCCGAGATGACCCGGACGGTCTCGTCCAGCCCCTTGAAAAAATAACCCGGTGCATCGGTCTGGTTCAGGCACTCGAGCACATAACGCACGCCCGAGCCCTTTGCCGCGTCAACTGCCCAGGCAAGATTCTCCCGAAACACATGCTGCGCGGCCTCCGGGCTGTCTTGCGGGTCTACTCGCCCCGCCATCAAATGAACGAGCCCGCAATCCAGTTCGGTTGCGTAATGCAAGGCCCTGCGTACACCTTCACGAAATGCCACCCGTTGACCGGGTATACAGGCAAAACCATTCTCCCCCTGCTGCCCCGGTGGGGCGGCAGGCGTGTTGATAAGAATCTGCACCAAGCCTTCGCGTTGCAGCGCCTGGCGCAGCGTTCCAGTTGCGAATTCATAGGGCGATGCGAACTCCACGGCATCGAACCCTTGCTCTGCCGCCGCAGCAAAGCGGTCCAGGAACGGCAATTCGGTGAACAGCCATTTCAGGTTGGCGGCATATCGAAGCGGTGGTGATTCAGGGGTTTCCATGATACGGATCATCCATTGATGAATGAGGTGAACGACACCTCGATAATGGTCATTTGAGACCGACCACCAGCTCCACCTCAACGGTTGCCCCATGGGGCAGTTGTTGCACGCCTATGGCGCTGCGCGCATGCTGGCCGGCGGCACCGAGGACATCGACGAGCACCTTCGATGCCCCGTCGACGACTTGACCCAGCGCAGTGAAATCCGGAGCACAGGCGACGAATCCGGTCAGTTTGACGATCTGCGCGATTCGCTCGCGCCCTCCCAGCGCCTGATCCAGCGCGTCGAGACACCCGTGGGCGCACAACGCCGCAGCGTCCTGCGCCGCAGTCAGCGCGACCTGCTCGCCGACCTTGCCGAAATATTTGATCGCGCCTTTCTCTCGCGGCAACTGTCCGCTGACGTAGGCCATGCCGCCGAAGACGAGCACTTTTGTGACATAGGTGCTGGCTGCGTTTGCCGGTGTTTCTGATGTCATGACATTACTCCTGTTGGGTAGTAAGACAGCGGGGCTCCATTCCTGGGGCCGATCAGGCTCGCAGGATCAGATCGACTCAGCCCTGGAAACTCAGACCGTACTGTTCGTAGGCAGCCTGGGCAGTGGGAGAAACCAGCCAGTCACTCAATAGCTGAACGTCGAGGTTGTGCTGGTCGGCCGCGAATCGACCGACCGAAAATTGGGTCACGTGGCCCACTCCTTCGGGCAGAGGACCCACGGTTTTCAGACCGCGGACGATGGCCAGTTCACTGAGTTGCTGAACGGCAATGTCGCCGACACCCGACACCACGGATTCGCCCGTCAAGCCTTTCTCGACAATCGTGGCCCGGGCATTGACCTGTGCAGCGATCCCCAGCCGTTCGAGCAGGCTGGCGAAATAAACACCGCTGGCCCCGGTCCGTGAATACACCACCGATCTGGCCTCGATCAGGGCGGTCTTCAGGTCATCGACCGAAGCAAGGGGAAATAGCCTGGAATCCTCTTGAATTCCCAGGCCCACGCAGGTTGTGACCAAGGCGTGGGTGCCCTTCTCCGTCAATACGCCGAGGGCTTCCAACGACGTAATGTCGGCTGACACCGCGACGATCATGTCGGCCCGCTCGCCCCCGTGGATCCGCTGGATGAGCACGTTGGTGGGGTCGAGCTGCAAATTAACTTTGATACCGGTCAATAGCTCAAACTTTGGAATGATGACGTCGACCAATGCCCCTTGTATGGCCAGCGTGCTCATCAATGTGATTGACGGTCTTGAGGTGTCCATTTCGTTCATATAACCCACTCCGACATTGGTCGTTTTGCGCGCACAAACAGTCGACGCAGGCGAGCGCGTGCCCGCACCGCCTTTTGCGACGCGTGTTAAACAGTCATGAGGAACCGCGTGTCGTTACGTGCCGAGGCGTCTGCGCAGTTGCAACACCGCACTCTCGGGTGCGGTGAACACAGGGCACGCGACGTTCGCTTGCACAGCGGCCACCGCACTCGACGTGGAAAAATGCGCAAGCATGATTGCGTCATACCCTTCGAGCATCGCAGCGCGCTCGGCAATCAGCCGGTGGTGCGTCTGCTCATCGCCCGCGCGCAAAGCCTTCATCGCATCGGGTACGACGACGCTGGTCAGCGTTGCCAGCGGATTCGAGCGTCTGGCCGCGTCATGAAACTCCGCCTCCATCGTGACCACCGACGGGGCGAACGTTGCGATCATCGCAATCCGGTTTCCGCAGCCGAGGGCCGCGTCGAACATCGGCTCGTTGGGTTTGCAGACGGGAATTGGCAGCGTGTCGGCAACCCGTTCGATGGCTGGCCCGAACGCAGAACAGGTGGCCAGGATCGCGTCCGGTTTCCGGTCATAGGCGTATTCGGCCAGCCGAACGAAACGGCGGATCACATCCTCGGTCAGTTCCGTGGATCTGGCCCGGTCGTGGGTCAAGCCTTCGTCCAGCAGATGACTGACTTGAGCCTCTGGCCACTGCGAGGCGAACGCCCGCATGATCGGGGCCATCGCGACGGGCGTGGCGTGCAGCAAAACAATCGAGGGTGACATGTTCAAGTTTTTGTACCTCGGTCGAGGCGCCGCGCCCATCGGCACATGATGACGAAGCGCGCGGCGTCAGTTCGTCTGTCTGATCAGCGGGTTTTCACGGCCGTGCGGTCGCTCGAGCCAAGCTGCCGCGCCTGTTTCGGGTAATGCTGTTCCACGAACCCGACACTGATCAGACCTGCTTCCAGGTCGTGCTCGATATCCTGGATCGGGCGCAAGGCCGGATCACCGTAACCCCCTCCCCCGGCATCGTGAATTTCGACGATGCCGCCTTGTGGCACAACCACCCGCGCCTTCGGATCGGTCTCGACGCCATCGACCAGAACGAAACGGTGAGCGCCGCTGGCCCCTCCGGCGAAGCCTTTTGCCGCGATCTTGGTGCGCGACGCCATGAAGGACGCCTCCAGTGTCTGCCCTGTGTCATTTCGGATGGCAAACACCTGCCCGTTCCCCCCCTGGAATTCACCTGCCCCGCCGGTGTCCTTCAGCACCTCCTTTCTGAGGAATGTGCAGCTGAGCTGCTTCTCCCAAAACTCTACCGAGCCGCCGATGATGTTGGCCGGCGCAGGCAGCGCGGCACGACCGTCATACCCGGCGAGCGCGCCGTAACCACCGGCCGAAAAATAGATCGAGGAGTAGCGCTTGCCCGCACGTGTCTGTCCGCGCAGGTTCATTTGGAAGACCATCCCGGAGTCGGCCTGAACATCGTCCGGGAATGCGTCCGCCAGCGCGTTGAAAATGAGCGGGCCGACGAAATGACCGAACACATGACGAGCACCGGTCGGGTGAGGCCGGAGCGCGTTGAGGATGCAATTGTCGGGCGCCTGGATCGACACGAAATCCAGAATCGCCTGGTTGTTGGGAATGTTCGGCGCCACCAGCACCTTAGTGCAGAAGTAGCAGAACGCTCGGGTGTAGCACATCGGCACGTTGACGCCACGGGCGACGACAGGGTCTGTTCCGTCGAAGTCGTAGAGAAATCCGCTGTCGCTGAGCGTCACCTTTACAGCCAGGGTGATATCGGGAAAGCCCGTGCCGCCCTCCACCGGGATGGCCGCTGAGAACTGCCCTCTTGGCATCGCGTCCACCTTGGCCTGGATCGACTTGCGCGTGAGGGCGAAGATGGCATCGGCAGCGTCGACGGTGGTCGAAAGATTGTGCTCCAGCAGAATCTTCACCAGACCGTGCGCCCCGACGTTACAAGCGGCGACGTTGGCGTAGATATCACCCAGTACGTAGTCGACGGTCCTGACGTTGCTGCGAATGAAATCAAAGACGAACTGGTTTTCCTGGCCCGCATCGAACAACTTCACCGGCGGCAGCGAAAAGCCTTCTTCGAACACGTCTTTGGCCACAGACCCCATTCCGACCCCGCCCACATCGGCCAGGTGAGAAACCGTCAGGCAGTACCCCACGATGACATCGTTCAGAAAGATTGGCTTGACCACGTTAATGTCAAACGTGTGACCGGTACCGATCCAGGGATCATTGGTCACGATGATGTCGCCGTCGTGCATCTGCGCAGGATCGAAGATACCCAGAATGTGTCCCAGCGTGCTGGGCCCGGTGCCGGTGAACGACGGCACACTGGTAGCGCCCTGCGCGATCAGCTTGCCTCGGGCGTCGAACATCATGCAGGAAAAATCGCCACTGGCCCGAACCATGGTCGAAAACGCCGTGCGTTCCATCGCGGACACCATTTCATCAGTGACCGATACGAAACGAGACCAAATAATTCCGGCATCTACCGGATCAATCGTTGCCTGTTCAATCACGATTTCAACTCCGCAATAAGGTCGAGCGTCGGCGCGATATAAGCGTCAACCGAAGCAGGGATGTAGATAGTGGTGTCAGCCTCCTCCACCAGCGCAGGCCCCGAGGTACGCCAGCCGATGGGCAGCGCGTATCGGTTGAAAACCGGCACTTGCGTCCAGGCCTCGGTCTCGGCGACTTTGATAAAACAGTGTCGTGGAGCTTTCTCCAGGGTGGCGTCCGGGGTCAGCGCGTCGTACGTGAAGTCGCGTACCGCCTTGAGCGTTTCAGGACGCGACACTTCCACCACCCATGTGCTGACCTCAATCCCGTAGTCGGGGAAATTCAGCCCGAACACTTCTTTGTAGGCCGCCAGGAATCTGTCCTTGATGGCGACGTAATCCAGGAACGCCCCGTCAGTGCCCACCTCGACGGTGACTTCCGAATCCTGTCCCTCATAGCGCATCCCCAGCTTGACGACGGTCTGCGCACCGGTTCGCACCAGTTGGTGAGCGTAAGGCTCAGCCTCGACCAGACGGTTGACTTCACGGGCGAGCACGGCGCCGCTGAGTTCCGCGAGGTCGACTTCATGTGTTTGCTGCAGAACAATCCCTTCGCTGCTGGAGAACTGACCCATGGCCGATGCCACACCTGCGGCAAATGGAAAAATGACCCGGCGGATGGACAACAACTGCGCGATGGGCAAGGCATGAACCGGCGACGATCCCCCGGTAGTCACCAGGGTGGCCTGACGGTAGTCGATACCCAATTCCGCGGCATGCACGCGAAACGCCCGGGCGACGTTCTCGTTGATGGTGCGATGGATGCCAATCGCCGCGCGCTCCACGGAAATATCCAGCGGGCGAGCAATGGTGTTCTGGATCGCCTGTTCGGCCAGCGCGCGGGTGGCATCGATGCCACTGTTGCGGAAGTTTTCCTCGCCCAGGAAACCCAGAAAGAGGTTGGCGTCGGTGACCGTCGCGCTCTCGCCACCCCGTGCATAGCACGCCGGGCCAGGCACGGCACCTGCGCTGCGAGGGCCCACCGCGATAGCACCACGCTCGTCGACTTCGGCAATGCTGCCACCGCCAGCGCCGATCTCGATGAGGTCCAGCGCCGGGATCATCAACGGGAAACCGCTACCGGCCTCGAACGCCCCTTCGCGCGCCACCTCAAGCCCCGCCTCAACGTCGACGCGACCTGCGATCAGGAACGCGCCCTTGGCGGTGGTGCCTCCCATGTCATACGCCAACACCAATGGCACCGGGCTTTCACTGGCAGCGTCACGGTTGCGTGCGGCAATTTCGCGAGCAGCCAGCACCCCGGCCGCCGGGCCGGATTCAATCAGCCGCGCCGGCGTGCTCACGCAATGCGCGATGGGCAACGGCAACCCCGACGACGTCATCATCAGCAGCCGACCCTCGAAGCCCGCCTTCTGCGTTTTGTCGACCAGACGCTTGGCGTACTCGCCCAGTAATGGCTTGGTGTACGCGTTGACCGCGCAGGTGATCCAGCGCTCGTACTCACCCGAGCGGGGTGCTACCGCGCTGGAGGTCGAGACGAACGCGTCGGGAAACGCTTCGATGATCCACTGTGCCACGACCGACTCGTGGGCCTGATTCTGGAACGAGTGCAAGAAACAGATCGCGAAGTTCTTGACGCCGGTCTCTTCCACCATGCGCCGCACGTGCTTGAGCACTAACGCCTTGTCGGGCGCCTGCACAACTTCGCCCGTGTAGGAGATACGTTCCTGGACTGGAATCTTCAGCCCATGGCGTGCCAGTGGTTTGGGGAACGCCAGGCGTAGGTTGGAAACGTTGTACCGATGCTCGCGACCGGTTTCCAGCGTTGTCCCGAAGCCTTCGGTGTGCAGCAGTATGAAGTCCTGGCCACGCCGCTCGATGACGGCATTGGTGATGACCGTCGTGGCGTGCAGAAAAATGTCGCAATCGGATAATTCCAGTTGTGCCGTGTCCTGCAACATCGAAAGTCCCGCAAAAATGGCATCGTCAGAACGCCCGGGGGTACTCAGTACTTTGGCCGTCTTTACTTTATTTCGTGCACTGTCCAGCAGTACGAAGTCAGTAAAGGTGCCACCAATATCAATTGAAATAGCGAACCTGGACATCGTTAAATCCCATTGATCAAGTGTAATTATCGAATGGAGCAAAGTGCTCGTTTATGGCACGAGCAGGCCCACGCCTATTTGAAGCCGAGTTGCTCCGGAAGCCAGAGCACTATTTGCGGAAACGCGATGAGCGCAACACCGAAAAGAATCAGAATGGCCAAATAAGGTAATGTGGCGCGTGTCACCGCTGACAGTTTTTCGCCGGTAATGCCCTGAATAACGAACAAGTTGAAGCCGATGGGTGGATGCACTTGAACAATCTCCACGACAATCACCAGAAAAATACCGAACCATATCGCGTTGAAGCCGGCCGCTGTCACCATGGGCAATACAATCGGCAGCGTAATCACAATGATGGAAAAGCCTTCGAGAAAAGACCCCAGCAGGATGTAACCGAGAAACAGCACGAGCAACAACATGAAGGGCGATAAATTGAACTGCCCGACAAACGATGAGGCGGCATGACCTATCCCCAGAAATGCCGAGGCGCTGCCCAGAATCGATGCGCCGAAGATGATCAATGCAATCATCGAACAGGTGGTGACTGCGCCGAAACCGACTTCCTTGAGCTTGCTCCAGGTCAGATCACGTTGCCACGCGGCAATGATCAGTGCCCCAACAACGCCCATGGCCGCTGCTTCGGAAGGGGTTACGAGCCCGCCGTACATGCTGCCCAGCACCGTGAAGATCAAAAAAGTCACGGGTGCCAGGTACTTGAGCATTGCGCAACGTTCTGCCCAGGTCATGGCTTGCAGATGATCTTCAGCAGGCACCAGCGTCTTGTTCCATGTCGTATGAATCACGATCCAGGCCATGAAGCAAAGCGCCAGAATGATCGCGGGGACCAGGCCCGCGGCGAATAACTTGAGAACCGACACCTGAGCCAATACGCCATAGACGATCATGATATTGGACGGGGGCACCAGAAAACCCAGCGTACCCGCGCCCGCCAGGCTGCCCATCGAGATGCCCTTGTTGTATCCGCGACTCTCGAGCTCCGACAACGTCACACGGCCGACAATTTGTGTGGTGGCCGCCGATGAGCCGGAAATCGCCGCGAATATCGAACAGCCAATCACATTGGAATGCAGCAACTTACCCGGTAACAAACTGGCCCAGGGCGCCAGCCCTTTGAACAGCGCCGATGAAATACGCGTGCGAAAAAGAATTTCGCCCATCACGATGAACAACGGAAGTGCTAGCAACTCTTGGTTGGTCATCACGTTCCAGGCGTATTGCGAAACCAGCCGATCCACCGGGACGGACTTGAAAATGAACAGTGCCAAGGACCCTGTTATCGCCAGTGTCAATCCCACCCATATTCCGATGGACAGGCCGCCAAATAAAATGGCGCCGATCGTTGCGAGTATTGTGCCCATTTACGTAACCCCTGCTGTCAGGTCGGATAACTAGCGGATGATATTTTTGTCCTCGAGAGGCTCGCCCAAGTACAACTGCCCCAGCCGAGCAAGTAATTGCAGCGCCAATAACAACGCACCCAGGGCAATAAAGGCCTGTGGAATCCATAGTGGCGTGTTACTGGCCAATGAGCGTTCATCCGCTATAAAGGCTTTGAACGAAAAGTGTGCCATTGCCCACGTGAAAAACACTGCAAACGCGAGCCCTGCCAATGCGGCGATCATTTCAACGATCTTGGCCTTCGATGGAGAAAGGTTCGCCAATAGCACCCTGACCCGGATATGGCCCCCTGCTCTCAGGGTCAGCGCTGCGCCAAACGTGAAGGTGACGGCCATCAGGTACGAGCTGTACTCCCAGGCAACGGGAATATCCCGCGGTAACCAGGGCACCCAAGCGGACAAAGTCCTGACCACGATGCCCATAATCATCATGGCGCACAGCAAAAACAGGCAGAGTGCGCCGAGCCAACCGTCGAGCCGGGCCAACTTATCGACGACATTGAGAGCTGCTTTTACAGCGATCATCCTCGATGACCGCGCACTCGATTTGTCGTTCGCTGAGAGCCTGACGTCGCAGCCTTCGTCAGGGGAAAGACTTTTCTCCTTGATAGGCACACGCACCTCCTTACTTGCCGACATCGGTCAAGTATTGTTTGAGCAGCGGTTGTGAGGCGGGCACAGACTGTTGAAAGGCCGACCACGTCGGTTTGCCTTTTGCCGCCATGAAATCAAGCACCGTGGACGGCGGAGCCATAACGTGCATGCCATGGGATTTCAACGTTTCAATATTCTTGCTGTCTTCGGCTTTCGCCATGTCCCAAAACACCGGTTCCAAGCGCGTGGCAATGTCTTCAATACGCTTCTGATCTTCCGTACTTAAATCATTCCACACATCCAGATTGACGGTGACCACTTCAAAGTTGGTCTGCCAATTGACCACATTGCAATAATTCAGGAATTCCCAGAACTGACCATCCACTGCTGAAGAGGTCGACGTCGATACACTGTCAATCACACCGGTTGCCAGGGCGGGTACCACTTCGCCCCAGGGTATTTGTGCGGGAGAAGCGCCCAAACTTCGGAAAAAGTCGCTGCCTGCTCGGTCGGTGGTCCGAATTTTCATGGTTCTGAAAATATCCGCGCTCGACAGTTCGACTTTTGAAAATACGTTCTGACTCGGCCACGGTACGACAAACAACAACTTCTGGTTGTAGTGTTTGAACACGTCGTCATAAAACCCTTTGCTGACGGTTCTAAAGACTTTCATTTCGTCGAACCCGGACACCACATAAGGCAGTGATGATGCGCCCATGACAGGCACCAGGCCGGATTGCTGAGTCATTTGGAAGGAACCGATCGGCACCAGTCCGTCTCGCACGGCGGCAAGCATCTCAGGCCCCTTGAACCCCAGTTGACCACCGGGGTGTACCGCTATTTTCACGGCGTCATGGGTGGCTGCGGCAACCTCTGCAGCGAATTGTTCGTCGATTTTAGTCTGGTAATTTCCCGGCGAATTCGCGGTGGCGAAGTCCCAATCAACAGCGAATGCTTGTGTCTGCGCAACGGATACAGTGGCCATCGCCAGCGCGATGCTCAACCGCTTGATCACTTTCATTGTTCAATCCCTCTTTACATTCGTGTTGATGATGAGGCACTGCTGAGGTGTTCCAGCCCGAGTCTAGAGAGTCGCCCGTACATGTGCCAGTTGAAAAAAAACACACCTGTTGAGTAAAATTCATCAGCCTAAAAGTGAGGAATTACTATATTTACAATGATCAAAATGTCTGAAATTCTTGATCGCGAAAGTGCCGGACCTGAACACATCTTTGTTGGTTTCCAAGGTGTGTAAGTACACGAACGCTATTTCACTTTAGAAATAAGAGGGCATGAGCAATGGCAGGTGAGATACAGCTGGGCGGGAAAACATTTACACGGCGCTTTGTTAAAAGCGGCGATATTCGTTTTCACATGGTAGAGGGTGGCGTCGGGCCGACAGTGGTCCTTATTGCCGGGTTTCCGCAGACCGCTTATGCATGGCGGCGCATCCAACCCTTACTGGCGGACAATTACCGGACCATCGCCATCGACCTGCCAGGCCAGGGATATTCAGACAAGCCTATGAGCGGCTACGACACGCAAACCGCAGCGCGGCGGATCAATGATGTGCTGAAAACCATCGGCGTTGGCCGTCACTTTTACGTGGGTCACGACATAGGCTCCTGGATCGCCTATCCCTACGCCCACGATTACGCCGATCAGTTGGACGGTATCGTGTTTATCGACGGCAATATTCCCGGCATCACGCTCAAGTCAGAAGTGTCGGTCACCTCGCCGTCGAATTGGAAAAGCTGGCATTTCCTTTTCAATTCGGTGGCCGACCTTCCGGAAGCCCTGCTGTCTGGCAAGGAACGGGTCATGATCGAGTGGTTCTTCAACAAGAAAACAGCCAACGCAATGACCGCGTTCGAGCCTGCGGACGTCGATGAATACGTCAAGGCGTATGCGTCGCTTGGCGGACTGCGTGGCATGCTCGGCTACTACCGGGCGGTGGAAGAGGACATTCGCCAGAACAAGGCGCTGTTCGCCAACAAGATAAAGACCCCTGCCCTGGCCATCGGTGGCGATGTCGGCAGCGCACCGGATATTTTTGAATTGATGAAGCCCCTGTGTGAGCAACTGTCAGGGAGCGTGTTCGAGGAATGTGGGCATTACATCCCGGAAGAGCATCCTGAATTGCTGGCTGCCGAATTGATCAAATTTTTCACGTCGTGTCAGTGACTGCCCTTCGGCCGCCCCCCTTGCGCCATGAGGGAGGCGGCGTACCGCTTGATCCTTTCCTACCCTTTGCCGTTGACTCCAGACCCGTCGCACCAGCCCGGTGCACGCCCTTTGCGGTTTCTGCATGGGGCGACCAACCTGAGCCTCATACGCCCAGGATTGCGAACGACGCCTGCGAACAACGCCTGCGAACACCACCCGCTTTCGCAGTGACTTGAAGCGTGTCCGGCCTGGACCTTCATCAATCCGTGATGACCTGTGGCGTAGAACTTGCTTTCTCCCTGTTCACAGTGCGATTGGGCGTAGGGGGAAACATGGGTGCCATTCCGAAAAAAGCAGCGGTCGATGAAGCTGATCTTGTGGACAGCACGCGTCGCGCTCGCTTGCCGCCAATGAAATCGCTGATCGCTTTTGAAGCGGCCGCACGGCATGGCAGCTTCACTCAGGGCGCGCTGGAAATTGGCATCACGACGTCAGCGGTCAGCCACCACATTCGCCAGCTCGAGGATTTTCTTGGCGTGCCGCTGTTCAACCGCCACGCAGGGCATGCCGTGCTCACGGTGGCCGGTCATACCTATGCCCGGGAAGTGGAGCAAGCTTTTGGCATGCTGGCCAATGCGACGAGTGTGATCGCCCCGCAATCGTCGAACAGCTTTCTCAACATCGCTGTGCCGAACAGTTTTTCCGTGAAATGGTTACAGCCTCGTCTTGAGCGTTTCTTGAAAGCCAATCCTCACTTCCAGGTACGCCTCGCCACGCTGCACACCCACGAACTCGATACCAATCGCTACGACATCGCGATCGCCCATGGCCCTCAACCAACCGGTGTGAAGTTTGTCGAACCGCTGCTCGTCGAACGTCTCAGGCCGTTGTGCAGCCCGCAACTGGTTGAACAACTCGGCCTGCGCGCGCCGCAGGATCTGGCAAAGGTGACGCTCATCCACTCCAACAACCCGCTCAACTGGATCGACTACTTTCGTCGTCTGGGCAATCTCGCCATCAAGCCCGCCCACGACTTGTGGCTGGACAGGTCGGCAATGGCAATCGAAGCGGCCGTCAACGGTTTAGGGGTTGTGTTGGAAAGTGACATTCTTGCTGAAAACGAACTGCGGGACGGACGACTGGTCGCGCCCTTCAACGACCAGGCGTTCACGGTTGAAAACATTTCCTATTACTTGATCCGCTCGTCGAGCATGCGCAATGCCATGGAAGCGGACGTATTCCGCAAGTGGCTTCTGAGCGAGATCAAGGCGGCGAATCTGAAGACCGTCTGCTGATGACGCCGCCGCGCGACGCGGCGGCGCTGAACGCTTTCGCAGACCTTGACTGTGCAGCGTTCCTTGAGCGGTCTGGCAGGCTTGCCAAGGCACATGGCGACACCCTTCGCAGGCGCGCAAGCGTCAGGTCAGACACGCAAGCGTTCGCCTGATGGCTGCCGACAGGACACGGTCAGTGCCTGACTGAACCCTGCGCAAGATCGATTACGGTCTGGGGTTCGTCGAGGTCAAACCGGTTTGTCCTCGGTTTCATCGATGAACTTCAGGATGCTGACGCCGCCGCGCAGGATGTCGTCGGCGATGGCCTTGCGCGCCTTCGCGGGTTTTTTATCTCGCAGCGCATCCATCAGCACCAAATGCTCGTCGGCCCCGATGTAGGAGTTGTGGCCAAAGGTGTAGAACAGATTGAGGATCGGCCCCATGGAGACCCACAACCCCTCGATTTGAGCGGTAAGCATGTCCATGCCCGAGAGCCTGTACAGCGTGAAGTGAAACTCTCGGTTGTGATGCATGGCGGCCAGCCCGTCGTTCTTTCGATCGGCTTCTTCGAACAGATTGTGCAGCTCCAGAAGCCTGGCCAGGTCGGCGTCGGTCACATGATGGGTGGCCATTTCGGCGGCCAACCCTTCCAGCGCAATGCGGATGGTACGGACCTCCAGATAGCGCGCCCGGGTCAATGCGGGCACCGTGGCAAACCGGCCGGAGCGGAGTTCCAGACCACGCTCGCTCACCAGCCTCAAACACGCTTCACGCACCGGTGTGACGCTGGTGCCCAGTCGCTCTGCAAGGTCCTGCATGACCAAGCGTTCACCCGGCTTGAAGTTCCCGGCGATCAGCCCTTCACGAATCGAAAAATACGCCCGAGCCGAAAGGTTGCCTTGCTCCAAGGGTTGAATCTGCACAGTTAGCTCCTGATGGTTTCGGTCCCGGATGGCGGCACGGCGGCTTGCACACCCATAAGCGATGAGGCGCCTCTTATAACATATAGGCGCTGGGGTGCCGATGATCGCCAGCGCCGAAGGCGGCTGCCACGCTGTCTTCGGCGCATCGCGACATGAACGGCTAGACCAGGGTTTTCAAGACGTCCTCGATCACCCCGAGGGACTCATCGAGTATCTCCCGGGTATGGGCCGTCGACAGGTACAAGCGTTTGAGTTGCATCGGCTGGAAGATATGACGCTGTTCGATCAAGCCCCGACGAAACGCCAGGTCGCGCGCATCATCATTGCGCAACAGATCGGTGTATTGGCGGTACGGCCCTTCGAAGAAATACAGCAGCCAGGCCGACCCATAACCGGCGCTTTGGGCCGGAATGCCCAAGCGCTGCACGATGGCGTCCAGTTGCGCGCGCAGGTAGTCGCCCGACTCGAACAGCTTCTCGTATGTCCCGGGGCGCGCCAGTTCTTCGAGGGTGGCCTGCACCGCCGCCAGGGTCGAAGGCGTGCCATTGCAGGTCCCGCCCATGAAGACGCCCTTGGGACCGGTCAGACCGATCAAGTGCATCAACTCACGTTTCCCGGCTATGAACCCCACGGGATAGCCCGACGAGGCCGCCTTGCCGAACGTGGCCAGATCCGGTGTCACGCCAACGATCGATTGATAGCCGCCCAGGGCGTGCCTGAAACCGGTGATCACCTCATCGAAGATCAGCACGACGCCATGGTCGCGTGTCAGGCTGCGCAGGTCTTTGAGGAAAGCGTCCGTCGCCGCCACCGCCCCCATGTTGTGAGCGATGGGCTCGACGATGATGGCGGCGACCTCCCCCGGATGAGCCTTGAGGTACTGCTCGACCGCCTCGGCATCGTTATAAGGAAGAACGGCCGTGTAGTCGGCGGCGGCGTGGAGAATGCCGTCGGACATCGGATCGAATTGACCGATCCGGTCTCTGGCGGTCTGGCCGTTCATGGCGACGTAATCGTGCCAACCGTGGTAGCCGCCTTGAAATTTGATGATCCGTTTACGCCCCGTGGCTGCCCGCGCCAGGCGCAGCGCGTGATAGGTCGCCTCCGAGCCGCTGTTGCAAAACGCAATCTGCTCCGCACACGGGATGTAACTGACAAGCGTCTCGGCCACTTCGACTTCCAGATCAGTGATGCCCGCCCCCATCAAGTCCATGCGCTGCGCCACTTCGAAGACGCGATCGCGAATGGCCGGATGGCCGTGTCCCAGGACATGGGCGCCGAATCCACAGTGAAAATCCGTATGGCGATGACCGTCGGCGTCGAACAGATACGCCCCTTCCGCGCGCACGAATGCATAGGGTTGGCCGAGTTTGCGGCTGGGACTGAGATGACCGCCTGGCAAAACCTTCTCTGCCCGGGCATACCACGCTTGGTTAGCCGACATGGCGCTGCTCCTTGCCTGAATGGTTGGCCAACGCTTCGCGGACGACCGCCTCGATGCCTGCCGCATCCAGCCGGTAATGCCGATAAAGATGGGTCGGCGGCGCGATGAGGCTGTACTCATCATGAATGCCATGGCGAAGCAGACGCACACCGGCGCCCTCATCGGCCAGCACTTCGGCCACAGCGCCGCCCAGGCCGCCGAGCACGTTGTGTTCTTCGACGGTGATCAGCAGGTTCGTTCCAGCGGCAGCGTTCAGGATCGCCTCGCGATCGATGGGCTTGAGGGTGTGCATGTCGATCACGCCGACCGCAACACCGCTTTCAGTCAGTGCTTTGGCGGCTTCCAGCGTCGGGTGCAACATGCTGCCCGTGGCAATCAGCGTCACGTCGCGGCCCACGGAATGCACGATGGCTTTGCCGAACTCAAAGGTGACGTCCGCCGGATAAACAGACGGTTCCTGACCGCGTCCGATGCGGAAATAAATCGGCTGCGGATGGTGAATCGACGCACGAATGGCGGCTGCCAGCTGTGGACCATCCGCCGGGGCGACCACCGTGAGATCGGCGATGCTGCGCATGATCGCGATGTCTTCAGTGGCGTGGTGCGAGGTGCCATAGAAGCCGAGGCTGATGCCGGTGTGATGTCCGATCAGACGCACCGGCAAGGCCGAATACGCCACGTCCATGCGGATCTGCTCACAGCACAACAACGCCAGGAATGATGCGAAGGTGGCCACGAACGGCATGGTCCCGGTGGTGGCAATGCCGGCTGCGGCGCTGACCATGTTCTGCTCGGCGATACCAAACTGGATGAACAGCTCAGGGTGTTTCTCGGCGAAGCGGTTCAGGCCGTTGGAGTACTGCAAATCGGCGGTTCCGACAGCGATGGGATGGCCGTCGGCGACCAGATCGAGCAGCCCTTCCGATAAATAGTCGAGGCCCGGATTGATCGCGTTCAGTTGGCGGTACTGCCAGCTTTTCGGGTTGACTGGCGCACTCATTGAACACCTCCATTGGCTTTGATTTCTTCGATGGCCCGCACTTCGTCTTCCGGCGCAAGCCAGCCCAGGTGCCAGCCAGGTTCGGTTTCCATGTACTCCACACCCTTGCCCTTGGCGGTCAGGGCGATCACGCAAACCGGCCGTTCCCGCGCAGGCTCGGCTTTCAGTTCGCGGAACAACGTCGCCATGGCGGCCACGTCATGGCCGTCCACTTCCCGGACGTCCCAGCCGAAGGACCGCCACTTGTCGGCCAGCGGTTCGATGCCCACTACATCATCGACCTTGCCGTCGAGCTGGTAGCCGTTGCGATCGACGATGGCGATCAGATTGCCGGTCTTGTGATGCGCTGCCGCCAATGCCGCTTCCCAGACCTGCCCTTCTTGCATCTCGCCATCGCCCAGCAGCACGTAGACGTCAAAAGCATTGCCCCGCAAACGCCCGCCCAGCGCCATGCCCAGGCCGCCCGACAAGGCGTGACCAATGGACCCCGAGCTGAAATCCACCCCCGGCACCTTGCGCATGTCCGGGTGATCCCCCAGCGGACTGCCCAGGCGTGTGTAGTCATCCAGCCAGGCCTTGTCGAAGAAATCCCAGTCGGCCAACAGCGGGTACAGGCCGACAGCCGCGTGGCCCTTGCCCATCAGAAACCGGTCGCGGTCAGGCCACTTGGGCTCACCGCGCTTGAGGCGCATGGCGTCGTAGTACAGCGCGGAAAAAATCTCCGCACAGGAGAACACCGAGGTGTAGTGGCCGACCTTGGCGATGGAAATCAGCCGCACCGTCTCAAGGCGCACGAACAGTGCGCGCTCTTTCAGACGAGCGATCTGCTCGGGCGTCAACGGCGTTACGGGATCACGAACCGCAATATTTTCAGCGGGCATGAGGGCACTCCTGAGTGGGTTGATCGAAGCCTGATGCGGCCTTCTTCTTACAACTTATAATTTATATTTTGTAGAATCAACCACCGATCGATGTTTTTATTTTTTCTTGCCGAGGGCTTGCGTGACGTTGAATTCGGTGTCAATCATATAAGTTATAAGTGATCAGTAACGCTCAACGAGGCTTTTGATGATGCAGGAAACTACCCCTCACCTCACCGAATTGGCCCGCACGGACGTGCGCTTTCACCTGCATTCGCAGACCAATCTGCGGGCGCATCAGCAGCAGGGTCCGCTGGTCATCGAGCGAGGGTCAGGGATCTACGTAACGGATGAACACGGCCGCGAGTACATCGAAGGGATGTCGGGCTTGTGGTGCGCGGGGCTGGGGTTTTCCAACCCTCGGCTGGTGGATGCGGCGCAGCGCCAGATGGCCGTCCTGCCCTATTACCACACGTTCAACCATCGGGTGCCGAACGTGGTCGCACAGCTGGCCGAACGCATTGCCAGCCTGGTGCCGTTGGAACAGCCGAAGATTTTCTTTGCCTGCTCAGGCTCCGAAGCCAACGATTCGATGATCAAGCTCGCCTGGGCATACCATCGCGCTCGCGGCAATGGCAGCAAGCGCAAGATCATGGCCCATCAGAAAGGCTTCCATGGTTCGACGGTGATGGGCGCCAGCCTGTCGGGGTTGCCGAACATGCACGCGGCCTTCGGTTTACCGCTGGAAAATAGCGTCCTGCACGTGCAGTGCCCGCACTTCTATCGCTACGGCGCTGAGGGCGAAAGCGAGGCGCAGTTCACCGAGCGGCTGCTGCGGGAGCTGGAGCAACGCATCGAAATGGAAGGCGCCGACACCATCGCCGCGTTCATCTCGGAGCCGGTGATGGGCGCCGGTGGCGTGATCGTCCCACCTTCGGGTTACTTCTCGGGCGTGCAAGCGCTGCTGAAGAAGCACGACATTCTGTTTCTGGCCGACGAAATCATCTGCGGGTTTGGCCGTACGGGTCAGTGGTTCGGTCATCAAACATTGGGCTTTGCCCCGGACATGATGGCCTGCGCCAAGAGCCTGTCTTCGGGTTACCAACCCATCTCCTGCGTGGTGGTCGCCGGCAATGTGTATCAGGCCATCGAAGAGCAGAGCCAACAACTGGGCGGCTTCGGCCACGGCTTCACCTACTCGGGCCATCCGGTTGCGGCCGCAGTGGCGCTGGAAACCCTGACCATCTACCAGGAAATGCACCTGCCGCAACGCACCGAAGAGCTGGGCCGTTTGCTGCACCAGCAACTGGAACCGTTGCTGGCGCACCCGCTGATCGGCGAGCTGCGCGGCGTCGGTTTGGTCGCCGGGCTGGAACTGGTGGCGGACAAAACCACTCGTGCATCCTTCCCGGCGCACCTCGGCATCGGCGCGCAAGTCGAGCGGGCTGCCCGGGAGCAAGGCCTGATTGTGCGCAATATGGGCGACTCCATCGCCTTGGCGCCGCCGTTCATCATCACCGCCGACGAGATCAGCGAACTGGTCGCCCGCCTGACCCGCGCGTTGAATGTCGTCGCTCTGGCCAACGGATGGTTGCTGTGATGAACGCCAAGGCCGCGGTCCTTCACACCACCCTGCCGTTGATCGAGTTCAACGGCGTTCAAAAAAGCTATGACGGCAAGACGCTGGTGATCAAGGACCTGAATCTCGGCATCAGCCGGGGCGAATTCCTGACCCTGCTCGGCGCCTCAGGCTCCGGCAAAACCACGACGCTGATGATGCTCGCCGGTTTCGAGACCCCGACCCGGGGCGAGATTCTCATGGGTGGCACGCCGATTCAGAAAAAACCGGCCCATCAACGGGGCATGGGCATGGTGTTCCAGAACTACGCGCTGTTTCCGCACATGAGTGTCGAAGAGAACCTGGCATACCCGCTGAAAATGCGCGGCCTCAATCGCACGGACTTGCAGGCCAAGGTCAAGCGCGCCATCGACATGGTACAGCTACACGGCATGCAGCAACGCCGTATCACCGAGCTTTCCGGTGGGCAGCAACAGCGCGTCGCTCTGGCAAGGGCGATGGTCTTCGAGCCGGAAATCATTCTGATGGACGAGCCGCTGGGCGCGCTGGACAAGAACCTGCGCGAACACATGCAGTACGAGATCAAGCAACTGCACAAATCCCTGGGCGTGACCATCGTCTACGTGACCCATGACCAAAGCGAAGCACTGACGATGTCCGATCGGGTCGCCGTCTTTCATCAGGGCGACATCGCACAAATCGGCTCGCCGATGGCGCTGTACGAGCACCCCGAGAACGCCTACGTCGCCAACTTCATCGGCGAGAACAACGTGCTGATCGGCACCGCCCGGCATCGTGATGAGCAGACCTGTGACGTGATTCTGGAGAACGGCCTGCAGGTCGCCGGATCCGCCAAAGCGCTCAAGGGCCTGCGACCTGAACGGGTCGAACTGGTGATCCGTCCGGAGAACATTCGCTTGGGTCCGGTGGCAAGCATGCCCTGGCAGGCCACGGTGACCGACAGCGTTTACCTCGGCGACCACCTGCGGGTGCATCTGAGTTTGAGCAATCAGCAGCCGCTGATTGTGAAAGTGCCCAACAACGCCCTCTTCAAACAACTGCGACCCGGCCAGATGACCGGCTTTGACTGGAGTACCGACGACGCCCATCTATTCGAATTGAGCTGATCCACCGCTGCACCCCTAACCCTGAGTCTCGATAACAATAATGATCCGAGAGGCAACCATGCACACCCTCCCTGACACCGTTTAGCTCGTCACTGCCCGTTTGTGAACCTGGTTTTTCTTTTTACATCCCCAAACAGCAGGAGTGACAAACATGTCCTCGATATTCCATCGCACCGCACTGATTTGTTCGATTTGCGCCGCTACATTGCTTGCCAGCCACGCCGTACAGGCCCGAGACCTGACCGCCGTCGGCTTCGGCGGCGCCACTCAGGAAGCGTTCGATAAGGCCTACTTCAAACCTTATGCAGCACAGAGCGGCAAACCCGTGGTGCAAGACACCTACGGTGGCGGCATCGCCAAACAGAAAGCCATGGTCCAGGCCGGCAACCCCACGTGGGACGTAGTGCAGATGGACGAAAACGAAATGGCCCTGGCCTGCGAGCAAGGGCTGTTGGAACCCTTGGACCACAGTAAGTTGAGCAACGCCGCCGATATCCCAGCGGACAAGTTCGCGCCGTGTGGCGTCGGCGCGATCGTCTGGTCGGAAGTCATGACCTACGACAACAAGAAATTCGCCAGCGACGGCCCCAAAACCTGGTCCGATTTCTGGAACGTCAAGAAATGGCCTGGCAAGCGTGGCCTGCGCAAACAAGCGCGCATGACCCTGGAAATTGCCCTCATGGCCGACGGCGTCAAGCCTGCCGACGTCTATACGGTGCTGGCGACCAAGGCCGGTCAGGATCGCGCCTTCGCCAAGCTGGACGAGATCAAGCCCTACATCCAATGGTGGGAAACCGGCGCTCAACCCCTTGAATGGCTGTCGTCCGGCAGTGTTGCGGTCACGGCTGCCTATAACGGCCGCATCGCCATCGCCAACCAGCAAGGCGGGCATTTCCCCCTGATCTGGAACCAGCAGCTCTACAGCATGGATTACTGGACCATCATCAAAGGCACACCCAACCTTGCGGACAGCTACGCCCTGCTCGACTACATGGTCAGCCCCAAAGCCCAGACCGCCTTCGCCCAAGCGATCCCCTACGGCATCGTCAACGCCAAGGCCCAGGCCGCACTGGACAAGCAGACCTTGAGCAATCTGCCCACTGCTCCCGCGAATCTGGAAAATGCGCTGTTGCTCGACACGCCGTTCTGGGTCAACTACGAGGAAGACTTGATGGCGCGCTTCACCAATTGGGCGGCGAAGTAAGCCTGTCCTTTGCTTGAATGGCGGCTTCGCTCATCCGAAGCCGCTGCCTTCGAATTCCGAGGTCAGTCGATATGTCCGCCCCTGCGCTGGAATCACTTGCAAGCGCCCACCAGAAGTCGAGTCGAGAGAAACGCTTCGTCTCGATCTTGCTGCTGTTGCCGCTGTTGATCTACACCGCTGTCTTTTTCGTTCTGCCCATCGGCATGATGCTGTATCGCGCCGTCAGCAATCCGGAGCTGGTACAAGCCTTCCCCCGTACGGTCCAAGCCTTGGAACAGCGCAGTGACGATACCCTGGGAGTGCCGGACGATGGGGTGTTCGAAGCGATTGAACAAGATTTCATCCATGTGAAAAACATGGGCGTCATGGGTGAAGCCGCGCGGCGTATGAATTACGAAAACAGCGGTTATCGCTTTCTGATCACCGCCACCGCTCGACGCTACCAATGGCCCGCCAATCAGCAACCCGTCAGCGGCGAATCCCCTCGCGCACGTCTGACCGCCATCGACCCACGCTGGTCAACGCCTGAATTGTGGGAAGCATTCGAACGCGCATCACCGGCCTACACCTCGTATTACCTGCTCAGCGCCCTCGACCTTGAACGCACGGCCCATGGCATTCAACGTGTGGAGCCGGACAAACGGGTGTATCTCGACCTCACGTTCAAGACGTTGAAAATCGCCTTTATCGTGTCTGTTCTGTGCTTGCTGCTTGGCTTTCCCTTCGCGGTCCTGTTGGTCAAGGCGTCACGACCGTTTCAGATGCTGTTGATCCTGGCCGTCATGCTGCCCTTCTGGACGTCGCTGCTGGCGCGAACCACCGCCTGGATCGTGGTGCTGCAAGAGAAAGGCATCGTCAACACCCTGCTGCTCAAGCTGGGGCTGATTGAGCATCCATTGCCCCTGATCTTCGATGCACTGGGGGTGTATATCGTGATGGTGCACATCCTGCTGCCCTTCACCGTACTGCCGCTGTACAGCGTGATGAAAGGCATTCCGGCGCATTACATGCGCGCATCGGGGTCGCTGGGGGCGCACCCGGTGCGCGGGTACCTGCATGTCTATTTACCGATGACCCTCACCGGCATCGGGTCCGGTACGTTGTTGACCTTCATCGTCGCCGCTGGCTACTACGTCACGCCTACGCTGGTGGGCAGCGCGCGGGAGCAGATGCTCGGCTATTTCATCGCCTTCTACACCAACACCACTGTCAACTGGGGGATGGCCTCGGCGCTGGGTCTGGTGCTGATCCTCTGCGTCATGGCGATCTATCTGGTCGCCGCGCGGCTGGTCGGCATCCGCCAGATCGCCGGCCTCAAGTAATCGGGAAACTGCCATGAACCATTTCACCCTGTGTTTCATCAGTCGCAACCTGCTGCGCCTGTTCGGGCTCGTCATGATCGTCTTCATGATCATGCCCTTGCTGGCCGTGGTACCGATCTCGTTCAGCAGCGGCACGTTCCTGTCCTATCCGCTGCCGGGGCTGTCCTTGCGCTGGTATGAAAAAGTCTTCAGCGCCGGCCCCTGGCTTCAGGCCTTGCGCAACAGTTTGCTTGTGGGTTGCGCCTCGACGCTGCTGGCGACGCTGTTGGGGACCCTGGCGGCGATGGCATTCGCAAGGCGCAACCTGCCCGGCGCGACCAGCCTGTTGGCGCTGTTGATCTCGCCGATGATCATCCCCCCGGTGATTTCCGGGCTGGGCATGTATTTTCTGTTTGGCCAATTGGGCCTGACAGGCACCCTGACCGGGATGATCCTGGCCCACACCGTGCTGGCGACGCCGTTTGTCCTCATCAACGTCGCCGCCAGCCTGCAAGGTCTGGACATGAGCCTGCTGAAGGCCGCTGCGATGTCGGGAGCGTCGCCGCTGCGGGCGTTCATCAACGTCGCCCTGCCGATCATCGCGCCCGGGGTGATCTCGGGGGCACTGTTTGCCTTCATGACATCGTTCGATGAAATTGTCGTCGTGCTGTTCATCGGTGGGCCCGGTCAGCGCACGCTGCCACGGCAGATGTTCGACGGCATCCGTGACACCATCGACCCGTCTATTGTCGCCATGTCGTCGTTTCTGTTGGTCGTCGGGTTGGCGGGTTTGCTGACCACGACATGGCTCTCGTTGCGCTCAAGCAGAAACCTGAAACAACCGGCCGCCTGATATTCAGCGCCACACCCTCATTCGCAGCCGCCGGCCTGACAAACGCTGGCGACACTTTCAGGAGCAGTATTCATGTACATCGTCACAGGCGGCACCCAAGGCATCGGCGCCGCAACCGTGGAAAAACTGGTCAGCCTCGGCCACCCGGTGGTGTTCACCGGACGCGATGAAACAGCGGGCACCCAACTGGCCGCGCGCCTGCCCGACTGCACGTTCGTCGCAGGCGACGTATTGAATGAGGAGGACTGCCGCAACGTCGTCGCAACCGCGCTGCGATTGGGCGACGGCAAGCTGGCGGGGCTGGTGAACAACGCAGGCATGTCGGGTCGCAAAGTCTTTACCGAGACCTCCCAGGAAGATTGGGACACGCTGTTCGCCGTCAATACGCGCTCTGTGTTTTTCTACACTAAGCATGCGCTGCCAGGTCTGATCGCCGGCCGGGGCGCCGTCGTGAACGTCTCTTCCATTGCGGGCAAAACCGGCGAGCAAGGGCTGGCCACCTACTGCGCAACCAAAGCTGCGCTGCTGGGTCTGACTCAGGCGCTGGCCCTGGAGTACGGCGGGCAAGTACGGTTCAACGCCGTCTGCCCCGGACAAATCGCCACGCGCATGATGGACAAGATCGTCAACGACGAAGCCCGCCTTGCGGCGTTGACCGCCCGAATTCCAGAAGGTCGCCTGGCATCGGCGTCGGAAGTGGCAGATGCCATTTGCTGGCTGCTCTCGCCAGGCGCCAGCTACGTGAACGGTACAACCCTGACGGTCGATGGGGGGGAGACAGCCGGGTTGCTTTCGCCCAAATCCTGAGTGCTGCCGAGGGGCCGATGAGCGTCCTGTGCTTGAGCGGCCGTAAAACGCATCAGCTCAAGCCAGGCGGTTAATGCCTAAGTCCAGGAAATCATTGCCACCATGAATGTCCACTTCTCTGCTGCCGCATTGGGACATGCAAGACCTTCAGAGCGAATCACTGAAGGGGATGGCACTCACACAGCAACTGCGCCACCCCGACTCACGCGGCAGTGCCGGGGACAAGCGCATGCTTCGTGATCGCTCAGCGCAATCCGAAGCCCATCCGGGTCAGCTCTGCGACCAGTGCTTCACGCCCGTGCAAATTCGACACGCTGCGCAGCCGGTTGACCACTTGCTCCGACCAACCCGCGGCCTTCATGCCTTCGCGTTCATAGAACGCCCCTAGCCGGGCGTCATAAGCGGCCAGAACGCTTTCCTCCTCAGCCGTCGAGTAGGTCTCATGATGAAGGACGGCACGCTGTGGCAATCTCGGCTTCACATTGGCCGGGCGCTCACTGGACGGGTAACCCACGCACAGGCCAAAGACCGGATAGACCTGCGGCGGCAACTCGAGCACCTGGCCGACTGCCGCGATGTCGTTGCGGATGCCACCGATATACACGCTGCCAAGCCCCAGCGACTCCAGTGCGACCACCGCGTTTTGTGCGGCCAGGGCTGCATCGATGGTGCCAAGCAGCAGGCTCTCCAGATAGGGCAGCGTGGCCAGTTCAACATCGTGCTGTTCGCCAATTCGTGCGACACGTGACAAGTCAGCCAGCCAGACAAAAAACAGCGGTGCCTGGCGAATGTGGGCTTGATTGCCCGCGAGGGTCGACAGGCGACTCTTGCGCTCCGGATCCTGCACCGCCACCACGCTCCAGACCTGAAGATTGGAAGACGTGGAGGCGGATTGTGCGGCGGCGATCAGGGTCTCGATGGTCCCTTCCGGCAAGGCCTGGTCAGTGAAAGCACGGACACTGCGATGATCGAGCAACAGATCGAGGGTGTCGTTCCACTGCGAGAGCGGCGAACTGTCATCCACCCCGTAGCGAGCAGCGAGTTTCGAGCGGGCGTTGTCTGTCATGGTGAGCGCTCCAAAAGGCTGTGAGGCTATCAAAAAGCGTTCAGCCTCACACGCCTGCGGCAGCAAGTTTCATCTGGCAGGGACAACGACTCGGAAAGCGCTTCAGCGGCGAATGTCGACGTGTTGTAAAAGTTCAATGCCGCAAACGCAGCGAGCCCGCCCACCGATGAGACGTTGACGATGCGCCCGCTGCGACGTTCGGGTGGCGGGTCTGCTCTCCAAGACCCGCGCGTTCACCCATTGGATCGCCGAGCGCCTGCGCTTGCCGCCTTGGGCTGTCCCGCCCGATAACGGCTCCGGGCCTGATTGAATCGACCAGCGAATCAGCGGGTGGCGTCTTGAACCTCAGCCTGGGACGCCGCGTATATGGCATCTACGATGTGCTCGTAGCCGGTGCAGCGACACAGGTTGCCACTGATGGCTTTGCGTATCTGTTCTCTGGAAGGTGATGGCTGATGACGAAGCAAGTCGGCGGCCACCACCATCATGCCGCTCGTGCAGTAACCGCACTGAAAGCCGTTGTGTGCGACGAATGCCGCCTGCAGGGCCTGAAGCTGTGCCAGGCCTTCGATGGTTTCAACGTGGTGTCCTTGCACCGACGCCGCCAGCACCAGGCAGGATTTTTTCACCTGGCCGTCGATCAGCACCGTGCAGGCGCCGCAATCCCCGGTGAGGCAGCCGATTCGCGTGCCTTGAGCGTTGGCGTTGTCACGCAACATCTCGACCAGCAACAGCCGTGAGTCAATGTTCAGGGCACGCGCTTTGCCATTGAGCGTCAGGTTGATAGGTATTGTGGTCGTCATCGTTGTATCCGCTCGATCGTGGTTTTCAGATTGCGCCTCACCACCGCTGCGGTGATCGCGCGCCGGTATGCGCCGTCAGCCAGTTCATCGCTCCAGCCCTCGCCCACCCCAGCGACGACACTGGCAGCCAGGTCGTCTATCCATGCCGCCGAAGGGTGCAGTTCGGCCCTGTCCACCTGTCGCGCCTGGTAGACCGGGCAGGCCGCGGCGCCGCCGACGGCAAGGCGCACCTGAGCCTGAGGCCCCGGATGAATGAAGCTGGCCACTGTGACGATGGGCCACGAGCTCGCGCAGGATTTGTGCTTATCGTAGTGGCTCGCGCAGGCAGCGTCCTGCACGGGCACTCGAATGCCGATCAGCAATTCGGTGCTGCGGCGTGCCGTTCGGAAGGCGCCCAGGTAAAAATCCCGTGCCGGGAGGGTTCGAACGCCTTCGGTCGACAGCAACTCGAAGCTCGCCTGCAGCGCGACCAGACACGCGGGGGCGTCCGAGGCGGGATTGGCATAGGCCGCCGAGCCGCCGAGCGTACCCTGATTCCAGATCGACGGCCCGCCAGTGATCCCGTCAGCCATTAGCCGCAACAAAGGCAGGCTGTGTGCAATGTCGGCAGACGCGAGCAGTTGCGCGTAGGTGGTCATTGCGCCGATGTACACGTAGCCAGCGCGCCGGGTGATGTGATCGAGCTTCAACGCCGACAGTCCGATCACATTCGCCGGCCGCACCTGGTTGGCGGACATCGCGGGTACCAGCATGGTGCCGCCGCCCAACACCACAGCGTCGTCGGCCAAGGCGCCCAACAGGTCAGCCGCCGCCGTCAGGGTCAAGGGTGCGTGGTAGTGAAACGGTTGACCGATCATGGTGTGCCCTTCTGCAATGCGGTGATGACCCGGGCGGGTGTCATGGGAACGTGTTCGACCGTGGCGGCATCCCCCAATGCATGGGCGACGGCGTTGCCCAGTGCTGCCATCGCGCCGCCCAGCCCGGACTCGCCCGCGCCTTTCATGCCCAGGGGGTGGAAGGGATTGGGCGTCACGACATGGCCGATGCGAATGTCCGGAATGTCCACTGAACGCGGGATGAGATAGCTCTTGAAGCGATCACTGATCATCCGTTGCCCCTTGTCGAATTTCAGCTCCTCCCAGAGCGCTGCGCCAATGCCCATGACCACCGCTCCTTTGAGCTGCGCTTCGACCAGCGCCGGATTGATCATGACCCCGCAATCGTGGACCACGGCATAATCCAGCAGTCGGGTGATACCGGTCTCCATGTCGAGTTCGATCGCGGCGGCGTGCACGGAATATGAGAAGGTCGGGTACGTCGCGATACGCCCTTGAGCATCGGGCACAACACGCACGTTCTCCGGCGCGAAGCTGCGGGTGATTTCCAGTGGCAGCTGTGTCCCGGCGGCCACAGTGAAAGGACGCAAATGCACGCCCATGGCGATCTGCGCCACGGACACGCGGGTATCGGTGTCGGTGCGCCAGGCGTGGCCGTCCCGCAACACGATGTGGTCGGCACCGCCGCCGAGCATGTTGGCTGCGCACTGAAGGATGCGGTCGCGCAATGCCTGCGCCGCCAGATAGGCCGCTGTGCCGCCGTACATCAAGGCTCGGCTACTGGCATTACCGGTTCCGACCGGGGTTGCGTCAGTGTCGCCCTGAATGACACGCACCTGGTCCGGGTTGAGCCCCAGTTCGCCAGCGACCATTTGCGCGATCCCGGTATCGCTGCCGCTTCCTGGCGTCGTCACCCCGGTCAACACCTGAATGTCGCCAGACGGCATGAGCCGCACTGTGGCCGTCTCATAGCCGTTGGGGAAATTGCCGGGGCGCGCGCCGCCTTCCGGGGTCAGTTCGAACGCCAGCCCGATGCCCAGCCGTTTCACCTCCGCCCTCGCCGCCTTGGCGCGCTGGCACCACTGCTCATAACCGAAGAGCGGAAGAAGCTGATCGAGTGCGGCGGCATAGTCGCCACTGTCGACGTTGAGGCCGGACGGCAACAGCCGCGGCAATGCGTCCCGCGCCACCAGATTGCGCCGCCGCAGATCCACCGGATCGAACCCGGCTTTGGCCGCGAGCAGATCGATGGCGCGTTCCAGTACCAGGTTGCCGATTTCCTTGCCATAGCCGCGAATGGCCTGCCAGGGTGGCTGGTGAGTGATGGCGAGGGTGCAGTCGACATCGGTGTTTTCCAGGGCATAAACGGTGGGGAACACCGCCGGGGTGACCAGTGCCATCGCCCAACTGTGCCCGGCGCCAATGATGCCGACATCGACCAGAATGCTGTCGCGCCAGCCAATCAGCCGCCCCTGCTCGTCTGCGGCAATCTCGAACCGGTGATGTTGCGAACGCGCGCCTGCCAGCAACGTTTCCCGGCGCTCCTCGACATACGCCACGGGGCGCTGGGTGATACGGCTCAGCACGGCAACCAGCACCTCCTCGGGGTGCCCGGCCATTTTCAGACCGAACGTGCCGCCGATCGTGGGCGCAACGACCCGCACATCGCTTTCGCGCAAGCGCATCGCGGCCGCAATCAGCCACCGGCTGGTGTGAGGATTCTGAAACGTGCCGGTCATCGTCAGCCGCTGCGCCCGTTCGTCCCAGTCGGCGATATAGCACAGGGTTTCCATGGGCGCGCTGGTCGATGAACCAATGGTCAATTCACCTTCGGCGATGAACGCCGCGCGGGCGAAGGCGGCGTCGGCGTCACCGGCGCGAATCCGGTCGCGTATCAGCACATTCGTTGTCCAACCCGGCTGGACCACCGGCGCCCCCTCCTCGATGGCGGCCCGTGCGGAGGCCGTGGACGTACGCACCTCATACGCCACGCCAATCGTGTCGAGCGCCGCCTGCGCCGCGTGGATCGATTCAGCGACCAGGGCCGCCACAGGCTGGCCGAAATACACCACTTCATCGACGGCCAGGCAGCGGCTCTGCAGCGGGCCCTTGGCGCCCGCCGCTGGCAAGTCCATGGCACCCGGCATGGCGTCGGCAAACGCCAGGGCCTGCGCGCCCGTCAGGCCAGCCACCACGTCGGGCATGGCCAAGGCCGGAGTTAGGTCGATCGAAAGAATCGCCGCATGGGCATGAGGGCTGCGCAAGATCGCTACGTACAGACTGCCCTTCGGGATCACGTCCGCGCTGTAGGCAATCCGTCCCGATACATACTTGTCGCCATCGATCCGCGACACATTCGCGCCTAGCAACCCGGCAGGTTGTGAATCAGGTTGATCAATCACTGTCATGACTACCGTTTTTATTGTCAGGAAGAGCGTAGGGGTTTCTCACCATCAATGACTTGGGCTTGTGCGCCCGGCATCGGCAGCGGCGCACCGCGTATCCCCACCAGCAGCACCACGGCCCCGGCCACGAGCAAGCCGGTCATCAGGTACAAGCCGCTGTCGAGCGACCCGGTCACGGTCTTGATCCAGCCCATGGCCAACGGGCTGGCGAACCCGCCGAGCAAGCCCAGGCTGTTGATGAACGCGATGCCTGCAGCGGCAGCAGGCGCTCCTGCAAAATAGTCGGAAACCAATGACCAGAGTAGCGGCAACGTCACGAATACCGCCGTCGACGCCACGCACAGCAGGGTGATCGTGATGACCAGACTCGGCGAGAACGGCAAGCCCGCCAGCGCACCCGCGCCCACCAACGCCGACAGGGAGGTGTGCCAGCGGCGTTCAAGGTGGCGGTCAGAGCTGCGACAGATGATCACCATGCCTACCACGGCCACGCCGTAAGGGATTGCCGACAGCCATCCAAGACGTTCGACGCTGGCGATGCCGGCGCTTTTCAATACGGTGGGCAGCCAGAAACTCAAGGCATACGTGCCGCAGATAAATGTGAAGTATGCAGCCGAGATCAGGTAGACCTTGGGATCGCCAATGACGCTTCTCAGTAGGCCTGCGCGATGCGGCGCCGCGTGTGCCTGATCGACCGCCAGCGCACCGCGCAACAGCGTGCGCTCGGTCGCGTTCAACCATTTCGCTGCGTCAACGTCATCGTCGAGCCAGAACCACACGAATGCGCCCAACACCACGGCGGGCGCGGCCTCGACGATGTACAGCCATTGCCAACCGGCGAGCCTCATCAGGCCGTCCAGGTGGGACATGGCCCAGCCGGAAACGGGGCTGCCGAGCAGGCCGGCGATGGGAAAACCGGTCATGAACAGGCCCAGCATCTGCCCGCGCCGATGGGTGGGAAACCATTGGCTGAGGTAATAAACCACGCCCGGAAAGAAACCCGCCTCGAAGACCCCGAGCAGAAAGCGCAGCGTGTAGAACCAGGTTGTGCTGGACACGCACGCCATCAGCATGCCGGTCACGCCCCAGCAGACCATGATCCGGGTGATGGTTTTTCGGGCGCCGATGCGCTGCAACAGCAGGTTGCTCGGCACCTCGAAGAGGAAATAGCCGATGAAGAATATGCCCGCCCCGAGGCCGTAGACGGCATCGCTGAAGCCCAGCGATTCCTGCATTTGCAGCTTGGCGAAGCCGACATTGATCCGATCCAGATAAGCGACCACGTAGCAGACGATCAAAAGCGGGACCAGCCGCAGGGCGACCTTCAGGTACAAGGCATCTGTCGAGGTCTCTGGGGATGAAGCCGACGGGGGGATCTCGCTGATCATTGCAGTCTTTCGTGACATGCCGAACCCCCTCTCAGCGCAAATCGATGGAGATGCCGCTGAGCGGCACGCCCTTGCAGAGCCGGTGGCTGCCGGTAAAGACCGATGGGTGCAACCCTGTTCATATTGTGTGCCTCCAGAGCGAATCGACGTCCCTCTAGCCGAAGGCTGCAGGCCGTGATTCTGGTCGAGTGATGCGCGTTTTTATAAATCGTTATTGGGCATTACTGATCGATCGAACAGTCAGCAACTTAGCCCTCGAATGCCAGTCAGTCAACACAAAAACGCTTACCTGTAGGGCTAATTTTTGCTGTTGACTGATCGATCAGTCAGGGAATAGGATCGACGAGCTCATGCCGTGATCACCCCTTCGGTGAACGCGTTGTGGTCCCCCTCCTTCTTCGGAAAAGGCATCGTGCAATGACTACATTTGACGAATACGCGACCAAGTTTGAAAAGATACGCATGACCCGCACTGACGGCGTTCTGGAAATGCATTTCCACACCAACGGCGGCCCACTGGTGTGGAACCTGGTGGCTCACCGCGAGTTCGAGCAGGCGTTTCTGGATGTCAGCCGCGACCGCGAGAACGAAGTGGTGATCATGACGGGCACCGGCGATGATTTCAGTGGCCCGCCCATCGCGCCGGGCCAGCATGAAAATCGCAATTCGATGACGCCGACCATCTACGACCCGATCTTCTGGGAGGCCAAGCACCTGCTGATCAATTTCCTCAACATCGAAGCGCCGGTGATCACCCTCATCAACGGCCCTGCGTATCGTCACGCCGAGATCCCCCTGCTGGGTGACATCGTGCTGGCGTCCGACACCGCACTGATCCAGGACACTGCGCACTTCCAGGGCGGCATGGTGCCTGGCGACGGCATGCACCTGCTGATGCCGCTGCTGATGGGGCGCGCCCGCGGCCATTACTTTCTGCTCACCGGCCAATCGGTCTCGGCGAATGAGGCGAAGGACATGGGCCTGGTCAACGAGGTCTTGCCCGCTGGCGACCTGATGGGCCGCGCCCATGAGTTGGCGCAACTGATGCTTCGCCAGCCGCGCCTGGTCCGCCGCTATACGCGCACCTGCCTCAACCACGAACTCAAGGCCCGTCTGCACGACGTCCTCGGCTATGGCGTGGCGCTGGAAGGCCTTGCGCGGATGAAAGAAAACGCTGTCTGAGCCCCCCCCCCCCGCAATCGAANNGACGTCCTCGGCTATGGGGTGGCGCTGGAAGGCCTTGCGCGGATGAAAAAAAACGCTGTCTGGGCCCCCCCCCCCCCGCAATCGAACGTTCAACAACGCACAACAAAAGGAACGCCACATGACTGTAAGCAGCTTGACCAGACCTATCGACATGGTGGGCTCGGTGATTGACGTGATCGACTCAACCCCCGACGTGTTGGGCGAGTCGATCATCTGGGATGAGAAAACCCGGCTCCTGTGGTGGGTGGACGGCATTGGCCAGTCTATTCATCGCCTGGACATTTCCAGCGGCGTCAAGAAAAGCTGGAAGATGCACGAAGAGATCGGCAGCATCGGCCTGCGCCAAAAAGGTGGGCTGATCGTCGGCATGCGCTCAGGGCTGTATTTCTTCTCGGAGCAGACCGGTGAACTCACTGAAATCTGCCGTCCGGACGCCGATCGCCCGGGCAATCGTTTCAACGACGGCAAGACCGACCGTCATGGCCGTTATTGGACCGGCACCGTCGAGGCGGCCGCCTACACCCCGCGTGGTCGGCTGTACCGACTCGACCCTGATCTCAAGCCGACCCTGATCATGGAAGGGATCACCTGCATCAACGGGATCAGCTTCAGCCCCGATAACCGTCTGATGTACATGACCGACTCGTTCAGCACCCAAATCGACGTGTTCGACTACGACTCCGTGGACGGTGCGATCTACAACCGTCGTCGTTTTGCAGACGTACCCTTGGGCAGCGGCATCTGCGACGGATCGACCGTAGACGCCGACGGCTGCTTCTGGGCCGCGAACATGGATGGCTGGGGCGTCACCCGCTACGACCCGCGTGGCCGCATCGACATGGTGATCCGCTTGCCGGTACGTCGCGTCAGCAGCCTGTGCTTCGGCGGCCCGGACCTGGACACGCTGTTCATCACCACTGCGCGCCGCCGGATGAGCGAAAAGGAGCTCGCCCAGCAGCCGCTGGCGGGTAACGTGCTGGCGGTGAGACCAGGTGTCAAAGGACTGGCCGAACCTGAGTTCCGCGGCTAAGCCCACCGGGTGCAGGCCTGAAGGGCGCTGCTGCAGGGGGCAGCGTGTAACGCCGCCCCGGCGCGCCCTTACCTGTATTCCGGCCCAGGGATGCGGTATCGTGCTGCCCATTGACTGATCAATCGAATAGGACATTGCCACCATGATGCACAGCGAGCGCATCACTAAAGCCAAAGCGCCTTCGCGGGAAAAAACACCCCCCGCGCGCGCCGCTCTGGAACCAAGGACGGCCTCGATTCTCAACGCCGCTGAACGCGTGTTCGGCACCCACGGCTACGCGGGCGCGAGCATGCGCACCATCGCCGATGAAGCAGGCGTCGCCCAGGCCTTGCTTCATTACCACTACAGCACCAAGGACAACCTGTACGCCGCCGTGTTCGAGCGACGTTCGTCGGCCATCACCACGTACCGCGGCTCGCGCCTGGATGCGCTGTTCGCCCGCGAAGAAACGGCGACGATCGAAGATGTGTTGTCGATTCTGTTCACCCCGCTCTCCGACATTTTCCACGGCGAGGACGCCGAAAACCTGGCGCTCTACGTGCAGATGGTGGCGTCGATCAGCCTGGGGCCCGATGAGCGCTCGGTTCGCCTGCGTGAGGCGTATTACGATCCCATTGCCGAACGCGTCATCGATGCGTTGCACATCGTCATTCCGGGCATCAGCCGACAGGACGCGGTTTGGGCCTATCTGTTCGCCATTGGCGCTCGCCAACAGGCCCATGCCATGAACGGCCGTGCGGCGCGACTGGGTGCGCCGAGCCGCGCATCGAGCGCCTCCCGCCATTACTCTCAACTGGTGTGTTTCGCCGCCGCTGGCATACGCGCCCTGGTCGAGAACTCGGCCAGTTCGACGTCGATTGGAAAAGCCAGAAAGCCTGTCGAACCCGATGCGTGATGCCTGCCGTCGAATGTCGATGAGCGATTGCATTGGGTGAATGGAAGGAGCGGCAATCGGCCCTCATAGTCGAGTCAGGCCGCCAACGGTTGCGTTTTTACGCGGAGACTGCTGCGCACGGAGGCGCTGATCAGATTGGCGATAGGCCACCGTGGACCGTCAATTCCACGCCTTGACCTACTTGGCCTCCGAGGACGCCAGGAACAGCCCACTACCGCCCTCGGGAAAGTTGACCTCCCGGCGCGCTCACCAGAAAACGCCGGTTCCATCGGCCCAGGGGACCGACCATGGCCGGCGACACGCCGGATTCATGAATGGCACGTCATACCGGTGACGCGTCCGGGTCTGCGCGGGGCGCGTGTGCACCCCGCTGCGGATTTACTCCATCACCACCGACAGCACATAGTTCTGCTTGTTGACCACGGTTCGCGTAAGCGTCGCGTGGCCGCTGCCGACCGCCAGATTGATCGGCGCCCCCTTCATGATCGCTTCATCGAAGCTGTGCGGAATAGACAGCCCCAGCGCCCGCACCGACAGCCGTTTGGTGGCCCGGATCAGCTCCCGCTTGGCCGCGTCATCGTCCGACGGCAGCATGACGTTCAACACCAGCCGCACGCGACTGGCAGTGCCGCTGGCCCCTTCTGCAGCAAAGGAAATCTTGTTGCCGTCGACGGCGTCGGGCCTTATCAACCGCGCGCCGCTGCTGCATCCTTCTTGGCCGTCCTTGTGCGTGGTCCACTCCCCCGCCCTCAACTGCGTGTCGTTGAGCACCGTGCACAGTTGCTCAATCGATTGCGGCCGCAAATCGGCAAAACTGTTCAGCGAACAGCACACACCCACCACACCTGCAGCAACCCGAAGCATCATATCGTCCTCCTTGTCATGGCTATTTTTTATCGTCAGTTCAAACACGTTGGGCGTTGGTGACGCCGGGCCAAATTGAGCGCACTGGCTGATGCTCAGCCTTTTTTTTTCATTCCATCCCGTCCACGAACCGGCCAATTCGCAACCCACCTGCGGCAATAAAAAACGGCCGCATGGCGGCCGTTTCAATCAAGGTTGGACGATAAGCTTTTCGATCAAGGGTCGGGTGATCAGGCCAAACATCTCAGGGTCTCCGTAAGCGCGGGCCGAGAGCATCGCGCCGTGGACAGTCGCCATGAACGTCTCCGCCTCGGAGCGGGGATCGCTCGCGAGCTGAAAGCTACCCTGGGTCGCTCCACGTTCGAGGACCGAGGTGAGCCATGCAGACAACGCGCGGAAATGAGCCCTCACCTCCAACACGACCTCTTGGGGCAGCGCTGGCATTTGCGTCGCGAGCAGTGCGCAGACGCAATAGCCTTTGGTCGCGTCGCCGATGCAGCCCAGCCAGTAGCCTGTGTAGGCCTGCAGCTTATCGGCGGGATTGGCGCATTGGCGCTCGATGTGCGCGATACCGGCTTCGGCTTCTTGTCGATACTGAGTCACGAGTGTCCGGACCAGATCGACCTTGGTGGGAAAGTGATGATGAATACTGGCTTTGCGAATCCCGACGAACTCGGAAATGTCCGCATAGCTGAAACCGCTGTACCCGCCCGAGATGATGAGCGAACGGGCACAACTGAGGATTTCGAAGAAGGTATTAGATGGATTATTCATGCCGAAACCCTACCTTCCAGTAGGTTATCAGTCAAGTCAGCCGACAATTTCTTTGCCTGTCAAAAATGCCAAGCGTGTCCGATTCGATCAGATCTGAAGTCACCTCCACTCCACGCGGTCTTGCTCAAGCGAAATAGCCTACCTTCTAGTAGGTTTAGATCATTTCGGGATCGGCGATCAGTCCGGGCGGGTTTAGCCCGGCAGGACCCGGGCGCGAACGGTTTCGTGCTGGGCTGATGGGGAAGCGAGCCCCTTGGCAATTTTCGAAGCGCCTTAGCCTTTGCTCAAACGGCCTCGCTGTCGGCGGTTTGCGCGACCTGATCTTCGAGGGTCTTGGCTTGCGTGACGTCCACGGTCCGAGGCAAAACCACGCCGTTTTTCGCCGCGAGTATCTCGGCCATGACGCTGACGGCGATTTCTGCCGGGGTCTTGCTGCCGATGTAGATGCCAATGGGGCCGCGCAGGCGTTTGAGAGAGGCTTCGGTCTCGCCGAAATGTTCGATGAGCCGCTCGCGGCGCTGCTGACTGTTGCGCCGCGATCCAATGGCGCCGATGTAAAACGCGGGGCTTTGCAAGGCCTCCAGCAACGCCAGGTCGTCAAGTTTGGGATCGTGGCTCAAGGCGACGATGCAGGTTCTCAGGTCGACCGCGAAGTCTCTGACCACATCGTCCGGCATGCCGACGAGGCACTCGACGCCGTTGACCGACCAGGTGTCGATGTATTCGGGGCGTGGGTCGCAGACCGTCACTTTGAAACCGTTGAACAGCGCCATCGTCGCCAAGTACTCGGCCAGCGCCCCGGCCCCGATCATCAGCAGGCGGAACCCGGGGCCCAAGGTGTTGAGCATCTGCAGACCGTCGAAACTGAACTGCTCCGGTGCCGGGCTCCGCTCCAGATGCACATGATTGGTGGCCAGGGTCAGACGGCGGCGCACGAGGCTACCGCTGTCAAGATGGCCGAGCAGTTCGTCGAGCGACTGCCAGGACGGGTTGAACTCAAACACCAGCTCGAGCGTTCCGCCGCAGGGCAACCCGAAGCGATGGGCTTCATCGGCCGTGACGCCGTAGCGCACCACCTCTGGAGCCCCTCCCTGCATACCCTCGCCGCCGTGAGCGGTGGTGTAACGGTGGATCAAATCGTCTTCGATGCAACCCCCGGATACGCTCCCCACCACGCGGCCGTCATTACGCAGGGCCATCATCGAACCCACCGGGCGCGGCGAAGAACCCCAGGTCCGCGCGACGGTCGCCAGCAAGACCTGTTCGCCGGCAGCGAGCCAGTCGCGGGCGGTACGCAAGACCAACAGGTCGATGCTTTCCATCAGGGTGTCTCCTTAACGCATTTGCAGGATGATCGGGCTGCTACTGGCCGGGTCTGTGTGTTCTCGTAGCTTGCTGACTGCCTGCGCGTCGACAGGTTCACTCTGGTTGCCCCAAGTACTGCGCACGAAGGTCAGGACTTCGGCGATTTGCTGATCCGACAGCTGCTCTCTGAACGCCGGCATGCGGTAGGCATCCGGCACGCCAGCCGCGACCACCCGTTGCGAACCGTTGAGGGTGATGTTGATGGCCGAGGCGTTTTCCTTGGCCAGCGCGGAAGTCGCCCCTGCCAGCGGAGGCATCCATTCGGACTGGCCTTGCCCGTCCACCCCGTGGCAAGACGCGCAGCGGGTCACGTAGGTGTGAGCGCCGGGTACGTCCAGCCGTGCGGCAGCGGACATCGCTTGATAGCGCCACGGGCTGCCATCACGCTGGGTGTCGCCGGGCAGCGATTTGAGGTAGCGCGCAATCGCGGCCAGATCCTGGTCGCTCATGAACTGCGTCGAGTTGTTGAAGGCGTCTGTCATCGAACCGTAGACCACCGCGTGTTTGTTGCGGCCGGTCTTCAGGAACTGCACGATTTCAGGTTCGTCCCAGCGCCCAAGCCCGGTGTTGTGATCGTCACGCAGGCTCGGTGCGTACCAGCCATCGAGCAGCGCTCCGGCCAGGAACGGCGTACCGGATTCGTCCAGTGCTTTCTCGTTGAACGCCAGGCCGCGCGGCGTGTGACAGCTGCCGCAATGGCCCGGACCTTGAACGATGTAAGCGCCGCGATTCCACAGTGCGTCTTTGCCCGACTTGGCCGCATACGGCCCGGCTTCGGTGAAAACGCCGTTCCACAATGCAATCGGCCAGCGCATATTCAGCGGCCAGGGAATGGCGCTCGCAACGTTGGCCTGCTTGACCGGCGCAACGCCTTTCATGAAAAACGCGTACAGCGCGCGCACGTCGTCATCGGTGAGTTTTGCGTAGGACGGATACGGCATGGCCGGGTACAACCGGCGCCCGCCGGGGGCTACGCCATGGCGCACGGCGCGGTCGAAATCCGCCAGGCTATAGGCGCCAATCCCGGTCTCGCGATCAGGGGTGACGTTGGTGGTATGGATCGCCCCCAACGGCGTGGCCATCTCCAGGCCACCAGCAAATGGCGCGCCGCCTGGCACGCTGTGGCAGGCGACACAATCGCTGAGCCGGGCGACGTATTCGCCACGCGCCACCCACTCAGGCGAGAGGTCGGCAGTTTGAGTGGCTTGTAGAGGCGAGACAGGCTCGCGGGTGACATACCAGGCCAGCAGGCCTGCCGCGACCAGGCACGGCAACGCCAGCCAGCCAGCGGTTCTTGCGAATCGGCGGTTGTTCATGAGTGCTCCGGTGCGGGTCAGCTAAAGGTGTGTCGGCTCAAGGGCATGCTGCGAATCCTCTGCCCGGTCAACGCCGCGACCGCGTTAGCCACGGCAGGCGCCACTGCAGGCAATGGCGGTTCGCCGATGCCGCCCATTTTTTCGCCGCTCTCGACCACCTTCACATGCACCCGCGCCATCCGCGACGGCGGCAAAATCGGGTACAGATCGTAGTTGCGCGCACGAGGCGCTCCGTTGACATACACCGCCTCCTCCACCAACACCTGGGACAGTCCCAAGGACACGGCACCGTTGACTTGCGCCTCGACGATCGCCGGGTTGACGATGCTGCCGGGGTCGATGGCCTGCCAGATGTCGTGAACCTTGACCTGGCCCTGCTCGATCGACACCTCGGCGATGACCGCCGTCTGGGTGCCGAACGGCGATGCCATGGCCACGCCCCGGGCGCGCTTGCTGCCATCTTCAGCCGTGAACGGGCCGCGCTTCCAGCCCCCTGACAGCTCGCCGACGGCATTGAGTAACGTCGTCAGACGCTGGTTGTCGCGTAACAGGTGCAGGCGCAGTTCAAACGGGTCTTTGCCTCCCTTGTCGGCCAGTTCATCCAGAAAAGACTCGTAGAAGAAGTCGTTGAGCGAGTTGCCCACCGAACGCCAGTACCCCAGCGTGACCGGCCCTTTCACGTAAATCTGGGCGATGCGTTTATGAGGGATTGCGTAGGATTTGCCGGACAGTCCTTCAAGGGCGGCGGAGTCGATCTTGTCGCCCTGCTTGCCTGCCAGGCCCTCGGTCGGCCCTTCGGTGGCGCTGACCGCTTCAATCGCAACGGGCCAGCCATCGCTGTCCAGTGCGCCACGGAAATTGACCGCGGCACCCGGTCGAAGCACGTCACGCAGAAACTCCTCCTCACGGCTCCAGATCAGCTTGACCGGGCGCCCGACCGCCTTGGCCAGTTCAATGGCTTGTGGATACGGGCTGGCAGAGTCATACAAGAAGTGCCGCCCAAAGAAGCCGCCCAATAACGGCGAATGCAGAATGATCTTCGACGGATCCAGGCCGGTGCGCTTGGCGATGTCTGCCTGGTACATTTCTGGCGCCTGGTTGGGCAGCCAGAGCTCCAGCGAGCCATCCGGATTGAATCGGGCCAGCGCCGACGGCGGCTCCAGTTGGGCGTGGTGCAGGTATTGATTGTTGTACGTGGCTTCAATTCTGGTTTTGGCGTTGGCCAGCGTAGCGGCCACGTCGCCTTCGTTTTCATCATCACGGGCCGGGCCTTTTTCAGCGGCGAGCTTCTTGAACCAGGCCTCGCTGGAAAAGTCAGCGGGCATCACACGCATGCCCGAATCGGCAGGCGCCTCCTGCCAGTCCACCTGAATCGCCTCGACGGCACGCTTGGCATGCCACCAGCGTTCCGCGACCACCGCCACGGCGCCGGGCAGACGATGTACCGAATGCACGCCCTTCATGGCCTTGACCTGCTCTTCATTGCGCAGCGTGCCCACGGTCATGCCCAGGCGTGGCGCGTGTTGCACCGCAGCGTGCAGCATGCCGTCGACCTTCAAGTCGATGGTGTAGAGCGCCTTGCCAGTGGACTTGTCATAGGCGTCGAGGCGTTTGACCGGCTTGCCGATCCAGCGGAACTGGTTCGGATCGCGCAGCGTGACGCTGGCCGGGTCTGGTACCGGCAGGTCCAGCGCACGCTGCGCCAGTTCGCCATACGGAATGGACCGCCCCGACGCGGCGTGCACCACCTTGCCCGGTTCGGTGGTCAACTCACTGGCGGGGACTTTGAGGGTGTCGGCCCCCGCCTGAATCAGCATCGCCCGTGCCAGCGCGCCAAGGCGACGCATGGTGGGGTAGCTCATGCGCACAGACATGCTGCCGCCGGTGATGCGCATGCCGTTTTCCATGACGTAATAGGCGTCACCCGGTGGCGCGCATTCGACGACGAAGGTGGCCGGGTCGGCGTCCAGCTCTTCACCGACAATCTGTGCCATGGCCGTGAACGTGCCCTGCCCGCCTTCGATGAACGGCGACAGCAGGCGTACGGTGTTGTCGGGGCGGATTTCCAGAAAGGCGGGCACTTGCGTACCGCGTTCGACCGCGGTTTTGGCAGTGGCTGCCTGCACCCGGGCCGATCCGATAGGCAGGCCGAAGCCCAACACCAGCGCGCCGACTGCCGTGCCGGTGAGAAAGCGTCGGCGTGACAGATTGACCGGGTCCGTCAGGGGCTGGGCGATGAGTTGTTCGATAGCGTCACGGCGAACGTTCATCAGGCGTCCCCTTTTGCGGTTTGACCGGCGAGGTCATGCACAGCGGCATGAATGGCGTTGTACGTACCACAGCGGCAGAGGTTGACCATCGCCGCCTCGATCTGTGCGTCGCTGGGCTTGGCCGTGTGCTTGAGCAACGCCGTGGCCGCCATGACCTGACCGGACTGGCAATAGCCGCATTGCGCGACCTGGTGTTCGACCCAGGTTGCCACGACCCGTTTTCCAACCTCGTCGGACTCGATCGCCTCGATGGTCGTCACCTCGCGGCCCACCACACCGGCTACCGGGGTGACGCAGGAGCGCACGACGTTGCCGTCCACCAACACCGAACACGCGCCGCACTGCGCAAGCCCGCAGCCGTATTTGGTACCGGTCATGCCCAGGTCGTCGCGAATCACCCACAGCAAGGGCGTGTCGGCGTCAGCGTCGACCTGATAGGTCTTCTGATTGATGCGTAATTCCATGGCTCATCCGCTCATCATCGGTTGATCGTATTTTTTTTGATTTTCTGCTCGGCGACGTTGCCCATCGCCAGTTGAAACGAAGCTGTGTTCTCGCCCTACCCGCCTCGCAGGTTCACGTTCCCGCGTTGGCAGCGTGTCGTAGCCGGAAGGGTCGTGCAGACACGACGAACGCTCGCCCCTTGCAAGGACGAGGGAGGTTGCTGCATTGAAAGTAGGTCTATGCGCGACGCGCGGGACGCCGCCGGGCAGGGAGTGGCGCGAATCATGGATGCGGCTCCTGTTGGCCCAACTCTAGCTGCCGTTTGGCGGATTTTCTATTCAGCCAGAGGAAGCCCGGAGGATTAGGCAAATATTCCAGAGGATTGCGCTAATCCTGGCCTGCGCACCGGATCAGCGCGTGGGTCTGATGCGGGCCGCCAGACTGGACTGGACGTCGCGCATGGGCGGCGCGCCAAAGCTGCGTTTGTATTCCCGGTTGAACTGAGTCGCACTCTCGTAACCGACCCGTATCGCAGCGGTCGTCGCGTCCACGGCTTCGGTGAGCAGGATGCGCCGTGCCTCGTGCAGCCGCAGGTGCTTCTGGTACTGCAGCGGGCTCATCGCGGTTGGCAAGGCGGTCAAGGTCCGGCCTGGCGTCACGCGCTTCGGCGTGGGACAACGGTTCACGGTGAGCACCATCGCCGACCGTTGCGCGCAATGTGATAAATGCCACGCGGGCGAGGGAACGTCGGCGGATTACCGGTTCGCCGTCCGGTGGGATTGCCGAGACCCAGGAAATGCTCGATTTCTGCGCTCGACAAGGCATCGTTCCGGACTGCGAGACCCTTGCAACCCAGGACATCAACCACGCGTTCGAACGCATGGAACGAGGTGACGTGCGCTACCGTTTCGTCATCGACATGGCAACGCTGACGCCGACGGCTTCGACGCACAACTGACAAACGCGGCTGGTCGAAGCAATCCGTTCAGCGCCCGACTGCCAAACAAATAGGGCATAAACCCAAGCCAAAAAAAAACGCTGCAAATAACGCAGCGTTTTAATGTTGAGACTTGAACATCGTGCTACCGCCAGCTGACATTAGCCGTTTTGACGGCCGTAACCCATGGTGGTGTATTCGAGATTATGGGTAACGCCCTTGCTGTCGATGTACGTCATGTCGGTTTTAACCAAACCGTCGACTTTCTCTGGGTCTTGACCGGTTTTGATACTGGTCACTTTGGCGACATCGAGGCCCTTGTGGCGGTTGTACTGCTCGGTCTGAGTCAACGAACCCCCTGTGGCCTGGGCATTGGCCAGCTCATTGGCCGAGGCGAAGACGCTGAACAACGAGAGTGCGGCGAAGGCTAAGTATTTCATGTGATTCTCCAAATACCGGATAAGTTTAGTCAGTAAGCAAAGCGCTGTAGTCGTTTGCTGTTGGCGATCATTCTTACTGAGTATTGATATAAAGATAAACAGTGATCATCGATAGACGACATTACCCAAATCGATGATGGTTATTATCTTAAATCCGGCAATAGACCTTTACGCATTAAGAAGTGATTAAACAACGTTCATCAACTTCCTAACGTTTATTTTAAGTTCGCCTCCATACGGTGCAGGTTGACTGTGCGATTCGCAGGCTGATGCGGCTCACTGACCCACGGGAGCAGGTGTCTATCCGGGCGAAGGCGCTGCGGTCGAGTGCTTGGCTTAAGGTGACGTATGTGCGTTACGCATGGCCTATGCTCAAACGACATAACCGGCGGATTTTCGGCATGTTAGTCTCGCCGCACTTTTTCAATTGGCACAGATCGTTTCATCGATGAAGGCCAGCACCAGGAAACGTTCATGTCCAGAATCTCCCACTCTGCCCTGCGCCGTAATTTTCGTGAGCTGCTCGCCTCGAATGCCAGTTTTGAAACCGCCTCCGTATTCGACCCCATGTCAGCCCGTATCGCGGCCGACCTGGGGTTCGAGGTGGGGATTCTCGGGGGCTCCGTCGCTTCGTTGCAGGTCCTGGCGGCACCCGATTTTGCGCTGATCACCCTGAGCGAGTTCGTCGAACAGGCCACGCGCATCGGCCGCGTTGCGCAACTCCCCTTCATTGCCGACGCCGATCATGGCTACGGCAATGCGCTGAATGTCATGCGCACCGTCGAAGAGCTGGAACGGGCTGGCGTGGCAGCCCTGACCATCGAAGACACGTTGCTGCCAGCGCAATTCGGACGCAAATCCACCGACCTGATCACCATTGAAGAAGGCATTGGCAAGGTCAAAGCGGCGCTGGAAGCGCGAGTCGATCCGGAATTGTCGATCATCGCCCGTACCAACGCCGGGGTACTGCCAGTGCAAGACATCATCGAACGCACACAGGCCTATGAAAAAGCCGGTGCGGATGGCATTTGCATGGTGGGCATCAAGGACTTCGAGCACCTTGAGCAGATTTCCGAAAAGCTCACCGTGCCCCTGATGCTGGTGACATACGGCAACCCCAAGCTCAACGACGCGGCACGCCTGGCGAAGCTGGGTGTGCGCATCGTGGTCGCTGGCCATGCCGCCTACTTCGCGGCGATCAAGGCGACCTACGACAGCCTCCGTGCGCAACGCAAGGTCACCCACAGCACCGAAAACCTCAGCGCCACAGAACTGACTCACACTTACACCCTGCCGGAAAGCTACGTGGCCTGGGCCGAAGAGTTCATGGACGTCAAGGAGTGATCAAGGCTGTTGATGCGCGCTGCGCGGTAAATCGCAGGCAATAAAAAACCCGCCTGGGCGGGTTCTTTTCTATCAAGACCATTCCAACATCCTGTCGGTAGCGTTCCGGGCATATGGCAGATCATCCTTGACCTCTGAAGCGCTTCCTGTGCTTCAGTCGATGGATTCAAGTTAAAGCTTTCCCGCCTGTTCGTATACGGCTCATTTGCTGAACAGCGTGTAAGCCTTTCGCCATGTGTCGTCGTGGCAGCGTGTTCAGATGACCGGGTATTCCGCACCGTCCATGGCGATGACGGTGCCGGTGATGTACCGCGCCTTGTCGGATGCCAGAAACAAGGCCAGATCGGCGATTTCCTCGGGCTTGGCCATCCGACCCATTGGAATTTTCTGCACACTGCGAGCGATGGCGGCGTCCATCGAGATGCCCGCGTGGGCCGCATCGGCCGCCATGCCTTCGGCGACACGCCCGGTCTCGGTCAAGCCGGGGTTGATACCGATGACCCGCACCCCAGTCCCTGCGTAGGCATTGCCCAGGCCAGACGTGGCCAGCATCAAGGCTGCATTGGCCGAGCCTCCGGCCAGGTGGATCGGTTTGGCAACCTTGCCGCCGACGCCAATGATGTTGATGATCACGCCCTGCCCCCGCTCCGCCATGAGCTTGACCACCGGATCGACGACATTGATCGTGGAAAAGAACTTCGCGTTCATGGCCTCGCGCCAAAACGCAGGGGTGAGGTCTTGCGGCGGAGAACGCCGCGCTGCACCTGCCGAGTTCACCAGCACGTCGATAGGGCCGACCTCCAACTCCACCCGCTGGACCAATGCGGCGGCAAAGGCGTCGTCTGACACATCGGCCGCGAAGCCTATCGCGCCAGGCAGCGTTTGGAGGGCGGCGTCGATATTCGCCTGAGCGCGCGAACTGATCACCACCCGCGCGCCCTGTGCAGCGAAGTGTCGGGCGCAGGCCAGGCCAATGCCTTTGGAACCGCCGGTGACGAGAACAATTTTGCCGTCGAAATCTTTCATGACTGCCTCCTTATGGATGGGCGACTGAGCGCTGATCGAAAGCCATGACGTTACTACACTTATCAGCTGCTTTATCATCAGCCACTTCCCGACGACTGCGCATCACGGCGCAGCATTTCACTGTCACGACAAGAGCATGCCCATGTCCAACCACGACCTCACCTTTCTGCCCGACCCTGACGCCGATTCCATTTCGTCTGACGTCGCCACCTTTGGCGGCATCATGGTCTCCACCCAGGTTCCGACCCGTGCCGACGGTAGCCTGGAGCTGGGGGATATCACCGCGCAGAGCGAATGCACGCTTCAGGCGTTGAAAGTCGCGCTGGAACGTGCGGGCAGTTCACTGGACCGGGTGATGCACTTGACCATCTACCTCACCGACATGGCCGACCGCCCGGCATTCAACGAAGTGTACAAACGCTTCTTCGCCAAACCCTGGCCGGTACGCGCAGCGGTCGGCGTCGCGGCATTGGCGGTTGACGGCATGCGTGTGGAAGTGACCGCAATGGCGGCCAAGGCCTGACAGCGGAACATAACCTGTGGGAAATGAGCTGCTCACGAAGGCGCCACACCTGGCTATGCCTCAGCGCCTGACACGACGCATTCGTGAGCAAGCTCACCCCGCAGTGACGTCGAAGTCATACATTCGGTCGTTCCCACCATCCGGCAGGCTATGGATGCCCGTCGGACGTTTCGCCGCTACAATGCGCGCCTTGACCGTGACGATCCGACTAAAAAAACATGTCCCTACCCAAGCATCACCTGGAATTGCTCAGCCCGGCCCGCGATGTGGCCATTGCCCGCGAGGCGATCCTGCACGGCGCTGACGCCATCTATATCGGCGGCCCGAGCTTCGGCGCGCGCCATAACGCCGCCAACGAAGTGAGCGATATCGCCGAACTGGTCGAATTTGCCCATCGCTATCACGCCCGGGTGTTCACCACGATCAACACCATCCTGCATGACAACGAACTGGAGCCGGCGCGCACGCTGATCCATCAGTTGTACGACGCCGGCGTCGATGCCCTGATCGTCCAAGACCTGGGCGTCATGGAGCTGGATATTCCGCCCATTGAGCTGCACGCCAGCACCCAGACCGACATCCGGACGCTGGAGCGGGCGAAATTCCTCGATCAGGCCGGGTTTTCGCAATTGGTGCTGGCCCGCGAATTGAACCTGCAAGAGATTCGCGCCATTGCCGACGAAACCGATGCAGCTATCGAATTCTTCATTCATGGCGCGCTGTGTGTGGCCTTCTCCGGGCAATGCAACATTTCCCACGCCCAGACCGGCCGCAGCGCCAACCGCGGCGACTGTTCCCAAGCCTGCCGCCTGCCCTACACGTTGAAAGACGATCAGGGCCGCGTCGTCGCCTTCGAAAAACACCTGCTGTCGATGAAAGACAACAACCAGAGCGCCAACATTCGCGCCCTGGTCGAAGCGGGCGTGCGCTCGTTCAAGATCGAAGGTCGCTACAAGGACATGGGCTACGTGAAGAACATCACGGCCTATTACCGTCAGCGCCTGGACGACGTGCTTGAAGACCGCCCTGACCTGGCCCGTGCCTCCAGCGGCCGCACCGCGCATTTCTTCCTGCCCGACCCGGAAAAGACCTTCCACCGCGGCAGCACCGATTATTTCGTCACCGACCGCAAAATCGACATCGGCGCCTTTGACACCCCGACCTTCACCGGCCTGCCTGTCGGCGTCGTTGAAAAGGTGGGCAAGCGTGATCTGCACGTCGTGACGCATGACCCGTTGACCAACGGCGATGGCCTTAATGTGCTGATCAAGCGCGATGTGGTGGGCTTCCGCGCCAACATCGCCGAGCCGAAAGGCGAGTTCGAAGAAGACGGCGAAAAGCGCTACCGCTATCGCGTCGAGCCCAACGAAATGCCTGCCGATCTGTACAAGGTCCGCCCGAATCACCCCCTGAACCGCAACCTCGACCACAACTGGCAGCAGGCGCTGCATAAGACGTCTGCCGAACGCCGCATCGGTGTGTCATGGCAGGTGCAGTTGCGTGAGGCACGTTTGGACGTCACCGCCACGAGCGAAGAAGGCATCAGCGCCTGCGTGTCGCTGGACGGCCCGTTCGGAATTGCCAACAAACCGGAACAGGCACTCGAGCAACTGCGCGACCTGCTGTGTCAGCTCGGGACCACCGCGTACCACGCCGTCGATGTCAAACTGGACGCGCCGGACGCATTCTTTATTCCGAACTCGCAATTGAAAGCCTTGCGCCGCGAAGTCATCGACGCGCTGACCATTGCTCGCGTCGCCGCCCACCCCCGAGGTGGCCGCAAGGCGGAAACCAGCCCGCCGCCGGTGTACCCCGAAGCGCACCTGTCATTCCTGGCCAACGTTTACAACCAGAAGGCCCGCGACTTCTACCACCGGCATGGCGTCAAACTGATCGACGCAGCGTACGAAGCCCATGAAGAAGCGGGCGAAGTGCCGGTGATGATCACCAAACACTGCCTGCGTTTTTCCTTCAACCTGTGTCCGAAGCAGGCCAAAGGCGTCACCGGCGTGCGCACCAAGGTTGCTCCCATGCAACTGATTCACGGCGACGAAGTGCTGACGTTGAAGTTCGACTGCAAGCCCTGTGAAATGCACATTATTGGCAAGATGAAAGGCCACATCCTCAACCTGCCGCAACCTGGCAGCGCGCCGGTCGTGGGTCACATCAGCCCTGCCGACCTGATGAAAACCATCCCCCGGGCGCCGCATTGATTCCGCACCGAGCGCGCCACGGGGCCAGGCGCGTTTGATGCAGCGGCCGTACGTGCTCGCGCGCTCTTACCGGCGCGCCAGTTCGTGCCGGGTACAGCCGTCGTAATAGACCTGCCGCACGCCTTCCGGGCGCATGCGCGAATCGCTGTTGTAGGTCTGCTCGGTGATACCCAGTGCGCTCATGCGCATCCATTGCTGCGGAAAATGCCGGGCCTGAAATTTTTTACGGGCTCCATACAGCGTCAGTCCCGCCAGCTTGTATTGCTGCGCGGTGCTTGCAATGCCCGCGCCCCACGTGCAGAGATCCCGTTCGCTTTTACTGAGATCCCTCGCAAAGCCGGCGCTGGAAAAGCTGACAAGGGCACAAAAGACCACGACACACTTGATAACCTGCATGCAAATCCTTAGCTAACTCACTGATCAGCGTCGAATTCTGCCGAGACTAGGATGCAATGGGGGCCAGCAAAATGCCGCTTTTGCCTGATAGCCGACCAATGACCTGTGAGGGGTGTAAATCGCCGCGCGATGACCGACAATTGCGCTACCCAACCCTGCGCTGCCTGCTACCGTTAGAGGTGACTGGTGAACCTTATCGACCGACAACCGGTCGATAGTTCCACCTCTGTCCCGGTCCATGTTCACCCCACGCGGTAACTCGACCAGCTCAGCATCATTTTCAGAAGGACCGTCCATGATTCCAATTCAACGTATCGCCTGGCTCAAAGCGTGGGGTGCCCATGGGTTTACGGCCACCGGCGTTGTCCTTGCGTTTCTCGCGACCATCGCGCTTTTCGATAATCAGCCCAAAGCGTGCTTGCTGTGGCTGGGCATCGCGTTGATCGTGGACGGTCTGGACGGCTCGCTGGCGCGAAAGGTCAACGTGCAGTCGGTTCTGCCGCATTTTGACGGCTCGGTGCTGGATCTGGTGATCGATTACCTGACCTACGTGTTCATACCCGCGCTGTTCATCTATCGCTACATCCCCCTCCCCGATTACACCTTGCTGCTGACGATTTCGATCATCCTGGTGTCGTCGCTGTTCTGCTTCTGCAACACCGAGATGAAAAGCAAAGACAACTACTTCGTCGGTTTTCCCGCGGCGTGGAACGTGGTCGCGCTGTGCGTTTACATCCTCTCGCCCGCGCCTTGGCTGACCTTCATCACGGTGATTTGCCTGGCGCTGCTGACCGTGACCCGAATGAAGTTCCTCCACCCGTTCCGTGTGCGTCGCTTCATGCCGATCAACATTGCGGTGACCAGCGTGTGGTTTTTGTGCAGCTTCCTGATGGTGATCAATCACCCCTACAACGGCTCGTGGGTGCTGAGCGTGTGGTGGGTGATGTCGGCGTATTTTCTGGGGATCTGCATCTGGCGCACGTCGTTGGAATGGATCGACAAAGCGCGATACTGACCCACAGGCGTCATGACAAAAAAGCAGCCTTCCTCGGCTGCTTTTTTATGGGCGATGAATGCTGCCGACTCCCGCGGAGATTCAGCAACGTTGCCTCCACGCCACGACTGAACTGGCTGCCCCAGAGGGGTCGCCTGATTGCTCGGGCCTTGTCTTATAGCCCCTGACACGGATCGGGAAACAGATCGCCGCTAAACCATGGTGTACGTCAACGGTAATTGTGTCGTGGACTTGATCTGCTCCATGGCAAAGCTCGAGCTGATGTCGGTGATACCGGCCAGTTGTATGAGCCGTTTGTACACCGCGTCATACCCTGCAATATCCGGCACCACGATACGTAACATGTAATCCGTATCGCCTGCCATCCGGTAGCATTCCACCACTTCGGGCAAGGTGGAAATCATGTCGTGGAAGCGCCCCAGCCATTGGGCGTTGTGCTGGTTGGTACGTATCGCGGCGAAGACAGTGACGGCCACATTCAACAGGCCAGGGTCGAGCAGCGCCACCCTGCCGCGAATCATGCCCTGCTCTTCCAGTTTCTGAACCCGACGCCAGCAGGCTGTGCTGCCCAAGCCTATCGCGTCGGCGATTTCGGCGATGGGCCGGGTGCAGTCCGCTTGCAGAATGCCCAATATCGCCTGATCGAATTTATCCATTGCTGCTGGCCTGTCACTGAGGTCGTTAGGTCGGGTGGCGATAAAGATAAGCCAATTCCCGCAGTCATCGAAGCCATATTCTTAAAATGGCCTATTAATACGAAAAATAATCTACGTACGTGGAGAATTGACGTTAAGTAATCAATTTTTTTTCAGTTCGGCGCGCGTACCATTTTCGTCATTATGGACAGCGCGGATTTCTCCCCCATGAGCACACTTCCTTGTTACTTCGATTACGCAGCCACCACGCCGGTCGATGACCGGGTCATTCAGGCGATGGTCACCTGCCTTGGCCGCGACGGCACCTTTGGCAATCCTGCCTCCAACTCTCACGCGTATGGCAACCTGGCCCGTCAATCGGTGGAACTCGCCCGGCGTCAGGTGGGCGAACTGGTCGGCTGCTCGGCTGATGCCCTGATTTGGACCTCTGGCGCGACAGAATCCAACAACCTGGCGATCAAAGGCATCGCGCAGGGCGCTCACGTGCAGCGCCGACATCTGATTACCAGCCGCATCGAACACAAGGCGGTGGTCGACACCGTGCGCCAGTTGGAGAACGCCGGCTTTCCGGTAACCTGGCTCGAACCTGACCACACGGGACTTATCCGACCCGACGCCGTGCGCCAGGCATTGCGGGACGACACGCTGCTGGTCTCGCTGATGTTGGTGAACAATGAACTCGGCACGCTGACCGACATTGCCACCATCGGCGCCATGCTGCGGGCTCACGGCGCACTCTTCCACGTCGACGCGGCTCAAGGGGCGGGCAAGTTGGCGATCAATCTCGGCACTCTGCCGGTGGACCTGATGTCCTTCTCCGCTCACAAAATCTACGGTCCGAAAGGCATCGGCGCGCTGTACGTCGGCGAACGTGCACGACCGTTGCTGGAGGCGCAGATCCACGGCGGCGGTCACGAGCAGGGTTTTCGTTCCGGGACCCTCGCCACTCACCAGATCGTCGGCATGGGCGCGGCCTACGCGCTGGCCGCTGCCGAAATGCAGGAAGAAGTGCAACGCATCAGCGCCCTCTCCGCTCGTTTGCGTGACGGTCTGCTGCAACTGCCGGGCGTCACCCTCAACGGCGACCCCGATCAGCGCGTGCCCCATACCATCAACGTGTGCGTCGACAAGGCGGGCTTCAACGCCCTGAGTCTGTCGAGCGACCTGGCCGTGTCTTCGACCTCCGCCTGTAACTCAGCCAGCAGCGGCGCTTCCCACGTCTTGCTGGCCATGGGCCTGTCCCCCGCGCTCGCCAGCAGCAGCCTGCGCTTGAGCCTTGGCCGTTATACCGACGCGGCCGATGTGGACAGAGCCCTCGCGGTGATGACTGAGCGGCTAAACAGTCAGGCAACGACGTTTTGGTGATTGGCTGAATGGGCAACCGCCAGACAGGGACGCAAACTCCAGCCGCGTGACAGATGCCTTGGTCTCAGCGCTCTGGCACAATCGCCCATCGCTTTTTCCGAGACAGTCACGAGCATGGACCTGAACACCGTTTTTCAACGCTTGAACACCGGCAGCAAGAAGTGGAGCCAGTACCCGGAAGACGTCTTGCCCATGTGGGTCGCGGACATGGATTTTCCGGTGGCCGAGCCGATCATGCAGGCGCTGAAAAACCGGCTGGAGCACCCGCTGTTGGGGTATTCGGTGGCTCAAGACACCTTGCGCGAGACGCTGGTGGCGCATCTGGCGCGGCAGTATGACTGGCATATCCAGCCACAGGACCTGGTGTTTCTGCCCGGTGTCGAGCCGGGGGTGAACATGGCGCTGAACAGCCTGGCGCCCGTCGGCAGCGGCGTCCTGGTGCAAACGCCGAACTATTCGCCCCTGCTCAGTGCCCCGGCCCACTGGAAGCTGACGCGGGTTGACCTGCCGCTGCACGCCGACGCCAAGGGCCAATACCTCACCGACATCGCGGCTCTGCAGCACGCCTTGCTGAGTGCGCGCACCTTTCTGCTCAGCAACCCGCACAACCCGATCGGTAAGGTGTTCGAACGCGATGAGCTGCGCGCCATCGGCGAGGCGTGCGTTCAGCATGACGTGTTGATCGTGTCCGACGAAATTCACGCCGACATCCTGTTCGACGGCCGTCGTCACACGCCGATTGCATCACTGAGCGCTGACATCGCCGAGCGTACGATCACGCTCATGTCGGCGAGCAAAGCCTGGAACATTGCCGGGTTGAAAACCGCGTTCGCCGTGGTGCAGAACCCCGCCCTGCGCGAGCACTTCACGGCCGGGCGTCTGGGTTTGGTCGACAGCGTCAACACGTTGGGCCTGGAGGCCACTCACGCGGCTTACACTCATGGCCAAAGCTGGCTGGGGCAGGTGAACGCCTATTTGCAGAACAACCGCGACCACCTCGCTCACGCGATCGACACCCGCTTCCCGGGCATCCGCATGCACCTGCCGCAAAGCACCTACCTGGCGTGGCTGGACTGCTCGGCGCTGGACATTCAGCATCCACAGCAGTTCTTCCTTGCCCAGGCCAAGGTCGCCCTGAGCTGCGGCCTGGAGTTCGGTGACGATTGCGGTCAGTTCGTGCGCCTGAACTTCGGCTGCCCACGGCCAATGCTGGAAGAGGCGCTGGCGCGCATGGAGCGCGCCCTGCTGGATCGCTGACGGGACACTGGCTTTCGATCATCGGCAGCCCCTTCCCTCAGAAATACTTCAACCACGTGATGTCCCGGCGCCGAGCCTTGAGTTTGGCGAACCCGCGCACGGCGGGGAACAACGCCACTGTCAACGCCGCCGCGCAGACCCACAGCGCCCATACGGAATCGAAGCCGAAGTAAGTGCCCTGATTGCGACCCCAGAGCACGACGGCGATCAGGTACAGCACTTTGAGCACGTACAAGTGCAGCAAGTAGAAGAACATCGGGGCCGCGCCGAATGTCACCAGTGGTTTCACCCAGCGCTTGTCGGCACCCCGCTCCAGCCAGGCGAGCATCAGCAGGCCAAGGCCCAGGGTGAAGCTGATAAATAGCAACGACGGCGGGTATTTGGTGATGTTGAGCAGGCTCATCAGCGTGTTGGTTGTGGTTGCTCCGGCCACCCAAGGTTTCTCGCCGTAACCGTTGAAACCGCGTAACGCGAGAAACAGCGCCAGCAAGCCAAACCCCCAGGCGATCAGGTTCATTTCGCGTTTGTCTGATTTGACGCCCTTGGCGAACCACGGCCCCGCGGCATATCCCACGGCGATCACGCCGATCCAGGGTAATACCGGGTAAGAGGTGCGCAAGCGCAGCCCCTCACTGACCTCGATCCAGCCTCTGTCGTGCAGGATGGCCCACGGAATATGCATCCAGGATTTGGCGGCGAAATGCACGCCATCCAACAGGTTATGCCCACCGATGATCGCCATTCCCAGCACCGCCAGCAGACCCCGCGGCAACGTCACCAAGACGGCCAAGGCGATCATGCTCAGGCCGATGGCCCAAATCACCTGAAGGTAGATCACCGACGGTGGAAGCTGGAACGTCCAGGCAAAATTGACCAGCGTCAGCTCCAATGCGATCAGGACCAGTCCACGGATGAACAGGAACCGGGCGACGTCTGCCGTACCGGAATGCCGCTGGCCGTACAAAAATGCCGACAGGCCTGTCAGAAACACAAACAGCGGCGCACAGAAATGCGCCAGGGTGCGACTCAGGAACAGATCCAGCGACGTGCTGCCGACGTCCATGGGGTCCGTCACCTGACGGTGCAGGAAGAAGGTTTCGCGCACATGGTCCAGCAGCATGAACACGATGATCAGGCCGCGCAGGGCGTCAATGGATTGCAGTCGGCTATGGCTCACAGGCCCAGCCTGCGAATGCGCAGGTTGAGCGACGGCCGACGCTGAAACGGCACGGCTCATACAAAACCCTCTTCCGGCTTCGACGCGCCCTGGCGAGAGGTGAACGCCACGGCATCGTGCGGGTGAAGGCTTTCGAGGTGCCTGACCGAGACACTGCTGGCGGCAAAACGGCCCGTTACTGCTTGCTGGATCTTGCGCGCGGCATCTTCGACGTACATCAGGTTCTGCCCGTTGAGTCGAGCGAAGGCTTGCTCATCGGCGCGTTTGACGGCGGTCTGCACCGGCGTGCCCAGCGCGCTCTCGACCCGATCCACCAGACTCAGCACGCCCAGCCGCTCGGCGTCTGGATCGATACTCACCTGAACCCGCGCCACGCTGCGCTGGCTGTGGGGCGTCGCGTGGGAGCCGTGATCACGCAGCCATGCCGCGACGTCCTTGGCATCCACTGCGCCAGCACCGAAATACCCGCGGAAAGCCTGCTCCAGCAGTTGCCGAGACAACGCCGCCGAGCAGGGGCATGTCGAGGAATAGGTCACGTCAACGCTGACTGTCAGGGCCAGACGCCCTTGCCGCCATTGGCCGTCGATCATCACCGGGTAGGACTTCCAGCCGCTCAGGCCCTGAGTGACCAACGCCGGACGCTTGCACAGCAGCGCGAATGACAGGCGCACAGCGGCCTGAGTCGAATGGCAATCGGCATGGCTGGCAACCATCAACTGCAGCAACGCCGCCACACTCGCCGGGCCGACGGCATGATCTTCGGCAAAGCGGTCAAGCAGCGTGTACAGCCGTGACATGTGGATGCCCTTGATCTGCGGCACAGGGAGGTCCACCTGCAGATCGGCGCGGGCGTGCACCGGCGCGATAATGCCAGGCTCGTCAAGGATCAGCGGGATGTCGATGCCCTGCATGCCGACCCCATCGAGGGGAAGCAGCGTCAAGGAGGATTCGGAGGAAGCAACGTCGGGAAGTGGAATGGTCATCGTGGGAATGTTCTCGAAGCGTGCAAGCAAGGTCGCCTGCCAAAAGTGTTATAACATAACACCTATGCATCGCCGTTCAAACGTCCACGCTGTTATGCGGCCTGCCCTCCTCGATCCTGTGGCAGCGAATTCGTTCGCTAAGGGTGGGTGCAGCCGACACACCTTTGTCGGCTCCACCGCTTTGTGCGAACGAATTAGCACACACCGTTCAGGTGACGGTCAGCGAGTCAGTGCTCAGACGTCCAGCACTCAGTAGCCCAGCGACAGCCCGGTGTTGCGGCGCGGGTCGTTGGCGCCGTAGAAACGGTTGTTGCCCACCGGCTTGCCACCCAGCGAAGGCGCACCGACCAGAATCGCCGCCAAGTGGTTGGCGTCCTGCGGCTCGGCGAACTTATGGCCCCAGCTTTCGAGGATCTTCTGGGTGTCCGGGCTGACCGCGAAGCGCTCGAGGTTCGTGGTGTCCGGCATCCATTGCTGGTGGAAACGTGGCGCGTCCACGGCTTCCTGGATATTCATGCCGTAGTCGATGACGTTGAGCATGGTCAGCAAGGTGGCGGTAATGATGCGACTGCCCCCCGGCGTACCGACCACCATCACTGCTTTACCGTCCTTGGTGACGATGGTCGGACTCATGGACGACAACGGCGTTTTGCCCGGGGCGATGGCGTTGGCTTCGCCCTGGACCAGGCCGTACATGTTCGGAACGCCGACTTTGGAGGTGAAGTCGTCCATTTCGTCGTTGAGGATCACGCCGGTCTTGCTCGCCATCACGCCCGCGCCGAACCAGTCATTGAGGGTGTAGGTGACCGACACCGCATTGCCCCACTTGTCCACGATGGAATAGTGCGTGGTGTTGTTGCCTTCGTGGGGGGCGACACCCGGTTTGATCGCCTGGGAATCCCCCGCTTTCTGCGGCTCGATGGCAGCGCGCAGCTTGGCCGCGTAGTCACGGTCCAACAGATGCGCAATCGGGTTTTTCACGAAGTCCGGGTCGCCGAGGTAGCTGTTGCGGTCCACGTAGGCGTGCCGCATGGCCTCGATCTGATAGTGCATGCCCTGGGCCGAGTGATAACCCAGCTCCTTCATCGGATAGCCTTCGAGGATGTTCATGATCTCGCAGATCACCACACCGCCTGAGCTCGGCGGCGGCGCCGAGACCACGTGGTAGCCTCGGTAATCGCACTCGATGGGCGCCAGCTCGCGGGTCTTGTACTTATCCAGATCGGCCTGGACGATGATGCCTTTGCCGGCCTTGCTCGAATCGACGATGGCCTTGGCTACCCAGCCCTTGTAGAAACCATCGGTGCCCTTGGCGGAAATCTCCTTGAGGGTTTTGGCCAGGTCTTTCTGCACGAGCTTGTCGCCCACCTGCATCGGCTGGCCCTTGTTCAGAAAGATCGGGGTCAGGTCCTTGTCGGCTTTGAATTCGTCGGTGGCGGTGTGCAGCAGGTCGATGTCGCCCTGCTGTAGCGGGAAGCCGTTTTCGGCTAGCTTGATCGCCGGCGCGATGACCTCAGCGCGTTTCTTGGTGCCGTATTTGCTCAGCGCCAGTTCCATGCCGGACACCGTGCCTGGCACGCCCACGGCCAAATGGCCTTTGGAGCTGAGGTCTGGCACGACGTTGCCGTCCTTGTCCAGGTACATGTTGGCGGTGGCGGCCAAGGGGGCTTTTTCGCGGAAATCCAGGAACGTCTTGCGGCCGTCGGCCAACTGGATGGTCATGAAACCACCGCCGCCGAGGTTGCCCGCAGCCGGGTAAACCACCGCCAATGCGTACCCCACGGCAACGGCGGCATCCACCGCATTACCGCCGGACTTCAGTACATCGACGCCCACGTGTGTGGCCAGGTGCTGAGCTGTGACGACCATGCCGTTTTCAGCGGCAACAGGTGCGACGGAGGCAGCGTAGGAGGTAGAGAAAGCGAAGGTGAGCGCCGTCGCTATCAGCGACTTGGCCAAGGGTTCAAACTTCATGTGTCGACTCTCTTTATTCTTGTGAGGATGGAACAGCATTGGCGGGGCGAGCGCGGATGGGACGTACCCTCTCAACATTCGCCCGGCATCCTTGCGACTGCAGACGCATATGGGGTGGAGCTTGTTAACGGCTGCGCCGTGGTCCACGAGAGGACCGCAGCACCGCACCAAAATAGCGCACAAAGGAGAATCGACCTAGGGTCAATGACACGATATTTCAGCAGTTGAACTGGACCCCGTTTGCGGAAGCAGCCTGCGGGGGTGAGCTTGCTCCTGAAGGCGACTTTTCAGCCCGCATTGGCGTAAGCGCAGCACCCCATTTGTGGGCAAGCTCACTCCCACAGGCTTCAGACAGACACCCTCAGGATCACAGGGTCGGTGGCCAAAACACACGCATTCAAAACCAGCGATCGTTGCGTTTGCGGCCACGGGTCAGGGCCGGAAGAATCAAGCCCAACAACAAACCGGCCCCGGCAATACTGCCCCCGTAGACCATGTAGCGCATCAACACCTGATTGTTCTCGTCGCCGAGTTTAGCTTGGGTCGAGCGCAATTCTGATTGGGCGTCGGTCAATTGGGCGTTGAGGTCTTTGGTCCGGGCCTCGAGTTCGTCGACCAGTTTTTTGCGAGAGTCCAGGGTTTCCTGCATGCCCTGGACTTTGGTTTTCCAGTCGTCGTCGATGGTTTTCAGTTGCGCGCTGAGATCGGCGACTTGCTGAGTCAATTGCGGCAGGCGTTCGGTCTGGCCCGGGACCTCCTGCAAGTCAGCGGACGGAATCCACACAGTGTCCCCAGAGTTGCCGCGCACTTGGCTGTAGTCGCCCTGGGTGTTGAGGAGTTCGACCTTCTGGCCGGATTTGAGTGTGCCAACAATGCGATAGCCATCTGTGGGGCCACTGCGGACATAGGTGCTGAGGGTGTCGCTGACCCAGCGGTCTTTGCCTTCCGCGTAGGCTTGGCCAATGAAGCCGATGGCCAACAGGGTGCCCATCAAGCCAGCGCTGAGCAAACGGCGTCGAACGCCCGGCAACGGGAAGGTGGAGTCGTGGGAGGCGATTACGGAGGGAGTGAGGGACATGAGCGATCTTCGACAAATAGAAAGAATGGCCGGGTGGACAGGCCGCATGCGATGGACGAAACGTGGTCAACAGACCGTTTAAATGGTGCGGGGTTCAGTACAGGAGGGTGACGTTCGTCCGGGAGCGGCCGATGATGGGCTGTTGAAATGGTAGACATTTGGCCGTACGGAGGTGGCCACGTTGCGGCGGAGCGTTCGTGCAGTCTTGCAGCGTCTCGACGCCGAATCATGCTTGCCCCCTGGCCCATCGACCGCCGAATCCGTAGCAGAAGCCGGAGCCTGCGGCGGCAGCGACCGTGGTGGATCAGGTAAAAATGCGCCAATTGACAGACCGCCATCGCGGCCGTCGTTCCTCCGGCGGCTCCTACGGGTTTTGCAGTGCACCGAATCAGGTGCAGTCTTAGTTGGACGCCGGAGCCTGCGACGGCAGCGACCGTGTTGGATCAGGTAGAAACGCGCCAGCTGACAGACCGCGATCGCGGCCGTCGTTCCTCCGGCGGCTCCTACGGGTTTTGCAGTGCCCTGGATCAGACGCCGTCCCAGTAGGAGCCGCCGGAGGAACGACGGCCGCGAAGCGGTGGGTCAGTCACACACGAGTTAACTGTTCACCGCTAACGCTCCCGCCTCAATGCCTGCCTATCGGCCTGAACCGCTGCGTATTGCGGCGAGCAATCACGTAGTGATCAGACCAGACCGGCTTCAGTCCTCAGCCACCGGCTTTAGCACCACCACCGCCAGTGGCGGCAGATTCAGTGACACAGAATAGGCCTGGCCATGGTTTTTGATGTCATCTGCCCTCACCTCTCCCCCGTTGCCGACATTGGACCCGGCGTACACATCGGCGTCGGTGTTGAGCAACTCTGCCCACTTGCCACCAAACGGCACGCCCACGCGGTAATGCTCACGCGGCACGGGGGTCAGGTTGGCGACCACCAGCAGCGGTTCACCGTCGCGGCTCCAGCGCAGATACGCATACACGCTGTTGCCTGCATCGTCACCAATAACCCACTGGAAGCCCTGTGGCTGACAGTCCTGCTCGTACAGCGCCTTCTCCGACCGGTACAGCCGATTGAGGTCGCCCACCAGCGAGTGCACGCCCTTGTGGTCTTTGTAGTCGAGGAAGTGCCAATCCAGTTCCGTGTCGTGGTTCCACTCGCGCCATTGCCCGAATTCGCAACCCATGAAGAGCAGCTTCTTCCCGGGATGGGTCCACATGAAGGCCAGATAAGCCCGCAGGTTGGCGAACTTCTGCCAACGGTCGCCCGGCATTTTGTCGATCAGCGAGTGCTTGCCGTGTACCACTTCATCGTGGGAAATCGGCAGGATGAAACGCTCAGACCACGCGTAAACCAGCCCGAAGCTCAACTCATTGTGATGATGCTGACGATGAATCGGGTCCTGCTCCATGTAATGCAGCGTGTCGTGCATCCAGCCCATGTTCCATTTGTACGAAAACCCCAGGCCGCCCTGTTGGGTTGGCTGGGTCACACCTGGCCAGGATGTCGATTCCTCGGCGATGACTAACGCACCCGGCGCTTCCAACGCGACCACATCGTTCAGATGGCGGAGAAAGTCGATCGCTTCGAGGTTCTCGCGGCCGCCGTAGCGGTTCGGCACCCACTGGCCCGCTTCGCGCGAATAATCGCGATACAGCATCGACGCCACGGCATCCACGCGCAGCGCATCGATGTGGAAGTTCTTCAGCCAGTGCAGGCCCGACGCGATCATGAAGCCGTGCACTTCGGTGCGTCCGAGGTTATAGATCAGCGTGTTCCAATCCTGGTGAAACCCTTCCTGCGGGTTCCCGTATTCGTACAGCGCAGTGCCGTCGAATTCCGCCAACCCATGGGTATCCGTTGGAAAGTGCGCCGGCACCCAGTCCAGGATCACCCCGATGTCGGCGCGGTGGCAGGCGTCGACAAAGGCTGCGAAGTCTTCCGGGGTGCCGTAACGTGCACTTGGCGCGAACTGCGACAGCAACTGATAGCCCCACGACCCCCCGAACGGGTGTTCCATGATGGGCATCAGCTCAATGTGGGTAAAGCCCAGGTCTTTGACGTAGGGAATCAGCGTCTCAGCCAACTCGTGCCAGTTGTAGGGGCGGTCCGGCTCATCTTCGCCGCCGCGATGCCATTGCCAGGACCCGGCGTGGAGTTCATAGATCGACAACGGCTGGTGAATGTCGTGCTTATCACCCCGCGATTGCATCCAGTCGTTGTCCTGCCATTGGTGGCTCAGCGGTGCAGCGACCTTCGAGGCAGTGGCGGGCGGCAGCTGAGTCGCCAGCGCCATCGGGTCGGCTTTCAGCGGCAGAACGCCGTGCTGGCCGAGGATTTCGTATTTGTAGGCCTCGCCAGGGCCAAGGCGCGGGATGAAGATTTCCCACACGCCAGAGGGATGGCGCACACGCATCGGGTGACGACGCCCGTCCCAGCTGTTGAAGTCGCCGACGACCGAGACGCGACGAGCGTTCGGCGCCCACACTGAGAACCGCACGCCGTCGACGCCCTCGACAGTGGTGACCTGTGCGCCCAATGCGCTGCTCAGATCGCGATGATTGCCCTCGGCGAAGAGGTAAAGGTCCATTTCGCCCAGCAACTGGCCGAAGCTGTAAGGGTCTTCGGTGACCTGCTCGCCAGTCGCCCAGTTGATCTTCAACAGGTACGGCTCGCGGACGGGGAAATGCCCGGCAAAGAAACCGGGCTTGTCGCTCATGGTCAGTTCGCCGAGTTCGCGTTGGCCATCACGGGACAAGACGCGCACACCCAGAGCGTTTGGCAGATAGGCGCGGATAACCTGGCCATCCTTACCATCACTGTGAGGGCCAAGCATGGAGAACGGGTCGCGATGTTCGGCGCGGATCAACGCGTCCATGTCGCCGGCACTGGGCAACAACTCATCGTTGCCTTTGCCGAATTGGTCAGACGCACTCATTTTCATTCTCCATCAGACAAGTCCAGCAACCCACGAAGACCTTGAAGCGGAACCGACAACCAGGTCGGACGATTCTCGGCCTCGTAGGCCACTTCATAAGCTGCTTTTTCCAGCGTGAAAAGCGCCAGTGCGGCGGCCTCCCCCTGGGTGTCTTTCCAGGCGTGGCCAACGTCGACAGTAGCCGTTTTGTAGGCCCCGAGGAACGCTTCCCGCGCCTGTTTCAAATAGGTTTCAGCCACATGCAAACGCGCCGACTCGGCCTGGGCCGATGTGTCGGCGCTTTGGGCATTGCGCACCGCCATGGCGGCAGCGTAGTCGAAAGATCGCAACACACCGCTGACGTCCTTGAACGGGCTGTATTTCGCGCGACGTTCCTGCAACGGACGCGCCGGTTCACCCTCGAAATCGATCAGGTAAGCGTCGCCTTTCACCACCAGCATCTGCCCAAGGTGCAAGTCACCATGCACACGCATCCGCAGGCCACCCACCGACTGTTTGGCCAGGGTTTGCACTTGCGCCAGCAGCGCCTGACGTTTGCTCAGCAGTTCACTGACCAACTGTTGATCACCCGGTTCCAAGGTATTGCGATGTTGTTCGAGCAAATCCAGCGCGCGCTCGATCTGCCCGCCGACGCTTTTTGCGGATGCCTGGCTGTCCTCAACGCTGGTGACCTCGGTCTTGAAGTCCGGGTTGTCGGTCGGTTTGCCCAGCACGACGTGCATCTCCCCGAGTCGCTGACCGAGCAGACTGGCGAAATCCTTGAGTTCCAGCAGCGCGTTGGCATGCTGTTCAACCGTGGAGGCGCCATGGGCCATGTGATCGCGAACCGCCCTCTCCAGGTTGTTCTGTGTCCACTCCCAAGCGTCGCCCTGATTGCTGAGATAGCCTTGGGCGATCATCAGCAAGTTGCTCCCGCCATCGCCGTCGACCCTCACCACTGCGCCCAGCAATGGCGAGATGTGTTCGTAGCCGGCTTCAGTGAGATAAGCGCCCATTTCCAGTTCCGGGTGCGTCCCGGCGGCGACGCGGCGAATCATCTTCAGCACCAGCGCCTTGCCCACGACCACCGAGCTGTTGGATTGCTCGGCAGACAGGTAGCGCACTTCGGATTCTTCGTTCAGCCCCAGCGGCGCCAGCTTGGACGTCTGCTGGAAACGCAACTCGCCATCGTTGGTGGGCAGCACGAGTTCTTCGTGCATGCCTTTGATCACCGCACGAATGAAGGGCTCCAGGGTGAACGCATCGGTGATCAGGCCGACCTGACGCCCGCGACGCACTCGGGCCAACGCGAGTTGCTGTGGCAGCGCACTGCTGATGTCGTCCTCGGGCAGCAGGCCGAATGGCAATTGATAGCGCACCACTTCGTCGCCCGACGTTACTTCGATTTCGCTCAGCAACACCGGGCGCACGGTGGTGCCAAAGCGCACTGCGTAAGCGATGTGTACCTTGTCGAGCGCCTTGCCCTTGCCCGCGAACCAGCGGCGCTTGGGCAGGTAAACCGACAGTGAGGTCTGCTCCATCGTCCGACGCAAAGGCTGGTCCAGCAGCTCTTCCAGACGCTGCTTGAGTACGAGGGTGGGGAAATCCGGCATGCTCTGAGCCGGTTCGACGTGCCAACTGGGCATTTGATTCTCCGCGGCCAGCAGGAACCAGTAGAAGCCATACGGCGGCAACGTCAGCAGGTAATTGAGCTGGCCAATGGGTGGAAACGCGCTGCCGCCGAGCATCTCGACCGGCACCGTGCCGGCGTACTGGGACAATTCCAGTTCAGCGGCCTGAGAGGCGGCGGAGACGTTGGCGACGCACAGGATGATTTCGGTCTTGCCATCCGGCCCGGTGTATTCACGGGTGTACGCCAGGATTCGGCGATTGCTCGGCGATAGCATGTTCAGCGTGCCGCGGCCGAAGGCCTTCTGCTGCTTGCGCACGGCCAGCATGCGCCGGGTCCAGTTGAGCAGCGAATGCGGGTCGTGGTCCTGGGCTTCGACGTTGACCGACTGATAGCCGTACAACGGGTCCATGATCGGCGGCAGCACCAGACTCGCCGGGTTGGCCCGGGAGAATCCGCCATTGCGGTCGATGGACCACTGCATCGGCGTCCTGACGCCATCGCGGTCGCCGAGATAGATGTTGTCGCCCATACCGATTTCGTCGCCGTAATACAGGGTCGGCGTGCCCGGCATGGACAACAGCATGCTGTTGAGGAGTTCTACGCGGCGGCGATCCCGTTCCAGCAGGGGCGCCAGACGACGGCGAATCCCCAAGTTGATCCGCGCGCGGCGATCCGAGGCGTAGTAATTCCACAGGTAGTCGCGTTCACGATCGGTGACCATCTCCAGGGTCAGCTCATCGTGGTTGCGCAAGAAAATCGCCCACTGGCAGTTCTCGGGGATCTCCGGGGTCTGACGCAGGATGTCGGTGATCGGGAAGCGGTCTTCCTGAGCCACCGCCATGTACATGCGCGGCATCAGAGGGAAGTGGAACGCCATGTGGCATTCGTCGCCGTCCTTGCCCTTGCGATCGCCGAAATACAGCTGCGTGTCTTCCGGCCATTGGTTGGCCTCGGCCAACAGCATGCGGTCGGGGTAATTAGCGTCAATTTCGGCGCGAATCTGCTTGAGGACGTTATGCGTCTCCTGCAGGTTCTCGTTGTTGGTGCCGTCGCGTTCGATCAGGTAAGGAATCGCATCCAGACGCAGGCCGTCGATACCCATGTCCAGCCAGTAACGCATGACTTCCAACACCGCCTTCATCACCTGCGGGTTGTCGAAATTCAGGTCCGGCTGGTGAGAATAGAAGCGGTGCCAGAAGTACTGGCCGGCCACCGGATCCCAGGTCCAGTTGGATTTTTCGGTGTCGAGAAAGATGATGCGGGTGCCGTCATATTTCTGGTCGTCATCGGACCAGACGTAAAAATCCCGGGCCTTCGAACCCTTTTTGGCATGCCGTGCCTTTTGAAACCACGGGTGCTGGTCCGACGTGTGGTTGATGACCAGTTCGGTGATCACCCGCAATCCGCGATTATGCGCTTCGGCGATGAATTTCTTGGCGTCGGACATGTTGCCGTAATCGCTGTGAATGCCGCGATAGTCGGAAATGTCATAGCCATCATCGCGCCGCGGCGATGGGTAAAACGGCAGTAGCCAAATGGTGTTGACGCCCAGCTCGGCGATGTAATCGAGCTTGGCGATCAGGCCTGGAAAGTCACCGATCCCGTCATCGTTTGAGTCGAAATAGGATTTCACGTGGACTTGGTAAATCACCGCATCCTTGTACCAGAGCGGGTCGTCGATAAAGGCAGCGTTCCGAGGTTTCTTTGCCATGACCACTTCCTTTAATTATTGGGTGGGCGCTTTGATGCGCCAGATGCCAAACGGCTGATAAGAAGGGTCGATGCGCATGAACTGCGTCTTGCCGTACCAGGTCCAGCTGTGGCCTGTCATCAGGTCTTCGCCCAGTGTCGCGGCGTCGTCCGGCAACCCCATTTCCCACAGCGGCAGCTCGAAATAGGCTTCCTGCACATTGCGCGGGTCCAGGCTGACGGCGACCAGGATGAAGTTGCTGCCGTCGACGCTGCGCTTGCCGAAGTAAAGAATGTTGTCGTTCCAGGCGTTGTATAGGCGCAAGCCGAGGTGGGTCTGCAGTGCCGGGTTCTGGCGACGGATGCGGTTGAGCTGGGCGATCTCGGCAATGATGTTGCCGGGCGCAGTGTAATCCCGGGGGCGAATCTCGTATTTTTCGGAATCGAGGTATTCCTCTTTACCCGGCACGGGCGCCGATTCGCAGAGCTCAAAGCCGGAATACATGCCCCAGAGCCCCGAGCCCATGGTGGCCAGGGCCGCCCGGATCAGGAAGCCCGGACGCCCCGAGTCGTGCAGGAAGTGCGGGTTGATGTCCGGCGTATTGACGAAAAAGTTCGGCCGGTAGCACTCACGCCACGGCGACTCATTGAGTTGGGTGAAGTACTCGGCCAACTCTGCCTTGGTGTTGCGCCAGGTGAAATAGGTGTAGCTCTGGGAGTAACCGACCTTACCCAGCCGCGCCATCATCGCCGGCTTGGTGAAGGCTTCGGCGAGGAACATCACGTCCGGATGCCGAGCGCGCACATCGGCAATCATCCATTGCCAAAACGGCAGCGGTTTAGTGTGCGGGTTATCGACGCGGAAGATCTTCACGCCCTCCTCGACCCAACCCAGAATCACATCGCGCAGTTCCAGCCAGAGACTGGGAATGGCGTCGGGGGCGTAGAAATCGACGTTGACGATGTCCTGATATTTCTTCGGCGGGTTTTCCGCGTAACGGATGGTCCCGTCCGGCCGCCACGAGAACCAGCCCGGATGCTCTTTGAGCCACAGGTGGTCCTGGGAACACTGGATCGCGAAATCGAGGGCGATTTCCAGGCCATGCTCGGCGGCAGCCGCCACCAGATTGCGGAAATCTTCGCGGGTGCCCAGCTGCGGGTGAACCGCATCATGGCCACCGTCCGCGCTGCCAATCGCGTAAGGGCTGCCCGGATCATCCGGTCCTGCCGTGAGCGAATTGTTCGGGCCTTTACGATGGGCGCGGCCGATAGGGTGAATCGGCGGGAAATACAGCACATCGAAGCCCATGTCGCGAATCATCGGCAGGCGGCCATGGACGTCGTTGAAGGTCCCGTGGCGGCTCTTATCGTCGGTAATCGAGCGCGGGAACAGCTCGTACCAGCTGGCGAATTGCGCGCGCTCACGCTCCACGTCAAGCGGGAATTCGACGCTGCGACTCAAGAACGCATGATTGTCGGCCTTGGCCATCACGGCCGCCGTTTCGCTGTGCAGGAGCAACGCAACCTGCGCGTCGTGTTCGGTGTTTTCGCCCAGACGTTGCAACAGGCTGTCGATCTGGCCTTTGAGTTCGTGCTGGCTGCGCTCGGAGGCATGCTGCAGGTGCAGACGGCCTTCTTCCAGCTCGAGCCCGATGGAAACGCCGGCCGCGTATTTCTTCTCCAGCTCGTAGCGGTAGCTGGCGAACTGATCGATCCAGGCTTCAAGACGAAACAGATAGCGACTCACCGAGGTCGGGGTAAATCCACCGATCCAGCTGTCGTTCCCCAATTCGCGCATCGGGGCGATAAGCCATTCTTGCTCGTCGACTGCGCGGTAAAGAATCCGCACCGCCATTTTGTCGTGGCCATCTGCGAACACCTTGCTGGTGACCGTGACCGGCTGGCCGGCAATGGCTTTGGCGGCCAGCAGCCCATGCTCCAGCACCGGCTGCGTGTCTTCGATGACAATGCGCGGCAGTTGCAAGGCCTGGGTCAGGGATAAAGGCTGGGTTGGGTGCGGTACATCGGTGGCCAGGGAATCCGGGCCGTATGGCTGATCAGCAGTCACATTCATCGAGCATCACTCCTCACGCCCCAGGGACGCTCCGTGTACAAGTCCGTATAGTCCATTCCGTCGACGTCTCTTCCATGATTCAACAGCGTCCGGCGTGTGAGCACGCTTTGCCCGAATCCGGCCGCATAGGTTCCGAACGCCAGTCTCGGGGAAAAGTTCAAAGAGCTTTGCGAGGCCTGAAAACGATTCACAGGCCGCTGCACTGCGGGCCGTGATAGCCCGCGTCAAATACGCTGAATCATTCAAATTGCTTCACTGTCGAAGACCTCGAGCGCGTTGAAATCCGGCACTACTGCCTCATGCAACCTGCGCCAAAGGAAGGTGAAGCAATGACCATTCCCGTTCCAGCGGAAACGCCCGATCCAAACATTGATGATCCCGAACTGCCGGTGCCCAAGCCCGAGGAACCGCCGCCACCCACCATGCCCCCGGTGATCGAACCACCCAAAGGTGACCCGCCGAGTCAGGAGCCTCCTGTAGTATTGGCCTCAAACCCATCTGCATAACCCCGATCGCCAGCCCTCGGCACGGACCTGCGTGCTCAGGGTTGGTGCGAATCCCCGCCGGTCTTGCGAGCCGGGTTTTTATCCCGTTCTTCTGGCGGATCGATCCGCTCGACGATCATCGGCATCAGACTCAAAATCCCCAACGCCAATACCGTACTCAGCACCGCCGTGGCTTCTCGCCCCATGCCTGCGGCGATACCAATGGCCGCGGTCATCCACAGGCCCGCAGCGGTGGTCAGGCCCTTGACTCGATGGGTATTGAGATTCTCTCCCTTGAGGATCGTGCCCGCGCCGAGAAACCCGATCCCCGCGACAATGCCCTGCACCACTCGGCTCAAGGCCGCATCGTCCGCGCCGGCCAATCGCGGCACCAGCACGAATAACGCCGCGCCCATGCACACCAGCATATGCGTGCGGACCCCGGCGGCTTTGCCCTTGTGTTCCCGTTCAAAGCCCAGAATGCCACCCAAAACGGCCGCAATGGTCAAACGGACGGTCACCCGCGTGAGCTGGGATGCATCGGTGATGTCCGAGAACTCGGAACGCAACGTGTCGACAACTTCCTCCCACCAGCCATTCATCAAGATCCTCCTTGCACGGGATGCGCTGAACAATGGACCGCGGCGGCGGGTGAGAGTGCTGCCGCCCGCGGCGACTGGACGATGGCAGTGAGTCTGGTGAAAGCGCATGGCCTGACATTGCGCTTCGCTGCCGTCGTCCCTCCGGCGTCTCCTACAGGATGGGCGGTGCGGCGAAATTCCTGACTTGACGCTTAATCTGTAGGAGCAGCCGGAGGCACGACGGCCGCGATGGCGGTGTGTCAGACGATGCATCGGCACTTGAACCACCGCGTCGCTGCCGTCGTCCCTCCGGCGGCTCCTACAAGCGAGTGACCAACCCGAAAACCACGCTCAACACCGACCTCTGTAGGAGCAGCCGGAGGCACGACGGCCGCGATGGCGGTGTGTCAGACGACGCATCGCCACCTGAACCCCAGCTTCGCGGCCGTCATCCGTCCGGCGTCTCCTACACGTGTTGTGTCGGGGATGGGTGATTGGCTTGGCATCGCCGAAGACGCAACGCCCCGCCCGCTGATCGGACGAGGCCCCCCGCAGCCGTAACCAGCGGTAAGCCCTCGGCCGTGATCTGATCCGCTATTTATTGAAAATTCTGGATCTGTACTAAAAACAGTCTGACGCGCATAGTGCTGGCATTCCTCTCAGTGAGCCCGCCATGAAGCGCTACGAGAAATTCGCGGACGACATCGCCGAGCTGATCCGCTCGGGCGTCCTCGTTGCCGGGCAGCGTGTGCCCTCGGTCCGCTACGCCAGCCAGACCCACGGGGTGAGCCCTTCCACGGTGTTCCAGGCGTATTACCTGTTGGAGCGCAGAGGTTTGATCCGTGCGCGCCCGCGATCCGGCTATTTCGTCAATGACAGCCCTGTCCCCTTCGCCGCCCAACGCTTCGATACGCCGACGACCGCTGAACTGCCAGCCGTGTCACGCGTCAGCGAGTCCACGGAAGTCGACGTCAGCGAACTGGTGTTTTCAGTGCTGGAGTCGATCAAAGACCCGAACACCGTGCCCTTCGGCTCCGCATTTCCCAGCGCAAGCCTGTTTCCGCTGCAACGACTGGCGCGCTCATTGGCCAGCGCCACCCGCGACATGGACCCGAGCATGGTGGTCAGCGACCTGTCGCCCGGCAACCCGACGCTGCGCCGACAGATCGCCCTGCGCTACACGGTGGCCGGGCAGATGCTGCCAATGGAGGAACTGCTGATCACCAACGGCGCGCTGGAGGCCCTGAACCTGTGCCTGCAAGCTGTGACTGAACCGGGTGATCTGGTCGCCATCGAAGCCCCCGCGTTCTACGCCTGCCTGCAAGTGCTGGAACGCCTCAAACTCAAGGCCGTAGAAATCCCGGTACACCCGCAGACCGGCATCGACCTGAATGTGCTGGAGCAGACCCTCCAACGCTACCCGATCAAAGCCTGCTGGAGCATGACCAGCTTCCAGAACCCCACTGGCGCCACCGTGCCCGAAGCGCGCAAACGCGAGTTGGTGGACCTGTTGCGCAAGCATGACGTGCCGCTGATCGAAGACGATGTGTATGCCGAGTTGTATTACGGTCAGCACGCGCCGAAACCGGCGAAGGCGTTCGACACCGAAGGGCTGGTGTTGCATTGCGGCTCATTCGCGAAAAGCCTGGCGCCCGGGTATCGAGTGGGCTGGGTTGCAGCGGGACGCTACGCGCAGAAGGTGGAGCGGCTCAAAATCATGACGTCCCTGTGCGCGTCGATGCCTGCACAAGCGGCGATTGCCGATTACCTGCAACACGGCGGCTATGACCGCCATCTGCGCAAATTGCGCAACAGCCTGGAAGATCAACTGCGAGCGATGCTCAGCGCCGTGGCGCGGTATTTTCCGGCACAGGTCCGGGTCAGTCAGCCCTCGGGCGGGTATTTCCTCTGGGTGGAAATGCCTGAGCAAATCGACTCGCTGAAAGTCTTTCAGGTGGCCTCCGCCCAAGGCATCAGCATCGCCCCCGGCCCGATCTTTTCCCCGACCCGACGGTTCAAGAACTGCATCCGGCTGAATTACGGCAGCCCCTGGAGCGAGGCGTCCGAGCGGGCGATGGAGACATTGGGCAAGATCGTCAGGTCGATGATGGGAGGGTGAGACACCTTTCAGGGTGCGCAACCGTACTGTGGGAGTGAGCTGGCTCACCAAGACGTTGTAGCAGACAGCATCGCGTCGATTGCCCTGCCCCCTCCGTCAGCTTGCTCACTCCCACAGTCCGGATACCCTGACGGCTCAGTCGACTTCAGCGCCCTCCACCCAAATCAATGAAGGTGCCGGTGGAATACGACGCCTTGTCCGACAGCAACCAGACGATCGCCTCAGCGACTTCGTCGGCCAGGCCGCCGCGCCCCATGGGAAGGGTCGGTTCCAGCTTGCTTACCCGTTGCGGGTCGCCGCTGAGCGCATGGAAATCAGTGAAGATGTACCCCGGCCGTACGGCATTGACCCGCACACCCTCGCCCGCCACTTCCTTGGCCAGGCCGAGGGTGAAGGTGTCGAGCGCGCCTTTGGACGCGGCGTAATCGACGTACTCGCCCGGCGAACCCAGACGTGCCGCCACGGACGACACGTTGACGATGCTGCCACCCCGCCCCCCGTGACGCGGCAGCATGCGCAGCAGCGCATGTTTACTGCACAGCATGGGCCCGACCACGTTGCTCATCATGATCTTGAGCATGCGAAATTCCGACATGTGTTCGACCCGTGACTGTTCGGCCACGGTGCCCGCGTTGTTCACCAGGGCACTGACGCGCCCCAGCTCGGCGTCCACTTTGGCAAACAGGCGGATGATTTCATCTTCGTTGCTGACATCCGCCTGAATCGCGATCGCGTGCCCTCCGGACTCACGGATTTGATGGCAGACGCGCTCGGCGGCGGCGTGATCAGACAGATAGTTGATGCACACGCGGTAACCTTGCGAGGCTGCCAGAACGGCCGTGGCGGCGCCGATGCCTCGGGAGCCGCCAGTGATGAGGAGGTTTTTGTCCATGGGTGTGTCCGAATCGAAGCGCCAATCTTATTCCGGGTATGCCAGTGGCGGCGGCGCATGCCGTGGGTCATGGCGTCCCAGTGTTATGCCAAGCGTGAAACGTCAAACGGTGTTCTCGGCGACGCGTTTCTGTGCCGCGTCAATATCCGCCATGAAACGCTCTGCGGGCAGCGGAATGCCCAGCAAGTAGCCCTGCAAGGCGTTGCACCCCAGTTCGGTCAGGAAATGCTGTTGGTTCGGGGTTTCCACCCCTTCGGCGACGATCCGCAGATTCAACGCCTGCCCTAGTGCCACGATGGCCGAGACGATCGCCGCGTCGTCGCTGTCGTGTTCCAGTTCGCGCACAAAGCCCCGATCTATTTTCAGCTCGTTGGCAGGCAGTCGCTTGAGGTACATGAGGCTGGAGTAACCCGTACCGAAATCATCGATGGAAATATCGACCCCCATGTCGGCCAACTTTTGCAGCACCGACAGGCTGGCATCGGCGTCATTCATGGCCGTGGTTTCGGTGATCTCCAGCGTCAGGCAGTTGGCAGGCAATCCGTGGGCGGCGAGCGAACGGGCGACACTGTTCACCAGCCCGGCGTGACTGAACTGCAAGGCTGACAGATTGACCGCAATGCGCCAGCGAGTGTACCCACCGTCATACCAGACCCGCATCTGCCGGCAGGCCTCATTCAGCACCCATTCGCCGAGGTTGATGATCAGCCCGGTCCGTTCTGCCAGCCCGATGAACGCGTCCGGCATCAACAAACCCTGCTCGGGGTGATTCCAGCGCACCAGCGCTTCGGCCCCGACCGGCGCGCAGGATCCGGCTTCGAATTTGGGTTGGTAATGCAGGCAGAACTGCCCTTCACGCAGCCGATGCGCAGGTCTTGCAACAGCTGCAATTGATTGCGCGCATTGGTGTTCATCGACGCATCGAAGAAGCTGTAGCCGTTCTTGCCCGCGCTTTTCGCGTGGTACATGGCGGCGTCGGCGTTCATCAGCAATTCCTGCTGCGTGCGACCCTTGCCGGGGTACAGGCTGATGCCGATGCTCACCGTCACTTGCAGGTCGTGGTCTTGCACGCTGAATGGCTTGTTCACCAGACTCACCTGCCGCGACGCCACCGTGGTGGCGTCGTCCACGTCTTCAAGCTCCACCAGCAGCACGAACTCGTCGCCGCCGATGCGCGCCAGGGTGTCGTGACGGTGGAAGTTCTCACGCATGCGCAGCGCCACGTCGCGCAACAATTGGTCGCCTACGTGATGCCCATAGGCATCGTTCACCGGTTTGAAGCCGTCCAGGTCCATGAACATCAGGGCGAACAGGCCACCTTGCGAATCCACTTTACGCATGGCCTGTTCGATACGATCGGCCAGCAGAATCCGGTTCGGCAGGCCGGTCAGCGTATCGTGCAGTGCCAGTTGGATCAGTTCGCGGTTGGCTTCGCTCAGAGAGTGCGCGAGTTGAGCGGTGCGCGCTTCGAGCCGCGTATCGAGCACTGACGTCAGCAGGGTGATGGCCAGTACCGCAAGGGTGACGATCAGCACCAGTTTGTCCAGCCCGTCAGTGCGCAGGCCTGTGGTCACGGCGCCGCAATAGCTGCCTTCAGCGAAATTGGCCGCGGCCATGCCGGTGTAATGCATGCCGACAATGGCGAAGCCCATCACCACCGCCGCCCCACCCCGTAGCAAACGTACATAAGGGGTTTGCCGACGCAAGCGGATGGCGATCCATAGCGCTGCACCGGACGCAGTGCCTGCGATGAGCAAGGAGGCGACGAACAGCGTCGGGTCGTAGTCGATGCCCGGTTGCATGCGCAGAGCAGCCATGCCGGTGTAATGCATGGTGCTGATGCCGACACCCATGGCCAGCGCGCCGAACAGGACCTGCAGCAGCGGCACCCGCTCATGACTGACCAGCCACAGCGCGAAGGCAGAAGACAACACCGCCACCAACAGGGACAACATCGTGAGCGTCAGGTCAAAACCCAGCTCGATGGGCAGCTTGAATGCCAGCATGCCGATGAAGTGCATCGACCAGATGCCGATGCCCAAGGACAACGCGCCACCGAGAATCCACAGCAGCTTCGCCCTGCCTTTTGCCGTGGCAATGCGACCGGCGAGATCCAGCGCCGTGTAGGACGCCAGGATCGCCACCAGAACGGAAACCAGAACCAGCGAAAAGGTGTAATGGCCAATCAACATGGGCGCGACTCGAAATTCAACGGCAAGGGCCAGGCAGCCCCAAGAATTCGGCGCAATTCTACCGGAATCCGCGTAAAAATCCCCACAGCCGGTCGAAATAATGGCAATCAGCCATGAAAGCGTGACTCAGCGTCGGCTAATCGCCGAGTCCCGCGACAAGCCGGTCTCGGCGTTCCACCCGCCGCCCAGGGCCGCGATCAATTGCACGCTGGCGATCAACCGGCTCTGCAACACGTTGAGCACGCTGCGTTCATTGCTGAGCGCCGTGGTTTGCACGTTGACCACATCGAGGTAGCCAATCAGTCCGGCCTTGTACTGGTTGCTGGTCAGGCGCAGTGAATCCCGAGCGGCCTGCAGCGCCTCGGCACGCACGCGCGCCTCCTGTTCGTAGACCCGCAACTGCGCCATGTAGTCCTCGACTTCCTTGAAGCCGTCCAGCACCGTCTGGCGGTATTGGGCGACAGTCTGATCGTAGACGGCCTCGGTGCGGTCGACCTCGGCGCCACGCTGGCCGCCGTCGAAGAGCGTCATGGCCAGCTGCGGCCCCACCGACCAGAAGCGGTTGGGCAAGGTGATCCAGTTGCTGAACGTGCTGCTGCTGTAACCGCCGTTCATGCTCAGGGTCAGGTCGGGGTAGTACGCGGCCTTGGCCACGCCGATATTGGCGTTGGCCGCCATCACCGACCGCTCGGCGGCAGCAATGTCCGGGCGACGCTCGAGCAACTGCGAAGGCAATTGCGCGGGGATCTGCGGCAGCGTCGGAATCGTCGTGGTCGGTGCCAGGCTGAAATCCGCCGGGGCTTGGCCCATCAACACCGCGATCGCGCTCTCGAATTGAGCCCGCTGCCAGGCGAGATCAATGAGGTCGGCCTGGGTGCCTTTCAGCTGCGTCTGCGCCTGAGCGATGGCGTCACGTCCGGAAATGCCGGCGCGGTATTGGTTCTGGGTCAGTTTGAGCGAGCGCTCGTAGGTTTCAACGGTTGATTCCAGCAAGCGCTTCTGTTCGTCGATCACCCGCAATTGCAGGTAGTTCTGCACCAATTGCGACTGAAGGCTCAGCTGCATCGACGCCAGGTCGGCGAGGCTGGCCTGGGCGCTGGCCTTGTCGGCTTCCAAGCCCCGCCGCAGTTTGCCCCAGATGTCGGCTTCCCAACTGACGCCCAGTTGCGCGTTATAGGTGTCGCGAATCCCGCTGCTGGAACTGCTGAGGCTGGAGCTGCTGCTGCCGGTGCCCTGGCTCGAACGGTTCTTGCTGGTGGTCAGGTCCAGAGTCGGGAAAAACGCCCCCCGCGCGCTGCGCACCAGCGCTTCAGCCTGGCGGTATTGCGCTTCGTATTGGGCGACGGTCTGATTGGAGGTGTTGAGCCTTTCCACCAGGCCGTTGAGTTGAGCGTCGCCGTAGATTTCCCACCAGGCGCCGCGCGCGATGGCATCGCTGGGGTTGGCCTGGCTCCAGCCTTCGGCCTGTTTGAAGTGCGCGGGCGTGGTGACGTCGGGTTTCTGGTAATCCGGCCCGACGGCGCAAGCGCTGAGCAGCAGCGCGCACAGGCTGACGGTGAACAAGCGCCGCGCGGGCAACGTCCGCTGCTGGAAGGAAAGGGTCTGGCGAAGGGTCATAGCGGCGTATCCAGGGCAGCATCCGTCCGCACGCCGCGCCATTTATTGACGCGGTGACGCAGACGGTCGAGGTAAAGGTAAACCACAGGCGTGGTGTACAGCGTGAGAATCTGGCTCAGGATCAGGCCGCCAATGATGGTCAGACCCAGCGGTCTGCGCATTTCGGCGCCTTCGGCACTGCTGAGCAGCAACGGCACGGCGCCAAGAATGGCGGCCAGCGTGGTCATCAGAATCGGCCGCAACCGTTGCAGGCAGGCGTTACGGATCGACTCCATGGGCGTCATGCCGCTGCCCCGCTCCAGTTGCAGGGCGAGGTCGATCATCAGGATGGCGTTCTTTTTCACCACGCCGATCAACAGGAACAGACCCAGCAGCGAAATCAGGCTGAACTGCCCGCCGGTCAGGTAGATGCTCAACAGCGCCCCTACCCCCGCCGACGGCAGCGTGGACAGGATCGTCAGCGGGTGCACGTAGCTTTCGTACAAAATGCCCAGCACCAGGTACACCGCCACCAGCGCGCCGAGGATCATCCACGGCTGACTTTTCTGGGTCGCGGCGAACGCATCCGCCGTCCCTGCCATCTTGGCGATCACGTCTTCCGGCAAGCCCAATGCCGCCACCGTGCGCTCAATGGCGGCGTTGGCGTCGTCAAGGCTGACGCCGTCAGCGAGGTCGAAGGAAATGCTTTCCGAGGCGAACTGGCCGTCGTGGCTGACCCGGTCGTCTTCCAACGTGCGCTCGTAGTGGGCAAGGGTCGACAACGGCACGCGGGCGCCATCGGCCGTGATCACTTGCACCTGCTCCAGCGTGATGGGGTCCAGCGCGTATTTGGGGTTGATCTCCATCACCACCCGGTATTGGTTGAGCGGGTCGTAAATGGTGGAAATCTGCCGCTGACTGTAGGCGTTGTTCAGCACGGTGGTGATGGTATTCATGTCGATACCCAGACGCTTCGCGGCGTCGCGGTCGACGATCAGGGTCACCTGCTGCGTACCGCCGCCGTCGCGGGCGTCGATCGCCGTCAGCTCCTTGAGCGACTTGAATGCGGCAGCGACCTTCGGGTACCACGTGCGCAGGCTTTCGAGGTCACCGCTTTGCAGGATGTACTGGTATTGCGAGGTGGTCTGTTCACGCCCGCCCCCCAGTTGCAGGTCCTGGTCGGGCTGCAAAAACAGGCGGCCGCCGGGCACCAGCGGCATTTCCTTGCGCAACCGCTCCACCACTTGTTCGGCGCCGAGCTTGCGTTCGGAAATCGGCTTGAGGCGCACGATGATAAAGGCGTTGCCCGTGCCGCCGTTGCCACCGATGAACCCGGCCACGCTCTCCACGGCAGGGTCTTTGAGCAGCGCGGCGCGAAACACGTCGAGCTTCGGCTGCATGACCGAGAACGACAGGCCGTCATCGCCTCGCACGAAACCGATGAGCTGGCCAGTGTCCTGCTGCGGCAAGAAGGTCTTCGGCACCACCACGTACAGGGCAATATTGACGCCAATGGTAATCAGCAGCGTCAGCAAGGTCAGACGCCGGTGACGCAAGGCCCAGCCCAGGCTGCGGTCGTACGCGGCGACCATGCGGTCGTTGACCCGCTGGCTCCAGCGCTGCAAGCGGTTTTCCGTGCCGGGCACGTGGGGCTTGAGCCAACGGGCGCAGAGCATCGGCGTCAGGCTCAGGGAAACCACCAGCGACACGATGATCGACGCCGACAGCGTGATGGAAAACTCGCGAAACAGGCTCTCCACCAATCCGCCCATGAACAGGATCGAAATGAACACCGCCACCAGCGACACGTTCATCGACAGCAATGTGAAGCCGACCTCCTGCGCCCCGCGATACGCCGCCTGCATCGGTGGCACGCCCTCGTCGATGTGCCGGGAAATGTTCTCCAGCACTACGATGGCGTCGTCCACCACCAGCCCCGTGGCCAGGATCAAGGCCATCAGCGACAGGTTGTTCAGCGAGAAACCGTACAGGTACATGATCGCGAACGTACCCACCAGCGACACCGGCACGGCCAGGGTCGGAATCAGCGAGGCGCGGAAATTGCCGAGGAACAGGAACACCACCATGATCACCAGCACCACGGCGATCAGCAGGGTCATTTCCGCTTCGTGCAGCGTGGCTTTGATCACCGGCGAGCGATCCATGGCCAGGTCCAGCTTGACGCTGGCGGGGAGGACGGCCTGAAGCGCAGGCAGTTGCGCCTTGATCGCGGCGACCGTTTCGATGATGTTCGCCCCAGCCTGCCGGTTGATCACCAGCAGCACTGCCGATTTGTCGTTGAAGAACCCGCTGTTGTACCTGTCCTCGACGGAGTCCCGTACCCGAGCCACGTCCTTGAGGCGCAGCGCCGCGCCGTTCTGATAGCGGATCACCAGCGGACCGTAGTCCTTGGCCTTTTCCAGTTGATCGTTGGCCTGCACCTGCCAGTTGTGTTCGGCGTTCTCCACCGAGCCTTTCGGGCGCCGTACGTTCGCGTTGGCAATGGTCGTACGCACTTCGTCCAGCGACACGGCGTATTGCTCGAGCAGCTTGGGCTCCAGCTCGACCCGCACAGCTGGCAGCGAACTGCCGCCAATCTGCACCTCGCCCACGCCGTTTACCTGCGACAGGCTCTGGGACAGAATCGTCGAGGCCAGGTCGTACAGCTCGCCTTTTTCCAGCACGTCGGAGGTCAGCGACAACACCATGATCGGCGCCTGAGACGGGTTGACCTTTTTGTACGTCGGCATGCTGCGCATCCCGCTGGGCAGCAGGCTGCGGGAGGCGTTGATCGCCGCCTGAACCTCACGGGCCGCCCCGTTGATGTCGCGGTCCATGTCGAACTGCAGAATGATCCGCGTGGTGCCCTGACTCGACCGGCTGCTCATGGTGTTCATCCCGGCAATCGTGCCCAGTGAACGTTCGAGCGGCGTGGCCACGCTGGACGCCATGATCTCCGGGCTGGCACCGGGCAACGAGGCCGTGACCACGATCACCGGGAAATCCATATTCGGCAGCGGTGACACTGGCAACAGGTTAAAACTCATGCCTCCCAGCAGCATGATCGCCAGGCTCAACAGAATCGTCGCCACCGGCCGGCGAATGAAAGGCGCTGACAGGTTCACTAGAAGCAGCTCCGAGTTTTGAGCGGCAAGCTACAAGCAGAAGCCTTGGCGTCGATCAGCTCGAGGCTTGGAGCTTGAAACTCGCGGCCATCGCTATCGCAGCGACGAATGTCGAGAAACGAGCGGCAAGCAGAAGCCGCGCCGCCAATCAGCTTGCCGCTTGTAGCTTGAGGCTCGTAGCTCACGCTTCCACCTCATGCTTCCCCGAACGCCGAAACCGGCGCCCCAACCGATCGAAATACAGGTAGATGACCGGCGTGGTGAACAGCGTGAGCACTTGGCTGACCAGCAACCCGCCGACCATGACCAGACCCAGCGGTTGGCGCAGTTCGGCGCCGGAGCCGGTGGCAAACATCAGGGGAATGGCGCCGAACAGCGCGGCCAGGGTTGTCATCAGGATCGGTCGGAAACGCAGCAGCGCCGCTTCGTAGATCGCGGTTTGCGGATCGACGCCCCGGTTGCGCTCGGCGTCGAGGGCGAAGTCGATCATCATGATCGCGTTCTTCTTGACGATACCGATGAGCAGGATGATGCCGATGATGGCGATCATCCCCAAGTCGTTGCCGCTGAGAATCAACGCCAGCAACGCACCGATGGCCGCTGACGGCAGGGTCGAGAGGATGGTGATCGGGTGAATGTAGCTCTCGTACAGCACGCCCAGCACGATGTACATCGTCACCACCGCCGCCAGCACCAGCAGCAGCGTGCTCGACAGCGACGCCTGGAACGCCTCGGCAGCGCCCTGGAATTCGGTTTGCACCCCAATCGGCATGCCGATGTCCTTCTGCACCTGCTCGATCACCTCTACCGCCTGGCCCAAGGCCACGCCGGGGGCCAGATTGAACGACATCATCACCGCCGGGAACTGGCCGATGTGCGCGATGGCCAACTGCGCCTGACGCTGCTCGACCTTCGCCAGGCTGGACAATTTGACCTGCCCGCCGTCGGTGGTCTTGACGTGGATCTGCTCCAGCGCCTGCGGGCCCAACTCACTGCCGGCCGCCGCTTGCAGCACCACGCGGTACTGACTGGCCTGGGTATAAATCGTTGAAATCTGTCGCTGGCCAAAGGCGTCGTACAGCGCGTCGGTGATGGTCGCCACGGTGACGCCCAGACGACTGGCGGCATCGCGGTCGATATTCAGGTACACCTGCAAGCCCTTGTCCTGAAGGTCACTGGCGACGTCGGTCAGTTCCGGGCGCTGAGCCAGCGCCTCCCCCAGCTTGCCGCTCCACAGGGCGAGCAGTTCGGCGTCCGGCGAGGACATGCTGAACTGGTACTGGGTGCGGCTGACGCGGTCTTCGATGGTCAGGTCCTGCACCGGTTGCATGAACAGGCGGATGTCCGACAGTTGGTCGACTTCCGGTTGCAGGCGCTGAATCACCTCGGTGGCCGACAGGTCGCGCTCGGCATGGGGCTTGAGGTTAATCAGCATGCGCCCGCTGTTCAGCGTGGCATTGTCGCCGTCCACGCCGATGTACGACGACAGGCTGGCGACCGCCGGGTCTTGCAGGATGATCTTCGCCAGCGCCTGCTGACGCTCACTCATCGCCGCGAACGACACCGACTGCGGCGCTTCTGAAATGCCCTGAATCACCCCGGTGTCCTGTACCGGAAAGAAGCCCTTGGGCACCGCCAGGTACAGCAGCACGGTGACGCCAAGTGTCGCGATGGCGATCAGCAGCGTGATCGGCTGGTGTTTCAGCACCCATTGCAATTTGCGCCCATAGGCCTCGATCAGCCAGTCGATCCAGACGCCACTGGCGCGGTAGAAGCGGCCCTGCTCCTCCTCTTTCGGCTCGCGCTTGAGCAGCCGGGCGCACATCATCGGCGTCAGGGTCAGCGAGACCACCAGGGAGATCAGAATCGCCACCGCCAGGGTAATGGCGAACTCGCGGAACAGCCGTCCCACCACGTCGGCCATGAACAACAGCGGGATCAGCACAGCAATCAGCGAGACCGTCAGCGACACCAGCGTGAAACCGATCTGCCTGGCCCCCTTGAGCGCAGCTTGCAGCGGGGTTTCGCCCTCCTCCAGGTGCCGGGAAATGTTTTCCAGCATGACGATCGCGTCATCCACCACGAAACCGGTGGCGATGGTCATGGCCATTAACGTCAGGTTGTTCACCGAAAAACCGGCGAGGTACATCACGCCGAAGGTGCCCACCAGGGACAGCGGCACGGCCACCGAAGGAATGATCGTGGCGCTGAACCGACGCAAGAACAGGAACGTCACCAGCACCACGAGCACGATGGAAATCAGCAACTCGTGCTGAACGTCGCTCACCGAGGCGCGAATGGTCTGGGTGCGGTCGGTCAGGACCACGACCTCCAGACCGGCCGGCAGGTTGCTGGTGATGCTGGGCAGCAGCGCCTTGATCCGGTCCACCACCTCAATGACGTTGGCCCCCGGCTGACGCTGGATATTCAGCAATACCGCCTGATTCTCATTGGCCCAGGCCGCGAGGCGTTCGTTTTCCGCGCCGTCGACGATCTGCGCCACGTCTTTCAGGCGCAGCGGGCCGCCGTTGTTGTAGGCGAGGATCAGGTTGGCATATTCCTCGGGGGATTTGAGCTGATCGTTGGCGTCGAGCATCGACACCCGGGTCGGCCCGTCGAAGTTGCCCTTGGGCGTGTTGACGTTGGAGGCACTGACCAGCGTGCGCACGTCCGAGAGGTTGAGGCCGTTGGCAGCCAGCGCGTCCGGATTGACCTTGATCCGCACTGCCTGACGCTGACCGCCGGCGATGGTGACCATGCCCACACCGCTGATCTGCGAGATTTTCTGCGCCATGCGCGTGTCGACCAGATCGTTGAGCTTGGGCAGCAGCATGGTTTTCGAGGTGATCGCCAGGGTCAGCACCGGGGTGTCTGCCGGGTTGACCTTGTTGTACGTCGGCGGCGCCGGCAAATCATTGGGCAGCAGATTCGTGGCGGCGTTGATGGCGGCCTGCACCTCCTGCTCCGCGACGTCCATGTTGATGTCGAGGCTGAAGCGCAGGGTGATCACCGACGCGCCGCCTGAGCTGGTGGAGGCCATTTGCGTCAGGCCCGGCATCTGGCCGAACTGGCGCTCCAGGGGAGCGGTCACCGCGCTGGTCATCACCTGCGGGCTGGCGCCCGGATACAACGTCATGACCCGGATGGTCGGGTAATCCACCTGTGGCAGCGCCGACACCGGCAACAAGGTGTAGGCGATCAGCCCCGCCAGCACGATGGCCAGCATGCTCAGCGTCGTGGCGACGGGCCTGAGGATGAACAGGCGTGACAGGTTCATACGTTGCCTTTCTTCGCGGTGTCGGCGCTGGCCGATTCACCGGACTCCTTGGACGGTTGCCCTTGCAGCTTCTCACCCGGCGTCACCGGCACGTCCTTACTGTCGTTGACCACTTCCACCGTGCTGCCGTCCTTCAAACGGTCGGTGCCCTCCAATACCACACGATCCCCCGCCGCCAGCCCTTCAGTGATGACCGTGACTTTTTCATCGCTCGGCCCGGTTTTCAGCGCACGGATGCGGACCGTCTTATCGCCGTCCAGCACGTAAACGAATGTGCCGTTGACCCCGAATTGCACAGCGGCCGACGGCACCAGCACCACATTTTTCAAGGTGGTCGCCAGCAGGCGTGCGTTGACAAACTGATTGGGAAACAGCGTTTCGGTGTCGTTATCGAAACGCGCCTTGAACTTGAGGGTGCCAGTAGTAATGTCGATCTGGTTGTCGATGCTGGCCAGATACCCTTTGGCCTGCAATTTCACATCGCCCCGGTCCCATGCTTCGACCAGCAGTTTTTCCCCGGTGCGGTAGTGGCCGATCACGTCGGTAAGGTCTTTTTCCGGCAGCGTAAAGTTGACGGAAATCGGCTTGGTCTGGGTGATCACCGCGAGGGCCGTGGTGTCATTGGCCGCCACCAGATTGCCGACATCCAGCTGACGCAGGCCGATGCGACCGGAAATCGGCGCACGGATCTGGGTGAAATCGAGGTTGAGCTTGGCGTCGCCAATCGCGGCCTGATTGGTCTTGATGGTGCCCTGATACTGGCCCACCAATGATTCGGCAGTATCCAGTGTCTGCTTGGCGATGCTGTCTTCTTTATAGAGATCGCGATAACGCTGCACATCTATCTGCGCGTTTTTCAGCAGCGCCTGATTTTGCATCAGGGTGCCTTCGGCTTGCTGCAAGGCGATCTGATAGCTACGAGGGTCGATGACCGCCAGCAGGTCGCCCGCCTTGACCTGCTGGCCTTCCTGGAAGTTGATCTTCACCAACTCGCCCGCTACCCGGCTGCGCACGTTGATGGTGTTAAGTGCCGTCACGGTGCCCAGTGCCTTGTAATAAATCGGGAAGTCGCCGGTGTTCGCCGGGGCGACCCGAACCGGTACAGGTACGGTCGAGCCACCGAAGCCAGGCCGTGGTCCAGCGGCCTTGCCCGCGCCACCGCTGCGGCTGGCGCCTTTTTGAGCCGCCGCGCTGTTCTGCGCCTTCGCATCGGTTTTGCTGGCGGAGCCTGGCCAGAAATGCCAGCAGACGGCGGCAATCACGATTAAAACCAGCAGACTGATCAGCCAGCGACGGGAACGACGAGGAGCGGACGATTGCATGAATAAAAAGACCAAGATGCGCGGGAGGCTGAACAATAAGCATAGTTACGCGCCAAGCAAAGCGCCTTTACCGGCAATTTACCGAACGCTGACGGGGGTAACGTGCTGAACTGCAAATAAAAACGGCCTGATCGAGTCAGGCCGCCTTGTTTTGCGAAGTGTTACCGGAACAGACCGGACACTCCGCAACCCTGAACTACTTGAGAACAGCCAGCGCCGCCTCGTAGTCAGGCTCCTGCCCGATTTCCGGCACCAGTTCGCTGTGCAGAACAGTGTCGTTCTCGTCCAGCACCACCACGGCGCGGGTGGTCAGACCGACCATTGGACCGTCTGCGATGGCCACGCCGTAGTTCTCCATGAACTCGGCACCGCGCATGGTCGACAGGTTTTTCACGTTTTCCAGGCCTTCCGCACCGCAGAAACGGGCTTGGGCGAACGGCAGGTCGGCGGAGATGCACAGCACGACAGCGTTGTTCAGGTCATTGGCCTGCGCGTTGAACTTGCGCACGGACGTGGCGCAGGTCGGAGTGTCGACGCTCGGAAAGATGTTCAGCACTTTGCGCTTGCCGGCGAAGCTTTCCAGGGTCACGTCAGACAGGTCGGCACCGACCAGTTTGAAGGCCGGGGCCTTGCTGCCGACGGCGGGCAGTTCGCCGCTGATCTGTACCGGGGAGCCTCTACGAGTCACTTGAGCCATGGGCGGAGTCCTTATTTTGAGGTGGCAGGTTCGGTTTACGACACGACCGGAAGTTAACCACGAAACCGGTGAGCGACCTACCGCTATCCGCGAATTTGTTGCCGGATGAAGCATCAGACACCCGGCTTGTCCAACAGGCCTGGTGTGGCACACAGCTCCACCATCCAGTCGATGAATACCCGCACCCGTCGCGACATCTGCCGATGGGCCGGGTAGAGCGCGGTCAACGCCAGCCGAGGCTGAGGATGGTCAGCCAGCACTTCCACCACTTCACCTCGCCGCAGCGCTTCGGCGGCGTGGTACCACGGGGTCTGGACCAGTCCATAACCCGCCGCGCAAGCCGCCAGATAACCGTCGGCACTGTTGGTCGCCAGCGACTTTGGCAGGCTGAATGCCTGGTCCTTGCCATCGATGACGAACTCCAGTCCGTAGCGTTTATTCGACGTGGCCGAAAAATACTCGATGACCTTGTGCTGGCGCAGATCATCGAGCGTCAGCGGTATGCCATGCCGGTCCAGATACGCCGGGCTGGCGCAGATCACTTGCCGCATGTGCGCCAGCGGACGCGCCACCAGCGAATGGTCCAGCGCCTGACCGCCACGGATGACGCAGTCGACGCCGTCGCGGATCAGATCGACGGGGCGATCGGTCATGCCCACTTCCATGTCCAGACCCGGATAACGGCCGGTGAACGCAGGCAGCGCGGGCATGAGAATCAGCCGCCCCACCCCTGACGGCATGTCCACGCGCAAAACGCCTTCCGGGGCCTTGGCGTTAGAGGAAAAGATCGACTCGGCGTCGTCCAGGTCACTGAGCAGGCTGACGCAGCGCTCGTAATACGCCTGCCCGTCAGCCGTCGGCGTGACATGTCGGGTGGTGCGCAGCAGCAGTTGTACGCCCAGATGGGCCTCCAGCTGTTTGATCAGGATCGTCACCGACGCGCGCGGCAGGTGCAGGCTGTCGGCAGCTTTGCTGAAGCCGCCCAGGTCGACGATCCGGGTGAAGGCGCGCATGGCGTTGAATCGGTCCATCGTGGCTCCGGAAATCGGGATTGTTTAGAAAAATCCAATAGTGAAAGCATTTTTAGCCGGTTTATCCCAAATCTGTCGATGGGCATGATGGTGATGTCTTCAAACCTCCTACTTCAAAAAGGACGGCATCATGCAAACGCGTCAACTTGGCAAGAATGGACCTCATGTGTCGGCTGTCGGCCTGGGATGCATGGGTATGACTGACTTCTACACCACCGGCGGCGATACGCAGGAAGCCATTGCAACGATCCACCGCGCGCTGGAATTGGGCGTCACGCTGTTCGACACCGCCGACATGTATGGCCCCCACACCAACGAAGAGTTGCTGGGCAAAGCGTTGAGCGGCAAACGGGATCAAGCGTTCATTGCCAGCAAGTTCGGCATCGTGCGCACACCGGGCGATGCCGCAGCCCGTGGCGTCAACGGCAGTCCGGAATACATTCGCAATGCCATTGACGGTACGTTGAAGCGCCTCAAGATCGACACGCTGGATCTGTACTACCAGCACCGGATCGACCCGAAGATCGCCATCGAAGAATCGGTAGGCGCCATGGCCGAGCTGGTCAAGGCGGGCAAGGTGCGTTATCTGGGCCTGAGCGAGGCGTCGGCCAGTACGCTGGAACGTGCACACAAGGTCCACCCTATTGCAGCCCTGCAAACCGAGTACTCGTTGTGGAGTCGTGAACCTGAGGAGAACGGCGTGCTGGAGACTTGCCGCAAGCTCGGCATCGCGTTCGTGCCCTACAGTCCGCTGGGCCGAGGTTTCCTCACTGGCACTTTGAAAAGCCCCAATGACTTCGCTGCCGATGACTATCGCCGAAACAGCCCACGCTTTCAGGGTGAGAATTTCAGCAAAAACCTTCAGCTAGTGGAAAAGGTTCAGCAACTGGCCGCAGCTAAAGGCATCAGCGCCGGGCAACTGGCGTTGGCATGGGTGCTGGCCCAAGGCAACGACGTCATCCCGATTCCCGGGACCAAGCAACGCAGGTACCTGGAAGAGAACACCGCGGCGCTGGACGTGACGCTCACTGCCAGCGAGTTGCAGGCACTGAAAGACCTGTTCCCGGTTGAGGCCGTGGCCGGTGGACGGTATCCCGAGGCGGCGATGAAGCTGGTGAATGGCTAGTCGCGAATGCCTATCGGCGTGAGCTTGCTCGCAATTGGCGGTGTATCAGGCACCCTCAGGGGTGTCTGACACCCTTCGATCGCGAGCAGGCCCACCTCTCCCAGGCTCGCTGAGCGTCAAAAATCCCGCTTGTAAAAGATGTCCAATGAGCTGGCAATGCCGCTGGCGGCTTCGACGTACACCTTCTTGCTCAGCAGATACCGCAAGGCGATGGTATTCGTCGGCTCGAACACCCCTACCCCATATCGCAGGCTCAGCTTGTCGGTAATCTTGCCACTGGCCACGACGGCGGTCTTGTCGCCGCTGCCGGAAGTGTCCAGGTCGAAGTCCTTGATACCAAGCCCCGACGCCAGTTTTCCCGCCGTGGACGACCCGCCTGCCAGCCCTAGCGCCAACGCTGCCTGGGCCATCATGTTGCTGTCTTCGCCGTTGGTGCTCAGAGGCCGCCCGAGGACCAGATACGACAACGCCTGCTCCTGACTCATCGCCGGTTCCGAAAATACCGTGGTCGTTGGTTGCTCAGCGCTGCCGGTCAGGCGAATCCCGGCGATCACATCGTCGGTCTGCCGGATCGCTTCGATATCCAGGTACGGCTGGTCCACAGGGCCTGCGAACAGCAGCCGCGCTTTACGGATGGTCAGGCGCTGGCCGTAGGCCCGATAGCGACCGTCGTTCAGGTTGAGTTCGCCGCGGGTGTCCAGGTTGTCACCGATGTGGACATGCCCGGCAAGGTTGGCCGTGAGCCCGAAACCGGTGAAGCTGAGCTTCTCTTGCCCCACCTCGACGTTGATGTCCATGGCAATGGCCATCGGCGGTTTGCCCTCTTTGGTCTGCGCGCCGACGATCACCGTATCGTCCGACACCTTCACCGTGGACGGCGGCAATTGACGCACCGTGATCGTCCCTTTGGGGATCAACACCTTGCCGGACACCGCCAACCGCTCCCCTTGCAGCGTGATGTTCAGATCAGGCGCCGCTTCAAGCTTCGCGTAGGGCTCGACCGTGATCGGCAGCTGCGTACCTTGCAGGCTGACATTGACGTCCAGCGCCTCCGCCCAGCCAATGTGTCCGCCGATGCTGCCCCGCCCGCTCGGCCCGCTGCTCCACTGACCTTTGAGCTGTACGTTTTCACCGGCAATCAGCGCCTGCACGTTGAGTTTTTCCAGGCTGACCGGGAGTTCCGGTCCGGACACCTCGCCGTCGCTCAAGGTCACGTTGCCGTTGACCTGAGGCGCGAGCAGGTTGCCGGTGATGCGCCCATTGCCATTGAGCTTGCCGTTGAGCTTTTCAATCATCGGCACGAAGGGCCGGGCCACTGAGACGTCCAGCCCTGTCAGACTGAAGTCGCCACTCACCGGTTTGTTCTTGCCCAACGGGTCGATGCTCAGGCTGGCCAGCAACTCGCCAAGCTTGCCGCCGCGGAAGTCGAGGCGAGTGTCGACCTTTTTCGGGGTCAGGCTGCTGGTGAGCTTGAGGGCCTGATAGGGGAAGTCCAGCCACTGGTTTTTATCCTTCACCCGCAAGGTGCCGCCGCTAGCGTCGATCGTGATCTGACCGTTCGGCCCGGAAGCCGGAACGTCCAATTGCACGTCGGCATTGAGCGAGCCCTTCCAGGCAAAATCCTTGGGCAGCCACTGCGCCAGGCTTTCGAGCGGAAATTGCTTGAGGTGATAACGCAGGCGCGGGTCTGGCATGAGGCGTTGATCCTCGCCACACAGACTTGCCGGCCCGGACAGCCAACAGTGGGCGCCGAAATTGACCCTGCCGTCTGCCAGGCGCTCCAGCTTCGCCGGTTGTTGCAGCCTCCAGTCCTGGCCGCCGGTCTGGATGTCGCCGCTGGCCAGGCGACCGCGCCAATTGCCTTTGTCCAGCGTTCCATCGAGGGCCAGCGCCAGTTTCAGCAACGGCCCCTGCAGGTCGAGCTTGAGTTGCTGACGCTTGATGTCGCCCTGCCCGTTCAGGGTCAGCGTGCCTAACGAGGTGTCGCCGGTCTGAATGCCCGTGGTCTTCAGGTCGACAGTGGCACGCTGCGCGCTGTCGAGTGTGGCGTTCAGGTTCAGGCTTTGCAGCTTATGGGTGTCATACGCGATCTGGTTCCCTTGCAGTCCGAACTGGCCCTGTGGCGCTTGTAACGTACCGGCCATCTCCACACGTCCCTTGGCCTGGCCTTGCAGGCGTGGCCACAGTTGGCCGAGACGCGGCAGGTTCAGATCCAGTTGCGCAGTCAGCTTCTGCTGGAAGCTGCCCGCGCCCTGAATGCGGTTGTCACCCAGGCGAATGTCCAGCGCGCTGACGTTCCACCTGTCGCCAGCACCGTCAGCCTTGACTTGCAGAACGGCAGGTTGGCCGCGCAGGCGTCCTTTCAGGTCCAGGTCGGCATTCAAATCCACTCGTCCGTTGTTGAAGGCGCCCTTGCTGCGCAACGGGCCAGCCAGCGAACCCGGAAGCTCGCCCACCCAGAACGACGGGTCCAGCGCCGAAAGGTCAAGCGCGGTGTCCCATGACACCCCTTCCGCAAAACCGACATTCACATGCCCACTGGCTTTGCCTTGTCCCGCGACCAGCGCCACTTGGGGCAGAAAGATCTGTTGCAGATCACCGCTGAACGGGCTGGTCAGGCTGAACGGCCCGGCCGGACCTTTGAAAGCCCCCGCGAAGTTGCCGAGGTATTTGCCATCGGTGTAAGACACTTCACCGGTAAAGGTATGAATGCTGACCTGCGGCTCGTCGATGATCGGGTACAAGCGGTGCCAGGGAAAATCCAGCCAGTCGATTTTTGCATCGGCGCTCAGCCCCTTCTGCCAGTCCAGCTTGCCGCTGGCTTTGAGGCGTTGGGTGGGGCTGGCGCTCAGATCCAGAGCGGCGATGTCTGCGCCTTTGGCATCCACCCGTCCCTGCAACGCCAGCGACACCGGCCCTTGTTCCGCCGGGAGGGTGGCGTTGCCTATAATGGCGTAGCCTTGCGCCAGGTCACCTTTCGCCGTCAGGGTCAGCCCGTTGAGTTGCAGCGTGTCAGGCAGGTCAGCGCTGGGCTTGAAGGCGTCACTAGTAATCGCCACCTCGGCGGGCAGGTGTTCCACCAGCGGCTGCAATTGGCCCACCAACTTGGCGTCGATGTAGCCGTGGGTCTGGGCGTTGAGGTTCAGGGTCTTGAGCAAATCGCCGCTTACATTCAACGTCAGAGCAAGCGGCTGCCCGCTGACGTCCGGCAGCTTGACCTGCCCCTCGGCGGTCAATGGCCAGTCAGCGCTGGGGGTGAGCAACCCGCTCAAGTCGAGGACGATGTCGTCACGCCGGGCATGGACCGAATCGATCTTCAGGCCCTCCGCTGTCCAATGCGCGACCAGTTGCACGTCCCTGACCTGCTCCAGACCGTCTAGGTGTACGCTGCCGATCTGCACCCGCCCCAATTCGAGCGCCAAGGGCAATTTCAAGTCGGGCAACGTGACAGGGCCTTCGCTCGGCGCCTCTTCGGACGGGGCGAAATGCAAGCGGACGTCCCCGGTTTGCAAGGTGTCGATGCACAGGGTCATGCGGGTCAGGCACGATGGCGACCAAGCGAACATCGGTGCATCCACTTCGACTTTGCTCTCGCCCTGTTGCCAGACCAGCGAATCCGCCTGCCAGTGGCCGCCGAGGCGACCGGAGAACTGCTGCACTTGCAAACCGGGCACCTGCCCCAGCGCCCACCGGCTTCCGGATTCGGTGCCGAGAATGACACTCACCGCCACGCCGACCAGCAGCACGATGCCCAATACACCCGCCGCGCCGTAAAGCGCGATCCGTTTGAACAATACCGCTTTCGTCACAGTTCAGGTCCCATCGAGAAGTGCAGACGAATGCCGCCCTCGTCATCCAGTGCATGTGCGAGATCAAGGCGCAGCGGCCCTACCGGCGAGACCCAGCGGATGCCGACGCCGACCCCGGTCTTCAGGCTGGGAAGATCCAGAGAGTTGAAGGAATTGCCCTGATCGACGAATGCCGCCACGCGCCATTTCTCGGCGATCGAATACTGGTATTCGGCGCTGCCGGCGATCATGTAGCGCCCGCCGATCTTGTCGCCTTCGTCGTTTTCCGGCGACAGGGACTGATAGTCGTAGCCGCGTACGCTCTGATCGCCACCGGCGAAAAAACGCAGCGAAGGCGGAATCGATTTGTAGCCATTGGTGGCCGTGCCGCCTACCTGTAAACGGCCGAGAAAGCGGTGGTTCTGCGCGACCGTGGTCAAGCCTTTCACCAGTGCGGTGCCGTGCAGCACATTGGCGTCCGACCCGAGCCCCTCTTTCGCCACCTCGGTCTCGAATTGAAGACGATAGCCATTGTGCGGGTCGATGCGGTTGTCGCTGCGCAGGTAGGAATAGCTGATGCCCGGCATCAGCAAGGTACTCAACCCTTCGTCATTGCCCAGCCGATACTCTTCGCGCTGCCATTTGAGCGAGATGACCCGTTCCCAACCGCTGGGCAACTTGCTGTGCCATTCGGGGCCGACAGTAAGCAACTTGCTCAAACTGTCGGTGTCGGCGATCTCTTCGTACTGATAGCCCCCCGCGAAGCGCAGTTTGTCCGTGAGCGGCGGGTCCAAGGGAATGTCATAGAACAGCCCGACGTTCTGTCGAGGAGCCGAGAGTTCCGATTCAATGCCATAGCTGTGGCCTTGAGGATTGACCCAGTGCCGGGTCCAGTTGGCCTTCACCCGTGGGCCGACGTCGGTGGAATAGCCAACACCGAGGCCCATGGTGCGGGGTTTACGGGTTTGCAGTTGCACGTCGACCGGAATGATCTGCGATTGGGCGGCGGTGGGCGATGCATCCACGCGCACGCCTTCGAAATAGCCGCTGGACTGCATGGCTTGATTGAGGTCGGCGATCAGTTCGGAGTCGTACGGCGTGTCTTCCTTGAACGGCACCATGCGTCGCAAGAGGTCCTCATCAAAGGGCGCGTCGCCGCTGAACGTCACCTTGCCCAGCATGAAGCGAGGCCCGCTGTCGTAGACCAGATCGATATCAGCCACCCCGGCACGCGGGTCGACCGATAACCGCTGGGTGACGAACCGACCGTTGAAAAAGCCATAACGCGCGGCTTGATTCTGGATCAGCTTCTTCGCGTCTTCGTAGTGACCGTGGTTGAGCACGGCCCCGGATTTCAAGGCATCGCTCTTGGGCACCTTGAACGCCTTGAGTTGGCTGGCCGGACCTTCGATGCGTACCGTCACGTTACGCAGGTGCACCGGCTCACCGGGCTGCACGTTCAAGACCAGGTGCAGGTCCTTGTCGGCGTGTTTGACCTCGCTATCGATCTGCGCCTGGTAGTAGCCCAGCGCTTGCGCCGCTTTGCGGGCCTGTTCGATGGCGCCCACGCTGAAACGCTCGAGGGCCTGCTCGTCGCGCTCGCCGAGGCTGCCCACGTACCCTTCAATATTGGCCTTGAGCTCAGAATTTGCGGGTTTGACTCGAACCTCCAACTGGGCGTCGGCAAGCGCCGCACAGCTGGACAACATCAGGAGAAAACCACTGGTGAATCGAACGGAACACTTCATAGGCGCGGATGCTAGCACGAGCGGCGGGTGCTGCTGAAACCCGCGAAATGGGAGAAAACGTCGGCCTTCACGCCATGGAACCCAATGAAACCTGAGGGTTTGGATGAAAAAATACATGCTCGCGAACAGGTCCTACAGCAACTTCGCCGATTTCCTCGTAGCCCTGTCTTTTATAGAACTCCAAATAGTGGCCGTTTCCGGTGTCGAGGACGATGCCCTGGGAATGTTCATCCACCGCGCACCAGTCATGCAGGGCTTGTAACAGCTGTTCGCCGTAGTGCTGACCCTGGAAATCCGGGTGGACGGCGAACAGCGGCAGCACATGCACGGCATCCGAAGGCAAGCACGCCAACACGGCCTGGTAATACTCAAGATAGCGCTGGGTGCAGCGCAAACCGGTGCTCATCACCATGCGCAGCCGCCACGCCCAGCTTTCGGTAATGCCCAGGCGGCGTTGGGGTGGCGCGATCAGCGCCACGCCCACCAAACGATCGTCGACGAACAGCCCCAACGCCGGCATGTCCTGCAGAAAATGCTGCTTCACCAACTCGCGAATGGTTGCGCGCACGCGTTGTTCGTAACCGGAGCGTCCGGACTCGAAGAGGTAAGCAAAACTCGGCTCATGGCGATAGGCCTGATACAGCAGCGAGCGAGACTCCCTTGAATAGCCGCTGTCCAGTTGGCGGATGTCAGGCTGTGCGTTCGCAGATTCAGGCATGTGATCGTGTCCCTTTCGATGGCGACCTGACGCGTGTGGCCAGGTTCGAGGTGTCAGCTTCGTACTGTCGGGATTTCGAGTCTTGGCCGCAGACGACAGTTCCGGCGAATTCTTCAGGGCTTTCCCACAGCGTAGCAGTCCACTTCAGACGCGAGATTCTGCGCGGGCGCTGGCCGTCGCCGAACAGGTCGGCTAGCATCGCTGTTTGATTTTTGCCAGGACTGCCGTCTATGAAAATTGTGTCTTTCAACATCAACGGCCTGCGGGCCCGCCCGCATCAACTGGCGGCATTGATTGAAAAGCATCAGCCCGACGTCATCGGCCTGCAGGAAACCAAGGTCTCGGATGATCAGTTCCCCCAGGCGGAAATCGAAGCGCTGGGGTATCACGTGCATTTCCACGGGCAGAAAGGTCACTACGGTGTCGCCCTGCTCTCACGCCAGCCGCCACTGTTGATCCATAAAGGCTTCGAAACCGATGACGAAGAGGCTCAACGCCGGTTCATCTGGGGCACGTTCGCAGACCGCAATGGCCAGCCGGTGACGGTCATGAACGGCTATTTCCCACAGGGCGAGAGCCGCGATCATCCGACCAAATTCCCGGCCAAGACCAAGTTTTATGCCGACCTGCAGCATTTGCTGGAAACCCGTTTCAGCAACGACCAGCCATTGGTGGTCATGGGCGACGTGAACATTTCCCCGGAAGACAGCGACATCGGCATTGGCCCGGACAATGCCAAGCGCTGGCTGAAGACTGGCAAGTGCAGCTTCCTGCCAGAAGAACGCGAGTGGATGGCCAAGCTGAAAAACTGGGGCCTGGTGGACAGCTTCCGTCATCTCTATCCGGAAGTGGTCGATCAGTTCAGCTGGTTCGACTACCGCAGCCGCGGTTTCGAGGACGAGCCCAAGCGCGGGCTGCGCATCGATCTGATTCTCGCGTCCCATGGACTGCAGCCGCGCATCCTGGCAGCAGGCGTGGATTACGACCTGCGTGCGATGGAAAAACCGTCGGATCATGCGCCGATCTGGCTTGAATTGAGCTGATGGCGAACCCCCTCCCGGTGGGTTGTGGCTGAGCGGCTGAGCAGCGTCAGATGCTCGGCCATCAGCCACGCCCCCCGTGAAACACTTGTCACATTGCGGTAATGCGGCTGTCTTATTCTCCGGCCACTCCTGGCCATAAGAAGATGCCGCACATGCAGCGCGCCCGACGTTTCCTGCCTCTCTTTCTCACCTTTCTGACGTCACTGGCCCCTCTTTCCACCCGCTCTGCGCAATTGCCTCTGCCGGAAAACGGGGCGCCTGTGCTACGCATTCAAGGCTCAAACACCATTGGGGCGCAGCTAGGCCCGGCGTTGGTGGCAGGGTTGCTGGCCCAACAGGGCGCCCAGCAGATTCAACAACTCCCCGGTGCACAGAGCAATGAAGTGCGCATCGTCGGGCAGCTGCCGTCAGGTCAGAGCGTGAGCATCGACGTTGCGGCTCATGGATCGAGCACCGGCTTCGCCGCTTTGAAAAACGGCCAAGCCGACCTTGCGGCCTCTTCCCGCGCCATCAAGAACGCCGAGGTCAGCGATTTGGCCGCCTTGGGCGATCTGCGGAATCACAACGCCGAACAGGTCATCGCCATCGATGGCGTGGCGGTGATCCTGCATCCGGCCAATCCCCTCCGCGAGCTGAGCATCACCCAACTGGCCAAGGTGTTTTCCGGGGAAATTCACGATTGGGAGGCGCTGGGCGGCACCGGCGGCGCCATTCATCTTTACGCACGCGATCAGCAATCCGGCACGTTCGACACCTTCAACGAGCTGGTGCTGGGCAAATGGGCCCGGTCGCTGGCACCGAACGCGAAACGGTTCGAGTCCAGCGAAGCGCTGTCTGATGAGGTCAGCCAGGATCGCCAGGGCATCGGGTTTATCGGTCTGCCGTATGTGCGTCACAGTCGCGCAGTGGCAATCATCGACGGCGAGTCCCGACCGATGCTGCCCACCTCCAGCTTGATTGCCACCGAGGACTACCCCCTGTCCCGGAGGCTGTACTTTTATCTCCCTCCCGGCTCGAATCAGCGCTGGGCCAAGGCGCTGGTGCGCTTCGCTCAGAGCCCTCAGGGCCAGTCCGTCGTGGCGCAGAACGGTTTCGTGGCGCAGACCATACAGGCTGTGAAAGTCCGGGCCACCTCGGAAATGCCAGCGACATACCAGAACCTGACCCGGGAAGCCGAGCGGCTATCGGTGAATTTTCGCTTCACCCAGGGCAGCGCCACGCTGGATGCCAAGGCCCGTCAAGACATCAGGCGCGTGGTGGATTACCTGAAAACCCAGGACAAGCTGAATCAGCGCGTGACACTGGTGGGGTTTGGCGATGCGAAAAGCGACCCGGCACGGGCGCAGTTATTGTCCCGATTGCGGGCGATGGCGGTGCGCAGGGAGCTGCTGAAGCACGACGTCATCCTGCGCGATGTGCAGGGTTTCGGCGATGAACTGCCCGTGGCGGCCAACGATGCTGACGAAGGTCGCATCAAGAACCGCAGGGTCGAGGTATGGGTGCAGTAGCGGAACGCTGTGGACGGCTGGAACGCCGCTGCCGGTACCACCGATTCGCGAATGAACTCGCGTCCAGCGGGGATTGCGCTCCAGGCCGGATAATTCGCGGCGACTCGGCGCGCCTGTAAGAACAAGCCTGCTCACGGCGGGGGCCGTTCAGCCCCATCGCAATCGCCCGACACGACGCCTTCGTGAGCAAGCTCCCTACCTCAACTGGGCGCGCGTTAGCTCAGGACCGTTTGATGACACTGTCCCTGCGCGGCGGCGAATCAACGATGCTCGCTGCGCATCATGTCCTTCGGCACATATTTGCCGATTTCAAACTTCCCGATGGCCGCTCGATGCACCTCATCCGGGCCGTCCGCCAGACGCAAGGTGCGTTGCATCGCGTACATGTAGGCCAGCGGGAAATCACCGGACACCCCTGCTCCGCCGTGAATCTGGATCGCGCGGTCGATGACCCGCAACGCAACATTTGGCGCCACGACCTTGATCTGCGCGATTTCACTCTTCGCCACTTTGTTGCCGACGGTGTCCATCATGTACGCGGCCTTGAGGGTCAGCAGCCGCGCCATGTCAATTTCCATGCGCGAGTCAGCGATCTTGTCGATGTTGCCACCCAGCCGGGCCAGCGGACGCCCGAACGCCGTGCGCTGCACCGAGCGCTTGCACATCAGCTCCAGGGCGCGCTCGGCCATACCGATCGAGCGCATGCAGTGGTGAATCCGGCCCGGACCCAGCCGGCCTTGGGCGATTTCGAAGCCGCGTCCTTCGCCCAGCAGAACGTTTTCGTACGGCACACGCACGTTTTCAAACAGCACTTCGGCGTGACCATGGGGGGCGTCGTCGTAGCCGAACACCGGCAGCGGGCGGACGATCTTCACCCCCGGGGCGTCGGTGGGCACCAGAATCATCGAGTGCTGCTGGTGCCGCGGCCCGTCGGGATTGCTCAGTCCCATGAAGATCATGATTTTGCAACGCGGATCGCAGGCGCCGGAGGTCCACCATTTGCGGCCATTGATGACCCACTCGTCGCCGTCGCGGACCGCACGGGCGGCCATGTTGGTGGCGTCCGAAGAGGCAACGTCAGGTTCGGTCATGGCGAATGCCGAGCGGATTTCGCCACGCAGCAGCGGTTCGAGCCACTGCTGCTTTTGGGCTTCATTGGCGTAACGCACCAACACCTCCATGTTGCCGGTGTCCGGCGCTGAACAGTTGAACGGCTCGGGGCCCAGCAGCGAACGGCCCATGATTTCCGCCAGTGGCGCGTATTCCAGATTGGTCAGGCCGGCACCCAGTTCCGATTCAGGCAGGAACAGGTTCCACAGTCCTTCGGCTTTGGCCTTGTTTTTCAGCACCTCCATGATCGCCGTGGGCTGCCAGCGATCCCCTTCCGCCACTTGGCGCTCGAACACCGGCTCAGCGGGATACACGTGGGCGTCCATGAACGCCGTGACGCGCTCGCGCAGTTCCTGGACTTTGGAGGAGTAAGCGAAATCCATGGGCAGCTACCTTCTGAAGAGGTGTTACAAGACATGAATGCGATGCTAGATCACGGCTCTTCATTTATCTAACCTATTCTCGGCGTGTATAAACATTCATCACTGATATATGATCGGCGCGTTTCTGCACGAAAGTCCCAACTCCAAAAGCAGCGTGAGGCGCGTCGCAATGAATTTGACCAAGGTCGATCTCAACCTCTTTATTGTCTTTGACGCTATCTACACCGAGGCCAACCTGACCCGCGCCGGCCAGATCGTCGGCATCACTCAACCTGCTGTGTCCAACGCGCTGGCCCGCCTGCGGGAAACCTTCAACGACCCGCTGTTCGTCCGGACCGCCCAAGGCATGGTGCCGACGCCGATGGCTCAGAACATCATCGGTCCGGTACGCAACGCGTTAGCGCTGCTGCGGGTGTCCGTGCAAGAGAGCCGGATTTTCAACCCACAGCAGGCGAACAAGAACTACCGCATCAGCATGACGGACCTGACCGAAGCGATCATTCTGCCTGCCCTGTTTCAACGCCTGCGCCGTCTGGCCCCGGCCGTGACCATCGAAAGCTTTCTGTCCAAACGCCGGGAAACCACCAAAGAACTGGCGGCCGGTCGACTGGACTTCGCCGTAGACGCGCCGCTGAACACTGACCCTCAGGTGCGTCACGTCAAGCTGATGGAAGACAGCTACGTCTGTGCTATGCGCAAAGGACACCCGTTAGCGAACAAAGGCGCTATCGCACTGGATGATTACCTCTCAGTGGCCCATATCCACATCTCCAGTCGCCGCAGCGGGCTGGGTTACGTTGACTTGGCACTGGGGAAAATGGGCATCCAGCGCAAGATTGCCCTGCGCTCGCAGCATTATTTGATGGCGTCTCAGGTGCTGCAGCAGACCGACATGGTCATGACCGTACCCGAACGCTTCGCTCGGCGTAACGACCTGCATTTTGTGCACCTGCCCGTGAACGATGTGCCCAGCGTGGAAACGCACCTCTACTGGCACGAAAGCACCGATCAGGACCCGGCGAACCGCTGGATGCGCGAGCAGATCATTGAGCTGTGCCAATTGGTCATTGCTCAGGAGCGCAAACTTGAGAAAGAACTTGAAGTGGCAGTTAAATGACCGAGCATCAGTGAGTTACTACATTTTTTTCAGGCTAAATAGAGATCTATAACGGTGGGAGACGGCTTGCTGGCGGAAGGGTCATTCCGGACAGCCCATCAGTGGCCGAACCACCGTCTTCGCCAGCAAGCCGGCTCCTACAGGGTACGACGTCGGTCGCAGATTTGATGACCGATGCATGACCTTGCCGGAGCCACCTTGCTGCGGGCTGTGATGGGACGCATGCGGTTTGCCAGCCAACCTAGAATCTCCAGCAGGTCCGATGCAGCGCGTTTGACCGCTTGACGTTTACGTCAAGCTGCCCGTACGTTAGCCGGACGCTATTCTCGTTCGAGCCCCGCCATGAATCACCCGACCTACAGCATCTCCGACCTTGCACGCGAACTGGACATCACCACGCGCACGATCCGCTTCTACGAAGAACAAGGCATGCTCAGCCCCGAACGGCGTGGGCTGGAGCGGGTTTATTCGGCTCGGGACAAGGTCAAGTTGAAGCTGATTCTGCGGGGTAAACGCATCGGTTTTTCTCTGGCGGAATGTCGGGATCTGATCGGCCTTTACGACCCCAGCGGCGATAACCGACGGCAGCTCACCACGATGCTCAAGAAGATCGCGGAGCGCCGTGCACAGCTGGACCAGCAGCTGTTGGATATTCAGCAGATGCAGCTGGAGCTGGACACTGCCGAAGAACGTTGCAAGGAAGCGCTGAAAACTACCCCGCATCAATAGTGAGATAACCCCTTAACCTGAAGCCAAGACTGAGGAATTTTCTGCCATGTCGCTGCCGCAACGTGTACGTTTGGTCGAAGTCGGGCCCCGTGATGGGCTGCAAAATGAAGCGCGCCCTATCGACGTCGCCGACAAGATTCGGCTGGTTGACGACCTGTCCAACGCCGGGCTTGGCTACATAGAAGTCGGCAGTTTCGTCTCGCCCAAGTGGGTGCCGCAAATGGCAGGTTCGGCCGAGGTGTTCGCGGGGATCCAGCGTAAGGATGGCGTGACCTATGCCGCCCTCGCCCCCAATTTCCGTGGTTTCGAGGACGCGCTCTTGGCAGGGGTCAAGGAAGTTGCGGTGTTCGCGGCCGCATCAGAAGCCTTCTCGCAACGCAACATCAACTGCTCGATCAGCGAAAGCCTTGACCGGTTTCTGCCGATCATGGAGGCGGCGCGTCTGCATGGCATTCGGGTACGGGGTTACGTGTCGTGTGTGCTGGGCTGCCCATACGAAGGCGAGGTGGCGCCGAAACAAGTGGCGTCGGTGGCCAACGAGCTGTTCAGCATGGGGTGTTACGAAGTGTCACTGGGCGACACCATCGGCACCGGCACGCCGGGCGCGACGCGGACGCTGATCGATACCGTGGCCGCCAACATTCCGCGCGGCAAGCTGGCGGGCCATTTTCACGACACCTACGGACAGGCGCTGGTGAATATCTATGCCAGCTTGCTGGAAGGCGTTCAGGTGTTCGACAGCTCGGTGGCGGGCCTTGGCGGATGTCCGTACGCCAAGGGCGCCACGGGCAATGTCGCGACGGAAGATGTGGTGTACATGCTTGACGGTATGGGCATCGAGACTGGCATTGATCTGGATGCGCTGATCGCTGCGGGCCAACGCATCAGTGAGGTGCTGGGCAGGCCCAACGGCTCGCGGGTGGCGAAGGCACGTTTGTCGGCCTGAGGTGCGACAACTTGTCACAGAGTGTTACCCTGTTCGGCATTGAAGCGCTGGAAACGGGTAACACGGAAACACCTGAGGTCATCTCCCCGTTCGATCACTTCCTGATGTTTTTCTGAAGGCCGCGGTTTACGGGCCTCTCACGGAATCAACCAAACCTGGCACGGCTTCTGCTATGTCTCTGGTACAACAAAAATAAAAAATCGCAGTAACCCAATAAAAACAAGACGTATCGGCTCTGACATAACAAGAACAAGACGGAAGAGACGCAGCTAACTGATTTTTTTGGAGTGGATTGCTTTGTGAGGCTCAAGTCTCTTGATCCGGCAGAGAAGAATAAAACTACCTTCAGGTAGCGACCGCACGGATTGAATCGCAAGATCGAAGCTGTATCAGCGCTCAAAAAAATACGTTTGCTCTTGACCCTGGATGGGGGTCGGCTCAAAAACCAAAAGAGGTATGGCTGCCAAAAACAACAACAGGCCACCTAAGAACAAAAAAGAGCATGCATCTGAAACACCTTGAAGGGGAGCCTCGGCTCCCCTTCGTGCTGTCTCGCGTCTGGAAATGATCAGCGCCACCCACGATTGCTGGCTCAACGCGATCAAGCTTCTGCCGAAGGCGTGGGAGTGCCGGGGTGGCGTTCCACCTCGCCAGCGCCTAAGGCCAGAAGCCGATCGGGCAGGCATCAGGTCTTCGACCGGAATCACTGGCTCTCTAGAAATTTGCTGGCGTGTTCGCGCTGATGATTTCCGCCTCATCCTGCCCGATGTTGCGAAAGCTGTGTGGCAGTGTGGTCGGAAAATAGTAGCCATCGCCGGCATTGAGCGTGCTGATCTGCCCATCGACCGTGAGTTCGATGGTGCCGCGTGTCACCAGGCCGCACTCCTCGCCCTGGGCGTGGACGATGGGCTCGTCACCCGATCCGGCGCCGGGGGCGTATTGCTCGCGGAGCATGCGCATCTGGCGGCTGGGCACCGACGCGCCGATCAGCAGCAGGCGCAAGCCATCCCGACCGAGATCCGGTTGTTCCCCGCCGCGGAAGACATAGCGTTGTTCCTGGGGCGGTTGGTCGAACGAAAAAAAATCCGCCAGGGTCATGGGAAACCCCTCCAGCAGCTTTTTCAGCGAACTGACCGAGGGACTGACGCGATTCAATTCAATCAAGGAGATGGTGCCGTTGGCGACACCGCTGCGTCTGGCCAGCTCACGCTGGGACATTTTGTAGCTTTCCCGCACTAACTTCAGTCGTGACCCCGTATCCATGACAGCCCTTGGTCGATTCTGAGGGTATCGGGGGAAGTGCCTGTTTTCACAGGCCAGGCGTGGGCCGTTCCCCGGTTTGAGTGGGGCAGATTAGAACACGATTAAGCGTCCCGACCTAGACGACCACACGACAGGGTAAAGCGACGCTTTCAGCGCCCCTGCGGCGGGTATTCGGCGATGAATTGGCCTATGACGTCGGTGAAATCGTGGTCAGCGGTGAAACCCAATTGCTGCGCATACGCCGCTGTGAACGATCCCGGCCATGAGCCGACGATACGCTCGATGGCAGGGTTGGGTTCCAGACGAATCCGATTGGCCACTTCGTCCCCCGCCGTGCGCCGCAATGCATCGATCATCTGCTCGACGGTGATCGACAGCCCCGGCATGTTGATCACCCGTCCCTGAGCCAACTGCGCGGCCGACAGCTCATGGCCATGAATCAGGTTGACGATGGCCTGCGCCGGCGACATCAACCACAGACGTGTGTCCAGCGGCACCGGACACACGCTTTCCTGCCCGTTGAGCGGCTCACGGATGATCCCGCTGGCGAAGCTCGACGCAGCGAGATTCGGCTTGCCGGGACGGACCACGATGGTTGGCATGCGCAAGCTGCGGCCATCGACGAAACCCCGGCGGCTGTAATCGGCCAGCAGCAAATCATTCATGGCCTTTTGCGTGCCGTAGGAGCTTTGCGGCGCCCAGACGTGGTGGTCCTCGACTTGGGCTGGAAGCTGCCCGCCGAAAACAGCGACGGAGCTGGTCATCACCCATTTCGGACAGCTGCCGATTTTGCGGATCCGCTCCAGCAACTGTTGCGTCGCGATGAAGTTGATGCGCATGCCCAGCTCGAAGTCCTGTTCGGCCTGGCTCGACACCACTGCAGCGAGGTGGAAAATACTGTCGACGTCGGCGGTCACCAACGTTTCCAGTACCTGCGGGTCGGCGATGTCACCGCAGACCACCTCGACCCGTGGGTCGTCCAGGCCGTTCAGGGGCACCACGTCGAAGGCCACAATCTTCGAAATGGACTGAGTGGCCCCCTGTCGGTCGGTCAACGCGCCGCGCAGCAAAAGGGCTTCGATCAGGCGGCGGCCGAGAAAACCAGCTGCGCCGGTCACGAGAATATTCATGGGTCACTCCTGATGCTCAGCGATTAACGAGTTTGGCGGGAATCCGGAAGATCAGCACCGACCCGAGGATCAGCGCACCCGCCATCACGTAGAGGCCGATGGTGGTGCTTTGGGTCATGTCCTTGAGGAAGCCGATCAGGTACGGCGACACGAATCCGGCGAGGTTGCCGCACGAGTTGATCAGCGCAATCCCCGCTGCTGCCGCCGTGCCACCGAGAAAGGCCGTCGGCAAGCTCCAGAACAGCGGCAACGTGCTCAGCGCGCCCATCGCAGCCAAGGTCAGACCTATCATCGACATCGTAAAGCTGCTGCTCCACGTTGCGGAGATGATCAAACCGATCGCGCCGACAATGGCCGTCAGTGCGAGATGCCAGCGACGCTCGCGGACTTTGTCGGCGTGACGGGACACCAGCAGCATGGTGGCAACGGCTGCACCGTAAGGAATCGCGGTCAACAGGCCGATGTGCAGCACGTCGGTGACACCGGCCTGACGGACCAGGGTCGGTAGCCAGAACCCGACCGTATAAAAGCCCGCGATCATGCAGAAATAGATCGCAGTCAGCAGCCAGATGCGCGGCTGGCGGAACACATCGCGCACGCTGTGGGCTTCATGGGTGTGGCTTTCGGCATCGATGCGCGATTGCAGCAGGGTTTTCTGTTCTTGGGTCAACCAGCCGGCATGTGAGATGCGGTCGCTCAAGCAGAAGATCACCAGAATGCCGATCGCCACCGACGGCAGGCCCTCGATGAAGAACAGCCATTTCCAGCCAGCCCAGCCGTGGGCACCATCGAACACCGCCATGATCCAGCCGGACAGCGGCGCGCCGACCAACCCTGACAGCGGCACCGCGCTGGCGAACAGCGCGAACATCTTGCCGCGACGGTGGGTCGGGAACCAGTACGAAAGGTACAGGATGACCCCCGGGTAGAAACCGGCTTCGGCCAGACCCAGCAGGAACCGCATGATGTAGAACGACATCGGCGTGGTGACGAAGGCCATGCAGGACGAGATCACGCCCCAACTGATCATGATTCGGGCGATCCACAACCGCGCACCCACGCGATGCAGGATGAGGTTGCTGGGAATTTCCACAAGAAAGTAGGCGATGAAGAAAATGCCAGCGCCGAGGCCATACACCGCTTCAGAGAAATGCAGGTCATCGGACATTTGCAGTTTGGCGAAGCCGACGTTGACCCGGTCTAGATAGGCCACCAGGTAACACAGCAACAGCAGTGGCAGGATGCGCCATGCCGCTTTGCGATACGCCGCGTCTTCAGAGGCATCGGCGGCGGGCGTGCCGATGGCGCCTTGCGTCAAGGATTCACTCATTTCTTCCCATCCCGTTGTTGTTGTAGTGGGCAATCGTTGGGGCAGAACACCGTGCGACGTAACAAGTAACATAATACGTCATACGAATTCAACCGCCGCTCGGCCACAGGACGCGCCGACAGAAATGCAGTAACGTTCGCTCATTTGAACCATGAGATTTCCATGCCTGCTTCCGATCGTTCTTCACGCCCCTCGGTCCCCGCCAGCCTGAAAGACGCCTCCAAAGGCACCCTGGCCGATCAGGTCACGGCCGCGCTCAAGGCCCACATTGCCAGTGGCGAAGCATTGCCGGGCACGCGCTTGCCGACCGAACCCGAGCTGTGCGAGCGCTATGGCGTCAGTCGGACCGTGGTGCGCGAAGCGATTTCCCGGCTCAAGTCGGCGGGGCTGGTGGAAGTGCGTCAAGGCAGCGGCACGGTGGTGTGTGAAGGGGCGCACATCAAGGCCTTCACCATTGACGTGGACGTGACCGGTTCCATCGAAGCGGTATTACGCGTCACCGAATTGCGCCGAGGCATCGAAGGCGAAGCCGCGGCCCTCGCCGCCCAACGCCACACAGCGCAGCAACTGGCGACCATCGAACGCGCGTTGAAGGCCATCGACGCCGCTGAACACGAGGGCCATGACGGCGTCGAGGAGGACCTGGCGTTTCATTTGTCGATTTCCCACGCCACGGGTAATCCGCTCTACCCTTCCCTGCACGAATTCATCGCCCAGTTCGTCAAGGAAGCGATTCGCATCACCCGGTCCAACGAAGAGCGCCGTCAGGAAATGGCCAGCACCGTGCGCATCGAACATGTCGCAATCTACAACGCGATCGCTGCCCGCGCCCCTGAAGCCGCGCGCCAGGCCGCCCTCACCCACATCAACAACGCGGTCGAGCGGCTGAAGAGCGCGGACCCGGCGTTCTGGCAGAATCCGGTGCACATAAACCTCTGATTGGCACGGCATCAGCGTGCAAGGCATGACCGTTCGTCGCCAATTGTTAAATAGGAATCAGTCATAAAACCGTTTTCACGAAATGTTCACGTCCGACGGTTCAATCTGCACTTACTCCTTTTGATCCTTTTAAGCCCGTCTTCCCCAGCGGGCTTTTTTCTGCCTGCGATTTGGCGCCTGACGCTGCAGAGCCGCTCGGCAATATTTCTCGAACTCGTCTCGATGTGCATCCTCCAACAGTCAAACCCCCAGAGGATACCAACATGAGTAACGACCACCGCAGCCACCCCGACGCCGCTAATCGTCCCGCCAACGCGCCGCCCACCGATGCCTCCGGCCAACCGGTCAATGTGGTCGAACGGGATCTCGCAGACCGCGATGACGATACCCGCGCTGTAGACGAAGTCATCACGCCGACCTCCATCCGCACCAAAGAGCAAGAGGCGGAAGAACTGAAACGCAAGACTGCCGAAATCGAACGCAAGGTCGCTGACGGCAACTGATGACTCTGGACAAAAGTTCTAATCGCTCGATTTTGACGGTGGTTCGACGATCAATTGACGACGGACCGCCGCCAATACCTCCTCTGACAGCGCATCACCTTCGGTCATCCGGGCAACCGTCATCGCCCCCATCATCGCGCACAAGCTCAGCATGGCCTGATCACGGCTAGCCGGGCCCATCAGCGCAGCAGGTTGTGCCGCCTCCAACTGCTCAGTCAGCAACGCCAGGGTGCGCTCGAACCCTTCAACGGCCACACTCTTCACCGGTTCTTCAGCCCTGGCCAGCTCGCTGCCCAAGGCTGCATAAGGGCAGCCGCTCTCTTCATCCCGGTGCTGCACGCTCAGGTAGGTGGCGACTGAGGCGTTGAAGGCCTCCCCCGGATCGCCTGACGCGCCCAACGCTCCCAACTTCGCCAGCTGGTCGTCAACGGAGGCTTTCGTCGCTTCCGCCACCAGTTGCGCCTTCGACGAAAAGTGTTTGTAAAACCCACCCTGCGTCATCCCCGCCGCTGCCATCAGCGCCGTCAACCCACTGCCATCGATGCCGTGACGACGAAACTCTGTCCGGCTCACCTCGATGATTTTCTGCCGGGTTGCGGCCGTTTCCACTTTGCTCTTGCGCATCGAACGCCTCTTTTCTGACCGATGATCAGAAATGCGGTTGACATTAGATTCCGATCACCATCTAATTTGGATTACAAGCTTCATATAACTCACCTCGCCGCGCAAGCGGTTTCAGACATTAAGGAACGATCATGTCTCAACCCACGTTGCTCGTCACTGGCGCCACAGGCTTCACTGGCCGTAGAACTGTCGAAATCCTGCGCGAACAACACATTCCCGTCCGGGCCCTGGTACGCACCGACGACCACCGCGCTGCTGAATTGCGTGAACGGGGTGCCGAGGTCGCGATTGGCAATTTTGACGACCTGAATTCGCTGCGTGCAGCCCTCGAAGGCATTGAATCGGCCTATTTCGTTTACCCCATCCATCCCGGCATTATTGACGCCAGCGCGCGTTTCGCACTGGCGGCGAAAGAAGCCGGCGTGAGCTCGGTGGTCAACATGTCGCAGATCTCCGCACGCCGGGTTGCCAAAAGCAATGCGGCCCTGAACCACTACACGGCAGAGCGCGTGTTCGACTGGTCGGGGCTCGCGACCACCCACCTGCGCCCGACCTATTTCGCTCAGTGGTTGCTGTACCCGCATTGGCGCAAACACATCGTTGAGCGTGGCGAAATCCGCCTGCCGTTCGGCGACGGTCGACACGCCCCCATCGCGGCTGAAGATCAGGCGCGTTTCATTGCGGCCCTTTTGCAAAACCCGCAGCCCCATGCTGGCAAGACCTACAACCTCAACGGCCCGATCGAGTTGAGTCAGCAAGGCGTCGCCGACGCCGTGGGTGAAGTGCTGGGACGCCCTATCACCTACGTCCCCATCAGCCTTGAGCAATACGATAAAGAAATGACCGAATCGGGACTGGGCCCATTCCTTCGTCAGCACCTGATCGAAGTGGCGCAGGACTATCAGCACGGCGTGTTCGAAGGTGAAGACACCATCATTGCGGAAGTCACGGGCCAGGCGCCGATGACCGTTCAGGCGTTCGTGAATTTGCACAAGGCCGCTTATCAGCGTTGATCGACGCTGTGACAGGCAAGCCCCGCTGAACCGCGTATTCAGCGGGGCTTTTTTACGCAAGGGCTCATTGAAGCGGCGTACCAAGCGTGTCGTTGACCGCCAGTTCCGACACGTTCCATCCTCCCCCCAACGCTTTGACCAGCCCGACGCTGGCGGCCAGTTGTTGGGTCTGCAGATCCAGCACGCTGCGTTGCGCCTGTAATGATGCGGTTTGCGCGACGACCACTTCCGGGTAGCCGATTGCGCCCTGTTTGTCTGAACCGCGAGGCTGAGGCCCCGGTCAATGCGGCAATGGCATGTTCCAGCACGGCCCGTTGCACAGCGTTCTGCCTAAGCTGCGATTTGGCCGACGACAATTGCGAGGTCGCCCGTGCCACGTCGAGGCCGGAGACGATGCCGCCTTCGTGCAGGCCCTGGGTCAAATCCACCGCGCGACTGAACGCCTGGGTCGTCTGCTCCAGCAAGCGGGTCTGCTGATCCAGCCCGCGCAGCCGCACATAGCTGTCCGCCAATTGTGCCTGCAGGCTCAGTTGCGCAGACGCCAGGTCCGCGAGGGAGACAGCCTGTATCGAAGGGAATGGCCTGCGCCGCACACCGCTCGAACGGTACGGCGCAGGCAAGCGGGATCAAGCTGCGGGGCTGTGGCTGGCTTTGGTAGAAGGCGACGCTGTGGGAACTGACGCGGCGATGCGGTCCGGCGCCACCGGTTGAAGGGCATGGCTGCAGGCGACGAAGTCCTCCTGCCGCAGCATGCTCAACGCAATCAGCGACACGACCCCGGTACCGATGTAGAAATACCACGGCGAGCTGATGTCACCGGTCTGCTGAATCAGCCAGGTGGAAATCAACGGCGCACTGCCGCCGAACACCGCGACCGGAATGTTGTACGCCACCGCGATGCCTGTCGAGCGAATCCGCGTCGGCAGCAGCTCGCTCATGGTGGCGTAGGTCGAAGACGCGTAGAGACCGAACAGAATCGCCACCGCCATCAAGGGCCAGATAAACGTCCCGGGGGTCGCCGTCGGGGCCGCCTTGAAGAACCAGTACATCGCCAGGGTCGCCAGCACCCCGACCACCATCAGAAAGGGCTTGCGTCCATAACGGTCGGTGAACGCCCCACCCAGCGGCATGACGAACGCCGCGGCCAGGCTGGCGATGAAGACATAGAACAACGTGGTGCCACTGTCGAACTTGAGGATGCGCGACATGTAGGTCGAGGCGAAGGTCAGCACCAGATAAAAGATCGAGCTGTGCAGGGTGATGATGAAGAACACCAGCGCAATCGCCCGCTTCCACTGCCAGACCTCACGCAGCGGCGCCTTGGACGTCTCCCCGGCTTTTTGCAGGGCGAGGAATTCCGGGCTGTCTTCGAGCTTCAGGCGGATGTACATCGAGATCAGGCCCATGGGGCCTGCGATCAGAAACGGCACGCGCCAGCCCCAGGCCTGCATGGTTTCCGCCCCCAGTGCCCACGTCATGCCGTTGGCAACAGCGCCGCCGAGCAGCAGCCCCAAGACCGCCGTGACCATCAGCCAGCAGGTGGAAAAGCCTCGACGTCCCGGCCCCGCATACTCGGAAATGAAACTGGTGATGGTGCCGATTTCGCCGCCGGCCGAAAAGCCTTGCAGGCATCGGATGAGGATCAGCAGCACCGGCGCCGCCAGCCCTATCGACGCATACGTCGGCAGCAGCCCGAGCAGGCAGGTCGACCCCGCCATCATCACCAGCACCGTAATAAGGGTTTTGCGGCGACCGATCTTGTCGGCCAGCGGGCCAAAGAACAGCCCGCCCAGTGGCCGGATGAAGAAGCTCAGCGCAAACGCGGCAAAGCTGCTCAAAAGGCTGGTCGTCGGATTGTCCGAGACGAAAAACGCCCCGCCGATGTACACCGCCAGAAAGCCATAGACGCCGTAGTCATACCATTCGATGAGGTGCCCGGAGATGGCGCCGACAAAGGCGCGACGCCGCTGCCGTCCAGGGTTTTGCTGTTGAATTGCCATGGTTGTATTCCTGTCTTTTGTTGTTATTCAAGGAAAAACATCAGGGTCAAACGTCGCGCTCACACCGCCGCCGCGCTGCGCTCCTTCAGCCACAGGCGTAAATCGGTCTTGAGCACCTTGCCGTAGCTGTTCTTCGGCAGTTCGTCGCAGAACACGTATTTCTTAGGTTTCTTGAACGAGGCCATGCGCGACACGAACCACTCATTCAGCCCGTGCGGGTCGACCGACTGGGCTTCGCGCGCCACGACGAATGCCACCACGGATTCGCCCCACTCGGCGTCCGCTTCCCCCACCACGCACACCTCGAACACGCCGGGGTGCGTCGCCAGCACTTCCTCGACTTCCCGGGGGTACACGTTACTGCCGCCGGAGATGATCACGTCTTTCGAGCGGTCGGTCAGGGTCAAGCAGCCGTCGGGGTCCAGGTAGCCGATATCGCCTGTAAATAACCAGCCCTCTACCAGGGTTTCGCGAGTCGCTGCCTCATTGCGCCAATAGCCTTGCATCACGGTCGCGCCTCGCACGGCGATTTCTCCGGCTTGCCCGCTGGGAACGACCTGCCGCTGGGCGTCCACGATTTTGATCTCGACGCAGGACTGCGCCATGCCCACCGACGCGGCCCAGCGCTCCCAGTGCGGGTGGGCGCGGTCGGCGATGGCCTCACGACCCAGGGCAGTGACGGTCATCGGACTTTCACCCTGGCCGTAGATCTGAATCAGACGCGGACCGAACACGTCCACCGCCTCCCGCAGATCGGCCACGTACATGGGCGCACCACCGTAGATCACACTCTTCAGGCCTTCGCCGGAATAGCCCTGACGACGCGCCTCTTCCACCATGCGCTTGACCATGGTCGGCGCCGCGAACAGCGACACCTGCTCCAGGCCCCGCGCCAGATCGAACAGCTCCGCCGCCTTGAACCCGCGAGAGGCGGGCACAACGTGCCGGGCGCCGCAACGCACGTGAATGAAGTTGTACAGCCCCGCGCCATGGGACATCGGCGCGGCGTACACCACGGCATCGTCGGCAGACACCTGATCCACATCCAGCGGGTAACACAGCGACATCGCCATCAGGTTGCCGTGGGACAGCATCACCCCCTTGGAGCGGCCGGTGGTGCCCGAGGTGTAAAACAACCAGGCAAGGTCACCGGCGGTGCGGGAAACGGGCACGTCGAGGGCAACGTCCCCACTGTCGACCCTCGCCAAGGAGGCCTGAACCGGGAGCTCCGCGCAGTGGGCAGGCAATTCGTTGGCAACGAACTGGTTGCCGTCGTCGGTCAGCATCAGCCGAGCCTCGGCGTTCTCGGCAATCCAGCCCGCTTCGGCAACGTGCAGCTTGCAGTTGATCGGCACCGCCACCGCGCCGATCCACCAGATCGCGTAAAACAGCTCGAGGTATTCGCAGCAGTTCTTCATGAACAGCGCCACGCGATCCCCCGATTCGACACCGTGTGCTGCACGCAGATAAGCCGCCCGCACCCGGACGCGACGGGCAAATTCGGCGTAGTCCGCCACCTGTACGCTGCCGTGAAACAGCGCCGGACGCTCAGGCCAACGGCGGGCCGCGTCGTTCAACCAATGGGCGATATTCATGCTCAGGCCCTCCGCGCTTGCAGCACGGTGGCGTAATTGGCGACCGCCATGCCGCCCATGTTGAACAGCAGCCCGAATTCGGCATCAGGTGCGGCGAGGCCGATGGGATTGCCGGTCAGTTGATGAAAGGCCATGGCATGCATCGACACGCCGGTCGCCCCGACAGGGTGCCCCTTGGCTTTCAGGCCGCCGGACAGATTGACCGGCAAACGCCCTCCGGCCTGTACGATGCCGTCGTCCAGCGCTCGATGACCCTCACCTTTCGGCGCCAGCCCCATGGCCTCATAGATCAGCAACTCGGCGATGGTGAAACAGTCATGCACCTCGGCAAAATTGAGGTCGATCAGCGTGACTCCGGCCTGACGCAACGCCGCGTGGATCGCCCGCTGAGGCCCTTCGAACGCCAGAATGTCGCGCTGCGCGATGGGCAGCACGTCGTTGACCTGGCTGCTGCCACGGATCAGTACCTCGCGACGGAAGGCGCGAGCCCGTTGCGGCGAAGCGAGGATGATCGCCGCCGCGCCATCGGTGATCAGCGAGCAGTCACTCAGGCGCAAGGGCGAAGCGATCAGCGGATTGCTCTCCGACACCGTGTTGCAGTGTTCGAACGTCATCGCCTTGTGCATCTGGGCCAGCGGATTGGCCATGGCGTTGGCGTGGTTCTTGGCGGCAATGGCCGCCATCGCCGCCATCGGGCTCTGGTAGCGGTCGCGATACTGGTTCGCGGCAATCCCGAACAGCTGAGGAAAACTCAGGCCGGCTTCCTCAGGATCGTTCTGATACCCCGCACCCCCCAACGCTCGGGTCACTTGGGCGGTAGTGTTGGCGGTCATCTTCTCGGCGCCGACCACCAACACCAGTTCAGCGGCACCGGAGCGGATTGCGTTGATCCCGGCCTGAATCGCGGCCGAACCCGACGCACAGGCATTTTCACAGCGGGTGGCGGGTTTGAAGCGCAGGGCGGGGTCGGCTTGCAGCACCAACGAGGCCGGAAAGCCGTCCGGGACCAGACCGGAGTTGAAGTGGCCGAGGAAGACGGCGTCGATGTCCGAGGCTTCGATCGCGGCATCGTCCAGCGCCTGGCGGGTGACCTGCACGATCAGGTCCTCAAGGGTGTCGTCCAGCCGCCCGAACCGGGTGTGACCGGCGGCGACGATGGATACGGTGTCATTGACCATTGTTATTTTCTCCTTCGCAATGAGCAGGCGTTCTTTACAATGCCCACCACGAAGCCCCCTCGCCAGTTCGTACAACTACGTATAGGGATGAGTAGTTCAGGGACCGATACTGGTCAGGAAGACGACAGGAAACAGCGAGGCCGCGCGATGAACGATGAGTCCGACCACCTGCAGGACCTGGAGCGTCTGGCGTTTCAAGTCTCGCCTGCGCCGCAAGTGATCACCGGCAATCGTCGCATGCTGGATTTCAACGCCGCCTTTCTGGCGCTGTTCGGGTATCAGCGTGAAGATTTGGCCGATCAGCTGATTCTGAAACTCTATCCTTCACAGGCCGATTACCAGGCCATCGGCGAACGCAGCCTGAGTTGGTTGCGCAACGCCCGCAATGGCGCCTATTCCGACGAGCGCTTCATGCAGCACCAGAGCGGCGAAGTGTTTTGGGCGCGCGCCAACGGCTACACCCTCACGCCTGATGAGCCGTTTCAACTGATGGTCTGGCATTTCGAACGCATGGACCGGGCCTTTCGCCCCACCGTGAACTTGACGCCGCGGGAGCGTGAGATCTCTGCGCACATCGTCAACGGGCTGACGTGCAAGGAAGTCGCGCGCAAGCTGTCGATCTCCCACCGCACCGTTGAAGTCCACCGCGCCCGACTGATGAAGAAACTGCAAGCCAGAAACAGCGCCGATCTGGTGTCGAAAATCATCGTGCTGCGCTAATGCGCGTGGAGGGGCAAAACCCTCAGGTTCCGATCGAAGCAATGGCGCGTGCCAGCTCCGACTGTTTGAAGGGCTTGGGCAAGCGAGGTAGACGCTGGGCCAGCGGCGACAGGGTGTCTGTGAAGCCCAAGGGCGTGATGATCGCCAGGGCCGGGCGCAAGCGGGAAACATGCTCGGCGAGTTCGGCACCAGACAGCGTCGGCGCGCGGTGATCCGCGATCGTCAGATCGAAATCAGTGTGTTCGCGAGTCAAGGCCGGCGATTCGTCGCCGTGACTGGCGATCTGCACTCGGTGCCCCAGGTCTTCGAGCATGGGCGCCACGGGTGGTGACGGGGGCCGATTGTCGTCGTTCAAGCTCCATCGGGCGTCAGCAGGGATTTGACTCTCGCGACCATGGCATGAATGTCGAATGGCTTGTCGAACACCTCAAGGAACAGGTCCCGACGCGCGATGCCGAGATGCGCCTGAGCGCCGCTCATCAACATGATCGGAATCTCATGCAACGTTTTGTGCGCCCTCACCGCCTCCGCCAGTTCGATGCCATTCATGCCCGGCATCATGTAATCGGTAATGATCAGCTGCGGACGTTCCCGCTCCAGAATGGCCAACGCCCGGTGACCGCTGCCTGCGGTCACCGTCAGATAGCCTTCGTCTTCCAGGGCAAAACTCAGCACGTCGGCGATCAGGTACTCGTCATCGACGATCAATATCGTGGTCATGACGGCCTCGATCCGCTTGACCAGCCCGAAGCGAGATCGCGGCCGCGGTCACGACCGTTACGCGTGATGGTTTTCGCCAGCGGCATGGAAATGAACCTTTTTGACGTCGAGACCCTGATCGCTGAAGAGCACCTCCAGTAATGCCGGATCGTAGGGGTTGTCCCTTATTTTAAGAATGGACAGCTGACGTTTAAGTTCAGCCTGTTCCTGTACGAAGCGCAGCACCAGCAAATTGTCGACGATGCACGACAGGTCGGGCGCAGGGGCGTCGATTTCGCCTCCCAGCAGGCTGATGACTTCCCACGAGGCGACCACCGTCACGTTGCGAGCACGCAATTCGCCCATCAGCGCCGTGTAGAGGTCGAGAATGCGCGACTTGTCCGCGGCCACTCGGGTCATGCCGCCGAGACTGTCGATGAAGACCCGTTTGATGGATTTCTCTTCGACGACGCGCAGCAGATCCAGCGCCAGCTTGTCGATCAATTCGGTACTGATGGATTTCCAGAGGATCGTCAGCGCACCGGAGGCTTCGAGGGCGTGGAAATCGACGCCCAGGGACGCGGCTTTCATGCGCAGCCGCTGAGGTGACTCATAGAACCCGAGATGCAGGCCTGGCGCTTCCACCGTCGACTGGCCGAGAAAACTCAGTCCTAACGAGGTCTTGCCGGCCCCCGAAGGCCCCATCAGCAATGTGACCGACGAGGCCATCACACCGCCGCCGATCAGCCGGTCCAGGCCAGCGATGCCACTGGAAATGACCGTGAGATGATCACTGTCACGCATCGCGGAATGGGTCACCGTGCTTTCCAGGCGCGGGTACACCACCAGGCCGTCGTCGGTGATTTCGCATTCATGGGCGCCGGGAATGGCGCTGCTGCCACGGGTCTTGCGCATCTTGATACGCCGGATGGACTTGGTGCCCACCAGTTCTTCCCCCAGCTCCAGCACGCCGTCAACCATGGTGTGTTCAGGGCTGCCATCGTCCAGTTGCGAGCTGGTGAGAAAGAACACGGTGCAGCCGGCAAAGGCCGCGTGACCCTGCAGTTCGGAGATGAAACGCTTGGTGTTGAGCGGCGAATCCGCGCGAGAGCGGGCGTTGAGCAGGCCGTCGAGGATCATCACAGTGGATTTCTGCCGCACGATCTCCCGACGCAGCAGCTTGACTACTTCATCCAGCCCGTCGTTCTCCATGGTGTCGAAAGCGCTGACGAACTGGATCTGATCGCCGATCTTGTCTTTGTCGAAGAAGCTCAGGGTGGACAGAAACTGGAACAGCCGTTCGTGGGGCTCGGCCAGAAGCGTTGCGAACAGCACGCGACCGCCGTCGCGGGCATGGTTGAAGCCGATCTGGTTGGCCAGAATGGTTTTGCCTGAACCGGGGCGGCCTTGAATGATGTAGGAAGACCCCGCGACGAAGCCTCCCTTCAATAACTCATCCAGCCCCTGAATTCCGCTCTTGAGGCGTCTTAGCTGGTTCAAATGTGCTCCCTCCGCCAATGATCGTTCGCGGTGCGAACCCTGCGCACGACGAAAGGCGCATTCTTTCGCGTTTGGCGCCGGTTTCCAAGCGCAATCATCATTCGTGGCGAATACGAGGGGCCCGCCCCATGACGCGACCTCATGGCTGAGGCGGTCGTTTCTCATCCGCTCGCTCCTCCACGCAACCGGCGGTTTCCGCTCTGGACTGTTCGCTGCGCCGCTCCGGATCATTGGGTTTGATCGGTGCTGACAGGGGGTATTCGGGGGTGTCGTCGGCTGGATCGACGGGATCGTGTTCGGGAAGATGAGAACCCATGGCCGCTGCCTCTTTTTGGGGAATGCAGGGGTTGGAGTGCGCGCGATGCGAGACGTGCGTTTTATATCGCCAGGGGGTTCCGGTCGTGATCTTTCGGCCTGCGCCGGGCCATGGGAGCCAGCGGATCGTGCGACGGCGGTGAAAGCAGTGGGTCAGTCAGCTCAGTGTCCACTGACCCAACGCTTCGCGGCCGTCGTTCCTCCGGCAGCGCCTACAGGATTGCGGCGTGCCGGCATTCAGGCACGACGCTGTCTGCGTCGCCCGCACAAAGCTCGTTCGACACAACCCTGTAGGAGACGCCGGAGGCACGACGGCAGCGATAGCGGTGTGTCGGCATTCACGAACGACGCTGTCTGCGTCGCCCGCACAAAGCTCGTTCGACGCTACCCCCGTAGGAGACGCCGGAGGCACGACGGCAGCGATCTGGCGCGCAGCGGCAGTAAAACCTGTGCATGCGGTGTATCGCCTGCAGCAAGGTCCCCGGTTCATCCCGCGTTGCAAATGGACCTCAGTCGAGCGCCGCCAGGCACGCTTCGAGGATGTCCAGCCCCTCGTTCAACACCTCAGGCTCGATGGTCAAAGGCGCGAGCAATCGCACGATGTGGCGGGATTTACCACTCGGCATCAGCAGCAGGCCGCGCTCCCGGGCAATCTCCAGCAGCTGCGTCATCTGAGCGCTGGCCGGTCGGCCTTCAGGGGTGATGAGCTCGATACCACGCATGGCCCCCACCCCGGTCAGGCGGCCCAGATACGGTGAGACTGTCTCGGCCTGCCAGCGCTCATAACGACGCTGCACGGTCGAAGCATACTGCTCGCCCCATGCCGACAGATGAGCGTCGGTCATCACGTCCAGCGTCGCCAGCCCTGCCGCGCAAGCAATCGGGTTGCCGGAATAGGTCCCGCCCAAGCCACCCTTGGGCAGCGCGTCCATCAGTGACCGACGCCCGACCATCGCGCCCAGCGGCACCCCACCGGCAATGCTTTTGCCGAGCAGCAACACATCCGGCTCAATGCCCAAGCGGCTGAACGCAAACCGCTCGCCCGTCCGCCCAAAGCCCGATTGAATTTCGTCGATGATCAACACGATTCCCTTGTCGTCACAGATCCTGCGCAGCGCTTTCGCAAACAGCGGGTCAAGCGCCAGAAAGCCACCCTCGCCCTGCACCGGTTCGATGATGAAACACGCCACTTCGTCGATGTCGATCTCCACACTGAACAAGCGATCCAGCGCCTTCAATGCCTCTTCTGCCGACACCCCGTTGTCCACGCTCGGGTATGGCACATGAAACACCGGCCCCGGCAGTACGCCCACCTTCTGCTTATATGGCGCGACCTTGCCGTTGAGGTTCAGCGTCGCCAGCGTGCGACCATGAAAGGCCCCATCGAACGCCACCACCGCGGTTTTACCGGTAAAGGCGCGAACCACTTTCAAGGCATTTTCCGCCGCCTCGGCGCCGCTGTTGGTGAGCATGCCGCTCACCGGGTAGCTCACCGGAATGAACGCCGCGAGGCGCTCGATGAAGTGTTGATACGGCACATGGGGCGCGGCGTTGAAGGCGTAATGGGTCATGCGCTGCGCCTGCTCGCAAATCGCCGCAACGATGTGCGGATGGCAATGCCCCAGATTCAGCACCCCGATGCCGCCCACGAAATCAATGTAGCGCTTGCCGTCAACGTCCCAGACCTCAGCGTTTTTGCCATGGGTCAAGGAGAGGGGATGAACGAAGGAAATGGAATTGCTGACGGAGGGGAAAGCCATGCTCAGACGTCCTGGGGACTGTGGGAATGGCGCCTATCTAAGCGATGAAGCCCGCCCGCTCACAAGCGAAATAAAAGCAACGGGTCATTCCATCACGGACTGAACCCGCACTGACGCGGTGCGCCGCACCACCGCAATGCACGGGCACACGTCGAGTTTCCATGCCGCCGACTGCCGCTGGAAGCGGTCGCCCCTGCGGCAGCTGGATCATCCCCAACGATTTTTGAATCAACCCAATCGAAATCGAAGCGCCCCGTTGCTGCCCGGGTCGAGGGTGACGAATGCGCCCTCTCGCAAAAATGAATCACTTGAATCATTCTGAAAATTTCTGGCACAGGCGTTGCAATTTCACCTGTAACTTCCTCGTCAGGTGACGCACCCGATGGACCGCGAACAGCTCTGCAGCCAGCTTCAACAACAGTTCGAGGATTTTCCTCGGCAAGAGCGCGCGGCGGCCAGTTTCATCCTGGACAACCCCCACGAGATTGCGGTGATGTCGATGCGAGACATCGCTCGACTGGCCAACGTGCCCCCGTCGACCATGACCCGCCTGGCCAAGCGGATGGGACTGTCCGGCTACGACGCCTTGCGTGAACTGTTCATCGACGCGTTACGCGGTCAGAACAGCGCTTACGGTTCTCGCGCCCACGATCTGGTCGAACTCAAACAGCGCGTCGGCGAACAGCGTGTGATTCAGGACATGGCCAACAACGCCATCGAACAGATTCAGTCGATGTGCAGCCACGACAACCTGCGGGCGATTTCCCGCGCCGTCGCGCTGCTGGCCGGGGCGCGCCAGGTCTACTGCCTCGGCATGCGCTCGTCGTTCGGCGTGGCGTTTCAGTTTTCCCACGTGGCCTCGTATTTCGCGAAAAACGTGCGGCTGGTGGAAGGCGCGGGCGAAAGCGGCGTCATGTCGATCATCCACCAGACCAGCCCCAAGGATGTGGCGCTGGTGTGCAGCCTGCCGCGTTATTCCCGGCGCCTGATCACCCTGACCAATTACCTGCACCAACAGGGCGTGCGCATCATCACCATCACCGACAGCCTGACCTCGCCCACGGCCCGACTGGCGGCAGAGACCATCATCGTGAAGAACCAGACCCCGTCGTTCTACGACACCATCGTCCCGGCCATGTTGGTCAGCGAGATGCTGGTGGCGTTGATGTCGGCCGCCTCGACCCAGGACGTAGAAGCCTCGGTCACCCACACCGAAGAAAAGCTGCTCAGCCTCGGCGAGTGGTGGGACTTGGGCTAAGCCCGCTTTCGATTTCTGCCGTTTTTTATCCGATTCGACCCCTTCATCTACCGGAGCGTCCTGATGAAAGCCAGACCGTGCAAGCCCTTCAGCAACACCCTCGTCATCGCCGCGCTCAGCGCCCTGCTCTGCTCGCCCTTCGCCCAGGCGGGGGACGCGCTGGAGCACATCCTCAAGGCCAAGGAACTGCGCGTCGCCGTGCCCGTTGACTACCCGCCCTACGGCTATGTCGGCCCGGACATGGTGCCCCAGGGCCTGGACATCGACGTCGCCAACCTGATGGCGAACAAGCTGGGGGTGAAGCTGCAACTGGTGCCGGTGACCGCGCCGAACCGTGTGGCTTACATCCAGTCCGGCAAGGCGGATTTCACCATCTCCTCCCTGGGCAAGACCGCTGAGCGCGAGAAGGTCATCGATTACAGCATCGCCTACTCACCGTTCTTCGATGCGGTGTTCGGCAAGGCCGAGCTGCCCGTGAAGTCCATGGGCGACATGGCGGGCAAGACCGTTTCCGTGACCCGTGGCTCGATGCAGGACAAAGAGCTGACCGACATGGCCCCGGACGCGATCACCAAGCGCTTCGAAGACAACAACAGCAGCATCTCGGCGTTCCTGTCCGGGCAAACACAAATGGTCGCCATCGGTACCACCGTGGCAGCCGCGCTCAAGCAGAAGAACCCGAACATGGACATTGCGCTCAAGGTGGTGCTGTCCAACGCACCCAACTACATCGGCATGAACAAGGACGAGCCGGAACTGCGCAACAAGGTCAACGAGATCATTCGTCAGGCCAAGGCGGACGGCACGCTGGATGCCATCTCGCAGAAATGGCTCGGCGCCCCGGCGGGCGACCTGCCGGAATAACCATGAGCGATTTCACCCCCTCCCTGGTCACCCTGGCGCGCTGGAGTTCGGGCCTGCACTTGGCGGACGTCCCGCCTGCAGTGCAGGACGCCGCCAAACGTTGCCTGATCGACACCCTCGGCGTGGCGCTGGGCGGCAGTCGCAGCACGGTCGCCGCTCAGGCTCGCGCGGTGATTGCAGTCACGGCGGGTGCAGGCGACGCGACGGTGCTCGGTCAATCGCACACGGTGGCGGCCCCGGCAGCGGCGTTTGCCAACGCCACGGCCGCTCACGCGCTGGATTTCGATGACAACAGCTACCCCGGTTTCGTCCACGGTTCGGCGGTGATCCTGCCGGCTGCGCTGGCTGTGGCACAGATGCGCGACCTGAGTGGCGCGCAACTGCTCGCGGCGTTTGTCGCCGGGGCCGAATGCGAATACGCGCTGGCCAAGGCGCTGACCCGGCAGATTTACGACCGGGGCTGGTGGACCACCGGGGTGCTCGGCGTGGTCGGTGCGAGCGCGGCCGCCAGCCACGCACTGGGGCTGAACGCAGAACAGACCGCCGCGGCACTCGCACTTGCGGTAACAGGCACCGGCGGAATGAAAGCCGGGTTCGGCAGCGACGCCAAAATGCTTCTGGCAGGGCGCAGTAGCGAAGCCGGCGTCATCGCCGCACTGTTGGCCGGCACTGGCAGCAGCGGTCCGCTCGACGTCATCGAACATGAGAGGGGCCTGGCAGCGATGTTCAACGGCGGCTTGCTCGATCCCCTGCCCGACTTGGGCAATTCCTGGCGCCTGACCGACCCCGGCGTGGACATCAAACGGGTGCCGGTGTGCCTGTCGTCCCATGCCGCGATCGATGCCCTGCGGGCATTGCTTGACGAGGGCGAACTCCGGGTCGAGGACATTGACGCGATCCTCTGCGACGTGCCGCCTATCGTGCGCCAGAACCTGGTCCATGACGCCCCGGTCACGCGCCAGCAGGCTCAGTTCAGCATGCCCTTCGCCCTCGCCTGCACGGCACTGTTCGGCGACATCACCCTTGCGTCACTGGACGCGGCGGTGCTGGCACGGGCTGACCTGCAACAGCTGATGAAGCGCGTACACATGCAGAGCAGCCCGCGCTGGGACCCCGCCTTGCTCGACGCTGCGCCCGAAGGTGCATGGGTCAAGCTCGTGGGCCGCGACGGCCGCTGCGTCGAAGGTTTTTGCGCGATGCCCGTGGGATCGGCGTCACGGCCCCTTTCAGGCCCCCAACTGCATCGCAAGTTCATGCACTGCGCGACCGCCGTCTGGACCGTTCCCCGCGCTCAACGCCTGTTCGATGACCTGACGCGCCTGGACCAGCTGGCTGACGTGCGGGGCCTGCTCAACGACGGCGCGTTCACTGTGGAAACGACTGAATCATGACCCTCGATTTTTCTGTGGTACTCACGCAATGGCCTTCGCTGCTCGACGGCCTGGCCCTGACGGTTGGCCTGACCCTGATCGCTGCGGTGTTCGGCACGCTGCTGGGCATTGCCTGCGGGGTGATCCGCAGCAAAGGTCCGCTATGGGCCCGCTGGCTGGTGGGCGCCTACGTCGAGCTGATCCGCAACACGCCGTTCATCATCCAGTTGTTCTTCATCTTTTTCGGCCTGCCGGGACTGGGGTTGACGATGACCGCACTGACGGCGGCGATCCTGGCCAATGTCATCAACCTCGGCGCCTACGTCAGCGAGATCGCCCGGTCGGGCATCGAAGCCACCCCCAGCGGCCAGATCGAAGCCGCCGAAAGCCTGGCGCTCGACCGCTGGCAGGTCTTCACCCGGGTGATCTTGCCCCCAGCATTGAAGCGGGTCTGGCCCGCCCTCGTGGGGCAGATGGTGATCATCATGCTCGGTTCGGCGGTGTGCAGTCAGATTTCGGCGCAAGAGCTGTCGTACGCCGCCAACCAGATCGCCAGCAGTTCATTTCGCAACTTCGAGACGTACATCGTCGTCGCAGCGCTCTATCTGCTGCTATCCATCGCATTGCGCCGCCTGCTGAACTGGGCCGGCCCGCGCTTCATCTTCGGTCGTTGAGGTCAGCCATGTACGAATTCACGCTATGGGACATCGCGCGCAACCTGCTACTGGCGGCACGCTGGACGGTCGGCTTGTCACTGATTGCCTTCATCGGCGGCGGTCTGGTGGGCGGGATGCTGGTGGTGCTACGCCTCACGGGCACGCGCATGGTGCGCCGTCTGATCATGCTCTACGTGCAACTGTTTCAAGGCACCCCGCTGCTGTTGCAGCTGTTTCTGGTGTATTTCGGCCTGTCGATGTTCGGCCTCGAAACCACCGCGCTGATGGCCGCCTCGATCTGCCTGACGCTGTACGCCAGCGCCTACCTCAGCGAGATCTGGCGCGGCAGTGTCGAATCGATCGACGCAGGTCAATGGGAAGCGGCCAGCAGCCTGGCCCTCAGCTTTGGCGAGCAATTGCGCCACGTGATCCTGCCCCAGGCCCTGCGCGCCGGGATCGCCCCGACCGTGGGTTTCATGGTGCAAGTGGTCAAGGCCACCGCGCTGACCTCGGTCATCGGCTTCGTCGAAATGACCCGCGCCGGGCAGATCATCACCAATGCGACGTTCCAGCCGTTCCTCGTCTACGGCTCGGTGGCGCTGCTGTATTTCGCTCTGTGTTTTCCGCTGTCGCTGTACAGCCGCCGACTCGAACACCAACTTCGCCGACAAGGACCTCTTTCATGACTGCGTCTCCTCACACCGACGCCGGGGCGGCCTTCGCTCTGGTGGACATTCGCGGCCTGCGCAAACGCTTCGGTGACAACGAAGTGCTCAAAGGCGTGGACCTGCAAATCGCCCGCAAGGAAGTGGTCTGCATCATCGGCAAAAGCGGCTCGGGCAAAAGCACCCTGCTGCGCTGCCTGAATGGCCTGGAACGTTTTCAGGAAGGCGCGGTGACCGTTGACGGTCAGCCGATTCAGCCGGACGACCGCGCGGCAATGCGCGCGCTGCGTCAGAACGTCGGGATGATCTTCCAGGGCTTCAACCTGTTCCCCCACCTCACGGCAGGCCAGAACGTGATGCTCGCGCCGCGCCTGGTGCAGAAGACCCCGGGTGCAGACGCCGAGCGCCAGGCGCGCAAGCTGCTCGAACGGGTGGGTTTGAGCGAGCGCTTCGACTATTACCCTGATCAACTCTCCGGCGGTCAGCAGCAGCGCGTGGCGATTGCCCGCTCGTTGGCGATGAATCCGCTGGTGCTGCTGTGCGATGAAATCACCTCAGCCCTCGATCCGGAACTGGTCGGCGAAGTGCTGCACGTGGTCGAGGGCCTGGCCGCCGAGGGCATGACGTTGATCATGGTCACCCATGAAATGGCTTTTGCACGGCGGGTCAGCGACCGGGTGATTTTCATGCATCAGGGGCGGGTCCATGAAGCCGGACCGCCCCGCGACCTCTTCGATAACCCGCAGACCGTCGAACTGCGGCGCTTTCTATCTCTGGAGCCTTGACCGCTGAGCGCGGCGCTTGTTGCCCCCCATCTAGCCGGCGCGATTGCCCGGCATCCCCCAAGGAGACACCCATGGATTTTCCACTGACCGTTCCGCCCTCGAAAAAACATCAGAGCTTCCTGTGGTCGCCCATCTGCACTGACCTCGACCAGCTCGACGCGCATGTCGCGATTCTCGGCATTCCGTTCGGCAAGGCCTACGTCGCCGAGCACATCAGCAACGATCAGAGCAAGGCGCCGGATGCCATTCGCGCCATGAGCGACCGGATCTGCCGCGCCCTGCACCACTACGACTTCGACGTCGGCGGTCCGATCTATGACAACCGTGCATTGAAGGTGGTGGACTGCGGCAACGTCCCCGCCGACCCCACCGACCTCAACAGCCACGGCCTGCGATCCGAACAAGCCGTGCGCAAGATCCTCGACGCCGGGGCGATGCCGATCATTCTCGGTGGCGATCACAGCATCCCGATTCCGGTGCTGCGCGCCTACGAAGGACGCGGTCCGATCACTCTGATCCACATCGACGCGCACCTGGATTGGCGCGATGAAATCAATGGCGTCCGCGACGGCCTGTCCAGTCCGATCCGCCGTGCCTCGGAAATGGAACATGTCGGCGAGATCTTCCAGATCGGCCTGCGCGCCCAAGGCAGCGGTCGCCCGGCGGATTATCAGGCGGCAGTGGATTATGGCGCGCACCTGATCAGCGCCTATGACGTTCACGACCACGGCATGCAATCGGTGCTTGATCGGATTCCCGACGGCGGCCAGTTTTATCTGACCATCGACGCCGACGGTCTCGACCCGTCGATCATGCCCGGCGTCGCAGGCCCGGCGCTGGGCGGCATCACCTACGTGCAGATTCGGCAGCTGATTCACGGGCTGGTGAAAAAGGGCAAGGTGGTGGGCATGGACATCGTCGAGATCACCCCGGCCATCGACGTCAACCACATCAGTTGCATCACCGCCGGCCGCCTGATCGTCAACCTGATTGGCGCTGCCGTGCGCGCTGATTATTTCGACGCGCCGCCGCTGTAAGCCGTACGCCCAGGACTCATCGCCACGGACGGCGACCTTTCCCGACACTCAGGTCAAGCCACCATGCCCACCCATACCCGCATCCGCATGTTCAACACCAAAGACACCTACCCCAACCAGTCCCTCGACAATGACCTCTGCCAGGCCGTCCGCGCGGGCAACACCGTGTACGTGCGCGGCCAGTTGGGCACCGATTTCGACGGCAACCTCATCGGCCTCGGCGATGCCCGTGCGCAGGCCGAACAGGCCATGAAAAACGTCAAACAGCTGCTGGAAGAAGCAGGCAGTCAGCTGCAAGATGTCGTCAAAATCACCATCTACCTCATCGACCCGCGCTACCGAGAAGAGGTCTACCGCGAAGTCGGCAAATGGCTGAAGGGGGTGTTCCCGATCTCCACGGGGCTGGTGGTGTCTGCGCTGGGGCAGCCGCAGTGGTTGATGGAAATCGATGTGATCGCCGTCATTCCCGATTGAGCCTGTACGGCCACCGCTCGCACCTCTACTTCACGACATCACAGCGGCGGCATTGAACGTTCTTCAATGTCGCTGACTGCCCCCCTCAAGGCTGCTCATGCCTGCCCGCACCTTCCCCCGCTCCCTGCCAGACGCCGCCGAGCGATAGCCCGAATCGGCACAGACCGCAACAGCCGCCGGGCACTCTGTCGGCTGTGCTTCGACCGACAGCGCGCACGGCGAGGAATTCTCCCAATGAAAATCAGCGTGTTCGATAGCGGTTATGTGGGTCGAGTGCAGGCGACAGTGTTGGCCGAAGTGGGTCACGACGTGGTGTGCATGGACATTGATCCGGACATATTCCCGGTGATGCGCGAGCTGGGGCACGCCTACGGACCCGGCACCCTCAACAAGATGTAATCCTCCTTGTCGAACCGGCCATTGAGCAGCACCGGCAGATCGCTCAGCCGCGAGCCCTGCAATGCCTGAAAATCCGTATTGCTCATGACGACGTTCGCAGGCCCTTGCAGGGCAAGCAATTGTGCCGGCGTCTCGGTGAACAGCGGCAGCAGGTCTTCGTCCAGGTTGACCATGAACTTGATCGCCTTGGCGTCCTTGCCCATGCCATGCAGCACCAACGGAGCGTTGTCCGAACGGGTCGCGTCGCGCACGGCGTGGGAGAAATGCCGGGTGTCGTACAGGGTGCGTTCGGTGGGTTCGAACACCCCGATGTAACTGATCCACACCGCCAACACGGCGCAGGCAGGCAGCCCGTACAGCCGCAAGCGTGGACGCATCAGCAATGGCAAGGCGACCAACTGCAGGATACCCAGCACCGCCAACACCGGGCCGATGTCACTCAGGACCTCGGGGAAACGCGGGCGCACAGCCAGCAAACCGGCCATCAGCACACCGGGAATGAAGCAACACAGGGCCAGGATCACGCCCCGCAGCCATCCGAAGCTACGGCCTGTGCGCACCTGAAACGGGTACGCCGCAACGATCGCGGCCATGGGCAGCATCGGCAGCACGTAGCGGGCCTTTTTGACCTCGAAGACCGACATCCCGAGCATGACCGTCAACCCGGCAAATGCGCACAGGGACATCAACGTCAGCGCCTCGCTTCGCGGCTTTCGCGCCACCACCGCCACGTTTGCCAGCACCGCCAACGCCAGTGGATACGCCAACGCGTAATTGCCCAGCGCGCTGGAGAAATACCACAACACCGAGCTGCGACCATCAGCGCCGTCCAGCCGCGAAGTGAACTGCGTGCGCACCACCTCTGCCATCAACGCCTGGCCACCGCTGATTCGAGCCAGCAGCAACAGTATCAGCACACAGCCCGCCAACAGCAGCAGCGACGCCAGCCCTACGGTCCACAGTCGACGCCATTGCCGGTTCAACAGGTAATAGCTGCACAGGATGGCCGCGGGCACCAGCAAACCGATCGGCCCGCAAATCGCGAACCCTAGTACCAGCAGCGCGAATACCGCCCCCAGGCGCCGGGCCGATGCGAAATGATCGGCTGCGTAGGCGAGGTAGAACACCGCAAAAGAAACGGTGGCGAGCATCTGGTCCGGTGACACAGCGCGGGTTTCGGTGATGAAGGTATTGCTCAACAGCAGCAGCGCGATGCTGAGCCACGCCCAGCGTCGCGAGTACGGTGACAGCAGCCGGTACATCAAGCCCACCGTCACCGCCGAGGCAATGCTCGTCGGCAGCCAGGCGCTGAAGCTGGTGACCTGGCCGAATGGCAGCGAACAGAGGTAGATCAGCCAAGGGGTGAACGCTGAATAATCCGGGTAGGGCTCGCCGTAGATGGTGGGGAAAAAGCCTGGGCCGTGGCGCAGCATTTCCTGAGCGAACAGCACGAAGCGCGAATCGAATCCGATGATGCTCAGGTGCCCGTTGGCGGCGACGAACATCAGAAACGCCAGTCCCCCCGCCCACCAGGCCTGGCGTCTGGCCCGGGCCGGGGTAACACCGGATAAAAACTCGGAAGCGATGGCGGTCAATGCTGACTCCTCTGGCGGCGAATCGACAACTGACCCAAGCGTAGCCGCGATCACCCTTCCCGGCTGCTCGCCCGATCAACGACTGGCAGATCGGGCAGGCAGCTATGGCCCGATTGCGCCGGTTGAAGATCGACGCGAAAACAACATCCCCCATGCGCGCGGCTGGTCAGGGTCACGGTCCAGTGCTGACTGGCACAAATACGCTGGACCAGCGACAGGCCCAACCCAAGCCCCTCCCCGCGCTGTTCGTCGCCCCTCACGAACGGCTGGAACATGGCCTGCTGTTTCTCGAGCGGGATGCCGATGCCGCTGTCCTCGACCGAAAAACTGCAGCGGTTCAGGGTCAACCGAATGAAACCGGTGTCGGTGTAATGCCAGGCGTTGCGCAGCAGGTTGCCCATGACCGCACGCAGCAGCGGCTCGTTGTACTGCTCCGTTGCGTGCTCACCGGGTTCATAGCGAAAGCTCAGGCCCTTGTCTTCGATGGGGGCGCGCCAGGTTTCGAGCAGCTCGTCCGCCATCTGCGACAGTGTGCTGCGCTGGCCTTGCGGGGGGTTATTGCCTTCGGTGCGGGCCAGCAGGAGGAAGGTTTCGACCAGCTGATTCATGCCCGCCGTTGCCTTACTGATGCGTTGCACCTGGGTGCGCGAGCGTTCGTCCAGTCGCGGGTACTCCAGCAGCAGCTCGCAGGAAGTCGCCAACACCATCAGCGGGGTGCGCAGTTCGTGGCTGACGTCGCTGGTGAACAACTTCTCGCGGCCCAGCGCGGCCCGCAAACGCCCCAGGGTTTCATCGAACGAACGCGCCAGTGTGCCGACCTCATCCCTCGCGTAACCGTCCGCCAGCACCGGGGCCAGTTCAAGCAACTGGTCGCGATGCCGAACCTGACCGGCCAGACGCGACACCGGCGCCATCACCCGCGACGCCAACAAGCGTCCGAGTAATACCGCCAGCAGCACGCTGAGGATGAACCCGATGAGCACCACGCCGAACAGGATGCGCTCACGCTTCGCAAAGGATCGCTGGTCGCGCAGCAGCACGTACCGGCGTTCGCCCACCGAGGCGACCATCGCGTAATACGCCCGCTTGCCCCGCCAGAATTCCTGAAACCCGGCGGGCAACTCGCGCAGATCATCGGCCATCGCCAGATCGCCCACGCCGTCATCGGCGTAGAACAGCTCGCCCTTTTCCGGCCGGTGACGCCAGTCGTCGACGCTGTCCAGCTTCAGCAGACGGTGCAGATTGCCGCTCATGTTGATGACGGTGAGGCGCTTTTCCACGACATGCACGGTGGCGATGATGCCGACCGCGAAAACGCCTGCGACCAGCGCACTCATGAAGGCGAAGACGATCACAATCCGTTGCTTCAGGCTGTGTTTGATATCCATGGGGTTCCGTGCAAAGCGAGACTCGGGTCAGCGGCGTTTCACCACGTGAGCGATTATCCGGATGCCATGTCATGGTTTTGTCAAAACGCCAATGGCGCGACGTTCGTTGTGCAGGATGCCTGGCGTCAGTCAGCCGAGGGCCGCATGGCGAACATCACCAACGCGCACCCGGCCATCAGCACACTGGTGGCGATGAACACGATGGGCATGCCGAAATGTCCGCCGAGATAGCCGCCCGTCAAAGGCCCGAGCACTTGCCCGACGTACTGGCTGGAGGTCGAGTAGCCCAACATCCGTCCCGCCACCTGGTCTGGAACCGTGTGCCGGATGATCGCCGTGATACAGGGCAGCAGCCCGCCCAAGGCGATGCCCATCAAGAAACGCAACGCCACCAGTTGCCATTCGTGGGTCACGAAGGCCTGTGGGATCAACAGCCCCGCCGCTACGACCAGGCACCCTATTACCACTTTGGAATGGCCGATGCGGTCCGCCAGCTTGCCGATGCGCGAGGCCGACAGCACGCTGGCCAGCGCTGTGGCGGACATCACGACACCGGCCATCACGGTCACGTTTTCAGTGTGCAACTGGGTCAGGTACACCGTGATGATCGGCTCGATGGACATGATCGAGAACATCACCAGAGCGGCCACCACGAACAGGATGATCACGGGCCGTTTGTCCGGGATCACGTCCCATAGGCGCACCGCCACCGGCCTGGATTCACCTGCCGCACGGGTTGGCCTGGGCGCTTCTTTCATGATGAACAGCGTGGCGAGAAAGGTCAGGAAGATCGCCCCGCCAGCGAGAAAAAAGGTGTTGCGGATGCCGATCAGTGGCGGCAGAAAGCCGCCGATCAACGGGCCGGTAAGATTGCCGGCCATGATCCCCGACGACAGCATGCCCAACGCCCAACCCGACCGCGCCTTGGGGGTCTGCGTCGCTACCAGGATCGTCGCGCCGGACGCATAACCGCCCAGCAAACCGGCCAGTAGCCGCAGTCCCACCAACTGGTAAATGTTTTCAGCCAGGCCGATCAGCGACATCGCGACCGCCATGCCGAGGCTGGCGCGAATCAGCATCAGTTTGCGTCCGTAGCGATCGCCCAATCGACCCCACAACGGCGCGGTGAACGCAGCCGAAAGGAACGTCGCCCCGAACGCCACGCCCGACCATTGCACGATGGCGGCCGGGTCGCTGACGCCCAGATGTTCGACGTACAACGGCAAGAAAGGCAGCAGCAGGGTCATGGCGATGATCGTGGTAAACGAACCCGCCACGCACACCGCGAGATTGCGCTTCCAATGTTCTTCCACACTCGCAGCGGGAGGTTGGGCAGTCATCGTCACACCGTGCATGGGAATGTCCGTACACGGTAGAGGGTCGCCCCGCATAAATAAAATTCATGTTTTTTATGCGGTGGATTCCGATAAGGAATAGGCAGATGGGGTTGGACCCTCCGCGTAGAGAGTGCCAAGCGCCCAAGACAGCGCAAACCTTGAGGAGCAGCGGCGCTGTGCGACGGCCGGGGCCGTCGTGCCTCCGGCTGCTCCTACGGGTTTCGCGGCGAGTCCGGGTCATCGGCCTGCCACAACGCCAAAGGCTTAAAGGCCAAAAAATCGATTCAGACACGCTGAGGCCCTGTAGGAGCCGCCGGAGGAACGACGGCCGCGATGGCGTCGGGTCAGTTAATGATGTGTTATCTGACCCACCGGTTCATCCAATCACGCGTTGCACCGTCGTGTCTTCAGCGTCTACCACAGGTTTCGAGCGAACATCAGTGCGAAGGCAGCCCCAGGACGACGACGCACGCCGTCAACTCACTTGCCATCCTGCGCATGCTGCGCCGCCTGTTCGATCAACGCTGCCACTTCTTTCGGGTGCGATTCGTACACCGCGTGGCTGGCGCCGTCAATTTCGACGGTGTGGGCGTTGGCGCGCTTGGCGTACATACGTTCCAGATCAGGGTTGATGATGCGGTCGGATTTGGCCACTGCATACCAGCTGGGCTTGGTCTTCCAGGCGGCGACGGTGGCCGGCGTGGTAAACACCGAAGCGGACGTCAGGGCCTGCGCGTTGGCTTCGAATTCAGCCTGGGCCTTGGGCAAGTCGGCAGCGAAGTCCGCCGGGTAGAACGCCGGGTCGAGGTACAGGAACCCGTCGTCGGTCTTTTTCACCGCTTTGGTCGCGTTCGGATAACGCTTGCCATTGGCCGCTTCGGTCTCGCCGACGTCCAGCGCGTGAGCGGCGATGTACACCAGACCGGCGACGTGGTTGTCTTCGCCTGCGTTGGAAATGATCGCGCCGCCGTAGCTGTGACCCACGAGAATGGTCGGGCCATCCTGCATGGCGAGAATGCGTTTGACGGCAGTCACGTCATCATCGAAGGATGTCAGCGGGTGCGCGGCCACCGACACGTGGTAGCCGTCTTTCACCAGAATGTCGTAGACCGGCTTCCAGCCGGCACCGTTCACGAACGCGCCGTGAACCAGCACGATATTTTTCACAGGCGCCGCTGAGGCAGCGGTGGCAAATCCGGTGCTGGCCAGGGCAAGTGCGGCAACCGCGACAGCAGAGCGAAGGGAGCGAATATTCATGGGTGAGACCTCTCGAACGGGGGAAGGTGTGAACGCTGCTGCGTTCAGTCAGTGAACCCCTGCAAGACGCACCCGCCCGCGGTTTATTCCACGGCCCGCACACTTTTTTCGCAAAAGACTCCCTTACCGCCTTCCAGCGGCATGGCCATCAGCGCCGATGATGCCGTGTATCAACAGACACCATTTCAGCTGCCGCGCGTCAGCTCCCTAAAATGGCGCCATACCCGAGCCACTCTCTCAGCCCGGCACCCCGCCGATAACCCGGAGCTAGCCATGAAAACCTTTCTTTTCATCGTCCTGTCATTCTTCAGCCTGTTCACCTTCGCTGACGATACGATCAACCATGCCGCCACGGCGGAAGTTCAGGACGGGCAATACGATTACACCCAGGATCTGGACATCGCCAAAGTCGTGCGCATCAGCACCGCCAGCAATGCCGCCAGCCAATGCGGTCCGGTGAAGGCACAGATTGAATACGTCGACAGCAAAGGCGTCAGCCATAAACTGGAGTACATGCGTCTGGGTGACGGTTGCCAGAACGGCTGATCGTCGACGCGGGGTTCTGCGTCGTCGACAAATGGGGTTAGAGTAGACGCGCTGGCTCCGCGATCGGGTTTCCGTCGTGGGGCGCTTTCCATTCAATTGACTGAAGGAAGTCCCGCGTGAATCAACCGTCTCACCCAGCGAACATTGCCCAATTGATTGTCAACGCCATGCGCGACGGTCAGAAGATCACCGAGATTCCCGCTGGCAGCGTCCCTGCCGATGCGCCCAGTGCGTACGCCGTGCAGCGGGAGATCCTGCGATTGCGCGACACCACGGTGGGCGGTTGGAAAGTGGGATCAAAGGCCACTCAGGGCGGTCCGATCAACGGCTCGCTGCTGCCTGACGATGGGCTCTTCGCCAGCGGCAGTCAGCTGGAAATCATCGAATACCCGCAACCGATCCTCGAACTTGAAATCGCTTTTCGCCTGAACCGAGAATTCTCCCCGCGCGCTGAGGCCTATTCCGACGAAGACGTGCTGGCAAGCATCGGTTCGATGGGCACCACGATCGAAGTGGTGTCGAGCCGCTTCAGCGCCTGGCCGAAGATCGATCCGCTGCTGGCGCTGGCCGACCTGCTCAACCATGGCGCACTGATCCTGGGCGATTTCGTGCCGTATGACCCCAACTTTCCCTTCGTCGAACCTGCAGTCAGTTTCACCTTCGGTGACGAAGACATCGTTCCCGGCGACGGTGCCAACCCGGCAGGCGACCCGCGCCGTTTGCTGCCGTGGTTGGTCAATCACCTTACTCAGATGGGTGAGCAGGTGACCCCCGACCTGGTCATCACCACCGGCTCCTACACCGGCATGTTCCTGACCAAGGGGCCCGGCGTGGCGGTCGGTGAAGTTCGTGGCTTGCCGCCGATCACGGTGGAATTGATCTGACCCTTTCGCCCCCCATTTCAACCCAGCGACGTTATCAAGCGCTTCACGCCTTGCCGAAAGTAACGTCTAGCGACATCGCGTCGGTGTGGCGCATCGGGTTGTTGCCCTGGCCCAAGGTGTCATCGTTGGGGTGCATGTACGTCATGCCCGTCCCCAGCGTTTGGGTCAGAAATTCTCCGCCTTTGCGCATGGCGTCCGTCGAACCATCGTAGTAGCCCGCGACCGTTTTGTTGCCCGCCGAATCGGCCGACACGATATCCGCCGAGGCTTTGTCCGCAACGCTTCGGGTATCGCCAATTTCGAAGCCCTTGCCATCGGTGGCATGAATCGCTGCGTTCCGCCCGTCGATGTCACTGGTGTTAATGAAGCCGTTGTAGAACTCCAGGCGGCTGGCATCGGGTTTGTACTGTCCATCCGCATCTGCCTGCTTCAACAGCCCGGTGGTGTCGTTCTCGAACTTCATCGTGCCTTTCTGGCTTGGCTGCAACGTCAATTCGGCGGTCAGTTTGTCGTGCTGATCGAACTGTCCGATCTTGATCGGATGGTCCTGGGTATTGGTGATGTTGAACGACCGGGGACCACTGCCCGCCACCGGGCCATCTCCTGTCGCGGCCGTGCTGCTCGCGGCGCTCGTAGGCGAATCGGTCTCAGCATTTTTTGCGGCAGGCGACGCTGTCTGCGGTGCGGCCACTGCTTGCTCTACGGGCGATGCGGGCTGTTCTGCAGGTGAGGGTTGCACGGCAGCGTTCGCCGCCGGTTTCTGCGCCGAGCCCGGTGAGCCTTGGTTGCCTCCGGCGCCCGGCGCGTTCTGGTTGTTCTGCATCATCTGCGCAATCAGCTGGAGGATCTGCTGCACCAAATCTCGGACCTGATTGCTCAGGCTGTCGTTGCCATCCGCAGGTGCTTGAGCGCCGGCCACTCGGCTGTCACTCAAGGCAGCCGGTTGGCCCCCGAAATTGACTTGCCCCCCTGCCCCGGCCGCGCCGCCAAAGCTGATCGATCCGTTCTGCTGACCGCCACCTGCGCTGCCTTTAAACGCGTCCTGGTGGGCAAAATCGCTGTTGTCCAGGCCAAACCCTGGTTGGGCGGGACCCAGTATTTTCATCGACATCTGACACCTCCCCTGCGGACTGATTACCGCCTGAGTGGCGCCCGCGCGGGGATCGGTTCCCCCTGCCCACCCGGATCTATCCGCCGTTCGTCCAATACCCCGGCCGGTTATACACCTCTTTCAAGAACCCGATAAAAAACCGCACTTTCGCGGGCAGGTAATGCTGCTGCGGGTATACCCCCTGGATGTCGTAACTGGGCAATGCGAAATCGTCGAGTACCGTGATCAGCGCGCCGCTCTCCACCTCGTTCTGAATCTCCCACGTCGAGCGCCAGCACAGGCCCAGCCCGCGCTTGGCCCAGTCATATAGCAGCTCGCCATCGTTGCAATACAGGTTGCCGGTGACTTTGATCGCCACCGGCTTGCCGTCGCGCTGAAAGGTCCAACCCCGGTGCTGCCCCCCTTGCAGGTTGAACGTCAGGCAGTTGTGTGCGGCCAGGTCTTCGAGGGAGTGCGGAAACCCATGCGCGGCGAAGTACGCCGGGGAGCCGCAGACCACGCGCTTGTTGGCGTACAGCCGGATCGCCACGTAGTTCGGGTCCAGCACTTCACCGATGCGGATGCTCATGTCGTACCCCTCGCGCACCAGATCGACCACGTTGTCGGTGAGGTTGAACGACAGCTGCAAATCCGGAAACCGCGCCTGAAACTCCGGCGCGTGCGGGGCCACGTGTTGACGCCCAAACCCTGCGGGGGCCGAGACCACCAAATGCCCGCGCACGCTGCTTTCGTTCTCGCTGATGCTGGCATCCAGCTCGTCGAACGACTGCAACACGGTCTTGGCGTTCTCCAGATACGACTCGCCAGCATCGGTCAGGGTCAGGCCACGGGTCGAGCGATGAATCAGCTTCACTCCCAGCCGATCCTCCAGCGCACTCAAGCGTCGGCCCATGATCACCGGCGTCACACCCTCGACTAACGCCGCTGCCGCGAAGCTGCCTCGGGTGGCGATCAGTACGTAGCTACGCAACTCTGTGTAACGGTCCATTCGATACTCCTGATACCGACAGAACTGCCAAAAGCAGTCATTCACAAACGCTTCAATTCAAATCAGGCTGAGCACATACAAAAACTATCGAGTTCAGGAGACTAACAAATGCCCCTCATGAGAGCCATCGAAGCGGCCGTTCTGGTGATGCGCCGCGAAGGGGTCGATACCGCGTTCGGTATCCCCGGCGCTGCCATCAACCCGCTGTACGCCGCATTCAAGAAACTGGGCGCCATCGATCATGTGCTGGCGCGGCACGTCGAAGGCGCCTCGCACATGGCCGAGGGTTACACCCGGGCCATCGCGGGCAATATCGGCGTGTGCATCGGGACCTCCGGCCCTGCCGGCACCGACATGATCACCGGCCTGTACTCAGCGTCCGCCGATTCGATTCCGATCCTCTGCATCACTGGGCAGGCGCCCCGCGCGCGCATGCACAAGGAAGATTTCCAAGCGGTCGACATCGCCAGCATTGCCTCGCCGGTCGCCAAATGGGCGACCACGGTCATGGAGCCGGGCCAAGTGCCTTACGTGTTCCAGAAAGCGTTTCAACTGATGCGCAGCGGACGCCCCGGTCCGGTGCTGATCGACCTGCCGTTCGACGTGCAGATGGCGGAAATCGAATTCGACATCGACGCCTACGAGCCTCTGCCGGTGGTTAAACCTCAAGCCAGCCGCAAGCAAATCGAAAAAGCCCTGACGATGCTCAACGCGTCCGAGCGTCCGCTGCTCGTTGCCGGTGGCGGCATCATCAACGCTGATGCCTCCGAGGCACTGGTGGAGTTCGCTGAACTGACGGGGATCCCGGTCATCCCGACCCTGATGGGCTGGGGCGCGATTCCGGACGATCACCCGCAGATGGCCGGCATGGTCGGTCTGCAGACCTCCCATCGGTACGGCAACGCGACGATGCTGGAATCGGACATGGTGCTGGGGATCGGTAACCGCTGGGCCAACCGCCATACCGGCACGGTGTCGGTGTACAGCGAGGGTCGCACATTCATCCACGTTGACATCGAGCCGACGCAGATTGGTCGCGTGCTGACGCCGGACCTGGGCATCGTGTCCGACGCAGGCGCCGCCCTGGCGATGTTCCTCGAAGTCGCTCGCGAGTGGCACACCGCTGGCAAGCTGAAAGATCGCAGCCAGTGGCTGGCCAGCTGTCAGGAACGCAAGCGCACGATGCAGCGCAAGACCCACTACGACAACGTACCGGTCAAGCCGCAGCGCGTGTACCAGGAGATGAACCAGTACTTCGGCAAGGACACCTGCTACATCAGCACCATCGGCCTGTCGCAGATCGCCGGCGCGCAGTTCCTGCACGTGTACAAGCCGCGTCACTGGATCAACTGCGGTCAGGCAGGCCCGCTGGGCTGGACCATTCCGGCAGCGCTGGGCGTGGCCAAGGCCGATCCGAGCCGCAAGATTGTCGCGCTGTCGGGCGACTACGACTTCCAGTTCATGATCGAAGAGCTGGCCGTGGGCGCGCAGTTCAAGCTGCCGTACATCCACGTCGTGGTGAACAACTCGTACCTGGGGCTGATTCGTCAGGCGCAGCGCAACTTCGACATCGATTACTGCGTGCAACTGGCGTTCGACAACATCAACGCCCCCGAGCTGGAAGGCTACGGCGTGGACCATGTTGCGGTGGCTGAAGGGCTGGGCTGCAAGGCGATTCGGGTCAGCGATCCGGCGCACCTCCAGGCCGCGTTCGCCGAAGCGTCGAGTCTGATGCAGCAGTACAGCGTGCCGGTCGTCGTCGAGATCATCCTCGAACGCGTGACCAACATCGCCATGGGCACGGAAATCAACGCGATCAACGAATTCGAGTCGCTGGCCGAGACCCGTGCCGACGCCCCCACCGCGATCAGTTTGCTCGACTAAATAGCGGCACTGATCGACGCCACCGAATAACCAGAAACACTGGAGCGAACCATGCCACGTCTCTGCGCCAACCTGTCCATGCTGTTCACCGAACTGGACTTTCTGCAACGCTTCGAAGCCGCAGCCAGCGCCGGGTTCAGCGGGGTGGAATACCTGTTCCCGTACGACTACAGCTCGGCGCAAATCAAAGCCGAACTGGACGCCAACGGCCTGACCCAAGTGCTGTTCAACCTGCCCGCTGGCGACTGGGCCAAGGGTGAACGCGGAATTGCCTGCCACCCGGATCGGGTGGAAGAATTCTACGCCGGGGTCGACCTGGCCATCGCCTACGCCAAGGTGTTGGGCAATACCCAGGTCAACTGCCTGGCGGGGATCAAACCCCAGGGTTTTGACGACGCACTGATCGAGAAAACCTTCGTCGACAACCTCAAATACGCCGCTGACAAGCTGCAGGCTCAGGGCATCGACCTGGTCATGGAAATGATCAACACCCTCGACATTCCGGACTTCTATCTCAACACCACGGCACAGGCTCTCGCAATCCGCGAGAAGGTCGGCAGCCGCAATCTGTCGTTGCAGTACGACATCTATCACATGCAGATCATGGAGGGCGATCTGGCCCGAACCCTTGAAAAGAACCTGCCGGTGATCCGCCACGTGCAACTGGCCGACAACCCGGGCCGGCACGAACCCGGTACGGGGGAAATCAACTACGGCTTCCTGTTCGCGCATCTGGACAGGCTGGGGTACCGCGGCTGGATCGGCTGTGAGTACAAGCCGTTGACCACCACAGACGCCGGATTGGGCTGGTTGAAGACTCACAACCTGATTTAAGGCAAACCCTGTAGGAGCGCGCTTGCCCGCGATTGCGGTGTGTCATCGAACACACGCTTCACAGGGTGATTGTCATCGCGGGCAAGCGCGCTCCTACGGCCTGCGGCCAGCATCAACAGCTTCAACAGCATCTCGAGGCGGATGCCAGATCGGCGCCCGCCTCACAAGACAAAAAAGAGGAACACATCATGGCGAACATCGGCTTCATCGGCACCGGCATCATGGGCCTGCCCATGGCAGAAAACCTGCAGAAGGCAGGTCATCGACTCATCCTGTCCAACCACTTCGTCGCCCCACCCGCCTCGCTGGTCGAGGGCGGCGCGACGGTGTTGAACAATCCCCGGGAGGTGGCGCAGGAAGCGGAGTTCATCATTGTCATGCTGCCGGACACCCCGCAAGTCAACGACGTGCTGTTCGGCGAAAACGGCCTGAGTGAAGGCACCGGTGCCGGCAAAGTGGTCATCGACATGAGCTCGATCTCCCCTTCCGCAACCAAGGCCTTCGCCGAAAAAATCAACGCCACCGGTGCGCAATACCTCGATGCCCCCGTGTCTGGCGGAGAGGTGGGCGCCAAGGCCGCGACCCTGAGCATCATGGTCGGTGGTCATCAGGACACCTTCGACCGCGCCCTGCCCCTGTTCCAGACCATGGGCAAGAACATCACCCTCGTTGGTGGCAATGGCGATGGCCAGACGGCGAAAGTGGCCAACCAGATCATCGTCGCCCTCAACATACAGGCCGTGGCCGAGGCCTTGCTGTTCGCCTCGAAAAACGGGGCCGACCCGGCCAAAGTGCGTGAAGCGCTGATGGGCGGCTTCGCGTCGTCGAAGATTCTCGAAGTGCACGGCGAGCGCATGATCAAAGGCACCTTCAACCCAGGCTTCCGCATCGCTCTGCACCAGAAGGACCTGAACCTCGCGTTGGAAGGCGCCCGCGAACTGGGCCTTAACCTACCGAACACCGCCAACGCCCAACAGGTCTTCAGCACCTGTGCGGCACTGGGCGGCAGCGGTTGGGATCACTCGGGGCTGATCAAAGGGCTGGAGCACATGTCCAACTTCTCGATTCGCGGGGATCAAACGCCGGATTGATCAGACGCCGATAGGTCGGTCGGCCACCCCATGCCGATAAACCACCGAACCCGTGGGAGACGCCGGAGGTCAGGACGGCAGCGAAGCGGTGGGTCAGTCAATGATGAGTTATCTATCAGACCGCTATCGCTGCCGTCGTACCCCCGGCGTCTCCCACAGGTTGACGATGCTTCGATGTTTTGTGGCACGGCACACCCTTCGCCGTTGTCACGAGCCCCATAAAAAAGCCAGGCCACCTTCACAGGTTCGCCTGGCTTTTTTCATGCAAACAAAACCGCGGTCAGAACACGTTGATCGGATAATCCGCGATCAGACGCAATTCGTTGACATCGCCCTCGGCCTGATCGGCGTTGGCGCGGTGAATCGCTTCACGCAGACGCAACGACAGGTCTTTCGCAGGCCCGGACTGAACCACGTATTTAGCCTCGACGTTGATCTCGTGGTGCTTGCCGTCCTCACCATATCCATAGTTCACGTACGTGCTGTTCGCGGGCATGTGCGAACCGTCGATATCGTCGCCGGTGATATAGCGCGCCATGAAACTAAGCCCCGGCACGCCATAGCTGGCCATATTCAGGTCATAACGGGCCTGCCAGGATTTTTCACCCGGGCCGTTGAAGTCCGAATATTGAACGGAGTTGGCGACGAAGATCGAATCCGCCGTATCGCCAGGACCGTTAATACCAAAGGCCACATAGTCGAAGGGGGTATCACCGTGGACTTTCTGATACGCCAGCGTCAGCGTATGCGCCGTAAGAAAGGAATAAGCTGCCGCCAGCGACCAGGTGGTGTTGCTGATATCGCCTGCTTTGGCAGACCCGGCGTCATTGGTGCGGTAGATATTGAAGTCGAAGTTGACCGACTGATTGTCGGTAATGCCCTGGGTGTAATTGAGGTTGCCGTAGTACTGATCCCAGACATCCTTGAGATTCGAGCCGTACAGGCTCGCGGTCAGGTTGTCGTTGAAGGTGTACTTGCCGCCGGCATAGTCAATGCTCGATGCCGTGACACCCGCATAAGACGCATAAATATCATGGTCGTGGTTGGTGGTGACCGGACCGTTGCCGCCGGTGAAGTGACCGCCGTCCAGTTCGAGACCGGCGATATCGCTGCTCAACAGGTTGAAGCCGGTGGCGGTCTGGCTGAACAGGCGCGAGCCCCCTGCGGCAAATACCGGCGCGGTCGGCATCAAGTCGCCATACCGCAATTCGGTTTTGGAAATACGCATTTTGATGGCGCCGCCTGCGGTGCCGTATTCATCTTCCGGGTCGCCATGACGGTCCACGGGCAGGTTACCGGTGCCGGCCGTGCCTGCACCGCCGTCCAGCTTGATGCCCCATTCCCCGTAAGCGTCTACGCCGAAACCCACGGTGCCCTGGGTGAACCCGGAGCTGAAGTTGCCGATGACGCCCTGAGTCCAGTCTTTGCGGTCGCCGCCGCCGTTCTTGCCATCACGATTGAAGTAATAGTTCTTGAGATGAACCGTCAGGCTGCTGTCTTCCACAAAACCCTTGGCGTCGGACTGGTCACTGACGACACCTGCGCACGCCAGTTGGCTCACACCGAGTGAAACTGCGAGTGTCACGAGGTTCCGTTTCACAAATGTCATTATTATCCCCTGTCTCAATAAGGCCCAACGTTCCGCAGACCCTGACAGACAGGGCATTCCCCTGAGGCCAGGCGAAAGATGAAACGGTGGAATGTAGGCTACGGCAGATGGCTAAACTACATCAGTTCCGCAAATGATACGCGCGGCAAATGCCCAGGCGTAAGGCCCAGCTCTTTATTGTAATGATGAGGTACAGCTGGCCTCATCATGTGCCAAGTGTGCTCCCAGAGCGGAAAAACTTTTAGCACTTTTCCGCCAGACGGTTCATGAATAGGTCGTGATAATCACTATCGATCTTAGTAATAGTCCGATCTTGGAAGGCGGTGTTACCTTTGTCGGCGATGAAGCACATGAATCAACGACTCGGTGAATCCGCAGCATCAAGTTATCGAATCTTGCTCCACTTCATCATTCCTTTGGTAAGACTTTTTAGCCACCCCACGCCCGTGCGGTGGCTTTTTTTATTGCATATTCGTCATGGCCTATTCATCCGGTTAATCTTGAGTGGAATTAACTCGGACATTCGTTGAACTTCTTCATACGCCAAACAGTCGGATTGCACCCTGTTTTCCACCCTCCTGCCCAACTTCGCTCCCCATTATGATCGACCCTCGATCACTTGCTGCCCTGACATGCCACACAGCACACTTTCTATTTATGTGATAGCAAAAAGCTACTGCAAAACGCTGGCCGATGGCGTATAAGGTCCGCCAGTAGTAGCCATATAACATCAACGTAATTCAGGGCCAGCACGCACATGTTTAAACAACTTACGATTGGCAAACGCCTTGGCCTCGACTTTGGACTGGTGCTGGCCTTAATGATCCTCATCACGCTGATCGGCGTGCATCGGGTAGGCATCATCGAAACGACACTCACTGACGTCAGCGAAGACGCCACTATCAAACAGCGTTATGCAATCAACTTCCGCGGCAGCGTGCACGATCGCGCCATTGCCGTGCGTGACGCCGTACTCGTCCGCGACGACCAAGGCTTGGCCAGTCACCTGCGTGACATCGACCGCCTGAACGCGCTGTATCAGGCGTCGGCCAGCCCAATGGACCAGATCTACCAGAACAAAGGCGCTACGCCGCGCGAGCAAGAGTTGCTGGCCAGCATCAAAGCAGCCGAACGGGTTGCCCTGAGCGCGACCGACAAGGTGCTGCGGCTGCGCCAGCAAGGTGAGATCGATCAAGCGCAGACTGCGCTGATGGCCGATGTGTCGGGGGCCTACAAGGAATGGCTGAACCGCATCAACGCGCTGATCGATCTGGAGGAAGCCTCGATCGCTGGCCACATTGGCACGGTCCGCGTCACGGCCGCGAATTTCGCGATCCTGATGTTGATTGCCACCGCGATTGCCGTCGCCCTGGGCATCATCGCGTCGCTGCTGATCATCCGCAGCATCAAGTCGACCCTCGGCGCCGAGCCTCACGAAGTGGCAGCGGCCATTCGCCGTCTGGCCTCGGGCGAATTGACCCACGCCATCGAGACGCCGTATCCCGACAGCGTGATGGGCGCCTTGAAAGTGACCAGCGCCCACCTGTCGGCCACCATCCATCAGGTCCGCGCCGCGGCCATGGACCTGATGGGCTCCTCTTCGCAACTGCGGTCCACCTCCGACAGCAACAGCGAACAGATGCGCCTGCAGGCCAGCGAGACGGAACACATGGCCACGGCCATTAATCAAATGGCGGGGACGGTCAAGGAAGTCGCCGGGTATGCCGCCAAGGCCGCCAATGCCACCGAAACGGCGGATCAGGAAGTCGAGCACGGCAAACTCATGGTCGAAGGCACCGCCAAGGCCATGCACGATTTGGCGCACAAGCTGGAGAGCGCGGCTGACTCCGTCGGAAAAGTCTCTGAAGACAGTCAGTCCATCGAGACCATCGTCGCAGTGATCAACTCCATCGCCGAACGCACCAATCTGCTGGCGTTGAACGCTGCCATTGAAGCCGCCCGCGCGGGTGAAGCGGGCCGCGGCTTCGCAGTCGTCGCCGACGAAGTTCGTTCGCTGGCCACCCGGACCCAGGAATCCACCCAGGAAATCCGCAATATGGTCGGCCAGTTGCAAGTCGGTGCAGGCGTCACCGCTGGGCTGATGCGCGAAAGCCGGGAAATGGCCCAGCGCACGGTCGAGCAGACACAGGAAGCCCAGACCGCATTGGTAAAAATACGCCACGAGGTCGGCGCGCTGAATGACATGAACGCGCAAATCGCCAGTGCCGCCGCCCAGCAAGGTGCGGTTGCTGAAGACGTCAGTCACAACATCAATCGCATTCACGATTCGGCGCGGGAGGCTGCGGTCGGCTCCAGTCAGGTGGCATTGTCGAGCCGCGAACTGTCGCAATTGGCGGACCAGCTCACCGAGCGCGTGAGCTTTTTCAAAGTCTGATCGGTGCAGCGCGCCGGGCAAGGCTTGGAGGCTCCGGCGCCCCTCGCCCAATTCGCTGGACGAGGGTTATTGACTGGAGTCGGGCAGCGCTTTCTGGTCTAGTAGCGCACGCATTTATTGGAATCGACGACCGTTGGTTCCCGACATGAACGTTGCTGCCACACTGCCGCACATTTGAAAGGTGACTCGATGCCTGCCCATCGCCTGAAACTTGCCCTTGCTTGCCTTCCGCTGCTCGCCTCGCTGACCGCCTCCCCGGCCTTTGCCCACGCCCACCTGGAAAGCCAACTCCCCGCCGCTGACAGTCAAGTGACGACGCCCAAGGAACTGCGCCTGAATTTCTCCGAAGGCGTCGAGGAAAAATTCACCAAAGTCATGCTCAGTCTCGATGGTCCGGGGGACAGCACCGAGATCATACAGACGCAAAGCGTTGCCACCGACCCGTCCGACAAGAAGGTCCTGATCGTGATCCCGGCCGTGCCCCTGGCGCCCGGCCACTACAAAGTCGAGTGGCACGCGGTGTCCGTCGACACGCACAAAAGCGAAGGCGTCTATCGCTTTCAGGTGACCCCATAACGTCATGCAAGAAGGGTTGATCCTGTGCCGATTCGTGCACTTCGGTGCGGTGCTGCTGCTTGTGGGTGCGGGGCTGTTTCGCGTGCTGTTTGCCCGAAGCCTGCGCGCTTTCGAAGCGAGCCAGAAACGCGGGCGACTCGACCGCTACCTGCAACGGCTGACCGCTGTGGCCCTGGTCAGCGCGCTGTGCTGGCTGATGCTGACCGCAGCCAGCATGGCCGATGACTGGCGCGCCGGGTTCGACCTTTCCACCCTCGGGCTGGTACTGGGCAACACCTTTTATGGCCACGTCTGGGTCGCTCATCTCGGGCTTAATCTGCTGGCGTTGATCCTGGCGTCGAGCAAGGACGCGTCTGCACGCGGCCACCTGTTGATCCAAGGCTTACTGCTGCTGACACTGGCGCCCGTGGGGCATGGAGCAATGTTCGACGGCCTGCGCGGCCAGCTGTTGATCCTCAATCAGATGCTGCATCTGATCGGCGTTGCCACTTGGCTCGGCGGTTTGCTGATGCTGGCCGTACTGCTGAACTCCCCCTCTTTGATCGACGTGCGCGCCGTGCTGCTGCGTTTCAGCGGACTCGGTTATGCAATGGTGGCGTTGATCATCGTGACGGGTTGGGTCAACGTGCGCGCATTGAGTGGCGGACTGTGGCCCGAGCCTGCATTTTCCGGATTCGGTGCCGTACTGGGGGTAAAAGTGGCGCTGGTGCTGTGCATGCTGGCGCTGGCGTTGCTGAACCGCTGTCTCGCCCGCGCCCGCGTATTGCCGGTGCTGGCACTGCGATCGAGTGTTGTGCTCGAATGCCTGTTTGGCGGCGCGGCCCTGGCCGCGGTGTCGTTGCTGGGCACCTTGCCGCCCATGCCAGGCTGAATTTGACCGCAAGACTCGGGAAGCCCAATCTCCTTGCGGGCGGTAGTCTTGGGCTCAACAGTCATTTCAGAGGTCACCGATCATGGGCCAGGGTAAGTCGCAGCGGTCTGCACACCCTATCGAAAACGATCCCCGCTGGGCGGCCGTGGTGGCCCGCGACCCATCTGCCGATGCGCACTTCGTCTACGCCGTGCGCACCACGGGCATTTACTGCCGACCTAGCAGCCTCTCGCGTCTGCCCCGACCGGAAAACGTGGTCTTCTTTGACAGCGCCGCTCAGGCAGAAACGGCAGGCTATCGCCCCAGCAAACGAGCCGCCTCTGATCAGACCCGCCTGGCCGAGCAACACGCCGAGATTGTCGCCAAGGCCTGCCGTCAGATAGCCGAGGCCGAACAGCCGCCTGGCCTCAATGACTTGGCCGCCTCATCGGGTATGAGCCCGTGGCATTTTCACCGCGTGTTCAAGGCCGTAACGGGCGTCACCCCTAAAGCCTGGGCCAGCGCTCACCGCGCCGAGCGGGTACGCCATCGGCTGAGCGCCACTGAGACCATCACGCAAGCGATGTATGACGCCGGGTTCAACTCCAACAGCCGCTTTTATGAGGCCAGTGAAACCCTGCTCGGCATGACCCCTTCGGACTACCGCAAGGGCGGCATCAACGCCGACATCCATTTCGCCGTGGGCGAATGTGTTCTCGGTTCGATTCTCGTCGCGCAAAGCCAGCGCGGCGTGTGCGCGATCTTGCTGGGGGACGATCCCGACCAGCTGGTTCGCGACCTGCAGGATCAGTTTCACAATGCCACGCTGATCGGCGGCGACAGCCATTTCGAGGGGCTGGTAGCGCAGGTCGTGGGCTTCGTCGAGGCGCCGGGGCTGGGACTGGACCTGCCGCTGGATTTGCAAGGAACCGGGTTTCAACAGCGGGTCTGGCACGCGCTGAGACAGATTCCACCCGGCACCACCGCCAGCTACGCCGATATCGCCCAGCGCATCGGCGCGCCCCGCGCCTTTCGCGCCGTCGCGCAGGCCTGCGGGGCTAACCCGCTGGCGGTGGCCATTCCGTGTCATCGAGTGGTACGCAGTGATGGCGCACTCTCGGGGTATCGCTGGGGCGCAGAGCGCAAACGCCAGCTACTTGACCTCGAAGCAAAGGCAAACCCGTGTAACAGCTTGGCGCTTGAGAAACGCTGACAGGGGCGTAACGTCCTGCCCCGGACATCTGATCAAGGAGCATGGACGTGCCTGCCATTTTTCAAGCGTCGACTCACGCGGCTTCGCCCGCTTTCTGGCTGATCGCCGATCAGCTCAACACCCGCAACGAAGCCGAACGACTGGCTTATATCCGCACCGGTTTTCCACCGGGGTGGGTCAAGGCCGTGCGCAACGCGTTTCAACTGAGCAACAGCCAGCTGGAAGCCTTGCTCAACGCGTCGATCTCAACGCTGGAGCGTCGGCAGCGGCAACGGCGACCTCTGGATCTGGTGGGTTCGGAGCGGTTGGACCGGGTCGCTTCGCTGGCCATGCGGGCCGCCGAAGTGTTCGAAGATCAGGACACCGCGCGGCGCTGGATGATGACCCCCAATCGCGCCCTCAACGACCAGACGCCTCTGGCCCTGTGCGAAACCGAAATCGGCGCCGGCCAGGTCCGTCGCACATTGGCGGCGTTGCAACATGGCGGGGTGGTTTGATGCAGGCCTGGCGAATCGGCAAGGCCGACACTATCACCGACCTCTCCGGCGCGGGCGCTGCACTGTACGGCGGTCGCTGGAACCCGCCTGACACACCTGCGCTGTACCTGGGGCTGAGCCCTTGCGGTTGCGCCCTGGACCCGGTGATCCTCGCCGGGCACGTACCTCAGTTGCAGTTCAAGATCATGCACCTCGAACTGCCGCCGAACCCCGAACTGTATGAAGAGCCCGCCCTTGATCGACTGCCACTGGGCTGGGACACCTTCCCGGCGGACCGGCCCAGCATGGACTTCGGCGGCGAGTGGCTCGAACGCAACGATCAACTGGGGCTGATTTTGCCGTCCGCCGCCATGGACGAGACCCGGCTGGTTCTCATCAACCCGAGGCACCCGGCCTGCGCCCAGATCAAGGTGTTGCAGATCACCGACTTCATCTACGGAAAACCGGGCACCCGGCGCGCCGCCTAGCGCCGAGTATCAACTACCACGCGGCCCCGCACCTGCCCATCCATCAGCCGATGGGCAGTGTCGATCACCTCACTCAAGCCGATCTCATGGCTGATCAGTGCCAACGCCGTCGGCGCCAGATCAGTCGCCAGCCTGGCCCAGGCGTCGATGCGGTCCTGGCGCGGGCGCATCACGCTGTCGATACCCGCCAATGTCACACCTCGCAAGATGAACGGCGCCACCGAGGCCTGAAAATCCATGCCCTGCGCGAGACCGCACGCGGCGACGGTGCCCCAATAGCGCATGCCGGCACAGACGTTGGCCAGGGTATGACTACCCACCGAATCGATGGCCCCCGCCCAACGCTCCTTGGCCAACGGTCGGCCGGGTTCGGACAAGGTGGCGCGATCAATGATCTCCGAGGCGCCCAACTGCTTCAGATAATCGGCTTCGGCGGCGCGCCCGGTGGACGCCACGACGCGGTAACCGAGCTTGGCCAGCAGCGCTATCGAAAAGCTGCCGACGCCGCCGTTGGCGCCGGTCACCAGCACGTCGCCTTTGTCGGGGGTGACGCCGTTCTTCTCCAGCGCCATCACCGCCAGCATCGCCGTGTACCCCGCTGTGCCGATGGCCATGGCCTGCGCGGCGCTGAAAGCCTCGTTCAGCGGGATCAGCCACTTGCCTTCGACACGCGCCAATTGCGCCAGCCCACCCCAATGTCCTTCGCCGACGCCCCAGCCGTTGAGCACCACGGCATCACCCGGCTTGAAATCCGGGTCGCTGCTGTGCTCCACGATGCCCGCCAGATCGACACCCGGCACCATTGGAAACTTGCGCACGATCGGCCCTTTGCCGGTGATGGCCAACGCGTCTTTGTAATTCAGCGTGCTGTGGGAAACCCGCACCGTGACATCGCCTGCGGGCAACTGTGCCGCATCCAGCGAAGCCAATCTGACGTGGTATCCGCTGTCATCTTTGTCGATCAAAATGCCATCGAACATGCTTGCCTCCGATATAGACCGGTCGTCTAGAAATTAAGCCGGAGAATCATCGCGGCAGACCACGAAGAAATCCGGCAATGAATATATTCAGGGGTGTGTCGCTCTGAACCAGCCGTGCGCGCAATACGGCGCCTTCCCAGCCAATCCAGAAATAGGCCGCCAGCTGGTCGCAATCGGCCTGGGCGGGCAGCTCACCCGCCTGTTTGGCCGCCTCGAAACAGGCACTTAACCGTCGTTGCCAATCCACAAAGACCGTTTCCAACACCTCGCGAAAGCCTTCGGGCAGCACGCTGACTTCCTGGCCCATGTTGCCCACCAGACACCCGCGTCGGTAATGGTGGCGGGCCATACTCGCCTTTGAGTGCTGGACGAAACCCGCCAGCCGTTCGAGGGGCGACAGTGACGCATCCAGCAGCCAGCGGTCGAGCCGCCTGGCGAAATACCCGGCGTAGCTCTCCAATACGGCAAGGCCAAACGCCTCCTTGCTGCTGAAGTAGTGATAGAACGACCCTTTCGGTACGCCTACGCGCTTGAGGATGCCATCGATGCCAGTGGCCATGAAGCCTTGCTCCGTCAGCACTTCCACGCCGCAGCGAATCAGTGCCTCTCGGGTGTCGAAATCATCGGCGCGCGCCACCTTGGGTGGACGTCCGGGACGTCTGGGTTTTGTGATCATGTCGGTCATGGCTGGGTATATTAGACCGATCGTCTAAAACGTCAACGCTTGGGGTCCGGTCGTCCTCCTGCTTCCTAGACGCGCATCATCGCTATATATTTCGCTGCATAACGATTGACCCCTCTTCCTGACTGTCCACTCGGAGCTGCTACATGCGCACAACGTCTCCCCGCGTCACGGTGAAACTCCTCGCCATTGCCTTCGCTGCCCTGTCCGCGAGCAGCGTATTCGCCGACGAAGTGCAGGTCGCCGTCGCGGCCAACTTCACTGCCCCGATTCAGGCCATTGCCAAGGATTTCGAAAAAGACACCGGCCATACGCTGGTGGCGTCATTCGGCGCCACCGGCCAGTTTTACACGCAGATCAAGAACGGCGCGCCGTTCGAGGTCTTCCTCGCTGCCGATGACACCACTCCGGCCAAGTTGGAAAGCGAGGGTGAAACCGTCAACGGCTCACGCTTCACCTATGCCGTCGGCACTTTGGCGCTGTGGTCGGCAAAAGAGGGCTATGTCGATGACAAGGGCGAGGTGCTGAAAAACAATCACTATCAGCATCTGTCCATCGCCAATCCGAAAGCCGCACCTTACGGTCTGGCCGCGACTCAGGTGCTGGAAAAGCAACACCTGACCGAAGCCACCCAGGCAAAAATCGTCGAAGGCCAGAGCATCGCCCAGGCGTATCAGTTCGTGCAGACTGGCAATGCCGAATTGGGTTTCGTCGCCCTGTCGCAGGTGTACAAAGACGGCAAATTGACCAGCGGCTCAGCGTGGATCGTCCCGGCCAACCTGCACGAGCCGATCAAGCAAGACGCGGTCATTCTCAACAAAGGCAAAGATAACGCGGCCGCCAAGGCGCTGATGGACTACCTCAAAGGTCCGAAGGCCGCTGCCGTGATCAAATCCTACGGGTATCAGCTGTAAATGCCGCTAGACAGTGCCGACCTGGCGGCGATTTGGCTGACGCTGAAACTGGCGTCACTGACGACCGTCATCCTGCTCATCGTTGGCACCCCCATCGCGTGGTGGCTGGCCCGCACTCGATCCTGGCTCAAAGGGCCGGTGGGCGCGGTAGTGGCGTTGCCATTGGTGTTGCCGCCCACGGTCATCGGCTTCTACCTGCTGCTGTTTCTGGGGCCGAACGGCGCGCTGGGGCAGATCACAGAACGTCTCGGCCTGGGGACGCTGACCTTCAGCTTCACTGGCCTGGTCATCGGGTCTGTGCTGTATTCGATGCCGTTCGTGGTCCAGCCGCTGCAGAATGCCTTCGTGGCGATTGGCCCGCGCCCGCTTGAGGTGGCCGCCACCCTGCGTGCAAGTCCACGGGATACGTTCTTCTCGGTGGTCCTGCCGCTGGCGCGACCGGGCTTCGTCACCGGCGCGATTCTCGGCTTTGCGCACACCGTCGGCGAGTTCGGCGTGGTGCTGATGATCGGTGGCAACATCCCTGAAAAAACCCGTGTGGTGTCGACCCAGATCTACAACCATGTCGAATCCATGGAGTACGTGCAGGCCCATTGGCTGGCCGGGTTCATGCTGGTGTTCTCATTCCTGGTTCTGTTGGCGCTCTATTCACGCGGCACGACCAAAGCGGCCTGGAGCTGATCCGCCATGACATCGACCCTCGACGTCCGCCTGAGCGTGGACTTTCCCGACTTCAACCTGAACATCGATCTGTCCCTGCCGGGGCGTGGTGTCACAGCCCTGTATGGCCATTCCGGTTCGGGCAAGACCACCTGCCTGCGCTGCATTGCGGGGCTCGAGAAGGCGTCGGCCGCTTTCATCTCGGTCAACGGCGACGTGTGGCAGGACAGCGCCCACGGGGTTTTCGTCCCGCCACACAAACGTTCGCTGGGCTATGTGTTTCAAGAAGCGAGCCTGTTCCCGCACTTGACCGTAAAGGGCAACCTGGAATTCGGCCTCAAGCGCATTCCCGTCAGGGAGCGCCATGTGAATCTGCAACAGGCCAGCACCCTGCTCGGCATCGACCACCTGCTGACCCGCCAACCCGACAACTTGTCTGGCGGCGAACGCCAACGGGTCGGCATCGCCCGCGCCTTGTTGACCAGCCCTCGCCTGTTGCTGCTCGATGAGCCGCTGGCGGCACTGGATTCACAGCGCAAGGCCGAGATCCTGCCCTATCTGGAACGCCTGCACGACGAACTTCATATCCCGATGCTCTACGTGAGCCACGCCCAGGATGAAGTGGCGCGACTCGCGGACCATCTGGTGTTGCTCAGCGGCGGTCAGGCACTGGCCAGTGGGCCGATCGCAGAAACCCTGGCGCGACTCGACCTGCCGCTGGCGATGGGCGATGACGCCGGTGTCGTCATCGAAGGGGCTCCCGTTGCCTACGATGCCGCTTACCACCTGGTCACTGTGCGCCTCCCACGAAGTGACCTCACGATCCGCGTCGCCCATTCCGCACTGGAAATGAGCAAACCCCTACGCCTCAAGGTACAAGCCCGGGACGTGAGCCTGACGCTGCGGGCCGATGATCGGACCAGTATCCTCAACCGCCTGCCGGTCACGGTCGTCAGCGAAGTGCCGGCGGACAATGCCGCCCATGTGCTGGTCCGTCTGGATGCTGCGGGCACGCCGCTGCTGGCGCGCATCACTCGCTATTCGCGGGATCAGCTGCAGCTGCATCCGGGTCAGTCGGTATGGGCACAGATCAAATCGGTGGCACTCCTCGCCTGAGGTGACTGCGCAATGCCACTCAAAAAATCGGCACGTCTGCGCGGTGCAACGGTCAATGCAAAGACCAGCACTCAGGATTGCCCTTTATGTCCGACGTTCTCACCCCAGAAGACCTGCCAAAAGACCTCCATTACGTGGACGACAGCCAACCGGGGTTCACGCGCAAAGTGCTGCGCGGCAAATTCGCCTATTTCGATACCGACGGCCAGCGGATTCGCGACGAAGCCGAGATCAAGCGCATCAACGCGCTGGTCATCCCGCCCGCCTATACCGACGTGTGGATCTGCGCCGACCCCCGAGGCCATCTGCAGGCCACCGGCCGAGATGCCCGCGGTCGCAAGCAGTACCGCTATCATCCCCGCTGGCGGGAGATCCGCGATGAAAACAAATATTCCCGCATGATCGCCTTCGGCATGGCGTTGCCCAAAGTGCGCAAGCAATTGGAAGCCCAACTGGCAGCCCCTGGCATGGGTCGCGAAAAAGTGATGGCTGCGGTGGTGTCGTTGCTCGATCAAACGCTGATCCGCATCGGTAACAGCCAGTATGCCCGGGACAACAAGTCCTACGGCCTGACGACCCTGCGCAACAAACATGTCGACGTTCACGGCAGCAAGATCCTGTTTCAGTTCCGCGGCAAGAGTGGCGTCGAGCATGAAATCAGCGTCACGGACAAGCGCTTGGCGAACATCATCAAACGCTGCATGGAACTGCCGGGGCAAAACCTCTTTCAGTACCTGGACGCCGACGGCCACCGCCACACTGTCACCTCTTCGGACATCAATCAGTACCTGCACACGCTGACCGGGGCCGATTTCACGGCCAAGGATTATCGGACCTGGGCTGGCAGCGCGATGGCCCTGACGACCTTGCGCAAGCTGGACTGGGAACCCGAAGCCGACGCGAAAAAACACATCGTGGCGATGGTCAAGGAAGTCTCCCGGCTGCTTGGCAACACCCCGGCTGTCTGCCGCAAATGCTACATCCACCCGGCAGTGCTGGAAGCATTCCTGGTCGGCGAATTGGCCAAACTGCCCCGCTCGCGACAGCGCAAGGGACTACGACTGGAGGAAGCGGCACTGGCCGGTTTCCTGCAGGGCTTGCAGGCTGCCGAAGCCCTGCGTGAAGCAACAGGAGAAACCGCATGACCACCTCTTCAACCCGCACCCCAGGTGAAAAGATCAACGACCCGGACGCTAAACCTGCCGACGTCGCCGATGATCGCGATCGCACCCAAGAGACACGCGAGGAGGAACCCTTGACCGGCGGCGAACACGACAACGCCGGCCATACCCCTAAAGTCCCCGATGCCCGGTAAGCTGGGCGCCTCGCCCGATTCGATTCACATCAAGGCCCTCCCATGACCACAGCGTCCCGCCCGCCCGAAGACACCACTCCCCCCGCCGCCGCTTCCTTCACGGTCGCCCCGGATCAGGCCGGTTTCGTGAGGGTGCGCGGCGCCCGTGAACACAACCTCAAAGACGTTGATGTGGACATTCCCCGGGACGCACTGGTGGTATTCACCGGGGTCTCAGGGTCGGGCAAGTCGTCGCTGGCCTTTTCCACGCTGTATGCCGAGGCGCAACGACGGTACTTCGAGTCGGTGGCACCATATGCCCGCCGCCTGATTGACCAAGTCGGCGTCCCCAACGTCGACTCAATCGAGGGCTTGCCGCCTGCCGTGGCGCTGCAACAGCAACGTGGTACGCCCAGCACGCGCTCGTCGGTCGGCAGCGTCACCACCCTGTCGAGCCTGATTCGCATGCTCTATTCGCGAGCAGGCAACTACCCGCCAGGCCAGCCCATGCTGTACGCCGAAGACTTTTCCCCCAACCTGCCGCAGGGCGCCTGCCCCGAATGCCACGGCTTGGGTCGGGTCTACGAGGTGCCGGAGGAACTGATGGTGCCGGACGACTCCCTGACCATCCGGCAGCGCGCCATTGCGTCCTGGCCACCCGCCTGGCAGGGACAAAATCAGCGCGACATCCTCGTCACCCTGGGGTACGACGTGGATATTCCGTGGCGCGAACTGCCGAAAAAACAGCGTGACTGGATTCTGTTCACCGAGGAGCAACCCACGGCGCCGGTCTACGCCGGCCTGACCCCGGAACAGACCCGCGTCGCACTCAAACGCAAGCTCGAACCCAGCTACCAGGGCACCTTCATCGGCGCCCGGCGTTACGTGCTGCACACCTTCACCCATTCGCAAAGCGCGTTAATGAAGAAGCGCGTGTCACAGTTCATGCGCGGCAGCCCTTGCCCGCTCTGCGATGGCAAACGCCTCAAGCGTGAAGCCCTGTCGGTGACGTTTGCCGGGCTGGACATCGGCGAGCTGTCGCAAATGCCGCTGCTGCGTCTTGCCGAAGTGTTGAAACCGGTGGCAGAAGGCACCTTCGGCGCGGTTGCCGAGGACACTGCGCTTGACCGCCAGGCAATCGGCAAGGCGAGGGAAAAGCGGCTGAAATCAGGCGGCTTAGCGCACGACGCGGCCCCCGATGTGCGAGCGACACCGAATCTATCCATCGAAAAACGCCTGGCCGCTCAGCGCATCGCCCAGGACCTGCTGGCACGGGTGACGACGCTCACTGACCTCGGCCTCGGCTACCTTGCACTGGACCGCAGCACGCCGACGCTGTCGTCAGGCGAGCTGCAACGCCTGCGTCTGGCGACCCAACTGGGTTCGCAACTGTTCGGCGTGATTTACGTACTGGACGAGCCTTCTGCGGGGCTGCATCCGGCAGACAGCGAAGCGCTGTTCGCTGCACTGCAACAGCTCAAAGCCTCCGGCAACTCGTTATTCGTGGTCGAGCATGATTTGGAGACCATGCGTCGCGCGGACTGGCTGATCGACGTGGGTCCGGCGGCAGGTGAACACGGCGGACACATCCTGTATAGCGGACCACCGGAAGGACTGGCACAGATTGAAGCGTCGCAGACGCGCCTGCACCTGTTCGCCGAGCACAACGACCTGCGCGCCGAACGACGCGAGCCTAAAGATTGGTTACGGCTCGAAGGCATCACCCGCAACAATCTTGACGACCTGACGGCAGAATTTCCGTTGGGATGCTTCACAGCGGTGACCGGGGTGTCCGGCTCTGGCAAATCGAGCCTGGTCAGTCAAGCCCTGCTGGAATTGGTCAGCGCTGAACTCGGGCGCCCGGCCGCGATTGCCAATGATCAGGAAGAACCGAGCCTGGAAGACGACGCCCCACAGGTCACCGGCGGGCGCATCGCGGGCGGGCTAGAGGCGATCAAACGTCTGGTGCAAGTGGACCAGAAACCCATTGGCCGCACCCCACGTTCTAACCTGGCGACCTACACCGGCCTGTTCGACAGCGTGCGAAAACTCTTCGCAGCCACCGACGAGGCAAAAAAAGCGGGCTACGATGCAGGGCAGTTTTCCTTCAACGTTGCCAAAGGCCGATGCGAGGTGTGTGAGGGCGAAGGCTTTGTCAGCGTCGAATTGCTGTTCATGCCCAGTGTGTATGCGCCCTGCCCGACCTGCCACGGCGCCCGCTACAACCCACAAACGCTGGCCATCACGTGGCAACACCTCAATATCGCTGAAGTGCTGCAAATGACTGTCGACCAAGCGGTTGAGGTGTTCGCGGAGCAGCCCACCGTGCTGCGCTCGCTGGTCGTGCTAAGGGATATCGGCCTCGGCTACCTGCGACTGGGCCAACCGGCCACCGAACTGTCGGGCGGCGAAGCGCAGCGCATCAAATTGGCCACTGAACTGCAACGCAACGCCCGCGGCGCCACCCTCTACGTGCTGGATGAACCCACCACTGGCCTGCACCCCAGCGACGTCGACCGCCTGCTCGTGCAACTCAACGCCCTCGTCGACAACGGCCACACGGTCATCGTCGTCGAACACGAAATGCGCGTCGTGGCGCAAAGCGACTGGGTCATCGACATCGGGCCCGGTGCCGGTGACCGAGGCGGCAACATCGTGGCCAGCGGAACGCCCGAGACTGTCGCCAAAACAAAGGCCAGCCGTACGGCGCCGTTTTTGCGGAGAGTATTGGAACCCTCGGCCAATACCGCGCAGTAACGAAACGCCTGGCATGCACCCCATGCTGCCCGCTGCTAATCGCAAGCGGCAGCTTGTCGGCAAATCGTGAACCAACCAAACCCGCCCTGGATCACAACTGCGACGACGCCATCAAACGCCGCAGCAGCGGCACCTTTGCGACTGAGTAGGAGTTCATCATGGATACAAAGGAAGCCGTTCACTTAGAAAGCTTGACCGAAGCCGCGAAACGTCTCGCGGAGACGAAACGCTCGCTATTGCTCGATATGCTGAATCCCGCCTTCATTTCCAAACATTCAAACAGCCCGGACTTTATTAGCTTGTGTGAGTCAGCCGGCTACGACATCAACACCATCGAAGATTTCGAATCAGTCGCAGACAAGCAATGGGACGCATTCGTTGCCGCCAATACCGACTTCGCGGATTGGTCAGACATGCAAGCCGGCGCGGTGGCCGCACACGCGAGCGAGCAACTGCTCAAGGTGATCAAAGATTGATCTCGGGCGAAAGTGTGCCTGCTTGATCGGATTGACTGCCAGCACGCGTTAGCGCTGACCGATGCCATAAAGCGGGAGCGGTGAAATACCCAGACGCAAAAAAACCGGCCACTGGCCGGTTTTGTTGACGCTCTGCGCGATCCTGGATGCAGCAGGATCGCCACTCGCGATGTGTTTGGTGCCCCGAGCCGGAGTCGAACCGGCACATCCTTTCGGACGACGGATTTTAAGTCCGGTGTGTCTACCAATTTCACCATCAGGGCAGTATTTCAACGCTCGTCTGGCAGCCGCCTTGAAGCGGGCTGGACGACAAGAGCTGGGAATATATACATCCCCACCCTCCGAAGCAAGCGCCAGACATGAGATATCGAGCTGAAAATGTAACGTAGGGGCCGAAGAAAATGCTTGACGAATCAGTCACCTACGCTAGCGGATAAGCAATGCCAGGTTTGCCCTGACATCGGCGCTGGCAATGCACCAAGGCCGCCAGCGACCGTTGGGGATCGTCGCAGGTCGGCGAAATGGACGACCAGGCAGAATCACAACAGGAAGCGGAATTGGTGCAGTCGAACAGGATGGGCCACTTTATCGACGGCCACAAAAAAACCCGCAAGACATTAATCTCACGGGTTTTAAATGTGGAGGCCGAGGTCGGAATCGAACCGGCGTAAGCGGATTTGCAATCCGCGGCATAACCATTTTGCTACTCGGCCCCAAACGTCCAACGCCTCAATAACTGACCCTGAACGCGTACAAACTGGAGCGGGAAACGAGACTCGAACTCGCGACCCCGACCTTGGCAAGGTCGTGCTCTACCAACTGAGCTATTCCCGCTTTGTGTGGGCGCCATTCTATAGATTCAAATGACCCCGTCAACCCCTTGATTTAAAAATACTTATTTTTGCTCTGTGGTGGTGCGCAGATGCGGCCAGGCCGCTCTCAGGTACTGCACCATCGACCATAACGTCAGCCCCGCCGCGACCATGAGCAGGACATAACCCAACACCACCCAAAACGTGAAGGCGGGCGGATTCGCCAACAGGATCACCAGCGCCAGCATCTGGGCCGCCGTTTTCCATTTGCCGAGGTTGGACACCGCCACTTGAGCTCGCGCGCCGAGTTCAGCCATCCATTCGCGCAACGCCGAAATCACGATTTCGCGACCGATGATCACGGCGGCGGGCAGCGTGAGCCAGAAATTCGCGTGAGCCTGCACCAGCAACACCAGCGCCACGGCCACCATCAGCTTGTCGGCCACGGGGTCGAGAAACGCGCCGAACGGCGTGCTCTGCTCCAGACGTCGGGCAAGGTAGCCGTCCAGCCAATCAGTGGCCGCCGCCAGGGCAAAAACCGAACTGGCAGCCATATAGCTCCAGTGATAAGGCAGATAGAACAACAGAATGAAGATCGGAATCAGCAGGACACGTAATACGGTGATCAGATTAGGGATATTCATCGGCACAACTGGCTACGAGGTGAGCGGGCATTCTACTCGCTGTGCAGGCTGGCATAAATCGACTCTGCGAGCTTTTTGCTGATTCCGGGTGCCTTGGCGATTTCTTCGATGCTGGCGCGGGACAATTCCTGCAGCCCCCCGAAGTGCTTGAGCAAGTCACGACGCCGCGTTGGCCCCACGCCCGCGACACCTTCAAGGGTTGAAGTGCGCCGGGTCTTGCCACGGCGCGCGCGGTGGCCAGTGATTGCGAAGCGGTGAGCCTCATCACGGATCTGCTGGATCAGGTGCAATGCAGGCGAATCGCCCTTCAGCGTGAACTCGTGGGCGACATCATTCAGGTACAGGGTTTCGAAACCGGCCTTGCGGGTCGTGCCTTTCGCGACACCCAGCAGGATGAGATCCGGCACGGCGAGCTCATTGAGCACATCGCGGGCCATGTTCAGCTGGCCTTTCCCGCCGTCCACCAGAAGAATATCCGGAAGCTTACCGGCACCGTCGTTGATCTTGCTGAAGCGGCGGGTCAACGCCTGGTGCATGGCGGCATAGTCGTCACCGGCGGTCACGCCTTCAATGTTGTAACGACGGTAATCGGATTTGATCGGACCTTCAGGGCCGAACACCACACACGACGCGACAGTCGCTTCGCCGCTGGAATGGCTGATGTCGTAGCACTCGAGCCGTTGCGGCGGTTCGTCCAGTTTGAGCACGTGCGCCAGCGCCTCGAAGCGTGCGGCCACGTGCTGGCGATTCGCCAATCTTGCCGCCAAGGCTTGCTCGGCGTTGGTCACGGCCAACTGCTGCCAGCGCGCCCGCGTGCCGCGCACCCGGTGGCTGATCGTGATTTCCTTGCCGCGAGAGGCGTCAATGGCTTCGATCAACGCCGGAAAATCTTCGTTGACAACGTTCACGATCACTTCACTCGGCAATTCGCGTTCACCACCGCCGAGGAAATACTGGGCCAGGAAGGCCGACATGACCTCCCCAACCTCCTCCTCGATCCCGACTTGCGGAAAGAAATTCTTGCTGCCCAGCACACGACCGGACCGCACGCTGATCAAATGCACGCAAGCGCCGCCGGGGTTGACGAAAGCGGCCACGACATCGACGTCGCCACTGCCGCCTTCCATGCTCTGCTGGTCCTGAACCCGGCGCAGCAGGCCGATCTGGTCGCGCAACTCGGCAGCCTGCTCGAAATTGAGCGACATCGCCGCCTTTTCCATCAGCATGTTCAGCTCATCAGTCAACGCATTGCTGCGCCCTTCCAGGAACATCACCGAGTGGCGAACGTCTTCGGCGTACACCTCGGGCTCGACTAAATTCACGCACGGGGCCTTGCAGCGCTTGATCTGGTATTGCAGGCACGGACGAGTGCGGTTTTTGTAAAAGCTGTCTTCGCACTGACGCACATGAAAGGTCTTTTGCAGAATGCTGAGGCTTTCACGAATCGCCCCGGCGCTCGGATAAGGCCCGAAGTATCGGCCTTTCGCCTTTTTTGCCCCGCGATGAATGCTCAACCGCGGAAACTCACCGTCGGACAGGTGCACGTAGGGATAGGACTTATCGTCCCGCAGCAGAATATTGTAGGGCGGCCGCGATTCCTTGATGAGCGTCTGCTCGAGCAGCAGGGCCTCGGTTTCATTGGCGGTGATAGTGGTTTCGACTTGAGCGATACGCCCTACCAGCGCGCTGGTTTTCGGCGCATGGCCGGTTTTGCGGAAATAGCTGGCGAGGCGCTTTTTCAGGTTTTTGGCTTTGCCCACATAGAGCAGCCGCCCGTCGATATCGAACATGCGATAGACACCGGGACGGCCACTGCAGGTGGCAAGAAACGCGCTTGGATCGAACGATTGAGTCATTTCAGGCGCTGGCATCGACCATGCCGTGGCGAACGGCCAGCAAAGCCAGTTCGACGTCGCTGCCAATCGAAAGCTTCTCGAAGATGCGATAACGGTAGGTATTGACGGTTTTGGGCGACAGACAGAGCTTGTCGGAAATGGTCTGCACCTTCTGACATCCGACGATCATCAACGCGATCTGGATTTCCCGTTCGGACAGCAGATCGAATGGCGACTGGCTGGTCTGTGGTTGGAACGACTTCAGCGCCAATTGCTGAGCAATCTGCGGGCTGATGTAGCGCTGCCCGGCGAACACCAGACGGATCGCCTGGACCATTTCGGTCAGCCCCGCGCCTTTGGTCATATAACCCGCCGCACCCGCTTGCAACAGACGGGTTGGAAACGGATCTTCTTCACAGACCGTCACCGCGACGACCTTGATGTCAGGGTGACTGCGCAACAGTTTACGCGTGGCTTCCAGACCGCCGATGCCCGGCATCTTGACGTCCATCAGCACCACGTCGGGCTTGAGTTCCCGGGCCTTTTTCAACGACTCTTCGCCGGAGTCAGCCTGGCCGACCACTTGCAGACCGTCGATGTCGGCGAGCATGCGTGTGATACCTGTCCGAACCAGATCATGGTCATCGACAACCAGCACCCTAATCAAGCAGACACCTCACAAAACGATTCATGGCGAAGGTTCGCCACTTTAACAAAAAAGAAAGCCCGGGACCTAGGGTGAGCAGCGCTCGACCGGTCATGACGAGGATCCGATAAATAGACCGACACGCTATCATCATCGGCGCTGGAACTGGCATAAAAATCTTGGAACGCACATTCACGCGTGCGAAGAGGAGTCAATCTTCCTGCGAAGCGGATCTCTTTTCAACGGCATAGCCGGTCTTGTACTCAGCCAGCGCGGTGGTCATGCGCAGGATGGCGTCCTGGTCTTCCTTGATCAGCGTCCTGTAGCTGCCCAACACCCACTCCTCGACCTGACTGAGGTTTTCAATAGGCGCAGGGGTGTGCGATCCGGTCAGCACATACAACACATCAACACCTTTGGCGGCCACTGCTGCCAGATAATCGGCTTTCGGCGTGCGGTCACCGTTTTCGTACTTTCCTTGCGCATTGGGCTCGACGCCACCAATTTCACCGAACGCTCGCTGCGACAGCCCCAAGCGCTCGCGTTCTTCCCTAAGCCGGGCACCAATTCCACTCATTTGAATGCGTAACCTTGTTGACCCCATCCTTACGAATGGTAGAATCCAGATAATTTGTACAAACTTGAACGGTTTTGAACTATGCCCGGGATACGCACCGCAGCACAAGCCAAGGCCTGGCTTGAAGAACAAGGGAAATCCGTTCAAGAGTTTGCCAGGGAAAACAGCGTCGACCCGGCCACGACGTATCAGGTGTTGTCCGGGCGAAAAAAAGGCCGACGCGGAGAATCCCATAAAGTTGCCGTACTACTGGGCATGAAAGTTGGCGTGATTCCGGCCTCCGCCAACCCGCCCACGAGTTCGGAAGGTGCCACCCAGATTGTGCTGCCTTCAGACCCCGAGGCTTGATCGACCTCCAACGCACTGTCAGAGCGTCAGCACGCGCTCCATCCAGAACAGGGCCGGCTCTTCGCCGACATGCCGGTAACCGAGTCGGAGATACAGCCCCATTGCCGGATTACGCTTGAATACCTTCAGGCGAACACTGCGACAGCCTCGCTCCCTTGCCTGTTTTTCGACCCACGTGATGACCCATTCACCTACGCCGTCACTCCGATAGGCTTCGATCAGCTGGATGTCACGTAAATAAAGGTAGTCGCTTCCCCGGGTCAGCCCAAGGAACCCAATCGTCTTACCGGCCTGTTCCACCACGTAGCTGTCGCGCACCTGCCATTCCGCGTCGAACGCTGCCGGCTGCCACGTCAGGTCGTACTGTCTGTAATAGCTCTGCATGTTGCTGCGCGTCAGTTCACGGGCGAAGGTAAGATGCTCGTCAGTGGCGACTCGCAGCTCAAGCTGCTTACTTGCAAGGCGCGCGACAATCGGCATCTACAGCGAAACCTTCTGCGCATGCGCTATCCAGCCTTTGCCGGCACGTTGCGCAATCAGCAAGCCTTCTTCCGCATCGGGCAGTTCGGCGACTCGTTCGCCGTCTTCATCCCAGAGCGCGCTACGGCCACCCGACATCCAGCCCCCTGTCATGCCTGCATGATTGGCGATCATCACCGCCACTCGGTGCCTTCGCGCGTGACCGCTGAGCAGATCCGCATCATGGGCGTAGCCACTTTCAGAAATGAGCACGCTGGCGGCGTACACCGTCGCGCCGGCATCTGCGGCCTTACGGGGGTGAATGGTCTGCGCGAAGTCGGCACAAATCGCCAAACCCAAGCGTTCATGGCCAAGATCGATCGGGGCACCGCCCGTTCCCGCGCCGAATACGGCTTCCTCACCGCTGTGCAAGTGCTCCTTCTCATACACCGTTATCTGCCCACTGCTGTGAAAAATCAGTGCGCCGATCAACACGTCGTCATTGATCGTCGAACGAATCGGTGCCCCCACAATGGTGGTGATCCCCAGTTCGCGGGCCTTATCGCGTAGCGGATTCAAACACGGATCTTGCACTGTGAGCGCCAGTCTTCGTGCCAAGGCAGGTTCGTAGCCGGTCAGCGACAGCTCAGGAAACATTAAAACATCCACGCCCTTCTCGGCCGCTTGCGCCATGAACGCGAGATGTCGCGCCATATTCGCGGCGATATCGCCTGCCACCGAGTGCGACTGAGCCGCGGCCAGCACGACGCTGCCAAGCGATTCGTTACTGTGCATCGCCGTTCCTCATGAGTATCCCCTCTCCAGCGAGAAAGTCGCCGCGGCATTCTACGTGATGCGCTGCATGCACTCGATAACGACCGTCGTCAAACGCCGTGTGAAATCGCCGGGATTGAAATTTCCAATTGAATAGTCGCGCAAGGCTGAAGTAAGCTCGGCGGCATTCCACGGAGACACATCATGTTGCCATCCATCACGACATCGCTTCAGTCCACTGCCGACGCTTCGCGTCTGGTGGCGAGCATGGCCGTGTGGGATGCACAGACGATCGCCTCTCCGGCTGCTTATTTTTATGGGTATTGGTTTAGCCACTGGCGCGCCTGATACCCACACGGCGCCCACGAATCACGGGACGCCCACCAGAGATAACTCTACCCCCGGTCGGCTTCCCGACCGGGGGTTTCGTTTTTTCAGGCCTGTGAAAACCGACTAACGCTTCGAATCGAGGAAAACGACATGAGCTACAGCACTTATTACTGCAACGACATCGACTTCGCCTGGCGATTTAGCAGCCTCCGTTCGGGACAGCCTGCCGCCTCCGATCGGTCACTGACAGGTGGCACAGCAACACCTCCGGCCAGTACGGCCCTTTGTCGAACACCCCAGTAGGTTCGCGCGGGAAGATGCCCGCCGACCAGGAAGCCTGAACCCATGAATTCGTCCGTCGCTGCTACCCACCTGTCCGACCTGCCGTCCAGTCCTCTGACCTTGATCGACAGCCACCCTGCCCCACAACGCCTGCCCAGCCCTCTCGCGCTGAAAAATCAGTTGCCGCTCAGCGCTGCACTCATTGGCCAAGTCGCTGCCCATCGTCAATCGGTCCGCGCCATCCTCAATGGCGAAGACAGCCGATTGCTGGTGGTGGTCGGTCCCTGCTCGATTCACGATCCGAAATCCGCACTGGAATACGCTGAGCGCCTCGCCAACCTGGCCACCGACGTCAGCGACCAGATGCTGCTGGTGATGCGCGCGTACGTGGAAAAACCCCGTACCACCGTAGGCTGGAAAGGCCTCGCCTACGATCCGCATCTGGATGGCAGCGATGACATGGCGGCGGGCCTGACACTGTCCCGTCAACTGATGCGCGAGATGATCGGCCTCGGCCTGCCGATTGCGACCGAGTTGCTGCAACCGATGGCGGCAGGGTATTTCGACGACCTGCTGAGCTGGGTGGCGATCGGCGCGCGCACCACGGAATCTCAGATTCATCGGGAAATGGCCAGTGGCCTTGAGATGCCGGTGGGCTTCAAGAACGGCACCGACGGCGGCATCGCTGTAGCCTGCGACGCGATTCGGTCGGCCGCCCATGCGCATCGCCACTTCGGCATCGATCGCCAGGGGCATCCTGCGATCATCGAAACCCAAGGCAACCCGGACACGCATATCGTGCTGCGCGGCGGCCATGCAGGGCCTAACTTCGATCAGGCAAGCGTGGCCACCGTCAACGCCAGTCTCGACAAAAACCGTATCGCTGCGCGGATCTTGGTCGATTGCAGCCACGCTAACAGTGGTAAAGACCCGCTGCGCCAGCCCCATGTTTTCAATGATGTGTTGCAACAGCGCCTGGCCGGCGACCGCAGCCTCATCGGCATGATGCTTGAGAGCCATCTGTTCGAAGGGTGTCAGCCGCTGAGCGACTCCCTGCGCTACGGTGTATCGGTCACGGACGGGTGCCTGGGCTGGGACGGCACCGAGGCGCTGGTGCGCAGCGCCGTGAATCAACTGCGCTACAGATAAACCGGATGTGGGAAGCCGACCCAAATGCTGAGGCCGGTTTCCCACTGACGTGTCATCGCGGACAGCACGCCGCTGTCGATCTCTTGATGGATCTCGTAGGACGTGCAGGTGAAACCCATCGGACCTGTCCTCGAAGTGTCCCGCCTACGCGGCACGCCCTTGCTATACGCGCCTCTTCGCTCATGCAGGATTTTCCGCCGCGCCGAACCCGCGCTGAATCCCGCAACTGGCATCGTTCACAGCCTCATTTGACTCGCTAACCTCGCTGGCCATCCACCAAGCGAGGGAGCGCACCCCATGAACGACACAGGCGTCACGACGAAATACCCCATTCTGCTGGTCCACGGGCTGTTCGGCTTTGACCGCATCGGCTCTTTTGACATGTTTCACGGCATCGTTCCAGCGTTGGAGCGTGCGGGTTGCCGGGTCCATGTCCCCGTGCTGTCCGGGGTGCATGACAACGAAACCCGGGGCGAACAGCTTCTTGATCAGATTGAACGCTTCATGAAACGTACGGGTTATCTAAAGGCCAACCTGATCGGACACAGTCAGGGCGCACTCACGGCCCGTTACGTGGCCGCGATCCGTCCCGACCGCGTAGCTTCGGTGACCTCAGTGAGCGGCCCGAATCACGGCTCCGAGGTCGCAGACCGAATCCGCCGCGCCTTCACGGCCGGTGCCATGCCAGAAAAGCAGGCGGCGCGACTGGTGGCAGGGTTCAGCCACTTTCTCTCGCTGCTCAGTGGCAATCCGGAATTACCGCAAGACCCGATTCGGGCGCTGGACGCCCTGACCACCGAGGGCGTGGCGCGGTTCAATGAACTGTACCCCCAAGGGCTGCCGAACGATTGGGGCGGTGAAGGCGCGGAACGCGTGAACGGCGTTCACTATTATTCGTGGAGCGGCTGCATTCAAGGGTCGCTACTGGACGAAGGTCAAAACGCGTTTGACCCACTACACTTGGCACTGCGCAGTCAGGCCTTGCTGTTCGAGCGGGAAGCCATGGAAAACGACGGCCTGGTCGGACGTTTCAGTTCGCACTTGGGTAAGGTCATTCGGTCCGACTACCCGCTCGATCACGTAGACACGATCAATCAGGCGGCAGGCTGGGTGCGTCGGGATATCGATCCAATACAGCTGTATGTCGATCATGCGCGCTTGTTGTTTTGCAAAGGCTTGTAGTTCCCGCGCCGACTCAGCCGCTCAGTCCGCGAGTCGGAACTTTCTCGGGAAAAGCGTTCCTTAATCCGGTAGGCTCTTTCTTTTTTTGACAGGAGTACTTGTAAATGGCTAAAGCCACAGCCCGCCACATCCTTGTTTCCAGCGAAGCTAAATGCAACGAACTCAAGGCGGAAATCGAAAACGGCGCTGACTTTGCCGAAGTCGCAAAAGCCAACTCCAGCTGCCCTTCCAGCCGCCAAGGCGGTGATTTGGGGTCTTTCGGTCCAGGCCAGATGGTCAAAGAATTCGACACCGTGGTGTTCAGCGCGCCCGTCAACGTCGTACAAGGCCCTGTGAAAACCCAGTTCGGTTACCACTTGCTGGAAGTCACCAGCCGTCAGGACTGATCTTGACCGTTGTGTGCTCAAACGGCCCGCCCTTAAAAGCGGGCCGTTTTCATGACACACCCTTCACTGACCTGAGGGGCCGGGTCCGGCAAAGAAATTGCTTTGTTTTGTCCGATTCGCTGCCCAGCGGGCACTTGAGCGCTTACGCCGCTACGCCGCATTGTAAAAAGGTCATCAACCACAGGAATCGTGCGGTTACAAAGATCACAGCGTTGCGGTACCTTGCCACCGGAGGTAACGAATAAATACCAAAGGACAGAGAAGACGTTCCCGTCCATGACCTTCAACCCTGACGTTGCCCATCAATGTCAGTCAGGATTCGTGTAATGCGTTTTGTTTTTTCATCGCTGATCGTTGCATCCATGGTCCTTGTCTCAGGTTTTCAGTCCCTGTCCGCCGCACCTCAATACGCCCTGACGGTTTACGGTGAAGCCCCCCGTTACCCTGCCGATTTCCAGCATTTCGACTATGTAAACCCGGATGCCCCAAAAGGCGGCAGCATGCGCCGGTCCGCGCAGGAAATCGGTCAATACGACCACATCATGCCGTACCTGGACAAAGGCACCGGCGTGTCTCAGGTCAATGGTTTGCTCTACTCGCCACTGGCTGTCAGGTCGCTGGACGAGCCCTACACGGTCTACGGCCTGATCGCGGAAAAAATGGAGCGAGCGGCGGATGGTATGTCGCTGCGCTTTTTCCTTGATCCGAAAGCGCGCTTTTCCGACGGCACGGCCATCACGGCCGATGACGTGCGCTTCACCTACAACCTGCTGATGACCCAGGGCAGCTTGTCCTACCGCACTGAGTTCGCTGACGTAAAAGACGTGGAAGTGGAATCGCCCAGCCAGATTCGCTTTGACTTCAAAAGCAACGAAAGTCGCACGCTGCCGCTGGACCTGGCCTCACTGCCGGTGTTTCCCGAGCATTACTGGAAAGACAGGGACTTCAGCAACGGCGGCGGGTTCGAGGCGCCGGTTGGCAGTGGCCCCTATCGCATCGGCAAAGTCGATCCGGGTCGCAGCATTGTCTTCGAGCGCAATCCGGACTGGTGGGCCAAGGATTTACCGGTGAACCGAGGCATGTACAACTTCGATCACTTCAGCGTCGAGTATTTCGGCGACATTGACGTCGCCCGGCAGGTCTTGCGCGGCGGCGGTTACGACTACAACCGGGAATACTCCGCCACGGGCTACTCCATCCTTTATGACAGTCCTGCCTTGACCGAAGGGCGCCTTCAGCGTGCGCACCTTGCCAGGGGCGCCGTGCAGAGTTCTCAGGGCTTCGTGTTCAATCTGGACCGGCCGAAATTCCAGGATCGCCGCGTTCGCCAGGCGCTGGCGATGCTGTGGGATTTCGAATGGACCAATAAGCAGATGATGCGCAATGTCTACGTTCGTCAGAACAGCTATTTCTCCAACAGTGACCTGGCCGCGACCCAGTTACCGACCGAGTCGGAGCTGAAGATTCTCGAACCGTTGCGCGGTCAGGTACCGCCGGAAGTGTTCACCACGGTGTTTCAGACCCCTAAGACCGATGGCAGCGGGTTCATTCGCGACAAACAATTGCAAGCCCTTGGCTTGCTCGAAGAAGCGGGCTGGATGCCCAAGGGCGACAAACTCGTCAACGCCGCCGGTGAGCCGCTGAGCTTCACCTTCCTCAACGGCCAAAGCGGTTTCGAGAAAATCCTTCTGCCGTACAAGCGCAATCTGGCGCAGATTGGCGTCGACTTCGAGATTCGCCGCATCGATTCCGCGCAGTACCTGAACCGGGTCATGGCGCGCGACTACGACATGATCGTGACCGGTTATGGCGTCTCGACCTCTCCTGGCCTGGAGCTCTACAACAACTTTGGCTCCAGCGTCGCCCGGGATGCCGGCTCCAGCAACTACATGGTGTTGCGCGATCCAGCCGTGGACACGTTGATCAACGGCCTGGCCAAAGCAGACACCAAACCGGCGATGATCGACTACGCCCATGCGCTGGACCGTGTGCTGCAATGGGGCTTTTACTGGATACCCAACTATTATCCGCCGGGCTCCTCCACCGTGTGGTGGAACCGTTTTGGCATTCCCAAGGTGCAGGCGAGTAACAGCGAGGCTATCGAGACCTGGTGGGAAATCAGCCCGCAGGCCCTGAACAATGAGCAATTCGCCCGGCAACGGGGCGCCTCGGCCATTCCTTCGGAGGTGAAGTAATGCTCGGCTATCTGACCCGGCGTCTGCTGTTGATCCTGCCGACACTGCTGTGCATCTTGCTGGTGAATTTCTTTATCGTGCAGGCCGCGCCCGGCGGCCCGGTGGAACAAGCCATCGCCAAGCTGCAGGGCGTCGCGGGCGGCACCATCGGCGCGGGGCATACCGAAACCATGAACGTCGGCCAGTCACGGGCGAGTCGCGGTCTGGACCCCAAGCTGATCAAGGAAATCGAACACCAGTACGGCTTCGACAAGCCGCTGCATGAGCGTTTGTGGCTGATGTTGTCGAACTATGCGCGCCTGGACTTCGGTAACAGTTTCTTTCGCGGCGCCAAGGTCACCGACCTGATCCTGCAAAAAATGCCAGTCTCCATCTCACTCGGCCTGTGGGCCACGCTGATCACCTACCTAGTGTCGATCCCGTTGGGCATTCGCAAAGCGGTCAAACACGGCAGCCATTTCGACATCTGGAGCAGCACGGCGATCATCGTCGGCTACGCGATGCCTGCGTTTCTGTTCGCCATGCTGTTGGTGGTGCTGTTTGCCGGAGGCACCTACCTGAACTGGTTCCCGATTCGCGGCCTGGTCTCGGAAAACTTCGATCAGATGACCACGCTAGGCAAAATCGCCGACTATTTCTGGCACTTGGTGCTACCTGTCGCATCGCTGGTGATCGGCGGCTTTGCGACGCTGACTATTCTCACCAAGAACTCGTTTCTCAACGAGGTCACTCGTCAATACGTGGTGACGGCTCGCGCCAAAGGGCTGAGCGAGCGCCGCGTGCTGTACGGGCATGTGTTTCGCAACGCCATGTTGCTGGTGGTGGCTGGTATTCCCCAGGCGTTCATCAGCGTGTTCTTCGCCGGTTCGCTGATGATCGAGGTGATTTTCTCACTCGACGGCCTCGGGCGCATGAGTTACGAGGCGGCCGTGTCGCGGGATTACCCGGTGGTCTTTGGTTCGCTGTTCATCTTTACCCTGTTCGGGCTGCTGATCAAATTGGTCGGGGATATCTGCTACACCCTGGTGGACCCGCGAATCGACTTCAGTGCGAGGAACGCCTGATGCGCAGACTGTCTCCGGTGGCTCGTCGACGTTTCGAGCGTTTTCGTAACAACCGCCGCGGCTGGTGGTCCCTGTGGCTGTTTTGTGGACTGTTCGTCCTCAGTTTGTGCGGTGAATTGATCGCCAACGACAAACCCTTGGTGCTCAGTTATCAACACGCGTTGTACTTCCCTGCCTTCAAACGCTACACCGAGCAAGAGTTCGGCGGTCAACTGCCCTTCCAGCCGGACTACCGCAGCGACTACGTGCGCCAGCTCATCAGCAAGGGTGATGGCTGGATGCTGTTTCCGCCCATTCCCTTCAGCGACGACACGCCCAACTACGACCTGAACAAACCGGCGCCCAGCCCGCCCTCGGCCACCAATTGGCTGGGCACGGACGATCAGGCGCGGGACGTGCTGGCTCGGGTAATCTTCGGCGCGCGGGTGTCGATTCTGTTTGCCCTGGTCTTGACCGTCATCAGCGCGCTGATCGGCATCGCCGCCGGTGCACTCCAAGGCTATTACGGCGGCTGGGTGGACCTGATCGGGCAGCGTTTGCTGGAAGTGTGGTCGGGGCTGCCGGTGTTGTACCTGCTGATCATTCTCTCGGGTTTCGTTGAGCCGAACTTCTGGTGGCTGCTGGGCATCATGGCGTTGTTTTCCTGGCTGGCGCTGGTGGACGTGGTGCGCGCCGAATTCCTCCGCGGGCGCAATCTGGAGTACGTCAAAGCGGCCCGTGCCTTGGGACTGGATGACCGCAAAGTGATCCTGCGCCACATCTTGCCCAACGCGATGAACGCGACCCTGAGTTACCTGCCATTCATTCTGACGGGAGCGATTTCGACCCTCACGGCCCTGGATTTCCTGGGGTTTGGCATGCCCGCGGGCAGCGCTTCGCTGGGTGAGCTGATCGGTCAGGGCAAGCAAAACCTGCAAGCCCCGTGGCTTGGCTTCACGGCTTTTTTTACGCTGGCACTTATTCTCTCGTTGCTGGTGTTCATTGGCGAGGCGTTGCGTGACGCCTTCGACCCGAGGTCCTGACGTGTCTGAACATCTGATTGAAATCCGCGACTTGTCGGTGTCGTTCGGCGGCACCACCGTGGTCAAGCACCTGAGTCTCGACATCCCGGCCGGGGAATGCCTGGCCTTGGTCGGCGAATCCGGTTCGGGCAAATCGGTGACGGCGCACTCGATCCTGCAACTGTTGCCGCAGGCGGGCACGGTCAGCACGGGCAGCATCCGCTATCGCGGGCAAGAGCTGCTGGGCGCCGACGGCAAGACCCTGCGGCAAATCCGCGGCAATCAGATTGCCATGATCTTTCAGGAGCCGATGACCTCGCTAAACCCGCTGCATACAGTGTCGAGGCAAATTGGCGAAACGCTGTTGCTGCACAAAGGCCTGAGTGGCAAGGCGGCGCAGGCGCGGATTCTCGAATTGCTGGAACTGGTGGGCATTCAGCACCCGAAAAAACGCCTGAAAGCCTACCCCCACGAATTGTCGGGGGGACAACGCCAGCGGGTGATGATCGCCATGGCCCTGGCGTGTGAGCCGGAACTGTTGATTGCCGACGAACCCACAACGGCCCTTGACGTCACGGTGCAGCGCAAGATTCTGCTGCTGCTCAAGCAACTGCAGCAGCGTCTCAACATGTCGCTGCTATTGATCAGCCACGACTTGAATCTGGTGCACAGCATTGCCCAGAAGGTGTGCGTGATGCGCGCCGGCGAGATCGTCGAGCAATCCAATTGCCATACCTTGTTCAAGCACCCGCAACACCCTTACAGCCGACTGTTACTGGACGCCGAGCCTGCGGGCGAACCCCTGCCCCGCGACACCCGCGAAAAAGTTCTTGAGGTCGAGAACCTGCGGGTCTGGTTCTCGCTGGGTAGCGGGATATTCAACCGTCATCACGAATACCTCAAAGCGGTCGATGACATCAGCTTGAGCATCGAGCGCGGCAAGACGCTGGGGATCGTTGGTGAATCCGGTTCAGGGAAATCGACACTTGGTCAGGCCATTCTGCGCTTGCTGGAATCCCGTGGCAGTATCCGCTTCAAGGGTCACGCGCTGGACGGTCTGAATCAGAAGCAGATGCGGCCGTGGCGCAAGCAGATGCAAGTGGTGTTTCAGGACCCTTACGGCAGCCTTAGCCCACGCATGTCGGTGGCGCAGATCATCAGCGAGGGGCTGGAAGTGCACAGCGAACTGGACAAGGTGCGCTGCGATGCCGAAGTGATTCGCGCGTTGGAGGAAGTCGGCATCGATCCGCTGAGCCGACATCGCTACCCCCACGAGTTTTCCGGCGGGCAACGGCAACGTATCGCCATCGCCCGTGCCCTTGTGCTCAAACCTGCCTTGATTTTGCTCGATGAACCGACGTCGGCGCTGGACCGTACCGTGCAGAAACAGGTGGTGGCGTTGTTGCGCCAGCTCCAGGAGAAACACGGATTGACCTACCTGTTCATCAGTCACGACCTGGCGGTGGTCAGGGCCCTGGCCCATGACCTGATCGTGGTCAAGGACGGCCAGGTGGTCGAGCGTGGCGCCAGCCACGACGTCTTCGACGCACCGCAACACCCTTACACCCGGGAGCTGCTGGCGGCGGCGCATCCGGGTTACAACTGATGCGCACCAGCAGTCTGAGCGGCCAGATGCCGGGAACGGATACGACGGAACAACGCATGAAAGACAGCGAATCCCTCAAGGATTACCGACGCGTTCGGCGTCTGGCGATCCGCTCGTTGTTTGAAATCATCGAGCAGTCCAGTGAAGGGACTGTGATTGTCGATAAGGACGCGCGGATTGTCTGGATCAATGAACGCTATGCTCGTCGCTTCGGCCTGGAAGATGCCAGCCGGGCCGTGGGCCAGCCGTGCGAGAAGGTGATTCCGGGCAGTTTGCTGCGTCAGGTGGCAAGCAACGGCCAGCCGATTCTGCTGGACATGATGGACACCGCCAAAGACCCGCTGGTGGTGATGCGCCTGCCGATCCACGACGATGCAGGGGGCGTGATCGGCGCCATCGGCTTCGCCCTGTTCGATGAGCTGCAGGCCCTTTCCCCGCTGCTCAAACGTTACCAGAGCATGCAGCAGGAACTGGCTTCGACCCGTTCGCTGTTGCGCGCGCGACAGGCCAAGTACAGCTTTGCCCAGTTCATCGGCACCAGCCCGGCCAGCCTGGAAGTCAAACGCCGCGCGCGACGCAGCGCGAGTACCGAGTCTCCGGTCTTGCTGATGGGCGAAACCGGCACCGGCAAAGAACTGCTGGCCCATGCCATTCACAACACCTCACCCCGCGCCCACAAGCCTTTTGTCAGCGTCAACAGCGCCGCCATTCCTGAAGCGTTACTGGAAGCGGAATTCTTCGGCACGGCGCCGGGGGCTTTCACCGGCGCGGACCGGCGCGGGCGACAGGGCAAACTGCACCTGGCCGAGGGCGGTACGCTGTTCCTCGACGAGATCGGTGACATGCCCCTGCCGTTGCAGAGCAAACTGCTGCGCGTATTACAGGAGAAGGAGTACGAACCCGTCGGCTCCAACGAGCTGATCAAAAGTGACATCCGCTTGATAGCGGCCACCTCCATCGACCTTGAGGCGGCGATCAAGCGTGGAGCGTTCCGTGCCGACCTGTATTACCGCCTGAGCGTGCTGCCGATCGCGGTTCCGCCGCTGCGCGAGCGTCTGGATGACCTGCCTGCGCTGAGCGAAGCGATTCTGGAGTCGCTGCACAGCCAGCATGAGCTGGAACCGGGGGCGATGGCGATGCTGGGTCAACACGCCTGGCCAGGGAATATCCGCGAATTGCGCAACGTGCTGGAACGGGCGGCGCTGCTCAGCGACGACGCACAGCTGACGGCAAAGGATATCCGGGTGGCGATCGGGACACTGGTGCCCTATTCGGGCGCTAGTTCACAACGACGAGCGGAACCGGCCGTCAATGAAACCTACAATGACGCGCGGCTACGCTTCGACCGGGAACTGATCCAGGCCAAATTGGCGCAGTGCCGAGGGAATGTGATTCTGGCGGCGCGAGAGTTGGGGCTGGGGCGTTCAACCCTGTACAAGAAGATGGCGGCGCTAGGGATTGCAGAGTCTCAATAACGAGACTCAGGTCCCGAAACAGAGACGCATCCAGGTTCAGGGTTTGCACAGTGCCGTGTCGGAAACCTTGGTCGAGAAAGTCTCCAAAAAGAGACGTCGCAACCTCTGCATTCTGCCGTTCAGAAATTAATCCATATAAATCATTCAGTTAGACACATGGCACGATTGTCGCTAAGTCTCCTGTCGAGCGGCTCGACCGCATCGATAACAAAAACAACAGGAGACACTCGATGAGTGTGATCATCGCCTTGGCAGCCCTCGCGCTGTTAATGCTCGCTGCATACCGTGGCTACAGCGTCATTCTTTTTGCCCCTATCGCCGCCCTCGGTGCCGTCTTGCTGACCGATCCGTCCGCCGTGGCGCCCGCATTTACCGGGGTGTTCATGGACAAGATGGTGGGGTTCGTCAAACTTTACTTTCCGGTGTTTCTACTCGGCGCCGTGTTCGGCAAGTTGATCGAGCTGTCCGGCTTTTCCCGCTCCATCGTCGCGGCGGCCATCAGGCTGCTGGGGACGCGACAAGCGATGCTGGTGATCGTGCTGGTCTGCGCGCTGCTGACTTACGGCGGCGTTTCGCTGTTCGTGGTGGTGTTCGCGGTGTACCCGTTCGCCGCCGAGATGTTCCGCCAGAGCAACATCCCGAAACGCCTGATCCCGGCCACCATTGCCTTGGGGGCATTCTCGTTCACCATGGACGCCCTGCCCGGCACCCCGCAGATTCAGAACATCATCCCCTCGACATTCTTCAACACCACCGCCTGGGCGGCGCCATGGCTGGGGCTGATCGGCACGGTGTTCGTGTTTTGCGCGGGCATGCTGTTCTTGCAGCGCCAGCGCAACAAGGCGCAACGGGCGGGTGAAGGCTATGGCACCGAACTGCGCAACGAGCCGGAAACGCCGGCTGACATCCAATTGCCTAACCCCTGGATCGCCCTGGCGCCGCTGTTGTTGGTCGGGATCATGAACCTGCTGTTCACCCAGTGGATTCCACAGTGGTACGGCAAGACCCACACCCTCGCGCTGCCAGGCATGGCGACGCCGGTGCAGACCGACATCGCCAAGATCACCGCCATTTGGGCGGTGGAAGCCGCGCTGCTGGTGGGCATCGTATTCGTGTTGCTGTTTGCGTTCAAAACCGTGAAAGTGAAACTCGCGGAAGGCACCAAGGGCGCGGTCAGCGGTGCGTTGTTGGCGGCGATGAACACCGCTTCGGAATATGGCTTCGGTGCGGTGATCGCTTCCCTGCCGGGGTTTCTGGTGTTGGCGGACGGGCTCAAGTCGATTCCCAATCCGCTGGTCAACGAGGCGATCACCGTTACCCTGTTGGCGGGCATCACCGGGTCGGCATCGGGCGGGATGAGCATTGCGCTGGCAGCGATGTCTGACAGCTTCATCGCTGCCGCTCATGCCGCCAACATTCCCCTGGAAGTGCTGCATCGGGTCGCGGCAATGGCCAGCGGCGGCATGGACACCCTGCCCCACAACGGCGCCGTGATCACGTTACTGGCAGTCACCGGCCTGACCCACCGCGAAGCGTACAAAGACATTTTCAGCATCACGATCATCAAGACCCTCGCGGTGTTCGTGGTCATCGCGACGTTCTATGCAACCGGCATCGTATGAGGAATCCAACATGAGTCTGCAAGGCAAAACCGCATTGGTCACCGGCTCCACCAGCGGCATCGGCCTCGGCATCGCCCTGACCCTGGCGAAAGCGGGCGCCAATCTGGTGCTGAACGGCTTCGGTGACGCCTCGGCCGTAATCGAGCAGGTCAAACAGTTCGGCGGCAAGGTCGGCCATCATCCGGCGGACGTCAGCGACGTGGGGCAGATCACCGACATGATTGCCTACGCCGAGCGTCAGTTTGGCGGCGTGGACATTCTGGTGAACAACGCCGGGATTCAGCACGTCGATGCGGTGGAAAATTTCCCGGTCGAGAGCTGGGACAAGATCATCGCAATTAACCTGTCATCGGTGTTCCACAGTACACGTCTGTGCCTGCCGGGCATGCGCGCCAAAGGCTGGGGGCGGATCGTCAACATCGCCTCGGTGCACGGTTTGGTGGGTTCGACTGGCAAAGCCGCGTACGTCGCCGCCAAGCACGGTGTGATCGGGCTGACAAAAGTGGTGGGCCTGGAAACCGCGACCACGAATGTGACGTGCAATGCCCTCTGTCCTGGCTGGGTGTTGACCCCCTTGGTGCAGAAGCAGATCGACGATCGTGGCGCCGAAACCGGTGACATCGAACAGGCCAAGCACGACCTGTTGGCGGAAAAGCAGCCGTCCCTGGAGTTCGTCACGCCCTCACAATTGGGCGAGTTGACGCTGTTTCTGTGCAGCGAAGCGGGTGCGCAGGTGCGTGGCGCGGCGTGGAATATCGATGGCGGCTGGTTGGCGCGCTGAAGGTTCCGCAAGTCCTGTAGGAGTGAGCTTGCTCGCGATCGCGTCGTGCCAGTTGATACAGCTGTGGCGGTTCGAACGCAATCGCGAGCAAGCTCACTCCTACAAGGTAATCATCATCCCAATGAGCCCGGCTCATCCCGCTCATCCACCAATCCCCAATCTTTCACGCTCACCTGCGCGGCTGGCTGCGGAGGGGGTGGCGGCGTGGAGATCGTGTTGGCGTCACCCTCGGCGTGCAGTTTCAGGCGCAGGCGTACGTTGTTGGTCGAGTCCGCATTCTTCAACGCTTCGTCTTCGCTGATCACGCCTTCCACGGCCAGGTCATACAGCGCGTTGTCGAACGTCTGCATGCCCAGGTTCACCGATTTCTCCATGATGCCTTTGAGCTCGGTCAGCTCGTTGCGGTGGATCAGGTCGCGAATGGTCGACGTCCCAAGCATCACCTCCACCGCCGCACGGCGTTTACCGTCCGTGGTCTTGACCAGTCGCTGCGAGACAAAGGCCTTGAGGTTGTTGCCCAAGTCATGCAGCAACTGCGGGCGGCGTTCTTCCGGGAAGAAATTGATGATGCGGTCTAGCGCCTGGTTGGCGTTGTTGGCGTGCAATGTGGAAATCGCCAGGTGCCCGGTGTCGGCGAAGGCCAGGGCGTGTTCCATGGTTTCCCGGTCGCGAATCTCGCCGATCAGAATCACATCCGGCGCCTGGCGCAAGGTGTTCTTCAACGCGGCATGAAAGCTGCGGGTATCAACCCCGACTTCCCGCTGGTTGATGATCGAGCGCTTGTGTTTGTGGATGAATTCCACCGGATCTTCGATGGTGATGATGTGCCCGCTGGCGTGGCGGTTGCGGTGATCGATCAGCGCCGCCAGCGAGGTGGACTTGCCCGAGCCGGTGGCCCCGACGAACAACACCAGCCCGTGCTTTTCCATGACCACGTCGAGCAGGATCGGCGGCAAGTGCAAGTCTTCGAACTTCGGGATGTCGAGCTTGATGTTGCGCGCCACGATGGACACTTCGTTGCGCTGCTTGAAGATGTTGATCCGGAACCGACCCACCCCGGACAGAGAGAACGCCAGGTTCATTTCCAGTTCACGCTCGAAATCCTGGCGCTGTTCGACGTCCATGATCCCGTCGGCAATCAGCGCGACGTCACCAGGCTTGAAGGCTTCAGTGCCCAAGGGCTTGAGGACGCCATTGAATTTCGCACAGGGCGGCGCCCCGGTAGACAGGTACAGATCCGATCCATCCTGGGTGGCCAACACCTTCAACAACGCCGGAAAATCCATAAATCGCACCGCACATAAAGGTTTAAGAAGACGGATGGGCCGCGCCCTGCCTGTAGCTGCGACCCTCGACCCATGGCAACGTTCGTCACAGCGTCGCGTTCGTCCGACCAAGGTGAAGGAAATTACCTGAATTCACATGACAAAGGCATAATGCGCGGCTTTTTATCGAGGGGTTCATTCAGCATGAAGGCGCAAGCCCGGCATATTCTGGTCAAAACCGCCGAAGAGGCCGAACAGCTCAAGCAGCGCATTGCCAAGGGTGAAGCCTTCGATGTGCTGGCCAAGAAATATTCCACCTGCCCCTCCGGCAAGCGCGGGGGTGATCTGGGCGAAGTTCGGCCCGGTCAGATGGTCGGCGCCATCGACCAGATCATCTTCAAAAAACCCCTGCGTACCGTGCACGGGCCGGTGAAGAGCAAATTCGGCTATCACCTGGTGCAGGTGTTTTATCGGGATTGAAATTACGTTCACGCCATGAATCTGCAGGAGTGAGCGTGCTCGCGATTGCACCATGGCAAATACCGCAGATATGTCTGGTCAAACGCTACCGCGGGCAAGCGCGCTCCTACTGGGAGTCCAGTACGTGATTCAGACCGGCATCACGCTCCGCGGGATGACCGCCCCCGGGTGCTGAATCACCAGCCCGGCCAAGCGATGCCCAGCATCGGCTGCTTCTTCCGGGCTGCCGCCGCGCAGGCGTTTGGCGAGGTACGCGGCGCTGAACGAATCCCCCGCTGCCGTGGTGTCGACAACCTTGCGCACCGGGTGTGCCGGCACGTCATACCGTCCCTCGCCTGCGCGCACCAGACAGCTTTGCGCGCCACGCTTGAGCACCACTTCGGCCACGCCCAGCCCGCGATAGGCGTCCATGATCTGCTCGCTGTCGCTGTAGCCGAACAGCGCCTGCTCGTCATCTTCAGTGAGCAGCGCCACGTCCACTTCGTGCATGACCGCCCGATAGGCTTGCTGCGCCTTATCGACGCTGCGCCACAGCCGCGGCCGATAATTGTTGTCGAACACCACCCGCGCGCCGCGATCACGGGCGTCGCCCAGGCTCGACAGCAAGCGTGCGCGCCCCACTTCCCCAAGCACCGCCAGCGTTATACCGCTCAGATACAGCACGTCGTAGTCCGGCAACGCCGCCAGAATCGGGTCAGCCGAGGGGGTGGTAAAGCATTCGCGCACGGCCGCCTCGTTGCGCCAGTAGAGGAAACGCCGCTCGCCGTTGGCATCGGTCTGGATGCAATACAGCCCCGGCAGCCGCCCCGGCAAACGCTGCACTCGGCTCAGACCGATGCCCTCGTCTGCCCAGATGTTGCACATGGCGTCGCTGAAGCTGTCGTCGCCCAGCGCCGTGACGTAATCCACTTGCGCAGACGCCCCCAACAGCCGTGACAGATAGACCGCCGTGTTCAGCGTGTCGCCGCCGAAACTTTGCTTGAGGGCGCCGTCGGCGTGCTGCTGCAACTCGATCATGCATTCGCCGATCAGGGCGACACGAGGGTGACTGTGACTGACCAGTTCGCTCATCACAGGCTCCCGTCAGAAAAAGGTTTCGAAGGTTTCGATGACACTCAGATCGTCACCCACCAGACAGCCCGTTCGCCACTTGTCGAAGGTCAGGCAAGGGTGCGAGGTGCCGAAGGAGATGATGTCGCCGATCTTCAGGTCGACGCCGGGCGCGACCGTCATGAACGCATGCTGGTCCATCACGGCGGTCACCTTGCACGCACTGACGTCATCGCCTTGTGCGGGCACGACACCCGCTTTGTAACGCTTGATCGGGTTCGGCATGCCGGCGTCGAACGCCACGTCACGCTTGCCCAGTGCGATCACGGCAAAGCCCGGTTCCGGCATCGACTGCACGTGGGCCCAGACTTCCATGGCCGGCTGCAGGCCTTCGCTCAGATCGTGGCGGCGGTCGAGTACGCAGCATTGCGCTTCTTTATAGATGCCGTGGTCATGCACCACGTAGCTGCCGGGGCGCAACACGGCGAGGAAGCGGTCGCGCACCTGCTGCTTGTCGAACTCTTCGGCGATCAGGTCGTACCAGGCCGAGCCAGACGCGGTAACGATCGGACGATCCAGCGCAAAGGCACCTTTGTCCTGCAAGTCCACGGTCAGGCGCACCAGTGACGCCGCGAACGCGCGAATACCGGCAACGGCCTGCTCGCCGTGAATCACCCCTTCGTAACCTTCGATACCGGTCAGTTTGAGGGCCGGCTGCGCAGCGATAGCCTCGGCCAGGGCCATGACCTCGGCTTCGCTGCGACACCCGCAGCGGCCGCCGACCACGCCGTATTCGATCATCACGTTGAGGTGCAGGCCCTTCGCGGCGAAGAATTCGCCCAAGGCCCGGACGTTGTCGGGGTGATCGACCATGCAATGGAAGTCGAACATCGAGTCACTGAGCATGTCGGCAATGATTGCCATGTTTGGCGCGCCCACCAGTTGGTTGGCCATCAGCACGCGGCGCACGCCATGGGCGTAAGCGGCACGGGTCTGAGTGGCGGTCGCCAGGGTCATGCCCCAGGCGCCGTGCTGCAACTGACGCTGGAACAGCGCAGGCACCATGCTGGTTTTGCCGTGAGGCGCGAGCTCGGCGCCGCTGTCCGTGACGAATTTCTGCATCCAGCGCAGGTTGTGTTCCAGGGCGTTGTCGTGGATGACCAGCGCAGGCAGGCTGACGTCACGTACCAGTTGCTCGCCCGGTTTGGCGGCGCCCTTTTCCACTGTGGCAGTGCTCATGTCTGTTCTCCGAAATGCTTATAGGTGTGCGGTGACTACGCTTCACTCATTGACCCGGCGAGCCAGGCTGTTTGCGCTGTCGATCAACACCCGTCGGTAGTCGTTGTAATGCGCGGTGGCGTCGGCCCGGGGCGCGACGATGCACAGGGTGGCGATGCACAGCCCCTGCTTGTCCCTGACCGGTGCGGCGAAGCAATGGGTGAAGGTGTCGGCGATGCTGTTGAACGAAAAGAAGCCCTCTGCATGGGCCTTGCGGATCTCGGCGAGGAAGGTGTCCAGCGGCAGCCGCGTGCCGTCCGGCAGGATGAAATCCTCGGGGTCGATCAGGTCGATGATCGCCTGATCGCTCAGGTGCCCCAGCAGCAGGCGCCCGGAGGCGGTCCACGGGATCGGTGCGTCCTCGCCGATGTCCGAGGAAATGCGGAAGTGCCGGGCGCCTTCTTTCATCAGGGCGACGGTGTATTTGCGGCCGTTGAGCAGGCACATCTGCGCGGTTTCGCGGGTCTGCTCGACGATCTCGCCCAGGCTGATTTCGGCCTCACGGGTGAAGTCGAAGTGCCGCAAGTGTGCCTGCCCGAGAAAATACAGCTGGCGCCCCAGATAGACATGGCCGTCCTTGCCCACGTTTTCCAGAATGCGCCGCTCCAGCAGGGACGCCACCAGTTCGTAGACCGTCGATTTCGGGCTGCCGATGCCGCTGGCAATTTCATTCGGGCGCAGGGGCGTGCCCGTTTCCTTGAGGAAATCGAGAATATCGAACGCCCGGTCCAGACCCCGGGCCCGGCGCTTGATGGTGTCTTCGGTCATGGTCGTGCTTTCCATTGAGCTGGGGGTCTCTTTAAAGAAGGCAGGCAGTGTACCGAGGCCGGCATGGCTTCGGAATCCAGCGCGATCCCCTGTAGGAGCGCGGCTTGTCCCGCGAGCTGCTGCGCAGCAGTAGTAAAATCGGCGGACGCGGTGGCTCAGACAGACCGCATATACCGTTTTTACGACGACTTCGTCGCCGTTCGCGGGACAAGCCACGCTCCTACAGGGGGTTATGCGTCAGCTCAGGCCTTCTTCTTGTATGCAATGCAGTCGATTTCGACCTTGCAATCGACCATCATGCTGGCCTGGACGCAGGCGCGGGCCGGGGCGTGTTCGGGTTTGAAGTACTCGCCGAACACTTTGTTGAAGCTCCAGAAATCCCGCGGGTCTTCCAGCCACACGCCGACGCGCACCACATCTTCCAGGCCGTAACCGGCTTCTTCCAGAATCGCCACCAAGTTCTGCATCGTCTTGTGGGTCTGCTCGACGATGCCGCCATTGATGATTTCGCCATTCTCGGCGGGCACCTGGCCGGACACGTGCAGCCAGCCATCGGCCTCTACAGCGCGGGCAAAAGGACGTGGCTGACCGCCACCTGCCGTGCTGCCGGCGCCGTAACGTGTAATGCTCATGAAATATCTCCTTTGATCGAGCGTTTAAAACCGGATGTTCTTGAGGAATTCTGTCAGGCGCGCCGATTTCGGCTGCTCGAACAGGGTTTTGGGTGGGCCTTGTTCCTCGATGCGGCCCTGATTCATGAACACGATCTGGTCCGACACTTCGTAAGCGAAGCGCATCTCGTGGGTCACCAGCAGCATGGTCATGCCCTCTTCCGCCAGGCCCTTGATCACGCTGAGCACTTCGCCGACCAGCTCCGGGTCCAGCGCTGAAGTCACTTCGTCGAACAGCATCAGGCTTGGGTTCATAGCGATGGCGCGGGCGATGGCCACCCGCTGCTGCTGACCGCCGGACAGCTGGCCTGGATAGTGATTGCGGCGCTCCAGCAGGCCGACCCGCTCCAGCCATTTTTCAGCCAATGCAACGGCCTGATCCTTGGGCAGCTTTTTCACTTTCAGCAAACCCAAGGTGACGTTTTGCAGCGCGGTCAGGTGCGGGAACAGATTGAATTGCTGGAACGCCATGCCAGTCATGGCGCGGTGCCGGGCGATGACTTTTTCGGGGTGGCGCACGCGTTTGCCGTTCACCTCGCTGTAGCCGATGTCTTGCCCTTCCAGGCGAATGTGCCCTCCCTGAAATTCCTCCAGCAGGTTGACGCAACGCAGCAGCGTGGTCTTGCCCGAGCCACTGGAGCCGATCAGGGTCACCACGTTGCCCTTGTTCATGTGCAGGTCGACGCCCTTGAGCACTTCCACAGGGCCATAGGATTTGTGCAGCCCTTCGATGCTCAACAACGCCGGTGCGGCGCTCGCGGTTTGAGTCTGTGTCATGGCAAGGCCACCCGTTTTTCGATTTGCCGCCCGAGGAGTTCGATGGCGTAGTTGATGACGAAGAAAAGGAATCCGGCGAACAGGTAAAACTCAAGGGTCATGAAATTACGCGCGATCACCTGTTGCGTGCTGAGCAGCAGTTCAGCCACGCCAATCACCGACAGCAGGGTCGACGCCTTGACGATTTCGGTGGACGAATTGACCCAGGTCGGCAGGATCTGGCGCAGGGCCTGAGGCAGCAGCACGTAGCTCAGCGACTGGCTGAACGTCAGGCCGATCGCCTTACCGGCTTCCAGTTGCCCCCGGGGAATGGCCTGTAACGCCCCGCGCACGATTTCCGCGACGTGGGAGCCGCAGAACAGCGTCAACCCCAATGCGCCCGCATTGAACGCCGAAATCTGCCAGCCCAGCGCCGGTGCCATATAAAAGCAGGCCAGCACCAGGACGAAGACTGGCGTGCCGCGAATCAGGTCGACGTAGGCGCGAAATGGCAGGCGCGCCCACCACTTGCCGTAGGTCAGGATCAGACCGGCAAACACGCCGATCACGGTGCCGCAGATGATCGCCAGGCCCGCGCATTGCACGCTGGTCAGAAAGCCGTTCCACAGCGCCTCGCGAGCCGTCCACAGTTCATGCAGCCAGGTCGGTTGTTCGTACATGTCGGCCTCCTAGCGGCGAATCGCCAAGCGCTGTTCGAGGTAGCGCAAGAGCATGGCGATGAGGTAACAGGCAGCCACGTACAACGCTGTGGTCACCAGCCAGGTTTCGATCACCCGGTAGCTCTCGACGTTGATCTTGCGCGCGTAATAAGTCAGTTCCGGCACAGCGATGGCGGCCGCCAGCGAGGTGTCCTTGAACAGCGAAATGAAGTTGTTCGACAGTGCAGGCAGCACGTTGCGCAGCATCACCGGCACCAGGATGTAAGCACGCACCTGCCATTCGCCGAGACCGATCGCCAGTCCCGCTTCACGCTGACCCTTGTGAATGCTCAACAGGCCCGCGCGGAACACTTCGGTCAGATACGCCCCGGCATACAGCGACAGGGTGACGATGAACGAAGGAACCTTGTCCAGGCGGATACCCAGACTTGGCAAGGCGAAGTAGATCAGCAGGATCAGCACCAGAATCGGCGTGTTGCGGATCACTGTGACGTACACCGACGACACCCCCCGCAGCGCGCGGTATTTCGACAACATCGCAAACGCCGCCATCAGGCCGATGACGCAACCAATGGCAATGGAAATCAGCGCCAGCTCGAGGCCAAGCCCCAGTCCCGCCAGCAGACTGGGAAAATCCCGCCAGACTGCCGCAAAATTCAACTGATAATTCATGGTCAGGAGTACCTGGGACGGGAAGACACAACGGCCTTCCCTGCCCCGTCAATTACGGGTCGCGTTACTTGTACTCAACCGGAAAACCGATCGCCGGGCTCGGCAACTCAACGCCGAACCATTTCTTGAAGGATTCCGCGTAGGCCGGGAATTCCACGCCGGTCATGGCTTCATGCAGCGCGGTATTGACGAAGTTCAGCCAGTCCTGATCGCCGCGTTTGACGGCGCAGGCGTAGGTCTGCGGACTCCAGGCGAAGGCTGGCGAACGGTAGCGGCCAGGGTTCTGCACCATCAGGTATTTGACCGAAGACTGGTCGGTGGCAGCGGTGTCGGCACGCCCGGAGTTGATGGCCTGGTACATCAAGTCAACGCTGTCGTACTGATCGACCTTGGCCTTCGGCAGCGCCTGATGCACCAGCTCTTCGGCGTAAACGTTCTGCAACACCGCAACGGTCACGCCATCGCCAGCGGCTTTCAGATCGTCAATTTCTTTGTACTTACTGTTAGCCGGTAGCAGCAGCGCCACGCCTTCACGGTAATACGGCAGCGTGAACGCCACCTGCTGCGCTCGACTGGCGGTGACGGTGATGAACTGGCAGCTCATGTCGACTTTGTCGGTCAACAGGTTGGGAATTCGTGGATCGGACGACTGCACCACGAACTCGACTTTGCTCGGGTCATTGAACAGGCCTTTGGCGACAATGCGCGAGATGTCGATATCAAAACCCTGCAACTTGCCGTCGGCGCCCTGGAAGTGCCACGGCGCGTTGGTGCTGCCCGTCCCCACGACCAGATGGCCGCGCTGCAGCACGCTGTCGAGCTTGCTGTCGGCTGCGTGGGCAGTGGCCGCCAGTGTGGCTGTCGTTGCCAGGACGAATGCACAAGCTTTCAGAAAAGAAGGTCCGCGATGCATGTGATGAACTCCGCCGAGAAAATGTTAATTCCGTTATAACGGAAACGAGTATGTAACAACGGAATGGACAGCAGGAAGTGTGCCACAGATCGCGCGTGAAATCCCATTAAGGCAAACCCTTGAGATTTCAATGGCGTAGACGCGGTCGCATAAAAAGGGGAACGATTTACGGCGCTCACGTGCGCTACCAATCACCACGCGCCTGTGTTTCGCGGCCCCACCGTTGTGCGTGGCGCGCCGCAATTGGGCGTGTGCAGGATGAGTGAGGTCGCAACCAAGAGCGCACGGACTGAAAGGACGAAGGTCTATCAACTCGCCATCGGATTGCAGCCCCTCGAAGGATGCAGTTCGCTACGCTGAAGCTATCAAAAACGGACCGCTTGCCACCCAGATTCAAATCAGCGGGAACATTGGCACCGTACGTGCTTCGAAGTCTTGTATGAAGCTTTTATGACAACCTTGTGACCTGGCCAATACGGTGCGCATCACAACGGTTGTACGGTGGAGGAATATCCAATGAAAGAACGAGCCACAGTCATTTGCCGTCGAGACGACCAGATCTTGTATGTGCGCAAGCCCAAGGCGCGCTGGACGCTGCCGGGTGGCAAGGTCGAGGCCAATGAGTCTCCGGCTCAAGCGGCGGCGCGCGAATTGCGCGAAGAGACGGGTTTGATTCTGCAGGATTTGTCGTACATCACACGCTTTGAGGGCGGGAGCGTGCTGCACCACGTGTTTGAGGTGTCCGTCACCTTCATGGCGACACCGACCCCAAAAAACGAAATTGCCGACTGCAAGTGGTTCACCGCCAAAGAGCTCAACTCGCTCAAGGTCAACCCTTCGGTGAAGTCGATCGTCAAAGCGTTTCTGGTTGACGCGATTTCCTAGTCGCCAGCTGTCGAGTACATCCCTGTAACCGCTTTCCTTAGATAGAAGCGATGCCCACCTGACCGGCCCGAGAAAAGATCTCTGCCGTCGTCAACTGACGGCAAGCCAATACCCTGATTTTTCATTGGACAAAAAAAGGCCAGCTATGCGCTGGCCTTTTCGGTGTTTCGTCTGGCTCCACGACCTGGACTCGAACCAGGGACCCAGTGATTAACAGTCACTTGCTCTACCAACTGAGCTATCGCGGAATGCGAGCTATCTTACTGATTGAAAAAGAGAAGTCAAGCAACAGGATAAAAAATCTTCTGTCCGCCGAACCGGACTTGAGCCTCCCCTTCCACGCGCCAATGGCGAAGGAAGCGACGTCTTTCCTGCGCCAGCCAATGAACGGCTGGCAAGTGACAATCTCCTCACCTACTCGCGTCGAGCGAATCCGCCAGCAGCGCCTCGATCCATGCCACCTGGCGCTCCATCGTTTGCACCTTCTCTTCAGGCACGACCTGCCGCGCGCGGTCAAAGCCCTGCAGCGTGCGCTGTTTCAGGCGCAGCAGACGCTGCCACTTGAGCAAAAAAGCAGCACTGCGGATGTGCATCTGCAACGGGCCGAAGAACAGCTCTTCCTCGCCGTACGTCACCGGGCCGCTGCGGTCGGCGACGATGATTTCGTAATCGAAACGGTTTTCCCGCAGCACCTCCTCGACCACGATCCGGTAGCCGTTTTCCATCAGCCACCGCCGCAGCGGCTGTTCGCCGCCATTGGGTTGCAAGATCAGCCGTGCGTCATCGTCCAAACGTGCCTTGCCGTTGTCGAGGATATCCCGAATCGTTTCCCCGCCCATGCCGCACAGGCTGATCGCGGTAATCCGGTCTTCGGCTTCGATCGCGTCCAGGCCATTGGCCCGACGCACGATGATCCGTTGGGCGAAGCCGTTCTCGCGCACCGTTCGCGTTGCGGCCTGAAACGGCGTCAAGGCCACTTCACCGGCCACGGCCGCGTCGATCAGACCACGACGCATCAACGCCACGGGCAGGTACGCGTGATCCGAACCGATATCGGCCAGCCTGGCGCCCAATGGTACGTGGGCGGCGACGCGCGCAAGGCGCCTGGACAAGGATTGCTCGTTCAACGTTCACGCGCTCCGTCTCTACATCCGGCGCAGGTGCCGGATCGGGGCGCGATTGTGTCGGGTGCAACGGCGCATTTCAAACGCAGATGCTCAGCACAGCCGCGCAGGCGCGGCATCCCTCAATGGGCGTCGCCCTCCACGCTGCTGTCTACCACACGAATTTCGTTCAGCCCGACCCGCGCGGCCTGCTCAATGATCTCATCCGGCGTTGCGTCGCCATTGGGCATGATCAAGCTGTTCTCTGCATCGCCGAAATGCAGCTGCAGCAGATGCATGGCCGCTTCGTGCACCGGCAAACTCGGTTGTTTAAGTTCAAAGCAATGGGCCCGGGCTTCGCCGTTGAAGGCGTATTCGACGTCATAGGTGTGCATGGTCAGTCCTTATTAGAGAAAAGTCAGCGAATATCCTGACTGGCAGGTCAGCTTTTAGTTCAGCTTTTTGCCCACTACCCACAATTCGTCGAGCTTGGTCGTGTAGCTCCGACTCATCAACTCCCGCCGCATCGCCCAACCGGGCTCATACGGGACGCTGGCGCATCTAAGCGTTCCCCTGCCCCATTTGCCGTTTATCGCGTCCAGCACCTCCATTACCTTGGTCGCTGTCGCCGGTTGCGCGGATGCAAACAGATCATCGGTAAATTCGCCGGGTTGGCGCAGGTCCATCAGCAACACCTCGGCCTTGCTGTACCGATAGCCGGGGCGGAACAGGCGATTGACTGCTTCAGTCGCCGCCTTGCTCATCAATCGCACGTCGTTGGTGGGGTACGGCAGCTCCACCAGAGCGGCGTTGGCGTACCGCGCTTCATCCGGGTTGAACATGCCCGTGCGGATGCTGACCCTGATTTTCTTGCACAGCGAGTGTTGCGCACGGAGCTTTTCCGCGGCGCGCTGCGTGTAGGTGGCCACGGCCTGCTGCAGCGACTCAATGTCCATTACCCGATCACCGAACATGCGGCTGCAACAGATTTCGTGCCGGGGTGCTTGCGCTTCTTCGAGGGTCAGGCACGGGGTTCCGGCGAGCTCTCGCGAGGTCTTTTCGATCACCACGCTGAATTTCTGCCGCAGCATCCAGCGATCGGCGCGCGCTAGGTCCATGGCGGTTTCGATGCCCATGGCGTTCAAATGCGTTTTCATCCGCTTGCCAATACCCCACACGTCACTGACATCGCTGCTGCGCAGCACCTCGTCGCGCACGGCGGGATCGCACATGTTGAAAACACCCTGATCTTCGTCAGGCAGTTGCTTGGCAATATGATTGGCCAGCTTGGCCAGGGTCTTGGTCCGCGCGATGCCCACGCCAACCGGCAGGCTGGTGTGCTTGAGAATCGTTTCGCGAATGTCACGGCCGAAACCGGTCAGATCGCCGGGGATGCCCGTCAAATCGGCAAATGCCTCGTCAATGCTGTACACCTCGAGCGACGGCACCCGCGACTCGATGATGGTCATGACCCGCTCGCTCATGTCGCCGTACAGCGCGTAATTGCTGCTGAACGCCACCACGCCATGGCGCCGCAGCTCATCCTTGATCTTGAAATAGGGCGCGGCCATCTGCACAAACGGTTTGGCGTCGTAGCTGCGGGCAATCACACAGCCGTCGTTGTTCGACAGCACCACGATCGGGGTTTTCGCCAAATCGGTGCGGAACACCCGCTCGCAGCTCGCGTAAAAGCTGTTGCAGTCGATCAGCGCGAAGACCGGCTCACGCTTTGCCATGGGCACGGATGCTGTGCTTGACGACACCCCAGATCATCAGGTCGTCGCTTTCCAGCACACGGCGCGGCGCGTAGGCCGGGTTTTCGGATTTCAACATGACGTCCGCCCCGCGCATGTGCAGCCGTTTGCACACCGCCTCCGTGTTGAGCGACGCGACCACGATGTCACCGTGCTCGGCGTAAAGGCTTCGGTCGACGATGACCAGATCGCCACAGAAGATGCCGGCACCCTGCATGCTGTCGCCTTCGATTCTGACCAGGTAAACGTGGGGTGCGCGGATGTCGAACAGCTCGTCCAGCGAGAGGTGCTTTTCGATGTGATCGGCGGCCGGAGACGGGAACCCGGCAGCGGCGTGGGAGGAAAAATAGGGCAAGCGTTCGCCGCCAGCCTTCAACGGACCCAGAACGGTAAGACTCATGATGTGTGCCTTGTTTGAATAACTGTATGCATATACAGTTAACGCCGTGACCGGGCTTTTGGTCAATCTCACGACAACACATTTCGACGGGTGACACATGTGCGGGCGGTATTCGATTTATGAGTCGATGGATCACTACCTTAAAGAACTGGCGCCGACCCAGCTGGTGATCAACGGCTACGACCTGTGGCCCATCGAGCGCTACAACGTGGCGCCGACCACCCGCGTGGAAATCATTCGCGCCACCGATGCGGGGTTGAAAGTGGACAAGGTGCGCTGGGGCTGGTCGCCCGCATGGGCCAAAGGCAAGCGGCCCGATCCGTTCAACGCCCGGGTCGAAACGGTAATGGACGGCACGTTCTTCAACAGCCTGTGGCCGAAACGTCGCGTGCTGGCGCCGGCCAACGGCTGGTTCGAATGGGTGAAGGATGCGCACAACCCCACAGTCAAAAAGCCCTTTTTCATTCGCCTGAGAGATTCGGCGCCTTTATTCTTCGCCGGTCTGGCGGACGTCCATGAAGGTCCGGCCGACGAGCGCGATGGCTTCGTGATCATGACCACCGCCAGCGACACGGGCATGCTCGCCCTGCATGACCGACGCCCCGTCGTGCTGACGCCCGCCCACGCCCGAGAATGGCTCGACCCGACGACCTCGAACGCACGCGCCGAACAGCTCGCCCGAGAAGGCTGCCGCTCCACCGACGATCTGACATGGGACGCTGTGGGCAAGGACGTCGGACGCGCCGACGCCCAGGGCCCGCAACTGATCAGGCCGCTTGAAAAAATGCCTGCCCCGCCTCGCGATCTGTTTGCGAACGACGAAGACTACGGATGAGGGTGCGCACCCGGCGCTGGTTGTCACCGGCCACTGAGCCAACACGCCGCAGCCTCGGGCCAGACCGCCATACAACTGTCGCCCGACTTGTGCGACAATGCGCGCCAATTCCAGTTTGAACCCCCGCTTTTATGCCTCAGCAGCTCAGCCTACATGCGCAGATGCTGCTGTTCGACGTATGCCCGATGGATCAACTCAAGCTCCGACTGGAGCGAACTGGAAAAACTCGGAATCGGTCTCAAATCGGTATCAGAGAATTCCAGCAACAGCCAAGTTATTGATAGGTAAACGCTTTGATTTCCACAGCTAACATCACGATGCAGTTCGGCGCCAAGCCGCTGTTCGAGAACGTTTCGGTCAAATTCAACAACGGCAATCGCTATGGCCTCATTGGCGCCAACGGCTGTGGCAAATCCACCTTCATGAAGATCCTCGGCGGCGATCTGGAGCCGTCGGGCGGTCAGGTGATGCTCGAGCCGAACGTACGCTTGGGTAAATTGCGTCAGGATCAGTTCGCCTACGAAGAATTCACAGTCATCGACACTGTGATCATGGGCCATGAGGAGCTGTGGAAGGTCAAGGCCGAGCGCGACCGCATCTACTCGCTGCCGGAAATGAGCGAAGACGACGGCATGGCCGTGGCCGAGCTGGAAACCGAATTCGCCGAGATGGACGGTTACACCGCCGAATCCCGTGCCGGCGAGCTGTTGCTGGGTCTGGGCATTCCGCTGGAGCAGCATTTCGGGCCGATGACCGAAGTCGCTCCGGGCTGGAAACTCCGCGTGCTGCTGGCGCAGGCCCTGTTTTCCGATCCGGAAGTGCTGTTGCTCGACGAACCGACCAACCACCTGGACATCAACACCATTCGCTGGCTGGAAACGATTCTGACGGCGCGTAACAGCACCATGATCATCATTTCCCACGACCGTCACTTCCTGAACAGCGTCTGCACCCACATGGCCGACCTGGATTACGGCGAACTGCGTCTGTTCCCCGGCAACTACGACGAGTACATGACTGCGGCGACGCAGTCCCGCGAGCAATTGCTGTCGGACAACGCCAAGAAGAAAGCCCAGATCGCCGAATTGCAGACGTTCGTCAGCCGCTTCTCGGCCAATGCCTCGAAAGCCAAGCAGGCCACGTCCCGCGCCAAGCAGATCGACAAGATCCAGTTGGCCGAGGTCAAGCCGTCTAGCCGCGTCAGCCCGTTCATTCGTTTCGAGCAGACTAAAAAGTTGCACCGCCAGGCCGTGACCATCGAGCAGATGTCCAAAGGTTTCGACGGCAAGACGTTGTTCAAGAACTTCAGCTTCACCGTCGAAGCCGGCGAGCGCGTGGCGATCATCGGCCCGAACGGTATCGGCAAGACCACCCTGCTGCGCACGCTGATGGGTGAACTGACCCCGGATTCGGGCTCGGTGAAGTGGACCGAAAGTGCGGAACTGGGCTACTACGCCCAGGATCACGCCCATGATTTTGAAGACGACGTCAGCCTGTTCGACTGGATGGGCCAGTGGACCCAGGGCGAGCAGATCATCCGCGGTACTTTGGGCCGGATGCTGTTCTCGAACGACGAGATTCTCAAGTCGGTCAAGGTCATTTCCGGGGGCGAGCAAGGCCGCATGCTGTTCGGCAAGCTGATCCTGCAAAAGCCGAACGTGCTGGTGATGGACGAACCGACCAACCACCTGGACATGGAATCCATCGAAGCGCTCAACCTGGCGCTGGAGAACTATCCGGGCACGTTGATCTTTGTCAGCCACGACCGTGAGTTCGTGTCGTCGCTGGCCACCCGCATCATCGAGTTGAGCGCGAATGGCGTGACCGACTTCAGCGGCACCTACGACGACTACCTGCGCAGCCAGGGCGTGGTGTTCTGATTCATGATGCGCCAATGAAAGCCCTGTCCTGGTGACGGGGCTTTTTTATGGGCGCGGGGTGTGTCGGTTTGTGCGGTGTGTGAGTCAGGGCCTCTTCGCGGCCGTCGTTCCTCCGGCGGCTCCTACGGGTTATGTGTTGAGGTTCGGGATCGTTGATCGGCCCTGAATCGCTGGACATGCGTCGACCCAACAAGCTGCGGCCAGCGCAAAATCGGTAGGCGCTGCCGGAGGCATGACGGCAGCGATGGCGGTGGGTCAGTTGCAGATGAGTGGCCTGATACACCGCTTCGCTGCCGTCGTTCCCGGCGGCTCCTACAGGTTTTGCGGGGTGGGTCGGTTGCGCGAGGTGTCAATCCGGGCCGGATTCGGATGCCGCTGCAGGCGTCGTGATTAAATCGTTAGCCTGCTTTCATTTCCGTTGCCCCCGGGCGATGATGGCGCACTCCCACCGCGCCTGCGAAGAGCCCCCATGTCCGCCGCCCTGCCGCCCGATACCTCGCCTCAGCACACGAACTCAATGGCGATCACGCTGCAAATCGTCTCCATCGTCCTCTACACCTTCATTGCGTTTTTGTGCATCGGGCTGCCGATTGCGGTCATGCCCGGGTATGTCCACAACCAACTGGGTTTCAGCGCCGTGGTGGCGGGTCTGGTGATTGGCTCGCAGTACCTGGCGACATTGTTCAGTCGACCCGTGGCGGGCAGGATCTGCGACACCATCGGGACCAAACGCGCCATCGTGTATGGCCTGGCGGGGATCGTGGCGAGCGGCGTGCTGACGGTGCTGGCGGTGTTACTGGAAAGCCTGGCGGAGGCAAGTCTGGTCATGCTGGTGATTGCCCGGGTGATCCTTGGGGTGTCGCAAGGACTGATCGGGGTCGGCACGATCAGTTGGTGCATTGGCCAGGTCGGGCCGGAACACATGGCGCGCTCGATTTCCTGGAACGGCATTGCTTCCTACGGCGCGATTGCCATTGGTGCGCCGCTGGGTGTGGTGATGGTCAATGCGCTGGGTTTCATCAGTCTGGGCCTGGTGCTGGCAGTGTTGGCGGCCGGTGCGCTGCTGCTGATTCGCAATAAACCGCCAGTGCCGGTGGTGCGCGGCGAGCGTATGGCGTTTTGGTCGGTGTTCGGTCGGGTCGCACCGTACGGGCTTGGCCTGACCCTCTCCTCCATCGGCTACGGCACGCTGACAACGTTCATCACCCTGTATTACGTAAGCCGCGGCTGGGAAGGCGCAGCCTGGTGCCTGACAGTATTCGGTGTCTGCTTCATCGTGGCGCGACTGTTTTTCATCAATGCCATCACCCGCTTCGGTGGTTTTCGCTCGGCCATCGTCTGCATGTCGGTGGAAACCCTGGGCCTGGTGTTGCTGTGGCTCTCGCCCAATACCGAGGTGGCCTTGATCGGCGCGGGGCTGACAGGATTCGGACTGTCGCTGGTGTACCCGGCCATTGGGGTCGAGGCCATCAAACAGGTGCCTAACAGCAGCCGGGGCGCCGGATTGGGCGCTTACGCGGTGTTCTTCGATCTGGCGCTGGCCATTACCGGGCCACTGATGGGCGCGATTGCCTTGGGCATGGGCTATGACTGGATTTTTCTCTTCGCGGCATTGTTGTCGATGCTGGCGCTGGGGCTGACCCTGCTGTTGTCGCGACGCCCCGCCGTAGACACGCGGGTGTAACCCGGCACCCGCAAACGGCAGCGCAAACGGCTGAACTGCCCGCAGTGAAGTCGGTCGGAACTAGCACATCCCCCGCAAAAGGAGCGTGCGTGTGACTTCCGATCCTGCTGGTGTCCAACTTCCTCCCTCGGACATGTCTGGCGTACGGGACGTTCATCGGCTTCGCGTGCTAACCGTCAACACCCACAAAGGCTTCACAGCCTTCAATCGTCGCTTCATCCTCCCGGAGCTTCGCGAAGCGGTACGCAGCACCGGAGCCGATCTGGTGTTTCTGCAGGAAGTGCTGGGCGGCCATGACCGTCACGCCGCCCGTTATCACGACTGGCCCACGCTGTCTCAGTACGAATTTCTCGCCGACAGCATGTGGAGCGACTTCGCATATGGCCGTAACGCGGTCTACCCGGAGGGCCACCATGGCAACGCGATCCTGTCCAAATACCCGATTCTTCACTACCGCAACCTCGACGTGTCGATCACCGGCCCCGAACGCCGAGGCCTGCTGCATTGTGTATTGCAGGTGCCGGGGCATGATGAAGTGCATGCCATCTGTGTGCATCTGAGCTTGCTGGAGAGCCATCGCCAGTTGCAGCTGGACTTGCTGTGCGCGCTGCTGGACTCGCTGCCCGAGCATGCGCCGGTGGTGATCGCCGGGGATTTCAACGACTGGCAATTGCAGGGCAACAAGCGCCTTGCGCGCTGCAGCTACCTGCATGAAGTGTTTGAACGAGGCCACGGGCGACTGGCGAAGACCTACCCCGCCCGCTTCCCGATGCTGAGGCTGGATCGGGTATATCTGCGCAATGCCACCAGCCACAACCCGAAAATCCTCGGCACTCGACCCTGGACCCACCTGTCAGATCACTTGCCGCTGGCCGTCGAAGTACACATGTAGCGCGCGGGTTGACCGACGCAAACGCCACATGGTGTCAAAGGTCGCCGTACTGGATGAATGTCTGATGAAGCAAAGAGCGAGGGTGAATGCCCTCGCTTTTACGTGGGTGAAGCGTCACTCGTCCGGATCGATCAACGGCACCGTGGCGTCCCGGTCGAACTGAGAACCCGGGTCTTCGTTCCCGGGATCATTATCCACGTCCACTTCGACCTCTTCGTCATCCAGCGGAGCGCCGCCGTGAAACGTGGCATCGAGCATTTGAGGCGAATGAAAGTGCATGGCAGGTTCCTCAGTTCAGGCGGGCTCTTTGACCCGGTGTGTGAAGGATATGAGCGTAGCCGCCGCTGACCGTTCAGTGCGCTGCGCCATGGAAATCGCCACACGAGAGCTGACGGGCCATGCCGCAGGTCCGGCATGCATTACGACTTCCCGTGCGATCGGCGCTGGCGGATGTCCGGCGTTACCGAGCGGACAGAACTCCCGCCGCACAGGATGATCTGTACAACACGCCGGTCACCTTTGCCCGGTCTTCCATGACGCCAGACAGGACACTTTCATGAGTCTGCACGACAAGATCATCGGCCGCCTCGGCTTCGGCGCGGCGCCGCTGGGCAACATGTTCCGCGACATCAGCGAAGAAGAAGCCGCCGCCACCGTGCAATCGGCGTGGGACCAGGGCATCCGCTATTTCGACACGGCGCCGATTTACGGCGCAGGACTGTCCGAACAACGACTGGGAAAGGCCTTGGCCCAGGTCTCACGAGACGAGTACACCCTCAGCACCAAAGTGGGTCGGCTCATTTCCGATGAACTGGACACAGAAAGCCGCAATGGCCCGTTCAGCCACGGCCTGAAGAACAAGATTCTCACCGACTATTCGGGCGACGCGACGCTGCGCTCCATCGAGGCCAGCCTCAAGCGGCTCAACACCGACCGGCTGGATATCGTGTTTGTCCATGACGTGGCGCAAGACGCCCACGGTGACGCGTGGATCGAGCATTTCAACATCGCCCGCACCGGTGCTTTCCGCACCCTGACCCGATTGAAGGAAGAAGGCGTGATCAAAGCCTGGGGCCTTGGCGTCAACCGCGTCGAGCCGTGTGAACTGACCCTGGACCTGAGCGAAGCGCAGCCGGACGGGTTCCTGCTGGCCGGGCGTTATTCCCTGCTGGATCATGATCAGCCGTTGCAACGCCTGTTCGCCAAGGCGCGGGAACATTACGCCGAATTCGTCGTTGGCGGTCCGTACAGCTCAGGCGTGTTGGTGGGCGGCAAGCATTTCGAGTATCAGGAAGCGCCACAAGCGATGCTCGACAAAGTCGCCCACATTCAGGAAATTGCCCGCCAGTATCAGGTCGACGTCAAATCGGCGGCATTGCAATTCGTGCTGGCGAATCCGCTGGTGGCGGCCGTGATTCCGGGTGCGAGCCGTCCTTCGAGGATTACAGAAGATGTCACGGCGCTGAACGCTCAAGTGCCGGACGGCTTCTGGCAGGCCATGCGTGATCAGGGGTTCATCGCCCCGCAAGCGCCGGTGCCCATGAAGGATTAACGGGTCGCGGGGGCCTTTATCGATCCGGTAAAGGTCGCCCTCGCCCCGGTGGCGTGGCCAGATCAGCGTTGACTGTTCGAAGTGGCGCGGTTTTCGCTTCAGCGATGACATGCAACCCTTGTTCTCTGCTGGAGAGGCCACGCCGATGCGCATTTTGATCGTCAACGTCAACACCACCCAATCAATGACCGACACCATGGCCGAGCAGGCGCGCAGCGTTGCGTTGCCTGGGACGGAGATCGTCGGGCTGACGCCGCGTTTTGGTGCAGAGTCGGTAGAGGGCAATTTCGAAAGTTACCTGGCGGCGATTGCCGTGATGGACCGCGTGCTGTCCTACGATCAGCCCTACGACGCGGTGATTCAGGCCGGGTATGGCGAACACGGGCGCGAAGGCTTGCAGGAATTGCTGGACGTGCCAGTGGTGGACATCACCGAAGCAGCAGCCAGTGTGGCGATGCTGTTGGGGCATTCATATGCCGTCGTGACCACGCTGGATCGGACCGTGCCGTTGATCGAGGATCGCCTGCGCCTGGCCGGACTCTTCGAACGCTGTTCGTCGGTACGGGCCAGCGGCATGAGCGTGCTGGAATTGGAAGACATGCCGGACCGTGCGCTGGAGGCCATCGCCGGGCAAGCGGACGAAGCGGTGAAGCAGGATAAGGCTGAGGTGATCTGCCTGGGTTGCGGCGGCATGGCCGGGCTGGACCAGATGATTCGGGACCGCGCAGGGGTCCCGGTAGTGGATGGCGTGACGGCCGCCGTGGCGCTGGCTGAGTCGTTGGTGCGGCTGGGGTTGAAGACCTCCAAGGTGCGCACGTACGCGAGCCCGAGGCCGAAGAACGTGATCGGCTGGCCATTGAAATAAGCGACCGGTAGGCGCGTGGCGTGTCCCGCGATCGACGGGGAACCTGTCGTCAATGCGGCAGTTGCGGTGTGGCAGATGAACGACGTTCGACGAATGACGACGACGTCGTAGCCGATCGCAGGACAAGCCACGCCAGTACAGGGGTGGCGAACGCCGAATGGTCGCCTGTTTCGGGCAAATCGTTTACCATCGCCGCCGCCGGTTTCCATTCGGAATTAATAGGGAATCCGCGAGCGCTGCGCTGTACGATCGGGCGCGCTCAAACGGAACTGTCCCCGCAACTGTAGGCGTAGAGCCCTGCTTCCTGTTTGCCACTGGGTGATCCCGGGAAGGCCGAAGCACGGTGATGAAGCGTCAGTCAGGAGACCTGCCGGCAAGCGTCAATCATTCACCGGCGGGGTGTCCGGGAAGGACTCCCGTGCGCGGCGCGCGCCCTGATCGTCGGGCCGCTGCCGGGGTGTGCTTTCCAGTGCCTGTTTCGTCGACCACAGGTTCACTGGAGAAAGCCCCGATGTCGCTGCGCCGCCTTGCCCCTCCCTTTCTGGGTCTGACGCTGTCCTGCATGGCGTGTCTGGCCCCTGCGGCCTTCGCCGCGCCGACCCACTACCCGCTGACGATCGACAATTGCGGCGTGCCGCTGACCTTCGCCAAAGCCCCTCTCAATACCGTGACCATCGGCCAGGCCGCCACCGAGATGCTGTACGCGCTGGGCCTGAGTGATCGGGTGGTCGGCACCTCGCTATGGTTCAACGCCCCCCTGCCGGAGTTCAAGGACGTCAATGCCAGGATCGAACGCCTGGCTGACAACGCGCCGAGCTTCGAATCGGTGATCAGCAAACGCCCGGACTTCGTGCCGGTGCAGTTCGAGTGGATGGTTGGCCCGCAAGGCGCGGTCGGCACCCGCCAGCAGTTTGAGGACCTGAATATCCCGACCTACATCCTGCCGTCCGACTGCGAAGGCAAAAACAACCGGGTGGGCGCCGACGGTACACGGCTTGAGGCGTTCCGTATCGACACGCTGTACAAAAGCATCGCCCAGCAGGCGGAGATTTTCGACGTTCAGGATCGCGGCCAGCAGTTGATCGACGGTTACAAAACGCGGCTCGCCGCTGCCGTCGAACAGACCAAAACCCACCACCCTGGCCACATCTCAGCGGCCTTCTGGTTCTCCAGCCCCGACATCAACACCGACCCCTACGTCGCCGGACGCAAAGGCATTCCGGGCTTCATGCTCGACACCCTGGGCATTCGCAACATCATTGATTCAGATGAAGAATGGCCAACCGTGGGCTGGGAGACCATCGCCAAGGCCAATCCGACGATTTTGGTGATCGCGCGCATGGACCGCCGCCGCTTCCCCGCAGACGATCACGAAAAGAAACTCGCCTTTCTGAGATCCGACCCCGTGACCCGTCACATGGACGCCGTGAAAAACAACCGCATCGTGATCATGGACGCGAGCGCCATGGAATCCAGCGTTCGGCTGTTCGACGGCATCGAGCAACTGGCCAAGGCCACCGACAGCCAATGAAAACCCTGAATGTCGCCCGATGCCTGGGCCATGGCCTGTGGGTCAGCGTCGTGCTGGTGCTGGCGGTGATTGCAGGCGTGGCCATCGGCGAGACCTCCATCAGCCTGCCGGTGATCCTTCAGGTAGTGGCGAACAAACTGTGGGCAGCGGGTTATCCGGTCGACCCGATTGACGAAGGCATCGTCTGGAATTACCGCCTCACCCGCGCCATCGTCGCAGCGGCCTGCGGTGCAGGGCTGGCCATCTCCGGCGTGGTGTTGCAGTCGCTGCTGCGCAATGCGTTGGCCGACCCGTACTTGCTGGGGATTTCCGCAGGGGCGTCCACGGGCGCGGTGCTGGTGGCAATCATTGGTTTAGGCGCCGGCGCGGTTTCCCTGTCAACGGGCGCGTTCGTCGGGGCCATCGCGGCCTTTGCCATGGTCGCCCTGCTCGCCCGTTCGGCCCGCGAGTCGAGTGGCCGGGCCGCGACGGGACCGATCATTCTGGCGGGAATCGCCGGTTCGCAGCTGTTCAATGCGCTGACGTCGTTTCTGATCACCAAATCTGCCAGTGCCGAACAGGCCCGCGGCATCATGTTCTGGCTGCTGGGCAATCTGAGTGGCGTGCGCTGGTCGTCGGTGGCGTTGTCGGTTCCCGTGGTGCTGCTGGGTCTGACGGTGTGTCTGTGGCATCGGCGGTCATTGGACGCCTTCACCTTCGGCGCCGATTCCGCGGCCTCATTGGGTATTCCGGTGCGGCGCGTACACATCATCCTGATCGCCACGACGGCGCTGGTTACGGCCGTGATGGTGTCACTGGTGGGCTCCATCGGGTTCGTCGGGTTGGTGATTCCCCATGCCGTTCGCATGATCGCCGGGGTGCGGCACGGGCGGCTGCTGCCCATGAGTGCGTTGAGCGGTGCGCTGTTTCTGATCGCCGCCGACGTGCTGTCTCGGGTGTTGATAAAGGGGCAAGTGCTGCCCATCGGTGTGATCACGGCGCTGGTCGGCGCCCCGGTGTTTGCGCTGATTCTGGTCAGAGGACATCGCGGTCGATGAATGCTCCCGTGGAACAGGCCGTCAGCGTGATCAGCGCGGTCAAGCTGAGTTACCGCGTCAAGGGCGCAACCTTGCTCGATGAGGTGTCGCTGACGATCCGTGCCGGGGAAAACCTCGGCGTGGTCGGCCCCAATGGCTCGGGGAAGTCGACCCTGATCAAACTGTTGGCCGGGATACTGCCGCCTGCGTGCGGCGAGGTGTACCTGCAGGGTGAGCGGCTGTCGGCGTTCAGCCGCCGCGACATTGCGCAACGGATGGCGGTGGTCGAGCAGCAGGCGGAAACCGGCGACTCGATCTCGCTGTTGGAAGCCGTGGAGTTGGGCCGCACGCCTTGGCTCTCGGCGCTGGCACCCTGGCGCACGGAGGATGAGCAGATCGTCGCTCAGGCCATTGCCGATGTGGGCCTGACGCCGCTTCGCCACCGGGCCTGGCACACCTTGTCCGGCGGTGAACGACAGCGGGCCCACATTGCCCGGGCACTGGCGCAACAGCCCCGGATACTGCTGCTGGACGAGCCGACCAACCACCTCGACATTCAACAGCAGCTGTCCATTCTGCATGTGGTGCATCGACTGCCGGTGACCACGGTGATCGCGCTGCACGATCTGAATCAGGCGCTGGCCTGTGATCGGCTGGCGGTGCTGGACCGAGGGCGACTGGTGGCGTTGGGATCACCGTTCGAGGTGCTGACGCCTGAGCGACTGAAGGACACTTTCGGGGTGCTGGGGCATTGGCTGCTCGACCCGCTCGATGGGCAGCGAGTGTTGCGGCTGCGGCCACAGACGTCGTGAATCACTAAGCTTTCTGACGCCTTGCGACCCCGTGGGGCCGGCCAGCTGCGGTCCTGCCCTAAGCGCATGACCCGATGCGCTCAGACGTGCGGCGCCATTGACAAGCGTTCGCCCCAGCACAAATTTTCCTCCTCGTTTAGTATCAGTCCACCTGCCGCGCTCACGAGGACCTCTGCATGTTGGATACGCCTGCTCTTTCCCACATCGATTCGCTGTTGCACTGGATGAACGGGCGCGCGTTCACGGTGCTGACGGGCGCAGGCATCAGCACGTCCTCCGGCATCCCCGATTACCGCGACGGCGAAGGCGTGCGGCGGGGTCGGCAACCGATGATGTTTCAGGAGTTTCTCAACGCCCCGGAGGCTCGCCGCCGTTATTGGGCTCGGGCCATGCTGGGTTGGCCACGGGTTCGCGCTGCGCAACCGAACGCTGCCCACGAAGCACTGGCCCAGTTGCAGGAGTATGACCTGATTCAGGGCGTGATTACCCAGAACGTCGACACGCTGCACGATCAGGCGGGCAGTCATGACGTGATTGAATTGCACGGTAGCCTGCATTGGGTGCTGTGCCTGGATTGCCGTCAACGCACGGAGCGCGACGTGATTCAGCTGACACTGCTCGAACAGAACCCTTATCTGGCGGGGGTCGATGCGGTCCAGGCGCCAGATGGCGACACGCTGCTCGACCCGGCGTTCGAAGAACGCTTTCAGGTGCCCCACTGCCCTCACTGCGGCGGCGAACGCCTCAAACCGGACGTCGTGTTCTTCGGCGAAAACGTCGCCCCACCTACCGCCGCCAGAGCCATGGACCGGGTTGAAAACTCCGACGGTTTGCTGGTGGTCGGGTCATCGTTGATGGCCTTTTCCGCCTTTCGCCTGTGCCGTCGCATCGTCGAGCAAGGCAAGCCGCTGATCGCCATCAACCTGGGCAAGACCCGCGCGGATGACCTGCTGGATGTGAAGATCGCAGCGTCGTGCGAGGTGTTGCTGCCGGCGTTGGCGAGGCGCTTGATCACGCGCTAACAGCCTTCAAGCCCTGGCCAACGCTCGCGCGCTCAGCACCTGCGCCAGCAACAGCGCACCGACACACAGCAGGGCGTCTCGCAGGCCGATGAGGTGAGCCGCGAAACCGATCAGTGCCGGTCCCAGCAAGATGCCGCAATAGCCAATCCCGGTGATGACCGCGATGCCCAAACCGGCAGGCATCGCTGTCTGCGCCCCGACAATGGAACAGTAGACCGGGAAGGTGTTAGACAGTCCGAGGCCGATCAAAGCGAAACCCAGGAGGAACAGCGGCCAGGGTTGCAGCAGCACCGCCATGGCAAAGCCGAGCATCACCAACAGCCCGCCGCCGATCAGCAGTTTGACGGCACCGAAGCGGCTGCGCAGGGCATCACCGGAGAACCGTCCGGCTGCCATGGTCAATGAGAACACCGCGTAAGCGCCCCCGGCCACCGACAGATCAATCTGATGGGCTCGGTTCAGGAACACCGCGCTCCAGTCGAGGATCGCGCCCTCCACTAGCAAGGCGATGAAGCACAGCAGGCCTATGATCAGCACCTTCGCTGTCGGCCAAGTGAACGGCGCCGAAGGATCATCAGCGCCGTAGGGCAGCAGGTGCCGGGCGTGCCATAGCAGAATTCCCGCCACGATGATCACCACCACGGACACTGCGAGCAACGGCGAGGCGCCTGCCCACAACATCAGGCCCATCGAACCGGCACTGACGATGCCGCCGAGGCTGAACAGGCCATGAAAGCCAGACATCAGGGGCCGCCGGTGGTCCTGCTCCACCATCAACCCTTGCACGTTCATCGCCACGTCGATGCTGCCCAGGCCCGCGCCGAATATGGCCAAGGCCGCCGCCAGCGTTGGGACAGACGACAGTGTGGCCAGCAGAGGCAACGTCCCGCAGATGAGCGCTCCGCCAATGATCGCGACGAAACGGCAGCCCTTGCGGGTGGTCAGCGCCCCGGCCAGCGGCATCGCCAGCATCGAGCCCAGGCCAAAGCACAGCAGAAGCAGCCCCAGCTGCGCTTCCTCCAACCCGGCCCGATCTCGGGCGAACGGTACCAACGGTGCCCACGCCCCCAATGCCATGCCAGACAACAGGAAGGTGAGGCGATAGCTCCAGAGGTGAATGAGCGTTGGGGCGTGAACGGGTTGGGCAATGGACAAAAGACGGTTCCAGAATAGAGGTTGAATTTCACGTTTAGCGCGACATTTCAGCCGCAACCAGACATCGTAGGAGATGCCGCAAGCTGCGACGCTAGCGACAGCGGAGTGTCAGGTAACTCAGCTGCCACTGATGTACCGCCATCGCGGCCGTCGTACCTCCGGCGGCTCCTACGGACTTCGCGGTGTTATCGGGATGCGAGTCCAGCTACAAGCACCCAGCCAGTCGATGCCCGACGCAACCTTTCGTTCCAGCACATAACCAGTAGGAGCCGCCGGAGCTTGCGACGGCCGCGATGTCGGTGGTTCAGTTGCAGCTGAGTGATCTGGCACACCGCTGCTGCTCCTACGGTTTCACCGGGCTGAGAGCATGAGAGCACCTTTGGTTACATCATCGGCGCCGCCATGCTGACAACGCGAAGCGCCAGGCCTTCATAGGCGTCGAGCGTGATGGTGAAATCGCCCTCTTCGGTCAGATCGCCTTCGACCCGCTCGTTGATGATGTCCACCACGGGTCCCGGCGCGATGCCCGGCAGGTGCAGGGTTTCGACGATCGATTCAGCGCTGAAGTTGAGCGCCGTGATTTGCGTGCCCTTCCCTGCCGGTAATTCGTGAACCATGATCAGCAACCCTGGGTGCTCGACATCGGGGATAAGAATCTGGCGGCTGGCGGCGATGTCATAGGCACGACGCACCGCCAGGATTTTCTTCAGCTGCGAAGCGAAAGAGTCCGGCCGCTGCAGCTGTTCGACCAGGCTGCCGTAGAGTGCGGTCGGACGCGGCATGCCGCCTGCCGATGTTTCAGCTTCAGGATCGAGGTCCACCAGGTCATAGGCGCCGCGATGAATCCAGCGGGTGTCGCCATCGCCCATCAGGTGCGCAACCTGCTCGGCGGGCAATGGCAACGCACCCACCAGATCCCATCCGGACAACGCGAATACCCCCGGCTGCATGGCATTGAACATCACCAGCAACAGGTGGATATGCTGGATGGTGTTCACGTCCTCGGCCGTAATGCGGTCGAGTTCGCGAATCCCCAGCGCTGCCGTGATGATGCTCGCGGTGGTGCACGACACGCCATTGGTCACGAACTTCAGGTTGTACGGCGCGTGCTCACCGGCCAGGCGCTCGTACATCTCTTCGCGAATGTGCTCGCGCAGGATGTTGCCGGGGAAAGTCTGGCCCATGTACAGGTACTGATCGTGGGCGTGCAGGGTCCAGAAGTGCACCAGCTCCAGGGTCAGTTCATCGTGGTTTTGCAGCGCGTGGATCAGCGATGCCGGATCGATACCGAAGTCATGCACTTGGCGCAGCATCAGACGCAAAAACTCGGTGCGGCCGGTCAACAGCGCGTGCTGGTAGGCCGGACGGGTGATGAAGTCGTAGGACAGGTCGGCACCGCCGTGGGACATGGCGGCGATGTCGTCGATGGTCAGATTCAGCTCCTGAAAACTGAAGCCGCCCGCCTTGCGAATGGCGCCCGCCAGCAGTTGGTTGCCGGTGATTGCCAGCGGGTGGCTTTCCGACCATGCCGTGCCATCGGCCTTGCGCTCGACCCCGAGGAACCCGTTGGCGTCCAGCCGCAACACCCGCGCGCCCATCACGTCGATGGCATGCAGGGCATCGCCGATGATCATCTGTTGCGCGGCAAAGCTGGGGTCCAGCCAGTTCAGCGACGGCTGACCTTCCTTGAAGTAATGCAGGTAGACCCAGCGCCGGTCTTTGCCATCGACACCCGTGATCACCGGCGTAGCGCTCCAGTCGGTTTCCTTAACCCCCGGTTCGAAGAAGATCACCCGCTGCAACTGCCCGACGATGTAATGCTTGTCGCGCAGGGCGTCCACGATGGCAGGCGGTAGGTTGACGGCATCGCGCCCGGCGGGGACATCGGGCAGCAGCGACCAGTCTTCTTCCTTGATTTCGACCATGTGGTACAGGCCCGGATACTCCTCGTATGCCATCTCGGCGAGGCGGAAATCAGCGCCCTTGCCAGTGTGGGAAGGAATCACGTCATCGACGATCACCGCGTTGTGCGCAGCGGCGATGCGGCTGAGGTTAAGGAACTGCGCGTCGGTGCCCAACTCCGCATCGACCTCAAAGCTGATGCGGTCGAAATTGCCGTCGATGCTTGGGGTTTTTTCCCGACCCTTGAGGCCGCCGGAGGCTTTGAGCGGGCCATTGTGGATGCCCTGAATGCCGATTTCGGACAACGCGTGCCAGAGCTTTTCATCTCCCAGTGCTTCCAGCACCGACCCGCCTTCGCGGGTGACGATTGAGGCCGGATACGCGGTGAACCATACCGACGCGATCGCCGAGGCGTCCCGTGGTCGGGCTTGTGCATAGGGCCGTTGCCAGAGCCGCCCCTGGCCGCCATAGAGTTTGGCGCGTTGCTGTGCGGCGTTGAGCATCGATTGCTCAACCAGCCATTCCACGTACTGCTTGTCCGGTGTGGTCATAGGGTCCAGGGTTCCGCTTCAAAGGGATTTGGAGAGGACGTCCCGGCGTCGTTTGCGGTTCGGGACGGTCCTGTCTACGCCGTTGCTTATGTCTATGAGCGCTCATGGGCATAAACGTTCGGTGTTTGAAGCGGCGGGTGGACACGCCAAGGGCGTGGCCCAGGCAGTATGCTCGCCGTTGAACCGCAGCCTCGCCGTTACACCGCAGGCGCCTTGCGAAACCCGATCGCCATGCGATTCCAGCCGTTGATGGTGGCAATGGCGACGGTCAGGTCGACCCGTTCACGGGCGTTGAAGTGCGTGCATAACGTTTCATGCAATTCAGCGGACGGCCCCTGCGGCGACAGCAACGTCACGGCATCGCACCAGGCCAGCGCTGCACGTTCCCGAGGGGTGAAGAGGTTCGACGCGCGCCAGACCACCAGCCCATGCAGGCGACGCGGGTCCTCGCCGTTGAGACGCGCTTCGGTGGCGTGCATGTCGGCGCAGAACGCGCAGTCATTGAGCTGCGAGACGCGCAGCTTGATCAGCGCCATCAGCGGCTTGTCGATGCACAGGTCGAAATTCGCCGCCTCCAGCACCATCAAGGCCTTCAATGCGGCCGGTGACGCGGTGTAATAGTCCAGACGTTGCGCCATGGCTGCCAGGTGTCCCAATGATCATGTTGGCCAACCTACGCGGCAGCGCTTCAGGACGCGACGTCCAATCTCGCAAGTTTCCCCTACACCAATGCCCTCTGGTCAGGAGGCCAATTGGCGTTTTTTCCAGTGCGCAGCTATACCGCTTCCGCATCCGCTGACTAGAATTCCGGATCGTGAACGCCGAGCCCGGGAGCCATGCGTGGAACTTCACATCGTCATTCAGGGCCGCAAGGATCTGGCCGGTCAGCTGTATCGACAACTGCGCGACAGCATCGAATCCGGGCGACTCGCCGCCGGCGTGCAACTGCCCCCCAGCCGTCTGTTGGCGGCGCAATTGGGACTGTCCCGCAAAACCATTTCCGACACCTACAGCCGCCTGACCTACGAAAATTTTCTCGTGGGAAAGATCGGCCGCGGCACGTTCGTCAACACCCTGAACGCTCATCCTCGACGCAGCCCTGTGCGTTCGGAGTTGGCCAGTCAAAAGCGCGTGCAAACCTGGCAGAACATCTCGTTGCCCCTGCATCATCCGACGCTGGAGGGCACGTTGCGCGGCGATTTCATCGGCGGCGCCACGGCCAAAGCGCAGTTCCCCCACGACGAATGGCGCCGTTGCACTCACTATGCGTTGCGGCAAATATCGCAGACTCGAGGGTTTTACAGTCAGCCGGAAGGCGTGCCGCCCCTGCGTCACGCCATTGCAGGGCACATCGCATTTGCCCGCGGCGTGAAGTGCACGGCTGACGATGTCGTGGTGTGCAACGGCACGCAACAGGCGCTGGACCTGATCGCCCGGGTACTGATCGAGCCTGGGTGTACCGTGGTCATGGAAGATCCGGGCTACACCCCGGCGCGGCTGCTGTTCGCGTCACACGGCGCCCATGTGACCAGCGTGCCAGTGGACGAAGAAGGCATCCTTGTCGAACAGATTCCCGACGACGCGCATATGATCTATGTCACCCCTTCGCATCAGATGCCGCTGGGCATGCCGATGAGCCTTGCACGGCGGCAAGCCCTGCTGGAGAAGGCCAGGCGCATCGGCGCGATCATCATCGAGGACGATTACGACAGCGAGTTTCGCTATGAGGGGCGTCCTACCGATTCGCTGCAAAGCATGGACACCTTCGGCGTCGTGGCGTACGTCGGCACGTTTTCCAAAACCCTGCTACCGGAATTGCGACTGGGCTATGCCGTATTGCCGGCTGCCCTGCTGGACGCCGTGATCAAAGCCAAACAGCTGACCGACTGGCACACCAGCACCCTGCCCCAATGGGCATTGGCCAAATTCATCAACGAAGGTCTGCTGAACAGACACATCCGCCGCTGTCACGGGATCTACGCCGGACGCCGCGAACGGATTCTTGCGCGGTTTGCAGGCGATCTGTCGCCGTGGCTGGAAGCGATCCCGTGCACGGCGGGCTTTCACATGGCGGTGATGTTCAAGGTGCCGATCAACCTTCCGCTGTTGGTAGAGCTGGCGCGCAAAGTGGAGGTAGGGCTTTATCCCTTGACCGGTTTCTACCACCGCGCGCACCCCCGGGATGGCTTGATGCTGGGGTTTGGCGCCATCGAAACCCTCGACATTGACCCGGCGCTGGACCGGCTGCGGGAGGTGCTGGAGCAAATCACCTGAGGGGGCCCGATTATCGAAGACTGATTGCCACCCGGTTGCAACTGTTCACGGCAGCAATCAGCAACGTCAAATCCACCCGTTCGGCGTCGTTGAAGTGCTGCGACAACCACAGGTAGTCGGCGTCCGGGGCATGGCTCGTGGCGATGTGGGTAATGGATTCCGCCCAGTTCAGCGCTGCATGTTCTCGGTCGCTGAACAGCGGCGACTCGCGCCACACCGCCACCGCATACAGCTTGCGTTCGGACTCGCCCTGAAGGCTTGCCTGGTGGGCGTAATGGTCGACCGACGCCGCGCAGCCATTGAGCTGCGACACCCGCAATCTGACCAGCGTCATCAGCGAAGGCTCCAGTGGCAAATGATCGACTGCCTGTTCGAACGCCTGCATTGCCTTCATGGCCATCGGCGACGCGTGGTGTATATCGGTTGGCGGCGACATGGCAGCACTCCGGGGGTGGACAGGTGCCGAGGTTAGGCGCTGATCGTCCCGCTTGAAACGTCCAATGTCGAGAAAGGCCGGGTGGCCAATGAGCCTTTCGGTACCCAGCCGGCGCGGTCAGACGCTGTACAGGCAGCCGACGCCGGAGGTTCGGGGGGTAACGGCTGCGAGCGGACAACCGCGTTGGATTCATGGCCCATCAGTCGCCTCGAAAGCCGCCGTCGCTGCCGTCGTTCCTCCGACGTCTCCTACAAGAACGCGGCATGCCCAGGTTTTGGGAACGACTCAAACCCTGCAACAGCTCATGTACTGAATTTGGCCGCCCAATTCAGCCCGAACACAGTCCTGTAGGAGACGCCGGAGGAACGACGGCATCCTCAGGTCTTGGGAACGGCTCTAACGCTGCAACAGCTCATTCATTGAATCTGGACCCCAATTGCGCCCGAACTCAGTCCTGTAGGAGTCGCCGGAGGAACGACGGCAGCGAAGGGGAGCGTCTGGCAATAGATCCAAAATGGACTAGCCACCGTCGCGAACGGGGCGTCTCCCCTGCTCCCTTGCAGCCTGATAGATGCAGTTGTATGATGACTGTCAACTTGCGATGGCCTTCAGGCGTCATCGCCGCCACGCTTTAGCACCTTCACCGATTCCCTGTCAGACGTCCTGTCTGATCGTTTCGACCCAACAATAACAGGAGAAGCAGATGCCTAACGTTCTCGGCCAGAACTTCATCGGCGGCGCCCGCAGCGGCCTCGGCGAAGCGCGCCACAAGAGTCTGGATGCCACCACGGGCGAAGCCCTGCCTTATGCGTTCCATCAAGCCACCGACGGTGAAATCGACGCCGCGGCCCTGGCTGCCAAAGATGCCTTTCTTGAATTCCGTCAACTGAGCCCGGCTCGCCGTGCCGAGTTCCTCGATGCAATCGCCGACGAACTGGACGCCTTGGGCGATGACTTCGTGGCCCTGGTTTGCCAGGAAACCGCACTCCCGGCGGGTCGTATCCAAGGTGAACGGGGTCGCACCAGCGGCCAGATGCGTCTGTTCGCCAAAGTGCTGCGTCGCGGCGACTTCCTCGGCGCGCGCATCGACCAGGCGCTGCCGGACCGTAAGCCGTTGCCGCGGGTTGATTTGCGTCAACTGCGCATCGGCGTAGGCCCGATTGCCGTATTCGGTGCCAGCAACTTTCCACTCGCGTTCTCGACGGCCGGTGGCGACACCGCCTCTGCACTGGCGGCCGGTTGCCCGGTGGTGGTCAAGGCCCACAGCGGTCACATGGCGACCGCCGACCTGGTCGGTCAGGCCATCGTCCGTGCCGCCGAAAAAACCGGCATGCCCAAAGGCGTGTTCAACATGATCTTCGGCAGCGGCGTCGGCGAAGGTCTGGTGAAGCATCCTGCTATTCAGGGCGTTGGTTTCACCGGTTCGCTCCACGGCGGCACGGCGCTGTGCAAACTGGCGGCCGAGCGCCCACAGCCGATCCCGGTGTTTGCCGAGATGTCGAGCATCAACCCGGTCGTTCTGTTGCCGGGCGCCCTGGCGGCCCGTGGCGCAACCATCGCCGGTGAGCTGGCTGGCTCCGTGGTGTTGGGCGCAGGCCAGTTCTGCACCAACCCTGGCGTGGTGATCGGTATTCGCTCCCCTGCCCTGACCGCGTTCACCGAGCAGTTGAAAGAGCACATGGGGGGCCAGGCGCCGCAAACCATGCTCAACGAAGGCGGCCTGCGCAGCTACGGCAAAGGCGTGCAGAAATTGCTGGCACACCCGAGCGTCACGCACCTCGCCGGTAAACCTCAGGAAGGTCGTCAGGCCCAGGCGCAGCTGTTCAAGGCCGACGTGAGCATGCTGCTCAACGGTGACGAACTGTTGCAGGAAGAAGTCTTTGGCCCGACCACCTTGCTGGTGGAAGTGGCAGACGACGCTGAGCTGAAAGCCGCACTGCAAGCCTTGCGCGGCCAACTGACGGCGACGTTGATCGGCGAAACAGCCGACCTGCAGAAGTACCAATGGCTGGTGCCGGTGCTGGAAGAAAAAGTCGGTCGGATTCTGGTCAACGGCTACCCCACCGGCGTGGAAGTCTCGGACGCCATGGTTCACGGCGGCCCGTTCCCGGCGACTTCCGATGCGCGCGGCACCTCCGTGGGCACGCTGGCGATCGACCGATTCCTGCGTCCGGTCTGCTACCAGAACTACCCAGACAGCCTGCTGCCCGCAGCGCTGCAAAATGCCAACCCGCTGGGCCTCAAGCGCTTGGTGAATGGCGAGTGGAGCAGCGACGTCATCGCCTGACGATCGCTCGATCCGCTGAACTGAAAACGGCGCGTCCCCACCAGGGCGCGCCGTTTTTTATGCCACTCGAGCTGGGGTCTGGTGCTGATCCGGATGCCAGTCACACAAGCGGTGGGAGTGAGTTCGATCACGAAGGTAGACCTCAGACGCCGTAATCTCGTTGCCTGAACCCGCTCATTCGTGAGCAAGCGCATTCCCACAAAAGAGCATGCCCACCGAAGGCCCGGGCATTGCCAGCGGCAGCGACCGCCATTAGCATCGCCGCCTGCTTGGTTTTCCCCGAGAGAGACACATGAACGACGAACTTCAGATCATCGACCTGCAAGAAGGCACCGGCAAAGCGGCGGTCAAGGGCGCGCTGATCACCACCCAATACACCGGTACGCTGGAAGACGGCACAGTCTTCGACTCATCCTGGGAACGGGGCAAGCCGTTTCAATGCGTGATCGGCACGGGGCGGGTGATCAAGGGCTGGGACATCGGGCTTATGGGCATGAAAGTCGGTGGCAAGCGCAAACTCGTTGTGCCGTCCTACTTGGGATATGGCGAACGCAGCATGGGCGCCCATATCAAGCCGCATTCGAACCTGATCTTCGAGATCGAGCTGCTGGAAGTGCTGACGCGGGAGGATTGAGACACCCTCGCCAAGATGACGCCCGTTCCGCTTCTGGCCGAACACACAGCCGATCAGTGGCCTCCATCTTCAGGAGGCCACGCCTGCCCCGCTCTTGATCAGCGCATTGGCCAATTTGCGCGCCAGTTCTTCCTCTTTATAAGGCTTCTGCACGATCAGCTGCTGATCGACATCGAGGATGTCGATATCGGCGAATCCGGTGATGAACATGATCGGCAGCCCAGGATGATCACGCCTGATGATGTCAGCCAGTTCAGCGCCGGTCATGTTGGGCATGGCGAAGTCGGTCAGCACCAGTTCGATGGCGCTGTCGATCTTCTTCAGGGCGTCGTCGCCATTTTCCGCCTCGATCACCGAATAGCCCAGCGAGCTGAGCATCATGGCGGTCACCGAGCGAACTTCCGGATCGTCGTCCACCAGCAGGATCGTACGATGCAGGTCGTCGGCGTCAGCGTGACCCGGCATGTCGGAGACGCTGATCACCGGCGTTGCCGTGCGGGCAATACTCGGCAGGAACACTTTGATCGTGGTACCGGCGTTCTCGGCAGTGTCGATGCTTACGCCACCGCCGGATTGCTTGGCGAAACCGAAGACCTGTGCCAACCCCAGCCCGGAGCCTTTGCCCACGGCCTTGGTGGTAAAGAAAGGTTCGAAGGCTTTGGCCAGCACCTCTTCGCTCATGCCGCAACCCGAGTCGCTGACGGACAGCACCACGTAGGCACCAGGATCCGGGTCTTCGGGGCGTTGCGGCAGGCGATAGACGATTTCGTTCCAGGTGCTCAGGCGCAACTGCCCGCCTTGGGCCATGGCGTCCCGCGCATTGATGGCGAGGTTGAGGATGATCATCTCGGTCTGCGTCGGGTCGACCAGCGCGCTCCACAGATCCTCAGCCAGCTCGGTCTCGACCCAGACACTGCCGCCGAGCGCACGGCCCAGGAGCTCGCGCATGCCGCCAATGGTGTCGTTGAGGTTCAGCGCCACCGGTTCGAGCCGCTGACGTCGTGAGAACGACAGCAATTGACTGGTCAACTTGGCGCCACGTTCACCTGCCGAGCGGATGTTTTGCAGGCGCTGGGGCGACTTGGTGAACACGCCCTTTTCCAGGTCGCGGGCCAGGAAGTTGGCGCTGGTGAGGATCACCGTCAGCAAGTTGTTGAAGTCATGGGCCACGCCGGCCGTCAGCTGGCCGACGACCTCCAGACGCTGCATCTGCTGCAACGCGGCCTCGACCCGCTCACGCTCGCGGATCTGGTCGCGCAGGCGCCTGTTGGTGGCGGCCAATTCATCGACCACGGCGCGTTCGCTGGTGATATCGCGCACTGCGGCGTACATCAGCCCTTCGTCAGGCACGATGGTCCATGACAACCAGCGAAAGCCGCCCTCCGCGTGGCGCATGCGATTGACGAAGCGGGTCGTGACGTTGCCTCGGGCAACACTGGCGGTTTCGCGCAGGGTCGCTTCCAGATCGTCGAGGTGAATCAATTCGCCCAGGGACTGCGCGTGGAAATCGGCACGGGTCCAGCCCAACGTCGCTTCCCACGCCGGGTTAAGGGCAATGGGGGTCATGTCGAAGCGCAGGACGCCGAGCAACTCCCGGGACAGTTCCCACGTGCGGTCGCGTTCGCGGGTCCGCTGGACCACACGTTCCCCGAGAATCTCATTGAGCTGATGCAGCGCCTGTGTGGCCTGTTTGCGCTCACTGATGTCCTGCATCACCCCGGTAAAGCGCACGCATTTGCCGTCCTCGAACAGCGAACGGCCGTTGGAAAACACCCAACGTTCCGCCTCGCCCTCGACGCACAACCGGTGTTCGATCTGAAACCCGGTGTCAGCGGTCAACGCTGCCGCGACCTTGCTCTGCAGCAGCTCGCGATCGTCGGGGTGGCAACGGGAAAACATGAAGGCCATGCTCACCGGAGCGTCGGCGGGAACTTGATAAAGCGTCTTGCAGCGCTCGTCCCAAAGCAGCGTCTCGGTGCGAGGGTCGTAGGTCCAGACCCCCATCTCAGCGGCCTCGATAGCCAGATGCGCGCGGACCTCGGCGTCTTGCAGGATGGCCTCGGCGTGCTGACGCTTCTCTCGTTCGCGGACCTCTGACACCGCGCGGATCACGGCCTTGGGCAGCATCTTGAGGTTCTGCTTGAGCACGTAGTCAATCGCGCCCATGCGCATCATCTCGACCGCGTGCTGCTCGCCGAAGATGCCGGAGAGAAAGATGAACGGTGTGTGGGGCGCCAGGCGCAGCGCCGTGTTGAGGACTTCCGGCCCGGAGGACCCCGGTAACAGGTAGTCGCTGAGAATCACATCGAAATGCCCGGCGAGCAGCTCCCGTTCCACCTCCTGGTGGTTGTAGACCAGCGTGGCGTTGATTTTCAGCCCGTTGCTTTCGAGGGTCAGCAACGTCAGTTCGGCGTCGTGCGGGCTGTCTTCAACCAGCAGCAATTTGAGAAGCGATAGCGGCATGAATAGTCGTCGTGTAGAGCGCAAAGGCCTTCGCCGCCGGTGTGTCGCGGGACGGATCAGGCCATGGGAAAGGGGTGTCTCAGGACCCCGGACGGCGTGTCAGTCGCAGGGAGCCGGGCGGCGGCTCGTTGAGAACGGCCCAGAAAACCCCGAGGTCGGAGATTGCCGAGACGAATTCCTTGAATTCGACCGGCTTGACCACGTAAGCGTTCACTCCCAGCGCATACGCGCGCTGCAAATCAGGCTCTTCGCGAGACGAGGTCAGCATCACCACGGGAATGCTGCGCAGGTCGTCGGTTTCGCGGATGGCTTTCAGCACTTCGAGGCCGTCGATTTTCGGCAGTTTCAGGTCCAGCAGCAGCACCGCCGGGTTGCCGGCGTCGCGGTCTGCGTAGGCATTTCGCCGAAAGAGGTAATCCAGCGCCTCGGCGCCATCGCGCAAGACAATCACCTCGTTGGCCAACTGGCTGCGCTCCAGCGCGACGAGGGTCAACTCCAGATCATTGGGGTTGTCTTCCACCAGAAGAATGGGTTTCAGCATTGGGCGTCTCCTCGGACACTCAAAGGGTTACAGAGAGACTGCGCTTGGGCAACGCAAAATAGAAAGTGGCTCCCTGCCCGAGTTCGCCGTGCGCCCACACCGAACCGTCATGCCGTTCGAGGATGCGCCGCACGCTGGCCAGACCGATGCCGGTGCCTTCGAATTCTTCCATGCGGTGCAAACGCTGGAAGACGCCGAACAGCTTACCCGCGTATTGCATGTCGAAGCCCACACCGTTGTCGCGGATGTACACCACGACGGCGTTATCTTCCTGGTAGCTGCCGATTTCGATCACCGCCGCGCTTTGGGTGCGGGTGTATTTGATGGCGTTGGACAGCAGATTGCGCATCGCCAGGTGCAGGAATGCCGCGTCGGCCACCACCACCGGCAGCGGCTCGGGAATGCGCCATTGCAAGTCGCGCCCTTCGTAATCGGGCAGCATCTCGCGGCGGATCGATTCGACCATGGCGGTCAGGTCGACTTGGGAGAAGCGCATCGCCGAACGGCCCATCTGCGAGAAGCTCAGCAGGTTGTCGACCAACGTCCCGGCGAAGCGTGCAGAGTCGCCGATGTTTTCCAGAAATCGCACGCCACGTTCGGATAACTTGCTGCCTTCGATATCGCTGAGCAACTCGGCGTATCCGGCGATATGGCGCAGCGGAGCGCGCAGATCGTGGGACACGCTGTACGAGAAGGCTTCGAGTTCTTTGTTGGACTTTTTCAGCTCCTCGGCCAGCGCCGCCATTTCCTCGGCCTTGCGCAGCACGATGCCAAGCACCGCCGCCCGCAGCTCGACGACACCTTCAATGTCCAGTTCGTCCCACGGCCGAGAGAAGCCGCGCACGGTCTCTTCCCAGCGCGCGAAGCTGTCGCGCGGGTTCAGGGAGCCGCTGTCGTTGATGATTTTCTCCGGCTTGCCGGCCCAGGTCACCACCCGCGTCTGTTCAGGACGGAACCAGATGATGAAGTTCGAATGCAGCTCGGAAATCGCCATGGCCAGCACGCCGCTTACCGATTCCGCCAGCGTCGGCAACTCCGGAATGTCACGACTCACATTCTCGGACTTGAACACGTCGTGAGTGCCACGTTTACTCAGCCAGTCGGTCAGGGCATGGATCTTCTCGCGGTGGGGCGTTTCGCCGTAGACGTCCAGGGTGGATTCCGAGATCACCGCGGCGCCGCTCGCGCCGACGAAGGCCAGCAGCACCTCGGGCATGGACCGTAGGCCACCTGTCACGCTGTCCAGGTCGGCCATCGCCGCCAGCATCTGCACGATATGGCGTCGCAGCACCAGCATGCGCTGAGTCTTGGCCTGGGCTTCCTTGGTTTCGATCTGCAGCGACAGGACGCTACCGAGCAGTTCGCAAGCCGTGCGGGTCTGGAAGCTGACCGCGCGTGGCGTCGAGTGGTGGCAAGAAATCAGCCCCCATAACCGACCGCGCACCACGATGGAGATCGACATCGACGCCAGCGTCTGCATGTTGCGCATGTACTGCAGATGCACCGGAGACACGCTGCGCAAGGTGGCGAAACTGAGGTCCAGCGGCGCTCCGGTGACAGGGTTGTTCACCGGCACCAATGGCGAAGGCTGATAGTTGGCATCTTCAATGACGCGGATGCGGTTGGCCAGGTACAACGCACGGGCCTGAGCAGGAATGTCGCTGCCCGGAAAACTGAGCCCCAGATACGTCGGATAGCCCTCGTCGGCCACCTCGGCGTTCACCAGCCCGTTGCCGTCGGCGTCGAATCGGTAAGCCTTGACCCGGCCGAAACCGGTGAGGCGCTTGACTTCGTTCACCGAGCGCTCGCTCAGCGCCTCGATGGATTCGCTCTCCTCCATCTGACTGATGAACGTACGCATCAGCGGATACACCGTGCCATAAGCCGAACCCATGTCGCTGGCGGGCTCGAATTCGGCGAGCAGGACGCGGTCGTGACGATGCACCATCATCGCCATCGGCTTGCCGGCGCGGGATCCTTCGAGGAACCGTACATCGCCGACATGGAACGGGTTCTGGTCGTCCTCGGGCAACGCGGCGAGCTGATCGAGCAACGACGGGCAGTCATCCAGCACGCGCGAAAGCGGTGCGCCAATCAGCGAGTCCGGGGTCATGTCCAGCCACGTGCTGACGTTTGCACTGACTTGCACGATGGTCATCGACGTCTCATCAATGACAATCAAGAAGCCCTGCGGCTGGATACTGCCGGGAATCTGGATCGGTTCACGGGCGCAGTTGTCGATTGCGCTTTGGTGAAGTTCCGGGCTGACGGTCAAAACGAGATCTCCTTCACCCCGACGCATCACACGAATGCTCGCCAAAGGTGGGTGCCGAGCGATTGGCACGAAAATGAATTGGCGTAAACAGTAACAAAAATCTTGAGAGCATTGGTTGGTTGTTGCAAAAAAACAGTCTGAAAACAAGGCGTCACGTGTCCAGTATCGCCCTCACCTTCCCGAGAAATTCCACCAACTGAAACGGTTTGGTAATCATGTCCATGCCATCGCCGAGAAAATGCTGTCGGTTCAGCGCGTTCTCGGCATAGCCGGTCATGAACAACACCGGCACGTTCGGTCGCCATGCACGCAGACGCTGGGCCAGTTCACGGCCGTTCATTTGCGGCATGCCCACATCCGTCAGCAGCAGGTCGATGGTCGTATCGTGCTCAAGGAGTTCCAGCGCCGTCGCGACATCCGCTGCCTGGGTGCAGCGGTACCCGGCGTCGGTGAGGATTTCGTTGACGAACATGCGCACTGAGGCGGTGTCTTCGACGATCAGCACGTGCTCCCCGGCACCCAGCTCCGCGCTCTCGGGCGCGGCGGGCGGTTCGACGGTCTGGTCCAGAGCGGCAGGCAGCATCAGCGTCACTTCGGTGCCGTGGCCGACGACGCTGCGAATGTTCACGTCGCCGCCAGACTGCCGGGCGAACCCGTAGATGGTCGACAGCCCGAGCCCGGTGCCTTCGCCGATGGGCTTGGTGGTGAAGAACGGGTCGAAGACTTTGTCGAGGAGGTGATGCTCGATGCCCACCCCGTCGTCGCGCACCGTCAGCGCGATGTACGGCCCGTCGTCCAGACGCGAATTGCCCTGGGAATAGGCTTCGTAGGTGCTGATCCAGATCTGGCCACCCTCCGGCAATGCATCCCGCGCGTTGATCACCAGATTGAGGACTGCGCTTTCCAGCTGCCCGGCATCGACCATCGCCACCGCGCTGCGAGAGGTCAGTTCAAGGGTCAGGACGATGCGCTTGCCGATGGTCCGGCTGAGCAGATCTTCCAGCGAGCGGACGTACTGATTGACGTCTGTAGGGCGTGTGTCGAGGGGCTGTTGGCGGGCAAAGGCCAGCAAGCGGTGGGTCAGACTGGCCGCGCTTTTTGCCGAGGCCAGGGCAGCGTCGGCATAGGTCATCACCTTCTCCAGACGATGGTCTTCGGTGCGTTTCTTGATCAGCTCCAATCCCGTGACGATGCCCGTCAGCAGGTTGTTGAAGTCATGGGCAATGCCGCCGGTGAGTTTGCCGATGGCGTCCATTTTCTGCGCTTGCAGCAGCTGCGCTTCGGTTCGCGCGCGTTCAGCCACCTCGTGGGCCAGTTGCGTGCTGACGGTGTCGAGCTTTTGAAGGTGTGACTGCTCGCGACGCCGGTGCTCAGTGACGTCCTCGATGAACACCAGGCTCAGGCCTTCGACGCGATACGGCGACACCTGCCACTCGGTCTCGCGCACTTCGCCCTGCACGCGCATGCTCAACACGCCTTTCCAGCGCTCGCCCGCTGACAGCGCGTCCCTGAGCCCGGCGATGGCCAGGGTCTGATCGTCGGTGAAACATTCCAGCACCGTGTCTTGCACCGGGCCAGAAGCGATCAGGCGGGCGAACGCGTGATTGCATTCGTGAACCTTGAGGTCACCGTCAATGACCGCGATGGGCGCCGACACGTTGACGAAAATCTCGCGGAAACGGTCCTCGCTGTCACGCAGGGCAAATTCAGTGTCGCGAACCCGCAGCAGCGTGCGCAGGGTCGCCAGCAGCACGTCCGGGTCCACCGGGTGCACCAGATACGCATCGGCGCCGGCTTCGAGCCCGGTGACAATGTCGCCGGTCTGGATGGAGGCCGCTGAGACGTGCACCACCGGCAACAACGCGGTACGTGCCTCGCTGCGCAGCTGGCGGACAATGTCGAAACCGCTCATGTCCGGCAGGTTGACGTCGAGGATCAATGCGTCCGGAATCTGTGCGGCGATCAGCGCCAGGCCTTCGGTGCCGGTGCCCGCTTCCTCGACAAGAAAGCCCTGGCGCTCCATGCGGCGGCGCAGGGCGTAGCGGGTGGCCGTGTTGTCGTCGACGATCAGCAGGCGGGTCTCACCTTTCATCGCCATGCTCCTGCGCTAACGCTAGCGGAATCACCACGTAAAACGTCGAACCTACCCCCGGCTGGCTTTCGAGGCCCACGCGGCCACCCAGCAACTGCGCGAACCGCTTGCACAACGACAACCCCAGACCGGTGCCGCGCAGGCGTTTTTGCAGCGGCGAATCGACCTGCGCGAAGTCTTCGAACAGCGCGCCATGCAGTTCCGGCGGGATGCCGATCCCGGTGTCGGTGACGGCGAAGCGCACATGCTGCTCGCCTTCGAGCCGCGCAGACACGCGCACTTCCCCCCGCTGGGTGAACTTCAACGAGTTGGAAATGAAATTACGCAGGATCTGGGCAAGCTTCTTGTCATCGGTGTAGAGCTTGGGCAAGCCCACCGGCTCTTCGAAAATCAGGTCCACCGCCGAGGTGTCGACGATAGGCCTGAACATGCCGCGCAGGGCCGAAAACAGGTCGAACATGTCGAACCAGGCCGGGGAAATGCTGATGCGCCCCGCTTCGATTTTGGCCAGGTCCAACAGGTCGTCGACCATGTCGCTCAGCTCCCGGGCAGCGGTGCTGACGAAGCTGACCTGCTTGTGCTGTTCCGGACTGAGGGGCCCATCGAGTTCATCGCTCAACAGGCTGGCGATGCTCAGGATCGAGCCCAGCGGCGTACGGAATTCATGGCTCATGTACGACAGAAAGCGGCTTTTGAGGTCGGACGCCTGGCGCAGCTGTTCAGCCTGGGTGTCGAGTTCGGCGTAGAGGGCCAGTACGCCCTGGTTGGTTTCATCCAGTTCCGCACGCAGCGCGTCGGCCTCATCGCGCAATTGCTTCAGCTCTGCCGACTCCGAAGGCGCGCCATGGATCGGATTGTCAGTCATCGAGCGTCTCCAGAGCCATCACCAATACCGTTACGTCATCCGTGCCCCGGCAGAAATCGCGATGCAGCACTGCCGCGATAATGGCCGGGTGTCGATACATCAGACCTGGATAATCGCGAAGATTCCAACGCGATTGCAGGCCGTCGCTGTACAGAATTAAAAGCTGTCCGGCGATCTGGGGATAATTCACCGTCGGCACCTTCCGGTATTGCAGGCCGACGATGCCGGGGTGCGACGCCAGGCCCCGGGTTTTGTCCTCGCCGATCAAGGTTGCGCCGATGTTGCCGATGCCGATGAAGCGCAGATGATCCTGCGCCCCGTCGAACTGCACGAGGGCCACGGCGCCGCCACGGGTGCCGCGCATGTCGTGGTGCATGTCGCCCAGTAGCACCAGCGGATCGGCGAAAGGCTGACGGCCAAAGGCGCCACAGCCTGACTTGGCCGCGTGTTCAGCCTCCGGACCGTGACCCAGGCCGTCGATCATGAGGATGCTCAATTGCTGGTCGTGGATAGCCACTTCCCAGGCATCGCCGCAGGCCGGGTCACCGTGCAATGAATGTTGGCTGATGCCCAGCCGCAGGTCCTTGACCGCCGCCTGACGGGGATAAAACCGGGTCAGCAACACGGTTCCGCGGCTGTCGGTGTGGACATCGAACACTTGCGCCTGACGCAGCATCGCGCCCAGGCCGATCCCTTGCGTGCCACGGGTCGAGAAGCCATCGGCCATGCAATCGTCGACGTCGAACCCCTGTCCACGGTCGATGGCGATGACTTCGAGGCCCGGCACTGCGCCCGGCAGCGCGCGCAGGTGCAGCTCGCCATTGCTGGCGTGCTTGAGGATATTGCTGGCGACTTCGGTGACCACCAACGCCACACGCCCGGAATCCGTGGCGTCGAAGCCGAGTTGCTCGGCGAGCTTTTGCGCGATGCGCCGTGCATGGCCTACCTGACTCGCGTCCTCGATCGCCAGGACTTGCGTCAGGCTGCTGGGCAATCTCACGTCCATTTGCAGATCGTCACACGGGTACCTGCGCCTGGCGCTGTATCGAGTTCAAAGTCATCGACCAGGCGCTTGGCACCGGTCAATCCCAAGCCGAGGCCCCCACCGGACGTCCAGCCATCGGTCATCGCCAGTTTCAGGTCCGGGATGCCGGGGCCTTCGTCGCGAAAGGTCAACCGCACACCGGTCCGCATGCCTTCTTCGACAATTGCCCAATCCATGTCGCCACCACCGCCATAGACCATGGTGTTACGCGCCAACTCACTGACCGCGGTCACCAGTTTGGTCAGGTCGATCAGCCGCATGCCACAGTCCTGGGCCAGCTTGCGCGCCGACTGCCGCGCCAGCACCACGTCCTGTTCGATGTGAATGCCTTGAGTGCCGCTGCTGCGCACGTTCATTGGGAATAGGCCCGCTCACGCAACAGCGTCATGCCGCGCTCGACGTTGAGCGCCGTACTCACGCCCGGCAACGTCATGCCCAACTCCACCAGGGTGATCGCCACGGCGGGCTGCATACCCACCAGCACGGTTTCGGCGTCCATGATGCGCGACAGGCCGGAAATCATGCCGATCATGCGACCGATGAACGAATCGACCATGTCCAGCGCCGAAATGTCGATCAGCACGCCGCGCGCGGAGGTCTTGCTGATGCGTTCGGACAGGTCGTCCTGCAACGTCAGCGCCAGCTGGTCGTGCATGTCGACTTGAATGGTGACCAGCAGAAAGTCACCCATCTGCAGAATAGGAATCCGTTCCATGGGCTTATACCGCCTTGGTGACGCACAGGCCCAGACGGCGCAAGGCCAGCGACAGCGCATCGGCCAGATTGGCTTTGGTGACCACGCCTTGCAGGTCCAGGCCGAGGTGCACGATGGTCTGGGCAATTTGCGGACGCACGCCGCTGATGATGCAATCGGCACCCATCAGGCGAATCGCGGTCACGGTTTTCAGCAGATGCTGCGCGACCAGGGTGTCTACAGTCGGCACGCCGGTGATGTCGATGATCGCGATTTCAGAGCCGGTGTCGACGATGCGTTGCAGCAGCGATTCCATCACCACCTGGGTGCGCTGCGAATCCAGCGTGCCAATCATCGGCAGCGCCAGCACGCCTTCCCACAGCTTGACCACAGGCGTCGACAGCTCCAGCAATTCTTCCTGCTGACGCTTGATCACCGACTCGCGGGACTTCTGGAAGGTACGGATGGTGTGCATGCCCAGCACGTCCAACAGCTGGGAGACTTCCCACAGCTGCTCGGTCAGCAGGGTCGGGCTGTCACCGTACTGTTTTTGCAGCAGCGCGAATATCGGGCCTTTGAGCGCAAAGATGAAGCTGGCGGTCTGCTGGGAATCCTGACCGGCCAGTGCGCGCTGATGAGACAGTTTTTCGAGGAATTGGCGGGCTTCGTCCCACTCGGCGGTGGTGATATTTTGCGAGCCGCCTTTTTCGAGGACGGACGTCAACAGACGAAGGAACTCCCTGGTCTGTTGCTCGACGTCGTCCGCTTTCAGATTGCGCGCCGCACCACTCGCCTCCAGATCCGCGCGCCAGGCGGCGGACAGCTCGGCTTCGGCGCTTTTCAGGGAATCCACGGTGGTTTGCTGCAGTACTGCCATGAGGTTGGCTCCTGGGAAGTTGCTCATCGGGCCCTCGACGGGGAAAACGCGACGACGGGCAGACACACGAAAAAAGGTCAGGCAGTGACGCGACGCATCGGGTCATGACCTAACTGATTCAATAGAAAGCGATTTTGGTAAGGCAAACGGGTGCGACGAAATAACCCGGCGCAGTTTTGGTGTCAAGTTAACATCACCCTACACGAAAGGTTCCGTTGGCGCTGAGCATATTAGACGATGCGCGACGATAGCGCGCTAGGCGCCCCCGCCGACGAGGCAAAGCGCGTGGGCATAGAGCCAAAGGGCGTGCCGACTGTGCGCAAATCGTAGCGGAGCTGGACAACCCATTCGGCCACGGCGCGCACAGTGGCGAGTTTGGCAAGGGCGATATTCTCCACGCGCATGGCGACACGGCCGGTCTCGACATCAAAGATGTTGACCATCAGGCCGCCGCCGGGCGTGAGGGTGCACTCGCAAGCGAGGGGCAGGAAGGCGCATTCCAGCGTCCTGCGCAATTCCGGGGTAAAGAGCATCGCGTCACCTTCCTGTTGATCAGCGACCGGTACCGGGGTACCCGGCTGTTGCCAGACCGATGAAGGAGTGTTGGTCGAGTCAGGGAAGGACCGTCTCAATGCGCATGAAAATGCGCAGGTGTTCACCTATTCAGCGGGGCATCGTTAAACGACTCAGCTGGTGGCGGGCGCAGAGTGCCCATCCACACGATGCGGCACTGCTCAAAACGCCATGTCGGTCAGCTGCGCATAGATCGAAAACGCCCCCAGCAAGAACCAGAATCCGCTGAACAGCCAAGGGGTGCGCATGGAAAACATCAGCGATTTCCGATAGCCCTTCTCACTCGATTCATGCTCGCTGAACAAAGGCGAGTCGTCATACGCCAAGCCCATTGCAGGCTGGCTGTGCAACAACTGACTCTGCTTGAAGTGCCAATGATCGATGATCTCGTACGCCGCCCGGATCCCCGGCCACGCGTGCATCGAGCTGATCAACCCCAACAGCGTCAAAAATGGCGGTACCACCAAGGTGAACAACTTCCCCCATTCCGGATTCAGGTTCGCCATGGACGAGGCGAAGGCAATCACCAGGAATGACTGCGCTGACAAATAGGCGTTGGTGCGGTTAGACAGAATGGCAGTCTCGTACTGGATTTCCTTGCGATAGAAATCCAGCCGCTCTTTGGGCGTGCCGAACAGCAGCGTCTCTGCGGACTCGACATCGGCCGCCGGAACGCTGCTGGTAATGATGGTGGATGACTCAGTCTCACGGGTCACAAACACACGCTCCCTGACACAGATTCACTAAACCCAGAGCGGACATCGTGTCCACTCCGGCACAGGCATGGGTAATTCAGCGCAAGTCGTCGGACAGCGGCGTTGGTTCGTCGGGCGCCACCACAGGCGCGGCGGCGGGCGGCTCGTTCCAGTCTTCAGGGCGCTGACGAGGCGCTTGCCAGTCCTCCGGGCGATCTTCAGCGCTTTGCTGCTTCTGCTCCTCGAAATCCTCGTCATCCTTGGCGTCCGGATCGAGGTCCTGATCGGCGGTCGGCAGTTCTTCCGGCCGGGTGATGGGCGTAGTGGGATCGACTGACATAAGCACCTCTTCTCTGCTGAGCCGCAATCGGGCTGTCTCAGGTTCGAGGCAGTCAGCGCCCGGGGGTGCCAAAAAAGTGACCAGCGGTCGTCGCGCTATTTCAGCGAGCCCGACGCGCGCGCCATGCAGCGCACCCGCCGCTCTTCAACCCGTTGCGCAAACCAGGCGGTGGTCAACTTGCGAGTGATTTTTGGACTCTCCAGCACGATGCCCGGCAGGATCGCCCGAGGCAGCCGTTTGCCCGCGGCGCTGTCGGCCAGCGCGAACACCTGCTTGTAAAGGTCGGTGCCCTCGAACTCCAGCGTCTCTCCCTTCTCCAGCGCGCTGCGAATGGTCGGATTGCGCATGCCCAGTTGTGTGTGCAGGCTGCGCACGGCCAGTTCGGTCTGCCCTAGCGCAGGCCCGAAACCGTAGCTGATGAGGTCGCCATCCAGCGCCAGTCGTTTGCCGCTCAACCGCGCGACCGCACTCTGGAACGCCGCGTTGCGACTGGCGTACCACCCTGCGTTGAAATCGGCGAAGCGATAGATCGGCTTGTCGTAGCTGACCGGGTAACCCAGCAAATGGGCGATGCCGAAGTACAGGCCACCGCGACGGGAAAAGACTTCATGGCGAATGGAATCCTCCACCGGGTACGGGTAGCCCCGCGCCTGTTTTTCAGCAAACTCGATGCTCACCTGCATCGGCCCGGCGGTATGCACCGGGTTGAAATTGCCGAACAGCGTACGCCCCAGCGGCACCATGCCGATGAAGTCATCGAAAATCGCGCTCAAGTCCTTTTCGGTACGGGCGGCGCTCAGGCGTTCGGCGTAGGTCTTGCGGGAGGGAGACCGGATGTCCAGCGCACTGCGCACCAGCAGATTGGGGATGTGGGCCTTGCTGGCCCGGCGGTCGATTTCATCTTGAGCGATCTTGCCCATGCCCGGCACGGCCGGGTCGACCTGATAGTTCGACTCCTGTTCGGCCACGGCCAGCACCGAGCAGAGGTTTTCGACGCTGGGGCTGATCTGCTGCGCGTCGAACGCGGTGTAGATGTCGGTCGCCCAGCCCTGACGGTCGGCGACGCTGGCGGGCAGCAGGCGCACGATTTCACTGCGCACGACCTCAGGCGGCGGAGGCGGCGCCTGATTGCGTTGCGAGCTGCACCCGGCAACGAGCGCCAACAGCATCACAGCGGCGAAGGCATGGGCGTGGCGTTTGAGTCCGTTCATGTGCGTCAAATCCTGGGCTTTCTGAAAAGGCTGTCGGTATGGACCGCGCCGCACGGCAAGTGACTCACGACTCGGCCACAGGAGCACGCGCTGGCGTGCCGACCCCATAGTGGCTGCGGTAATCGCTGGGCGTTAAACCGGTAATTTTTCGGAACGTCGAACGAAAGGCCGCAGGATCCTGATACCCCACGGTCCAGGCGATGTGATCGACCGTGGACGTGGTGAATTCCAGCATCTCCCGTGCTTTGCCGAATCGCACATGCTGGCAATAATCCTCCCGCCTCAAAATCAGTGGCCCTTGATTCATGAGCGAAGCGCAGTACGATTGCGCGACGTTGTACGATGACGTATAACAAATGCTTCGTATTGAGTTGCCCTCCAACGTAAATCACGAGCCTCTAATAACAATGAATACACACGCCCACTCTCGCCTCACATCCCTTTCAAATCGAGCCCCCGCGGTCGATTACCCTTCTCCCCCGCGTCTTCGCGGCAGGTAATGACCTGCGGCAGCCCAGATCTGTGCTCACCGCATTCAGCCGTCTATCAGCCTTGTCGTCTGACAACCAGCTGACGCTGAGCCGTTCATTCACCTCGCATCGCCTTATCACGCGCCCGTCGTTCGGGAACGGAGAGAACATGGACCCAAGAATAATCATCATCCTATGCCTGACCGCCGGCTATTTCGTGGTCATGTCCTACATCGGTTACAGCGTGCGCAAGCACGCCAAAAGCAGCGACGGCTTTACCGGGGGCGGACGCAGCTTTCCGCCGTTTCTGATTGGCGCGTTGCTGCTGTCCGAATTCATCGGCAGCTCAGTCAGCATCGGCACTGCGCAGAAAGGCTTTGAAGCCGGGATTTCCGCCGCATGGAACCTCGTGGCGCTGTCCCTCGGCTTCCTGCTGCTGGCATTGGTGCTGGCGAAGAAATACCGAGAAACCGGCCTCAATACGATTTCCGGCATCCTCGCTCAGAATTACGGCCAGGGCACTCGCTACGCGGCATCGATCCTGACCATCTGCGCGCTCAGCATCGTTTCCGTCGCCCTGTATGCCAGCAGCGGCGCGGTGTTGGCGGCGGTGTTGAACATCGACAAAACCCTCGCCATTCTCCTGGTCGGCGTGATCACCGTGTTTTACGTCAGCGTCGGCGGCATGCGCTCGGTGGTCTACACCAACTTCGTGCACGCAGTGGTCAAGTACATCGGCATCGTCCTGGCCCTGGCGTTCGCGTTGAATGCCAGCGGTGGCATCGGCGCATTGCAAGCCAAGCTGCCGCCCACCATGTTCGATTTCACCGGGGTGGGCTGGGGTCAGATTTTCGCCTGGATGATCGGCGGTGTCGGCTCGATCTTCGCCACGCAGTATGTGATTCAGGCGCTGGTGAGCACCCAAGACGAGAAGACCGCGAAACGCGCCTGCTTTTACGTGTCTTCACTGATGATCCCGTTCGGCCTGATGGCCGCGTTGATCGGCATGTGCAGCGCCTACTTGTACCCCGGCATCAAGTCGATCGACGCGTTCCCAGCGCTGATCGCGCACATGCCGACCTTCTCGGCCAGTCTGGTGGTTATCGGTCTGGCTGGCGCGCTGTTCGGCGGGATCTCGGCCAACACCCTGGCCTCGGCGACCCTGGCGATGAAGGACTTCTACGACCCGTTCTTCAATAAAGAAAAGAACGATAAGAAATCCGTGGTGTTCATCCGTTTGGCCATCGTGGTCATCGGTTTCCTGCCGCTGATCCTCGCGCTGTTTGCCGACAAGATCCTGTTGATCGCCTTCCTCGGCAAAGCCCTGCGCGCCACCCTCGCGGTGATCGTGCTGATGTGCTTCTACGCGCCGAAATTCGGCTCGGGTCGCGGCGCGCTGGCCGGTGTGATCCTGTCGGTGTTCTCGACCATTGGCTGGTTTTTGGCCGGCAACCCGTACGGCATCGACAGTTCGTATTTCGCACTTTTCGCACCGCTGCTGACGATGGCCATCGCTGAACTGCTCAAAACCGGGCGTTCCGAAGCGCAACCTGTGTTAAACAAGCATGGCTGAAATGTTTTTTGATGCTGCAACCAAGGCGCGGCCTCTGTCGACGACGCCGCGCCGCAAGGAGGAAACCATGAGCGACAAGAAAGCCGATGTGCTGGTCTGGGGTCCGGTGCATGCCGCACTGACGCAAAACCTCGAACGCGACTTCACCGTGCACAACCGCTGGGAAATCAAAGACATTGACGCCTGGGCCGCCGAGCATGGCGAAAAGATCCGGGGCGTGGTCACCAGCGGCGTCTATGGCACCGACAACGCGTTGCTCGACAAGCTGCCGAACCTGCAAGTGATCAACAGCTTCGGCGTGGGCTATGACCCTATCGACACCGCGTACCTGGCCAAGCGGGGCATCCAACTGAGCAACACCCCCGATGTGCTGAACAACGCGGTGGCCGAAACCGCTCTGGCGCTGATGCTGTGCGTGTCGCGCCGGGTCAGCGAAGCCGAGCGCTTCGTCCGCGCAGGCAAATGGCTGAAGGGCAAACTGCCTTTGGGCAATAGCCTGGATGGCAAGACCTGCGGCATCGTAGGCCTCGGCAAGATCGGCAAAACCATCGCCAAGCGTGCCGCCGCATTCGACATGAACATCGCGTACTACCGCCGTGGTCAGCCCTACCCGGATGTGTCCTACACCCACTACGGCGATCTGATCGAACTGGCCAAGGCATCGGACTACCTGATCCTCATCGTGCCGGGTGGCCCGGACACACAGCATCTGGTCAACGCCGAGGTGCTGAAGGCCTTGGGGCCGACATCGTTCCTGATCAACGTCGCCCGTGGCTCGGTGGTCGACGAGAAGGCGCTGGTCGCCTCGCTGTTGGAATCAGGTATCGCCGGTGCGGGGCTGGATGTGTTCGAAGACGAACCGAACGTTCCGGCCGAGCTGTTGAACCTCGATAACGTGGTGATTACGCCGCACATCGGCAGCGGCACCCACGAGACCCGCAAGGCCATGGCCGACTTGGTATTTGCCAATGTCAGCGGGTTCTTCGACGAAGGCACCTTGGTCACGCCGGTGACGCTGTAGCGTCCGGCCGTCTCAAGGTCTCAGGCTGATGGGGGCGTTTCCAACAGCGCCCCGTCAGCGCGCCGTGTCTCGCGCATCCTTGACAGACCGTAGGTCAGTCAGCCCCCCTCCCCGCCAACTTTTCGGGATAATGCCGGTCCAACCGCCCCGAATACGAACACGGGAGACACCTGTTTGAACATTGCCGGCGTCATTTTCGACTGCGACGGAACCCTGGTGGACAGCGAACGGCTGGCAGCGGGTCTTCTGCGCGACATTTTGCAGGAACATCAGGTCACTCTGAGCGTCGATGAAGTGCTGGCACGCTTCCGTGGCGTGCAGTTCGCGCTGTGCATGGAGGGCCTGTGCCGCGACTACCCCTGGCTGCCCAACCTGGAAATCGTCAACAGCTTCCGCGCCCGCACCCTGCCATTGTTGCAGGCCGAACTCGAAGAAATGCCCGGCGCGGTGGACTTCGTGCGCAACCTGTCCTTGCCCAAATGCGTGGCTTCCAACGGCCCGCGCAGCAAGATCGAAACCTGCCTGAGCACGGTCGGCCTGCTGGACGTGTTCCACGGCCTGATTGTCAGCGCGTATGAAGTGGATGCGTGGAAACCCTCGCCTATCCTCATCGAGCACGCCGCTGACTTGCTGGGCCTGACACCGCAAGAATGTCTGTTAGTGGAGGACAGCATTCCGGGCGTGATGGCCGGTTTGGGTGCGGGTGCGCAAGTGGCCGGGTATGGCGACACCGATTTTTCGGATTTCGAACACCACGTCAATTTTCACCCGGTGAAAAATTTCGGCGAGTTGCAAGAATTGGTGCAGCGGATCAGCTGAGGGTTGAACTGACACGAGCTTCTGCGAGCGTCTGTGGGACTGAGCTTGCTCACGAATGCGGACTTATCAAACGCGCTCTATGGATGCACAGCCCTCTTCATGAGCAAGCTGACGCCCAGGATCCCGCGCTGATAACCATATGAGTGCGGTGGCCTTGCACGGTCCCTTCAATCGGCCCTTGTTGACCGCCTCGAAACTCGATACTGTACATAAAAACAGTATCGGGAAATTTCATGCAGCTGATCGACAAGCTGAGCATCCTCGCCGATGCCGCCAAGTACGATGCCTCCTGTGCCAGCAGTGCCGCGCCCAGGCGCAGCTCTGAGGGTAAATCGGGGATTGGTTCCAGCACGGGCATGGGGATTTGCCACAGTTACACCCCAGACGGCCGCTGCGTATCGCTGCTCAAAATCCTGCTGACCAACTTCTGCCTCTATGACTGCCAATACTGCGTCAACCGCCGTTCCAGCGACGTGCCGCGCGCGCGTTTCACCCCGGAAGAAGTGGTCACGCTGACATTGGATTTCTACCGCCGCAATTGTGTCAGCGGGCTGTTTCTCAGCTCCGGCATCATTCGCTCGGCGGACTACACCATGGAGCAACTGGTCCGTGTCGCCAAGCTGCTGCGTGAGGAGCATGAATTCCGCGGTTACATTCACCTCAAGACCATCCCTGAAGCTGACCCGGCGCTGATTGAAGAAGCCGGCCGCTACGCCGATCGCTTGAGCGTGAACATCGAGTTGCCCACCCAACTGGGCCTGCAGACGCTGGCCCCGGAGAAGGAAATGGGCTCGATCAAACAGGCGATGCAGACCATTTACACCGGCCAACAGACCATCCTCAATGAGCCCAGGGCGCCGCGCTTTACCCCCGCCGGGCAAAGCACCCAGATGATCGTCGGCGCCGATGACACCGATGACAGCACCCTGTTGCACACCGCCGAATCCTTGTATGGCGATTACCGCCTCAAGCGCGTGTATTACTCGGCCTTCAGCCCCATTCCCAACAGCCCGAAAAGCGTGCCGCTGGCCGCCCCGCCCCTGATGCGCGAACACCGGCTGTATCAGGCGGACTTCCTGCTGCGGGGTTATGGCTACAGCGCCAATGAACTGCTGAGCGGCCCGGGGCATCTGGCGCTGGACATCGACCCGAAGCTGGCGTGGGCCCTCGAACACCGCGACGTGTTCCCGCTTGACCTCAATTGCGCAGAACCGGCGATGATCGCGCGCATTCCCGGCATCGGCATCCGCACCACCAAACGCCTGGTCGAATTGCGTCGTCAGCGACGGATTCGCTACGAAGACCTGACCCGCCTGCGCTGCGTGCTGGCCAAGGCCAAGCCGTTCATCATCACGAGCGATTACCACCCCCGCCAGGCGGAAAGCTCCAGCGTCATGCTGCGCGAGCAATTACGGGATCGGCCGCAACCTCAGCAAATGGCGCTCTGGGGATGATCATTCTCGACTGCGACGACGCGTTCGACACCTGGCGACAGCAGGCGCGCTGGCTGCTCAGCCATCAGATCAACCCTGATCAGGTCAGCTGGAGCGTGCGCGAAGATGCGGACCTGTTCGCCAGTGAGCATGAATACCCTGCCCATACCGGCCCCATTCAGGCGCGCGTTCCGCTGGAACTGATCGAGTTGTTGGCGAACGCGGCGCAGTATTGCGGCGAACAGCGCTGGAGCCTGCTGTATGAAGTGCTGTGGCGCGTCAGCCATGGCGACCGCACGGCGATGCTTGCAGGGGACAAGCTTGGAAGCGAGTTGCATCGTCGATTGAAGCAGGTCAGCCGGGAAGCTCATCATTTGCATGCGTTCTTGCGCTTCATCGCGCTGCCCGTCGATCCTCATCCGAAGGATCTTGCAGTCAAAGCGGCGTTGCTGGAAACCCACGCCCTGCCCGAATACGTGGCGTGGCACGAACCGGCTCACGACATCCTGCGCACGGCCAGCGAGCATTTCATCGGACGGTTGGGGCGCCACCGCTGGATGATCGCGACGCCCAAGGACGGGGTGTTCTACGACGGTCAGCAGCTGATTCACAAACGCCAGTGCCCCGCAGCCTGGCAAGCCCTGGCCCGCAACGCCGATGACCCCCACGGCGAATTGTGGCTGACCTATTACAGTCACATCTTTAACCCGGCGCGGCTCAACCCCAAAGTCATGCAAGGCCACCTGCCCGCCCGCTTCTGGAAAAACCTGCCGGAAGGGCCACTGATTCCCGCCTTGATCAGCGAGGCACGCACCGGCAAGCAGCGTGACGGACAGGCCAGAAAAATCGGCGAGCGTCGAGGCAAAGTGATCCAGGCGAAAAGTTAAGACGTTGAAGGCAGGCTAGACCTATTCCGCCATCGCGGCCGTCGTGCCTCCGGCTGCTCCTACTGATTCAGCGCCGAGTCTGGAATTTCGGCACGCCATCCATCGTGTAGGAGCCGCCGGAGGGACGACGGCCGCGAAGCGGTCATCCAGATAGCGATGCTGCGTCTGACACCCCGCCATCGCGGCCATCGTGCCTTCGGCTGCTCCTACTGATTCAGCGCCCAGTCTGGAATTTCGGCACGCCATCCACCGTGTAGGAGCCGCCGGAGGGACGACGGCCGCGAAGCGGTGGTCCAGATAGCGATGCTGCGTCTGACACTCCGCCATCGCAGCTTGCTCGCGAAAGCGGTCTGGCGAGCACTTGGCGCTGAAGGGGCTAAATGGGCCAATGCTCAAACGCGCAGAGGGGCGCTCTGAGGCGTCAATTGAAACTCAGTGCACCGCCGCCTGCTGCATCCCTGCCGTGCTCAACGGCGTGCCCAATGCCGATTCGAAAAACGCCACTGCATCGCTGCTGAGGCTTCGGTGAATGTCTTCGCGGTCGACACCTACGGCGTCATTGCACAGTCCAGGCTGGGTTGCGCGTTGCATGTCGTCACAGGGCGCCATGAATACGAAATGCCCGGCCCCTGCCAACAATTTGAAGTTCGACACGTCTGGCAGCTTGCGCGCCAGGGCCTCGGCATTTTTGTCGATGGCCAGCAACTCGTCGCCATCGCCGCTGTAGAGCAAAACCGGCACGTGCACGTCGGCCAACGTCTGACGCCCGAACATGATGCCCAACGGCGCCATCAGCATCAGCGCACCGACGCGAGGGTCTGCCTGAGCATGCAGGTCATCGCGGTCCATGAGCAACTCGCCTTGAGTCTTACAGGCATCGATGTCCTGCGGACGATCGATACAGTACTGGCGCAAACGTTTGAGGTCGGGCTTGGCGCCAGCCAGGATCAATGCGGTTTCGCCTCCGGCGGAATAGCCGATGACGCCAACGCGACGGGCGCTGATATAAGGAGACAGCATTGGATCAAGCAGCGCCGCGCTGATGGCTTCCGAGATCTGCAGCGGTCGTCCGTAAAGATTGCTCAAACTGCCGAGGCGGCTGTGATCGAGGTAGTTGTCGCCGGGGTGAAAGACCGCTACCACGACGAAGCCCTTGCGCGCCAATGAAGTGGCAAGGTCGTGCTGTGCCAGGGGCGTGCCAGTGTTGCCGTGAGACAGCATCAGCATCGGAAAGCGGCCCATGGCGATGGCCGCGTCTTCAGTGGCCCGAATCGGATAGCCCTGAACCCGCGTGACCTTATCGGGATCGGTGGAGGGATAAAAGGCGTAGGCGTGCATTGGCTGGGAGTCCAGCGGATCGAGAAATGTCAGCTCGTGGAAGCCAACGCTCCAGCTTTCCAGTTCGCTGGCCTGCACTGAAATCAGGCCGCTGAACAGGCTAATCACCATCACTGCACAAAGACGCATCATCGCAATGCCCCTCACCTTCTCAATCCGTGCCCTTCGAATCAGACCTCTCAGGTCTGAACTCCTTGTAAACCGCAGCCTGTCGCTATCTGACCGATGAAGATCGATAACATTCAGCCCAGTCTTTAGATCGATATTGCACAATGCGGGCCAAGCTCAGAAACATGAACAATGCTGGCCATATGTCATGCAGAAACGGCCGGATGTGACGCGATTTTACCGGGATGCAGAGCAGGATACCCGCAAAGAAATCGCAAAGGCTGTCGCCGGGCTGAACGCATGTTGTTAACCCCTCGGACTAAAAAAGCCCCGGCACCTGAACGATGGCGGGGCTTGCGACAGCGGGTAAAGCGTCTGGGCGCGGCGCCCCTGTTCGCAATCAGGCGAACAGCGTTTCGTCGATATGTTTCTGCGCGGCGGTCAGTGCATTGGCGCGCGGTTCGTCGCCATAGGCCAGACCGTGGGCCGTGACGAATTGCAGGTCAGTGACTCCCAGGAAGCCAAACAGCACGCTGAGCAGCGCGTCATGGCCGACCCCTGTAGGTTGACCGGCGTGCAGACCGCCCGAGGTTGACACGATGATCACTTTCTTGCCTTTGCACAGACCTTCCGGGCCGGCCTCGGTGTAGCGGAAGGTACGGCCGGCCACGGTGATACGGTCGATCCAGGCTTTCAACTGGCTTGGGATGGTGAAGTTGTACATCGGTGCGCCGATCACCACGACGTCAGCGGCGAGGAATTGCTGGAGCGTCGCTTCGTTGGTGTCGACTTCCAGATGCTGCGCCGCGTCGCGGTTTTCGGCCGGGGTCCCCGCAGCGGCCAGTGCAGCACCGGAAAAGTGGTTCAGCGCTTCGCTGGCCAGATCGCGGTACACCACGTCTGTGCCGGGATGTGCGGCGACGTAAGACTGAACGACGCGACGGCTCAGTTGGCGCGAAGCGGAGTGATCGCCGAGGATGCTGGAATCAATGTGCAAAAGGGTCATAGAGAGGCTTCCTGAATGAGAATCGCCGCGGGGCGATCAAGTGACGACTATCCTACCTTTCCAACCAATGGCTGATTAGTCAGCAAAAATGCGATAGTTCGTCCCACTCACAGGACAATCGAGTTCGCCATGCAAGACCTCAACGACCTTTACTATTTCGCCAAGGTGGTGGAATGCGGCGGTTTTGCTGCCGCCGGGCGTGCACTGGGCATTCCCAAATCCCGTCTGTCACGGCGCATCGCCGAGCTGGAAACCCGGCTGCATGCCAGCCTGCTGCAGCGCACTACACGCAAACTGGCGCTGACTGCCGTTGGCGAACGCTACCTGCAACACTGTCAGGCCATGCTGCTGGAAGCGGAAATGGCAGATGAAGCGGTGGCGACCTTGTCCGCCGAACCTCGGGGTCGTCTGCGGGTCTCGTGCCCGGTGGGGATGACGCACTGGAACCTCAGCTCGGTCGTGACTGACTTTCTGGCGCGCTACCCTCAGGTTCAGCTGGAATTGCTGCTGGTGAACCGGCGGGTCGATCTGGTCAACGAAGGCATCGACGTGGCCCTGCGCGTGCGCGACATCGGTGACGAAGACCCCAACCTGATCGTTCGCCAATTGGCGCCGGCGTTTGCGGCACTGGTCGCCTCCCCCGCGCTGATCGCCGATCGACAGATTCGCACCCCGGATGACCTGATCGCTCTACCGGTATTGGGCGCGACCGAAGCCGATCGCAAGGTGCATTTTCTGCTGATCCACGAGGATGGCCGGCGCCAGGAAGTGGTCCTTGAAGCGCGATTGGTTGTCGATGATTTCAACATTCGCAAGGCCGGCGCCCTCGCCGGGCTGGGCATGACCATGCTGCCGATGATGAACTGCAAGGAGGCCCTCGCCGACGGTACGCTGATCCGGCTGCTGCCGGACTGGTCCATGTCTACCGGCAACCTTCAGGCTGCGTATACCCAGCGGCGCGGCGCGTTGCCCGCCGTGCGGGCGTGGCTTGATCACGTGGCCGACGCGTTCAGCCATTTCGCCCAGGCCTGCACCTGAACCAACCGAACCCTGGGCAAGCCATGCCGTGCACGCCTGCCCGTCTATTTTGATAAAACGCCTCGGCAGACCATTTTGAGTAAGGAGCCCTATGGACATTGAAGACGTTGCAGCCTTTTGCCTGGCACTGCCCGGCGCCCGGGAGGATTACAAATGGGGCGGTGTGCGGGTGTTCTCCATCGCCGAGACCAAGATGTTCGCAGTCATGGGGCTGACGGGGGACGACCTGGCATTCAAGGTCGGTCCGGATTTGTTTTTGGGGTACGTCGATCGTCCGGGCGTGCGCCCTGCTCCGTATCTGGCACGCGCGCACTGGGTCTCGCTGTCATACCCGTACGCCATGGGCGACGACGAATTGCGCACGTCATTGACTCGGTCCCACCAGTGGGTGGTGAGCAAATTGCCGAAATGGCGGCAAGTGGCGCTCAAGCTCTGAGCGCCTGCGCGGCGAGGTCAGTACAGGTGTCGAAGGAGAAATCGTCCACCCAGCAGCACCCGGTCCATCCAGAACAGCTCGTGAAGCAACACGATCAGCCAGAACACCAGTTGGTAAGACACCTTGCGCGTCTTGTGCCGGAACAGTTGCTGGGCGATCAGCGCGCCTGGCCAGCCACCCAGCAATTCGACGCCGTGGAGGACTTTCTCCGGCGTGCGCTGCCCCTGGACCCGTGCCTGCTTTTTGTCGTAGTCGTAGAGACCGACGGCGAGCAGGCTCATGAGCGGGTAAATTGCCAAGGGCCACCATCCCCCGCCCCGAGCAACCGCTGCGATCAGGCCGTAGAGCGGCAAAGCGCAGAGCAATGCCAACGCCCCCAGCTTGAACTTCAGCAGGCGGATCGGGCTGTTTTCACTGCGGCGAGTGGCCTCGGGGGTGATGCGCTGATTCATCGCATCAGGCCTGCACGTTCGACCAGTCGACCCAACCGAATGCCCAGGTCGCCAGAATCAGCAGGCCAAAGGCAATGCGATACCAGGCGAACACCGCGTAACTGTGGGTGGCGATGAACTTCAGCAGGCCGCGCACGGCGATCATCGCGAAGATGAACGAGGTAATGAAGCCCACCGCAAACACCGCAAAATCGTCGGGTTGGAACAGGTCGCGGTATTTGTAACCGGAATACAGCGACGCGGCGATCATCGTCGGCATGGCCAGGAAAAACGAGAACTCGGTGGCCGTCTTGCGCGACAGGCCGAACAGCAGACCGCCGATGATCGTCGAACCCGATCGAGAGGTACCGGGAATCATCGCCAGGCATTGTGCGAAACCGACCTTAAGGGCGTCAGTCCAGGTCATCTCCTCTACGGTTTCGGCATGCACTTCATGCTGACGGCGTTCGGCCCACAGCATGACGATACCGCCGATGACCAGCGCTGCGGCCACCGTGATCGGGTTGAACAGGTACTCGTGAATCAAGTCGGAAAACAGCACCCCCAGCACCACTGCCGGCAGCACCCCGATGATCAGGTTGACCATGAAACGACGGGCTTGGGGCTGAGTTGGAAGCCCTGTCACCACCTGCAGGATTTTCTGGCGAAACGCCCACATCACGGCGAGGATCGCGCCCAGTTGAATGATGATGTTAAAGGCCATGGCCCGTTCGCCGCGAAAGCCGATCAGGTCGGCCACGATGATCTGGTGCCCTGTGCTGGAGATCGGCAAAAACTCCGTCAACCCCTCGACGACACCCAGTATTAATGCTTGTGCGGCGGTCCAAAGATCCATCATTCCCCCAATATGGAACCTGCTCATGGCAAGGCTCTCTTGAAATGTTTCGAGCACCGTTCAGGACACGGTAATCGGTCCGGTGTAAAAAACGCATGAACAGTCAAGACGGCGGGCTCGAGCACGCGAGCGGCGCGATCCTAACAGACCTTTATGGCGAACGCTCTAGCATGAATATTGGCGCGCAGCCTTTGACATTCATGGGCAGCGAGATCGACTGGGACTATCGTCGGCGGGCGTTGCCGGCCTGCGAATCAGCTCGCCACAACGGTCCGCAAAGCGCTTACAATCGCAGGCCTTTTTTCTCCCTACCTCGCAGGAGTCTCCATGTCCGGGCTTGAACTGTTTGCCGCTGCACTCGGTGTCATTGCCGTCTGGCTGACAGTCAAACAGAATCCTTGGTGCTGGCCGATCGGACTGGTGATGGTGTTGCTCTACATCTGGATTTTCTTCGACGTGAAGCTGTATTCCGACATGCTGCTGCAGGGTGTCTACGCCGTGTTGCAGGTGTATGGCTGGTGGCAATGGACACGGCGCGGCGCCATGGCCGACGGTCGCCAAGTGACGGCACTGGGCGGCCACGCGCTGGCGTTGAGCCTGGCCATCGGCGCGGTGGTCAGCCTCGCCCTCGGCGCCGCGATGGCGCACTTTACCGACGCCGCGCAGCCGTGGCTCGACGCTGCGCTCACGGGCTTCAGCCTGGTGGCGCAAGTATGGATGGCGCAGAAACGCGTGCAGTGCTGGCCCTTGTGGATCGTGCTGGACGTCATCTTCGTCGGCCTGTTCCTTTATAAAGCGCTGTACCTGACAGCCGCGCTGTACGCGCTGTTCACCCTGCTGGCCGTGCAGGGGTGGCGCGACTGGCGGGCTGACCCGGCATTGGCGCGCTGACGTCCATGAAAGTTCTGGTACTGACAGGGCCCGAATCCAGCGGCAAAAGCTGGCTGGCGGAGCACCTTCAGCAGCGCTTCGGCGGCGAACTCGTGGGCGAATACGTCCGCCAGTTCATCGATGAAGCACAACGCGACACCTGCTACGGCGACGTCCCGACCATTGCTCGCGGGCAATTGGCGCTGGAAGACGCCGCTCGAACGCGCGCCCCCACATTGCTGATTCTCGACACGCACTTGCTTAGCAACATCCTGTGGAGCCGCACCCTGTTCGGCGACTGTCCGCCTTGGCTGGAACAGGCCCTGCTCGACCGGCATTACGACCTGCACCTGCTGCTCTCTCCCGAAGGCGTCGAATGGGTGAGTGATGGCCAACGCTGCCAGCCTGAACTGACCGAACGCCAGGCATTCTTCGACGCCAGCCGGGATTGGCTGGACCGGCAAGGTCAGCGCTACGAGGTGATCGGCGGCAGTTGGAGCTACCGCAGGGACAAGGCGGTTGAAGCAGTGGAACGGTTGTTGGAGCCTTGACTCAGGTGCACGTGCGGACCGGCGCACGTGTTCAGTCGAAGGTGAAGCGCCATTCAACGAATCTGGTGCTTGTGCAACAGTCGATAAAACGTCGGCCGTGAAATGCCCAGCACCTTCGCCGCGACGCTGAGATTGTCGCTGTGACGGGTCAGCACATCGCACAGGGCCTGACGCTCGGCCCGGCTTTTGTATTCGTCCAGGGTGCCCATGCTGGAGCTGATTTCTTCTTCACCCAACAGCCCCAGGTCGAAGGCCTCGATCTGCCGCCCTTCTGCCAGCACCAACCCTCGCCGTACCCGGTTTTCCAACTCCCGCACATTGCCCGGCCAGTCGTGTTTGCCCATGGCGACCATCGCGTCCTGACTGAAATTGCGCGGCCGCCGCCCGGTTTCCTGGCTGTAAAAGTGCGCGAAATGGTTGGCCAGTAACGCCAGATCGCCATGCCGTTCCCGCAGCGGCGCAGTGCCGACCTGCAGGACGTTCAGCCGGTAATACAGATCTTCGCGGAACCGCTTCATGCGGATTGCAGCCTCAAGGTCCACATGGGTGGCTGCCAGGATTCGCACGTCTACCGGGATGCGCTCGCCACCGGCATCGACGTGACGCTCCTGCAAAAACCGCAGCAGGTTGGCCTGCACCTCCAGCGGGAGATCACCAATCTCGTCCAGAAACAGCGTCCCGCCATTGGCCGCTTCGATCCGACCGGGTTTGCGTTGCAGCTTGCCATGCGCGCCTTCGGAGGCCTGACCGAACAATTCGGTCTGTAACTGATGCTCGGCAATAGCGCCGCAATTGATGGAGACAAACGGCTGAAGACGACGCTGGGATTGCCTGTGGAGTGTGCGCGCCACCAACTCTTTCCCGGTGCCGGGCTCACCCCGGATCAACACCGGCGACTCGGTGGGCGCCAATTTGGTCAGAAGGCGGCGCAGTTCCCGGATCGGCCGACTCTCCCCGAGCATTTCGTGCTCGGGGCCGTTGCCGTAGCGGGCGCCCTGAGCGCGTAGCCGGGCCATGCCGTAGGCGCGACCCAGCGTGACTTGCACCCGGGCAACATCAAACGGCAGCGTGTGGAAATCGAAGAACCATTCGCAGACAAAATCGCCGATGAGCTCACGGCGTAGATCATCGGCCGTCAGCACGGCGATCCATTCGGTGTGGCTGCGGCTGATCAGGTCCTTGATGAGCTGAGGTTGCTCGAAATGCTGAGGCATCAAGCGGATCAGGCCGACGTCACATTGGCGTGACGCCGCTGATTCAAGCGTGCAACTGTCGACGTCCCAACCGGCAATCCGCAAACCAGGAATCAGGCGCAGACAGTCCTCGCAGGGTTCGACGATTAATAGGCGACGGATCGATGCCATTTCATGCATGGGAGATTCCTTGGCGCCAAGATTCAAAGAGCGGTTTGTGTGAAAAAAGTTTTAGAAACAGTGTCTTGGCGAACCCGATTGACACATTAGCAAATATTTGACACTCGCTTGGATTGTTTATCTATAAGCCTAAGATCAAAACGGACTTAGCACTGAGACAAGGCGCCAAAACAGGCATCAAGCGACTGGATCACCCCGTTTACACCCGTAATAAGGATGAAACACCCGAATATGCAAAAAAATTGGTCGGCTTCAGCGAAATAATTTGAAAAAAAACGACGCATCGTGTGACTCCACTGCCGGTGGAGGTCATCAGTACAAGTACGCACCGCATGGGAAGCCCGCCAGCGGTGAGTGAATTGAAACGGGCACTTGAGGACTTTCCATGAACGCCCCTTTGCGCTTTAACGATGCTCTTCTGATCGCCGGTCACGCTTTCGAACCGTTCCGCTGTGTCGCTTGGGCACCCCAGGACGGCAACGGCGAGCTGAGCCTGACCGTGGTCGATCGCACCAGCACCCGTATCGGCCGCAAACAGATCCCAAGCAGCGCCTATTCCGATCCAAAGCAATTGGCGCAGTTTCTCGAACAGGCCCGCGCAGAAATCAGCGACGAGGGTTATCGTCTGGAGCCGTGGACCATGCCTGCCTGATCGTTGTACGGCACACCCGCGCCTTCCGTTCTTTATAAAGGGCGGCCCCTATAAGGGACGGCGGGGAGTGTCCGTCAAGGCATCGATATGCCGGTAGTCGGCATTGAGGCGAAGGGCGAGTTCAGCCGCCCTGCCCAGCCTGATGGGTCCACGTTCGATGTCAATCAACAGGCTTGGGCAGTTGAAGCCTGCGAGGGCGGGCATGTCCTTCACCCTGCCGTCGGTGAGAATCAACACCCGGTGCGATTCGGCGGGATAACGTTTCTGGCGTTTGCTCAGCCATTCCCCCGCCTGCACGATCGCATCTGACAGCGGCGTTCCCCCGCCGGCGCCCAGGCTTTCCAGCCACGGCTGTAATGTCGCGCCCGCTTTCACACCATGATGCTGCCAGCGCGCCTGTGCACCACTGGCGGTCAACAATGCCAATCGCGCGCGTCGGCGATACGCGTCGTCGAACACCTGCGCGAGCAAGCCTTTGGCCTGGCTCAAGGCCTGATGGCGTCGGGTCGAGGCCGAGGCGTCGACGATGACCAGCCAGAGGGTTTGCTCACGCCGGGTCCGTGGCAGACGAACCAGATCGACACGACGGCGCGGTCGGCCTCTCAACAACGTAGGCAGCCAGGCAATGGCGCCCTCGATCCCGGATCGGGCCGCGCCGCTTTTTCCGCCGTCGAGTCGGCCCGGTCGAGGACTGGCATCCGCCCCCGTCACGTGGCGGGGGCGGATGCTCAGGGCTTTTTTGGCCAGCTCGGCACGTCCCGGCGGGCACCCGTGGCGACGGTTTGGGCGGGCATCTGGCCCCATTGACCCTCGCTTTGGGCGTGCTCTGCGTTTGAGGCGGGTGGCGGATTGTCGGATTGCGACGCCGCCGGAGACTGGCCCGGCGGGGGGTCGCGGCGTCGATGGCGCAAGGCAAAATCGGCCACGGCATCGATGTCTTGCTCTTCGATGGCCGAAGCGCCGCGCCATGCCGCGTGCGCGCGGGCAGCCCTTAGCCAGACCAGATCCGCGCGCAACCCATCAACGCCCGCCGCGAAGCAGCGCTCGGTGATCGCCGCAAGGCTGGTGTCGTCCAGATCAATGCGTGCCAGTGAGCCACGGGCCCATTCGCAACGATCCTTCAACGCCTGCTGTGCAGCGGCCCAGTGCTGACAAAAGGCATCGGGATCTGCGTCGAACGCCAGCCGACGACGAATGATCTGGCCGCGTTGTTCTGGCAATGTCTGGCCGCTCAAGGCCACGTTCAGGCCGAAGCGGTCAAGCAACTGTGGGCGCAACTCGCCTTCTTCCGGGTTCATGGTGCCGATCAGCACGAAGCGCGCCGGGTGACGGTGAGAAATGCCGTCACGCTCGACCTGGTTGACCCCGCTGGCGGCCACGTCCAGCAGCAGGTCGACCAAGTGATCCGGCAGCAGATTGACCTCATCGACATACAGCACGCCGCCGTCGGCCTTGGCCAACACCCCCGGCGAAAAGCTCGCCCGCCCTTCGCCCAGCGCGGCGTCCAGGTCCAGCGTGCCCACCAGGCGCTCTTCCGTGGCGCCCAACGGCAGCGTGACGAACTGTCCGCTGGCCAATAAGTCCGCTACCCCCCGCGCGAGGGTCGACTTCGCCATCCCCCGCGGCCCCTCGATCAACACCCCGCCGATTTTCGGGTCGATGGCGGTCAGGCACAGCGCCAGTTTCAGCGCGTCGGCGCCCACGACGGCGGCCAAGGGAAAATGTGGGGTATCGGTCATGATTGGGCTCTGTTCATGCATCGAAGTTAAGGTTCATTCGGTCCGTTTCTGCCAAAGGCCTGACGAACGATGCAGTGCTGCTTCGGCTTCTGCCCGCATCAAAAATGGCCAAGGCGCTTATGTCTCTTCAATATCCACCAGCAAGTTTTCCAGCGCCGCGCGATATCCGCCAGGCTCCTGCCACAACCCCCGCTGTTGCGCTTCGAGCATCCGCTCGGTCATGTCTCGGAGCGCATCGGGATTGTGCTGCTGAATGAAGTCACGGGTCGAAGCGTCGAGCAGGTAGGCGTCGGCCAGCAGCGCGTATTGGTGATCATCGATCAACTCGGTCGTCGCATCGAATGCGAACAGAAAATCCACCGTCGCGGCCATCTCGAAGGCGCCTTTATAGCCATGGCGTTTGACCCCGTCGATCCACTTCGGATTGGCCGCCCGTGAGCGCACCACCCGGTTCAGTTCTTCCTTCAAGGTGCGGATCTTCGGCAGGTCCGGCTGACTGTGGTCGCCGTGGTAGCTCGCCGCTTTTTCGCCGCTGAGGCTTTCCACTGCGGCCAGCATGCCGCCTTGAAACTGGTAATAGTCGTTGGAGTCGAGCAGGTCGTGTTCGCGATTGTCCTGATTCTGCACCACGGCCTGCACGTGGCTCAGGCGTTTGGCGAAGTCACTGCGCGCGGGCGTGCCGTCATCGGCGGCGCCATAGGCGTAACCGCCCCAATTCAAATACACCTCGGCCAGGTCATCGCGGGTCTCCCAGAGACGGCCATCAATAGCGTTTTGCACACCCGCACCGTACGCACCGGGTTTGGCGCCGAAGATTCGCCAACCCGCCTGCCTGGCCGCCTGCTCGGCGCTCAGGCCCTCGCGCTGCAGGTGCTCGCGCTCCTGGCGCACGCGTGCGGCGAGCGGGTTCATGTCATCGGGCTCGTCAAGCGCAGCGACCGCTTGCACCGCCGCGTCGAACAGCCGGATCAGATTGGCGAACGCATCGCGAAAGAATCCCGATACCCGCAGCGTGACGTCCACCCGTGGCCGGTCCAGCAGACTCAGCGGCAGGATTTCAAAATCATCCACCCGCTGACTGCCCGTCGCCCACACCGGGCGCACGCCCATCAAGGCCATGGCCTGAGCAATGTCATCGCCGCCGGTGCGCATGGTGGCCGTGCCCCACACCGACAGGCCCAGTTGACGCAGATAGTCACCATGATCCTGTAAGTGCCGCTCCAGTATGAGATTTGCCGATTGAAAGCCGATGCGCCACGCGGTCATGGTCGGCAGGTTGCGCACGTCTACCGAAAAGAAATTGCGCCCTGTCGGCAGCACGTCCAGACGTCCGCGACTGGGCGCGCCGCTCGGGCCTGCCGGGACAAAGCGGCCGCTCAGCGCGTCCAGCAATCCGCGCAGCTCTGCAGGGCCACAGCGGTCGAGTCGCGGCCCCACTACCTCGCTTAATGCATCAAGAACATCTGATAACTCGTTGTTTTCAAACGACTCAATATCAGCTGATCCAGCCAAAGTGCGCTCGATCAACAGCACTGCATACAGCTCCAACCGCTCGCGGGTATCACCGACCGTTCGCCAGGGATCTGTGCTGACTTGATGTAAGACCTGAGGTGTCGGTCCTGTCCACGGCGCTCCCAGCTCGCAATCCAGCGGGTCGAAATCCAGCGCCAGCGCGTTGCTCAACGCCCGCAACAGGCTGGCATTCGCCCCCCGGCCATCGCCACGGGGCACGCGCAAGATTGCCAGCAAGGTGTCGATCCGCAGCCGCCCGCTGGGCGATTCGCCAAACACGTGCAGGCCATCACGAATCTGCGATTCCTTCAGATCACACAAGTAAGTGTCGAGACGGGGCAACCAGATCGCGGCATCGGCATCGCTGTCGAGCGCTTCGCCCAGGGCCAGTTCCCGGTCGATGTGGGTTTCCCGCACCAGCCTGAGGATGTCTTTCTGCAACTCGCGAGCGCGGCGCGGATCGAGCAACTGGGCTTCGTAGTACTCGTCCGCCAGCAATTCGAGATTGCGCAACGGGCCGTAGGTCTCGGCGCGGGTCAAGGGTGGCATCAGGTGGTCGATGATGACCGCCTGCGTGCGGCGCTTGGCTTGGGCGCCCTCGCCCGGATCGTTGACGATGAACGGGTAAATGTTCGGCATCGGCCCGAGGATCGCGTCCGGCCAGCACTGTTGCGACAGACCGACGCCCTTGCCCGGCAGCCATTCCAGATTGCCGTGCTTGCCGACGTGAATCACCGCGTGGGCGCCATAGGCGTTGCGCAGCCAGAAATAAAACGCCAGATAGCCATGGGGCGGCACCAGATCCGGATCGTGATACACCGCGCTGTGATCCACGTCGAACCCCCGCGCCGGCTGGATGCCGACAAAGGTCAGGCCGAAGCGCAGCCCGGCGATCATCATGCGGCCGTGACGGCACATCGGGTCATTCAGCGGCGAGCCCCAGCGTTCGATCACGGCGCTGCGATTGGCGTCAGGTAGCGCATTGAAGGCCGCCAGGTAGTCGTCCATCGCCATGCTCTGGTGGCAAGGGCGTTGGTCGAGACTGTCCGGGTCGTTGGTGACGCCGCCGAGCAACGCGTGAATCAGCGCGGTGCCCGACTCCGGCAAGCCGTCGACGGGATAGCCTTCGTCTTGCAGAGCCTTGAGGATGTTCAGCGCTGCTGCCGGGGTGTCGAGGCCGACGCCGTTGCCGATGCGCCCGTCGCGGGTCGGGTAGTTGGCCAGAATCAGCGCGACGCGCTTGTCGGCGTTGGCCGTGCGCGCCAGCAACACCCAGCGTCGCGCCAGCTCAGCCACGAAGTCCATGCGCTCGGGCTGCGCGCGATAGCAGACCACGTCCGACTGACTGCGCTCACTGTGCCAGGCCAGGTCCTTGAAACTGATCGGCCGGCTGATGATGCGGCCGTCCAGTTCCGGCAGCGCGATGTGCATCGCCAGATCCCGAGGCCCCAGGCCCTGCTCGCTGGCCTGCCACGCTGGCTCGTTGTCCTGGGCGCAGATCGCCTGAATCACCGGGATATTGCGCCGAAACGGACGCAGATGCGGCGCTTCCGGGCTGGACTGGGCGAAACCGGTGGTGTTGAGAATGACCTCGCAGGCGGTGTCGTCGAGCCAATCCTGCACCGCGCTGAGGCACGCAGGTTCTTTCAGGCTGGCGACGGCGATGGGCAGCGGGTTCAGCCCTTGCGCCAACAGCCGCTCGCAAAACACATCGATGAAGCCGGTGTTCGCCGCTTGTAAGTGCGAACGATAAAAAAGCACCGCCGCCACCGGCTGCTCGGGGCGCCAGTCCACTCGCCAATCGGCCAGTTCGGCGCTGGTTTTACGCGGGTGATAGATCACCACGCGGGGCAGTGTCTGCGGTTCGTCCCAAGCGTAATCGCGATCCAGCCAACGATTGGCCAGGCAGTTGAACAGCTGCAAGGCGTTGTGTTTGCCGCCTTGCCGCAGGTAATGCCACAACCGGTCGCGATCCTCGGCAGGTTCGGTGCTGAGGTCACTGAGTTCCGGGTCCGGCCGATCGTCGCCAGGCACCAGAATCAGCTTCACCCCGCCGCTTTTTCTGGAGGCCGCCAGTTCCACCAGACGCTCGACACCATAGCGCCAGTATCCGATGCCGCCGTGCAGCGAGATCAGGATGACCTTTGCGTGGCGCAGCACCTCATCGACATACAGGTCGACCGAGGCGTGGTTCTGCACCTGCATGGGGTTGGCCAGGCGCAGGCTCGGGTAATCGTCCGGCAGCTGCTGCGCGGTTTCAGCGAGCAGCGCCAGATGGGAATCGCCGCTGCACAGGATGACCAAGTCGGCGGGAGTCTGGCCGAGGTCAGCGATGCTGTCGTCGGGGACGAAGCCGCCGGGCTGGGTGCGCAGCAGGTGCATGGTTAGCCTTTGATCTCAAGCGCGGCGCGCAGCTGAGCTTCCAGAACGGCAGCGTCCAGTTCCTGACCGATCAGCACGAAATGGCTGACGCGTTCTTCATCGGTTTTCCACGCGCGGTCGAAGTGTTTGTCGAAACGCGTGCCGACACCTTGCACCAGCAGGCGCATCGGCTTGCCCGGGATTGCCGCGAAGCCTTTGACCCGCAGGATGCCGTGCTGCACGACGGCCTGGGTCAGCGCATCGAGCAACAGCGCTTCGTCGGCCTGAGGCAGCGAAATGGAGATCGAATCGAAGGCATCGTGATCGTGGTCGTCGTGGTCATCGCCGTCGTGATGATCGTGATGGGTCTTGCGCCCGTCGATGTGCAGCTCGGACTCAGCACCCAACCCCAGCAACACGCTGATCGGCAATTGGCCGTTGCTGGCTTCGATGACTTTCACTGCAGGGGGCAATTCTTCGACGACTTCAGCGCGCACAGCGGCCAAGGCTGCGGCGTCGAGCCTGTCGGCCTTGTTCAGGATGACCAGGTCGGCGCTGGCCAACTGATCGGCGAACAGTTCGTGCAGCGGCGATTCGTGGTCGAGGTTCGGGTCGAGTTTGCGCTGGGCGTCGACCTGATCCGGGAACGCAGCAAAGGTGCCGGCGATCACGGCCGGGCTGTCGACCACGGTGATCACGGCGTCTACGGTGCAGGCGTTGCGGATTTCCGGCCATTGAAACGCCTGGACCAGCGGCTTGGGCAGTGCAAGGCCCGAGGTTTCGATGAGGATGTGGTCCAGATCGCCGCGACGGGCGACCAATTCTTGCATGACCGGGAAGAACTCTTCCTGCACGGTGCAGCACAGGCAGCCGTTCGCCAGCTCGTAGACGCGACCGTTGGCCTCTTCTTCGGTGCAGCCGATGGTGCATTGCTTGAGGATTTCGCCGTCGATGCCCAGCTCGCCGAACTCGTTGACGATCACCGCAATGCGACGGCCTTCGGCGTTGTCGAGCATGTGGCGCAGCAGCGTGGTTTTGCCCGAGCCGAGAAAGCCGGTGACGATGGTGACGGGAAGTTTGGCCAGTGTTTTCATGGTTGCCCTCAGGCGCAGCGGCGGGCAAACAGGACGAGAACCGCATTGCCGTCACAGAAGACAGGCCCGCCGTTCGATTCGCCACCGGATCACCCCGCCCGGTTGTGTTGAGAATGCGTCGGGCCGTCTGAAAAACAGGCCCGTGTTCGAGGCAGGTCTCCTAGCTCACGGCGGCGGGTGACTTGGCAGCAACGCCAGATCAGACGCGCTCATCGCGCCTTCCCGCTCGCGCAGTGGCTGTGCAATGAACATGACCGTTTACAGTTGCGGGGGCAGCTGTGGCTTGCACCACATTCCCTTCTTAGCGCCGCGCCCGAGCAAAACGGAGCGGCGAACCTCGAATGCGCAAGGCTACGCAGTGCCTGGAGGAAGGTCAACGAGCAAACGGCGGCAACCCATGTGTCGACTGCCAACTCGATCACTTGTGGGAGCCGGCTTGCTGGCGAACGGGGTGGGTCTGTGACAGATGAATTGACTGACACACCGCATTCGCCAGCAAGCCTGCTCCCACAGAGTCTTGCGGCGCTCCTCCCCCCTTAGCCATGCGCCATTTGCGCGCCTACCGAAACCCGCCCGCCCGCTGACTCCACCCTGCGCTGGAAATCGCATGGGCGGTGTGGATCAACGCCGGACCAAAGGCCTTGCGCGCCTCTTCATGACCCCAACGACTGGCCGGAACGGAAATGTTGATCGCGCCCAGCGGCATCCCCCCGGCATCGACGATCGGCGCCGCAAGGCTGATGTCGCCGAGGAAATACTCGCCCTCGATGCTGCTGAAGCCTTCGGAGCGGGCTTCGGCAATCTTGTCCTGCAGGGTTTCCAGGTCGGTGATGGTGGCGTGGGTTTGCGCCGGGCGTGGCATCGCCCTGAGCAGGTCGGCGCAGGCCTGCGGGTCGAGCCGCGACAGATACGCCCGGCCCGACGCCGTGCAGTACATCGGCAGGCTCAGGCCCAGCGGCATCGGAATCATCACCTGATTGTGGCTGGGGAAACGCGCCACGAAGACCATCTCATGGCCATCCGGCTCGGACAGGTTGCAGCTTTCGTGGCATTCGCGGTTGAGCTGGTGCAGGTATGGCGACGCCCGGTCGATCAGGCTATCGGTCTGCAAATAGCCAAATCCCAGGGACAGCGCCCGGGGGGTCAATTGATAGCGTTTGCTGTGCGGGTCCTTGCGCAGATAGCCAAGGGCTTCCAGGGTGAAAGCAAACCGCTGGGCCGCGCTTTTGGTGATGCCAGTGGCTGTGGCGATTTCCGGCAGGTTCATGCTCGGATTGCCCGCCCGGAATGCCGTGATCACCTCGAGCCCGCGAGCCAGGGTGCTGGCGAACAGCGGCGAGTCCTCGGGGGCGACCTTGTCTGCGGGCCGATTGTCTTCAGGCAGGGAATCTTGGTTCATGAGCGCTCGCGAATCGTGGCGTGTCGTTCAAAAAAGGGTCGTACTCACGCCGATACAGCGCGGGCATCCAAAAGACCGCGACTGTACCCGACGTGTCCGGGGCGTCAACCGCCCAGGTGCACCCACACCGATTTGGTCTGGGAATACTGGGTCAGCGCCTCCAGGCAGCGGTCCCGGCCATTGCCCGACTGTTTGAAGCCACCCCACGGCTGCGTCATGTCGCCATGGTCGAAGCAGTTGACCCACACAATGCCCGCCTCCACGTCGCGGGCAAAGGTCAGCGCTTTGTCGATGTTCTGCGTCCACACCGAAGCGGCCAGGCCGTAAATCGAGTCATTGGTGATCTCCAGCGCATGCCCCAAGTCTTTGACGCGGATCGCAGCGGCCACCGGCCCGAAGACCTCTTCGCGAGCGAGCGTCATCCCCGGAGCGATGTCGGCGTACAGCGTCGGGCTGACGAACGCGCCATGCTCCAGGCCTTGGGGCACCCCGCCGCCAAACACCAGCCGCCCGCCCTCGGCATTGGCCTTGTCGATGTAGCCCAGCACCCGCTTCTGCTGCTGGAACGAGACCATCGAACCCATGCGTGTGGCCGGGTCGAACGGATTGCCCGGCACATAGCGTCCCTGTGCCACGGCGGTGAAACGCTCGATGAAATCGTCGTAGAGACTGTCTTGCACCAGCAGCCGCGAACCGGCGTTGCAGACTTCGCCTTGATTCGCATAAATGCCGTTGACCGCGTAACTCACGGCACGGTCCAGATCGGCGACGTCTTCGAGAATAATCTGCGGGCTTTTGCCCCCGCATTCGGTGGTCACGCGCTTCATGTTGGATTGGCCGGCATAGATGAACATTTTCTTGCCGACTTCCACCGAACCTGTAAATCCGATTTTGTCGACATCCATGTGCAGGGCCAGTGCTTCGCCCGCCTCCCGACCGAAGCCTTGAACCACGTTGAACACCCCCGGTGGGCCGCCTGCCTGGATGAACAGGTCCGCCAGCAAGACCGCACTGGACGGCGACTGCTCGGCGGGCTTGAGCACCACTGAGTTGCCCATCGACAGCGCAGGCGCAAGCTTCCACGCAGCCATGAGCAGCGGGTAGTTCCACGGCACGATCAAACCGACTACCCCCAGCGGCTGGCGCAGGATGTAGTGCAAGGCTTCAGGCGTGGTGCTGGTGACCGAGCCTTCGAGTTTGTCGATTGTCTCGGCGAAAAACTGAAAGGACAGCGCCGAGTACGGCACGTCCACGTCGAGCATGTCGGTGATCGGCTTGCCCATGTCCAGTACGTCAAGCATGGCAAAGGCCTCGGCCTGCTCTTCGATCAACGCCACGAAGCGATACAGCACCGCCATGCGGTCACGGGGCGACAGACGCGACCAACTGCCAGACCGGAAGGCCCGACGGGCCACCTTCACCGCCACATCCACATCATGGGCATTGCTGCGCGGCGCGTGGCCGTGGACGTTGCCTGTGGCCGGGTTGACGACTTCGAAGGTCTCGCCGCTGAGAGCGTCGCAGTATTCGCCGTCGATGAAATTGCTGATGCGGTAGTTGAACTGCCCAAGGCGCTGCTGCCAATCGGCGGCGCTGCGTTGGGACAGGGTTTCGTAGAGGGTCGTCATAAAGGTCTCCTGCCTGTTGAGGGTCAGATTGGGCGTGTAGGGAACGCGCGGGCCACCCCCGGCGCGACGCTGAGATAGATACCGTCGCCCGGGCGCAATGCTTCGGTGTGCTGGGCATTGCCGTCGCGGGGCAAGTCCAGGGTCATGGGTTCGACGCCCGGTACGCGCACCTGAATTCGGAGCGAGCGGCCGTGGAACAGGGTCTGCACTACAGTGGCCTGGGTCTTGGCAGGGTCGGCACTGATCGGGCCGGTTTCTAGCCGCAGGTCTTCCGGGCGCAGGGAAACGGTCACCTGATCTCCGGCGCACAGCGGCTGATCGCTGTGGGCCATCAACTGCATCGCTCCAACCTTGACCCGAAACAGGCGGTGGTCGGCCCCTGTCACCTCGCCCGGCAACAGGTTGCTCGCGCCGATGAAGCCCGCGACGAAGGTGGTCGCAGGTTGATCGTAGAGTTCGGCAGGGCCTGCGACCTGCTCGATCCGGCCGTTGCGCATAACGGCGATGCGGTCGGAAATCGACAGGGCTTCGGTCTGGTCGTGGGTGACCATCACGAAGGTCGTGCCGAGTTGCGATTGCAGGCGCTTGAGTTCGACCTGCATGTGCTGCCGCAGGTAGGCGTCAAGGGCGGACAGCGGCTCGTCGAGCAGCAACACCCGAGGCCGACAGACCAACGCGCGAGCCATGGCGATGCGCTGTTGCTGCCCGCCCGAGAGGTCCTGGACCCGCGCCTTGGCCTTGTCTGCCAGGCCCACCAGATCCAGCATCTCGCGAATCCGCGTGCGCGCCTCGCTTGCTCCAACCCCGGCCAGGCTGAGGCCGAACCCGACGTTGTCACTGACGTTGAGGTGCGGAAACAGAGCGTAATCCTGAAACACAGTGTTGACCGGACGCCCGTACGGCGGCGCGTCGGTGAGGTCGCGCCCGTCGATGAAAATCTGCCCGGACGTCGGCCCCTCGAACCCGGCGATCAGGCGCAAGGTCGTGGTCTTGCCGCACCCCGACGGCCCCAACAGGCTGATGAATTCGCCGCTGGCGATGTCCAGATCGATGTTATCGACACTGAGAATGCTCTCGGTGTAGCGCTTGCTGACGCCTCGGAGGCTGACCACGCTGGTATCTGTCACGGGCGAAGTCCTCTGCTGGATGGGATTGAAACGGATGAACACGGCTGGTCAGACCGACCGCGTTCAACGGTTTTGCTGTCGCTACGCCAAAGATCACAGGCGATTGGCTGCCGCACCCGCGTGGGCCCGACATACAGGTCGGTGTCAAAAGTGACTCACCCGCCCGCCTTCACCCGCTCGAACAACTTCGCCAATTCGTCGTTGCTCGGAATCGGCTTGGTCAGCACGGTGTCGCGCAGCATGGTCTCCGGGTCGTTGGGCAGTGACAGTTCGTCGAGCTTGGCCGCAGGGACCTTCTTGAACGCGGCCTGACTTGCGCTGCCGTAGCCATATTCATTAATCAAACTCGCGCCGGAATCCGGGTTCATGCGGGCGTTGATGAAGTCATACGCCAGGTCCACGTGCTTGGCGTCCTTTAGCAGGACCATGCCGCACACCCACGTCAACATGCCTTCCTTGGGCTTCATGAACGCCACCGGCACGTTTTGTTTTTTCAATGCGGTGGCCGACGCGTTCCAGGCCATGGCGGCCACCAGCTCGCCGCTGGCCAGGCTTTGTTCGACCGAGGTCATGTCAGTGGTGTACGAGGACATCAGTGGCCGCTGCTGACGCAACATCGCGCCGACCTTGTCCAGCTCGCCCTGGTCCATCTTTTTGAACGGATCGACCCCTGCGACCACTGCGGCCACCAGCGGCGTGTCGTGCACGGCGTCGATGGTTGCCATCTTCCCGGCGTACGGCGAGTTCGGGTCGAAGAACATCTTCCAGGTTGGCTCCGGGTTCTTGACCAAGTCCGTGCGATACAGGATCGACGTATTGCCCCAGTCCCATGGCACCATCCACACCTTGCCGTCCGCCTCGACAATGCCCGGCAGTTTTTGCAAGACCGGGAAGATCTGATCCCAGTTTTTTAGCCGTTTTGGATCGAGGGGCTGAATCAACCCGGCCTGTTTCCAACGATCCAATTTGTCGTAGCACGGGTGCGCCAGGTCCGGATGAAACCCCGCTCGGGCCTTCGACAGCGCGTCGTCGTCATCGCCGAACACCGAGATGTCGACCTGCCCGGCGTGGGCTTTTTCGAAGTCGCCGTGGAACTGCGGCAACTCGTAGCCGGACCAGGTGAAATACGTCAACTTGCCGCTGTCGGCCGCCTGCGCCCCTTGCTGCAACAGCGTGACACCGAGGGCGAAAGCGCCCAGCCCCATTACCCAGGAGCGTGATTCAGTCATGCGGATTTTCATGAGACCTCCGAGCTATTTCGTTGTGGAATGGGCAGAGGAACGGGTGCCGCGACGACGCAGGTGTTCGGCGAACGCGGCCAGGATCACGGAGACCACGAGGATCACCGTACCGAGCGCCATCACGCTCGGCAGTTGCTTGGGAAAGCGCAACTGGCTCCAGATGTAAATCGGCAAGGTAGGTTCGGTGCCGACCAAAAAGAACGCGACGATGAACTCGTCGAACGATGTGATGAACGCGAGCATGAACGCCGACACCAGCCCCGGCATCGCCAGCGGCAAGGCCACGCGGCGAAAGGTGATCCACTCATCGGCGCCGAGGTCCATCGCCGCGTCTTCTAGGCTGCGGGGGAACGCCGCAAAACGACTGCGCATCACCACTACGGTGGTCGGCAGGCAGAAACACACGTGCCCAACGACGATGGCGCCCAGCGACGGTCCCGGCCCGATCAGGTTGACGCCCACCAATAAGGCGATGCCCAGCACCACGCCGGGCAACAGGATCGGCAACCGCGCCAGCAATGAAATGCTGCGAGCCAAGGGGGAGCTGCGACGCAAATCGGCGTATGCGATCAGGCATCCCGCTGCCGTGGCGATGGCCGCCGCTGAACTGGCAACGATCAGGCTGTTGAGTGCAGCGTTGCGCAGGCGCGGATCGTCCAGCAGGCTCTGATACCACTGCACTGTGAAACCCTTGAGCGGGAACGCGGGCGCGATGGAATCGTTGAACGAGAACACCGGTATCAGCAGCGTCGGCAGGTACAGGAACACCAGATAGGCCGCGACGTATGCCACCAGCCAGTTGCGCGACAGGTGGCGGGTCATGTGCGGGTACTCCAGCGAGTGATGATCCACCGGGCCGCCACCACGACGATAGCGATGGCGATCATGCTGATCACCGCCAGTGCCGCCCCGGCTGGCCAGTCGTTGGCTTTGCCGAACTGGGCTTGAATCAGCGTGCCGATCATCGAACTGTTCGGCCCGCCCACCAGTGCCGGGGTCACGTAGTCGCCCACCGTGGGCACGAACACCACCAGCGCCGCCGAAAGAACCCCCGGCACCGACAGCGGCAGCACCACCCGAAAAAACCCTTGATACGGTCTGGCGCCCAGGTCGGCCGCCGCTTCGAACAGGTTCTTTGGCAGCCCTTGCAGACAGATGTACAGCGGCAGCACCGCAAAGGCCGCGTAGGCGTGGGCCAGGGTGACGACCACCGTGCCTGGTGTATTGAGCAGGCCGTTGAGCGGCGCGTCGATCAGGCCCAGTTGCATGAGCGCCGAGTTCAGCACGCCGTTGTAGGCCAGCACTATTTTCCAGGCGAATACCCGCAGCAAATAGCTGGTCCAGAAAGGCAGTGTCACCAGAAACAACAGCAGATGGCGCCATCGACCCGCGCGAAACGCCAGGAAATACGCTACCGGAAACGCCAGCGCCACCGTGGCGATGGTGACGATCGCCGATAGCACGATGGAGCGCAGCAGGACCAGACGGGTCAACGGATCGGTCAATGCCGTCCAGAGATTATCGAGGCTGAACGCCGAGCCGATGATCTGCCCGTCATTCACGCGCACGCTCATGTACAACAGCAACCCCAGCGCGAACAGAATCAGCGTGCAGGTGATGAGCCCGCCCGGCAGGTTGAGCAACGCGTCGAACACCTTGGCGCGGGAGCGGCGCGGTGGCGGGATGTCGGGCGCGGTCATCGACGCACGGGCCTCAGCGTGTGAGCGGCTCATCGTCTGACTCCTCTGACGCGGCGTTCGAAGAGGTCCTGAAAGCGCATGACGTTCGCCGCGACCCGCGCGACGTTGCGATGCAGCGGCGCAGCGGGCATGGCTTTGAACGGTGTCACCGGGTAAGCGCTCTCCTGCGGGGGCAAGCCCTGAACCAGATCCGCGACCAGCGCGCCCATCCGTGTCGCCATCGCCACCCCCCGTCCGTAATATCCCAAAGCGACGGTCAGCCCCGATTCGGGCTGGCTGAGCATCGGGATACTCGCCGCCGGCACCGCCACGCGACCACACCAGCAATGGGTGATTGGCACGTTTTCCAGCATCGGATAAATGTCGAGCATTTCAGCGCGCACCCGGGCGATGTCGCCATGATTCAGGTCATCGCGGAACGCCCCGCGTGTGCCGAGGACGAAGCGTCCGTCCTGGGTGCGCCGAAAATAACGAAGCACCCGATAGGTGTCAGACACCGGTAGCCCGCCTGGTAAAACCTGCGCCAACAGATCGTCAGAAAGCGGCGCGGTCGCAGCTTGCAAACTCCAGAGGGTGACGTAGGTGTGCGGCAGCGCAGGCAACAAAGGGGAAGAATAGGCGTTGGTGGCGATCACCACCTGATCGGCGCGAAGCTCGCCATGCGGCGTCACTACGGTCCAGGCACCTTCGCTGCGGCGCAGTTGCAACGCGGCGCAGCGTTCGAAAATGTTCACCCCCAGCGCTCGCACAGCCGCAGCCAGGCCATGGACATATTGATACGGCTGCAGCTGCCCGGCACGACGGTCGAGCAGTGCACCTCGGTAAATCGAAGTGCCGAGCAATTGATCGGTGCGGGCCTTATCGAGCATCTGCACGTCGCCGCCTCGGGATTGCCACTGCGCCGCCCGGTTGCGCAGCGTTTCGAGCGCCACATCGTGGTGGGCCGCCTGAATCCAGCCGTCCTGTCGGGCGTCGCAATCGATGTTCAGACGCCGGATGAGGTTGAACACATAGTCGGCTGCGCCCCCGACCACGTCCGCCAGCACCCGGCCTTTTGACTCACCGAAGCGCTGATGCAGTTCGTCAGGGTTAAGCTTGAGACCGGGGATCACCTGACCTCCGTTACGGCCCGATGCCCCGTCACCGATGTTCATGGCGTCGAGCACCACCACGTCGCGTCCGGCCTCACCGAGTTGAAGCGCGGTAGCAAGGCCGGTATAGCCTGCGCCGATCACCACGACATGTGCGCGAGACGGTAGGGTCGTCGCACATGACGGCACCGAGAGCTGGGTCTGCCAGAGACAATTGAATACATCGATCGTGGCTTTCAAGATTCACCTGTATCGATATTCGATATGCCTCTATTTATATTTGATAGCGCTCCAGCGCAAGCGATGACCGGGACGGATGTCGCTTCCGGGATTTTTGCGTCGTCAATTGGGCTGAACGGTATCGATGTTCGATAGCACAGCAGGCGTGTGACGCTTCGCGCCCATCGTTGAGGAGCTGTCTATTGCCTCCTGCATTGACTGACACCCCGCGCCATGCTCTCCTACACACCTTGTTACGGGTGCCCTTCACAGGGTGAAACGGGAAACCGGTGCGTACAGACTCTCAGTCTGTGCAAGTCCGGCGCTGCCCCCGCAACGGTAAGCGAGCGAAGAATCAGAGCCACTGTGTCGGTCCGCGACATGGGAAGGTGATTCTTGTCGGCAGGTTGTCTGCCCCTCGCAAGCCCGGAGACCGGCCCGACAACGTCACATAACAAACCCGCGGTGGGCGGGCGCTGTTGAGTTCGCGACTGACGTCTGTCAGTAGCTTGCCCTGCGCATCCCCACCGCTGACATTCCAGACCAGAGGGAAGCGCCATGTCGATCAGCACCACGACCCAATCTGCGAGCACCGCCAGCACCCAGACCCAACGCCTCACCGCCGCCATCAGCGCGATGATCCTCGGCGCGTGCCTGGTCTACTTCGCCGGTTTCTCGCACATCGACGCGGTGCACAATGCTGCCCACGACACCCGCCACAGCGCTGCCTTTCCTTGCCACTGAGACCTGCCGCCATGTTCAAGCGAATCGCTCAAACGGCCGGGTTCACCGGACTGCTCGCCGCTCTGTTGCTGACCCTGCTGCAAAGCTTTTGGGTCGCGCCGCTGATCCTTCAAGCCGAAACCTACGAGAAAGCCCCCGCTGCCGCAGAGGTGCATCAGCATGAACACGCTGGAGACGCCATGGCGGCCCATGTTCATGACGAAGAGGCCTGGGAGCCGGAGGACGGCTGGCAGCGCGTGCTGTCGACCACAGGCGGCAATCTGGTGGTTGCGGTGGGTTTCGCGCTGATGCTGGCGGCGCTGTACACCTTGCGCACGCCCACTAGTGTTCGGCAGGGTGCGCTGTGGGGCCTGGCCGGTTACGCGGTGTTCGTTTTCGCGCCGACGCTGGGCCTTCCGCCTGAGCTGCCAGGCACTGCAGCGGCGGACCTGACCCTGCGCCAGACGTGGTGGATCAGCACAGCGGCCTCCACGGCGGTTGGCCTGGCACTGATGGTCTTCGCCCGTCACTGGCTGTTGAAAGTCCTGGGCGCCGCGATTTTGCTGGTGCCCCACGTGATTGGCGCGCCGCAGCCGGCGGTCCATTCGGCCCTGGCACCGGAAAACCTGGAAGCGCAATTCAAGATCGCCTCGCAGTTGACCAACGCGGCGTTCTGGGTCGCCATGGGCCTGATCAGCGCTTGGCTGTTTCGTCGTTACGACGCGCAGCGGACTATCACCGAGCTGAGCCCTGCCTGATGAGCGCGGGCATTCGTGTGATCGGCCTCGGCTGTCAGCGCGATTGCCCGGCGTCGGTGCTTCAGGGGTTGATCGAGGTCAGTTTGCTGGAGCATCACCTGACACTGCCCGACATCACCGCCCTCGCCTCCATCGACCTCAAATCGTCAGAAGCGGGCATGCTCGAACTCGCGGAACGGCTCGGCCTGCCGTTGGCTTTTTTCAGCGCTGAAGAACTGGCAATGTTCGAGCCGCAGTTGAGCCATCACTCGCAGATCGCGTTCGACAGCACTGGCTGTTATGGCGTGGCCGAAAGCGCGGCGCTGGCGATGGCGGCGCGGTTGAGTGGGTCGTCGGCGCGGCTGTTGATCGAGCGACGAAACAGCTCACGGGCCACGTTCGCGTTGGCCACCTCCGTTTCATTTCCACTGTAGGCGCGCGCTTGCCCGCGATGGCGTCGTCTCAGGCGGCCCAGCTTTTATAGGCAGATCGTCATCGCGGCCAAGCGCGCTCCCATAGTTGTGCCGCCCTTTCGTTTTCTGGAGATTCAATGACCGTTTACTTCATCGGCGCAGGCCCCGGCGATCCCGACCTGATCACGGTCAAAGGCCAGCGCCTGATCCGCACCTGCCCGGTGATCATCTACGCCGGATCGCTGGTGCCAGAGGCTGTTTTGCAGGGCCATCAGGCGGTCCAGGTGATCAACAGCGCCGAATTGCACCTTGAACAGATCATCGCCTTGATGAAATCGGCTCATGCACACGGCCAAGACGTCGCCCGCGTGCACTCCGGCGACCCGAGCCTCTACGGCGCTATCGGCGAACAGATTCGCTGCCTGCGCGAGCTGAGCATCCCCTTCGAAATCATCCCCGGTGTCACCGCCACCGCTGCCTGCGCCGCCCTGCTTGGAACCGAGCTGACCCTGCCAGACATCTCGCAGAGCGTGATCCTCACCCGCTACGCCGACAAAACCGCCATGCCGGTAGGGGAAGATCTGGGCGAACTGGCGCGACACACAGCCACCATGGCGATCCACCTTGGGGTGAACAACCTTGGCAAGATCGTCGCCGAACTCACCCCCCACTACGGCGATGACTGCCCCATCGCCGTCGTCCACCGCGCCAGCTGGCCGGATCAGGATTGGGTGATCGGCACCCTCGCCGACATCGAAGCCAAAGTCGCTGTCAAAGGCTTTCGCCGAACGGCACTGATCCTCGTGGGACGCGTGCTCGGCAACGACGTATTCAGCGAATCTTCGCTCTACCACGCAGGGCATGCGCACGTTTACCGGCCATGAGCCCACTGCTGAGGCCTGTGAAACGCAGGGGTGTCAGCTCCTCCGCCTCGCGGCCGTCGTGCCTCCGGCGTCTCCTACAGGCTTTGTGGCGTATCGAAGGTTGGTGATCACCCTTGCTGACGTATTGGAGGCGTTCACGTCTTACGGCATGCGGAATGCCTTGTAGGAGCCGCCGGAGGGACGACGGCCGCGATAACGGCTTATCGGTCGCCGACGACTCTCCTGACCTAACGCTGTCGATACCGCCTTACGCCCAACACACCGCATGCGCAGGATCTGCTGCCGCTGCGCGCCAGGTCGCGGCCGTCGTGCCTCCGGCGTCTCCTACGGGCTTTGTGGCATATCGAAGGTTGGTGATCACCCTTGCTGACGTATTGGAGGCGTTCACGTCTTCCGGCATGCGGAATGCCTTGTAGGAGCCGCCGGAGGAACGACGGCAGCGATGGCGGCCCATCGGTTGCCGACGACTCTCCTGACCTAACGCTGTCGATACCGCGTTACATCTCCACACACCGCATGCACAGGATCTGCTGCCGCTGCGCGCCAGAACGCGGCCGTCGTGCGTCCGGCGTCTCCTAGGGTTTTATGGCGTAGCGATGGCAACTGATCTGTCGCCGACCAGCGGGCCCACGGAGCGTCGCCGAAGTGAGGGCGGAACTTTAGGCCGCCCAGATAAAGGAAACGGATATGCCCCCATCCGAATGGTCGCAACCTATCCGCTCTTACCGTACCCCACCTCAATCCCCCGAATGCCACGCATAAAAAAGCCCCGACTAAATCGGGGCTTTCGACTACCGCGAAGACCACTCAGTAGTAAGCGTTCTCTTTCTGAGTATGGTCCGTCACATCACGCACCCCGGACAACTCGGGAATCCGCTCCAGCAACGTACGCTCGATCCCTTCCTTCAGCGTCACATCCGCCTGACCGCAGCCCTGGCAACCGCCACCGAACTGCAACACCGCGATATTTGCTTCGTCTTCCTCAACCACATCAATCAGCGTCACCTGCCCGCCGTGACTGGCCAGACCGGGATTGATCTCGGTCTGCAGGTAATAATTGATGCGCTCATTGATCGGGCTATCAGCATTGACCATCGGCACCTTCGCATTCGGCGCCTTGATCGTCAGCTGACCGCCCATGCGGTCGGTCGCATAGTCGACCACGGCATCGTCCAGAAACGCCTCACTGAAGGAGTCGATCCACGCCGTGAAGCTCTTCAGGCCAATGGCCTTGTCTTCCGGCTTCTCTTCGCCCGGCTTGCAGTAGGCGATGCAGGTTTCAGCGTATTGGGTGCCAGGCTGGGTAATAAACACGCGGATGCCGATGCCGGGGGTGTTCTGCTTTTGCAGCAGATCGGCCAGATAATCGTGGGCGGCATCGGTAATAGTAATAGCGGTCATGAAAATTCCTCGCAGACGTGGCACGGAGTTTACGCCATTCCACGGCAACTGACAAAGTCCTAGTAAATCGGTCAGGTAATGCAACTGCGAGGCAATTTCATCCCGCTGTTCATGTCAGCGCTGCCGCTTCCTTGATTGCCCGCCGACTGTCCAACCAGCCTTTCATCCGGCGATAGAGGCCCTTCTCGATCCACTCGTAACTCAACCACGCCCCCAGCGCGATGACCGGCACGCACACCGCGAACGCCACGTACGGGTTCAGCCCGAAGCGTTGGGTGGCCAGCCAGCCGCCATACAGCACCAGCACATGCAGCAAGTACACCGAGTACGAACAGTCGCCCAGGCCTTTCAGCAGCCGGTTGCCGCGCAGGTAGGGTTCGAGGGAAATGCACGCCACTACGATGACCGCGCTGGGCAGGCCCCAGTTGACAATGCGCACATCCGGCGGCAGTTGCTTGATGGTCAGCAGTGCCCCGCCGATAGCCAGCAAAGGCAGCCAGAGGCGCTCGCCGATCCAGCCCCGGCGGTAGATCACGCCGATGCCGATCCCGAGCAGGAATTCGTAAACGATGTCGTTAGCGTAGAACCGGCTGATCAGCCCGGACCGGCCCAGCACGTCGGTCACGGCGAACAGCGCAGCGGCGATGATCAAGGGACGCAGACGCTGCTGGAACAGGAAGACCATCGAGAACAGCAGGTAAAACAGCATCTCGTAGTTCAGCGTCCAGCCCACGTTCAACGTGGGGTACAACCCATAACCGCCGGGGTTTTCCGAAGGAATGAACATCAGTGAGAAGAGGAAGCTTTGCCAATCGACGACCTGGTGAGGCAGCAGCGGATGCGCGACTACCACCAGCAGCCCCATGACCAGCGTGTACAGCCAGTAGGCGGGAACGATGCGAATGATGCGGTTGAGCATGAAGCGGCGGACGGGAATGTCTTTGTCCAACGTCGAAAGGTAGATCACCAGACCGCTGATGACGAAGAAGATGTCGACGCCGACGGCGCCTTTTTCGGTGAAGAATCGGCCGACGGGGCCGCTGGGATGAAAGTCGAAAAAAATCTGCATGAAGTGGTGACACACAACGACCCACGCGGCGAGTGCCCGCAGGGCTTGAACCGAAATCAACATCTAAAACCTCTTGCTTGCTCGGGTTTGACCCACGCCCCTGGACATCGAAAACGCCCATGATGCAGGAACGGCTTGGGAGATCCGACTGCGAGTTTTGCGAAAAGGTTCGGCAGGCCTGACGGGCTGCATAATGGCTGCAGGCCATGTTTTATAAGGGTTTTCGGGTTTCACTCAGCGGGAATGGGGGTGACACCACGCTATTGGATGGCGCAAAACAGTGTGGGAGATTCTATGCTCGCTGGCAAACCGCATTCGCCAGCGAGCCGGCTCCCACAGGGGTCATGCATAGCTCATAAAATCTGTGACCGACGTCGTATGCGTGGGAGCCGGCTTGCTGGCGAATGCGCGGTGTCAGCAACAAATGAGTCGCCTGTCACATCGCCTTTGCCAGCAAGCCGGCTCCTACAAGTGGAACGCGGCCAGTCAATGAACTCGTTTACAGATTTTCATACCGATTCATGTCCAACACCCCCGCCTCTCTCGGTTCGGTCTCCTGAATGTAGCGATCCAGGTCGTGGAAGTAGGTCCAGAACAGCGGATGGCTGCGGCGCACGCCCCAGCGCTCGACGATCCTCTCGAACGCCGCTTTGTGTTCCCGGGCCTGCTCCATGGCATCAACGAACGCGCTCACTTCGCTGGCCGGGATGTTGAAGATGAAGTTCGGGTAGCTGCTGAGTACGCCGGGATAAATCGTCAACGTGTCGAGCCCGGGCTGGTAGCGGTACGCCTCGCCCAACAGGAACGCGACGTTACTGTGCGCGCGGTTGCGCAGCATGCTGTAAACGATACGTTTGCCGCTGCCATCCTGAATCCGCAGCATCGTCGCTTCCGGCAGTTGGTCGATGACCCGCAAGCCGGCCGCCGGACGCGACACCAGTCGGCTCAACGACTGCTCGACATCACTGAACACCGGCCCTACGCCTTGTCGCGAGCAGTACGCCCCGTTGCAGCGGTTGATCGGGTCCGGCGCCGCATTCAGCGTCCCGGCGCGCTCGATCAGCTTGCGCTCGAAGTCACGTTCGGGGGATTTTTCATCCAGTTTGAGTCCGGACGGGGTGTCGTCATCGATGGCCTGATAATCCAGCCACATCTTCACTTTGCCGCTGTCCTGATACCAACTGCCGAGAATGTCGTCACGGGCGTCCGCAGGCATCAAACGCAGGAAGTTGACCTCGGCGCCGTTGCGAATCAGGTCGAAATACAGGCGCGTCTGCACTTGATGAGATACGTTGCCGTACACGTCGAAATTCACCACCAATTGGTAATAGGTGCGCTCCAGCAGCGGGTAATCGAACAGCCAGACGGTCGTCGGCAAATCGCCGATCAGGCCTTTGTTCACGGTGGCGCTGTCGAAGTGGCGGAAGATCGTCAGCAAGGCGTTGTCGTTGCCTGCCCACAGCGTCGCCCACCCTGGCGGCGGCATGTGCGCGTAGGCATCGCGGCGCAAGTCTTCGTACGCATTGCGCTTGTCGCGGTAGCCGTGCCACAGGCTCAAGACACTGCCGACATCGTCGTTCTGCCCCGGCATCGCCAGCAGCGGCGTGGCCTTGCCGCGATACGCCGCGTCCGTGATGTAGCGGTCGTGGGCCGGTTCCTGGAACAACGCCCAGAAATGGTCGCGGATCACGTCCGTGGCGATCTGGCCGCGACAGACCGGGCCGCGAATGAAGGTGCGCACGAAATATTCGGCGTTATCCAGCATGAACTGGTAGCGCGCCACTGCCGGGATTTCTTTGAAGGTATCGAACGGGTTGGCCCGCCGCTGAGGGCCATAGCCTGGCAGCTCGGTGGCATGCCAGTTGCCGCTGTAGAACAGCTGCTTCACCCGCGCCAGTTTCTGTGGCCCCATCGGGTAGGTGATGTGAGTCTTGTGCACGATCACGCCCTGCACCGGCATCAAGCGGTAATAAAAGGTGGTGCCCGGATCGTCATCGGGACGGCGGGTAGCGATGAGGTCCACCGGCTGCCCGCTCGGCGTGCGCGAACGCACCCACTGAAAGAAATGCCCCTGCTCGCCGTTGGTGAAATAGACATGGGCCAGAAACAGGTGCTCGTACAACCAGCGAGCCACCAGCGCCTCGGTCGACCCCGGCCGGTTGAAGAGGTTTTCCCACTCGTTGATTTCCGCCGCTTCGCCTGCGCTCGGCTGCACCGGGGTTTGCTCGACCGGCGCGCCCTGGGCCAGCCAGGTTTGCAGGGTGGTGTATTGCGCATCGGTCAAGCCGGTGACTGCAAGGGGCATGCCCTGCCCCGGGTGCGACTTGGCGTAGCCCTCGAACTCCTGAGGCAGCGGACACATGTTTTCGCGATTGAGCCCCAGCACGATGTCGTCTGGCAGCTTGGCATTGGGCACCAGCGGCGCACTGTGGCCAAATTCGAGCATCTTCGACAGCAACGCCGCCTGATTGCTCTGGCCATCCAGCACCGAATAAAAGCCTTTTCTGCGCCACGCCTCAGGGCCTTGGGCGTCGTAGAAAATCCGCGTCGGCGCGATCGCCTGGCTGCGCTCGCCCTGATACACCGGCACCTTGGAGGCCCCGCGCAACACCCCTTCGCCACTACCGAGGTTCAACTGGCATGCCGCATCGTTGCAGGCGTGACAGGCCACGCATTTCTCGGTGAAGATCGGCTGAATGTCCCGGCTGTAGGACATCACGGGATGCGGGATTGACGAAGACGATGGAGGTGACTGCGCGAACGCTGCACCGCACACAAAAAGGGCCACCAGGGTGGCGAAAACGCGATGCAACATGGAACGGGCGTCCTGAAAATAAAAAACCCGCCAATTCTACCCCTGGCGAGGCGCCATCAACATGAACAGAATTCATCTAAAAGCCGTCCCGGTTTAAAACCACGCAGGTTTGCTATCATTTCGCACCTTTCAGCATCACCCTTTTTCCGTATTTCTTTGTCCGGGTAAGCCAATGTCAGATCGCAGCGCGCGTCTTCAAGCACTTCAACAAGCTCTCAAGGAACGCATTCTGATTCTCGATGGCGGCATGGGCACCATGATCCAGAGCTATCGACTGGAAGAGGAAGACTACCGCGGCAAACGCTTCGCCGACTGGCCGAGCGACGTCAAGGGCAACAACGACCTGCTGGTGTTGACCCGCCCGGACGTCATCGGCGCCATCGAGAAAGAGTACCTGGACGCCGGCGCCGACATTCTGGAGACCAACACCTTCAACGCCACTCAGGTGTCCCAGGCCGACTACGGCATGGAAGCGCTGGTCTACGAGCTGAACGTCGAAGGCGCGCGCCTAGCGCGCAAGGTCGCCGATGCCAAGACCCTGGAGACCCCGGACAAACCGCGTTTCGTCGCCGGCGTGCTGGGCCCGACCAGCCGCACCTGCTCGCTCTCGCCGGACGTCAACAACCCCGGCTACCGCAACGTGACCTTCGACGAACTGGTGGAGAACTACACCGAGGCCACCAAAGGCCTGATCGAAGGCGGCGCAGACCTCATTCTCATCGAGACCATCTTCGACACCCTCAACGCCAAGGCCGCGATCTTCGCCGTGCAGGGGGTCTTCGACGACATCGGTTTCGAGCTGCCGATCATGATTTCCGGCACCATCACCGACGCGTCGGGCCGCACCCTCTCTGGCCAGACCACCGAAGCGTTCTGGAACTCGGTGCGTCACGCCAAGCCGATTTCCGTCGGTCTCAACTGCGCGTTGGGCGCCAGTGATCTGCGGCCGTATCTCGAAGAGCTGTCGAACAAGGCCGACACCCAAGTCTCGGCGCACCCGAACGCAGGCCTGCCCAACGAATTCGGGGAATACGACGAGTCTCCCGCCGAGATGGCCAAGGTCGTCGAAGAGTTCGCCCAGAGCGGCTTTCTCAACATCGTCGGCGGTTGCTGCGGCACCACCCCGGCGCACATTAAGGCCATTGCCAACGCAGTGTCCAAGTACCCGCCACGCACGATTCCGGAGATTCCGAAAGCCTGTCGCCTGTCGGGCCTGGAGCCGTTCACCATCGATCGCAGCTCGCTGTTCGTCAACGTCGGCGAGCGCACCAACATCACCGGTTCTGCCCGTTTCGCCCGCCTGATCCGTGAAGACAATTACACCGAAGCCCTGGAAGTCGCCTTGCAGCAGGTCGAAGCCGGTGCCCAGGTGATCGACATCAACATGGACGAGGGCATGCTGGACTCGAAGAAGGCCATGGTGACCTTCCTCAACCTGATCGCAGGGGAGCCGGACATCTCCCGCGTGCCGATCATGATCGACTCCTCGAAATGGGAAGTGATCGAGGCTGGCCTGAAGTGCATTCAGGGCAAGGGCATCGTCAACTCGATCAGCATGAAAGAAGGCGTCGAGCAGTTCATTCACCACGCCAAACTGTGCAAACGTTATGGTGCGGCGGTAGTGGTGATGGCGTTCGACGAAGCCGGCCAGGCTGACACCGAAGCGCGCAAGAAAGAAATCTGCAAACGCTCCTACGACATCCTGGTCAACGAGGTGGGCTTCCCCCCGGAAGACATCATCTTCGACCCGAACATCTTCGCCATTGCCACGGGCATCGAGGAGCACAACAACTACGCGGTCGATTTCATCAACGCCTGCGCCTATATCCGTGACGAGTTGCCGTACGCGCTGACCTCCGGTGGCGTGTCTAACGTGTCGTTCTCGTTCCGCGGCAATAACCCGGTGCGTGAGGCGATCCACTCGGTGTTCCTGCTGCACGCGATCCGCAACGGCCTGACCATGGGCATCGTCAACGCCGGTCAGCTGGAGATCTATGACGAGATCCCGGCCAAGCTGCGTGAAGCGGTGGAAAACGTGGTGCTGAACGTCAATGAAGACGGCACTGAAAAGCTGCTGGCCATTGCCGACGAGTTCAAGGGCGACGGCTCGGTCAAAGAGGCCGAGACCGAAGAATGGCGCAGCTGGGAGGTCAATGAGCGCCTCAAGCACGCGCTGGTCAAGGGCATCACCACCCACATCGTTGAAGACACCGAGCTGTCGCGACAGTCCTTCGCACGGCCCATCGAGGTCATCGAAGGCCCGCTGATGGCGGGGATGAACGTGGTCGGCGACCTGTTCGGCTCGGGCAAGATGTTCCTGCCGCAAGTGGTCAAATCCGCCCGCGTGATGAAGCAGGCGGTGGCGCACCTGATTCCGTTCATCGAAGCGGAGAAAGGCGACAAACCGGAAGCCAAGGGCAAGATCCTCATGGCCACGGTGAAAGGCGACGTACACGACATCGGCAAAAACATCGTCGGCGTGGTGCTGGGCTGTAACGGCTACGACATCGTCGACCTCGGCGTAATGGTGCCTGCGGAGAAGATCCTGCAGGTGGCCAAGGACGAAAAATGCGACATCATCGGCCTGTCCGGCCTGATCACCCCGTCGCTGGACGAGATGGTCCACGTCGCCCGAGAAATGCAGCGTCAGAACTTCAGCCTGCCGCTGATGATCGGCGGCGCGACCACCTCCAAGGCGCACACGGCAGTGAAGATCGAGCCGAAGTACAGCAACGACGCCGTGATTTACGTCACCGATGCTTCACGCGCCGTTGGCGTGGCGACGCAGCTGCTGTCCAAGGAATTGAAAGCGGGTTTCATCGAGAAGACCCGTGCCGAATACGTTGAAGTCCGCGAACGCACCTCAGCCCGTAGCGCCCGCACCGAGCGCTTGAGCTACAGCGCGGCCATCGCCAAGAAGCCGCAGTTCGACTGGACGGCCTACCAGCCACACACGCCGACCTTCACCGGGGTCAAGGTGCTGGAAGACATCGACCTGAACGTGCTGGTGGATTACATCGACTGGACGCCGTTCTTCATTTCCTGGGACCTGGCGGGCAAATACCCGCGCATCCTCACCGACGAAGTGGTGGGTGAAGCGGCGACCTCGCTGTTCAACGACGCTCAGGAACTGCTGCGCAAGCTGATTGACGAGAAGCTGATCCGCAGCCGCGCGGTGTTCGGTTTCTGGCCAGCGAATCAGGTGGACCACGACGACATTCAGCTGTTCGACGACCACGGTCGACCGCTCGCCAAGCTGCACCATTTGCGTCAACAGATTATCAAGACCGACGGCAAGCCGAACTTCTCGCTGGCCGACTTCGTGGCACCGAAAGACAGCGGCGTGACTGACTACGTGGGCGGCTTCATCACCACGGCGGGCATCGGCGCCGAAGAGGTGTCCAAGGCGTATCAGGACAAGGGCGACGATTACAACGCGATCATGGTCAAGGCCCTGGCGGATCGTCTGGCCGAGGCCTGCGCGGAGTGGCTGCACCAGCAGGTGCGCAAGGAATATTGGGGCTACGCCACCGACGAGCAGTTGAACAATGAAGACCTGATCAAAGAGAAATACGTCGGCATCCGCCCTGCCCCCGGCTACCCTGCTTGCCCTGACCACACCGAGAAGGGCGTTCTGTTCGACCTGCTCGACCCGACCCAGGGCGACGGCAAACCAGGCGTCAGCGGCGTGTTCCTGACCGAGCATTACGCGATGTTCCCGGCGGCAGCGGTCAGCGGCTGGTACTTCGCCCACCCGCAGGCGCAGTACTTCGCCGTGGGCAAAGTCGACAAGGACCAGGTCGAAAGCTACAACGCCCGTAAAGGCCAGGACATGCGCGTGACCGAGCGCTGGCTGGCGCCTAACCTGGGCTATGACGAGTAAAGGGTCGCCTGCCATGCGCTAACCCTATGGCAGCCGGCTTGCTGGCGAATGCGATACATCAGGCAATGAGAAATTGACTGACTCGACGCCTTCGCCAGCAAGCCGGCTCCCACAGGGTCATCCGTCATTTTGCGACTCTGCTTTCTTCAGGCCTTCACAGGCGCTGGAGCGAACATGGACACCCCATCCAACCACTCACCCCATCACCCCGATGCCCCCCAAGCCGCCCACCTTTTGGCAGAGGCTGCACAGCGTCATGGCCGCGAGGTTCGGGGTGCACAACCACAAGCACCGCGCGCGGGATTTTACCTAGGCCAAGCCGTCGCATTGGGTGATCATGGGCATCGCCTTTGCCGCAATGTTCCCGCTGGGGCTGCTGGGCATCGTGCAACGGGTGCTGTATTTCGCGCTCAACCGACGACACCACTCATTTCGACGTTTCCAGCCGCACGAAGGGGTACGTTACGCCTGCCGGGCTGTGGCCACCGACAAACGCTCTCACGTCAATGTCGTAGTCGTCGCGGGCATTGACCTGCATGAAGTGCACACTGTCTCGGCGTTCCCTGATCTGCATCGCCCGAACGATCCACGCGCCGACAGGCTGACGGGCAGGTGGATCGGTGCGGTCGTAATCGTTCAGCAGCACCAGTGCCCAGCCGCCCAACGTGAAATGTCCGCCCGCGACCACGCTTAGCTGCCCCTCCAGCAGGGCCTGCAAAGCCGCTGTTGAATCGTTGATGGTACCGAGCAAAACATCTTTGCCCGGTTGCTTGCCGGCTTCACGCACAGCATCGATGACGCCGAAGGCCATCTGATCGCTCGCCGTCCAGATGAGGTGCACGTTCGGGTAACGCTTGAGCAGCACTTGCGCCTGTTCGTAGGCACGGTCCCGACGCCAGCCGCCGAGGACGATCTGCCGCAGGCGTATTTCCGGGTGCTCGGCCAGCGCACGATAGAGGCCGCGTTCGCGCTGCAAGGACACCGGCGTGCTGTTGGTACCCGAGAACGCCAGCATGTCGATGGTTTCCCCGGGCCGCGCGGGGGGATAGGACTCGATCAAGCGCTTGGCGACCAGATAGCCGCCCTCGTCGTCATTGGCCACCACACTGCCGAGGAAGTCCGGATAGCGGCTGGGCAGGTCGCCAAGGATGCTCAGTTGGTCGTCGGTCAACGTGTTGTTCACCGCCAGCAGCTTCACCCCGCTGCCCAGCGACAGGCGAAGGACTTCCGGCGCCACATTCAGCTCGTTGGAGAACACCAGGTAATCCGGGCGCGGGCTGCCCTGCAACACGTTGCGCGCCAGGGTCAGCAACGTGCGCGTGTCGCGGTCGGTGTAATAAAGGGTCAGGTCCATGCCCAAGCGCTGAGCCGCCGCCTGCATGAAGCGCGAATAGCTGCTCCAGTACGGATCGGGCGCCGATCCCGGATTGAGAAACACCACTGACGCGGCCCAGGCACCGCCCAGCCATAGCCAACCTGCGACGCCGACGAGGCAGCCACTGAAACACCTGATCATGGACACCGAGCCTCAACGCCAAAAGTATGCAGACGACCTGCACAGGCCTGCTTATACCTTATCGGCAACGCTTGGCTAAAGTTGTGCCCACCGCCTCGGCGAAGGTCTTGGCGCTATTGGTGAGTGCCCCAGAAAATCGCGGCCCCCACGACAAGCACGATGATAAAGAAGATGGCCCAGGCATCCACATGGCTGTCGGACTTGGCAGTTTTAGGGTGGTGATTCCTCATTGCATCGCCTCTTGTCGGTCTTATGGCTGATTGCAGGACACGCGCGCCGGCAACGGTTGACCCCGGCGTTGAACTGAGTAAAGTCGAGGCTTTCCCTCATCACAAGTGTGGGCATCGCCAACTGACGAAGCGCTTAGCACGTTCGGTTCTTTGCTTATATTCAAACATCACTTTTGCGCATATCCACAAACTGGTAACCTCCGCCCGGCCTCGTTGGAGGCTGCGCGACCGTGCGCGCAGATTTGTCGGGACACCCTGAATGCAGGCGGCGTCGCATCGCCTCTCAGATCGTCCGGACAGCAGTGAACCGCCTGAGAACAGGACCACCATGTACGTATACGACGAGTACGATCAGCGGATCGTCGAGGACCGCGTCAAGCAGTTCCGCGACCAGACCCGCCGCTATCTGGCCGGCGAGCTCAGTGAAGAAGAGTTCCGCCCGCTCCGCCTGCAAAACGGCCTCTACATTCAGCGCTTCGCGCCGATGCTGCGCGTCGCGGTGCCTTACGGCCAACTGACCTCGCGTCAGACACGGATGCTGGCGAAAATCGCCCGCGACTACGACAAGGGCTACGCGCACATCAGCACCCGCCAGAACGTGCAGTTCAACTGGCCCGCGCTGGAAGACATTCCTGACATCCTCGCCGAGCTGGCCACCGTGCAAATGCACGCCATCCAGACCAGCGGTAACTGCCTGCGCAACGTCACCACGGACCAATTCGCCGGCGTCGCTGCCGACGAGCTGGTTGACCCGCGCCCCTGGTGCGAGATCGTTCGTCAGTGGACGACCTTCCACCCGGAATTTGCCTATCTGCCCCGCAAGTTCAAGATCGCGATCAACGGCTCGACGTCCGACCGTGCCGCCATCGAAGTCCATGACATTGGCCTTGAACCAGTGAAGAACGCGGCGGGCGAACTGGGCTTCCGCGTGCTGGTGGGCGGTGGTCTGGGTCGTACGCCCGTGGTCGGTGCGTTCATCAATGAATTCCTGCCATGGCAGGACCTGCTGAGCTACCTCGACGCCATTCTGCGTGTGTACAACCGCTATGGCCGTCGCGACAACAAGTACAAGGCGCGGATCAAGATTCTGGTCAAGGCGCTGACGCCTGAAGTCTTCGCCGAGAAGGTCGAAGCGGAAATGGCCCACCTGCGTGGCGGCCAGACCACACTGACCGAAGCCGAAGTCCACCGCATCGCCAAGCACTTCGTCGACCCTGAATACAAGACCCTCGCCGATCACAGCGCGGAACTGGCCCAGCTCGATCAGCAACACCCGGGTTTTGCCCGCTGGCGCTCGCGTAACGTTCTGGCCCATAAAAAGCCGGGCTACGCCGCTGTGACCCTGTCGCTGAAACCCACCGGCGTGGCCCCTGGCGACGTCACCGACAAGCAACTGGACGGTATCGCCGACTTGGCCGACCGCTACAGCTTCGGCCAGTTGCGCACGTCCCACGAGCAGAACATCATTCTGGCGGACGTCGAGCAAAGCCAGTTGTTCGCGATGTGGGGCGAGCTGCGTGAGCAAGGGTTTGCGACACCGAACATCGGCCTGCTGACCGACATCATCTGCTGCCCTGGCGGCGATTTCTGCTCGCTGGCCAATGCCAAGTCGATCCCGATCGCGGAATCCATCCAGCGCCGTTTCGACGACCTCGACTACCTGTTCGACATCGGGGAGCTGGACTTGAACATCTCCGGCTGCATGAACGCCTGTGGCCACCACCACGTTGGCCATATCGGCATCCTGGGCGTCGACAAGAAAGGCGAAGAGTTCTACCAGGTGTCTCTGGGTGGCAGCGCCAGCCGTGACGCAAGCCTGGGCAAGATCCTTGGCCCGTCGTTCGCACAGGACGCCATGCCGGATGTCATCGAGAAGCTGATCAACGTCTACGTCGAAAAACGCAACGAAGACGAGCGCTTCATCGACACGTATCAGCGTATTGGCATCGACCCTTTCAAGGAGCGCGTCTATGCAGCGAATCATTAAGAACAACGAGGTCATCGACGAGACCTGGCACTTGCTGCCGAAGGACACCCCTCTGGACGGGCTGTCCAACTGCGATGACCTGATCGTTCCCTTGGCCCTGTGGCGTGAACATGCGCACGCACTCAAGGCCCGCGACGGCGGCCTCGGCGTGTGGCTGGACGCTGACGAAGAAGCCGAGGAAATTGGCGACGACGTTAGTCAGTTTCAGGTCATCGCCCTGAACTTCCCGGCGTTCACCGACGGCCGCAGCTACTCCAACGCACGTTTGCTGCGGGACCGCTACGGCTTCAAGGGCGAACTGCGGGCGATTGGCGATGTGTTGCGCGATCAGCTGTTCTACCTGCGTCGCTGCGGTTTCGATGCCTTTGCGATCCGCGCGGACAAAGACCCGTACGAAGCACTGGACAGCCTGAAAGACTTCTCGGTGACCTATCAGGCCGCCGCCGATGAGCCTTTGCCACTGTTCCGTCGTCGTTGAATCGCCGCTGAAAGCCGCGCAACAAAAAGCCCCGGTTTCGTGAGAAGCCGGGGCTTTTTGTTTAGGGCTGGCACCACACCCCGCGCTGACACACTGTTTGTGGGAGCCGGCTTGCTGGCGAATGCTGTGCACCAGACACTGCGATGGTGCTGCCCCGTCGCTTTCGCCAGCAAGCCGGCTCCCACAGCAATGAAGCGTGCTGTGTTACCAGAATCGCTGCTGCGTCAACTTGCTCCACCACCCCGTCACCAGCCGGTCCACGGACCCACTCGCCGCCAGGCCCACGCGCTCCTGCAAACTCTTGCGCTCGGCGTAATGCAGGTGGAAGACCTCGGCGGTTTTGGCCTTGTCGGCCAGATACTCGTCGCTGGTTTTCAGTTCATCTACCAGTTGCTTGTCCTTGGCCGCCATGCCTAACCAGACTTCACCCGTAGCGACTTCGTCGATCTGCAATTGCGGACGGTAGCTGGCGACGAAGTTCTTGAACAGCTCGTGAGTGATGTCGAGGTCTTGTTGAAATTTCTCGCGGCCTTTCTCGGTGTTTTCACCGAAGACCGTCAATGTGCGCTTGTATTCGCCCGCCGTCAGCACTTCAAAATCAATGTCGTGCTTTTTGAGCAAGCGATTGACGTTCGGCAGCTGCGCCACCACGCCAATCGAACCCAAGACAGCGAACGGCGCACTGATGATGCGGTTGCCGATACAGGCCATCATGTAGCCGCCGCTCGCCGCGACCTTGTCGATGCAGATGGTCAGCGGAATGCCCGCCTGACGAATCCGCGCCAGTTGCGACGACGCAAGGCCGTAGCTGTGAACCATGCCGCCGCCGCTTTCCAGGCGCAGGACCACTTCATCCTTGTCCGTCGCCAGCGTTAGCAACGCAGTGATCTCATGGCGCATGCTTTCAGTGGCGGACGCCTTGATGTCGCCGTCGAAATCCAGCACGTAGACCCGGGGTTTCACCACCGGCTGCTTCTTATCCTTCTTCAGCTCTTTAGCCTGGGCTTTACGCAGCGCCTTGAGCCGGGCCTTGTCCAGCAGCGAGCCTTCGAGGCGGTCACGCAGGCCTTTGTAGAAATCGTTGAGCTTGGTCACGTGCAACTGACCCCCGCCACCACGACGGCCCCGGCCACGCATCGACGCAATGACCACCAGCACGACGACGATCGCGACCACCACCGTGACGGTCTTTGCCAGAAAGCTGGCGTAATCGAACATAAACTCCACAGAAACTCCTTACCTGTACGTCTGATCCGGGACGGGATCGCGAATGACCCAGCATACCGACGCTCCCGGCGCCAAACCAGCGACACAACCACCAAAGATCATGACTGTTAATCGATTCAAACGAACGTATGTTTTTTCATTGACAGATCTGGTCTGGTCCTCATAACCTCGCTGCACCTTCAACGTACCGGGACGACGCGGACGTGGGCAGCATCTATCTGATACGACATGGCCAGGCCTCCTTTGGTGCGGACGATTATGACGTTCTGTCACCGATCGGTTATCGCCAGGCTGAAGTGCTCGGCGCGCACCTCTCACAGCTGGGCCTGACGTTCGATCGCTGCCTGTCCGGCAACCTGTTTCGTCAACGCCACACCGCCGAAACGGCGCTGGCTCAAATGGACGCTGCAGGGTTGATCACTCCCGCATTGGAAACCGATGCCGCGTTCAATGAATTCGACGCCGAAGCGGTGATCCGCGCCCTGCTCCCTGCCATGTTGACCGAGGAGCCGGAGGCGCTGGAGGTCATGCGCAATGCCGGCCAAAACCGCGCTGAATTCCAACGCCTGTTCGCATTGATTGTGGGCCGTTGGCTGGGGGGCGAGCACGACACCCCGGCGCTGCAGAGCTGGCTGGCGTTCGTCGAACAGGTCAAAGCGGGACTCGACCGGATTCTCGACAGCGCCAGCCACCACGACCGCATCGCCGTGTTCACGTCCGGCGGCACCATCACCGCCCTGCTCCACCTGATTACCCGGATGCCTGCGACTCAGGCGTTCGAACTCAACTGGCAAATCGTCAACACCTCGCTCAACCACCTGAAATTCAAGGGGCGCGAGGTGTCGCTGGCTTCCTTCAACAGTCTCGCGCACTTGCAACTGATGAAGGTGCCGGAGCTCATCACCTACCGTTGAGCCCGGCCAATCGCACCCGCAAGGTGCCTGCAATCACTCATATAAAAGGATGACCCCATGACCTCCGTAGCCGACGCCGTACAAGCCATGAAAGCCAAGTTCAACCCGGAAGCCGCTGCGGGCCTGGACCTGGTGTTCGGTTTCCGTATCGACGACACCAAAAACTTCTCGCTGATCGTCAAGGACAAGACCTGCGAGCTGCAGGAAGGCGAAAACCCTGACGCCCAAGTGACGCTGGTCATGGACGGCGAAACCCTGGAAGGCATCGTCAGCGGCGAAACCGATGGCATGCAGGCGTTCATGGCCGGCAAGCTGCGCGCTGAAGGCGACATGATGCTGGCGATGAAACTGAGCGATCTGTTTCCGTCGTAAGGCCGCTGCGCGCGCCTACAGGCGCCACTTTAAAAATCGCGCCCAACCGAAGTCCCCGGGCTTCGGTTTTTTGTGCGCCTGGGATTCTGGGCACTGCGGATCAAGGCCACTGATCGACGCGTAACACGCCCGCCAATAACACCCCCTCACGGCTTGTCCGGCAAACGGGCCGCGCATTAGATTAGCCAATGATCCTGACCCTCCAGAATAACCAACAGGGATACGCATGGCGCTCACCGACCAGTCCACCCAGGTTCGATCCGGCGAAGAACTCGACGCGGCGTCGATCGACCCATACCTCAAGGCTCACATTCCGGGCCTGAGCGGCTCTGCGCAGATCAGCCAGTTTCCCGGTGGCGCATCGAACCTGACCTACCTGCTGAAGTACCCCGAGCAGGAGTTCGTTCTTCGCCGTCCGCCCTTCGGCCATAAAGCAAAAAGCGCCCACGACATGGGCCGCGAATTTCGCATTCTCAACCAACTGAAAGACGCCTTCCCCTATTGCCCCAGGGCCTATGTGCACTGCACCGACGAAACGATAATCGGCGCCGAGTTCTACGTGATGGAGCGTGTCAAAGGCATCATCCTGCGCGCCGAGCTGCCGGCCGAGCTGAACTTCGACGCGGCGCAGACCGAAGCGCTGTGCAAAAGCTTCATCGACAAACTGGTGGACTTGCATCAGGTGGATTACACCGCCTGCGGGCTGGGCGATCTGGGCAAGCCTCAGGGTTATGTCGAGCGGCAGATTCGCGGCTGGGCGGAGCGCTACGAAAAAGCCCGCACCCCGGACGCGCCAAGCTGGGAAAAGGTCGCCCGCTGGCTCGACGACAAAAAGCCGGCCGATCACCCGACCTCCAGCCTGGTGCATAACGATTACCGCTTCGACAACGTGATTCTGTCCCCCGAGAACCCGATGCAGATCATCGGCGTGCTGGACTGGGAATTGACGACGCTGGGCGACCCGCTGATGGACCTCGGCAACAGCCTGGCGTACTGGATTCAGGCCGACGACCCTGCACCGGTCCAGCTCATGCGCCGCCAACCCAGCCACGCACCGGGCATGCTGACCCGCGAGCAGTTCGTGGCGTATTACGCCGAACGGTCCGGGATTCGCATCGACAACTTCGATTTCTACTACACCTACGGGCTGTTCCGCCTGGCCGGTATCGTCCAGCAGATTTACTACCGGTTTTTCCACGGCCAGACCCAGGACAAACGCTTCGCCCCGTTCATCCATATGAACGCGCTGCTGGAACACATGGCCTTGCAGGTCGTTGGCCGTTCCAGCCTCTGAAAGCGCTCCGCCCTTTTGTGACAAGATAAGGAAGACAACATGTCCAAGACCCAACTGTTTGACCTCGACGGCAAGATCGCCTTCGTGTCCGGCGCCAGCCGTGGTATCGGTGAAGCCATTGCCAAGCTGCTGGCCCAGCAAGGTGCCCACGTCATCGTCTCCAGTCGTAAGCTGGACGGCTGCCAGCATGTGGCCGACGCAATCATCGCCGACGGCGGCAAAGCCACAGCCATCGCCTGCCATATCGGCGAAATGGAACAGATCAGCGGCGTCTTCGCCCGTATCCGCGAAGAGTTCGGGCGCCTCGACATTTTGGTCAACAACGCGGCGACCAACCCGCAATTCTGCAACGTGCTGGACACTGACCTTGGCGCGTTTCAAAAGACCGTTGACGTCAACATTCGCGGGTATTTCTTCATGTCCGTGGAAGCGGGCAAGCTGATGCGCGAACACGGTGGCGGCAGCATCATCAATGTGGCGTCAATCAACGGCGTCTCGCCTGGCGTGTTTCAGGGCATCTATTCGGTGACCAAAGCCGCCGTGATCAACATGACCAAGGTCTTCGCCAAGGAATGCGCGCAGTTCGGCATCCGCTGCAACGCGCTGCTGCCGGGTTTGACCGACACCAAATTCGCCTCGGCGCTGGTGAGCAACGAAAAGATCCTCAACACCGCGCTGGCGCAGATCCCCCTCAAACGCGTGGCCGCACCGAGTGAGATGGCTGGCACGGTCCTCTACTTGGCAAGTGACGCATCGAGCTACACCACAGGCGTGGCATTGAATGTGGATGGCGGGTTTTTGTCCTGAATAGCTGGTGCCGCTTGCGGGAGCTACCTTGCTAGCGAAAGCGGCGTGCCGGAAACGTCAAAGCCGGCGGACACACCCCATTCGCCAGCGAGCCACCCTGGAGGAGACACCGGAAGAACGACGGCAGCGATGGCGTCGGGTCAGTCGATGACGTGTTATCTGACACTCCGCCATCGCGGCCGTCGTGCCTCCGGCTGCTCCTACAGATTCAGTGCCGAGTCTGAAATTTCGCCACGCCGCCGATCCTGTAGGAGACGCCGGAGGCACGACGGCAGCGACGCGATGGTCCGGGTGGCGATGCATCGTCTGACACGCCGAACTGAGGCGAATCTGAGGCCCATTTGATGGAATAAAGATTCCATCAACTCTCTGTAGCGAATACCTTTTCCGCATAACACTCCTCCTTCAAGGACGCTGTCATGCGCGAATCGTCGCTTCCAGACCTGGGCGTGGGCCTGATCGGTACAGGCTTCATGGGCCGGTCACATGCCTTGGCCTTTCACAATGCCCGCACCACGTTCGACCTGCCGGTCAACCTCAAACTGCTGGCGTTGGCCGATGCCGATCCCGCTCGCGCCGCGCGCTGCGCAACGTCGTGGGGGTTCGACCGCAGCTATGCCGACTGGCAGCAACTGATCAGCGATCCCGCCGTGAACCTGGTGGCGATCACCACCCCCAATCACTTGCACTTCCCCATGGCCATGGCCGCCCTCGAAGCCGGTAAAGCGGTGTACTGCGAGAAGCCGCTGGCTGTCAGTCTGGAGCAGGCCCGCGAGATGCACAGCGCTGCGCAAAGCGCCGGAGTCGTCACTCGGGTGGGCTACAACTACCAACACAACCCGTTGATCGGCCTGGCCCGCGAGATGATTCAAAGCGGCGAGTTGGGGCAGATCGTCAGTTTCCAGGGCGAGTTCAGTGAAGACTTCATGGGCAATCCGCAGCAGCCATGGTCGTGGCGCTGCGAGCAGGCCCATGCCGGGGGCGCGCTGGCGGACCTCGGCAGCCATTTGCTGGCCATGGCGCGCTACCTGATGGGCGATGTCGACGCAGTGTGCGCGGATTCGCAGACCGTTCATGCGCAACGGCCCGCGACGCAGGGCAGTCAGGCGCACCGCCCGATAGCCGTCGACGACCACACCTACGCCCTGCTGCGCTTCGCCAATGGCGCACGGGGCACCTTTGGGACGAGTTGGTTGAAGCACGGCTACAAGAACCACTTGAGCTTCGAGATCAGCGGGACGTTGGGCACGCTGGCATTCGATCAGGAACGGCTGAATGAACTTCGCCTTTACCGCTCCGGGGCGCCGGGCCGCGATGGGTTTCAGCGCATTCTGGCTGGCCCTGCACAACCGGAGTACGCCGCGTTCTGCCCGGCGCCGGGGCATCAGCTGGGGTACAACGAATTGAAGACGCTGGAAGTGCATGCGCTGATTCAGGCACTCGCGGGTAACAGCAGTGAAGGACCGGACTTTGCGGAAGCACTGGAGGTGGAGCGGCTGGCGACGGCGATTCGGGTGGCGGCGAAGGAGATGCGCTGGGTGAAGGTTTCAGATAGTTGACGATACAGGCTCGGGTGATGCGAACCGTTTTTGATTCTGGGCCCAGGCCGTAGCCGTTGGTTCGCCCCCGATCGCTCCGGGTTACGTATGACCGAAGCCATCGCAGACCCGGTGGACGCGGTACCCCTGATACTCCGCATCGACAGGGTTTACCGCCAGTTCCGGAAGACGGCAGGCCAGCCAGCCCGCTGCCACACGGCCGGGTTTCAGATCCGCTATTTGTGCCGTAAAAAACGGATTCGCCCTCCACCGGGGCCTGGCTTACCGGTAGAATGCCGCGCTTCCGGGCAGCCATTCTGCCTGCCTGCCCAGTAAGCCTTGCCCATGTCGTTCGAACTGTCCGTAGACCTCACCACGCTCGTGGTGCTTGCCCTCGTCGCCTTCGTGGCCGGTTTCATCGATGCCATTGCCGGGGGTGGCGGCTTGTTGACCACCCCCGCTCTGCTAACCGCCGGCCTGCCGCCGCATCTGGTGCTGGGCACCAACAAGCTCAGCTCGACGTTCGGGTCTGCCACCGCCGGCTTTACCTTTTATCGTCGCAAGCTGTTTCACCCGAAACAGTGGACCCGCGCCCTGATCGGCACCGCCATCGGTGCGTGGGTGGGCGCCGTGATTGCCCATTTTCTGCCCGCCGAGCTGTTGAACCAGATGCTGCCTGTGATCGTCTTCGGCTGCGGCCTGTACCTGCTGTTTGGCGGCACGCCCAAGGCACCGCTGGACAGCGATGCACCGATCAAAACCAAGTGGCAGCTTCCTCAGGGTCTGGGGCTGGGCTTCTACGACGGCGTTGCCGGTCCCGGCACGGGTGCGTTCTGGACGGTCAGCACGCTGCTGATGTACCCGGTTGACCTGGTGAAGGCCAGTGGCGTGGCGCGCAGCATGAACTTCGTCAGCAACGCGGCGGCGTTGAGCATCTTCGCCCTGAACGGCTCGGTGGACTGGGCCATCGGTCTGGTGATGGGCTCTGCGCTGATGGTGGGGGCGTTTCTGGGGGCGAGGACGGCGATTCAGGGCGGCGCCAAATTCATCCGCCCTGTCTTCATCACCGTTGTGTTAGGACTGACTGTCCGCCTGGCCTGGCAGCACTGGTTCCACTAAGCCCAGCCGTTTGGCCAGGTAGAGGTCGATCAGATAACGCGCGATGGAGCGACTGGCCGGCAACGGCGGCATGTCGTGGATGCTGAACCACTGCGCGTCTTCGATCTCGTCGGCCTGGGGCACGATGTCACCGCTGTCGTATTCAGCGTGAAAGCCCAGCATCATCGAGTGCGGGAACGGCCAGCACTGGCTGCCCTTGTACTCGATGTTCTTGACCTTGATCTGCACTTCTTCCATGACTTCCCGACGCACGCAGTCCTCGGCAGACTCCCCCGGTTCGGCAAACCCTGCCAGCGTGCTGTAGACGCCGGTCACGAAGCGCGGCGAGCGCGCCAGCAGGACCTCATCGCCACGGGTGATCAGCACGATCATGCTGGGCGAGATGCGCGGATAGGCGCGCAGGTCGCAACGGGTGCAGTGCATCGCACGTTCGCCTGGAATCTGCACATTCGGGCTGCCGCAATTGCCGCAAAAGCGATGCTCCTTGGCCCAGGTGCTGATCTGCGCCGCGTAGCCCAGCACCTGAAACAGCTCGGCATCGTCGCCCAGCATGAATTGGCGCAGCGTCTGCCAACGCGTGCCTTCCAACTCAACCGGGTGTTCAAGCACGTAAACGTAGACCGGCTCGCCATCGAAGTGGCCGATACCGTGTTCGCTGATCAGCGGAAGGTCCTGTCCCTTCAACCATTGGCGGGGAAACAGTGCGCCGTTGCTGTCCAGCAAAAAGCCCTGATCACTGTGGACCACAGCCCACCCGCCCACAGCCTGCGTATCGAGCACTGCGGTGGTCCAACGCCTGGGGCGCGTCATGAAAACACTCCTCTGGGCCGCGACCGACGCCACTCCCGGCCCGACACCCTCAAGGAGTCAGAGCCCGGAAGCGCCCGGTGCCTGCCGGTTGATAATCACGGTCAATTGTCGAAAACCGGCTTCTGCTTGCCCAGGTGGGCGGCCATTGCCAGCTTCAGGTCTGCCGATTGCAACATGGCAGCGTTCCAGGTGGCAACGTATTCCAGGCCGTCGTCGACGCTGTGATCGCGCATGTAGCCAATCATGCGCTTGCTGCCGCTGATGGCGATGGGTGATTTTCCGGCGATGTCGCGGGCGATGCCGAACACGCCTTCCAACAGTTGCGCCTGATCCGTGAAGGTTCGATTGACCAGCCCGATGCGCAGGGCTTCGTCAGCCTTGACGTTGCGACCGGTGTAGGCCATTTCCCGCATCATGCCGTCGCCGATCAGCCGAGGCAGGCGTTGCAGGGTGCCGACATCAGCGGCCATGCCCATGTCGATCTCGCGAATGGAAAACAGCGCGTCGTCCGCCGCATAACGCATGTCACAGGCGCTGATCAGGTCGATGGCGCCACCGATACAATAGCCTTGAACCGCCGCCAACACTGGCTTGCTGCAACGGTCCACCACGCTGAAGGATTCTTGCATCTGCAGAATCTTGCGCCGCAAAAGGCGAGCGTTACGCCCTACATCCTTGCCCAATTCGTTGGCCACCGAGGCCAGCATCATCAAGTCGATCCCCGACGAAAAATGCTTGCCCGCCCCGCTGAGGACCACCACGCGCACATCGTCGGTGTCTTCGATCCACTGAAAAATCTCGATGATTTCGCGCCAGAATGCCGCGTTCATGGCATTGATCTTTTCGGGGCGATTGATTTGCACGTGGGCAATGTGCTCGGTCAGTTCGACGTTGAAAGCGCTGTAGTCGGACACGGCGATGATCCTTGAATGGCCTACGATGGTTGAAAACTCCAGAGGCCGGACTATATCAAGGCGATCCGGGCGTCGCAGGCCACGGTTGCGCCATTTGCCGGACTCGGGGAGTGGCGGGGCAGACGCGAAAACCGCCCGGCGCTATCATCCTGCCACCGAGAAAAAGTGAACCGCCTAGTACACCCATGGTCCAGAGACAGAGCACTTGAACACTGCATTTGCCGTGTTTGCGCGTGCCCGGGGCGATCGATCCACGATTGACGCCCACATTTTTTTCAGGTCGCAAGAGGGCGATTCTTGACTACATCAAAAGCGGCAACCGGCATCGTGGGCCTGGACGACATCCTTGCAGGAGGTCTTTCACGCAGTCATGTGTTTCTTCTTGAGGGAGAACCCGGAACCGGCAAGACCACCGTGGCCTTGCAATTCCTGTTGGCAGGGGCTGCAGCAGGTGAACGCTGTCTGTACATCACGCTGTCCGAGACGGAGCGCGAATTGCGCGATGGCGCCCGCTCCCACGGCTGGGAATTGAGCGAGCAGATCGATGTATTCGAATTGACCCCGCCAGAAGACCTGCTCAACGCCGAGCATCAGCAAAGCCTGTTGTACTCGTCGGACCTTGAGCTGGGCGAAGCTACCAAACAGATTTTCGAAGTGGTCGAGCGTGTCCGCCCCTCAAGGGTGGTCATCGACAGCCTGTCTGAAATCCGCCTGCTGGCGCAAAGCTCGTTGCGCTACCGTCGGCAGATTCTGGCGATCAAGCATTATTTCGCGCGTTACGACGCGACGGTCATCCTGCTGGACGACCTCACCACTGAGGCGCTGGACAAAACCGTCCACAGTGTCGCCCACGGCGTCATTCGTCTTGAGGAATTGACTCCCTCCTACGGCGCCGAGCGTCGGCGGCTGCGGGTAGTCAAATACAGGGGCCAGAAATACCGTGGCGGCTATCACGACTTCAACATTCTGGAAGACGGCATTCATGTTTTTCCGCGCCTGGTCGCAGCCGAACACCGGAACGGCTACCAGAGCATTCCGCTGAGCAGCGATATCCCCGAGCTCGATGCACTGCTCGGCGGCGGCATCGACAGCGGGTCCAGCACGCTGGTTCTCGGCCCTGCCGGCACCGGCAAATCGCTAATCGCCCTGGTGTTCGCCGCGGCTGCCGTGGCTCGTGGCGAGAAAGTCGGGCTGTTCATCTTCGACGAAGAGCTGCGGCTGCTGTTCGAGCGCATGAAAAAAGTCGGCATCGATCTGCAAGCACTGCAGGACACCGGCAACCTGACGATCGAACAGGTGGACGCGGCCGAGCTGTCACCGGGCGAGTTTTCTCACCGTGTGCGCCGCTGCGTCGACGAGAAAGGCATTCGCACCGTGATCATCGACAGCCTGAACGGCTATCAGGCGGCAATGCCAGAGGAAAATGCGCTGGTGCTGCACATGCATGAGTTGCTGCTGTACCTCAATCGCCAAGGCGCCTCAACGTTCATGACGGTTGCGCAACACGGCCTGGTCGGTGACATGCGCACGCCGGTGGACATCACTTATCTCGCCGACACGGTGATCCTGTTGCGTTATTTCGAAGCGCTAGGCAAAGTCCGTCGCGCGATCTCCATCATCAAGAAACGCACGGGTACCCATGAGTCGACCATCCGCGAATACCGCATCGGCGGCTCCGGCATGACCATCGGCGCGCCGCTGGAAGCCTTTCAAGGCGTCTTGCGTGGGGTGCCTCATTATTATGGCGAGAGCAATCCGCTGTTACGGGACGAGGACGTGTGAGTACACCGGGACAACTGTCGGAACGCGCCATCATCCTGGCCCCCCATGGCCGGGACAGTCAGATCGCCTTGAGAATCCTGCAGGAAGCAGGGTTCCCGGCGCTCATCACCCATGACCTGGAAGGTCTGTGCAAAGAGCTGATTTCCGGTGCAGGCCTGGCCATCGTTGCCGACGAAGCCCTGCACGGTATCGACCTGAACCCGTTGCTGAGCCTGTTGAGCCATCAAGCGGCCTGGTCTGATCTGCCTATCGTGCTACTGACCCACCACGGCGGCCCGGAGCAGAACCCCTCTTCCCGCCTCGGCAAGTTGCTCGGCAACGTCACGTTCCTGGAACGGCCTTTTCATCCGGCGACGTTGGTCAGCCTGGTCACCACCGCGGTGCGCGGCCGCCGTCGGCAGTACGAGGCCCGCAGCCGCTTGGAAGACCTGCTGGAAAGCGAACAGCGCTTGCAGCACGCACTCAAAGCGGGGCGTTTAGGTTCGTGGCAGCTTGAGGTCGAATTCCTCGAACTGGACTGTTCGGGCATCAGCAAAGTGCACTTCGGGCGCGACGAACACGCACCTTTCACCTACCACGAGTGGCTGGAATCGGTGTACGCCGCCGACCAACCGCGCATGCAGTCAGCGTTACAGCGCAGTCTCGACTCCGGCGACGACTTCATCATCGAGTTTCGCAACCTGTGGCCCGATGGCTCGCTGCACTGGGTCGACGTGCGTGCCCGAGCCCTGCGTGCACGCAATGGCCGGGTCAGCCTGCTGGCCGGCGTGACTTCGGACATCACCGAACGCAAGCAGGCCGAGCAACAGTTGCGTCGACTCAATGAAACCCTTGAGCAGCAAGTCGAAGAGCGCACCTCACAGCTGCGGCAGAATGAAGAAGTGCTGCGTCAGTCGCAGAAAATGGAAGCCGTGGGGCAACTCACAGGCGGCATCGCTCATGACTTCAACAACATGCTTACCGGCATCATCGGCAGCCTGGAATTGCTCAGGCGCCGCATCGCCAAGGGCCGGACCGAAGACCTCGACGGGCTGATCGACCTGGGCGTGACATCCGCCAACCGCGCGGCCGCCCTGACCCATCGTCTGCTGGCGTTTTCCCGACGCCAGTCGCTGGACTCCAAGCCAGTGGAAATGAATGCGCTGGTCAATTCCATGGGCGAATTGCTGCACCGCAGTGTCAACGAAAGCGTGCGCCTGGACATGTGCCTGGAGCCCGAACTGTGGACCGCGGAAGCAGACCCCAACCAGCTCGAAAGCGCCCTGCTCAACCTGGTGCTGAACGCCCGTGACGCCATGCCGAATGGCGGCATGCTGATGATCGAAACCTTTAACCGTACCCTCGACCGCTCATTCACCAACGCCTACGAAAACCTGCTGCCCGGTGATTATGTGGTCCTCAGCGTCACCGACACGGGTTCGGGCATGCCGGAAAGCGTGATCAGCCGCGCGTTCGACCCGTTCTTCACCACCAAACCCATCGGCCAGGGCACAGGGCTCGGGTTGTCGATGATCTATGGCTTCGCCAAGCAATCTCGCGGCCACGTCTCCATTGACAGTCAGGTAGGCCACGGCACCACGGTGCAGCTGTTTCTGCCGCGTTTCCATGGCCACAAGGACGCGGAGGACTTCCCCGCCCATCACAAGGCCGTGGAAGCCCGCGAGGGCGAGACGATCCTGATCGTAGAAGACGACCCGGCAGTGCGGGCGCTGGTCAGCCAGGTGTTGAGCGAATTGGGCTATCGATACTTGGAGGCCGGAGACGCGCTCGGCGCGGTGCCGATCCTCGAATCCGGGCAGCGAATCGATCTGTTGATCAGCGACGTTGGCCTGCCGGGGATGAATGGACGACAACTGGCGGACATCGGCCGCCAGTTACGCCCTGAGCTGCGAGTGTTGTTCATCACCGGCTACGCGGAAAACGCCGGCACCCGCGCCGGGTTTCTTGAAGAAGGCATGCAGATGATCACCAAGCCGTTCGCGTTCGATCAATTGACCGCGAAGGTCAGGGAGATGATTGAGGGGTGAGCCTCAGCCAGGCCTGGTATGAGCGCCCACCCGCGCAAGGCGGCAGCGGAATCAGACATATTGCCTGCAGGAGCAGCCAGGGAGGTGGTGGATCAGATGATTTGTCTCTGATTGACCCGACGCCATCGCGGCCGTCGTTCCTCCGGCGGCTCCTACAAAGATCGCGGTACGCCGAGGATTTGGGTCCGCCACCAAACCTGTAGGAGCCGCCGGAGGCACGACGGCCGCGATGGCGGTGGGACAGGCGATGTGTTTTTGACTGAGCTGACGCCATCGCTGCCGTTGTTCCCCCGGCGGCTCCTACTGAGATTGCGCCGTGTGGAGGATTCAGGCTCGTCGCCAAACCTGTAGGAGCCGCCGGAGGCACGACGGCCGCGATGGCGGTGGGTCAGGCGATGTGTTTTTGACTGAGCTGACGCCATCGCTGCCGTTGTTCCTCCGGCGGCTCCTACGGAGATTGCGCCGTGCGGGGAATTTCGGCCCGTCGCCAAACCTGTAGGAGTAGGCTTGCCTGCGATCTGGCGCGGAGCGGCAGTAAAACCAGGCATCCCAATGCGTCGGACGGAACGCTAATTGAGTATCTGCCGCCCTGCGCTACAGATCGCGGACAGGCCGTTCCTGCGCAACCGGCATGCCGCTTCGATTAATTCAACAGACTCTGAATCTTCGAGTGCAGCGTTTCCATGGTGAACGGCTTGGCCAGGATAGGCACTTTGCCGACGATGGGGCTGCCGGTTTCGATGATTTCTGCGGGGTAACCGCTGATGAAAATGACCTTGAGCTCCGGTCGCAGCTTCACCGCCGGCTCGGCAATCATCACCCCGGAAACCCCGCCCGGCAGGCGGTAGTCGGTGATCATCAAATCCAGGTGCGGCTTGGTCGCGAGGATCTCGAACGCCTGCTCGCCGTTCTCCGCTTGCAGGACCCGGTATCCCTCCCCTGACAGATAGTCGGACAGCAGCATCAGGATCAGCGGCTCGTCTTCGACGATCAGTACGACATTTTCAGCATCAGAGCTCATTGGAACGCCTTCAATCTTATAAATAGCTGCCATTACGACCATGGCTCGCTCTGGAGGTTGCGCAGAAAAATCAGATATTTACCCGGACGCCGCTGACGTTTTAAACGGCCGCGTCAACAACGATGAACGCGCCCGTCTGCTACGCGGCTGACAGGCCGAACGAGCGTTTACAGGGGCAGGCTGACGCGGAAGGTCGAGCCGCTGCCCTCCTCGCTTTCCACCGAAATCGTACCGCTGTGGGCCGCGACGATCTGGTCGGAAATGAACAGGCCCAGCCCAAGTCCGTTGACGGCGTGGCTCGCGGACACCCGCTCGAACTGCTGGAAGATACGCTTCTGATTTTCAGCGCTGATGCCGATGCCCTGATCCTTGACCTCGACCCGCGCCTCGTTGCCTGCACTGTAGACCCGCACTTCTATCGGCTTATGAGCGCCGTAGCGCAGCGCGTTGGTCAGCAGGTTTGCCAACACCTGCTCGATGCGGAACTCGTCCCAGACGCCGATCACCGGTTCACTGGCGTGCAGCGTCACCACGCTTTCGGCAGCTGCAATTTGCGCGGCGTAGCTTTCCACCAGATTGACCACCAGTTCTGCCAGATCAAACGCGCTGGTCCGGATCGACAGCTTGCCGGTGCGAATGCGCGACACGTCGAGCATGTCTTCGATCAAACGGATGAGGCTCTGAATCTGGCGTTCGTCACGCTCGACCATGGCCTTGAGCTTGTCCATGGTAAACGCCGACGAGTTGTCCTTGGCCAAGTGCAACTTGCGCAGTTGGGTCTCCAGAATCAACCCGTTGAGCGGCGTGCGCACTTCATGGGAGACGATGGACATGAAGTCGTCGCGCATGCGAATCGCGTGTTCCAGTTCGTTCTGTGTGGATTTCAATTCACGCAGCAGCGCTTCCTGCTCCTGACGACTGCGCTCCAATTCCTCGACCTGCTGCTTCATGGCTTTGCGCTGGCGATACAGATCGACGAACACGTTGACCTTGCTCTTCACCGCATGGATATCCAGCGGCTTGTGCAAGAAGTCCACCGCCCCGCTTTCATAGCCCTTGAACGCATAATTCAGCTCACGGCCCGCGGCGCTGACGAACACGATGGGAATGTTTTTGGTCTTTTCGGTGCCACGCATCATCTCGGCCAGCTCGAACCCGTTCATGCCCGGCATCTGCACGTCAAGGATCGCCATGGCGAATTCATGCTCCAACAGCAGCGACAACGCTTCGTCGGCGGACAGCGCCTTGAACACCTGTCGATCTTCGCGCTTGATCAGTGCTTCAAGCGCGAGCAGGTTTTCCGGCAGATCGTCGACGATCAGCAACTTGGCTTTGATTTCACTCAGCATGCAATTCGTTCCAGCTCGACAAGCAAGAGGCCAATGTCGGGCAAAGGCAGGAGAAAGTCCGGTGTGAGCAAGGCCAGTGCAGCGTCGGGCATGGTGCGTGCCAGCGCTTGGGCAGGGTCTTGGACCACGGTAAGACCACCGTATTCCTTGATTCGTGCCATTCCCTTGGCACCATCGTTGTTAGCGCCGGTCAACAACACCCCGGCCAGCCGTGCATCGTACGCGTCCGCAGCGGATTCGAAGAGAATATCGATGCTGGGACGGGAGTGATAAACCCGCTCTTCCTGACTGAACGACAGGGTTCTGTCCGCTTCCACGGACAGGTGATAACCGGGTGCGGCAAAGTACAGCGTGCCGGGGACGATGCTCTCCTTGTCATCGGCCTCCTTCACCGGTATCGCCAAGCGCGAAGCGAACACCTCGGCCAGCAGGCTACGGCGTTCGTCAGGCAAATGCAGCACGGCGATGATAGGCAGACTGAAGCCCCGGCGCAGCGATTTGAATATTTTCAGCAATGCCTCGACCCCACCCGCAGAGGCGCCGACGACAATCGCGTCTACCTTCGGTAACGCGGGCAGGTCAGACGCGCCGCCTGGAAACGTCGTTCTCATGATTTGCGATAAATCCGCTCATGTTTGACCAAGGGTTCGAATCTGTCCTTGAAACCGGAAAACTCCAGGGTTTCCCGGCTGCCCAGCACCAGAAAGCCGCGATGACACAGGGACTCGTGAAACAGCCCGAACGCCCGGTCCTGCAGCTTCTTGTTGAAATAGATCAGCACATTGCGACAGGAGATCAGCTGCGTCTCGGAAAACACGCTGTCAGTGGCCAGGCTGTGGTCGGCGAAGGTCACGTTCTCGCGCAAGGTCTTGTCAAAAATCGCGTGATCATAGGCCGCCGTGTAGTACTCGGAAAACAGACGCTTACCCCCAGCTTTCAGGTAATTCTCGTTGTAGCCGCGCATGTTCTCCATCGAGAAAATGCCCTGCTTGGCTTTCTCCAGCGACGTGGGGTTGATGTCGGTGGCGTAGATGATCGTCCGCTCCAGCAACCCTTCCTCACGCAACAGGATGGCCATCGAGTACACCTCCTCCCCCGTGCTGCATCCGGCAATCCAGATTTTCAGCGAGGGGTAGGTCTTGAGCAACGGCACCACTTCCTGCCGAATCGCCAGGAAGTGCGTCGGGTCGCGAAACATCTCGCTCACAGGGATAGTCAGGAACTGCAACAGTTGCATGAACGCCGACGGATCGTGCAACACCCGCTCCTGCAGCGCCGAAATGGTATTCAACTCGAAATGACGCAGCGCGTGAACGACGCGTCGTTTGACCGACGCGCCCGAATAATCGCGAAAATCGTAGCTGTACTTCAGGTAAATCGCCTCGATCAACAAACGCAGTTCGATCTCGGTGTTTCGCTCATGGGCCATCGGTAAAACCTGGTCTTTCAACGGGCGTGGTCAATTGATCCGATCCCTTTAGATACGTTCCATTTTCGGCAACCACACACGGATCAGCGAAAACAGGCGGTCCAGGTCGATCGGCTTGGCCAGGTAATCGTTGGAACCGGCCTGCAGGCAGCGATCCTGATCGTCTTTCATGGCTTTGGCGGTCACGGCGATGATCGGCAGCTTGCGCCAGCGCGGGTCTTTGCGGATCTGGGTGGTCGCTTCGAAACCATCCATCTCAGGCATCATCACGTCCATCAGCACCAGATCAATGTCCTCGACGGTGTTGAGCTTTTCGATCGCCTCTAAACCATTACGCCCCACTTCGACGATGGCGCCTTTGTGTTCCAGCGCGCTGGTCAGGGCAAAAATGTTGCGCACGTCGTCGTCGACCACCAGGATCCGGCGGCCTTCGAACACGCGGTCGCGGCTGCGGGCGGTCTTGAGCATCCTCTGCCGCTCGTTCGACAGTTGCGACTCGACCTTGTGCAGGAACAGCGTGACCTCGTCCAGCAAGCGCTCAGGGGAGCGCGCGCCTTTGATAATGATGGTGCGCGAATACTTCAGCAGCTCAGCTTCTTCGTCGCGGGTCAGGTTGCGGCCGGTGTAGACGATGACCGGCGGGAATGCGCAGATTTCATCGGTGGACATGCGCTTGAGCAGGTCATTGCCGAGCATGTCCGGGAGTTTCAGGTCGATGATCATGCAGTCGTAAGCGTTGTCGCGCAGCAATTCAAGCGCATCCTGGGCGAAGCCGACGGCGGTGATCTCAATGTCATCGTCGCCGATCAAGCGGGCGATGCTGTCGCGCTGCAGGGCGTCATCTTCGACCAGCAGCACCCGCTTCACTTTCTGCGTGAGCTTGGCTTCGAGGCGAGCGAACACGTCCTTGAGTTCTTCGCGGGTGGTCGGCTTGACCGCATAGCCGATGGCGCCCATTTGCAACGCGGCTTCCTGGCGGTCTTCGACAGAAATGACGTGAACCGGGATGTGCCGGGTGCTCGGCAGTTCTTTCAGACGTTGCAATACCGTCAGGCCTGAATGGTCCGGCAGGCGCATGTCCAGCAAGATCGCATCGGGCAGGTAGCTCGACGCCAGATCGAAGCCTTCGTCTGCGGCATGGGCGACCAGGCAGTGGTAGCCCAGTTCGTGCGCCAGGTCATAGAGGATATGGGCGAAACGCACCTCGTCTTCGATGACCAGAATGCAGCGCTTGCTGAATGGCGCCTTGTCGCGGTCGTCAGCGAAGCGTGGCACGGCTTCGGCGGCAGGCGCCGGCCTGGTGGCCACAGGCGCTGGCGCCGGCGCTGGTGCAGGCGGAGCCAGAACAGGCGCAGGGGCGGCCTGCGCGGTCACGGGGGTGGCGTCAATGAACGGGTTCTGTTCGACGTACTCTTCTGGCAGCACTAGCGTGAAGATACTGCCCTGTCCCGGTTCGCTGGTGACGGTGATCGAACCGCCCAGCAGACGCGCCAGATCCCGCGAAATCGACAGGCCCAGCCCCGTGCCGCCGTAGCGACGGTTGGTGGTGCCGTCGGCCTGACGGAAGGCCTCGAAGATGCTTTCCTGCTGATCAGGGGCAATGCCGATACCGGTGTCGCGCACGGTAAAGACGATGCCTTCGTGGGGCTGACGGGACACGGTCAGGCTGACCGAGCCGGTTTCGGTGAATTTGATCGCGTTGGACAGCAGGTTCTTGAGGATCTGTTCCAGACGTTGGCGATCGGTGTACAGCGACACCGGCGCACCCGGCTGAACCTCGACCGAGAACTGCAGCTGCTTGTCGGCGGCGACGGGCTGGAAGGTCATGCGCAGGCTGTCCACCAGGCGGCTGACGCTGCTGTTTTCCGGGCGCATGTCCAGTTTGCCGGCCTCGACCTTGGAGATGTCGAGGATGTCGTTGATCAGGTTCAGCAGGTCGTTGCCAGCGGAATAGATCGACTCGGCAAACGTCACCTGCTCCTGGGTGAGGTTGTCCAGCGGGTTCTCGGCCAGGAGTTTCGCCAGAATCAACGAACTGTTCAGCGGCGTGCGCAGCTCATGGGACATGTTGGCGAGGAATTCGGATTTGTATTTGCTTGAACGCTGCAACTCGTCAGCACGGGCTTGCAGCTCGATCTGAGCGATATTCAGCTCTTCATTGTTGCGGTCCAGGGCGTCGCGCTGGTCGGCCAGCGCTTGGCTCTGTTCCGCGAGCTGTTCGTTGGTCTGCTCCAGCTCGGCCTGCTGGGTTTCCAGGTGGGCCTGGGATTCCTTGAGAATCCGCGACTGCTCTTCCAGTTCTTCGTTGGCGGTGCGCAGCTCTTCCTGTTGCACTTGCAGCTCTTCGTTGAGTTGCTGAGTCTCGGCCAGGACCTCCTGCAAACGCTGACGATAACGCGCCGCCTCGATCGAGGTGCCGACGTTATCAGCCACCAGTTCGAGGAACTCGATGTCGCGCGGGGTCAGTTCGCGGAGAAAGCCCAGTTCGATCACGCCGTTGACCTGATCATCGTTGCTCGTAGGCACCACAATCACACTGCGCGGCGCGCCGTCGCCCAGCCCCGACGAGACTTTGAAATAGTCCATCGGCACGTCATTAAGCGTGATGATTTCGTCCTGCTCGGCGGATTTGCCGACCACGCCTTCGCCGCTGTAGAGCGACTGTTCCTGCAATTCCTGTTCGCGGGAAAAACCATACGAAGCGACACGCACCAGGCCGCCGTGTTCCTGACGCACGTAGACTGCAGCCACCACCGCGCCCAGATAGTGCGCAAAGAACTGCAGGACATTGCGCCCCAACAGGTTCAGGGTCAGTTGGCCAATGACTTGCTCGGCCAGATCGCTTTGCCCGTTACGCAGCCACGCGACATGGGCCAGGCGTTCGGCGTCATCTTGCTGGGCCTTGAGATTGGACGCGTAGGTGGACGACAGCGCGGTCATGTCGCGACGCCCGACCCAGGCCAGAATGCCGCTGACGATGAGGATAAACACGATGTAGAGCGCGACCGAAACCACGGTGGTGTGGGTGACGTCGGTGTTTCGGTTCAGACGCAATTGGTGTTCGATATTCGCTGCCTGATCGTATTGATCGCGAATTTCATCGGCCAGACGCTTGCCCCGACGGTTCTGGATCGGCGTGGCGTAATCACCGCCGTTGCGACGCAGCGCGATCATCTCCTGCGCAAACTGGTTCCACGATTCCTGCATGGCGGCCAGGCGCTTGAAACGGTCCACCTGCTCGGGGTTGTCGGCGACCAGATCCTCCAGCCCTTTCAGCTCGGCGATGATGCTCGGCTTGGCGACTTCGTAGGGGTCCAGGAAGCGTTCGTCTCCCGTCAACAGGAAGCCGCGCATGCCGGTTTCCATGTCCACCGACAGCTTCAACGACCGGTTGATGTTGTTGATCACCCGGTCGGTGTGTTCGACCCACTGGATCACCGACAGCAGGTAGGTAATCAGGATCACGAAGAAAGCGGCACTGAGAACGCCGACCGCCAAGGGCAAGCTGACATTGCGGCTCAGGAGTTTGCGGAAACGTTGCTCATCGACAGCAGAGGTGTGGATCATCGCAAGGGCCCAGGACATATTCGGCTAAACAACGGAGTTTGCCGCAATGTTCAGAAAAAGACTCCAGTTTCTGACATACACGACTGAATTTTCTGACTTTGGTCAGGGAGTAAAAGTCGGCGTACTATACGTTCGAGTGACTGCCTCGCGCTATCACACTCAATTGGATTGTCGTTTTGCGGCGCGGAACTTGTCACAATCGCTGGCTTTATTTTTCAGCAGATCGGGCGGAAGTCGCTCGTTCCGTCTTTTGCCATTTCGAAGGAAATTTTATGCCCCACCCAACCAGCACGATCCTGGTGGTTGAAGATGACAGCATCGTCCGGATGTTGATCGTCGACGTTCTCGAAGAGCTCGACTACACCGTGCTCGAAGCGGCCGATGGCGGCGAGGCGTTGACCTTCCTGCAGGACGAGACGCAGGTCATCGATCTGATGATGACCGACAAGGGCCTCCCGGACATGGACGGCATCGATCTGGCGAAGCAGGCGGCGGTGCTGCGCTCGACGTTGCCGATCCTGTTCGCCAGCGGCTACGCCGAGAACATTGACGTGCCCGCAGGCATGCATTCGATCGGCAAGCCGTTTTCCATCGATCAGTTGCGGGACAAGGTGAACGGCATCCTTGGCAAGTGATCGTTCTGCTCTGGCCGCACCCGATTTGCATGTCCTGATCATCGGTTATGTGTGGCCGGAGCCACGCTCTTCGGCCGCCAGCGGCCATGTCATGCAATTGATCGACTGCTTTCTCGAACAGGGCTGGCGCATCACGTTCGCCAGCGCGGCCACCGAGGGCGAGCGACGCGCCGATCTGACCCGCCTGGGCATCGACGAAGTCGCCATTGCCGTGAACGACAGCCGCTTCGACACGTTTGTCGCTGAGCTTCAGCCGGACGTGGTGCTGTTCGATCAGTTTTTGATGGAGGAGCAATTCGGCTGGCGGGTCGAGAAACATGCGCCAGACGCCCTGCGGGTGCTGGAAACCTGCGACCTGCAAAGTTTGCGGCAGGCCCGGCAGCAGTTGCTCAAAGACGTCGTAAAAGCGGGTAGGGATTGTTCGGATGCCCTGTTCGCTGCCCCCGATGCAGAGATGTTCAGGCGGATGGCCGTGACCGACCTGGCTCAGCGGGAAATCGCCTCGTTCTATCGCTGCGACCTGAATCTGCTGGTGTCCGACGTCGAGCTCGATCTGCTGACCCGGTATTTTCGGGTGCCTGCCGAATTGCTGCATCTCTGCCCACTGATGCTGCGCGACCCACCTGCCCACGGTCGGGGCTTTGACCAGCGTCAGCACTTTCTCACCATCGGCAATTTCCGCCATGCGCCCAACTGGGATGCCGTGCTGTGGTTGAAGAACACCCTCTGGCCGCTGATCCGCCAGCAGTTGCCGACGGCGCAGCTGCACGTCTATGGCGCTTACACGCCGCCCAAGGCGACAGCGCTGCATAATGCGGCCCAGGGCTTTCACATTAAAGATTGGGCCGAGGATGCGCTGGAAGTGATGTCGGCCGCGCGGGTCTCCCTGGCGCCATTGCGCTTCGGTGCGGGCATCAAAGGCAAAGTGATGGACGCCATGGCCTGCGGCACCCCAACGGTCACCACGCCGATCGGTGCCGAGGGCATGCAGGGCGACCTGCCGTTTCCCGGCGCAGTGGCGGGTAATGCTCAGGCCCTGGCAGATGAGGCAGTTCGGCTGTACACCGATCAGGTGGCCTGGCAAGACGCCCAAACGGCGGGATGGCACATACTGGCTGAACGCTTTCGCTTCGAGGTGCACTGCAAAACGCTGGTTGAGCGTATTCGGCAGTTACTCGAAGATTTGCCAGCCCACCGGGCCGCGAATTTCACCGGCGCCATGCTTCGGCACCACCAGCACAAAAGCACGCAATACATGTCGCAGTGGATCGAGGCGAAGAATCGGAAAGACTGAAGCGCCTGCCCGGCTTGCTACCGCGCCCTTCTACACAATTACGCATACGGCAGGCGATTTCCGAATGAATACATCCCGTGGCAGCGGGCTTGCAGGCGAATGCGTCACACCAGACACTTCAATGTTGTCTGAAGCACCATATTCGCCAGCAAACCGGCTCCCACAGTCCAAGCCAGACTATCCATCCCGGCCCGCGCCGAGCCGCTCACCCTAAATCCCGCCGCAACAGGTAGGTGTCCATGATCCACCCCTTCCTCGCCCTCGCCGCTTCCCGGGCCTGTTTGATCCGCTCGCTCACGTCTTTCAACGGCCCTGAAATCAGCACCTCATCCTCAGTCCCCAAGTACGCGCCCCAATAAATGTGCAGGTCGTGCGAGGCAAACCGTTCGAACGCGCACTGCGCGTCCAGCATCACCACGACGTTGTCGATGTCGCCCCCCTCCTCCTGAGCCAGCCTGCGCCCGGTGGTGATTCGAATCGGTTCGCCAATGCGGTTCAAGGCAATTCGATGCTGCGCTGCCAAAGCCTGAACACTGGTGATGCCTGGAATCACCTCATACTCGAACGCCTCGTTCCCCCGCGACAGGATTCGTTCGAGAATCCGCAGCGTGCTGTCGTACAGCGCCGGATCGCCCCACACCAGGAACCCGCCCGTTTCGTCCGGCTTCAGTTCCTCGGTGATCAAGCGCTCCCACAACGCCGCCCGCTGCTCGTGCCAGTGTTCGATGCCGTGCTGATAGGAAGCCGGATCCTCCTCACGGCGAGGGTCCTGCACCTGCACCAGGCGATACCCATCACCTTCGATATACCGCTCGCAAATCTCCCGCCGCAGGCGCAACAACTCATCATCGGCATACCCCTTGTCGAGGATGAAAAACACCATCGCCCGATTCAACGCCTTGATCGCCTGAATGGTGATGTGCTCGGGGTTGCCCGCGCCGATGCCGATGACGAGGATTTTTTTCATGGGGTAACCGTTCCAGGTTGGCGCCAAAGGCCGTGGGTCAGGATAGTGACTGGCCTGGTCTGTCGTTGCAAAGGCGACAGTTTGACTTGATACCCATATAGGTATAATTTCGGCCATGTCTCACGGACTTGAAAAGCCACTTTTCTGGGTGGCTAGCAGTAGAAAGGACCTCATCAACATGCCCGCGGACGTTCAGGACACTTTTGGTTATGCGCTGTATCTCGCGCAAACCGGAAACAGGCACTCGAATGCAAAACCGCTGAAAGGTTTCGGTCATGCCGGCGTATTGGAGGTGGTCGAGGACTGCTATGGAAACACGTACAGGGCGGTCTACACCTTACGGTTCGGCGAGGCGGTGTATGTGCTGCACTGTTTCCAGAAAAAATCGAATCGGGGCATCCAGACACCACAGCCTGACATCGACATGATCAAGGCTCGGCTCATGGCCGCAGAATCCCATTGGAAAGGAATGAAACATGACTGAAATCGAGCATGGCAGCGGCAACGTCTATGCCGACGTTGGCCTCCCGGATGCGGGGGAAATGCTGGTCAAGGCGCAGCTGGCAGCGAAAATCGGCAGCATTCTCAAAGCGCGTCACCTGACCCAGGCTCAGGCCGCAGAAATCCTGGGCATGCCACAACCGAAGGTGTCGGAAATGCTAAGAGGAAAATTTCGCGGCATCAGCGAAACCAAGATGATCGACTGCCTGGCGCGCCTTGGTCGTGACGTGCAGATCGTAGTGAAGGCGGCCCCTCGCTCACGCAAGGAAGGTCGGGTGGAGGTCGTCTTCGTTTGAGGAGCGCCGCTGTATTCCGCTCGGTAAATAGTGCACATTAACCCCACGCAGCCCCCTACACCCGGCACCCGCATGACCAAAACAACAAAAGTCACCGACCCGTCCTATGAGTTGATGGACGATCACAATGGCCTGTCGATCATTTATCGCGAGCATGGTTTTCCGTGCCCGCTGGTGCGCTGGCATTTTCACAAGGAGTACGAGCTGCACCTGATCGTCGCCAGCTCGGGCAAGGTGTTCGTCGGGGATTACATCGGCAATTTCTACCCTGGCACGCTGTTTCTTACCGGCCCCAACCTGCCACACAACTGGATCAGCCAGGTCGAGGAAGACGAGGTGGTGCCCAAGCGCGACATGCTGGTGAATTTCACGGAAGAGCTGCTGGAGAGCGGCAATCAGGTGTTCGCCGAATTGAAGACGCTGACCCCCTTGCTGGAGCGGGCACAGTACGGGATCGAGTTTCGCGACAAGCGCACGATCCGCCAGGCGATGAAGCTGATGCAAAAGATCGCCGATTCCAATGGCATGACCCGCTTGGGGCATTTCTTCATTCTGTTGGAACTGTTGGCCGCCAGTGATGATTTTCAGCTGCTGTCGGGGACGAGGGCGTCGCAGCTGTCGGATGATCATGCGGTCGAGCGCACCAACAAGGCAGTGGACTATATCTTCACCCACTACGCGCGGGAGTTGACCCTCGAAGAAGTGGCGGACTATCTGGGAATGAAGCCCACGTATTTTTCTCGCGTGTTCAAGCAAGCCACTGGCCGGACGTTCGTCGAATTCGTCAATCGGCTGCGTATCAGCAAATCCTGCGAGCTGCTGGCCGATGGCGACAAACCGGTGACTGACGTGTGTTTCGAGTCCGGTTTCAACAACATTTCCAATTTCAACCGGCGCTTCCAGCAGCTTAAAGGCATGACGCCGTCGCACTATCGGCGGCTGGCCGTGCAACGCCTGACCGAACAAAACCTGTACTGATTCGCTACGCATCCGCCCCCGTCAACTACGCTGGAACTGCGCCGCGCCATGCCCAAACGCCGTTTGGGGGTCTCGGCGTCTGAACTCCCAGTGCAAGAAAGTATCAGTTCAAGTGTGCGGCAGGATTTGTCATTGCCCGTGCGGACCGTTGTAATCCACTGACTTCCTCCAGACTCCGGAAGGAACAAAAACAATAACCAGGCTTCTGTCGTTCATTGGGCGCAGAAGAGGAGAGATACATGAAGACCTCTGCAAAAGTTCTGCTGGCTGGCACCTGTCTCACTCTCGGTTTCACCCTCTGCAACAGTGCTTCAGCGGGCGATGTAACCATCGCCACCGTCAACAACAGCGACATGATCCGCATGCAGCGGTTGTCCAAGACCTTCGAAGAACAACATCCCGACATCAAGCTCAAATGGGTCGTCCTCGAAGAGAACGTGCTGCGTCAGCGCCTGACCACGGACATCGCCACCAAGGGCGGCCAGTTCGACGTGTTGACCATCGGCATGTACGAAGCGTCACTCTGGGGCGCCAAGGGCTGGCTGAAGGAAATGAACGACCTGCCCGCATCCTATGCGCTGGACGACGTCTTCCCTTCGGTACGTGACGGCCTGTCCGTAGACGGCAAGCTGTTTGCCCTGCCGTTCTACGCCGAAAGCTCGATCACCTACTACCGCAAAGACCTGTTTCAGGCCGCCGGTCTGACCATGCCGGAACGTCCGACCTGGACCCAGATTTCCGAATTCGCCGACAAACTCACCGACAAATCGAAAGAGCAGTACGGCATCTGCCTGCGTGGCAAGGCCGGCTGGGGCGAGAACATGGCGCTGATCAGCACCGTCGCCAACTCGTTCGGCGCACGCTGGTTCGATGAGCATTGGAAACCGCAGTTCGACCAGCCAGAGTGGAAGAACGCGCTGAATTTCTACGTCAACGTGATGAAAAAGGACGGCCCTCCCGGCGCCTCCAGCAACGGCTTCAACGAAAACCTGGCGCTGTTCAACAGCGGCAAGTGCGCCATCTGGGTCGACGCCAGCGTCGCCGGTTCTTTCGTGACCGACAAATCCCAGAGCAAGGTCGCCGACAGCGTTGGCTTCACTTACGCGCCGCACGAAGTCACCGACAAAGGCTCGGCCTGGCTGTACTCGTGGGCCCTGGCGATTCCGACCAGCGCCAAGAACGACAAGGACGCTCGCGCGTTCACCGAGTGGGCAACCTCGAAAGAGTACGCCGCCTTGGTCGCCAAAACCGACGGCGTGTCCAACGTGCCACCGGGGACTCGCGCATCGACCTACACCGACGAGTACAAAAAGGCGGCGCCATTCGCCAACATCACCCTCGAATCCCTTAAGGCCGTGACGCCGAAAGCACCGACCCTCAAGCCGGTGCCGTACGTGGGCATTCAGTTGGTGACCATTCCCGAGTTCCAGCAGATCGGGACCAACGTCGGTCAACAGTTCTCCGCTGCATTGGTGGGCTCGACCACGGTGGACGCTGCGCTGACTCAGGCACAAAGCGCCACCGAGCGTGACATGAAGCGTGCGGGTTACCCGAAAAAAGGCTGATCCCCTCTGTTTCAAGGCAGCAGTCGACGCCCTGTCGCTGCTGCCACGTTCACTGCGTTAGCCCCGGTTCGGAGTCATCATGAACACCTCAACCCTCCCCCCTCGCACGGCCACGGCCGGCGATAAAGACCAACAGAAAGGCAGCGTGACCAAGCCTGGCTGGTTTCTGGTCAGCCCTTCGGTGCTGTTGCTGCTGGTCTGGATGATCGTCCCGTTGGGCATGACCATCTATTTCTCGCTGATTCGCTACAACCTGCTCAACCCTGGCGAGAACGAATTCGTCGGCCTTGAGAACTTCGAATACTTCGTCACGGACTCCGGCTTCTTTCCCGGCGCGATGAATACCCTGCTGCTGGTGGGCTCTGTACTGGCGATCAGCGTGATCCTCGGTGTGCTGATTTCCGCCCTGCTGGAGGCGACCGAGTTCCTGGGCCGCGGCATCGTCCGGGTGTTGCTGATTTCGCCGTTCTTCATCATGCCCACGGTCAGCGCGCTGATCTGGAAGAACCTGATTTTCCACCCGGTCTCGGGCATCCTCGCCTCCGTCTGGAAGCTGTTCGGCGCCCAGCCCATCGACTGGCTGGCCAATTACCCGATGCTGTCGATCATTATCATCGTCTCGTGGCAATGGCTGCCCTTCGCGATCCTGATCCTGATGACCGCCATGCAGTCGCTGGACCAGGAACAGAAAGAAGCCGCGCGGCTCGACGGCGCAGGTCCCATCGCGATCTTCTGGCACCTGACCCTGCCCCACCTGGCGCGTCCGATTGCCGTGGTGGTGATGATCGAAACCATCTTCCTGCTGTCGGTGTTCGCGGAAATCTTCACCACCACCAACGGCGGTCCGGGCTTCGCATCGACCAACCTGGCGTACCTGATCTACAACCAGGCGCTGTTGCAATTCGACGTGGGAATGGCATCGGCGGGCGGCTTGATTGCCGTGGTCATCGCCAACATTGCCGCCATCATCCTGATCCGGATGATCGGCAAAAACCTCACCGACAAGTCTTGAGGGCAAGGTCATGATGACGCTCAAACAATCCCGTCGCCTGCAAAGCGTGCTGCTCGGCACCCTGTCGTGGGTGATTGCGGCGCTGATATTCTTCCCGATCTTCTGGATGGTGCTGACCAGCTTCAAGACCGAAATCGACGCGTTCGCCACGCCGCCGCAGTTCATTTTTACGCCGACGCTGGAAAACTACCTGCACATTCAGGAGCGCAGCGACTACTTCCACTTCGCCTGGAACTCGATCCTGATTTCCTTCAGCGCGACGATCCTGTGCCTGTTGATTTCGGTGCCGGCCGCATATTCCATGGCGTTCTTCGAGACCAAACGCACCAAGGGCACGCTGCTGTGGATGCTCTCCACCAAAATGCTGCCGCCGGTGGGCGTGCTGATGCCGATCTACCTGCTGGCCAAGACGTTTGGCTTGCTGGATTCGCGTCTCGCCCTGATCGCGATCTACACCCTGATCAACCTGCCGATCGTGGTCTGGATGATTTACACCTATTTCAAGGACATCCCGGGCGAAATCCTCGAAGCCTCGCGGCTGGACGGTGCGACCACGCGCCAGGAAATCTTCAAGGTGCTGATCCCGATCTGCAAAGGCGGGCTGGCTTCGACCGCACTGCTGTCGCTGATCCTGTGCTGGAACGAAGCGTTCTGGTCGCTGAACCTGACCTCGTCCAACGCCGCCCCGCTGACCGCGCTGATCGCCTCGTATTCAAGCCCCGAAGGCCTGTTCTGGGCCAAGTTGTCGGCCGTGTCGACCCTGGCGTGCGCGCCAATCCTGATCTTCGGCTGGATCAGCCAGAAACAGCTGGTGCGTGGCCTGTCGTTTGGTGCAGTCAAGTAACAAGACCCCTGTAGGAGTGAGCTTGCTCGCGATCGCGGTATATCTGAAACGAATGTATCGCCTGACATCACGCAATCGCGAGCAAGCTCACTCCTACAACTGATGAATTTGAAGAATAAAACTGGAGCCCCACATGGCTAACCTGACAATCAGAAATCTGCAAAAAGGCTTCGACGGCCACCAGATCATCAAAGGCATCGACCTGGACGTCAAAGACCGCGAGTTCGTGGTCTTCGTCGGCCCGTCGGGTTGCGGCAAATCCACACTGCTGCGCCTGATCGCCGGTCTGGAAGACGTCACCAGCGGCAGCATCGAACTCGATGGCCGCGAGATCACCCAAGTCACCCCGGCCAAGCGCGACCTGGCGATGGTGTTCCAGACGTACGCCCTGTACCCGCACATGACTGTGGGCAAAAACCTCTCGTTCGCCCTCGACCTGGCCGGCACGCCGAAAGCCGAGGTCGAGAAGAAAGTCGCCGAAGCCGCGCGCATTCTGGAACTCGGCCCGCTGCTGGAACGTAAACCCAAGCAGCTGTCGGGCGGTCAGCGCCAGCGCGTCGCCATCGGCCGTGCCATCGTGCGCAACCCGAAGATCTTTCTGTTCGACGAGCCACTGTCCAACCTCGACGCTGCCCTGCGGGTGCAGACCCGTCTGGAGCTGTCGCGCCTGCACAAAGAGCTGGAAGCGACCATGATTTACGTGACCCACGATCAGGTCGAAGCGATGACCCTGGCCGACAAGGTGGTGGTGTTGAACGGCGGGCGTGTGGAACAGGTGGGCTCGCCCCTTGAGCTGTATCACCACCCGGCCAACCTGTTCGTGGCAGGCTTCCTCGGCACACCGAAAATGGGCTTCCTCAAGGGCAAGGTCAGCCGCGTCGACGCCAGCGGCTGCGATGTCACGCTGGACGCCGGGACCACCATCAGTCTGCCGTTCACCAACGCGCAGCAAAGCGTCGGCGATGCCGTGACCCTGGGCATTCGCCCGGAGCATCTGGAGCTGGCCAACGCAGGCGACTGCCAACTGCAGGTGGTCGCTGACGTCAGCGAACGCCTGGGCAGCGACACCTATTGCCACGTACGCACGCAATCCGGCGAAGCGCTGACCATGCGCATTCGCGGCGACCTGGCCAGCCAGTACGGCGAAACCCTCAACCTGCACCTGGACAGCGCCCACTGCCACCTGTTCGATGCACAGGGCCAGGTCATCCGCAAAGCCTTGCACGCCGCTGCCTGAACGGCGGCCCTCACAGAATCGGGAATGCAGTCATGAAACTGAACAAACAGAACCTGTCGAACCTGGGAGCAGGCATCAACCTGCCCTCCTATGCCCTCGAAGACCGCCGCCAGGGCATCGCCCACATTGGCGTTGGCGGCTTTCACCGTGCGCACCAGGCGTTCTACACCGATGCACTCATGAACAAAGGCGAAGGCCTGGACTGGGCCGTCTGCGGCGTCAGCCTGCGGGAAGAAGACCGCGCCAACTTCGAGGCGCTCAAGGGCCAGGATTTTCTCTACACCCTGTTTGAGCTGGGCGACACCCCGGACACCGAGACCCGCATCATCGGCGCCATGAGCCAGATGCTGATGTCCACCGACAACGACCTCGCGCTGATCGACAAGCTCGCCAGCCCCGAGATTCGCATCGTCTCGCTGACCATCACCGAGGGCGGCTACTGCATCGACGACAGCACCGGTGAGTTCATGAGCCACTTGCCGCAGATTCAACACGACCTGCAGCACCCGGCCACGCCGAAAACCGTGTTCGGCTACCTGTGTGCCGCGCTGGCGAAACGCCGCGCAGAAGGCACCCCGGCATTCACCCTGATGTCCTGCGATAACCTGCCCCACAACGGCGCCGTGACCCGCAAGGCGCTGCTGGCGTTCGCTCGACTGCGCGATGCCGAGTTGCACGACTGGATCGCCGAAAACGTCAGCTTCCCCAACGCCATGGTCGATCGCATCACACCGATGACCAGCACCGCCCACCGCCTGCAACTGCATGACGCCAAAGGCATCGACGACGCCTGGCCGGTGGTTTGCGAGCCGTTCGTGCAATGGGTGCTGGAAGACAAGTTCGTCAACGGCCGCCCGGCCTGGGAAAAAGTCGGCGTGCAGTTCACCGACGACGTCACGCCGTACGAAGAGATGAAGATCAAGCTGCTGAACGGCAGTCACCTGGCGCTGACCTACCTCGGCGCGCTGAAGGGCTATCGCTTCGTTCACGAGACCATGAACGACCCGCTGTTCGTCGACTACATCCGCACCTACATGGACCTCGACGTCACGCCGCAGCTGGCGCCCGTGCCAGGCATCGACCTGACCGAGTACAAGCAGACGCTGATCGACCGCTTCTCCAATCAGGCGATTGCCGACCAGCTGGAACGCGTGTGTTCGGATGGCTCGTCGAAATTTCCGAAATTCACCGTGCCGACCATCAACCGTTTGATCGTCGATCAAGGCAATATGGACCGCGCTTCGCTGGTCGTGGCCGCATGGGCCTTGTACCTGCAAGGCAACAGCACCGGTGATTTCAAGGGCGAAAATGGCGTCGAGTACAAGGTCGTCGACCCTCGCGCCGACTTCTGCAAAGCGCTGGTGGCCGACGACGTGCTGATCACTCAGCGCTTGCTGGAGGTCGAGGAAATCTTCGGCGCGGCGATTCCGAAATCCCCTGAGTTCGTAGCGTCGTTAGAGAAAAACCTGAACAGCCTCAAGCAGCTCGGGGTCAGCAAAACCTTGGAAAACCTGTTGGCACAAACCGTCTGAGCGCTTGATAAGGATGAGGTGAACATGTTTCTCGGCATCGATTGCGGTACCCAAGGCACCAAGGCCATCGTCCTGGATGCAGTCAGCGGTAAAGTCTTGGGCGAAGGCTCAGGGGCGCATCACATGATCAGCGGTGCCAACGGGCGTCGCGAACAGGATGTGCAGGAGTGGCTCACGGCCTTTGAGGAGGCCACCGCCGCGGCGCTGGCGCAAGCGGGCATTTCCGGTGCCGAGATTCAGGGCATTGGTGTGTCCGGCCAACAGCACGGCCTGGTGATGATCGACGCGCTGGGCCACGTATTGCGTCCCGCGAAGCTCTGGTGCGACACCGAATCAGCCCCCGAGAATGATCGTTTGCTCGATTATCTGGGCGGTGAATCCGGGTCGCTGGAACGCCTGGGCATCGCCATCGCCCCGGGGTACACGGTGTCGAAGCTGCTCTGGACCAAAGAACAGTTTCCCGAGCTGTTCCAGCAGATCGACAAGATTTTGCTGCCCCACGATTTCCTCAATTACTGGCTGACCGGGCGCTGCTGCAGCGAATTCGGCGATGCGTCCGGCACCGGCTATTTCAACGTGCGGACCCGCGAATGGGACGTTGACATCCTCAACCACATCGACCCGACGGGCCGTTTGGTCAAAGCGCTGCCCACATTACTGGAAGCCCACGAACCTGTGGGCAAGATCCTGCCCGCCATCGCCGAACGTCTGGGCCTCAATCCCGAGGCGATCGTGTCGAGCGGCGGCGGCGACAACATGATGGGCGCCATTGGCACCGGTAACATCGCGCCGGGCTCGATCACCATGAGCCTGGGTTCGTCCGGCACGGTGTATGCGTTTGCCGACGAAGGCAATGTCAGCGCGCAGCCATCGGTGGCGACCTTCTGTTCGTCGTCCGGCGGCTGGCTGCCGCTGATCTGCACCATGAACCTGACCAACGCCACCAGCGCCATTCGCGAGCTGTTCGCGCTGGACATCGGCGCGTTCAACGCCGCCATCGCGTCGTCGCCCATCGGTGCCCAAGGGGTGCTGATGCTGCCGTTCCTCAACGGCGAGCGGGTCCCCGCCCTGCCCCACGCCACCGGCAGCATTCTGGGGCTGGACAGCACCAATTTGACCCAGGCCAACCTGTGCCGCGCAGTGGTCGAAGGCACGACATTTGGTCTGCGGTACGGGCTGGACCTGCTGCGTGAAAGCGGGATCAAAAGCGCCAATATCCGGCTGATCGGCGGCGGTGCGAAGAGCGCGATCTGGCGGCAAATCGTCGCCGACATCATGGACACACCGGTCATCTGCACCACCGGAACCGAAGCCGCTGCCTTGGGCGCAGCGATTCAAGCAGCCTGGTGCCATTCACACGTCAGCGGCGGCAGCGAGTCGTTGCAGGCGTTGTGCGAACGCTGTGTCAGTCTGGACGCCAGCAGCGAAACGAGGCCGTTGCCCGAGCATGTGGCCGCTTACCATACGGTTTATCAGCACTACCGCAATCAATTGCAGGGCATCTGACGACTGCCCTTAACGGAGCACCTATGTATCTGGTCTGTGGCGAAGCACTGTTCGACTTTTTCAGTCAGCCGGACAGCGCACAACTCAACAAAATCGGCTACCAGGCCATCGCCGGCGGCTCGCCCTTCAACGTCGCAGTCGGCCTGCGCCGATTGGGCGTGGACGCCGGTTTCTTCGCCGGTATTTCCACCGACTATCTCGGCAAACGCCTGGCGGCGGTGCTGGAAAAAGAAGGCGTACGGGATGATTTTCTGATCCCATTCGACGCCCCTACCACGCTTTCAATGGTCGCGGTGGGCGCCGATGGCTCACCGCAATACAGCTTTCGCGGCGAGGGCTGTGCTGATCGGCTGCTGACCGCGGATCAGCTTCCCGATCTGGACGACAGCGTGCGGGGTTTGCATGTGGGGTCCTTCTCGCTGGTCGTGCAACCCGTGGCCGACGCGCTGCTGGCGCTGGTGCGGCGCGAAAGTGGCAAGCGCCTGATCACCTTCGACCCCAACGTGCGCCTGAACCCGGCCCCGAGTATCCAACTGTGGCGCAGCCAAGTGGCCAAGTTCGCCGAGCACGCGCACCTCATCAAGGTCAGCGACGAAGACCTGCATCTGCTCTACCCCGATCTCGATGCGGAAACCGTGGCCAAAGGCTGGCTGCAGCACAACTGCCAACTGGTGATCATGACCCGCGGCCGCCAGGGCGCCACGGTCTTCACCCGTGAACTCGGCCACTGGTCCGTTCCGGCCCGGGACGTTAGAACGGCCGATACCGTCGGCGCTGGCGATACCTTCCAGGCGGCGCTGATCACCTTTCTCACCGAACGCGGACTCGACACCCCGGCCAGTCTGCCGACGTTGAGCCGCGACACCCTGACCGAGATGCTGAACTTTGCCGTGGCGGCTGCAGCTGTAACGTGCACCCGCGAGGGGCCTGATTTGCCGTATCGGGATCAGGTGGTTTGAACAGCTGCTACACGATCAGAAAACCGGCCCGCCGCCGGTTTTTTTGTTTCTTGAGCCAGCCTCTTGGCATTCGTCTAACGCCATAGGGTAACGCGTGCCCTATAAAAGCGGCTGCAGTGGTGTGGGTTATTCATACCTCTAGATACATCTTCTTCCTTGATCTACCATCGCCCCTTGACGACCATCGACAACCTTGAACCTCAAAGGGATGTGGGTGGTGAAAAGCAGAGAACTGATAGCAGAGCTGGAAGCGGCAGGATGGACGTTCCAACGGAGTCGTGGAAGTCATCACATGTTTACCCATCCGCGCAGCCCTTATTCCATCGCGGTGCCACACCCGAAAAAAGATCTGCCCTTAGGAACCGTAAAAAGCATCAGGAGGCGCGCATGGCTCAGCCCAGCAGAACAGGCCTGATTCTTTCGCAGGAGCACGTTATGCAATATCCCATCGCCATCGAGTGGGGCAACGAAACCACTGCTGTCGGGATTCACATTCCGGACATTCCGGGCGCCGTGACGGCGGGCGACACATTCGAGGAGGCTTACAACGCCGCCGTCGAGGTTGCTCATATCATGCTGGAAGAGCAGGTGACCGCAGGCCATCCCGTACCCATGCCGACCTCCGCAAAACGGCATCATGATCATCCCGACTATGCGGGAATGGGCTGGGGGATGCTGGAGATCGATATCGCGCCTTATCTAGGCAAAACGGAAAAGGTCAACGTCACGTTGCCCGGCTTCGTAATTCAACGCATTGACCGATATGTGCGTGACCATAACATCAAGAGTCGCTCGTCATTTCTCGCAGACGCTGCACTGGAAAAGCTGACGCGGCTTTAAGCCCGACGGAACAAATATTCAATCCAAAAAAAGGGGCAGCGGTGATCACCGCCGCCCCTTCTTCTTTCATGCCCCACACCGCCAACATCCAAGACTCAGGCCATTTCCGCCTTCGCCATGGCGATCTTGGCTTTGACCTCTTGCTCAGCGGTTTGCAGCTCGGTTTTCTGTTTCTGCAAGTCAGCCACTTTCTTGTCCACGGCCGCTTGTTGCTCCGGCGTCATTTTGTCGTACTGTTCCTTGCTCACGCCGGTCAGCTGCTGACGCACCTTCTCGGCATCGGTCTGGTTCATGTACGCCAGAAAATCGGCCTTGGCCGAAGAACTGCTACGGTTGCTGGTGTCGCTGTTATCGACCGCCGCCATTTCGGTATCGACGGTTTTGCTGACGCTGTCCGACGCCGCGATCTGTTTGTCGCCAGTCGCCGCGAACGCCGCTGCCGCTGCTGCTTTGTCGTCATCCGACACCTCGGCCGTGGCATTGGCCAGGGAGGCTTTGAGGTTCACCATCATTTTGGCGAACGACTCGTTGTAGCCCTGATCCGCGCTGCTTTGAGTGGAACTGTCGGTGATGCTCGCCAGCGCGGCGACCGGCGCGGAAGCGCTGGGCGTCGCAGCGGCATACGCATCCTTGTCCGTCGTGTCGTAGTGCGTGTGAGCCACGGCCTTCGACACGAAGTGCTGGATCGTACTGTTATCAATGATCATCTTTCACCTCCTTATCAGGTTATCGATGCACCCTCGACAGCAGCAAAAGCAGTGCCACATGCTGATACATCTACGGAAAGGCCCGCCCTGCGCAGGGTGCAAGGGGTAGGAGGTTTCGAAGGAAGCGGCAATGTCGGCGTTGCCTTGCCGGGATCGGCAGGCCTTAGCCGCTCCGGGCGCTCAGCGTGGTGGCTATTCACCCTGCAAACGCAGACCCCAGTCACGCAGCGAAGCCACCACGGGCCCGACTTCCCGCCCCTTGGCGGTCAGCAGGTATTCGAGACGCGGCGGATGCTGCTCATACAGACGACGCTCGACCAAACCATTGGCTTCCAGGGCCTTGAGCCGGGTGGACAGCGTGCTCGGGGCGCACCCCTTGAGCGAGTCCTGCAAATCCTGAAAACGTCGCGAGGGATTACGCAGCAGGTCGCGCAGAATGAGAATCACCCATCGCTCGCCGATCACCTCCAGCGCGGTGATCACCGGGCAGAACGCGTAGTCGTGAGGAGCTGGGCGAGTATTCGGATCGGATTCGGACATGAGCGCGAGTCTAGCAAGGGCGTATTGGGCTGGAAAGCGTGGGTTATCTGAACGCCATCGTAGTATCGGCATGGCTTGCCAACGGTGGCGATATCACAGAGCCAGCACCGACAAGCCGGACCGCCACAGGGTCTGTGTCGTTCGGTAAACGTCGGCACACCACCCGTCTTGTGGGCGACATCGGAGGCACAACGGCAGCGACTGCGGTGGGTCACAGCAACCCGCTCAAATCCAGCTTCTCCTGTGGCACCGGCATCGAGAAGTAATACCCCTGCGCCTGCCCTGCCCCCATTTCACGCAGCAGTTGCAGGGTATCGGCATCTTCCACGCCCTCGGCAACCACCGTCAGCCCCAGCGATTCCGCCATGCGCACGATGGCCCGCACGATGGCGCGGCTGCGGGAGCTGGTGGTCAGCTCAAGGGTGAAGGATTTGTCGATCTTCAAGCCGCTGAAATGGTACTGGTGCACGTAGCTGAGCGACGAGAAGCCTGCACCGAAGTCATCCAGTACCGTGGAAACGCCGTTGTCTGCCAGATGCTTCATCGCCTGACGCGCCAGTTCCGGTTCTGCCACCAGCGCGCCCTCTGTCAGCTCCAGACAGATGCGTGAAGGCGCCACGCCGTGTTGGGCCAGCAGCCCCAGCACCTCGCCGGCGAACTCCGGGCGACTGATGCTGTAGCTTGAACAGTTGACGTGCACGGTCGGCCAGTGCGCATGGCTCGGTTGCGCCAGCATCGCCACCACTTGTTGCAGCATGTACAAGTCCAGCCGTCCGATCAGGCGCAATCCTTCCAGCGCAGGCAAAAACAGGCCCGGGGCGATCACCCGGCCATCGGCCTGACGCCAGCGGATCAGCGCTTCCAAGGCCAGGATCTTGCCGGTGGCGACGTCGATGATCGGCTGAAAGTACGGCAGCAATTCGTCGGTGCGCTTGAGCGCGTTGCGCAGCGCACCCTCCTGCTCCATCTGGTCGGACACCTCGCGCCGCACTTCCTGGTTGAACACCGCGTAGCTGTCACGCCCGGCATTCTTGACCCGGTACATCGCCGTATCGGCGTCGCGCAGCAAGTCGGCCGGCTCTTTGTGGAACTGCAAATCAGCACCCACCACCCCGATGCTGCACGAGGAAAACACCGCATGGCCGTCAATGTAGAACGGCACGTCAAACGCCAGCAGGATGCGTTCGGCGATAGCCACCGTGACGTCTGGCGGCGCGGCGTAGGCCAGCACCGCAAACTCGTCGCCCCCCAACCGCGCCAGCAGGTCGCTGTCGCGCATGCAACTGCGCAAGCGATCCGCAGCCTGAATCAGCAGCAGGTCTCCTGAATGATGACCCAGGCTGTCGTTGACCATTTTGAAGCGGTCGAGGTCGATGAACATGACCGCCAAGTCCTGACCGTAGTTACAGAACGCCTGCCAGGCGACTTGTAGCCGCTGTTGCAGATGGCTGCGATTGGGCAATCCGGTCAGGGAGTCGTGAGCATTTTCGTGCTGCAACTTGGCGTTGGCGTAATCCAACTCCCGCGTGCGGTCCTGCACCCTGGCTTCAAGGCGCAAGTTGGCGGTGTGAATGGCTTCAGCGGCGCTGCGACGGGACAACGCGGTGTCAATGTGCCGCGACACGAAAGTCAGCAGGTCCTGATCGCGCAGCGAATAGCTGACGTGGGGCGAATAGCTCTGCACCGCCAGCACGCCGCGCACCGTATCGCCCTCGAACAGCGGGATGCCGAGCCAGGAGCAGGAGCGATTGATCTCGTTCTGGATAGTGATTTCGCCGCTGCCCTCCAGGCGCCTGGCTTCGGCGCTGTCGATCAGGCAGGGTCTTCGCTGGCGAATCACGTATTCAGTGAAGCCGCGCTCGCCCCGACGGGGATCAGGGCGGCGTACCAGACGCTCGTCGACGTAGTACGGGAAGGTCACTTCGTCCGTGGCGTCGTCGTACAGCGCGATGTAGAAGTTCAGGGCAAACAGCAGCTCGCCGACAATGCCGTGCAGGCTTTTGAACAGGTCGGTCATGTCGCCGGGCTGGCTGGACAATTCGGTGATCTGGAACAGCGCACTCTGCAGATGTTCGGCGCGCTCGCGATCGGCCACTTCGTTTCGCAGCGCATCGTTGAGCCGCGACAACTCCAGCGTGCGGCGCACCACGGTTTCTTCGAGGTGAGCACGGTGCAGGATGCGGTCCAGCGCCATGGCAACGTGCCGGGCGACCACCAGAAACAGCTCCTGATCCTCGACGCTGTAAACCCGGGACACGTCATAGACCTGCATCGCCAGCATGCCGAACACCTCGTCGGAAGCATTTTTCAGTGGCGCGCCCATCCAGAATTCAGGTCGATGGCCCACGCAGTAAAACCGCTCTTGCGCCTGAGCCTGTTCAATCCCGGCCGCGTCCACGAACAGCGGCTGCTCGGTGGTCAATACGTAACCGGTCATGGACAGCCGCTCGGGGTCGATGAACTCCTGGGTCTCGGCCTCCAGCGCGTCCACATCGGTGATGTCGATGTAATAGGGGTAAGTGACCTTGCCACTGTGACTTTCGTACAGCGCCAGGTAAAAGTTTTCAGCGTCGATCAGGGTCGAAAGCTGCCGATGCACGCCCTGCAGAAACGCCGAACGATCGCGTGTGGAACTGGCCAGGTAGGTGATTTCGTACAGCACCCGCTGAGTGGCCTGGGCGCGGGTCAGGGCATCGGTCTGCAGGCGCAGCCCCAATTGGCCGGCCAGCGCCAGGAGAAACGGATTGCTCGACTCGTGCTCGGGCGTCAGCAGCCAACCCAACGGACTCTCGCCGTGCCCCGTGACCCAGCGATGCAAACCATGATCGCGACAGAACGCATCGAAGCCTTCCCGAGGAATCAGCTGAGGCCATTCGGTCGCCGGGTCGCCCTGTCCCAGCAGGTGCATATGACGGTTCGCGCGGTAGGCCGCCCAACTGAGTGTCGGCACAGCGGCGGTTGCGGATTTGAGCAGTGATTCAAGGGAGGTGTCGTCGATCATCGAGGCGGCATGTTCCGGACCTTCATCGGCCTGATACGCCATATCCCGGGTCGCCATGAAGCACTGAGCAGGATTCGAGACGTGGGAATTCATAGGCGCTCCATTGCCAGCGTGGGACTGGGCTATCTTCATGGCGTCGGACGGAGGGATGCAAGCGCCATATTCGTTCCAACTGTCTATAAACGACGAAAAAATGAGGATTTCACGACATTTCACGTGACAGCTGCCTGACTCTTGATGCTGTATCGGCAGGTCTTCCGTGAAATGAAGGATTTTTCGCACTCGCGGGTCGGATCCTTCGACGGCCAAGACCCGACATGACCCACGCGTCCCGCGGTGCCGCCAATGCCCCTACCGACAAACGATTCCCTGCACGTCGAGCGCCACGATCCAGGGTCCGGCAACGAGCCTATCGACAACCCTTGGGCCTGACTCGCTCAGTTCTTCGCAACCAATTGTCGAGCGCATGGTCACTGCTTCTGGAGCTGCGCTGACGTGGTTTGCCTGCGTCACCCTTCCCTCAATAACGTCAACGCCCCTTGGGCCATGAGCACGTGACGGGATTGAAGAAAAAAGCTCAACAGTGCAGGTACCTTTTCAAGTGAATGCACACGCTCGAGTTTGATTATCGTGGGTGGCTTGACACCCCTGCCGCAAACGCCTGCGCACCGCCCACCGTCGGCGCCTGGCTCGCTTCCATGCTGACGAGGAACCCTTTTCATGACCGATCAGCCTGATAAAACCGAACCCTCCGATCTCACGGCGTTTACCGTGCCCTCGCGACGAAACTTTCTCAAATCCATCGGCGTGTCGAGTCTTGCGGCCGCCACCGCGCCGATCTGGACCCAAGCGCTGGAAGCGCAGGCCGCGGTGCAGGACGACAGCGACCCGCCCGCCAAGGACGAACGGCGCATGACCCTCAAGGTCAATGGCCAGACCCATACCCTTAATCTGCCGGCCAACGCCGCGCTGCTGGACGTACTGCGTGATCGCCTGCACCTGACCGGCACCAAAAAGGGCTGTGACCACGGCCAGTGCGGCGCCTGCACCGTTCACGCCAATGGCACGGCCATCAATTCGTGCCTGTCGCTGGCGGCCATGCACGAAGGCGATGACATCACCACTGTCGAAGGCCTGGCGAAGAATGGCAAATTGCACCCCGTGCAAGAAGCCTTCTGGGAACACGATGCCTATCAGTGCGGCTATTGCACCAGCGGCCAGATCATGAGCGCCGTCGCGATATTGCAGGACAAGAACATTGGCAGCGACGACCACAGCGTCCGCGAAGCCATGAGCGGCAACATCTGCCGCTGTGGCGCCTACAAAAACATCCTCGCCGCCATCCAGAGCGCGCGGATCAAGTTGCAGGAGGTGACCTGATGAGAGCCTTCGATTACGTGCGCGCTGGCAGTGTCGAACAAGCCGTCGCCAGCCATTCGAAAAGCCAGACGGCGTTCTTTCTGGCAGGGGGCACTACCCTGCTCGATCTGGTGAAACTGGACGTGATGCCCGCCGATCAGGTCATCGATGTCAATCACCTCGCTCTCAAGCAGATCGAGGTACAAAAGGACGGCAGCGTGCGCATCGGCGCGTTGGTGACCAACACCGCCCTCGCCCACCATCCGCACATCGTCGAGCATTACCCGGTGCTGTCCCAGGCGTTGCTGTCGGGCGCGACCACCCAGTTACGCAACAAAGCCACCACCGCGGGCAATGTCATGCAGCGGGTCCGCTGCAACTACTTCCGCGACGGCTATTCACCCTGCAACAAACGCGAGCCCGGTTCAGGGTGCGCCGCCATCGACGGCCACAATCGCAGCGTGCATGCCGTGCTGGGCACCAGCGATCAATGCATCGCAACCCATCCCTCGGACATGTGCGTGGCCATGGCCGCCATTGGCGCCAAGGTCCTGGTGCAGGGAGCGAAAGGCCCGCGCAGCATCGATTTCCTCGACTTCCATTTGTTGCCCGGCTCGACGCCGTGGAAAGAACACGCCTTGCAGGACGATGAGCTGATCACCCACGTGGTGCTCGATGCGCCGCTGGCCAACAGCAAGTCTGGCTACCTCAAGCTGCGCGATCGCGCCTCATACCAGTTCGCTCTGGCCTCCAGCGCAGTGATTCTGGTGATGGACGGCAACACCGTGCGCGACGCGCGCATTGCGATGGGGGGCGTCGGCACCAAGCCTTGGCGCGCCCTGGAAGCGGAGCACGCATTGAAAGGCGCGACGTTGACCCCGCAGAACATGGAAAAAGCCGCAGCCCTCGCCTTGAACGGGGCCAAACCTTACCGCCACAACGCCTACAAGATCGCCCTCGGGCAGCAGGCCATTGTGCGCAACCTCAGCACGCTGACGGCCTGACCGGGAGGAACGCGACATGACGGATTCAAGCATGATCGGCTCGGCGCCACGCCGAATAGACGGCCGACGCAAAGTCACCGGGGACGCGATGTACGCCTCCGACCATCACCTGAAAAACATGGCTTACGGCTATGGCGTGTTCAGTACCGTCGCCAGTGGCAAAGTCACCGGTCTGGAACTGGACGCGGCACGGAAATCACCAGGCGTTCTGGAGATTTTCCACCACGGCAACTTTCCCGCGCTGTACCACAACTCGACGCTGCCGATGTCCTTCGCGCAAATCCTCAAGGCGGCCAAGTCCGACGAAAGCCGCCTGCCGTTCGAGGACGACACCGTTTACTACGCCGGGCAATTCGTGGCGCTGGTGGTGGCCGACACCTTCGAGCACGCTCGGGCCGCGGCGTACAAGATCAAGGTCAGCTACAGCAAAAGCAACGCGGTAGCCAATCTCGAACAGGGCCTGAAGGCCGGCAAGCTGCAGGATGGAAGCCCGGGGCACAGCCGTGGCGACGCGGGGGCTGCTTTCGATGGTGCCGCCCACAGCATCGATGCGACCTACACCACGCCGGTTGAAACCCACAACCCGATGGAAATGCACGCCACCGTCGCCAGTTGGGAAGACGGCAGGCTGATTGTCTACGAGGCCAGTCAGGGCGTGGTTGCACACCGCAATTCGCTGGCGAAAATCTTCGGCATGCTCCCGGAGAAAGTCGAAGTGCGCGCGCCATTCATCGGTTCCGGATTCGGCAGCAAACTGTGGATCTGGCCGCATTCGGTCGCCGCCTGTGGCGCAGCGAAGGTGCTCAACCGCCCGGTACAGGTGGTCGTGCCTCGCCAACAGATGTTCACCACCACCGGCCACCGTCCGGAAACCCGGCAGCGGTTACGCTTGGCGACGGATGACAAGGGCAAGCTGGTCTCAGTGCGTCACGAGTCGATCAACACCACCTCGTTCACGGACCCGTACAAAGAGAACTGCGGCACGTCGACGAAAAGTCTCTACAGCTGTGCCAACGTACTGACCAGCCACCAGATCATCGAAGTCAATCGCGGCACGCCAACCTCGATGCGCGCGCCGGGTGCCGCGCCAGGCCTGTTCGCGCTGGAATCGGCGATGGACGAAATGGCCGACAAGATCGGCATGGACCCGCTGGCCTTCCGCAAGCTCAATGTCTCCGAGCGCGATGAAAGCCAGAATTTGCCGTGGTCGAGCAATCACTTGCAGGAATGCATCGATCAGGCCGCCGAGCGCTTCGGCTGGAGCAAACGCAATCCGCAGCCGGGCTCGATGAAAGACGGTCATGAGATCATCGGCTACGGCATGGCAGCCTGTAACTGGGACGCCTATCGCACCCCGGCCGAGGCGCAGGTGTCATTACGCGCCGACGGCACGGCCTATGCGATTTGCGGCGTGCAGGACATCGGCACCGGCACCTACACCATCGTCGCGCAGGTGGTCAGCAGCATCACCGGCCTGCCGCTGGACAACATCGAAGTGGAACTGGGCAACTCGTCGTTCCCGCCTGCGCCAGTGTCGGGTGGCTCTTGGGCCACGGCCAGCGTGCTGCCGGCCATTGCCGAGGCGACACGCCAGGCCATCGAGCAGCTAAAGGCCCTGTCCACGGCGCCCAAAGGGGTGTTCGCAGGGGTCAAGGCCGACCAGATCAGCTTTGAGCAAGGCCGGTTGAAAAGCGGTGACAAAACCTATGCCATCGCCGATGTGCTCAAGGCGCAGAAGCAGTCCAGCGCATTTGGCGAAGCGAAGACCGGGATGAATGACACGAGCAAGCATTCGTTCCGCTCGTTCGGGGTGCATTTCGTCGAGGTGCGATGGGACCCGGGCATTTCCCGCCTGCGGGTCGCCCGTGTGGTTAGCGCCATCGACGTGGGCAAGGTCATCAACCACAAGACCGCGCTGAATCAGGTCGAAGGGGCGATAGTGATGGGGGTCGGCATGGCGCTGTTCGAAGGCACGGACTTCGATGAGCGCAACGGCATGCCGGTGAACAACAATTACGCAGAGTATGTAGTGCCGGTGCATGCAGACCAGCCGGAAATCGACGTCATCCTTCTCGATTACCCCGACTACGCGCTCAATGAATTCGGCGCTCGGGGCATCGGCGAAATCGGGATCACCGGATTGGCGGCTGCCGTGGCGAACGCCGTGTCCCATGCCACCGGCAAGCGCATTCGGGACCTGCCGATCACCCTCGACAAGCTGATGGAGCTACCGCCGACGTTGAGTGCGTGACCCCAGCAGCGCACGGGTGCATTGACCCGGGGCGCTGCACTGCCCTGTAAGTCTGAGCCGGCGTTGCCGGCGCCAGCGATGTGTCAGTCCGCTGACACGTCGCTCCTCCCTCCCTCGTGGCAGCATGCCGCCAATTACCCCTCAACGGCCTGTCCCGAACCAGACGCTGCAGCATTCTTCATCTGCACAGTGCGGCAGGCAACGCCCGCTGTCTCAGTCCAACTCCGCCTGTATCCGGTCACGCCCTCCCAGCTTGGCGGCATACACCCCGGAATCCGCCCTCAGCAACAGGGCATCGGCGCCCTCGCCTTCACGCCAACTGGCGATGCCGAAGCTGGCAGTGACCCGCCCCACGCCGTCCACCGGCTCGGCGCGTAAGGCGGCCCACAGATCCACGGCCAGTTCGTGAGCCTGCTCGCCATCGGTGTCGGGGCACAGGACCATGAATTCTTCGCCGCCCAGTCGGCAGAACACGTCGCTGCGGCGCAGGCGAAGGCACAGTCGCTCGCAGATCGCTTGCAGTACGTGATCCCCCATCGCATGGCCCAGATGGTCGTTGATGGCCTTGAAGTGATCGATGTCGAGCATCACCACCGAAAACACGCCACCGTGCCGCTCCACCCGCAACACCTCGGTTTGCAGACGCTCCTGAAAGTAGCGGCGGTTGTAGACACCGGTCAGGGCATCGGTGACCGACATCGTGCGCAGCTCTTCCTCCACTCGCTTGCGCTCGGTGATGTCCAGGCACACCGCCAGGTAGCCGATCCATTGCCCCTGCTCGTCGAGCACCGGGCTGACCTGCATGCTTACCCGTACATGACTGCCATCGTCGCGCACGAGGGTCCAGTCACTGGCCTGATGCCCCTGCTCCTGCACCGTTTCGATCAGCATCGCTTCGCAGGGGTCGATCGAACGCCCGTAGCGCTGACTCAATTCGCCAGCGTGGGCAGCGAGTTCAGAGGGCAAGTGCAGCTGGCATAAGGTCCAGGCGCCGCACACCTGAGCGCTGCGATAGCCGAGCATCTTCTCGGCGCCGATGTTGAACGTTGTGATCAAGCCGTTCATGTCGGTGGCGACAATGGCCACTTGGGTCGCGGCGTCCAGCACATTCCGCAACTGACTGTGGGCCGTGCGCAGCTGCTGTTCGCGCCGCCGCAATTGCAAGGTGCTTTGCGCCACCAGGCGTAACGCCCGCTGACGCTGGCTGATGAGGACGTAGAGCAACGCGCTGAGCATGAAGCTGAGCAAGGCGCCCAGCACCACGACGCTGTCGTTGGACGAAGGGTTGGCGCCCATGAACACGGACGTCGGACGTATGCGCAACTGGTAAATCCGACCGGCGAAGTTCAGGGTGGTCGACATCAACAGCTCGCCGGGCATCGCGCCCGCGGGCGACTGGTATAGCACGTCCGCAGAAGAGGCATCAGTGACGTCTTCAAGCGTCAGCGTGAGGTTGTCCTCGGCACTGGCGGGCAAGCCATCAGTCATCATTTTGCGCAGGCTGATGACGGCGATCAGAAACCCCTCCAAGGCCCCTTGTGCGGAGGCATCGGAATGGGAACGCGATTGCACGGGCGCTACCAGCAGGACGCCTCTGCTGTTTTCGGGTTCCACCCCCAGCAGGTTTATATGCGGCGACGCCGTCATGTCACCGGACCAGATGGCTTTTTCCAGGACTTCCTGGCGGTTAGGCTCGGCATTCACATCCAGGCCCAGCGGCAGCTTGAGCGTGCTGCGACTTTGAGTGAAGCGCACCGGGTAATAGACCGCACGTCTGGACGCGACTGAAAGACCCTGCTCACCACCGAGATCACGCACGGCAAAGTCACGCAGCCCGGCATCGCGGGCGCGCTGTTCGAACGCCTGACGATCGCTGTCCAAGACCTTGGGTGCCCATGAATAAGCTTGAGTGAACGTCAGCAGGGGCCGGGCGAAACCGTTGTATTCCTCTTCAGACACTTCGTCGGAATACACGAAGAACCGACGCAGGCTGTCCAATTGGCGAATTTGCCCTTCGAGCCGGTCTTGAATACGGCTGACGCGCTCTTCGGCCAACAGCTCGAAGCGCTGACGCAGTTGGCGTTGATACAGGTTGGCATTGGTTGCTGCCAGCAAGGCCGTCAACACGGCACCCGCTGAGAACACCAGCAAAGCGACCACCCACGACGACGTGTCTTCGTTGATGAAGCCCAGGATCTTGCTGGAAGAACGGTTTGACGACATAGGCTGAACTCAGGGCGCCACCATGCTGCCGCGGCACGTGACCAGGCTTCACTTATAGCTATTCGCCATTAGTTTGCATAGTGCTGCATATCTGGCAGGCGGAGTGCGCCCGCCAGTGCGGCGGACGCTCCCAGCCCACGCTGCCCGGTCAGCGGGCAGTGATCTTCCAGGCGCGGTGGATTTTGCCGTTGCGGATGAAATCTGGGTCGATGGTCTGCTGGGTGATTTCCTCGACCGCATAACGCTCGGCGAGATTGTCTTCCAGCTGAAACTTGCGGAAGTTGTTGGAGAAATACAGCACGCCGCCGCTGGCCAGACGCGCCATGGCGAGGTCAATCAATTGCACCTGATCGCGCTGCACGTCAAACACCCCCTCCATGCGTTTGGAATTTGAGAAGGTCGGCGGATCGATGAAGATCAGATCGTATTCATCGCGACTGGCCTCGAGCCAGGCCATCACATCGCCCTGCTCCAGACGGTTTTTGTCGGAAAACCCGTTGAGTGACAAATTGCGGCGCGCCCAGTCCAGGTAGGTTTTCGACAGGTCGACGCTGGTGGTGCTGCGCGCACCACCCTTGGCGGCGTGCACACTGGCGGTCGCGGTGTAGCAGAACAGGTTGAGGAAACGCTTGCCTGCCGCCTCACGCTGAATGCGCATACGCATCGGCCGGTGATCGAGAAACAGGCCGGTGTCCAGGTAGTCGGTCAGGTTGACCAGCAGCTTAATGCCGCCTTCGTTGACCTCATTGAATTTGCCCTGGGCGCTGTGGCGCTCGTATTGCTTTGTCCCGCTTTGACGCTCACGGCGTTTGACGACGACGCGGCTCTTGTCGATGTTCAGCGCCTGAGGAATGGCGGCCAGCGCGTCGAACATGCGGATCGAGGCTTTTTCCGGGTCGATGGACTTCGGCGCGGCGTATTCCTGAACGTGCACCCAGTCGTGATACAGGTCGATGGCCATCGCGTATTCCGGCATGTCGGCGTCGTACACGCGGTAGCAATCGATGCCCTCGCGCTTGACCCATTTGCCCAATGCCTTGAGGTTTTTCTGCAGGCGGTTGGCGAACATCTGCCCGCCTTCGCTCAGGCGCGGCTGCTCGATCACCGGTGCCGGGAGTGGCGCGGGTTTGATCGGGTTGCCGTTCTTGTTGAACTTGTGTTCCTGCGGCTCATCCGGCGTCTGGTCATAAGCCGCTTGCTCGCGCTCGGCCTGGCGCTGCTCGGGGGTGCGGCGCTCGCCGGTGACGAACTGATCCGGCAGGACCTTGATCAGCAGCAGCTTGCACGGCAAAGCGCCGTTCCAGAACGCGTATTGCTTGTGACTGCGAATGCCCATGCGCTTGCCCAGGTCGGGGGCACCGGTGAACACCGCCGCTTCCCAGTTCAGGCAGGCCTGACGCAGACGCTCACCGAGATTCTGGTAGAGGTACAACAGACTCGCTTCATCGCCCAAACGCTCGCCGTAGGGCGGGTTGCAGATCACCAGACCTTTCTGGTTCTGGTCAGGACGCGGTTCGAAAGTGGCCACTTCCCCCTGGTAGATCTTGATCCAGTCAGAGAGACCGGCGCGCTCGACGTTGTTGCGACCGGGTTGAATCAACCGAGGATCGGCTTCGTAACCGCGAATCCACAACGGCGGCCTGGACAAACCGGCTTCGGCCCGGGCCAGGGCTTCATCGTGGAGCTTGCGCCATAGCGCCGGGACGTGGCCCAGCCACGCCGAAAAGCCCCAGCGCTCGCGCTTGAGGTTCGGCGCGATATCAGCGGCGATCATCGCGGCTTCGACAAGGAATGTGCCGACACCGCACATCGGGTCCGCCAGCGCGCCGCCATCAGCCGCGATCCGGGGCCAACCGGAACGGATCAGAATGGCCGCTGCCAGGTTTTCCTTCAACGGCGCCGCGCCCTGCTGCAGCCGGTAACCCCGCTGGTGCAGGCTGTGACCGGAAAGGTCCAGTGACAGAATCGCCTCGCCACGGTCCAGGCGCAGGTGCACACGCAAATCGGGGTTGAGTTTGTCAATGGAGGGACGCGAGCCATCGGCGGTGCGCAGACGGTCGACAATGGCGTCCTTGACCTTCAAGGCGCCGAAATGGGTGTTGTCGATGCCCGAACCATGGCCGCTGAACTCCACAGCCAGGGTGCCATCAGGTTCCAGATGATCGGCCCACTCGATGTCATGCACGCCGTGGTACAGGTCTTCGGCGTTTTTCATCGGAAAGCGTTTGAGCACCAGCAGCACGCGGTTCGCCAGCCGCGACCACAGACACAACCGGTAAGCGGTTTCCATGTCGGCGCTGCCCCGAATCGTCGAGGTGTGCTCACGGGTTTCCTGAAGGCCTAGCGCGATGGCTTCTTCGGCAAGCAGGCCCTCAAGGCCTTTGGGGCAGGTAAGGAAAAGTTCGTAACGGTCCGACATGATGATTCCAGAGCCTTCGGCTATATGGCGGGACAACGCGTCGTCCGGCCCGATTCAAACAGGCGTCTTTCATGGAGAACGCCTGGGTGGCACAGAGTTGTGCCGCTCCACCGGTCCGACGCATTCGAATCCGGCAGATATGCCTGTCGGAGCATCCGACAGGCATGTTCGATCTTAAAAAACCGCTATTCAGCCCGACGACTGTAGTCATTAAAAGTCACATCGCTGACCCTTCGTCGATTTAAATCTGACGTCAAACGGCCATCAATCCTCCATGAGAATGACTCGCAATTTCCATCAAAACCCTCGAATCAGGGCGTTTCGTCCCGAAGGCACCCGCAAAACCCGCGTGCACTTATGGTCTTAATGCCTCAACCGTGACGTTCTTATGACAAAACGGTCATTCACAGCGTCCAAGCCATTGGTTAGAACTCACCTCAGGCCGTCGTCGCAATGACGATGGCACACCGCCCGCGACGCCGGCAGCGGGCATTCACAGGCAGAAGATTTCTGCCCGACCTCGACATGAGGTCTCCAGGGACATAACAGTCAACAAACGAGGGCAACACCCTATGAGAAGACTTAAGCGTGATCCGTTGGAAAGAGCTTTTTCGCGCGGATATCAATACGGCGTAACTGGTAAATCCCGTGAGCTTTGCCCTTTTACTCTACCGTCGGTGCGCCAAGCCTGGATCAATGGCTGGCGGGAAGGACGCGGCGACAACTGGGACGGTATGACCGGCACTGCGGGTATACACAGACTCAACGAACTTCACGCGGTCGGCTGACACTCTAATTACCAAAGGTACATTTCGACTCATCGTCACTTTTTTGAAAGCATCGACAATTTGCGCTGTAGCACTCTAAACATGCACGCCCCATCCGGGCGGCGGGCTAACGCCCAAGGGGGTTCCTTCAAGGAACCCCTTTTCATTGGCACGCGCCCAAGCCGGATCTCAGCGGGACATCGCGGCAATCGCGTCCACGGATTCGCGAATCAGCGCCGGCCCCTTATAAATGAAGCCCGAATAGATTTGCACCAGACTCGCGCCTGCGGCGATTTTTTCAGCAGCGTGTTTGCCTTCCGTGACGCCTCCCGCTGCGATGATCGGCAGCTTTCCGCCCAGTTCACCGGCCAGCACCTTGACGATGTGGGTACTTTTTTCACGCACTGGCGCGCCAGACAGACCGCCCGTCTCGTCGGCATGCGGCAGCCCTTCAACCCCTTCGCGGCTTAGCGTGGTATTGGTCGCGATCACCGCGTCCATGCCCGACTCCAGCAACGCGCTGGCCACCAGCACGGTTTCCTCATCGCTCATGTCCGGCGCGATCTTGATCGCCAGCGGTACGCGTCTGCCGTGGGTCTGGGTCAGCGCTTCCTGACGCATGCGCAGGGCTTCGAGCAACTGCTTGAGCGAATCGCCGAACTGCAGACTGCGCAGGCCCGGCGTGTTTGGCGAACTGACGTTGACGGTGATGTAACTCGCGTGGGCGTACACCTTGTCCAGACAGATCAGGTAATCATCCACCGCGCGCTCGACCGGCGTGTCGACGTTCTTGCCGATGTTGATGCCCAGCACGCCATTGTAGTTGGCGGCCTGCACGCGACTGACGAGGTGATCGACACCGAGATTGTTGAAGCCCATGCGGTTGATGATGCCCTCGGCGTGGGGCAGACGGAAAATTCGGGGTTTGGGATTACCCGGTTGCGGGCGCGGGGTCACGGTGCCGATTTCGACGAACCCGAAGCCCAGTTGCGCAAAACCGTCGATGGCCGCGCCATTCTTGTCCAGACCGGCCGCCAGCCCGACCGGATTGGGGAACTGCAAGCCCATGACCGTTACCGGCAAACGCGCCGGTGCCTTGTTGAACAGGCCGTTGAGTCCCAGACGCCCTCCCGCACCGATCAAGTCGATGGACAGATCGTGGGAAGTTTCCGGGGAGAGTTTGAAGAGTAACTGGCGGGCCAGGTTATACATGGGCGGGGGCGGCTCGTTCGAGGCTGAAGTCAGCGGCGGATTATAGACGTCCGCGGGGGGACAGCGCGAGGCATGGCGCGAACTTTACCAACCGCCGTCACGAAGGTGCGCCCAATGATCACACCTGAGGCATCCCCCTCGGCTGACTGCACCAAAGCGGGACAGCAAGAGGTTTCATAGGCACCGATTTGCGCTGAATGCCGCTAAAAACCTGCGATGGCCCACCTTTTGCTTATCAACTCACAGGCAACCAAAGGCGGCTGCCCACACACTCGACAAAGACGTCGCACACCCCTTCGCGTATCGCGGACAGGGTGGCGGCGTTTTTTCGTTTGGGCCTGAAAAAATGCGGGTGAAGCGCCAGTGCGCTTCGTCCGCAACTCCACTCGCAACGGTGCAAACCCAGGCGCACCGGCGACGAATTCCGCAGATGAGGTGAGAGATGACTACAAGTTTCTGGAAAGCCGGCCACAAGCCTACGCTGTTCGCCGCGTTTCTTTATTTCGACCTCAGTTTCATGGTCTGGTACCTGCTCGGCCCCTTGGCCGTACAGATCGCCGCCGACTTGCACCTGACCACACAGCAACGCGGACTCATGGTTGCGACGCCCATTCTCGCCGGCGCCATTCTGCGGTTTTTGATGGGCATGCTGGCCGATCAACTGTCTCCCAAGACCGCTGGCATCATTGGCCAGATCATCGTCATTCTCGCCCTGCTCTGCGCCTGGCAATTGGGCATTCACAGCTATGAACAAGCGCTCCTGCTCGGGATGGCCTTGGGGATGGCAGGTGCCTCCTTCGCGGTGGCCCTGCCGTTGGCGTCGCAATGGTATCCGCCGCAGCATCAAGGCAAGGCCATGGGCATCGCCGGCGCTGGCAATTCCGGCACGGTGTTCGCGGCGCTGATTGCACCGGTGCTGGCCGCAAGCTTCGGCTGGAGCAATGTGTTCGGCTTCGCAGCGCTGCCCTTGGTTCTGACGCTCGTGGCGTTCTCGCTCATGGCCCGCAATGCGCCCGAGCGTCCGCCACGCAAAGCCATGGCTGACTATTTCAAGGCGCTGGGCGACCGTGACAGTTGGTGGTTCATGTTTTTCTACAGCGTCACCTTTGGCGGCTTCATCGGCCTGGCCAGCGCCTTGCCCGGCTATTTCAACGACCAATACGGCCTGAACCCGGTGACGGCCGGTTATTACACAGCAGCGTGCGTGTTCGGCGGCAGCCTGATGCGCCCCTTGGGCGGCGCGCTGGCCGACCGCTTTGGCGGCATCCGTACCTTATCGGGCATGTACGCGGTCGCGGCCATCTGTATCGCTGCCGTAGGCTTCAATCTGCCCAATTCATGGGCAGCGCTGGGCCTGTTCGTCGCCGCCATGTTAGGGCTGGGCGCAGGTAACGGCGCGGTGTTTCAACTGGTGCCGCAACGTTTCCGCAAGGAAATCGGCGTGATGACCGGCCTGATCGGCATGGCCGGCGGCATTGGCGGCTTTCTGCTGGCCGCCGGTCTGGGGGCAATCAAACAGAGCACCGGCGATTATCAACTGGGTCTATGGCTGTTTGCGTTATTGGGCGTGCTTGCCTGGTTTGGCCTGATGAACGTCAAACGTCGTTGGAGAACCACATGGGGCTCAGCCGCTGTCACCGCCGCACGCGTTTAATCGGCCGACAGGAAACACGGATGAATCAGCCCGCAATGCGACCCGCCCACCCCACCGGCCTGACACTGCGCTTTGCAGAATTCAGCGCCTGCGGTCCGCGGGTCGAAAATCAGGATGCGATCCGGCTGGTTACCCCAGCCCCTGCGCTGGCGGCCAGTAAGGGTTATCTGTTTGCCCTCGCCGACGGTGTCAGTCAATGCGCCGATGGGGGCCTGGCGTCGCGCGCGACACTTCAGGCACTGGCGCTGGATTACTACGCCACGCCAGAAACCTGGGGCGTGGCGCAAGCCTTGGACCGACTGCTGACCGCGCATAATCGCTGGTTGCACGCCAACGGCCTGCTGACCACCCTTAGCGCGCTGGTGCTCCGCGGACGTCGCTTTACGCTTGCCCACGTTGGCGATTGTCGGGTCTATCGCTGGCTGGACGGTACGCTGCAACGGATCAGCGACGACCACGTCTGGGAACAGGCAGACATGCAGCATGTGTTGAAGCGGGCACTGGGTCTGGATCAGTACGTGGTTGTGGATTACCTCGACGGCGAGCTGCGTCAGGGCGAACGGCTGTTGCTGGTCAGTGACGGTGTCTGGGCTGCGTTGAGCGACAGCGCGATCCGCTCCATCCTGAACGATCAGGCTGACCTCGGTGCCGCCGTGCGAGCGCTGGTCGACGCGGCGCATCTGGCGGGCAGTCAGGACAACGCCAGCGCCCTGCTGATCCATGTGGATGAGACCGGGGCGGATTCCCTTGGCGATACGCTGGTTCAGCTGCAGCAATGGCCCATACCGCCACTGCTACGCGCCGGGCAAGCCTTCGAAGGTTGGCGAGTTGAAGCGGCAGTCAGTGATTCACGCCAGTCACAGGTGTATCGGGTGCGGGACGCTCAGGGTCGCCCTTGGCTGCTGAAAACCGTGCCCCTTTCCCGTCATGACGAACAAGGCACCGCGCAGGCGCTGCTGCTTGAAGAATGGTTTCTGCGACGCGTGGCCGGCCGTTTCTTTCCCGAGGTGCATCCCCTGCCCGACCGCCAGCATCTGTATTACGTGATGCGTGAATACTCAGGACAGACACTGGCGCAGACATTCGCCCGACACGGCCCGATGGACTGGGCGCGTTGGCATTCTCTGGCGCGGGATCTGATCAGTGCCGTGGGCCTGTTGCATCGGCGCAACATCCTTCATCGCGACATCAAACCTGAGAACCTGCTGATCGATGAGCAGGGTGAGTTGCGGGTGCTCGACTTCGGCTTGGCGTTCTGCCCCGGCCTGTCGAGTGATGCGTTGGGTGACGTGCCTGGCACGCCAAGTTACATTGCCCCAGAGGCGTTTGACGGCGCAGTTCCGGCGCCAGCGCTGGACCTGTACGCCGCCAGCGTCACCCTCTATGTGCTGCTGACCGGGCATTACCCACACGGCGAGATTGAAGCCTTCCAGCACCGCCGCTTTGGACAGCCAGTCTCTGCCAGCCGCTATCGCCCCGACACTCCCGAATGGCTCGACCGGCATCTCGACAAAGCCTTGCAACCCGACCCTGGCAAACGCTTCGAAACCGCCGAACAGTGGCTGTTTGAGTTGCAACGGGGAGAGTTGACGCTGCTGGAAGTCCGGCCCAGACCGCTGATTGAGCGGGAGCCGCTGAAAGTCTGGCGTGGTGTCGCACTTCTCTCGCTGCTGTTGAACCTGCTGCTGTGGGTCTGGCTGATCAAGCGCTGAGCATCAGGCATCGACGTCGCTAGTCAACGTCTGTTTGAAACGCAGCTTTCGATTGATACCAGGGATACAGCTACAAGCGCGTGTTCCAGGAAGCCGCGAGAACTTTGCGCAGAGATATTTCGGAAATCAGAAAAAGAAAAACCCGGCCGAAGCCGGGTTTTTCTGCAAAGCTGAGGGCTAATTACTTAGCTTGAGCTTCGACTTGTGCTTCTACGCGACGGTTAACAGCGCGGCCAGCCTCGGTTGCGTTGTCAGCAACTGGACGGGATTCGCCGTAGCCTACCGAGTTCACGCGGTTGGCGCCAACACCGTACTGGTTAACCAGAACTTGCTTAACGGCGTTTGCACGACGCTCGGACAGTTTCTGGTTGTAAGCGTCAGGACCGACGGAGTCAGTGTGACCTTCAACAGTGGTGGTGGTTTGTGGGTATTGCTTCATGAAGTCAGCCAGGTTTTTGATGTCACCGTAGCTGTTTGGCTTGACGACCGACTTGTCGAAGTCGAATTTAACGTCCAGCTCAACACGTACGACTTCAGCAACTGCCGGGCAACCGTTGGCGTCAACGGTAACGTTGGCCGGGGTGTCTGGGCACTTGTCGACGTTGTCGCACACGCCGTCGTTGTCGCTGTCGGAGCACACTTCAGCTACTGGAGCCGGTGCTGCTTCAACTTTCTTCGAGCCGCCGCCGAAGTTTACGCCGATACCGACGCTAGGCGCCCACTCGGTGTCACCTTGGTCGATGTTGTACTGAGCTTCAACGCCAGCACGGGCATAGAAGTTGTCAGTGAAGTACAGCTTGGCACCGCCGCCGATGTTGGCGAAGGTGGAACGGTTACGACCGCCGCTGCCGTTCTGACCGATGCTCTGATCGGAGAAACCAGCCGAGACGTATGGACGCAGCATGTCGCCCGGGTTGTTGAAGTGGTACAGAGCGTCCAGAGCGGTGTTAGCGCCCTTGATGTTCTTGCCATCATCGCTGCGAACGTTGTGCACTTCGTCGTAGCCCAGACGCAATTCAACGTCGTCGGTCAGGAAGTAGCCAACAGAACCGCCGAACAGGTTGCCGTTATTTTTGAAATTACGAGCGCTGTCGAACTGTTCTTTCTTGGCGAAGCCTTCGATTTCGACTGCGCCTTGGCCTTGTGCCAGCGCGCCGAACGAAGTTGCGGCAACAATAGTACCAATGGCCAAGCCCAAGGTGTTTTTCAGTTTCATCCGTTAAATCCCCATCTGGTGATTGTAAAGCGGTCCCCCTTATCGGGAGACAACTCATCGGCAAGTCTATCAGAACTTGCCTGCCCGTTAGAGATATTTGCTCCGAGTTAAGTTTCGGTCACGCCTGCAAATTTCTCACGTAATTTATCAAGTGCTCGTTTGTAGCGCATTTTCGTCGCACTCAGGCCCATATGCATTATGTCTGCGATCTCCTGGAATTCCAGTTCTGCGACAAATCGCAGCACCAGGATTTCCCTGTCAATCGGGTTCACGTGCACCAGCCATCGATCGAGTCCGCCCTTTTCTTCTGGTTTTGGCGTCTTGTCTTCAGACGCTTCCTCGAGTGGGTCGAGACTCAAAGCGTCCATCAACCGACGCTTCCGACGCTCCTTTCTGTACTGCGTAATGCATTCGTTGTACGTGATGCTGTAGAGCCAGGTTTTGAATTTCGATTTACCCTCGAAATTTTTCAATCCATACAACACCTTAAGCATCACCTCCTGACAGACATCGTCAGCATCGCGATCGTTCCCCAAATACCGCGCACAGACGTTAAAAAGTGTCCGTTGGTAGCGCCGCATCAGCTCTTCGTACGCTCGCATCACATGAAACAACTCGGCGTGCGAGCGCGCTACCAGCTCCTCATCGGAGAGCTCGCGGGGGTCGTAACGCTGTGAGAGCGGTTGGGGTTTATTCAAAACAGGTCGTGCCGACAGTCAGGTAAATGTCCGCCGCGTCTCGGGTTCTCCGGAATTTTGCGGCGGCATACATTAGCAGATTTGCCGGTTCAGCGGCTGCTCACTCGCTGCTCGAGAAGGATTCGGTTCGACAATGACACCAACTCCCCTTCATCGGTCAGCAGCGTAGTTTTCACCGTGCCAATCTCTTCGATCTGCCCTTCGACCTCTCCAACCCGCAGGTGTTGCCCCACTTGGTACAGCTCTCTCACATAAATGCCGGCCAGAATCTGACTCGCAATTTCGCGGCTTCCCAGCCCCATGGCCAGCGCAACGGCCAGACCAACGGTAATCAATCCAATCACGATGACGTGGTTCAGCAGGTCGGTTTTGACCTCCAGCTGACTGATTGCCACCGAAATGCTGATGATAATGACCAGCCACTGGGCAACTCGCCCGAGGCCTGCGGCGTAATCCAGCCCGACGCCTTCGGCGGCGCCGCGCACGATACCATTGACCAACTGCGCCAACAGCACGCCCACCAGCAGCACCAACGCAGCGCCGAACACTTTCGGCAGATACAGCGCCAGCATATCCAGTGTCGCCGACACCCGCTCAAGGCCGAGGGATTCTGCCGCTGACACCAGAAAAATCAATAGCACGAACCAATACACGATCTTTCCGATCAGCGTGGAAATCGGGACCTGGATCCCTGCGCGGCTGATCAGTTTGGTCAGGCCGGTGCCGCCCATCAGGCGATCCAGTCCCAGTTTTGCCAGCAGTTTGGAGAGCAGGGTGTCGAGCAGTTTGGCAACCACGAAACCCAGCAGAACCACCACCAGCGCCCCGAACAGGTTCGGGATGAAGTTCGCAACTTTGGTCCACAACGCAGTCATTGCGGTGACCAGGCTCTGTGTCCAGAGATCCAATTCCATATTCAATCAGCCTTGTCTTGAGCACCGCCAAACGCGGTGTCGGCAATCGTCGTCTTGCGACGGGAAACAGGTGAAACGTGAGCCGAGCCGTTATTCACGGCAATCATCAGGGCCTGCGTACAACGGCCAAGAAGGCTGAAGAGGTCGCCCGCACCCACCTGACGGTTCGCCGTTTTCAGGACTCGCCCCAGCACCGCATCGTCGTCCCGGCTGGAGGACGAAGAATTGAGCATGTCTCTCAGTGATTCTTCAAACGGGTCGTGCATGGGCACCTCACGTGATGTCACTGGAAGACGTAGGCAATGTTGTATGAGTCACACCACGCATACGCATCAACAGGTTTTTTTTCCCGATCATACCCATCGCAGACGCTTGAACAGCCACATTTGTGCCACTGCCACCACCACCATCAAGCCGCAGGCCATGAGAAAACCGTGAGGGTTTTCCGAACCGGGAATACCGCCGACGTTGATGCCCAGCAACCCCGTAAGAAAACTCATTGGCAGAAAGATCCCGGTCACGATCCCGAAGCGATACATCGTCCGGTTCATGCGTTCATTGAGCCGCCGGTCCTCAGCCTCAAGCACCAGTCCCACGCGCTCACGGGTCAATTCCAGTTCTTCGAGGTAGCGGGTCAGGCTGTTGTTCAATTCGTTCCAGTAATCAGCATCGTCCTCGACAAACCAAGGCATCTTGCTACGCGTCAATTGCGCATAAATATCCCGCTGCGGCGCCAGAAACCGGCGCATGCCTGCCGCCCTTCGGCGGATGTGCACCATGTTGCCGTGCTCCGGCATGTACCGCTCGTCGGCGTCGATGCGTTCTTCCATGTCGTCGACCAATTCAGTCAGCTCGCTGACCACCGCCTGCACCTTGTCCGTGAGCAATTGCGCGAGATACACCAGCAGCTCGGACGCGGTTTTCGGTCCCTTTCCTTCTTTAAGCAGGTCAATCAATTCATCCGTGGCGCGCAGTGAGCGCAGCCTCAAGGAAATCACCCGTTGCGCCGCGGCGAAGATGCGGACTGACACCATGTCCTCGGGCTCTGCGCCCGGATTCAGATTCACGCCGCGCAGAAACAGCAGCAATTCGTTGTCCGGCAAGGGCAGCAGACGGGGTCGTGTATTCTCTTCAAGCATCAAGTCACACACGAACGGCGTGAGGCCGCTGGCGGTGCGCAACCAGGTCTGCGTCTGAGGATGACTGCGATCCCAGTGCAGCCACACGCTTTCGTGAGGCGCCAATTGGAGGCCATCCAGCTCGGTCCGGGCGATAGATCGCGCCCCGCCCTTGCCGTCCAGCACCAGGGCGTGTACCAGCCCCCATTGCGCGTTTTCTTCGTCGAACATTCCAATCCTTGCGTTGGTGGACTGCATCAAAATTCGATCAGTCCGGCATGCTCAGCGCGCTCGGCGACACAATGATGCCGTTGTTGTCGGCGTACACGTACTCGCCGGGGCGGAAAGTCACGCCGCCAAAGCTCACTACCACATTCAAATCACCCAGACCGCGCTTGTCAGTTTTCAGCGGATGGCTGGCCAATGCCTGCACACCGAGGTCGGTTTGCGCCAGAACGTCCACATCACGCACACACCCGTAGATGATCATGCCTTCCCAACCGTTTTTCGCGGCCTTTTCTGCCAGCACGTCCCCCAGCAATGCGCGTCGCAGCGAACCACCGCCATCGACCACCAGCACCTTGCCTTTACCCTGCTGCTCGGATTGCTCACGCACCAGAGAATTGTCTTCGAAACATTTGAGAGTCACGATCTGCCCCCCGAAGGAGTCACGACCACCGAAGTTGCTGAACATCGGTTCGACTACCTGAATCTGGTCAGGGTAGGCGTCGCACAAATCCGGCGTGATGTAGTGCATGAGAAGCTCCTGTCAGTGAAGGCATCGTGTACAAGGATGAATCCGCGTGTGCAGCCATGGATGGCTCGCAGCTCTGACCGCGTCCTCCATCACAATGCTTCCTTATATAGAACAAAAACCTGACCGACGAGTGCTGTGTACGACTTCGCCACCGTTACCCACCCAACCGCGTGTAGCTTAGCGGCTGCTGACTGACATAGGAATGCCTGCTCGCCTCGGGCTCAACAAGTTGCCGACATGTTCAGCGTTGATTCAGGCTGTACGGCTGCGCTTCGACGATTCAGCCACTCTGCGACTCGCGGCCAGACCTGGGCTTGAGCCGCTTTGCTAACCAACATTTGAACGTGGCCGAAATCCTCGGTGAAACCCTGTTCGCGCCCCAGAAGAAGGAATGCCTTGTCTTCAGATCCGAACTGCTCGAACAACGCGCGGCACGCCCACTCGGGATCCTGATGATCGCCAACGGCTGCCACGCACAGGACGGGCACCTCGACATGACGAAGACCTGACCACCAGTCGTCCTTCTTGTCGCCAAACCGACCGAACAGACTATGCCAACCAAGGCTTTCAAGGATCACACCCATCGGTTCGTCTTCGGGACCCCGTTTGAATCGTGGGCCAGAAACATGTTCGAAGCGCTTGAGCACCAGGCGCGCGCCCCACGTCAGCGGCGGAACCTTGAGCGGCCAGAGGCTGCGGGTCACCTGACTGCCGAACAACGCGACCGACGCGGCGTGACGGGCGTCCAGATAGTGGCCGCCGAGGGCTGCGGCCAGAGTGGTGCCGCCGAGGGAATGGCCAATCCAGTGCGGCACCTGCCCGCTCTGCTCGGTGACGAATGCAGCGATGGCCGGAAGATCGTAGCGGGCGTAATCCGCCACCCGGTTATGGCGATAGGCTTCATTGCGGGCCGACAGGCCGTGGCCGCGCATCTCGGGAATCCACACGTCAAACCCGGCCCGCGCCAGATAGGCGCCCAGACCAATACCTTTAGGGGAATACCAGAAACGCCGGTTGGAAAAGCTGCCGTGCAAGAGGATGACCGGCACGCCACGCACGTCGGGCGTTGCCACCAAACCCAGACGCGTCACAGCCAGCTCGACCGTGAAGTCCGGGCTGTTGCCGGGTTTGAGGCGGTAGACGTCCTCAATCAGATCGCCACGTCGCTCGGCACTGATCAGGGCCACAGGGAAGAGAAAACTGCTGCTTTGCATAGTGCGTGTGCTTGACTCAAAAAATGGCGCCGGATCGGAAATCGCCTGCTAGAGCTGTCCCGGCGCTGACGTTCCAGGATGAAACCCGGGTTAAAAAAAATCACAAAAAAGGGCGGATCACTGAGACCGCCCTTTTCATATGGCCCGGCCCGCCGAAACGGGCCGGCATGTTACATCATTTTGGAGCGTCTTCTTCCGACAGGAAGAACCAGGTTTCTAGCACCGAGTCCGGGTTCAGCGACACGCTTTCGATGCCCTGCTCCATCAGCCAGCGCGCCAGATCCGGGTGATCGGAAGGTCCTTGGCCACAGATGCCGATGTACTTGCCAGCCTTGTTACAGGCCTGAATGGCATTGGACAGCAGCTTCTTGACCGCCGGGTTACGCTCGTCGAACAGGTGCGCGATAATCCCCGAGTCACGGTCCAGACCGAGCGTCAGCTGGGTCAGGTCGTTGGAGCCGATGGAGAATCCGTCGAAGAATTCGAGGAATTCTTCCGCCAGAATGGCGTTGGACGGCAATTCGCACATCATGATCACGCGCAGGCCGTTCTCGCCACGGGCCAGGCCGTTTTCGGCCAGCAGATCAACCACCTGGCTCGCCTCGCCCAAGGTACGCACGAACGGCACCATGATCTCGACATTAGTCAGGCCCATCTCGTTGCGCACGCGCTTGAGGGCACGGCATTCCAGCTCAAAGCAATCGCGGAAGTTTTCGCTGATGTAACGCGACGCGCCACGGAAGCCCAGCATCGGGTTTTCTTCTTCAGGCTCGTACAGCTTGCCGCCGATCAGGTTGGCGTATTCGTTGGACTTGAAGTCCGACAGCCGCACGATGACTTTCTTCGGCGTGAACGCCGCGGCCAGCGTGCTGATGCCTTCCACCAGTTTGTCGACGTAGAAATCCACCGGATTGGCGTAACCGGCGATGCGCTTGTCGACGCTTTCCTTGATGTCCAGCGGCAGGTTCGGGTAGTTCAGCAGCGCCTTAGGGTGCACGCCGATCATGCGGTTGATGATGAATTCCAGACGCGCCAGGCCGATACCGGCGTTGGGCAGTTGGGCGAAATCGAACGCACGGTCGGGGTTGCCGACGTTCATCATGATCTTGAACGGCAGCTCCGGCATGGCATCGACGGAGTTCTGCTTGATGTCGAAGCCCAGCTCGCCTTCGAAGATGTAGCCGGTGTCGCCCTCGGCGCAGGAAACGGTCACGCCCTGGCCGTCTTTCAGCAGCTCGGTGGCGTTGCCGCAACCGACGACGGCCGGGATACCCAGTTCACGGGCGATGATCGCCGCGTGACAGGTACGGCCACCACGGTTGGTGACGATAGCGCTGGCACGTTTCATCACCGGTTCCCAGTCCGGGTCGGTCATGTCGGAGACCAGCACGTCGCCGGGCTGAACCTTGTCCATTTCGGACACGTCCTTGATGATTCGTACCTTGCCCGCGCCAATGCGCTGACCGATGGCGCGGCCTTCGGCAAGCACAGTGCCCTTCTCTTTGAGGAGGTAGCGTTCCATGACATTGGCCGAGGTGCGGCTCTTCACGGTTTCAGGGCGAGCCTGAACGATGTAGAGCTTGCCGTCGTCACCGTCTTTGGCCCATTCGATGTCCATCGGGCACCCGTAGTGCTTCTCGATGATCATCGCCTGGCGTGCCAGATTGCTGACCTCTTCGTCCGTCAGGCAGAAACGCGCGCGATCGGCGGGCTCGACGTCGATGACCTTGACCGATTTACCGGCCTTGGCTTCGTCGCCGTAAATCATTTTGATCGCCTTGCTGCCCAGGTTGCGGCGCAGGATCGCTGGACGCCCGGCTTCGAGCGTGCCCTTGTGAACGTAAAACTCGTCCGGGTTGACGGCGCCCTGTACGACGGTTTCGCCCAGGCCATAGGCGCCGGTGATGAACACGACATCACGGAAACCGGATTCGGTGTCGAGGGTGAACATCACGCCAGCGGTGCCGGTTTCGGAACGGACCATGCGCTGGACGCCAGCGGACAACGCGACCAGTTTATGGTCGAAGCCCTGGTGTACGCGGTAGGAAATGGCGCGGTCGTTGAACAGCGACGCGAAGACTTCCTTCGCGGCGCGGATCACGTTGTCGACGCCGCGAATGTTGAGGAAAGTTTCCTGCTGACCGGCGAAGGACGCGTCAGGCAAGTCTTCTGCGGTGGCGGAAGAACGCACGGCAACGGCGATGTCCGGATTGCCTGCCGACAGCGCGGCGAAGGCAGTGCGGATTTCAGCGTTGAGCTGCTCGGGGAATTCGGCCTCCATGATCCACTGACGAATCTGCGCGCCGGTTTTCGCCAGTGCGTTGACGTCGTCGACATCCAGGGCATCGAGTGCCTTGTGAATCTGATCGTTCAGACCACTCTGCTCAAGAAAATCACGATAGGCCTGAGCTGTAGTGGCGAAGCCTCCGGGGACGGAAACGCCTGCGCCCGCCAGGTTGCTGATCATCTCGCCGAGGGATGCGTTCTTGCCCCCCACATGCTCAACATCATGCTTGCCGAGCTTATCGAGGGAAACTACGTACTCTACCAAGGTGATCTCTCCACTAACCGATTTGTTGTTGGGAAAAGCATGGGTGCTGAAATCATAGGGAAACCGGAATTCTGCACGCGTGTGGTCTGGATCTGAAAATCTGCATCTTGAAAAAGGTAGAATGCGGCCAGTCATGGCTCGCAAGCACGCCTATGATATCCAAGAATCGTCACCAGCTTAAGGCCCTAGGCGCAAATGAAACGATCCGCTTTCTTTATCTCCGACGGCACCGGCATCACTGCCGAAACCCTTGGCCAGAGCCTGCTCGCGCAGTTTGAAAACATTACGTTCAACAAGTTCACGAGGCCCTACATCGACAGCGTCGAGAAAGCCCGGGCCATGGTCGCGCAAATCAACAAGGCGGCCGAGAAGGACGAAGTCCGTCCGATCATCTTCGACACCATCGTCAATCAGGACATTCGCGAGATCCTGGCGACGTCCGACGGCTTCATGATCGACATTTTTTCGACGTTTCTCGCCCCGCTGGAGCAGGAGCTTAGTTCACACTCTTCCTACTCGGTGGGCAAATCGCACTCCATCGGCCACAACTCCAACTATATGGAGCGGATCGAGGCAGTGAACTTCGCGCTGGACAACGACGACGGCGCCCGCACCCATTACTACGACAAGGCCGACATCATTCTGGTGGGTGTTTCGCGCTGCGGGAAGACACCTACCTGTCTATACATGGCCATGCAATTCGGCATTCGCGCGGCGAATTATCCGCTGACCGAAGACGACATGGAGCGCTTGACCCTGCCCGCAGCGCTGAAACAGCATCGCTCCAAGCTGTTCGGCTTGACCATCGACCCGGACCGGCTGACCGCCATTCGCCATGAGCGTAAGCCGAACAGCCGCTATTCGAGCTTCGCCCAGTGCGAATTCGAAGTGCGTGAAGTCGAGAATCTGTTCCGCAAAGAGAACATCCCAAACATCAACTCCACGCATTTTTCGGTCGAGGAAATTTCGGCAAAGGTGCTGGTGGAGAAAGGGGTGGAGCGGCGGTTCAAATGAAGACTCATTGACCCATTTCAACCTGTACGCCGCGCGCTGGCGCGTATGGGATTGGATTGATATAGCCGAGATTTCTGTAGGAGTGAGCTTGCTCGCGATGGCGGCGCATCAGACGCACTCATAGCGACTGTGCAACCGCATCGCGAGCAAGCTCACTCCTACAGGTTTCGGGGCACGTTAAAAGCTATCCTGTGGCACCCTGACGAACCCCTCCATCAATACCCGCGCGCTGCGACTCATGATGGCTTTTTTCACCGACCATTCGCCGTCAACGATTTCTGCCTCGGCGCCCACCCGGAGTGTTCCAGACGGATGCCCGAAGCGTACGGCACTGCGCTCGCCACCACCGGCAGCCAGGTTCACTAGCGTTCCCGGGATGGCCGCGGCTGTGCCGATGGCCACCGCGGCGGTCCCCATCATCGCGTGGTGCAGCTTGCCCATGGACATCGCCCGGACCAGCAAATCGGTGTCGTGCGCAGACACGCGCTTGCCGCTGGACGATACGTAGTCACGTGGTTTTGCGACAAAAGCGACCTTGGGGGTGTGCTGACGCTTGGCGGCGTCTTCGACTTGAGCAATCAGACCCATGCGCACTGCGCCGTAGGCACGGATCGTTTCGAAGCGATCAAGGGCCTGGGGATCGCCGTTGATCGCGTCCTGCAGCTCGGTACCGGTGTAGCCGATGTCGCTGGCGTTGACGAAGATCGTCGGGATGCCGGCATTGATCAAGGTTGCCTTGAAGGTGCCAACACCCGGCACTTCCAGATCGTCCACCAGATTGCCCGTGGGGAACATCGAGCCCCCTGCGCCCTCTTCTTCCGCGGCCGGGTCCATGAATTCCAGCTGCACTTCAGCGGCGGGAAAGGTCACGCCGTCGAGTTCGAAGTCGCCGGTTTCCTGCACCGCGCCATCGGTGATCGGCACATGGGCAATGATGGTCTTGCCGATGTTGGCCTGCCAGATGCGCACCACGGCCACGCCGTTTTGCGGCACGCGACGGGGATCTATCAGCCCGCTGCTGATGGCGAACGGCCCGACTGCTGCCGAAAGGTTGCCGCAGTTGCCGCTCCAGTCTACGAATGGCGTGTCGATGGACACCTGACCGAACAGGTAATCGACGTCGTGGTCAGCCTTGATGCTCTTCGACAGAATCACAGTCTTGCTGGTGCTCGACGTCGCGCCGCCCATGCCGTCGATCTGTTTGGCATAGGGGTCGGGGCTGCCGATGACCCGCAGCAGCAGCGCGTCGCGGGCCGAGCCTGGGATCTGTGCTGCTTCAGGCAGGTCCTGCAGGCGGAAGAACACGCCTTTGCTGGTGCCGCCGCGCATGTAGGTCGCGGGGATTTTGATTTGCGCTGTATGAGCCATGAAATCGTTTTCCTTTATAGAAGCCTGGGCGCGCCCCAAAAGTCGCGCCCAGAGTTCGTCACGCCACTGCGGACGATTCGAGGAAGTCCTGAGCAAAGCGCTGCAACACGCCGCCCGCTTCGTAGATCGAGAGCTCCTCACCCGTGTCCAGACGACAGGTAACTGGGACTTCCACGCGCTCGCCATTCTTGCGCTGGATGACCAGCGTCAGCGTGGCCCGCGGCGTACGCGCGCCGATCACGTCGAAGGTTTCGGTGCCGTCGATGCCCAGCGTGGTGCGGTTGGTGCCCGGTTTGAACTCCAGCGGCAACACGCCCATGCCCACCAGATTGGTGCGATGAATGCGCTCGAAGCCTTCGGCGACGATGGCTTCTACACCCGCCAGACGCACGCCTTTCGCCGCCCAATCGCGGGACGAACCCTGGCCATAGTCGGCCCCGGCGATGATGATCAGCGGTTGCTTGCGGTCCATGTAGGTTTCGATGGCCTCCCACATGCGGGTCACCTGGCCTTCCGGCTCGATCCGCGCCAGCGAACCCTGCTTGACCTTGCCGTTTTCCTGGACCATTTCGTTGAACAGTTTTGGGTTGGCGAAGGTGGCGCGTTGCGCCGTCAGGTGGTCACCGCGGTGGGTGGCATAGGAGTTGAAATCCTCCTCCGGCAGGCCCATGCGCGCCAGATACTCACCCGCCGCGCTGTCGAGCATGATCGCATTGGACGGCGACAGGTGATCGGTGGTGATGTTGTCCGGCAACACGGCCAGCGGGCGCATGCCCTTGAGCGTGCGCTGCCCGGCCAGTGCGCCTTCCCAATACGGCGGACGCCGGATGTAGGTGCTCGCCGGACGCCAGTTGTACAGCGGCTCGACTTTCGGGCCAGTGTCCTCGTGGATGGCAAACATCGGGATGTAGACCTGACGGAACTGTTCCGGCTTGACCGACGCCTTGACCACTGCGTCGATTTCCTCGTCGCTCGGCCAGATGTCTTTCAGGCGGATCTCGTCACCGTTGGCGCCGATGCCCAACACATCTTTCTCAATGTCGAAGCGGATGGTGCCCGCAATGGCGTAGGCCACCACCAGCGGCGGCGAAGCGAGAAAGGCCTGCTTGGCGTAAGGATGAATGCGCCCGTCGAAGTTGCGGTTGCCCGACAACACTGCGGTGGCGTACAGGTCGCGGTCGATGATTTCCTGCTGAATCACCGGATCCAGCGCGCCGGACATGCCGTTGCAGGTGGTGCAGGCGAACGCCACAACGCCGAACCCCAGTTGTTCGAGTTCGGCCGTCAGGCCTGCTTCGTCCAGGTACAGCGCCACGGTTTTCGAACCGGGTGCCAACGAGGACTTGACCCATGGTTTGCGGGTCAGGCCGAGCCTGTTGGCGTTGCGTGCCAGCAGCCCCGCCGCGATGACGTTGCGCGGGTTGCTGGTGTTGGTGCAACTGGTGATGGCCGCGATGATCACCGCGCCATCCGGCATCAGGCCGGGGGTTTCTTGCCAGGCGCTGGCGATGCCCTTGGCGGCCAAATCAGATGTGGCGACCCGTGCGTGGGGGTTCGATGGCCCGGCCATGTTGCGCACGACGCTCGACAGATCGAAGCTCAGCACGCGCTCGTATTCGGCGCTCGTCAGGCTGTCTGCCCACAGGCCCGTGTGTCGGGCGAAGGTTTCGACCAGCTTGACCTGCTGATCGTCGCGGCCGGTGAGCGTGAGGTAATCGATGGTCTGCTGGTCGATGGCAAACATTGCCGCCGTCGCGCCGTACTCCGGGGCCATGTTGGAAATGGTCGCCCGGTCACCCAAGGTCAGGGCACGGGCGCCTTCGCCGTAGAACTCGAGGTACGCGCCGACGACTTTCTGTTTGCGCAGGTATTCGGTCAGCGCCAAAACCACGTCGGTGGCGGTGATGCCGGGCTGCGGACGGCCCGTGAGCTCGACCCCGATGATGTCCGGCAAGCGCATCCACGAAGCCCGACCGAGCATCACGTTTTCCGCCTCCAGGCCGCCGACACCAATGGCAATCACCCCCAGTGCATCGACGTGCGGCGTGTGGCTGTCGGTGCCGACCAGGGTGTCCGGGAACGCTACACCATTCAGCGTCTGGATCACCGGCGACATTCGCTCCAGGTTGATCTGGTGCATGATGCCGTTGCCCGGCGGGATCACTTCGACGTTCTGGAACGCTTGCTTGGTCCAGTTGATGAAGTGAAAACGGTCTTCGTTGCGGCGGTCTTCGATGGCGCGGTTTTTGTTGAAGGCATCCGGGTCATAACCGCCGCATTCGACCGCCAGCGAATGGTCAACGATCAACTGCACGGGCACCACCGGGTTGACCTGCGCCGGGTCGCCGCCCATGTCGGCGATGGCGTCGCGCAGACCGGCAAGGTCCACCAGCGCGGTCTGGCCGAGGATGTCGTGGCAGACCACGCGCGCCGGAAACCAGGGGAAGTCGAGGTCGCGCTTGCGTTCGATGAGTTGCGTCAGCGACGCGGTCAGGGTCGTCGGGTCGCAGCGGCGCACCAGGTTTTCGGCGAGCACGCGGGAGGTGTAGGGCAATGTGGCGTAGGCACCCGGCTTGATTCCGTCGACAGCCGCCTGGGCGTCGAAGTAATCCAGCGAAGTGCCGGGCAGCGGTTTGCGGAATTCAGTGTTCATCATCGGGACTCGGTCACGGTGGTTAAAGGGGCAGGCCCGCCGCTGAATCTGTACACACACCACCCTTCTTGTACGAGTGAGCTTGCTCGCGATGGCGATTTCCCAGCCGACTGAGATGTCATCTGATGATCGCCTTCGCGAGCAAGCTCACTCCTACAGGGCCTGCGGTGTATCCCGATCCGGTACGGACCTCCCACAATTCAGCGTTGTTCGATGGGCACGAACGTGCGCTGTTCGACGCCGATGTATTCGGCGCTCGGACGGATGATGCGGTTGTTGCCACGCTGTTCGAACACGTGAGCAGCCCAGCCGGTCAGGCGCGAGCAAACGAAAATCGGCGTGAACAGCTTGGTCGGGATGCCCATGAAGTGATACGCCGAGGCGTGGTAGAAGTCGGCGTTGGGGAACAGCTTTTTCTGTTCCCACATGGTCTTGTCGATGGCTTCGGAAACCGGAAACAGGACGGTGTCTCCCACTTCATCGGCCAGCTTTTTCGACCAGCCCTTGATCACCTCGTTGCGCGGGTCGTTGTCCTTATAGATCGCGTGACCGAAGCCCATGATCTTGTCCTTGCGCGCCAGCATGCCCAGCGTGCCCTGAACCGCGTCTTCGGCAGACGAGAACTTCTCGATCATGTCCATCGCCGCTTCGTTGGCGCCGCCGTGCAACGGACCGCGCAGGGTGCCGATGGCAGCGGTGATGCATGAGAACAGGTCCGACAGGGTCGAGGCGCAGACCCGGGCAGTGAAAGTCGAGGCGTTGAATTCATGCTCGGCGTAGAGGATCAGCGAAACGTCCATGACCTTGCGATGCAATTCGCTTGGGGTCTTGTCCAGCAGCAGCTTGAGGAAATGGCCGCCAATGGAAGGCTCGTCGGTCACGCAGTCGATGCATTTGCCCTCGTGGCTGAAGCGGTACCAGTAGCACATGATCGCCGGGAATGCGGCCAACAGTCGGTCGGTGGCATCGCGCTGCTGATCGAAGCTGGTTTCCGGCTCCAGGTTACCGAGCATCGAGCACCCGGTGCGCATCACGTCCATGGGGTGCGCATCGGCAGGGATGCGCTCCAGCACTTCTTTCAACGCCTTGGGCAGATCGCGCAGGCCTTTGAGTTTGCTCAGGTAGCCGTCGAGCTGAGTCTGGGTCGGCAGCTCGCCATACAGCAGCAGGTAGGCGACTTCTTCAAAACGCGCGTCAGCCGCCAGCTCACGCACGTCATAACCCCTGTAGGTCAAACCGGCACCGGCTTGGCCCACGGTCGACAGGGCCGTTTGTCCAGCCACCTGGCCACGCAGGCCAGCACCGCTCAATACTTTTCCTTCAGCCATTGCTGTCTCCAATCTTGTCGTTTTAAGGGAATCGGCAATTCGGTGTTGATGATCACGGCCCCTTGTAGGCGTGAGCTTGCTCGCGATGGGGTCTCGCCAAGTGACATGGATGCCAACTGAACAGCCGCCATCGCGAGCAAGCATTCCTACAGAAATGGGACATACATTCAGCTTTTCTTCTGCGCAAACAGTGCGTCCAGTTTCTGTTCGAAGGCGTGGTAATCGATGCGTTCATACAGCTCCATACGGGTCTGCATGGTGTCGACCACGTTTTTCTGCGTGCCATCGCGACGGATCGCGTTGTAGACGTTTTCCGCCGCCTTGTTCATGGCGCGGAACGCCGACAGCGGATACAGCACCAGCGCCACGTCGGCGGAGGCCAGTTCGTCGGTGGTGAACAGCGGGGTCGCGCCAAATTCGGTGATGTTGGCCAGAATCGGCACCTTCACGCGGGAGGCGAACAGCTTGTACATCTGCAATTCGGTAATGGCTTCCGGGAACACCATGTCGGCGCCCGCTTCGATGCATGCGGCGGCGCGATCCAGTGCCGATTCCAGCCCCTCGACCGCCAGCGCGTCGGTACGGGCCATGATCACGAAGCTGTCGTCGGTGCGCGCATCGACGGCGGCCTTGATGCGGTCGACCATTTCCTGCTGCGAGACAATTTCCTTGCCCGGGCGGTGGCCGCAGCGCTTGGCGCCGACCTGATCCTCGATGTGCATAGCAGCAGCACCGAACTTGATCATCGACTTCACGGTACGCGCCACGTTGAACGCTGACGCGCCGAACCCGGTGTCCACGTCCACCAGCAGCGGCAGGTCGCAGACATCGGTGATGCGGCGCACGTCTGTCAACACGTCGTCCAGCCCGGTGATGCCGAGGTCCGGCACGCCGAGAGAACCCGCTGCCACGCCGCCGCCGGACAGGTAAATCGCCTTGAACCCGGCACGTTGCGCGAGCAGCGCGTGGTTGGCGTTAATCGCGCCCACCACTTGCAATGGATGCTCGTTCGCCACGGCATCTCGGAAGCGTTGGCCGGGAGTCGTTCTTGAAGTCATTGTTCACCTCGGGCAGGGGTAGCTTGATGAGCCTGTGCTTGATAGTGCTGTTCGATGTTGCGTTTTGACGCACCGATGTGACGGCGCATCAGCAATTCGGCCAGTTCGCCATCACGATCGGCGATGGCATCGAGAATCCGGTGGTGTTCGGTAAAGGCGTGACGCGGACGGTTGGGCGTCGTTGAGAATTGAATGCGGTACATGCGCACCAGCTGGTACAGCTCGCCGCAGAGCATTTGGGTCAGGGTGCTGTTGCGCGCGCCCTGGATGATCCGGTAGTGGAAGTCGAAGTCGCCTTCCTGCTGGTAGTAGCCGACACCTGCCTGATACGCCGGGTCGCGCTCGTGGGTTTCCAGCACATGGCGCAGCTCGTTGACCTCTTCGACAGTCATGCGCTCCGCCGCCAGACGGCAGGCCATGCCTTCAAGCGACTCGCGGATTTCATAGAGTTCAACCAGTTCGGCATGACTGAGGGAAACGACGCGTGCGCCGACGTGGGGCACGCGCACCAACAAGCGCTGCCCTTCCAGCCGATGAATGGCCTCGCGCAACGGACCACGACTGATGCCGTATGTCCGGGCCAGCTCCGGCTCGGATATCTTGCTGCCAGGGGCGATGTCCCCTTTGACGATCGCGGCCTGAATCCGGCGAAACACGTTCTCGGACAGCGTTTCCGAATCGACCGGAACCGCAGCATTACTCTCGGCAGTATCCAGCATTGTCGACACCTTATTGCGTAATGAGGCTAAAGCTAGCGAAAACGCATGATTACGTCAAAGACATTTTCGGGACTGTCGACAATCTGCTCATAACCCCTCGCTATGACGATTTGTCCTACGCTCACTGCTGCCAGCTGTTCGCTGGCGCCACAAAACCTACATGCTAGAATGCCGCCCGCACTCGCCCGACATCCGGGGCAACACATGGATGTCCCGCCAGCCGCGGCCTGCAACACTTCCAGACCCTGAACTGACGTCAAAGCCGCTTCTCGTTCCCCTTACCGCATCAGGACCTATGAGCCGCCACCCCCTCCTCTTCCTGCTGTGTCTGTACCTGCCGGGTCTTTTGATGAGCGACCTGTGTGTGGCCGCAGGCAAGACCGTCTATGGCCTGAACGAGTACGCCGAGCTCAGCGGCATCGATCTGCAAGTGGCGGCGAAACTGGACACGGGTGCGAAAACCGCTTCCCTCAGCGCCCGCGACATCAAGCGTTTCAAGCGCGACGGCGAATCGTGGGTGCGTTTCTACCTGGCCATCGACGATGCCCACGAACACCCCATCGAACGCCCCCTCGCACGGCTCAGCAAGATCAAGCGCCGAGCGGGCGACGTCGACCCTGACGATGAAAAGAAATACACCTCACGCCCCGTCATCAGCCTCGACGTGTGCATGGGCAGCGCTTCGCGAACCATAGAAGTGAACTTGACCGACCGAAGTGCATTCCAATACCCGCTTTTGATTGGCTCTGAAGCCCTCAAGCACTTCGACGCGCTGGTCGATCCAAGCCTTAAATATGCAGCGGGCAAACCCGCCTGCATCACCGATGCTCAAACCGCAGAGTAATGACATGCGCTCTCTTACCCTCCATCTGAAAATCCTGATCGCGACCCTGGTCACCCTGGGCATCGCCATCACGGCCTATCAGATATTGGTACTCGGCATCCCGGTGACCGAAGACGAAACCGACGACCTGTGGAACATCGACGCCAAGGTCGAATTCGTCGCCAACCCGAAGGACTCGGTCAAGGTGCAGATGTACGTGCCGCCGTTGTCGCGGGACTACATCAGCCTCAACGAAAGCTTCATCTCCAACAATTATGGCGTGAACGTCAATCGCGCCGACGGCAACCGCAAGGTCACCTGGTCCGCCCGACGCGCCACGGGCAACCAGACGCTGTACTACCGACTGGTGCTGACCAAGCGCTACAGCGGTGACAAAGCCAAGGTCAAGGGCCCGATATTCCGCGACAGCATCGCTGTGGAAGGCCCGGAGAAGATTGCCGCCGATGCTCTGCTCGCCCCCATTCGCCAGCATTCGGCTGACGTCGAAACCTTCGTCAGCGAAGCCATTCGGCGGGTCAACAATCTGAGCGACGACAACGTCAAGCTGCTGCTGGCCGGCGACACGTCGGTGCAGAACAAGGCCCGGATCACCGAAATCCTGCTGTCCGTGGCCCATGTCCCGGTGGAAAAAGTGCACACCATTCGCCTGGTGGCCGATCAACCGCAGATGCCGGAGCTGTGGCTGCGCAGCTTCAATGGCAAGGACTGGCTGTATTTCAACCCGGAAACCGGCGAAGCCGGGCTGCCCCAGGACCGCCTGTTGTGGTGGGTGGGTGACGACAACCTGATCACCGTCGAGGGCGGCAAGAAAGCGACCGTCAACTTCAGCCTGAACAACAGCGAGATGAACGCCATCCGTCTGGCCAAGCTGACCGACGAGAACACCGACGCCGATTTCCTCGAATACTCGCTGTATGGCCTGCCGCTGCAAACCCAGCAGACCTTCATGATCATGGTCATGATCCCGATCGGCGTTTTGGTGATCCTGATCCTGCGCAATCTGATTGGCCTGCAGACGCTCGGGACCTTCACCCCGGTGCTGATCGCGCTGGCCTTTCGCGAGACTCAGCTTGGGTTCGGCATCGTGCTGTTCACCATCATCACGGCACTGGGCCTTTCGCTGCGTTCCTACCTCGAACACCTGAAGCTGCAAATGCTGCCACGGTTGTCCGTAGTGCTGACCTTCGTGGTGGTGCTGATCGCGGCGATCAGCCTGCTCAGCCACAAGCTCGGGCTGGAACGCGGGCTGTCCGTGGCGCTGTTCCCGATGGTGATCCTGACCATGACCATCGAACGGCTGTCGATCACCTGGGAAGAACGCGGCGGCGGCCACGCCATGAAAGTCGCCATCGGTACCCTGTTCGCCGCGTCATTGGCGCACATCATCATGAGCGTGCCGGAGTTCATCTACTTCGTGTTCACCTTCCCGGCAATCCTGTTGATTCTGGTGGGGTTCATGCTGGCGATGGGGCGTTATCGCGGGTACCGCCTGACTGAACTGATCCGCTTCAAGGCGTTCATCAAGGAAGACGCCGAACGGGAAAACGCCAAATGATCGGCTGGTGGAAGACCTGGAAGGCGCTCGAAGCCAAGGGAATCATGGGCATCAACCGGCGCAACGCCGACTACGTGCTCAAATACAACAAACGCAGCCTGTACCCCATCGTCGATGACAAGATCATCACCAAGGAGCGGGCTATCGCGGCCGGCATTCACGTGCCGGAGATGTACGGAATCATCTCCACCGAAAAGGAAATCAGCCGCCTCGACGACATCATCGGCGGGCGCAACGACTTCGTGATCAAACCGGCGCAAGGCGCGGGGGGCGACGGCATTCTGGTCATCGCCGATCGCTTCGAAGGCCGTTTCCGGACGATCTCCGGGCGCATGATCAGCCGTGAGGAGATCGAGCACCAGATTTCCAGCATCCTCACCGGCCTGTACTCCCTTGGCGGCCATCGCGACCGGGCACTGATCGAATACCGGGTGACACCCGACCCGATTTTCAAAAGCATCAGCTACGAAGGCGTCCCCGACATTCGGGTCATTGTCCTGATGGGTTACCCGGTGATGGCCATGCTACGCCTGCCGACACGCCAGTCCGGCGGCAAAGCCAACCTGCACCAGGGCGCGATCGGCGTGGGCGTCGACCTCGCGACCGGCATGACCCTACGCGGCACCTGGCTGAACACCATCATCAGCAAACACCCGGACACCACCAACGCGGTGGACGGCGTTCAGTTGCCGAACTGGGACGGTTTCATGCACTTGGCGGCAGAATGCTACGAGTTGTGCGGGCTGGGTTATATCGGCGTGGACATGGTGCTGGATCAGGACCGTGGCCCGCTGATCCTCGAACTCAACGCGCGCCCCGGCCTGAACATCCAGATCGCCAATGACTGCGGGCTGACCCATCGCACCCTGGCCGTGGAACAACGACTCGATGCACTGGCCGCCGAAGGCCGACATGACAGCCCGGAAGAGCGAGTGAAGTTCGTTCAGGAATTGTTTGGCCACGTCTGAACGCTTCCCCCATTTGTAGCAGTGAGCTTGCTCGCGATTGCGGTGTATCTGATGAACACCCAGCGACTGGGACTACCGCCATCGCGAGCAAGCTCACTCCTACAGGGACAGGAGAACGGCGTGCACTCATCCAATTCCGACACACCTCTAGGAGCCAGATCGCCGGAGGACTACAATCGCCGTCCGCGCGCCACGACTGTTTTCTGCTCCCATGCCAATCTGTTCCGTACACCCGCTCGCCTACCACGTTGACCCGACCGGGTATTTCTCGCTGATTCGCCATGCTCCCGGCGCCGTGCTGCTGGACAGTGGACGCCCCGAGGCGGATAGGGGTCGTTTCGACATACTCAGCGCCTGGCCAGTCGATACCCTCTCGCCCGAGGTGGCTGAAAGCGGAGCGGCCTTTCTGCAACGGCTGCGAGACAGCCTGAAGAAACTCGGCAACGCGGATCTGCCGGACAGCAGCACATTGCCGTTCGCCGGTGGACTGATTGGCTATCTGGCCTATGACTTCGGCCGTTTGCTGGAGCCGCTGCCGAGCAGGGCCATCGACGACCTGCACTTGCCGTCTGCGCGCCTGGGCCTCTATGCATGGGCGCTGATCAGCGATCATCAGCAACGGACCAGCCAACTGGTGTTTCACCCTTCCCTCAGCCTTGACCAACGTGCGCGGCTGATCGGTCTGTTCGAACAGCCACCAATTGATAACGACGCCGTCTTCCGCCTGACAACCCCCTTCAGCGCCGACACCAGCGCCGAGCAATACCGTCAGGCCATCACGAAAATTCATGCGTTTATTCAGGCTGGCGACTGCTATCAAGTGAACTACGCCCAGCGTTTTCGCGCGCAGTACCGCGGCGATTCGTGGGCTGCGTATCAGGCGCTACGTGTCGCCTGTCCCACGCCCTTCGCTGGGTACTTGAGCCTTCCCGACAACGGCGCCGTGCTGAGCCTGTCGCCGGAGCGTTTCGTCAAAGTCAGCCAGCGTCAGGTCGAAACCCGACCGATCAAAGGTACAAGGCCTCGGGGCACGGACGCGGCCCAAGACAAGGCCTACGCCGATGAACTGCTGGCCAGTCCGAAGGATCGCGCCGAAAACCTGATGATCGTCGACCTGCTGCGCAATGACCTGGGCCGCACCTGCCGGATCGGTTCAGTGCGGGTTCCGGAGCTGTTCAGCCTGGAGAGCTACCCGAACGTGCACCATCTGGTGAGCGCGGTCACGGGTGAGTTGGCCGATGGCCGGGATGCGCTGGACCTGATCGGCGGCAGCTTTCCTGGTGGCTCGATCACCGGTGCGCCGAAGATTCGCTCGATGCAGATCATCGATGAGCTGGAGCCCACCCGCCGGGCGCTGTATTGCGGATCGCTGCTGTACCTCGACGTCCGGGGCGAAATGGACAGCTCGATCGCCATTCGCAGCCTGCTGGCACTCGACGGCCAGATCGCCTGCTGGGGCGGTGGCGGCATCGTCGCCGATTCAGACTGGGAAGCCGAATATCAAGAGTCCATGACCAAGGTCCGGGTGCTGCTGCAGACCCTTGAAGCCCTTCAAGACCTGTAGCAGCAGACCCAGGCGGGAAGCTGAGCGGCAGGACGCCAAGCGGGCCGCTTGCCGACGCAGGTTTCAGGCCATTCGCTGACGCTTTTTGTTAACATCCGCGCCATCAAGAGCGCTCTAGCGCCAAGACCTGATCAGGAAGCCGCCCGATGAGCCACCCGTTCGACGTCGCTGAAATTGCCGCGACCTACGCCCAAAAGTCCGCCCAGGACATTCTCAAATTCGCTTTCCAGCACTTCGGCGACGAGCTGTGGATTTCCTTCAGCGGGGCCGAAGACGTAGTGCTGGTGGACATGGCGTGGAAGATCAACAAGAACGTCAAGGTGTTCAGCCTCGACACCGGCCGCCTGCACCCCGAGACCTACCGGTTCATCGATCAGGTGCGCGAGCAATACAACATCGCGATCGACATCGTGTCGCCCGATCGGGAAAAGCTGGAGCCGTTCGTCAAAGAAAAGGGCCTGTTCAGTTTCTACAGAGATGGCCACGGCGAATGCTGTGGCGTGCGCAAGATCGAGCCGCTGCGGCGCAAGCTGACCGACGTCAAGGCCTGGGCCACCGGCCAACGCCGCGATCAAAGCCCGAGTACCCGCAATAACGTGGCCGTGGTCGAGATCGACAGCGCGTTCTCCACCCCCGAGCGCCCGTTGTACAAATTCAACCCGCTGGCGCAAATGAGCAGCGCCGACGTGTGGAACTACATCCGCATGCTGGAACTTCCCTACAACAGCCTGCACGAGCGCGGCTTCATCAGCATCGGCTGCGAACCCTGCACACGCCCTGTCCTGCCGAATCAGCACGAACGCGAAGGTCGTTGGTGGTGGGAAGAAGCGACGCAGAAGGAATGCGGGTTGCATTCCGGAAATCTGATTACCAAAGCCTGAAGCAATACCTGTAGGAGCGAGCTTGCTCGCGATAGCGGCCGTTCAGCCACCATTGCAGCGTCAGATCCGACGCTATCGCGAGCAAGCTCACTCCTACAGGGTTGGATAGGCCTGATTAGTGCTCAGGCAGCACGACCCCGTCGAACAGTTCTTCCAGTTCCTGCTTGTTGTGGCACTGGATGGCCTTGGCCATGACGTCGCGGGTCAGGTGCGGGGCGAATTTTTCGATGAAGTCGCACATGAACCCGCGCAGGAACGTGCCGCGACGGAAGCCGATCTTGGTGATGCTGGCTTCGAACAGTTCACTGGCATCCAGCACGACCAGGTCGCTGTCCAGTTTCGGGTCGACGGCCATTTTGGCGACAATCCCGACACCCAAGCCCAGGCGAACGTAGGTTTTGATCACGTCAGCGTCAGCGGCGGTGAACACCACTTTCGGTGTCAGGCCGCGATGGCTGAAGGCTTCGTCGAGCTTGGAACGGCCGGTGAAACCGAACACGTAGGTCACGATCGGGTATTCGGCGAGGATTTCCAGGGTCAGCTTCGGCAGCTTGGTCAACGGGTGGCCCTGGGGCACGACGACGCAGCGGTTCCAGGTGTAGCACGGCATCATCACCAAATCGCCGAACAGCTCCAGCGCTTCGGTGGCAATGGCGAAATCGACAGTGCCGTCAGCGGCCATCTCGGCGATCTGCATCGGCGAACCTTGATGCATGTGCAGCGCCACGTCCGGGTATTGCTTGATGAAATTGCTGATCACCGGCGGCAAGGCATAGCGTGCCTGGGTGTGGGTGGTGGCGATGGACAGTGTGCCCTTTTTCTCGTTCGAGAACTCCTGGGCGATCTGCTTGATGCTCTCGACTTTGCGCAGAATCTCGCCTGCCGTGGTGATGATCCGCTCCCCGGCCGGGGTCACGCGGGTCAGATGCTTGCCGCTGCGGGCGAAAACCTCGACCCCCAATTCATCTTCCAGCAAGCGGATCTGCTTGCTGATACCCGGTTGCGAGGTGTACAGGCTCTGCGCCGTCGCTGAGACGTTGAGGTCGTGGTGCGCCACTTCCCAGATGTAGCGCAATTGTTGAAGCTTCATATGTATCCCTCAAAGCCGGAAGACGCCACGGGCATCAGCGACGGTATATAACTGGATTAATGGTCTCAAAGGCAAAGCTAGAACTTTTTATCACTTTTATTCGGTAATGACACGCTGCTTTTTCATCGGCACGACGAATTTCACGCCGCGCTCATCTTTCCGAACGATTTTGCAGCATGGGCACCATGTACACCGGCACTTCAGACAGTTGCAGAACCCGCGCCGCCGTACGCCCGATCGGCGTATCCCCCTCGGCTCCGTGGCTGTGGCTGCCCACCACGAGCAAATCGACCTCAAGCCGCTGGGCCTGCTCAAGTATCACATTGGAGGGATCGCCCTGTAACACCTGCAGGCTGGCGATCAGCGCAAGGTCCTGATTGTCATCCCCCAATTCATCGCGAAAGCCTGCGAGCACCCGATGCTCAATGCTTTCGATCACATTGTTGACACCTTCGCTGTGCAATTTCCGGAGCACATCCTCAGCCAGATAACTCTGCAGGACGGACTCGGCGAACAGCCCCATGGGTTCGACGACGTGGATCACATGCAACTCGGCCTCGAACGTGCGAGCCAGTGATAAGGCGTGTTGCAGGACGTAAGGTGCATAAAGACCGAGATCCGTGGCATACAACATCGAGCGAATCATGTGACCTCCAGGCAACCATGACAGGCGGAGACATGTTTCAGCGTAGCAGCGCGCGGAGAATTCAACGCGACCTATACACCTTTGCGGTCTAAAGGTTCACGGTTTTAGCTCATTGCTGATGCCATGGGGGACGTGACCGGTGGCCACCACGTCCCTGGCTTTCTCGCAATGACCCGGCTGATCGTCGAAAAATACATCTGCGGCAAACGCTTCCAGAAAGGCCGCTTTTTCCAGACCGCCGAGAAACAGCGACTCGTCCAGACGAATGTCCCACTCGCGCAGGGTGCGAATCACCCGCTCGTGAGCCGGCGCCGAACGGGCGGTGACCAGCGCGGTGCGGATGGGGCACGACTCCTCGGGAAATTCCCGTTGCAGCAGGTTCAGCGCGGCCAGAAAGGGTTTGAAAGGCCCGCCGGGCAGCGGCAGTCGCGCGGCTTCACGCTCGCTGGCCTGAAAAGCTTGCAGGCCGCCGGACTGGTAAATGCGCTCGGATTCGTCAGAGAACAGCACGGCATCGCCGTCAAACGCAATGCGCAGTTCGGCGCTGGCGGCACGCCGGGCCCCGCCAGACAGAATGGTCGCGGCCGCAAACCCTGCGTCCAGCGCACTGCGCACGTCTTCGGCATGGGTGGAAAGGAACAGATGGCTGCCAAAAGCCGCGAGATAGGGAAACGGGCTGCGACCGCCTACGAATGCCGCCCGTGAAATGTCGAGTCCATAGTGCTGAATGGAGTTGAACACGCGCAAACCGGTGTCGGCGCTATTTCGCGACACCAGCACCACCTCGACCCGAGACTGAGTAAGGCGGGTATTGAGGCTCAAGAGCTTTTCCACCAACCGGAAGGCATCACCGGGCTCCAGCACCTCGTCTTCGTGATCGATCTGGTACTTGCGGTAGGCCGCGACACCATCGCTCATATAGATCGCGTGACTGTCCCGCAGGTCGAACAACGCTCGCGAAGAGATGGCCAGCACCAGTTTGTTGCCCTTGGTTTTCAGCGTCAGATCGGTGGTCATTGTGTTCCCCTGAACGTAATCGAATGCGGCCGTTGAAGACCGCCTGGGCATGACGCCATAAAAGCCACTAATAGCCCCTGTGCCGATGATGCCGATGCGGGGTGTTTGTCTGATTCGCTCATGTGGTCCTCGCTGAAGGCTTGGCTCCTCAAGGCTGTTGGACTCATGGCAGGTCATCTGACGCCTGTGCCAGCGCCTGCGCCAGACCGGCGCTAAGTGCATCGGTTGAGAGCGCGCAACGCAATGCGCCATGAAACGCACCATCGCGGATGACGAACAGCGTCGGTAGATGAAAAACGCCGTAACGCTGGACGGCGCCGCCGTTTTCCTCGGCATCGATCCAGCAAAGGCGTTCGACCGGCAGCGGCAATTCCGGCAAATGCTGTCGTGCCCACCGGCAGCTGGAACATCCCACGCTGGTAAAGATAAGCAGCGAGACGCCGGGCAGCGTCAGCAGTTGTCGGTCGATGTCGAAATCCGTCAGGTGCAGTTGATCCACGTCAAGGTCTCCTGGGTGCGCCGCACACTATATCCGCACAGATGGCAGCGGTTCCAAACTTCAAGGCTCAACGCCCGCATGGTTGGACAAAAGCGGCGTTTACCCATTGTCGAAGTACGGGTTAACGCGCTAAGGTTCCGCTCCCCGCTGCCCCCAATATGACTGGCACTGCCTCCCCTGGCGGCCAGCACCTGTGACCCTGATGAGTAATACGATGGCTGATTTACCGATTGACGACCTCAACGTTGCGTCCAACGAGACGCTGATCACGCCGGATCAGCTCAAGCGCGAAATTCCCCTCACCCCTGCTGCGCAGGCGACCGTGAGCAAGGGCCGCGAAGTTATCCGCAACATTCTCGATGGCAAGGACCACCGCCTGTTCATCGTGATCGGGCCGTGCTCGATCCATGACCTCAAGGCGGCTCACGAATACGCCGAGCGCCTGAAGGCCCTGTCGGCCGAGCTGTCCGACACGCTTTACCTGGTGATGCGCGTGTATTTCGAAAAACCGCGCACCACGGTCGGCTGGAAAGGCCTGATCAACGACCCGTACCTGGACGACTCTTTCAAGATTCAGGACGGTCTGCACATCGGTCGCCAGTTATTGCTGGACCTGGCTGAAAAAGGCCTGCCGACCGCCACCGAAGCGCTGGACCCGATCTCCCCGCAATACCTGCAGGACCTGATCAGCTGGTCGGCCATCGGCGCACGCACCACCGAATCCCAGACCCACCGCGAAATGGCCTCCGGCCTGTCCTCGGCGGTGGGCTTCAAGAACGGCACCGATGGCGGCCTGACCGTGGCGATCAATGCGTTGCAGTCGGTCTCCAGTCCTCACCGCTTCCTGGGCATCAACCAGGAAGGTGGCGTGTCCATCGTGACCACCAAAGGCAACGCCTACGGTCATGTGGTACTGCGCGGTGGCAACGGCAAGCCGAACTATGACTCGGTCAGCGTCGCCTTGTGCGAACAGGCGCTGAACAAAGCCAAGATCAAGCCGAACATCATGGTCGACGCCAGCCACGCCAACTCCAACAAAGACCCGGCCCTGCAGCCGCTGGTCATGGAAAACGTCGCCAACCAGATTCTGGAAGGCAACGAGTCAATCATTGGCCTGATGGTCGAAAGCCATCTGAAATGGGGCGCACAGTCCATTCCCAAGGACCTTGCGGACCTGGAATACGGCGTGTCGATCACCGATGCGTGCATCGACTGGGAAACCACCGAGAAAACCCTGCGCAGCATGCACGCCAAGCTCAAGGACGTGTTGCCAAAGCGCAAGCGCGGCTGATCCGGACATAGAAAACGACAACGCCGAGCACATGCTCGGCGTTTTTCATTCAGTTGCTTCAGGTATGACCGATCAGATCTTCGCAGCCTGGCGATGATTGCGTTCCATGTAACGCTCCACATAGGAGCACGACGGAATCACGGTGTAGCCATTGCTCTCGGCATAATCGAGCGCGACCTCGGTCAGGGCCGCGGCAATGCCCCTGCCCCGCAATGCGTTGGGAACGAACGTACGGTAGATATCCAGGGTTTGCTTCCCCAGATCCATGTACGTCAGATAGGCACGATGACCGTCGATGTTGATTTCGAACTGGTGACCGGTCTCGTCATGGTGGATGGACAACGCCTCGCTCATCACTGCTCCTCGCGGGTCTTAAAATTTGACCCCTACCTTACCCATGTTTGTCCGGCGAAGGAACACCTCTACGCCACCCCGTGCCTGATTTGGACACCGGGAGGGCATTGGCCTCTCCGACAAATGAGCACCCCCAGATAGTAGGCCCCATTACTGAAACTGCTCAAGGGAATGGGGAGAATATGCACTGCCGCACATCTGACACCATTTGCGTGGAACCTGTCGTCACCGGCGAATGTCCATTGAGACGCAGAAGGCCCGCTCGAGTCACGTAAGCACGTCGAAGCAAGCACCGGCGCCTGGCATCGTCTATACAAAAAGGTTGCAGGGCGTGGAGTTCCAGACAGGCATTACGAGTCACCGCTCCGCACGCGACCCTCATGTGCATGAACGTACGCCGACTCGCGGGTTTTAACCGAATTCACCGGTCACTGTAATGGTCTGAACGTGAAGGGTTTTCTTGCGTATAAAAAGCGTGAGGAGTTGCACGGAACACGTTCAAACCAAAGAATTTTGTGCGCTTCTTGCGCACAGTCCGTTTACTTACTACAAACAATGAGTAGTATGTACGCCGGTCATTTTCTCATTTTCGAGAGATGACTAATTTTGATAGAAAGTCCTTTAAGGGGAACACGATGAACAACGTTCTGAAATTCTCTGCTCTGGCCCTGGCCGCAGTTCTGGCTACCGGTTGCAGCAGCGCATCCAAAGAAACTGAAGCTCGTCTGACTGCTACTGAAGACGCAGCCGCTCGTTCGCAAGCTCGTGCTGATGAAGCCTATCGCAAGGCTGATGAAGCGCTGGCTGCTGCTCAAAAAGCTCAGCAAACTGCTGACGAAGCCAACGAGCGCGCTCTGCGCATGCTCGACAAGGCAAGCCGCAAGTAATAACCCCTCGGGGTTATTGATAAGCCGGTCCGGTTTCGGATCGGCTTTTTTGTTGCCTGCGATCCGTCGGATCGTCAATCGAATCGACGGAGCAGGCAATAAAAAACCCGTTCACCCGGCCTGTTTCCAGCGCCCGGTGAACGGGTTCAGGTGCCAGCAAGCGCTTACTGCAAGGTCAATGGCGCAGTGTTGATCGCAGGGGCGGCGACGCCCGGCACCGCGATCTCGACGGGCATGCCATCCTCGGCAGCGACCACATCACGCACCTCATCCCATTGAATACGCAGGTTGTTAGCCAAATCTTCGCGCTTGAGCAAGGCATTGATCACGGCCGTGTGCTTGTCGACCACCGACGGGTTGCCGCTTTCATCCAGCGGCGTGTGCGCCTCGAGATAGACCTTGCCACCGCTGATGCCGAACTTGTAAGGCTCGTTCATGATCCGCACGGTGGTGCCCACCGGCACCATGTCCGCCATTTCCAGCACATTGTTGTTGTACATGCGGAAGCAGCCATGGCTGGTGCGCATGCCAATGCCGAACTTCTTGTTCGACCCGTGGATCAGGTAGCCCGGCAGACCGAGACCGAATTTGAACGGGCCCAGCGGGTTGTCCGGCCCGGCCGGCACCACGTTAGGCAAGATGTCGCCATCGGCGGCGTGCTCGGCTTTGACCGAGGCAGGCGGGGTCCAGGTCGGATTCGGCGTTTTGGCAGTGACTTTGGTGGTCGAGACCGGTGAGCCCCACCCTTCCCGGCCAATGCCCAGCGGGAAGGTGTACACCACGTTCCGGCCCTTGGGGTAGTAGTACAGCCGGTACTCGGCGAGGTTGATGACGATGCCTTCACGGGGGCCCGGCGGCAGGATGAACCGCGTCGGCAGGATCACCTGAGTGCCCGCGCCCGGCAACCAGGCATCCACGCCAGGGTTGGCGGCGATCATTTCCAGATAGCCCAAATCGTACTTCGTGGCCAGATCGGCGAAGGTGTCTTCATATCGAGCGGTGACGGTCTGAACCTGGCCAATGATGTCTTCACCAGGCGGCGGCAACGGGAACTCCAATGCAGAGACAGGGCCGGCCGCACACAGTGCAGCGAACGACAGACAGCGGGCGACAGCTGGAATGCGCGACAACATCCGGAAAGTCCTTGGATAAACGGAGGGCATGAATGGCCGCGATTGTACACCCAGCCCGAGGCCTGCGGCAGTATCCGCGACGGTGAGCAACATGAAGGGTTATTTAAAGCGTCTGGTCGAGTTCAGGCCAGATAGGGTGCCAGCCTCGACGCTGAGCATCGATGATCGCGCGGCACAGCGGGCAAAGGCGTTCATCCTGGTAGATGGCCGGCTGAACGTCGGACCAGCGCGGCTGCGCCGGCAGCAAGGTACCGCAGAGGGTACGGTCGGCAGAGCCGGCCAATTCCAGTTGCCGGGCAACCAGGTGCACACGCACTTCCTGACACGCGAACAGGTCGAGTTGTTCGTCAGGCTCGATCAGTTGATAGGCAAACAGGGACCAGGCAGGGCGGCGCATCGGGGGGCTCCGGATCGGGGGCGCCACATTAGCCGAAAGGTCTCGATCAGAAAAGAGCTGCAAGCCTTTAATTTTGCAGGGTGAGGCAGGAGGCTCAGGTCTGCAACGGGTCGCGGAATGCCCTGCCTATTACCTCGCCACCGGCAGGGTAAATACGAACGTCGCACCGCCGTACCGCGCTGGCATCCCGTACAGCTGACCGCCGTGGGCGTTGACGATCGAGCGACAGATCGCCAGCCCCATGCCCATGCCTTTGTCCTTGGTGGTGTAGAACGCATTGAACACCTTGCCCAGATCTTCGAGCGCAATGCCCGGGCCGGTGTCTTCCACGCTCACCACCAGGTAATCGTCGTGCACCGCTTCACTGGTGATCGACAGCCGCCGCAGCACCTGATCGCCTGCGCTCAGGGCGTCCAGCGCGTTGAGGATCAGGTTCAACACCACCTGCTGCAATTGCACTTCGCAGCCGTAGACCCGCAACGGCGACCGGGTCAGGTGGCTGGTCATCAGCACTTTGTGCTGTTCGACGTCGACCAGGGTCAGCGCCACCACGTGCCGAATCACATCGTTGATCAACAGCAGCCGCCGCTGTTGCGCGCCCTGCCGCGCCAATGACTGCAAGGCATTGACGATCTCCCCGGCGCGTCGCCCCTCCTTGACGATGTCCCGCAGGCCGGACAGCGCTTCGTCGACCTGCGGCGTTTCGCGGCTCAGCCAGCGCAGGCTGGCGGCGGCGTTGGACACCATGGACGCGAGGGGCTGGTTGATTTCATGCGCGATGGAGGCTGCCAGTTCACCCATCACCGTCATCTGCGAGACCCGTGCAAGCTTGGCCCTGGCATTGCGCAGCGCGGTTTCGATGTCCTGTCGGCGGGCGTTTTCCGCCATGAGTTCATGACGCAGGCGCGCGGTTTCCAGCGAAATCGCCGCCTGCCCGGCCAACAGTTCCAGCACCCCGGTGCGGTTGGCCGTGAACACGCCTGTCGCCAGGTTGTTTTCCAGGTACAGCACGCCGATCAGCCTGCGCTGTTTCAGCAGCGGCAGGCATAACACCGAGCGCACGAGATGGCCTTCAAGGTATTCGTCGTCGCCGAAATACGGGTGGGTGACCACGTCCTCGATCACTAACCGTTGCTGGGTCCGCATCACTCGATAGAGGATCGACAGCGGCAGCTCGGCTTTAGTCGGTGTGAGATCGGCCAGGTCGATCCGCACGCCGTCTTCGTCATCGCGACCCATGGCGCAGATCAACGGCGCGTCATCCTTCACCAGCATCAACAAGGCCCGCTGGGCCCCGGCATGAAGCAGCGTGGTGGTCATGAGGATTTCGATCAACCGGTCCTGCTCGGTTTCTTCACTCAACGCTTGGGCGGCTTTCATCACCGATGCGAGGTCCAGGGTGTCCTGACTGCCCAAGAGCGTGACGCAGCCCCCGGGAGCCAGCACTGCCTCCCGCTCCCGCGCCTGGCTGATCACGGCATGCCGGTGGGGATCGCCACGCTGTGCCCGCTGAGCGTGGCCCAGTTCGGGAATATCCTGCAGGCGTCGCCACTGGCAGGTACAGGAACGCAGGTCAGCGAGCAAGTCCATGGCCGTCTGGTAGCGGTCGTCCGGGTTCTTGGCCAGCAGTTTGAGCACCAGCTGTGACAGCGCAGGGGGAATATCGCCCCGGTAGACGCTGAGGGCCGGAGGCTGGCGCGCCACGTGGCAATACACCCACTCGACAGCATCGCGGGCCTCGAATGGCAAACGACCTGCCAGCCACTCGTAGAACGTCATGCCGAGGGAATACAGGTCGCTGCGGTGATCGGCGTGACGCTCGACCCGGCGCGATTGCTCCGGCGACATGTACGCCAGGGTGCCGCAAATCGAATCCGACACCGTCACGCCTCCTGACGCGCGTGCATCGATGCTCAGACCAAAACCGCTCAGGCGCACCCCGCCATCCGTGCCCTCGACGAGGTGGCACGGCTTGACGTCGCGATGCACCAAGCCGTGCGCATGCACCTCAGCCAACGCGCTGGTCGCCCCCGAGGCAAGGTGCAGGAAACGATCGATCGTGTAGGGCTGATCGGGCAACGCGTGCAGCGGCTGCCCACCAGGGTCGCTCAGCACCAGCAGCGGACTCTCACCGTCCGGCACTGCACTGGCGGGCAGCAGGGCGAGCGGTTGCAACGCCCAGCGCGGTGACAACCGGTCCCTCAGGGAGAACTCGTGCACGAGTCGTCGCGCCACGCTTTCGCTGGTGGGCCCTGCCGCTCTCACCACGCGCCAGTGCAGATCCGCACCGGTCGTTGCCCTCACCCGATAGTGGATCAGCTCACCCTCGGCGAACAGCCATTCCCAGTCGAGTTGCCCGAGCCACGCCCGCCCAAAAAGCGTCTCCCCCGTGTTCGAGCTCGATGGCCCATCGAAATCGCTGCTCATGAATGCCCTTGGCGAGGTTCAACGTGAAACACCGGACAGCCCCTTCTCGGGCCGTAACGAGGTGCAACAGACATGGAAGATGACGTGAATGATCGATGCTGCCAACGGCCGGCGCACCGTTTCACATCGCTCGTTGACTTGATTGACCGCTCCGGCGATTCATACTTTTTCCCAACGGACTCACAGCGAATATTGGCGCACTTCGTCACGGCCTTATGACGCCAAGCCGTTCGTGCATCTTTAACAATTCGATGATATTGCGCGCATTCATTTTCGCCATCACATGCTTTTTATGAACTTTGGCAGTGACTTCGCTAGTGCCCAATTCAACGGCGATCTGCTTATTCATTTTGCCGGTGATCAATAAGCCCATGACTTGCCGCTCCCGGGGCGTCAGGTGGTTGAAGCGATCACGCACGTTGCAGGTCACGCAGCGCTCCGCCAGGTTCAGCGCGTCGGCGGCCAAGGCGTCGCGCACCTGGTCCAGCAGGTGTTCGGGCTCGAACGGCTTGGTCAGAAACTCGTGAGCTCCGGCCTTGATCGCCTTAACTGACATCGCGATCGTGCCGTAGCCGGTCATGAAGATGATCGGAAAATGCAGCCCGCGGGCACGCAGCTCGTCTTGCAGGTCAAAGCCGGTCCCCTGGGCCAGATTGACGTCGAGCAACAGGCAGGTCGGCGCTTCATCGAGCGGGTAGGCCAGGAAGGCTTCGGCGCTGTCGAAGACGCTGCAGGCGATGTCCGCTGAATTCAGCAACCGTTGCAGCGCAGTGCGAATGGCAGCGTCATCGTCGACCACGTAGACCCTGGGTGTTGCGTTCATAAACTCTTCCGTTCAGCGGCTTAGGGCCAGCGCTCTATGTGACTGGGGATGATAGCTGTCGGGGCCAAGCGCGACAGCCCCGAATGGCACCCCGAGGGGAGCGGGCATCGGGACACTGTAACGTGGGTCGAGACGCAGGGTTTGGCTGGCGAAGTCCTGTGTCTGAACTACCCGCAGACACGCACGTGTTGCCGCCAGCATTCGATAGAAGCGGAACGGTCCCTGGGCCGTCACCATCAACAGCGATTTGGTCGCCAGTCTGACCATGCAATCCGTGATGCATGACCGGGCGAGGGTTGCGCATTCCAGGGCATGACACGCCTGTTCCAGGGTAAATGGCCCCTGCAGATCCGCGAGCAGCCTGAGCACCTGGCGTTCATCGCGACTCAACAGACGATAACTCCAGGCCAGGGATGCATGGAGCGTTTGCTGCCGGGGCGGCGCAGTGCGCAGGCTTGCGGTCAGCAGATGGACGCTCTCGTCGAGGCTGGCGACCAATTGATAAAGGCCCAACGCCGTTGCCCGGGCGGCGGCCATTTCCAGGGCCAGGGGCATGCCGTCCAGACGGCGGCAAACCTCACCCACCAGTTCCACGCTGTAATCGTCCAGCTCGGCATCGACACTGCCACCCAAGTGGCAGTCGAGTGCCCGCCAGTGCCGCAAGAACAGCTGCGCGGCGCTGCTCTGCAACACGCCCTCGCGGTTGGCGTCCGCGTCGGGCAAGGTCAACGGCGGCACCTGAACGCTGCGTTCACCGGCAATGCGCAACGGCTCGCGACTGGTGGCCAGCAGCCGCGCGCCCGGGGCGCCGACCAGCAACGCTTCAACCAGCCCAGCGACTTCATCGATGAGGTGTTCGCCGTTATCGAGGATGATCAGGCCGGGGTGACGGGCCAGGTGTTCGCAGAGGCAGGTCGGCAGGGACTCGCCTTCTGACGCCACGACCCCCAGCGCGCTGGCCAGCGCTTCGCACAGCCGGTCCCCGCGTTGCACCTCGGCCAGCGGCACGAACCACACGGGCATCGCGCAGCGGTCCAGGCGCTGCTGCCCGAGAACCACCGCCAGGCTGGTCTTGCCCACGCCACCCGGCCCGACCAGCGTGACCAACGCGTGGCGGTCGTCCAACACGGTATTGATTTCATCCAACAGCGCCGCGCGTCCTACCAGCTCGACGCTGGCAGGCAACCGAGGGTGGCCGGCGGACCCGGGCCAACCCTGGATCGCGTCCCGGGTTTTCGGCACAGTGTCGTGCAAACAGGGATCGGGCCAGGCACCCTCCCCACCCAATAACAGGTAACCGCGACCAGGGATGGTGCGAATCAGGTCACGGTCATTGCCCAGGGCCTTGCGCAGCGCAGAGATGTGCACCTGCAGGTTGTTCTCTTCGACGACCGTGTCGGGCCAGACGCACTGAAGGATCTGCTCCTTGCTCACCAGTTGCCCCTGATGACGAATGAGCAATTCGAGGATGTCGAACGCGCGCGTGCCGATGCGCAGGGCGACGCCGTCTTTGAACACGTCCCTGAGGTCCAGGGACACTGTAGCCTGACCGAGACTTATCATCTTATTCACGCAGTCCTTAGAGTGGATTCGTACGCCCTGAATGCGTCGAACGCGTACGCAGCCATCGGGCTCACGCACTCGAACAACGTCGCCGATCCATTTTTAGCCGGTGAATATCTAATCAGCAAAAAACAATCGCCGATATTATCCATAGGGGTAGTAAGCGCACTTTATGCGCTCTAACGAACGGCTCAATACATGCCCGTTAGAGCCTATCTAGATGACGATTAGTGGGTCACGGTATTAAACAGTCGGGCGCCATTGTTCGGCGGTTGCGCCGGCGCTATCCGTTATAGACAGCTGGCCGCGACGCTCCCTAACATCCACGCCTGTCGCGGCACCTCGCCCCTCTGCCATGGAATTCCATTCATGCCCTCAGCCGTTCCTCATTATTCGCTGGTGTGGAGTCTGCTCCTGCTCCTGGCCGACGTCCTCGCCTGGCACCTGCTGGCCGATCGCAACCGGCTGATCCGCATCGCCATACGCCTGATGGCCTTCGTGGCGTACAGCCTGGTGATTGTCAACGCCGGGGTCAGCCCGCTGGAGGCACCCAACTGGCCCGACGACAGCGCCCTGCAATTCGCGACCACGGCGCTGGCCATCGTCTGGTGGATGTACGCCGCGCGCACCCTCACGGTGCTGTTGGGGCTGTTGTTGACCGGTCGCGTCGGTCACAGCGGTCGTCTGGTGCAGGAGGTGATCGGCGCGGTGATCTTCCTCATCGCCATCGTCGCGGCGGCCGGTTATGTGTTGCAACTGCCGGTCAAGGGTTTGCTGGCGACCTCGGGGGCAATGGCGATCATCGTCGGGCTGGCGCTGCAGAGTACGTTGAGCGACGTGTTTTCCGGGATCATCCTCAACACTACCAAGCCGTATCAGGTGGACGATTCGATCGCCATCGATGGCATGGAAGGCAAAGTCATGGACATCGACTGGCGGGCCACGCACCTGATGACGGGCGCCGGCTCCATGGTGGTCATCCCCAATTCGGTGGCGGCCAAGGCGAAGATCGTCAACTTGAGCCGCCCGGTGAATATCCACGGGGTGTCGATCACGGTGATGATGTCGCCGCATATTCGCCCTCGCCGCGTGCTGGATGCATTGGAGCGGGCGTTGCAGGGGTGCAGCGCGTTGCTGCATACGCCGAAGGCGCGGGCAGTGGTCAAGGAAACGAGCCCGACCACCATCGAATACTCGATGACAGGATTCATCAGCGACCTCAATCACAAAAACGAGGTGCGCAATCTGCTGTTCGATCTGGCCTACCGGCACCTGGAGGCAGCGGGCATTGCCTGGCAATCGGAAATCACCGCCGAGGCGATGTCACGGCCCCGGGCGTTGCTCGATGAGGTGAAGGTGTTCAGGGCCAGCACCTCGGACGAAAAGGATGCCTTGGCGCGGACCATGGTCGCGCGAGAATACGCGGCCGGGCAGACGATCATGGACACAGGCGACGAAGCGGACGGCCTTTGGGTGATTGCCACCGGAGTGGTGTCGGTGCGGATCGCCGATGGCAATGAAATGGTTGAGGCCGGGCGCATGGGGCCGGGGGAAGTGATGGGCGTGCAGAACGTGCTGGACGATTCCCCGTCCGAAGCGTTGTTCGTGGCGTTGACATCGTGTGTGATTTATCGCATTGAAAAAGCCGCGACGCGCCAGGCGATGGCGCAGCGGGCGGAAATCACGACGGCGCTGAACAAGCTGCAGGCGGTGCGTCAGCAGAACAGTCAGCATGTGTTGTTGCGCAAACCGGTGGCGATCAAGAAAAGCCACTTTTTGGGGTGGCTGCAGAAGCGATAATCGGGGTGCAGTCACAAAGGCCCGCAACATAAGGGTGGGAACCGCATGGCTGGCGACGGCGGCCTGCCCGGTCACTCATCCATGACTGAACCACCGCCGTCGCCGCCCTCCTCTTGCGCGAGGTGATGGGCAGGCCTGTCGCTCGTTGCCGAAGCGCTATTGCTGCGCCACTGGGTTTTCTGCCGTGGCATCCCATCCGCCGCCGAGCGCTTTGTAGATGGCGACGATCCCCCGGTATTGCTCGGTCTCGCCTTGCGCCTGCGCGTCTTCGGCCGCCAGGCGTTCGCGTTGGGCGTCGAGCAGCACCAGGTAGTCGGCGGTGCCCTCGCGGTACTGGATCGCGGCAAGGTCGGCGGCCTTGCGGCTGGAGTCGCTTTGGCGGACGAGCGACAGCAGCCGTTGCTGGCGTTTGCTGTAGTCACTGAACGCGTTGTCCGACTCTTCGAGCGCGAGCAAAACGGTCTGTTCGTAAGTGGCCATCGCCCCTTCAGCGTTGGCCTTGGCCCCGCGCAATCGGGCCCGGACACTGCCCAGGTCGAACGCTGCCCAGCTGATCTGCGGCCCAAGCCCCCAGGCTTGCGCCGCAGAAGCGCCGATTTGCGAACCGCGCGCGGCGGTGAAACCGAGGAAGCCGCTCAGGCTGACCCGTGGAAACAGGTCGGCGGTGGCGACACCGACATTGGCCGTGGCCGCTGCCAGTTGCCGCTCGGCGCTGCGCACGTCGCTGCGCCGTTGCAGCAATTGAGCGGGGTCACCGATCGGCAGGTTTTTCGAAATGGCCGGCAGGTCTTTCGCTCGCAAGTCCACGCTCAACTGGTCAGGACGCTCGCCGAGCAACGTGGCGATGCGGTTGCGCTGATGCACCTGCTCGGCCTGCAATGCGGGAATCGTTGCTTCCACCGCCGCCAGTCGTGCATCGGCGCGGACCACGTCAATTTCGTTGCCAAGGCCTTCGTCCCGCAGCTGCGTGGTGACCCCGCGGGAATCCTGTTGATTCTTCAGATTGTCCCGCGCGATCCGCTCCCGCAATTGCGCCCCTCGGAGTTGCCCGTAGGCATCCGCCAGTTCGGCGATCAGGCTGACTTTCAGCTGTTCAAGGTCAGCCAGGGCTGCGTCCTGTTGCGCCGTGCTGGCTTCCAGTTCGCGTTGGATACGACCGAACAGGTCGATCTCCCAGGCCATGTCCAGGCCCAGGTCGTAGCGTTCGATGTTGACCCGGTGCTCGGTCTGGCCAGGCACCTGCGCCCGCCCAAGGTCACTGCTGGCATGGCTGGTCACCACCGGCAACGCGTCGTTGCTGATGTCGTCGCGAATCGCCCGGGCAGCTTTCCAGCGGGCAAAGGCCACACGCAGATCCCGGTTGCCTTGCAGAGAACGGCTGACCAACTGATTGAGGGTCGGGTCGTCGAATTGCTGCCACCAGACCCTTTCAAAATGGCTGCGGTCGTACTGGCCGACTTGCGCCGACGTCACGTTGGCGGCCGCCGTCTCCGGCGTCTTGTAATCCGGGCCGACGGCGCAGGCCGCCAGCGCCAGGACCAACAGGCTTGGCATGAACAGTTTTAGGGTTTTCATCAATGGGCCTCCGGTTTCAGCGAGCGCACGGCATGAGACCGGGCCGCCTTGCGCGCTTTGCCGCGCTCGACGAAGTTACGAATCAGGACGAAGAACACCGGGGTCAGCAGCAGACCGAAAAAGGTCACGCCGAGCATCCCGGAGAACACCGCCACCCCCATGGCGTGGCGCATTTCGGAGCCGGCACCGGTGGAAGTCACCAACGGAATCACGCCCATGATGAAGGCGAAGGACGTCATCAGGATCGGGCGCAGGCGCATGCGACAGGCTTCGAGGACGGCGTCCAGCGGCGACAGGCCTTCTTCCTGTTTGTCCTTGGCGAATTCGACGATGAGGATGGCGTTTTTACACGCCAGGCCGACCAGGACGATCAAGCCGATCTGGGTGAAGATGTTGTTGTCGCTGCCCGCGATGATCACCCCGGCAATGGCCGACAGCAGGGTCATCGGCACGATCAGGATCACCGCCAGCGGCAAGCTCCAGCTTTCGTACTGGGCCGCCAGCACCAGGAACGCCAGCAGTACGCATAGCGGGAAGACAAACAGCGCGGTGTTGCCCGACAGGATCTGCTGGTACGTCAGGTCGGTCCATTCATAGGTCATGCCGCGAGGCAGTTCTTCGGCGAGCAGTTTTTCCATCGCGGCCTGGGCTTGCCCTGAGCTGTAGCCCGGTGCCGGGCCGCCGTTGATTTCCGCAGTGATGAAGCCGTTGTAGTGCATGACGCGGTCCGGCCCCGACACGTCGCTGACCTTGACGAAGGTCGCCAGCGGAATCATCTCGCCCTTGTCGTTGCGTACTTTCAACTGACCGATCTGCTCGGGGTCCTGACGGAACTGCTGTTCGCCCTGAACGTTGACCTGGTAAGTGCGCCCGAACCGGTTGAAGTCGTTGGCGTAGAGCGAGCCGAGATAGACCTGCAGGGTGTCGAAGATGTCGCTGATCGCGACCCCGTGGGTCTTGGCCTTTTCCCGGTCGATGGCAGCGTCCACTTGCGGCACGTTTACCGTGTAGCTGGTGAACAAATTGGCCAGTTCGGGGATGCTGCGGCTCTTGCCGATGATGTTCATCGTCTCCTTGTACAGTTCGTCGTAGCCGAGGTTGCCCCGGTCTTCGATTTGCAAGCGGAACCCGCCAATGGTGCCCAGCCCCATGACCGGCGGCGGTGGGAACACGGCGGTGTAGGCTTCCTGAATCCCGGCGAACTTGTGGTTGAGCGAACCGGCAATGGCGCCGGCAGACAGGCTCGCGTCTGTGCGCTCGTCAAACGAACTCAGGCCGATGAACACCACGCCGTTGTTCGGGCTGTTGGTGAAGCCGTTGATCGACAGGCCAGGGAACGCCACCGCGCTGTCGAAGCCTGGCTCCTTCATGGCGATGTCGCCCATGCGCTTGATCACGTCTTCGGTGCGATCAAGGCTCGCGGCGTCCGGCAGCTGGGCGAAGGTGACCAGGTATTTTTTGTCCTGGGTCGGCACGAAGCCGGTAGGGGTGGTGGAGAAACCGAAGTAGGTCAGCGCGATCAGGCCCGCGTACACCACCAGCGCCACGCCGCTCAAACGCACCACTCGTTTCACAGTGCCGACGTAGCCGTGGCTGGCTTTGTCGAAGGCTCGGTTGAACGGTCGGAACAGCCAACCGAACAGCGAATCCAGCACCCGCGAGAAACGGTCTTTCGGCGCGTCGTGCCCCTTGAGCAACACCGCCGCCAGTGCAGGCGACAAGGTCAGGGAGTTGAAGGCCGAGATCACCGTCGAAATGGCGATGGTCAACGCGAACTGTTTATAGAACTGTCCGGTAAGGCCTGAAATGAACGCCGCCGGCACGAATACCGCACACAACACCAGTGCCGTGGCGATGATCGGCCCGGTGACTTCGCCCATGGCTTTTTTGGTCGCGGACACCGGGTCCAGACCCAGTTCGATGTTCCGCTCGACGTTTTCCACCACCACGATGGCGTCATCCACCACGATGCCGATCGCCAGCACAAGGCCGAACAGCGACAACGCGTTGAGGGAAAATCCGAAGGTGTGCATCACCGCAAACGTGCCGATCAGAGACACCGGCACAGCCACCAGCGGAATGATCGAAGCACGCCAGGTTTGCAGAAACAGAATCACCACCAGCACGACCAGAATCAGCGCTTCGAACAGCGTGTGCACCACCGCTTCGATAGAGCTGCGCACGAAGATCGTCGGGTCATAGACGATGCTGTAGTCCATGCCTTCGGGGAAGTTCTTCTTCAACTCCGCCATCTTCGCCCGCACTTGGTTCGATACGTCGATGGCATTGGAGCCGGGGCGCTGGAAGATCGGCATTGCCACGGCGGGCTCATTGTTCAGACGTGCACGCAGGGCGTAAGCGCTGGAGCCCAACTCGACCCGAGCGATGTCTTTCAGGCGGGTGATTTCGCCGTTGGCACCGGCGCGAATCACCACGTTTTCAAACTCTTCCTCGGTGATCAGCCGTCCTTGGGTGTTGATCGACATCTGGAAGCTGGTCGCGCTCGGCGACGGCGGCGCGCCCAACTGGCCAGCCGCGACCTGGCGGTTTTGCTCGCGAATGGCGTTGACCACGTCGGTGGCAGTCAGGTTGCGCGAAGCGGTCTTGTTCGGGTCCAGCCAGACCCGCAGGGAATACTCGCCCAAGCCCCAGACCTGCGCGTCCCCTACCCCGTTCAAACGTGCCAGCTCGTCCTTGACGTTCAGCGTCGCGTAGTTGGAGAGGTAGAGCATGTCGTAGCGTTTGTCCGGCGAGGTCAGGTGCACCAGCAGTGTGAGTTCAGGCGAGGCCTTGTCCACCGTGATGCCGATGCGCGTCACTTCTTCCGGCAGCTTTGGCTCGGTGCGGGTCACACGGTTTTGCACCTGAACCTGCGCGTTGTCCAGATCGGTGCCCAACGCGAAGGTGATGGTCAGGGTCAGCTTGCCGTCCGCCGTGGATTGCGAGGACATGTAGAGCATGTTCTCGACGCCCGTGATGGCTTGTTCCAGCGGCGCGGCCACGGTTTCGCCGATGACCTTGGGGTTGGCGCCAGGAAAGTTGGCTTTCACTACCACGGTCGGTGGCACGACTTCGGGGTATTCGCTGATCGGCAGTTGGAACAGCGAAATCGCACCGGCGATCAGGATCAGCAGCGAAAGCACTGCGGCGAAGATCGGACGCTGGATGAAGAATTGTGAGAATTTCATCGTTGTCTGCCTTTATCCGCGTGGACCGGCCGCGCTGGCGACTTTCGCCGGCGCTGCGGATTTGACTGGCGTCTGAAGGCTGGCTTCGAGGGCCTGCCGTTGCTGCGCGAGGGCCGCCAGCGTGTCGTCGCTGGCCATCGGACGGACTTGCGGATCGATCGGCGAACCGGGGCGAACCCGTTGCAGGCCGTTGATGACGATGCGGTCGTCTTTGTCCAGGCCGCTGCGCACGATGCGCAAGCCTTCCAGCTTCGGCCCCAGCTCCACGCTTCGATAAACGGCCTTGTTGTCCTTATCGACGACCAGCACGAATTTCTTGCCCAAGTCGGTCCCCACGGCGTCGTCCTTGATCAGCATCGCGGCATAGGTGCCGCTGCCCACCAGTTTCAGGCGTGCATACAGACCGGGGGTGTAGCGCCCATCGGCGTTGTCGAACACGGCGCGCCCGCGGATGGTGCCGGTGCGCGGATTGACCTGGTTGTCGACGAAGTTCATCTGGCCCAGGTGTTTGTCGTCCGCTTCGTTGGACAGGCCCATGTACACCGGCGTCGCTGCGCCCCGCTTGCCATCACGTGACAGCTGGTTGTACTTCAGGAACACCCGCTCGTCGGCGTCGAAATAGGCGTAGACCTTATCGGTCGAGACAACACGGGTGAGGATGCTTTGATCGGCGGTCACCAGGTTGCCAGCGGTGATTTCGGCACGGCTGACGCGGCCGGTGATGGGCGCAGCGACGTGGGTAAAACTCAGGTTCAGGCGCGCCAGGTCCAACTGCGCCTGGGTCGCCGCCACGGCTGCCCGGGCTTCTTGCGCGGTGGTGTTGCGCGACTCGGCGATCTCGGCGGAAATCGCGTTGTTGGTGCGCAACCGCTCGCCACGCTGGGCTTCGGCATCAGTGCGCACGACCGTGGCTTTGACTTGTTGCAACTGCGCCTCGAGGCGGTGGACCTCCGCCTCGAACGGACGCGGGTCGATCTGGAACAGCAGATCACCCTTCTTCACTAACGCGCCATCGACGAACGCCACAGCATCGATCTGGCCTGAGACACGCGGCCGCACTTCGACCGTTTCGGGGGCTTCGAGACGGGCCGTCACTTCATCCCATTCGATGACGGGCTGTTGCAGCACGCTGGCGACATCGACCTTGGGCGCAGCAGGTGCTTGAGCGGTGGCCGAGGGGCCTTTGTCGCATGCGCTGAGCACTGCCAGGTTGAGCGCCAGAGTCAGTGCGCCGAGTGGATAACGTAAACGTGTCAGAGGTGGTTGCATGGAAAAATCCGCCGAGGGTGATAAACATTGCCGCGGAGTGTGTGGGAGCCCACACCGGTCCACGAATTGAATGGGTTCAATGCTGATATCAATTCAAATGATATTTGTAATACTAACGCCCCACGGCAGGCAAAACCTCGCTGCCGCGGGCGTCAGCGACGTTTCATGAACACGGGCTGCGAGCGCTGGGGGACGATCCGTCACTGAGCAAGACGCCGATCCGCGCGCGCAACCAGCACTCACCCGAGTCATGGTCTTTGGCGGTGGTCCAGACCATGTGCACAGGGAACGGGTCCAGATGAATCGGCAGCGGCTGGCTGCGCAACCGACCGTTGGCGGTCAGGACGTCAGCGGCATACTCCGGCACCGCAGCCACCAGGTCGGTGTCTTCGAGCAGCGCGCCAAGGCTGTTGAATTGCGGCACTGCCAGCACCACCCTGCGCTCGCGCCCGATCCGACGCAGCGCCTCATCGACAAACCCTACCGTGCCTCCGGCGAACGACACCAGCGCGTGGGGCCGATCGCAGAAGTCATCCAGGCTCAAGTCCCCCGGCACGTCGTCGCCGCGCAACAGCACGATGGGCGTGCTGCGCAATGTACGGCGCTTGGCGGACGCTGGCAGGTCGGTGGTGAAGCCCACGCCCACCGTCACTTCGCCACTGGCCAGCAATCGCGGCATCTGCAGATAACTGGCCCGCCGCACCACCAGCGACACCCGTGGCGCTTCTGCGCGAATGCGCTTGAGCATCGAAGGCAGCAAGGCGAACTCCACGTCGTCGGTCAGGCCAATGCGAAACACCTGATCGCTGGTTGCCGCATCGAACGCCTTGGGACGCTTCACCGCCATGGCGATGGATTCCAGCGCGGGGCCGAGCAGCAACGCGATCTCCTGCGCCCTTGGCGTCGGCTCCATGCAACGGCCCACGCGCTGAAACAGCGGGTCGTTGAACAGCACCCGCAACCGACCGAGCGCAGAACTCACGGCAGGCTGACCGAGGTACATGCGCTCAGCCGCCAGACTCACACTGCGGGCGTTCATCAAGGCTTCGAAAATCAACAACAGATTGAGGTTGATATGGCGCAGGTCGCTGCGATTCATGGGGGAGAAACCTGCTTTAGATTACATGTGTAATACTTACAAATCTCAGGTGGGTAAGTCAAAGGTTAAAAATGCAGTTGCTCTAAAGTCGCGAGTCCGCCCCCGCCCCGAAACCTGTGGGAGCCAGCTTGCTGGTGAATGCGCGTCTCCAGTCATCTCATGATTGCCTGACCCACCGCCTTCGCCAGCAGGCCGGCTCCTACAACAGTGCGCGTTGTGGTGGCCATCACTGTATTGGCTTCGTCACAGCCAAAAAAAAGCGCCAGGGATCACCCATGGCGCGTTTTTTCGATCAAAAGCCGAGTCTCAGCGGCTCAACAACATTTAGGCCCTGCCTTGCCGCCGTAACGCGCATCCTGACGCTCGCGAAAGAACGCTTCGTACGACATCACCGGCACATCCGGATGGGTCTTTTGCATGTGCTCGACGTAGTTATCGTAGTCAGGCATGCCCACCATCAGGCGGGCGGCCTGCCCGAGGTATTTGCCGAGGCGACTCAGGTCGTTGAACATCAGTGCGCTTCCGGCATCGCCTGGAACGGCGCTTCCTTGTCGCTGCGCTCTTTTTTCACCCACGCCGCACGACCGACCTTGATCGCGTAGAACAGGATGCTCAGCACCACGAACAGGAACAGCGTGGTCAGCGCGGCGTTGGTGTACGCGTTGAAGATCACATGCTGCATCTGATCGGCGGTTTTTGCCGGCGCGATGATCTGGCCGGCTTCAGCGGCTGCACTGTATTTCTTGGCCAGGGCCAGGAAGCCGACGGCAGGGCTCGGGTCGAACAGCTTGATGAGGCCTGCGGTCACGGTGCAGATCAGCAGCCAGGAAGCGGGCAGAATCGTAACCCACGCGTATTGCTGACGTTTCATCTTGATCAGCACGACGGTCGCCAGCATCAGCGCGATACCCGCCAGCATCTGGTTGGAGATACCGAACAGCGGCCACAGGGTGTTGATACCGCCCAGTGGATCGATCACACCCTGATACAGCAGATAACCCCACAGCGCCACGCAGCCCCCGGTGCCGATGGCGTTGGCGGTCCACGATTCGGTGCGCTTGAGGGCTGGCACGAAGCTGCCGAGCAGGTCTTGCAACATGAAACGACCGGCACGGGTACCGGCGTCCACTGCGGTCAGGATGAACAGCGCTTCGAACAGGATCGCAAAGTGGTACCAGAACGCCATGGTGTTCTGGCCTGGCAGGACCTGGTGCAGGATCTGCGCGATACCGACCGCCAGGGTCGGCGCCCCACCGGCACGGGCCAGGACGGTGTTTTCACCGATGTCTTTGGCCGTCGCCACCAGGGTTTCCGGGGAAATCGTGAAGCCCCAACTGGTGATGGTTTGAGCCACCGCTGTCACGTCGCCACCGACCACAGCCGCCGGGCTGTTCATGGCGAAATACACGCCTGGGTCGATGACCGACGCCGCCACCATGGCCATGATCGCCACGAACGACTCCATCAGCATGCCGCCGTAACCGATGTAGCGGGCATTCTTCTCGTTGTCCAGCAGCTTCGGCGTGGTGCCCGAGGAGATCAGCGCGTGGAAACCGGAAACGGCACCACAGGCGATGGTGATGAGCAGGAACGGGAACAGCGCGCCTTTCCAGACCGGGCCGGTGCCGTCGGTGAACTGGGTCAGGGCCGGCATTTTCAGCTCAGGCGCGAGGATCAGAATGCCGATCGCCAAGGCGACGATGGTGCCGATTTTGAGGAAGGTCGACAGGTAGTCACGAGGCGCCAGCAGCAGCCAGACCGGCAGCATCGCGGCAACGAAGCCATAACCCACCAGCATCCAGGTGATCTGCACGCCGGTGAAGGTGAAGACGTGCGCCCACTCAGGGCTGGCCGCCACTTGGCCACCGGCCCAGATCGACAACAGCAACAGCACGACGCCGATGATGGAAATCTCACCGATACGGCCCGGACGGACATAGCGCATGTAGACGCCCATGAACATCGCGATCGGGATGGTCGCCAGCACGGTGAACATGCCCCACGGGCTTTCGGCCAGGGCCTTCACCACGATCAGCGCCAACACCGCGAGGATGATGATCATGATCAGGAAGCAGCCGAACAAGGCGATGGTGCCGGGAACGCGGCCCATTTCCTCGCGGACCATGTCGCCCAGCGAGCGGCCGTTACGGCGTGTGGAGAGGAACAGGATCATGAAGTCCTGCACCGCACCGGCCAGGACCACGCCGGCGATCAGCCACAGCGTGCCGGGCAGATAGCCCATTTGCGCGGCGAGCACCGGACCGACCAGCGGGCCTGCACCGGCGATGGCGGCAAAGTGGTGACCGAAGAGGATGTGTTTGTTGGTCGGAACGTAGTCCAGGCCGTCGTTGTTGATCACCGCCGGGGTCGCCCGGGTCGGATCGAGTTGCATGACGTGATTGGCGATGAACAGGCTGTAGTAGCGGTACGCAACCAGATAGATGGCGACGGCAGCCACGACGATCCAGAGTGCGTTGATGGCTTCGCCGCGACGCAGTGCGACGACGCCCAAGGCGCATGCCCCGAGGGCAGCGACGGCGAACCAACCCAGGTGTTTGGTCAGTCGGGTCATTGAGGGTCTCCTGCCGAAGCTCATGGCTTGCGGCGTAATTGTTATTGTCTGATCCGGGATAACGGAGCGTCGCCACTATCCGCGCAGTTGTCAGCAAGAGAAATTCGTACTACTACGGTTTCGTCTGCGTAGTTTTACGCAGATGCTCTTGGCGAGGCGATTTCCCTGTGGGAGCCAGCTTGCTGGCGAATGCGGTCTGCCTGTACCTCATCAGGCGACTGACACGCCGCCTTCGCCAGCAAGCCGGCTCCCACAGTTTGAACCGTGTACGCCTCGGTTGATGCGGCCACGCCTTTCTCCTGTGGGAGCGAATTCATTCGCGAAAAGATGTTCCAGTCGCCCCGGATGTTCATGCTGTAATACGCCCACAACAACACCCGCTCCCGCCGGACGCCCCACGCCATGCAACTCAAACACAAGATTGTCGCCCTGGGCATTTTGCCGCTGATCCTCGCCGTGTGCGTGATTTGCGCTCTGGTTATCGTGCAGAACCAGCGCCTTGGCGAGCAGCAGGCGCAGCTGATTGAGGACAGCATTCTGGCCAGCAAACGTGCCGAGCTGAAAAACTACGTCGAGATGGCCATGAGCGCCCTGGCGCCGATCTATGACAGCGGTCGCAATGATGACCGGACCAAGCAGCAGGTCCTGGAAGAGCTGTCCAAACTCAGCTTCGGCATCGACGGTTATTTCTTCGTCTACGACCAGAGCGGCCGCAACCTGATGCACCCGCGGCAGGCGGCGCTGGTGGGCAAGGACCTGTGGAACATGACCGACCCGCAAGGGCTGCTGGTCATCCGCGCGCTGCTGCAAAGCGCTGAGTCCGGCGACGGTTTCCAGCACTACGCCTGGGAAAAACCCTCCACCGGACAGGTCACCGACAAACTCGCCCACGTGGTCATGCTCGAGCGCTGGGGCTGGATGCTCGGCACCGGAATTTACCTGGAAGACGTCGAGCGGGCCACGCAACAGGCCCGTCAGGAAGTCGCGCGGGGCATCTACGCCACTATGCTCGACATTGGCGGCGTGGCGCTGATTGCGGTGCTGCTGGTGTTCGTCTGCGGCGTGACTCTCAACGCCAGCGAACACCGCCTGGCCGACCGCAAGCTGCAAATGCTCAATCAGCGCATCATGAATTTGCAGGAGGAAGAGCGTTCGCGGCTGTCCCGTGAGCTGCACGACGGCATCAGCCAAGTGCTGGTGTCGATCAAATTCCAGTTCGAACTCGCCGGCCTGCAATTGGAAGGCAATGACCGGCGCGGGCTGGAGACGTTGCGTCTGGGCACCGAACGGCTCGGCGACGCCATTGGCGAAATCCGCATCATCTCCCATGACCTGCGCCCTTCCCTGCTCGATACACTGGGGCTGGCCGCGGCCGTCACACAACTGGTGGCCGAGTTCGAGCAGCAGACCGGCCTGACCATCCACTACACCCATAACCTCAGCCATCTGAAGCTGGCCGAAGGCGCCCCCGTGGCGCTGTTCCGGATCCTGCAGGAAGCGCTGACCAATATCGAACGTCATGCCCACGCGCAGAACGTCTACATCGATTTACGCAGCTCGAAACAGCAGGTTCAGCTCACCGTGCGCGACGACGGTGTGGGATTTCGGGTCGACGTCGAGCGGCTACAGGAGATACAGGGCGGCATCGGTTTGCGTAATATTCGCGAGCGAGTCGAGCACTTCCACGGCCAGCTCAACCTTTACTCGGTGCCCGGCCACAGCGAATTGACCGTGACCGTGCCCGTCAACATCGTCGCCTGACCTTCATACAGGAAACCTCAATCGATCATGAGTGCCAGCCAGACCATCCGTATTGCCCTGGTCGACGACCATTCGCTGGTCCGCGACGGTGTGCGCGCCCTGCTCTCGGCGCGGCCGCTGTTCGAGGTGGTAGGGGAAGCCGAAAATGCCGCGCAGGGGCTGAAGATGTGCGAGGAAGTCAGGCCGGACATTCTGCTGGTAGATATCGGCCTGCAGGACATGAACGGCCTGGAACTCACTCAGCTGATCCGCCAGCGCTGCCCGGCCATCAAGATTCTGATCCTGAGCATGTATGACAATCAGGAATACGTCGCCACCTCGATCCGCGCCGGGGCCAGCGGCTACGTGCTGAAGAACGCGCCTTCACGGGAGATCGTCGCGGCCATCGAAGCGATCGCCACGGGCGGCACCTTTTACAGCGCCGAGGTGACACTCAAGCTGGTGTCGAAGAAGACCGACGAAAACGAGCTGACGCCCCGTGAAGTGCAGGTGCTGGTGGGGCTGGCCAAAGGGCTCGACAACAAGACCCTCGCCCGGGATCTGGCAATCAGCGTCAGAACTGTCGAAACCCACCGCCTGAGCATCCGCCGCAAGTTGAAGGTGGACAAACCGGCCGGGCTGGTGAAATACGCGATGGAGCATGGATTGTTGTTGCCGTGAGGCGATCAGACTCGCCAGATGCGACGCGTCACCTTGTGGAAGCCGGCTTGCTGGCGAAGGTGGCGTGTCAGTCACCGATGAAGTGGCTGACACACTGCCTTCGCCAGCAAGCCGGCTCCCACAAGGGAATTCGTGTGGGCCACCTCGACACACCGTACATTTTTCCCGTTGGCAGCGAATTCATTCGCGAAAACTGGTTCGGCTGATGCAGGGGTGTTGGCTGTACCGGCCTCTCGTCGGAATGCCGCCCAGAATGGATTCGCTTCCCTGGAGGATCGGTGTGGACCGCAAAGCCGATCACTCCCTCGGCAACACCCGCTCCGCCGCTTCCTGATCCACCGGCAACGCGAACTGGAAGGTCGCACCTTGCCCAGGCACATCGATCAACTCGATCCGATGACCATGCAGCTGCAGGATCTGGTGCACGATGCGCAAGCCCAACCCGCCATCCCGCCGCGCGCCGCCGATGTTGAAGGGGCGCAGAAACAGTCCTTCGCGCAATTGCGCGGCAATCCCCGGTCCGCTGTCACTGACGGTCACTTCGACAAATTGCCCCTTCGGCAATAACGCCACCTTGATCTCGCCACCCTGGGGAGTGTGGCGCAGGGCGTTGTCCAGCAGGTTGGTCATCACCCGCTCGATCAGCCCTAAATCCGCATGCACCCCCGGCACCGTCGGCGCGAAGTGCGGGGTCAAGGTGACAGCCTTGGCTTCGGCGCCCAACTCGAACTTCTGGAAAATGTCCTGCACCAGATCCGTCAGAGAGAAACGCTCCACCACCGGCACCACGAAACCATGCTCCAGTCGCACCAGTTCCAGCAACGACTGCGCCAACCCGCCGACCTTGCGGCTCTGGTCCAGCGCGATGCCCAGATAACGCCGCCGCTCTTCAGGCGTCAGGCTGGCGTCCTTGACCGACAGCACCTCCAGATAGCCATGCAGAGAAGCCAGTGGCGTGCGCAGGTCATGGGAAATATTCGCCACCAGCTCACGGCGATCCTGACTTTGGCGGGTGAGAGTCTGCCATTGCTCGCTCAGGCGGTTTTGCATCTGCTTGAACGTGGCGTCGAGCACGGCGATTTCGTCATGGCCCTGGCGTGCCGACTCGGCAGCAGACGCTGGCAAAGGCACCGGCGCGGCATTGATATCGAAATGGCTCACCGCATCGGTCAGACGCCGCAGCGGACGGGTGATCCAGCCGAACGCTGTCAGACCCGCCAACAGGCACAGCAAAGCAATCAGGCCAATCGACCACAACGCCGTGCTCAGCGCCTCACTGGTGGCACCACGCTCGGCAAAACGGTCGTGGGCCTCGCCCAACAGCACCACGTACAGAAAGCCCGCCGGTTTGCCCATGACCATCAACGGCGCGGCACTGAACACTTTGCGTGCGTTCAGGCTGCGCGGGTCGTCGCCGAGAATCGGCAGCGGCTCCCCGGCCAGCAGCTTGCGTACCGGCTCCAGATCGACTCGATCACGCAACACATGATCCTTGGGCGCGGCATCGCCGACGATCTTGCCGTTGCCGTCGAGCAGGTACACCTCGACACTGGGGTTGACCAGCATCAACTGACTGAACAGCTCGCGCACCGCGTCGGGTTTCAGGCCATTGGCGTCCATCAACTGGGTGTCGCGGGCGATGTGCTGCGCCAGGTCCCGGGACAGGCCCTGCACCACCTCCAGCTCGTGCATTTTATTGGAGCGCACCTGCAGCAGCACCGACGTGCCGCAGCAGATCAACAGCAGCAGCGCGAAGACCAGCGACAGCCGCTGGGTCAAGGTCATGCTCATGAGGCCTCCCTCGGATCGGCAAACTTATAGCCCCGTCCCCACACCGTCAGAATGCGCAACGGCTGCGCCGGGTCGGCCTCGATCTTGGCGCGCAGCCGGTTGATGTGGGTGTTGACGGTGTGTTCATAGCCTTCGTGGTTGTAGCCCCAGACCGAATTCAACAGGTCCAGACGCGAGAACACCTTGCCCGGCTGGCGCACAAAGAAATACAGCAGATCGAATTCTCGCGGCGTCAGGTCGAGCACACGGCCTTCCAGCGACGCCTCACGGGTCAGGGGATCGATGAACAGCCCTGCGCTGAGCAGGCTGCCGCTGTCCATTTTCAGGTTGCGCGCCATGGCATCGACCCGTCGCAGCAGCGCCTTGATCCGCGCCACCAGTTCCATCATCGAGAACGGCTTGGCCAGATAATCGTCCGCCCCCAGCTCAAGGCCGAGGATCCGGTGCATCTCGCTGGAGCGGGCGCTGGTGATGATGATCGGCGTGTAGCGGGTCATGGCCCGGGCACGACGACAGATTTCCAGACCATCGACGCCGGGCAGCATCAGGTCGAGGATCAGCGCGTCCCAGCCGCCCTGCTCCAACAAGCGCAGGCCTTTTTCGCCGTCGGCGCTGTGCACCACCTCAAAATGTTCGTCCCGCAGGTGCAGGCCAATCAGGTCGGCGATATGGCTATCGTCCTCGACCACCAGAATGCGTTTGGGCTGATCCATGGAAAGCAAACCTTGCCAGTGCTGAATGCGCGATGCCGCCATTGTGCCGATTTCGCAGCGGGGCAGTTATCACGAATTGTTTAACTCTCGGTGAGGATTCCGGGAACAGCGCGGGCCTACTGTGACGCCATCGCATTACGAGCCTGCCTGGCGCAGGCCGTACCCAGGAGACCTCTCATGCTTTCCAGAAGACAGTTCATGGTGTTGAGCAGCAGCGCAGGTGTCGCAGCCATTGCCCTCGGCATACTGCCGAAATTCGCCGACGGCGAGACCATCGTGCCCCCGGACTCGCCCGTCGGCACCTTCGAAGTCAGCCACAGCGATGCCGAATGGCACGCGCGGCTCAGCGACGACCAGTTTCAGGTGTTGCGCCGCGAAGCCACCGAACGTCCCTACAGCAGCCCGCTGAATGACGAACACCGCAGCGGCACGTTCGCCTGCGCCGGGTGCCAATTGCCGCTGTTTTCGTCGACCACCAAATTCGACAGCCACACCGGCTGGCCGAGCTTCTGGTTGCCACTGGACAACGCCACGGCCATCCGCACCGACACCTCGTTCGGCGTGCTGCGCAAGGAAGTCCATTGCCGCCGCTGCGGCGGGCATCTGGGACATGTGTTCACCGACGGGCCGAAACCCACCGGCTTGCGCTATTGCATGAACGGCTTGGCGATGAGCTTCGCTGAACAGGCCTGAACCGTGTAGGAGCGTGGCTTGTCCCGCGATCGGCGGGGAACCCGACGCAAAATCTGCGCACGCGATTGGCCTGAGAAAACGCATACATGTGGATTAACGACTGCTGCGCAGCCGATCGCGGGACAAGCCACGCTCCTACAGGTCACCCATCCAATTCTGGATCAATTTGAACGGACCCACTCCCATGCTCCTGATCATCCTCGCCTACCTCGGCGGCGTCCTAACCATCGTCAGCCCGTGCATCCTGCCGGTGCTGCCCTTCGTCTTCGCCCGTACCGGCCAACCGTTCGTGCGCAGCGGCCTGCCGTTGCTGGTGGGCATGGCCATGACCTTCGCTTTGGTCGCCACCCTGGCGGCAGTCGGCGGCGGCTGGGTGGTGCAGCTCAACCAATATGGCCGTGGCCTGGCGCTGATCTTCGTCGCGCTGTTCGGCCTCACCTTGTTGCTGCCGAAATTGGCCGAGCGGCTGACCCGCCCGCTGGTGGCCGCCGGCAGTCGCCTGTCGGAAAACGCAGGCATCGATGCCAAGCCCAGCCCCTGGGCGTCGTTCATGATTGGCGTGGCGACGGGCCTGCTGTGGGCCCCTTGCGCCGGCCCGATCCTCGGTCTGGTGCTGACCGGCGCCGCATTGCAAGGCGCGAGCGTCGGCACCACCTTGCTGCTCTTGGCCTACGCCGCAGGCGCGGCGACGTCGCTGGCATTGGCGCTGTTGCTGGGCGGCAAGGTGTTCAGCGCGATGAAACGCTCGCTGGGGGCAGGTGAGTGGATTCGTCGGGGGCTGGGCGCCGCGATGCTGGCGGGGGTCGCGGCGATTGCACTGGGCCTGGACACCGGGATCCTTGCCCGCGTGTCGACCGCGTCCACCGGCAGCCTGGAGCAATCGCTGGTGGGCCAGTTCACGAGCAAAGGCACAGACAGCAACGTCATGCGGGGCGGCGCGATGATGGCGCAGAACATCCCTGGTAAAGATGAAGCAGGCGCCAGCATGCAAGCCTCCGGTGCGATGATGATGTCCGCGAAAAACAGCACGTCGAGCCTGCCGGTCGAAGGCCAGTTGCCGTCCCTCGCCGGAGCGGTGCAATGGCTGAACTCCGCCCCACTGACCGCCGAACAGCTGAAAGGCAAAGTGGTGTTGGTGGATTTCTGGACCTACTCCTGCATCAACTGTCTGCGCACCCTGCCCTACGTCAAAGCCTGGGCCGACAAATACCGCGATCAGGGCCTGGTGGTGATCGGCGTGCATGCCCCGGAATTCGCCTTCGAGCGCGACGTGAACAATGTCACCAAGGCCATGAAAGACCTGGGCATCCACTACCCGGTGGCGATCGACAACGACTACAAGATCTGGCGCGCCTTCGACAATCAGTACTGGCCCGCCCACTACTTCGCCGATGCCGAGGGTCGGATTCGCTATCACCACTTCGGCGAGGGCGCCTACGACGAATCCGAGCGGGTCATCCAGGAACTGTTACGCGAAGCAGGCAACAGCCAGATCACCACCGACCTGATCGACGCCAGCGGCAATGGCGTGCAACAGGCAGCAAACATGAGCGACGTCAAATCCCCTGAAACCTACCTGGGCTTCGAACGCGCCGAACATTTCGCTTCGCCGGGTGGCGCCAAGAGCAATCAGGTGACTGACTACAGCACGCCGCAACACCTGTCGCTCAACACCTGGGGTCTGGACGGTCTGTGGAACATCGGTTCCGAGCAGGCCAGTTTGAAGGCACCTCAAGGCAAGATCGTCTACCGCTTCCACGCCCGGGACCTGCACCTGGTGCTGGGTCCCGGCAGCGACGGCCAACCGGTGAGGTTCAAAGTGTCCATCGACGGCCAGGCGCCGGGCGATGCCCACGGCACCGACGTCGCGCCCGACGGCAGCGGCACCGTGACCGAACAGCGCCTTTACCAATTGGTGCGGCAGTCCGGTGACGTGACTGACCACACCTTCAGCATCGAATTCAACGACCCGGGCGTGTCCGCCTACGCCTTCACCTTCGGTTGATTCCACCCCGTTTCAGGAGTGTCAGACATGAAAAGATTCAACGTTCCTACCTTCCGCGCCGCGCTGCCTCAAGGGCGCCGCATGGGCCTGCGCCTCTTGCTCGGCGCCGCCCTGCTGCAAACCGCGGCCTGTTCGCTCGCGGCCGAAGACGCCGTCAGCCTCGCACCGCCCCTAAAAGATGAAGCCGTGAAAACCGCTGGCACCGAAACCGCCGTGTTTGCGGGGGGCTGCTTCTGGGGCGTTCAAGGCGTGTTCCAACACGTGCAAGGGGTGAAAAAGGTCGTGTCCGGCTATGCCGGCGGCAAGGCCGATACCGCGCAGTATGAACGGGTGAGCGAAGGCGACACCGGACATGCCGAGTCGGTGGAAGTCACCTTCGACCCGGCGCAGGTCAGCTACGGCACCCTGTTGCAGATTTTCTTCTCGGTGGCCCACAACCCCACTGAACTCAACCGCCAGGGCCCGGACCATGGCACCCAGTACCGCTCGGCGATCTTTGCGGAAACCCCCGAACAGCAAGCCGTTGCCCAGGCTTATATCGCGCAACTGGACGCCGCGAAATCCTTCAACGCGCCGATCGTGACGAAAATCGAAACCTACAACGGCTTCTACCCGGCGGAGGATTATCACCAGAACTTCCTCACCACCCACCCGACCTACCCGTACATCGTCATCAACGATTTGCCCAAGGCCGGGCAGCTCAAGCAACTGTTCGCCGACCGTTACAGCGAACAGCCGGTGCTGCTCAAAACAACGCAGTGACATCCGGCGAACGGCAGCGCACGCCGTGCATTCAGCGTTGACAGACAGGGGCGTTCAGGCCACGTTACTGACGCCCTTTTTTTCGAGCGCTGCCGTTGCGCGCTCGCCGACCCGAGCCACCTATGAACGAACTCCAGCAATTGAATGAAAGCCACGGCCTGCTGCTGGTGTTCGTTAACGTCTTGCTGGAGCAGATCGGCCTCCCCGTCCCCGCCTACCCCACCCTGATTGTCACCGGCGCGCTGGCCATGCAAAGCAAGCCGTTGCTGGGGGCCGGGGTGCTGCTGGCGATGCTGGCGTGTCTGATCGCCGATACCCTGTGGTACTTCGCAGGCAAGCGTTATGGTGGCGTGCTGCTCAAATCCATCTGCAAGATTTCCCTGTCTCAAGACACCTGCATCCGTCAGGGCCTGAACGTCTATGACCGGGTCGGTCCGCGGGCGATGCTGCTGTCCAAGTTCCTGCCCGGCGCGGGCGCGCTGGTGACGACGGTCGCCGGCATGAACGCCACGCCGTTTGCGCTGTTCATGCGTTATTCGCTGGCAGGGTCGTTCATTTGGGCAGGGTCGGCGCTGTTGCTGGGGATGCTGTTCACCGACGCCATCATCCCGTTGCTGGGGTGGCTGACCGGTTATCTGCCGTTGGCGGTCGGCGCCGTGGTGCTGGCGCTCGCGCTGTTCATCGGCTGGAAATACTGGAAGCGCCGTCGCCTGATCAAGCGCACCTCGCACGTGCCGCGCATCACCGTGCCCCAGCTACTGGCCCTACGCGATACCGACAACGCGCCGGTGATCATCGACGTTCGCCCGACTTTTCACACAGCAGTGGTCGAAGGCATTCCGGGCGCGCTGTCGATCAGCCTCGAAGAACCGCTCGCGCCGTGGGTCGAGCAACTGGGCGACGTCGACATGGTGCTTTATTGCGCCTGCCCCAATGAGCTGTCGGCGGCCTTGCTGGCGGAAAAACTGCGCGCAGCGGGGCTGACCCGAGGCAAGGCTTTGGTCGGCGGGCTCGACGCCTGGCGTGAGGCGCACCCTGACCAGGCTGCACCCGGGGAAACCGCCGCTGCCTGAATCAGTGCAACACGCTTTGCAAAAACTGCCGGGTCCGGGGGTGTTCCGGCGCTGAAAAGATCTGCGCGGGAGGGCCCATCTCGACGATCTTGCCGCCGTCGAAGAACACCACCCGGTCTGCCACTTCCCGAGCGAAACCCATTTCATGGGTGACGACGATCATGGTCATGCCCTCTGCCGCCAGGCCCTTCATCACACTCAACACTTCACCCACGGTTTCAGGGTCGAGCGCCGACGTCGGCTCATCGAACAGCAACAAGCGCGGTTTCATCGCCAGCGCACGCACAATCGCCACGCGCTGCTGCTGGCCGCCAGAGAGCTCGCTGGGGTAGCCGTCGGCCTTGTGCTTGAGGCCCACGCGGTCCAGCAGCGCCAGTGCATTGGCCTGGGCATCGGCTTTGCTGACGCCTTTGACCTTCACCGGCGCCAGGATCATGTTGGCCATCACCGTCATTTGCGGGAACAAGGTGTAGTCCTGAAACACCATGCCGATGTCTTCACGCAATCGCGCCATGGCCTTGCGATCGTCGGCCTTCACCGACTCGCCACCGCCCACCACCACGCTGCCCGCCGAGGGTGCTTCCAGGCTGTTGAGGCAGCGGATGAAGGTCGATTTGCCCGACCCACTGGGACCGATGATCACCACCACCTCCCCTTGGGCAACGTCGAGGTCGACACCCTTGACCACTTCCACCGATCCAAAATGTTTATGCAGTCCACGAACTGTCAGCATGCTGTTCATAGGCCGGCCTGCGCGCGGGTGGCCGCCTGAAGGTGTTCCTGAGCCGCCGAAAGGCGATCGCGCCGGGCCTGATTGGCTTGGCGCTCCTGCTGCAGCCGCGCATTGGCGCGGGCCAGGCTCGGGCGTAATGAGGACAGCGCCGGCCCGCCCGCGGAATCGCGGGACTGCACGTTAGCGGTGGGATCCAGGCACTCGCGCACCTTGTCTGCGGGCAGATTCAGGGCATGCCCCAGTTGCTCCATCGCACAGAGGTCGACCATGCCAGTGTCGATTCGATGGGCAGGCAGCCCGGCGTCCATGGCCCTGCGCACAGCGGCGCCGACGATGTGATGGGCCTCGCGGAACGACAGATCGGCCTCGCGCACGATCAGATCGGCCAGGCCGGTGGCGGTAGAGAAATCGTCCCCGGCGCGTTTCACCGCCAGTTCGACATTCGGCGTGGCGGTGCGCAGCACCAGTTCCAGCAGCTTCAGACAGCGCACGCTCTCTTCCGCTGCCTCCCAGAACCCGCGCGTGCCTTCGCGGTTGGCGTCGCCGGTGTGTGAGAAATTGCTGCCTTTGACCGTGACGCTGGCGCCCATCAGCAACCCGATGATGTGGCCGCTGCGACCCTTGAGGTATTCCAGTACGGTGGGGTTTTTCTTCTGCGGCATGATGCTGGACGTGGCCGCGACGCTGTCGGGGAAGTCGATCAAGCTGAACTCATGGGTGCTCCAGACGAAGTAATCCTGCGCCACCCGGCTCCAGAACACCGACAGCAGGCTCAGGTGCGAGAGGCTTTCGAGGATGAAATCCCGCGAGCCCACGGCATCCAGCGCGTTGTCTACAAAGCCGTCGAAGCCCAGCAGCTCGGCGGTCCGCGCACGGTCGATATCGAACGGTGTACCGGCAAACGCCGCGGCGCCCAGCGGGCTTTGATTCATCGAGGCGAGCGTCTGCGTGAGGCGCTGGCAATCCCGCGCCAGGGCCTGCTCCACCGCCGACAGATAATAGCCATAGGTGATGGGCTGCGCCGGTTGCAGGTGGGTGTAGCCGGGCATCACCACTTCAGCGAACACCTCGGCGTTGTTCAGCGCCGTCTGACGGGTCTGGATCAGCGCGTCAATCAGTGTCATCAGCACCTCGCGGCAACGCAGGCGATCGAGGGTCGCGAGGATGTCATTGCGGCTGCGGCCAGTGTGCAGGCGTCCGCCGACGTCGGTGCCGATCTGCTCGATCAGGTGCGCTTCGTAGTTGAAATAGGCGTCCTCACGGGAAGGGTCGAGGGTGACCACGCCCGGACCGGCTGCCTCCATATCCAGCACGCCCTTGGCCAGGGCGGTCGCGTGTTCGCTTCGGATCAGGCCCTGCTCGGCGAGCATCACGATGTGCGCCTTGTTGACATTGCCCAGGTTGAGGAAGCCATCGGCGAACCCCTCCAGACGAGGTCGGTAGATGTACTCGTTGACCTCGGGGGCGGTGGCCTCTTTCAAGCGACGACTGACTTTGGATTCTTGCATGATCACATCCCTTAACGAGTGGCGCGCATCGCCGGGCGACCCAGGCGACGTTCGAGATAACGGCTGAGCCAGCTCAGCAATGAACAGATGACGAAGTACACCAGCAGCACCGCGCCGTAGACCGCGAAGGCCGGGCTGACGCCGGTCATGACCGTGGAGCGCTCGACGATGATCTGCCCGACTTTGAGAAATTCGCTGACGCCCACCAAAGCCCCCAGCGACGTGGCCTGCACCAGCATGGTCAGCAACCCGGTGTAAGCCGGCAAAATGGCCTTCATCGACTGCGGCGCGATCACGTGCAGGTAGATCTGCCAGGGGCGCAGGCCCAGGGTCCAGGCACTTTTCCACTGGTGGCGGTTCACCGACTCCAGCCCGCCGCGGACGATTTCGATGCCATTGGCGCTGCCCCATAACGTCAGCCCGGTGACCACGGCCGCGAACGGGCTCAGGTCCAGGCCGAACATCGGCGCGCCGAAGAAGATGAAAAACACGTTGACGATCAGCGGAATCGACCGGAACAGCTCGACATAACCGTGAATCGTCCACCACAACACCCGGTTCTTCAGCGTGGCGAGCACGCCGAACACCGTCGAAATGATCGTGGTGAACAGCAGGATCACCAGCGCCAGGCGCACGGTCATCCACAAGCCCTTGAGCACGAAGCCCCAGTTTTCGATCAGAAAGTTCATGGGGCCTCAGTGCCGGAAAGGCCGTTGCAGGTGAGCGGACAAGCGCCCCGTCAGCAAGGACAGGATCGCCACCAGGATCAGGTACATCACGCAAATCGCACTGAACATCTCGATCGCGCGGAAATCCGTGGCGATGCGGTCCACCGCCACAAATGTCAGCTCAGCCAGACCGATGGCTTGCAGATACGAGGAGTTCTTCAGCAGCGAAATGGCGGTGTTGAGCACGGCTGGCAGACTGGTGCGAAAAGCGATCGGCAAGGCCACCAGATAAAAGTACTGGTGGGGCTTGAGGCTCAGGGCCATGCTTGCTTCGCGCATCTTGTGCTCCACCGTGGCCAGCCCGCCGCGCATGTTTTCCACCTGATAGGCGCCTGCCCAGAGCGACAGGCAGACCACGCCGGACCAGAACAGCGACAGCTCCAGACCGATGGCTGGCAGGCCGTAGAAGATGAAAAACAACTGCACCAGAATCGGTGTGTTGCGGATCAGTTCGACGTACAGCACAACCACGTGCGACAGCAGTGGGATACGAAACGAGCGTATCGCGCCGCCGACGATGCCGATGGCCAGCGAGCAGGCGATGGCCAGCAGCGACACCCGCAGCGTCATCAACACGCCGTCGAGCAGGGCTGGCCATTGCGCCACCAGGTAATTGAGATCGAAATCCATGACCGCGTCCGTTCAGAGTTTTTCTTCAGGCTTGGCCTGTTCGAACACGCTCAGGTAGTAGCTCTGGATGTTCTCCGGGACGTATTGCAGGACCCAGCCGCGGAACAGTTTGTCCTCGTGCATTTTGGCCACCGCAGCACTCAGGTAATCGCGGAAGGCTTCGTCGTTTTTGCGCACGCCAATGGCCGCGTCGGAGATCTGGAACGGTTCGTTGATCAACCGGGCGTCACCGTCGTTCGCCGCGACCACCACCAGGGTGGCAGCGTCGTGGGTGTAGGCATCGGCGCGGCCTTGGCGAAAGGTCTGCAAGGCGTCGGCAGCACTGTTCATGCGCAAGGTCTTGACCTCGGGCATGTGGTCCTCGAACCACTTGGCCTGCACCGAGCCCTTCAGCGTCGCAAGGGTCTTGCCGTTGAGGTCTTTGATCGACTTGATCGGGCTGTCTTTCTTCACCACTACGTCACTGGCGCCCCAGCGATAGGGCGTGGTGAAGTCGATCACACGCTGACGCTCGGGGGTGACGCCCAGGGTCGCAATGAGGAAATCAACCTTGCGTCCCAACAGGTGCGGCACACGGTTTTCCGCGGTGACGCAGGTGAAGGTGACTTTGTCTTTGGAGCCCAGCGCCCACAGGGCAATCTGTTTGGACATCTCGACTTCGACGCCGGCGAATTCGCCGTTGTTGTTCTGGAAACCATAGGGCGGCTGGTCGCAACGAACGCCAGCGCGCAATTGCCCGGCGGCTTTGATCTCATCGGGCACAGGGGGCAACTCTGCGGCGTGGACCTGCGCCAGACCCGCCAGGGAGACCCATGAGAAAGCCACGGTGCGAGCGAAAGATTTCAACGAAAACGACATGTTGCCTCCTGGTGTTTGACCCGCGCAGCGACGAGCGAAGACGTCACCACGCAACGATTTCAAGGGCAGAGGATGCAGCGAGAAGTGCAGCGCGTGATTGCGCCAAGGCATCGCGTTCGTCTGCGCGAACAGTCGATGTCGGATACCGTTATAAAGCCTCTGGCCCATGCCAACAAATGACAATACAGTAGTGGCTCATACCGAATTGATATGGCCTGCCATGAACTTCAAACAAGTCGAAGCGTTCCGTGCAGTCATGTTGAGCGGCTCGATGACCGCCGCCGCCGAGTCGCTGCACACCTCGCAACCCAATATCAGCCGCCTGATCGCACAGCTCGAACGCGCCAGCGGGTTCAAATTGTTCGAACGTATCGGCGGCCGTTTGCTGCCCACCGATGAAGGCGCGGCGCTGTTCGGCGATGTCGAACGCGCGTTCATCGGGTTGCAGAGTCTGGAGAAATCGGCGCAAAACATTCGCCAGGGCGGCACCGGACAACTGCGTATCGCGGCCGTGCCGTCGCTGTCGCTGACGTTATTGCCGCGGGTCATTCAGCGTTTTCGGGAGGAGAATCCGGAGGCAGCGATCTCGATACACACCAACGACTCGCCGATGGTCGCGCATTGGGCAGCGTCCCAGTTCTGTCACGTGGGCCTGGCGTCTTACGTCGGTGATGACATGCCAGGCGTGCGCACCCGCAGGATTTGCGACGTGCCCGGGGTCTGTGTGTTCCCCACAGGGCACCGCCTCGCCGCGCTCGACGCGGTGAAACCGGAGGACCTGCATGGCGAGGAATTCATTTCGCTGTCAATGAACGATGGCTCCCGGACCCGGGTAGACCGCGCGTTCGCGGGGGAGAAAGAACACCGCAAGCTGAAACTGGAGACGCCCTACGCCGCCACGGTCTGCTCGCTGGTGGCATTGGGCTTGGGCGTGAGCATCGTCAGCCCGATGGTCGCGCGCGAATACCTGCACATGGGCATCGAAACCCGGCCTTTCGCGCCGCAAATCAGATTTTCCACCTACCTGCTGCTGCCCGAAGATCGTCCCCAGAGCCTGTTGAGTCAACGCTTCAGCGTGTTGATCGAGGAAATGCTCACGGAGGCCAGCAAGGCGTGGCAGGTGTAAAAATCGACGCTGACACGTCTCGCGGAATGGGCAGCACTGACATACCCCTTGGAGTGATCAGGGCTGACATAACTCCTTGAATGATCAGGGCTGACAGCCCCTGTGGGAGTGAGCTTGCTCACGAATGCGCACGTCCGGCTTGAGACAATCGTTCAGGTGCACCGACGTCTTCGTGAACCAGCTCACGCCCACAATTCATGCACGTGCGCCGTCAGATCCCTTGCAGCGCCAGGTCCATCGCGAAATAGGTGAAGATCAGGTCCGCGCCCGCACGCTTGATCGAACCGAGGGTTTCGCGCACGACGCGGGCTTCATCAATGGCTCCAGCCTGGGCGCCGAACTTGATCATCGCGTACTCGCCGCTGACCTGATACGCCGCCAATGGCAGGTTGGACGCCTCGCGGATGTCGCGGATGATGTCCAGGTACGCGCCTGCGGGTTTGACCATCAGCGCATCGGCGCCTTCGGCTTCGTCCAGCAGCGATTCACGCAGTGCTTCGCGACGGTTCATCGGGTTCATCTGGTAGGTCTTGCGATCACCTTTCAGCGCTGAGCCGCCGGCCTCGCGGAACGGGCCGTAGAGCGACGAGGCGAATTTGGTGGAATAGGCCATGATCGGCGTATTCGTGAAACCGGCAGCATCCAGCGCAGCGCGGATGGCACGAACCTGACCGTCCATCGCCGCCGACGGGGCAATCACGTCAGCGCCAGCGCGCGCAGCCATCACCGCCTGCTTGCCCAGGTTTTCGATGGTGGCGTCGTTATCGACGTGGCCGTCGTGCATCACGCCACAGTGGCCATGGTCGGTGTATTCGCAGAAGCAGGTGTCGGACATGACGATCATGTCCGGCACAGCGTCTTTGATGGTGCGCGAGATGCGCGAGACCAGACCGTTTTCCTGCCAGGTGTCGCTACCGCTGGCGTCCAGATGGTGGGAGACGCCGAACGTCATCACCGACTTGATCCCGGCGCGGGCATAGCGCTCGACTTCCTGTGCCAGCTTCGACTCGGGAATGCGGCTGACGCCCGGCATGCTGTTGATGGGCACGAAGTCGTCGACCTCTTCCTCGACGAAGATCGGCAACACCAGATCGTTCAACGTGAGTTCGGTTTCCTGAAACAGCGTACGAAAGTTGCCGTTGCTGCGCAGGCGACGTGGACGGGCGGCGGGAAACAGACTGGACATGGCAGTTCCTGATCGAAAAGTGACTACACGACGACACGAACAGCGCGGGTCGTCATTAATGGCGCGCAGCTTATGCCTGCCTCGCGCCGGATTCAAATATCGGGGCGATAAAGACAATTGTCGTCCGCGCAAAAGTCGGGCGCCCGGCGTCGAACGAATTCAGCGCTCGACAGGTCATTAATCGTGAGCAGCCTGCGCCCCTCTTGGCTGCGCGACCCATTTGGCGAGGCCAGCCTTGAACACTCCTTCCGAACACCGTAACAACCGCTCGCTGGATGGTCTGAATTTCTTTCTCGCCGACGTGCGCGACGGCTTGGGGCCATACCTGGCAATCTATCTGCTGGCGGTGCACAAATGGGACCCGGCCAGCATCGGCCTGGTCATGACACTTGCCGGTATAGCCGCTTTGGTCACCCAGACGCCAGCGGGTGCGCTGATTGACCGCACCCGCAGCAAACGCATGGTGGTGGTCATTGCCGCGCTGCTGGTGACCGCCAGTTGCGTGGTCCTGCCGTTCATCCACGACTTCACTTGGGTCGCGATCACCCAGGGCTTGGGGGCCATCGCGGGCTCGGTGTTCGCCCCGGCCATCGCCGCCATTTCCCTTGGCATCACCGGCCCCAAAGCCTTCACCCGGCGGACGGGCCGTAATGAAACCTGGAACCACGCCGGTAACGCTTGCGCCGCGTTGCTGGCCGGTGGGCTGTCGTGGGCGTTCGGGCCGATTGCGGTGTTTTACCTGATGGCGTTCATGGCGCTGGCGAGCATCGTCGCGGTCAGTTTCGTCGACGGCTCGGCGATCGATCATGACGTCGCCCGAGGGTTCGATGCGCGACAGGAGAACGGCCAGGATCAACCCAGTGGCGTGTCCGTGCTGTTGCACAACCGGCCTCTGCTGGTCTTCGCCATCTGCTGTGGCTTGTTTCACCTGGCGAACGCGGCCATGTTGCCGCTGGTCAGCCAAAAGCTGTCACAGATCGACATCAACCTCGCCACACCACTGACCTCCGCCTGCATCGTCGCCGCGCAACTGGTCATGGTCCCGGTCGCCTGGCTGGTGGGCGCCAAGGCCGACAGCTGGGGACGCAAGCCGCTGTTGTTGGCGGGGTTCATCTTCCTGCCATTGCGCGGCGTGCTGTATGTGCTGTCGGACAACCCGTATTGGCTGGTGAGCGTGCAGTTACTCGACGGCATCGGCGCCGGGGCGTTCGGCGCGTTGATGCCGCTGGTGGTCAAGGACCTGACCCATGGCACCGGCCGGTTCAACGTCAGCCTGGGGGCGATTTCCACAGTGTTCGGGCTCGGTGCAGCGCTGAGCAATGGCCTGGCCGGGCTGGTGATCCGCGAAGCGGGCTACGACGCCGCGTTCCTCACCCTGGCGGCGATTGCGGCGGTGGCCTTCGTGCTGCTGTGGGTCGCCGTGCCGGAGACCGGCCGCCGACACGGCGAGTCGGCAGACGTCAAACCCATCGCCGCCAGCAGCGTGCCGTAGCGCTGGGGTTCACACCGGCAGGCTGTGCCCCGCCTCGCCCAGCTCGCGCTGCATGATCACGGTGTCGAGCCAGCGGCCATGCTTGAAGCCCACGGATTCGAACACCCCCACTGTGCGAAAGCCGAGGCGTTCGTGCAGGCGCACCGAGGCGAGGTTTTCGCTGTTGCCGATGATCGCCACCATCTGCCGCCGACCATCGTCCGTGCACCGCTGAATCACCGTCTCCAGTAGCTGCTGGCCAATGCCCAACCCGGCCATGCCCTCGCGTACGTAGACCGAGTCTTCCACAGTGAAGCGGTACGCCGGACGAGGCCGATACAGCGTCGCGTAGGCATAACCCACGATCTCGCCGTTTGCCTCGGCGACGACGTACGGCAAGCCGTTGGCACGAATGTCGGCCCGACGCTGCAGCATCTGAACGAGGGTCGGCGGCTCCAGCTCGAAACTGGCCGTGCCGTGGATGACATGGTGGGCATAGATCCGTTGCACGGCGGGCATGTCGTGATCAAGGGCGTCGCGCAGCGTCAGGGGTGGGGTCATGGTGGTCTTCTTCACAAAGGCGATGTTCGAGGGCCCACAGGATAATCATTCACGGTGCGGAATTGGGTTTAGAATGCCGACCTTTCTCACTGCCGACCCTCTGCCCTTCGAATGAACGCCGACGCACTGAACACCCTCCACGCGCACCTGCTCGCCGCCCTCGCCCCTGCCCCCGCTGAAACCCGGCGCCTGTTCCATGGCCGCGGACGGCGCTGGCCGGGCCTTGAGCAACTGACGGTGGACTGGATGCAGGGCGTGGTGTTGGTGTCGTTGTTCAAGGAACCGGCCGTTGACGACCTCGATGCGCTGAAACGCGTGCTGACGGCTCTGACGCAGACGCCGGCCTGGCAGGCGAGTCAGGCCCATACGTTGCTCCTGCAACATCGCTACCTGCCGGACAGCCACACTGAAACCCTGCTCGGCGAGATACCGGACGAGTGGACGCTGACCGAGGGAGGCCTGCGGTACCGCGTGGATTTCGGCAAAAAGCAAAACACCGGGTTGTTCCTCGACATGCGCCATGGCCGCGACTGGGTGCGGGCCAATGCCTCAGGCAAGCGTGTGCTGAACCTGTTCGCCTATACCTGCGGCTTTTCGGTGGCCGCTATCGAGGGTGGCGCGGCATCCGTGGTCAATCTGGACATGTCACGGGCGGCATTGAGCCGGGGCCGTGACAACCATCGCCTGAACGGCCACGACCTGAGCCGCGTCAGCTTCCTCGGCCACGAGCTGTTCAAATCCTGGGGCAAGGTGAAAAGCGGCGGGCCGTACGATCTGGTGATCATCGACCCGCCGTCGTTTCAGAAAGGCAGCTTTCTGCTGACCAAGGATTACCAGCGCGTGCTGCGCAAACTGCCCGAGCTGTTGACGCCGAACGGCACCGTGCTGGCCTGCATGAACGATCCGGCGCTGGGGGCGGATTTCCTGATCGAAGGGGTGACGCAGGAAGCGCCGGGCCTGCGCTTCGAACAGCGACTGGACAACCCGCCCGAATTCGCCGACATCGACCCTGACGGCGGCCTTAAAGCCCTCGTATTCCGCCAGGCCTGACGCAGTCCCTTTGTAGGAGTGAGCTTGCTCGCGATTGCGTTCTTCTATCCAAAGACTTGTCGCCGGTCGGAACGCGATCGCGAGCAAGCTCACTCCTACATGTTCACATCGTTGACAACCGTAAGCCACCCGCAACGGCGCGCACGCCCTCTTGCCGCTTGAGGCTTGAAACTCGCCGCTGCTGCTAGGCGCTCAAGCGTGAAATGACGTCGTTCAACCCCACCGACAATTCATGCAGATCCTGGCTCGCCGTCTGGGTGCGCTGGACATTGCTTTGGTTGGTGGTGGCAATCGCGGTGATTTCCGTGAGGTTGCGCGAAATGTCCTCGGCCACGGAAGTCTGTTCTTCTGCTGCGGTGGCGATCTGGCGGTTCATGTCGCGAATCGCTTCCACTGCCGTGGTAATGCGAGCCAGCGAAGAACCGGCCAGTGCGACCTGATCCACACTCTCCTGACTGCGCGCCTGGCCACTCTCGATGGCCTGCGCGGCATCGATGGCACCGGTCTGCACCGAGCTGATGATCTGGTTGATTTCCGCGGTCGATGCCGCTGTGCGCTGGGCCAACGTGCGCACTTCATCGGCGACCACGGCAAAACCCCGTCCGGCATCCCCGGCGCGCGCCGCTTCGATGGCAGCGTTCAGGGCCAGCAGGTTGGTCTGCTCGGCGATGCCGCGAATGACTTCCAACACCTTGCCGATGCGCCCGCTGTCGCTTTCCAGACGCCGAATCACGTCGGCGGTGTTGCTGATCTCCGTGCGCATCTGGGTGATGGCGGTGATCGTCGCGCTCATCACCTTGCCGCCGTCCTGAGAGCTGCGATCGGCTTCATCCGCCGCGTGAGCCGCCTGCGCTGCGTGGCGCGCGACTTCCTGCGCGGTGGCCGACATTTCAGTCATCGCCGTCGCCACCTGATCGGTGCGCTCGAATTGCTCGTGGGTGCCCTGGGCCATCAGGGTCGCGATAGCCTTCAGCTCGCCGCCCGCGCTGTCCAGATCAGTGGTGCTGCGCTTCAACCGCGTGAAGGTGTCCGCAAGGAAATCGCGCAGGGTGTTCGCCGCCACGGCCAGTCGTCCGAGCTCATCCTGACGGGTCACGCTCACCCGGTCGCTAAAACGCCCCTGACTCAGTTGCGCAACGTATTCGATCAACAGGCTGATCGGGCCAACGATGTTGCGATTGACCATCCACAGCGTCAGCAGCCCCACCAACAGCGCCGAGGCCAGCATGACCAGGGTGCCGATGAGGATGGTCTGGTCGGCTGTATGGGTGATCGCCTTTGACTGTTCGTCACTGACGTGGCGCAGGTTGACCACCAGTTCACTCATCTGATCGCTGGTGGCGCGGTCGACGCCTTTGACCGCCTGATCGCCCGTCACCGGATCGCCGCCTGCTGCCACGAAGGCATCGCGGCCCTTGCGATAGGCCACGCCCAACGCACGGTGTTCGTCACGCAGTTTTTCGACCTGGGCTTTGTTCGCTGCGTCCAGCCCGGCCATCCCACTCAACCGACCGAGGGTGTCCTGCACCTGACGCTCCTGCTCCTCGAACTGTCCCCAGAACTTGTCACGATCGGCCGGCTGTTTGCCTCGCAGCAATACGTTTTTCCACTCCTGAACCTGAATCTTGAACTGAAGGTTAGCCTGATCGACAAGCTGTGAAGCCTGCAGCGGCCCGTCCAAAAGGCCGCGATAGGCGTGGACGTTGCTGGAAAGGAACTGAAAACAGGCCAGTGCGATCAGCAGCACCAAGACCAGGCTGCCACCCAGCAGCGCCAGAATCTGCAATCTCAGGGATTTGGACATACGCGAAATCTCATCAGGGGAAACTGCGGTTTTCGGAATGACCCGAAAAAATGCGTGCTTGCCACATCCCTGTGCCACCGTGTCGAAAATGGAGGGCTTACACAGGCTGATTCGACCCGCCGCAGCGCTTCTTTAAACCCCCGACCACGCGCCCGACGAGCGGTCAAAAAGCGTCAATGCCGTGGCGAAAAAGCAGGTCAATAAACCGGCGACAAGTGAGCTAAACATCTGAGTGAGCGCGTGTTTTTGGATCCTCATCCAGGTCGATCCGCGGATGCCGGCTGGCCGCCAATCTGCAGGAGCCGCCGGAGGGACGACGGCCGCGATGGCGGTGGGTCAGCTGGAGGTGAGCTGTCTGATCCACCGCTTCGCGGCCGTCGTACCTCCGGCTGCTCCTACGGGTTATGTGCTGAGGTTCGGGATCGGTGATTGGCTTTCAATCGCCAAATATGCGTCGACCTGATAACCCGCAACCAACACAAATCTGTAGGAGCAGCCGGAGGCACGACGGCCGCGATGGCGGTGGGTCAGCTAGGTGGTGAGCTGTCTGATCCACCGCTTCGCGGCCGTCGTGCCTCCGGCAGCTCCTACAGGGTTAGGCGTTGAGCTCGAAAGACGTAATTGGCCCGGAATCGCCAAACATGCGTCGACCCGATAACCCGCAGCCAACACAAAACCCGTAGGAGCCGCCGGAGGCACGACGGCCGCGATGGCGGCATCGCTGACTCAACGCCTGATGACCTCACGACGCCCGCTGCCCAAACACCTGCGATGGCCTGCGCAGTACGGGGTCGAACGGGTTGATGCGTTGGCCGATGGCCGCGGCCTCGCGTTTAAGCATGTCCACCACAGTGGGCATGCGCTCGGCATTGAGGCGGTCGCTGATGGTCGCCACGCTCAGCGCAGCCACGGCCCGGCCTTCGCGGTCGAGGATCGGCACCGCCAGACCGGCCATGCCTTCCAGCACCCCGGTGTTGCGCGAGGCGTAGCCCAAGCGTCGGACGTTGTCGATTTCCGAGCGCAGCATGACTTCGTCGTACAGGTGAAAATCCCGCAATCGCGGCAGGTTGTAACGGATCACCGTGTCGCGCTCGTCTTCCGGCAGGAACGCCAGAATGGCCAGACTGCCCTGCCCCACCCCCAATGCCACGCGGCCGCCGATATCCCCGGTGAAGGTCCGGATCGGGTAAGGCCCTTCGCTGCGGTCCAGGCACACCGCATCGAAACCGCTGCGCGCCAGCAGGAACAGCGAATCCCCCAGCGATGCCGACAACCGCAACAGGCTCGGCCGCACCACGTCTCGCAAGTTGCCGGTCTGCCCCGCTCTTGCCGCCAAGGTGAAGAATTCCAGGCTCAAACGATAGCGCTTGCTGCGCGCGTCCTGCTCGACCATGCCTTCGTCGATCAGGCTGCGCAGCAAACGGTGGGTGGTCGGCTGCGACAAACCGACCCGCTGGGCCAGTTGCGTCACGCGCTCGCCGCCTTCAGGGCATTCCCCCAGGCAACGCAACACCGCGAACAGCCGCGAGACCGCACCCACGCCCGATTCTTTCAAGTCATTATTCCGATCAGTGGAATCCAATTTCGACTATTTCCTGTTGTTATTCATTCAGCGGATAAACTCGAAAATACTACTCGCTCAATGAAATTCTTCGTTGAGCGCATCCTAGTCTTCGGCTTAGGCTCAGTCCACCAGGGCGATTTGAATAACACCGGCAGCCGACCCCGATCGAGCGCCAGCGTCCATTGAGCATGCCGACCCATCGGCACGCCGCCTCTCTTCGCATCTGCCCATAAAAAACGCATGCCCCCCGGCGTGCACCAAAAGGTGGACCGCAGCCATGGCTTTCCTTCAACTCCAGGCACTCTGCAAACGTTACGGCGCCGTCGATGCAGTGGTCGCCACCGACCTGTCGGTGGAAAAAGGCGAATTCGTGTCCCTGCTCGGCCCGTCCGGCTGCGGCAAGACCACCACCCTGCAAATGATCGCCGGGTTCGTCGATGTCACCTCGGGCACGATCCTTCTCGACGGTCGCGACATCACCCACGCCAAACCCGCGAGCCGGGGCCTGGGCGTGGTGTTCCAGTCCTACGCGCTGTTTCCGCACATGACGGTGCGCGACAATGTCGCCTTCGGTTTGAAGATGCGCAAAGTCGCCGCCGACGACCTTCAACGACGCGTGTCCCGCGTGCTGGAACTGGTGCGCCTGAATCAGCATGCCGAGCGCTATCCCCGCGAACTCTCCGGCGGCCAGCGTCAGCGCGTGGCGCTGGCCCGGGCGCTGGTGATCGAACCGCCGGTGCTGCTGCTCGACGAACCCCTGTCCAACCTCGACGCCAATCTGCGCGAAGAGATGCAGTTCGAGATTCGGCGCATTCAGCGGGAAGTCGGGATTACCACGTTGATGGTCACTCACGACCAGGCCGAAGCGCTGTCGATCAGCGATCGCGTGGTGGTCATGCAGGCCGGGCGCATCACCCAGATCGACGAGCCCTACAGACTTTACGAACACCCGCGCACCCGCTTCATATCGGGGTTCGTAGGCAAAGCCAACCTGCTGCGCGGTGAGCGCGACCCCAGCGGCGCGGCCCAGGTGCGACAGACCCAAGGCGACGGCGAACTGACCCTCAGCCTGCGTCCGGAAAAAATCGACCTGGTCAGCGCCGGTGAGGGCCGCCTGCAAGGACGAATCGTCACCCGTTACTTCCTCGGCAGCCAGTGGCTGTATCGCATCGACACGCCGATCGGCGAGCTGACCGTCGTGCGCCGCAACAACGGCGACGCCCCGATGAATGAAGGCACGGCAGTGGGCCTGGACTGGCCCGCCGAATTGCTGCGCGTGCTGGACGCGGACGAGGTGTCGGCATGAGTGCGGTCCTGCGCGACACCGGTCGCGGTTACTTGCTCTCGGCCCCGGCACTGGTGCTGTTCGGCGGTCTGCTGGTGCTGCCGTTGCTGTTGACACTGGTGTTGTCGTTCAACGTGTTCGACTACACGGTCGGCGTCAAAAGCGGCAGCTGGACGTTCGCGCAGTACCTGAATCTGGTAACCGATTCGTACTTCTACGAAATCTTCTTTCGCACGTTCTGGATCAGCGCACTGGTGACCCTGCTGTGCGTGGTGATCGGGGTGCCCGAGGCGTACATCCTCAGCCGCATGGGCACGCCGTGGCGTTCGATCTTCCTGATCCTGATCCTCACGCCGCTGTTGATTTCAGTGGTGGTGCGCGCCTTCGGCTGGAGCCTGTTGCTGGGGGCCGACGGGTTGGTGAATCAGGCGATCCAGGCCTTGGGCGGACGCCCGATCAAGATGCTCTACACCCCGTTTGCCGTGGTGTTGGCGTTGGTCCACGTGATGCTGCCGTTCATGATCATTCCGGTGTGGACCTCGCTGCAAAAGCTCGACCGCTCTGCCGAACAGGCTGCGCTGTCGCTGGGTGCGAGTCAGGCCACGGTCATGCGTCTGGTGGTGCTGCCGCAGGTGATGCCGGGCGTGCTGTCCGGCACCTTGATTGTGTTCGGACTGTCCGCCAGTTCGTTCGCCATTCCCGGTCTGCTGGGAGGCCGACGCCTGAAGATGGTCGCCACCACGGTCTACGACCAATACCTCTCGGAACTCAACTGGCCCATGGGCGCCGCGATTGCCGTCGCGCTGCTGTTGATCAACCTGCTGGTGATGCTGTCCTGGAACCGGCTGGTGGAAGGCCGCTATAAAAAATCCCTGGGGGAATGATCCGATGTCCAAGAATGGTCCTCTGGCCCTGTCCTTTCATGCCCTGATCGTGGTGTTCATGCTGGCGCCGCTGGCGGTGGTGTGTCTGGTGGCGTTCACGCCGGAAAACACGTTGAGCCTGCCGTGGCATGGGCTTTCCCTGCGCTGGTTCAAGGCCGTGTTTGAGCGCGCCGATTTCATTCAGGCGTTCTATAACAGCCTGATCCTCGCCGTGGTCGCCGCCACCCTGGCGACGCTGATCGCGGTGCCCGCCGCGCTGGCGATCACACGCTACCGGTTCCCGGGTCGCAACTTCCTCAACGGGCTGTTCTTGTCGCCGATCATCATTCCGCACCTGGTACTGGGGGTGGCGATGCTGCGCCTGTTCGCGCTGATGGGAGTCAACGGCAGTTTCGTGTGGCTGATGTTCGCCCACGTGGTGGTGATCACCCCTTACGTGTTGCGGCTGGTGATCGCGGCGGCCATCGGTGTCGACCGCAGCGCCGAGCAGGCCGCCGAATCCCTCGGCGCCAGCCGCTTCACGCTGTTTCGCCAGATCACCCTGCCGATGATCCTGCCCGGGGTCGCGGGCGGTTGGCTGCTGGCGTTCATCAACAGCTTCGATGAAGTGACACTGTCGATCTTCGTGACCTCGCCTTCGACCCAGACTTTGCCGGTGCGCATGTACGTGTACGCCACCGAATCCATCGACCCGATGATGGCCGCCGTATCAGCGCTGGTGATCGCCCTGACCGCCGCCACCATGATCATTCTCGACCGGGTGTATGGCCTGGACCGCGTACTGGTGGGCCGTCACTGATGTTCATCTCAACTCCTTCACGCCTCACAGAGAACGCGCCATGGCTTTGCTGAAACGACTGGCCGAACACGACCGCGAGGTTCTGCGCTTCACCCTCGACGGACAGCCCGCCAGCGGCCTGGCGGGCGACACCCTGCTGACGGCGGTGCTGACCTCCTCGGAGCATCTGCGCGGCAGCGATTTCAGCGCCGAGCCCCGCGCCGGCTTCTGCCTGATGGGGGCGTGCCAGGATTGCTGGGTGAAGCTCGGCGACGGGGGCCGGGTGCGCGCCTGCGCGACGCTGCTGGAAGCCGGACTGAGCATCAGCCGCGACCCGGGGCGCAGCCTATGAAGCAGACTGATTTCGTCATCGTCGGCGCGGGCCCTGCCGGCATTCGCGCCGCGCAGACACTCGTAGCTTACGGACTGCAACCTTGCCTGATCGATGAAAGCCTGCGCGGGGGCGGCCAGATCTACCGTCGCCAGCCGGACAACTTCAAGCGCTCGGCAAAGGCGCTGTATGGCTTCGAGGCGTCCAAGGCCCAAGCTGTGCATTCGACGCTGGATCGCCTTCAGGCTGACATTGATTACCGCCCGGAAACCCTGGTATGGAACGCGGAATCGCACACCCTGGACACCCTGTTCAACGGCGTGGCGGCGCAGGTGCGGTACAAGCACCTGATCGTCGCCACTGGCGCCACGGACCGGATTCTGCCCGTTCCCGGCTGGACGCTGCCCGGTGTCTACAGCCTCGGCGCCGCCCAGATCGCGCTGAAATTCCAGGGCTGCGCCATCGGCGAGCGTGTGGTGTTCGCCGGCAGCGGACCGTTGCTGTATCTGGTGGCCTATCAATACGCCAAGGCCGGGGCGAAGGTGCTGGCGGTGCTGGACAGCTCGCCGCTGTCGGCCCAGACCCGCGCCCTGCCCGCGTTGCTCGGTCAACCGGCGACCCTGGCCAAAGGCGTGTATTACCGGGGCTGGCTCACCGCGCACGGGATCCCGGTGCATCAGGGCGTTGAACTGGACAGCATTCAAGGACAACAGCGGGTCAGCAGCGCGCGGTGGCGAGACGGCCAGCAGCTCAAGCAGCTGGACTGCGACGCCGTCGCGTTCGCTCATGCCCTGCGCAGCGAGACGCAACTGGCCGACCTGTTGGGGTGCGACTTCAGTTGGAGCCCGCTCAACCGCGCGTGGTTGCCTACTCGCGATGCTCAGGGTCGCAGCAGTGTCGAGGGTGTGTATCTGGCCGGGGACGGCGTCGGCATCATGGGCGCCGACGCGGCAGAAATGGCCGGAGAACTCGCGGCCTTGACGCTGCTGAGCGACACCGGGCATCAGGTTGATCCGAATCGCAGCGGCGAGCTGCAACGCAAACTTGACGGCATTCAACGCTTCCGTCACGGCCTGGAAACGGCGTTTCCTTTCCCTGAACACTGGGCTGCCACCGCGCCAGACGAAATGACCGTCTGCCGCTGCGAGGAAATCAGCGCGGGGGACATTCGCCAGACCGTCGCCGAGGGGCACTGGGAGATTAACCGGGTCAAGGCCATGTGCCGCGTCGGCATGGGACGCTGTCAAGGCCGCATGTGCGGGCTGGCGGCGACCGAACTCGTCGCGCACGCCTCAGGTCGCGACATCGCCAGCGTTGGCCGGTTGCGCGGTCAGGCACCGATCAAGCCGCTGCCCTTTGGCGTGGAGATTGAGCCATGAGCCTGCCTGTCGAAATGGATGCCGTGGTCGTCGGCGGCGGCATCGTCGGTGCCTCCGCCGCCCTGTTTCTGGCCAGAGAGGGCAAACGCGTGGCGCTGCTGGAGCGGGATTTTTTCGGCTCGCATTCCAGCGGCGTCAACTACGGCGGTGTGCGGCGACAGGGTCGGCCGCTGTCGCAATTGCCGTTGTCGCAACGGGCCCACGGCATCTGGAGCGACCTGAAAAGCCTCATCGGTATCGACGGCGAATACCTGCGTTCTGGTCACCTGAAACTCGCCCGCAGCGATCAGGACATGGCGGCGCTGGTGGCCTACGAACAGGCGTCCCGAGGCTTTGGGCTGAATCTGCAATTGCTCGACCGTGCGCAATTACGGGCCCGCTTTCCCTGGGCGGGGGATGTCGCGGTTGGCGCTTCGTTGTGCGCCGACGACGGCCACGCCAATCCAAGACTGGTCTCCCCCGCCTTCGCCTTTGCCGCCCGCCGCGCCGGGGCCCAGGTGCTCGAACAGGCGCAGGTCACGGGGGTCAGCCACGACGGTCAGGCCTTCTCGGTGCACACTGCCCACGGTCAAGCGTTTCGTGCGCCGTGGCTGCTGAACTGCGCCGGGGCCTGGGCCGCTGCACTGGCCGAGCAGTTTGGCGAGCCAGTCCCCATGCGCTCGGGGCATCCGGCGATGCTGGTCACCGAGCCGTTGCCGATGTTCATGGACGTCAGCACCGGCGTCGAAGGCGGCGGAATCTATGCCCGCCAAGTCGCACGGGGCAATTGCGTGCTGGGCGGCGGACAGGGCTTCCCCCTCGACCCGACCAAGGCGCGGCCCGGTCAGGCGGCGATCCTCGACATTTTGCGCAACGCAGCCGAACTGTACCCGCCACTGGCCGGCGCCCAAGCGATCCGCACCTGGAGCGGCACCGAAGGCTACTTGCCCGACCGGGAACCGGTGCTCGGCGCCAGTTCAACGCAACCGGGCCTGCTGCACGGCTTCGGTTTTGCCGGGTCCGGTTTCCAGATCGGTCCTGCCGCAGGGGAAGCACTGGCGCAGATGGTCTGTCTCGGCGCGTCCGGCATTGCCCTCGACGCGTTTTCGATCCGCCGCTTTCAACCCGTTTCACAGCCTGTCCAGCCCGTTACGGCTGCGCCCACACCCGTGGCCAACGTCATCCCTTTGTTCAGAGGAAGCCCACACCCATGAAAACCATGAACAGCATCAAACATTTTGCCCTCACTGGACTGTCTTGCCTCCCTCTGGCCGCGCTGTTGGCGTCGGGCACTGCACAGGCGGAAACCACGCTTTACCTCGGCATGAACGGCGGGACCATGGAGCGGTTGTACGCCGATCAGGTGTTGCCGGCGTTCGAGAAGGCCAACAATGTCAAAGTGGTGATCGTGCCGGGCACCTCGTCGGACATTCTCGCCAAGGTCCAGGCGAGCAAGGACAACCCGCAGATGCACGTGATGTTCCTCGATGACGGCATTATGTACCGGGCCATTTCCATGGGCCTGTGCGGCAAGCTGAAGCCCAGCGCGACCCTGGCGGACATTCCGGACAAGGGCAAGATCAAGGACGAAGCGGTGGCCGTGAGCCTTGGCGTCACGGGGCTGGCGTACAACACCAAGCTGTTCCAGGAGAACGGTTGGAGCGCGCCGACCTCGTGGGGCGACATGGCTGACAAGCGCTACAAGGACAAACTGGTGTTTCAGTCGCTGGCGTCTTCGACCTTCGGCCTGCACGGTTTTCTGATGTTCAACCGTTTGCAGGGCGGCGACGAGACCAACGTCGAGCCGGGCTTCAAAGCCTGGCCAAAAACCGTCGGGCCGAACGTGCTGGAATACATCGCCAGCTCGGCGAAGATCTCCGAGATGGTGCAGACCGGCGAAGCGGCGCTGTTCCCGTTGACCCCAACGCAAGTGACGGCGCTCAAGCTCAAGGGCATTCCGGTCGAGTATGCCCCGCCGAAAGAAGGCGCCGTGGTGCTGAATGTGGCCGAATGCACCATCGCCAACAACGATCAGCCGGAACTGGCGCAAAAGCTGGCCGAGTTCCTGCTGACGCCGGAAGCGCAAGCACCGGCGCTGGAGTTGGGCGATCAGATCCCGTCCAACCCGAAAACCCCGACCAGCGACCGCACCCGAGGCCAGGTCGATGCGATGAACAAATACCTGGAAACGGCGGTGACCATCGATTGGGACAAGGTCAATCTGGTCCGGCCGGAATGGAACGCACGCTGGAGCCGGACCATCGAGCGGTAAGCGCACGCGACATTCCTGAGGAAACGCTGTGACGTGTGGGAGCCGGCTTGCTGGCCCCACAGGTTCTGCGCAGTCCACTCATATTCCTTATAACTATCCCAGACCCACACAGTCACACAGAGAACCCCACCTACTCACGTTTAACGAGGCCGGATGAGTTTTATTCTGTGTATGACCGTGCTGGGTGTCTTGCTGATGCTCCTCGCACTCACGTCTTCTTATTTGCGCTGGCTGCCGGTGACCACCTCGGCGGTGTGTCTCGCCTTCGGCGCCTGCATCGGGCCCTGGGGGCTGGACCTGGTCCAGCTCGACATTCGTGAATCCCGCCACTGGCTGGAACGCCTGACAGAAATCGCCGTGCTGTTCTCGCTGTTCAACACCGGAATCAAGCTGCGGCTGCCGCTGCACCGTTCGGCCTGGCACTCAGCCTACCTGCTCGCAGTGCCCGTGATGCTGGCGACCATCCTCGGCGTATGCCTCGCCGCGCATTACCTGCTTGGGTTGCCGTGGGCCATGTCGCTGCTGCTGGGCGCGATGCTGTCCCCCACCGACCCGGTGCTGGCAGGCCTGGTTCAGGTCAACAACGCCCAAGACTTTGACCGGGTGCGCTTCGGCCTGTCCGGGGAGGCCGGACTCAACGACGGCAGCGCTTTTCCGTTTGTGATCTTCGCCCTGTTGTTTCTCACCCACGGCACCGCGGATTTCACCTGGGTGCAGGGCTGGCTGCTGAAAAACATCGTCTGGGGCGTGCCCGTCGGTCTGCTATTGGGCTATGGGCTGGGACGTGGCGTCGGTCATTTCATGATCTACCTCAGGGTCAAGAACGCCGACAGCACCACATCGCCAAATGACTTTCTTGCCCTGGCGCTGATCGCCATTGCCTACGTGCTGGCCGAAGGTCTGGGGGCTTATGGGTTCCTCTCCGTGTTCGCGGCCGGTCTGGGCTTGCGTCGCGCCGAGGTCCATACCACCCAGTCGGAAGTGCCTTCGGAACACATCGCGCAACCCGTGCTGGGCCACATGGACAGCGACCCACAGGCCGCTACTGTGCCGAATGACGAAGACCTCAGCGATTCGCAACTGGCGGCAGGGGTCATGATGGGCGACATGCTGGCGTTCGGCAGCCTGGTAGAACGGGCCATGGAAGTGCTGATGATCACGCTGCTGGGCGCCGCCATCGCCTTTTATTGGGACTGGCGCGCCGTTGGACTGGGCCTGGCGCTGTTTTGCGTCATTCGCCCGCTGAGCGTCTGGTTAATGATCAGCAAGCGTTTACTGACCCGCCCACAGAAAGCGCTGGTGGGCTGGTTCGGCATTCGCGGCATCGGCACCTTGTATTACCTGTGCTATGCCCTGTCCCACGGTCTGCCGATGGACGACGTGCAATCCACCATCGGCCTGACCCTGTCGGTGGTCGCGCTAAGCATCCTGCTGCACGGCATCAGCATTCAGCCCTTGCTGGAACGCTACGAACGCAGCATGAGCCGTGAAGACAAGACGTGACCCGATAGAGCCTGTCGATGACTTCATCGGAACAAGCGATTGGACGCTCTGGCGTGGGATCGGTAGCGTGCTTATCAATTGAATACGTCTTTATCGACGGTTTTGCCATGCGGCCTGGGGTCGCAGCGTCACTTCACAAGGATGGGTGTCACGTCGGCCGCGACGTGACGCATCGAGACCGGACGCTTGAACACCACCCTGACTATCTGCGTAGCGCGCGAACCCGTAGCGCGCCGCTCGCCTTTGCGTACGAGTCTCCGACATGTCCATCAACACGCCTCAACAAATTGCCGAAATCGCCATCGAAGCCGGCGTTAAAAAGTCGCACCTGCCCACCTTGTCGGTGTTGATATTGGGCTTTCTGGCCGGTGCGTTCATTTCCCTCGGCTTTGTGCTGGACATTCATGTCAGCACCCTGATCCCCGCTCCCTGGGCATCGTTTGGCAACCTGGTGGGCGCTGCAGTTTTTCCGATCGGCTTGATCCTGACGATCCTGGCCGGCGGAGAGCTGCTGACCGGCAACATGATGAGCCTGCCGACCGCGATGTTCGCGGGACGCATCACGGCGGGCGCCGTGGCCCGCAACTGGCTGCTGGTCACCTTCGCCAACCTCCTTGGCGCGCTGTTCGTCGCGTACTTTTTCGGCCACGTGCTGGGGCTTACCGAAGGCCCCTTCCTGGCCAAGACCGTGGCCATCGCCAAGGCCAAAGCCAGCGCCGATTTCAGCCAGGCGTTCATCTCCGGTATCGGCTGCAACTGGCTGGTGTGCCTGGGGGTCTGGCTTTCCTACGCCAGTAAAGACATGGTCGGCAAGGTGGTCGGCATCTGGTTCCCGATCATGGGTTTCGTGGCCATCGGCTTCCAGCACGTGGTCGCCAACATGTTTGTGATCCCTGCAGCCATTTTTGTCGACGCGCTGACATGGGCCGATTTCATCGAAAATTTCGTGCCCGTCTTCCTTGGCAACGCGGTGGGGGGTGCAATTTTTGTCGGGCTGGCGTATTACGTGTCGTATTCCAAGGCGACCCAAGCCTCGGCCCCTGTTTCCCCAGCGAGCCTTGAGCGACCGACGAGCCAAAAAATATAACGATTGCTGCGCGCTGCACTCTTATCAGAAGCTGCGCGCTTCATTCCTGCCACGCCACACGCTGTCGAGAAACGCAATGTCTGATCGAGTTCTACTGGACGGATTTTCACGCAAGGTCGATTACGTTCGCCTGTCGGTGACTGATCGCTGCGACTTTCGCTGCGTGTACTGCATGGCCGAAGACATGACCTTCCTGCCTCGCCAGCAAATTCTGTCCCTCGAGGAAATTCAGCAGATCGCCGAGCGCTTCGTCGCCCTGGGCACGAAAAAGATTCGCTTGACCGGTGGCGAACCTCTGGTGCGCGCCGGGATTGTCAGCCTGTGTAAAAACATTGCTGCCCTCCCTGGCCTGCGCGAGCTGTGCATGACCACCAATGGCTCGCAGCTCGACAAGCTCGCCGCCCCGCTGTTCGATGCCGGCCTCAAGCGCCTCAATGTCAGCCTCGACAGCCTCGACCCTGCCCGGTTCAAGGAGCTGACCCGCACCGGCGACCTGAACAAGGTGATCGCAGGCATCGACGCCGCCAATGCTGCCGGTTTTCGCCACACCAAGCTCAACTGCGTGGTGATGCAAGGGCGCAACGATCACGAGATCAACGACCTGGTGGGCTTCGCCATCGATCGCGGGCTGGACATCACGTTCATCGAGGAGATGCCACTGGGCATCATCAGCGAACACAGCCGCGCCGAGTCCTTCTACTCCAGCGATCACGTGCGCGAACGCATTGCCGAGCGCTACACCTTGATCAACTCCACCGAATCGACCCAAGGCCCGTCGCGCTATTGGCGCCTGGCCGAAGCCCCGGACACCCGCGTCGGCTTCATTTCGCCCCACAGCCACAATTTCTGCGCCACCTGCAACCGCGTGCGCGTGACGGTGGAAGGTCGGCTGTTGCTGTGCCTGGGCAACGAACACTCCGCTGACCTGAAGGCCGTTCTGCGCGCCAAGCCCGGCCAGCCGGAGAAGCTCGAAAAAGCCATCATCGAAGCCATGAAGCTCAAGCCCTACCAGCACAACTTCGAGATCAACGACGATGTGCAAGTGGTGCGATTCATGAACATGACCGGCGGCTAACGCCGGTTCGTGCGCTGCGCCACCCGATCCAGCAATGCCTGCGCCACGTCGACCATGCGCTGCCCGCGGTCCATGGCCGACACACGCAGGCGCTCGTAAGCATCGTTCTCGCTCAGCTGGAACTCGTCCATTAGCCGACGCTTGGCCCGCTCCACCACCTTCCGTTCGTTCAACGCCTTGCGGGCCTCGTCGCGTTCGTCGTGGGCACTGAGTAACCGTTGCGTCTGGGTCTGGAGCATGTCGAGCACCGAACGCCCGACGTGATGCCCCAAGCCATCTGGCGGCGGGCTGTCGAGCTCCACCGCCTGGACGTTGAACAGGACCGCCTGATCCATGCAGCCAGCGGTTTTCAGGCTGACCAGTCGATTGAGCAACGTGCGGTGGTTGTCCAGATCGGCACGGGCCTGTCTGATGCTGACCTGGCAGTGCTGCAACAACACCTCTGCCAATCGGGTTTCCACGGCGCGCATGGCGTCGATGCGCACCGTGGCCAACTCGAACCACATGTCCGAAAGCGTCGAATCGACCCGATCGGTCTCCGACGTCTTCAGCGCGACACCCCGCAATCGTGTGACCTGCGTGGTGGTTTCGCTGGCCTGCTGCGCGCGCCAGGCCTGCACCGCTGCGTCCTCACCAAACTCGACGAACGTCTGAAAACACCGCTCCTGCCCATGGGCCAGATGCTCGATGCGCGCCCGCAGCGTGGCGTCGAAAAAACCCGCGGAGAAACCGGCCACACCCGCTGCCCGCTCCTGCCCGGCAAGTTCCTTGCCTTGCATGAAATTGAACAACGCCACCAACACCCGTGTGATCTGCGGGTCGACCGCCGTGTCGGCGGCTTCGAAGACCACCGCCAGCAGGCCGCCGATCAACCGGGTCAGTGCTGCGGTGGCTTCCACTGCCGTCGCGCGCTGATCACGAATGCGTCGACGCAGCCCGGGCAACTCATCCAGTCCATGCATCACGAAGGCCAGCCGGTTGAACAGCCGCGCCCGATCCGGGGCGGTATTGGCGTCCAGATCGATGCGTTGAAACAACGTCACCACCTGATGCTCCACAGTCCTAGCCTCTGTGCTCAATGCATCAAGTTGGGTCAAGTGCCGCGGGTGCATGCACCCCAGGTACACATTCGAGTAGCCACGTTCGCGCTGGAGCGCATGCACCAGCTGACTGATCGACGTCACCAGCTCACAGGTCTGGGCCAGCCCCTCAAGCCCGGCAAGCTCACTGCGCCGGGCGGCCAGCATGAAACGCAGGGCAGGAGGCATGTGGGTATCGGTCATGAGTCGAGACTTTGAGGAGGACGATGCACAGGGGCATGCAAGACCGGGGCCTTCGACGTCAGGCCGATTGCCGTTTGACACCTGCCCGCGACTCCCCGAAGCTGCTGTCCACGCAAAAACGGAAACCGGTATGTCAAAAGCGTCTTCGCAGCACTCTCCACGGCACGCGCAGGTCCGACGCCGCTGGAAGATGGCGATTACAGCTGTCATCGTCGCGATGATCGTCGCCCTCGGGTTGCTCGTGCGCGCCTGGCACGCGCCGCCTCCACCGCCGGTCGTCAACCACAGTTATGCCGAAGCGCTGGAGCAGGCCCACGATGGCAAGCCTGGCGCTGCCCGAGTCCTCTATCAACAATTCAGCCGTACCGACCTTTCCGACATCCGCCGGGCCGGGCTGCTGGTCGAGCTGGCCAATTACCCCAGCGCGCAGGCACTGAAAATCCTCGACGTCGAGCTGAAGAACCACGTCCCGCTCGTGCAACAGGCGGCCATCGACACCGTCACGGCCATCGTCCCCGAGGCGCAACGCAGCGTGCTGGTTGGCCCCCTGCTCGACGACCCTGACCAAGGCGTGCGCTTTAGCGCCGTTCGCGCCTTGCTGGGCCTGTCGCCGGACGATGTCGGGTTGTATTACGGCGCGCTTCAGACCGCCGCCGAAGACTACGAAAGCACGCTCGTGTCACAACCTCCCAGCGGGCAAAGCCAGCTACAACTCGCCAGACTGTTCATCAATCGGGGCGACACCCACAAAGCCGCCGAGGCCCTCGACCTCGCCTTGAAACTGGAACCCAACAACATCCAGGTAGGCGTCGCACAAGTGCAGTTGCTGGATCAGCAAGGCGAATCGGACCGCTCCCGCCAGGCATTGGCGGTTTGGCAGGAGAAGCACCCCCGTTCTTCGCTGCTGCAACACGCGCTGGGCCAATGGCTGTTGCGGCACCACCAACATGAATACGCGTTGTTGGCCCTGGCCAAGGCAGTCGAGCTGGAACCGGAAAACACGGCGTATCGGCTCGACCTCGCTGTCGCATTGCACGATCTACAACAGCTTGAGCCTGCGCAGCGCCAGCTGGAAGACATCCTGCAGCGCCAACCGGCCAACCGCAGCGCGCGCACGCTGCTGATCCGATACTGGAAAGAAACCGGGCAATTGCAGAAGGTGCAGGTATTACTGGCCGAACTCGAGCAACTGAATCCTGATGACCCTGCGCTGCAACAGGGCCTATAGCAAACGGCGTCTGGCGTTATCGCATCAACGGCAGTTTCCATTAACACCCTAGTTTGAGAAATTACTTACAAACATTAGCGTCAACTCAGGTATGTCCTGTCAGACTCGGTTGAGATGTTGGCAAGTTTCAGAATTCAAATGCGCTTTGCCTATTTTCCAACTCGCAAAAAACGTGCATCATTTGCCCCGTAACGAATCACAACTACCCTGTCATCGATAGACAGCTGACTAACCCCCGTTAGTTTCTTCATCCGATGGCATCGTCACCGCACAGAAGGGTAGTCAAACAATGAGCACAAGGCTTTAATTACGTCCATGTTGCTTGCGTCGGGCTGACAACAGCCATTTACCGCCGGAGTACTATTTTGTCCAGACTTGCCGAGTTTCGCGCAGCAGAAAAAGCCCTTCAGGAACAGCTGGCTCAGCTGGAGAACCTGAAGAACGATGCCGGGTTGAAGAAAGAAATCGAATTCGAGCAGAAGCTTCAGGCCCTGATGACCAGCTACGACAAGAGCCTGCGGGATATCATCGCCATCCTCGATCCGAACCCGTCCGCTACCGCCGCTGCGCCCGCAGGCCCTAAACGCCGCCGCGCACGCGTAGTTAAGGTTTACCAAAACCCGCACACGGGCGAGTTGATCGAAACCAAAGGCGGCAATCATCGCGGCCTGAAGTCCTGGAAAGAACAATACGGCGCCGACACCGTGGACAGCTGGTTGCGTGGTTAATTGCCAGACCCTGGCGCGCGGAACCTTATAAACAAGCCCCTCATCAGGGGCTTGTTTATAAGCCGATTTGATAATGATAAAGATCTTTCCCATCACCCCGCCGTTAACCCCAAACCTGTCGCCTCGCTGAACAGAATGTATATCGCCAGGGCGGGCCAAAGGAGTTGTCTGATTGCGGCGCAATGACTTTCGCTGTACTCGCACGGCACTATTAATACAAAGCGGTAATGAGTAGGTATTATTACCCGGATTGATAGTAGGCCTAAAATTAGATGTTGATCCGGCTTCCCTTCAGGTGCCCATGCACCGGCACTCGCCGACCGGCTGCAAACTTCTTCACGTTTTTTTCACACCGACACCTAGAGGATGGAGGCTGCTAAAGGATTAGCGCCCCATGCCCGCTTCGGCGGGCTTCTTTATGCCCGCCGTTCATGCACCCTGTGATCAGGGCACTGCGTTCAGCCGCAGGCTGTCCCTGATTCGTAACACTTCCTCCTTGTTCGCGGCATAGCCATCGGCCGAGCCCGCGTAAGACAACGACCATGCCCTGTCTTTACTGGCCGCTGCTACCAGCGTCTGGGTCATGACATGCGCGCCGTTCTGAGTGATCGTGCACGTGGTTTCCTTGGCGGGCACTTCGCTCAGCGTGCTGTCCTTCATTTTCGTACACACGCTTTGAAAGCCGCCGCGCACGAAATTCACCTGAACCGCTTTGCGCATTTCCAGCAGGACCCCTTCCACGTTGACGTCATGCCCTGGCTGCAAGCGAGTCTGGGTCAGCTCAACGACCATGGCCGGGTCACCATTGTCATCATTCTTCACCGCCCTTTGCCGGATCTGAACCGATGGCCGGTCGGGATCGGAATCGGACGGCGGCAATGCTTCGACTTCCCAGTCACTGGGCCAGACGATCATCGCGTCGGCTGCCAGTGCAGCATGGCCGCCCGAGACCAGGCACACGCCGGTCAAAGCAAACGTACGAAACGTGGAGAGCATGGGAGATACCTGAACGTCGAGCCGCAAAGTGTGAGCCACAGACAACACGGCGACAAGGCCTGCCACGCGGTTCCTGCACGTTGAGGTATGGCTCAGCCATCATGTCCCGTATCATTGCGCAACATTTACAGGATCACTCGGAGTCACCATGAGTCTGCATGCACTGAACACCTTCCCGGGCGTCACCGCCCAGCCGGACGCCGCCACCGCGAAATTCGTGTTCAACCACACCATGTTGCGAGTCAAGGACATCACCGCGTCGCTGGATTTCTACACCCGTGTCCTGGGATTCAGCCTGGTGGAAAAACGCGATTTTCCTGAAGCCGAATTCAGCTTGTACTTTCTCGCGCTGGTCGACAAAGCACAGATCCCCGAAGACGACGCCGCGCGCAACGTCTGGATGAAAGGCATCCCGGGCATCCTGGAACTGACCCACAACCACGGCACTGAAAAAGACCCGGCGTTTGCTTACCACAATGGCAACGCCGACCCTCGTGGCTTTGGCCACATCTGCGTCTCCGTGCCTGACGTCCACGCCGCGTGTGCGCGTTTCGAGGCACTGGGCGTCGACTTCCAGAAACGCCTGACCGATGGCCGCATGAAAAGCCTGGCCTTCATCAAAGACCCGGATGGTTATTGGGTCGAGATCATTCAGCCGACGCCGGTGGCCGAGTAAAACAGAAACGCTGGGGCTGACACTGACCGTAGGAGCGGCTCCCGCAAGGTCATCGACAGGTCTGAAACGAAAAAAACCTCATGATCGCTCATGAGGTTTTTTCATTTCTGACGCTGACTCAGCGCAATGTCACGCCGGAGCGCTGGTGCGGATCAGGTGATCGAAGGCGCTCAGCGAGGCCTTGGCGCCCTCGCCCACCGCAATCACGATCTGCTTGTACGGCACAGTGGTGACGTCGCCCGCTGCAAAGATGCCCGGAATCGAGGTCTCGCCACGGTTGTCGATCAAGATCTCGCCACGAGGCGACAACTCGATGGTGCCTTTGAGCCATTCCGTGTTCGGCAGCAAACCGATCTGCACGAAGATCCCTTCCAGCTCGACATTGATCTCTTCGCCGGTGATGCGGTTCTTGTAGCGCAGGCCGTTGACTTTCTGTCCGTCGCCGGTCACTTCGCTGGTCAAAGCACTGGTCAGCACGGTGACGTTCGGCAAGCTGTGCAGCTTGCGCTGCAACACGGCATCGGCACGCAGCGAGCTGTCGAATTCCAGCAGGGTCACGTGGGACACGATCCCGGCCAGGTCAATCGCCGCTTCGACGCCGGAGTTGCCGCCACCGATGACCGCCACGCGCTTGCCTTTGAACAACGGGCCGTCGCAATGCGGGCAGTACGCCACGCCTTTGTTGCGGTATTGCTGCTCGCCGGGGACGTTCATTTCGCGCCAGCGGGCACCGGTCGCCAGAATCACGGTCTTGGCCTTCAGCACGCCACCACTGGCGAACTTGACCTGGTGCAGCGCGCCATCTTTGCCCGGAAGCAGCTGATCGCCGCGTTGCAGGTTCATGATGTCGACTTCGTATTCCTTGACGTGCTCTTCCAGGGCGACGGCCAGTTTCGGGCCTTCGGTGTGCTGCACCGAGATAAAGTTTTCGATCGCCATGGTGTCCAGCACCTGACCGCCGAAACGCTCAGCTGCGACACCGGTGCGAATGCCTTTACGCGCTGCATAGATCGCCGCTGCGGAGCCTGCAGGGCCACCGCCTACCACGAGGACGTCGAAGGCTTCTTTGGCGTTCAGTTTCTCAGCCTGGCGATCACCGGCGCTGGTATCGATCTTCGCCAGAATTTCTTCCAGATTCATGCGACCTTGAGCGAACAACTCGCCGTTCAGGTAGATGCTCGGCACCGACATGATTTGACGATCGGTGACTTCCTGCTGGAACAGACCGCCCTCGATGGCGACATGCTGCACGTTCGGATTGAGCACGGCCAACAGGTTCAGCGCCTGGACCACGTCAGGGCAGTTTTGGCAGGTCAGCGAAAAGTAGGTCTCAAACTTGAACTCACCGGTCAGGGAACGCGCCTGCTCGAGGGTGTCCTCGGTGGCTTTGGACGGGTAGCCGCCGACTTGCAGGAGCGCCAGCACCAGCGAGGTGAATTCGTGACCCATTGGCAGACCGGCAAAGCGCAACTTGATGTCCTGACCCGGGCTGTTCAGGGCGAAGGATGGCGTGCGGGCATCGGTGCCGTTGGTGTCGAGGGTGATCTGGTGGGAGCTGCTGACGATGTCGTTCAGCAGGGCCAGCATTTCCTGGGATTTTGCGCCGTCATCGAGGGACGCGACGATCTCGATTGGGCGAGTGATCCGCTCCAGGTACGATTTCAATTGAGCTTTAAGATTGGCGTCCAACATGATTCGGCTTCCTTTTCTTGGCATTCAGGGTCTGAACTGCAGTGCTTGAAATAAAAACGCCCAGGCGTTGACCGCCCGGGCGTTTTTTGGGGGCGATGCGGTTTACGTGCTTATGGGCTCATCGCCCCCAGTCCTGACATGAGGACTTAGATCTTGCCGACCAGGTCCAGGGAAGGCGCCAGGGTAGCCTCGCCTTCTTGCCACTTGGCTGGGCACACTTCGCCCGGGTGAGCAGCAACGTATTGAGCCGCTTTGATTTTGCGCAGCAGCTCGGAAGCGTCACGGCCAACACCGCCGTCGTTCAGTTCAACGATTTTGATCTGACCTTCTGGGTTGATCACGAATGTACCGCGGTCAGCCAGGCCAGCTTCTTCGATCAGCACGTCGAAGTTACGGGAGATGGTCAGGGTTGGGTCACCAATCATGGTGTACTGGATTTTGCCGATGGCTGGCGAGGTGTTGTGCCAGGCAGCATGAGCAAAGTGAGTGTCAGTGGACACGGAGTAGATCTCAACGCCCAGTTTCTGGAAGGCGTCGTAGTTGTCAGCCAGGTCTTCCAGCTCAGTCGGGCAGACGAAAGTGAAGTCGGCTGGGTAGAAGAACACCACAGACCATTTGCCTTTCAGGTCAGCATCCGAAACTTCAACGAAAGCGCCGTTTTTGAAAGCAGTAGCTTTGAACGGTTTTACTTGGCTGTTAATGATAGGCATCGGGTGAATCTCCTTAGGGGTTTGTAGAAAGAATGCATTTAAATTCGATGGGGAGGATCTTACGCACAATCACCGAGCAGGGCTCATTGGCAAACCTCATGTCAGTCATTTGTTTTCGCTATGAACTGACACTCTACATAGAAGAAATCAGTGACAGCTTGGCGACGTCTCCACGCCCGAATTCGCGCCCAGCCTACTCAGTTCACCCATCGATGTTCAACCCGCCGCAGACAACCCTCATAAACTCAGGCAAACTCCCGCGGCTTTGATGGTACGTAACAGGCGGTACGTATCCGTTCCATTTTTTCAGGAGCTCGCATGGCCCGCAGCGGGATAAACAAGGCAGATGTACAGGCTGCACGCGCGGCGATCATCGCCCGCGGTGAAAATCCGAGCATCGACGCGATACGTATCGAAATGGGCAATACCGGCTCCAAGTCCACCATCCATCGGCTGATGCGCGAGTTGGACAGTCCGAGCCCCGAAACGCCTGTGACACCTGTCGACGATGAGTTGAACGGTCTGGTGGCTCGGCTAGCACGGCGATTGAGGGAGCAGGCGCAGGAACAGATCGACGAAGCCCAGGCCCGACTCGACGCCGAGAAAAAAACGATGGAGGACGCGATGGCCAGCGTCGAACGTCGTTTGAACGACCTGATCGAGCGTCACGCCGCGCAGACCACCAAACTGGGTACTCAGACCGCGACATTGCTGGCAACCCAGAAAGACCTGCATGCCGAGCAGCGAAAGAACGCACAACTGACTCAGGCAGCCCACGACAGCGCCGCTCGGCTGCAAGACAAAGATGGACAGATCGATGCCCTCAAGGCGCAACATCTGCAGGCCCACACGCAATGCGCGCTGCTGCAGGAACGTTTGCAGAACGCGCTGAACGAAGCCGAGAAGATTCAGGAGCGGCTGACCGAGCGCGACCAACAGAATCGCGTGCTGGAGCTGATTCTGATCAAAACCGAGGTCGCGCTGGAGAACTTGCGCGCAGGCCGCGCCGATGCCCAGGACGCGGTGGAGGGCTAAGGCGCCTCGCCGGGAGTCTCGATCAATACGCGCACCCGCTGCGCCAGGTCATCGATGCTGAAGGGCTTGGTCAGCATGTCCATGCCCTGCTCCAGAAAGTCGCTGCGTACTTGAGCATTGCGGGCATAGCCAGTCATGAACAGCACCCGCAAGTGGGGACGATGTTGGCGGGCAATCTCTGCCAGCTGCCTGCCGTTCATGCCTGGCAAGCCCACATCGGTCACCAGCAGATCGATCCGACCCAGGTCCTGCAAATAGGGCAACGCAGACGGCCCATCGGCGGCGACGTCCACCAAGTAGCCCAGCTCGCGCAGTACGTCCACCACCAGCATCCGCACGTCGGGCTCGTCTTCCACCACCAGGATCCGCTCGCCCTGCCCCGCCCGTGGCGCGGCGGCATCTTCTGCTGCAGGCAACTGCCTGCCGGTGGACTCGAAATGGCAGGGCAAATACAGATCGATACGCGTGCCACGGCCTTCTACGCTGTCGATCCGGACATGGCCGCCCGTCTGGTTAATGAAGCCGTACACCATTGATAACCCGAGGCCCGTGCCCTGGCCGATCGGCTTGGTGGTGAAAAAAGGGTCGAACGCCCGGGCGATGACCTCGGCGGACATCCCGGTGCCCGTGTCCTGCACACTGAGCCGCACGTAATCCCCCGGCGTCAGCGTCTCCTGGAAGACGGCGACGTGAATGACCTCGGTCTGAATCAGCAGCCGACCGCCTTCCGGCATGGCATCTCGGGCGTTGATCACCAGATTCAGCAGCGCGTTTTCCAGTTGGTGCTCATCGGTATTGGTCAAGTGGAGCGCGCTGTTCAGGTCGATCTCCAGCTCGATGCTCTCGCCCACGGTCCGACGCACCAACTCCTCCATCGACACCACCATCTGGTTGACGTCCACGGGGCGCGGGTCGAGGGATTGCCGCCGGGCGAACGCCAGCAGGCGATGAGTCAACGAGGCAGCGCGATTGGCCGAGCTCATGGCGGCTTCGATGTAGCGGTCGATTTCCGCCACCCGCCCCGCCGCGACACGCCGCTGAATCAGGTCCAGCGCGCCCAGCACGCCGGTCAGCATGTTGTTGAAGTCATGGGCGATGCCACCGGTCAGTTGGCCGATGGCGTCCATTTTCTGAGCGTGACGCAACGCCTCTTCGGCCTGCGCCCGTTCGCCGATCTCCACCTGCAAGCGCTCGTTGATTTCGGCCAGTTCACGGGTGCGCTCTGCCACGCGACGTTCGAGGCTTTCGTTGAGCTCACGCAACGCGTCTTCGGCGCTGACTTGAGCGGTAACATCGGTGCTGGTGCCCAGCCAGTAGGTGATCGCGCCCTGATCGTTGCGAATGGGCAATGCACGGCACAGGAACCAACGATACAGTCCGTCCTTGCCCCGCAGCGGAAAGGTGTCTTCCCAGATCGAGCCGGTGGCAAAACAGCGACGCATGCGCGTGTCCACACGCTCCAGATGGTCCGGGTGGTGCAGCGAACGCCAACCCAGCGCCATCATCGCCTCATGGGACGTCCCCGTGTAGCTGTACCAACGGGCGTTGTACCAATAGATTTTCCCGGCGGGATCGGCGATCCACGCCAGCTGACTCATGTTGTCGGCGAGGGTGCGGAATTGGCGCTCGCTCTCGCGCAATGCCTCAGGCCCCGCCGGCAACTGATCGTCGGCGCTCTGGTCATCAGTGGCATTGCCGTCAGGCGCGATAGGATTCAAGGGCATGGATGCCGGAAAGCTCTTGCTGGTCAAAACGGGTCCATCCTTCAACGATTGCAGGTCCGTGCCTCATCCATGAGGCCGGGAATCAAACACTAGCGGGTGACGGTGCGCATGGTAACGAACTCTTCTGCGGCCGTCGGGTGCACGCCTATGGTGTCGTCGAAAATCTGCTTGGTGGCGCCGGCCTTGATGGCGATCGCCATGCTCTGAATGATCTCGCCAGCATCCGGCCCGACCATGTGGCAGCCCAGCACGCGGTCCGTCTTGGCATCGACCACCAGCTTCATCAGCGTGCGCTCCTGATTGTCGGTCAGGGTCAACTTCATCGGACGGAAACGGCTCTCGAATATCTGCACATCGTAGCCGCCTTTTTTCGCTTCTTCCTCGGTCAGCCCGACAGTGCCGATATTGGGCAAGCTGAAGACGGCCGTGGGTATGTGACGATAATCGACCGGACGATATTGCTCCGGCTTGAACAGCCGCCGCGCCACAGCCATGCCCTCGGCGAGGGCGACCGGCGTGAGCTGTACGCGGCCGATGATGTCACCGATGGCGATGATCGACGGCTCGCTGGTCTGGTAGTTGTCGTCGACCTTGATGAAGCCTTTGTCATCGAGTTCGACGTTAACGGTTTCCATGCCCAGGTTGTCGAGCATCGGGCGGCGCCCGGTGGCGTAGAACACGCAATCGGTGTTGAAGGGGGTGCCGTCGTTGAGGGTCAGGTCGAGGGTACCATCAGCGCGTTTGTCGATTTGCTCGATCTGCGTGTTGAAGCGCAGCGTCATGCCGTGTTTGGTCAACTCGTCTCGCAAATGCTCCCGTACGCCGCCGTCGAAACCCCGCAGGAACAGCTCGCCGCGGTACATCAGCGTGACGTCGCTGCCCATGCCATTGAAGATGGACGCGAATTCCACTGCGATGTAGCCGCCACCGACTACCACCACCCGCTTCGGCAATTCCTTCAGGAAAAACGCTTCGTTGGACGTAATGGCGTGCTCGCGACCGGGAATATCCGGGATTTGTGGCCAGCCGCCGGTGGCGATCATGATGTGCTCGGCGGTATGCACCTGGCCGTTGATTTCGACTTCATGAGGCCCGCGCAATCGGGCATGACCTTCCATCAGCGTGACGCCGCTGTCATTCAGCAACTTGCGATAGATGCCGTTGAGCCGGCTGATTTCCTGATTCTTGTTGGCAATCAGGTGAGCCCAGTCGAATTCAGGTGCTCCTACGGTCCAGCCGAAGGACTTGGCATTCTCGAAGTCCTCGGAAAAATGCGCGCCGTACACCAGCAATTTTTTCGGTACGCAACCGACGTTGACGCAGGTGCCGCCCAGATAGCGGCTTTCGGCGACCGCGACACGGGCGCCGAAACCGGCAGAAAAACGCGCGGCACGCACACCCCCGGAACCGGCACCGATGACGAAAAGGTCGAAGTCGTAGCTCATAATGTCTCCTTGGCAGGAGGGCTAGCATAACCGCTCCAGCGCGCGCGGCAAGGGCTCGAAGATAGAAACGACAAAGCCACCCGAAGGTGGCTTTGTGCTGCGATACAGAGCGCCGAAGGTTATCGGCACAGCGTCATCACTGAGTGGACTTACCGGTTTTGTAGAAGTGTTCGAAGCAGAAGTTGGTGGCCTCGACGTAACCTTCAGCGCCACCGCAGTCAAAGCGTTTGCCCTTGAATTTGTAAGCCAGAACGTTGCCTTCAGCGGCCTGCTTCATCAGGGCGTCAGTGATCTGGATTTCCCCGCCTTTGCCTGGCTCGGTCTGTTCGATTTTCTCGAAGATGTCCGGAGTCAGGATGTAACGGCCAATGATCGCCAGGTTCGACGGCGCGTCTTCCGGCTTTGGCTTCTCGACCATGTCAGTCACGCGGAACAGACCGTCTTTGATTTCCTCACCGGCGATCACCCCGTACTTGTTGGTCTCGTTCGGATCGACTTCTTGGATGGCCACGATCGAGCACTTGTATTGCTTGTGCAGCTTGACCATTTGCGCCAGCACGCCTTCGCCATCGAGGTTGACGCACAAGTCATCCGCCAACACCACGGCGAACGGCTCGTTGCCAATCAGCGGACGGCCGCTGAGGATGGCGTGACCCAGGCCCTTCATTTCGGTCTGACGCGTGTAGGAAAAGCTGCATTCGTCGATCAGACGACGGATACCGACCAGGTATTTCTCTTTGTCGGTGCCCTTGATCTGGTGCTCCAGCTCGTAGCTGATGTCGAAGTGGTCTTCCAGGGCGCGCTTGCCGCGACCGGTCACGATGGAGATTTCGTTTAAACCCGCAGCCAGTGCTTCCTCTACGCCGTACTGGATCAGTGGCTTGTTAACAACTGCCAGCATCTCTTTGGGCATGGCTTTGGTCGCTGGCAAAAAGCGAGTGCCGTAACCGGCTGCAGGGAACAAGCATTTCTTGATCATATGAGTCCTTGATGGGGCTGGGGGTGTTGCGGCGCAGTCTAATCAGGAGGCGATCACCTTACAATGCCCCGCCACTGGCCGATTCGATGTCTTGGTAGAGGAGCAGCCGCGCAGATAGTTCCGCACCGCGTTCCGTACGTTTTTTTGATGACGCCACCCCGACACCTCGGCAGCGGACGGCTGCGCCGAACGAGAGAGTGACCCCTTCACCGTCCTGACCTCATTCGTTCGAGGGATCCCTCCCTCGAAACCGCCATTGAACGACACTTCAGAGCGTAGACGCGAAGATCCGGGTGCGTAGGAAAATAATGCGGTTACGCCGTATCATGCGCGCCTGAATCACTTATCGAGATGGATCGATGTCGGAAGTCAAAAGCGTTAACGGTTACCAGATCAAGAAGCTGCAGGACGGCCAGTGGTGGTTGGTGGGCCACGATCAAGAAGCCGTGGCAGGCCCTTTCACGAGCGAAAGCAGCGCCGTTGAAGTGGCCTCGGTGTTTCAGGACACCCCAGCGCCACGTCGTCGCGCTGACAAAAAATCCTGATGTGAGCGGGTCGTTCGGCACACGCTCGTAACGCACGAACGACAACGCTTCAGGGTGCCCTGGAACAGAAAAATGTTTTGGTGATGCCGGAACGATGGCACAACCCCTCAGTCAGACAGAGGCTGATTATTCAACCCCGGCCCTCATCGTGAAGCATTTGAAATGACCAAGATCCTGTTTGTCCTTGTCGTATTGGGCCTGACCGGCTGCGCCACCGCGCAAAGCACTTACCTGAAGAACGGCAAGCAGGCCCTGAGCATCGACTGCTCGGGCGAAGCCATGTCCTGGGCCGCTTGCTATGAAAAGGCCGACGCCTCGTGCGCGGGCACCGGCTACAACATCGTCAGCACCAACGGCACACCGCAGCCTAAGGAAGACGACAAGACGCTGGGTGTCGACGTCGGCAACTACAAGACACGCACCGTATTGGTGATGTGCAAGTAAACGACGCGGATATTGGCGCGTCGCTTACCGAGCGTCCAGTTACGACCCAGCCTGCCTAACTCACTCGCCCGAGATGCAGGCCGTGACTGCATGCTGTATGTCCTTGGGCCGCAACGGGTTGTTGCCGCCGTCCTCGAACAGCTTGATCGAACTTCCGCCCGAACGTTTCTCGATGACAACGATAGCGGTCGGCGTTCCACTGGAGAATTTCTGCGGGACGATCACGCGCAGGCCTTCCTTATGAGGTTCGACTTGCGGGGGCGTGCGACTGTCTGAAATTCTGGCGACGAAGCACTCGGCGTACTCCTGAGGATTTTTCCCCGACATCACGCTCATCGTCGCGGGCGTGTGTTCGATGTCAGCGACACTGGCGCAGCCTGTCATCGCCAACGCCAACATTACAACAGCCAGTTTCATACAATCCCTCCAGTAAAGGTGCTACGACAAGCCGGGTTTCGATTAAATCCCGAACGCTTGCATTTTATTTCGTCACCCGAGCCGCAATAAAAGTCGGCGTCGCGCTCAACCTGACGACGGTCCGTGCTATCGTTTCGCGTTTTCGAGAATGCCCTGTCTCCGGAGACACCCATGAAATTCGTACACCAGCGCGAGCACCTCAATGAAGACGACCTGGTCGTCATCGAGTGCTCCCAGCTCTGCAACATCCGCCTGATGAGCGACGCGAATTTCCGCAGCTTCAAGAATGGCGGCCGCCACACTTACCACGGCGGCGCGTTCGACCGCTTCCCGGCCAAGATTGCCGTGCCCAGCACCGGTTTCTGGAACATCACCATCGACACCGCCGGGCGCAAGATGGACAGCCATGGGGGCCGCAAGACCACGTTCACTCACTCGATCAAGATCGTGCGACGTTCGTCTTCACGCTTGAGTTGAGCATTCCAGCACACGCTGCGTGAAAGCTTCGTTCATCCCACCTGCTTCAGCCGTTCAAGGAACCTCGCCATGACGACCACCACTTCCGTCGTGAAATATGCCATCAGCTATAAGCTCAATGGCGAACGCCGTTTCGAGTTTGCCCTGCTGCAATCCCCTTCCGCTGAAGAAGCGCGGGCCGCCCTGCAAAAAATGCACAGCGGCAGCGATGACGTGATCAGCGATGTGAAGGTCAGCAAGGCGCTGTAATCGGAATTCCTGATGATGCACCGCAAAGGCACCCTGCCCACGACCCTGGATCTGTTCGCGGACGACGCGCCCCAGCCACCCGCCACTGAACGAATTGGCCCGCGTTCCTGGGTGCTGCGAAGCTTCGCTCTGCCGCTGATCGACCGGCTGCTGCCCGCCCTCGACAGCGTGTTGGCCCAGGCGCCCTTTCGCCACATGGTCACCCCCGGCGGTCACACCATGTCAGCAGCGTTGAGCAGCTGCGGCAGCTTCGGCTGGATCACCAGCCCGCGAGGCTATGCCTATTCGAGCATCGACCCTCAGACCGGTCAGCCCTGGCCCGCAATGCCCGAGGTGTTTTTCGAACTGGCGCAGCAGGCAGCGGATGCGGCGGGTTTCCCGGGGTTTGTGCCCGATGCGTGTTTGATCAATCGGTATATCCCCGGCGCGAAAATGTCACTGCATCAAGACAAGGATGAACAGGCGTATGAATGGCCCGTGGTCTCGGTCTCACTGGGCATTCCGGCGATGTTTCTGTTCGGCGGGCTGGCACGAAACGATGCTACTCAGCGGGTACCGTTGTTCCATGGCGATGTGGTGGTGTGGGGCGGCGAAGATCGTCTGCGCTTCCACGGCGTAATGCCGATCAAACAGGCTGAGCATCCGCAATTGGGCGAACAGCGGATCAATTTCACGTTTCGTAAGGCGCGTTGACGACCGCCACGATGGCGCCAACCTTGCGAGACGCCGCAGGCAGTTCACGGGGTGGGGGACGTCGGAGGTACGACGGCAGCGACGACGGTCTGTCAGCTCGCCTATCTGCCGCTGATCCACCGCTGTCGCTGCCGTCGTACCTCCGGCGTCTCCTACAGGGTCTTCGGCGCGGGTATCCCGCGCCATTTTCCAATGGGCCCTCACTTAACCAACCACAGCGTCCGACTCCGCCGTCGCGCGGGTTTTTACCGGGCAAATCACCCGGTGCAGGTTCAGCGCGGTGTTGATGATGCCGATATGGCTGAACGCCTGAGGGAAGTTGCCCAGCATGCGGCCTTCCCGCGGGTCGTATTGCTCGGCCAGCAGGCCCAGGTCATTGCACAGCCCGCACAGGCGATCGAACAACTCGCACGCCTCTTCGTCACGCCCTTGCAGCACGTAAACGTCGGCTAGCCAGAATGAGCAGACCAGGAACGTCCCTTCGCTTCCTGACACGCCATCGGTGCTGCGTTCGCTGTCGTAGCGCAACAGCAAGCCGTCCTGCATCAGGGTCTGTTCGATTTGCGCAACGGTGCCGGTCACGCGAGGATCGTCCACCGGCAAAAACCCAGTCAGGGCGATCTGCAGCAGACTGGCGTCCAATGCCTTGCCACCGTAGGTTTGCACGAAACTGCCGAGATCGGCGTCGTAGCCGTGGGCGCAGACGTCGGCATGAATCTCGTCGGCGATCTGTCGATAGTGGCGCCCCCGCTCGCGATCTTCAGGATTGTCGCTTTGGGCCAGCACCCCCGCATTACGATCGAACGACACCCAAGCCATGACCTTGGAATGCGTGAAGTGCCTGGGCTCGGAGCGGATTTCCCAGATCCCGGCGTCCGGCAGATGCCAGACCTTCTCAAGGAACGGCATGATCACTTTCTGGATTTCCGTGCTGCGAGGCAGACGCGGCAAGCCACTTTTGAGGGCCTGAGTCATGGCGTCCGCCACTTCCCCATAGACGTCCAGTTGCATTTGCGTCGCCGCGGCGTTGCCGATGCGCACCGGGCGCGAGTGTTCGTAGCCGCTCAGCCAGGGCAACTGATATTCCGGCAAACGCCGCTCGCCGCCCAGGCCATACATGATCTGCACCTGCTCAGGGTTGCCCGCCACCGAACGCAACAGCCAGTTACGCCAGGCCGTGGCTTCTTCGTAGTAGCCCAGATTCATGAACGCCAGCAACGTCATGGTCGCATCGCGCAACCAGCAGAAGCGGTAATCCCAGTTGCGTTCGCCCCCCAGTTGTTCGGGCAGCGACGTGGTTACCGCGGCGACGATGCCACCTGTGGGCGCATAGGTCATGGCTTTCAGGGTGACCAATGAGCGCTTGACCTGATCGGTCCAGGGGCCGACATCCGGGCAGCGATCCGAGAACTCACGCCAGAAACCTTCGGTCTGCGCCAATGCCGCTTCCAAATCGAAGGCCTCGCGCACAGGCTCATGGGAAGCCTGCCAAGACAAGCCGAAACCCAGTCGCTGTCCAGCCTCGACCGTAAACCGGCTCTCCGTGTGATGGTCCATCGGGTGCAATTCGGAAGGCGTGCGCAACACCAGCATTTCCGGGCCGGCGACCGCCGTCATGGTGTGGGGCTCGCGCTTTTCGACCCAAGGCACGGTGCTGCCGTAATCGAAGCGAATTGCCAGGTCCATCGCGAAATCGACCCGCCCTTCAAGGCCGATCACGATACGCACCACACTGCTGTCTTCGGCCATGGGCATGAAGTCCACCAGCAAGGCGGAGCCGGTGTCGGTGGTGAAGGTGGTTTCGAGAATCAGCGTGCCGTCGCGGTAGCGGCGCCGGGACGTGGCGTTGCAGTCGGTGGGAGCGATTTTCCAGCGGCCATTATCGCTGTCGCCTAAAAGCGCGGAAAAACAGGCAGGAGCGTCGAATCGGGGGAAACACAGCCAGTCCAGTGACCCGTCGCGAGCCACCAGCGCTGCTGTGCGGCAGTTGCCGAGCAGCGCATAGTCTTCGATCAATACAGCCATGGGGTGCAGGTCCCTTCTGGTGTCTTTGGGAGAGAGGCTCGGCCGCTCGACGTATCGATCGGCCGCCGCCCGCTGCCACGCCGATCAGCGCGGCAGGATATAACGTTCGATGGCCGTGGCGACGCCGTCCTCCAGGTTGCTGCCGGTCACATGATCGGCATGGTGCTTGACCTCGGCTTCAGCCTGCCCCATGGCAATCGACAGCCCTGCGCGCAGGAACATCGCCACGTCGTTGCCGGCATCGCCGATGGCCGCCGTCTGGGCGAGCGCTACTCCCAACGTTTCCGCTAGGGATTGCAGCGCCGTGCCTTTGTTGGCATCGAGTGCCGTGACATCGAGGTAATAGGCCTGGGATCGGGCCGCTCGCGCGGTGTCGGCGATCAATGGGTTGAGCCGCATCTCCAGCCGCTTGAGCAGTTCGAAATCCTTGCTGGCGGCGACAATCTTGTCGATCCGATCGAGGTAGTCATCAAAGTGATCGACCTTGACGAAGTCGTAACCCAGCGTATTGCGCTCATGCTCGACGTAATCCCCGTGGGGGTCGACGAGCAGCCATTGATCGTCGGCAAACACCCACACCGCCACCTGCTCACCGGCGAACAGGTCGAGGCTGGTGCGCGCGGCCTGAGGGTCGATGCGATGAGCCTTCAGCAGACTGCCGTCAGGGTTAATGATATTGGCGCCATTGAATGCCACCGTCGGCAGGTCGATGCCCAGGGCTTCTATCTGCCGGCGCATCGCGCGAGGCGGCCGGCTGCTCGCCACCGAGAATTGAATCCCGGCGGCTTGCAGCTGGCGTATGGCGTCGATGTTGGCTTGGCTCAAGCTGTGATCGGGCCGCAGCAACGTGCCATCGATGTCCGACAGCATGAACCGGATGAGGGGCTGCGTGGCTGCACTCATCCGAGGCGCTGCCAAATGCGGCCGTCACGGGCCAGCAACTCATCGGCGGCGGCAGGGCCATCCTCGCCGGCCTGATGAGGCTCGACGTGGGGATCCTTGGCCCAGGCATCAATGAACGGCTGCACCGCGCGCCAGCCGTTTTCGATGTTGTCGGCGCGCTGGAACAGGGTCTGATCGCCGGTCAGGCAGTCGTAGATGAGAGTTTCATAGCCGGTCGACGGCTGCATTTCGAAGAAGTCCTTGTAGGCGAACCCCAGCTCAATGGTTTGCATATCCAGCGTCGGCCCGGGCTTTTTGGCTTGCAGGTCGAACCACATGCCTTCGTCAGGCTGGATCTGGATTTTCAGGAAGTTCGGCGCTACCCGATCCACGTCGGTGTCGCGGAATTGTGCATACGGCGCGGGCTTGAAGCAGATGGCGATCTCCGTGTCACGCACGCTCATGCGCTTGCCGGTGCGCAGGTAGAATGGCACGCCCATCCACCGCCAGTTGTCGACCATGACTTTGAGCGCGACATAGGTCTCGGTCGTGCTGTCTTCCGCGACCCGGTCTTCCTGACGGTAGCCGGGCACGCTTTTGCCATTGACGGTGCTCTCGGTGTATTGGCCACGCACCGAGTTGGCCAGGGCTTCCATCTCCGACCAGGGCCGAACGGCGCCAATCACCTTGGCTTTTTCACCGCGCACCGCATCAGCGCCAAACGCCGCAGGCGGCTCCATGGCCACCATCGCCAGCAGCTGGAACAGATGATTAGGCACCATGTCCCGCAACGCGCCGGTGGTTTCATAGAAACTGCCGCGCGTCTCGACACCCACGGTTTCGGCCGCGGTGATCTGCACGTGATCGATGTAATGGTTGTTCCAGAACGATTCGAACAGACCGTTGGAGAAACGGCTGACCAGAATGTTCTGCACCGTCTCCTTGCCCAGGTAATGGTCAATTCGGTAGATCTGCTTCTCGCTCATCACCTTCAACAAGCAATTGTTCAGCGCGACCGCACTTGGCAGGTCGTGACCGAACGGCTTTTCGATCACCACGCGACGGAAATGATCCTCGCCCTCCACCATCAGGCCAGACGAGCCAAGCCGCTGAGTCACTTCGCTGAAAAAACGCGGCGCGGTCGCCAGGTAGAACACGGCATTATTGGTGCCCGTGCTCTTGATCTTGTCGTCGATGGCCGTGTACGTGGCGTCGTCGAGAAAATCCCCGGTGATGTAAGTGATGCGTTTGGCCAGGCTGCCCCACAACGCCGGGTCCAGCGGATCCTTGCCACCTTCGGCGACCTTGCTGGCTGCCTCCTGACGGATAAAGTCCTCGAGCTTTTTGGCGAAGTCGGCATCGCTGACGGTGTTGTGGTCAACCCCGACGATGTGCAGGTCCTCGCCTACCAGTCCGTCACGGAACAGGTTATAGAGGGCCGGCATCAACAGCCGTTTGACCAGGTCGCCGTGGGCGCCGAACAGGAACAGCGTGGTCGCCGGAGCGACCGGGGCCTTTTGCTTGCTTCGGGTCAAACCCATTATTTTGGTTCCTTATGACCACCAAAACCGAAACGCATGGCGGAGAGCATCTTGTCGCCATACGTGCTTTGTTGACGGGAGCGGAAGCGGGCGAACAAGGACGTGGACAGCACTGGCACCGGCACCGCCTGCTCCATGGCAGCCTCGATGGTCCAGCGGCCTTCACCGCTGTCGGCCACGGAGCCGGAGTAGGCATTGAGCTGTGGGTCGGTGGCCAGCGCATCGGCGGTCAGGTCCAGCAGCCAGGACGACACGACGCTGCCGCGACGCCAGACTTCAGCGATATCGCCCAGGTTCAGATCGAAGCGCTGGTCTTCCGGCAGGTTTTCCGAGTTCTTGGTCTTGAGAATGTCGAAGCCTTCGGCGAAGGCCTGCATCATTCCGTACTCGATGCCGTTGTGGA
>NZ_DDHJ01000003.1 GCF_002338065.1 Pseudomonas sp. UBA1879 | reverse complement strand
CGATGGCGGTTTGTCAGTCATTGATCGCGACTCGCCCATATAGGAGCGTGGCTTGTCCCGCGATCGACGGCGAACCCGTCGCAAAACCGGCAAACTCGGTGTGTCCGCAATACCGCATTTGCAGGGTTGCTGCCGGTCCCCGGCAGGTCGCGGGACAAGCCTCGCTCCTACAGCGGATAGGGACGCTGGCGAAATAACGCCAGACCCAAACCTTGTAGGAGTGAGCTTGCTCGCGATGGCGGTTTGTCAGTCATCGATCGCGACTCGCCCATGTAGGAGCGTGGCTTGTCCCGCGATCGACGGGGAACCCGTCGCAAACCGGCAAACTCGGTGTATCCGCAATACCGCATTTGCAGGGGTGGCTGCCGGTCCCCGGCAGGTCGCGGGACAAGCCTCGCTCGTACAAGCTCGGCGCCAGGGGGGCTATCCGCGCTATGATTCGGCCCATTGCCCTCCGAATCACCAAGGAGACATCGTGCATGTTCGACTTTTCCGCTCAACTCAAGCAGCGGTTCGCCGCCCTGCAGAGCAGCGCCCAGTTCTTCTCCCTGCGCTACGTCAAACAAACCAGCCAGCACCTCTCGGTGCGCAAGAATGTCCCCGAGCCGCCGCAACTGCGCACCGACGAAGGCGCAATGCTGACCGTGCGCATTGATGGCGTCGAGACCTATGCGGCCACCAACGACCTTTCCCAGCGGGGCCTGCAAGGCGCGCTGGAACGGGCGGAAGCCCAAGCGCGGCAACTGGCCGTCCATTCGCTGCTCGACCTGCGCGAACACGCCGTTGCGACCCATCGTGCCGATTACCTGTCGCCTAACCTCACCAGCGCGTTCCCTTCACTGAGCGATTGCTACGCCCTGCTCGGTCAGGAATCCGCCGCAGTGCCCAAGGACGCGCGGCTGGTGAACTGGCACGTCGACCTCGGCCTGGAAAACGTCGAACAGATTTACCTCAACAGCGCTGGCGCCGAGATTCGTCAGGCCCAGCGTTTCGTCTTCCCCGGCCTGAGCGTCACGGCCTATGACGGGCAGGACAGCCAGACGCGCAGCCTCGGCCGCGACAATTTCGGCCAACAGGGCGGTGCGGAAGTCATCACCTCCTGCGGCATCATCGGTGCAGCGGCCAAGGTCGCCGATCAGGCGCTTCAGCTGATCATGGCGCCCAACACGCCCACCGGGCCGCGGGACCTGCTGCTAACCCCCGACCAAATGATCCTGCAGATTCACGAATCCATCGGCCATCCGCTGGAACTGGACCGCATCCTCGGTGACGAGCGCAACTATGCGGGTACCAGCTTTGTGAAGACGCACGACTTCGGCACGCTGCAGTACGGCTCCGAGCTGCTCAACGTGACCTTCGACCCAGAGATCCCAGAGCAATTGGCGAGCTATGGTTTCGACGACGACGGCACACCGGCGAGCAAGCAATTCCTGATCAAGGATGGCGTGCTGGAACGGCCGCTGGGGGGCGCGTTATCGCAATACCGCAGCGGCATGGAAGGCGTCGCCAACAGTCGCGCGTGCAGCTGGAATCGCGCGCCGATCGATCGCATGGCCAACCTCAACATCGAGCCGGGCGACAAGACGATGCAGCAACTGATCGGCGGTATCGAGCATGGCATTCTCATGAGCACCAATCGCTCGTGGTCGATTGACGATGCCCGTAACAAATTCCAGTTTGGCTGCGAATGGGGCCAACTGATCGAGAACGGCGAACTCAAGGGCGTGGTGAAAAACCCGAACTACCGGGCGATTTCAGCGCAGTTCTGGCGCAACCTCAGCGCCGTCGGCGACGCCAGCACCTTCCAAGTGTTGGGCACGCCCAACTGCGGCAAAGGCGAGCCCAACCAAGTGGTGCGCGTAGGGCACGCCTCGCCGGCCTGCGTGTTCGCCAACGTCGACGTATTCGGAGGTGACGCCTGATGTCGCATCAAATTCAATTCAAGGCGTTGGTCGATTGGCTGCAAAGCGCGATCACGCCCCAGGAACGTTTCACCCTCGGCTACAACGCAGAGTCCTCTGATTTCATTCGATTCAACCACGCCAAGGTGCGGCAGGCCGGACAGGTGCAGCAGGCCAACGTGTATTTCAAGCTGATCGAAGACGGCCGTCACGCCGACCTCCAACTGACGCTGTCCGGCGATGAAACGTTGGATCGTGAGCGTCTGGGCGAGTCGCTACATCAATTGCGGGAAACCCTCACGCTGCTGCCGGTCGATCCTTACCTGTTGCTCAACGAGGACGCCTGGCAAAGCAGCAATGTTCAAGACGCGCCCCTGCCCGACAGCGCCCATGTGGTCGCGCAAATCACACAGTTGGGCGACGGGCTGGATCTGGTCGGTATCTACGCCGCAGGGCCGATTTACCGGGGCTTTGCCAACTCGAACGGCGCGTTCGGTTGGCACCAGGCGAACAGCTTCAATTTCGATTGGAGTCTGTTTCATGAGAATGGCCAGGCAGTGAAGGCCAACTATGCCGGCCACGAATGGAGCGATGCAGCGTTTGCCAAGCGCTTCGCCTTGGCTCGTGAGCAGCTGGCGTTTCTGGGACAGCCGTCGCACACCCTCGCCCCTGGCCAATACCGGGCGTATCTGGCGCCCGCTGCACTGGAAGAGGTGATGGGCATGTTGTGCTGGGGCGGCTTCTCGGCGCAGTCGCTGGCGGACAAGACCAGTCCACTGCAGCGTTTGTACGACGGTCAGGCAACGCTGAATCCGTTGGTCACCCTGAACGAGCAAGTCACCGGATCGTTGTCGCCGGCGTTTTCCCGTGAAGGTTATCCGCGCTCGGACCTGTCGCTGGTGGTCGAAGGCGTTGCGAAAGACCGGCTGATCGATTCACGCAGCGCCGCCGAATACGGCCTGACTGCCAACGGCGCAGGGTGGGGCGAAGCGCCCAGCGCATTGAGCATGAACGGCGGCTCGCTGGCGCTGGATGATGTGCTCAAAGAACTGGGCACGGGGCTGTACATCAGCAACCTCTGGTACCTGAATTTCTCTGACAGAACAGCGGGACGCATCACCGGGATGACCCGTTTTGCAACGTTCTGGGTCGAGGACGGAGAGATCAAGGCGCCGGTCAGCACCATGCGTTTCGACGACAGCGTGTTCAGCTTGCTAGGGGGCGCGCTTGAACAATTGACCAAGGAAAGGGAACTCATCCTGTCGCCAAGCACCTACAGTCAACGCCAGACAGCATCGAATCTGCTGCCGGGGGCGTTGATCAGCAGGCTGACGCTGACGTTGTGACGACTCACGGCTTGGGCTGAACCCTGTGGGAGCCGGCTTGCTGGCGAAGGCGACGGATCAGATACATCGTCGCCGACTGGCACACCGCTTTCGCCGGCAAGCGGGCTTCCACCATCCGCGCCCGCCGCCAATGCTCAACGATCACAAGAAATCATAAGGACTCACCCCCCACATGCCGACCACCACGCCGCCACTGGACGCCAGAACCCTACGCTGGATGCCTTGGGTCATTGCCATCGCCTTTTTCATGCAGAGTCTGGACGGCACGATTCTCAACACCGCGCTGCCGTCGATGGCCAATTCGCTGTCGGAAGACCCGTTGCGCATGCAGTCGGTGATCATCGCCTACATGTTGACCATCGCCCTGCTGATCCCGGCGTCGGGCTGGATCTCGGACCGTTTTGGCATCAAGCGGATTTTCTTCGGCGCGATCCTGCTGTTCAGCTTCGGCTCGTTGCTGTGCGCAGCGGCGAATTCCCTCGGCGTGCTGGTTGCGGCTCGGGTGATTCAGGGCCTGGGTGGTGCACTGATGATGCCGGTCGGCAGGCTTATCGTGCTGCGCGCCTACCCGCGAACCGAGCTGGTGCGCACGCTCAGTTTCATCACCATGCCAGCGCTGCTCGGGCCGTTGCTTGGCCCGACGGTGGGCGGCTGGCTGGTGGAGTACCTGAGCTGGCACTGGATCTTCCTGATCAACATTCCGGTCGGGATTCTGGGTTGTTTTGCAGTCCGAAAATTCATTCCGGACCTGCAAGGCGGCGGGCGGACACGTTTCGACATGGTGGGCTTTGCACTGTTCGGCGCGTCCATGGTGTTGATCACCATTGCCCTCGAAGGGCTGGGTGAGCTGCACCTGCCGCACCTGCGTGTGGTGATGCTGCTGTTCGGCGGGATGGCGTGCCTGGCGGCGTACTGGCTGCGCGCCGGGCACGTGGAGGCGCCGTTGTTCTCGGCGTCGCTGTTCCGCACCCGTAGCTTCGCGGTGGGGATCATGGGCAACCTGTTTGCCCGTCTGGGCAGTGGCGCGTTGCCGTTTCTGGTGCCGCTGATGCTGCAAGTGGCGCTGGGCTATTCGCCCTCCCACGCAGGCATGAGCATGATTCCACTGGCGTTGGCCGCCATGTTCGCCAAGCCGTTGGCCACACGGGCCATTGAGCGACTGGGTTACCGGATCGTCCTGACTGGCAACACGCTGCTGCTGGGCGCGTTGCTGGCGAGCATGGCGCTGGTGGATGCCGACACGCCGTACTGGCTGCTGCTGATTCATCTGGCATTCCTCGGCGGCGTGAACTCGTTGCAGTTCTCGGCCATGAACGCAGTGACCCTTATCGACCTGGATGACGCCAGCGCGGCCAGCGGCAACAGTCTGCTGTCGGTGGTGGCGCAGCTGTCCTTGAGTCTCGGCGTTGCCTGCGCGGCGGCGTTGCTGGGGGGCTTCACTGATGATGTGGCGACGGGCGAAGTCAGCAGCGTTCTCGGCGCGTTTCAGCTGACGTTCCTGTGCGTCGGTGTGCTGGCGATGCTTGCTGCGTCGATTTTCCTGCAGCTCTCCCCGCGCATGCCGCCCGAGAACCCGCCACGCCAACCGCAGACCGAGCCTGAGATCGAGGCGTGATCAGCAACATCCGCCAGACCTGAGCCCACTGTGGGAGTGAGCTTTCTGCATGCCACGACGACTGATGTGGCAGACACCGATCCACCTGTGGGAGTGAGCTTGCTCCACGAAGACCTCCGTTCAGCCGCACTGTCTGGGTCGGATGTACTGGCCCCTTCGTGAGCAAGCTCACGCCCAGAGTGACCACCGTTAGGCGCGTATATCAACATACAGCAACCACCATTTATCGCCCCCACCCCCAAGCCATCAGCTGCGACCTGATACACTGCGCGACATTTTGTTTTGCAGGCCCGTCCCGTGACTAACACCGCTTTCAACTCGCTGCCCCTTTCCGCCGCCATGCTGGCTAACCTGGAGTCCCTTGGTTATGCCGAGATGACGCCGATTCAGGCGCAGAGCCTGCCGGTGATGCTCAAGGGCATGGACCTGATCGCTCAAGCCAAGACCGGCTCCGGCAAGACCGCCGCGTTCGGCGTCGGCCTGCTCAACCCAATCAATCCGCGCTACTTCGGCTGCCAGGCACTCGTGCTTTGTCCGACCCGTGAACTGGCGGATCAGGTCGCCAAGGAAATCCGTCGGTTGGCGCGTTCCGAAGACAACATCAAAGTCCTGACCCTGTGCGGCGGCGTGTCGTTCGGCCCGCAAATTGCCTCGCTGGAACACGGCGCACACATCATCGTCGGCACACCAGGCCGCATTCAGCAGCACCTGCGCAAAGGTTCGCTGGTCCTCGATGGCCTGAACACGCTGGTGCTGGACGAAGCCGACCGCATGCTCGACATGGGCTTTTACGACGCCATCGCCGACATCATCGAGCAGACCCCGGAGCGTCGTCAGACCCTGCTGTTCTCGGCCACGTACCCGGTCGGCATCAAGCAGCTGGCCTCCAAGTTCATGCGCGACCCGCAGACCGTGAAGGTCGAAGCGCTGCACGCTGACAGCCAGATCGAGCAGATTTTCTACGAAATCGCCCCCGAGCAACGCCTCGAAGCGGTGGTGAAAGTCCTTGATCATTTCCGTCCGCAGTCCTGCGTGGCGTTCTGCTTCACCAAGCAGCAGGTGCAAGAAGTGGTCGATCACCTGACCGCCAAAGGCATGTCGGCCGTCGGCCTGCATGGCGATCTGGAACAGCGCGATCGCGACCAGGTGCTGGCGATGTTCGCTAACCGCAGCACTTCCGTGCTGGTTGCCACCGACGTCGCCGCCCGCGGTCTGGACATCGACGCGCTGGACATGGTGATCAACGTCGAGCTGGCCCGGGATTCGGAAATCCACATCCACCGCGTCGGTCGTACCGGTCGTGCGGGGGAGACCGGCATCGCCGTCAGCCTCGTCGCCCCTGGCGAAAGCCAACGCGCCCGCGCTATCGAAGAGTTGCAAAAGGCGCCACTGAACTGGCAGCAGCTCGACGACCTGAAACGCAAGGAAGGCGGCAAGCTGCTGCCACCGATGACCACCTTGTGCATCGGCTCGGGTCGCAAGGACAAACTGCGTCCCGGCGACATTCTTGGCGCGCTGACCGGCGAAGCGGGCATTCCCGGCACTCAAGTGGGCAAGATCGCGATTTTCGATTTCCAGGCCTACGTGGCCGTGGAACGCAGCATCGCCAAACAGGCGCTGGAGCGTCTGAACAACGGCAAGATCAAGGGCAAGTCGTTGCGGGTCAGGATTTTGTAAGCACACCGCAATCCCTTTGTAGGAGCGCGCTTGCCCGCGATGCATTCCGTCAGCCCCCCCGTGCTGACTGATATACCGCCATCGCGGGCAAGCGTTCTCCTACAGGATTCAACTTCCACTCTGTTTACACCTGAGGACATCGCTTTGCCCGTTACTGACGTTGTGATCATCGGCGCTGGCGCCGCAGGTTTGATGTGCGCCGCCATTGCCGCCAATCGTGGCCGCCAGGTGATGCTGATCGATCACGCCAACAAACCGGGCAAGAAGATCCTCATGTCGGGCGGCGGGCGCTGCAATTTCACCAACATGTACACCGAGCCCGCCAACTTCCTCTCGCAGAACCCGCACTTCTGTAAATCGGCGCTGGCCCGCTACACCCAGTGGGACTTTATTGCGCTGGTGGGCAAACACGGCGTGCCGTACCACGAGAAAAAACTCGGCCAGCTGTTTTGTGACAACAAATCGAGCGACATCCTCGGCCTGCTGCTCAGCGAGTGCGACGACGCGGGCGTGAGCCTGCACATGGACACCTCGGTGCAGACCATCGAAAAGACCGAAGGCGGTTATCTGCTGGACACCACGCTGGGCAGCATCAACTGCACTTCGCTGGTGGTCGCTACCGGCGGGCTTTCGATTCCAACGTTGGGCGCGACAGGGTTTGGTTATCAGGTCGGCAAGCAGTTTGGCCACACCCTGCTGTCAACCCGCGCAGGCCTGGTGCCCTTCACCATCACCGACCAACTGAAAGACCTGTGCACCGAGCTGTCGGGCACCTCGGTGGATTGCCTGGTCAGCTGCAATGATACGAGCTTTCGCGAGAACATCCTGTTCACCCATCGCGGCTTGAGCGGGCCGGCGATCTTGCAGATTTCCTCGTTCTGGCACCCCGGTGACACGGTGGAGATCAACTTGCTCCCCGATCACGACGCCCACGGCTGGCTGACCGAACAGCAGGCCGAACGCCCGAACAGCGAACTCAAAACCCTGCTCGGTGAAGTGTTCACCAAGAAAATGGCCAACCTGATCGCCGAGCAGTGGTTCGTCTCCAAACCCATGAAGCAATACACCCACGCCGAACTGGCCGACATTGCCGAGAAGCTGGCGAGCTGGAAGGTGATCCCGGCCGGCACGGAAGGCTATCGCACGGCAGAAGTGACGCTGGGCGGCATCGACACGCGGGAAGTGTCGTCCAAGACCATGGAATCCCTGAAATCGCCGGGCCTTTATTTCATTGGCGAAGTGCTGGACGTCAGCGGGCATCTGGGCGGCTTCAATTTCCAGTGGGCCTGGGCGTCCGCCTACGCCGCGGCGCAGTTTGTCTGAGCCAAGCGGCCTTGCGCTTTTGTGGGAGCCGGCGTGCTGGTGAAAACGGCGTGTCAGTCGATATCGTCGCCCCTTATCCACCGTATTCGCCAGCAAGCCGGCTCCCACAGTCGTTCGAGATGTATCAACTGGCTCTTGCGGAATAAATTTTGCTAATCGGATGTACAGGGCGCATCCGGCGCTGTACATATCCCTCTGCAGAATCAGTCGCGAAAAAGGCCGTCCGCGTTCATGGCATCGAAATCGTTGCGCAATACCTTCCGCCGCCTGTGGGCGCTGGACAAGTTTTCCTACAGCGTGCGGGTATTCATCGCACTGACCGGCAGCATGGCGCTGTGCTGGTATCAAAACGAAATGTCGCAGCTGATCCCGTTGTTCCTGGGGATCATCGCCAGCGCATTGTCCGAAACCGATGACAGCTGGCAAGGCCGCCTCAACGCACTGGCCGTGACGCTGGTGTGTTTCAGTATCGCGGCGCTCTCGGTCGAGTTGCTCTTCCCCTACCCCGTTCTCTTCATCAGCGCGTTCGCCCTCGCGGCGTTCTGCCTGACCATGCTCGGCGCTTTGGGTGAGCGGTACGGCGCCATTGCCTATGCGACGTTGATTCTCTCGGTCTACACCATGATTGGCGTGGACCAGCGCGGCGGCGAAGTCACGGATTTCTGGCATGAGCCGATGCTGCTAGTGGCGGGTGCGGCGTGGTACGGCCTGCTGTCGGTGTTGTGGCAAATGCTGTTCTCCAATCAGCCGGTGCAACAGGCCTTGGCACGGCTGTTCCGGGAATTGGGGCTGTACCTGAAGCTGAAATCAGACCTGTTCGAGCCGATCCGCACCCTTGACGTTGAAGCCAAACGTCTGGAGCTGGCCAAGCAGAACGGTAAGGTCGTTGCCGCGCTCAACGTGACCAAAGAAATTATCCTTAACCGCGTCGGCAGCGGTCGCCCCGGTTCGAAGGTCAGTCGCTACCTGAAACTGTACTTTCTGGCGCAGGACATCCACGAACGCGCGAGTTCTTCGCACTACCCCTACAATTCCCTGGCCGAAGCGTTCTTCCACAGCGACGTGCTATTCCGTTGCCAACGTCTGTTACGCCAGCAGGGCAACGCCTGTCGTGACCTGTCGGTGTCGATCCAACTGCGCCAGCCGTTCATCTATGACGACAGTTTCGCCCATGCGCTGGACGATCTGCGCGCCTCTCTCGAACACTTGCGCATCCAGAGCAACCCGGCCTGGCGCGGCCTGCTGCGGTCCCTGCGCGCGCTGGCCAATAACCTTGGCACGCTGGACCGGTTGCTCAGCGATGCGAGCAACCCTGACGCACTGGCCGATGCCTCCGACAGCAGTTTGTTGGACCGTTCGCCACGCAACCTGAAAGACGTCTGGACTCGACTGCGCCTGCAGCTGACGCCGACTTCGCTGCTGTTCCGTCACGCCCTGCGCCTGCCGTTGGCGTTGGTGATCGGCTATCTGATGGTGCACCTGATACACCCGTCCCAGGGCTATTGGATCATCCTGACGACGGTCTTCGTCTGCCAGCCGAGTTACGGCGCGACGCGGCGCAAGCTCGGGCAGCGAATCATCGGCACCGCCATCGGCCTGACAGCAGGCTGGATTCTGTTCGACCTGATCACCACGCCGGTGCTGCAATCGATGTGTGCGGTTCTCGCGGGCGTAGTGTTCTTCGTGAACCGCACGACGCGCTATACCCTGTCCACGGCAGCGATCACGGTGATGATCCTGTTCTGCTTCAATCAGGTAGGAAACGGCTATGGGTTGTTCCTGCCGCGTCTGATGGACACCCTGCTCGGCAGCTTGATCGCAGGCCTGGCGGTGTTCCTGTTCCTGCCGGACTGGCAGGGCCGACGTTTGAACAAGGTGCTGGCCAATACGCTGTCGTGCAACAGCATTTACCTGCGCCAGATCATGCAGCAGTACGCTCATGGCAAAAGCGATGACCTCGCTTATCGCCTCGCCCGACGCAACGCCCACAACGCCGATGCCGCGCTGTCGACCACGCTGGCCAACATGCTCATGGAACCCGGCCATTTCCGTAAGGAGGCCGATGTCGGCTTCCGTTTCCTGGTGCTGTCGCACACGTTATTGAGCTACCTGTCCGGGCTCGGCGCACACCGCGAGACTCAACTTCCGGCCGAAGTGCGTGAACACCTGATCGAGGGCGCCGGGGCCCATCTGGCGTCGAGTATCGACGAAATCGCGCAAAGCCTCGCCGACCGACAACCAGTGGCGGTACAAAGCGATGCCGAGGAAGCGCTGGCCGGGGAGCTTGAGCAGATGCCGGAAGAAATCGATGAAGGGCAGCGCTTGGTGCAAACCCAATTGGCGCTGATCTGCCGTCAATTGGGCCCGCTGCGCACCCTGGCCGCTCATTTGATCAAAGAGCCGTCCAAGGACGACAAAGACCTTACAACCCGTGCAGCTTGAAGAGCTTGTCGTAGGAGCCATCGGCCTTCATGGCGGCAACGGCCTCGTCGAAGTCGGCAACGATTTTCGCGTGATCGGGATTCTTCAGGCTCACCAGGATATGCAGGCCGTTTTCGCTCAGTGACTGGGGCAGAAAATCGACATTGCCGCGCACGTCTGCGGGCTCATGGCTCAGGGCGAAACGCGCGGCATATTCATCCTCGACGGTCAGCTCTACCCGCCCTGCGGCCAGCATCCGCACCGCAGTCGAAAAACTCGCGACCGGCACTTTTTTCAGATCGGGATCATTGTCGAATTCGGGCGAGTAGGCATAGCTGCGCACGACCGCAATGGAATACGGGTGCAATTGTGGCAGGGTTTGATAGGTGATATCGGAGGTCTTGCGCTTGAGGAAGCGCAGTCGGTTCACTAGATATTCGCCGGAAAATTCGCCAATCTGCGTGCGCTCTGTGCTGTACCACGCGTTGATCAGAATGTCGTATCGCCCCTCGCTGACCCCATGAACGGCCCGCGCCCACGGCACCTGCTCGTATTCAGTGGTGTAACCCGCGCGCCCCAGTGCGGTGCGAACCAGATCGGTGGAAAGCCCACCATTGATCAGCGACAGATCTGAATACGGTGCCCAGGCATCGCCGGCAATACGCAGCTTCTGCGCCGATACCCCTTGGGCGATCAGCAGCATTCCCAGCAAAGCCATGGCTCGAAGCAAACGCGGCATGCTCAAGGTCCTTAAGCAGGCGGATGGCCTGCAATTTTTCAGCGGCAATCAAGCGACACTGTGACATCCCTGGTGCGAGCAGAAGGTCGTGGGCACGACCCGAGTGGAAGCGACGTTCGGAGTAGCAAGTGGCCTTTATTGAAGACCGGTTGGCCTTTTTCCACAACACATAAGTGGCCAATGTTTGTGCCGCAGTTCAAGAAAACCAGGCAATGTCCTGATCGTCGTCACGTCTTTCGGCAAGTACCGGCTTTGGGCTCACGGCAATATGCGTTTAGTATCCGGAATCGATTTCTTCTCGCGAGCCGGCGTCATGTCTATCAACTGGATTTGCAAACACCATACCGCCTTGAGCAAGGAACAGTTGTACGCCATTTTGCAGCTGCGCGCGCAGGTGTTCGTCGTGGAGCAGAAATGCTGGTACCAGGATGTCGATGGCCAGGATTTGCTCGGCGATACCCGTCATCTGATGGCATGGCAAGGCGACGAACTGGTGGCGTATCTGCGCCTGCTCGACCCGATCCAACAGGACGGCGACGTAACGATCGGACGTGTCGTCACTGCCCCGTCAATGCGCAACAAAGGCATGGGGCATGAATTGATGGTGCAGGCCCTTGAACATGCCGAACGCAATTGGCCAGACCAACCAATCTACCTTTCGGCGCAGGCGCACCTGCAGGGCTATTACAGCCGCTACGGATTCAACCCGGTGGGCGAGGTGTATGTCGAGGACGGCATTCCGCACATCGGTATGCGCCGAGATCTGGATTGAAGCTGCTGATTGATGCGTAACGGCACCCTGGGAGCCGCCTTGCTGCGCGCGGCTCCCACAGGTTTGGACGTCCTTGCCAACTCGATTCAGGGATAACCCAGCACCGCTTTGATCTGCTCCATATGCTCGGCAATCCAGCGCTTGTCGATCGCGCCCCATTCGCGAATTCGGTAAGCACCTGCATGATTGCGGGTCCCCTCTTCCTGTTCGAATTCGCACACGATATCCAGATCTGCCAACGCCGCGAGGGTGTCTTGCGCCGTCCGACGCGGCATGCCCGTGACGTCGGTGAGGGCGGGAACGCTGCTGGCAATACCGCTGTCGATCAAATACGCCACGTAAAGACGGCGATAGAAACTGGTTTTGGTCTTGCTGACGTCCATCGTCAGGTCCTTGTGTGGAAGTAACAGATTTATCCGCACCCTCTGTAGGAGCGTGGCTCATCCCGCGATCTGCCGGGGACCGGCAGCAACCCCGCCCACGGTATCGCTGACACCCCATGCTTGCCGGATTAACACGGCCTTCCTCCGTCGGTCGCAAGACGAGCCACGCGCCTGCACGGTGACATTCACATCACCCCGCCTGCATGTCTCGCCAGGTCAGGTACACGCGCAGGTCGAACTCCAATTGGTGATAGCCCGGCTGCATGTGTTCGCAGAGTTTGTAGAACGCCTTGTTGTGCTCGGTTTCTTTGAAGTGCGCCAGCTCATGCACGACGATCATCTTGAGGAATTCCGGCGCAGCGTCCTTGAACAGCGAGGCGACCCGTATTTCTTTCTTGGCCTTGAGCTTGCCGCCTTGCACGCGGGAAACGGTGGTGTGCAGGCCCAATGCGCGGTGGGTCAGGTCGAGGCGATTATCGAACAGCACTTTGTCGATGTTGGGTGCGTTGCGCAGGTGCTCCTGCTTGAGGGCAAGCGCATACGCGTAGAGCGCCTTGTCGCTTTGCACGTCGTGGCGCCCAGGGTAGCGCCGCTCCAGATAGGCACCGAGTGTGTCCTGAGCGATCAGCTGGCGGACCTGATTCTGCAAAGAGGCCGGGTAGGCCTGCAGGTACTTGAGCGGTGTGGTCGCATTGGCGGTCATGATCTGATCGTGTGGCTCGAAAGGCGCTAGTCTACCGCGTCAGCCCCTGCCCAACAGCGATTCACGGCTTGGCAGAGCGAGGGGCGCGACAAAACGCAATGCCTCGTCCGGCGTCATCGGGTGAGCCAGCAGAAACCCCTGAATGATTTCGCAACCGCTGTCCACCAGCCAGTGGTACTGCTCCAGCGTCTCGACCCCTTCGGCGATCACTTCGATATTCAGCAATCGGCACAGATCGATGATGCTGCGGGCGACGGCCAGATCACGCGGGGAATTCATCATGCCGCTGATGAAGTGCCGGTCGATCTTGAGCGTATCCAGATCCAGATTTCGCAGATGGGCCAAGGAACTGTCGCCTGCGCCAAAATCGTCCAATGACACCCGGACACCAATGTCGTGCAGGCTCTGCAATTGCTTGCGACTGTGAACGAGGTTGTGCACCAGCGACGGCTCGGTGATCTCGACTTCGAGCTGTCGTGGTTTCAAGCCGTGCATCTGGATCGCTCGCTGCAACTCGGCCGCGAGATTGGGCATGCTGAATTGCGCTGGGCTGACGCTCACGCTGACCACCAGATCTTCCGGGAACACGCCCTCCCAGCGCTGACGCTGCGCCGCGCCTTGTTCGTAGATCCAGCTGCCCAGTTTGTTGATCAGTCGCGTTTCTTCCAGCAACGGAATGAACAGGCTGGACGGCACATCGCCTGCGTCCGGGTGATTCCAGCGCAGCAACGCCTCGAAACCACGGGTACGCCCGGTCGCCACGTTGATCTGCGGTTGATAGACGATCGAGAAATCCTTGCCTTCGATGGCCGTGCGCACGCTTTCTTCGAGCATCAAACGAGAGCGCGCGCGACCATTCATGTACTGATCATAGAAACGATACTGATGACGCCCCGCCCGCTTGGCCTCGTACATGGCAATGTCGGCGGCGCGCAGCAGACCGTCGAGATGAGTGCCGCAATCCGGGTAAATCGCGATGCCGATGCTGACCCCCAGCGTGGCTTCGATGCCATCGACGTGGCGCCGCACCGAGACGCGCTCGATGAGTTTTTCCGCGACCTTGGCGGCATGTTCGGGGAAGTCCAGTCCGTCGACGACAACGACGAATTCGTCGCCGCCCATCCGAGCCAGGACGTCGTAGGGTCGCAGGCACTCTTTCAATTGCTCGGCGACCCAGACCAGCACCTGATCACCGGCGTCATGGCCCAGCGAATCGTTGACGTGTTTGAAACCATCCAGATCCAGATACAACACCACCAGGTACTTCCCGGCGTTCTCGTTACGCAGCAGCATGCCCTCGACGGTCTGATAAAAACCTCGGCGATTGAGCAGACCGGTCAAGGAGTCCGTCACGGCCTGGTGTTCCAGTTGCGTATACAAATCCCGCACCACCGACATGTCGAGCACGCTCAACACCATGGCTTTCTGTTCTTCAGGCAACGGCGCGCAGGACAACGCCACGGGCACCTGACGACCTTCGGGCGTTCGCATGATGGCGTCATGCACCCGGTAGGTGTCGGCGCGTCGGTAGTGGTGGTAGAACCCCGAATCAGTCCACTCGACGACGCACGGTTCTTCCAGATAAGCGCGCAACTCTGTACCACGCAGCTCGCCATCCGTCATGCCCAGGAGCCGGCAAATGGCCGGGTTGGCGAAGCTGATGATGCCGTTTTCATTGACCACCAGAATGCCTTCGGCCACGTTGGCCAGCACCGATGCATTGAACGCACGCGCCGACTCCAGCTCGCGACTGAGCTTTTGCAGAGCGCGCCGGTTGTGCTGCTGCTCCAGCAGCGCCTGGACCTTGGGTTTGAGAACGTTCGGGTCGAACGGTTTGAACAGGTAATCAACCGCGCCGCTGGCATAGCCTTTATGCACAGCGTCCCGGGATTGTTCGTTCGCGGTCAGAAAGATGATCGGGGTCAGGCGCGTGCGTTGACTGCCACGCATCAGGCGCGCGACTTCAAAGCCATCCATTTCGGGCATCTGTACGTCCAGCAGGACGATATCGACGTCCACGTCCAGCAGTAGGCCCAAGGCCTCCATGCCAGAACTCGCCGTGACGATTTCCCAGTCCTGCCGCTGCAAGACGGCTCGCATGGTGACGAGGTTTTCCGGGTAGTCATCGACCACCAACAGAACTGATTTGCCCTGAGGTGGCAGGGGTTGCGCGCATTCCATGCTGCTACTCATTCCTTCACTGCCCGGTGAGAGGGCTTCGCCCATGATCCGAATGGCCATTACTCTAGACCTGAATAGGGAAAAAGGAAGCGGGGCCATCGTTACGCCATCTCAAATGTGTAACTGAACCGACTAACGGTAGCTGCCCCGCGCAGCACTTGAAGACTGGCTTGCGAAGAAATTGACAGCACATTGATGCCACCCGTTCGACGGTTTCGCGTTAACAAACAAATCCTTCAAACGTATAAGGAGCACCCCTCTATCACCCTTGAGCCAGACACCTCGGCTGGCAATGAGACACACCGGACGAAAAAGACAATGATTGATTTGGGAACCTGGAATCTGAGTATTCCCGTGGGCTCGCCCCCCGCTACCATCGAAACGCAACAGTTGCTTCAAGGCTATGACGGCAAATATTTCACTTCCAGCACCGCCAACGTCACGTTCTGGGCACCGGTCACCGGCACCAAAACTGCCAACGCCAAATACCCTCGTACCGAACTGCGTGAAACCTGGTCGAATGGCACATTGCACAATTGGTTTTACCCGGATGCCGACAATTTCCTGAGTGCCAAGCTCAAAGTCATCCAAGTGCCGTCATCGGGGCGGGTGGTGATCGGCCAGATCCACGTGTACGAAAGCACCCAGCCGCTGCTCAAGGTCGAGTACCAATATCAGGACGCCACGAAGGATGGCATCGTCGTCGCCAAGGTACGCTTCCATCCCAACGATAAGAAAGCGCGTATTTTCACGGTGGCCGAAGGCATACCGCTCAATGAGACGTTCAACTATCAGATTCACTTGAACAAAGCCGGGCTGCTCAGCGTGAAGGCCGACAACAGGTATTGGAACGACCGCATCAGCGCCACTTGGAGTAAAGAACAGCTGTACTTCAAAGCTGGCGTCTATACCCAGGACAACACCGGTTACACCAGCGAAGGCGGAAAAGTGATGTTTTTTAACCTGGACGCGGATCACAACAAGGGTTGATGCCCGCTGGATGCATCTGTCGTGGGCGTCGACTTGCTGGCGATAGCGATCGACCTGACACCCTACCTGTGTCCGATTGAATGCCTTCGCCAGCAAGTCGGGCTGCTACAAAGGTTGGCGCGCCTCAGCAACAGACTTTCATGCCGCCTTGTACGCTTTCTCTGCCGCCTCGAAACGCTGCACCATGCCTGCCGTTGGCCCTTTACCCAGCGCGCTGAAAAGCACAATCGCGATGCTGGCGAAGATGAACCCAGGAATGATTTCGTACAGCCCCAGCAGTTCGAAATGCTTCCAGACCACGACCGTCAAGGCCCCCACCAGAATTCCCGCCAACGCGCCGTTGCGGGTCATGCCCTTCCAGATCACGGAAATCAGCACCACCGGCCCGAATGCCGCGCCGAACCCGGCCCACGCATAGCTCACCAGACCGAGCACACGGTTCTCCGGATTGGCTGCCATAGCGATGGCAATCAACGCCACCAGGAGCACCATCGCCCGGCCCACCCAGACCAGTTCCCGCTGCGACGCCCCTTTGCGCAGGAATGCCTTGTAGAAATCCTCGGTCAGGGCGCTGGAACACACCAGCAACTGACAGCTCAATGTACTCATGACCGCTGCCAGAATCGCCGACAACAGCACACCCGCCACCCAAGGATTGAACAGCAACTTCGCGAGCTCGATGAACACGCGCTCAGGATTCTCCGTTACAGGCCCAGCCACATCAGGGTGTGCAGAGAAATAGGCGATGCCGAAGAAGCCGACCGCCACGGTGCCACCCAGACAGAGAATCATCCAGGCCAGGGAGATACGCCGGGCGTTGGCAATCGATTTCACCGAATCCGCCGCCATGAAGCGCGCCAGGATGTGCGGCTGGCCGAAATACCCCAATCCCCAGCCCATCAGTGAGACGACGCCAATAAAGGTAGTGTTTTTGAGCATGTCGAAATGCGCGGGGTCCTTCGCTTCAATGGCGAGGAACGTCGTGTCGACGCCGCCGGTGGCGAGCAGCACGATGATCGGCGTGAGAATCAGGGCGAAGATCATCAAAGTGGCTTGAACGGTGTCGGTCCAGCTGACCGCCAGGAATCCGCCAATGAAGGTATACGCGATGGTCGCCGCAGCCCCGGCCCACAGCGCGGTTTCGTAAGGCATACCGAATGTGCTTTCGAACAGGCGCGCACCCGCAACGATGCCGGAAGCGCAGTAGATGGTGAAAAACACGAGGATCACGAGGGCGGAAATCACCCGCAGCAGTCCGCTGGTGTCTTCGAAACGACTGGAGAAATAGTCAGGAAGCGTGAGGGCATCGCCGTTGTGCTCGGTCTGCACCCGCAGCCGGCCGGCAACGAACAGCCAATTCAGGTAGGCGCCGACGATCAGGCCGATGGCGATCCACCCTTCGGAGAGACCCGACATGTAAATGGCGCCCGGAAGGCCCATGAGCAGCCAGCCACTCATGTCCGAAGCACCAGCCGACAGCGCCGTGACGACACTGCCCAAGCTGCGGCCACCGAGGATGTAATCCGAGAGATTGTTGGTGGAGCGATAAGCCATGAGCCCGATGAGGACCATGGCGGCGATGTAGATCACAAATGTGATCAGTGTGGGGTTGCTGATAGTCATCGTCTGTCCATGCCTTGGTGAAAGGAGGCACAACGGGTTGCACCAAAGGCGGGCATGCTAGGGAAGCCGGTGGAAGAGGTGCAACCTTTCGGAACATAGAACAGCCTAATTTATACGACAAAATGTATCCCTTTGGTTTTAATGCCCTTTTTTGAGTCTCACATGAGTAAAAATCGATCAAATGGTTACCGAGAAACACTTCATTTGAGGGCCGTCTAAACATGCCATCAATGATGGAAATATGTTGAAAAAAGGGGTTGCACCCGGTTGCACCCCGACCCAGCTGCAGGCTAATCTTGCCGACAGCAACAGCCACGCCCAATGTGGCTCTGATGAGGACAAGACATGGCGACCACCACCCTCGGTGTCAAACTCGACGACCCGACCCGCGAGCGTTTGAAAGCAGCGGCGCAGTCCATCGACCGGACTCCGCATTGGCTGATCAAGCAGGCAATTCTCAATTACCTGGAAAAACTCGAGGCTGGTGCAACCCTCAACGAACTGAACGGCCTCACCGGCAAAGATGCGGACGACCACGGTGAGTTGCCCGTGGAGCACGGCCATCAGGCGTTCCTCGAATTCGCTGAAAGCATCCTTCCCCAGTCGGTGCTGCGCGCCGCAATCACGTCGGCCTATCGTCGTCCCGAGCCTGAAGTCGTGCCAATGCTGCTGGAGCAGGCCCGCCTGCCAGCGCCAATGGCTGAAGCGAGCCATAAACTCGCTGCGTCGATCGCTGAAAAACTGCGTAACCAGAAGAGTGCCGGCGGTCGCGCGGGCATCGTGCAAGGTCTGCTGCAAGAGTTCTCCCTGTCGTCGCAGGAAGGCGTTGCGTTGATGTGTCTGGCCGAAGCGCTGCTGCGCATCCCCGACAAAGGCACCCGCGATGCACTGATCCGCGACAAGATCAGCACCGGCAACTGGCAACCGCACCTGGGCAACAGCCCGTCGCTATTCGTCAACGCGGCGACCTGGGGCCTGTTGCTGACCGGCAAACTGGTGAGCACGCACAATGAAGCAGGCCTGACCTCCTCGCTGAGCCGCATCATCGGCAAGTCAGGCGAGCCAATGATCCGCAAGGGCGTCGACATGGCCATGCGCCTGATGGGCGAGCAGTTCGTCACAGGTGAGACCATCGCCGAGGCGTTGGCCAACGCCAGCCGCTTCGAAGCCAAGGGCTTCCGCTATTCGTACGACATGCTCGGCGAAGCGGCACTGACCGAACACGACGCCCAGAAATACCTGGCGTCTTACGAACAGGCGATCCACTCCATCGGCAAAGCGTCCCATGGCCGTGGCATCTACGAGGGCCCGGGCATTTCGATCAAGCTGTCCGCCCTGCACCCGCGTTACAGCCGTGCGCAGTATGAGCGCGTGATGGAGGAGCTGTACCCGCGCCTGCTGTCCCTGACGCTGCTGGCCAAGCAATACGACATCGGCCTGAACATCGATGCCGAAGAAGCGGATCGTCTCGAACTGTCGCTGGATCTGCTCGAGCGCCTGTGCTTCGAACCTCAGCTGACGGGTTGGAACGGCATTGGCTTCGTGATTCAGGCGTATCAGAAGCGCTGCCCATATGTGATCGACTACGTGATCGATCTCGCTCGTCGCAGCCGTCATCGCCTGATGATCCGTCTGGTCAAAGGCGCGTACTGGGACAGCGAAATCAAGCGCGCCCAGGTCGAAGGCCTGGAAGGCTACCCGGTCTATACCCGCAAGGTGTACACCGACGTCTCCTACATCGCCTGCGCTCGCAAGTTGCTGTCGGTGCCGGAAGTCATCTACCCGCAATTCGCAACTCATAACGCCCACACGCTGTCGGCCATCTACCATATCGCCGGTCAGAATTATTACCCCGGTCAATACGAATTCCAGTGCCTCCACGGCATGGGTGAGCCGCTGTACGAACAGGTGGTAGGCAAAGTCGCTGACGGCAAGCTGAATCGACCGTGCCGCGTGTACGCCCCGGTCGGCACCCACGAAACACTACTGGCGTACCTCGTGCGTCGCCTGCTGGAAAACGGCGCCAACACCTCTTTCGTCAACCGTATTGCCGACCAGTCGATCTCGATTCAGGAACTGGTGGCCGACCCCGTTTCCAGTATCGAGCGCATGGCCACGCAGGAAGGCGGCTTCGGCCTGCCACACCCACGCATCCCGCTGCCTCGCGACCTTTATGGCAGCGAACGCGCCAACTCGGCGGGCATCGACATGGCCAACGAACACCGTCTGGCGTCGCTGTCCTCGGCGTTGCTGGCGACTGCGCACAATGACTGGAAAGCTCTGCCGATGCTGGGCAGCCCGGTCAGTGCTGGCGCCGCGACCCCGGTGTTGAACCCTTCGGACCTGCGTGACGTGGTTGGCCACGTGCAGGAAGCCAACCTGGAAGACGTGGACAACGCGCTGCTCAGCGCCTTGAGCGCGGGCCCGATCTGGCAAGCGACACCACCTGCAGAACGCGCCGCGATTCTGGAGCGCGCCGCTGACCTGATGGAAGCCGACATTCAGCCGCTGATGGGCCTGCTGGCTCGCGAAGCGGGCAAGACTTACGCCAACGCCATTGCCGAAGTGCGTGAAGCGGTGGACTTCCTGCGTTACTACGCCGTGCAGGCACGCAACGATTTCACCAACGACGCCCACCGCCCCTTGGGCCCCGTGGTCTGCATCAGCCCTTGGAACTTCCCGCTCGCCATCTTCAGCGGCCAGGTCGCCGCTGCATTGGCTGCGGGCAACCCGGTGCTGGCCAAGCCCGCCGAACAAACACCACTGGTTGCCGCACAAGCCGTTCGTATCCTGCTGGAAGCCGGTATCCCTGAAGGCGTGGTGCAACTGCTCCCAGGCCGTGGCGAAACGGTGGGTGCGCGTCTGGTTGGGGACGATCGTGTCAAAGGCGTGATGTTCACCGGTTCCACCGAAGTCGCCCGCCTGCTGCAACGCAACATCGCCGGGCGCCTCGACGCTCAGGGCCGCCCTATCCCGCTGATCGCCGAAACCGGTGGGCAGAACGCAATGATCGTCGACTCGTCGGCCCTGACCGAACAAGTGGTCATCGACGTGGTGTCGTCGGCGTTCGACAGTGCCGGTCAACGCTGCTCTGCTCTGCGGGTGCTGTGCCTGCAGGAAGATTCAGCCGACCGCGTTATTGAAATGCTCAAAGGGGCGATGGCGGAAAGTCGTCTGGGCAACCCTGAGCGTCTCTGTGTAGACATCGGCCCGGTGATCGACGCCGAAGCCAAGGCAGGCATCGAGAAACACATTCAGGCCATGCGTGACAAAGGCCGTGCGGTGTACCAGGTGGCGATTGCCGACAGCGATGAAATCAAGCGTGGCACCTACGTGATGCCGACGCTGATCGAACTTGAAAGCTTCGACGAGCTCCAACGCGAAATCTTCGGCCCCGTGCTGCACGTTGTGCGTTACAAACGCCGAGAGCTGGACCAACTGATCGGCCAGATCAACGCCTCTGGGTACGGCCTGACGCTGGGTGTCCACACCCGTATCGACGAAACCATCGCCAAGGTCATCGATTCGGTGAACGCCGGCAACATGTACGTCAACCGCAACATCGTAGGCGCGGTGGTCGGGGTTCAGCCGTTTGGGGGCGAAGGCCTGTCGGGCACCGGTCCGAAAGCGGGTGGCCCGCTGTATCTGTACCGCCTGCTGTCGACCCGTCCTGCCGACGCCGTGCAGAAATCCTTCGCTCAAGGCGACGCAACGACGAAGCCAGACGTGCGCCTGCGCGACAACTTGCTCAAGCCGCTGACCGCGCTGAAAGCCTGGGCCTCGAGCCAGCAGCAGCCGGAACTGGAAGCAACCTGCGATCAATTCGCCGAACAATCGCAAAGCGGCATCACGCGGTTGTTGGCGGGCCCGACCGGCGAGCGCAACAGCTACACCCTTCTGCCCCGCGAGCATGTGCTGTGCCTGGCCGAAGACGAAGCTGACCTGCTGACGCAATTGGCTGCCGTACTGGCCGTCGGCAGCACTGCGATCGTGCCGGACACCGAGCTGAGCAAGCCGCTGTACAAACGCCTGCCGAAAGAGGTGCAGGCGCGCATCAAGCTGGTCAGTGACTGGAGCAAGGACAGCGTCGGCATCGACGCCGTCCTGCACCACGGCGACTCCGACCAATTGCGCGCCGTCTGCGAACAGGTCGCCGAGCGCGCTGGTGCCATCGTGGGTGTCCATGGCCTGTCCAAAGGCGAAACCGGCATTGCGCTGGAACGTCTGGTGATCGAACGTGCGCTCAGCGTGAACACCGCGGCGGCGGGTGGTAATGCGAGCTTGATGACGATCGGGTAAACCCGACAGCATTCCCTTTAGCAGCCCGGCGAGCCGGCGGTAGCGTCAAACCAGGCACCACTACGGTATCTGTGCTGACGCAATCGCGGGCAGGCGCACCCCTGCAGGTCCTGCTGCGCTTTAAACATTTCTGCTCGCTAACTATCGCCAGCCGGGAAAGCAGTCTGGCGAACACGGTTGTTTACAAGTCAATCAAAGACGCGACTGCGGCTCCCCCATAACGTCCAAACTTTCAAACCTTCAGACATAATTAACAAAGACACAAGCAGCACAATACCATATCGATCTTTAATGCCAGGCCCCATGAAAAGTACAGAAATCGAGGGAACAAATAATACCAACCTCAACGGCACTTGAATGTACGCCAACCACCTTGCAACGCGCCATCGCAATAAAAACAGAGAGCAACTTAATACAATCGAAATTTCCAACCCCCACACGAAGCCCGCCAACACCTTTGGCAAGCCTCCATGAACAGCCAGCAATCCCATGGCATTATTAAAATCATCAACATAAGGGACCCGACCTGCGCTTATGCTTAGCAATACATATCGAGCAATGTAGATAGCATCAAATATTCCCCAAACCAGATAAACTCGCTCGGCTGTAAGGTTTAACCGACGCATTGAGTCACTTTTCCCTGAGTTCATATTCAATATCCGCTGTGACCGGGCGCCAGTGCCAAGAGCTGCCGGATATTTGCCAATGGTCATCGGCCTCCACGAACTGCTGCCTGATTCGACGTAACTCGCCGAACTCGTGATGAGCCGACTGAGCCTTCAGGTGCTCCTCTACATCGATAAGCGGCTGCCACTCCTGAATGATCGTCCTGAATGTGTTCGCATAATCTTTCCCGTCACTGAGGAAGACCCGACCCTCATCTCCCCGAGAGGTGAGCCAGTTTGCCGCGAAAGATAATGCGTTCGTGGCAAGATCGGCTTGTATATTCAAGGTCACCCAGCGTCCGGGACCCCTGGAGAGACATCTATTCACTTTCTCCGTCATTAGCTGCCGACAGGCAGAGGCAGCAAACCTAAACCCGTAATTTTTTTCGAGTTCAATATAGGTGAGTGGTTTAAAAGGTCTATCCAGTATCAGGAACCATTCACCACGCTCGATTTTCTCAATTATTCGACGCTTATGATATTCCAATTGGCAGTCCTCGATGGAAACGCCACAAATTCGAATCAATTCGGGCAACCCTGTAACACTGAAGGGATTACTCAAAGAGCGTTCCACTTTGCACTTTGCAAAAAATGGGCTCTCTATCGACTCTAACTGATGACGCCTTATCTCACTTCTGGCAACAACCTCTTTCATGTTCAGACCTCAAACAAGGGCGCAATAAAAAAATACGCTGCCTTGATACCGACTTTATTAATCTAAAAATGCCGGACACATCTTTTATCAACGTAGGAGAATTCCGATTAGACTGTTTCCGAGAATCAATGGATGGGGCCGACATAACTGCCCCACACTGCCCCCCTTGTTTTTCTACCCCTCCATCACCCACATCAATCTTCCTGTTCACCCCCTCCTCGCGACCCTAGACTCGATGGCAATCCCACGAAAGGTACGCCGCCATGTCCGAGACGCTGCTCAGTTCCCGCAATCTAGCTTTCGAGCTGTATGAGGTGCTGGATGCCGAGGCGTTGACCCGGCGTGCGCGGTTCGCCGAGCACAGCCGTGAAACCTTCGATGCGGCGATCAGCACGGCGCGGACCCTCGCGGAAAAATACTTCGCGCCCCACAACCGCAAGAACGACGAGAACGAACCGCGCTTTGAGAACGGTGAGGCGGTGCTGATCCCCGAAGTCAAGCCAGCAGTGGACGCGTTCCTGGAGGCGGGCTTTTTGAACGCCGCCCGGGATTTCGAGGCCGGTGGCATGCAACTGCCGACCTTGCTGTCCCAGGCCTGCTTCGCCCACTTTCAGTCCGCCAACGCAGCGTCGACGTCCTACCCGTTTTTGACGATGGGCGCGGCGAACCTGATCGAGAATTTCGGCAGCGAAGAGCAAAAGCAGCGGTTTCTTCAACCGATGATCGAGGGCCGATTTTTCGGCACGATGGCGCTCACCGAGCCCCACGCGGGCTCGTCACTGTCGGACATCCGCACACGCGCAGAACCGGCCGCCGACGGCAGTTACCGTCTGCGCGGCAATAAGATTTTCATCTCCGGCGGCGACCACGCTCTCTCTGAAAACATCGTGCATCTGGTCTTGGCGAAGCTCCCTGATGCGCCCCCAGGGGTAAAGGGCATTTCGCTGTTCATCGTGCCGAAGTTTCTGGTCAACGAAGACGGAAGCCTCGGTCCGCGCAACGATGTGCTGCTCGCGGGCCTGTTTCACAAGATGGGCTGGCGCGGCACGACCTCGACTGCGTTGAATTTCGGCGACAACGGCCACTGCGTGGGTTACCTGGTGGGCAAGGCGCATCAGGGCCTGAGCTACATGTTTCAGATGATGAACGAGGCGCGGATCGGCGTCGGCATGGGCGCCGTGATGCTCGGTTACGCCGGTTACCTGTATTCGCTGGAATACGCCCGGGAGCGCCCGCAAGGCCGTTTGCCGGACAGCAAACATCCGGAGAGTGCGCCGGTGTCGATCATTCAACACGCGGACGTGAAACGCATGTTGCTGACGCAAAAAGCCTACGTCGAGGGCGCGTTCGATTTGGGGCTGTACGCGGCGCGGCTATTTGACGACACGCAGACAGGCGAGACCGAAGAAGCGCGCAAGCTGGCCCATGAACTGCTGGACCTGCTGACCCCGATCGTCAAATCCTGGCCTTCGGAGTTCTGCTTGAAAGCCAACGAACTGGCGATTCAGATTCTCGGCGGCCACGGCTACACCCGCGAATACCCGGTAGAGCAGTACTACCGCGACAATCGTCTGAACCCGATTCACGAAGGCACCCACGGCATTCAGTCGCTGGATTTGCTGGGGCGCAAACTGGCGCAGAACGGCGGCGCCGGCCTCAAGCAGCTCATGCGGCTGGTCGCTGACTCGTGCCAGCGTGCGCAAGAACATGCGTCATTGAATCCGTTGCGCGCGCCGCTCGAACAACTGGTCGCGCGCTTGCAGACTGTGACCCTCGAACTGCTGATGGACCTTGGCCAAGGCAAGGTGACGGCGACGCTGGCCAATTCAGCGCTGTACCTCAAGGCGTTCGGCCACATGGTGATTGGCTGGCGCTGGCTGGAACAGGCAATTCGTGCGCAAGAAGGGCTCAATCATGGCCAAGTGGCCGACGCGGATTTTTACACCGGCAAACTGGCCGCAGCCCGTTTTTTCCTGACATGGGAAGTCCCAGCGTGTCATCACGAGCTGGCGATTCTCCAAGCCCGTGATGACGTCTGCCTGACAATGCAGGACAACTGGTTCTGAGATAAGCGGCGCGTGAGGCAAGGCTCATTTCGCCGCCTATCGATCAACGGTTCAAGTGGCCGCCGAGTGCCACGAGTTTTCGGCACCGGCGGTAATTTTCAGCCGTCGTCCGAACGGGACATAGAAGTCCTCAGCCTCGAGCACGTACTCCTGATAGGTCAGCGACAGAACGCCCGGTTTTGCATGAAGCGCATTGTCGAGCAAAGCCGCGTAGTCAGGGCGAACGCTCTTCAGCGTGTCCAGCAACAAGCGCGGCCCTGTCACAAAAAACACCTTGGTCATGTAAGGGTTTTTCCCGTCGATCACCTGAGACTTGTCTGCTTCCATGCTGACAAGCGCATCGAGTTCGTCCTTGAAGCGCGCGTACAAGGTGTTCTGCACCTCTCGCAGCACAGGATTACCCGGATGACTGGCAAAATGGCTGTTGCCAGGACCGAAGAAATCCATGCGCGACGACGACACAGCCTCCCCCATCAATACATCGTTCGGCCCCGCATTCAGCGCTTGCCCCTCGAACGACACCTTGATCACGTCGTCGCAATCCATGTAGATACCGCCGTACTCATGCAACAACGAATAGCGCAACACGTCCGATGCCGCTGCATAGTTTTGGCCACTGCCTTCACGGAAGTAGTTGAAGGGTTCGGCGGTATGCGGGCTTTCCCTGAAATGGGCAAAGAACGGCTCTTCTTCGAGGTTCGAAATGGTCATATTCGGATGCCCCGCAAACGCCGCCTGCAGTTGAGCCTGCGGGCTGGCCCCATCAACGATGGCAGTGTCATCAATCTGAATATGCAGAATGAAGCTGAGGTCTGGGCTGGTCTCCATGTTGGCTTTCATCCCGGCGATCAAATGTTCATCCGGAAGCCTGCTGCCTAGCCAGACGTGGTGAACGGTGCGGTTCACCGCCTGTGCGTCTTCTGCCACGCCGGGCACGCGCGGAAATTTATAAATCTCGCTTTTCACCGGCGACAGCAGTTTGCTCCTGGCCTTGAGAAACTTGCTTTCGGTCCCGGATTTCCAGACGCCGTTGTTGTCCATCCAGTGATACTCGACGGCGTTCTTTTTCCAGCAACCCAGATCCACGTCATAGGACACCCGAACGTCTTTCGATGGATTAGGAATGAAGAACTGATCGATTGCCTGACCGTCATTGCCCACCACCGGCCGTACCTCGATACCGTCCAGCGGGATCTCCACGAACAGGGGCGGCTGTGCGAGTACCAGTGGAATTTCCTCTTTGACCGGAGCGATCTCGTGAACAGGTTCGCCCCCATGTACGTAGCTGTCCCCACCCCGCAGTCCGAGCCTGACATCAATGTCGGAGTAATAGCCTTTTAGCTTTTTGACGTACGGTCCCTTGAGCGTCGAATCGCTCGTCGAAATGATCCGATACTGGCGGGCATTTTCAACAAACTCCACGCGGTAGATTTTCGCGTGGACGCGAGCGAAATGGATGTCACTTCCGGAGGCGTCGTCAAGAACGCTGTAGACGTTTCCTTCATCCTGACTTTTCCACTCTCCGCCAGTAGGCAGTTCATCGACATATTCGAAGCTGGCGAGATCAGCCCTCAGCGCAGGACTCAGCGAGCGCAACCCTGCCGGCTCGACACCAAAGGCTTTCACAGCGTCGAATTGGGCCGCGTGATGCGCTCTCAGGTCTGCTCGACGCTGCTCCTCCTGATCCCGTCGCGCCCCGCGTTCATCTTCGGACTCAGTCGCACGCGCTTGCTTCTCCTCCGTCGCATGCGCTTCTGCGCGTTCCGCTTCGGCCAAGGCGGCGGCACGTTCCTCGTCGCTAGCACCGGCGGTTTTCTGCCCCACCTCATCGGCTGCACCTGCTGCGACAGGCTCCCCTTTGACCGCGGCCGCGCCGAGCAACTTTCCAGCGCCTTCTGCGAGCGCGGGCACCGCGTTCAGAACGCCAAAGACAATCCGCCCTGCCCCTTCATGTTGCTCTTCGACAGTCCCCTCGATCACCTGATCGGCTCCCAGGCCGATCAGCGCCACAGACATCACCGCGAGGGGCGCCCACAAACCTGGCACCACCATCGCGATCACGCCGGTGAGGTTGATCGCGGCTGACAGGATCTCCGCCGCCGTTTCCTTGTTGTAATCCGCACGACTGCGGATCAAACGTTTTGCATCGGATTTCAGTCGAAGCTGAAGATTTTTCCTGAAGTGGGAAAACGGCCATGGGGAGAGCGCCGGGCCCAAGTTGATTTCTGTGGCGGGATTCCAGTAATGCGTATTGCCGATGAACCAGTTCGGGTAGGCACCCAATCCCTTGAGGGACGACTGCAGGCCGCTGTGAAAGATGCCGTCAGGCCCGTCCTCGACTCGAAAATGCCCTTCCAGCGCTGTTCGTCGCTCGGTGTACCGACATTGCAACGCAAACCAGTCGCGCAAGGCGGCCATGTCGTCGAAACCGTGCAGCGGCGACGAGTTGCCGGGGATGTACATCACCAATCTCTCAGTGCGCTCATCCTTGAGCACAATGATGTCGGTGGCGGTGTAGCAATAAATGTCGAGCTCGCGAATCGTCACGTGCCGTGAATTCAAAGGCGCGTCCCGAAATGCCTCGAACGTCAACGTTTCCCACGCTTGTTCAGGTTTCAAGCCTAAAGCGTCGAGGACAAGCGCCTTATCCTCGTCACCTAGCGAGCCTTCTTCATACTGGACGTAGGCCGCCCGCAAAAGCGAAGCCTTGATGAACAAGTGATAGTCATCCCTGTGCGCGGCCCAGAAATCGTTGAGCAGCTCCTCGTAGTGGGACTGGAGATCAGTCTCCCAAATGAAGCGCTTGAAGGGTTTGGGGTCCAGATGGACCTGGGCGGACCCGTCGAAGTGCTGGGGAACGTTCTTGCGGAAGATCGCTTCATAGGCAAAACACTGGTCGAGCGACAGAGGTTCTTCCGAAATGACCGCGGGATACCCTTCAAGCCGCCAGTCCTCCAGCGTTCCGAGATGATCGTAGAAGTGGCCATCGCCCTCCTGCTGCCAATTGCGCATCAGGGCTTCAGTCAGCGTCATCGAATACGCAAGGTTCGCCCTCTGATCGCCCTGGTCGGCGGCGTCGATGTAGAGCGTAGCAATGATCAGGTCATCGGGATCGATGTCCAGCTCCAGATGCTCCAGAACATAAGCCTTGGCCTTGTCGTGAGCGAAAGCTTTGGGGGAAGGGAAGCTTAAATCCTTGCTGGCCAAGAACTCCGTCAGCAGCAAAGTGTGGTGTGGGTCATGCCCTCCGTCTTCGATCGGCACGATTTGCGGCCATTCTCCCCCGGGCGGCCCGACTTCATAGCCGATGCCGTCGGCAGCTTCATCTACCTCAGGATCTGGCCGTGGATGAAAAATCGAAAAGCTACGTTGCCGAACGCGCGACGGCATCGTGTATGCGGAGGACTCCAAATTCTTTTTCATAGTCGACATCCTTGTCAGTGATCAGAGGCCCCACGCTAACCGATAGAAGATTCGAACATGCGATACATAATTACCGCACTCTGCACGCCCTGTTGATGGCATCGCGCGCAACTATTGAGGCTCACACCTCGAAGCACGCTGTCAAAGGCTTCAGCCCTCCACTGGCAGAAGCCTTTGACAGCCTGCCAATTCAACGGGTTAAATCCCTTGGCACGTGGACTGCATGTCAGTCCACGCATGCGTTCATTTCTGCTTTTGTCTGGAGTACCGCCCTTGGATGCGACGACCATCAACAGCCTGTTCCTGATCGGCGCGTTGCTGGTGGGCGCGAGTATTCTGGTCAGTTCGCTATCGTCGCGACTGGGCATTCCGATTCTGGTCATCATCCTCGCGGTCGGCATGGCAGCGGGGGTCGATGGCGGCGGCATCATCTTCGATAACTACCCGACGGCGTATCTGGTCGGCAACCTTGCGCTGGCCGTGATCCTGCTCGACGGTGGCCTGCGAACGCGGGTCGCGAGTTTTCGCGTAGCGCTCTGGCCTGCTTTATCCCTGGCCACGGTCGGCGTGTTGATCACCACGGGGTTGACCGGCATGGTCGCCGCCTGGCTGTTCGACCTGAGCATCGTGCAAGGCCTGTTGATTGGCGCCATCGTTGGCTCCACAGACGCCGCCGCGGTGTTCTCGCTGTTGGGTGGCAAGGGCCTGAACGAACGGGTGACGGCCAGCCTCGAAATCGAATCCGGCAGCAACGATCCGATGGCGGTGTTCCTGACGGTCACCCTGATCGACATGCTGTCCAGCGGCCAGACCGGCCTGCACTGGAGCCTGTTGGGCCACCTGATTCAAGAGTTCGGCATCGGCGCCATCATCGGTCTTGGCGGCGGCTGGCTGATGTTGCAACTCGTCAACCGTATCAACCTGGCCAACGGCCTGTACCCGATTCTGGTGATTGCAGGCGGTCTGGCCGTCTTCGCACTGACCAACGCCATCCACGGCAGCGGCTTTCTGGCGGTCTATCTATGCGGTCTGGTCTTGGGTAACAAGCCGATTCGCAGTCGCCACGGCATCCTGCACATGCTCGACGGCATGGCCTGGCTTGCGCAAATCGGCATGTTCTTGGTGTTGGGCCTGCTGGTCACGCCTCATGACTTGCTGCCGATTGCCTTGCCTGCGCTGGGCCTGGCGCTGTGGATGATCCTCGTGGCGCGGCCGCTGTCGGTGCTCGCCGGCCTATTGCCGTTTCGCGTGTTCCATAGGCGTGAGAAGGCTTTTATTGCCTGGGTCGGCCTGCGTGGCGCGGTGCCAATCATTCTGGCGGTGTTCCCATTGATGGCGGGCCTGCCGCAAGCGCAACTGTTCTTCAACCTGGCGTTCTTTATCGTGCTGGTGTCGCTGTTGGTGCAGGGCACGAGCCTGCCGTGGATGGCGAAATGGCTGAAGGTGACGGTTCCGCCTGACCCTGCGCCGATCTCCCGCGCGGCGCTGGAAGTACACGTGACCAGTGAATGGGAGCTGTTCGTTTATCGACTGGGCGCGGAGAAATGGTGCATTGGGGCAGCGCTTCGCGAGCTGAAAATGCCCGAGGGCACCCGGATCGCGGCCCTGTTCAGGGGTCAACAGCTGCTCCATCCGTCGGGTAGTACGGTTCTGGAAACAGGCGACTTGCTGTGCGTCATCGGCCACGAACATGACCTTCCGGCCTTGGGCAAGCTGTTCAGTCAGGCGCCACAGCGGGGTCTGGATCTACGCTTCTTCGGCGACTTCGTCCTCGAGGGAGACGCTCAACTCGGGGCTGTCGCGGCGTTGTACGGTTTGAAGCTCGACGGCCTGGATCAGAATATGCCGCTGAGCCAGTTCATCATGCAGAAGAATCGTGGCGCGCCCATTGTGGGCGACCAGATCGAATGGAACGGAACTATCTGGACAGTTGCAGTGATGGAAGGGAACAAGATCCTCAAAGTGGGCGTCAGATTCCCCGAAGGAAGCCGCCCGGGCCCCGGGTTGTTCCTCTAAACTGCTCCTCTTTCCTGATCGTTCGACCCGGTGTCTATGTTCTCGCTGCGTACTTTTCTTGCCTCAGCCTTGCTGGGGCTTTGCCTTTCCAACGTCACGGCCTTTGCCGCCGACACTCCTCCACCGAGCAGCGACGCCGTTCAGCAGAGTCTGGACAAGATCGCCGATCGCAAACTGTCGCCCGATGACCAGAAAGCGCTGCAGCAAGTGCTGGAACAGACGCTTGGGTTTCTCGCGAGCCAGAAGGACAACAAGCAAAAGCTGGAAGACCTGAAGAAACAATTGGCCGATGCCCCGAGACAGACCAGCGAAAACCAGCGCGAGTTGATCAAGCTCAAAGCCAGCAAGACGGTTCCGGTTGCCCAGCGTTACGCCAATCAAGACGTGCCGCAGCTTGAACAGCTGCTCAGCCAGCGCAGCGCACAGCAGGCCGATCTGCAGAAGGCGTTGAACGACGCCAACAGCCTGACCATTACCGCGCAGACGCGTCCCGAACGGGCTCAAGCGGAAATCAGCAACAGTCAGACTCGCATCCAGACTATCAATGCCATCCTCAAGTCCGGCAAAGACGGCGGCAAGTCGATCAGCAATGACCAGCGCAATCAGCTGAATGCCGAGCTGGCTTCGATCAACGCCCTGATCGCCCTGCGTCGCCAGGAACTGGCCGGCAATAGCCAATTGCAGGACTTGGGCGGCAGTCAGCGCGATCTGCTAACGGAAAAAGTGTCGCGCCAGGACCAGGAAATCCAGGACCTGCAGACCCTGATCAACGACAAACGCCGCGCACAGTCCCAGGAAACCGTGACGCAGCTGTCGATCGAAGCGCAGAAAGCCGGCGGCAGCAGCCTGCTTGCCACCGAAAGTGCAGCCAACCTGAAGCTGTCCGACTACCTGCTGCGCGGCACTGATCGCCTGAACGAGCTGACCCAGCAGAACCTCAAGACCAAAACGCAACTTGACGCCATCACGCAAACCGACGCGGCCCTCGACGAGCAGATCAACGTGTTGAGCGGCAGCCTGCTGCTCTCCAAGATTCTCTACAAACAGAAACAATCGCTGCCCAAGCTCAAGCTCGACAGCGGGCTGGCGGACGAAATTGCCGACATTCGCCTGTATCAGTTCGAGGTGAATCAACAGCGTGAGCAGATGAGCAACCCGGCGACTTACGTCGATAACCTGCTCGCCACTCAAAAGCCGGAAGACGTAACGCCTGCCCTGCGCAAAACCCTGCTGGACCTGGCCACGACCCGCTCTGACCTGCTGGAGCGGCTGAATCGCGAGCTGAGCGCATTGCTCAACGAATCCATTACCCTGCAACTCAACCAGAAGCAGCTGGTCAGCACGGCGATCAGCCTGCGTCAGACGCTGGACGAGCAGATGTTCTGGATCCCCAGCAACAAGCCGCTGGATCTGGAGTGGTTTGAGCGGGTTCAGCCCCGTTTGATGAAACAGATCACGACCCTGCCGTGGACCTCGACGTTCAGTGAGCTCAGCGATGGCCTGACCCAGCGCCCCTTGATCTTTCTGCCTCTGTTGTTGGTGATCGGCGGCCTGATGTGGAAGCGCGACGCGCTGTACGACAAGCTCAACCGCCTGCATGCCGACATCGGCCACTTCAAGCGTGATCGGCAGTGGCAAACGCCGCTGGCGATCATCATCAACGTTCTGCTGGCGATGCCGCTGTCGCTGGCGCTGGCATCTTGCGCGCTGGCACTGCAGATCGATGCCCGGGAGCAAAACATCAATCTCGGCGCCGCGCTGCTGCAGCTGTCGCTGGCCTGGCTGGTGTTCTATACCGCGTACCGCATCCTCGCGCCGGGCGGTGTGGCGCAGTTGCATTTCCGTTGGGAGAAATCCCAGGTCGAATTTCTGCGAGGCTGGATTCGCCGCCTGGGCCTCGTCGTCCTGGCGCTGGTCACCGTGGTGGCCGTCGCCGAGCACGAGCCTTCGGCACTGGCTGATGACGTGATCGGCATCGCCGTCGTCCTGACCTGCTATGCGTTGATGGCCTGGCTGCTGGCGCGTCTGCTGCTGACCAGCCCGACCCACGAAAGCGCCTCGCTGTTCCGGCGCGCGGTAGGGCTGGCGTTCACCGCATTGCCGGTCGCCTTGTTCATCGCAGTGTGTTTTGGCTACTACTACACCGCGCTGAAACTCAGTGATCGGTTGATCGACACCTTGTACCTGCTGATGCTGTGGCTGGTGATCGAAGCGACCTTCGTTCGCGGTCTTGGCGTAGCAGCGCGGCGTCTGGCCTACCAGCGCGCTCTGGCGAAACGTAATGCTGCCAAAGAAGCGGGCGAAGGCGAGGCGCTGGTCGAGGAACCGACACTGGATATCGAACAGGTCAACCAACAGTCATTGCGCCTCATCCGTCTGGCCCTGATCGCGGGCTTCATCGGCGCGCTGTACCTGGTGTGGGCCGACCTGATCACTGTGTTCTCCTACCTCGACAACATCACCCTGTACGAGTACACCAGCGGCACCGGCGCGACCATGAGCATGGTGCCGATCAGCCTCGGCGACCTTATCGGCGCCCTGGTGATCATTGGCATCACCTTCGTCCTGGCGGGCAACTTGCCGGGCCTGCTAGAGGTGTTCGTGCTGTCGAAGCTGAACCTCAAGCAGGGCAGCGCCTACGCGACCACCACCCTGCTGTCCTACATCATTGCCGGCGTCGGCTTCGTCTCGACCCTGTCAGCGCTCGGCGTGAGTTGGGACAAGTTGCAATGGCTGGTGGCTGCGCTGTCGGTAGGTCTGGGCTTCGGGATGCAGGAGATTTTCGCGAACTTCATCTCCGGCATCATGATTTTGTTCGAGCGCCCGGTGCGTATTGGCGACACCATCACCATCGGCAACCTGTCGGGCACGGTCAGCAAGATTCGCATCCGCGCGACCACCATCACCGACTTCGACCGCAAGGACATCATCGTCCCGAACAAGACGTTCATCACCGGGCAATTGATCAACTGGTCGCTCACAGACACCATCACCCGGGTCACGCTGAAGCTGGGCGTGGACTACGGTTCGGACCTGGACCTGGTGCGCAGCCTGCTGATCAAGGCCGCCAATGAGAACCCGCGCGTGCTCAAAGAGCCAGCGCCGATCGTGTACTTCCTGAACTTCGGCGAAAGCACGCTGGATCATGAACTGCGCATGCACGTGCGCGACCTGGGCGACCGCAACCCGGTGCTCGATGAAATCAACCGGTTCATCAACAAGGAATTCAAGAAGCAGCACATCAACATCTCGTTCCGGCAGATGGAGGTTTACCTCAAGAACATGCAGGGGCAGGAGTACAAGATGGTGCCGATCGAGCAGGAGCAAAAGACCGTTGCAGCCCCGGCTTCGCCGACTGCAGTGCCGACTGCGCCGAAAGACGTGCCCGAGCCGCCGGAAGCCAAGCTCGACTGAGCGGGATAAACCCAGCAGAATGCTCGGACATTCTGCTGGAGCTGTCTTGTGAAAGCCCTCGACGAACTGACCTTCGACAACCGTTTCGCCCGCTTGGGCGACGCGTTTTCCACGTCCGTGCTGCCTGAGCCCATCGCCGAACCCCGTCTCGTGGTCGCCAGCGATGCGGCGTTGGCGTTGCTGGATCTGGATCCTGCACAAGCCGAAGCCCCGGTATTCGCCGAGTTGTTCAGCGGTCACAAGCTGTGGGAAGAAGCCGATCCGCGCGCGATGGTCTATTCCGGTCACCAATTCGGGTCGTACAACCCGCGCCTTGGCGATGGCCGGGGCCTGCTGTTGGGCGAGGTCTACAACGAGGCTGGCGAGCATTGGGATCTGCACCTCAAAGGCGCCGGGCAGACGCCCTATTCGCGCATGGGCGATGGCCGTGCCGTGTTGCGTTCGTCGATTCGCGAATTTCTCGCCTCAGAAGCGCTGCATGCGTTAGGCATTCCCACGAGCCGTGCAGGCTGCGTAATCGGCTCCAGCACGCCGGTCTGGCGAGAGACACAAGAACGGGCGGCGATGGTGCTGCGTCTCGCGCAAAGCCATGTGCGCTTCGGCAGCCTCGAATATTTCTACTACACCAAACAGCACGACGAGCTGAAACAGCTGGCCGACCACGTACTGTCTTTGCACTACGCCGAGTGCCTTGAACAGCCCGAGCCCTATCTGGCGATGTTCCGCGTGATCGTCGAGCGCCAGGCCGAGCTGATCGCCAAATGGCAGGCCTATGGCTTCTGTCATGGCGTGATGAACACCGACAACATGTCGATTCTCGGGATCACCTTCGACTTTGGGCCGTTCGCCTTCCTTGACGACTTTGATCAGCACTTCATCTGCAACCACTCCGACCACGAAGGTCGCTACTCCTTCAGCAATCAGGTGCCGATCGGCCAGTGGAACCTCAGCGCGCTGGCCCAGGCCCTGACCCCCTTCATCAGCGTTGAAGCGCTGCGCGAAGCATTGGACCTGTTCCTGCCGCTGTATCAGGCCCACTATCTGGACCTGATGGGACGCCGTTTGGGCCTGACCACGGCCGAAGATGGCGACGCCGACCTCATCGCTCGGCTGCTGCAATTGATGCAAAACAGTGGCGTCGACTACACCCTGTTCTTCCGCCGATTGGGCGAAGACGCCGTCGACGTAGCCGTCCGCCAACTGCGCGACGACTTCGTCGACCTGCTCGGCTTCGACGCCTGGGCCGAGGCCTATACAGCGCGCACCGCCCGCGACCCCGCCAGCAGCCAGGATGAGCGTCGTACGCGCATGCACGCCGTCAACCCGCTTTACATCCTGCGCAACTACCTCGCGCAACGCGCCATTGAAGCTGCCGAACAAGGCGACTACAGCGAAGTTCGACGGTTGCACAAGGTGCTGTGCAGGCCGTTCGAGGCGCAGCAAGGGATGGACAGCTATGCCCAACGGCCGCCGGATTGGGGCAAGCATTTGGAGATCAGTTGTTCGTCGTGAGGATCACGACGACGGTTCAATCTTCGCCGCCACCGCAGGTTTGACACTCCCCATCGCCTCGACTCGCTTTGCATACGACTCTGTCCACGTCATCGGCGTGGGCGACGTTCGTGGGCTGAATTTCTTAGCGCCGGTCGGGCTGTTCGGGTCGGCCTTGTCTTTCTGCGTATCGACCACCCCCGCGAGAATGTCGTACAGCGTCAGCTTGCGGTTGGATGAGCGCGCTTCGATGAGGCCGGGCAATGCGGCTGGCATTGGCAAGGTTGGCTTGCTCTTGATCCGCGCCTCCAGAATCGCTTCGGCATCTTTTGGATAGTCCACCGCTCTCTCGATGGCAGGCAGCGATTTGAAGTAGCTCAGCGCCTCTTGATAGAACTTCGATGCCTTGCCCGTAACGCGTCTGTTCGATCATCCCTTCGGCGATCGCCACCTTGCGCCAGGCGTCGTCCATCTTCTGCACGCCTTGCCACGCGGCACGACGCTCGTTGAGGGTGAAGGCGCCGCTGTCATCGTAGGCGATCAGGTTCAGTTGCTCGCGGGACAGTTTGTCGAAAGGGCTCCTTGCATCCTCATGACCGGCGAGCGTTTGCGTGACAAAAGCCGTGGCGGCCCGCGCACGGTCTAACAATTCCGGGTCGGTGGTATTAGGTACTTCCATCGCTCGTGTATAGCTGTTGGCTTTTGGGGTTTCCGACAAAAACTCGCTGATCCGGCTGAGCCCGTACTTCCCCAATTCAGCATGGGTCATGCCTGCATCGCGCTTCGATGCTCGGGCAGCGCTTTCATTCAACTGGCTCGCCAACGTCGAAAAGCTCGCCTGGTCCGTTGCCTTTTTTTCGGTCTTCGCAGCGTTTTCCACGGCGAGCCGCGTGTCACTTTTCGTTTCGGAGGCTACCGGTACTGTCACCCTCTTCGAAACGAGGGCTGAAAATGCAGCGTGTAATGGATTGATCATTGACGACTCCCTGGCCATGGTCGAACAGGGGTCCGTGCATCTCAACGGATTCCACACCCCTCGTGGCCGAAACTATTCGCAGGTGCAAGCCGATGCCTAGCTAGTCAATCGGGCGGTTCTTTCGGATAAACGTGGGGGAGAAGGAGGCCCGAACGGCTGCACTTGGGGGGGGCCCGCGAAGAATGTGGAAAATGCTTGGCGTCTTCGGGTGTCGCTGGAACGTGATGGGATGCACATTGATCCCGTAGGATTTCGCTGATTCCGCTCCCAACCACCCCATTGGTCCGGGCTTGATAAATCCGGCCCTCGACCTCACTTATTAAGCACTTGCCTCTTCCCAGGTGTCCGACATGTCCGAACCTCTCGTCATCCCGTGTCCTCATTGCAACGGCCTCAATCGCATCCCCGCCGAGCGGCTGGGGGATCAGCCCAAGTGCGGCCGTTGCAAGCAGCCGGTGCTGTTGTCTCAACCGTTCACGCTGACGCAGGGCGATTACGCGAGTCAGATCAAGGGCGATCTGCCGTTGCTGGTCGATGTGTGGGCCGAGTGGTGCGGACCATGCAAATCCTTTGCACCGACCTTCGAGCAGGCCGCCGCGCAGTTGAACGGTCGAGTGCGGTTGGCGAAGCTGGATAGCGAAGCCCATCCGCAGCTGTCGGCACAATTGGGCATCCGTTCGATCCCAAGTCTGATCCTTTTCAAAAATGGCCGGGAAATCGCAAGACAAAGCGGTGCGATGCCGCTCCAACAACTGACCGCGTGGCTTGCCAGTCAGGGAATTTGAGGGCGTATTCGTCAGACGCCGAAGCGCAGGTCTGTATTGTTCGTAAGATGCGTCTGAAAGCGCTTTTCGGGCAGGCGTGCCTGACGATCACTGCCTAGTGTTAGCCATTCTTACGGCTGATTCGGAGGCACTGAGCGATGGCATCGGTAATCAGAGAAGGCGACGCGACCACCACGGGCGGTGTGGTACTGCAAACGTCCGGCACCCTGACCTGTGAAGAGCGCAGACTCGCTCGCATGGGTGACCCCGTATGGTGCGCCGCCTGTGGCCAAGTGGGCTATATCGCACAAGGCAACCCTACCTACATCGACCAGTTGTTGGCCGTCGCAACGGACGGGCAGCGCGTGCGGTGCGACTGCGCTGATGAGGATCACCGTTTGATTGCAAGCCAGGATCAGGTGAAGGCCGACATGAACGCCGCCATCGATATTCCCAAAGACCTGGCCAAGAAAGCGCGCAAACGCGCCAAGCGGCTGTCTGAAGCGCTGCGCCAGGCAGGTTCGCTATCGCGCGATGACTCGTCGGCCGAGGCACATTGATCGGCCCTGGAGCATGTTCGACGCCAGCGATTAAGGCTCAATGGGTCGTATTGTTTTCCAGCAGATGGTGCAGCTCTACGAATTGCTGGCTCAGTTTATGCCGCGCATCCAGATGAATGAGCGGCATGTTGGCCTGATGGGATTCGCGCATTTTGACCGAGCTGTTGAGGTAGATGGGCAGCACCGGCAGGCCTTCGGCGATCAGTTCGTCGAGGATTTGCTGCGGCAGGCTGGCCCGCGACTGGAACTGGTTGACGATAATGCCTTCCACCTCCAGGCCTTCGTTGTGGTCCTCCTTCAATTCGTCGATTTCTTTCAGCAGGCCGTACAGCGCCTGCCGAGAAAAGCTGTCGCAGTCAAAAGGGATCAATACACGGTCTGCTGCAATCAATGCGGACACGGCGTAGAAATTCAACGCAGGCGGGGTGTCGAGATAGATGCGGTCGTAGTCCTCGCTCAACGCTTCGAGCAGCTTACGGAGCTTATTGATCTTGTGCTTGGCCTCGAGTTTGGGCTGCAGGTCGGCCAATTCGGCAGTCGCTGTGACGACGTGAAGGTTGTCGAACGGGGTTTCGTAGATATCGACCTGATTTTTTTTGGCGGAAGGCCCGGAAGACAGCGTTTGTTTGAAGAAATCCGCAATGCCCATAGGGATGTCATCGCCGGTCAGTCCGGTGAGGTATTGCGTCGAGTTGGCCTGAGCGTCGAGGTCGATCAAGAGGGTCCGGTAGCCCTCGTTCGCGCTGACGGCTGCCAGATTGCAGGCAATGCTCGATTTCCCGACCCCGCCCTTCTGATTGAACACCACACGCCGCATTGAATAACTCCCTGTTGCTGTCCTACCTGTGAGGATCGTCTGGCGACCCGATGAATCGTCCCGAGTCTAGGCAATACCGATGACAAGGGCGAGCGTCTGAGAAAAATCTGACAGTCGGGAGTGTAAATGTTCCAGGTCCAACCGGATAAACGCCAACTGAACAATGTGAGTGCGGGCGGCATCCGTCTCCGACATTTGCCACCCTGCCCTTGCGCCTCGATAATGGCGGGGATTGTTCGGCCTGCACCCCGAACGGGTTGCTGCGTTGAACACGTTCTTCGCCCCTTTTCAAAGGCCCTCTGATGATTCGTGCGTTGCTTCTGTTTTGCATGTTGTTGCTGAGCGCGTGCGCCAGTCACGCCCCGCTGCCTGCACAAATCCCTCACTTGAAACTGCCGATACAGCTCAATGCACAACGTCAGCAAGGGGGTCAGCACCAGAACTGGCGGGTCGAGGTGAAGAAACGCGATCACGGCGTGCGTTGGAGCCTGACCGATACCTCAGGCGCTGTGCTGGCTCAACAGGACCTCACCAACGATGGCTGGACGGCTTCGGCCAAAACCGACGCAGATTTCGACGCTCAAGAGTTGTTCAGCGCCGCGATGTTCGCCCTCACCTCTGAAGCGGAAGTCCGGTTTGACTACCCTGGCGTGCAGCTTCAGCCCCATGGCCGAACACTTGAGGATCGCTGGCAGGTCAACTACGGCTCTGAAGGGTTTATCCGTCTGATCCTGCCGGACGACGTGACGTACTTGCTCAGCCCCGTCAAAGGCAAGGCAAGCCGCTGATCCCACCAAGCAAGGCGACCGGTCTTCACCCCGCCTTGCGCGTCACCAACTCAACGAACGCTTTGGCCATGGGCGACTTCTGGTCCTTGCGCTGCACCAGCCACACCGCGGACGTGGCCTCCTCGTCCAGCAACGTGCGATAGGCCACGCCGTCGATGCGCATGCGCTGGTACGACGCGGGCAGCACCGTGACGCCCAACCCCGCTGCGACCAGCCCGATGATGGTCATCGCCTCCGCAGCTTCTTGAGCGAACAACGGCGTGAAACCGGCCGCTCGCGCCAGGCTCAGCAGTTGCGCATACAAACCGCTGCCGTAGCTTCGCGGGAAGAATACGAACGGCTCGGCCGCCAGTTCCTTGAGGTAAATCCCGTGTTCGTTGCCTTGAGCCATCGGATGGTCGGAGCGCAGCACGGCTACCAGCGGCTCACGCAGCAGTTCGACCGCCACCAGTGAGTCCGGCAGCGGCAGCGGGCGCATAATCCCCACCTGCATCGACTCCTCCACCAGCCGCTCGGCGACTTCTTTGCTGCTCATTTCCTGCAATGCCAAATGCACGGCGGGATGCTGTTGGCGGAAGGCGAAAATTGCCTGTGGAATGCTCGAGGTGAACGGCGCCGATGCGGTGAAGCCGATTTTCAGTTCACCTAGCTGCCCCAATTGCGCCCGACGTGCCACGTCAGAGGCTTTTTCCACTTGGGCGAGCACCAGCCGTGCTTCGTCGAGGAACAACCGTCCGGCCTCGCTCAATTCCACTCGTCGGTTGGTGCGCTCAAACAAGCGCGCACCCAACTCCTGTTCCAACGCCTGAATCTGCTGGCTCAGTGGCGGCTGAGAGATGCCGAGCGACTCTGCAGCCCTGCCGAAATGCAGCTCTTCAGCCACTGCGATGAAGTAGCGAAGATGACGTAATTCCATGGCCTCACCATTGAGTCGTTAAAGCTATCAAACAGGTCGAACAATATATTGGAGGAAAACGATAGCTGACTATATGCTTTTTCCCATCGCTGCTTCGCATCCTTCCGAGGTTACCCGTGAATACTGCTGCATCCCCCGCCACGTCTGCGCCCGAGATCAACGTCGCAATCCCGCTGGGTGATTCCTATATCGAGAAAGACACGCCGGCGTTCATTCGCACCGTTCTCGCGCTGTTCTCCGGCGGCTTCGCCACCTTCTCTCTGCTTTACTGCGTGCAGCCGATGATGCCGATGCTGTCTCGCGAGTTCTCCATCAATGCCGCCCAGAGCAGCCTTATCCTGTCGGTTGCCACGGCCATGCTCGCCATCGGCCTGCTGATCACCGGCCCGATTTCGGATCGCCTGGGGCGCAAATCGGTGATGGTTTGCTCGTTGTTCTCGGCCGCCCTCTTTACCGTGGCCAGCGCGTTCATGCCCAGTTGGGAGGGCGTGCTGGTGACGCGGGCTTTGGTCGGGCTTTCGCTCAGCGGGCTGGCAGCAGTGGCAATGACCTACCTCAGCGAAGAAATCCATCCGCAACACATCGGTCTGGCCATGGGCCTGTACATAGGCGGCAATGCCATCGGCGGCATGAGTGGCCGCCTGATCACAGGGGTCTTGAGCGACTACGTGAGCTGGCACGCTTCGCTGTCGATCATGGGCCTCATCGCACTGGCCGGTGCGTGTGTGTTCTGGAAGATTTTGCCGCCCTCACGCAACTTTCGCGCTCGACCGCTTAACGCCCGCAACCTGCTGGACGGCTTCGTTTTGCAGTTCAGGGACGCCGGCTTGCCCTGGCTGTTTCTCGAAGGCTTCCTGCTGATGGGTGCGTTTGTCACGCTGTTCAATTACATCGGCTATCGCCTGTTGGCCGATCCTTACAACCTGAGCCAGGCGGTCGTGGGCCTGTTCTCGGTGGTCTACCTGTCGGGAATTTACAGCTCGGCAAAAGTCGGCGCGCTGGCTGACAAACTGGGCCGCCGCAACGTGCTGTGGGCGGTGATCGTCCTGATGATCGCGGGTCTTGCCCTGACCATGTTCACTCCGTTGGCCATCGTGGTCATCGGCGTCGTGATCTTTACCTTCGGTTTCTTCGGCGCCCACTCCGTCGCCAGCAGCTGGATCGGTCGCCGCGCCATCAAAGCCAAGGGCCAGGCTTCGTCGCTGTACCTGTTCAGCTACTACGTCGGCTCCAGCGTGGCAGGAACGGGCGGCGGGTTCTTTTGGCATTACGCAGGATGGAACGGCATCGGTGTGTTCATCGCGCTCCTTCTGGCCGCCGCCTTGGGTGCAGCGCTCAAGTTGGCGAAGGTGAAGCCGTTGGCGGTGAACGTGCAGGTTTGATGGACGGGACGTTTTCGTACAAAACCTGGCTTCGTTTCACATCGCTCGTATCCACATCGCCTGACAGTAAAGCGTGAACATTTAATTCACGCTTTACTGCTATGATCAGAACATTCAAACACAAAGGTCTCAGGGCCTTTTTCTACACGGGAACAACCAAAGGGATTCGCGCAGATCATGCAAAGCGCCTTCGATCCATCTTGCTGGCTTTGGATATAGCCATGTGCCCTGATGAATTGAGCTTAGCAGGCCTGAAGCTGCATCCGCTAAAAGGCGATCTGGATCAGTACTGGTTAGTCTGGGTGAGCGGGAACTGGCGAATTATTTTTAGATTTATCGAGAACGATGTCGAGCTGGTCGATTATCTCGATTACCACTGACAGGAGTCATTTGCATGAGAATGCATAACCCTCCACACCCCGGCGAAGTGATTCAGGAAATGCTGCCGGAGTTGAATATCAAGATTGCCGAAATGGCACGTCGGCTTCACTTCTCTCGAGAAATGTTGTCTCGCGTCATCAACGGCCGCGCTCCTATAAGTCCGGATCTTGCGGTCCGACTGGAGCGAGCAGGGTTGAGTACTGCACGCTTTTGGCTTGCCGCGCAGATGAGCCATGACCTATGGCAGGCGGAACACCGTGAGCAACCATCCATCACTCCGATGTATACCCGCCCGACATTCACTGCGGTATGACACCCCACACAAAAACGCCCGGTATATCCGGGCGTTTTTGTATCTGACGTCCAGCGCTTACTGGTGATACTGCGCTGACAACTCATGCACCGCGTTGATAAACGCGCCTGCATTGGCCGGATCGACTTCAGGGGTGATGCCATGGCCGAGGTTGAAGACGTGACCGGTGCCACTGCCGTAGCTTTTGAGGATGTTCGCGACTTCCTGGCGAATGGCCTGTGGGTTCGCGTACAGCACGGTTGGGTCCATGTTGCCTTGCAGCGCGACTTTGCTGCCGACGCGACGGCGGGCTTCGCCAATGTCGCAGGTCCAGTCCAGTCCCAGCGCATCCGCCCCGGCGTCGGCAATGCTTTCCAGCCACAGGCCGCCGCCCTTGGTAAAGAGAATGACCGGGACTTTTCGACCTTCGTGCTCGCGAATCAGGCCGCTGACGATTTTGCGCATGTAGGCCAATGAAAACTCTTGATACGCCGCTGCCGAGAGGCTCCCGCCCCAACTGTCGAAAATCTGCACGGCCTGAGCGCCTGCCAGAATCTGGCCGTTGAGGTACGCGGTGACCGACTGCGCCAGCTTGTCGAGCAACAGGTGCATGGCGTGCGGGTTGTCGTAGAGCATGGCCTTGGATTTGCGGAAGTCCTTGGACGAGCCGCCTTCAACCATGTAAGTCGCGAGTGTCCATGGGCTGCCGGAGAAGCCGATCAGCGGAACGCGGCCGTTGAGCTCACGACGAATAGTGCTGACTGCGTCCATGACGTAGCCCAGGTCTTTCTGCGCATCCGGGATTGGCAGCGCTTCGATGTCGGCCAGGGTGCTGACAGTCTTCTTGAAGCGCGGGCCTTCGCCGGTTTCGAAGTACAAACCAAGGCCCATGGCATCGGGCACGGTGAGGATGTCGGAGAACAGGATCGCCGCGTCCAGCGGGTAACGTTCGAGCGGCTGCAGCGTGACTTCGCAAGCGAACGTCGGGTTCTTGCACAGGCTCATGAAATCCCCGGCTTTGGCGCGGCTGGCGCGGTATTCCGGGAGGTAGCGGCCAGCCTGACGCATCATCCATACCGGCGTGACGTCGACGGGTTGCTTGAGCAGGGCGCGAAGGAAACGGTCGTTCTTCAGGGCAGTCATGGCAGGATCCGGAGAAAAAGTGCGGGCATTTTCTCAGACACCAACGCAAAAGGCACGGTAAGTACCGTGCCTTTTGTCTATGGGGTCGATTTGTCGCACAAAAACAGCTACAAGCCACAAGCTTCAAGCCACAAGTAAAAGCCGGACCGCTTTCAACTCAAGGCTTTCAACCTGTCTCTGGACGGCTTTGACCTTCCGACGCAGTCTCAAGTCAAAAGCGGCAAGCTGATCCAACCAGGTCTGCTTGCCGCTTGCAGCATATAACTTGCCGCTGGCGTCGTCAGACGCCCAGGTAGTCCAGAATCCCCTCGGCCGCATTGCGGCCTTCGAAGATGGCGGTCACTACCAGGTCGGAGCCGCGCACCATATCGCCGCCCGCGAAGATTTTCGGGTTGCTGGTCTGGTGCTTGAACTTGCCTTGCTCCGGTGCCACAACACGGCCTTGGCTGTCGGTTTCGATGCCGTGCTGTTCAAACCAGGGTGCCGGGCTAGGGCGGAAGCCGAAAGCGATGACCACAGCGTCGGCCGGGATGATCTCTTCGGAACCCGGAATCGGCTCAGGGCTGCGGCGGCCACGTGCATCAGGCTCACCCAGACGCGTCTCGACGACCTTGACGCCCTCAACCTTGTCCTCGCCGACGATGGCGATCGGCTGACGGTTGTAGAGAAATTTCACGCCTTCTTCCTTGGCGTTCTTCACTTCCTTGCGCGAGCCCGGCATGTTTTCTTCGTCGCGACGATAGGCGCAGGTGACTGCTTTGGCGCCTTGACGGATCGACGTGCGGTTGCAGTCCATCGCGGTGTCGCCCCCGCCCAGCACCACGACCTTTTTGCCTTTCATGTCGACGAAATCTTCCGGCGACTTTTCAAAGCCCAGGTTGCGGTTGACGTTGGCGATCAGAAAGTCGAGCGCGTCGTGCACGCCCGGCAAGTCTTCGCCCGGGAAGCCGCCCTTCATGTAGGTGTAAGTGCCCATGCCCATGAACACGGCATCGTATTCCTGCAGCAGTTGTTCGACGGTGATGTCTTTGCCGATTTCGGTGTTGAGACGGAACTCGATGCCCATACCGGTGAAGACTTCACGACGGTTGCTCAGCACGCTCTTTTCAAGCTTGAACTCAGGAATGCCGAAGGTCAGCAGACCCCCGATTTCCGGGTTCTTGTCGAACACCACCGGCGTCACGCCACCGCGCACCAGCACGTCGGCGCACCCCAGACCCGCCGGGCCTGCACCGATGATTGCCACGCGCTTGCCGGTCGGCACCACGCGGGACATGTCCGGACGCCAGCCCATGGCGAACGCAGTGTCGGTGATGTACTTCTCCACCGAACCGATGGTGACCGCGCCGAAGCCGTCGTTCAGGGTGCACGCCCCTTCGCACAGACGGTCCTGCGGACAAACGCGGCCGCAGACTTCCGGCAGGGTGTTGGTCTGGTGCGACAACTCGGCAGCCGCGAGGATATTGCCCTCGGACACTAGCTTCAGCCAGTTGGGAATGAAGTTATGCACCGGGCATTTCCATTCGCAGTACGGGTTGCCGCAACCCAGGCAGCGGTGAGCCTGATCGGCCGACTGCTGGGGTTTGAAGGGCTCGTAGATCTCCACGAACTCTTTCTTGCGTTGACGCAACAGTTTCTTCTTCGGATCTTTGCGCCCGACATCGATGAACTGGAAGTCGTTACTCAGACGTTCAGCCATTCTTTTCAACCTCTTGAAGCAGCCTCAAGCTGCAAGCCCCAAGCTACAAGCTTGAAGCGATCAAATTTATTTCCGACACCGCGTACCGCTTTGGCTTGCAGCTTGAAGCTTGTCGCTTGAAGCTGCCGCCAGGACTTATTGCGGGTTGGCGCGTGTACTCGACAGCAAGGACTTGAGGTTGGCGGCCTTCGGTTTGACCAGCCAGAAGCGGCGCAAGTAGTCGTCCAGGTTTTCCCAGAGATTACGGCCCCACTCACTATCGGTCTCGGTCACGTATTCAGCGAGCACGCGCTCCAGATGGCTGCGATAGGCTTCCATCGCTTCGCCGCTGATGCGCTGGATCTCGACCAGTTCGTGATTGACCCGGTCAACGAAGGTGTTGTCCTGATCGAGCACGTAGGCGAACCCGCCAGTCATGCCGGAGCCGAAGTTGTAGCCGGTCTTGCCGAGAACGCAGACGAAACCGCCAGTCATGTACTCGCAGCAGTGATCGCCCGTGCCTTCAACGACCGTGTGAGCGCCCGAGTTACGCACCGCGAAACGCTCGCCCGCCGTACCCGCCGCAAACAGCTTGCCGCCGGTGGCGCCGTAAAGGCAGGTGTTACCAATGATGGCGCTGTCCTGGGTTTTGAACGGGCTGCCTTTCGGCGGCACGATCACCAGTTTGCCTGCCGTCATGCCTTTGCCGACGTAGTCGTTGGCGTCGCCTTCCAAGTACATGTTCAGGCCACCGGCGTTCCACACGCCGAAGCTCTGACCAGCGGTGCCCTTGAAGCGGAACGTGACAGGCGCGTCTTTCATGCCCTGGTTGCCGTGCAGCTTGGCGATTTCACCGGAAATGCGCGCGCCGATGGAGCGATCGCAGTTGCAGATGTCGAGCTCGTATTCGCCGCCCGCTTTGGACTCGATGGCCGATTTGGCCATTTCGACCATCTTCTCGGCTAGCAGGCCCTTGTCGAACGGTGGGTTGCGATCGACCAAACTGAACTGCGGTTTGTCGGCCGGGATGTGATCGCTGCCCAACAGCGGCGTGAGGTCAAGATGCTGCTGCTTGGCGGTTTCGCCCGGCAGAATGTCCAGCAGATCGGTGCGGCCGATCAGCTCTTCCAGCGAGCGCACGCCCAGCTTGGCCAGCCACTCGCGGGTTTCTTCCGCCACGTAGGTGAAGAAATTGATCACCATGTCGACGGTGCCGATGTAGTGATCCTTGCGCAGCTTGTCGTTCTGAGTCGCGACGCCGGTGGCGCAGTTGTTCAGGTGGCAGATGCGCAGGTATTTACAGCCCAGCGCGATCATTGGTGCCGTACCGAAGCCGAAGCTCTCGGCGCCCAGAATCGCGGCCTTGATCACGTCCAGACCGGTTTTCAGACCACCGTCGGTCTGCACCCGGACTTTGCCGCGCAGGTCGTTGCCGCGCAGGGTCTGGTGGGTTTCGGCCAAGCCGATTTCCCACGGCGCGCCCGCGTATTTGATCGACGACAGCGGCGATGCACCGGTGCCGCCGTCGTAGCCGGAAATGGTGATCAGGTCGGCATAGGCCTTGGCCACACCGGCGGCAATGGTACCCACGCCCGCTTCTGCCACCAGCTTGACTGAGACCAGCGCCGACGGGTTGACCTGCTTGAGGTCGAAAATCAGCTGCGACAAGTCTTCGATCGAGTAGATGTCATGGTGCGGCGGCGGCGAGATCAGCGTCACACCTGGAACTGCGTAACGCAGCTTGGCGATCAGACCGTTGACCTTGCCGCCCGGCAATTGACCGCCCTCGCCCGGCTTGGCGCCTTGGGCGACTTTGATCTGCAACACGTCGGCGTTGACCAGGTACTCAGGCGTCACACCGAAACGACCGGTGGCGATCTGTTTGATCTTGGAGCTGCGGATGGTGCCGTAACGCGCCGGGTCTTCCCCACCTTCGCCGGAGTTGGAGCGTGCGCCCAGCCGGTTCATCGCCTCAGCCAACGCTTCGTGCGCCTCCGGCGACAGAGCGCCCAGGGAGATGCCCGCCGAGTCAAAACGCTTGAGGATCGCTTCCAGCGGCTCGATGTCATCAATGGACAGCGGCGTGTCGAGCTCTTTGACCTTGAACAGGTCGCGGATCATCGACACCGGACGCTTATCCACCAGCGCGGTGTATTCCTTGAATTTGCTGTAGTCGCCCTGCTGAACGGCGGCTTGCAACGTCGCCACCACGTCAGGGTTATAGGCGTGATATTCGCCGCCGTAGACGAACTTCAGCAGGCCGCCTTGCTGGATCGGCTTGCGCGGACTCCAGGCTTCGCCGGCCAGTGCTTTCTGCTCGTCTTCGATGTCGACGAAACGCGCGCCCTTGATGCGGCTGGGTACGCCACGGAAGCTCAGCTCGCACACTTCTTCGGACAGGCCGATGGCTTCGAACAGCTGCGCACCGCGGTACGAGGCGACGGTCGAAATGCCCATCTTCGACAGAATCTTCAGCAGGCCCTTCGTGATGCCTTTGCGGTAGTTCTTGAAGACTTCGTACAGATCGCCCAGCACTTCACCGGTGCGGATCAGGTCGCCCAACACTTCGTACGCCAGGAACGGGTAGACCGCCGAAGCGCCAAAGCCGATCAGTACAGCGAAGTGATGCGGATCGCGAGCGGTCGCGGTTTCGACCAGGATGTTGCTGTCGCAGCGCAGGCCTTTTTCGGTCAGACGATGGTGTACCGCACCGGTGGCCAGCGACGCGTGGATCGGCAGTTTGCCCGGTGCAATGTGACGGTCGCTCAGCACGATCTGGGTACGGCCAGCACGCACCGCCTCCTCGGCCTGATCGGCGACGTTACGCACAGCGGCCTCAAGGCCGGTGGCTTCGTCGTAGTTCAGGTCGATGATCGCGCGGTCGAAACCAGGGCGATCCAGGTTCATCAACGAGCGCCATTTGGCTGGCGAGATGACCGGCGAGCTGAGGATCACGCGAGATGCATGCTCAGGCGATTCCTGGAAGATGTTGCGCTCGGCACCGAGGCAGACTTCCAGCGACATGACGATCGCTTCACGCAACGGGTCGATCGGCGGGTTGGTAACCTGCGCGAACTGCTGACGGAAATAGTCGTACGGCGTGCGCACGCGGCGGGACAGCACGGCCATCGGCGTGTCGTCACCCATGGAACCCACGGCTTCCTGACCTTGCTCGCCCAGCGGGCGCAGCACCTGATCGCGCTCTTCGAACGTGACCTGGAACATTTTCATGTACTGCTTGAGCTGATCCGGGTTGTAGAACGCTGAACCGTGGTCGTGATCTTCCAGCGTCGCCTGAATGCGCAGCGCGTTCTTGCGCAGCCACTGCTTGTACGGATGGCGCGATTTCAGACGGCTATCGATGGCGTCGGTGTCGAGGATCTGGCCGGTTTCGGTGTCCACGGCAAAGATCTGGCCTGGACCGACACGGCCCTTGGCGATGACGTCTTCAGGCGTGTAATTCCACACGCCGATTTCCGACGCGAGGGTGATATAGCCGTTTTTCGTGGTAACCCAACGGGCCGGGCGCAGACCGTTACGGTCGAGCAGACAGACTGCGTGGCGACCTTCGGTCATCACGATGCCGGCCGGGCCGTCCCACGGTTCCATGTGCATGGAGTTGAATTCGTAGAACGCGCGCAGATCCGGGTCCATGGTCTCGACGTTCTGCCACGCAGGCGGCACCAGCATGCGCACGCCACGGAACAGGTCGATACCGCCGGTCACCATCAACTCCAGCATGTTGTCCATGCTCGAAGAGTCGGAGCCGACGCGATTGACCAGCGGACCCAGCTCGTCGAGGTCCATCAGATCGTTGCTGAACTTGGTGCGACGGGCCTGCGCCCAGTTGCGGTTACCAGTGATGGTGTTGATCTCGCCGTTATGGGCGAGGAAGCGGAACGGCTGAGCGAGCGGCCATTTCGGCAGGGTGTTGGTCGAGAAACGCTGGTGGAACACGCAAATGGCGGTTTGCAGACGTTCGTCGTTAAGGTCTGGGTAGAAGGCCGTGAGGTCACGCGGCATCATCAGGCCTTTATAGATGATGGTCTTGTGCGAAAAGCTGCAGATGTAGTGATCGGTGTCGGCCGCATTGGAGACCGACGACCGACGGCGAGCACAAAAGAGCTTGATCGCGAATTCCTGATCGCTCAGGCCCTCGCCTCCGATGAACACCTGCTCGATCTTGGGCAGACGCTCCAGCGCCAGACGGCCGAGAACGCTGGTGTCGATAGGCACTTGGCGCCAGCCCACAAGGGTCAAGCCTTCGGCGAGAATCTCGCGGTTCATGTTTTCGCGGGCGGCTTCTGCTTTGGCGTCGTCCTGGTTGAGGAACACCATGCCCACGCAATACTGGCGTGGAAGCTCGGTACCAAAGTGCTCGTTGGCCATGGCACGCAGGAACGCGTCGGGTTTTTGAATCAACAGCCCGCAACCGTCACCGGTCTTGCCGTCGGCGTTGATCCCACCTCGGTGGGTCATGCAGGTCAGGGCTTCAATCGCCGTCTGCAACAGATGATGACTGGGTTCGCCCTGCATATGAGCAATCAGACCGAAACCGCAGTTATCCTTGAATTCTTCTGGTTGATACAGACCTGCTTTCATAGACACATTCTCACCAGGCTGCCTCTTACCGAGGCAAATTTCTTTTCAATTCAGCCATTTACCATCCACGCCGAACGTACGCCGGCTTTGCGGGAGCAAAAGGGAGGTCATTGTACACACCGACACAAAGCCTCACAAATTTAGCGACGAAATGTCGCAAATTCATGTCGCATTAGTGAAAGGTTTTTATCGTTTCTCATGCTAGCCAGAGCTTTGTTGCGAGTCTGACCAAAGAGAGCCCAAAGTTCAATGCGTGTCTGAGACGCAGACACCGCAAGGCGCGCTGCTCATTGGCAGCACGCTCGTGCGCGATCTTCGGGGGAGCCAACTGCGCGACCTGGGTAAGGTCGCGACATGATCAGCGGGCTGCGGCGAGTTCCTGTTGGATGCTGCCGACAGTGCGAGGCCAAGGTTTACCAGCCTGAACCTTCGCTGGCAAGTTCTTGATAGCGGCAAGCGCTGCGTTGCGGTCGGCGAAACTGCCGTACGTCACCACGAACAACGGTTTTCCTTGCAGGGTTTTCTTGAAGTAGCGGTACTCGGCGCCTTGCTCTTTGACATAGCTTTGCGCAGTGGCTTCGGAGCTGGTGCCGAGAATTTGCACCACGAAGTGCGTTGGGGCCTGACCGGCGTACCACGTCCCGCCAGCAGAGGCAGGTGCCGCAGCCGCCGGTTTTTCAGCAGGTTTAGGCGCTGGCTTGGCCGTCGCAACCTGCGTTGGGGCAGGAGCAGGTTTGGCCGCAGGTGCGGGCGCGGGCGTCGGTTTAGCCGCCGGTGCTGGCGCCGGGCGAGGTGTCGGCACTTGAGTCTGGGCCATTTGTGGAGCAGGGCCCGCCGTCGCACCGGCAGGCGGGGCCGTCGTGGTCACGGTCGGCGGCTGCAACGACTGATTGGCTGCCGGGCCGCCGTCTTCGCCATCGCCTTCGCCCGAACCTGCGGCTTCAGCCAGCGGACCGCGCATCACCGGCTGCGAGTTACCGACCAACGGTAGCGGCATCGGCTGCGAGTTACCGGCGAACTCGATGGCTGGACCGCCGTTGTTCGATTGCTGTGCAGGCGCATTGCCCTGCCCCAGCGGCAGTTGTGCCTGGGAATTAGCCGGAGCCGTTGGCGCGCTATTGCGCCCTGGAATCAACCACGCCGCGAGCACCGCCGCGACCACAACCCCACCCAAAGCCAACACGTGTTTCTTAGGCATCTTGAACCCCATACTTGGACGCTTGACCGCAGAGCGGCTGGCGATCATGGCTTCGATCATCGAGTCGCGCGCGACCTGGTTGATCGCGCCCGGCCATCCATTGGACTGTTCGTGAATATCGGTGATCTGCTCGGCGCTGAACACTTCAATGCCTTGACCGGCGCCGTCCAGGCGCTGAGCCAGATACTCACGGGTTTCTTCTTCGGTGTACGGTGCCAGCTCGATGACGTGAAAACGCTCTTCTTCCGAACCGCTCTCGGCGCACAGCTGATCCAGACGATCAATGATCGAAGCCTCGCCGAACAGGAAGACATGCGGACGCCCTTCTGGGGTGCCCGCCGCCAAACCCAACAACGCTTCGAGTGCGGATTCGCCCAGTTGTTCGGCATCGTCCACCAGGACGTAGACTTCTTGACCGGTCAAACCCAGTTGCACGACCTGCGACAGGATGGACTGCATTTCCGGATGCGCGACGTTGAGCGCCTGAGCGACCTGACGCAACACCCCCGACGCATCGCCAGCGCCACGCGCCGAGACCACCACGCTTTGCACAGACTGCTTGTTGGTGCTGGCGACCAGGGCCTGGCGCAGCAGGGTCTTGCCGCTGCCGTGAGGACCGGTGACCAACAGCAGCAACTGGCTGTAGCGGGCGAGATGGTGCAATTGACCCAGCACGGGTTTGCGCTGGGCAGGGAAAAACTTGAAGCCGGGGACCCGCGTGGCAAAGGGGTCATGACTCAATTGATAGTGACCGAGGAAGGCCTCATCGGCGTGCAAGCTTGTCATGGATTTCTCATTAACCTCTAAGCTGATCCACCAAGGCGCGGTAGTTCGCGACCAGTGTGGCCTGTAGTACTTCTCTTGGATATTCGTCGGTCACGACTGCTTCGCCCATCCGGCGCAGCAGCACCAGGCGCAGACGACCGTCAATCACCTTCTTGTCCACCGCCATGTGCTCCAGGAAATGCTCAGGCGTCATGTCTTCAGGTGGCACGACCGGTAAACCGGCGCGCTGAAAGAGACGGATGCCGCGATCCCGCTCTTGCTCGTTGATCCAGCCCAGACGCGCGGACATTTCCAGCGCCATGACCGTACCGGCGGCGACAGCCTCACCATGCAGCCAGACCCCGTAACCCATATGAGTTTCGATGGCATGGCCGAAGGTATGGCCCAGGTTCAACGTAGCGCGCACCCCCGACTCCCGCTCATCGGCACCGACCACGGCAGCCTTGGCCGCACAGGAGCGCTCGATAGCCGTGGTCAACGTCGCCTGATCCAGACCACGCAGCTTGTCCATATTCTCTTCGAGCCACGTCAGGAACAGCTCGTCACATATCAGGCCGTATTTGATGACCTCGGCAAGCCCGGCAGACAGCTCGCGTTCAGGCAGGCTGCTCAGCGAGGCCGTGTCGATCAGCACAGCGTTCGGTTGATAGAACGCGCCGACCATGTTCTTGCCCAGTGGATGGTTGATGCCTGTCTTGCCACCCACGGACGAATCGACCTGCGACAGCAGCGTGGTGGGCACCTGAATGAAATCCACACCACGCTGATAGCACGCGGCCGCGAATCCGGCCATGTCTCCGATCACACCGCCCCCCAGCGCAATCACCGTGGTGCGGCGGTCATGGCGCGCGGTCAGCAGGGCATCGAAGATGAGTTGCAGGGTTTCCCAGTTCTTGAAGGCTTCGCCGTCGGGAAGCACGATGGGCAGCACGTTGTACCCGGCCAGCGTTTTGGTCAGACGCTCGATATAGAGCGGCGCGACAGTGCTGTTGGAAACGATCGCGACCTGTTTGCCAGCGATGTAGGGCCTGAGCAGGTCAGGCTGATCCAACAACCCTTCGCCAATGTGGATCGGGTAGCTCCGCTCGCCAAGCTCGACCGTAAGTGTCTGCATGTATCCCCACACTCTGTATAACAATTGGAAGCCTGTTCGACGCCAAACGCGTCAATACGGACCAAGGCGCAAGGCCATTTGGCGACCCTGCTTTTTATGGTCGCCGAGGATAGCGCATTTCCGCTTGCGCTTTAACGGGGAGGAAGCTCGGCCAACAGGGCGAGGATGTCAAGCACCACCATCCGGGGTGGCCGCTCGTCGGTCTCGATGATGACATCGGCGATTTCCCGATACAGCGGATCGCGGAGGGTCAGCAGCTCGCGAAGCACCCGAGCGGGGTCTGCGGTGCGCAAGAGAGGCCGGTTACGATCACGGGAAGTGCGGCCAACCTGCTGCTCTACGGAAGCATGCAGGTAGATCACCCGTCCGCCCGCGTGCAGGGCACGACGGTTTTCTTCACGCATGACCGCGCCGCCACCGGTCGCGAGGACCACGCCATCGTAGGCGCACAGCTCAGCGATCATGGCCTGTTCGCGATCTCGGAAGCCCGCCTCACCTTCCTTGTCGAAGATCCACGGGATATTGGCGCCCGTTCGCAGCTCGATTTCCTTGTCGGAATCCTTGAACGGCAGTCGAAGCTCTTTGGCCAGCAGACGACCGATGGTGCTTTTGCCAGCCCCCATCGGCCCCACAAGTATTAAATTTCGCACAGAATCAACGACTCACAGCAATCGCCTGGTTGTTCATGATACGCGGGGTGAGGAACACCAACAGCTCGGATTTTTTCTCCGAGACCACATCCCGCCGGAAAAGGCGGCCAACATACGGCACATCGCCCAAAAATGGCACCTTATCGACGACTTTATTCTGCGTATTCGAGAACACGCCGCCAATCACGATGGTTTCGCCGTCGGCCACCAGCACTTTGGCGTTGACTTCGTTTTTCTTGATCGGCGGCACGCCCAGCACGGTGTTCACGTAGTCAGGCTCGTCCTTGGTCACCTTGACTTCCATGATGATGCGGTTATCCGGCGTGATCTGCGGGGTCACTTCCAGAGACAACGAGGCCTCTTTGAACGACACCGACGTCGCGCCGCTGGAGCTGGCTTCCTGATAAGGCACTTCGGTGCCTTTCAGGATTTTCGCAGTTTCCTTGTCCGAGGTGACGACCTTGGGTTGCGACACCACTTCGCCGTTGCCGGTCTTCTCCATGGCGGTCAGCTCAAGGTCAAGGATGGTGTTGTTGGTCAGGAAACCCAGACCGATCGACGACGTCGGGTTAGCGACACCCATGTCTACATACGGGCCATTGGTATTACCCGCGCCTGTCACCGTGCCATTACCGCCGGCGGTGAAATTTCCGCGGTTCGTCGAGCCGCCCCAGCGCACGCCGAGGGCCTTGTCGTAGTCGACGTTGGCTTCGACAATGCGCGCTTCGATCATCACCTGACGCACCGGAATATCCAGCTGCGAGACGATGCGACGCAGCTCGTCGAGCCGGTCCTGGGTCTGATAGGCGATGATGTTATTGGTGCGCTCATCGACGGTGATCGACCCGCGCTCGTCGGTTTTCGACTCCGCGCTGGTGACCGACTGGAAGAGCTTGGCGATATCTGCCGCCTTGGCATAGTTCACTTGCAACAGCTCACGGCGCAGGGGCGCCAGTTCGGAAATCTGCTTCAGCGATTCCAGCTCCTGGCGCTCTCGGGCGGCGATCTCGTCAGCGGGAGCGACCAGCAACACGTTGCCGATCTTGCGCTTGTCGAGGCCTTTGGTCTTGAGGACCAGGTCAAGCGCCTGATCCCATGGCACGTTTTGCAGACGCAGGGTGATGCCGCCTTGAACAGTGTCGCTGGCCACGAGGTTGAGGTTGGTGAAGTCGGCGATCAGTTGCAGCACCGAGCGCACGTCAATGTCCTGAAAGTTCAGCGATAGCTTCTCGCCGGTGTACACCAGCTTGTCCGCATTGCGACGGGCGACGTCTTCGTTTGTCAACGGACGCACGCTGATGGTCAGTTTGTTCTCGGTTTGATACGCCGAATAATCGAATGCACCAGAGGGCTCGATGGAAATGCTCGCCTTGTCACCGCTGACGCTGGCGTTGACGAACTGCACCGGCGTGGCGAAATCCTTCACATCGAGGCGCACCCGCAGCGGCTCAGGCAGTTGAGTCTTGGCAAAATCCACGCGAATCTTGCCGCCCTGCTCCTGAATGTCCGGGGCGATGCCGACGTCGCTCAGTTCGATGACGACGTTGCCTTCACCCAATTCTCCGCGCTGAAAGTCGACGTTTTTGACCGAACGCGGGCCAGGTGCAAACGAGCGAGGGGCTGGCTTGGTCTGCGCAGCGCTGGCCGATGCCGCAGGCACGTTGACGCGAGGCGCCCCTTGAGCGGTGCTGGGTTGCGAGCCTTGGGCGGCGGCTGCGCCCTGCCCGACCACGACGAACAGGTTATTACCGTCGACGCGCGAGCTATAAGGCGCGAGCGTCGTCAGGTTGATGATCACGCGGGTGCGATCCTTGGCTTCGACCACCACGACGCTATGGGCGTTACCCGATCCCAAGTCCCGGCTCTTGATCGCCAATTGACTGGTCACACCCGGCAGATCCAGTGCAATGCGCGCCGGCTGCTCAGTGGTGTAGCCACGAGGGGCCGCAACCGGTCCGTCGAAGGACAGTTTCAACTCGACCCGATCCCCCGGCAGTGCGGCGACATCCAGCGTCTTGAGGTTGGCCGCCTGGAGAATCGGTGAAAGCATCGCCATCCATAGCGACACGCCGATAATCGAAAGAATCCTAGTCATGTTCACATTCCACCACTGTGCAGATCCGAAGGTGTTTCGCTTGCTTGCCGTCTTCATGAGCGTTCTTTCAGGGATATGCTGCGCGGCCGCTCAAGCCACGCTCCCTCTCCATCAGGCACGATCTCGATCACTTGCACCTCGGACTCGGTGATCGACACGATCCGGCCGTCGTTGCGGCCCAGATAATCGCCTACCTTGACCCGATGCACCCCACCGGCCCCGCGCAGCAGCGCGAACATACCGCTTTCGTTGCTTAACGTGCCGACCATTTCGAAGCCATCAATGTTGAAGCCTTCCAGGAATTGCTTGACCCGCGTCGGATCCGGCTGGACCAGGTGCGTGCCTTTCTGCCGGGCAATCAGATCGACCTTGATCGGTGGCTGAAACGGGCTGCGCAGGCTCGCCGCCGCGTAGGTAAACGCTTCATAGGGCCGAAATTTCGGCATCGGTTCGATGTTGCCTACCGGGCGTGCGCGCACGTCGGCCATGAACTGCTTCAAGTCGTCGAAATCACTGGAACTGTCGCAACCTGCCAACCCGATCAGCGCGGCGCCGACGCACAACCAATGCAAGGCCCTCATTTCGCAGGTCCTTTGTTGTCGATGTTCTGAAGCCCCTTATCGTTGTAGCGATAGGTCTTGGCTAGGATGCTCATGCGCAGTTTTCCAGGGGATTTGGCGTCCACCGGTTTGATTTCAAAATCATGCAAAGTGACGATCCGCGGCAGGCTGGCCACGCCGCTGACGAACGTCGCCAAGTCGTGATAAGCGCCGGTCACAGTGATCTGAATCGGCAGCTCGATGTAAAACTGCTGTGCCGCCTCGGGCAAAAGCTTGATTTCTTCGAACTCGAGGCCACTGCCCAACCCCGTACGGGTGATGTCTTCCAGCAGGCCCGGCACTTCGGTGTCGCTGGGCAATTGCCGCAGCAGCGCGCCGAAGGTGTTTTCCATGTCGACCATTTGGGTCTTGTAGGCCGGGAGGTTCGCTGCCTGATACGCCTTATTGGAGAACTGCTCTCTCAAGGCCGTCTCGTCATTGCGCGCCTGATCCAGCTGGGTTTGCATGTCCTGGATATAGAAAAAATACCCACCGGCCAGCACCAACACGAGCAACAACGCCCCCGCGATGGTCTTCACCGCAGCGGGCCAGGAACCGAGATTGTTGACGTCCAGATCGTTGATGTCGATCTTGCGCAGGCTGTCCAGCCATTCGTTCAGATTCATGGCTTGGCCCCCTTCACCGGCGTCGCAGGTTCGGCTGCAGGCTGCGTCTGGCGGACCGTCAGCTGAAAGGCGTTGGACTGATCCGCCGACCCGGCGACGCTGTTCGCCTTGACTTCGGTCAGACTCGGCGACTCCAGCCAATCGGACGCTTCCAGATTACGCAACAGGTCCGAAACCCGGTTGTTGGACTCCGCCGCCCCGGAAATACTGATCAACTTGTCCGTCATCTTCACTTCGTTGAAATACACCCCGTCCGGCAACGTGCGCGCCAATTGATCGAAGATGCGGCCAATGATCGGGCGGTTGCCCTGCAAGTCCTGAATGATCTTCATCCGCTCCAACAGCTGCTTGCGCCGGGCCTTCAGTTCGCTGATTTCTTTGATTCTTGCGTCGAGCTGGACGATTTCGGTCTTGATGAACTGGTTGCGTGCATTCTGATGGGCGATTGCGCTGCTCAAATATTGATCAGCCAGGAAAATGGCGCCGACACCGGCGACCAATACGCCCGCCAACGAAAGCAAGAAGCGTTTCTTGCGCTCTTCGCGCAGTTGTTCACGCCAGGGAAGTAAGTTAATCCGTGCCATTAATCGAAGCTCCTCAACGCCAGACCGCACGCGATCATCAAGGCCGGAGCGTCGCTGGCCAGCGCGCCTGCGTTGACTTTGGCGCTAAGCGCCATGTCGGCGAAGGGGTTGGCGACCATGGTCGGGGTCCCGAGACGCTCCTGGATCAAACGGTCAAGTCCGGCAATGGATGCCGTCCCGCCTGCCAGCATGATGTAGTCGACACGGTTGTACTGGCCGGCGGCGAAGAAGAACTGCAGAGAACGAGAGACCTGCTGGACCACAGCGTCCTTGAACGGCTGCAGCACCTCGAGCGTGTAATCGTCGGGCAAACCGCCCTGCTTCTTCGCCAGCCCCGCTTCGCCCACGGACAAACCGTAGCGGCGCTGGATCTCCTCGGTGAGTTGGCGCCCGCCGAACAGTTGCTCGCGGGTATAGATGATGCGGCCGTTGTGCAGCACGCTGAGGGTGGTCATGGTGGCGCCGATGTCGATGACTGCGACGGTCAGTTGTTCGTGATCCTGACCCAACTGAGCGGACAACAGACCAAAGGAGCGCTCCAGCGCGTAGGCTTCGACATCGACCACGCGCGCTGTCAGGTTGGCCAGCGCCAAGGCAGCTTCGCGCACTTCGACGTTTTCCTTACGGCAGGCTGCCAGCAGCACGTCGACACGCTCGGGATTGCGCGCCGAATAGCCCTGGACCTCGAAATCGATAGCGACTTCTTCCAGCGGGTAGGGAATGTACTGGTCGGCTTCGATTTTGAGCTGGTTTTCCATCTCGTCGTCGGAAAGACCGGCGTCCATTTCGATGGTTTTGGTAATGACCGCCGACCCCGCAACAGCGACCGCCGCGATTTTGACGTTTGTCTTGGCCTTTACCAGTACTCGCGTCAACGCATTGCCGACCCCTTCCAGCTCGGCGATGTTCTTTTCCACCACTGCGTTGGCAGGCAGCGGCTCGACCGCGTAGGACTCGACCTTGTAGCGGGTGCCGGAACGACTCAGTTCAAGGAGTTTCACCGAGGTGGAGCTAATATCGATCCCTAGAAGGGTATTGGCCTTCTTACTGAAGAGTTCGAACACAACCGATTCCCTATGCGTTTCCGTCACTTACGGAGATTTTTTTGTCCAACGCCACTGTCGGCAGCCTTGACAGTAGCGCAAATAACGCTCGTCGACGAAAAATGCTTATAATGCCCAGCGTTTTTTTCGTGTAGCAAAGCTTCAAGGCGTGTTCATTTGTAAATGCCTGCGCTTAACCCATTCTTTTTTCTGGAAATCCAAAAGCCTTGATACGCCTGCTGAAGTTTTTCTGGTGGTCCATTGTCGCTGTTGTTTGCGGCCTCTTGCTCGGTTTGAGCGGCGCCTTCCTTTACCTGTCGCCGAACCTGCCCTCGGTCGATGCCCTGCGCAATATTCAGCTGCAAATCCCGCTGCGCGTATTTAGCAGCGATGGCAAACTCATTGCAGAGTTTGGCGAAATGCGCCGCTCTCCGATCCGTTTCGCCGATATTCCGCCCAATTTCATCCATGCGCTGCTGTCCGCCGAAGACGATAACTTCGCCAATCACTATGGCGTGGACCCCGGCAGCCTGATGCGCGCCGCCAGTCAACTGGTGAAAAGCGGCCATATCCAGTCCGGTGGCTCGACCATCACCATGCAGGTCGCCAAGAATTACTTCCTGACCAGCGAGCGAAGTTTCTCACGCAAAACCACCGAGATTCTCTTGGCCTTGCAAATCGAGCGCCAACTCACCAAAGACGAGATTCTCGAGCTCTACGTCAACAAGATCTACCTGGGCAACAGGGCTTATGGTATCGAGGCCGCCGCACAGGTTTATTACGGCAAATCCATTCGTGACTTGAGCGTCGCCCAGATGGCGATGATCGCTGGTCTGCCCAAAGCGCCGTCACGATTCAACCCACTGGCCAACCCGGTGCGCGCCAAAGAGCGCCGCGACTGGATTCTGGGTCGCATGTACAAGCTGGGCAAAATCGACCAGAACACCTATCAGACCGCGCTGGCGGAGCCGATCAATGCCAGTTATCACGTCCAGAGCCCGGAAGTGAATGCGCCGTACATCGCTGAAATGGCCCGCGCCGAGATGGTCGGCCGCTACGGCAGCGAAGCCTACACAGAAGGTTTCCGCGTCACCACCACTGTTCCAAGCAATCTTCAGGAAGATGCCAATAAAGCCGTTCAGGATGGTCTGATTGAATACGATCAGCGCCATGGCTATCGCGGGCCTGAAAGCCGCTTACCGGGCCTGACCCGCGACGGCTGGGCGCAGGAGCTGACCAAACAGCGGCCGATCAGCGGGCTTGAGCCGGCGATCGTCAGCCAAATCGACAAGACCGGCATTCACGTCCTGACCCGCAATGGTGAGAAAGAAGAAACCGTTGCCTGGGACAGCATGAAATGGGCGAAAGCGTTCCTGAACACCAACAGCGTCGGCCCTAATCCGAAACAGCCATCGGACGTCGCCCACGTGGGTGATCTGGTGCGGGTGCAGCGGCAACCGGACAATTCCCTCAAATTCAGCCAGATCCCGCAGGCGCAAAGCGCGCTGGTATCGCTGGACCCGCACAACGGTGCGATTCGCGCGTTGGTGGGCGGCTTCGCCTTCGAGCAGAGCAACTACAACCGGGCGATGCAGGCCAAGCGCCAGCCCGGTTCGAGCTTCAAGCCGTTCCTGTACTCGGCCGCGCTGGACAATGGTTACACGGCGGCGAGCCTGGTGAACGACGCGCCGATCGTGTTCGTCGACGAAGCGGTCGACAAGGTGTGGCGTCCGAAAAACGACACCGGCACGTTCCTTGGCCCGATCCGCCTGCGCGAGGCGCTGTACAAGTCACGCAACCTGGTATCGATCCGCCTGTTGCAAAGCCTGGGGGTCAACACGGCGATCAACTACATCACCCGCTTCGGCTTCAACAAACAGGACTTGCCGCCCAACCTGTCGCTGGCCTTGGGGACTGCAACACTGACCCCGATGGAAATCGTCAGCGGCTGGAGCACCTTCGCCAACGGCGGTTATAAGGTCAGCCCGTATCTGATCGACAAAATCGAGGACCGCGAAGGCAAAACGCTGTTCGTCGCCAACCCGCCGACCGTGCCAGCCAACGACCCTAATCCCAAGGCGGTCAACGAGGCCATGGTCAGCAACGCGACGGCCTACGCCGCTCCGGAGACGCCTACGTTGACGGCCAATACCGTGCCGAACGCCCTCGACGCCAACGGCGCACCGCCTGCCCCGGCAGTCGCTCCGCGTATCGTCGACGGCCGCACCACGTACATCTTAAACAGCATGCTGCAAGACGTGATCAAACGCGGCACCGGTCGCCGCGCACTGTCGATGAACCGTCCCGACATCGCGGGCAAGACCGGTACGACCAACGATTCGAAAGACGCCTGGTTCTCCGGCTATAACGGTGACTACGTGACCACCGTGTGGACCGGTTTCGACCAGCCAGAAAGCCTGGGTCGTCACGAATTCGGTGGCACGGTCGCGCTGCCGATCTGGATGAACTACATGAGCGCCGCCCTCAAGGACAAGCCGCCGCACGTTCAGGCTGAACCGGACGGCATCCTCAGCTTGCGTATCGACCCGATCAGCGGCCGCTCTGCGACGCCAAGTACCGCGGGTGCGTTCTTCGAGCTATTCAAAAGCGAAGACACCCCGCCAAGCGTGAACGAGCTGAACGGTAGCCCTGCGCCGGGCAGCCCGTTGCCAGCGGACGAATCGGCGCCGATCGATCTGTTTTGATCCGTGTAGGAGTGAGCTTGCTCGCGATAAAGGCATGCCAGCCAATAGCGAGGTGGCTTATACACCGTAATCGCGAGCAAGCTCACTCCTACAGTCGAAGCAAAACTCAAGACCCACAAAAAAACCGGCCTCTTAGGGCCGGTTTTTTTGTGGAGCAGCGACTGTTTTTAGCCGTTGAAGACTTGATCCACGTTGGTCAGCGGGTAGTGCTTCGGATACGGCAGGGTAGCGACGCCGGTTTCGATGGCCGCCTTGGCAACCGCATCAGAAACGACCGTCAGCAGGCGCACGTCCAGCGGTTTCGGGATGATGTATTCACGACCGAACTCCAGCGCGATCCCACCGTAGGCATCGCTCACTTCTTTCGGGACCGGCAGCTTGGCCAGTTCACGCAGGGCGTTAGCGGCCGCTATCTTCATTTCTTCGTTGATGCGCTTGGCGCGAACATCCAAAGCACCACGGAAGATGAACGGGAAACCCAGTACGTTGTTGACCTGATTCGGGTAGTCCGAACGGCCGGTCGCCATGATCACGTCACTGCGCGTCGCGTGGGCCAGCTCCGGGGAGATTTCCGGATCAGGGTTCGAGCACGCGAATACGATCGGGTTGGCCGCCATGGACTTCAGGCCTTCGGCGCTCAGCAGGTTCGGGCCCGACAGGCCCACGAACACGTCAGCGCCGTTCAGTGCGTCAGCCAGGGTACGCTTGTCGGTCGGGTGGGCGAACTGCGCTTTGTATTGGTTCAGATCGGTACGGTCGGCATGCACCACGCCGTTACGGTCGATCATGAAGATGTTTTCGATCTTCGCGCCCATGCTCACCAGCAGCTTCATGCAGGAGATAGCGGCGGCACCGGCGCCGAGGCAAACGATTTTCGCGCTTTCCAGGGTTTTGCCAGCGATTTCCAGTGCGTTGATCATGCCCGCCGCGGTCACGATGGCGGTGCCGTGCTGGTCATCGTGGAACACCGGAATGTCGCACTGCTCAATCAGCGCCTTTTCGATTTCGAAGCACTCAGGCGCCTTGATATCTTCCAGGTTGATGCCGCCGAAAGTGATGGAGATGCGCTTGACGGTGTCGATGAATGCCTGCGGGCTTTCCGAATCGACTTCGATGTCAAACACGTCAATACCGGCAAAACGCTTGAACAGAACGCCCTTGCCTTCCATGACCGGCTTGGAAGCCAGCGGGCCAAGGTTGCCCAGACCGAGAATGGCGGTGCCATCGGAGATGACTGCGACCAGGTTACCCTTGCCGGTGTATTTGTACGCCAACTCAGGATCGCGGCCGATTTCGCGCACGGGCTCGGCAACGCCTGGGCTGTACGCCAAGGACAAGTCACGAGCGGTGGCGGTGGCTTTGGTGAGTTCTACGCTCAACTTCCCCGGACGAGGATTGGCGTGATAATCGAGGGCGGCAGTTTTCAAATCTGACATGGGGGCATTCCGCTTTTTTGCTGTTGGACAGACGGACGACCGAGCATACGCAAGTCAGAAAGTCCTAACAAGACTGCCGGGTCACGTGTGTCAAGAGGCCGCATCTACGACTTTCAGCGTAGAGCCAAGTGTTCAAAGGCCTCCAGAGCAAAACAATTCACGGAAAAAATGTTCACAATATCAGCGGAAATTTGTATTCAACATGACAGGGTGGGTGATGGGCATCATCCAGCGTGGCTGACCGGGCTTGAGACCGCCTCGACGGGATCGGTCGACTGCCCAGCCCCGCGCTTCTACCTGCTGCCCTTTCAGACGTTGCAGACCTGCAATGTCGAACTCACCTACGAGGTTCGGCGCAATACGCAGCACCAGCGCATCACCAAACTCGATCCAGACGCCACCACCATTGTGCTGAACATTCGTCACGCGCCCGGAGACGACGGCAAAGCCACCGCTGTTGATCTGTTCAGGCGATTGCACGGGCGAATCACGCCACAGCCCGACCCTCGCTTGACGCGCGGTCTTTTCCGCAGCGAGTTGGCAATCCACCAGCGCAACGTTCGGCGAGATCGCCACCAGATAACCAAGGCCCTCAGCAAGCAACTGTGCTTCCAGGTTGGCGCCGTTGCGGCCGTAAACGTTGGCTAGGGTTCGACCGTAACGGTCGGCGGCCTGTTCGCCAACGCGCAGGCTGACTTGCCCGTCGCTTTCATCGACCAGCGTTTGCAGACGACGCTTCGAAGCTTCGGCAAATGGCTGGGCAGACTGACCTTGCTTGCCCGTTTCCGGCGCGTTGAGGCCGATCATCCGCACGCTACGGCCATCGTTCAAACGGAGGGTGTCGCCATCGACCACGCGCTGAACCTGCGCGGTTGGCAAATTCGAAGGTGCCGGGCACAGGGCGTGGGCAGTGGAGAGCCAAATCGCAGGCATAAAAAAGGCGCCCGCGAGGGACGCCTTTTTGAGCAGCCTGGACAAGCTCGAAGAGCGATCCAGATACCCCATTCTTACTTCGCTTTGGTTGCGCCGAACGCACCGAAACGGGACTTGAACTTGTCGACGCGACCGCCAACGTCCAGAGTCTTTTGCTTGCCGGTGTAGAACGGGTGGCACTCGTTGCAAACGTCCAGGCTCAGAGGCTTGGCCAGGTTGGAACGGGTGTGGATGACGTTGCCGCAGCTGCAGGTTGCAACGACGTCTTCGTAAACTGGATGGATATCAGCTTTCATCGGTATTTCCTCAGGCTAGCGTGCCGCCACCCAACACGATTGTTGAATACCGCACGGAATTAGGCCGCGCATATTAACAGAGAACATAAAACACGCAAGGGAACGTGAATGCCGGTCGTCTGCTAAGATCGCGCCCTTGGTCATACTTCGTAACAGGGAATCCCCGCGTGCCCGACGCCATTCTGCGCCTCGCCCTGCCCTCGCCTTTGCGTCGTCTGTTCGACTACCGCGCCCCTGCAGGGGTCGCGCTCAGCGCGTTGCAGCCCGGCATGCGCCTGCGGGTACCGTTCGGTCGCCGCGAAATGATCGGCATTCTGGTGGAAGTCACCGATCACAGCGACGTGCCCGACGACAAACTCAAGCCTGCGATTGCCCTGCTGGACAACGAAGCGCCATTGCCCCCCACCCTGTTCAAGCTGTGCCTATGGACGGCCCAGTATTATCAGCACAGCCTCGGCGACACGCTGAGTTGGGCGCTGCCGGTATTGCTGCGCCAGGGCGAGCCAGCCGAGGCTCGACAGGAGCGTTTCTGGCAGATCGCCTCCGGCGCCAGCATCGACGATCCGCGCATCGCCCGCGCGCCGAAACAGAAAGAGGCGTTGCGAACCCTGGCCCAGCATCCCCACGGGGTCGCCCATCAGTTGTTGAGCAAACTGATGCTCAACCGCGATAGCCTCAACCTGCTGCTGGCCAAGGAGCTGGTGACGGTGGAAGTGCGCGGCCATGCCCCGGTGGCGCGCCATGAACATTGGCTGGCACAACCCGAACTGCCGTTGAATACCGAGCAGCGCGCCGCCTACGAGGCCATCCGCTCGGGCTTTGGCAGTTTCCATGCATCCCTGCTCGCGGGTGTAACGGGCAGCGGCAAGACCGAGGTCTATCTCCAACTGATCCGCGAGACGTTGGAGGCGGGCAAGCAGGCGCTGGTGCTGATCCCGGAAATCAACCTCGGGCCACAGACCCTGGCTCGCTTCGAACAGCGGTTCAATGCCCGTATCGCGCTGTTGCACTCGGCCGTCAACGACCGCGATCGCCTGGACGCCTGGCTGGCCGCGCGCGATGGCGAAGCGGACATCATCATCGGCACGCGTTCGGCGCTGTTCACGCCCATGAAGCACCCTGGCCTGATCATCATCGACGAAGAACACGACGGCTCTTATAAACAGCAGGAAGGCCTGCGGTACCACGCGCGGGATCTGGCACTGGTGCGCGCCCGGCAGGAAGACATCCCGATCGTGCTGGGTTCGGCGACGCCTTCACTTGAAAGCTTGCACAATGCCTACACCGGCCGGTACGCCCTCCTACGCCTGAATGAACGGGCGGGCGGCGCGCAACAGCCGCGCTTCCTGCGCCTGGATGTGAAAAGCCGTCCGCTGGACAGCGGAATTTCCGGCCCCATGCAGCAAGCCATCGGTCAAACCCTGGCGGCGGGACAGCAAGTGCTGGTGTTCCTGAACCGTCGTGGGTTTGCGCCGACACTGCTGTGTCATGACTGCGGCTGGCTGTCGGAATGCAATCGCTGCGATGCGCGCATGACCGTTCATCAACGCTCGGGCGAGTTGCGTTGCCATCACTGCGGCCACGTTGAGCGTGTGCCTCGCAACTGTCCGGCCTGCGGCAAGGTTGACTTGCGCCCTGTCGGCGCAGGGACGGAGCGCGCTGAAGAGCGTCTGGCGATCCTGTTTCCGGACTATCCAGTGTTGCGGGTCGATCGCGACAGTACGTCGCGCAAGGATGCGATGAATCAGCTGTTCGCCACGATTCAAAAGGGCCACCCGTGCATTCTGGTCGGCACGCAGATGCTTGCCAAAGGTCATCACTTCCCCCGTGTGACGCTGGTATCGATTCTGGATGCCGACGGCGGTCTGTTCTCCGGCGACTTCCGCGCCAGCGAACGCATGGCCCAGTTGATCGTTCAGGTGGCGGGCCGTGCGGGGCGTGCGGAAGAACCGGGCAAGGTAATCATTCAGACGCACCTGGCCGATCACCCGCTGCTGATTCAGCTCACCGAGCAGGGGTATTTCGCCTTTGCCGAGCAGGCATTGAGCGAACGTCGCGCTGCGGGATTACCACCGTTTTCCCACCTCGCGCTGCTGCGCGCCGAAGCTCACAAGCCGGGGCAGGCTGAAGGATTTTTAGACGAAGCCTGTGCGGAAGCGGAACGGCTTTTGAAGGAAATGTCGCTGGGCGGCATCGAACTGTTGGGCCCGGTCCCGGCTCCGATGGAGCGTCGTGCAGGGCGATACAGGGCGCAATTGCTGCTGCAAGCCAACGCCCGCGCGCCCTTGCATAGACTGCTGACGGCCTGGTTGTTAGCGCTGGAAAGCCTGCCAAGCGGGCGCGCGGTGCGCTGGTCGCTGGATGTGGACCCAGTGGATTTGTACTGATATGGAGATCGCCTGTAGGCGCCACGGTGAAGATTCACAACCACGCACCCAACCCGGTTGGCAACAGGGCTTCGGCAACGGATAATACCCAGTTTTTCCACCCGCGCATCGAAGCGCTGCCGCGCTTGCGGTCGAAAGAGAGCCTCATGAAAGACACCATTCGCCAGCTGATCCAACAAGCTCTGAGCCAACTCGTCACCGAAGGCGTCTTGCCGGAAGGGCTGACGCCGGCGATTCAGGTGGAAAACGCCAAGGACAAGAAAAACGGCGATTTCGCCAGCAATATCGCGATGATGCTGGCCAAGCCTGCAGGGCTGAAGCCTCGCGATCTGGCCGAGAAAATCGTCGCTGCGCTGCCGGCCGACGAGCAGATCACCAAGGTCGACATTGCCGGTCCTGGCTTCCTCAATTTCTTCCAGAACACCCATGCCCTCGCCTCGCGCCTTGATGAAGCGCTGGCTGACGCCACGTTGTCGGTGCGCAAGAACGGCCCTGCTCAACGTGTCGTGGTCGACCTGTCCGCACCAAACCTGGCCAAAGAGATGCACGTGGGTCACTTGCGCTCGACCATCATCGGCGACGGCGTGGCCAACGTTCTGGAATTTCTCGGCGACACCGTGATTCGCCAGAACCACGTCGGCGACTGGGGCACCCAATTCGGCATGTTGCTGGCCTATCTGCAGGAAACCCCCGCGACCAGCGACGAGCTGTCGGACCTGGAAAATTTCTACCGCGCGGCCAAAGGCCGCTTCGATGAGTCCGAAGAATTTGCCGAGCGGGCCCGTGGTCTGGTGGTCAAGTTGCAGGCGGGCGACCCTGAATGCCTGACGCTGTGGACGCGTTTCAAGGACATTTCTCTGTCGCACTGCCAGCAAGTTTACGAGCGCCTGAACGTGAATCTGACGCCGAAAGACGTCATGGGTGAAAGCGCCTACAACGATGACTTGGCCAACGTCGTCGCAGACCTGAAAAAAGCCGGTCTGCTGGTCGAGAGCAACGGCGCGCAGTGCGTGTTCCTCGAAGAGTTCAAAACCGCCGAAGGCACGCCACTGCCCGTCATCGTGCAAAAGGCCGGCGGCGGCTATCTCTATGCGACCACCGACCTGGCTGCCGTGCGCTATCGCAGCAACGTGTTGAAAGCCGATCGCGCGCTGTATTTCGTCGACCAGCGTCAAGCGCTGCACTTCCAGCAAGTGTTCGAAGTCGCCCGCCGTGCCGGTTTCGTCACCAACGGCATGCAGATGGAACACATGGGTTTCGGCACCATGAACGGCGCCGATGGCCGCCCGTTCAAGACCCGCGACGGCGGCACCGTGAAGCTGGTCGACCTGCTCGACGAAGCGGAAGAGCGCGCCTACGTGCTGGTGAAAGAAAAGAATCCGGACGTCGCTGAAGACGAACTGCGCACCATCGCCAAGGCCGTGGGCATCAGCGCAGTGAAATATGCCGACCTGTCCAAGCACCGCGCCAGTGACTACAGCTTCAACTTCGATCAGATGCTGAGCTTCGAAGGCAACACTGCGCCTTACCTGCTGTATGCCTATACCCGCGTGGTCGGTGTGTTCCGCAAACTGGGGGAGACTTTCGATGCAAACAAAGGCGAGATCGCCCTTGAAGCCCCGCAAGAGCAGGACCTGGCCGCACGTCTGGCCCAGTTCGGCGAAACCCTGAACAACGTCGCCGAGAAAGGCACGCCGCACGTGCTGTGCGCCTATCTGTATGACTTGGCCGGGCTGTTCTCCAGCTTCTACGAGAACTGCCCGATCCTGAACGCGGAAAACCCCGAGCAACAGCAGAGCCGTCTGCGCCTCGCGCACCTGACCGGTCGCACCCTCAAGCAAGGCCTGCAACTACTGGGTCTGGAAACTCTGGAGCGTATGTAACTTGGCAGTCAAAAAGAAACCTGCTCCCAAGCGCGGTGCCAGCCGGTACGAGGCCCCCGCAAAGAAGCCGATTCCGGGATGGGTGTGGCTGGCGGTCGGCCTGTCCGTCGGCGCGTTCATCGTCTTTCTGATGAAGTTGGAGCCCGGCAGCGGCGATGACATCAAGCGCAACAAGGCAGAGGCCAAGGCCGCGAAAATCGCTGAAGCGAACAAGACGCCGCCGAGCCCGACCGCGCCGGTGAAGCCAAAGTACGATTTCTACACGTTGCTGCCGGAATCGGAAGTCATCGTGCCGAACGAAGCCGTGCCGGAAAAGACGCCACCTTCCGTGGCAGCACCGACCACGCCGGTCACACCTGAGCAGGCGGCGAAGATCGACACCGCCCGCGCCCAGGCAGCCCTCAGCGGCCTGACGCCGCCACCAGCACCGCCAGTGGCGAAACCTGCGCCGGTGACGACGTTCTTCCTGCAAGCGGGTTCATTCCGCAAACAGGCCGACGCTGACAAGGTGCGCGCGCAAATCATCTTGCTGGGTCAGGCGGCAACGGTTGAATCCGGGACAGTGAAGGATGAAACCTGGTATCGCGTGCTGGTCGGTCCGTTCAGCAACCGCGAACAACTGACCACCGCGCAGAAGCAGCTGGCGGGTGGCGGATTCAGCAACCTGTTGCTGCAACAGCGTCAGGCCCGCTAGGCCAAACGCCAATCCCGCGTGGGAGCCGGGTTGCTGGCGAATACGATGGTTCAGTCACCCTTTATGCGGACTGACCCTCCGCCTTCGCCAGCAAGCCAGCTCCAACGGCCTTCGGCCAAAAGCAGATCCATACACCCCTGCCATTCACCCCCCACGGTTGAAATACCCGACCCCACCCCCATATGAGTTCCCATCAGGGCATTTTCGCCCCCTAGCGTGGAGACTCTCCCCTTGACCACCATCGTTTCAGTGCGCCGCCAAGGCAAAGTCGTTATGGCCGGTGACGGCCAGGTTTCCCTCGGCAATACCGTCATGAAAGGTAACGCGAAGAAGGTTCGCCGCCTGTACCACGGTCAGGTGATTGCCGGGTTCGCAGGCGCGACCGCCGACGCCTTCACCCTGTTCGAGCGCTTCGAAGCGCAGTTGGAAAAACACCAGGGGCATCTTGTGCGCGCCGCCGTCGAGTTGGCCAAGGACTGGCGCACCGACCGCTCGCTGAGCCGACTCGAAGCCATGCTCGCTGTTGCCAACAAAGATGCATCACTGATCATCACCGGTAATGGCGATGTCGTTGAGCCGGAAGATGGTTTGATCGCCATGGGCTCGGGCGGCGCTTTCGCTCAAGCTGCCGCGCGCGCCCTGCTGTTGAAAACCGAATTGTCGGCGCGGGAAATCGCCGAGACCGCGCTGCACATCGCGGGCGATATCTGCGTGTTCACCAACCACAACATCACCATTGAGGAGCAGGACCTCGCCGAATAAGCCCGACAGACGCCGCCATTCATCGCGGCGGCCGGACTCATTCGTCAAAGAGGACCGTTGAAAACCATGTCCATGACTCCCCGTGAAATCGTCCACGAACTCAATCGCCATATCATCGGCCAGGACGATGCCAAGCGCGCCGTCGCCATCGCGCTGCGTAACCGCTGGCGCCGGATGCAACTGCCGGAAGAGTTGCGCGTTGAAGTCACCCCGAAAAACATTTTGATGATCGGTCCAACGGGCGTCGGTAAAACCGAGATCGCTCGTCGCCTGGCCAAACTGGCCAACGCGCCATTCATCAAGGTGGAGGCCACCAAGTTCACCGAAGTCGGCTACGTAGGCCGTGACGTTGAGTCGATCATCCGTGATCTGGCCGACGCTGCCATGAAGCTGCTGCGCGAACAGGAAATGACCAAGGTCCGTCATCGCGCTGAAGACGCTGCTGAAGATCGCATTCTCGACGCCCTGTTGCCCCCTGCGCGTGTGGGCTTCAATGAAGACGCTTCAGGCACCGATACCAATACCCGCCAGCTGTTCCGCAAGCGCCTGCGTGAAGGTCAGCTGGATGACAAGGAAATCGAAATCGAAGTCGCCGAAATGGGCGGCGTCGATATCTCCGCGCCACCGGGCATGGAGGAGATGACCAACCAGCTGCAAAGCCTGTTCGCGAATATGGGCAAGGGCAAGAAGAAGAGCCGCAAGCTGAAGGTCAAAGACGCGTTGAAGATGGTGCGCGACGAAGAAGCAAGCCGCCTGGTCAATGACGAGGAGTTGAAAGGCAAAGCCCTGGAGGCGGTCGAGCAGCACGGCATCGTGTTCATCGACGAGATCGACAAAGTCGCCAAACGCGGCAACGTCGGTGGCGCAGACGTCTCCCGTGAGGGCGTCCAGCGCGACCTGCTGCCGTTGATCGAAGGCTGCACAGTCAACACCAAACTGGGCATGGTCAAGACCGACCATATTCTGTTCATTGCTTCCGGTGCGTTCCATCTGAGCAAACCGAGCGACCTGGTGCCTGAGCTGCAAGGCCGCCTGCCGATTCGCGTCGAGCTGAAAGCCCTGAGCCCGCAGGATTTCGAGCGCATTCTGAGCGAGCCCCACGCTTCGCTCACCGAGCAATACCGCGAACTGCTCAAGACCGAAGGCCTGAACATCGAGTTCTTGCCGGAAGGCATCAAGCGCCTGGCCGAGATTGCGTGGCAGGTGAACGAGAAGACCGAAAATATCGGTGCCCGTCGTCTGCACACCCTGCTGGAACGCCTGCTGGAAGAAGTGTCTTTCAGCGCGGGCGACCTGGCCGGCGCGCAAGACGGCGGTACGATCCAGATCGACGCAGCGTACGTCAACAGCCACTTGGGTGAGCTGGCCGAAGACGAAGATCTGTCGCGCTACATCCTTTAAAGCAGCCGCAAGCTGTAAGCTTCAAGCCCCAAGTGAAAAGCAGCGCTGCGCAAAGCTGCTTTCACTTGGGGTCTGCGGCTCGCATCAATCTGCTGTTACTTGAAGCTTATCGCTTACAGCTTGAGGCTGTTTTTATGTCCCGAATGCCCTCCGCCATCCAGCTCCACAAAGCCTCGAAAATCCTCACGCTGAAATACGGCCCCGGTGAGGAATATCAGCTGCCCGCCGAGTTTTTGCGGGTGCATTCGCCGTCTGCCGAGGTGCAGGGGCATGGCAAGCCGATTTTGCAGTTCGGCAAGTTGGGCGTCGGGCTGACTAAAGTCGAACCAGCAGGTCAGTACGCACTGAAACTGACCTTCGACGACGGTCATGACAGCGGCCTGTTCACGTGGGAATACCTGGAACAACTGGCGCAACGCCAAGCGTCGCTGTGGGACGACTATCTCGCTGAATTGAAAGCCGCAGGCAAATCCCGCGACCCTTCGGAGCAAGTCGTTCGACTCATGCTCTAGCGGCCCGCTGCGGCGCCCGCTCTTCGTGACTGGCAAGCGCTTTAGGTTGGGATGCTGTAAGAGGATCTTGGTCTGACGCTGATTCCTGCGGGATGTCAGGCAGCCAGCGCCTTATCCAATTGCCGCTCCACTTCGGACTGAATCGTGCTGCTCATGGCCGAAAGGAGGAAATTCAGTTCAATGCTGACCCGCACCAAGGCCTCTTCGACCTGAACGGTACCTTTGGCACCCTTGCCTTCCAGCGACACGGTGTCGCCGTCCCAGCTGTGTTCGATCCCATATTTGTCACCCAGCTTCTCGGCCAGTAACTCGGCCTTTTCGCGGGCCTTGTCCTTGCCCAGCGCATGCGGGCGTTCCACGGTAATACGGGCCATCGGAGGGCTCCTTCAGCGGGATCAATCGTCGGGGCACTATACCAGCGGTGTCCAGCGAAGAAACTGTTGGCGGTGAGCCTTGTCAAGACAAAGCCAGCCCCGACGATTAGAATGGCGGCACTTTATTCCGGTGACAGCGATATGAATGATCCGCGCAAAGGCAGCGATGCCGAACCCACCACTCACTTCGGTTACAAAACCGTCGCAGAAAGCCAGAAGGCCGAGAAGGTCGCCGAGGTTTTCCACTCTGTGGCGGCCAAGTACGACCTGATGAACGACGTGCTGTCTGGCGGCATGCACCGGCTCTGGAAGCGCTTCACCATCGAGCTGTCCGGTGTACGCACCGGCAATCGCGTGCTGGACATCGCAGGCGGCACGGGGGATCTGGCCAAGAAGTTTTCCCACCTGGTCGGCCCGACCGGCGAAGTGGTGCTGGCCGACATCAACGCGTCGATGCTCAAGGTCGGTCGCGACCGCCTGCTCGACCGTGGCGTGGCCGGCAATATCAAGTTCGTACAAGCCGACGCCGAGAAGCTGCCGTTCCCGGACAACCATTTCGACTGCGTGACCATCGCTTTCGGCCTGCGCAACGTGACCCACAAGGAAGACGCCATCCGCTCCATGCTGCGCGTCCTGAAACCCGGCGGCCGTCTGCTGGTGCTGGAATTCTCCAAACCGACCAACAAGGTCATGTCCAAGGTCTACGACGCCTATTCGTTCGCGTTCATGCCGCTGGCGGGCAAGCTGATCACCAATGATTCGGAAAGTTATCGCTACCTGGCCGAATCGATCCGCATGCACCCGGATCAGGAAACCCTGAAATCAATGATGGTGGAAGCCGGTTTCGACCGCGTGACCTACCACAACATGACCTCCGGCATCGTCGCCCTGCACCGGGGTATCAAACCCTGATGTTGATCAGCGGCTTGCTCGCCAGCGCCGAGCGCGGCATCAATCAAGTGCTGCACATGGACAGCACGGCCCTGCCACGCCTTGATCGGCTGAGCGGCAAAGTGATTGCGGTCGAGTGCACCCGCCCTGCGTTTCACCTGTACATATTGCCCAGTGACGAAGGCCTGATGCTGGCCTCACGTTGGGAAGCCGGTGCTGATGTGACCCTGCGCGCTCCCGCCGCCAGCCTCGTGCGCCTGGCGCTGAGCAAAGACAAAAACGTCGTGCTGCATAGCCCCGAAGTCGATCTGGAAGGCGAAAGCGGGGTGCTGCTGGAACTGGTGGGCGTGCTGCAGGATCTGGATCTGGACTGGGAATACGAGCTGCAACGCTGGCTCGGTCCGGTGGTCACGCCCTTGATCGGCAGCCACTTGCGCAACAGCGCCCGCTGGAGCCGCAACAGTTTCGAGAGCCTGAACCATAATCTGGCCGAGTACTTGGCCGAAGAATCCCGCACTCTGGTCGGCAAACGCGAGGCTGAAGCCCGCTTCGCCGAACTGGATCAGACCCGACAAGACCTGGAACGCCTCGAAGCCCGCTTCGAGCGTCTGGCCCAATCCCTCAAATCCAGCGATAACGCATGAGCCTGCTTGCCGTCCGCCGCCTGTTTCGCATCCAGCGTGTCGTAATCCGTTACCGCCTCGATGACCTGCTGTTCGCCCTCCCACTGCCATGGTGGCTACTTGCCGTGCGTTTTGTGCTGCCGTGGCGCTGGATCCCGCGGCGCAAAAACGAGCTGACCCGAGGCGCACGCCTGCGACTGGCCCTGCAAGACCTGGGGCCGATCTTCATCAAGTTCGGCCAGCTGCTTTCGACCCGCCGCGACTTGCTGCCCGAAGACATCGCCGACGAGCTGATGATGTTGCAAGACCGCGTGCCACCGTTCGATTCCGAAAAGGCCATCGCGCTGATCGAGTCGCAACTGGGCGCGAAGATCAATGACGTGTTCAGCCGCTTCGATGTCGCGCCGCTGGCCTCTGCATCGGTGGCGCAGGTTCATGCCGCTCGCCTCAAGACCGGCGAAGAAGTGGTCGTGAAAGTCGTGCGGCCAGGGCTTAAACCGGTCATCGGATCGGATCTAGCGTGGCTGTTCATTCTCGCGAAGATCGCCGAACGGCTGTCTGCGGACGCTCGCCTGCTGCACCCCGTCGACGTGGTTGCCGACTACGAAAAGACCATTTATGACGAGCTCGACCTGTTGCGCGAAGCGGCGAACTCGAGCCAGTTGCGCCGCAACTTCGAAGGTTCGGCCATGTTGTATGTGCCGCAGGTCTATTGGGACTGGTGCCGTCCAAAAGTGCTGGTGATGGAGCGTATCTACGGCGTTCAGGTCACGGATCTGGCGACCCTCGCCGATCAGCGCACTGACATGAAGAAACTCGCCGAACGCGGCGTCGAGCTGTTTTTCACTCAAGTGTTTCGCGACAGCTTTTTTCACGCTGACATGCACCCCGGCAACATTTTCGTCAGCACAGTCGCGCCGTGGGACCCGCAGTACATCGCCATCGACTGCGGCATCGTCGGCAGCCTGACCCCGGAAGACCAGGATTATCTGGCGCGCAACCTGTTCGCGTTCTTCAAGCGGGATTATCGCCGCGTCGCCCAGTTGCACATCGATTCGGGCTGGGTTCCGGCGGAAACCAAACTCAACGAATTCGAAGCCGCCATTCGAACCGTGTGCGAGCCGATCTTCGAGAAGCCGCTCAAAGACATCTCCTTCGGCCAGGTGCTGATGCGTCTGTTTCAGACCGCGCGCCGCTTCAACATGGAAGTCCAGCCGCAGCTGGTGTTGCTGCAAAAAACCTTGCTCAACATCGAAGGTCTGGGCCGTCAGCTGTACCCGGAGCTGGATCTGTGGAGCACTGCCCAACCCTATCTGGAACGCTGGATGCGCGAACGGGTCAGCCCGAAAACGCTGATCGGCAACCTGCAATCCCAAGTCGAGCAAATTCCCCATCTGGCCAACATGACCCGCGACTTGCTGGAGCGCCTGTCGCAGCCGCACCGATCCGATCCCGCCCCACCCTACTCGCGCAGGGGCGATCACTGGGCCTTGCGGCTGATCGGCGCCGCGTTGCTGGGCGGTGGCGTGCTGTTGGCGACGGCCCACACCCAATCGGGCGATGAATGGCTGGCGCTGAGCGCCTGGCCCGCGCTGCTGATGCTGGTCGCAGGGCTCTATCTGGTCGTGCGCCGATAGCCATCGACGCACGCCGCTGGCACACTAACCCACCCACACATCGGCCGGAGCCGACGATGAAAGACTGGCTGGACGAGATTAAATGGGACAGCGACGGTTTGGTACCGGCGATCGCGCAGGACCATAAAACCGGACGCGTCCTGATGATGGCCTGGATGAACCGCGAAGCCCTGAGCCTGACGGCCACGGAAAACCGTGCCATCTATTGGTCGCGCTCCCGTGGCAAACTGTGGCGCAAAGGCGAAGAATCGGGTCACGTGCAGAAACTGCACGAATTGCGTCTGGACTGCGACGCTGACGTCATCATTCTGATGGTCGAGCAGATCGGCGGGATCGCCTGCCACACTGGCCGCGAAAGCTGCTTCTACCGCGTCTACGACGATGCCGGATGGAAGACTGTGGACCCGGTCCTCAAAGATCCGCACGCCATCTATCACGCAGGACACTGAACATGACCGATACCCTGTCCCGCCTGGCTCAAGTGCTGGAAGAGCGCAAAGGCGCGGCGGCCGACTCCTCTTACGTCGCGAGTCTCTATCACAAGGGGCTGAACAAGATTCTGGAGAAGGTCGGCGAAGAGTCGGTCGAAACCATCATCGCCGCCAAGGACGCCGCCATCAGTGGTGACTGCAGCGATGTCATCTACGAAACAGCAGACTTGTGGTTTCATAGCCTGGTGATGCTCGCAGCGCTGGGCCAGCACCCGCAAGCCGTACTCGATGAACTGGATCGCCGTTTCGGGCTGTCCGGCCACGCCGAAAAAGCTGCTCGCTCGACGGATTAAACACGGGCCTGCGAGCCCTGAAATCATTGTGAGGAACGCGTCATGGGCATTTTTGACTGGAAACACTGGATCGTCATTCTTGTAGTTGTCGTACTGGTGTTCGGCACCAAGAAACTGAAGAACCTGGGCACCGACGTAGGTGAGTCGATCAAAGGCTTTCGCAAGGCCATGAACGACGACGAAAAACCGGCCGAGCAACCGCCTGTCCAGCCCCAACCGACCGCGCAGCCGGTTCCACCGACTCAGCCGCCGTACCCGCCACACACTATCGATGGCACTGCGCAGAAAGTCGAAGAGCCCATTCGCAAAGACTAGGTCGTGACGCATGTTTGGTATCAGCTTCTCTGAACTGCTGCTGGTCGGCCTTGTTGCCCTGCTAGTCCTAGGGCCTGAGCGTTTGCCAGGCGCAGCACGGACGGCCGGGCTTTGGATCGGTCGCCTGAAACGCAGCTTCAACGCGATCAAACAGGAAGTTGAGCGCGAGATCGGCGCCGATGAAATTCGTCGCCAGTTGCACAACGAACACATTCTTTCGCTCGAAGAAGAAGCGCGCAAAATCATGCAGCCGCAACAACCGGTGGCGCCTGTGGTGCCGCCAGCCGCCCATCCGGTCAGTGAGCCCGCCCCGCCGATCATGGGTGCCACGCCAGCGCCGCCCAGCGCCGACATCGGCCCGGCAGCGCCTGCCGAGAGCGCATCGGTGACACCGGCGCCTGCTGAGGTCGAGGCCGTGCAGCCTGGCGCGACGCCTGCTCCAGTCGCAACGACGCCTACCGCCGTGCCGAGCGCACCTTCCGCCAACGATTCGACACAGCCCCCACGAGCCCCATGAGCGAAATACCGGAAAACGACCAGCAGATGCCGTTGGTCTCGCACCTCACTGAGCTGCGCTCGCGCTTGTTGCGTTGCGTGCTGGCCATCTTCGTGATCTTCGGTGCGCTGTTTTACTTCACGCAGAAGATTTACACCTTCGTTTCGGCGCCGTTGCGCAAGTTTCTGCCCGACGGCGCGACAATGATCGCCACCGACGTGGCTTCGCCGTTTCTCACGCCGTTCAAGCTGACGATGATGGTGGCGCTGTTCCTGGCGATGCCGGTGATCCTGTATCAGATCTGGGGCTTCATTGCTCCCGGCCTGTACAAGCACGAAAAGCGCGTGGCGGTGCCGCTGCTGATTTCCAGCATCATTCTGTTTTACGCCGGGATGGCGTTCGCCTATTTCCTGGTCTTCCCGCTGATCTTCCATTTCTTCGCCAGCGTGACCCCGGAAGGGGTGTCGATGATGACGGATATTTCCAGTTATCTGGATTTTGTCATGACGTTGTTCCTGGCATTTGGCGTGGCGTTCGAGATTCCAGTCGCGGTGGTGCTGCTCGTGTGGATCGGCATTGTCGACGTGAAATACCTGAAGAAGATCCGGCCTTACGTGGTGATCGGTTGTTTCGTGGTCGGCATGATCCTCACACCGCCAGATATTTTCTCGCAGACCCTGCTGGCGGTGCCGATGTGGCTGCTGTTCGAAATCGGCGTGCTATGCAGTTCCATGGTCACCAAGCGTGGCGACCATGAAGAAGACGAAAAAGCCGAAGACAAACAAGACCAGCCCCCAGCGACGCAGCTGTGAATCTGCTGCTTCTGGAAGAAGCCGACTTCATTTCGGCTGATCGAGTGGTGCTGCGCGATCGCCGCGTCAAGCACATGCAAGAAGTGCATCGGTCGGAAGTGGGCGATAGCCTGCGCGTCGGGCGCGTGAACGGTTTGCTTGGCGCCGCACAGCTGTTACGCCTTGAACCCCGCGAGGCGGAACTCGCTGTGAGCTTCGATCGTGAACCGCCCGCCAAGCTGCCGCTGACCTTGGTGCTCGCCTTACCCCGTCCAAAAATGCTGCGCCGGGTGTTCCAGACCGTCGCCACCATGGGCGTGCCTAAAGTCATTCTGGTCAACAGTTATCGTGTTGAAAAAAGCTTCTGGCAAACCCCGTTTCTGGAACCTGCGGCGATTCGAGAGCAATTGATTCTGGGGCTGGAACAGGCGCGGGACAGCGTGCTGCCGGAGGTCGTTATCGAAAAACGCCTCAAGCCGTTTGTAGAAGATCGACTGCCGGCCCTTGTCGACGGCACGCTAGGTCTGGTCGGGCATCCTGGTGATTATCCGGCCTGCCCGCGCGCAGTGGACGAGCCTGTGACACTGGCCATTGGCCCCGAAGGCGGCTGGATTCCCTACGAAGTCGACCTGCTGCGCGCTTCCGGGTTGAACCCCGTGCAGCTTGGCGAGCGCATTTTACGTGTGGAAACGGCTGTGACGGCACTGATTGCCCGGCTGTTCTAGATTTCGAAACCCCCGCCGATACCCTGACTGACATCCATAAAAACAACGCGCAAGGAATGATCATGTCTCTAGGGATCACCCATCGCCTCGGAAACGTCAGTGTCGGTCGCAAACTCAGCCTCGGATTCGGGCTGGTATTACTGCTGACGATGATCATCACCGCCACCGGTTGGTCGAGCGTCAAAACACTGATCACGCGTGGCGACAAGATGGCCACTATCTCTCGTATCAGCGAGCAGAGCCTGCAATTGCATACGGCACGGCTGCGCTATGAAACTGAGTACAGCGATGCTGCCGCGACGGGCGTCATGACTTGGCTGAACAAGCTTGATGCAGAACTGAAGACCGCCCACAGCCAATTTGTAGTTCGTGAAGACCTCGACATGCTGGACCGCCAAAGCGAGGCGGTCGCCGGGTATCGGCGCGCCTTCGACGAAATGGCACAGGCGGTCAAAGCGCGGGAGGCTAGCCGCGCCAACCTCGGCACCACGGCAGACGCGGCGGTCAGTGAGGTCGGCAAAATCGAAGAAGCATTGATCCAGCACGACAATATCCTGCAGTTCAATAGCGCCGTTGGCGTGAGCAAGTTGATTCAACAAGCGCGATTCGAGGTGCGCGGCTACACCTTCAGTGGCAACCCTGATTTCGAGAAGAGCGCCACAGCCGCCATTGATGAAGCCATCATCGGTGTGAACACCCTCGCAGGCGATGTGTCTTCCCAATACATTCCGCAACTGCAACGGGCCAACCTGGCGCTGAAGGGCTATGCCACGGCAGTGGGGCAGTACCGCGATGCTCAACTCGTCAGCCACCAGGCGCTGGACAAAATGTCAGGGCTCGGCCAGCAACTGCTGGACTTGAGCGACAGGCTGACCGTGTCGCAAACCGCCAAGCGCGAAGCAGACAGCCGGCACGCGGAGTTCATGCTTAGCGTAGCCACGGCGCTGGCGCTGTTTTTCGGCGTGATTGCCGCCTGGATCATTACCCGCCAGATAACCCTTCCTTTGCAGCAGACGCTCGTCGCGGTTGATCGCGTGGCCTCCGGCGACTTGACCCATAACCTGAAAGTCGACCGTCGCGACGAACTGGGCCAATTGCAAAGCGGCATTCAGCGCATGACCGTCAGCCTGCGTGAGTTGATTGGGGGCATCAGTGACAGCGTCACGCAAATTGCCAGCGCCGCCGAGGAGTTGTCTGCCGTGACTGAGCAGACCAGCGCCGGGGTCAACAACCAGAAAGTCGAGACTGATCAGGTCGCCACGGCGATGCACCAGATGACGGCTACCGTGCAAGAAGTCGCGCGCAACGCCGAGGAAGCGTCGGAAGCCGCTGTCGCGGCCGATCAGCAGGCCCGTGAGGGTGACAAGGTGGTGAACGAGGCCATCGCTCAGATCGAGCGTCTGGCCAGCGAGGTGGGGCATTCCACCGCGGCCATGGGCGAGCTGAAACGCGAAAGCGACAAGATCGGCAGCGTGCTGGACGTCATCAAATCGGTGGCTCAGCAGACCAACCTATTGGCGCTCAACGCGGCCATCGAAGCCGCGCGCGCCGGGGAGGCCGGTCGTGGCTTTGCGGTGGTCGCCGACGAAGTGCGCAGCCTGGCCCAGCGCACGCAGAAATCCACCGAAGAGATCGAAGCGCTGATCGCGGGCTTGCAGAACGGCACGCAACAGGTCGCGACCATCATGGACAACAGCCGCGAGCTGACCGTCAGCAGCGTTGAATTAACGCGTCGGGCCGGTGGCGCGCTGGAAAGCATTACCCGAACAGTGTCGGCGATTCAGGCGATGAATCAGCAAATCGCCGCCGCGGCTGAGCAGCAAAGTGCCACTGCCGAAGAGATCAACCGCAGTGTGTTGAACGTGCGAGATGTGTCGGAGCAGACCTCGGCGGCCAGCGAAGAAACCGCAGCATCCAGCGTGGAGCTGGCGCGTCTGGGCACGCACTTGCAGGGGCTGGTGGGTCGGTTCAGGGTTTGACCGAGCCGCTGGCCGCTGCTAAGGATTGCAGCCGCGTATCCATGCGCGAAAGCCGTACAGCCGATGGCGATGCGCTGGCCGTACGCAACCCTGTGAGAGCGGGCTTGCTGGCGAATGAGGTGGGACAGTCCCACCTTTGTCAGCTGAAACGGCGCATTCGCCAGCAAGCCGGCTCCCACAGGTATGACGTCGGTCGCAGATCTATGACATGCCCATGACCCGTGTAGGCGCACGCCTGGTGCAGGCCGCGATCGGGCGAATGCGGTTTGCCCGCTAACCCGGAATTCCCCTCAGCGTTCTGCGCCGTACCTGACTGCAATGTGTGAGCTGCATCACCCCTGTCAGCGCCTCAGAAATCTCCTACACCTTCCTCAGGTCACGCTCCCGCCTTCCCTGCCGATGCGCGTTTATCGCCCACCCGCAGGAGACCCACCATGTCCCATGGACTCAACGGGGCGCTGGCCAACACCAGCGTCAAACTCAAACTGGCACTGGGTTTCGGCCTCGTTCTGCTTCTGACGCTGGTCATCACCCTCACCGGCTGGCATGGCCTGGACGCCATGATCGAGCGCTCGGAATCGTTGACCTCAATCGCTCAGCTCAACGCTATGACCAAAGACCTGCGCGCCGAACGCATTACCTTTCGGATGGAAAACACGCCTGAGAGCGCCACTCTTGTCTCCAAGCGAATCAATGAGATCGAAGCCCATCTCGGCACGCTCAGAAGCGACGACCAATCGGCCGACGTGCTGCAAATGCTCAACAAGCAAAGCGAGACCGTCAGCGCCCTGGAGCAGACCTTCAATGAGCTTGGCCAGGTGCTGGAGACCCGGAATGCCTCGCGCGAGAAGATGAAAAGCCTGTCGGATACCGTGATCAAAGCGGTGGATCAGGTCGAGGCCGATGTGCTGAAAGCGGTCAGTGAAGAGCAGGGAAACAAGGAAAAACTGGACGAGTTCACCAACATCCTGCAACTGCGCCGACACCTACAAGACGCGCTGTACGACACGCAGGCGTATCTGTACAGCGGCAAGGAAGCGTTTGAAGCCGGGGCGATCAAAGCCATCGAAGAAGCGCTCGGGGAAGTCGAGCAGATCATGGCCAGTCCTTCCGATACCAATGCCAGTATCTTGATGACAGCCAGAAAGGCGCTGGAAGCCTATCGGACCCAATTGGGTCAGCTGGAATCGCTCCAGACTAAGGCGGAGGCGGCGCAAGAATCGATGGAAGCCATGGGTGACGTGCTGCTCGCGTCCACTGCCGACATTACCGCGCTCCAGAGCCAGCGTCGGGACGGCGAGGCCGACCGGTCACGCACCACGCTGATCAGCGTTGCGGTGCTGGCGATCGTGCTGGGTCTGTTGGCCGCATGGCTGATCACGCGCCAAATCATTCTGCCGCTGCAGCAAACCCTCGCAGCCGCCAAGCGGATTGCCGGTGGCGACCTCAGTGTCGACCTCGACGTACGGCGCCACGACGAAATGGGCAGTCTGCAGCAGAGCATGCAGGACATGACCTTGAGACTGCGCGTGCTGATTTCGGGCATCAGCGACGGCATCGCCCAGATCGCCAGCGCCGCGACTCAGCTCTCGGCCGTCACCGAACAGACCAGCGCCGGGGTCAATGACCAGAAGCGTGAGACGGATCAGGTCGCGACCGCCATGAATCAGATGACGTCGACCGTGATGGAGGTCGCCCGCAACGCCGAGGAGGCCAGTGAGGCTGCTGTGCAGGCCGATCAGCAGGCTCGGGAAGGCGATCAGGTGGTCGCAGATGCCATTGGGCAAATCGAGCGCCTGGCTGTCGAGGTGGCCAATTCCACCGAGGCCATGGGCAAGCTCAAGCTGGAGAGCGACAAGATTGGCGGCGTGCTGGACGTGATCAAATCGGTGTCTCAGCAGACCAATCTGCTGGCCCTCAATGCCGCCATCGAAGCCGCGCGGGCCGGGGAAGCCGGAAGAGGGTTTGCCGTGGTCGCCGATGAAGTGCGCAGCCTGGCGTTGCGCACGCAGCAGTCCACCGAAGAAATCGAATTGCTGATCGCGGCCTTGCAAAGCGGGACGCAGCAAGTGGTCAGCACGCTGGACGCCAGTCGCACCCTGACAGATCGCAGCGTCGAGCTAAGCCGCAAGGCAGGAGCGGCACTGGAGCACATCACGCGCACGGTCTCGACCATCCAGACCATGAACCAGCAGATCGCCACCGCGGGAGAGGAGCAAAGCGTTGTCGCTGAGCAGATCAACCGCAGCGTGTTGACCGTACGGGACGTGTCCGAACAGACGGCATCGGCCAGCGAAGAAACCGCGGCGTCCAGTCTGGAGCTTGCACGGTTAGGGACGCATTTGCAGGAGATGGTCGCGAAGTTTCGCGTGAATTAATGGCCTGCGTCGTCGTGTAGGAGCGTGGCTGTCCGCAATGTCTACAGGAGCCGCCCCTCTCTGTAGGAGTGAGCTTGCTCGCGATGACGGCAGATCGGTCAATACAGCGCCATCTGACAGTACGCCTCGCGAGCAAGCTCACTCCTACAGGAAGTTACTGGGTGTCAGACACATCTCATAAGCGTGTTTGCTGTCGGTTCCCGGCAGATCGTGGACAAGCCACGCGCCTACAGATTGGCTGGCCGCAATGTCTACAGGCGCCGCCCCTATCTGTAGGCGTGAGCTTGCTCGCGATGACGGCTGATCGGTCAACACAGCGCCATCTGACAGTACGCCTCGCGAGCAAGCTTGTGTCTT
>NZ_DDHJ01000013.1:146373-332726 GCF_002338065.1 Pseudomonas sp. UBA1879 | reverse complement strand
CTTGAAGACACAAGCTTGCTCACGAAGAGGCCCTGACCGCTGATGCAGCTTCAGCGCCCGTCATCAGTCTTCGCGAACACGCTCACTCCCACAGGCTTTCCGTTCGACCGGCCTGGTAAAGGTTGCTTAAGCCACCTTCCTGTCCCGCTCCCGCTTGGCCACCCGCTCCCGGGTCAGCGGGATGAGTTTTTTGCCGTAGTCGATCGCGTCTTCCAACGGGTCGAATCCGCGGATCAGGAAGGTTGTGATGCCCAAATCGTAGTAATCGAGCAACGCGTCGGCCACTTGTTCGGCGGTGCCCACCAGTGCCGTCGAATTGCCTTTTGCGCCGAGCAAGCCGGCGATCCCGGTCCAGAGGCGTTTGTCGAGACGCGTGCCCTGTGCCGCCGCTGCCAGCAAACGCTTCGAGCCTTCGTTGGCCGGCTCACGGCGTTGAATCCCTGCGGACTCGGCCTGAGCTTTGGCCCGTTCCAGAATGCTGTCCGCCCGGGCCCAGGCTTTTTCTTCGGTCTCGGCCAGAATCGGTCGCAGCGACAGGCTGAAACGGATCGAGCGTCCGTGCTTCGCCGCCTCGGCTCGCACCTGTTTGACGATATCCCTGACCTGCTCATAGGTTTCGCCCCACAGCGCGTACACATCGGCGTGCTTGCCCGCCACCTCGATAGCCGCTTGCGACGCCCCGCCAAAATACACCGGGATGTGTGGCTGTTGTGGCGACTTGACCAGCGAATGCGCCCCTTCGAACTGGTAATACGTGCCGTGATGGTCGAAAGGCTTTTCCGCGGTCCATTCCTGACGCACCACGCTCAGGTATTCGTCGGTACGCGCGTAGCGGTCGTCCTTGCCGATGTAGCTGCCATCGGCGCGCAGTTCCTTGTCGTCCCCGCCGGTGATGATGTGTACCGCCGTGCGACCGCCGTTGAACACGTCTAGGGTCGCGAACTGCCGCGCGGCCACTGTCGGGGCGATAAACCCTGGCCGATGAGCGATGAGAAATTTCAGTTTCGTGGTCACGCTGGCAGCGTAGGCCGCCACGAACGCGCTGTCCGGGCTGTTGGAATGGTAGGCCACCAGCGCACGATCGAACCCTGCTTGTTCGTGGGCCCGCGCGACTTTTTCGACGTACTCCGGCTGAATGGTCTGACCGCTGCGCGGGTGGATTTCCGAAAACGGCTGGGTGGCGATGTAACCGATGAATTCGATGCTCATGGGCGGTTCCTTATTTTCAAGTGAAACGGGCGCGTCTCTACTTCGCGCGAGACCAGTGCGCAACATAAGGGCGCACGCTGGGCCTGTGAAATTCGATTTGGCGCTAAGCTAATTATGAAAATAATGCATCTAATTTTTTATAAAGATCAAAAAACCTGAGCATTAGCTTATTTCCAATCGGCCTTTCCCGGCGTTTTTTTATGCGTTTACGATAGTTCCCCTACGCATGGTGCTCACGCCTGCGCTTTTTGAAACCGCCTGCAAGGATGTTGATCGATGGGGTTTTGTCGCTGGAATCTGGCCCGCCGAGGGCTCGCGATGCTGTTGTCATGTGCCGTGCTGGCAGGCTGTGGCGACGCAGGAAACACACCGACTGCGGTATCTGACGCGGTGGATTGGTCAAAAGTGAAGTTGATCCTTGGCGATCAGGCCAAGGGCTTGCGCACAGTGGTCGAAGCGTCGAAGGCGTTCGAGGGCATTCCCTATCAGGTGGAATGGGCCAACTTCCAAGGGGCGGCTCCGCTGTTCGAAGCGCTGCGGGCGGGGGCTGTGGACCTTGCTCCGGCAGGCGACACCCCGGTGCTGGCTGCTGCCACCGGAGGCACGCCACTGCGCATCGTCGCCGTGCGCCGGGGGCAGTCCCGCAGCATCGGAATTCTGGTGCCGCCGGATTCGGACATCAAAACGGTGGCCGATCTGAAGGGCCGCAGCGTGTCGATATCTTCGGCACGTGGCAGCATTTCCCAGTACCTGCTGATCCGTGCGCTGGAAAACGCCGGGGTCAACGAGTCGGACGTCAACATCGGGTTCGTGATGCCCACCGACGCCTTGTCGGCCTTTCATGCAGGCAAGATCGACGCTTGGGCGACGTTCGGGATCTATCAAGCCTTCGCCGAGGAAAACGGCGCGAGATTGCTGTTGAGCGGGGAGGGAATCAACACCGGCCTGACGTTTATTACCGCGTCGGATAAGGCATTGGCGGACAACGTGAAGCGCCAGGCGCTGAATGATGTGCTGCAGCGCCTGGCCAAGGCGTTCGAGTGGGCGAAAGCGAATCCGGCGCAATACGCGCAGGTGTTTTCAACGGTCAATAACGTGCCGTTGCCGGTGTCGCAGCGTTTGCAGAGTTGGGGCGTCGAGTCGTTGCTGCCGGTGGAGGCGTCGGACATTTCCGCGCTGCAAGGCGTCGATGACCTGTTTGTCGCGAAGAAAATCTTCCCCCAGGCCGTGCAGGTGTCGGGGCTGGTGGATCGGGAGGTGTTTCCGAATGCCCATGGGGCGCTGTTGAAGTGATGCGGGACCTGTAGAAGCGCGCTGGCCCGCGATGGCGATGTGTCAGGTATGTGAGGGCTTTGACACACCGCCATCGCGGGCACGCACGCTCCCGCAAGAAAGGATGAGAATCGCTTAGTGCCGCGACCCGTCCTGCCCCATCGCCAGCAGTTGCTTCTCCTGATCCCAGTCGAACGGCTCTTCGTTCTCTTCGGCCTCGAAGCGCCGTTCTTCCAGCGCGGTGTACAGGTCGATTTCGTCGTCTGGCATGAAGTGCAGACAGTCTCCCCCGAAGTACCAGAGCAGGTCGCGAGGCACCAGGTGCGCGATTTGCGGGTAGCGCTGAATCACCTGGCACAGCAGATCCTGACCCAAGTACTGACTTTCAATCGGTTCAACCGGCAGCAAGGCCAGCAATTCGTCATAACGCTCGATGAACAGCGCATGACTTTCTTCGGGCACCTGTTCGGCTTCACCGAGCGCGACCAGAATGCCGCGCAGGTGCGTCAGCAGGTTAAGAGTGCGGTCGAGATTGGCGTCGGCCATGATGAAGTCCTCAGAGACAAAAACAGGCGCGGGAGTATAGATCCCCGGACCTGCCACCGATACCCCGAAGGACTGGCGGTCAATGGCCGATGTGTGAACGTGGGATCAATTCAATGCCAGAGGCCGGCGAGATACCGATGCCCGGCCTCGGTCAGTGCGAGGTGAGCGTAGGTGCGATCCGGATTGGGTTGGCGTGTGACGAATCCGATGAGCAGAAGCGTTTGCAGGGTGAGGTTGGGTTTGCCGCTGTGAAGGTCATCCCCGGAAGCGATGTCAGCGAGCAGGCAGCGATGGGTCAGGCGATGGTCAATCATGATGCGTCCCCTTGGTGTTTTCTTGTTGTTACCGGGGAGTGTAGGCCAATCTGCGGAGATATGCAGGCTAGAGGGGCGGATTCGATGATTCGCACGAGGGCTTGCCTGCGAACGGCCACTGTAGGAGAGCGCTTGCTCGCGATGGCGGTGGGTCAGGTCCACGGATGGAACATGACAAACGGCATCGCGAGCAAGCTCACTCCTACAGGGGAGGAACGCATCCAGGGTTAACGGATTTTTCCTTCGGAGGCCGTCAGTTGCTCTTTATCAAAGTCATCCACGTCGATCACCTTGCGCCGAGCCGCTTCGGCCGTGCGCAGTGTCTCGGCTTCTACCGCTTGCAACACCCCGGCGTTCAGCGCGGCATCAATCGCATGCTCGCCTCCCGCCGGTTTGACCTGACCGGTTTTCAGCCCCTGGTGCAATTTGCCGTGCAGCGACTTCGCCTTGCTGAGCAAGTCTGCGGCGTGTTGCAGTGCGCCCACCGGGTCGCTTTCCGACGTCGGGCGGTAGCAACCGGCGAGGACCGATTCCAGCGCCGGGTCGCCTTTGGCGCGACCGATAATCGCGGCGACTTCCGCATCCAGCCTGTCCGATGGGCCTTTGTGACGACGTCCGAGCGGGAACACGATCCCCCGCAACAGGCCGCCCAACACGCGATTCGGGAAGTTGCTCAACAGCTCGTCCAAAGCCCGTTCCGATTCACCCAGCGCTTCTTCCATCGACCAGCGAAACAGCGGCACCAGCGCTTCGGGGTAGTCGAGATCGTGGTAGCGCTTCAGCGCCGCCGACGCGAGGTACAGGTGGCTCAACACGTCGCCCAGCCGCGCTGACAGGCGCTCGCGGCGTTTCAGCTCGCCGCCCAGCAGCATCATGCTCAGATCGGCGAGCATCGCGAAGGCTGCGGCCTGGCGATTAAGGGCGCGGAAATAGCCCTGACTCAGACGATCCCCCGGCATGGCTTCGAAATGGCCGAAGCCCAGGTTGAGCACCAGCGTGCTCGCCGCATTGCGCGCTGCGAAACCGATGTGTTGCAGCAACAGGTTGTCGAATTCCACCACCGCGCGGTCATGATCCTCACGCCCGACGAGGGCCATTTCCTTCAATACGAAGGGATGGCAGCGAATGGCGCCCTGACCGAAGATCATCAGGTTGCGCGACAAGATATTCGCGCCTTCTACAGTGATGAAGATCGGCGCGCCTTGCCACGACCGGCCCAGGTAGTTGTTCGGGCCCATGATGATGCCCTTGCCGCCGTGCACGTCCATGGCGTGGGTGATGCACTCGCGACCGCGTTCGGTCAGGTGATACTTGAGGATCGCCGACAGCACCGATGGCTTCTCGCCCAGGTCCACTGCGTTAGCCGTCAACATGCGCGCGCTGTCCATCAGCCAGGCGTTGCCGCCAATCCGCGCGAGGGATTCCTGAATGCCCTCGAACGCCGCAAGGGGCACATTGAACTGCTCGCGGATCTGTGTGTACTGGCCGGTCACCAAGCTGGTGTACTTCGCCGCACCGGTGCCCACGGCCGGCAGGGAGATCGAGCGACCTACCGACAGACAATTCATCAGCATCATCCAGCCCTTGCCGAGCATGGCCTGACCGCCGATCAGGTACTCGAGCGGGATGAACACGTCTTTGCCTGAGTTCGGGCCGTTCATGAATGCCGCGCCCAGCGGCAAATGACGGCGCCCGATGTCGACGCCCGGTGTGTTGGTCGGGATCAACGCCAGGCTGATGCCCAGGTCTTCCTGATCGCCGAGCAGGTGCTCAGGGTCGAATGCCTTGAACGCCAGGCCCAGCAGGGTCGCGACCGGGCCGAGTGTGATATAGCGTTTTTCCCAGTTCAGGCGCAGGCCGACGACTTCCTCGCCCTGCCACTGGCCTTTGCAGATGATCCCGGTGTCGGGCATCGCGCCCGCGTCGGAACCGGCGAGTGGACCGGTCAACGCGAAGCACGGGATGTCATCGCCACGGGCCAGGCGTGGCAGATAGTGATTGCGTTGTTCGTCGGTGCCGTAATGCAGCAGCAATTCAGCCGGGCCGAGGGAGTTGGGGACCATCACGGTGGACGCCAGGTCGCCGCTGCGGGTGGCCAGTTTCATCGCCACTTGCGAGTGGGCATACGCTGAAAAGCCTTTGCCGCCGTATTCCTTGGGGATGATCAGGGCGAAGAAGCCGTGTTCCTTTATGTGAGCCCAGGCTTCAGGCGGCAGGTCCATGGCCTGGCCGATCCCCCAATCGCTGACCATGGCACACAGCTCATTGGTAGGGCCGTCAAGGAAGGCCTGTTCTTCTTCGGTCAGCTGGCTTTTAGGGTAGGCCAGCAGGGTGTCCCAATTCGGGCGACCGCTGAACAGCTCGCCATCCCACCACACCGTGCCCGCATCAATGGCATCGCGCTCGGTTGCGGACATCGGCGGCAGCACTTTCTTGAACCAGGCGAACATCGGCGCGCTGAAGTGTTTGCGGCGCAGGTCCGGCAACGCCAGGGGCAGCGCCACAGCGAGCCACAGCAGCCACGGAATGATCATCCAGCCGTGGGCATGACTGAACGCACCCATCACCAACAGGTAGATCGCCACGATACCCAGGGCAGGGAAGGGGGCAACACGCCGATGGGCCAGCCAGGCCACGCCGATCACCAGCACCACGATCCACAACAACAGCATAAGAATCCCTCCGAGATGACGACGCCATCGGGCGCCATCGACACTGCGGGCAGCCGCTCTGGCCCGCGCTTCGATAGTGACCCCGTGCCGTCAGGGGAGTTCGAGCGATGGCCGATGCGCGTGAGGGTGTGGCTCGAACAGCGTCTGTACAAGCGGAGTTGCAGGCATGAGTGCGCGTCAATCTCACTCCCACGGCACGCTTGGCGAAACGCTCGATCGCGTATAGGGGGTGGGGTAGACTGGCGGCCCGCAGGCATATGCCACTCACCCATTGGCGCCGCACTCAGGAGAACAACAATTATGCTGAAAATCTGGGGTCGCCAGAATTCGTCCAACGTTCGCAAGGCCTTGTGGGTAGCGGAAGAACTGGGGTTGGCATACGAGGCGATCAATGCGGGCGGCGCGTTCGGCCTCAACGATCAGCCGGAGTATCTGGTCAAGAACCCCAATGGCGTCGTGCCGATGATTGAAGACGGCGACTTCGTGCTGTGGGAGTCCAACGCCATCGTCCGTTACCTGGCCGCGCAATATGCGCCTGGATCGGCGCTGTACCCCAACGATCCGAAAGCTCGCGCCCAGGCTGACAAATGGATGGACTGGACCACCTCGACGCTCGCTGGCCCGTTTCGCCCGGTATTCTGGGGCGTGTTGCGCACCCCGACCGAGCAGCAGGACTGGACCCGGATCAACCTTGCGGTGGCCACCGTCGAGGGGTTGCTGCGCGTCGCAGATGCCGCGCTGGTTTCCCAGCCTTACCTCTCGGGCGACGCATTTGGCATGGGCGATATCCCGCTGGGCTGCTTTATTTATGCCTGGTTCGAAATGCCGATTGAACGCGCGGAGCTGCCCCACCTCAAAGCCTGGTACGAGCGTTTGCAGCAGCGTCCGGCCTATCGCAAAGCCGTGATGACAGCGCTGACGTGAGCGTCACCGCGTTAGATTAATAACGACTATCAATAGATCTGGCTGTACTTGCGCGGCACAGGCAAGCACCATTGGCGCTCGTGCCACTGCGCAACAGATTGTTTCGGCAACTCCGCGAAGGCGCCCCGGAACGATTCAGCGGCCAGGTTTTGTCATCGTTCATTTCCTTTCTTTCCTTTTATTGGTGTGTTTTCAGTCATGAGTTCAGCTCTGTCCATCCGGCAGCTAACCAAGACCTACGGCAACGGTTTCCAGGCCCTGAAGGGTATTGATCTGGACGTCGCCGAAGGCGATTTCTTCGCATTGCTCGGCCCCAATGGGGCGGGCAAATCCACCACCATCGGGATCATCTCGACGCTGGTCAACAAAACCACGGGCACCGTGAACATCTTCGGCCACGACCTTGATCGTAACCCGGCGCAGCTCAAGCGCTCGATCGGTGTGGTGCCTCAGGAGTTCAACTTCAACCAGTTCGAGAAGACCTTCGACATCGTCGTCACCCAAGCCGGCTATTACGGGATTCCGCCGAAGATCGCCAAAGAGCGCGCCGAGCAGTACCTGACTCAACTAGGGTTGTGGGACAAACGCAGCGTGCCTTCGCGCTCGCTGTCCGGCGGTATGAAGCGGCGTCTGATGATCGCCCGCGCGCTGATTCACGAACCGCGCCTGCTGATCCTCGACGAACCGACCGCAGGCGTGGACATCGAACTGCGCCGCTCGATGTGGACCTTTCTCACCGAGCTGAACGAGAAGGGCATCACCATCATCCTCACCACGCATTACCTGGAAGAGGCTGAGCAGCTGTGCCGCAACATCGGCATCATCGACCACGGCACGATCATCGAAAACACCGGCATGAAGACGCTGCTCAACAAGCTGCACGTCGAAACCTTCCTGCTGGACCTCAAAGATCCGATGCCCGTCGCCCCGCAATTGACCGGCTACCCGTCGCGACTGGTGGATGAGCGAACCCTGGAGGTGCAGGTGGACAAAACCATCGGCATCACGGCGCTGTTCAGTCAGTTGGCGTTGCAAAACGTTCAGGTGTTGAGCCTGCGCAATAAAACCAATCGCCTGGAGGAGCTGTTCGTGGGCCTGGTCGAGAAAAACCTGTCGAAGGTGGCGGTATGAGTTCAGAGCTGCGCCCCAACCTGATCGCCATGAACACCATCGTCTACCGCGAGGTTCGTCGCTTCATGCGGATCTGGCCGCAAACCCTGCTGCCCCCGGCGATCACGATGGTTCTGTACTTCGTCATCTTCGGTAACCTGATCGGTCGGCAGATCGGCGACATGGGTGGCTTTACCTACATGCAGTACATCGTGCCGGGCCTGATCATGATGTCGGTGATCACCAACTCCTATGGCAACGTGGTCTCAAGCTTTTTCGGCGCCAAGTTCCAGCGTTCGGTGGAAGAGTTGATGGTCTCGCCGGTCTCGCCGCACACCATCCTGATCGGCTTCACCCTGGGCGGCATGCTGCGCGGGCTGATGGTGGGCATCATCGTCACGATCCTGTCGATGTTCTTCACTGATCTTCAGGTCCACCACTTGGGCGTGACGATCGTGGTGGTGGTGCTGACGGCGACGATCTTTTCGCTGCTGGGCTTCATCAACGCCGTGTTTGCGCGCAACTTCGATGACATCTCGATCATCCCGACCTTCGTGCTGACGCCGCTCACTTACCTTGGCGGGGTGTTCTATTCGATCAACCTGCTGCCACCGTTCTGGCAGACCGTATCGCTGGCCAACCCGGTGCTGCACATGGTCAACGCCTTCCGCTTTGGCATTCTGGGTGTGTCGGACATCAAGATCAGCGTCGCCCTGGCGTTCATGGTCATTGCCACCATCGTTCTCTACCTCGGCTGCGCACGGCTGCTGGTGAGTGGGCGCGGGATGCGGCAGTAATCCCACGCCCTCCCTGCATGTCGCACATCTTGTAGGAGCCAGCAAGCCGGCTCCTACAAGGGTGCGCAATGAGGACGTTAGCCGCGCTTGGCCTTTCGCCGCTTCCACTGCCGCCCCACCCACCACCGCCAATACCCCATCGTCGCGAAATACCCCACCACCCCCAGCACGACCCCCGCCACAACTGACCCCAGCAAAAACGGCTGCCACAGCGTCGACAGCTGCCCGCTGATCCAGTCCCAGCTCATCTCGTCTGGAAAGTGACGGGGTGGAAGGCCCATGAGCAGCGCGCCGATTTTATAGGTGACATAGAACACCGGCGGCATGGTCAGCGGGTTAGTCAGCCAGCACAGGCTCACCGCGATCGGCATGTTCGCGCGCGTCCATATCGCCAGAAACGCGGCCAGCAGCATCTGCAAGGGCATGGGCATCAGCGCTGCGAACAGACCGATGCCCATCGCCCTCGCCACCGAGTGCCGATTGAGGTGCCAGAGGTTGGGATCGTGGAGGAGGGTGCCGAGAAAGCGTAAGGATTTGTGTTCCCGGATGCTGTTCGGATCGGGCATGTACCGCTTGATCAGGTGGCGTGGCATACAGGAAATCCGGGGGCTGAGGCGGAAAATTCGGGCCAGTATGCATGGATAGTGATCTACGGAAATTCAGACATTGTGACAATTAATAAAAGCGTGCCTCGGCCAGTGCGCTAAGTCATGAAGGTGAATTTCATCGGTTGCCGAAGGAAAGCCTTATGCGCACAGGGATGGTGGCGCTTGCACTGGGCCTGTTGGTTCTGCGTTTTTTACCGGCATTACCGCCGGTCTGGTTGCTGCTGGCGATGCCGGTGGTGGCGCTGATGCTGCTGCCGTTTCGCACCTACCCACTGGCCTTTTTCCTCTTCGCGCTGACCTGGGCCTGTGTCTCGGCTCAATCCGCATTGGACGACCGCCTGCCAGAACGGCTCGATGGTCAGACGTTGTGGCTCGAAGGCCATGTCGTCGGTCTGCCTCACCGTGTCGACGGCGTGGTGCGCTTTCAGCTTGAAGACGCAGTTTCGCGGCGCACGCCCTTACCCGAACGCCTGCGCATCGCCTGGTATGGCGGCCCGGAAGTGCGCAGCGGCGAGCGTTGGCGTTTAGCTGTCAAGCTCAAGCGTCCGGGTGGCTTGGTCAACCCGGGCGCCTTCGACTACGAAGCCTGGCTGCTCGCCCAGCGCATCGGGGCGACGGGGACAGTGGTTGACGGTGAACGCATCAAGGCATCTGCAGAGCCCTGGCGAGACAATATCCGCCAGCGCCTGTTGGCGGTCGATGCCCAGGGACATGAGGGCGGTCTGGCGGCGTTGGTCCTTGGCGACGACTCGGGCCTGAGCGCAGCGCAGTGGCGGGTGCTGCAGGACACCGGCACCGTGCACCTGCTGGTGATCTCGGGGACTCACATCGGCTTGCTGGCAGGGCTGCTTTACGGGCTGGTGGCCGGATTGGCGCGCTGGGGGCTGTGGCCGCGGTTCATTCCCTGGCTACCTTCGGCCTGCATGTTGGCCTTCGGCGGCGCGCTCAGCTACGGCTTTCTCGCAGGCTTCGAAGTCCCGGTGCAGCGCGCCTGCGTGATGCTCGGGCTGGTCATGCTCTGGCGCCTGCGCTTTCGCCATCTCGGTGTCATCTGGCCGATCTTGATCGCCTTGAATGGCGTGTTGATTGTCGAACCACTGATCAGCCTGAGGCCCGGTTTCTGGCTCTCATTCGCGGCGGTCGGCATTCTTTTGCTGATTTTCGGCGGACGCCTTGGCGCCTGGCATTGGCTGCAAAGCTGGTCCCGCGCGCAGTGGCTGATCGCCCTGGGCCTGCTCCCGGTGCTGCTGGCGTTGAACCTGCCGGTCAGCCTCAGCGGGCCGCTGGTGAATCTGCTGGCGGTGCCGTGGGTCAGTGTGGTCATCCTGCCGTTGGCGCTGTCGGGGACGTTCCTGCTGGTGATCCCTCCCCTCGGAGAAGGCCTGCTCTGGCTGGCGGGCGGCGCAATGGAGGGGCTTTTCCGCGTGCTTGGCCTGATGGCTGAGTTGATGCCTGCCTGGACCGGACCTGCCGTGCCGCTGTGGGTCTGGCCCCTGAGCCTGGTTGGTGCGTTGCTGCTGTTGCTGCCCAGTGGCGTACCGCTGCGCCCATTGGGTTGGCCGATGCTGCTGCTCTGCGTGTTCGCGCCGCAAAACAGTATCCCGCCGGGCGAAGTCGAAGTGACGCAACTGGACGTTGGCCAAGGGCTGTCGATGCTGTTGCGCACCCGGCATCACACGCTGCTGTATGACGCGGGGCCGCGCTTTGGCGAGTTCGACATCGGTCAACGGGTGGTCCTGCCAGCCATTCGCCGCACCGGGGTGGCTGGACTGGACCTGATGCTGCTGAGCCATGCCGACGCCGATCACGCGGGCGGGGCGCTCGCCATTCATCAAGCGTTGCCCGTGTCGAGAGTCCTGGGTGGCGATATAGAACGCATGCCTGTCGGATTGCCCGTCGAGCGCTGTCGGAATGGCGACACATGGACGTGGGACGACGTGACGTTTTCCACCTGGATCTGGGATCAGGCCGCGGAGGGCAATCAAGGCTCCTGCGTCCTGCGCGTCGACGCCAAAGGCGAGCGGCTGCTGTTGACCGGTGACATCGACGCGCAGGCCGAGCGGGCAATGCTGGAGGAGGGGTTTGACGTCCGCGCCGACTGGCTGCAAGCGCCCCACCACGGCAGTCGCACCTCCTCGTCGAAACGCTTTCTGCAGGCGGTTTCGCCTCGGGGCGTGTTGATCTCTCGAGGTCGCAACAACGCCTTCGGCCACCCGCATCCGTTAATCATGTCGCGTTACCGCTGGCTGAACATCGCCACCCACGACAGCGCCGAGCAAGGCGCTATCACGCTGCAATTGGGTACCTTTGGCGAGGTGGGCAACGAGCGCGCCGTCAGACGTTTCTGGCGAGAGTGATCAGCCGGTTATTCATCGGACGGGATGAGTCGGCGATGCGATGGGCCGACCGTATGGTAGAGTAGCGCCACTTTTTTTCAGGGGGTGGTCGCTGTGTGGGAGCTGGTTAAATCGGGTGGCTGGATGATGCTACCGATCATTTTGAGTTCCATTGCCGCCGTCGGAATCATCATCGAACGCCTCTGGACCTTGCGCGCCAGCCGCATCACCCCACCGCACCTGCTGGGTCAGGTGTGGCGCTGGATTCAAGACAAGCAGCTGAGCAGCGAAAAACTCAAGGAGCTGCGCGCCGATTCGCCGTTGGGGGAAATCCTCGCGGCAGGCCTGGCCAACTCCCGTCATGGTCGCGAGATCATGAAAGAGTGCATCGAAGAAGCCGCTGCCCGCGTCATCCACGAACTCGAACGCTACCTCGCCACGCTTGGCACTATCGCGGCCATGGCGCCGCTGCTCGGCCTGCTGGGCACGGTGCTGGGCATGATCGATATTTTCAGCTCGTTCACCAGCACCGGCATGACCGGCAACGCGGGCATGCTGGCGGGCGGCATCGCCAAGGCGCTCATCTGCACCGCGTCGGGCCTGACCGTGGCGATCCCCGCGATTTTCTTCCATCGCTACCTGCAAAGCCGCGTCGATGAGCTGGTGGTCGGCATGGAACAGGAAGCCATCAAGCTGGTGGAAGTGGTGCAGGGCGACCGCGACGTCGACCTGACCGACGCGAAACCGGACCTTAAAGCCGCAGCGCGGGGCGAGGGACGCAAGAAGTGAAATTCCGTCGCCGCAAACCTCGGGAGACCATCGACATCAACCTGGTGTCGCTGATCGATGTGGTGTTCATTCTGTTGCTGTTCTTCGTGGTTACCACGACCTTCACCCGCGAGACCCAGCTGCGCGTGGACTTGCCCCAGGCCGTCACCGGCGCGTCGGCGGACGACGTGGATAAGAAGCACGTCGATATCGCCATCAACGCCGAGGGCGTGTATTCGGTGAACAACACCCTGCTCGCCGACAGCAAGCTGGAGACCCTGATCGACGCGTTGAACAAGGAAGCCGGTGGCGACACCAGCTTGCCATTGTCGATCAGCGCTGACGGCAAAACGCCGCACCAGGCGGTGATCACCGCCATGGACGCCGCAGGCAAGCTGGGTTTCGCCCATCTGCGCATGACCACCGTTGAGGCCGCCTCGGCTAACTGATGGCACTGACCAACCGTTTGCTCGACGCCTGGTATAACGGCCATCCCGCCCTGACGCTGCTGCGACCGCTGGAGGCCCTGTACCGGCGCGTGGTCAACGCCAAGCGTGCGCGATTCGTGGCAGGCGAGGGCGAAATCTACACGGCGCCGGTGCCGGTTATCGTGGTCGGCAACATCACCGTCGGCGGCACCGGCAAGACGCCGCTGATCCTTTGGATGATCGAGCACTGTCGTCAACGCGGCTTGCGCGTGGGCGTGGTCAGTCGCGGCTACGGCGCCAAGCCACCGAGCTTTCCGTGGCGGGTCCGGGCAGAACAAGCTGCTGCGCAGGCCGGTGACGAGCCGTTGCTGATCGTCAAACGCACCGGCGTGCCGCTGATGATCGACCCGAATCGCGCCCAAGCCGTGCGCGCACTGTTGGCCGAGGAGCCCCTCGATCTGATTCTGTCCGACGATGGCCTGCAGCATTACCGACTCGCCCGCAGCCTCGAACTGGTGTTGATCGACGCTGCACGGGGGCTGGGCAATCGCCGCTGTCTACCCGCCGGGCCGTTGCGCGAACCGGTCGAGCGTCTGGGCAGCGTCGATGCGCTGTTGTACAACGGCGCTCGGGAGGACCGCAGCGATGGCTACGCCTTCACCCTGCAACCCACCGCCCTGATCAACCTTCAAACAGGCCAGCACCGGCCGGTCGATCACTTTGCGCCGGGTCAGGCGGTACACGCAGTGGCTGGCATCGGCAACCCGCAACGTTTCTTCGATACCCTCAAAGGACTACACTGGCGGCCTGTTCCCCATGCATTCGCCGATCATGCCGAATTCAGTGCTGAGGCCTTGGCGTTCACGCCGGCCCTGCCGTTGGTCATGACCGAGAAAGACGCTGTGAAGTGCGCAACCTTCGCAGCGCCCGACTGGTGGTACCTGACCGTGGAAGCCGTACCTTCCCCGGCCTTCGTCAGTTGGTTCGATTCGCAGTTAACCCGACTTTTGCCATGACTCGCTCAGGATCTCTTATGGACACCAAATTGCTCGACATCCTCGCCTGCCCGATCTGCAAGGGTCCGCTCAAGCTCAGCGCCGACAAAACCGAGCTGATCAGCAAGGGCGCCGGCCTGGCTTACCCGATCCGCGACGGCATTCCAGTGATGCTGGAAAGCGAAGCGCGCACGCTCACCACTGACGAGCGTCTGGACAAATGACTGCAGCGTTCACGGTTGTCATCCCTGCGCGTTACGGCTCTAGCCGTTTTCCCGGCAAACCGCTGAAAACCATCGCCGGCAAGCCCATGATCCAGCACGTCTGGGAACAGGCGCACAAAAGCAGTGCCCAGCGGGTCGTTGTGGCCACTGACGATCAGCGTATCGTCGACGCGTGCCAGGCGTTCGGCGCTGAAGTGCTGATGACTCGCGACGATCACAACTCGGGCACCGATCGACTCGCCGAAGTCGCCTCGCAGTTGGGTCTGGCCAACGATGCCATCGTGGTCAATGTGCAGGGCGACGAGCCGATGATCCCGCCCGCGGTGATCGATCAGGTCGCCGACAATCTGGCTTCGCACCCCGAAGCGCGGATGTCGACCCTCGCCGAACCCATCGACGACGTGACCGCTCTGTTCAATACCAACGTGGTCAAGGTCAGTTCGGACATCAACGGCCTGGCCCTGACGTTCAGCCGGGCGCCGCTCCCTTGGGCTCGCGACGCGCTGGCCAAGACCCGCGACGCATTGCCCGAAGGCGTGCCATTTCGTCGTCATATCGGCATCTACGCCTACCGCGCAGGTTTCCTCCACGACTTCGTCAGCTGGGGCCCGTGCTGGCTGGAAAACACAGAAAATCTCGAACAACTGCGGGCCCTGTGGCACGGCGTCCGGATCCACGTCGCCGATGCGCTGGAAGCACCGCCTGCCGGGGTCGACACCGCTGAAGACCTGGAGCGCGTACGGCGCTTGCTGGAGGGCTGATGGGCCGTTGTCATCTGGGGCAGGTGCGTTCATGGCCCTGCTGATTCAATCCGATGTGTCGCTCAAAACGTTCAACACCTTTGGTGTCGACGTCCGCGCCCGCTTGTTCGCCGAGGCTCATTCTGACGCGGACGTTCGTGAAGCGCTGGCGTACGCCAAGGCGCATCAGGTCGAGTTGCTGGTCATCGGTGGCGGCAGCAATCTGTTGCTCACCCGCGACGTTGACGCATTGGTTCTGCGCATGGCGACGCGCGGCATTCGCATCATCCGTGAAAACTGCGACGGGGCGACGGTCGAGGCGGAAGCGGGGGAGCCCTGGCATCCCTTCGTCCAAGAGACGCTGGCCCAAGGCTTGGCGGGGCTGGAAAACCTCAGCCTGATCCCCGGCACCGTGGGTGCTGCGCCCATGCAGAACATCGGCGCCTATGGCGTGGAGCTGAAAGACGTGTTCGATAGCCTCGTGGCGATGGATCGCGAAACCGGGGAAACTCGCGAGTTTGCGCTGGCCGATTGTGCATTTGGCTATCGCGACAGTGTGTTCAAGCACCAAGTGGGCCGCTGGCTGATCCTGCGCGTGCGCTTTCGTTTGAGTTTTGCTGCGCGGCTGCATCTGGACTACGGCCCGGTGCGTCAGCGCTTGCAAGAGCAGGGCATCGCCAACCCGACGCCGATTCACGTCAGCCGGGCCATCAGCGCGATTCGCAGCGAGAAATTGCCGGACCCGGCGATCCTTGGCAATGCGGGCAGCTTTTTCAAGAACCCGCTGGTGTCCGCCGAACGCGCGGCACTGATTCGCGAAACCTACCCGGGGCTGGTGGCGTATCCACAAGCCGACGGTCAGGTGAAGCTGGCGGCGGGCTGGCTGATCGAACAGGCTGGCTGGAAGGGTTTTCGTGAAGGGGATGCTGGCGTGCATGCGCTGCAATCGCTGGTACTGGTCAACCACGGAGCGGCGTCCGGGCACGATCTGCTGGGGCTTGCGCATCGGATTCAGGCCGATATCCTGCAGCGTTTCGGCGTGGCGCTGGAAATGGAACCCAACCTCTACTAAACCTGCGCCTGTAATAGAGGGCTGACTATTCTGGCGCGGCCCTTGCACCTGCGGTCAAGTAAACATCCGATCAGAGGCTGAGCATGAGCGAGACCCTGTGCGCCATCGTCCTTGCGGCGGGTCAAGGTACCCGCTATCGGGAGGTAGCGGGTGCGCACCGTAACAAGCTGCTGGCGCAATGCATGGGCCGTGACGGGATCGAGCGCTGCGTGATCGAACAGGTTCTGGTGAATCTGAGCGTTCAGGTCGACAAAGTCGTTCTGCTCACCCGTCCTCAGTACTCATGCGTCGCCGAGCTTGGCCTGCGTCATGGCTGCGAAGTCGTGGTGCTCGAGTCTCCAGGCATGGGCGACAGCATCGCCGCCGCGGTGTCGGCAGAGCCCGACCATCGCGGCTGGCTTATCGTGCTGGGCGACATGCCATTCATTCATCCGGATACCCTCAAACGCGTGGCTGACTCGGTGCGGCCCGACATGATCAGCGTGCCTGTGTACCAGGGGCAATATGGTCACCCCGTGGCGTTCGGCCGTGGGTTTGCGTCATCGCTAATGGGATTGGCGGGGGAAAAGGGCGCCAAGCGGCTGTTCAATGGCGCGCAGGTGAACGAGGTCCGGGTCGATGATCCTGGCGTGTTGTGGGATGTCGACGTTCCCTCGGCGCTGGTTTTCGAGTAGGCACCTTCAGCGCGTTGCAATTGATTCGACACTGAACGTTGTGGGAAGCGCTCCTCCGCACATATCTCGCGGGTATAAAAAAGCCCCACCTGCTTGCACAGGTGGGGCTTTTTCATTTCTTGAAGATTACGAAAGCGGCTTAGGCTCGTTGCTTTCTTCAGTTTCTGCGTGCTCGGTCACGGCGCTTTGTTCAGAGGCAACATGGACAGCGGCTGGGGTTGGCTCTGCGGCCTGGGGAGCTGCCGCCGCGTTAGCCTCGGCTTCCTTTTGCAGACGCTCGGCTTCCAGACGACGGCGGCGGACTTCGCGAGGATCGTTCGGCGCGCGACCGCTGCTGGCCTGCGGCAATGCTGGCTTCTCGACTGCTACCGGCGCTGGAGCAGGCTCGGCAGCGACAGGGGCAGCAACGATTTCCGGCGCGGCGGTGACAGCCGGCGCTTCAACCACTGGTGCTGCCGCGACAGGTGCCGGGGCCACAGGCGTCTCAACCACTGGCGCTTCGACAGCAGGTGTCTCAACGACGGGCTCAGGCGCTTTCGGCGCTTCGACCGGTTGAACCTCAGCGACGGGCGCCGGCGCTTCAACGGCAGCTACCGGCGCTTCGACAGACACAGGGGGCTCAACCGCAGCCGGCGCTTCAACCTGTTCAGCGGCGGCTTTGACCTGGCGCTCGAACGGGCTGAGAGACGCGTCAAACTGCGCGACTTCCACTTCTGGCAAGATCGAACGTTTCGCGGTCGCAGCCTGGTTTTCGACCACAGGTGCCTCGACCGTTTCGGTTTTCTCGACAGGAGCGGCTTCGACAGCGGATGTCTCGACTGCAGCGGTGGCACGCTCTGCCTGACGATGGGCGTCGGCTTCGGCGTTTGCGCTGATCGCAGTTTCAGCAACGGCAGCAGTGACAGCCAGGCCTGCAGCGATTTCAGTGCGACTGCCTTCGTTACGCACGCCTTCATTCGAGGCTTCGCCGACGTTTTGCTCGTCTTCGTTGCCTTCCGAGCCTTCGATCACATTGCCGTTGGCATCACGTTGACGCTCACGACGGTTGCTGCGACGACGCTGGCCACGGGAGCGACGACGAGGACGGTCGCCTTCGGCGTGCTCCTGGTTGTCATCCTGTTGCTCTTCATTGTTCAGCAAGGTTTCGTCTTCGGCAGCCGCGGTCTGCTCTTCACGTGGCTTGCGTTCTTCACGCGGCGGACGTGGTTGACGCTCTTCACGTGGGGCGCGCTCAGGACGCTCTTCGCGAGGCACGCTGACGGCCGGAGCGGCATCCAGAGGCTCGCGCAGTTCACGCACACGCTCTTCACGCGGCTTGCGGTCTTCACGCGGCGCACGTGGTTGGCGCTCTTCGCGTGGAGCGCGCGGTGCGCGTTCTTCACGTGGAGCGCTGTCTTCACGGGCTTCGCGAGGGGCACGTTCTTCACGCGGTGCACGCTCTTCACGTGGAGCACGTTCTTCGCGAGGCGCGCGTTCTTCACGCTCGGTACGCGGGGCGCGTTCTTCACGAGGTTTGCGTTCTTCGTCGCGGCGACCATTACGGCTGCGGCTCTGCTGACGACCGTTGCGACGCTCCTCGTTGCGGGCAGGGCGCTCGGCAGCCGGTTTTTCAATCACTGCGGCCGGCGCTGCAGGCTCTTCCTTGGTGGCGAAGAGGCTGACCAGGGATTTCACCAGGCCTTTGAACAGGCTTGGCTCATGAGCGACAGGCGCGGGTGCAGCCGGTGCGGCGACTTCGGTCGGCAACGGGGCATTGGCGCGGGCGGGTGCCGTCTTGACCGCGGCTTCCTGGCGAACCAGGGTGCGGGTAGCGGCGGTCGGTTGGATTTCTTCCACTTCGGCAGCGGCCGCAGCGATTTCATAGCTGGACTGCAAACTGTGGGCTTCCGGGCTGTCATCGCGCAGACGTTGCACTTCGAAGTGCGGCGTTTCGAGATGGTCGTTCGGCAGGATGACGATACGGGCGCGGGTGCGCAGTTCGATCTTGGTGATCGAGTTGCGTTTTTCGTTGAGCAGAAACGCAGCGACCGGGATCGGTACCTGAGCGCGCACTTCAGCTGTGCGGTCTTTCAGGGCTTCTTCTTCAATCAGGCGCAGGATCGCCAGCGACAGGGACTCGACGTCGCGGATGATGCCGGTGCCGTTGCAGCGTGGGCAAACGATGCCGCTGCTTTCGCCCAAGGATGGACGCAGGCGCTGACGGGACATTTCCAGCAGACCGAAGCGCGAAATGCGGCCCACTTGAACGCGGGCGCGGTCGGCTTCCAGGCTCTCGCGGACTTTCTCTTCCACGGCGCGCTGGTTCTTGGCCGGGGTCATGTCGATGAAGTCGATGACGATCAGGCCGCCGATGTCGCGCAGACGCAGTTGACGGGCGATTTCCTCAGCCGCTTCAAGGTTGGTCTGCAGAGCCGTCTCTTCAATGTCGCTGCCTTTCGTGGCGCGCGCCGAGTTGATGTCGATGGACACCAGAGCTTCGGTCGGGTCGATGACGATGGAGCCACCGGAAGGCAGTTCGACGACGCGCTGGAAAGCGGTCTCGATCTGGCTTTCGATCTGGAAACGGTTGAACAGGGGGACGCTGTCTTCGTACAGCTTGATCTTGCTGGCGTACTGCGGCATCACCTGGCGAATGAAGGTCAGGGCTTCTTCCTGAGCTTCCACGCTGTCGATCAGCACTTCGCCGATGTCCTGACGCAGATAGTCGCGAATGGCGCGGATGATGACGTTGCTTTCCTGATAGATCAGGAACGGCGCGGCGCGATCCTGGGACGCTTCTTTGATAGCGGTCCACAGCTGCAGCAGGTAATCGAGGTCCCACTGCATTTCTTCGCTGCTGCGGCCGAGGCCGGCGGTGCGAACGATCAGGCCCATGTCCGCTGGAGCGATCAGGCCATTCAGCGCTTCACGCAGTTCATTGCGCTCTTCGCCTTCGATGCGGCGGGAGATGCCACCGGCACGCGGGTTGTTCGGCATCAGTACCAGGTAACGACCGGCCAGGCTGATGAAGGTGGTCAGGGCTGCGCCCTTGTTGCCACGCTCTTCTTTCTCGACCTGAACGATGACTTCCTGGCCTTCGCTCAGGACGTCCTTGATGTTGACGCGGCCTTCCGGGGACTTCTTGAAGTATTCGCGGGAGATTTCTTTCAGCGGCAGGAAGCCGTGACGATCGGAGCCAAAGTCGACGAAAGCGGCTTCAAGGCTCGGTTCGATACGCGTGATCCGGCCTTTATAGATGTTGGCCTTCTTCTGTTCGCGGGCCCCGGATTCGATGTCCAGGTCGTATAGGCGCTGGCCGTCTACCAGCGCAACACGCAACTCTTCGGGTTGAGTCGCGTTAATCAGCATTCTTTTCATGTAGTACCGTCGGTTTCCGGGCTGCCGGAAACGGCGTTCGGCACACACGACTTCTCACGGTCGGTGTCAGGGCGCGTCAGGAGTGCTTGGACACTCCAGTGTCTAGCGATGTCTGGCCAACGGGGCCATGGTCGCGACGACGTTTCCTGCTTGCTGTGGTGACAAATGACACCCTGTCAGCAAAAGCTTTGTCAGGAGGAGGAATCAACCATCGGTAGCGGACGATATGAAGCGTCTTGAATAAAGCCTTTTGCTACACAGTCCGACGGTTGTGCGTCTCCACCCCACACGTATCCCTGATAATTCGGGTGCTGCCGCGCGCTGAATCCGCAGCGGGTTTGCATTTACGCGAGCTTCGATAGGAAGTTCGCGCCTCATGGCTCAAATTAAGGCGTGGTTTCCGACACATTCGCCCGGAGCGATCGCCAGCGACTGCACTTTGTGAACTGGCCTTGAACGTGGGCCTCGATGGCGAGCGTTTCACTCTGCGATCGGGCTTGTTTCAGGCCTCATGTCACCTGCGCTCGTTGCGCTCGCTGATCTTCCGTTGTCACCGAAAGCCTCGTAGGACGGCCTTGCGCCCTTGTGAATTGCGTTGGTCAGGGCCGGCTGTCATGCCGTTGGTCCGCTGCCCAGGCCGCTTTTGGCGGCGTTCGGGACTATAGCAGCAATCATTAAGTGCTTCAAATCCATAAAAAATTGTTATGATTTGCGCCATGACGAATATCACTCCCCCAACCCCCGGCGTTCAGCTGGTTGAGGTTGCGCCGGAATACGCCGGTCAACGCATCGATAATTTTCTGATCACGTACCTCAAGGGCGTTCCCAAGACCTTGATTTACCGCATATTGCGTAAAGGCGAAGTGCGCGTGAACAAGGGACGGATCAAGCCCGAGTACAAGCTTCAGGCGGGCGACATTGTCCGCGTTCCCCCTGTGAGGGTGCCTGAGCGCGATGAACCCGCGCCCGTCGCGCAAGGCCTGTTGCAGCGTCTGGAGGCGGCCATCGTTTACGAAGACAAAGGCCTGATCGTCCTCAACAAACCTGCCGGCATTGCGGTTCATGGAGGCAGTGGTCTGAGTTTTGGCGTTATCGAAGCCTTCCGTCAGCTGCGTCCAGACGCCAAAGAGCTGGAGTTGGTGCATCGCCTGGACCGCGACACGTCAGGCCTGCTGATGATCGCGAAGAAGCGCAGCATGCTGCGCCATCTGCACGAGCAGCTGCGCGGCGACGGTGTGGATAAGCGCTACATGGCACTGGTCCGTGGCAATTGGCCGACCTCGCAGAAGCAGGTGCGCGCGCCGCTGCTCAAGAGCAACCTGCGCTCCGGTGAGCGCATGGTTGAAGTGAACGAAGAGGGCAAAGAAGCGCTGACGCTGTTCAAGGTGCTGCGCCGCTTTGGCGACTTTGCCACGATGGTCGAGGCGCGTCCGATCACCGGGCGTACCCACCAGATCAGAGTGCACACGTTGCACGCAGGGCACAGCATTGCTGGCGACAGCAAATACGGTGACGAGGACTTCACTCGCGAGATTCGCGAGCTCGGAGGAAAGCGCCTGTTCCTGCATGCATACGCCTTGATCGTGCCGCTGCCTGACGGGGGCAAGCTGGAGCTGGAAGCGCCCGTCGATGAGATGTGGGCCAAGACCGTGGAGCGATTGCTGAGTGCGCCGTGATTACGAACTGCTGATTTTCGATTGGGACGGCACGTTATCCGACTCGATTAGTCGTATCGTCGACGCCATGCGCCAGGCTGCCATTCTTGCGAGGCATCCGCTGCGGGATGATCAGGCGATCAAGGGCATCATCGGTCTGGGCCTTCCGGAAGCCATTCGGACGCTTTATCCGGACATCTCTGGCAATGACCTGATCGAATTTCGTCGGCATTACGCCGACTGCTACATGGCTCTGGATGTCGAGCCTTCGAAGTTGTTCGACGGCGTGCGCGAGTCCCTTGAGGCTTTCCGGGCAGAGGGGTATCGGATGGCGGTCGCGACTGGCAAGGCCCGCCGAGGGCTGGATCGCGTGCTCAAGGCGCATGGCTGGCTCGAGTACTTCGACGTCACCCGGGCGGCTGACGAGACCGCCAGCAAGCCTGACCCGCTCATGCTCAATGAAATCCTTCAGCACTGCGGTGTCGGGCCCGAAAAGGCATTGATGGTCGGCGACGCTTCGTTCGACCTGCAGATGGCGCGCAATGCCGGAATGGATTCGGTGGCGGTCGGGTACGGCGCTCAGGCGCTGGATGACTTGCTGCACTATGAGCCGCAATTGGCGATCAAGCATTTTTCCGAATTGCGGGCCTGGTTAGGCGTGCGAGCTGTTGAGTCTTCGTTGGGGTAATGATGTATGTCGGATGAATGGAAGTCTCCGTCCTCGCAAGAGCGCGACGACGCAGGTGATGCAAAAAGCTGGAAATTGCTGGAAAAGACGCTGCTGGCGAACGTTCAAGAGCATCGACGTACGCGTCGCTGGGGGATTTTCTTCAAATCCCTGACCTTTATTTACTTGTTCGCAGCTCTGGCGATGTTCTCGCCGCTGATGGACTTTGGCAAAAGCGCATCGCGCAAAACCAGCCATACGGCGTTGATCGAAGTGAAGGGCATGATCGCTGACACCGAGCCCGCAAGCGCTGACAACATCGTGGGCAGCCTGCGCGCGGCGTTCGACGATGAAAAGACCAAGGGTGTGATACTGCGCATCAACAGCCCGGGCGGCAGTCCGGTGCAGTCAGGTTACATCTATGATGAAATCCGCCGCCTGCGGGCCAAGAAGCCGGACATCAAGGTCTACGCGGTGATCACCGACCTCGGCGCTTCGGGTGCCTATTACATCGCCAGCGCGGCTGACCAGATCTATGCGGACAAGGCCAGTCTGGTTGGTTCGATCGGTGTGACGGCAGCCGGTTTTGGTTTTGTGGGCACTATGGAAAAGCTGGGTGTGGACCGGCGTACCTACACGTCGGGTGAGCACAAGGCATTTCTCGACCCGTTCCAGGCGCCTAAACCTGATGAGACGGCTTTCTGGCAGACCGTGCTGGACACCACGCACAAGCAATTCATTGCCAGCGTGAAGGCAGGGCGGGGTGATCGGCTGAAAGACAAGGAGCATCCCGAGCTGTTCTCCGGCCTGGTCTGGACCGGTGAGCAGGCAGTGGGTCTGGGATTGGTTGACGGCCTGGGCAGTGCCAGTTCCGTTGCGCGTGATGTGATTGGCGAGAAGGAGTTGGTGGACTACACGGTTCAGGAATCGCCGTTTGACCGCTTCTCGAAGAAGCTCGGTGCCAGCGTTGTCGAGCGCATTGCCCTGTGGGCAGGGTTCAATGGGCCTTCGCTGCGCTGATTGCTTTGTGTGCGAAAAGCCCGACCTCCGGTCGGGTTTTTTCTGTGCCTTATAAGAGCGGTCAGGGAATCTCCACGCCCTCGACCATCAGCATGTCCACCAGCCTTATTAAAGGAAGGCCTACCAGGCTAGTCGCATCCGGGCCTTCGGTGCTGCGAAACAGGCTCACCCCTAATCCTTCAGCCTTGAAGCTGCCCGCGCAGTCGTAGGGTTGTTCAGCCCTTAGATAGTGGGCGATACGCGCATGGTCCAGTTCGCGCATGTGCACGGTGAACGGTACGCAATCCACCTGGCAGTGGCCTGACTGACTGTTGTACAGGGCAATCCCGGTCAGAAAGCTCACGCTTTTGCCGCTGCTGTCGCTGAGTTGCTGCAAGGCGCGTTCGAACGTATGGGGTTTGCCGAGAATCTGCTCGCCCAGCACCGCGACCTGATCGGAGCCGATGATCAGGTGATCGGGATAGTGCGCTGCCAGTGCCGTGGCCTTCTCCTGAGCGAGCCGTTTTACCAGCGCCGTGGCCGACTCCTGTGGGCGGTGGCGTTCATCGATGTCTGGCGACGCGCAGACGAACGGCAAGCGCAGACGTTCGAGCAGTTCTCGACGATAGCGTGAGCTGGAGGCTAGGAGCAGAGGTAGCATGGGGTTCTCCGAAACGTGAAAGTCGAGTGTAATCAGCGGGTCAGGTTGCGAACAGTCCTGAATTTCCTTTGACAGCCGACGGGGGCATCCCTAGAATGCTGCGCCTATGTTGAATGACCCGATTCCACCTCACGTTGACCCACGCAAATTAGCTGATCGTGGCACTACCCTTCAGGGCGAAGTGCTGCTGGCTGATTTGGAGAGACTCTGCGACCCGCTTGCTGACAATCTCGGTACAGTGCAGGCGAAATTCGTTTTTGAAAAAGACGAGCGACGCGCCGTGGTTATCCACAGCGAAATCGACGTCGAAGTCAAAATGGTTTGCCAGCGTTGTCTTGAGCTGGTCACCCTGCCGATCCACAGCGAATGCAGTTATGCCGTGGTGAAAGAGGGTGCAAACACCCAGTCGTTGCCGAAAGGCTATGACGTGCTGGAACTCGGCGAAGATCCATTGGATCTGAAGGCCCTGATCGAGGAGGAGCTTTTGCTCGCCTTGCCCATTGTGCCTGTTCATGATCCTGAAGAATGCCAGCAGCCGGCGGGCGCCGATGAGCCCGAGCCGAGCGTGGACGAGGTAACGCGGTCCAACCCGTTCAGTGTATTGGCGCAGTTAAAGCGTGACCCAAACGTTTAGGAGTTAATCAATTATGGCTGTTCAGCAGAACAAAAAATCCCGCTCTGCCCGTGACATGCGCCGTTCGCACGACGCTCTCGAGGCTAGCACCCTGTCTGTAGAAAAAACCACCGGTGAAGTTCACCTGCGTCACCACGTATCGCCAGAAGGCGTATACCGTGGCCGTAAAGTGATCGACAAGGGCGCTGACGAGTAATTTCTTGTCTGCTCCGGTCATCGCGATCGACGCAATGGGCGGGGACTTCGGTCCCCGCAGCATTGTTCAGGCCAGTATCGCCTGCCTGCTCGCTTCACCCTCGCTTCACCTGACCCTCGTCGGTCAAGCCTCCCTCCTTGAAGAACTCGTCGCCCGCCACCCTGGCGTCGATCGGTCGCGCCTGCTCGTCGTCAATGCCACTGAAGTCATCACCATGGATGATCGCCCGTCCCTGGCCCTGCGGGGCAAGCCTGACTCGTCCATGCGCGTGGCATTGCGCCTGCTGGCGGAAGACAAGGTGCAGGCCTGCGTGAGTGCTGGTAACACCGGGGCGCTGATGGCGCTCTCGCGTTTCGTGCTCAAGACCCTGCCAGGCATTGACCGACCTGCCATGGTGGCGGCCATTCCGACCCAGCGCGGTTATTGCCAATTACTGGATCTGGGCGCCAATGTCGACTGCAGCGCAGATAACCTTTACCAGTTTGCCGTGATGGGCTCGGTGGCCGCCGAAGCGTTGGGCGTGGCGCGGCCGAAGGTCGCACTGCTCAACGTCGGCACCGAAGACATCAAGGGCAATCAACAGGTGAAGTTGGCGTCGAGCTTGTTGATGGCAGCCCCAGGACTCAATTACATCGGTTTCATCGAGGGTGACGGGCTGTATCGAGGCGAGGCGGATGTGGTGGTGTGCGACGGTTTTGTGGGAAACATCCTGCTCAAGTCCAGTGAAGGGCTGGCGACCATGATTGGTGAGAGAATCGAAACCCTGTTTCGGCAAACTGTGCTTACCAGAGCGGTAGGTGCGGTGGCCATGCCGTTGCTCAGGCGTCTCAAGGCCGATCTCGCTCCGGCGCGGCACAACGGCGCCAGTTTTTTGGGTCTGCAAGGCATCGTCGTCAAAAGTCATGGCTCGGCGGGCGTTCAGGGATTCCAGAGCGCGATTCAGCGTGCCTTGATCGAAATACAGGAGAATTTGCCCGAGCGCCTTCATGGGCGTCTGGAGGCGTTGCTGTAGGGTGTCTTGCGCTAGAATGTGACCGCTGTGACCCGACAGTCATCCTACTGACCAGTCGCAACACTTTGAATTATCTCGCGTTCGGCCGGGGCCGGACGTTCTTTTCGACGACCATAATCAGGGGCCAGTCAATGTCTGCTTCCGTCGCATTCGTCTTTCCGGGCCAGGGCTCGCAGTCCCTCGGCATGCTCGCTGAGCTGGGCGCGCAGTATCCGTTGGTGCTGGACACGTTCAAAGAGGCCTCCGATGCGTTGGGCTACGACCTGTGGGCACTGACCCAGCAGGGCCCGGAAGAGCGCCTCAATCAAACCGATAAAACTCAGCCAGCCATCCTGACCGCTTCGATCGCCCTATGGCGCCTGTGGTTGGCGGAAGGCGGCGTGCGCCCTGCGTTTGTCGCCGGTCACAGCCTGGGTGAATACAGCGCGCTGGTCGCGGCGGGCAGTCTTTCGTTGGCCGATGCGGTGAAGCTGGTGGAGCGTCGCGGTCAGTTGATGCAAGAAGCCGTGCCTGCCGGGCAGGGTGGTATGGCCGCAATCCTCGGTCTTGAGGATGCTGACGTCATCGCAGCGTGTGCCGAAGCAGCCCAAGGTGAAGTAGTCAGCGCGGTGAATTTCAACTCGCCAGGCCAGGTGGTGATTGCCGGTGCCAAGGCAGCCGTGGATCGCGCCATTGAAGTGTGCAAGGCGAAGGGCGCCAAGCGCGCGCTTCCGCTGCCGGTCAGCGTGCCGTCGCACTGTGAATTGATGCGCCCGGCAGCCGAGCGTTTCGCCGAGTCCATCGCTGCCATCAACTGGCAGGCGCCGCAGATTCCGCTGGTTCAGAACGTCACCGCGAGTGTGGTCTCGGATCTGGAAGCACTGAAGGCCGATTTGCTGCAGCAGTTGTACAAGCCGGTCCGCTGGGTCGAATCCATCCAGACACTGGCGGCCCAGGGCGCTCTGCAGCTGGTGGAGTGCGGTCCGGGCAAGGTTCTGGCCGGTCTGAACAAGCGCTGCGCCGACGGTGTGGCAACGCACAATCTCAATACCCCCGAAGCTTTCGCCGCCACCCGCGCGGCGCTGGCCTGATAAGGAGAACTGCATGAGTCAGGGTAAAGTTGCACTGGTCACCGGCGCGAGCCGTGGCATTGGCCGGGCTATCGCTCTGGAACTGGGCCGTAACGGCGCCATCGTGGTGGGCACCGCGACATCCGAAGCGGGCGCCGAGAAGATCACCGCCTACTTCAAAGAGAACGGTATCGAAGGATTTGGTCTGGCGCTGGACGTTGGCAGCGACGAGTCTGTCAGCGCTGTTCTGGCACAAATCACCGAGCGTGTTGGGGCGCCGTTGATCCTGGTCAACAACGCCGGCATCACCCGTGACAACCTGATGATGCGCATGAAAGATGACGAATGGCATGACGTCATCAACACCAATCTGACCAGCCTGTATCGCTTGACCAAGGGCGTTCTGCGAGGCATGACCAAGGCCCGTTGGGGTCGGATCATCAGCATTGGTTCGGTAGTGGGTGCCATGGGCAACGCAGGTCAAGTAAACTACGCCGCCGCTAAAGCGGGTCTGGAAGGTTTCAGCCGCGCACTGGCGCGTGAAGTCGGTTCCCGGGCGGTGACGGTGAACTCGGTAACGCCGGGTTTCATCGATACCGACATGACCCGTGAGTTGCCAGAAGCACAACGTGATTCCCTGACGACCCAGATTCCTCTGGGTCGACTGGGGCAGGCCGAAGAGATCGCGCACGTGGTCGCTTTTCTTGCCTCGGAAGGTGCAGGCTACGTTACCGGGGCTACAATCCCCGTGAACGGCGGCATGTACATGTGACTCCCCGTATCGAAAAAATGTCATACGAGCTGTCTAAAATCCGTTATAAAGCTGAAATCTAATAATGGGCAGGGGGTCGATGGGCGTAGCGGGAATTGCGTTTAGCTTGAAATACGCAAAACCTCTTCTATACACTTACCCACCGGCCAGCTGCCCGAACTTGTCCACTAGGAGTTAAAACACGGTATGACCACCACCATCGAAGAGCGCGTCAAGAAAATCGTTGCCGAGCAACTTGGCGTCAAACCTGAAGAAGTCGTGAACACTGCTTCTTTCGTCGAAGACCTGGGTGCCGACTCCCTTGACACCGTTGAGCTCGTGATGGCTCTGGAAGAGGAATTCGAGACCGAAATCCCTGACGAAGAAGCCGAGAAGATCACCACCGTTCAAGCCGCTATCGATTACGTTACTGCCCACCAGGCGTAAGCTTTGTAATCGTAGTTCGCTTGTCCTGGAGAAACCGCACTGCCTAAGGCGTGCGGTTTTTTCTTTAAACAGGGCCAGCGTTTCGTCAATAGATTAAAGGAGAGTCCTGTGTCGCGTAGACGCGTCGTGGTCACCGGTATGGGTATGCTGACGCCACTGGGTAACGATGTGCCCAGCACCTGGCAAGGCATTCTGGCTGGCCAGAGTGGCATTGGCCCCATCGAACACACGGACCTTTCGGCTTACACGACCCGTTTCGGCGGCTCGGTCAAAGGCTTCAACGTCGAAGAATATCTGTCGCCCAAAGAGGCGCGCCGTCTCGACCTGTTCATTCAATACGGCCTGGCTGCCAGCTTCCAGGCTGTGCGCAATGCCGGAATCGAAATCACCGACGCCAATCGCGAGCGCGTGGGTGTGGCCATGGGTTCCGGCATCGGCGGCCTGACCAACATCGAAAACACCAGCCGTCTGCTGCACGACCAAGGGCCGGGCAAGATTTCGCCGTTCTTCGTGCCGGGCTCGATCATCAACATGATTTCCGGGTTCCTGTCGATCCATTTGGGCGCGCAGGGGCCAAACTACGCCATTGCCACGGCTTGCACCACGAGCACCCATTGCATCGGCATGGCCGCGCGTAACATTGCTTACGATGAAGCTGACGTGATGATCGCGGGTGGCGCTGAAATGGCGGCCTGCGGTCTGGGTATGGGCGGCTTTGGTGCGTCCCGTGCGTTGTCCACCCGTAACGACGAGCCGGCCCGTGCCAGTCGTCCGTGGGACAAGGGCCGCGACGGTTTCGTGCTGTCCGACGGCGCCGGTGCGCTGGTGCTCGAAGAACTGGAGCACGCCCGCGCGCGTGGCGCGACCATTTACGCTGAGCTCATCGGTTTCGGCATGAGCGGCGATGCGTTTCACATGACCTCGCCGCCGGAAGACGGCTCGGGCGCTGCGCGCTGCATCACCAATGCGCTGCGTGATGCCAAGGTTCGTCCGGAGGACGTGCAGTACATCAACGCCCACGGTACCTCAACGCCGGCCGGCGACCTCGCGGAAGTGAATGCGATCAAAACGGTGTTCGGCGAACATGCCTACAAGCTGGCCGTCAGTTCGACCAAGTCCATGACAGGCCACCTGCTCGGTGCGGCGGGTGCTATCGAGGCCATCTTTAGCGTGTTGGCAATCAATGGCCAGGTGGCGCCACCGACCATCAACCTGGATGAGCCCGGCGAAGGGTGTGACCTGGACTTCGTACCTCACGAACCTCGCAGCATGCCCATCGACGTCGTCGTGTCCAATTCCTTCGGGTTTGGCGGCACCAATGGCTCGCTGGTGTTCCGTCGGTTCGCGGAATGATCCCGAGCTGGATCGATGGGGTGCCTGCCGACGCTCTGTCCGTCAAGGATCGAGGGCTGGCCTACGGCGATGGTCTGTTCGAGACCGTGCTTGTCAAGGCTGGCCAGCCATTGCTCTTCGAGCGGCATCTGGAACGTCTTGCGCGGGGTAGCAAACGTCTGGTGATGGCGCTCGATCTGCCACTGATCGAACGCGAGTGCAAGGCATTCGCCGCGCAGGTGAATGAGGGTGTAATGAAGCTGATCGTCACCCGAGGCGATGGTCAGCGCGGCTACGCACCCACCGCCGATGTTCAGCCTCGACGCGTGCTTCAGGCCAGCCCCTCGCCCGTTTACCCGGCGGCCAACGCCGAACAGGGTATTCGGCTGTTCCCTTGTCGCACGCGTCTGGCCGAGCAACCGCTGTTGGCGGGCCTCAAGCACCTCAATCGACTCGAGCAGGTGCTGGCGCGCAACGAATGGCACGACACGGAGCATGCCGAAGGGCTGATGCGCGATGTCTCCGGCCGTATCGTCGAAGCGGTCTACAGCAACCTCTTCATGGTCAAGCGTGGGGTGCTGCTGACGCCTGATCTGACCCGTTGCGGCGTGGCGGGTGTGATGCGGGCGGCGTTGTTGGACCTGGCTGAGCAAAACAATCTGCCCGTGCGCGCGCTGGACCTGGACCTGTCTGACCTGCAAAAAGCCGATGAAGTGTTCGTATGCAACAGCGTCTATGGCATCTGGCCCGTGCGCGGCTTCGAGCAACTGAACTGGCCCGTTGGCCCTGTCACCCGTAAACTGCAACACCTCGTCCGCGGGCTTCTGGATATCTGATTCGTGATCCGAAAATTATTCGTCTTGCTGGAAACGGGTGTGGTTCTGGCAGGGTTGTTGTTGGGTCTGGCCTATTGGCAGCAGAACAACGCGCTGCAGCAGCCCTTGAACCTGACGCAAGAGCGTTTGCTCGATGTGCCCTCGGGGGCGTCGCCGACTGGCGTCCTGAATCGTCTGGAAAGCGAAGGCATCCTCAAGGACGCACTGTGGTTGCGTCTTTACTGGCGCTTCAACCTCACGGGGCAGTCGTTGCACAGTGGCGAGTACCGCATGACGCCCGGCATGACCGCGAAATCGCTACTGGGCTTGTGGCAGAAGGGTGAGGTGGTGCAATACAGCTTGACGCTCGTAGAGGGATGGAATTTCCGTCAGGTGCGCGCCGCGTTGGCCAAACAACCCAAGCTGGAGCAGACGCTGTCCGACCTCAGCGACAGCGAGCTGATGGCTAAGATTGGCCATCCGAACGTGTTTCCGGAAGGCCGGTTCTTTCCGGATACCTACCGCTACGTGCGTGGCATGACCGACGTTGAGCTCCTCAAGCAGGCCTACAACCGTCTGGAGGATGTGCTGCAAGAGGAGTGGGACAAACGCGCGGCCGACGTTCCGTATGTCGACCCATATCAGGCGCTGATCATGGCGTCACTGGTGGAAAAAGAAACCGGTGTGCCACAGGAGCGCGGACAGATCGCGGGCGTGTTCGTGCGTCGTCTGCAGCAGGGCATGTTGCTGCAGACCGATCCGACCGTGATCTATGGGCTGGGCGAACGCTACAACGGCAAGATCACCCGCGCATTCTTGAAGGAGGCGACGCCCTACAACACGTACGTCATTTCCGGCCTCCCTCCGACGCCCATCTCGATGGTAGGGCGTGAAGCGATCCACGCGGCGATGCATCCGGCGCCGGGCACCAGCCTGTATTTCGTCGCGCGAGGCGATGGCAGCCATGTGTTTTCTGCTGACCTCGACGCGCATAACGCGGCGGTCAAGGAATACCAGCTCAAACGTCGGGCCGATTATCGTTCCAGCCCGGCACCTGCGTCGCCACCGGCTATTGCGCCGGCGCCGGGCGTTGATCCTGTGCCGACCGCAGGCATGCCTGGGGGGGAGTCGGCGCCAGCCTCCTTGCCCCAAGTGCCCGCTTCGGATGAGAAGCCGCCAGAGCAGGGCGCTTCGAAGGCTACGACTTCTGAGCCGTCGAGCACTGAACCTTCCACGACCGAACCGTCGAACGCTGACCAACCACAGCCGCCGACCGAGGCCAGCGACAAGAACGGAAACGTCGAGTCGCGCCCGCAATGACTCTGATTAAGGACTGCCTGTGACTGGTTTGTTTATTACGCTGGAAGGCCCGGAAGGTGCAGGCAAAAGCACCAACCGCGAATACCTCGCCGAACGCCTGCGCAGCCACGGCATCGATGTAGTGCTGACCCGTGAGCCAGGCGGCACGCCGCTGGCCGAGCGCATCCGTGAGCTGCTGCTCGCTCCCAGCGACGAAGCGATGGCTGCTGATACAGAGTTGCTTCTGGTTTTCGCCGCACGCGCGCAGCATCTGGCAAGGGTGATCGGTCCCGCGCTGGCTCGCGGCGCGGTGGTCTTGTGCGATCGGTTCACGGACGCGACTTACGCCTATCAAGGCGGTGGCCGTGGCCTGTCGGTCGAGCGTATCGCCGCACTTGAGGCATTCGTCCAGGGCGCATTGCGTCCCGACCTCACGTTGGTGTTCGACCTGCCTGTGGAAATCGGTCTGGCTCGCGCCACAGCCCGGGGACGGCTTGACCGCTTCGAGCAAGAAGGCCGTGCATTCTTCGATGCGGTGCGCAGCACCTATCTGGAGCGCGCCGCGGCAGCGCCCGAGCGTTATCGCCTGGTGCAAGCCGCGCTGCCGCTGGATCAGGTCCAGGCGTCCCTCGACGTGCTGGTGCCGGACCTGCTCACCCTCCTGGCGGCGCGTCAGCATGGCTGAAGCCTATCCTTGGCAGCAAAGCCTCTGGCAGCAACTCGCCGGACGTACTCAGCACGCTCATGCCTATCTGCTACACGGGCCAGCCGGCATCGGCAAACGCGCGTTGGCCGAGCGCCTGATGCACCTGTTGCTGTGTCAGCAGCCTGCAGGGTTGGAAGCGTGCGGGCAGTGCAAATCCTGTTCACTGCTGGCGGCGGGCAGTCATCCGGACAATTACGTGCTGGAGCCGGAAGAGGCGGACAAGGCGATCAAGGTGGATCAGGTGCGCGACCTGGTCAGTTTTGTGGTGCAAACCGCGCAGATGGGCGGGCGCAAAGTGGTGCTGATCGAGCCGGTCGAGTCGATGAACATCAACGCGGCTAACGCCCTGCTGAAGAGCCTGGAAGAACCGTCGGGTGATACGGTGCTGTTGCTCGTCAGCCATCAGCCGAGCCGTTTGTTGCCAACTATCAAAAGCCGTTGCGTGCAGCAGGCCTGCCCGTTGCCGAGCGAAGCAATGAGTGTTGCGTGGCTGGCCGATGCCTTGCCGGAATGCACTGAAGAAGAACGGGTCGAGCTGCTGACCCTCGCGGCCGGTTCGCCGCTGGCTGCCGTCAGTCTTCAGGCCCAGGGCGTGCGTGAACAGCGCGCATTGGTGGTCGACGGCGTGAAGAAGCTGCTCAAAGGCCAGCAATCGCCGACCCAACTGGCCGAAGGCTGGAAAGACATCCCGTTGTTGCTGCTGTTCGACTGGTTCTGCGACTGGTCGAATCTGGTGCTGCGCTATCAGCTCACTCAGGACGAAAGCGGGCTGGGTCTGGCTGACATGCGCAAGGTGTTGCAATACCTGGCGCAAAAGTCGCCCCAAGGTAAGGTCCTCGCAATCCAGGACTGGGTGCTGCTTCAGCGTCAGAAAGTGCTGTCGAAAGCGAACCTCAATCGCGTTTTGTTGCTCGAAGCGTTATTGGTGCAGTGGGCAGCGCTGACCGGACAGGGTTAGACTGGCCATCCGCATGACATCAGTCCCCACGAGGAAGTTGAGATGAGTGTTCCCCTGAGCCCGGGTCCACGTAATGGCATCCTGTCCCTAACCATCAAGGACAAGTCGGTTCTGTACGCCGCCTACATGCCTTTCATCAAGAATGGCGGTCTGTTTATCCCCACCAGCAAGAGCTACAAGCTGGGGGATGAGGTGTTCCTGCTATTGAACCTGATGGACGAACCGGAAAAGATTCCGGTCGCTGGCAAGGTGACCTGGATCACCCCCAAAGGCGCTCAGGGCAACCGCGCAGCGGGCGTTGGCGTGCAGTTCAACGATGGCGACAATACCGCCCGCAACATGATCGAAAACTACCTGGCCGGGGCTCTCAAGTCCGACCGTCCGACCCATACGATGTAAGTTGCCTCGGTTCCCATGCTCGTAGATTCCCATTGTCACCTTGATCGTCTCGATCTCACCCAACACGCAGGCTCACTGGACAACGCACTGGAAGCCGCGCGCGGGCGGGGTGTCGGGCATTTCCTGTGCATCGGCGTCAGCGCCGACAATGCCAGCGCGGTCAAAGCCCTGGCCGAGCGTTACGACGACGTGGACTGCTCGGTCGGCATTCACCCGCTGGACCTCAAGCCGGGTGAAGCACCGGCGCTGGATTGGCTGCTGGGCGAACTGAATCACCCGCGCGTGGTGGCGATTGGCGAAACCGGCCTGGATTATCACTACGAGCCTGAAGCGGCGGAATTGCAGCAAGCGTCGTTTCGTCTGCATTTGCAGGCTGCCAATCGTACGGGCAAGCCGGTGATTGTCCACACGCGCGGGGCGCGAGCCGACACCCTTGAACTGCTTCGCGAGGCCGCGTTGCCCCAGGCCGGCGTGCTGCATTGCTTCACTGAAGACTGGGACATGGCCAAAGCGGCCCTCGATCTGGGTTTTTACATTTCGCTCTCGGGCATCGTGACCTTCCGCAACGCCGATGCATTGCGCGATGTAGCGAGTAAGGTGCCGGCGGATCGCTTGCTGGTGGAAACCGATTCGCCGTACCTGGCACCGATTCCTTATCGCGGCAAGCCTAATCTGCCGCAATACGTGCGCGAAGTGGCCGAGTTTCTGGCGATGCTCCGGGGTGAGTGCTTCGAGCGTTTTTCCGAGCAGACCACTGAGAACTTCAAGCGCCTGTTCCCGCTGGCTCGAGTCAAAGCGGGCTGACATCCGGTCTCGAAACGCAGACAAAAAAAACCCGGGTTCTGGGGGGTGAATCCGGGTTAAGACCATTAGGAGTAAACAAAGACACGCTATCCATTGGTGCCTTTACCGATACTGCACTTGGGGGAGATGCCGCATCGGCGAATGTAAGTATTGGTCATATCCGGCGGGCGTCCAGCCAGAGTTGTACGTTTTTTAAACAGTTTTGGAATACTCGACGGCCTCTTGATACCGCAATGGGTGCTGCCTTCGTTTGAAACGAAGACGGATCAGCCGGGCAGGGTCAGAACGCGGCATTTACGCCAGAGGTGGTTTCCAACATGAACATCGTCGGATGATCCGTGCAATTTCACCCCGTTTAGGCATAATGTGCGGCTTCGATTTTGAACCTAAAGCCTCCTCCTATGCAGAAAGAACCTCGTAAAGTCCGTGAGTTTCGCCGCCGTGAGCAGGAAATTCTCGACACCGCGCTAAAGCTGTTTCTCGAACAGGGTGAAGACAGTGTCACCGTCGAGATGATTGCCGATGCTGTGGGTATCGGCAAAGGCACGATCTATAAGCATTTCAAATCCAAGGCTGAAATCTACCTCCGCTTGATGCTCGACTATGAGCGCGATTTGAACGAGCTGCTGCATTCCGCCGATGTCGACAAGGACAAGGAAGCATTGTCCCGCGCCTACTTTGAATTCCGCATGCGCGATCCGCAGCGCTATCGGTTGTTCGACCGGCTGGAGGAGAAGGTGGTCAAGGGCAATCAGGTGCCTGAGTGGGTCGAACAGTTGCACAAAATCCGTGCCTCGAACTTCGAACGCCTGACGCTGCTGATCAAGGGCCGTATTTCCGAAGGCAAGCTGGAAGACGTGCCGCCTTACTTCCACTACTGCGCCGCTTGGGCACTGGTGCACGGTGCTGTGGCGTTGTATCACTCGCCGTTCTGGAGCAACGTGCTGGAAGATCAAGACGGTTTTTTCCAGTTCTTGATGGACATCGGCGTGCGCATGGGCAACAAGCGCAAGCGCGACCCTGAAGTCGGTCACGACCTCAAACCAGAAGCGTCGGGCAGCTGACCTCGCCCGTTGGCCGACAGGCTCGCAGCAAGGAGTGGCGTCTTTCAGCTGTCGGAAGTTCGAGGGCGATCAGGATCCGCGATTAACCTTCTGACATGGCGCAAAAGCTGCATTAACCGGCCATTCGCCGGTTTTCCGTCGCCGGACTTTGGAGGAAACAATGCGTAGCCTGGTTTTACTGCTGGCCGTCCTGGCCCTGAGTGGCTGCATGCACGTCAGCGATCTGGCACAGGGCGCTCACGACGAACTCAGCGATGCGGGTCTGCTGGATCACAGTTCTACGCGCCGGATCAACAATTTCCGCCTGCAACCCGATTCCTTCATTTATATCGCTCAGGGCGCCTTTGCGCCGCCAGGCGGCGCTTATCCACGCCCTAATGTGGTGGCTGAAGAGGCGTTCAATGGCTTCATTGAGTATTTCCCGCTGGTCCGCCGCGCCCGAGCGCCGGAAGGGCTGGACGAGGCGATGAACGAGGCCCGTGCCGCGGGCGCGCATTACCTGCTTTACACCCGTTTTGCCAAGGCGGACGACCGAATCGGCAATTTTGACGAATGGTCCGATCAGGAAGCCGTTGATCGTCTGGGCATCGACAGCGGCGTCATTCAGCTGATGCTGATCGAAACCAACACCCGTTATCTCATCGACAGCGCGCGCATTCACAGCCGTGGCGGTCTGCTCACCCTGCACGACACCAAGCCTGAAGATTTGCTTGGGCCGCCCATGGAGGATTACGCTCGCAGCTTGTTGGGCGTTTCTGCCCGCTGAGGAGAGGCGTATGAGTGGTGCGGGAAAGGCCAACGACCTGTTGGCGCAATTGCCCAAGACCGGCAAGGGCTTGCCCCCTGTGCACCTGTGGAGCCCTGATTTTTGCGGCGATATCGACATGCGAATCGCCCGCGACGGCACTTGGTTTTACTTGGGCACGCCAATAGGCCGTAAGCCGATGGTGAAGCTGTTTTCCACCATCATTCGGCGGGACGGTGACGATTATTTCTTGATCACGCCCGTGGAAAAGGTCGGCATCACGGTAGACGACGCGCCCTTTGTCGCCGTCCTGCTGGACGTGGAGGGTGAAGGCGAGTCGCAGATTCTCCGCTTCACGACCCAAGTCGACGACGTGGTCGAGGCCAGTGCCGAACATCCCCTGCGCGTCAGCATCGACCCCGCCACTCAAGAGCCTGCGCCTTATGTGCACGTGCGCAGCAACCTCGAAGCGCTGATCCATCGCAATGTTTTTTATCAACTGGTGGAGCTTGCGGTCGTGCGGGCGATCGACGGTGAGCGCTGGCTGGGCGTCTGGAGCCACGGCGAGTTCTTTCCGGTGGGCCTGGAGCCTTAACGCGTTCAGCGTTGAAACGGCCGGGCGAATTGCCTGGCGTGCCACTCGCGGTTAAAGTGCCGCCCCCCGATTTTTCTGAGGTTTTTGCATGAGTCAGTCCTTTGATATCGCCGTGATCGGCGCCACCGGTACTGTCGGCGAAACCATCGTCCAGATCCTCGAGGAGCGCGACTTTCCCGTCGGCGAACTGCACCTGCTGGCGAGCGCTGAATCGGCCGGCAGCTCGGTCGCCTATCGCGGCAAGAACGTACGCGTGCGTGAGGTCGACGCCTTCGATTTCGGCAAAGTGAACATCGCGTTCTTTGCGGCGGGCCCTGATGTCACCCGCAATCACGCCAGGCATGCCACGGCTGCGGGCTGTGCAGTGATCGACCTGTCCGGTGGTCTGCCGGTCGAGCAGGCGCCGAACCTTGTCCCCGAGGTCAATGGCGACCTGTTGAGTCGCCTTGGCAAACCCCTTCAGGTGGCCTGCCCGAGCTCCGGTGCGACGGCGCTGGCCTTGGCGCTTGCCCCGTTACGTCAGCTACTGGACATCCGGCGGGTGAACGTAACGGCCTGCATGGCGGTGTCCAGCCAGGGGCGGGAAGGGGTCACCGAGCTGGCACGCCAGACCGCCGAGCTGCTCAACGTTCGGCCGCTCGAGCCGCGCGTGTTTGACCGGCAGATGGCGTTCAACGTCCTTGCCCAAGTGGGCGTGCCGGATGCCCAAGGTCATGTGCCTCTGGAAAAACGCCTGGTCGATGAGTTGCGCGAGTTGCTGGCGCTGCCTTTAATCAAGATCGGCGTGAGCTGCATTCAAGTGCCGGTGTTCTTTGGCGACAGTCTGAGCGTGTCGGTGGAGGCTGCTTCGCCGTTCGATCTGGCGGCCGTCGGAGACGCCTTGAACGCGGCGGAGGGGATTGAGCTCGTAGACGCTGGCGATTACCCGACGCCGGTGGGCGATGCAGTCGGGCAGGACGCCGTCTATGTAGGACGTTTACGCGGCGGTATTGACGATGCCTGCGAGCTGAACTTTTGGGTCACTTCGGACAATGTGCGCAAAGGCGCGGCGTTGAACGCTGTGCAGGTCGCTGAATTGTTGATAAAAGAGCTTACGTAAAAGATACTTGCCGGCAATTCAAAGAATCATTCTAGCTGTGGCGTGTAGAAACGCCCTACGCCCTAGCAGGCTTTATCTTCTCGGTCGCCGGGGAAATTTTAAACAAGGGATGGGCTATGGTTCAGGTTCGTAAACTGGTTTTAGCAATCGCTGCAGCCTCGGCGTTGTCATCCGGGATGGCTCAGGCGCTTGGTCTCGGTGGTTTGACCGTGAAGTCGAGCCTGAACCAGCCGCTGCTTGCCGAGATCGAGCTTACGCAAGTGCAGGATCTCAATTCTGCCCAGGTCGTGCCCAGTCTGGCCAGCTCGGCCGAATTTGCGCAGGCAGGCGTCGGGCGTACGGCAGTCCTTGATGACTTGACGTTCACGCCGATCGTGACGCCCGGCGGCAAGAGCGTTCTGCGCATTACGTCCAGCAAGCCCATTCGTGATCCTTACGTAAAATTCCTGGTGCAAGTGCTCTGGCCTAACGGTCGGGTGCTGCGCGAGTACAGCCTGCTGCTCGACCCGCCGAAGGTCTCGCCACAAGCTGCTGCCGCAGCGACGGCCCAGTTGCCGTCTACCGCTCCCGGCACCGCCCCTGCTCAGGCCCCGACCGCCGAGGCGCCTGCCGCACCGACGCCTGCTCCAGCCCCGGCAGCGCCTGCAGAGCCCAAGTTCACCCAATACACCACCGCCAATAACGACACCTTGTGGGAAATTGCCGAGCGGGTGCGTAACGGCGGAACGGTGCAGCAGACCATGCTGGCCATTCAGGCGTTGAACCCGGACGCCTTCATTGCCGGCAACATCAATCGGCTGAAAAAAGGCCAGGTTTTGCGTTTGCCGTCGCCGCAGGAAGCGACCGCCACGCCGCAGCCTCGGGCCATTGCCGAAGTGGCAGAACAAAACCGCGCCTGGCGTGAAGGCCGGCGCCTGCCGAGCGGCACCCGCCAAGTGGACGCAACGCGTCGTGACCGTACCGGTGCTGCCCCTGCGCAGATTGACGCCAAAGACAACCTCAGTCTGGTCTCGGGCAATAAGCCAGGCGCCAAAGGCGCGGCGGGCGATGCTGAACTGAGCAATAAACTCGCGGTCACCCAGGAAAATCTGGACAGCACTCGTCGTGACAACGCCGAGCTGAAAAGCCGCATGAGCGACCTGCAAAGTCAGGTCGACAAACTTCAGCGTCTGATCGAACTGAAAAACGATCAACTGGCCAAGATGCAAGCCGCTGGCGCCGCAGTGCCACCGCCACCGGTCAACGATGCCAATGGCACGGTCAGCCCCAACAGCGTGACCAACCCGAACAACGCCGCCAATCCGGCCATGCCGGCGCAGATCGTGTCACCCGCGCCTGCCCCGGATGCCGCGGGCAAGCCGCCCAATGAAATTGCCCCTGAAGACGCGCTGCCCGTCGAAGGTGCGAATGTCACGGGAGCGACACCGGATCAGCCGTTGGTCGTGGCGCCAGACACCGCTGCCAACCCCGACAACCAAAGCACATTGGACAAGATTCTCGCCAGTCCGATGCTGATGGGCTTAATCGGCGGTGCTGCGGTTCTGGTGTTGTTGCTGCTGATCCTGCTGTTGGTGCGTCGTCGCAACGCCATTCTCGAAGCGGAAAGACATCGGCAAATGGCGCGTGCGTTGTCGGAAGAATCCGATTTCGCGTCTGACATGAACATGCCGGAAAGCAGTTTCGAGGGGCTGGAGGTGCCTCCGCCTGCCGTAAAGCCGGCACCTCTGTCGGCCGTCATCATCGAGCCGACCCGTGAGCGTCCGACTGATGTGCTGGTGCAGGCTGAAATCCATATCGCTTATGGCCGTACGAACCAAGCCGTTGCACTGTTGGAAGAGGCGATAAAAGAAGAGCCTCAGCGTAGCGAACTGCGCCTCAAGCTCATGGAACTCTACGCGCAACAGGGCAATCAGGCCGGTTTCGTCGCGCAGGAACGCCAACTGGTGGCCACGGGAAAGAACCACGCTGAAGTCGAGGCGCTCAAGAGCCGTTATCCCGCCATGGCCGCGGCTGCTGCGGCGGTTGCGGGGGCGGCGGGCGCAGCGGCTTTGGCTTCTGAAATGGACGCCCGGTACGTCGAGGATTTGCTGACCGACAAGGCCGAATCTGAGCCGGCACCTGCGCCTGTCGTGGAAACTCCGGACGATTTCGACACCGCGTTTGACTTGAGTCTGGATGATCTGGAAGCGGCTTCTCCCGCCGAAGTCAAAGATCTCAGTGCGCCCAGCGCGCACGATGGTCTTGATGATCTGGACCTCGATGCACCCTTCGGTGGCGCGGCGGCGGACGATCTCGACTTCGACGCGATCCTGCGCGAGCAGACCGAAGCCAAGGCGGCACCAGGCGACCTGGCGGATTTCGATCTTGATCTTTCGGAAGATCAGCCCGCTCTCAGAGCCGAGGACAACGACCTGCTTGGCCTTGAAGACCCAGTGGGCGACTTGCCACTGCGCGAAAGTTTGGTTGACCGGGGCGCTCACACACAGGCCGATGACGACGAGCTTGAGTTGCCCGATGATTTCGATTTGTCGCTCGCCGATGAGATCGAGACCGATCAGGCTTCTGAAGCCTTTGCCTCGGAAATTGACGACGTCAACGCCGAGCTTGAGCGTCTGTCCAACAGCCTCGAACAACCGCCGATTGCCAAGCCGTTCGACGACGTTCCAACTTTCACTGAAGACGACGCGCTGCTGGCCGACGACGAACCGGAGTTCGACTTCCTGTCGGGGACCGATGAAGCGGCGACCAAGCTGGACCTGGCCCGCGCCTACATCGAAATGGGCGATGCCGATGGCGCCCGCGATATCCTCGATGAAGTCGTGGCGGAGGGGGACGACGGCCAGAAGACCGAGGCTCGCGAAATGCTGTCGCGACTGGTCTGATCCGCTCGTCAGCGCCCATGGAAACGACCGCTTCGGCGGTCGTTTTTGTTTTTTGCTGTCAGCGGTGTTGAAAGCTTTCAGGGCGTGAGCTTGTCCACGAACGCAGGTGTTCCGGCGGCAATCATCTGCGACCGAACGCACCTCTTCGTGAGCATGCTCATTCCATTGAAACAAGTGGTGGCCTGCAGCAGGTGTGTGCCTGGCTGCAACTCGGGATCGCTCTGGTCGAGTGCCAATGGCGTCTTTTCTCTTCATCCGTATAATGGCCGCCCTTGCGCACATCGACAGGCTTTAAGCACTTGGCAACCACAGACACAGAGGCAGAAACAGCCGCCGCCGAAATGGCCGCTGAAGGTTTTTCCAGAATCGCACTGGGCGTCGAATACAAAGGTTCACGCTACAGCGGCTGGCAGCGCCAGTTGAGCGGCGTCCTGACCGTTCAGGAGACACTGGAAAACGCCTTGTCGAAAGTCGCCGACTCGCCGGTTTCCCTCATGTGCGCAGGACGAACCGATGCCGGAGTTCACGCCTGCGGCCAGGTCGTGCATTTCGACACCCGGGCCGTGCGCAGCATGAAAGCCTGGACCATGGGCGCCAACATCAATCTGCCTCACGACGTCAGTGTGACGTGGGCCAGAGAAATGCCTGCGCACTTTCACGCGCGCTTCAAGGCTATCGCCCGACGCTATCGCTACGTGATCTACAACGATCAGATCCGCCCGGCGCACCTGGGCCAGGAAATCACCTGGAATCACCGTCCGCTGGACGTCGAACGCATGGCGCTGGCGGCGGAATACCTGGTGGGCACTCACGATTTCAGCGCGTTTCGGGCGGGGCAATGCCAGGCCAAGTCGCCTATCAAGCAGATCCACCACCTGCGCGTCACGCGTCACGGCAAGATGATCGTCATCGACATCCGTGCCAACGCGTTTCTGCATCACATGGTGCGTAACATCGCGGGCGTTCTGATGACCATCGGGGCAGGGGAGCGACCCGTGGAGTGGGCAAGCGAAGTGCTGGAAAGCCGGGTGCGACGCACAGGCGGTGTAACCGCGCACCCGTTCGGTCTGTATCTGGTACAGGTTGAGTACCGCGACGAGTTCCCGCTGCCGGATCGCTACATCGGCCCGCACTTTCTTACAGGGTTCTCGGAACTTGGCGGCTGACGCCCTGAACAGCATTTGCTACCATCCGTGACTTTCGCAAGGCTTGAGGTATTCACTGCATGTCAGCCGTTCGCAGCAAGATCTGCGGTATTACCTGCATAGACGATGCGCTGGCCGCTGTCGACGCGGGAGCCGATGCCATCGGTTTCGTGTTCTACCCCAAGAGTCCTCGGGCCGTCACCGCCGAGCAGGCCCAGGCGATCATTGCCCAACTCCCCCCGTTCGTCAGCACCGTCGGGCTGTTCGTCAATGCCGAGCGACAGGCGCTCAAGTCGCTGCTGGATACCGTCCCGCTTGACCTCATTCAGTTCCATGGCGACGAGACCCCCGAACAATGCGAGGGCTACCATCGCCCGTGGATCAAAGCCTTGCGGGTGCAGGCCGGTGACGATATCGCGGCCAACTGCGCGCTTTACCAGAAAGCCAGCGGCATTTTGCTCGACACTTACGTCGCGGGCGTGCCGGGCGGCACGGGCGAAACTTTCGACTGGGCGTTGATTCCAAAACACTTGAGCAAACCGATCATCCTCGCAGGCGGGCTGACGTCGGCTAACGTGTCGCAGGCGATTGCCCAGGTTCGTCCTTATGCCGTGGACGTTAGCGGCGGCGTGGAAAAGTCCAAGGGGCGCAAGGATCACGACAAGATTCGCGCCTTCATGAGCGCGGTCCGCGGGGTCTGAAGGGTTTTTTCCGTTGGTGATGGCCACCAATGTGACGGCACACAGGCGATCACCGTCCACTACCCTGCGACCACGGTTCGCGGGTTGCCAAAATTGAACGAGCGAAGACGTTTACGCGTCTCGATGCAAGCGGTTGAGGGCAGTGTCGACGAGGGTGTCGCAGCAGCAGGTCAGGCGTTGGCGCCGATCGTTGCAGGACAGTTCGCCACACTGCACATGAATTTAGTTTAAAGGCATGCGCCTGGCCTCGATGGCCATCGCGTTCAGGCCACCGGTACTGGAGAAAGAAAGCATGAGCAACTGGTTGGTAGACAAACTGATCCCTTCGATCATGCGTTCCGAGGTCAAAAAAAGCTCGGTACCTGAAGGCCTTTGGCACAAGTGCCCATCCTGCGAGGCGGTCCTGTATCGTCCGGAGCTGGAAAAGACCCTCGACGTCTGTCCAAAGTGCAATCACCACATGCGTATCGACGCCCGCGCGCGTCTGAATATCTTCCTTGATGTCGAAGGCCGTCAGGAAATCGGGGCCGATCTTGAGCCCGTCGACCGCCTGAAATTCCGCGACAGCAAAAAATACAAAGACCGCCTCACCGCTGCCCAGAAGCAGACGGGTGAAAAGGACGCGCTGATTTCCATGAGCGGCACGCTGCTGGGTATGCCGGTGGTCTGCAGCGCCTTTGAGTTCTCGTTCATGGGCGGTTCCATGGGCGCCATCGTCGGCGAGCGTTTCGTTCAGGCGGCCAACTACGCCCTGGAAAAACGCTGCCCGATGATCTGTTTCGCGGCCTCGGGTGGCGCGCGCATGCAGGAGGCGCTGATCTCCCTGATGCAGATGGCCAAGACCTCCGCCGTGCTGGCACGTTTGCGTGAGGAGGGTATTCCTTTCATTTCCGTATTGACCGATCCGGTCTATGGCGGCGTTTCCGCCAGTCTGGCGATGCTGGGCGACGTGATCGTTGCCGAGCCGAAAGCGCTGATCGGCTTTGCGGGTCCACGCGTGATCGAGCAGACCGTGCGTGAAAAACTGCCGGAAGGCTTCCAGCGCAGCGAATTCCTGCTGGATCACGGCGCGATCGACATGATCGTCCACCGCCAGGAGCTGCGTCAGCGTCTGGGTAACCTGCTGGCTCAGATGATGGGGCTGCCAACCCCTAAATTCGTTGCGCCAAAACTCGAGCCGATCGTGGTGCCTCCAGCACCGGCCAATATATGACCGCACGCTCCCTGAGCGACTGGCTCAGCTATCTGGAGCAACTGCATCCATCGGCCATCGACATGGGGCTGGATCGGGCGCGGCAGGTGGCGCTGCACATCGGTTTGAGCCGTCCCGCGCCGCGTGTCATCACGGTGACCGGTACCAATGGCAAAGGCTCAACGTGCGCTTTCATCGCTTCCTTGTTGCAAGCCCAAGGGCTCAAGGTCGGCGTCTACAGCTCGCCGCATCTGGTGCGTTATAACGAGCGGGTGCAGGTGCAGGGTGTCGAGGCTACGGACGAACAGCTGTGCGAAGCCTTCGAGGTCATCGAGAAGGCGCGCGGCGATGTTTCCCTGACCTATTTCGAGATGGGCACCCTCGCGGCGTTCTGGCTGTTCGAGCAAGCGGCGCTCGACGCCGTTGTGCTGGAGGTCGGCCTCGGCGGGCGGCTTGACGCCGTAAACCTGATCGGCGCGGACATGGCGCTGGTGACCAGCATTGGTGTCGACCACGCCGAGTGGCTCGGGAACACCCGTGAGTCGGTGGCGTTCGAGAAGGCGGGGATCTTTCGCGAAGGCCGTCCTGCGTTGTGCGGCGATGTTGACCCGCCTCAGCCGCTACTGGATCAGGCCAAGTCCCTGCACTGCCCGCTGTCATTGCGAGGTACTGACTTCGATTTGAGCATGGGCACAACCACCTGGAGCTGGTTCGGCACTGATGCCAGCGGCCAGCGCGTCGAGCTGCTCGATCTGCCGTTCCTCGACTTGCCGATGCAAAATGCGGCGCTGGCGCTGCAGGCTTACCTGCTGCTGGGTTTGCCTTGGCAAGAGGCGTCGATTCGCCAGGCGTTGTCGGATACGCGAGTGACCGGACGTCTGGATCGTCGCGCTTTCGACTGGCAGGGCAAACGCCTGCAGGTGCTGCTCGACGTCGGTCACAATCCCCATGCGGCGGTGTTCCTTGCCCAGCGTCTGCATCAGCGGCCCGTCAAGGGCAAGCGTCTGGCAGTGTTCGGCCTGCTCAATGATAAGGATCTGAGTGGCGTGCTGAGCGCGCTGACGGCTTGCTTCGACAGCTGGGCGGTGGCGCCTTTGCCGACGCCACGCAGCCGCTCCGAGCAAGAGATTGCCGAGACCTTGCAGAACCTTGGCGCGGTCGTGACGTCCTACCCCAGTGTCGCACTGGCGCTGGAAGCACAATGCGCCCACGCCACGACCGATGACGAAATCGTTCTGTTCGGGTCTTTTTATTGCGTAGCCGAGGCCCTGGAATGGCTTGCTGGCGCGTCACGGAGGAAGTGACACATGGCTTTGCTGGATAAGGCGTACAAGCAGCGGATGGTCGGTGCCCTGGTACTGATTGCCATTGCGGTGATCTTTCTGCCGATGCTGTTTTCGCGTCAGGACGAAGCGCGCCATGTACAGGTGGACGCCCCGGCGGCGCCTCAGGCACCTGCCGCTACGCCGATCAAGGTTGAGCCGGTGACCGTTCCCGAGCAGCAGCCGCTGCCGCAAGAGCCTGTACCGAGCGACGAGGAGCTGGCTCAACCCGCGCAACCGGTCAATCATCAACCGCCTTCGATGCCGATTGCTCCGGCGCCGACCAAGGCTGCCCCGCAAGCTAAAGTTGCGCCCGCAGCAAAACCGGCAGTGCCAGCCCAGGCGCCTGCACCAGCCAAAAGTGCACCCGCGCCGACGCCCGCCGCGCCGCCTGCGTTGGCTCAGGACACCAACCGCGTCGATCCCAATGGCTTGTCCATCACGTGGGCCGTGCAAGTGGCCAGCTTGTCCAACCGGGCAAACGCTGACACCCTGCAGAAAACCCTGCGAACCCAAGGCTACAACGCGTACATTCGGACGTCTGATGGCGTGAACCGTGTGTTCGTCGGGCCGCTGATCGAGCGCGCAGAGGCCGACCGCTTGCGAGACCAACTCGACAAGCAGCAAAAGCTCAAAGGCATCGTGGTCCGCTTTCAGCCAGAGCGTAAATAGCTCCAGGCGTGCTGAATCGTGTAGCAGCCGGCACGCCGGCTGTCGCAGGGCCAAAGTCCAATCGTTCGCCTTAATTGGCGACTATCCATAATCCCTGCTTACCGCCGGGCGAGCGCTCTGCTAAAATGCGCCGCCTTATCAGTCTGTAGGCTGCAACGTGTCATTTACTCCGGTTGACTGGGCGATCATTGCGATTGTCGCCATCTCCGCTTTGATCAGTCTCAAGCGCGGCTTCGTCAAGGAAGCGCTGTCCTTGCTGACCTGGATCATCGCAGGTGCCGTTGCCTGGATGTTTGGCGGTTCGCTGGCCCAGTATCTGGTCAACTACATCGAAACACCTTCGGCGCGCGTGATTGCGGGCTGCACCATTCTTTTCGTCGCCACGCTCTTGGTCGGCGCCATGGTCAACTTTCTTATCGGAGAACTGATTCGCGTCACCGGGCTGTCCGGGACCGATCGTTTTCTGGGCATGGTCTTCGGCGCCGCGCGTGGGGGCTTGCTGGTTGTGGTGGCGGTCGGGCTGTTGAGCCTCGGCCCGGTACAACAGGATCAATGGTGGCAGCAGTCCCGATTGCTGCCGCAGTTCGTAATGGTCGCTGACTGGTCGAAAAACCTGATTCTCGGGATGTCCAGCAAGTGGCTAGCCAGCGGGATCAGCGTACCTGTTGATATCCCGTTCAAGGATCAGCTCCTGCCGACGGCAACGCCGCAGGATGTGATCGGTAAATCCAGTTCCACTAAGTAGGGGTTGTGTCGCATGTGTGGCATCGTCGGTATCGTCGGCAAGTCGAACGTCAATCAGGCGCTGTATGACGCGCTTACCGTCCTCCAGCACCGCGGCCAGGACGCTGCCGGTATCGTGACCAGCCATGACGGCCGGTTGTTCCTGCGCAAGGACAACGGTCTGGTTCGTGATGTGTTCCATCAGCGCCATATGCAGCGCCTGGTCGGTCACATGGGCATCGGTCACGTCCGTTATCCCACCGCAGGCAGCTCGACCTCGGCCGAAGCCCAGCCGTTCTACGTCAACTCGCCGTACGGCATCACCCTGGCGCACAACGGCAACCTGACCAACGTCGAGCAGCTGGCCAAGGAGATTTACGAATCCGACCTGCGCCACGTCAACACCAACTCCGACTCGGAAGTCTTGCTCAACGTCTTCGCTCACGAGCTGGCGGTGCGCGGCAAGCTGCAACCGACCGAAGAAGACATCTTCGCAGCTGTCACCGACGTGCATAACCGTTGCCGTGGTGGTTATGCGGTTGTAGCGATGATCACCGGTTACGGCATCGTCGGCTTCCGCGACCCGGACGCCATTCGCCCGATCGTGTTCGGCCAGCGCCACACCGACGAAGGCGTGGAGTACATGATCGCCTCGGAAAGCGTTGCCCTCGACGTACTGGGCTTCACCCTGATCCGCGATCTTGCGCCGGGCGAAGCGGTGTACATCACCGAAGACGGCAAGCTGCATACCCGTCAGTGCGCGACCAACCCGAAATACGCACCGTGCATCTTCGAACACGTCTACCTGGCCCGTCCGGACTCGATCATCGACGGCATCTCGGTGTACAAGGCGCGTCTGCGTATGGGCGAGAAGCTGGCCGACAAGATTCTGCGTGAGCGTCCTGATCACGACATCGACGTGGTCATCCCGATTCCTGACACCAGCCGCACCGCGGCGCTGGAGTTGGCGAACCACCTGGGCGTGAAATTTCGCGAAGGCTTCGTCAAGAACCGCTACATCGGCCGTACCTTCATCATGCCGGGCCAGGCAGCGCGCAAGAAATCCGTGCGCCAGAAGCTCAATGCCATCGAGCTCGAGTTCCGCGGCAAGAACGTGATGCTGGTGGATGACTCCATCGTGCGCGGCACCACGTGCAAGCAGATCATTCAGATGGCCCGCGAAGCCGGTGCCAAGAACGTGTACTTCTGTTCCGCGGCCCCCGCCGTACGCTTCCCCAACGTCTACGGCATCGACATGCCGAGTGCCCACGAGCTGATCGCTCACAACCGTTCCACTCAGGACGTGGCCGACCTCATCGGCGCCGACTGGCTGGTCTATCAGGATCTGACTGACCTGATCGAGGCGGTGAGTGGCAGCAAAAAGATCAAGATCGACAATTTCGACTGTTCGGTCTTCGACGGCAAGTACGTGACCGGTGACATCGACGAGCATTACTTGAACAAGATCGAACAGGCGCGTAACGATGCTTCGAAGGTCAAGACTCAGGCAGTGAGTGCGATCATCGATCTGTACAACAACTAATTCAGACAAGGAGTAGACGGCATGACTCAGCAATGGGATGCCGGTCGACTGGACAGCGATCTGGAAGGCGTGGGTTTTGACACCCTCGCGGTCCGCGCCGGTCAGCACCGTACGCCGGAGAGCGAACACAGCGATCCACTGTTTTTCACCTCCAGCTACGTGTTCCGTACGGCGGCCGATGCGGCCGCGACGTTCGCTGGCGAGCAGCCTGGTAATGTCTATTCGCGTTACACCAACCCGACGGTGCATTCGTTCGAAGAGCGTATTGCGGCGCTGGAAGGTGGCGAGCAGGCGGTGGCGACGTCCACAGGCATGTCGGCGATTCTGGCGACGGTGATGAGCCTGTGCAGCGCTGGCGATCACGTGCTGGTGTCGAAAAGCGTGTTCGGTTCGACCATCAGCCTGTTCGAAAAATATTTCAAGCGCTTCGGTGTGCAGGTCGATTACGTTCCGCTAGCCGAATTGTCCGGCTGGGACGCGGCGATCAAGCCCAACACCAAGTTGCTGTTCGTCGAGTCGCCGTCCAACCCGCTTGCCGAGCTCGTGGATATTTCCGCACTGGCTGAAATCGCCCATGCCAAGGGCGCAATGCTGGTGGTCGACAACTGTTTCTGCACCCCGGCCCTGCAGCAACCGCTGCGCATGGGCGCTGACGTGGTCGTGCACTCGGCCACCAAATTCATCGACGGCCAAGGCCGTGCGATGGGTGGGGTTGTGGTGGGTCGCAGCGAACAGATGAAAGAAGTCGTCGGCTTCCTGCGCACTGCCGGCCCTAGCTTGAGCCCTTTCAACGCCTGGCTGTTTCTTAAAGGGCTCGAAACCCTGAACATCCGCATGCGCGCCCACTGCCAGAACGCCCTTGAACTGGCGCAATGGCTGGAGCAGCAGGATGGCATCGAGAAAGTGCATTACGCCGGCCTCGAAAGCCATCCGCAGCATGACTTGGCCAAGCGTCAGCAAAAAGCCTTCGGTGCGGTGGTCAGCTTTGAGGTCAAAGGTGGCAAAGAAGGTGCCTGGCGCTTCATCGATGCCACGCGGCTGATTTCGATCACCGCCAACCTGGGCGACACCAAAACCACGATCACCCACCCGAGCACCACGTCCCACGGCCGCTTGTCGCCGCAGGAACGTGAGGCAGCGGGCATTCGCGACAGCCTGATCCGCGTGGCGGTGGGTCTGGAAGACGTGGCCGACCTCAAGGCCGATCTAACGCGTGGCCTGGCCGCGTTGTGAGTGATGCCTGTGAATGAGTTAGTGGTAGAAGCCGCCGGTATGCACAACGGCCGCGTTGCCTTGGTGACAGGTGCAGCGCGGGGAATCGGGTTGGGCATCGCCGCCTGGCTGATCACTGAAGGCTGGCAGGTCGTGCTGACCGATGTCGATCGGCAGCGCGGCGACGCGGTGGCCGGAGTGCTGGGTGATAACGCGTCCTTCATCGGCATGGATGTGTCCAGCGAAGATCAGGTCGCCGGTGGCGTCGCTGAAATACTGGGCATGTTTGGTCGCCTGGACGCGCTGGTCTGCAACGCGGCCGTGGCCGATCCTCGCAATACGGTGCTGGAAAGCCTCGATCTGGCCCATTGGAACCGGGTGCTGGCCGTGAACCTGACAGGTCCCATGTTGCTCGCCAAGCATTGCGCGCCGTACCTGCGCGCCCACGCAGGCAGCATCGTTAACCTCAGCTCGACCCGGGCGCGGCAATCCGAACCAGACACCGAGGCCTACGCCGCGAGCAAAGGCGGTTTGCTGGCGCTGACCCATGCGCTGGCCATGAGCCTGGGCCCGCAAGTGCGGGTCAACGCCGTGAGCCCCGGCTGGATCGACGCCCGCGACCCTTCAAGACGTCGCGCCGAGCCATTGTCCGACGCCGATCATGCGCAGCATCCTGCGGGCAGGGTAGGCACAGTGGAGGACGTTGCTGCGACCGTGGCGTGGTTGCTGTCGAAGAACTCAGGCTTCGTGACCGGACAAGAGTTTGTGGTCGACGGCGGCATGAGTAAGAAGATGATCTACGTTGAGTGATGCAGCTGCGAGCTTTGAGCGTCGAGCTGCGAGTAATAGCGGAAAGGAGAGCGAGCTGATGGCTCGCTTTTTTGTGGAAGCGCAGGACTTCTTTGCTTGAAGCTTGCGATTCGACGCCTGAAGCTGAGTTTGCTGTTTTTAGAAAAAACTTCAATCAGGCTATTGACTTAGGTTCGGCACCTGCGTAAATTTCGCGGCCTCAGCGAAGCAAAGGGTGATTAGCTCAGCCGGGAGAGCATCTGCCTTACAAGCAGAGGGTCGGCGGTTCGATCCCGTCATCACCCACCATCGTTGAGAAGTTATAAAGCACGCTGAAGGCTACTGAGATTCAGCCGGACGAAAGTCCACCACTGCGCAGCGGTAGTTCAGTCGGTTAGAATACCGGCCTGTCACGCCGGGGGTCGCGGGTTCGAGTCCCGTCCGCTGCGCCATATTTTCCAGCTCTGGCCTTATAAGTCAGGTCTGAGATTGAGCGCCGAGGCCTTCGATCAGTGTTCTACGAAATGAGTACACACGAGACTTGTTTCGAAAGGGTTAAACAGACGAAAGTCTGTGAAAGAGTTAAACAGATGCAAGTCTGTGCGACACGCAGCGGTAGTTCAGTCGGTTAGAATACCGGCCTGTCACGCCGGGGGTCGCGGGTTCGAGTCCCGTCCGCTGCGCCATACATAGCTTCGAGGCCCTTGAACGCCTCGAAGCGACAAAAAAAGCGACCTTAGGGTCGCTTTTTTTATGCCTGCGAAAAGCAGTCAGGCGCCGCTTCTGCACCTATTATTCCGGCCACTCATGGAGAGCGAATCATGCGGATTCTCGTCACAGGCGCCACCGGGTTCATTGGTACGCGGCTTTGCCAAGTGCTGGTCGAGCAGGGGCATGCGGTCATTGGCCTGTCCCGCCGCGGTAGCGGATCGGTGGCCGGGGTGGATTATCGCGCCAAGGATTTCACCGACACGCCGTCCCTCACGGACTGCATGGAAGGCGTCGATTGCATCGTGCACCTCGCCGGCAGAGCGCATGTGATGGACCCGCGCAATGACGCACCGGCGCTTTATCGTGAAGTCAATCACGAGGCCACCGTTCGACTCGCACAGCTCGCCCTGGATGTCGGGGTCAAGCGTTTCATCTTCATCAGCACGATCCGGGTCAATGGCAACGCCTGCGATGAACGCTTCACTGAAGCGTCGGTGCCGCAACCGGTGGTGGCTTACGACCGCTCCAAGCTCGACGCCGAAAACGGTCTGCGCGCGCTGCTCGACGGCAGCCCTACCGAGTGGGTGATCATTCGTCCACCGCTGGTCTACGGCGCCGAGGCGCTGGGTAATTTTCGGACGTTGCTGAAGGTTGTCGACAAAGGGCTGCCCAGCCCCCTTGCGCAGGTGCGCAATGCCCGCAGCCTGATCTCTGTGAATAACCTTGCCAGGCTGATTGCGCTCGCGGTTCAACACCCTGACGCCGCGGGTCAGTTGTTCCTCGCCAGCGATGCTTCCGACGTTTCAACCCATCAGATCCTGGTCGCGCTCGCTGAGGGTATGCGAAAACGCCTTTGGTCTGTCCCGGTGCCGCCTTCGCTGCTCGCATGGCTGTTCAAGCTGGCAGGCAAGGAAGATACGTACACCAAACTGTGTGGTTCGCTGACGGTGGACGCCAGCAAAGCGCGTGATGTATTGGGCTATCGCCCTGACAACGACACCCTGGCTTCATTGGCGCAGGTCGGGCGCCAGTACCGCATGAGTCGACAAAACACGCGATAGCAGCTGACTTTTCCTGCGGGACCGGTCGTAACGGGCTGCTGCAGATCCCGCTGATAAATGCCATGATTGGCGGCTTGTTGAAGCGGCGCTGATTTCGAATTTGGAGAGCTGGACCATGGGCATGAACCAAACCCTCACTGTGATCCCACCCGGTGTACCGTTGACGGGGCATGTCGCGCCACCCGGCTCCAAGTCGATTACCAACCGCGCGCTGCTCCTGGCTGCGCTGGCCAAAGGCACTAGCCATCTGCGCGGGGCTCTCAAAAGCGATGACACCCGGCACATGTCCAACGCGCTGCGCCAAATGGGCGTGACCATCGACGAGCCGGACGACACCAGTTTCGTGGTCACCAGCAGCGGCCACCTGCAAATCCCCGAAGGCCCGCTTTTTCTCGGCAATGCGGGGACTGCTGTGCGCTTCCTGACCGCGGCTGTCGCGACTGTGAAGGGTGTCGTGACCCTCGACGGCGATCATTACATGCAAAAACGCCCGATTGGCCCATTGCTTGAGTCATTGCGCAAGGGCGGTCTCAGTGCCGAAAGCGTTACGGGCTGCCCACCCGTGATCATTCACGGCACGGGCTCGATCAAAGCGACACGCTTCGAAATCGATGGCGGCCTGTCCAGCCAGTACGTCTCGGCGCTGTTGATGGTCGCGGCGTGCGGTGAGGCCCCTATTGAAGTGGCCCTGACCGGTAAGGAAATCGGCGCTCGCGGCTACATCGATCTGACCCTGGCCTGTATGCGCGCCTTCGGAGCCGAGGTCGAAGTGGTCGACGACGCGTTGTGGCGGGTGTCACCGACCGGCTACACCGCCTGTGACTACCACATTGAACCCGATGCCTCTGCGGCTACTTACCTCTGGGCGGCAGAAGCGCTCACCGGCGGCAAAATCGATCTGGGCGTAGCTGCCGAGGCGTTCACCCAGCCCGACGCCAGGGCGATGGAGATGATCGCGCAATTCCCGAACATGCAGGCAGTGATCAACGGCTCGCAGATGCAGGATGCGATCCCGACCCTGGCGGTGTTGGCCGCGTTCAACAACACACCGGTACGCTTCGTCGATCTGGCCAACCTGCGAGTCAAAGAATGCGACCGCGTTCAGGCGCTTCACGACGGCCTGAATCAGGTGCGTTCAGGGTTGGCGACGGTCGAGGGCGACGATCTGCTGGTGGCGTCCGACCCAGGTCTGGCAGGCACCCACAGCGATGCATTGATCAACACCCACTCTGATCATCGCATCGCCATGTGCTTTGCCTTGGCGGGGTTGAAGGTGTCAGGTGTGCGCATTCAAGACCCGGAGTGCGTCGCCAAGACGTATCCAGGCTATTGGCGCGCCCTTGAGTTTCTGGGCGTACGTCTGGAGCGCGGCGAAGTCTGATATGGCGGCGGCGGGGCGAACGAGGGCGACCGTCAGTCGATTCCTGCTCCCATTCAGCAATTTGCCGGTGGTTCCGATTTTTCGCCAGGGCTGCCGCCAGGCCGCCAGCCAGCCCGCTTCATGCGGCATAGCGCGGCGGTCAGAGCTTCGATGTATCCACATGGTTGCAAACTGTGCGTTGATCCGTCGCCGGGCTTGTTGCAGACTTACCGGCGTTTTCTCCGGTCCGCTGTTCTGTTGACCTTTTTCCCCGGGATGTTTGATGTCTAAATTAATGAGCTTTCGTACTGCATGCTGGGCGCTCGCCCTGCTGACCGCCGCAGGCTGCTCGTCCAAGAAACAGGCCATTTACGAGCACGAAAACTTCGATGACGCCGGGACGTTCTCGCGCAATTACCCTGTTTCCGATGCCGCCACCTGCGAGGCAGGCCGGCGTGCCTTGCTGAGTCAGGGGTACATCATCACCAGCAGCGATCCAAAGATGATTGCCGGGCACAAGAGTTTCCAGCAGACCGGCGAAACGCACATGGAAATCAGCTTCAACGTGGTCTGTGCGGCGGATGGCAGTGCAGATGGCAAGGCTACGATGTTCGCCAACGCCCTGCAGGACCGTTACGCATTGAAGAAGGTGAACAACTCGGCAAGCCTGGGGGTGGGGGTGTTGGGCTCGGTGTCGATGCCGATTGGCTCTACCGACGACTCCATGGTCAAGGTCGCGAGCGAGACGGTGGCGTCATCCAAGTTTTACGACCGTTTCTTCGCGCTGGTGGAAAACTTCCTGCCGCCTGAAGTGAAGAAAGCCGCGCACATTGAAGAAAAACCCAAGACCGATCTGGGCATGCCTGAGCCTGCGCCCGCGAAGGCGGCTGCACTGACCGAGCAGAAGCCGGCTCAGACCCCATCCCCTGATGCCACGCCTGCGCCGCTGGCCACGCCGACCACACCACCGGCGGCCGCTGAGCAAACCAGCGAGCCCATGCCGGCGCCCGCTGAGCCCGAACCAGTGAAGGCCGAAGCCGTCGCACCATCAGAGCCCGCGCCGGCGCCTGCCGCCGAAGCCGCTCCAGCAACCGCGCCAGAGGCCACTCCAGCGCAGTGATTGTGTCACTCACTGCCACAGGTCTGGGTCATGCCGGCGGCGGTTTCGTGCCTGGCACCTGCCAGCTTGTGCCGAAGACGTGGGAGTGCCGGGATGGCGCTCCTCAGGCACCGCGCACAACATGCCGAACATAGAACATGTGGGAAATTCTATGCTCACTGGCAAACCGCCTTCGCCAGCAAGCCGGCTCCCACAAGGGTCATGCATAGGTCATAAAATCTGCACCGACGCCGCATCCGTGGGAGCCGGCTTGCTGGCTCCCTCCGGATCGAGGACAGCGCGAACATCTGCGCTACCCTAGAAACAACCGGTACGCCGGGTTATGGGTCTCATCCCAATACGGATAGCCAATCTCCGCCAGCGCCTTGGGCACCAGGTGCCGTTCCTCTTCCGGCACGACCAGGCCCGCCACCACCCGGCCATCCGCCGCGCCGTGGTTGCGGTAGTGGAACATCGAGATGTTCCATTTACCGCCCAGTTTATTCAGGAAATTGAACAGCGCGCCGGGCCGTTCGGGGAATTCGAAGCGGAAGACCATTTCATCGCTGACCCGCTCCGAATGCCCGCCGACCATGTGCCGCAGGTGCAGTTTGGCCAGTTCGTTGTCCGTCAGGTCCAGCACCGGAAAACCCTGGTCGGTAAGGCTGGCGATCAGCGCCTTGCGCGGGTCGTTTTCCGGATGGGTCTGCACGCCGACGAAGATGTGCGCCTCGCGATCGGTGTGGTAGCGGTAGTTGAATTCGGTGATCTGGCGCTTGCCCACGGCCTCGCAGAACGCTTTGAAACTGCCGGGCTGCTCGGGGATGGTCACGGCAATGATGGCTTCACGGCCTTCGCCCAGTTCGGCGCGTTCGGCGACGTGGCGCAGGCGGTCGAAATTGACGTTGGCGCCGGATTCGATCGCGACAAAGGTCTGGCCTTTGACCTCGTATTGCTCGACGTATTTCTTGATCCCCGCCGCGCCCAGCGCACCTGCAGGTTCGGTGATCGAGCGGGTGTCGTCGTAGATGTCCTTGATCGCCGCGCAGATTTCGTCGGTGCTGACGGTGATCACTTCATCGACGTAATCCTTGCAGATGTCGAAGGTGTGCTGGCCGATCTGCGCCACGGCGACGCCATCCGCGAACAGGCCGACCTGCTGCAACACCACGCGCTCGCCGTAGGCCATGGCCTGTTGCAGGCAGTTGGAGTCGTTCGGTTCGACGCCGATCACCTTGATCTCCGGGCGCAGGTATTTCACATAGGCCGCAATGCCCGCGATCAGTCCGCCGCCGCCTACCGGGACGAAGATCGCGTCCAGTCGGCCCGGGTGCTGACGGAGAATTTCCATGGCCACTGTGCCTTGCCCGGCGATGGTGTCAGGGTCGTCGTAGGGGTGGATGTAGACGTAGCCTTTTTCCTCGACCAGCTTCAGGGAATACGCCAACGCCTCGGGGAAAGAGTCGCCGTGCAGCACGACGTTTCCGCCTCGGGAGCGCACGCCCTCGACCTTGATCTCCGGCGTGGTTTTCGGCATGACGATGGTGGCCGACACGCCCAACGTCTTCGCCGCCAGCGCCAGGCCCTGGGCATGATTGCCCGCCGACGCGGTGACCACGCCCCGCGCAACTTCTTCCGCGCTCAATTGCGCCAGCTTGTTGTAAGCCCCACGAATCTTGAAGGAGAACACCGGCTGCAGGTCTTCGCGCTTGAGCAACACCTGATTGCCGAGGCGTTCGGAGAGCTGGCGAGCGCCGTGCAGCGGGGTTTCGACGGCGACGTCGTAGACGCGGGAGGTAAGGATCTTGCGGGCATAGTGATTCAGCAGGTCGTGGCTGACTGGGCTGAGCGCAACCGTCGAGGTCATCGTGTCGTCCTCGTCGTAAGGGCGGCGATGATCAGGCGTGCAGAAAGAGGGGCGAGGGAAGGGCGAATGATGAACATGTCTGACTCCTGGTTCGAGGTTCGGGGCCCGGGGAGACAGAGAGAAAAAACCCGCCTCCAAGGGCGGGTTCGGTGCAAACGTCGGCTAACCCGCCATGACTGGAATGGCGGTAATAATTCGTTGGCCGAAACATTGCTGGGTAAGGTTCATGGCGGGAAGACTATGGCGAGCCGGTTCTGGTCGTCAAGCGCAACGTGATCACCTTGGTCGCCAACTAGGTCTTGCATGGAAGTGAGCTTGCTTACGAAGGTCATGCATCAGGCTGCGTGGATGGGGGGGCCTGACGCTTTCGGGAGCACGCTCACTCCCACAGAAACTCCTCACGCTTCCCAAACAGGGTTATCTCCCTCGAACCCCATGGCAGGAGCGTGCTCACGAATAGAATCCGCCCGATTATCCTGACCCCTTGCGCGATGAATTTTCTTGGACTAAACATTCCGATGGCTGGCTACAGATCCCGCCCCAGAGCCTTGGTACGGAAGCATCGATCCTGTTCGCGCGTTTCCGTCGTCGATTGTTCAACAAGCTTTCATGGTTCGTTCATGAGGGCACTTTAGGGTGAAGGTCGTGGTCAGTGGCAACAGTCGCTGAAACGACAAAAAACGACACCGAAACGCAACACACCCGCCATGAGGGCATGAGTGATGGACGACTACCAGGAAGAACTGTTGGAGTATCAGGCTTACGAACTCGACCCGCTCGAACCCGCCGATGACGCGACCGAGCTGTAAGAGAGTGATCAGACCGACTGACGCTGGCTGCGGCGGAACTCGCCAGGGGTCTGTCCGTTCCACCGTTTGAAGGCGCGTTGAAAAGCCTCTGCCGACGCAAACCCCAGTAAATAGGCGATCTCGCCAAAGGCCAGCTCCGTGTCGCGGATATAGGTCATCGCCAGATCGCGACGTGTGTCATTGAGAACCGCACGAAAGCGTGTGCCTTCCTCTGCCAGCCGGCGACGCAACGTCCAGGTCGGCAGCTTCAACCGGGCCGCCACTTCTTCCAGGTCCGGTTCCCTCCCGCCATTGAGCAACGGCCCCAGCAACTGAGTGATGCGTTCACGCAAGGTGCGAGTGCGCGTGCGTTGCTCCAGTTCCCGTTCGCACAGTTGCAGTAAATGGCGCCAGGTGCTCGGCACGTGGTCGGGGTTGCGCAGCCCCAGGCTTCGCTGGCTCAAACGCAGTTGATTGAGGCCCGCGCCGAAGACCACTGGCTGATCGCTCAACCCGGCGTAATCCTGGGTATAGCCCGGCGCATCGAATTCGATTTCGATGCGTTCCGCCACAATCGGCGTGTCGGCGAGCGTCGAGAGCTGGTGCAGCCAGCCGCTGAGGATGGAGTCGACGACGAAACGGTTGTAATCGTTGTAGGGGCTGATGGAGTAGAAACGCAGCCAGGCGCCTGCGCTGTCTTCGTGAAAGCTCGACTGGCCGCGATAATTGGAGCCGTACAGCGCATCGAAACGAATCAGCGTGCGCGCCGCTTCCCGCACGGTCGGCGCCTGCGCGGCGGTGACGCCGGCCAGTCCGGCCTGGCTCAAGCGGCTGAGTTGGCCCATCTTCAGGCCCAGGCTCGCTGCGCCGGTCAATTGAATCGCCGCGTGCCCCAGACGCATGTAGCGCGGGATCGAAAGACGCGCACCCGCTTCACCCAGCCGTGCAGCGTCCAGGCCGTATTGGTCGAGCAGGGGTTGCGGGTCGTGGCCGGTGCTGCGTACGGCGTCGGCCAGGTTATGCACGAAGCCGACCGACAAATCTCCCAAACGTACCTGCAGCGCGCTCATCGGTCACAACCACAGATTGATCAGTCGCGCCCCGTGGCCGGGTTTGGCCCCCTTGAGCGCTGCGCTGATGGAACGCTCGGCGACACTTTGCCCGCCGCGTGTCGCAAAGCTGTGACCGGCACTGCCCTGATCCCAGAATTGCCCGCGCATGAACACGCTGATGCCAGCCTTGGCGGTGCTGATCGGGGTGAGCGACAAGCTTCGCCAGGCCTCGCCCTCGGTCAACGGTTTGGGTTCTGGATCGAGAGGGCTCATCAGCGTGGGGTGTTTATCGCTGCGCCACGGCCGGGACCAACTGCCATTGCCCGCCACGAAGGCCGGCACGGCGATCAACTCGGCGCCGCTGGCGTTGAGCCGCACGTAATTGTCGGGATACCAACTGTCGCTGCCGATCAGCGTGGCCAGTCGACCGGCCGGTGTGTCGATGACGTTCAGCGGCGCGTCCTTGCCGGAGCGGATGTAGCCGCGTTGATACCAGGAGGGAAACAGCTGGCGCTGCGGTTGGCCGATGGGCAAGCCGTCGCGCCCAAACACCACGCTGCTGTTGTAGAGGGCGCCTTTGCCCGCCTGCAGTTGACCGTTGTGCACCTCAGGTGCTGGCAAGACGATCGAGCCGGCCACCAGCGTGACACCGAATTCCTTGGCCAGCCCACCGAATACACTCTGGTAATCCTGCGCCATGCTGCGCGCCTTCATGCGCAGGTGGGCGTCATCGAGCCGGCTTTCCCCCCGGGCGTGCAACAGCGCGTCGATAAACAACACCGGGTTGCTGAAGGCCAGCCAGTTCATGGCTTCTTCGATGGTCGCCGCCTCATAGAACTGCGACTTCTCGTCGACGGCGAATAGCCAGGTACCGATGTGTTCAGGCAGCACGACGATGGTTTTGTCATTGATCAAGCCGTGTTCACGCGCCTGCTGCAGATAGGCCGCCAGCTTGCGATGCAGGCGTTTGAGGCTGGAGTAATCCGAAGGAAACAGCTCGGGCTGAATGCCGAGCAGGTTGCCGTGGTCCCCTGGCTCGCCATCGTTGATCACCAGTTGGATGCGCAGATCGGTGAGGTAATGGCCGGCGTGGCGCTTATGGGTCCACAGCCCATAGCTGGTCAGAAGAATCGCCAGCACGACCGCGGCGAGGAAGCCAAGAACTTTGCGCATGGGGAGGAGCGTGTGGGCCTTAATGAGCTGCTGCCGGGTGGATGGATGGCGCCAAGGCTACGGGAAAACGGCGTCTGACCGAAGCGATTTAAGCGTGTTGCGTTTTTTCGTGCATCACTGGGAACCTGGACATCGTGTTGACCCACCTGGAACCCGGCTTCGATTGCCGACACATCGGGATGGATAGACCCCGTTATCTTGCTGATCTGACAGACCGCTCTGACTTGCGCCGAGTGTCTCAGGGGACAAGCCATCCCTGTTTGGCGCCGCCTCCTGCAACGGTTGCGGTGTCAGGCAGAACCCCGACTCGCGAATGATTCGATAAACCGCTGACTGACCGGTATCCTCGTCAGCCGTTTTGATAAGAATGCCGGAAGGATCCTGATGCAAACTGCCGTCAACCCGCGCAAAGGCTACCTGCTGGGCCTCAGCGCGTACCTCATGTGGGGCTTCATCCCGCTGTATTTCAAGGCCGTGCAGAACGTGCCAGCCGTGGAGATCATCATCCATCGGGTGCTGTGGTCGGCGATTCTGGGCTCGGCGATGCTGCTGGTCTGGAAACACCCCGGCTGGTGGCGGGAGCTGCTGCAACACCCTGGCAGGCTTGGGGTGTTGACGGTCAGCGGCTGTCTGATCGCGACCAACTGGCTGGTGTATGTGTGGGCGGTGAATAACGGACGCATGCTTGAGGCGAGCCTCGGCTATTACATCAACCCGCTGATCAACGTGTTGCTCGGGATGTTGCTGATGGGCGAGCGCCTAAGCCGATTGCAATGGGTGGCGGTGGGGTTGGCGAGCATTGGGGTCGTGCAGCAGGTATGGCAGGTTGGCAGCCTACCGTGGGTCTCATTGACCCTGGCCTTGAGCTTCGGTTTCTACGGCCTTATTCGCAAACGCGCGCCGGTGGCCGCACTGCCGGGGCTGGTGGTCGAGACATGGCTGCTGGTCCCGCTGGCACTCGGCTGGGTGGCCTTTCACCCGGAGTCGGAGAGCTTTCAGCCCGCATTTCTGTTCAGTCATCAAGTGATGCTGTTGGCCCTCGCGGGGCTCATCACCCTCATTCCGCTGCTCTGTTTCAACGCAGCTGCACGGCACCTGCCGTATTCGACGCTGGGTTTTCTGCAGTACGTTGCGCCGACGCTGGTGCTGATTCTGGCCGTGACCGTGTTTGGCGAAGCGCTGGCGCCAGCGACGTTGACAGCGTTTGTGTTCATCTGGCTTGGGCTGCTCGTTTACAGCGTCGACACTTGGCGGCAGCTGCGTAAACGATGAGGCGGCGCTTGAGCCTGTCGTTTGTCCGCCGTCTTCACGGGATCTAGCGATTGATGGGGCTGTGCGGTTAAACATCCCCGTAATACGCTGCGCGTTTCGGTCATTAAATTGTGATAACCGGTCATTGAGCGTGACCACGATGCTGTTTACTGTCGGCGTCATGAACGGGGACTGCGCTGTAGTCCCGAATAAACGACGGGCGCCCAAGAGCGCTCGCGCCTACGTGATGATGCTTGATGGAGTTTCATATGGCCGCCGCCCACTACCCGCATTTGCTGGCTCCCCTGGACCTGGGATTCACCACGCTGCGCAACCGCACGCTGATGGGGTCGATGCACACCGGTCTTGAAGAAAAGCCCGGGGGTTTCGAACGCATGGCGGCTTATTTCGCCGAGCGTGCCCGAGGCGGGGTGGGTCTGATGGTTACCGGCGGCGTGGCGCCCAACGTGGAAGGCGGCGTTTATAGCGGTTCGGCAAAACTGACCACGCCGGAAGAGGCGGAACACCATCGCATCGTTACCCGCGCCGTACATGAGGCGGGCGGCAAGATTTGCATGCAGATCCTGCACACCGGCCGTTATGCCTACAGCCCCAAGCAAGTTGCGCCGAGTGCGATTCAGGCGCCGATCAACCCGTTCAAGCCCAAAGAGCTGGATGAGGAGGGCATCGAAAAGCAGATCCAGGATTTCGTGACCTGCGCGACCCTGGCCCAGACCGCCGAGTACGACGGCGTGGAAATCATGGGCTCGGAAGGCTACCTGATCAACCAGTTCCTTGCAGCGCACACCAACCACCGCACTGACCGCTGGGGCGGCAGCTATGAAAATCGTATGCGTCTGGCCATCGAAATCGTGCGGCGGGTGCGCGAGGCCGTGGGGCCGAATTTCATCATCATCTATCGCCTGTCGATGCTTGATCTGATCGAAGGCGGCAGCGTTTGGGAAGAAGTGGTGCAATTGGCCCAGGCCATCGAGCAGGCCGGTGCGACGATCATCAACACGGGCATTGGCTGGCACGAAGCGCGAATCCCGACCATCGCCACCAAAGTGCCCCGCGCGGCCTTCGCCAAGGTCACGGCGAAACTGCGCGGTGCGGTGTCGATCCCGTTGATCACCACCAACCGCATCAACACCCCGGAAGTCGCCGAAGCCGTATTGGCCGAAGGCGACGCCGACATGGTGTCCATGGCGCGGCCGTTTCTTGCAGACCCCGAGTTCGTCAACAAGGCCGCTGCCGGTCGTGGCGACGAGATCAACACCTGCATCGGCTGCAACCAGGCGTGTCTGGACCACATTTTCGACGGCAAGCTCACCAGCTGCCTGGTCAACCCGCGGGCCTGTCACGAAACCGAGCTGAACTACCTGCCGGTGCAACAGATCAAGAAAATCGCCGTGGTCGGTGCCGGGCCGGCGGGGCTGGCCGCTGCGACGGTGGCGGCCGAACGCGGGCATGAGGTGACGCTGTTCGACTCAGCGAGCGAGATTGGCGGCCAGTTCAACATTGCCAAACGCGTGCCGGGCAAGGAGGAATTCTTTGAGACGCTGCGCTATTTCGGCCGCAAATTGCAGACCACGGGCGTAGATGTGCGCCTGAACACCCGCGTCGCGGTGGAGGATCTGGTTGGCAAAGGCTACGACGAGGTCATCCTGGCAACCGGCATCGCGCCGCGCGTGCCGGCGATCACCGGCATTGATCACCCCAAAGTGCTCAGCTACCTCGATGTGATTCTGCAGCGCAAACCGGTGGGCCATTCGGTGGCGGTGATTGGCGCGGGTGGCATCGGATTCGACGTCTCGGAGTTTCTGGTGCACCAAGGCGTGTCCACAAGCCTTGATCGCGACGCGTTCTGGGAAGAATGGGGCATTGACAGCGCGCTGGAAGCACGGGGTGGCATCGCGGGCATCACGCCCCATCCCCATGCCCCGGCGCGTCAGGTGTTTCTGTTGCAACGCAAGGCTACCAAAGTCGGCGACGGCCTCGGCAAAACCACTGGCTGGATCCACCGCGCAGGCTTGAAGAACAAGCACGTGCAAATGCTCAACAGCGTCGAATACCTGAAGATCGACGACGCCGGCCTGCACATCCGCATCGGTGCCGATGGCGAAGAGAAGCTGCTGGCGGTGGACAATGTGGTGATCTGCGCGGGGCAGGACCCGTTGCGTGAGCTCTACGATGGGTTGCAAGCAGCCGGGCAGAACGTGCATTTGATCGGCGGCGCGGACGTCGCAGCAGAGCTGGATGCCAAACGGGCGATCAACCAGGGCTCGCGGTTGGCGGCGGAGCTGTAAGCGCTTCCACCTTGGCTTGAGTCGCTGCTGGGTGAGAGAGCGTGCTCACGAAGGCGTCCTGTCAGTCAGCTTTTACAGGACAGATACACCGCGTTCGTGAGCAAGCTTACTCCCACAGAGGTTGGCGTCAGGCGAGTCTGAGTGGGGACCTTTCACAGCGTTCAGCGTCAAGCGGGTCTGTGCGGTAGACTTCGGACTTTTCGCCGTGTGCCGATCGTCATGCTCCCCCAAGCCCCGCTCCAACCCCTGAACCTGCCTTGGCTCGCCGCATCCGGCGTCAGCGTCGCGATCCTGCGTCTTGATCTGATCGACCCGCTGATCAGCGGCAACAAATGGTTCAAGCTCTCTCACCACCTCGCCGCTGCAAGAAAGACGGGCGCCGACGGGGTGATCAGTCTGGGCGGGGCGCATTCCAATCACCTGCATGCGCTGGCGGCGGCGGGGCAGCGCTTCGGCTTTCCCACGGTCGGCCTGTTACGGGGGCATCCGGTGGAAACGCCCACGGTGCTGGACCTTCAAGCCTTCGGCATGGAGCTTCACTGGCTCGGCTACGCCGGTTATCGCGCCCGGCACGACGCGAATTTCTGGACGCCGTGGCGCGAGCGTTATCCACAGCTGTTTCCGATTCCCGAAGGCGGCGGTGGGCGGGAAGGGGCGTTGGGTTGTGCCGAGATCGTGCGTCAAGCTTGCGATCAACGGGCTGGCATCGGCTGGGACGACTATGACGGCTGGTGGCTGGCCTGTGGAACGGGCACAACGCTGGCCGGGTTGGTGCTGGCCGAATCCCGACCTCGCAAGGTGTACGGCGCGATGGCGGTGCCGACGGGGCATGGGGTTGCCGAAAACGTGACGGCCATTGTCGGTGCTGACGCCCATGCCCGCTACGAATTGCTCGATGCCAGTCGCGGAGGATTCGGCAAAATCGATGCCTCACTGCTGGCCTTTATCGAAACGAGCGAATCGCAAAGCGGCGTCCCCTTCGAACCCCTTTATACCGGCAAAGCACTGCTCGCCTTGCAGCAGACGGTGGAGGCGGGGCGGTTCGCGAACGGCACGCGTCTGGTCTTCGTGCATACCGGAGGGTTGCAAGGCAAGCGAGCCAGCGGTGCTTTGAAGCGCTACCGTTGAGTGTTCACTCTGGGCGATCCTTGTGGGTGAGCAAACCCACTCCCACGAGGTTCAGCGTTTAGAAAAACGCGGACCTGCCTCAGCCGCTGCGTACGGCTGGCACGAATCCTGCGGACCGGACCCCATGACAGGTCGGTCCTGAGTACGTCAACGACACTTCTGGAGTAAGGCGGCTCAGGCGCTGTACCGATAATCGGATCTTTCCTACGCGCGCCGAGGTTTTCATGACCACTCCAGCCATCGAGCAGGTTGACCCTGCCACCTTGAGAAAAGTCATCGTAGCGGCCGGCATCGGCAACTTCGTCGAATGGTTCGACTTTGCGGTCTACGGATTCCTGGCCACCACCATCGCTCAGCAGTTTTTCCCCAGCGGTGATGCCAGCGCGGCGTTGCTCAAGACTTTCGCGGTGTTCGCCGTGGCCTTTGCCTTTCGCCCTTTGGGCGGGCTGTTCTTCGGCATGCTGGGCGACAAGATTGGCCGTAAACGTACGCTGGCTTTCACCATCCTGTTGATGGCGGGAGCCACGACCCTTATTGGGGTGCTGCCTACCTATGCCGCCATCGGCGTGATCGCACCGATCCTGCTGACCATCATCCGTTGCGCCCAGGGCTTTTCAGCCGGGGGCGAATACGCGGGGGCCTGCGCCTATTTGATGGAACACGCTCCACGGGGCAAACGGGCGTGGTACGGCAGTTTCGTGCCGGTCTCGACCTTCGCGGCGTTCGCCTCGGCGGCGATTTTCGCTTACGCGCTGGAAGCCTCGCTCTCGGCGGAGGCCATGAGCAGTTGGGGCTGGCGCGTGCCGTTCCTGGTCGCCGCGCCACTGGGGTTGGTCGGCCTGTACCTGCGTTGGAAGCTGGACGAAACCCCGGCGTTCCAGGCGGTTACGGAGGAACACGCGGTGGCTCACTCGCCGCTCAAGGAAACCCTGCACCATCATGGCGGCGCAATTCTCGCCCTCGGCGCGTTTATCTCGCTGACGGCACTCTCCTTCTATATGTTCACCACGTACTTCGCGACCTACCTGCAAGTCGCCGGTGGTCTGAGCCGTGCAACGGCGTTGCTGGTGTCGCTGCTCGCGCTGCTGTTTGCCTCGTTGTTGTGCCCGGTGGCCGGAGCGTTTTCCGACAAGGTCGGACGCCGTGCGACCGTCATCACGGCTTGTGTCCTGCTGGCCGTGGTGGTGTATCCGTCGTTTCTGATGGCCAGTTCCGGCTCGTTCGCAGGCTCTATCATCGGCGTGATGCTGCTGGCCACCGGCGCGGTGCTGTGCAACGTGGTGACCGCGGCGCTGTTGTCCGAGACGTTTCCCACCCGCACCCGTTACACCGCTTCAGCGATCACCTACAACATTGCCTACACCATCTTCGGCGGCACCGCACCGTTGATGGCGACCTGGCTGATTGGGATGACCGGCAGCAACCTGTCCCCGGCGTTTTACCTGATTGCGGTCGCGGTCTTGGGTCTGATCGGCGGTCTGGCGTTGCCGGAAACCTCGAAGGTGTCGTTGCATGACGTGGACGGGGCGCTGGAGCGGCGGCAGGCGATGCACTCGGCTGCATGAGCCCTATCCTGCTGCCCCTGTGTGGGAGCCGGCTTGCTGGCGAAAGCGTCAGTCAGTCATAGAGGCGTTGACTGAAAGACCGCATCCGCCAGCAAGCCGACTCCCATGGCCTGCGTTGAAACTCAGCATTCGATTCCCGCTTAGTGTTGGCAGCAGGGTATTGTTTGCACGCCCAATAAGTCCCGCAACAAAACGTGGCACCACTGCCCCAAAAAATGGCACATTGACGGCCCTCGGTGCCGCTGACATATCTTGTCATCATTGCGTGCGGCACATCACCCGTTCGATGGATGAACCCGATGGCCGTCACTAGCCCTTCGACCGCAGCTCCCGCGCCCCCTCAATCCAGCCCACTGGTCCTGCGCATTATTGGCGCAGTGGCGCTGGCGCACTTGCTCAACGACCTGATCCAGTCGATCCTGCCGTCGATCTATCCGATGCTCAAAGCGTCGTACGGCTTGAGCTTCACTCAGGTCGGGCTGATCACGCTGACGTTTCAGGTCACGGCGTCGTTGCTGCAGCCCTGGGTCGGTTACTACACGGATCGCCACCCGAACCCACTGGTGCTGCCAGTCGGGTCGCTGTGCATTCTGGCGGGGGTGTTGATGCTCGCGACGGTGGGCAGCTTCCCGCTCATCCTGCTGGCGGCGGGCCTGATCGGCATCGGTTCGTCGACCTTCCATCCGGAAGCTTCGCGCATCGCTCGCCTGGCGTCTGGCGGGCGTTTCGGGCTGGCGCAGTCGAGCTTTCAGGTGGGTGGCAACAGCGGCTCAGCCATCGGGCCGTTGCTGGCGGCGGCGATCATCATTCCGTTCGGCCAAGGCCACATCGCCTATTTCGCCCTGATCGCGCTGTTCTCCGTGGGGCTGCTGTACGCCATCAGCCGCTGGTATAAAAAGCATTTAGCGCTGTTCAAGCTCAAGGCCGGGCACGCCGCGACTCACGGCCTGTCCAAAGGGCGGGTGACCGGCGCGTTGATCGTGCTGGCGCTGCTGGTGTTCTCCAAATATTTCTACATGGCCAGTTTCACCAGCTATTTCACCTTTTTCCTGATCGACAAATTCCAACTGACCGTCGCCAGTTCGCAGCTGCACCTGTTCATGTTCCTCGCGGCGGTGGCGGCCGGTACGTTCTTCGGCGGACCGATCGGCGACAAGATCGGCCGCAAGGCCGTCATCTGGTTCTCGATCCTCGGCGTGGCGCCGTTCACCATCGCCTTGCCCTACGCCGACTTGTTCTGGACCAGCGTGCTGAGCGTGATCATCGGCTTCATCCTGGCCTCGGCGTTTTCGGCCATCGTCGTGTATGCGCAAGAGCTGGTGCCGGGCAACGTTGGCATGATCGCCGGGATTTTCTTCGGCCTGATGTTCGGCTTCGGTGGCATCGGCGCGGCATTATTGGGACACCTCGCGGATCTTCACGGCATTGTCTACGTCTATACCCTGTGCTCCTACCTGCCGTTGCTCGGCATCCTTGCCATCCTTCTCCCGAGAACCAAACGCTAAATGCTCACTGCCGCGCTGATTTTCCTGGTCACCATCACATTAGTCATCTGGCAGCCGAAAGGCTTGGGCGTCGGTTGGAGCGCGACGTTCGGCGCGGTTCTGGCATTGCTGTTCGGTGTCGTGCACCTGTCGGACATTCCCCAGGTCTGGCACATCATCTGGAACGCCACCGGCACCTTCATCGCGCTGATCATCATCAGCCTGCTGCTCGACGAAGCCGGGTTCTTCAACTGGGCGGCGCTGCACGTGGCGCGCTGGGGCAACGGCCGCGGACGCAGGCTGTTCGCGTTCATCGTGCTGCTCGGCGCGCTGGTGTCGGCGCTGTTCGCCAACGACGGCGCCGCGCTGATTCTCACGCCCATCGTCATGTCGATGCTGCTGGCACTGCGGTTTTCGCCGGCGACCACGCTGGCGTTCGTCATGGCAGCGGGGTTCATCGCCGACACCGCGAGCCTGCCGCTGGTGGTGTCGAACCTGGTGAACATCGTGTCTGCCGATTATTTCGGCATCGGCTTCAATCGCTACGCCTCGGTGATGGTGCCGGTCAACGTGGTGAGCGTGGCCGCGACGTTGGTGGTGCTGCTGCTGTTTTTCCGTCGCGACATCCCGAAAACCTTCGACGCCTCGCAGCTGGCTGAGCCAGCGTCGGCCATTCAGGACCGGCCCACGTTCATCGCCGGCTGGTGGGTGCTGGGGATTCTGTTGATAGGGTGCTTCGCCCTTGAACCCCTGGGCCTGCCCATCAGCGCGATTTCGGCCGTGTGTGCGGCGATCCTCTGGGGCATCGCGGCCAAAGGGCACAAGATTTCCACGGGCAAGGTGCTGAAAGAAGCGCCTTGGCAGATCGTGATTTTCTCGCTGGGCATGTACCTGGTGGTGTATGGCCTGCGCAACGAAGGCCTGACCACGTACCTCGCCGGCTGGCTGGATCGCTTTGCCGAACACGGCCTGTGGGGCGCGGCGATGGGCACCGGGATCCTGACGGCGTTGCTGTCGTCGGTCATGAACAACCTGCCCACCGTGTTGATTGGTCTGCTGTCCATCGATGCCAGTCAGGCGCACGGGCCGTTGCAGGAAGCGATGATCTACGCCAACGTCATCGGCAGCGACCTGGGGCCGAAGATCACGCCCATCGGCAGCCTCGCGACCTTGCTGTGGTTGCACGTGCTGGCGCAGAAGGGCGTGAGTATCGGCTGGGGCTATTACTTCCGCGTCGGAATCGTCCTGACGCTGCCGGTGCTGCTGATCACACTGGCGGCGCTGGTGTTGCGACTGAGTGTCTGACCGCCTCTGCGTCCGGGACGTCTGGCCAGAGGTCTGACACGAGAAAGGCGCGCTCGGCCTCTTGCCAATGACCCTCCGGATGTTCGGTCAGGCGCACCAGCAAGTGCGCTTGAGCCGTAGGCGGGAGCTGCTCGCGCCAGGTCTCAAACGCTTCTGCGGTCCACACCTCGTCATACCGGGCAGGCCCCAACCACGCATGGCGCGGCAGCGGTTGCCAGCGTCCTTCGGGGTGTTGCGCGGTAAAGGCCGGCCAGTCCTGGTGATGAACCCATGTCCCGCGCAAATGCTCGGCGTGCACGCCCTGTGGGGAAGCACCTGTGTCGGGCCATGGATAGAACAGATAACCGCCCAGCCAGAGCGCCGCATCGAACGTTTCAATCCCCAGCGCTGACAACGCTTCCCGACTTTCCTCACGTCCCGACATCGGCAACTGATGTTGACTCAGGTGGGCGAGCTTCAAGCCCAGCCGATCATGGGATCCCGGTCCCAGCCAGTTCGCTGGATCCCGGCGGTCGGTGTCCCGTTCACCCAGATAAAACTTGATCGCCAATTCAACGTGATGAATGCCGTTCTTGTCCCTCAACAGCATGTCCAGCTCGCCCAGCGTATGTCCGCCGACTCGAATCGGCAGGTTGGCGGCAATCGTCTCCACCCCCGGCGCGTGCAGGATCGCGAAATGCCAGAGGCGTTCGTAATACAGGCCCAGACGCCGAATCGAACGGCGCGACAGCCATTCAATGAGAGCGCCGCTGTCCTGGTCGAGACTTCGCAAAAAGGCGTCCAGTGCCTCGGGATTCTGCACCCAGTCACTGCCGCTCAAGGGATGGCGCTGCGGCCATTCGGTCAGCGCGAGCATCGGCGGCGAGAGGATCACCCATGCCAGATCCCGCACCTGAGGCGTGCGCAGTTGAAGGGGCAGGGCGGTGAGGGTCGGGAATGGGGTCATGGGCGGAGGATAGCAGGCACAGTAGGTCATCTACTGTGAGAGTGAGCTTGCTTGCGAAGAGGACAGTCCGGGCGCTGAAGCTTCTGAGCTCGCCAAACTGCTTTCGTGAGCAGGCTCACTCCCACAGGTGCAGGGCCATGAAACTTCTGTGCTTGCCAGAATGCCTTTGAAGGGAGGCTCGCTTTCACAGGTGCAGGACAGGTCATGGGATCATGCCCCATTTGCCGCCCCCGACCCCTTCGCCCATAATCGCGTTCTTTCTGTGCCTGAACCCTGCGGGAGCCCCATGGAGCAATTTCGTAATATCGGCATCATCGGTCGCCTGGGCAGTTCGCAGGTGCTGGAGACCGTTCGCCGGCTCAAGAAATTCCTGGTGTCGCGGCACCTGCATGTGATTCTCGAAGACGCCATCGCTGAAGTCCTGCCAGGGCACGGGATGCAAACGTCTTCGCGCAAGATGCTGGGCGAAGTCTGTGACATGGTCATCGTCGTCGGTGGTGACGGCAGCCTGTTGGGCGCGGCGCGGGCGCTGGCCAAGCACAACGTGCCAGTGCTGGGGATCAACCGCGGCAGCCTGGGCTTTCTGACCGACATCCGCCCCGATGAGCTGGAAGTGAAGGTCGCCGAGGTGCTGGACGGCCATTATCTGGTGGAAAACCGCTTCCTGCTGCAAGCCGAAGTGCGCCGCCACGGCGAAGCCATCGGTCAGGGCGACGCGCTCAATGATGTGGTGCTGCACCCCGGTAAATCCACGCGGATGATCGAATTCGAGATCTACATCGATGGCCAGTTCGTCTGCAGCCAGAAGGCCGACGGGCTGATTGTCGCGACCCCGACGGGCTCCACCGCCTACGCGCTGTCGGCAGGCGGCCCGATCATGCACCCCAAGCTCGACGCCATCGTCATCGTGCCGATGTACCCGCACACCCTGTCCGGACGCCCGATCGTCGTCGACGGCAACAGTGAGCTGAAAATCGTTGTCTCAAAGGACATGACGATTTACCCACAGGTCTCCTGCGATGGACAAAACCACTTCACCTGCGCGCCGGGTGACACCGTGACCGTGAAAAAGAAACCGCAGAAACTGCGTCTGATTCACCCCCTCGATCACAACTATTACGAAGTCTGCCGGACCAAACTCGGTTGGGGCAGTCGGCTTGGCGGCGGGGGCGACTGATGCTCGATCCCGCGCGTAGCTACGATCTGATCGGTGACGTGCATGGTTGTGCCCAGACCCTTGAGCACTTGCTCGACACCCTCGGTTACCGCGTTCAGGCCGGCGTCTGGCGCCACCCTGAACGCATCGCCCTGTTCCTCGGCGACATCATCGACCGCGGCCCGCGCATTCGCGAGGCGCTGCACATCGTTCACGACATGGTCATGGCCGGTCAGGCGTTCTGCATCATGGGCAACCATGAATTCAACGCCTTGGGCTGGAGCACGCCTGCGCCGCCTGACACGGGCAAGCAATTCGTGCGCGAGCACACCCCGCGCCACGCCCGTTTGCTCGGTGAAACCCTCGCGCAATTCGAGGGGCACCCCGGTGACTGGCACGACTTTCTCAACTGGTTCTACGAACTGCCACTGTTCATCGATGCCGAGCGTTTCCGGCTGGTCCACGCCTGTTGGGACGCTAGCCTGATCGAGCCGCTGCGCAGTGCCCACGGCGACGGCCGTGTCGATCAGGCGTTCGTGCAGGCCTCGGCCGTGCCCGGCAGTTTCGCCAGCGCGGTGTTTGATCGCCTGCTCCGTGGCACCGACATGCGCTTGCCCCATGGCATGACGCTGACCGGCGGTGACGGCCTGACCCGCGCCTCGTTCCGCACCAAGTTCTGGGAAGACAACCCGCAAACCTACGGCGACGTGGTGTTTCAGCCCGATGCCTTGCCGGAGCGCGTGGCCAAGCGGCCGCTCTCCGATACCGAGAAAAGCGCCTTGCTGCGCTATGGCGTCGATGAGCCGCTGCTGTTCGTCGGTCACTACTGGCGCAGCGGCGTGCCCGCGCCGATCCGTCCGAATCTGGCGTGCCTGGATTACAGCGCCGTGCTGTACGGCAAGCTGGTGGCCTACCGACTCGATCAAGAAACCCGCATCGACCCGAACAAGTTCGTCTGGGTCGACGTCAAGCGGCCAGAAATCTCTCAATGAGCCTTGCGTAATGAGCATGACCCCATGAACCCGGTCGCCGTTTTGCGACTGCCCTTGAACACCGACCTGAGCGGTTTCGTCGAATTGCTGCGGCGCCTCAACGTGCCGCATCGAGTCAGCGAAGAGGCCGGCCAGCAAGTGCTTTGGGTGCCCGACGCGCCTCAACTGGCCGACGACGTGCGCCTGCTGTATCAGCAATACCCCGAAGGCGACCCCACCGCGCAACTGCCGCCCGGCCGCGAAGTGGTGGCGCTGACACGCCCCAGTCCTTTGGTGCAAGTGCGCAGCAGCCCGGTGACCAGTGTCGTCTTGCTGTTGTGCCTGATCGTCGCCGGGGTGACCCTGCTGGGCGACAACTACGAGGCGCTGAGCTGGCTGACCTTCAACGATTTCCGCGTCAGCGGTGATTACGTGACGTTCACCCCGGTCAGCGTCACGCTGGCGGCGGGGCAGTGGTGGCGGGTCGTCTCACCGATGCTGATCCACTTCGGCATCCTGCATCTGGTCATGAATGCCCTGTGGTTCTGGGAGCTGGGGCGACGTATCGAAATGCGTCAAGGCAGTTGGCAGTTGCTCGGCCTGACCCTCGCGTTCAGCGCGTTTTCCAACTACGGCCAGTATGTCTGGAGCGGGCCGAGTCTGTTCGGCGGCCTGTCCGGCGTGCTGTATGCGCTGCTCGGTCACTGCTGGATCTTTCAATTGATGGCGCCCAACCCCATGTATCGCCTGCCCCGTGGGGTGCTGGTGATGATGCTGGCGTGGTTGGTGCTGTGCATGTCCGGGCTGGTCAGTCTGCTGGGGTTTGGCGAAATCGCCAATGGCGCCCACGTCGGCGGGCTGATCATCGGTTGTGCAACAGGTCTCGTGGGCGGTGCATTGGCGCGCCGGACACATTAAAATCGCCCGCTTAATTCTGGGAGAACCCAATGTCGTCTTTTGTCGAAATGATCGAAAACATCACCCCGGACATCTACGAAAGCCTGAAACTCGCCGTGGAAATCGGCAAATGGTCCGATGGCCGCAAGCTGACCCAGGAACAACGTGAACTGTCGCTGCAGGCGCTGATTGCCTGGGAAGTGCGCAACGTCCCCGAAGAGCAGCGCATCGGCTATATGGGCCCGCAGGAATGTGCGTCCAAATCGGCGCCTGTGCCGAATATTCTCTTCAAATCGGATGCCATCCATTGATTGAAATGGGTCGAGGTTCCGTCAACAAGATGTCCGCGCGGCTCGATGCGACGCGGGTGGAATACGCGTTTCGTCTGGGCGACTCGGAAATCCCGGTCAACCCATTGATCGGCAAGACCGTGCGCCTGGAGTACCTCGGCGCCATCCATTGCAGTCATTGCGGTCGTCGGACCAAGACCAGCTTCAGCCAGGGCTACTGCTACCCCTGCATGCAGAAGCTGGCGCAGTGTGACATCTGCATCATGAGCCCGGAAAAATGCCACCACGAGCATGGCACCTGCCGTGATCCGGAGTGGGGCACGCAATTCTGCATGACCGACCATGTGGTCTATCTGGCCAATTCGTCGGGCGTGAAAGTCGGCATCACCCGCGCCACGCAACTGCCGACCCGCTGGCTCGATCAGGGCGCCAGTCAGGCGCTGCCAATCGTACGCGTGACCACGCGTCAGCAGTCCGGTTTCGTCGAAGACCTGTTTCGCAGCCAGGTGGCCGACCGCACCAATTGGCGCGCATTGCTCAAGGGCGATGCGCCTGCGGTTGACCTCGCGGCCATTCGTCAGCAATTGTTCGACAGCTGCGCCGAGGGTCTGGCGTCTTTGCAAGCGCGTTTCGGTCTGCAGGCCATTCAGTTGCTCAATGATGTCGAACCGATCCAGATCCACTACCCGGTCGAGGCGTATCCAACCAAGATCGTCAGCTTCAATCTGGACAAAGACCCCATCGCCGAAGGCACATTGTTGGGCATCAAGGGTCAATACCTGATCTTCGACACTGGCGTGATCAACATTCGCAAGTACACGGCGTATCAACTCGCCGTGCATCACTAAGGACAGCATCATGCGCACCGAACAGCCAAAAATGATCTACCTGAAGGATTATCAGGCGCCTGAGTACCTCATCGACGAGACGCACCTGACCTTCGAATTGTTCGACGACCACACGCTGGTGCATGCACAACTGGTCATGCGCCGCAATCCAGAAAGGGGCGCAGGCTTGCCGCCGTTGGTTCTGGATGGTCAGTTGCTGGAGCTGCTCTCGGTCAAGCTCGCCGACGTGGACCTGACAGCGGGTGACTACGAGCTGACCCCGGACAACCTGACTGTCCACCCCAAATCCGAGACCTTCACCCTGGACACCAGCGTGAAGATCCACCCGGAAACCAACACCGCGCTGGAAGGCCTGTACAAGTCCAGCGGCATGTTCTGCACCCAATGCGAAGCCGAAGGTTTCCGCAAGATCACCTATTACCTCGACCGCCCGGACGTGATGAGCAGCTTCACCACGACCGTGATCGCCGACAAACAGGACTTTCCGATCCTGCTGTCCAACGGCAACCCGATCGAGGCAGGCCCTTCCGAAGACGGGCGTCACTGGATCACTTGGGAAGACCCGTTCAAGAAGCCGGCCTACCTGTTCGCGCTGGTGGCCGGTGACCTGTGGTGCATCGAAGACACCTTCACCACCATGACCGACCGCAAGGTCACGCTGCGCATCTACGTCGAGCAGGAAAACATCGACAAGTGCCAGCACGCCATGGACAGCCTGAAGAAATCCATGCGCTGGGACGAAGAGGTCTACGGCCGCGAATACGATCTGGATATCTTCATGATCGTTGCAGTCAACGATTTCAACATGGGCGCCATGGAAAACAAGGGCCTCAACATCTTCAACTCCAGCGCCGTGCTGGCCCGCGCTGAAACCGCGACCGACGCCGCCCACCAGCGGGTCGAAGCCATCGTCGCCCACGAATACTTCCACAACTGGTCGGGCAACCGTGTGACCTGCCGCGACTGGTTCCAGCTGTCGCTCAAGGAAGGTTTCACCGTGTTCCGCGATTCCGGCTTCTCCGCCGACATGAACTCGGCCACGGTCAAGCGCATCCAGGACGTCGCCTATCTGCGCACCCACCAGTTCGCCGAAGACGCCGGCCCCATGGCCCATGCGGTGCGCCCGGACAGCTTCATCGAGATTTCCAACTTCTACACCCTGACCGTGTACGAAAAGGGCTCGGAAGTGGTCGGCATGATCCACACCCTGTTGGGCGCCGACGGCTTCCGCAAGGGCAGCGACCTGTACTTCGAGCGCCACGACGGCCAGGCTGTGACCTGCGATGACTTCGTCAAGGCCATGGAAGATGCCAACGGCATCGACCTGACCCAGTTCAAGCGCTGGTACTCGCAGGCAGGCACGCCACGTCTGGCAGTGAGCGAGTCGTATGACGCCGCAGCCAATACCTACAGCCTGACCTTCCGCCAAAGCGCACCGACCACGCCAGGTCAGCCAGGCGAAACGAAGCAGCCATTCGTGATTCCGGTGTCGCTGGGCCTGCTCGACAAACAAGGTCAGGAAATTCCGCTGCGTTTGCAGGATGAGTCCTCAGCGTCGGGCACTTCGCGGGCGATTGCCGTGACCGAAGCCGAACAGACCTTCACCTTCGTCGACATCGCCGAGCAGCCATTGCCGTCGCTGCTGCGCGGGTTCTCGGCGCCGGTGAAACTCAGCTTCCCGTACAACCGCGACCAGCTGATGTTCCTGATGCAGCACGACAGCGATGGCTTCAACCGCTGGGACGCGGGTCAGCAACTATCGGTTCAAGTGTTGCAGGAATTGATCGCTCAGCATCAGAAGGGCGAGTCGCTGGTGCTGGATCAGCGTTTGATCACCGCGCTGGGCACCGTGCTGGCCGACGAGTCTCTGGATCAGGCGATGGTCGCAGAAATGCTGTCGTTGCCGGGTGAGGCGTACCTCACCGAAATCAGCGAGGTGGCCGATGTCGAGGCGATTCACGCGGCCCGTGAGTTCGCGCGCCTGCAGTTGGCCACGCAGCTGAACGATGCGCTGTGGAAGCGTTATCAGGCCAACCGCGAGGTGTCGCGAAACACGCCTTACGTGGCTGAATCCGAGCACTTTGCCCGTCGCGCCTTGCAGAACATCGCATTGTCGTACCTGATGCTCACTGGCAAGCCGGAAGTGTTGGCGGCAGCCATCGAGCAATTCGACAGCGCTGACAACATGACCGAGCGCCTGACCGCGCTGGCTGTGCTGGTCAACTCGCCCTTCGAAGACGAGAAGGCCAAGGCGCTGGCGGTGTTCGCCGAGAACTTCAAGGACAACGCGCTGGTCATGGATCAGTGGTTCAGCGTGCAGGCGGGCAGCACCTTGCCGGGCGGTCTGGAGCGGGTGAAAGCGTTGATGCAGCACCCGGCCTTCACCCTGAAGAACCCGAACAAGGTGCGTGCGTTGATCGGTGCATTTGCGGGGCAGAACCTGATCAACTTCCACGCGGCAGACGGCTCAGGCTATCGCTTCCTGGCGGATCTGGTCATCGAGCTGAACGGCTTCAACCCACAGATCGCGTCGCGCCAACTGGCGCCGCTGACTCGCTGGCGCAAGTACGACGACCAGCGTCAAGCGCTGATGAAAGGTGAACTGGAGCGCATCCGCGCCTCCGGGCAGCTGTCGCCGGATGTGTATGAAGTGGTGAGCAAAAGCCTGGCGTAACCGCCGGTAGCTTTGCTGACAAGGGCTGCCCGTGAACGCGGGCGGCCCTTTTTTATGTGGCCCCGGATCGCGATCTGGGTGCCGTTGGTTGAGTGACCCTAGTGGCGGACGTGCGCCGGCCACACAGTTCCGCCATCCCTCTATTTACTGAGGGAGGTTCTATGCTCGTTGGCAAACCGCATTCGCCAGCGAGCCGGCTCCCACGATATGACGTCGGTGCAGATGTTATGACCCAGGCATGACCCTTGTGGGAGCCGGCTTGCTGGCGAAGGCGGCGTGTCAGTCGACATCATCGTCGCTGATTCACCGCGTTCGTCCCAGACTGTGTAAAAACTACTGTGCTCGATGATGCTGCGTTAAAAACAGGCGGAATATGCTCATTTAGAACACCTAGAGTCAGTCGCGACCCCGGCCGTTTTTCGCCTGTTTTTGCCTTGCCTCATCTTCGCTCGCGACGTTTTTACACACTCTGGTCCGATCGCGGCCCGCAGCAAGCCGGCTCCCACACGTGCGGCAGTGCGCAATGATCTTTCTCAAGCAGCGATTCTTGTAGGTAATTTCCTCGCCCCCGCGTTTATCTTTCACACGCGTTGATACGCATCAGCTGGCAGAAACGTCCTGCTATCACGTTCATCCTTTCGCCGCTCGCTGGAGGTGCTGCGGACAGCGGGCATTCTTCCAATAAAAAGGCATGGATGGATCGATGACGGTACGAAAGGCGTGGGCGTTGTTTGGCGTGGTGGTAATGGGACAGGAGGCGTTGGCACATGCCCACGTAAACCAGGAGCAGCGGTTCAGCGTAGGCGATGTTGAAGTAAGCATGGGCCTGGGCCTGCTCAACGGTCAGTCCAAGGAAAAAGTCTATGACGAAGGTGAAAAGCTCAGTCAGCTTAATTGGGATCTCAAGCAGATTCCCACCTTGCATCTGGGGGTGACCTTTCACCCCGCCGAGTGGCTGTCGCTGGACGCCCGAGGCTGGACGCAAATGGGCAAGGGCCGTAGCCATATGAAGGATTACGACTGGCTCGATGGCGAGGATGAGCCTTGGACCCACTATTCCGACCACCCTGACACTAAAGTCGAAAAAGCCTGGCAGGCCGAGTTGGCGGCGACCGTCTGGGCACTCAACCGGAATGATTTCGCGCTAGGCGCGATGCTCGGTTATCAGCGCAGCGAGTTAGGCTGGGAAGCCAAAGGCGGGCAATTCACGTATTCATCGGACGACGACTTCCGCGATTTATCCGGCAACCTGCCCGCTGAATTGAAAGTCATCAGCTACGAGCAGCGGTTCGACACCCCGTACGTGGGTCTGGTCGGGCTCTATAGCCACGAGAATTGGACACTGGAAGGCCGTTTCAAATACAGCCAGTGGGTGAAGGCTCGGGACTACGACCAGCACCATTTGCGCCTGACGACCTTCACCGGTAACAACGGTAATCGCGGCAGGATGCAAAGCGTTGCGCTGGGGCTGTCATACCGCGCCAGCCCGCAACTTTCGATCAAGGCAGGCATCGACTATCAGACCTATGCCGAAAGCAAGGGCAGCACGCTGATCGACGATCGGGATGAAGGTGAACGTTATCGGGTGGGCGGCAAGGCAGGCTCACAGGCCAGCCGCACCGTGCTGTCCACGCTGGCGCTGAACTACCGGTTCTGATTTAGCAGTGATGCATGCCCACGGCGACGATCCGGACACCGTCTGCACGCATCACGGCCTGATGCTGCGGGCGATCAATCGCCGCGATACACACACCCACTGGTGCAGGTTTCATGAATGCGAATGGCCGACAATTCCGGCAGCAGCGGCTTCAGTTCATTCCAGATCCACTTCACCAGCACTTCGCTGGTCGGGTTTTCCAGACCGGGAATGTCGTTCAGGTAGTTGTGATCCAGACGCTCGTACAGCGGCTTGAAGATCGTCTTGATCTCGGAGAAGTCGCGGATCCAGCCGGTGTGTGGATCGGGCTCGCCCTGCAGGTAAATCGCGACCCGAAACGAGTGGCCGTGCAGACGCCCGCACTTGTGGCCCTCCGGGACGTGGGGGAGGCGGTGGGCCGATTCGAACGTAAATTCCTTGAAGATTTCCACGGTATTGAGAGCCTTGAAAGGTGGCGATCGCCTGAGCGAAAAAATGCAGGTGGCGAGTTTATCAGCAATGGTTTGTCGAGGCATCGGCGAAACCTGACCGGCTGGTTGAAAACCGCCGGTTCAGACCAACGTTTCCAACCGCCCGGCCAGGCGTCCACTGTCCACCAGATCGATGAACTCATCGCCGAGGCGTTGGCTTTGTTCCATCGCTGTTCGCCAATAGCGCTGGCGTTCCGCGTCTTTGCCGAGGAAGCGCTTGAAATCGCTGCGGTCCGGCAGTTTCCCAAATGGCAGGCTTGCCAGATAGTCACGAGACGGGGCCAAAAGAACGACGTCCTGCAAGCGCCCCAGATCGCCGCGTCGCCAAGGCAAGGTCTTGTCGAACCAGCCAGGAATGATTTTGTCGGTGAAATGCGGGTACAGCACGATGTCACTGCCGCTGTAGGGCAGGTCGAGATGATAGTCCAGCAAACCACCGTCGCGGAACGTGCCTGGGCCGACACCTGGAATGTCCGTCACGCCTTGCATCACCATTGGAATCGACCCCGAGGCCAGCAACGCCTGACGCAGATTCGACACATCGAGCGGCACGCAGCGGGAGGGGAAATCCTTCAGCGCCGACAGCGGCGGGGCGAGGCGGGCATCGTGCAGAATCAGCCGCTCGAAATGCCGCGACAACCGTGCACGCCCCACTAGGTTATTGGCGATCACCGAACCCAGGCCCAGGCCCAATCCACCGCGATGGTCCAACGCCAGCAGGCCATGGCTTTTCACGATCATGACGTTGAGCCGGTAATGCGCGTTGTTCAGCACACTGGCATCGCGCCCTTGCAACAGATCGTCGAGCATCTTCACGCAGCTGCGCGTGACCTCGGCCATGGTCACGCCCTTGGCGAAGCTTTGTTCGTTGTAGAGTTGGCCAAGTCGTTCAAGGCCCTCCACCGGGTCTGGCAAACAGGCACTGGCGAACCGCCAGGAACCGATAGAGGCGCCGATCAGCGAGCGCTCCCGCTCGACGCGTGGCAGCCATTCGCCGAACAGGGCCAGGTCCAGTCCTTGAATGCCCAGCGCCTTTGGCCCGCCTGCCGCGCCCGGAATGATGCCCACGTCTGCAGGGGCCAATCCGTGGTCACGAATACGGGCGAGCGCCCGTTGTCCGGCCTTGATGGTCAGCGCACGCGTCTTGATCTGAATGGCGCTCATGGGCACTCCAGGGATAAACAGAGGCGAAGTATATCCACTGACGTGCGCGCTGAAAGTGGGCGTTGTGCCAAACATGATGGCAGGTGGCCGCAGATTTCAGCTTCAATTAAGTTGGCTTCGTTATCGTTGTTTCCGTCAACTGGACGATCACAACGGAGATTCACCATGAAACTGTTTACTGCCTTTTTTGCCGCTTCTGCCCTCGCTGCCACCGCCGGTTATGTTCAGGCCAAAGATTTGGGTCCGGACGAAGCGTTGCGGCTGCGCGATGCAGGTACTATTCAATCTTTCGAAAAACTCAATGCCGCCGCGCTGGCCAAGCACCCGGGTGCGACCGTCACCGAGACTGAACTGGAACAGGAATATGGCAAATACGTTTATCAGGTCGAGCTGCGCGACGCGAAAGGCGTTGAGTGGGATGTCGAGCTTGATGCCACGAACGGCCAGGTACTCAAAGACCATCAGGACAGCTGATGATCCCCGGTAAGCGTCCCTTTAAGCGGTTCGTCCACTGCGTGGTTGCAACCTGTGCCGTCATGGCCTGCACGGTATGTAATGCGCGGGATCTGGATCAGGATGAAGCCCTCGCCCTTCGGCAACAGGGTGTCATTCTGCCGCTGGAGCAGTTCATCGAACAGGCCTTGGGACGCTACCCCGGCTCGAAGCTTCTCGAAGCGGAGCTGGAAGAGAAACACGACGTGTTGGTCTACGAAATCGAGCTGCTGACATCGGATCACGTGGTTCGCGAGTTGAAGTTCGATGCCCGCGACAGCCGTTTGCTGGAAGACAAGGAAGATGATTGATGCGCCTGTTATTGGTTGAAGACAACGTGCCCCTGGCGGACGAACTGGTCGGCGCGCTGAACCGACAGGGGTACGCGGTGGATTGGCTGGCCGACGGGCGTGACGCCGTTCACCAAGGGGCCAGTGAGCCCTATGACCTGATCGTGCTGGATCTGGGATTGCCGGGCCTTTCCGGGCTCGACGTCTTGCAGAAGTGGCGCGCAGAGGGCTTGGCCACGCCGGTGCTGATCCTGACGGCGCGGGGCTCCTGGGCCGAGCGGATCGAAGGCCTCAAGGCCGGCGCCGATGACTACCTGACCAAACCGTTTCATCCTGAAGAACTGCAACTGCGCATTCAGGCGCTGCTGCGCCGCGCCCGTGGGCTGGCCAATCAGCCGAAACTTGAAGCAGCGGGGCTGCATCTGGATGAGGGGCGTCAGTCCGTGAGTCGCGACGGCGAAGACATTCAGCTCACCGCCGCCGAGTTTCGGTTACTGCGTTATTTCATGCTGCACCCGGAACAGATCCTGTCCAAAAGCCACTTGGCGGAACATTTATACGACGGCGAAAACGAGCGCGATTCCAACGTTATCGAGGTGCACGTCAATCACCTGCGACGCAAGCTGGGGCGAGCGGTGGTTGAAACCCGGCGCGGCCAAGGCTATCGATTCGGCGGTACGGGCGGGTGAGGTCGATACAACGGCGTTTGAGCCTTGGCCTGATTGGCGTCTTGCTCATCGTCGGGCTGGTGTTGGCGCAGGTCAGTCTTTGGCTGTTTGAAGTCGGCCTGCAACGCTATCTGGAATCCGGGCTGCGCAATGATGCGGAATTGCTGCTGGTCGCCATCGTGCGAGGGCCCGACGGCCTGCAACTGGATGAACAGCGGCTGTCTCCTGGCTATCAGCGGCCTTACTCCGGTCATTATTTCCGTATCGATTTCAACGGCGGGCACTGGCGCTCGCGATCTCTCTGGGACCTTGAGCTGCCGCAGCCCGACCAGCCAGGCCTGCACGCCAATTTCGAACTGGAGAAAAGCAACCAGTCGCTGTTGTTGCTGCACTCGGAATACCGCAAGTTCGGTCAGAAAATTTCCATCACCGTCGCCCAGGACTACACCCCGGTGCAGGCCAGCTTCGCGCGAGTGCAGCGCATTGGCCTGGGCCTGGGACTGGCGGCGCTGGTGTTGATCCTCCTCCTGCAACGGGTCACGGTGCGCCGGGCTTTGCGTCCGCTGGACACCGCCCGGACGCAGATTTTTCAGTTGCAACAGGGTCAGCGCTCGCAACTGGATCAAGCGGTGCCGCTGGAGCTGGAGCCGCTGGTCGCGCAAATCAATCACCTCTTGGCCCATACCGAAGACAGCCTCAAACGGTCACGCAATGCGCTGGGCAACCTTGGCCATGCCCTGAAGACCCCGCTGGCGGTGCTGATGAGCCTCACGGAGGGGGAGAAGCTCGAGGCCTTCCCGGACGTGCGCGCGACCCTGCGCGAGCAACTGCAGCAGATTCAGCAGCGCCTGGAGCGTGAGTTGAATCGCGCACGTCTGTCAGGCGATGCCCTGCCCGGTGTGCGATTCGACTGCGATGCTGAACTGCCGGGGCTTTTTTCCACCCTGCGAATGATCCACGGCCAACATCTGGCGCTGGATAGCCTCGTTGCGCCGGGACTTGTGCTGCCGTGGGACCGCGAAGACATTCTGGAACTGCTCGGCAATCTGCTGGACAACGCCTGCAAATGGGCCGACGCCGTGGTGCGCTTGACGATCAGCCACGCGCAGGGGCAATACGTCGTGCTGATTGACGACGACGGCCCAGGCATTCCGGCGGCGCAACGGGTCGAGATGCTGGGCCGTGGCAATCGCCTCGATGAGCATGTAAACGGGCACGGGTTGGGATTGGGTATCGTCAAGGACATCGTCGAAGCGTGGGGGGGCGAACTGCAGTTGCTCGACAGTCCATTGGGCGGCTTGCAAGTGCGCATCGCTCTGCCCGAGCGACACGCGGCTCAACCGGACGTCCATTGAGCGATTGGTGGCCGTCGTGACCTCAACTTTCGACGCACCGCGCCGTTAACCCAAAAGGAGCCTGATGGCGAAACGCACAATAATAAAAGGTCACGATACCCATGCGGCTAAATCTGAAAGCCAAAGTTCTCTCCCTGGCCGTCCTGCCTGTGTTGCTGTTCGCGCTGATCATCAGCGTCAGCACCGTGTTCATGTTGCGCGAGCAGGCGAACCGAGAGGTCGAGGAAACCCGGCAGCGCTTGCTGGCAGAGGCCAAGGCGACGCTGCAGAGCAATGTTGCAGTGGCGCTGGGGACGATCAAACCGCTCTATGACGCCTCCGCGCCGGGTGACATGGAAGCCCGCGCCCAAGTCATCAAAATGCTCTCGCAGGTCAAGTACGCCAAGGACGGTTATTTCTTCGGTTACGACTCGCAGATCGTGCGCCTGTTCAAAGGCGACAGCCCTGACGGCATTGGCAAGGCCTTCAAGGACGTGCGCGACCCCAACGGCGTCTATGTCAACAGCGGCCTGGTGGAGGTCGCCAAAGCAGGCACCCATTTCCTCGAATACTCCTCGGCACTGCCCGGTTCCAGCGAGCTGGTGCCCAAGCTCGGCTACACCGAATACCTCGCCAAGTGGGACATGGCGGTGGGTTCGTCGGTCAATCTGGACAACATCGACGCCAAGGTCGCCGAAGTCCGCGAGGCCGTGACCGAACGCATGGAAGGCATGCTGATGAGCATCATTGGCATCGCTGTGTTGGTGCTGTTGATCATTGCCGTGATCGGCGTCTGGATGGCTGGCGGCATCCTGCGGCCGCTGCGTCTGATGAAGGCCAACCTGGACGACATCGCAGCAGGCGAGGGTGACCTTACCCGTCGCCTGGCCGTGACCTCACAGGACGAACTCGGTGAACTGGCGGGCTCGTTCAACCGCTTCGTCGACAAGATTCATGGCCTGGTACGGCAGATCGCCGAGATGACGGCGCAACTGACCGGCCTTGTCGGCGAAGTTACTCACCAGGCACAGCGCTCCGAACAGGCGATGGAGCGTCAGCGTCATGAGACCGATCAGGTGGCGACCGCGATCAATCAAATGTCGGCGGCCGCGCAGGAAGTCGCGAAGAGCGCACAAGGCGCGTCTGTGGCCGCGCAGCAGACAGACCAGGAAGGCCAGACCGCCAAGCGCGTGGTCGATGGCAGCATTGAACAGATTCACGCCCTGGTGAATGACATTCGCCACAGCGGTGCCTCGCTGGACAGCCTGCAGAACGACGTGACCTCCATCGTCGGCGTGCTGGGCGTGATTCGCTCCATTGCCGAGCAGACCAATCTGCTGGCGCTTAACGCGGCCATCGAAGCGGCGCGGGCCGGGGAGGCCGGCCGAGGGTTCGCGGTGGTGGCCGATGAGGTCCGCGCACTGGCCAGCCGCACCCAACAAAGCACGCAAGAGATTCAAGGCATGATCGATCGCCTGCAACAAGGGACACAAGGCGCCGTTGCGGCCATGCGCCGTTCCAGTGAGGCAGGCGACGGCACCTCGGCGCGGGCCAACGAAGCCGGGGCATCGCTGGACACCATCGGCCAGTTGATCGGCACCATCAATTCGATGAACGCGCAGATTGCCAGCGCTGCCGAAGAACAGACCGCCGTGGCCGAAGAGATCAACCGCAGCGTGCACCAGATTGCCGTGGCGGTGGAAAGCGTCGCCGACGAAACCCGTCACAGTGCCACGACCTCGCGCAGCCTGACCGACCTCAATCAGCGCCTCGGACAACTGGTGGGGCAATTCCGCATCTGACCCTCTGAGTCGCGGGCTGTACTGGCCCGCGGCCCCTTCGCTGATCACTTCCGCTATCCCTAGCTTCCGTCGGCACTCCTGTGAGGATTGACGGACTAATCATTAGGCCCGGCGTTCAGTAGGGCTTATTGACGTGGAAGGCACATGAACGAAACCTCGCTGCAAAACAAAACCCTGATGCTGTTGCTGGTCTTGGTGACCCTGGCGTTCATCTGGATCCTGCTGCCTTTTTATGGCGCGGTGTTCTGGGCGGTGGTGCTGGGCATCATCTTCGCACCGCTGCAACGCCGCCTGCTGGCGCGCTTTGGCTGGCAACGCAACCTGACCTCGCTGTGCACGCTGATGATCTGCCTGCTGATCGCGATTTTGCCGGTGATCATCATCAGCATGCTGATGGTCCAGGAGGGTGCCGCGCTCTACAAAAATGTCGAAAGCGGCCAGCTCGACATTCCCAAATACCTCGCGGAATTCAAGGCGCTGCTGCCGACGTCGATGCAGCATTGGCTCGACCGGCTGGGCATGGGCGATTTCAAAGGCCTGCAGGACAAGATTTCAAAGACCGCAATGCAGGGCAGTCAGTACTTGGCGACTCAGGCATTCAGCTTCGGGCAAGGCACGTTCGATTTTGTGGTGAGCTTCTTCATCATGCTGTACCTGCTGTTTTTCTTTCTGCGCGATGGGCAGGACCTCACTCGGCGGATTCGCATCGCGGTGCCGTTGGCTGAACCGCAAAAACGCCGTCTGCAATTGAAGTTCACCCGCGTAGTACGCGCGACGGTCAAGGGCAACGTGGTGGTGGCGATCACCCAAGGGGCATTGGGTGGTTTGATTTTCTGGGTGTTGGATATTCCGAGCGCATTGCTCTGGGCGGTGGCGATGGCCTTTCTGTCGCTGCTGCCAGCGGTAGGGGCCGGAATTGTCTGGGCGCCGGTGGCGGCCTACTTCCTGCTCAGTGGAATGATCTGGCAAGGCGTGGTGTTGGGGTTGTTCGGGGTGTTCGTGATCGGTCTGGTGGACAACGTGCTGCGGCCGATTCTGGTAGGCAAGGACACGCGAATGCCGGATTACCTGATTCTGATTTCGACGCTGGGCGGGATGGCGGTGTTCGGGCTGAACGGGTTTGTGATCGGGCCGATGATTGCGGCGTTGTTCATGTCGACGTGGGGGTTGTTTACAGGGGCGAAGCAGACCGTGAGGTTGCCGGGGTAGGTGGTGTGCGCGTTGCCGCAGTGGTTCGTTCTTGAGGGTGTGTGTATATCCGGTATCGGGGTGATGCTGATATCGGTTCCGCTCTTACAGCGGGTCACTTTTCTTTCGGGAAAAGTAACCAAAACCATTTGCTCCTGGTTTGGCCCTGACTTCGTCAGGGTTCCCTCTCTCCGGCGACACTCCGTGGGCCCGCCGCGAAGGGCCATCCCTGGCCCAGCGCGGCTCTCGCGGCATCCATGCCGCTCGACCCACTCCGCGTCGCCTGCGTTCGGCCTGCACCCAAGTCGCGTTCGGCGGTGTCTGGACCTTCGCGTAGGAAAGCAAGATCAAGATCAAGATCAAGATCAAAAGCAAATGCAGATGTGAACGCTGGATTCGAATCCTGACGCTACCCCTGTAGGAGACGCCGGAGGCATGACGGTAGCGAAAGCGGTGTGTCGGTGATAAATAATTTGTCTGATACACCGCTTCGCTGCCGTCGTGCCTCCGGCGGCTCCTACATGTGATCGCGTGTATCCAGCAAACGTGTGAGTGCAAAAAGACGCAGTTCCGCTCCGGCTGTTGCTCTTGTCCCACGACCGAACGGACGCCGCCGAACGCGACTTGGGTGCAGGCCGAACGCAGGCGGCGCGGAGTGGGTCGAGCGGCATGGATGCCGCGAGAGCGCCGCAAGGACATGGATGTCCGTTCGGCGCGGGCCCACGGAGTGTCGCCGGAGTGAGGGAACCCGACGAAGGAGGGCCAAACCAGGAGCAGGGTCTTTTTGGATACTTTTTCGGCTCTTGGAAAAAGTGACCCGCCGTAAGGGTGGAACCAATATAAGCGCCACCACCGATAACGGATCTTCACCTAGAGACCAGCGCCAGCCAACCATAAAAAAGCCCCGCTAATCAGCAGGGCTTTTTCACATCTCACCGAACCATCACAACCCGGCGTGCTGCACCAAGGTCAACAGCGGCTGCGGATACACGCCGAGGAAGAACGCCAACAGCGTAATCCCCAACAGCATCACACCCCCCGCACGCTGCGCCCAGTTGAACGGAGCGTCGTGGCGCTGGATCTTCGAGTCTTGCAAGTACAGCGTCACCATCACCCGCAGGTAATAGAACACACCGATGGCGCTACCAATCACCAGCGAACCGGTCAGCCACCACAGGTGAGCCTCGACGCCGGTGGCGATGATGTAGAACTTGCCGATGAAGCCGGTGGTCAGCGGAATACCGGCCAGCGACAGCATCATCACGGTCAGCACCGCGGTCAGGTATGGACGGCGCCAGAACAGACCACGGTATTCGAACAGTGCGTCGGCATCGCGACCGCTGTAGGGCGACGACATCAGAGTGATCACGCCGAACGCGCCCAGGCTGGTCAGTACGTAGGTCACCAGATACACACTGATGGCTTCGACCGCCATGCCCTTGCTGGCGACCATCGCGATCATCATGTAGCCGAAGTGCGCAATGGACGAGTAACCCAGCAGACGCTTGAGGTTGTTCTGGGTCAGGGCCAGCAGGTTGCCGACGATGATCGACGCCACGGCGATGACCGACATCACGTCGCTCATCACGCCGCCCGCAGCGGCAGGGGAGATCTGGAACAGGCGAACCAGCACACCAAATACCGCCACTTTACTGGCTGTGGCCAGGAACGCCGCCACCGGGCCGGGTGCACCCTCGTACACGTCCGGGGTCCACAGGTGGAATGGCACCAGCGACAGCTTGAAGCCCAAGCCGATCAGCATCATGCCCAGACCCAGGCTCGCCAGTTGGCTTGGCAAACCAGTGGCCGCCAGAGCCTTGCCGATTTCCGTGAAGCCCAGGCTGCCGGCGTCGGCGTACAGCAGCGCCATGCCAAACAGCAGGAAGGCGGAACCGGCGGCCGACAGCACCATGTACTTGATACCGGCTTCCAGCGACCGCTTGTTGAAGAAGGCGTACGCCACCAGCCCGTAGACCGGCACCGACAGCAGCTCCAGACCGATGAACAGGCTGGCCAGGTGTTGCGCGGCCACCAGGACCATCGCTCCGGCTGCCGCCATCAGGATCAGCAGGTACAGTTCTTCGCGGTTGCCCGGGTAACCGCTCTTGCCTTCACCCAGGTAGGCATGAGCAAGCGTGACGCAGGCCAGGGTCGAGACCAGGATGATGCCGATGTACAGCAGGGCGAAGCTGTCGATCTGCAGCAGGGGAGTGACCACCAGCGGCGCGACCTTGAGGGCCGGGTAGATCGACAGCAATGCCAGGTTGAGTCCCGCCACGGTCAGCAGGAACGATTGCGAGTGATTGCGACGCCATGCGATCCCGAGCATCACCACTACAACGGTGATGCTGGTGATCAGCAACGGCGCCAGCGCAATAAAGTGTTGAATCGTCAGGTCCATAGCGCTCTTACCGGGCCGAAGCGAGTTGAGTGAAGGCGGTGCCGAGCCATTGCTGCACGCCATGCATGGTCGCCGTGGAAGTGTCGAGAATGTGCTGCGGGGCGATACCCAGCAGGACCAGCAACACGGCCAAGCCGAGCACCATGATCAATTCCCGACCGTCCATGCCCTTGAGGATGTCCTCGGTCTTGGCCGGGCCGAAGTACACCCGGTGGATCATGATCAGCGAGTAGACAGAACCGAACACCAGACCGGACGTGGCGATGGCCGTGATCCACGGTGCATGGACAAAGCTGCCGATCAGGATCAGGAACTCACCCACGAAGTTACCGGTGCCTGGGAGGCCCAGCGACGCAGCAGCGAAGAACAGGCTGATGGCCGGCAGATACGCAATCTTGTTCCACAGGCCGCCCATTTCACGCATGTCCCGGGTATGGGTGCGCTCGTACAGCTGACCGCTGAGGATAAAGAGCGCGGCAGCCGACAGACCGTGCGCCAGCATCTGGATCACCACGCCTTGCAGCGCTTGCAGGCTGCCGGAGTAGATCCCGATCAGCACGAAGCCCATGTGCGAAACGCTGGAGAATGCGATCAGGCGCTTGATGTCGGTCTGGGCGAAGGCCAGGAAGGCGCCGTAGAAGATACCGATCAGGCCGAGGATCATCGCAATCGGCGCAAACTCTGCCGAGGCGTTCGGGAACAGCGGCAGGGCAAACCGCAGCAGACCATACGCAGCGGTCTTCAGCAGAATGCCGGCCAGGTCCACAGAACCTGCGGTCGGGGCTTGGGCGTGAGCGTCAGGCAGCCAGGAGTGCAGCGGCACGATCGGCAGCTTCACCGCGAAGGCGATGAAGAAGCCCAGCATCAGGATGTACTCGGTGCCGTGAGACAGTTTGGTCTTCAGCAGATCGGCGTAAGCGAAACTGATCACGCCGGTCTGATTGAAGTGCACCAATACCAGGCCCAGGATCGCCACCAGCATGATCAGGCCGCTGGCCTGGGTGAAGATGAAGAACTTGGTCGCGGCGTAGATACGGGTCTTCTTGCCGTCCGCCGAGCTGTGACCCCAGAGCGCGATGAGGAAGTACATCGGCACCAGCATCATTTCCCAGAAGAAGAAGAACATGAACAGGTCGATGGCGAGGAACACGCCGACGACGCCGCCCAGGATCCACATCAGGTTCAGGTGGAAGAAGCCGACGTTCCGTTGAATCTCTTTCCAGGAGCAGAGTACCGAGAGGATACCCAGCAGGCCGGTCAGGAGGACCATAAGCAGCGACAGGCCGTCCAGCGCGAGGTGCACGCTGATGCCGAAGCGCTGGATCCACTGAGCCTTGAATTCAACGGCCCAGGTCGGGTCCGCGCCAGGCGCCGGTGCGTAGCTGTAGGTACCGGTGGTCCACAACCACAGGCCCAAGGCCGTGAGGAGGGACATTGTCAGCAGCGCAATCCAGCGCGGCAGGGTAGGGCCGAAGCGCTCACCTTGCCAGCACAGCAGGCCGCCGATGAAGGGGATCAGGATTAGCCAAGGCAGAATCATGACGGGCTCAATTCCTTTCGCAAAGTCGCAAGGTTCATGTCAGATCGACTCATCAGGCCAGCACGATCGCGCCGAGTACCAGTACGGCACCTGCGGCGATCGAGGCGGCGTACCAGCGGAGCTGACCGGTTTCACTGCGGCTCATCAGCGTGTTACCGGCTTTGGCGAGACGCGGGATCAGGCCGATCGTGTGGTCGAGCGGATCGCCACGCAACAGACGGCTGATCGCCAGATAAGGCTTGACGAACAGCAGGTCGTACACCCAGTCGAAGCCCCAGGCCGCAAACCACCAGGCGGACAGGAAGCGACCCGGCCCGCTGTTGGCGATGGCGGTCACCACGCGACGCTTGCCGAGGAACAGCAGCGCGGCGAGCAGGATGCCGGCCAGGGCAATGGCGCCCGAGGCGATTTCCAGGCTGTGCTTGGCTTCGCCACCGGCGTGCCCCGCGCTTTCTGGCAGTACGCCCGCCAGTGGCGGATGAATCCAGGCACCGATGAAGGTCGACAGCACGATCAGCACGCCCAATGGCAACCAATGGGAAATCCCGTGGCCGGCGTGGGCGTCGGTCTTCGCTTCGCCGTGGAAGGCGATGAAGATCAGGCGGAAGGTGTACAGCGAGGTCATGAAGGCACCGACCAGACCTGCGTAAAGCAGATACTGATGGCCGCTGGCGAAGGCTTCCCAGAGGATTTCGTCCTTGGAGTAGAAGCCTGCGGTCAGGATCGGCAGTGCCGCCAGGGCCGCGCCGCCGACGATGAAGCTGGTGTAGGCCAGTGGCAGTTTCTTCCACAGGCCGCCCATCTTGAAGATGTTCTGCTCGTGGTGGCAGGCAACGATCACCGCACCGGAGGCAAGGAACAACAGGGCCTTGAAGAACGCGTGGGTCATCAGGTGGAAGATCGCGCCTTCCCAGGCGCCCACACCCAGCGCCAGGAACATGTAGCCGATCTGGCTCATGGTCGAGTAGGCCAGGATACGTTTGATGTCGGTCTGCACCAGAGCTGCGAAGCCGGCCAGCACCAGGGTCACTCCGCCGACGATACCAACCAAGTGCAGAATGTCCGGCGCCAGGGCGAACAGGCCGTGGGTACGGGCGATCAGGTAGACACCTGCGGTCACCATGGTCGCGGCGTGGATCAGTGCCGACACCGGGGTAGGACCGGCCATCGCGTCTGCCAGCCAGGTTTGCAGCGGCAGTTGCGCGGATTTCCCGACCGCACCGCCCAGCAGCATCAGGGTCGCCAGCACGATCCAGAAATCGCCGACCTTGAAGTGCTGAGGCGCACGGACCAGCAGTTCCTGAATGTTCAGGGTGCCCAGTTGCTGGAACAGGATGAACAGGCCGATGGCCATGAACACGTCGCCGATGCGGGTCACGATGAACGCTTTCAGTGCCGCGTTGCCGTTGTTGCGGTTGCTGTAATAGAAACCGATCAACAGGTACGAGCACAGGCCCACGCCTTCCCAACCGAAGTAGATGAACAGCAGGTTGTCGCCCAGGATCAGGAACAACATGCTGGCAATGAACAGGTTGGTGTAGGAGAAGAAACGCGAGTAACCGTCTTCACCGCGCATGTACCAGGATGCGAACAGGTGGATCAGGAAGCCGACGCCGACCACGACACCGAGCATGGTGATGGACAGGCCATCGACATACAGGGCGAAGTTCGGGTCGAAGCCGTCCACCGACATCCAGCGCCACAGCACCAGGGTCAGATGACCGCCTTCCGGCGGCGTGACGTTGAATTGCCAGATCACGTAGGCGGCGACAATGGCCGAGAGGCCGATGGAGCCGACGCCGATCAGGGCTGACAGGTTTTCCGACCATTTGCCGCGCGAGAACGACAGCAGCAGAAAGCCGATCAGAGGGAATACGAAAGTCAGAAAGAGTAGGTTCATCCGCGCATCTCGCTGGCAGCGTCGATATCGAGAGTGTGGAAGCGGCGATACAGCTGCAGCAGGATCGCCAGGCCAATGCTGGCCTCGGCGGCGGCAAGGCTGATCACCAGAATGAACATGATCTGACCGTCAGGCTGCGCCCAGCGGCTGCCCGCCACGACGAAGGCCAGTGCGGCAGAGTTCATCATCACTTCCAAGCTCATCAACACGAACAGAATGTTGCGGCGTACCAACAGGCCCGCCAGACCGAGGCAGAACAGGATGCCGGCGACTGCCAGACCGTGTTCCAGAGGAATTTGTGCATGCATGGGGTTACTCCTTCGCCTCGTTGCGGCCGACATGGAACGCCGTCACGGCTGCAGCGAGCAGCAGCATCGACGCGAGTTCGACCACCAGCAGGTACGGACCGAACAGACTGATACCGACGGCCTTGGCGTCCACCGTGGTGTGACCGATGCCGGCACCGGTGGAGTTGGCAAACAGCACGTACAGCAGTTCGGCCAGCAGCAGGCCGCCCAGCAGGATCGGGCCGAGCCAGATACCGGGTTTGAGCCAGGCGCGTTCCTGCTGAACAGAAGCCGGGCCCAGGTTCAGCATCATCACCACGAACACGAACAGCACCATGATGGCGCCCGCGTAAGCGATCACTTCCAGGGCGCCAGCGAAGGGTGCGCCGAGGCTGAAGAAGGTCATGGCCACGGCGATCAGCGAGATGATCAGGTAGAGCAGGGCGTGCACCGGGTTCGTATTGGTAATCACCCGAAGGGTGGCTACAACAGCGATGCCGGATGCGAAATAGAAAGCGAATTCCATCTTTCTTCCTTAAGGCAGCAAGCTCTTGACGTTGATAGGCTCGGCTTCGTTCTGTGCAGCACCTTTCGGCTTGCCAGCAATCGCCATCCCCGCAACGCGGTAGAAGTTGTAGTCAGGGTTCTTGCCGGGACCGGAGATCAGCAGATCTTCCTTCTCGTACACCAGATCCTGACGCTTGAACTCGGCCATTTCGAAATCCGGCGTGAGCTGGATCGCGGTGGTCGGGCAGGCTTCTTCACAGAGACCGCAGAAGATGCAACGCGAGAAGTTGATACGGAAGAAGTCCGGGTACCAGCGACCGTCTTCGGTCTCGGCTTTCTGCAGCGAGATGCAGCCGACCGGGCAGGCCACGGCGCACAGGTTGCAGGCCACGCAGCGCTCTTCGCCGTCGGGGTCGCGGGTCAGGACGATGCGGCCCCGATAACGCGGCGGCAGGTAAACCGCTTCTTCCGGATATTGCAGGGTGTCGCGCTTACGGAAGCCATGGCCAAAGACCATGATCAGGCTGCGTAGCTGGGTACCCGTACCCTTAACGATGTCGCCGATATATTTGAACATGGGTCAAATCCTCACTGAGCCGCCAAGACGACCGCAGCGGTCACTAGCAAATTGATCAGGGTCAGTGGCAGGCAGAACTTCCAGCTGAAGTCCATCACCTGGTCATAACGCGGACGCGGAATGGAAGCGCGCAGCAGGATGAACAGCATGATGAAGAACGCGGTTTTCAGGACGAACCACATGAACGACAGTTGCGGCAGGATGTTGAACGGGCCGTGCCAGCCACCGAAGAACAGGGTCACCAGCAACGCCGAAATCAGGATGATGCCGATGTACTCACCGACGAAGAACATGCCCCATTTCATGCCGGCGTATTCAATGTGGTAACCGTCGGCCAGTTCCTGTTCCGCTTCCGGCTGGTCGAACGGGTGACGGTGAGTCACGGCCACGCCAGCGATGAAGAAGGTACAGAAGCCGAAAAACTGCGGAATGATGAACCACAGGTGATCGGCCTGATACTGAACGATGTCGCCCATGTTGAACGAACCGACCTGCACGATGATGCCCATCAGGGACAGGCCCAGGAACACTTCGTATGACACGGTTTGCGCCGAGGCACGCAAGCTGCCCAGCAGGGCGTACTTGTTGTTCGACGACCAACCGGCAAACAGCACCGCGTAGACCGACAGACCGGCCATGGCAAAGAAGAACAGCAGGCCGATGTTCAGGTCGGCGACCACCCAGGTCTGGGTGACCGGGATGATCGAGAACGAGATCAGCAGCGCACTCATGGCCACGACCGGCGCCAGAGTGAAGATCATCTTGTCGACGAAGGGTGGGTTCCAGTCTTCCTTGAAGAACATCTTCAGCATGTCGGCAGCGATCTGGAACATACCGAACGGGCCGACGCGGTTCGGACCGTAACGGTCCTGCCACCAGCCCAGCAGACGGCGTTCGACGAAGCTGAGCAGCGCGCCGCAGACCACCACGGCGAGCAGCACCACGATGGCCTTGAGGACCGCGATGATCGAGTCGATCACTTCAGGGGTAAACCACGTCATTGCGCTGCCTCCTGCAGACCCTCAACGGTTTTCCCGGCCAGCGCCGGAGGAATGCCGGCCAGACCCGATGGCAGTGCCACCAGACCCGCGCCCAGCTCTTCGTTGATGCGCAGTGGCAGACGCAGCGTCTGACCCGCAACGTTGAGGCTGAGCAAGGCACCGTCGTTGACGCCCAGGCGGTCCGCTTCGGACTTGGCCAGTGCGACGTAGGCTTCAGGGATACGCTCTTGAACCGGTGCGGCTTTCGAGGAGTTTTCCTCGCTGCCGAACAGGTGGAAGAACGGCACTACCTGCCAGGTGCCCTGGGCAGGGGAGAAGGCGCGAGGCACGGCTGCGAACCAGCTCAGCTTGTCGCCGCTGCTTTCGATCAGGCGCACACCCGGATCGCCCGCACGCAGGTGACCACCGACTTCGTCCTGGAACTTGTTCCACGCTTGCGGGGAGTTCCAGCCCGGCGACCAGGCGAACGGCACCTGAGAGCGCGGTTCGGCAGAGCCCGAGTAGCCTTCCATCGAGAACGAGAACGCGGTGTCCTTGTCCTGCGGGGTCCGCGGTTCGTGCACGCTGATGTTGGCGCGCATGGCGGTACGACCGCTGTAGCGCAGCGGCTCGCGGGCCAGCTTCAGGCCTTTGATACGGAATGCGGCGGAAGGCGCGGCACCGACGATACCGGCCAGTTGCACATTGCTCGCGGCCACGGCTTCGGTGACGTGGTCCAGCTGCGTCCAGTCCACCGGCTTGTTCAGGAGGGTGGCGCGCAGGGCATGCAGCCAGCGCCAGCCTTCGTGGATTTGAATGCTGGCGTCGAGGTAAGTCGGATCGTAGACCTGGAAGAAGCGCTGGGCGCGGCCTTCCTGGCTGACCAGCGTGCCGTCGCCTTCGGCGAAGCTGGCGGCTGGCAGGATCAGGTCGGCGCGGTCGGTGGTGGCGGTCTTTTGATGGTCAGCGACGATCACCACTTTCGCGGCGTTCAGGGCGGCATCGACCTTGGCAGCGTCCACTCGGGTGAACAGATCGTTTTCCAGCACAACGATGGCGTCGGCCTTGCCCGAGATGACCTGATCCAACGCCGCATCGACCGAATCGCCGCCGAACAGGGTCAGGCCCATACTGTTGGCTTCCGGCACGATCAGGCTCAGGGAGCCGTTCTTGTCGCGCAGTTTCAGCGCCTTGGCGATGTTCGCAGCCGCTTCGATCAGCGCGTTGGAGCCCAGCGAGGCACCGGACACGATCAGCGGGCGCTCGGCCACCAGCAGCGCGTCGGCAATGCGACCGGCCAGTTCCAGCGCTTCGTTGTCCAGACCGGGCACTGCAGGCGCGCTTGGATCGATGGCGTGCGCCACGGCGAAACCGATGCGGGCGAGATCGTCGGGAGCGGCATGCACGCACTCTTCGGCGATGTCGTCCAGACGGGTGTCAGCGAGGCTGGCGATGAACAGTGGGTTCAGTTCGTGCTGACCAATGTTCTTCACGGCAGCGTCGAGCCATGGCTGGACTTTCATCGCAGCGGCCATGTCTTCGGCTTTGTTCTTGACCGATTGACGCAGGCCGAGGGCCATACGCGCAGCGGTCTGGGTGACGTCTTCACCCAGGATGAACACGGCGTCGTGTTCTTCGACTTCGCGCAGGGTCGGAATCGGCAGCGGGCTGTCTTTCAGCACTTGAGCGACCAGACGCAACCGCTCCAGCTCACCGGCTTCGATGCCCGAATAGAAGTGCTCGGCACCTACCAGCTCGCGCAGCGCGAAGTTGCTTTCCAAGCTGGCACGTGGCGAACCGATGCCTATGATGTTACGACCGCGCAGCAGGTCGGCGGCCTTGTCCAGCGCTTCATCGAGGCTCAGCTTGACGTTGCCCTGAGCGAGCAGCGGCTGGCGTGGGCGATCGGTGCGGTTGACGTAGCCATAGCCGAAACGGCCACGGTCGCAGAGGAAGTACTGGTTCACCGAACCGTTGTAGCGGTTCTCGATGCGGCGGATTTCACCGTAACGCTCGCCGGGGCTGATGTTGCAACCGCTGGAGCAGCCGTGGCAGATGCTCGGCGAGAACTGCATGTCCCATTTACGGTTGTAGCGCTCGGAGTGGGTCTTGTCGGTGAACACACCGGTCGGGCAGACCTCGGTGAGGTTGCCGGAGAATTCGCTTTCCAGCGTGCCGCTTTCGACGCGGCCGAAGTACACGTTGTCATGGGCGCCGAATACGCCGAGGTCGGTGCCACCGGCGTAGTCTTTATAGAAGCGCACGCAGCGATAGCAGGCGATGCAACGGTTCATCTCGTGTGCGATGAACGGCCCCAGTTCCTGGTTCTGGTGGGTGCGTTTGGTGAAGCGATAACGGCGCTCGTTGTGGCCGGTCATCACAGTCATGTCCTGCAAATGGCAGTGACCACCTTCCTCGCAGACCGGGCAGTCGTGGGGGTGGTTGGTCATCAGCCATTCGACGACGCTGGCGCGGAACGCCTTGGACTCTTTGTCATCGATGGAAATCCAAGTGTTGTCCGTGGCGGGGGTCATGCAGGACATGACGATTCGACCGCGGGTGTCGTTCTCATCGGTGTACTGCTTGACCGCGCACTGGCGACAGGCGCCAACGCTGCCAAGGGCTGGATGCCAGCAGAAATAAGGGATGTCGAGCCCCAGCGACAGACAGGCCTGTAACAGGTTGTCTGCGCCATCGACTTCGAGCGCTTTGCCGTCTACGTGGATAGTAGCCATGGTTCAAAGTTCTTCGTTGGCCCGGTGTCAGCGGGCGTGGCTAATGGAATCTCGGTGCTGCCACGGTTCAAACAGCCAGTGAGGCGCAACCGTGGCAAGGTCGATAGCCTGATGGGCCTATCGACCGATCAGTCTTTTTATGCGCCCGCTATCGTCGGACTCTTGACCTGACGGAGGTCGCCCGCACGCGCAGGTGCGATGCCGGCCTCGAATTCAGATCTGAAGTATTTGATCGCGCTGCCCAGAGGTTCCACCGCGCCCGGTGCGTGGGCGCAGAAGGTTTTGCCTGGACCGAGGAAGTTGACCAACCCCAGCAGCGTCTCGATATCGCCCGGTTGACCCTGGCCTTTCTCGAGGGCACGCAGCATCTTCACGCTCCATGGCAAGCCATCGCGGCAGGGGGTGCAAAAACCGCACGACTCCTGGGCGAAGAACTCTTCCATGTTGCGCAGCAGCGAGACCATGTTGACCTTGTCATCCACTGCCATCGCCAGACCGGTCCCCATCCGGGTGCCGACCTTGGCCACGCCACCGGCGTAGAACTGGCAGTCGAGGTGTTCAGGCAACAGAAAACCGGTACCGGCACCGCCGGGCTGCCAGCATTTGAGCTTGAAGCCATCGCGCATGCCGCCCGCGTAGTCTTCGAACAACTCGCGAGCGGGCAGGCCGAATGGCAGTTCCCAGATGCCGGGGTTCTTCACCTTGCCAGAGAAGCCCATCAGCTTGGTGCCGTGGTCTTCGCTGCCTTCACGGGCCAGGGATTTGTACCAGTCGTTGCCGTTGTCCACGATCGCCGGGACGTTGCACAGGGTTTCGACGTTGTTCACGCAGGTCGGTTTGCCCCATACGCCAACGGCGGCAGGGAAGGGCGGCTTGGAACGCGGGTTGGCGCGACGTCCTTCCAGCGAGTTGATCAGCGCAGTCTCTTCGCCGCAGATGTAGCGCCCGGCGCCGGTGTGGACGAACAGCTCGAAGTCGAAGCCGGTGCCGAGGATGTTCTTGCCCAGCAGGCCGGCAGCCTTGGCTTCGGCGACGGCACGGTTCAGGTGCTTGGCAGCCGTGACGTACTCGCCACGCAGGAAGATGTAGCCGCGGTAGGCTTTCAATGCGCGGGCACTGATCAACATCCCTTCAATCAGCAGATGGGGCAGTTGCTCCATCAGCATGCGGTCTTTCCAGGTGTTCGGTTCCATCTCGTCCGCGTTGCACAGCAGGTAGCGGATGTTCAGGGATTCGTCTTTGGGCATCAGCCCCCACTTCACACCGGTGGGGAAGCCTGCGCCGCCGCGGCCCTTGAGCCCCGAATCCTTGACCGCTTGCACGATCTCGTCAGGCGATTGCTGGGCGAAAGCCTTGCGCGCCGCAGCGTAGCCGTCTTTGGCCACGTAGTCGTCGAACCACACGGGCTCGCCGTCGTCGCGCAGACGCCAGGTCAGCGGGTGGGTTTCCGGCGTGCGCTGGATCAGGTTGGCCGGGCCGAAGGAAGTGATGGTCATACGTAACCCTCCAGCAGCTGGGCGACGCCAGCGGGCTGCAGATTGCCGAAAGTGTCGTCGTCGATCATGACCGCCGGCGCCTTGTCGCAGTTGCCCAGGCAGCAGGCCGGCAGCAGCGTGAAGCGGCCATCGGCAGTGGTCTGGCCCAGGCCGATGCCCAGTTTGCTCTGGATTTCACCGACGATGTCTTCGTGACCGGCGATGAAGCAGACCATGCTGTTGCAGACGCGGATGATGTGACGGCCCACGGGCTGACGGAAGATCTGGCTGTAGAACGTCGCCACGCCTTCAACGTCGCTGGCCGGGATACCCAGCACTTCGCCGATGGCGTAGATGGCGCCGTCCGGCACCCAGCCGCGTTCTTTCTGGACAATCTTCAGGGCTTCGATGGACGCCGCGCGCGGGTCCTCGTAGTGATGCATTTCGTGCTCGATGGCCGAGCGCTCGGATTCGCTCAAGGCGAAACGGTCTGTCTGGATAAGCGTGCTGTTCATGCTTAGCGGTCCACGTCGGCCATAACGAAGTCGATACTACCCAGGTACGCGATCAAGTCCGCGACCATGCTGCCTTTGATCACCGAAGGGATCTGCTGCAGGTGCGGGTAGCTTGGGGTGCGAATCCGGGTACGGTAGCTCATGGTGCCGCCGTCGCTCGTCAGGTAATAACTGTTGATGCCCTTGGTCGCTTCAATCATCTGGAAGGATTCGTTGGCCGGCATGACCGGGCCCCACGACACTTGCAGGAAGTGCGTGATCAAGGTTTCGATGTGCTGCAGCGTGCGCTCTTTCGGCGGCGGCGTGGTCAGCGGGTGATCCGCCTTGTACGGGCCTTCCGGCATGTTGCGCAGGCACTGGTCGATGATCTTGATGCTCTGGCGCATTTCTTCGACGCGGACCATGCAGCGGTCATAGGCATCGCCGTTGTGGCCCAGCGGCACTTCGAATTCGAAGTTTTCGTAACCCGAGTACGGGCGCGCCTTGCGCAGATCGAAGTCGCAACCGGTGGAACGCAACCCGGCACCAGTGACGCCCCACGACAGGGCCTCCTTGGTGTTGTAGGCCGCGACGCCGATGGTCCGCCCCTTCAAGATGCTGTTCTGCAACGCGGCCTTGGTGTATTCGTCCAGGCGTTTCGGCAGCCATTCGACGAAATCCTTGACCAGCTTTTCCCAGCCACGCGGCAGGTCGTGGGCGACACCACCAATGCGGTACCAGGCCGGATGCAGACGGAAACCGGTGATGGCTTCGATCACGGTGTAGGCTTTCTGGCGGTCGGTGAAGGTGAAGAACACCGGGGTCATCGCACCGACGTCCTGAATATACGTACCCAGAAACAGCAGGTGGCTGGTGATGCGGAAGAACTCGGCCATCATGATGCGGATGACGTCGACCTTCTCGGGCACCTTGATGCCCGCCAGCTTCTCGACCGAGAGCACGTACGGCAGGTTGTTCATTACGCCGCCGAGGTAGTCGATACGGTCGGTGTACGGAATGAAGCTGTGCCAGGACTGACGCTCGGCCATCTTCTCGGCGCCACGGTGGTGGTAGCCGATGTCCGGTACGCAGTCGACGATCTCTTCACCGTCCAGTTGCAGCACGATACGGAACGCACCGTGAGCGGAAGGGTGGTTCGGCCCCAGGTTGAGGAACATGTAGTCCTCGTTGGTGCCGGAACGCTTCATGCCCCAGTCTTCCGGACGGAAGCGCGCAGCTTCTTCTTCCAGTTGCTGTTTGGCCAGCGTCAGGCTGTACGGGTCGAATTCGGTGGCGCGGGCAGGGTAGTCCTTGCGCAGCGGGTGACCTTCCCAGGTCGGCGGCATCATGATGCGGCTCAGATGCGGGTGGCCCGGGAAGTCGATCCCGAACATGTCCCACACTTCGCGCTCGTACCAGTTGGCGTTCGGCCAAATGCTGGTGACGGTCGGCACGCTGAGGTCGCCCTCGGCCAAGGCCACTTTGATCATGACGTCACTGTTACGCTCTACCGACAGCAGGTGGTAGAACACCGTGAAGTCGGCGTCCGGCAGGCCACGTCGCTTGGTCCGCAGGCGCTCGTCGACGCCGTGCAGGTCGTACAGCATCGAGTACGGCTTGGGCACGTTGCGCAGGAACGTGAGGATTTCGAACAGCTTGGCGCGCGCGACCCACAGCACGGGCATGCCAGTGACGGTGGATTGGGCGGTGAACGCATCGGCGCCAAAACGGTTATGCAATTCAACGACGACGTCTTGGTCGTCAGCCTTGTAAGGCGGGATGTACAGAGCGGTGTCTGCAGTCATAGGTCTCGATCGCTATCGGTCAACGTACAGAATGAACCCAGGTTCAGGCTTCTTTTTGTAAAGAAAGCTGGATCAGACTTCGTCGGGGCTGCGCAGGTTGGTCACCGCGATACGCTGTTCGCGGCGCTGTTCCTTTTGCGACGGCATCTCGGCGCGATAAACGCCTTGATCGCCGACGACCCAGGACAGCGGACGACGCTCCTGACCAATGGATTCCTGCAACAGCATCAGGCCTTGCAGAAATGCCTCTGGGCGGGGCGGGCAGCCGGGCACGTAGACATCCACAGGCAGGAACTTGTCCACGCCCTGCACAACGGAATAGATGTCATACATGCCACCGGAGTTGGCGCACGAGCCCATGGAAATGACCCATTTGGGTTCGAGCATTTGCTCGTAGAGACGCTGGATGATCGGAGCCATCTTGATGAAGCAGGTGCCGGCGATGACCATGAAGTCGGCCTGGCGCGGTGACGCCCGGATCACTTCAGCGCCGAACCGCGCGATATCGTGAGGCGCCGTGAAGGCGGTGGTCATCTCCACGTAGCAGCAGGACAGACCGAAGTTGTACGGCCAAAGGGAGTTTTTACGACCCCAGTTGACAGCACCGCTCAGTACGTCCTCGAGCTTGCCCATGAAGATGTTTTTGTGGACTTGATCTTCTAACGGATCGGAGACGGTTTCCCGTTCGCCAATCGGATACTGCTCGTTAGGAGCATCGGGGTCGATCCTGGTGAGATTGTATTGCATTGCCAAAGCCTCATTGTTTTAGCTTCGCCTGCCGGTTACGACGACCAACGGGAGCCCAATCGAGCGCCCCTACCCGCCATAGGTAGACAAGACCTGCCAACAGAATTGCTATGAAAACGAGAGCTTCGGCGAAGCCGGTCCAGCCGCTTTCGCGGACGGACACAGACCAGGCGTACAGAAAGAGGGCTTCGATGTCGAAAATCACGAAGAGCATCGCGACCAGATAGAATTTTGCGGAGAGCCGCAGGCGGGCGCCACCTGTAGGCAGCATGCCGGATTCGAATGGTTCGTTCTTGCTGCGGCCCCAGGCCTTGGAACCGAGCAGACTGGAAAGACCCAGCATGAAAGCGCAGAGGCCGATGACGCCCAAAAGGAAGATGGCGAAGCCCCAGTTGTGGGCAATCAAACCTGTCGATTCGGACATGCTGGCAATCCTTAACAGAGAGCAGAGGTCTCTGAGCTTGAAAAGAGATAGAGGCAGTGACGATATGTCGCAGAGCGATCAATCCCGAGATTTTATGTGCAAAACAGGGGCAAGTAAATTTTCTACATCAAATTTATTCACAGGATTAATGAGCCACGTCACGGAACATCCGCTTCGGGCCGCTGACGCCGGGCATTACAGCTCATTTGATTAATTATGTTTTAAGTGATCGGGGATGAAAAAGCGTCGTATCAAATGATAATTAATATCATTTGAAACTGTATTGGCTGAGTGTCACCGGACAGTGACAAGTTGGCGATGGAGTTTCGATCAGATTAAGCGGTTTTAGCGATATCTGTATTAATCAATCCAAGTCGATTCGTCTTATCTATCGGAAATAACCGAGTCTCGGAGTAGGACATTAATCGCCCTGACATAACAAAGGCCGCGCGTGGGCGGCCTTTGCGTTAAGCGGCGTCACTCAGTGGAATTGCTCTTCCTCGGTGGAGCCGGTCAGTGCGGTGACTGAAGACTGGCCACCTTGAATCACGGTGGTCATGTCGTCGAAGTAACCGGTGCCCACTTCTTGCTGGTGCGCCACGAAGGTGTAGCCCTTGGCGGCGTCAGCGAATTCCTGCTCTTGCAGCTTCACGTAGGCGGTCATGTCGTTACGGGCGTAGTCGTGGGCCAGGTTGAACATGCTGTGCCACATGTTGTGGATGCCCGCCAGGGTGATGAACTGGTGCTTGTAACCCATTGCGGACAGCTCGCGCTGGAATTTGGCGATCGTGGCGTCATCCAGGTTCTTCTTCCAGTTGAACGATGGCGAGCAGTTGTAGGACAGCAGCTGGTCCGGGTATTCCTTCTTGATCGCTTCAGCGAAGCGACGCGCCTCGTCCAGATCCGGCTTGGCGGTCTCGCACCAGATGAGATCGGCATACGGCGCGTACGCCAGGCCACGAGCAATGGCCTGGTCCAGGCCGGCGCGCACTTTGTAAAAGCCTTCAGGCGTGCGGGTGCCCGTTACGAAGGGTCTGTCATAGGGGTCGCAGTCCGAGGTCAGCAGGTCTGCAGCGTTGGCGTCGGTACGCGCCAGAATGATGGTCGGCACACCCGCGACGTCAGCCGCCAGGCGCGCAGCCACCAGCTTCTGCACGGCTTCCTGGGTGGGTACCAAGACCTTGCCGCCCATGTGGCCGCATTTTTTCACCGACGCCAGTTGGTCTTCGAAGTGAACGCCGGCAGCGCCTGCTTCGATCATGCTTTTCATCAGTTCGTAAGCGTTCAGAACGCCGCCGAAGCCTGCTTCGGCGTCAGCCACGATGGGTGCGAAATAGTCGATGTAGCCCTCGTCGCCCGGGTTCTTGCCGGCTTTCCACTGGATCTGGTCGGCGCGGCGGAACGCATTGTTGATGCGCTTGACCACGGTGGGAACCGAATCGACCGGGTACAGCGACTGGTCGGGGTACATCGACTCGGCCGAGTTGTTGTCCGCCGCCACTTGCCAGCCGGACAGGTAGATCGCTTGAATGCCTGCTTTCACTTGCTGCACGGCCTGGCCGCCGGTCAGGGCACCCATGCAGTTGACGAAGTCTTTATCGGGACGGAAGGACGGTTTCGCGCCTTGGGTCACCAGGTTCCAGAGTTTTTCAGCGCCCAGTTTGGCAAACGTATGTTCTGGCTGGATCGAACCACGCAGGCGGACGACGTCAGCAGCAGAATAGGTGCGGGTCACGCCTTTCCAGCGTGGGTTCTCGGCCCAGTCTTTTTCGATGGCTGCAATGTGTTGTTCGCGTGTCAGTGCCATGGGGTAAACCTCGTCGCTTGGTCTTGTGGGTCTAGAGGTAAAGCGTGTTGTTTGGTAAGCGCCTGAGGTTTCTTCAGGGCGCACTTTTGGGTGCTCACGAAATCGGAAAGCATGCGTTGCAATCGGGGTATCTGTTCGCATTCACGGTAGTGAAGCGATGAAACGGCCTTTTGGGCTTAAAAGACGCGAAACGGCTCGATCTGGTTGGGTTCGAGCGCGATCTTGAGGCTTTCTGCAAAACCTCCTTTTTACGGGAACGAGGCCATCATGCCTCGGCTTTTTTTCGTCGTCAAACGTTTTGTAGTGATATTTTTATCTCACTACACGATTCGTCTAATGCGACTCATGGGTCAGGTTTGGGCTTAAGGGTGCTGATACCTGCCAGCCCTTCTGGGACTGGGCGGTCACGGGCAGGAGGAATTATGTAGTGCGAAGCAGCGCACTACATAATGTGTAGGGTGGCTGTTTGAAGCAGCTGTAGCAGCGCGGCTTGCCACTGGTGAAGAGCCTGAAAGCGTCAACGTCAGCGAGCAGAAGATCTGTAGGAGCGAGCTTGCTTGCGATTGTGGTGCGTCAGACACATCCAAGTGTGTGATGGGCACTCTTCCGAACAAGCTCATTTCCGGCAGGGTGAATGGTTTCGTCAGGATCAATCCAGGCTGTCGACTTTGACGCGCAGCGTCATGTCGTCGCGGCCTTGGGTCGAGTAGCGGCGGGTGACGCCCTGTTCGTCTGCGCGGGATTGGTCGCTGACTCCAGCCAAGGTGATCCACTCGCCCAATCGCCCGCTGACTTGCGTATCGGTGCTCTGGACTTTGATGGCGTCGGCCTGCTGCTGGCTCATGCGATCGTTGTTGGTACTGATGCTCAGGTGAACGATGTCACCCGTGATCGAAGCGGTCACGTAAAACCCGCGGGTGACATTGCGATATTGCGTGTTGGTTTGCGCGTAGCCGTAAGAGTCGGTCTGTACATTGGTGATCGGGACGCTCTGGCCCACCTGGATCAGCGCGGGCGTGCCTTCGTTGGCCTGCACCTGCTGCACGCCGCCATCACGACTCGCCGTGCCGTAATTGATGATGCGGGTCTTGCCGTCGGCGCTAACACGGCCGTTTTGTGAGCGTACGGTGCCGTTCACTGAATAGCCCTGATCGTTCTGTACTGTGTTGTCACTGGTGTCGACGCTGATCATCAGGCGCTTGGGCGCGGTATCGAGCTGCGACAGCACCTCGCGCAGCTCGCTGATCTTGCCGGGTTCGGCGTTGACGATCAGCTTATTGCCGTAGGCATTCACAGTGCCTTCATCGCCCAAAAACGATTTGACGGTGGGCATCAGGTCGTCGCTGGTCCGGTAATTCAGGGGGATGACTTCGGTGGCGGCAACGGCCGTGAAGCTGCAAGCCAACAGCACTGAAGCGAGCTGGGTGCGTAACGACATCGGTGTGATCTCCGCGAAGGGGGCGAATCAAAGCGTTGAGTGTGCCAGTTTGTCGGCCTGCACACGGGCAAATTGAATCGCAGACAGCAGAACGCCCCGGCGTCCTCGTTTCAGCATAGTCAGCTGACGCGAAGGCGGCGGGGCGCTGAGTGCGCGCAAGCAGAATGTGATCAGTGCGAGCTGCGCACCATATCAACGTGGGGCAAACCGGCTTCGAGGAACTCATCGCTGACCACGGTGAAGCCAAAACGCTCATAGAATGCCGTCGCGTAAACCTGCGCGCTGAGTTTCTGCACGTTGAGGTCGCGCTTTTCGGCTTCGGCAATCACGAAGTGGAGCAGTGCGTCACCGACATTGAGACCGCGCCAGTCCTTGAGCACTGACAGCCGGCCGATTTCGCCGTCTGGCAGCAGGCGTGCGGTACCGATTGGATACTCGCCCTCCATTGCCAGGAAGTGCAGGGCGCCAGCATCTTCGGCGTCCCATTCCAGTTCGGGCGGTACCGATTGCTCGGCGACGAACACAGCGTCACGAATACGCCGTATATCGGCGTTGTCTTTCTGCCAGTCGGCTACCCGTACGTGGATCTTATTCATCAGCAAACCCCAGACTTCCTTGTTTGACCAGCTCACACAGCAGGTGACGACCATCGTCGTCTGCCAGCCAGTGACCCAGATTGTCGATATGCAGTGCATCGGCTGAGCAGACCAGTTTCAACAGCTCGCGCAGACGACCGGGCAGCAGTCGGCTCTGGCCACTGGCAAACAACAGCAGGTCTTCATCGACTTCAGACCAAGCCAGGCGCGCGCTCGGGTTGCGAATCAGGATCGCGCCCTGTTCCAGGCTGTCGAGCAGCTCGGCGTCATCAAGCTCGGGACCGACCACCAGCTCCGGGTAACGCGGCTCGGTCATGAACTGCCCGAACCAGGTCAGCAGCAGGCGTTCGTCACTCATGTGTTCGGCGAGCAGCGCTTTCAAGCGATCCAGGGCGTCGCGCTGGATCTGGTGCGGATCGCTGACCGGCTGGGCGTCGGCATCGGTGTAGCGTTCTTCGTCGGACATGAACTGGCTGAGGAAGTCGGTGAAGTGGGTCAACACTTCGGCCGCGCTCGGGGCGCGGAATCCGACGGAATAGGTCAGGCAATCGTCGACGGCAACTCCCCAATGAGCCAGACGCGGTGGCAGGTACAGCATGTCGCCCGGTTCCAGCGTCCATTCATCGGTGCCCTGGAAGTCGGCGAGAATGCGCAAGTCGGCATGCTCCAACAGTGGACTGTCGGTATCGCACATCTGGCCGATCTTCCAGTGGCGCTTACCGTGGCCTTGTAGCAGGAAAACGTCGTAGTTATCGAAGTGCGGACCGACGCTGCCACCCGGCGCTGCATAGCTGATCATCACGTCATCGATGCGCCAGCTGGGCAGAAAGCGGAAGTTGTCCAGCAGTTCGCCGACTTCTGGCACGAACTGGTCGACTGCTTGAACCAGCAACGTCCACTCTGTTTCTGGCAGCTTGCTGAACTCGTCTTCGGCGAACGGGCCTCGACGCAATTCCCACGGGCGCACGCCATTCTCAATGATCAGGCGCGATTCGATTTCTTCTTCAAGCGCCAGGCCAGCCAGTTCGTCCGGGTCGATCGGGCTTTCGAAGTCCGGGATCGCTTGGCGGATCAGCAGGGGTTTTTTCTGCCAGTAATCGCGCAGAAACTCGCGCGCAGTGATGCCACCGAGCAGCTGAACAGGAATATCAGGATTCATGTGTAACCTATTGAAAAAACGTGTTTTCCAGACTGGAATAAAAACGCCCGGCTCGGCCGGGCGTTCAGAGCGTAGGCGGTCGGGTCAGATGCGCTGGGCTTGTGCCACGGCATTGCCGATGTAATTCGCCGGGGTGAGCTTTTTCAGCTCGGCCTTGGCGTCGGCAGGCATCTCCAGGCCATCGATGAAAGTCTGTAATGCTTCCGGGCTGATGCCCTTGCCGCGGGTCAGCTCTTTCAGTTTTTCGTAAGGGTTCTCGATGTCGTAGCGGCGCATTACGGTCTGAATCGGCTCGGCCAGTACTTCCCAGCACGCATCCAGATCGGCTGCGATCTTCTGCTCGTTCAGTTCCAGCTTGCCGATGCCCTTGAGGCTGGCTTCGTAGGCGATCACGCTGTGGGCAAAGCCCACGCCGAGGTTGCGCAGCACGGTGGAGTCGGTCAGGTCGCGCTGCCAGCGGGAAATCGGCAGCTTGCTCGCCAGGTGCTGGAACAGCGCGTTGGCGATGCCCAGGTTGCCTTCTGAGTTTTCGAAGTCGATCGGGTTGACCTTGTGCGGCATGGTCGATGAGCCGATTTCGCCGGCGACGGTCTTCTGCTTGAAGTAACCCAGGGAGATATAGCCCCAGATGTCGCGGTCGAAGTCGATCAGGATCGTGTTGTAGCGCGCAATGGCGTCGAACAGCTCGGCGATGTAGTCATGCGGTTCGATCTGCGTGGTGTAGGGGTTGAAGCCCAGACCCAGTTCGTCTTCGATGAACGCGCGGGCGTTGGCTTCCCAGTCGATGTCCGGGTAGGCCGACAGGTGAGCGTTGTAGTTGCCGACGGCGCCGTTGATTTTCCCCAGCAGCGGAACGGCGGCGACTTGAGCGATCTGGCGCTCCAGGCGGTAGACGACGTTCGCCAGCTCTTTGCCGAGGGTGGTCGGCGAGGCAGGCTGGCCGTGGGTGCGCGACAGCATCGGCACGGCGGCAAAACGGATCGCCAGCTCGCGGATCGCGTCGGCGATCTGACGCATCAGCGGCAGCAGCACGGTGTCGCGGCCTTCGCGCAGCATCAGCGCGTGGGACAGGTTGTTGATGTCCTCGCTGGTGCAGGCGAAGTGAATGAATTCGCTGACTTTAGCCAGTTCCGGCAGTTTGGCCGCCTGCTCCTTGAGCAGGTATTCGATGGCCTTCACGTCGTGGTTGGTGGTGCGCTCGATCTCTTTAACGCGCTCGGCGTGTTCAAGAGCGAAGTCATCGGCCAATGCATCGAGGATAGCGTTGGCTTCGGCGGAAAATGCCGGGACTTCAGGGATTTGCGAGTGTGCCGCCAGGCGCTGAAGCCAGCGAACCTCGACGAGGGCGCGGAAACGGATCAGGCCGTATTCGCTGAAAATAGGGCGCAGGGCCTGGGTTTTGCCGGCGTAGCGGCCGTCTACAGGGGAAACCGCAGTGAGCGAAGAAAGCTGCATGGGGTGCTCTCGGACAGTCGGGCAACGAAATGGGGCGCGTATCATACATGAAAATTCGGGTCAGCCGAGGCCGACTGGCCGAGATGGATCGCGCCGTGTGTGCGTAACGGGTTATTTCCGGGGGTGTGGCATTCAGCCGTGCATCAGCGGATACAGTTCTTTCAATAACTTGCGACGGCTGATGACCAGTTGCCAGCGGTGACCGCCCACTTGTCGCCAAAGTCGCGCGCAGCGAATACCGGCCAGTAACAGCGCCCGGATTTTCGAGGCATTGTTGGGTTGCTGCAGGTTGCGCATGTCGCCATGGACCTGAATCCGCTGGCGCAAGGTGCTGAGGGTGTCCTGATAGAGCGCGCCGCTGGCGGCGATCACGTTCTCGTGAACGATGCCGAAGTGCTCGACCTGTGACTGGATCTGCGGCAGCCGCTTGCCAATGGTTTCCAGCATGTCGTCACGCTTGGACAGCTGGCGTTCGAGCCCCAGCATGGCCAGGGCGTAGCGTAATGGCTCCCGTTGCAGGGTGCCTGGGTCACGTTCCAGCGCGCTGGCCAGTGCGCGATAGCCCTCGCGCAGGTTCAGGTCGTCACCGCCAAAAACGTCCAGGGTGTCCTTGGGGTCCATGACCAGTAATCCGCCCAACAGGCAGCCCACGGCGGCCTCGCTGGCCTGGCCGGTCTTGGCGATACGGTCCACCAGCACGGCAGCCTGAAAGACGCCGCCCAGTGCGGTGAGTTGCTCTTGAATCGGACTCATCACTGCGGGTCCTTGCTGTGCCAGGGTTCGGCGATTTCGATGACGCCGCCACCGAGGCAGATTTCACCGTCGTAGAACACCACGGACTGACCCGGAGTGACGGCACGTTGTGGTTCGTCGAACGTGGCGCGGTAGCCGGTGGCGGTGCGTTCCAGCGTGCAGCGTTGATCGCCCTGGCGGTAACGCACCTTGGCGGTCAACTGGCGCGGGGTGCTGAAGTCGATCGGATTGACCCAATAAATCTCCGACGCAAGCAGGGCGCGGGAGAACAGCCAGGGATGCTCATTGCCCTGGCCGACGATCAATTCGTTGTTGACCAGGTCCTTTTCAAGCACGTACCACGGCGCGTCGCCTGCGTCTTTCAGGCCGCCGATGCCCAGGCCCTGACGCTGACCAATGGTGTGATACATCAAGCCGGCGTGGCGCCCGATGACTTCACCGTGGGTGGTCTTGATCTCGCCCGGTTGCGCCGGGAGGTACTGCTTGAGGAAATCGGTGAAGCGACGCTCGCCGATGAAGCAGATCCCGGTGGAATCCTTCTTCTTGGCGGTTGCCAGCTGGTATTTCTCGGCAATGGCGCGGACTTCCGGCTTCTCAAGCTCGCCGACCGGGAACAGCGTCTTGGCAATCTGTTCGCCCGCGACGGCGTGCAGGAAGTAGCTTTGGTCCTTGTTGGGGTCCAGGCCTTTGAGCAGTTCGGTGCGGCCGTTGGTGTCGCGACGGCGCACGTAATGACCGGTGGCGATCAGGTCGGCACCGAGCATGAAAGCGTAATCGAGGAAGGCTTTGAACTTGATTTCGCGGTTGCACAGGATGTCCGGGTTCGGCGTGCGTCCGGCCTTGTACTCTTCGAGGAAATGCTCAAAGACGTTATCCCAGTACTCGGCGGCAAAGTTCACCGTGTGCAGCTTGATCCCAATCCGGTCGCACACGGCCTGGGCGTCCGCGAGGTCGTCCATGGCGGTGCAGTATTCCGTTCCGTCGTCTTCTTCCCAGTTCTTCATGAACAGGCCTTCCACCTGATACCCCTGCTCCATGAGCAGAAGGGCGGAGACCGAAGAATCCACGCCGCCGGACATGCCGACAATGACGCGCTTCTTTTCTGTATCGGAAAAGGCTGAATCAGACATAGGAGTTCGATGGGTAGCTTGGAAAAGGACGCGATTCTAGCAGGGAGTGGGCGCCAAGGCTAAAAGCTATTCAATTGCGTACCACGTCGAGACTGTGCACGGGGCCTGCCAGGTAGTCGTCCAGGCACTCGAGTACCAGATAGCTGCGCCACCGGTCGGGTTGGCTCGCCAGTTCCTCACGGGTCAGCCACAGCGCGCCATCGATGTCGGTGTCCAGGTCGCGCTCTGGATGGTGCTGGATCGGTTTGGCAGCGAAGCACACGCGCTGGTAGGTCACGCCGTTGCCGGGGGCGGTGTACAGATAAATGCCGACTACGCCGGTCAATTCGACGTCCCAAGCAGTTTCTTCCAGCGTTTCGCGGATCGCGGCGTCGCGCAGGGTTTCGTCCGGTTCCAGATGGCCGGCGGGCTGATTGAGCACACGCTTGCCATGCTTGGTTTCTTCAACGAAGAGAAAGCGGCCGTTGTCTTCGACGATGGTGGCGACAGTGATGTGGGGTTGCCAGGTCATGGATATTCCGCTCGTGCGGCAGGTGTAAACCACTGTGGGAGCGAGCTTGCTCGCGAAAGCGGTTTGCCTGTCGGCAGTGATGTTGAAGCTCAGGACCCTTTCGCGAGCAAGTCGCTCCCACAGGCCATAGGTCCGGATTGCAGAAGTGCGCAGAAACACAAACCCCGGCACTGGGCCGGGGTTTGTAATCGAGCGTCAGAACCTTACTTCAGCGCGCTGATGGCGTCGTTCAGGGTCTTGCTTGGGCGCATGGCTTTGCTCGCCAGTTCCGGGGTGGCGAAGTAATAGCCGCCGATGTCCAGAGGCTTGCCCTGCACGCCGTTCAGCTCGGCGACGATGGTCGCTTCGTTGTCGGTCAGGGTCTTGGCCAGCTGGGTGAACTTGGCTTGCAGCTCTTTATCTTCGGTCTGAGCGGCCAGGGCCTGAGCCCAGTAGGTCGCCAGGTAGAAGTGGCTGCCGCGGTTATCAATACCGCCCACTTTGCGCGAAGGCGACTTGTTGTTGTCCAGGAACTGGCCGGTGGCCTTGTCCAGGGCAGTAGCAAGTACCAGCGCCTTCGGGTTGTTGTAGGCGTTGCCCAGGTGCTCGAGAGAAGCGGCCAGTGCCAGGAATTCGCCCAGCGAGTCCCAACGCAGGAAGTTCTCTTCGTTCAGCTGTTGAACGTGCTTGGGTGCCGAACCGCCAGCGCCGGTTTCGAACAGACCACCGCCGTTCATCAACGGAACGATCGACAGCATCTTGGCGCTCGTGCCCAGTTCCATGATCGGGAACAGGTCGGTGAGGTAGTCACGCAGCACGTTACCGGTGACCGAGATGGTGTCCTTGCCCGCGCGGATGCGCTCCAGGGAAACCTTCATCGCGTCGACAGGCGATTTGATGCTGATGTCCAGGCCCGTGGTGTCGTGATCCTTCAGGTACTGCTCGACCTTCTTGATCATCACGGCGTCGTGGGCGCGCTGTGGGTCCAGCCAGAAGATGGCCGGGGTGTTGCTCAGGCGCGAACGGTTGACGGCCAGTTTGACCCAATCCTGGATTGGCGCGTCTTTGGTCTGGCACATGCGGAAGATGTCGCCCGCTTCAACGTTCTGCTCCATCAACACCTGACCTTTGTCGTCGGTGACGCGAACCACGCCGTCAGCTTCGATCTGGAAGGTCTTGTTGTGGGAGCCGTACTCTTCGGCTTTTTGCGCCATGAGGCCAACGTTCGGCACGCTGCCCATGGTGGTCGGATCGAATGCGCCGTGTTGCTTGCAGTCTTCGATGACAGCCTGGTAGATGGTGGCGTAGCAGCGATCCGGGATCACGGCCTTGGTGTCCTGCAGGACGCCGTCGTTGTTCCACATCTTGCCGGAATCACGAATCATCGCTGGCATCGAGGCGTCGACGATGACGTCGCTCGGTACGTGCAGATTGGTGATGCCTTTGTCGGAGTTGACCATGGCCAGGGCAGGGCGGGTCGCGTAAACGGCTTTGACGTCTGCTTCGATCTGCGCTTGCTGATCGGCCGGCAGGTCCTTGATACGGGCGTACAGGTCGCCGATGCCGTTGTGCAGGTTGAAACCGATTTCCTTCAGGACTTCGGCGTGCTTGTTCAGCGCTTCCTGGTAGTACTCGGCCACGAACTCGCCGAACATGATCGGGTCGGAGACCTTCATCATGGTGGCTTTCAAGTGCACGGAGAACAGAACGCCGAGTTTTTTGGCGTCTTCGATTTCCTTGGCCACGAACGCGCGCAAGGCTTTTTTGCTCATGACGGCGCAGTCGATGATCTCAGCCGCCAACACCGGGGTCTTTTCTTTCAGAACGGTGGTCTTGCCATCTTTGCCGATCAGCTCGATCTTCACGGAGCCTGCATTTTCGATCAGCGCGGATTTTTCGCTGCCGTAGAAGTCGCCGCTGTCCATGTGGGCAACGTGAGACTTGGAGTCTGCTGCCCAGGCGCCCATTTTGTGTGGGTGCTTGCGCGCGTAGTTCTTGACCGAAAGCGGGGCGCGGCGATCGGAGTTACCTTCACGCAGTACCGGGTTCACGGCGCTGCCTTTGACCTTGTCGTAGCCGGCCTGAGCGACTTTGTCGGCTTCGGTGACGACTTCGTCCGGGTAGTTGGGGACGTTGTAGCCCTTGGCTTGCAGCTCCTTGATCGCGGCCTTCAGTTGTGGAACCGAGGCGCTGATGTTCGGCAGCTTGATGATATTGGCTTCCGGCGTAGTCGCCAGTTCACCCAGCTCTGCCAGATCGTCGGAAACCTTCTTGTCGCCCAGCTGCTCAGGAAAGCTGGCAAGGATACGGGCTGCAAGGGAGATGTCGCGAGTCTCGACGGCGATGTCAGCGGAAGCGGTGAACGCTTCGATGATCGGCAGCAGTGAGTAGGTGGCGAGGGCAGGAGCTTCGTCGGTGAAGGTATAGATGATCTTCGAGCGGTTGGACATTTTCGGGATAACTCTCTTCTTTGCTGAGCGTACACAAAATTTCGAGATGCGCAGGGTAGGCACTTTCGCCCAAGGAAACGATGAGCCGAAAGTCGAGAATTTCGTCGCGTGATTTGGGGTTCATCAATCGAGCGTCAAGCGACCGAATGCGGGTTGAGCGTCCGGCCTTCGAGGGCTGAAAGTCGCGTTTCAGGTGGCTCGGCCCCCAATGACCCTGTGGTCACCGGCGGCGAGTATACCACCGGTCCCGGCCATTAATACGATAGTAGTGTCAACGCTCGACGCTCGCGTTGATCGGTTCAGCCTCCCGGTTGCCACCGCAGAAATTCCGCAAAACCTTGAAGCCCGCGTCTCACGGGGTCTGCGGCAGACTGTCGCAGTCGTTGAAGCGTAGTGAAGGCTTCGTGAATCGCAAGCCGGTTTTCGACTAAAGGAGCATTGGATACGGGGGAAGGGGTTCTCGATCCTGCACGCCGGTACAGGAGTAGTCCCGGGCTGAGGCCAGTTTTGCCGTCTCTGCAGGTCTGTGTGGCTTCTATAGATAGAGAACCTCGGTGACCGCGCATAAAAAAACCGGTCAGCCCAATGACAGGCTGACCGGTTTTAGAGTCTCGCGCTTGAACGGTCCGGCTCAGGCGTGAACTTTGCTATGTTCGTGCTGCGTACTGGGTGCGGGCGTCGTTGCTGGTTTGGATTGATCCATCGCTTTGATTTCAACAGCGTGCAAGCCTTTCGGACCCTGGATGATCTCGAAAAAGACCGGCTGGCCGGCCTTGAGCGTTTTATACCCTTCCATCTTGATCGCGGAGTAATGAGCGAACAGGTCCTCGGACTTGCCGTCTTCAATAATGAATCCAAACCCCTTGGCGTTGTTAAACCACTTGACTTTACCGCTTGTCATAACCACATCCCTCTGCAAAGGACTCCGATGGGAGTATCATCACCTCTCATCCGCCGGACCTAAAAAATTTTGGTTGACTGCGCGGACCCTTTTTACCCAATGTGGGTTCTATTGTTTGTACCACCGATTAGCCGATAGTCAAGGTCATGTGACGGTCCAATCGATAATGTGCATGATCATGACCACTCTATTTAATTTCGTCCCCTACGAACGTCCTTTACCATGCATGCAATGAGCAAGATTCGACTAACATTCAATCAGGATGACCCGCAGTCCCATGAGGACGACGCGGCGGGCATCGCGGTGCAGGAAGCCAAGCCGACATTGCAGGTGCCACCGATGTACAAGGTGGTTTTGTTCAACGATGACTACACACCCATGGATTTCGTTGTCGAAGTGCTGGAGGTGTTCTTCAATTTGAATCGTGAGCTGGCGACCAAGGTCATGCTGGCCGTCCATACAGAGGGACGGGCAGTGTGTGGATTGTTTACCCGCGACATCGCCGAGACCAAGGCAATGCAGGTCAACCAATACGCCAGGGAAAGCCAGCATCCGCTACTCTGTGAGATCGAGAAGGACGGTTAACGCCGGACACTTGGGTAAGAGGTGAAGCTATGTTAAACCGTGAGCTCGAAGTCACCCTCAATTTGGCTTTCAAAGAGGCCCGCTCCAAACGTCATGAATTCATGACCGTCGAGCACCTCTTGCTGGCCCTATTGGACAATGAGGCTGCCGCCACTGTTCTGCGTGCCTGCGGCGCAAACCTCGACAAACTCAAACACGACCTTCAGGAGTTCATCGACTCCACGACGCCGTTGATCCCTGTCCATGACGAGGATCGCGAGACGCAACCGACTTTAGGCTTCCAGCGTGTGCTTCAACGTGCGGTTTTCCATGTGCAGAGTTCCGGCAAGCGTGAAGTCACTGGCGCCAATGTGCTGGTGGCGATCTTCAGCGAGCAGGAAAGTCAGGCGGTGTTTCTGCTGAAACAGCAGAGCGTTGCCCGTATCGATGTCGTCAACTACATCGCTCACGGCATCTCCAAGGTGCCTGGGCAGGGCGATCACTCTGAAGGTGAGCAAGATATGCAGGATGATGAGGGCGGTGAGTCTTCTTCTTCGGGCAATCCTCTGGATGCCTATGCCAGCAACCTGAATGAGTTGGCTCGTCAGGGCCGCATCGATCCCCTCGTTGGCCGTGAGCTGGAAGTCGAGCGTGTCGCTCAGATTCTCGCGCGCCGTCGTAAGAACAACCCGCTGCTGGTCGGTGAGGCCGGTGTCGGCAAAACCGCCATCGCCGAAGGTCTGGCCAAGCGCATTGTCGACAATCAAGTGCCCGACCTGCTGTCCAACAGCGTCGTCTACTCCTTGGACCTTGGTGCATTGCTGGCCGGTACTAAATACCGTGGCGATTTCGAAAAGCGCTTCAAAGCGTTGCTCGGTGAATTGAAAAAACGCCCGCACGCCATTCTGTTCATCGACGAAATCCACACCATCATTGGTGCCGGGGCTGCGTCGGGCGGCGTGATGGACGCTTCCAACCTGCTCAAGCCATTGCTGTCTTCCGGTGATATCCGTTGCATCGGTTCGACCACGTTCCAGGAATTCCGCGGCATCTTCGAGAAAGACCGTGCGCTGGCCCGTCGCTTCCAGAAAGTTGACGTGTCCGAGCCGTCGGTCGAAGACACCATCGGCATTCTGCGTGGCCTGAAAGGCCGTTTCGAGCAGCACCACAACATCGAATACAGTGATGAAGCGCTGCGTGCCGCTGCCGAACTGGCGTCGCGCTACATCAATGATCGCCATATGCCCGACAAGGCCATCGACGTCATTGACGAGGCAGGTGCCTATCAGCGTCTGCAGCCGGTCGAGTCGCGGGTCAAGCGCATCGACGTGCCGCAAGTGGAAGACATCGTCGCGAAAATCGCGCGGATTCCTCCAAAACACGTCAACAGTTCCGATAAGGAATTGCTGCGTAACCTGGAGCGCGATCTGAAGTTGACCGTGTTTGGCCAGGATGCGGCCATCGATTCGCTGTCAACGGCGATCAAGCTGTCGCGTGCCGGGCTCAAGTCGCCAGACAAGCCTGTCGGTTCGTTCCTGTTCGCGGGGCCTACCGGTGTGGGTAAGACCGAGGCCGCGCGGCAGTTGGCCAAGGCGTTGGGAATCGAGCTGGTGCGTTTCGATATGTCCGAATACATGGAGCGTCATACCGTGTCGCGCCTGATCGGTGCTCCGCCGGGCTACGTTGGGTTCGATCAGGGCGGTCTGTTGACCGAGGCCATTACCAAGCAGCCTCATTGCGTGTTGCTGCTCGATGAAATCGAGAAAGCGCACCCGGAAGTCTTCAACCTGCTGCTGCAGGTGATGGACCATGGCACGCTGACCGACAACAACGGCCGCAAGGCGGATTTCCGCAATGTGATCGTGATCATGACGACCAACGCCGGTGCTGAAACCGCGGCGCGCGCTTCGATTGGTTTCACCCATCAGGATCACTCCTCTGATGCGATGGAGGTCATCAAAAAGAGCTTTACGCCAGAATTCCGCAACCGTCTGGACACCATCATCCAATTTGGTCGCCTCAGCCATGAGGTCATCAAAAGCGTGGTGGACAAGTTCCTCACCGAACTTCAGGCACAGCTGGAAGACAAGCGGGTCCTGCTCGAGGTTACCGATGCGGCCAGGAGTTACTTGGCTGAAGGTGGGTATGATGCGGCAATGGGCGCTCGCCCGATGGCACGCCTGATCCAGGACAAGATCAAGCGTCCACTGGCCGAGGAAATCCTCTTTGGCGAGTTGTCCGAGCATGGCGGTGTGGTTCACATCGACTATAAGGATGGCGAGATCACCTTCGACTACGAAACCACGGCCGAGATGGCCTGACGTTTCGCGGCAACACAACAGAAAGGCGCCCAGTGGCGCCTTTCTGATTTCTGTAGATATCGCATCCTGCGAGTGTGCTTGCTCACGAAGAATGCGTCGGACGTTTGATCCTTCTCAGCTGCACCCCGTTGGTAAGCAGGCTCATTCCTACAGGTAGAGAAAAGGTGTTATCGATAAATGACGGGCAAACAAAAACGCCCGGTCATAAGCCGGGCGTTTTTGTTTGAACCTGCTAGCGGGCGCGGTAGGTGATGCGCCCTTTGCTCAGGTCATACGGCGTCAGTTCAACGCGGACCTTATCGCCGGTCAGAATACGAATGTAGTTCTTGCGCATCTTGCCGGAGATGTGCGCGGTTACGACGTGCCCATTTTCCAACTCCACACGGAACATGGTGTTGGGCAGGGTGTCGACGACAGTGCCTTCCATTTCGAAGCTGTCTTCTTTCGACATGCAGTAAAGCCCTCGGTATCCAATGAATGGCCCGGTGCAAACGGCAGCCAGGCAAAAGCGGGCTGCATTGTGCCCGAAAAGTGAGGGGCAAGCCAAGGGATTCAGTAAAGAGTGACCCATCTTTGGTTGGTCAACAGCTCGATGGGCCGGTATTGCGTCTTGTAATTCATCTTTTTGCAGTTCTTTATCCAGTACCCAAGGTACACCGCATGCAGTTGCAGGCGCGCAGCTTCGGCAATTTGCCAAAGGATGGCATAACGTCCCAGGCTGCGGCGTTCTTCGGAAGGCTCGTAGAACGTGTAGACCGCAGACAGACCATTCGGCAGCAAATCAGTGACCGCGACGGCCTTCAATCGCCCCTCAAGACGGAATTCGTAAAAACGGGAGAACGGCAAGTCGCGGACCAGAAAGGTCGAAAACTGATCGCGGCTGGGCGGGTACATGTCGCCATCGGCATGACGCTGCTCGATATAGCGCTGGTACAGGTCGAAATATTCTTCGCTGAAATGCGGCTTGGTGCTGAGGACTTCGATGTCCGCGTTGCGCTTGAGAATGCGTTTTTGCTGACGGTCGGGCGCGAAAAGGCCTACCGGGATGCGCGCAGGCACACAGGCGCTGCAGTTCTGGCAGTGCGGGCGATACAGATGGTCGCCACTGCGGCGAAACCCCATGTCGGAAAGGTCGGCATAGACCTGCACGTCCATCGGCTGGCTGGGATCGAGGAACAGCGTCGTCGCTTGCTCTTCGGGCAGGTAGCTACAGGAGTGGGGTTGAGTGGCATAAAACTTAAGCCGCGCCAGCTCGGTCATGATCAACCCTCGAGAAAAACTTTAGTTAAGAGTGTATGCCAGCCGACTCAACCTCGCCTAGGTAACCAGTCGGCGGAATGCGTCAGATCGAGGTGTTTATTCAGGTAGTCCGCAAAAGTTCGCCGCGAAATGGGACGGGCGCCGAAGCTTTGCAAGTGCTGTGTCGGCATCTGGCAGTCGATCAGGACAAACCCCCACGCCTTGAGATGCTGCACCAGCGTGGCAAAGCCGACCTTGGACGCGTTGTCGGTATGGCTGAACATCGATTCGCCGAAAAACAGCTGACCCATGGCCAAGCCATACAGGCCGCCGACCAGCCTACCGTTTTCCCATACTTCGACGCTGTGCGCGAAGCCGCGGGCATGCAGTTCGACGTAGGCCGCTTGCATGGGGCCGGTGATCCAGGTTTCGTCGGTATAAGCCCGAGGCCCTGCACAGGCGCGAATGACGGCGGCGAAATCCTGATCGAACGTCACTTCGAACCGCCCTTGTCGCAAAAGCTTCGCCAGGCTACGGGAAACATGCAGCTCATCCGGAAACAGGACGGTGCGCGGATCGGGTGACCACCAGAGAATCGGCTGGCCCTGCTGATACCACGGAAAGCAGCCATGGCGGTAAGCCTGGATCAGCCGATCGGCGGACAGATCGCCACCGCCTGCCAGCAAGCCGTTCGGCTCGCGCATGGCTTTTTCCAGCGGAGGAAAATCAAGGGTGTCGCGTTGTAACCAGGTCAGCATAACGTTCCGATTCGGCGAGAGGGGAGGGGAGCGCAGGGGCAACTGCAACTACGCGCCAGGAATGCGGTCACAGGCCGTTAACCGCCACTGCGTTGCGGCGCAGCGCGCGGATCTGAGACGCAGGTTTGCATCATGGCCATTCGACAGCTGCGAAGCGCGGGAAAAACACGTCATAACCCTTTGTCAGCAAAGAAAATGCATGCTCAAATTGTCCGTTGGTATCGATGCTTGAAGATCGGCGAGGTCCGCGCCAGACTAACGTGGCACGCAGCGCGCAAATCCGTACAATGCCCGATGCTGTTTAACCTCATTTTCTGTCACCTGTCGAGCGTGTATTCAACGCCACCCTGTCAGGATCGGTCTGCACTATTTCGTCAATGCAGTCGTATAGAGTCAACCACCCGATGTTCGCGCCAACGCGCAGGAATTGAAGCGTTTTGAAGAAATCCACCGTTGCACCCAGCCCCGTTCCGCTTTGGCGGCAGCATTTGCACTACCGACTCAAGGAAGGTGCGCTGATCGCGTTCGGCTTCCTGTGCCTGTACTTGATGATGGCCCTGTTGACCTACGACCAGGCCGATCCGGGCTGGAGCCACACCAGCAGCTCCGTGCAGGTGCAAAACGCCGCAGGCCGCGCTGGGGCGTTCTCCGCTGACATTCTGTTCATGGTGTTGGGCTATTTTGCCTACATCTTTCCGATCCTGCTTGGCGTCAAGGCGTACCAGGTGTTCCGCCAGCGGCACGAACCGTGGCAATGGAGCGGCTGGCTGTTTTCCTGGCGCATGATTGGCCTGGTGTTTCTGATACTGGCCGGGGCAGCGCTGGCGCATATTCATTTTCACTCTGCCTCTGGTCTGCCGGGCTCTGCCGGCGGCGTGTTGGGCGAGGTGCTGGGCGATCTGGCCAAGCGTGCGCTCAACGTGCAGGGCAGCACCTTGCTGTTCATTGCTCTGTTTCTCTTCGGCTTGACAGTGTTCACCGATCTATCGTGGTTCAAGGTGATGGACACCACCGGCAAGATCACCCTGGACCTGTTCGAGCTGTTCCAGGGCGCGATGAATCGTTGGTGGTCCGAGCGCAGCGAACGCAAACAGATGGTTGCCCAACTGCGCGAAGTCGACATGCGCGTCGATGAAGTGGTCGCGCCTGTGGTGCCCGATCGTCGTGAGCAGGCCAAGGCCAAGGAACGCCTGATAGAGCGCGAGCAAGCCTTGAGCGAGCATATGACTGCCCGGGAGAAGCACGTTCCTGCGGTCATCGCCCCGGCGCCGGTCAAACCGCCAGAGCCGAGCAAGCGCGTGTTGAAAGAGAAACAGGCACCTCTGTTCGTTGACAGTGCAGTCGAAGGCACCTTGCCACCGATCTCGATCCTTGATCCTGCCGAAAAGAAACAGCTCAATTATTCGCCAGAGTCGCTCGCGGCCGTGGGGCACTTGCTGGAAATCAAGCTCAAGGAATTCGGCGTTGAAGTGAGCGTGGACTCGATTCATCCGGGCCCGGTCATCACCCGTTATGAAATCCAGCCCGCTGCCGGCGTCAAAGTCAGCCGCATTGCCAACCTGGCGAAGGACCTCGCGCGGTCACTGGCCGTGACCAGCGTACGGGTGGTCGAGGTGATTCCTGGCAAGACCACCGTCGGTATCGAGATTCCCAACGAAGATCGCCAAATCGTGCGCTTCTCGGAAGTGCTGTCGACGCCCGAGTACGACAACTTCAAATCACCGGTCACCCTGGCGTTGGGCCATGACATCGGTGGCAAGCCGATCATCACTGACCTCGCCAAGATGCCGCACTTGTTGGTCGCCGGTACGACGGGCTCCGGGAAGTCGGTGGGTGTGAACGCGATGATCCTGTCGATCCTGTTCAAGTCTGGCCCTGAAGACGCCAAGCTGATCATGATTGACCCGAAAATGCTCGAGTTGTCGATCTATGAAGGCATCCCGCACTTGCTGTGCCCGGTGGTGACCGACATGAAAGACGCTGCCAACGCCCTGCGCTGGTCGGTGGCCGAGATGGAGCGTCGCTACAAGCTGATGGCCAAGATGGGCGTGCGTAACCTGTCGGGCTTCAACCACAAGATCAAGGAAGCGGAAGAGGCGGGTACACCCATTTCAGATCCGCTGTACCACCGTGAAAGCATCCACGATGAAGCGCCGCTGCTGACCAAGCTGCCGACCATCGTCGTGGTGGTCGACGAATTTGCCGACATGATGATGATCGTCGGCAAGAAGGTTGAAGAGCTGATCGCGCGAATCGCGCAGAAGGCCCGGGCAGCCGGTATTCACCTGATTCTCGCGACTCAGCGTCCTTCGGTTGACGTGATCACGGGCCTGATCAAGGCGAACATTCCGACGCGCATGGCGTTTCAGGTGTCGAGCAAGATCGACTCCCGGACCATCATCGATCAGGGTGGCGCCGAACAACTGCTCGGCCACGGTGACATGCTGTACATGCCGCCGGGCACCAGCTTGCCGATCCGGGTGCACGGCGCCTTCGTCTCCGATGACGAGGTTCACCGCGTCGTCGAAGCCTGGAAACTGCGCGGTACCCCGCAATACAACGACGACATTCTCAACGGCGTCGAAGAAGCCGGCAGTGGCTTCGAAGGCGGTGGCGGCGGCGGGGGCGACGGCGACGACGCTGAAACCGATGCGCTCTACGATGAGGCGGTCAACTTCGTGCTGGAAAGCCGTCGAGCGTCCATTTCGGCGGTGCAACGCAAGCTCAAGATTGGCTACAACCGCGCAGCGCGCATGATCGAAGCCATGGAAATGGCCGGTGTCGTGACCGCCATGAACACCAACGGCTCGCGGGAAGTGATTGCGCCCAGCCCGGCGCGTGACTGACACTTCAAAGCATCACGAATGACTGGACGGCGCCCGACAGGCGCCGTCCGGCTTTATTTGAAATCAAAGAGGACTCCCATGCGTCTTATCCGCATGTTGTTGGTATCTGCACTGGCTTTTTCCGCTCTCCCGGCCCACGCCGACAGCAAGGACGTGGCACGCCTGACCCAACTGCTGGAAAGCTCGAAAACCCTGAGCGGTCGCTTTTCCCAGCTGACCCTGGACGGCGGTGGTACGCAGCTGCAGGAAACCGCAGGCGACATGGTCCTGCAGCGTCCGGGCCTGTTCTATTGGCACACCGACGCGCCGCAGGAACAACTGATGGTCTCTGACGGCAAGAAAGTCTCGCTCTGGGACCCGGATCTGGAGCAGGTCACCATCAAGACCCTCGATCAGCGCCTGACCCAGACGCCGGCGCTGTTGCTGTCCGGCGACGTGTCGAAGATCAGCGAAAGCTTCGACATCTCGGCCAAGGAAGCGGGCGGGGTGATCGATTTCGTGCTCAAGCCGAAATCCAAGGACACCCTGTTCGACAACCTGCGCCTGTCGTTCCGTAACGGCATGATCAACGACATGCAACTGATCGACAGCGTCGGCCAGCGCACCAACATCCTGTTCACTGGCGTCAAGGCGAATGAGCCTGTCGCGGCGAGCAAGTTCCAGTTCCAGATCCCGAAAGGCGCTGACGTCATTCAGGAATAAGAGGTTCGAAAGTCCAGCATGGACCTGTTCAGCAGTGAGCCGATCGCCCAGCCTCTGGCCGCCCGTTTGCGGGCGACCCATCTGGACGAGTATGTCGGCCAACAGCACTTGCTCGCCCACGGCAAGCCCTTGCGTGAAGCGCTGGAGCAGGGAGCGCTGCACTCGATGATTTTCTGGGGGCCGCCCGGCGTGGGCAAGACCACGCTGGCGCGGCTGCTGGCGAAGGTGTCCGACGCCCACTTCGAAACGGTTTCGGCGGTGCTGGCGGGGGTCAAGGAAATCCGTCAGGCGGTGGAGATCGCCAAGCAACAGGCCGGTCAGTACGGCCGCCGCACCATTCTGTTCGTAGACGAAGTGCACCGCTTCAACAAGTCGCAGCAGGATGCATTTCTGCCTTACGTCGAAGACGGCACGCTGATCTTCATCGGCGCCACCACTGAAAACCCATCGTTTGAACTGAACAACGCTTTGCTGTCCCGGGCGCGCGTCTATGTGCTGAAAAGCCTGGACGAAGCGGCCCTGCGTCAGTTGGTGGATCGTGCACTCACTGAAAAGCGGGGGCTGGGTGACCGCCATCTGACCTTGGGCGACGAGGCGTTCAAAACCCTGCTGGCCGCCGCTGACGGCGACGGTCGCCGCATGCTCAACCTGCTGGAGAACGCCTCGGACCTAGCCGAGGATGGCAGTGAGATCGATTCCGAGCTGCTGCAAAGTTTGCTGGGCGACAGCCGTCGGCGTTTCGACAAGGGCGGTGAGGCGTTCTACGACCAGATTTCCGCGCTGCACAAATCGATTCGCGGCTCCAATCCCGACGCGGCGCTGTATTGGTTTGCGCGGATGATCGACGGCGGCTGCGACCCGCTGTACCTGGCGCGTCGCGTGGTACGGATGGCCAGTGAAGACATCGGCAACGCCGATCCCCGTGCTCTGCCGCTGTGCATGTCCGCGTGGGATGTGCAAGAGCGGCTCGGCAGCCCCGAAGGCGAACTGGCAGTGGCGCAGGCCATCGTTTACCTGGCCTGCGCGCCTAAAAGCAATGCCGTGTACATGGGCTTCAAGATGGCCATGCGCGAGGCGACCGAACACGGCTCGCTGGAAGTGCCGTTGCACCTGCGCAACGCGCCGACCAAATTGATGAAGCAGCTCGGTTACGGCGAAGAATACCGCTACGCCCACGACGAGCCGGATGCTTACGCCGCGGGTGAAGATTATTTCCCGGACGAACTGGAACCGCGTCAGTATTACCAGCCGGTCCCTCGCGGACTGGAGCTTAAAATCGGCGAAAAGCTCAAACATCTGGCCGCACTCGACCGCGCCAGTCCTCGTCAGCGGAGAAAGTAGTGATTCAGACGATTCTTGCGGTGTCGATTGCGGGCATCGCTGGTACATTATTGCGTTTCGCGGCAGGCACTTGGGTGTCAGCCAATTGGCCCCGGCATTTTTACGCGGCGACGCTGGCGGTCAATCTGGTCGGCTGCCTGATCATCGGGCTGCTGTATGGCTGGTTTCTGCTGCGCCCGGAAGTGCCGATTGAAGTCCGCGCTGGCTTGCTCGTAGGTTTTGTCGGCGGGCTGACGACGTTTTCGTCCTTTTCCCTGGATACGCTGCGTTTGCTCGAAAGCGGGCAGGCGCCACTGGCCATCGGCTACGCCGTGGTCAGTGTGCTGGGCGGGCTGCTGGCGACATGGGCAGGCCTGTCACTGACCCGAATGTAATAGACCCGAATTCACCAAACCCGATTCAATCACGAGGCAACGATATGCTCGACTCCAAACTGTTACGTACCCAACTTCAGGACGTAGCGGATCGCCTGGCTTCCCGAGGCTTCACACTGGACGTGGCCCGCATCGAAGCGCTGGAAAATCAGCGCAAGACAGTGCAGACCCGCACTGAGCAGCTTCAGGCCGAGCGTAATGCCCGTTCCAAATCCATTGGCCAGGCCAAGCAGCGCGGCGAAGACATCGCACCGTTGATGGCGGATATCGACCGCATGGCCGAAGAACTGACTTCTGGCAAGAAAGAGCTGGACGGCATTCAGTCCGAACTCGACGCCATCCTGCTGAACATGCCGAACATTCCCCACGAATCCGTGCCGGTGGGTGAGGACGAAGAAGGCAACGTCGAAGTGCGCAGGTGGGGCGAGCCGACCACGTTCGATTTCGAGGTCAAAGACCACGTGGCGCTGGGGGAGAAATTCGGTTGGCTGGATTTCGAAACCGCCGCCAAGCTGTCCGGTGCCCGTTTCGCTGTACTGCGTGGGCCGATCGCGCGGCTGCATCGCGCGCTGGCGCAGTTCATGATCACCCTGCACATCAACGAACACGGCTATGAAGAGGCCTACACGCCTTATCTCGTTCAGGCCCCGGCCTTGCAAGGCACCGGTCAACTGCCGAAGTTCGAGGAAGACCTGTTCAAGATCGCCCGCGAAGGCGAAGCCGATCTGTACCTGATTCCGACTGCTGAAGTGTCGCTGACGAACATCGTCGCCGGCGAAATCCTTGATGCCAAGCAACTGCCGTTGAAATTCGTCGCGCACACCCCGTGTTTCCGTTCCGAAGCCGGAGCGTCGGGCCGCGACACCCGTGGCATGATCCGTCAGCACCAGTTCGACAAGGTCGAGATGGTGCAGATCGTCGAGCCTGACAAATCGATGGAAGCGCTGGAAGGCCTGACTGCCAACGCTGAACGCGTCTTGCAACTGTTGAAGCTGCCGTACCGCGTGCTGGCCCTTTGCACGGGTGATATGGGGTTCAGCGCGGTGAAAACCTACGACCTCGAAGTCTGGGTGCCGAGCCAGGACAAATACCGCGAAATCTCGTCGTGTTCCAATTGCGGCGACTTCCAGGCCCGGCGCATGCAGGCGCGCTGGCGCAACCCGGAAACCGGCAAGCCGGAATTGGTGCACACCCTGAACGGCTCCGGCCTGGCGGTGGGGCGTACGCTGGTGGCGGTGCTCGAGAACTATCAGCAGGCGGACGGTTCGATCCGCGTGCCGGAAGTCCTCAAGCCCTGGATGGGTGGCATCGAGGTCATCGGCTAAATGGAATTCCTGCCGCTGTTCCACAACCTTCGGGGTGCCTGCGTGCTGGTGGTGGGCGGCGGCGAGATTGCCTTGCGCAAGTCTCGCCTGCTGGCCGATGCCGGTGCGGTCCTGCGGGTGGTTGCACCCGAGATCGGAACAGAGCTGCGCGAGCTGATCGACAGCAGCGGCGGCGAGCAGATTTTGCGTGGCTATGACGCAGCGGATGCGAACGGTTGCGTGCTGATCATCGCCGCCACTGACGATGAGCCGCTCAATGCCCAGGTGTCTGCCGATGCCCGTCAGCGCGGTGTGCCGGTCAACGTGGTGGATGCACCTGCACTGTGCAGCGTGATTTTCCCGGCCATCGTCGACCGCTCGCCCTTGGTGATCGCCGTGTCCAGCGGCGGCGATGCGCCGGTGCTGGCGCGGTTGATCCGGGCCAAGCTGGAAAGCTGGATTCCCCCGACCTACGGCCATTTGGCAGGATTGGCAGCGCGCTTTCGCCACCAGGTGAAGAATCTGTTTCCCAACGTCCAGCAACGCCGGGCGTTCTGGGAAGAAGTGTTCCAGGGGCCGATTGCCGATCGGCAGCTGGCTGGACAAGGCGCGGAAGCCGAACGTCTGTTGCAGGCGAAAATCGACGGCGAGGCGCCGAGTGCGGCCGGTGAGGTGTATCTGGTCGGTGCGGGGCCGGGCGATCCCGACTTGCTAACCTTCAAGGCCTTGCGCCTGATGCAGCAAGCCGACGTAGTGCTCTACGACCGGTTGGTCGCCCCGGCGATTCTGGACCTGTGCCGTCGCGATGCAGACCGCATCTACGTCGGCAAACAGCGCGCCGATCATGCGCTGCCTCAGGACCAGATCAATCGGCAATTGGTGGCCTTGGCCAAGCAGGGCAAGCGCGTCGTGCGGCTCAAAGGAGGCGATCCGTTCATCTTTGGCCGTGGTGGCGAGGAAATCGAAGAGCTGGCGGCCCACGGCATTCCGTTCCAGGTGGTGCCGGGTATCACGGCGGCCAGCGGTTGCGCGGCCTATGCAGGAATTCCGCTGACCCACCGCGATTACGCGCAGTCCGTGCGTTTCGTAACCGGGCATCTGAAGAACAACACAACGGACCTGCCGTGGAAAGACCTGGTCTCGCCCGCGCAGACGCTGGTGTTTTATATGGGTTTGATTGGCTTGCCGATCATTTGCAGCGAACTGATCAAGCATGGTCGCTCGGCCGACACCCCGGCGGCGCTGATCCAGCAAGGCACCACGACCAATCAGCGTGTTTTCACCGGTACGCTGGCCAACCTGCCGCAACTGGTTGCGGAGCATGAAGTCCATGCACCAACCCTGGTGATCGTTGGCGAAGTGGTGACACTGCGGGACAAACTGGCGTGGTTCGAAGGCGCACAAAGCGGCGTCTAAGCGCAGGGCCTGAGCGCCTATCGGGCTGCTTTTGTCCTCACGCGCTTCGGGTCAAGTCGCCCATGGCCGCTAAACCTGATTCAGCTTCAGGATGTTGGCGTGCCGCGATGGAAGAGAATGGGTGTGCGGGATGGTCGACAGGCACAGCGATGTGGCTGACGACCAACTGACCGTAGTCGCTGATGACAAAGCCATTGCTGCGATCAACCCAGGCTTGGCGCCGGGCCTGGTACACCGCCGGCAAGTAATACCAAGGCAGTTTCGGCAGATCATGATGAACCAGATGAAAATTCAGGTTCAGAAAGAGCCAGCTCAGAATGCCTCTGGATTCATTGATCGCGGACCGATGTTCCGGCCGGTCGGCAGGGCGATGTTCGTAAAACGAACGAATCATGCCGATCGCCAGCGCCGGGATCGAGACGTAGGCGACATATTCCCAAGCCGTCAGTGCGCTGTAGTGCTGGACGGTCCAGAGAATGAATGACACCCCGACGACATGCGCCATCCACATCCGTCTGCCACTTCCAGAGACGAAGGCTTTCGGCACCTCTGAAAAAATTAACGCACTCAAGGCGAGTGGCACGCCAATGATCACCCGCCCGACGAAGGTTTTGTTCAACCACAGCACGCGTCGTTTGAAGCCTGAGGACTGTGCCCATTCGACCGCCGAAACGTACCGGCTTTCAGGGTCTATGCCCGGCAGTGTGAGCGTTTCATCGACATGGTGGGCGAGATGACTTTCCCGGTACAGGTCATACGGATACCAGATGGCAAACGGTAGATACACCAGCGCTTTATTGAGCGCAGGCCAGCGGGTTGGATGGCCGTGAATACACTCGTGCTGCAGGGACATCCATAAGATGACCAACGGCAACAACAGCCCTATCGAGGCGAGTTTTCCCCAACCTTGAGCAAAAAAGATCAACCAGCTCCAGGTGCTGTAAAAGCCGATAATCAGCAGCCAAGTGGGCCATTCGGTCCGGCTTGTAAAGGTGTCCAGAGCGTTGGAAATTTCAGCGCGATGTTGATCATCCAGATAGTTCGACATTCTGGGCCCTTGATAGAGCGCGCCTGATTCAACGAGGACCGAGCGTTGCGATACGGAGAGCGGGAAGGGCAATCGACCGTTCATGAGCCCCGATGGACGCATCACTCGCGGGCTGTTTTATCCATGCAGTCCCGAGAAGTGATGAGGCTGTTCGGACACGGCTGGAGCGGATAACCGATACCTAACGTTTCGCAGCGTTGTCAGAAGTTTCAGGCGGCGCGGCAGTTTGGAATGAGCCCAAATTATCACGCTGCCTGATTCCTAAAAATACTAAGTTTTCCCATGCTTATGCGAAAACGAAATAATAAATCAGCTTCAGGAGGCTCTTACAGCGATGCCTTTTCCTACCAATCGCTCGCGATCATGGGCGCCTGTGAAATCCTGTGCTGGGCCTTTCGGCACGATGCCGGTCGGATTGATGGTGGCGTGGCTGGCGTAGTAGTGATGCTTGATGTGCGTGAAGTTGACAGTGTCCGCAACGCCAGGCCATTGGTACAGCTCGCGCAGCCAGTGGCTCAAGTTGGGGTAATCAGCGATGCGACGCAGGTTGCATTTGAAATGCCCATGGTAGACCGCGTCGAACCGTATCAGGGTCGTGAACAGTCGAACGTCGGCTTCCGTCAGGTACTCTCCTGCCAGGTAACGTTTCTGGTTCAGCAGCTTTTCCAGCGCGTCCAGTTCAGCGAATACGTCGTCGAAGGCTTGCTCGTAGGCGTGCTGAGTGGTCGCGAAGCCAGCGCGATACACACCATTGTTAATGGCGGGATAAATGGCATCGTTCAGCCGATCGATCTCGGCGCGCAGCGACTCGGGGTACAAGCTCAGACGATTACCGGTCAGGTCATCGAACGCCGAGTTGAACATACGGATGATTTCCGATGATTCATTGCTGACGATGCGCTGTTGCTGCTTATCCCACAGCACCGGCACGGTGACGCGCCCGGTGTAGGTCGGATCGTCGGTCAGGTAGCGTTGATAGAAGAACGTGTGATCGTCGAGGGGATCGCCGGTGGAGCCTTTTTCTTGGTCGAATGTCCAGCCGTTTTCGCGCATTAGCCAGCTGACCACGGAGACGTCGATGAGACTCTCGAGGCCTTTGAGCTTGCGCACGATCAGCGTTCGATGGGCCCAGGGGCAAGCCAGCGACACGTAAAGATGATAACGACCTGGCTCCGCTTTGAACCCCCCTTCGCCGGATGGCCCCGGGCTGCCATCAGTGGTGACCCAGTTGCGACGCTGTGCCTGTTCGCGCTGAAAAGCGCCATCCTTGCTTTCATACCACTGGTCTTGCCAGCGTCCTTCAACGAGCAGGCCCATGTCTGACTCCCATCTGTATGTACGTAGGTACGTTGGAGACGAGTCTAAAGACAATCGTTCGAACGAATAGCGCAAAGAATCGGGAGTAATGATCGGTTAAATCGATTTGTCGCGCTGTTCCCAATACTGCTCGGCTTGGCTGAAGGCCTCTAGACGAGGTACGCCGAGCCCGCGCAGGGCAAGGGCGATGGTTGAGATCAGCGCCAGTTGCGGGTAGCTGTCGTGAAGATCGCCTTTCCAGATGTCGATCAATTGCTGCGGGTTCAGCGTGGCCGGTTTGACATGACGACGCTCCGACAATGCAGGCCATTCTTCATCCCAAGGCTGCCCGTCGGTTGTGCCATACAAGTGGCTGATCGTGTCCGGGTTGATTTCTACCTCGCCACCATCGCCCTTGATGACGATGGCGTGATCGCCCAGCAAGCTGCTGGCGTCACGGTGCACCGACTGATAACCGGGATGGAAAATGCTCTGAAGGCCGCAGCGCGCGCCCAACGGATTGAGTATGCGAGCCAGCGAATGGATCGGCGAGCGCAGGCCTAGCGTATTGCGCAGGTCGATCATGCGTTGCAGCTGAGGCGCCCAGTTGCCCAAGGGGATGAACGCAATGTTGTGCCGTTCCATTGCCTGCTCCACGGACGGCCAGTCGCGGCACTGCGCAATCCCCAACACATCCAACAATTGCTCGCTATATAGGCGCCCGGCTGTGTGCGCGCCGCCGCCGTGCATCAACACACGCACGCCGTTCTGGGCGAGGCATTTGGCCGCCAGCAAGTACCAGGGCAGATGCCGTTTCTTGCCTGCGTAAGTGGGCCAGTCGATATCGACGGCAATGGGCGGGGCGGTCAGACGTTCCCGCACGGCTTCGGTGAAGCCCGCCAGCTCCTCGGGACTTTCTTCCTTGTGACGCAGCAGCATCAGGAAAGCGCCCAACTGGGTATCCTCGACCTGTTCGTCGAGGATCATGCCCATGGCCTCGCGAGCCTCTTCGCGAGTCATGTTGCGCGCGCCGCGTTTGCCTTTTCCGAGGATGCGCACGAACGGCGCAAACGGGTGCTCGGCAGGTGTTTGAGTCGCGAGTGGAGCGAAATCGTTCATAGACAATTGGTCGGCTTGGGCAGGCCCGCCAGCTTGGCGGCAAGTTTGGCGGGAGTGCCGTTGAACAGGCGATTCAGGTGCAAGCTGTTGCCCTTTTCCGCCCCAAGCTTTTGGGCAGTGTATTTCACCAGCGGGCGAGTGGCGGGCGACAGCTGGTATTCGGCATAGAACGCGCGCAGCAATTCGAGGATTTTCCAGTGGTCGGGCGTCAGGGCGATGTCTTCTTCCAGCGCCAGCGCTTCTGCCACATTGCGAGACCAGTCGTGCAAGTTGGCGAGGTAGCCGTCCTTGTCCAACGCAAGGGTGCGTCCATCGACGATGAGCTGTTTCATAGCCACGTGTTGACCTTGTCGTACTGCAGCGACAGCTCGACGAAACCAGGGTAGTCAACGGGCGTGATCCAGTCGGGCGGCGCCAGGTTTCGCGCCCGGGCGTCTTCGTCGAGGACAAACACGCGCAGGCTGTCCGCTTTGTCGTCCAACAACTGACGCGGTGCAGTAGAGGCCATCAGCGCATAGGTGGCGTCGCCGCACAGCAGGAGGGCGTCTTCGTGACCGAGCAGGCGCAGGCAACTGCTCAGGCGTGAGTCGGTGAACGGCGAATGAGATAACACGTGCAAAGTTGACATCAGATCGTGATCACTTGGTCGTAACGGTCAATGAGCGCAGCCAGTTCGTGGTCGCGCAACACCTGCAACGCCTCGATACCCAGCTCGCTCGGCGACATGCCACGTTCTGCCAGACTGGTGGCGCAGGCGTACAGGTCTTCCACGCCGAACATTTCCAGGGCCTGAAGGTTGGCTGTCAGGTCTTTCTGTTGCAGCTGATCGGGGCTCTGGGCAGGGCGCAGTTGCAGCACGCCGTCGTCCAGAAACAGCATGCCCAAGGGCAGATCGAACGCCCCACCGGCAAGCGCGATGTCCAACGCTTCTCGGGCGTTGGGGCCGGACCATGGCGATTGGCGACTGATGATCAGCAACGACTTCGGCATCTCAACGCCCTCCGAAGCAGATCAAACGGTCGGCGGCCTGCACGGCATCGTGCAGTTGCCCGAGACCGGACAGCGTCCAGGGCGCCGAGAGGTTGGCGCCGGGACGTGAATAACGCTCGGCTTCTTCTTCATTCAAGACGCCACGGCGCAAAGCCGCGGCGATGCACACCACGCCATCCAACCCATGATGGGTCACGAACTCACGCCATTGGGCGGCAATGTCCTGCTCGTCCTGAGGCGTGACCCCATTCGCCGACGCGCTGTGTACCCCGTCCTGATAGAAAAACAGCCGCACGATCTCATGCCCCCCGGCCAGCACGGCCTGCGCGAACCTCAGGGCCCGACGCGAGGAGGGCGCGTGAGCGGGTGAATAGAGAGCGATGACGAACTTCATGGGCGGCTCGTTAGGGAAGTGACACGGTGAATGAGGCCAATGATAAAGAATTCAAAGGAAGGAGACAGCAAAAAGCCCGCCGAAGCGGGCTTTTTGTTGAGGCTATGGATCAGTCGCGGCTGCTGCCCATGATGCCGAAGATCTGCAACAGGCTGATGAACAGGTTGTAGATCGATACATACAGGCTGATGGTCGCCATGATGTAGTTGCGTTCACCGCCGTGGATGATTGCGCTGGTCTGGAACAGGATGCATACCGACGAGAACAGCACGAAGCCTGCGCTGATTGCCAGTTGCAGCCCGCTGATCTGGAAGAACATGCTCGCCAGCACGGCGGCCAGCAGGACGAAGAAGCCCGCGGTGATAAAGCCGCCCAGGAAGCTCATGTCCTTACGGGTGATCAGCACGTAGGCCGACAATCCGCCGAACACCAGCGCCGTCATCGCGAAAGCAGACGACACGACTTCAGCGCCGCCCTGCATGCCGAGGTAACGGTTGAGGATCGGGCCGAGGATGAACCCCATGAAGCCGGTCAGCGCGAACGCCGACACCAGACCCCACGCCGAATCGCGCAGTTTGTTGGTGAGGAAGAAAAGCCCGTAAAAGCCGATCAGTACGACGAAGACATTCGGATAGCGAACGTTCATCTGTTGAGCGACGAATGCCATGATCCCGCTGAATGCGAGGGTAAGGGCGAGAAGGCCGTAAGTGTTGCGCAGGACGCGGCTAACCTCTAGCTGCTCGACCTGCACGCGGTTGTTGACTGCGTAATCCTGTTCGCGCATGGCGCTACTCCTGATGGTGGAAAGGGTGATCTGAAATCTCAAGTTGCAAAGATCATAACAGAGCCGCGAGGGTACGCGAGCCAGAGAGTTTGACAGCTTGTTTCATTACGGTATTATGGCGCCCGCTACGCAATTGGAGGTGTGGTCGAGTGGTTCAAGGCAGCCGTCTTGAAAGCAGCCGGCCGTAAAAGGTGCCCGAGTTTTCACTGTGCGTGCATCCTGACGGCACACTACATCCTTCATATAGAAGTTTCCGGGAAATTGGCAGAGTGGTTGAATGCACCGGTCTTGAAAACCGGCGAACGTTAATAGCGTTCCCAGGGTTCGAATCCCTGGTTTCCCGCCACACTCGGCAAAAAAAGGGCTTGGAGCGATCCGAGCCCTTTTTTTTCATGTCTAAAAAGTTGTCATCCCCTGTATGCGCGATCACGCGCTCGAACTCCAGAATCGCAAGCCGCAGCCAATCAGGTGCGAATGCAGGAGATGAGCCTGGGACGAAGCGTGCTGTCCCGATCAGTCTTCAAGCTCCCGGGCAGCGCCACATGGCAATCTGCAAACGGGATGAGCTCCTGCACGCTGACCCAACGAAATCTGCGCTCGCTGTTGGGCGAAGAAACGTCGGCCCGGACTGGGCGCGCATTGTGTGCATGAAGTCCTTCAATCCTCATCACATATGCGCAGTCGCTACCATCGCAATTGTCAGGGTGACCAATGCCAGCACGGTGGACGCCGCAATACTGGCAGTCACCTCTTGCTCCGCGACTTTGTAGCGAGCGGCGTAGAGATACACATTGGCGCCAATGGGTAGCGCGGCGGAAAGAATCATGACCTTGAAGCCAACGCCTTTCAAACCCACCAGCATGCCGAGCGCGAACATGACTAGAGGGTGAATGCAGTTCTTGATAAGTGCCAGCAACAGACCTGTTTTGATATGCGCCAGATCCCTGTTGATCGCAAGTGTCGCGCCTACGAGCATCAAAGCGATAGGCGAAAACGCACTGCCGATCAATTGCAGCGTTTGATCGAGGAGAGAGGGAAGGGCAAGTCCGGTGGTCGAGTAGACCAGCCCAATCAAGATAGGTAAGGGAACGGGATGCAGTACCGTTGCCCGCGCTGCCTTCACCAGCGTTACGGCGAATCTGGCCAATCGCGAACCGCCTTCAGACGACCGGGCATGAGCATTGGCCTCACGCGCGTCCGCGAATTCCACAATACTGGTCACCATTGTCAGCATGATGAGAGAGTGCACCGACATCAGTGCAAACAGGGTGACGAGGCCTTCCTGACCATAGGCCATGCTCACCAGTGGCACACCTATCATCAGTGTGTTTGAAAACGTCGTAGACAGGGCGAGGACGGCTGCCTTTTTGTTGAACCCATGCTTCGCCATGACGATGGCGAAGACCACCCATATCGCGCAAAAGTAGATAGCGACGGGAGTGAAGTCGATTTCAGCAAGATGCACGGTCGCCATGCTGCGAAAGAGCAGGGCCGGGGCTAGCACCAGAAAGGCAATATTGGAAATATCCCTCATTCCCTCGGCTTGCAGCCATCCGGCACGGACAACCAGAAACCCTAAGATGATCAGAGTGACCACTGGAATCAGTGCCTGGAAAACCGGCCCCATCATCAATGTTTCCTCGGATTGTGGGCTTATCTCGCCAGGACAATGGATGCGATGGGGGACGCCATGGTCTGACTCCCGCAGCACTGTTCACGGGCTGTATGGTCGCAGAGGACGATTCAATGAGATAGGGGTCATTGCCCGGGTCGCCAGCGAACGTCAGAGGGGTGTTCAGCACTGCCTTCTGAGCAGTGATCCGCAGGCGTGGCTCACCGATCGGGTCAACCCTCAGGATTGCCCTCAGACCGACATGAGCAATCCACATACGCTATGAGCGAAGCCGTAATGGGCTTCGCGTTATCCGATCCCGGAACTAACGAATGGTCGCCCTCACTCGCTCGCGGAAGGCGTTTTCGATGCCATCCTGAACGTTGAGCTTGTCCGCCAGCGTTGGCAGGATATGTCGGCTGATGACGATGATGCCGTCGCGATCCCCCACTATCGCGTCGCCGGCATTGCACACCACGTTGCCACACGCTACCGGGGATCCAACGTGGCCGGGGCCGTACTTGGAGGGCCCGGCCGGGTTGACGGCTCGTGCATAGACAGGCAACCCCATGATGTCCAGTTCTTCAATGTCACGGACTGCGCCGTCGATGACGACGCCTGCCACTTTGCGTGCAAGGCAGACTTCACCGAGCAAGTCGCCAAAAACGGCGCGGTTGGTTTCGCCGTTGCCATTGATGACCAAAACATCCCCTGGCTGAGCATCATCCAAGGCTCGGTGGATCGCGAGGTTGTCTCCCTCCCAGGTCAGGATCGGCAAAACCGTCCCAAAAAAAGACGGCTTACCGGCGACGTGGCGGATGGCGGAGGCCATCATACCCAGACGTTGAAGAACATCGCCGATCAACGCGACCGGGTAGCGGGAAATGTCTTCAATCAGATTGAGCGGCGCGCGCTCCCAGCTATCGCTCACGGCGATGTTTTCATCGGATGCATTGATGAACATAGTGACCTCTGACAGTGGGGGACGGCTCTCAGTCGAACGATTTTGCGACTGGCTTATTTACGGGATGCAGAGGGGCTTCCCCTCGGAGTACCGCTGCGATGGCATCGACGGCACTCATCCCTACCCGAAGGAGAGATTCATTGGTCTGCCCCGCTACATGCGGGGTAACGATCAGGTTTGGCAGATCGGAGATGGGGAATTCGTTGTGCTTGAACGGGTGAATCATGTCCACGTTCTCAGCGTCCAGAACATCCACGCCAGCACCGGCAAGCTTCCCCGATTTGAGCGCGGCGGCTACGGCGGCTTCATCCATCACACCGCCGCGGCTGGTATTGATCAGGATGGCGCCCGTCTTCATCTTCTCCAATTGCGCATGTCCGATCAGCTTGCGAGTGCCAGGCAGGAGTGGGACGTGGAGGCTGACGACGTCGGATTCCGCCAGAAGAGTATCCAGGCTGACCAGGCGTCTGTCGAAGCTTGAATCGTAGGCCGGGTCGGTCGCCAGCACCTTCATGCCGAACGCCTCTGCGACCGGTGCAACATGTTGACCAATGTCCCCGAAACCGATCAGGCCAAGCGTGCGACCTTCCAGCTCGATGCCGGTCAATGACAGGCGATCCTCGGCCCAGATACCGTTACGGGTCTGCTCGGATGCCATCTGCAATTTGCGGCTCAGGCTCAGAAGCAGAGCAAACACGTGCTCCACGACGCTCCTTCTATTGGCGCCAGGGGTATTGGTGACCCAGACGCCGTAATCGGCAGCGGCCTTGAAGTCGACGTTGTCATAACCGGCGCCGTGGCGAGCCACAATTCGCAGCTTTGGCGAAGCGGCAATCATCTCGGCAGACATATGTCCCCCACGAAGAAATACAGCATCCACCTGTTTTTGAATTTCTGCGTAAGACACAGCGTTTGGGCCATAGCCAAGACGCACTTCTCCAACGGTTGCGAGCTGAGTCAACACGTCTTTATGGACGGGGCTAGTGACATAAATCAAAGGCATGATCGGCACCTTAGGAATATTGATGTGAAGTGGTGTCTTGATCGGTTGACACGTTCTTGCGAACGGTCGAGATGACGATCAGCCCAATGAGGCCGGCAACACACAAGATGTAAGCGGGGGTGTACTGATTGCCCGTGGCACCGATGAGCCAGGTAGCGAAGTAAGGGCCGGCGCCACCACCGATCACGGCTCCTACGCTATGGCCGAAAGCAACGCCGGTGTGGCGGATGTGCATCGGGAAAAACTCGGGCATTACCGAATAGGTACCCGCTTGGCACAGGGCGTACGGGATCATTCCCAATGCCAGACCTGCGATTGCGAGGTTGACGGAGCCCTGCTGCATCAAGATGAAAGACGGGATCGAAAGCACGGCATAGGCGAGATAAGAGAGACGCAAGATCGACTTCCCGCCCCGGTACGAGCCAAGCTGGCCCGCGAGCGGGATCAGGAAAGCAGCGAGGATTACGGCGATCAGAACAATGGTCGAGGCCTGCCCCTTGGTGTAGCCCAGGATAGAGCTGAAGTACGCGGCGATGAACACGGTACCGATATAGGTACCGATGTTTTGCACGAGGGCAATGAGGATTACCTTGAACAGCGCCCGGGGGTAACTGCTAATCAGCTCGGCAAAGGGTTGGCTCTTCTTGACCGCTGTCTCGTCTTTCTTCGATTCGAATTCAGGGCTGTCCTCAATGCTCAGGCGCATCCACAGGCCAATGATGCCCAAGGGCAGAGCGAGGAGGAATGGCACGCGCCAGCCCCATTCGAGCATCTGCGGATCGGTCAGCGTGGCCGCAGCAAGGCCTGCGATGGCAGCGGCCAGGCCTTTGCCGAGCTGGGCGATGGACGGCAGGAAAGAAATGTACAGCGAGCGTCGATTGGCCGGCGCCCACTCGCGGATGTAGCTGGCTGCCCCACCAATCTCTCCACCGGCGGAGAAGCCTTGAAGCATCCGCAGCGCGACCAGCAGAATCGGCGCCCAAACGCCGATGACCGCATAACCTGGTAGCAGGCCGATTAGAGTCGCTGCCGCCCCCATCAACGTGATACTGGCAATCAGACTGGTACGGCGACCCACTTTGTCGCCTAGCCAACCGAATCCGATGGCCCCCAACGGTCGGACGAGAAAGGCTGAGCCAAACACCAGGAAAGTGTTGAGCAATCCAATTGTGGGATCGTCAGATGGGAAAAAGACCATGGCGAGCGTGGCGGCAACATAGCCATACACGCTGAAGTCGTAGTATTCGACGAATGTGCCAAAAACGGCCGCGCGGGTAGCCTTCTTGGCCTTCGTTACCTGTTCTTTGGTTTTGGTCGGCACCACGACGGGTTCCGCCATAACGTTGTTGTTATTCATGGCTACTCCAGATTATCGAACACTGCCATTTACAAAAAATGGGACAGTGTCCTGCTTTTGTTTTTTATAGAATCTAGAAGGCCAAGAGGGTTGTCAACTGCCGAGTGTCATTGCGGTTGGGACTGGTTCGCCCGCAAAATGGCGCTCCCAGACAACAACTCGATCTTCCAATGGCTCAAGAAATCCCCGCACGGCAAGGCCTCCAAAGCCATTCACCGGCATCCAATCACACACGTTTGATCGAAGTGCTCGACGCGCTCGTTTTTCGGGTCGGTGCCGAGCCATGGGGCGTTCGAGAGCTGGCCGCTGAATTGGATGAGAGTCGCAGCACCATCAATCGGATCCTGCTTTCATTGGTAGAACAAGGCTTCGCCCTTGAAGCGGGAGCCGGTAAGTACACCATCGGGCCCAGGCTGAGTGTGCTGACCAACGCGTTATCATCCAGAAGTGTTTTGCTACAAATTGGCCAGGACGGATTGGCAGAACTGGCGAATGCCACACACGCCACTGCGCTGATTTCGATATGCAACCCAATTGATGGGAAATACTTCGTTGCAGCCTGTAGCGAGCCTCGAGCTACGTTGACGTTTAGGCCCGAACTGGGTGTCGTGCATCCACGGTCGTTCGGAGGGATGGGGAGACAGTTCGCCGCTTTCCTGGATGCTGGGGCGTTGAATCCGTCCCTCTCAGATGCGAGTCCGTGCAGCGATGGCTCACCGCTCACGAGTTTGCAAGGAGCGCTGTGGAAGTCCGAGTTCCCGGAGCCCTTGTCGGTGACCGTTCAACAGCTTCATAGCGGGTTGATCATCGCGGTATCCGTCCATTCCGCAGACGGCGGACAGGTTCAAGTCTCGGAACACGCTGAGCACCTTGTTCTGCGTTTTGCGGACAAACTCGTTGCGGCAGTGAACGAGGCCTTGAACCAACCTGATAACGCCAATCCGGTAGTGACCTTGGAAGACACGAAGTCAACGGTATCGCGGTTGGAGCGGCTTCTGCTTATCGCATGTGTTTGTCCGCAAGGCGTTAAATACACGGTAGGGCTTCAGGATCAATTGCTGTGCAATGCCGCCACTGCCAAGCGTCTGGTGCATTCCGGTGAACAGGCGGGGATTGTTGTTTCAATGGGCTCGACGTTGTATCCCGGCCCCAAGCTCTATCAGTGGGCGTCCAGGCTGGGTTATAGGGACAACATTGCCGATCTGACGCGCTCGACCGTGCATCAGCTCGTACAGGAAACGGGTGAAACCATCGCCATCTTGTCGTTCGATGAGGACCTTAAACGAGCCGAATTTCTCGATGTCATTCAGGGCTGGAGACCCATCCAGTATCAGCTTTCAGTCAGCACCGACGTACCCCTTTATGCGGGTGCAGCAGGGAAGGCAGTGCTTGCATATTGTGACCGGCAAACCATTGATTCCACTGAGCTGATAAAAATTACCGAGGCCACGATCACCGACCGTGAACAACTGAACGCCGATTTGAATCAGATCGCTCAGCGAGGGTGGGCGACGGGGACGGGGGAGCGAGTGCCAGGCGCTTTCGGTTTGGCGGTTCCGTTTTTCGTCGACGGTAAAATCCGTGGCTCGATCTCCGCCACCATCCCTCAATATCGTAAGGATGAACGTGACCTTCCAATGCTGACTCAGCTGATGCAGGAAGCGACGCGGAAAATTGGTAGGCTTCTGTCCCTTGGCGTTTCCCGCTAGCCGTGCCCATCAGTTGCTTTGCTGCTTGTGCCGATTCACCTATCGCCGCTTCCCCAGGGCCATTCGCGCAGAATGACAGAACGTCCTCGCTCCGCCATGATGAGCATTCGCTCATAAAGAGGCGGGCCATTGCCAAGGCCTGTACGTCATCGGAATGAAAGCTCTGCCCCCCACCGCGGCCCTGCGTGCGTTCGAGGTCGCCACTCGCCATTCGACATTCACCTCGGCTTCTGAAGAGTTGCACGTCACGCAGAGCGCGGTCAGCCATCAGCTCAAGCACTTGGAGGATTTGTGGGGGCTGCAGCTGTTTCATCGCGGCAAGACGTTGAGTCTGACGCCTGCCGGGGCCGCGCTGGCGCCGATCGTGCGGGAATTTTTCGGCAATCTGGAAGCGACGCTCAGTGACCTCAAGGAGCAGAACGGCAGGGTTCGACTGACGGTCAGCATGACGTATTCGTTCGCCATCAAATGGTTGTTGCCGAGGCTGCCCGCGTTGTCCCGGTTGCACCCCGAAATCCTGGTGACGCTGGACACGACAGACCGGGCGATCAATTTTGCCGAGGCAGAGGCCGACGTGGCGATTCGCTTGGGCGGCGGCAAGTACCCGGCGCTGTTCTCGGAGTTCATGTTCAGGGAGCAGATCTTTCCGGTCGCCAGCCCCGATCTGCTGCAGCGCTTCGGAATGCCTCGCGAGCCGTCGGAATTGTTGCGATACCCGATGCTCACCCGTGACGGCTCGGATTTGGTGCCCAAGTGGGAGGTGTGGTTTCAGCATGTAGGCATAGGCATATCCGATCTGCGGGAAAGCGTCCGATTCTCTGACACGAACATGACGGTGGAGGCAGCACTGTTGGGACAAGGCGTTGCGCTGGTGCGCAGTGGCCATGTTGAAAAGGAAGTGGGCGAGGGCAGTCTGATCAAGTTGTTCGACGTCGCGTTCCCTTCACCCGTCGCCTATCATTTCGTTTGCCCAAAAGGCCTGGAATCGCAGCCGCACATTGTGCTGTTTCGAAACTGGCTAAGGGAGGAGTCCGCCAAATCCGTTCAAGCGTATGGCTGAATCATGAGGATTTACTCATGGCTTGCTGAAAAGGCTTCGCTTCAGTCTGCGGCATGAAACCCCTTACGATGGCGCATGCCTTTACACATCCTTTCTCTCGTTCTGTTCGCCGCTTTCCTCCACGCTGCCTGGAATGCCCTGCTGCGCAGTGGCGCCGATCAGCTATGGTCAATGACCATCATGTGTGTCGCTGTCGCGTCTGCCAGTGCGATTGCCGCGCTGTTTCTGCCGCTGCCAGCGCTGGAAAGCTGGCCCTATGCAGTGCTCTCGGCGGTGCTGCACGTAGGGTACAACCTGTTTCTGGTGCGCAGTTACCGCGCGGGCGACATGGGCCAGACCTACCCCATCGCCCGAGGATCTTCGCCTGTCCTTATCACGCTGTACGCCTCGATTTTTGCCGGCGAGCAGGTCAGCGCAAATGCCTTGCTCGGCATCGGGCTGGTGTCCGCCGGGATCATTTCGCTGGCGTTCAAAGGGCGCAAGGTGTCAATGCCGCAGTTGCCGTACGCGTTGGGCACCGGCAGTTTCATCGCCGCATACAGCGTGACCGACGGAATCGGTGCGCGACTGTCCAGCACGCCGGTGGCGTATACCGTGTGGATGTGTGTGATGTGGGGCGTGCTGATGCCGCCGGTGTACATCCTGCTGCGCGATGCCCGCAGTTTGATCACGCCGAGGGCCGGCTTCATCACAGCGTTCATGGGCGGTCTGGTTTCGCTGCTCGCTTACGGCATCATCATCTACGCGATGTCGGGCGCCCCGATGGGCGCTGTCTCGGCATTGAGGGAAACCAGCGTGCTGTTCGCGGTGCTGATCAGCCACTTCTTCCTGGGCGAAGCGCTGACTGTGCGCAAAATGTTGGCCTGCGGTGTGATTGCGGCGGGCACGATGCTCATCAATTGACGGCGCGAGCGCGCGCTCCCGTCGCGCATTTCACTCACACAAGCCCCGATCGCTCGGGGCTTTTTGTTTTCGAACGGTACAGTCAGCGGTCACCATCCGGCCCCGCGTACAGCGTCCTGGGCCAGTGGATGAAGATCCGCAGCCTGGTTCGCGGCCTGCAACGCCACGAGCTCCTTTTTCATGCCCGGTGTCCAGAACATCTGAATGTGGTTGCGCACGCCGAGGACAGCGGCCTGCGGATCGGGCTCGGTGGCGAAGTATTTAGCGATCTGGTTGGCCATTTTGATCAGGTTGGCGTCGCTCATCGGCGCACCTCCGCTTTGTCGGCGTGACGGGCCTGGCGGCGGTCGTCGAGCAGGCGTTGCTGCTCGTCGCTGAACGCCTGGTAGCGTTTTTGCCATTCGGAAGGGTGGTAGACGCGGCTGACTTCCACGGCAGTCACCTTGTACTCCGGGCAATTGGTCGCCCAGTCAGAGTTGTCGGTGGTGATCACGTTGGCGCCGGATTCCGGGAAGTGGAAAGTGGTGTACACCACGCCTGCTGCGACCCGTTCGGTCACCCGTGCGCGTAATACGGTCTGCCCGGCGCGGCTGCCGATGCCGACCCAGTCGCCTTCGTTGATGCCGCGGCTCTCGGCGTCGGTCGGGTGGATTTCCAGGCGGTCTTCTTCATGCCACGCGACGTTTTCAGTGCGACGGGTCTGCGCGCCGACGTTGTACTGGCTGAGAATGCGGCCGGTGGTGAGCAGCAGCGGATAGCGGGTGTTGACCTTTTCCTCAGTGGGCACATAGCCGGTGAGCATGAAGCGACCCTTGCCACGCGCGAACTGATCAATGTGCATGGTCGGCGTGCCGTCGGGAGCATTTTCGTTGCAGGGCCATTGCAGGCTGCCACGGGCGTCGAGCGCGGCATAGCTGACGTGAGTGAAGGTCGGTGTCAGGCGGGCGATTTCGTCCATGATCTCCGACGGGTGTGTGTAGCTCATCGGGTAGCCCAAGGCGTTGGCCAGCGCGACGGTGCCCTCCCAGTCAGCCTTGCCGCCCAGCGGCTCCATGACCTTGCGCACCCGTGAAATGCGGCGCTCGGCGTTGGTAAAGGTGCCGTCTTTTTCCAGGAACGAAGCACCCGGCAGGAACACATGGGCGAACTTCGCGGTTTCATTGAGGAAGATGTCCTGCACCACCACGCATTCCATGGCTGTCAGGGCTGCGGTCACGTGTTGGGTATTGGGATCGCTTTGCGCAATGTCTTCGCCCTGGCAGTACAAGCCCTTGAATTGCCCGGCCAGCGCCGACTCGAACATGTTGGGAATGCGCAGGCCCGGGTCGGGTTGCAGCGTAACGTGCCAGGCGTTTTCAAACTGGGAGCGCACGACGTCGTTGGAGATGTGGCGATAGCCCGGCAGTTCGTGGGGAAAGGAGCCCATGTCGCAGGAGCCCTGCACGTTGTTTTGACCACGCAGCGGGTTCACGCCCACGCCTTCACGGCCAATGTTGCCAGTGGCCATGGCCAGGTTGGCAATGCCCATGACAGCGGTGCTGCCCTGACTGTGTTCGGTGACGCCCAGCCCGTAATAAATGGCGGCGTTGTTGGCGCTGGCGTAGAGACGGGCGGCGGCGCGAATATCGGCAGCATCCACACCACAGATCATCCCCAGCACTTCCGGCGCATTTTCTGCGCGGCTGACGAATTCGCGCCAGCGGGCAAAGTCATTGCCTTCGCAGCGGGCGTCGATGAACGGCTGGTCGAGCAAGCCTTCGGTGACGATCACGTGAGCCAAGGCATTGAGCATGGCGACGTTGGTGCCGGGGCGCAGTGCCAGATGAATCTTGGCGCGGCCATGCACTGCATCCACCAGATCGATGCGCCGTGGGTCAATGACGATCAGTTGCGCACCTTCGCGCAGGCGGCGCTTGAGTTGCGAGCCGAACACCGGGTGGGCATCGCTCGGGTTGGCGCCCATCACCAGGATGACGTCGGCCTTCATCACCGAGTCGAAACTCTGGGTGCCAGCGGACTCGCCCAAGGTCTGTTTCAGGCCATAGCCGGTCGGCGAATGGCAGACGCGCGCGCAGGTGTCGACGTTGTTGTTGCCAAACGCAGCGCGCACCAGTTTCTGCACCAGATAGGTTTCTTCGTTGGTGCAACGGCTGGAGGTGATGCCGCCAATCGAATCGCGACCGTATTGCTGTTGCAAGCGGCGGAATTCGCTGGCGGCGTAGGTCACGGCCTCGTCCCAACTGACTTCCTGCCACGGGTCGCTGATGTGCTTGCGGATCATCGGTTTGGTGATACGGTCCGGATGCGTTGCGTAACCCCAGGCGAAACGGCCTTTGACGCAGGAGTGGCCATGGTTGGCGTGGCCGTTCTTGTCCGGAACCATGCGCACCAGTTGGTCGCCTTTCATTTCCGCGCGGAACGAGCAGCCCACGCCGCAATAGGCGCAGGTGGTGATGACACTGTGCTCGGGCTGGCCTTTCTCTACCACGCTCTTTTCCATCAGGGTTGCAGTCGGGCAGGCCTGCACACAGGCGCCGCAGGACACGCATTCCGAGTCAAGGAAGTCATTGCCACCGGCGGCTGACACGCGGGAGTCGAAGCCGCGTCCGGTGATCGTCAGGGCGAAGGTGCCTTGGGTTTCTTCACAGGCTCGCACGCAGCGGCTGCAGACGATGCACTTGCTCGGGTCGTAATCGAAGTAAGGGTTGGAGACGTCTTTTTTGTCCGCCAGGTGGTTCTCGCCGTCATAGCCGTAGCGCACTTCCCGCAGGCCGACCTGGCCAGCGACGGTTTGCAGTTCGCAGTTGCCGTTGGCTGAGCAGGTGAGGCAGTCGAGCGGGTGGTCGGAGATGTACAGCTCCATGACGTTGCGACGCAGCGTCGCGAGTTTGGGCGTCTGGGTGTTTACGCTCATACCTTCGGTGACCGGTGTGGTGCACGAGGCCGGGTAGCCGCGCATGCCTTCGATTTCGACCAGACACATGCGGCAGGAGCCGAAGGCCTCAAGGCTGTCAGTGGCGCACAGTTTTGGAATGGTGGTACCCATCAGCGCTGCTGCGCGCATGACGGAGGTGCCTTCAGGCACGCTGATGCGCTGGCCATCGATGGTCAGGGTGATCTGCACGTCGCTACGGCGGGCGGGCGTGCCTAAATCGGCGTCGGTTTTCGGGTCGAATATCGTGATCATTGCTCGGCCTCCGGAAGGTGCAGACCAAAGTCGGCGGGGAAGTGCTTGAGCGCGCTGGCGACGGGATAAGCGGTCATGCCGCCCAGTGCACAGAGCGAACCGAATTGCAGGGTGTCGCACAGGTCCCTGAGGACGATGGCCTGCTGATCCCGTGCGTGCGGGTCGGGTGCGGCCAGTATCCGATCGATGACCTCAACGCCACGGGTCGAGCCGATGCGGCAGGGCGTGCATTTGCCGCAGGATTCTTCGGCGCAGAACTGCAGGGCAAAACGCGCCATGTGCGCCATGTCCAGGGTGTCGTCGGCGACCACCACCCCGCCGTGACCCAGCATCGCGCCGATGGCAGCGAACGCTTCATAGTCCAGCGGCGTGTCGAACTGCGACGGCGGCACCCAGGCGCCCAGCGGGCCGCCAACCTGCGCGGCTTTGAGCGGACGACCACTCGCTGTCCCGCCACCGTAGCCTTCGACCAGTTCCCGAAGCGTCAGGCCAAACGCCCGCTCGACCAGGCCCCCCTGTCGAATATTGCCCGCCAGTTGAAACGGCATGGTGCCTGTGGATCGGCCCATGCCGTAGTCACGATAGAACGCTGCGCCCTTGGCCAGAATCAGCGGCACCGAGGCCAGGGTCAGCACGTTGTGCACCAGCGTCGGTTGGCCAAACAGCCCTTTCAGCGCCGGGATCGGCGGCTTGGCGCGTACCAGCCCGCGCTTGCCTTCCAGCGAGTCCAGCAGCGCGGTTTCTTCGCCGCAGATGTAGGCGCCTGCGCCCACCCGCACTTCTAGATCGAACGCCAGGCCGCTGCCATCGACGTCCGCTCCGAGATACCCGGCAGCGCGAGCAATCGTGATGGCCTCGCGCAGGTTGGCGATGGCCTGCGGGTATTCCGAACGCACATAGATGTAGCCGAAACTGGCGCCGACGCTGATCCCGGCGATGGCCATGCCTTCGATCAGCAGGAAGGGGTCGCCTTCCATCAGCATGCGGTCGGCGAAGGTGCCCGAGTCGCCTTCGTCGGCGTTGCACACTACGTATTTCTGCGCGGCCTGGGTGCCCCGGACGGTGCGCCATTTGATCCCGGCAGGAAAGGCCGCGCCGCCTCGGCCGCGCAGGCCGGAGTCGAACACTGCCGTGGCGGTTTCGTCGGGGCCAATGGCGAGGGCGCGGGTCAAACCCTCGAACCCGCCATAAGCCTTGTAATCCTCTAGTGAGAGCGGCTGCGTGATGCCAGCACGGGCAAACAAGAGACGTTGTTGGGTTTTCAGATAAGGCAGCTCTTCTACCAAACCCAGCGCCAATGGGTGCCGGGACGGATCGCCTTGCAGAGCATCGAGCACGCTTGCCACGTCGCCTTCGGTCAACGGCCCGAAACCGAGGCGGCCTTGCGGGCTGTCGACTTCCAGCAACGGCTCCAGCCAATACAGCCCTCGGGAACTGGTGTGGTGCAGGTCCAGAGGCAGGTTGCGTTTTTGCGCTTCACTGGCGATGGCCACAGCCACGGCATCAGCGCCGACGGCGCGGGCGACGGAATCGCCAGGGAGGTAAAGGCGCGTCATTGAGTGTCCTCCCGGCAGGTGTCGAGCAAGGCGTCCAGACGCTCGGCGCTGAGGCGCGCGTGCACTTTTCCGTCCAGCTCCAGCGCGGGGGAACAGGCGCACGCCCCTAGGCAATAGACCGGGCGCAGGCTGATGTGGCCGTCGGCGCTGTGGCCGTGATCGTCCAATTGCAGGCGCTCTCGCAGTTGCGCGGCGAGCTGCTCGGCGCCGCGACTTTTGCAGGACTCGGCACGGCACAAGCGCAGGATGTGTCGAGCGGGCGGTGCGGTGCGGAAGTCATGATAGAAACTGATGACGCCACGCACTTCGGCCTGGCTTTGATTGAGGGCGTGAGCGATGTCGGGAATGGCGGCGTCGGGGATGTAGCCGATGCCCTCTTGAATCTCATGAAGGATAGGCAACAAAGCGCCTGGCGAGCCTTTATGGCGCTCCAGCAGGCTGTTGACCATGGGCAGAATCAACATCGGATCAGGCATACAGCAGTCCTCACGGTCACGGACACACCCATAGGTTGTCGGCGGTCCGAAAGTGTCGGCTGCGGCACTTGTTTACCACGTCACGTTTCGTGGATTTTCAGGCCGAGGCCAGGGCACCCCTGTCGGGCATCTTGTTGTACCCGGCGTGATCTTTGTCGCGCCTGTGATTGGGTATGTCGCGCAGCTTGGCATGCCGATTTTGAAGGCATGCTTCAAAAGCGACGTTGCCAATGCTGTTCGCGACTGTCATCAGCATAGACCGTGACATCTCGTGTCGCCCGACCCAGTCATCGCGAGGGAGGGGGCGACACGAAAATGGGAAGGTTCAGGCGATCAGCGGTTGTGCCGCAGAATCGAGAAATTCAGCGCGGCGGCCACGCTCAGCCAGATCAGGTAAGGAAACAGGATCAGCCCAGTGATCAGGTCGAGCGGCATGGCGACGACGATCAGCGTGGCAACGGTCAGCCAGAGCAGTGTCAGGATGACCATGCCTGCGACGATGCGGTGGGCGCCAAAGAATACCGGTGTCCACAGCGTGTTGAGGGCGATTTGCGCGGCCCACAACGCCAGCGCGATCTGGCTCTCTGGCAACAGCGTCAGGCGATAACCGGCCCACGCCAGCAGCAGATAAATGATCGTCCAGGCCACCGGGAACAACCAGTCGGGCGGGGTGAAGGCTGGTTTTTGCAGGGCTTCGTACCAGCTGCCGGGCTTGAAAATCACGCCTGTACTTGCAGCAGCGCAGCAGGCAATCAGAAAGATGTAGAAAGTCATTGGGCGTCCTTTGGCGTAAACGTTCGGGAGGGGCTGTTATTTGGGATTGGACGCTCAGCACGGCAAAAGGTCCTGCCGGATCATGGCTAGGGCGCATCCTGCGACGCGTACCACTGCGCATAGGGCGTGTTGCCGACCTTGCGCCGATTGAAATCGGGAGCGCCGTCGTCCCACCAGACCGGGCCTCGCTCACCCAGTGCAACCTTGGCCGCATCCACCTGTGCCCGCGCAGCTTTCAGTTGCGCCGAATCTTCCGCCGCCTTCGCCACCTTGACTGCGCGTCGTCCAGCCATCAATTCGTTCACCCGGCGCTGACGTTCATCTTCGTCGAGAGCAGGGTTGGAACAGCGCCAGAGCCGATCTTTCACCACAAAGTAGCGGCCGTCTGGGGTGGTGGGGTACATGTCGCATGCTCCATCGGGTCAAGGGTCTGCCGAGGCAAGCATTCGAGTGAACTTGTGCCGCCACGGCACGGCCTGATAGGGACAGCCCGCACAGGAGAGACCGTGATGAACACCGATCAATTCAACCAATACGATGCGGAACGCCTTCACCAACGCGTGGCCGACGAACTGGGCATCACCGCCGAGGAACTGAAAACCTGGATGATCAACGACATCGAGCGCGTGACCGAAGGGGGCAAGGATGTCGGGCATATGGTGGTGTTCCGTGAGTCGACGCCGCCGGAGCTGCTCGACAGAGTGCAGCACCGCCAGAGTCAGTTCACCGCCATGACCGGCGTGATCCCCCACGATTGATCAATTGGAGCGATGCATGATGAGCCAGGACAAACCGCCCGTACGCGAGAAAGAAGAAGCACCGGAAAAGAATGACGTACCTGCGCATTCCACCGAGGAAGAGAAGGAGCGGCTCAAGGACTTCAATAAAGACGGCATTCCGCCCGGGGTGAGCTGAAGCAACTGGCTTGCTGAACGGCGCCTCTTCGCGGCACTCCGCCGAGGCGCCGTCAGCCCCTGCGCCAGCGGCTGAGCGACACCCTAAAGGTGGGCAAAGCCGTCCGTCATTTAAACGCCGACGATGCCCTCACACCTTTGAAGCCTGCTGACACTGGTTCGATGTGGGCACTCAATCGACTGGCGCTAAACGGTCGACTCAAGGGTCGGCTGTTTACCAACGGGCAGCTTCACGAGCATGCTCGCTACTTTTTCCTCTATATCGTTCAGAGTCCACGGGTTGTCGAGGCACATGACATTGCTCTCGACGAGCCCTTCATAGTGATCGGCTATCACGAAAGGAAGCGTCGGATAGGCGCGAGAAAGTGTGGTCGTGAGGTCCGGTCCGTTGAGTACGCCCGGCAAATGGGCGCCTGCCACCACGATGCTGATCGTTGTCTGCGGGTGCGCTATGTACGCCATGGCTTCGCTTGCATCGTCGAAGCCTTCGGCCTCAAGCCCGAGGGTGCGGACAGCGACGAGCACGCGTTGCAGCATCGATGATTCAAAAACCACCACTGCAATACCACGAATGTCGGGGATGTCGGAGATGTCCATTGGCGAAGTCATATCGTGTCTCCCCATTCCATGTGTGAGCCCCAGCATGGCACGCCCTGAGGGGAAACATGGGATTTATTTGTCGAGCCTGGTGGGCGCTTTGGACGCCCAGTGTGGACGGGCCCTTGTCCGGCAGGGATATGCCTTAAGCCAAGCTTGAAAAACAGGGATGTTTTTACGGGAGTGAACCAATACTGGCCGGAGCGGAAGAGGTTCCTAAACCAAGACGCCCCGCACCTGATGAGGTGGAGGGGCGTCTTGGTGGCTCAGCAGGACTCTCGGCGCGAGCCTGTCAACTTAGCGGTAACGTTCCAGCCAATGGGCGTATGGCGCTGGCAAGGTCCAGGACGCGTTTTCTGCGCCCAATTCCTTGGCGGCAAAATACGCCCAGTGTGGGTCAGCCAAATGCGCTCGACCCACCGACACCAGATCCAGATGGCCGGATTCGATGGCGGTCTGTGCCAGTTGCGGCGTGCCGAAGCCCCACGCGGACGTGACCGGCAGACTGGCTTCACGACGCACGCGCTCGGCGATCGGCCCCATGAACGCCGGCCCCCACGGAATGTTGGTTTCAGGAATGGTAAACCCGACGCTCACGCTCAACAGGTCAAGACCGCCATCCTTGAAACGGCGGGCAAGCTCGATGGATTCCGAAAGGGTCTGTTCGTCGCGGCCGTCGTATTCGATAACACCGAAACGCGCGGTCAGCGGCAGGTTTTCTGGCCACACCTCGCGCACCGCCGCCAGGGTTTCCAGCAGGAAACGGCTGCGGTTGTCGAAGCTGCCGCCGTACGCGTCAGTGCGTTTGTTGGAGTGTTCGGAGAAGAAACTTTGCGCCAGGTAGCCGTGAGCGAAGTGCAGCTCGATCCATTCGAAACCGGCCTCCCGGGCGCGACGGGCGGCGTTGACGAAGTCCTCACGCACCCTGGCGATATCGGCCAGGGTCATTTCCTGAGGGACCTTCGGCAGGTTCGCGCCGAAGGCGACAGGGGAGGGGCCGAGGGTGTTCCAGCCACGCGGATCGTTTTCGGCAATGTGATCGTCGCCCTCCCAAGGACGATTGGCGCTGGCCTTGCGACCGGCATGGGCAATCTGAATGCCGGGCACGGCACCTGCGGCTTTGATCGCCTGCACCATTGGCACGAACGCTTGTGCGTGCTCGTCGCTCCAGATGCCTGCGCAACCTGGGGTAATGCGGCCTTCGGGAGACACTGCGGTCGCTTCGACCACGACCAGACCGGCGCCGCCGCGAGCCATGCTGGCCAGGTGCACGTGGTGCCAGTCGTTGACCACACCGTTGTCGGCCATGTACTGACACATCGGTGGAATCGCGATGCGATTGCGTAGGGTGACGTCCTTCAGGGTGAACGGCTCGAACAGTGCTGACATTGGGAAGTTACCTCATAAGTGTTTTTTCGCTTGTTCGATAGTATTCGAAATATAGCGTTCGAAGATAGTCCTCGTTATCATCCGCCCTATGCGCACCCATAAACATCCCATGCCCGCCGATTTCTCGCTCGAACGTCTCCTGTACGCGTTGAGCGACCCTGTACGTCTCGAAATCGTCCGCTGCTTGGCAGGGCTGGACGAAGCTTCCTGTGGGGAACTGGACGGTGGCCGGCCCAAGTCCAGCGTGTCTCACCACTTCCGCGTCCTGCGCGACGCAGGCCTCGTACACACCCGCACTGTCGGCACCACGCACATGAATTCCTTGCGTGCGGCAGAATTGGAACAGCGCTTTCCGGGATTGTTGAAGAGTATTTTGGCGCAGGACTGAATGACGCTTGACTCAAAGGTCTTGAGTCCTCCTGTTGAGCCGCTGCCGCAAGCCTGCGCACCGTCAAGTGCATCGTTAGCCTCGCCAGAGCCATCTGCTGGGGGAGAACCCGCTCTGCAAGAAATGCGCGCGCAAAGGCGTTCGGACAATGACCACGGGTGATGTTGAAGCAGCAATGACCGATGCATTGCGTTCATGCCACCCGTCCGGCATTTAGCCGTTGGTCATGGCAATATGATTCCACCGCTCCGAAAAAAACCGCCAACCGCTTACAATCGCCCCCCGTACCGCATTTCCGACAGACCAGGCAGTTTATGGCGCTCGACCCCATCACGATGTTGACCCTCTCGATCGCGCTCGCCGCTGCTGCTGCGCTGTACCTGGCCGCGGAGTGGCGGCATGTTCGGGAGGCTTCGCTGCTGTTCTGGAGCGCCGGGTTCGCCACGATCAGCCTCGGCTCCACGCTCGCGCTGTTACGCAGTAGCGGCATCCTGCTGGTCGGCATCTGGTTCGCCAACGGCTTGCTGGTGACAGCGCATTGGCTGTTTTTGCTGGGCGTGGCCCGATTTACCGAGGCGCGGCTGCCGCGGAGCTGGTACGGGATTTTTGCTGTTTGGGTAGCGATGTTGCTGCTGCCGGAAGGGCCGTGGTGGTCGAAAGTCATGCTGCTGGTGAATTCGGCGCTCGTGGCGCTGATGATGTTCAAGGCCAGCGCGTTGTTGCGCCCACACGGCAAATCCCTGAGTGTCGGGGCCGGGCAACTGCGATACGTATTGTTGGGGCACGGCCTGTTTTATCTGGCCAAGGCGATCACTGCAGCGATGCCGGGCACGCTGATCGACCTGGCGGCGTTTCGTGGCGAAATCATTCAGATTTCTCTGGTGGAAGGCGCGATGGCAATCATGTTGATCGCGCTCTCGATGACCGGCTCGGAACGCTATCGCCGGGAAAAACGCATCGAACGACTGGCCGCTCGGGATCCGCTGACCGCCCTGTACAACCGGCGTGCGCTGGACGTCCGGGCGCCGCGTCTGCTGGAAGACGTTTGCGCGTCACGACCGGGCGCGCTGTTGCTGATCGACATCGACCACTTCAAGTCTGTCAACGACCTGTTCGGGCACATCGCCGGCGACCGGTTGTTGATCATGCTCAGCGAGATCATCCGTTCCGCCTTGCCTAATAGGGCGCTGGCGGCCCGACTGGGCGGGGATGAATTCGTGATCCTGTTGGGTGACACCTCCAGCGCGCAGATCACCGAACTGGGCAGCGCGCTGCGCGAACGTTTCCACGACGCCACTCAGTCATTCGCCACGCCGCAGCCGGTGACATTGAGCATTGGTGCAAGCTTGTTCGACCAGACCCCGGCCAGTCTTTCCGCCTTGATCGAGCAGGGCGATGCCGCGTTGTACGCGTCCAAGCGCGGCGGCCGCGACAGCGTGCGTGTGGTGGATCGCACGCAGGTGAGCGAAGGATTGCTTCAGACCCCCTGACGCGTCGTTTGGCGGAAAAATGTCCCCCGTCCGAATCTTCGGCCACGGCCCCGTTTATGGTCTGAAGATTGCTCAAGGGTGAGGGCAAGGGCGACGATTGCCGAAATTTGACGTTTACGCCCGTTTGCAACCCTCCCGGACATTTGAATCGACGCGCTCACAACGGGGCGTGTCATGGAGCCAGCCTTGAGCACCCTCTCGGAAATTGCAGCAAATTTGTTGAAGCGTGAACGTATGACTGAGGGTTCCAGCGCGAATGGTATGGCGCAGGACGCAATGGGTTGGGAGCAATTGATGGCGCTTTCCAAGGAAAAAGACGTACACAAGTGGCAGGCCGCGTTGAGCGAAATGATCAGTCATGCGCCGGGAAAACGTCGCGTGACGGTCCTGCGGGTGATCGAAGGGGGCTTGTCCTGACGATCAACGCTGTCCGTTGAGCGCTATTCATGGGCTCATTGGCGTTAGCCGGCACTGGATCAAGGGGGTAAAGTCGCCACACTGTCCCTTGCCATGACCGGATGTCACCAATGAGCCGTCCCCGCTTTCTCCCCGACAATTTCACCCTCACCCTCGTGGCCGTGGTAATCATCGCCAGTGTGTTGCCTGCCAGCGGCCAAGTCGCCGTGGGCTTTGGCTGGCTGACCAACGTTGCCATCGCGCTGCTGTTCTTCTTGCACGGCGCCAAACTGTCCAGAGAGTCGATCATCGCGGGGGCCGGACACTGGCGTTTGCACCTGCTGGTCTTCAGCCTGACGTTCGTGGTGTTTCCGCTGCTGGGGCTGGCGCTCAAGCCCGTGCTCACGCCGCTCATCGGCCATGACCTTTACATGGGCATCCTTTATCTGTGCGCCTTGCCGGCCACGGTGCAGTCGGCGATCGCCTTTACGTCGCTGGCGCGGGGCAACGTTCCTGCGGCGATTTGCAGCGCGGCGGCGTCCAGCCTGTTTGGCATTTTCATCACACCGCTGCTGGTGACGTTGTTGCTGAATGTCCACGGCGATGGCGGCTCCACCCTCGATGCGATCGTGAAGATCAGCATTCAATTGCTGCTGCCGTTCGTGGCCGGTCAGATTGCCCGCCGCTGGATCGGGGACTGGGTCGGGCGCAACAAGTCCTGGCTGAAATACGTCGATCAGGGCTCGATTCTGTTGGTGGTGTACGGGGCGTTCAGCGAAGCGGTGAACGAAGGCCTCTGGCACAAGATTCCGTTGTGGGATCTGATCGGGCTGGTGGTCGTGTGCGGTGTGGTGTTGGCGCTGGTCCTGATGATATCGACGCTGCTGGGCAAGTTGTTCGGTTTCGGCATCGAAGACCGCATCACCATCCTGTTTTGCGGCTCGAAGAAGAGCCTCGCCACCGGCGTACCGATGGCTCAAGTGCTGTTCGCCGGCAGCACCATCGGCGTGCTGATCTTGCCCCTGATGCTGTTTCATCAGATTCAGCTGATGGTCTGTGCAGTGCTCGCCCAACGTTACGCCAAACGGCAGGACTCGGTGTCCGAGATCATGGCGCAGGTCGATCCCTGAGCTGCGTCGGCCTGCATCGAAACCGTAACGGCAGGACGCCGGAGTTGTGTCCTGTCACAGCCAGGTACCCAGCCTGAAACAATTCGGTAAACGTCTGTTGGTAACGTCCGGGATCATTTTGATATCAGCGGCGGACGTTCCTTCATGGCTACCCCACTCGAAACGGTCACTTCCTTCTATAAGAATATCCTCGGCCGCGAGGGCTCCAGCAGCGAAATCGCCTATTGGGTCGGGCGTATCGACAGCGGCGTCGAAACCGTGGCCGATGTGGTATCCGCTTTCGCCCTGTCGGCCGAGGCCGCGACTCAGGTCGCGCCCATCGTCAATCTTTACTTCACCGCGTTTGGTCGCGTGCCGGACGCCGCAGGCTTGCACTATTGGGTCAACGCCCAGCAGAACGGCCTGAGCCTGGGCAACATCGCCCAAGCGTTCACGCAATCTCAGGAGTTCGCTCAGACCGTCAGTGCCGATAACACCGCGTTCGTCACTGCCCTTTATCAACACGCACTGGGGCGCACGCCGGATGCCGACGGCCTGAGTTACTGGGCCGCGCAACTGGCCAACGGCCTGAGCCGCGATCAACTGCTGACGTCGATCAGCAGCTCCCAGGAAACCCAGACCACCACCGCCGTGAAAACCCAGATCGTACTGACCTACAACGGTTTGCTGGGCCGCTCGCCGTCGGAAGCCGAGGTGCAGAGCATTGTGCAGAACCCGGGTGGTAAATCACCAATCGAGTTGATCAAGGAAACGGCCAATCATCTGATCGCCTCAGGCGGCACGTCGCCGACGCCACCGAGCAACCCGACGACCCCAACCGAAGCGATTTTCACACCGCACGAAGGCAGCACGTCCGGTTCGTCCGATGCGTCCGGGGCTGTGGCGTGGGGCGATAAATACATGATCGTCGGCGATGACGAATCCAACGTGTTGCGTGTCTACGATCGCGCGGGCGGCGACGCTTTGGTGGAGTGGGATTACAGCCAGGTCACCGGCAGCACCGATGAAGTCGACATGGAAGCATTGACCCTGGTTGGCGACACGCTTTACATCACTGGCTCCCACAGCAACACCAAAAAAGGGGTCGATGCCGACAGCCGTGAGATTCTGTTCAGCGTCAAAGTAAGCGGCATGGGCGCTGCGACCACCTTTGATTATCAAGGTAAGTTCACCGGCTTCGAAGCGGCGCTGGTGGCCTGGGATAATGGGGGTGCCAGCGGTCATCCTGCGGGCTATTTCGGGTTTGCCGCGTCGTCCGGACCAGGGCTCGCGCCGGAGAACACCAACGGTTTTTCAATCGAAGGCATGACCACCTCCATCGATGATTCCGAGCTATGGCTCGGTTTTCGCGCCCCCCAGACCGACACCACGACCCGCGACAAGGCACTGATTGTTCCCGTGACCAATTATCAGGCAGTGCTGGCCGACTCGGGCATGAGCGTTGCGCCGACCTTTGGAGCGGCTATCGAGCTGAACCTGGGCGGCCGAGGCATTCGCTCCATTGACAAGGCTGCAGACGGCAGCGGCTACCTGATCATAGCGGGCCCGTCTGGCGTGGCGACCGACGCTGTGACCAACGACTTCCGCCTGTACACCTGGGACGGAAAACCTGAAGATCCGCCAGTGGAGCTGAACAACAATCTTGACGCGCTGCTCAAAGCCACCGGTGGCAGCTTCGAATCCATCGTGTCCCCTGCAAGCATCAAGCCCGGCACTCAGATTCAATTGCTGCAGGACAACGGCGACACCCTCTGGCCCGGCCAGACTGAAGTGTCGAAAGACTTGAAACCCGCCGACCAGCAATTCAAGGGCAACGTGATTACGCTGGGGTCGCCGGTGGAGGATCACACCGCGCCTTCATTGGTAGCGGCTTCTCCTGCCAACAACAGCGAGGGGTTGCCGATCAGCAGCGCATTGACCCTGACGTTCGACGAAGGCGTTGCGTTCGGCACCGGGGCAATTGAGTTGCAGGATGCCAACGGCGCGACGGTGCAGCGCTTCAAGGCGGGCGATGCGGGTGTGAAAGTCGACTACAACACAATCATTCTGCAGCCGACTGTTAAGCTCAAACCCGATACGCCATACAAGCTGGTGATCAATGACCACGCCGTGACCGATCACTCAGACAATGCATTGGCGAGCTCCAGTATCGGGTTCACAACCGGCGATGCGCCGCACTACAGCATCCTGATCTCGGAGGTGAACTCCAACGCCAAAGGCGGCGATTTTTTCGAGCTCTACAACTACGGCACGGCAGCCATCGATTTGAGTGGCTGGAAGATGAATGACGAAGCGGGCAGTTTCAGCAGCGCCGTCGCATTACCTTCCGGACTGAGTCTGGCAGCGGGGCAGACGCTGGTGGTGCTCTCGAACGGTGACGATGTCGCAAAATTCAAAACGGCATGGGGCCTGTCAGACAACGCCAATGTGATCAGTATCAGCGGGCCAGGACTGGGCAAGGAAGATGCCGTGATTGTGTTCGACGCCCACGGTAACGTGGCTACGGCGTTTGACTACGACACAGACCCTGTCCTCGCTTCCGATGGCTCGGTGCTCGCGATCCAGGCCCCGGCCACGAATGATAATTTCAAGGACGGTGAGCACGCCGGTGCCGCGTATGGCAGTACGGCCACGGCTTCGGCAGTGTGGGATGGTGTGTCGGTCAGTGATCCGCATTACATCGGAGCGGTGGCGGGGCAGTATGGCTCGTTCACGCCCGCCGCCAACCCAACGTCGATCGGCTCACCAAGCTACGTCCCGATCGTCCAAACCGGCGCATTGAGCGTGCACACTGAAATCCAGGCCGGCTGAGTAACCGTCCGTTAACGGTTGATGCTGAACCTGTAGCAGCTGCCGGAGTTACGACGGCCGCGAAGCGGTCAGGGGCTTCGCACGGGCCTGCCTGAACCGCCGCCCTCGCGGCCGTCCTCACCCAGCGCGTCTCCTCACGCGCTCGGGTGAGGGCGAGCCCGTGTCAGCCTTGCGCCTCTTCCAACTGCGCTTCGTATTCCTTCTGATACTGGCTGGCGAGCGACACTTTCTCCTTGTCGCCCAACAACTTCCCGGCCTGTTGAAAAAACTTGTGTTCCTCTTCCTCAAGGTGGTGATGCACCTTTTCGGCGAGTTTCTTGGCGGTGGCCAGCCAGGCCGGACTGGACATCTCGGTTTCGTCCAGCTCTTCCATCATCTCGTCCATCTCATGATGCTCGGATATGGCATGACGGCTGGGATCCACGCCGTTCTCGGTCTGCATCAGCGGAATATAGAAGAAGCGCTCTTCAGCGGTCTCATGGGCGTGCAATTCGGCCCTCAGCAGCTTATAGACTTCGGCGCGCTCCTCGCTGTCACCGTGTGTCTTGATCAATGCATCGGCGTAGCCGCGCTGACGTTCATGGCTTTCTCTCAGGGCTTCGAAGATGTTCACGGTGTCGTCCTCACATTGCTGATCAATATGTATGGCTAGACAGCATCACGTAAACGAGCGTTCAACCGCGGTCGCCGCCGTTGGGGCGGCATAAGCTTAGAACCATACGTTTCTTTCATAATTCTCAGCAGTTTTTATAATCAAAACGACTTTTTTTCTTCGCGCTCATGCCATCCGGATCTGAGCGTTTTCGCTGTCCAGCCATTCCAGGGATCGTCATGTCCGTTCGTAAACTTTTCGTCGCCGCCGCATTGCTGCTGGCGACCGCTACCGCCCACGCCGAGCAGGTCATCAACATCGGCTACCAACGTTCTTCGACGCTGTGGATCCTGCTGAAAAACGACGGGCAGCTGGAGCAGCGCCTCAAGCCGTTGGGCTTCACAGTGAACTGGCATGAATTCAGTAGCGGGTTGTTGAGCGCGATGAATGCCGGGAGTGTCGATTTGCACGCTGACGTGGCCGATGCCTTCGCGCTGTTCACTCAAGCGGCGAACACGCCGTTGACCTATTACGCGCGTGAGAATCCTTCGCCGACTGCGCAGGCAATCATTGTCCAGGACAACTCGCCGATTCACAGCGTCGCAGACCTTAAGGGCAAAAGTGTGGCGGTGTCGAAAGGCTCGGGCAGTAACTTCCTGCTGATCTCGGCCCTCAAGAAAGCCGGTCTGACCCTGGCTGACATCAAGCCGGTCTACCTGGAAGCGCCGGACGGCGTGGCCGCATTCTCCAGCGGCAACGTCGATGCCTGGGCGATCTGGGACCCGTTCCTGGCCACCCAACAACGTGAACACCATGTTCGCGTGCTGGCCGACGGCACCCATGATGTTGCGAACTACAACCGGTTTTATGTCGCCAACACCCGCTTCGCCAAGGCTCATCCCGAGGTGCTGCAAGTGGTGTTCGACACCCTTCACGACGCCGGGCAGTGGGTCAAAGGCCATCCGCAAGAAGCCGCGAAGAACCTGGCGCCGCTGTGGGGCAATATTCCGACCGAGACCGTGGAGCTCGCCAACAGCCGTCGCAGCTACGACATCGTGCCGGTCAAAATCGATCAGCTTGCCGAGCAGCAGCGCATCGCCGATTACTACTACGAAGCCAAGTTGATTCCAAAACCGCTGAAGATTTCCGACATCGCGGTGTGGGTGCCGAAAGCCAAATCCGAATAAGACAGGAGCGCATTCATGAGTCGCCAAATTCACCTCTCTGCGTTCCTGCTGAGCGGGCCGGTCATCCACAGTCACGCGGCCTGGCGTCATCCGGAAACCCTCGGCAATTACCTCGACCCTGACTACTATGCGCGCACCGCTCGCGTGGTAGAGGAAGGCCTGTTCGATTTCCTGTTCTTCGCCGACCGGCTGGCGGTAGGCGATCAGATGGGCGGGTCGAGAGACATCGCCCTGCGTTACGGCGCACAGGACGCCACGCGCCTTGATCCGCTGCCGATCCTGTCCTATCTGGTGGGGCAAACGAGCAAGCTGGGCCTGGGCGCCACCCGTTCGACCACTTACTTCGAACCCGCGCACATCGCGCGCGAGTTCGCGACCCTTGATCACCTGTCCAAAGGCCGGGCAGCGTGGAACATTGTCACGTCGATGAACGACAGCGAAGGGCGCCTGTTCGGCAAGGACAAGCACCTGGAACATGACCTGCGCTACGACCGCGCCGACGAGTTTGTCGAAGTCGCGCTGAAACTCTGGCGCAGCTGGGCACCGGGCGCATTGAAGCTCGACCGGGAAAGCGGCGTACTGGCCGATCCTGGCCTGATCACCTCGGTGCAGCATCGGGGGGAGTGGTTCAAGGTCGAAGGCCCGCTGAACATCCCGCGCACGCCTCAAGGACGACCGGTGTTGATTCAGGCCGGATCGTCAGGGCGTGGACGGCGTTTCGGCGCGCGCTGGGCCGAGGCAATCTTCACCATCCACCCGCATCTCAAGGCCATGCACGCGTTCCGCAAAGACGTGCGCGGGCAGGTCGTACAACAAGGGCGCGATGCCGACAGTTGCAAGGTGCTGACGGCGGTGATGCCATTCATTGGCGGCACTGAGGCTGAAGCGCGGGCCAAGCGCGACCAGCACAACGCCTTGGCACGTCCTGAGTTGGGTTTGGTGACCCTGGCCTCGCAACTGAACGTCGACCTGTCGCCGTTTCCGCTGTCGGCCACGCTGGCGGACATCGCCAAAGCACCGTCGATTCACCCGGCAGCGGCCGAGAAACTGCTGATGCAGGGGGCCGACACCACGCTGGAAGAGCTGGGCCGGATCTTTGCCAGCAGCGTGCGCGTGCCGCAACTGGTGGGCACCGGGGCGCAGATCGCCGATCAACTGGCAGAGATGTTCACCCAGGGCGGGTGCGACGGTTTCGTGATTTCCCCTGCGTATCTGCCGGGGTCGTTCAGTGAGTTCGTTGAAAGCGTGATCCCGCATCTTCAGCGCAAGGGGCTGTTCCGCACGGCCTATGAAGGCTCGACGTTACGCGAGCATTTGGGTCTGTCGGCGCTGGAGGACTGAACGCCTGCCGTGAACCCTCAGCATGCCCTCTGTGGCAGTGAGCTTGCTCCCGAAACGGCCAATCAACCCCACACAGCTGTGGTGACTGAAAGTCAGCCTTCGTGAGCAAGCTCCCTCCCTCAAGTATTCAGTGGTGGTTGTTATGCGGTGTGAGAAAAAATCTGCACGCCGTACAGCGATCTGACAGCATCCCCCGGTCGATCACGGGCTGACATCTGAACCCGCCTGCGTATGATGGGCCCGACGTTTTTCTCAAAGGGCCCGTTTTCAATGATGAAGTTTTTTGCTGCGCTGCTCTGTGTGTTCACAGGCTTCGCCCATGCCGAATCCGCGTTGCTCACCGATCTGGCGCTGCCTTATCTCGCAGCGGCCCCCGCCGATTCCAAAGACAAACCTCTGATCATCTTCCTGCACGGCTACGGCAGCGATGAACGTGACTTGTTTGGTATCAGGGACGAGCTGTCGCCGGATTACACCTTTCTCTCAGTGCGGGCGCCGCTGGAGGTTGATGGCGGGGGCTACAAGTGGTTCACCCAGGACGCCGATCAGGCCGAGTACGAGGGCGTGACCAGCGACGTGGACAAAAGCACCGACACCCTCAGAACGTTCATCGAGCAAGCCACGGAAAAATACGGCACTCAGCCAAACAAGGTGGTTTTGGTGGGGTTCAGTCAGGGCGCGATGATGAGTTATCAGATCGGACTGCAACACCCTGACCTGGTGCGAGGGATCGCGCCGCTGAGTGGCAAGATCCTGGCGGCACTCCACGCACGGCTGAAACCGGACGATCGCCTCAAGCCGTTGAAGGTCTTCATCGGTCATGGTTCGGCGGACACCCGCGTTCCGTTCTCCGGCGCGACCGAAGCGCGCACGGTGCTGGAAAACCTGCTGATCAATCCTGAGTTTCATGCATACGCCGGGGCGGGGCACACCATCACCTCTGCTGAGGTGGCGGATTTGAAGCGCTGGATTGAGGCTGTGTTGAAGTAGCGATCGCTACCCCTCAACACAGACTCCCTCTGGGGGCGAATGAATTCGCTCCTACAGAGGGGAATCGCGTGACATCAGCCAGTCAGCGACGAACCGGTTACAACCCCTGACTCACCCGAATCAACTCGTATGCCCGCCGCGCCAGCGGGTTCACGGTGTTGGGCCGAATCCACAGGTGATACGTCACGTCGGGCATTCTCGGCAGCCCGTCGGCTTCGCCCAGCACCCGCATGTCCGGGCCGAGCATTTCCATGCTGCGCGCCGTTACCCCCAGTCCTGCGCGGGTTGCGGCCTTGATGCCGATGAGGTTCGAGGCCAGGTACGCCTGGCGCCAGGCAATGTTCGCCCGCTCCAGCGCCTCGATGGCGTAGCGCCGATAGATGCTCGGCTCATCCACCAGAATCAGCGGAATCGGCTCACCCGGCACGTGCTGGTACTGCGCCGAGCAGATCCACCATACCGGCGATGTCCTCAGTGCAAAGCCTTCCAAGCCTGGGTCTTCGCGGGTGGAGATCACCATGTCGACCTTGCCGCGGTGCAGATCGTCCATCAGAAACGGGCTGCGCCCCACGTCGATCTCCAGCCGCAGTTTCGGCGCCGAGCGGGCGATGTGGCTCAGGATCGGCGGCAGAATGGTGTCGGCGATGTCGTGAGGGGAGCCGATGCGCAGCACGCCGCTAAGGCTGCTCTCACGCAGGGAATTGAGCGCGTCGTCGTTGAGCGAGAGCATCTGCCGGGCATGGCGTAAAAGCTGGCGGCCCGGCTCGGTGAGCTGCTTCTGCCGACCCTGTTTCTGAAACAGGCTCACGCCGATCTGCTGTTCCAGACGCTGCATGTGCTGGGTCACCGATGACTGCGTGCGCGACAACTGCGCGCCGGCCCCGGCGAAGCTGTGATGGTCGACAACGGCGACGAAGGTGCGCAGCAGTTCGAGATCGAGGGTGTCGGACATTTGGACTCACTTATCAGTCAGGTCGAAGCGCGGCCCTCTGTAGGAGTGAGCTTGCTCGCGATAGCGTAGCGTCAAGCAAATCATAGGCATTGACACACCGCTATCGCGAGCAAGCTCACTCCTACAAGAGCTGAATTCCATCAATCGGAATGCAGAATACATTACGGATTTTTATGCTTTGGAGCAGCATTCTCTTCGTAAATATCAACGGCGCCCCGAAATACGGGGCTTATAACTGATCATGCAAATCGCCGAAATCAGAAAGTTATAACCATATTTGATATTTTCATTTCCGTTGCTCCGATACGCTCCCTAGGATGCGAGTCATGACGAGGCGCTTAAAAAATGCGCCCAGCCGATGACCATCTCAAGGGGACTTCCATGCCGTACACGCGCTCGCCCATTACCCGTTTGCTGCCGTTGTTCGTCGGTGCCGTCACCGCCCTTGGCGCCAGTTTTGCCGCTCAGGCCGACGCCACGCTGGACAAGATCGAGCAGCGTCATCGGGTGGTGGTCGGCGTGTTGCTGTCGGGTGGGCCGTTCGGTTCCATCGACCCGAGCAATCAGAAGCCCAAGGGCCTGAACGTCGACATGGCTGAAGACCTTGGCCGTCGTCTCGGCGCTGAAGTCGAGCTGGTGCCGGTCCTTCCTGCCAACCGCGTGCAGTTCCTGCAACAGGGCAAGGTTGATTTGCTGATCGCCAACATGGAGTGGACCGCCGAGCGCGGCCAGCAGCTGGGCTTTGTGCCAACGCCGTTCTATCGCGTCGGCGGCACGGCTGCGGTGCTCAAGGACAGCAAGATCACCCGTTGGGAAGATCTCAAGGGTCAGCCGGTTTGCACGTCTCAGGGCAGCAGCTACGTCAAGCCGCTGACCGAGTACGGCGCTGAACTCAAGGCGTTCAAAAGCTCCTCCGAATCCCTGCTGGCCCTTCGCGGCAACAACTGCGTCGCCGCCGTGCACGACGCCACGCTGATCAATCCGCTGATCGCCGACAGCGCCGAGTGGAAGGACTACCGCGCCATCACCTCTGAACTCAACCCTGCGCCGTCGGTGATCTGGACCCGCCCAGGGGAGGCCGACACCCAGGCAAAACTCGACGCCATCGTCAAAGACTGGCACCGCACCGGCTGGCTGATCGAGGGCGAGAAACGCCACCACATCACCCCGGCATCTCCTGCGCTGGTCGAGCTACATGACAAGTTCCAGGCCACAGGCGCCTGACGCATGAGCTATTGGCTGGCCCCTGATGAATGGCTGACTGGCTTTGTGCAGTGGACGGCCAAGTTTGGCCTGAACTACAGCTTTCTGCTGGACGCGTATCAGCGCGGCTCGATGGTCAACGGCGCGCTGACGACCGTGCTGCTGTGCCTGTTCACCATCGTCGGCAGCCTGCTCGCCGGCGTCGGGCTGGCGGCCATGCTGACCAGCGGCAAGCCGTCTCTCGCCAAGCCTGCGCGGGTGTTCATCGCAGTCACCCGCAACACGCCGACGCTGGTGCAGCTGTACTGCGCGTTTCTGGTGTTGAACATGTTGCTGACCCAGGCCGTGGGCGCGGCCAACCCGCTGACGCCGTTCGCCTGGGTGGTGATCGTGATCTCGCTGCACAAGGGCGCGTTTCATGCCGAGGCCCTGCGCGCCGGGATCGAAGCGGTGCCTGCCGTGACGCTGGAAGCGGCGAGTTCCCTGGCGTTCAGCAGCCGCCAACTGCTTTGGAATGTACAGCTGCCGCTGGCCCTGCGCTTTGCCTTGCCCTCGCTGATCAACAACCTGATCGACCTGGTGAAGATGACCGCCGTGGCCTCGGCCATTGCCGTGGGCGACATCACCTACGCTTCGATCATGATCTGGACGCAGAGCGACAACGTGCTGGAACTGATGATCCTGCTGCTGACGTTTTTTGGCTTGCTCAGCTTCATCGTCAACTGTGTGGGCCGTGCCCTCGAAGCCAGATTGAGGATGCCCGGTTATGGCCATTGAATCGTCCGCAAGCCTGCCGTTGTCCTGGTCCCGTCGTCATCCGGGCAAGCTGATGCTGGTCGCTGGGCTGTTGGCATTGCTGATCTTTGGCGCGCCAAAAAGCCCGGTGTTCGCGGCGCTCTACGAGTGGTCCCCGGCACTGGCAGTGGGCTTCGGCCAGAACATTCTGATCAGCCTGTTGGCCATTGCCATTGGTTCGGTACTGGGCCTGTTGATCGGCGCGCTGGGCGTGTCGCCGCTGTGGATCACGCGACTGCCTGCGCGAATCTGGGTGCAGGTGTTTCGCAACGCGCCGTGGCTGGTGCTGATCTATTTCACCACCTACGTCTTTCCGTTCGAACTGCACATTGGCACGTCATGGATCGCCTTCCCCGACTGGGTGAAAGTCACCATCGGCCTGGCGTTGCCTGCCAGCGCCAACGTCGCGGAGATTTTTCGCGGGGCCATCGGTTCGATTCCCAGCACCCAGTGGGAAGCCTCGCGTTCGCTGGCGTTCACCCGAGGGCAGATCTTCCGCTCGATCATCCTGCCGCAGTGCTTCAAGCGCATGCTGCCGCCGTGGATGAACCTCTACGCGGTGATCACCATGGGCACCGCGCTGGCGTCGCTGGTGGGGGTGCATGACCTGATCGACACCGCGCAGATCGCCAGCAATACGATCAACCGGACGGGCTTCACGGTGCTGATTTACTTCAGCGTGCTCGCGCTGTTCTTCGCCTATTGCTACCCGATTTCCCGCCTCACTCAATACCTGGAGCGACGTTATGCCTTCTCCTGAAACGCGCGCCGAGCGACCTCTGATCAGCCTGCGCGACATTCATCTGTCCTTCGGCAGCAACCGCGTGCTCAAGGGCATCGACCTCGACGTGCAGCGCGGCCAGGCGGTGTCGATCATCGGTCCGTCGGGTTCGGGCAAATCGACGATCCTGCGTTGCATCACCGGCCTGTTGCAACCCCAGCGCGGCACGATTCGCGTGGGCGACACCGAGGTGCACACGCTGGCCAACGAGGGGCAGCGCATCGAGTTGCGCAAACGCGTGGGGTTTGTGTTTCAGCAGTACAACCTGTTCCCGCACTTGTCGGTGCTGGAAAACCTGGTCATCGCGCCGCGCAAGGTGCTGGGGCGCAATGCGGTGGACGCCGAAAAAGAAGCCCGCGCCTTGCTCGCCAAAGTACGTATGGAGCACAAGGCCGATGCGTATCCGGGGCAGTTGTCCGGCGGTCAGCAGCAGCGCGTGGCCATCGCCCGCGCACTGGCGATGCGACCCGAACTGATTCTGTTCGATGAAGTGACGTCCGCGCTGGATCCGGAAACCGTGGGCGAAGTGTTGACGGTGATTCGCGAACTGACCGAAGAGGGCATGACCTGCGTGCTGGTGACCCATGAGATGCGCTTCGCCGAGGACATCAGCGACGTGGTGTATTTCACCGAGAACGGTCTGATCGTCGAACACGGCAGCGCCGAGCAGATTTTCCAGCGCCCGGAAAGCGAGCGCACCCAGAGTTTTTTACGCCACGCCCTGGGCGATGCCGGACGGCGCCCGGTAGCCGTCGGCGACCCGTTTCTGTTGAGCAATATCAGCCGGTATAGCCTGTCGGTTTGAGCGAGTGCGTGATCGCCACATTGCCAGACGCAGCAACGCTCTTGTAGGAGCCGGCTTGCTGGCGAAGGCGGTGTGTCAGCCAATGCAGTGTTAGCTGATACAACGCTTTCGCTAGCAAGCCGGCTCCCACAGGGGAATAGCGTCAGATGAGCACTATGTATTCCAAGCCCTGAATATGAATAAAAGGAGCACCTGATGAGCATCGAAACCCGCAGCCCCGTGATCGAAGATTTCCTTCAGAAAATCCGCGTCATTCACCAACGCGGGGTAGACCGCGCAGCACTGCAAGAAATCGTCAGCCTGCTGGAGGGCCTGGCCGAGCGTCGTGATCTGTTCAACTTCGACACCTTCCCGGCGCCGGTTCCGGGGGAGGGCGACACTGCGTTTCGTTATCGCCTGAACGACGACGGCGAAACGCCAACGCTGTACATGAACTCGCTGCTGCCCGGCAAAAGCACGCTGCCGCACAACCACGAAACCTGGGCGGTGATCGTGGCGGTGCAGGGTCAGGAGATCAATTACGTCTGGGCCCGTACCGACGATGGCAGCGACCCTGCGTTCGCCAAGCTGGAGCTGGAAAAGGAAGTCGTGGTTCAACCGGGCACGTCGATCAGCTTTCTCGGCGAAGACCTGCACGGCATCAAGGTCGATGGTGAAACCCCGACCCTGCATTTCCACCTGTACGGCCGTCCGCTGGAGTCGCTGAACGGGCGTTACGGCGTCAATACCGAGGGCAAGGTCCTCAACTACAACGCCTCGCAAATGGCCCCGTCGATCAAGGCCTACGCATGATCGATCTCTACTACTGGCCTACCGGCAACGGCCTGAAAGTCGGCATCCTGCTTGAAGAGCTTGAGCAGGAGTACCGCCTGTTGCCAATCAACATTCGCACCGGCGAACAGAAGCAGGAATGGTTCCAGGCGATCAGCGCTAACGGCCGGATTCCGGCGATTGTCGACCCTGCACCGGCGCCCGCGGGCGAGCCGCTGAGCCTCTTCGAATCCGGGGCTATTCTCAATTATCTGGCGAACAAGGCCGGGCGTTTTCTGCCAGCGCAAGGCACTGCCGAACGCCAGCGCGTGCAGGAATGGCTGTTCTGGCAGGTGGGGCATATCACGCCTTACCTGAGCCAGTGGCAGGTGTTCCGGGAAAAGGCACCAGAGCCGATTCCCTTCGCCCTCGACCTGCTCGGCGCCGAGGCCGCTCGGCTGTACGGCGTGCTGGAAAAACGTCTGGGCGAAGTGCCGTACGTAGCGGGTGATTACTCGATTGCCGACATGGCGATCTTCCCGTGGATTCAGCCATTGCGTCAGGGCCAGGACCTGGCGGATTACCCGAACATCCACGCCTGGCGCGACCGCATCAAGGCCCGACCGGCGGTGCAGCGCGCGTACGAGAAGGGCCGGGAAGTGGCGGCCGGTGAGAGGTCGTTGGTGTTGCAGTAACCCCACCCTGTTCCTGTAGGAGCGCGGCTTGCCCCGCGACCGGCGACGAAGTCGTCGTAAATCCGTCGAATTCGGCTCATCTGACACGGCCGGGTGTATGGATTTGCGACTGCTTCGCAGCCGGTCGCGGGGCAAGCCGCGCTCCTACAAGGTCGCGTTAGTCACCAGACCAAGCCACACAACAGAATCTCGAGAACCCCCATGAGCCAAAAAGTCACCCCGCACCACCTGCAAACCTGGCTGTTCGACGGGCAGGAAATCGCCCTGTTCGACGTACGGGAACACGGCCAGTACGGCGAAGCGCATCTGTTTCACGGGGTGAACCTGCCCTACAGCCGTCTTGAACTCGAAGCCCGTCGCCTGGCGCCCAACCCCAACGTGCGTCTGGTGGTCTACGACCAGACCGGCAATGACGTCTCGCTCAAGGCCGCGCAGCGTCTGGAGCAACTGGGTTACAGCCGTGTGCACGTACTCGAAGGCGGCGCCGAGGGCTGGCTGGCTGCCGGGTTGCAGCTGTTCGCCGGGGTGCATGTGCCGTCCAAGGCCTTTGGTGAACGGGTCGAAGAAGCGAGCCACACGCCGCACATCAGCGCCACCGAACTGGCCGACTGGCAGGCCCGGGGCGAACCGCTGGTGCTGCTGGATGGTCGCCCGTTCGACGAATACCGCAAGATGACCATTCCCGGCTCCATCTGCTGCCCCAACGGCGAACTGGGCTATCGCCTGAAAGACCTGGTGGCGGATGAGACCACCCCCATCATCGTCAATTGCGCCGGCCGCACCCGCAGTATCATCGGCGCGCAAACCCTGATCGACCTCGGCGTGAAAAACCCGGTCTACGCGCTGGAAAACGGCACGCAGGGCTGGTACCTCGCCGATCTGCCACTTGAACACGGCAGCGCTCGACGCTATCCGGACGTATCGCCCACCGCGTCGTTGGCCCCGCAGCGTGACGCCGCGCAGCAGCTGGCTAAACGCGCCGGTGTGCGGACGGTGAAGGCCGAGCAGGTTATCGCGTGGTCGCAGGACCCATCGCGCAGCCTGTTTCTGGGCGACGTGCGTACGCCGGAAGAATTTGCCCTCGGCAGTTTGCCGGGTGCGCAACACACACCTGGCGGACAGTTGATTCAGTCCACTGATCTTTACGTCGGGGTGCGCGGGGCACGTCTGGTGCTGCTCGACAACGACGGCGTGCGTGCGCCCATCGTCGCCAGTTGGCTGCGTCAGTTGGGTCATGAGGCCTATGTGCTGGAGGGCGGTTTGCAGAGTGGTCTGGCGTTGCCGATCAGTGAGGTATCGGTCGCTCCAGCGTTGCCCGAAATCAGCGCGGCAGCGTTGCAGGATGCGCTGCGCGACGACACCGTTGCGCTGATTGATCTGCGGGGCAGCATGGCCTATCGCAAGGCGCACATTGCCGGGTCGGCGTGGTCGATTCGCACGCGCCTGGCTGATGATCTTGCTGCGCGGACCCAGCCGATCGTCCTCGTCGCAGACGATGCAAACCTCGCCGCCATCGCCGCCCTTGAGCTGCCGCAATCGCAACGTCAGCATGCCCGCTGGCTGGATTTCACAACCTGGCAGGCAGCGGGTTTTGCGCTTGGCGAAGATGCCAGCAATCCACCCGACGAGCAGTGCATCGATTTCCTGTTCTTCACCCATGATCGCCACTCGGGCAACAAAGACGCCGCACGCCAATACCTGGCGTGGGAAATCGGCTTGCTGGGACAGATGACAACGCAGGAAATTGCCAGCCTCAAGCCCTTGGCATCCAGCGCGAACGAGAACCGGGTGCGCACGCGCCTGATCCACGCCGCCCGCGGGGAAAAGGGCAGCGGGGTGCGTTGGGTCAACCCGTCCGTGTCGCGCATGAGCACCGTGCTGTTCGACAGCCTCCACGAGATGCGCGACGCCCGTAAACGCCGTGACACCGAACGTGTGCTGAGCTACGGCGCGCGGGGCAATCCGACGGCGTTCGAGCTGGAAGACCTGGTCACTGAACTGGAAGGCGGCTATCGCACGCGACTGTTCAGCACCGGACTGGCAGCCGTCGCGCAGACCTTTCTGGCTTACCTGCGCCCCGGCGATCACGTGCTGATCACCGACGCGGTGTACTCGCCGGTGCGGCAAGTGGCTGAAGAGTTCCTCAAACCGTTCGGCATTCACTACAGCTACTTCAATGCCGACGGCAGCGGGCTGGAAGACACACTGCAAACCAACACCAGAATGGTCTACGCCGAAGTGCCCGGTTCCCTGCTGTACGAACTGGCCGACCTGCCGGCCATCGCCACGCTGTGCAAGGCGCGGGGGATTTTGCTGGCGGTGGATAACACTTATGGCTCGGGCTACCAATACCGACCGCTGACCTTGGGCGCGGACATTTCCATCATGGCTCTGACCAAATACCTGTCCGGGCACAGCGACGTGGTGATGGGCAGCGTTTGCACTACCCAAGCCGTCTGGCAGCCGCTGGCTGTCATGTCCGACACCTTCGGCAGCGTCGTCAGCCCTGACGATGCCTATCTTGTGCTGCGCGGCGCCCGCACCCTCGCCGCGCGGCTGGACGCGCATGAGCGCCAGGCCCTGGAGGTCGCCGGCTGGCTTCAGCGGCATCCGCAGGTCAAACGCGTCTTCCACCCGGCGCTGCCGGATCACCCGAATCATGCCCTGTGGAAACGCGACTTCACCGGCAGCAACGGCCTGCTGACCTTCGAACTGGCTGACAACGATCCCACCTTGCTGGCGCCGTTCATCGAAGCCCTGCACCTGTTCGGCCTCGGCGCGTCGTGGGGTGGTTTCGAAAGCCTGATCATCCCCGCCAATGTCCACGACCGACAGAACGCCACCGACAAGACCCTCAACCCGCTGCTGAGATTGCACATCGGACTGGAGGACGTCAGCGCGTTAATCGAGGATCTGGAACGAGGTTTTGCAGCGATTCGATGACGGGGGGAGCGCATTCATTCGCGGAAAATGGACCAGACAAAGATAGACGCTGGTAGCCCTTCGCGAATGAATTCGCCACCACGGGGACGGTGTCATACCAGGGACGCGGTTGCTCAATAAATATGTACCGCACATGCTTTTCTTTATGCCTTCACCATTCGTCCTTGAGTTTTCAATGAACATTGGCAATGAGACGACATGGAAAGGCCACGGCGCTAAGGGATCAAATTTTCCGGTCCCGAGCCCGTGCACTCATCAACGAAAAAATGCGCAGTGTCTTCGAGGCGCGCCGCTTTGTCATTTCGGTAGGTGGCTCCTAACATAGCCGTCATTGAGCACACGCAGGAGGTGTCTATGACCGCCAAAAAGCGCAAAGCAAAAATGCAGTCAATGGTTGAGCTGAAAGCAGAGGCACGGATGCTTGCCGATGTTTTTTCGGAGAATCAGAAGCGTTTTTTACGAGTAGGTCTTGCCCATGGCAAAGACCTTGAGCCAGCAGGCCCACTGGCTGGGCCTAGAGATTGAACAGTCCAATAAAAACCGCCGATTTCGGCGGTTTTTATCTGCAGTCATCGTGTTCGCTTAAAACCCCGCCTTACCCACCGACGCCCCGCCATCGACGAACAATGTCTGACCGGTGATGAACCCGCTTTGCTCCGATAGCAGGAAGGCGATCGCCGAGGCGATTTCTTCTGGCTGGCCGAAACGCCCCATCGGCACCCCGGACAGGTAGCGTTTTTCGCCGTCGCTGCCCGGCGGGTTGTTTTGGCGGAACAGTTCGGTTTCGGTCGGGCCGGGGGCGATGGCGTTGACCGTGATGCCGGTCTGCGCGAGTTCCAGCGCCCATGAGCGGGTGAAGCTGATCAACGCGGCCTTGGCGGCGGCGTAAGCGGTGCGCTGAGTGATGCCGAGCACCGTCAGGCTGGAAATGTTGACGATGCGCCCCCAGCCCTGTTCGCGCATGTTCGGCAGCAGGGCCTGGGTGGCGAGGAGGGCGGAGTGGAGGTTGACACTCATCACCGCGTCAAAGTCTTCCAGTTCGATTTCGCCCAAAGGCTGTGGACGCACGAGGCCCACGTTGTTGACCAACCCGTCGAAGCGGTAATGCTGCGCCAGTTCGGCCAGGCCCCGGCGAATCTGTGCCTTGTCGCTGAGGTCCATCTCGATGAGCACGCCGGGGAATGTCGGGTCGTCGGCATTGCGGGCGATGCCGACAACTTGATGACCAGCGGCTGCGAGGTGGTCGGAAAGGGCGCGACCGATGCCTTTGCTGGCGCCGGTGATGAGGAAGGTGCGTTGGGGCATGACATCACTCCTTAAAGGTTTGAAACGAAGATGAGTGGAAGCGGATTCCCTGTGGGAGTGAGCTTGCTCAAGAAGGCTGTGGATCAGGTGCATCGTTTTTTTTCTGATCCCGCGATTTCGTGAGCGAGCTCATTCCTACAGGTCTCGGGTAAATCGCGTCGTCGAAAAACTCAAAGGGGCCGGGATGCGCCAGCCGAGTTCTTCAAAAACACCAGCAAGGCCACCAGCGCAAAGGCGCTGCCCGCGATGACGATCCAGCCCCAGCCGCCGTGGTCGTACAGCGCACTGGCGATCACTGAACCGGTGGCGCCACCCAGGAAAATACTGGTCATGTACAACGCATTCAGGCGGCTGCGGCTCTTGGCATCCAGGGCATACACCGCGCGCTGGCCGACGACCATGTTCATTTGCACGCAGAAGTCCAGCACGACGCCGGTCACCGCCATGCCGATGACCGCGTAAGCCGGTTGCACCAGGCTGGGCAGAAAGCTCAAGGCGGCGAACAGCATTGCAAACAGACTCGCCTGACGGCTGTGGCCGGCGTCGGCCAGCCTTCCAGCGATCGGCGCGGCAATGGCGCCGATTGCCCCGACCAGCGCGAACAGCGCAATCTGGCTTTGTGACAGGCCGTAATGGCTCGCCAGCTCCAGCGGCACGGCGGTCCAGAACAGGCTGAACGTGGCGAACATGCACGCCTGATAAAACGCACGCTGGCGCAGGACCGGTTGCTTGGCGAGCAACGTCCACAGCGATTTCAACAGCTGTCCGTAACTGGCGTTATGGGCGGGCTGATGCTTGGGAATGGTGGTCGCCAGTACGCCGCTGATCAGCAGCATCATCACCGCTGCCGTGCCAAACACCGCGCGCCAGCCAAAATGGTCGGCGATCAGGCTCGAAGCGGGACGGGCCAGCAAAATCCCCAACAACAAGCCGCCCATGATGCTGCCGACCACGCGGCCACGGGTTTCTTCGGGGGCCAGATGCGCGGCCAGCGGAATCAGAATCTGTACCGCCACCGAGCTGAACCCCACCAGCAGCGAGGCCAGTAGAAACAGATTCGGCGTCTGGGCGAACGCCGCGCTCAGCAGACTCAGGATCGCCACGGCGGTAGTGGCCATCATCAACTTGCGGTTCTCCAGCAAGTCGCCCAGCGGCACTAGAAAAAACAGTCCGACCGCGTAGCCGATCTGCGTCAACGAAACGATCAGACTGGCCAGCGTGCTCGACAACCCGATGTCCGGGGCGATCAGGCCAATGATCGGCTGAGCGTAATAAATGTTGGCTACGATGGCGCCGCAGCAAAAGGCGAACAGCATCGCCAACCCTTTGGTCATGGTAGCGCCGTGGGCGGCGGGGTGAGGCATGGAAGTCATGGCGCAGTCTCGATAAAGCGTCGCCGCGGTGACAGAAACGCTCTGCCACGGGCATGGGATGAAGAATGTGAAGGAGGCTAACGCCTTTTCGTAGCGTTAAGAAGGCCGATTGGATCGATATGATCTATGCCTCAAAGGAATGGCCAGGGGCCGTCGCGCGGGCACCCGTCATCCATCCGAAACTTTTCCTCTGCCTCCCCAGTCATTGCTACACATACCCCTTGGGAATAAACGCGATGGCTCGGTCAATCTGGAAAGGCGCGATCAGTTTCGGGCTGGTGCACATCCCTGTGGCGCTGGTATCAGCGACGTCGCAGCAGGGTGTCGATTTCGACTGGCTGGACAAGCGCAGCATGGACCCGGTCGGTTACAAGCGCATCAACAAGGTCACCGGCAAGGAAATGACCAAGGAGAACATCGTCAAGGGCGTGCAGTACGAGAAGGGCCGTTATGTGGTGATCAGCGAAGACGAGATTCGCGCTGCGCACCCCAAATCCACGCAGACCATCGACATTTTCGGCTTTGTCGACGCCGGTCAGATTCCGCTGCAGAACATCGACACACCGTATTTCCTCGCCCCCGACAAGCGCGGTGAGAAGGTCTACGCTCTGTTACGGCAGACGCTGGTAGACACCGGCAAGGTCGCGCTGGCTCATGTGGTCATTCGAACCAGCCAGCACTTGGCGGCGGTGATGCCGCTGGACTCGGCGATCATTCTGGTGCTGCTGCGCTGGCCCGCTGAAGTGCGGGGCCTGGACAGTCTGGACCTGCCGAAGGAAGCCACCGACGTGAAGCTCAGCAAGAGCGAGTTGGACATGGCTAAACGGCTGGTCAAGGACATGAGCACCGAGTGGACCCCTGACGCCGAAGAATACCGCGACACGTTCCAGGACCAGATCATGACGCTGGTCGAGACCAAGGCCCGGGAAGGCAAGATCGAGGACGTGGAAACCGACGCCGGGGAGACCGAGCGTAAATCGGCAGATGTCATCGATCTGACTGAACTGCTTAAACGTAGCCTGGGCAGCCGCGGCGGTTCCACCAAGGCTCCAGCCAAAACCAAAGCTGCCAGCAAGAGCAAAACCGCAGACGCTGATGACGTAGCCCCGGCCAAACGGCGAGCCCCTGCAAGGAAAAAGACGACCAAGGCGTCCTGAGGCCCGATTGGAGACGCAGCGCCTTGTGTTGACAACTGCCCGGCGCATCGCGCGCGGGGTGCAGAGGATTGATCGATCATGGCAAAACCTGTGAGTGAGTACACCCGCAAGCGCAATTTCGACATCACCTCCGAGCCTCCGGAAAGCGCGGGTAGGGCGCGCAGCAGCAAGGGCAAGGCGCTGACGTTCGTCATTCACAAACACGATGCGCGCAATCTTCATTACGACTTCCGCCTGGAACTGGACGGCACGTTGAAAAGCTGGGCGGTGCCCAAAGGGCCGAGCTTGGACCCGAAAAACAAGCGCCTCGCCGTGCACGTCGAAGATCATCCCCTGGGCTACGGCAGTTTCGAAGGCAGCATCCCCGAAGGGCAATACGGCGCAGGTGACGTGATCGTCTGGGACCGGGGCATCTGGCAGCCCCATGGCGATCCCCAAGAAACCTACACCGCCGGCAAGCTCAAGTTCACCCTCATCGGTGAAAAACTCACAGGCGATTGGGCCTTGGTGCGCACGCATTTGCGCGGCAGCGGCGACAAGGAGCAGTGGCTGCTGATCAAGGAAAAGGATCACGCGGTGCGTCCCGAAGAGGAGTACGACATCGTCCTGGACAGGCCGGAAAGCGTGGTCAGTGGCGCGACAGTCGGCGAGGCGCGCGCCCCGGCCAAGCCCTCGAAGCGCAAAAAGGCTGCGTCAACCCAGGCTACCGATGAAAACGCTGCTGATCGGAAAGCATCGGAGCCGAAACCCTCGAGCAAGGCGGGCAAGAAGCCTGCGAAGAAAACATCCCGTGTACCGGACAAGCTCTCGCCGCAATTAGCGACCCTGATGGACACGCCGCCTGAAGGCGACTGGCTGTACGAAATCAAATTCGACGGCTACCGGATCATGGCCCGGATTCTGGACGGCGAGGTGCGCCTGATCACCCGCAACGGTCACGACTGGACCGAGCGTATGCCCTTGCAGGCCAAGGCGATTGCCGATCTGAAGTTGGGCGATGGCTGGCTCGACGGCGAAATGGTCGTACTCAATGACGCGGGACTGCCGGATTTTCAAGCGTTGCAAAACGCGTTCGAGATCGGTCGCAGCAAAGACATCGTTTACTACGTGTTCGATGTGCCGTTTTTTGAAGGCGAAGACATTCGCGAAAAACCGGTGGAAGAACGCCGGGCATTGCTGAAGAAAATGCTCGGTCGGCAACGCAAGGGCATGCTCAGGTTCTCGGATGCGTTCTCGGCCAATCATCGCGACATTGTCGAAAGCGCCGCGTTGTTGCAGCTGGAAGGGGTCGTGGGCAAGCGCTCGGGCAGCCCCTATCAGTCCCGTCGCAGTCCTGACTGGATCAAGCTCAAGTGCAAGTTGCGGCAGGAGTTCGTCATCGTCGGCTACACCCGACCCCAGGGCTCACGCAGCGGCTTCGGCGCGTTGCTGCTGGCGGTGAACGAAGAGGGTGCCGGGTTGGTGTACGCCGGCCGCGTGGGGACCGGCTTCAACCAGAAGATGCTTGGGGAGATGTTTGAGCAGATGAAGATGCTGGAGCAGGACGCGTCGCCGCTGAAGAAAAAGCTCACCAGCGCCCAGGCCCGGGGCGTGCACTGGATCGCACCGACATTGGTGGGTGAGGTGGAGTTTGGCGAGTGGACCCGCGAGGGCATCATTCGTCATGCGGCCTTTATTGCCCTGCGCAGCGACAAACCAGCCAGTGAAGTGGTCCACGAATACCCGAAAACACCTAAAGACATCAAAGCGCCTTTTAAATCCAAGGCCTCGAAATCCGGGGCCTCTGCAGCGCCAGCGTCGCCGCCCAAACCGGCCAGTAAACGGACGGCAAAGGAGAAGGTAGACGTGGCAGGTGTGATCATCAGCCATCCCGAGCGGGTGATCGACAAGGAGAGCGGGCTGCACAAAATCGACCTTGCGCACTATTACGAGTCGATTGCCGACTGGATTCTGCCCCACCTCGATCATCGCCCCGTGGCGCTGTTGCGCTGTCCGGAAGGGGTCGAGGGCGAGCAGTTCTTTCAGAAGCATTCCGAGCGGCTGGCCATTCCCAACATCAAACAGCTGGAGCCCGGGCTTGATCCCGGTCATGCGCGGTTGATGGAAATCGACACCGTACAGGCGCTGGTCGGTGCGGCGCAGATGGGCACTATCGAGTTACACACGTGGGGCTCGACCTACGACAAGATCGAACTGCCCGACCACTTCGTCCTCGACCTTGACCCGGACCCCGATCTGCCTTGGCGGAGCATGGTCGAAGCCACGCAACTGACCCTTTCGGTGCTCGATGAGTTGGGGCTGGACGCCTACGTCAAAACCAGCGGCGGCAAGGGCATGCATATCCTGGTGCCGCTGGCGCGCAAGGCCGATTGGGACACCGTGAAAGCCTTTGCCAAAGCGCTCGCCCAGTTCATCACGCAGCAATTGCCCGAGCGCTTCACCGCGACGTCCGGCCCGAAAAACCGCGTCGGCAAAATATTCATCGACTACCTGCGCAATTCGCGAGGCGCCAGCACCGTCGTCGCCTATTCGGTCCGTGCTCGGCCAGGGTTGCCAGTCTCGGTGCCCATCGCTCGTGATGAACTCGCCGGGCTGAAATCCTCAGCCCAGTGGAACATCGGCAACCTGCTCAAACGCCTGCGCAAACTCAAAGCCGACCCCTGGGCGGGGTACAAAAACACCCAGCGCCTGACCAAGCCGATGTGGAAGCGACTGGGGGTAAAGGCACCGGTATGATTGGTCAAATGGGCAACATCTGAAATCACCCTTCGCGGCCAGGCTAAGCCCATGGATGCTCAATCTGTTTGTCAGCGAGTCGTGTACCGGTAGGCCGAGCTTGCTCACGAAGGCTGCTTGCCAGGCGCAGGAGATGCAACGCCTGGGCAGGCCTTTTCGCGAGCAAGCTCACTCCTACAGAATCTGCCCAAGCGCCAATCAGTGAAATCCGAACAGTATTTCTCGAGCCGGGATGTCACCCGATCGCCCGCAAAGCAGGTCCGACTCGGCACCTTCACCCAGCCTGTGGACCGTCAACAGCCCCCCGGTTTCTGCGCGCGGTGTCGATGCAGGCACTCGCGGGCCAGGACTCACCAAAACATGAGGGATGCCGCCTGGTAGCACCAGGATGTCTCCGGCGACCAGCTTCAACCGAGGGCCATCGGGCAACTCCACCTGACAGTGGCCCGCCAGCACAATGTGGTAGGGCGCGACGCCATCGGCTTCCGCCTCATGGTCAAGGGCCCAGTCGCCCTGGAATTGACAGCGAAGATCGAGGCGCCCGCGAACGTCGGCAAGTGTGATGAGCGTGTCGATGGCGTGCATATGCGACTTTCGGACAAAGAAATGAGCCAAACGAGCAAGTCAGGAAAGCCTTGCTGGCGGAAACTGTATGTGTTCCCGGCGCAGTCTAGTCGCCGCCCTCAGGAGATACCACCATGTTCAGCAATTGGCCCGACCTCGTTTCCACCATCAAGCAGTCCTTTGGCGCGTTGTCCAAATCCAACCCGAAAATGGTCAAGGCCTACATGGCCCTTGGCGAGGCCTCGGCGGAAAACAACGTCCTCGACGCCAAGACCCGCGAGCTGATTTCCCTCGCCGTGGCCATCACCACCCGCTGCGACGGTTGTCTTGGGGCTCACGCCGAAGCCGCCATTGCCGCCGGTGCGACCCGTGAAGAAGTGGCGGCCGCCGCCGCGACCGCCATCTCGCTGAATGCCGGGGCGGCGTACATCTACTCGATGCACGCGCTTGAGGCGTTTGATGCGTTGAAGAAGTGAGGCGAGCAGTCGTTCTGTAACCGTTCCGCTTGTTGATGAAGGCGATATCGTTTCTTAGCAGTCCGGCTTGCCGGTTGTGGCGCCATTCAAATCGCTACCGCCGGCAAGCCGGACTGCTCCTTCCAGATCTGCTCCAAAAACCAATAGCCAACGGCGGCCACCAGCATCAGACAACTGCTCAATATGGGGCCCGCTGTCCAGATACGCAGGCTCAGCGGCACATCATTAACGCAGTCGCGCTGTGGTACTGATTGAGTTGATCGAACTTTGGACGAGCGCCATTGGGGATAGCAAGCAGGCGGTCGCGCAAGTCGTGGTAGGACTGGGCCGATCGTTCACAAATACGTGAGGTTTCGACACGGGAAAAGCGTCCTGCTCCAGTGAAATGAGGACGCAACGATAGAGACGCGATTCGACAGGTGTCATCAGACACACCGCCAAAAACGGCCTGACTACAGGATTTTCGGAAAGCCCCTACACGGGACTGTCTTTGGGGCTGCCTTCCAGACTGCTCAATCAGGCACCCGCACTACACGCCTTCGGTGGCCATCTCGGTCGCGGCGGACATCATCACCTTCATGACGATTTCCTGAGCGCTACGGTAATGGCGGCACCGGGCCGCTGGCGTCGACGTCTACTAAGGTGCTGATGGATGTTCAGCGTTCAGCGGGGGCGGCGCGTTCGGCTTTGAGAGGACTCAGTATTTCAGCCCGTTGCTGGCTGGTAGCGCAGCACAGGTTTACCTCGCTGAAGCCGTTTGTCTTGAATTCGATGCGCAAAGCGGCTTCTTCCCTGTGTTCGAGGGGCAATCTGTGGCCGAAACCGATGGTGTCGACACAGCCTGTTCAGCAGGGATTCAGGTGGCAGGCTCAATCGCCCTGTGGGTGCGTCGCTGATTGCGCAAACGAATGCCCATCGCCCACTTCCGCCGGGTAGAACTCGCCTTCCATGTTCAGCGCTATCAATCGCTGACGCACTTCGTCTTCGACTTCCAGTACTTGATCGGGGTCGTCGAGGTTGTCCACCACCAGCCAGATGCCTTGCAGGTTCTGATCGTGGGTGCCTTCGCTCATCATGTCGTGATTGAAGACCATGTCGGATCGCCAAAGGCACAACTCATCTTCCTGATGACCGCTTTCGGCCACCGCTCGTGCCGAGGTCAGCCAGATTTCTTTATAAGGACGCAGGTCTGCTTCAGCGAGTTCTTGCAAGGTAATCAGCGCTTTCATGTCGTTGGCTCCGTGGGTGAGTGCATAAGGTGTGACGCGCAGCTCACAAGGTGCGTTCCGCCTATCTTGTCGGCGTGGACGAAATAGCCGGTGAACCGATCCCGACCTTCGACGGTCGATCCTTCATGGCCCGACCAGGAGAGCCGCCATGGCCCGCTCCAGACACCTCCCCGGCGCGCATCGATGCGGTGCCCAGCATGACTGACTCGACCGCTCTCACTCGACGACGCCTGCTCATCCTTGCGGCGGGCGCTTCGGCCGCGCTGATGCTGAAGGCTGCTGCCGTACGCGCAGGTTCACTCCCACAGGTCACAACGGCTGGTACTCAAGGAGGTCGCACGATGCTTACCCGAAACATCCCTTCCAGTGGCGAACCGTTACCGATGATCGGCGTCGGCACCTACCGAGGCTTCGACGTCGCGCCCGACACTGACGACTATAAAGCGCTGCCCCATGTCATCGATGAACTGTTCATGGCCGGCGGCACGCTGATCGACAGCTCGCCCATGTACGGCCGCGCTGAACAGACGACAGGGGAATTGCTGTCGATCCATCAGCCGCGCTCGCCTGCCTTTCTGGCCACCAAAGTCTGGACCCGGGGCAAACGGGAGGGCATTGCGCAGATGGAGGACTCTTTTCGCTTATTGCAAACCGACCGCATCGACCTGATGCAAATCCATAATCTGCTGGACTGGAAAACTCACCTGCCCACCTTGCGACAGTGGAAGGAGCAGGGGCGCATTCGATACATCGGCATCACTCATTACACCCCATCGGCCTACGACGAAGTGGAAGCCGTGCTCAAGGCCGAGCCACTGGACTTCTTGCAAATCAACTACGCGCTCGACGACCGGGCGGTCGAGGCGCGGTTGTTGCCGTTATGCCGGGAACGTGGAGTGGCGGTGATCTGCAATCGACCCTTTGGCGGCGGCGGGTTGCTCGGGCGGCTGCGTGACAAACCGTTGCCAGGCTGGGCTGGGGAAGTGCAGGCCAACAGCTGGGCGCAATTGGCGCTGAAATTCCTGATCTCGCACCCTGCCGTGACCTGCGCGATCCCGGGCACGGGCAACCCCAAATACATGAAGGACAACGCCGGGGCGGCGCTGGGACCGCTGTTGACCGATGCGCAGCGGCAGCAGTTGATTGCGCTGATGGGTTAGGCGTTGAGGGGCTGAATGCGGTCATGCAGCAGGCTTTTATTCTGTGGGAGCCGGCTTGCTGGCGAATTCGGGTTGTCAGGTTCATATAGGTTGACTGACACACCGCCTTCGCCAGCAAGCCGGCTCCCACAGGGGAAATATCCGCGAGAAGGCGGCCGGCTTGCTGGCGAATTCGAGTTGTCAGGTTCATATAGGTTGACTGACACACCGCCTTCGCCAGCAAGCCGGCTCCCACAGGGGAAATATCCGCGAGAAGGCGGCCGGCTTGCTGGCGAATTCGGGTTGTCAGGTTCATATGAATTGACTGACTCACCGCCTTCGCCAGCAAGCCGGCTCCCACAGGAGATATCCGCGAGAAGGCGGCGTATCAACGCTTCACCGGCGCAGGCAGCGTCACCAGTTTCACGTATTCGTCCCAGAACTTCGGCTGATCGACGGCATACACCACCTTGGCCTTTTGCGTGCCTACTGGCGCACCTTTTTTGTAGCCCAGCGAGCGGCCGTAGTCCGGGCCGAAATGGGTGTCGATGTCGACCCAGAGATCCTTCGATTCCGTCACCAGTTCCGGGTGTACGAGGTACAGCGCGGGCAGGCTGTCCCAGGTAAAGCTCTGGTAGTTCGGGTCGTTGCTGAATTCAGGGCCCAGAACGGTTTTGTACAGGTCCGGAATCACCCCGGGTTTGCCGATGATCCGTTGATACACCGACGCGTTGAAAGTGACTTTCTCGCAGACATCATTGGGGAAGATCACGTGTTCGATCGGCGAGCGCAGGACGATTTTTGCGGCCTCCGGATCGAACCACCAGTTGAATTCCGCCGCAGGGGTGGTGTTGCCGGGGATTTCAATGGCGCCGCCCATGTACACGATGCGCTTGATCAGCGGCACGATCTCCGGCGCGCTGCGAATCGCCAGCGCAATGTTGGTCAGCGGGCCGACGGCGAGAATCGTCACCTCATGGGGGTTCTTCTTCACGCTGTCGACAATGAACTGAGCGGCGGATTCGTTGCGCAGTTTTGTGTGGGTCGCCAGACCATCGGGCGGCGCGACCAGCTGTGAAGGCGAAGTCGGGCGCGGGTGCTTGAACGCCCCCGGCCAGCCTGCGCCGAACAGGGCTTTTTCTTGCTCATACGTGGCGTAATCGTGCAGCAGCGGATAGGCCGCGCCGGAATACACGCCGATCTCTTTCTCCACGCCCATGCGCTCGACAGCTTTGAGCGCGTCGACCTGTTCTTGATCCACCCACGCGTTGCCGCTGACCAGAGTCATGCCCAGCAGGTCGATGCGTTTCTGCGCGTGCAGTTGCGCCAGCATGATGAAGGCCTGACCGTCGTCGTTGAGCACGTTGAAATCGGTGTCGAAGATGACTTTTTCTGCCGCCGACAGCGAAGTGCCAGATAGGCCCAGGGTGATGGCCAGAGCGCAGCGTTTGAGGAGTGCCTGCATGGTTGGTTCGTTCCAAGGTTGTTATTGGATAAACGCAGTTCCAGTGTGGGGGCCGGCTTGCTGGGTAAGGCGGCGTGTCAGGCGCCACCTCTGCTGCTAATACACCGCTTTCGCCAGCAAGCCGGCTCCCACAGGGACCGTGTCTGGCTGGAGAAATTACCGATTCACCAACTTCGCTGGCAATGCCACCACCAGCAAACTGCTGAGCACCAGACACCCGGCGAAGAACCATAGCGCTCCGGCGCTGCTCCCAGTGACGTCGATGGCGATGCCCATCATCGAGTTGCTCACCAGCCCGGCGATATTCGCCAGCGAGCAGGCGAGGGCGAAACCCGTCGCGGCCGCGCGCCCCTTGAGGAAGGTCGCGGGCAAGCTGAAGAAGACTGGCACCGCGCCGATGATCGCAGCCGAAGCCACAGCGAACAGGGCGACCGTAGCGATGACGTTATGGGTGAAGAACGGGCTGGCGGCCATGGCCACGGCGCCGATCCAGAACGGCACGATGATGTGCCAACGGCGCTCACGGCGGCGGTCGGAACTGGCGCCGATCATCAGCATGCCGATCAGCGCGGCCACGCTGGGCAGGGCGGTCAGTACCCCGATATGGAAAGTGTCGGTGACCCCGGCGTTTTTGATGAAGGTCGGCATCCAGAAGCCCATGGCGTAGGCGCTGAGCAGAATCGAAAAATCGATGCCGCCGAGCATCCACACTTTCAGATTGAAGAAGCCATCGCGGAAGCTGTGCTTGCTGTCCTTGCCCTCGGCATCGTCCAGGCGCAGCTCGCCTTCGAGCAACGTCTGCTCAGCCGTGTTCAGCCATTTCGCGTCTTTTGGCGCATTCGGCAGGGCCCAGAATGTCAGCACGCCGAGCAACACGCTGGGAATGCCTTCGATGAGGAACAGCCACTGCCAACCACGCAGCCCGGCCGTCTGATCGAAATGGCCCATGATCCAGCCCGACAGCGGGCCGCCAATGACGCTGGACAGCGGCAGGCCGATCATGAACAAAGCGATGATGCGCCCGCGGCGATAGGTCGGGAACCAAGTGGTCAGGTAGAACAGCACGCCTGGCAGGAAACCCGCCTCGGCGGCGCCGAGGAAGAAACGCAGCACGTAAAACTGCATTGGCGTGCTGACGAACAGCGTGCACACCGACAGCGCACCCCAGGTGATCATGATCCGGGCGATCCATATTTTCGCCCCGACTTTCTCCAGCACCAGATTGCTCGGCACTTCGAACAGGATGTAGCCCACGAAAAACAGCCCGGCGCCGAGGCCGAACGCGGTTTCGCTGAAATGCAGCTGGTCGAGCATCTGCAGCTTGGCGAAGCCGATGTTGATGCGGTCCAGGTAGGCCGCCAGGTAGCAGAAACACAGGAACGGGATGAGCTTCCAGGTGATCTTGTGGTAGAGCGCTTTGATCGGGTCCGCGGCGTCTGTCGCAGCGGTTTCTACATTCGCAGAGGGCATGGGTGTCTCCTGGCGTCGTTAGTTGCGAGCTGCAAGCTTCAAGAGAAGAGCAGGCTGCGTCGCGCTCTAGCTTCTAGTTTGCAACTCGTAGCTCATAGCTCCTGGCGTGTCGCTCGAAACTGCTCCAGCGCCTCGTGCTTGCTGACGACATCGCCGTATTTGCTGTCGATGTCGAACAGATTGGCCTCATGGGGATCGGGGTGACGGTCGCCGACGCATTCGCGCACGACGATGGTGCGAAAGCCGTGTTGCACCGCGTCCACTGCCGTGGCCCGAATGCAGCCGCTGGTGGAGCAACCGGCCAGCACCACGGTGTCGATCCCTCGAGCGTGCAGCATCGATGCCAACGAGGTGCCGAAGAACGAACTGGCGTATTGCTTGCTGATCACCACTTCTTCCGGCAGCGGTAGCACGCCTTCGCAGAACGCGGCCAGGGGGTTGCCCTCAACCATGTCCTTCATCACTGGCGCTTTTTTCACCCAGATCCCGCCGTCGGCAAAATGTGTCGGATGGTAGCGGATGTTGGTGTGCACCACCGGAATGCCGTGCTGCCGCGCGCTGGCCAGCAGCTCGACGCTTTCGGCCACGGCACTGACCACACCGGGCGCGAACAACGGCGCGCCGGGTTGGGTGTAGCCTTGCATGAAATCGATCATCAGCAGCGCCGGTTTTTGCCCGAAGCCGATGCGATTGCCCCAGACGCCTTGGTAATTGGCGTTGGCGGTTTGGTGGTTGCTCATCCCGTTCTCCTTTGGACGCACGGTTTCGAATAGTGGCATCCGGTCTGAAGTCTGATCCGGATCCTGTAGGAGTGAGCTTGCTCGCGATGCGTCGAACCAGACGCTGCAACAGTGCCTGACGTATCTCAATCGCGAGCAAGCTCACTCCTACAGAGAGCGCGCATAGCGTTAAGCCAAAGGCGCACCCAAAAAATCCCCAAACGCTGCAAGGAACCCCGACAGGTTGTCCCACGGAATCATGTGCCCGGCGTCTTCGACCCGCGCGATCTGAATGTTCGGCTGCAGTTGTCGGATTTCGGCTTCGTCTTCGGCCTGAATCACGCCGCCACGTGTCGCGACGATGAGCAGGGCAGGGACCGGCATCTTCGGCAGGTCCTGATGGAAATCTTCTTCATGGAAGTCGTTGAAAGCACGAACGATGGCCGGTTCGTAGCAGGTGTGCAGCCACTCGGCGCGCAGTTGCAATTGCTCTTCGGTCCAGGTCGGGCAGAAGGCGCGCATGTCGTCGGCGCTCATGCCGTTCTGTGCCTGACGAATCGAGTCGACGTACCACGGCAGTTTCGACGGGTACTCGCGGCGACCCGGGCCGGACACCGGCGGATCGATCAGCACCAGGCTTTTCAGGCCGCTTGGGTGACGCACCGAGGTTCGCGCGATGAACCGCGCACCCATCGAATGCCCCACCAAGTGATAGCTGTGAATGCCCATTGCGGCGGCAAAGGCGCTGATGTCATCGGCGCAGGTGTCGACGCTGTAATCCAGATCGGGGCCTGTGGACGACAAACCACGTCCGCGGGCGTCGAGCACATAGGTGTCGAACGACTGACCGAAGCGTTCGGCGACGAAGCCCCAGGTGATCGCCGGGCTGGTGATGCCGGGAATCAGGATCAGCGCCGGTTTGCCCGCGTGTTGGGTGCCGCCGTAGCGCAAATAATGCTGGCGAATGCCGTTGGCTTGAACGTTGCCGCCGTGAATGAACGTGCTCATGCGATCACCCCCGATTTCAGTTCCTGGCCGTAGAGGTCGTAACCGTAGACCCAGGCCGGGTCTTCCTGGGTGCGCAGCCAGGTGTTGGCGTTGGACACGGCCTGCACGCGGGACGCGCGTTCCTTGCGATTGGCTTCATACAATTCAAAGGCGGTGCGATAGTCGCTGATGCCAGTCTCTTGCAGGCAACGGGTCAGCATCGCGGCGTCTTCGATGGCCATGCCGGCACCTTGAGCCATGTGCGGTTTCATCGGATGGCAGGCGTCGCCCAACAGCACCAGACGCCCGCGACTCCACAGCGGCAGCGGGTTGCGATTGAGCAATGGCCATTTGGTGACGGTTTCAGTGGACTCGATCAGCGCCTGCACGGTGGGGTGATAACCGGCGAAGGCTTCGTACATTTCTGCCTGACTGCTGTCGACGAAGTTGCCGTCGAAATCCCATGCAGGGTGCGGCACGCCGGTGACGTAGTAGTACTCATCGCGCTTGCCGGTGGTGTGGTAGACCATCATGTGACGGTCCTCGCTCCACCATTTCACGCAGTTTTCGAAGTCCAGGTTGTACCTGGTCAGGACCTCGCTGCGGATCAGCGCGCGGTGGGCGACCCAGCCGCTGTATAGCGGTTTTTCATGACCGAGGAGTTCTTCGCGGATCTTCGAGTTGATGCCGTCGGCGCCTATCACGATGTCGGCGTCAGCGTGGGTGCCATCGGCGAAGTTCAGGCGCACACCGTTGTCGCGTTCTTCGAGGGTGGTCAGGCACTTGCTGAAGTGCACGCTGCCCGGCGCCAGCGTCGACATTTGCAGGGCATGCAGGTCGCCGCGGTGCACCGTGATGTAGGCCGCGCCGTATTCCTTTCGGGAAAATTCGCCGAGTGCGATACGCGACAGGTAGTCACCGGTGGCGCCATCGCGGCTGAACCAGAAATCAGGGTGCGAGCCCATGTCGCTCAGCGCCTGCTCGATGCCCATGCGCCGGAAAATTTTCATGATGTTGGGCCCCATGTGGATCCCTGCACCAATGCGGGAAAACTCCGGAGCTTGCTCATACACATCGACCTGAAACCCTGCCTGTTGCAGCAGCGTGGCGGCAGCTGCTCCACCCAGACCGGCTCCGACGATGGCGATTTTTTGCGTAGTGGACATGGCGCGCTTTCCTTCGTGTTTCGTGAATCTCGGATGAGTGACAGGCGATGAAGGTTCTTCGTCGCATGGTGTTTTTAGAGTGTATACGCTGAATTTTTTAAATGTGAATAGGCGTCTCGAAAATAATCGTGCGACGTCGCAAACAGGCATGTCACCCTTGGTAACCTTGAAAATAGGGGTTTGTGTGCGTTGGTAACGAAGTGGCGTGGCTATTGCACGCAGCATCCTTTTGATGTCTGATCGCTTTTATACAGTGTATACGCTTGAAAATATGCACTAGTCTGAAGCGCGATGCCTTTCAATGGTGCATTTGGCGAAAGGCCGAATGACGAGGAGACGAGAAATGCCGGTTAGCGATTGCGAATTGACCCAAATGTTCGAGCACGTGTTGAAACTGTCGAAAGTCGACGCCACGCAGAGTGTTGCCGTGCTCAAGAGCCATTATTCCGATCAGCGCACCGTGCGCTCGGCGATGGAGGCCGCCCAGCGTCTGGGCGCGAAGGTCTATGCGGTGGAGTTGCCGTCGTTCAATCACCCCAAGGCCATGGGCAACGACATGACCGCTTATTGCGGCGACACGGCGCTCACCGGCAATCTCGCCGCACAACGAGCGCTGGAAGCGGCAGACCTGATCGTCGATACGATGATGCTGCTGCATTCGCCGGAGCAGGAGCAGATCCTCAAGACCGGCACGCGGATTTTGCTGGCGGTCGAACCCCCGGAAGTACTGGCGCGCATGCTGCCGACGCTGGCGGACAAAGCGCGGGTGCTGGCCGCTGAGCAGGTGCTGAAAGGCGCGCGGTCGATCCAGGTGAAATCGCGCGCGGGCAGCGATTTCCGGGCGCAATTGGGCCAGTACCCTTCCGTGACCGAATACGGCTTCGCTGACGAGCCGGGGCGTTGGGACCATTGGCCCAGCGGTTTTCTGTTCTCCTGGCCCAACGAAGATACCGCCGAGGGCACGCTGGTCATCGACGTGGGCGACATCATGTTGCCGTTCAAAACCTATTCCCGCGAGCAAATCACCCTCGAGATCGACAAGGGCTTCATCACCCGGATTCACGGCGGGTTCGAAGCTGAATACCTGCGCGATTACATGAAGTATTTCAACGACCCCGAGGTGTATGGCATTTCCCATATCGGCTGGGGACTGCAACCGCGAGCACAGTGGACGGCCATGGGCCTGCATGACAAGAACGACGGCATGTGCATGGATGCCCGGGCGTTCTACGGCAACTTCCTGTTCTCCACCGGGCCTAACACGGAAGTAGGCGGAAAGCGCAAGACGCCTTGTCACCTGGACATCCCGCTGCGCCATTGCGACATCTATCTGGATGACCTGGCGGTGGTGCTGGGTGGTGATGTGGTGGCGCCAGAGGCCTCGAAGGCAAAGTAAGGCTTAAGACCGCGTCACACCGTTCGCCAGCAAGCCGGCTCCCACGGCCTTCGGCCAGAAGCAGGTCCTCAGGTTCCTCGTGATCTGTGGGAGCCGGCTTGCTGGCGAATGCGTCCTTCCAGGCGCTGATTGAGTCGCTGACACTCTGCGATCGCGAACACGCTCTGCTTTGCAGTTTCGACTTGCGTTGATCTGAAGACTCCCTTTAGTCCCCCGCAACCGTTAATGTACCCACCATTCTCAACTGCCCGCCCGACGAGTCATCCGTGTCCACTGACAACCCCTCCCGCAACGATCAGTCCTACACCTTTTCCGAACAGGTCGGCCATTTGCTGCGCAAGGCCTACCAGCGTCACTTGGCGATCTTCCAGCAGAACGTTGGCGATTCCCAGCTCACGGCAGTGCAGTTTGTCACCCTGTGCGCCTTGCGCGATCACGGCCCCAGCTCGCAGACCGAGTTGGTCAAGGCCACCGCAGTGGACCAAGCCACCATTCGTGGCATCGTCGACCGGCTAAAGGCTCGCGACCTGATCACCTTGGAACCGGACCCGCAGGATCGACGAAAAGTCATTTGCAGCCTGACCGACAGCGGCCTCCAATTGGTGCAGGAAACGGTGCCCCGCGCCGCACAGATCAGCGAAATCACCCTCGGCAAACTCAATCCGGCCGAACGCGTGGCAGTGTTGTTTCTGTTGCGCAAGCTGATTGATGAGCCGGAGGAATAAACCTTCACGATCCCTCACCTGTAGGAGCGCGCTTG
>NZ_DDHJ01000013.1:0-146274 GCF_002338065.1 Pseudomonas sp. UBA1879 | reverse complement strand
TCGCGGGCAAGCGCGCTCCTGACATTCGATCATCAGGTAGCTGCTTGCTACACCCATTTCCCCGCTGGCACGCTTCCTGCTCTCTTTTCATGAAGTAATCACTTCACGAAAAGGCCGAGACACTCGGTAACAGATAGGGAAGGCGAGATGAGCGAGCCCAAGGTCGCGGGAGAGCGGACCGTGACGCTTCAAGTCAACGGACAAGCAACGTCCGTCACGGCCATGGCGGACACCCCGTTGCTACTGGTCCTGCGCAATGACTTGGCACTCAACGGACCGAAATACGGCTGTGGCTTGGGCGAGTGCGGCGCCTGCACGGTGATCATCGACGGGGTGGCGGCGCGGTCCTGCGTGTTCCCGCTGGCCGGCGCCGAAGGGCGGGAGATCACCACCCTGGAAGGCATCGGTTCCCGAGCGTGCCCGCATCCGGTGCAACAGGCGTTCATCGACGAGCAGGCCGCGCAGTGCGGTTACTGCATGAACGGCATGATCATGACTGCCAAAGCCTTGCTCGACCGCAACCCGCACCCCACCGAGGCACAGATCCGCAACGAGCTCTCGGCCAATCTGTGCCGCTGCGGCACCCACCTCGAAATCCTTCGCGCGGTCATGCGGGCCGCTCGTCACTCGCTTTGAACCGGATACCCCTATGACCCAGACCACGCCCACTCGCGATTCCCTTCTGGCCAAAAACGGTGTTCTGTTGATCGTCGATGACATCCTGCCGCCGTCCGGTCCCGTCGCCAAAGGCGGTACGCCGACGGTCAAGCCCAAGGAGCTGGGGCTGTTCATCGCCATCGATCAGGACGACACGGTTTACGCTTTCAACGGGCATGTCGACCTCGGCACCGGCATTCGCACATCGCTGGCGCAGATCGTCGCCGAAGAACTCGACCTGCGCATGGATCAGGTGACCATGATCCTCGGCGACACCGAGCGAGCGCCAAATCAAGGCGCGACCATCGCCAGCGCCACGCTGCAGATTTCAGCGATCCCGCTGCGCAACGCCGCTGCCGAAGCCCGCCGCTATCTATTAAATGCAGCGGCGCAACGTTGGGGGATGGGCGCGGACACGCTGGTCATCGAAAACGGCGTGATCACGGCCCCCGACGGTCGCAGCAGTCGCTTCGGTGAACTGCTGACCGACCAGCACATCGAGTTGCGCATTTCCGGTGACGCACCGCTCAAGCGTCTCGAAGACTACAAGCTGGTGGGCACCGTCGCACAAAGGGTGGACATTCCGGGCAAGGCTACTGGGGAGCTGACCTACGTTCACGACATGCGCCTGCCCGACATGCTTCACGGTCGTGTCGTGCGCCCGCCGTACGCCGGGTACGACACGGGCGAATTCGTCGGCACCAGTCTGTTGGGTGTTGACGAGTCTTCCATCGCGCACATCCCTGGGATCGTGCGGGTCGTGGTGAGTGGGGATTTCATCGGCATCGTCGCGATGCGTGAAGAACAGGCCGCCAAAGCCGCCAAAGAACTGCAGGTCAGTTGGAAGCCCTGGCAGCATCTGTTGCCGGACATGAGCGATGTCGAGCAGGCGATTCGTGACAACCCTCATGTGCAGCGGGTGGTGCTGGACAAGGGCAATGTAGATGAAGCCCTGAGCAACGCCAGCGAACGGATGACCCGCAAATATCTGTGGCCCTACCAGATCCACGGCTGCATCGGACCCTCTTGCGGGCTGGCGGACTACAGCGAAGACAGCATCCGGATCTGGTCCGGTACGCAAAACCCTCACATGCTGCGCGCTGATATCGCCTGGCTGCTGGAATACCCGGAAGAAAAGATCGAGATCATCCGCATGGAAGCGGCGGGGTGCTATGGCCGTAATTGCGCCGATGACGTCTGTGCCGACGCGGTCTTACTGTCCAAAGCCGTGGGTCGACCGGTGCGCGTGCAACTGACCCGCGAGCAGGAACACGCATGGGAGCCCAAAGGCACTGCGCAACTGATGGAAGTGGATGGCGGCCTGACCCGCGAAGGCGACATTGCCGGTTACGACTTCACCACCAGCTACCCGTCCAACAATTCGCCGACGCTGGCGTTGCTGTTGACCGGGCGCGTCGAGCCGGTGCCAGTGATGTTCGAGATGGGCGATCGCACGTCCATTCCGCCTTACGACATCGAGCACATGCGGGTGACCATCAACGACATGGCGCCCATCGTCCGCGCCTCGTGGATGCGCGGCGTGTCGGCGCTTCCCAACACCTTCGCTCATGAATCCTACATCGACGAACTCGCTTTCGCGGCAGGCGTCGATCCCGTCGAATACCGCCTGCGCTATTTGCACGACGAGCGCGCCTCGGAGCTGGTCAAGGCCACCGCGGCCCGTGCCGACTGGTCGCCGCGTACCCAGCCGATGCAAACCCCGGAAGAAGACGGTGTACTGCGCGGTCGAGGATTCGCCTACGCCCGTTACATCCACAGCAAGTTTCCCGGCTTCGGCGCGGCGTGGGCGGCGTGGGTCGCGGACGTGGCGGTGGACAAACACACCGGCGATGTGTCTGTGACGCGGGTGGTGATTGGTCACGACGCGGGCATGATGGTCAACCCGGCCGGGGTCCAGCACCAGATTCACGGCAACGTGATTCAGTCCACCAGCCGCGTGCTCAAGGAGCGGGTGACCTTCGAGGAATCGACCATCGCCAGTCAGGAGTGGGGTGGTTATCCGATCCTGACGTTCCCGGAGGTGCCCAAGGTCGACGTCATGATGATGCCCCGTCAGGCCGAACCGCCGATGGGGGCAGGGGAGTCGGCGTCGGTGCCCAGCGCCGCCGCGATTGCCAACGCCATTTACGACGCCACGGGCATTCGTTTCCGCGAGCTGCCGATCACAGCGGAGCGGGTATTGGCGGCACTGAAAACCGCTGGCAACGACGCCAGCCAAAACCCGCCGGAATCGCCGAAAGCCAAACGCTCGAAATGGCTGTTCGGCTCGTTGTTCGCCGCGTTCGGCGCGGTGCTGGGGGTGGCGGCGACGGCATTGCCCTGGCGCGCCGAGATCGCGCCGATAGCACCGCCAAGCGCGGGCACCTGGTCCGCCGCGACCCTGGAGCGTGGTCGATTGTTGGCGTCGGCGGGGGATTGCGCGGTTTGCCATACCGCCCCTGGCGGCGTGAAAAACGCGGGCGGCCTGGCGATGCAAACCCCTTTCGGCACTTTATATAGCAGCAACCTCACGCCGGATCCCGAAACGGGCATCGGCAACTGGTCCTATCCGGCGTTCGAACGGGCGATGCGCGACGGCATCAGTCGCGATGGCAAACACCTGTATCCGGCGTTTCCCTACACCGCGTTCCGAAATATCGACGATGCCGACATGCAGGCGCTGTACGCCTATCTGATGTCGCAAACCCCGGTCAAACACGTGCAGCCGGCCAACGCCATGCAGTTCCCGTTCAATATGCGGCCGTTGATGGCGGGCTGGAACGCGCTGTTTCTGCGCAAGGGCGAGGTGCAGGCCAAGCCTGAGCAAAGCGCACAGTGGAATCGCGGGCAGTACCTGGTCAACGGATTGGGCCACTGCGCTGCCTGCCATTCGCCCCGCAACCTGATGGGCGCGGAGAAGGGCGGGGCGTCGTTTCTGGCGGGCGGAATGGTCGACGGCTGGGAGGCGCCCGCGCTCAACAGCCTGTCGAAATCGCCGACCCCGTGGACTGAAGATCATCTGTTCAATTACCTGAGCTCGGGCTATTCCGATGCCCATGGCGTCGCGGCTGGGCCGATGGGGCCGGTGGTCTCGGAACTGGCGAAGTTGCCGAAATCGGATGTGCGAGCGATCGCAGTGTACCTGGCTTCACTGAATGGCGGCGTTGATGCGGCACCCGCGACGGGGTCGTCAGCAACGCCCGCGCCGACCGCTCAAGCGAGGGTTTCAGCCCAGGCGTTGAGCAATGGCCAACGGGTGTTCGAGGGGTCGTGTCAGGGTTGTCACGCCGATGGCTTGGGGCCGACATTGTTTGGCGTGAGACCTTCGTTGGCCAACAACACCAACGTCCACAGCGCGCTGCCGGACAATCTGATCAAAGTGATTCAAAAGGGCATCTCCAACCCGGCCACCCCGGATTTGGGCTACATGCCGGGTTTCAAGGACAGCTTGAGCGACACGCAGATCAGCGATCTCTCAGCCTACCTGCGTAACCGCTTCGCGCCGAACGAACCACAGTGGACGGGATTGCAGGAGAAAGTGGCGTACCTCAAGGCCAATCCCGGAAGCCATTGAATCAGCACCCGTGTAGGAGTGAGCGTGTTCGCGATAGCGGTGCGTCAGTCACGGCTATTTCGCTAAACACCGCCTTATCGCGAGCAAGCTCACTCCTACAAATGGTGGCGTGATTCCGGCACTCGCACGGACTACGCCCGGCACCCATTGATGCATGTTCCTGTTGTAGGAGCGTGGCTTGTCCCGCGATCGCGCCTGGGTCGCGTAGGTCGGTATATGCGGTGTATCAGGCATACAGCGTCGTCCGGTTTTGCGACGGGTTCCCCGCCGATCGCGGGACAAGCCACGCTCCTACAGCTTGCGCGTCAAGCTGTGGCGCAGCCCCTTCGCGCCGAACGAGCCGCAGTGGACGAGGTTGCAGGAGAAAGTGGCGTACCTCAAGGCCAATCCCGGAAGCCATTGACAATTGGGCCGGCTCCCACAAAGGGCGCATGACCGGCGAAGGATTTCAGCAATGAGGCACCGCTTCAATCCAACACCCTCACACCCCGCACCACCAGATCCTGAATGAACGCCAGCCAGTCCTGTCGCTCCTCCTGCGCCGCCATGTCCTGGCCTAGAAACGATGTCAGGGTGTGGAGGTTGGAGTTATAGAAGTAGCAGAGCGAGGCGATCATCAGGTAGACGTGCTTCAGGTCCACATCATGGCGAAACAGCCCCTGTTGCTGGCCGGCTTCGATGATCGGCCGCAGCACGCCCACGGCTTCGCCGGACAGCCTGCGCAACTCGCTGGACTGCCTGGCATGCTTGCCTTTGTGCAGGTTTTCAATGCTCAGGATGGCGACGAATTCCGGGTGGCTCACGTAGTACTCCCACACGAACGCCACCAGTTGGCGCAAGGTTTCCACCGGCGTTGAGGGGTCGAGGTTGAGCGTGCTTTCGGCCTGATTGAAACGCTCGTAGGTATTTTCCAGCACCTTGACGAACAGCTTCTCCTTGCTGCCGAAGTAGTAATAAATCATCCGGTCATTGGATTCGGCCTCGGCGGAAATCTTCTCGATGCGCCCGCCTGAATAGCCGTCGCGAGTGAAGACCGTGATCGCCGCCTTGAGAATGCGCGCGCGGGTTTCTTCGGCTTGTTGCGCGCGGATGCCGGTGCTCTTGCTCATGAGGCCTAGAGGATCCGGTACAGTAGACGTTCGACCCGCACCCGGCTGACCCGGCGCAGAAACGTCCGCACCCCAGTCGGGTATTCGCTGAGGGTGTCCAGTTCATCGAACTTGCCGACGCGGTGGGTATTGCGCATCAGCAGGTCGATCTCCTCGGCGCGGGGTTTCAGCCACTCGCCCTTGGGGTCGTCGATCAGGATGGCGTTTTCCAGATCGAGCTGAAAAGCGCGGGGGTTGAGGTTGTTGCCGGTGAGCACGGTGTAGCGCTCGTCTGACCACAGGCCCTTGAGATGGAAAGTGTTGTCGGCATCCTTCCAGAGATGAATGTTCAGATGATGCCTGGCGACGGCGGTTTGATGCTTCTGCATGAAACGCCGCAGGCTGATTTCGTACAAGTACGGCAGCGCCGAAATGACCTTGAACGGCTCCTGCGGCGGGATGAAAAAGTCGTTGGCGGTTTTGTCGCCGATGATGATGTCGATCTTCACGCCACGCTTGAGCGCCCGGTTGATCTCGCGCTTGACCACCAGCGGCATGTTGAAATATGGCGTGCACAGCGTCAGTTGATCGCGGGTCGCGGCGATCAGGTCGCACAGCACCTTGCTGAGCGGGTTCTTGTTGCCGATGCCCAGCAAGGGAATCAGGCGCAGCTTGCCGTTTTCGCGGACGCCTTCGTTCACGTCGTAACTGGCGCGTTTGAGGTGCTGACGGAACTGCCGGATTTCGCCACGAATGCTGCGTGATGCGGGCGGCGACGGCAGGTCCAGGCGATGCACGGCGTCGGAGGGCAGGATGTCTTTCTGCACCAGACGCTGGAACGTGTCGGCCAGGTCCTTGTTTTCCAGCAGTTGATAGCGGTCCAGCCGGTATTTGCCGAGTTTGTGCAGGTAAACGTTGTTGATGCTGGCGCCGGTGTAGATCACGCAGTCATCGACCACGCTGCCCTTGAGGTGCAACACGCCAAACAACTCGCGAGTTTGAACGGGTACGCCGTAAATCGGTACTTCCTGATCGTGTTCGAGGTTTTGCGCCTGATACCACGCCGAGTTGCCCGCTTGTTTGCCCGCGCCGATCAGCCCGCGTTGTGCGCGGAACCAGTCCACCAGCACCACGATGTCCAGCTCTGGCCGGGCGGCCTTGGCGGCATAGAGCGCGTCGAGGATTTCCTGACCGGCTTCGTCCTGTTGCAGATACAGCGCGACGATGTAGATGCGCCGGGTCGCCGTCGCGATTTTTTCGAGCAACGTGCGGCGATAGTCGGCAGCACTCGGCAGAAGGGTGATGGCCGCGCTGGACGATTCGAAGCCGCGCAGCGCTGCAAGGGTAGAACGTCGGAAGGGAGCCCGCATAAGCCTCTCGATGGATCGAAATCAACAGCGCACGAGCTTACACCAGAGTGCGCCTCAAGGTGCTTTTGGCAGCGGAATCGGAGACTTGTTCAGCAAAATATCAGCCAGTGGGCGCCGAGCGCGACTGGGATTGAATGCCACGATCCACGCTGTGGGAGTGCGCAAGCTCACTCCCACAGGCGGTCACGCGCCTTGTTGTCTGGCGCTGATCATCAGAAATCGATGGTGCCGGAGAACTTCACCAACCGCGGATCGCCTTGGGTCAGGTAGCCGCCATTGGCCGACGCCCAGTAATCCTTATTGGCGATGTTTTCGACGTTCACCCGCAGGGTCACGTCTTTCTGCGCGACCTTGAATGCATAGCGCGCGCCCGCGTCGAAGCGGTTCCAGGTCGGCAGGCTCAGGGTGTTGCTCGGGTTGGCATACTGCCCGCCGGTGCGCAGGAAACGCGCGTTGAGCGCCACCCCTTGCAAGCCCGGCACGTCCCAATCGACGTTGGCGTTCATCTGGAAGGTCGGGACGCCCACCGCATGATTGCCATCGTTGGTGCCGCCCGCGGTGTCTTCCAGCTTCGACTCCATGCGCGTGGCACCGCCCAGCAGACGCAGGCCGTCCAGAGGTTCGCCGAACACGCTGAACTCGACACCGCGGTTGACTTGCATGCCTTCGCGCACGAATACGTTGCCTTCGATAAAGCCATCGGCAGGCTTTTCGATGCGGAATGCCGCCAGATTGGCACCGAACGTGCCGGTGTCCAGTTTGATGCCGGCCTCGTATTGCTTGGTGCGCCCCGGCGGGAAGCTCTGCCCGATGTTCACCACGTTGCCACTGGCCGTGGGGCCTTGGGCAAGGCCTTCGATGCGGTTCGCATAGAGCGATACCGTGTCAGTGGGCTTGTAGACGATGCCGTACACCGGCGTGGTGATGCCGTCGTCGTAAAGCGACGTGCGAGCACCGCTGTTCACGTTGTAGTTCTCGACTCGCAGCTGTTGACGACGAACGCCGTAGGTCAGCAACAGCGAGTCGTCAAATAGGCCGACGGTGTCCGACAGCGCGAGACTGCGATTGCGCGTTTTGCCGGCCAGGTCCGGATCGCCCAAATCACCACCGACCAGGGTCGGTGTGCCTGGCTTGGCGATCGCCGGGGTGGTGTAGATATTGGTCGGCGCGCTGTTATAGAAGATGTAACCGTTTTCCTGACGGGTCCAAATGCTCGCCGCGCCCAGCGCGATCTGATGGCTGAGCGGCCCGGTCTGGAACCGGCCATTCACACCGGCCATGACCGTGCCGTTGTCCTCGTTGTGGTTGGTATCGGAAGCGCTGATCGTGCCATTGCCCGTGGCAGCATTGGTCAGAACGGGCGTGCCATACACACCGGTTTCGCGGGTGTGCTTGCCGCCACCGGCCAGGTAGGCCGTCCAACTGTCGCTGAGGTCGTATTCCGCGCGGACCATTCCGAAGGTGTCTTCGGTTTCCTGATGGCTCCAGTCCTGCCCGTAGTTATGGTCCGAATCCGGGGCGTGGGGAATGCTGGTCAGCGCGCTGCCCAACCGCACGTTATTGCGCAGGTGATTGATTCGCTCCTTCTGGTAGCCGAAATCAGTGGAAATCCGGAATCGGTCTCCTTGGTAGTCCAGGCCAGCAATGAACAGCTTCGAGCGCTGATCCATGTCGTCGATGGCGGTTTCGCCTTCGCGCTGACTCAAGTTCAGCCGCGCGCCGAAACGGTTCTCCTCACCAAAGCGCTGGCCGACGTCCAGATGCTCGCCGACGCGACCGTCGGTGGAGATGTCCTGGGTGTAGCGACGTGTCGGGATGTCCTCAGCGCGTTTGGGTTGCAGGTTGACGCTGCCGCCCAGGCCGGTGCCGGTCGGGCTGGCGCCGTTGAGAAACGCATTAGGCCCTTTGAACACCTCGACCCGTTCTACCGAATCGACAGAGATGATCTGCCGAGGCAATACGCCGTAGAGCCCGTTGAAGGAAATATCGTCGCCGTTGAGCGGCAGCCCGCGAATCACGAAGGCTTGGGACTGGTTGCCGAAGCCGCCGGACATGCGCACCGAAGGGTCGTTGAGCAACACATCGCCGACGTTCTCCGCACCTTGATTCTCGATCAGCTTCGAGGTGTAGCTGGTCATGGTGAACGGGACGTCCATGTTGTCCTGGTTGCCCAGCACCCCCATCTGCCCACCGCGCGCGACCTGACCGCCCGCGAATTCCTCGGGCAAGGCGCTTGGCGTCTGTTTGATGGCTTGCGCATCGACGGCGGTGGCGCCCAGTTCGATGGCCTGGTCGGCGGCATAAGCGCTGACACTGACCGAGCAGCACAGCGCGAGCAGGGTAGGGCGAGAAGGGAGGCGTAAGGCCATGGGAAGCTTCCTGTAGATATCGAGTCTGCGAAAAGCCTCCCTGGCAATGCGAATGTTTCTTCGGCGCAGATGCTAGCAGGAAGTGATTGCGAATTGTTATCACTGGTGACGGGTTTTTTTACATTTTTTTCACATTCGCGGTTTAGACCTTCAGCACTAACTTCCCATGGTTTTCGCCTTTGAACAGCATTTGCAGGGTTTCAGGAAAGGTCTCCAGGCCTTCGACGATGTGCTCCTTGCTCTTCAGTTTGCCTTGTGCCAGCCAGCCGGCCATTTCAATGCCGGCTTTGGCGAAGTGCTCAGCGTGATCCATCACCACAAAACCTTCCATTCGCGCACGATTGACCAGCAGCGACAGGTAATTGGCCGGCCCTTTGACCGCTTCCTTATTGTTGTACTGGCTGATCGCGCCGCAGATCACCACGCGTGCCTTCAAGGCCAGGCGGGTGAGCACCGCGTCGAGGATGTCGCCGCCCACGTTGTCGAAATACACGTCCACGCCTTTCGGGCACTCGCGTTTCAGCGCCGCATGGATGTCTTCGTTTTTGTAGTCGATGACGCCGTCAAAGCCGAATTCGTCGATCAGTGTCTGGCATTTCTCCTTGCCCCCGGCGATCCCGATCACGCGGCAGCCTTTGATTTTGGCAATCTGTCCGGCGACGCTGCCCACCGCGCCCGCTGCGCCTGAAATGACAACCGTGTCGCCTTCTTTTGGCTGTCCCACTTCCAGCAACGCGAAGTAGGCCGACATGCCGGTCATGCCCAGCGCGGCCAGGTACACCGGCAATGGCAGCAGCTTCGGATCGACCTTATGAAACCCTTTGGGGTCACCCGCAAAATAATCCTGAACCCCCAACACGCCTTGAACGTAATCGCCGACCGCGAACGCGGGATTTTGCGATTCGATGACCTTGCCCACCCCCAACGCGCGCATAACGTCGCCCAGGCCGACCGGTGCGATGTAAGACTTGCCTTCATTCATCCAGCCACGCATGGCGGGGTCCAGCGACAGGTATTCGTTCTTCACCCGCACTTGCCCCGGCGTCAGCTCGGCCACGGGCACGGTTTGGTAGGTGAAATCGTCACGGGTCGCAGGGCCTGTAGGGCGTCGGGCGAGCAAGAATTGGCGATTGGTGAGAGCAGTCATGGCAGCGTCCTGATGCGAGTTGAAACGCCAGTGATAGACCCGCAGCCGCATCCCCACAAGCAAAGCCCTTGCAGCGAATGCGCGTCGATCCATTCAAATGATGCAGCGACAGCGCTTTATCACTGCCAACCATGATCCCGTAACCGGGGCCTTGATAGTGCTGATGCATGCGCCACACCCCTCGCTAAACTGGCCCGACACGGTCTGCATAACCCCATAACAAAAGGATCATTTCATGAGCATGACGTTTTCCGGGCAGGTGGCACTGGTCACCGGCGCAGCGGCGGGTATTGGCCGGGCCACTGCGCTGGCCTTCGCGAAGGAGGGTTTGAAGGTCGTCGTGGTGGATCTGGACCATGCTGGCGGGGAGGAGACTGTTGAGTTGATCCGTCAGGCTGGAGGTGAAGGGCTGTTTCTGCCCTGTGACGTCACTAAAGAGGCGCAAGTGCAGCAGATGATGCTCAAGGCAGTCGAGGTGTTTGGCCGCGTCGATTATGCGTTCAACAACGCCGGGATCGAGATCGAGAAAGGCCGCCTGGCCGAGGGCAGCGAGGCCGAATTTGACGCGATCATGGGCGTCAACGTCAAAGGTGTCTGGCTGTGCATGAAGTATCAGTTGCCGCTGATGCTGGCCCAGGGCGGCGGCGCGATCGTCAACACCGCGTCAGTGGCAGGATTGGGTGCAGCGCCGAAAATGAGCATCTACGCGGCATCGAAACATGCGGTCATCGGTTTGACCAAATCGGCGGCCATCGAATACGCCAAAAAGCGCATCCGGGTCAACGCGGTGTGCCCCGCAGTGATCGACACCGACATGTTCCGCCGTGCCCACGAAGCCGACCCGCGCAAAGCCGACTTCGCTGCCACGATGCACCCGGTCGGGCGCATCGGCACCGTCGAAGAAATCGCCAGCGCCGTCCTGTACCTGTGCAGCGACGGCGCAGCGTTCACCACCGGTCATTCCCTGGCGGTGGACGGCGGCGTAACGGCGTTTTGATTACACCCCTTTCCACGCTGCGAATCCTGGGAGACGCCGGAGGCACGACGGGAGCGATGGCGTCTAAGCAGTCAGTGCTGGGTTGTCCGACACACCGCCTTCGCCAGCAAGCCGGCTCCCATCGGGTCTGGGTTCGCTACACCCCTGCATGACATGCTGATGTTGGATGTGGGAAGCCGGCTCCTACCGGGTCTGGGTTCGCTACACCGCTGCGTGACACGCCGATGTTCGGTGTGGAAGCCGGCTTCGGGGCGAATGGATTGTTGAACCGCTAAATCTCTGTCGCCTGGAACACAGCCCTCGCGGGCAAGCCGGCTCTCACTGGGTCTCGGTTCGCTATACCGCTGCGTGACACGCCGATGTTCGTGTGGGAGCCGGCTTGCTGGCGAATGGATTGTTCATGCGCTGCATCTCCATTGCCTGAACCACTGTCATCGCGGGCAAGCGCGCTCCTACAGGTCAAGCGTCAATCACAGCTCTCCGTCACGGCGCAAATCCTGTAGGAGACGCCGGAGGCACGACGGCAGCGATGGCGTCGGGGCAGTCAGTGATAGGTTGTCCTACACACCGCCTTCGCCAGCAAGCCGGCTCCCACCAGGCCTGGGTTTGCCACACCGCTGCGTGACATGCTGATGTTCGGTGTGGGAAGCCGGCTCCTACCGGGTCTCGGTTCGCTATACCGCTGCGTGACACGCCGATGTTCGTGTGGGAGCCTGCTTGCTGGCGAATGGATTGTTCATGCGCTGCATCTCCATTGCCTGAACCACTGTCATCGCGGGCAAGCCCACTCCTACAGGTCAAGCGTCAATCACAGCTCTCCGTCACGCCGCAAATCCTGTAGGAGACGCCGGAGGCACGACGGCAGCGATGGCGTCGGGGCAGTCAGTGATAGGTTGTCCGACACACCACCTTCGCCAGCAAGCCTACCTACTCCCATCGCGTATGGGTTCACCACACCGCTGCGTAACAAACCAATGGTCAGCAGTCTCATGCTTGCAGCTTGCAGCTCACCCTTCCAAAGCCTTGAGCAGTGTCTTGCCGGTGTTCAGCAATTCCGCCTTGAGCTTATCATCCGACACAGCACGCGACAGGCCGATCGCGCCAACCAGCGCACTCATCGCCAGCAACGCCTGGGCGCGTTTTTTGGCGGGTTGCTTGCTGGTGGTCAGTGTGGCGATCACGGCCAATTCGTTCTGCAATTCTCGGGTGTACAGGTCCCGCACAGCCTCGCTGCTGCGGGCCACGTCATTCATGACCGCCGCCAGTGCGCAGCCTGAGCCGGGGCTGTTCAGATGGCGCTCGCTGAGATAACTCTCGACAAAATCTGCCAATTGCAGCGTCGAATCAGGCGCAGTGTAGGGCTCGAGTTTTTTCGCGCGTTTGTCGAAGGCACTTTGCAGCGCTTCCTCCACCAGTTTTTCCCGTGATTCGAAGTGCTTGTAGAAGCCGCCCCCGGTGCGCCCCGCTTCCTTCATCAAATCGGCGACACCGATCCCGTTCAGCCCCACCTCACGGAAACGCTCGGCGGCCAGGTTGACGATGTGTTCATGAATGACGGCTTTCTCCGCCTGCGAGCGCGACATGGAATTCTCCGGTGGGCGTTTTTTCAACAGGATATGGAAAGCGATCATACGCCAAATGTTCGAGTGCGTATGTCGTGCCAGGCAGGCGTCGATCGGCGCATTTTTCCGCAGTAAGTATTCAGCTAAGCTGCAGGAGCTCTTCACCTCCAGGACGCGTCGATGGAACACCTGTGGTTTGCTTACCCCTTAATCAGCGCGTCCGTACTGTTGGTCATCGACCTGGTGCTCTGGCAGTGGCTGCCGCCGCGCTTTTTGCGGCGCAAATTGGCATGCCGACTGCTGCTGTTCGTCCTGTTCAGCATGGCCCTGCTCGACGGCGGATTGAGCCCGTTATACCCCGTGCCCGGGGAGTGGACGGTGGCTCGTCACGTGCTGGGGACGATTCTGACCATCGCGTGGTGGCTGTTCGGTGCCCGCGCCCTGACAGTCTTTGCCGTGGTGGTGATGGAGCCGCGCATCGGCGGCAAGGGGCACCTGCTGCAAGACGTCATGGGCGCGATCATCTTCCTGGTCGCCGTGGTAGCGGCTGCCGCGTACGTGCTGGACCTGCCGGTCAAGGGCCTGCTGGCGACGTCCGGCGCCGTGGCGATCATCCTCGGCCTTGCGGTGCAAAGTACGTTGGGCGACGTTTTTTCCGGCATCGTCCTCAACGCCACCAAACCCTATCGCGTCGATGACTGGATTCGCGTCGACGACATCGAAGGCAAGGTCATCGAAATCGACTGGCGCTCCACCCACCTGCTGACCTCCGAGGGCAGCATGGCGGTGATTCCCAATTCCATGGCGGCCAAGACCCGCATCGTCAATTTCAGCCGCCCTGACCACTTTCATGCCGTCACCCTGAGCCTTGAACTGCCGACCCGACTGCGGCCCAGCATCGTGCTCGACTCGCTCGACAAGGCCATCCTCGGCTGCCGGGAGTTGTTGACGACCCCCAAAGCCTCGGCAGTGGTGGTCAAGACCGGGCTGCGCAGCGTCGAATACGAAGTCACCGGTTACGTGAAATCCCGCGACCGACGCTCGGCGGTGCGCAATCAGCTGTATGACCTCATTCATCGCCAACTCGCGGCCACTGAAACCCGACTCGATCAGTCACGGCCCGCCACCCGCCAGTCCGCCGTGCTGAATACCGTGGGGGCGTTGCGCATGCTCAGCGATGAAGACCGCGCCCAGCTCGAACAGCACATGCATTTGGGCGCCTACGGGGCCAAGGACGTGGTGCTCGCAGAGGGCATCGTGCCCGACGCGCTGTACATCATCGAATCGGGTGTGTTGTCGGTGTCCATTCAACGGCCGGACGGCTGGATGGAAATCGGCCGCATGGGGCCGGGAGAGCTGTTTGGCGAGACCGGACTCGTTGACGGCACGCCGACCGTGGGCCGTTTCTGTGCCTTCACCGATTGCATGATTTACCGCATCGACAGGGCCGATCTGGAACCGTGGCTGCACGAACACGGCGAACTGATCGGCGCGCTGGCGGGGCTGATGAAATTCCGCACCAAAGCCCGGGCATCGATATTGGAAACCAAACCGGTCATCACTGACCCCAGCGGTTTCCTGGGCTGGTTGCGCAAGAACGTCACGCGCTTTCAAGTGACGCGCGGACCGGGGGCAGAGGCAGGCCCGACTGACAAGATGAGCTAACGTTTCTTACGCCCGCGGCGTTTATTTCTCCGATCATTTCAGGCATGTCACACGCGGCCCGGCGCCACGGGCCTCTGGATTCAACACAGGGAGTGCTCTAAATTGCCCGCTCATTCGAAAGCCAGTCGAGTCGTTGAAATGCCTGCAGTCCGTCCGACCCTCAACCCCCAAATGCTGCGTGCCGGTGACGCCGTGGCGCTGGTGTCGCCCGCCGGCCCCGTGGCCGAAGCGCGCGTGGAAGCAGCGGTCCGCGAATTGTCGTCCTGGGGGCTTCGGCCTCGGGTGTATCCCCATGCGTTGGAGGCCGAGCATTTCCTGGCGGGCAGCGACGACCATCGCGTCGCGGACCTGAACGATGCGCTGGCGGACCCGGAGATCCGCGCTGTGCTCTGCACACGGGGCGGCTATGGCGTTCAACGGATCCTTGCCCGCGTGGACTACGACGCCGTGCGCAGAGACCCGAAGCTGGTGGTGGGTTTCTCTGACATCACCGCGCTGCATGCCGCATTGTGGGCCCACACCCGACTGGCGACCGTTCACGGCCCGGTTGCTGCGCAGCTTGAACGAGGAGGGCTGTTCGCCAGCACCCTTCGGCATGCGCTCATGACCCCTGAACGCTTTGTGGTGGAAGCGGACCCTGATGAGCCGACCTTCAGCGTTCGTACATCGGGGATCGCCCACGGTGTCCTGCTCGGCGGCAACCTGAGCATGCTCAGCACCTGCATCGGTACACCGTTCCTGCCTGAACTCGACGGGGCGATCCTGCTGATCGAAGACGTCGGTGAGCTGGCCTATCGCGTGGATCGCCTGCTGACTCATCTGGGCAATGCCGGCGTCCTCAAGGGCCTGGCAGGCATCGCGATCGGCCAGTTCAGCGAACCGGGGCACGGCAACAACGCCATTCGCCCGCCCGACGTGTTGCGTGAGCGCCTCGGCAACCTGGGCATTCCAGTGCTGGGCGGGCTGTCCATCGGCCACGGTGATCGAAATCACGCCGTGGGATTGGGCTGTCCTGCCACGCTGGACGCCGACTCGGGCACATTGGTAGTGGCCTCCGCCGTCCGCTGAACCTGGACGCCAGCGCGCGTTACCGGCGCAGGTCTGTCACCCCATGCCCGGTTTTGCTCCCCCTTGGCGCGTTACCTTTCGTCGCATTCGCCCTTCATTCGAGGGGTGATCAAGGGGTTTGCGCCTGCTGAAGCGCCGCGGCAGGCCGATAACTATTCTGGAAGCGACGTCGGCGTAGCTATTTGCCATTATTCCGACGTCAAATTCCCGTTTGGCCTCCGATCTGTTGCGACTCTGCACGAAAATTGTATGGCCGTGCTGGGCATGGCCTCGCTGTGTGCCTCTTTTGAGCTGTCACTGGGGATTGAACATCATGATTTCGGCCGTGCAATCGCGTTTCGCCAACCTTGGAATGGCGAAGAAACTGGGTATCGGGTTCTTCCTCGTCCTGCTGCTGACTGCGGTGGTGGCGGCGATCGGCGTCTGGTCGCTGCGCTCGATCAGCGTGCACTTCGACAGCCTCAAGGAAATGACCGCACTGAATACCGGCCTTAGCCGCGTTCGTCTGCTGGAGCAAGACTACGCCCTCCACAGCGATCCCAAAGTGGTCGAACAACTCCATGCCGGACTTGACGCCCTTACGGCCCTGGCCGAACAGCTCAAGGCCGGTTCTGGGGGCAACCAGCAGGTCATGGGGCAGGTTCAGCAAGCACTGGCCGCCTACCGCAAATCGTTCGATGAATTCGTCAGCATCAGTCAGAGCAAGGACCTGGCGCTGGAAATGGCCAGTTGGTCGGTCTCCAGCGTGGCCAACAACCTTGACGTTCTGCAAGCGGGGCTGGCGGACGACGGGGCGTATAGCCTGAAGGATTCTCAAGGTCAGCAGGGCGCGGATGTGATCGAACAGTCCGGCCAGGTGGGCCAGATTTCCAAGCTGATGATGCAGGCCATGGACGAGGCGCGCGTACGTCTCGACAAGAGCCGCAAGACCGGCGCGGGCGAAGAGGCCAAGACCGGCAAGATCGAACAGGCCGTGCAGGCACAGGAACTGGCCGAGCAGCTCAAAGGGGTCATCAAGGATTCCGGTTATCTCACGGTACTGACCGAAGTCAGCGGTCACATCTCCAACTTCAGCGACAAACTCAACGAATACACCGGGTTGCTGGCTGACGAGGCCAAGGTCTCGCAGCAACTGGCGGCCAACGCGAAAACCGTGATGCAACAGGTCAATCAGGCGTACGACGCCGAGGACCAGTCGATGCTGGGCGAGTTGAAAGCCAATTCGCTGAAGATCATCGGCTCGTCGGTCCTGGCGCTGTTCGTCGGCCTGATCGCCGCAGTCGTCATCACCCGTCTCATCGTCGCGCCGCTGCGCAGTGTGATCGCGATTGCCCGACGCATTGCGGCCGGCGACTTGAGCGGCCATGTGCAGGTCACGCGCAAGGACGAAATCGGTCAGTTGATGCAGGCCATGCAGCAAATGGGTGCGGGCTTGAGTGGCATCGTCAGTGGTCTGCAAGCGGGCATCGAGCAGCTGGCGACTTCGGCGCATTCGCTGTCCGCCGTGACCGAACAAACCAATCTGGAAGTCAGCACCCAAAAGGAAGAAACCGAGCAAGTGGCCACGGCCATGAACCAGATGACGGCGACCGTGCACGATGTCGCGCGCAATGCCGAAGAGGCGGCACAGGCTGCTCAGACCGCTGACGGGAAGGTGGACAGCGGTCAGGCGGTGGTGCGCCAGAGCATGCAGCGCATCGAACAACTGGCGACGTCCGCCAATTCGGCCAGCCACACCATCGAAAACCTGAGCGCCGAAATCCAGAACATCGGCAAGGTGCTGAGCGTCATCAAGAGCGTCGCTGAACAGACCAACCTGCTGGCGCTCAACGCCGCCATCGAAGCCGCCCGGGCAGGCGAGCAGGGCAGGGGCTTTGCCGTGGTCGCTGACGAAGTGCGGGCGCTGGCCAAGCGCACTCAACAGTCAACCGAGGAAATCGAGCGGCTGGTGACCCGCCTGCAAAGCGGAGCGCAGGCATCGGTGGCGCAGATTCAAAGCAGTGGTGAACTGGTCAAGCTCGCGGTCAGCGATGCGCTCCAGACCGAAAGCGCATTGGGCAGCATTGCCGCTGCAGTGTCGTTGATTCAACAGATGAACCAACAGATCGCTGCGGCGGCAGAAGAGCAGAGTTCGGTGGCCGAGGAGATCAACCGCAGCGTCACCAGCATTCGCGCCAGTGCCGATCAGTCCGCCTTGGCGATGCAGGGCAACGCAGCGTCCAGCATCGAACTGGCGTCGTTGGGAATGGAATTGAAGGGGATGGTAGGGCATTTCCGGCTGTGAGCCTGATGAGCCGCGCTATCCGGAACCTGTAGCCGCACGGCTTGCCGCTGGTGGTGATTTCAGAGACTGGCGCTAACCCCTATGGAAGCCGGCTTGCTGGCGAAAGCGGTGTATCAGTCAAGTCATCTATGGCTGAACCAGCGCACTCGTCGGAACGCCGACCGCAGCAAGCCAACTCCCACCGTCAGCGTTTGCCTCTCAACCGCATTGTCGCTCAGGCTTTGCGGTAGTTGAGAATCACCAACGTCAACACCCCCGCCACGATCCCCCAAAACGCCGAACCAATGGAAAACAACGTCAGCCCCGACGCGGTGACCATGAACGTGATCAACGCTGCTTCGCGTTCCTTGGGTTCGTTCATCGCCACGGTCAGGCCATTGATGATCGAGCCGAACAGCGCCAGCGCCGCGATCGACAACACCAGTTCCTTGGGAAACGCCGCGAATAGCGCCGCCAGCGTCGCCCCGAAAACCCCGGCAATGGCGTAGAACACCCCGCACCAGATCGCAGCGGTGTAGCGCTTGCTACGGTCTTCGTGGGCGTGCGGGCCGGTGCAGATGGCCGCACTGATCGCCGCCATGGTGATGCCATGGGCGCCGAACGGTGCGGTGATCAGCGAGATCAACCCGGTGGCGCTGATCAGCGGCGAGGCGGGTACTTGATAGTCATCGGCGCGCAACACGGCGATGCCCGGCATGTTTTGTGAAGTCATGGCGACGACGAACAGTGGAATGCCAATGCTGATGGTCGCGCCCAGTGTGAACGATGGCGTGGTCCAGACGGGGACCGCGACTTCCAGGTTGAAGCCGCTGAAGTTCAGCATCCCCAGCATGGCCGACAGCGCTACGCCCACCAGCAGCGTGACCAGCACGGCGTAACGCGGCGAGAAGCGCTTGACGATTAGGTAGGTGAAAAACATCCCCAGCACCAGGCCGGTACGGTGCTGGGCGGCGACGAAGATTTCGCTGCCGATCTTGAACAGAATCCCGGCGAGCAATGCCGCTGCCAGTGACGTCGGCAAGCGTTTGACCAGTTTTTCAAAACTGCCGGTGACGCCGCAGATGAACACCAGCAACGCGCTGGTCATGAAGGCGCCGATGGCTTCGGGGTAGGCCACATGGCCGAGACTGGTGATCAGCAGCGCCGCCCCTGGCGTGGACCAGGCCACGGTGATCGGCGAGCGATAACGCAGCGACAAGCCGACGCTGCACAGCGCCATGCCCATGAACAGCGCCCAGATCCACGAGGAAATCTGCGCTGACGTCAGCCCGGCCGCTTGCCCGGCCTGAAAGATCAGCACCAGTGAGCTGGTGACGCCGGTCATCATCGCGATGAAGCCCGCAACGATGGCCGAGGGCGAGGTGTCGGCGAGCGGGCGCAGCGGGGTGTGGGTCGCGTCAGTCATGCGGTCGATCCTGGGAGCGGCAAGGTGAACGAATCAGCAAGCCTATACGCAGTTGTCACATCTCGTTGCGATACAGCCGTAAACGCATTGATCGGCACAGTTCGACGCGGTGCGCTGCCGTTCGCTTACCACCCTGCAGCAGCGAACCCGTGCGCGCGAATGCATTCGCCAGACGGCGGTACAACCGCTGAGTTAGCCGCGGTTCAATGTCTTGCCCAGCGCTTGATTCACCGCCAGCCAGCCGTCCACCGCGTCTCGTCCTGCCTCTTGAAACACTTTCTGCAGCAGTTTCACCTGTTCGCGGCGCAATGATTCCTCGAACTTCGCACCTTCTGCTGTCAGTGCCAGCAGGCGTTTGCGCTTGTCGTCTTCGCTGGCGACGCTCAGCACCAATTCCATTTCCACCAACTGGCGCAAGGGTGTGTTCAGCGCCTGTTTGCTCACCCCCAGCACCCCAAGCAATTCCTTCACGCTCAACCCCGGATAGCGGGCGATGAAAAACACGATGCGCTGGTGCACCCGGCTGAGCCCCCGACGGTCGAGCATTTCATCGGCTTTCGCGGTGAACGCCTGATAGCCGTAGAAAAACGCTTCCATGGCGATCTGTTGCGTCGATGAATTTTTAAGGTCAAGCATATTGACGTATCCATCTGAGGCATCGTAATTTCGGTCAAGCAGTTTGACGTATTTCCATTTATTTCCGCCAGTGGTGATCTCATGGCATTTTCTGAACGCGTCACCCGTTTGAAGAGTTCGCTGATCCGCGAAATCCTGGCCGCTGCCCAGCGCCCGCAGATGATGTCGTTTGCCGGAGGCCTGCCGGCCGAAACCATGTTGCCCCACAGCGAATGGTCCGACATGCCACGCAGCATGGGGCAGTACGGCATGAGCGAAGGTGAGCCGCCGTTGCGTGAAGCCTTGGCCGCCCAAGCCAGGGCTTTGGGCATCGCCTGCGATGCAAGCCAGGTGATGATCGTCAGCGGCTCGCAACAGACCCTGGACCTGGCCGCCAAGTTGTACATCGACAAGGGCACGGAGATTCTCCTGGAAGGACCGACCTACCTCGCGGCGTTGCAGATCTTTCAGCTGTTCGGCGCGGATTGCCTGACCGTCCCGCTGCAGGCGGAAGGGCCGGACATCGACGTTTTGCGCCAACGCCTGGAGCAGCACACCCCGTCATTCGCTTACCTGATTCCCACGTTCCAGAACCCGTCCGCCGTGCGCTACAGCGAATCGGCGCGGGACGCTGTGGCGGCGTTGCTCGATGAATTCGGCGTGACCCTGATCGAAGACGAACCCTATCGCGACCTGACTTTCGATGGCGGCAGCGCCAGACCCATCGTCAGCCGGTTGCAGAAGGCCAGCTGGATCTACACCGGCACCGTGTCGAAAACCCTCATGCCCGGGTTGCGGGTCGGTTATCTGATCGCCTCGCCCGATCTGTTCCCGCATTTGCTGAAACTCAAGCAGGCTGCCGACCTGCACACCAATCGCGTCGGACAGTGGCAGGCCTTGCAGTGGATCGGCAGTGAGCCGTACGCGCGGCACCTTGTCGAGTTGCGGGATTTCTACCGAACCCGGCGCGATCAGTTCGAGGCGGCTTTGCAGCGGCATTTCAGTGATCTGGCCGACTGGAACAGTCCGCAAGGGGGCCTGTTTTTCTGGCTGACGCTCAAATGCAAGCTCGACACCCGCACCCTGCTCGACACGGCGCTGGCGCAGAACGTGGCCTTCATGCCGGGTGAGCCGTTTTTCACCGATCCGGACGCCAATCCCGGCTACCTGCGCCTGAACTTCAGCCATATCGACCCGGCACGGTTGGACGAAGGTTTGAAGCGTCTCGCCCAGGTCATCAGACAGGCACAACGGGCACTCGCGGCCTGATACCTTACGCAAGCACCAACGCAGCAACGAGGGGAGAGCAGACGATGTACACGGTTTACGGCGACTACAACTCAGGCAACTGCTACAAGATCAAGCTGATGCTTCACCTGCTCGGCGCGCAATACCAATGGGTGCCCGTGGACATTCTCAACGGTGAGACCGAGACCGAAGTGTTTCTGGCCAAAAACCCCAACGGCAAGATTCCCGTGCTGGAGTTGGAAGACGGCACCTGTCTGTGGGAATCCAATGCGATCCTCAATTTCCTGGCCGAAGGTACGCCCTTTTTGCTGACGGAGCCGCGCTTGCGCACGCAAATGTTGCAGTGGCAGTTCTTCGAGCAATACAGCCATGAGCCGACCATTGCCGTGGCGCGGTTCATCCAGTTTTATCTGGGCCTGCCTCAGGAGCGTCTGGAGGAATACCGCTCGCTGCACAAGCGCGGTTACAAGGCTTTGAAAGTCATGGAGCAACAGCTGTTGCGCACGCCATTTTTGGTGGGCGAACAATTCTCCATCGCCGACATCGCCTTGTACGCCTACACACACGTGGCACACCAAGGCGGCTTTGACCTGACGCAATTCCCGGCCATTCAGGCCTGGTTGACGCGGGTTCAGCAACAACCTGGCTATGTCGGCATGCTGGACTGACCGTTCACGAAAGAAAAAACCGGCACTGGCAGCAGTGGCCGGTTTTTTTGTGTCTGACGGTTGTGCCCGGTCAAGGTGAGTCATGCCTTTGGTGGTTAAGCTGCCGGGCCATTATTCAAAAGAAGGGAGACTTCGATGCGCTACATGATGATAGCGGTGGGTATGTTCATGGCGTTGGGCATTGGCTGTTCGGCTCAGGCCGAAGATTGCGATTCGACCCAAGCGGCGATGAATCAATGTGCGAGCAAGCAATACAAGGCGCTGGACGATGAGTTGAACACGCAATACAAGGCCCAGATGAATTACCTGACGACGCCCGCGCGCAAGAAAGCGTTGCAGGAGGCCCAGAAAAAATGGATCGCCTTTCGTGATGCCGATTGCCAGTACCAGGTCGGCAAGCGTGAGGACGGTGGCAGCCTGTGGCCACTGTCCCAGGCCCAATGCCTGACTGAACACACCAAAGTGCGTGTGGATCAGCTCAAGGCGTACACGGCGTGTCGGCAGGAAGGCTGCCCGCGCTGACGTTCTCGGTGCAACACCTGTCAGCGCGTGGCGTGTCCCGTGATCTGCCGTGCAACAGAACGGCAGTGAAATCGGGCGAAGAGATGGAACGGCGTGGGCGTCAGCTTGCTCGCGAAAGCGCCTGAATGACGCGCTGACAATACGTTGACTGCGCCGTTTTATTCGTGGGCAAGCTCACTCCCACCGGCGTGTTGCCAGCCAACAGGCCGTGTCGGGACTGCGCATCAGGCTTCAATCAAACCGACGAAAAGCGCTGATTCAGGTAATCGATGATCACCTTGGATTCATACATCCACACCGTCTTCCCGGCTTCTTCGATGCGCAGGCACGGCACTTTGATCTTGCCGCCCTCATTGAGCAGGGTCTGGCGATCGAGTTCGTTGTTTTTTGCGTCGCGCAACTCAACCGGCACATTCAACCGGCGCAAGGTGCGGCGGGTTTTCACGCAGAAGGGGCAAGCGTTGAACTGATACAGCGTCAAGTCTTGGGCCGAAGCGTCCACGGCGGCCTGCGCCTCGGGCGAACGTTTTTTCTTGCTCGGACGGGTCAGGAAGTCGGCCAGAATGACCACCTGGCCGAGGCCGACCCTCAGTGCTTTCATCAACATGCGTGAAACCTCGCGGCCGCAACCGTCGTCGCGGCGCTTCAGAACGCCCGGATCACTTGATCAGGCTAAGGAACTCGGTACGGGTGGCGGCATTCTCACGAAACTCGCCGAGCATCACTGAGGTGATCATCGACGAATTCTGCTTCTCGACACCGCGCATCATCATGCACATGTGCTTGGCCTCGATCACCACCGCCACGCCCAAAGCGCCGGTCACTTGCTGAACGGCTTCGGCGATCTGCCGGCTGAGGTTTTCCTGAATCTGCAGGCGACGGGCAAACATGTCGACAATGCGGGCCACCTTCGACAGCCCCAGCACCTTGCCGCTCGGAATGTAGGCCACATGCGCCTTGCCAATGAACGGCAGCAGGTGATGCTCACACAGCGAATACAGTTCGATGTCCTTGACCAGCACCATCTCGCTGTTGTCTGAGCTGAACAGCGCGCCGTTGGTGACTTCTTCCAGCGTCTGCTGATAGCCGCGGCAAAGGTACTGCATGGCTTTGGCCGCACGTTTCGGGGTGTCGAGCAGGCCCTCGCGGGAGACGTCTTCGCCAAGTTGACCAAGAATCTCGGTGTAGTTCTGTTCCAGTGTCACAGGGGTGTGTTCCGTGTGGGTTCAAAGAAACGCAGGGCAGAAGGCCTGCAAAGGCGCACATAGTAGCTTAGCTCGGCGGGGAGGAGTAAGGCGGGTGACCGACAAACCTGCGGCACGTCGCCGCCTGGATCGAGCACGCGGCACCTTTACCTAACCTTTACCGAGCGCCTATGTCGAAATGTGTCGGTCCGGTGTCTGAACGTATGGGTAAACGATGCCCGGATGAAGAGAGTGAATCTATGTTGAGCCGAATTGCGAAAATCGCGCTGATTATCGCCCTGACGTCGTCGGTTTCGGGCTGTTTCTTCGGTCCCGGTTGGGGGCGTCACGGCGGTGGGTGGCATGACCACCGGCATTTCGACGGTGGCCCAGGACCGGGCTATTACCATCGCTGATCGGGCTGAAGCGCTTCCGGGCCAGATGCCGGGATCTCGACCGCCCTAGGCCAAAAGCCGCGACTGGAGGGAATCCTCGTCGCGGCTTTTTTGTGCCGCAGGCTCAGGCCTGAGTTACGACCTTCAGGGGCGGCTACTCGTCGCGGCCATCCATCATGGTGCGTTTGAGCATCACGTAAACCGCCCCTGCGCCGCCGTGTTTGGCGATGCAGGAGGTAAAGCCCAGCACCTGCGGGTGTTGACGCAACCATGTGTTGACGTGGCTTTTGATCATGGGCCGCTTGCCGTCCAGCCGCACGGCTTTGCCGTGGGTGATGCGCACGCAGCGGATCTCCAGCTTGGTGGCTTCCGCGAGGAATTCCCACATCGTCTCCCGGGCGAGTTCCACGCTCATACCATGAAGGTCCAGGCTGCCGTCGAAGCTGATCTGCCCCAACTTGAGCTTACGCATCTGACCTTCCTGAACCCCGTCGCGCGCCCAGTACAGCGTGTCTTCCGGCCCGACGTCGATCACGAATTGATCGGACAGGCCATCAACGGTAATCGTGGCGTCCGAGCGCACGGTCGCTGCCTGCCGCAGTTTGGCCAGGTTCTTACGGTCGGTTTTGGGTTTGCCTACGTCCGCGTGTTCAGTCTTGATCGGCTTGACGCCACGAAGCTCGTTTCTGAACAGGGAAAAATCGTCGTCTTGCATGTCGGTCTCCGCGAAGGACGCCAGTTTAACCAAGTCACGCCACTGTCGGCGCGACTAAAAGGATCGAATGGCGTAGTCGAGACGCGAAGGAGGGGCTAATCGTGCTTTTTCATCAAGTGCGGGGACATGTTCAACTCGCCAGCGCGACGACGGCGACGACGGCTGCGGCGCCATAGCCAGACACCGATGTAGAGCATCAACAGGCCAATCACGAGGGTGACCACTGCACCGGCAGGACTCGCGTTGAGTTCACCCAGTGCCGCCGGATGGCCGATCAGGCTGGCGACTCCAGCCATGGCCAGCAATACGCCGGCCGTTGCGAAAATGGCGGAAATGGCAGCGCCAATGCGCATCCGCCAGTTGCCGCGACCTTTCGGACGCAGGCGACGGGCGTCAAAACCATCGGATATCTTCATTCCGACTTCCTCTAGGGGTATCGGCGCTCTGACCTGCTTACGTCCGGGTGGTTCCCGGCGGGCCAACCCTCGACGCCAAACACGAGTCATTAACGGATAGGCGGTTATGTGAAGCGGCTCACACAACCTCACGCTAGCATGCGTACGCGTTTTCTTCAGGCTCCGCCTCAAACGGCGCTCGACGTGAGGTCAAGGGGCGGCGAATCGTGAATCCGCTTCGAGCGACGCGGCTCAGTCAGATCAGGTCTTTGGTCAGGGCCAGCTTGGCGAAGTTGTCGTTCATGATGGCCATCTCCGCTTGTTGCACGAGTTCAGCCTTGATCACGCCCGTGGGGGTCGGCAGGTCGCGGGTGGCGCAGGCGTCTTCCACGAGCGTGCAGCGGAAACCGTAATCTTTGGTCGCGCGCACGGTGGTGCTGACGCTGGAGTGGCTCATGAAGCCGCAGACCACCAGATCCAGGCGCCCCAGATCTTCCAGCAGCTTGTGCAGGGTCTTGCGGTCGTCGGTGGTGACGGTGCCGTTCAGGGCATTGGGCAGGCGCTTTTCGATGACGATTTCGTCGCCTTGAGGTTGCAGCTCGGGCACGAACTGGCCGCGTTCGCCTTGCGGATCGAACATGCCGCCCACGGTGCCAAGGTGGCGTACGTGAATGATCGGCGACTTCGCAGCGCGGGCCGCGTCGACCAATTTGACGATGTTGTCGATGGCCGCTTGAACCCCGGTCAAGGCCAGCGGGCCGCTGAGGTATTCCTTTTGGGCATCGATGATGATCAGCGTGGCATTACTCAATGTGGCCGCTGCGTATTCGCGGCCACTGAGTTGAAACATGGTCTTCGGACCGGTGTTTGGAACAGACATCTGGGGCTCCTTCGAGTGGGGCTTTTGCCGCATTGTCCACTGGCTGAGCGATTCTGTGAATCTCAATGCTCACAGCCGTCGCTTTTTTGCCGGGCGTCAAGCCGTCGAGCAGGTCGCGGTTACTGTCATATTGCCTGCAAATTCGCGGAAAGGCCGAGGAAAGTTTTTGCAGGCGGCCACTGTCGGGTGCAGGCATCGTTTGTTGTGAGGATGGCTGCTAGAATCGCCCGTCGTTTTTTCAAGGAGTCTGCCGTGATCACTTCCCGCCTGCGCACCCTGCGCGATCATATCCGTTGGGCCGTCAGCCGTTTTCATGGGGAAGACCTGTTTTTCGGCCATGGCACCGACAATGCCTGGGACGAAGCCCGTCAGTTGGTATTGGGTGCACTGCACCTGCCTTGGGAAATTTCCGACAACTATCTGGACTGCAACCTTGAAGAGGACGAGTTGGTCCGTGTGCAGCACCTGATCAAGCGCCGTATCGACGAACGCGTTCCCACCGCCTACCTGCTGGGCGAGGCCTGGTTCTGTGGCATGTCGTTCATTGTCGATGAGCGTGTGCTGATTCCGCGCTCGCCGATCGGTGAGTTGATCGAAGACCGTTTCGAGCCTTGGCTTGCTCAGCCTCCCGCGCGCATTCTCGACCTTTGCACCGGCTCCGGTTGTATGGGTATCGCCTGCGCTGACGAGTTTCCGGAGGCTGAAGTGGTGCTGGCGGACCTGTCCTTCGAAGCGCTGGAAGTGGCGAACCTGAACATCGAGCGCCACGGCGTTGACGAACGGGTGTACACCGTTCAGGGCGATGGTTTCGAGGGGTTGCCGGGGCAGCGCTTTGATTTGATCGTGTCCAATCCACCTTATGTCGATGCCGAAGATTTCGCCGACATGCCGGACGAATACCAGCACGAGCCCGAACTGGCATTGGCCTGCGGTGACGATGGTCTGAACCTGGTTCGACGAATGCTGGCCGAGGCGGCGGATCACTTGACCGAAAAGGGGCTGTTGATCGTGGAAGTGGGCAACAGCCAGGTGCACGTCGAAGCGCTGTACCCGGAGGTGGACTTCGCTTGGTTGGAGTTCCAGCGCGGCGGGCATGGGGTGTTCATGCTGACCGCCGAGCAGTGTCGGCAACATCAGGCGCTGTTTGCGGCGCGGGTCTAAGCCTGGCGCAGAACCCGTTGTGGGGCCGGCAACCTGGCTCCCACAACGTCATATCGCATTCGATCTAGCGGTGCGTCGCAATCCAGATCAACAGCCCGGCCTGGAACACAGCAAACGTCACCAGACACGCGATGGTAAAGCGCAGCCCGGCGTCGTCGCGGCGGAATTTGCTCACACGATCTTCGGCTTTCTTGATCGTGACTTCCTGCTCCTGAATCTTCTGCTCCGCTTGCTGCAGCATGTGCGCAGCGTCGAGAATCTCGACGATCTGCACCTTTTCGGTGTTCCACGTATTGTTCAGATTGCCGATCTTGGCGTCTTTGACGCTGCCTTTCAGGTGCTGAGGGTCGGCGTAGGCGACCTCAAAACCCTGGGTCTTGAGGAAGTGATCGCGACGCAGGCGGGTGTCTTCGTTCAATGCATCCTTGTTGGCCAGGGCTGTGCCTTCGATGCGGTATTCAGACCAGCGTTTCTGCGCCCAGTGAATGCCTTGAGCCACCATGAAGCGGCCCAGCCCCCGGTTCCACGGCTCGATTTGCAATCCGGATTCCGGACCGACCCGCACTGAACGGTTGGCGTGGTCGACCCAAATGTCCAGATTGTTCTGTTCTTTGCGGGTCTTTTGCCCGGGCAAGTGATACGTCATGCGCAGCAGGCTGAAGTCCTTGCTGTGGCGCTCCGCACGGCCAAACTCGACGAAGCGCAGTGGACGGCCCCCGGTGGCCCGGTCAGTTGGCAGAGGCGCGAGTCGCAACATCGAGAAATGCTCGGCTTGCACGTCTTCCCACAATACTGCCGCGGTGTCCCCCTCCTGGCGATCGGTCTGAGCGACCGGTTCGGCTTCCATCATTGCTTCTGTCATCACGGCGATCCTGTTTTTCGACATTGCCCGGCAACACAATGCCAGCAACCCGATATCGGCCGTTTTCAGCAGATCTGAAGGGGAGAGCCGCCTATGAAATCAATGCAATGGCACTGACCCGATGAACGTCAGAATGCGGTCGGACAACTCACTGGCCAACGGCAACTGCGGGTCTTTGTAGGACGCCAGCTGGCGTTTCATGTCCATCGGCACGATGCGCAGCACGTGGTTCATGCCGTCGATGATCGCCAGCTGCGAGTCGGGCTTGGCCTTGTGCAGCAATTCGGCGTCACCCACGCCTACTTGCATGTCGTTGCGCCCCTGCAGGATCAGCGTCGGCATCTTCAGCTTGCCAAAAGCCTCGGCCGGATTCTGGCGGAACAGCGAGATCAGATAAGGCTGCACGCTCGGGCGGAACACCACCTGCAGTGGGTCGGGCACGTTCGGATCGGTCTTGCCGGCCTTCATTTCCTTGATCAATTCTTCGCTGCGGGCTAGAAGGGGAGGCGGCAGTCGGTCCTGCAATTGCTCGCGGATCACTTGATCCACCGGACGACCCGTGCCTGCCAGGGAAATCAGCGCCGTGGCGCCTGCACGTTCCGCCGCCAGCGAGGCCACCAGCGCGCCTTCGCTGTGACCCATGATGATCAATTGACCCAAACGCGGGTCGGCCTTGATTTTTTCGCTCCAGGCCACGGCGTCATCGACGTATTTTTCAATGGTCAGGTCGCGTTCGTCGGGCGTGGCCGGACGGCTGGCGGCCACACCGCGCTTGTCGTAACGCACGCTGGCGATGTTATGCCGGGCCAGAATCACCGCCAGGCGTTTCATGCTGTCGTTGCGTCCGCCGTCCGGATTATTGCCGTCGCGGTCAGTCGGGCCTGAACCCGCGATGATCAGCACCACGGGCACTGGTTCTTTGGATTTGGGCAGCAGCAAGGTGCCGAACAGTTCGCCCGTCCCGGTCTCCAGGGAGAGGGGACGTTGCAGTACGACCGGCGTGCCCGCATGGGCGAGGGAAGACAGCAGAGTGAGGGTCAAAGCGATTACTCGCAGCGGCGTAAAGCCGCGAATCAGGGACATACCACGTAGCATCGCAAGGCCATCATCAATAAAGTGTGAAATTGGACGCAGCCAATCGAATAAGGTTCGCGCGTGATCTAGACGTGGAGCCTGCGTATACTGGCGCGCTCTTTTTGGGTTTTTTGGTTTTTGGTCGATTTCTCGGAGCCTCCCGCATGTCCGGCAATACCTTCGGCAAGCTGTTCACTGTCACCACTGCCGGCGAAAGCCATGGCCCGGCGCTGGTTGCTATCGTCGACGGCTGCCCGCCAGGTGTGGAACTGTCGCTGGAAGACCTCCAGCGCGATCTGGACCGCCGCAAGCCGGGTACCAGCCGCCACACCACCCAGCGTCAGGAAGCCGATGAAGTCGAAATTCTCTCCGGCGTGTTCGAAGGCAAGACCACTGGCGCTTCCATCGGCCTGCTGATTCGCAACACTGACCAGAAATCCAAGGACTATTCGCAGATCAAGGATCTGTTCCGTCCGGCCCACGCCGATTACACCTACCACCACAAATACGGCATCCGTGACTACCGTGGCGGTGGCCGCAGCTCGGCCCGGGAAACGGCGATGCGTGTAGCGGCCGGCGCCATTGCCAAGAAATACCTGCTCACTCAAGGCATCACCGTGCGCGGCTATATGAGTCAATTGGGCCCGATCGAGATTCCGTTCAAGACCTGGGAGTCGGTTGAGCAGAATGTGTTCTTCAGCCCCGATCCGGATAAAGTCCCGGAGCTGGAAGCCTATATGGATCAGCTGCGTCGCGACCAGGATTCGGTCGGGGCGAAGATTACCGTGGTGGCTGACGGTGTCATGCCAGGGCTCGGCGAGCCGATTTTTGATCGCCTGGACGCGGAACTGGCGCATGCGCTGATGAGCATCAATGCGGTCAAAGGCATCGAGATTGGCGCAGGGTTCGCCAGCGTGGCCCAGCGCGGCACCGAACACCGCGACGAGCTGACCCCGGAGGGCTTCGTGTCCAACAACGCCGGTGGCATCCTCGGCGGCATTTCGTCGGGCCAGCCCATCGTGGCGCACCTGGCGCTGAAAGCGACGTCGAGCATCACCACGCCGGGTCGGTCGATCGATGTCGACGGCAATCCGGTGGACGTGATCACCAAAGGCCGTCACGACCCGTGCGTCGGCATCCGCGCCACACCGATCGCCGAAGCGATGATGGCGATCGTGTTGCTCGATCATTTGTTGCGTCATCGCGGTCAGAACCTCGACGTGCGGGTCAATACTCCGGTGCTGGGTCAGCTGTAATGCAGGAGTCCGGCGCGGCCGCCACGGGCGTTTGAACGTGGCAGCGCTTCCCTACTGGCGACTGTCCAGCTTCTACCTCTTCTATTTCGCCTTGCTCGGTTCGACGGCGCCGTTCCTGGCGCTGTACTTCGACCATTTGGGTTTCTCCAGCGCACGCATTGGCGAGTTGGTCGCAATCCCGATGCTGATGCGCTGCGTGGCACCCAACCTTTGGGGATGGCTCGGCGATTACACCGGTCGGCGTCTGGCCATCGTGCGCTTCGGTGCGGTTTGCACATTGGCGTGTTTTTCCCTGATTCTCGTCGACAAATCCTACGCCTGGCTGGCCATGGTCATGGCGCTGCACGCCTTCTTCTGGCACGCCGTGCTGCCGCAATTCGAGGTCATCACCCTCGCGCATCTTCAGGGTCAGACGGCGCGCTACAGCCAGATTCGTCTTTGGGGCTCGGTGGGCTTCATTCTGACCGTAGTGGGATTGGGGCGGTTGTTCGAGTGGTTCAGCCTCGATCTGTATCCCCAGGCGTTGCTGCTGATCATGGCCGGGATCGTCGTCAGCAGCGGGTGGGTGCCCAACGCCCAGCCGCCCGCGTCGACCCAGCGCCCCGCAGGCGAAGGTTTCCTCACCCAACTGTTCAGCCCCGGGGTGCTTGCCTTCTATGTATGTGTGGCGCTGATGCAACTCAGCCACGGGCCGTATTACACCTTTCTCACGCTGCACCTTGAACGCCTGGGTTACAGTCGCGGCATCATCGGTATGCTGTGGGCCGTCGGGGTGATTGCGGAAGTGCTGATGTTCCTGGCGATGAGCCGAATTCTTCAGCGATTCAGCGTGCGTCACGTATTGATCGTCAGTTTTGCGCTGGCGTCGCTGCGCTGGCTGTTGCTGGGGCATTTCGCGGACCATCTGGGTGTGTTGATCGTCGCTCAACTGCTGCACGCGGCCACATTTGGCAGTTTTCATGCGGCCGCGATCCATTTCCTGCAACGCAGCTTCGGCCCCCGTCAGCAGGGCCAGGGACAAGCGTTGTATGCCGCATTGTCCGGCACTGGCGGGGCGGTGGGGGCGTTGTATTCCGGCTACAGCTGGAACGCGCTGGGCGCCGAATGGACGTTCGCCATCGCCAGTGTCGCTGCGTTGATCGCTGCTGTCCTGGCCGCGACACGCATGAAGGAGGCGGCCCCTTGATTTGAGGCGGCGAGTGTCCACTGAAGGTCCGCTTCATCGATTGTTTGAATGAATCTGCGCCGATCAGCGAGTCGGTGAGCGATTGAACCGAGGAACCCTGCCATGAGCATTCTTTCCGTTTATCACGTGTCGTCCCCGGAGTTGCCGAACAAGGTGCTGACGCATCTCGAAGACATCGCTTCCACCCTTGCCGAACAGGGCGTCGTTTTCGAACGCTTGCCCGCGATCACGCCTGTCTCCGCAGGTGCAACACATGAAGAGGTCGTCGCTGCCTACCGCGAGCCGGTCAGCCAACTGATGAATGAGCGAGGTCTTGTGTCCAGCGCAGTCATCAGCGTCGATGAGCGTCACCCGCAGAAAGCCGAGCTGCGTGCGGGATTCCTCGATGAGCACCGACACGAGGCGAACGAGGTGCGATTTTTCGTCGCAGGTCGTGGGCTGTGTTCGTTCCATGTCGGTGATTATGTCTACACCGTGCTGTGCGAAAAGAACGACCTGATTTCCATTCCCGCAGGCACCTGTCAATGGTTCGACATCGGTGAGCAACCTCGGGTGGTCGTGGTTCGCCTGTTCGATACTCCCGATGGACAGCACGCAAAAATGACCGAGGCGACCATCGCCGGTCAATTTCCGAATCTGGATGATTGAGACGGTCGAGCCAAGGAGTTTTCCCCCCGCGTCTTTGCTGCCTACCTGGCAGTGTCGAAATAAAACGGCCCACGTCATTTGCATGGGTCGATGTGTTTCAAAAGGGCCAAAAATGTAAGCAAGTTTTGGTTGTTTTGTAAGACGCGGCCTGTTTATCAGTCAGGCATGCCTGTTTGTTTTACCCCTTGTGTTTAACCCCCTCAGACTGTGTAACCCTTCGCCCGTCGATGCCTGGTGGCCTGTAAATGCGCCTCGCCTGCGGATTTTTCTGCAGGACTTTGCGAGGCAACAGGCCGTGGCCTACCTAAAACTCTAAAGCGCCATTCAGGGACGACACAGCACGTTTTTTAAACGGAGGGGAAAATGAAAAACGGACAAACAGGGACGCTGAGCCCATTGATCGAGCAGATGGTCAGCAGCATCACCGAACAGGACGGCAACGCCGCCATCGCAAACGCACTCGACTGGCTCAGAGCAGAATGCGGTTGCGAACGGGCGATGTTCTATCAATACCGCGAGGGGCTGCTGCTCAGCTGCATCACCTCCAATGTCGATGGCTACTGGAAGGATCTGTACAACCAAGGTCGGCTGATGATCGAGGACCCGATCATCCGCTGCTTTCGTCACACCATGGGCTTTCTCGACTGGACGGACGCGTTCGACACCTATCCACCGTCGTCGGCGTTTCTTGCGGCCGTGGAGGATTGCCAACTGCTGCCCGCGCTGTCCTACGGCTATACCAGCGACAATCGGGTCAACCGCGGCGTCGTCAGCGTCTGTTCGCTCAACGGCATGGAGCGACCGCTCAGCCATAATGACCGTTACCTGGTGACCAGCCTCGTGCCCATGTTGCATGTCGCCGGCAAGGGACGTCAGTTCCAGACCCGCGCGTTGACCCTCAAGGAATTGGAAATTCTCAAGTGGGCTCGCGAGGGCAAGACTGCGTGGGAAATCGCCTTGATCAAGGAGGTGTCTGAGGCGACGGTTAAGCACCACTTCAAGAGCATCTACGCCAAGCTCGGCGTTACCAACCGCGCGCAGGCGGTGGGTGAAGCACTATGTCGCGGCATCATTAGCTGAGAAGTGAAGCGTCATATCGGATGCGTGACGACCGTCGCTGCCTGATTCGACATGCAAAAAAAACCGCGATGACTTAATGCATCGCGGTTTGGACAGGAATATAGCAGGCCGGACAGGCCGGATATCACCGAGTGTGGTAGGTCGGCAGGTCGAAGCGGTGTTGGCTCTGCAGCATCGAGATGGCAGGCAGTTCGCTGGCTTGGGCTGCCAGGTCGCGGCGGATCGCGCTAATGACCCATTCCAGCTGTACCGGCGTGTGAAGTTGAGCGTACGACACCGAGCGGCGAATCTGTTTGCCTTCGCTGTTACGCAACGACAGCAATACACCGCCATCTGGACGAGGCTGGGTGTTGACTTCGAAGTCGGAAAATACGGATGCGAATTTTTCTTGAATGAAAGTCATGTCTAGCGGCTCCATTGCTCAGTGATTACAAGCTTGGTAGGACTAATGCAGTGACTGTGCCAGCATGGATGTTTTTTAAAATCCTTTTAAAACAATGACTTAGATGGAGCGGAAATTTTGTCGTTCGTGCATTTTGCAAGAAAGGCGATCGTGCACCCTGCATTTTGCGGGACAGGATCGAAGCAGCGGGCGGGTAAGGGGGGCGGTGTCAGTCTTTCAGACAGCGATACCCCGGATTTATTTCACCGGCACGCCCGTGTTTTTTGCAGGGGCGATGGACGGCTTTGCTATGGAGGCCATCGAAAAGCATGGCTGGCGGACCTGGATCAGCGCTGGCATCGTTCGTCGTATGGCCGCGCGTTTTGACCGAGCAGCGTGATGAGGAACTTGGCCAGAGGACCGGGCCTCTGAATCCTGCCCGCACGATGTTTCACGCTGCAGGTTTCCTTTAAAGATTGAACGACCATGTGTGCCGATGTGCGGCCCTACAGGAGAATGCAATGTCTGACACCTCAAACACCCCCGGCACCCCGACCCGCATGACAGATGAAGAAGCACTTGAATTCGCCGAGCAGGTATTCGACCGTGCCCGCGCCGGTGACGCCGCGATGCTGGAGCGTCTGCTTGAAAACGGCCTGACACCCAATCTGCGCAACCACAAGGGCGATACGCTGTTGATGCTGGCCAGCTACCACGGTCATCAGGAGGCGGTGAAGGTGTTGCTCAAGCACGGTGCCGATCCTGAAATCCGCAATGACAATAACCAGAGCCCGATTGCCGGGGCAGCGTTCAAGGGCGATCTGGAAGTCGTGAAATTGCTGGTAGAAGGCGGGGCGGAGGTCGAAGGTTCCGGCGGTGATGGCCGCACCGCGCTGATGATGGCGGCGATGTTCAATCGTACCGCTATCGTCGATTACCTGATTTCCAAGGGCGCCAACCCCAATGTTCAGGACGCCAAAGGTGTCACGCCGCTGATGGCCGCGCAGACCATGGGCGCTACCGATACCGCTGAGCAACTGACGCGGTTGAGCATTTAAACGTAGCGCGCGGGTCACGCGGCAGCGCTCGAGACCCGGCCTATCCGAAGTCGTTGCGGCGTTAACCGATAGAGGCGCGAAGGATTTCCGGCTATCCTTCGCGCCTGTTTTTTGCCCGGACCCATCGCCATGAAAGCTTCCCTCATCGAATTCATCAGCAAAATCAGCTCCGGCTGCATGAGCGACGAGGAAATCGAAAAGATTGCCGACGAGGCCGCTCAGGCTTACGCCGACCCTGAAGCCTTTCTTGCCGCCAACCCCGACATCAATTACGACGACTCCTTTCCCATACCGCTGGGTGAATGGGTGGTGGTCGGCAGCCTGCCCGACACCGTGATGTTTCAGGCCGACACCTACATGGACCTGTTCAGCGAGATCACCGCGTCGTTCGGCCCGAATGTCACCTTCAATATCAAGCCCCGGCAGCTTGCCAAGACCGAGCCCTTGACCGCGCTCAACCGCATCCAGATCCAGCTCGGCAGCATGAATCGCGAGATGGGCGGCTACGTGCTGATGAACCTGAGCGAGCCGCTGGACGATGAGCTGCAAACCGTGCTGGTTTACGGCAACGATCAGGCCCGCGTGATGGCGCTGGGCGTCGAGCTGGGCATCCTCATCGAACCCGCGCTTGAGGCGCTCAAAGCGCAGCAGTAGGTGCGCAGCGGCATCATCGAACCTTGAACAATCAGTCAGCAGGAGACTCTCGTGATTCATTCCGACATCCAAATCGCCCGATATCAGCCCGGCGACGAGCGCGGTATCGTGAACCTGATCGTGCCGATTCAGCGCGAAGAATTTCAGATTGAGATCACGGCGGAAGATCAGCCGGACCTGATGCAGATTCCGTTGTTCTACCAGACAGGTACCGGGGATTTCTGGGTGGCGCGCAGGGGCGAGGAGGTGGTTGGCACCATTGGCCTCAAGGACATCGGCCATCAGGAAGCCGCTCTGCGCAAAATGTTCGTCGGTGTGCCGTGGCGCGGGCGAGAATTCGGCGTGGCGCGGCAACTGCTGGAAAGCCTGATCACCGAAGCGAGAGCCCGGGGCGTGAAGCGGATTTATCTGGGTACGACGGCGAAATTTCTCGCAGCCCATCGCTTTTATGAGAAGCACGGCTTCGAACTCATCGAGCCTCATCAACTGCCGCCGACCTTTCCATTGATGGCAGTGGACACGCGCTTCTACGCACTGTCGTTGTAAGGTCATTCTCTCGGCCGGGGCGCTTCTTCGATGACTGCGTTTTATCTCAAGCTGCTGATCACGCCGCTGCTGATGCTGGCCATTTCCCTGGCCGGCAAGCGCTGGGGCAGTCACATCGGCGGCCTTTTATCGGGGCTGCCGGTCACCTCGGCTTCGGTCATGCTGTTCCTGAGTCTGGAGCAAGGCCCTGATTTCGCCGTGATGGCTGTTCCCGGCGCATTGGCGGGAGTGGCAGCGATTCAGGCGACCTACCTGTTCTACTACTGCGTTACGCGGCGACTGTCGGCCCTCATCGGTTGTCTGAGCGCGCTGGTTTTTTACGTCTGCGTGGCGCTGGTGATGAACGGCTTGGGTTCGCTTGCGGCATCCATCGTGGTGACGTTGTGCCTGGTGGTGGCGATCGTTCGCGCGACGACGAAGGGTGTTCAGGCCGGGGCAGGGGGCTACGTGCCTGTGCCGCGGTGGGTCATCCCGATGCGGATGCTCACGGCCACCTTACTGCTGTTGGCGATCACCGCAGGTGCGCAATGGCTCGGCCCTGTCGTGAGCGGGTTTCTGGCGCCTATTCCGGTGATCGCCTGGCCGCTGGCCGTTTTCGCCCATGTGCAGGGTGGCCGTCGCGAACTGGGGGCGATCGTGCGCGGTAACGCGATAGGCGCCATTGGGGTGATCGGGTTCTACCTCTCCCTGAAGTTCATGGTGGCGCAGTGGGGGATTTTCATCGCGGTGGCGATCGGCGTGGCGCTGGCGGTGGTGATCACTGCGGCGCTTGCGGCGCTCACCCAGCCTCGGGGCTAAATCACGCGTTCCCGAGACTGAATCTGTCATTCCTTGCACCAGCCACGGAACCCCGGTCAAGGCGCCACACTCCTAACAGGGCAAGCCTCAATAAGGAGCGACACCATGGGTTCCACCTTTAATGGTCTGATTGGACTGATCATTCTGGCCCTCGACATCTGGGCCATTATCAACGTGTTGAAGAGCGGCGCCGAAACCGGGATGAAAATCCTCTGGGTGCTCCTGATCGCACTGCTGCCGGTACTGGGCCTGATCATCTGGGCCATCGCCGGGCCTCGGGGCAACGTACGGGTCTAGACCTCGGTCTGACGACTTCAGAACATCAACGCCTGACGCGCAATCGCCCGTCGGGCGTTTTGTTATGCCTAAGTAATATTCTGCCTTTGACGTCATGTAGACGATGGTTAGGCGCTGAACCCCGATTTCAGCCGCCACAGATCCTGTAGGAGCCGCCGGAGGGACGACGGCCGCGAAGCGGTGGTCCAAATGGCGATGCATCGTCTGACACCCCGCCATCGCGGCCGTCGTGCCTCCGGCTGCTCCTACAGAGGTCGGTGCCAAGCGAGGTGTTTGAGTTCGCCACCCATCTTGTAGGAGCCGCCGGAGGGACGACGGCCGCGAAGCGGTGGTCCAAATGGCGATGCATCGTCTGACACCCCGCCATCGCGGCCGTCGTGCCTCCGGCTGCTCCTACAGAGATCCGGGCCATGCGCGGTTTCTGAGTTCGCCACCCATCTTGTAGGAGCCGCCAGAGGGACGACGGCCGCGAAGTGTTTCGATGAGGCCGCTGGATCGGGGGCGTATGCTCGGCCCGCAGGTTTGTAAGAAAATGTTGGAACGCCGCGCAAACGACGGAATTTTCACCGTTTTGTCGCGAAACTCCGGATTGCTTCGCAGACGCTTCGAGGCCAAAGTCCGCCCACGACGCTGAGCGTGTGATGAAGAATGCGCCTCATTGGTGGTAAACACCGAGCGATCACGTAATATTTGCCCCCCGCGACCCCCACCGGCATTTTGCTGTCCGTGGGCGCACTGGCTTTTCGAACTCAAACCTGAATCCAACGGACCCTACGACACATGGCCAAACCGGACGCCCCGGCGCGCGCGCCGCAACCTACCGTCAAATCGCACCTGGCTTATACGCTGCTGAGCGGGCTGGCGCTGATGGTGCTGTACACCCTGTTGCGCGTTGCGCTGCTGGTTTACAACCGCGAAGGGATCGGCGCCACGCCGGCCTCGACGTTCATCGAGGCCTTCGGCAACGGGCTGCGTTTCGACCTGCGGCTGGTGGTCTACATCCTGATCCCGCTGCTGCTGGCCCTGTTCAGCGCGCGCTTGATGGCGGCCCGCGGTCTGTTCCGCTTCTGGCTGACGCTGGTCGCGAGCCTGACCACGTTCTTCGGCCTGATGGAGATGGACTTCTACCGCGAGTTCCACCAACGCCTGAACGGCCTGGTGTTTCAGTACGTGAAAGAAGATCCGAAAACCGTCCTCAGCATGATCTGGTACGGCTATCCGGTGGTGCGCTATCTGCTGGCGTGGGCTGTTGTGACCTGGCTGCTGAGCCTGGTGTTCAAGGGCATCGACCGCGCGACGCGTCCTCGTGGCGGCTTCAATATCAGCAGCGCCAGCAACCGCGTCGTCGCGCCGTGGTACACCCGCGTTGGCGTCTTCGTCCTGTGCCTTGTCGTCGCCGTGATCGCGGCGCGCGGCACCTTGCGGCAGGGTCCTCCGCTGCGTTGGGGCGACGCGTACACCACCGATTCGAATTTCGCCAACACCCTCGGCCTGAACGGCACGCTGACGCTGATCGCTGCCGCCAAGAGCCGTATGTCCGAAGACCGCGACAACATCTGGAAGGCCACGCTGCCGCAGCCTGAGGCGCAGCAGACCGTGCGCGACATGTTGCTGACGGCCAACGACAAGCTGGTGGATCCGGACAAGGCCGCTATCCGCCGCGAGTTCACTCCGCCTGCCGGCAACACGCTGCCGATCAAGAACGTCGTCGTCATCCTGATGGAAAGCTTCGCCGGTCACTCGGTGGGTGCGCTGGGCGACGAATCCAACATTACGCCGTACTTCGACAAACTGTCGGAAGAGGGACTGCTGTTCGACCACTTCTTTTCCAACGGCACGCACACCCATCAGGGCATGTTCGCGACCATGGCCTGCTTCCCGAACCTGCCGGGTTTCGAATACCTGATGCAGACGCCGGAAGGCAGCCACAAGCTGTCCGGCCTGCCGCAACTGCTGAGCGCCCGCAAGTATGACGACGTGTACGTCTACAACGGCGATTTCGCCTGGGACAACCAGTCCGGGTTCTTCAGCAACCAGGGCATGACCAACTTCATCGGCCGCAACGACTTCGTCAACCCGGTGTTTTCCGACCCGACATGGGGTGTGTCCGACCAGGACATGTTCGACCGTGGCGCTCAGGAACTGAAAGACCGGGAGGCCAAAGGCAAGCCGTTCTACGCGCTGCTGCAAACCTTGTCGAACCACACGCCGTACGCGTTGCCCGCCAACCTGCCCGTGGAACGGGTGACCGGCCATGGCACGCTGGACGAGCATTTGACGGCGATGCGCTACTCCGACTGGGCGCTGGGCCAGTTCTTCGAGAAAGCCAAGAAAGAGCCTTACTACAAGGACACCCTGTTCGTGGTCGTGGGTGACCACGGCTTTGGCAACAACGAGCAGATCACCGAGATGGACCTGGGCCGCTTCAACGTGCCAATGCTGATGATCGCCCCCGGCCTGCAGGACAAGTTCGGCAAACGCAGCAGCATCGTCGGCACTCAGATCGACATTGTCCCCACCATCATGGGGCGTCTGGGTGGCGACACCGTGCATCAATGCTGGGGCCGCGACCTGCTGAACCTGCCTGCGGGCGATCTGGGTTTCGGCGTGATCAAACCCTCCGGCAGCGAACAGACCGTGGCAATCGTCACAGGCAATCGCATTCTGATCGAGCCGAAGGAAATGGAGCCGAAGATGTACAACTACGCGTTGGGCACCAAGCCTCACGCCGAGTTGGTTCCGAACGCGCCTGACGTGGCCGAACTGCGCAAGAAGCTCGACAGCTTCCTGCAAACCGCCACCAAGAGCCTGCTCGACAACACCGCTGGCGTGAAAGACGCCAAGCCGTAAGACCCGTCGCGCATGAAAAAGGAGGCCTCGGGTTTACCCCCGTTGGCCTCTTTTTTTGCCTTGAGTCCTTCCTGCCAAGGGCGAAAAACGTTGAACAAATGCCAAAACAGCGCAGTCCGATTTCCGTAGGCCGACGTGCGGCCTGACTGAGGAGACATTGATGAAAGTCTGGACTATTTCGTTTCAGGATAAAGATGGTGTGCAGCAAAGCCGCAATCTTGAACTCGAGCACCGTCCCAGTGAGGAGGAGGCTGCGCAGCACCTGCGCCCGATTCTGTTCCCGGTCGTCAATGAGCTTGATCTGAACGATCTGGACGGTCGATCCAAAGCCCCCACAGCCGAAATATTGAAAGAGCAAAACGCGGTACAGATCCTTTCCATTGTGGAGGCGTCCTGAAAGCCTGAGCCCTCAGCGCAGGTTAGCAATTGGCAACATGCCAGCAATGGGCGTACTCTGCGATCGAGGCCGGTGAAGCATCTATCCGGGCCAGTTCCCGTTCAGATGCCTGATTTGTAACAGCGGCACCGGCCTTGTCAGCGACATGCTTGAGTCCCGTGCGGCGGATGATCCGTCGCTCGACCCTTCCTCAGGAAGCGTTTCGGGATTGTTGAAACTCTATCTATCGTTGCATAGGAGGACGTTTCATGAGCACGACCTATCAAGAAGACATCAGCAGCCACGTACTGCGCCGCATGAAAGAAGGCGGTTTCGATTTTGCACGTATCCACCCCATCGAGTTTTACGCCGTCTTCCCGGATGAGGAGCGGGCGCGTCAGGCGGCAGAGAAATTTCGCGGTGAATCCCTAAATACCCAAGTCAACGCCCGTGAGGACGGGGCGTGGCACCTGCAATTGAGCAAATTGATGTACGCCACGTACGACGGCATCGGCGACTTCGAGCAAGACTTTCAGACCGCGATCCTCGGCCTGGACGGCGAGGTCGAGGGGTGGGGCGTGAAGCAGGAGATCAAGCGGCTTCATTGAGATCTATAGCCACTGTGCCCGGGCGGGATGGCCAGCGACGAAAGTGTTCGCCGCTGACCCATCCGGGCATAAACCTGTGGGAGTGAGCTTGCTCAAGAAAGAGCAGTTGCAGTCGTAGCTTCATTGGCGGCTGATCTTCAGCATTCGTGAGCCAGTCCACTCCCAGAGGGCGGCAGGTGGTGTCAGGGACGTTCATCTTGTGAACATGACATCAAAAACGGGCAAAAAAAAAGCCGCTCTTGAAGGAGCGGCGGAAAGGGAATTCGTTGGGCAATCCTGGCACGCCAACCACGCGTCGGTGCCGTCTGCACCCCGCGTGTCAGCGTTGATGGCGCGATTATTCGCGAACGAAGTCAGGCCGGGAAATCAACTCTGGCTATGCTTCCCATAGGTTTTTCTGCAACAGAGCGCTTCGCCATGAAGCGTAGGGGAATGGGTTAGAGCGCTTCATGCACAGGAATGGTGCGAAGGCTTTCGCTGATTTACACAACCCATTGATTCTGAAGCGTTTATGCCGCTGGCACGGGCCTTGCGATGGTCACGGTGTCCATGGTGACAAGGAGTACGGCATGATCCGCACCTTTTACGACGAGATGTACGATGCTGATGGCGCTGTCCGTCCGCATTATCGGGAATTCGCCCGCTGGCTGGGCGAAGCGCCACCTGAGCTGCTCGCTCAGCGTCGGCGTGAGGCCGATCTTTTGTTTCATCGTGCCGGGATTACCTTCACGCTGTACGGTGACGAGCAGGGGACCGAGCGTCTCATCCCTTTCGATACGATTCCACGCAGTATCCCGGCCAGTGAATGGCGCGTCGTCGAGCGCGGCTGCATTCAGCGGGTCAAGGCGCTGAACATGTTCCTCGCCGACCTGTATCACGATCAGCGCATCATCAAGGCCGGGATCATTCCCGCCGAACAAGTCCTGGCCAACGAGCAATATCAGCTGGCGATGCAAGGTCTCAATCTGCATCGCGACCTCTATTCGCACATTTCCGGTGTCGATCTGGTACGCGATGGCGACGGCACCTATTACGTCCTCGAAGACAACCTGCGCACCCCGAGCGGCGTGAGCTACATGCTCGAAGACCGCAAAATGATGATGCGTCTGTTCCCCGAACTGTTCGCCGCGCAGCGCATCGCGCCGGTCGATCACTATCCGAATTTGCTGCTCGACACATTGAAGAGTTCGAGCCCTCTGGATAATCCCAGCGTGGTCGTGCTGACGCCGGGGCGCTTTAACAGTGCGTTCTTTGAGCACGCTTTCCTGGCGCGGGAAATGGGCGTCGAATTGGTGGAAGGCGCTGATCTGTTCGTGCGCGACGATCGCGTGTTCATGCGCACCACCGACGGCCCGAAAGCGGTCGACGTGATTTACCGCCGTCTTGACGACGCGTTCCTCGATCCGCTGGCGTTCAATCCGGACTCGATGCTCGGCGTGCCGGGCCTGTTGTCGGCTTATCGCTCTGGCAATGTCGTGCTGGCCAACGCCATTGGCACGGGCGTCGCCGACGATAAGTCGGTGTATCCGTTCGTGACCGACATGATCCGCTTCTACCTCGACGAAGAGCCGATTCTGAAGAACGTGCCGACCTGGCAGTGCCGCAAGCCCGAGGAGCTGTCCCACGTACTGGCCAATCTCGGCGACCTGGTGGTCAAGGAAACCCAAGGTTCGGGTGGTTACGGGATGCTGGTCGGCCCGGCGGCGACCGCTGCGGAAATCGAGGCGTTTCGCGCTCGTTTGAAAGCCAAGCCCCATGCGTACATCGCTCAACCCACCTTGTCCCTCTCGACCTGTCCGACGTTCGTCGAGAACGGCATCGCCCCGCGACACATCGACCTGCGCCCCTTCGTCCTCTCCGGCCGCGAAACCCGCGTCGTACCCGGTGGCCTGACCCGCGTTGCACTGCGCGAAGGGTCACTGGTGGTCAACTCGTCGCAGGGTGGCGGTACCAAGGACACCTGGGTGGTCGAGGATTAAGGATGCCTGCCAATGCTAAGTAGAACTGCCTCGGATTTATATTGGATGTCGCGCTATCTGGAGCGGGCGGAAAACCTCGCGCGGATGCTGGACGTCAGTTACTCGCTGTCGTTGATGCCTCAGGACGGACGCGGGGATGGCCTCAATGAGCTCGCCATGCCGCTGCTGATCACCGGCACTCTGGACGATTACCTCGAGCGTCACGGCGAGTTGCACGCCGAACGCCTGCTGCATTTCTTCGCCCTCGACGCCGCCAACCCGGCGAGCATTTTCAGTTGCCTGGCCGCAGCGAGGGCCAGTGCCCATGCGGTGCGTGGGCGTATTACCGCGGACATGTGGGAAAACATCAACGCTACCTACCTGGAAATTCGCGGCATCGCCGAACAAGGCCTCAGCCGATACGGCATGAGCCGCTTCTGCGAGTGGGTCAAGGAGCGTTCCCACCTGTTCCGGGGGGCGACCTACGGCACCATCATGCGCAACGACGCGTTTCGCTTCATTCGTTTGGGAACCTTCATCGAACGCGCTGATAACACTCTGCGTCTGCTGGATGCTCGTTACGAAATGCTCGAACTGCGGGGCCCGTCCGCCAACGCGGCGGCGGACAACTCGGCGGCAGGGTACTACCAGTGGAGCGCCTTGTTGCGTGCCTTGTCGTCATTTGAAGCCTACACCGAGGTCTACCGCGATGCGCCGGGGGCACGCCAGGTGGCCGAATTGCTGCTGTTGCGCGCCGACATCCCGCGCTCGCTGCGTGCCTGTCTTGAGGAACTGGACCTGATTCTCGCCAGCCTGCCGGGCGCCAATGGCCGCCCTGCGCAACGGTTGGCAGCCGAACTCGATGCACGTCTGCGTTACACCGGCATCGACGAAATCCTCGACGAGGGTCTGCATGAATGGTTGAACGAATTCATTCCGCTGCTGGCCCAACTGGGTAACGTTATTCACACTTCCTATCTGGAGGCAGCATGAGACTGTCCATTAGCCACGAGACCACGTATCACTACGAAGATCAGGTCCGCGCCAGCATCCAGTATTTGCGTCTGACCCCACACGACAGCGAGCGCCAGCAAGTGCTCAGCTGGCAGTTGGCATTGCCGCGCCCGGTGCGCGCGCAGGTCGATCCGTTCGGCAACATCCTGCATGTACTCACCCTGGACGAGCCCCATGAGGCCATCGTCATCGGTGCCCGAGGGCAGGTGGAAATCGACGAGAAACGCGAAGCCGAACACGAAAGCCAGTCCTCGTTGCCGTTCCTGCGCTTCACCCGCCTCACCGAGGCCGATGAAGCGATGCGTGAATTCGCCGCGAGAGAAACCAAGACCCGTACCGACCGGACCGGGCTGATTGACCTGATGCACGCGCTGAACCAGCACATCGTTTACACCCCGGGTTCGACTGCCGTGGAGACCAGCGCCGCGCAGGCGTTCGCCAATGGCGCAGGGGTTTGCCAGGATCACACCCACGCGTTTCTCGCCTGCGCCCGGAGCCTTGGTGTGCCAGCGCGCTATGTGTCGGGTTATCTGTACAGCGACAGCAGCGAACACCTGTCCAGCCATGCCTGGTCTGAGGCATGGATCGAAGGCGCGTGGTACAGCTTTGACGTGACGAACCAGTTGGCCATTCCCGAGCGTCATTTGAAGTTGGCGGTGGGGCTGGATTATCTGGATGCCTGCCCCGTGCGCGGCATGCGTCGCGGCGGTGGCTGCGAGCAGATGCACGCCAAAGTAGTGGTCTCAGACTCAGCGCCCATTGCGTTGCCGGTGACACAGATGCAGGTGCAGCGGCAGTCGTAAGGCACTCCGTGCCTAGGTCTGGAGCGTCCAATGCCGATCCTGTAGGAGCAGCCGGAGGCACGACGGCCGCGAAGCGGTGGGTCTGACGATTGGGGCGTGTCTGTCACACCGCCTCGCTGCCGTCGTGCCTCCGGCGTCTGCTACGGGTTTCCGGTGAGTTCAGGATTTTATTTGGCCCCGAATGAAAATGTCGGTGCAGTGCTTGGGGCCGTTCACCTGTGTGGGAGCCGGCTTGCTGGCGAAGGCGTCCTGTCAGACGCCACCTGAATGGCTGACAGACGCCTTCGCCAGCAAGCCGGCTCCCACCGTCGTTTTGCGTCAGACCTCGGGACGCCGACGGGTCCAGTTATTGATCCGACAACACTTCGTGGGTGTTCGCTGGCGTGCTGATCTGCAGCCCCGTTGCGCGGCGTCGTGGATCGCAGCTGTCTCAGGCTGACAGGCAGAAGACGACTCAGAAAGGGGTTACTCGGCAGGATCATCGCTCACGTCGTACAGCGCATTGTGCAGTTCGTCGTAGGTGCCGCCGTTGATGATGCTGTTGTAGCCAACCTTGAGCAGCCGGTCTTGGGCGTCACTGGCCCGGGCGTTGCTGGAGCTGAAGACCACCATCACCAGATTGCGGTCTGTCATGACCTGTTTGAGTTGCGGCACCAGGCGGCGGTCGTCGACGCGAACGGCGTTGAGCACGGTCCCGGCGTCGTAGTCGGTCTGACTGCGTACATCGATGGCCAGTTTGCCATCCCTGATCGCGGCCACGGCCTCTGCCTGTTCGACCGGCCCTGCCTGTGCAACGACGCTGACACCCAGTGCGAAAACGGCCATCCACTGACGCATGCGCTCACCTCCCTGTTTCGACAGAAAGAGGGTGGCACAAATACGCAGTGTCGCAAGCGTGGATGCACAAGGTCAGCCGAACAAACGGGTCAGATTCGGCAAAATCAACAGCAGTGTGGTGGCGAAAACGATCAGCCCGGCTTGACGTACTTTCGAATGCTTGAACATGGCGCATGCCTTTTGTTGTTATTCCTGAGCGACAAAAGCGCCGACTTCGTCAAAGGAAGAAGCGGCCGCTGGCAGAGGTGAAATCCAAAGAGCAGGTGTCCCGACAAGTGATCGGCAACAAGGGCGCTATGTGAATCGTTATTTAGTGCGCCACTGCTTCAGTGCTACAGACCTAACCTTAGAGCCCGCGTGCCACGCCGCTTAGATCGGTTTGGTATGAACAATGCAATTTTGTTAGGAAAATTGGTGATAAAGCCAATGGCTACCATGAAACACTCCCTTTCTAGACACGTCCGGCAAAAGTGGGTGGCATCCGATAGTCGCCTACCGTTCGTCTGAGTCCGAAACTTCTTACAACGAGCTAGGCTTCAGCATGGTCAGTGAACGGGGCACTTCCGGCATTGAGCGCAGAGGTGTGACGGTTTGAGCGTCGGCAGCATAAAAATTTCAACTGGACAGTGAGGGACAGGATGACCGAAGCGTTTATTTTCGATGCACTGCGCACGCCTCGGGGCAAGGGCAAGCCCGACGGGGCGCTGTACAGCGTGAAGCCCGTGAGTTTGCTGGCTGGCTTGATGAAAGAGCTACAGCTACGCACCCATCTGGATACGTCTCAGGTCGACGACATCGTACTGGGGTGCGTGACGCCGATTGGCGACCAAGGGGCCGATATTGCCAAGACCGCTGCGCTGGTTGCTGATTGGGCCGTGAACGTAGCCGGGGTGCAGGTCAATCGATTCTGCGCGTCGGGTCTGGAAGCGGTGAACCTGGGAGCGATGAAGATCCGTTCAGGGTTCGAGGATTTGGTGGTGGTAGGCGGCGTGGAGTCCATGTCGCGCGTGCCCATGGGCAGCGACGGCGGCGCTTGGGTGTTGGACCCGTTGACCAATCTGCACACCCATTTCACCCCTCAAGGCATCGGCGCCGACCTGATCGCCACCCTTGAGGGTTTCAGCCGCGAGGACGTCGACCGCTACGCGTTGCAGTCTCAACGAAAGGCCGCGGCGGCCCGGGAGAAGGGCGCATTCCGCCGCTCGCTGGTGCCGGTGCGGGATCAGAACGGCTTGTTGCTGCTGGACCACGACGAATTCATCCGCGGCGACTCGACGCTTGAGGGGTTAGGCCAACTCAAGCCCAGTTTCGAAGCCATCGGCCATATGGGCTATGACGCGACGGCACTGCGGGTTTACAGCCACGTCGAGCGGATCGAACACGTGCACACGGCCGGCAACAGCTCGGGCATCGTCGACGGTGCAGCGTTGATGCTGGTGGGGTCCCAGCGAAAAGGCCAGGAATTGGGCTTGCGGCCTCGTGGGCGCATCGTCGCGACTGCTGTCACCAGTACCGACCCGACGATCATGCTCACCGGGCCGGGACCGGCCACCCGCAAAGTGCTGGCAAAGGCTGGATTGAAGATCGAAGACATCGACCTGTTCGAGGTCAACGAAGCCTTCGCCTCGGTGGTGCTCAAATTCATCAAAGACCTGAACGTCGACCCGGACAAGGTCAACGTCAACGGTGGCGCCATTGCCTTGGGTCATCCGCTTGGCGCCACGGGTTGCATCATCCTCGGCACCCTGCTCGATGAGCTCGAAGCGCGGCAGTTGCGTTACGGGTTGGCGACGCTGTGCGTGGGGGGAGGGATGGGGATTGCGACAATTATCGAGCGGGCAGATGTTTGATTCCGGCGCACAGCTTATGTGGCTCCGCCCTGGAGGACTTTTGATTCTGGCCGGAGGCCGAGCCCACCAGCTCGCTCACGATCTGGCGCGACACGGCCGTAAAGTTTGTGCACGCAATCTGGCTGACAGAGCCGAGGTGTCTGGTGCTGCTGCGGATTCCTGGCCGATCGCAAGCAAGCTGGCTCATACGCTTTCCGGGCAGAAGCCTGGTGTTCTCCCCATAAAAATAGTTTCAGGAACTACGACCGCATGACTGACGCCATCCACTACGACCTCGGCCCCGATCAGATCGTCACGCTGACGCTGGACATGCCCGGCCAGCAGGCCAACACAATGAACGCCACCTATCGCCAGGCGATGGCCGAGACCCTGGATCGCTTGCACGCCGACCAAGACCGCCTCATCGGGATCATCATCCGCTCGGCGAAAAAAACCTTCTTCGCCGGGGGGGATCTGAACGAACTGGTACAGGTGGATAAATCTCGCGCCCCTTGGTTCTACCAGATGACGCTGGACCTCAAGGCGCAGCTTCGGGCGCTGGAAACACTCGGTAAACCCGTGGTGGCGGCGATCAACGGGGCAGCGCTGGGCGGGGGCTGGGAGCTGTGTCTGGCTTGCCATCACCGTATCGCGCTGGACGCTAAACAGGTGCGCCTCGGTTTGCCGGAGGTCACCCTCGGCTTGCTCCCCGGCGGTGGCGGCACGGTGCGCCTGGTACGGATGCTGGGGCTCGAAAAGGCCCTGCCGTTGCTCATGGAAGGGCGAATCCTCAACCCGCAACAGGCGCTCAGGGCCGGGCTGATAGATCAGCTTGCGGATGATACCGACGCGCTGCTGACCATGGCCCGTGAGTGGATTCTGGCGAATCCCGCGCCGAGCAAGGCTTGGGATCAACCGGGCTTCCAGATTCCAGGCGGCGGGCCCTCGAACCCGAAAGTGGCGCAGATGCTGGCCATCGCCCCGTCGATGCTGCGCAGCAAAACTCAAGGGCTGTATCCGGCGCCCGAGAAAATCCTCGCCGCCGCCGTCGAAGGCGCGCAGGTGGACTTCGCCACCGCCGAGAAGATCGAAGCCCGCTACTTCACCGAACTGGCGACCGGTCAAATCGCCAAAAACATGATTGGCACCTGGTTTCAGCTCAACGAACTCAATGGTGGGGAATCACGGCCCAAGGCGCCGCCGGTCTATCACATGCGCAAAGTCGGCATTCTCGGTGCCGGGATGATGGGGAGTGGCATCGCCTATGTCACCGCACTGGCGGGGATCAGTGTGGTGCTGAAAGACGTGAACCTGACCACTGCGCAAAAGGGCAAGGATTACGCCGTCAAACGGTTGGATCAGCAGGTCGCCAGAGGGCGGATCACAGCCGATCAGCGTGAGGCCGTGCTGGGCCGGATCAAGACCACGGGCCGCGACAGCGACCTCGAAGGCTGCGACCTGATCATCGAAGCGGTGTTCGAAGACCGGGAACTCAAGGCCCAGGTCAGCGCCGCCGCCGAGCAGGTGGTGGTGCCTTACGCTGTGATTGCCTCTAACACCTCGACCCTGCCGATCACCGGGCTGGCCACGGCGGTCAGCCGCCAGGAGCGCTTCGTCGGCATGCACTTCTTCAGTCCGGTGGACAAAATGCGTCTGGTCGAAATCGTCAAAGGCGCACGCACCAACGACATGACCCTGGCCCGCGCTTTCGATTTCGTGCAGCAGATCAACAAGACGCCGATTGTCGTCAACGATGCGCGGGGCTTCTTCACCTCGCGGGTGTTCGCCACCTTCACCCACGAAGGCATCGCCATGCTGGGCGAGGGTGTGTCGGCGGTGATGATCGAAACCGAAGCACGCAAAGCCGGGATGCCCGTGGGGCCGCTGGCGGTGTCCGATGAAGTGTCACTCAGCCTGATGAGCCAGATCCGACAGCAGGCGCGCAAAGATCTGGCAGAGCAGGGCGAAACGCTCGTTGAGCACTCCGCCATAGCAGTGATCGATGTGTTGCTGAATGAGTACAAACGCGCAGGCAAGGCCGCAGGGGGCGGTTTCTACGATTACCCCGAAGGGGCGCGCAAACGTCTGTGGCCCGAGCTTAAAGCACGCTTCGAGCAACCTGAGGTGCAGATCACGGGCCAGGATATTCGCGACCGCTTGCTCTTCATTCAGGCCCTTGAAACCGTGCGCTGTGTCGAAGAGGGCGTGTTGCGCTCGACCACTGACGCCAACATCGGCTCGCTCTTCGGCATCGGCTTCCCAGCCTGGACCGGCGGGGCTTTGCAGTTCATCAATCAATACGGGCTCAACGATTTCATCGCCCGCGCGCGAGCGCTCGCAGCGCAGTACGGTGAACGTTTCGAGCCTCCGGCACTGCTGTTGGACAAAGCGCGTGACGGCAGGCTTTTTTGAGCGCTGCATCGTTTTCGCGCCGGTACAGCGAAGGTTCAGTTTGAGGGCAAATGACGACACAGTGGCCCTTGCCTTGCCTCGGTCTTCCGGGCAGGCTTGGGCGTGTGCATTTTCGCCTTGTCGCTTCAGGTAATTTTCATGTCGTTACGCATCTGCATTCTGGAAACCGACGTTCTTCGCCCGGAACTGGTCGATCAATACACAGGTTATGGGCGGATGTTCGAATCGCTGTTCTCCCGCCAGCCCATCCCGGCTGAATTCGTCGTCTACAACGTGATGGAGGGTCATTACCCGCCGGACGACGAGCGTTTCGATGCGTACCTGGTCACTGGCTCCAAGGCCGACTCCTTCGGCACCGACCCCTGGATTCAAACTCTCAAGACTTACCTGCTGGAGCGCTACAAGGCGGGCGACAAGTTGCTGGGTGTGTGCTTTGGCCACCAACTGCTGGCGTTACTGCTGGGTGGCAAGACCGAGCGCGCGACGCAGGGTTGGGGCGTCGGCATCCACCATTACGACCTGGCACCGGCCAAGCCCTGGATGACCCCGGCGATGGACAAGCTGACCCTGTTGATCAGCCACCAGGATCAGGTCACGGCACTGCCGGAGGGTGCGACCGTCATCGCCTCCAGCGATTTCTGCCAGTTCGCGGCGTACCACATTAATGATCAAGTGCTGTGCTTCCAGGGTCACCCGGAGTTCATTCACGACTACTCGCGAACCCTCCTCGATATCCGTCAGGATGCGCTGGGCGAGCAGGTGTACAGCAAAGGCGTTGCCAGCCTGAACGAGGACCACCATGGCACCACGGTGGCGGAGTGGATGATGCGGTTCGTAGCAAACAAGCCGCAGGTCGCCTGACGTTGATCCCTGCACTGCGATTGCTGATTTGAAGCGCGTTCTGTGTGCGAACCGCCTCGCGGGCTGGAGGCGTTCGCACAACGCCCCGACACACCTCTGATTCTGTAGCAGACGCCGGAGGAACGACGGCAGCGAGGCGGTGTGTCAGGCACTCCACCGACACCCGCAATACCGCTTCGCGGCCGTCGTGCCTCCGGCGGCTCCTACAGACCGCGGCGTGTGCATGTTTTATGAATCGCCAGCAAACCGACTCACGCGGGGTGCTAGCCATACGCTAACTACCGCCACACCCCGACCTCTGTAGGAGCAGCCGGAGGAACGACGGCCGCGAGGCGGTATGTCAGGCACCCCACCAGCGCCCGCAATATCGCTTCGCGGCCGTCGTGCCACCGGCGGCTCCTACAGACCGCGGCGTAGGGATGTTTCGTGATCGACAGATCGCCAGCCAGTCGACTGCTACGAGGTGCGAGTCGTGCGCTGAATGCCGCCACACCCCCGACCTTTGTAGGAGCCGCCGGAGGAACGACGGCAGCGAGGCGGTGTGTCAGTCACCCCACCGGCGCCCGCAATACCGCTACGCGGCCGTCGTGCCTCCGGCTGCTCCTACAGACCGCGGCGTAGGGATGATTTGTAATCGACAGATCGCCAGCAAGCCGGCTCCCGCCGGGCCAAGCGGTGTGACAATGGGGTCGAGCGTTTCCTTGAAGCGCTACAACCAACCGGACCGCTTGAAGCTGGCAAACAGAACGCCACACCCGCCGACGATGACCCCCAGCACTGCGTAGTACCCGTAGTGCCAGCTCAGCTCTGGCATGTTCTGGAAGTTCATGCCGTAGATCCCGGCGATGGCCGTCGGGAACGCGAGAATTGCAGCCCAGGCGGCAAATTTGCGTTGGGTCAGGCTTTGCCGGGACGACTCCAGCAGCAGGCCGATTTCGATGGTCTGGCTGGCGATGTCGCGCAGATTGGCTAGGTCCTCCATCTGCCGTTTGACGTGAATTTCCACGTCCCGGAAATACGGCCTCATGTTCTTGTCGATGAACGGGAAGCTCAGCTTCTGCAGTTCCTCGCCGATCTCCACCATCGGCGCGACATAGCGGCGCAGGCGCAGGAGATCGCGGCGCAGCGCGTGGATGCGATGAATGTCAGCCTCATTGAGTTCAGTGCTGAGTACACTGTGTTCCAGCTCTTCCAGCTCGCAGTGGATGGCCTCGGTCACCGGCTGGTAGTTCTCGGTGACGAAATCCAGCAGCGCGTACAACACGAAGTCTTCGCCGTGCTCGAGCAGCAGCGGGCGCGCCTCACACCGTTGGCGCACCAGGCCATAGGACTTCGAGTCGCCGTTGCGCGAGGTGATGATGTAGCCCTTGCCCGCGAAAATGTGCGTCTCGATGAAGATCAGCCTGCCGTTCTCGCGAATCGGCGCGTACGTCACGATGAACAGCGCATCGCCGAAGGTTTCCAGCTTTGGGCGGCTGTGCACTTCCAGCGCATCCTCGATGGCCAGTTCGTGCAGGCAGAATTGCTTTTGCAGCGTGGCCAATTCTTGAGCGTTGGGCTGCTCCAGGCCGATCCAGACGAAATGCCCGGGCTTTGCGGCCCAGGCGGCCCCTTCGTCGAGGGTGATGTTGGTGACTTTTTTTCCGGCGCTGTAAACCGCGGCAGCAACGACTCGGCCCATGATGGTTCGCTTCTTCTTTCAGGAGGAAAATCTTGCGCAGCTTAGCGCGCTCTCCCCAGTGAGAGTCGGCGAATTTCAACGAGTTCGAGTGTTTTACGTGAGTTGTTCAGCGTCGGTTTGGGCAACCGCCGCAGGCGTGCGCAATTGGGCGTCCATTTGCTCGATGCAGGCTTGCATCTGGCTGTGACACAGGGCGATCAAGTCAGGGATGTCGTCGCTGGTCAGGCCGGTGGTCGAGAGCGCAGGCAGCGAACGGATTATCACCTCACCGCTGTCCCATTGATTCAGGCGCATCTCCCGCACATAGGTGCTGACGCACACCGGCACAATGGGCACGCCTGCATCAATGGCCATCTGAAACGCCCCGCGCTTGAACGGCAGCAGGCCTTTACCCTGATTGCGCGTGCCTTCGGGGAAGACCCAGATCGAGGTATCCCGTTGTTGGAGGGTGTCGGTGGTCTGGCGAATGGCAAGGCGCGCCCGCAATGGATTGCCCCGGTCGATCAGCACGTTGCCCGCCAGCCAGAACAGCTGGCCGAACAACGGCACCCATTTCAGACTTTTCTTGCCGATGCAGACCGTGCGCGGCGGCACGATGTTGCCGAGGACGAAGAGGTCGTAGTTCGACTGGTGATTGGCAACGATCACGCAGGGGCGCGAGCGGTCAATGTGCACGCCCATCTGCGCATGCAGGCGCAGGCGCAGGATCCACATGGCCGGCACGGCGTAGAGGCGGGCGCACAGACGGCTGTTGTCGGGGTTGAACGGACGACAGATGCCGAGGACGAGACCCACTGCACCTGCAACGACGAAATGCACACCCATCAGCAACATACGCAGGACGAACAGCATGCGAACCACTCTCGTAACAAAAGGTGGCGCAGTGTACGGATGTGCACTTGAATCGGCAAATGCCAGACAGACAGGCGGTGATCGACGAATTTAAGCGAATGTTACAGAGGCCGAGAACCCACCGGCTCGCGCTGTGGGCGGGCAAGACACCTGTAGGTGTGAGGTCGCTCGCTACGGCGCCCGACTAGTCAATCGGTCTGTCGCTGGCAGATCGCGTTCGCGAGCAAGCGCACGCCTGCAAAGGGGGAGCGTCAGCCGGAGGGGCTGACGAGGTATCCTTAAAACTGATGCTGCCGATCCAGTTCGATCGCCTTGTCCAGCGTCTCCAGAAACGCTTTGCGCACCTTCAATTTGGTCTGCTTGTGCGCCTTCATGTTGATCTTCTTCAACTGCAGGGCCACGGTGCGCGCGGTGTCCACGAGTGCTTCCGACGGGACGACCTTGTCCAGGAACCCGGCCTGAAGTGCACCGTTGGGGTCGAACATTTCGCCATTGATCACTGAGCGGCCAAACGCGCTGTTGCTCAGGCGATCACGGGCCAGCTCGATGCCGGCGTGGTGCATGGTCATGCCAATCTGCACTTCGTTCAGGCCAATGCTGAAAGGGCCTTCGACGCCGATGCGGTAATCCGCCGACAGCAGCAGAAACGCACCTTTGGCCACTGCGTGCCCACCGCAGGCGATGACGATGGGGAACGGGTGGGACAACATGCGCCGCGCCAGCGTCGAGCCGGCGGCCACCAGGTCCATCGCGGCTTCGGGGCTTGAGGTCATGATTTTCAAGTCGTAGCCGCCGGAAAGAATGCCGGGTTGGCCGGTGATGATCACCACGGCACGGTCTTTTTCGGCTTGATCAAGGGCAGCATTGAACGCCGCGACCACGTCGCCGCTGATGGCGTTGACTTTGCCGTTGCTCAGGGTAAGCGTGGCGACGCCGTCGTCCAGTTGATACGCGACCAGATCACTCATGGAACGAGTCCTTATTGTTGTGAGATGGCGCAGACGTTACTCACCCCGGGGGGCAAGGTAAAGCGCAAAGGGTGACCGATAAGTCAGGGTTTCGGGCCGCGAAAGGGTAAGCGCAAGGTGCGGCCCGAAGAGAGGAGAGGCAGGAAGGTTCAGACCTCGACAGCGTTCAATTCGCAGTACTCATCCCAGTCCATGTCCAGCGCCTCGGCGGCTTCCTTGTGCACGGCCAGTCGCAGGGCCTGGATTTCGTCCTCGGACTTGCTGCTGAAGCGCAGTGCCAGTTCCCAGGTTTCGATGTTCAGGGCCTCGGCTTCGTCCTCGAATGCCCAACGGGTTTGATCCTGCTGATCCTTGGGGCTGAGGTCTTGGATTTCTTCCTGCAACGTCGGGTTGGTCACGATGTACTTCGGCAGGGCAGCTTCGATCCATTCTTCTTTATTCATGTAGGTAGATCTCCTGTGGGTCGAGCTGACGTTTTCAACGGGTAAGGTTGCTGCGGTGAGGGGCGATTGTGCGGCATGTCTTTGCCCGGTGCCACCCGCAGATACGCCGCCGGTCGTGCTGAAAACGAAAAAGGCCCGCTGTTTGGCGAGCCTTTTCTTTACCGCTCGAGTGGGTCAACTAATGGCCATTGGCTTCTTGGCATTGCGATGGGCGTTGTTGCCCAGCAGCGGATGAGGGCCGTGATCGCCGTAGACGCCCACAGGTTCGGGGAAGGTGCGCAGCAGTGTGATGTACAACAGCGCGGCCAGGCCCAGGGTGATCGGCAGGCTGATGTCGATGCCGCCCGCGAGATTGCCCAAGGGGCCCACGAATTGCCCTGGCAGATTGACGAAGCACAGGCCCACCACGGCGCTCGGAATCCACGCACCCAGACCGCGCCAGTTCCAGCCGTGTTCGAACCAGTAATGGCCGCCGCTCTGGCCCCGGGTGAATACTTGAAGGTCAGCCGGGTGATAGAAGCCGCGCCGGATGATCAGGCCCAAGACCATGATCACGATCCACGGCGAGGTGCAGGTGACGATCAACACCGCGAAGGTCGAGACGCTCTGCACCAGGTTGAAGGCGAAACGGCCGATGAAGATGAAAGCAATGGCCGCGATGCCGATCAGAATCGTCGCCTGGGCGCGGTTCAGCAGGCGCGGGAACATGCTCGACATGTCCAGGCCGGTGCCATACAGCGACGTGGTGCCGGTGGACATGCCGCCGATGATCGCAATCAGGCACACCGGCAGGAAGAACCAGCTCGGCGAGACCGCCAGCAGCCCGCCGACGTAGTTGTTGTCGGTGATGTACTGCGGCGCCTGAGTGGCGACGAGGGTGGCGGTGCACAGGCCAAACAGGAACGGGATCAGCGTGCAGATCTGCGCCAGAAACACCGACGCCATGATGCGTTTCTTCGACGTGTGCCGTGGGATATAGCGCGACCAGTCACCCAGAAACGCGCCGAAGGACACCGGGTTGCTCATTGCCAGCAGCGCGGCACCGATGAACGCCGCCCAAAAGCCTTCGCTGCCCTGATTGATGGTCCCGGCGAAACCCGCGTCGAAACTGCCACCGAAGGCGAAAATACCCAGCAGGAACAGCAGGCTCGACGCAAACACCGCAACCTTGTTAACCCACAGCATGAAGCGAAAGCCGTAAATGCAGACCACCAGCACCAGCACCGCGAACACGCCATAGGCGACGGCCAGGGTCAGGTCATTTTCCGGCAGGCCTACCAGGCGCTTGGCGCCACCGATCAGTGCATCGCCCGAACTCCACACCGACAGCGAGAAGAACGCCACTGCTGTCAGCAACGACAGGAACGAGCCGACGATCCTGCCATGAACGCCGAAATGGGCGCCCGATGACACGGCGTTATTGGTGCCGTTGAGTGCCCCGAACAGGCCCATCGGCGCCAGGATGATCGAGCCCAGCACGATGCCCAGGAGAATCGACCAGACACCGGCCTGGAATGACAAGCCGAACAGCACCGGGAAACTGCCCAACACCGCCGTGGCGAAGGTGTTGGCGCCACCGAAGGTCAGGCGAAACAGATCGATGGGCGACGCATCGCGTTGAGTGTCCGGAATTTGTTCGACACCGAAGGTTTCGATGCGGGTTGAGGGATGTGACATGACGGTTTCCTGCGCGCTGTCGTGTTGTTATAAGGCCGGCATCTGCATGCTTGCCCGTATTGTTCGGCCTGATTCGGTCCGGCCGTGGCATTGGCAGTGGTCGGCATTCCGACCGGGAGGGGGTGAACGGTTTAATTCTTATGATTGATTGCGCGGGCTATGCGCCTTGTTCAGGCTGCGCCGACAGGTGTTCGTGACAGGCCAGCCAACGCTGGCCGTCATACCGGAAGACAATGGTTTCCCGCTCGTGAAACCGGCTTTCTTCGGTGCCGAAGCGCACCCGGGTCGCGACGTCATGCATGAAAATCGCCACGTCGCCCTGAAGGCTGATGTGCGCCTTGCTGGATTGACAATCGAGTACGACAAACCCGTCAGCCTGCCAGCCGTTCCAGACCTCGCGGTAAGCGGCACGGGACAGCAGCGGGGCGGGCAGGGTGTAGAAGAAAAACGTGGCGTCGTCGCTGAACGCATCGAAATAGGCATCGGTGTCGTTGCTGGCGAACGCGGCAACCAGAGCGGCTGCGGCCTGTTGGACGTGTTCAGTGCGGTGCGGGGTGGACGTCATGGCCGGCTCGTTATTGTGATTCTGGCGATGGGGCTCGACTTTAAGCAGCTCTCACGTCCGGTCACATCGTTGCCGATAAATACTTTAGTTCAGGAAATTCGCAAGTATGGGGCGTGCTACTTCCCGCCCGACTGAAACAGGCTGCCCTTCACCGGCTGGCGAACCCGGCCGCCAGAGGGATCGAAACACGCGCTGTTGTAAATCGGCGCGACGCAGCGCGATGGCATCCCCGGGGGCGGAGGGCGTATGGCCTGCATGTGGTCCGAAATTTCTTTTTCGTTGGTGATGATGAGCTTACTGCGCCGACTGATTCGCAAGATGTCAGTGGCGTTCTTATTAAGCCGGTCAGGGAAGTCCCGCTCCTCCCAATCGCTGGACAAGCGGGACTGGCCAGGGCGTTGCGCCATAGCTTCACCGACATAATCCGGGCAGGGGGTCGAGGCAAAACTGACCTTGCCGTCCCGCGCGATGCATTTGAATACCTCGCCATGGGCGGTATCACTGAGCATCAGTGCAATGCCCGCCAGCGCCACTAACCATCCTTTCATACAGGCCCTCCCAAGGTGGCGCAAGGCTACCACTGGAGAGAGGGCGCTGTCAGCGGACGACGATGGTTGTCAGTGCGTCTCGAGAGCGGCTTTCTGCACCTTGGCCAGCGCCATGGCAACGAACGTGTCAGCATCGCCCTGCAGTACCCGAAGATGGTCTTCGACGTGGTCGGCATCGCTACGCTGCTCTTTCGTGTCCACCAATCGCGTGACTTCGCACAGCGCGTTGGCCGTGACCCAGAGGCTCTGTCGCAATTGACCGATGATTTTCACCATGCTTTCCGCGCTGTCGTGATCGTCATCGAGCTGAGTAAGGGAAGGCAGCGCGGGAACCTCTCCTCGATTATTCGAATCGATGCCCGTCACCACACGGCTGATGTCCACACCCGCCGCCGCGATGCGAAACAGATAATCGGCCCTGGGCAGTCGCTGCCCGCTTTCATAGTGACCCTGAGCATTCGCCTCCACACCGCCGATCGCGCCAAGGGCGCTTTGCGTGAGCTTCAACCGTTTCCTTTCTTGTTTCAGGCGTTTGCCAATACCGTTCATCAACCTACTCCTGCGAAATCCGCGTCCTTTTTTTCGTTCTGGTGGACGCGCAATGGGGGCTGGAATACGGGCTGGGGTGATCTACCACAGAACTAGCCTCGTACGTAATCGTGCGCTCCAAACGAGATCACGACGCATAGACATTAGCTGCTCGACAGGGCGGATGAAACGCTTTCCGATGTTCTGCGAAAAGTAAATGAACGGCAGCGTGAAAACCTGTCCTCTTGAATGGGTGTCTCATCCATTTGAATGGTTAAGGCGCGCAATCAAAGGCTCGATGTCCGGGCGACGGTTGCGCCACTCCGCTTGAGTGATACCCAACAGGACCACATCGACCCGCTGACCGTCCTTGATGATGTTCTGCCGACGGACGCCCTCCACCTGAAACCCGAACTTCTGATGCATCTTCACCACTGCCGTATTGCTCGCCAGCACCTCGCAATTCAGCTTCTCCAGGCCAGCTTCATTGAAAGCATGATCGAGCATCCAGAACTCGACCCGACTTCCCAACCCCTTGCCCTGTAGACGCGGGTCTAGATAAAACGCCCAATCCGCCGTTTTTTGCAGGGCATTGATCGCACTCAACGCCACCACCCCCGCCAGCACTCCATCCAGCATGGCGACGAACACTGACTGCCGAGGATTGCCCACCAACGACGCCAGCCATCCCTCGTGCTCCGCTTCACTGATTTCGTGGGAGGTGTACATGAACTTGCGCACGTCTTCCTGATTGCGCAGCAGCCGCACGGCGGATTGGATGGCGGGAGGGGATTCGGTCAGGGGAATGAAGTGCATGGGGGTGGGTTCCTTGCATCGGGGGACGTGATGGGATGATACCCCGGCCTCGAGGAAAGGCTATTGCGGAACACCAGAAACGAAAAACCCCCGGATTCTCTCGGAATCTCGGGGGTTTCGTTTACATCGAATGTGGCGGTGAAGGAGAGATTCGAACTCTCGATACAGTTTCCTGTATACACACTTTCCAGGCGTGCTCCTTAAGCCACTCGGACACTTCACCGTAGCTCTTCAGACGTTCAGTCTGTCGAGGCGCGCTAATGTAGTCGAAAGCGCTTTCGAAGGCAAAACTTTTTTTCAGAATTTTCATGCGGTTAAGCGGTAAAGCGTGAGGCCCCGTCGGCTGTGTCGCCTTCGGGGCTTTGAGTCGCACTGACGGGGTGCGGATCAGGCGCCGAAGCCGCCGTCGATGGTGAGGCTGGCGCCGGTGACGTAGCCTGCTTCCGGCCCGGCGAGGTAGGCGACCATGGCGGCAATCTCTTCGGCCTTGCCGTAGCGCGGCACGGCCATCAGGCCCAGCAGGGTTTCGGCGAAGTCGCTGTTGGCCGGGTTCATGTCGGTGTCGACCGGGCCGGGCTGTACGTTGTTGATGGTGATGCCGCGCGGGCCGAGGTCGCGAGCCAAGCCTTTGGTCAGGCCGACGAGCGCCGATTTGCTCATGGCATAGACGCCGCCACCGGCGAAAGGCATGCGGTCGGCGTTGGTGCTGCCGATGTTGATGATGCGACCCCCTTCCTTCATATGACGCGCGGCTTCCTGGCTGGCGATGAACACGCTGCGCACGTTGATGGCGAGGGTTCTGTCGAAGTCTTCCAGTTTGAACTCGTCCAGCGGGGCAATGGCCAGGACGCCGGCGTTATTGACCAGAATGTCGAGGCCGCCAAACGTCTCGACGGTTTTGCCGACGGCATTGCGAATGTCCTGTTCATTCGCGCTGTCGGCCTTGATCGCCAAGGCTTTGCCGCCAGCCTGCGTGATGCTGTCCTGCAGCGCGCGGGCTTTGTCTTCAGAGCTGACGAAGGTGAAGGCGACGGCTGCGCCTTGATCCACCAGGCGTTTGACAATAGCGGCACCGATGCCGCGGGAGCCGCCTTGAACCAGTGCTGTTTTGCCGGTGAGGTGGGTTGCGTGGGTCATGCTGATCTCCAGTGATGAGGTCGATGAGTGAGTGGTCATCAGTATCCTGCGGGGATTAGGTTCTCGGTAGCGGGTAATCGAGATAGTCTGTGTAAACCAAAAGTTGTGAATGAGTGCGATGGAAAACTTCAGCAGCATCGAATGTTTTGTCCGCAGTGCCGAGGTCGGCAGCTTTGCCGAGGCAGCGCGCCGTCTGAGCCTGACCCCGGCTGCTGTGGGCAAAAGCGTGGCCAAGCTGGAGACGCGGCTGGGCGTGCGGCTGTTCCAGCGCAGCACGCGGCGGCTGACGTTGACGGAGGCGGGGCGGCGATTCCTCGGCAAGGTGCGCACCAGTTTCAACACCATCCAGAACGCCGTGGCCAATCTGGCGAGCGCCGAGGGCCATCCGGCAGGCACGTTGAAGGTGAGTGTCGGGACGGTTTTCGGCTGTTTATACGTGGTCCCGCTGTTGAGCGAATTTTTGCGGCGCTATCCGGCGATCACGCCCGATTGGCATTTCGATAACCGTCAGGTGGATTTGATCGGACAGGGCTTCGACGCCGCCATTGGTGGCGGTTTCGACCTGCCTCAGGGTGTCGTGGCGCGCAAGCTGGCACCCGCGCACCGAGTGTTGGTGGCGTCGCCCGGTTGGCTGGAGGCTCACCCGGGCATTGGCCACCCCGATGATTTGAGCGAATGTGACGGGATCCTGATCCGCTCGCCGCAGACCGGCCGCATCCGTTCCTGGCCGCTTACGCATCGCAACCAGGCGCAGGCCTCGCTGACCCTGAAAACCCGTATGACCATGAGCGATTCCGAAGCAGCGTGTCGCGCGGCAACGCAGGACTTGGGCGTGGCGCTGGTCAGCATGCCCTTCGCGGTGCCGTACTTGCGCAGCGGCATGTTGCAGCGCGTGCTGCCGGACTGGTACGTCGAGGACGGCCACATCAGTGTTTATTACAGTGAGCACAAACTGCTGCCCGGCAAGACTCGGGCGTTCGTCGACTTCATCATCGAGCAGTTTGCCGTTCAGCAGTGGGCGCGGCATTTCAGCGCTATTTAATCAGCCTCAGGAACAGAGAAAGCATGGTGGATATTTCCCACAAGGCCGCGCTGGTCATCATCGACATGCAGCAGGGCATCAATCATCCGAAACTGGGGCGGCGCAATAATCCCCAGGCCGAGCAGCGGATGCTGGCGTTGCTTGGGGCGTGGCGCGACAGCGGGCGTACGGTGATTCATGTCCGGCATTTTTCCCGCTCACCCGATTCGGTGTTCTGGCCCGCGCAATCCGGGGTTGAATTCCAGCCTGAGTTTTTGCCCTGGGACGGGGAAGGGGAGTTGCATAAACAGGTGCCGGATGCCTTTTGTCATTCGGCGCTGGAGGGCTGGTTGCGGGCGGACGGCATCAATCAGGTGGTGATCGTTGGGGTGGTGACCCATAACTCTGTCGAGTCGACGGCCCGCACAGGCGGCAATTTGGGGTTCGAAGTCATCGTGCCCCATGACGCCTGTTACACCTTCGACGGGACGGATTTTTTCGGGACGGCGCGCACAGCCGAGGAGATCCATGGAATGTCGCTGGGGAACCTGCACGGGGAATATGCGCAGGTGGTGGGGACTGAGGACATTCTGCGAGGGCTTTAGGGGCAATCCCTGTATCGCGGCGCACCGCACACTTGTAGGAGCCGGCTTGCTGGCGAATGCGTCGGATCAGAAACATTGATGTTGCTTGACCCACCGCTTTCGCCAGCAAGCCGGCTCCTACAGGTTTTGTGTTCCGACAATGGAAGGTGTGTCACGCCCTCACAACCTGAACCGCGCCATCTGCGCGGCGAGGTGTTCGGCTTTTTGCGACAGGCGTTGGCAGTCTTCGCGGCAGGCTTTCACGTCGCTGGCGGTGGATTGCGCCAGGTCCGCAATGCCCTGCACGTTGCGGTTGATCTCTTCGGTCACCGTGCTCTGTTCTTCAGTGGCAGCGGCGACCTGATGGTTGCGGTCGGTGAGTTCTTCGACGTGCCCGGCGATGGCGTCCAGTGAGTGGCCGGTGCGGCGACTGGCTTCGACCCCCGTCCCGGTGGCGGCCTGGCCAGCGCGCATCGAGGTGACCGCCTGCTCGGCGCCGCTCTTCAGCTCACCCATCATGTGCTGGATTTCCGAGGTTGCGCTTTGAGTGCGACCGGCCAGGGTGCGGACTTCGTCGGCGACGACCGCAAAGCCTCGTCCCATCTCGCCTGCACGCGCCGCTTCGATGGCTGCGTTCAAGGCCAACAGGTTGGTCTGCTCGGAGATGCTGCGAATCACGCCGAGCACCTGATCGATGGTGGAAATCTGCGTGGCGAGATGCTCCACCGCCCCCGCGGCGCTGCCGACGCCATCGGACATGCTTTGAATGTGGCCGATGGATTCGCCCACCACCCGCTTGGCTGACACCGCCTCTTGATGGGTATTACGCGACACGTCGGCAGCGGCGCCTGCGTTGCGGGCGATTTCCTGCACGGTCAGGCCCATTTCGTGAACCGCCGTGGCGACCATGTCAGTCATCTGCTGCTGCTTCAGCGCACGGGTCGAGGTGCTGTCGACCACCTTCGCCACGTCGACCACACTGTGACGCAGTTGCTCGCTGGTGTGCAGCACATCGTTGATCAGCACGCGCAGGCTTTCGATGAAACGGTTGAAACCCCGGGCCAGATCACCCAACTCGTTGGCGCGGCTGTCGTCCAGACGGCGAGTCAGGTCGCCCTGTCCGCCGCCGATGTCGACCAGGGCGGTCGTCACTTGCTGAATGGGCCGCACGATCCCCCGCGCAATCCAGGCCACAAAGCCGAGGAAACACAGGACCACAGCCAGGCTGATCGCGGAGATCGTGGTCAAGGCCTCCTTGGCCGGGCCATAGACTTCAGCCAGCGGCACTTCGCTCACCAACGTCCAGCCCAGCGAATCCACGGGTTTCGCCACCGCGACATACGCCTGACCGCCACGCTCGAACTCCAGCGCCTGCCCTTGGCCATTCTGGCTGAGCAACGTGCGTGCAGCGGTGTCGCCGACCAGTTGGGTCAGGGATTCGCGGTCATTGAAATCAGCATTCGGGTGCACCTTGATCTTGCCGTCGGCGCTGACCAGATACACCTGGCCGTCCTTGCCAAAGTGGAAGTCGCGCACCATCTGCGACAACGCGCTCATGCTGAAACCCAAGCCGGCCACGCCCACCACGGCGCCGTTGTGTTCGATGCGCTGGTTAATGAACAGCGTCGGAATTTTGGTCGTGGCGTCGATATCGATGTCCAGCGAGCGTTTTTTATTGCTGTCGAGGAAACCGTAGAACCAGCCGTTTTCAGCGGGGCCCCGCTGCAGCGTGCGATCCGCTCCCTTGTTGGTGATGTAATGGCCGCTGTCTTTGGCAACGATGAACGTGGTCAGGGCGTTGTGCTGCTCCTTGATTCTCGCCAGGTAGCGGATGAAGGCGGCTTGTTGCGCAGGATCTTCGCCGTTGCCCAGCCACTCGGAGACCAGCGTGTTGTCGCCGATGTCGCTGGCCGCTGTCAGAGGCGCCGCCAGCAGCCGTTCGAGGTCGTTGCGAATGGCTTCGACGCTGGCGGGCATGGCCTGCTGCAGCAGATAACGGTCGGTCAGCCTGTTCAACGCGAAGGCGTAGATGGCGATCACGATCAGGCTGCTGATCACCAGCGCCGCGCCCATGCTCAGGGTCAGTTGCCACTGAATACTCTTTCGCCAGACAGGCATGAAAAACTCCGTATATACGCGTGGACGATCACGATGGAAGGGTGCTGTTAGCTCGCTCTGAGCAATAAGCGGGCCATGAAATTGATCGAGCGGTCAGATTATGAGGGGCGTGCGCGTCGGTGAGCCCTGCGGTCAAGGGTGAAATCCTTTCTAGCGGATGGGCTTGACGGATTCCGATAGCGGGTTGTGTACAAAACATGAGTACTTTTGGAACAGTTTCAGAAGCGCTCGCACGGAAAAGTGGCAGAAGGAGGCGGTGGTGCCCAGACGACCGCCATTCGCCTGCTGCGGATCCCCGCGTCCCGCCCCCGTGCTGAAAACTTCAGGTTCAGGCGTGCTGCACGCCCGCACGCTTGAGCAGTTGCTTGCAGCGCTCTGACAGATGCACGACGCGCAGGTGTTTACCGGCTTTCTGATACCGCTCGCGCAGGGTCTTCAGCGCGGCAATCGCCGAGTAGTCGACGAAGCGCAGGTGGCGGCAGTCGAGCGTGACGTGCGCCGGGTCGTTGAGGTGATCGAACTGTTCGAGGAACGGCGTGGTAGAGGCGAAAAACAGCGTGCCGTGAACCTGATACAGCTTGCTGCCGTCGGCTTCGCAATGGCTGTCGACGTACAGTTCGCGGGCCTGTTGCCAAGCGAAATTCAACGCCGCGATCAGGATGCCGAACAGCACGGCAGTGGCCAGGTCGGTGACCACGGTCACAATGGTCACGGCGATGATCGCCAGCACGTCATTCAACGGGACTTTGCGCAGCACGCGAAGCGAGGCCCAGGCAAAGGTCTGCTGCGACACGACGAACATTACGCCCACCAGCGCCGCCAGGGGAATGCGCTCGATCAGTGGTGAGAGAAACAGCACGAACATCAGGATCATGACCCCAGCGACGATGCCCGACAGGCGACCCCGGCCGCCGGAACTGAGGTTGATCACGGTCTGCCCGATCATCGCGCAACCGCCCATTCCGCCGCACACGCCCGAAGCGATATTGGCGACGCCCAAGGCCACGCATTCGCGATCCGGGTAGCCGCGGGTTTCGGTGATTTCGTCAGTGAGGTTGAGGGTGAGCAAGGTTTCCAGCAGGCCCACCAGCGCCATGAGGATGGCGTATGGCGCGATGATGCGCAGGGTCTCAAGGTTCCACGGCACGTCCGGCAACGCGAGGTCAGGCAGGCCGCCAGCGATGTGGGCCATGTCGCCGAGGGTGCGTGTCGGCAAGTCGCACAGGTAGACCAGAAGCCCAACGCTGAGAATGGCCACCAGCGCAGGCGGCACCGAACGCGTCAGGCGCGGCAGCAGATAAACGATGGCCATGGTCAGCGCGACGAGACCGAGCATCACGTACAGCGGCATGCCGCTGAGCCAGTGTTCGCCGCTTTTGAAGTGTTCGAATTGGGCCATGGCGATGACGATGGCCAGCCCGTTGACGAAGCCGAGCATCACCGGATAGGGCACCATCCGCACCAGTTTGCCAAGGCGCAACACGCCAAACCCGATCATCACCAGACCGCCCAGCAACACCGTCGCCAGCAGGTACTGCACGCCGTGTTGCACCACCAGCGCGACGATCACCACGGCCATCGAGCCCGCCGCCCCCGACACCATCCCCGGCCGACCGCCGAACAGCGCAGTCAACGTACAAATGATGAATGCGCCGTACAGGCCCATCAGCGGGTTGAGGTGTGCCACCAGGGCGAAGGCGATGCATTCGGGCACCAGGGCGAACGAGGTGGTCAGGCCGGCAAGGACGTCGGCGCTTGGGCGAGCGGGTTTCATGGATTACCTGAAAGAGAAGGCGCAAAGGGTGGGGATGTTACGGAATGTGAGGCGGAAGGTCGACGAACGAACGCTTCTTTCAGAAGGATATGGGCGTCCAGGCTTCATGCAGAACCCGTGGGAGCCGGCTTGCTGGCGAAAGCAATGTGTCAGATAACATGACGTCGAATGGCACACCGCTTTCTCCGGAACGCTGCCCACACTAAGCCGACTCCCACGGATACGATGTCGGTCGCAGATTTATGACCTATGCATGACCCCTGTGGGGGGCCGTCTTGGTGCGGGCCGTGGTCGGGCGAACGCGGAGTGTCAAGTCATTCAGCTGTCACTGACCCACCGCCTTCGCCAGCAAGCCGGCTCCCACGGATACGATGTCGGTCGCAGATTTTATGACCTATGCATGACCCCTGTGGGAGCCGGCTTGCTGGCGAATGCGGTTTGCCAGCGAGCATAGAATCTCCCACGGCCTTCGGCCAAAATCAAAAGCAGATTGCTGGGCATCTGTACCGGCGTCCAGGTGCAAATGAATCTATATCAGTGTCCACTCTCCTTTGATTGTGTAACGATGTTTCGCCTGAATGAACACCGCCCCATTGCCAAGGACAGCACACCGATGCTCGCCGCGCTCAGACATTACCCCGCTTCAGTCAATCTCCTGCTGTCGTCATCGCTGTTACTGACCCTGGGCAGGGCGATTACCTTGCCGTATCTGGTCATTTATCTGTCGTCCAACTTCACGCTCGGCATCAGCGAGATCGGCATGATCGTCGGCAGTGCGTTGATCGTCGGCTCGTTGTTGAGCCTGTACGGCGGTTATCTCACCGACAGGCTGTCGAGCTACAAATTGATTCTCTGCTTTACCGGTTTCTTCTTTGTCGGCTTCATTGGCATGTGCCTGACAGGCCGGTTGTGGCTGTTCTTCTTGTTTCTGGTGTCGTTCAACTTTGCCTATTCAGTGATCGATATCGTGGTCAAGGCCGCGTTTGGCAAGTTGCTGCCGATCGCGGAGCAGAGCAAGGTGTTTTCGGTGCGCTACACCTTGATCAACATCGGTTATGCGGTGGGGCCGTTCATTGGCGCGGGACTGGCGCACTGGAACATGAAGCTGCCGTTCCTCATGTCGGCAGCGCTGGGATTGGGCTTTTTCGCGGTGTACGCGATGTACGGCGACCGTAGACTCAGCTCCGCCGACCCGGCCAATGCACCGGTGTCGTTCCTCGCGGTAGGACGGATTCTGCTCAAGGACTATCGATTGGTGTGCTTCACGGTGGGTGGCGCGCTCAGCGCCGTGGTGTTCGGCCAGTTCTCAGCCTACATTTCGCAGTACCTGGTGACGACCAGCACGCCGGAATTCACCTACAGCGTCATCAGCTCGGTGGTGGCAGTCAACGCGGCGGTGGTGATCTGTCTGCAGTATTTCGTTGGTAAACACATCAGCCATCAGCACCTCAATCAGTGGCTCACCGCAGGTTTCAGCCTGTTCCTGATGGGCGTGGTGGGCTTCGCGATGTCCAGCACCGTGCTGCATTGGTCGCTGGCCGTGGCCGTGTTCACGTTGGGTGAAATCATCGTCTTCCCGGCGGAATACATGTTCATCGATCGCATCGCCCCGACCCACCTGCGCGGGATGTATTACGGCGCCCAGAACCTTTCCAACCTTGGCGGCGCGCTGGGCCCGGTGCTGTGCGGTTTTGCGCTGGCCGCGCAGCCACCGGCGTTCATGTTCTCGATGTTGGCGGGCTTCATCGTGGCGGGCGGCTGCTTTTACCTGCTGGGTGCGTCCTATTCGAAGCGTCAGGGCGACGTTGCCCAATGAGTGCGTTGTCACCCCTGGATGCCTGGCAGCAGGCAGTCGACGCGCAGGGTTTTCTGCCGGACCAGGCCCAGCGCCAGGCCGCGCAGCAGTTGCAAGCCTGCTGGCAAGCGCTCAACGACAGCGGGCCGCGGGCGGCGTTGAAGGGCGTCTACCTCTGGGGCCCGGTGGGGCGCGGCAAAACCTGGCTCATGGACCGGTTTTTCGAGGGGCTGACCGTCCCCGCCCGCCGACAGCACTTTCATCACTTCATGCGTTGGGTGCATCAGCGCCTGTTTCAACTGACCGGGGTGCCCCATCCCCTCGACGTGCTCGCCCGCGAGCTGCGGCAGGAGGTGCGGGTGTTGTGCTTCGATGAGCTGTTCGTCAACGACATCGGCGACGCGGTGATCCTTGGCGGGCTGTTGCGGGCGATGTTCGACGAAGGGGTGGTGCTGGTCTGCACGTCCAATCAGCTGCCTGAGCAGCTGTACGCCTCCGGGCACAATCGCGAGCGTTTCCTCCCGGCGATCACGGCGATCAATCAGCACATGAATGTCGTGTCAGTGGACGGCGGCGAAGACCATCGTCTGCACCCCGGTCAGGCGCAGCAACGTTATTGGGTGGCGCACGACCAAGGGCCAAGCGCGTTGCTCGAGGTGTTCGAAGCCCTGAGCGCGGGCGAGACGGTGTCGATCCGGCCAGTGCCGTTGGGGCGACGGCACGTGGCCGTGGTGCGCTGCAGCCAGACCGTGGTCTGGTGCCGTTACAAGGACCTGTGCGAGCAGCCGTTGGCGGCGATGGATTTCATCGAATTGTGTGATCGTTACACGGCGGTGCTGCTCAGCGAGGTGCCGGCATTGAGCGCACCGCAGCGTGAAGGCCGCATCGCCCGTGGCACCGAGGACGGCGTCGAGCAGGTGGTGGCAGGGGACCGCGAGCTGCCGCAATTGTCGCCCTACGACGACGGCGTGCGGCGGTTCATCGCCTTGGTGGACGAATGCTACGACCGCAAGGTGCCGCTGTACGTCGAAGCGGCGATGCCGATGGAGACCTTGTACACCGAGGGTTACCTGGCCTTCGCCTTTCGCCGGACGTTGAGTCGGCTGCAGGAAATGCAACTGGCGCGGTTTGGGCAATGAATGCCGGTCTCATCGTTGGCGGGATGAACTGCCTGTGGGAGTGAACTTGCTCACAAATGACGCGTTTCAGCCAAAGAACATGCGCTGAATTCACCGGCCTATTCGCGAGCAAGCTCACTCCCACAGCGGAACGCGTTCATCCTGGGTAAGAGTGTTCGGGCGACGATCTGTCCGTCAGGTGTTATTCCGTCGCCGCTGCGCCAGTACGTGCTTGGCGCCTTCGCCCATCAGCACCATGACCCCGAGCCAGATGGGCACGTACGTCATCCATTCATCCCGGCCAATGCTTTCACCTAGCAGCAGCGCGACGCCGACCAGCAGCACCGGCTCAACGTAGCTCAGCAGGCCGAACACGCTGAACGCCAGCAGGCGACTGGCGAGCAGGTAGCTGACCAGGGCCGACGCGCTGAGGGCGCCGAGGATCGGGATCAGCGCGTAGAAACGCGGGTAGTCCTCAACCACCCCCGGATTGCCCTGACAGATGAACAGCACGGCGACCGGCAGGATCAGCAGCATGTCCCACCACAGTCCGCCCAGGTTGTCGGTTTTGAGCGTGCGCCGCAGCACGAAATAGATCGGGTAGCCGCCGCAGACCAGCAAGGTCTCCCACGAGAAACTCCCCAAGCGGATCAGCTCGTTGCCGACGCCGACCAGTGCGCAGCACGCCGCAACGGTTTGCAGGCGTGACAGCCGTTCACCATAGACGACGCGTCCCGTGAGAATCATCGTCAGTGGCAACAGGAAATACCCCAGCGATACCTCCAGGCTCCGCCCGTGCAACGGCGCCCACATGAACAGCCACAATTGCACGCCCATCAAGGACGCCGAGAGTGCCATTGCCCCAAGCAAGGCGGGGGTCTGGCGAATGCGTGCCGCCAAGGCACGGGCCAATCGCCAGTCGCCGCTGGAGAGCATGAAGAGCGTGACGCACGGCAGGGTCAGCAGCATGCGCCAACCGAATATTTCTTCTCCACTCAAAGGTTTCAGCAATGAGGTGTAGTAGTACATGACCGCGAAGAGGCAGGAGGCCATGACCGATAACGCAACACCCTTGTACACGGGGGCTCCTTGTTTCGGTTCGAATCGAATGGGTTGGAAATGCCACGAGTGCAGGCTCTGACGGCCCGCTTGCAGGCATCGGCGCACAGTCTAGCCGAAGCCATCCCCGCCGTTCGCGGAGATTCTGGTAAACCCAGGGTCGGCTGGCAGTAAACGATGCCTGTTTGGCAGAGAACGAGACCGCGCGCGCGTTGAGGCGAATACCCCCGGGCAGGAGAATGGTCCTCAACGCGCCACACCGGCGCCGCTGACTGAGGAATCGCCCATGACCCAAGAAATCGCCGGTATCAAAATCCCTGACAGCGCCCTGGCCCGCGCGACCACCGACTACATCCGGGACGAAGAAGACGATCTGCTGTTCAACCACTCCCGCCGCGTGTTTTTGTGGGGCGCGTTGACCGGTGAGCGCAAAGGCCTCAAGTACGACGCCGAACAGCTCTATGTCGGCGCGATGTTCCACGACCTGGGCCTGGTGAAAAAACACAGCAGCCCGGACCTGCGTTTCGAGGTGGATGGCGCCAACGCCGCTCGCGCGTTCGCCAAGCCGTTCGGGCTGTCGGAAGGCGATCTCGAGCAGGTCTGGTTGTCCATCGCACTGCACACCACGCCGGGCGTGCCGGAGCATCTGCGGCCGAACGTTGCGCTGGTGACGGCCGGTGTCGAAATGGACGTGCTGGGCATCAACTACGAGCAGTTCAGCGACCAACAGCGCGAGGTCGTGACCCACGCCCACCCGCGCGGCGAGGATTTCAAAGAATGCATCCTCTGCGCCTTCGCCAACGGCTTCCGCCACAAGCCCGACACTACCTTCGGCACGGTGAACGCCGATGTTCTGGTGGATGAAGACTCCGCCTTCAAGCCGCTGAACTTCGTGAACATCATCCGGCAGTCACCTTGGAAGGCGTAACAAGTACGCGGTTGAACCTGTAGGAGCCGGCTTGCTGGCGAATGCGGTCAGTCAGCCGATATTTTCGTGACTGACCCGACGCCTTCGCCAGCAAGCCGGCTCCCACAGAGGTCATGCATAGGTCATAAAACCTGCGACCGACGTCGTATCCGTGGGAGCCGGCTTGCTGGCGAATGCGGTCAGTCAGTCGATATTTTCGTGACTGACCCGACGCATTCGCCAGCAAGCCGGCTCCCACGGTATTTTGTCCGCGATACCGCTAATGTCGGCGGCCTAAGCCACAGTCTGCAGGTTGAGGCATTCCTGAGGCATTACCGCTGGACATTCCTTCTTCGTCATTGCGCCGGGCTTTGTTAGGCTGCCGGTGGGTCGGCCTATGACGGGGCGACGTGGTTGAAAAGGGAGCGGCGAATGACCTCCATCGGCACCGCGGCACCGGTCGTGCCTGGTCGGCTGGAACAGGTGTCCACCCGGGTGGCATTCTTCGTCACCGGGTTCAGCATTTCCGCGTGGGCGCCGCTGGTGCCGTACGCCAAGAGCCGTCTTGGGCTCGATGACGCCAGCCTCGGTCTGCTGCTGTTGTGCCTGGGCATCGGTTCGATCCTCTCCATGCCGCTGGCAGGTGCGATGACGGTTCGTTACGGCTGCCGGCGCATTATCGTGGTGGTCGGCAGCATTGCCTGCCTGTGCCTTCCTTTGCTCGCCACCCTCACGCACGTGCCGCTGATGGTGGCGACGTTGTTTGTCTACGGCGCGAGCATGGGCGCGCTGGGCTGCGTCACCAACATTCAAGCGATCATTGTCGAGCGAGCCAGCGGCAAGACCATGATGTCGGGCTTTCATGGGCTTTTCAGCTGTGGCGGGATTCTCGGCGCGGCAGGGGTGTCGGCGCTGTTGAGCGCCGGTGTCTGGCCGTGGCTGACGATGACCTTCGTCGCGCTGTTCATTGGCCTGGCGTTGTACAAGGCTGGGCCGAACATGCTCGGCTACGGCAGCGAAGCGGGAGGCCCGGCGTTCGCGATTCCCCATGGCGTGGTGCTGTTCATCGGCCTGATGTGCTTCACCGTGTTCCTCACTGAAGGCGCGATGCTTGACTGGAGCGCGGTGTTCCTCAGCGCCCAACGGGGTGTCGAAGCGTCTTACGCGGGATTCGGCTATGCCGTGTTCGCCCTCGCCATGGCCATCGGCCGACTGTGCGGCGATCCCGTGGTGCGACGATTGGGCGTGCACAATATCATCCTGTTCGGCGGGTTATGCGCCGCGCTGGGCATGGCCGTCGCGACACTGCTTCCGTACTGGCAGGCGGCGTTGTGTGGCTACGCCCTGGTGGGTATCGGCTGTTCCAATATCGTGCCGGTGTTCTACAGCGCGGTAGGGCGGCAGAAGACCATGCCGGAGAACGTCGCGGTCCCGGCCATCACCACCCTCGGCTACATCGGCATCCTGATGGGCCCGGCAGGCATCGGTTTCGTCGCCCACCTCAGCAGCCTCGGCGTGGCCTTCATGATCATCGCCGTCATGCTGCTGGGCGTGGCACTCAGCGGCCGCTACCTGAAAGTTTGAGCGTTACAGCGTGCGTGCCGTGCCCGACACCCGAATCGAACTGCCAGGCACATCGCTGAATTCGGCACGAATCCGCGAACGGCTGCCCATGTCTTCGCCTTGCACGATGTCGATCATGCCGCCGTGGTCCCAGCCTATATCGCGCAGATAACCGGCAAACGCCGCACTCGCCGCACCGGTGGCCGGGTCTTCGTACACGCCGCCGAAAGCGAACGGGTTGCGGGTGTGGAACAGGCGAGGGGATTCGGCGAACACCAACAGAATCGTCACCAGCCCCTCGCGCACCATCAATTTCCGACCGGCCTCGAAGTCGTAGCGCATGTGCTTAAGCGATTCACGACGGTTCAGTGCCAGCACCAGATGCTGCGCGCCGCCGTTGATCAACGCGGGCGGGATGCGCAGGTCAATGTCTTCGGCCTGCAAATCGAACAGCCCCATGGCCTGGCTGAGCACTTCCTGGCTGACCGGCTGGCTGTGGGTGGGCGGGGATTGCAGGGCAGCGGACGTCAACGCGCCCTGTTGATAGCCCTCGACGGTGATCTGCGCGTGGTTGAGGTGCAGCGAATATTCGCCCTCGCCATAGCGACCTGCCAAGGCAGCCCCCAGCGCGATGGTGGCGTGACCGCAAAATGGCACTTCGGCTTGCGGCGAGAAATACCGCACACGCCAACCGTCGTTTTCCGGGACGGCGAATGCGGTTTCCGAATAACCGACCTCGGCGGCCACGGCCTGCATCGTGGCGTCGTCGGGAAACGTCTCACCGATCCACACGCCAGCGGGGTTGCCGCCTTGATCCGCGTCCGAAAATGCCGAGAGTCTGAGGATATCCAGTGCCATGTTCGCGTCAGCCTTGAGCCGTTGAAGGGAGGCATGATTGTTGACGAATCGGGCAGGGGGCACCAACGAAAAGTGCTGATGCGTAGGATTCAACGCGTTGATGCCATCGAGTAGCCGGTCTGAAACACCTACTGCGTAGGAGCGTGCCTTGTCCCGCGATGGCTGCGCAGCGGTCGCAATGTTGGTGTATGCGGTGTGTCCGAAATGGCGCGGTCCCAGGTTTTCGCGACTGCTGCGCAGCCGATTGCGGGACAAGCCCGCTCCTACAGGCGGTGGCGGTCGTGAGTACGCCACCGTCGGCAAGCCGGACTGCTACAGGTACAGATGGGTGCCAGCCCCCGCCCATCAGCTCGGGATCATGGCAAAGCCAACCCCAAACCGGTTCCAGGCGTTGATGGTGGCGATGGCCAGGGTGATGTTGACGACTTCGTTTTCGCTGAAATGCTCGAGCAGCGCTTCATATTGATGCTGTGGCGCGTGGTGAATCGAGAGCTGGGTCAGGCTTTCGGTCCAGGCCAGTACGGCTTTTTCCTTTTCACTAAAGAAGGTGGTTTCTGACCAGACGCTCAGGGTCTGCAGGCGGGCTTCGGTTTCACCGGCCTTGCGCGCGTCATTGGCGTGCAGGTTGACGCAGTAGGCGCAGCCGTTGAGCTGCGAAGCACGCAGGCGGATCAATTCGAGCAGTGCATGTTCGAGGCCGGAATTGACCACAGCGTTTTCCAGGGCGGACATGGCTTTGTAGGCTTCTGGCGATTTCTGTCCCCAGGTGATGCGCGAGTTCATGGCAGTGTTCCTTTGTAGAGAGAGGTGGCTGAACTGCGGGCTACCTTACCGCTGAGACACTGGGGGACCGAATAGCCAATGAGTCGGGATACCGGGAGACCAATCGCGATCCCGCACTGCGATGAATCTCGTCGCGACCAACACGCTTCATGAACGCCGCCGACACGCTTTGCGCCTTGCCCCGACGGCGCAACGATCTAGCATGAGCGGCACCCATCACAAGGAGTCATCCATGTTCGCCGGATTTCAAAAAGATCAGCGCTACGTAAACGGTGTGCAGATCGCCTACCGCATCGGGGGCAGCGGGCCGGGGCTGTTGCTGTTGCATGGACACCCGCAGACGCACGTCATCTGGCATAAGGTCGCCGAGCACCTGAGTCAGCATTTCACGGTCGTTGCAGCCGATTTGCGGGGTTATGGCGACAGCAGCAAGCCGCTTGCGACTGAGGACCATTCCAGCTATTCCAAGCGCGAAATGGCGCGCGACATGGTTGCACTGATGCGCGAACTGGGGCTGCCGACATTCTCGATTCTGGCCCACGACCGGGGCGCGCGGGTGGCCCATCGCCTGGCGCTGGATCATCCGCAGGCAGTCAGCCGCATGGCCTTGCTCGACATCGCACCGACGCTGGCCATGTATAGCCAGACCGATGAAACCTTTGCTCGGGCGTACTGGCACTGGTTCTTCCTGATCCGTCCGGCGCCGCTGCCGGAGACATTGCTGGAGGCCGATCCCGAGCAATATCTGCGCAGTGTGATGGGCAGCCGTAGCGCCGGGTTCACCCCGTTCACCGACGAAGCGTTCGCCGAGTACGTGCGCTGCGCCAAATTGCCAGGCACGGCCCGTGGGGTCTGTGAGGATTACCGTGCCAGCGCCAGCATCGACCTGGACCATGACCGCGCCGACCTCGACGCGGGTCATCATCTGCACTTGCCGCTGCTGGTGTTATGGGGCGCGGAAGGCACCGTGGGCAAATGCTTCGACCCGCTGAAGGAATGGCAGCAGGTCGCGACGGACGTGCGGGGCAGGGCGCTGCCGGGTGGGCATTATCTGGCAGAGGAGATTCCGGAGGCGCTGATGGCCGAGGTGATGCCGTTTTTGACGTCATGATTGGGGCGACTCAGTCATCGCTGATCCAGATGCGTTTGTGAGTCTTCGCGGAGCGGGAGATCTTTTTCACGCCCCGGTTCTGTCCTAAGACCCAGCCCCTTGTAGGGAGTGAGCTTGCTCGCGATGAGGGAGTGGCATTGATGCACATTGGGATGTTGCACGGTCCATCGTGAGCAAGCTCACGCCTGCAGGCGGGGATATCAGGCAGCAGGCAGCATCAGCCCTCAATCCTCACCCGCCTCCAACACAAACCCCTCCGGCATCTCCTGCGCGTATGCATTCACCAATTCCCGCGTCAGCCCGACGATGTCCTCCACCCACTCCATCCCGGCCCCGGTGCGCCAGCTGGCAACGATATCCATCACCGGCGGCAGGGGCACGTTTTCAATCTGGGTCAGCACCCCCTGGGCCAGCTCGCCGCGCACCAGGGTGACGGGCAATGCACCAATACCGAACCCATCGCGCACCAGTCGGGTGATGGCCGAGGCCGAATTCACGCAGTTGATGCGCGGGGTAATGATGTTCGCCGTGTGCAGCATGTTGAGGATGTCCTGATGGGGCCGTGAGTTGCGGGAAAACGTCACGATCCGCTCCTGCGCGATGTCTTCCAGCGTTACGTCCGGACGGTCGAGAGCGGAGCCAGTCGGCACCACCCAGTGCAGGGGATAGCGCGCCAGCATGGCATTGCGCACGCTGTCCAAACGCAGGATGTCGGTCTGAAAGATGATGTCCTGATAGCCCTTTTCCAGCTGCACACACAGATTGCTCGCGGTCTCGGCGGTCAGCTCGATTTCCAGATTGGGGTAACACTTCATCAGCCGTGTTACCAGCGGACTGAGCCAGGTGTGTATCACCGTATCCATTGCTCCGATGCGGATCCGCCCCCGTACCTGGCTGGGGTCTTTGATCGCCGCCTTCATGTTTTGCAGGGTGTCCATGATGTGCTCGGCGTATTCCAGCACCCGCAAGCCTTCGGACGTCAGCGACACACCCTTTGAATCGCGCACGAACAATCGCACGCCCATTTCGTCCTCGAGCGTGGCAATCCGGCTGGAAATGGAGGCCTGGGTGCTGAACAGTTTTTCGGCGGTCAGGCGGAAGCTTTTCAGCCGTGCGACCCAGACGAAGGTTTCCAGAAACTTGAGATTCACCGAGCGTTTTCCTTCAACGATTGAGCGACGGCAAGAATGTTCGAAGGCGGCAATTGCCTCCGGCATCCTCGGCAGGTGCGTGCTACGGGCAGCAGGTTGCATGCCATCCGCTCAACAGAAATTTTTATGGGGCATAGCGGTTTTTTCCCGTTGGACGCCATGGGCCAGCCTGCCGAAAGATGGCCGCCGACACGAGAAAGGTACGACGCCGGGCAGGGCAATCCCTCCCGAAACACGCGTCAAGCCTTCAGGGTCGGGGTGTTTCGATGCCCGACCTCATTCATCCGCCGCGCTCTGCCAGCAGTCGGTCATTACCGCTGCGCGCTCATGGGAAGAGGCTTCAATGACACATAACAATCAAAAATACGTCTGCGCGCTGCTGGTTGGTGGTGCGACGCTGACTTACGGAATGACCGCACAGGCCGACTTTTTCGGCGACAGTAAGGGCGAACTCGAAGCCCGCAATTTCTACTTCAATCGCGACTTTCGACAGGCAGGCGCGCGGGACAAGGCCGAGGAGTGGGCTCAGGGTTTCCTGTTACGTCTGCAGTCAGGCTACACCCCGGGCACGGTGGGTTTTGGCCTCGATGCGCTGGGCATGCTCGGGCTGAAACTGGACTCCGGCGACGGCACCGCAGGCACCGGATTGCTGCCCGCTGATCGCTCCTCCGGCGGCTCGCAGGATGACTACGCCAAGCTCGGGCTGACCGCGAAAATGAAGGTGTCGAAGACCGAATTGAAAGTCGGCTCGCTGTTCTTCAAGGACCCGGTGATCAACTCGAACGATACGCGGCTGTTGCCCCAGACTTTTCGCGGCGGGCTATTGACCTCGAAGGACCTGGACAACTTCACCTTTACCGGCGGCCACATCGACCGCATCAAAGCCAACAGTTCCTCGGACTTCACCGAGATGAGCGCCAACCGCATCGGCGGCACCAGCAACGATTTCACCTTCGGCGGCGGCGAATACCAGGTCACCCCGCAACTGGCGTTGAGCGCCCATTACGGGCAGCTGGAAAACGTCTATCGGCAGTATTACGGCGGGCTTGTGCACGTGCTGCCGCTGGGGGTGGGGCAGAGTCTGAAGTCCGACCTCCGCTACGCCAGCAGCCGCGAAGACGGCAACTTTCGTGACCTGGACAACAAGGCCTTGGGCTCGATGTTCACCTACAAGCTCGGCGATCAGGCCTTCGGATTCGGCTACCAGCGGATGACCGGCAGCGACCCGTTTCCCTATATCGCAGGCAGCGATCCGTACCTGGTCAACTTCATCCAGATCGGCGATTTCGCCAACGCCAAGGAGCGCTCTTGGCAGGCGCGGTATGACTACGACTTCGTGGCGCTGGGCCTGCCGGGCCTGACGTTCATGACCCGTTACGTGTCCGGCGACAACGTGGAACGCGCGGCGGGTGGCGAAGGCAAGGAATGGGAACGCAACACCGACATCGGCTACGTGATTCAGAGCGGCGCACTGAAGAACCTCGGCGTGAAATGGCGTAACGCAACCGTGCGTTCGAACTTCGGCAATGATCTTGATGAGAACCGATTGATCGTGAGTTACACGCTGGCGATCTGGTAGTGCACGGCGTGTGTGACCGAACGCCTGAATCAAAGCACCCCAACAACGAGATTCCTATCATGCAAACCGCTATCAACCTCTGGCCGCTGCTGGGCGTGCTGGTCATCGTTCTGGGCTTCGTCCTGCGTTTCAACCCGATGCTGGTGGTCGCGCTCGCGGCGCTGGCGACGGGTCTGGCCGCGAGCATGCCGCTGGAGGCGATCCTGGCGACCATCGGCACGGGCTTCATCAAAACCCGCACCCTGCCGCTGATCATCCTGCTGCCCCTGGCCGTCATCGGTCTTCTGGAGCGTCACGGCCTGCGCTTGCACGCGCAGAACTGGATCGCGCGCTTCACCCGCGCGACTGCCGGACGCCTGCTGATCGCTTACCTGTTCGTACGTGAAACCACCGCAGCATTGGGCCTGACCAGCCTTGGCGGGCATCCGCAAATGGTCCGTCCGTTGCTCGCGCCCATGGCAGAAGGCGCCGCCGAATCGCGTTTCGGCAAGTTGCCCGAAGCTCTGCGCATCAAACTGCTCGCGCTGTGCGCGGCGACCGATAACGTCGGACTGTTTTTCGGCGAGGACATCTTTGTCGCCTTTGGCGCCATCGCCCTGATGCACACCTTCCTTCAAGGTTCGGGCATTGACGTCGATCCGATGCATATCGCGGTCTGGGGGATTCCGACCGCGATCTGTGCCTTCGTGATTCACGCCATACGCCTGCACCGTTTCGACCGCCGCCTGAATCGCGAACTCACGGCGCTGAAACCCTCATCGCCGATCGCGCAGGAGGTGACCCCATGATCCTGTCCATTCAATACCTCTACTGGTTGGCAGGGGTGATTCTGGCGATTACCGCGTTCATGACCGTCACCGACCCCAGCAACCCCAAGCGCTGGAGCACGGGCGCGTTCTGGGGGCTGTTCGCGATTGCGTTTTTGATCGGCGATCGTTTGCCCCCGGTGTGGGTCGGTGTGGGCGTGGTGGCGATGGCTTTGATTGCAGGCCTCGGCGGCGTTGGTTTCGGCCGACACGACAACTTGCCGGACAAGGCGCGGCGGGCAAGTGCAGGGCGCCTGAAGAACAAGCTGTTCATTCCGGCGCTGGCGATTCCGCTGGTGACAGTGGTCGGTGCGGTGTTGCTGAAAAACGTCAAAATCGGCCAAGTCTTTCTGCTCGACCCGGCCAACAGCACCTTCGTCTCGCTGGGCATTGGCAGCTTGGTGGCGTTGACACTGGCGTGCTGGCTGACCCGCGACACACCGGTGCAGGCCATGCGCGAATCCCGGCGTCTGACCGAAGCGTTAGGCTGGGCGCTGGTGTTGCCGCAAATGCTGGCGATGCTCGGGTTGGTGTTCAATGACGCTGGGGTTGGCAAGGCCGTGGCGCACTTGGCAACGGCTTACATCAACCTGGATTTCCGCCTGGTGGCTGTCATGGTGTATGTGCTGGGGATGGCCCTGTTCACGATCGTGATGGGCAATGGTTTCGCAGCGTTTCCGGTGATGACTGGCGGCATCGGCGTGCCGGTGCTGGTGGGCATGTACGGCGCCAACCCCGCGGTGATGGCCGCCATCGGCATGTTCTCCGGCTACTGCGGCACGCTGATGACCCCCATGGCCGCCAACTACAACCTCATCCCGGCGGCCTTGCTGGAATTGCCCGACAAATACGCCGTGATCAAGGCGCAGATTCCGACGGCGCTGGCGATGTTGGTGGTGAATATCGTGTTGCTGTACAGCTTGATGTAGCGCGTTTGGCTTTTGATTCTGCCCGGCGGTCGTAGGCGCAAGCTTGCGCCTACGACCTCTGGCCAGACTCTAGAGCGGACCGTGGCGTACTCGGAGTTTTCCGTAGCTAATACCCTCATCGCAAACGATTGCGACCACCGGCTGTCTGAATCCATCAGCAGCCGCAACCCCTCTATTTCCGGGCCTCTGACGGGTCGGGCAGCGATGCCCGGCCCGTTTTTGCGTTCGGCTCGTAGAGACTTCCTAAAATATAGGTTGAATAGTCACAACAAATGTTATTTAAATAACAAAAATAATACCGCGTCAGGGTTCATTTCGATGAGATCCGGCGCGTAGACAAGGTAACGACACCCATGAACAAGATCGCGGTCATCGGCAGCAATATGGTGGATTTGATCACCTACATCTACCGGATGCCGGCCCAGGGAGAGACCCTTGAAGCACCGAGTTTCGCCATGGGCTGCGGCGGCAAGGGCGCCAATCAGGCGGTAGCCGCCGCCAAGCTCGGCGCCGATGTGCTGATGCTGAGCAAAGTCGGGGACGATATGTTCGCCGACAACACCCTCGCCAATTTTCAGCGACACGGCATCGATACTCAATTCGTGCAGCGTGTGCCCGGGGTCTCCAGTGGCGTCGCGCCGATCTTCGTGCAGAGCGATTCCCACAACAGCATCCTCATCGTCAAAGGCGCCAACGCGCACCTCACACCGGCTGACATCGACGCCGCGCAAGCCGCTCTGCGCGACTGTGCGCTGATCGTCCTGCAGCTGGAAATCGAGTTGGAAACCGTCTACCACGCCATCGATTTCGCCAAGGCCAATGGCATTCCCGTGTTGCTGAATCCGGCGCCTGCGGTCAAAGGCTTGAGCCGCGAACACCTGCTCAAACTGGACTTCTTCATCCCCAACGAAAGTGAACTGGCCCTGATCACCGGGCAGGTGATCGACTCGCTGGAATCGGCCCGCTCCGCGGCCTTGAAATTAGTGCAGGACGGTATTCGCCACGTGATCGTGACCCTCGGTGAACAGGGCGCGCTGTACGTGGGCGAGGAGGGCGAGTTCCGCGTCGAGGGCCTGAAAGTCGACGCCCGCGACACCACGGGCGCCGGGGATGCGTTCATCGGCTGCTTCGCCCGCCACTGGAGCGAAGACGGCGACATGCGCCGCGCCATGACCCAGGCCGTGGCCTATTCCGCCTGCTCGGTCACCGGCCTCGGCACCCAGAGTTCCTACCCGGACGCTGCCACGTTCGGACGTTTCATCGAATTGCTGTAAGTCAGCCTGAGTCGCCGCGCCTTGCCCGGTCACCCCGAGAGCGAGTCGCTGCATCCCGCACTTCACGGAGAACAACAATGACAAAGCCCGCGCTCCAACAATCCCCGGACGGGTTCTACCTGAACCGCACGCCCTGGTTCGCCTTTATCCTGCTGTGCTGCTGCTTCGCGCTGTGGGCCGCGGCGGCGAGCATGAACGACGTGCTCATCGCGCACTTCAAGAAGGCCTTTTTGCTCAGCGATTTCCAGACTGCGTTCGTGCAGTCGGCGTTTTACCTGGGCTATTTCTTCGTGGCGATTCCGGCGGCGATGGTGGTCCGGCGTTTCAGCTACAAGACCACCATCCTGATCGGCCTGCTGCTGTACATGGTGGGCTGCTCGCTGTTCTTCCCGGCCGCCTCGATGGCCACCTACGGCATGTTCCTGCTGGCGCTGTTCGTCATCGCCGCGGGCCTGTCGTTTCTGGAGACCGCCTGCAACACCTACTCGACACTGATGGGCCCCCGGGAAACCGGCACCCGTCGCCTGAACATCTCGCAGACCTTCCACCCGTTCGGCGCCATGGCCGGGGTGTACGTCGGCAGCTTCGTGATGTTCAAGGACACTGACGCGACCCAGGAGCAGCTCAAGCAGATGAGCGCGTCCGACGCGGCGATTCAACAACTGCAAATGATCCAGTCCACGCTGCTGCCGTACAAATGGATGATCGCAGTGCTGATCCTGATGTTCGTGTTGATCGCCTTCACAAAATTTCCGGCCTGCAAAGGCAACCTCCAGAACAACGTTAAAAAGAGCAGCATCGGCCAGAGCCTGTCTCGCCTGTGGCGCAACCCGCGTTTCACGTTTGGCGTGGTCGCGCAGTTTCTCTACGTCGGCGCGCAAGTGGGTGTGTGGAGTTTCACCATTCGCCTGGCGATGCAGATGGGTGGGATGAACGAGCGCAGTGCCTCATGGTTCCTGCTGACGACCTTCGCCGCTTACTTCGTCGGCAAGATGATCGCCAACCTGCTGATGCGCAAACTGCATCCGGCCAAGGTCCTGGCGATCTACGGCGTGCTGACCATCGTCCTGCTGGCCTACACCATTCTGGTGCCGAACATCAGCGCCGTGTACGCGGCAGTGGGCGTGAGCATTTTCCTCGGCCCGTGCTGGCCGACCATTTACGGCCTGACCATCGACGGTCTGGGCGAAGACACCGGCGTCGGCGGCTCGCTGCTGGTGATGAGCATCGTCGGCGGCGGCGTGATGCCGATCTTCCAGGGCCTGCTGTCCGACGCGACCCACGGCAACATGCAGATCGCCTACAGCGTGCCGCTGCTGTGCTTCGTGGTCATCGTCGCCTACGCCATCAAATGCCTGCGTGACCCGCGCAGCGAGACCGCGCCGGTGGGCGCAACGGTGACCGCCTCATGAACACGACTGTTGCGCTGTTTCCGGAGCTGTTCGCGGGTGAAGAAAAGACCCTGCTGGCGTCCGCCGATTTTCGCGTGCTGGCCTGGACCTACCCCAGCGGCGAGAAGGCGCTGGCCTTGGAAAATAGCCGAGGCCGCGTCGTGGTGTTGCCGTACCAGGGGCAGATGATCTGGTCGGCGGTGTTCGACGGCTGCGACCTGACCATGCGCAACATGTTCGAACAGCCGCGCCCGAGCCCGACCGTGATTGGCACCTATGGTTGCTTCATGTTTCACAGCGGCATTCTGCGCAACGGCTGCCCGACGTCGGAGGACGATCACCCGCTGCACGGCGAAATGCCCTGTGCGCCGATGGACACTGCCTGGCTGGAAATCGGCACGGATGCAGCGGGCGCTTTTCTGCGCCTCGGCGGCGCGTACGAATACGTGATGGGCTTCGGCGATCACTACCGTGCCCGGCCCAGCGTGACCTTGCGTCCGGGCTCGGCGCTGTTCGACATCGGCATGGACGTGCAAAACCTCGCGGGCAAGGCGATGGAGCTGATGTACATGGCGCACATGAACTACGCCTATGTTGCGGGTGGTCGGTTCGTTGAGCCGCTGGGCGTGGAACGCACGCGGGTGCGCAGCAGTGTGCCGGCGCACGTGAAGCCGACCCCGGCGTGGTCGGCCTACATGGCTGAACTGTCAGACGACCCATCGCGCCTGCACACGTTGGATACCCCCGAGCTGTACGACCCGGAGATCGTGTGTTTCTTCGATGGCGTTCAGGCGGATGCGAAGGGTGACGCGCATTTTCTGCTCAAGCATGCCGATGGCCCGGCTTTTTACACGCGCTACAAGCCTGCGCAATTCGACCATGCCGCGCGTTGGATTCTGCACAACGCCGATCAACAGGTGGCCGCGTTCGTGCTGCCTGCGACCTGCGAGCCGGAGGGGTACCTGGCAGAAAAGACCAAGGGCAATGTGCGGGAATTGGGGGCGGGGCAGAGCGCTTCGTTCAATGTGACGACAGGGTATCTGGCGGCTGGGGAAGTGCGGCAGCTGGAAGGTGATCTGAAACGCTGATGGCCCTATCGCGAGCAAGCTCACTCCTACAGTTCAACCGCGTTTCGTCAGGTGAGCCAGATTCAACTGTAGGAGCGCGGCTTGCCCCGCGATCTGCCGGGCACCGGCAGCACACCCGGCGAATGCGGTCTGTTTGGTGCAACGCGTTTGCCGATCTCACGACTGCTTCGCAGCCGATCGCGGGACAAGCCACGCTCCTACAGATGCAACCGTGTTTCGTCAGGTGAGCCAGGTTCACCTGTAGGAGCGCGGCTTGCCCCGCGATCTGCCGGGGACCGGCAGCACATCCGGCGAATACGGTCTGTCCGGTGCAACGCATTTTCTGATTCACGACTGCTTTGCAGCCGATCGCGGCACAAGCCACGCTCCTACAGATGCAACCGCGTTTACCTGTAGGAGTGAGCTTGCTCGCGAGACGCCCGTTCAGTCGATAGACGCGCTCGATGCCGAATCACACCACCACCTGCGCCCCAAACCCCTGAATCAGATCGCGATACCGTTTGGGCAGTTTCTTGTCGCTGACCACCACCTGGAACTGCTCCAGCGTGGCGAAATGCGCGGTGCGCACGGCGTCGAATTTTGAGTGATCGGCCAGCAGCATGCAGTGTCGGGCTTGGCGCAGGACCTTCTGTTTGACTTCCACCTCATTGAAGTTGAAGCAGGTCACGCCGAATTCCTCGCTGACCCCGGCGGCCGAGACAAACGCCCAGGTCAGGCGAATGCCGTCGAGAATGCTGGCTTCGCTGTGGTGTTCGAACACCTGATTCTTGCGGTGGAAACTGCCGCCGCACAGCACGATGTGGCAGTTGGGTCTCTGCTGCAGCTTGAGCAGCACGTTGAGGGAGTTGCACACGCCGGTGAACTCCAGTTCTTCGGGGATGAAGTCGATGACGAAGGGAATCGTCGTCCCGCAATCGAAAAACACGGTATCGCCCGGCTTGATGAACGCGGCAGCCAGCTTGCCGATGCGACGCTTTTCCTCGACGTGGCGCGTGCCTTGCTCGGTGACTTTGTAATCGCTGGCTTCGGAAGGGTCGAACGCCAGGGTGATGTGCCCGCCCAGCAGGTGGAATTTCTCCGGATGACGGCCCAGATCGCGGCGCAGGGTCATCTCCGAGACATCCAGCAGCGCGGCCATTTCACGCAAGTGAATGGCCTTCTGGTCCTGCAGGGCTTGCTGAATCAGTTTGATGCGGTCGGATTTCTTGGTGTCCACGGTGGTTCCGGCTGTCGATTATCTTGATATAAAATTAACACAATCTGTTATATTTAAAACATTGTGGCGGGCGAGTGAACACCCCTTTGCTTGCCGCTCGAAGCTTACCGCTTATCGCTAACCACTGCTTCTAAAGGAAGAGTCTATGAAGATCGAACCCGCCGCGCTCGCGCAGTACATCGACCACACCTTGCTGGCCGCAGACGCTTCTCGCGAGCAGATCGCCACATTGTGCCGTGAAGCGCAGGCACACGGATTCTATTCGGTGTGCGTCAACTCTGGACAGGTGCCGTACGCGGCGTCCCTGCTCTTGGGGCAGAAGGTGAAAGTCTGCGCTGTGGTGGGTTTTCCGCTGGGCGCCGGCCTGAGCGACACCAAGGCGTTTGAAGCGAAGCAGGCGATTGCCGTCGGTGCGGGTGAAATCGACATGGTGTTGAACATCGGCGCGCTGAAAGAGGGGCTGCTGGACGTCGTGCGTGATGACATCGCGGCAGTGAAAAACGCCTGTGGCACTGTGCCGTTGAAGGTGATCTTTGAAACCTGCCTGCTCGACGACGCCCAGAAAATCCAGGCGTGCGAGATCTGCCGTGAGTTGGACGTTGCCTTCGTCAAAACCTCCACCGGCTTCAGCAAAAGTGGCGCGACCCTGGAAGACGTGGCCCTGATGCGCAAGGTGGTCGGTGCGGGCGTGGGCGTCAAAGCCTCCGGTGGCGTGCGGGATTACGCGACGGCCGTGGCGATGATCGAAGCGGGCGCGACGCGTCTGGGCACCAGTTCCGGGATCGCGATTGTCAGTGGCGTACCTGCATCGGGTTCGGGGTACTGACGGTTCGAACGCACTCGAACCTGTGGGAGCCGGCTTGCTGGCGAAAGCGGTGGGTCAGCTACAAAGAGGCTGACTGACATACCGTATTCGCCAGCAAGCCGGCTCCCACAAGGGGACCACCGTTCGGTCAGATAGAGCGGAGCGCTCTTGGCTTCCGGCAAACGGCAGTGACCTTGCGCCGCAATGAATGGCAAACTGCCGGAGCGCTCACCTGACCTCCGGACTTCATCGTTTATGCCGCAACGCTCCCTGGCCCATTTCAAGGCTCGCTGGTTTTTCTGGCTGTGCATGCTTTTGATCGTCGTCGGCCTGCCGGTCGGCTGCGCGGCGTTGCAGCACAAGGAGCGGGAGCTGGTGTTCATGATCGAGCCCGGCACGGCCAGTTGGTACCACGGTATTCCCGCCGATGTGCAGGAGCTTGAACTTAAGGCGCCTTCATTCGGTGTGTCGCAGAACATCCACGCGTGGTGGTGGCTGGCCGAAAAGAAAGACGCGCCCGCGATCCTTTATCTGCATGGCTCACGCTGGAACCTCACCGGGCAATTTTTCCGCATCGAGCAACTGCACGCGCTGGGCTTTTCGATTCTGGCCATCGACTACCGCGGCTTTGGCGAAAGCAAAGGGCGATTGCCGTCCGAAGCGTCGGTGTACGAAGACGCGCGCATCGCTTGGGAACGCCTGAAACAGCTGCAACCCGACCCCCGCAAACGCTTGATCTACGGGCATTCCCTCGGTGGCGCAGTGGCCGTTGACCTGGCCGCCGAGCTGGGCCGGGATGCGCAGAAGGGTGACGAACCCATTCAGGCACGGGGGCTGATCATCGAGTCCACCTTCACCAACCTCGCCGACGTCGCGGCGTCTGTGGCCAGCACCCGCACGTCATTGCCGGTGCGCTGGCTGGTGTCGCAGAAATTCGACTCCATCGACAAGATTGCCGAGATTCACATGCCGCTGCTGATCGTGCACGGCAGCGCGGATCAGTTCGTCTCGCCGCGCTTCAGCGAGCAGCTGTTTCAGGCTGCGCAGGAACCGAAGAACCTGCTGCTGGTGCCGGGCGGCAATCACAACGACAGCATGAACCTGGGGCGACAGGCCTATGGCCAGGCGATTCAGGCGTTGCTCAATGAGAAAGCACCACCGGTGCATGCGGCCAACGACGCCGAGGCCACCGCCAAACAATCCGGTTAGCGAGAACGTCAGCGCCGCCCAGGGTGTCGGGTTTATCGCGCCGCCTGATGCGTTACCGAAAATGGCTTGTTCCGCACCACGACCTTGCCGGGGGGGCTGTCCGGCACCGCCAGGCCCTTCAGCGCTTCCAACAGGTTTTCCGGGTCTTCGATGGGCAGCTCGGCCAGTTGCTGCGGGGTGAGGTTCCACCACTGACTCGCCAGTAGCGCCTCGATGATGTGCGGCTCGAACCGATAGCGCTGCACCTTGGCCGGGGAACCGACGACGATCGCGTAGGGCGGCACATCCTTGGTGATCAGCGATTGCGCGCCGATCACGGCACCCGTGCCGATGGTGATGCCTTCCAGAATCAACACGTCCATGCCGATCCACACGTCGTGGCCGATCAGGGTCTGCTTCACCGCTTCATGTTGCGCCATGCCCGCTCGCCGTTGACGCAATCCGCCCAACGCGCTGTGGGTGCTCAGCCATTCCAGCGGGTGGGATTTGCGGTTCTGGCCGATTGTCACGTCGCGCGCGATGGAGCAGTAGCGGCCAATGCTGGCGACATGTTGCAGCTCGGTGCCGCTGACGATATCGGTGTAGGCACCAATGCTCAGCTTGGGCGAGTGGATCTTGACCTGATGCAGTTTGACGCCGTGTTCCAGGGTCAGCTCGGTGTCGCCCCGCAGGCCACGAATGCCGCTGTCCAGGCGGCATTTGTTCTTGGCCAGCGCCCGTTTGAGTTGACGATCGAGAAGCACGCGGCGCAGGAAATTCATGAAAGGCACGTCCGTTTGAAGGCACTGAGAGGGCGCTTTTGCAGGTCATTGGCAGGGCTGCGTGACCGATGCGCGTCTCTTTTAGCGAAAGATTGTTTTAGGAAAAGTCGGGAATAGTCGCATATCTCATCCTTCATCGACAGCCGGGGCGCCGCCCATTCCCAAGCGTCGCTGCAAGTGGTATCTGTGTTCGCCTGTGATACTGACTGACCACGAGCCACGCCATGGACCCATACTCAAAGGGAGACGCCCACCTCGCACATTCCGAGCGGGATTGGGTCATGCGCGCCCGGCCGTTGCCGAATCTGGAGCGTATCGAGGCGTATTTCCACGGCCATGGTTTCGAGATGCACCGCCACGACACCTACGCCATCGGTCACACGCTCTCGGGGGTGCAGAGTTTTCAGTACGGCAAGGACAAGGTGAACAATTTGCCGGGGCAGACCATCGTCCTGCACCCTGACGAGCCTCACGACGGCCACGCGGGCACCGAAGATGGCTTCCGCTACCGGATGTTTTACCTGGAACCGGCGATGATCCAGCAGGTGCTGGGCGGCAAGCCGTTGCCCTTCATCAAGGGCGGCGTGTCCCGGGACCCTCGGCTGTTCAAGGCGAGTCAGACGCTGCTGAAAGACCTGCACAATCCTTTCGAACCGCTGGAGCTGGATGACGCGGTGTACGACCTCACCATCGCCCTGCAAGATGCCGCAGGTGTCAGAAGAGGGCGGCAATCCACCGACTACGCTGCCGCCGAACGCGCCCGTGAGCTGCTGATGGCCAGCCTTGAGCAGGGTGTCAGCCTGGAAGTGCTTGAGCAGGCCAGCGACACCGACCGCTGGCGCCTGTCCCGGGATTTTCGCGCGCTGTTCGGCACCAGCCCCCATCGCTACCTGACCCAGCGACGTCTCGACCTGGTGCGGCATTCAATTTCATGCGGCGTGTCATTGAGCGACGCGTCGGTGGTGGCCGGTTTTGCCGATCAGAGCCACATGACGCGGCATTTCGTGAAGACGTTTGGCTATCCGCCGGGGAAGTGGTTGAGGATGTTGGGTGTTCGTGCCGAATAGACGGTTCGGGTGTACGCAACCCCTGTAGGAGCCGACTTGCTGGCGAAAGCGCTGTGCCATTCACTCCGATGTTCACAGAACTTACGCATTCGCCAGCAAGCCGGCTCCCACAGTGGATGCCGTGGTCCTGCTGATCCGCATCAGGCTGCGGCGCCTTAGAGCAACTGGACCTGTGCGCTGTGCGCGTCGATCTTCAATCCCCGCTTCGCCACGAATCCTGTGGGAGACGCCGGAGGTTACGACATCAGCGAAAACGGCCTTTCAGCCACTCATAGGCTGGCTGACACTCTGCTTTCAAATACTCACCTCAAACCGCAACTTGCCCACCCGGCATCAACACCGCAATCAACGCCCTGACCACCCCTGGCAGTGCATCCAGTTCCCTCACCAGAATGCTTCGCTCGCGCACGGCCCAGGGTTCGTCCAGCTCAATGGTCACCAGCTTCATCGTGCGGCTATGCCGCAACGCGGCGGACTCGGGAATGACGCCGATGCCGACCCCCGCTTCGACCATCCGGCAGATCGCTTCGAAGCTCGACACTTGAATCCGCAAAGACAGATTCAGCCCCAGTCGTTCGACGTGATCGCGCAGGAAACTCAGCAACGTGCTGCCTTCGTGCAGGCCGATGTGCTGAAACGCCAGGGTTTGCTTGAGCGTGACTTTCTTCTCTGTCGCCAATTCGTGGCCTTCCGGAACCGTCAGCACCAGACGGTCGGTGCTGAAGTGGATCACCTGCAAACCTGCCGCCTCCACGGGCCCGGCGATGATGCCCATGTCCGAGCTGCCGTCCAGCACGCCGCGCACGATGTCTCGCGACAGACGCTCTTGCAGGTCCACTGTGACGCCAGGTCGTTCGGCCAAAAAACCGGCGAGGATTTCAGGCAGGAATTCGGTCACCGCCGTGGTGTTGGCGAAGATGCGGATGTGCCCGGCGGAATCGGTGCCGTAGGTGGTGAATTCACTTTTCAGGTAATCGACCTGACTCATGATCAGCCGCGCATGCTTGAGCAGGCGCTGACCGGCGGGGGTCAGTTCGACGCCGCGGCTGTCGCGGTACAGCAGGCGGGTGTCGAGCTGGCTTTCCAGTGCTTTGATCCGCGCACTGGCGGCTGCGGGGGAAAGGAAGGCACGGCGAGCCCCCTGGGTCAAACTGGGGGATTCGCCGATGTGGATGAAGAGGCGCAGGTCAGCCAGGTCGAAATGCATAGGGGTGTCCAGACAGGTGAAGGCGTTCAGATTACATGAACGCCGGTATACGCAAATGCAAATTCACAGAATGCTGACAGGCTCGCATGATCCGCTCATAACAACAAACTGCAGAGGGTTCTCGCGTATGAGTGCTTCAGAGTCGCCGGTGGATTTCACTGCCTGGATCGGCCGGACCGAAGAGGCTCGGGATCACCTGAGCCTCAACCTGATCAAGCGCATCGCTGCCACCTTCGGTGAGCCGGTGCCCGCCGTTGGCGACGCGCTGCCGCCGCTGTGGCAATGGTGTTTCTTCCAGGAACCGGTGTTCGAATCGCAACTCGGCGCTGACGGCCATCCTGCTCGCGGCGGGTTTTTGCCTCCTGCTGACAACCGTAATCGCATGTGGGCCGGTGGCCGGGTCGAGTTCATCCAGCCGCTGAAAGTCGGCGCCGACGCCCACCGCCTGTCGACTCTCCTGCACATCGAAGAAAAGCACGGCCGCACCGGCTCGCTGCTGTTCGTCACCCTGCGTCATGACTACTCGCAGGATGGCGAGCTGTGCGTGCGCGAGGAGCAGGACATCGTCTACCGCGAGCCCAATCCGCCGAAGCTCAGCAGCGGCGAAGCGCCGGAGCAGGGCGACTGGAGCGAGATCATCGAGCCGACTCCGACCCTGTTGTTCCGCTATTCCGCCGTGACCTTCAACGGTCACCGCATCCACTACGACTACCCCTACGTCACCGCAACCGAAGGCTATCCGGGCCTGGTGGTGCACGGGCCGATGATCGCCACGTTCAACCTGCGCGCGTTCATTCGCGCTAACCCTGACAAGCACGTGCGGCATTTCGCCTATCGCGGCGTGCGTCCGCTGAATGTGCCGACCCCTTTCCGCGTGGGTGGCCGCATCACTGCGCCGGGCAAGGCCCAGCTGTGGGCGGGTAACGAAGCGGGCGTGGCCCAGAGCGCTGAAGTGGTTTTTGACTAGCCGCCCTCGACCGAATCTCTTCTTTTATAGACGCCGGCCATCGCGCCGCTGCCCGATGTGAGCACAGATCATGAGTCCATACGATAACGAAGACCTCAATGCCATCCGCGAAGGCGTGCGCGCCCTGTGCGCCGAATTTCCGGCTGAATACTGGCGCAAGATCGATGAAGAGAAGGGCTTTCCGGAAGCCTTCGTCAAGGCACTGACCGACGCGGGCTGGCTGTCGGCGATGATCCCCACCGAATACGGCGGCTCGGGCCTGGGCCTGGCCGAGGCCTCGGTGATTCTCGAAGAAGTCAACGCCTGTGGCGGCAACTCCGGCACCGTGCACGGCCAGATGTACAACATGTTCACCTTGTTGCGTCACGGCAGCGATGCGCAGAAAAGCTACTACCTGCCGAAACTCGCCAGCGGCGAACTGCGCCTGCAATCGATGGGCGTGACCGAGCCGACCACCGGCACCGACACCACCAAGATCAAGACCACTGCCGTGAAGCAGGGCGACAAGTACGTGATCAACGGCCAGAAGGTGTGGATCTCGCGGGTTCAGCATTCCGACCTGATGATCCTCCTGGCGCGCACCACGCCGCTGGCCGAGGTGAAGAAAAAATCCGAAGGCATGTCGATTTTCCTCGTCGATTTGCGCGAGGCCATCGGCAAGGGCCTGACCGTTCAGCCCATCGCCAACATGGTCAACCATGAGACCAACGAGCTGTTCTTCGACAACCTCGAGCTGCCCGCTGACAGCCTGATCGGCGAAGAGGGCAAGGGCTTCAAGTACATCCTCGACGGCCTCAACGCCGAGCGCACGCTGATCGCCGCCGAGTGCATCGGCGACGGCCGCTGGTTCACTGAAAAATCCGCCGCCTATGCCCGCGACCGCGTGGTCTTCGGGCGCCCGATCGGCCAGAACCAGGGCGTGCAATTCCCAATTGCCGAAGCCCACATCGAGATCGAAGCCGCTGATTTGATGCGCTGGCGCGCCTGCGAGGAATACGACAGCGGCAAGAACGCAGGTGCCGCGGCCAACATGGCCAAGTACCTCGCGGCCAAGGCGTCGTGGGAAGCGGCCAACGCCTGCCTGCAAACCCACGGCGGCTTCGGCTTCGCCAATGAATATGACGTGGAGCGCAAATTCCGCGAGACCCGCCTGTACCAAGTCGCGCCGATCTCCACCAACCTGATTCTTTCCTACGTTGCCGAGCATTTGCTCGAACTGCCACGCAGCTTCTGAGGACACCGAGATGAGTCATACCCAGGCATTAGCGGCGTTTCTCGCCGAGCTGAAATACGAGCAGATCCCCGGCCACGTGCTGGATCGCACCGAGGACCTGTTCCTTGACTGGATCGGCTCGGCGCTGGCCAGCAAAGGGGCGCGACCGATTCCGGTGTTCGAGCGTTACGCCCAGCGTGTGGGGCCTGCCAGCGGCAAGGCGAAAATCCTGGTCAACGGCCGCGGCACTTCGGCGTACTTCGCGGCGCTGGTCAATGGCGCGGCGTCGCACTTGGTCGAGCAGGATGACCTGCACAACAGCTCAGTGCTGCACCCGGCCACAGTGGTGTTCTCCGCTGTGCTGGCGGCGGCGCAAGACCTCGACAAATCCGGCCAGGACCTGCTGCTGGCGTCGGTGGCCGGGTACGAAGCCGGGATTCGCATCGGCGAATTCATGGGCCGTTCGCACTATCGCATCTTCCACACCACCGCCACGGTCGGCACCCTCGCGGCCGCTGTGGGGGTGGGCAAGTTGCTCAACTTCAATCAAGAGCAGTTCATCAATTTGCTGGGCACGGCAGGCACGCAAGCGGCAGGTCTGTGGGAGTTCCTGCGCGACGCGGCGGACTCGAAACAGCTGCACACCGCCAAGGCAGCGGCCGATGGCGTGCTCTCGGCGTACCTGACCGAAGACGGCCTGACCGGCGCGCGCAACATTCTCGAAGGCGACCAGGGCATGGCGGCGGGGATGTCCAGCGACAGCGATGCCTCGAAACTGTCCGACCGCCTCGGCACCCGCTGGGCCTTGGTCGAGACCTCGTTCAAATTCCACGCCTCGTGCCGACACACCCATCCGGCCGCCGATGCGCTGTTGCATTTGATGCAGCGCGAAGGCCTGCGCCATGACCAGATCGCCAAGGTCGTAACCCGCGTTCATCAGGGCGCCATTGACGTGCTGGGCAGGGTTGACGTGCCGCAGACCGTGCATCAGGCCAAGTTTTCCATGGGCGCGGTGTTGGGGCTGATTGCCGTGCACGGCAGTGCGCAACTGATCGAATTCCGCGACCTGGCGTTGACCGATGCCGACGTCGCGGCCTTCCGCGAGAAGGTGACGATGGAACTCGATCCCGAGGTGGATGGCGCGTACCCGGCGCGCTGGCTAGGGCGCGTGATCGTCACCACCACCGACGGCCGCACCCTGACCGCCGCCATTGACGACCCGAAAGGCGATCCTGGCAACACCCTGTCGCGACCTGAACTGGAAGACAAGGTACAGCGCCTGCTGGCGTTCTCCGGCGCCCGCTCGGTGGAGCAGGGCAAGGCGTTGATCGAACGGGTCTGGCAGCTGCGTGATGCGCAGTCGCTGAGCGATCTGATTTAAGGCATGCGCCGAACCTGTAGGAGTGAGCTTGCTCGCGATAGCGGTATGTCTGTGCCAGAGGTAGTGACTGACATAGCGCATCGCGAGCAAGCTCACTCCTACAGGGATGCGTGAGAGGTGGAAAACTATGACTCAAAGCAACCCCCGTCCTCTGGACGGCATCACCGTCATCAGCCTGGAACACGCCATCGCGGCGCCGTTCTGTACGCGTCAACTGGCTGACCTCGGCGCTCGCGTGATCAAGGTCGAACGCCCTGGCGTCGGCGATTTCGCCCGTGGCTATGACCAGCGCGTCGACGGCCTGGCCTCGCATTTCGTGTGGACCAACCGCTCCAAGGAAAGCCTGACCCTCGACCTGAAACAGGACGAAGCGGGCGACATTCTCGAATCGCTGCTGGGCCAGGCCGACGTATTGGTGCAGAACCTCGCCCCCGGTGCCGCCGCACGCATGGGCCTGTCGTTCGACGCGCTGCACGAGCGCTTCCCGCGTTTGATCGTCTGCGACATTTCCGGTTACGGCGAAGGCGGCCCCTATGAAAAGAAGAAAGCCTACGACCTGCTGATCCAGAGCGAGGGGGGCTTTCTATCGGTGACCGGCGGCCCCGGTGAGAACGACATGGCCAAGGCCGGTTGCTCCATCGCCGACATTGCCGCCGGCATGTACGCCTACACCGGCATCCTTTCGGCCTTGATGCTGCGGGACAAGACCGGGGAGGGCAGCCGCATCGACGTCAGCATGCTCGAAAGCCTGGTGGAGTGGATGGGCTACCCGATGTACTACGCCTACAACGGCGCGCCGCAGCCGCCCCGGGCCGGGGCGTCGCACTCGACGATCTACCCATACGGGCCGTTCCCGACCGGGGGTGGCGGCACAATCATGCTCGGGCTGCAAAACGAGCGCGAGTGGGCGCTGTTCTGCGAGAAGGTGTTGTTGGATAAGGCGCTGGCGACTGACGAGCGCTTCTCGGCCAACTTCAAGCGCTCGGAAAACCGTGAGGTGCTGCGGCAGATCATCGTCGACGGTTTCGCCGCGTTGAGCCTGGACGAAGTCGTTGCGCGCCTCGAGGACGCGCAGATCGCCAATGCCCGGGTCAACGACATGCAAGGCGTGTGGGATCACCCGCAACTCAAGGCGCGCGACAGTTGGCGTGAAGTCGACAGCCCGTCCGGCCCGCTGCCGTCGCTGCTGCCACCGGGCCGCAACGCCGCCTTCACCCCTCGGATGGACGGCGTGCCGGGGCTGGGACAGCACACGGCGAGCATTCTCGACGAGCTGGGTTTCAGCGCCGACGATCAGGCGCGGATGGTCAAGGCCGGGGTGGTGTGAGTCGCCGTCTGGCTGCGATCTCACGCCGGACACGGTTCCACTGTGGGAGCCGGCTTGCTGGCGAAAGCGGTGTGTCAATCGACATCTACGTTACTGACCCACCGCATTCGCCAGCAAGCCGGCTCCCACGATAGATCGCGCCTGCCGAACGTTATTTGAAAGGAATACACCATGCCCCATACCATCATCCGCTCCGCGCTGTTCGTGCCCGGCAGCCGACCCGAGCGTTTTGCCAAGGCGTTGGCCGCCGGGGCCGATGCGGTGATCGTCGATTTCGAAGACGCCGTGGAAGAGCGCCTCAAACGCGAGGCGCGGGATAACCTCGGGGTATTTCTGGACGCCAACCCGCAGACGGCGGTCTGGGTGCGGGTCAATGCGCCGGATCACGCAGAACATGCGGCCGATCTGGCGTTTTGCAAACAGCATGCAGGCGTGGCCGGCGTCTTGCTGCCGAAGGTAGAAAGCGCCGCCCATGTGGCCGCCGTCCACGCCACCGGTAAGCCGGTGCTGCCCATCATCGAAAGCGCCAAGGGGCTGTTGGCCCTTGCGGCCATCGCCCAGGCCCCGGGGGTCGAGCGTCTGTCGTTCGGCGGACTCGACCTGGCGCTGGACCTGAATCTCAACACCGGTACCCATGCCGCCCAACTGTTTCTCGATCAGGCGCGCATGTCGGTGCAATTGCATTCCCGGGGGGCCGATCTGCTGCCGCCGCTGGACGGCGTGCACCCGGCCATCGGCGATCCCGAGGGCCTGCACCGGGTCATCCGTCACGCTTATGACATGGGCTACGGCGGCGCGCTGTGCATCCACCCCAAACAGGTGCCGGTGATTCATGCTGCGCTTGCCCCCAGTGCCGAGGATGTGGCCTGGGCCAAGGGTGTGGTGGACGCCAGCGCGGCGGCCGGTGGAGCAGGGGCGTTTCAGCTTGACGGGCAGATGGTCGATGCGCCGGTGTTGCTGCGTGCGCAGCGATTGTTGGCGCTGGCCGCGGGCTGAGCCGGCTCTCACTGGAGCGTGTTAGGGATGCGAAGAGTGGCGCTTTCTCTTCAGCCAGCTAACGTCCTTATGCGAGGCGTCTGGCCTGCGGTTGGAAGCCGGGAGGCAAATTCGCTGGTGTTCACGTATGCCGAACGCTGGCTTACATAAAAGCTGATTCTCGAAACACTCGAGGTTGGGCACTGTTAGATAGCACAACGCTCATGATCCACCGACTGCTCAAAACACAATAAAGCTCCTACAAAAATAAAAAGGTGATATCGATGTTGAAGCTGACCAAAGCGCTGTTCTGCGCCGCTGCAGTGTCCGTGGCCGGTATGGCACACGCTGACCCCGTCGTCATCAAGTTCGCTCATGTGGTGGCGGAAAACACGCCGAAGGGCCAGGGCGCCTTGATGTTCCAGAAAATGGTCGCCGCCGACCCTGCCTTGAAAGACAAGGTCAAAGTCGAGGTTTACCCGAACTCCTCGTTGTTCGGTGACGGCAAGGAAATGGAAGCCTTGTTGCTCGGTGATGTGCAAATGCTTGCGCCGTCCCTGGCCAAGTTCGAGCAATACACCAAGAAAGTGCAGATTTTCGACCTGCCGTTCCTGTTCAACGATCTGGCGGCTGTCGATCGCTTCCAGCAAGGCCCGCAAGGCAAGGCATTGCTGACCTCCATGGATGACAAAGGCATTCACGGCCTGGCCTACTGGCACAACGGCCTGAAGCAGCTGTCGGCGAACAAGAAAATGGTCGAGCCCAAAGACGCCCGCGGTCTGAAATTCCGCGTCCAGGCATCGAGCGTGCTGGAAGCGCAGTTCGTCGCGCTGCATGCCAACCCGCGCAAAATGAGCTTCGCCGAGGTCTACCAGGGCCTGCAGACCGGCACCGTCAACGGCACCGAGAACACTTGGTCGAACTACGAAAGCCAGAAGGTCAATGAGGTGCAGCCGTTTTTCACCGAGTCCAACCACGGCCTGATCGACTACATGGTCATCACTAACTCCAAGTTCTGGAACGGCCTGCCGCCTGATGTGCGTGACGAGCTGCAAAAGATCATGGATCAGGTCACCGTCGAGGTGAACAAACAGGCCGAAGCCCTGAACCAGACCGCCAAGCAAAAAATCATCGATGCCAAGACCAGCGAGATCGTGACCCTCACGCCTGAGCAGCGGGCCAAATGGCGCGAAGCCATGAAGCCGGTCTGGGACAAGTTCTCCGAGGAAATCGGTGCCGACTTGATCAAGGCCGCCGACGACTCGAACAAGGCGCCTTGAGCCCTCGCATCACGGTTTGATCGATACAGGCCGTAACGCCTGCGTGGCCACTCGCTTCAGTCTGGAGAACGGGTGGCCGCTCTCTCTATGTGCGGAGAATTCTTATGCAATCGCTGACGCGACTCTGGGAGCATCTGGAGGAGGGCTTCATCGCCTTTCTGCTGGCTGCCATGACCCTCGTGACGTTCGTTTACGTGGCGCTCAACAACATTTACACGCTGTTCTATAGCCTGAGCGATCAATGGGCGGTCAGCAGCGACTTTTTTGCCGGGATCGGCGACCACCTGATGGGCTACGCCCAGGGCATGACATGGAGCGTGGCGCTGACCAAGGCGCTGTTCGGCTGGCTGATCTTCTTTGGTATTTCCTACGGGGTCCGCACTGCCGGGCATTTGGGTGTCGATGCGCTGGTGAAGAAAACCAGCAAACCGGTGCAGCGCATCCTGGCGATGCTGGCCTGCGCGTGCTGCCTGGCGTACGCCGGTCTGTTTCTGGTGGCCAGCTACAAGTGGGTCTCGGCGTTGTTCGTTGCCGGTATCGGGGCCGAAGATCTGGACCGCTACGGTGTGAAGGTGGCCTACATCACCGTCATCGTGCCCCTCGGTTTTGCCCTGGTGTTTGCCCGTTATCTGGAAATCCTCTATCGCATCTGGACCCATCGTCAGACCGGGCTGGGTCTGGCCGATGAAGCGGCGGAAGCGAGCAAGCTGGCCAACCCCAACGAGGAGCCACACTGATGACCGTTCTCTGTCTGTTCCTCCTGCTGTTTGTGTTCATGTTCCTCGGTGTGCCCATTGCGATTTCGCTGGGTTTGTCCGGCGCAGTGTCGATTCTGCTGTTCAGCCAGGATTCGCTGAGTTCGCTGGCGATCAAGCTGTTCGAAACCTCCGACAGCTACACCTTTCTGGCGATTCCGTTTTTCCTGCTGTCCGGCGCGTTCATGACCACCGGGGGCGTTGCGCAGCGGCTGATCGATTTCGCCAACGCCTGCGTCGGCCACATCCGTGGCGGTCTGGCGATCGCGGCAGTGCTGGCGTGCATGCTGTTCGCCGCGTTGTCGGGCTCGTCGCCGGCCACCGTAGCGGCCGTCGGCTCGATTGCCGTGGCGGGGATGGTGCGCTCGGGTTATCCGAAAGAATTCGGCGCGGGGATCATCTGTAACGCCGGTACGTTGGGCATTCTGATTCCCCCGTCCATCGTGATGGTGGTGTACTCGGCGGCGACCGAAACCTCGGTGGGCAAACTGTTCATCGCCGGGGTGGTGCCGGGGATTCTGCTTGGCCTGATCCTGATGGTGGTGATCTACATCGTCGCCCGGGTCAAGAAACTGCCCGCGCAACCCCGCGTGTCGTTCCGCCAATGGCTGCACACGGCGCAACGGGCGTTCTGGGGCCTGCTGCTGTTGGTGATCATCCTTGGCGGTATCTACAGCGGCATGTTCACCCCGACCGAGGCCGCCGCCGTGGCAGCGGTGTACTCGGCGTTCATCGCGCTGTTCGTGTACAAGGACATGAGCTTCAAAGACTGCCCGAAAGTGCTGCTGGAATCGGGTCGCCTGTCGGTGATGCTGATGTTCATCATCGCCAACGCCATGCTGTTCGCCCATGTGTTGACCACCGAGCAAATCCCTCAGCAGATCACCAACTGGGTTATTTCCGAGGGCCTGACACCCATCGGCTTCCTGATCATGGTCAACGTCGTGTTGCTGGTGGCGGGCAGTTTCATGGAGCCGTCGGCCATCGTGCTGATCCTGGCACCGATCTTCTTCCCGATCGCAACGAAGCTGGGGATCGACCCGATTCACCTGGGGATCGTGATGGTGGTGAACATGGAGATTGGCCTGGTGCATCCGCCTGTGGGTCTGAACCTGTTCGTGACTTCGGCGGTGACTGGCCTGACGCTGGGGCAGACCATTCGTGCGGCGCTGCCGTGGTTGTCTATCCTGTTGTTGTTCCTGATTCTGGTGACCTACGTGCCATTCATTTCCCTGGCCTTGCCGAACTGGCTGGGCATGCCTTGAGGGCTCGCTGAGCCTGTAACCGAACTGTGAGCGCAGTGCCTTGGCCCTCGTCGATTCCTTGAATCTTCGGGGGCCTTTTTCGTTGTCGCGGCTTTGAAATCACCGGATCGACATGCTATTGCGTCACCTCTTGGACACGCCGTACTGTTCGTAACCCTGTGCTGTGAGGGATATGGCGCTCCCTGAGCTGACGGGGTGTCGGGGTTGGGCGCACGGCACTGCTGCTCCCTCCGCAAACGCCAGCGGATGCCTCGTTTCCCTATTCGTTCGCCCAGCCCTTGCTGCGGATATAGTCCGGCACCTGAGACAGGTCCGGCAGCGTCGCATCGGGTGTGTAGTCGGGCAACGGCTTGCGTCGGGTTCCACGGTCGATCCACACGCACCGAAAGCCCATGCCCTTGGCCGCTTCGAGGTCCAGATGCGGGCTGGCGCAGATATGCAGCACCTCATCCATTCCCACGCCCAACTGCTGATAGGCATGCAGAAACAGCCGGTGATCAGGCTTATACGCCTGGGCCTGTTGCGCAGTGATCACCCGGTCAATGTGGCCCCCTAGCTGCGCGACGTTGCCTGCGATGATGGCGTCGTCGGTGTTGGACACGATGCACAGCTGAAAGCCTTGCTCCTTCAGCCACGTCAACGTCGCCAGCACCTCTGGAAACGGCGGCATCTGGCTGATGCGTCGAATCAGCCCTTCGGCGTCCTCAGGTTCGCAAGGCAAGCCGAGTTCATCGAGCGTGAGCGCCATCGACTGGCGTGAAATGTCCGCGAACGAGCGATAAGGCGCGGTTTGTTCCAGACGGTGTTCGTGGCGGTCGTACACCGCGATGAACGCGTCGGTGGGCAGTGTCGCCTGGCCTTTGCGTTCGAGCAGTTGGCGAACGTAGCGAAGCAGGCCTTCGTCCCATTGGATCAGCGTGCCGTAGCAATCGAAGGTCAGCCAGCGTGGACGTGAAGGGGACGCGGTCATGATCGGCTCCGTGTGCGAGTAGGTGTTAGGCACTCTAAAAGCCGTGGTGTGCATCGTAAAATTAAATTAGGTTGTACAAATAATTCGTTAATCAAATGTCAGAGGCCCGCCATGTTTGACCTCGAATTACTCCGCACCTTTGTCTCTGTGATCGACTCGGGTGGATTTACTAAAGCCGGCGAACGGGTCAATCGCACGCAGTCCACGGTCAGCCAGCAGATCCACAAACTGGAGGCGCAGTTGGGTCGCCCACTGTTACTGCGCCAGCGCGCGAGCAAGCACATCGAACTCACGGAAGACGGCGAGCGCCTGATTGGCTACGCCCGGCGTCTGGTGTCGCTGGCGCTGGAAGCCCACAGCGTGCTGTGTGGCAGCGACGGGGCGGGGGTGGTCAAACTCGGCGTCCCGGAGGATTTTGACGTGCAGCGCTTGATGACCTTGCTTTCAGGTTTCGCCCACGCGCATCCGCACATCCGGCTGGACACGGTGAACGGACTGAGCGTCGAGCTGCACGCGCGGCTGGAAAGCAAGGACATCGACCTGGCGCTGGTCAAGCGTGAGCGGTCACCCAGGCAGGACGGGGCGCTCGCCAATTGGCCGGAGCAGGTGAACTGGGTGGTCGGGCGCGACGTGCTGACCCTCGATGACCCCGTGCCCCTCGTCGTCTATCCCCAAGGCTGCATTTATCGCAACCGCATCGTGCACGCACTCGAAGCCTCTGCTCGGCGCTGGCGGGTGGCGTTCGCCAGTCAAAGTCTGGTGGGGATTCAGGCGGCAGTGTCGGCGGGGCTGGGTATCAGCCTGTTGCCAGCCTCGGCGATGCGCGACGATCATCGGCTGCTACGCGAGGAGGAAGGCTTTGCACCGGTGCCTCCTACGGAATTGGCGCTGATCAGCGGCCATCGGCTGTTGACCACTGTGCAGCAGACACTCGTGGACTACATGAAAGCGGGCATGACCGACGTTTGAGGTAGGCGCGCTTTGCTCCAGGCGAAAAAAATCCGCGCAGGCCGGTGTTTTAAAGGGGCTCTGCGCGGATTGTCTACGACTCGATCAATGCATGAACAATGCAATCAGGATGATCACCGGAATAGGTACACCCAGGAACCACAGAAGTAATGAGCGCATGATGTATCTCCTTGATCAGCGGATAGAGTTGGCAGTAGGCGCGTAGGCGCGGGTTTCAACGTAGGTCACAGCGTCACGACGACGGCCGCCCCAGATGGCTGCGAGGCTGGCGATGAAGGCACCGCACAGCAGCGCTACGAAGGTCCACAGGGCACTGGCAGCTGCAACTTTCGCCGCGGTTTCTGCGGCCTGTTGCGCTTTCAGCTTGGCATCGGCGACAGCTTGTTTGGCTTGGCCGTAAACTTGGTCGACACGCGCCTGGGCATCAGCTTGACTCAGGTTGGTGCGTTGAGCGACCAGTTGCGCCAGGTAGTTGCGGTCTTCAGGTGCCAACTGGCCGTCATTCGCCAGGGTCTTGGTGAAAATGCGTACCACGACACCACGTGCGGCGTCATCGCTCACCGCTGCAGGGCGGTCGTCACGGAACAGGCTGTCGACGAAATAGCCGTACTGGTCACTGCTGGTATTGCTGGCAGCCGAACCGGCTGCGACAGCGGCGGTACCGGCAACACCGGCCACTGCACTGGCGCCGGCTTTGACGCCACTGCCAACCAGACCGCTCACCGAACTGACGATCAGTACCGCGGCGACCAGGGTGGCCACTGCCCAGGACAGGAAACCATGGGCGGTGTCGCGGAAATACACTTCATCGCCATGCATGTTCGACCACTTCACGCGCAGACGGCCCGCCAGGTAACCGCCGAGACCCGAGGCGACGATCTGTGTGAAGGCCAGCCAGACCACGGTTGAGATCCCGAGGGTTTTGGCACTCGCGCCGTCGTTAGCCCACGGCGACATGGCCGAGAAACCCAGGCCCGAACCAAGCAGGACGAGAATCAGTGATAGCGCGGCGGCGCCAGCAGCACCGGCAAAAATGGCGCCCCAGGAAACCCCTGAGACGGAGGAGGACTCTTCTACGGCGGCAGGATATGAATCAGGCGTGACGTTCATCTTGTGTTGCTCCATGCGAATAATGTGGTACTTCGCCGGAGACTGTTGCAGGGGATATGCCACCCCTCAAGCCCAATATAAGCCTTATAAATCAATGTGTTAGAAATGTTTAAAAGTCTGACGTTCATGCAATTTGCATGAAGCGGCTCAATCACGCGGGCGTTCTGCCCGGTTGCAATTAGTTCACAGCCATCAGTGGGTTGCGGGTAGATCCTCGCGTAACTCGCGATCTAGGCGAAACAATCGGGCACATTTTTATTGGGAGACGGTCCTAGACATTCAACCCCGTGCCGATGCGCTTCATCGGAATAACGCAACCGTGCAATCCAGCATCTCTTCGGTGATGTCTTGATGCCAGTGTTTGGCTTATAGTTGCCGCTCAGCTCCAGATTCTTCAAGAGGTTATCCGACATGTTTCTCCATCGCCCCCTGGAAGAAAAAGACATTCCGGCTATTTGTGACATGCCTCAGAGTGTTGACGAGCTTTTCTACATGTTCCCCAAGGCGGTCTTTCCGCTGACCCCGAAACAGCTGACTGACGCCATTGAGCAGCGCTCGGACAATACGGTGATCGAGCTCCACGGTGAGGTCGTCGGCTTCGCTAATTTTTCCAAATACGATTTTCGCGGCCGCTGCTCCATGGGTAACGTGATCATCGCGCCCCATGCCCGTTCAAAAGGTGTTGGCCGCTACATGATCGGCTGCATGATGGAGTTGGCATTCGGTAAGCACGAGGCTAAAGAATTGACCGCGTCGTGCTTCAACCACAACGTGCCGGGTCTGCTGTTTTATCCCAAATTGGGCTTCAAGCCTTTCGCCATTGAAGAGCGGCAAGATAAACGCGGCAACCGAGTTGCCCTTGTTCATCTTCGTTTGTCTCACGCCTGATCGCATTGCATGTCGTTCGTCGGTCCGTAGGAGGCGCGCCGACGAATGGAAGGTAACTAACGAGGGCATTCAGGCGCCGTTTTGCTGCATCAAAAAGCAAGGCATCACACCCCATGGCGGATTATTCGATCATTTGGCGATGATGAAACGTTTTTTCGACGTCATCACACTCTAAGCCCAACTTTGGGCGCTCGTTTGCAGGCAATTGCTTCACTTTGGGGCGAGGGGTATAACGGAACCAATCGCCCGCAACACGGGTTTCACGCGATGAATGAGGACGAAACAGGGCGACGGGTAGTTCTCGACAGTGAGTCAGGCGAGTGACTGTACACAGGGGACAGGGACCGCCTCAGGAGGGTATCGCCGATGATCGCATGCACGCTTTCAAACCTTGAATTGCGCAACATCATAGAGAGTGGATTTTCGCCCGGCGCCTGCAACTGCACGGTGGTTGACGACATCATGACCGTTGAAGTCATTGATCCCGTCACCAAACGGCAGGAGCTATTGGTCAGTGGTATCAGGCTCGATAAGCTCGATACCAGCCGTGCGCTGAGTCTTTTGATCGCTAAGTTGCGCGCTGATTTGCAAGACGCGCAATCTATGCACAAGCACGCGCTGGCCAGTTGAACGCAGCGGCAATGCGCCAATAGCCACTATGACGCCCACGACAATGTTCTTGTCTTGGGCGTTTTTTTGGCCAGATAGCCAGCGCGGGGAGGCCGACACAGGCGGCGCTTTAAAAGCCAGTGGAAATGCGACCGTTTACCTTTTATCTTAGGCCGCCAGCATCGGCACATTGCCGATCCGGATTTGATTTTACGCTAGAGGGGAGTGCATGGCTGAGTCCCAGCCCGAAAGTGCCCAGAGAACCGCTCAGATGGCGACTGTCTGGAAAGTGCTTCGCCGACGCAAGGTGATGATCGGCATCGGCGCATTGTTGAGCATCGCAGCGGTCTGTGTGGCGGCCATCCTGCTCATGCTGCAACGTCTGGAAGCGCGCAATGCGTCGTTTCAGCCGCCGATGACGGAGTTGGAGCGTCAACGCCTGTTGCCGCCTGATCCGATCCTGGAGGCCGCCCCGAAGCTGGAAGGGTTGCGATACGGTCAGCAAGTGGAGATTGATTCGGCCAATCTTGTCCCGGCTGAGCATGATCCGTCACAGGCACAAGGTTCGCTAAGCCGTGCGCTGATGCAACGCCGCCAGCAATTGCATGCCGAGTCGGATGTTCGCCCGATCCCCTCAAACCGCTAATTCTGCGTCGCACCACTCAGGAGTCGACGCACTCAATGGGCACGCCGGCGGTGCTCGTTTTCGAACAACAAGCGGAATTGGGCTTCGCCGCTGTCCTCGGTGGCGTAATGATCGCGCACCGGCCCTGCCTCGATGCGGCCGTCCATTGCCACGCGAATGATCGACGATTTGCTCAAGTAGTCCGGTACATCACCGATAATGGTCAGTTCGCGCAAAGCGTGCCCGTCATGCTCAATGGTTGCCAGCCGAACTCGGCAAGTCGCCTGCATGGGAATAGGACCGAACAGGGTATCCCGTGAATAATCGATTTCGGCAATGCTGGACCGAAGGGTTTTCTCAGCATTCATGGCGACGACCTCTATGCCCATTCAAAAGTAAGCGTAAGCCTGACAATGGAGCGGGATCTGCGTGAAATAGTTCTGTTCTCGTTGCGTAAAATGGGCGCCGTTCATCGGGTCCAGAGAGTGGCGTCAGTGAAGGTGCCATTGCGTTGATGGGGGAAAACCGGCGTCATTTAATTGCCTTTCCGGCGCCGCGACTTTTTATATAGAGTTCTTGGCATCGCGATAAACATGCACGTATCTATGACGACAAAATATCGCCTGCTTAGTTGGACTTGGTCGTATACCGTTAATGTCCTCTTTCTCCGTTTTATCAATTTATGAACGGATATCGATTTTAAAAACATATTGGCCATACGATCAGCGACATTCTTTTGCCGTCAAAAAATAGATTCCATAAAAATCAATGACTTAAACTATATAAACGCGATTTTCACGATTTTCTCGGAAATTTGACACTTATCGGCTTTTTTGAAACTATCGCTTTACAGTTTTGATAGTCATTGGCAGGTTACTGCCAGCGCGCTACCCAAGCTGACCTTTTCAGATACGGCATTCAGGACGCCCGGCGACAGGGCGGTAGCGTCTCTGGAAAATCCCCTTTCAGCTTAGTTAATTGCCTGATCAGCCTGACGTTATGGAAGTGCCAGTTGGCCAGGTGTAGCCATTGGCGTCCCAGACCCACGCTGACTGCTTTGCCGATCCCACAATCAGGCTGAACGGGGTTTTAGCGTTTGTCCATGCCGCCACGTGTGATGGCAGTCACGGCCCATGTCTGTTAGCAACTTTTGTGAAGTCATTATCCAGTTCGACATAAATGGAAGTCACGTCAGGACGGGCGATGAATCAGGCCTGTTCTTAAGGGTTCAGTTTTCGGACTGCGCTCAAAGCATCGACTAAGTTCGGAGTCAAGATTATGTATGGAGATCATCTGGAAACCGTTTGCGGTTGTGTAGTAGGGGGGGCCGGACCTGCTGGCATGGGGCTGCTTTTCAACGCATTGAAAAGCGGTGCGATGCCGGAACTCGCCAAGGAAGGCCTGATCATTGTCGATGCGAGCCCGACGCCGGGCACGGGACGGTTGGGTGATTACCGGATCACGGCCAACTCGGTGGGCGACGTGTTCCTCGACTGCCTTCGCGATCCGGCCTTGCGAGATGTGTTCGAACCGCTCGAACATTCGCCAGCCTACTGGCGCATCCGTCGGCAGGCACAAAGCGCCCCGCAATTGGCGGATGTCGCCGAATTGCTGGCGGAAGCCTCGACGCTGGTGCTCGACTTCATCGTCGAGCACTACGGCGTCAAGTTGTGGACCAGCACCACCATCACGGAAGTGGTGAGCCACGATGACGAATACCAAGTCTGGGTCGAGTCGGAAGGGCGCTCCCGGCGCATTCGTTGCCGTGCGGTCGTCCTCAACCTGGGCGGTCGCCAAGACCCCCAGCACCTGCTCGACAGCCTGGCCGATCAGGGCCTTGCCGTGCCGCCATCGTCCCGGGTGCTGAGCGCCGATGTGCTGTTGCGCATGAACGGCGTGCAACTGCGCGATTATTTCGCCCCGACCCTGGCTCGCAAGGGCCGGGTCAGTGTAGTGGGCGGTTCGCACAGCGCGTTTTCGGTGTTGGAGAACCTGGCGGACGCGTTGGAGTTCGCCGGTTTGAAAGAGGTGACCCTGGTGCACCGGTCGCCCATTCGCCTGTTTTATGAAACGGCGCAAGCCGCGATCGAAGCCGGTTACCCGTTCGATCCGCTGAAAGACGTTTGCCCGGTGTCCGGTCGGGTCAATCGCTCCGGCGGTCTGCGCTATCGTGCGCTGGACGTCGGGCGTGAAGCGCTGAGCAACGGGCACATCGGCAAGACCGGGGTGCGCGTGCAATTGCTGCAAACCCAGAACGGCCCCGAGGGCCACTACGAAAGCGCTCGCGACGCACTGGCGGAGTCTGACGTGGTGGTGCAGTGCACCGGGTACCAGCCCTTGCTGCCGACGCTGAATTACGCGGGCGGCGGCGCCATCAGGCTGATGGAAGTCAAAGGGGGACTGGATTCCGATCCGTCCGGTTGCCCACTCGACAGCCACGGCCAGCGGCTCTACGGCTTGCACCTGTTTGGCCTGGGTGCCGGGCTGGGGGTGGATCCGCGTCTGGGCAGTGAAGCCTCGTTCGATGGGCGCATTTATGGGGTCTGGCAGTTCCACCACGATGCCAGCGGGGCCGTCATCGACGCCGTGCTTCAGCGTCTGCAACAGCCGGTCCTGCAACCGGTCAGCCTCAGCCGCAAGCAAGTCGCCAGTCGCGACGAGCAGCGTCATCCGTTCCTGTGGCCGGTGCTGGCAAACGCGCAAACCTGATGCCGCGATGAATATCCCGGACCGCCCCCGCGCGGTCCGGGATTTTTTTTGCCTGCAATATGTTGGTCATCATCAAGCTTTTGGGTAGAGTCGAATCCCTTCGTCTATGCTCGGATGTTTGAATACTCCGAGCGTCTCAACCAGGAATCGACAGAACATGCGTATTTTGATCGTGGGTGCAGGTGCGATTGGGGGTTACTTCGGCGGACGATTGCTGGAAGCTGGGCGCGACGTGACATTTCTGGTGCGACCGGGCCGGGCCGAAGCGCTCGATCAGGACGGTCTGATTGTTCGCAGTCCGTGTGGCGACATCGATTACCCGTCGCCGCCCCATGTGATGACGTCGATGCTCGACACGACTTTCGATTTGGTGCTGCTCAGTTGCAAGGCCTATGACCTTGACGCCGCCATGGATGCTTTCGCGGCCGCTGTCGGACCGGACACGTTGATTCTGCCGATGCTCAACGGCATGTCGCACCTCGACCGTCTGGCCGAGCGCTTCAACCCGGACAACGTACTGGGCGGGCTGGGCTTCATTTCGGTGGATCTCGACGCCTCGGGCAAGATTCTGCATTTGAACGAGCTGCACCAGATCACCTTCGGCGAGCGGAGTGGGGCGCGCACGCCAAGAATCGTCAAGGTTGAGGAGGCATTGTCCAACGCAGGATTCGTCGCGACGTTGAGTGAGCAAATCATCCAGGAGATGTGGGAAAAATGGTGTTTCATCACCACTCTGGCGGGCGTGACGGGTTCGACGCGGGCCAGCATCGGCGATGTGATCGCCAGCGGAGGCGAGTCATTTGTCCTTGAGCTGCTGGCGGAATGCGCGGGCGTGGCTGCACAGGCCAATCACGGGATTCGGGATGAAGTGCGCCAGCGCTTCCAGACGCTGCTCACGGCTCCCGGCTCGAAGATGACGGCATCGATGCTGCGGGACCTCGAGCGCGGCGCGACCATCGAGGTCGACCACCTGATTGGCGATATGCGCGCCCGGCGCGGTACCCCGGCACAGAAAGGCCTGTCGCCCCTGGATTTCGTCTACCTGAACCTCAAAGCCTATGAGGCACGTCGGGTACGCGAAGAGGGGTGACAGACGTTCTGAGTTCGCTACGTTTTCGACCCGTGGTGATCGATCACCCGGCCTTCGCCAGCTCCATGATCATCCGGGTCAGCAGGTAAATCCGCGGCGATACGCTGTCCACTTCAGCGTATTCCTCAGGCGTGTGGATGTTGCCGCCGACGATCCCGAAACCGTCCAGCGTGGGCACGCCCACTCCCGCCGACAGGCTGGCATCCGCCGCACCACCGCTGCCCTCGATGGTGAGCTTGCGACCGATTTCGCCGTAGATGCCTTGGGCCATGTCGACCAGCTTGTCCGATTCGGCGGTCTGCGGCATCGGCGGCAGACCGCGCTCCAGGCGGGTGGTCACTTCGGTGTCCGCAATCAGCTTGTTGGCCGAGAGCCGCGCCAGATCTTTTTCAATACGGTCGAATTCTTCGGGGACTGCCGCGCGCACGTCGGCCTTGGCGGTGGCCTGATCCGGAATGACGTTCACGCGATCCCCGGCGTTGAGCACGGTGAAGTTGATCGTGGTTTTCTTTTGCGCGTCCCCCAGTTGGCCCAACTGCAGGATCTGATGCGCTGCTTCCATTGCCGCATTGCGCCCAATCTCCGGCGCCACACCCGCGTGGGACGCTTTGCCTTTGACGTCGACCACTGCCGTCGCGCTGCCTTTGCGCCATACCACAAGCCCGTCGGCGGGACGACCGGGTTCCAGGTTCAAGGTCACGTCGTGCTGCTTGGCGACTTTCTGAATCAACTCGGTGGCGCCTTTTGACCCGGTTTCTTCGCTGGCGTCGAGCAGAAAAGTGATTTGCGCGTAGTCCTTGAAGTCCAGGTTCTTCAGAATTTTCAGCGCATACAGACCAGCGACGATCCCGCCTTTGTCGTCCATTACACCCGGCCCGTAGGCGCGACCGTCCTTGATGTGGAACGGTCGTGCCGCTGCCGAGCCCTCCTTGAATACGGTGTCCATGTGCGCCATCAGCAGGATCTTCGCCTTGCCGGTGCCTTTGAGCGTGGCGACCACGTGGCTGCTTTTGTCAGGGGCAGTGTTGGGAATGGTCTCGATGGTCGCGCCCAGTTTCTTCAGCTCATCGACGGCAATTTCCCGCACCTGAGTCAGACCTGGCTCGTAGCCGGAGCCCGTGTCGATGTTGACCAGACGCTCCAACAGTTTCAGCGCTTCATCTTTGTACTGTTCGGCATCGGCCTGCACCTGCTTATGGGGCTCGGCGAGGGCTGGGGCAGCCACAGCGAAGGCAAGGCTCAGGGCCAGGGTGCGGGCGAGGGCGGATCGGGTGAAAGGCAGCGGCATGTGTCAATCCTTGATTGTTATGAAAGGTTGCGGTTCCTACCCTAGCGGCTTGTACAGGTTTGTGCATGCTGAAATTCCTCGGGCTCCGCGAACGCGCTGTCCGACAAAACGTCGAACCTTTGCCGTGAGCTACCCTCAATACTTCAACATCCGCAAACAGAGGAGCAGCGCACCATGCCGGTCAAGCACGATTTGTATGCCGATTTGAACATCACCAAAGACGAACTGAGCAAGCATCGGAGCAGGGATGCCAAGCTCAATCAACTGGTGGTCGACTATGAAACGCTGGACGCCGATATCGTTGAAGCGGAGGGGGCGTCGGGAGAGCTCTCGGACGATCAGCTGAAGACGCTCAAGGAAAAACGCTTGCTGGCCAAGGACAGGATCGTCCAACAGGTTTCGTCGCTGCACTGATCCGCCCGGCGCTGAGTCGTCGGTACGGCAGGTCTCCTAATAGGTGGCCTGCCGTTTTTTTTTGTGTCTCTTACGGGCCCACAGGCGATGGATCCAGACTCCAGGCGAAAAAAAACGGCGCCGGGGCTTGCGCCGTTGATTGTGTCTGCCACTGGGTAGCGGCAGATGACTCGCTAAGACGATGAACCGGGGGGCTCACTGCGGCTCTTGATTGGGCGCGATCTCGGCTTGAATACGTTTGTAGATCTCTTCACGGTGTACCGAGACGTTCTTCGGCGCGTTGATGCCGAGTCTGACCTGAAGGCCCTGAACGCCCAGAATGGTCACGGTGATTTCGTCACCAATGTTTATGCTTTCGCCGACTTTGCGGGTGAGTATCAACATAATCTTTTCCTTGATGGCCTCTTGAAGCGCCTCTACCAGGAGGCTGGCGTTAGCCTTGGGTGGTGGTTATTGCCGAGTGCATCCAAATGCGTTCATCAATATGACGCCGTTGGCACGTTTTTAATTCCCCAGGTTCATCTTCTTGTCATTGGTTGGGTGTCCTGAGGCCAACCGGCACATGAATTTTTGCCTGCTTTTGTGCGACAAATCCCCTACTGATTGGCTATGAGGGTGATAGCCAGATCCAGAGCGGCGCCTATTGCACACTCCTTTCGCATTTAATGCAAAGAACTCGTGCCGGACGGCGATGAAATTTTTCTTCATTCAGCCTGTGCGCGATGTCCTAAAGGAGTGTAGGAGACTTCCGAATTACGTGACGGCAAAGTGATAACAGATGACAAGAAAAAGCGTCGGCCCAACCGTTCGAGGGGATGCTAAGGGCGGCTGGCGTATCGATCGAAGGGGGAAGGTGCAGAAAGCGCATAAACGACATGCCCACCGCGAGGGTGGGCATGGGGGGCAGCAGTCAGCGAATCAGACCACCAGCGAGAACAGCATGATGAAGATGATGCCTACCACCGACAGAATGGTTTCCATCACGGTCCAGGTCTTCAGCGTCTCGACCACGGTCATGTTGAAGTATTGCTTCACCAGCCAGAAGCCGGCGTCGTTCACGTGGGACAGGATCAGCGAGCCTGCGCCGGTGGCCAGCACCAGCAGCTCGCGGTTGACGCCCGGCACCAGCGCCACGACCGGCGCGACGATGCCGGCGCCGGTGATGGTCGCCACGGTGGCGGAACCGGTGGCCACGCGAATCACTGCGGCCACCAGCCAGGCCAGCAGGATCGGCGAGATCTGCGCCTGCACCGCCATGTGGCCAATCAGGTTACCCACGCCGCTGTCCACAAGCATCTGCTTGAAGCCACCACCGGCACCGACGATCAGCACGATGGCTGCCACGGGCGCCAGACTCTGGTCGAGCAACTTGATGATCTGCTCGCGGCTGAAGCCACGGGCCGAACCGAAGGTGTAGAACGCCAGCAGCAGGGCGAAGAGCAGGGCAGCGATCGGGTGACCGATGAAGTCCATCCAGATGCGGAAGATGTGGCCGTTCGGCAGTGCAACGTCTGCGAACGTCTTCAGCAGCATCAGAAACACCGGCAGCAGAATGGTCACCAGCGTGATGCCGAAGCTCGGCAGGTTGTCGTTGGTCGACTCCTTGGCGATCTGGTCCATCAGCTCCTTGTTCGGGTTGCCGGGGATGCGATTGGCGATCCACTTGCCAAAGATCGGACCGGCAATGATGGCCGTCGGGAACGCCACGATCAGACCGTAGAAAATGGTCTTGCCGATATCGGCGTTGAAGATGCCGATGGCCAACAGCGGGCCCGGATGCGGCGGCACCAGACCGTGCACCGCAGACAGGCCGGCCAACAGCGGGATACCGATTTTGACGATGGACACGCCGCTGCGACGGGCAACGATGAACACCAGCGGGATCAGCAGCACAAAGCCAATTTCGAAAAACAGCGGGATGCCGACGAGGAACGCCGAAAACATCATCGCCCAGTGCACGCGCTCCTTGCCAAAGCGGCGGATCAGCGTCTGGGCGATCTGGTCGGCACCGCCGGAGTCAGCCATCAACTTGCCGAGCATGGTGCCGAGGCCAAGGATGATGCCGACGAAACCGAGGACGCCGCCGAAGCCGTCCTGGAACGATTTCATGACTTTGTCGACCGGCATCCCGGAGGTCAACCCGAGAAAACCGGCGGCAATGGTCAGTGCAATAAAAGGGTGGACTTTGAACTTGGTGATCAATAGCACGAGGCCAATGATGGTCACCAACGCATCGACCAACAGATACGTCTCTTGAGTCATACCAAACATGGGGTGTCTCTCCGTTGTATTTTGTTTTTTTGGAGCTACTGCTCTGCGCTGTCGTTCACTGCCGTGTGTGCTGAAAAGACAGCGCTATCTTTGTCGCTCACGCCGGATCGCTGATCAGGAGCCGGTGAGAGCGGTGGCAGATGGGGTGTGTGATGCCTTCCACCAGGCGGCGGCTTCGATACCGATGGTCTCGATCGATTTCGAAGCGTCCACCACCAACGTGCGGTCTTCACCGTACGGGGGTTCGAGGGTTGCGAACTGGCTGTCCACCAGGCTGGCCGGCATGAAATGCCCCGGACGCTGTGAGCAGCGTTCGGTCGCCAGTTCTTTGCTCAATTCCAGAAAAACGAAGCCCAGCCCTGGCACGGCGGCGCGCAGGCGGTCTCGGTAAATCAGCTTGAGGGAAGAACAGGTCAGGATCGGTTTCTCACCATTGCGCAATGCGTCGGCCACTTCTTCGCCAAGACGGGTCAGCCAGCCAGCGCGGTCTTCGTCATTGAGGGGGTGGCCAGCGCTCATCTTTTCGATGTTCGCTTTGGGATGAAAGGCGTCGCCTTCGATGAGGCGACCGCCGCTGTGTTTGGCGATTTCAGCACCCACGGCGCTTTTGCCGCAGCCTGAAACACCCATGATCACGAGGGCGGAGATAGCGTTTGGAGCAGTAGTCATAAGAACCTCGTCCCGAAGACAGCGCTGTCTTTGCCGGTAGGTGTGCAAGTCCGGCAAGGCTGTTTCCGGGTGTAGTCATTGTTATGGGTATCTCGCTGATCCATGAGATGCATTCGTCCCGTTGACGCGTGGGTCAAAGAGTTGCGGGCCTCCGTGAGATAGCGCTACCTTAGAGCCCATCCGAGACAATCGCAACCCCTTCGCTTTCACTTGCAATCAGTTGGCAACGCATGACACGCATTGGTTCCCGTTCCACCGGCCGTCCTACCTTGAATGAAGTCGCCAAACTGGCCGCTGTCTCGCCCATCACGGCGTCCCGCGCCCTGCGCGGCGTGGCGACGGTGGCCCCGGGACTGGTGGAAAAAGTGCAAGCGGCTGCGCTGAGTCTAGGCTATGTGGCTAACCCTGCCGCCCGGGCATTGGCGTCCTCGCAAAGTCAATCGGTGGTCGTGCTGGTGCCTTCCCTGTCCAACCAGTTGTTCATCGAAACCCTCGAAGCAATTCAAACCGTATTGCGCCCCCGTGGCCTGGAAGTGGTGATCGGCAACTATCACTACTCGCCCGCCGAGGAAGAAAACCTGCTGCGCAGCCATTTGGCCAACCGCCCTCGGGGCATCTTGTTGACCGGATTCGATCGCAGCCAGGCCGCGCAACAATTGCTCGCAGCCAGTGGCGTGCCTTGTGTGCACATGATGGAACTGGACCCCGAGCGCGGCGAACCCTGCGTGGGGTTTTCTCAGCAGCAGGCGGGCGCCGAAGCGGCCAGACACCTTCTGAGTCGCGGGCGTCGGCGTCTGGCCTACGTGTCGGCGCAGCTGGACCCACGGGTGATTCAGCGCGGCACCGGTTTTCGCGCAGCGCTTGAAGCCGAAGGGCTGTACGACGAAGCGTTGCAGATGTCCACGCCGCTGCCGTCATCGATCGGGCTGGGGGGGGAGCTGTTCGCGCAATTGATGGATGCGCATCCGGACGTCGACGGGATCTTTTTCTGTAACGACGACCTGGCGCAGGGCGCGACTTTGGAAGCGTTGCGTCGAGGTATCAAGGTTCCGCAGCAGGTGTCGCTGATCGGTTTCAACGATCTGCCGGGGTCTGCCCATATGGTCCCGCGCCTCACCTCGATCCGCACCCCCCGCGAACAGGTCGGTCAGCGCGCCGCGCAACTGCTGCTGGGGCTGCTGGACGGCAATGTGCAGGAGGAACAGGTGGACCTGGGATTCGAATTGGTGGTGCGGGAAAGTACGTAAAGGCTGCATCAGGTGAGTTGTAGGAGCCGGCTTGCTGGCGAACGCGCGGGTTCAAACTCCCTGCGTTGTCTGACATGACCTGTTCGCCAGCAAGCCGGCTCCCACAGTGAATCGCATTTCAACCGATGATCATCACCTTGCACTAAAACCGTGTTTCAGCTGCAGAGGATCACTCTTGCTTCTTGAACGCCAGGCGGAATTCATGCAGCAACGGCTCGGTGTACCCGCTCGGTTGCTCGTGGCCTTTGAACACCAGCGCGCAAGCGGCCTTGAAGGCAACCGACTTCTCGAAGTTCTCGGTCATTGGCGTGTAGTGCCGATCCCCGGCGTTCTGTTTGTCCACCACCTTGGCCATGCGTTTGAGGGTTTCCATTGCCTCATGCTCATGAATCACGCCGTGGTGCAGCCAGTTGGCCATGTGCTGGCTGGAGATGCGCAGGGTGGCGCGGTCTTCCATCAGGCCGACGTTGTGAATGTCCGGCACTTTCGAACAGCCCACGCCTTGCTCGACCCAACGCACCACGTAGCCCAAAAGGCCCTGTGCGTTGTTTTCGACTTCCTCCTTGATCTGATCTTCGGTCCACTTTGGATCAGCAGCGACGGGCACGCTCAGCAAATCCAGCAGGATTTGCTCGCTCTCGCTGTCGAGGTCGACCTTCTCCAACGATTGCTGCACCGCCTTCACATCGACCTTGTGGTAATGCAGCGCGTGCAGGGTCGCTGCGGTGGGCGAGGGTACCCACGCGGTGGTCGCCCCGGCTTGCGGGTGGCCGATTTTCTGCTCCAGCATGTCGGCCATCAGGTCCGGCATCGCCCACATGCCCTTGCCGATCTGCGCCCGACCGCGCAAGCCGCAGGCCAGTCCGACCAGCACGTTGTTGCGCTCGTAGGCCCTGATCCACGGCGTGGCTTTCATGTCGCCTTTGCGCAGCATCGGCCCGGCTTCCATCGACGTGTGCATCTCATCGCCCGTGCGGTCCAGAAAGCCGGTGTTGATGAACGCGACCCTGGCCGAGGCCGCGTTGATGCAGGCCTTGAGGTTGACGCTGGTGCGCCGCTCTTCGTCCATGATCCCCATCTTCAACGTGTTGCGCGGGATCTTCAGCATGTCCTCGATGCGTCCGAACAACTGATCGGCGAACGCCACCTCTGCCGGGCCATGCATCTTTGGCTTGACGATATAGACGCTGCCCGCTCGCGAGTTGGCCCGCGCGTGCAGGTCATGCAGAGCGATCAGACTGGTGATCACGCCGTCGAGGATGCCTTCGGGGATTTCCCTGTTGCCGTCGTACAGAATGGCCGGGTTGGTCATCAGGTGGCCGACGTTGCGAATGAACAGCAATGACCGTCCGGGCAGGGTAATCGGGCTGCCATCGGCAGTGGTGTAGTCGCGGTCAGGGTTCAGGCGTCGGGTAAGGGTCTTGCCCCCCTTGACCAGTTCTTCGGTCAGGTCGCCTTTCATCAGACCCAGCCAATTGCGGTAGATCACCAGCTTGTCGTCGGCATCGACGGCGGCCACCGAGTCTTCGCAATCGATGATGGTCGACAACGCGGCTTCCATCAGCAAATCCTTGATGCCGGCCGGATCGGTGCTACCGATGGCACTGGTGGGGTCAAGCTGGATTTCGATGTGCAGGCCGTGGTTCTTCAACAGGATTGCCGATGGCTGGGCGACGTCGCCTTGATAGCCGACGTATTTTTCCGACTGCAGCAGCGGCGTCTGACTGCCGTCGGCCAGCGTCACGATCAGCGTGCCGCTGTCCACGGCATACGCTGTGGCATCGACGTGGGAACCCGCGGCGAGCGGGGCAGCCTGGTCGAGCAGTGCACGGGCGAAGGCGATGACCTTGGCGCCGCGCAACGGGTTGTAACCGGCCTTGATCTCTGCGCCGTTGGCGCTGGAAATGGCATCGGTGCCGTACAACGCGTCGTACAGCGAACCCCAACGCGCATTGGCGGCGTTGAGCGCGTAGCGGGCGTTGGCCGCAGGCACCACCAGCTGCGGACCGGCCTGTTCGCTGACTTCGATGTCGACATTGCGGGTGGTCGCCTGGACGATATCGGGTACGGGTTGCAGGTAGCCAATGGAATCGAGAAAAGCGATGTACGCGGGCATGTCGGTGACCGGGCCGGGGTTGGACTTATGCCACTTGTCGAGCTGCGTCTGCAGACGGTCGCGCTCGATCAACAACTCACGGTTGATCGGCGCCAACGCGTTGACCAGCGAATCGAAATCCGCCCAAAACACCTCCGAGCTCAAACCGGTCTCGGGAAGCACCTCTTCGTCGACGAAGCGTTTCAGATTGGCGGCCACTTTGAGGCTGTGGCTGTTGACGAATTCGGTCATCTCGGGCTCCTCGTTAAAAATGTCTGAATGAATCTACGCTGTTCTGTTTCTGCCCCAAGGGCTTGGGAGCCGGCTTGCTGGCGAAGGCGGTGTGTCAGTCCCCTGTTGGACGCAGGCAAACTGTATTCGCCAGCAAGCCGGCTCCCACAGAAGGCGCAGCGTGGCAGGTTCTTAACCCGCATTCACGGCTGCCACACCCGCCCTGGCCACCTGGGCGTCCTGATCGGCCTTCACCCCTGACACACCCACCGCACCGACGGTTTCGCCGCCGACGATCACTGGCACGCCGCCTTCCAGCGACGTCAGCAGTGGCGCAGTGACGAACGCGGTGCGCCCGCCGTTGACCATCTCTTCGTAGCCCTTGGACTCCCGGCGGCCCAGCGCCGAGGTGCGGGCTTTTTCGATGGCGATGTAGCCACCGATCGGTGCACAGCCGTCCAGGCGTTCGAAGCCCAGCAGATGGCCGCCGTCATCGGTCACAGCGATTGACACCGCCCAACCGTTGGTCTGTGCTTCGGCGCGGGCAGCGGCAAGGATCTGGGTCACCTCGGTCTGGGTCAGTACGGCTTTGGTTTTCATGCAGCGCTCCTTGGGTGTGTGATGAGTGATCTGAGACGGCCTGCGATCAATTGGGATGCAAGGCGTCTTCGATAAGTTCGATCCAGTGTTTGACCGGTGTGCGACCCGCACTGGCCAAGTGGGTCTGGCAGCCGATGTTAGCGGTGGCGATGACCTCCGGGTTGCCGCTTTCCAGCGCATTCATCTTGTTGTCGCGCAGTTGCTTCGACAGCACCGGCTGGGTGATCGAATATGTGCCCGCCGAGCCGCAGCACAGGTGCGCGTCAGGCACTGCGGTCAAATTGAAGCCCAGCCGGGTCAGCACCGACTCCACCGCACCGCCGAGTTTCTGCGCGTGCTGCAGGGTGCAGGGACAGTGGAACGCCAGTTTCGTGCTGGTACAGGCGCCGAGTTTTTCCAGCGGCTCGGCGCGCATCACTTCCACCAGGTCTTTGGTCAACGCGCTGACCTTCGCCGCCTTGTCGGCATACGCCGGGTCGTCGCGCAGCATATGCCCGTAATCCTTGACGAACGCCCCGCACCCGCTTGCGGTTTGCACGATGGCCTCAGCGCCGGCCTGCACGCTGGGCCACCAGGCATCGATGTTACGGCGAGCGCGTTCAAGCCCCTGTTCCTGCGCGTTCAGGTGGTAATCCACGGCGCCGCAACAACCGGCTTCAGCAATGGATTTGACGCTGATGCCCAAGCGATCCAGCACCCGCGCCGTCGCTGCATTGGTGTTGGGCGACAGACCCGGTTGCACGCAGCCTTCGAGAATCAACACCTGGCGCGCGTGTTGCCGAGTGGGCCGAGCCCCGGCTGGCCGGATCTGGCCGGGAAGTTTGTCCTTCAAGGCACCGGGCAGCAGCGGCCGAAACGCGTTGCCCATTTGAGTCAGGGTTTTGAACAGCCCGGCGTTGGGCACCACGGCGCGCAGGCTTTCACGCACCACGCGCTGGCCCATCGGACGCGGCACAGCGGCATCGACCACGGCCCGGCCGATGTCCAGCAGGTTGTGGTACTGCACGCCGGAGGGGCATGTGGTCTCGCAGTTGCGGCAGGACAGGCAGCGGTCGAGGTGCAGCTGGGTCTTTTCAGTGACGTCCTGGCCTTCCAGCACCTGCTTGATCAGGTAAATCCGGCCTCGAGGGCCGTCCAGCTCGTCGCCCAGCAATTGATAGGTCGGGCAGGTGGCATTGCAGAAACCGCAATGCACGCAACTGCGCAGAATGCTTTCTGCTTCTTCAGCGCGGGGCAGGTTTTTCGCGTGTTCGCTCAGGGTGGTCTGCATGGTCAGATCTCCGCGTACATTCGGCCCGGATTGAAGATTTCGTGCGGATCGAGTTGCGCCTTGAGCTGGCGGTGATAGCGCAAAAGGGGTTCTGCCAACGGCTGGAACGGGCTGTCGGACAGACCGTGGCTGTAACAGGTCGCGTGGCCGCCGACGGCGCTGACGAGGGCGCGGATGTCACTGCCCGGCGCGTCGGATTTCAGCCAGCGTTGCGCGCCGCCCCAGTCGATCAATTGATCCCCCGGTAGGTCGAGCGCCCCGGTACTAGTCGGCAACGACAGGCGCCACAGCGGGCGGCCGTCGGTGAAGAAATCCAGTCGGTGATCGTTCAGCGCGCCCCAATACGCCGGGTCGATGGACTCGCCGCCGAGACGATCATGGGCCGCCGCCACCGAGCCTTCGCCACCTTCAAGGCGCAGCCGAAGCACACGACCATCATGGCTCGCCGCGCTGATCGGCAACGGCTGCTGGCCCCATTCGGCCAGGCGGGCGAGGGCGCGGACACTGTCGATTTCCAGCGCGATGCTGGTGCACAACCGAGGCTTGGGCAGGACTTTCAGCGAGACCTCGGTGATCACGCCAAGGCAGCCGAAGCTGCCCGCCATCAGGCGTGACAGGTCGTAACCGGCGACGTTTTTCATCACCTCGCCGCCGAATTTCAGATGCTTGCCCAGGCCAGTAATGACCCGAGTGCCGAGGACGAAATCCCGCACCGAACCAGACCACGGCCGACGCGGCCCTGACAGCCCTGCGGCAATCATCCCGCCCACCGTTGCGTCGCTCACGCCGCCGTCGCTGTAGGTCGGTGGCTCACACGGCAGCATCTGGCCTGCCGCCTCAAGCGCGGCATTCAGCTCCGACACCGGCGTGCCAGCGCGGGCGGTGATCACCAATTCGGTCGGGTCGTAACTGACGATGCCGCGATGGAGCCGCGTATCGAGCACTTCCCCGGCCACTTCACGGCCTAGAAACGCCTTGCTGTTGGCGCCCTGAATGCGCAAGGGCAGGCCCACGTGGATGGCCTCATTGACCTGTTCCAGCATCCCGTCGACGGCATCGCGATCCTGCGCCATGGGTTGAGGTTGACGTTCGGCGCCCATCAGAAACGCTCCAGTTCAGGGAAGGGCAGCTTGCCCATGTGCACATGCATCGCGCCGAATTCGGCACAGCGATGCAGCGTGGGAATGTTTTTGCCGGGGTTGAGCGTGCCGCCGGGATCGAACGCGGCCTTGATTGAATGAAACAGGGTCAGTTCGTCGCTGTTGAACTGCGCGCACATCTGATTGATTTTCTCGCGCCCCACGCCATGTTCGCCGGTGATGCTGCCGCCGACCTTCACGCACAATTCGAGGATCTTCCCGCCCAAGCCTTCGGCCCTGTCCAGTTCGCCGGGCTGGTTCGCGTCGAACAGGATCAGCGGGTGCATGTTGCCGTCGCCTGCGTGGAAAACGTTGGCGACGCGCAGGTCGTATTCTTCGGACAGCGCGGAAATGCCCTTCAACACGCCGGGCAATTCCCGACGCGGAATAGTGCCGTCCATGCAGTAGTAATCCGGTGACAGCCGACCCACGGCAGGGAAGGCGTTTTTGCGACCGGCCCAGAAGCGCACGCGCTCCGCCTCATCTTTGGCCTGACGCACTTCGGTAGCGCCAGCCTTTTCCAGCACGGCGCGCACGCGATCACAATCGGCGTGCACGTCGGCTTCGACGCCATCCAGCTCGCACAGCAGAATCGCTTCGGCCTCCACCGGGTAGCCGGCGTGAATGAAATCTTCAGCAGCGCGAATGGCGAGGTTGTCCATCATCTCCAGGCCGCCGGGAATGATCCCTTCAGCAATGATGTCGGCCACGGCGCGACCGGCTTTCTCCACCGAATCGAACGCCGCCAGCAGCACCCGCGCCACTTGCGGCTTGGGCAGCAGTTTGACCGTGACCTCGGTGATGATGCCCAGCATGCCTTCGGAGCCGGTGAACAATGCCAGCAGATCGAAACCGGGGCTGTCTAGCGCGTCGGAGCCCAGCACCATGCGCTCGCCCTCGACGGTCAGAATGTCGACTTTCAGCAGGTTGTGCACGGTCAGGCCGTATTTGAGGCAGTGCACACCACCGGCGTTCTCTGCGACGTTGCCGCCAATGGAGCAAGCGATTTGCGAGGATGGGTCGGGGGCGTAATAAAGGTCATACGGCGCTGCGGCCTGGGAAATCGCCAGGTTGCGCACGCCGGGTTGCACACGGGCGAAGCGGCCAGCGGGGTCGATGTGCAAAATTTTGTTGAAACGCGCCATCACCAGCAACACGCCTTTTTCCAGCGGTAGCGCGCCGCCTGACAGTCCCGTACCGGCACCGCGCGCGACCACCGGCACACCGCGTTCGTGGCAGACCTTGAGCAGCGCCTGCACCTGCTCGACCCTCTCGGGCAGCACCACCAGCATCGGTGTGGTGCGGTAGGCAGATAGGCCATCGCATTCGTAGGGGCGCAGTTCTTCCTCGCGGTGGAGGATGTCCAGGTCCGGCAGGCGTGCTTGCAAGGCTTGCAGCAATTGGGCCTTGTCGATGGCAGGCAGCGCGCCGTCGACGCGTTCGTCGTACAGAATATTCATGGGGGTTCGCCACCCTGTTTTGTTCTTATTGATTAAGGCCCGTTCACAGCTGGAACGTTCTACGGCTGAGTTGCATCATTGGCCTGACGAGGCTTACTGTCCATGGCAGAACGCACTGGTCGAACCAGTTTTTTTCGGCATTTGCACAGGCGGGTATGGAAAAAATCCGACAAATCAATGATCTGTGCGGCTTTGGATGCCATGCCTGCTTGTATCAAAAGCTGGTCATACCAGTTATGACGGGCGGGTAATCTCTGTAGGAGCCGGCTTGCTGGCGAATGCGGTTTGCCAGCGAGCATGGAATTTCCCACGGAATGGCAGCGCGACTGAGTCCCTTGCACGGAGCCACATCAATGGAAAACGTCGGTACAACCCGTCCGCAACAAGTCGCCGACGTGGTCAGCGAGCGCATCGAGCGGCTGATCGTCGACGGCGTGCTCAAGGTCGGGCAATTGCTGCCCTCCGAACGTCGTCTGACCGAAAAGCTCGGCGTATCACGCACCGCGTTGCGAGAAGGGCTCAAACTGTTACGAGCCAGGGGCATCATCGACACCCGCCACGGGCAGGGCTCGTTTGTCGCGCAGATGGGCGGGCTGGGCGTCACGGCCACGTCGCCGATGATGCACCTGTTCGCCTCGCAACCCCGCACCCTGTACGACCTGTTCGAAGTGCGCAGCCTGCTGGAAGGGGAATCGGCGCGATTGGCCGCGCTGCGCGGCACTGACGCCGATTTCGTCCTCATCACCCGTGCCTACGACGCCCTGGTTGCCGCCCACGATCACGTGCTGTCTGCCTCCGAACATGCGCGGCTTGATCACGCGTTTCACCTCGCCATCTGCGAAGCGTCCCACAACCCGGTGCTGGTGCAGACGTTACGGTCGTTGACGGACCTGTTGCTCAATACCGTGTTTGCCTCGGTCAACAATCTCTATCACCGACATGAACAGAAACGCCAGATCGACCGGCATCACGCGCGGCTCTACAACGCCGTGACGGGACGCTTGCCGGAGCAGGCGCGCAAGGCTGCCGTGGCGCACATCCAGAGTATTTGCGAGAACCTGCGAGAGATTGAGAACGAAGAGCAGCGCTTAGTGAGGGCGACATTGCGATTGGAGGGCTGGGCGTGACGGTGGGCGAGTGAGCGCTAGAGGCCCGTTGCTACAGACACGGCGGTCAAGCTTGACTCCGCGTGATGAATACTTCAGTTTGTTACGCATTGCGTAAGCCGCTTACGAAAATAACAAGAAGCAGGGTCTTTCCGTGGATCTCTACACCTATTATCGCTCGACCTCCAGCTACCGGGTGCGCATCGCGCTGGCGCTGAAGGGGGTTGAGGTCAATGCCATGCCCATCAACCTGATCCGCGACGGCGGCGAGCATCGCAAGGCCGACTATCTGGCGGTCAATCCCCAAGGCCGCGTGCCGGCGCTGCGTCTGGAAGAGGGCGAGGTGATCATTCAGTCACCCGCCATCATCGAATACCTCGAAGAGCGTTTCCCGCAGCCTGCGTTGCTGCCCGAAGACCTGTTCCAACGTGCCCGGCATCGTGAAGTGGCGGCGCTGATTGGCTGCGACATTCACCCGCTGCACAACGTCGCCGTTCTCAATCGTCTGCGCGGCCTCGGCCATGACGAAGGCGATGTGAACGCATGGATCGGTCACTGGATTGCCGAAGGCTTCAGGGTTGTGGAAGTGCTGATTGGCGACGAAGGGTTCTGCTTTGGCGCCGTTGGGTTGGCTGATGTGTATCTGCTGCCTCAACTGTATGCGGCTCGCCGTTTCAACGTCGACCTCAGCGCCTTCCCGCGCATCTGTCGGGTCGAGGCGTTGGCGTCGCCGCACCCGGCCTTTAAAAAAGCGCATCCTGATGCGCAATCTGACAAGCCGGAGTAACCTTTCCTACATGAAAATCTTCGGTCTGCAATTGATCTTCGGCGACTTCCTCGCCCGCAGCGTGCGGGGCATTCCCTGCGCGCCACCCGCTGAACAGTGATCTTCGCCGCTGTGCATTTCACTTTTTAGCAGGAGCAAGACCGTGACTGACCTCTACGAAAACCCGATGGGCCTGATGGGCTTCGAATTCATCGAATTCGCCTCGCCAACCCCCAACACCCTCGAACCCGTGTTCCAGATGATGGGTTTCACCAAAGTCGCCCATCACCGTTCCAAGAACGTGGCGCTGTATCGCCAAGGGTCGATCAATATCATCCTCAACAACGAACCTCACAGCGAAGCGTCCTACTTCGCGGCCGAGCATGGTCCTTCGGTGTGCGGCATGGCGTTCCGGGTGAAGGACTCGCAGCAGGCCTACAAACGCGCACTGGAGCTGGGCGCTCAACCGATTGAGATCGGCACCGGGCCGATGGAGTTGCGACTGCCTGCGATCAAAGGCATTGGCGGCGCGCCGCTGTACCTGATCGACCGCTTTGGCGAGGGCACGTCCATTTACGACATCGATTTTGTGTTCATCGATGGCGTCGACCGCCATCCGGTAGGGGCCGGGTTGCAGTTCATCGATCACCTGACCCATAACGTCTATCGCGGTCGGATGGCGTACTGGGCGAATTTCTATGAAAAATTGTTCAACTTCCGTGAGATCCGCTATTTCGATATCAAAGGCGAGTACACCGGGCTCACCTCGAAGGCAATGACTGCGCCGGACGGCATGATTCGCATCCCCCTCAACGAAGAGTCGTCCAAGGGCGCCGGGCAGATCGAAGAATTTCTGATGCAGTTCAACGGCGAAGGCATTCAGCACGTCGCGTTCTTTACCGAAGACCTCATCGACACGTGGGATCGGCTCAAAGCCTTGGGCATGCGGTTCATGACGGCGCCGCCGGACACGTACTACGAAATGCTCGAAGGCCGTTTGCCAGGTCATGGCGAGCCGGAACACGAGCTGAAGGCGCGTGGGATTTTGCTGGACGGCACCTCGGACGGTGGCAGTCAGCGCTTGTTGCTGCAGATTTTCTCGGAAACCCTGATGGGGCCGGTGTTCTTCGAATTCATCCAGCGCAAGGGCGATGACGGCTTCGGCGAGGGCAATTTCAAGGCGCTGTTCGAATCCATCGAACGCGATCAACTGCGGCGTGGCGTGTTGACCGCCGATTAAGAAAGGCGAGCGCCGCGCCTCATCTGTAGGCGCGCGCGTTGTCGTGGGGCGGTAGGTCGGTTTCGCCTGCGTCGCAGGCACACCGGCATCGCGGACGCGTTCCCACAGTCCATTGATCAGATGGCAGGGATCTCCCCACCCATCCGCTCGCTGATGATCTGCGCAGTGTCCCGCACATTGCGCGCCGCTTCGGCTTGACGTTCATCGGTAAAAACGGACGCCGAGCCGACCACGGTGATCACGCCTGCCAGCTTGTTACCCATGGCGAACACAGGCGACGACACCGCGTTCACCCCCTCCATGAGCAGGCCATGGATCAGGTACACGCCGGTGCTGCGGATGTCATTGAGGTGTCGGTCGATCTCCTTCAGCTGTTTTGCCTGCAGGTGCGCCGATTCGGCGTCGCGCAACGCGGCGGTTTCGGCGCTTGGCAGAAACGCGTCGAACACCCGTCCAGTGGAAGAGCTGAGCAAGGGCAGCACCGAGCCGATCTGCGTCACCAGGGTCACCGCGCCCAAGGACTGCTCGACGTAAACCACGGTCGGACCCTTGTTGCCCCACACCGCCAGGAAGCAGGTTTCATTGAGTTCGTCGCGCAGCGCGATCAGCTCGGGCGCGCTGGTTTTCAACACATCCAGCTGGCTCAGCGCCGCCAGACCCACCTGCAGGGCGGACCGTCCGAGACGGTAGTGATGGGTGACCGGGTCTTGCTCGGCGAAGCCACTGTCGACCAAGGCCTGCAAGTAGCGATGGACCTTACTGGCAGGCATGGCGACGTGTTCAGCGAGCTTTGACAGTGAGGTGGCGGGGGCCAGTTCGGCCAAGGCTTTGAGAATGCCGACCCCCACTTCCGCGGATTGCACTTTCTGCGGGCGCGGTATTACAGGAAGTGCGGAATCATCTGTCATGGGTCAAGGCGCCAACGCTGGAAAGGCTGCTTTATAGCTTGACCGTTCCGTAAACTCAAATTACGTTATGCGTAATTCGTTTACGTACTTTTCAGGTTTGTCATGTGTAGGAGCGCTTGCCGGCGACAACGGAGTGTCAAGTTGTGCATCAGGTAACGGCTTGACGCCATCGCAAGCGAGCGCGCTCCTGCAAGTCGATGCGCATAAAAACAAGAGGTCGTGATGTCCACCCCACCTGCATCCAAGGCGTTGAGCTACCAAACCGGTTTCGGCAATCAATTCAGCAGTGAAGCCATGCCCGGTGGATTGCCGGCAGGCCAGAACTCTCCACAACGACACCCCCTCGGGCTCTACGCTGAACAGTTCTCTGGCACGGCGTTCACTGTCCCCCGCGCGGAGGCCCGTCGTACCTGGCTCTATCGCATTTCGCCGTCTGCCGCGCACCCTCGATTTCAGCGCCTTGAGCGGCAGATCACGGGCGGTGGTCAGTTGGGGCCGATCAACCCCAATCGTCTGCGTTGGAACGCCTTTGACATGCCTACCGAGCCCACCGATTTCATCGACGGGCTTATCGCGTTCGCCTGCACCACCGCCGCCGATCAGGCCGAGGGCGTCAGCGTTTATCTCTATACCGCCAATCAGTCCATGCAGCGGGCATTCTTCAGCGCCGACGGCGAGTGGCTGATCGTGCCGCAGCAAGGCCGTTTGCGCCTGACCACTGAGCTGGGCCTGCTGGACATCGCGCCGCAAGAGATCGCGGTCATTCCCCGGGGCCTGAAATTCAGTGTGCAGCTGCTCGATGGAGAGGCGCGGGGGTACCTCTGTGAGAACCACGGCAGCTCGCTGCGCTTGCCCGACCTTGGGCCGATTGGCAGCAATGGTCTGGCCAACCCTCGGGATTTTCAGGCGCCTGTCGCGCATTTCGAAAACAGTGTGCAGCCCACTGTTCTGGTGCAGAAGTTTCTTGGGGAATTGTGGGAAACCACTCTCGACCACACACCGTTCGACGTGGTGGCGTGGCACGGCAACAATGTGCCGTACAAATATGACCTTCGGCTGTTCAACACGATGGGCACCATCAGTTACGACCACCCGGATCCGTCCATCTTCACGGTGCTGACATCGCCGAGCGCGACTCACGGTCAGGCGAACATCGATTTCGTGATTTTCCCGCCACGCTGGCTGGTGGCCGAAAACACCTTTCGCCCACCGTGGTTCCACCGCAATCTGATGAACGAATTCATGGGCTTGATCGACGGCGCCTACGACGCCAAGGCCGAAGGTTTCATGCCCGGCGGCGTCTCACTGCACAACTGCATGAGCGCCCACGGTCCGGACAATGCCACCGCTGAAAAAGCCATGGCAGCTGACCTCAAGCCGCACAAGGTCGAGCAGACCATGGCCTTCATGTTCGAGACCGCCAAACCGTTGCGCCCCAGCCGTCACGCGCTGGAGTGCCCGCAATTGCAAAGCGACTACGATGCCTGCTGGAGTGGCATCGCTCGAACCTTTACCTCTTTCGAAACGGACCGCCAACGATGAGCACTTTCCATTTCTCGCGCAGTTGGGTGACCTCTGCCAACGATCATCCGGATTTCCCACTGCAGAACCTGCCTCTCGGTGTGTTCAGTCGGGCGGGCGGCGCGCGACGCGGGGGCGTTGCGATTGGCGATCGTATTTTCGACCTGCGTGCCGCGCTCGACGCAGAGCTGTTCAACGGCGCGGCTCGCGAGGCTGCCGAGGCCGCCAGTCTGGGTCAGCTCAACACGTTCTTCGCGCTGGGGGCCGTATCGCGCAAGGCATTGCGAGAGGCGCTGTTCGGCTTGCTGGATGAACACAGCCCGCAGCGCGAGCGTTTGCAAGGGCTCGGCGACGGGCTGCTGGTGCCGATGAACGACGTTCAGATGCACTTGCCTGCCCGGATCGGCGACTACACCGATTTCTACGTCGGCATTCATCACGCGACGAACGTCGGCAAGCTGTTCCGTCCGGACAATCCGCTGCTGCCGAACTACAAATACGTGCCGATCGCTTATCACGGCCGTGCCTCCACAGTGTGCGTATCGGGGACGCCGATCAAGCGGCCGAACGGCCAGACCCTCGCGCCGGGGGCTGAAGCGCCCTCGTTCGGGCCCAGCAAGCGTCTGGACTACGAGCTGGAGCTGGGGGTGTGGATCGGGCAGGGCAACGAGGTCGGAGAGCCGATTGGCATCGCTGCGGCCAGCGAGCATATTGCCGGTTTCTGCCTGCTCAACGACTGGTCGGCGCGGGATCTGCAAGCATGGGAATACCAGCCGCTGGGCCCGTTTCTCTCGAAGAGCTTTGGCACCACTCTCTCTCCGTGGGTGGTGACGGCCGAGGCGCTGGCGCCGTTCCGCACTGCGCAGCCCAAACGCCCTGATGGCGATCCGCAGCCGCTGGAATACCTGTTCGACGCGCAGGACCAACAGCACGGCGCACTGGACCTGGAACTGGAAGTGCTGCTGTTGACGGCGCAGATGAAAAGAGAGGGCCTGCCGCCCCATCGTCTGGCATTGAGCAATACGCTGAACATGTACTGGACCTTCGCGCAGATGGTCGCCCATCACAGCGTCAACGGTTGCCAATTGCAGTCGGGGGACCTGTTCGGCACTGGCACGTTATCAGGGCCAGACGCGGGGCAGTTCGGCAGCCTGCTGGAAATGACCGCAGGCGGCAAACAGCCGGTGCAACTGCCCAACGGCGAAACACGGACATTTCTCGAAGCGGGAGACGAGGTGATCCTTACGGCCCGCTGCCGCAAAGAGGGAGAGGTGAGCATCGGCTTTGGCGAGTGTCGAGGGGTGATCCTGGGGTGATCCTGGGGTGATCGTTGGCATCAGTCTCTGATCCTTGGACGCCGTTGATCACGGAGGGAATGAGCTTGCTCACGAATGCGCCGAGCCTGGCACGGAGAGGGTGACTGACAGGATGCCTTCGCGAGCAAGCTCACTCCTACAGGTTCTGCGTCACTCCTGAAGCTGGTGGATTGTTGAGGCACCTCAATCCATCAAGCCCCCCCGATTTCCGGGCTGGCTAATGACCTGTAGGAGTGAGCTTGCTCGCGAAAGGGCCGTGTCAGTCACCTCAGCAGTGACAGGTCAACTGATATCGCGAGCAAGCTCACTCCTACAGGTTCTGCGTCACTCTTGAAGCTGGTGGATTGTTGAGGCACCTCAATCCATCAAGCCCACCCCGATTTCCGGACCGGGTGATGACCTGTAGGAGTGAGCTTGCTCGCGAATACGCCGGGACGGTCACGGAGAGGGTGACTGACAGGATGCTTTCGTGGGCCAGCTCACTGCCACAGGTGGATGGCGTTGCTGTCTGGGGGGGCGCGAAGGCCGGCTGTGACTGACGCGAAGATCAGGTCTGGGCAAATCCCGCGGCCAACGATCCACTGCGGGGCAAGAACCGTCCCTGCCGCTCACCCTGCGCCTTGCCTTCGGCATAGCTCAGCTGCCCGTTGACCCACACGCCATCGATCCCCTGCGCAGCGCGTTTCGGCGCTTTAAAATCGGCGACGTCGCGCACGGTGTCCGGGTTGAACAGCACCAGATCGGCGCAGTAGCCTTCGCGCACGAAGCCGCGTTCGTGCAGACCGAAGCGGGTGGCGGTCAGGCCAGTCATCTTGTGGATCGCCCGGTGCAGCGGAAACAGGCCGAGATCGCGGCTGAAATGCCCCAGCACCCGGGGGAACGCGCCCCACAGCCGCGGATGGGGAAACGGGTCCTCCGGCAAGCCGTCCGAACCGATCATCGACAGGGGGTGTTTCAGGATGTTTTGCACATCGTTTTCGTCCATCCCGTAGTACACCGCGCCGGCCGGTTGCAGTGCGCATGCAGTGTCCAGCAGAGACAGGCCCCAATCCGCTGCGATGTCCTGCAAATCACGCCCGCTCTGGTCCGGGTGCGGCGTCGACCAAGTGATGGTGATGCGGAAGGCGTCGGTGACCTGCTTGAGGTCCAGCGTCGACGAACTGGCCGCGTAGGGGTAGCAATCACACCCCACAGGATGAGTCAGCGCCGCGTTCTCCAGCGACGCCAACAGCTGTGGACTGCGCCCCCAATTGCCTGCGCCCGCGCACTTGAGGTGGGAAATCACCACCGGCGATCGGGCGTGACGGCCGATGTCGAAGGCTTCGTCCATGGCCTCCAGCACCGGCTCGAATTCGCTGCGCAAGTGAGTCGTGTACACCGCGCCGAACGCGGTCAGTTCTTCGGCGAGTTGCTTGACCTCGTCAGTCTCCGCCGAATAGGCCGAGGCGTAGGCCAGACCCGAAGATAGGCCCAGCGCGCCGTCCTCCAGGCTTTGACGCAACTGCGCGCGCATGGCGCTGATCTCGGCCGGTCGGGCAGTGCGGAACAAGTCGTCCAGATGATTGCTGCGCAGGGCGGTATGGCCAATCAGTGCGGCGACGTTGACCGCCGGGCGCGCCTGGTCCACGGCGTTGCGGTAGTCGCGGAAACGCGGGTAGGCAAAGGCCGAGGCGGGACCCAGCAGGTTCATCGGATCAGGCGGATCGCCCGCGAGCGTGACCGGAGCAGCGCTGATGCCGCAGTTGCCGACGATCACCGTGGTCACGCCCTGGGTGATTTTCGGCAGCATCTCGGGCTGACGAATCACCACGGTGTCGTCGTGGGTGTGCACGTCAATAAAGCCTGGCGCCAGCACGCGACCTGCGGCGTCGATGTCTTCGCTCGCCGACACGCCGCTCAGGTCGCCAATGCGCTGGATGCGCCCGTCGTGCACCGCCACATCGGCGCGGTAGCCCGGCGTATCGCTGCCATCAATCACCAACGCGTCGCGAATGATCAGGTCGTAAAGCATGGTTCAGTCTCCAAGCGGCAGGCCGTCGTCGCCACCGCGGTAATCGTCGAGGGCCAGCTTGATGCGGCGCAGGCGTTCCTGATTGTCATCAGGGGCGGTCAGCGCCAACTCCGTCGCCAGCACGTCGAGGGTCAGCAGCATGCCGTAGCGCGCCGCCGTGGGTTTGTAGATGAAATTGGTTTCGGCGATTTGCAGCGGCAACAGCACGTCGGCCAGCGCCGACAACGGCGAATCGGGGAGGGTGATCGCCAGGATGTTCGCCCCGTAGCTGCGGGCCAGGGTGACGGCCTCCAGCAGTTCCGGCGTGCGTCCGCTCAACGAGCAGACAACCAGACTGTGGTCGGGGCCAAGGGTCGCCGCGATCAACCGCATCATCACCGGGTCGCGGCAAGCGGCGATGGGGTAGCCGAGACGCACCAGGCGGGTCTGCAATTCCTCGCTGCACAGGCTGGAACAGCCGCCCATGCCGAAGCTGTGAATCATGCGTGCCGGGGCGAGCAGGGCGACGGCGGCCTTGAAGCGCGCGTCGTCGAAGCCGGCGAGGTGCTGACGCAGGGTCGATTCGATGTCGCCGACGATCTGGCTGAAAAACGCCGATTGCTCCGGCGCCTGTTCAGGCTTGAGAAAACGGCTGCCGACGCCGCTGGCCTGGGCCAGCTGCAGGCGCAGGTCGCGCAAATCCTTGCAACCCACCGAGCGGGCGAAGCGCGACAGGGTGGCACTGCTGACGTCGGCGCGGGCCGCGAGTTCGTCGAGGCTGGCACTGGCCGAGAACGCCACGTCGCTCAGAATCACCTTCGCGATGCGACCTTCTCCGGCGCTGAATGAGTCCTGCCGGGCGCGGATCTGATAAAGGATGTCCACTCACAGCACCTGCGCCAGGCCAAGGGTGAAGGCGAACGCGATCAGCGAAATCAGCGTCTCCAGCACGGTCCAGGTCTTGAAGGTCTGGGCCACGGTCATGTTGAAGTACTCCTTGATCAGCCAGAATCCGCCGTCGTTGACGTGGGAAAAGATTACCGAACCTGCGCCCGTCGCCAGCACCAGCAGTTCCGGGTGGGGGTAGCCCAGGCCCATCGCCACCGGCGCGACAATGCCTGACGCGGTAGTCATCGCGACCGTCGCCGAACCGGTCGCGATTCGCATCAACGCCGCAAACAGCCAGCCCATCAGCAGCGGCGAGAGATGAAAATCCTGAGCCAGGCTGACGATTTCGTTGGTCACGCCGCTGTCCACCAGGATTCGGTTCAGGCCGCCGCCGGCGCCGACCAGCAGGGTGATGCTCGCGGTCGGTGCCAGGCACTCCTGGGTGAATCTGAGGATGGCATCGCGATTGAAGCCTTGCGCAATACCCAGCGTCCAGAAGCTGAGCAAGGTGGCCAGTAGCAGGGCGATCACCGAGTTGCCGATGAACAGCAAAAAGCTGTTGAACGCGCTGCCCGGCGTCGACAGCAGATTGGCCCAACCGCCCAGCAGCATCAGCAAGACCGGCAGCAGAATGGTCGCCATGGTGATCGCAAAACCGGGCAGCTGTGCGCGCGGCTCGCGGTCCAGAAACTGTTTCGCCAGCGGGTTTTCGTCAGGCAGTTGAATGCGCGGCACGATGAATTTGGCGTAGACCGGACCGGCAATGATGGCAGTGGGGATGCCGATCAAAATGGCGTAGAACAGGGTTTGCCCGACCGACGCCTGATAGGCCTGCACTGCCAGCATCGCGGCAGGGTGAGGCGGCACCAGCGCGTGAACCACTGACAGGCCCGCGACCATTGGCAGGCCGACCATGAGAATCGACACCCCGACCCGGCGCGCCACCGTAAAGGCGATCGGCACCAGCAGGACGAAGCCGACTTCGAAGAACAGTGGCAGACCCACCAGAAAAGCAATGCAGACCATGGCCCAGTGCGCGTTTCGTTCGCCGAAGCGGTCGATCAGCGTGCGCGCCACCTGCTCGGCGCCGCCGGACTCGGCCATCATTTTGCCGAGCATCGTGCCCAGCGCCACGACCAGCGCGATGTGGCCGAGGGTCTTGCCGACCCCGCCTTCATAAGAGGCGACCACCGACGTGGCCGGCATCCCGGCGACCAGCGCCAAGCCCACTGACACCAGCGTGATGACCACGAACGGGTTGAGACGAAAACGGGCAATCAACACGATCAGGGCGATGATCGCCACAGCGGCGTAGATCAACAGGGACAGGCCGGTAGAGGGAGGCATGCAACGGTTCCTTGCAGAGAAAGTGAGGGTGACGCTGACGGCGCGGGGAGGTCAGTCCGACCGCGGTTCAGCAATGGAAACAGTCTCGGCAGTGAATGTTGCGAAGGGTAAAAGGGGTGCAGCATGGGTCGAAAGACGACGATCACAGGCGGGCATTATTGTTATCTCTGGGTTCGTGATGAAAATTAAATTACACGAAACAAGATAAAAATATCAATTTATGAAAGTTAATTTCTTTTCGGACGCTATGTGTTTGTAAAGCGGGCTAAGTGGATACCCTGCGGAACTGCGCTTGCCTACGAAGGCCCAGGTGAATTCAATAAATTTTTGTCGTTCGAGCCGCAGCATTAGGGAGCAAGCTCACTCCCACCGTACTGCGCGGTGTCTGCGCTGTTCCGTTCAAAATGTAAGGCCACTCACCCTGCGCTAAACCGCTCCCGATACGCTTGGGGGGTCACTGACACCGCACGCAAAAAACTGCGGCGCATCGTTTCTTCGGTGCCGAAGCCGCAGCGGTCGGCAATGCGTTTGATCGGCAGAGCGCTGTCGCCGAGCAGGCGGCGTGCAGCTTCGACCCGCAGCTGTTCGATGGCACGTGCCGGGGAGTTACCGGTGTGGGCGCGATAGTGGCGGACGAAGCTGCGTTCGCTCATGCCCACTTGCGCGGCGAGGGTGGCCACGGACAAGTCGCTGGCCAGGTTATCGAGAATCCACGCGTGCAGGTCACCAAATCGGCTGTCCTGACTGCGGGTGGCCTGTTGCATCGACAGCGCGGTACTGAATTGCGATTGCCCCCCCGGTCGCTTGAGGAACACCACCAGGTCCCGGGCCACCGCCAGCGCCACTTTGCGGCCCAGATCCGCCTCGACCATCGCCAGCGCCAGGTCGATGCCCGCCGTCACGCCGGCCGAGGTCCACAGCGCGCCTTCATTAATGAAGATGGGCTCGGGATCGACCTGCAACGCCGGGTAGCGCTGGGCCAATGCTTCGCAGCTGTCCCAGTGCGTGACCACGCGATGCCCGTCCAGCAAACCGGCTTCCGCCAGCAGAAAAGCGCCGGTGCACACTGACGCCACGCGTCGTGCGGTCGCCGCCTGATCGCGCACCCATTGCAGCAACGTCGGGTCCTGCAACGCCGTGTGAACCCCGCGACCGCCCGCGACGATCAACGTGTCGGACGATGTTTCGGGTAATGGCTGCGTGTGCAGGCCCAACCCGGCCCACGACACCACGCTGCCCGCCTGCCTGGCGATGACCACGGGCGCATAGGGCAGGTCAAAACCGTGCTCCACGGCGTGTTCGTTGGCGGAAGCGAACACCTGCAATGGCCCGGACACATCGAGCAGTTGCACGTCGGGGAAGGCAAGAACATGAATAGGTCGGGGCGACAGGGTCATGGCAGCGCTCGGTGTCAGGTTTGGCGGAAAATGTGGGTTTAATGGCGTATCCGCCAAAGCCTATCTGGCTACAGTGAATCCGTCCACGTCACCTCATCAGGAGTACCCTCATGACCTTACATATCGGCTTGCTGGCCTTTCCCAACGTGCAACAACTGGATCTGACCGCGCCTTATGAAGTCTTCGCCAGCATGCCCGGGGTCACCGTGCATCTGGTCTGGAAAACCCTCGATCCGCTGCTGTCCAGCACCGGCCTGAGTCTGATCCCGACCCAGACCTTCGACAGCTGCCCGCCGCTGGACGTGATCTGCATTCCTGGCGGCGTCGGCGTCAACCCGCTGCTGGAAGATGCGGAAACCCTCGCGTTCGTACGTCGCACCGCACAGGCCGCCCGCTATGTGACCTCGGTGTGCACCGGCGCGCTGGTGCTGGGCGCGGCCGGGCTGCTGAATGGCAAGCGAGCCACCACCCACTGGGCGTCCCACGGATTACTGGAAAAATTCGGTGCGATCCCCGTCCACGCGCGGGTGGTCCGCGATGGCAATCTGATGAGTGGCGGCGGGGTGACCGCGGGGATCGACTTTGCGCTGACCCTGATTGCTGAACTCTTCGACGCCGATAAGTCCCAGCTCATTCAGCTACAGCTCGAATACGCTCCGGCGCCGCCGTTCAATGCCGGGCATCCGGACACCGCACCGGCCAACGTGCTGGCCAATGCGATCGAGCAGGCTGCGCCAGGGCTGGAAATCCGTCGGCAGATCATTGAGCGTGTCACGGCAGGGGCGCGTTAAGCGCGAGGGGCAGGTGCCGGTATTTCATACCAGCACAGGAACAGGTCGAGCGCCGACTCCACCACTGACGCCTGTTTCTCGGGCGTCAGCAGCGGTTCGTTGAGGGTGACTTGCGGCCAGAAGGCGAATGCCTTGAGCAGCGCATGAATCTGCGACGCGGCGAACCCCGGCTCGACGGCCTTGAGGCGGCCATCCTGCTGGGCACCGCGCACCCAGACAGTGAAGGTTTCTTCGCGTTCGTTCAGACGATTGACCCAGACTTGCGCCCGCTCCGGAGAGTGAATGGTGGCGCCAATCGCAACGCGGGCCAGGTCAATGAAATTGCTGTCGCCCAGGGTTTTCATTTTGGTGTCGAGCATCTCTCGCAGTTGGTCGCGCAGCGTTGCCTCGGGGCGGTAGATCATCTCGGAGGGCGGGGCGGCACAGCTCCACAGGCGATGAAGCATTTCCGAAAACAGCTCTTCCTTGCTGGGAAAATGGTTATAGACCGTGCGTTTAGAGACCTCGGCCCGTGCGGCGATACGGTCCATGCTGGTGACCTCGAACCCGTTGTCGCGAAATTCGGCGATCGCAGCCAGGACAATGGATTCACGTTTTCGGTCGGTCAGTCTCTGGGGCGCAGTCATGGCATCGCTTCTGGCAGGTGAGGCTGACAGATGACCGTCAGCCAGAAAATTACACCGAACAGTTTACTTCTCTTTGCGCTTCGTGCAAGCTTGAAACTACACTGTGTAGTGTAAAAGCCTGTTACAAACTCTCGCTTATCTCTTCGTGTCTTATGCAACATCCTGCAACGCGTCCGCTGTTGCCGAAACCTCCACCCGTTTCATGGAGTCAGCTTTTCATGGCCTCGATCGAAAAACGCCTCGATACCGCTTCTTCATTGCCGGTCCCTTCACGCGAGGAGGGCCGCTTCCGCAATCACAAGCCGATGCAGCGCTCCGGGTTCTTGAAGACGCTGCGCATTTTCTGGAACGCCATGGTCAACAAGCCTCGTCACACCCGTCCAGTGGGCGAGATACCGGTTCAGCCGCTGTCCCGGCAGCAATTGCTGGCGGCGCCGGACAATACGGTGTACCGCTTGGGGCATTCGACGGTGTTACTCAAGTTGCGCAATCGCTATTTCCTGACTGACCCGGTGTTCGCCGAGCGAGCTTCACCGATCCAATGGGCTGGCCCGCAGCGTTTTCACCAGCCGCCCATCAGCCTAGAGGACCTGCCGCCGCTCAACGCCGTGATTCTCTCGCACAACCATTACGACCACCTCGATCACATGAGCATTCAGGTGCTCAAGGACAAGACCGCGCATTTCATCACGCCGCTGGGCGTGGGGGACACGTTGATCGAGTGGGGCGTGCCCGCTGCAAAGGTGCGTCAACTGAACTGGTGGCAGTCGACGGACATTGCCGGCATTCAGTTCGTGGCCACTCCCGCCCAGCACTTTTCCGGGCGCACCCTGCGCGATGGCAACCAGACACTCTGGTGCTCGTGGGTGATGATCAACGATGAACAGCGGATCTTCTTCAGTGGCGATACCGGTTACCACGACGGCTTCAAGCTGATCGGCGAGCAATACGGCCCGTTCGATCTGACACTGATGGAGACCGGCGCCTATAACGTCGACTGGCCAGATGTGCATATGCAGCCGGAAGAAACGCTCCAGGCGCACCTCGATGTGCGGGGCAAATGGCTGTTGCCGATCCACAACGGCACGTTCGATCTGGCGATGCACGCCTGGCACGAGCCCTTCGACCGGATTCTGGCACTGGCATGGGATCGCAGCGTTTCCATCACTACGCCAGAAATGGGCCAGCCGTTCTACATCGATTATCCGAGCCGTGGGGAAGCATGGTGGTTGAAGGTTGAGAAGCCCGCGGAGGCTGTCACCAAGCGTCATCACCGCCACCGTTGTGACCGGCAGCAGGCCGCGAGCCGTGGGTAGGTGAACCGAATTGGCGAGTGACTGTTCTCCGGGCAGCGAAGGCATTCGCGAAGATGGATCTGGCACCCGGCATGCGTCCGGCGTCAGGCCACGTCGTGAATGAATTCACTGCCACCGGTTCGCCCGCGTGAACCTGCACCTTTGGCCCTCGACCCAAGGCGCTCGCCGCCCTCAGTCACTGGTCAGGGTTTATTCCGGTTACGGTCCGTGTCCTTGTCTTGCTCCTCGGGCTGATCAAGGTGACGGGGCTGCTCGCCTTGTTGATTGGCGTCTTTGTGCTGCTCGCCGACCTTCCCGGCATTTTCAGCGTCATGGTTCAAATCTTCGCGGTTCGATTCTTTAGGCATGGTTGACTCTCCCGTGGGGCATTTGGCGGGCGCCGTCATTCGGCTTCGCTCATCTGTTTGATCAGCATCAGCGCCTCGTCCTTGAATAAAGGTTGTTTCATTCGCTCAGCCAAGAGCGCGACTTCTCGTTCTCGCTCACACGCGACCACCGCAGCGACCGTCCCTTGTTTGCACAGCAATGCCAGGAACGTGAAGCGCTCTGGCTCGCCCAGATAGACAATGTCGTCCCACGTTTCGGCATGGCCGAGATAGTCGAGGCGTTTGCCGAAATGGAACGTCCAGAAATACGGCACGTCGGTGTAGCGTTTGTCTTCGCCAAGCATGTTGCTTGCGGCGATACGCGCCTGTTGTTGCGCCAGGCGCCAGTGCTCGATGCGTTGCGGCTGGCCGTCGATCGGGAAGGTCGCCATGTCGCCTGCCGCCCACACGTCCTTGCCGGCTTTCATCCCGGCGTCCACGGCCAGCGAACCGTCCTCCTGCAACTGCAGACCGTCGATGAACTGGGTCGACGGGGTCACGCCGATGCCGATCAGCGCCAGGTCCACTGGCAGCCGCTCGCCGGTATTCAGCACCGCCGCTTCCAGCTGTCTTTTGCCTTCATGGCCGTCGCCCTCGAAGCGGCTGACGTCCACATGGGTGCGAAACAGCACACCATTTTGTTCATGCAGCGTGCGCAGGGCTTTGCCGATTCGCTCACCCACCTGATCGGCGAACGGCACCTCATGATGCGCCAGTACCGTTACGTTGAGCCCCTGCTTGCGAAGTGCCGACGCCGCTTCCAGCCCGATAAAACTGTCACCGACGATGAGTGCGTGTTTGCCCGGGGAGGCGGCGGCGAGGATTTTCCTGGCATCGTCTCGGGACCGCAGGGTCAGCACTTGGGGCAGGTCGGCGCCGATCAATGGCAGTGCGCGGGGTTCGCCGCCGGTGGTGATGAGCGCCGCGTCGTACTCGAAGCGGCGGCCATCGGCGAGGATCAGCCGCTTGTTGACGACATCCAGTTTCATGACCTCGCCCTGAATTCGCTCGATGTGGTTGTCGTGGTAAAAGGCGTCATCACGGAGGGCCGGGGCTTCGTCGGGCCGCATGTCCGCTGACAGCACGAATTTACTCAGTGCCGTCCGGTCGTAGCCCGGCGCGGCTTCGCGGTCGACCAGCATCAGCCGACCGTTGAAGCCTTTTTCCCGCAACGCACAGGCGGCGGCCGTTCCCGCTGCCCCGGCGCCGATGACCACGAAGCAACGGTCATCGTCCGGTCGGCTGGCGTGCCGGACGGGCAGAGGCTGATCGTCGACGTGGATCTGACCTTCGATGAGCTGCAGCGGGTAACGCGTCAGGCCATTCAGCGCAGGTGGCTCACAGAGATGACCATCTGAAATGGCGAATGCCGCCTTGTGCCACGGGCAGATCAAGTGGCCGTTGCACACCGCGCCATCGGCCAGCGGCGCACCGGCGTGAGGGCACTCGGCCTGATACGCCCGAACTTCATCGCCATGGCGTACCAGCACGACCTTGGTCTCGCCCACGTCAACCTGAATCCCGCGATCTCGACGAAGATCGGCCAGGCCAGCGACTCGATGCATTGCCATGTTCAGTTCCTCCCAGGCTTTTTGTTGGGAGTGATAGGGCCGATCAAGAGTTTCAGATTTTTAAGCGTCGAGTTCCAGGCTGCGAGCTACGAGCCGAAGCGGACCGCAGGCTTTTCAGTTGTAGCTCGCAGCGTGCCACTCGAAGCGGCTTCACCTTTATCGCTCCAAGCCCAGGCGCTCGTGCCAATCGGCAATCGACTCTTTTGGGTACTGCTCGAACTGTTGATCCTTCGGCCCGGCCTGGACTTCCACCCACGACGCCTTGGAGTCCAGCAACAGGTGCGTGTGCTCGGGCGGGATGGGCAGGGGCGTGTCGATCGCCGAGGCGAAGGGGTGAATCAACTCGGGCCACTCCGGGCTAAACAGCCACAACGCGCTGCCACATTGCTTGCAGAAATGCCGTTCGGCGCTGCTGATGTGCACGGGTTTGTCGCCGTCGCGCATTTTCGCGTGGTAGATCGCAATGCTGCTTTTGCCTTTTACCTTCAAGCTTTTGGCATCGCCGCCAAGGTTGATGGCATAGCCGCCTCCGCCCTGGGTCTTGCGACAGATGGAGCAATAGCAGCGTTGATAGGGGTAAGGATGGGGGCTGGTGAGGCTGAACTCCACCGCGCCGCAATGGCAGGAACCTTCAAGGTGCATGACGGGCCTCTGATTTGATTGGGGTCGATTCATAGGTCTAGACCGCTCACCGCCGTGAGGTTCGAAGTTTTTCTCGAAGGTGCGTTCGTTTTTTTCATGAAAGGGCAAGTCAAGAACCCTTGGTCTGGGTCGATAAGCAGTAGTCGTACGATGACTTGCGACCCCTGCCAATCTAATAATGAGCCTACGGTCATGAACCTACGCAATCTCACCATCGCCCGACGTGCGGGCCTCGGATTCACCCTGATTTCCCTGCTGGTCGCGCTATTGGGCGGGTTTGCCTTGAACCAGATGTCTGCCATTCGCCAGAGTGAGGTCGCGGTCGAGAGCAATTGGATGCCGAGCACGCGGCTGGTGAACGAAATTCGCGAAGCGATGCTGCGCATTCGCACAATCTCCTTGCGCATGGCCTTGGACACCGACCCGAAGAACGTCGGCACCTATAAAAGTCAGATGGACGCCCGAATCAAGGTGCTGAACGACAAGCTGTCGAGCCTGGACGCATTCATCGACACCCCCGAAGAGAAAGCCCTGTACGGTAAATTTCGCAGCACTCTGGCCGACTATCAACGCGGTCTGAGCCAGTCCTTCATGCTGGCCGAGAGCGGCGATGCGAAAGCCTTGAACACGCTGCTGCTGGTGGACATGAAAACCGCCGTGGATAACTCCGGCGCGCAGCTGGGCGACCTGACGGATTTTTATGCGCAGCAGATCGAACGGGAAGGGCAGGCGGCCGAATCGCAGTACAGCCAGTCGCGCAGCGTGGTATTGGGGTTTGTGCTGATCGCGGCGCTGGCGACTGTGATCCTGGCCTTGTGGCTGACTCGCAGCATCATTCGGCCGCTGGAGGACGCAGTGGTCGCCGCGGAATTCGTCGCCAAGGGCGATCTGACCCACGACATCCACGTCGAGGGCAAAGATGAGGTCACGCGCCTGCAGACTGCCCTGAAACTGATGCAAAGCAACCTGCGCGGCACCTTGAGCCTGATCGGCAGCTCGGCGGGCCAGCTCGCGTCGGCAGCCACTGAGCTCAATTCGATCACTGAAGACAGTCATCGCGGCCTGCATCAGCAGAACGCTGAAATCGAACAGGCTGCCACCGCCGTCAATGAGATGACCTCCGCCGTCGAGGAAGTCGCACGCAATGCGGTGTCGACGTCCCAAGCGTCCAGCGAGTCCAGTGACGCGGCCCAGGACGGCCAGACGCGGATGGTCGAGACCGTGAATTCGATCGAAAACCTGTCCAGCAACGTGCAACACACCTCGACATTGGTGCAACACCTTGCGGACCAGTCTCAGGACATTGGCAAGGTGCTGGACGTCATTCGCTCGATCGCCGAACAGACCAACTTGCTGGCGCTGAACGCCGCCATCGAAGCGGCCCGCGCCGGTGAGTCGGGACGCGGCTTTGCGGTGGTTGCCGATGAAGTGCGGGCGCTGGCTCATCGCACTCAACAATCGACACTGGAGATCGACAAAATGGTGTCGACCATGCGCGCCGGCTCCAGCGACGCGCTGGCCTCGATGCTGGTGAGCCGCACGCAGGCCACGGAAACCCTGGCGCTCGCCCAGGGCGCGGGGGCCTCGCTGAACCGGATCACCGCGTCGATCAACCAGATTTCCGAGCGCAACCTGGTCATCGCCAGCGCTGCCGAGGAACAGGCTCAAGTGGCGCGGGAAGTCGACCGCAACATCGTCAACATTCGCGATCTGTCGTTGCAGTCGTCGTCCGGTTCGAATCAGATCAGCGCATCGAGCGCCGAGCTGTCGCGCCTGGCAGGGGAGTTGAATCAGGTGGTGACGCGGTTTCGCGTGTGATCCTGTCTGCCAAGGCAAAACCTGTGGGGCTGGCGCCGTCCTGCCGAGCAGATTGCGTTGCCTGTCCGGCTTAAAGGATTCACCTCATTCACTTGCCTGACCCGGCGTTGGCTTGCATGATCTCCCCCGTCTAATAATTCCTGGCGGGCAGAACCTGCCGAGCAGATAGGTGACAAGGCAATGGATGATGTGAATCGCGATTTCAGCAGTTGGTTGCGCGCCCCGGGACACCACGCATGGCTGGCGCAGGAGGGCAAGCGTCTGCTGGCGTTCGCTAAGGCTGCCAGGCTGCCCCAGGGCTTCGGCAATCTGGACGATCAGGGGCGGCTGCCTGCCGATGCGGTCGCTGAAACCATGAACACCGCTCGCATGACCCACAGTTTCGCCCTCGCTCACATCAACGGCATCCCGGGTTACGCCGAGCTGGTGGACCACGGCGTCGCGGCGCTGGCCGGGCCTTTGCGGGATGCCGAGCACGGCGGCTGGTTCGACAAGCCGCTGGATAAAGGCGGCGACACGGGCAAAGCCGCTTACCTGCATGCCTTCGTCGCGCTGGCTGCCTCCTCGGCGGTGGTGGCTCAGCGTCCCGGCGCGAAGGCCTTGCTCGAGCAGGCAATTCAGGTGATTTCCCAGCATTTCTGGAGCGACGAAGAGGGCGCCATGCGCGAATCCTTCGCCCGCGACTGGCGCGATGAAGAAGCCTACCGCGGCGCCAACAGCAACATGCACAGCACGGAGGCCTTTTTGGCGCTGGCCGATGTCACCGGTGATGCGCGCTGGCTGGACCGGGCGCTGAGCATCGTCGAGCGGGTGATTCACCAGCACGCTGCGGCGAATGATCATCAGGTCATCGAGCATTTCACCCTGCAATGGCAGCCGCTGCCGGACTACAACGTCGACAAGCCCGATGACGGCTTCCGCCCGTACGGCACGACGCCGGGGCATGCGTTCGAATGGGCGCGGTTGGTATTGCATCTGGAAGCGGCGCGTCAGGCCGCCAAGCTGGACACTCCGGGCTGGCTGCTGGAAGACGCCCGTCGGCTGTTCGAAAACGCTTGCCGCTACGGCTGGAACGTCGATGGCGCGCCTGGAATCGTTTACACGCTGGATTGGCAAAATCGCCCGGTGGTGCGCCATCGCCTGCACTGGACCCATGCCGAAGCCGCCGCTGCGTCGGCCGCGTTACTCCAGCGCACGGGCGAGCAACCCTACGAGAGGTGGTACCGCACGTTCTGGGAGTTCAACGAGACCCTGTTCATCGACCGAGAGCATGGCAGTTGGCGCCATGAGCTGAACCCGCACAATCAGCCGAGCGCTGACATTTGGCCGGGCAAACCTGACCTGTATCACGCGTATCAGGCGACCCTGCTGCCGGTTCTGCCGCTGGCCCAGAGCCTGGCGACGGCCCTGGAGCGGCTGCAATGATCCGCATCGGCGACTTCATCGAATCCCTCGACACGTCGGCGCTGGCGCGCTGGGCTTCGCTCATGCCGTGGGAATGGGTTACCCGCGCCCCCGAAATCGTCCGCGAATTGCTGATGACGCTGGGCGAAGACTACGAAATCCGCGGCGACATCGCCGTTCACAAAACGGCGGTGATCGAACACGGCGCAGTGCTCAAAGGGCCATTGATCGTTGGTCCTGAGTGCTTCGTGGCCAGCGGCGCTTATCTGCGAGGCGGCTGCTGGGTTGGTGAACGCTGCATTTTCGGCCCCGGCGCCGAGCTGAAAACCTCATTCGTGTTCGGGGGCACCAAGCTCGCGCACTTCAACTTCGTGGGCGATTCGGTGCTGGGCGCAGGGGTGAATCTGGAAGCCGGGAGCATCGTCTGCAATTACCGCAACGAGCGCGACGACAAGGAAGTGCGCGTGCGCATCGACGACCGCTTGCGTGCCACCGGCTGCGACAAATTCGGCGCACTGATCGGTGACCGTAGCCGCGTCGGCGCCAACGCTGTGCTTGCGCCTGGAGCGTTATTGGCCAAAGCCACGATCATTCGGCGGGGCGAAGTGTTTGATGCGGAACAGCAGCGGTGAAAAGCAGCGGTAAGGGGTGAGCTGCAAGCTGCAAGTGGACAGTGGCGCGGTCGGGGTTTCGCCTTTGGCAGAAGCGGATTACGGTGTGCTCCACGCGTCTGATTTTGGCCGAAGGCCGTAGGAGCGTGCTTGCCCGGGAACGCGATGTGCCAAATGGCTGCTAACGTGGCTGACACACCGCGTTCGCGGGCAAGCGCACTCCTGCAGGTGGGCTCTCAGGATGCTGTCTCCCCTCACGCCAACCGCTGGGTCACGCGAATCACTTGCCGCGCGATGTAGGCGCCGGTGACGATCACGCCGAACAGGCGCAGGGTCTGCATGGCCAGAACGAAGCCCACGTCCGAGTGGGTATCGATGGCAATGATGGCCATGGCGTCGAGCCCGCCGGGGCTGGTCGCGAGGTACACCGAGAGGAAGTCCTTGCCCATCATTTCCGCGATAATCCACGCCGAGATCGCGCACAGCAGGATTAACAACAGCGCGCCAAGGATCATCGCCGGCAAACGACGCCAGACATAGGCAATGGTCACCCGATCGAAACGCAGACCGATGTAGCTGCCGATGGCCCCGTAGGCAATCGCCAAAAGCCAGTTCGGCATGGTGATGTGCAGCACGCCGCTCAGCTGCAGCGCGCCGCCCAGCAGCAAGGGGACCAGCAGCGCCCCGGCCGGCACCCGAGCGCCGAGGGTGACGCCGACCACAATGGTCAGCACGGTCAGACCCAGGTTCAGCAGGTTCACCCCTTGCAGCAGGGCCTCGGTGGCATGCGCGTCGGTACCGCCGGCGTCGGCGCCAATCACCCGACTGACCAGCGCGCCGACCATCACCACACACACCACTCGTACGTACTGCATGGTCGCCACGACCCGCGAGTCAGCGCCGTAGTCTTCGGACATGGCCACCATCGCCGAGGCCGCACCCGGTGAGGTACCCCACGCCGCCGTACTGCCCTGAATTCCGCCCCAGCGCGCCAGGCCAATCCCCACGGCTGCGCTCAAGGCAACGGTCAGCAAGGTGGCGAACACCATGACGTGCCACGACTGCATCGCCGTCAACAGCACACCCATAGTCATCGAATGCGCCACCAACAGCCCAACCGAGCCTTGGCCCAGACGAAAGACATGTTTATTGAGGCGAATCGACGCACCGGACACGCCGAAGCCGATCGCCACCAGCATCGGCCCAAGGAACAACGCGGCGGGGACGTGGAAGTAGCGGAAAACTTGACCGGCGCTGCCAGCCAGGAGGATAAGCAACAGCCATTGCGCAAAGGCAGGCAGGGTGGCAAGGGACAACGAGGTGGGGCGCGACAACGAGGATCTCCAGAGCATGGGCCTTATCCTGATGGAATTCGTCCAATGCCCGGCAGTATCGACATCGCCATTGATCAAGTCTATTTTCTAATAATCATGAATCGATAACTTTGGTTGATATATGGACCTGCGGGACCTGACGTATTTCGAGACCATTGCCGAGCTCGGTCACTTGGGGCGCGCCGCTGAAAAACTCAACCGCAGCCAACCTGCGCTGACCAAGAGCATTCAACGCCTGGAAGAGTCGTTCGGCACCAAGCTGTTCCAGCGTGACGGCCGCAGGATCAAGCTCACCCCGGTTGGCGAGCTGTTGCAGGCACGAGGCAAGCTGTTGCAGCAAAGCATCGCCCAGACCCAACGCGAGGTGCGGGATTTCGCCAGCGGCGCTGTGGGAGAGATCCGCTTGGGCTGCGCGGCGACGATGGCCGAATACCTGCTACCCGAACTGACCAACGCGCTGCTCAAACGCGCGCCGGACGTCACCCTGAAGCTGGTGATCGGTCAGGACGACATGCTTCGCGAGCAACTGCGTTCCGGGCATCTGGACATGATCATCTGCGCCCAGCGTAGCGTCGAAGACGAATTCACGGCGTACCCGATCCTGACCGACGAAGCCGTGGTCATTGCCAGTCGCAATCACCCGATCTTCCAGGCGCCGTTCCAGATGAGCGACCTGTGCAGCTACCGCTGGGTGCTGCCGCCGTCGGGTGTATCGTCGCGGATCTGGGTCGATGAAGCCTTCGCCCGTCATCATCTGCCACTGCCCGTGGTGCAGATCGAGGCCAACTCCATTTCCCTGCTGCCAAGGCTGATCGCCCAGACAAGTCTGTTGAGTTTCATCGCCCGCGAAACCCTCGACTATGGCAAGAACATGCAATACCTGCGTGAAGTGCCGCTGGAGGCAACGACCATGACGCGGACCATTTGCGTCATCTTGCGCCGCGAGGGTTACCTCTCGCCCGCGGCCCATGGCATGGTGCAGATGCTGCGCGACGATGGCGGCTCGTTTTTCAGTTGGGTGTAATCCCGAGGCGATCGGGAGTAGCCTTGGATCTCGATGGCAATCACTTTTCTCCAGACCGCAGGAGGCTTCACCCATGCAGGCACAGCTACATGACCACACGCGAATTGCGTTTTTCATGAATGAAGAAGACCCGCATTTCGGCGGTGACCAATCCCCCCTCAACGACGCGGACGCCGATGAAGACAGCGATCCGGAAGGGGATCTGGACCTGGGCGATTTACGGCTGGATGAGTTCGAGGACTCAGACAAACTGGACATCGGGTCGTCGACATTGGGGTGAGTTTCCCTCTATCGGACGGCTTGCCGCTTTCAGCGGTTGATCCTGGCCGGAGGCGTAGGGCCGGCTTTCGCAGGCCTACGCCTTTGGCCGACACGTTGCGATATGTTCTGCCAATGCGTCGACGGCCACTTCCGCCGTCTTGCTGAATCCCGCCCAGGTGCACGCGAGCATCAGGTTCTTCGGCAACTGGAAGTTTTCCACCTGAAATCCCTGCTCGTCAAAACCCTGCGCATCGTGCCCAATCTGCTCGCGCAAGGTCCGGGCGTCCTCGAAATACGCCCAGACCGGCTTGCCCAGCGCCACGGCCATGCCCACTTCGAACGCAGTGCCCGAATCCGGCTCGACGCCTCGAAACGGATTGAGGTTGGCCAGCACGGCGTCGCAGCGTCTGATCATGGCGATGTTGGCGTGGCAGATCAGCGTGGCGGTGTCTTGAGGCGGCAGGCCTTGTTCGACGTCGTTGTCGAACGGATACAACCCTTCGAGCCCTTGAGCCTCACACAGCGTTTTAAGGTAACGCCCATGTTCAATTGCATCGGCGCGGAACACGTCGAAACCGGCCAGATACACCCGTGGTGTGGCAATGGAAGGCATCACAGGCCCCTTTTTTAAAAAAACGATGGCCCCGATTGTAGCGCCGCGCTTCACTGCCGTTGATCAGGCCGCAGCAAATTCCAGCGGGGCAGGGGCTGGAATCTGTACGGATAAACAGTATCCTGACGCCTTTCCGTCAGCCGTTACGTGATCGCGCCGTGAGCCCATCTCCCCTCGACAATCCGTTCTACTACCTGGAGAACTTTCGCCAGGTGCTGAGCTGGATCGGCCAGCGGTACGACGATCTGCTGGACGACGAAGAGCGGCGTTTCATCGACGACTTCGCGCAGCTCCCGCAACCCGCGCAAGCCCTGCTGGTGAGAATGGTCATGCGCAAAGGCGTGCTGTTTCGCGCCAGCAAACTCACTTATGCCGAGATCGGTGATGCGCGCCAGGCCGCTGCGCCCTTGTTAGCGTGTGGCTGGGTGGACGATCAACCTCATCTGGATCTTGCAATGCTGTTCGCCCTGTTGCGCAAGGACGAACTCAGCCAATGTTTCAAAGCCCATAACGTCAAAGCCAGCGAGAAAAAGGCCGATCTGCTGGAGCGTTTGTTGCCGGTTCATGGGCACGTTCAGCCGCTGGATCAGTGGTTTTCCGGCGTCGACGAGGTGATTTTCGCGTTGCAGGTCATGCCGCTGTGCGACCGGTTGCGCTTACTGTACTTCGGCAACCTTTATCAGGAATGGTCCGAATTCGTGCTGGCGGACCTGGGCATTTATCGCTACGAAAAGGTCGAGTTTTCGCTGGAGTCGCGCGGGATCACTCAGCGCGAAGACATCGACATTTGCCTGCATTTGCACAACTGTCGGCAGGCCCTGGACGCCGCCGAGCAGTTGGAAGAACTCGCCACTCAAGCGTTGGCGATTCAGACGAGCAACCCCTGGTTGTCGATGCGCCGGGCCAAGCTGCTGTTCAAGATCGGTCAGCAGGCCGAACGTCAGCAGCAATGGCCGCTGGCGCTGAGCGTCTACGCGCAGGCCAGCTACCCCGGTGCGCGGGTGCGCAGAATTCGCGTGCTGGAACGCAGTGAGCGATACGCCGAGGCCATGGCGTTGTTGCAGCAGGTTCACGCCGCGCCGGAGAACGACGAGGAAACCCAGCATGTCGCGCGGATTCAGCCACGGCTATTGAAAAAGCTGGGGCAGGGTGGGGTGATAAAGCGCAAGACGCGGGCGGTCACGCGGCTGGATCTGAGTGTGATTCCGCTGCCGGACCAGAGCGTCGAGCGGCTGATCCAACAGCACCTGGCCGAAGAAGGCAGCGAAGTGCACTACGTCGAGAACGCGCTGGTCAATTCGCTGTTCGGACTGCTGTGCTGGCCGGCGATCTTCGCGCCGCTTCCGGGGGCGTTCTTTCATCCCTTCCACAGCGCGCCGAGTGATCTGTACAGCCCTGACTTTTATCAGCGCCGGGCGAGCCTGTTCGACGATTGCCTGGCGCAACTGGACGATGAGCGCTACCTGGCCGCCATCCGTACCACGTACGTGAGCAAGTTCGGTCTGCAATCGCCCTTCGTGTTCTGGGGCACCCTGACCCCTGAGCTATTGGAACAGGCGCTGCATTGTTTACCTGCACAGCACCTCACACGCTGGTTCCGCCGATTGCTACAGGACATCAAAGCCAACCGCACGGGCATGCCCGACCTGATCCAGTTCTACCCCGACCAACGCCGTTACCGGATGATCGAGGTAAAAGGACCGGGAGATCGACTGCAAGACAACCAACTGCGCTGGCTGGACTTCTGCGCCGAGCATGAAATGCCGGTGGTGGTGTGCTATGTGCAGTGGGCCGAAGCGGTAGAGTGTCAGGCGGGTATGGGCTGACAGACGTCGCGCTTCGCGGCCGTCGTGCC
>NZ_DDHJ01000020.1 GCF_002338065.1 Pseudomonas sp. UBA1879 | reverse complement strand
GAGGTCGGAACAGTGTTTGTTTCAGAGCCGGGGGATCCGGTGGAGCCGCCGGAGGAAAGGCGGGCGGGAAGCGGTAAATAGACGGCAGATGAGTCGTCGGTCCCACCGCTAGCGCGGCCGTCGTACCTCCGGCGGCTCCTACGGTCTGCGGCGGGATCAGGGAGTTGCCTGGATTCTGGGATGCCGCGTGGCTCCGGATCGGAACAGGATTGTTTCAACGACGGGAAATCCGTAGGGGCCGCCGGAGGAACGACAGCCGCGTAGCGGTGGATCAGCGGCAGATGAATCGTCTGACCCACCGCCTTCGCGGCCGTCGTACCTCCGGCGGCTCCTACAGTCTGCGGCGGGATCAGGGAGCTACGTCAATTCTGGGATGCCGCGTGGCTCCGGATCGAAACAGGGATTGTTTCAACGCCGCGAAATCCGTAGGAGCCGCCGGAGGAACGACGGCCGCGAAGCGGTAGATCAGCGGCAGATGAACCGTCTGACCCACCGCATTCGCGGCCGTCGTACGCTCTCCGGATCAGAGCCGACGTGAATGATCCGCGAGTTTTCGCTAGGCCCTTTTTCCGCGTCTGGCGCTGGATCGGTTCAAAAGGGCGCGTCGCCGAGGATCGTTGCGCGGTGCATGATTCGGCGCTGCGGGCGGTAGTCGTCTACGGCGTAGTGCTGCGTCACGCGGTTGTCCCACATGGCAATATCGTTTTCCTGCCAGCGCCAGCGGATGGTGAATTCGGGGCGCGTGGTATGGGCGAACAGCAGCTTCAAAATCGCTTCGCTTTCCGCAGGCTCCAGTTCGTTGATGCGTGTGGTGAAACCGTCATTGACGAACAGGGCTTTACGTCCGCTGACCGGGTGCGTGCGGATGACCGGGTGCGACAGCGGCGGGTTTTTGCGACGAGTTTCTTCCCAGCGAGCAAGGTCGTCGGCGGTGCTGCCAAAACGCTCCACGGGAAACGAGCGCGTGAAGTCGTGAGTGGCCGTCAAGCCGTCGAGCAGCGTTTGCAGAGGCTTGGACAGCGCTTCGAACGCCGCAATGCCACTGGCCCAAAGCGTGTCGCCGCCGTAGGCCGGCAATTGTTTCGCGCTCAACACGGCGCCGAGGGCAGGGGTCGGCAGGAAGGTCACGTCAGTGTGCCAAAGCGCGTTGTCACGCACGTCGGTCAGTGCGGTGTCGAGCACCATGATTTCCGGCTGCTCGGGCACGTTAGGATAAATCGGATGCACATGCAGATCGCCGAATTGCGCCGCGAAGCGCACCTGTTGCTGGGGCGTGATCGGCTGCTCGCGGAAGAACAGCACCTGATGGGCAAGTAGCGCGTGTTCAATGGCGTTACGTTGCTCGGCTGTCAGGTCCCGGCTCAGGTCGACGCCGCTGATCTGCGCGCCCAATGCTGAACTGAGAGGGGTGATGTCAAGGCTCATGCGGGTTCTCACAATGTGCGCCGAAGTGTCGGCGTAGTCAGTGTCTGTAATCGTCAGCGATCAATGATTCTGGCCGTGCCACGGCACCAACCTGCGTTGCAGCGCGCGCAGACCCATCTCCAGTCCAAAGGCGATAAAGGCGATCACCAGAATCCCCAATACCACCACATCCGTGACCAGGAATTGCGCAGCGGACTGCACCATGAAACCCAGGCCGCTGGTGGCTGCGATCAATTCGGCAGCGACCAACGTTGACCAGCCCACCCCCAGCCCGATGCGCACACCGGTGAGAATGTCGGGCAGGGCGCTGGGCAAAATCACATGACGAATCAGCTGCCAGCGGCTTGCGCCCAACGACTGCGCGGCACGCAATTTGGCGCTGTCCACGGTGCGCACACCGGTGGCGGTGGCGATGGCAATCGGAGCGAAGATCGCCAGATAAATCAGCAAGACCTTGGAGAATTCGCCGATTCCGCACCAGATCACGATCAGCGGCAGATACGCCAGCGGCGGGATCGGGCGATAGAACTCGATCAAGGGATCGAAAATACCCTGCGCAATCCGGTTGTGACCGATGGCGATGCCGACCGGAATGGCGGTCAGCACAGCCGCGATCAACCCGAGCCCGATGCGCTGCAGGCTCGCGCCGAGGTGCTGCCAAAGGGTGGACTCCATGTAGCCCTTGGTCATCAGCAGCCAGGCTTTCTCCAGCACCGCGGAAGGCGGCGGCAGGAACAGCGGCTCAACCCATTCCTGCGCCGTGACCAGCCACCATGCGGCGAGCAGCGCGAACAGCGTCAGCACGCTGATGGAGCGGGTGCTGAGGTATACGCGTCGGATGGCGGTTTTCGGCGGGATCGCAGGCGGGGTCAAGGCGTTGGCCAGTGGCGGTGATTGAAACTTGCTCATGCCCGCTGCTCCGCAATGGCCTGACGTTGCGAAAACACTCGGGCCAACACGTGTTCACGGGTTTCGATGAATCGCGGGTCCGACTTGATCGCCCGCGCCGACTCGCCTGCGCTGTAGCGTTGGCCGAAATCGAGCTTGAGGTGTTCGACGATCTGCCCAGGATTGGGCGCCAGCAGAATCAGGTCGGTGGCGAGGAACACGGCTTCTTCAATGTCGTGGGTGATCAGGAACACCGGCTTGGCGCTGCGCTGCCAGACTTGCAGCAGCAGCTCCTGCATCTGCTCGCGGGTGAAGGCGTCCAGCGCGCCGAACGGTTCGTCCATCAGCAGCACGCGTGGGTCGGCGGCCAGAGCGCGGGCCAGGCCGACGCGCTGTTTCTGCCCGCCGGACAGCTGCCATATCCGCCGCTTTTCGAATCCCGCCAGATCGACCAACGCCAGCATGTCGCGGGCTTTGGCTTCACGTTGCGCGCGAGGAACGCCAGCCAGCTCCAGGCCAAATGCAACGTTGGCCAATACATCTTGCCAAGGCAGCAAGGCGTCGTCCTGAAACACTACGCCGCGCTCAGCGCTGGGGCCTTTGACCGGCGCGTCATCAAGCGTGATGCGACCGGCGCTCGGCTCGACAAAACCGGCGATCAGGTTCAACAGCGAAGTCTTGCCACTGCCGGACGGGCCGAGGGCCACGAGCAGCTGTTGCGGGCCGAGATTCAGGGAAATGTCGGACAGTACCGGCTCGGCCGCACCGGGATACTGTGCGCAGATGCGCTCCAGCTGTAACAAGGCCATGGCGAGGACTCCGCTTCTATATAGAACTGAAACGTTTCTCTGTAGGAGCGTGGCTTGTCCCGCGATCGGCTGCGCAGCAGTCGTAAGGATGCAGCTGCGGCCTATCTGAAGCACCGCATCCATCCAATCGGCTGCCGCTTCGCGACAGATCGCGGGACAAGCCACGCTCCTACAGTGCGTTGCGTTACTGAGTGACAAACTTCGCGCTGACATACGGCGTGTAATCCGCCAGCACCGCATCGACCTTGCCTTGCTCTTTGAGGAACGCCGCGGTTTTGCCGATGGCTTCGGTGGTCGGTGCGCCCAGTTCCTTCGCTTGATCCGCTGCGAGGGGGTACACATTGCCTTTCAGCAAATCAGGAATGTCAGCCGCTTTGGCGCCGGAAAGTTTCACCAGCTTGTCGACGTTGCTGGCATTGGTAATCCAGGCGGTCGGGTCTTTGCGGTAATCGGCGTAAGCGTCGAGGGTGGTTTTGGCGAAGGCTTTGACGATCTCAGGGTGCTTGTCGGCGAAATCCTTGCGCACGATCCAGGCGTCGAACGTAGGCGCGCCGATCTTGGCAAGTTCGCCGGAGGTGATCAGCACTTTTCCGGTTTCCTTGGCCACGCCCAGCGCCGGATCCCAGACATAGGTGGCATCGATGTCACCGCGTTTCCAGGCTGCAGCGATGGCCGGAGGCGCGAGGTTGAGAATGGTTACCTTGGCCGGATCGATGTTCCAGTGCTTCAACGCAGCCAATAAGCTGTAGTGGCCGGTGGACACGAACGGCACGGCGATCTTTTTGCCGACCAGATCCTGTGGACTGTTGATGCCTGCCCCGTTGCGAGCGACCAGCGCTTCAGCGGCGCCGATCTGCGTGGCAATCAGGAAGGTCTCAACCGGGACTTTGCGCGTTGCTGCCGCCGTCAAAGGGCTGGAGCCAAGGTAGCCAATCTGCACGTCACCCGATGCAATGGCCGTGATGACGTCGGCGCCGTTATCGAATTTGCGCCACGAAATCTTCGAGTCGGTGGCTTTTTCATAAGCGCCGTCAGCCTGGGCGACTTTGGCCGGATCTACCGTGGTCTGGTAGGCGACGGTGAAGTCCGCAGCCTGTGCGAGCAAGGCAGAGCCCGCCAGCGACAGAGCCGCCATCAGGCGAAGAGGTTTGAGCAGTTTCATGGATGAAGCTCCGGATCAAGGCAGGCCGAGGAACTGATTGATGCGAAGCGTAAATGATCTAAGAAATGCCAAATAAATAACCTTTTGGCATGAGCTTAGCGTCAGAAGCGAAGTGCAGGAGGCGCGCCACAGCAACAGGGTGGAAAAATGCGGACACAACATAACCGTTCATCTAAATGTCACATTATGTAAATACCCTCTGCGCTCTCGTCTTGAGCGCTATCAGCTCTGGTGGTGTGACGTTTTACCTGGCGTAGATGAGCAGGCGTTGTTGCGAGGGGTCCAAGCGCCGCAAAGTTTCTGTCAGTCAACCGACCAGCGTGCGGCCTCCGCCGAAAAAAAACAGACAGACAGCAGGGTGACAACTGTAACAATTGCGTCTACGCCGTTATAAAAACCTTTGATTTCAGCTGCTTATCTAACAGATCTTCATCCAATTTCGCACGCTGACCGTGACCGGCTGGTCGAGTTCCGGTCGTACGATGTGGAGAAACCAATCGATCTGACGAACGGGATGTAAATATTTTTTGGGAATTAGGTAAAGACGCCGATACACTCCGCAACGGACGGCTGAAACGACTTGTGACATATAACTGCTTGGCATAAAAGCAGGCTCACAAAGTCTTTTTAGGTTTAAAGGATTTCTCTTACCTTGCAGCCAGCTGTTAACGCGGTCTAGTCAATTAGTCTTGGGGCCATTGACTCGCCGAGTCAGGTCCAGCGCTAATCGCGCATCCGCGGTCTTGAGCCTTTTGTCTCAGTACCAAGGAACTACAAAAATTAGATTCAAGAGGAGCGAAACACAATGAAGAAGTCCACCCTGGCCTTGGCCGTATCTGTAGGTGTGATGGCCACTCAGGCTGGTGCAGCTGGTTTCCTGGAAGACAGCAAGGCAACCATCAGTTCCCGTACCATGTATTTCGAAAGCGACGTCCGTGAGGGCGTTCGTGCTGCCGACCAGCGTGAAACCGCTGAAGGCCTGCTGTTCAACTTCATTTCCGGCTACACCCCTGGCACTGTAGGTTTCGGTCTGGACGTACAAGGCATGGCCGGTATCCACTTGGGCGGCGGCATCGATCACCACTCCAGAACGACGTCGAACACCTTCTTCCCGACTGACACCGACGGTTCTTCGGTAGACAGCTGGTCGCGTCTGGGCGCCAACGCCAAGGCCAAGCTCTCCAAGACTGAAGTGAAGGTCGGTAACGCGCTGCAGCCTAACCTGCCAATTCTGGTGTCGAACGACGGTCGTCTGCTGCCACAGACCTTCCAGGGTGCGACTCTGCAATCCAAAGAGATCGACAACTTCACCTTCAACGTCGGCAAGATTACCCAAGGCGCGAGCCGTGCTTCCAGTAACTATGCTGGTCTGGCCACTGCTGGCGGTACCAAGGGTTCGAACAACTTCACGTTCGCCGGTGTCGACTACAAAGTCACCAAAGACCTGACGTTGCAGGCTTACCACGCCGAGCTGGAAGACTACTACAAGCAGAATTTCTTCGGTTTGGTGCACATTCTGCCGATCGCTGAAGACCAGTCCTTCAAGACTGACCTGCGTTATTTCGACAGCGACTCCGACGGCAAGAACGGCGACGCTACCCACCGCTTCAACAACAACGGTGGTTATGCCAAGCACGCTGGCGAAGTCGACAACAAAACCTGGTCGGCCATGTTCACGTACACCATCGGCGGCCACGCTTTGATGCTCGGTCACCAAGACGTGAGCGACGACGGCGGTATGGTCTGGGTCAGCAACGGTAACGTGGCTGACGGCCGTGGCCGTGGCGACGGTGAAGGCGGTTCCAGCTTCTACCTGTTCACTGACTCGATGATCAACCAGTTCGCCCGCGCCGGTGAGACTACCAACTTCGGTCAATACTCGTACGACTTCGCTCGTCTGGGCATTCCGGGTCTGAAAGCTGCGATCGCGTACCTGAAAGGTACCAACATCAAGGCCACCAGCGGCGCTTCGGTTGGTGACAGCTCCGAGTGGGAACGCGACATGCGTATCGACTACGTATTCCAGGACGGTCCTCTGAAAGGCTTCGGCGCCACCCTGCGCCGCGCCAACTACCGTTCGGACTACGACAACCACGGTACTGCGGCTCAGAACACCCGCATCGCCGACCAAGACCAGACCCGTCTGATCTTCAACTACACCTACGCTTTCAAATAAGCCGGGTCTGTTGAAAAGAGCCCCGCTTCGGCGGGGCTTTTTTATGCCGTCAGGAAAGGTTATTGCCTTTTTATATAGCCGAAACGGCGCTCGACATGACCACTCGGTCTTTCCGTTTCAATCAATTCGCGGGCACAGTGTCTCCATAAAACATCTACCAAAGGAGCTGACTGTATGAGCCTCAAACTTGGCGACACCGCCCCCGATTTTGAACAGGACTCCAATGAAGGCCGCATCAAGTTTCACGAATGGCTCGGCGACAAGTGGGGGGTACTGTTCTCCCATCCTGCCGACTTCACGCCGGTGTGCACCACCGAGTTAGGCTTCACTGCAAAGCTCAAGGACGAATTCGACAAGCGCAATGTCAAGGCGATTGCCCTGTCGGTGGACTCGGCCGAGTCCCACGTCAAATGGATCGGCGACATCAACACGACCCAGAACACGATCGTGAATTTCCCGATCCTGGCTGACGCCGATCGCAAGGTTTCCGATCTGTACGACCTGATTCATCCCAACGCCAGTGAAACCCTGACCGTACGCTCTCTGTTCGTGATTGACCCGAACAAGAAGGTGCGGCTGACCATTACCTACCCGGCCAGCACGGGTCGTAACTTTAACGAAATCCTGCGCGTGATCGATTCGCTGCAATTGACCGACAGCCACAAGGTCGCGACGCCTGCGAACTGGGTAGACGGCGAAGACGTGGTGATCGTGCCGTCGATCAAGGACGAAGAAGAGATCAAGCAACGCTTTCCGAAGGGCTATAAGGCTGTCACGCCATACCTGCGTCTGACACCGCAGCCCAATCGCTGATACACCGCTTTCAACCACGACATTCGGGCCGATTTATCGGCCCTTTTTTTGTTGCCCGCTGTTGACCCACTGTGGGAGCAAGTTTGCTGGCGAATGCGGTGAGTCATGCAAAGGAGGGATGTCTGACCCGCTGCAATCGCCAGCAGACTGGCTCCCTCGAAACTTAGTGCGGCACTGTTTATTCACTTTGGTGCTAACCAAATGAATAAATATGATTTTAGAGAATAAACAAGCCCTGTTATGGTTTCTCCGTCCTGGCGTAACCGCTGGCAATGAATACTATCCACACCTTACTTGCCCGCCATCGGACAAGCAGGTGCCACCAAATAAGCTACACAGCAAAGGAGCGTGCCATGCGCACTGTCATTTTGCGTCGAGGCCTGGTCGCTCTGTTTGCTGCGGCGGTGTCCTTCGGCGCGCTCACTCAAGCCCAGGCCGATACCCTGCGCATCGGCTATCAGAAGTACGGCACGTTGGTGCTGCTCAAGGCCAAAGGCTCGCTGGAAAAGAAACTGGCCGAGCAAGGCGTTCAGGTGCAATGGACTGAATTTCCCGGTGGCCCTCAGTTGCTGGAAGGCCTCAACGTTGGCTCCATCGATTTCGGCGTGACAGGCGAGACCCCTCCCGTTTTCGCGCAAGCCGCGGGTGCTGATCTGCTTTATGTGGCTTCCGAGCCGCCAGCGCCGACCAGCGAGGCGCTGCTGGTGCCGAAGGACTCGCCGATCAAGTCAGTGGCAGACCTCAAAGGCAAGAAAGTCGTCCTGAACAAAGGCTCCAACGTGCATTACCTGCTGGTGCGCGCGCTGGAAGAGGCGGGTCTGAAATACAGCGATATCCAGACCGTTTTCCTGCCCCCCGCCGACGCCCGCGCCGCATTCGAGCGTGGCGCTGTCGATGCCTGGGTCATCTGGGACCCCTATCAAGCGGCCGCCGAGCAACAGCTGCACGCGCGCACCCTGCGAGATGGCAAAGGCATCGTCGACAACAACCAGTTCTATCTGGCGACCAAGCCTTATGCACAACAGCATCCGAAAGTGATTCAGACGCTGGTGGAAGAGGTCCGCGCCATAGGTGAATGGTCCAAGGCCAATCCGGATGACGTGACCAAGCAGGTCGCGCCGCTGCTCGGCCTACCGCAAGACATCACCCGCATTTCGGTGAAACGCCAAGGCTACGGGGCAGGGTTCATCACCCCTGAAACCGTCGCGGCTCAGCAAAAAATCGCCGACACCTTCTATCAACTGAAGTTGATCCCCAAACCGCTCAGCATCGCCGATGTGATCTGGACGCCACCCGCTGCTGTCGCGAAAGCGCAGTAAGCCTCGGCATTAAGAGGAGACAACTCCATGAGCGTGGAACGATTCACTCACAGACTGGCGCCCTGGTTGCTACCGGTCTTGTTACTGGCGATCTGGCAACTAGCAGTCAGCGCCGGCTGGCTCTCGACTCGCATCCTGCCTGCGCCCAGCGCCGTCATCGAAGCCGGTGTGACACTGGTGCGTAGCGGTGAAATCTGGACCCACCTAGCCATTAGCGGCTGGCGCGCGGGCATCGGCTTCGCCATTGGCGGCAGCATTGGCCTCACGCTGGGCTTTATCACCGGCCTGTCGAAATGGGGCGAACGCCTGCTCGACAGCTCGGTGCAGATGATCCGCAACGTGCCGCATCTGGCGCTGATTCCGCTGGTGATCCTGTGGTTCGGCATCGACGAAAGCGCGAAGATTTTTCTGGTCGCACTCGGCACGCTGTTCCCGATTTACCTCAACACCTACCACGGTATTCGCAACATCGACCCGGCGCTGGTGGAAATGTCGCGCAGCTACGGCCTGTCAGGTTTTGGATTGTTCCGACACGTGATTCTGCCCGGCGCCATGCCTTCGATTCTGGTGGGCGTGCGCTTCGCGCTGGGCTTCATGTGGCTGACGCTGATCGTGGCCGAAACCATCTCGGCGAGCTCCGGCATCGGCTATCTGGCGATGAACGCCCGAGAATTTTTGCAGACGGACGTCGTCGTGCTGGCGATCGTGCTGTACGCCGTACTCGGCAAATTGGCAGACCTCGCGGCCAGAGGTCTGGAGCGGGTCTGCCTGCGGTGGCACCCGGCGTATCAAGTGGCAAAAGGTGGCGCACGATGAGCAATCTCCAACAACCGGCAAACCTGTTGCGCGGGATTCCCCTGCAAGTGCGCAAGCTGAAGAAAACCTTTGGCTCGCGTGAAGTGTTGAAAGACATTGACCTGCACATCCCGGCGGGGCAATTCGTGGCCGTGGTCGGTCGCAGCGGTTGCGGCAAAAGTACGCTGCTGCGTTTGCTGGCGGGCCTCGATCAACCCACCAGCGGCCAATTGCTGGCGGGCAATGCCTCGCTGGCCGACGCGCGGGAAGACACCCGCCTGATGTTTCAGGAAGCGCGTTTGCTGCCGTGGAAGCGCATCATAGACAACGTCGGCCTGGGCCTCAGCGGCGACTGGCGTGGCAAGGCATTGGAAGCGTTGGCGGCCGTTGGTCTTGCGGAGCGCGCCAACGAGTGGCCGGCGGCGTTGTCGGGCGGTCAAAAGCAGCGTGTGGCCTTGGCCCGCGCACTCATTCACCAACCACGTCTGTTGCTGCTCGACGAACCGTTGGGTGCGCTGGATGCGCTGACCCGGATCGAGATGCAGCAATTGATCGAAGACCTCTGGCAGAAGCACGGTTTTACGGTGCTGTTGGTCACCCACGATGTCAGTGAAGCTGTCGCCATCGCCGACCGCGTGCTGTTGATCGAAGAGGGCCGCATCGGCCTCGACCTGCAGGTAGACCTCGCTCGCCCACGCGCTCGTGGCTCGTACCGCCTGGCCGCGCTGGAAACCGAAGTGCTCAACCGCGTGCTGTCGCTCCCTGGCAGCCCGCCCGAACCCGAACCGACGTCACCGCTGCCCACGCAACTGCGTTGGGCCAATTAATCCGGATGCAATGTTGCCTCCGGCACTGATCTGAAAAAGGAAGGCCAACCATGACCATTAAAGCCATCAACGTTCGTAACCAGTTCAAAGGCACCATCAAGGAAATCGTCACCGGCGACGTGCTGTCCGAAATCGACGTACAAACCGCGTCCGGCATCGTCACCTCCGTGATCACCACCCGCTCGGTCAAAGAGCTGGAGCTGGTCGTCGGCAGCGAAGTGATCGCCTTCGTGAAATCCACCGAGGTGTCGATCGCCAAGTTGTGATCGATGCGTTGTGAATGACCCCGACGGGCACGAGCTCTTCGGGGTTTTTTTATTATGTGACGTTAGTGTCACTTCCCATGCGCGCGAATTCATTTGCGAAAGATGCGAAAGATGCGAAAGACGACAGCGACATATCGGCTGTGCCGGCTACTCACGATTGAATTCGCTCGCACAGTGATTAACGTCGCTCATTATGTCCGAATCCGGAGAAAGACTCTCGCACCTGTTGATGTAGGACGCTTCTGAATTTTCGTGGCGTGGCTGACAGCTCTTAACAGAGGGGATTGCCGTCCCTACATTCGATCCGACTTTTGCTAAATCGGACATCGACATTATGAAAATACCGCGTGCGCCGGAAGGGGTTAGCCTGAACCTGGTTCTCGTTTCCTTATGGTGACGACAGGAATGACCCGATGATGATTCTGGAGGGCATTGAATATGCGATTTGCCATCCGTTGTAGCGCAAAGTCAACGGCGTGGTTTCTCGCTGCTCTGTGCATCGTTCTGCTGGGCTGGATGCTTCTCAACCGCCAGCCTTCACCTGTTTTATCGAAAATCGTTGCCCGCTATCCCATAGGAGAAAACGGGATGGTCTACGCCGTCCTCACTGATGCAGGCGGCGCGACTTCTCCCTTTATATACCGCTACTTTCTTCATCAGCGTTTGGATGATGATCAATTGGCGTTGAAGGCGATGGCACGCGATGGGAAGGCGTTTCTGGTGACGCGCGACGCGCATGCCAACGTTTCAGTGGCTGAGGGACGGGTCAATGTGTCAGTCAAAGAGCAGGTCTATCGATTCCACAGTCCTGCTGCTTTGGTAGCGGACGGCCAAGACACGCTCGTTGATGTTTGGCTTGATGCTCGAATAGAGACGCAATCGGCAGAGGTGACGCGCTAGTCAGGCTTCCACGATGCAAGGTTGAAAGGCGACTGTGCGGCCGAAGTCGCTCAGACTGCCGCGCGCTTAGGCAAAAACGGCGGCAAATACAGCCCCAGATACGCATCGAACACCCGTTGGCCTTCTTCCGCCATGCGCGGGGTGATTGTGTCGTGAAGTTGTATCGAGCGGGCATAGACGCGGTCGGCCAGCTCCAGCGCCAAGGCAAAGACGTCGACGTCGGCGGGCAGGGCCGGCAGCTGGAAGTGTTTGGCGAACAGTTCGTGCATGAGGTTGCCCAGTTCGATGTCATGCTGGCGGTCGGCCTGTGTGACTTCGGTCAGGCCGTGTTGTGCGAGGATCAGCTGGCGGGCGGCGGCGTCTTCGCTGTAGATGGTGAGCATGCGCGTCTCGACCAGTCGCGAGAGGTCGTGCCAGGTGTTGAGTCGTGCGTGATCGATGGGCTGTTGCAGGCTCTCGCGGAAGGCGCTGTGGATATCGGCGGTCAGGCCTTCCAGCAGCGCGGGCACGCTGGCGAAAAAGTGGTAGACCGATGAGGGAGGAATGCCGGCGCGCTCGGCCACGCTGTAAATCGACAGGCTCGCCACGCCATCAGACGCCAATAACGTGCGGGCGGCATTGAGGATCGAGTCGATCCGCGCCTGGCTGCGTGCGCGGGGTTTGCGTGGCGTGGCGGGACGGGTCATCGAAACGTCTCGGAGTAGGGTCCGGGGCATTGTACGCGAGACATGGATTCGTGGCGCCTGAGCTGAGGTCATCACGAGCAAGCTCACTCCCTCGGGGCCTCACGTTATCTGTAGGAGTGAGCTTGCTCGCGATGGCGGTCGAATCGACAACGCAGAAATGGCATTTGTATGCCCGTCTAAAATAAAAAACGCCCCTGACCTCGTGGCTCAGGGGCGTTTTTTATTCCAGTCGGCCGTCACACGGTGTGCAGGTACCAGTTGTATTCGAGGTCGGAAATGGAGTGCTCGAATTCCTCCAGCTCGCTTTCCTTGCAGGCCACGAAGATATCGATGTACTTCGGATCGATGTACTTGGCCATGACTTCGCTGTCGTCCAGCTCACGCAGGGCATCGCGCAGGTTGTTCGGCAGGCTCTGCTCGTGTTGCTCGTACGAGTTGCCTTCGACCGGCGCGCCCGGCTCGACCTTGTTGGTCAGACCGTGGTGAATGCCCGCCAGAACAGAAGCCATCAGCAGATACGGGTTGGCATCGGCACCAGCGACGCGGTGCTCGATACGCACGGCATCGGCGGTACCCGTCGGCACACGCACCGCAACCGTACGGTTATCCAGACCCCACGTCGGCGAGTTAGGCACGTAGAACTGAGCACCAAACCGGCGATACGAGTTGACGTTCGGGCAAAGGAACGCCATCTGCGCCGGTAGGGTCTCGAGCACACCGCCGATCGCATGACGTAATGCGGCGTTCTGCTCGGGATCCTCACTGGTGAAGATGTTCTTGCCATCGCGATCCAGGATCGAGATGTGGACGTGCAAGCCATTACCTGCTTGGCCCGGATACGGCTTGGCCATGAAGGTGGTGTCCATTTCATGGTCGTAAGCGATGTTCTTGATCAGCCGTTTGAGCAGAACCGCGTAGTCGCAAGCCTTCAGTGCGTCGGCTGTGTGGTGCAGGTTCACTTCGAACTGCGCCGGGGCACTTTCCTTGACGATGGCGTCGGCCGGGATGCCTTGCTCTTTGGCGCCTTCCAGAATGTCCTGAAGGCAATCGACATACTCATCGAGGTCGTCGATCAGGTAAACCTGTGTCGAATGCGGGCGCTTGCCGGAAATCGGTGAGCGCGGCGGCTGTGGACGGCCATTCACGTTCTCCTGATCGATCAGGTAAAACTCCAGCTCGAACGCGGCGCAGATGGTCAGGCCCATTTCGTCGAATTTGGCCACCACCTGACGCAGCACTTCGCGGGGGTCGGCGAAAAACGGCGTGCCTTCCAGCTCGTGCATGGTCATCAGGAGTTGTGCGGTAGGACGCTTCTGCCAAGGCTCGTTGCAGAGAGTGTCGGGGATGGGATAACAGATTCGGTCAGCGTCACCGATGTCCAGGCCAAGACCGGTGCTTTCCACCGTCGAGCCATTGATATCCAGTGCGAAAAGAGAAGCCGGGAGGTTGATGCCTTTTTCGTAAACCTTATGGAGACTGGTGCGTTCGATGCGCTTGCCGCGCACCACTCCATTCATATCTGCAATCAGAAGGTCAACGTATAGAACCTCAGGATGTTCCTTAAGGAACGCGTTCGCTTCGTTGAGCTGAACGGCACGCGGGGGTACCGACATGATGCAACACCTTTGTTGTTGAAAATATCAATCATCGAGCATTACGGCGTTCAGTCAATCCGAAAGGCCTGATGAAGTCAATAGAGCCCAGTTTTGCCCTAAAAGGGCGCCGCAAGGCCTTTTTTGCCGCACTTTAGGGCGGTTTATTGCCGTTTGCGTTGATGGGATCTGCGGTCTTGAGCGGGCCGTGTTTAATTTTTTACAGGGCTGTTGTGTAAAAAAATGAACAACGCTAAGCTCGGTCGCAACCCATAACAGCAATAACACCGGGGGTCCCATGTCTCGCCTTCCGCTGATCGGCGTCACCGCCTGCACTCAGCAAATTGGCTCGCATGCCTATCACGTCAGTGGTGACAAATACGTCCGGGCCGTCGCCGTCGCTGCCAAGGGCCTGCCGCTGATCTTGCCGTCTCTGGCAGAGCTCCTCGACCCGGCCGATATCCTCTCGGTGGTCGATGGTTTGCTCTTTACCGGTTCTCCCTCCAACGTCGAACCCCTTCACTATAGCGGGCCCGCCAGCGCGCCCGGCACTGCTCATGATCCTGAACGCGACCGCACCACCTTACCTCTTATTCGTGCTGCTGTGGCCGCTGGCGTACCGGTATTGGGTATTTGTCGGGGATTTCAGGAGATGAACGTGGCGTTTGGTGGCAGTCTGCATCAAAAGGTTCACGAGACGGGAACCTTCATGGATCATCGTGAGCCAGAGAACGAACCCGTTGAAATTCAATACGCTCCGAGCCATCCGGTGCAGGTCGCGCCGGGTGGTCTTTTGGCCGGAATAGGGCTGGCGAGAGAAATTCGTGTCAATTCAATTCATAGCCAAGGCATCCAACGTCTCGCTCCCGGTTTGCGGGTGGAAGCCACTGCCCCGGATGGCCTGATCGAAGCCCTCTCCGTTCCGCCGGGCGCGGCTTTTGCTTCAGTTGACGTGTTTGCACTGGGCGTTCAATGGCATCCGGAGTGGCAGGTCACGCAAAACCCCGACTATCTTTCAATCCTTCAGGCATTTGGCGATGCCTGTCGAAAACGGGCAACACAACGCGACGCGCAAGCGTCCAAAAGCGCCTGACGATCACGATGGTCGTCAGAGTAATGAACCCCTGAGGTATTTATGAGTACCAACCTCGACCAGCTCACCGATTGGTTGAAAGAACACAGGATTACCGAAGTCGAGTGCATGATCTCCGACCTCACCGGTATCACCCGCGGCAAGATCTCTCCGACCAACAAGTTCATTGCTGAAAAGGGCATGCGCTTGCCGGAAAGCGTATTGCTGCAGACCGTCACCGGGGACTATGTCGAAGACGACATTTATTACGAATTGCTGGACGCCGCAGACATTGACATGTTCTGCCGTCCCGACCAGAACGCGGTGTTCCTGGTCCCCTGGGCCATTGAGCCCACTGCGCAGGTGATTCACGACACCTACGACAAGCAGGGCAACCCGATCGAGCTGTCTCCGCGCAACGTCTTGAAGAAAGTCCTCAAGCTCTACGCCGATCAAGGCTGGCAGCCCATCGTGGCGCCGGAGATGGAGTTCTACCTGACCAAACGCAGCGACGACCCCGATTACCCGTTGCAACCCCCGATTGGCCGCTCGGGCCGTCCTGAAACCGGTCGTCAGTCCTTCTCTATTGAAGCCGCGAACGAATTCGACCCGCTGTTCGAAGACGTTTATGACTGGTGCGAGCTGCAAAACCTCGATCTCGATACGCTGATTCACGAAGACGGCACGGCGCAGATGGAAATCAATTTCCGTCATGGCGATGCGTTGCACCTTGCCGACCAGATTCTGGTGTTCAAACGCACCATGCGCGAGGCCGCGCTCAAGCATGATGTGGCCGCGACCTTCATGGCCAAGCCCATGACCGGCGAGCCTGGCAGCGCCATGCACCTTCACCAGAGCATCATCGATATCGAAACCGGCAAGAGCATCTTCTCCAACGACGACGGCACGATGAGTGAGCTCTTTCTGCAACACATCGGTGGCCTGCAAAAGCTGATCCCCGAGCTCTTGCCGCTGTTCGCGCCCAACGTCAACTCCTTCCGGCGTTTCTTGCCCGACACCTCGGCACCTGTAAACGTGGAATGGGGCGAGGAAAACCGCACCGTAGGCCTGCGCGTTCCCGAGGCAACCCCGCAAAACCGGCGTGTGGAAAACCGCCTGCCCGGCGCTGACGCCAACCCGTACCTGGCGATTGCCGCGAGTTTGCTGTGCGGCTTCATCGGCATGGTCGAAGGCCTCAACCCTAGCGCGCCGGTGGTGGGTCGCGGCTATGAACGCCGCAACCTGCGCTTGCCGTTGACTATTGAAGACGCTCTGGAGCGGATGGAAAACAGCAAGACCGTCGAGAAGTACCTCGGCAAAACGTTCGTGACCGGCTACGTCGCAGTGAAGCGCGCCGAACACGAAAACTTCAAGCGTGTGATCAGTTCGTGGGAGCGGGAATTCCTGCTTTTTGCTGTCTGAAGATCACGGTCGCCGGCCGGCCCGGAGTGGCTGGCGGCGCCTGAAACGCGATACCCGATGGAGTGGATTCATGAGTTCCAACAACCCGCAAACCCGCGAATGGCAAGCCCTCAGCAGCGATCATCACTTGGCCCCGTTCAGCGACTTCAAGCAGCTGAAAGAGAAAGGCCCACGCATCATCACTCACGCCGAGGGCGTGTACCTGTGGGACAGCGAAGGCAACAAGATCCTCGACGGCATGGCTGGATTGTGGTGCGTGGCGGTGGGCTACGGCCGGGAAGAACTGGCAGACGCGGCCAGCAAACAGATGCGCGAGCTGCCGTATTACAACCTGTTCTTTCAGACTGCCCACCCGCCTGCGTTGCAATTGGCCAAGGCCATATCCGAGATTGCTCCGCAAGGCATGAACCACGTGTTCTTCACCGGCTCCGGCTCCGAAGGCAATGACACCGTGTTGCGTCTGGTTCGCCATTACTGGGCGATCAAGGGCAAGCCGAGCAAGAAAGTCATCATCAGCCGCATGAACGGCTATCACGGTTCCACCGTCGCGGGCGCGAGTCTGGGCGGCATGACCTACATGCACGAGCAGGGCGACTTGCCGATTCCAGGCATCGTCCACATCCCGCAGCCTTACTGGTTCGGTGAAGGCGGCGACATGACCCCGGACGAGTTTGGCGTCTGGGCGGCCGAGCAACTGGAAGAGAAAATCCTCGAACTGGGCGTGGACAACGTCGGGGCATTCATTGCCGAGCCGATCCAGGGCGCGGGCGGCGTGATCGTTCCGCCAGACACCTACTGGCCGAAGATCAAGGAAATCCTCGCCAAGTACGACATCCTTTTCGTGGCCGACGAAGTGATCTGTGGTTTTGGCCGCACCGGCGAGTGGTTCGGCAGCGATTTCTATGACCTCAAACCAGACCTGATGACCATCGCCAAGGGCCTGACTTCGGGCTACATCCCCATGGGCGGCGTGATCGTGCGCGATGAAGTGGTGAAGGTGCTGAACGAAGGCGGCGACTTCAATCACGGCTTCACCTATTCCGGCCATCCAGTGGCAGCGGCGGTGGGCCTGGAAAACATCCGCATCCTGCGCGACGAAAAAATCGTCGAGCGGGTGAAGTCGGAAACAGCACCCTATTTGCAAAGACGTTTGCGTGAGCTGAGCGATCATCCGCTGGTGGGTGAAGTGCGGGGCGTCGGCCTGCTCGGCGCGATCGAGCTGGTGAAGGACAAAGCCACTCGCGCGCGTTATGTGGATCGGGGCGTGGGCATGATTTGTCGCACTTTCTGCTTCAATAACGGCCTGATCATGCGTGCGGTGGGTGACACGATGATCATCTCGCCGCCGCTGGTGATCAGCTTTGCCGAGATCGACGAGCTGGTGGAAAAGGCACGCAAATGCCTGGACCTGACGCTCGCCGAGTTGCAGCGGTTGTAAACGATCCCTCTGTAGGAGTGACCGGGGTGGCGCCCCACCTTGCTCGCGATTGCTATTTGTCTGAACCGAATGGGTTGACTGATGCACCGCTATCGCGAGCAAGCTCACTCCTGCAAGGATTGGTGCAGATCGCGGGCAAGCGCGCTCCTACAGGAAGTCGATGTTGGTGTGCAGATGAAATCTTTGAAAGGTACTCAACACGGCAGGCCGCGCTGCTTGTAAGCCCGCCCAGGAAATTGCCAGACTACCGGCTGTTTCAGTCGCCGCTAACATAAAAAACATTGGAGCTGTACGCATGAAGACATTTGGCAAAACCCTCCTCGCACTGTCCCTGATGGGAGCAGTGGCCGCAGCGGCGCACGCCGATGACAAAGTTCTGCACGTCTACAACTGGTCCGACTACATCGCACCGAACACTATCGCTGACTTCGAGAAAGAGTCCGGCATCAAAGTGGTGTACGACGTCTTCGACAGCAACGAGACGCTGGAAGCCAAGTTGCTGGCGGGCAAATCGGGTTACGACATCGTCGTCCCGTCCAACAACTTCCTGGCCAAGCAGATCAAGGCCGGTGTTTATCAGGAGCTGGACAAGTCCAAGCTGCCTAACTACAAAAACCTCGACCCTGCGCTGTTGAAAGCCGTATCGGTCAGCGACCCGGACAACAAACACGCCTTCCCCTACATGTGGGGCTCGATCGGTATCGGCTTCAACGCTGACAAGGTCAAAGCGGCACTGGGCGCTGATGCGCCGACCAACTCCTGGGATCTGCTGTTCAAGCCAGAGAACGCTGCCAAGCTGAAAGGCTGTGGCATCAGCTTCCTCGACTCGCCGACCGAAATGCTGCCTGTGGCGCTGCATTACCTGGGTCTGCCAACCGACAGTCAGAAGAAAGAAGACATCGAGAAGGCCGAAGCCCTGTTCAAGAAGATCCGTCCTTCGGTCACCTACTTCCACTCGTCCAAGTACATCTCGGACCTGGCCAACGGCAACATCTGCGTCGCTGTGGGTTACTCGGGTGACGTGTACCAGGCCAAGGCCCGTGCTGAAGAAGCCGGTGGCAAGGTCAAGGTCAGCTACAACATTCCGAAAGAAGGTGCTGGCAGCTTCTATGACATGGTCGCCATCCCTAAAGACGCCGAAAACGTCGAAGGCGCCTATAAGTTCATGAACTTCATCCTGCAACCGAAAGTGATGGCCGAGATCACCAACGCCGTTCACTTCCCTAACGGTAACAAGGCAGCGACGGAGTTCGTTGATAAGGAGATCACCTCGGACCCAGGGGTTTACCCACCTGCCGACGTGCTGGCCAAGTTGTACGCGATTGCCGACCTGCCTGCAGCGACTCAGCGCCTGATGACCCGCAGCTGGACCAACATTAAATCGGGCAAGTAAGCCTGGCAGGGTGAGGGCTGACGCTCTCACCCCATTTGTAGGAGCGCGCTTGCCCGCGATGGTGGCGTATCAGTCTGTATGTTTGTCACAGGCACACCGTCATCGCGGGCAAGCGCGCCCCTACAAGAATCTGCGTATTGAATTTTTTTTTGCGAGAAGGGTTCAACGAAGGTAAGTTGCGCGCCGGATTTGTCACAGGCAGTCGTTACTGTCGTCGGCCAGGGCAACATGCCCACCTACTAAAAGGACTGCACACGTGTCTATTTCTTTGTTTTCCAAAGGCTTGCTACTTGGAGCCGGCCTGACGCTCGCCGTCGGTGCCTACGCGGAATCCACCGTCCGCATTTATAACTGGTCCGATTACATCGGCACCACGACCCTCGCGGACTTCGAGTCCACGACCGGCATCAAAACCAAATATGACGTCTTCGACTCCAACGAAACCCTGGAAGGCAAACTGCTCGCCGGTCACACCGGTTATGACGTGGTCGTGCCCTCAAACCACTTCCTTGGCAAACAGATCAAGGCCGGTGCGTTTCAGAAACTCGACAAGTCGCAGCTCCCCAATTATTCAAACCTCGATCCCGAACTGATGAAGCGCCTGGAGAAAAACGATCCGGGCAATCAGTACGCCGTTCCTTACCTGTGGGGCACCAACGGCATCGGCTACAACGTCGATAAGATCAAGGAAGTGCTGGGCGTCGACACTATCGATTCGTGGGCCATGCTGTTCGAGCCTGAGAACATCAAGAAGCTGCAGAAATGCGGCGTTGCGTTCCTCGATTCGGCTGACGAGATGATGCCCGCCGTGCTGAATTACATGGGGCTGAATCCCAACAGCACTGACGAAAAAGACTACAAAAAGGCCGAGGACAAGCTGCTTAAAGTGCGTCCGTACGTGACCTACTTCAATTCCTCCAAATACATCACCGACCTGGCTAACGGCGACATTTGTATCGCTGCCGGTTTCTCCGGCGATGTGTTCCAAGCCAAGGCCCGCGCAGAAGAGGCGGGCAAGGGCGTGAACATCGCGTATTCGATTCCAAAGGAAGGCGGCAACCTGTGGTTCGACATGCTGGCGATCCCTGCGGACGCACCGGACGTGAAGGCCGCACACGCGTTCATCAACTACATCCTCAAGCCCGACGTGATCGCAAAGGTCAGCGACCAGGTGGGTTATGCCAACCCGAACCCGGCGTCCGGCGAGCTGATGGATCAGGACATTCGCAACGACGAGGCGGTCTACCCGTCAGCGGACGTGCAGAAGCGGCTGTACGTCAACTCCGAGTTGCCACCGAAGATTCAGCGCGTGATGACGCGCAGCTGGACCAAGATCAAATCCGGTAAATAAAGACCTGGCGCCCGGCCGCACTGGCCGGGCGCAAGCACAGTTGGGAGTTTCACCCATGGCAGTTGCCTCCGGCGCCTACAAAAAAGCCCTTGAGGGTGGTCAGCAACCGAAGCAGGTGCTGGTCAAAATCGATCGGGTCACGAAAAAGTTCGACGAGACGGTGGCTGTGGACGATGTGTCTCTGCAGATCAACAAAGGCGAGATTTTCGCTTTGCTCGGCGGCTCCGGTTCGGGCAAATCCACGCTGTTGCGCATGCTCGCCGGTTTCGAGCGGCCAACAGAGGGGCGGATTTTTCTCGACGGTGTCGACATCACCGACATGCCGCCGTACGACCGACCGATCAACATGATGTTCCAGTCTTACGCGCTGTTCCCGCACATGACCGTGGCGCAGAACATCGCCTTTGGTTTGCAGCAGGACAGACTGCCCAAGGCCGAGATCGACGCCCGCGTGGCTGAAATGCTCAAACTGGTGCAGATGACCCAGTACGCCAAGCGCAAACCCCATCAGCTCTCCGGCGGCCAACGTCAGCGCGTGGCGCTGGCCCGTTCCTTGGCGAAGAAGCCCAAACTGCTGTTGCTCGACGAACCCATGGGCGCGCTGGACAAAAAACTGCGATCGCAGATGCAGCTGGAACTGGTGGAAATCATCGAGCGCGTCGGCGTGACCTGCGTGATGGTGACCCACGACCAGGAAGAGGCCATGACCATGGCCCAGCGCATCGCGATCATGCACTTGGGCTGGATCGCTCAGATCGGCAGCCCGGTCGATATCTATGAAACCCCGACCAGCCGTCTGGTCTGCGAATTCATCGGCAACGTCAACCTGTTCGACGGTGAAGTCATCGAGGACATGGAAGGCCATGCGCTGATTCACAGCCCCGAGCTGGAGCGTGAGATCTACGTGGGCCACGGCGTCAGCACCTCCGTGGAAGACAAGCGCGTGACCTACGCGATCCGGCCCGAGAAGCTGCTGATCACCACCGAGCAACCGACCACCCAATACAACTGGTCTCGCGGCAAGATTCACGACATCGCGTATCTGGGCGGGCATTCGGTGTTCTACGTGCAACTGACCTGCGGCAAGCTGGTTCAGTCGTTCGTCGCCAACTCGGAGCGCTTGGGCGCGCGTCCAACCTGGGAAGACGAAGTGTTCGTCTGGTGGGAAGACGACAGCGGCGTGGTGCTGCGCTCATGAAAATTCGGAAAATCAAACGTGCGCTGAAGCGCATCACGCCCAATGGGCGTCAGGCAGTCATCGGAGTTCCGTTTCTGTGGCTGTTCCTGTTCTTCGCGTTGCCGTTTCTGATCGTCATCAAGATCAGTTTCGCCGAAGCCGACGTCGCGATTCCGCCGTACACCGAGATCTTTTCTTACGCCGAGCAGAAGCTCGACATTGTGCTCAACTTCGCCAACTACGCGCTGCTAACCGGCGACGACCTCTACATCTCGGCGTACCTGGGCTCGTTGAAGATGGCCTTCTTCAGCACCTTGCTGTGCCTGCTGATCGGCTACCCGATGGCGTACGGCATTTCTATCGCTCGCAAGGAAATGCAGACGGTCCTTTTGCTGCTGATCATGATGCCGACCTGGACCGCGATCCTGATCCGCGTCTATGCGTGGATGGGCATCCTCAGCAACAACGGCCTGCTCAACGCTTTCCTGATGTGGCTGGGCGTGATCAGCGAGCCGTTGCAGATCCTCAACACCAACCTCGCGGTCTACATAGGGGTCGTGTACTCGTATTTGCCGTTCATGATCCTGCCGCTGTACGCCAACCTGGTGAAGCACGATCAGAGCCTGCTGGAAGCCGCGTCGGACCTGGGTTCGAGCACCTTCAACAGCTTCTGGAAAATCACCGTGCCACTGTCCAAAAACGGCATCATTGCCGGCTGCATGCTGGTCTTTATCCCGGTGGTGGGCGAGTTCGTCATCCCTGAATTGCTGGGCGGCCCTGAGACGCTGATGATTGGTAAGGTCCTGTGGCAAGAGTTCTTCAACAACCGCGACTGGCCGGTGGCGTCTGCGCTGGCGGTGGTGATGCTGTTGATCCTCATCGTGCCGATCATTCTGTTCAACCGTAGCCAGGCCAAAGAACTGGAGGGCAAGGCATGAGAGGCTTCCGATTCTCGAACCTGATGTTGGTGCTGGGCCTGATTTTCATCTACGCGCCCATGGTCATTCTGGTGATCTACTCGTTCAACGCCTCGAAACTGGTGACGGTCTGGGGTGGCTGGTCGGTGAAGTGGTACGTCGGTCTGCTCGACAACACGCAACTGATGAGTGCAGTGATGCGCTCATTGGAAATCGCTTGCTATACGTCGATTGCCGCCGTGGCACTCGGCACCATGGCTGCCTTTGTGCTGACACGGGTGACGCGTTTCAAGGGCCGCACGTTCTTTGGCGGTTTGGTGACGGCACCCTTGGTGATGCCAGAAGTGATTACCGGTTTGTCCCTGTTGCTGCTGTTCGTGGCGATGGCGCAACTGATCGGCTGGCCGCAGGAACGCGGCATTGTCACAATCTGGATTGCCCACACGACCTTCTGCGCGGCGTATGTAGCGGTCGTCGTGTCAGCGCGTCTGCGTGAGCTGGACATGTCCATCGAAGAGGCCGCCATGGATTTGGGCGCGCGTCCATGGAAGGTGTTCTTCCTGATCACCATCCCGATGATCGCGCCGTCTCTGGCCGCAGGCGGCATGATGTCCTTCGCCCTGTCGCTGGACGATCTGGTGCTGGCGAGTTTCGTGTCCGGCCCGGGCTCGACGACCTTGCCAATGGAAGTGTTCTCGGCCGTGCGTCTAGGCGTGAAGCCTGAAATCAACGCCATCGCGAGTCTGATCCTGCTGGCCGTGTCGATCGCGACCTTTCTCGTGTGGTTCTTCAGCCGCCGCGCCGAAAACAACCGCAGGAAGGCCATTCAACAAGCCATCGAAGAAGCCGCGGCGGATGGCTGGAAACAGCCGGATGTGCGCCGTGCCAAGGTGGTTGAGTCGGTTTGATCTAGATTCGGGGGACTGCATACCTGTGGGAGCCGGCTTGCTGGCGAATGCGGTGTCCCATGCAGCATCCAGCTGACTAACCTGACGCATTCGCCAGCAAGCCGGCTCCCACAGGGATGTCCGTCGATCACAGAGCATGTGGCTGGCGCCCTTATTGTAGGAGTGAGCTTGCTCGCGATGGCGGCGTGTCAGGTTCATCAGTATTGGCTGACAAACCGTTATCGCGAGCAAGCTCACTCCTACAGGGATGATGGTGTTACTGGATTGGCACCAGCCTCAACACCTCTTTGCTGATCCCCGCCACATCCCGCAGCTGAACGTTCCGGCCTGTACTGGCCGTTGGCGTAGTCCTCTAACTGGTCGGCGACGTCGATCAAACGGCATTCTGTAGGAGCGTGGCTTGTCCCGCGATCGGCGGCGCAGCTGTCGTGAATCCATACGCATTGGACTGTCAGGTATACCGCGTGCACAGGGTTTACGACGGGTTCCCCGCCGATCGCGGGACAAGCCACGCTCCTACAGTTTGACGACCGTACGCGCAGGTTCTGCCGGTCTCATGTGCCCGGCACCAACCTCAACACCTCTTTGCTAATCCCCGCCACATCCCCACAGCTGAACGGTTCCGGCCTGTACTGGCCGTTGACGTAGTCCTCTAACTGGTCGGCGACGTCGATCAAACGGCATTCTGTAGGAGCGTGGGTTGACCCGCGATCGGCGGCGCAGCCGCCGTGAATCCCTCCGCATCGGACTGTTATGTACTCCGCGTGCACAGGGTTTATGCCGGGTTCCCCGCCGATCGCGGGTCAAGCCAAGCTCCTACAAGTTGGCGAGCGTACGCGCAGGTTCTGCCGGTTTCATGTGCCCGGTCCCAACCTCGACACCTCTTTGCTATTCTCCGCCCTGTCTGCCCAGCTTGACGGTTCCGTCCTGTAACGGG
>NZ_DDHJ01000026.1 GCF_002338065.1 Pseudomonas sp. UBA1879 | reverse complement strand
AAGTCGTCCGGGAAGTAAGCCAGCGGGGAGTGCGGGGCGGAGCCGGCGGGACGGCCGTCGGTGTGGCGCGGGTAGTTCTCGATGCCGTTGCAGTAACCGAGTTCGAGGATCATCTCCAGGTCGAATCGGGTGCGCTGTTCGAGCCGCTGCGCTTCCACCAGCTTGTTGGCGCCACGCAAGTATTCCAGGCGCTCCTGCAGCTCGACCTTGATCCCTTCGATGGCGTCCAGCAGCGTTTCCCGCGGCGTCACATAGTGGCTCTTGGGATAGAAGGTGAAGCGTGGCAGTTTGCGGATGACCTCGCCGGTCAGCGGGTCGAAGGCCGACAGGCTCTCGACTTCATCGTCGAACAGCTCGATACGGATCGCTTCCAGGTCGGATTCCGCCGGGAAGATGTCGATCACGTCGCCGCGCACACGGAACGTCGCGCGGGCGAAGTCCATATCGTTGCGGGTGTATTGCAGATCGGCCAGGCGGCGCAGCAAGGCGCGCTGGTCCATTTTGTCGCCGCGGTCCACGTGCAGGACCATGCGCAGGTAGGTTTCCGGGCTGCCCAGACCATAAATGCACGACACGGTGGTGACGATGATCGCGTCCTTGCGTTCCAGCAACGCCTTGGTGGCAGACAGGCGCATCTGCTCGATGTGGTCGTTGATCGAAGCGTCTTTCTCAATGAAGGTGTCCGACGACGGTACGTAGGCTTCGGGCTGGTAGTAGTCGTAATACGAGACGAAGTATTCGACGGCGTTGTTCGGGAAGAACGCCTTGAACTCGCCGTACAACTGCGCGGCCAGGGTCTTGTTCGGTGCCAGCACCATGGTCGGCCGCTGCACCTGCTGGATCACGTTGGCAATGCTGAAGGTCTTGCCAGATCCGGTTACCCCGAGCAGGGTCTGGTGCGACAACCCGGCGTCGATACCTTCTACCAATTGACGAATCGCCTCCGGTTGATCACCGGCCGGCTCAAAACGGGTAACGAGCTGAAACTCGGACATGACGTACCTCTGTGTTCGCCTTCGCTTGCGGGAAGATTCCGAGCCAAGGCGTAATAAGCGCGGACGACTGATCTCGTCAGGAGAAAAGACGTACATGAAGGGGTGAGATGGGACTACAAATGGAGTCGCCAACGCCAGCTTTCAAGCCATCCTCTGGACATTAGTCCGCGAGACAGGACTAACGGTCGAAAATAATCGGAAAAACCCGGAAAAAACCAGCCCTGCCCTGTCGCCCCCGCCCGCGATGGTCTCTATACTGACTCCCCGTTTGCGCACCGCTCCAGTGCATTCGGCCGGAGCGATGCAGTCCATTCACTCCCACTCAGAGCCCCTGCAAAATGAGCCTGTTTTCCGCTGTCGAATTGGCACCACGCGATCCTATCCTGGGCCTCAACGAAGCATTCAACGCCGATACCCGGACCACCAAGGTCAACCTGGGTGTCGGCGTTTACAGCAACGAAGAAGGGAAGATTCCGCTGCTGCGCGCCGTTGCCGAGGCAGAGGAAATTCGCGTCGCCCAACACGTCCCTCGCGGCTATTTGCCGATCGACGGCATCGCAGCCTACGACAAAGCCGTGCAAACCCTGCTGTTCGGTGCCGAGTCACCGCTGCTGGCCTCGGGCCGGGTCATGACCGTTCAGGCCGTGGGCGGCACGGGCGCCCTGAAGATCGGCGCCGACTTCCTCAAGCAGTTGTCGCCGAACGCTGTCGTGGCCATCAGCGACCCGAGCTGGGAAAACCACCGCGCGCTGTTCGAAACCGCCGGCTTCCCGGTGCAGAACTACCGCTATTACGACGCCGCGACCCATGACGTGAACCGCACGGGCATGCTGGAAGACCTGCAAAACCTGCCGTCCGGCTCCATCGTCGTGCTGCACGCCTGCTGCCACAACCCGACCGGTGTGGACCTGACCCTCGAAGACTGGAAAAAAGTCCTCGACGTGCTGAAAACCAAAGGCCACGTGCCGTTCCTCGACATGGCGTATCAGGGCTTCGGCGACGGTATCGATGAAGACGCGGCGGCGGTACGCCTGTTCGCGGATTCAGGCCTGACGTTCTTCGCATCGAGCTCGTTCTCGAAATCCTTCTCGCTGTATGGCGAACGGGTGGGCGCGCTGTCGATCGTCACCGAGTCGAAAGAAGAAACCGGCCGCGTGCTGTCGCAAGTCAAGCGGGTGATCCGCACCAACTACTCCAACCCGCCGACCCACGGTGCGACCATCGTTGCTGCTGTGCTGAACAACCCTGAGTTGCGTCAGAAGTGGGAAGACGAACTGGCTGAAATGCGTGTCCGAATCAAAAGCATGCGCGAAGAAATGACTCAGCGCCTGGCGAACAACGCCGCGGGCCAGGACTTCAGCTTCGTGGCGCGTCAGCGTGGGATGTTCTCCTACTCTGGCTTGACCACCCCGCAAGTCCACCGCCTGCGCAACGAGTTCGGCATCTACGCGCTGGACACCGGCCGCATCTGCGTCGCTGCGTTGAACACACGCAACATCGAAGCCGTGACGCAGGCGATCCTGGCCGTTATCTAAAAGTAGCCGACGCGTTGCGTTGCAAGAGGGGAAGCAGCTTTACGCTGCTTCCCCTTTTTCTGCTGATCGAAAACTACGCCGGTGCTCACCTTGTCGCTTTTCCAGTGGGAGCTGGCTTGCTGGCGAAAGCGGCGTGTCAGTCGCGATAGATGCGTCAGATCCTACGTATTCGCCAGCAAGCCGGCTCCCACAGGGGTCATGCATAGGTCATGAAACCTGCGACCAACATCGTATCCGTGGGAGCCGGCTTGCTGGCGAATGCGATGAGTCAGTGATACCTGAATGACCTGACACTCCGCGTTCGCCCGACCACGGCGCGCACCGGGACGGCACCCACAGGGGTCATGCATAGGTCATGAAATCTGCGACCGACATCGTATCCGTGGGAGCCGGCTTGCTGGCGAATGCGATGAGTCAGTGATACCTGAATGACCTGACACTCCGCGTTCGCCCGACCACGGCCCTCATCAGGACGGCCCCCACAGGGGTCATGCATAGGTCATAAAATCTGCGACCGACATCGTATCCGTGGGAGCCGGCTTGCTGGCGAAAGCGGTTTGCCAGCCAACGCAGAATTGCCCATAGCCCAATCGCTATGAAGATTGCGCAAAACCTTTATTGCGCCTTCTTGCGGTACGCCATCGAGTCGTCGATCCGCTTCAGAATATAGGCCCCGGCGGTCACCGGGGAGTAGAGACAAGCCTCGGTCGCGACGCCCAGATCACAGGGGTCGACCACCGCGCTGAAGGTCGGGTCATAAAACGTGGCGATGGAATAGCGCTCGTGCCCCGACCTATTGATCACCCGGTGCAAGGTGGAGCGGAACCGATCGTTCGACCAGCGCGCCAGTAAATCCCCCACGTTCACCACCAGACTGCCCTCGATGGGCGTCGCCTCGATCCAACTGTCCGTCGACAGCTCACGCACCTGCAACCCGCCGCTGTTGTCTTGATACAGCAATGTGATGCAGCCGTAATCCGTGTGGGGCGCGACGCCGAACTGGTCGGATTCCGCCATGGGTGGGTGCGGCGGGTAATACACCATCTGCGTGCGTTGCAGGCGCTTGCCATATTTCGGCGCGAAGAATCCCGGGGCGATCCCCAGCCCCACGGCCACCGCGCGCAGCAAATCGGCCCCCGCCAGACCGATCGCCTCGTAATAGGCGTCCAGCGCCTGGCGCAATTCGGGCATGAAGTCCGGCCACTGGTTCGGCCCGCGCAACGCCTCCCCTGCCAACACGCACGGGTCGTCCTCCGGCAGTTCCAGGCCCATGCTGAAGAACTCCTTGAAGTCCGGTTTGGTCGCCTCGTACATCAGCGCCCCACCCAACGCATGCCAGCCGCGATGGCGCTTGTTCACCGCCACCTGGCGCTTCACTTCGGTCGGGAAGGCAAAAAAGGTTTTCGCCGCGGCCATCGCGGCGTCGATCACGGGCTGAGGCACACCGTGGTTGATGATGTAGAAGAACCCGGTCTCGCTGCAGGCCTTGCGAATGGCGTCGCCGACCCGCCGAAGTGCGGCCTCGTCGCCTTCGCGGACACCGGCCATGTCGATCAGCGGGAGATTGGCAGTAGCAGTCATACGGGCTCCAGTCAAAGGGGGAAATGGGCTGTATAGACAGGAAGAAGCATTTTGTATGCCGCACCTAACCTCACCGCGAACACTGTAGGAGCGTGGCTTGTCCCGCGATCGCGCCGGGGTCGCGTCTGACGGCAGTCGTCTCAGAAACGGTTCTCGCAGTGTCGGTGAGACAACGTGTCCACAATCAACGACGGGTGCCTCGTCGATCGCGGGACACGCCACGCTCCCGCACCGGGCTGCGTCAGGTGTCGCAACGCCCCAACGGCGGGCATGCTGGACGCATTCGGTGCAACTTTTGGTGACACCCCACGCGCCCTGCACAGGTTGAAAGCCCACTGTCACGCGGCATCGGCGCTCAGTCCCGACTGGCCTGCATCTTGCCTCAGCTGTCTATACAGCTCGTTCAAGGATCCTCATGCGTCGTTATCACAGCGGTTCCGATTATCTGCGCGCTCACAGCATTGCCGAGCTGGCCCACATGGCCCGTCGACGGCTGCCGCACTTCGCTTGGGAATACCTCAACGGCGGCGCAGAAGAAGAACTGACCCTGGCCCGCAACCGCCAGGCCTTCGCCGAGGTCAGCCTGTTGCCGCGCACGCTGGTGCCCTGGAAAACCCCTGACACCCGCCGCACCCTCTTCGGCTGCGAACAACCCTTGCCGATGGTGATCGCCCCCACTGGCTACAACGGCATGCTGCACCGCGACGCGGACATTCACTTGGCCCGCGCCGCCACCGAGCGCGGCTTGCCGTTTACCCTCAGCACCGTGTCGACCAACTCTTTAGAACAGATCGTCAAGGCCGTGCCGGATGTCAATCTGTGGTTTCAGCTGTACGCCATGAGTGACCCGCGGGTGCAGGAAGACTTGCTCGCACGGGCCGATACCGTGGGCTGTCGGACGCTGCTGCTGACCACCGACGCCGTACGGCTGGGTAACCGCGAATGGGACAAGCGCAACTTCAAACGCCCGCGCCAGTTGAGCCTGCGCAACAAGCTCGACGTGCTGCGCCGCCCGCGGTGGATCCGGCAAACCCTCTGGCCCCACGGTATGCCGAGCATGGCCAATCTCGACCGCTACCTGCCCGCCGATCAGCGCAATGCGGCCGGTGCTGCGCATTTCATCGGCGAGAAAATGGAACACCAGTTGAGCTGGGAGTTTCTCGCCCGTTTGCGTGACCGCTGGCCCCATCGTCTGCTGCTCAAGGGCGTCATGCACCCGCAGGACGCCGAACAGGCCGTGCGGCTGGGGCTCGATGGCATTGTCGTCACCAACCACGGCGGCCGACAGCTGGACGGCGTACCCGCCAGCCTCGATTGCCTGCCCGCCATCGCGGACGTGGCCAAGGGCAAACTGAGCATTCTGCTGGACAGTGGCATCCGCCGCGGCGCCGACATCCTCAAGGCCTGCGCACTGGGTGCCGACGCCGTGCTGCTGGGCCGCGCTACCCTGTATGGCGTGGCGGTGGGTGGTCAGGCCGGTGCCGGACATGCGCTGGATTTGCTGAGCCAAGAGCTGCACCTGGCGCTGACCCTGCTCGGCCAGCCCGATCTGAATCACCTGCGCGTCAGCCGTCAAAGCGACGCGACTTTTTCCGTGAGTTGACCCCATGAGCGATGTGCAACAGACCCTCTCACAGTTACGCGCGGCGCTAGGCGATGACCAAGTGCTGACCGGCGACGCCATCAGCCCACGCCACTTCACCGACTGGACCCGCCACGCGCCTGCCTGCCCTGCGGCGCTGATCCTGCCCAAAAACACCGAGCAGGTGGCCGCGGTGCTGCGCATCTGCAACACCGCGAAGCAAACCGTCGTGCCCCAAGGCGGCATGACCGGGCTGGCAGGCGGCGCGGTGCCGCGTCCGACCGACTTCGCCCTGTCGCTGGATCGGTTGCAGGGCATCGAAGAAATCGACGCAGCGGCGGCCACTGTGACTGTGAAAGCGGCCACCACGCTGCAGGCGATTCAACAGGCAGTGGCCGACGCGGGCTATCTGTTTCCGCTTGACCTCGGTGCGCGGGGTTCGTGCCAGATCGGCGGCAACATCGCCACCAACGCTGGCGGCAATGCGGTGATTCGCTACGGCATGACCCGCGATCTGGTGCTGGGCCTGGAAGTGGTGCTGGCCGACGGTCGCGTGCTGAACCTGATGAACAAGATGATCAAGAACAACTGCGGTTATGACCTGAAACAGTGCTTCATTGGCAGCGAAGGCACCCTTGGGGTGATCACCCGCGCCGTGCTGAAGATGGCGCCGCAGCCCGGCCACAGCACCACGCTGCTGTGCGCGCTGCCCGATTACGCCAGCGCCGTGGCGTTTTTGCGCCGCCTGCAACGCAGTGCCGGGACGCCGCAGGCCTACGAATTGATGTGGCAGGACTTCTACCGCATGGGCGTTTCCTGGCTGGAAAACCCCGTCGCGCCGATGCCCGATCACCATCCGCTGTACGTGCTGCTGGAGTCCTCGGCCAGCGCCGAGGGGTTGGAGCAGACGTTGAACGCCGCCCTTGAAGCCGGCGAGGTCGTCGATGCGATCCTCGCCAGTTCGCAGACCCAGGCTCGCAGCCTGTGGAAGATCCGCGAGGCCACGGGCGAATTCCCGGTGCGCCTGGCGCCGCTGAACTTCGACATCAGCCTGCCCATCGGCCAGATCGGTGAATTCGCCGACCTGTGCCGACAGCGTCTGGACCTGCGCTGGCCGGGCAATCGCAGCGTGTATTTCGGCCACATCGGCGACAGCAACTTGCACCTGACCGTGGACCTGAACAGCCTGCCCCAGCCCGCCCCGGTCTTCGAGATCGAGGATCTGGTGTACCGCGCCGTGGGTCAGCTGGGCGGCGCGGTGTCGGCGGAACACGGCATTGGCCTGCTCAAGCGCGAGTTTCTGCACCACTCCGTGAGCGCCGAAGCGTTGCAAACCATGGGCGAGCTCAAGCGAAGCTTCGACCCCAACGGCATTTTGAATCCGGGAAAAATCTTCGGATAAACGCTGTGCGGGTTGTATAGACCGGTATGGCACGCTAACTGCACATTCACATCACACAGACGCTCCACCTGGCCCCGATCACGACGACACAACACTGCATCTGATGAATGAGGAGTGACTCCATGCAACGCGATTCCCGTTTCGGTACACACGTGTTCAGCAAGACAGTCAAACGCCTGAGCGTTGCAGTGGCGTTTGCCCTGCTGCCTCTGGCGGCCCACGCCGACCAATTGGCCGACGTGAAGAAAGCCGGTGAGTTGGTGGTGGGGACGGAGATGCAATTCGCGCCGTTCGATTTTCTTGAAGCGGGCAAGCAGCAGGGCCTGAACACCGAGTTGTTCGCTGAGTTGGGCAAGGAGCTGGGGGTCAAGATCAAATTCCTCGACCTGCCATGGCCGAGCGTGCTGCCAGGCCTGGAAGCGAAGAAATTCGACGTCGTGGCCGGGCCGATCATCGTGACCAAGGCGCGCAAGGAGCGCTACCACTTCGTCTCGCCGATCGCCGAAGCCACCGTTGCGTTGATGGTCGGCGCCAAGGACGACAGCATCAAGAAACCAGAGGACATCGCCGGCAAAACCGTCGGTGCCGGCAAAGGCTCGGCGCAGCTGGAAGAGTTGAAAACCTTCGCCGCGACCCTCCCGGAGAAGGTCACCATTCGCGAATACGTCGACAACAACCAGGCTTACGCCGACCTCGCCGCCAAGCGCATCGTCGCGGTGGCCAACTCGCTGCCGAACATCTCCTTCGTCGCGGCGCAGAAAGCCAATCTGTACAAAGTGGTGCAGCCGCCATTCGGCAAGAAATCCTACTTCGCCTACCTGGGCCGCAAGGACGCCGATGCCGACAGCCTGATCGCCGCGCTGGACGCCGCCGTAAACAAAATGCACGACGACGGCCGCCTCGCCGCGCTGCAGAAAAAATGGCTCGGCGCTGAGATGGACGTGCCGAAGGGTGATTTTGAGCCGACGTGGTAAGCCTTCGCGTCGTTCCATTTCCACTGGAACGACGCGCCTCCCTGTAGGGGTGAGCTTGCTCGCGATAGCGGCTGGGTTATGGCCAGTGATGTGTTTGACCTACCGCTATCGCGAGCAAGCTCACTCCTACAGTGTTTTGAGCCGTGTTCAAGATTGAGCGCGATCTGACTGCCAAGATCTTCATAAGCACCGATCCAAACCTGGAGTCACACCGTGTTCGATTGGCCTTTGCTGCAACAGAACGCACCGTTATTGCTCGACGCCCTGTGGGTGACATTGCAGGTGTCCATCGCCGCGCTGGCCATCGGTTTCGTCATCGGCGTGGTCGTCGGGGCGTTGCGGCTGTCGCCGATTCCCTCGCTCCGCCGTCTGGGCGGTGCTTACATTTTTGTGTTCCGCGGCATCCCGCTGTTGGTGCAATTGCTGTTCATTTATTACTTCCTGCCCCGCGTCGGCCTGCCCAATGTGTCGCCCACGGTTGCCGCGGTGATCGGCCTGTCGCTGGCGGCGGGCGCCTACACCGCCGAGATTCTGCGGGGCGGGTTTCTCGCCATTCCTGGCGGCCAGCTGGAAGCCGCAGGATTGCTGGGCCTGAGCGCCAGCCAGATGCTGGTGCGTATTCGCGTGCCCCAGGCCGTGCGCTTGACCCTGCCAGCGTTGATCAACGAAATGATCCTGCTGATCAAGGCCTCGTCACTGGTCTCGGTGGTGGGCCTCGCCGACCTCACCCGCACCGCGCAAAACCTGGCCGCCAGCGACTACATGTTCGTCCAGGACTACCTGATGCTCGCGGGCTTCTATTGCCTGATCAACATACCGCTGGCCTGTCTTGGCAGCGTGCTGGAACGCCGGTTGAAGGAGCAAGGCGCATGATCTTCGATCCGACAATCATCACCGATCACCTGGACGATATCGGCTCCGGTTTCCTCGTCACTCTCGGCACTTGGAGCAGCGGCGTGGTACTCGGCATCGTGCTGGGCATGCTGATCGCTGTCGCGCAAATCTTCGGCAACGCCCTGATACGCGCCCCATTGCGAGTGTTCATCGAACTGATCCGCAGCACGCCGTTTCTGGTACAGCTGTTTCTGGTGTATTACGGCGGTCCCTCCTTCGGCCTGAGCCTCGACCCGATCCCCGCCGGCATCCTCGGACTCGGTGTCTACGGCAGCGTGTACTTCGCCGAGATCTTCCGCTCCGGTTTCGATTCGGTGGCCCGGGGTCAGCTGGAAGCCGCGGATTGCCTGGGCATCACCCGCCTGCAATGCATCTGGCGGATTCAGCTGCCACAGATGCTGGTGATCATCCTTCCGGCGCTGATCAACATGATCACCGTGCTGTGCAAGGAAACCGCCGTGCTGTCGATCATCACCATTCCGGAGCTGACGATGGTCCTCACCGGCATCGGTTCGCAGACCTTTGCCTTCGTCGAAACCCTGCTGATGCTGTGCATCGGCTACCTGATACTGGTGGAACTGTGCTCGCGGCTGGGCATGTTTCTGGAACGCCGTGTCGGCCACTTCATGAGCAGGCAAACCCGATGAACAGCTTTCTGATTCCCAACGGCGCCGTGTCCGCGAGCACCGCCGAGCAACCAGGTGAACGTATGAAGACTTCGGCAGCGAGCCCCGATCAGCAGCCCACCATCCTGACGCTGAGCAAGGTTGGCAAAAGCTTCGGCAACTTGCGCGTGCTCAAGGGCATCGACTTGCAGGTTCGGCGTTCGGAAGTGGTGTGCCTGATCGGCCCCTCGGGTTCCGGCAAAAGCACGCTGTTGCGCAGCATGGCGTTTCTCGAAGAGTACGACGAAGGCGCGATTCACATCGAAGGCCAGTTGCTGGGCTGGCAGGACACCGACAAGGGTCGTCGGCGCGCGCCGCAGTCGCAGATCAATCAGGTGCGGCGCAACGTCGGCATGGTCTTTCAGCAGTTCAATCTGTGGCCGCACATGACCGCGCTCGGCAACGTCTGCGAGGCCCTGCGCCGGGTGCGCAAACTGTCCGCCGATGAAGCGAACCAGCGTGGCATGGCGATGCTGGACAAAGTCGGCCTCGCGCACAAGGCCTCGTCCTATCCGGCGCAGTTGTCGGGCGGTCAGCAGCAGCGCGTGGCGATTGCCCGGGCGTTGGCGATGGAGCCGCACATCATGCTGTTCGACGAGCCAACCTCGGCGCTCGACCCGGAACTGGTGGGTGAAGTGCTGCAGGTGATGAAGACCCTGGCGAAGGAAGGCATGACCATGGTCGTGGTCACTCACGAGATGGGGTTCGCCGCGCAGGTGGCGGATTCGGTGATCTTTCTCGACCAGGGCGAAGTGGTCGCACGGGGCACGCCGCAGCAGATTTTCCACAACGCCGAACAACCGCGGTTGCAGCAGTTCTTGCAGAATTATCTGGACCGCAATGCGTTTTGGCAGGATGGCAAAGCATAAGGTTGGTGCGGATCAACCGCCTGTAGGAGCGTGGCTTGTCCCGCGATCGCGCCGGTGGCGCGGCCGACCGTAGCAGCCGTAGATTCAAGCGTATTGGCCATCTCAGGCATGGCCGCGCCCAATGAATTTACGACGACTTCGTCGCCGATCGCGGGACAAGCCACGCTCCTACAAAAGGACATACGTCAACTCAGGAGGCGCTGATGGACAAGCCCGCACCTCAGGCCCTGTACCGAAAAGCCAAGGATTTCGTGCTGGGCAAGCTGGTGGCCGGGGTGTGGAAACCCGGCGATCTGATCCCCTCGGAGAACCGTCTGGTGCTGGAACTGGGCATGTCGCGCATGACCGTCAATCGGGCCTTGCGCGAACTGACCGAGGAAGGTCGTCTGCTGCGCATTTCCGGGGTCGGCACCTTCGTCGCCGAGAGCAAGCCGCAATCCAATCTGCTGCACATCACCAACATCGCCGACGAAATCCTCGCTCGCGGGCACCGCTATCGCTGTCGCGTGCTGCACCTGGCCCGGGAATCGGCATCGATGCCCATTGCCGCCGCCTTGGCGCTGCCCACCCGGGCGTCGGTGTTTCATCTGCTGTGCGTGCATTACGAGGACGACGTGGCGGTGCAACTGGAGGACCGCTACGTCAACCCGCAGACCGCGCCGGCATTCCTGCAACAGCCCTTCGGCGACACGTTGCAGTCGGCGCGCTACCTGCTGCAGATCCTTCAGCCGGATGAAATGGAGCACATCGTCGAGGCCAGCCATCCCTCTGCGGAAGAACGCAAGCATTTGCAGATCGAGGCTGACGAGCCCTGCCTGGTGCTGATCCGCCGCACCTGGAACAATGGCCGCGTGGTGACCTACGTGCGTCTCGCCCATCCTTCCTCACGCTACCGCCTCGGCAGCCGCCTGCCGGTGACCGGGGCTTACCGCGACAGCTGACCCCTTTACAACCGCCCGGCAGATTCATCGAACGCCTGCGCTGCGCTGCCCTCAATATCGCTAAGACCCGGAGAACCCGGGGTATCGAGAAGAGGTGCCTATGACTGCCCAAGATCAGCAAATCCCAGAACGCAACGACCCCGCCATCGACCCGGATACGCCTGATAACGATATGGGTCAGGACAAGGCTCCGGCGTCCCAAGGCCCGCAAAGCCAAAGCAATGACGGTGCGGAACGTCAGGAGAGCCATGGCGGCCAATCAGGGGAGAACAGCTTCACCCCGGATTTTGAGCCTGAAGAACACGAGTCGCCGGATAAGACCAAGGAAGAAAACCGGACCGGGGATACCGACGGCGATATCGATACCGCCGGGGGTTGAACCCGAGCTTGCGAAAAGAGTACGGGGCCGGCTCGCTGGAGGGGGTGGTGTGTCATTCAGCACTGTTGTGCCTGATCCCACGCATTCGCCAGCGAGTTGGCTCCCGCATACCTGATGTCGGTCACAGAGGGCGTGACCTATATACAGCCTTGCTGAAATCGGTTTGCTGGGGGAAACGGTGTGGCGTCCGGCAATGATGCGGCTGAGCCATTCGCCAGCAAGCCGGCTCCCACAGGAGATAGCGATTTGTTATAGGGCACGCTTGGCCGCGGGGTTCGTGGAGTGTGGTGTCACACGGTGTGCGGCTGGCGGTCGGGCGTTATCGCGGGCAGGCGCGTGCCTTGACGTCCAATGCCCTCGACCGGTCCTTTGAATGTTCCAATAATCCGCTTCAATCCCGGCGATCTGTCCATTGCATAGCCCCCTAACAAACCGGCACCATACGCGTTGGTTTTGCCTGCACCCGTCTCCGGAGCGTTGTCGATAATGGTCCAGCCCGCAACCCAGCCCGCCCCTCAAGATGCCCCGCCCATGAATGATAAGCTCACGTCACGCGAGTTTCGCGGCATGCTCGCGATTTTGCTGTCTATCGCCCTCGCCACGCTCGACACCGCTATCGCCAACACAGCCCTGCCCGCCATCGCCGCCGATCTCAACGCGTCCCCTGCCGCATCGGTGTGGATCATCAATGCCTACCAGTTGGCTGCGGTCGCGACACTGCTGCCGTTTGCTGCGTTGGGCGGAGTGCTGGGGCAGCGCAAGGTGTACCTCGGTGGCCTGATTCTGTTCGTAGTGTCGTCGGCGCTGTGCACCTTCTCCTGGTCACTGCCGACCCTGACGGTCGCCCGCGTGCTGCAAGGCATCGGCGCCAGCGCGATCATGAGCGTGAATGCCGGACTGATCAGCTCGATCTTCCCTGCCGAGCGCCTCGGTCGTGGCCTGGGCATGAATGCGCTGGTAGTGGGTACGTCATTCTCCATCGGCCCGACCATCGCCTCCCTCGTGCTGTCGGTGGCGCATTGGCCGTGGCTGTTCGCGATCAACATTCCCATCGGCCTGTTCGCGCTGGTGTTCGCCTGGAACTCGCTGCCGCTGACCAAACCCGGCAGCCTGACCTTCGACCGCGTCACCGCGATTCTCAACGTCATCACGTTCGGGGCGTTGATCTTCGCGCTAAGCCAAGCCGCGCAACTGGGCTCGATGAGCAGCGTCCTGATTGCCCTGGCTGTCTTCCTGGTGGGCGGCGCGGCGATGCTCAAACGCGAAGCCGGGCATCCGGCGCCAATGTTTCCGCTGGACCTACTGAAACGCCCGATGTTCGCCCTGTCGGCGCTGACTGCCTTTTGCTCGTTCGCGACCCAGGGCCTGGCGTTCGTGTCGCTGCCGTTCTTTTTTGAAATCACCCTGGGCCGTGACCCGGTGCAGACCGGGTTTCTGATGACGCCGTGGTCGGTGGTGGTGGCGATGATTGCGCCGGTCGCGGGGCGTCTGTCAGACCGCTATCCGCCGGGGTTACTGGGCGGGATCGGGCTGGCGATGCTGTGCATTGGCATGATTTCCTTGGCGACCATGCCCGCCGACGCCAGCGTCCTCTCGATCACAGCGCGGATGATTCTGTGCGGCATCGGCTTCGGCTTCTTCCAGGCGCCGAACCAGAAAGCCCTGATGACCAGCGCGCCGAAGGAGCGTTCCAGCGGCGCCAGCGGGACCATCGCCACCGCCCGTTTGATCGGGCAAGCCACCGGCGCGGCGTTAGTGGCGTTGAGTTTCGGCATTTCCAACGCCCACGGGCCGGTGCTGGCGTTGAGCATTGGTGCGGGGTTCGCGGCGGTGGGCAGCATTGCCAGCGGGTTGCGGTTGGTGAAGAAAAATACGCTCATTCCTCGGGTATGAGTCACGACGTTTCTACCCACACAGCCCTGCAGGAGCTCACGGCAGGATCAGGCAATCATCGCGTAGAACTGGGTGAGCGGGTTTCGCTCTGCCGTTCCTAGCATGGGGACTTTCAGCCACCGCAACGCGCTTCGAGAGGGAAACGTTATGAGTTCGACGAAAACCCTGTTCATCACCGGCGTCAGCACAGGTTTCGGCAAGGCGCTGGCCGCTCAGGCACTAGCGGCGGGACATAAGGTCATCGGCACGCTGCGCAACCAGGACGCCATTGAAAGCTTCGAAGCCCAGGCCCCCGGCCGCGCCCATGGCGTGCTGCTGGACGTGACTGAATTCGCCGCCATCGACAGCGTCATCAATGACGTCGACAAGGCCTTCGGCCCGGTGGATGTACTGGTCAACAACGCAGGTTATGGCCACGAAGGCGTGTTCGAGGAATCGACGCTGGAGGAGATGCGTCACCAGTTCGAGGTCAACGTGTTCGGCGCGGTGGCCATCGCCAAGGCCTTTGTGCCGCTGTTCCGTCAACGCCGCAACGGCCACATCATCAACATCACCTCCATGGGCGGCTTCATTACCATGCCGGGGATCTCGTTCTATCACGGCAGCAAGTTCGCGCTGGAGGGGATTTCCGAGTCGTTGGGCAAGGAATTGAAGCCGTTCAACGTGTTCGTGACGGCAGTCGCACCCGGCGGTTTCCGCACCGACTGGGCCGGTCGTTCGATGCAGCGCTCGCCACGGCAGATCGCCGATTACGACGAGAGCTTCGACCCGATCCGCAAGGCCCGGGAAGAACGCAGCGGCAAGCAACCGGGTGATCCGGTCAAGGCCGCGAACGCGATCCTGACGCTGATCGCCAGCGACGCCCCGCCTGCACACCTGCTACTGGGCAGCGATGCGTTGAAGCTGGTGCGGGACAAGCTGGAACAGCTGCAGGCTGAGATCACGGCGTGGGAAGCGGTGACCAAGTCGACGGATATCTGATGCCATGGCTCGTTCGTGCCATTGATGTCGCCTGAAAAACCGTTCGCGAATGCATTCGCTCCCACAGGGTAGATCGCATGGCGAAATCGCGCGCAAACCTGTGAGAGCGAATGTATTCGGGATGCGACCGTCCAGACACCGTTGCAGCGTCCGGATGATCGCTTCACGTGGTTACGGCTTGGCTATGTCCGTACGGTCCACCGCCGGCGACGGCTCGGGCAAGGTCGCCCGCAGCTGCGCCACCTGCCCCGCGTTGACGGCAGGCGCGTGGTTACCCCAGCTGCTGCGGATGAAGGTCAGCAGTTGCGCCACTTCCTCATCCGACATCCTCCAGGCAAAACCGGGCATGCCCAGTTCCGAAGGCGCAGTGGCGGTGGCCGGCAGTTTGCTGCCCGCCAGCACCAGGCGGATCATCGACACCGGGTCTTCCGAGAGTACCGACGAGTTACCGGCTATTTTTGGGAACACCCGCTGATAGCCCTGGCCGTCGGTGCGGTGGCAAGCTGCGCAGTTGTCGACGTACAGCTCGGCACCGCGACTGCCTTCTTGTCCCGCCTGCAGGGCCTTGGCGGTGGATGGGTCGGCGTTGAACGCGGACACCTGACGAGCACTCGCCGGCAGGGTTTTCAGGTAGGCAGCCACAGCCTTCAGGTCTTGGTCGTTGAGGTGCTGAGTGCTGTGCACCACCACATCGCCCATCGCCCCGCCGAGTACCGCGTGGGTCTCGCTGCGCGCGCTGCGCAGGGTGGCCACGATGTCATCGGCGCTCCAATTACCCAGACCGTCTGCAGGATTGCCACGCAGGTTCACGGCCAGCCAGCCATCAATCACTGGCCCACCCGACAGGAACGCGTCGCCGGATTCATCCAGCGCCTTCTCCTGCAGGGTCAGCGCCCGTGGCGTGTGGCAACTGCCGCAATGCCCCAGCCCTTGGACCAGATAGGCGCCGCGTGCCACTTGCGGGTCCTGATACCGCGCCGGGTTGAATGCCACGTCTTGCGGGGCGGGTGCGAAGACCTTGCGCCAGACCGCCAGCGGCCAGCGCATCGACAACGGCCAGGGCACGTCGTTGGCGCGGTTTTCGGCGTAGACCGGCGCGACACCGTGCATGAAGTACGCGTACAGCGCCCGCACGTCGTCGTCGCGGGTGCGCGCGTAAGCCGGATACGGCATCGCCGGGTACAGGCTGTTGCCATTGGCGGCAATCCCATGGCGCAGTGCGCGGTCGAAGTCGTCCAGCGTGTAACTGCCAATGCCGGAGGCTTTGTCAGGCGTAATGTTGCTGCTGTACAGCGTACCGATCGGTGACGCAATCGGCAGACCGCCAGCGAATGGCTTGCCGCCTTTGGCGGTGTGACACGCCGTGCAATCACCGGCATCGGCCAGGTAACGGCCTCTTTCGATCAGCGCGGCTTGATCGGTGGACGTATCGGCGGCCAGTTTTGGGGTGGACGTTGGCCAGAAGGCAACGCCAAGCACCCCACCCAACGCGACGACGGCAATGACGAGCAGACTTGAGAGAAGCTTTTTCATGATCGTCTCTCCTTAGGCCTGAACCAGCGGGCCGGGGTTTCTCAGGTATTGCTCGCGAATGGCCTTGGCCGACCAGTACGCCAGTGCACCGACCATGCCGGTCGGGTTGTAGCCGTTGTTCTGCGGGAAGGCGTTGGCGCCGATGGCGAACACGTTGTGCACGTCCCAGCTTTGCAGATAACGGTTCAGCGCCGAGGTCTTCGGATCGCTGCCCATGATCGCGCCGCCGCAAGTGTGGGTGCTCTGGTACTTGGTGATGTTGTAGTGCTCGCCCGGCTTCTTGGCGTCGCCAGACAATGCGGTCGGGTTGAGGATTTTCGACATCTCCATGGCCTTGCCCACCAGGAACTGCGAAGCCTTGACCTCGTTGTCGTGCCAGTCGAAGGTCATGCGCAGCAGTGGCCGACCGAAGCCGTCCTTGTAGGTCGGGTCCAGGCTCAGGTAATGCTGCTTGTACGACATGCAGGCACCCTGCACTTCAAAATAGAACGAGTGGCGGAAGGCGTCGCTGGCGGCCTGTTTCCACGCCGTGCCCCAGTTCGGCGTGCCCGGCGGCACGTTGATCCCGCGCACGGGCCCCGCCCCCGGCTGTCGCGCCCAGATGATGCCGCCGCCGACGAAACCGGCCTTGGCATTGTCCAGCTGGTTGCCGTTGAGGTTGTCCATGGTCGTGCCCGCGCCACCGATGCCGATGAACTGATTGGCCTGCACGTCCTTGTTGAAAAACAGCACCACGCGGTTGAGGTTCTGGTACGAGTAGTTGCGCCCGACCGTGCCCTCGCCTGTCTGTGGGTCGTAGGGTTTGCCGATGCCGGACAGCAGCATCAGGTGCACGTTGTACAACGAAAACGCGCACAGCAGCACCAGATCCGCCTGCTGCTCGACTTCGCGGCCCTGGGCGTCAAGGTAGGTCACGCCGGTGGCTTTCTTGCCGTCGCTGTCGAGGTTGACTTTGAGCACCTGAGCATGGGTGCGCAGTTCGAAGTTCTTGCGCTGGCGCAGCACCGGCAGAATGCTGATGTTCGGGCTGGCCTTGGAGTAGTTCAAGCAGCCGTAATCGCTACAGAAACCACAGGCGTTGCACGGGCCCATCTGGCAACCATACGGGTTGACGTAGGGGCCGGAGGCATTGGATGCAGGGATCGGATACGGGTCCCAGCCCATTTCGCGCGCGCCTTTGTAGAACATTTCCGCGCCGAGGTAATTCGGGTTTGGGCCCAGCGGAAACTCCCGAGAGCGAGAGCCTTCGAAGGGGTTGCCACCGATCTGCTTCACGCCGTTGAGGACCCCGGCCTTGCCCGAAGTGCCGCAAACGTATTCGAAGTGATCGAAGTGCGGTTCCAGGTCCTCGTAGGTGACGGGAAAGTCCTGAATGCTCATGTCCTGAGGAATGAACTTCGCGCCGTAACGCTGCTCGACGTTGCTGCGCAGCTTGAAGTCTTCCGGGAGGGCGCGGAAATGACAGCCCGACCAGTGACTGCCCGCGCCGCCCACGCCGGTGCCCGGCTTGAACGAGCCCATCTGCCGATATGGCACAGCGGTCGAGGTGAGGTTGTGCCGTGCGGTCACGGTCTCTTGCGCCAGGCTCTGCAAGTAGCGTCGATGCACCGAACCTTCCAGCTCATCCACCACTTTGGGGTAGGCGAAATCCGGCTGGGTATCGCGATCGGCGCCGCGCTCCAGCACCACCACATTCAGGCCGGCGTCGGTAAGTTCTTTGGCCAGAATCGCACCAGTCCAGCCCATGCCAACAATGACGGCGTCCACTTTCGGTTTTGCGTTCGCCATGTTCAGCCCCTCCGTCCGGCCAGATCGACCGGTGGCAATGGATACGGCTTGTCGCGCACCGTGATCCAGTCCATATAGTCAGCGCGCATGCCGGGGTAGCCGATCATCTTCCAGGCGCCCATGTTCTTGTTCCCGCCGTGGGAAGGGTCGGCGAAATAGCCGTTGCGCACCTCGTTGAGCAGGCTGCTGAAAAACAGCTTCGAGGCGATGTCGTCCAGAGCCAACTTGCCGCTTTCGGCGGACTTGAGCAGGTCTTCCTGCTGGGCCGACGACAGCTCGGCGAACGCCTTGCCCGAGAAATTCTTCCTGCAGTTGGCGTTCATGGCCTTGATACCGATGCGCAGGGTCTCACGCAGGTTCAGGCGGCCCTGATAACCGAACTCGGGAGCGGCCTCCAGAAACGGCCCCTGCATATACCAGATGCCGCCGTTCGCGTAGGGCGTCTGCATGTGGCGGTCGAGAAACTCGGGAACTCCCAGCTCCACAGCGCCAGGGCCAACGTGGTCGGAGGGGATCAGGCGATCACAGGCGGCAATCAGGAAAGCCCATTCTTCGGGGGTGAAGAACGTGGGCGTGTAATTCCCTGCGGACGAGGCAGGGACTGCAGCGGGCTTGGCCGCTGCATCGCTGGCCGGCGTCTGGGCGAACGTACTGGAAGGAAGGCCGGCACCGGCCAGGGTTACGACGGGGATGAGGGTCAACGATTTGCGTAGAAAATCGCGACGCGCCGGGGAGGTGTCGTCATCGAACATCTTTCATTTCTCCTGAGACTGAACACGGGTGTGCTTCTTTTTCTGGTGTTTCTTGTTGTAGGGTCGCCGTGCGCCGCCTGCTGCAATGACAGACGGCCACCGGGGATTCGATTGCCAGCTATTAATTACCTAGCTAAGCATCTACACGTTACTTAAACAGCTTCCACTGCCGGAGACTACCTGGGTCGCAGGGTTAAACGATTCATCAGATCTTGAATTGCCCGACCAGCGCGCTGAGGTTGCCGCCCAGTGCAGACACGTCGCGCATGGTGCGGGCGCTCTGCTCGGTTTCCTCGGCAAGGTTTTCAACGGCTCCGGCGATCTGATGCACGCTGCGGTTGATCTCTTCAGCCACTGACGTCTGCTCTTCGGCGGCGCTGGCGATCTGCGCGTTCATCGCATTGATGGTGCCGATGAGGCCGGAGATGGAGTCCAGCGAAACTCCGACTTCGTTGGTCTGCTGGTTGGCGCCCTCGCCCGCTTCGGTGGAACGGCGCATCGCTGCGACAGAGGCATGGGTGCCTGTTTCAAGGCGCGTGATCATGCCCTGGATTTCCTGGGTGCTCTGCTGAGTACGGCTGGCCAGCGCCCGCACTTCATCGGCGACCACGGCAAACCCGCGACCGGCCTCACCAGCCCGCGCAGCTTCGATGGCGGCGTTGAGGGCCAGCAGGTTGGTCTGCTCGGCGATCGAACGAATCACATCGAGCACCGACACGATGGAGCGCACGTCCTGCTGCAGGTTGTCGAGGCTGGTGCCGCTCAAGCGAATGTCGTCCACCAGCGAACTCATGCCGATGATGCTGTTGCCCACCACCTTGCGCGCGGCCTGGCCTTGGTGATCGGTTTCGGAAGCCGCCTCAGCAGCGCGTTGGGCGCTGTGGGCCACTTCCTGAGCGGCAGCGGACATCTCGTGAATCGCCGTGGCCACCTGATCGGTTTCTTCGCGCTGACGCTGCATGGCTTGCTCGGATCGCAAGGTCTGTTGCGTGGCCTGGTCGACGAGGCCTGCAAGGTCGGTGGTCATCTGCGCGACTTGCCGGACCATGCCGTGGATCTTGTCGACGAAGAGGTTGAACGAGGTGGCCAGATCGCCCAATTCGTCGCGACTGGTCACCACCAGACGGTGGGTCAGGTCGCCATCGCCAGCCGCAATGTCATCCAGATTGGTCTTGAGAACGCGCAGCGGGCGAACGATGCCGTTTGCGGTCCAGATCCCGGCCGTAGCGGTGATCAGGAGCAGGATCAGGGTGACCACGAACACGCTGGTAAGAATGCTGTGGGTACGGTGGGTGACGGCTTGCTGCTCCAGCACCATGGCGGCATCGATGTCGTCCATGTTGATCGCGCTGCCGAGCACCATGTCCCATTTTTCCAGGTACACGGTGTAGCCGAGTTTGGGCACTTGCACGGCCTCATCGCCCGGCTTGGGCGCGGCATAATCGATGTAATGCTTACCGTTTTTTGCGACCTCGACAAAGGTCTGGTAATGGTAGGAACCGTCCGGATCTCGGGTGTCCCAGAAGCTTTTGCCGACGCCTGCGGGGCTGTCGCCACGGAAGACCCGCACACCCTTGGTGTCGTAGCCGAAGAAGTACCCGTCGTCGCCATACTTCATAGGCTTCAGCAGCTCTAGCGCCTTGTCCCGCGCGGTCATGTCGCCCTGAGCGGAAGCATCGTGCAGCGGCTTGATCGTGGTCAGCGCCACGTCGACGTAGTTCTTCAACACTTGGCGGTTGCGCTCCACCAATTGCTCACGGGTTTCCTTCATTTCCTGATCGGCGCTGCTCTGCAACATCCACGAAGCCACGGCACTGAGAATCAGGGCGAACAGCAAAGCGGGAATGATGGCTAAACAGAGCAGTTTGCCCTTCACGGTAAGCTTCATGGTACGAATCACCTCCTGGTCGTATGGTTATTCACTATCGGCAGGAGATCGTACATCTTGAAAAGTTTTGCTGGCATTTTGACGTCAGCCGTTTGACTTAACCGTTTCAGCGTCCCGTTTTCCGAGGCGTCAGGCCACGCATTTTTTGTCAGAGGTCGGTGATCAAGGTCATCTTCGGCATACAACGGCGTTGTGCGCTCAATGGGCAGTTGTCACAGGCGACCAGTCCACCGACACGATACCGCAGGCAACAGACCCGCCGCTGGCGCTTCATTTCGGTTTGTCCCTCAACCTTGAGATAACGCACCGGCTGATACAGTGGATTACGTCGGCCATCGGGCAGATGCTTGGCGTTGAGCAAGTCATGCCCATGGCGCAAATCGGCGTGAGGCATCGCCCCCGCCAGTACGCCCAGCAACCATTCAACATAATTGCCCGCGTTGCTCCACAGCACGTGGGGTGACAGCCGTATGCAACGCGTCACACCCTCAATGAAGGGGCGCAGGTGATGCTCGATCAGGTCTCCGAAACGCTGAAATCCATCGTCAGGTTCAGGCATCCAGCGCTCGCCGGAGTCCGGCAGCTTGAAGCCCAGCGGCATGCCCTGCCCGTCCAGCATCAGGTGCAGTTCATCGAGGTCCAGCGGCAGCCGATGATCCAGGATCAGCGAAGCCGCCACCACAGGTGGAACCAGTTTCACGAAGTAATACTTGGCCCAGATCGAGGCCAACCCACGTTGGTCGCTGTCGGGATATTGCTCGCCGAAACGGCTCAGGGTGTCGTCGAATGCACCCGACGTGAAGAAGATGCGCAGCGGCATGCTCGGGCGTGGATCGTCGTCGAGCACGAGCACGTCGCGGTAGTGTGCGAAATCGGCAATGAACAACGGCGCCAGCGCCGGGATCACGATACGAATCCCCGGGCCGACGCCGCTTTTTTTAGCGGGATGTTAATGAGGCTGACGCCGCGCCAACACCAGCAATCCCTGCTCCAGCGCCGGAAACAGACTGTTGTTGAAGTTGTTCCAGCGCAATTCGAGGATCGTGTCGTCCGGTGCGATGGGCGTGTCCAGCACATCGAAAATCACCTCGCCGGAATCGATGCCGTTGTCGACGTAGTGAAAAGACGCGCCGGTCATGTCCACCACCGGAATGTCGAGGGTTGCCCCGGTCTTCCAGTCGACCACCTTCTTGCCTCGCGCACCGAACAGCGCATCGAGAGTGGCGTAGGCGCCGCGACGTTCATAGGGCGATTCCAGTCGGGTGATGCCCGGGTGGATGTTGACGATGCGACGATGGAAATCCGCGCCCGGACGCACCAGTTCGTCGAGGATCACCAGCAGCCCGTCGAGGACCACGACTTCGGCTTGCAGCGCTTTCAAACGCTCGCCCAGACGTCGCTCGAAATCCGATTTCCCCGCGGGCCGTTGGCTGTCGTCCAGCGCCAACGCGCGGTAGGTCGATGGCACGTTTTCCAGCAACTCATTGACCGGACGCCCCTGCACCTTGAGGTCTGCCGGGTAGAACCAGTGCTGACCCTGCCCCGGCGCGAAGCCGTAATCTTTGATGTTTTCACGATCCCGCGCCGACTCGGGGTTGTCGTCGCAAATGATGCCTTCCAGGGAGTAATGATCGCCCAGTGGCGTGTCGTTGAGCGCCTGGACGAGGTATTCCAGCGGCGACTTCATGTAGCGTTGCTCGCCGTGGTAATCGACGTATTGACCGGCCTTGTCAGCGGCGGCATTGCGCAGCGACCAGACGTACACCAGTTTGGTTTTTTGCATGGGTTTCGAACTCATGGGGTGTTGAGCAGCGCGTCGCCACTGACGCCTTCGGCCATCGCCACGACCACTTTGCGTTCGCCGCTGAAGGGCTTGCGCGAGTGGGCAGTGAGCATGTTGTCGAGCATCAGCACGTCGCCGGTGTTCCAGGGGAAGACCACTTCGCACTCGCCGAGCACGCCGCGAATCTCCGCCAGTGCGTCGTCTTCCAGTGGGCTGCCATCGCCGTAATAGACATTGCGCGGCAGGCCTTCCTCGCCGACGGTGTCCAGCAGGATGTCCTGCATTTCGGGGTCGAGGTTGGAGAGGTGGAACAGGTGCGCCTGGTTGAACCAGACCCAGTCCTTCGTGCGCGGATGTTGGGCAACGCCTTGCACGAGCTGTCGGGTGCGCAGGTCGCCGTCTTCGTTCCAGTCGCACTGAATGCCGCGCTTGCGACAGTAGTCCTCGACCTCGCTGTGGCGCTCGGTGTTAAAGACCTGTTGCCAGGTCAGGTCGAGGCCGTTGCCGTAGTTGCGCACGTACATCAGACGCTTGTCCTGGAAGTGCTTGCGCAGCGCCGGGTTGATCCGACGGAACACCTCGCGGCTGTCGGCAATCGGCGTTTCGCCTCCGCTGGCGGCGGCCTTGGCGCAGTAGAACCAGATGCGCATGGGCCACTCGTTGGTGTAGGCCTGTTCATTGTGCAACGGGATAGAGCGGTGCGCCGGGTATTCGGTGGAGGTGTAGACCCCTTTGCCGTCGACCTGACTGCGGGGGGTCGAGCCGAATTCATAGTTGAGCAGCGGATGGCCGAACGCAGCGGCGAAACGCTGGAAGCCTTCGACGCCCTCAGTGTCGAAGCCGCTGAACAGGATCGCGCCGTCGCGTTCGAGCTGGCGGTCGACCACCTCTCGCAGAGCTTCAAATTCAACGGCAAGGGTCGCGCCGGTCTGGTCGGGGTACACCCGCAGCGGGAAGCCGGTTTCGACGTGGAGGGTGTGTGGCGTGAGCATGCGCATGTTCATGGGCAAGACGCTCCAGGGCAGCAGTTCAAAAGGATGGATCAGGCCATGGCGTTGCGCAGGCTCAGGGGGCGCATGTCGGTCCAGGTGGTTTCGATGTAGTTGAGGCAGGTCTGTTTGTCGCCTTCGACGCCGACACTTTTCCAGCCTTCGGGGATGGCTTTGTAGTCGGGCCAGATGGAGTACTGTTCTTCGTGGTTGATGACTACGCGGAATTGGGTGTTTTCGCCGTCAAAGCTCATGGGGGGTGCCTCTTGGTGATGAGTGGCCGCGTGTGATGCGGGTTTATCTAGAAGACGAATGAGGGGGGCGGATGATTAGTGTTTTTTTTCTTGAAGCGGGTCATTGGGGGTGCATCGTTATGTGTGTTTATCCATTTGCGGTGGCGACACTGCTTCACCTTTCCGCCCCCCCGGCGGGTCACTTTTCTTTCGGGAAAAGTAACCAAAACCATTTGCTCCTGGTTTGGCCCTGACTTCGTCAGGGTTCCCTCACTCCGGCGATGCTCCGTGGGCCCGCGCCGAACGGACATCCATGTCCTTGCGGCGCTCTCGCGGCATCCATGCCGCTCGACCCACTCCGCACCGCCTGCGTTCGGCCTGCACCCAAGTCGCGATCGGCGGTGTCTGATCCATCGCGTTCGAGAGCAAAGGCAAAGGCAAAGGCTGTGGGTTTTGCGTTTCCATAGCTTGCACATGTCTGACTGAACCCACGCTTTCATCGTAGGAGCCGCCGGAGGCACGACGGCCGCGAATGCGGTGGGTCAGACCGGGCATCTGCAACTGACCCACCGCGTTCGCGGCCGTCGTGCCTCCGGCGGCTCCTACAGGTACAGCGGCGTCCTGTCACCATGGGATCAAATCCCGCAACGTGCGGGGGTCATGCGACCGGTTCACGCAACGGTGGCGTTCGGGTGGCGTGCGACCGATCCACACAACCGATGCCCTCATACGTTCCCGCTGACCAAACACGAACCTTGTAGGAGCCGCCGGAGGCACGACGGCCGCGATGGCGGGGTGTCAGGCCACTCATATGCAATTGACCCACCGCATTCGCGGCCGTCGTGCCTCCGGCGGTTCCTACAGGTACAGCGGCGTCCGGTCATCATGGGAACAAACCCTGCAGCGTACGGGGGTCATGCGACCGGTTCACGCAACGGTGGCGTTCGGATGGCAGGCAACCGATCCACACAACCCCTGTCCTCATACGTTCCCGCTGACCAAACACGATCCTTGTAGGAGCCGCCGGAGGCACGACGGCCGCGATGGCGGGGTGTCGGACTGGGCATCCGCAACTGACCCACCGCGTTCGCGGCCGTCGTGCCTCCGGCGGTTCTTACAGGTACAGCGGCGTCCGGTCATCATGGGAACAAACCCTGCAGCGTACGGGGGTCATGCGACCGGTTCACGCAACGGTGGCGTTCGGATGGCAGGCAACCGATCCACACAACCCCTGTCCTCATACGTTCCCGCTGACCAAACACGATCCTTGTAGGAGCCGCCGGAGGCACGACGGCCGCGATGGCGGGGTGTCAGGCCACTCATATGCAATTGACCTACAGCATTCGCGGCCGTCGTGCCTCCGGCGGCTCCTACAGGTACAGCGGCCTCCGGTCTTCAGGGGAACAAACCCCGCAGCGTACGGGGGTCATGCGACCGGTTCACGCAACGGTGGCGTTCGGATGGCAGGCAATCGACCCACACAACCCCTGTCCTCATACGTTCCCGCTGACCAAACACGATCCTTGTAGGAGCCGCCGGAGGCACGACGGCCGCGATGGCGGGGTGTCAGGCCACTCATCTGCAATTGACCTACCGCATTCGCGGCCGTTGTGCCTCCGGCGGCTCCTACACATCTGCCCCTCCAAGAAATTTGACACCCATCCAACCGCTGGCGCAGTTCAGGAATAACGTCCACATTCAAGCGCGGCGTTCACTCTTGCTCTTGATCTTCACGCGCGAACGCCCAGACACCGCTGAACGCGACTTGGGCGTAGGCCGAACGCAGGCGGCGCGGAGTGGGTCGAGCGGCATGGATGCCGCGAGAGCCGCGCTGGGCCATGGATGGCCCTTCGCGGCGGGCCCACGGAGCGTCGCCGGCGTTCGGGAACCCGAGGAACGAGGGCCAAGCCAGGAGCAGGGCCTTTTTGGTTACTTTTGTGGCTCTTGACAAAAGTGACCCGCCGTAAGGGCGGAACCGATATCAGCCACACCCGAAGAAATGGATATGGACGCAAAAAAAAGGGCAGCCACGTCACCCGTGCCTGCCCTTCTCTTCAACCCCTGACCCTTACCAGCGGAACGCCACCGTCCCCAACACGGTACGCTCCTCTCCCCAATAGCACCGCCCGGCGTTGTTGCACCCGCTGACATACTCCTTGTCAAACAGGTTCTTCGCGTTCACATCCACCGACCAATGCTTATCAATGTCATACCCGACCAACGCATCCACCAGCGTCACATCGCCCGTCTTCAACTTGCCGTACAGCGTCGGTGCGGTATACGCGAAGGTGTTGTCGAAATACCGCACCCCGCCGCCTACACGAAAGCCACTCAACGGACCGTCGAGGAAACGATAAGTCGCCCAGCCCGACGCCTGATTGCGCGGAATGCCGGTCAACTGATGATCCTCGTACAACGAGCCCGGCGCATCTTTCGTCACGCGGGCATCGGTGTAGGTGTACGACGCCGTCAGACTGAGGTTCTCGGTGATGTCGCTGTTGGCTTCCAACTCGATGCCTTTGGACTTGCTCTCACCGACCTGCTGGCTGAAACCGTTGGCACCGGCCACCACGTCATCCGTCTTGGTCAGTTCGAACACCGCTGCACTGAACGTGGAGTTCCAGCCCTTCGGTTCGATCTTCACCCCGGCTTCGTATTGGTGACTGAGGATCGGATGCAGCAAATCCCCATTCGGCTGCGACGACTGTTGCACCGGGGTGAACGCCGTCGAGTAGCTGACGTACGGCGAGATGCCGTTTTCGAACTGGTACATCAACCCGGTCTGCCAGCTGAAACGGTGGTCCCAGCCGTCCAGATCCGCCAGGCCGCTCGTGGTGCCCGCGCGGTTGCGGTACTTGCTGTTCACGAAGTCCTGACGGCCGCCGAGCAGGAAGATCCAGTTCTCGTATTTGCTCTGCAACTGGCTGTACAGCCCGTACATCTGCTGGTCGAGCTGCGAGTTCTGGATCGTCGCGATCATCCGCGGATTGCCAGCCGGGAACAGCGGGTTGAAGGCGTTGAAGGTGCCGCCGTTGCCCGCTGCCCAATCCTGGTTGAACGAGGTGCGGTCGTAGCTGGCGCCCAGCAAGACAGTGTTTTCCAGCGCGCCGGAGGTGAAGTGGCCTTCGAACTGGTTGTCGAGGGAATAGGCAATGGACTTGTTGTCACGGTCATAGGCCGTGCTGGTCAGCGTGCTGCCGAAGCCGCCGTTGTTTAGGTTGTTCGGCCAGGTTTCGTGACGATCGATGCGCGATTCCATGTAGCGCGAGTTCTGACGGAACTGCCAGTTCTCGTTCAACTGGTGGCTGAACTCATAGCCCAGGGTCCAGCTTTCGCGTTCGAAATCGTCCCAGTTCGGGTTGCCGTTGAACTGGCTTTTGCCGATTTTGCCGTTGACGTTGTTGAGCAACGTGCCGGCCGCCGGGTAGCCCAATAACAGCTTGGTGCGGTCGCGCTGGTACGAAGACAGCAGGGTCAGCGCGGTGTCTTCGTCGAAGTTGAAGGTCATCGACGGCGCAATGTAAAGACGGTCGTCGGGCACCGAATCCACTTGGGTGTCGGCGTTGCGGCCGAGCATTACGACACGCCCCAGAATGCGGTTGTCGTCGGTCAGCGGGCCAGAGACGTCAAGGCCGAGTTGACGACGGTTGTTGCTGCCATAGGAGAATTTGGCTTCACCCTGGGCCACTTCGGTCGGGCGTTTGCTGACCAGATTGACCAGCCCGCCCGGCGCGTTTTCGCCGTAGAGGATCGAGCTCGGGCCACGGAACACTTCGGTGCGTTCCAGGCCATAGGGTTCGGTAGTGGTGTCGTAGCGGTTGCCTTGCAGGCGCAGGCCGTCTTTCAGCAGACCGTAGCCGTAGTCGGTGGCGTTGTAGCCGCGAATCGAGAACAGGTCACCGGCCAGGCCGTCGCCCACGGCGAACGGTGGCGCGAAAATGCCCGGCACGTAGCCGAGGATGTCGGTCAGGGTCTGCGACGCCTGATCCTGCATGCGCTGACGTGTCACCACCGACACCGAACGCGGCGTTTCCGATAATGGCGTGCTGGTTTTGGTGCCTGCGGTGCTGTTCTTCGCTTGGTAACCCACATCCGTTTCGGCGACCGGGGCTTCACCTGACACCACCGAATTCTGTAACTGAATGGCGCCATTCGCTGGTTTCGCAGGGGCATTGTCAGCCCATGCCACGCCGTGGCAAGCGACCGCGGCGACCAGTGCTGCCAGGGCTTTCACCTTGAATTGTTGTGTGTTGTTACTGACCATCCGAACTCCCCCTCCCTTTGAAAAACCCAGGGCCCCTCGCCCCAAAATTTGACTGGATATGTCAAAAAAGCGTGAAAATGTAACAAAGAAACGTTCTCATTACCATTGTTGTTCCGCATAAAAGCGAAGTGCCATCCCCGTGGTACTCCGCTCATAGGGTCGCGACTTATCAGGTATGGATGGCGGCCGAGACAGCGGCGCGGAAAATCTCGGCGATCTGGTCGATCTGCGCCGCTGTGACGATCAGCGGCGGGAGGAAACGGATGACGCTGGAATGACGGCCGCCGACTTCAATGATTAGCCCCCGTTGCAGGCAATGGCGCTGAATCTTCGAGGCCAATTCGCCGCTGTGGGGAAAACGCCCCAGCACGTCCGGACGGCCCTCGGGGTCGACCATTTCCACGCCGAGCATCAGGCCCATACCGCGCACGTCGCCCATTTGCGGAAAGTCTTTTTGCAAGGCACGCAGATGACCGCTCAAACGTTCGCCCATGGCAGCAGCGTGTTGATCCAGTTGCTGCTCGCGCACGATGCGCAGGGTGGTGGCACCGGCCACCATCGCCAGTTGGTTGCCCCGGAAAGTCCCGGCGTGGGAACCGGGTTTCCAGACGTCGAGCTTCTGGTGATAGACCACCACTGCCATCGGCTGACTGCCGCCGATGGCCTTGGACAGCACCAACACATCGGGCACGATACCGGCGTGCTGGAAGGCGAACGGCTTGCCGGTACGGGCCACGCCGCACTGGATTTCGTCGAGGATCAGCGGCACCCCCGCCTCGTGCGTGATGCGACGAATCTCCCGCAGCCAGTGGGCCGACGTGGGCACCACACCGCCCTCCCCCTGCACCGTTTCAAGGATCATCCCCGCCGGTGGCAACACGCCGCTTTCCGGGTCGGTCAGTTGGTTCTGGATGTAATGCAGGCCGATGCGTTCCCCGGCCTCACCGCCTACACCGAACGGACAACGGTAGTCGTAAGGGAATGGCAGGAACTGCGCGTTCGAGGCCATGCCGTCCAGATACGCTTTTGGCCCCAGATTACCCATCAGGCCCAGCGCACCCTGAGTCATGCCGTGGTAGGCACCATGAAAGGCCATCAGGTTGCTGCGCCCGGTGGCGGTGCGCACCAGTTTCAGCGCCGCCTCGACCGCGTCGGTGCCCGCCGGGCCGCAGAATTGAATGCGCGCGTCCTTGGCGAATTCCGGCGGCAGCAAGGCGTACAGCTCGCGAATGAAGTCGTCCTTGGCCTCGGTCATCAGGTCGAGGGTGTGGAGCGGGCGCTGACCGTCCAGCAGGTTGCGCATCGACTGCACCACCTCGGGGTGGTTGTGGCCCAACGCAAGGGTGCCTGCGCCGGCCAGGCAGTCGATGAACCAGCGCCCTTCGCTGTCTTGCACATGAATGCCCTGGGCGCGCTTGAGTTCCAGCGGAATGCGCCGCGGGTAACTGCGGGCGTTGGATTCCACGGCCGCCTGCCGCGCCAGTCGCGCGTTGGGCGCGAACCGGTAATCGGCGTTGATCAATGCGACCTCTGGGCTCAGCTCGCCAATGGACGTGACGTTGTGTGGGCTATGCATATTCCTGCTCCTGAAAATCCTGGGACTGAGGGCGCTCGTTGACCTGCGCGAGGGACTCGGCCAATTGGGTAATGAACGACTGATCACGGACGATCGAGAGGTGGTCGGCATCGATCCAGGCCGAAACCTGCATGCGCCCACCCATGCCCTGCTCCAGAAGAGCCGGTGCGTTTTCGTTGTTTTCCGGCGACTGCTCGGCCCACCAGGCGTACACCGGCACGCGGAGCGTCGGGATGTCCCGGCATTGGTTGGCCAACTGGCGCATGTGCCGCTCGACGCCGAGCAACTGCTGCCAGTGTTCGTCGCCTTCGGCCTCGCCGTCAGCTAAGGATTGAGGCGCCGTTTCTGGCACTGGTGGACGCGGCTGCCCGGCGCCTGGCACGTAGCCGTCGATCAGGCCGATGAACGCCACGCGTTTGCCCAGGCGGGTCAGCAGACGGGCCATTTCCAGCACCATCGTGCCGCCCATCGACCAGCCGATCAGGCGATAGGCCGCGGACGGCTGCTGCTCCAACAGCGCCTTGACGTAGTCGCGGGCCATTTGTTCGATGGACGTGTCGCGCCACTGGCCGTCCAGCACCTGACGGTTCTGAATCCCCCACACGTCCCACTGCGCCGACAGACGCCGCGCCAGCGCGTAATACCCGACCACCGTGCCGCTGACCGGGTGCACGCAGAACACGGCGGGCTTGTCGCTGGCGCCGCTGCTCAGGCGGATCAGCGGGTTCGGGGTGCCAGAATTGCTCGCCGGTTTGGCCTGTGCGACTGGCGAGGCGTTTTTGATCGGCAGGCCATCCAGCAACTCCACCAGCGCGGCGCGAAACGCCACTTGCAGCCGCTCGATGGTCTCGCGCCCATAACGCTGACCGCTGAAACGGAAGGTCAGCCCGAGTTGCCCGGCGAAGACCTGGCCGTTGATTTCCAGCTCGCGATTGAGCGGCGTAGTCGGGTCGATCAGGTCACCGGCAGGCACCGTCGATGGCGCGAAACGGCCATCGCCCAAATCCTGATCGAACTGGCCGAGGTAGTTGAACACCACCTTCGGCTCCGGCAGGGCGGCCAGTCGTTGACGCACGGATTCGCTGCCCAAATAGCGCAGCAGGCCGAAACCGACGCCTTTGTCCGGCAGCCCTCGCACGACGGCGCGCACCTGATCGACGGTCCGCCGAATGTCGCTCGCCGCCTCGACCCGCACCGGGAACAGGCTGGTGAACCAACCCACGGTGCGGCCAACGTCCAGGCCTTCGCTGAGCGCTTCACGGCCGTGCCCTTCCAGTGCAACGAGGTGCTCGCATTGACCGGTCCAGCGGCCCAAGGCCTGAGCCAATGCCGCCAGCAGGATTTCATCCACCCGCGCCTCCAGCGCCGCTGGGGCTTCGCGCAGCAGGCGGCGGGTCAATTCCGTATCCAGCAGCAGTTCGGTCTGTTCGAGGTCTTGCTGGGTGGCGCGACCTTCGGCGTGGTCCACCGGCCAGACGCCCTCGCCCTGCCCGATTCGCTCGACCCAAGACGCCACTTCGGCTTCTCGCTCAGCGGCCTGCGCCGCTTGCAGCAGATGCTGCGCCCAGCGTTGATAGCTGCTGGATTTCGGACCGAGATGAACGTCGCTGTTCGACGCCAGTTGCGCGTAAGCGCGGGACAGGTCTTCCAGCAACACACGCCACGACACGCCATCGACCACGAGGTGATGGGCCACCAGCAACAGGCGTTGACCTTGCGGCATCTGCGCCAAGACCAGTCGCAGCAGCGGCCCGTTGTCCAGATCGAGGCTGCGTTGAGCGGCCTGACACAACGCCGTCAACCCGGCGTCATCGGCCACATCGCGCACCCACAGGCTGCCGCTCGCCGGCGTCTGGCGATACGCCTGTTGCCAGCTGCCATCGTCGCGCTGAGTGAAACGCAGGTTCAGCCCGTCATGATGGCGCAGCACGGCGTCCAACGCTCGGCCCAGCACGGCCGCCTCCACCGGGCGTTGAACCTCTAGCAGCAGCGCCTGGTTGAAATGCCCGCGATTGACCATCGGCTGTTCGAAGAAATGCGCCTGAATCGGCGTCAGCGGCAGCTCGCCGGTTGGCGTTTCATCGACGATCACTTGCGCGCTGGCTTCAACCGCTGTCAGCCGCAGGGCCAGGTCTTTCAGCCGTGGATGGCTGAACACGTCCTTGGGCACCAGTTTCAAACCGATTTGGCGCAAGCGGGTGATCACCGCCAGCGACTGAATCGAATCGCCGCCCAGCTCGAAAAAGCTGTCCTGGCGGCTGACGCTGTCGATGCGCAGGAGCTGCTGCCAGACCTGCGCCAATTGCGTTTCGCGCTCACCTTGGGGCGCTTCGAAGGCGTGGCTGCTGATCTGCGGGTTCGGCAGCGCGTTGCGGTCGAGCTTGCCATTGGGCAGCTGCGGCAGACGCTCCAGAATCACGATGTGCGCGGGCACCATGTATTCCGGCAGCGTGCGGCCTAGTTGCTGCTTGAGGCTGTCTTCGCTCAGCGCGTTGCCGCCGACGTAGCCCAGTAGCTGTTTGCCGCTGGCCCCGTCGCGGACGATGACCAGCGCCTCACGCACGCCCTTGCAGCCCTTCAACGCCGCTTCGATTTCGCCTGCTTCGATGCGGAAACCACGAATCTTGATCTGGTGATCGATGCGGCCCAAATACTCCAGCAGTCCTTCGCTGTTCAGGCGCACGCGGTCGCCACTGCGGTAAATGCGCTCACCGGCGCGGAACGGGTGCGGCAAGAAACGCTCCGCGGTGGCGCCCGGACGGTCCAGATAACCTCGCGCCACGGCGCCGCCCAGATACAGCTCACCGGCGATGCCTTGCGGCAGTGGGTTCAAATCCGCGTCCATCACGTAGCCCTGACGGTCGCCCACCAAGTCGCCAATCGGCGCGTAGGCCGTGGTGAAATCGGCGGTCTCCGCAGAGGCCAGCCACAACGTCGGCGTGACCACGGTTTCGGTCGGCCCATAGCCGTTGATGATCCACAGCGGCTGCAGGTTGCGAATCACGTCATGCAGCATTTCGCGGCTGAACGCTTCGCCAGCGAAGCAGTAGGTTTTCACCCCCGGCCCCTTGCCCTGCAAACCGGCCCAATCCGACAGCTGACGCAGATAGCTCGGTGGGAACGAAGCGACCGTGATGCCTTCGCGAATCAGCGTGTCGTAGGTCTGCTCCACGCTCCACAGTTCCTGGTCGCGCAGGACAACACGAGCGCCGTAACACATCGGCATCATCCAGCCTTCGTGGGCGCCGTCGAAGCTGATCGACAGGAAGTGGAATTTCCGGTCCTCGGCGGTGAAGCGGTAACGCTCGCCGATGGTCTGGATATGCATCGAAATGTCACCGTGGGCGATGGCCGCGCCTTTGGGCTTTCCGGTCGAGCCGGAGGTGTAAATCAAGTAAGCCAGCTGTTGCGGATGGATCGTGACGTTTGGCGCGGTGTCCGGTTCCGATGAAACGTCCAGCTGATCCAGATTGAGCAACGGCACGTCACCCACCGGCACGCGATTCAGGGCTGCGTCATGGGAAATCAGCAGCTTCACGCCGCCATCTTCAAGCATGTAACGCAGGCGCTCGGTCGGATAATCCGGGTCCAGCGGGATGTATGCGCCACCCGCCTTCAGCACCGCCATGAACGACACCCACAGATCGACCCCGCGCTCCATGGCAATCGCCACCCGCACTTCGGTGCCGATGCCACGAGCGCGCAAGGCGTGGGCCAGTTGGTTGGCGCGACGGTCGAACTCGGCGAAGGTCAGGCGCTGTTCACCGTGGACCAGCGCGATGCTGTCAGGACGCAAGTGGGCATGATCGGCGATCAGTTCGTGAATCGGTCGATCCACGTACGGCGAGAACGGCGGTGTGTTCCACTGATCCAGCGCGGCCAGATCGGCCTCACTGAGCAACGGCAAGTCGCCGATGGCCGTTTCCGGTGCGGCGCAGACGGCGTTCAGCACGGTCAGCAGTTGGTCGTACAGACGCGCCACGGTCGCGGCGTCAAACAGGTCGGTGGCGTAGTCGAGATAGCCGCTGATGCGCCCGTCCTGATGTTCGAAGGTGCCGAGCACCAGGTCGAACTGCGCGCCCTTGATGTCCCATGGCTGCGCTTCGATGCTCAGGCCGTCGAATTGCAGGCGGGACATGTCCGGCTGTTGCTGGTGGTTGTAGCTCACCTGGAACAGCGGGTTGACGCTCAGGCTGCGCGCCGGTTGCAGTGCTTCCACCAACTGCTCGAACGGCAGGTCCTGATGGGCATGAGCACCCAGCAGGTTGTCTTTCACCTGAGCGAGCAGTTCCGTGAACGGCTGATCGCCCCTTACCTGCGCGCGCAGCACCAGAGTGTTGACGAAGAAGCCGATCAGGCCTTGAGTTTGCAAGTCAGCCCGCCCCGCCACCGGCACGCCGATGCGCAGGTCGCGCTGGCCGCTGAGGCGATACAGCAGCGTGTCGAAAGAGGCCAGAAACAGCATGAACAGCGTGGCGTCCTGCGCCTTCGCCGTGCGCCGCAGCCGGTCGGCAAGCTCCTGCGGCAACACGAAGGCATGGCGCCCGCCCTTGCCGTCACGCTCGACGGGACGGGAACGGTCAGACGGCAATTCCAGCACCGGCTGCTCATCACCCAGCGCCTCGCGCCACCAACTCAGCTGCCGCTCGCGTTCACGACCGCTCAGGTAGTCCCGCTGCCAGGCGGCGTAGTCGGCGTATTGAATCGTAAGGCTCGGCAGTTGCGCGTCCAGACCTTGGGAGAACGCGCGGTACAGCTGCGCGAAGTCGTCCAGCATGACCTGCACCGACCAGCCGTCGGAGACGATGTGGTGCATGCACAGCAGCAAGCGCCATTGATCGTCCGCGATCCGCGCCAGCCCGACCCGCCACGGCGCACGCTCGGCGTCGAGGTCGAACGGCTGTTCCATGAAGGCGTGCGCGAGTTCAGCGAAATCGGCCTCAGGCTGGTCGCTGTCGCGCAGGTCGTGACGCGCAACAGGCACCGGTCCTATCGGCAAAATGCGCTGCAACGGCACGCCCTGCTGGCCCGGTGTGAAGCAGGTGCGCAGGCTTTCGTGACGGGCCGCCAATGCCTCGAAGCTGCGCTGCAAGGCGTCGACCTTCAGCGTGCCGCTCAGGTTGAGCACACACGGCAGGTTGTACGCGGCGCTCTCCGGCTCCAGTTGCGCGAGGAACCACAGCCGCTGTTGGGCGAATGACTGCGGCGCGAACTCACGGTCGCTGCCGGGCAGCAACGCGGGCATGGCGGCCTGCTCGGCGCAGGTGCTGAGGTACTGCGCGAGATCGGCCAGCACCGGCGACTCGAACAACGCTCTCAATGGCAGCTCAAGCGTGAGGTCGCGACGGATCTGCGCCACCAGCTGAATCACCAGCAACGAGTGACCGCCCAACTCGAAGAAGTTGTCCCGACGCCCGACCTGCGGGATGCCGAGCAGGTCTTGCCACAGTTCCGCCAGTTCGCTTTCGACGCCGCTCAGCGGCGCTTCGAAATCGCGCTGTTGCAGCTGCGGTTCGGGTAGCGCCTTGCGGTCCAGCTTGCCGTTGGCCGACAGCGGGAAGCGGTCCAGCGTAACGAGATAAGCCGGCACCATGTACTCCGGCAGGCGCTGTTTCAGTTGGGTGCGCAGCTGCTCTTCATCGAACGCTCGGGCAACGAGGTAGCCCACCAGCTGCGTGCCAGTGGCGAGTTGGCGGGCGACCACGACCGCTTCGTTGATCGCCGGATGGTCCAGCAGCGCTGCTTCAATCTCGCCAATCTCGACCCGCAGGCCGCGCAGTTTGATCTGGTGGTCGAGGCGTCCCAGGTATTCAACGGCGCCATCCGCACGCCAGCGCGCCAAGTCACCGGTGCGATACAAACGCTCACCATGGCCAAACGGGCTGGCGACGAAACGCTCGGCGGTCAGGCCGGGGCGTTGGTGATAGCCGCGCGCCAGACCAGCGCCGCCGATGTACAACTCGCCCGGCACGCCGATGGGTTGCGGGTTAAGGCGGCTGTCCAAAATGTGAATCTGCAAATTGGCAATCGGACGGCCAACCGGCACCGACGCGCCGGGCTCGGTGGTGCAGGTCCAATGGGTCACGTCGATGGCCGCTTCGGTTGGGCCGTAGAGGTTGAACAGACCGGCATTCGGCAGGCGTTGCAGGGTTTCCCGCGCCAGATCGGCAGGCAGGGCTTCGCCGGAACAGACGATGCGTTTCAGTGATTCGCAGCTGCTCAGATCGTCCTGAGCCATGAACGCGGCGAGCATCGACGGGACGAAGTGCAGCGTGGTGATCGTGTGCTGTTTGATCAAAGCGGTGAGCAACGCAGGGTCGCGATGATCCCCGGGCTGGGCCATGACCAATCGCGCACCGACCATCAGCGGCCAGAAGAACTCCCATACCGAAACATCGAAGCTGAACGGTGTTTTTTGCAGCACAGCGTCGGAGGCGTCCAAACCGTAGGCGTCCTGCATCCACGCCAGGCGGTTGAACAGCGCCCCGTGGGTGTTGCCTGCGCCTTTCGGTTTGCCGGTCGAACCGGAGGTGTAAATCATGTAGGCCAGTTGCTCGGGGTGAATCTCTACAACAGGCGCTGTTGCTGGTTGATCGTCGAGAGCTAGGCGATTCAGATTCAGCACCTGCAACCCTTCCACAACAGGCAGTTCGTTGATCACTGCGTTGTGGCTCAGCAACAAGCCAATCCCCGCGTCTTCCAGCATGTAGCGCAAACGATCAGCCGGGTATTCGGGGTCCAGCGGCACATACGCAGCGCCCGCCTTCACCACGGCGTACAAGGCGACGACCATTTCCACCGAACGCAGCGCCGCCACGCCCACCAGCGATTCACGCCCCACGCCCTGCCCGCGCAGGTAATGAGCGAGTTGATTGGCGCGCTGATCCAGTTGCGAGTAGGTCAGCACCTGATCCCCGCAACGCAACGCTTCACGCTCCGGATGCAGCTGCGCCAGACGCTCGAACTGACGGTGAACCAACAACGATTCGTCACCCCTATCCCGCGCCGTGCCATTCACCTGAACCAACTGCACCCGGTCCTGCGCATCCAGCAATCCAAAGTCGCCTATTGCCGCCTCAGGCCGCGCCAGCAAATCATCAAACAGCTGCACAAAACGCTGGTGCAGACGCTCGACGCTGCGGTGATCGAACAAGTCGGTGGCGTAATTCCACGACCCGCCCAACGAACCGTCCACGTCCTCCCACGTGTTCAGCGCCAGGTCGAACTGGCTGCTGCCATCGTCCAGCGGTAACACCTCGGCGGACAGCCCCGGCAGACCGGCGAGCGGTTCGAAGTCCCGTTGCTGATGGTCGTACGCGACCTGGAACAGCGGGTTGTGGCTGAGGCTGCGGTCCGGTTGCAGCGCTTCCACCAGTTGCTCGAACGGCAGGTCTTGATGGGCCTGGGCGCCGAGGGTCGTCGCCTTGGCCAGCGCCAACACGTCGTGGAAAGTCAGTTCGGCAGACACTTCGGCACGTAGCACCTGGGTGCTGACGAAGAAGCCGATCAGGCCTTCCACCTCCAATCGCGAACGCCCGGCAATCGGCACGCCGATGCGCAAATCGCTCTGCCCGCTCAGGCGATACAACAGCACCTGATACGCCGACAGAATCGCCATGAACGGCGTGACACCCTCGGCCTTGGCGAACGTGCGCAGGCGCTGGCTGAACGCGGTATCGAAGCCAAACAGCAGGCGATCACCCTGATAGCTCTGTTGCGCGGGACGCGGCCGGTCGCCGGGTAATTCCAGGACCGGGTGCTCATCGCCCAACTGCTCGCGCCAGTAGCGCAGCTGCCGCTCGCCCTCGCCCGCCGCCAGCCACTCCCGTTGCCAGACGGCGAAATCGGCGTACTGCACCGGCAACGGGTTCAGCTGCGGCGGGCGACGTTCCACGGCAGCGCGGTACAGCTCGCTGAATTCCTGCAACAGCACGCGGACCGACCAGCCGTCAGAGATCATGTGGTGCAGGCACAGCAGCAGACGTTGTTCGTCCGCTGCGACCCGCACCAGCGCCACACGCCAGACCGGGCTGCGCGACAGATCAAAGGGACCTTTGACGAAGCTCTGCGCCAGTTCATGGAATGCGGTTTCAACATCGGCTGCGTGGCGGATGTCCAGATGCTCGATCGGTACCGCACTCGCCGGTTCGATCTGTTGCAAAGGCACGTCGTCCCCCGCGACGAACCGGGTGCGCAGCACTTCATGACGCGCTGTCAGCCCATCGAACGCCGACTGCAATGCGGCTTCGTTCAATTCGCCCCGCAGGCGCACGGCCCCCGGCAGGTTGTAGGCGTGGCCGCCCGGTTGCAGTTGATCGAGGAACCACAGCCGCTGTTGCGCAAAGGACTGCACCGCACGGCTGGCGTGACGCGGCGTCAGCTCAAGTTGCAGTTCAGGCTGTTCAAGCTGAACGATGCGCGAGGCGAAATCCACCAGACGCGGCGCGTCGAACAGCGCGCGCAACGGCACGCTCAGGTTGTGTTCGTGGCGCAGGCGGGAGATCAGTTGCATCGCCAGCAGCGAGTGGCCACCGAGTTCGAAGAAGTGATCGAAACGCCCCACCGCTTCGAGCCCCAGCAGCGATCGCCAGGACGCCGCGAGCTGCTGTTCCAGCGCGCCTTGGGGCGCTTGATAGTCACTGGAACTGACCTGCGGGTCTGGCAGCGCATTGCGGTCGAGTTTGCCGTTAGGCAGTTGCGGCAGGCGCGCCATGACGATGATGTGCGCCGGAATCATGTATTCCGGCAGGGTCACCTTGAGTTGCTGTTTGATCTGCTCGTCGTTCAGGCCGTTGCCGCCCACATAACCCAGCAGCTGTTTGCCGTTCGATGTGTCACGGACGATGACCAGCGCTTCACGTACGCCCTCGCAGCCTTTCAACGCCGCTTCGATTTCGCCTGCTTCGATGCGGAAACCACGAATCTTGATCTGATGATCGATGCGGCCCAGATACTCCAGCAGCCCTTCGCTGTTCAGCCTTACGCGATCGCCGCTGCGGTAGAGGCGTTCACCGGCGCGGAACGGGTGCGGCAAGAAACGCTCGGCCGTGGCGCTCGGACGGTCCAGATAACCTCGCGCCACGGCGCCGCCCAGATACAGCTCACCGGCGATGCCTTGCGGCAGCGGGTTGAGATCCGCGTCCATCACGTAACCCTGACGGTCACCCACCAGATCGCCAATCGGCGCGTAGGCCGTGGTGAAATCGGCGGTCTCCGCAGAGGCCAGCCAGAGCGTCGGCGTGACCACGGTTTCGGTCGGCCCATAGCCGTTGATGATCCACAGCGGCTGCAGGTTGCGAATCACGTCATGCAGCATTTCGCGGCTGAACGCTTCCCCGGCGAAGCAGTAGGTTTTTACTCCCGGCCCCTTGCCCTGCAAACCGGCCCAATCCGACAGCTGACGCAAATAGCTAGGTGGGAACGAAGCGACCGTGATGCCTTCGCGAATCAGCGTGTCGTAGGTTTGCTCCACGCTCCACAATTCCTGGTCGCGCAGGACAACACGAGCGCCGTAACACATCGGCATCATCCAGCCTTCGTGGGCGCCGTCGAAGCTGATCGACAGAAAGTGGAATTTCCGGTCCTCGGCGGTGAAGCGGTAACGCTCGCCGATGGTCTGGATGTGCATCGAAATGTCACCGTGGGCGATGGCCGCGCCTTTGGGCTTTCCGGTCGAGCCGGAGGTGTAAATCAGGTAGGCCAGTTGTTGCGGATGAATCACAACGTCCGGCGCAGTGGGCGGCTCAGCCGAGACGTCGAGCTGATCCAGATTGAGCAACGGCACGTCGCCCACCGGCACGCGATTCAGGGCTGCGTCATGGGAAATCAGCAGCTTCACGCCGCCATCTTCAAGCATGTAACGCAGGCGCTCGGTCGGATAGTCCGGGTCCAGCGGGATGTACGCCCCGCCCGCTTTCAGCACCGCCATGAACGACACCCACAGATCGACCCCGCGCTCCATGGCAATCGCCACCCGCACTTCGGTGCCGATGCCACGAGCGCGCAAGGCGTGGGCCAGTCGGTTGGCGCGGCGGTCGAACTCGGCGTAAGTCAGGCGCTGTTCGCCGTGGACCAGCGCGATGCTGTCAGGACGCAAACGGGCGTGATCGGCGATCAGTTCGTGAATCGGGCGATCCTCGTATGGCGAGAACGGCGGCGTGTTCCAGGCGTGCAGTTCGCTGACGTCGCGCGCGGTGAGCATCGACAGGTCGCCGATGCACGCGTCCGGGAAGCGACAGATGCCATCCAGCAAGGCCTGAAAATGGCCGCACAGGCGGTCGATCTGTTCGGCGCTGAACAGGTTGCTGTGGTAGTTGACGTGAATGTGCGCCCGCTCGCCCGCCACCACCGCGAGGCTCAGCGGGTAGTGGGTCTTGTCGCTGAGTTCGACCGTCCCAATGTTCACGCCTCCTGCCTGCTTGTCCCGCAGCACGGCGTCCACCGGGTAGTTCTCGAACACCACCAGGCTGTCGAACAGGTCGCGCCCGGCATGCCCGGCGAAGCGCTGGGCTTCGAACAGCGGCGTGTGTTCGTGTTCGCGCAGTTCGAGGTTGTGCGCTTGCAGCTCATTGAGCCAGTCGCCAACCTTCTGCTGTGCGTCCGGCGCCTGCACCAGTGGCAGGGTGTTGATGAACAGGCCGAGCATGCGTTCGATGCCCGGCACCTGGGCCGAGCGACCCGACACCGTGGCGCCGAAGGCCACGCGTTTTTGTCCGGTGTAGCGCTGCAACAGCAGCACCCAGACCGCTTGAATCAGGGTGTTGGCGGTGACGTGCTGACGGCGGGCGGCACTGTTCAGCAACTCGCTGTCGAGGTCCATCGACCTGACCTGCACCTGAGTCGGCAATGGCTCGCCCGTGGTCGAGGTCGGCGGGGTCAAGGCTGTGGCCATGAGGGTCGGCTGTTCGAAACCGGCCAGATGGGTCTGCCAGAACTGCGCGCTGCGCTCGGTATCGCGGCTCAGCAGCCACTCGACGTAATCGCCGTAATGCCCGGCCGGCATCGGCGCGGTGTCTGTCATCGTCGCTTGAATCACTTCGCCCAGCACGGCCGCACTGCTCCAGCCGTCGAGCAGGATGTGGTGGAAGGTCCACACCAGTTTCCACAGGGTCTCGCTCTGGCGCACCAGCAGCACCCGCATCAGCGGCGCCTGGTGCAGGTCGAACGGCGCTTCACGCTCGGCGGCCAGGACCTCGGACAGCGATTCGGTGCCGCTGCGCAAATCCAGCTCGCGCACCGCCAGCATGGCGTCGCGGCGGATCAGCTGGACCGGTTGCTGGCTGCCGCTCAGGCGCAGGAACGCGGCGCGCAGGATCGGGTGACGCTGCACCGCCGATGTCCACGCCGATTTGAAGCGGGCCAGCGGCAGGTGATCGATGTCCAGCGCCACTTGGTTGATGTACAGGTCGCGGGCATCGTCGCCGGACTGCACGGCGCTGAGTTCGCTGTGAAACAGCAGGCCCTGTTGCATCGGCGTCAGCGGGTACAGCTGCTCGATATCACGGGGGGGAATCGGCAATGCATCCAGCTGCGCCTGGTTCAGCCCCAATGCCAGCGTCAGTGCCGGAAAATCAGACGGCGTGACGGCCGAGTGGCGGCGGCAATGTTCGATCACCTCGTTCAGCGCCACGGCGTAGGCGTCGAGCAGGCGCTGAATCGACGCGCTGTCGTGACGTTCGCCGCTGTAGCTGCACGTCAGGCTGAACTGGCCGTCGCGCACCTGCGCGTCGAGGGACAGCTCGCACGCCAACGGCGCGTCGGCAGCACGCTGGGCGCCGCCGCTTTCGCTTGCCAGATCGAACAGACCGCTGCTGTTTTGCACCCGCCCCATGTAGTTGAACAACACGCAGCCTTGCAGCGACGGCAACGCTTCGCCACGCAGGTGACGCAGCAGGCCGTAACCCAGGCCGCCGTGGGGCACGGCCCGCAGGGTTTCCTTGGTGTGTTTCAGCGCTTCATCGAGGTTGTCATGGGCGTGCAGGCTGACCGGGTACAGGCTGGTGAACCAACCCACGGTGCGCGAGGGATCGACGCCGTCGAACAGGTCTTCGCGACCATGGCCTTCCAGCGCGATCAACGCACGGGATTCGCCGCTCCAGCGTTGCAGGGCGCGGGTCAGTGCGGTGAGCAGCAAGTCGTTGATCTGCGTGCGATAGGCCGCTGGCGCTTCATTCAGCAGCGCTTGGGTTCGGGCAGCATCCAGTTGCAAATGTCGCTGCTGCACGACGCTCTGCTGCGCCTTGCCTTGAGGATTGGCGCACGGCAGTGGCGGCGCGCTCGGCAAGTTGCGCCAGTAGTCAGCCTCCGCCAGCACCGTATCGCTGTAGGCGAAATCCAGCAGGCGATTGGCCCAACGCTGGAACGGCAGGCCCTTCTCGCCCAGATCGATGTTCAACCCGGCCTGCGCCTGAGCGTAGGCGTTGTGCAGGTCGTCCAGCAGGATGCGCCACGACACACCGTCCACCACCAAGTGATGCACCACCAACAGCAGACGTTCGCCACCTTCGGCCAATTGAAAATGCACCGCGCGCAGCAACGGGCCGTCCTTGAGATTGAGGCTGGCCTGGGCTTCGTCACAGGCGTGAGTCAGCTGAGCGACGCTGATTTCGCGCTGCCACAGCAGTCCCTCAGCATTCTCTTCAGGGCGATAGCGTTGCTGCCAGTGGCCGTTGTCCTGTTGCGTGAAGCTCATGCGCAGGGCGTCATGATGATGGATCAGCGCTTGCAGGGCCTGGGCCAACGCCGGCGTTTCAAGCGCTTCGGTCGGGGTCAGCAGCAGCGACTGGTTCCAGTGGCTGCGTTGGCGCATGGGCTGCTCGAAAAACCAATGCTGGATCGGCGTGAGCGGAATATCGCGGTTGAAGGCGATGCGCGCCAACGCGGCGGCCTCATCACGATTCACCACCTGCGCGACCTGCGCCAGTTCAGCGATGGTCTGGCGCTCGAACATCTGCCGGGGCGACAACTGAATGCCGCGTTTCTTGGCGCGGGCGATGATTTGCAGGCTGAGAATCGAATCACCGCCCAGCGCGAAAAAATTGTCCTGACGGCCGACTTGCTGAACACCGAGCAGGTCTTGCCACAGTGCGGCCAGTTCGCTTTCGACGCCGTCCAGCGGCGCTTCGAAATCGCGCTGTTGCAGCTGCGGTTCGGGCAGTGCCTTGCGGTCCAGCTTGCCGTTGGCCGACAGCGGGAAGCGGTCCAGCGTGACCAGATGGGCCGGCACCATGTAGTCCGGCAGGCGTTGTTTCAGTTGGGTGCGCAGCTGCTCTTCATCGAACGCTTGGGCAACGAGGTAGCCCACCAGCTGCGTGCCAGTGGCGAGTTGGCGGGCGACCACGACGGCCTCGCTGATCGCCGGATGATCCAGCAACGCGGCTTCAATCTCGCCAATCTCGACCCGTAGGCCACGCAGTTTGATTTGGTGATCGAGACGACCCAGGTATTCAACGGCGCCGTCGGCACGCCAGCGCGCCAAGTCACCGGTGCGATACAGACGCTCACCATGGCCAAACGGGCTGGCGACAAAACGCTCGGCGGTGAGGCCGGGGCGTTGGTGATAGCCGCGCGCCAGTCCGGCGCCGCCGATGTACAGCTCGCCCGGCACGCCGATGGGTTGCGGGTTAAGGCGGCTGTCCAAAATGTGAATCTGCAAATTGGCAATCGGACGGCCAATCGGCACCGACGCGCCGGGCTCGGTGGTGCAGGTCCAATGGGTCACGTCGATGGCCGCTTCGGTCGGGCCATAGAGGTTGAACAGACCCGCATTCGGCAGGCGTTGCAGGGTTTCCCGCGACAGATCGGCAGGCAGGGCTTCGCCGGAACAGACGATGCGTTTCAGTGATTCGCAGCTGCTCAGATCGTCCTGAGCCATGAACGCGGCGAGCATCGACGGCACGAAGTGCAGCGTGGTGATCTGCTGATCGGCAACCAAAGCGGTGAGCAACGCAGGGTCGCGATGATCCCCGGGCTGCGCCATGACGAGACGCGCACCGACCATCAACGGCCAGAAGAACTCCCACACCGACACGTCGAAGCTGAACGGTGTTTTTTGCAGCACGGCATCAGTCGCGTCGAGCGAATACGCTTCCTGCATCCACGCCAGGCGGTTAAACAGCGCCGCATGGGTGTTGCCTGCGCCTTTCGGCCTTCCGGTCGAGCCGGAGGTGTAGATCATGTAGGCCAGTTGCTCGGGGTGAATCTCCACGACTGGGGCAGTGATTGATTGATCGTCGAGGGACAGGCGATCCAGATTCAGCACCTGCAACCCTTCCACAACAGGCAGATCGTCAATCACAAGATCGTGGCTCAGCAACAAGCCAATCCCCGCGTCTTCCAGCATGTAGCGCAAACGATCAGCCGGGTATTCAGGGTCCAGCGGCACATACGCAGCGCCCGCCTTCACCACGGCGTACAGCGCGACGACCATTTCCACCGAACGCAGCGCTGCCACGCCCACCAGCGATTCCCGCCCCACCCCTTGCCCGCGCAGGTAATGAGCGAGTTGATTGGCCCGTTGATCCAGTTGCAAGTAGGTCAGTACCTGATCCCCACAACGCAACGCTTCACGCGCCGGATGCCGTTGCGCCAGACGCTCGAATTGACGGTGAACCAACAACGATTCGTCACCCCAATCCTGCGCTGTGCCATTCACCTGAACCAACTGCGCGCGGTCCTGGGCATCGAGCAACTCAATATCGCCAATCGCCGCGTCAGGCCGCGCCAGCAACTGCGCAAACAGCTGCTCGAACCGCTGATGCAGACGCTTGATGCTGCCGTGATCGAAAAGATCCGTCGCGTAGTTCCAGTTACCCGCCAGCTCACCCGCCGCGTTTTCCCACGTGTGCAAGGCCAGGTCGAATTGTGCGCTGCCGCTGTCCAGCGGCATCAAGGTCGCGTCGAGACCGGGCATCAATTGCAACGCTTGGTCCTGACGCTGCTGATGGTTGTACAGCACCTGAAACAGCGGGTTGTGGCTGAGGCTGCGCTCGGGGGCCAGCGCGTCCACCAGTTGCTCGAAGGGCAAATCCTGATTGGCTTGTGCGCCTTGGGACGCCAAGCGCACGTGGTCGATGAGTTGGTTGAACGTGGCGTCGGCCGTGACCTCGCCACGCAGAATCTGGGTGTTGACGAAGAAGCCGATCAAGCCCTCGGTTTCCGCCCGTTGACGCCCGGCCATCGGCACGCCAATGCGCAGATCGCTCTGCCCGCTCAGGCGGTGGAGCAAGACTTGGTAGGCAGCGAGCAGCACCGTGAACAGGGTCACTCCCCGTTGTTTCGCCCGTTCGCGCAGGCGTGCCGACAGTGCGGCGTCGAAGCTGAACGGCAGGCGTGCGCCGCGAAAGCTCTGGCGCGCCGGACGCGGACGGTCGGCGGGCAGTTCCAGTACGGGCGGTTCATCGCCGAGCTGCTGTTTCCAATAGTCGAGCTGACGATCCGCCTCACCCGCTTCCAGACACGCGCGCTGCCACAAGGCGACGTCGGCGTAGCTCAAGGGCAACGGTTCAAGGGCGCTGTCGTCACCTGCGAGCGACGCGCGATAGGCCTGAACGAAGTCCAGCAACAGCACCTGAATCGACCCGCCGTCGGCGATGATGTGGTGCAGGCAGACCAGCAGCACGTGTTCGTCATCGCCCAACGTGACCAGCGCCACTCGCCACAGCGGGCCTTGGGCGAGGTCGAACGGGCGGCGAGCGAAGGCCTCGGCCAGCGTTTGCAACTCACCTTCATCGGCGGCATTCACGTGTTCGAACGGCATCGGTTGGGATGCCCGAATCACCTGCTCTGGTGTGCCGTCTTCAGCGGTGCCGAACACCGTGCGCAGGCTGGCATGCCGCTCAGCTACCCGGACGAACGCCGAGTGCACAGCGGCCACCTCCAGCGTACCTTTCAGGCGCAAGGCACCCGGCAGATGGTAGGTGCTGTTGCCCGGTTCCAGTTGCTCAAGGAACCACAAACGCTGCTGGGAAAACGACGCCGGACTGCGTTCCCCCGCCACGCCCGCTGGAATCGGCAACGCCGACGCGTCCAGCCCCTGCTCGCGCAGCTTGCCCAGAAACACCCGACGCTGTGCGGCGTTGAGGCTGAGAAAGCGGGTGGCGAGAGCCAGCAGCTTGCTGTGCGAAGTCATGCTCGGTTGCGACATCAGTTGCTTTCCTCCAGCTCATTCATGAACTCGTCCAGGGCATCGAGCCGGTCGAGCGTCAGGGTCTGCCCCTGCAAGGTGTCGATCAGGGCGGCCTGTGCGGCGACGGTGGTGGCTTCGAAGGCCTGCGCCAGCGGAATGCTCACCCCGAGGCGCTCGCGGATGCGTGACAACAGACGCGTTGCCAGCAGCGAGTGACCACCCAGTTCAAAGAAGTTGTCGTCACGTCCGACCCGCTCGACGTTGAGCAAGCCCTGCCAGAGTTCGGCGAGAGTTTCTTCGCGCTCGCCCCGCGGGGCTTCGAAGTGGCGTGCCTGCATCGTCGGTGCTGGCAAAGCCTTGCGGTCGAGCTTGCCGTTGGCGTTGCGCGGCAGACGCTCCAGCAACAGCACATGGGCCGGGACCATGAACGCCGGCAGTTCCTGCGCCAGCGCGGTTTTCAGCACATCGACAGACAGCGCCTGTTGCGCTTCGGCGACTACATACGCCACCAGTTGCGGGCCGTGGGCGGTGGCGTGCGCACTGACCACCGCGTCGCGCACCGACGATTGGGCGAGCAGCACACTCTCGATTTCTCCCAGTTCGATGCGCTGGCCGCGAATCTTCACCTGGAAGTCGGCCCGGCCGACGTATTCCAGCGCACCCTCCGCGTTCCAGCGCGCCAGGTCGCCGCTGCGGTACAGACGCGCCCCCGGCTCACCGAACGGATCAGGCAGGAAGCGCTCGGCGGTAAGGCCGGGACGCGCCGCATAACCGCGACCGACCCCCACGCCACCGATGTACAGCTCGCCCACCACACCCGGCGCGGCCAGTTGCAGGCTGGAATCCAGCACGTACAAACGGTTGTTGTCGGTGGGGCCACCGATAGGCATGTTGGCTTTGGCAGCAGGCGCGCCGGTGAGGGTGTGCAGCGCCACATCGTCGGCGCATTCGGCCGGGCCGTAGGCATTGACCAACGGCACGTTCGGATAGTGGTTGAACCAGCGGGTCGCCAGGTCCACGGTCAGCGCTTCGCCGGTGGGCATCAGCCAGCGCAGCGCATCGAGCCGCTGGGGTGCAACCGCGAGCATGCCGTCGATCACGGCGGGCACGCACTCCAAAACGCTGACTTGGTTCGCGACCACTTCTTCCAGCAGCCGTTGCGGATCCTGCACCACGGCGTCCGGCAGGATTTCCAAGCGCCCCCCGAACAGCGGCGCCGTGAGGAACTGCCACACCGAAATGTCGAACCCGGTGGCGGCGGTCTGGGCGATCACGTCGCCCTCGCCCAATCGCAGGTACGGCAGCTTCGACATCTGGTTATTCAGCATGCCGCGCTGGTTGACCATCACCCCTTTCGGCTCGCCGGTGGAGCCCGAGGTGTAGATCACGTACGCCAGTTGTTCGGCGCTCGCATAACGGCGCGGATTGTCATCGCAGTCGGTGGCCAGCAGGTCTTCGAGGATCAACAGACGCGACGGTGTTTCCATCAGGGCCAGAATCGCTTCGACCTGCGCCAGACAGTCACGTGGGGTCAGCAGCACCGGGGCACCGCTGCTCACCAGCATGCGCGCACTGCGGCTGGCGGGATGACGATCGTCCAGCGCCAGATACGCGCCACCGGCCTTGAACGCGCCGATGATCATACTCAGCAGCGGCAGACCACGGGGGGCGAACAGCGCCACCACGTCGTCGCCCTGCACACCTGCGGCGATCAGGCCGTGACCGATGCGGTTGGCCTTTCGGTTGAGCGCGTCGTAACTCAGGCGCTCGCCTTCGCAGCGTGCGACCTCCCGTGCCGGATGGGCCTGAACCCGCGCCTCGAAGCGCTCCAGGTAGCTGATCTCGTACCAGTGTTTCTGCACCGCGCCCTGAGCCTGTTCCAGCAGCTGCTCGCGCTCGGCCTGTTCCAGCAGTTGCAATTGACCGAGGGCCTGTTGCGGGTTGTCGATCAGTTGCGTCAGCAGACGGCGGAAGTGCCCCACCAACGTCTCCATGTCGGTATGGTCGAAGTGACGGGTGTCGTAGGTCAGCTGCAGTTGCAGCGACTCCCCGGGCAACAGCACCACGGTCAACGGGTAGTTGGTATGGGTGCGGTTGGCGAGCGGCTGGATGCGGTATTCGTTCACGGCCTGCTGAACCTCGGCGCCCAACGGAACGTTTTCAAAGACGAACAGGCTGTCGAACAGCGGCTGACCGCGCGGGGTGTCGGCCAGCAGCTGAATGTCGGCCAGAGACAGGTGTTCGTGCTGACGCATCACGGCGTTTTGCGCCTGCAGGGCCTTGAGCAATTCCAGCGCCGATGCGCCCAGGCTCGGACGCTGGATGCGCAGCGGCAACGTGTTAATGAACAGCCCTAGCGCGCCTTCGATCCCTTCCAGTTCGGTCGGACGCCCGGCCACGGTGACGCCGAACAACACGTCTTCACGGTCGGCGTGATGCATCAGTAACAGAGCCCATGCGGCTTGCACGAAGGTGTTGGCGGTCAGGCGATGCTGACGGGCTTGATCGGCGAGTTTCGCGGTCTGCGCATTGCCAAGGGCCAGGGTCACGTCGCACATCTGCGGCTGGCGCTCTGGATGACGCTGCAGGCTATGGCGATACGGCAACGGCGTGACGTCGGTGAACCCGGCCAGCGCCTCGCGCCAGTAATCGCGGCTACCGGCTTCGTCCTGTTCGGCCAGCCACGCGAGGAAATCCCGATACGGGCGAGCGGCAGGCAAGCTCACGTGGCGCCCTTCGAGAAAGGCGCGGTAGTGAGCGAAGAACTCGGTGAGCATCAGGCCCCGGCACCAGGCATCGATCAGCGCGTGGTGGTGGCTCTGCACGATGCGGAAATCCGCCTCGCCGAACTTCACCAGACGCAGGCGCAGCAGCGGCGCCTTGGCGAAGTCGAAGCCCTGCTCGCGCTCGGCGCTCAACACCGCTTCCAGCTCGGCCTCGGCAGCGGCGCGGGACAAATGGCTGAGGTCGATGAGTTGCGCAGGCGATGGCACGCGGCGCATGACCACCTGACGCTGCACGCCGCTTTCCAGCCCGTGAAACGCCGTGCGCAACGCCGGATGACGCTGCACCACCTGCTGCCATGCGTGCTTGAACGCCTCGAAATCCACCTCGCTGCCGACGGCGTATTGGTCCTGCATCAGGTAGATGCCGTTGCCCCGTTCCAACAGGCTGTGCAGCAGAATCCCTTGTTGCATCGGCGCCAGCGGCAGGATGTCTTCGATCTCCCGCGCCGGGATCGGCAAGGCGTCCAGTTGCGTTTGAGAGAGGCCCGCCAGCGGAACGTCCGAAGGGGTCAGCCCCGCATGACGCTCGTCGCTGCAATGCTCGATCAGTTGCAGCAGTTGCGCGCGGTACAGCGCCACCAGTTGCTCGATGGTTTCTCGACTGAAACGCTCGCGGCTGAAGGTCCAGTCCAAGCGCAACTGGCCGTTGCGCACCTGGCCGTCGATGGCGAGGGCATTGGCCAACGGCCCTTGCGGGTCGCGCAGGTGCTCAAGGGTCTGGCTCGACAGGGAGAACAGCGCGTCCCCGGAATCAGCTGAACCATTGTCAAAGCGGCCGAGGTAGTTGAAGGTCACGCCCTGCCCCACCAGCTCCGGCAGCTCGGCACCGGCGAGGTATTTGAGGACGCCGTAGCCGAGGCCTTTATCCGGCACGGCACGCACGGCTTCCTTGACCGATTTGAGCGTGGCAATCGCGTCGTCATCCGCTTCCAGCGCCACCGGGTACAGGTTGGTAAACCAGCCGACGCTGCGGCTCAGATCCAGCCCGTGACCGTTCTCAACGACGTTTTCACGGCCATGACCTTCAAGGCTGATGACATGGCGACGACGACCGCTCCACTGCCACAACGCCTGAGACAGCGCCGCCAACAGCAGGTCATCGATGCGCGTGCGGTAGGCTGCCGGGGCTTCGCTGAGCAGACGACGGGTGTCCTGTGCATCGAAGGTCAGGCTGACGGTCTCGCCTTCGCCCACCCGACTATGAACCGAGGTGTCGCCCGGCAGGCAGGCATCGGCCGTCGACAGACGCTGCCAATGGGGCAATTGCGCCGCCAGATCAGGGTTACGCCCCAAGTCGTGCAGGGACTGCGACCAGCGTTGGAAGCTCACGGTTTTCTCGGCCAACGCGACGGATTGCCCCGCGGCCAACTGGGTGTAGGTGTGTTGCAGGTCTTCCAGCAGCACGCGCCACGACACGCCGTCCACCGCCAGGTGATGGATGGCAATCAACAGACGCCCCTCACCCGATGGCAAGCGCGCATGCACCACGCGCAGCAGCGGACCGGTTTCGATGTTGAGACTGCGCTGGGCTTCGTCGCTCAGGGACGCGAGGTCATCTTCGCGACTCAGTTCGCAGGTCCACAGCAGGCGTTCGGCGTTTTCAGCGTCGCGATACCGCTGTTGCCACTGGCCGTCATCGCCCAGATGAAAGCTCAGGCGCAGGCTGTCGTGGTGCGCCACCAGCAGCGCCAGCGTTTGCTGCAACAGACTGACGTCCAGCGCGTTCGGTAGGTTCAGCAACAGCGACTGGTTCCAATGGGAACGCTGGGGTACGGGCAACGCGAAAAACCGCGCCTGAATCGGCGTCAGGTCGAAGTCACGGGGCAAAACCGGCGCAGACACGGGGGCAGCGACCGGTTTGGCCTCGGCCAGCAGCGCCACCTGGGCCAGTTCGGCGATGGTCTGTTTCTCGAACAGTTGCTTGGGGGTCAGGCGAATGCCCTGACGGCGCGCGCGGGCAATGATTTGCAGGCTGAGAATCGAGTCGCCGCCGAGGGTGAAGAAATTGTCGTGACGGCCTACGGCGTCAACCTTGAGGGCGTTTTCCCAGAGCGCGGCAAGGGCCGCTTCGACGCCTGCGTGGGGGGCTTCGAAGCCGTGCGACACGCGGTCTGGCGCAGGCAGCGCAGCATGGTCGAGCTTGCCGTTGGCGGTGAGCGGGAACGTCTCCAGCGTCAGTACGTGGTTCGGCACCATGTAATCCGGCAGTCGGTCGGCGAGTTGCGCCCGCAGCGCTTCGCCCTCGACCTGCGCGCCTTTGTCGATCAAGGCATAGGCGATCAGTTGGCCTCGGTCATCCACCCGCACATGGGCATCGCGCAGGCCGTCCAGTTGGCGCAGACGCTGGGCGATTTCACCCAGGGTCACGCGGTAGCCGCGCACCTTGACCTGATCGTCAGCGCGCCCGAGGAATTGAATCTGCCCGTTGGCCAGCAGTCGCGCCCGATCGCCGCTGCGGTACAGACGACGTCCACTGCCAGTCGGATCGGGAATGAACGCCGCTGCAGTCATGCCAGGCCGATCGTGATACCCCCGCGCCAGACCGGGGCCGCCGATATACAGCTCGCCGATGTCGCCCTGCACCACCGGTTCCAGATGCTCGTTGAGAATCAGCGCAGTGGCGTTGGGCAGCGGACGGCCAATGGGCGCATTGTCGCCTGCGGTGTGAAGCGCTGCCAGTTCGTTGCTCAGCACGCCGACCGTGGTTTCGGTCGGTCCGTAGTGGTTGATCACCCGGCACGCCGGTTTCAGGCGCTGGATCTGCGCCACCAGCGCCCACGGCAAGGCATCGCCGCCGAGGATCAACGCCTGTTGTGGCAGCACGTCAGCGGGATTGGCCGCTTGCAGCAGGCCGCTCAGGTGGGTCGGGACGATTTTCAGCACACCGACCTTGTTGTCGGTCATGTAAGCCGCGAAACGGTCGGCGTCGCTGATGCGGTCCGGGCTGATCAAGTGCAACGTACGCGCCGAACACAGGGCGCCGAACAGCACGGTGTGGCCGAGGTCAGCGCCCACGGTGGAAACCATCGCCATGCTCGCATCGGCGTTCAGATCCAGGCGCGTGAGCAGGCCCTGAACGTAATCGGCCAGCGCGCAGTGGCTGATGACCACGCCCTTCGGCGTGCCGCTGGTGCCCGAGGTGTAGATCAGGTACGCGGCATGTTCAGGGTGCAGCGGCAGGTTCAGCGCGGTGGCCGGTTGGGCTCGCCATGGGGCAGCGACCCCGACATCAATGACGTCGCCTTTAAAATCAGCAGGCGCAGGCCCATCGCTGATCAACCAGCGAGCGCCGCTGTCAGCCAGTACGAAGGCCTGACGTTCAGCGGGCCATTTCGGGTCCAGCGGCACGTAGGCGGCACCGCTCTTGAAGACGGCCAGCAGACTGACGACGAACTCCACCGAGCGTTCCAGCAGCAGGCCGACACGGCTTTCCACGCCCACACCGGAAGCGCGCAGGTGCTGGGCGAGTCGATTGGCGTCGGCGTCTGCGCTGGCGAAATCGATGCCGTGCGCTTCGCCCTGCAATGCCAGCTTTTGAGGCTGCGCGTTGACACTGGCACTCCACAGCGTCAACACGTCGCTGGCCGGGAATGACATCCGCTCGGCATTCAGCTGCGACGGCACAGCAGAAACCTTCAGGTCCGCCAGTCGCGCGTTGGGGTCTGCCACCCCTTGCGCGCAAATGCGCAACAGGTCGGCGGCGAAACCAGCGACACGCGGCTCGTCGAACAGGTCGCAGGCGTAGGTGAATACCGCCTGAATGCCGTCTGGGCTGTCGGTGATGTCGAGGCCCAGATCGAAGTGCGCAGAGAAGTCGTCCAGCTGGTTGACGTCCATGCGCAGCCCGCCCATGTCCGCGTTTTGCGGCAGCGGGAACTGCTGGGTGAACTTCACCTGACATAGCGGGTTGTGGCTGAGGTTGCGCGACACGCCCAGCGCCTCGACGAGTTGCTCGAACGGCAGGTCCTGATGGGTCTGAGCGCCCAACGCCGTGTGTTTCACCGCTTCGATCAAGGTGCTGAACGACTGCTGCGGCGAGACCTCAGTGCGCAGCACCAGCGTGTTGACGAACAGCCCGATCAGGCCTTCCGCCTCGGTGCAGGTCCGCCCCGCCACGGGTACGCCGACGCGCAAATCGGTCTGGCTGCTGTAGCGCTGCAACAGAGTCTTGTAGGCCGCGAGCATGACCATGAACAGCGTTGCGCCATGAGCGCTGGCGAGGTCGCGCAGACCTTGACTCAGTTGGCTGTCGAACGCGAGGGCATAACGGGCGCCACGGTGGCTTTGCTGCGCAGGACGCGGACGGTCCGCAGGCAGTGTGAGCACCGGATGGATGTCGCCCAGCCGTTCGCGCCAGTAGGCCAGTTGCCGCTCACCTTCGCCCCCAGCCAGACGTTGGCGTTGCCAGGCGGCAAAGTCGGCGTATTGAATCGGCAGCGGCGCCAGCGCCGGAATTCGTCCTTTGGCGTAAGCGGTGTACAGCGCGGCGAACTCCTTGAGCATGACCTGCACCGACCAGCCGTCGGCGATGATGTGATGCAGCACCAGTACCAATTGCTGCTGACCGGGGGCCAGTCGCACGTTCAGCACGCGCCACAACGGCCCGGTCTGTAGGTCCATCGGTTGCTCGACGGCAGCCTTGGCCAGTTCGCCCAGGGCTTCGAGGGGTTGCGCGTGCAGGCTCAAATCGTGCTGTTGGATGACCACCGGTTGGGCGGGATGAATGCGCTGCACGAGCACTTCATTGGCATCGATGGCGAAGGTGGTACGCAGACTTTCATGGCGCGCGGCCAGGTCGTCGAAACTGCGTTGCAAAGCAACGTCGTCGAGGGCGCCGCTCAAGCTCAACTGGCCGCACAGGTGGTAGGCGCTGCTGTCCGGCTCCAGTTGCGCGAGAAACCACAAACGCTGCTGGGCGAACGACTGCTCAGGCGCGGTATCGCGGGAAATACGTACCACGGCAAGCGCGCGTTCGGCGCTGCGGGTCTGACGTGCAACGTGGGCACTGAAGGCCCCAAGGGTCGGCTGTTCGAACAGGTGCGCGGGTTCCAGCTTCAGGCCCAGTTCGGCATTGAGGCGCGACAGCACTTGCACCACGCCAACCGAATCGCCGCCACGGGCGAAGAAATGGTCGCCCGCTTTGAGGTCGTCCTTGCCCAGCACTTCACGCCACGCGGCGACCACTTCAGGCAGCAGCGGGACGTCATCCGCCGGCTCGCCCTCGGCACCCAACAGAAGACCGTCCTGCCAGACCGCGAAGCTGTCGAGGCTGCCGTTCTGCCAGCCCACGCGGCAGGCAGAGCGCTGCAACTTGCCGCTGGTGGTGCGCGGCAAGGCGCCGGGTTCCAGCAGCACGATGACGTTCGGTGCCACGAGAAACAGTTCAGACACGGCATCGCGCACCGCATCGCAGATCATCTGAGGCTTCACCAGACGGCGCACATTGCGGCTGATTTCCAGGGCCAGACCGACGCCCTCGCCCCCCCGTTCATCGGTCACCGGGAACGCGGCAATACGCCCGCGACGCAGCAGCTCGACGCGCTTTTCCAGCGACTGTTCGATGTCTTGCGGGTAGAGGTTCTGGCCATTGAGGATGATCAAATCTTTCAAGCGACCGGTGATGAACAGCTCGCCGGCGCTGGCGATGCCGAGGTCGCCGCTGCGCAACCAACGCGTGCCGTCGGCCTGCACGAAGGTCTGCGCGGTGGCCTCGGGATTCTGCCAGTAGCCCTCGGCAACGCTGGGGCCGGCGATCCAGATTTCGCCGACCTGCCCTTCCGGCAAAACGGTCTGGCTGACGGCATCGACGATGCGCAGCCTGTGGTCGTCGCGGCACCAGCCACAACCGGGCAAACGACTCGTGGCGTTCTGGTGGGCGAACAGCGCTTTGTCGGCGTCACCGGCGGCCAGTTGCTGGCCGTCGAAGCGCTTGATGCCGAAGGGCACGGCGCGGTGGGCGGCGGCGACGAACAGCGTGGCTTCGGCCAGGCCGTAACTCGGGGTCAGGGCGCGGCGGTCGAAACCGGCGGCCGCGAAGTGTTCGCTGAAGGCGTCCAGTGTGGCGATGCGGATCGGCTCGGAACCGGAAAACGCCAGACTCCAGTTGTCGAGTTTCAGGCCCTTCACCGCGCTCGGTTTGACCCGCTCGACGCACAGGCGATAGGCGAAATCCGGGCCGCCGGAGAAGGTGCCGTTGTATTCGCTCATCACTTCCAACCAGCGCGCGGGGCGGCCAAGGAAATAATTCGGTGACATCAGCGTCAGCGTGCCACCGTAGTACAGCGGCAGCAGCAGGCCGCACATCAGGCCCATGTCGTGGTAGAGCGGCAGCCAACTGACCCAGCTTTCAGTGGACGCGTCGGTGACGAAATGCCGGGCCATGGAGACTTCATTGGCCATGAGGTTGTCGTGGGAGACCATGACGCCCTTCGGCGCGCTGGTCGATCCCGAGGTGTATTGAAGAAACGCCAGCGACGAGGTGTCGATCAACGACGGCTGAAACGCGCCCTGCCCGCTGCCTGCGTCCTCGATGGCGATAAACCGCCCGCCTGCAGGCATGAAAGGCTGCAACTGGGGCTGGAATTTATCGAGGTCTTCACGGCGGCCCAGCACCACGCGCGGCGTCGCGTCCTGAAGGATGCCGGTCAGCCGGTCCAGGTGGGTCTGGCGATTGTACTCCGGGGCGAACGCAGGGACGGCAATGACCTTGGCGTACAGGCAACCGAGAAACGCCGCCGCGTAATCGGCGCCGGTGGGCAGGATCAGCACGCAGCGGTCACCGCCCTGGGTGCCCAATTGATGCTGGAGCGCAGCCGCAACGGCTCGGGCCTGGCGATCCAGCTCGGCGTAGGTGGTCAGCAGCGGTGCCTGATCTTCGTGGACGATGTGTCGAAGGGCAATCCGGTCCGGCTGGCGCTGCGCATACAAGCTCACCAGTTCGGGAAAATGCGCGGCCTGATCTCGTATGGATGTCATGCTTTCACCTGTTTGTTTCGGCAAGGCTCAACCCACGGAGGGCCGACAAGGCCTCCCGCAACGTTGTGATGAATGAAGGAGGTGACCGCGAACGGCCACCACTGCGGCGCTAGCGCGCGAGCTTCAGCGCGACGCGCTCATGGGCGTGGGCCGGTCGGGCGGAACAGGGTTGCGCGTACTCGGCAAAGATCGACTCGACCACTTCCTGGGAGCGCACCGCTAGCACCGACAGCAGCGTGTCGCTCAGGCCATGGCTGTCCTCGCAGCAGCCTTGCAGGAAGATCCCCGCTTCGCTGCCCGCACTCAGCGGCAGGCGATAGTGACGGTCGACGCTCGTGCCCTGAATGTGCTCCTGCAAACCGGCGAGCAATTCGAGGTGATAGTCGCGGCGGTAACCGGTGGCCAGCACCACGACGTCGAATGACTCGCTGTGCATCTGGTCATGGGGCGCGTCGCGAAGGAACAGCTCGACGCCCGCCGCGCTGACTTCGGCGTGGGCGACTTCGCGGTTGGTGAGCAGACGGTGGCGTTGCTCGCCGCGGACTTTCTGTTGATACAAGCGTTGGAAGATGGCCTCGATCAGGTCGGTATCGACCACTGAATAATTGGTGTTGCGGAACTCGGTGAACAACGCGCCGCGCCGCGCCTCGCTGTGGTTGAAAATAGTGTCGGTGAACGACGGGTTGAAGATCTGGTTGACGAAGGGGCTGTCGTCGGAGGGCTTCAACGCGCTGCCGCGAATCACCAGGCTGGCCTCCACGTTGTCGAAACGGCTGGCCAGATCTTCAAAGATTTCCGCTGCACTCTGCCCGCCGCCGACCACCGCCACGCGCAACGGCCCCGGACGGTTGCTCAGCAGTTTTTCAATGCCGCCACGATAGCCTGACGAGTGCAGGATGCGCGGATCGCTGAGGCCGTCGAACGCTGCCGGTGCCTGGGGAATGCCGCCGATGCCGAACACCAGGTTGCGTGCGCGACGTCGGGAAATCTCGCCGCCGGGGCCGCGAGACAGCACGTCCACGGCATGGAGGCGGCCGTCCTGGAGATGAGGCTCAAGCGACATCACTTCCTGGCCGTAATGCGCCTGCTCGCTGAAGTGCGACGCGGCCCAGCTCAGGTAATCGGTGTACTCCTCGCGGGTGGGGAAGAAGGTCTTGAGGTTGATGAAATCCTGCAGACGCCCGCGCTCGTTGAGGTAGTTGACGAAGGTGAAGCGGCTCGCCGGATTGCGCAGCGTCACCAGGTCCTTGAGGAAGGAAATCTGCATCGTGGAGCCGTCGATCAGCATGCCTTCGTGCCAGTTGAACGCGGGCTTCTTCTCCAGAAAGCACACCTGAGGCGCCAGACCGTCGCGCAGCGCATGCTCCTGGGTGGCAATCGCCAAAGCCAGGTTCGACGGGCCGAAACCGATGCCGATGTAGTCGTAGACGAGTTCCATGCTTCCCTCTCGTTAGGCGCGATGCGCGATCAGGTTCCGTCGCTGGTGAGGTAACGCCATGACTGGGCATTGCCTCTCGCTACCGGACGGGTCACGCGCATCAGTGATGAATAGGACTGATTATCATTAAGACGCCTGAGCCTTTAGGCTGTTTAGTCGTCAGCGCTGAAAAACTTACAAAGCCTTTACATTTTTTAGCGGGTACGCGCCGCCGATTTCCTCCACGGCGTCGCGGCTCGCGTGGTCACGGCGGTCGCCCTGCAACTCGCTGAGCTGACCGGATTCCATCTTCACCAGACGGTCGGCCAGATCGAAATACTGGTCGTCGTGGCTGATGGCGAACACGGTCATACCTGCCGCTTTGAACATCGGCAGCAGTTCGCGGTAGAAGAACCGGCGGAACAGCGGGTCCTGGTCAGCGGCCCATTCGTCGAGGAGCAGAATGTCGCGTTTTTCCAGCACGGCCAGCAGCAGCGCCAGGCGCTTGCGCTGCCCTTGAGAGAAACGCGTGTCGAGCAGATGCCCGTCGCCAATCTGCACCTTGTGCTTCATGTGCAGTTGGCCGAGCCAGTGATCGATGTGTTCGGCAGCGGCGTTTTCGCCATCGGCACCCAGCAGTTGCGCGAACAGGTGAAAGTCGGTGAATACGCTGGCGAACAGGTGCCGATAGGCAAGCCAGTCGTCCGAACTGATCACCTGGCCGTCGATCAGAATCGCGCCCGCCGAAGGGCGATACAGACCACTGAGCAGGCGCGCCAGGCTGGATTTTCCGCTGCCGTTGCCGCCCATCAGAAACACCGTTTCACCCCGACGCAGCGTCAGGTTGACCGGGCCGACGTCGAAGCCGGGCTCGTCGCCCTGCGCCGGATAGTGGTACTCGACGTCACGCAATTCGAGGGTCTGCCAATGACCGACGATGTGGCTTGGTGCGACCTCGAAGCTGTGGTGATGCTCGGCCAGCGCGAGGGATTCCACCTTGTCCAATGCCACGCGCCCCGAGATTTGCGCCGGGATCGCAGCGACCGCAAGCACCAGCGGCGTGCGCATGAACAGCACGGTCAGGGCGTAGGTCGCGGCCACCTCCGTCGGTGCCCAGCCCAGGCCGTTCGCCAAGTAAAACGCCAGGCCGATGGTGCCCAGGACCATGATGTTGGCCCAGTTGCTGGCCAGGCCGTGATAGCGGTCGGCGAGGGTGAAATGCTCGCGATAACGCAAGGCAGCGACGTCGAAGGTTTCTTCATATAAACGGCGCGCACGGTCGCGGTTGAGGGTCAGCTCCTTGCGGCCGTCGATCACGCTTTGATAACTCTGATAGAGCTTGTCTTCGGACTCGCGCAGCGCGCGGATGTGGGCGTTGAGTTTGCCCACCAGCAGCCAGCCGACGCCGAGGGTGAAGGCCATCCAGCACAGCGTGGTGATGAACAACGACGGCGACAGCCAGGCCAGGTAGCTGAATGCGGCAACGCTCAACACGGTGCCGTAGATCAGGTCCGGCAGCTGCACGAATGCCATGGTCACGGCGCGAATGTCGCTGGACAGGCTGGCGAAGATTTTCGCCCCACCGATGGCTTCGATGCGCTCGATGTTGGTGTCCAGCAAGCGCTTGACCATCACCCGGCGCAGGCCGTAGACGAAGCGATGGCCGAGCGCGGTCAGCGACAGCGACGCCCCGGATGCCAGCGCCAAAAGCAGGACCAGCATCAGGCCGAATTGCCACAACGCGGTGCCCAGACCGTCGTGGGTGCTGATCATGCGCTGGTTGACGAAAGCGATCACGCCGACGCTCAACAGGCCGCTGCTGATGCTCAACAGCAACACCAGCGCGAGTGGCCAACGGTATTGCTGGAAGACCAGACGAACTAATTTCATGGATGACTCCGAACAGTGGAAGCAGAATACAAAGGGCGAAGCGTCGGCGGCTAAAGCTCGCCCAGCCGGGCGCGGCAATGGGACAGGGTGTCGCGCAGCAGGAAGTTGACCATCGTCGGTGAGGTGCCGATGACCTTGGCCACATCACGCTGGGTGTAGCCCTGGATCTGGCTGAGGTTGAAAACGATGCGCATGCGCTTGGGCAGCTCGTTGAGGGCGCCGACCAGTTGGGTCAGCGATTCGCGCCCCGCCAAGACACGCTCGGGCGATACCTCGAAACGCGGCGGCTCGTCGAGTTCTGCTTCGGCGCCGTGACTGCGCTCCAGTCGCTGACGACGCAACCGGTCGATGGCCAGGTTGCGCACCACACGAAACATGTAGCGGGCAGGCTCGATGGAGGACAGGTCGCTTTCGAGCATCTTCACGAAAGCGTCCTGCACCACGTCTTCGGCACGGGCACGGCAACCGAGGAACTTGGCGGCCAGTCGCAACAGCCCTTCGCGATGGGTGTTGTAAGTGCCCATCAGTGCGTCGAGACGAGGATCGGTCGGGCCAAGAGACCCGCCCGAGCAGGCGGCGCGCACACGTGTGAGCTGGCTCATTGCAGGTTGAAAACCCATCTTGTTCGACATCCCTGGTAACAAAGAGACGCGAAGGATAACGCAAACGATTCTCATTGCAACGTAAGAAAATTTACCGATTGGTGAAACTTTCGCTATAAGCACGAGGTCGGTTTCTCGCCAACGGTGTAAAGGCGAAATACTGGCAAACCCGGTCTATCTTGTTGATCAACAACGATATTTACTCTCGATCGAGCCCTTGGACGTAGGAGACGCCGGATACTAATTGCCCCCCTCGCGCTCAGCAGAGGCACTATCGAATACACCACACATCCTGTAGGAGACGCCGGAGGCACGACGCCAGCGAGCTGGCGCGCTGCGTCGGCAAACCGGCGCACGCGGTCTAATTGATCCTCCTCACACGGCCCCAACGGTGAACCTTTCTCACCCCAAAACGCTCACTAGTCCTGAGACCGACCACAGGACGTCCCATGGGCCGACACGCCAACACTTCCCTTCTCGTGCCGCGCATCGAGCGTGAACTGAGCCCGCGTGCCGTGCTGACAGGCGCTGTGTTAGGCATCCTGCTGACGCCCTCGAATGTCTACGCCGGCCTCAAAATCGGCTGGTCGTTCAACATGTCGATCATCGCGCTGTTGATCGGCTTCGGGATCTGGCAGAGCCTCGCCCGTCGCAATCATCGGCAGCCCCCGTGGACCCTCCACGAAAGCAACATCAACCAGACCGTCGCCTCAGCCGCCGCATCGATCATCTCGGGCGGGCTGGTGGCACCGATCCCCGCGTACACCCTGCTCACCGGCCAGCAACTCGACCCCCTCCCCATGATGGCGTGGGTGTTTTCCGTGAGTTTTCTCGGCATCTGGATCGCCTGGTACCTGCGCCCTACCCTGCTCAACGACAACGGCCTGAAGTTTCCCGAAGGCATGGCCACGCTGGAAACCCTTCAGCACATTTACCGCCACGGGCAGGAAGCCGTTACCCGCATCAAGGTGCTGTTCAGCGCCGCGTTACTGTCGGGCCTCGTGAAGTGGATCGACGACTTCATCTGGGCCATTCCGCGTTGGGCTCCCACGGCGCCGTTGGAACGGCTGACGTTCACGCTCGACCCGTCGCTCCTGCTGATTGGCTTCGGTGGAATCATCGGCATTCGCGTTGGGCTGAGCCTGCTGCTCGGCGCGCTAGTGGCGTGGGGGGGGTTGTCACCGTGGCTGATCGATCACGGCTGGGTGCTGTTGGCGCCGGACGCCAACGGCCCCCAGTTCGCCAAACTGGTGGAATGGCTGCTGTGGCCGGGGGTCAGCCTGATGGTGTGTTCGACGCTGACCGCCTTGGGCGTGCGGCTCTTCATCGCGCCCAAAGCCAAACGGGGACCTGAAGAACGACGCGCCCGAGCCCCTTTTTCAACAGGCCCGATCGCCGGTCTGTTGCTGGCGATTGCGCTGGTGGTGGGCTTGCAGGCCTTGCTGTTTGGCATTGACCTGTGGATGGCGCTGCTGAGCATTCCGTTGGCCATCTGCCTGGCGGTCGTCGCTGCGCGGGTGGTGGGCGCCACGGGCATTGCCCCCATCGGCGCCATCGGCAAGCTGTCGCAGCTGACCTTCGGCCTGATCGCGCCCGGCCAGGTGCCGATCAACCTCATGAGCGCCAATACAGCAGGCGGCGCGGCTGGACAGTCCACCGACCTGATGAACGATTTCAAGGTGGGCCTGGCCATCGGCGCAACGCCAAAAAATCAGGTCGTCGCTCAATGCATCGGCATTTTCATCGGCAGCGTGGTCGGGGTGCTGGTGTACCTTGCGTTGATTCCCGATCCCCAGCACATGCTGCTCACCGAACAATGGCCCGCCCCTGCCGTCGCCACGTGGAAAGCCGTGGCCGAAACCCTGACCCACGGTTTGGGCTCGCTGACACCGCAGATCCGCTGGGCGATCATCGTCGGCGGTCTGATCGGTGTGCTACTGGGTGCGTTCGACAGCCTGTTGCCGCAACGCACGGCGCGTTGGCTCCCGAGTTCGGCGGCGCTGGGTCTGGCGTTCGTCTTGCCGGCCTCTACCTCGCTGATGATGGGGCTCGGTGCGGTATTGACCTGGGCGGTGAGCCGCCAATGGCCGAGCCTCACCGAGCGATTCGCGATCACGGCTGCGGCCGGACTGATCGCCGGTGAAAGCATGACGGGCGTCGGTGCCTCGTTCTGGGCGATGTTCCAGAACCTGTGAGTGCCGTTCGTCTATCGGAGTCAACACATCCACGGCTCACGCTTCAAAGCCCTGGAGTATCGATGGCGTCGATAACGAACATACACACGAAGGCCGTTCATTTTCCCCACTCGGATCGGGATCATGTCGGCACCGAATCATTGAACAAGGATTTCACCCCATGTCCGTCAACATGTCCATTTTGCTGATGCTGATCGTTTCCTTCTCCATCGCACTGGCAGGCGTCGGTCACGTCTGACCGCCGAGTCGCTCTGTCGGCGGCCAGATCCCGAACGCGCGCCTACCCACGCGATGAATGTCAGTGGGCTGACGGCGTCACTCGTGAAACGCCGCGACCGTCTGCTTGCTTCCCACGAAGAAACTGTCGGCCACAATGCGCAACGGCTGCAGATCGAGATCGCTGCGTCCCTCAGCGATGAGGCTTGCAAAATGCCGGTACATCGCCGGGTATTCGCCCTCTTCGGACACCTTCTGCGCGACGCCATCGAGACTGACCTGTGCCCCGCCCGAATCCAGACGTAGCACACTGTCATCGCTCTGCAGTTCGATGCGCCACAGCTCGTTGACACTGTGGTCAAAATCTAATTCCGCCGTCACCGGCACTTGGCCGCCACGCAGGTTCAACGACGCCGCGATGGGTGATTGGCAATTGCTCGGCACGCTCAACGCAGCAGCGTCGACGAACAGCGCGTCGGGCAGCAAATCAGTGACGATGGACAGTGCGTTAATCCCCGGATCGAACACCCCCAACCCGCCCGCCTGCCAGATCCACGCCTGGCCCGGGTGCCACTTGCGCACCTGCTCTTTCCACTCGATGCGCACCTGTTTGAGTTGCCGGCCTTCCAGCCAGGCTCTGGCATTGAGCACACCCGGCGCGAAGCGCGAATGCCAGGCGAACAGGCCGCTGACCCCGGCACGCTCGACCTCGTCGATCAACGCCATGGCTTCGCCCAGTGTCGAGCACGGCGGCTTTTCCACCAGTACGTGCTTGCCGGCTTTCAGCGCTTCTTGCACCAGCGCGAAACGCCCTTGAGGCGGGGTGCAAAACGCGATCGCGTCCACCTGCGGCCCTTTCGCCAGCAGCTCGGTCAGCGAACCGAAGTTCTGCACGTCCGGGCAATGGGCGCCCAGCGTGGCTACTGCCACCAGCTCGAACTGCGGGTTGGCGTGGATCGCCGGCACATGCTGGTCCTGCGCAATCTTGCCGTAGCCCACCAGCCCTAAACGAATCGGATGCATCGATGACTCCTGTGATCGTGTCGTGGTCATGTACAGACCCGCCCTGGCCGAGCGCGCCTGAAAATCGAATCAATGAACAGCGCTTTGCTGATATTCCCGAGGAGTGCAGCCGAACTCCCGGCGAAACACGGTGTGCAGGTATTGCGCGGATTTAAAACCGCAATGCTGGGCGATGTCGGCGATGGCGGAATCGGTCTTTTCCAGCCGTGACGCCGCTGCCGCGAGTTTGAAGCCGAGGATTTCGTCATGCACGCTGCAACCGCGTTCCTTGCGGAAATGCGCTTCCAGCGAGGAACGGGAAATCCCGACATAGCCCGCGACTTGCGCGGTCTTGATCCCCTGACAGGCGTATTGCCGGATGAAATGCAGGGCCTGCATCACATAAGGATTGCCCAGCGGCTGATGCAGACTCGAAGCCTGCACGTTGATCGCCTCGGGGGGCACCAGAATCTGATGGGTCGTCGAGGGCATGCCGTGGAGCATCTGGTGCAGCATGTGCGCGGCCATCCGGCCCATGCTTTGCGTGCCTTGAATCACTGAACTCAAGGGCACGCGCGTGAGGGTGCGGGTCAACGGGTCGTTATCGATGCCGATCAGCGCCACCTGCTCCGGCACGGCAATGCCCGCCGTCAGACAGGCCTGCAACAGTTGTCGGGCACGGGCGTCGCTGACAGCGATGATGCCAATGGGCTTGGGCAGGCTGTGCAGCCAGGCGATCTGTTGTTCGACGGCGCTGTCCCAAAGCGGCGCACTGGTGCTCAGGCCGCGATAGACCTCACCGCGCAGGCCGTCGCGCTTCAACAGGCGGCGGAATGCGGCTTCCCGCTCCTGAGCCCAGCGGTTGCTCTGCGCTTCGGGCAGGCTGAAGCAGGCAAAACGGGTCAGCCCGGCCTCGATCAGGTGCTCGTACGCCATCTTGATCAGGGCGAAATTGTCAGTGGCGACGTAGGGGATGTTCGCAGGATAGGCGCGAGAATCTTCATAGGAACCGCCGACGGCGACCACCGGCAGTTTGCTGTGGGCCAGGGCTTCGCCAATCAGCGGGTCGTCGAAATCGGCGATGATCCCGTCGCCCTGCCAGCGCTCGATGCCTTTCAAACGGCAGAGAAAGTCCTCCTCCAGGAACAGATCCCAGGACGCGCGGGTGCTGCTGAGGTAATCCCCGATGCCGGTGATGATGCCGCGATCGTAGATCTTGCTGCCGTTGAACAGCAGCGCAATACGGTGAACGGGCGGGACGGTTTTCATTGTTTTCTCCCGGGCCTGCGAAACAGGTCGGCACAGACTAGGCCTGCGCACGGCGAATCTCAATACTCAAAATCGAACACTGCGTTGGTGATTTTCGTAATCGGCAGCGGCCACCCCGTTGCTAGTATCGGGGCATCGCCAAGAACAATAAGGAAATACCTCGATGCCCTGCTTTCCCGAAATCGACACGATTCGCTACGAAGGCCCCCAAAGCGATTCCCCCCTTGCCTTTCGCTATTACGACGCCGACAAGTTGATACTCGGCAAACCGATGCGCGAGCACCTGCGCATGGCTGCGTGCTACTGGCACACCTTCGTCTGGCCGGGGGCCGACATGTTCGGCGTCGGCACCTTCAAGCGCCCATGGATCAAAGCGGGGGACGCCATGGAGGTTGCGCGCTTCAAGGCCGAAGCCGCCTTCGAATTCTTCTCCAAGCTGGGCATCGACTACTACAGCTTCCACGACACTGACGTCGCCCCCGAAGGCGCAAACCTCAAGGAATACACCCGCAATTTCGCGCAGATGGTCGATGAACTCGAACGCCATCAGCAACAGAGCGGCCTCAAGCTGTTGTGGGGCACGGCCAACTGCTTCAGCAACCCGCGTTTTGCCGCCGGGGCCGCGAGCAATCCCGACCCGGAAGTGTTCGCCTTCGCCGCCGCCCAGGTGTTCAACGCGATGAATGCCACGCAACGGCTGAACGGCGCGAACTACGTGCTGTGGGGCGGTCGCGAAGGCTACGAGACCCTGCTCAATACCGACCTCAAGCGCGAGCGCGAGCAGCTCGGCCGCTTCATGCAGATGGTGGTCGAACACAAGCACAAGATCGGCTTCAAGGGCGATCTGCTGATCGAGCCCAAACCCCAGGAGCCCACCAAGCATCAATACGATTACGACAGCGCCACGGTCTTCGGCTTTCTGCAGCAGTTCGGGCTGGAAAAAGAGATCAAGGTCAACATCGAGGCCAACCACGCGACCCTGGCGGGCCACAGCTTCCATCACGAAATCGCCACGGCGGCCTCCCTCGGCATCTTCGGCAGCATCGACGCCAACCGCGGTGATCCACAGAACGGCTGGGACACCGATCAGTTCCCCAACAGCGTCGAAGAACTGACCCTCGCCACCTACGAAATTCTCAAGGTCGGTGGCTTCCAGAACGGTGGCTATAACTTCGATTCGAAGGTGCGCCGCCAGAGTCTCGACGAAATCGACTTGTTTTATGGCCATGTCGCGGCGATGGACGTGCTCGCCCTGTCCCTCGAACGCGCCGCCGCGATGGTGCAGAACGATGTGTTGGAACAGTTCAAGACCCAGCGCTACGCCGGCTGGGATCAACCGTTCGGGCGCGCGGTGCTGACCGGCGACTTCAGCCTCGAATCCCTTGCACAACACGCCCTAGACAACGATCTCAATCCGCAGGCCGTCAGTGGCCGACAGGAAATGCTCGAAGGCGTTGTGAACCGGTTTATCTACCGCTGACGTCATTCACCGGGAGTTGAACCTGAGGGAGCCGGCTTGCCGGCGTAAGCGTCCGGTCAATGACATTGATGTTGCTGATCCACCGCTTTCGCCAGCACGCCGGCTCCCACAGGTTGAGTGGGTTGCCGGCAAGTTCCCACGAAGACGTGGTGACAAACTCGCGACAATTCTCTGCATCACGTCGTCACTGAAGTCTCTACAGTTTTATCCGCGATACGCTCATGAAGTGCCTCTAAACAACAATAAAAGGACGCACCCCAATGAAGAACCTGAAACGCACCTTGCTCGCCTCTGCCCTGGCTTTGCTCAGTCTGCCGGTCATGGCGGATTCAGCCCATCCAAAAATCGGCTTTTCCATCGATGACCTGCGTCTCGAACGCTGGTCCCGCGACCGCGATTACTTCGTCGCGGCGGCTGAGAAAATGGACGCCAAAGTGTTCGTGCAATCGGCGGACGCCAACGAGCAGAAGCAGATTTCACAGATCGAAAACCTGATCTCACGGGGCGTCGACGTCATCGTCATCGTGCCGTTCAACGCCACCGTGCTGACCAACGCCGTGGCCGAAGCCAAGAAGGCCGGCATCAAGGTCGTGTCTTATGACCGGCTGATTCTCAATGCCGACATCGACGCCTACATTTCCTTCGATAACGAGAAAGTAGGCGAAATGCAGGCCTCGGGCGTCCTCAAGGCCGCGCCCAAAGGCAATTATTTCTTGCTCGGTGGCGCGCCCACCGACAACAACGCCAAGGTGCTGCGCGAAGGCCAGATGAAGGTGCTGCAACCGGCCATCGACAAGGGCGACATCAAGATCGTCGGCCAGCAATGGGTCAAGGAATGGAACCCCACTGAAGCCTTGAGCATCGTCGAAAACGCCCTGACCAAGAACGGCAACAAGATCGACGGCATCGTCGCTTCCAACGATGCCACCGCGGGCGGCGCGATTCAGGCCCTCGCCGCGCAGAAGCTCGCGGGCAAAGTGCCGATTTCGGGTCAGGACGCTGACCTGGCAGCGGTCAAACGGGTCATCGACGGCACTCAGACCATGACCGTGTACAAGCCCCTCAAACTCATCGCCTCTGAGGCCGCCAAGCTGTCGGTGCAACTGGCACGCAACGAGAAACCGGCCTTCAGCTCGCAATACGACAACGGCACCAAGAAGGTCGATACCCTGCTCCTGACGCCCACGGCGTTGACCAAGGACAACATCGATTTGCTGGAGAAGGACGGGTTCTACACCAAGGATCAGATGGCGGGGAAATAGCGGTTTTCAACACGTCTGTCACACGCTCACCCTTGTAGGAGCGTGGCGTGTCCCGCGAACGGCGGGGTACCCGTCGTCAGTCCTGTAGCTACGGTGTGCCTGACACACCGTGCCTGTTGAATTCACGACTGCTGCACCGCCGTTCGCGGAACACGCCACGCTCCTACACCGGAGATCCGGCCTGCCCTGGAATACCCGCCATGTTCGACTACCTGTTGCAAATGAACGGCATCGTCAAAACCTTTGGCGGTGTCAAAGCCCTCAATGGCATCGATATCAAGGTGCGTCCCGGCGAATGCGTCGGCCTGTGCGGTGAGAACGGTGCAGGCAAATCGACGCTGATGAAGGTGCTGTCGGCGGTCTACCCCTACGGCACCTGGGAAGGCGAGATTGTCTGGGACGGCCAGCCCCTGAAGGCGCAGTCCATCAGCGAAACCGAGGCTGCCGGGATCGTCATCATTCATCAGGAATTGACCCTCGTCCCCGATCTTTCGGTGGCGGAAAACATCTTCATGGGTCACGAACTGACGCTGCCCGGTGGGCGCATGAATTACCCGGCGATGATCCACCGCGCCGAAGCGTTGATGCGCGAACTCAAAGTGCCGGACATGAACGTCTCGCTGCCGGTGTCGCAATACGGCGGCGGGCATCAGCAACTGGTGGAAATCGCCAAGGCGCTGAACAAGCAAGCCCGCCTGCTGATCCTCGATGAGCCCTCCTCGGCCCTGACCCGCTCGGAAATCGAGGTGCTGCTGGACATCATTCGCGACCTCAAAGCCAAGGGTGTGGCCTGCGTCTACATCTCCCACAAGCTCGATGAAGTGGCCGCCGTCTGCGACACCATTTCGGTGATCCGCGACGGCAAACACATCGCCACCACGGCCATGGCCGATATGGATATCGCGAAGATCATCACGCAAATGGTCGGCCGCGAGATGAGCAACCTCTACCCTACCGAGCCCCACGACATCGGCCAAGTGATCTTCGAAGCGCGCCACGTCACCTGCTACGACGTCGACAACCCCAAACGCAAACGGGTGGACAACATCTCCTTCAGCCTCAAGCGCGGAGAAATCCTCGGCGTGGCGGGCCTGGTCGGCGCGGGCAGGACCGAACTGGTGTCAGCGCTGTTCGGCGCTTACCCCGGTCGCTACGAGGCCGAGGTCTGGCTGGACGGCAAACCCATCGACACGCGCACGCCGCTCAAGTCGATTCGCGCCGGACTGTGCATGGTCCCCGAAGACCGCAAACGCCAAGGCATCATTCCCGACCTCGGCGTGGGCCAGAACATCACCCTTGCCGTGCTCGACAGCTTCGCCCACCTGACCCGCATCGACGCCGAAGCGGAACTGGGCAGCATCGACAAGGAAATCGCGCGCATGCACCTCAAGACCGCGAGCCCGTTTCTGCCGATCACCAGCCTCTCCGGCGGCAATCAGCAAAAGGCCGTGCTGGCCAAGATGCTGCTGACCCAGCCGCGCGTCCTGATCCTCGACGAGCCCACGCGCGGTGTCGATGTCGGCGCCAAGTACGAGATCTACAAACTGATGGGCGCGCTGGCGGCCAACGGTGTGTCGATCATCATGGTGTCGTCGGAGCTGGCCGAAGTCCTGGGGGTGTCGGACCGCGTGCTGGTGATCGGCGAAGGCCAGCTGCGCGGCGACTTCATCAATCAAGGCCTGACCCAGGAGCAAGTACTGGCCGCCGCCCTGCGCCCTGCGGGCCGCGATAACCCAAACGATCAGCCCCAAGCGGTGAGAGAAACGCGTACATGAATCAGCTCAAACACCTGTTCACTCGCTACAAAATGCTCGCCCTGGTCATCGCCATCGCGGTGATCTGGCTGTTCTTCAGTTGGCAGACCGAGGGCGGTTTTCTCACGCCGCGCAACCTCTCCAACCTGCTGCGGCAGATGTCCATCACCGGGATTCTGGCGTGCGGCATGGTGCTGGTGATCATCAGCGGCGAAATCGACCTGTCGGTCGGCTCGTTGCTGGGGCTACTCGGCGGCATGGCGGCGATCCTCGACGTGGTCTATCACGTGCCGCTGATCGTGAACCTTGGCGTCGTCGCGCTGTGCGGTCTGGCGATCGGCCTGGCCAACGGCTGCATGACCGCCTACCTGCGCATCCCTTCGTTCATTGTCGGGCTCGGTGGCATGTTGGCGTTTCGCGGGATTCTGCTGGGCATCACCGGTGGCACCACCATCGCCCCAGTGTCGCCGCAACTGGTGTACGTCGGCCAGGGGTATCTGCCGCCGCTGGTGGGCGTGATATTGGGCGTGCTGCTGTTTGCCCTGACGCTGTTCCTGACCTGGCGCCAGCGTCGCAATCGCGCCTTGCATGGCCTGGCAGCCCACGCCTTGCTGCGCGATGTGTTGCGGGTGATCGCCATCGGCGCGGTGCTCGCCGGTTTTGTCTACACCCTCAACAGCTACGACGGCATTCCGGTGCCGGTCTTACTGCTGTTGGTGCTGCTTGGCGTGTTCAGCTACATCACCAGCCAGACCGTGTTCGGTCGCCGGATCTACTCGGTGGGCAGCAACATGGAAGCCACGCGCCTGTCCGGCATCAACGTGCAGGCCGTGAAGCTGTGGATCTTCGGCATCATGGGCGTGATGTGCGCCCTCGCCGGCCTGGTCAACACCGCGCGGCTGGCGGCGGGATCCCCCTCGGCCGGTAACATGGGCGAACTCGACGCCATCGCCGCGTGCTTCATTGGCGGGACTTCCATGCGCGGCGGGTCGGGCACGGTCTATGGCGCGTTGCTCGGCGCGCTGGTGATCACCAGCCTCGACAACGGCATGTCGATGCTCGATGTCGACAGCTATTGGCAGATGATCGTCAAGGGCAGCATTCTGGTGCTGGCCGTGTGGGTCGACGTCAGCACGCGCACTGGCAGACGCTGAGTTCATTTTTAAAGCGCTCATGTGAGCCGCTTATCGTTCATAAGCAGACAGAAGAGGCGGTTTAACCTAAACTCCGCCTCTACTAAACGGCCATATATGGCCGTTTATCTGTGATAAGCCGCTCAAATAGGCCGTTTATGATGAGCTTCTTTCCCGTTGATTGCAGCGCGACACTCCAGCGAATCGGCTTATTGATCAAAGCCAACCGCCTGGCACAAAACATTCGCCAGCTTGATGTGGTAAGCCGTCTGGGCGTGCCGGAGAAGGTCCTTCGTCGTATTGAAAAAGGCGATCCCTCGGTCAATGTCGGCGCCTGGATGCTGGTGCTCTGGAATCTGGGCCTGATGGATCAGGTGTTTCGACCGGCCGACGAGACGTCGATATCGGTGTTGGCCCTGAAGGAAGACACGACCGGACGCCGCGCTCGCGTGCGCCGGGCCAAGGCTGAGGATTTCTGATGCCTAACGCTTATATCTACATGGAAGATCCGGCCACGGGCGAGGTATCGACCTTGGGCCGATTGACCCTGAACAGCGGAAAACCCGGCGAATTCATTTATTCCCCCTCAGCTCTGGAAGCCAAGGTGTGGGTGCCTGACCCGATCCGCTTTCCTCTCTCCGACCGGGTGTATACCGTCACCCGAAACCGGGGCGTTCCCGGTTTCATCGACGACGCGATTCCCGACGGTTGGGGCGAACGCATCCTGCAACGCCTGCAGCGCGATCCGGTGACCCGGTTCGACCTGCTGCTCGGCTCGCCCAACAGCGACCGAACCGGCAACCTCATGACCGGGCGCGAAACCCGGCCGCCTGCCGGAATCGGCCAGAAGCCCCTGCCTCGCCTTTCCGGGCTGGACGCGTTCATCGAGGCTTGCGAAGTGATCTACGACCGGGACCTGAGCGAGGAAGCGGTGAAGCAACTGGGGATTCGCGATCAACGCTCATCGGTCGGGGGTGCGCGGCCGAAAAGAACCTTTCTCGGCGAGCGAAAGCTGATTCTCGCCAAGCCACGGGACCGCTTCGATCAATTCGACCTGCCGCCCCTGGAACACGCCTGCATGACCTTTGCCGCTAAAAAAGGCCTGCGCGTGGCCAACACCTCGCTCTATCGGGATCAGAAAGGCAAAACGCTGTTGGTGGAGCGCTTCGACCGGGTGTACGCCAACGGCCGGTTCCGGCGCACGCCGATGCTCAGCGGCCTGACACTGCTGGACACCGACTGGCACATCGTCGATATGCGCGCGCGATCCTACGCACGCTTGGCCGACGAGCTGTACCGCAGAAACGTGCCGGACGACGATCGCCGTGAGCTGTTTACGCGCATGGTGTACAACGCGCTGGTGGGCAATGCCGACGATCATCCGCGCAACCACGCCATCCTCTATACCGAGGGCATGTGGCGGCTGTCACCGATGTTTGACGTACTGCCGCTGCTTGATGAGGGGCCCGCGCGCCAGCTGTCGATGTCGGTCGGCATCGATGGCCCCCGCATCTCTCGCGCCAATCTGTTGAGCCAGCACGAGCATTTTGCGCTGACCCTGGCTGAAGCCGAACACACCCTTGAAGAAGTGGCCAGCTGGGCTGACGCGCTCAAGGATCACTACGCGGACTTTCTTCAGGGCGAAGATTTACGGCTGGCCCAAGCAGCCACGACGTCGGCGTTCATTCTGGGCTAAGGCGCGTGGCCGAAGGGTGAGCGCAGGTCCGATGATGGGCGGGCGCGAGCGACGCCCCTGCCTTCCCGATTCAACGCCCGTCGAGCAATTCCCCTGCCTTGTCCAGCAAGCCCAACGGGTCGTCGGTCTTGTGAATGTCCACTGACAGCAGCTGACGAAACTTGCGTGCGCCAGGAAAACCGGTGCCCAGACCCAGCACGTGACGGGTGATGTGGTGCATCGAACCGCCGTCGCGCAAGTGGGCTTCGACGTAAGGGCGTAATTGCGCCAAGGCCTCGGCGCGGGAGACTTGTGGCGCATGGCTGCCAAACAGCGCGCGATCGACCTCAGCCAGCAGATAGGGATTGTGATACGCCTCGCGGCCCAGCATGACCCCGTCGAACGTCTGCAAATGCTCGCGGCATTGCTCAAGGGTCTTGATGCCGCCGTTGAGGATGAACTCGAGGTCGGGGAAATCCTGCTTCAACTGCGCCGCGATGTCGTAGCGCAACGGCGGAATCTCGCGGTTTTCCTTGGGCGACAGGCCTTCGAGGATGGCGATACGGGCGTGCACGGTGAAGCGGGTGCATCCCGCGTCACGCACGATGCCGACGAACTCACAGAGCTGCTCATAGCTGTCCCGGCCGTTGATGCCGATGCGATGCTTAACGGTCACGGGAATCGACACGGCGTCGCGCATGGCCTTCACGCAGTCGGCGACCAACTGCGGATGGCCCATCAACACCGCGCCGATCAGGTTGTTCTGCACCCGGTCGCTCGGGCAGCCGACGTTGAGGTTGACCTCGTCATACCCCGCCGCCTCAGCCAGACGCGCGCAGGCGGCCAGGTCCGCCGGGTGACTGCCGCCCAGTTGCAAGGCCAGGGGATGCTCGGTCTGGTCGTGGCGCAGGAAGCGCTCACTGTCGCCGTGCAGCAGCGCGCCGGTGGTGACCATTTCGGTGTACAGCAGCGCGTGCTTCGACAGCAGGCGCAGGAAATACCGGCAATGGCGATCCGTCCAGTCCATCATCGGCGCGACGCTGAATGTTATGGAGGGAATACCTTGATTCAATAGAGGGTGGTCGTCGGAGCGATTCAATTTCAGCCTTCAGGCGTGGCAGGCCTGCGCACGCGGTATGCAAAGGGTGTTGGCGTGCGGCGGGTGATTCAGGATCTGAACAGGGCCGCACTCGGTGGCGGGCATTGTAATGGTTCCTGGCGATCATCGCTGGGCAAAAACCGCTGAAGGCGGGAACCGGCCCCTGCGCCCCGACGAACGATCCCTCCGCCCATCACCAGCCATCGAACGCTTGTAAAGCCTTTTGAATTATCCCGCGAGCGCCCTCTCTGACTTACATATCAAGAAAAGTCAGCAGGTCTTCCATGACAGCCTTACAGCGTTTATCGCACGCCTCTGCCACCGCACAGCCCCCACTCAGCGACGTGAAATCGCTCTATGGTCGGCTGCTTCGCGCCCCGACCGCCGACAGTGCCGAGGCCGCCCGGCGGTTTCTGGACCAACAGTTAGGCCTGGTGAAGCCGTTGCCGTCAGGCCTGCCGGCCGACCCTGCTGACTTCACTGCGTGGGTGACCCGCAACTGCCAGTCCGTTGCCGAACGCTACCGGGCCTACCTGGAAAGCCGGCATGCAGGCGAATCTCGGGCTTTCTTCAGCACCAAGGCCCACGCCTTGCATTTCTTGCAGCATGTCGCGCCGAGCAAGCTGGTGGACGGGGCCTGGCTGTACGGCAGCGTCCGGCACGCGGACGACTGGCGTTACCACGGGCTGATTCGCACCTACCTCGAAGAGCTGGGCGATGGCGACCCGGCGCTGAACCATGTGCTGCTCTATCGCACGCTGCTGGAAGAACACGATTGCGCCCCTACCGCGCACCTCGACGACGAGCTGTACCTGCAGGGCGCTCTACAGCTCGCCCTCGGCAGGCTGTCCGATGAGTATCTGCCGGAAGTGCTCGGCTACAACCTCGGCTATGAGCAGTTGCCGTTGCACTTGCTGATCACGGCGTTCGAGCTCAATGAACTGGGCATTGATCCGTACTATTTCACCTTGCACGTGACCATCGACAATGCCAGCACCGGCCATGCCCACAAGGCAGTGAAGGCGGTCATGGACCTGATGCCCACTGACGAGTCCCGCACGACCTTTCTGGAGCGTCTGCGTCATGGCTACCTGCTCAATGACTTGGGCCGAAATTCGACCGGCGTCATCGCCTCGTTCGATCTGGAAAACGAAGTCGTCGCGATGCTGGAAGCCAAGAGCACCTTTGGCCAGCACATGCATTCGGACTACTGCAAGCTCGAAGGCCGCACGGTCAATGAATGGCTGGCAACGCCGGGGCAGAGCCGGGCATTTCTCACCTCGCTGGAAAACCGCGGCTGGATCAAACGCCACGAAGACCCGAGCCATAGCCGTTTCTGGCAACTGATCGACGGCCCCGGCGCGGTGATGTTCGGGGTGTTCAGCGGCTATGAAATGCAGTTGCTCAACGACTGGATTGCCGGCGACTGGCGCGCAGACCAGGCGGTCGAGCGCAACAGCCCGTTCCGCGCGCGCTTTCGGCGTACCCCCGCTCAGGCTTCGAGCCCATCGCTGCCCCGTCGCACCCCGCCTCGACCGCTGGACGAGCTGATTCCGCTGATCGCGCCTGAGGCGCATCCGACACCCGAAGGCCTTGCGGCTACCCTGGCATTCGCCCGGCAACTTTCCCACGGAGGCCTGACCCGATGACCGTTCCTGGAGCACTCGACCTGCCGCAAAACGCCTCCGACATGGACGAAAGCCATGACCTTGCCCTCCTCCAATTGGGTCAGTACCTGCAAGCGGAGGATTATCGCTTCGTCACCGTCACGCCTCTTTCGCATCAGCGGGTGAACCAGCGGGAAGAGAACCGCGTGGCCCAGGACCTGCGGGGTATTTTTGGCTGGAGCCGACCTTTCGAAAATGGCCTGTTGCCGCCCGACACCCTTGAAGCCTTGCTCGACAGCGGCGTGATTCGCGCCCGCGCCGGGATGTGGGTCAGTGACGTGCGCTGGTCTAGCCTCGATGACGCGCTGTTCGTCCACTCGAGCTTCCCCACCGTGGCCCACGACTCAGTATTTTTCGGCCCCGACACCTACCGATTTGCCCAAGCCATCGAGGCTCACTTGAGCACGTCAACGCATACCATTCGTACCGCCGTGGACATCGGCTGTGGCAGTGGCGTCGGCGCGATCCTGATTGCGAAGGCGCGACGTCACGCCAACGTGCTCGCTGTGGACATCAACCCGACCGCCCTGCGCTTCACGGCGGTGAATGCGTCGCTGGCCGGGACCGAGAACGTCTCGGCCTGGCACAGCGACATTCTGGCCAGCACCACAGGGGAATTCGACCTGATCGTTGCCAACCCGCCCTACATGCAGGACACCCAGCAGCGTGCCTACCGCCACGGCGGGGATCAGCTTGGCTCTGAGCTGTCCGTACGGATTCTGGCCCAGGCCATCGACCGGCTAGCACCGGGCGGCAGCGTATTGCTGTACACCGGCGCGCCCTCGGTGGGCGGTGTGGACCTGTTTCTGCAACAGGCGCATGGCTTGATCGAGCGCGCTGACCTGGCTTGGTCTTATCGCGAAATGGACCCCGACGTCTTCGGCGAAGAACTGGAAACGGACACCTATAAAGAGGCAGAACGCATTGCGGCGGTGGTGCTGACCGTCACACGCCTGAACTGACTTTCATGTGGATATCGACAGGAGACCTTTCCATGATGCAAAAGCCGACCCTTGCTGCACTGTCACTCGCGGCGCTGTGCGCACTGTCCAGTTACGTAAATGCTGCTGACGGGCCGAGTGTAAAAGTCGACCGACCGGGCGCAGGTGTGCAGGAAATCAAGGCAGGGGACGTCGTCCCCGATGAATACCAACGCAGCAGCCTCTCCCTCAAAGACTGGAAAAGCAGGCACCTGAAAGCGCCTGAGAAGAACGAGCAATGGGTGGAGATTGGCGGAAAGTATGCGCTGGTCAGCATCCCGACGGGCACCGTCAAAGAGATGGTCAACAAGTAAGACAGGTCGCGGTCAAACCCTTTCCTTCACATAAAAAAAGCCCGTGCATGCACGGGCTAAAAACACTCGGCTCGGGCTACGGCCGGCCAAGCAAGCCCTGTTTGAAGCGCTGAATGAACAGCGAAGTGTGCAAACCCCGTGTGCAGGCAATCGCCTGCGCATCGAAGCGTCGTGCACACTTGCCAAATTCACGGCTCACCAGGTCATCAAGACGGGGGAGTCGTGCAGATGCGTTTTCGGGTGTCGGGGCCATGACGTCATCCTGTTCAGAACAGTGAAATCAAAAAGGTGGCCACAGCGTGAATCCGCCGTGGCCTGCAGGGTTTTACAGCGAAGGTTTCAGATCGGGATCTTCACCCTGCGCCAAGCCTGAGCCAAGGTCTGCGCCGGTGACCGGATCGGCCGCCAGGTTGGATTTGGTCCGTTCCTTGAGCATGGTCAGCGTGACGGCATCCTCTTCGCTCAGTTCGACAGTCGCCATGCCATCACCACCGTCTACCGCAGGATGTGGGTTCTCAACGTATTCGAATTCAGCGTCGCTGTTCCACGGCCCACGAACGTTCGGCTCGCCGTTGGACATGCTGAAGTAGGTACGGCTGAATTCCGGCATGCCCGGCAATTTGCCCTGCGGGAAGTTTGGCTGGATCGAGTGCAATGCTTTCTCGAACGACAACTGGTGAGCGATTTCCCGCGTCATCAAAAAGCCCAACGCTTCTTTGATGCCTGGGTCGGTGGTCACGTTGATCAGGCGTTCGTACACGATCTTCGCCCGCGCTTCGGCGGCGATGTTCGAACGGAAATCGGCTGTCGGCTCACCGATGGTGTCGATGTACGCCGCAGTCCACGGCACGCCTGCCGAGTTCACCAGTGGCGCACCACCGCCGTACAGCAGGCTGGTGATGTGGGAATCGTTACCGGCGCCATTGATCTCACGATACAACTCACCCTCGGCCTGCACGCCTTCGGCGAGTTTGCCTTTGCCGCCCTTGTTCAACATCACGATGATCGAGCCGATGATTTCGAGGTGGCTCAGCTCTTCGGTAGCGATGTCGAGCAGCAAATCCTTGCGACCTGGATCTTCTTCAGCCAGTGCTTGGGTGAAATAACGGGCGGCCGCCGCCAGTTCACCCTGTGCGCCGCCAAATTGCTCAAGCAGCAAGTTGGCGAGACCTGGGTTAGGTTCAGCGACACGCACGGTGTATTGAAGTCGTTTGTTATGCAAGAACATAGGGGTATTCCTTTAATAGGACTAATTGGCAGCAAGGCATGTCAGCAAGACATTTGCCGCTCACGGTGATACGCGCAAATAAAACAGTAAAGCGAAGTGCACAGAAATCAGAGAAAACGCGGCAGGGTTAATTCAGAAGCTCGGCACTATTACGGATCAACGGTCTTCAGCAAATAATGCCAGCGTCAATTGAACCCAGCGGTAATTAAAAACTATCCGTTTGAAGAGACGCTTATTGCGCATCATCAATAAGTCTGATGGCGGATAGTGTTTTGCCATCATACTTATTTCTTGACCCATGTTGCCGCCAATTGCCGCCTTGTTCCGCAATGGCGGGCAGCTTTTCCTCCGCGCCTTTTTCTTCGGCCAAGGTTTCAGCGAGCTTCAAACCCACCTGCTTGACCAGTTGGTCGATCCGGTCGATCTGCCCGGAGCTTCCCCAAGATGGGCCGTGAACGCTTCGGCCAGTTTGGAATTTGTCAACGCCCGCGCCAGCCGAGGCAATGCCTTAGTAATTTGTTTTTCTGCGCTGTAAACGTCCGGCAGTCCGTGAATGAAAAAGGTGTTCGTCCAGTCTGCGGTATAACCGACAGGCAATCATCGTTGGTTTTATTTAATGTCCATCGCGCATTTAGGCTGAACCAAGTCAAACTGAACGAACTCTCAGCCTTATGGGCACTATCGCCTATCAAGGAAAGTAGAGGTCTACACCATGGCTAATCTCATTAAAGTGTCTGCGTTGACGCTGTTAGTTGCACTTAGTACACAAGGCGCGTTTGCGGCGCAGGACAACGATGATTTCGTCGAAGATGCGTCCGCCAAAGGCGTTGCTGAAGTCGAGGCTGGCAAGCTGGCGCAGGAGAAAGGCAGCGCGGCCGATGTGAAAAGCTTCGCCGAGATGATGGTCAAGGACCACACCGCTGCGAACGCCAAGCTCAAATCCATCGCCGATGCCAAGAAACTCGATGTATCGGACAGTGCCATGCTGATGGACAAAGCCAAGTCGATGATCCTTGAGCTGCGCAGTGCCAAGTCGTTCGACCAGGCTTACGCGAACAATCAGGTGAAGGCGCACGAAGCGACCATCGCGCTGTTCGAGAAAGAAGCCTCGCAAGGCAAGGATGCTGATCTCAAGGCGTTCGCAGCTGAAACGCTGCCCAAACTCAAGACCCATCTTCAACACGCCCAGGCGTTGGCCAAGGCCCATGGCGGCGACGCTGCCAACTAAGCTGACCCTTCAGCGGTCGTAAGTCTACGCTGCCCGATTCGTCGGGCGGCGTTCTGCCGAACCATGCCGTTCGGCATTACTCGCCTTCAGCGACAATTCCCTGCAACAACCCTTGTGTGTAGAGCGCATTGCCCAACGCTGCGTCTCGGGCCGTGTTGTCGAATATGCACCACGTGGGCACCTCGCGCTCCCCCTCTGTCAATTTTTCCGCCAATCGCTCAAGCCACGCGCTTTCGTAAGCGCTGTAGTAGATCCGGGGCGTTCCGTGCAAACGCCAGTAGCGAATGCCAGGCCAACCATGGGGTGCGTCGTCGCCCGTGATACGGGACGGGTCGACAGCGACGCGCGCCACGTGATGATCAATCAATAGCGCATCGGCCTGCACCCAGGATTCGTGACGGGGTTCGATGACCAAAGGCCCCGTGTAGCGGGCCTTCACCTGCTGAAAAAAGTCGCGGACCAGCGCGGGATCGAACGCGAATGAAGGCGGCAGCTGAACCAGCAGGCACCCGAGCTTGCTGCCCAGGGCCGTGCACTCGGACAAAAAGGCGTCCAGCAACTGAGAGCAGTCGCGCAGCCGATGCTCATGAGTAATGACCTTCGGGACCTTCACCGAAAAGCGAAAATCGTCCGCCACTGACGCCGCCCATTTGGCATAAGTGGCGGGCCGATGGGGGCGATAGAACGAGCTGTTGATTTCCACGGCGTTCAAACGTGACGCATAGCGTTGAAGGTGACTTCCTTCGCTATCGAATGCCGCTCCATATTCGCGAGCCAGCTTCCAGCCTGCACAGCCGATGTACTGTCGCGACTGACTCATGGGCGTGCCTTATCCATGGCATGCTCGACAGGTCCGCTATAAATGGCAAGGTGATGCATCGTGGCCTCCGGCAGGATGTTGGCGTTTGCCATCCCGCAATCAAAACCAACGAAGCCACGCATGAGGCGTGGCTTCGTTGAGTTCAGCAAACGTGCAAAGGCAGCTTATTTGGACAGGTCGCTACGAAGGCGCTCGCCCGCGTAAGCCTGGGCCTCTTGGGCTTTTTCGACCACTGCCGCGGTGCCGAAGAACTCGTGAGTCACGCCCGGATACACCTTGCGCTCGACACTGACACCGGCGCTGCGCAGTGTTTGCTCGAGCTGCGCACCGTCATCGCGCAACGGGTCGATTTCGGCGTTAATCACGGTCACCGGCGGCAGCCCCTTCAAATCTGCGTGGACCAGATCGATCCGCGGGTCTTTCGCCTGAACGGCGCTGGTGGTCACTTGCGAAATGAACCAGAGCATCATCGGGCGATTGAGCGGCATGGCATCCGCGTATTTCAGGTAGGACTCAGTGTCGGTATTCGACTGCGCGACCGGATACACCGACAATACATGTTTCGGCGCGGTGAGCCCTGCTTTATGAGCCGCGACTGCCGTCGCAACGGCCAGGTTGCCGCCTGCGCTTTCACCTGCCAGCGCCAACCGTTTCGGATCGCCATTAACGGTCGTCGCGTGGGTCGTCAGCCAGCGATACGCAGCCAGCGCGTCATCGTGGGCGGCCGGAAATTTGTTTTCAGGGGCGAGGCGATAATCCACCGAAATCACCACAGCATTGGCCTGTTTGGCCAGACCGCGAGCGCCGCCGTCATACACCTTGCGATCGGCGAATACCCATCCGCCGCCATGGAAATACAGCACCACCGGGAACGGCCCGGTGCCTGCCGGGGTATACACGGTCGCAGGCATCGCACCGCCAGCGCCGGGAATACTGATGTCGCGGGTGGTCACGCCAGGAACCAGGGTTTCGGGCGAGCTGTCGCGCTTCTGATCAGCCAACACGCCCTTGACCGCGTCGGCCATGGTGGGCTGCAAGCGGGCTTCTGCCGGGGTGACCTTTTCCACGGCCTTGGCATCGAAACTGGCGAATTTGTTCAGCACTTTCTGCATGTCTGAATCAGTGCGCAGCATACTCTTGGTGCCGCTCACCGCGAGCTCGGAAACCGAGTGTTTATCAGGGTCGCGGGCGCATCCGTGGAGCGCTATCACCACGCTCAATGCCGACAGTGTCCATAGCCATTTACGCTGCGTTGTTCTCATTCGTGAATCCTCGTCATTGCGTGGCCCCTGGCATTGCAGCACTGAGGCTGCTCGGAAAGTAGACAGGGATTGGCTCTGCGGGCGACCCCATGTGTTCGCCCGCTTACGAGATATCTGTCCGAAGCCACCGCCATTCGCTCAAACATTCGTACGTGGGTCAGACGAGCGGTGGACTTTCACTGATTTCATCGGGACGAAACACCACTGATCCCACCCTGCCCCATCGGACTGAACTTAACGTCTCGCAGGCGGCTCCGCTTTAGGAGACACACGTCATCCCAACCTGCGGAGAAACATTTATGAGAGCCCTCACCTACCACGGTGCCCACGACGTGAAAGTCGACACCGTCCCCGATCCGATCATCGAAGCCGCAGACGACATTATTTTGCGCGTGACCGCCACGGCCATTTGCGGGTCCGACCTGCACCTTTACCGTGGGAAGATTCCAACCGTCGAGCATGGCGATATCTTTGGCCATGAGTTCATGGGCATCGTCGAAGAAACCGGCTCTGCGGTCACCGCCGTTCAAAAGGGTGATCGCGTGGTGATCCCGTTCGTGATCGCCTGCGGTGAATGCTTCTTCTGCAATCTCGACCTGTACGCGGCCTGCGAGACCACGAACACCGGGCGCGGCGCGATCATGAACAAAAAGGCCATCCCACCCGGTGCAGCGCTGTTCGGCTTCAGTCATTTGTACGGGGGAATTCCGGGCGGTCAGGCGGAATACGTGCGCGTACCCAAGGCCAATACCGGCCCCTTCAAAGTCCCCGGCACCCTCGCGGATGAGAAAGTGCTGTTTCTCTCGGACATTCTTCCAACCGCCTATCAAGCCGTGACGAACACCGGCATCGGCCAGGGTTCGAGCATCGCCATCTACGGCGCTGGCCCTGTAGGTCTGTTGTGCGCCGCCGTCGCGAGAATGCTCGGCGCCGACCGCATCTTCATGGTCGATCACCACCCCTACCGCCTTGCCTATGCGCAGAGCACTTATGGCGTGATCCCGATCAACTTCGACGAAGACGATGACCCGGCCGACACCATCATCCGCCAGACGCCGGGCATGCGTGGCGTGGATGGCGTGGTTGATGCGGTAGGTTTTGAGGCCAAGGGCAGCACCACGGAAACCATCCTGGCGACGCTCAAACTCGAAGGCAGCAGCGGCAAGGCGTTGCGCCAGTGCATCGCAGCGGTACGCCGTGGCGGCACCGTCAGCGTGCCCGGGGTGTACGCCGGCTTCATTCATGGTTTCCTGTTCGGCGATGCGTTCGACAAGGGCCTGACTTTCAAAATGGGCCAAACCCACGTTCAGCGCTTCATGCCCGAGTTGCTGGACTGCATCGAACAGGGAAAAATCTCGCCGGAAGTCATCATCACCCACCGCATGTCCCTGGAGCAGGCGGCCGAAGGCTACAAAATCTTCGACAAGAAACAGGAAGACTGCCGCAAAGTGATTCTGACCCCCGGCAGCAATGAAATTCCCGCGCTGGTAGAAGACGATGTGAGCGCCCTTCCAGCGACATAAACGTTCGTTACATACAGGTGAAGCAAATGGATATGAGCATGTTCTGGATCGTGGCGGGCTTCATTGTTCTGCTCATTGATCTGTGGGCGATCGCCAGTGTCTGGCGGACCACCAAAACGCCCGCGACCAAGCTGGGATGGGCTGTCGTCATTCTGGTGTTCCCGGTAGTGGGTTTTGCCATCTGGGGAATTGCCGGTCCGCGCGGCATCGCCGAGCCGCCAACGTCCAAGGAGCACAGTAAAGGCTGAAAATGAGATAAGGGAGGCAACGAGCCTCCCTTATGCTTGAGCGGCTCGTCAAAGATGGATAGGTCGTAGAAAGGTCAGTTGTCCAGTAGGCTTTTGACCGCTTCGTGTAGCGTGTCCAGCGCCCAGGGCTTGCGCATGAACATGGCATTGGCGGGCAGCGACCCGTGTGACACGACCCGGTTGCCCGAGGACACGATGACCGGTAACTGGGGCCACCTGCCCCAAATGGTTTTCGCCAACTCCAGACCGTCCATCTCGCCTGGCATGCAAATGTCAGTCAGGACCAGCACATGTCCATGATCCCTCTCCAGTATCGCCATCGCCTCCGCGGCGGTAGCGCATTCTGCTGCATCGAGATCGATCAATGACAACGCTTCCACGATCAATGACCGTAAGATTGTGTCGTCTTCTACGAGGAGAACCGTCCTTGCCATGGCGCCTGTTCCGTTGGACATGTGCAGCGTTAGTCAGGAGCGGATGACAGTGGTTTCTTGATCCCGACCGATGGTTGAGCAGTTCGGCGCTGACACGCTAAAAGGAACGACTGCCGAACTGCATGCTCCAATCAGTCTGGATCGAGTATCCGCCCTCCTCGGGAACCGACGATCAAAACCCCGCCCGATTGGAAAATCGTCGCGTTGCGTCACGTTCGTGACAGGTGCACGGGCCTGCTGTTTGCGCAAACGCAGCGCTCTAAACCCGCGGATTCGAAGCGGTTTCCACCCTTGAGTGACCGGCGGCGCTCGGGTAATGTCATCAAACCCACAGGACAGAGCACGCTCATGACTTCCAAGCTGGAACAACTCAAAAACTTTACCACCGTCGTTGCCGATACCGGCGACTTCGCCGCCATCGAAAAGCTGAAGCCGGTCGATGCCACCACCAACCCCTCCTTGCTGCTGAAAGCGGGCTCCAATGACAGCAATGCCGACCGCCTGAAAGAAGCGTTCAGCGGTAGCAAAGGCGACATCAATCTGGCGAGCGATCGCTTCGCCGTTGCCATTGGCCGCGAAATCCTCAAAGTCGTGCCGGGTCGCGTGTCGACCGAAGTGGACGCACGCATTTCCTTCGACACTCAAGCCTGCATTGCACGCGCCGAGCGTCTGGTGGGGCTGTACGAAGAGTTCGGCATTGGCCGCGACCGCATCCTGATCAAACTGGCTTCGACCTGGGAAGGCATCAAGGCGGCCGAGCAACTGGAGAAGAAAGGCATCCAGTGCAACTTGACCCTGCTGTTCTCCTTCGCCCAGGCCCAAGCCTGCGCCGACGCGGGGGTGTTCCTGATTTCACCATTCGTAGGCCGCATTTACGACTGGTACAAGAAAGCCGAAGGCAAGGACTACGTCGGTGCGGAAGACCCGGGCGTGAAATCCGTGACCCGTATTTACAACTACTACAAGGCCAATGGCTACAAAACCGTGGTCATGGGCGCCAGCTTCCGCAACCTCAGCCAGATCGAAGAACTGGCCGGCTGCGACCGTCTGACCATCAGCCCGGATCTGCTGCAAAAATTGTCGGAAGACAATGGCACCCTGGTTCAGAAGCTCAAGCCCGGCAACGGCGGCGAGCCACGCCAGACGCTGAACGAAAGCCAGTTCCGCTGGGCCTCCAACGAAGACGCCATGGCGACCGAGAAGCTCGCCGAAGGCATTCGCCAGTTCGCCCGTGATCAGGAAAAACTGGAAGCACTGCTGAGCGCCAAGGCGTAACGCTCAGGCCTCGCCGTCATGAAAAAGGCGGCGCCCTTTGGGGTGCCGCCTTTTTTGTGTCCGGGTTTTGGGAAGGCGAGTTGTGTGGCAGCGTCGGAAGCCTCGGCAACGCTGCAGAACTGCGCTTACTGATGCTCGAGTGCGTTCACCAAGTCGCGAAAGGCTTCGCGATTGGAATCGTTAAGTCCCATCAGAATCTTGTGCGCTTCCAGCACCTTGGCTTTGACCACGTCTTCGCACTGATCCTGCGAGGGCAAATCGCTCAATGCTTCAGGGCGCGGGATCGGTCGACCCACGATGTTGAACACCTGATCGAAGCCCATCGACTGGAGCAGCCGGGTGATGTCTTCATGGGTCGTCACGACGGTGGGCAGCAGCCCCGCCTTCTGACGTGACAGGATCGACAGCTTGGCCAGCAGGCCCAGGGTCGTGCTGTCAATGCTGCGGGTTTCGGTCAGGTCGATCACCACGGTCGAAAAATTCATCGAGGTGAAGATCCGCTCGATCGTCGCATCCAACGCCGAGCAGAGGGTCAGGCGCACTTCTCCCACAAACTTCAGGACGAAGGTGCCATCTTGCTCGGCAAACTGGATTCTACCGGTACTCATTAAAGGTTCCTGCTCAACACTAACAAAGCGATATCATCCGGCATCTCCCCGAGCGTGGCCAATCCAAACTTACGGCGCAGACCATCCAGGCTGCCGCCCGCCGACTTCACCAATTCAGGCAAGTTGGCTTCTTTCTCTTTGAGTGTATCACCTGGCAACAGGTCCAGAATGCCATCAGACAGCAGCGTCAGACTAAAGGACTCAGGCAAGTCCAGCACATGGTCCGAATACGTCGCTTCATTGAACAGCCCCACCGGCAGGCCGCGCCCCTCAAGGTAACGGGTTTCTGTCGGGGTATACAGCACCGGCAACGGCAAATGGCCGCCCACGCTGTAAGTCAATTTCCCGCTCTGCTCGTCGATCACGCCCCCTACCATCGTCACATGCTTGCCCAGCTTGCAACTGATCAGGCCGCGATTGATGTGGCCGAGGACCTCGGAAGGCTTGAACTCCGGCAACGTGCCGCCGCGCTTGGATTCGAACAGCAAACGTGTGGTCATGAACTTCAGCAGCACTGTGATGAAGGCTGAAGACGCACCGTGGCCCGAGACATCGGCCAGGTAAAACGCAACGCGACGTTCGTCGACCCGAAAGTAATCGACGAAGTCACCCGAGAGATACAACGAGGGAATGATTTCGTGTTCGAATTCGAACGAGTCAATGGCCCAGGGATTAGTCGGCAGCATGTTCATTTGAACCTGTCGACCGGCGTCCTGGTCTTCCTGCAGCAAATGCAGGCTGGCTTCGAGCTCGCGGTTGGCGGTCTCGAGCTTCTGACGGTAGAGCTTGTTTTCCTGTAGCAGCCGTGCCCGGTCCAGAGCACGCTTGACTGAATGTTCAAGGACGGCCAGGTCTTCCAGCGGTTTGATCAGGTAATCGGCCGCGCCCAGGCGCAATGCTTCGACAGCATCGCTCATGACACCCGCGCCGGAGACCACGATCACCGGAGTGTCCGGCGACAGGCTGGTGACCTGTCGAATCAGCTCCAGGCCTCCAACTTGAGGCATGCGCAGGTCACAGATCACGAGATCAGGCGTGTGTTTCTCGAAGGATTCCAGACCCTGCTGGCCATTACTGGCTTGCAAGACGCTGAACCCACTGTCTTCCAAGTAGGCCGCAAGACTCGCGCGCACTACTTCGTCGTCATCGATAATCAGCAGCGTGGCACTGGTTTTTTGCATGTGGGCAAACGGCGCCAGATCAGGTTGGCGTAGGGGTCGGAGGGTGTCAGGCCGCCTACTGGATTCGCTTCTAGCCTCTCTGGCCGCTGGCAGCGGACTTTTGGTCAAACGCTTCAGTCGTCAGAGGTGCCCTTCAAGGCGCAGACGGTACTCCCATCCGCGGGGCGTTTCAAGCGTGCTCCAGCGCTCGGTCGGCGACTTTACATCGCAAATCGCCCGGAGTTATAAGAACGCCTAAACCAGCAACAAAAATGAAGGATGTGCCATGGGCCAGATTGATCGCGACTATGCCGAGAAACGAGATTACATCCGCATGCGGGTCGACGCGGACATCAGCCTGATCTACGCGGGCCAGATCATTCCTGCCGTCTGCGTGGATTTATCCAGCTCTGGCATGCAGATACAGGCGCCTCGCTCGTTCAACGTGGGCGATAAAATCAGTGTTCGCATCGAATCGGAGCACGCGGCGCTCAAGGGCCTGGAGGCCGACACCGAGGTGGTATGGATCGCTGACATCGAGGGCGACGGACAGAAACTGGGGCTGACTATCCTGTCGATGAAGTGATATCGATCAGGAACCACTTCACACTTCCGAAAAATTCCGAAAAAAAGAAAAAGGCGACTCGAAAGTCGCCTTTTCTATATCCGGCCAGCGGTCAGGCGCGCTTAAAAATCGTCAACCACCTTGCCATCCTTGACCTTGAACTCGCGGTTCTGCAGGTAGGCGTTTCGGATGAAGATGTATTTGTCGCCGTTGATCAGCTTCTCGGCCGACAGCAGGCTGGCGCGGGTGTCCACCACACTCACGCCAAACGCCGTGTTACGGGTCGGCACGTGGTCAATGTAGCGGTACGGTGCGGTGTAGGTGTCCGGGTATTTGGCGAACGCGTCGCGCACGGTGCTCGGGCCGAAGAACGGCAGCATCACGAACGGCCCGCTGCCGACGCCCCAGTGGCCCAGTGTCTGACCGAAATCTTCGTCATTGCGCTGCAGGCCCATCTTGGTGCCGACATCGAAGAAACCCAGCAGACCGAACGTAGTGTTGACGATCAGGCGAGCGGTATCGACCCCTGCGGCTTCAGGCTTGGCTTGCAGCACGTCGTTGGCGAAGTTGGTGACTTCACCGATGTTCTTGAACATATTGTGGATGCCGTCTTCCAGGAACTGCGGCGTGATGAACTCATAGCCTTGGGCAATGGGTTTCAACGCATAGGTGTCGACGGTGTCGTTGAAGCGGAAGATCGCGCGGTTGACGCCTTCCCATGGATCATCTTCGGCGGCTTGAGCGGCCATGGGCACCAAGGCCAAACCGGCCCAAAAACACGTTCGAGCCAGACGATTGATAAAGCCTGCACCGGTCACGGGCATAGCAAAGACTCCCAGTCAAAGTGATGAAGCGGGCTACGCCCCCCAACCAAAGGCGAGAGTATAAAGCGTTCTGTCAGTATTTACGTCGCCGAACACTGACGGAATACGCCGTTCTTTAAACATCTGCTCACAATGTCACCTGTCGGTCATCGCACTGTCATGAAACTCCCTTAGCGTCATGGGCATTTGAGAGGGAATTTCATGCTTGCCCCGGTCGCCGCCCCTGCCCCGTCGTTCACCGCTGTGCTGTTTGGCCTGAGCGGCTGCCTGGTCGATTTTGGCGCGCAGGCCCGGACGCTGCGCAGCGGAGACGGTCAAGCGTTCATCTCGCAGGACGCCACGTCCTTTTCCCACCCCACGCCAGGGGCGCTGGCCGCGTTGAAGCGGCTCAAGCAGCAAGGCGTTCCCTGCGCCTGGATCGACGAATACCCCACCTCCATCGCCGAACAATTGGCCGCGCCACTGGCCGGATGGGTACAACCGACGCCCAGCGCTAATCACCACTGGCCCGCGCCTGATGCTTGCTGGCAGGCGCTGATGACCCTGAACGTTGCCCAACTGGACGGCTGCGTGTTGGTGAGCGGCGACCCTCGCTTGCTCAAGGCCGGGCTTAATGCTGGTCTGTGGACGGTTGGCCTCGCGTCATGCGGTCCGCTGTGTGGGCTTTCTCCGGCGCAATGGGACGCTGTCAGCGACCTGGAGCGCGAGCGCCTGCGGGGGCGCGCCACCCTGGAGCTTTACGCGACGGGCGCGCATTCGGTCATCGACCATCTGGCCGAGCTGGAATCCTGCCTGGCGGACATTGCCCTGCGTCGACTGAAGGCCGAAAAGCCCTGATCGATCAGGGCCGGGCAAGAACCTCCACTGTGGATTAGTCTTATCGCCAAAGGACCTTTGCCGAAACGCCGAGGTCCATGCAGAGACTATTCATAAAGGGAGCACCCTATGCCCGCCCGCGAACTGCAAGCCCAACTCGACACCCTGCGCGAGCAACTGGAGCAGAACCCGCCGATGACCGAAGAAGAACGCGCTGATCTGCACACGTTGATGGCGCAGATCCAGGCCGAGATCGAGGTCGAGAAAACCATTCCTGACAACAACCTGGCCGACGGCGTCAACCTCGCGGTCGAGCGTTTCGAAGTCGAACACCCCACCATCGCCGGGACGTTGCGCAATATCGTGCAGACGTTGGGGAATATCGGGATTTGATCAGGTCGGACTGACGCAGAACAGCGTTGGGAGAGTGGGCGTGCTTACTCACTGGTCATCTTGGCCAGGCACCTGAAAGTGGCACGCCACACTTGAAAGCAGATCCCGCGAACACCTTTACTGCCGAGCCAACCGCCCATTCTTCAGAGTCAGGGTATCGGTGCTGCGGTACGGATTGATGTCCAGCCCGCCACGTCGCACGTAACGCGCATACACCGTCAGTTTTTCCGGTTTCAGCAGCTGTTGCAGGTCCATGAAGATGCGTTCGACGCACTGTTCGTGGAAGTCCGAATGCTGACGGAAGCTGACGATGTAGGCCAGAAAGCTGGCGTGATCCAGCGCTGCACCCCGATAGTCCACGGCAACGCTGCCCCAGTCGGGCTGGCTGGTGACAGGGCAGTTCGACTTGAGCAGGTGACTGTGCAGCGCCTCTTCGACCACTCGGGACTCATCGCAGCGCAGCAACTCAGGCTGCGGCCGGTCGTAGCTGCTGATGGTCACGTCCAGATCATCGACGCACACACCAGGCACCGCCACGATGCCCTCCGCTTCGATGTCTTTCAATGAGCGGATGTGCACCCCTACCGGCTTGCCTGCGGCGGCAGACAGGTCCTTCTCCAACGTGGCCACCACGTCGGCCTCGGAGGCGAAGGGTGTCTGGTTCAAGGAGTTGAGGTACAGCTTGAAGGATTTGGATTCGATGATGTTCGGCGAATCCGCGGGAATGCTGAATTCCCCGATGGCCACCACCGGCTTGCCCGACGGCAGCAACCACGACAGTTCGTAGCAATTCCAGAAATCGACACCCTGATACGGCAGCGTCTCGGCGGTCAGCCCCAGCTCCGCCCACTTGGCGGCGCGGGGAATGGGAAACAGCAGGGACGGTGTGTAGGTGGCGATGTATTCACTGGACTTGCCCAGCGGCGAATGTTCGGCTGCGGGATGCATGGCGGGACCTGAAAACGATAAAAGGGCTGATGTGAAATCCTGACCGCCGAGTTTATAGGTTTTGTCCCGCCCTTTCAGCGATTACTCGGCAATCGACACCTTGCCGACCATGCCCGCCTGATAGTGGCCCGGCAAGTTGCAGGCGAACTCCAGGTCGGTGGCCTTGGTGAACGTCCAAGTCAATTCGGCGGTCTTGCCCGGCTCGACCAGCACGCTGTTGGGGTCGTCATGCTTCATGGCACTGTGATCCATCCCGGCCATGTCATGTTTCATGCCAGTCGACGTCAACATGCCACTGGCAACCATCTTCAGCATCTCCTGTTGATGCGCGGCATGCATGGCCGCATCGCCGAGGTTGAACTCGTGAAGCAGTTGGCCCTTGTTCACCAGCACGAAATGCACGGTCTCACCCTCTTTGACGTTCAGCGCCTTGGGTTCGAAATACATGTCGCCCAGGGTCAACTCGACCGTGCGTGTCGCCTGATCAGCCCGCGCTGGGTGGCCGAAGTCAAAATGCTCGCCGGGAGATGCTTGAGACGACAGGCTCACACCCAGCAACACGGCAGCAGCGACAAAACGAGCGAACATGGCAATCTCCAATCAACGACAATCGATGACCCTAAGGTAGGCCGACGCGACTGGCAATCAGCTGACCGCGAGATTACAACTTTGTAAGCTTGAGCACCTGCTCGCCCGCTCGCGTTATAAATCCGCGACGATTGACGTGTTACTGGAAGCGATGAGTCACCCATGAAATTACTGATCATCGAAGATCAAGCCAAAACCGGCCACTACCTGCGCCAAGGCCTGACTGAAGCGGGGTTCAACGCCGAACTCGTCGCAGACGGCATCGGCGGCCAGCACATGGCACTGACCGGTGATTACGCGCTGGTGATTCTGGACGTGATGCTGCCGGGCCGGGATGGCTGGCAGATTCTGCACGCCCTGCGCAGCGCCGGCCTCGACACGCCGGTGCTGTTCTTGACTGCCCGCGACGCGGTCGAAGACCGGGTGCGGGGCCTGGAACTGGGCGCCGACGATTATCTGGTGAAGCCCTTCGCGTTTTCCGAGCTGCTCGCCCGTGTCCGCAGCCTGTTGCGCAGAGGCGGCAGCGCGCCCGCGGAAACCCAGCTGCAACTGGCGGACCTGCGGCTGGACCTGTTACGCCGCCGCGTCGAGCGCAGCGGTCAGCGCATTGACCTTACGGCCAAAGAGTTCGCCCTGCTGGAACTGATGCTGCGCCGTCAGGGCGAAGTGCTGCCCAAGTCGCTGATCGCCTCGCAAGTCTGGGACATGAACTTCGACAGCGACACCAATGTGATTGAAGTCGCCATCCGCCGTCTGCGGCTGAAAGTCGACGACGATTACCCCAACAAGCTGATCCACACCGTACGCGGCATGGGTTACGTGCTCGAAGCGCGCAGCCTCTGATGGTCAGGCGCCTATCGCTGGGCAGTCGGTTGGCCCTGCTGTTCGCGGCCTGCACGGCGGTGGTTTCGTTGACCGCGGGCGTGCTGTTCAACCGGGCGAGCGAGAGCCACTTCATGGAGCTGGATCAGCAACTGCTCGACAGCAAGTTGCCGACCCTGCGCGACGCCTTGAGGGGGATTTCCAGCCCTGAACAGCTCAGTGAGCACCGTTACGCCCTGCAGGGCGAACTGGCGCATTCGCCAGACTTGGCCTTACAGGTTCGCGGCCCGGATGGCGCGCTTTGGTTCGACAGCCTCACTTCGTCGATAGCCACGACCTCGGCCCATGACGGTCTGCACACCTTGACCGACAACGGCACGGCCTACCGCGCCTACACGGTAGCCTTAAGTCCGGGGCAGCGCGATTCCCCCCAGCTGACCTTGCTGCTGGACATCACCCATCACCAGCATTTTCTGGAGCGCATGCAGCACCTGATCTGGCTGACCGTGGGCCTGTCAGCACTGGCGACGGCGCTGCTCGGCGCCTGGGCGGCACGCAGCGGTCTACGCCCGCTGCGTGAAATGAGTGAGGTCGCCGCCGGGGTCTCGGCCAGCTCCCTGATGACCCGGCTGCCACACGCCAACATGCCGGCCGAGTTGGCGGAATTGAGCCAAGCGTTCAATGCCATGCTGGGCCGTCTCGACGATGCCTTTCAGCGGCTGTCGGCCTTTTCAGCTGACATCGCTCACGAGCTGCGCACCCCCCTGTCAAATCTGCTGACCCATACCCAGGTCACGCTCACGCGCCCGCGCGATGTGGCCGAATACCGCGAAGCGCTGCTAGGGAATCTGGAAGAACTGCAAGGCATGGCGCAAATGGTCAACGACATGCTGTACCTGGCCAAGGCCGAGCATGGGTTGCTGAACCCCAAACGCGAATCGCTGGTGCTGGGCGACGAGGTCGAGGCGCTGCTGGAGTTTTTCCTGCCGGTGGCTGAGGAAGCTCAGATCACACTCACCCGCAAAGGGGACGCCTCATTTAAGGGTGACCGACACATGCTGCGCCGTGCCTTGTCCAACCTGCTGGACAATGCCCTGCGCTTCACGCCCGCCCAGGGCCGGGTGTCGGTGACCTTGGATTCATCCGCTCACCATGTGGGCATTCGCATTGAAAACACCGGGCAGATGATTCCGGCCGAGGTGCTGCCGAAGCTGTTCGACCGCTTCTATCGGGCCGATCCGGCGCGCCATGAAGGCAGCAGTGAGCATGCGGGGCTGGGGCTGGCAATCACTCAGTCGATCATCAAGGCCCATGGCGGGAGGATCGACTGTGAGTCGCAACAGGGCGTGACGCGGTTTTGCATCGAGTTGCCCATCTGAAATCGACACACCCTCTGTAGGAGCGTGGCCTGTCCCGCGATCTGCCGGGGACCGGCAGCACACCCATACGTCCAGCTGTGTCAGACAAAACGCATCGAAAGGATTTGCTGCCGCTACGCGTGTCAGATCGCGGGACAAGCCACGCTCCTACCAGGCACACGCGAGAGAGCACACGTGAGCGTTGGCTAAAGTCTGCGAGGCCTCAGCATCTTACTCATACCGCAACGCATGGGCGGGCTGAATCTGCGACGCGCGATAGGCAGGGTAAATCGTCGCCAGAAAGCTCAGGATCAGCCCCGCGGCGCAGATCATCACCACGTCGCTGCCTTCCAGTTTCGACGGCAGGTTGCTGATGAAATACACGTCCGAGGTGAAGATGTGCTGGCCGGTGACGCGCTCGACCCAGCCCACCAGTTGGCTGACGTTGATGGCCGCGACCACACCCAGCGCGCCGCCGATGATCGTACCGATGACGCCGATCACCGACCCTTGCACCATGAAGATCGTCATGATCTGCCGGGGCGTGGCGCCAATGGTGCGCAGAATCGCGATGTCGGCGCCCTTGTCGTTCACCACCATGATCAGGGTGGCGATGATGTTAAAGGCCGCCACCGCGACGATCATCAGCAACAGCAGACCGATCATGGTCTTTTCCATTTTCATCGCGCTGAACAGACTGCCTTGGGTGTGGGTCCAGTCATCGGCCTTGTAGTCTGCGCCCAGCCCGCCCGCAATGGCGCTGGACACCTGCGGCGCGGCGTACAGATCAGTCAGCGCCAGGCGCACGCCCTGCACCTGATTCGGCTGCCAGCGCTTGATCGTCGCGGCATCGGCGACGTTGACCAGTGCCATCGAACCGTCCAGCTCGGCGCCCACCTTGAACACGCCAACCACGGTCAGACGCTGCAGGCGCGGAGTGATGCCCCCCGGATCGTTGCTGATCTCGGGGACGATCAGGGTGATTTTGTCGCCGACGTTCAGCCTGAAACGTCGCGCCGTGATCTCTCCGATGACCACGCCGAACTCGCCGGCCTTCAGATCCTGAAGGCGACCCTGAACGATGTGTTGAGTGACGATGGAAACCTGGGATTCCAGGGCGGGGTCGACGCCGTTGATCTCGATCGGCTGCATCGATCCCTTGTACGACAGCATGCCGTCCATTTGCGTGAAGGGCACGGCGGCCGTGACCTGCGGGTTCTTCAACGCCGCGTCGGCGGCAGGTTTCCAGTCGTCCAGCGGCTTGACCCCGTCGATGACCGCATGGGGCACCATGCCGAGGATCCGCGAGCTCATTTCCTGCTGGAAACCATTCATCACGGACAGCACGACGATCATCGCCAGCACACCCAGCGCCAACCCGATCATCGAGGTCATCGAAATGAACGAGATGAAGTGGTTACGGCGCTTGGCCCGGGTGTAGCGCGTGCCGATGAAAATGGATAACGGTCTGAACATTCGTGGAGCACCGTAGCTAAATAGGAACACCCCGACGCCCGGTTACAGGCGTCGGGTTCAATTCATCACGCCTCGACGAGACGGCCTTCTTCCAGGCGCCACACGCGGTCCATCTGGCGAGCCAGCGACAAGTCGTGGGTCACCACCAGAAACGCAGTGCGCGACGAGGTGCTGAGTTCCAGCATCAGGTCTTGAATGCCTTGAGCGGTGTGGGAGTCGAGGTTGCCGGTGGGCTCGTCGAGCATCACCAACCCTGGCTGATTCACCAGCGCACGGGCAATGGCCACGCGTTGACGCTCGCCCCCGGACAGCTCAGAGGGTTTGTGCGCCAGACGGTGCTTGAGCCCTACCCGCTCCAGCAATGCCGTGGCGCGTTGCCGGGCTTCGGGGATTGGGGTCTTGCCGATCAGCAGCGGCATGCAGACGTTCTCCAGCGCGGTGAACTCCGGCAGCAGGTGATGGAACTGATAAACGAAACCCAGCGCCCGGTTGCGCAACAGACCCCGGGCCTTTTCGTTGAGTGCGGACAACTCTTCGCCTGCCAGCCAGACGCTGCCTTCAGTCGGCGTGTCCAGCCCGCCCAGCAGGTTGAGCAAGGTGCTCTTGCCTGAGCCGGAGCTGCCGACGATCGCCACGCGCTCGCCCGGGTGCAGCTCCAGTTGCAGGCCCGACAACACCACCACGGATTCCGGGCCTTCCTCGTAGGATTTGCCCAGGTTGCGGCAACTCAGTACAGCTTTATCACTCATGCCCGACTCACTCATAACGTAGCGCCTCCGCCGGCTGGGTGCGCGCGGCACGCCAGGCGGGATACAAGGTGGCGAGGAAACTCAGGACCAACGCCGCGCCGCAGACCATCAGCACGTCTTCGGTCATCAATTGCGAAGGCAGATAGTCGATGAAATAGACATCCGCGTTGAGAAACTTGTGGCCGATCAGCCCTTCCAGCGCAGAAATCGCCGAACTGACGTTCAGCGCCGCAAGGATGCCGACACCTGCGCCGATGGCCGTGCCGACCACACCGATCACCGTGCCCTGCACCATGAAAATGCGCATGATCTGCCCCGGCGTCGCCCCCAGCGTGCGCAGGATCGCGATGTCGCCGCGCTTGTCATTGACCACCATCACCAGCGTCGAAATGATGTTGAACGCCGCCACCGCCACGATCAGCAGCAGCAAAAGGCCGATGATGGATTTCTCCATGCCGATGGCCTGATACAGATTGCCGTGGGTACGGGTCCAGTCGCGGGAGTAATACTGGTGGTCGCCCAGGCTCTGGGCAATGTCGTAGGCGGTGCGCGGCGCTTTGAACAGGTCGGTGAACTTCAGCCGCAGCCCCTGCACCTGATCAGGCTTCCAGCGGTGCAGACGCGCCAGGTCCTGAAGGTTGGTCACGCCGAGGTAGCCGTCCAGTTCGCCCGCGCCGACATGGAAGATCCCGACCACGGTGAAGCGCTTCATACGCGGGAACATCCCGGCCGGTGTGACCGTGACTTCAGGCGAAACGAAGGTGACCTTGTCGCCGATGCCGACGCCCAGCTTGGTGGCGGCCTTGTCGCCGATGACCACGCCAAAGCCGCCGGACACCAGATCGTCGAGCCGGCCCTGCTTCATGAAGCCATCAATAATGGAAACCTTGCGCTCCTGCACGGGGTCGATGGCATTGAGCAGGATTTTCTGCACGTTGCCGTTGTTGGTCAGCAGACCTTGCACCTGGGTGAAGGGCGCGATGGCCTCGACCTGCGGGTTCTGCTTGACCTTGGCGGCGAGGCTCTGCCAGTCGCTGATCGGCTCGCCGGATTCGATGGTCGCATGGGGCACCATGCCAAGGACGCGGGTGCGCATCTCATGATCGAAGCCGTTCATGACCGATAACACGACTATCATCACCACGACGCCCAGGGCGAGACCGATCATCGACGTCAGGGAAATGAAGGAGACAAAATGATTACGGCGTTTTGCACGGGTGTAACGCGTGCCGATAAATACAAAAAGAGGTCTGAACATGTAGGGGCTTGTTCGGAGGAATGGGAACGTCCTTGTGGCGGGCCTTGGCCTGCGGCTTTACACTCGAATCACTGAGTCGCAAACGAGAGCAATCACTCTGACAACCGCTGCTACCATGGGTTCGCCATGCCGACATTAGATGAAGAAGAACGCCGCGAATACTACCGTATCGAGGACAGCGTCGCACTGGAAATTCAACGCATTCCAGACTCCGGCTCGGTCGACGAACTGGCTCACCGGGACACCTCGACCCTCTTCGATCTGCTGAGCGAGTTGCATGTCGCCGAGTTCGAATCGCAGCACTTGCTGCGCCAGCTCGACGACCGCGACCGTACCACCAACAGCTTCCTGCGGGCCATGAGCAAACGCATCGATTTATTGGGTCAAGTGGTGGCCCAGACCGTTCTCGGCAAGCTCGGCGCGCCGCAGAAGGTGATCATGTCCGAAGGTGGTCTGCAGTTCGAGTCCCATCAACCTTTCCCGGTTGGCAGCCTGCTGTCGGTCAAAATGGTGCTCATGCCCCAGGCTTCCGGGATGATGCTCCGCGCCAGGGTCACCCACTCTCAGTCCCACACCATCGGCGGTTACGAGGTCGGCACCGAATGGGTCGAGCTGAGCGATGCCCAGCGACAGCTGCTGGCCCGACACATACTGCAACGACAAGCCGCGCAACGACGCCTGGCCCGAGAACAGAACAGCCCTGATCCATCCTGACTTTTTAGCCAAAGGCGCGTTATGCAGCCATTCAAGGAGTACCCGTGACCCTCATCTACGGCCACCGCGGCGCCAAAGGCGAAGCACCGGAAAACACCCTGACCAGCTTTCAGGAATGCCTGAAACACGGGGTCAAGCGTTGCGAACTGGACCTGCACCTGTCCCGCGCCGGCGAACTGATGGTCATTCATGACCCGACCCTGAAACGCACCACCGATCGGCGTGGCAAGGTGGTCGAGCACGACGCGGCGGACCTGGTGACCTATGACGCGCGCAGGGGCGGTCCGGGTTGGGTCAACCCGTGCCCGATTCCGCGCCTGGAAGAGTTGTTCGAGAAATGCGATTTCGACCACTGGCAACTGGAAGTCAAGAGCGCGTCACGCACCCGCGCGGCCACGACTGTGTTGGCGATCCGCGAGATGGCCCAGCGTCACGGTTTGCTGGACAAGGTCACCATTACGTCGAGTTCGCGGGAAGTTCTGAAGGCGGCGTTGGAGCTGACCCCGGACCTGTCGCGAGGGCTGGTGGCCGAATACGCGTGGCTCGACCCGTTGAAGGTCGCCACGAGCTATGGTTGCGAGATTCTGGCGCTGAACTGGACGCATTGCACGCCAGAGCGCCTCAAGAAAGCTCAGACCCTGGGCCTGCATGTGTCTGTGTGGACCGTCAACGAGCCTGCGCTGATGCGCAGACTCGCCGACTTCGGCGTTGACAGCCTGATTACAGACTTTCCCGGTTTGGCCAGCGCCACCCTCGGGAATCACTGAAATCGGTCTCCCCGGCCGGCTCAGGCCACCGGCCGGAGCCGCTCAAAAAAGCCGGTTGAGGCCGTCGTACGCTGCCACCCGATAGGCTTCGGCCATGGTCGGATAGTTGAATGTGGTGTTGACGAAATACTTGATGCTGTTGGCCTCACCCGGCTGGTTCATGATCGCCTGGCCGATGTGCACGATCTCCGAAGCCTGGTCACCGAAGCAGTGCACGCCCAGAATCTGCAGGGTTTCGCGGTGGAACAGAATTTTCAACATGCCCACCGGCTCATTGGAAATCTGGGCGCGGGCCATGCTTTTGAAAAACGCCTTGCCCACTTCATACGGTACTTTGGCCTGGGTCAAATCATGCTCGTTCTGGCCGATCGAGCTGATCTCCGGAATGGTGTAGATGCCGGTCGGCACGTCATTGACGAAGCGCCACGTGCCGTTATCCACCGCCATGCCCGAGGCCGAACGGCCCTGGTCATAGGCCGCGCTGGCGAGACTCGGCCAACCGATCACGTCGCCTGCGCCATAGATGTTGGGCTGGCTGGTCCGGTATTCCTCGTCCACTTCGATCTGGCCCCGGCCGTTAGCCTTGATGCCGACGTTTTCCAGGCCCAGCTTGTCGGTGTTGCCGGTACGGCCGTTGCACCACAGCAACGCGTCGGCTTTCACCTTCTTGCCGGATTTGAGGTGCAGGATCACGCCGTTTTCCAGGCCTTCGACACGCTCATACTCCTCGTTGTGGCGCACCATCACATTGTTGTTGCTGAAGTGATAGCTCAGGCCTTGGGAAATCTCGGCGTCGAGGAAGCTCAGGAGTTGGTCACGGTTGTCGATCAGCTCGACGTCCACCCCCAGACCGCTGAAGATCGATGCATATTCGCAGCCAATCACCCCGGCACCGTAGATGATGAGCTTACGTGGGGTGTGGGTGATACTGAGGACGGTGTCGCTGTCGTAGATACGCTTGTGGGAAAAGTCGATATCCGCCGGACGATACGGCCGCGAGCCGGTGGCGATAATGATCTGGTTGGCCACCAGCTTTTCCACGACGCCACTGTTGCAGACCACATCGACGGTGCGTTCATCGGCGAAACTGCCGGTGCCAAAGAACACGTCGACGCGGTTGCGAGCGTAGTAACCGGTGCGGGACGCGACCTGTTTATTGATGACCTTTTCGGCGCTCTTCAACACGTCCGGGAACGAAAACCAGCGCGGCTCGCCAATGGCCCGGAACATCGGGTTGGTGTTGAACTGGATGATCTGCTTGACCGAGTGACGCAATGCCTTGGACGGGATCGTGCCCAGGTGGGTGCAGTTGCCGCCGACCTGCCGACGGCTGTCGACCATGGCTACCTTGCGCCCAGCCTTGGCGGCGTTCATCGCCGCGCCTTCTCCAGCTGGGCCGGAACCCAGTACCACTACGTCGTAGTTGTAGACAGCCATGCGTACTCCTTAGAACAGGCCGAGGCGCCACTCTGGCGTCTCCGGCTAACCCATGCCGCGCCCGGCGACATGAAGACTCGAAACTCGCGGCGCAGTCTAATCGTCCAGCGTCGCGGGGAACATTAACCCTTGGTCGCGTCGCAAGCCAATTTTGTCTGCGTGACGTGCATCCGTCACCGCAAACGGGGAGGAAATGCCCGATGGGTGCGGATGATAAATGTGTTGGTGGGGGGAATCCCAATAAAAGCTGCAATTTTTGTGGGTTGAGCCTTGGAGGGTTGTTCGCCACGCCGCTTCGGGGTCTCGGCGGTATGGCGGAATGTAGGCGAACGGCACAGTCGTTTGCCTACCGCGCTCAACCGCGAATGGGCAAAAATGTCATACCCTTACCGCACCTTCATCGAGAGAAGAGCCCCTTATGCGCCACCGCCTCCTGCCCTGGATGCTTGTGCTCGCCGCGTTCGCCAGCCCCATGGTCATGGCTTCGCAGGCGGATCTGCTCAAGCAGGCCAACTTTCCCGTCCGCCTCGACGGCCACACTCCACCGCTGGAGCGCAAGAACCAGGCGATCCTCACGTACTTGTGGACCGACGTCTACGCCGCCGCCTTCTACGCCGAACCGTCCGTTTCCGCCAAACAGGCCGCCTTCACCCAAGCCCCTCAGAAGCTCGAACTGTACTACCTCAAAGACATTGACCGTCAGGACGTGATCAAGGCCGCCAATGCCGCGCTCGACAAACAACAGACGCCGGAAACATTGGCCCGGCTGAGACCGGAGCTTGACCGGCTGCACGGCAGTTTTCAAAACATCGTCAAAGGCGACCGCTATGACCTGGCGTGGGACCGCACCGACGGCCTGACCCTGATCCGCAACGGCAAGGTGATCTTCGCCAGCCCCGATGCCGAGCTGGCGAAGGTGTACTTCGCGATCTGGCTGGCCCCGGACGGCTTGTCCGCCGACCTGCGTGAGGCGTTGCTTAAATAGCTAGCCGACCAGGCTCAAGAACAACCGCTGCGCGACGTCCTTGCCGATCGCGCTGCGGTACACGCTGATGACTTCTTTGCTGTCCTTGGCCGCCTTGACCTGCGCTTTGTAGCCGACGAATCGCTGCTCCGGGAGTTTCAGGTGGGCCGCGCTGAAGGCTTCTGCCGACGCACTTTCAGTGGGGTAGTGAAAGTGCGCCCACCAGAGCACACGACGATCCGTGTCACGAATGACGTACTCCTGCAGAAAGTCGTTGCGCTTGGCCCCCGACAGGTTCTTGCGCCCCTCGAACAGGGCGATGTCCACTTCCCGCTCCTGCGCCAGATACGCAAGACGCGCCGCCGTGGGTGGCTGCGCCTTGATCATGGCGATGCGCAGCGCGCGGCCCTCTTCCACCAGTCGAGTGGCGGCCGCTCGCAACGCACTGACCTGCCCCTGAGCGGCTTCGTCACTGCCCGCAGCGTTTGCGAGCTTGTCCGCCAGTGCAGACAGGCTGTCGGCTTTGTGCACCAGAATGTCCTGCATGTCGGCCGGCTCATCGGCCCGTTTCGCCTGACGACGGGCGTTACCGATGTCCGAATCGACGCGCGCCAGCGCTTCGCTGGACTGACGTTTGAGCTCGACCGGTCCGAGCTTGGGTTCCGGTTTGTCCGGCTGGACGGGCGCGGCGGTTTCGACCTCGACCCACTCCCCGTTTTCATGCAAGTGGTAGGTCTCGATCGCAGCCTGTCCCATGGGTTGGGTGACTTCCAGCACCGCGCCCGGTAAATCCGGCTCGCCCTCGCGAAGCTGCCCCACCAGGGTGCGCTGATTACGGGTCTTGAACACCCGCTTGCGCGGCTGTCTGACCCTCGGCGCGACGTCAATAGGCCGTTTCTCGGCTTCTGTACTCTCGCGAATCAGATCGGACAGGCGTTGCTCCGCGCGTTCCGCTATCCAGCCGAACTCGTCGAGAAAACGCGTGAACCGCGCCGGATCGAACGCTTCGGGCATGTCTTGCTGGGCGCAGGTCGCGGTCAGAATGCCCCGATCGTACTCGCGCAGTGAGCTCTCCAAGACGTCGATTTGCTCGGCCAGCGTGTAATCGTTGGGCTTCTCCAGTTCGATCTGGGAGCTGACCGCCGCATGCAGGCGGTCATCGGTCCGCAACGCTTTGATCTCGGCGTTACCGTGTTTCGACAGCACCACGTCTCTGCTGAAGCTCAGCTCCAGCAGCGACCACAGGCGCGTCGCACGCCAGTCAAGGTGCGTGAACACGTTGCTGCGCAGCAGGTCCAGCACTTCGTCGTGCCAGATTTTTTCCCCGACTTTGGGCACCTCCCGCAGTTGCTGCCATAAGCGTTCCCGATGCGCAGACCACACAGTGCCGCGCTCCTCGATCAGCAGCATCTCTTCGAACAGCGCGACGTAGGCATCGACGTTGGCCTGGGTCACCGCCGACACGGCCAGCGCGTCAAGCCGGTTGATTTGAGAGCGCGCGAGCTTGACCAGGTTTTGCATCAACACCCCCTCGTAAAAGGCGATGCGCCGCACCACGGCCTGCAGGTCCGTTGCCACTGTTTTCTCAGGCATCCGATCCGCAGGGCGCAACGAGGCTTGCAGCCGCTGTTTCTCTTCGAAAATGCCCATGAGTTCATTGAGGTCGACTTCGATCGCATCGAACACCGTGGCCTGGATCTGACCCGCGACGTTGCGGCAGGCCGCGTGCCACGTCACGAATCGTCGATACAGGGTTTTCTTGCGTGCGTCGAGGACGGCGTTCTGCTCCGTGACCTGCTTGAGCTTCGCTGCGTTTTCCTGAGCCAACTGTCGGGCCGTGCGTTTCGGCCCGCCGCCGCGCAGGCCCAGTGACAGATCGAGCTGCCATTGCTGCTCGACACGCTTGAGCCGAGGCCCCAGCGATAACGGGTGCTGCGGGTCGGCAATGCGCACCGTTTCCCCTGAGAACGACACTGGATACACCCCGGTGTCCAGCTGCACCCACCATTGATCATCGTGCTGGATAAGCCCGTTTTTCTCCGAGGCTTCGGACGTCAGCACCCATTGCGGCTCGGGAATGACTCTCAGACGGTCCAGATGCTGTCTTTGTGCATGGGTCAACGTATGCCGAAGGCTGGACCAGGAAAAATCCAGCTGCTGAGGGGCCTCGCTGGCAATCGCCAGCGGTGGGGGTTCGTTGCTTTGCACATCAGGCGCCTCTGGCGAGGCCGCCAATTCAGTTTCGATGGCGCGAAGGGTGGCCGAGCGCTGCACGTCTCGGGCGCGGTACGTAAAGCCCCGATGCAGCAGAATCATGGAGACGGTCAGCAGCAGCGTATTCCACGCCTGCCGTTGCTCAGGACCGACCGAGCGCTTACCCGCCACCAGCGTCTGATCCACCGCGTTCATCAACTGCACCAGCCACAGCGCGTTGGCAACCCCGCCTGACAGGAACGGCATTACCAGATCCAGCCCGAGCCAGCCGGCGCGCTGGATCATCGCCCAGCGGCTTTCGGCGTTGGACACCGACTCGCGATCAGCGAGGTCCACCAGTGCCTGGGCATTGGCGTCGAACAGGGCCTGCAACAGATCGCCCTCGACCGGCGCCACGCTCAATTGCGCAGGGGCGGGAATCGGCGTCGGCGCGAAATCCGAGCCGAGCCCGAAGCGGATGATATGTGGCTGATCAAAACCACCATTGGCGTAACGGCGCCGTCCGTGATCGGTCATCCAGGCCAGCACCTCATCTTGCAGCTCGCCCGCTGTGGCAATGGCTGTGCGCAGTTGCTGCCACGTGGCGAATTCAACCAACGGCACGGGCGCCAGCGGGCGATACAGCAGAAACGGACCGACGGCGGTATCCGCTGCGCCAATCACGAACAGGTTACAGACTGGGTCAGCCGTGGCGCCGGGCTGTGCCACCCAGGCCAGCGGACGCAGCACACTGTCAGCGGGTGAACCTTCAGCAGACTTCGCGAACAGCGCACACACCCGCCGATAGCCCGCCTCGGTCAGTTGGCCTTCGCCACGAATTTTCTGCTCCAGTGCTTTGAGCGGTAATTGCGCGCGAAGCTGATCGGCGAACAGGCGTTGACGGCGCACGGTCTCGACCGGATCGGCAATCAGGTAGCGACGCACCAGGGCCGGGTACGCACTGCCGACATTAGCGCGGGTAATCAGGCGCTTCAGGTAATTGACTGTCAGCCAGGTCGGCGGCGGCCCACCGTCCCGCATCGACAACTTGATCGTGCCGCTGGGGAGGCTGCACAGGTTGCCCAGGGCGAAATGGGCCACGCTCATCCGCTGATGCTCAACGCTGCCGATGGGGATGAACTGCCCGACTGACGGCACCGGCGCGGCGACCACTTTGTCGATGTGCACGGTGACATCATCGAGGGTAAGCCACGTGGCGTCCGGGTAGTCATCGCGCAGCAAGTCCTGCAGCGCTTTGCGGGCGTAATCGAGGAGCGGCGGCAAGTCGTCGTCCCAGCTTCGCCCCTCCGACTGCTCGGTGACCACCGCCAATGCCGCCAGTTTGCGGCTGTAATCGAGACGGTCAGCAGGCGATGCAGCGCTCAGCCAGGGCGGGAGTTGTTCGAGCCGGGACAGACGCGAGGCAATCACCGTGTCTCGTGCATCGATCAATAAGGGGGTGATGTCGGTGATTTTCGCCAGATAACGCTCAATCTCAGCGAAATCCGCCAGACCCAGCGCAGGAACGCCCTGAATGGCAGTCAACTGCGCGTCGAGGACCGATAACGCCTGATGCTCGGAGGCGACCGAGGCGTCGGGACCCGGGTGCCGCTCTTCGAGCACGGCCGCCAAACGCACGCCAGGACTGAGGCCGTCTGCATCGGGCTGGTCCCAAAACGTCACCAGTGCGGCCATGAAATGGTCGAGCAGGCTCAGGGACACGGTGTCGAAGACCACGGCTAACGTTTCCATGTCCACGTCGGAGGCCGTGGCGTCCGGCAGTGTCGGGTCGATGAGCAGCGTATTCACCCCGGCGCGCCATTGGGGCGTAGTGCCAACGGCGAACAGCCGATGCAGGCAGGCGGTCAGGGTTTCGCTCGTCGGCTCGCCGCTCTCGGTCACCTCCGTTATGACCACCACGTCAGGGTCGAGCGGGAGGTGAGGAAATTGACGCTTCAGTTCGCCGCGCAGCAATGCGCGAGCCAGTGGCGAAAGTGAAGGACGTCGGGAAAACAAATCGATCAGGTCAGCTTTAACAGTCATCGGGTGGTTAACTCGCAAAGTAAGCCATGGCCGCCAACAGCCTTGGCAACCGGGACGGAACAAAGGGAGCGAGTTAAAAGGAGAGGCGGGAAGGCCGTGACATGAACAAATATTGCAGCCGGGGGCCCATGGACCGATTGCAACGAGGCGACGCGAGGCTTCTGATTGCCATCCGCCACTTTTACACATATCGTTACAAATCTGCGCAGCTCAGGACCAAGCGTGAACTGCGCGGCAGAGGACGTACAAATACAACGGATCCCCCCAGCTAGACAGCCTAAGTGAGTAATTCCAAATGGCCTCGACCACAGGCAAAGGCAAGGCGATTTTCCGCGTTGTCAGCGGCAATTTCCTTGAAATGTTCGACTTTATGGTTTACGGCTTCTACGCCACAGCCATTGCAAAGACCTTCTTCCCGGCCGACAGCGAGTTCGCCTCCCTGATGCTGTCACTGGCAACCTTCGGCGCGGGCTTCCTGATGCGCCCACTGGGCGCCATCTTCCTCGGTGCCTACATCGACCACCACGGTCGTAAAAAAGGTCTGATTATCACGCTGGCAATGATGGCGATGGGCACGATCCTGATCGCGTGCGTGCCCGGCTACGCGACGCTCGGGGTCGCCGCGCCACTGTTGGTGCTGGTCGGCCGTCTGCTGCAAGGCTTCTCCGCCGGCGTAGAGCTGGGCGGTGTGTCGGTGTACTTGGCTGAAATCTCGACCCCGGGCCGCAAAGGCTTCTTCGTCAGCTGGCAATCCGCGAGCCAGCAGGCAGCGGTGGTGTTCGCTGGCCTGCTGGGTGTGGCCCTCAACCACTGGCTGAGCCCGGAAGACATGAGCCAATGGGGCTGGCGCGTACCGTTCATTGTGGGTTGCGCCATCGTTCCGGCGATTTTCATCATCCGCCGTTCGCTGGAGGAAACCCCTGAATTCGAAGCCCGCGCGCGCAAACACCGTCCGACCATGGGCGAGGTGGTGAAGTCCATCGGCTCGAACTTCGGCATTGTCATTGCCGGCATGGCGCTGGTGGTCATGACCACCGTGTCGTTCTACCTGATCACGGCTTACACGCCGACCTTCGGCAAAAACGAGCTGCACCTGTCCGACCTGGACAGCCTGCTGGTGACCGTGTGCGTCGGTATCTCGAACTTCATCTGGTTGCCGGTCATGGGCGCGGTGTCTGACAAGATCGGTCGCAAACCCCTGCTGCTGGCGGCGACGATTCTGGCCATCGTCACGGCGTACCCTGCCCTGTCCTGGCTGACCTCCAACCCGAGCTTCGGCAACCTGCTGATGGTCGAGCTGTGGCTGTCCTTCCTGTACGGCTCGTACAACGGCGCGATGGTGGTGTCCCTGACCGAAATCATGCCCGTCGAAGTGCGCACCACGGGCTTCTCTCTGGCCTACAGCCTGGCGACGGCGACCTTCGGCGGCTTCACCCCGGCGGCCTGTACCTACTTGATCCACGAGCTGAACAACAAAGCGGCGCCGGGCATCTGGTTAAGCGGTGCGGCCATTCTGGGCCTGATCGCCACGCTGGTGCTGTTCCGCAAAGGCGGTCATGCGCACGTGGAAGCGGTCGCGAGCTAAAAGCTGCAAGCTGCAAGCTGCAAGCTGCAAGCTGCAAGTGGAAACGCAAACGCCCCGACTGGTTCGGGGCGTTTTTTTGGGCGGTCGATTTTCTGCAACGCCGACGATATCCGTTTTGACACCACTCCCACAAGAAATCCGCCGAGGCTCGGAGTTTGGCCGGACTCAAACCCCACAAACAAAAACGCCACGACCGGATGCTCCAGTCGTGGCGTTTTAGGTTGGTTTGCGGCTCGCAACTCGTGACTCGTCGCCGCTTTAGCAGCTTGCAGCTTATAACTTGCCGCTCGCCGCCGCTTCTACCTTATTTAGGGAAAGCAGGCGGGTTGACCCCGGCCATGTCTTCCATCACGCGAACCACCTGACAGCTGTAACCGAATTCGTTGTCGTACCAGACGTACAGCACAACGCGGTTGTCGTTGACGATGGTGGCTTCGGCGTCGACCACTCCGGCGTGGCGCGAGCCGACGAAGTCAGTGGAGACCACTTCCTGCGAGGCGACAAAGTCGATCTGCTTGTGCAGGTCCGAGTACAGCGCGGTGTGGCGCAGGTATTCATTGACCTCTTCCCGAGTCGTTTCAGCACTCAGATTCAGGTTCAGGATCGCCATCGAGACGTTTGGCGTCGGTACGCGAATCGCGTTGCCGGTCAGCTTGCCCGCCAGCTCTGGCAGCGCCTTGGCAGCCGCGGTGGCAGCGCCGGTTTCGGTGATGACCATGTTCAGCGCGGCGCTGCGGCCACGGCGATCGCCCTTGTGGAAGTTGTCGATCAGGTTCTGGTCGTTGGTGTACGAGTGAACCGTTTCGACGTGGCCGTTGACGATGCCGAACTTGTCGTTGATGGCTTTGAGCACCGGCACGATGGCGTTGGTGGTGCAGGACGCGGCCGAGATGATCTTGTCATCGGCGGTGATCTGCTGGTGGTTGATGCCGTGAACGATGTTCTTCAACTTGCCTTTGCCGGGCGCGGTCAACACAACGCGGTCGACGCCAGGGCACTGCAGGTGCTGGCCCAGGCCGTCGGCATCCCGCCATACGCCGGTGTTGTCGACCAGCAAGGCGTCCTTGATGCCGTACTGGGTGTAGTCCACCTCGGTCGGGGTCTTGGCGTAAATGACCTGAATCAGATTGCCGTTGGCGCTGATGGTGTTGTTCGCTTCATCGATGGTGATGGTGCCGTCGAACGGGCCGTGAACCGAGTCACGACGCAGCAGGCTCGCGCGCTTGACCAGATCGTTCTCGGCGCCTTTGCGCACGACGATGGCGCGCAGACGCAGGCCGTCGCCGCCACCGGTTTTTTCGATCAGGATGCGCGCCAGCAGGCGACCGATACGGCCAAAACCGTACAACACGACGTCGGTGCCTTTGCGAGCGCCGGAATTCTGCTGACCCACGACCTCGGCCAGCTCTTCGCGGACAAACTGCTCAGCGCTACGGCCATTGGCCTCGGCTTTGTATTTGACGGCCAGTTTGCCGAGGTCCACCGAAGCGGCACCCAGTTTGAGTTCGCTCATCGCTTTGATGAGGGGGAAAGTTTCGTGTACGGACAACTCGGTCGCGTCGGCTTGACGATGACGTGCAAAGCGGTGTGCTTTGAGAATCGCAATCACTGAGCGATTGATCAGGGTGCGGCCATAGATCGAACTCACCACATTGTTATTGCGGTAGAGCTGACCGATAAGCGGGATCATCGCCTCGGCGAGCGCTTCACGATCGATCCATTCACCAAGACACTGGTCGGGCTTCTGAGTCACGGTAACCTTCCATATGTAGGGGCTGAAAAAAGGGACTACATTATGCCCAAGCCTTTGTTTATGAGCAATCCGGACTTTGCGGGTCGCCGGGCACTACATAATTGTGAGCGGGTAAAACTGACAGCGGATTGCGGTTTTAGTTACAATCCCCGGCTTTGCCGCAACGCCTGGAGCTTTATCTTCCGTGCCCGTTCTGCGCCTACCGATTCTTCCTGCCGCCGCAGGCAAACAACATTGGGGCAACCTGCCCGGTGCCGCTCAAAGCCTGGCCATTGCCGAGGCTGCCAGCGCCGCGAAACGCTTCACCCTGCTTTTGACCGCCGACAGCCAAAGCGCCGAGCGACTGGAACAGGAACTGAAGTTCTTCGCCCCCGATCTTCCGGTGTTGCATTTCCCTGACTGGGAAACCCTGCCCTACGATCTGTTCTCCCCTCATCAGGACATCATCTCCCAGCGCATCGCCAGCCTGTACCGGCTGCCGGAGCTGGTCCATGGCGTGCTGGTGGTGCCGATCACCACGGCGCTGCACCGACTGGCACCGACCAAATTCCTGCTCGGCAGCAGTCTGGTACTGGACGTCGGCCAGAAGCTCGATGTCGAGGCCATGCGCACGCGGCTCGAAGCGACCGGTTATCGCTACGTCGACACGGTCTATGAACACGGCGAGTTCACGGTGCGCGGCGCGCTGATCGACTTGTTCCCCATGGGCAGCAAACTGCCCTACCGCATCGACTTGTTCGACGACGAGATCGAGACCCTGCGCACCTTCGAGCCGGAAACTCAGCGTTCCATCGACAAGGTCGACTCGGTGCGCCTGTTGCCGGCCAAGGAATTTCCGCTGCAGAAAGAAGCGGTCACGCGTTTCAAGGCCCGTTTCCGCGAGCGCTTCGACGTCGATTTCCGGCGCAGCCCGATCTTTCAAGACCTGAACAGCGGCATCACGCCAGCAGGCATCGAGTACTACATCCCGCTGTTCTTCGAAGAAACCTCCACCCTGTTCGACTACCTACCCCAGGACACGCAGGTGTTTTCGCTGCCAGGCATCGAAGCGGCGGCGGAGACCTTCTGGAAGGACGTGCGTAACCGTTACGAAGAGCGTCGTGTCGACCCGGACCGTCCGCTGCTGCCCCCTGCCGAGCTGTTCCTGCCGGTGGAAGACTGCTTCGCGCGCCTCAAAAGCTGGCCCCGGGTGGTCGCCAGTCAAGACGATGTCGAAACAGGCGTCGGTCGCGACCGTTTCCCCGCGCGGGCATTGCCGGACCTGGCCATCGAGGCCAAGGCCAGCCAGCCCCTCGCCGCGCTTTCGACCTTCCTCGACGAGTTCCCCGGTCGCGTGCTGTTCACCGCCGAATCCGCAGGTCGTCGCGAAGTGCTGCTGGAGCTGCTCGAACGCCTGAAACTACGCCCTAAAACCGTAGACAGCTGGCAGGAATTCGTCGACAGCAAAGAGCGGCTGGCAATCACCATCGCCCCGCTGGACGAGGGTCTGGTGCTTGAAGAGCCGGCCTTGGCGCTGGTTGCGGAAAGTCCGCTATTCGGTCAACGGGTCATGCAGCGCCGCCGTCGCGAGAAGCGCATGGATGGCCACTCCAGCGATGCGGTGATCAAGAACCTCGCCGAGCTGCGCGAAGGTGCGCCGGTGGTGCACATCGACCACGGGGTGGGCCGTTACCTTGGGCTGGCGACACTGGAAGTGGAAAATCAGGTCGCCGAATTCCTCATGCTGGCTTATGCCGAGGACGCCAAGCTCTACGTCCCGGTGGCCAACCTGCACCTGATCGCGCGCTACACCGGGAGCGACGACGAACTCGCACCGCTGCATCGCCTCGGCTCGGAAGCCTGGCAGAAAGCCAAACGCAAGGCCGCCGAACAGGTGCGCGACGTCGCCGCCGAACTGCTCGACATCTATGCCCGTCGCGCCGCCCGTGAAGGCTATGCGTTCGCCGACCCCAAGCTGGATTACGAGACGTTCAGCGCCGGCTTCCCGTTCGAGGAAACCCCCGATCAGCAGACCACCATCGAGGCCGTGCGCGCCGACATGCTCGCGCCCAAGCCGATGGACCGTCTGGTCTGCGGCGACGTGGGCTTCGGCAAGACCGAAGTGGCCATGCGCGCCGCGTTCATCGCCGTGCACGGCGGCAAGCAGGTGGCAATTCTGGTGCCGACCACCCTGCTCGCCCAGCAGCACTACAACAGTTTCCGCGACCGCTTCGCCGACTGGCCGGTGACGGTCGAGGTGATGAGCCGCTTCAAATCGGCCAAGGAAATCAACGCCGCGGTGGCGGATCTGGCCGAGGGCAAGATCGACATCGTGATCGGTACCCACAAGCTGTTGCAGGACGACGTCAAGCTCAAGAACCTGGGCCTGGTGATCATCGACGAAGAACACCGCTTCGGTGTGCGTCAGAAAGAACAGCTCAAGGCCCTGCGCAGCGAAGTCGACATCCTGACCCTGACCGCCACGCCGATCCCGCGCACGCTGAACATGGCCGTGGCCGGCATGCGCGACCTGTCGATCATCGCCACCCCGCCTGCCCGTCGCCTGTCGGTGCGTACCTTCGTCATGGAGCAGAACAAACCGACGGTCAAGGAAGCGCTGCTGCGGGAATTGCTGCGCGGCGGTCAGGTGTATTACCTGCACAACGATGTGAAGACCATCGAGAAATGCGCCGCCGACCTCGCCGAACTGGTGCCGGAAGCGCGCATCGGCATCGGTCACGGCCAGATGCACGAACGCGATCTCGAACAGGTGATGAGCGACTTCTACCACAAGCGTTTCAACGTGCTGATCGCCTCGACCATCATCGAGACCGGCATCGACGTGCCAAGCGCCAACACCATCATCATCGAGCGTGCCGACAAATTCGGCCTGGCCCAGCTGCACCAGCTGCGCGGCCGGGTCGGGCGCAGCCACCACCAGGCGTACGCTTACCTGCTGACGCCGCCGCGCAAGCAGATCACCGCCGACGCCGAGAAGCGTCTGGAAGCCATCGCCAACACCCAAGACCTTGGCGCAGGCTTCGTGCTGGCGACCAACGACCTGGAAATCCGCGGCGCGGGCGAACTCCTGGGCGAAGGCCAGAGCGGGCAGATCCAGGCCGTGGGGTTCACCCTTTATATGGAAATGCTCGAACGCGCGGTGAAGTCGATCCGCAAGGGCGAGCAGCCGAACCTCGACCAGCCGCTCAGTGGCGGTCCGGAGGTCAATCTGCGGGTGCCGGGGCTGATTCCGGAAGACTACCTGCCAGACGTCCACGCGCGGCTGATGCTCTACAAACGCATTGCCAACGCCGCCGACGAAGACGGCCTCAAGGACCTGCAGGTGGAGATGATCGATCGCTTCGGCCTGCTGCCGGAACCGACCAAGAACCTGGTGCGTATGACCTCGCTCAAGCTCAAGGCCGAGCAGTTGGGCATCAAAAAGGTCGATGCGGGCCCACAGGGTGGACGAATCGAATTTGCCGCCGATACGCCGGTAGACCCGCTGACGCTGATCAAGCTGATTCAGGGCCAACCCAAACGCTACAAGTTCGAAGGTGCCACGCTGTTCAAGTTCACGGTGCCGATGGAACGCCCTGAAGAGCGTTTCAACACGATTGAAGCGCTGTTCGAGCGCCTGACCCCGACACCTGCCTAAGGATTCATCATGCGTGTGTTTCGCTCGCTCACCCTGCTGCTGGTGCTGATCGCCCCGGCAGCCTTCGCCGATGGGATGTATCAGGTGGAGCTGATCCTGTTCCGCCAGCACGGCGAGCCCGCGGCCACCAATCAGGCGGCACCGGAAGACTGGGCCGCGGGTGCGCAAACCCTGGGCGCCGATAACCAGACGTCCACCGGGCTCGACGCGCTGGTCAGCAAGCTCGAGGCCAGCGACGGCTACCAAGTGCTGCTGCACCGCGCCTGGCAACAGAGCCTGAGCGCGACGCCGAGCAAGGTGGCCATCAGCAGCGGTCAGCCACAGTTCGGCCACTTTCCCATCGAGGGCACGGTGAGCCTGGGTCTGGCGCGCTTCACTGACATCGACGCCAATTTCTGGGTCAATCAGCTGGATGAGCATGGCGTGCTGGTGACCAGCGAACGCATGCGTCAGGCGACGCGGGTCCGCAACGGCGAATTGACCTACATGGACAATGGGAGTCTGGCCATGTTGATCAAGGTCTCTCCTCTTCAAGCTCCACGTTGATGTAGGGCAACACGTGTCAACCCTATTGGAAAAAGCCCTCGCCCTGCCATGGGAACCGTTGTTCAAAGCGCAAAGCGTGGAGCGCGGGCTCGAATATGCCCGGCAAAAACGCGTCGCCCTCGAACACCTCAGTGCCGACCTCGTACGTACGGTGTGTAGGGGCTCGAGTCTGGACATGTACACCCAGACCCTGCTGTTCAAAGACCCCGAGCGCACCCGTAATTTCGTGGTCGGCAAATGCACCTGCCCGGTGCGCAACAACTGCAAGCACTGTGCGGCGGCACTGTTCTACCTGCAAGCCCCGGAGAATCAGCCAGACATCCTGGCCCTGTTGAATCGCTCATCCGCCGACAGGAAGGACCTCGTCGAACCCAAGCCTGCCCTGCCCGAAAAGCTGGAGAAGAACATCAAGCCCAAGCCGCGGCTGATCCTCGCCAGCTTCGAATTCAGCGCCTATGAGCCGCGTAACGGCAAGATGCAGCGGCACATACAGCACCGCGCGGCGCTCGCCTTCCGTTATCGCGAGCTATATGCCTCGGGGACGCCAAGTCCCGGTCGCTCCAGTGATCTGCTGTGGCACCTGAAATCGGAGACGCTGCGCATCCGCCGCCACCTGGAGATCGAGGCGCAATTGCGCAAAGAGCTACTGGACATGGGTTTTCGCATCGCGACACGCCAGAGCAAGGCCCTGCCGGACAGCGCTGGCGAAATGTTCGAGCTGCCCACCGACAAGGCCTGGCTGAGTTTCATGCTTGATGAACTGCCGAAGTTACGCGAGCGTGGCTGGCAGATCGAAATGAATGACGATTTCGGCTTCGACGTCACCGCCGTGGACGATTGGTACGCGGTGGTCGATGAGGAGCCGGAACGCGACTGGTTCGGCCTGGAACTGGGAATCATCGTCAACGGCGAGCGCCTCAGCCTGCTGCCGATTCTGATCAACCTGTTGCGTACCCATCCGGAGTTGATGACGGCCGCCGGTATCGCCAAACGCCGGGACGACGAGCAACTGCTGGTGCAGCTCAATCACTTCACCCCGCGGGGCGGCGTGCCGATTCAAGTGGCGCTTCCGTATGGTCGGCTGAAGACCGTGCTGGCGACCCTTGGCGACTTTTACTGGCGCGAAGACGGTAACAATGCGATTCGCCTGAACACGGCGGACGCCGCGCGGCTCAAGCAGCTCGACGACCTGCCGCTGGTGTGGCAAGGCGGCGACCGGCTGCGGGCGTTTTCCGAGCGGCTGGTCAATATCAAGAACGCCCGAGTCGAGGCACCGGAAGGCCTGAACGCTACGTTGCGCCCCTATCAACTGGAGGGCCTGAGCTGGATGCAGGCCCTGCGCGAACTGGAAGTCGGCGGCGTGCTGGCTGACGACATGGGGCTGGGCAAGACCCTGCAAACCCTGGCGCACCTGCTGATGGAGAAGCAGGCCGGACGGCTCGATCGTCCGGCCTTGGTCGTGATGCCCACCAGCCTGATCCCCAATTGGGTGGACGAGGCCAAACACTTCACGCCGCAGCTCACGGTGCTGGCGTTGTACGGCGCCAATCGGCATCAGGACTACGACAAGCTCGGGGATTACGACCTGATTCTCACGACCTACGCCCTGCTGCCCCGCGACGTGGAAAAGCTGAGCAAGCAGCTGCTGCACGTGTTGGTCCTGGATGAAGCGCAGTACATCAAGAACCCCAACAGCAAGGCGGCGCAGGCAGCCCGTCAATTGAATGCCCGCCAGCGCCTGTGCCTCAGTGGCACGCCGCTGGAAAATCACCTGGGCGAGTTGTGGTCGTTGTTCCACTTTCTGATGCCTGGCTGGCTCGGTGACGCCAAACAGTTCAGCAGCAACTACCGCACGCCCATCGAGAAGCTGGGCAACGAAGCCCGGTTGCAGCACTTGAATGCGCGGATCAAGCCGTTCCTGCTGCGCCGGACCAAAGAAGAAGTCGCCACCGAGCTGCCGCCCAAGACTGAAATCGTGCAGTGGGTCGAACTCAACGATGCCCAGCGCGACGTGTACGAAACCATGCGCCTGGCGATGGACAAGAAAGTCCGCGATGAAATCACCCGCAAGGGCGTGGCGCGCAGCCAGATCATCATTCTCGAAGCGTTGCTCAAACTGCGCCAGGTCTGCTGCGACTTGCGACTGGTGAACAGCGCGCCGGTCAACACGCGACAGTCCAGTTCGGCCAAGCTGGATAGCCTGCTGGAGATGCTCGAAGAGCTGCTGGCGGAGAATCGCAAGATCCTGCTCTTTTCGCAGTTCACGTCGATGCTGGAGCTGATCGAAGCAGAATTGACCCAGCGCGGCATCGAATACGCCCTGCTTACCGGCCAGACCAAGGATCGCCGCACGCCGGTGCAGGAGTTCCAGAGCGGCAAACGTTCGATCTTCCTCATCAGCCTCAAGGCGGGGGGCACGGGTTTGAACCTGACGGCGGCAGACACAGTGATTCACTACGACCCCTGGTGGAACCCGGCCGCGGAAAATCAGGCAACCGACCGGGCCTACCGCATCGGGCAGGAAAAGCCGGTGTTCGTCTACAAGATGATCGCTCGCGGCACCGTGGAAGAGAAAATCCAGCACCTGCAGCAGGAGAAGTCAGCCTTGGCATCGGGCGTGCTGGATGGCCGCACGGCGGGGGACTGGCGGCTTCAGGATGACGACATCGAAGCCCTCTTCGCCCCACTGCCCTCGCCGCCGAAGCGGGTGAAGCGGTAAGGCACGACGGCCGTGAAGGCGGTGTGTCAGATAACACACCACTTGCTGACCCGACGCCATCGCGGCCGTCGTGCCTTCGGCGGCTCCTACATGGCTTCAGCGTGTCCGAGATCCGGCTTGGCCTTATACGCCTTCGTCGCGGCGGACCAATGATCCGAGCCAGCCGCAGACCCCGTAGGAGCAGCCGGAGGCACGACGGCCGTGAAGGCGGTGTGTCAGATAACACACCACTTGCTGACCCGACGCCATCGCGGCCGTCGTGCCTTCGGCGGCTCCTACATGGCTTCAGCGTGTCCGAGATCCGGCTTGGCCTTATACGCCTTCGTCGCGGCGGACCAATGATCCGAGCCAGCCGCAGAACCCGTAGGAGCAGCCGGAGGGAAGACGGCCGCCAGGCGGTGTGCCAGACGCCGCACCAACCACTGACCC
>NZ_DDHJ01000007.1:4126-59309 GCF_002338065.1 Pseudomonas sp. UBA1879 | reverse complement strand
GAGCAAGCTCCCTTCATCCGCTCGACTTGCATGTGTTAGGCCTGCCGCCAGCGTTCAATCTGAGCCATGATCAAACTCTTCAGTTCAATACTGCAATCGGGTTTTGAGAAAACCCTATAAACTTGGCTCAGCAATCGTTGGTTAAACCATGATTTCTCGTGGAGTATCCTGCGATGCTGATAATCAGTTGACTTCAGTCTTACAGCGCAAGCACCCACACGAATTGCTTGATTCAGTTGTTAAAGAGCGGTTGGCTGAGTCTTTCGTCTCAACCGAGGCGCGCATTCTACAGCAGCGTCTCAATCTGTCAAGCGGTTATTTTCAGAAGTTTTCAAAGTTTCCTCATCAACTTCAACCACTTGCGCTTGCTTCGACTTGGCGTCTCAGGTCAGCGGGAGGCGAATTCTACAGCGTTACAATCTGCTGTCAACCACCTTTTTCACCGCTGCCGATTCAACCTGCAAACCGAAGCCTTCCGCACTGTCTACTTCGTCCAACTCATTGATTATCAAGGAGTTTTCCGTTTCGTCTGCGCCGGAAGTGGGGCGAATTATAGAGACATTCGGAGGGGCGTCAAGCACTTATTTAAACTTTTGTTGCTGCCGCCGGCTTTCTATAGACCCGCCGAGGGATTCGCCTCGCAATTACCGGGACACGAAGCAATAACAACAACACCCCCACCCCCGCATAGATCGCCCACTCTTTGAGATCGGCGCGCACGATCCACAACATATGCAACAGCCCAAGCCCGAGAATCAGGTACGCCAAGCGGTGTAGCTTTTTCCATCGCGCGCCCAACCGACGCTGACTGTAGCGATTAGACGTAACCGCCAGAGTGAGAAGCCCAAGAAAAGCCAAGCTGCCTACGATGATGTAGGGCCGCTTGACCAGCTCGACGCCCAACTGCGCCCAATCGAAACCGAGGATAAAAAAGCCGTACCCGAGCATGTGCAACGAGGCATAAGTGAAGCACCACAGCCCCAACTGGCGACGAACATGCACCCACCCTGCCCAACCGGTAATGCGCTGAAGCGGCGTCATTGCGAGCGTAATCAGTAGCAGCACCAGCGTGCCCAGCCCAAAAAGATCCACCAGTGCTTTTCCTGGATCCGGACCCAGATCGAGTGCCCACGCCCGGTTTAGCCAGATAGCTGGCGGAATACAGATCGCCACGAAGACGGCTACTCGCCAAAGCAGATAACGCATCAATAGTCCTTCCGCAAATCCATGCCTGTATAAAGAGAAGCTACTTGCTCGCCGTAACCATTGAACATCTCGGTGGGCCGGATATTCGGGCTGAACAAGCCGCTAGGGAGTCGCCGTTCGCGGGCTTGAGTCCAGCGTGGATGGTCGACGGTAGGGTTTACGTTTGCATAGAAACCGTACTCGTTAGCCGAGATGCTTTGCCAGGTTGTTTTTGGCTGCTCGCTGACCAGACTGATTCGGACAATAGACTTCACGCTTTTGAATCCGTACTTCCACGGCACCACCAAGCGCAGGGGCGCACCGTTCTGATTGGGCAACTCACGCCCATACATCCCTACGGCCAGTATCGCCAGTGGATTCATTGCCTCATCCAGTCGCAGTCCTTCCACGTACGGCCAGTCGATCAATGCAAAACCGGATCGCTGGCCGGGCATGGTCTTGGGATCCTGTAACGTTTCGAAGCGGATGTACTTCGCTTTCGCCGTGGGCTCTACCTGCTTGAGCAACGCAGCAATGGGAAAGCCCATCCAGGGAATCACCATCGACCACGCCTCGACACAGCGCAGACGATAAATACGCTCTTCCAACTGGTAAGGCTTCATGAAGTCTTCGAGCGCGTATCGACCTGGCTTGGCTACCTCGCCGTCAATCACGACTGTCCAAGGCTCGGTTTTCAATGAGCCAGCGTTTTGCGCCGGATCGCCTTTGTCGGTGCCAAATTCATAGAAATTGTTGTAATGCGTAGCGTCCTTGAACGGCGTGATCGCTTCGTTCTGAACGGTCACCGCCTGCCATTTCGTCGATGTGAGCTTATCGCTGAACCAGCCTGGCGGTTTTCCAGCTTCGACGTCAGGGTATCGGGAAGGGTCAGCGGCCTGTGCCCAAGAAGGCAATGCACTGAACGCAAACCCCGCCAATGAGGCGCCCAGCACAGCACGGCGCGAAAGGTAAATTGATTCAGGCGTGACGTCCGATTCTTTACAGGCGGATGCGAAAGGGATCTTGATTAACATGGCGACTCCGCGGCCCAGGTGAATGACTCAACCTTATAGGCTGCGGAGTGCGGTGTGAAATGAATCTATTGCGCTATTTATGACGACGCAGGCGGAGCAGGTACTGAACAGGGCCCGACGCGGCATACGCAAGGAAAATCAGCAGCAAGATGCGCGGAGGATCGCTAAATACCACCGCGAACACCAACACGACTGCCAGGATCGCCACGAAAGGCACGCGCCCTTTGAGATCGAGTTCCTTGAAGCTGTTGTACTTGATGTTGCTGACCATCAGCATCCCGGCGGCCGCCACCAGAAGCGCAACCAGAAACGAAAGTTTGGAACCCTGAATGCCGTAATCGCTGAAGGCCCACACGGTACCGGCCACCACCCCTGCTGCAGCCGGGCTCGCCAGACCAATGAAGTAGCGCTTGTCAGCCTTGCCCACCTGGGTGTTGAAACGTGCGAGACGCAATGCGGCGCCTGCCACATAAATGAAGGCGACCATCCAGCCGACTTTCCCCATATCACCCAGCGCCCAACCGAACGCCAACAATGCGGGGGCCACGCCAAACGCGACCATGTCCGACAAGGAATCGTATTCCGCACCGAATGCGCTTTGTGTGTTGGTCATGCGCGCGACACGACCATCCAGGCCGTCGAGCACCATCGCCACAAAGATGGCGATAGCGGAAAACGCGAAATACTTGCTCGCCCCGGCAGCATCCCCGGCGCTCAAAGCGCTTTGCGCACTCATGGCGCTGATGATCGCGTAAAAACCCGCAAACAGGTTGGCAGTGGTGAATAGGTTAGGAAGCAGATAAATGCCACGATGCCGGACCTTGCGTCCTTCGGCATCGTGCCCTTCTTCTATATGCTCATCGATCGGTAGCAGGCTTTCGGCGTCAGAGGCCTGGTTCGGCTCTTCGGGACGTTCGCTCATGGACATTACCTTGCAGCTATGAATTTTCGACAGTTGCTCGCGGCGACATCGCGCCGACAAACGATGCAGCTTTATACCAGATGAGTCTCCATAACGAAAAAACGCGACCCGAAGGTCGCGTTTCTCGTAAACCGGAACTCGATTACAAAATCTTAGTTCTTGGTTTGGTCGACGATTTTGTTCTTGGCGATCCAAGGCATCATCGAGCGCAGTTGCTCACCGATGATTTCGATGCCGTGTGCCTTGTTGTTACGGCGCTTGGCGGTCATCGATGGGTAGTTGGCAGCGCCTTCGGCGATAAACATCTTCGCGTATTCGCCATCCTGGATGCGCTTCAGCGCGTTGCGCATGGCCTGACGGGACTCGGCGTTGATCACTTCAGGGCCGGTCACGTACTCGCCGTACTCGGCGTTGTTGGAGATCGAGTAGTTCATGTTGGCGATACCGCCTTCGTACATGAGGTCAACGATCAGCTTCAATTCGTGCAAGCACTCGAAGTAAGCCATTTCTGGCGCGTAGCCGGCTTCAACCAGCGTTTCGAAACCGGCTTTGACCAGTTCAACGGTACCGCCGCACAGAACGGCTTGTTCGCCGAACAGGTCAGTTTCGGTTTCGTCTTTGAAGGTGGTTTCGATGATGCCGGTGCGGCCACCGCCCACGCCCGAAGCGTAGGACAGCGCGACGTTCTTGGCATTGCCGGAAGCGTCCTGATAGATAGCGATCAGGTCAGGGATGCCGCCGCCTTTGACGAATTCGGTACGTACGGTGTGACCTGGCGCTTTTGGCGCGATCATGATCACGTCCAGGTCAGCACGCGGCACGACTTGGTTGTAGTGAATCGCGAAGCCGTGAGAGAAGGCCAGGGTGGCGCCTTTCTTGATGTTCGGTTCGATTTCGTTCTTGTACAGCTGGGACTGGAACTCGTCCGGGGTCAGGATCATGACCAGGTCAGCAGCGGCAACGGCGGAAGCGACGTCAGTCACTTTAAGGCCGTGTGCTTCTGCCTTGGCGACAGTCGCCGAACCTTTACGCAGACCGACAGTGACGTCAACGCCGGAGTCTTTCAGGTTGCACGCTTGAGCGTGGCCCTGGGAGCCGTAACCGATGATGGCGACTTTCTTGCCCTGGATGATGGAAAGGTCGCAGTCTTTGTCGTAATAAACTTTCATGAAATTCCCCTGTTATCTTGGCTGTTCAGGCCATTCGCTAAATATGTGTAAATCAGATGCTCAGCACTTTGTCGCCGCGGGCAATGCCCGTGACGCCGCTGCGTACGGTTTCGAGGATGGCAGTGGTGCCAATGGCCTGAATAAAGCTGTCCAGTTTGTCGCTAGTCCCTGTCAACTGCACGGTGTAGACACTGCTGGAAACATCGACGATCTGGCCACGGAAAATGTCCGTGGTCCGCTTGATCTCGGCACGCTGCGCGCCAGTGGCCTTGACCTTGATCAGCATCAGTTCACGCTCGATGTGAGCGCTCTCTGACAGATCGACCAACTTGACCACCTCGACCAGCTTGTTGAGGTTTTTGGTGATCTGCTCGATCACCTCATCATGCCCCACCGTGGTCAGCGTCAGACGCGACAGGGTCGGGTCTTCGGTTGGCGCCACGGTCAGGCTTTCGATGTTGTAGTTGCGCTGCGAAAAAAGGCCGACGACGCGAGACAAAGCACCCGGTTCGTTTTCCAGCAATAGCGAAATGATGTGCCGCATATTAGGTACGCTCCGTCTTGCTCAGCCACATGTCGCGCATCGAGCCGTCTCTGATTTGCATCGGATAGACGTGCTCGGCGACATCGACCTGGATGTCGAGGAACACCAGACGATCTTTCATGGCGAACGCTTCTTCCATCTTCGGCTTCAAGTCTTTCAGATCGGTGATCTTCATGCCGACATGACCATAAGCCTCGACCAGCTTCACGAAGTCAGGCAGCGACTCCATGTAGGAGTGCGAGTGACGACCGCTGTAGCTCATGTCCTGCCACTGCCGAACCATACCGAGCACGCCGTTGTTGAGCAGGATGATCTTGACCGGCAGGTTGTACTGCAGGCAGGTCGACAGCTCCTGGATGTTCATCTGGATACTGCCCTCCCCTGTGACGCACGCCACGTCGGCATCCGGGAAGCTCAAGGCAACGCCCATGGCGGCTGGAAGGCCAAAGCCCATGGTGCCCAGACCGCCCGAGTTGATCCAGCGATTAGGCTTGTTGAAGCGGTAGTACTGCGCTGCGAACATCTGGTGCTGGCCCACGTCGGAGGACACGTAGGCATCGCCTTTGGTGACTTCGCACAGGGTTTCGATCACGGTCTGCGGTTTGATCAGGCTGCCATCGCCGCGGTTGTACGGGAACAGGTCCCCGCCAGCGCGCCACTCATCAATCTGCTTCCACCAGGTCGCGACGGATTCCTTGTTGGGGGTCTCGCCGATTTCCTTGAGGGTCGCGACCATTTCGGTCAGCACGCTTTCCACGGGGCCCACGATCGGCACATCGGCTTTGATGGTCTTGGAGATCGACGCCGGATCGATATCGACGTGAATGATCTTGGCACCCGGGCAGAAACGCGAAGCGCCGTTGATAACACGGTCATCGAAGCGCGCGCCGACGGCCAGGATCACATCGGAATGGTGCATCGCCAGGTTAGCGGTATAGCTGCCGTGCATCCCCAGCATACCGACGAACTGACGATCAGTACCCGGGTATGCGCCCAGCCCCATCAACGTGTTGGTCACGGGCGCGTTCAGCAGTTGTGCCAATTCAGTCAGGGCGGCAGAACCGTTACCCATGATCACACCGCCACCGGCATAGATGATCGGACGCTTGCCGGCCAACAGCATTTCAACGGCCTTGCGGATCTGGCCCGAATGCCCGCGAACGGCCGGGCTGTACGACCGCAGCTTGGCTTTTTTCGGGAAAACGTATTCGAACTTCTCAGCCGGGTTGGTCATGTCTTTCGGGATATCGACCACGACTGGCCCCGGACGACCGGACTGCGCCAGGTAGAAAGCTTTTTTCAGCACTTCCGGGATTTCGGACGGATGCTTGATCATGAAGCTGTGCTTCACGATGGGCCGGGAGATACCGATCATGTCGGTTTCCTGGAATGCATCAGTGCCGACCATGGTGCTCGGGACCTGCCCCGACAGGACGACCATCGGGATAGAGTCCATGTAGGCCGTTGCGATGCCGGTGATGGCGTTGGTAGCACCCGGACCGGACGTCACCAGTACCACGCCTGCTTTACCGGTGGCTCGTGCATAACCGTCGGCCATGTGGGTGGCCGCCTGCTCATGACGAACGAGGATATGGCTCACCGCCGGTTCTTTGAACAGCGCGTCGTAAATATGCAGGAGGGCACCGCCGGGGTACCCATAGATATGCTCAACGCCTTCGTCACGCAAAAAGCGGACGACCATTTCAGCGCCAGATAAAAGCTCCACGTTGTTCACCTCTAAAACGCCAGAATACCGTCCACACAGGAGAAGACGGGTCTTAATAGGTTTACTGCCAGCAGAGCATGAGCGACGGTGGTCGCCGACTACGTCAGCACTGACTGAGCAAGTATTGGGAGCTCCCCTAAGTGTTTCGGGGTCATCCCACCCAGCGCGAGGTAACGCGTTGCGGGTGTTACAGGTCGGCGCGGGTGTGCGCCTCATGATCTACCGAGACGGTCTGCTTCTGGCAGTCCCTCTACAGCGAACTTTGGATTGTTGTGATTCGCCCCGCTCAAGTCAAGTCATCGATGCGCTTTCTTCACCCATAGCCGCTGAAAAAGCACCGAATGAGGTCGTTATAACGCGCTTGTGGTAGGTTTCACTCGTAAAGCAAACGAAGTCTTAAGGAAGCAGTATGCGCTGGATTATTCTTGCCGCCACGCTGGCGCTGGCAGTCGGTTCGGCGGCAGCTCAGGCCGCCCAGATCTATAAATGGGTCGATGCCCAAGGTGTAACGCACTTTGACGCGCAGCCCCCGGTCGGGCAGTCATCGCAGGAGCTCGACACGCCAAAGGCCGTGCCCCCACCGCCCACGGCGCCCGCCCGAACTGATGCTTCGCAAGAGCAGCAGGCTGTGGACGCGAAGGTCAGGAAACAGGTCGCGGCTCAGGAAGCCAAGCGAAAGGAGTACTGCGAGACCCAACGCACCAACCTTGCGCTGTTGCAGAACAACCCGCGCGTGCGTCAGGAAGTGAATGGGGAATTCAGGCGGTTCACAGAGGAGGAGCGTCAGGCACGTATCGTGGAAATCAAAAAATCCATCGACGACACGTGCAACTGAGTCTCAGACCGCCTCGGTGATCAGTCGATCGAATTGCGCCAGCAGCGTTTGCAGGTGTTTAGTCTCCTGAGCGCGACTGGCGTACACCATCTGCGCCATTTCCAGAATGCCCGAAGCGTTCGGCAGTGCCAGATCCTGCTCCAGAATGACTTTCATCCGGGGCAGGAAAATCCATTGCAGCCACTGATCGAAATCCAGCGTATCAACACAGAAAGGCTCGCGGCTGGATAACGCCTCGTCGCTGGGCGGCAGCTGGCTCCACCATCCCAACACGCGCAATTCGCGTTCGATCAGTAACAGCTGATCGGCGATTTCAGGGAAGCGTTTATCCATTGGCCTTCTGCCGGGCCAGCGCAGCACCCGCCGCATCGCCTTGCTTCTCGCGGGCCTGAGCGATCAACCCCCACAAACTCGCTTGCAGGCTCGCACGACCATTCGCGTAGGTCAGACCGCGACGGGCCAGTTGCTCGGCTTGAGGCGCGTCACCTTGGGCCAGACGGACCTGAGCCAGTTTGTACAGCACTTGCGGTTCACGCGGCGCAACACGCTGGGCTCGCTCAAGACTCGAAGACGCGCCATTCAGATCGCCGCTGGTCTGCTGTTGCTGAGCCGTGGTCAGAAGGGCGAGTACCGGGCCGTCCAACTGTTCATCAGCCGACAGGCCACCGCTGGACGCCGACGGAATGCCTGTCGGGGCCGACGAAGGCATGTTGTAGGTGTTGCTGGTCGGGGCGGGTGGCGTATAGGCGTTATTCACCGGTGCGGTGTTGATCGGCGCTTGACTGGCCGCAGATGTGTCGATCGGTGCCGAGTTGATCGGTGCCGACGTTGGCGGGACGAAGGTTGAAATCGGCGCAGCGCTGGCATTGGCCCCGCCCGGCACCATTACCGTCACGCCGGAGTCTTCTTCAATCGTCTGTGCTTGCGCCGGCGCCTGTACCGGAGCGCGGGCGGCCGCGTTGCGATTGGCCGAGACGCGCTCGCCATTGGACACGCGCGAGCCGGCGTCCACCACCGGAATGTTGCCGCGCGTCTGAGTCGCACACCCATTGAGCAAAGCCAGAGCCGTTAACGCCGGAATCCACCACTTGTTCACTTCACACCCTCTTCGCTTAGTTCAACCAGCCTTTGACCCAGTCCATCACCGATTCGGCAGGCGCTGTCGGCCCGCCGCATGTTGGGCCTGGTTGCGGCTCACTGCCACGAATATACGGCATCTGCACCGCCCCGGGGCAGCTGGCATCGGTACCTTGCCCGGTGGACGCATTGACCCACGCCATTACCACGTTATCTGGCATGGCCATGTCCAACGGCAACGGGTCCGCCTTTTTCATGAAGCTGGTCCAGATCTGCAACGCACCGGTCGCACCGGTGAATGGCGTCTTGCCGTTATCATCGCGGCCCATCCAGACAATCGCCAGCAGGTCCTGGCTGAAGCCGGCAAACCAACTGTCGCGGGAATCGTTGGTCGTCCCCGATTTTCCGGCCAGGGTCAGCGTACTCGGCAACACGCTGTAAACCGACTTGCCCGTGCCTTCACGCATCACGCGTTGCATGGCGTTTTGCAGCAGATAAATGGAGCCGGGATCGAAACGCTGCTGGATCTGGAACGGGTAACGCTTGAGCGGCTCGCCCTCTGCTGTCAACACGCTGCGAATACCGCGCAACGGGGTATTGAACCCGCCACTGGCGATGGTCTGATACATCGTTGCGACTTCGATCGGGCTCAGCGCCCCTGCGCCCAGCAACATTGACGGGAACGTCGGCCAGTCGCGAGTAACCCCCAGCTTGGTCAGGGTCTTGAAGACGTTCGGAACACCTAAATCCAAGCCCAACTTGGCGCTGGAAAGGTTGTAGGAATGTGCCAGGCCTTGGTACAGGAAGATGTTGCCGTGGGCCTTGTGATCGAAGTTTTGCGGCTTCCAGATCTGGCCGTCCGCACCTTTAACCTGAAATGGCTCGTCCGGCACCCAACTGGTCAGCGTGTACTGCTGCGGACGCTCAAGGGCTGTCAGGTAAATGGCCGGTTTGACCAGCGAGCCAATCGGCCGTACGGCGTCCAGTGCACGGTTGAAGCCCGCGAACCCCGCCTGACGGCTGCCGATCAGCGCTTGCACTTCGCCCGTTTCCGGGTTGGTCACGACCATCGCCGTTTCCATTTCGTCCGCACCCTTGCGGCCGGAAATCCTGGCGAAGCTCTCGCGCACAGCGGCTTCGGACTTCATCTGCAGGATCGGGTCGAAGCTGGTGAAAATCCGCAAGCCTTCTTCAGTCAAGTCCTCGTCACGATAGTCCTGACGCAGCTGGCGTTTGACCAGGTCCAGGAAGTCCGGGAACGAACTGTCGGCCAGCGATCCGTTTTTAGTCACACCCAGCGGCATCTTCTTCGCGGCTGCAACTGCTTCCGCCGACGCAACGCCCTGCTGTTCCAGCAGATCAAGCACCAGATTGCGGCGCTCCAGCGCTCGGTCCGGGTTGCGACGTGGGTTGTAATAGGACGGCCCTTTGACCAGCCCCACCAGCAGCGCGACTTGATGAAGCTTCAGCTCGGACAGCGGCTGGCTGAAGAAGTACTGACTGGCCAGACCGAAACCGTGCACGGCGCGCTGACCATCCTGGCCGACAAACACCTCGTTGAGGTACGCCTCGAGGATTTCCTGCTTGCTGTAGTGAATCTCCAGCAGGATCGCCATCATCGCTTCGGTGAGCTTGCGGGTGATGCTGCGTTCGTTGGTCAGGTAAAAGTTCTTGACCAACTGTTGCGTCAGCGTCGATCCGCCCTGACGCATCTGCCCCGCCGACGCGTTGACCCAGAAGGCACGGGCGATTGATTTCGGCGACACACCGAAGTGGTGGTAGAAATCACGGTCTTCCACCGTCACCAGCGTGTCGAGCAGATAAGGTGGCGCCTGATCGAGTTTGATCAGGATCCGGTCTTCAAGGTTTTTCGGATACAGACCGCCGATCAGCAGCGGCTCCAGACGCGCCACTGCAAGCTTGGAGCCGTTGGCGGCGGTCAGATCAGCCACATAGTCGCCCGAGAATCTGACGTGAATCTGCTGTGCCGGGTCCGCGCCTTCATAAAATTGAAAGCCGCGCGTATTGAGGTCGACGATGTTGCCGTTGACCGACGCAGCGCCCGGGCCATTGGCGACGCTTTCGCGCCGGTAACCCAAGGCATCCAGTTCAATCAGAAAGTCGTCGCGGGACAGTTTCTGGCCGACGAACAACTCCAGCGGACGGGCGTAAACCTTGGCAGGAATCGTCCAGCGCTTGCCCGAGAATTTTTCCTGAACGATGGAGTCAAGGTAAACCGCGAAGCAGGCCAGTACTACCAGCCCCACAAGGCTGAGTTTCAAGGCCCAGCCCAACAGGCTGCGCAAGCGGCTGTTGGCGGGTTTGGGGGATTTTTTCGGAGTGCGGGATCGAGTCATGGCGGCGGATTATACGCACTTTCAAAGCCACTGGCAGACCAGCTCGCAGCGGTTTGCAGCAATGCGCCGAGCGGCCATAATGGCCACCTTTAGTCACCCCATTCTCGACTTAACCTCTTTCAAGGATCGTCCGTGAGCCAGACACTGATCGCCGCGCTTCAAAATCCTGCCCTGTTCCCTCATCCCGTGGAGCAATTTCAGGTCATCGAAACGCATATTTCCTGGGTGCTGCTCACTGGCCCCTACGTTTACAAGATCAAGAAACCGATGAATTTCGGCTTTCTGGACTTCACCACCCTCGCAGCGCGTGAACATTTCTGCCAGCAGGAACTAAAGCTCAATCAGCGTCTGACTCACGATTTGTATCTGGACGTGTTGCCGATCACCGGCACTGCCGAAGCTCCGCAGCTGGGGGGCGAAGGCGACGCGATCGAGTTCGCCCTGAAGATTCGTCAATTCCCGCAAGATGGCCTGTTGAGCGTTCTCCAAGCCAAAGGTGAGCTGACAACGGCACACATTGACGACATGGCTCGCCAGATCGCCGAGTTCCACACGAGCACACCCCGTGTGCCGTCAGAAAACCCGCTCGGCTCGCCCGAATACGCGATGGCGCCGGTAAGCCAGAACTTCGAACAGATCCTGCCGTTTCTCACCGAGAAGGCCGACCTCGTTCAGCTGAGTGCGCTGGAAGCCTGGGCGAACGCCAGCTATGCACGCCTGCAGCCGTTGATGGCCCGACGCAAGGCCGACGGGTTCATTCGTGAATGCCATGGCGACATTCATCTCGGTAACATCACTCTGATCGACGGCAAGGTGGTGATTTTCGACTGCATCGAATTCAACGAACCGTTCCGCATGACCGACGTGTACGCCGACATCGGCTTCCTGGCCATGGACCTGGAAGACCGCGGCCTGAAGAGTCTGTCACGGCGCTTGATCAGTCAGTACCTCGAACACACCGGCGACTATGAAGGCCTGGAACTGCTGAACTTCTACAAAGCCTACCGTGCACTCGTGCGCGCCAAAGTTGCGTTGTTCAGCCTGTCCGCAGACGCTGATCATGTGCAACGCGCGACCACCCTGCGCCAATACCGCAACTATGCCAATCTGGCGGAGAGTTACAGCGCCATTCCGTCGAACTTCCTGGCCATTACCCATGGCGTCTCGGCTGTCGGCAAAAGTCACGTAGCCATGCGTCTGGTCGAAGCCCTTGGCGCCGTACGCCTGCGTTCGGATGTCGAGCGCAAGCGCCTGTTCGGTGACAGCCAGAATCTTTACGCGTCGGACGTCAGTGCCGCGACCTACAAACGCCTCAATGAGCTGGCCGCAGTGGTGCTGCACGCGGGCTTCCCGGTGGTGATCGATGCCACGTTCCTCAAATTCGACCAACGTCAGGCAACTGCTCAAGTCGCCGAAAACACTGGCACGCCCTTCCTGATCGTTGACTGCGCTGCGCCAAAGGCCGTCATTCAGGGCTGGCTGGCGCAACGTCAGGCACTGAACAACGACCCGTCCGACGCAACGATGGACGTGATTGAGGCTCAGTTGGCAAACCGTGAGCCATTGACCGCCGACGAAACGCTGCGCAGTCGCCACGTCGAAACGAACCTGAGTGGTGATCTGGATAAGTTGGTGGATGACATCCGCCAATACCTGCCGGGCTTGTAATCGGTCGAGCCACCAGTCATCGAATCGTGAAGCCTGACACTTCACGGCTCGATGATAGTGGCATTATAATGGCGTCAGAATTCCAACAAGGTGACGCCACGATGAACCAGCCCAAGCAGCTCGAATCGCCGCTTTTTGCGCTTCTGCGAAAAGATGACGTCAGTGCCTTCAATCTGCAACGCCCAAAAAGTGGCCCCATCGACCTTGCGGGCGGTGATTTCCGTGGCTTGGACCTTCGCGATCTGAATGCCGAAGAGGTCGACTTCAGCGACGCGTACTTCCGTTCCGCAGACCTTCGCGGCGTCGACTTTCGCACCGCATCGCTGGAAGGTGCCAGCATTGCCCACGCCCAAATTTCCGGCGCCTACTTCCCTGTCGAACTGAGTGCGGACGAGATCCTCATGTCAGTCAATTTCGGTACCCGCCTGCGTTATCGCACTCGCTGACGCGCTAACGGCACACGCTTCGCGGATCGTCGATCATCAGCCCTGCTTACGCAATGAGCCGGGGCCACGCAGGCTGTTAGCCGCAGATATGACCATTCGGCGGGTAATCAAGCGTTTTCATGTGCGCGATTAGAAGGCATTTGGAAGGGTGTCTACACTCATTCCATGGCTTGCATCTGCAGTTTTTACAAGTCCAGGAGGTTATCCAACAAGGAGCTACACCTGCAGGAGGCATCATGGAAGACGAACTGCTACAGATGAAAAATCTGGGCAAAACTTCGGCCCAGTGGTTACACGCCGCGGGCATTCACAACGCCGCAGACCTTCGCCGACTCGGCCCCATACTCGCCTACAAAGCTGTTCAGGCTCGCGACTTTCGGACCTCGAAAGCGCTGCTGTATTACATCGCCGGCGCGCTGGACGATCTTGACTGGCGTGAATTGACTCAAGCGGATAAAGCTCGACTCGACGAAGAATTGAACGAGGTCGCTTCGAGCCAGACAGCAGCCTATTACCAACCCTGAAAATAGTTTGAGATTGCCTGTTGACTTACAAATGAGAATCACTATGATTATCACATCCGGTCGCGAGACTGGCTGGTAACCTGAAAGGCTCCTTGGTTCGGACTCTCAGATTATCTCCTCATCAGGCTAATCACGGTTTTTGACCCGGCTTTTTGCCGGGTCTTTTTTTGTCTGCAGTTCGGCGTCATTCCTAAACCCTGGCACGTCCTGCGAGGTTTTCACGGTCGAACACCCAGATGCGCCAGAAGATCGTCCAGCAGGCTTGCGCCACTTAACCGGACCCGGGCGGGCCCAGCCCAAAGCGGACCGAACTTCCTGCCCACCACATCGAGATAGACGCGAGCCTCATCCAGCGTACGAACATTCCCGGACGCCTTGAACCCCACTTGCGCCCCCGTCTCGGCAATGGCTTCGATCAATATTCTCGCCGCCTGCGGTGTCGTGCCCACCGCCTGTTTGCCGGTACTGGTCTTGAGGAAAGACGCGCCCCCCAGAATCGCATTGCGGCAGACCTGATGGATGATTTGCGGATCCCGCAGCAGCCCCGTCTCCAACGTCACCGTCAACAATCCCCGAGATCCACACTTGGCCTTACAAGCGGCGACCATCGCACTGCCGACGGCCCGATCGCCACTCAGTTGTGCGTGGTAGGGGTAAACCAGATCGATTTCGTCGGCCCCGGTCAGCATCGCCGATTGGGTTTCAGATTCAACGGCGCTCACCGACACGCCGCCATTCGGGAAGTTGACTACCGCCACGACCTTGACCTCCCGCGCCCGAAGGCTGTCGAGCGTGCGCCGCGCCAATCCGGCAAATCGGGGTGACACGCACACCGCTGCGACATTCCCGACCGGGGTCAACGCGCGCTCGCACAGTGCGCCGATGCGCTCCGCCGTATCGTCGACATTCAACGACGTCAGTTCCAGTAGCCCTATCGCCTTTTGCGCCACGGCTTCGTCACTCACACACACCCGCTCCATCACTATTCCTCGACAACCTGCGAACTCCAGGTGCGGACGATAATCCAGTCAGAAACGGCGTGAACGGCCATGCGAGCGGCAAAGAGCGGGCCTACGCAATTATCAGAAACATCTTAAGGACATTGCCTTCAAAAAACGTCTGCAGGAAAGAGAGAAGGTCAGCGAGTGATGATCAAAGGGTGACCGCGCTCAGGGTGTCTTTGCACCAAGACCTCCAGGCCAAACACCGCTCGCAATGCGTCCGGCACCAGCACGTCCTCCGGGGTGCCAGACGCGAATGGCCGCCCCGCCTCAAGCAATAGCAATCGGTCGCAGTAGCGCGCGGCCAGATTGAGGTCATGCAGGATCACCAGCACCGCACCGCCTCGGTCGGCAAATCCACGCACCGCCTGCAAGGTGGTGTGCTGATGCAACGGGTCGAGCATGGATGTCGGCTCATCCAACAGCAATGTCTGCCCACCCTCCCCCGGCCATAGTTGCGCCAGCACTCGGGCCAGGTGCACCCGTTGGCGCTCGCCACCCGACAGGGCGAGGTAACTCCGACCCATCAAATGCAACGCATCGGCGGCTTCAAGGGATGCCTGAATGATCTCGGCGTCCCGTTGCTGGCCACTGTCATGAGGCAGACGCCCCATCGCGACCACGTCCTGAACGCTGAAAGCGAAGCTTAGCGTTGAGCTCTGTGGCAAGACCGCCAGACGCCGCGCACGCTGCTGACCTGTCCAGTGCGACAACGGTTGATCGTCAAGCCAAACGCACCCTTGCGTGGTTTTCAACTCGCCGCACAACGCGCCGAGCAAAGTACTCTTTCCGGCGCCATTCGGCCCCAACACCCCCAGCATTTCGCCAGGGTTGAGCGTCAGGTCGATACCCGCCAACACGCATGAGCCATCACGATGCACGCTGATGCGTTCGGCCTTCATCATCAAGCGCGCCCCCTCACCAGCAGAAACAGAAAGAACGGCGCGCCGATGAACACCGTCACGATGCCAATCGGTAGCTCGGCAGGCGCCAACACCAGACGGGCGAACACGTCGGCCAACAGCAACAGGCTTGCACCTGCCAGCGCCGAGGCAGGCAGCACGACGCGATGATCGGGACCGGCGATCAGCCGCACCAGATGCGGCACGATCAGCCCGACGAAACCGATCAGGCCAGCCGCAGCAACGGCCGCACCCACCCCCAGCGCGATACACAAAATGAGCTCGCGCTTGAGCCGCTCGACCTCAATCCCCAGATGACGCGCCTCGGATTCGCCGAGCAACAGCGCGTTCAAGGCTTTCGCCCGGCGCGGCAGCCAGACGATTACAAGCGCACAGACCAGCAGCAATGGCCACAGCCTCGCGTAGCTCGCACCATTCAACGTCCCGAGGTTCCAGAAAGTCAGAGTGCGCAGTGCTGCGTCGTCCGCCAGATACGTGAACAGCCCAATGATTGACCCCGCCAGCGCCGTCATTGCCACGCCAGCCAGCAGCATGGTACCCACGCTGGTCTGGCCATCTCGACGGCCAAGGCGGTACACGATCCCGGTAACCCCGAGCCCGCCGACAAAGGCGCAGATCGACAACAGATAAGGCGCAAACATTTCCGGCAAACCGCCCAGCGAAGCGCCCGCGACAATGGCGACCGCCGCGCCGAGTGCGGCCCCGCTGGACACCCCGACCAAGCCAGGGTCGGCGAGCGGATTCCGAAACAAGCCCTGCATCGCTACGCCCGAAAGCGCCAGCACCGCTCCCACCGCGAGGCCAAGCAAGGTTCGGGGGACGCGAATCTGACCGATAATCAGCTCCGCCTGCCGCAGATTTTCGTCGCTCCCGGCAAAGCCGAGCAGCTGCCAACCGGCGCGCAGGGTGTCCGTGAGGGGCAGGCTGATCGGCCCAAGCGCAAGTGAGAGCCAGATCGCCATCAGACACACCGCGCTCAGGACGATGAACAGCGTACGAGGTTGCACGATGTTGCTCATTGGGCAGGCAAAACCTTGGCATTGAGCGCCGTGTCGGCAGGGTAAAAGGCTTTGGCCAGGGTTTGCATGGCATCGGGCAGTCGTGGGCCCAAACCGCCGACCAGCAATGTCGGGTCAAGCTCGATCAGGCGATTCTGACGACCGGCACGGGTCGCGGCCAGCAGCGGATTTTCTCTGAGCAGCGCCTCTCGGGACGAACTCCCCATTTGCGCACGATCGGTGAACACCAGCACTTCAGGGTCCAACCCTGCCATTGCCTCTGCAGAGAAAACCTTGTAGCCCGCATGGGTCGCCAGATTGCGACCTCCCGCCTGCTTGATCAGCCAGTCACCCACTGTGCCTGTCCCCGCCACCATCGGCGCGGCGCCGGCATGGCTGACCAGCAACAGCACCCTCGGCGCAGACTGATGCAGTTGCGCTTGCGCCACCCAGGCATGCAGAGCATCGAGATGTTGGGTGTACTGTTCGCTCAAGTCGCGAGCCAACGCGTCTTTATCGAGGAGCGCGCCGAGCTTCTGCAAATTGCTCTGGAGCGCACCGACATCAGCGCCCGCGGAAAACACCTCGACCTTCACGCCCGCGGCGCGCAGCTGTTCAAGCACCGGTAGCGGCCCCATTTCTTCCGTCCCCACCAGAATTTTCGGACGCAAACTCAGGATCCCCTCTGACGACAGCTGGCGTTGATAGCCAATGCTTGGCAGGGATTTAATGGAGCTTGGATGCTGACTTGTGCTGTCGATACCCACCAGCTGTGACTCGCCTCCCATCGCCACAACCCATTCGGTTAGCGCGCCGCCGACGCTGACCCACCGCTGCGCTTCTGCACAGGCCCCATGAGTGAATGAGAGCCCGATCAAGAGGCCGGCCAGTTTGGCGAGAAAACGCATGGGAAAAAGGTCCTTTATATAGAAGAAGCGCGTGAGCCGGATCGCGATAACAGGCCAACGTGATCGACGCAGCGATCGCCGAGCTGTCAGACTAGGTCGCCCGCGAAGCGGAGCAATTTGATAATTATTTGCATTTGCGCGTCAAGCAGGAAGGAGAGTCCGCTGAAATACCTGTGTGAAAAAGCTGATCTGCTTGAGGGAATGAGCCGCGGTTTCAATGTCGATGGGGTTCCCGTGCTGGCGGTACGACGCGCGGGGCAGGTGTACGTCTATCAGAACCGCTGCCCGCATCGAAACGTTGCGCTGGAATGGCAGCCCGATCAGTTTCTGGATGCCAGCGCCAGCCTTATTCAGTGCGCGACTCACGGCGCGTTGTTTCTGATCGAAACCGGCGAGTGCGTCGCTGGCCCCTGCGAGGGTGCATTCCTGAGCGCCGTTGAATCTGGCGAAGAGGATCAGGGCGTCTGGATCAACCTGCCAACACGGGGCTGATAGGGCGCGTTTCAGTCAGGTGAACCTCAAGCTGCCGATCGACCCGCACTTCTTCGGGCGTCAGCTGCACGCCGTACGCCAAGACTTCGACACCCGCGGCAACCGCGGTTCTCAAGGCTTCGGCGTAAGCGGCGTCGATTTCTTCAGCGGGCCGCACCGCCTCGATGCCCGTCAAGTTGACGCAATACAGCAGCACCGCACGCACCCCTTCTCGTGCCAACGCCGCCAACTCACGCAAATGCTTGGCGCCACGCTGAGTGACGGCATCTGGAAATGCCGCGACCGCGCTTTCATCGAAGCCCAGGGTCACGCTTTTCACTTCGAGGAACACGGGGCCGTCCGGGTAATCGAGGCGAAAGTCCACACGGCTGTTTTCTTGCCCATACGCCACTTCGCGCTTAAGCGACATGAACCCGTTCAACTCGGTGATCACACCTGCCAGCAGCGCCTCTTCGACCAGCTTATTGGCTCGGCCGGTGTTGACGCAGGCAAAGCGCCCTTGCGGGGTTTCGCTGATTTCCCAGGTCCCGGGCAGTTTGCGCTTGGGGTCGGCGGAGCGGCTGAACCAGACGCGGCCGCCCGGCATCATGCAGTTGAACATCGAACCGGTGTTGGGGCAGTGGATGGTCAGGCGCTCGCCACTGGGGGTTTCAATGTCAGCGAGAAACCGTTTGTAGCGTTGCAGCAGGCGTCCTTCTTCAAGCTCAGGAGAAAAACGCATCAGCCTTGCCAACTCCGCAGCCCACGGCCAATACGTTCAACTGCTTCCTGTAAACGCGGCAGACTCTGGGTGTAGGCGAAGCGCACGTGATGTCCAGCCTGGTGACGCCCGAAATCCAGTCCAGGTGTAAAAGCTACGTGTTCAGTTTCGAGGAAGTGTCGGCAAAAAGCGAAGGCATCGCCGCCAAAGGCGTTGATGTCGGCATACAGATAGAACGCGCCCTCCGGCTCGACGGCAATGTTGAAGCCCAATTCCCGTAGCGCAGGCAGCAGAAAATCCCGGCGCTTGCCGAATTCCGCGCGGCGCTGTTCGAGGATTTCCAGCGTTCGCGGCTCGAAACAGGCCAGGGCCGCGCTTTGCGCCATGCTAGGTGCGCTGATGTAGAGGTTCTGCGCCAGCTTTTCCAGATCGCCGATGGCCGCTTCGGGTGCGACCAGCCAACCCAGGCGCCACCCGGTCATGCCGAAATACTTTGAAAAACTATTCAGCACGAACGCATCATTATCGACTTCCAGCACGCTGACCGCGTCTGTGCCGTAGGTCAGTCCGTGATAAATCTCGTCCACCACCAAATGCGCGTCGCGAGCTTTGAGTGAGGTCGAGAGTGCCGCCAGTTCGTCCCGGTGCAGCAGCGTACCGGTCGGATTAGCGGGCGAGGCGACCAAGGCGCCGACACTATCCTCATTCCAGTGCTGCGCCACCAGGTCGGGGGTGAGCTGGTAACGCACTTCCGGTCCGACCGGCACCAACTGCGCAGCTCCCTCGACCAGTCGCAGGAAGTGCCGGTTACACGGGTAGCCTGGGTCGGCCAGTAGCCAATGTTTCCCGGGATCGACTAACAGGCTCGTCGCCAACAGTAACGCACCCGAGCCTCCCGGCGTGATCAGAATCCGCCCAGGATCAATGCTCAGGCCATAGCGCTGCTGGTAAAAACCCGAGATCGCCTCGCGCAGCTCAGGCAAACCGCGGGCTGCGGTGTAGCGAGTCTTCCCGGCCGCCAATGCTGCCTGTCCGGCCTTGACGATGGGCTCGGCCGTGGTGAAATCGGGCTCGCCGATCTCCAGGTGGATAACGTCATGCCCCGCAGCCTGCAGTTCATTGGCACGGGCCAGCAGGGCCATGACATGAAAAGGTTCGATGGCGCGACTACGCGCACTGTACGGCTGAGGCATGTCTCTTCCTTTATTACGGGTGTCGGAAAGCGCCGATTCTACCCAACCCCTCGAACGGCTACAGATTTATCGTTCGGCGCGCTGCATCTGCCGGTGATCAACAAAAACGGATGATGTCGCAGCAGGGGCTAGACTGATGGCATCGCAAAATAATATAAAACCGGGCGCTTTGGCTGTGGTCATAGTTCACGGGCGCGTTGCCGGGCCATGCTCGACAACCGGGAGTAGCGCGCTCCGATACGATCTGGTAAGTTCGCCCGCTTGCAGCCGCAGGGCCGGCAGGTGTCGGCGATGGATCATTACCCTGCGCAATGGCTTAGAAGAGTGAGAGGCGGTCCGTTCATGCCCACCGAAGAAAAGCAAAAAAGCACACAGACAATTAGCGGGTTCGAACCTTACGTCCCGACGAAGGATGAGGAGTACATGGGCAAGCCCATGCGTGCTCACTTCACCAAGATCCTGAACAAGTGGAAACAGGACTTGATGCAGGAAGTCGACCGTACGGTTGATCACATGAAGGACGAAGCGGCCAACTTTCCTGACCCCGCTGACCGCGCCAGTCAGGAAGAAGAATTCGCGCTGGAGCTTCGTGCTCGTGACCGTGAGCGCAAGTTGATCAAGAAGATCGACAAAACGCTGCAATTGATCGAAGACGAAGAGTACGGCTGGTGCGAATCCTGCGGCATCGAGATTGGCCTGCGCCGTCTGGAAGCCCGCCCGACAGCCGACCTGTGCATCGACTGTAAGACACTGGCTGAAATCAAGGAAAAGCAGATCGGTAAGTGATCCTGTTTTTCTGGAAAGACAAAAGACGCTTCGGCGTCTTTTGTTGTTTTTGTCCCCTGTTAGGCTGCCGCAACCCGTGTAGGAGCCGGCTGGCTGGCGAACCTTGCGGTGTCATCCAATAACTCTGTGTCTGGCACACCGCCTTCGCCAGCCAGCCGGCTCCCTCAGAGAAAGCGGTGTCCTACAGGGTCTCCAGCATCGTCCGGTTTTTAGCACATCTCATTTCCAGTACTATCAGCGCCCATGAAATCCCCTTCTTATATAGGGCGCTTTGCGCCAACCCCCAGTGGCTATCTGCACTTCGGCTCTTTGGTCGCGGCATTGGCGTCATACCTCGACGCGCGTGCCGTTGGCGGGCAGTGGCTAATGCGCATGGAAGACCTGGACCCGCCACGAGAAGAGCCGGGCGCCCAGGCGGCGATTCTCAACACCCTCGAAACCTACGGTTTCGAGTGGGATGGCGAACTCGTCAGACAAAGCGATCGCCACGGTGCCTATCAGGACATCATTGATCGCTGGTTCAGCTACGGGCTGGCATACGCATGCACCTGTTCGCGCAAGCAGCTGGAAGATTTTGGTGGCGTTTATCCCGGTATCTGCCGGAACGCTGGACATTCTCCTGACAATGCCGCGATCCGCATTCGCGTCCCGGAACTGGAATACCGTTTTGAAGACCGCGTTCAAGGTCCGTTTCATCAGCATTTGGGGCGAGACGTTGGCGATTTCGTGATCCAACGCCGCGACGGCCTGTACGCGTATCAATTGGCGGTCGTCCTCGACGATGGCTGCCAAGGGGTGACCGACATTGTGCGAGGCGCTGATCTACTGGATTCGACGCCCCGCCAGCTTTACCTGCAAGAACTGCTGGGCCTGCCACAACCGCATTACCTGCACGTTCCCCTGATCACGCAGCCAGACGGGCACAAGCTGGGCAAGTCCTACCGCTCCCCGCCCCTGCCGGCTGATCAGGCTACAGCTTTGCTGCTTCGGGCGTTGCGGGCGCTGGGCCAACCGGCACCGGACGAGCTTTCGTTCGGCACCCCGCGAGAGGTGCTGGACTGGGGAATCGCCCATTGGAATGCCCATTTGATTCCCCGGGTCGCCAGCATCGAAGAAGCTCGAATAGACTGAGCCAGAGCGATTGGCGCCCATCGCGGCATAAAGCTGGCCGAAACGTCGCTTGCAGCCAGATAGCCATCCGTTACCATGCCGCTCCTTCACCCCGCGTCAGTCAACCCAGGAGGCCAAATGTACATTTATCGATTGGTCCTGCTACTGGTGGTAGGCATTTACCTTTTTTCCCCGGCCATCATGGACTGGTGGATCGATGCGACAGGCGCCTGGTATCGGCCTTACATGCTGTGGCTGATCCTGATCGTGGTGACTTTCATTTTGCAGAGCCAACGAGATGCCGATGAGCTTTAGCCTGACCCAGATGATTCTGGTCAGTGCCGCCTACCTGCTGGTGCTGTTCGGTGTCGCCTGGATCAGCGAGCGCGGCCTCATTCCGCGCTGGATCATTCGTCACCCGCTGACCTACACCCTGTCGCTGGGCGTCTACGCCAGTGCCTGGGCGTTTTACGGCACGGTCGGTCTGGCATACGAATATGGCTACGGTTTCCTGTCGAGTTATCTCGGGGTCTCCGGCGCGTTTCTGCTGGCACCGGTGCTGCTGTATCCGATCCTGAAAATTACCCGCACCTACCAGCTGTCATCGCTGGCGGACCTGTTCGCGTTCCGGTTTCGCAGCACATGGGCCGGGGCACTGACCACCATTTTCATGCTCATTGGCGTGCTGCCGCTGCTGGCGCTGCAAATTCAGGCCGTGGCGGACTCCATCGGCATCCTCACCCGGGAGCCCGTGCGCAACTACGTTGCCCTTGCTTTCTGCATCCTGATTACGCTGTTCACCATCTTCTTCGGCTCCCGGCATATCGCAACGCGGGAGAAGCATGAAGGCCTGGTGTTCGCCATCGCCTTCGAATCGGTCATCAAGCTGATCGCGATGGGCGGCATCGGCATCTACGCGCTGTACGGAGTGTTCGATGGCCCGCAGAGCCTTGAACAGTGGCTGTTGCAGAACCAGAGCGCCTTGGCCGCCTTGCACACCCCGCTGCAGGAAGGCCCGTGGCGCACGCTGCTGTTGGTGTTCTTCGCTTCTGCCATCGTGATGCCGCACATGTATCACATGACTTTTACCGAAAACCTCAACCCCCGCTCGCTGGTCAGCGCCAGTTGGGGACTGCCGCTGTTCCTGCTGTTGATGAGCCTTGCCGTGCCACTGGTGCTGTGGGCAGGGCTGAAACTGGGGGCAACCACCAGTCCCGAATATTTCACACTCGGCATCGGTATCGCCGCGCACAATCCTGCGCTGGCGTTACTGGGATACGTGGGCGGGCTTTCAGCAGCGAGCGGCCTTATCATCGTCACCACGCTCGCCCTCTCGGGCATGGCGCTGAATCATCTGGTGCTACCGCTCTATCAGCCACCCGCCGAAGGCAATATCTACCGCTGGTTGAAGTGGACCCGTCGCGGTTTGATCGTCGCGATCATCATGGCCGGCTTCGGGTTCTACCTGTTACTGGGTGCCAAGCAGGATCTGGCCAACCTCGGCATCGTCGCGTTCGTCGCCACCTTGCAGTTCCTCCCGGGCGTACTGTCGGTTCTGTACTGGCCGGCGGCCAACCGGCGGGGATTCATGGCCGGGCTGATCGCCGGGATCGTGGTCTGGCTGGTCAGCATGCTGTTCCCGCTGATCGGCAACTTCCAGGGCTTCTACATCCCCCTGCTGAACATGATCTACGTGCTGGACGACACCAGTTGGCACATGGCGGCCATCGCATCTCTCGCCGCCAACGTGCTGGTGTTCACCCTGATTTCACTGTTCAGCAACCCCAGCCCCGAAGAGGCCAGCGCCGCCGAAGCCTGCGCAGTGGACAACGTGCGGCGCCCCCAGCGTCGCGAATTACACGCCGTGTCACCTCAAGAGTTCGCCACCCAACTGGCGAAGCCACTGGGCGCCAAAGCCGCACAGAAGGAAGTCGAACAAGCCTTGCGCGATCTCTACTTGCCGTTCGATGAACGACGTCCATATGCGCTGCGCCGTTTGCGCGACCGGATCGAGGCCAATCTTTCCGGGCTGATGGGCCCCAGCGTTGCCCAGGACATGGTGGAAACCTTCCTGCCGTACAAATCGGGCGGCGAAAACTATGTCACCGAAGACATTCACTTCATCGAAAGCCGCCTTGAGGATTACCACTCGCGCCTGACCGGCCTGGCCGCAGAACTGGATGCGCTGCGTCGCTATCACCGGCAGACCTTGCAGGAACTGCCGATGGGCGTCTGCTCACTCGCCAAGGATCAGGAAATCCTGATGTGGAACAAGGCCATGGAAGAACTTACCGGCATCGGCGCCCAGCGTGTCGTGGGCTCTCGCCTCGAGACCATTGCCGACCCATGGCGCCAGTTGCTACTGGGTTTTATCAATGTCCCGGATGAACACTTGCACAAGCAGCGCCTGGCGCTGGACGGGCAGACGCGCTGGCTGAACCTGCACAAAGCGGCCATCGACGAGCCTCTCGCGCCTGGCAACAGCGGCCTGGTGATTCTGGTGGAAGACCTGACCGACACCCAGATGCTTGAAGACAAGCTGGTCCATTCCGAACGTCTGGCGAGCATTGGCCGGCTGGCCGCCGGGGTGGCCCACGAAATCGGTAACCCGATCACTGGCATCGCCTGTCTGGCGCAGAACCTGCGCGAAGAGCGGGAAGAGGACGGCGAACTGACGGAAATCAGCAGCCAGATCATCGAACAGACCAAACGCGTGTCGCGCATCGTGCAGTCGTTGATGAGTTTCGCCCATGCGGGCGGGCATCAACACGCCGATGAAGCCGTTTGTCTGGCCGAGGTCGCTCAGGATGCCATTGGTCTGCTCGCGCTAAATCGTCGCAATTTCGACGTGCAATTCTATAACCTGTGCAACCCGAACCACTGGGTCGATGGTGATCCGCAGCGGTTGGCACAGGTGCTGATCAACCTGCTCTCCAACGCCCGTGACGCCTCCCCTGCGGGCAGTGCGGTACGGGTAAAAAGCGAAGCCTGCGAACATACGATCGATTTGATCGTCGAAGACGAAGGCACTGGCATTCCGAAAGCAATCATGGATCGCTTGTTCGAACCGTTCTTCACCACCAAGGATCCGGGAGAAGGAACAGGACTGGGGCTCGCACTGGTCTATTCCATCGTTGAAGAGCATTATGGACAAATCACCATCGACAGCCCGGCTGACCCCGAGCAACAGCGCGGAACCCGTATCCGGGTGACCTTACCGCGACATGTCGAAGCGACGTCCGCTGTGAACTGAGACCGTCGAGAGTACCGAATCAATGCCGCACATTTTGATCGTCGAAGACGAAACCATTATCCGCTCTGCCCTGCGTCGTCTGCTGGAACGCAATCAGTACCAGGTCAGTGAAGCCGGATCCGTGCAGGAAGCTCAGGAACGTTTCACCATCCCCTCGTTCGACCTGATCGTCAGCGACTTGCGCTTGCCTGGCGCCCCAGGTACCGAGCTGATCCGGCTCGGCCAGGGCAAGCCGGTGCTGATCATGACCAGCTACGCCAGCCTTCGCTCAGCCGTGGACTCGATGAAAATGGGTGCGGTGGACTACATCGCCAAGCCCTTCGACCACGACGAAATGCTGCAAGCCGTTTCGCGCATTCTCCGAGACCGGCAGACGGTGCAAAGCCTTCAGGCTGAACGCACCACATCCGCTGGCAAAACGTCGACCTCGGAAAAGGCAGTGCCTGACAACAGCAACGGCGAAATCGGCATCATCGGCTCCTGTCCACCGATGCAGGACCTTTACAGCAAGATTCGCAAAGTGGCTCCAACCGACTCCAACGTGCTGGTTCAAGGTGAGTCCGGCACAGGCAAAGAATTAGTGGCCCGCGCGCTGCACAATCTTTCCCGTCGCGCCAAGGCGCCGATGATTTCGGTGAACTGTGCTGCCATCCCCGAAAGCCTGATCGAGTCTGAATTGTTCGGCCACGAAAAAGGCGCATTTACGGGCGCCAGCGCGGGCCGGGCCGGTCTGGTCGAAGCTGCTGACGGCGGGACACTGTTTCTCGATGAAATCGGCGAACTGCCGCTCGAGGCGCAAGCGCGTCTGCTGCGGGTGCTCCAAGAAGGCGAAATCCGCCGGGTTGGCTCGGTGCAGTCGCAGAAGGTCGATGTCCGATTGATTGCCGCGACTCACCGCGACCTCAAAAGCCTGGCCAAAGTCGGTCAATTCCGTGAAGACCTTTACTACCGTCTGCACGTCATTGCCCTGAAACTGCCAGCGCTACGTGAGCGTGGCGCGGACGTTAACGAAATCGCCAACGCCTTTCTGGCCCGTCAGAGTGCGAAAGCCGGACGTACCGACCTGCGTTTCGGTCCGGATGCCGAGCAGGCCATTCGTCACTATTCCTGGCCGGGCAACGTGCGCGAGCTGGAGAACGCGGTCGAGCGGGCGGTCATCCTGTGCGAGAGCCCTGAAATATCGGCAGATCTGCTAGGGATTGACATCGAGCTGAGCGATCTGGACGTTGAGGAATTCATCGGTCTGGCGCCGCAGCAGCCATCGGCCAGCTCAACCGCTCATGAGCCCACTGAAGACTTGTCCCTTGAGGACTACTTCCAGCACTTCGTTCTTGAGCATCAGGACCACATGACCGAGACCGAACTGGCCCGCAAGCTGGGTGTGAGCCGCAAATGCCTGTGGGAGCGGCGTCAACGGCTCGGCATCCCTCGGCGCAAGACCGGCGTGGCCAGCGAAACCTGAGGCCAGGCACAGCCGCGAGGCTCTGGCACGCGCCTCTCAGCAGTTGTGAAAAAACTGTTACCTCATCAGCAACACGTAACAAAAGCCGGGGCGTACGGTAACGTAGTCCCGGTTTTTTTTGGCTACAAGAAAATAGCGTCGATTTGCCACACCCCCGAAAACAGCGGGCTCCAGCCAGTTTGGCAATAGTTGGCACGCGTCCTGCTATATGCTTAGTACAAGAACAACAAAAATCAGTCACCCGCAGAACACCATAATAAAAATAAGACGTATCGACTCACGCACAATAAAAACAACACGGCGGAGGCGCAGCTAACTGATTCTTTTGGAGAGGCGTTGCATTTGGGACTTGTCCCGCAACCAGGCTGAGAACAACAAAAAACTACCCTAAGGTAGCGCCTGAACTGGTTGGATCGATTGATAATTGCAGCACAGCGACCAAAGCAATCCGTTTGCTCTTGGCTCCCGATTGGGAGATTTCACAGGCGAAAGCCGTGAATTGGGCGCTCAACAAAAATAAAAAGCCCAACGAATAATAAAAATAAGAGCATACACTTTGGGGGAGCTTCGGCTCCCCCAGTAGCTTCCGTAACACCGAAACACAGCGTTTCTCCGGTCGCGTGCCGGATTACCTCCCCCCGCCATCCCCGTCACAGCCCTACTTTCCCTGCCTCCAGGACCTGTTCGCGCGGCGTCCTACACCATCCCTCGACTAAATGCTAGAATCCCCGCCCATCGTGCGGTCATTCTTTGTCATTGGCCGAATATTCCTTCAAACAGTGCATCCCATGCTGAAAAAGCTGTTCCAGTCATTCCGATCTCCCCTGCGCAAGCCGCAGCAACATACGCGTACAACGCCTGAAGTGCTCAGTAGCAGCCAACACTCGTTGCAGCGCACTCAATTCAGTCGCTACGCGGTTAACATCGTCGAGCGTTTACAGAACGCGGGCTACCAGGCCTATCTGGTCGGCGGCTGCGTGCGGGACCTGATGCTGGGCATCACCCCCAAGGATTTCGACGTCGCCACCAGCGCCACGCCCGAGCAAGTCCGCGCCGAGTTTCGCAATGCGCGCATCATCGGCCGCCGTTTCAAGCTGGTGCACATCCACTTCGGTCGCGAAATCATCGAAGTCGCGACCTTTCGCGCCAATCACCCGCAGGATGACGAGGAGGAAGACAGCAACCAGTCTTCCCGTAATGAGAGCGGTCGGATTCTCCGGGACAACGTTTACGGCACGCTGGAAGAAGACGCTCAACGCCGCGACTTCACCATCAACGCGTTGTATTACGACCCGGTCAGCGAACGCGTGCTGGATTACGCCAACGGCGTGCACGACATTCGCAACCGGCTGATCCGTCTGATCGGCGATCCTCAGCAGCGCTATAAAGAAGACCCGGTGCGGATGCTGCGCGCCGTGCGTTTCGCTGCCAAGCTGGACTTCGGCATCGAAAAACATAGCGCCACGCCGATTCGCCCGCTGGCGCCAATGCTGCGTGATATCCCCGCCGCCCGCCTGTTCGAAGAAGTCCTCAAGCTGTTCCTGTCAGGGTACGCCGAACCGACCTTCGAGATGCTGGTGGATCTGGAACTGTTCGAGCCACTGTTCCCGGCCAGTTCCAAGGCGCTGGAATACACCCCGACTTACACGCATACGCTCATCAGCGAAGCGCTGGCCAACACCGACCTGCGCGTGCAGCAGAACAAACCGGTGACACCGGCATTCCTGTTCGCCGCGCTGCTGTGGCCGGCCCTGCCCGCCCGCGTATTGCGCCTGCAAGAGCGCGGCATGCCGCCGATCCCGGCCATGCAGGAAGCCGCTCACGAGCTGATCGCCGAGCAATGCCAACGCATCGCTATACCCAAGCGTTTCACCATGCCGATCCGCGAGATCTGGGACATGCAGGAGCGTCTGCCCCGCCGTTCAGGCAAGCGCGCCGACCTGCTGCTGGACAACCCGCGTTTCCGTGCGGGTTACGATTTCCTGCTGCTGCGTGAAAGTGCGGGTGAGGAAACCGATGGGCTGGGTGATTGGTGGACTGAGTATCAGGATGCCAACGAGTCTGGCCGTCGCGACATGATCCGTGACCTGGGCAGCAAATCCGACACGACTGGCCAAGGCCCGCGCAAACGTCGTCGCAGCGGTGGCAGCAAGCGCAAACGCGCTGGTGCCGATGCATCGGAGTGACGGAGATGGAACGGGTATACATCGGCATGGGCAGCAATCTCGCTGACCCTGCCGAGCAATTGCGTGAAGCGATCAAGGCGCTGGGCCAATTGCCCGAGACCACGCTGTCAGGCGTTTCCTCTTTTTACGTAAGCGATTCGTTGCTGCCCGGTCAGCCGCGCTACACCAACGCCGTCGCGGCCCTCGACACCGCGCTGGCTCCCCTGGCGCTACTGGATGCCCTTCAGGGGATCGAGAACGGTCAAGGCCGCGAACGTCTTGAGCGCTGGGGGCCGAGAACACTGGATCTGGACATTCTGCTGTTTGGAGAGCGCTCGATCGACGAACCTCGCCTGAAAGTCCCGCACTATCACATGCACGCCCGCGCGTTCGTGCTGTATCCACTGGCAGAGCTGGCGCCTGGGATCACCTTCGCCGATGGTCGTTCGCTGGATGATTTGCTGGCCGCATGCCCGTTCGAAGGGCTTGAGCGCATTCCGGGCTGAAGCACAGATACGAGCAGTAGGAGCGCGCTTGCCCGCGAATGCGGTGTGTCAGACGCTGTAATGGCACTGACGCACTGCAATCGCGGGCAAGCGCGCTCCTACACAGGTATCGGCATTTTCACCACTCAGGCCCATCAGCCGTTTCCCTCCGGTAACATCCCCGCGCCACCCGGTAACACCTGGAATTGACTTCCCGCCCCCTCCTCACGAAGATAAGCGTCCCAAAGCCGGACGACCGGCTTGCCAGGTGCCAGACAGGTCTTTTCAAACATCGCGAAACGACGATGTGCCTGCGTTTGCAGAATGAATCACGCGTTGCTCGCCGTAGTATTCACCGCGCCTGAACGAGGACTTTTTACATGCCAGATATCACCGTGACGTCCTTGCTGGGCCTGAAGCAGAAGGGTGAAAAAATCACCATGCTCACGGCTTACGACGCGACTTTCGCCCATGCGGCGTCTCAGTCGGGCGTTGAAATTTTGCTGGTGGGCGACTCGCTGGGCATGGTCTTGCAGGGTCATGACAGCACCCTCCCCGTCACTACCGCCGAGATGGCCTATCACGTGGCCAGCGTCAAACGGGGCAATCAGGGCGCCATGATCCTCGCCGATTTGCCGTTCATGTCCTACGCCACCCCGGAACAACTGTTCGCCAACAGTGCGATGCTCATGCAGGCCGGGGCGCACATGCTCAAGATCGAAGGCGCGGGCTGGTTGGCCGACTCCATTCGTGTGTTGGCCGAACGGGGCATTCCAGTGTGTGCGCACATGGGCCTGACGCCGCAGACCGTCAACGTCCTGGGCGGCTATAAAGTGCAGGGTCGTCAGGAGGCGCAAGCACGGCAGATTCGTGCCGACGCCATCGCGTTGGAACAGGCCGGTGCCGCCATGCTGTTGCTGGAATGCGTTCCGAGCGAGCTGGCGCAGGAAATCACGCAGGCCGTGAAGATTCCGGTCATCGGGATTGGCGCGGGCAGCGCGGTCGACGGCCAGGTGCTGGTGCTGCACGACATGCTTGGCCTGTCCATCAGCGGTCGCGTGCCGAAGTTCGTGAGGAACTTCATGCTCGGTCAGCCCGACATTCAATCGGCCATCGCCGCGTACGTCAGCGCTGTCAAAAACGTCAGCTTTCCGGCCCCAGAACACGGATTTTCGGCATGAACACTGTAAAAACCGTGCGTGAACTGCGCGCCGCCGTGGCACGCGCCCGCAGTGAAGGCAAACGCATCGCGCTGGTCCCGACCATGGGCAACTTGCACAGCGGCCACACTGCGCTGGTCACCAAAGCCGCCCAGCGGGCGGACTTCGTGGTCGCGAGCATTTTCGTCAACCCGCTGCAGTTCGGCCCCAACGAAGACCTGGCCACTTACCCGCGCACTCTCGCGGCCGATCAGGAGAAGCTGCTGCAAGCCGGTTGCCATCTGCTGTTCACGCCAACGGTCGAAGAAATGTACCCCCACGGCATGGCCGATCAAACCATCGTCCGCGTGCCCGTGGTCTCCGAAGGCCTGTGTGGCGGCAGTCGCCCGGGCCACTTCGACGGTGTGTCTACGGTGGTCAGCAAACTGTTCAACATGGCGCAGCCCGACATCGCAATCTTCGGCCAGAAAGACTTTCAGCAACTGGCCGTGGTCAACGCCTTGGTGCGTGACCTGAACATGCCGATCCAGATCATTGGCGAGCCCACGGTTCGCGCCGCTGATGGCCTGGCGCTGTCTTCGCGCAACGGCTACCTGACCGAAGCACAGCGCGCCACCGCCCCGACGCTGTACCGTGTCCTCAAGCAGATCGGCGACGCCCTCCTCGCGGGCGAGCAAGACCACGAACGGTTACTCGCCGATGGCAAGAAAGCGCTGGAAGACGCCGGCTTCCGTCTGGACTACCTTGAGATTCGCCAGGCCGTCACACTGCGCCCCGCGGCAGCGGAGGATCAGGATCTCGTGGTGCTGGGTGCCGCATTTCTGGGTAAGACGCGCCTGATCGACAATCTGCATTTGAGCAAAGTGCCTTAAAGGCGATGGTCTCGGGATTCGCAACTATGCTCAGTCCCGGAACGCTTGATGAAACTTCAGCCCGCGCAGGCTCTATCTGGCAGCGGGCAATGAACTTAGCCACACCCGCAATGCCATACCGGTACAGGTCGCCCCACTGGGGCGGCACTACCTTGTGAGAAAAAGTACCGAGCAAAGGTAAAGCGAGGCGCAGACATCGGCGCGTCCGGGCATTAGGCTTCGGAGAACGCATGCATTCGACCCGCCCCTGGCTTTTCAATGTCCAAAAGGCAGTTCAAGTACAAGGAAACCCGCAGCGATGGCGTACTACCGCACCCCTCATGACGTCACCACCCTGCCCGCCTGGCAGGCGCTCACCGATCACCGCAAAGCGATGCAGAACTTCAGCATGCGTGATGCGTTCAACGAAGACCCGAAGCGTTTCGACGAATTCACCCTCAGCAGCAGCGGGCTGTTTCTCGACTACTCGAAAAACCTGATCACTTCCGAAACGCGTCAGCTGTTGGTCAATCTGGCCAATGAAGTGGGCCTGAAAGACGCGATCAAAGCGCAATACGACGGCGAGTTGGTGAATGCTTCAGAAGGTCGTCCGGCTTTGCACACAGCGCTGCGTCGCCCGGTCGGCGACAAGCTGCAGGTCAACGGTGTCAACGTGATGCCGGAAGTGCACAAAGTGCTGAACCAGATGACTGATCTGGTGGGGCGCATCCACGACGGCCTGTGGCGTGGCTACACCGAAAAACCGATCACTGACATCGTCAACATCGGCATCGGCGGCTCGTTCCTGGGCCCGGAGCTGGTCTCCGAAGCGCTGTTGTCCTACGCGCAAAAAGGCGTTCGCTGCCATTACCTGGCGAACATCGACGGCACTGAACTGCACGAGCTGACCAGCAAACTGCGCGCTGAAACGACGCTGTTCATCGTGTCGTCGAAAACCTTCACCACCCTCGAAACCTTGAAGAATGCCACCGCAGCCCGCGCCTGGTACCTGGCCCAAGGCGGTTCTGAGGCCGAGCTGCATCGCCACTTCATCGCCGTGTCGAGCAACAACGCTGCGGCTGTAGCGTTCGGCATTCGCGAAGAGAACATCTTCCCAATGTGGGACTGGGTGGGCGGTCGTTACTCGCTGTGGTCGGCCATTGGTTTGCCGATCGCGCTGGCCATCGGCATGTCCAACTTCAAGGAGCTGCTGTCCGGTGCGTACACCATGGACCAGCACTTCCAGAACGCGTCTTTCGAACAGAACATGCCCGTGCTGCTGGGCCTCTTGGGGGTGTGGTACGGCAACTTCTGGGGCGCGCAGAGCCACGCGATCCTGCCGTACGACCACTACCTGCGCAACATCACCAAACACTTGCAACAACTGGACATGGAGTCCAACGGCAAGAGCGTTCGCCAGGACGGCGTGCCGGTGAATATCGACACCGGGCCTGTGATCTGGGGTGGCGTGGGGGCCAATGGTCAGCATGCGTATCACCAGTTGCTGCACCAGGGCACCCTGCTGATTCCGGCGGACTTCATCGTGCCGATCGTCAGCTTCAACCCGGTCTCCGATCACCATCAGTGGCTGTACGCCAACTGCCTGTCGCAGAGCCAGGCGCTGATGCAGGGCAAGACCCGTGCTGAAGCCGAAGCCGAGCTACGCGCCAAGGGCATGCCCGAAGAAGAAGTGCAGCGGGTCGCGCCGCACAAGGTCATCCCCGGCAACCGTCCCAGCAACACCATCGTCGTCGAGCGCATCAGCCCGCGTCGTTTGGGTGCGCTGGTCGCGATGTACGAACACAAGGTCTTCGTTCAGAGCGTGGTCTGGGGCACCAACGCCTTCGACCAATGGGGCGTCGAGTTGGGCAAGGAACTGGGCAAGGGCGTGTACAGCCGCCTCGTTGGCACGGAAGAGAGCGTGGCCGAAGATGCGTCCACTCAAGGCCTGATCAACTACTTCCGCGGTCGCCACCGCGGCTGATTCAGTTGTAAGGCAACACGTCAAAACCCGCTCCCTCGCAAGAGGCGGCGGGTTTTGTGTTTTTGGTTCATTGCGTCTGGCCGAACTGAACCCGACACGTCTGAACCGCGCCGACACAATCGACTCTGATGTCCTATTGTGGCTACACACCCTCACAAGAAAAACAGGAGACGCCATGTTCAATATCAGCGATTTCCCACACGCCGACGCGACGCGAAAAGCCGCTCAACTCAGTGCCGATGACTACAAGCGTCTGTACCGGCAATCCATCGAACAGCCCGACGCCTTCTGGGCCGAACAGGCAAAAAAATTCCTTCACTGGTTCTCGCCGTGGGACCAGGTACAGCAATCCGATCTCAAGACCGGCAGCGCGCAGTGGTTCAAAGGCGGCACGCTGAACGTCAGTTACAACTGTATCGACCGCCACCTGGAGAAGCGTGGCGACCAGGTCGCGATCATTTGGGAGGGCGACAACCCTTCAGAGTCCGCGGAAATCACCTACAAGAAGCTGCACCACAACGTCGCCCGCCTGGCGAATGTGCTGAAGCAGCGCGGGGTGAAAAAAGGCGATCGGGTGTGCATCTACATGCCGATGATTCCGGAAGCGGCTTACGCAATGCTCGCCTGTACCCGCATCGGCGCGATTCATTCGGTGGTGTTTGGCGGTTTTTCCCCGGACGCCCTGCGCGACCGAATCCTCGATGCCGATTGCCAGACCGTGATCACGGCGGATGAAGGCGTGCGCGGCGGCAAATACATCCCGCTGAAACAGAACGTCGACAAGGCCCTGCGAAGCTGTCCGAATGTCAGCACCGTGCTGGTAGTCAAGCGCACCGAGGGCGAGGTCGATTGGGTCGAAGGGCGCGACATCTGGTACCACGAAGCCCTGCACGGCATCAGCGATGACTGCCCGCCCGAGCCAATGGACGCCGAGGATCCATTGTTCATCCTCTACACCTCCGGCAGCACCGGCAAACCCAAGGGCGTGCTGCACACCACTGGCGGCTATCTGCTGCAAGCGGCGATGACGCATCAGCACGTGTTCGACTACCGCGATGGGGAGATTTTCTGGTGCTCCGCCGACGTCGGTTGGGTCACCGGTCACACCTACATCGTCTATGGGCCCCTGGCCAACGGCGCCACCACGCTGATTTTCGAAGGCGTGTCCAATTACCCGGACTCATCGCGCTTCTGGCAGGTGATCGATAAGCACCACGTCAACATTTTCTACACCGCTCCTACGGCGTTGCGCGCGCTGATGCGTGAGGGGCCGAAACCGCTTGAGAATACTAGCCGTGACAGCCTGCGAATTCTTGGCACGGTCGGTGAGCCCATCAATCCCGAAGCGTGGGAATGGTATTTCCATAAAGTCGGAAAAGACCGCTGCCCTATCGTCGACACGTGGTGGCAGACCGAGACCGGCGGCACCATGCTCACCCCGCTGATCAGCACCACCCCGCTGAAACCGGGCTGTGCGACCCAGCCGATGTTTGGCGTGCAGCCGGTGTTGCTTGACGACAAAGGCAATGAGCTGGAAGGCGCCACCAGCGGCCTGTTGGCGATCAAGGCCAGTTGGCCGGGGCAGATTCGCGGCGTGTACGGCGACCAGCAACGCATGGTGGAGACTTACTTCAAGCCGTATCCGGGTTATTACTTCACGGGTGACGGGGCGCGTCGGGATCAGGACGGGCATTACTGGATCACCGGCCGCGTCGACGACGTGATCAACGTCTCCGGGCATCGCATTGGCACTGCGGAGGTCGAAAGCGCGCTGGTGCTGCATGACAACGTGGCCGAGGCCGCGGTGGTGGGGTATCCCCATGACGTGAAAGGCATGGCGATCTATGCGTACGTGACCACCATGGCCGGCATCGAACCGGATAACGCGTTGCAGAAGGAATTGCTGGCGCTGGTCAGCAAGGAAATTGGCAGCTTCGCCAAACCGGAGTTGATTCAGTGGGCCCCGGCGTTGCCGAAAACCCGTTCGGGGAAGATCATGCGGCGCATTCTGCGCAAGATCGCCTGCAACGAGATCGACAGCCTGGGGGATATTTCGACCCTGGCGGATTCGAGTGTCGTCGAAGGGTTGATCGAGAAGCGCCTGAACCGATAAAGGGAGCGTGGCTTGTCCTGCGATCTGGGGGAACCCGTCGTGAAACCACTACACGCGTTGTGTCAGGTGCACTCCGGTTGCAGGTTTGACTGCCGTTCCGGCAGATCGCGGGACAAGCCACGCTCCTACAGGTATCGGCATTTCATCTTTCGATTGGACACCCCATGGAATTCATCCGCACCCGCATCGAAAACCAGGTCATGAGCATGACTGGCCTGGCCCTGGGTCAATTGGACATGGAAAACCCCAAAGGCGACCCCGGTCTGTTTGGCCCGCAAGCGGTGTGCTGGCAGGTGCATGGCGATTTTCCAAGCATGCTGATCGGCGGCATCTGCGCATTGATGCTGCAAATGCTCCACCCTCGCGTGCTGGCGGGGGTCTGGGACCATTCCAATTTTCGTGAAGACCTGCTCGGCCGACTGCGCAGGACCGGGCAATTCATTTCCGGCACGACCTTCGGTTCGACCCACGACGCCAACTGGCTGATCGACAGGGTGCTGACCATTCATGCGCAGATCAGCGGGACGGCGCCGGATGGCAGCCCGTACAGAGCCGATGACCCGCAATTGCTGACGTGGGTGCATGTGGCGGAGGTCAGCAGTTTCATGGCTGCGCATCTGCGCTATCTCAATCCCGTTCTATCGCTTGAGGATCAGGACCGCTATTACGCCGAAACCGCACGCGTTGCCGAACGCTTGGGCGCGCGAGACATTCCGCGTTCGGCGGCGGAAATCGACGCTTACTTGCAACGAATGCACCCGCAACTGCTGTGTGATGACCGCGCGCGGGAGGTGTTTCGCATCCTGCGCAATGCCCCCGCGCCGAGCCGACTGGCCAAACCGATGGGCAGCCTGATGATGCAGGCCGGGGTTGAGCTGCTGCCGGAATGGGCAAGCGGGATGTTCGACCTTCAGATGGGCGAGTTCAAGCGCAAGATGATCCGCGTCGGGGTCAACCGCACCGCCCCGATCCTGAGATGGGCCGTGCGCAATGCCTCGGTGCATCGGGCGCGGCGCAGGATGGGGGTGGTGTGAGATCAGCATCGGCGCCTGTGGGAATGAATTGCCGCTGAAACGGCAGGCAAAACATTTCAATGACCTGACGTCCGCCATCGTGAGCAACCTCACGCCCACAGGTGACTGCCGGGCCTCGATCATCACTCGGCGTTGGGCTTTGCTGCCGCTTCGCGCCAGATCGCGAGCAAGCTCACTCCTACAGCGGATCGCATCTCCCTGTAGGCGTGAGCTCGCTCACGAAAGGGCTGGTACATGTAAAACATTCCAATGACCTGACGTCCGCCATCGTGAGCAAGCTCACGCCCACAGGCGACTGCCGGGCCTCGATCATCACTCGGCGTTGGGCTTTGCTGCCGCTTCGCGCCAGATCGCGAGCAAGCTCACTCCTACAGCGGATCGCATCTCCCTGTAGGCGTGAGGTTGTCCAAATGCTGCAGTTAAATGGCATTCCCTGTAGGAGTGAGCTTGCTCGCGAGGGGCCCGTACGGCCGGTGCGAAGCTCGCGGGACGGCGCGCGCTGAAAAGGTGGCGCAAGCGAGAAAACGCTTAAATTACCACCGTCATTCATGCCACCATGTGCCCCCTTGATGACCCGGCCACGAATGGCTTGCTTCAGCCTTGTCCCAATGTCCGGGCCCAACACCCACACCTGTGAGGATTCGCACCATGCAAGACGTCGTAATCGTTGCCGCCACCCGCACCGCGGTCGGCAGTTTCCAGGGTTCGCTGGCGAATGTCCCTGCTGTTGATTTGGGGGCGGCGGTGATTCGTCAGTTGCTGGCGCAGACCGGTCTGGACCCTGCGCAGGTCGACGAAGTGATCATGGGCCAAGTGCTGACGGCTGGCGCTGGCCAGAACCCGGCGCGTCAGGCGTCGATCAAGGCCGGACTGCCGTTCGCCGTGCCTGCGATGACGCTGAACAAGGTCTGCGGCTCGGGCCTTAAAGCGCTTCACCTGGGTACACAAGCAATCCGTTGTGGCGATGCCGACGTGATCATCGCCGGCGGTCAGGAGAGCATGAGTCTGGCCAACTACGTGATGCCGGGCGCGCGCACCGGTCTGCGTATGGGCCACGCAACCATGGTCGACACCATGATCAGCGACGGCCTGTGGGACGCGTTCAACGACTACCACATGGGCATCACTGCCGAGAACCTGTCGGAAAAATACGGCATCAGCCGTGAGGCACAAGACGCCTTCGCCGCCGCCTCGCAACAGAAAGCCGCTGCGGCCATCGAAGCCGGGCGTTTTGTCGACGAGATCACCCCGATCCTGATCCCTCAGCGCAAAGGCGACCCTGTTTCCTTCGCCACCGACGAACAGCCCCGTGCAGGCACCACGGCCGAATCTCTGGCCAGACTCAAACCTGCCTTCAAGAAAGACGGCACGGTGACCGCCGGTAACGCGTCGTCGCTGAACGATGGCGCCGCTGCCGTGATCCTGATGAGCGCGAAGAAGGCTGAAGCGCTGGGCCTGCCGGTGCTGGCGCGCATCGCGGCTTACGCCAACGCCGGTGTCGACCCGGCAATCATGGGCATCGGCCCGGTCAGCGCGACTCGCCGTTGCCTGGACAAAGCCGGCTGGTCGCTGGACGAGCTGGACTTGATCGAAGCCAACGAAGCCTTCGCCGCGCAATCGCTGTCGGTGGGCAAAGAGCTGGGTTGGGATATGGACAAGGTCAACGTCAACGGCGGCGCGATTGCCATCGGCCACCCGATCGGAGCGTCGGGCTGCCGCGTGCTGGTGACGCTGCTGCATGAAATGATCAAGCGCGATGCGAAGAAAGGCCTGGCGACCCTGTGCATCGGTGGCGGTCAGGGTGTGGCACTGGCACTGGCGCGGTAATACAGCATACAAAGCCCGCTTCTGCCCGGACGGCGTAGGAGCGTGGCTTGTCCCGCGATCTGCCGGGCACCGGCAGCAAAATCAGGCGTATTCGTTGTGTCAGGTACACCGAAGTAACCGAGTTTGCTGCCGCTTCGCGCCAGATCGCGGGACAAGCCACGCTCCTACGGCCAGAATCAAAAGCAATCCGTGTTGATCGTTCCCCCGCCCCGCGTGGGAATTCAGCCCTGGACGCTTAGCGTCCCCGCGCGCGCGACGCGGAGCGCCAAAGAATGCGTGCCCACGCAGAGCGTGGGCACGATCGCCGCCTCCGTTGCCGTCCTTGAATCACTGCCAACCGAACCGCTTCACATAGAACCCTTTCACCGCCTGGGTCAGCCCCACGTATGCCAGCAGAATCAGCGGCAGGATGACGAAGTACAGCGGTGGCAGTGCCTGCAGTTTGAAGTAGTGCGCCAGCGGTCCCATCGGCAGGAAGATGCCCACGGCCATGATCACTCCGGTCATCACCATCAACGGCATGGCCGCGCGGCTTTGCAGGAACGGGATTTTCGGCGTGCGGATCATGTGCACGATCAACGTCTGAGTCAGCAGCCCCACCACGAACCAGCCGGACTGGAACAGCGTCTGATGTTCTGGCGTGTTGGCGCCGAACACGTACCACATCACCGCAAAGGTGGTGATGTCGAAGATCGAACTGATCGGCCCGAAAAACACCATGAAACGCCCCACGTCCGCCGGCTGCCAACGTTGCGGTTTTTTCAGCAATTCCTCGTCGACGTTATCGAACGGAATGGCGATCTGGGAAATGTCGTACAGCAGGTTTTGCACCAGCAGGTGCATCGGCAGCATCGGCAGGAACGGGATGAACGCGCTGGCCACCAACACCGAGAACACATTTCCGAAATTGGAGCTGGCCGTCATCTTGATGTACTTGAGCATGTTGGCGAAGGTGCGACGCCCCTCCAGCACGCCCTCCTCCAACACCATCAGGCTCTTTTCCAGGAGGATGATGTCGGCGGCTTCCTTGGCGATGTCCACCGCGCTGTCCACCGAAATGCCGATATCCGCCGTGCGCAGCGCTGGCGCATCGTTGATGCCATCGCCCATGAACCCCACGACATGGCCGTTGGCCTTGAGCAGCCGCACGATGCGTTCTTTGTGCGATGGCGTCAGTTTGGCGAAGACGTTGGTGGTTTCCACGGCGACCGCTAATTCTGCGTCGCTCATGCGTTCAACGTCGCCGCCCAGCAACAGGCCCTGACGCTCCAGCCCCACCTCACGGCAGATCTTCGCCGTCACGCGTTCGTTGTCACCGGTCAGCACTTTCACGGCCACGCCATGTTCGGCCAAGGCTTTCAGCGCAGGCGCGGTGCTTTCCTTGGGCGGATCGAGGAAAGCCACATAACCGATCAGGGTCAGGTCGCATTCATCCGCCAGGCCATAGCTATCCCGCCCTTTCTGCATGGATCGGGCAGCCACCGCGACCACGCGCAGGCCTTCTTCGTTGAACTCCGCCGTGACCCGCAGGATGCGCGTCAGCAATTCCGGGGTCAGCGCTTCATCCACTTCGCCGTGGCGCACGCGATTGCACACCCCCAAGACTTCTTCCAGCGCACCCTTGCAGATCAGCAGATGGGGCTGTTCTTGCTCCTGCACCACCACCGACATGCGCCGCCGATTGAAGTCGAACGGCACTTCATCGACCTTGCTGAAGGCTGTGCCGACTTGCAGCTCGCGGTGGATTTCCACGTGTTCCAGCACCGCCACGTCCAACAGGTTTTTCAGCCCGGTCTGGTAGTAGCTGTTCAAATACGCCATTTCCAGTACGTCATCGGACTCATCGCCCCACACGTCCACATGGCGGGCCAGGAAAATTTTGTCCTGCGTCAGCGTTCCGGTTTTGTCGGTGCACAGCACGTCCATGGCGCCGAAGTTCTGGATCGCGTCGAGACGTTTGACGATGACTTTCTTGCGCGACAGGAACACCGCGCCTTTGGCCAACGTCGAGGTGACGATCATCGGCAGCATTTCCGGGGTCAGGCCCACGGCGATGGACAGCGCGAACAGCAGCGCCTCCATCCAGTCGCCCTTGGTGAAACCATTGATGAACAGCACCAGTGGGGCCATGACGAACATGAAGCGGATCAACAGCCAACTGACCTTGTTGACCCCGGCCTGAAACGAGGTGGGCGCGCGATCTGTGGCGCTGACGCGTTGAGCCAGGGCACCGAAATAGGTGTGATTGCCGGTGGCCAGAATCACCCCGGTGGCGGCGCCGGACACCACATTGGTGCCCATGAACAGGATGTTTTCCAGGTCCAGCGGGTTGCCCGTGTCGACCTCCTGACGGCGAGCGAATTTCTCTACGGGCATCGATTCCCCGGTCATCGCGGCCTGGCTGACGAACAGATCCTTGGCGCTGAGCACGCGGCAGTCGGCGGGGATCATGTCGCCGGCCGAGAGCACGATCAGGTCACCCGGCACAAGTTGTTTGATCGGCAGTTCGATGCGCCCGGATTTGCCGTCTACCCGACGCAGCACCGTGGCGGTGTTGCTGACCATCGCCTTGAGTGCGTCTGCGGCTTGGTTGGAGCGGGTCTCCTGCCAGAAGCGCAGCAGGGTCGAAAGCACCACCATGGAGAAGATCACGGTGGCGGCCTTCATGTCCTCGGTCAGCCAAGAGATGAACGCCAGCAGGGTCAGCAGCAGGTTGAACGGGTTTTTGTAGCAGTGCCACAGATGCACCCACCCTGGCAGCGGCTGTTCGTGTTCGACTTCGTTGAGGCCGTGCTGTTGGCGCAACAAGGTTGCTTCGTCTTCACTCAGGCCGTCGTGATGGGTACGCAGGCGTGCGAGCAATTCAGGCACATCGCTGCCGGCGCCACGGGTGAGGGTTTGTGCCAGGGTGGGCGGGACTTCGCGGCTGACGGTGGCGTCGGTCAGGCTGTCGAGCATCGCCAGCCGACGGAAGTGCCGGGCGAAGTGGCGAGTGCGCAGGAAGCCTGCGAAGAACTCTTTGAGAAGGGCGAACTTCATGACGGTGTCCCCTGAATTGAGGGCTTACGGCTCATGGAGATTCAGGAGGCACAGCCAAGTGCACTGCGCGACGCTCAGGCGTGAACGGCGCACAACGGTCAGCCCGCACGACCGAAAGAACGGCGCACGGCGCTTGGGCGTCAGGGAAAGGACAGGAAAAAGATTCGCCCGCCGTTTCTCGCGTTTGTCAGCGAGAAACGGCAGCGTAAAGACTGCGCGTTAGCTCGCCGAGGATTGGCCGGTCATCGGAACCGGCTGACGTCTGTCACTCGAACAAGTACCCACTGTGGGTCTCCGCATCTGTTGAAAACGGGCGAAGAATACGCCCGGCCTTTATGAGAGTAAACGGCCATTACAGCGCCTGCCGAGACAATTGCGCGGGGATTCAGGGAAGGTTCAGGAAGGGTGTTTCCTACAGCCGATACGGTGATTGTGCGGGAGGCATCTCGTTGGGATGAAAGACGCTTCAGCACGGCTGATGGAGCCCCCCTGTAGGAGCGTGGCTTGTCCCGCGATCGGCGATTGAGTCGTTGCGAACCGGCTAACGAGGTATGTAACTTTCGCTCGGGTTTGACGACGGGTTCCCCGCCGATCGCGGGACAAGCCACGCTCCTACAATGGACCACACCCTCCGGGCCCGACACGGACAGCATGGTGGGAGCCGGCTTGCTGGCGAAAGCGTCGTATCAGTCGCCATCGCGCTGTCAGGAAGGATGCATTCGCCAGCAAGCCGGCTCCCACAGAGGTGCGCGATTACCGGACAGATACGTGCCGGCTGCAACACTGCCATTGGCCGAACTGTTAAACTCGCGCGCCCAATTCCTGCCCCAAGGCGCCGAGCATGTCCTCCTTGAATCAGGCGCTCAGCGTCGCCCTCGACAATCGCCAATCCTTACTGGCCGAGCTTCATGCCCAAGGCACCGACTGCTATCGCCTGTTCCACGGCAGTCAGGAAGGCGCGAGCGGCTTGACCCTTGACCGCTACGGCCCGCAACTGCTGGTCCAAAGCTTCCACAACAGCCTGGACCGGGATTCGCTGCTGGCTGCCCATGCGCTGGTCAACGCCCGATTGGGCCTGGACCTGTTGCTGGTCTACAACGACCGGTCTCACGGCAACTCGCGCATCGATCGTACAGACGCCGTGTACAAAGCCGACGACGCCGCGCTGGACGATCTCATCGGCCACGAATGGGGGTTGAATTACCGGGTGCGCGGTCGTCACGCAGGCCAGGACCCGCTGCTGTTTCTTGATCTGCGCAACACGCGCGGCTGGGTGAAAACCCACGCCATGGGCAAAAGCGTGTTGAACCTGTTCGCTTACACTTGCGGCGTCGGCCTGAGTGCAGCAGCAGGCGGGGCGCGGGAGGTGTGCAATCTGGATTTCGCCGAAGGCAATCTGGCGGTCGGTCGGGAGAACGGCGCGCTGAACCCGCAGTTGCCGGACATGCAATTCATCCAGTCGGACTATTTCCCGGCCATTCGTCAATTGGCCGGCCTGCCGATTGCTTCCCGCCGTGGTCAGAAACTCCCCAGCTACGTGCGTCTGGAACAACGTCAATTCGACCTTGTCCTGCTGGACCCGCCCGCGTGGGCGAAAAGCGCGTTCGGCACCGTTGACCTGCTGCGCGACTACCAGAGCCTGCTCAAACCCGCTCTGCTGACCACCGCGGAAAACGGCGTGCTGATCTGCTGCAACAACCTGGCAAAAGTCAGCATGGAAGACTGGCGCGAGCAGGTGCTGCGTTGCGCCAATAAACTCGGCCGACCTGTACGCGAGTGGCAGGTGATGACGCCGGGCGCCGATTTTCCGTCGATGGATCAACAGCCCCCGCTCAAGACCTTGATCTTGCAACTGTGAATACGCACGAGCTGTAGGGAAGTTTCCTACAAGGAATGCAGCGCCGCGACTTCGGAACCAGATTGGCGTGCCATACTCAAAGGCACCTCATATCGAGAGAGTTGGCGACTACATGCCCAAAGGATTGAAACGCGCCATCGGCGCCTTGCTGGCCGTCTTCGCGATCTACAGTTTGCTGGGGTTTCTCATCCTGCCCGGCATCGCGCTGCGGGTGATCAACCAGCAACTGGCGAACTACGCCACGGTGCCGACCCAGCTGGATCGTCTCGAACTCAACCCCTACACCCTCGAAGTCACACTGTGGGGCCTGCGCATCGGCGCGCCGGGCAAAGAACAAATCGGTTTCGAACGGTTATACGCCAACCTGCAAATCGACAGCCTGTGGACAAAAGCCCTGCACCTCGAAGCAGTGGCGCTCGACAAACCCAAGACCGAATTGCTGTTCTCCAAAGACGGCAAGCTCAATCTGGCCGGTCTGTTCAAGCTGCCGCCGAGCGAGCCTGCGAAACCTGACGAACCGCCGAGCAAGCCCTTTCCGCTGCGCATCGGCGAAATCAAGCTGTCCGACGGCTACGTGCATTTCCAGGACAACCGCCCCAGCGAGCCCATCGAATTCCTCTACGACACCCTCAATTTCGAGCTGAAGAACCTCAGCACCCTGCCCGAAGACAATGCCGACATGACCCTCGTCGCCGCAGGCCCCGAAGGCGGTCAGATCGATTGGGTCGGGCGCATCAGCTTGGTGCCGATCACCTCCGAAGGCACGCTGAAAGTCACCGACGGCAAGATGAAAGTCTGGTGGCCGTACGTGCGGGACGCCCTTCCTCTGGTGCTCAAGGACGGCGTGCTTAACCTCAGTACTCACTACACGCTGAACCTGGCCAAGGAAACCGAACTGCGGCTGGACCAGACCTCACTCAAGGTTGCGCCGTTTGCCATCGACGCGCCGGACGGCCGCCCGTTGGTGCGTCTGAAAAATCTGGAGGTCAGCGACACGGCGATCGACTTGGCCAAGCAATTGGTCACCGTCGGAAAGATCCGCAGTCAGGGTCTGGAAACCTGGGCGTCGAGAGAGGCCGATGGTCAGCTCGACTGGCAAAAGTTGTTCGCCAGCCAGCCATCGAAGACTGCGCAGAAAAAAGCCGAGGTCGAGAAGCAGCAACCCGCCACAGCCACGGGCGCCGAGACCACCGCCAGCAAAGCGCCCGCCGCGCCGAGCAAGCCATGGCAGGTGCTGTTGCGTGACACGCAACTGCGCGACTACCGCATTCACCTGGCCGACAAAGTGCCGAAAGAGCCGGTCGCGCTGGAAGTGGGTCCGCTCAATCTGGACCTGACCGGCTTCGACAGCCTCAACAAATCGCCTTTCAACCTCAAGCTCGACACCGGGCTGGGCAAACAGGGCAAGCTGACGGCAGAAGGCGAGGTCAATCTCGACCCGGTGCGGGCCAAACTGAATGTCACCACCCGCGACATCGACCTGCGCGTCGCGCAGTCCTACGTCACGCCGTTCATTCGTCTTGAAGTGCGCAGTGGCATGCTCAACAGCGATCTGGCCGTTGACCTTAAGAGCACCGAGCCCTTGGCGTTGGGCATCACCGGCAAGGCTCAGGTCGACCAATTGCACACGCTAGACACCCTCAAATCTCGGGACTTCGTGAAGTGGCAGCGGTTGAATGTCGAAGGCGTGAATTTCCAGCTCGGCGACAGCCTGAGCATTGCGACGGTCAACCTCGAACAGCCCTATGCGCGTTTCGTGATCGCCGATGACCGCACCACCAACATCGACGACCTGCTGATTGCGCAGCCAGACGAAACCGCGCCTGCCGGCTCCAAAACCGAGGCGAAGCCTGCGCCGAAACCGAAAACCGCCACTGCCGACAAGCCCATGGGCATTCACATCGGCGAGGTCAATATCAATAACGGCTCGGCCAACTTCGCCGACTTCAGCCTCACGCCGAACTTTGCGACGGCGGTCCAGCAGCTCAACGGTAAGATTGGCACCCTCGACAACCGGCAGGACAAACCGGCCCCGGTGAACATTCAGGGCAAGGTCGATCGCTATGCGCCGGTCACCATCAAAGGTGCGCTCAACCCGTTCAACCCATTGGCGAGCCTCGACATCGCCACCAGCTTCAAGCGCGTCGAACTGACGACGCTGACGCCCTATTCCGGCAAGTTCGCGGGCTATCGCATTCGCAAGGGTCGGCTGAATCTGGACCTGCATTACCTGATCACCAAAGGTCAGCTCAAGGCCGAAAACAAAGTGGTGGTTGAGCAGTTGCAGCTGGGTGAAAAAGTCGACAGCCCGGATGCCGTGAACCTGCCGCTGAAGCTGGCAATTGCCCTGCTCAAGGATGTCGACGGCAAGATATCCATCGAGCTGCCTGTGACGGGTGACCTGAACAACCCGCAGTTCAGCGTGATGCCGATTGTCTGGCAGACCCTGCGCAATCTCGTGGTCAAGGCCGCTGCAGCGCCGTTCAAATTCATCGGCGGTCTGATCAGCGGCGGTAGCTCGCAAGACCTGGGCACTGTGGCCTTTGCCCCCGGTTCGGATGACCTGAGCGCCGACGCGCAAGCCTCGCTGGACAAACTGGCCGCTGCTTTGAAAGAGCGCCCTGCCCTGCGCCTGGAAATTGAAGGCACCAGCGCCGAGGCCAGCGACGGCCCGCTGATTGCACAGCAGCGTCTGGAGCGCGAATACCAAAGCACCTACTACAAGATCCTGCAGCGGCGCGGTGACAAGGTGCCGGCGCAGGCAGGCGATCTGAAAGTGCCCGACGACGAGAAAGGCCCGATGCTCGACGGCATCTACCGCACGCGCCTGAAACAGCAGCCGCCTGCGCAATGGGTCGATCTGGGCAAGGAAGAGCGGCAGAACAAGCTGCGCGAGGCGGTCCTCAAATCCTGGAGCTCCAGCGCCCTGCTGCTGCGTCAACTGGGGCAGGCCCGCGCCAGCAGCATCAAGGACTATCTGGTGGACAAGGGACAATTGGCGGATGATCGGGTCTATTTCGTGGACGCTTCCCTCGGTCAGCCCGAGAAAGACGGCCGCGTCATCAGCCCCCTGCATCTGGACAGCGAGTAACGACTTTTGAAGAGTGTGTTCACCAGGGCCCTGGCCATCCTAGGGCTGACGGCATTGAGCGGTTTAAGCCAGGCCGATACGTTGCGTTGTGGCAGTCAATTGATCAGCGTCGGTGATCGGATGTTCGAGGTGCAGCAGAAATGCGGCCAACCGGTCAGCCAGGACATCATCGGCTACAAGGAAACCGTCAACCACTTCCGCCAGGTCGATCAGGTGCAGGTGCAGGAATGGGTGTACGGCCCGAACAGCGGCATGTATCAGTACCTACGATTCGAAGGTGGGCGGTTGGTGCGGATCGATAGCAAGCGGAGGAATTGATCAGCCAGTACTCAGCCCGTTTTTGATTCGGGACTGAGGGACCGTGGGAAATTCTATGCTCGCTGGCAAACCGCATTCGCCAGCAAGCCGGCTCCCACAAACAACGATCATTTCAGAATCTTTTTCAAATCCTGAACTGCTTCACCAACCCGCCCAACCGATCCCCCAATGCGGTCAGGCTGCGCGCGGTGTAGGCGCCGCTTTGCGCGTCGTCGGCCACGCTGTCCACGGATTGGGCGATCTGGGTCATGCTGCGGGCGATCTCTTCGGCCACGGCGGTCTGCTCTTCCGACGCGCTGGCAATCTGCGCGTTCATGTCGTTGATGGTCTCGATCAATTGGCCGATCGCGTCCAATGACGTCCCCGCCTCATTCGCCAGCTCGCCGGTGGTCCGGCCGGTATCGCTGGACCGACTCATCGCCACCACCGCATCCTGAGCACCCCGTTGCAGTGAGGTGATCATGTCGTGGATTTCCTGCGTGCTTTGCTGCGTGCGGCTGGCCAGGGCGCGGACCTCGTCAGCCACCACCGCAAAGCCGCGACCGGCGTCCCCGGCACGCGCCGCTTCAATGGCCGCGTTGAGCGCGAGCAGGTTGGTCTGCTCGGCCACCGAACGAATTACATCGACCACTGTGGCAATGGACTGCACGTCCTTGCGCAGATGATCGAGGGACGAACTGCTCTCGCCGATTTCGCCAATCAACGCATGAATGCTGTCGATGCTCTTGTTCACCACGGTCTTGGCATCCAGGCCGACATCGCTGGTTTTGCGCGCCGCTTGAGAAGCCCCCTGGGCGCTGATCGAAACCTGATGCGCCGCCGAAGACATCTCATGAATGGCCGTGGCGACCTGATCGGTTTCCTGACGCTGACGCCCCATGGCCTGCTCGGAACGCTCGGCCTGAGCCGACATGTCGTTGACCAGGCCGTTGAGCTGGCCGGTCATTTCGGCGATCTGACGCACCAGGCCGTGAATCTTCTCGACGAACAGGTTGAAGGACTTCGCCAACGCGCCCAGCTCATCGTTGCCGCTCTCCGGCAAACGGCGAGTGAGATCGCCATCTCCGGCAGCAATGTCGTCCAGGTTCTGTTTGATCACCAGCACAGGTTTGACCAGCCCGTTGCCGAAGAACACGCCGATCAGCGCGACGATGATCAACAGCACCGCAACGACGGCCACGATAAGCGCCGCCGAGGAACCGATGCGGCCTTGGGTCGAGGCCTCGATGGCGGCGACTTGCAGGTCGATGTCGTCGAGGTTGGCCTGGGTGCCGAACGCCAGGTCCCATTTCGCCAGGTAGTTGGTGTAACCCAGTTTAGGGATTGGCTTGTCGCTGCCCGGCGTTGGCCAGTCGTAACGGAAGAAATGGCTGCCGTCTTTGGCCTTGTCTACCAGACCGCGGATCACGAAGACGCCATTGGCGTCCTTGGCATCGGAGAAGTTCTTGCCGATGTCCACGTCCTTGTCGGCCCAGAACACTCGCACGTACTGCGAGTTGTAGCCGAAGAAGTAGCTGGCTTTATCGTACTGAAGGTTTTTCAGCACCTTCAGAGCACGATCCCTTGCCTCCATGTCACCCGGCGCCGAGGCATCGTAGATCGGCTTGATCGCCGCTTCACCGATCTGTTGATAGTTCTTCAACGACAGCTTGCGTTCTTCGAGCAACAGCGAGTGGGTCTGTTCGACCTCTTGGGTGGCGAGCTTTTGCAGAACCACCCAGGTGATGCAACTGATGACAGCAGCCAATAGAAGGCTCGGAATGATGGCAAGCAGAATGACCTTGCGGCGTAGATTCAGCGTCACGACGGCGTCCTTGTGTGCGGAAATATCATTTTTTTCAATGATAAAGAGATGGCCATCCGCAGAAGCGGCGGCCGTCTAAATGAAGGGTTCAGATAACCGTATCGCTGAATTGGCGCAGATCTTTAGGGGATGGGAGAGATAAATTACAGGCGCAATATGCTTGAAGCCCAACAGGATTGACGGGGGTGATGGAAGGATCAACCGTATCGATTTGATCGATGTGTTAGCGGGATAACTTGCGTTCGAAGTGAAAGACTGAATACCGCCTGTGGCCGGGAGCTCGCTCAACGAAGAAGCCCGTACATTCACAGAACTCCAGCGAGCTCACGCCCACAGTGATCAGAATCCGATCAGCCAATCAACGCTCGTGCAGGGCCTCGGCACGGGCTTTGAGGACGGGCTTGAGCAGGTAGCTGAGGATGCTCTTTTTGCCGGTGATGATGTCTACCGAGGCGACCATGCCAGGGATGATCAGCAGCGGATGCTCATCGGTGCCGAGGTGGCTGCGGTCGGTGCGCAACTTGATGACGTAGAAGGTGTTCTTCTTCTCTTCATCCTGAATGGTGTCGGCGCCGATCTGTTCCAGTTTGCCTTTAAGACCGCCATAGATGGTGTAGTCGTAGGCCGTGAATTTGATCATGGCTTCTTGACCGGGGTGCAGAAACGCAATGTCTTGCGGACGAATCCGGGCTTCCACCAGCAGGGTGTCGTCCAGCGGCACGACTTCGGCGATGTCGCTGCCCGGCTGGATCACGCCGCCGACGGTATTCACCAGCATCTGCTTGACGATGCCGCGCACAGGCGAAGTGACCATTGTACGGTTGACCCGGTCTTCCAGGCCTTTGGCGGTGGACTGGGCCTTGGCAAGATTGGTCCGCGCCTCGTTCAGTTGGGTCAACGCGTCGCTGCGGAACTTGCCGCGGGTTTCGTCGATCTTGCGCTGCACTTCGGCAATCGCCGCTTGCGCGCGGGGGATGGCCAGGCTGGTGCCGTCCAGTTGACCGCGGGTTTCTACCTCGGAACGTTTCAAGCGCAGGATGTCCACCGGCGAAACCGCGCCCTGCGCCACCAACGGCTCGGACATGCCGATCTCCTGACGCAGCAGGTTCAGGCTGTTGCGGTACTGCTCCTGCTTGGAGCCGAATTCACGCAGCTCTTGCTGACGCTGAATCAGCTGTTGCTGCAAACCGCCAATCTCATCCGCCAACTGCTGCCGCCGGCTCTTATAAAGAGACTCTTCGTTGGTGGCCTGATGCGGGGCCGACTTACGCGCTTCAGGACTGATATTCAACGGGCGGTCCTCGACCTCCGCGCTCAGACGCTCGACGCGCAGCTCCATGGCCACCCGGTCTGCCTCGGTTTCGCCGACGTTGGAGGCAAACCGGGTGTCGTCCAGACGAATCAAAGGCGCGCCCGCGTCGACCACCTGGCCGTCATGGGCATAAATCTCAGCGACGATGCCGCCTTCCAGGTTCTGGACCTTCTGCACTTTGGTCGACGGAATGGCCTTGCCCTCGCCTTTGGTCACTTCGTCGATGACGGCAAAGTTGGCCCACAGTACCAGGAAGGTGAAGAACAGGATGACCGCCCAGATGGTCAGCCGGACGATGCGCGGCGCGTCGTCGACCAGGGCTTTTTCCACCTCGGGCATCGGCTGGCCTTCATAAGAAGGTGTGCCTTTGAAATAGCCGAAAAAGCCGCCGGAATTTGGACCCGATTTAAGCAACACTGATCTGCCCCTTCTTCAACGCTTCCATCACGGCGGCTTTCGGGCCGTCGGCAAGAATCTGGCCACGGTCGATCACCAGCAGGCGATCGACCAGCGAGAGCAGCGAGGCCCGGTGGGTGACAAGAATCACGGTCTTGTTCTCGATGACGGCTTGCAGACGCTGCTTCAGGCGCTCCTCGCCAGTGTTGTCCATGGCACTGGTGGGTTCGTCCAGCAGCAGAATCGGCGGGTCGAGCAATAGAGCTCGAGCCAGTGCCACGTTCTGACGCTGCCCCCCGGACAGGTTCTGCCCACGCTCGCCCACTTGCAGTTCGTAGCCCTGAGGGTGCAGACGGGCAAACTCATGGACACCGGCCAGCTCGGCGGCTTGCAGCACCATTTCGTCATCGACGTAACGCGCGCCCGACACCAGATTGTCGCGAAGCGAGCCGGCCAACAACTGAATGTCTTGCGCGACATAACCGATGTTATGGCGTAGCTCGCTGACGTCGATCTGGCGAATGTCTACGCCATCGACCAACAGCGAGCCTTCATCCGGCTGATACAGCCCCACCAGCAACTTGGCCAGCGAGCTTTTGCCCGAACCGCTGCGGCCGATGATGCCGATCTTCTCGCCGGGGCGAACCACCAGGTTGATGTTTTTCAGCGCAAGGTTCTGTTGATTCGGGTAGGTGAATTCGAGGTTGCGAAATTCCATAGCGCCCTGCAGCACCTGACGGCTGAGAGGGCGCTCGTCGAAGTTGCGCTCCTGCGGCAGCTCCATCATTTGATCCACGGAGACCATCGTCACCTTGGCTTGCTGATAGCGGGTGAGCAGCCCCGCGAGCGCCGCCAAGGGGCCGAGGGCGCGGCCACTGAGCATGTAGCACGCCACCAGACCGCCCATGCTGAGGTTGCCGTCGATGATCATGTACACGCCAAAACAGATCATCGCCACGCCAGCCAGTTGCTGGATCAGCAGCGTGATGTTCATCGCCAGGCCGGACAGAATTTTGACCCGCAGCTCAAGACGGCTGAGGGTGCCGATCGTGTGTTCCCAGTGATACTGGCGCTCGCTTTCGGCGTTGTTGACCTTGACCGCGTCCAGCCCGGACAGGGTTTCGATCAGGCTCGACTGACGCTCTGCGCCCAGCGCCATGGTGCGTTCGAGGGTCGCGGTCAACGGCTTCTGCAACAAGTGGCCGATGCCCAGCGCCAGCGGGAACGCGACCACGGGAATCCACACCAGATGCCCGCCCAGCAGCGCAATCACCAACAGAATGATGAGGGTGAACGGCAGGTCGATCAGGCTGGTCAGGGTCAGCGACGTCAGAAAGTCGCGCATGCCCTGAAATTCATGAATGTTCTGCGCGAAGCTACCGACCCGGGCCGGACGAAACTTCATCGCCATGCCGACGATCCGCTCGAACAGCGTCGCGGAAATAATCAGATCGGTTTTTTTGCCGGCAAGGTCCAGGCACAGACTGCGCAGACCCTTGAGCAACAGGTCGAACAGGTACGCGCCGCAGATACCGGTGGCCAGTACCCACAGGGTCGCAGTGGCCTGGTTTGGTACGACGCGGTCGTAGACATTCATCACGAACAGAGGTGCGGCCAGTGCGATCAGGTTGATCACGAAGCTGGCAGCGATCGCATCGGCATACAGCCAGCGCGACAGCTTGAGGGTGTCTTTGAACCAGGAGCGCGCCCGAGGAATGAGCGAGCCTTTGGTCACGTCAAATTTATGTTGCGGCTGTGCGAAGAAGACCTTGCCAGCGTAGTCCTTTGCCAGCACGTCGCGCTCGACACGGACTTCGCCGCCGTCGCTTTCGCTGATCAACAGACGCGCCAGGTCGCCTTCCCAACCGAGCAACACCGCGCTGCGGCCTTCTTTGAGCAGCACCATGGCGGGCAGGGCAATTGCCGGAATCTGTTCCAACTTGCGCACCAGCAAACGCCCCTGCAAACCGGCACGGGCCGCTGCGCGCGGCAGCAAATCCGGGCTTAAACGCTGGTCCGGCAAGGGCAATCCGGTGGTCAGCATCGCCCGGCTCGCCGGTTTGTGATGCAGGGCGCAGAGTGTCAGCAGGCCGTCGAGCAAGGGGTCATCATGCTGGCTGCGGGGATCATGACCTAATCGAGCCGAAGGTAATTCCAAATCCACGCTGACACTCTCTTTCGTTAAGCAATTAAAAGAAGCTGGACCCTAACGGAAGCGCGTTCCGTCAAGAATCAGTTCATCCCCGGCAATTTGACCGTCGGTTTTATATCGTTCTGCACAACCGATGCCAGCGGCGCAACGACGCCCTGACTTTTCAGCAAGGTGCCCATGCCGGCCTGAATCCGATATTGGGTGTAGGTTTTCAGGCTTTGCAGCTGCACCAGGCGCTGCTGCGCGGTGAACAGTTCGTTCTCGCTGTCGAGAAGGTCGAGCAAGGTACGCTCACCCAGACTGAATTGCTGCTGGTACGACGTCCGCACGCTGGTGGCCCGGTCGACGTACTGCTGCGCGATCGGCACCTGCGCGTTAGCGTTGCTGAAGGCGTTCCAGGCCAGGCCCAATTCTTCGTTCAGCTGGCGCAGGGCGTTGTTGCGGATGTCCAGTGCCTGCGAGGTCTGATAGGACTTGGAGGTCAAGTCAGCCTTGTTGCTGCCACCGGCGTACAGGTTGAACTGCATGCGCACCATGGCTTCCCAGCCGTTATTGTGGCCCAGGTCGCCACCGACGTTGTCATCGGCATTGCGGCCCAGCTCGGCGTCAAAACGCGGATAGAACGTGGACTTCGCAGTGGCGTACTGCTTCTCGGCAGCGGCGATGTCGGATTCAGCCGAACGCAGCACCGGGCTGTTGTCCAGCATCTGGCGACGCGCTTCGTCCAGCGTCGCAGGCATCAGTGCGAACGGCGCCGGTTTCTCCAGTTGATCGGGCATGTCACCGACCGCGCTGAGGAAGTTGGTCTGGGCGTCCGCCAGGTTGGTCTGTTCGGTGATCAGGTTGTTACGCGCTTGTGCCAAACGGGCGTCGGCCTGGTCCATGTCGGCCATGCGACCCACACCGCGGCTCGTGCGCAGTTTGATCTGGTCGTAGATACGCTCGTGGCTTTTCAGGTTTTCTTCCGCCAGACGCACCATCTCGCGTTGCGTCATGACATCGATATAAACCTGCGCCACGGTCAGTGCCGTTCGTTCGGAAGTGTTCAACAAAGAGTACGCCCGAGAATTGGCGGTGGCTTGTTGACGCCCAACTTCGTTACTTGTTTGAAAACCGTCAAACAGCATTTGCCGCAAACGCACACTTGACTCGCCGCGGTTGGAAGTTTGCCAGTGGTTATCGTTGCCCGTTGCGCGAGTGGTCGGGCTGTCGGTGCCGGCACGGCCATAACCCGCGAGCACATCGACACGGGGCAGGTAGCCGCCCTTGGCAGCGCGAACGTTGTAATCCTGCGCGATACGGGCGTTGACCCCGGCCTGTACCTCGGGATGCACGTCCATGGCCTTTTGCATGGCTTCTGGCAGGGTTTGTGCCTGTACGAAGCCGATTGAAAGAGCGAAGGGTACAGCGGTGAACAAAGGCAGGCGCATGCTCGTGACTTCCCGAAAACGGACTGGGTTCAAACACGGCAACAGGACGTCACCGTGTCGTACAGAAATGACCATTGATGTGAGGGTTATCGGAGGGTTCTGAGCACGCTTTAGGCGGTACCGCAGAATTTGTCGATGTCTTAAAATATCAATGTGACATTACGGGTGCGATTGTTTAGGATGGCGCGAAATAGGTCAATACTTTGGCGCGAAGTTAATTCAAAACCTGATAAGTAGCAGTTTGATATTTGACGTCAAATAAACATCACTAATGTAAACAGGTTGTTAGTGATTGAAGTTTCAGAAAACAAACATTCGGACCCCTTAAACCCTGCGCCCAGTGGCCGATAAGGGGAGGAGTCCACAGACGTAGATCCGGAGAGTCACCCCATGAGCAGTGTGGTTGCCATCGTCAAAAGCATTGTTGGCCAAGTAGTCGCAGTCTCCGCTGAAGGGATTCGTCGTGTACTCATTGAGGGTGACCGGCTGCTGGCCGGCGAACAGGTCCTGACAGGCCCGGAAGGTGCGGTCACGCTCGAACTGGCTGACGGCCGCCACCTGGATCTGGGTCGTGACACGCAGTGGAGTGCAGACACTCCCGCGTCCAGCGCTACCACCGACCTGGCAGAGGCCACCGCGCAAGCCGCGCCATCGGTTGCCGAACTGCAGCAAGCCATCGCTGCGGGCGCCGACCCGACCCAAGACCTCGAAGCCACCGCCGCTGGCCAGACCACCGGCAGCACCGACGGCGGCAACGCAGGAGGCGGCCACAGCGTGGTGATGCTGACTGAGACCGCTGGCGTGGTGGACCCGACCATTGGCTACCCGACCGCTCCGATCGGCGCGACGGCAAACAACGACTTCCAACGCAACGCCATCGACGACCCGTCCAATACCCGGACGCCGTCCACGCTCAGCCTCACCGGCACGCCGACCATCTCCGAAGCCGGTGGCGTTCTCGTTTACACCGCGACCCTGACCGTCGCGGCACAGTCGGCTGTGACCGTGACTTTGTCTAATGGCCAGCTCATTACCATCGAAGCAGGCCAGTTGAGCGGCAGCGTCAACGTGCCGATGACCAGCATCAACGATGTCTACATCAACCCAAGCCAGATCAGCACCACCGTCACCGGTACGACCGGGGGCGACGGCATTGCGATCACTATCGATCCGCAACCGGCCAACACCCAGGTGACGGACACCATCGATACCACCACGGTCAGCCTGGCTGCCGACGCCGCCGCCACCGAAGGCGGCCAGATCACCTACACCGCGACGTTGACCAACGCCGCGCAGACCGCCGTCACCGTGACCCTGTCCAACGGCGCGATCATCAACATCGCCGCCGGCCAGTCCGTGGGCACGATCAAAGTCGATGCCCCGGCCAACGATGTCTACAAGACCACTGCCACGGTCACTGCGACCATCACCGGCGCGTCGGGCGGCAACTTCGAACAACTGGCGATTGACGGCAAAGCCGCCTCGACCACCATCGTCGACTCCACCGACACCACTCGGGTGACCCTGAGTGCAAGCAGCACCGTTGCCGAAAACGGCACCATCACCTACACCGCCACAGTGTCCAACCCGGTGACCGGCTCGCCCGTGAGCGTCACTCTGGACAACGGTAAAACCATCACCATCGGCGTCGGCCAGAGCAGCGGTACCACCACCGCCGTCGCGACCAACGACGTTTATGTCGGTCACCCTGCAGTCACCGCGGCGATCACGGGTGTGAGCGGCGGCAACTACGAAAACCTGGCGTTCGCCACCACGCCGGTCAGCACCACCGTTACCGACGTGCGCGACACCACGCAGATCAGCATCTCCGGCCCTGCGGCGGTCACCGAA
>NZ_DDHJ01000007.1:831-3840 GCF_002338065.1 Pseudomonas sp. UBA1879 | reverse complement strand
CGAGATGTGACCGTGAAAATTATCTCGGCCACCGGAGGTAACTACGAAAACCTGGCTGTCAGTGACAAGTCAGGCAGCGTGACGACGTCGATTCTGGACAATGATGCGCCGGTGGTTCCGCCGCCTTCGGACAACACGGCGCCGGTCGTTGACCTCAATGGCGCAGCCAATGGCCTCGACCTGACCGTTAATGTAACGGGCGACACCAAAGGCATTACCGTCGGGATCGCCGCAACCGGTGCCACTGTCTCGGACGACAAACACGCCCTGACAGGCGCGACCATCGACCTCTCGGGCGCAAAATCCGGTGAAAAACTGGACATCAGCGCCGCCGATTTCACTGGCAACGTCAAACTCGACCCGAGCAGCACCGACACCCACATCGTGCTGACTGGCAATGCGACCGACGCCGAATACCAGGCTGTCATCAAGGCCATCACCTTCACGTCGTCCTCCGATCAAGCCGGTACGCGTTCAGTTACCGTCGTTGTCACCGACAACGAAGGCAAGACAGGCTCGGCAACGACCACGATTGACCTGGCTGCGCCGGGCACCCCGCCTGTGTCCGGGAACGAAGCGCCGGTCGTAGACCTCAATGGCGCAGCCAATGGCCTCGACCTGACCGTTAATGTAACGGGCGACACCAAAGGCATCACCGTCGGGATCGCCGCAACAGGTGCCACCGTTTCCGATGACAAACACGCCCTGACAGGCGCGACCATCGACCTGTCCGGCGCGAAATCCGGCGACAAGCTGGACACCAGCGCTGCCGATTTCACTGGCAACGTCAAACTCGACCCGAGCAGTACCGACACCCACATCGTGCTGACTGGCAACGCGACTGACGCCGAATACCAGGCTGTCATCAAGGCCATCACCTTCACGTCGTCCTCCGATCAGGCCGGTACGCGTTCGGTTGCCGTCGTTGTGACTGACAACGAAGGCAAGACAGGCTCGGCAACGACCACGATTGACCTGGCTGCGCCGGGCACCCCGCCTGTGTCCGGGAACGAAGCGCCGGTCGTTGACCTCAACGGCGCGGTCAATGGCGTCGACCTGACCGTTAATGTGACGGGCGACACCAAAGGCATCTCCGTCGGGATCGCCGCAACAGGTGCCACCGTTTCCGATGACAAACACGCCCTGACAGGCGCGACCATCGACCTGTCCGGCGCGAAATCCGGCGACAAGCTGGACACCAGCGCTGCCGATTTCACTGGCAACGTCAAACTCGACCCGAGCAGTACCGACACCCACATCGTGCTGACTGGCAACGCGACCGACGCCGAATACCAGGCTGTCATCAAGGCCATCACCTTCACTTCGTCCTCCGATCAGGCCGGTACGCGTTCGGTTGCCGTGGCTGTTACCGACGACGGCGGCAAATCCGGTCTGGCAACGACCACGATTGACCTGGCTGCGCCGGGCACCTCGCCTGCTCCGGCTAACGCTGCCCCCACCATCACCTTCGATGGCAGCGCGTATCACGAAAACGGCGCCGCAACTCACATCGTCACCAACCTGCAGATTGGCGACTCCGACGGCGCTCAACTGAGCGGGGCCACGATCACCCTGACCCACATGCGGGCCGACGACATCATCGACTCCCCCCTCGCCACGGGCGACGGCCACAGCACGAGCGTGGGCATCGATTACACCCTGGCCTCCGTTCAACAGGCCGACGGCAGCTACACCACCACCATCGTGTTGACCGGCAAAGCTGACATCAGCACCTACAAGGACCTGATCAGCTCGATCACTTTCGCCGAGAGCAGCCCAAGCGCGACTCCAGTAGCCCGTGGCGTGACCATCGAGGTTACCGACAGCAACCCCGATGCGTCCCAGAACAAAACCGGCACTCACTCGGATTTGATCTCTGTCGATGCAGGCAACGTTGCCCCCACCATCACCTTCGATGGCAGCGCGTATCACGAAAACGGCGCCGCAACTCACATCGTCACCAACCTGCAGATTGGCGACTCCGACGGCGCTCAACTGAGCGGGGCCACGATCACCCTGACCCACATGCGGGCCGACGACATCATCGACTCCCCCCTCGCCACGGGCGACGGCCACAGCACGAGCGTGGGCATCGATTACACCCTGGCCTCCGTTCAACAGGCCGATGGCAGCTACACCACCACCATCGTGTTGACCGGCAAAGCTGACATCAGCACCTACAAGGATCTGATCAGCTCGATCACTTTCGCCGAGAGCAGCCCAAGCGCGACTCCAGTAGCCCGTGGCGTGACCATCGAGGTTACCGACAGCAACGCCGATGCGACCCAGAACAAAACCGGCAGTCACTCGGATTCGATCTCTGTCGATGCGGGCAACGTCGCCCCAACGGTGGACCTGGACGGTGACGATTCCAGCGGTGCAACGGGCAGCGGCTACCAAACCAGCTTCACGCTTGGAAACACCGGCGTGGCCATCGCGGATAACGACATCACCATCCAAGACAGTGATAGCCCGAACCTGACCCGGGCGTCGGTCAGCATCAACGGCAGCGCTATTGATGGCGACACTCTGAGCTTCGGCAAGATGCCGGACTCGATCTTCGCGGGTTTGAGCGGGGACAAGCGCACCGTCATCTTGACCGTAGAACCGGGCAAGACCGCATCGAAAGCTGATTTCGAAGCGGCAATCAAGGCCATCAGCTTCAGCACCACATCGAATGACCTCAGCGACCGTTCGATCTCCGTGGTGGTCAACGACGGCAAAGCCAATTCGAACGTCGCGTTCACAACCGTCGCCATTCAATCGAATGAAGCGCCAAAACTCGTGGTCACGGGCAACGATCTTCACGAGGGCAAAGCCGTCGCGGGCACTGTTGCGGGCAAGCTGGACTACAGCGATAAGGAAACGGCCCACGACAAGCTGGTCGTCACCCTCTCCGATGCCAGCAAGCCGTACTACATCATCAGCGGCAACGATGTGTTGCTGACACAGGCTGGTATCGACGCGGTTAACGCTGGCACCAAATTACCTCCTATCGAAGTCACCGTC
>NZ_DDHJ01000007.1:460-726 GCF_002338065.1 Pseudomonas sp. UBA1879 | reverse complement strand
TTCTCAATGCGGCGCCTGAAATTCAGGTCACCGCCAACGATCTGCATGAAGGTCAAGCCAACACCACAACCGTTGCGGGCACCGTTAAATATTCCGACGCGGACGCAGGCGACAAGCTCACCGTCACCCTGTCCGATGCCAGCAAGCCGTACTATGTGATCAGTGGCAACGATGTGTTGCTGACACAGGCTGGTATCGACGCGGTCAACGCTGGCACCAAGTTGCCTCCTATCGAAGTCACCGTAAGCGATGGCCTTAAATCGGAC
>NZ_DDHJ01000007.1:0-354 GCF_002338065.1 Pseudomonas sp. UBA1879 | reverse complement strand
CCTTAAATCGGACAGCGGCAGTGCTCAGCCGAATCTGATCCTTGATGCTGCACCTGAGATCAAGGTGACTGCCAACGAACTGCACGAAGGCAAGGCCGATGCCTCGACCGTTGCGGGTAAATTGACCTACAGCGATTCGGACACCCCTGCCGATCAATTGAAAGTCACGCTGACTAACGGCAGTGACAAGTACTACGACATCAGCGGCAACGAAGTACTGCTGACACAGGCCGGTCTCCACGCGGTCCACGCGGGCACCAAGTTGCCTCCTTACGAAGGCAACATCAGCGATGGCCTTAAATCGGACAGTGACAGTGCTCAGCCGAAGCTTCTTCACCATGAGGCGCTTGCAAT
>NZ_DDHJ01000022.1:12326-23436 GCF_002338065.1 Pseudomonas sp. UBA1879 | reverse complement strand
TTCGTGCTGCGACACCCTTGCCCCTCTGTTAGTCTTCTCCCTCTTCAAACGCCAAGGAAGCAGCTATGCCGGTGACATCCCACCTCAATGCCGGGTTCATGGTGGTTCATGGCAATCGCCTGGACGAACTGCGCAGCCTCGTGGTGTCGTGGATGCGGCGCTACCCGCTGACCCCGTTGGAAAACGAAGTCGGACTGGTTCAAAGCAACGGTATTGCTCAGTGGTTGAAGCTTGCCCTGGCGGCGGACACACAGGATGACGATCAAGGCGGATGTGGCATTGCTGCTGCGATCGACGTTCAACTCCCCGGCAGCTTCATGTGGCAGCTCTACCGCGCGGTATTGGGAAAGGACGAGATCCCCGAAACCTCGCTGCTGGATAAAGCCCCACTCACGTGGCGCTTGATGAGGCTGTTACCGGCCTTGATCGACCAGCCTCACTTTGAACCCCTGCAGCGCTTCCTTACTGCCGACACCGATCTGCGCAAGCGTTATCAGTTGTCTGAGCGATTGGCGGACCTTTACGATCAATATCAGGTGTACCGCGCTGACTGGCTGGAAGATTGGGCTGCAGGCCGGCATCAGTTGAAAAACGTCAGAGGAGAAGTCAAGCCGCTCAAGCCGGAGAACTGCTGGCAAGCCGAACTGTGGCGCGCGCTGCTTCACGATGTCGGTGCAGAGGGCATGGCGCAAAGCCGCGCGGGTGTGCATCAGCGCTACATCGAGCGCATCAACACCCTGACCGAAGCACCTGTCGGCTTGCCCGCGCGTGTCATCGTCTTTGGAATTTCTTCACTGCCTGCTCAGGCGCTGGAAGCACTGGCCGGACTGTCGCGTTTCAGTCAGGTGTTGCTCTGCGTGCACAACCCCTGTCGTCATCATTGGGCGGACATCGTCGCCGACAAGGACCTGCTACGCCACGAATACAAACGCCAGTCGCGCAAAGCGGGCATGCCCGTCGTACTCAGCCCCGACGCGCTGCATCAACATGCGCATCCGTTGCTCGCGGCCTGGGGTAAGCAGGGCCGCGACTACATCAACTTGCTCGATAGCCACGATGACCCCAACAGCTACCGCTCGATCTTTCGTGACGGCCGTATCGACCTGTTCAGTGAAAGCGACCCCCAGACCGTGCTTAGCCAGTTGCAGGACGACATCCTGGAACTGCGCCCGCTGAGCGAAACCCGCGAGCTGTGGCCTGCCGTCAACATTAAGACAGATCGCTCGATCCGTTTCCACGTGGCTCACAGTGCCCAACGCGAAGTAGAGGTGCTGCACGATCAGTTGCTCGCGCGTTTCAGCAAAGACCCGGATCTTCGCCCTCGCGATGTCATCGTGATGGTCCCTGACATCGATAGTTACGCCCCGCACATCCGTGCTGTATTTGGGCAGCTGGATCGTGATGATCGGCGCTTCATCCCCTTCACCCTGGCAGACCAAGGTCAGCGCGGCCGTGACCCCCTGCTTATCGCCGTCGAACATCTGCTGAAAATTCCCGACAGCCGCTTCCCGGTCAGCGAAATTCTTGACCTGCTGGACGTCCCGGCCCTGCGCGCGCGTTTCGAAATCGACGAGCGCGACTTGCCGACCTTGCACCGCTGGATCGAAGGCGCCGGAGTACGGTGGGGATTGAACGCTCGGCAACGCGAAGGGTTGGGACTGCCCGAAGCGTTGGAACAGAACAGTTGGCATTTCGGTCTGCGCCGCATGCTGCTGGGGTACGCCGTCGGGGCCGGCACGGCTTACGACGACATCGAGCCTTACGACGAAATTGGTGGCCTGGATGCCGCGCTCATCGGGCCATTGGTCGCGCTGATCGACGCGCTCCAGGTCGCCCACGCCGAGCTGTCACAGCCTGCCACACCACCAGTATGGGGAGCGCGTCTGCAGGCGTTGATGCAGCTGTTTTTCACCGCTGACAGCGAGCACGATGACTACCTGCTTGGCCAGCTCGAAGCGTTGCGTGAAACCTGGTTGGAGACCTGCGAAACCGTGGAGCTGCTGGAAGAACTGCCATTGACGGTCGTGCGCGAGGCCTGGCTTGCCGGGCTGGATCAAGGGCGGCTCTCGCAGCGTTTCCTCGCTGGCTCAGTGAATTTCTGCACGTTGATGCCAATGCGCGCGATCCCCTTCAAGGTCGTCTGTCTGCTGGGCATGAACGATGGTGATTACCCACGCGCGCAGCCTCCGTTGGATTTCGACCTGATGGGAAGCGATTACCGCCCCGGCGACCGCTCTCGTCGCGAAGACGACCGCTATCTGTTGCTCGAAGCGCTTCTGTCGGCTCGTGATCAGCTTTATATAAGTTGGGTGGGTCGCAGCATTCGGGACAATTCAGAGCGCCCGGCGTCGGTACTCATCGGCCAGCTCCGTGATCACCTGGCCAGCGGCTGGCGACTGGCGGATGCCGTTGAGCCTGAGGACGCGAAGAAGCGCGATCCTGGTCAACAGCTACTGCACAGGCTGACCCTCGAACACCCGCTGCAGCCGTTCAGCGCCAAATACTTTCAGGAGAATCTGGAGTATTTCAGCTTCGCCCGTGAGTGGCAGGTGCTGCACGAGGCTGGCATTCAGGCAGGTGAGTTCCAGGCGCTGGGAAAACACCAACAGGACGAGCCGTTGAGTCTGATGCAGTTGCAGGATTTCCTGCGTAACCCGGTCAAACACTTCTTCAGCCAGCGTCTGAAAATTTTCTTTGAAGTGGCTGAAGCGCCTTTGGCCGATGAAGAGCCGTTTGTCCTTGATGCCCTTGAGCGATACGGGGTGAGTGACAGCTTGTTACAAGCGGCTCTGATCAATCCAGCGAGCCCCGATGACTCCCTCAGGGCGCAAGCCGTTCGCCTGCAAGCCAGCGGGCTGTTGCCGATGGCGGGATTCGGCACGCTCCTACAGGACGAGCTGATTGAGCCGCTACCGGATCTGGTCGAGCGTTACCATGGCTTGCTGTCGAAGTGGCCCGAGCGCTTGCACAGCGCGTTGCCGGTGAGCCACGAACATCAAGGTATCGCACTCGATGGATGGCTTGATGGGCTCTATCAAAATGCGCAAGGCGAACTGCTCGCAGTGACCGCGATCCCTAACGCCATCGGCGGCAGAAAGTCGCGTAAGTGGCATCGGTTGACCAAGCCGTGGGTCAACCATCTGGTAGCGTGTGCCAGCGATCTGCCTTTGACGACTGCACTGGTCGCCAGCGACGAAACGCTGCTCCTATCCCCCCTCGACAAAACAGCGGCCACCCACACCCTCAATGATCTGTTGCTCGCCTGGCAGCACGGCATGCAACGCCCGCTGCCCGTCGCGGTAAAAACAGCGTTTGCCTGGCTGGGTGAATCGGATGAAGTCAAAGCCGAGGCGGCAGCCCGTAAAACCTACGACGGTGACGGCCAGAACATCGCAGGCGAGCACGCCGAAAGCACGGCGCTGGCCCGACAATTCCCGAATTTCGATGCGCTGCTGGACAGCGAAGAATTCGTCGGCTGGTGTCAGTCGCTATACAAACCCCTGTACGAAGCGCCCTGGCAATCCCTGTCCAGCGAAGAGGCCGGAGCATGACTGACGTTCAATCGGGTGCAAGCCAAAAACCGTTGGCCCTGCGCTTCCCGCTCAAGGGCAGCCAGCTGATCGAGGCCAGCGCCGGCACTGGCAAGACCTTCACGATCTCGGCGCTGTACCTGCGTCTGGTCCTCGGCCACGGCGGTGAGCATTCGGGATTTGGCCGTGAGTTGCTGCCGCCGCAGATTCTCGTGGTGACCTTCACCGACGCCGCCACCAAAGAACTGCGTGATCGCATCCGCATCCGACTGGCAGAAGCCGCGCGTTTTTTTCGGCAGGAGATCGACGCGCCCGACGCCTTGCTCGACGACCTGCGCAACGACTTCCCGCCCGAGCAATGGGCCGGTTGCGCAAGCCGTCTCGACATTGCGGCGCAGTGGATGGACGAGGCCGCGGTGTCCACCATTCACAGCTGGTGTCAGCGCATGTTGCGTGAGCACGCCTTCGACAGTGGCAGCCTGTTCACACAGAGCTTGGAGACTGACCACAGCGACCTGCTGGGGGAAGTGCTGCGCGACTACTGGCGCAAGTTCTGCTACCCCATGAGCGGTGATGCGCTCACTTGGGTACGTGCCCACCTGAAGAGCCCTGCAGATTTGCTGCCACGGGTGCGCGCCATGTTTGGCAGTGATCGCGCGCCTGTGACGCAAACACCGACAGAACTGATCGAGGCCTCCATTCAGGAGCGCCGCGAAACCCTGAAAGCCCTCAAATCACCTTGGGCTAACTGGGCTGCCGAGTTGCACGCGATCTGCCTGGATGGGGTCGCTTGCAAGGTGGTGGATGGCCGCAAGATGCAGGAGCGCTATTTCCGGCCCTGGTTCGACAAACTCATCGCCTGGGCCAACGACGATGAACAGGAGCAGCTCGATCTGGGTACCGGCTTCACGCGTTTGACGCCCGATGGCATTGCCGAGGCGTGGAAAAACAATCCGCCGTCGCACCCGGCTTTCGAGGCAATGGTCGAGCTCAAGGTCGCCCTCGACACGCTGCCAACGCCCGACGCTGCGGTACTCGAACACGCTGCGCAGTGGGTCGGTACGCGCTTCGAGGAAGAGAAGCGGCGTCGTGCTGAAATGGGCTTCGACGACATGCTCCTGCGTCTGGACGCGGCATTGCGTGGCAGTGGCGGCGAACGGCTGGCGACTCTGATTCGCGAGCAATTTCCCGTCGCGCTGATCGACGAATTTCAGGACACCGACCCGGTGCAGTATCGAATTTTCGACAGCATCTATCACCTCGAAGCCCACGACGAAAGCACCGGGTTGTTCCTGATCGGCGACCCTAAACAGGCGATTTACGCCTTCCGCGGTGCCGACATTTACACCTACCTGCGCGCCAGAACGGCCACGGCGGGGCGCCTGCACACGCTGGGGACGAACTTCCGTTCCAGTCACGGGATGGTCGAGGCTGTGAACCACGTCTTCGTGCGCGCCGAAAACAGCCCGATCGGACGCGGTGCGTTTCTGTTTCGCAGTGCCGATCACAATCCGGTGCCGTTCCAGCCGGTAAATTCCCAAGGCCGCAAGGAGGTCTTCCAGCGCGATGGTCAGACTGTTCCGGCGCTCAATGTCTGGCAGTTGGAGAGCGATCAGCCGGTGTCCGGCACGCTGTATCGGCAGCACTTGGCGGCGAGTTGCGCCAGCGAGATCGTGGGTTTGCTCAATGCCGGCCAACAGGGCCAAGCGGGTTTTGCCAAACAGGGTGAGCCGTTGAAAGGCGTGATGCCCGCCGACATCGCGGTACTGGTGCGCGACGGCAAGGAGGCACAGGCCGTGCGCGGCGAGTTGTCGGCCCGAGGTGTGCGCAGCGTTTACCTGTCGGACAAGGACTCGGTGTTCGCGGCGCAGGAGGCCCATGACCTGTTGGCGTGGCTCAAGGCCTGCGCCGAACCCGATGCCGAACGCACGTTGCGTGCGGCCTTGGCGTGCATCACTTTGGATCTGCCGTTGGCCGAACTTGAGTTGCTCAACCGCGACGAATTGGCGTGGGAAAACCGCGTCATGCAGTTCCGTGATTACCGTCGCATCTGGCGTACCCAAGGTGTGCTGCCCATGCTGCGCCGCCTGCTCCACGACTTCAAACTGCCCCAGACATTGATTCAACGCAGTGATGGCGAACGGGTGCTGACCAACCTGCTGCACTTGTCCGAATTGATGCAGCAAGCCGCCGCTGAGCTTGACGGCGAGCAGGCGCTGATTCGGCATCTGAGCGAGCATCTGGCGTTGTCTGGCCAAGCCGGCGAAGAGCAGATTCTGCGCCTCGAAAGCGATGAACAGTTGGTCAAAGTCGTGACAATTCACAAGTCCAAAGGCCTGGAATACCCCTTGGTGTTTCTGCCATTCATTTGCTCGACCAAACCTGTTGATGGCAGCCGCTTGCCCCTGCATTTTCACGACCCCGAAGGCCACGCGCAGATCAGCCTCAAGCCAACGGCCGCGCTGATCGAGCAGGCTGATGACGAGCGTCTGGCCGAAGATTTGCGCCTGCTGTACGTCGCGCTCACCCGCGCGCAGCATGCTTGCTGGCTGGGCGTGGCCGACCTCAAACGCGGCAACACCAAAGGGTCGATCTTGCACCGCTCGGCGCTGGGTTACTTGCTCGGCGGCGGTGACGTGTTGTCAGAATCGAACCAGCTTGTTCAATGGCTGCAGGGGCTGGCCAGTGATCAGCCGACGGTTCACGTCGAAACCGTGCCTGCGCCCACCGCTGACACCTTCAGCGCGCCGCGTAACGAGGTCGCGTTGAGCAAGCCGCGTGTGCCGCGCCGCAGCGCGCGGGAAAACTGGTGGATTGCGTCTTACAGCGCCTTGCGCATCGGCGACACGATCACTGACAGCGGCGATCAATCACCGGACAGCCCCCAGGCGCAGAAGCTCTTTGACGACGAGCGACTCGACCCGGACGCGCCACGGGAGACGTTGGTCAGCGGCGGCGACATTCATCGATTCCCCCGTGGCCCGAACCCCGGCACGTTCCTTCATGGCTTGCTGGAGTGGGCAGGGGAAAAAGGTTTTGCAGCGGCAGCGAGCGACCCTGTGGCGCTGGAAAAAGTCGTCGCGCAACGTTGCAATCGGCGCGACTGGAAAGGCTGGATCAACACGCTCACCGACTGGCTTTCGCATTTGTTGAGCCTGCCGCTTCGTCTGGGGGCTGATGGCCCGCCGGTGGCCTTGAGCGAGTTGGATCAGCCGAATCAGTATCGCGTGGAGATGGAGTTCTGGTTCGCCTGTTCGAAAGTCGATGTGGCACAGGTGGACGCGCTGGTACGTCGCTACACCCACAACGGCGCGCCTCGCGCGGCGGCGGAAACGGTGTCGCTGAACGGCATGTTCAAGGGCTTCATCGACCTGACCTTCGAGCATCAAGGGCGTTATTACGTGGCCGATTACAAGTCCAACTGGCTGGGCGTCGACAACGAGGCCTACACCGACGCGGCGATGGAACACGCGATTCTGGACAACCGTTATGACCTGCAATACGTGCTGTACCTGCTGGCGTTGCATCGCCAACTCAAGGCGCGTCTGGCGGGCTACGACTACGACCTGCACATGGGCGGCGCGGTGTACCTGTTCGTGCGCGGCAGTCGCGCTGCCAGTCAGGGCGCGTGGTTTACCCGACCGCCTCGCGAGCTGATCGAAGGGCTCGACAGGTTGTTTCAGGGGCTTGCTTTGGTTGAGGAAGAAACGCTGTCAGGAGACCTCGCATGAACCGCACCTTTGCACATTTACTGCCCACGCCGCTGGACGCAGAAAGCCTGGCCGCCCTCCAGCCGTTGAGCCGCGTCGAGGATCTGCTGCTGCTATTGGAGCGTTGGGTCGAGCGGGGCTGGTTGCGGGCGCTGGACAAGGCCTTCGTGGGTTTTCTGGCCGATCTCGATCCGACGGCAGATTCTCTGGTATTGCTGGCCGCCGCGTTGACCAGTCACCAATTGGGGCATGGCCACGTGTGCCTCGACCTCTACGAAACCCTCAAGGAGCCTGACTTCGCGCTGTCGCTGCCGCCTGAAGGCGATGTGCTGTCGACGCCGATGCTGCTGCCTTCGACACTGCTCAAGTCCTTGGACGGGGGCTCATGGTGTCAGGCGCTGGTGGACAGTCCGCTGGTGGCCGAGGCGGGCGACAGCAGCATCGCGGCAGGACAGAAGCCTTTGGTGCTGTCGGACCGACGTCTGTATCTGCGGCGTTATTGGACCTACGAACGCAGGATCGATGCTGCGCTGCATCGCCGGCTCTCCCAGACCGAGCCTGCGCCGAGCGATCTGGCATCGCGTCTCGATGCGCTGTTCGGCGCCGCTGACAGGACGCCCGATGCGCTGATCGACTGGCAAAAACTCGCGTGCGCGCTCGCAACCCGTGGCGCGTTCAGCATCATCACGGGCGGTCCGGGCACCGGCAAAACCACCACCGTCGTGCGCCTGTTGGCCCTTCTGCAATCGCCCGCCGTCGAGCGCGGCAAGCCGCTACGTATTCGTCTCGCGGCCCCCACCGGCAAGGCGGCGGCGCGGTTGACCGAGTCCATCAGTCATCAGGTGCAGACCCTCAAGGTGCCCGAAGAGGTGCGACAAAAAATTCCCAGCGACGTGACCACCGTGCACCGCCTGCTGGGCAGTCGGCCGGGTACGCGGCACTTCCGCCACCACGCCGGTAATCCGCTGCCGCTGGACGTCTTGGTGGTCGATGAGGCGTCGATGATCGACCTGGAAATGATGGCCAATCTGCTCGATGCTTTGCCGCCGCACGCGCGCATGGTGCTGCTTGGCGACAAGGATCAACTGGCGTCGGTGGAAGCGGGTGCGGTATTAGGGGATCTGTGTCGCGATGCCGAAGCAGGCATGTACAGCCCGCAGACCCAGGCGTGGCTGGAGTCGGTCAGCGGTGAAGATCTGAGCAAAAGCGGGCTGCAACAGGGCGATAACCAGCGTCACGCCTTGGCGCAGCAATTGGTGATGCTGCGTCACTCCCGGCGGTTCGGGTCGGGCAGCGGCATTGGCCAGTTGGCGAAACGGGTCAATCAGCAGCAGGACCAGGATGCTCGGGCGTTGTTGGTGAACGGGGAATATGCGGATCTGTATTCGTTGGTGCTCAAGGGCGAGCAGGACCGCGCGTTCTCGCGGCTTTTGCTGGAGGGCCATGGCGAGGGGCCGAAGGGCTATCGGCACTATCTAAGCCGGATGCGCAGCGAGCGTCCGCAGGGTTTGACCTCTATCGACGACCCGCGCTGTGTGGAATGGGCGCGCGACGTGTTGCACGCTTTCGATGAATTCCAGCTGCTGTGTGCGGTGCGTAAAGGGCCGTGGGGCGTGGAGGGGTTGAACCAGCGCATCACGCAGATGCTCTTTGCCGCTGACCTGATCGAGAGTGATCAGCAGTGGTACGAGGGCAGGCCGGTGTTGATGACCCGCAACGATTACGGTCTGGGACTGATGAACGGCGACATTGGCCTCGCCCTGCGTTTGCCGGAAGGGCCGGTCGAAGAAAACCGCACGGCGTTGCGTGTGGCCTTCCCGCGCAACGACGGCGAGGGCGGCGTGCGCTTCGTGTTGCCGAGCCGGCTCAATGATGTGGAAACCGTTTACGCCATGACCGTGCACAAATCCCAAGGCTCGGAGTTCGCCCACACCGCACTGATCCTGCCTGAGGCGCTGAACCCGGTGCTGACGAAAGAGCTGATTTATACCGGGATCACTCGGGCGAAACACTGGTTCAGTCTCATCGAACCGCGCCAAGGCGTGTTTGAAGAAGCGTTGCGGCGCAAAGTGAAGCGGTTGAGTGGGTTGATGCTGGGGATGTGAAGCGCAGGTCTGCGGACTCTTATCGGTTCCTTGATGGGGCCGCATCAGAGGACTGATACCTGAACGGTGGGAGTGAGCCAGCTCACCCCCACAGCGTTTGATGTCGCTGCATATGCCGTGATCAGATTCGAATGACTTGAGGTTCCCGCTCACGCCTCTTTGCGCACCGGCTCCGGCAGAGTCGCGGCGCCGTCCAGGCCCATGAATTTGCGCACGCGCTCGCCGCACTGTTCGGCGAGGAGCGTTTTCGGCGGGGCATCGACCTGAACCACGCCGTTTTCCATGAAGACAACCCGGTCGGAAATTGACAGGGCGAAGTCCATTTCGTGGGTGACGATGAGCATGGTCATGCCATCTTTCGCCAGATCGCCGATGACCTTCAACACTTCGCTCACCAATTCCGGGTCGAGGGCTGAGGTAGGTTCGTCGAACAGCATGATTTGCGGGTCCATCGCCAGGGCGCGGGCGATGGCCACCCGTTGTTGCTGCCCACCCGAAAGTTGATGCGGGTATTTCTGCGCGTGGGCCAGCAGGCCAACTTTGTCGAGCAAGGCGTAGGCGCGCTGTTCGCTGATGGCCCTGCCGCGGCCGTGGTAGCGCGGGGCGAGGGTCACGTTGTCGAGCAGGGTGCGGTGGGGGAACAGGTTGAAGTTCTGGAACACCATGCCGATGCGCTGCACGCCCCGACGAATCTGGGGTGCGTTGGGGCTGTCGCCCGCATGGATGTAGCTCTCGCCGAACAGGATGATCTCGCCCTGATCGATGCTCTCAAGGCTGTTCACGGTGCGAATCAACGAGGTCTTGCCCGATCCGGACGGCCCGATGATCGAGATCACCTCGCCCGGTCTCACGTCCAGACTGATGCCTTTGAGCACTTCATGCTGGCCGTAGCGTTTATGAATGTTGACCAGTTGCAGCGCCGGTGCCGCGCCCGCCTTGGCCTCGGTCCGAGGGGCCTTGACCGGCTGCTCCACCAGGGTCGAACGCAGGCGAGCGAGGGCGTTGTCGTCGAGGGTCTGCGGTTTGCGGTTGTTCAGTTCGAGGTGCTGTTCGAGCCAATGAAACAGCCAGCCGAACACGGTCACGATCATCACGTAATACACCGCCACCGCCGACAGGGTTTCCATCACCAGAAAGTTTTGCGCGTACAGTCGCTGGCCGACGGTGAGCAGCTCTGTCAGAGAAATGACTGACACCAGAGAGGTCAGTTTTACCACCGTGATGTATTCGTTGATCAGCGTGGGCAGGGATATGCGGAAGGCCTGCGGGATCACGATCAGACGCTGCATGCCGATCAGTCCTACGCCCAATGCGCGACCCGCTTCCTTTTGGCCCTTGGCGACCGATATGAGCCCGCCGCGATGGATCTCGGCCATGTACGCCGCTTCGGTGACGACCAGCGCCAGTAAGCCGGAATAGAAAGGGTTAGACAGCACTTCGCGGGTGATCGGAAACATCTGCGGCAGGTTGTAGGTGAACACCACCAGCACCAGCAACGGGACGCTACGGAAGAACCAGATATAAATCGACGCGGGCACGCTGATCCAGCGGGCGGTCGAGAGTTTGGCCGAGGCCAGCAGAAAGCCCAGCAGCATACCGATGAACCAGCCCAAGGCGCTGAGCTCGATGACGGTGATGCAGGATTCCCAGAAGTCCGAGACCGAGAACAGCGAAAAAAAATAGGACCATTCGAATTGCATATGTACCTCTGCGGGGCGAGACCCTGCGGGGAAATCTCTATCTAGCGCGATTTCTGTAGGAGTGA
>NZ_DDHJ01000022.1:0-12187 GCF_002338065.1 Pseudomonas sp. UBA1879 | reverse complement strand
GTGAAGCGTCAGCCGTTAAAGACTCGGTTCTTCCAAGTTGTACTTTTTCAGCAGCGCCGCGTATTCACCGGATTTCTTGGTTTCGTCGAAGGCCTTGAGCAATGCCTGATACAGCTCGTCGTTACCCTTTTTCACGTAGATGCCGAGGGTTTGCTGGTAGATCGAATGCTCGGTGCTGACCACCACCCGGCCTTTGGTGCGCTCGGCGATCATGCCGGCGGCGCCGTCGATTTCCACTTGTGCCTGAACGTTGCCGGACAGCAGCGCCTGGGTCACTTCCGGGGCCGACGGAAATTCGCTGACCGAGATCGCGCCTTTGTTGTTCGGCACGCAGTAATCGGTAGAGAGCTTGTTGAATTGGGCGACCCAGGTGGTGCCTTTTTCCAGGCCGACTTTCAGGCCGCACAGGTCTTCCGGTACTTTCGGTTTGAGGAGGCTGTCTTTCAGGACCATGATTGCGGCGCCGGTCTTGGCGTAGGCGATGGTCTGCGCCTGGGTCTGGCGCTCAGGGGTGATGTACATGCCCGAGATGATGGCGTCGTAGTGACCGGCGTTCAGGCTCAGGATCAGGCTGGAGAACTTGGTGTCGACGAATTCGGCCTTCAGGTCCAAGTGTTTGGCCAGCATGCGCGACAGGTCGGGGTCTGCGCCGACGACGTTTTTCTTCTCGTCGTAGGATTCGAACGGCGGGTACGTAATTTCCATGCCGACTTTCAATTGGCCAGGCGTCACGGTGGTCGCGGCGTGGGCCAGTGTCCCGAAAACGCTCGCGCCGAGTACGGCACTGGTCAGAACGGTCAAGCGAACTGCAGTGTTCAAAGTGTTGCGCATCGTCGGTGACTCCACGTCAGGAAGGTATGGCACGGTGTGGTTGGATGAATTGCGGGGCATCACGGCGCGTCCTGCGTCTGATGCTTCAAATGGCCAAAGCTCGAAGGCTTGCGCGCCTTTTCGTACAGCTTGAGTTCGCCGTTCTCGACCTTGCGTCGCAGGTACTGATAGGTCTGCAAGGCCTGGCCGAACATGTGTTCGCCGATGGTGATCGCCTCGTACTCGGTTCCCTGTTTCTCGAATTGAGGCAACGGTTTGATCTGGGTGTGGAAGTCGCAGGCGAAAAACAGCGGGAAGGAATAACGCTCTTCGCTGACCGTGCGTACCCGATGAGCCGTAGCAACGAACGTACCAGCGGTCATCACCTCGAGCATGTCGCCAATGTTGACCACGAAGGCGCCTTCCACCGGCGGCGCGTCGATCCACTGGCCCAGGTCGTTCATCACTTCAAGTCCCGGCTTGTCAGCCAGCAGCATGGTGAAGCACTCGTAGTCGGTATGCGCACCAATACCGGGCGCGTCTTGCGCGGCGTCGTCGAAGGGGTAATGGATCAGCCGAAGTTTGGACGGCGGGCGGGTGACCATCGCCTCGAAGTAGCCTTCTTCAAGGCCAAGCGCCAACGCGAAGCCGTCGAACAGCCGACGACCCAGTGCAAATACGGCGGCGTAATAGGCTTCGACGGCGGGACGGAAACCGGGCAAATCCGGCCACTCGTTGGCGCCGATCAGCGGGGTCTTGGCGATCACCAGCGGGTCTTCGTCGCCGACTTCGAAGCCAATGTCGAAGGCTTCCTTGTGATCGGGCTTGCCTTTGGCATACACCTCTTCGCCTTCCGGGACGAAGCCTTTGTGGCTGCGCGAGGTGCCGATGTAATGCTGCATTTTGTAGTCGAGGGACTGGGCGAACAGGTCCTTGGCCGCCTGGCGCAAACCCGCAATCAGTGCGGGCTCAATGCCGTGATTCCTGACGTACAGAAAGCCCACCTCGCGCGCCGCTTTGCCGAGCTCGTCGGCCACAGCCTGGCGATCTGCGATGTCGGGACTGAACAGACCGGCAATGTCCACCACCGGAATGCTGCTGAAGTTGGCCACTCTTGGCTCGGTTGAGACTGTCGCCGCTTGAGACTGATCAGGCATGACGAAACGCTCCTTATCGGCTTGTCGTGTGGGTGAAGCGCTGGAAATGTTCACGTTCGATCTGGGCCATGCACACGTTCAGCGACCACAGATCGGCCACCGGAACATTGGTGAAGGGCAGGTGATGCAGGTAGCCGTCAGCGCCGAATTCAGGGGTCAGCGTGGTGACCTGGTAGCCCCGCGCTTGCTGGGATTTCCAGATCGCTTCCCAGTGGTCTTGATGGAAGGCGAGCTCGGCGGCACGCTCGGGGGCAGCGGGGTGCGGGACCTGCGGGCCCTGGTCATACCCGACCCTGGCCTGAATATGATGAACGCGCTCGACGAACGCGCTGAGGTCATCTTCCGGGTCGTCGAGCAGGCGTTCGCAGGTGACGATCCAGTGGCTGATGTCGCTGGTGAAACGCAGGTCCGGCAGCTGACGAATCAGCTCCAGCGTCACCCACGGATTGAACAGCGAGCGGGCGCGGTGGGTTTCGAAGGTGACGGCCTGGCCATGCTTATGCGCCAGTTCCAGCGCCTGACCGAAGAACTCCACTTGCTGGGGCAGTTGCCAGCGGTCGTTTCCGGCCAGCACATTGACGAAGCGTGGCGACAGTTCGGAGGACCAGGCGAGTTTCTTTTCCAGATCGGTCAGGTGTTCGGCGAGGGTCGCTGATTGTTCGGGCAGGACGTCGTAGGCGGTGAAGACTGTAGCGATGTAAGGCAGGTGATTGGCCCGCAAAAAAGCGCCGAACTCGGCACGCTCCACCGGCGTCAGCGGCAGGCGCGCTTCCATGCCGTCGAACCCGGCTTCCAGCAGCTCATCCAGCGCCTGAGCCTTGCTCGCGGTGTAGCCCCACATCGTGCGAAAGATTTCCAGTTTCATCGAACGTCCCCAAAGATTGCGTCTTGCGACTGACACGTGACCTGAACATGGCTCCGCCACGGCACGGGCCGGAGCGGGGTACAGCGGCAGTCACATCAGAAAGGCAATCTTTGGGCCGGGTCTCTACTGGACGGGCTCCTTTATTGGGGCCGATCTTAGGTTCGGGCGATGAACGGGAAGAATAGGAAAGCTCAAATGCATAGTTCAGAGATTTCTAAACTATGGAGGGGAGGGGCGATCTAGACGCGGACGCGCATTTCGCTGTAGGAGTGAGCTTGCTCGCGATTGCATTCTTCCAGCAGACGCCTCTATTTCCGGCAGACAGCTATCGCGAGCAAGCTCACTCCTACAGGTATGTGGTGAATGGGGCTTGTTGGCTAATCCACAAAACTCAACACCCGCGTATCCCCCAACAAAAACGCCTGATTCTGTTCGGTGGTCTGGCGGATGTAATCCCACAACAACGTGATCCGCTTGAGCTTCCGCAAGTCCTCCCGGCAGTACATCCAGAACTGCCGCGTGATGTTCACGTCTTCAGGCAATACCGGCAGTAGCCGTGGGTCTTGGGCGGCGAGGAAGCAGGGCAGGATGGCCAAGGCCCGACCCTGCAAGGCTGCGACGTATTGCGCGACGACGCTGGTGCTGCGCAGGGGCGCGTGGACGTCGGGGAGCAGGTTGTTCAGATAGAGCAATTCGGGGCTGAAGGCCAGGTCGTCGACGTAGCTGATGAACGGATGGCCGACCAGATCATCGGTCTTGAGGATGGGCGGATGTTGGTCGAGATAGGCCTGAGTCGCGTACAGACGCAGGCTGTAATCGCACAATTTGCACACCACGTAAGGCCCATGTTCCGGGCGTTCCAGGGCGATGACGATGTCAGCCTCGCGCTTTGAGAGGCTGATGAAGTGTGGCAGCGGCAAGATATCCACCGAGATGGCAGGGTAGGTGTCGGTGAAGTGGCTCAACTGAGGGGTGATGAAAAAGCTGCCGAAGCCTTCGGTGCAGCCCATGCGCACATGCCCTGATAAGGCCACCCCGGAGCCTGAAACCTGCTCGCACGCCATGTGCAACGTGCTTTCGATGGACTCTGCCGAGCCCAGCAAACGCTGGCCTTCCGCCGTCAGCACGAACCCGCTGTTGCGCGATTTTTCGAACAGCAGAGTGCCAAGCGATGCTTCCAGCGAACTGATCCGGCGCGACACGGTGGTGTAGTCCACCGCCAGCCGCTTGGCCGCCGAACTGGCCTTGCGCGTGCGCGCCACCTCGAGGAAAAACTTCAGGTCATCCCAGTTCAGCGTGCTGAGGGAGGTGATGTGTTTTTGCATGTTTGACCTGCTTTTATGTGCGTTCTTATTGGAAGTTTGCACATCTATACTCCGGTGCAGATCGCAAACCAACCGTGTTCCGAACTGAACACAACCTTGTGGGAGCCGGGTTGCTGGCTCCCACAAGGAGGGTTGTGAATATTTCCAGACCGAGGTAAGCCCAAGCAAAACCGCCCCACCCACATGCCATAACACCCTGCACAACAATAAATAAGCGGAGGAGTTTATGAAGGACGCTCTGACAGCGGACGCCGGTGTGCCTGACGCCCGCGCTGCGAAAACCAAAGCCAAAGCCTACCGGATCGCCGGTGCGGCGAGCATGGCCGGTACGACCATCGAGTGGTACGACTTTTTCCTCTACGGCACGGCCGCCGCACTGATCTTCAACAAAATCTTTTTCCCGGCACTGGACCCGATCATCGGTGTGCTGGCGGCGTTCGCCACCTACGCGGTGGGGTTTCTCGGGCGTCCGTTGGGCGGCATCGTGTTCGGTCACTTCGGTGACAAGATCGGCCGTAAATCCATGCTGCTAGTGACGCTGATGTTGATGGGCGTGCCGACCATCATCATTGGCCTGATCCCCACTTATCAGCAGATCGGTTATTGGGCGGCGGTCATCCTGGTCAGCATGCGCTTTTTACAAGGCATGGCGGTTGGAGGCGAATGGGGCGGTGCGGTGTTGATGGCCGTCGAACATGCCCCCGAAGGCAAGAAAGGCTTCTACGGCAGCTTGCCGCAAACCGGGGTCGGCGCCGGGCTGGTGCTGGCATCGCTGGCGATGGCCCTCGTCGCCAAATTGCCGGAGGCCGACATGCTCAGTTGGGGCTGGCGTATTCCGTTTCTCGCCAGCGTGCTCTTGCTGGGGGTGGGCTGGCTCATCCGGTTGAAAGTGCCCGAGTCGCCCGACTTCGAGAAACTGAAAAAGCAAAACATTGCCGTCAAGGTCCCGCTGTTCAAAGTGTTCCGCGATCAGCCGCGCGAGACCCTGACCATCATCGGCGCGCGCACGGCGGAAAACGCCTGGTTCTACATGTCGGTGACATTCGCCCTGGCCTACGCCGCCAACCAATTGCAAATCCCTCGTGCCGATGTCTTGGGCGCGATCACCGCAGGCGCCGCGCTGTCGCTGGTGACCATGCCGCTGTGTGGGCATATCTCCGATCGTGTCGGCCAGAAGCGTCTTTATTTCGCTGGCCTGTTACTGCTTTGCGCCTTCGTCTACCCGTTCTTCGCCATGCTCGGTACCCGCGATCCGGTGCTGGTCTGGTGGGCGATGGTGTTGGCGGTGGGGGTGGTGTTTCCGATTTTGTACGCCCCTGAATCGCTGCTGTTCGCCCGACAATACCCCGCTGAAATCCGCTACAGCGGCATCTCGGTGTCGGTCCAGTTGGCCGGTGTACTGGGCGGCGGTTTTGCGCCCATGATCGCCACGCAGCTGCTGGCCCTGGGCGGTGGCGACCCGCATTACGTGATCGTGTATCTGATCGGCATGGCGCTGATCGCACTGGTTTGTACGGCGCTGATGAAGGCCGACCCGGCGCGCCGCACGCCCCTTTGAATCCTGCTTTTCGGCGGCCGTCATGACAGGCCGCCCTTCGAATGGAGCAATCTGCAATGAACGTGTCCCTCAACAAAAACAACACCACCGTGGCCAACGTCAAACTGCTGATCAACGGCGAGTGGGTCGATTCGCAAACCAGCGACTGGCTGGATGTGGTCAACCCCGCAACGCAGGACGTGTTGGCCAAGGTGCCGCTGGCCACCGCTGCGGAAGTGGACGCCGCTGTGGCTGCCGCGCACCAGGCCTTCAAAACGTGGCGCGACACCCCGATCGGCGCCCGCATGCGCATCATGCTCAAGTTACAGGCATTGATTCGCGAACACTCCAGGCGCATCGCTCAGGTGCTCAGCGCCGAACAGGGCAAGACCATCGCCGATGCCGAAGGCGACATTTTTCGGGGCCTGGAAGTGGTCGAACACGCCTGTTCCATCGGCACGCTGCAAATGGGCGAGTTCGCCGAAAACGTCGCGGGCGGCGTCGACACCTACACCTTGCGCCAACCGATCGGCGTCTGCGCGGGGATCACGCCATTCAACTTCCCGGCGATGATTCCGCTGTGGATGTTCCCGATGGCCATCGCGTGCGGCAACACGTTCGTCCTCAAACCGTCCGAGCAAGACCCCATGTCGACCATGCTGCTGGTCGAGCTGGCGGTGGAAGCGGGCGTGCCAGCCGGGGTGCTCAACGTCGTGCACGGCGGCAAGGACGTGGTAGACGCGATCTGCACCCACAAAGACATCAAGGCGGTTTCGTTCGTTGGTTCGACCGCTGTCGGCACTCACGTGTACGACCTGGCAGGCAAACACGGCAAACGCGTGCAGTCGATGATGGGCGCGAAGAACCACGCCGTGGTGCTGCCGGATGCCAACCGTGAACAGACCCTCAATGCGCTGGTCGGCGCCGGTTTCGGTGCCGCAGGTCAGCGTTGCATGGCGACCTCGGTGGTGGTCCTGGTCGGCGCCGCTAAGCAGTGGGTGCCTGATCTGAAAGCGCTGGCGCAGAAGCTCAAGGTCAACGCGGGCAGCGAGCCAGGCACTGATGTCGGGCCGGTCATCTCCAAGCGCGCCAAACAGCGCATTCTCGACCTGATCGAAAGTGGCGTGAAAGAAGGCGCGACACTGGAGCTGGACGGCCGCGACATCAAAGTCCCGGGTTACGAGCAGGGCAACTTTGTCGGCCCGACCCTGTTCACCGGCGTGACGACGCAGATGCAGATCTACACCCAGGAAATCTTCGGCCCAGTGCTGGTGGTGCTGGAAGTCGACACGCTGGATCAGGCCATCGAGCTGGTCAACGCCAACCCGTTCGGCAACGGCGTGGGCCTGTTTACCCAGAGCGGGGCGGCGGCGCGCAAATTCCAGAACGAAATCGACATCGGCCAGGTGGGCATCAACATCCCGATTCCGGTGCCGGTCCCTTACTTCAGCTTCACCGGTTCGCGCGGCTCCAAGCTCGGCGATCTCGGCCCGTACGGCAAACAAGTGGTGCAGTTCTACACTCAGACCAAGACCGTCACCAGCCGGTGGTTCGACGACAGCAGCGTGAACGACGGGGTGAACACGACGATTAACTTGCGTTGAGTCGTCGCAGGCAGCACACACCCTGTAGGAGCGTGCTCGCGATAGCAGTCTGTCAGTTGCTGAGGTTCTGACTGAAAACACCGCATCGCGAGCACGCTCACTCCTACAAGGGGGGCCGCGGCGTTCGGATGGGAATCTGACAAGGAGAACAACAATGAAAATCGCATTCATCGGTCTGGGCAACATGGGTGCGCCCATGGCGCGCAACCTGATCCGGGCCGGGCATCACTTGCACCTGTTCGACCTCAATCAGCAGGTGCTGGCCGAATTGGCGGAGCTGGGCGGGCGCATCAGTGAATCGCCGAAACACGCCGCGCAAGGAGTCGAGCTGGTCATCACCATGCTGCCTGCCGCCGCCCACGTCCGCGCGGTCTACCTGAATGACGACGGTGTGCTGGCCGGGATCGGCGCGGGCGTACCTGCCGTGGATTGCAGCACCATCGATCCACAGACCATTCGCGACGTTTCGGAAATGGCGAGCAAGCAGAACGTGGCGCTGGGCGACGCGCCGGTCTCCGGTGGTACGGGCGGCGCTCAAGCGGGCACGTTGACGTTCATGGTCGGCGCGAGCGTGGAGCACTTTAACGTGCTGAAACCGATCCTGGCGCAGATGGGCCGCAATATCGTGCATTGCGGCGATGTGGGCACCGGTCAGATCGCCAAGATCTGCAACAACATGCTGTTGGGAATTTCAATGATCGGCGTGGCCGAGGCGATGGCGTTGGGCAACACCCTGGGCATCGATACCGGCGTGCTGGCCAACATCATCAACAGCTCGACGGGGCGGTGCTGGAGTTCGGAGGTGTACAACCCGTGGCCGGGCGTCGTCGAAACTGCGCCTGCGTCCCGGGGCTACACCGGTGGTTTTGGCGCTGACTTGATGCTCAAGGACCTGGGGTTGGCCACCGAAGCGGCAAGGGTTGCGCGGCAGCCGGTGATCCTCGGCGCCCTGGCCCATCAGCTGTATCAGGCGATGAGCCTGCGGGGCGATGGCGGGAAGGATTTCTCGGCGGTGATTGAGGGGTATCTGAAGAAGGATTGATGGCTGTATCGCGTCTGATGCACGCCCTTCAGTGTAGGAGTGAGCTTGCTCGCGATAGCGATTGATCAGGCACTTGGTGATGTCTGATCTGACGCATCGCGAGCAAGCTCACTCCTACAGGGAATGGGTTTCAACCCAGCGACTGACTGTGGGAGGCAGGTATGAGCGGGTTCAAGCCTTCGGCCCGCTGTAATCCTTCGCCCATTTCTCTTGCGCGATCAGGTGCGCTTTGAACCGCGCAATTTGCTCAGCCACGCGCACTGGCGAGGTCCCGCCCCATCCGCTACGCGCTGCCAGCGCCGCGTCGAGCGTCAACGCCTCCAACACGTCCGCTGTGAGCCGCGCATCGGTTCGGGCAAGCATGTCCGGGGTCATTTCTTCCAGCCCGATGTTTTGCGCTTCACACAGTTGCACCAACTGCCCGGTGATTTCATGGGCCTCTTTGAACGGCACGCCGCGCACGGCCAGCCAGTCGGCAACCTCGGTGGCAAGGGTGAAACCCAGCGGTGCCTGACGCAGCAGTTCGTCCTTGCGCACGGTCATCGTCCTGACCATGCCCGCGAAGGCTGGCAGCACCAGATTCAACGTGTCCACGGCGTCGAAAATCGCATGTTTGTCTTCGCTCAAATCGCGGTTGTAGGACAGAGGCTGCGCTTTTAGGACCGACAGAATCGCCGTCAGCGAACCGATCAAACGCCCCGATTTGCCCCGTGCCAGCTCGGCGATGTCCGGGTTTTTCTTCTGCGGCATGATCGAACTGCCGGTGGCGTAAGCGTCGTCCAGCTCGACCCAGCGGAACTGCCGCGAGGTCCAGATGCAGAATTCTTCGGCCATCCGCGAGATGTTGATGCCCAGCATGCTGGCGCAGAACAGGAATTCAGCGACGTGATCGCGGCTGGCGACGGCATCGACGGAGTTTTCACATGGCCCTGCGTAACCCAGCTCGGCGGCTGAGCTTTGCAGGTCGCGGGCAATCGCCGAGCCCGCCATCGCGGCAGCGCCAAGGGGTGAGAGGTTGAAGCGTTTGTCCCAGTCTTGAAGGCGAAGGATATCGCGATGAATCGCCTGGGCATGGGCCATCAGGTGATGGGCGAAAACGATAGGTTGCGCCTGCTGCAAATGGGTGAAGCCCGGCGCGACGGTGTCTACGTGCTGCTCGGCTTGCCCGACCAGCGCGTCCTGCAGGTCGAGAATCGACAGGGTCAGCTGGCGAATCTGATCACGCAGAAACAGGCGCATGTCGTTGGCCGTCTGGTCATTGCGTGAGCGACCGGCGCGCAGCTTGCCGCCCAGCGCGCCGAGGCGTTCGGTCAGCAGGCGTTCGATGAAGGTGTGTACGTCTTCGTCGGCAGGAATGGGCTGTATCTGTCCGGCGGCGAAGTCCGCGTTGATCGCGTCGAGGGTGGCGATGATGCGTAGGGTTTCATCAGCGGTCAGCAGCCCCGCGCGTTCGAGCTCGTGAGCATGCGCCTTGGAGCCGGCGATGTCATAAGGCGTCATGCGGAAATACACGGCAGGCGAGCGCGACAAGTTGGCCATGGCCGCAGCCGGCCCGGATTTGAAGCGCGCGCCCCATAGGCGCTCAGTGGCATCAGACATTAGCCATTCCCCTCGTTACGTTGATTGCTGGCGAGCCAGGCGTCGAGGGATCCTAGGAAATAGCCAGGATCAGGGGAATGTTACAAATGGCAAGTGGACTTGGCAGAAATGGAAAGCTGTCCGGAGCGTCAGCTTGGGCCAGAGCTCTCGCGTTCCGCTGTCGTGGGCGTAACGCGACTGATCTGTGCAAATGGCGGGCTTTACCGAGGAAGGGCCAGGCACCGCCCAGTTGCAAACAATCAGGCGGGGGCGCCAGCCAGCAACGCATTCAGCTCGCCTTTGCGTTCCAGCAGGGCCATGTCATCAAAACCACCGACATGAACGTCGCCGATGAAAATCTGCGGCACGGTACGCCGACCACTGCGCTCCATCATGAGGGTGCGCTGTTCCATCGAGGTCTGAACGTTGATCTCGTGGTATTCCACTCCTTTGGCCTTGAGCAGGTTCTTGGCGGCGACGCAGTACGGGCAGCTGTTGGTGGTGTAGAGGGTGACTTCGGACATGACAGTGAGCTCCGTGATCGGGCCTTGTGCGGCGGCCCGGGAGAAGATTCGAATAGCAGGACGCTGAGCGGTGCTATTCATGACGGCAGTCATACTATTCCCGTTTCAAAAAATGTCCGCGCAAATTCAGTCTATGGACGCGATAGATCCGCTGCATCCTTCTCATCGTCCTTCGCATGTCATTTGGGACAAAAAAAGGAGCCGCACAAGACGGCTCCTTCGATGTTTGCCGCGCTGATCGGTCAGGCGAACACGAAATACTTGCGCACGGTTTCGACCACTTCCCACGTCCCTTTCATGCCCGGCTCAATGATGAATTTGTCACCGGCTTTCAGGTGAATCGGCGCTTTGCCTTCAGGGGTGATGATGCAATAGCCTTCCTGAAAATCGCAGTATTCCCACTTCGTGTACTCGACGTACCACTTGCCTGGCGTGCAGATCCAGGTGCCCATGATCTTCTGGCCGTCAGCGCTGGTGTAAGCGTTCAGGTTGACGGTGTGCGGGTCGCCGCCGATGCGCTCCCATTTGCAGGCGTCAACGACGGGCAGTGGCGTGGTGTCGCGAAGAAGGGTGATGAAATCGCTCATGGAAACTCCAGAAATGGGGGACGAACATTGCGCCTGCCCACCTTAGGGAGGTGCGGAGCGCGTCAGTTGTCTGGGCTCGACATCGGGGTGTCCAGAAACGCAGTTTCTCCCGTCAGATGACGCACCAGTGCCTTGGCGTATTCCGGCAGCGCCGCAAAGTCGGGCGCACACAGCAGCAGCTTGCGGTCTGCCCATGGGTCGCTCAGGGGGATGCTTTTAAGCTGCCTGCTTTTTTGAAATCGATCCACCGCCGCCTGGGGCACGATGCCCAAGCCGGCGCCGCGCAGGACCATGCGCAACACGCCATCGAAGCTCTCAGCCCGTACCCGGGTTTTGATCCGGCGCCCTACATGCAGCGCCTGTTCTTCGAGGTAAATCGCCATTGCGCTGTTCACCCCAAGGCCGACGAATTCGTGCGCCAGCGTTTGGCTGAACCGCACACCTTCTTGCGCACCATCGAGCGGCTCGGCCAATGGATGATCGAGGGGCATGATCAGGGTCAGCGGGTCGGCGCAAAACGGCAGGGTCTGTAAATCGCTGACATCGACAGCGTTGGAGATGATGCCGATATCGGCCGTGCCGTGGCGCACGGCGTGGAGAATCCGAAGGCTCGGATGCTCCTCCAGGCTGATGTCGATATTGGGGTGATGGGCAAGGAAGTCAGCGAGTTTCTCAGGCAGGTATTCGCTCAGCGCCGACGTGTTGCACAGCAGGCGAATCTGACCTTTGAAGCCTCTGGCGTAGTCGGTGAGGTCGGTTTGCAAACGTTCGACCTGTTGCAGAATCAGCCGCGCATGCTGCGCCAACGCCTTGCCTGCGGCAGTCGGCGTCACGCCCCGTCGGCCACGCGCCAGCAGGGAGATGCCTAGCGAGGACTCCAGCCCACGAATCCGCGCACTGGCCGACGCCAGCGACAAGTGACTACAAGCGGCCCCGGCGGTGATGTTGGCCGCATCGGTCACGTTGAGGAAAAGCTTCAGATCGATCAGGTCGAAATGCATGGCCAGGCTTCCAAGGCTGATGATGGGGCTCTTTCAGTGCTCGCACTGTGACGCAGCAACGCGGGATCCTTTAAGAGTGAGCTTGCTCGCGATTGTTGGAGTGTCATGCAATGCGTCTTTATCTGACACACCGCCTTCGCGAGCAAGCTTGTGTCTT
>NZ_DDHJ01000016.1 GCF_002338065.1 Pseudomonas sp. UBA1879 | reverse complement strand
TAAAGACAGTTGGCTCACTCCCACGGGAAGTTACGGAGTATCAGACACATCTCATAAGCCTGTTTGCTGTCGGTTCCCGGCAGATCACGGGACAAGCCACGTGCCTACAGGTTGGCTGGCCGCAATGTCTACAGGGGCCGCCCCTCTCTGTAGGAGTGAGCTTGCTCGCGATGACGGCAGGTCGGTCAACACTGGGACAGCTGACAGGACGCCTCGCGAGCAAGCTTACGCCTACAGGAACTGCGGCTGCTGGAGGTTGTACCTGTTCACACACAGACAAAAACGCCGCCGAAGATCAGTCTAAGGCGGCGCTTTTTTTGTCCCGACTGCGTCAATCAGGCATTGGCCAGCGACGGCGCATTCAGGTGGGTCGCGGGCTGCAACGGCAGCAGCGGCGCATGAGGATCGGCCTTGACCGACGCTCGCCACGCTTCGAGCCATGCCTCGTTGCCTTCCGCCCAGACTGCTTCGTGCAAGCGCGCCAGCGCAACCGGATCGCTTAACAACTGCAAGCGCTCGTGGTTGTTCAGGTGCTCAGGGCCGCCTTTGATCGCATGACGAACCCGCTCGACACGCATCCACTCAATCGGCTCTGCCTTAAGGTGACGCGACGTAGCCAGTGCACAGGCCAGGGCGTTTTGCTGAGGATCGACCACCGCGCGAATGAAGCCATCGTGCAGCGCGTGCCAGCGGTTCTCATGGGTGTATTGGTCGGTAGACACCAATTCTTGCGGCGGCGTGTGCTCTTCCGGGATCAGGAACAGGCTCTCATCTTTCGCCTTCAGGCCAAGATTGGTGCGGCTGGAAATCACCGAGACCGGAATCGACAGCATCAGCGAACCGACGATCGGCACCAGCCACCACAGGAAGCTTGGGTTCAGCCAAGCCACCAGCAATGCCCATGCGAAGCCCAGCAAGGTTTGCGGACCATGGCGCTTGACCGCTTCGCTCCACGGCGTGGAGTCGTCGTCGCGCTGCGGAGAGTTCCAGGTTGCGGCCCAGCCGAGGAACGCGGCCAGCACGAAGCGGGTGTGGAAGATCATCCGTACCGGCGCCAGCAGCATCGAGAACAGCATTTCCAGGAGCATCGACAGCGTGACTTTGATCCGACCGCCGTAACCTGTTGCGCCTTTAGCCCAAATCAGGATGACACTGAGCAGCTTAGGCAGGAACAACAGCACGATGGTGGTCGAGAACAGCGCAACGGCCTTCTCCGGATGCCATTGTGGCCATAGCGGATAAAGCTGACGTGGCTCCAGGAAGTAGGTCGGCTCCATCAATGTGTTGACCGCCAGCAATGCTGTCGACAACACCAAGAACAGGAACCACAGTGGCGCGGACAAGTACGACATGACGCCCGTCAGGAACACTGCCCGATGCACTGGGTGCATGCCTTTGACCAGGAACAGCCGGAAGTTCATCAGGTTACCGTGGCACCAGCGACGGTCGCGCTTGAGTTCGTCCAGCAAGTTGGGCGGCAGTTCTTCGTAGCTGCCCGGCAGATCGTAAGCAATCCACACGCCCCAACCCGCGCGGCGCATCAGCGCGGCTTCGACGAAGTCGTGGGACAGAATCGCACCCGCGAACGCGCCCTTCCCGGGCAAAGGCGCCAACGCACAATGCTCGATGAACGGCTTCATGCGGATGATCGCGTTGTGGCCCCAGTAGTGGGATTCGCCCAGCTGCCAAAAGTGCAGGCCGGCGGTGAACAGCGGGCCATACACGCGGGTGGCGAACTGCTGCATGCGGGCGTACAGCGTGTCCATACCTGATGCGCGTGGTGCGGTCTGGATGATACCGGCGTCCGGGGTCGCTTCCATCAAACGCACCAGGCTGGTCAAGCACTCGCCACTCATCACCGAGTCGGCGTCGAGCACGACCATGTAACGGTATTCACCGCCCCAGCGACGGCAGAAGTCGTCGAGGTTGCCGCTTTTGCGTTTCACACGACGACGACGACGGCGGTAGAAAATCCTGCCGAAGCCGCTGGTCTCGCGGCACACGTCCAGCCACGCCTGTTGCTCGGCAACGGCGATGTCGGTTTCGTTGGTGTCGCTCAACACGAAGAAGTCGAAACGGTCCAGATCGCCGGTGGCCGCGACCGACTCGAACGTCGCGCGCAGACCGGCAAATACCCGAGGCACGTCTTCGTTACAGATCGGCATCACCAGCGCAGTGCGGGCACCCGCTTCGATCGGCTCATTACCAGCGCTGGCGCCGGAAATGCGGTATTTGTCGCGCCCGGTGAGCAATTCGAGAAAGCCCATCAGGGCGGTCCAGAAACCGGCAGACACCCAGCAGAAGAGGATCCCGAACATCAGCAGAATGGTGGTCTGCAGCGCATAGGGCATGACTTGAACAGCGGTTTGCCACAAGGTCTGACGGCTGATTTCGTCGAACGAGACCAGCGACCAGCCTTGGTACGGCAGAATGCCTTTCATGTAGAAGCCGGCGACGATGGTCTGGCCCAGCATGAGAATCAGCAGAATGTAGCGGCGAATCGAACCGACCGTGCGCCAGCGTGACTTCGGCAAGTCGCGCGGCAAATCGTCCTTGGCCGGTTTCGGCGGGTTGGTTTTACCTGTCAGACGGCGCCAGCCACGGTGCAGGACGTTGGTCCGCCATGGCTCAGGCACAACTTTGGTACGACGAATCGGCGGCGTCGCCTTCAGGCACACACGACCGCTGGCGTCGACCGTCAGCATTTCCGCGTCGTGCAGCTCGTCAGCGGTGGTCAGCGTCAGGCGACGGCCCACCGAAGCCTGAGCGGCCTCGGCGGTGTCGGTGACGGGCTGCGCTGAAAGGCGTTCGTGCAGCTCAGCGAACGAGGTGCAGCTGGCCAGTTCGGCCCGCTGCTCGTCGCTCATCGGCAAATGTGCAAGGTACTCAACGAGAGACTCAGGCACGGCGTGTGAATTACTCATCGGCTGGCAACTGGTAGCTCCAGGTCTCGGTCAGAATCTGCTGATTCATCGCCGAAGCCTGTTGGGTGGATGCAGCCTCTACCGCTGGCTGCGTGGTGTCTTTGATACCTTTGTTGGCCTTGGCAGCGTCGCCCAGAGCCGCTTCAGGTTTGGACGCCTCATCGGACTTGGCTTCAGCGACCTTCGCAGCGTCGGCAGGTTTGGCAGCATCAGCTTTGGCCGCGTCGCCCTTCGCGTCTTTGCCCTCGGCCTTGACGTCTGCCTTCGCCACTTTGGCGTCTTTCGCATCACCGGCTTTCACGGCATCGGTTTTGACGATTTCAGCTTTTTCGTCTTTAGGCGCGGCGGCGACAGCCGCTGCTTTGGCGTCCGCTTTTTTCTCAGGCTTCTTGTCTGATTTGTCAGCGGTAATAAGTGCCGGTTCCTTGCCAGGCTCGACCGGGGTCTCGCGCAGCAGGTAAGCGCGCAGTTCCACGTTCTTGTTCGAGTCCTTGACCTTCAGGCGCAGCGTCAGACGCCAGCCTTTGGTGACCGGGTTGTAACGCAGGTTGTTTTCGACCAACTCGGTGTTGTCGTCGGTAGTGACCTGACTCCGAATAGCCGGGTCTTCACCCAGTTTGGCCAAGGTCGGACCAACGAAGTCCACCAAGTAGGCAACGCTGCCATCAGGCTGACGAATCAGATTGGACTGCTTCACGTCACCGGTCGAACGCAGGGTCTGCTTGACCCAGCCCAGATCAGGCGAGTGAATGGAGTCTTCATCCATGGTCCAGTGCAGACGGTAGTTGAAGTCGATCGGCTGACCCGGCTCTGGCTGGGTCTCAGGCTTCCAGAACGCAACGATGTTGTCGTTGGTTTCGTCAGCGGTCGGGATCTCTACCAGATCCACGGTGCCCTTGCCCCAGTCGCCTTTCGGTTCGATCCAGGCACTCGGACGTTTGTCGTAGCGGTCGTCCAGGTCCTCGTAGTGGCTGAAGTTGCGGCCACGCTGCAACAGACCGAAACCGCGCGGGTTCTCTACCGAGAAGCTGCTGACAGCCAGATGTTTCGGGTTATTCAGCGGACGCCAGATCCACTCGCCATTGGCTGCCTGAATCGACAGACCACTGGAATCGTGCAGCTCGCGACGGTAGTTGAGGACCTTCGACGGCTGGTTGGCGCCGAACAAGTACATGCTGGTCAGCGGCGCAACGCCCAGTTTGCCGACCTTTTCACGCAGGTACATGCGCGATTGCACGTCGACCAACGTATTGGTGCCCGGGCGCAATGTCAGTTTGTAAGCACCGGTGGCCCGAGGGGAATCCAACAGCGCGAAGATCACCAGATGGTTGTCATCCGGATTTGGCTTCTCGATCCAGAACTCGGTGAAACGTGGAAATTCTTCACCCGACGACATAGCAGTGTCGATGGCCATGCCACGGGCCGACAGGCCGTAAACCTGATTCTTGCCGATAACGCGGAAGTAGCTCGCGCCCAGCATGGTCATGATTTCGTCTTGCTTGTCGTCTTTGTTGATGGGGTACAACACGCGGAAACCGGCATAGCCCAGGTTTTCGGTGGATTTGGGGTCGAACTTGACGTCACCGAAGGTGAAACGGCTCGGATCGTATTTGATCTCGTTAACCGAAGTGGCGGTGACTTCGTTGATCTTCACCGGCGTGTCGAAGTGCATGCCCTGGTGATAGAACGAAATTTTGAATGGTGTCTTGTCAGCGGCCCATTCGGCCTTGTCCTGCAAGAAGCGAATCTTCTGGTAGTCGGCAAACTTCATGTCGCGGAATTCCGCTGGAAGGTTGCTCTTTGGGGCTACGAATTTCTGTCCGGCCAGTTCTTTGGCCTTTGTCGCCACGTCGTCAAGATCGAACGCCCAAAGCTGGCTGGCGCCGAACAGACAAAATAAAGCCGACCCGGCCAACAAGGCGCCACGCAGGCGCTTGCCAGGGGTCTTTGGTGCATTACATGGACTAACAATCACGAGCAACCCTCGCCGAAAACAGATGAAGAAACCAACGGCCAGCTTTCAAATGCCGGGTTGGCGAGCATTGTTCCGACTCCAAAAGGGGCCAATGATTCCCCAAGCGGTGTCGGACCAGTCTGCGTTTTTACCGATCTGGCGAGTTTTCACTCGCCTTCGTAGCGCGCGATTATCTAGTAGCCCGCGTTACAACGCATCAGGGGAAACAAAGTATTTATGGCTTTTTCGCCTAATAAATTCGGGGACGTCAGCGAAAGCCCGGGTTTCACGTCTCAAGCAAAAATGTCACAGGGCCATCATTGATCAAATGCACCTGCATATCCGCACCAAATTGGCCCGACGCGACCGTCCCGTGCGAGGTTTTAGCCTTTTCCAGCAAATAGTCAAACAATTCGGCACCCAGGGCGGGCGGCGCAGCTTTCGAGAAGCTGGGACGCATGCCGCTCTTGGTGTCAGCTGCCAGTGTGAACTGAGAAACCAGCAGCAATCCGCCGCCCACATCGTTCAATGACAGGTTCATCTTGCCGTCGGCGTCGCTGAACACCCGGTAGTTGAGCAGCTTGTGCAAAAGCTTGTCGGCACTGGCCCGGGTGTCTTGAGGTTCGACCCCAACCAGCACCAGCAACCCCTGATCGATGGCACCCACCACCTGGCCCGCGACATCGACGCGAGCTGAACGCACGCGCTGGAGCAAACCCTTCATTTATAACCTTCTAAACATTTACTGGATTCACACAAATCCTGTGGGAGCCGGCTTGCTACGCGCCGGCTCCCACAGTTTCGATCCTTTTGCCCCGGTTATGCCTCTTCTGGCGGAAGATCCAGCAAACGCCGCGCCACTTGCGAGGCCGCACGGACCAGCGCGTCGGTAATGCCTGGTTCGGAGGCCGCGTGCCCCGCATCGCGAATCACTTGCAGCTCGCTGTTCGGCCAGTTCTGGTGCAATTCCCACGCATTGTCGAGTGCGCAGATCACGTCATAGCGGCCATGCACGATGATTCCTGGCAAGTGCGCGATTTTCGGCATGTCGCGGATCAGTTGGTTCTCTTCAAGGAAGGCGTTGTGGGTGAAGTAATGGCATTCGATGCGGGCGATGGACAGCGCGCGCTGCGGCTCGGAGAAGCGATCCACCACCAGCGGGTTCGGTCGCAACGTGGCGGTACGCCCCTCCCACGTGGACCACGCCTTGGCGGCGTGCATCTGAGCGATCTGGTCGGTGCCCACCAGCCGTTTGTGGAACGCCTTGAGCAGATCGCCCCGCTCATCCTGAGGGATCGGCGCCACATAATCCTGCCAGTAATCGGGGAACAGACGACTGGCGCCCTCTTGGTAGAACCATCTGATGTCCTGCGGACGGCACAGAAAGATACCCCGCAGAATCAGGGCATGTACGCGGTCGGGGTGGGTCTGCGCGTAGGCCAGCGAGAGTGTCGAGCCCCACGAACCGCCAAACAGCACCCATTTGTCGATACCGAGGTGTTTACGGATCCGTTCGAGGTCTTCGACCAAATGCCAGGTGGTGTTGTTTTCGAGGTTGGCGTGAGGGGTGGATCGGCCGCAACCGCGCTGGTCGAAAGTAATGATGCGGTACAGATTCGGGTCGAAGTAGCGACGGCTCTGCGCATCGCATCCCGAACCTGGGCCGCCGTGGATGAATACCACCGGCAGGCCTTCCGGCGAGCCGCTTTCATCGACATACAGCACATGAGGCTCTTCCACTGCCAGATCATGCCGGGCGTAAGGTTTGATCTGCGGGTACAAAGTCTGCATAGGTGCTCCATAAGTCCAATTCAGGGGCTTCTATCTAGCTGCCGTTGGGCATCATAAACCCGAAATGACAAATGATCATATTGGCGCCGCTGCCTGCTTTTTTGTGTGAGCCGGCTTGCTGCGGACCGCGACCGGACGGATGCGTTGGCGCAACCACCCTTCCTGTGACTGGAATGACGCATTCGTCCGATGGCGGCGCGCAGTAAACCGGCCATAGCGGCAAACTCGAACAAAACTGGAACGATCAATGCAAGCGTTTTGCAAGATGCCGCATACCGTCAAAAACCGGCGAACCAGAGCGCTCTGACCGAGTCGAACCGAGGGTCGTGCAACCGGATATTTCGCCTGAGGGCAGGAAATAAGCGGCGACACCCCCTACAGTCAATCCACCCCATTCAATCGTCCAACCAACTTGAGGTCGTACCCGATGTCTCCGGAACCCAACGTTCGTGACGCTGAAGTGGCAGCCTTTCGTGAAGCTGTACTTAACAAGCTCGAATTCGCCGTCGGTAAAGACGCTGCCCATGCGTTCGACCATGACTGGTTCATGGCGATCGCCTTGGCCACTCGCGACAAAATGGCCGAGAAGTGGATGAACCACACCCGTTACATCTACCGGCAGGAAAAGAAACGCGTCTATTACCTGTCGCTCGAATTTCTGATTGGGCGATTGATGTTCGACAGCCTGAGCAACCTCGGCATCCTGGACACTGCACGTGAAGCGCTCAAGGGCCTTAACGTCGACTTGGAAAGAATCCGCACGCTGGAACCCGATGCGGCGCTGGGCAATGGTGGTTTGGGGCGTCTGGCCGCGTGCTTCATGGAAAGCATGTCGTCGCTCGGCATCGCCGGTCACGGCTACGGCATCCGTTATGAACATGGCCTGTTCCGTCAGGCGATTGTCGATGGCTGGCAGCAGGAGCAGACCGAGAACTGGCTGGATTTCGGCAACCCGTGGGAGTTCGAGCGTCCGGAAGTGATCTACCAGATTGGCTTCGGCGGCAGTGTCCAACCGGTCGTTGACCCCAACGGCGCGCCGGTGCTGGATGCGTCGGGCGAAACCCGTCAGATCTGGAGCGCGGGCGAAACCGTGCGGGCGATTGCCTACGACACTCCCGTGGTCGGCTGGCGCGGCAAGGCGGTGAACACCTTGCGCCTGTGGCGTGCCCGCGCCGTCGAAGACCTGCATCTGGAACGCTTCAACGCGGGCGACCACGTCGGCGCCGTGGCGGAAGTGGTTCGCGCCGAGAGCATTTCCCGCGTGCTGTACCCCAACGACAGCACCGAAGCCGGCCAGGAACTGCGCCTGCGTCAGGAATATTTCTTCGTCTCGGCTTCGCTGCAAGATCTGCTGCGTCGCCACAAGAACATGGGCTACACGATCAACAGCCTGCCCGAACACGCCGCGATTCAGATGAACGACACGCACCCGTCGATCGCTGTCGCCGAGCTGATGCGCATCCTGATCGACCTGTACGACGTGGAGTGGGACGAAGCGTGGCGCATCACGGTCGGCACCCTCGCCTACACCAACCACACATTGCTGCCCGAGGCGCTGGAGACGTGGTCCGTCGGCCTCATGGAACGGCTGCTGCCGCGCCACATGCAGATCATTTATATGATCAATGCGCAACACATCGATCAGGTGCGCGTCGATCACAAGGATGATCCGGATCTGTTCGGTTTGCTGCGTGCGGTGTCGTTGATCGAAGAAGACAATGGCCGTCGCGTGCGCATGGGTAACCTGGCGTTCATCGGCTCGCACAGCATCAACGGCGTCTCGGCCCTGCACACGCAACTGATGCGCAAGACCGTGTTCGCGCAGCTGCACAAGTTGTACCCAGACCGCATCAACAACAAAACCAACGGCATCACCTTCCGCCGCTGGCTGTTCCAGTCCAACCCGGAGCTCACTTCGATGTTGGTGGACAAGCTGGGCGAGCAGGTGCTGGATAATCACGAAACCGCGCTGCTCAAACTGGAGCCGCTGGCCGACGACCCGACGTTCCAGCAAGCATTCGCCGCGCAACGGCTGCAGAGCAAAACCGCGCTGGCGAACATCGTTCAGGAACGACTGGGCATCGCGCTCAATCCGGAAGCGCTGTTCGACGTGCAGGTCAAACGGATTCACGAATACAAGCGCCAACTGCTCAACCTGTTCCACACCGTGGCGCTGTATCAAGCCATGCGCGCTGACCCCAGCACCGACTGGGTGCCCCGCGTGAAGATTTTCGCGGGCAAGGCGGCGGCCAGTTATCACTCGGCCAAGCTGATCATCAAACTGGCGAACGACATCGCCCGGACCGTGAACAACGATCCGACCCTGCGCGGCCGTCTGAAAGTGGTGTTCCTGCCGAACTACAACGTGAGTCTGGCGGAAAGCATCATTCCGGCCGCCGACCTGTCGGAGCAGATTTCCACGGCAGGGCTGGAAGCCTCGGGCACCAGCAACATGAAGTTCGGTCTCAACGGCGCGCTCACCATCGGCACCCTCGACGGCGCCAACGTGGAAATGAGCGAGCAGGTCGGGCTGGAACACATGTTCATCTTCGGCATGACGTCCCAAGAGGTCGAAGCACGCAAACATGCGGGTGAATTCAACGCGCATAACGACATCGCGGCGTCGTCGCGGCTGAACGATGTGCTGCAAGCGATTCGTGGCGGGGTGTTCTCGCCGGACGATCCGTATCGCTACGCTGGGTTGATCGAGCAGTTGATCAACTACGACCGTTTCTTTGTCTGCGCGGATTTCGAGTCGTACTGGGATGCCCAGGCACGGGTCGAAAAACGCTGGCACGACAGCAAGGAATGGTGGCGCTCGGCAGTGCTCAACACCGCGCGCATGGGCTGGTTCTCCTCGGACCGGACCATTCGCGAATACGCGAACGAGATCTGGCACGCGCTGGATTGAGAAACGGGGATCGTCGTCGCAGGGCAACGATCACCCATCAACTAACCGACAAAACGCGAAACCCTGTAGAGCGCTTGCCCGCGAATGCGTTGAGCCAGGCACTGCAACGTGATCTGACAGACCCTGATCGCGAGCAAGCTCACTCCTACACGGTCCGCGGAAGGTCTTCCGACCGGCCTAGGCCCCTGTAGGCGCGTGGCGTGTCCCGCGACCGCGCAGGGTTGCGTCCAACCGCAGCCGCCGTAACATCGGAGCCCGTGGCCTGCCTGTTAGACCGTGAACGCTGGACTTACGACGGGTACCCCGCCGATCGCGGGACAAGCCACGCTCCTACAGTTGTCATTGAGAGTCGACGCTGTAGGAGTGAGCTTGCTCGCGATGCATTTGGTCAGACGCAGCAATGTTGACTGACACACCTCCGTCGCGGGGAAGTGCGCTCCCACACGGTCCGCAGAAGATTCCGACTGACCCAGCCCCTGTGGGAGTGAGCTTGCTCGCGATGCATTTCCTCAGACGCAGCAACGTTGACTGACAGATCACCTTCGCGGGCAAGCGCGCTCCTAGGGTTGTCATTGACTGTCGACGCAGTTCTCGCTTCCCGACACTAATCGTTTCCTCTTTTGCCCCGCCCGATATACTCCTCGCCATTGCCGCACTGCGGCGGAAAAGGGATGTCGTGGCGTGCAATGGATTCTTTTGCTGGCAGGGGTGTTCATCGGTGCAGTGCTCGATGAATCGCTGATGGGCGGTGCTGTGGGCGCGGTGGTCGGCCTGGCTCTGGGTTTGAGCGTTCGCCTGTCATCGCTGGCTCGCCAGACAAGCGAACAGAAAGCCGAACTGGCTGAGACCCGGCTTGATCTAAAGGCCCTTCAGCTACGTCTGAGCCAGCTGGATTCCGCTGCCACGCAGCTGCCGGACGCCCCAGCGCCAACACCGCTCGATATCCAACCTGTTGCCGACACCGGTCCCGAGCTGCTCTGGGACTTGCCGGACCTCGAACCTGAGCTTGTTGAACCTACCACCGATTCCGAATGGCGCCGCCCGCCCGAGAACCTGCAACCTGCGCGCCCCGCGGCCGCGCATTACACCGAGCCCAACCTGTTCGACAACTTGCTGAATCACGCAAAAGACTGGCTGCTGGGCGGCAACACGGTGTTACGCGTCGGCGTGGTGCTGCTGTTTCTCGGGTTGGCGTTTCTGCTGCGCTACGCCACTGAAGGCCTGGTCGTGCCCATCGAAGCGCGATACGCCGGGGTTGCCGTCGCAGCATTGGCACTCTTGGGCCTTGGCTGGTGGCTGCGCCAACGCAACGAATCCTTTGCCCTGATGCTGCAAGGCACAGGCGTGGCGGTGCTGTACCTGACGGTGTTCGCCGCGATGAAAGTCCACACGTTACTCGCCCCCGGCATGGCGTTTAGCCTACTGGTGGCGGTGACTGTGTTCTCGGCCATTCTCGCGGTGACGCAAAACTCGCTGGCCCTCGCCTGCGTGGCGGCGCTCGGCGGTTTTGCAGCGCCCTTGTTGACCTCATCGGGGGCGGGCAGCCATGTCGCGCTGTTCAGTTATTTCGCCTTGCTCAACGCCGGAATCTTCGCCATCGCCTGGTTCAAGGCATGGCGTCCGTTGAACCTGATCGGCTTTGTCGGCACATTCGGCATCGGTTGCGGGTGGGGATTGAAGGCCTATACCCCCGAGCTGTTCTGGAGTACCGAGCCGTTCCTGATTCTTTTCTTCCTGCTGTACCTGGCCATCGGCCTGCTGTTTGCCCGACGCAAGCTTCAAGAACACGCAACAGGCCCTGAAGACGACAGCCGTGCGGCGGTCCTGCGCTGGTCGGCGAAGCACAGTCATTACGTCGACGGAACCCTCTTGTTCGGCACGCCCATCGCCGGTTTTGGCCTGCAATACGCCATCGTCCAGCACATCGAGTTCGGCGCGGCGTTCAGTGCGCTGGTGCTGGGCCTCCTTTATATGGCGATTGCACGCATCCTCGCTGGCCGTGCACCCGGCCGCGCGCTGTTGCTGGTTGAAACCTGCCTGTCCCTCGGCGTGGTGTTCGCGACGCTGGCCATTCCTCTGGGGCTGAGCGCGCAGTGGACAACCGTGGCCTGGGCCGTCGAAGGCGCCGCTGTGTTCTGGCTGGGGATGCGCCAGGACCGGCGATTGGCGCGCGTTTTCGGCTTGCTGCTGCAACTGGGCGCAGGATTCGCATTCCTCGGGATGGTCGGTCGCTGGGCGGCGTGGAAGGACGGTCCGACTGTCAGTCATGGCGATTTCTGGACGCCGCTGATCATCGCGCTCGCCGGCCTGATCAGTGCCTTCGTCGTCGAGCGGATCGGCACATTGCGTCTGGCATTCAGCGAACGCGCCTTACAACCCGCGCTGTTGGTGTGGGGCGCGCTGTGGTGGTCAATCACGTTGTGCGTCAGCATGCATTACGTGCCCGGCGCGCGGGAAATACCGACGTTGCTGCTGCTGGGCGCCCTTAGCGTCGGGCTGTGGACCGTCGTCTCATTGCGCCTCAGATGGGTCGGGCTGGCGCAACTGTGCACGCTGTTGATGCCCGCCAGCGTCGCGCTGCTGACCTTGATGCTGTTCAACCCTTATTACCACCCCGCTGCGAATTGGGGCTGGCTCGGCTGGGCAGCGGTGTTCGCCGCTCATGTGCTGTCGCTGAAGAAGCTGGACGCCGTGCTGAATAGACACCTGCGCAGCGCCGCGCATGTTCTGGGTTGCTGGCTGATCCTCGGCGTACTGTCGCTGGAGTTGCGTTACGGCCTGCTGATTCTGTCCGAGTCCTACAACGCCTGGCGCTGGCTCGGCTGGGCCGTGCTGCCGAGCTTCTATCTGCTGGCGATGACCGCGCCGCGCACTGAGCCGTGGCGGGTGCCGTGGCCGGTCAGTGCCTACCCCCGCGAATATAGGGTCTGGGCCGCTGCGCCCCTGGCGTTCCTGATGCTGGCGTGGTTCTGGCTGGCAAACTGGTTCAGCGAAGGGGCGGCCGATCCGCTGCCTTACGTCCCGGTGATCAACCCGTTGGAGCTGGGTCTGTTGATCACGCTTGCCGGTATTTTCAGCTGGACGCGTCAACAACTGCCGCAGCTCGGCGTCAGCCCCCATCATGCGCGCAAGGTGGCTCTGATCATCGCGGGGGCGTCGATCTTCGCGCTGGTCACCGCCACGGTCATGCGCAGCGCCCATCACTGGGCAGGCGTGGCTTGGCACACCGATGCGCTGTTCGAATCGATGCGCGTGCAGGCGGGCCTGTCCATCGTCTGGACCTTGATGGCACTGGCGCTGATGATCGGCGGGCACCTGCGTAAACAGCGGGACGTGTGGATCGTTGGCGCGGTACTGATCGGCATTGTGGTCGGCAAATTGTTCTTCGTTGAACTGAGCAATCGCGGCAGCCTCGAACGAATCGTGTCGTTCATCGGCGTTGGCGTTCTGCTCCTCGTGGTGGGATATTTCGCACCATTGCCGCCGAAGAAACCGACTCGCAGCCCGTTATCGGATGAAGCCACGCCGACGGATTCGGCACTGCCATGAGAATCAGGAGTTCGTTGTTGAGTCGTCAGTCTCTCGTCAAGGCCGCTGTTTTTGGATCGATGCTGTGCGCCGCGCTGTTCGCCCAGGCCGAAGACCTGCCGAACGATTTCGCCAGCCACCTACCGCTGAGCGTGAGCGGCGAAGGGCCGTGGTATCGCCTCGAGCTGCCGCTCGCCGCTCAACTGAACGCTCGCCAAGGCAATCTCAACGACGTGCGCATTTTCAACGCCGATGGCCAGGCCCAGCCTTACGCGCTGACCCTCAGCCAACCGCAGCGCGCCCAAGACGAAACGCCAGTCGATGTAAAGTGGTTCCCGCTCTACAACAGCGACGATGCCAAGGACGCCGAGCCGAAAATCCGTGTCGAACGCACCGCCAACGGCACGCTGGTGGAAGTCCAGCCCCAGGGGGAGATCGAAGCGGGCGAGGAGATTCTGCGCGGCTGGCTGCTCGACACCAGCGCCCTTCACGGGCCTTTGGACCAATTGATTCTCGACTGGGACGCCGAGCGCGACGGTTTTCAGCGCTTCAGCATCGAGGCCAGTGACGACTTGCAACACTGGAAGCGCTGGGGCGAAAGCCAAGTGGCGCGTTTGTCGTTCGCGGACGAGCGCGTCGAGCAGCGGGTCGTCACATTGCCCGGTCGCAGCGCCCGCTATTTGCGTCTGCTGTGGATCAACCCGCAATCGGCGCCGATTTTAACCGCTGCGCAGTTGGTCAGTACGCGCCCAGACGTGATGCCGCTGAGCTGGTCGCCAGCCATCTCCGGGACCGTCGAGAAGCCCAGCATCTACGTCTGGCAGCTCCCGGTCGCCCTGCCGCTGGAGCGCATGAAGGTCGAGATCACTCAACCCAACAGTCTGGCCCCCGCCACGCTATATGCGCGTGCAGATGGCAACGCCCCCTGGCAGCTCATCGACGACAGCCTGCTCTATCGCTTGACCCAGAACGGCCAGGAAGTGCTTCAGGACGAAATGCAGCTGTCAGGCGCTGTCGTGCGACAGCTGAAACTCGAAGTCGATGATCGTGGCGGTGGCCTGGGCAACGATGCACCCAAGCTCAGTTTCGCCGTGCGTGCCACACAAGTGGTCTTTCTGGGACGGGGTGCACCGCCTTATAGCTTGGCCATCGGCAACGCGACCATCAAAGGGGCGAATCTGCCACTGAACATGCTGGTGCCCGGTGTGACGCCTGAGAAGCTGGCAGCGCTGGGCACAGCTCAGTTGTCGACGGCCCCGGTGGCGGTCAGCGCGCCTCCCTCACCAATGAATGCTGGGCCGGACTGGAAACGCGTCGGTCTGTGGAGCGTCCTGGTGCTGGGTGTGATTTTTCTCGGCTGGATGGCGATTGGCACATTACGCGCATCGAATGCGAAGCGATGACGCTGAACCGATCCCGCACCTGCAAAAACGTGAACGGGGTTCTTCAACGTGTCACGGCCCAACGTCTACGCTGCTGTAGCCCGTGAACTCATTCACTACAGAGTCGGTCTGACAGGCAGTAATAAGTCCTGACACGCGCTAAACTGTGCGCGTTTTTATATCCCCTTCTTCCGGAGCTCTCCATGTCCCGCGTTACCCTGAGTCGCTATCTGATCGAGCAGACCCGCAGCAACAACACGCCTGCCGATCTGCGCTTCCTTATCGAAGTGGTGGCGCGTGCATGCAAGGAAATCAGTCACGCGGTATCCAAAGGCGCCCTGGGCGGCGTGCTCGGCAGCATGGGTACCGAAAACGTTCAAGGTGAAGTGCAGAAGAAGCTGGACGTCATGTCCAACGAAATCCTGCTCGAAGCCAACGAATGGGGCGGCCACCTGGCGGGCATGGCGTCGGAAGAAATGGATAACGCCTATCAGATCCCCGGCAAATACCCGAAAGGCGCGTACCTGCTGGTATTCGACCCTCTGGACGGCTCGTCCAACATCGACATCAACGCCCCAGTCGGCACCATCTTTTCGGTGCTGCGTTGCCCTAACGAATACCTGAGCCAGAACGAGGCCCTGAACGAAAAGGCCTTCCTGCAGCCTGGCACTCAACAAGTTGCCGCCGGTTACGCTATTTATGGCCCACAAACCATGCTGGTGCTGACCTTGGGTCACGGCGTCAAAGGCTTCACCCTGGACCGCGAAATGGGCAGCTTCGTGCTGAGCCATGAAGACATCAAGATCCCTGAGTCCACTCAGGAATTCGCGGTCAACATGTCCAACCAGCGTCACTGGGAAGCCCCGGTCAAGCGTTACGTTGAGGAGCTGCTGGCCGGCGAAGAAGGCCCGCTCAAGAAAAACTACAACATGCGCTGGGTGGCCGCGATGGTCGCCGACGTGCATCGCATCCTGACCCGTGGCGGTCTGTTCATGTACCCGCGTGACGCCCGCGAGCCTTCCAAACCGGGCAAGTTGCGCTTGATGTACGAAGCCAACCCCATGTCGTTCCTGGTCGAACAGGCTGGCGGCGCGTCCACCGACGGCCATCAGCGCATTCTCGACATTCAGCCTGAAGGCCTGCACCAGCGCGTGGCGGTGTTCTTGGGTTCGAAAGAGGAAGTGGAACGCGCAACTTCGTACCACAAGGAATAATCCTGCGATCGCACAGGCTGATAGGTCTTGACGCGCGATTCGGTGGTTCTACCGGATCGCCTGCCGGGATGGTCAGTGCAAAGCCTGTGCGCTCAGCCGCTTTCTCGTCGCAATGAGCGAATGTGTCGCGCCTTCGTGACGCAGCGTGCAAATCGTGCGCTGCTGACCACTGTCCCCTCGATGCCAAGGCCTCTCAACCCTGCGCAATCACTTTCTCGATCACCTCGACCGTCGCGCTGACCTTGTCTTCGTAACGACTCAACGCGTCGGCGTGCTGTTGTTTGAGTTCGATCTGTTTCGAACACAGGTTCAGCGCCGCCAACACCAGCAAGCGGTCGCCAATCAAGGTCGGGTAGCTGCGCTTGGTGTCGGAGAGCGCCGACTTGAGCATGACCACGGCCTCCATCAAGGTCTGCTCCTGACCTTCAGGCGCCTTGATGGTGTAGTCGTTGCCCAGAATGGAAATGACCTTGGTGGTGCCGCGGTCGATGATCATGCGCTGACCGCGCTGGCGCCGGTCGCGCGATCCACCAGTGCCTGGATACGGGCAGCCGTCGCGCCCTGCTTTTCTTCCTGCTCCAGCAAACTCAGCTGCAAACTGTCGTTGTCATCCTTGGCTTGTTTCAGCTCCAGGGCGAGCTGCTCATTCGTGTCTAGCAGCGTCTGATTCTGTTGCACCAGATCACTGACGAGCTTTTCCAACTGGCTTAGGGATGCTTCCAACATTTTGATTTCTCAGGCAAATTTCAAAGGGCGCGTACGATAAAGAAAAGTCACTTCAGCTACCAGTGAAATCAGGGCATTCACGCCACTACACCGACTCAACATCCTGTGTGCCGCTTCAATTCCGCAAACGCATAACGGCCCTGATTGACTGCGTTTTTCCCATCTTGTTCCTACTGTTCGTCAGATCGACCTGCCTGCGGCATAAGCGCACAGCCATGAGCAAGGGTTCAAGTCTCTAGCGCTTCAACCGATAAGCCGTGCACGTCTTTTTCAAATCTCTTCTACACGCATGGATCGCGGCTTTCTCAGGAAACCTTCATGTCTCTGCGTAATATGAACATCGCGCCCCGCGCGTTCCTCGGCTTTTCCATCATTGGTCTGCTAATGCTGGTGCTCGGCATCTTCGCCCTGGCGCAGATGAGCAAGATTAACGACGCCACTGAAATCATGGCGACCAACAGCATGCCGAGCATCAAGGCGCTGGATAAACTGACCGAAGCCAGCATTCGCTTGCGTGTGCTGTCTTACCGCCTGATGCTCAACCGCGAAGCGGACACCCAGCAGAAAACCATCGAGTTGCTGGCCATGCGCAATCGCCAGATTGAAGAGGCCCGCGCGATTTACGTCAAACTGATCGCCGCCCCTGAAGAGCAAGCCACGTACGATCAGTACGTCAAGCTGCTGGGCGACTACCGCAACCTCGAAGAACGCATGAAGTTGTTAAGCAACGCTAACAAGCTCGATGACCTCACGACCTTGCTCAACAACGACCTGCAGACTAACTCCGACCAGATGAACACAGCGCTGGGCAAGCTGGTGGAAATCAACACTCAGCAGCTCAATGACACCAATAGAATTGCCTCGGACCAGTATTCGACTGCCTTCACGATGGTCGTCACGCTGCTGATCATCGCCACCGTGCTGACCCTCCTGTTCGCCTGGTTGCTGACCAACAGCATCACCCGTCCGATTGCCTCTGCCCTCAAGGCCGCTGAAGAAATCGCCGAGGGCGACCTGACTCACACCATCGCCGTAGAGGGTTCGGACGAAGCCGGTCGCCTGCTCAGCGCCATGCTGAAGATGCAGTCGAAACTGCGCGACACCCTGCAACGCATTACCGGCTCTGCCACTCAATTGGCTTCCGCAGCCGAGGAGCTGAACGCGGTTACCGACGAGAGCGCCCGGGGTCTCTCGCAACAGAACAACGAAATCGAACAAGCCGCCACCGCTGTCAACGAGATGACCAGCGCCGTAGAGGAAGTCGCGCGCAATGCGGTGAGCACCTCTGAAGCCTCAAAAAACGCCACGACGTCGGCCAGCGACGGCCGCGATCTGGTGCAAGAGACCGTCAGCGCCATTGAACGCATGAGCAGCGATGTGCAGGGCACTGCGACCTTGATCGGCAATCTGGCTGACGAATCCCGTGACATCGGCAAAGTGCTGGACGTGATTCGCGGCTTGGCCGACCAGACCAACTTGCTGGCCCTCAACGCTGCTATCGAGGCAGCCCGTGCGGGGGAGGCAGGCCGTGGTTTCGCTGTTGTGGCCGACGAAGTTCGCGCCCTTGCCCACCGCACCCAGCAATCGACCAGCGAAATCGAACGGATGATCAGCAGTATCCAAGGCGGCACCGAGCAGGCGGTCAATTCGATGCGCAGCAGCACCGAACGCGCCGAATCGACCCTGAGCATCGCCAAAGGTGCAGGTCTGGCGCTGGACACCATTAACACCGCGGTGGTCGAGATTAACGAACGCAATCTGGTGATCGCCAGCGCCGCCGAAGAGCAGGCGCAAGTGGCGCGTGAAGTGGACCGCAATCTGGTCAACATCCGCGACCTGTCGACTCAGTCGGCCACCGGCGCCGGCCAGACCAGCGCTGCCAGCAACGAATTGTCGCGCCTGGCGGTGGACCTGAACGGGATGGTGGCGCGGTTCAGGCTGTAACGATCTACGCAGCGCATAACAACTGTGAGAGCCGGCTTGCTGGCGAACGCGCAATAGCAGACGCCTCATGAGCGACTGACCAGACGCTTTCGCCAGCACGCCGGCTCCTAGGGATTGCGTCCGTCAGACGCAATCAGCCAGTCAAGGGATCAATACTCGATTCGCACATCACCTTTCGGGACGCTGCAGCACGACAGGATGTAGCCCTCTTCCACGTCGTCGTCGGTGATACCGCCGTTGTGTTCCATCTCGACTTCGCCGCTGAGTTTCATCACTTTGCAGGTGCCACAGATGCCCATGCCGCAGGCTTTCGGAATCATCAGGCCCAGCTTGGCGGCTGCTGCATGGACGGTTTCGCCAGGCGCCACGCGGATGCTCTTGCCAGTATCGGTAAATTCAACCTGATGCAGCTCGGCGGTGTCGATTTCCGGGGCGTCGGCGGCTTGCTCGGCGTGTTCCACGGCGTCGGCGCGGGCCTCCGGTGGCGTCGCACCGAAGGACTCTTCGTGATACTGGGCCATGTTGAAGCCGTTGGCTTCCAGCAGCCGCTTGACCGCGTTCATGTAAGGGGTCGGGCCGCAACAGAAGACTTCGCGCTCCATGAAATCGGGCGCCATCAGCTCCAGCATCTTCTGGTTCAGGTAGCCGCGATAACCGGCCCAAGGCTCACCCAAACCGTGCTTCTCACAGACGATGTGCAGCGAGAAGTTATTGATGCGCGACGCCATCTGTTCCAGTTCACGGTGGTAGATGATGTCTTTCGGCGAGCGTGAGCTGTGGACAAACACCATGTCGACATTGGCGTTGGTGTCGTAATACCAGCGCGCCATGGACATGACTGGCGTGATACCGACGCCACCGCTCAGGTAAAGGATCTTCGGGTTCGGGAAATCGATGGCGTTGAACAGACCGACCGGCCCGTGGACCGCCAGCTCCTGGCCTTCATGCAGGGTGTCGTGCAGCCAATTGGACACTTTGCCGCCCGGCACGCGCTTGATCGTGATGGAAAAGCTGTACGGCACCGATGGCGAACTGGAAATGGTGTACGAGCGCATGGTCGGCACGCCGTCGATTTCCAGCTCCAGGGTGACGAACTGACCCGGCTTGAAAAAGAACAGGATCGGCTGATCGGCCATGAAGCAAAAGGTGCGCACGTCCCAGGTTTCCTGGATCACTTTGACGACCCGCACCAGGTGGCGGCCATTGGCCCAGGTCTGCGTGGTGACGGGGTTGAGGAAACTCTGGGACATACTCACTCTCCACGGCCGACTGTCGGCCTCTTATGGTGGCGATTCTGCGTAACGCACGAGCCACCTATTTACCTATCAGCGACATTCACATACTTATGGCGACCAGCCCCGATCTATAGGGGCTGCGTAGTCGGAAACGGATTCGGCCATGTCGCCCATGGATAAGGTTCGTGTCGCGCCCGGCTACACACTCGCCGTCAATCGAATACAGATTTTTTACCCATAACCATGAGCGACAGAGACAACCGTCGCCTCGCGTGCCGAACACCCCACAACCGTATTAGCCACATTTTTTAGATCGCTGAAATCGCGGTCTGAGGACTTGAAAGATGGACGTCACCGCAACTCTGAGCCTGGGCGATCCGCTGGAACCCGCACGCAAGGCCACCGCTGAGATGCTGCAAACCCGTGAGCGCACCTACTCGCTGCCGCAGCCTTTCTACAGCGATGAGCGGCTGTTTGAAATCGACATGCAGGAAATCTTTCAAAAGGAATGGCTGATCGCGGGCATGACCAGCGAAATTCCGGCGAAGGGCAACTTCCTGACCCTGGAAATCGGCAAGAACCCGATCCTGGTGGTGCGCAAGCCGGACGGTTCGATCAACGCGTTCCACAACGTCTGCCGCCATCGCGGCTCGCGTCTGTGCACCAAGGAAAAAGGTAAAGTTGCCAAACTGGTGTGCCCATACCACCAGTGGACCTACGAACTCGACGGCCGCCTGCTGTACGCTGGCACTGAAATGGGCGCCGACTTCGACATGCAGAAATTCAGCCTCAAGCCCGTGCACTGCAAGGTGTCAGGCGGCTACATCTTCATCAGCCTGGCGGAAAACCCGCCGGCCATCGACGAGTTCCTGCAGACGCTGAATCACTACATGGAACCGTACGATATGGAAAACACCAAGGTGGCGGTGCAAACCACCTTGATCGAAAAAGCCAACTGGAAGCTGGTGCTGGAAAACAACCGCGAGTGTTACCACTGCAGCGGTTCGCACCCTGAACTGTTGAATACCCTGCTGGAGTGGGACGACACCAACGATCCACGCGCCGACCAGAAATTCAAGGATCATGTCGCTGAATCCGCTGCGGCTTGGGAAGCCGAGAAGATTCCATACCTGCACAAGAGCTTCGGCCTGCGTAACCGTATCGTGCGCATGCCGCTGCTCAAAGGCACCGTGTCCATGACCATGGACGGCCAGCAAGGCAGCAAGAAACTCATGGGCCGCATCCAGAACCCGGACCTGGGCTCGATGCGCATCCTGCACCTGCCACACTCCTGGAACCACTGCATGGGCGACCACGTGATCGTGTTCACCGTGTGGCCGCTGAGCGCACAGGAAACCATGGTCACCACCAAATGGCTGGTGCACAAAGACGCCGTCGAAGGCGTGGACTACGACGTCGCGCGCCTGCGTGAAGTCTGGGACGCCACCAACGACCAAGACCGTCGCCTGGCCGAAGAAAACCAGCGCGGCATCAACTCCGTCGCCTACCAGCCAGGGCCCTACTCGAAAACCTACGAGTTCGGCGTAGTCAATTTCATCGACTGGTACAGCGCCAAGCTGCTTGAAAACATGGGGGCAGAGCCTGCGCCTTATTTGAAGGGTGTGGCGGTTAATCACGAGTAATCGAGAACACCCTTTCCCCTGTGGGAGCCGGCTTGCTGGCGAACGCGGTGTGTCATTCAGCATTGATCTGACTGATACGGCGCATTCGCCAGCAAGCCGACTCCCACAAGTGATGGCGACTCCTCAAACTGTTCAAAAAACGCTCAACCCCGCATTCCCACAACCCAGCCGCTTCTCTCCAGCATCCACAAACAACTTATCCACAGCACAACCCACAGCAATTGTAGGGAAGTCGATTCACGCCTTGGCAAAAACCCGAAAATACCGTGACCTATTTAGAATGACATGAATGAGAAATAGCTGATCATATTTTGATCAAACCCATGGAGGTCACGGAATATAAGGCTCATAGAGGACCGCGAACACCTTATCCACAGAACCGCCAACAGAGATTGTGCGAAACTTCCCGCAATTAGCTACGGTTGTGGAAAAGACTAATGACTGGCGAGATTCTGGTAACTAGAAAGGGTTGATCTCTAACGAAATATCGAACTGATCAATATTTGTACAATCACCTGCAGGCACCGTTCTACGTGGCCTGTAGAGGAAAGCAAACATCTTATCCACATAGACGCTCACAGAGAATGTGGGCAGAACGGCGCCCTATTCAGAATTAACTGTGGAGAAAAAGCGTTTAAAAACCGCTAGATAGGTTGGTCAGTTTTTGATCTACGGCTTGGAGACCAAGCAGTACAAGGCTTGTAGCAATAGGCAGACAGTTTATCCACAGGTGGGTACACAGGGATTGTGGGTATGTGGATTAGTTGGGGAGTAAATAAGACGTCTGACATCTACCTCTGTCAAGGCATTCTAAACTCGCTACCTGGTCAACCTGACTGGAAGAACTCCATCACGAAAATCAGAACTCCTTTCTTGCCAGACGTCGTCTCGAGAGCCAGTGCCCACCTGATCGATCAGGGAGGCCGCCCTGCTATGCCTCCACGAGAGCTGCTAGGTATCGTCACCTTCCGGCCTAGAACAATAGAAGAGGTCAACAGCGTCTTTGCCTCTGCGTATGCCAAGCTGCGTGAGACTGGGTTTGCATGACAAAAACGAACTACATCCAGAGTTATCACGCGCAGTAGCGTTTGATGATCCGCGGTCTCAAACACGAAAGGCGCCAATAAGGCGCCTTTTGCGTTTGAGGAAGTGCGCCTTAACGCACGACCCCTTCCTCTATCAACAGCTTCAAAATCGCCGCAGCGCCTTCCTGGGGGCTTACACCTTTAAGCACTTGCCCGCCGCCGCCGCTGGCTTTCGCTGTCGCCGCTTTCATCCGGTCTGCCCCGCTTTTCGCCTTGATCACTTTCAAGCGTTTTGGACGGGGTTTGGCGGGGGTCAGTTGCGCATCTGTGAATAACTCGTCGATGACCACCTCGATTTCTTCCACGTCTAGCGTGCCGCGCTGCGCCGGGCCGAAGGCGCTTTGGCGCGGCTTTGGCGCGGCGTTATCCACAGTCGCGAGGAATGGCAGACGCACCTTCAGGCGGCGCCGTTGACCGCGTGGCAACGCCTGGAGCACATGGGCGCTGCCATTGCTAATGGATTCCACTTCGGCCATACCGACCACCAGCGGCCAGCCGAGCTTTTCGGCGAGCAGGTAAGGCAGCATGCCGGAGCCTTCGCCCGTTTCAGCCTGGGTGCCAGCAAGCACCAGCTGTACGCCGGATTCGCGAATGTAATCAGCCAGCCCCGGCAGCGCGTCGGCATCCTGGGGTTGGTCGAGAACGTGCAACTCTTTCAGGCCCATCCCGAGATAAGCACGCAGCGCGGGCTCGTCGGCGCTACCGGCATGCAGCACGTGTAAGTTATCCCCAGCCAGTTGCAAGCCCAGCTCGACAGCGCGCGCATCCTGCTCGGCGCGGCGCGGCCGACCGGAAGTCGGGTGCGCACCGATGGAGACCAGGCTGATGACGTGAAGCGCCGCTTTATCCACAGGCAATTTTTTCTCAGGCTGCATCGCGTTTTGCCCCGTTCCGGTAGACCTCGACGGCTTCGATGAGCGCGTCGAGGATTTCAGCGCTTTCGCCAATCACTGACAGATCTGCACGTTTGATCATGTCGCAGGTCGGGTCGAGGTTGATTGCCACGACTTTGTCACACGCGCCAATGCCCTGTAAGTGCTGGATCGCGCCGGAGATGCCCACAGCGACATAAACACGGGCCGTAACCCAGGTGCCTGATGCGCCGACCTGGCGATCCCGGGTCATGTAGCCGTCGTCCACCGCCACGCGAGAGGCGCCTTCGGTGGCGCCCAGTGCGACTGCCGTGCGATGGAACAATGCCCAGTCCTTAACACCATTGCCGCCGGAGAAGATGAACTCCGCTTCGGCCATGGGGATAAGTGCCGGATCGACGGCCACCGCGCCGAGGTCCTCGATGCGAGGAAGGCTCCGCACGATGGCTGTGCACAACTCGACAGGCAGCGCTTCATGACGTGTTTCGCTGACGGGTTCGGCGCACTCGGCGGCCGCAAGGATCACGCGAGACAATGGACGTAAGAGGTCCTCGCGCCCCGCACCGGCACGGCCTGTGGCCTGATCGTCCTTCACCTGCCAAACGCGGGTGGCAGGCCGCTCGCCTACGCTTGCGGCAAAGCGACGGCCCAGCTCGCCACCGCCGGTGCGGCTGTCGGGCAACAGCCAATGGCGTGGGTCGAACTGGTTATCCACAGCCCGCAATCCTTGCACGCGCTGTTCAGGTGAGTAACCGGCAAATTCGTCGCCTTCCAGTATCAGCAGACGGTCAACGCCAGCGGTATCGAACGCGCTTTCTTTGTGCTCACCGAAGACTACGGCCAATACGGCGCCGTCCTTGCCCGCCAAGCTGTGGGCCAAGCCAAGCAGGTCACGGTCGTGGCTGCTCAGGCGACCGCCGACCATGTCGGGCACAACGGCGATGAAGAAGGCCGGATCGGCAACGTGATGCAACGGCAACTGCACTTCGACTGACGCTGAACGCTTGGTGGACCCGCCCTGCTGTGCGCCGCTGCGGTCGATGCGCTTGATGCCGTTGGGGCCGATAAACCCGATGCCGTGCAGGTTTTTGCGGAGGATGCCGTTCGGTCCCATCCAGCTGGATTGTGTCGGTTGCATGGCCGCGTGCAGCGGGTGCAGGCGGTTGCGGGCGATCCACTCGGCACGAGGGTCGCGGCGGATAATGTCGCTCATCAATGCGCCTCCGCAGGTTCACGTTTGGCAGGCGCCGATTTGACTGGCGCTGCGTCTTCAAGCAATGCATCGGCCACCAGTTCGGCAATGTCTTTGATCATCGGCCGAGGTTCGACCACGCCTTCCAACATCGCGGTGCATTGTGGACAACCCACAGCCACCAGCTCGGCGCCGGTTTCGCGGATGTCTTCCATGCGCATGTCGGGAATCCGCTGTTTGCCCGGAATGTCCGTGATCGGCGCGCCGCCACCGCCGCCGCAGCAACGGGAGCGGAAACCGGAACGCTGCATTTCCTTGACCTCGATGCCCAGCGCCTTGAGCACCTGACGCGGCGCCTCGTACTCGCCGTTGTAACGGCCCAGGTAGCACGGATCGTGATAGGTCACGCTTGAGCCTTTGTGTTGGCCCAGGCTCAGCGCGCCATCGCCAATCAGCTCGGACATGTAGGTGCTGTGGTGCTGCACGAAGTAGTTGCCGTCGAAAGCGCCGTATTCGTTTTTCAGCACATGGAAGCTGTGCGGGTCGCAGGTGACGATGCGCTTGAAGCTGTACTTGGACAGCGTCTGAATATTGCGTTTGGCGAGCATCTGAAAGGTCGCTTCATCACCCAGACGACGGGCGACGTCGCCGCTGTCACGCTCCTCAAGGCCCAAGACCGCGAAGTCGACCCTGGCCGCCTTCAAGACTTTGACAAACGCGCGCAGGGTGCGCTGATTGCGCATGTCGAACGCGCCATCACCGACCCAGAACAGCACGTCGGTCGTTTTCTTCTCGCTCATCAAACTGAGGTTTAAATCAGCTGCCCAGTTCATCCGGCCGCCCGGTGCAAAACCGCCCGGATTGTCGGTGGCGATGAGGTTTTCCAGGACCTCGGCACCCTTGTTAGGGGTCGCGCCTTTTTCCAGGGTCAAGTGGCGACGCATGTCGACGATAGCGTCAACGTGCTCGATCATCATCGGGCACTCTTCCACGCAGGCGCGGCAGGTGGTGCACGACCACAGGGTTTCAGCATCGACCAGACCGTTGACGATCGGCTGATGCGGGTTGCCGCCGTGTTCGCCGATCGGCTTCCCTGGATACGGGCTGCCTGCAAAGTTGGCGTCTGTGCCGCCCGCCAGACCGACGACCATATCCTGAATCAGCTTTTTCGGGTTCAACGGCTGGCCCGCGGCGAACGCCGGGCACGCGGCTTCGCACTTACCGCACTGCACGCAGGCATCGAAGCCGAGCAACTGGTTCCACGTGAAGTCTTTAGGTTTTTCCACGCCCAGCGGCGCAGTCGGGTCTGCAAGGTTGAGCGGCTTCAAACCTGTGGAGCGACCACCGCCAAAGCGTTCAGCGCGTCGGTGCCACGCCAAGTGCAGGGCCCCGGCGAAGGCGTGTTTCATGGGGCCGCCCCAGGTCATGCCGAAGAACAATTCGGAAACGCCCCACAGCACGCCGATCCCCAGGATGATTGCCAACAGCCAGCCACCGAAGTTTTCCGGGAGAATACCCGCGACCGGCAAGGTCACGAGGAAGAACGAACCGGAAAACGCTAGCAGGCTTTTCGGCAGGCGCATCCACGGGCCTCTCGACAAACGGCTTGGCGGGTTGCGTCGACGCAGGTACATGAAGATGGCACCGACGAACATCGCCGCCGACATCAGCAACAGCGCGTAACCGAGGATGCGGTTATGCAGGCCAAAACCGTGGACCAGAATCGCCAGAATGATCGACGCCACCGCGCCACCCGCCGTAGCGACGTGGGTGTTGGCGATGTATTTGTCCCGCGCGACCACGTGGTGAAGATCGACCATGTAGCGCTTGGGCATCGCCAGCAGTCCGCCCAGCAGATCGACTTTGGACGCACGCCCGTTGCGCCACATGGCAGCCCGCCGCAAGGCGCCGAGGATCGCGAGACCCAGGGCGGCGAACAGCAGGATTGGAAGAAGAGTGCTTAACATGTGGAGCTCCCAAAAGACCTCGGGTCTTGCTAGGGCCTTGTGGGAGCCGGCTTGCTGGCGAACCGGGCAACGCGGTGTATGTGTCGTTCCGCGTTATCGTTCTTCGCCAGCAAGCCGGCTCCCACAGGAGGTTTGGCTTAGAAGTCTTTACACAGCCGCAGTGCGTCGTAGATCGCAGCATGGGTATTACGCTGCGCCACGCAGTCGCCGATGCGGTACAGCAGGTACCCATCACCCGCCTGGCTCAACAGCGGCTGTGGCTGGATCGCGAACAGGGCGTCGATGTCGATCTGGCCCTTGTTGCGCGAATCCTCTTTCAAGCCGTAGTACAGCTCTTCGTCAGGACGCACGCCGTTCTCGATCACCACCTGGTCGATCACCCGCTCCTCTTTGGCGCCGGTGTACTCGTTTTCCAGGACCGCCACCAACTTGTCGCCTTCGCGGTAGACCTTCTCCAGCATCATGTCGCCGGTCATGATGATTTCTTTCGGGTACATGCTGCGGTAGTACGTCGGGAACGACGTGCCGCCCATGGCCACGCCCGGCTTGATGTCGTCGGTGACGATCTCCACCTGGCTGCCTTTGTCGGCCATGAAATCGGCCACCGACATCCCGGTGAATTCACAGATGGTGTCGTAGACCAGCACGTTCTTGGCCGGTGCAACTTTGCCGTCCAGCACGTCCCAGCTGCTGACCACCAAGCCTTCCGCCGCGCCCCAGTGCTCGTTCTGCTCGATGAACGGGTGGCCGCCCACCGCCAGCACCACCACATCAGGACGCAGGTCGCGAATGGTGGCGACATCAGCAGCGGTGCCCAGACGCAGATCCACTTTCAGGCGCGCCAGTTCCAGCTGATACCAGCGGGTGATACCGGCGATCTGGTCACGCTGCGGCGCCTTCGAGGCCGTGGTGATCTGGCCGCCAATCGCGTCCTTCTTCTCGAACAGGGTCACGTCGTGGCCGCGCTCAGCCGACACACGCGCTGCTTCCATCCCGGCAGGACCGGCGCCGACGATCACCACTTTGCGTTTCACGCCGGTGGTTTTCTCGATGATGTGCGGCACACCCATGTATTCACGGGAGGTCGCGGCGTTCTGGATGCACAGCACGTCCAGACCCTGATACTGGCGATCGATGCAGTAGTTGGCACCGACGCACTGACGAATCTGGTCGACCTGACCCATTTTGATCTTGGTGATCAGGTGCGGGTCGGCGATGTGCGCGCGGGTCATGCCGACCATGTCGACGTAACCGCCTTCCAGAATACGCGTGGCCTGGTTCGGGTCCTTGATGTTCTGCGCGTGCAAAACCGGCGCCTTGACCACTTCCTTGATACCGGCCGCCAGGTGCAGAAATGGCTCCGGTGGATAGCTCATATTGGGGATCACGTTGGCCAGGGTGTTGTGCGTGTCGCACCCCGAGCCCACCACACCGATGAAGTCGATCATGCCGGTCTGGTCGTAATACTTGGCGATCTCTTTCATGTCTTCATGGCTGAGACCGTCCGGGTGAAACTCGTCACCACAGATACGCAGGCCCACGCAGAAGTCGGGACCGACTTCCTTACGCACAGCCTTGATCACTTCCAGACCGAAACGCATACGGTTTTCGAAGCTGCCGCCCCACTCGTCCGTACGCTTGTTGACGCGCGGGCTCCAGAACTGGTCGATCATGTGCTGGTGCACGGCCGACAGTTCCACGCCGTCCAGGCCACCGGCCTTGGCGCGAGCGGCAGCGCTGGCGTAGTTGCCGATCACGCGCCAGATCTCTTCCGGCTCGATGGTCTTGCACGTCGCGCGGTGCACAGGCTCGCGGATCCCCGATGGCGACATCAGCGTCGGCCAGTGGTCGCCGTCCCAACGGGAACGACGGCCCATGTGGGTAATCTGGATCATGATCTTGGCGCCATGCTTGTGCATGGCGTCTGCGAGATTCTGGAAGTGCGGGATGATCTTGTCGGTGGCCAGGTTGACCGACTTCCACCAGCTTTGCGGGCTGTCGATCGCCACGCTGGAAGAGCCGCCACAAATGGCCAGGCCGATGCCGCCTTTGGCTTTCTCCTCGTAATACTTCACGTAACGGTCGGTGGTCATGCCGCCATCGGTGGCATAAACCTCGGCGTGCGCGGTACTGAGGACGCGATTGCGGATTGTCAGTTTGCCGATCTGAATCGGCTGAAACATTGCTTCGAAAGCCATTTCTAACTCCTCAAGACGAAAGAAAGCTGCTGCGCTCGGCGATGCTGCGTTGAACTCAAACTCGAAATGCTCATTGACTAAAGTCAACTCCGCTTTCTCGCTTGAGTTCGCCTTGCCTGGCCTTCGCTCGCGACGCTTTAAAACGGCTCGGTTTAAATAGGGTTTACGACGAACAGGCCATCTTCGTGGCCCTCTTCCGATCCGCCATAAACCTGTTCGGCTACCGTGCGAACGGAACTGCCTTTGGCAGCGAGAATCTGGTCCATGGCGCCCGCGAACCAGCCTGTGAACATGTAATCGACCTTGCGACCGACTTTTCCGTACACGTAAACGAACGCTGAGTGCTCGAGCTTGACGCTGGCGGTGCCTTTGTCCAGGTCGATTTCCTGGATCTTGAACAGGCCCCAGCCGCGCTGCGACAGGCGATTCATGTAGTGCTCAAACACCGCGACGCCCTCGATGCCATGGCACTCGGCTTCTTTTTCACACCAGTGCCAGGCGGACTTGTAACCCGCCTTGTAGAGGATTTCGGCGTAGGCTTCGGCGCCCAGCACTTCTTCGATGCCCATGTGGTTGTTGACGAAGAAATGACGAGGCACGTACAGCATTGGCAAAGCATCGGAGGTCCAGACACCGGTCTCGCTGTCGACTTCGATTGGCAATTGCGGGGCGATCTTGGCCATGGAAACTCAACTCCAGAAAAATTTGGTCGGATGCCCTCTCCGCGGACGGGAGAGGGAGAAATTCAGTGTTCTACGGCTTATTCGCCCCAGACATCGCCCAATACGCGGACCCAGTTCTCGCCCATGATCTTGCGCACGACACGTTCAGAATGGCCGCGTTTGAGCAGGGTTTCGGTCAGGTTCGGGAATTCGCCGACGGTGCGGATACCCAGCGGGTTAATGATCTTGCCGAAGTTGGTCAGACGGCGGGCGTAGCCCTTGTCGTGGGTCAGGTATTCGAAGAATTCCTGGCCATGCCCCTGAGTGAAGTCGGTGCCGATGCCGATGGCGTCTTCGCCGACGATGTTCATCACGTATTCGATGGCTTCGGCGTAGTCGTCGATGGTCGAATCAATGCCCTTGGCCAGGAACGGCGCGAACATGGTCACGCCGACAAAACCGCCGTGGTCAGCGATGAACTTGAGTTCAGCATCGGATTTGTTGCGAGGGTGTTCTTTCAGACCCGAAGGCAGGCAGTGGGAATAGGTCACTGGCTTCTTCGATTCGAGGATGACTTCTTCAGACGTTTTAGACCCGACGTGGGACAGGTCGCACATGATGCCGACGCGGTTCATTTCCGCGACGATTTCACGGCCGAAACCCGACAGGCCGCCGTCGCGCTCGTAGCAACCAGTGCCGACAAGGTTCTGGGTGTTGTAGCACATCTGCACGATGCCCACGCCCAGCTGCTTGAAGATCTCGACATAGCCAATTTGGTCTTCGAAGGCGTGGGCGTTCTGGAAGCCGAACAGGATGCCGGTCTTGCCCAGCTCTTTCGCCTTGCGAATGTCAGCGGTGTTGCGCACCTGAATCACCAGGTCGCTGTTCTCGCGAATCAGCTTCTGGCTCGCAGCGATGCTGTCGACCGTCTGCTTGAAGCCTTCCCACACCGACACTGTGCAGTTGGCCATGGTCAGGCCACCTTTGCGCATGTCTTCAAACAGCTCACGGTTCCATTTGGCAATGATCAGACCGTCGATAACGATGCTGTCTGCGTGCAATTCGGCCGGGCTCATCAGGCTGTCCCCTCTAGGTTAATCACGCACCGAAACGTCTGCCGGCGCTTTGGGGCCAGCATATGCCGTAGGGTCGGAGGAGCCGGGTGCAAAAACGACAGGGGAATTGCCGAAAGCGTCAAGAAACGACATAGGCTGACGGCCAGCTTCTGCCGCCTGCGTTTGATAACTGTTCTTTGCCGCGCGCTTGGGCGAGAATCCTCAGCATCACTGAATCGGGAAACCCCAATGAAGACGATTTTTCTGGCTCTGGCTCTATTCGCGACAGGCGCTCACGCGGCGGCAAATCCGGACGCAACCCCTTGCGACGGCGTGGACGAAGACAAACAGACTCTGGAATGTTCCGTGTACAGCCGCGACACCGCCGTCAAGCTGCTGGATGAGAACTTCGGCAACCTGCAAGAACGGGTGAACACTCAATTCGGCGCCAATAAGGCGCAGGCCAACGAGTTTATCGCCAAGCTGAAAACGGCTCAGGATGCCTGGAAAAAACTGCGCGACGCCGACTGCGCTGTGGAAGTATTCCCTGCCAAACCCGGCACCAAAGAATTCAACATCGGGCAGAACGACTGCCTGGCGCGCATGAGCGACGAGCGCTCCGAGTACCTGGAAAGCATCGCGCAGTCTGAATAAAACCTCACATCTTATGTGCCTGACCCAGCAATGGCGGCAGGCACCCTGTGGGAGTCAGTCTGCTGGCGAATCAGCAGTTTCAGGCGCTCAAGAGGTGTCTGACAGGACGCAGTCGCCAGCAGCAAACTCCCCATCATCTCCGACTCCAAGGCTTGCACATGAACATCTGCGGCGTAGAAATCAAAGGCAGCGAAGCCATTTTCGCCGTCGCCACTCGCGCATCCGGCGCTCCTGAACATCTGCCGCTGGCGACCAAAAAAATCGCGTTGGAGGACGATGACGAAGCCGCCAACGTCAAAGCCTTCGCGCGTCAGATCTCCAGCTTCATCCATGAAAACGCCATCACCCACATCGCCATCAAAAAGCGCAGCAAAAAAGGCGAATTTGCGGGTGGCCCGACCACGTTCAAGATCGAGACGATTTTTCAGTTGCTGGATGACTGCGATGTGGTGCTGCTGTCGCCGCAGACCATCAATGCGCAGATGAAGAAGCACACTTTCGACCTGCCTGCGGGGCTGAACAAGTATCAGCATGAGGCGTACAAGGCGGCGTGTTCGGCGTTAATGAAGGGCTTGAAGTAACACACCGCTGCGGCAGCACGGCTTGCCAGCGGCAGGGCTCTGTCAGTCGGTACATCGACATCAGACAGACCGCTACCGCCGGCGAGCGTGCTGCTACGGTCTGCGCTGCCTCAACCACTCGCCAAACGCATTGTCTTCAAGCGCGTAGGCGCCCCGGTTCGATTTCCAGACCAGTTCTTTCTCACGCAACGAATCGATCGCTGCCTGAATGGTTTGCGTACCGGGCACGACGTCACTGCCCATGCGCTCCAACGCCTTGCCAACTGCCAACACTGTCGCATCGGCAAACGGCGCAAACGGCTGGTTGTCGTGCGCACGATCAGCCATGACTTCCAACACGCCGCGTTGCGGGGGCGTCAGCGTGTTATAGGCGCTTTCAAACTCTTCCCATACGCCAGCGCGCAGCGATTCGGCGCTATCACGCAGCAATTCGCCGAGGTTTTGCGCCTCTCCAAGCTCCAGCGCGACATCACCGATGATCGTGCGCAGCATTTCAGGTCGACGGCCCACCCAATCAAACGCAGCGTCAATATCGACCGCAGAAAATTGGTTGGTTTGCGCCAGATGGCTGTTCAGGTGGGCGGTGTATGCCTTGGTGAAATCTTTGCCCAGCAGCGGAAACGGCGTGATGCTCGACCCATAGAACGGCTGGTTCTTGTTCAACACCAGATGCGCCAGCTTGTCCCGATTGGAGCCTGTAAGGACCAGCCGCAATCCGCCAATACCGCGCTCAGCCCCTTGGTTGAGTTCATCGCGTGCAGCTTTCAATGCAAACATGGCATTGACGCCCGCCTCGCTGGTCAACGCGTGCTGAGCCTCGTCGATGATCAACACGATCATTTTCTGTGCAGCGCTGTGCAGCAGCTCCAACGCCTGCGTCAGCGTGGCGCCAAGCGGCAGCTGCGGTCTTGTGAACTCCCAGGAAAGCGTGCGCAAAAAGTTGAGCTTTTCAAGGCCCGCTGATTTGGCGAGCTTACGTATCCCTTTCTCGTAGGGGACCAACGCTGCGGCGATGGCTGCGCTGATGAGATTCGCAGGGTCCTTCTCCCGATCCGCCCACAGATCCACATAGACCGGCACCCAATCCTGGTTCAGGCATTGAGGCACCAGATCTTCGCGCAGAAATGTGCTTTTACCCGTGCGACGGGGCGCCGCCAAAAACAGCCCGGAGGAATAATCGTGCAAGCCTTCGCCCATCAAGCCCTGCGCGATGGTAAGAGCAAGGCTGTCGCGTCTGAATACAAAGCCAGTACGCTTTGCCATGGTTTATACCCAATTATTGCCGCAACCATAATTTATAGTCGCAAGTATAATTGACCATAATTCACAGTCAAACGACCTTTGGCTCTCGCGCTACCCGCCCACGATCCTCCCTCGGACACACCCTAAATCGCGCTTTGTAGCTTCGGGTGAAATACGACGGCGACTCAAACCCGCAGGCGATGCTGACTTCCAGTACGCTCATGTCGCTCTGACGCAAGAGCTGGCGGGCTTTTTCCAACCGTAGACCCAAGTAAAAATTACTCGGCGTGTCGTTCAAATGCAGACGAAACAGCCGCTCCAGTTGGCGGCGTGTCACCTGAATGCCCTCGGCCAATTCCAGCGTGCTCAGCGGCGGCTCGGTGTGTTGCTCCATCACGCCAATGACCTGCACCAGCTTTTTATTGTTGATGCCGTAGCGCGTGGCAATTTGCATGCGCTGGTGATCTTTGCGCTGGCGAATACGGCCCAACACGAACTGCTCGGACACCTTGATCGCCAGATCCGGGCCATGAGCCTGGCCAATCAGGTCGAGCATCAGGTCGATGGACGCCGTGCCACCTGCCGAACTGATGCGGCGTCGGTCGATTTCGAAAAGCTCTTGGGTCGCTTGCACCTTAGGGTAGGTCTCCTTGAAGGCGTCGAGCGCCTCCCAGTGCAGCGTCAGACGATAGCCATCGAGCAGATCGGCCTCGGCCAGCACGAAACTGCCAGTATCAATAGCGCCCAGCGTCACGCCTTCCAGATCAAGGCGCCTGAGCCAGTGCTCCAGCGTCGAGGTATAAAACTTCAGCGGCTCAACGCTGGCCATAACGCACAACGTTGCGCCTTTTTTTAGCGGCTCCAGCGCGGCGTCGGCGTTCACCGACATGCCGTTGCTGGCGATCACCGGCCCCCCGTCGGCACTCAGCACGTGCCAGCGATACAACTCGCCGCCAAAACGATTGGCCACCCGCAAAGGCTCCAACGCCGAGACGAAGCCCATCATGGAGAAACCGGGCATCAGCAGAAAGTAGAAATCCTGGGACATCGTTGGCGCGTTCCTTGGGGATTTTTTGTCGGGCAAAACCACCGTAGAAGCGCTTGCCGCGATCGGGGTATGCCTGTGTCGGCTCAATGACTGACACACCACACTCGCGGGCAAGCGCGCTCCTACCGTTCTGATCCGGTATGAGATACGCCTGTTCAGACACCGAGGCAATAACACAGGTCGCTCCCGTGCAAGAGCTTGTCGCCGCTGTGCGTTTTGAGGGGCGTCGGGCTGCGTAGCTTTGCACTTCAAAAGCGGGCGCTCAAAGCCTGCGCCACACACGACACTGGCCTGCAAGGAACCTCACTCATGAATCACGACGTCATCATCACCTGCGCACTGACCGGTGCTGGCGACACGACCGGGAAAAGCCATCTGGTCCCGATCACGCCCAAACAGATCGCTGCCGCCGCCGTCGAGGCGGCTAAAGCAGGTGCGACCGTTGTGCATTGCCACGTGCGTGATCCGCAGACCGGCAAGTTCAGCCGTGACGTCGAGCTGTATCGCGAAACCATGGACCGCATCCGTGAAGCGGACATCGATATCATCGTCAACCTGACCGCAGGCATGGGCGGCGACCTGGAAATCGGCCCGGGCGAGCGTCCGACCGATTTCGGCCCTAACACTGACCTGGTCGGCCCATTGGCGCGTCTGGCGCACGTCGAGGCGCTGCTGCCAGAGATCTGCACCCTCGACTGCGGCACGCTGAACTTCGGCGACGGCGACACCATTTACGTGTCCACCCCAGCGCAACTGCGCGCAGGCGCCAAACGTATTCAGGAGCTGGGCGTGAAGGCCGAACTGGAAATCTTCGACACCGGCCACCTTTGGTTCGCCAAGCAAATGATGAAGGAAGGCCTGCTCGACAACCCGCTGTTCCAGCTATGCCTGGGCATCCCGTGGGGCGCTCCGGCAGACACCACGACGATGAAGGCCATGGTCGATAACTTGCCAGAGGACGTGGTCTGGGCCGGTTTCGGGATTGGTCGTATGCAAATGCCGATGGCGGCGCAGGCCGTGTTGCTGGGTGGCAACGTACGGGTGGGTCTGGAAGACAACATCTGGCTGGACAAGGGCGTGCTGGCGAGCAACGGGGCACTGGTCGAACGCGCCAGCGAAATCCTTAGCCGCCTGGGCGCGCGGGTCATGACCCCCGCTGAAGGCCGCGTGAAGATGGGCCTGAAAAAGCGTTTCTGATCTCACACCCTTTTCCTCTGTAGGAGCGTGGCTTGTCCCGCGATCGGCCGGGTACCGGTCGTAAAACCGACAAACCGGGTGTGTCAGACATACCTCATTCGCCGGGTTTGCTGCCGCTCCGCGGCAGATCGCGGGACAAGCCACGCTCCTACAGGGTTCTGCGAACTTCCTTTGAGTGATCACCATGACCTTCATCACCGAAATCAAAACCTTCGCCGCGCTGGGCAGCGGTGTCATTGGCAGCGGTTGGGTATCCCGCGCGCTGGCCCACGGACTCGACGTCGTAGCCTGGGACCCGGCGCCGGGCGCCGAAGCGGCGTTGCGCAAACGGGTGGCCAATGCCTGGCCTGCCCTGGAGCAGAAAGGCCTGGCTGCAGGCGCCTCGCAAGATCGCCTGCGCTTCGTCGCGACCATCGAAGAATGCGTGCGCGACGCCGATTTCATTCAAGAAAGCGCCCCGGAGCGTCTGGACCTCAAACTCGACCTGCACAGCAAGATCAGCGCAGCCGCCAAGCCTAATGCGATCATCGGTTCCAGCACCTCGGGCCTGCTGCCTTCCGAGTTCTACGAAAGCGCGACCCACCCTGAGCGTTGCGTGGTCGGCCACCCGTTCAACCCGGTTTACCTGCTGCCGTTGGTGGAAGTGGTCGGCGGCAAGCACACTGCGCCAGAAGCCGTTCAGGCAGCGATCAAGGTTTACGAATCACTGGGCATGCGTCCCCTGCATGTGCGCAAGGAAGTCCCAGGTTTTATCGCTGATCGCTTGCTGGAAGCCCTGTGGCGTGAAGCGCTGCATTTGGTCAACGATGGCGTGGCGACGACAGGTGAAATCGACGACGCCATTCGCTTTGGGGCCGGTCTGCGCTGGTCGTTCATGGGCACGTTCCTGACCTACACCTTGGCCGGCGGCGACGCGGGCATGCGCCACTTCATGGCCCAGTTCGGCCCGGCGCTGCAACTGCCCTGGACCTACCTGCCCGCGCCAGAGCTGACCGACAAGCTGATCGACGATGTGGTCGATGGCACCAGCGATCAGCTCGGAACGCACAGCATCTCAGCGCTGGAGCGCTATCGCGATGACTGCCTGCTCGCGGTGCTGGAGGCGGTGAAGACTACCAAGGCCAAGCATGGGATGGCCTTTAGCGATTAAGCCTAAAATTTTCGTCGCCCTACCAACGCCATCGCGGGCAAGCGCGCTCCTACATAAAAATGCGATCACCTGTAGGAGCGCGCTTGCCCGCGAACAGGGTAGCCCTCTTAACTCAAGTCTCTCAGACCCTCCCCCGGTACTGCTCATGCCCGCTCTAACCACCTACAAAACCCCGATCCTCCAGGATTGGGTCGACTACAACGGCCATCTTCGCGATGCCTTCTACCTGCTGATCTTCAGCTACGCCACTGACGCGTTTATGGACCGTATTGGTTTGGCGAGCGACGACCGGGCAGCCAGCGGCAATTCGCTGTTCACGCTTGAAGCCCATATCAACTACCTGCATGAGGTCAAACTCGGCGAAGACGTGGAAGTGCGCACTCAGATCGTCGCGCATGACCTCAAGCGCGTGCAGCTTTACCACAGCCTGTATAAGGCGGGTGGTGATGTGGAGCTGGCAGCCAGTGACCAAATGCTGCTGCATGTCGATCTGGCCGCAGGCCCGAAATCGGCGCCGTTCAGCGAGCAGTCGCTGGAAGCGTTGCGGCTGCTGACCGAAGCGCAGCATGACCAACCGGCACCGACCTATATCGGCCGCACCATTGGCTTACCCCGCTGACGCACTATTTGTGCGAGCCGGCTTGCTGGCGAACTCGGTGGGTGAGCTTCGGAACTGGAGACTGACACGACGCCTTCGCCAGCAAGCAGGCTCCCACAACCAAAAATCCCAGCCACAAAAAAGCCCGCATCGCTGCGGGCTTTTTCTTGCCGACAAACCGATCAAATAATGATCAGTTGACCTTGGCGTTCAACTCGCCTTTGGCATAACGCTCGAACATCTTCTCCAGAGAGATCGGTTTGATCTTGGAGGCGTTGCCCGCGGTACCAAAGGCTTCGTAGCGAGCAATGCAGACGTCGCGCATGGCCGATACGGTTTTTGCCAGGTATTTACGCGGGTCGAACTCGCTCGGGTTCTTGGCCATGAACTCACGGATGGCGCCAGTTGAGGCCAGACGCAGGTCGGTGTCGATGTTGACCTTGCGCACGCCGTGCTTGATGCCTTCGACGATTTCCTCGACTGGCACGCCGTAGGTTTCTTTGATGTCGCCGCCGAACTCGTTGATGATCTTCAGCCATTCCTGAGGAACGGACGAAGAACCGTGCATCACCAAGTGGGTGTTCGGAATGCGCTTGTGGATTTCTTTGATGCGCTCGATCGCCAGAATGTCGCCGGTTGGCGGCTTGGTGAACTTGTACGCACCGTGGCTGGTGCCGATGGCGATGGCCAAGGCATCGACCTGGGTCTTCTTCACGAAGTCAGCGGCTTCTTCCGGGTCGGTCAGCATCTGGCTGTGATCCAGTTGGCCTTCGGCGCCAACGCCATCTTCTTCGCCAGCCATGCCGGTTTCCAGCGAACCGAGAACACCCAGCTCACCTTCAACGGAAACGCCGCAGGCGTGGGCCATGGCTACGGTTTCTTGCGTCACGCGAACGTTGTATTCGTAATCCGCGGGGCTCTTGCCGTCTTCGCGCAGGGAGCCGTCCATCATGACCGAGCTGAAGCCCAGCTGGATCGAACGCTGGCAGATGGCAGGGCTGGTGCCGTGGTCTTGGTGCATGACCACCGGGATGTGCGGGAACTCTTCGATCGCCGCCAGGATCAGGTGACGCAGGAATGGGGCACCTGCGTATTTACGCGCGCCGGCCGAAGCCTGAACGATCACCGGGGAATCGGTCTTGTCGGCCGCTTCCATAATGGCGCGCATCTGTTCCAGGTTGTTCACGTTGAAGGCTGGAACGCCGTAGCCGAATTCGGCGGCGTGGTCCAACATCTGGCGCATGCTGATAAGTGCCATTGTCTGTCTCTCTCCCGGTAGGGTCGTTGATCGCGTGTGCCTGCCGTAACGGCGGCTATTCAAATTATAGGGGCGCTACAGCTCATCATCGCCCAGTGTTGCATCGGCCTGACTGCTCAACGCCTCAAGGCGCCGTGCAGCCACGACCGATCAAATCGTTGGTAGCGTCCCAGTAGACCAGGCCTTCGCTGCCTTTGTTATCAAACGCGAGAACCCCGTTACTGTAGAGGCCTCCCGAAGCGCCAGGCGCGGCCTGCAATCGGAACACCTGCTCGCTCTGATTCAACCGCACATCGACCTCTTTCTTCGCAGGGTCGGCGTAGCGCCAGAAAATCTCCGCTTTGCTGTCGCAGACCCAGTGGGTCCACGGCGTGGCCGGTTCGGAGGCCTTCATGCTGGCACAACCGCCCAGCAGCATCAGTGTCGCAAGGGCAATCAAGCCTTTCATTACCACTCCTGAAACCCCTGCGAACCGCGACTTGCGTCGGCGTTTCGGTCACCAGGGGCAGTTCCGTTTCTGATGTTTCTGTTCGCTGTCAGTTCAGATTCAGCGACAGGCTACCGGCCCGACAGCGGGCATGAACTCGTACTTCTCCCAGACTTCGGGACCGCCGCGCTTATACACGATCGGCACGGTTTCCGCCTGCCAGCCCGCTTGATAGCAGCTGACCTGAAGCCGTTCCGGCGCTGCGTTCAGCGCCGTCTGGGCTTCGGGCTTGCTTGCGCAGCCGACCAGCAAACCCGCCATGATCAACAGCGGTAATGGCTTGACCATCTCACTCCCCTTCACCTTGGCCTGACATTCAGGCCTTGGCACGTTGTTCCAGCATTTCCACGGCGGGCAGCACCTTGCCCTCGACGAACTCGAGGAATGCGCCGCCGCCTGTGGAAATGTAGGAAATATCGTCTTTGACACCGTATTTATCGATGGCCGCCAGTGTGTCGCCGCCACCGGCGATGGAGAACGCAGAACTGTCGGCAATGGCCTTCGCAAGCGTTTTGGTGCCTTCGCCAAATTGGTCGAATTCGAACACACCTACCGGGCCGTTCCAGAGAATAGTCTTGGAAGATTTCAGCAAGTCGGCGAACTGGGCCGCTGTTTTCGGGCCGATGTCGAGAATCATGTCGTCATCGGCGACATCGGCGATCAGCTTCACGGTCGCTTCGGCTTTGTCCGAAAACTCTTTGGCCACCACCACGTCCACTGGCAATGGCACGCTGACCTTGGCAGCGATGGCTTTAGCGGTGTCCAGCAGGTCCGGCTCGTACAGCGACTTGCCGACCTTGTGGCCCGCAGCTGCGAGGAAAGTGTTGGCGATGCCGCCGCCGACGATCAGTTGATCGCAGATCGAGCTCAGGCTGTTGAGCACGTCCAGTTTGGTCGACACTTTGGAGCCAGCGACGATGGCAGCCATGGGCTTGGCCGGGTTGCCCAGGGCCTTGCCCAGTGCGTCCAATTCGGCTGCCAGCAGCGGACCCGCCGCGGCGACCTTGGCGAACTTGGCGACGCCGTGGGTCGAGCCTTCAGCGCGGTGAGCGGTGCCGAAGGCGTCCATCACGAACACGTCGCACAGGGCCGCGTATTTCTGAGCCAAGTCGTCGGCGTTTTTCTTCTCGCCCTTGTTGAAGCGCACGTTCTCGAACAGCACGATGTCGCCGGGCTTGACCTCAACACCGCCGAGGTAGTCGGCCACCAGTGGCACGTCGCGGCCCAGCGCCTTGCTCAGATAGTCGGCGACGGGCTTCAGGCTGTTTTCGGCGGAAAATTCACCTTCGGTCGGACGACCCAGGTGGGAGCAGACCATGACGGCAGCGCCCTTTTCCAGCGCCAGCTTGATGGTCGGCAGCGAAGCAAGGATGCGTGCATCGCTGGTGACGACACCGTCCTTGACCGGAACGTTGAGGTCTTCGCGGATCAGTACACGCTTACCTTGCAGATCGAGGTCGGTCATCTTCAACACGGTCATGAGGCGTTCCCTGTTTTTTACTGTTGTTTATGGATACTGCGCAGATAGTGGTCAGCGACATCCAGCATTCGGTTGGCAAAGCCCCACTCGTTGTCGAACCACGCCAGAATGTTCACCAGACGAGGGCCGGAGACCCGCGTCTGGCTGGCATCGATGATCGCCGAATGGGGGTCATGGTTGAAATCACAACTGGCGTGCGGCAACTCGGTGTAAGCCAACAGCCCCTTGAGCGGGCCGCTGGTGGCGGCCGCACGCAGAATGCGGTTGATCTCGACCGCGTCGGTGTCACGCGCCACCTGCATTGTGATATCCAGGCACGAGACGTTCACCGTCGGCACACGAACTGCTTTGGCCTGAATTCGGCCGGCAAGTTCCGGAAGCAGCCGCTCGATGCCCCGCGCCAGACCAGTGGACACCGGGATGATCGACTGAAACGCCGAGCGGGTACGACGCAAATCCTCATGATGATAGGCGTCAATCACGGGTTGGTCGTTCATCGCTGAGTGAATCGTGGTGATGGTGACGTATTCCAAGCCCAGCTCGCGGTTCAGCAGGTCGAGCAACGGTACGCTGCAGTTGGTGGTGCAGGATGCCGCGGACACCAGCATCTCGTCGCCGGTCAGCGTTTGCTGGTTGATGCCGTAAACGATCGTGGCGTCGACATCGGCCTCGCTGGCCATCGGCTGGGAGAACAGGACACGCGGCGCGCGGGCGGCCAGAAAACGCTCGCCGTCGGCGCGGCTGTGGTAGACGCCGGAGCATTCCAGCACCAGATCGACATCCAGCGCGTCCCAGTCGATGCCTTCAGGCGTCGCGCTGCGGAAGACTTTGATGACGTGGTCGTTGATGTGCAGAAAATCGCCTTCGACCCGCACTTCGCCGGGAAACCGGCCGTGGGTAGAGTCAAAGCGCGTGAGGTATTCGAGACTGGCCATATCGGCCAGGTCGTTGATCGCCACCACTTCAAAGCCCGCCTTCGCACCTCGCTCGCACAACGCGCGGAGCACGCAGCGGCCTATACGACCGTAACCATTGAGGGCGACTTTAAAAGGGCGTGACGGGGGCATGGGGGGTTCTCAAATATTTGGTGATGTTTAGAGAACCTGTAGGAGTGAGCTTGCTCGCGATTGCGGTACATCTGTCGACGAATTCATCACCGACAAACCGCTATCGCGAGCAAGCTCACTCCTACAGTGGTTGCGCAGGCTTCTTAGTCTTCCAGCAGCTCTTCAGCCGTGCTGATGACGTTCTCCAGCGTGAAGCCGAACTCTTCGAACAGCAGGTTGGCAGGCGCTGACTCACCAAAAGTCGTCATGCCGATTACGCGGCCTTCCAGACCGACGTACTTGTACCAGTAGTCAGCGTGCGCCGCTTCGATGGCGATGCGAGCGCTGACTTCCAGGGGAAGAACCGACTGTTTGTACAGCGGGTCCTGCGCTTCGAAGACGCTGGTGCACGGCATCGAGACAACGCGCACGTTCTTGCCTTCAGCAGTCAGCTTGTCGAATGCCTGAACGGCCAGGCCGACTTCGGAACCCGTGGCAATCAGGATCAGGTCCGGTTCGCCGTTGCAGTCACGCAGCACATAACCGCCACGGTTGATGTTCTCCAGTTGCAGCGCATCACGTGCCTGGTGAGGCAGGTTCTGACGGGAGAAGATCAGCGCCGAAGGACCGTCGCTACGCTCGATGGCGTGTTTCCAGGCCACAGCCGATTCCACGGCGTCGGCTGGACGCCAGGTGTCCAGGTTCGGCGTGGTGCGCAGGCTGGTCAGTTGCTCGATTGGCTGGTGCGTCGGGCCGTCTTCGCCCAGACCGATGGAGTCGTGGGTGAACACGTAGATGGTGCGCTGCTTCATCAGCGAGGCCATGCGCACGGCGTTGCGGGCGTACTCCATGAAGATCAGGAAGGTCGCGCCGTATGGCACGAAACCGCCGTGCAGGGCGATACCGTTCATGATCGCGCCCATGCCGAACTCACGCACACCGTAGTGCAGGTAATTGCCACTGGCGTCTTCGCCGGTGATCGACTTGCAGCCTTTCCAGATGGTCAGGTTGGAACCGGCCAGGTCAGCCGAACCGCCGAGGAACTCAGGCAGCAGCGGACCCAGTGCGCTCAGGGCGTTCTGGCTGGCTTTACGGCTGGCGATGGTTTCGCCCTTGGCATTGACTTCGGCTACATAGGCCGCAGATTGCTCAGCGAAGTCAGCCGGCAATTCGCCGCTCATGCGACGGATCAGCTCGTTGGCTTCGGTCGGGAAGGCAGCGGAATAGGCCGCGAAACGCTGGTCCCACTCGGCTTCGGTCGCCAGACCTTTTTCCTTGGCGTTCCACTCTTTGTAGATGTCAGCCGGGATTTCGAACGGACCGTGGGTCCATTTCAGCGCGGCGCGGGTCAGGGCAATTTCGTCGTTGCCCAGCGGCGCGCCGTGGCACTCTTCCTTGCCCTGCTTGTTCGGCGAACCGAAGCCGATGGTGGTTTTGCAGCAGATGAGGGTCGGCTTGTCGCTCTTGCGGGCGGTGTCGATGGCGGTTTTGATCTCGTCGGCGTCATGACCGTCGACGTTGCGGATCACCAGCCAGCCGTAGGATTCGAAGCGCTTCGGCGTGTCATCGGTGAACCAGCCTTCGACTTCGCCGTCGATGGAGATGCCGTTGTCATCGTAAAAGGCGATCAGCTTGTTCAACTGCAGGGTGCCTGCCAGCGAAGCGACTTCGTGGGAAATGCCTTCCATCATGCAGCCATCACCCATGAACACGTAGGTGTGGTGATCAACGATGTTGTGGCCAGGACGATTGAACTGGGCCGCCAGGGTCTTTTCCGCGACAGCGAAACCGACGGCGTTGGCGAAACCCTGACCCAGGGGGCCGGTGGTGGTTTCAACGCCTGGGGTGTAACCGAATTCAGGGTGACCCGGGGTGCGGCTGTGCAGCTGACGGAAGTTCTTCAGGTCTTCAATCGACAGGTCGTAACCGGTCAGGTGCAGCAGCGAGTAGATCAGCATCGAGCCGTGGCCGTTGGACAGGATGAACCGGTCACGGTCGGCGAACGACGGGTTGCTCGGGTTGTGCTTTAGATAATCGCGCCAGAGGACTTCAGCGATATCCGCCATGCCCATCGGGGCACCTGGGTGGCCGCTGTTGGCCTTTTGCACGGCATCCATGCTGAGTGCACGAATGGCATTGGCACGCTCACGACGGCTTGGCATCGCTGATCTCCTGGGGCAGAAAGAAGTGGGATCTGAAAAAGGCGGCCATTTTCCCTCAGGCACTGCTTCGGGGCAATGACAGATGCGGCCTCAGACACGTTTTTCCTGAGCGGTGGACGATTTTTGTCAGATGATGGGCGTCTCCCCCCTCGAAACCGCGTATTCGCCGCGCCTTCCAGCACGCATACAACCAATATCAAAACTTTTTGATATTGGTGTTGCAGCGAACCCGGTCGATAACTAGACTGCCAACCCTATGAATCTTCGCGCGCCCGCCCTCGACCACAATCAAAGCGACGAACTGGCTGCCCTGTGCAAGGCCGGTGGCGACTCGCTGCGACTGAACGTGCTGCGCGCCTTGTCCAATGATTCCTTCGGCGTGCTGGAGCTGGCGCAGATTTTTGCCATTGGCCAGTCGGGCATGAGCCATCACTTGAAGGTGCTCGCGCAGGCAGATTTGGTCGCGACCCGTCGCGAAGGCAACGCGATCTTCTATCGTCGCGCCCTGCCCCACACCGAGCAGGTCGGCGGCAAGTTACATGCGGCGCTGCTCGAAGAGGTCGATGGTCTTGCGCTGCCCGACGACGTTCAGGCCCGCATCGGCCTGGTCCATCGTCAGCGCGCGACCGCCAGTCAGGACTTTTTCGCACGCACTGCGGAAAAATTTCGTGCCCAGCAGGACCTGATCGCAGGACTGCCCCAGTACCGCGAGAGCCTGTTGTCGCTGCTGGACAAACTCAGCTTCGCGCCCGACGCCACGGCAGTGGAGGTCGGCCCGGGCGATGGCGGTTTTCTGCCTGATCTGGCGCGGCGCTTTCGGCATGTCACGGGACTGGACAACAGCCCGGCCATGCTCGAGCTAGCGCGCAATCTCTGTGAGCAGAAAGCGTTGCATAACGTCGAGCTGAAACTGGCCGATGCGCTGTCAGACGCTAATGTTTTCGCTGACTGTGTCGTCTTGAATATGGTGCTTCATCATTTCGCGGCGCCGGCTGACGCATTGAAACAACTGGCCAACCTGTTGAAACCGGGCGCAAGCCTGCTGATCACAGAGTTGTGCAGCCACGACCAGAGCTGGGCCAGGGAGGCCTGTGGCGATCTGTGGTTGGGGTTCGAACAGGAAGACCTGGCCCGGTGGGCCATCGCTGCGGGGCTGGTCCCTGGAGAAAGTCTGTATGTAGGTTTACGTAATGGTTTCCAGATTCAGGTTCGCCACTTTCAGCGACCGACTGGCAACACTCACCATCGGTAACTCTCAGGAAAATCGTCGAGATGAGCGAATACTCCCTTTTCACCTCCGAGTCCGTGTCCGAAGGGCATCCGGACAAAATCGCCGACCAGATCTCCGATGCGGTGCTGGACGCCATCATTGCTCAGGACAAACACGCGCGCGTCGCCGTGGAAACCCTGGTCAAGACCGGCGTTGCCATCGTCGCCGGTGAAGTCACCACCAGTGCGTGGGTCGATCTGGAACAGATCGTTCGTGACGTGATCAGCGGCATCGGTTACACCAGCTCCAACGTCGGTTTCGATGGCGCCACTTGCAGCGTGATGAACATCATCGGCAAGCAGTCCCCTGACATCAACCAGGGCGTAGACCGCGCCAAACCTGAAGATCAGGGTGCTGGCGACCAAGGCCTGATGTTCGGCTACGCCAGCAACGAAACCGCTGAGCTGATGCCTGCACCGATCGCGTTCTCGCACCAACTGGTCAAGCGTCAGGCTGAAGCGCGTAAATCCGGCCTGCTGCCATGGCTGCGTCCGGACGCCAAATCCCAGGTCACCTGCCGTTACGAAAACGGCATCGTAGTCGGTATCGATGCGATCGTGCTGTCGACTCAGCACAACCCGGAAGTGTCCTATGCCGACCTGCGCGAAGGCGTGATGGAACTGATCGTCAAGCAAGTGCTGCCGGCGAACCTGCTGCACAAAGACACCCAGTTCCACATCAACCCGACCGGCCAGTTCATCATTGGCGGGCCGGTTGGCGACTGCGGCCTGACCGGTCGCAAGATCATCGTCGACAGCTACGGCGGCATGGCCCGTCACGGCGGCGGCGCGTTCTCGGGTAAAGACCCGTCCAAGGTCGACCGTTCGGCGGCTTACGCTGGCCGTTACGTCGCCAAGAACATCGTTGCTGCAGGCCTGGCCGAGCGTTGCGAGATTCAAGTGTCCTACGCCATCGGCGTCGCACAGCCAACGTCGATCTCGCTGAACACTTTCGGCACCGGCAAGATCAGCGACGACAAGATCGTCCAGCTGGTCCGCGAGCACTTTGACCTGCGTCCGTACGCAATCACCAAAATGCTCGACCTGCTGCACCCGATGTACCAGGAAACCGCAGCCTACGGCCACTTCGGCCGCACGCCGCAAAGCAAGACCGTGGGCGACGACACCTTCACCACGTTCACCTGGGAAAAAACCGACCGCGCCGACGCCCTGCGCGCTGCTGCCGGTCTGTAATACGCGTTAGCTGTTCAGCGCGTTAAGAAAAAGCCCCTGGCGATGTGAGTCGTCAGGGGCTTTTTCGTGCCCTGTCGTCTTTGATCGCCCTGTAGCGGTCAGGATCACAACCGGACCGGATATAGCGATTGGCAATCGCCCCTATCGCGAACTCAACTAGCCAACACACCTCAAGCTTTATCCCCCACTGCTAGCCTTTTCTGCGAGACCGAGCACACCGCTTACCCACCGAGCGTTATGCCTTGCAGTTCATGGATGACGCCTCCTCGCCCAATGCAAAGGACAACATCGCCATGGCCAATACAAAAGCTCCCGACGTCACACCTGAAGCCGCCACTTACGCCAAGCTCTTTCCCGAACAACTCGCCGACCGCTGCGCCCCTGACGCACTGGAATCCAACAGTGGTCCCATCGCGTACTTGCATGCGCTGTATCAACAGGTGCAGGAACTGGAGGCCACCAGCACATCGGACAAGCGCTTCACCCTCGCCAAACGCCGCCCTGACATAGGCGAGCTGTTGCTGGACGAAGCTGGCCTGGATACCAAGGTCGCGCCTCTGACACTGGCGATCAACGCCCTGACCCGCCAGGCCAAGGGCTACATCGGTGAAGACAAGAGCCTCACCGAAGTCCTCAGCGAATCAACGCAACGCGCTGGACTGCCGTTTCACTACCCGCTCGAACAGATTCAGGCGGTGCTGAAACACAAGAAAATCCCGCTGTTCGACCTGCTGCAACAGGCGCAATACAGCTACCCCAACTTCTGCTACGGCAACCTGCGTACCGAAGCGCTTCGGCAAGTCATGCGCGCCTCCACCGGCTTCAGCCCGGCGCTGCAAAAACTGCTGCTCGATGACAGCGCAGCGGATGAAGGTGATTTTCTCGCCAAACGCTTCGGCGTCACAGGGACGAACAGTACCCTCGTCAAACAACTGAGCAACGTCGAATTTTTCTGCCTGAAAACCGGCCTGACATCCGAAGAGGTGCAGGACATGCTCGCCATCGAAGGGGTGGACGACAACGCCGCCAAGGGCTTCACCAGCGTCCGGCGCTCGGCCGCCTACTCACCCTCGGACAAATCGGCGGTGGACGGCAGTGTCTATGGCGCCTCGTTTATCAACAACGGCAAAGCAGCCGTGTCACTGGAAGACACCCTCGCTGAGGCTGGAATCACGCTCGGCATCAAGGGCGCCACGGCTGCGCACTTTGGTCGCATGAATCAGATCATCCATCTGCGTCATGCCCTGCAATTGTCATTCGCTGAAACCGACCTGCTGGTGATGTCCGCACTGCGAGCCGAAGGGCAGACCAAGGATTTTCACCTTACGGCAAACACCCTGCGTGCCATCGGCGTGTTCCGTTATCTCAATGAAGTGCATGGGGTGACCGCAGACCAGTTCGCAGCTCTGATCCACGAGGTCTCGCCCTACGCCGTTTCGCGCGAGGTTTCCCTGCTAGATCGTGTGCTCGATGGCCCCGGTGCCCGCGCGCTGGCGAAAACCGAAGACGGGCTGATCATCGACGACCGCGAATTCGAACTGGCGGGTACCGCTGATGACCAAGGAAGAAGCCCATCGAACACGATCATCGGTCATCTGAGTAGCGCCATGGGCACCGACGAGCGCCTCACCCGGCGCTATCTGGCTCAAGCCACTCAAGCGTTGAAACTGAAAAAGCCCAGTCTGTCACTGCCGCTGATTTCTGCCCTCTACCGCCTGAGTCGCCTGCCTCGTTTGCTGGGGTTGAGCCTGAATGAAGGGGCCGATCTGATTGCCCTACTAATGCTCGACAATCCTCAGGTGCAAAGCATCGTCGCGGGCAAGGGGCAGATCAGCGACGACCCGGAAAAGGCCGATACCCTTGATGTGTTGATCGCCTTCACCAACATCCGGCAATGGCTGAAGCGCAACGGGCTTTCCGCCTCTGCCGTCCTCGCATTGCTGACCGTGCCTGAGCAAACGAACGCCAACCTTAACGCCATCGAGAAAGCACGCAAAAACCTGCTTGAGGATATACCGTTCGAGGTAGCGGCCTCGTGCCTGACTGAAGACCTGATCAAGGAAGGGCTACAGGCTGGCGACGCCCCTAAAACCGGCACCTGGCTGGGCTCGCTCAAAGATTACGTTTCAGAGCAAGGGCTGATCAGCTCCAACCTGCCTGCGGAGGGGGCTCTGAGAGCAGCCCTGGAGACACTGCTCAACGACACTTCCAAAGATACTGATTCGGCAAAAAAAGATGCGAAAGAAAACCCGGCCCCAGACAGAATCGCGCAAAGCCTTGCATCGGCAATCACTAACGCCCGAATCGCGCAGGAAGATTTGGCCAAGGGGATCTTCGGCAAGGCATTCGGCAAACTGCTAGGAAACTCAGCGACGGCCGCTGCATATGCCCTACCGTTGCTGAGGTGGATCGGCAAAGGTCCCGCTGATTTACTGGCGGATTATCAGGTGCTTGGCGCTGTCGATCAGCAGGCTTTTGACTTCTGGCAGGACATGACGCGCTATGCCCTCGCGATTCGGCTGACAGGTTTTAGCCCTGCGGGGCTGGGGGCGCTGATTGAAAATCCGCAGTGGTTCGATTTTGAAGATGATCTAACGGAGGTGAGCGAAGCGTCCGAAGAGAAAAGTACAGATCCGCTCGATCCGCCGGAGCTGACGCTTGATCTGCTTTATCAACTGACACGCTATCGCGACTGGATCGCCATCTGCCGGGAGCAAAAGTTAGAGGAAGCCGATGCGCTTGCGTATCTGACTGAGGCGAAACCGAGCGAGGAACCGGATGCAGTCAAGTCTGCGGCCAGTCGCTTGAGCAAGTTGATAGGGTGGAGCGAGAGCGAAACGCTGTTGGCGGTGCCTTATGTTGTGACGACGGAGCCGGGGCAGCCTGGAATTATCAAGGGGTCTGTGGATGAGTTTATAAGTTCGTTAAGCAGTGAAGAGCGAAAACTCTACGACAAGCCGAAAAAAGGTCTTAGCATGGCGCTTGCACACTACCACTTCCTACGAAAAGGGACAACATTCTACGATAAAGACGTGCACTCGATATATTCAAAGCTCAAGAAAATCATCGCCAACAATTCGGGAGTTTTAAAACTCTCACAAGAAGAATATAAACAATTCAACAAACCTGACACTTGGGAAAGGACCGCACGGAAGAGGATCGATCAAGGAATAAAAGTTGAAAACCCGGTGCTGATAAAGTTAGAACCCTATTCTGATGAAGAACTCAAAACAAGGGCAGAAAGCCCTATCATCACTTCCGAGATACCTGCGACTCCTAAGTGCATCAGTGACATAGACTTCATACTGCGCGAAAAACTTCTCTGCCAGAGAACAGGGCTTTCTTGCCAATCACTGCTTGACCTTGCACTTCTGGACGAAACATCGGCCTACCAGGATTTCTCCAATGTTCGTCATCTTTTGTTAGGCGCATGCACGGAGCAGGCATTGGAAACCCTCGAACCCTCTGTACAAGAAAAATGGCGTGATGCATTGGTCGATTACATGCTCGGCTACTGGGCACAGGCGGATAAAAACCGCCAGACCGAACTGAAAACGGTCGACGATCTCTCCAGCTACTTCCTGACCGACATCAGCCCGACGCGGGAAGCGATGCAAACAACGACCATCACCCAGGCCATTTCCAGTCTTCAGCACTATCTTTTCCGCCTGTTCTCACATCTTGAGCCCGGCTACGACGCCGCGAAAATGCCGGAACACGCCAACAGCGCGTGGGAACAGTACCTGAGCCAGTACGGCAGCTGGAGGGTCTGGAAAGCGCAGTTCAACCATCCGGAAAACCTCATCTACTACGCAAATCGCCCGAAAAAGAGCAAAGCGTTTCAAGAGCTTGAGGTAGAGGTCAATCAGGGCAAACTGGACACTGAACTGCTGCAGACGGCGATCTGTAACTACCTCACAAAGTTCGAAAGACTGAGTAACTTGCAGGTCATCAGCGGGTATCTGGATGGGCGCGACCCGAAAAGCGACACCTATTACCTGGTAGGCAAGACCAACGCCTCTCCGGCGGAATATTACTGGCGCTCTGTAGACATGGGATTACGGGACGATAAGCAGCGGTTGAGTCCGTTGGCGTGGAGTGAGTGGCAGAAAATCGGCTTGACAACGACAGGCAATATTGCGCAAAGCCTTTACGTTGAAGACGTCGAAGGGGTAGAAACGAAACATAAAGGCGATGCCATTCGCCTAGTGGTGATCAACGGTCGACTGTATGTATTTTGGGTAGAAAGGGGCACCACCGGCTTACCCAGTACCGACCCAAAAATAAAAGACCCGACTACCTACAAAAAAGTGTCGGTTCATTACGCTTATTTGCAAAGTGATGGATTCTGGAGCACCGCTAATGAATTGATGGCACTGGATGGGTTTGTCAATGGCGAGCGGCCGAAGGACGACAAGCGACAGTTGATAAAAGATGATGAAAACCAATGGATGAAATCAGACTCATGGATTCCAGGCCTCATTGTATTTGTCAACATCGAGGGTGAACGAGAAGCGGACCCTTGGCTGACTGTAATTCTTTTTGATTGCAACGCAATTAAAACAGAGAACAAGGAGATAAACAAGGACTATTACATTGAAATGCGTGATCTTTTGTTGATTGAGAAAAAGACGCTCCCCGGAAAAACCACTACACTCTTCAATGCCAGTTTTGGGGCTTATAAAGACATACGGAACATACAACACAGTTACAACGGCCCCCTACCCAACGCAAGCAGGATAAGGCTGAATAAATACACTGTGAATGGTCTGGAAGAAGGCTCTCTTGACCATAATATTTACCGTGAGTTTGTTGATGCGTACGCTCCTAAATTTAAAATCTCAAGTATGGACGAGAAAGCAAAAACGCTCATTATCACATTAGCCGAGGCAACAGCAAGCAAGAGGAATTTACTTTACGACACACTATGGATCAAACCGGACAAAGGTGAAACTTACTCACCGATAAAACCCATAAAAAACGCTGAAAGTGAATATTTATACAACTACACGGAGCTAGGCAACTATACGATACGATTGGACGTAGCCTGGCGCGGGGAAAATCTCATATTTGACTACACATTTAATATTTTTCCCGGAAACGCTGACGAAAAATGGTCCGTTCAAATCAACCACAAAGGACAATCTCAATATCTAAAGCTACCCACTCATTCGGACTCCTCCCCGACACTCCCGACGTACTACGTTCGATTAAACACCCTCTTCGGTAAACAACTCGTCGCCCGCGCCAGCCAAGGCGTCGAACAGGCACTCGACTGGGGCGCTCAGCAGATTGAAGAACCCACCATTGACGATGCCTACCCAAACCCACCGGTAGACTTCCACGGTGCCAATGGTTTGTATTTCCGCGAACTGTTCCTGCACTTACCTGCGCTGATCGCCAAACGGCTCACCGAGCAGCAACAGTTCGAAGATGCGGAGAAGTGGTACCTGCGTTACCTGTTCGACCCCTATCGTGCGCTGAAGCAGGACGATGGACGCCCGCCTTACTGGAATACCCGACCATTGGCGGAAGTCGGGTCGGGTAAGTCTGAGCTCAATAAACCTGTCAACCCTACAGCGCGCGCCTTTATTCTGTCTCGCTTCTATCGCAATGCGGTGTTTCTGGATCTGGTAGAAAACTGGCAGCTTCAGGGCGACCACTATTACCGCCAGCTGACCCTCAGCACTCTCAACCATGCCTGGCTGTGTTATCAGCAGGCGTTAAAGCTGATCGGGTCGTTGCCTGAGCGTGCTGCTGTGTCGCGCTGGACACCGGCTGCGCTATCGGAGGTCAACGAGAATAGCTTTCGCCTTCCTATCAACCAACGGGTGATCGAAGCGCGGCAGATCCTGGAACGGCGCCTGTTCAACCTGCGCCACGGCCTGACGATAGATGGCAAAGCATTGCCTGACATGGGCTGGGGCGATGAAGGGGGTGATCCTTTCGGTTCTGCCAAGGGGGGCTTGAACATTCTTGCGAATACCTACAACAGTGATCGGGCTGTCATTCCGGCATATCGCTTCAGAGAACTGTTGCCTGCCGCCCGCGCGGCTGCCCAGCGGTTGCTGGATTTTGGTCGCCATTACATGAAACTGATGGAAGATGAGTTCAATACTTCGCTTTCCGTTTTGCTCAAATCACAAGATCTCAAGATTTCGGATTTCGCTGTCAGCCTGCAGAAGGAGGCTATCGCCTCGATACAGGCCAGAAAACGACATCTTGAAATCAGTCGACAGGCTGCAGAGTTCAGAAAAGAGCACTGGGCGCGCTTGCTGGATATCGGCAGGTCACCTCGCGAAGAAGCGGCCACGGCGCTGACATGGACGGCAGGAATCCTGCAATACGCGGCCATTCCAACAGAAATCCTCGCCGGTGGTGCTGACGGATTGATCCCCACCATTCTGGGAATGGCAGTTGGTGGGACTAGACCGGCAGAATTGAAGCGCATGGCCAGCAAGGCCATGACGATGTCCAGCACGGGGATGAAGTTCGCTGCCGCTCAGCTACTGGCAGAGTCGGGTTACGAGCGCCGAGCAACAGGCTGGACGTTCGATATGCGCCAGGCTGAATGGGACATCAAGCTCATTGATCAGGAAGTCGCCGAGACCAACATCGAGATGAATGCTGCCGTTATCAGCCTGAAGGAGGCTCAACAAGAGCAGGCCAACCTGAAAGAAGCCTACGTCGCGATGACCACCGGCTTCACCATCATCCCGATCTACAACTGGCTCGTGGCGCGTCAGGAATTGATCTACGGCAAAGCCTACGACGCCGTGCTCTCGATGTGCCTCGGCCTTGAAGCCGCCTGGCGCTATGAGATTGGCGACTACAAGCGTGAGGCGTTCATCAGGACGCGCGCCTGGAGCGACTCCTACAAAGGCATGCTCGCAGGCGAATCACTGCTGGTGGACCTGATGGAAATGGAAAACGCGTTCCTGCTCGCCAACGAACGTCGCCTGACTATCCGTAAGACCTTCAGCCTGAATAAATGGCTCACCGAACATTCTCCTACGACGATCACTCGCACCCAGGAGCCGCTCAAAGGCAAAACGGTCACGCCGTGGCTGAACGCCGTTCTGGGGTTGTCCGAAGGGCAACCACTGCTGTTCGACTTCAAGGCCAAGGATTTCGACAAGAACTATCCCGGCCATTACTTGCGCCAACTGCGTTACGTCACTGTGTCGTTCATCAGCGAAAAAGAAGGTTTCAGCACCGATGGCCTGTGCGCGATCCTCACTCAGACTGGCAGCACGACGTTGGTGGAGCCAAACCAGGAGGGTGTGGAGTATTTTTATGGCGAGGCCAAAACTGTGCCTTCGAGCATCAAGCGCAATCTGCGGGCCAAGCAGGCCATCGCGCTGTCGTCTGCGATGAACGAAGACGGTTTGGGCTACAACCCGGGCGAGTCGGTCCATGAGCTGATGTTCCACGATGGCCGCTACCTGCCCTTCGAGGGCACCGGGGCTATTTCGGAATGGGAGCTGAAAATTCCCGACGCGGAATTCGCCAGTACGTTGATCGATGCCGCCTCCAACGTCCCGAACATCAGCGACATCCAGATCAATCTGGTCTATACGGCACGTTCGGATGAAGCACTGGCAGAGAAGGTGATGGCGAATGCCGCGGCAAAAGCGCAAGCAGAGGCTGAGGCTAAGGCCAAGGCCAAGGCCGATGCAGAGGCCGCTGCAAAAGCGCAAGCAGAGGCTGACGCTAAGGCCAAGGCCGATGCAGAGGCCGCTGCAAAAGCCAAAGCCGTAGCTGATGCTGCCGCAAAAGCCAAGGCCGACGCTGACGCAGCGGCTAAAGCCAAAGCGGCGGCTGATGCAGCCGCCAAAGCAAAGGCTGCCGCGGATGCCAAAGCGGCTGCAGATGCCAAGGCGAAAGCTGCAGCGGCAGCGGCGGCCAAGAAGAAATAGTGATGTATTGACTGCAACGAACGGTTGGCGCGGCGATGGCAGGTGTCTGCAATCGCCATTGCCGTTCCAGCCTGCTCTGCGAACTCACCCCCGCCGCGCCACCAACAGAAACGACGCAGCCCCTGCCAACAACCCCGCACACGTCCGGTTGAATAAGCGCTTGCCGCTCGGCTTGGCGAACAGTCGGCGTGCGTGAACGCCCATGTAGCAATACAGGCCGATGGCGATGCATTCCAGTGCCAGAAACATCGCGCCGAGTTGTACGAATTGCTCATCGATGGGGGCGGAATGGTCGACAAATTGGGGCAGAAATGCGGTGAATAGCAGGATCGCCTTGGGGTTACCCATCGCCACTAGAAATTCCTGACGCGCCAGTCGGCCCGATCCGACCTCTCTCACGCCTGCATCGACGTGAGTATCGGCCGGTGCGCGCCACAGCTGAATGGCCAGGTAGAACAGGTACGCCGCGCCGACGATTTTGATCGCGTGGAACAGCCATTCCGAGGTGTGCAACACGGCGGTCAGGCCCACACCAGCGAGTGCGATCATGATCGCGAAACCCAGCAACCGGCCCAGGCCTCCCGTGCACGCACGGACGAATCCATAGCGCGAGGCATTACTGATCGACAGCAGGTTGTTGGGGCCGGGGGCCATGTTCAACGCGAAGCAGGCGGGAATGAAAACGGTGAGGGTCGACAGCTCCATGATGGATGTCCTTACTGGGCGCTGGTAGAAACATCATTTTGCACTCGTCCCAAATCCGCTCAAGGGACAGCTATCACGCGAAACGGCCCTCGATTGTACGGATCGCAGACAAATCCGGTAACGGCTGTGCAGGAGAACAGCGACGTTTCAAACCCTAGCCTTTTGGGTCTCACTTCCCCGCAAGGATGCTCCGATGCTGCTCTCCCCCCGCGCTGTCGTTTGTATGTTGATCGCCCTTTCCTGCAACGTGGCCAACGCCGAAAGCTGCCCCGATTGGCCGCCGTCCAAAGCCCACAGCGAGATGCAGGCGCTTCAACAACAGGTCGCGCGGTGGGACGACAGTTATCACCGCCAAGGTATCTCGTTGGTCGCCGACGAGTTGTATGACCAGTCCGTACAACGCCTTTCGCAGCTGCAGGCTTGCTTCGCGTCCTCGTCTGCGCCCGCTCAAAATCCCCTCAAGACAGCAAGAGGCGAACACCTTCATCCCGTACCCCACACCGGCATCGCCAAACTGGGAGATGAGCGAGCGGTCGAGCAATGGCTCGAAGGCAAGACCGATCTCTGGATTCAGCCGAAAGTGGATGGCGTTGCGGTCACCCTCGTTTATGAGAAGGGCAAGCTGGTGCAAGCCATCAGTCGAGGCGACGGAATCAAAGGGCAAGACTGGACGGCCCACGCGATGAAGATCTCAAGCATTCCCGCTCACCTTTCCGAAAAAGAAACGCTGGTGCTGCAAGGCGAGCTGTATTGGCGCCTTGAAGACCATGTGCAAGCCAAAGCGGGCAGCCTGAATGCGCGAAGCCGCGTGGCAGGATTGCTGGCAAGAAACGCCATCAATGAGACCGAAGGTGCGCAGATCGGGCTGTTTGTCTGGGACTGGCCGCAGGGTCCCCGCGACATGAATGAGCGGCTGAAACATCTTCATATGCTGGGCTTCGAGGACAGCGCCCGCTTCAGCGAACCCTTCGAAAACTTCGCTCAGGCGAAGCAATGGCGGGAGCGCTGGTACACCCGTCCGCTGCCGTTTGCCACCGACGGCGTGGTGATGCGTCAAGGCGAGCGTCCGTCAGCCGATCGTTGGCAGGCCAAGGCGCCGTACTGGCTCGCGGCGTGGAAATACCCCTTCGCGCAGGTGCTGGGTGATGTGCGCAAGGTGCATTTCAACGTGGGCCGTAGTGGCAAAATCACGCCGGTGCTGGACATCGAGCCGGTGCGCCTCGACGACCGAACGGTGAGCCGGATCAGCGTCGGATCCTTTAAAAGGTGGCAAAAGATGGACATTCGGCCGGGGGATCAAGTGGCGGTCAGCCTCGCGGGCCTGACCATTCCTCGACTGGATAAAGTCGTCTTGCGCAGCGTGGAACGGCCGCCGCTGAACGTTCCGCAGGCGACGGATTACCACGCGCTGAGCTGCTGGCAGCCGACTAAAGGCTGCGAGGGCCAGTTTCGCGAGCGTCTGAAATGGCTGAGCGGCAAGAAGGGTTTGGCGCTCAAGGGTGTAGGGCCCGGCACCTGGGACAAACTGATCGAGGCCGGACTGGTGACAGACTTGCTGGGTTGGATGCACCTCGACAGCGCACAAATCTCGAACATTCCCGGCCTCGGACAGAAGAGCAGCGCTAAACTGTTGAAGAGTTTTCAGGCCGCGCGCGAACAATCCTTTGAAACGTGGCTCAAAGCGATCGGTTTACCACCCGCCGCGGGTGCGCCTTTGGGTGATTCGTGGGGCGCGTTGTCGGCCCGCAGCATCGATCAATGGCAGGCCGAGCCCGGTATCGGCCCTGGTCGTGCGAAGCAGTTGCACGCCTTTTTCCAGAACCCGCAGGTACAGGCGTTGAGTCAGCGACTGCGGCAGCAAGGGATCAGCGGTTTTTAGTCATCATGCCCCGGGCAGCCGTATCGACTGGCCGGGTATTTATTTTGAGGATTCGTCATGAAGTTTTTGTCGCCCATTATCGTCTTCGCCGCATGCGGTCTGCTGGCCGCCCCAGCACTCGCCGCCGAACAAGCGCCCGCACTGACCGGCTGCGCCGCCAAGCGCCAGGACATCAACGCTCAGATCGAACAGGCCAAGGCGGCCGGCAACAGCAATCAGCAAGCGGGGCTCGAAAAGGCCTTGAGCGAAGTCAGCGCCAACTGCACAGACGCGAGCTTGCTCAAAGAACAGGAAAAGAAAGTGCTTGATGCCAAACGTGAAGTCAGCACTCGCCAGGCCGATCTGGACAAAGCCATGAAAAAAGGCGATCCCGACAAGATCAACAAGCGCAAAGACAAACTGGCCGAGTCGCGCAAGGAATTGCAGGACGAACAGCAGAAACTCGAACAGTTGCAGCCTGACGAAGACGAGTAAAAGCAGCAGCGTTTGATTCTGGCCGAAGGCCGTAGGAGCCAGCTCAGCGTCAGTGGTTGCGAAACTCTCTATGGCACGCGTCGCAGGCATCTTCGACGTTGTTCATCGGCGGGATCATATTGGCAGGGGTCAGTTGAAGGGTCTGGGTGGCGACCACCAACTCTCCCGTCCGCGCTTCGAGGGCTCGGGCCAACGCCTGAAAACGTGCCTGCCGCTCCCAAACTGCGTCCTTTGCACTCGTGTGACCGGCCTCTTTTACCGCCGGAAAATGCTTCCACGGTTCGTGGGACAACGCATCGAGCTTCGCCGCGCCCGCCACGAATGTCGGGCCATCGAACGGTAAGCGGCCACGTAGCATGCCGCCCGTGTCTTCGCTGGTCTTGAGCATCTGCTTGAAGATGGCCTTGCGCTGCGCCAGCGGCGTGCCCGGACCTTCCCCGCCGCATGCACTGAGCGTCAGGCAAACCACCAGCATCAGGCCTACGGTTTTCGGGATCGATGACTTCAGCGATTTTTCCACGGCAACGCTCTTCGATTTCATGGCGGCTCTGATGCTTAGAACATGGCGGCCAGTATCTGCGTGCGCAGGAAAAAAACCAAGGTGCCATCACACTCAGACGGAGACGCCAAACAGCGCCACCACCAGTGCCAGACCGATGAACCACACCAGCGAGCGCAAGGCAGCCAGGTCGGCCAGATAAAAGATGATGTACAGCAGCCGACTGGTCACGAACAACACCGCCAGCACATCGATGGTCACCAGCTGAGCGACCCCGGCGACGTGGGCGATGATCACGCCAGCGGCAAAGCCGGGGATCGCTTCAAAGCTGTTCTGCTGCGCGGCATGGGCACGACGCGGGAATCCTTCAAGGCTGTCGAGAAAATCCCGGGGGTCATGATTGTCGCGCATGCGGAATCCACCACCGCCGAACTTGGCAATCGAGGTACACACCAGCGGCAGCAAAATCACGATCAACACGCACCAGAAGGCAACGGTCATGGACATCATCCTTTTTCAAATTTTGAGCTTCATCAGAAGCATTCCGAGCAGCACCAGCCCACAGGCTAAGAGCCGTGGACGGCCGAAAGGTTCTTTCAGGTAACGCATGCCGAACAGCACCACCAACACCACGCTGACTTCACGCAACGCAGCCGCTTCAGCAACCGAACCCAACTGCATCGCCCACAGCACCAACGCATAACTGGCCAGTACACAGAAACCGACGATCAACCCCAGTTTCCACTGCTCAAGCCAGAACAGCATGAATGCAGGACGCTTGTTGACCACGGCCAACAACGGAAACGGCCAAGCACTGACGAACGTTAGCCACACCAGGTAATCCAGCGCTGCAACCCCACGCTTGAGCGCCTGGCCGTCGATCCATGTGTAGAAGCCGATGCACAGCCCGATCAGGCCCACCACCGGCAGCATCGACCACGGCAAACGGTCGCCGCCTCCACCCTGCCACAACAGGCAGACCATGCCGCAGGGGATCAGCAGAATGCCCAGGATCTGCTGAGTCGTCAGGTGCTCGCCGGCGAAGATCAGCTTCAGCGCCAGCACCACTAACGGCGACAGCCCGCGCATCAGCGGATAGACCAGCCCGAGATCGCCGACCCGATACGCTCTGATCAACAGCGCGCGATACAGCAGTTCAAACAACGCCGACGCCACCAGCCATGGCCAGACAGCGAGCGGCGGGGGCGACACAAATCCCAAGGCGAAGACAGATAAACCGAAGGCGACCACGTCCATGCTGGCAATCACCAGCAGACGCTCTGCGCTGAATTTGATGAGGGTGTTCCACGTGGCATGCAGCACCGCCGCAAGCAAGACCAACGTTGTCGCCAGCACGGCATCTCCTTATCTGCTCGGATATTTTTTGTCGGGGCCGCGTAAGCCTGAACGACCGCCTAAACCCAGTGGCCCCCGAGGATAAGGGATTCTCCATGACAGCAGAGGTCCTGCGCAGGCGAACCGCTGGGTATTTCTCGGTGCTGCCACAACCCGAACGATTGGCTAAGATGCCAGCCACCGTAGCGGTAAGTCGATCCTCAGGAGCCTGAATGTCCAGCGAAGAAGACACCACCGTCAGTGGTGCAGCGCCCATGATTCCCGACCAGCGCAGGGAGCTGATGCTGCGCCAGTTGCGCAAGCATCAGGTGCTGAGCGTGCACCAATTGATGGAGATGTTCGACTGCTCGCACATGACCATCCGCCGAGACATCGCCCTGCTTGAACAGAGCGGTCGTGCTTATTCGGTGACCGGGGGCGTGCGCATTGCCAGTCAGGTTCACAGTGAGCCGAGCCACCAGTCGAAAGCCGTGGTCGAGCTGCCGCATAAACAAGCGATGGCGAAACTTGCAGCAGGGTTGCTGCACCCCGAGATGGCGGTCTATCTGGACGCGGGCACCAGCACGCTGGAAATCGTGCCATATATCGTCGCGCTGTCTGGCATGACCGTCGTCACCAACGATTTCGGCGTGGTGAATGCGTTGTCCGACGCGACTCACGTGGCTGTGATTCATACCGGCGGCCAGCTGGACCACCCAAACCGCTCCTGCGTGGGCGGCCTCGCTGCTGCGACGTTGCGTCAACTCGCGACGGATGTGGCCTTCATGTCCACCAGCTCCTGGGATTTGCAACGCGGCACCACCACACCGTCGGCCCTGAAAGTCGAAGTCAAACAGGCAGCGATGCAAGCAGCGTCGCGCAGCGTGCTGCTGACCACCAGTTCGAAATACGGCACGTTTGGCATGTACAAAGTGGCGGGGCTTGAGCAGTTCGACACGATCATCAGTGATGACAGGTTGGCAGAAGCAGCCGCGGAGAGCATCCGGGCGCAGGGGGTGGAATTGATGTTAGCGTCGGTGGAGAAGCGCTGAACAACGATAGACTCTGTAGGAGTGAGCTTGCTCGCGATTGCGTAATAGCAGCCTCAGCAGGCGTCACAGATCCACCGCAATCGCGAGCAAGCTCACTCCTACACTCGACATAGCAACGCCTCGGCTATCCCCGGGGCTTTTTTGTGTCCGATCAAAAAACAACCAATGTTAATATTTGTTAAATCAAAAATAACTTCACATTATCAGCTCAAAGGTTCACTATCTTTAACAGCTCGAAACAAATACCGTCCGAGTGCCTGACGCACTAATGGCGCTCAACCCAAGGAGAGCTTTCGTGAACAACAAGAATGTCGGCGTCATTGGACTCGGTGCGATGGGGCTGGGCATCGCCCGTTCCCTGCTGCGCAGCGGGTTCAACGTTCATGCCTGTGACGTGCGCGCTGCCGTGACTGAGCAATTCGCCAGCGAAGGTGGCGTTGCCTGCGATTCTCCTGCCGCCATGGCCGCCCTCTGCGATGTGATCGTGACGGTCGTGGTCAACGCCGAGCAGACTGAAGCCGTGTTGTTTGGCGAGAACGGCGCCGTTGCCGCTCTCAAGCCGGGCAGTCTGGTGATCGGTTGTGCCACCGTTGCGCCACCATTCGCCATTGAGCTGGGCCAGCGCCTGACTGAAAAGGGTCTGCTGTACCTCGATGCACCGATTTCAGGCGGTGCGGCCAAAGCGGCTGCAGGTCAGATGACCATGATGACGTCCGGTCCTGCCGACGCCTACGCCAAGGCTGACGCGGTTCTCAACGGCATGGCGGGCAAGGTCTACCGCCTGGGCGACGTTCATGGCCTGGGCTCCAAAGTCAAAATCATCAACCAGCTGCTGGCAGGCGTGCACATCGCTGCGAGCGCCGAAGCCATGGCCTTGGGCCTGCGCGAGGGGGTTGATGCCGACGCGCTGTACGAAGTGATCACCCATAGCGCCGGTAACTCGTGGATGTTCGAGAACCGCGTGCCGCACATCCTCAAGGCCGATTACACCCCGCTGTCGGCTGTGGACATTTTCGTCAAAGATTTAGGCCTCGTGCTGGACACAGCTCGCGCCAGCAAATTCCCGCTGCCGCTGTCTTCTACCGCGCACCAGATGTTCATGCAGGCCTCGACCGCAGGTTTTGGTCGCGAAGACGACGCCGCCGTGATCAAGATCTTTCCGGGCATCACCCTGCCTGTCGCCAAAGCCGCCAACGATTGAGGAATCGCCATGAGCACTTCCACTCCCCGCCCTCTATTGGGCTGCATTGCCGATGACTTCACTGGCGCCACCGACCTGGCCAACATGCTGGTGCGCGGCGGCATGCGCACAGTGCAAAGCATCGGCATTCCGAGTGCAGACAGCCTGGCCGAGCTGGACGCCGACGCCATCGTCATCGCATTGAAATCTCGCACCACGCCAGCCGCGGAGGCCGTGGGGGAATCTCTCGAGGCACTGCGATGGCTGCGCGATCGTGGTTGCGAGCAGATCTTCTTCAAATACTGCTCGACCTTCGATTCCACTGCCAAAGGCAACATCGGCCAGGTCAGCGAAGCCTTGCTCAAGGCACTGAACAGCGACTTCACGCTCGCGTGTCCGGCGTTCCCCGAAAATGGCCGCACGATCTTTCGTGGTCATCTGTTCGTACAGGATCAACTGCTCAACGAATGCGGCATGCAGAACCACCCACTGACGCCGATGACCGACGCCAATCTGGTGCGCGTGTTGCAATCGCAAACTGAAAAGAAAGTCGGCCTTTTGCGCTACGACAGCGTCGCCAAAGGTGTGGAAGGCGTGCGTGCCCGCATCGCTGAGCTGCGCGCCGACGGCGTGACCATGGCGATTGCCGACGCGCTGTCCGATGCCGACCTGTACACCCTCGGCGAAGCCTGTGCCGACCTGCCGCTGCTGACCGGTGGTTCGGGTCTCGCGCTCGGTCTGCCAGGCAACTTCCGCAAAGCGGGCAAATTGCGCGACATCGACGCGGCTCAGCTTGAGCAGGTCGAAGGCGGCGAAGTCGTACTCGCGGGCAGCGCCTCGGGGGCCACTAACGGCCAAGTCGCGGCATGGCGGGAGGCCCAACGTCCCGCCCTGCGCATCGATCCGCTGGCGCTGGCCGACGGCAAGCCGGTGGTTGAAGACGCCTTGGCGTTCGCCCGTGATGCCGGCCAGACCGTGCTGATCTACGCCACCAGCAGCCCGGAAGAAGTCAAAGCCGTGCAGCAAAAACTGGGTGTCGAGCGCGCTGGCGCGTTGGTGGAAGAAGCGCTGGGCCAAATCGCTCGCGGCTTGCTGGAGGCGGGCGTGAAACGCTTTGTGGTGGCTGGCGGCGAAACCTCCGGTGCCGTGGTTCAAGCCTTGGGCGTGAGCCTTTTGAAAATCGGTGCGCAAATCGATCCGGGCGTTCCGGCCACCGTCAGCAGTGGCGATCAACCGCTGGCACTGGCGCTCAAATCCGGCAACTTCGGTGGCCGCGACTTCTTTGACAAAGCCCTAAAGCAGCTTGCAGGAGGTGCCAAATGAGTACCGAAAACACACTGCGTGAGGAAATCTGCAACATCGGCCGGCTGCTGTATGGGCGCGGCTACACCGTGGGCAGCGCGGGCAACATCAGCGCGCGCCTGGAAGATGGCTGGCTGATCACGCCGACCGACGCGTGCCTGGGTCGCCTCGACCCAAACGGCATCGCCAAGGTCAATCTGGCCGGTGAATGGGTGTCAGGGGACAAACCGTCCAAGACACTGATGCTGCATCGCGAGGTCTACGACCGAAACCCTGGGGTCGGCGGCGTGGTGCACACCCATTCAACGCATCTGGTGGCCCTGACCCTTGCGGGCGTCTGGCAGCCGAACGACATTCTGCCGCCGATCACGCCGTATCAAGTGATGAAAGTCGGGCACATTCCGCTGATTGCTTACGAACGTCCCGGCTCACCGAAAGTCGCCGAACAAGTGGCGAAGCTGGCGAACAGCGTCCGCGGCGTAATGCTTGAGCGGCTAGGTCCGGTGGTATGGGAAAGCTCTGTCGCCAAGGCGGCTTACGCCTTGGAAGAGCTCGAAGAGACCGCGCGCCTGTGGCTGATGAGCAACCCTAAACCTGAGCCGCTGGACGCGGCAGCTCTGGAAGAGCTACGGCAGACCTTTGGCGTGATCTGGTGATCCACAGAGCGGGTGATGAGGCTGTTGCGGTGGTCTCCCCACGACGCGGTTCAGTCGGAAAAAAGGGCCGATGTGAACACCTGGCAAGCGAAGGCAGGCGAAGATAAAAACAGGCGGAACAGAAGCGTTGTTCACTAAACTGACGGGCCTGAACGTCGGAGACGACCCCTGCACTTGAATGTGCTTAGCACTGTTCTCAAACCTTGGGGCTTGCGAATGAGCCCTTCGTCTGACTTTCCAAGGAGACCAACATGCCTCGCTTTGCTGCCAACCTCAGCATGCTGTATCCGCAACACGACTTTCTCGCCCGTTTCGGCGCTGCGGCCACGGATGGTTTCCGGGGTGTGGAATACCTGTTCCCGTATGACTTCACTGCAGCGCAAATCAAGCTGCGTCTGGAAGACTTCGGCCTGACTCAAGCGCTGTTCAACGCGCCCCCGGGTGACTGGGCCAAGGGCGAACGCGGGATTGCCTCGTTGCCGGGTCGGCAGAGTGAATTCCGCAGCGGCTTCCAAAAGGCGCTCGACTATGCGGCGGAGTTGGGCAATGACCGGATTCACGTGATGGCGGGGCTGCTGCCCAGCGAAGACGTGCGTGAGAAGCACCATGCGGTCTATCTGGAAAACCTGGCCCACGCGGCAGAAGAAGCCGGGAAAGCAGGCATCACGGTGCTGATCGAGCCGATCAACACCCGCGACATGCCGGGCTTCTTCCTCAACCGTCAGGATCAGGGCCAGGCGGTGTGCAAGGAAGTCGGCGCCGCCAACCTGAAAGTGCAGTTCGATTTCTATCACTGCCAGATCGTCGAAGGCGATGTGATCAGCAAACTGCGCCGCGATTTCGCGGGCGTCGGCCATATCCAGATCGCCGGCGTGCCTGATCGTCATGAGCCAAATCTGGGTGAAGTCAATTACCCATGGATCTTCGAAGAAATCGACCGCCTGGGTTACACCGGCTGGGTCGGCTGCGAATACCGTCCGAAAGGCGACACAAGCGAAGGGTTGCAATGGTTGCGGGACTGGAAGGCGAGTCACCCGGAGTAACGTTCTCTGCTGCTTGATCGTGCCCACGTTCGGCGTGGGCACGATCAGCCAGCGTGCGTACCCCGTTCTATTGTGGGAGCCGGCTCGCTGGCGAAGGCGTTGGATCATCCACTCGTGATGCGCGACATTCAGCATTCGCCAGCAGGCCGACTCCACAGCTTTGCGTCGTTCTGAGGTAAGGACGCAGCCTGCCGATCATTCGTTGATCACGTCATCCTTGAACTGATCTTTGACGTACGTGATCTCGGTCTTGCCATGTGGCGCCGGCAGGCCGTCCTCGCCCAAGTTCACGAACACCATTTTCTCGACCGTCAGTATGCTTTTGCGGGTGATTTTGTTGCGCACCTGGCAGGTCAGAGTGATGGACGTGCGACCGAACTCAGTCGCCGTGATGCCCAGTTCGATGATGTCACCCTGACGCGAAGCGCTGACGAAGTTGATCTCGGAAATGTACTTGGTCACCACACGCTGATTGCCCAACTGAACGATGGCGTAGATCGCAGCTTCTTCGTCGATCCAGCGCAGCAGACTGCCACCGAACAGCGTGCCGTTCGGGTTGAGGTCTTCGGGCTTTACCCATTTGCGAGTGTGGAAGTTCATGGGGGCTCCAGGGCGTTTGGGGAATCGTGGCGTTTGTGCCCCAAGCTTCAAGCTTCGAGCCGCAAGCTGCAAGTAAAAGCAGATCCGCTTTCACCTGTCGCTTGCAGCTTGCAGCTTGCCGCTCAAGCCTTATAATCACCACCGCTTCAAAAAACGGTCATCACCGCTTGATACCGTTTTCCCGCCACCTGTCCGAGGGGCGCTGCAGCAGGTCAGACCTGTCAGGCTCGGAGAGGGCGTTGTTTGGTCCGGCGTCGCGCCGATCAAGCTTTAAACGCACAACGGCGCCCATTCGCACACTACGAATGGAGACTCTTATGAGCGCTGTACTGACGCCCAACGATTTCAACGACTACAAGGTCGCCGATATTTCCCTGGCAGCCTGGGGCCGTCGCGAAACCATCATTGCTGAATCCGAAATGCCTGCCCTGATGGGCCTGCGTCGCAAATACGCCGGCGAGCAACCACTGAAAGGCGCGAAGATTCTCGGCTGCATCCACATGACCATTCAGACCGCCGTGCTGATCGAAACCCTGGTTGCCCTGGGTGCCGAAGTGCGCTGGTCGTCCTGCAACATTTTCTCGACTCAGGATCAGGCCGCCGCTGCCATCGCCGCCGCCGGCATTCCGGTTTTCGCCTGGAAAGGCGAGACCGAAGAAGAGTACGAATGGTGCATCGAACAGACCATCCTCAAAGACGGTCAGCCTTGGGACGCCAACATGATCCTCGACGACGGCGGCGACCTGACCGAGATTCTGCACAAGAAATACCCGGCGATGCTGGACAAGATCCACGGCGTCACCGAAGAAACCACCACCGGCGTTCACCGCCTGCTGGACATGCTGGCCAAGGGCGAGCTGAAGATCCCTGCGATCAACGTCAACGACTCGGTCACCAAGAGCAAGAACGACAACAAATACGGCTGCCGTCACAGCCTGAACGACGCCATCAAGCGCGGCACCGACCACCTGCTGTCCGGCAAGCAAGCGCTGGTCATCGGCTACGGTGACGTGGGCAAGGGCTCGGCTCAGTCGCTGCGTCAGGAAGGCATGATCGTCAAGGTGTCGGAAGTCGACCCGATCTGCGCCATGCAAGCCTGCATGGACGGTTTCGAACTGGTCTCGCCGTTCATCGACGGTGAAAACGACGGCACCGAAGCCAGCATCGACAAGGTCCTGCTGGGCAAGATCGACCTGATCGTGACCACCACCGGCAACGTCAACGTCTGCGACGCGAACATGCTCAAAGCGCTGAAAAAACGCGCCGTGGTTTGCAACATCGGTCACTTCGACAACGAAATCGACACCGCTTTCATGCGCAAAAACTGGGCATGGGAAGAAGTGAAGCCACAAGTGCACAAGATCCACCGCACCGGCGCTGGTCAGTTCGATGCTCAGAACGACGACTACCTGATCCTGCTGGCCGAAGGCCGTCTGGTAAACCTGGGCAACGCTACAGGTCACCCAAGCCGCATCATGGACGGTTCGTTCGCCAACCAGGTGTTGGCTCAGATCTTCCTGTATGGCCAGAAATACGCTGACCTGAGCCCTGCTCAGAAAGCCGAGCGCCTGACCGTCGAAGTGCTGCCGAAGAAGCTGGACGAAGAAGTGGCCCTGGAAATGGTCCGCGGTTTCGGCGGCGTCGTGACCAAGCTGACCAAGACCCAGGCCGACTACATCGGCGTCACGGTCGAAGGCCCGTTCAAGCCGCACGCTTACCGGTACTGATACGTCTGCTGAAGGGCGTGCCCCGTTGTTTCGGGCACGCCCTTCAGCAAGAACGACCATTACCCCTGTAGGAGTGAGCTTGTTCGCGATAGCGTCAGATCCGAGAAGGAGATCGACTGACCTGACGCTATCGCGAGCAAGCTCACTCCTACAGGGTTTTGCGTAGGCTTTTCCCAGGATACGACCATGTCCCAAGACCGTAGCTTCAGCTTCGAGTTCTTCCCCACGAAGACCGACGCTGGTCATGAAAAATTGCTCGCCACCGCCCGCACGCTGGCCGGTTACAACCCTGAATTTTTTTCCTGCACCTACGGTGCGGGCGGTTCCACGCGCGACCGCACGCTCAATACCGTGCTGCAGCTGGAAAAAGAAGTGAACATCCCCGCCGCACCTCACTTGTCATGCGTCGGCGACAGCAAAGCCGATCTGCGTGGATTGCTGGCGCAGTACAAAGATGCAGGCATCGCCCGTATCGTAGCCCTGCGCGGCGACCTGCCGTCCGGTATGGGCATGGCGAATGGCGAGTTGCGCCATGCCAATGATCTGGTGAGCTTCATCCGTGAAGAGACCGGCAGCCACTTTCATATTGAAGTCGCTGCGTACCCGGAGATGCACCCACAGGCGCGCAGCTTCGAAGACGATCTGAAAAACTTCGTGCGCAAGGCCAATGCCGGTGCCGACAGCGCGATCACGCAGTACTTCTTCAACGCCGACAGCTATTTCTACTTCGTCGAGCGTGTGCAGAAGATGGGCGTCAGCATTCCGATCGTGCCGGGCATCATGCCCATTACCAACTACAGCAAACTGGCGCGTTTTTCCGACGCCTGCGGTGCGGAGATCCCGCGCTGGATTCGCAAGCAACTGGAAGCCTACGGCGACGATTCGGCGAGCATTCAGGCCTTCGGCGAACACGTCATCACGCAGATGTGTGAACGTCTGCTGCAAGGTGGCGCCCCAGGTTTGCACTTCTACACGCTGAACCAGGCCGAACCTAGCCTGGCGATCTGGAACAACCTGCAACTCCCTCGCTAAGTCATCGGAATTCAGTCCGCGGGCTCCGGTCACATTAAGGCAATGTTTCTCCAGCAGGCTTCGTCATAACGAGGCTTGCTGAAGCCTTGATTCGGACGGACATCCAGTGACTTCATTCAGACCCCTCCTCGCGCGCCCCCAGCTCGTCTACCTGGTTTTTGGCGCAGACACCTACCATCAGGAAGCGGTATTCAGCATCGCGAGCGCCGTGGCGCAGGCGGGCGACGATCGCCCGTTCGACATTCAAGTGTTCACTGATAACCCCATGCCCTACCGAGCGTTGCCGGTGCGGGTGCGCCCGCTCGATGCAGAAATGCGCCGCGAATGGAGCGGTCCGCATCGTTACGCGTTTCGCTGCAAACACGTCGTCGCCCGCAAAGTGCTGCAAGCGTCGGAAAAAGTCGTGCTGATCGACACCGATACATTCTTTCAGGACAGCCCGATGCAGCTGTTCGATCGAGTGAAGCCCGACACTTTGCTGTGCAACGCTTTTCAATTGCGCTACGACGAATGCAAGGAGACCGTCCTTTACACGGCGCTGGCAGAGACGCTAGCGGAGCGGGACCTGGCGGACGATCAGATGCGGCTGGTGAACTCGGGCGTGATCGGGCTGAGCCACGCAAACGTCGCGACCCTCGACAGATCCATCGCGCTGATGGACGAATTTTTCCCGCTCACGCCAGGGGCCGTGACGCTGGAAGAGTTCTGTCTGGGTGTGGCGGCGTATCGCACGTTGAAAATCGATCAATGCACCGACGTGATTCATCACTACTGGAGCCGCAAGCAGCTGTTCCGCGCCAAGGTCAGGGCCTGGCTGCACAAACATGAACAAACGCCCCTCAGTGCAGAAGCGCTGGCGGATACAGGCAAGGTGTCGGTTCGCCTGCCTCGCCCGGGTGCCTGGCAGCGGCTGCTGTACAAAGGCGCTACGCTTGCCGTTCCCAAAGCCCAGCGCCAGTTCATCCGCGAACTGCTTTATGGTTGCTGCGAGCATCCCAATGAGTTCGACCGGGCCTGTTCAGCGGTCTGGTGGGAAAAAGCCTTCCACAACGCTGAAAAAAGAAATAGAGGACCGATCGCCACTGCACAACTGCACCAATGGCTCGACCAATGGGCGGCACGGAAGCTGCTGGGGCGCAGGCGAATCGCGATTTATCAGCATCTGGCTCAGGCCCGATCGGCGCGGTAAACCTTGAAGTAGAGCGCTTGCGTTCTCAGGTGCAAATGGCGCGACCTCTTCTATTTGCCGGGCAGGCATCGTAATCTCGCCCCATGCCTCTGACCCCACGCCTCTCGTTCGCCGCTCTCCTCGCCTGCCTGAGTTTCAGCGCAATGGGCGAGAAGATCCGCATCGTCACCGAGCCGTGGGCTCCGTACGTGATGGTCGAAAACGGCAAAGCATCCGGGCTTGACTACGACACCACCGCGATTGTCTTCGAGCGGCTGGGGATCGAAGTGCAGTGGCAGTTCCTGCCGTGGAAGCGTTGTCTGATGATGCTTCAACAGGGTGAAGCCGACGGCGCGTTGGACATTTCCAAGGCCACCGAACGCGACGATTTGCTCCTGTACCCCAGCGAACCCATGTCCGACGTCAACTGGGTATTGTTTCAAGCGGACGCCCGCCCCCATCCGTTTCATACCCTTGAAGACCTCAGGGGCCTGACGGTGGGCGTGTCGCCGGGCTATCTGTACACCCCCGAATTCGATCATTCGACGGCCTTCATTCGAGAGCCGGCACCGAGCCACGAAGCGAATTTCGGCAAGTTGAGCCGGGGCCGGATCGATTTGCTGGTCACTGACCGCAGACTAGGGCAGCAACTGCTCGACCACCTCAAACTGCACGACCAGATCAGTCAGCTGCCGACCGTGATGAGCACCCGAGAACAGTATCTTGCGCTGCGTCGCAATGCTGGCATGGATTTGCTTGTGCAACGCTTCGGTGCCGAATTGAAACGTTTCAAAGGCGAACCGGCCTATGCGCAACTGCTGGTGCACTACACCGGTGAAACGTTACACACGTCAAAAAATGCCCACACAGCTCAAGCATCCATCAGCGCAGAGAAAACCGTTGAGCAGCATGAACACAGCGCGTTGTGATTGCTCTGTTATACTCCGGCCTTCCCGCCAGGCTTATCGCCCGGATGCTCGGTCTCACAGAAGACTTCTCGATCACGACAGCAGCGCATTCTCTTTCTCGCGCTCATGCCACGAGTTGAACTTACAGACCCCGGGATCGCGCCATTTGAATGCCAATTCGCGCCGCGCAGCTCATTCCTATTCGGGCCACAGTGCCCCAACTTAAGACAGGATTACTCATGTCCTTTGCTTCCCTCGGTCTCTCCGAGGCTTTAGTCAGCGCCATCGAGGCTGCTGGCTATACCCAGCCTACTCCGGTGCAACAGCGGGCCATTCCCGCCGTGTTGCAAGGCCGCGATCTGATGGTCGCCGCTCAGACAGGTACTGGTAAAACCGGCGGTTTCGCCCTCCCGATTCTGGAGCGCCTCTTCCCCGCCGGCCACCCGGACAAATCCCAGCGTCACGGCCCGCGCCAACCGCGCGTACTGGTCCTGACCCCCACCCGCGAACTCGCCGCTCAAGTTCACGACAGCTTCAAGATCTACGCCAAAAACCTCAAGTTCGTCAGCGCCTGCATTTTTGGCGGCGTCGGCATGAACCCGCAGGTTCAGGCAATGGCCCGTGGCGTTGACGTCCTTGTCGCCTGCCCGGGTCGCCTGCTGGATCTGGCCGGTCAAGGCAGTGTCGATCTGTCACACGTCGAAATCCTCGTGCTCGACGAAGCCGACCGCATGCTCGACATGGGCTTCGTTCACGACGTGAAGAAAGTCCTCGCCCGCCTGCCGGCCAAGCGTCAGAACCTGCTGTTCTCGGCCACCTTCTCGGCCGATATCACCGCCTTGGCCGGGAAGCTGCTGCATAACCCGGAACGCATCGAAGTCACGCCGCCGAACACTACGGTCGAGCGCATCGAACAACGCGTGTTCCGCCTGCCTGCCAACCACAAGCGTTCGCTGCTGGCGCACCTGATCACTCAAGGCGCATGGGAGCAGGTGCTGGTGTTCACCCGCACCAAGCACGGCGCCAACCGTCTGGCCGAATATCTGGACAAGCACGGCCTGAGCGCTGTGGCGATCCACGGCAACAAGAGCCAGAACGCCCGCACCAAAGCGCTGGCGGACTTCAAGGCCGGCACCGTGCGCATCATGGTGGCCACTGATATCGCAGCACGGGGTCTGGACATCGACCAGCTGCCGCATGTGGTCAACTTCGAGCTGCCGAACGTCGACGAAGACTACGTACACCGCATCGGCCGTACCGGTCGCGCGGGCCGCACCGGTGAGGCGATCTCCCTGGTGGCGCCGGACGAAGAAAAGCTGCTGAAAAGCATCGAACGCATGACCAAGCAGAAGATTGCCGATGGCGATCTGATGGGCTTCGACATCAGTGCCGTCGAAGCCGAGAAGCCGGAAGTCCGCGAGCGCCCGGACGTGCGCAACCCGCGCAACGCTCGTGGCCCCCGTGGCGACGGCCCGAACGGCGGCGGTGGTGGTGGCGGTCGCAAAGACAAAGGCAAAGACAAAGGCAAGGAAAAACCGGCTGCCGCAGCGTCGGGCGAACGTCCTGCTCGTCCAGCGCGTCAGCAGAAGCCGCGCCAAGGCACGCCGTCCAATGAGGCTCGCGCCTCACAGCCACCTGCGCCTCGCGCCGATCGTGCACCGGATGAGTTTCTGGATGATGAGGTCGACAACTTTGGCAACCGCGCTGACTACGTGAGCCCTTATCAGGGCAAGAACCAGCAAGGTCGCAACCGCCGTCCTGGCGCGCCAGCTACCGGTGCCGCTCCGGCGCCACGCGGTCAGGCACCTGGCCGCAGCGGTCCCCGTGGTGGTTCGGGCAGCGGCGCCAGCACCGGCGCAGGCGCTCCGGCCAAACGCAACGGCCCACGCAACGGGTCTGGCCGCGACGGCCAGGCGCGTCGTGAAGATCAACCGCGTAACCGCCGCCCGGCTCGCGATGATCAGCCTGCTCGTCAGGAACCGGTGGTTCGCGGTCCTCGCGACGGCCAGCCGGGCCCGAAGATCATGCACAAAGAGTCCAAGAGCGACCGTTTCCCGTCCGCCGAGCTGCTCGATCAACTGCCGAGCCGCCCTCGGGGTGAGAAACCTGCCCTGCTGACGCGCAACCGAGAAGGTTAAGCACAGGCATATAAGAAAGCCCCGACGGATTCGGGGCTTTTTTGTGGGTGCGGGAATACTGGAGTTCCACGTCAGACACAGGCCCCCCCTTCTGACGTTGGGTGATCGTGTATGAAAGCTGGCTTGATGACGAATGCGGTAAGTCAGGCAACTCAATGTCACTGATTTGCCAGATTCGCCAGCAAGCCGGCTGCCACAGATTCGGTGCTAATACTTCAACGAAAACGCCGACCCTGAGGTCGGCGTTTTCGGTACAGCAGCCTGACTTACTTGGCTTTGACGCCTTCGAACGAGATGTCGAAGGTGACGGTGTCCGATTGTGGACCCAGGTCCATCATCTTGCCGAAATCAGAACGCTTGATGGTGGTGGTACCACTGAAGCCTGCACGGTAGCCGCCCCATGGGTCCTTGCCTTCGCCGTTGAAGACCGCCTTGATGACGACAGGCTTGGTGACGCCGTGCAGGGTCAGGTCGCCGGTCACGTCAGCGGTAGTTTTTCCATCGGCGTTCTTGCCGACGTTGTCGACCTTGGTGGATACGAACTTGGCGTCTGGATAGGTCGCGACGTCCAGGAAGTCTTTGCTGCTGATGTGCTTGTCGCGCTCGGCATGGTTGGTGAAGACGCTGGCAGTTTTGATGTCAATGCTGATTTTGCTGTCTTCAGGCTTGGCAGCGTCGAAGCTGAACGTACCGCTCCAGTCCTTGAACGTACCGTGAATGAAGCTGTAACCCAGGTGGCTGATCTTGAAATCGACGAAGGCGTGCTGGCCTTCTTTGTCGATGGTGTAGTCAGCAGCCATGACCTGGCCTGCGGACAACAGAGCGGTACCCAGCGCCAGTGCAGCAAAGGTCTTTTTCAACATACGTCGTCTTCCTTTTAGTGAGTCGAATTCAGGCCTTGCGGCCAAGCATGCGAATGAATGTGGCATCACGATCAACGAAGTGATGCTTCAGGGCGGCCAAGCCGTGGAGTACCGCAAAAATCACCAGCGTCCAGGCCAGATACAGGTGCACTTGGCCCGCCACGTCCGCCTGATCGGGCAGTCCGCTGATGAGCGCAGGCACTTCGAACAATCCAAAGACCGGTATCCCGACGCCATCGGCGGTGGAAATCAGGTAACCGGCGATCATCACCAGAAACAGGTCCAGATACAGGAACGCGTGTCCGAGTTTCGCCGCGGTACGGACGAACCGGCTATGGGTCGGCGGCGACGGCGGTGGCGGACTGATAAGGCGCCAAACCACACGGATCAGCATGACGAGAAACAGCGTGATGCCAATGCTCTTATGCAAATCAGGCCCGGCCTTGCGCCAAGTGTCGTAATAACCCAAGCCGACCATCCATAAACCCAGTGCGAACATCCCGAACACAGTCAGCGCGACACCCCAATGCAAAACGATGCTGACCCAGCCATATCGAGAAGAAGAGTTGCGTAACTGCATGGTCCTTTTCCTGTAGAAGCAGCGTGTTAAAGCTGAGTGGAAGACTATCGATTTATCTATCGAATGAAAGCGCAAAATCTTGCTTTGAAATATCAGGAAATGCGATTGAAACATTCCGTCGTATTTTTCTTCATGGCCGATTAACGCAACGTTACGCGCAGCTCCAATGCAGGAGATCTATGAAGGTCGGCATCGTAGCTGTAGGCGTGTAGATTGCTCTATCCAGACAACACTCTAGCCGCTGCAGTTATTCGCGAGATGAAAAAAAGGCGCGGTATCGAACCGCGCCTTTCTCATTGCCGTTTCTCAACGATCAGTTCTTGCTGTCCGTTGCCGGTGCTGCCGCCTTATCGGCAGCGGGTTTGGCTGGCGCTTTTTTCGCGGCGTCAGCTTTGGCCGGGGCCTTGTGAGTCGTGGCCGGTTTAGCGGGCGTCTTTTTAGCAGGCTCTTCCTTGGCGGGCTCTTTCTTCGCCGGGGCTTTTTTCACAGGCTCGGCAGGTTTGGCCGGCTCGGCAACTGGCGCAGGCGGCGGCGTAACCGGCGCAGGGGCGGGTGCGGGCGCCGGAGCAGGCTCAGGTGCTTTTTCAGCCGGTTTCGGTTCAGGTTTGGAACCACCGAACAAGTTAGAGAAGAAGCCGCCAACGCCGCCGCTGCTTTCTTTCGCAGGCTCAGGCGCTTTCGGTGGGGCAACTTTCACAGGCTCGAACGACTTGCCCGCTGCGAGATCCTGCACTTGGCTGGCCGCGCGCTGGCCGGTGCGCAACGCGCCCTCCAGCGTGCCCGGGTACAGGCTGTCGGTGTGCTCGCCAGCGAACGCGACGCGCTGCAGCGGCTTTTCCCACAGACGCCAGTATTTGCTGATCTGGCCAGGGCCGAAAGCCAGGTACGCGCCGCCGGTGGAAGGATCGACGCTGGAACGGCGGATTTCGTAGCCGGTAAACGCGCCACGCGCTTGTGGATAGAAAGCGTGCAGACGAATCAGCACCTGATCCACCATCTGCTTGTCGCCGAAGGCCTGCATGATGCGCGCGTTGTCGCCGGAGAGGTTGATCACGGCATTGGCACCACCCTTCAACGCAGGCTCGATCCACAGCATGCCCAGACCGGTGTTGCTGTAGATTTCGCCGGACATGCGCGCCTTGCTGTCCCAGACCGGGGTCTTAAACTTGAGCATGATCTGGTCGTGCCAGCCATAGTTGGTGCTTTTGATCGCGCCCTGATGCTGAGCGTCCAGCGCCGGGGTCAGCTGGATCTTGCTCAGGGCGCGCAATGGCACGGCGAGGACCACGTACTCCGCCTCGTAACCCACCGAACCGACTTTGACAGTCACACCGTCTTTGTCCTGATTAATGGCCGAGACCGGGGAGTTGGTCTTGATCACTTTCAGCTGTTTCACGAACGCTTCGGCCAACACCGCGCTGCCACCTGGCAAGCGCGCAGCACGGCGGTCACGGTCATCGATGTCACGACTCACGCGGGCTTGCTGAGCGAGGTACAGCAATGACAAGCGCGAAGGCTCGTCATAGCGCGTACGAATCTGCTGATTGATCAGTTGGCGCGCAGTGGGCGGCAGGGCCAGGCGGTCGAGCCAATTGGCGACGTTGATCTGGTCCAGGGCGAACAGGGTGCTGTTGGCGGCCGGGTTTTGTGGGTCGGTGATCGAACGCGCCATATCATCCAGGGCAGCTTCGTAGCGTTTGATCGCTTCGGCCGTCGCTGGCTGTTTGGTCGCCAGATCGGCAGCGGAGAAATACTCGCCTTCGATCAGATACCCCGGCGTGCGCACGAATTCCGGCGCGGGCACAGGATTGAGTTTGAAACGCTCCAGGTATTGATTGAGCACCGGCTGCGCCTTGGCGTTGCCGATCCACTCGCTGCCAGCCAGACCGGCACGGCCGCCGACCGCAGGTTTGGCTTCCAGCAAGGTGACCTGCCAGCCTTTGTTTTGCAGCTCATAGGCGGCCGTCAAGCCTGCCAGCCCGCCACCGACGACGATCGCCGTATGGGGTTTGTCCACAGCGAGCGCCGAAGCGCTGACCAGCCCAACCAACACCAGCGCACAGGCGCGCAGCCAACCAGAAAGCATTCAGCAAACTCCGGAATAAACGAAGGAATTGTCGGTACTTTGTGTCCGACTATTCGAAGAGCGCGAAGAATACGCCAGCCGTTGAATGCCCGCCAGCAATGTCCGTCGGGCATGTTTCTCGGCGCATCGGTGCGCTAAAGGTTGTCCCGCTGCCGTGCATTGCATAGGCTTGCGCGATTGTTTTGCCTCGCCGTGTGCGAGCTGCCAGCTGGAGATAACCAATGGGCCTCAATAACGACTGGATGCAGCGAGATCTGAAGGTGCTGTGGCACCCCTGCACCCAGATGAAAGACCACGAAAACCTGCCACTGATCCCGATCAAGCGCGGCGAAGGGGTTTGGCTGGAGGACTTCGAAGGCAAGCGCTACCTCGACGCCGTGAGTTCCTGGTGGGTCAACGTGTTCGGCCACGCAAACCCGCGCATCAATCAGCGCATCAAGGATCAGGTCGATCAGCTTGAACACGTGATTCTGGCCGGATTCAGTCATCAGCCGGTGATTGAGCTGTCGGAGCGTCTGGTGGCCATGACGCCCGAAGGGCTGACGCGCTGTTTCTACGCCGATAATGGCTCGTCCTGCATCGAAGTCGCATTGAAAATGAGCTTTCACTACTGGCTCAATCGCGGCAAACCGGACAAGAAACGCTACGTCACCCTGACCAACAGCTACCACGGCGAGACGGTGGCGGCGATGTCAGTGGGTGACGTGCCGCTGTTCACCGAAACCTACAAAGCGCTGCTGCTGGACACCATCAAAGTGCCGAGCCCGGATTGCTATTACCGGCCTGAGGGCGTGAGCTGGGAAGAACACACCCGCACGATGTTTGCGGTGATGGAGCAGACCCTCGCCGACCATCATGAAACGGTGGCTGCCGTGATCATCGAGCCGCTGATTCAGGGGGCGGGCGGCATGCGCATGTACGACCCGATTTATCTCAAGCTGCTGCGCGAGGCCTGCGATCGCTATGGCGTGCACCTGATTCATGACGAGATCGCCGTCGGCTTCGGGCGTACCGGAACGATGTTTGCGTGTGAACAGGCCGGGATTCGCCCGGACTTCCTGTGCCTGTCCAAAGCCCTCACCGGCGGCTATTTGCCGTTGGCGGCGTGCCTCACCACCGAAGACGTCTACAGCGCGTTCTACGACGATTACCCGACCCTGCGCGCCTTCCTGCACTCGCACAGTTACACCGGCAACCCGCTGGCGTGCGCGGCGGCATTGGCGACCCTGGACATCTTCGAGCAGGACGACGTCATCGAAAACAACAAGGCGCTGGCCCAGCGCATGAAAACTGCCACGGCGCATCTGGTGGACCACCCGAACGTCGCGGAAGTGCGCCAGACCGGCATGGCCCTCGCCATCGAGATGGTGCAGGACAAGGCGACTAAAACGGCTTATCCGTGGCAGGAACGTCGCGGCCTGAAAGTCTTCGAACACGCCCTCACCCGAGGCGCGCTGCTGCGACCGCTGGGCAGCGTGGTGTACTTCCTGCCGCCGTACGTGATCACGCCAGAGCAGATCGATTTTCTCGCCGAAGTGGCCAGTGAAGGCATCGATATCGCGACCCGCAGCAGTATCAGCGTGGCGGTGCCGGAGAATTTCCATCCGGACTTTCGGGATCCGGGCTGACGGTGCTTGACCCCATGGTCGCCTGGGCCTCCGGGGCACGGCGATCTCAAACTGTGGGCGGCCCTTGCTGCGGGCGGCGTTCCGATGAAAGCGGTGTTTCAGCTATATCGATGTTGACTGACACTCTGCCTTCGCCAGCAAGCCGGTTCCCACAGCAAAAAGCGCAGTATCTGAAAAATTAACAGAGACACGATCATGAGACTCTCCCGCTTTTTCATCGACGCCACCCTGAGCATTGGCGAACACGAACTGCCCGAAGCCCAGGCCCATTACATCGGACGTGTGTTGCGCATGGCCGAGGGCGATGCGGTGCAGTTGTTCGATGGCACAGGCCAGGAATTTCGCGCCACGCTGGTGGAAGTCGGGAAAAAGCAGGTGCGCGTGCAGGTGACTGAAAGCTTTGCCGGCCTGAGCGAGTCGCCCTTGCAGATTCACCTCGGCCAAGGCCTGTCGCGCGGCGAACGCATGGACTGGGCGATACAGAAAGCCACTGAACTGGGTGTCACGCAGATCACCCCGATCGTCAGTGAGCGCTGTGAAGTGCGCCTCAAGGACGAACGCGCCGAAAAACGCCAGGCGCATTGGCAGCAAATTGCGATCAGCGCATGCGAACAGTGCGGGCGTTCGGTGGTGCCGGTGGTCAATCCGCCAATGACCTTGAGCGACTGGCTCAAACACACCGAAGCGGAGTTGAAGCTGGTGCTGCATCCGGTCGCCGAGCCGCTGGTCAGCCATGAAAAGCCGACCACGCTGGCGTTTCTGATCGGCCCGGAAGGCGGCTTGAACGACGCTGAAGTGGATCAGGCGCAAGATGCCGGTTTCCACGCCGCGCGCCTTGGCCCGCGAGTGCTGCGCACCGAGACCGCCCCGGTTGTTGCCCTGAGCGTGGCGCAGCAGTTGTGGGGCGACTTCTGATTCAGGCGTGACGCGAATCACGCCTGCGGCGGCGACTCAGCGACGGCTCAACCAAGCCTTGGCGATTTCTTCGCGTGTGGTGAACCAGACGCCTTCGTGGCCTTGGGCATACTCGATAAAGTGCTTGATCGCGCGCACCCTGCCCGGGCGGCCGACCATTCGCGGGTGCAACCCGATGGACATCATGCGCAGACCATCGGCGGCCTCTTCGTAAAGCACGTCGAAACTTTCTTTCATGTATTCCAGAAAGTCCGAGGCCTGAGACAAACCTGGCGAGTTCCAGTAGCGGAAGTCGTTGACGTCGCTGGTGTACGGCACCACCAGATGTGGCTTGCCTTCAACATCGACAAAATACGGAACGTCATCGTTATAGGCGTCCGAGTCGTACAAAAAGCCGCCTTCTTCGGCCACCAATCTTCGCGTGTGCACGCTGGCACCGTAACGGCAGTACCAGCCCACCGGACGCTTGCCGCAGGTGCGCTCGAACGACTCGATGGCCAAACGAATGTGCTCGCGCTCTTCGGCCTCGCTCAGCCGGAACACCTCTTCCCAGCGATAGCCATGACTGCAAATCTCGTGGCCGAGCTCTACCGCGGCCCTGGCAACATCGGGGTTCTGCTCGAACGCCACGGCGCACGCATGAAAGGTCGCAGGGACGTTGGCCTGCTGCAGGATGTCAAGGATGCGCCAAATGCCAACCCGGGCGCCGTATTCGTACATCGACTCCATCGCCAGGTTGCGGACGCCATCGGGAAACTGATAGCTGCCCCACTCGGTCATGCTTTCCTGATCGGCGTCCCCCATGGCCAACGAACGCTCTGAACCTTCCTCGTAGTTGATGACGAAGTTGATGGCCAGGCGCGCGCCGTTTGGCCAAGTGCCCTTGGGCCGTTGCCGACCGTAGCCGACCAGATCTCGAAGAGGTAATGCCATGGAACACGTCTCCTGCACGTCAGAACATTGCGCATAACCGCCAGGCATCGCCTCAGCAGTCGATAGTTTTAAGTGCATCGTGCCCCGGGCCGTCGAGGTTCTGGCCGTCGCGAAAGGCCAGTCCCATGGCCAGGGTCTGGGCGATGCAGAACGCGGCGGTCAGCGAACGGAAACCCAACAGCTCGGCGTCGTTGACCTCGATCATGACCGACGCTTTCTGACCAACCGGGCTCAGAAGGCTGTCCGTGATGGCGACGATCGGCGTCCCCGCTGCAACCGCTTGCTGGCACGCATCGATGGTTTCCTGCGCGTACGGCGGAAAACTCACCGCGATCAGTACGTCATCGCCGTGCAAAGCGCCGACCTGTTCGCGCAGACTGCCACCCAGACCGCTGATGTGTACGGCCCGGCGCCCTACGCGGCTGAGGGCATAGCTGAGGTAGGACGCCATGGGAAACGAGCGCCGCATACCGACCACAAAGGTCGTGCGCGCCTGTTGCAACAGCTCGATGGCTTTCTCGATGGCCTCGACCTGCTCGCCTTCCGCCAGGTGCTCGAGCGAGACAATGTTGGCCCGGCTGAACGCTGAAAGCATGGCCCCGACATCGGTCGGGTCTTCCAGCAATTGCTCGCCGCGATAGTGCCGGATACGTTCCTTGAAGCTGCCCTGCCCTGCCTGTTGCAACGGCTGCTTGAACAGCTTCTGCAGGTCGCTGAACCCACCGAAACCCAAGGCCTGCGCCAGCCGAATGAAGGCCGATGACGGGATGCCGGAGATGTTCGCCAGCGCGGCCACGGTGTTGAGCGCAACGTCGTGCGGGTGCTCGGTCAGGTAATGCGCCGCATCACGCTGCCGGGCCGTGAGCCGCTCCTGCTGTTCGATGAGGGCGGCACGCAGCTCGGCGAGGGTTTGAGGTACAGGCATAAATTCGCTCGGTGAAAGTCAGGATGGACGCAGTTCGGTGATCGCTTCGCGCAGGTGCTCAACCAGGCGATTCAACTCATCGACGCTGTTGTAATGAGCGATCGACACACGCACCACGCCGCCGTGTGGCGTCAGCCCCAACCGTTCGATCAACCGACGGGCGTAGAAGTCACCAAAGCGGATGCCCATGCGATGCCCATCGACGCGGCGCACGATCGCTTCGGACTGCACGCCTTCGACCACGAAACTGATAGTCGGCACGCGATCACCGTCGGTCACGTGAGCCTTGCCAATGATGCGTACGCCGGGGGTTTCTCGCAGAAAGCCCAGCAGGATCTCGGCGAGCAGGTCTTCCTGCACTTCGAAGGTATCGAACGCCGCCTGCATCAGTTGCCGTTCTGTGCCTGTGGCGCCGAGGCGTTGTCCCATGTCGATCAGGTAATCGCTGATGCCTATGCAGCCATACGACAGCTCATAGTTGAGGTTGCCCGGTTGCAGCTTGTAGGGGATCACCTCCTGGCCAATGAAAAAGTGATTCAGGCTTGGCAGCTCCAGCAGTTGCTCGCGTTGGCCCCACAGCACGGCGAAGTGCGGGCCGAAAGTCTTGTAGAAGCTGAAGACGTAATAATCAGCGCCGCTGGCCTGCACATCGACCAGCCGATGAGGTGCATACGCCACGGCATCGACGCACAGCTTGGCACCCACCGCATGCACCCTGCGCGCGACTTCAGCCACGGGATTGACGCTGCCCAGAATGTTCGAGGCATGGGTCATGGCAACGTAGCGGGTCTTGGCGCTGAGCAGTGCCTCCAGATCCGCCAACTCCAATTCCATGCTGTTCAGGCCGACGCCCCAGACGCGCAGGGTCGCGCCGCGTTCCTCGCACAGCTTCACCCAAGGCCCGATGTTGGCTTCGTGGTCGCAATCTGTGACGACGATTTCATCCCCCGGCCCGATCGACGGCGCCAAGGCGCGACACAGGATTTGCAACAGATGAGTGGTGGAGCCACCCATCACGCACTCCTCCGGATAGCGAGCATTGATCAGCTGCGCCACTGACTCCCGAGCCTGCATCACCCGCGCGCCCGCATTTACCGACTCGCTGTAGGAAGCGCCCAACTGCACGGCACTGTTGAGCAGATAATCCGAAACCCTGTCGGCAACAGGCTTGAGGACGGCAGAACCACCGGCATTATCCAGATAGGCGTATCCACTGCTCAGTGCAGGGAATTGGCTGCGTACGTAATCGATGTCCAAGGCATTCAAGGGCGGGTTCTCCAGGGTCTGATCAGTGATGCAGGATGGCCTGCAAAAACGCACGGGTTCTCGGCTCTTGCGGGGCCGTGAAGAAATCGTGCGGATTGTTCTGTTCGATGATTCGGCCGTTTTCCATGAAGATCACCCGATCGGCGACCCGGCGTGCAAAGCCCATTTCGTGGGTGACGACGACCATGGTCACGCCGGAACGCGCCAGGTTCTGCATGACGTCCAGCACTTCGCCGACCATCTCCGGGTCGAGTGCGGAAGTGGGTTCGTCGAACAGAATCACCCGCGGTTCCATCGCCATGGTGCGGGCGATGGCCACGCGCTGCTGTTGACCGCCCGACAGCTGGCCGGGGTACTTGGCCGCATGCGCCCCCATGCCGACTTTCTCTAGAAGCGCTTGCGCCCGTTCGTTGGCATCCCGGCGCGACATACCGCGCACGCGCACAGGGGCCAACGCCACATTGGCCAGCACCGTAAGGTGCGGATACAGATTGAAATTCTGAAACACCATGCCGACTTCGCAACGAATGCTCGCCAGTTTCGGCCCGTTCTCGACCCGCTGACTGGCCACCCGTATGTCGCCCTGCTGGTATTGCTCCAAGAGGTTGATGCAGCGAATCAACGTTGATTTGCCCGAACCGGACGGTCCCAGAATCACCACCACCTCGCCTTGGTCAACCGTCAGGTTGATATCGCTCAGCGCCTGGAAAGGGCCGTAGAACTTGTCGAGGCGTTCGATCTCGATGACGGTGGTCATGCGCTCTTTCTCCCGGCGCCGCTGCGCCGCTCATTCCAGCTGACGAGTTGCACCAACGGCAGCAACAGCAGCAGGTACATGATCGCCGCGCCCACCAACGGCGTAGGGTTGGCCGACAGTGCCTGAGCTTGCGTGGCTTGTTTGAGCAGATCCGGCATCGCCACCACCGAAGCCAGTGCGGTGTCTTTCATGACGTTGATGCAGTTGCTGGTCATCGGTGGCATGACGATGCGCATGGCCTGGGGCAGGATGATGTCGCGCATGGTGTTGAAGAAGCTCATGCCCTGAGACGCCGCCGCTTCGAACTGTCCCCGCGGGATAGCTTCGATGCCTGAACGAAAGATCTCCGCCGAGTAAGCGCACGACACCAGCGACAGCGCAGCCGTCGCAGCAGCAAACGAAGACAGGCGAATGCCCACGAACGGCAACGCGTAATAAATGAGCACCAACAGTACCAGCAGCGGTATCGAGCGCATGACGTCGATATAGATCCGCGCAGCGATGCGGATCGGTACGTAGGCATACAACCGCAGCATCGCCAGCAACAGTCCGCCGACGAGGCCGAGAATGATGCTGACCACGCCCAGCATCACCGTCACGCCCAAGCCACGCAGCATCAGTGGCAGCGCATCGACGAACACGCTCCAGTTGAAGAAAGTCTGTAACAACTCCATTGCGATTCCTTAGGCAGGCAGCGGCGGGCGCGATGTTTGAGCTCACGGGTTACTTGAGGACGTCGACCACTTTGACCGTGCTCGACTCAGGGTCCGCGTCGGCACCGAACCATTTCTTGTGCAGGTCGGCGAGCACGCCTTCTTTTTTCATGGCGGAGATGATGTCGTTGACCTGACCGGCGGACGCCCAGCCCTTCGCATGCATCAGCGAGTACTTTTCGCCTGTAGGGATGCGCGCCACGACTTTGTACTGAGGCTTGTCCTTGATGTAGTACAACACCGCCGGAATATCGCTGATGTAGCCGTCCATGCGGCCGGACGCGAGGTCGAGCATTGCAGGCGACAGGCCTTCATAACGGGAGACTTCCTTGAATTTGTACTCGGCCTGATGCGCATTGACCCACATGTCGCCCGTAGAGCCGGTGTCGACGCCAGCGATCTTGCCTTCCATGTCCTTCAAGCCCGTGATGCCGGATTTGGCCAGCACGGCCAGGGATTGGTCACTGTCGTAATACGGTTGAGCGAAGCCTACGGACTCAAGTCGCTTCGGAGTGATGGTGATCGAAGAAATGGCGATGTCAGCCCGTTTTGACTGCACGGCGCTGAACAAGCCATTGAAGGGAATGTTGACGAATTCGACGGTCTTGCCCGCGCGTTTGGCGACCTCTTTCACCACGTCGACTTCGAAACCCACGATCTCGCCCTTGCCATCCTGAAATTCCCACGGAACGTTGCCGACGTTGGCGCCGACGGTCCAGTCCGCGGCCCAGGCAGAGGCGGAAAATGCGGTGGCCACGGCCATGCTCAAGAGTACTTTCACGTTCATGTCTTGCTCCCGATCAGTTCGTCAGTTCAAGAAGGCCGCCTCCACTTGAGCAGGCGTTTCGAGGGTCAGACTATGATGACGAATTAAATAATTCAACAAATAAAATAAATGAATTAAATGCTTCAATCAGGTGCAAAGGCAGGCTGCTTTGGTGCGAAAGCAAGAACCCTTGTGGGCTATAGGCCGTGTTGAAAATGAGGGGCAATCGGCAAGATGCGCTGCACTGAAGCAGCGCATGGTTTGCCGTATTGCCTTAGAGAACGTAGCGCGTAATCGCCACGAAATGCAGCAAACTCCCGGCGATGACGAACAGGTGCCAGATCCCGTGCCAGTGCCGGAAGCGTTTGTCGTAGGCAAAGAAAATGATCCCGACGGTGTACAGCACCCCGCCCAGCGCCAGCCAGGTGAACCCCGCCGTGCCCAAGGCGGCCATCAACGGTTTGACTGCCACCAGCACGATCCAGCCCATCACGGCGTAGATCACGATGGACATTACTCGCGCTTCCGAACGGGGTTTGATCTCCTGCAGGATGCCGATCAGCGCCAGCCCCCAGACGATGCCGAACAGCGTCCAGCCCCACGGTCCGCGCAGGGTCACCAGACAAAAAGGCGTGTAGCTTCCGGCGATCAGCAGGTAGATCGAAAAATGATCGACTTTCTGCATGATCGCTTTCGCTCGGCCGCGCACGCTGTGATACACGGTCGAGGCGCTGTACAGCACCACCAGCGCTACGCCATAGACCGCAACGCTGACGATCTTCCATACATCGCCCGCCAGGCTCGCGATCACCAGCAACCAGACGGCACCGATGGTGGCCAGCACTGCGCCCACGAGGTGGGTCCAGGCGTTGAATTTTTCTCCGTAGTACATCCGCAACAAACCTCTCTCAGTTGTACGACCCTCGACAAGGCTCCAGCTTATGACCCTAAAGCGCAATGCATGTGTCAGGGTTAATGAGAATTTAATGCAGCCAGCCGTGCGTCAGTTGGGCACAATCAGGCGCTTAAACAATAAGAGCCGCTGCGGACGCCACGATGCAGATCGACGAAGAACTGACCCTCAAGAAGCTGGAAATCTTTCTGGCGTTCATGCGCACCGGCAATCTGGCCCGCGCCGCCGTAGAGTTGCAGACCAGCACTGTCAGCGTTCACCGGGCGATTCACTCGCTGGAAAACGCCTTGCGCTGTCCGTTGTTCAAACATGAAGGACGCAACCTGACTCCCCTGGAAAGCGCGTATGTGCTGGAAGAAAGGGCGCAAAAACTGGTGCAGGACGTGTTGAGCACGGTAGAGCAGACCCGCGCAGCAGCGGGATTTTCGGCGGCACGTTTCAAGCTGGGAGCGCTGTACTCGCTGACGGTGAAGACCGTGCCGCAGTTGATCATGGGGCTGAAACTGCGTCGCAGCGAGTTGAATATCGACCTGATTCTGGGTTCGAACATCGACCTGTTCTACAAGCTGAAGAACATGGAAGTCGATGCGATTCTGGTATCGCTGAACGAGAGCGTTAACGACCCTGACTGCGAGCAACTGCCGCTGTTTTCCGACGACATTTTCCTCGCCACGCCTGCCGATTCGCCGTTTGCCCAGCAGGCCGAAGTGGACTTGGCAGACCTGCGGGAAATGACGTTCATCACCCTGACCCAGGGCTTCGCCACTCACCGTGATGGCACGCGGGTGTTCGAACAGGCGGGTTTCGAGCCGAAGGTGGCGATGCAGGTGAACGATATTTTCACGCTGCTGAGCATGGTCAGTTCCGGGGTGGGTTACGCGCTGCTGCCGGGGCGGATCGCGGCGGTCTACGAAAACCGCGTCCGCTTGATACCGCTGCAAGGGCGTTACCGCATGCAGCAGCACATCGGACTGGTGTTCCTCAAAGCCCGCGAGCGCGATCCGAATCTGCTGGCGCTACTGGCGGAGTGCCGGATGTATTCGAATAGGTTGACCGAGATCTGAATCAGCTGCACAGCCTCTGTGGGAGCCGGCTTGCTGGCGAAAGCGTCGGGGCAGCAACATCCAGGTCGCCTGTCACGCTGCCTTCGCCAGCGAGCCGTCGGCCAGAATCAAAAGCAAAAACCGCCTCTGGCTCGCCTGACGATCAGCCCAAGATCCCGCGCACGATGAAATACAGCAGCGACGGCCCGAGCAAGCAGCCCAGCCCGGTGTGAAACGTCGCAGTCAGCGCGCCGTACGGCACCAATCGCCGATCCGTTGCGGCCAACCCTGCGGTCACGCCGCTGACCGTGCCGGCCAGACCACCAAACACCATTGCTGAACGCGGGTTGTCCAGGCCCATCCAGCGCGCCGCCATCGGCGTGCCGACCATCACCAGAATCGCCTTGATCAAACCGGTGGCAATCGACAATGCCATCACGTCCGACGTCGCGCCCAAGGCCGCGCCAGTCACAGGGCCGACGATGTACGTCACTGCGCCTGCACCGATGGTGGTAATGCTCACGGCATCGCGATAGCCGAACGCATAGGCAACGCTGCAGCCCACGATGAACGGCAGCACGGTGCCGAGGAACAACGAGAACGCGCCGATCAAACCGGCCTTTTTCGCCTCGGTCGCCTGCACTTCAAACGCCGTGGCAACGATGGCGAAGTCGCGCAACATCGCGCCACCCATGAGACCGATGCCGGAAAACAGCGCCAGATCCGCGAGCCCTTTTTGCCCGCCCGTCATCATCCCGCCGACCCACGCCAGCACCAGGCCGATCACGATGGCGATGGCCGAGCCGTGAATGCGCCCGAAGGTCAGTCGCTTGGACAGCACCACGGAAATCCACATCACCACGCCCACCACGGCAAAGGCAGTGACCAGACCCTGGCTGATCAAATCTTTCTGAATGAGATCCCACATATCAACGGCCTCCCACTGGGGAGACGGTCGGCGTGATCACCGCAGCGTCTGTGGCGACTTCGTCCTCGCTGGGCAGCGGCGCGCCTTTATTAGTGCGACTGATGATCGCAATCGTGCAACCACAGACGATCACCGAGCCAACGGCAGCAATGACCGCAATCGGACCGCCTTTCAGGGCGGTGACGACGTTTTGCTGGGCCGCCATGGCCACGACGACCGGAATGTACATCGCGCCCCAGAAGCCGACGCCCATTTCGCAGCCTTCACTCATGCCACCGCGTTTTTGCATGTAGAGACGGGCGCAGATCAGCAGGATCATCGCGATCCCGACACCGCCCACGTTGGATTTGACGCCCAGCAGCACGCCAAGCAGATCACCGAGAATCACCCCCGCGAGGGTGCAGATAGCCAGTAACGCAACGCCGTAGATAACCATTGTTCTTGCCCTCAATCGTCGAAGTTGTTGTTGTTGTGTTCCTTCGAAAGCAGCAACCATTTTTAGGGGTGGCGACGTTCCTCCTCTCGCGACAGCGCGCTCAGCGTATCCAGCCGGGCGCCCTGGAAGGCGACAGCCGATCCTTGTTCGAAGACTTTTCGCCCCAGCCCGGTCAGCACGGTGCCGGGCGGCAATTCGATCTGCAGACGTGCGCCGCGCTCGTACGCGGTCTGCACAGTGCTGCGCCAATCGATAACGCGGCACATATTGAAGGCCAGGTCGTCGCGCAATTTATCGGCAGTGAACAGCGGACGGGCCGTGCTGCCACTCAGGTATTTCAGGGTCGGGGCCTGGATCGACACTTGAGCGAAGGCGTCGGCCAGCGTCTGCGCCGGTTCACTCAGCAGCTCACAGTGGGACGGCACGCTGACCGCCAGCCGTTTCGCCGCAGCAGCGCCCTTCTCTTTCGCCAAGGCCGCCACATTGGCCATGGCGTCATCGCTGCCAGCGATGACGAATTGGTTGTCGGCGTTGATGTTGGCCAAGTACACCGGCGTGCCGGCGCCGTGAATCTGCTGAATCAACGCTTCCACCGTGCCCTGATCCAAACCGATCAACGCGGTCATGCCATAGCCCTGTGGATAGGCGGTTTGCATCAGTTCGCCACGCAGCGCCACCAGCCGCACCGCGTCGGCAAAGCTCAGCGCACCGGCAATTACAGCGGCCGGGTAGGCGCCAATCGAGAGGCCTGCGAGGTAATCCGGCTTGATGTCCTGCGCCATCAGCAGCCGCGAACAGGCGACCCCGGCGATCAACAGACACAGCTGAACGGCGCGGGTCGATTGCAGTGCTTCGTTTGAATCCAGCGCGCGCACGTCTTCATTCAACGCGTCGCTGGCTTCGCGCAGGCATTCGTCGATCAACGGACTGTTCGGCAGCGCGTGCAACATGCCCGCCTGCTGCGCGCCTTGACCGGGAAACGCCCAAAAGCTGCTCATGCTGCGCGCTCCTGAAGCTGCCACGGATTGCTGACCAACCGCGCGCCATCGTCAGCCTTGAGCAACACCTGCCGCGCCGATCCGGCCCACTCACGCAAGGCAACGGCGCCGAAAGGGGTTTGTAATTGCAGGTCGATGCGGCACGCCGCGCCCTCCAGCGCTTCAATCAGCGCGGCAGCGCGGTGGCGACTGAAGCATTGCTCGGCGCGCAAAATCAGGTCGAGGTCGCTGTCCTGATGCAGCACTTTGATGCTGGTCGCCAACTCGAACCCCGCGCCGCCTGCGACACCCCAAGGTAAGTGCATTGCATCAAGCACAGGGCGAATGTGTTTAAGCGCACGCAAGGCAGGCCAATCAGCCTCGACGTGATCCACCGCATCGACCAGTTGCTCAGGCTTGATGCAGCGCGTGACGTCGGACAGTTTCATCAGGGCGGCGAAGCGCTGATCCCGGGAACGCCCGCGCACGCCCACTGCCACCCATCCCTCGGCGACCTTTGCCCGACGCACAACGACCGGATGCCCGAGACCAACGACGTCGCTCACCCACGCCGGAGCGTCGGCAGGCAAAGCCGCTACTGGCATCCCCCACAACAGATCGTGAGGCTGCACGGGCCGGTTGAGGCTCATTACCACTGCGCCCGCAGCAGTTCACGCACCTTTGAAGAAGCTGCGCGATTCGGCGCACCCAGGCGCGAACTCAGGTCGTTGCTGCTGCCTTGAACGTCTTTGACCGCTGCGATCAGACACCCTTCAACAGTGGCAATGTCGCTCGCGGAAGGCTGTTCGATCTGACTCACCGAAAGCGTTTCCCACAGCAGACCAAGCCCTGCATAACTGTCGATGTCGTAGGCCATCGGCGGAATGCTCGCGGCGAGTTTTTCCAGCTCCTCGACGCTGCGCAACGTGACCCGCGCCGCCGACGCCTTGCCCATGGCATGCACCATCACGCCGGGGTCGCGCAGGGCAATCAGGCGGTTGGCTTGATAGCCATGGGCGAGAAAGGCGCCCGACATGGCCTTGCCCACCAGCAAGCCGATCACAGGGTGCCCCGCCAGCCGGGCGCGGGCATAAGCATCGACCGCCCCGGCCAGCGCCTGATGAATGCCCAAGGCTTCTTCGCGACGCCCATAGGCCTGACTCGGTACGTCGATAATGGCGATCAGCGCGCGTTTCTGTGGGTTCTGCCCATCCAGCTCGATGGCAGCGTCTACAGCCTTTGCCAGACCCCAGCCTTCCAGCAGTCCGACCTCGCCGTTTTGCGCGCGTGGAAAACGGTTGTCCGAGTCTGCGACCACAGCCAGGAAACGCGCAGGATAATCCCCCAATTGACCGTCGGCCGCCTTCACCGATGCGGGTAGGCCGACCACCTCGGCGGCCCCCGCGCTCAAGGCGTTGAACCAGTTCAAACCACGGGTCGATGCACTCATGGCTGCTCTCCTTCATACAGTGCACGCACGGCGGCGGGGTCGATCTGCGACGTGGTGTCCAGCGTCGAAAGACGCTGCAGGAACAGACCGTATTGGCTGCTGCGCTCCTGCTCGGGTCTGCCTTTCTGCAGCAAGGTTTTCACCTGCGCCGAAATGGCGGCGATATCGTCAGCGACGTACCCATCGACCAAACCGCTGGCAAAGCGCTGTTCGCCTCCCGTGAGGCTCCAGATGAAGGGCCGGTCGCGGGAGTCGTACTCTTCGATGCCCGCCTCCTGCTCGATGACTTGCGGGCCGTTGAGCCCCAAACGCGCTTCCTGCGTCACCACCAGATAGCTGCACAACCCCGCAGCGATGGACATGCCGCCAAAGCAGCCGACGCTGCCTGCGACCACGCCGATCACCGGTTGGTACCGACGCAGATCAACGATCGCCGCGTGAATCTCTGCAATCGCGGCAAGCCCAAGATTGGCCTCCTGCAAGCGCACGCCGCCGGTTTCCAGCAGCAAGACAGCGGCGGTGGGGATGCCTTTGCGGTTGTCTTCGGCTGCCAACTCCAACGCACCGGCCATCTTTGCGCCGCCGACTTCGCCCATACTGCCGCCCTGGAACGCGCCTTCAATGGCGCAGATCACCACCGGCTGACCACCGATAGAGCCTTTGGCGACCACCACGCCGTCATCGGCCTGGGGCACCACGCCTTGCTTGGCCAGCCAAGGCGAAGTGACCCGCGCAAAGGGATCGATCAATTCACGAAAGCTGCCTTCGTCGAGCAGTGCGCGGGCGCGCTGCCGGGAGCCGAGTTCGACGAAGCTGTGTTGTTGCAACAAGCGAGCGCTGTCAGTCATGACCGATCTCCTCGAAGCCCTGCTCCAGTCGCAAACGCACCACACCCGGGGTCGCGCCGAAATCGTGAATGTCGATGCTCAGCGCAGGCGGCGTCTGACCGTCGAACATGCGCTCGAACAGGTTCTGCCAGCGTGCCGAACTGCCGTTGACCGAGGTCAGCACCTGAATCGTCAATTTGCCGGGCGAACCGGGCTCCAGCAGCACTTCAAGGTCGCCGGATCCGACACAGCCCACCAGTGCACGCCCCAATGGCGGCTGGCCGGCGGGAAATTCAAAGGACAAGGTTTCCATTTCAAACGATCCTCGCGTCATTGCCGAGCGCAGGCTCGAGGCAATCGATAAACAGGCAGGCGGCGAGCAAGTCAGCTGCGCCACCGGGAGAGGCATTCAGGCTCAGCAGTTGCTGATCCAACGCATGCAACGCGCGACGACCGCTAAGGCTCGCGCTGCCGCCCGCATCCAGCACCCGCTGCGCGCCCAGCTGCATGGCCTGCAAGCCTTGTTCGCCTGCGCGATACAGCACGCAGGTGTCAGCCAAGGTGGTCATGATCGCCAGCAGTGCGTCGAGACGAGCGTTCTGCTCGCCAGCACCTTGCGCGCGACTGCGTTCGAGTTGCGGCAAGCCGGTTTGAGTCACGGCCGGAAAGCCCATTTGCGCCTGCTCTCTAGCGCCCATCGCGCCGAATTTTTGTGCCACTTCAGCGCCATGGCTGTGAGTGACCGGCAGGTGGCGGTCTTCGATCAACGCCAGACAGCCTGCGCGCAATCCCAACCCGGCGGGCGACAGATCAGCGGGATCGAGCGCTGCCGCCGAGACCAACAACCCCAGAGCCCAGATCGCGCCCCGGTGGGTGTTCACGCCCGAGGTGGTCCGCATCATCACCGCTTCGCCTTCGCGCCCGATGCGGCCGATGGCTTCGCGCAGCGGCTGGTTGATCTCGCCAATCTCGATGGCCGCCTCAGCCATCGCTTTAAAAGCAGGCCACAGCGACAATGCCGACGCGTGCATCAAGCCCAGGTGCAGGTCCTTGTGGGCGCCACTGCTGCGACGGTCTACCAATGCGGGCTTGGGCGAGAGGTCGGCTTCGTCGATCAACGCGTCCACTGCCAAGTCTGCCAATCGCTCAGCCAAGGGCAGGGAACGCGGCGTCTGGTCGAATGCAACATTGAGTCCGCGCATCACCAGCTCCTGAATTTCGCAGGCGGGTTGTACAAACCACCGGACCATTCCACCAACTCGGCAATGCTCTTGGCCGCCAGTAATTCGCGGCTGGCGTCGGTGCGACGGATACCTAAATCTTCGGGCAGCGCGATCAATCCCTCGCGGCGCATCCGTGCGGTGTCTTTGGTGTTATGGCGCAAGCCAATGGACGTCACGCCTGCCACAGCGGCGATCATCGCCTGACGCTCTTCGAGGCTGCGCGCCTTGTACAGGTAGGCGATGCCCTCTTCGGTCAACAAGTGCGTAACGTCGTCGCCGTAAACCATGATCGGCGCCAGTGGCATGCCGCTTTTTTTCGCCACGCCCACGGCATCGAGCGTTTCGACGAAGGTGGGCTTGCCGCCTTCCTGGAAGGTTTCGACCATCTGCACGACCAGCTTTTTGCCGCGCTCGAGGTAAGCGTCGGTGTCCGGATTTTGCTGACGCATGTCGAGCCACGCCGGGGTGCTATGGCGCCGACCGCGCGGGTCGTGGCCCATGTTTGGCGCGCCACCGAAACCGGCCAGACGGCCACGGGTCACGGTCGAGGAATGCCCGTCGCCATCGACTTGCAGCGTGGCGCCGATGAACAGGTCCACCGCGTATTGGCCTGCCAGTTGGCACATCATGCGGTTGGAGCGCATCGAGCCGTCGTGACCGGTGAAGAACACGTCCGGACGGGCGGCGATGTAGTTCTCCATGCCCAATTCAGTGCCGAAACAATGCACGCTTTCGACCCAACCGCTTTCGATGGCCGGGATCAACGTGGGATGCGGATTGAGGGTCCAATTGCGGCAGATCTTGCCTTTCAGCCTCAGCGACTCACCGTAGGTCGGCAGAATCAGTTCGATGGCGGCGGTGTTGAAACCGATGCCGTGGTTCAGCGACTGAACGTTGTGTTTTTCGTAGATGCCACGAATCGCCATCATCGCCATCAACACATGCACCGGCTTGATGTGGCGCGGATCTCGGGTGAACAACGGCTCGATGTAGAACGGCTTGTCGGCCACGACGACAAAATCGACCCACGATGCCGGAATGTCCACGCGCGGCAGGTCGCTGACGTCGTCCACCAGCTGATTCACCTGCACGATGACGATGCCGTCGCTGAAGGCGGCAGGCTCGATCAGGGCCGGGGTGTCTTCGGTGCTGGCGCCGGTGTAGATATTGCCTGCGCGGTCGGCCATGAACCCGGCAGACAGCACGACGTTGGGAATCAAGTCGACCAGCAGTCGGGAATACAGCTCGATGTACGTATGAATCGCGCCGATTTCCAGCAAGCCGTCTTCCAGCAACTGGCTGATGCGCAGGCTTTGCGTACCGGCAAACGAAAAGTCGAGCTTGCGGGCAATGCCACGTTCGAAGAGGTCCAGATGCTCGGCACGCCCCACGCTGGGCATGATCATGTGCAGATCGTGCAGCTTGGCGGGATCGGCCTTGACCAGCGACCGAGAAAGGAAATCTGCCTGTTTCTGGTTGTTACCTTCGAGCACCACGCGATCACCGGGGGCAATCAACGCCTCCAACGCCGCGACGATCTTGTCGGTGGGCAGAACCACACCGTCGGCGAGGGAACGCACTTGCTCGAGCCGCCGCTGCTTTTCGCTGCGACGACGCGACCAGCGCGGGTCAAGTTTTGTTGTAGTCGTCATGCTGACTCCACGAGTTCGCTGTCGTGGGCCACAGTAGGACGCCGGGCCATGGGCATCAATCAAGCAACAGCGCGGATCGTTACGGTGGGAGTAATGATCGGCGCTCTAGCGGCTGATCTGATAACGCGTATTGCGTCCACCGCCCGGTAGCTTCATCAGACACCCCTTTTCCAGCAGATCTGTTAAATGGCGAGTCGCGGTGGCCTTGCTGACCTTCGCGACGGCCTGGTATTGGGCGGCACTGATGCCTCCGGCGAATCCCATACCAGGCTTTTCGACCAGTACGTCGCCGTTGAGAAGCCGGGTGAGTACCTTGATCTGCTCCGGGGAAAGACCGTCCTCCCGATGCTGGTGCCAGAACCGAGCGTTGGCCAGCACGCGATCGATACGCTGCATCGCCTGTTCGAGCGCGCTGAGTAAAGTCTCCAGAAACCAGGTCAGCCAAGGTGTGATATCCAGACCGCTGCGCTGGCTCGACTCCAGAACGCGGTAGTAACTTTGCCTCGTACTCAGGATGATTGCGGACATGGCATAAAACCGAATGGCCTGGTGATCGGCCTGCGCCAGCGCCAGATCCGTAATCGCGCGGGTCAGGCGGCCGTTGCCGTCATCGAAGGGGTGGAGCGTTACGAACCAGAAATGCGCAATTCCCGCGCGCAGCATGGGGTCCAGCGCATTGTTCGTGCGGCTGGCGTTGAACCAGTCGAAGAAATCACCCAGCTGCGCTTCTAGCCCCCCACGCCCGGGCGCCTCGAAATGAACGATGGGTCGATCAATCCGCCCGGACACCACCTGCATCGGCTCACTCCCCCGTAACGTCCCGACGCTTACGCCTTTGGCTAGCAGTGAATCAACTTCGGGAAAGAGCAAACGATGCCAATGCATCAGTCGGGCGAACGTCAGAGGTGCGTCGTAATGCTGAGTGGCGTCCAGCATCAATTCTGCAAGGCCTTCACTGCGCGGCGTAACTCGCTCATCGCTAGTGAGCCCGAGGCGCTTGGCCAGAGAAGAGCGCACAGAGCCTGCATTCAGTTGCTCACCTTCAATGGCCGATGAGGTGATGATGTTTTGCAGCAAGGCATCGAGTTCGGTCTGCGCATTGGCAGTGACATCCGAGATGCGAAGCATGCCCAGCAGCCCTCCCTGGGCTTTATTACAGGCCCGCAACAGAGGTGCTAATAGCCCGTCGTCCCAATTGAAATGGGGCCATCCGGCGTGTTGCCAGATCCATTCGACAGACTGATTCATAGAAATCCTCGCCGTGCGTGAGCCGAATATCGGGTGCATATGGCTCATATAATGAGCCGAATATGCGTTTTATTCGGCTCATAGTCCAGCGTAGGCATCGTCGAAGGGCGATAAATATGTACCACCTTCATCTGAACCGGCTCGCTAACCTCTGCCCTTTCAAATGATCAAACTGAAGCCTGTGCCAACCACTCCGGAATTGCCCTTTGCGTATCACCTGCCTACAGTTGTGGAGACTGTATACGATGTATACAACCACTCCAATTCAGGGGGCTCTATGCCATCACCCGTTTTGTCATTTCGAACCGATGAAGAAATGCTGAGCAAGCTCGACCAACTGGCCGAAGCCACCGAACGTGATCGTCAATACCACCTGAAACGAGCGCTGAGCCGGTATCTGGATGCTGAGCTCTGGCATCTGCAGGCGATTGCGGAGGGGATCGCAGATGCCGACGCGAACAATCTGACCGATCTGAATTCCGTAAAAGAAAAGTGGGTGAAGCGTGCTGAAAATAGCCCTGACTGATAAGGCGCAAAGCGATCTGGAAGCTTTACACGACTATTACACAGGCAATTCAGGGCTTGAAGCGGCCAACCGCATCGTGATCGAGATGCTAGAGGCACTGGAGCCCCTCATGACATTCACCGGATTAGGACGACCCTCTCAATCGCCGGATATCAGGGAGTTCGTTTTCACCCGATACCCCTACGTGGCGCCCTATCGAGTAAAAAATAATGAAATTCAAATTTTGAGGGTGCTGCACCAACGTGTAGATCGATAGGGTTGGCATTCGGCACCCGCGTATCGGTTTTGCGCAACCCCCCACGCAGAATAACGGCGCGGCATCGGTATCCACGCAAATGCCTTCTACACCAACCCCGCCTCCACCAACCACTGCTCTAACCCCACCAGATCCGGCACTTTCGCCACCGTCTCGCCCACCTGGACCGCCGCCAGTTCGAGCGCGGAAAGCGGCACGTCGACATAACTGAGCTGACTGTCCAGCTTGCAGGAGCGGGGAATGCCTTGAGTCAGCAAGGCGATGAATTTCAGGTCTGGCCTGCCGCCCAGAGCGTTGAGGACGACAATGCGCGCTCGCCCGCCGACCTTGGCGCGGTTGCCGCAGGCGGCTTCGAAGCAGAGCAGCGGCAGGCTGCGGTGGCGCCAGTTGATGGGGCCGAGGTACCACTTGGGTGCAGTGGCGTCGGCGACGCTGTCCTGGTAGTCGATCAATTCGGCGACGGCCACGTTGGGCAGCAGCAAGTGGCGGTCGCTCAGGGGGATGAGCAGGCCGGTGAGGCTGGTCAGGCGTGCGGTTTGGGTCGTGGTGTCAGACATGCACGTGGCTCCAGTGAGCGATGCTCTCCAGCAGTGCCGCTTCCTGATACGGCTTGCTCATATAGTCGTTGACCCCTAGCGCCATGGCCCGATCCCGATGTTTCTGGCCGGAGCGGGAGGTGATCATGATGATCGGCAAGTGCTTCAACGCTTCGTCCTCGCGCACTTTGCTGGCGACCTCGAAGCCGTCCATGCGGGGCATTTCAATGTCCAGCAGCATCAGGTCAGGCGTGTGTTCCTGAAGCAGCGCCATGGCGTCCACGCCATCTTTGGCGGTCAACACGTTCATACCGTTACGCTCCAGCAAACGGCCCGTCACCTTGCGCACGGTGACCGAGTCGTCGACCACCAGCACCAAGAGCGGACGCGTCTGTTCGGGCTCGACATAGCGGACCGGCGTTTGCCCCGACACCAACATCTGCGCGTGCAGACGGCGGATATGGGCAAACAGGTCGAGGATCAGCACCACACGCCCGTCACCGAGGATGGTCGCCCCGGAAATCCCCTGCACGCCGGCGAACTGCGGGCCGAGGTTCTTGACCACGATTTCCCGCGAGCCCATCAAGGCATCCACCTGAACGGCCACCCACTGATCATGCACATGCACCAGCAGGACCGGCAGCGGCTGGGTCTGACCCATGAGTGTCGGCGGCTGGCCATTGTTCAGCAGCTCACCGAGGTAGCGCAGTTCGTAGGTCCGCTCGCCATATTGGTAACGCGGCGGCGTCGACTGGTAATACGCTTCGAGCTCGCCGGGCATGACCCGCACGATGCCTTCGACGCTGTTCAGCGGCACCGCGTACTGCTCTTCGCCGCACTGCACCATCAGCGCTCGATTGACCGACACGGAAAACGGCAGGCGAATGCGGAAACGCGCGCCCTGCCCGGACTTCGAATCGATGACCATCGAGCCGCCCAGCTCTTTCACTTCGGCGTGCACGACGTCCATGCCCACGCCACGGCCGGAAATCTGTGTGATGGTCTCGGCGGTCGAAAACCCGGCCTGAAGGATGAACTGCAACGTGTCGTGTTCGCTCAGCTCGGCCTCGGGGCTGATCAGGCCGCGCTTGATCGCCTTGCGCCGCACGGCTTCGAAATCGACACCCGCGCCGTCGTCGCTCAGCTCAATGACGATGTCGCTGCCTTGGTGGGCGAGGCTCAGGGTGATGTGACCCGATTCGGGCTTGCCAGCGGCGAGGCGTTTTTCGGTGCTTTCCAAGCCATGGTCGATGGCATTGCGCAGCATGTGTTCGAGCGGCGCGACCATGCGCTCCAGGACGTTGCGGTCCATTTCGCCCTCGGCGTTGACCACATCGAATGTCACCTTTTTGTGCAGCTCTCCCGACACCTGCCGCACGATACGGCGCAGACGCGGCACCATCCGCTCGAAAGGCACCATGCGCGTGCGCATCAGGTTTTCCTGAAGCTCGGTGTTGACGCGCGCCTGCTGCGACAGCAGCGTTTCCGCCTCGTGAGTACGGCTGTCGAGGGTCTCCTTAAGGTCCATCAGGTCGGACGCCGACTCGAACAGCGCGCGGGACAATTGCTGCAACTGGGAATGCCGGTCCATTTCCAGCGGGTCGAACTCTTCATACCCCTGCCGCTCGGTGTGATGATCGCGGCTGAGAATCCGGCCCTGAGTCTCGATATCCAGACGACGCAACTGGTCGCGCATCCGCTCGATGGTGGTTTCCATCTCGACAAGGGTGATCTGAGCGTCGCTGACCTGCTGCTCGATGCGTCCCCGGAAGATTGAGGTTTCCCCGGCAAGGTTGACCAGATCCTCCAACTGCTCGGCAGGCACCTTGACCATTTCCGGCCCGGCGCGCTCGCCCTCGGCATCCGGTGGCGCAGGCGCGGGCTCGACGGCAGGCGGCGCAGCGACAACGGCAGCGTCTTGCGGTTTGCCGAGGGTTTCTTGAATGGCGCCGGAGGCTGCTCCGCCCGAAGACGAATAATGCGCGATGCTGTCGATCAGCAGCGCCGGGTTGGGCAGCGGTTCATAACCACGCACGGCATCAACCATGTCGGCGAGCATGTCGTGCCCGCTTTGCAGCAGGCCGTTGAGCAACGCGCTGTTCTTCAACGTGCCGGAGGCGAGGCCTTCGTACAGCGACTCAAGCTCATGGGCGAGGTCGCCAATCGGTGCAATTTCCACCATCCGCGCGCCGCCCTTGAGCGTGTGCAAGTCGCGCAGCAGGTTTTCCACTTCAACGGTGTTGTGCGGGTCCGCCTGCCAGCGCACCAGCGCAGCGCTGGAGCTTTCAATGATGTCGTCGGCCTCTTCGAGAAAGATCTCCAACAGTTCCGGATCGCGCTCGTCCAGCGGCTGGATCATCGAACCGACATTGCGCGGCTCGCTCTCCGGGGGCATGGCGTGGCCGGTCGTTTGACGAAACTCACGAATCGAATCGATCAGCGCCAGCGGCGAAGCCAACGCGCTGCGGTTTTGCAGCTGTTCGAGCATCAACGCCAGATGATCGTGGCTGCGGATCAGCAGGTCCGCCAGGGCTGGCGTGTGACTGCAACGACGGTCAATCAGGCTTTCGTAGAGCGACTCAAGCTCATGCCCTAAGTCGCCAACGGGGCCTATTTCAGCCATGCGCGCCCCGCCCTTGAGGGTGTGCAGGTCACGTTGCAGCGACGACAGCGGTGATGGATTGTCGGGATCATCCAGCCAACGCTGCAGCGCATGGCCTGCGCTGTCGAGGATATCGACGGCCTCTTCGAGAAAGATGTCGACGATTTCCTGATCGATGTCGTCGCGCACTGACTTCGCGGGGTCCGCTTCAGCATCGAGGCTGCCCGTGGCCTCGCTCAGTTCGGTAACCCGGGTCGCCAGCCCGCCATCGCTCTCGATCACGCCCATGGCCTCGGGGTCCAGCCCCTCTTCCAGCAACTCGCGTAGCGCGCTCACCCGCTCCGGGCAGGGCTCGACCTGCTGACCGGCCGCGACCTGATCGAGCATGTTGATCAGCGCTTCGTGGGCGTTTTCGGCCTCATGAAAGAAGCGTTCGCTGACCGCCAGGCTGCTTTCTTCAACAGCGCCATACAGGTCAAGCAAGGCTTCACACAGTTCATCGACCTGCGGCAGATCGGCCATGTGCGCACCGTGCCCGAGCATAGTCAGCTCGTCGAGCAGCGCGTTGAGTTCCTGCCGTTCCCGCGGATGCTGGCGCCAGCGTTTGAGCAGGCTTTCGGCGTCCAGCAGGATGTCCATGCCTTCGGCCAGGAAGCTGGCGAGTATTTGCGGATTGCGGCGGATGCGCAGGCCGTTGTTATCGGCGTTGAGGGCCGCCGCCATGCGCTCATCGAGCAGCTCGTGCGCCGACGCAATCAGGGCTGCGGCGCCTTCGATGGGCATCAGCGGGTCGACGTCCAACTGCGCCAGTCCCTTATGAAACAGCGGCTCAGCCGAGCGCAGCAGCTGGATTTCCGGCTCGCCGACGGCAATCAGGTTGGTCTTGAACTCACGCACCAGTTGATCGAGCGGGCTGGCAAGTTCGGCCATCGGCAACACGCCCGCCATGTACGCACTGCCTTTGAGGGTGTGCAGGGCGCGGAGCAGTTCGTCACTGAACGAGGGCGACGCTTCACGCTCTGCCTCATGCAGATAGCGGTTGAGCGCGTCCAGATGGGTCTGGGCTTCCTGACGAAAAATCTCCAGCAATTGTGGGTCGAAGGCTTCGTCTTCCGCTTCGACGACCGGGGCAGGCGCCGACAACTCGGACACTTCGCTTTCGCCTTGGGCCAGCGCGTGGGCGCGCGCGGCGAGAAGGTCGACGTCATCACGCTGACGTTGAACGTCTTCGGCGAAATCACGAATGACGTCTGGCAGCAGCATCAGCACGTCGCGTAACAACTGCTGGACCTGCGCGGTGGGTTCGACGCTGTGCTCCAACACGCGATTGAGCAGGTTCTCCATCGACCAGGCCAACTCAGCAATGATCAGCGCACGGACCATGCGCCCGCTGCCTTTGAGCGTGTGAAACGCCCGTCGCATTTCGGCCAGCGCCGAGATGTTCTCGGCGTCGTGCAGCCAGCGCGGCAGGTATTCGTGCAGCGCCTGGAGGACTTCGTCGGTTTCTTCGAGAAAGACATCACGCAGTTCATCGTCGACGGGCGGCTCGTCTTTGGGCGGCGGCAGAAGACTGGCGGGCACATGGCGCGCAGGCGGGTTGACGGCGGACACGGGCCTGGCCAGCACCTGGGCGATGCTCTGGCCTTCATTCGCGGAACCCGATTCGGACGGTTGCTCGTCATCCACGATCTCGTCGAGTACCGGCACGTCAGCATCCGCAACAGGGGCATACCCGAGTTTTGCGAGGCTCTCCTGAGCCAGATCCAGCACATGCTCGCCCGGCGCCTCCGGGTCTTCGGCCATTCGCTCCAGGTAATACTCGATGCCGATGATGACGTCCGCCAAGTGGTCCAGCTGCGACCAGGCCGGGCGCTCGCCGTCCTTCAACAGATGCTCGGCGATGTATGCGTCGCACGCCGCCAACAGCCCCGACGCGCGTGCCAGCGGAATCATCGCCAGCGCGCCGCGCACCTGCGTCAATTGCGCAGACAGCGGGGCCAGGCGCTCGCGATCTCGCTCGCCATCAACGTAGTCGTCGATTGCATCCTTGGCCTGCTGCAAGACCGCGCGAGCTTCCTTGATCACCAACTGATGAATCTGACTCAGGTCGGTGGTGGGCAGGCGGCTTTCTTCGGGGCTGCTTTGATCGACGGTACCTGCCATGCCTGCCAGGGTCGCTTCGACGTAAAGCAAGGCACCGGCAACGTCCATCAGCGTGGGGTCGTCGGGTTCCCGCTGACCTTGTGCCATGCCCTGCACCACGGTCAGTTGATCGATGATGACTTTGCGCGGCTGGCCGAAACCCAGCACCGCCAAGGTGTCGGCAATCTGCCGAAGCGGCGGCAGCAAAGCGTTGAGCTCGCTCACGTGCTGCCGGTCGCCACGCACGAAGACGTCCAAGCGCTCTTTGGTGCGCACCAGTTCATCGCACAAGGCGATGATCACCGAGCGCATCGCGTCTCGGTCAGGGCCGGCCATGCGGGCGCGCTCTTCATCCACCAGCGCACTTTCGGGCAGGGCATCGGCCAGGCCGTATTGGTCCTTCAAATCCATCATCCTTTGCGCCTGACTGTCCGATTTGGCGATGTAAAACAGCAGGCTTTTCAGCAATTCATCCGGGGCGGGCTGATTGATGCCCGCGATGCCCTGCTCCAGCAGCCGCTTGAGTTCCTTGTCTGCATCTCTGAACAGGCTGCGCAGCGCCGGGCTGTTGGTGAAATGGCCACCCGCCATGGTCTCGACCAACGCAGACGCGATGCGCCACAGCGGCTCCAGCGGCGCGTCCTTGCAAAGCGCTTCAAGGCGACCGAACACCTTGCTCATGTAGCCAAGCTGGGTCTGCACATCCTGTTCGCGCAGCAGGCCGACCAGCGCGGTTTGCAGGGTCTGGCGCAACTTGCGCAGCTTCGCCGGGAGCTCGGGGATATCGCGCTCGGCCAGTGTCTGCGGGTCCAGCGCGGGAATCGACGGCAGTTGCGGCGCGAAGAGGCTGGTTTCCGTGAGCAGGCTTTCGCCCCGTGCGCTGCGCAGGTCATTGAGCAAGGGCAGCACCACCAGCGGCAGATCTCGCCGGGCGGAATACACGCGGTCCAGGTACACCGGCAATTGGCTCATTGCCAGATTCAGCAGTTGGATGGCCTCGGTTTCCTGCCCCACATGCCCTTGTTGCAGGGCCAGCGCCAGTTGTTCGATCTCCTCGGCAAACAGCGCGGCGCCGTAGAACTCGATCATTTGCAGGCTGCCGTGCACCTGATGAATGAAGCCCAGGCAGACGTCCATGGCCGCCGGGTCGTGAGGCCGGGCGACGAAAATGTCGAGCGCCTGCCGGGCGTGCTTCAAGGTGTCGGCGATTTCGCCCTTGACCCACTCCAGGGCCACGTAGTCGTGACGGTCAGCCATGATGGCTCCAGTTGCACAAGTCCTGTGACCTGACGATCAATTCGAGTCCCGCGATGCCGGCAGTGTAAAACCGGACACCGAGCGGCGCATTTCGCTGGCCATCTTGGCCAGGTTGCCCATGCTTTGCGCAGTGGCCGCCGTGCCCGAGGTGGTCTGGGACGTGGTCTGCTGGATCACGGTCATGGTCGCCAAAATCTGCTGACCCAGCGCCGCCTGCTGCTGCGCCGCGTTGGTGATGCTTTCGACCAGCGCCGCCAGCACTTTGGACACCCCTTCGATTTCCTCCAGCGCCACACCGGCATCCTGCGCCAAGCGCGCCCCGCGCACCACTTCAGTCGTCGTCTGCTCCATGGAAATAACGGCCTCGTTGGTGTCGTTCTGAATCGCTCTTACCAACGTTTCGATCTGCTTGGTCGCTGACGACGAACGTTCCGCCAGGCGCTGAACCTCGTCCGCCACCACCGCAAAACCGCGCCCAGCATCTCCGGCCATGGATGCCTGAATGGCGGCGTTGAGCGCAAGGATGTTGGTCTGGTCGGCAATGTCGTCGATGAGGCTGACAATGTCGCCGATCTCTTGGGAAGACTCGCCAAGACGCTTGATGCGCTTGGAAGTGTCCTGAATCTGCTCGCGAATGTTGTCCATGCCGTTGATGGTGTTGTGCACCACCTCATTGCCCTTGTTGGCAATCTCCACCGAACGCTCGGCCACGGCTACCGATTCGCCCGCATTGGCCGACACTTGGTCGATGGACATCGCCATGTCGTTGATCGCGTTGGACGCCGCCGCAATCTGCAGCGCCTGATGCTCGGACGCCGCCGCCAGTTGGGTCGCAGTGGTCTGGGTCTCCTTGACCGCGCCGAAGACTTGCTCGGCGGTCAGGTTGATGGTTGCCACCAGCTCCCGCAACTGGTCGATGGAATAGTTAATGGAGTCGGCGATGGCACCGGTGAAATCTTCGGTCACGGACGCCGCGACGGTAAGGTCGCCATCGGCCAGGTCCTCGATTTCGTCCAGCAAGCGCATGATCGCGGTCTGGTTGCGCTCGCTTTTCTCGGCCGTTTCGCGCAACTGGCGGTTGGTTTCGCGCACCATGACCATGCCGATCAGGATGATCGACGCCAGCGCCAGCAGTCCCAGCAGGTAGCCCGCGTATACATTGGCTTTTCGGCCACCCGCCATGTGCTCGAAGCTGTTAGCCAGCATTGAGGCTTCGTCGAGCAGGGTCTGAGAGAGGGTGAAGATATTGCCCGCCGACTCACGCACATCGAGCAGTTCAGGGGAGGTTTCCAGAATTTCGTCGACCGAACCCGACACGAACTGAAACAGCTCGGCGATTTCAGCCAACCGGGCGCGGGCGTCGCGCTCTTCGACTTGGGTGATTTTCAGAGTCGCATTGCCTTCAAGCATCCCGTTGAGCACGCGCCCGAATTGGCTGGCATCCCGGCCGAAGGCATCGGCAGCCTGAACTGCCGTTTCGTCGCCAGACAGCACGGTGTTCACAGCGCCGAGAATCCGTTCTGCCAGCAGCGACTGACGCTGGGCGAGCGCCACTTGGCTGGCCGATGCGCGGGTTTGCAGGAGAATGTCGACGACCTTTTCCGACTCGATCTGAAGCTGAGGAATGGTTTCCGCCAACGTCGCGGCGACTTGGTGCAGCGACAGCACCGTTTGCTCACGAGCCAGAATGACGTCGGTGCTTTTTCGCAGATTTTCCCAATCGTTCTGCACCGCTTTCAGTTCGTCGCTCACCGCCGACGGCGCCGCAGGCAAGCCGGTGCTCTTGTCGCCTTTCTTCAGGTACTCCCAGCGGGTATCGAAATCGTTGCGGGCGTCGGCCAGCAGTTTGAACGCGGCAGCCTTGCCAGCGGCAGCCTCGGTGGCGTTCTTGGCGATGCGCTGAGACAGCACGCGCAGCTCGCCCGCATGGCCGATGTACTGTTTGTCGTAGTTGGACTGCGTGCTCAAGTACGCGAAATTGACGAACAACAGCATGATGAAAACGATGAGACAGACGAACAGCACGACGATTTGCGAGCGGCTGCGGGCGCCTTCCAGTGACTTGCCGGTATGACTCATTGCTCAGGGCTCCGCCTGACGTTCGGTTATTTGACGCATCCGACAGGGCAGCGGTCCCGGATGCACATCAACTACTGTGGGCGCCGGCTGGCGGGCGGAAGCGGAGTAACAGGCAACGCGTTTGCAACTGATCGGTTGCTTTCGCCAGCAAGCCGGCTCCCACTGGGTTGGCGGTGGATCGCCATTTACCGTTTCGGCGCAAACGCCCAGAAAAGCCGTCGCCGCTCCCGTGCGACTGGCGGACCGTATCAAAGGGCAACATCCATGAAACCCGGCGATTGCACCAGGCTTCTAGGGCTGAACACGCGCCAGGCTTGCTCGCGCAGGAAGCGGCCCAGGATGTAGGGCGCCATGTCCGGACCGCTGTCATCCGCCGACTCCGGCATCAGGCTGCGCTCGCTGAAATGCTGCATGCCCAGGACTTCGTCCACCAGCAGACCGACGAACACATCTTGATGATCGATCACCAACACCCGGCGCTGTTTTCGCAACGGGGACTGTTCGTGGCCAAAAAAAGCCTGCAGGTCAATGATCGGTAACAAGCGCCCACGCAGATTGGCGATCCCGCGGACCCAGGGTTTAACGCCGGGCATCGCGGCGTAGCGCGGTTCGTGGAGAATCTCATCGACCTCGCCCATCGGCGCCACGTAAAAGCGCTCACCCATGCGGAAACCGATGCCACTCCAGCCCTGCTGCCGGGTTTCCTGCAATGGAAGCCCGGCTGCCAGCGAACGGCACCGCTGGTCGATGTCGAGCAACAGTTGAAAGGCGGTCTGTGACTGGCCCATGAACGCTGACTGGCCTTCAGCCCGCCAGAACCGCGTTCAGGGTTTTCATGAGGGTTTCTTCATCCACCGGCTTGGTCAGGTAATCCCGCGCGCCCTGGCGCTTGCCCCAGACTTTGTCGGTTTCCTGATCCTTGGTGGTGATCATGATCACCGGGATCATGTTGGTGTCAGCGTCTTTGGTCAGCTGGCGAGTGGCCTGAAAGCCGTTCAGGCCAGGCATGACGATGTCCATCAGCACCGCATCGGGTTTTTCCTGACGCGCCAGGGCGACGCCGTCGGCACCGTTTTCAGCCTTGAGTACCTGATGACCGTGCTTTTCCAGCATCCCGGTCAACTTGTACATTTCGGTCGGCGAGTCGTCGACGATCAGAATTCGAGCCATGGTCCATCCCTATAGAAACAGCCGCCCCTCATGGAAGGCACGGCATCAAGATAGTTGTTGTTCTACTGCCACGAACCCCGGCACATGGGCCTTGATCGTACTGAGCAGCTCTTCCTTGCTAAACGGCTTGGTCAAAAACTGATCAGACCCGACGATACGCCCCTTGGCCTTATCGAAGAGCCCGTCCTTGGAGGACAACATGATCACCGGCGTAGACTTGAATGCCCGGTTGTTCTTGATCAACGCACAGGTCTGATACCCGTCCAGCCGGGGCATCATGATGTCGACAAAAATGATTCTTGGATGATTATCGGCGATCTTCGCCAGAGCATCGAAGCCATCGACAGCGGTGATCACTTCACAACCGACGTTCTTCAGCAGCGTCTCGGCGGTCCGACGAATCGTGCGCGAGTCGTCGATGATCATGACTTTCAGTGGGGCTGAATGCTGTTCCATATCTGCTCTACCATCGCCGCGGCGATTCAGATGGGTGTGCCTTCCGCCTGGCTTCTGGTGCCGTTCAAATCGCTGAACCCCCATCTAGAGGGGTTTGTGGCGCCTGACCTGACGCCAAATGCCGAGCCTTTTTAGCACACTCTAAGGGCGCAATCCATAAAGCAAATGCGCCGCGCTTGCCCCTTGACCGCGAGCCAGCGCAGCGCCACCCTGACGCGTATTTTCAGGCCCACTCAGGCCATTACCGGACAGAGGATATACCCCATGAGCGTTCGCGTTGGCATTGTCATGGACCCCATCGAGCGCATCTCCTATAAAAAGGACAGCTCGCTGGCCATGCTCCTGGCGGCGCAAGCGCGCGGCTGGTCGCTGTTCTACATGGAACAGCAGGATTTGTATCAGGTGGCCGGTCAGGCCCGCGCCCGCATGAAACCGCTGAAAGTCTTCGCGAACCCGGAGCACTGGTTCGAATTCGAAGCCGAAATCGACAACGGCCTCGACGACCTGGACGTGATCCTGATGCGCAAGGATCCGCCGTTCGACATGGACTTTATCTACACCACCTACTTGCTGGAACAGGCGGAGCGCGCAGGCACGCTGATCGTGAACAAGCCGCAGAGCCTGCGTGACTGCAACGAGAAGCTGTTCGCCACGCAATTCCCGCACTGCACACCACCGACGCTGGTGAGCCGCCGCGCCGACATCCTGCGTGCGTTCGCTGCCGAGCATGGCGACGTGATCTACAAGCCGCTGGACGGCATGGGCGGCACCTCGATCTTTCGTCACCGTGCCGAAGACCCGAACCTGTCGGTCATCCTCGAAACCCTGACCGTTAACGGCGCGCACCAGATCATGGCGCAGGCGTATCTGCCAGCGATCAAGGACGGCGACAAGCGCATTCTGATGGTCGATGGTGAGCCGGTGCCGTACTGCCTGGCGCGCATCCCGGCCGCAGGCGAAACGCGCGGTAACCTGGCCGCCGGTGGCCGAGGCGAAGCCCGCCCGCTGAGCGACCGTGATCGCTGGATCGCTGCCGAAATCGGCCCGACCCTGCGTGAAAAAGGCTTGCTGTTCGTGGGCCTCGACGTGATCGGCGAACACCTGACGGAAATCAACGTCACCAGCCCGACCTGCATCCGCGAAATCGACAACGCGTTCGGCACCGACATCGGTGGGTTGCTGATGGATGCGATCGAGAAGAAGCTTAAGGCCCGGTAAACCGAGGCGCCCCCCCTTCGTGAGCAAGCTCACTCCCACAGGATCTGCGCCCACCCTGTAGGAGTGAGCTTGCTCGCGATGGCGGTGTGTCAGTCTATTGCGGCGTTGTTCGCTTACCGTCATCGCGAGCAAGCTCACTCCTACAAGTGCTATGTGTCGATTGCTCTGCCCACTAATCGGCCAACCCGCATCAAACCCCAAGCCGCCCCTGACATTGCGTTATCATGCGCGGCCTGAATTTCGCCTTAGGTTGGTTTTCGCAATGCTGGTTGATGTGATTCCGGAGCGCCGATGAACGCGGCGGTCGACAGTGATCTCCCGATGGCCTTGACCCGCACCCACGTGCGCCCGCGTGATCGTCTGGGTTTTACCTTGCTGATCGCGGCCCTCGTGCACCTGGCGCTGATCCTGGGCGTGGGCTTCACCTACGTCAAACCCGAAACCCTCAGCCAGACCCTGGAAATCACCCTCGCGCCCTTCAAAAGTGATACCAAGCCGAAGGACGCCGATTTCCTAGCCCAGGAAAACCAGCAAGGCAGCGGCACCCTCGACAAGAAAGCGGTGCCCAAGACCACTGAAATTGCCCCGTATCAAGACACCCAGATCAACAAGGTGACACCGCCCCCCGCCACCAAGCCGGTGGTGAAGCAGGAAGCGCCGAAAACAGCCGTCGCCACCAAAGCGCCTGTGAAGGAAAAGACTGTCGCCAAACGGGACGAGGTCAAAACCGAAGAGCCCAAGAAAGCCGCGCCCACCTTCGACAGCACCCAGCTGAACAGCGAAATCGCCAGCCTCGAAGCCGAGCTGGCTGATGAGCAACAGGCCTACGCCAAGCGCCCGAAAATCCATCGCCTCAGCGCGGCCTCGACCATGCGCGACAAAGGCGCCTGGTACAAAGAAGACTGGCGCAAGAAAATCGAGCGCATCGGCAACCTCAACTACCCCGAAGAAGCACGGCGCCAGCAGGTCTACGGCAGCCTGCGGATGATGGTGTCGATCAACCGCGATGGCTCTTTATATGAAGTGCTGGTGCTGGAATCGTCCGGCCAGCCGCTGCTGGACCAGGCCGCGCAGCGCATCGTGCGACTCGCCGCGCCGTTTGCGCCATTCACCGGCGACCTGTCGGACATCGACCGCCTGGAAATCATCCGCACCTGGAAATTCGCCCGCGGGGACAAGCTTTCCAGTAATTGAGTCCAGACATCAATACCTGTAGGCGTAAGCTCGCTCGCCATAGCTGTTGATCAATCAACAGCCTGGGTGCAGGCATACTGCCATCGTGAGCAAGCTCACGCCTACAGGTGCATCATTCGCCGTGAGATCTGCTTCAGCCTCGGCGACTCAACAACATGAAAACCTGACCCACGTCGCGATTTATCTCCCGCCGAGTCGGTTCTGCCAGTTGTCACAACAGCCCCACGGCGCCACACTAGGGCTCATGAAAAACGTCACTCCGTCGTACCTCAAGCATCAATTTCTGATCGCCATGCCCCACATGCACGATGAGAACTTCGCTCAGACCTTGACCTACATCGTCGAGCACAACGCCAATGGCGCCATGGGTCTGGTGATCAACCGACCGCAAAGCCTGTCACTGGCCGATATCCTCGAACAGCTGCGCCCGGAAATGGCGCCTCCTGCCCGTTGTCAGCACATCCCCATTCATGTCGGCGGCCCGGTTCAGACCGATCGCGGCTTCGTACTGCATCCGACCGGCCAGGTGTTTCAAGCCACTGTCGATCTGGGCGGTATTTCGCTTTCCACTTCGCAGGATGTGCTGTTCTCTATCGCCGACGGCTACGGCCCTGATCAAAATCTGATCACTCTCGGCTATGCAGGCTGGGACGCTGGTCAGCTGGAAGCGGAATTCGCGGCCAATGCCTGGCTCAACTGCGCGTTCGACCCTGCGATCCTCTTCGAGGTCGATAGCGAGCTTCGTCTCGACGCCGCTGCCGCCAAACTCGGTATCAACCTGAATCTGCTGACCAGCCAGGCAGGCCACGCCTGATGGCTGCATTGCGTTTGCTTCTGGGGTTCGACTACGGCACCCGGCAAATCGGCGTTGCCGTCGGCCAGGTGATCACCGGTCAGGCCCGCGAACTCTGCACGTTGAAGGCGCAGAACGGCGTCCCGGACTGGGACAAGGTTCAGGCCCTGATCACGGAATGGAAGCCCGACGCCATCGTCGTCGGTCTGCCGTTGAATATGGACGGCACGCCGAGCGACATGAGCGCCCGCGCCGAAAAGTTCTCGCGCCAGCTCAATGGCCGCTTCAATCTGCCCGTCTACACCCACGACGAGCGTCTGACGACTTTCGAGGCGAAGGGCGAGCGCATGGCCCGTGGCGGCCAGCGCGGCAGTTACCGCGACAACCCGGTGGACGCCATCGCCGCAGCGCTTCTGCTGCAAGGCTGGCTGGACGCCAACGGCGCACTGTTTGAAACCTGAGCGCTTTACGCTGCATCGAATCCGAGTTTTGGCCCGGCCGTCTGCAATCGCACGACCGGGCACCTGAAGGAGCCACCATGACCCTGCCCAATCCCGCCGACCTGATCCGCCAGATGGCGATCGATCTGAACGCGCACTTGAACAAACGCGGCATCAGCGAACCTCGCTTCATCGGCATTCGTACCGGCGGCGTCTGGGTCGCGCAAGCCTTGCTCGAAGCGCTGGGCAGCCAGTCGCCGCTGGGTACGCTGGACGTTTCTTTCTATCGCGACGATTTCAGCCAGAACGGCCTGCACCCCCAAGTCCGCCCTTCTGAGCTGCCGTTCGAAATCGAAGGCCAGCATCTGGTGCTGATCGATGATGTGTTGATGAGTGGTCGCACCATTCGCGCGGCCCTCAACGAGCTGTTCGACTATGGCCGTCCTGCCAGCGTGACGCTCGTATCGTTGCTGGATCTGGACGCTGCCGAGCTGCCGATCCGTCCGAATGTGACCGGCGCGACGCTGAATCTGTCTCCAGACGAACGCGTCAAGCTGTCCGGTCCGACGCCGCTCACCCTGGACCTGCAAAACCTTTCCACCGATTCCGCCGCCCTCTAAGAGTCCTTTGCGATGACGCCTCTCGACGCCAAGCGCCCGCTGCAACTGAACCATCAGGGTCAGCTGCAACATTTCCTCTCGCTCGACGGTTTGCCCCGCGAACTGCTCACCGAAATCCTCGACACCGCTGACTCGTTTCTCGAAGTCGGTGCGCGAGCGGTGAAGAAAGTCCCACTGCTGCGCGGCAAGACCGTGTGCAATGTGTTCTTCGAGAACTCGACCCGCACCCGAACGACCTTTGAATTGGCGGCGCAGCGGCTGTCGGCGGACGTCATCACTCTGAACGTGTCGACGTCCTCGACCAGCAAAGGCGAGACGCTGTTTGACACCTTGCGCAACCTTGAGGCGATGGCGGCCGACATGTTCGTCGTGCGCCACGCGGATTCAGGCGCGGCGCACTTCATTGCCGAGCACGTCTGCCCGCAGGTGGCGATCATCAACGGCGGCGACGGACGTCATGCACACCCGACCCAAGGCATGCTCGACATGCTGACCATCCGCCGCCACAAGGGCGACTTCAAGAATCTGTCGGTGGCCATCGTTGGCGACATTCTGCACTCCCGCGTCGCGCGCTCGAACATGATCGCGCTCAAGGCGCTGGGTTGCCCGGACATCCGCGTGATCGGCCCGAAAACCCTGCTGCCGATTGGCGTCGAGCAGTATGGAGTGAAGGTCTACACCGATCTCAACGAGGGCCTGAAAGACGTGGACGTGGTGATCATGCTGCGTCTGCAACGGGAGCGTATGTCGGGCGGGCTGCTGCCGAGTGAGGGCGAGTTCTATCGCCTGTTCGGCCTGACCACCGCACGTTTGGCAGGGGCCAAGCCTGACGCCATCGTCATGCACCCCGGCCCGATCAACCGGGGTGTGGAAATCGAATCCGCGGTGGCCGACGGCGCCCACTCGGTGATCCTCAACCAAGTGACCTACGGCATTGCGATCCGCATGGCCGTCCTGTCCATGGCCATGAGTGGCCAAACCGCACAACGTCAGTTCGAGCAGGAGAACGCCCAGTGAAGTTCAGTATCCTCGGCGCTCGCGTCATCGACCCTGTCAGCGGTCTGGATCAAGTCATCGACGTTCATCTGGAAGCCGGCAAAATCCTCGCCCTGGGCGCGGCCCCAGCCGATTTCAGCCCTTCGCAAACCATAGACGGCAAGGGCCTCGTCGCCGCGCCGGGCCTGGTCGACCTCAACGTTTCTCTGCGCGAGCCCGGTTACAGCCGCAAAGGCAGCATCGCCAGCGAAACCCGCGCCGCTGCGGCCGGTGGCGTGACCAGCCTGTGCTGCCCGCCGCGCACCAAGCCGGTCCTTGACACATCGGCAGTCGCCGAGCTGATCCTGGACCGCGCGCGCGAAGCCGGTCACAGCAAAGTGTTCCCCATCGGCGCGCTGAGCAAAGGCCTCGAAGGTGAGCAACTGGCCGAATTGATCGCCCTGCGCGACGCCGGTTGCGTGGCGTTCACCAACGGCCTGACCAACTTCAAGAGCAACCGCACGCTGTGCCGCGCGCTGGAATACGCCGCCACGTTCGATCTGACGGTGATTTTCAACTCGCAGGATCACGATCTGGCCGCGGGGGGTCTGGCCCATGACGGCCCAACGGCGGCGTTCCTCGGCTTGCCGGGCATTCCGGAAACCGCCGAAACCGTGGCTTTGGCCCGCGATCTGCTGCTGGTCGAGCAAAGCGGCGTGCGCGCGCACTTTACGCAACTCACCAGCGCGCGCGGCGTGGCACTGATCGCTCAGGCACAGGCCCGTGGCTTGCCAGTAACGGCGGACGTGGCGCTGTATCAGCTCATTCTGACTGACGAAGCGCTGATCGACTTCTCCAGCCTCTATCACGTGCAACCGCCGCTGCGCACCCGCGCCGATCGCGACGCGCTGCGCGAAGCAGTCAAATCGGGCGTGGTTCAGGCCATCTCTAGCCACCACCAGCCTCATGAACGCGACGCCAAGCTGGCCCCGTTCGGCGCGACCGAACCCGGGATCAGCAGTGTCGAGCTGCTGCTGCCGCTGGCGATGACTCTCGTGGAGGATGGCCTACTGGACCTGCCGACGCTGCTGTCTCGCCTCAGTGCGGGGCCAGCCGCGGCGCTGCGTCTGCCTGCGGGACGACTGACGGCAGGCGCTGCGGCGGATCTGGTCCTGTTCGACCCTGCAGCCTCCACCGTGGCCGGCGAAAAATGGCTGTCGAAAGGCGAGAACTGCCCATTCCTCGGCCATTGCCTGCCAAGTGCCGTGAAGTACACGTTTGTGGATGGGCGGGTGAGCTATAACGGGTGAGATGCCCACCTCAGGCAAACGTTGATTATGTGGGAGCGGGCTTGCTCGCGAAGGCTGACTTAAGCTCTAGAGAAAATGGCTGAATGGACCGGCCCCTTCGTGAGCACGCTCACTCCCGCAGTCCATGCTGCCCTGGATATCTGCATCACCTGCGGGTGATCCCGCGGGAGTGAGCAGTATGTCGCAGCGCTCTGCTATCTACGGGCGTTCTTCTCCGAAATCTGGTCGTTCAGCGTCCAGAAGTCATACAAGATCCCCAGAAAGAACAGCCCACCTGTGAGCGCGTAGATGACCCCGGTGATCCATTTGCCCTGGTACATCCGATGCACGCCAAACACGCCCAAGAAGGTGAGCAGAATCCACGCGACACTGTAATCCGTCGGACCGGCGCTAAAGCGCATGTCAGCCTGCTCGTCCATCGACGGGATGAGAAACAGGTCGATCAGCCAGCCAATGCCCAATAGCCCCAACGTGAAAAACCAGATCGTCCCGGTTACCGGCTTGCCGTAATAAAACCGATGGGCACCGGTAAAACCGAAAATCCAGAGCAGGTAACCCATGACCTTGCTGTGCGTGTCAGGCCGCTGGCCATCCGGGTAATAGGTGTTCATTGGGCACCTCTTTCGTGCTGATAGAAAAAAATGTGCGTAAGTTTTGTGACTTTGATGATGCCGTCCGACGTATGGTTTGAACCTCTTTTCATCCCTGCAAACCCTTGTTCTGAAAGGGCGAGGCCACAGTGATGTGACAGTTTTGCAGTCAATTCTGACTTCCAGGGCAGTAAATTGTTCGACAAGTGGCCTCGGAAATGCGGAAAAAGCTGTTATAAAGTTGCGCGCTGACCCACATGAGCCCTGCCTAATGCGTCCATTTTTGAAGACATGGCTGACTATTTGTCTATTTATGCCACTGGCCGCCCACGCCACCAATCGTGAGCAACCGCTACCTTCGAGCTTCACCGGATTTACAGCGAACAGTCATCCTTCGCCAACATCGGTAGCGAGTAAAAAAGTCACCCAAGAGGCCCTCGAAGAGACGGCAATGCCGCTCGAAACCTCTAGCAAGAAAAGCCGAGCCACCAAAGGCAAAAAAGCCAAAGTGGGCTCGCATAAGATTTCAGAAAATACCGTTGCTCTTGCCAATGCCGGGCAGATGGGTACCAAACAAAGCAGCAATGTAGTCAACCGGGCCGTCAAGGCCATTGGCACCCCTTATCGCTGGGGCGGCACTAGCCCTACCAAGGGGTTCGACTGCAGCGGTTTGGTGAAATACGCGTTTAACGACGTAAGCGAAGTGGACTTGCCACGCACCTCCAACGCCATGGCTGAAGGTCATGGGCAGAAGGTCGATCGCAAGGATCTGAAACCCGGCGACTTGCTCTTCTTCAACATCAAGAGCCGTCAGGTGAATCACGTCGCCATTTATCTGGGTGACGACCGCTTCGTCCATGCGCCTCGCCGTGGCAAGGCTGTGACGATCGATACGCTGAAAAAACCGTACTGGGACAGCCACTACGTTGTGGCCAAACGCGTACTGCCGAAGCAGCCGCCAAGCAAGAAAGGCACTGTGCGTATCGCGCAGCGATAAGTCTCAGCGCGACACCGACTGTGTAGGAGTGAGCTTGCTCGCGATGCGTTGTGTCAGACAATGATGATGTCACTGACATAACCCATCGCGAGCAAGCTCACTCCTACAGTTGTTTCGGGGTCCAGAAGCTAGAAATTATCCGGCGTCTTCGCTTTCTCGCGAGCGCTTTCCCGGGTGATCAGGCCTTTGGTCACCAAGTCCTTCAGGCACATGTCCAGTGTCTGCATGCCCAGCGCACCCCCGGTTTGAATCGACGAATACATCTGCGCCACCTTGTCCTCGCGGATCAGGTTACGAATCGCCGACGTGCCGATCATGATTTCATGTGCCGCCACCCGACCGCCTCCGACCTTCTTCAGCAATGCCTGAGACACAATGGCATGCAACGACTCGGACAGCATCGAGCGAATCATCGATTTTTCCTGAGCCGGGAACACGTCCACGATCCGGTCGATACTTTTCGCCGCCGACGTGGTGTGCAAGGTGCCAAACACCAAGTGCCCGGTTTCCGCCGCCGTCAGGGCCAGGCGAATGGTTTCCAGATCCCGCAGCTCACCCACCAGAATCACGTCCGGGTCTTCCCGCAGCGCCGAACGCAAGGCTTCAGCGAAGCCGTGGGTGTCGCGATGGACTTCACGCTGGTTGATCAGGCTTTTCTTGGACTCGTGAACGAACTCGATCGGGTCCTCGATGGTGAGAATGTGGTGATGCTTGTTCGCGTTCAGGTAATCGACCATCGCGGCGAGCGTCGTCGATTTACCCGAACCGGTGGGCCCGGTGACCAGCACCAGCCCGCGCGGGACGTCTGTAATCTTCCGAAACACTTCCCCCATGCCCAAGTCTTCCATGCTCAAGACCTTCGACGGAATGGTCCGAAACACAGCGCCTGCGCCACGGTTCTGGTTGAACGCGTTAACCCGGAACCGCGCCACGCCGGGCACTTCAAACGAGAAGTCCGTTTCCAGATCCTCCTCGAAGTCCTTGCGTTGCTTGTCGTTCATGATGTCGTAGATCAGCGCCTGGACTTCTTTCTGGTCCAGCGCTGGCAGATTGATCCGCCGCACATCGCCGTCGACCCGGATCATCGGCGGCAGGCCAGCCGAGAGGTGTAAGTCCGACGCGCCTTGCTTGGCACTGAAGGCAAGCAGCTCGGTAATATCCATACAGCTCCTCATCACATAGAATGCCGCAGACTTTAGCCCTGCTGGCGCAAATCAATGTCCACGATAGCAGAGAACATTTCAACGCTCGCAGAGCGAATTCATCACGCCGCCCAGGCCGCCCAACGCGACCCGTCGTCCGTCCGGCTGCTGGCCGTGAGCAAGACCAAGCCCGCCAGTGATCTACGTGAAGCCTATGACGCCGGGCTGCGCGATTTTGGCGAGAACTACCTGCAGGAAGCCCTTGGCAAACAGACCGAGCTGAGCGACCTGCCCTTGATCTGGCATTTCATCGGCCCCATCCAGTCAAACAAGACTCGCGCCATCGCCGAGCATTTTGACTGGGTGCACTCCGTGGATCGTTTGAAAATCGCACAACGTCTGTCCGAACAACGTCCCGCCGAGCTGCCCCCGCTCAACATCTGCATTCAGGTCAACGTCAGCGGCGAAGCCAGCAAGTCCGGCTGCAGCCCCGAAGACCTGCCGGCCTTGGCGCAAGCGATCAGCGCCCTGCCTCAGTTGAGATTGCGCGGCTTGATGGCCATTCCCGAGCCAACAGAAAACACTGACGAACAAAACGCCGCTTTCGCTGCCGTGCGCAGCCTGCAAGCACAACTGAACCTGCCGCTAGACACCCTTTCCATGGGCATGAGCCACGACCTGGAAGCCGCTATCGCACAGGGCGCGACCTGGGTGCGGATCGGCACTGCCCTCTTTGGCGCCCGCAATTATGGGCAGCCTTAACCTTTGCCCCACAGGAAGCCGTTCATGAGCAAGACCCGTATCGCGTTTATCGGCGCCGGCAACATGGCCGCCAGCTTGATTGGCGGCATGCGCGCCCAAGGCGTCGCAGCTGATTTGATCCGTGCCAGCGACCCCGGCGCGGAAACCCGCGAGCGCGTCGCCAAGGAGCACGGCATCACTGTCGTCGCCGACAACGCCGAAGCCATCGAGGGCGCCGACGTGGTGCTGCTGGCGGTCAAGCCACAGATGATGAAAGCCGTCTGCGAAGCGATCAGACCTGCCTTGAAGCCGAATCAGTTGATCGTCTCGATTGCCGCCGGGATCACCTGCGCCAGCATGAAAGCCTGGCTGGGCGATCAACCCCTGGTGCGTTGCATGCCAAACACGCCGGCGCTGTTGCGTCAGGGCGTGAGCGGGCTGTACGCCACCGATGACGTGACCCAGACCCAACGCCAGCAGGCCGAAACCCTGCTGTCTGCGGTCGGCATTGCGTTGTGGGTCGACACTGAAGCGCAGATCGACGCCGTGACGGCCGTGTCAGGTAGCGGTCCTGCGTATTTCTTCCTGCTGATCGAGGCCATGACCGCCGCCGCCGTGAAACTGGGCTTGCCAGCCGACGTGGCCAAGCAGTTGAGTCAGGAAACCGCGCTGGGCGCCGCCCGGATGGCGACCACCAGCGACGTTGATGCAGCTGAGCTGCGTCGTCGCGTGACCTCGCCTGCGGGCACCACGGAAGCCGCTATCAAATCGTTCCAGGCCGATGGCTTCGAAGCGATTGTCGAGAAAGCACTGGGCGCCGCCGCGCATCGCTCGGCCGAGCTTGCCGAATTGTTGGGCAAATAAGGAGCCATTCATGAATGCACTCACTGGCGCTACGATTTTCGTCATCCAGACGCTGATCAGCCTGTACCTGACCATCGTTCTGTTGCGCTTCGTTCTGCAACTGGTCAAAGCCAATTTCTACAACCCGCTCTGCCAGTTCGCCGTGCGCGCGACTCAGCCACTGCTCAAGCCGATCCGCCGCATCGTGCCAAGCGTGTTCGGGCTGGACACCTCCTCGCTGCTGCTGGCCATCGTGATTCAGGCGCTGTTGATGGCGTTCGTGCTGATGATGACCTACGGCACCATCGGCGACGTACCGCACTTGCTGATGTGGTCGATCATTGGCGTCACGTCGCTGCTGCTGAAAATCTTCTGGGTGGCGATGATCATCATGGTGATCGTCTCGTGGATCGCGCCCGGCAGTCATAACCCGGCGGCCGAATTGGCTTATCAGATCAGCGAGCCGATCCTTGCGCCATTCCGCCGCATCATCCCCAACCTGGGCGGCCTCGACATCTCCCCGATCTTCGCGTTTCTGGCGATTCAGGTCGTGCAGTCGTACGTCATGCCGGAACTGGCAGCCTACGCCGGCATGCCGCAGGAACTGTGGCGGTTGATCTGACTGTCGAGATTCAATCTGTGTAGGAGCGTGGCTTGTCCCGCGATCTGTCGCGAAGCGGCAGCAAAACCTGAGAACGCGGTCTTTCTGCATGACCGCGTTCTCAGATTTCAGGATTGCTGCGCAACCCATCGCGGGACAAGCCACGCTCCTACGCCCTGCGGGCAGAATCAAAAGCAGCGGGTCGGAATCTGACGGTTGATCTGACTGTCAAGATTCAATCTATGTAGGGGCGCGCAGATAGCTCGATCTGTAAACGGCCCCTTTCACTGTAGGAGTGAGCTTGCTCGCGATGACGGTGCGTCAGATACGTAGAGTGTGTCTGGCACACTGCAATCGCGAGCAAGCTCACTCCTACAGGGACTCATCTGTCCACCGCCCCGTTGTTTGCTTGCCGCTACCCCCCGCGATCTTTAGACTTACGCCTCATTTCAGTGAGAGCAGGGTCGATGTCCACGGTCTTTCCCGAAGATTCTGTCGGTCTGGTCACGCCGCAAACCGCGCATTTCAGCGAGCCATTGGCTTTGGCCTGCGGGCGTTCGCTGGCTGATTACGACCTCATCTACGAAACCTACGGTCAACTCAACGCGGCCAAGAGCAATGCGGTGCTGATCTGCCACGCCTTGTCCGGCCATCATCACGCGGCGGGTTATCACAGCATCGACGAACGCAAGCCCGGTTGGTGGGACAGTTGCATCGGTCCTGGCAAGCCCATCGACACCAACCGCTTCTTCGTCGTCAGCCTGAATAACCTCGGCGGCTGCAACGGCTCTACCGGCCCAAGCAGCATCAACCCGGACACCGGCAAGCCGTTCGGCGCCAACTTCCCGGTGCTGACGGTCGAGGATTGGGTGCACAGCCAGGCGCGTCTGGCCGACACCCTCGGCATCATGCAGTGGGCCGCCATCGTCGGTGGCAGTCTGGGCGGCATGCAGGCGTTGCAGTGGACCATCACCTACCCTGATCGTGTGCGTCATTGTCTGGCCATCGCCTCGGCACCCAAGCTGTCCGCGCAAAACATCGCCTTCAATGAAGTCGCCCGTCAGGCCATCCTGACAGACCCGGAATTCCACGGGGGCTCGTTCCAGGAAATGGGCGTGATCCCCAAGCGCGGCTTGATGCTGGCGCGCATGGTCGGACACATCACCTACCTGTCCGATGATTCCATGGGCGAGAAATTCGGCCGTGGCTTGAAGAACGAGAACCTCAACTACGACTTCCACAGCGTCGAGTTTCAGGTCGAAAGCTACCTGCGCTATCAGGGTGAAGAGTTTTCCGGGCGCTTCGACGCCAACACCTACCTGCTGATGACCAAGGCACTGGACTACTTCGACCCGGCCGCCCACTTCAACGACGATCTGGCAGCGACTTTCGCCAGCGCCTCGGCGAAATTCTGTGTGATGTCGTTCACCACCGACTGGCGCTTCTCCCCTGCCCGCTCCCGCGAGCTGGTGGACGCGCTGATGGCGGCGAAAAAGGATGTCTGTTACTTGGAGATCGACGCACCGCAAGGCCACGACGCCTTTCTGATGCCGATTCCACGCTACCTACAGGCCTTCTCCAGCTACATGAACCGTATTGCACTCTGAGGACACCATGAGAGCCGACCTGGAAATCATCCAAGACTGGATACCGGCAGGCAGCCGCGTGCTCGACCTCGGCTGCGGCGACGGCGAATTGCTGGCCTGGCTGAAAGAAAACAAGCAAGTGACCGGCTACGGCCTGGAAAACGACGCCGACAACATCGCGCGTTGCGTGGCCCGCGGCGTGAACGTCATCGAACAAGACCTCGACAAAGGGCTGGGCAACTTCGCCAGCGACAGCTTCGACATTGTGGTCATGACCCAAGCGCTCCAGGCGGTGCATTACCCTGACCGCATCCTCGACGAAATGCTGCGCGTCGGCCGCCAGTGCATCATCACCTTCCCCAACTTCGGCCACTGGCGCTGCCGCTGGTATCTGGCGAGCAAGGGCCGGATGCCGGTCTCCGAATTCCTGCCGTACACGTGGTACAACACGCCGAACATCCACTTCTGCACCTTCGAAGATTTCGAAGCGCTGTGCCGGGAACGTTCGGCGAAGGTCATTGATCGACTGGCCGTCGACCAGCAGCATCGTCACGGTTGGGCGAGCAAGCTTTGGCCTAATCTGTTGGGTGAGATCGGCATTTATCGTGTCAGCAGCCCCGGCTTGCAGGACCACCAGATCGCCGTGTGAGCCCTACACACAGGAGAATGGTCATGGCTCGTCTGATTGCATGGCTCGGCATGCTGTTGACGCTGGCGACACCCGCCATGGCTGTAAACAGCGCCAGCCCGAACAGACTGGAACAGTTCGGCGACCTGACCATTCACTACAATGCGTTTGGCTCAGGCCTGTTGCAGCCGGCCGTCGCGCAGAAAGCCGGGCTGATCCGCAGCAAAGGCCAAGGGGTGATCAACATCACCGCAATCAAGGACGGCAAGACCGTCGCGACCCGTGTCGACGGTTCAGTCGCTGACCTGACCGGTCGCGAAGACGCCCTGAGGTTCAAACCGATCAGCGAAAACGGTTCGGTCAGCTACATGGCCCAGTTCGACGTGCAGCCCGACAGCGAGGCTACTTACGTCTTCACGATCAACGTCAAGGCGAGCGACGGCTCAATCCACACGCTCCGCTTCAACCAACAGATTTTCTCGGACGAATGATGAATCTCTCTCAACTCGTACTCGCCAGCCACAACGCCGGCAAACTCAAGGAACTCCAGGCCATGCTCGGCGGCAGCGTGCAACTGCGCTCGATTGGCGAGTTCAGCAATGTCGAGCCTGACGAGACAGGCCTGTCGTTCGTCGAGAACGCGATTCTCAAGGCTCGCAATGCGGCGCGCATTTCCGGGTTGCCCGCGCTGGCCGATGATTCGGGCCTGGCAGTGGACTTCCTCGGCGGCGCACCGGGTATTTATTCGGCGCGTTACGCCGACGGCAAAGGCGATGCGGCGAACAACGCCAAGCTGCTCGATGCGTTGAAAGACGTGCCGGAAGAACAGCGCGGTGCGCAGTTCGTCTGCGTGCTGGCGCTGGTGCGTCATGCCGACGACCCGCTGCCGATTCTCTGCGAAGGCCTATGGCACGGTCGCATCCTGACCGCCGCCGGTGGCGAGCACGGTTTCGGCTATGACCCGCTGTTCTGGGTGCCTGAGCGCAACCTGTCCAGTGCCGAACTGAGCCCGGCCGACAAGAATCAGATTAGCCACCGCGCCCGCGCCATGGCCCTCCTGCGCCAGCGTCTGGAACTGCAATGACCCAGGATTCCAGCACCCGGCCGCTGATCCTTGGCGCGGCCGGTTTCAGCTCGGAACAGCCGAGACCCCCGCTGCCCGAACTGCCGCCGTTGTCGCTGTACATCCATATTCCGTGGTGTGTGCGCAAGTGCCCTTACTGCGACTTCAATTCCCACACTGCCAGCCCTGTCCTGCCCGAGCAGGAATACGTCGACGCGCTGCTGGCCGATCTGGATCAGGACCTGCCCCACGTTTACGGACGCGAGTTGAGTTCGATCTTCTTCGGCGGAGGCACACCCAGCCTGTTCAGCGCCGACGCATTGGGACGATTGCTAAAAGGCGTCGAGCAGCGCATTCGTTTCGCACCGGATATCGAAATCACGCTGGAAGCCAATCCCGGCACCTTCGAACAGGTGAAATTCAGCGCCTATCACAGCCTGGGGATTAACCGCCTGTCGATTGGCATCCAGAGTTTCCAGGAGGCCAAGCTCAAGGCGCTTGGCCGCATCCACAACGGTGACGAAGCGGTAAGAGCGGCGGACATGGCCCGTCAGGCCGGGTTCGATAACTTCAATCTGGACTTGATGCACGGACTGCCCGATCAATCGCAGGACGACGCGCTGGGCGATCTGCGCCAAGCCATCGCCCTCGCGCCGACACATCTGTCGTGGTATCAGCTGACCCTCGAACCGAACACCGTGTTCTGGAATCAGCCGCCGACGCTGCCGGAAGACGATATCCTCTGGGACATTCAGGAAGCGGGTCAGACACTGCTCCGGGAAAATGGCTACGTCCAATACGAGGTCTCGGCTTACGCGCAGCCGGGCCGTCCCGCGCGACACAACCTGAATTACTGGAGCTTCGGCGACTTCATCGGGATTGGCGCAGGCGCCCACGGCAAGCTCAGCCACCCCGATGGCCGTATCCTGCGCACGTGGAAAACGCGGTTGCCCAAGGATTATCTGAATCCGACTAAGCCGTTTCAGGCAGGCGAAAAGCTGTTACCCCTCGATGAAATGCCGTTTGAATTCCTGATGAACGCGCTTCGCCTTACAAATGGCGTGGACGCTGCATTATTCCAGCGGCGCACGGGTCTAAGCGTCGATTCGCTCGCCAGCGCGCGACAGCTAGCCGAACAACGGGGCTTGCTGGAAACCGATCCAACGCGTCTGGTGGCGACTGCCCGAGGTCAATTGTTTCTCAACGACCTGCTGCAGTACTTTCTTCTTTAAGGCTTAACGCAAAGGAAACTGAATGGACCTCGTACTCGATCTGCTGGCCACTGTCTCACGCTGGAGTCGCAGCAATCTGTCAGAAATCGCACTCGCGTTGGTGGGATGTCTGTTGATCCTGTTCGGCGCAGACATAAAAGGCTGGATCGAAGGTCGCCTGAGCAGCTTCGCGGGGGCCTTGCGCGTACCCGTCATGGCCTTGTTGTGCACGATCGGCAGCGGTGCCGCTTTGATTTACGCAACACCCTGGGTGGTGCGCGGCCTCAGCCAGTTCAACAACTACAGCCTGGCACCGGTTTTGTTGGTGGTGCTGGTGTTGATCGGGGTGGTTGCGGATCGCAAGTGACCGTCTTTGAAACTGTGGTGGTCTCTGAAACCGGGGTGAGAGAGGGCCGCGCGCCCGGTTGCACAGGAGCGCGGCCGAGTCATCAGCGGATGCTCTGGATGCTGCCTTTGTTACCGGTCACTTTCACGTTCACCTGCTTGAAGATGAAGTAATCGTTGACCGTCACCTCGTAGCGCGGCGCGACGATGAGGTCGGCACCGGACGACTTCACGGCCTTGTAGGCCGCTGCAGCCTTGGCGTTGGACACCGGATCCGGCAGCGGCAGACCCATCCCGCCACCTGCGGCAGCGCCATAGGAAACACCGTCAGCGAATTGAGTGTCGCCACCGATGTTCAGCCAGCCGAACAGCACATTGGTAGACGACTCGCCACTGATGGTCTCGCCGACTTTCACATCTGCTTTCAGATCGGTTTTCACCTCACCTGACAGCGACGCGCTTGGCTGACTTACGTTGTAGCTGACGCAGCCACTAGTAGTCGCAATCAGCGCGGCAACTGCGGTCATTTGCCAGAACTTTTTCATCGTTACTCCCTGTTTCCGTTCATTGATCAATGCAACGGCGGGAATATATCGATGGGCAGTCACCAAATATGTCAGACGCTTCCGAAGAAAGAGTGGGTTTGGTCTCGGAACCCTACACCGCTATCAGAAAAGCATACCGACTGACTCGACGGCCGCTGGAAGGAGCAAGAATCACCAGAAGAGCTACCGAAATAATCGGCAGCTCTTGATGGCAAAGGGAAGTGGCGTGAGGGATTAAACGAGCTTTTGAAACTTCAGATCCCACACCCCATGCCCTAAACGCTCGCCGCGGCGTTCGAACTTGGTGATGGGCCGTTCCGCAGGGCGCGGAACGCATTTGCCGTCTTCGGCCAGGTTGCGATAGCCGGGCGCGACGTTCATCACTTCCAACATGTATTCAGCGTACGGTTCCCAGTCGGTGGCCATGTGCAGAACGCCGCCCGGCTTGAGCTTGGTGCGCACCAGTTCAGCGAATTCGGCCTGCACGATGCGACGCTTGTGATGGCGCGCCTTATGCCAAGGGTCGGGGAAAAACAGCATCAGGCGATCGAGGCTATTGTCAGCAATGCAGCGGTTGAGCACTTCGATCGCATCGCAATCGTAAACCCGCACGTTGGTGAGGCCTTGGGTCAATACGCCATTGAGCAGCGCACCGACACCGGGACGATGCACCTCAACGCCAATGAAGTCCTGCTCAGGCGCGGCAGCCGCCATCTCCAGCAACGAATGGCCCATGCCGAAGCCGATTTCCAGCGTGCGCGGCGCCGAGCGGCCAAACACCTGATCGAAATCGACCGGTGCATCGGCCAGCGGCAGCACGAACAGCGGCCGGCCCTGATCGAGCCCGCGCTGCTGGCCTTCAGTCATGCGACCGGCACGCATCACGAAGCTTTTGATGCGCCGATGATGGCTGTCATCGCCCTGGGCTTTGCCGTCTTCGTCGTTCATCACTTCGTCGTCCGGAAGTGGGTCGGGCGTTTGCGAATCAATCATCAACAGGCTCTTACTTGATCAGACCATCCAGCGGCGAGGACGCGCTGGCATAGAGTTTCTTCGGCATGCGACCAGCCAGGTAGGCCATGCGGCCAGCCAGAATGGCGTGTTTCATGGCTTCAGCCATCAGGATCGGCTGCTGCGCGTGAGCGATGGCCGAGTTCATCAGCACCGCTTCGCAGCCCAGCTCCATGGCGATGGTGGCATCGGACGCCGTGCCGACACCGGCATCGACCAGCACCGGGACTTTCGATTCTTCGAGGATGATCTGCAGGTTGTACGGGTTACAGATCCCAAGGCCGGTGCCGATCAGGCCAGCCAGCGGCATGACCGCGCAGCAGCCGATTTCGGCCAGTTGCCGGGCGATGATCGGGTCATCGCTGGTGTACACCATCACGTCGAAGCCGTCCTTGACCAGCGTTTCCGCGGCCTTCAGGGTTTCGATCACGTTGGGAAACAGGGTTTTCTGGTCGGCCAGGACTTCCAGCTTGACCAGGTTATGACCGTCGAGCAGCTCGCGGGCCAAGCGGCAGGTGCGCACGGCTTCGATGGCGTCGTAGCAACCTGCGGTGTTCGGCAGGATGGTGTAGCGATCCGGCGGCAGCACGTCGAGCAGGTTCGGCTCGCCCGGGTTCTGACCCAGGTTGGTCCGGCGCACGGCAACCGTGACGATCTCTGCGCCCGAAGCTTCGATGGCCAGGCGGGTCTCTTCCATGTCTTTGTACTTGCCGGTGCCGACCAACAGGCGCGACTGGAAAGTACGACCGGCCACTGTAAACGGCTTGTCGCTACGAACATTGCTCATCGGAAATCCTCTTTACGGTTGAGGTTCTTGCAGTTCTTCTGGATCGAGATGACGGCGGGGCCTAGCCGCCGCCGATGGCATGCACCACTTCGACCTGATCGCCTTCGTTCAGCGCCGTGGATGCATGCTGACTGCGCGGGACGATGTCCAGATTCAGCTCGACCGCGATTCGACGTCCCGCCAGGTCCAGACGAGTCAGCAGTGCCGCGACGGTCTCGCCATCGGGCAATTCGTAGGATTCACCGTTCAACTGAATGCGCATGCGGAAAGCAGCCATCATTTTTAGGGGCGAGCATTCTAGCCCGATCGGCCGTCATGACCAAGGCAAAGCACCGCCATTCGTCTCACACCGGGGAGCAACGACTGCACCTATGAGAAATCGACCCCTTACAGCGTGTCGAGTCCCAGACGCCAGGCGAGCCAGCCAAGGATGAACCAGCCGATCAGGAAGCACAGGCCGCCAATCGGCGTGATGATCCCCAGCTTACTGACACCGGTGAGCGTCAGCAGGTACAGGCTGCCGGAGAACAGGAGAATGCCTAGCACGAAGGCGATACCGGCATAACTGACCAACCGCCCCTGGATCTGCGTCGCCAGGATCGCCACGCCGAAAATGGCCAGTGTGTGGATCAGCTGATACAGCACGCCTGTGTGAAAAATCGCGAGGTACTCAGGCGTCAGGCGGTTTTTCAGGCCATGGGCGGCAAATGCGCCAAGGGCGACGCCGGTGAATCCGAAGAAGGCGGCCAACATCAGAAAGGTTCGTAACATGTGAAGCTCCAGGCAAAGTCGTTCAATGGCGCGTGGTCTGTATAATGGCCCGCTCAACCGGTTCGGCCAAGCCATCCTTATGCTGCGTTTTCTTCTCCGTCGTGTCGCCAAAGGCCTGCTCTGGTTCGCAGCGGCCAGTGTTGTACTGGTTTTGATCTTTCGCTTCGTACCTCCCCCGTTCACCGCGCTGATGGTCGAGCGCAAGGTCGAATCCTGGTTCGATGGCCAGCCCATTGACCTGCAACGCGACTGGGCGCCGTGGGATAAGATTTCGGATGACCTCAAAGTCGCCGTCGTTGCCGGAGAAGATCAGAAGTTCGCCGAACACTGGGGTTTCGATATCGACGCCATTCAGGCCGCACTGGTTCATAACGAGCGCGGCGGTTCGATTCGTGGCGCCAGCACGCTCAGTCAGCAAGTGTCGAAGAACCTCTTCCTGTGGTCCGGTCGCAGCTACCTGCGCAAAGGGTTGGAGGCGTGGTTCACGGGGCTGATCGAAGTGTTGTGGTCCAAACAAAGGATTCTTGAGGTTTACGTCAACAGCGTGGAATGGGACGACGGCGTGTTCGGCGCTCAAGCAGCGGCGCAGCACCATTTCCACGTCAATGCCAACCAACTGTCGACCCAACAAGCGAGTTATCTCGCCGCCGTGCTGCCGAACCCTCGGGAATGGAGCGCCAGCCGGCCCAGCAGCTACGTGTCGCGGCGTGCGGGATGGATTCGCCAGCAGATGCGGCAACTGGGTGGGGATGAGTATCTGGTGGGGCTGAATCATCGGCGTGAGTGGTGAAGCTCACCGCAAATCAATGTGGGAGCCGGCTTGCTGGCGAAAGCGCTGGTTCAGGGGCGGGCTAGATGAATGACACACCGCACTCGCCAGCATGCCGACTCCCACAGGTCAGTGTCGACAGGATCCTGTCCACAAACAAAAACGCCCCGATCATTTCGGGGCGTTTTGCATTTCGGCTACCGCTTACGCAGCAATCGACAGCTTGAGCTTGTTCATCGCGCTCTTTTCGAGCTGACGGATACGCTCGGCTGAGACGTTATACTTTTCGGCCAGGTCGTGCAGCGTCGCTTTTTCTTCCGCCAGCCAACGCTGGTAAAGAATGTCGCGGCTGCGGTCGTCCAGCACGTTCAGCGCCTCGTGCAGGTTGGCGGCCGAGCTGTCAGTCCAGTCGGAATCTTCCAGCTGACGCGCCGGATCGTAACGATGATCTTCCAGGTAGTTGGCCGGGGACTGGAATGCGCTGTCGTCGTCGGCTTCAGCAGCCGGGTCGAACGCCATATCGTGACCGGTCAGACGGCTTTCCATCTCGCGCACCTCACGTGGCTCGACGCCAAGGCTCTCCGCCACGCGGTGCACTTCTTCATTGTTCAACCACGCCAGACGCTTCTTCTGGCTGCGCAGGTTGAAGAACAGCTTGCGTTGGGCCTTGGTGGTCGCGACCTTCACGATGCGCCAGTTGCGCAGAATGAACTCGTGAATCTCAGCCTTGATCCAGTGCACGGCGAACGACACCAGACGCACACCCATTTCAGGGTTGAAACGTTTGACGGCCTTCATCAGACCAACGTTACCTTCCTGGATCAGGTCCGCCTGAGCCAGTCCATAACCGGAATAACTGCGTGCGATATGCACGACAAAACGCAGGTGGGCGAGCACCATCTGCCGAGCCGCCCCTAAATCCTGCTCGTAATAGAGACTCTCGGCCAGTTCACGCTCCTGCTCGGGCGTCAGCAAAGGAATGCTGTTGACCGTGTGCACATAGGCTTCAAGGTTTGCACCCGGAACCAAGGCATAAGCAGGTTGCAAAGAATTGGTCATACGAAAAAACCTCCGACACATGACTCGTGCAGTTCAGCACTGCGAAAATTGACCGGGAACCGCGAGACAAGTTCCCTAAGCTGAAAAGTCAATAGATGAAACACAATTTACGCTAAAAAAAATGACCCTAACCTTAAAACTCAACGGGGTGCCAGCTCTCGCAAATGGCGTGCGACGGCAATCCACGCACCGATATACCCCAACAGCACGGCGCCAAGCAATAGGGAGAGACCATCGGCAACCGGCACACCGGCCAGTGCAAAATTGCTTCCATAAAGCCCGGCCAACCGGACCACTGCCTCATTGAGCCAGTCTAGGCCAAACGCCAACACACCCCATGAAAGAATGCCTGCACCGAAACCGTAAAGCGCACCCATATAAAGGAAGGGCCTGCGCACGTAGGCATCAGTGCCGCCCACCAGTTTAATGACTTCTATCTCCGTGCGGCGGTTCTCGATATGAAGACGGATGGTATTGCCTATCACCAATAACAATGCGACAACCAGCAGCACCGTCAGACCAAAAACGAAGCGATCGCCCAGTTTGAGAATCGCGGCAAGGCGCTCGACCCACACTAGATCCAACTGGGCCTGCTGGACTTTCGGCAGTTCAGCGAGGCGGCCACGTAATGCCTCCAGCGCAGGTTTGTCAACTTCCTGCGGGGTCACCAGCACGACGCCCGGCAAGGGGTTTTCAGGCAATTCTTTCAGTGCCTCGCCGAGGCCCGATTGCTGTTGGAACTCGTTCAACGCCTGATCGCGGGAAATGTACTCTGCTTCAGCAACGCCGGGCATGTCCTTGATCTGCGCGACCAGCCCTTGGCCTTCAGCGGGTGAAGCATTCAGTTGCAAATAGAGGGAAATCTGCGCCGCACGCTGCCAGGAGCCGCCCAGCCGCTCGACATTACTCAGCAGCAACGACAGCCCCATCGGCAGGCTCAACGCCACCGCCATCACCAGGCATGTAAAGAAGCTGCCGATGGGCTGCTTGCCAAGACGCCGCAGGCTGTCGGCCATGCTGGAACGATGGGCTTCAATCCACGCGTTGAACAACTGGCCAAAACTGGGGCCGTCGTCATCGTCATGTTTCTTTTTCTTCTGCGGGCCCGGCTCAGCGGCCTTGGGCGCTACGCGCTCGGAAACCTTTGGGCTGCGAGTGGCACTCATACGCCAGCCTCCCCGTCGCCGATCAGTCGGCCGCGTTGCAGGGTCAGCATGCGGTGGCGCATACGTGCGATCAGGGCCAAGTCGTGACTGGCGATCAGCACGCTGGTGCCCAGGCGGTTGATGTCTTCGAATACACCCATGATTTCCGCTGCCAGCCGTGGGTCGAGGTTACCGGTAGGTTCGTCCGCCAGCAGCAGCGCCGGGCGATGGACGATGGCGCGTGCGATACCGACGCGCTGTTGTTGACCGGTGGACAGGTCGCCGGGGTACAGCTCGGCTTTGTCGGACAGGGCCACGCGCTCCAATGCCGAATCGACGCGTTTGGTCACTTCGCCCTTGGACAGCCCCAGAATCTGGAGCGGCAACGCGACGTTATTGAACACTGTGCGATCGAACAGCAACTGGTGGTTCTGAAACACGACACCAATCTGTCGACGCAGAAACGGGATCTGCGCGGTGCTGATTTGCCCGAGATCCTGACCGGCCAGCAGCAGTTTGCCAGTGGTTGGACGCTCCATGGCCAGCAACAGCCGCAGCAGCGTGCTTTTCCCGGCGCCGGAGTGGCCGGTTACGAAGAGAAATTCGCCGCGACGCACTCGAAAGCTCAGCTCATGCAGGCCGACGTGTCCGTTCGGATAGCGTTTACCGACCTGTTCGAAACGAATCATGTGCGCTCCCGCTCGGCGAAGAGGGCCTGAACGAAGGGTTCGGCCTCGAATGTCCGCAAATCGTCGATGCCTTCACCGACGCCGATGTATCGGATTGGCAGCCCGAACTGCTTGGCCAGCGCAAAGATCACCCCGCCTTTGGCCGTGCCGTCCAGCTTGGTCAGTGCAAGACCCGTCAGGCTCACAGTCTGGTTGAACTGTTTGGCCTGATTGATGGCGTTCTGGCCAGTACCAGCATCGAGCACCAGCAACACCTCGTGAGGCGCGGCTTCATCCAGCTTGCCGATCACGCGGCGCACCTTTTTCAACTCTTCCATGAGATTGTCTTTGGTGTGCAGACGACCGGCGGTGTCGGCGATCAACACATCGATGCCACGGGCCTTGGCCGCTTGCACGGCGTCGTAGATGACCGAGGCCGAATCCGCGCCGGTGTGCTGGGCGATGACGGGGATTTTGTTGCGCTCGCCCCAGACCTGTAACTGCTCGACCGCCGCCGCGCGGAAAGTGTCGCCCGCCGCCAGCATGACTTTCTTGCCTTCGAGCTGAAGTTTCTTCGCCAGCTTGCCGATAGTGGTGGTTTTGCCGGCGCCGTTGACGCCGACCACCAGGATCACAAAAGGCTTGTGCTCTGAACCGATGACCAACGGCGCTTCGACCGGCTTGAGCATCTCCGTCAGTTCGTTTTGCAGCGATTTGTAGAGCGCGTCACTGTCGGTCAGTTGTTTGCGCGCCACTTTCTGAGTGAGGTTGCGCACGATCAATGACGTGGCTTCCACACCGACATCAGCGGTGAGCAAACGGGTTTCCAGCTCATCGAGCATGTCGTCATCGATAGCTTTTTTACCCAGAAACAGGCTGGCCATGCCTTCACCAAGACTGGCGCTGGTCTTGGACAAGCCCTGTTTAAGGCGGGCAAAGAAACCGGGTTGCTTGGCTTCCACTGCCGGAGCCTGAGGCTCAGGTGCGACAGGCGCTTGCGAGGTCTCGACCCGAGGGGCAACGGGCACGACGGGTACCGACACAGGATCAGGCGACCGCTGAGACAACGCAGGCAAATCATCGCCCGCGACTGGATCAGGCTCGGCAACAGGCGTGGGCTCGATCGGCGGCGGTCCGTCCACTGCGGCAGTTTCGATCACGGACGGCGAGACAAGCTCGCGAGCGCTGATGATTTCCGACTGCACATGTGAAGCGGTGTGAGCCGGTATCTCTGGAGTGATGTGGGGTTCCTGCTCATCCGTCAGCGCCACCGGCTCTTCGGCAACGGGCAGTTTTAGCCAAGGCTCACCGGCTGGCTGCTCGATAATCGGTGTCGGTGCTTCGAAAGCCGTGGCGACATGTGGCACAGCAGGCGGGATCGCCGGAGGGGTTTGCGGCTCGGCAGCAGGCGGCGTCGGCTCGACGACAGGCTCGGGCGCTGCGGCGGTTGAATCCTTGGGCGGCTCGGCAACGGCTTCCTGCGGCTTCTTGCGCAGCCATCCGAACAGGCCTTTTTTCTCGCCAGCCGGGGCTGGGGTCTTCTTGTCGTCGTTGGAACCAAACATGGAGGACGGCTATCTCAAGGTAGCGACGCGCCAGAGCGGCGCCTCTGAAAAATTCTGTATGCGAAACAGACTGCTTTTATGTCCGCTTGTTCATCTACTGGCCAGGCGCAGGACAATACCGAAATCGCTCCGTAGCGTGCAGCCACGTCCGCCGGAATCAGCTCAAGGCCCTTCACTTATCCGAAAACTCCTACATCTTAGTCGTGGTCGGCAAGCAAACTGGCCGCTATCCTAACACCCCCGGGCCCGCGGACGCTAAGTTCAAGCAGGCCGCTTCGAAGGTTCAAATAACGAATGAATGCTATTGCCCGCCGTGCCGCAGGCCTTCTGCTCGGCACATTGTGTTTGCCCCTTGCTGCTCTCGCCGCCGACCCTCAACCCACTTCCGAATTCACGCTGGATAACGGCCTGAAAGTCGTCGTGCGCGAAGATCATCGCGCGCCGGTCGTGGTGTCGCAGGTCTGGTACAAGGTGGGCTCCAGTTACGAGACGCCCGGCCAGACCGGCCTGTCCCACGCGCTGGAACACATGATGTTCAAGGGCAGCTCCAAAGCGGGGCCGGGCGAAGCGTCATTGATCCTGCGCGACCTCGGCGCCGAGGAAAACGCCTTCACCAGCGATGATTACACCGCGTACTACCAGGTGCTGGCTCGCGATCGCCTGAGCGTCGCCTTCGAACTGGAAGCCGACCGCATGGCCAGCTTGCGCCTGCCGCCTGAAGAATTCGCTCGCGAGATCGAAGTTATCAAGGAAGAACGCCGCCTGCGCACTGACGACAAGCCGAACGCCAAGGCCTATGAACGCTTCAAGGCCATGGCCTATCCGGCCAGTGGCTACCACACGCCAACCATCGGCTGGATGGCGGACCTCGACCGCATGAAGGTCGAAGAACTTCGCCACTGGTACGAGTCCTGGTACGTGCCGAACAACGCCACATTGGTCGTGGTGGGCGACGTGAAACCTGATGAGGTGAAGGCGCTGGCCGAACGCTTCTTCGGGCCAATTCCCCGCCGCGACGTGCCACCCTCAAAAAAACCGCTGGAACTGCCCGAGCCGGGCCTGCGCCAGATCACGGTGCACGTGGCAACACAGATGCCGAGTTTGATGTACGGCTTCAATGTGCCGAGCCTGTCTACCGCCACCGATCCGCAATCGGTCAACGCCCTGCGCCTGATTTCAGCACTGCTGGACGGGGGTTACAGCGCGCGCATCCCGACGCGTCTGGAGCGCGGCGAAGAACTCGTCACTGGCGCTTCTTCCGATTATGACGCCTACACCCGTGGCGACAGTCTGTTCACGATCAGCGCTACGCCGAACATGCAAAAGAAGAAAACCCTGGCCGACACCGAAGCCGGTATCTGGCGTTTGCTGGACGAACTGAAAAACAAGCCGCCGACCCAGGAAGAGCTTGAGCGGGTTCGGGCACAGGTCATCGCCGGTCTGGTGTACGAGCGCGACTCGATCACCAGTCAGGCCAGCACCATTGGCGAGCTGGAAACCGTGGGCTTGTCCTGGCGCCTGATCGACGGCGAGCTGGCTGCGTTGCAAAGCGTGACCCCGGAAGACATCCAGAAAGCCGCCCGCACCTATTTCACTCGCGAACGCCTGGCCGTCGCACACGTTCTGCCTGAGGAGAAAGCCCAATGACCCAGCGCAACGAAACACGCTTTGCGCGAACGCGGGCCCCTTCGATGCTACTGGCAGCGACCCTCGCGATCTTCAGCGTCGCCCCCGTCATGGCCGATACGCCCGCTGACGCGCCCAAGGCCATCGACAAGGCCGTCAACACACTCCAATCCCTGAAAGAACTCGACGGCAAGGCCCCGGCCCGTCGCTCGCTGAACATTCAGTCGTGGAACACGGCCGAAGGCGCCCGCGTCCTGTTCGTCGAGGCCCATGAATTACCGATGTTCGACATGCGCCTGCTGTTCGCCGCGGGCAGCAGTCAGGACGGCGCCACCCCAGGCATCGCGCTGGTCACCAACGCCATGCTCAACGAAGGCACCAAAGGCAAAAATGTCAGCGCCATCGCCGAAGGGTTCGAAGGGCTGGGGGCCGACTTCGGCAACGGCTCCTACCGCGACATGGCGTTGGTTTCCTTGCGCAGCCTGAGCGCACCCGACAAACGCGAACCCGCGCTGAAACTGTTCTCGGAAGTCGTGGGCAAGCCTACCTTCCCCGCGGACTCGTTGGCACGGATCAAGAACCAGCTTCTGGCCAGCTTCGAATACCAGAAACAGAACCCAGGCAAGCTGGCGGGCGACGAGCTGTTCAAGCGTTTGTATGGCGATCACCCTTACGGGCACCCGAGCATGGGCACTGCCAAGAGTATCACCCCGATCACGCTCGCACAGTTGAAAGCCTTCCACGCCAAGGCCTACGCGGCGGGTAATGCGGTAATCGCGCTGGTAGGCGACCTGTCCCGCGCAGACGCTGAAGCGGTCGCCGCTCAGGTGTCGGCATCGCTGCCAAAAGGCCCCGCACTGGCGAAGACAGTTGCGCCCACTGAGCCTAAAGCCGGCGAGACGCACATCGAGTTTCCGTCCAAACAGACACACCTGATGCTCGCCGAACTGGGTATCGACCGCGCCGACCCGGACTACGCCGCGCTATCGCTGGGCAACTCGATCCTCGGCGGTGGTGGCTTCGGCAGCCGTTTGATGACGGAAGTCCGCGAGAAGCGCGGCCTGACGTACGGCATTTCGTCAGGCTTCACGCCCATGCAAGCGCAGGGTCCGTTCATCATCGGCTTGCAAACCCGTGCCGAACTGAGCGAAAACACCCTCAAATTGGTCAAGGATGTGACCCGTGACTTCCTCGTCAACGGCCCGACCCAGAAAGAACTCGACGACGCCAAGCGCGAGCTCGCAGGCAGTTTCCCGCTGTCTACGGCCAGCAACTCCGCCATCGTTGGCCAACTCGGGGCCATCGGCTTCTATAATCTGCCTCTGAGCTACCTCGAAGACTTCATGACACAGTCTCAGAGCGTCACCGTCGAGCAAGTTAAAACGGTGATGAACAAGCATCTGAACGTGGACAAGCTGGTCATCGTGACCGCAGGCCCCACCGTTGCGCAGAAGCCTCTGCCGCCCCCTACTGATCGACCTGCCGAACAACCCCTCGGCGTTCCGGAGCACTAATGACCTCGACTTCCAAGCCGCCGCGTATTCATAAAGGGCACAAAGTCCATACGGGCCTCGGCCAACTGCGGATCATCGGCGGCGAATGGCGCAGTCGGCGTCTGAGCTTTCCTGACGCGCCGGGCCTGCGTCCGACGCCGGACCGGGTGCGCGAGACCCTGTTCAACTGGCTGGCGCCGTACATCGAAGGCGCCCGCGTGCTGGACCCGTTCGCAGGTAGCGGCGCGCTGTATCTCGAAGCCCTGTCCCGAGGTGCCAGCCTGGGCCTGGCGCTGGACACGAACGCTGCCGCCATCTCCAACCTGCGCGAGCATCTAGGCACGTTGCGCTGCACGGTGGGCCGCACCTCGACCAGCGACGCCTTGCGCTATCTCGAAACTCAACCCGCCGAACAGTTCGATGTGGTCTTCCTCGATCCACCGTTCCACCAGAATCTGCTGGCACCGGCCTGTGCGTTGCTCGAAGGGCGCCAGTGGCTGGCGGACAACGCGTGGATCTACACCGAAAGTGAAACCGCGCCGTCGACACTGGGCATGCCAGGCAACTGGCGCCTGCACCGGGAAAAGAAAGCCGGGCAGGTTTATTACGCGCTGTGGGAACGAAGTGCCGTCGTCAGCTGACAGCCGGTCCTTCGTTCCGGCGACCGGCCTGGGCAATCCCCACGTGCAAACCTTGTGGGGGCCGCTGTGGCGCAAAACTGTTCACCTGGACCGTCGTCGTGAACGCATCTGGCTCGAGGACGGCGATTTTCTCGACCTGGACTGGCACGGGCCTCACGACGCCAACGTGCCTGTGGTCATCGTGCTACATGGCCTGACCGGGTCGTCCAACTCGCCCTACGTCGCCGGCTTGCAGCGAGCGATGGAGAAACGTGGTTGGTCCAGCGTGGCGGTGAACTGGCGCGGTTGTTCGGGCGAGCCCAATCTGCTGCCACGCAGCTACCATTCGGGCGCCACAGAAGACCTTGCGGCAGTGATCGATCATCTGCGGGCGGCCCGTCCCCTCGCCCCGCTTTACGCGGTTGGCTACTCGCTTGGGGGCAATATTTTGCTCAAGTACCTCGGTGAGTCGGGGCTCGAAAGTCAGCTGCAGGGGGCGGCGGCGGTGTCCGTGCCATTTCGCCTGGATGAGTGCGCCGATCGCATCGGGCTGGGGTTTTCCAAGGTGTATCAGCGGCACTTCATGCGTGAGATGGTCGGGTACATCCGGGACAAGCAACGCCGTTTTCAACACGAAGGTATGGGCGACAGGCTGGCTGTACTGGCGGCGCTCGGCTCCCTGGATAACCTGCGCACATTCTGGGATTTCGACGGGAAGGTCACGGCGCCGCTGAACGGTTTTCTCGACGCCAAGGACTATTACCGAAAAGCGTCCAGTCGTTATTACCTCGGCGCCATTCGGACGCCCACGCTGCTGGTGCAGGCATTGGACGACCCCTTCGTCTTCCGCCGCAGTGTGCCAGAGCCGAGCGAGTTGTCTGACAGCACCCGGTTCGATTTCCAAGCCCGCGGCGGTCATGTGGGGTTCGTTGGAGGCACGATCAGAACGCCGACCTATTACCTGGAACAGCGGATTCCGGAATGGTTGGTGGACGTGCATGGGGCGTAAGTCTCTGCCCCATGCATTGAATGATTGACCGCCCTGCCCTCATCCCTTCGGCGTCTCCTACAGCGTGTGTGGTGTGGCGAATACGCCATTCGGCCTTGGACCACGGCCATTCAACGGGGGCGCCGGACCTGAGATCGAAGGAACCCTGTAGGACGCCGGAGGGACGACGGCAACGAAGGCGCCCGTCCAGCTACCCAGATCTGAACTGAGGCCCCGCATTCGCCAGCATGCTGGCGGCATGCTCGTGCAAGAACGTTCAAGACACCTCACATCATCCGCCGTACCCTGCGGGACATAAGGAGAACCACCATGTCCCGCAATCAATTATTCGCTCGCGGCCTTCGCGACAGCGTGCCCATGCTGGTCGGCATTGCGCCGTTCGGCATCATTTTTGGAACCCTGGCAGGCGTTGGCGGCTTGTCGCTGTGGCAGGCGGTAGGGATGTCGATGTTCGTGTATGCCGGGTCGGCGCAGTTCATCGTCGTCAGTCTGATGGGCGCAGGTGCCAGCGCGGTGGTGATTCTGCTGACCACCTTCATCGTCAACCTGCGACACGTGCTTTACAGCGCCACGATGCAGCCTCAGGTGCAGGGCCTGCCCCAGCGGTGGCGGCTGTTGCTGGCGTTCTGGTTGACCGACGAAACCTTCGCGGTGGTTCAGCGGTTCTACCTCGTTCATGGCCGCACGCCACTGGCCCACTGGTATTGGCTGGGCGTCACCGTTTCGCTGTATGTCTGCTGGGTCAGCAGTTCAGCGGTGGGCGTGTTGTTCGGTCAAGCCGTGCCAGACATGGCGAGTTGGGGGCTGGAGTTTGCGATGCTGGCGACGTTCATTGGCATCGTCGTCCCGCTGCTGCGCAACCGACCGCAAATCGCTGCCGCGTTGGCCGCTGGTGCCGTCGCCCTGATGACGTGGTCGCTGCCCTACAAATTGGGGCTGATGGCCGCCGCGTTCAGTGGCATTGCAGTGGGCGTGTGGCTTGAGCGTCGGCAGTCGCCAAGCGTGTATGGCATCCCGACTGACGAGGTGCAGCCATGAGCTATTGGTGGCTGATTCTCGGGATGACCGTCCTCACATTTTTGATGCGCTACAGCCTGTTCGCGTGGCCGAACCTGCGTTTCCCGCCGGTGGTGCGACAGGGTCTGCACTATGTGCCGACGTCCGTGCTTACCGCCATCGTCGTACCGGGCATGTTGCTGCCGGATGGCCAGACGTGGCAGGTGTCATGGCACAACGCATATCTGCTAGCTGGGGTCGCGGCCATTGCCATTGCCGCGTTGAGCCGAAACCTGCTGGCGACCATCGGCGGCGGCCTGGCAGTGTTCTTCTTATTGCGTTGGGCAATGGGGCAAATTTGAGCCTGGTTATAAGCAAAGAATTAAAAATTCCTTTTAGCTATAAACATCACCCCTGATTATGCGGTTCTTGAATGATTGACGACACATTGGATGTCGGCGGTTTCCGACATCCAATGTGTCGCGCAAGCGAATGTCACCAAGGACAGCTGCAGTGAGTGATCCGATTTTCCACCTGACCCATGTCAGCAAAACCTTCAACCGCGACAACACCGCCACTACGGCGCTCGACAATATCGACCTGGAGATCCAGCGCGGTGCTTTTCTGGGCATCGTCGGCACCTCTGGGGCGGGGAAAAGCACACTGTTGCGCCTGCTCAATCTGCTGGAAGCACCCTCGGCAGGCACCATCGCGTTCGACGGCCAGGATCTGGCGGCATTGGACGGCGCGGGTCAGCGTGAATACCTGTCGAAGGTGTCGACCATCTTCCAGCATTTCAACCTGTTTCACGGCAAGACGGTGTTGGATAACATCGCGTTTCCGCTGGCCATTCGTGGCGTGCCGACCGCTGAACGCTATGCCCGCGCGCGTGAGCTGATCGAAAAAGTCGGACTACAAGATCGCGAAGGCCATTACCCCTCGCAGCTGTCGGGCGGACAGAAACAACGCGTCGGCATCGCCCGCGCCTTGATCACCAACCCCCAAGTGTTGCTATGCGATGAGGCCACCAGCGCGCTGGATTCGCAAACCACACAGACCATTCTCGATCTCCTGGCCGACCTCAAGCGGGTCTATGGCTTCACGGTCATCCTGATCACCCATTCCTGGGATGTGGTGCGCTACGCCTGCGACACCGCGGTGCTGATTGAGGAAGGGCGAATCGTCGAAGTCGGCACGCTCAAGGAGGTGATTCAGCGCGAGCAGTCGGTCCTCAAGGATCACCTGTTGCCGCTGAACAAGGATGCCGCCTGGCAAAACGGCCCGGACACCCTCGACCTTATCTTCGAACACCCGGAAACCCAGACCGATCTGCTTTCGACGCTCGCCGGGGCGCTCGGTCTCGACTTCTCGATTCTCTCAGGGCGCGTCGACAACCTGGGCAAAACGCCGGTGGCCCGCTTTCAAGTGCGTTTCCGTCCACGCCACCCGCAGACGCAAGTGGATGTCGGTCAGGTCAGGCGATGGCTGACCGACCAGATGATCACCGTCAACCTCTGATTTCCGTTCGAGCGCCTGATGAACCCGATGACTTGGCAAACCTACCTTCCGGACTTCTGGGCCGCACTGGCCCAGACCCTCTACATGATCGCCATTGCCGGCCCCTGCATTATCGTGGCGGGCCTGACGGTCGGCACCACGCTGTACCTGATCGCGCCGCAATCGATCTCGCCGAGGCCAGCGCTGTATTACCTGCTGACCACTGCGGTCAACGTGGGTCGGTCCATTCCCTTCCTGATTTTGATCGTGCTGTTGATCCCCATCACCCGCGCGACCGTGGGCACCACGCTGGGGCCGGTCGCGGCCATCATTCCTTTGGTGCTGGGCTTTACGCCGTTTTTCTCCAGGCTCGTGGAATCAGTGCTGAGGGAGATCGATCAGGGTCGTATCGAAGCTGCGCGTTCAATGGGCGTGACGCGGTTCCAACTGATTTTCCGCGTACTGCTGCCCGAGTCTTTCTCAGGTCTGCTGAACGCCATGACCATCATTCTGGTAGGCACCGTGGAAGGCACAGCCGTCGCGGGCGCCGTCGGCGCAGGCGGGGTCGGAGATTTCGCCATCGAGTTCGGCTACCAGCGTTTTTATGGCGAACTGATGTTCATCTCGGTATTAGCGATGGTGATCATCGTCCAACTGATCCAGATCACCGGCGACGTGTGGATACGTGCACGCAGCCACAAACGTTGACCCTCAATACGTCAGCGGCCCGTCGAGCGACGCGCCGCTTCGCTCAACCTTGTCGAAGAGAAATCATGGAAAACACACGCGCCATATTCAGACGCAATGCGGTATTGGCTGCCGCGATGACAGTGATTGCCGCTAGCGCCGCGCTGGTCATGCCGACCTTGATGGGCGCCACGGCGTCGGCCAGTGAGGTGACGGCCACTGCCAACAAGGGCACGACCGTGCCGGACACGCCGCTGAAAATCTACGCCACTGCTTCACCCCAAGGCGACATCGTGCGTTTCGTGCAAAAGCTGGCGGACGCCGACGGTTCGGGCCTGAAGCTCAAGCTGACCACCAGTGGCGGCAGCGGTGCGCTGGACTCCTACGAGCTGCTGGCCAGCGGCGACACCGACGTAAACTTCACTGGCCACCAGCCGTACGTCAATGCGTGGAAGGCTGCGCACCCCAAGCTCAACAATTTCGATGGCAAAGCGACGGTACTGCTGAACGCGTTCGGCCTGTATTCCACTCAATACAAAACCCCCGCCGAGCTGCCCGACGGCGCGAAGATTCTAGTGCCCAACGAGCAGACGAACCTGCCTCGGTCGTTGTTCATTCTTCAGGACTTGGGGTTGATCAAACTCAACGTTGCCAAACTCGACAGCTCGCCCGCGGCCATTTCGGTGAGCGAGAAATCCATCGTCGATAACCCTCGCCATCTGCAGCTGATCCCCACCGACACGGTGCTGCGGGCCAAAGCATTGCCTGACGCCGATGCGAGTTTCATTAACGGCGATGTGGCCCTTTCCAACGGCGTCGATCCTTCGCGGGCATTGGTACGGGAGCACACGGCGGACAACCCGTACGCCAACCTCATCTATGCCCGTAACGACATGCTCGATGACCCGCGGGTGAACCTGCTGGCGAAGTACCTGACCGGGCCTGAGGTGAAGCAGTTCATCGAAGCCAACTATCGGGGCTTCGTGGTGCCCGACCAGAAACTGGTGCGTTAAAAACGCCGTGGCCGATCCCTGACCGGCCACGGGTCTGCATGGCAACCGCGCGGCTTACGCCCCTTTCGCGACGCCACGCTGCGGATCAGTGATCCACTCACTCCACGAACCAGCATACAAGCCGCCCAGGGGGTACCCCGCCAAGCACAGGGCGAACAGATTGTGGCAGGCCGTCACACCGGAGCCGCAATACGCGATGAGATGTTCTGGCGGCCGGCCGTTGAGGGTCTGGGCAAAACGTTGTTTGAGCTGATCGGCTGGCAAAAAGCGGCCATCCGGCCTCAAGTTGTCGGTAAACGCTGCGCACTGCGCCCCCGGAATATGGCCGGCGATCGGGTCGATAGGCTCGACCTCTCCCCGGAACCGTGCCGGTGCACGGGCGTCGATCAGCGTCACGTCAGGTGCCCCAAGCTTCTGCTGCACATCGGCGGCACTGAGAACGAGCGCGTTGTCAGGCGTGCCATCGAAGCGGCCTTCTGCGTGTTGCGGTGGATCCAGGCTCAGCGGCAGGCCTGCGGCATGCCAGGCTTTGAGGCCGCCGTCGAGAATGAACACGCCTTCGCGCTTGCCCAGCCACGCCAGCAACCACCACGCGCGAGCGGCATAGGCGCTCGGCCCGTCGTCATACAGGACGATGTCGCTGTCATTGTCGACGCCCCAAAAGCGCAAACGCGCGATCAGGGTTTGCGGGTCTGGCAAGGGGTGCCGACCGGTCACACCTTTGTTGATCGGGCCGCTCAAGTCATTGAGCAAATCAGCGTAGGAAGAGCCTTCAATATGGCCCTCCGCGTAGCTGCGCTGTCCGTAGTCCAGATCCTCAAGAGAGGACCGACAATCCAGAATCACGAGGCCTGGGTGTTGCTGACGTTCGGCCAGTTGTTGCGGGCTGATCAATTGCGCGATGGACATGACGGGCTCCTGCAGACAGTGAAAGTGGCTAAAGCGATAAGACCGTGGATTTGACAGGGAGGCTCATGGAATTGCGTCCTCCAGTGCCTTGTTCAGTGGCACGTAAAATTCTGTGCAAAGGGCGTGAACTGCCTCATGCGCCTCTGGCGTGACGTAGGCCAGCTCCAGCGTCAACACCTGATAGACCCCTCGTCGAATGGCGTTCTCATTGAGGTGCGTGGCATTTTCCCGCGTCGTGCATAAGAAACGCACCCACGACGTGAGGATGATCCAGGCATTGAGGGTGAGGGTTTCGATCTGCACCGGGTTCATGCTCAGGATGCCCGCGTCGACGAAACCGCCATAAATCTCCATGGCCCTGATCAGGCAGTGCTGAGAGAACCGGCGATAACGCGTCGCCAGCTCAGGGTCGGTGTCAAGCAGGTGTTCGAGGTCGCGATGCAAAAAACGGAAGCGCCACATGCCGTCGAGGATGGCCATCAGGTAATGACGCTTGTCTTCGACACTCGGCAACCGGCCCATCGGCGGGTGCAGAAAGCTGTCCACCAGGGTTTCGTATTCGCTGAAGAGTTCGGCGATGATCGCCTGCTTGTTGGGGAAGTGGTAGTACAGATTGCCCGGCGAAATTTCCATGTGCGCGGCGATGTGGTTGGTGCTGACACTACGCTCACCCTGCAGATTGAACAGCTCCAGGCTGATCTGCACGATGCGTTCACGGGTCTTGATGCGTAGGGGTTTGATGCGCGGCGCCATGTTCGACTCGAACGTGTGAGGGTCACAGTGATGGACTGGATCTTAACGCATGCCGCCGCGACGCGGTGCGTCGAACAGGAACGGCGGCAGGGGGCACAGCCAACGTGCGGCGCAAGACGCTTGGTCAGGCTTCGCACACCGGTCAGCGCCAGTCATGACTCCAGCCGGGTGTCGCGATAAGCCGCTCGTAAAGGGCGATGTCCGATGGGTTGTCCACTTCCACCCAGCCTCCTGAAATCGGCACCGCAGCAATCGGAGTGCCCTGTTCCAGGAGACGCCGCAGCAGGCTGGTCATGTCCAGTTTGTCGACCTGGTCCGGGGCCAGCCCGTCCAGCAGAGCACGGACCTGCTGCCAGCCGCCAGGCGTGAACTTCAACAGGCCCATGTACTGGCCTTCGATCTGCTGACGGTCACGCACTTTTTCGCCAATGGAAAGCAAATGGCCGTCAGCCTGGCGAAAGCTTTCGGCATCGCTGAGCGGGTCATCGAACCGCGCCGACCACAGCAACCACCAATTCTGGTCGTAGGTCATTGCCAGCGGCGCCGGGCTGCTCATCAGGCTCTGAATGATATCGGGCCGGTAGACGATGTCGCCATAGCACACCAGCATCGGCTCAGTGGACAGCAAGGCGTCGGCGCGCAACAGGCTGCGCACCATGTTGCTGGTGGCCCAATGCGGGTTGAACAAGCGACTGTCGCCGTAGGGTTCGAGGGCCTCACTGCAATAACCACTGACCAGATGAATGGCATCTACTCCGGCGCTGTGCAGCGCTTCAATCTGCCATTCCAGAAGGGGTTTGCCTGCCAGCGAAGTCAGCGGCTTGGGCTGTTCGGCGGTGATGCTGCCCAGACGCGAGCCGCGTCCAGCGGCGAGAATAATGGCTTTCATGTCGACTCACTCAAACAGCCAACGGCACAGTTGCCGATCGGGCTCGCTAAGGGTGGCTTCGCGCTCGGGATGCCACATGATCCCGGCGATTTTTTCGCTGCCATGCACCAACGCTTCGCAAGCGCCCTGCTCATCGCGGGCCCAGACCTGCAAAGGCTCAGGAACGGGGTCGGCCAGACGATTGCCATGAAACGAATTGACCATGCGCGGCTGCCGGTCGTCGTGCCAGGGCAGCACCAGGCTCTCGGGCGCAGGGATGAGGCGATGGCGCTGAGCGACATGCAGTGCGCGATTAGCATCGGTCAACTGCCCGCCGAACTGCAATTGAATCAACTGCAGCCCCCGACAGACGCCCAGAACCGGCCAGCGTTCAGCGATGCAATGCGACAGCAACGCCTGCTCGGTGACGTCTCGCACCGGGTCGCTGCCGATGTCGTCGCCGCCGCTGAAAATGACGGCTTCAACCCCCTGCCGCTGGGCGTAGGCCACGGTTTGCTCGCCAAGATTGGGCAACAGCAACCAGTGATGACCCGCGCCCAATGCGTCGAAGAAGCAATACCAGTCCCGCGCCAGGCTATCGCGGGGTTCGTGATAGCCCGAGGGCGACGATTGACGCAGGGTGATGCCGATTTTTTTCATGGGGCTTACACCGGGCGCAGGGTTTGGTCGCGGCAGTCGAGGGCGATGCGCGGGCTGCGCACCAGTCGATTGAACAGCTGCGCACCGCAGCCGATGGCAGCGGGAATACCAAACTCGGCACAGCGTATCGCCATGTGCGAATTCGCCCCGCCGTATTGAGTGACCAACCCGGCGATGCCTCGGGTGAAGACCCAGTCGTAACCGGGATCGGCGTTTTCGATGCAAACGATCTTGCCCCGCAGCGAGGTCGAGGCGGGCGAATCCTGTTGCAGCTGCACGCCAGGGGCTTCGATGTGCTTCTGGGTGACGAAATTCGGCAGGCTGCGGTGCAGCGGCACCACCACGATGTCGTCAATGTCAGCGATCAGGTGCCCAAGCTTCAGCATCAAACCTTGCTCGTAACTGTTGCGGGCCTGAGTGGCGCGGTCGAGCAGGATGCGGTCGAGATCGTCCATCAATGGCACGCTGAGGGTGTCCAGCAACCCGTCGATGGTCAGGAACGACAAATCCTCTCGCGCCAAGCCGACCCGACCACCCCAGGCGACCAGCTGATTCAGCGCGTCGGACAGATCGCGGGTGAAGATCAGCTTGACGTACTCCCGGGCCTGAATGGCGCGGTTGGCGTAGGCCAGCAGCGCGTCAGGCGACAACGGCCATCCCTGTTCATCGAGCAATGCCTGCAATGCCTGGCGTTCATCGACGCTCAGCTCGAAGGTCGATACGGTCTGATGCGATTCGACCTGATGCAGCGGCTCGGCAGCGAACAAATCGGTGCGCTCGTCATAGCGAAGCGAAGTGATTTCATAGGTGCCGGGACGCAGATGACCAAAGCTCGCCAAAAACCCCGGTAGCCTTTCGCTGTCCACGCAGGCGGCGGCGTACTGCCCGGTCAGTTCGGTGGTGACGGTTTCGATGGAGTGTTTCCACGCTTGCAGACGTTCAGGGCTGAGCGCGCCACGGCGGCTGGCCGAGCGCAGCAGGGCCTCGGCGATGAAGCCATGGCGGGCCACGACGGCAAATTGCAGTGTGCCCTGATCACGGCATTCGCTAAGCAGACGCGCCACATTCTCAAGGCTGGCATGCGCATCGTCGAGCGAGCGCCGTTGCTGCTCTCGCTCTCGCTCATGCACCTGCGCCAGCGCGCGGTCCAGCGCGCCGTCGCCTTCCCCCAAGAGGGCACGTCGGGTCAACGCGTCGAGCGCAATGCGATAGGCAGCGCGCTCGTCCGATGTCAGAACGTTCGCATAACGCGAGGAGAAATCGGCATCGAACGTAAAGTCCAGGCAAGTGGGCACGATCTCGAACTCCACTTTGTCGTGCCATTCCGGGTTGTTTTGCAAACGATCCAGCCAGGCGTTGACCAGCTTCTCGCTGATCGCCGGGGCCATCCCGTCCGGTAAAAACGAGTTGAAGCTGCAACGCACGTCGATGTAAGGGTGATGCCCCAAGGTCACCATCAGCGCCTGATGAGGAGGCGCGTAATAGCCCATGCGACCCCGCGCCTCGCGCCAGGTGGCATCGGTCACCAGTCGGCGGTAGAGCGAGGCAGCCAGCGGGCGGGGGGTGGTGCCGATGATTTCTGCCGGGTTCCAGTCAGGCATGACCCCCAGCACCGTGCGCTCGCCGTACAACTGCGGTTGCGGCGCGAGACGACGCCCCAGAAACTCGCGCACATGTTCAAGCTGGCGGGCCACGCGACGCTCGGTCACCGGGTGCCAGGTGTTGCTCAGGGTGATGCGCCGCACTTGCAAGACGTACACCTGCTGCTGGCGATCGACCGCGAACTCAATGTCCAGGGGCACCCGCCCGCAGAGGGTTTCCAGTTCGCGACAGGCCTGAACGACCGCCTGAATACGCGCCGAATGCACGGACTGCAGCGCTGTGTCACGGTAGATCAGCACGGTTTTGTGGATGCCGACGCCGCCGGTGATGGTATCGGTCTGGCCACTTTCGTCGTCGTAATTGAGCACGTAATACGGCGCGCCATGTTCGAGGTCATAGGTCATGACCACGCCGCTCATCTGCGTGTCGGTCAACATTGGCTGGACCAGCACCTGATTGCCATCCGAAAGATGCCCGGCAAACGACGCGATAACCTGATCGATGGCTGCGCCCACTTCGTCGCTGCTCGTGGCGTCGACATTCAGGCAACTGGTGAACGCTCCCGCCATGGAACTGGCGGCGCCGTCCTCACCCTTCGCACTGCTGCGCACGATCACGCTCCCGCCGTGCTCCAAACGCCCGATCGCGGCTAGTACCGACGAACGATCCTGACGCCACTCGACAGCCGTGAAAAAGTGCAGCGGCAAGATCCGCGAGCAGCGAACCAACGGTTGCAGGCGCTTGAGCGTTTCGGATTTGGTGCCGAACGGCACGCTGTCGCGGGGCGCCGTCATGGGGTGGGCTCCTGCTGATCGACTGCGAGCAAGGCCAGATGCTTGAGCAGCGGATGAATGATGAAATACGGCGGCATTTCGTGATCCAGCTCCGGCGCGGTCAGGGGTTGCAGGCTGGCCGGGTTCGAGCGCCAGCGAACGAGAACCGCCACCAGCAGGTCGGCACGAATGGCATTGTCGTAGACGTAATCGACATCCAACCCGGCAGGCGGCAGCGGGTACACCTTGCGCGCCAGCACCGGGCCGGTGTCGATGGTCTCGTTGAGCAACAACGCGCTGGCGGCACACTGACGCTGTTCGAGGATCTGATAATAGATCGTCGTGCTGCCACGGTAGTCCGGCAGCCACCCTGAATGAATGTGCAAGACCGGGCAACGTTGCAGCAGCGTCGGCGGGACGAGCTGACCGCCGTACCCGGAGTAGACCAGCACATCCGGCGCGGCCGCTTCGACGGTGGCCACCAAGGCGGGGTCGTCCAATGACGCTGCCGCGCAAACCTCATGGCGCCAGCCCAGACGCGCAAGGCACGTCGTCACGTCTTCGCGCAGGTCCGGCAGAAACAGGCCATCGATCGCGACGCCCTGCCACGCTCGGTCGATCTGCAAGGCAGAGCCCGACTGGCCATACACCACGATCTGATCCGGCACGACCCCCGCTAGATGCAAGGCTTGCAGATACGCCACCGAGCGGGCTGTTCGCGCGCACAGCAACACCAGTGTCGGCGAGGTCATGGGCGCAGCTCCGCGATCAATTGCCGTTCCTGCTCCAGAATCCACGCCAGCTGCGCGGCTTCTTCGTTGTGCAGGCGGGCTCGCTGGGAGACGAGGGTGTCTGAAAGTTTGAGCAGCCCGCTGAGGTAATAACCGGCCCGCTGAGTGCGCCAGCCGTGGATCATTGCTTCGGCCAGCAAAAGATAAGGGCGCAGCGCCAGACAGTCGCTGCCTGGCAATGCGCGATGGGGCGCGGCCAATTCATAGCCGGCGAACAGCCGCTTGCTCACTTCGAACTTTTTCAGCAGCCGGGGCAGCCAATACGACGCAGGCGTCTTTTCATCGACACGGCCGTCGCGCAAGCTGAGGCAAATTCGCGCCAGCCACGCGACGCTGTCGGTGCAATCGCTGTCGGGCCTGGCGTTCAGCGGCATCTGCGCGGGTGCTGGCAACGCACGCTGAGCCGCCTGGCGTGACGCCTGCCACGCGTCGACGAACGCCTCGCCTTGAAAACTGGCGTAGCGATACGTCTGCGGATCTTTCAGCAAATCGCCCTCGCTGTAGGGGTAATTCACGCTCACGAAGCGTACCCGCTGATCTGCCGGATCTGCGCCACATAACCAGGCAAGTCTTGCAGCCGTTGGCTGTTATGCACGATCAGGTCCGGCGCCACAGGAGGCCGGTATTCGATATCGACGCCCACCACATGCTCGCGCTCACCGCGCAGAGCGGACTGGTAAAGGCCTTTGTCATCGCGTTCGATCAAGGTGTCGAGCGGTACGTCGACGAACACTTCGCGGTAGTCGGAAAAGCGCTGACGGTTTTCGTCACTGATGTCCTGAAACATCGAGAGGATGCAACAGACGACATCGATACCCTGATTGTCGAGCCAGCCGCACAGCGCCTGAATACGCTCGGCATTGATGCGTCGCCCGGCGAGGGTGTAAGCGTCTGGGCGTTGATCATGACGAAACAGCGCCCGGACTTCGTCACCATCGACGAAAACGGTGTGCGGACGCTCCTGTTTCAGGCTGGCGTACAGGGCCTTCCCCAGAGTGGTTTTCCCGGCGCCGGACAGGCCGACCAGCCAAATGACCATGATCTCTACCCTTGCGTGAGTAACGTTTCGATGTTGCACAGCGCCATCACCGCCATCTCGGCGGAAAACCCGTAGCTGTTCACGAAGTACGTGTGGCGCAGACGCTGCCGGACCTTCGCCTGCGCAGCCCACAGCGCGTCGTCGGCCAGCAGCTCGGGCAAGCTCCAACGCGCGTGTTCGTCAACATTGACAATCTCTTCGCGCAGCAGAATATCGGGCGAATCATCGCCCGTCAGGGCATCGGACTCGGCGTCCGGGACGTTCAACAGCAGCAGGTTTTTGTCCAGATACAGCGCGCCGAACGGGGTTCCGCCGTAGTCGGAGACCACGTAATCGGCGCAGCGGAACAGCGCCAGATTGTCGTACACCGTGGTGATCACCGCCGTGAACGCGTACTGATCCAGGATCGCCAACACCTCGGGCTCGGCCTCGACCGACAGCGGGTGCGTTTTCACGATGACGTTGTACTCAGCGCACAGGGCAAACATGGCGTCGGCGAAACGGCTGATGGACGACAGCTCCATCCAGGTCGGCAGCCAGAGCACGGTTTTCTTCGCCGGGTCCAGCGAGAGCCCGGGCGGCTGCGCGCCAATCAACGCGGGCTGCCTGAAATACTCGTCGTAACGCGGATAACCCATCTGGAACGTCACCGCGTCGCAGCAATCCTTCAAGCGTTGCGCCTGCCACGGGCCGAAACAGAGGATCAGGTCGTAGTGGCTGTTCCAGTCGGAAAAGTTATGCCGGGCCTTGCCCAAGGCATACATGAACCGCACGCGACGATGGCCCAGCACGTGGATGAGGGGCTGATCGAGATGGTGGTACATGCTGTGGTTGGATACCACGATGTCATAACACTGCCCTGCCTCGATCACCGCCTCACTGTCGAAGCAGCGATAACCGGCCTGTTCGGCCAGTACCCGGCTGTCATGCCGTTCGTGGTCGGTGCCATGGAGCACGATGTCGAACGCCTCGTCTCCCAGCAGGCGCCACACTGGCTGGTAGTGGTTGAACATTTCGGCGGCGTGCACAAAAAAAGCGACTTGTGCGAAGTGCTGATTCTTCATCCGTGGGGGGCCTTATGCTCCATCGTGAATTCATTGAGCGCAGCCACGATCCGGTTCTGTGCCTCGGCGCTCAACGTTGGGTAGATCGGCAGTGAAAGAATCCGCTCATGCAGCCCTGCAGCTTCCATCGCCGGGCTCAGTTTCAACGTTTGGTAAGGCGCGTGGGCCGGGATCGGCAGGGGATAGTGGATGGCGGTCTGAATCCCCCGTTGCGCAAGATGCTCTTTCAAGGCGTCGCGCTCGGCGCATTCGACCACGAACAGGTGCCAGACGTGGGCGGCGCGTTCAGTGATAGTGGGCAAGCCGATCAACGGATTGCTCACCGCGCTCAGATAGCGCTCCGCCACTTGCCGACGGCGCTCGGCATCAGCGTCCAGATGCGACAGTTTGACCGAGAGCATGGCAGCCTGAATTTCGTCCAGCCGGCTGTTAACACCCGGGTAGTCATGCTGGTATTTGACGCTGGAGCCGTAGTTGCCCAAGGCCCTGACCAAGCGTGCCAGCGCTTCGTCCGAGGTGACGACCGCACCGCCGTCGCCCAGCGCGCCGAGGTTCTTACCAGGATAAAAGCTGAATGCGGCCGCATGCCCCCAATGACCGGCTTTGCGGCCGTCCAACTGAGCGCCGTGCGCCTGCGCGCAGTCCTCCAGCACCAGCAGTTCGTGGCGTGCGGCCAGTGCCATGAGCTGTGGCATCGGGGCCAATTGCCCGTACAGGTGAACCGGCAGAAGCACGCGGGTGTTCGGCGTGATTGCAGCTTCGACCGCCGCGCAATCTAGGTTGTGGGTGGCAGGGTCGATATCCACCAGCACCGGCATCAGCCCGGTTTCGGTCACCGCCGAGACCGTGGCGATGAAGGTGTTGGCGGGAACGATCACTTCGTCTCCCGCTTTGAGCTTGCCCTGCTCTTTCCAGGCCCGCAGCACCAACACCAGTGCATCCAGGCCATTGCCGGTGCCGATTGCGAACGGCACGCCGCAATACTCGGCAAACGCGGCTTCGAATCGGGCCAGCTCCGTACCACCGATGTACCAGCCCGAATCGATGACTCGCGCGCAGGCCGCTTTCAATTCGTCGGCGTATTCGTGATTGACCGCTTTCAAGTCGAGAAACGGGATATCCATCAGTAAACCTCGTAAAGCGCAGCGCTCAGGACCGGAACAACCCCGTCACTCCTGAACCATCTGCAGGAAAGTCTCGTAGTCCCTGACGTAATCGGCTTCGTCGTACAGATTATCGGCCAGCACCATCAATACGCAGTCGGGCGAGAAATCGTACATTTCTCGCCAGGTGAACGACTCGATCAAGAGCCCTTGATGAGGATGATCGAGGCGGATATCGATCTTTTCCTTGCCGTCGTCCAGCATGAAACGGCATGAGCCGCGCACCGCCACTGCGACCTGTTTCAAGGACTTGTGGGCGTGATAGCCGCGACGGACCCCCTCCCCCGTGTCGAACATATAATAGACACGCTTGACCGCGAAGGGGATGTTCTTGCCCTCCTCCAGCGCGATCAACGAACCGCGGTCATCGCCATGCGTCTGCAATTGCAGGAATTGGATTTTCATAACATTTTGCTCACGAACGCGCGCACTCCATTGCAGCCTGTCGACAACATGTGGGTGTGAAGAGGGCGGCTGACGAAGGCGCGTACCCCGAATGCACCCGCTTCAGTTTTTTGCATTGATGATATTGCCGCGTATTTGCGCAGCGCCTTTGTCGTCCAGATCACGACGGGTGCGCACCGGTTTGAGGTCGCCCTGGAGGGTGCCATTTATTTCGTCGATGGCAGTGACTGTGTGATTGCTGTTCGACTTGCCCACCAGATACCGCAACGACAGCCGGAACTGCTCGGATTCGTGGGCCACTGGCCGGGTGCCGTGCAACGTGCAGTTGTGCCACAAGCCGACATAGCCAGGCCCGCCTAACAGGGTCTGGTCCTGGCATCGAATCGCATTGCCGTGATCATCTGCATACGTCCACTGGTCGCCGCCCAGAGGCTCCAGCCGGTGGGGGAACAGCGTTGCACCGAAGCGATGAGATCCCGGTATGAGGTGCAGCGGCGAGTCGAACTCGGTGACATCGTGCAGGTAGACGTAAAGCGTCAGAAAGGTCGATGGCTCAAGCTCGACCCGCCCTTGGGGCCAGTCGATGATGTCCTGGTGGAAATCGATACCGCGAAAATAGGTGATATCCCGAAAAGGCTTCTTGATGTAGGGGCCGAGGTTGGCCACGTTCACATCGCGAATGCGCTCGCGAATCCACTCCGGCAGCCAGGAATCCGGGACGCCACACACGGCCTTCTTGATCACCACTTCGTAATCGTCGCCAAGCAATGTGTCGAGCGCGCCCTTCAGACGAGGGTCCTGCTCGATGAACTGCAATTGCTCGTCGAACTGATTGAGAAAATTGAAGGTCTTGGTCGGGTTGGCGTTGAAATGGTTTTCCTGAGCCAGGTATTCGGCTTCGTCCATGAACAGGCTGCCATCGAAAGCTCGCGCGGCGACCATGGCGCGGTACAGCGCCTGAACGCGCTCGACATCCAGCATTTCGCCAAACAGATGAGCGCCTTGCTCCATCAGGTTCTTTACACAGCTTTGCATGATCTACTCGCTAAACGGTCCGCAAACACCTTGATAGCCTTATCGGCGGCGCGGGGCTTAAATGAAACCGGGCCAGGAAAATTTTTTGGCAACATTCCCATCGCTCCGCGCTACGACGGATGGACAGCCGATTGGCTCGTCGTCAGTATTTGCCATCGCGCCATGGGCAGAGAGAAAGCAAACAGTGATCATCATCGCCGGTAAGAACAACATCGCCGTGCACGGCCTGGAGCTTGCACTCAACCATTTTCCCGCAGAGGCACTGGCGGTGGTGTGCAACCGCAATGACAGCGGCGCAGACGGTTGGCAACGTTCACTGCGAGCTGCTGCCGTGCGTCACGGCGTGCAGGAAATCAGCCTCGACGACGCCTACACGACCACTCGCACTGCATTCCTCTCGCTGGAGTTCGACCAACTGGTCGTGCCTTCGCGATTCTCTGTACCGAATCTGTTCAACATCCATTTTTCACAACTGCCTGCCTACAAAGGCATGTATACCTCGGTGTGGCCGTTGCTCCACGGTCAACACGAAGCGGGAGTGACTCTGCACTATCTTGAACCCGGCATCGATACTGGCGATATCGTGGCGCAACTCACGTTTCCCATGGCTAAATGGTGGACCTGCAGAGACCTGTACTTCGCGTTCAACCAACACGCGGGCCAGCTACTGGATCAATGGTTTTTGCGCCTGGTGGGTGGGCCGGTGCAAGCGCAGGCCCAAGCCGCTGAGGGGTCGAGCTATTTTTCCAAGTCGACCATCGACTATGCGACGCTGGGCATCGAACCGATCACCACCGCGTGGGCATGCGTCAACAAGATCCGCGCCTTTAGCTTCCGCGAATATCAGCTACTCAAGTGGCAAGGAACGCCAATCGCATCGGCCAGCGTCCTGCCGAGCAAATCGACACGCAGACCAGGCGTGGTGCTCCAGCAAACGGACCACCACGTCGACATCGCCACCATCGACTTTGACGTGCGGCTTCATTTCGACCGGCTGCCGGCGATGCTCGCGGCGTGCGAAAAAGGGGATCTGGACGCGGTCGTCGCGCTGGAAAAAAACATCGCAGGCTTTGACGACGCCAACGAGAAGGGCTGGACGCCGCTCATCGTCGCCAGTTACGCCGGGGCTTATGAGGTCGTGCGCTGGCTGTTGGCGAAAGGGGCGTCGCCTGACCGCAGCAATCACAAAGGGACTACGCCGTTGATGTACGCCAAGGACGCTTATTTCTCAGGCCGCTGTCGGAAAACGTTTTCTCTGCTGAGGGAAAGCGGTGCAGATGTGTACGCGCGCGATTACGCCGGCAAGTTGCTATCGGACTATCTGACGCCGGCGCAATGTGCGGAGTTGCTGTCAGACGTTAACCCATAAATGTGTTTGCCAACGGAATCCAGACGACAACCGGCGCTCCTATTTTGACGCCAACAAACTTGCGCATGCGTGAACTTGACAAGTTGTCAGGCCGTTGCACACTACGCCCACGCCAACTCCGGGCGGTCGTTATTATCGGGTGAAGTATGGCGACGTGGTTCAAGCAAAAAGCGCGCATTCTGATTTTTGGAACAGGTGCGGGTGGCGTCAATTTCTACAAGACCTGCCGGGGACGTTTCCAGGTCCAAGGTTTCGTCGATAACAATGTGCAGAAACAGGGCCAGCACCTGTTTGGCAAACTTATCTACGCACCCCGCGAATTGGTGAATCTGGATTTTGATACCGTCATCATCGCCAGCGACTACCACGCCGAGATTTATCCGCAGTTGCTGGCCTTGGGCATTTGCGAAACCAAAATCGACATCTTTCACCATCAATTTCGTCAGCAGACTTCCGCTGCTCAACGATTGCGCAGCCGACTGTGGGGACAAGTCCAGGAATTGATCTGCTGGCGCGAAGGGTGGATCTCCGATTTGGCGTTCGCTTTGTTTTCCCGGAGTAACTCGGGGCAGCGACGCACGCTCAAGCGCCTGCGCTTGCAGTGGCTCGACCAAACCGATGAATTCAAGGCCCACGTGTTTCGCCCTGCACTCGCTGGCGTAGTTCAGGGGCCGCGCTTCATCGGGCAAAACATTCAGCCCACGCCAATCACTTTCCCGGAAGTCGCGCTGCATCGCCTGCGTCAAGGTCAGGTCGGCTCCGTTTCCCGTTCAGCCGTTCTGCCCGACGGACGCGTGGTCATCGAACGCATCACCACGGTCAAACCGCGCAATGCCGACTACAGCGTGGCCCATGTCGTGTACCACGGCAAAGAGCTGGCGTTAGTGCGCGTTGACGAGCCTGAGCTCATTGAAAAAGGCATCTTGGTCAACGGCTGCAGTGAAACGAACTACTACCACTGGGTGCTGGAAATTCTGTCGCAGTTGCAGTTCGTGGCTGAATTGCCAGAACAGTACGCGGGTTATCCTGTTCTGATTTCAAAACACAGTCAGACCATTCCATCGATTCGGGCATTGATCGAGAGTATCGGCATCGATAGACCTTTTGTTTATCTCGATACTCTGCCCACGTATAAAGTCGACGATTTGCTGTTTATCACTGCGCCCAACAATATGATTCCCAACTTCAAGAACTCGGTCGGGAACCTCACAAACAGCAACTTCGCGCGGCCTGAATCCGTTGAATTCTTGCGTCAGCATGCAATGAGCCTGACGCAAGACATTGACGCGACAACGCTGCCGAAACGCGTCTTTCTGGCCCGTAAAGGTTTTCTGCGACGTTACAACCAGGCTGAAGTCATCAACCTGCTCCAGCCCTACGGCTTTGTCAGCGTTGCCATGGAAGAACTGGACGTCAGCCAGCAGGTGGCGCTCATGGCCAATGCCGAGGTCATCATCGGCCCGACCGGCGCTGCGTGGACCAATATCATGTTTGCGTCAAAAGGGGCGCAGGCGCTGTGTTGGATGGCCGAGGAATACGGCGATCTGTCCTGTTTCTCGAATCTGGCGACCATTGTTGGCGTAGACATGGAATTCATCACCTACCCTACCGGCGCTCACGACTCCCGCGAACTGTATTACAAGGGCTACCACCTCGACGTCGGCCAGGTGAAGGCGTGGCTCGAACGCCATCTGCCGGAAGGGCCGGGAAGATAAGCGCCTACAACACCAAGGCGTTAACAGCCGTTGTGACCGCCGATAGCTCAGTGGGCGACGCCAAAGGTCTGCGTAAAGCAGGCCGCCGCCCACGACTTGGCCGCCCTGCCGCGCTGCGATACCATCCGAGTCCCTTCGGACTCCGACCAGGACGATGCGATGAACCGAGTGTTGTACCCAGGCACCTTCGACCCGATCACCAAAGGTCATGGCGATCTGGTCGAGCGCGCTTCGCGCATGTTCGACCAAGTGGTCATTGCCGTAGCCGCCAGCCCCAAGAAAAACCCGTTGTTTTCCCTGGAGCAGCGCGTCGAACTTGCGCGTGAGGCGACCAAACATCTGTCGAACGTCGAAGTCGTGGGCTTTTCGACCCTGCTGGCGCATTTCGCCCAGGAGCAGAACGCCAATATCCTGCTGCGGGGTCTGCGTGCGGTCTCCGACTTCGAATATGAATTCCAGCTCGCCAACATGAACAAGCAACTGGCGCCGGACGTCGAAAGTCTTTTTCTTACGCCGTCCGAACGCTATTCGTTCATTTCATCTACGCTGGTCAGGGAAATCGCGGCGCTGGGTGGGGATATCACCAAATTCGTACACCCGGCCGTCGCCCAGGCGCTCAAGGAGCGGTTTCAGCCGGGATCATGACGCACGCACAGGTGCATACCGGGCGCTAATGCGGCACAATTCGCCGCATTAGTTTTGATATGCCCCGGCGTTGGCCGCGGCTGGAGCTCTCATGTCCCTGATCATCACCGACGATTGCATCAACTGCGACGTCTGCGAACCCGAGTGCCCGAACGAGGCGATTTCACAGGGTGAGGAGATCTACGTGATCAACCCGAACCTGTGCACTGAATGTGTTGGCCACTATGACGAGCCGCAGTGCCAGCAAGTCTGCCCGGTGGATTGCATCCCGCTGGATGAGAATCACGTCGAGAGCAAGGACGAGCTCATGGCCAAATACCAGTTGATTACCAGCAAGGCATAAACGAAGGCATATCCTGTCGGCATACGCGCTTTCGCCGAAGACACTGGCTGTAATGCCTGTAGAACTGAGCGAGCGAGATACGCATGACATCAAAGCTTTCGTGGAAACCCTCCTCGTTTGGCGCCGCACTTTTCCTGTGCGCGCTCTCGGCACAAGGCAGCACCGACCGTCCCGGTCAGGCCGCCATCGCCAGCCCCAACCCCACCGCTACCGCCGCCGGCCAGGAAGTCCTGGTCGATGGCGGTAATGCATTCGACGCCGCCGTTGCCATCAGCGCCACCCTGGCCGTGGTCGAGCCTTACGGTTCGGGACTGGGCGGCGGCGGTTTCTTTCTGCTGCGTCAGGCCGGTGATCCGGTGCAGTACCAGTTTCTCGACGCGCGGGAAAAAGCGCCGCTGAAGTCCAAGCGCAACCTGTTCACCCGCAACGGCGTCGTACAGCCCGACTTGTCCCTGAACGGCCCTCTGGCGGCAGCCATTCCGGGTGTGCCTGCTGCGCTGGTGGAGCTGGCGGAACGCTACGGCCGCCTGCCGCTCAGCGTCTCCATGGCGCCAGCCATTCGCATCGCCTATCGCGGTTTCAAGGTGGACGAGATTTATCGTGAGCGCGCCAGCTGGCGACTCTTCGCGCTGCGGGCCAATAAAGAGAGCGCCCGGCTGTTCCTGCGCAACAACGATGTGCCGGATCTCGGTGAAGTGATCAAGCAACCCGAATTGGCGCAGACGCTCGACCGGCTGGCCGACAAAGGCCGCGCAGGCTTTTACAGCGGTTTGACGGCGCAGGCGATGGTCAATGGCAACCGGGCGGCAGGCGGCATCTGGAATTACCACGATTTCGAAGAGTACGACGTCGTCACCCGGACGCCGCTGCGCTCTCAACTCGCGGACCAGCGCGAATTGATCAGCGCCCCGCCACCGTCATCAGGCGGCGTCGCGCTGGCTCAAAGCCTCTCTATGCTGCAGCAATTGCCGTGGCGCGAATCCGAGAAAGTGCAGCGCGCTCACTACGTCGTTGAAGTGCTGCGTCGCGCTTATCGCGACCGCGCGCTGTTCGGCGATCCTGATTTCGTACCCAATCCGATTGCCCAAGTGCTGGCGCCCGACTACCTGCTCCAGCAGTCCATCAGCATCGATCCGCACAGGGCGACGCCGGACAACGTGTTGCCGCAGACCCCGCGCTGGCGGGAAGGTGACAACACCAGCCATTTCTCGGTGCTCGACGACGAGGGCAACGCCGTGGCTGCGACGCTCTCGCTGAATCTTCCGTTTGGCTCAGCCTTCACGGTGCCCGGCACGGGCGTGATCCTCAATGATGAAATGGACGATTTCGCGGTCGATCCCAAGGGCAGCAATACCTACGGGTTGGTGGGCAGCCAGGCGAACATCATCGAACCTGGCAAACGGCCGCTGTCGAGCATGAGCCCGAGCTTCATCGAGAGTCCGCGCACCTTCACCGCCTTCGGCACGCCTGGCGGCAGCCGGATTCCCAGCATTGTGCTGCTGTCGATGCTGCAGTATCTGGATGAAAAACCCGTCGAGCAGTGGGTGTCGGCGCCGCGCTACCACCACCAATACATGCCGGATGTACTGGAGTATGAGCCGGGTGCGTTTACGGCCGAGGAATTGAATGACCTGCGCGAGCGGGGCTACAAGGTCAAGGAGACCAAGCGCGACTTCGGCAATCAACAAGTGCTGCAGTGGCACAAAAACAGTGCCCGCGTAGAGGCAGCGAGCGACCCGCGCGGCGTGGGGACTTCAGCGGTCTTCAGCCCTGATGCACCGCTGAATCTGGTGCGGACCTGCCTCGATCAGTCGTGTTTGCCGTAGCCGCTGGTAGTGCAGCCCAGGCAGCGGACGAACGCCGCCTTGCCAGGATCGACCACCAGCGCTTTGCCAGTCGCGCCCAGATTCCCGCCTGCTGCGGCGAAGGGCGATGCAACGATGAACAGCGCGGCACCGGCCACGGTGGCCACGATCAGCAACGGACGCGCCACCAGCAAGTCGCCGATCATGGCGTACGCGGGGGGATTCTGAATTTCGTAAACGGGATCACCGCTGCCTGAAGCCTCGACCTGCGCCATCACCGGGGTCATCTGCAAGCCAAAGAACAGGGCCAGTGTGGCAGCGAGAATACGGAACGGGCTCATGGCGTGATCCTTCAGGCACGGCGGGAAAAGTGATGCTGCTCACTATAAACAGGGATTGGGGTTACGCAAGGGGGATCAAACCGCCAGGCTTAAGACTGTAGGAGCGCTTGCCCGCGATTGGGAGGGATCTGTCAGGAAACTCGCCGATGATCCTCTGCGATCGCGGGCAAACGGACCATACCCCTATTTCGTTTCCCTTTACTTCTGACACTTCGGGCAAAACACGCTCGCCCGTTGTCCCAGCTTCACTTCACGCAGGATCGTCCCGCAGACCTTGCACGGCTCTTCGCCTCGGCCATAGGCGAACAGCTCCTGCTGGAAATAACCCGGCTGACCGTCGCCGCCGATGAAGTCACGCAATGTGGTGCCGCCGCGCTCGATGGCAGCAGCCAAAATGCGCTTGATCTCGATCGCCAGCTTTATATAGCGTGCCTTGGAAATGCTCTTGGCCTCACGGCGCGGATCGATGCCTGCCGCAAACAGCGCCTCGGTCGCATAAATATTGCCCACACCGACCACCACCGCGTTGTCCATGATGAACGGCTTGACCGCCATCGACCGCCCCCGCGACAGCTCGAACAGACGCAACCCGTCAAACAGATCGGTCAGCGGCTCAGGCCCCAGGCGAATCAGCAATTCATGATTGTGCGGGTCGAGGCTCCACAGCATTGCGCCGAACCGCCTCGGGTCGGTGTAACGCAGCGCTAGCCCGGATTCCAGCTCGATGTCCACGTGTTCATGCTTGAGCGCCGGCAGGCCCGATTCCACCAGACGCAAATTTCCGGACATCCCCAAATGGCTGATGAGCGTGCCGACTTCGGCCTGAATCAGCAGGTATTTGGCGCGCCGTTCAACTACCACGATCTTTTGGCCGGACAGCCGCACATCCAGATCTTCCGGGATCGGCCAACGCAGACGACGGTCCCGCACGATCACGCGACTGACGCGCTGGCCCTCCAGGTGGGGCGCGATGCCCCGTCGGGTGGTTTCGACTTCAGGTAATTCAGGCATGGGCAGCTCGATGGCAGGCAAGGCACAGGCGCGCGAAATCAGCGCGCGCTCAACTCGCGGATACTTTCTTTGAGGTTTTCGAAGTCGTAGTCGGACAGGCCGACGTAATCCAGGATCAAGTGGCCGATGCTGTGCCACTCATGGTCGACGGCCTGATTGCCCAGCACGCGGTGGGACGAGCAGATGTGTTCGGCCATTTTCAGAATCGCCAGCAGGTTTTTCAGCGGTGCGTTTCGGCCCGACTCATCCTGGAAAATCGCCAGCGCATTGTGATGATTGGCTATGGCATTGCTGACATGTTCAGGCAAGCGCCAGGACTTGGCTGTGAAATAACCAACGACCGCGTGATTCGTCTTGAGTCTCTCGTTTTCCGTGTCGACGACGCGCTGCTCGGGGCCGGCATTCGCATAGGCCTCTTCCAGCACATTCATATAGTCGGGAAAACGCTTCAGCATCAACGGTACGCCACAGTCGTGGAACAGACCTAGTGCGTAGGATTCGTCCACGGTTTGCGAGCCGATACGCTTGGCCAGCGTCAGACTGGTCATCGCCACGTCTTGGGCGGTGTCCCAGAAGCGGTTGAGCACCACGATCGTCTCGTCACTCATTTCGCCCTTGATCGACTGCGCGTTGATCAGGTTGATGACCGAGCGACTGCCCAGCAGATTCACCGCGCGCTGAATCGACGCGATTTTGTTGGTCAGGCCGTAGTGGGCCGAGTTGACGATTTTCAGCAAAGCGCCGGAGAGGCCCGGGTCCTGCGCGATCAACCGGGCGATCACACCCAGATCAGGGTCGGGCATGTACTGCTCCATCTGCAAATCCACCATGATTTGCGGCTGGGGCGGCACGCTGATGCCTTGCAACGCCTGCTGGATCTGCTCGGAAGTAAGCTCTTGGGACATAGGTACACACTCAAAGTCAGGAGGCGATTCTAACCCCTACCGCCCATGCTTCGACAACCGTTGAAAGACGCCCGGGTTCCGACAGACCGCCTGCACTAAATTCACCGCAGCGAGCCTGCGGCGTTATAATCCCGCTCTTTTTTCCGGAGCGACGTCATGTCCCTGCCTAGCTTGCGCCTCAAGCCCAACGCCGACCGTCGCCTTCGCGCGGGTCACCTGTGGGTCTACAGCAACGAAATCGACGTTGCCGCCACCCCGCTCAACGGCTTTGCGCCAGGCGCTCAAGCGATCCTCGAAGCGGCAGGCGGCAAGCCGCTGGGCATTGTCGCCCTGAGCCCGAACAACCTGATCTGCGCGCGCCTGCTGTCCCGCGACGCCAAATTGCCGCTGGACAAGTCGCTGCTGGTGCATCGCTTGAACGTTTGCCTGTCCTTGCGCGAGCGCCTGTTCGACAAGCCGTTCTATCGCCTGGTTTACGGCGACTCCGACTTGCTGCCGGGGCTGGTGGTCGATCGTTTCGGCGACATTTTGGTCGTGCAACTTGCCTCTGCCACCATGGAGCACCATAAAGACGACGTGCTGGCGGCCCTGATTCAGGTGCTCAAACCGAGCGGCATTCTGCTCAAGAACGATTCGGCCGCGCGTGACGCCGAAGGCTTGAACCGCTACGTGGAGACTGCCTTTGGTCTGGTGCCGGAGTGGGTCGCCCTGGAAGAAAACGGCGTGAAATTCGAAGCGCCGGTCATGCAAGGCCAGAAGACCGGCTGGTTCTACGACCACCGCATGAACCGCGCGCGTCTGGCGCCGTACGTCAAAGGCAAGCGCGTGCTGGACCTGTTCAGCTACATCGGCGGCTGGGGTGTGCAAGCCGGTGCGTTCGGTGCCGGTGAAGTGTTCTGCGTCGATGCCTCGGGTTTCGCGCTGGATGGCGTGGAGCGTAATGCGGGCCTGAACGGTTTTGCCGAGAAAGTCACCTGCATCGAAGGCGACGTGTTCGAAGCCCTTAAAGAGCTGAAAGCTGCTGAGGAACGCTTCGACGTGATCGTCGCCGACCCGCCCGCGTTCATCAAACGCAAGAAAGACCTGAAAAACGGTGAAGGCGCCTACCGTCGTCTGAACGAACAGGCCATGCGCCTGCTCAGCAAAGACGGCATCCTGGTCAGCGCGTCGTGCTCAATGCACCTGCCGGAAGACGACCTGCAGAACATCCTGCTGACCAGCGCCCGCCACCTCGACCGCAACATTCAGCTGCTGGAACGCGGCGGCCAGGGCCCGGACCACCCGGTACACCCGGCGATTCCGGAAACGCGCTACATCAAGAGCATCACCTGCCGGTTGTTGCCGAATAGTTGATTGAGCAGCGTTTGACATGACGCTATCGCGAGCAAAGTGCAGCGCTACTCCGATCCCTACAGGGTTAGTGCAGGACATGTAGGAGTGAGCTTGCTCGCGATTCGCTCTCACAGCCACACCGCATCCCAAAGCGGATAATCGCCTAGCTTTTCCACCAGTCCGGCACGCAGCGGATTAGCAACAACATACCTCGCCATCTTCACGAGATCGTCTTCGCGTCGAAGGGCACGGTCATGAAAACCTCTTTGCCAAAGTTGCTGATGTTGGCCCCGAGCGCGGTTGACCGTGCGAGCACTGCAAGACTTGATTCGTTGAACGAGCGGCGTTAGCTGGCTGTCCTTCAATTCGAATAGCCAGTGAATATGGTCGGGCATCACGACCCAAGCCAAAGAGTTTACGGCTCCGGATTCGTGAGCCACGCGCAGTTCGTTTACAACCAACCGTCCTAAACGCCAATCGTTGAATACAGGGTTACGGTGTTGAGTGACCGAGGTGATGAGGTAGATTCTTCCTGATTCAGAGTAGCGACCACTGCGTAAAGATTTATAACGTGGGAGGTTAGACATTCTTTCAACTCAGCCGAAATCATCTGAGTCAGGTTAGGAGGAGCCCATTACCCCCTCCCAGATTTGAAAGTCAGAATGTGTCTGTTGGAATGCCATCGCGAGCAAGCTCACTCCTACAGGGTTACCGCAGGACAAGTAAGAGTGAGCTTGCTCGCGATGCTTCGATCCCAACCATTCCCTCCCGCCCCCACAGGTGTAGAATCACCGCTATTCATCGCCAATCATCCCCCGGCGGGTTTATGAGCTCCGGTCGAGCGTGCAGTGATCCTGTGACGTCACCGACCTTATCCGTAACGGTAGCGACCTGTCGCCGTTGCAATGGACCACGAGAAGCTCACTCCCTTACTGAATCTGATTAGCCGCCCGGAGTGCTCCAATGCCTGATTACCGCTCGAAAACGTCTACCCACGGCCGCAACATGGCCGGCGCGCGTGCCTTGTGGCGTGCCACGGGGATGAAAGACGAAGACTTCAAGAAACCGATCATCGCCATCGCCAACTCCTTCACCCAATTTGTTCCGGGTCACGTGCACTTGAAAGACCTGGGCCAACTGGTTGCCCGCGAGATCGAAAAAGCGGGTGGTGTGGCCAAGGAATTCAACACCATCGCGGTCGACGACGGCATCGCCATGGGGCACGACGGCATGCTGTATTCGCTGCCGAGCCGCGAGGTCATCGCCGACTCTGTCGAGTACATGGTCAACGCTCACTGCGCCGACGCCATTGTCTGCATCTCCAACTGCGACAAGATCACTCCCGGCATGCTGATGGCCGCCCTGCGCCTGAACATCCCGGTGATCTTCGTTTCTGGCGGCCCGATGGAAGCCGGCAAGACCAAACTGGCCAGCCACGGGCTTGATCTGGTCGACGCCATGGTCATCGCCGCTGACTCCAGCGCTTCCGACGAAAAAGTCGCCGAATACGAGCGCAGTGCCTGCCCAACCTGCGGTTCGTGCTCTGGCATGTTCACCGCCAACTCGATGAACTGCCTGACCGAAGCCCTGGGCCTTGCGCTGCCCGGCAACGGTTCGACCTTGGCCACCCACAGCGACCGCGAGCAATTATTCCTGCAAGCGGGCCGCACCATCGTCGAGCTGTGCAAAACCTACTACCGCGACAACGATGATTCGGTGCTGCCGCGCAACATCGCCAACTTCAAGGCATTCGAAAACGCGATGACCCTGGACATCGCCATGGGTGGCTCGACCAATACCATCCTGCACTTGCTGGCGGCCGCTCAGGAAGCCGAAGTCGCGTTCGACCTGCGTGACATTGATCGCCTGTCGCGCAAAGTCCCGCAGCTGTGCAAAGTCGCGCCGAACATTCAGAAGTACCACATGGAAGACGTGCACCGCGCAGGCGGGATCTTCAGCATCCTCGGTTCGCTGGCCCGTGGCGGCCTGCTGCATACCGACCTGCCGACCGTGCATTCCAAGTCGATGGAAGAAGCCATCGCCAAGTGGGACATCACCCAGACCGACGACGAAGCGGTTCATCACTTCTTCAAAGCAGGCCCGGCCGGCATTCCGACGCAAACGGCGTTCAGTCAGTCGACCCGCTGGGACACCCTGGACGACGACCGCGAGAACGGCTGCATCCGTAGCGTCGAGCACGCGTACTCGCAAGAAGGCGGCCTGGCCGTGCTCTACGGCAACATCGCGCTGGACGGTTGTGTGGTGAAAACCGCAGGGGTGGATGAGTCGATCCATGTGTTCGAAGGCAACGCGAAGATCTTCGAAAGCCAAGACAGCGCGGTGCGCGGCATCCTCGCAGACGAAGTGAAGGCCGGCGATATCGTGATCATCCGCTACGAAGGCCCCAAAGGAGGCCCGGGCATGCAGGAAATGCTCTACCCGACCTCGTACCTGAAATCCAAAGGCCTGGGCAAAGCCTGTGCACTGCTGACCGATGGCCGTTTCTCGGGGGGCACTTCCGGTCTGTCCATCGGCCACGCTTCGCCGGAAGCCGCAGCGGGCGGCGCGATCGGTCTGGTGCGTGATGGCGACAAAGTGCTAATCGACATTCCGAACCGCTCGATCAATCTGTTGATCGACGACGCGGAAATGGCCGAGCGCCGTGCCGAACAGGACAAGAAAGGCTGGAAGCCGGTCGAAACCCGTCCGCGTAAAGTGACCACCGCCCTGAAGGCCTACGCCCTGCTGGCGACCAGCGCCGACAAAGGCGCCGTGCGTGACAAGGCGCTGCTGGACAAGCTGGTGCCGTGATCGACACTTGAGGCCCAGATAAAACGCCCCGCTCATCGGGGCGTTTTTTTTTGCCGTGACGAACAGGGCGTCGTATGCACACTGTCATTTCTGACAGGTGTTTACTTTGCGCCAAAGGTCTACAGTCGATGGGGAATCAGGCGCTGAAGATCCGATCTTTGATACGTGGTCATCAACTGTTAAGGAAAACACGATGAAAACCAGACTGATGCTCTTTGTAACAATCTCAAGTATTTGCTTCGCAGCCTATGCGTTAACGCCGTCCGACGCCCAACAGCCCTCTGCTCCGAGCGAGGGCACTGTAAGCGGCGGTCAAGCGTCCACGACACAGGAATCAGATACGGCGGTAGAAGTGCGTAACAACAACGCCTCCACGATCTTCGTCATACAGAAGGGTGTGAAACAGGAGGTCGCCTCCAAGGCGACTTATCTCATCAATGACGCCACCACTTTCCCCCTGAGTATCACTCCTACGAGCGGCAATCCAGCGATCAAATACGTGACACTCGCCAGAAAGGGAGGCGCATGCAAATTCGCCACGTGTCTTGTAGTGCAGTGATGGAAAGCCCAGCAGTCATGCTGGGCTTCGTTTTCTTGATTATTGAATCTCATCCGGCTTGACGATCACCCAGTTCTTGTCCGCCGTCACCGGCAGCCCTTCTTTCGCCTGAGCTTCGGCATTGGTCTTCATCATGCCGTTGAGCTGGGTCATGTATTTGTCTTTGCGGTTGACCCACAGGTGCACGCCGCCTTTGGCGACATCGACGCTGTGAAACAGCATGTAGCCATCGCTGCTCGGCGTATCGCCGCCCACCAACACCGGTTTTTTCCATTGATCAATGTAAGTCAGGATCGCCGCCTGCTTGCCCGCCATCCAGGTCGCCGGGGTCCACAGGTAGGGGGTCAGCTCAAGATTGAGGTTGGCTTTCTCGTCGTATTTGCCGGCCGCGATCTGCTTGCGCGCGGTGGTCAACTCGCCGGTTTCACGGTTTTTCAGCAGCGTGGTCACACCAATGACGTTCTGCGGTTTAACGTTGTAGCCGTACTTCGGATCGGACGCGACCATGCGTACCAGCTCTTCGGAGGCGGCGGTCATTACGTAAACCTCAATGCCGTTCTCCATCAGTTTGTTGTACAGCTCAGCCTGGCCCGTGAAGACTTTCGGTGGCTGCACGTCGAGGGTCTTGATCACATCGCCCTCGTAATAGGTGCTCGGTACCGCCTTGCCCGAGGCCATCAGCTCATCGACGTAGCCTTTGAGCTCTTTGAGGGTGAAGCCGGAGAACACCTGCGCGACCCACGGGTAGCAGACCATGTCGTCGATTTCGCAGAGGCGGTAGTAATAGCTGAACAGGCTTTCCTTATGGTCGGCGGTGTCCTTGAACGGGATCAGCTTGAGGGAAGGGTCGAGCTTTTCGCGAGTCAGCACGCCCTTGTTTTCCAGATAGGGCAGCAGTGATTCTTCGAGGTCGTAGCGGTAGCTGGTGTTGTCCATGTCGAAAACCGCGAAGTTACCTTTGTTGGCATTCGCCGCGATCATGGCGTTCAGCTGCTTGGCCGCAGGCTCGGGCCAGTGTTTCAACTCCGTGGAAAAAGCCTGACCCGCCAGGCCGAGACAGAGCGCAGCGGCTAACAGTTTTGGTACGAGCTTCATAACGGTGTCCTCCCCTTTATAAATTCGAGGCTGGACCGTAACAAAAAGTGGTGACTGTTTTAATGCGTCAGCGACCGTGCGCGTTCTGATGGCGTCATGTTCATTGCCGATCGCGACAGATGACGTAAAAGCGACATATTCGTGACAACTTGCAGCGGTCGTTGGCAGACGATTGTAGGAGCGCGGCTTGTCCCGCGATCTGTTGCTCAGCAACAGTAAACCCTGCTGATGCGATCATCCTGACACGCTGCAAACGCTGTGTTTTGCTGCCGGTGCCCGGCAGATCGCGGGACAAGCCACGCTCCTACAGTTGATCGCGCTTCAATGTAGGAGTGAGCTTGCTCGCGATTGCTGTTTAACGGCGCTCCCACACCTCAAAGCTGTACGCAGGCTTGTCATCCACTGGCGGGTTGTCCACATTGGAAACCAGCGCCCACTCGGCTTCATCAAACTCCGGAAACCACGCATCGCCTTCGGGCCTGAGCGCCACGCGGGTCAGGTACAGACGATCCGCCTGCTCTAGCCCTTGCGCATACAGCTGCGCGCCGCCGATCAGCATCACCTCGCTGACACCCTGCTCGGCGGCCCAAGCCTCGGCGCGTTCAACTGCGGCGTCCAGCGAAGTGAACACTTCGGCGCCCTCCAGTTGAAGGTCTGTTTGGCGCGTAACGACCAGATTCAACCGCCCTGGCAGCGGGCGACCCAGCGAATCCCAGGTCTTGCGACCCATGATGATCGGCTTGCCCAGTGTGGTGGCCTTGAAATATTTGAAATCCCCCGGCAAATGCCAGGGCATGGAATTGTCGACGCCGATGACCCGGTTTTCACCGAGCGCGGCAATCAGGCTGAGGGGGAGATGTTTTTTCATGGCGGCGAGGATAGCAGTCCCTCTGCACACACGCATGCGGGTAAGAACGTCTGCACAAACGACGACCCATTCCAGGCGTGAGCTTGCTCACGATAACGATTGTCCAATCGTCACGACTGCTTGACTGCATCATTCCAGCAACAGCGGTTATGCTCACTTCTGATTTTACCAATGAGACGCCGTGTGACTGCACTGACCCCACTCGATGAACTCTGGCTGACCGAAGCCGTTCGCCTGCGCGAGCAACACGCGGGCCCGCTCGACGATGACGAAGCCAGCCGCCGCGCCCGCGCCACAGCGGGCGACTTACTCACGCGCATCAGACACCGTGCCCTGTGGCTGGCCGAGCGCGATGGCATGCTCGCAGCGCTGCGTCACTGGAAACAGGGCGCGCGGCTGTCGCTGATCCTGCTGGCGATATTCGCGGTCATCAGCGGCGCCGGACTGGCCTTTGCCGCGCTGGGCGACGGGCAGACCCCTGTCAATGTGTTCTGGGCGGTGGGCAGCCTGCTCGGGCTTAATCTGATTTTATTGATCAGTTGGGCGCTGGGCCTGCTATTCGCGGGAGACAGCGCAGCCAGCCTGGGACGCGTGTGGTGGTGGCTCAGTGAAAAGCTCGCGCGCGATGCCCAAGCCGCGCAGCTCGCACCGGCGTTGATTCTGCTGTTGCAACGCAAGCGCCTCAACCGCTGGCTGCTCGGCGCCTGCGTCAATGGGCTGTGGCTGCTGGCGCTGCTCAGTGCTCTGGTGCTGCTCCTGCTGCTGATGGCGACCCGCCGCTACGGATTCGTTTGGGAAACCACGATTCTGGGCAGCGACACCTTCGTCAGTCTGACCCGAGGCCTCGGGATGTTGCCATCGCTGCTGGGATTCTCTGTGCCGACCGAAGCCATGATTCGCGCCAGCGGCGATAGCGCATCGGTGATCGAAAACGCCCGACAGGCTTGGGCCGCATGGCTGGTGGGCGTGCTGGTGGTGTATGGCATTATTCCGCGGCTGTTGCTGGCGCTTTTCTGCTACGGACGCTGGCGCGCTGGACGCAAGCATTTGACGCTGGACCTGAGCGAGCCCGGCTTCGTTGAACTGCGCGAACGCCTCATGCCGAGCAGCGAGCGACTGGGTATCAACGACGCAGCGCCCGCCGAGCTGCACACTGTGCAAACCGGCCCTTCGGCGCGTGATACCGAGGGTGCGCTGCTGGTCGCGATCGAGCTGGACGATCAACGTCCGTGGCCGCCGCCCTTGCCGGCAAGCGTTGCCAACGCTGGCATTCTCGACAGCCGCGAATCGCGCCGCACCCTGCTCGATCAACTGACCCGCTACCCCCCTGCTCGCCTTGCGATTGCCTGCGACCCCCGTCGCTCGCCAGATCGCGGCAGCCTGGCACTGATTGCAGAACTGGCCCGATGCGCAACAGCGACGAGACTGTGGCTGCTGCCCGCGCCCCACGGCGAAACGCTGGACCCCGATCGGCTGAGCGACTGGCACGTCGCGTTGCGACAACTGGACCTGATAGGGACCGACAGCACGCCCGTGAACTGGCTGGAGACCGGACATGACTGAACCATCAGCGGTGCGCCCTTTGAAACTGGCCGTCGTCGGGCACACCAACGTCGGCAAGACCTCGCTGCTGCGGACCCTGACCCGCGACGTCGGTTTCGGCGAGGTGTCCCATCGCCCCAGCACCACGCGCCACGTCGAAGGTGCACGGTTGTCGGTGGACGGCCAAGCGCTGTTAGAGCTGTACGACACCCCCGGCCTGGAAGACGCTATCGCCCTCCTCGAATTTCTGGAACGTCTGGATCGCCCCGGCGAACGCCTCGACGGTCCGGCGCGGCTGACCCGCTTCCTCGACGGCAGCGAAGCCCGACAGCGCTTCGAGCAGGAAGCCAAGGTGCTGCGCCAGTTGCTGACGTCAGATGCCGGGCTTTATGTGATCGACGCACGGGAGCCCGTGCTCGCCAAATATCGCGACGAATTGGCCGTCCTTGCCAGCTGTGGAAAACCGCTGCTGCCAGTGCTGAATTTTGTCAGCAGTGCGCAGCATCGCGAGCCAGAGTGGCGCGACGCTCTGGCTCGCCTGGGCTTGCATGCACTGGTGCGCTTCGACAGCGTGGCGCCGCCGGAAGACGGTGAGCGGCGGCTGTATGAAAGCCTGGCGCTGCTGCTGGAAAACGCACGCCCGCAGCTGGAACGGTTGATCCTTGATCAACAGGCGCAGCGCGATGTGCGTCGGCACAGTGCGGCGCGGCTGATCGCCGAGCTATTGATCGATTGCGCGGCCTGTCGACGCAGCGTCGCGACAGACGCTGAGCAGGTGCGGGCTGCCATCGATGATTTACGCAGAGCCGTGCGCCAGCGCGAGCAACGCTGTGTCGAGGCGCTGCTCAAGCTCTATGCCTTTCGCCGCGATGATGCTTCGGCTAGTGACTTGCCATTGCTTGACGGTCGCTGGGGCGACGATCTGTTCAATCCGGAAACGCTGAAACTGCTGGGGGTGCGCGTCGGCAGCGGCATTGCAGCCGGCGCAGCAGCCGGTGCAGGCGTTGATTTGCTGGTCGGCGGTATCACTTTAGGCGCTGCGGCTTTGGTGGGTGCAATCGCTGGCGGCGCGTTGCAGACAGCGCGCAGTTACGGCGGGCGCCTGCTCGGCAAGCTCAAGGGGCAGCGCGAGCTGACTGCGGACGACGCGGTGCTGCGACTGCTGGCCCTGCGCCAACGGCAATTGCTGTTGGCGCTTGAGGCTCGGGGCCATGCGGCGATGGACAGCATCAAGCTGGATACACCGCAGGACAAATCCTGGCGCGAAGGCAAACTGCCGGACGCGCTGCGCAAAGCGCGAGCCCATCCGCAATGGTCGTCGCTGAACCCACACGCGAAGCTGAATCATGCCGAGCGGCAGGAGCAGATTGAGGGGTTGGCGCAGGCGATCTTGCCGTAAACCAACCTTGTGGAGGTGAGTTTGCTCACGAAGAGGTCGGCCGAGCCGCATGTGCAGCGGGTTTGAATCAGCCTTCGTGAGCAAGCTCAACCCCACAGTGGATCGAATCCGCCAGCAATATCACAGCATCGGCCGGGATGTTTACTGCGGATCAGGTCGGAGCAGACAAGAGTGACAGCGCCTTTTCCTTCAGGATGCTCAGATCAATCACCGGCACATTCATCTCTTTCGCCATTTCGTCCCACTGACGCATGCGCAGGCTCACACCACACAACGGGTCTTGCTCGAACGTACTCGCTTGCGCTTCGCTCATCACGCCACCCTGATACTCCAACGTGCGGCGGCTCGCCTCGCTGAGCTGGGCGTAATAGCCGGGTTGGCGCAGAGTCAGGTAGCGCTTGGCCTGGACATGGTATTCAACCAATTTGGCGACGCGTTCGCTGAACCCGCATTGACGCAAATAATCGGCGCCGACCCGCTCGTGACTGGCCACGCCATAACCGCCCATGCTCGCGACATCCAACGCGTGATTGCAGAGATGGCCGATGTCGTGGAAGAACGCTGCGAGTACCACTTCGTCGTCATACCCCTCGCGCAACGCCAATTGCGCGGATTGGGACATATGTTCGATCTGCGACACCGGTTCGCCGATGTAATCGTCGCTGCCGCGTTGCAGGTACAGTTCAAAAACCTCGTTGACCACGTGCTGCGCCTGTTGCATGAATTCCCCTCGGTTCAGCTTCGTTCACTGGATCACTCACGCTACGCCCGCTCTGTTGCCAACTCATGGCAGCGGCGTAACGTTTGCCGACAGTCGCCTCGATCAAATTGCGATAGGGGAAATGCACGTGGCCCGGTATGATCGCGCGCCCGATACACCCGGAAGTCCACGCTCATGAAGCCCACTTTGATCGCCGCCGCCGAAATCGACCGTCTCGAGACCTGGCAGAAATATTCCAGCCACATGTGTGGAGGCTGTGTGTCCAGTTGCTGCACGCTGCCTGTGGAAGCGAAGATCAAGGACCTGATCCGCATCGGCATCGTGGACGAATTCGAGCAGGGCGATAACCCGAAAAACATTGCCAAGCGTTTGCAGAAGGAAGGCGTTGTCGAGCGCTTCAACCAGAAATCGGGGATCTTCACGCTGCAGCGCATGAGCAACAACGACTGCCTGTATCTGGACCGCAAAAGCCGCTTGTGCACGATCTACGACAAACGCCCCGACACGTGCCGAAACCACCCTAAAATCGGCCCCCGCCCGGGTTATTGCGCGTACAAGCCGAAAGAAGTGGTACGTGAAAGCAGCGGCACGCTGAACTCGAACTCTGGCCGGGTGCCGTTGAAGTTCTGACAGAGCAACTCGGACCATTGTGGGAGCCGGCCTGCTGACGAAGCCGTTGGGCCAGGTACTCAGGACTCGGCTGACACCCCGCATTCGACAGCAAGCCGGCTCCCACGGCCTTCGGCCAGAAACAGCTTGTCGCCGCACGCTAATCCCGCTACTTGCCCAAATCCCGCACAAACAAAAACGCCCCCGACCTTTCGACCGGGGGCGTTTTCGTTCAGCCGGGGCTAGTTACGCCTTGGCTTTCTTGGCAGCGCGGGTACGCTCGCTTTCGTCCAGGATCTTCTTGCGAAGACGGATGGATTTCGGCGTGACTTCGCACAGCTCGTCTTCCTGGATGTATTCCAGGGCCTGTTCCAGGGTGAAGCGAACAGGTGGGACCAGAGCGATGGTTTCGTCTTTACCCGATGCACGCATGTTGTCGAGCTTCTTGCCCTTGGTAGGGTTGACGCCCAGGTCGTTGTCGCGGCTGTTCTGGCCGACGATTTGACCGTTGTAGATCTCTTGACCGTGCTCGACGAACAGCTTGCCGCGCGCCTGCAGGGTTTCCAGCGAGTAGGTCAGTGCCTTGCCGGTTTCAACCGAAACCAGAACGCCGTTCTGACGGCCGGACATGTGGCCCGACTTCACTGGCGCGTAACGGTCGAAGATCGAGGTCAGGATGCCAGCACCGTTGGTCAGGGTCAGGAACTGGTTACGGAAACCGATCAGACCGCGAGCAGGGATGTTGTATTCCAGACGAACACGGCCTTTGCCATCCGGCACCATGTTGCTCAGGTCGCCTTTACGCAGACCCATTTCTTCCATGACCTTGCCCTGGGATTCTTCAGGGATGTCGATGGTCACGTTTTCGAACGGTTCCTGCTTCACGCCGTCGATTTCACGGATGATCACTTCAGGACGGCCCAGTGCCAGCTCGAAGCCTTCGCGACGCATGGTTTCGATCAGTACCGAGAGGTGCAGTTCACCACGGCCGGACACCTTGAATTTGTCTGCCGAGTCGCCTTCTTCAACGCGCAGTGCAACGTTGTACAGCAGCTCTTTGTCCAGACGGTCCTTGATGTTACGGGACGTCACGAACTTGCCTTCCTTACCGCAGAATGGCGAGTCGTTGACCTGGAAGGTCATGGAAACGGTCGGCTCGTCTACAGTCAGCGGCTTCATCGCTTCAACGACAGTCGGGTCGCACAGGGTGTCGGAGATGAACAGCTCTTCGAAGCCGCTGATGCAGACGATGTCGCCAGCCGCTGCTTCTTCGACGTCGATGCGGTGCAGACCGTGGTGACCCATCAGTTTCAGGATACGACCATTGCGACGCTTGCCGTCGGCGCTGATCGCCACGACCGGAGTGTTCGGCTTGACGCGGCCACGGGCGATACGGCCAACACCGATAACGCCCAGGAAGCTGTTGTAGTCCAGTGCCGAGATTTGCATCTGGAACGGACCATCGCGGTCAACTTTCGGCGGCGGTACGTGATCGACGACCGCCTGGTACAGCGGAGTCATGTCTTCAGCCATGTCGGTGTGATCCAGACCGGCGATGCCGTTGATGGCCGACGCGTAAACAACCTGGAAGTCCAGCTGTTCTTCGGTGGCACCCAGGTTGTCGAACAGGTCGAAAATCTGGTCCAGCACCCAATCCGGACGGGCGCCCGGACGGTCGATCTTGTTGATGACCACGATTGGACGCAGGCCGGCTTCGAACGCCTTTTTGGTCACGAAACGGGTTTGCGGCATCGGGCCGTCTTGGGCGTCGACCAGCAGCAGAACGGAGTCGACCATCGACATTACGCGCTCTACTTCACCGCCGAAGTCGGCGTGGCCGGGGGTGTCCACGATGTTGATGTGGTAGCCGTTCCAGTTGATCGCGGTGTTCTTCGCGAGAATGGTAATACCGCGCTCTTTTTCCTGGTCGTTGGAGTCCATCACGCGTTCGTCGTTGAGCTCGTTGCGCTCAAGGGTGCCGGACTGGCGCAGAAGCTTGTCGACGAGGGTCGTTTTACCGTGGTCAACGTGAGCAATGATGGCGATGTTGCGTAGATTTTCGATCACTTGTGTATCTCGATCAGAGGATTCGGTCAGCTGAATAATCTTAGACAGCTATGAACAATGGAGCCGGCGAAAGCCGTTACGGCTGACGACTGGTGTCGGGGGGCCGGTGACGCAAGCCACAGGCAAACAGCCCCGGGCACTTAGCTCGGTCGATAAACGCGCACATTGGCATGCCCCTCAGTGAGCAGATGATGAGCATGCAGGCGACTCATGACGCCTTTGTCGCAATAAAGCAGGTACTGGCGCGTGTCATCCAGTTCCTTGAAACGGCTGTTCAATGCAAAGAACGGCAGCGTTTGTACTTCGATGCCCGACAGGTCCAGCGGGCGGTCTTCGGCTTCATCCGGATGCCGGATGTCGATGACCACTTGCCCGGCCAGCGCCTGACTGACTTCTTCGACCTGAACATCCTGGCCCAATTCTTCGATCACACGGTCGATGGGCACCAGACGGGCGTTTTCGAGCGCACGCTCGAGCACGGCCATGTCGAACTCTTTTTCTTCATGCTCGACCCGATGGCGCTTGGCCGCGGTCTTTGGATTGACCGAGATCACTCCGCAGTATTCGGGCATGTGCCGGGCAAAATCGCCGGTGCCGATCTGGTCGGCCTGGTCGATGATGTCCTGCTTGTGACTGGCGATCAGCGGTCGCAAAACCAGCTTCTCCGTCACGCAATCGATGACCGACAAGTTGGGCAGCGTCTGGCTGGACACCTGGGAAATCGCTTCGCCGGTGACCAACGCGTCGATTTCCAGCCTGTCGGCAATGTGGGTCGCAGCGCGCAACATCATACGCTTCAATACTACGCCCATATGACTGTTATCGACTTTTCCGAGAATTTCGCCCAGAACTTCCTCGAACGGCACGCTGACGAACAGCACTCGCTGAGAGCTGCCGTACTTCTTCCAAAGGAAGTGCGCGACTTCCATCACCCCCAGTTCATGCGCCCTGCCGCCCAGGTTGAAAAAGCAGAAGTGGCTCATCAAACCGCGACGAATGACGTGGTAGGCGGCCACGGTGGAGTCGAAACCACCGGACATCAGCACCAGCGTCTGCTCCAGCGAGCCCAATGGATAACCACCGATGCCGTCGTGCTGGCTGTGAATCACGAACAGACGTTGATCGCGAATCTCGATGCGGACCTCGACCTCAGGCGCCTTGAGGGAGATCCCCGCAGCGTTGCATTCACGACGCAGCTTGCTGCCGACGTACTTCTCGACGTCCATTGAGCTGAAATCGTGGTGACCGGCGCGCTTGCAACGCACCGAGAAAATCTTGCCGGGCAAGGCATCGCCGAAGTGCAGCTTGCACTTCTCGTAGATGTCGTCCATGTCGCCCAGCGGGTACTGATCGACTTGCAGAAAATGCGCGATGCCCGGCGTGCAGCTCAGGCGCTCGGTCATTTCATGCAGGATTTTCGCATCCTTGACCCGAGTTTCGACCTCAAGGTTGTCCCACACGCCATCGACCACCAGCGCCGGGTCCAGATCACGGAGCACGGTGCGGATGTTTTTGGCCAGCTGTTTGATGAAGCGCTTCCGCACAGGCCGGCTTTTGATGGTGATTTCAGGGAAAACTTTAACGATTAGTTTCATGAAAACAGCGCGCGAGGTGCCGCTCGAAAAAGGGGGGCGCGGATTATAGCGGAAATTGCTCAAGGTTTAACCAGTTATCGTATAGCCGGTCATCAGTGCACTAAAACGGCACTGTATACAATTTCTACGCACCATTTCGGTGCTTGCGTTTTCAAAAAAGCGACGTTTATCGCGCTTAAACCCGTCATATTCCTGTCGAAACCCAACTCGGGGCACTGGCATGCAAATTGCTCCCTTGTGAGGCAGGTTGCCTTGGCCGACTATCGCGCCCGGCATCACCCATATTTAGGGGCTTACAACTACCCGGCCCTAATCCACCCCGGAGGACAACATGTCGAAGTCGGTTCAACTCATCAAAGATCATGACGTTAAATGGATTGATCTGCGCTTCACTGATACCAAAGGCAAGCAGCAGCACGTCACCATGCCAGCGCGTGATGCTCTGGATGACGATTTCTTCGAAGTCGGCAAGATGTTCGACGGTTCCTCCATCGAAGGCTGGAAAGGCATCGAAGCCTCCGACATGATCCTTCTGCCAGACGACGAAACCGCCGTTCTGGATCCGTTCACCGAAGAGCCTACCCTGATCCTGGTTTGCGACATCATCGAACCTTCGACCATGCAAGGCTATGATCGCGACCCGCGTGCCATCGCTCACCGCGCTGAGGAATACCTGAAGTCCACCGGTATCGGTGACACTGTATTCGTCGGTCCGGAGCCAGAATTCTTCATCTTCGATTCGGTCAAGTTCAAATCCGACATCTCCGGCTCCATGTTCAAAATCTTCTCGGAACAAGGTTCCTGGATGACCGACCAGGACGTAGAAGGCGGCAACAAAGGCCACCGTCCCGGCATCAAAGGCGGCTACTTCCCAGTGCCTCCGGTCGACCACGACCACGAAATCCGTACTGCGATGTGCAACGCTCTGGAAGAAATGGGCCAGACCGTTGAAGTGCACCACCACGAAGTGGCCACTGCCGGTCAGAACGAAATCGGCGTGAAATTCAACACGCTGGTTAAAAAGGCTGACGAAGTTCAGACCCTGAAATACGTTGTACACAACGTTGCCGACGCTTATGGCCGCACCGCGACTTTCATGCCGAAGCCTCTGTACGGCGACAACGGTTCGGGCATGCACGTCCACATGTCTATCGCCAAAGATGGCAAGAACACCTTCGCAGGCGAAGGCTATGCCGGCCTGTCCGAGACCGCGCTGTTCTTCATCGGCGGCATCATCAAGCACGGTAAGGCCCTGAACGGCTTCACCAACCCGGCGACCAACTCTTACAAGCGTCTGGTGCCAGGCTTCGAAGCGCCAGTCATGCTGGCCTACTCGGCTCGTAACCGTTCCGCTTCGATCCGTATTCCTTACGTCTCCAGCCCACGCGGCCGCCGTATCGAAGCGCGCTTCCCGGATCCGGCAGCCAACCCGTACCTGGCCTTCGCAGCTCTGCTGATGGCCGGTCTGGACGGTATCCAGAACAAGATCCACCCTGGCGACGCCGCTGACAAAAACCTGTATGACCTGCCACCTGAAGAGGCTGCAGAGATCCCACAAGTGTGCGGCAGCCTGAAAGAAGCCCTGGAAGAACTGGACAAAGGTCGTGCATTCCTGACCAAAGGCGGCGTGTTCAGCGACGACTTCATCGACGCTTACATCCACTTGAAGTCGGAAGAAGAAATCAAAGTCCGCACCTTCGTACACCCACTGGAATACGACCTGTACTACAGCGTCTGATTCCGTCGGACTGCGACAGCGGCTTTTAGAAAGAGGCCTCCTTCGGGAGGCCTTTTTTATGCCTGCAGATAGATGGCCGGGTGGTATTTATTTATTGCATTCACCTCGGTTTTCTTCCGGATACTGTTCAGTCTGTTGGCCGCCCGGATGCCGCCATACCTGATGAAGAGGCTTACATGTTGAAACCACTCTGGCTCTCCCTTCTGCTCCCTCTCCTGCTCACAGCCTGCATGAGTGACCCGCCGAACTCGCGCCCGCCAGCGGAAGTGCACGCGCTTCTGGACACAATCACCCAACGTCTCGACATCGCCAACGACGTGGCGCTGAGCAAGTTCTATAGCGGCAAGCCGGTGCAGGACGAGGAGCGTGAGCGCCAGGTGATTGCCAATGCCGAATCGCAAGCGGCAGCCTACGGAATCGCCAAAGACGAGGTTCGGGTATTCATGACGGCGCAGATCGAGGCGAACAAGGTGGTGCAGTACCGGCGGATCGCCCTGTGGCGCAATGCGCAGCAAGCGCCCGAACAACCGGCGGCCGGGCAGATGGCGGGGATTCGGGCGCGCCTGGATACCCTGCAGCCGCAGATGATGAAAAATCTCGCAGCGTTTGTGCCGCACCAGAATGACAACGCTTGTGCGCGGTGGGTACGCGCAGAAATTCAGCGTCAGGCAGCGGACCCGGTGATGATCGACGGCCTGCTACGCGCCACTCAGGGATTGTGCAAAGGTGAGCCGAAAACCTGACAGGTAAACGTTTCGACACACTCCGCGGATGACACCGCCTCTCACGTTTTGCTCTATGCTGGCGCCTGTGCCGACAGCGTCATTCTGCGCTATACCCGCTGTCGTTCTCCTGATCGTGGTAACGGAGTTTTCATGCGTCAAAGCCTTGCCCTTGTGTTGCTGCTGTTTGCGGTGCCCGCAGTCGCCCAGATCTACAAATACACCGATGCGAACGGCAACACGGCTTTCAGCAATCAACCGCCCGACGGGACCAAGGCCCAGGCAGTGGATTTGCCGCCGCTGAATAGAGTCGGCACAACAGCGCCTCCACCCATGCCGCCGAGCCCGTCGCAAAATTCCGGGCAGGCACAGTCGGCCAGCGCGTCCTATCAAACGCTTCAGCTGACCGACCTTCCCAACGACGAAGCCCTGCGCGCCAACAACGGCTCATTTCTTGTGGGCGTGATGATTCAGCCGCGTCTGCAACCTGGCCATCAACTGCAATTGCTGGTGGATGGCAGACCGTATGGTTCGCCGACCAACGTGCCCCGGGTGCAGGTCACCGAGCTGGACCGGGGCGAACACAGCCTGTCTGTTCAGGTGCTGCAGGGCACGCAGGTTATCCAGCAAAGCCAGACGATCAACCTGACCGTGCAGCGGGTCCATGTTGGCAGACCGTAAGCGCCTGGGGCTTCGCAGCGCGCTGATCTGCCTGTTGATGCTTGTCGGCTGTCACGCTGTCGCCGAGGTGTACACCTACGTCGATGCCGAGGGGAATCGGGTCTTCACTGACCAGCCCCACAAGAATGCAAAGAAAGTCGATATCGCCCCCAGCAACCAGATTCGGTCGGCGCCTAAAAAACCGAGCCAGGCCTCCAGCGCAAAACCCAAGCCTGGTCCGCTCTTTCACTACCAGCTGCTGCGCATCCTGGCGCCGGAGCCCGATAGTACGATTCGCGACGTCCAAGGCAATCTCATCGTGACGGTCAGCAACGACCCAGAGTTGCAGCCTGGTCACACCTACCGTTTGCTGCTCGATGGCAAGGTTTATGGCGAAGCGGGGCGCAGTCCGGTGTTTCCGTTGACCAATATCGATCGTGGTACGCACCAACTGTCGATAGAAATAGTCGACCCCTTCGGTCGCGTCGCAGAACGCACGCCGAATCAGCCTTTTCACATGATGCGAATTTCCCTCGCACAAAAGCGTCTCGCCAACCCTTGCAAGACTGAGGAATACGGCGTGCGCCCTGAATGTCCGCTCAAGGACAAGCCGCCTGAAGACAGCAGCATCCTGCCTTTTTTCTAAATCCCCTTACAAAACAGCTAAGCTCCACAATGGTGCACAACCTGAACGACCGCTCAGGTTAGAACCCCATTTTGGTTCACGATTGCCAGGGTGCCGCCCGATTCACGCGCCTATCGTCCAAAAAATGCCCGAAACGCTTCATTCGACGCTTCTTTTCGGAGCTTGGTTTGGTTTTTGCATTTTCCTCACAACCTGTAGGAAAACGCGCTGGACTAGCCGTCTTCCACCGCTGGCGAAGACCAATCAGAGCCTGCACGTCTGGGCCTGCCCCTTGTGCGATGTGCCAAAAGAGGTCAACGAGATTCATGACAATCAGCGATACGTTGCATCGACTGTTACTCGACAACCTGACCACTGCCACGATTCTGCTCAACGCGGATCTGCGTCTGGAGTACATGAACCCGGCAGCCGAGATGCTGCTGGCGATCAGTGGCCAGCGCAGCCACGGGCAATTCATCAGTGAGCTGTTCACCGAGTCTGCCGAGGCCCTCAGCTCGTTGCGCCAAGCAGTCGAACAGGCGCACCCGTTCACCAAACGAGAGGCCATGCTGACCGCGCTGACCGGCCAGACCCTGACGGTCGATTACGCCGTCACGCCGATTTTGTCTCAAGGCGAAACCCTGCTGCTGCTTGAGGTTCACCCCCGTGATCGCCTGTTGCGCATCACCAAGGAAGAAGCCCAACTGTCCAAGCAGGAGACCACCAAAATGCTGGTGCGTGGCCTGGCCCACGAGATCAAAAACCCGCTTGGCGGGATTCGCGGTGCCGCCCAATTGCTGGCAAGGGAGCTGCCGGAAGAAAGCCTCAAGGACTACACCAACGTCATCATCGAAGAAGCCGACCGCCTGCGAAACCTGGTGGACCGCATGCTCGGCTCGAACAAGCTGCCGTCGCTGGCCATGACTAACGTGCACGAAGTGCTGGAGCGGGTGTGCAGCTTGGTTGAGGCGGAAAGCCAGGGCTGCATCACATTGGTGCGCGACTACGACCCGAGCATTCCGGATGTATTGATCGACCGGGATCAAATGGTTCAGGCAGTCCTCAATATCGTGCGCAACGCTATGCAGGCCATCAGTGGGCAAAACGAGTTGCGCCTGGGCCGGATCAGCCTGCGCACCCGGGCAATGCGTCAGTTCACCATTGGCCACGTGCGCCATCGACTGGTGAGCAAGATCGAAATCATCGACAACGGTCCCGGCATTCCGCCGGAACTTCAGGAAACGATTTTCTACCCCATGGTCAGCGGCCGCCCGGACGGCACCGGGCTGGGCCTTGCCATCACCCAGAACATCATCAGTCAGCACCAGGGGCTGATCGAGTGTGACAGCCATCCTGGCCACACCACTTTCTCGATCTTCCTGCCGCTGGAACAAGGAGCCGCTTCGACATGAGCCGTAGTGAAACTGTCTGGATCGTCGACGACGACCGTTCCATCCGCTGGGTATTGGAAAAGGCCCTGCAGCAAGAAGGCATGACAACGCAAAGCTTCGACAGCGCCGATGGCGTCATGAGTCGCCTGGCGCGGCAGCAGCCGGACGTGATCATTTCCGACATTCGTATGCCTGGCGCTAGCGGCCTGGACCTGTTGGCGCGGATCCGCGAGCAACATCCACGCCTGCCAGTCATCATCATGACCGCGCATTCGGACCTGGACAGTGCCGTGGCCTCCTATCAAGGCGGCGCGTTTGAATACCTGCCCAAGCCGTTCGACGTCGATGAAGCGGTTTCGCTGGTCAAGCGCGCCAATCAGCACGCCCAAGAGCAACAGGGCATGGACGTTGCGCCGACCCTGACCCGCACGCCCGAAATCATCGGCGAAGCTCCGGCAATGCAGGAAGTGTTTCGCGCCATCGGGCGTCTGAGCCATTCCAACATCACCGTGCTGATCAACGGTGAATCGGGCACCGGTAAAGAACTGGTAGCCCATGCGTTGCACCGCCACAGTCCGCGTTCGGCGTCGCCGTTCATCGCGCTGAACATGGCGGCGATCCCGAAAGACCTGATGGAGTCCGAGCTGTTCGGTCACGAAAAAGGCGCGTTCACGGGCGCGGCCAACCTGCGTCGCGGGCGTTTCGAACAGGCCGACGGCGGCACGCTGTTCCTCGACGAAATCGGCGACATGCCGGCCGATACTCAGACTCGCCTGTTGCGTGTGCTGGCTGACGGCGAGTTCTATCGCGTCGGTGGCCACGTGCCGGTCAAGGTCGACGTGCGCATCATCGCCGCGACCCACCAGAACCTGGAAACACTGGTTCAGGCCGGAAAATTCCGGGAAGACTTGTTCCACCGGCTGAACGTGATTCGCATCCACATTCCGCGGCTGTCCGACCGTCGCGAAGATATCCCGACGCTGGCCAAACACTTCCTGAGCCGCGCGGCGCAGGAACTGGCGGTCGAGCCGAAGCTGTTGAAGGCCGAAACCGAGGAATACCTCAAGCATTTGCCATGGCCGGGCAACGTGCGGCAGTTGGAAAACACCTGTCGCTGGATCACGGTCATGGCTTCAGGCCGTGAAGTGCACATCAGCGACCTGCCGCCGGAGCTGTTGAGCCTGCCGCAAGACGCTGCCCCGGTGACGAACTGGGAACAGGCATTGCGTCAGTGGGCTGACCAGGCGTTGGCGCGCGGGCAATCGAGCCTGCTGGACAGCGCCGTGCCGACGTTCGAACGGATCATGATCGAAACCGCCTTGAAGCACACCGCAGGCCGCCGTCGCGACGCTGCCGTGCTGCTGGGCTGGGGCCGCAATACCTTGACCCGCAAGATCAAGGAATTGGGGATGAAGATCGATGGCGGGGATGATGATGAGGGGGATGAGGGCTGATCCGAGCGCCTCATAACCCTGTGGGAGCCGGCTTGCTGGCGAAAACGGTGCGTCAGTCTCCATATTCGATACAGACAGACCGCATTCGCCAGCAAGCCGGCTCCCACAGGTTCGGGGCTTCCCACAAGATCAGCGTTTCAAATCAAGACCGTGCGGGCATCACTCAGCCGATGACGGCTTTTCCCACAGGTTGATGCCGCCTTCAACAGCGAACCGGTCGATCTCGGCCAGTTCTTCCTGGCTGAACACCAGGTTATCCAACGCCCCGACGTTCTCGATGATTTGCTCCGGACGGCTCGCGCCGATCAGGGCAGACGTCACGCGCGGGTCGCGCAGGGTCCAGGCCAGGGCCATTTGCGCCAGGCTCTGACCACGCCGTTTCGCGATCTCGTTCAGCGCGCGGACGTGCTCGATGTTCTTTTCCGACAGGTGCGACGCCTGCAACGAACCGCCACCCGGACGATTGACCCGCGCGTCTTTCGGGATGCCATTCAGGTATTTGTCCGACAACAACCCTTGAGCCAACGCTGTAAAGGCGATCACGCCCGAGCCAAGTTCGTCAGTGGTGTCCAGCAAATCCTTTTCCACCCAACGGTTGAGCAGGTTATAGGCCGGTTGGTGAATCAACAGCGGGACTTTCCACTCTTTCAGCAGGCCGGCGATTTCACGGGTTTTGGCGCCCGAGTATGACGAAATCCCGATATACAGCGCTTTGCCTTGCTGCACAGCGGTAGCCAGAGCGCCTGCGGTCTCCTCCAGCGGGGTGTCCGGATCGAAGCGGTGCGAGTAAAAGATGTCTACATAGTCGAGGCCCATGCGTTGCAGGCTCTGATCAAGGCTTGCCAGCACGTATTTGCGCGAACCGCCGCCTTGGCCATAAGGGCCCGGCCACATGTCCCAACCGGCTTTGCTGGAGATGATCAACTCATCGCGGTAATGCTTGAAATCTTCACGCAACAAACGCCCGAAATTGATTTCGGCGCTGCCGTAGGGCGGGCCGTAGTTGTTGGCGAGGTCAAAGTGGTTGATGCCCAGATCGAACGCGGTGCGCAGCATGGCACGTTGGGTGTCCAGCGGCGTGCTGTCACCGAAGTTGTGCCACAGGCCCATGGACAACGCTGGCAGCACCAGGCCACTGCGGCCCACGCGGCGATAGGGAACGCGCTCATAGCGATTTTCGGCAGCGATGTAGGTCATGCAATCCTCTCTTCTTTCTGAATGGCTTTCTGAATGGCGGGAGCGATAAGCAGCATCAATGGATAAGCCGCTGAAGAAGCGTTAAAGCGAGTATATTCAGCCCTGACGACGCTCGAAAAATGCTTTATTCCTCTCGCTGGTATCGGTTCCTGATATGGATATTCGTCAACTCAATGCGTTCATCGCCGTGTTCGAAGAGCGCAACATCACCTCGGCGGCGCAACGCCTGTTCACCAGCCAGCCCACCTTGTCGGTCACCATTCGCCAGCTTGAAGAGGCACTGGGCACGACACTGTTTCAGCGCCTGCCTCGGGGGGTCGAGGTCACGGATGACGCGCGCACCCTTTATCCGCAGGCTCGGCGATTGCTGGCCGAAGCCCACGCGCTGAGCAATCAATTTCGTCAGCGCAATGACCGGCTGACGCTGGAAATCGGTGTAGAAAACGAGATCGCTGCCTGTCACTTGGAGGCAGTTCTGGCGATGGCCTATCGGGTCGTGCCCAACCTGCTGCTCACCTTGCACGAGGGGTGCAGCGGTGATGCGCGGTTATCGGTGGAAGAGGATTGCTGCGAAGACGAACTGTTTCTGCCGCTGTGGGAAGAGCCTTTCGTACTGGCCATTGCTGCGAGTCATCCGCTGGCAGATCGACCTCACCTGGATGAGGCCGACCTCGCCCACGTGCAATGGATCACTTGCCCTTCACACCCTTCTCACCAGCGACTGATGGAGCTCTACAACCGCAGCTCCAGCTCGGTGGTGGCGACGGCGGGCTCGATGACACTGGCATTGCGGCTGGTGGCGGCAGGCGCCGGATTGGCGATGCTGCCGGAATCGATGGTGAGTCACCACGCTGGCGTCACTTCCAGACCAGCACGTATGCCCGACCTCATTCGCCGGGTGGGCTTGTGTTACGCCGCGCAGGCGCTGGACGTGCCTGCATTGCGGCTGTTGCACGGGTATTTGCAGGGTGCGGCGTCTCTGAAATCCGATGCCGATCAGTGAAAGCACATGCACAACCTGTGGGAATGAATTTGCTCACGAAGACTGGCGTTCAGGCAGCGAGCAGGCTGTGAATATTCCGGCCCATTCGTGAGCAAGCTCACTTCCACAGAAATCGGTTCACGGCCTGATACCCCGCGTGCCCTTTTAACGCACCAAATGCAAAAACTGCATATGGCGTTCGTACTGATCAAGGATGTCGTTGATCACTTGCTCTTTGGTGTAGCCCACCAGGTCGTAATCCTGACTGCCCTCGCTCAGGTGCACCTCTGCGCGGTAGTAGCGGCGGTTATTCAACTGCTTCGAGCGCATGCCCGCACGGGCAAAGGACGGCGTGAAGTAGCCGCGCATCGTGACTTGGTAGATAAACGGTCGCTCCTCGCCATGGCCAATTTCCAGACCGACGGTGTGATTCGCAGGATCGGGCTGTGTGACCACATTCAAGCCCTTCTCGGCGAATACCTCCGTCACGTCTTGAATCGCGGGGCGCACGGTCTGGTCGAGGAAGCGGTACACCTCGTCGCGGGACGGAAAATGCACAGCTTGACTCAAACGCTGCCGCCAACCGCCACGCCTGGCCCCTGACACAGGCGCCAGCGAATACAGCTGTGCAATTTGTCGCTGCGATTCCAGGTGAAACGCCTTGTGCAGCCCCCACATCATGGTCAGCAAGATCAGCGAGAACGGCAGTGAGGTCAGCACCACCGCCGATTTAAGCGCGTCGATACTGCCGGAGAACAACAGCCCGCTGGTGATCAGCGCCGTCATCACGCCCCAGAACACGCGCAGCCATTTCGGGCCATCTTCGTCAGGGCTGCCGCCTTTGGCCGATAGCGTGGACAACACCACCGTGCCCGAATCAGCCGAGGTGACGAAGAACACGAAACTGATGAAGACCGTGATGGCGATGACGGTTTTGCTCCACGGGTAGTTGTGCAGCATCAGGTAAAGGGTCATGGACGGATCGTCGATGGCCGACTGGCCCAGCGCGGTCATGCCGTGGTTAAGCACCTGATCGATCGCGCTGTTGCCAAAGATCGACATCCACGCGAGGGTGAAGCCCAGCGGGATCAACAAGACGCCGAAGACGAATTCGCGAATCGTACGGCCCCGCGAAATACGCGCAATGAACAGCCCGACAAAGGGCGACCAGGCAATCCACCACGCCCAATAGAACACGGTCCAACCGCCCAGCCAATTGCTCGGGCTGTCGTAGGCGTACACGTCAAAGCTCTTGGTGGGGAGCGCGCCGAGGTAATCGCCGATGTTTTGCACCAGCGTATTGAGCAGGTGCTGGGTTGGCCCGGCGAACAGGACGAAGAGCAGCAGTGCACAGGCCAGCAGCATGTTGATGTCGGACATGACGCGCACGCCTTTGTCGACGCCCGCCACGGCCACCAGAATCGCCGCGCCCATCATCAGCGTGATCAATCCGACCTGAATCCAGTGGGTGTGCGCCACGCCGAACAGGTAGTCCAGCCCGGAATTCAAATGCAACACGCCAAAGCCCATGTCGGCACCGAGGCCAAAGATCGTGGCGATGATCCCGAAACCGTCCACTGCATAGCCGATAGGCCCGTTGATGCGTTTGCCGATCAGCGGGTAAAGCGCCGAGCGCAGCGCCAGTGGCAGGTTGTGGCGATAAGCGAAGTACGCGAGTGCCATGCCGACGAAAGCGAAAACGCCCCAGCCGTGCAGGCCCCAATGCAGGAACAACAGCTGCATGGCCTGGCGCGCGGACGCCGTGGTCCCGCCTTCGCCTTGAGGCGGTTGCAGCATATGCGTCAGGGGTTCGGACACGCAGAAGAAGAACAGCGTGATGCTGATCCCGGCGGCGAACAGCATCCCGGCCCATGACAAGTAGCTGAACTCGGGTTCGTCATGGTCGGCGCCGAGTTTGATCTTGCCGTAGCCGGAAAGCGCAGTGACCACGACGAAAAGTAAATACAGGGTCATGGCCAGCATGTAATACCAGCCGACGGTATCGGCAGCCCAGTTCTGCGCGGCGAGAAGCCACTGGCCTGATGCGTCGGGGAAGCCAATGACGATCAGCCCGAAGATCAATATGAAACTGGCGGCGAAGTAGAAAACGGGAGCGTTCATGCGCACCGGCGCGCTGTTTTGCGCGCTCGGGACACTCATGCGTAGACCCCGAGGATAGGGAGGGAAACGTTCATGCAAAGCGGATACGGCAAGGGTAGGCCTCCTGTAACGAGCGGGCAGCGAACCACCGGTTTAACTTGATTGAACGTTCAATTAAAGCACGATAAGGGGGCGGAGGACCAATTGCAGGTACTTAGAGGGAACGATTGTCACTGTAGCAGCGCGTGAGGTTCAGTTTGGCCCGGACGTGTAGGAGCGTGGCTTGTCCCGCGATCGGGGGGAGGAACCCGCCGTAAAACCTGGCGATGCGGTATGTCCGGTGTACCGCGTTATCCAGATTACTGCCGGTTCCCGGCAGATCGCGGGACAAGCCACGCTCCTACAGTGATAAATGGGTCTCCGAATTACTTCTGCGCCCCGTCATCGTGCTGCAAGTTCGCCTGATTCACGTTGCTGTCCGGCGGCACGCTGCGGGTCAGCCAGACGTTGCCGCCGATGGTCGAGCCTTTGCCGATGGTGATGCGCCCCAGAATGGTCGCGCCGGCGTAAATCACCACATCGTCTTCGACGATTGGGTGCCGCGCGTGGCCTTTCTGCAAGTGGCCATCGTCGTCCGCCGGGAAGCGTTTGGCGCCCAGCGTCACCGCCTGGTAGATGCGCACGCGCTCGCCGATGATTGCCGTCTCGCCGATAACCACGCCGGTGCCGTGGTCAATGAAGAAGCTCAACCCGATCTGCGCGCCAGGGTGGATATCGATGCCCGTGGCCGAGTGCGCCAGCTCCGAACTGATTCGCGCCAGCAGCGGCAGACCGTTGTTGTAGAGATGATGCGCCAGACGATGATGGATCACCGCCAGAATGCCCGGATAGCAGAGCAGCACTTCGTCCACGCTGCGCGCCGCCGGGTCACCTTGATAGGCCGCCAGCACGTCAGTGTCGAGTACGCGCCGAATATTGGGCAAGGCACTGGCGAAGTCCTGAATCAAGCGTTCGGCGTGCACATCGGCACAGCTGGCGTCCTCACCGCGTTGACGGGCGACATAGCGCAATTCCAGCCGCGCTTGATCCAGCAGTGAGTTCAGCGCCACATCGAGCGTATGACCGACGTAAAAATCTTCGCTTTCTTCGCGCAGGTCCACAGGCCCAAGGCGCATGGGGAACAGCGCACCGCTCAACGCCTCAAGAATGTCGCGCATGGCCTCGCGGGAAGGCAGCTCGCGGCCGCCTTTTTCACCGCTGACACGACCATTGCGGCTACGCCAGTCATCGCGCGCGGCGCGCAACTCGCCCACGATCCGCTGCAACTGCCAGTGGCCGGTCACCCCCGCCTCGCAGTCTTTCGGGGACAGTTCGGGAATAGTGCTCACGCAGATTTCTCCTCAGTTCGACGGCTCGTCAGGCTGGACATGGCCGAAAGTGAAACCACTCTACGGCGAGCGTTGCCGCAAAAAAATAACAATTTTCGTGAGGCTATAACCCGCAACCTGGTCGGAATCATCCGGTTGCCCTGTGAGAATCGTCTGCCTATAGTCCAGCGACTCACTCGCGGATACCCCCACACGACCATGATCAAAGAACAGCTCGCCCGCTTTAACCGCCTGGATCTGCTCGGCGCCCCGACGCCGCTGGAGAAGCTTGAACGCTTGTCGGTTTGGGCCGGTCGCGACATTTATGTGAAGCGCGACGACATCACGCCGCTGGCCATGGGCGGCAACAAGCTGCGCAAACTCGAATACCTCGCTGCGGACGCCTTAGCCCAAGGCGCTGACACCCTGATTACCGCGGGCGCCATCCAGTCGAACCACGTGCGCCAGACCGCCGCCCTGGCCGCCAAGCTGGGCCTTGGTTGCGTCGCCTTGCTGGAAAACCCGATTGCCACCGAAGACAGCAATTACTTGGGTAACGGCAACCGCCTGTTGCTGGACTTGTTCGACGCCAAGGTCGAGTTGGTCGAGAACCTGGACAACGCCGACGAACAGCTTCAGGCCTTGGCCGCTCGTCTGAGCAACAGCGGTAAAAAGCCCTATGTCGTGCCTATCGGCGGCTCGAGCCCGGTGGGCGCGCTGGGCTACGTGCGCGCAGGATTTGAATTGGCGGAACAGATTCAACAGACGGGCCTCAGGTTCGCAGCTGTCGTGCTGGCCTCGGGCAGCGCGGGCACTCACAGCGGCCTCGGGCTCGCGCTGGCTGAGGCCATGCCGGATTTGCCGGTGATCGGTGTGACCGTGTCTCGTCCCGAAGAAACTCAGGCGCCGAAGGTGCAAGGATTGGCAGAGCGCACCGTGGAGCTGCTGGGCGAGTCTCTGCCCTCTGCGTTCAAGGTCAACCTGTGGGACGAATACTACGGCCCGCGCTATGGCGAACCGAACGCTGGTACGCTGTCGGCGATCAAACTGGTCGCCAGTCATGAAGGGCTGCTGCTGGACCCGGTGTACACCGGCAAGGCCATGGCCGGGTTGCTGGACGGCATCGGTCGTCAGCGTCTGGACGATGGCCCGGTCATCTTTTTGCACACGGGCGGTGCGCCAGCGCTGTTTGCGTATCCGGATGTTTTCTCCGCGCAGTGAACGTGACGCTTCGCGCTGGCGTCTGCCGAAGGCGTAGGAGCCGGTTTGCTGGCGAAAGCGTCAGGTCAGTCACCCTCCATGTGCTGCCCCTGCGCATTCGCCAGCAAGCCGGCTCCTATAGGTAAAGCAGTGCAGGCAACCCTGAACAGATAGAACAGAATTAACTAAGCAATCGATTTTTAATTATTTTTAAAACTAAAACGCCGCTTCTATCATCGCCGCCAGCCGCTTCCTTAAAATCTGGCAGACCACTGAAAAAGCTGGATAAAGCGGCGACGTCACAGTAGTTTCGTCAGCTCTGAAGCGCACCTGACATATCAATTAAAAACAGGGGACTCACATGAACATGTCTGCAATCCGCCGCACCTTCCTGCTGTCGGCTTTCAGTCTGGTGCTCGGCACTGGCCTGGTGACCCACGCCGTCGCAGGTGAGCAACTGGACGCCATCAAAAAGAATGGCACCCTCAATGTCGGTCTGGAAGGCACTTACCCGCCCTTCAGCTTCGTCGGCGAAGACGGCAAATTGACCGGTTTCGAAGTCGAGTTTTCCGAGGCGCTGGCCAAGGAATTGGGCGTCAAGGTCAAACTGAGCGCCACACCATGGGCAGGCATTCTCGCAGCGCTGGAGTCCAAGCGTCTGGACGTGGTCATCAACCAGGTCACCATTTCCGACGAACGCAAGAAGAAATATGACTTCTCCGAGCCGTACACCATCTCCGGTATTCAGGCGCTGACGAAGACTCAGAACGCGGGCACGATCAAAACTGCCAAAGACCTGGAAGGCAAAAAAGTCGGCGTGGGCCTGGGCAGTAACTACGAGCAGTGGCTCAAAGAAAATGTCCCTGCCGCGATCGTCAAAACCTACGACGATGATCCCACCAAATACCAAGACCTGCGCGTAGGCCGTATCGATGCCATTCTGGTCGATCGCTTGGCCGCGCTGGATCTGATCGCTAAAACCAAAGAGCAACTGGCCCTGGCGGGCGAACCGTTTTCCCGTCTGGAATCCGGTATCGCACTGCGCAAAGGCGAACCTGAGCTGCTGGCCGCCATCAACAAAGCCATCGACAAACTGCGCGCCGACGGCACCCTCGCCAAAATCTCGCAAAAGTACTTCAAGGCTGACGTGACCAAATGATCCCAGAGAGCCTACAGCTCGCGCTGGACTCCGCGCCCTTTCTGCTCAAGGGCGCGTATTACACGGTGGGTCTGAGTCTCGGATCGATGTTTTTCGGATTGGTGCTGGGCTTCGGCCTGGCACTGATGCGTTTGTCGAAGATCTGGCTCATCAGCGCCATCGCCAGGGTCTACGTGTCGTTCTTTCGCGGCACGCCCCTGCTGGTTCAGCTCTTCATGATTTATTACGGCCTGCCGGATTTGGGCATCGAACTCGATGCGATCACGGCAGCACTCATTGGCTTGTCCTTGAACATGGCGGCTTATGCCTGTGAAATCCTGCGTGCCGCCATCGGGGCCGTGGACCGGGGCCAGTGGGAAGCCGCCGCCAGTATCGGCATGACACGCGCTCAGGCCATGCGCCGGGCGATCCTGCCGCAAGCCGCACGCACAGCCTTGCCTCCTCTGGGTAACAGCTTCATTTCGCTGGTAAAGGACACGGCCATGGCCGCCACCATTCAGGTGCCGGAAGTGTTCCGTCAAGCGCAGCTGATTTCGTCGAGAACCCTGGAAGTCTTCACCATGTATTTCACCGTCGCGGTGATCTACTGGGTCCTGTGCACCGTGCTCGCGCATTTCCAGAACCGTCTAGAAGCCCGGGCCAACCGCCACGATGTGGAGTCCTGACCCATGATTACCGTTGAAAAACTGACCAAGGCGTTCAAGGGCAATCAGGTCCTCAAAGGCATCGATCTGAAAGTCGAGCCAGGCGAGGTGGTCGCCATCATCGGCCCTAGCGGTTCTGGCAAGACGACGTTTCTGCGTTGCCTGAATTTTCTCGAAGAGCCCACCAGCGGCACGATCGTCGTGGGCGACATCAAGATCGATGGCAGCCGTCCGCTGACTCAGCAGGCGGGCCTGATTCGCCAACTGCGCCAACACGTCGGTTTCGTGTTCCAGAACTTCAACCTGTTCCCTCACCGCACGGCGCTGGAAAACGTTATCGAAGGCCCGATCGTGGTCAAGAAGGTGCCACGCACCCAAGCCATCGAGCTCGGGCGCTCGCTACTGGCCAAGGTCGGCCTGGCTGGCAAGGAAGACGCATACCCACGCCGCTTGTCCGGCGGACAGCAACAGCGTGTGGCTATCGCCAGAGCGCTGGCGATGGAGCCGGAAGTCATTCTGTTCGACGAACCCACCTCGGCGCTGGACCCGGAGCTGGTGGGCGAAGTGCTGAGCGCCATCCGCGCCCTGGCTGAAGAAAACCGGACGATGATCATCGTCACCCATGAAATGAAATTCGCCCGAGACGTCGCCAACCGAGTGGTGTTCATCGATAAAGGGGTGATCGTCGAACAAGGCGATGCCAAAGCGCTGTTTGCTAACCCTAAAGAGGAGCGAACGCGGCAATTTCTGGAGCGCAGCAGGAACTAGTCCTACAGAAAATGTGTTATCGAACGGCGCTCTTTAGCGCCGTTTTTTTGGGTCCAACATTTGGCAAAATTTGGATTAAACGAATCGTTCCAGTCCCCCTTCAACTTTCCCCACCGTTTCTATCGACTTATCCAATCGATCCCTCAACAATTCGCTTCAATTCTTATATCGTCTGTTGACATTCCTTTCTCCTACAAATAATGCCCAACGCACTCGTCGGGCGATTACGCCCGAAACCTTCTGCGATCACTGGCGGCATCAACCAAGACGCCATGCCCATTTTTTGTGCGCATCCATTAATCAACTTGTAGGAAGTGTCTGTTTATTACGCACACAAAGACTTAAATCTTTAGAACCATTGACAGACATGCAGCAACACAATTAGCTCGATCTCAACACCAACTATCGCCCTGCAAAATTTGCAAGGCTGTATTTGCCACCGTTTGTATGGTTTGCCAACACTGCGCATCAAGCGTGTACTAACGACATCGTTTTCAGAGAGGGTCTGCGACGGTCAAAACCGCTGCATGCCGTATTTCAAACCCAACATTCAGTGAGAACCAAAGATGATTCACACCCCTGTCAGCTTTATGCCAATCAAGCTCTTCACCCCTTATCTTCCACAGTCCAGCAAACAGGGCATCGGTGCTCTGGCAGCCAGCGACTTACAAGTGAACATCGACCCATACCCTGATATGGAGACTGGAGACTTGATTGAACTCTTCTGGGGAGACTGTTATGTCGCGTCAACACTTTTATCGGAGTCCGACATTGGATACACCATCGTCCTACATATACCCGAGAGCTTTCTACAAAGTGGCAAGGTTAAAACCTACTATCGCGTCACAAAAATAGGCAGCGAATCGGTCCGTTCGCCGAGTTGTAAGGTGTGGGTCAAACTGGAGACCCCCGGCGGTCATTTGCTCAGTGCGGACGGTGAAGAAAATCAGGGGCTGACACCGGTGAAGTTTTCCGACACTGTCATGCGTGACGGGCTAAGCGCCGAGCATCTGAAAGAGGGCGTGTGCCTGACGATCGAGGCCTACCCGCACATGGAGGTCTACGACGAAATCACCTTGCGTTGGGGGGATGTCCGGATGGACCTTCCCGCCTTGACCGAAGACCAGGTGGGCGACGCGATTGAGGTTCATGTGCCGGCCACACTGATTGAAGAGGCGGGGGACGACTTGCATCAAGAAGTCACTTACTGCGTCATCGACCGCGTTGGCAACAATTCCCTGTGGGCACCGGCACGATCCATTCGCGTTCATACCGATGCCCCTGCAGATCCAGAGAAGTGAGGGGTCGCTTGCTGATGATCGCACCGTCGCGGCGAGGGCGCCCGCTGCGACGGTCACCGAAGGTGATCAGGATTGAAATGTGAGCCGGTCAGCAAAACGCGTGTGCTTGAGAAACATCCTACAGCATCCAAAAACTCATCCTACAAATCCTCCCCTGATCACCCGATTTGCCGCTGCTAGCCTCGTGGGAACTCTTCACGAGACGTTCGCCATGCACTGCAAACATATCGTCAAGTATTTCACCCTGCTGTTGGTATTCAGCGCGGGCCTCGCCTGGACCGACCCTCTGACCAGCGGTACGACTTCCCTCTTCACCTTCTATGCTTATTCCTAAATGCGAGTTTATTTAATGTTTATACACGCTTAGGGTATATGCACCGGACCACCGGACTATTGCTGATTTCCCTGCCGCTCTTGCGGTCTTGAATCGAGGTTCCAATGGTTTCGTACACAATTACCCCAGTGCAAAACGCCAGGGCATTGCGCAATCAGAAAGGTCGACACCATGACTGATCTGAATGCACTTTCTGTCCAGCACCCCCTGGACATCGCACCCTCTCTCCTGCCTGCCAAAGTACTTGGCAACGACGCTGAAGCAATTGCCGCTGCCCGTGAACTAGCCGCGCTGGTGCGTCCCACGGCAGCCGCCCGCGATCGTGAGCGCCAGCTACCGTGGGCCGAAATTGAACAGTTCACCCGTAGCGGCCTGGGCAGTATCTCCGTGCCGCGTGCCTATGGCGGGCCGCAGGTTTCATACGCCACGGTGGCTCAGGTATTCGCCATTTTGTCCGCCGCCGATCCGGCTGTAGGACAGATCCCGCAGAACCATTTCGGCATTCTCAATTCACTGGTCGGCAGCGCCACCGACGCGCAGCAGAAGGTCCTGTTCGAGAGCATTCTCAAAGGTGCCCGCATCGGCAACGGCGGCCCGGAACGCGGCACTAAAAACACCTTGGACGTGAGAACACGCCTGACTGCCGATGGTGGTCAATTTTTGCTCAATGGTCGCAAGTTCTATTCGACCGGCGCGCTGTTCGCGCACTGGGTTGCGATCAAAGCGATCAATGACGACGGCAAGCAAGTACTGGTCTTCGTGCCCCGCGGCACGCCTGGCTTGCATATCATCGATGACTGGTCCGGCTTCGGGCAGCGCACCACCGCCAGTGGCAGCGTGCTGCTGGACAACGTGCGTGTCAGCGGTGATCTGGTCATCGAAAACTGGAAGCTGGCCCTCGCGCCGAGCATTCAGGGCGCAGTCTCGCAACTGATTCAAGCCGCCATCGACGCCGGCATTGCCCGGGAAGCCATCGACGAGAGCATCCGCTTCGTGCGCGAACGTTCTCGCCCATGGATCGAAGCGAACGTCGAACGCGCCAGCGATGACCCTTATGTGATCGCCGACATCGGCAAGTTGAAGCTGGAGCTTCACGCCGCCGAAGCGCTGCTGAGCAAAGCCGGACGGGTGCTCGATGAAATCGCCGCCGCGCCCATCGACGCGCAATCCGCAGCGCGCGCGTCCATTGTGGTCGCTGAAGCCAAGGTGCTGACGACCGACATTGCGCTGCAGGCCAGCGAGAAACTGTTCGAGCTCTCGGGCAGCCGCGCGACCCTGGCCGAGTTCAACCTCGACCGGCATTGGCGTAACGCCCGTGTCCACACCCTCCACGACCCTGTGCGCTGGAAAGTCCACGCCGTCGGCGCCTGGAACCTCAACGGCACCCTGCCTGCCCGCCACTCCTGGATCTGAACCAGACCACTGGAAGCACACCTATGAGCCTTCAATCCTTGCCGCGTGATACGCAGGTGGTTACCGCGATCATCAAAGATGACGCCCAGGCACTGGCTGTCGCCCGCGCACTGGCCGAGAGTTTCAAACAAGAGAGCGCCGTGCGTGATCGCGAACGCCGCTTGCCCCACGCCGAACTTGAACAGTTCTCCCGCTCGGGGCTTTGGGGCATCAGCGTGCCTAAAGCCTTTGGCGGCGCGGGCGTATCCAATGTCACGCTGGCCGAAGTCGTTCGCATCATCTCGGCTGCCGACGGCTCGCTAGGGCAAATTCCGCAGAACCACTTTTATGCGCTGGAAGTGTTGCGCGTGAACGGCAGCCCCGAGCAGCAAAAACGGTTGTATGCCGAAGTGCTTGCCGGTCAGCGTTTCGGCAACGCGCTGGCAGAACTTGGCACCCGCAATGCCCATGACCGCACCACGCGGTTAAGTCGCGACGGTGACGGTTGGCGCATCAATGGCCGCAAGTTCTACGCCACCGGGGCGATCTACGCGCAGCGTATTCCGACCTCGGTGATCGCCGACGACGGCGTTCAGCAACTGGCCTTCGTCCCGGCAAATGCGGCGGGCCTGAGCGTGATCGATGACTGGAGCGGTTTCGGCCAGCGCACCACCGGCAGCGGCTCGGTGGTGTTCGACAACGTATACGTCAGCGATGAAGACGTGGTGCCGTTCCAGACTGCCTTCGAGCGCCCGACCACAGTCGGTCCGTTGGCGCAGATTCTTCATGCCGCCATCGACACCGGCATCGCCCGCGCCGCCTACGAAGACGCGCTGCATTTCGTCCGCACGCGCACCCGCCCGTGGATCGATTCGGGCATTGAAAAAGCCGTGGACGACCCGCTGACGCTGCACAGTTTCGGCAAGCTCGGCATCCGTCTGCACGCCGCCGAAGCCTTGCTCGAACGCTCGGGCGAATGTCTGGATCGTGCCCAGGCTGACAGCAGCGCGCAGAACGTCGCCGCAGCGTCGATTGCCGTGGCTGAAGCCCGCGCCATCAGCACCGAGATTTCGCTCGCCGCCGGCAGCACGTTATTCGAACTGGCCGGTTCTCAATCCACACTCGCTGAACATGGCCTGGATCGTCACTGGCGCAACGCGCGGGTGCACACGCTGCACGATCCGGTGCGCTGGAAGTACCACGCGATCGGCAATTTTTACCTGAACGACGTCAATCCACCGCGCCGGGGGACGATCTGATGAGCAAGAAAAAGATTCTGCTCAACGCGTTCAACATGAACTGCATCGGGCACATCAATCATGGTTTCTGGACGCACCCCCGAGACACGTCCACCCAATACAAGACGATCGAATACTGGACCAATCTGGCGCAGCTGCTGGAGCGCGGGCTGTTCGACGGGCTGTTCATCGCCGACATCGTGGGCGTTTACGATGTGTATCAGAAGTCGATCGCCGTGCCGTTGAAGGAGTCGATCCAACTCCCTGTCAACGACCCGTTGTTGCTGGTGTCGGCCATGGCCGCTGTCACCAAAAATCTCGGATTCGGTCTGACCGCCAACCTGACGTACGAAGCGCCGTATCTGTTCGCCCGGCGTATGTCGACGCTGGATCACCTGACCCGAGGCCGTGTGGGCTGGAACATCGTCACGGGCTATCTGGACAGCGCCGCCAAGGCCATGGGCCTGAACGAGCAGATCGAACACGACCGGCGCTACGATCAGGCCGACGAGTACCTGGAGGTGCTGTACAAGCTCTGGGAAGGCAGTTGGGAAGACGACGCGGTCATCGAAGACCGTGAAGCGCGGATCTACGCGCAGCCAGAAAAAGTCCACTACGTGCGGCATCACGGCGAGTTTTATCAGGTCGAGGGTTATCACCTCTGCGAGCCCTCGCCACAACGTACGCCGGTGCTGTTTCAGGCAGGCAGCTCGGATCGCGGCCTGCAGTTTGCGGGCAGCAATGCCGAGTGCGTGTTCATCAGCGGGCAGAACAAACCGGCGACTCGCGAGCAAGTGGACAAGGTGCGCGCCAGCGCCGTGGCCGCCGGTCGCAACCCGGACGACATCAAGATATTCATGGGGCTGAACGTGATTGTCGGTGAGACCGAAGACGCTGCCCGCGCCAAGCATGCCGAGTATCTGCAGTACGCCAGCGCTGAAGCGGGGCTTGCGCATTTTTCGGCATCGACCGGGATTGATTTCGCCGATTACGAACTGGACGAGCCGATCCAGCACGTGAAGAGCAACGCCATTCAATCGGCGACCAAGATCCTCAAGAACAACGACTGGACCCGGCAGAAACTGCTGGATCAGCACGCGCTGGGCGGTCGCTACATCAACGTCATCGGTTCGCCCGAGCAGGTGGCGGACGCGCTGGAATCCTGGATCGCCGAAACCGGCCTCGATGGCTTCAACCTGACCCGTATCGTCACCCCGGAAAGCTATGAGGACTTTATCGACCTGGTGATTCCCGAGCTGCAACGGCGCGGTTCGTACAAGACCGCCTACGAGCACGGGACACTGCGCGAGAAGCTGTTCGTCGAGGGTGATGCGCGCTTGCCCGAAAGGCATGCGGGGGCCAGCTACCGAATTTCAAACCCATGATTTACGCCAGTTGAGCGGCCGCTATCGCGAGCAAGCTCACTCCTACTGGGGATTGTGCCGTTCACAAACCTGTGGCTTCCCGCGGCCCCGTAGGAGTGAGCGTGCTCGCGAAGGCGTACACGCAGAAACCCAACATTAATAACCAGACGACCGAACCGGACACCACACCATGAGCAAAACACTCCTCACCCTGGCCCTTTCCCTCGGCCTGTTCACCGGCATCACCCAGGCCGCCGACCAGCCGCTGAAAGTCGGCACCACCGCCGCATTCGCCATCCCGCTGGAAACTGCGGTGGCTGAGGCCGAGAAGCAAGGGCTGAAAGTCGAACTGGTTGAATTTACCGACTGGATCGCACCGAACGTCAGCCTCAATGCGGGCGACATCGACGTGAATTATTTCCAGCACATCCCGTTCCTGGAAAACGCCAAGGCGGCGTCGGGTTTCGATCTGGTGCCTTATGCGCCGGGAATCATCAACAACGTCGGCCTGTACTCGAAGAAATACAAAAGCTTCGATGAGCTGCCGACCGGCGCCACTGTGGCCATCGCCAACGACCCGATTAACAGCGGACGCGGCCTGCAACTGCTGGCCAAGGCCGGTCTACTGACCCTCAAGCCGGGCGTGGGCTACAAGGCCACCGAAGACGACATCACCAGCAACCCGAAGAAGATCAAACTGATTCAAGTTGAAGCCGTGCAATTGGTGCGCGCCTATGACGACGCGGACCTGGTACAGGGCTACCCCGCCTACATCCGCTCGGCGAAGAGCTTCGATGCCACCTCGGCAATCCTGTTCGACGGCCTCGATCACCCCGAATACGTGATTCAATTCGTGATCAAGCCGGATCACAAGGACGATCCTCGCCTCGCCAAATTCATCGATATTTATCAGCACTCCCCTGTGGTACGCGCCTCGCTGGATAAGGTGAACGGGACGCTGTATCAGCCTGGCTGGAAGAACTGACCATGACCGCCACTGTGCAACGCTCCCTGCCACTGGAAGCGCCCACGCCGCATTCCGCCGCACAGGCGCACCTGCACCCGGAAAAAGCCAACGCCCACGTGCGCTTCAGCCAGTTGGGCAAGGTGTACCAAGGGCAGCAAGGGCCAGTGGCCGCCCTGCAGGGCATCGATCTGGATATTCAGCGCGGCGAGGTGTTCGGCATCATCGGACGCAGCGGCGCGGGCAAGTCGTCGCTGATCCGCACCATCAATCGGCTGGAACAACCCAGCACTGGCCGGGTGCTGATCGATCAAATCGACATCGCGGCGTTCAACGAAGACAAGCTCGTGGAACTGCGCCGCCGGATCGGCATGATCTTTCAGCACTTCAATCTCATGTCAGCCAAGACCGTCTGGAAAAACGTCGAGCTGCCGCTCAAGGTGGCTGGCATTCCCAACGAACAGCGTCAGCGCAAGGTGGCGGCACTGCTGGAATTGGTGGGCCTGCAAGACAAACACAACGCTTATCCCGCGCAACTGTCCGGCGGCCAGAAACAGCGCGTCGGTATCGCCCGCGCGCTGGTGCACGATCCGGAAATCCTGCTGTGCGATGAAGCCACGTCGGCGCTCGATCCCGAGACCACGCAATCGATCCTCGGTCTGCTGCGCGAGATCAATCAGCGTCTGGGCCTGACGATCATCCTCATCACCCACGAAATGGCGGTGATTCGCGAGATCTGCGACCGCGTGGTGGTGCTGGAAAAAGGCCGAATCGTCGAGCAAGGCCCAGTGTGGCAAGTGTTTGGTGATCCGCAACACGAGGTAAGCAAGACCCTGCTGGCACCACTGCAACACGCGCTGCCCGACGACCTGCAAGCCCGCTTGCAGCCAGAGCCGACAGAAAAGAACGCCAGCATCGTGCTGGACGTGCAGTTCACCGGAGCCGACGGCAGCGCGCCAGATCTCTCAGCGTTGTTCAGTGCTTTTGGCGGCCGCGTGAGCCTGCTGCACGGGGGCATCGAACGTATCCAGGGCCGGGCGCTGGGACATTTGATTCTGGCTGTCGGCCACTCCCCGCTGTCGGTTGACGAATTGCTCATCCGCGCTCGCAAGCTGGCGCAACACGCAAAGGTATTGGGTTATGTGGTTTGAACGGTTGTGGCAAGGCACGCTCGACACGTTTCTGATGGTCGGCGTGTCGTCGCTGATTGCATTGCTTTTGGGCGTTCCGCTGGCGGTGATTCTGGTCACGAGCGGCAAAGGCGGCATTTTCGAAGCGCCGAACGTGAATCGGGTATTGGGCGCCTTCGTGAACATCTTTCGTTCGGTGCCATTCTTGATTCTGATGGTCGCGCTGATCCCCTTCACACGGCTGATTGTCGGCACGACCTATGGCGTCTGGGCGGCGGTCGTGCCACTGACCATCGCCTCGACGCCGTTCTTCGCCCGTATCGCTGAAGTCAGCCTGCGAGAAGTCGACCACGGCCTGATCGAAGCCGCCCAAGCCATGGGCTGTCGCCGCTGGCACATCGTCTGGCACGTCCTGCTGCCTGAATCCCTGCCGGGGATCGTCGGCGGCTTCACCATCACCCTCGTCACAATGATCAACTCCTCCGCCATGGCCGGCGCGATTGGCGCAGGCGGCCTGGGCGACATCGCCTATCGCTATGGCTATCAACGTTTTGATACCCAAGTGATGCTGACCGTGATCGTGCTGCTGGTCGCATTGGTGGCGGTGATACAGCTGAGCGGGGATCGGTTGGCGTTGCGGTTGAATAAGCGGTGATGTGATCAGGGTTGCGAGTTCTCACCTGAAGCAGAACGGCTTGTCGAGCTAGCGGTATCGATGAAGCCACTGTCCTGGCACGCCCCTGTAGGAGTGAGCTTGCTCGCGATCGCGGAGGTACAGAGACATTGTTTGCAATTGATACACCCTAATCGCGAGCAAGCTCACTCCTACAGATTTGCGTCGATTACGGCGAGCACGAGTATATTGGCCGCTTCTCCGCTCAGAATTTGCCCTCATGAAACTCGATCCAAACGACCTCGCTCAGATCACCGCCACGACGCTGGGCAATTACAACGATGTGGCCGAGGGCTTTCGTGAGGGCACGCGGGATCACGATGTCACTCAGAACATCGATGCGCTGTTGCGCAATATTCAGGGCTCGGCACCGTTCCAGATTCTCGACTTCGGCTGCGGGCCGGGGCGGGATCTGCGTGCGTTTACGGCCTTGGGTCACGTAGCGACGGGGCTGGATGGCTCGGAGCGTTTTGCCGAGATGGCCCGTGCCGACAGTGGCTGTGAGGTCTTCCACCAGAATTTTCTGGCACTGGACCTGCCCGCCGAGCGCTTCGACGGCATTTTCGCCAACGCCTCTCTCTTCCATGTTCCCCGTCAGGAATTGCCGCGTGTCTTGGGCGAGTTGCGCGATGCGTTGAAACCGGGCGGCGTGCTGTTCAGCTCCAATCCTCGCGGCAACAACCAGGAAGGCTGGAAGGGCGAGCGGTATGGCTCGTTTCATGATCTGGAATCCTGGACCGCGCTGCTGATCGAAGCCGGGTTTGTCGAGGTCGAGCATTACTACCGGCCGGAGGGGCTGCCAAGGGAACAGCAGCCATGGTTGGCGAGTGTCTGGCGCAGGGTTTGAGGCGAAGCCCGGTTTTACTTCTGCTGCAGGCGCAGGAGGGTCACCCCGGCAGTCCCTACGCCCTTGGCAGAAGCGTTCACGCGTCCGACGCTTGATACGCCTACACGCGTCGTTCAAACATTTCCTAAAACCGTGCAGGCCGTTGGACGTCAGCGTGTAGGAGCGGGCTCACCTCCTTCGTTTTCTTCGTCCGAAGCCTGCTCCTCAGCCTTGCGCTTTTTTTCCTGCTCGGACTTCTCGCGTTGCTCTTGCGTCGGCTCTTTGATCTTGTACCAGGCCACGTACAGCGCAGGCAGGAACAGCAGTGTCAGCAGGGTGGCGATGATGATCCCGCCGATCATCGCGTACGCCATCGGCCCCCAGAACACTTCACGGGCGATGGGGATCATGCCCAGACTCGCTGCGGCTGCCGTGAGCAGAATCGGCCGACGCCGATGCTCGGTGGCTTCCGCCACGGCGTCCCATGGCAGGTAGCCGGCCACTTCGTACTCATGAATCTGCGTCACCAGAATCACCGAGTTGCGGATGATGATGCCGATCAGCGCGAGAATCCCGAGGATCGCCACGAAGCCCATGGGCGTGCCGGTAGGCACCAGCGCCAGCACCACGCCGATCAGCCCCAACGGGGCGACACTCGCCACGAGGAACATCTTCTGCACACTGTGCAGCTGGATCATCAGGAAGGTGGCCATAAGGAAGATCATCAGTGGCACGACCTTGGCAATCGGCCCCTGCGCCTTGCCACTCTCCTCCACCGTACCGCCCGTGGCGATCTTGTAACCCGGCGGCAGGGCCGAGGCGAACTTGTCGATTTCAGGCTTCAGCTCTTTTACCAGATCGGTCGGCTGCATTTCATCGCGCACGGCGGCTTTCAGAGTGATAGTCGGTTTGCGGTCACGACGCCAGACCAGCGGCTGCTCCAGCTCATAACGCACGTTGGCGAAAGCCAGCAGCGGAATCGATGTGCCCTGCGGCGTGACGATCTGCAGGTTCTGCAGGGTCTCCGGCGAGTCGCGTTCCACATCTACGGCGCGCCCGACCACGTTGATGAGGTAGATGTCGTCGCGCACCTGGGTCACGGCGGAACCTGTGACGATGCTGTTCATCAACTGAGCGACGTCCTCGGACGACAGCCCCAGCTGCCGTGCCTTGTCCTGATTGATGTCGATACGCAGGACTTTGCCGGGCTCGTTCCAGTCGTAGATCATCTCGCCGATGTGCTGGTTTTTGTCGAGCAGGGTGGCAAGGTCGATGGCGTGCTGACGCACTTTGTCGATGTTGTCGCCGCTGACACGGTATTGAATCGGACGCCCCACCGGCGGGCCCATTTCCAGGGGCTGCACGTAAGTGCCGATGCCGACGAACTCGTCCCGCAGCCGCTTTTTCAATCGATCCATCAACCCGGCCCGCTCTTCGAGGCCTTTGCTGACGATCACCAGCTGCGCGTAATAGGGGTTTTCCAGTTGCTGGTCCAGCGGCAGGTAGAAACGCACCGCGCCCTGCCCGATGTAGGTGCTCCAGCGCACGATGTCCGGGTCGTCCTTGAGGCTGGCTTCGAGCCTGTCCACAGCCTTGCGCGTCTCGTTGATCGACGCGTTTTGCGGCAGATTGAGGTCGACGAGGATTTCCGGTCGGTCCGACGACGGGAAGAACTGGTTCTGCACGAAGCGCATGCAAAACACCGACGTCGCGAACAGCAGGACCGTGACGATGATCGTCAGCCAGCGATGCCGCATGGCCCAGAACATCGAGCTATTGAATGCCCGGGCGATGCGACCAGGCTTGTGGTGTTCGTCCTTCTTTTTCACGTTCTCGCTGAGGATGTGCACGCCGATGACCGGCGCGAACAGCACCGCGACGACCCACGACACCAACATCGCCACGGCAATCACCGCGAACAGCGTGAAGGTGTACTCTCCCGCCGAACTGGCGTTGAGGCCGATGGGCACGAAACCGGCGACGGTCACCAAGGTGCCGGTGAGCATCGGAAAGGCGGTAGAGGTGTAGGCGTAGGTCGCGGCCTGCTCCTTGGAGTCGCCCATTTCCAGCCGCGAGACCATCATCTCGACCGTGATCATCGCGTCGTCCACCAGCAGGCCGAGGGCGATGATCAGCGCACCCAGCGAGATCCGCTGCATGGTGATGCCGCTGTACTCCATGAACACGAAGACCATCGCCAACACCAGCGGGATCGAACACGCCACCACCAACCCGGCGCGCATGCCGAGGCTGATGAAGCTGACGATCAGCACGATCACCACCGCTTCGAACAGCGCGCTGGTGAAGCCGCCAACAGCCTTCTCGACCACCTGCGCCTGATCCGAAACGTTGTTGACGCCCACGCCGATGGGCAGGTCGGCGGTCGCAGCTTCCATGCGCGCGTGCAGGTCTTTACCAAATTCCTGAACGTTGCCGCCCTTCTTCATCGCGATGGCGAGGCCGATGGCGGGCTTGCCGTTGTAACGAAACAGCGGTTTGGGCGGATCGACGTAGCCACGGCTGATTTCAGCGATATCGGTCAGGCGATAGAAGCGATCGTTGAGGCGCAGGTTGACCTTTTCCAGGTCTTTTTCTGAAGCGAACTGGCCCGACGTGCGCACCGAAATGCGCTCGGGGCCGGCCTCGATGACGCCCGCCGGAGTGACCGTGTTCTGCGATTGCAGGCTTTGCACGACCTGACGCTGGTCCAACCCCAGCGCTGCGAGTTTGCGCGTAGAGAAGTTCAGGTACAGCACTTCGTCCTGCTGGCCGATCATCTCGACCTTGCCTAATCCCGGCACATCGCGAATCTGCACGCGAACCTGTTCCACGTAATCGCGCAGCTGCCGCATGGTCAGGCCATCGGCGGTAAAGGCATAGATCGAGCCGTAGACGTCGCCGAATTCATCGTTGAAGGCCGGACCTTGCAGGCCTTGGGGGAACGTCCCGCGGATGTCGTCGATTTTCTTGCGAACCTGGTACCAGATTTCCGGAATCGCCGCCGCGCTAGTGGTGTCACGCAGGTACACGAACACCGTGGACTCGCCAGGTCGGGTGTAGCTCTTCACGTAATCGAGAGAATCGAGCTCTTCGAGCTTTTTCTCGATGCGGTCGGTGACCTGTTCCAGCGTTTCGTCCACGGTCGCGCCCGGCCACCGGGTCTGGATGACCATGGTTTTGATGGTGAACGAGGGGTCTTCCTCGCGGCCCAGGTTCATGTATGAGAACACGCCCATCAGCAGGCCGACGAACATCAGGTACCAGACAAAAGACTGATGCTTGAGCGCCCAATCGGAGAGGTTGAACTTCCCTTTCATCGTGGGCTGTCCTTATCGACTTTGACTTTTTGCCCCGGTTTGAGGCTGTTAACGCCAGCGGTCACCACCAGCTCCCCACCTTTCACGCCGCCTGCCAGCACCATCCTGTCATCGTCGCGACTGATCACATGAACAGCGCGTGGCGAGACCGTCTGGTTCTGGGTGTCGATGATCCAGATCTGCGTTTTGCCATCGACTTCCTGCAAGGCGTTCAGCGGTAACTCGATGCGCGGTTCGATGGCCGAACTAAGCGTCACGCTGATGGCGGTGCCGAGGCGGAAGGAAGGCGGCGTGTCGGCCAGAGTCAGGCGTGCGCGACGGGTGCGGGTGGTGCTTTCGGCTTGGGGCTCCAGCTCGCGGATGGTCGCGGAGGTGTTGATTTCGGGCTCCAACTGACTGGCGACCTTGAACAGCACGTCCTTGGGCAACTGATCGGCCAATTGCCCCGGCAGATCGATCACCGCTTCCTTGATGTCCGGGCGTGCCAGCGTCACGACCTGTTCGCCCGCGCTGACCACTTGCCCGGCCTCGACCTTCCACTCAGTCACCACGGCGTCGTGATCGGTGCGCAATTCGCTGTAGCTCAACTGATCTTTAGCCTGTTGCAGCGCGGCTTTGGCCTGATCGAAGGAAGACTGCGAGGTCTTGAGGTCAGTCACTGCGACGTCCAGCGCCGCCTGCGCGCCAACGCCCCGGTCGAACAGCTCCTGCTGGCGCCGCGCGTTGGCTTGAGCGTTGATCAATTGCGCCTCGACACGGGCCAGATCGCCCTGAGTCGATCGCACCTGATTCTGTTGGTCGGTCGGGTCGAGTACGGCGAGCAGATCGCCCTTCTTCACTTCGGCGCCTACATCGACATTGCGCTGGGCAATACGACCCGAGACGCGAAACCCGAGGGTGCTTTCATACCGCGCGGCGATGTTGCCGGCGAATCGGCCGAGGTTTTCTTCAGCCTGGGGTTTCACTTCCACGAACAGCACGGGCCGCACGGGCTCCGGTGCTGGCTCTTCCTTGCTGCACGCGCCGAGCAGCAGGCCCATCAATACGACTCCGGACAGGCGCTTCATGGCTGGGCTCCTGTCGGATTTTTGTAGACGTCGGCCAGTTCGACCTTCATGTCCGGGTGCAGCAGTTGATTGCCTGCGACGACGACTTTTTCGTCATTCTTCAAACCGTCGACGATGATCACCTTACCGGTCAGGTAGCGCCCCACTGTCACGCCGCGCAGGCTGACTTTGTTTTGGTCATCCACCACCCACACTGCAGGCTGGCCGAGTTGATCGCCCAACCCTTTGGTCAACGCCGACCACGGCAGCTCAACGCTCTGTTTGGCCGGCACTGACAGCGCAGCGCTGACGACGGAGCCCAGTTGCATGCCTTGCGGCAGGGTTTGCAGTGCGATCTTCACCTGCAAGGTGCCGGTTTGCGCTGAAACCGCAGGCGTGACTTCACGCACCTTGCCCGTGGCCTTGACCTGCGGGTTGTCCAGCAACGTGACCTCGACCGGCTGATCCGTCGGCGGATTGACGAACAGCGATTCGTACACGTTGAACACGGCATCGCGCTCGCCATCGCGGGCCAGACTGAAAATCGGCATGGTCGCTTGCACCACTTGGCCCACTTCGGCCTGACGCGCAGTAATGATGCCCGGCGCGTCGGCCACCAGCGCGGTGTAGCCCAGTTGCTCGCGCGCATTGGCCAACTGCGCCTGAGCGGCCTTCAGCGCGCTCTGGCTGCCGCGCAGTTGCGCTTGCGCAGAATCGTATTCGCTTTTGCTGGTGTACCCCTTGGGCAGCAGTTTTTCCTGGCGCACGAAAGCCGCCGCGGTTTGCTTCACGCGGGCCTGTTCAGCGGCGACAGCGGCATTGGCCGAATCAACGTTGGTCTGCAAATCCTTGGGGTCGAGCTTGGCGAGCACCTGCTTGGCGGTGACACGGTCGCCCACGTCCACCATGCGCTGAATGATCTTGCCGCCAACGCGGAACGACAGTTGCGTTTGTATCCGGGCTTGAATGTCGCCGGTCAAAGCGACAGCGGCGGCGAAGTCAGTGGTTTTGACCTGTTGCACCTGCACACGCGGCAGTACCGGGTCTTTAGGCTTTTCCTTGCCACAGCCAGACAGCAACGGCAGGCACAGGCTCAGTACAAGCGCAGTCAGAGAATGTTGAAAAACCGAGGGTTGAGCAGGCATGCAAGCTCCTTGTGCCACTGCCGTTGCGTGCACCGCGCCGCCGAGGGCCGTCGTGGTGTGATCATGCGACTGTGAGCGTAGATCAGGGTTCCTTTGCCCGCTAAACTCCGGAAACCGTGACCTGCCAATCGCGCCTGTTCTTCGCAAGGACCGCTTGATGCTGACCACCCTCGCCGTCGCCAATTACCGCTCTATCAATACGCTGGTGATGCCGCTGGCACGCCTGAACCTCATCACAGGCCCCAATGGCAGCGGCAAGTCCAACCTCTATCGCGCCTTACGTTTGCTGGCCGAAACGGCACAGGGCGGTGTGATCAATGCGTTGGCGCGGGAAGGGGGGCTGAAGTCGACGTTCTGGGCCGGGCCGGAAACCCTCAGCCGTCGCATGCGCAATGGCGAAGTCGAGGTCCAAGGCGGGCCGCGAAAAGAGGTCGTGCGATTGCGCCTGGGCTTCGCTGCCGAGGACTTCAGCTACGCGATTTCGCTGGGCCTGCCCCCACCTTCGAACGCGCCCACGGCGTTCGCGCTTGACCCGGAAATCAAGCGTGAATGCATCTGGGCCGGGCCGCTTTATCGTCCCGCCAGTCTGCTGGTGGATCGCGCCGGGCCGATGGTTCGCACGCGAGAAGGCCGCAGCTGGGATGTGCTGACGCAACACACGCCGACCTTCGACAGCCTGTTCGATCAGGTGGGTAATCTGCGCTCATCCCCCGAAGTGCTGCGACTGCGCGAGAGCATTCGCGGCTGGCGATTTTATGATCACTTCCGCAGCGACGCCGACGCCCCCGCGCGCAAGCCGCAATTGGGCACGCGCACGCCGGTGCTTCATCACGACGGGCGGGATCTGGCAGCGGCCTTGCAGACCATTCGTGAGATTGGCGAAGCAGAAGCGCTGGATGCTGCGATCAGCGATGCCTTTCCGGGGGCGCGGGTCGCCATCGATGCGCAAGGCGGCGGGTTGTTTGCGCTGGAGTTCTATCAGCAAGGGTTGTTGAGACCGCTATCCGGCTCCGAGTTGTCGGACGGCACGTTGCGTTACCTGTTGCTGATTGCCGCCCTGCTGACACCCCGCCCACCGACCATGATGGTGCTCAACGAACCGGAAACCAGCCTGCACCCCGATCTGCTGCCTGCGCTGGCAAGGCTGATCATTCGGGCATCGCAACGGTGTCAGGTGTGGGTCGTGTCCCACGCCAGCCGCCTGATCGCAGCGCTGGAGCAAGACCCCGAGTGCAACAGCGTCGTGCTGGAAAAAGAATTGGGACAGACAGGGATTGTCGGTCAAGGAATGCTGGATCAACCGGCGTGGCATTGGCCAGATTGAAGCGCGGCTAGTCAGCTAATGGATGGAACACCGCTGACCTCTGTAGGAGCGTGGCTTGTCCCGCGATCTGCCGCGAAGCGGTAGCAAAATCGTTAAACGCGGCATACCTGACACACCGAAGGCATCAAATTCACGACGGGTTCCCCGCCGATCGCGGGACAAGCCACGCTCCTACAGGGACTGCGGGGTATCGCAGGTTGTGGACACGCCACAAAACCGTAGGAGCGGTTGTCCTCGAATATGATTTGTCTGCCCTCGCGTCATCGGCTGACCCCCATCGCGGGCAAGCGCACTAGAAAAGAAATCGGGACAGGCAGGGATTGTCGATCAAGGAATGCTGGATCAACCGGCCTTGCATTGGCCGGATTGAAGCGCGGCTGTTCAGCTAATGGATGGAATACCGCTGACCTCTGTAGGAGCGTGGCTTGTCCCGCGATCTGCCGCGAAGCGGTAGCAAAATCGTTAAACGCGGCATACCTGACACACCGAAGGCATCAAATTCACGACGGGTTCCCCGCCGATCGCGGGACAAGCCACGCTCCTACAGGGACTGCGGGGTATCGCAGGTTGTGGACACGCCACACAACCGCAGGAGCGGTTGTCCTCGAATATGATTTGTCTGCCATCGCGTCATCGGCTGACACACCCCCATCGCGGGCAAGCGCACTAGAAAAGAAATCGGGACAGGCAGGGATTGTCGATCAAGGAATGCTGGATCAACCGGCCTTGCATTGGCCGGATTGAAGCGCGGCTGTTCAGCCAATGGATGGAACACCGCTGACCTCTGTAGGAGCGTGGCTTGTCCCGCGATCTGCCGCGAAGCGGTAGCAAAATCGTTAAACGCGGCATACCTGACACACCGAAGGCATCAAATTCACGACGGGTTCCCCGCCGATCGCGGGACAAGCCACGCTCCTACAGGGACTGCGGGGTATCGCAGGTTGTGGACACGCCACAAAACCGTAGGAGCGGTTGTCCTCGAATGTGATTTGTCTGCCCTCGCGTCACCGGCTGACACACCCCCATCGCGGGCAAGCGCGCTGGAAAACAAATCGGGACAGGCAGGGATTGTCGGTCAAGGAATGCTGGATCAACCGGCCTGGCATTGGCAGGATTGAACATGCCGCATCCTCACTGTGGGAGCCGGCTTGCTGGCGAAGGCGATGTGTCAGCCGACCTGTTCGTCCCTGTCCACCACCTTCGCCAGCAAGCCGGCTCCCACAACATCTCACACGGTGTAATCAGCTACCCGCCCCACCATGGGCCTCTTCAAAGAAGAAATCCTTCCAACTGTCGGCCTTGTTCTTCAGCACGCCGATTTCATGCAATTTCTCGGCGTAGATGTAGGTGCGCTGAGGCACGACGGTAAAGTCGATTTCCGGGTCGTTGACGATCTTCTCCACCAACGGCAACGGCAGCTTGGACTTCTCGACCTCGATGTAGGTCTTCGCCGCCGTATTCTTGTCGGCTTTGATGATCTTCTCGGCTTCGGCCAGCGCGTCGTAGAAGGCTTTGTAGGTTTTCGGGTTTTCGTCGTGGAATTTCTGCGTGGTGTAGAGCACATTGAACGTGGCCTGACCGCCCAGCACGTCATACGAACTCAGCACTTTGTGCACATTGGGGTTTTCCAGTTCCTGATACTGGAACGGCGGGCTGGAGAAGTGCGCGCTGATTTCCGAGCCACCCGCGATCAACGCCGAGGTGGCGTCCGGGTGCGGCAGGCTGACGGAGATGTTGTCGAATTTCTTGTAATTGTCGTTACCGAACAGCTTGGCGGTTTCGATCTGCAAGGTACGCGATTGGAAGCCCACGCCTGCAGCCGGCACGGCGATGCGATCCTTGTCAGTGAAGTCCTTGAGGGTCTTCACGTCAGCCTTGTTGCTGAGCAGGTAGTTCGGCATCGAGCCCAGGGAGGCGATGGCTTTGACGTTCTGCTTGCCCTTGGTGCGGTCCCAGATGGTCAGCATCGGCGGCACGCCTGCCGACACTACGTCCAGCGCACCGGCCAGCAGCGCTTCGTTCATCGCGGTCGCACCGGAAATGCTGTTCCAGTCGACCTTGATGTCGATGCCCTCTTCCTTGCCGTGCTTCTCGATCAGCTTCTGCTGCTGCACGACATCGAGAATCAAATAGCCGATACCGAACTGCTGGGCGATGCTGATTTTGCCTTCGGCGTGTGCACCGCTGCTCAACAGCGCGCTCGTCAGCCCCAATGTCGCCGCCAATGCGGTCAGTGCCGGGCGTTTGAAAGAAGTCCCCATAAAATCCTCACAAAAAAGCGATACGTGTTGGATGGCTTCATGTCCGGCAATCCGGTCCACTCAGCGGCGTGTTTTCTTATGGTCTGCTCAGCGCTGCATGCCCCACCGCTTGACGGTCAGGCGCTCCACATTGCTGAACAGCAGGTTTTCCACCAGCAGACCGATGATGATCACGGCCGCAAGACCCGCGAACACCTTGTCGGTGTACAGCTCGTTGCGGTTCTGGAAGATGTACCAACCCAGACCGCCTTTCCCCGACGACGCGCCGAACACCAACTCGGCGGCAATCAGGGTGCGCCAGGCGAACGCCCAGCCAATTTTCAAACCCGCCAGAATCGACGGCAGTGCAGCAGGAATCAGGATGTGCCAGACGAAGCGAATGCCCTTCAGGCCGTAGTTGCGACCGGCCATTCGTTGGGTTTCGGAGACCCCAAGAAAACCCGCGTAGGTGTTCAGTGCCAAGGCCCACAGCACCGAATGCACCAGCACGAAGATCAGGCTGTTTTCACCCAGCCCGAACCACAGCAGCGACAGCGGCAGCAGTGCAATGGCGGGCAGCGGGTTGAGCATCGAGGTCAGCGTGCCGAGCAGGTCGCGGCCCAGTTGCGTGGACACCGCCAGCGTGGTCATGAAGAACGCAAGCACGATGCCGATCAAATAGCCCTTGACCAGCACGGTGAGGGAAATCCACACCTTGGCCAGCAGCTCGCCGGTGACGACGCCGTCGATGAAGGCTTTGGCCGTGTCGATGAAGCTCGGCAGCAACAGGTCATTGCCCTGGATGCGAGCGGCAATCTCCCAGATCACCGCCAGGGCGATCAGGATCACGGTTTTGCGCACCCAGCTCTGTTGCCAGATGCGTTGCACAAGAGGAATGTCGCGGGCCAGGTCTTCCTGAGTGAAAGGCTCCAGCGCGATTTCGTATTCCTCACGAATGGTGGGTGAAAGGCTCATGGTGTTGTCTCTCTGAGTCAGCGCACTTCCCCTGTGGGAGCCGGCTTGCTGGCGAAGGCGTAGTGCCATCCACCACTGCAGCGTCAGATGCGACGCCTTCGCCAGCAAGCCGGCTCCCACAAGGAAAACGAATAGGGACTAGTAAGCGATCCGAATATCCTGAAACCGCAAATCCTGCTCGGCCACGGGCGCTTCGCCCTCGTCGAACAGCAACCGGTGAATGCGCTGTGCGGAGGCCTGGAAATCCACGCCGCCCAAGCTTTTCAGGTCGTATTGATGGCTGTTGATTTCGGCACGCACGCGACCCGGATGGGGCGACAGCAGCAGAATCCGGTTGCCGACCACCAGCGCCTCCTCGATGGAGTGGGTGACGAACAGCAGCGTAAACCGCACCTCTTCCCACAGCTCCAGCAGCTCTTCCTGCATCTTGCGGCGGGTCAGGGCGTCGAGCGCCGCGAACGGCTCGTCCATCAGCAGGATTTTCGGCTGCATCGCCAGCGCGCGGGCGATCGCCACCCGTGCCTTCATGCCGCCCGACAGGGTGTGCGGGTAGGCATTGGCAAACGTGCTCAGACCCACCTTTTCCAGGTAATGCCGGGCCCGCTCTTCCGCTTCGCGACGCTTGAGGGTGCGCGAGGCCAGCAGCGGAAACATGACGTTCTCGATCACCGTTTTCCACGGCGGCAGCTGATCGAACTCCTGAAACACCACGATCCGGTCGGGCCCCGGCTCCTTGACCTGCTGACCGGCCAGACGGATCTGCCCTTCGCTGGGCGTGATGAAACCGGCCACGGCCTTGAGCAACGTCGACTTGCCACAACCCGAGGGGCCGAGCAGCACGAAGCGGTCAGCGGGGTCAATTTCGAAACTGACTTGATGAGTGGCCCGCACCACGCGTTCCGGGGTGCGGTATTCCAGGCTTACGCCCTGGACTTGCAACAGCGCTTCAGCGGTAGGCTGATTGGCCTCTTGCGCGTGTGAGCGATTGCTAGCCGTGTGGCTTTGCAGAACAGCGTTCATGGAGCGGGCTCCTTCAATCAGTGTGAATCAGAACGGAGCATCGCCCTGAATGGTGGTGCGGTGCAGACGACGGCGCAGGTGATCAGGGGTGCCGCCTGCAAGGTGAATCAGGGAGCGGTTGTCCCAGAACACCATGTCGTTCTCCTGCCATTTGTGACGCAGGACGTTTTCCGGACGCACGCTGTGCGCGTAGATCTCTTCGAGGATCGCGCGGCTTTCGTCTTCCGGGATGTCCACGATGTGCGTGGTAAACCCTTCACTGACGAACAACGCCTTGCGGCCGTTTTCCGGGTGCGTGCGCACGATCGGATGGCTGACCACTGCGACTTGGGCCAATTGCTCGGCGCTCAGGGTCGGGCGCCAGTTGTCGGCGTTTTTGCCATGGCTGTAGCGCGAGGTGTAGCTGTGAACGGCTTTGCGCCCTTCAACGGCTTTGCGCAGATGCTCGGGCAGGGTGTCCCACGCCTGATGCATGTCGGCAAAGAGGGTATCGCCGCCTTCGCTCGGCAGCTCCTGCGCGTACAACATCGAGCCGAGGCTCGGCAATTCTTTATAAGAAAGATCCGAGTGCCAGTATTTACCGGCATCGCCCAGTCCAACCGGCTGACCGTTTTCGACGATGTTGGAGACGATCAGGATTTCCGGATGGTTGGCGAGCAGGAACTGCTTGAGTACGTGAATCTGCAACACGCCAAACCGGCGGCTGAAATCGATCTGCTGTTGCGGGGTGATCTGCTGATCACGGAATACGACGACGTGATGATCCAGGTGCGCGCGATGGACGCGGGCGAAGTCTGCGTCATTCAGCGGACGAGACAGGTCCAGTCCGACGATTTCCGCGCCCACCTTTTCGGCGAATGGACGCACATCGAACTGTTGACTCGGCGCTTGCGCGGACGTGGAAGCTTGGGAGGCTGCTGGCATGAGAACTCCGACTCCAAATAGGTATGGCTGTGATGTCGAGACTCTATAGATATAAGAAGGGAAATTTAAATATCGTTAGGGCATATGGATAGCGCCGAAAGGACTAGCGCAGGCGCAGTGCCTGCATTGGTACCGGTCTGGATACCAAATTCTTATCTCGGGCGACGAACCCGAAAGGCAAAAAGCGTGTCTACTTCCTGCCTTCAAGCCGTGCTCGCGGCTGCTCCAGGCCCCCCCTCAAGAAAAGAAAAAAAGAGGAACGACCATGCCCGAACGCGCAGGCTTCAACGATCACTCGTCCGACAAAGGGCAGGATGACCACGTGAAATTGCTCATCGCCCTGCGCCGTGCCTTGAGCGCAGATGTAAAAACGCCGACGCATGTACAAGCCGTCGGCGTGAAAAACGTGGGGCGGTGAATGTCTGACGCATCCATTCTGTAGGAGCGTGGCTTGTCCCGCGATCTGTCGCACAGCGACAGCAGATCCGATCAACGCTATTCAACTGATGCACCGGCTTTACAGAATTTACGACGTGTTTCACGCCGACCGCGGGACAAGCCAAGCTCCTACAAGAACGGCGGCACACGCCCCTTCACACACACAACGCTGGCAATACCCCGCCTCGTGACCGTGGAGCTAAGCAAAATCGGATGGCTCGTTACTCTCTCAAGGACGTGAACAACGAGGGACGGGTAGTGAAAGTGCATCCAATCCCTAAGCTGG
>NZ_DDHJ01000008.1:11672-19961 GCF_002338065.1 Pseudomonas sp. UBA1879 | reverse complement strand
AGACAGTTGGCTCACTCCCACAGGTTCTGTTCAATCAACAGACTTCACACCTGAACCGGCATTCATCCGCCACACAACCCACGTTTCAAACTCTGGAGTACAATGCGCGCCACCGTGATTTCGCTCAAAAAGGTGCGTCATGCAGCCCTTCGCTATTGCTCCGTCGATTCTCTCTGCCGACTTCGCCCGACTGGGGCAGGAAGTCGACAATGTCCTGGCCGCTGGCGCCGACATCGTTCACTTCGACGTCATGGACAACCACTACGTCCCCAACCTGACCATCGGCCCAATGGTGTGCGCAGCGTTGCGCAAGTACGGCATTACTGCCCCGATTGATGTGCATCTGATGGTCAGCCCGGTCGACCGCATCGTTGGCGACTTCGTCGAAGCGGGCGCGACCTATATCACCTTTCACCCGGAAGCGACCCAGCACATCGACCGCTCCCTGCAACTGATCCGCGAAGGCGGGTGCAAATCCGGCCTGGTGTTCAACCCGGCGACCCCTCTGAACCTGCTCGAATACGTCATGGACAAGGTCGACATGATCCTGCTCATGAGCGTGAACCCAGGCTTTGGCGGTCAGAAATTCATCCCTGGCACCCTCAACAAACTGCGCGAAGCGCGCGCGTTGATCGATGCGTCCGGTCGTGACATCCGTCTGGAAATCGACGGTGGCGTCAACGTCCAGAACATCCGCGACATCGCCGCGGCGGGCGCCGACACGTTCGTTGCAGGCTCGGCCATCTTCAATGCACCCGATTACAAAGAAGTCATTGAAAAAATGCGTGCAGAACTGGCGTTGGCGCGCTGATGAGCGGCTTCGAGCAGCTGTTTCCGGGTCGTCTGCCCAAACTGATCATGTTCGATCTGGATGGCACACTGGTTGACTCGGTGCCGGACCTGGCCGCAGCTGTGGACAAAACCCTTCATCAACTCGGACGCGCGCCTGCGGGCATCGAGCGCGTGCGGGACTGGATAGGCAATGGTGTGCGCGTGTTGGTACGCCGGGCGCTGGCCAACGACATGGACCATTCTTCGGTGGACGAAGCGTCCACCGAAGCAGCGCTTGCGATCTTCATGGAGGCCTACGGCGATAACCATTCGCTGACCCGCGTCTACCCTGGCGTACGCGAAACCCTGAAGTGGCTGCAGAAGCAGGGCGTGGAAATGGCCCTCATCACCAACAAGCCGGAACGTTTCGTTGCGCCGCTGTTGGACGACATGAAACTCGGCCGCTTCTTCCGCTGGATCGTCGGCGGCGACACCTTGCCACAGCAGAAACCTGACCCGGCGGCGCTGTTTTTCGTGATGAAAATGGCCGGCGTTCCAGGCTCGCAATCGCTGTTCGTGGGTGACTCGCGCAACGACGTCCTCGCGGCCAAAGCAGCCGGCGTGGCGTGCGTGGCTTTGAGCTACGGCTACAACCACGGTCGGCCAATTGCCGAAGAGTCTCCGGCGCTGGTGATCGACGATTTGCGCAAATTGATTCCCGGTTGCTTAGATCTTGGGGCTGAGATAACGTTGCCCGACGTTGAACCCCCCTCCTTTAGAGAATCCATCGTGGTGGTCACTCGCAAACTCTGGATGAAAGTCATGAAGGCCCTGGCCCGCTGGCGTTGGCGCGCCTGACCTGAATCTGGCCGGACGTCCGGCACGTTTGCACACCTGACCGTTTTACCTCAGACCACGAGGCTGATGATGACCCGCGAAGAATTCCTGCGCTTGGCCGCTGAAGGCTACAATCGCATTCCGCTTGCTCTCGAAACCATTGCCGACTTCGACACCCCGCTGTCGATCTACCTCAAGCTCGCCGACGAGCCCAACTCCTACCTGCTGGAGTCAGTGCAGGGCGGGGAGAAATGGGGCCGTTACTCGATGATTGGCCTGCCATGCCGCACGGTGCTGCGCGTGCATGACCACACCGTCAGCGTGACCCACGACGGCGCCGAGATCGAGCGTCTGGACGTCGAAGACCCGCTGGCCTTCGTCGAGACGTTCAAGGCTCGCTACAACGTACCCACCATTCCCGGCTTGCCGCGCTTCAACGGTGGTCTGGTGGGTTACTTCGGCTATGACTGCGTGCGTTACGTCGAACCGCGTCTGGGCAAGAGCCCGAACCCGGACCCCATCGGCGTACCGGACATCCTGCTGATGGTCTCCGATGCGGTCGTGGTGTTCGACAACCTCGCGGGCAAGATGCACGCCATCGTGCTGGTCGATCCCTCGCAGCCCGAGGCTTACGAAGGCGGACTTGCGCGCCTCGAAGCACTGATGGAAAAACTGCGTCAGCCGATCACGCCCCGTCGCGGTCTGGACCTGACGCGTCCGCAAGCCGCAGATCCGGTCTTTCGGTCGAGCTTTACCCAAGGCGATTATGAAAAAGCCGTCGACACCATCAAGGAATACATCCTGGCGGGCGACTGCATGCAGGTGGTGCCGTCGCAGCGCATGTCCATCGACTTCAAGGCCGCGCCGATTGACCTCTATCGCGCATTGCGCAGCTTCAACCCGACGCCCTATATGTACTTCTTCAACTTCGGCGACTTCCACGTCGTCGGCAGTTCGCCAGAGGTATTGGTGCGCGTCGAAGACAACCTGATCACCGTGCGCCCGATCGCTGGCACTCGCCCTCGCGGCGCGACCGAAGAAGCGGATCGCGCGCTGGAAGTCGATCTGCTGTCCGACGACAAGGAAATCGCCGAGCACTTGATGCTCATCGACCTGGGCCGCAACGACACCGGCCGCGTCTCGGAAGTGGGCTCGGTGAAGCTGACCGAAAAGATGGTCATCGAGCGTTACTCCAACGTGATGCACATCGTGTCCAACGTCACCGGTCAGCTGAAAAAAGGGCTGACGGCGATGGACGCGCTGCGGGCGATCCTGCCAGCTGGCACCCTGTCCGGCGCGCCGAAAATCCGTGCAATGGAAATCATCGACGAGCTGGAACCTGTCAAACGTGGTGTGTACGGGGGCGCGGTGGGGTATTTCGCCTGGAACGGCAACATGGACACCGCCATTGCGATCCGTACTGCAGTGATCAAAAACGGTGAGCTGCACGTTCAGGCCGGTGGCGGCATTGTGGCCGACTCGGTGCCCGCCCTCGAATGGGAAGAAACCCTGAATAAACGCCGCGCGATGTTCCGTGCAGTGGCCTTGGCGGCGCAAACGCCGGAGGCGTGATCGTCGACCTGTCGCCGCACAATCGTGCGGCGGACACGGTTTTTCTGTAGGAGTGAGCTTGCTCGCGATCGGGGCCGATGGTTGACACATTTATTGCCTGACACGACGCCATCGCGAGCAAGCTCACTCCTACAGGTCTGATGGTTGTTAGAAATCCAGGCTCAACGCCAGATTCACCCCCTGCTGTGTGACGTCATCATTCTTGCGCCAGTTGTAACCGGCCCGCAGCGTCAGGTCCGGCGCGAGCTTCTGGCTCAGTCCGATACTCGCCCGATTCAAACTGCGCTGCGGCTCATAGCCCTGCAGATTGAAATCGACCCCCGGCACGCTGTTCAGCGCGATAGTCACGTCCTGTTGATCGGTGTCGAACTCCCGCTCGTGGGCCACTTCGCCGAACAGCTGCGTCTGCGGCGTGACCTCGAACTTGCCTTGCAGGCCTGCGCCGAGTCGTTTCGAACGGCGCGTCTGATCGTCGTAGTTGAGGGCCGTCGCGCGGCTGCTGTTTTCCGCATAGCCGTCGACCTCGACATGGGAATAGTCGGCGCTGATGAATGGCGAGACATGCCAGCGGCTGTGTTGCTCGGCCAGATCGAAACCCAGTCGCCCGCTGAGTGCCCAGAGATTGCCACCGGTGTCGCCTTTTTCTGCGCCTTCGCTGACGCCCAGCGCGAACTTGCGCTTGAGGTTGTCGTAATCGAGCTTGCCCCCTGAGGCGGCCACGTCAGCCCACCAATGATTCGCCTGATATTGCACGAACGCAGTAGCGATGTAGCTGCTGAGCTTGTAGTCCGAATCCCGTGGACCCGCTTCAAGCGTCTGGCGATAAGCCCCGGCGACCAGACCCGCGCGCCATTCCTCGGCAAATCGATAGCTGCCCCCGATGGTCAGGTTGTAGCCGTGGCCGTCGCCGCTGGCGGAGTTGCTTTGCGCGTCGAAGTCCAGTTTCTGACCGCCTCCTGCGACGATGGCTCGCCATTCCCCGACGTTCTGCCAATTGCCCCAATCTGCCAGCCATTGGCTGCGCAGTTCATCCTGCTGTGCGCGCAACGTGCCGTTGGCCATTTCCGGCAACAGCGTGATTTCCCAAGGGGCCGACAGAATCGAATACCCATAGTCGGCAATCAGGCGCTGACCCGCGACGGTCGGGTGCACGCCGTCGTTGAACAGCAGCCTGGTCGGATCAGGCGATGTACCGTTGATGCCGTAAACGCTGTTGGCGCGGCAACCGTTGCCGCTGAAACATGTGCCTACCAGATTCTGATCCGCTGCCAGGCCGAAGCGGGCAGGGCTGTCGAGCACTTCACGCACCAGCCCCGGCACGTTCAGGGGAATGACTTCGGCATTGATCTGCCCCAGACGGCTGACCAACTGCTGATTGAACACGCCGCTGAGCAGCGACGAGGGTCCTTGCAGAAAGGTGCCGGACACAGCGGGCGTCTGGCCGATATCCGGCAACAGCCAGACCATGATGTAACGCGCCCCTGCCTGGGACAGCGCTTGCGCCCCGTCGGCGAGATTGTTGGCCGCGCTGATGGCCTGGGCGGGGCTGATCACGCGTCCCTGCAAGAAGTCGTTGCCCCCGCCCGTGAGGTAATACAGCGCATTCGGATCGGCGCGGAAGTTGTTCTGTGCGAGATACCCCGGCCGCGTACGAAACACCGTGGTTACGCCGGTCGACGTGTCAGTGTTCGCCACTTGGGATTGCGTGGTGATGGCCGAGAGGATCTGATCCGTTCGGTCGCCACCCACCGCCCAGTTGTTGCCATCCGCCAAGCCCTGTGCCGCGCGGACCGGCGAGGTCGAGGCCTGCAAGTCGCCGGGCGCAACCCCCAACATGCCCCCGAGCAGTGTCGAGGAATTCAGGCCAAAGGTTTCGCCACTGCCGTTCTGGAACGTAGGGCCTGTGCGATTGGTGAAGCGCAACGTGGCGCCTGGAGGCCCGCCCGCATCAGGGAATTGCCCGGCGTCGGCGAGGCTGTCGCCGAACACGATCATTGTGGAATAAGGGGAGGAGGCCGCAGCGGCGGAGGAGCAGGCGAGTGACAGCAGGCAGGCCGCAAAAGGCCGGCGCAGAGTGGGTTTCAGCATCGAGAGGTCCCTTCTTGTTTTAGCGTGCTGTATCAGAAGGTAGCAGCCTCACTACGAGAAGGCCTGCCGTGGATCAATCGAATGTCCCATTCTGTGTCGACGTCGAGCTTTGGATCTGCTGCTTGCCAAGCCCGAAATGCCGCCAAAACGCGTTCAAGACCTGCCACCGGGCCACTACGATATTGCGCCACATGCGGCGGTACGCTACTGTGCGGCAACGTATGAACGAGACCTTTCCTGTGTCGATTGTCAGCAGCTTCTTGATGCGCGTTATCAAGGCTCACGCCCGTTGGCGTTGGCGCGCCTGACTATTTCCCCGCCGGCCTTGCCGGACCTGTATTGATATGCCTTCTGTACCTTTGTTCTGTGCCGTTTCGCCGGACAAGCGCCTGCGACTCATCTGTGCACAACTGCGGGTATCGAAAACGGAAGGCCACCCTAGAAGTCAGTTCAAAAGGTTAAGCGCAAAATGCTGCTGATGATCGATAACTACGACTCTTTTACTTATAACGTCGTGCAGTACCTGGGCGAGCTGGGCGCCGACGTCAAAGTGATCCGCAACGACGAAATGACCGTCGCCGAAATCGAAGCCCTGAATCCCGAGCGCATCGTGGTCTCCCCGGGGCCGTGCACGCCCAATGAAGCCGGGGTTTCTATCGACGTGATCAAGCACTTCGCTGGCAAGCTGCCGGTGCTCGGCGTTTGCCTGGGTCATCAGTCCATCGGACAGGCGTTCGGTGGTGACGTGGTCCGCGCCCGCCAAGTGATGCATGGCAAGACCAGCGATCTCATCCACGAAGACAAAGGTGTCTTCGAAGGCCTCAAACATCCGCTGACCGTCACCCGCTACCACTCGCTGGTGGTCAAGCGCGAGACGCTGCCCGACTGCCTGGAAGTGACCGCATGGACCCAGCGTGAAGACGGCTCGGTCGACGAAATCATGGGCCTGCGTCACAAGACATTGAACGTCGAGGGGGTGCAATTTCACCCTGAATCGATCCTCTCCGAGCAGGGCCACGAGCTGTTCGCCAACTTCCTCAAGCAGACCGGCGGCACGCGTCAGGGTTAAGGGCATTTCAACTATGGCAATGGACATCAAAACGGCGCTCGGCAAGGTCGTGAATCAACTGGACCTGACGACCGACGAAATGCGCGACGTGATGCGTGAAATCATGACCGGTCAATGCACCCAGGCGCAGATCGGCGCGTTCCTGATGGGCATGCGCATGAAGAGCGAAACCATCGACGAAATCGTCGGCGCGGTGTCGGTGATGCGTGAGCTGGCCGATCAGGTCGAGCTCAAATCGCTGGATCGCGTGGTCGACATCGTGGGCACCGGCGGCGACGGCGCGAACATTTTCAACGTCTCCACGGCGGCCTCGTTGGTCATTTCAGCAGCTGGCTGCACCGTCGCCAAGCACGGCAACCGTGCGGTTTCAGGTAAAAGCGGAAGCGCTGATCTGCTGGAAGCGGCGGGCGTGTATCTCAACCTGACGCCGGTTCAGGTGGCGCGCTGTATCGACGCTGTCGGTATCGGTTTCATGTTCGCCCAGACCCATCATCAAGCAATGAAGCACGCGGCAGGTCCGCGCAAGGATCTGGGTCTGCGCACGCTGTTCAACATGCTCGGCCCGCTGACCAACCCGGCAGGCGTGAAGCATCAGGTCATCGGCGTTTTCACTCAGGCGTTATGCCGTCCACTGGCTGAGGTGCTACTGCGCCTCGGCAGCAAGCACGTATTGGTGGTGCATTCTCAGGACGGCCTGGATGAATTCAGCCTGGCCGCCCCGACGTTCGTCGCTGAGCTGAAGAACGGCGCAGTCACCGAATACTGGGTGCAGCCGGAAAACCTGGGCATGAAGAGCCAAAGCCTGTTTGGGCTGGTGGTGGACAGCCCGCAACAGTCACTGGATTTGATCCGTGACGCTTTGGGTCGTCGCAAGACTGAAAACGGTCAGAAAGCTGCGGAAATGATTGTGCTTAACGCGGGCGCAGCGCTCTATGCTGCTGATCATGCTTCGACGTTGAAAGAGGGCGTGGAGTTGGCCCACGACGCGCTGCACACTGGCCTCGCGCGCGAGAAGCTGGAAGAGCTGGGTGCGTTTACCGCGGTATTCAAACAGGAGAATGAAGGATGAGTGTGCCGACGGTACTGGAAAAGATTCTGGCCCGTAAGGCCGAAGAGGTCGCGGCCCGACGAGCCAGCGTCAGCTTGTCCGAGCTGGAAACGCTGGTCGCCACTGCCGATGCGCCCCGTGGGTTTGCCCAGGCGCTGATTGAGCAAGCCAAGCGCAAGCAGCCTGCGGTCATCGCCGAGATCAAGAAAGCGTCCCCCAGCAAAGGCGTGATTCGCGAGAACTTCCAGCCCGCTGAAATCGCCAAGAGCTATGAAGCGGGGGGCGCAACGTGCCTGTCCGTGCTCACTGACATCGACTTTTTTCAGGGGGCGGACGCTTACTTGAAGGAAGCCCGTAGCGCGTGCGCGCTGCCGGTCATTCGTAAAGACTTCATGATCGACCCGTATCAGGTCGTCGAGGCTCGGGCGCTGGGTGCCGATTGCATCTTGCTGATCGTTTCTGCGCTCGATGACGTGAAAATGGCCGAGCTGGCCGCAGTCGCCAAAGCCAACAACCTCGATGTGCTGGTCGAAGTCCATGACGGCGAAGAACTGGACCGCGCGCTGAAAACCCTCGACACACCGCTGGTCGGCATCAACAACCGCAACCTGCACACCTTCGACGTGAGCCTCGAAACCACGCTGGACTTGCTGCCGCGCATCCCGAGGGATCGTCTGGTCATCACCGAAAGCGGCATTCTCAACCGGGCCGATGTCGAGCTGATGGAAATCAGCGACGTGTATTCCTTTCTGGTCGGCGAAGCGTTCATGCGCGCCGAAAAGCCGGGCGTGGAGTTGCAGCGGCTGTTCTTCCCGGAGAAGGGCACCCCTGCGATCAAGTCCAGCACGCTGGATTGACGGAAAAGTGCGGAGTTCGGCAGACCGCTTCTCTGTAGGAGTGAGCT
>NZ_DDHJ01000008.1:0-11561 GCF_002338065.1 Pseudomonas sp. UBA1879 | reverse complement strand
CACGCTCACTCCTACAAGGGGCGTCAGGCCCATTAGGAGTTGAATGGCTATGACCGTTCGTGTGATAGACATCTGCGTGGAAGCCGGTCTCAGGGCCGAGCAGGGTCTGCTGGCCTCTGTGTGCGCTGGAGAGGCCGATTATGGCCTGTTGTTCTGGCGACCCAATGATCACGCGCTGGTCATGCCGCGCCGCTTGAACCGCCTCGACGGCTTCACCGAAGCCAGCGAAACCCTCGCCGACCTCGGTTGGCCGATCCTGCTGCGGGAGAGCGGAGGCGAACCGGTGCCGCAATCCCCGGCCACGGTGAATATCGCGCTGGTGTACGTGCAACCCCCGTCAGATCACGATCGTGATCGCATCGAAAACGCCTATCGTCGCCTATGCCAGCCCATGCTCGATGTACTGGGCGAATTGGGCGGCGCTGCCTCGCTGGGCGAAGTGGAGGGCGCATTCTGTGACGGCCGGTTCAACGTCAATCTGGACGGCCGCAAGATGGTCGGCACCGCCCAGCGCTGGCGGCAGAGCCAAGGCGGCAAGCGGCCTGTGGTGCTGGCCCATGGTGCGATGCTGCTGGACAACGAGCGAATTGAGATGGTCGACGCCGTCAACCGTTTTAATCAGATGTGCGACCTTGAACAACGATGCCGCGCCGAGAGCCACATCGCGTTGCACGAACAATTCGCCGCGCCGGATTTTCTCGACCGACTGAGCGAACGCTACGCACAAATCTTCGCCGAGCTGTAGCGTCGGTTGGCGATCAGCGCGTGCCGAAGACCACCATAGTCTTGCCGCGTACGTGAACAAGCTTCTGTTCTTCCAGTGACTTCAACACGCGACCGACCATTTCCCGCGAGCAACCCACGATTCGGCCGATCTCCTGACGGGTGATTTTGATCTGCATGCCGTCAGGGTGGGTCATGGCATCCGGCTGTTTGCACAGATCCAATAAGCTGCGCGCCACCCGGCCAGTCACATCGAGAAACGCCAGGTCGCCGACTTTACGTGTGGTATTGCGCAGTCGTTCGGCCATCTGGCCACCCATGGCGTACATCAACTCGGGATCGTGCTGACTTAACTCGCGGAATTTGGCGTAGCTGATCTCAGCCACTTCGCACTCGGTCTTGGTTCGTACCCAAGCGCTACGCTGAGGTTCGTGGCTGGCCGGTTGGAACAGCCCAAGCTCGCCGAAGAAATCACCACTGTTGAGGTAGGCGACGATCATCTCGCGACCGTCGGTGTCCTCGATCAGGATGGTGACTGACCCTTTGATGATCAAATACAGCGACTCGGACTGCTCACCCGCGCAGATGATGTTGGTCTTGGCGGCGCAGCGACGACGTTGGGCGTAGGGAAGAAGCTTGTCGAGCAATTTCACTTTGTTCGGTGGGGTCATGACAACCATCGGCGTATCCCGTAAAAAACTGCGCCTTCCGGCATTCTTAGAGGTATCGGCAGTATTTCCGATTTGTCGCAGTTCGACAGCGGCAATTCACCGTTTTTTCAGACATTTCCTACATTTCTGTCGCTTCTCGACATTTCCGGTCCACTCAGCGACATTCCGACCCTGTGCTAAGCTGGCCGCCTTTTTTCGAGCTTGGGAGTCCTGGGGATGAAAGCACGTATTCAATGGGCGGGTGAGGCCATGTTTCTGGGCGAATCAGGCAGCGGTCACGTTGTCGTGATGGACGGCCCGCCCGAGAGCGGTGGTCGCAATCTGGGTGTTCGCCCGATGGAAATGGTGTTGATTGGCTTGGGCGGTTGCAGCAACTTCGACGTCGTCAGCATTCTCAAAAAAGCCCGCCAGCCGATTGAAAGCTGCGAGGCGTTTCTCGAAGCCGAGCGTGCCACCGAAGACCCCAAGGTGTTCACCAAGATCCACCTGCATTTCGTGGTCAAGGGCCGCGGGCTGAAGGAAACTCAGGTCAAGCGCGCTATCGAACTGTCCGCTGAAAAATACTGCTCGGCATCGATCATGCTGGGCGCGGCGGGGGTTGAGATCACCCACGATTACGAAATCGTAGAGTTGGGCTGAGGAGCGTGTAGATACTTGTGAAGCCGCCGGGGTGACGCTTCACCTTTCTGGCGAATGCGGTGTATCGGTAACAGATACGTCGACTGAAACGCCGCTTTCGCCAGCAAGCCGGCTCTCACAGAAACCGTGTTGAGAGCCAAGGGTGTGTAGCGTCAGACGCGGTACGTGCTCTTGGTCATGACCTTGGCCAGCAAACTCATGCCGAACTTCACCGGCGCTGGAAAACGAAATCCCCCTGCGTCGATGGCGCCCTCGGCGTGTTGCTCTTCGTCCGTGCGCATTTGCTCCAGAATCGCCCGGGACTTTTCGTCTTCGATCGGCAATTGCTCCAGATGCTCGTTTAGGTGTTTGCAGACCTGGTCTTCAGTCGCCGCGACAAACCCCAGACTGACCCTGTCGCTGATCAAGCCCGCCACCGCGCCGATGCCGAATGACATGCCGTAGAACAGCGGGTTGAGCACACTGGTGTGACTGCCGAGCTGACGAATGCGCTGTTCACACCACACCAGATGATCGATTTCTTCCTCGGCGGCGTGCTCCATGGCTTTGCGGACATGGGGCAATTTCGCGGTCAGGGCCTGACCTTGATACAGCGCTTGGGCACAGACTTCGCCGGTATGGTTGATACGCATGAGACCCGCGACATGTCGGGTGTCGGTCTCGCTCATCTTGGTGTCCGGTTGCACGATGGCGGGAGAAGGGCGATGAGCGTGCGCGCTGGCAGGCAGCAGCGTCTTCATCGCGGCATCGGCTTGTAACAGGAAACGGTCGACAGGAGAGTAGTGACGTTCGGTAGCCATGGGCACCTCCGGATAAATCCACGGCGGCCAGTCTACCTCAATCACCTTTATCAGGCTTGCCCTGCATCAGCCCGCCGATGCCCGTGTTGGGTAGTCGGCGGGAGTCAGTCGTCGAAAACGCGAATCAGCCCGGCGGCCACGTCATTTGGCGCTTGCCCAGTACGTGCATGTGAATGTGATAAACAGTCTGGCCGCCATTCTCATTGGTGTTCATCACCACACGGAAACCGTCCTCGCAGCCTTGTTCTTTGGCCAGGCGCTGGGCGGTGAAGAGGATATGGCCCAGCAGGCCTTTGTCTTCTTCGGTGACGTCGTTGAGGGTCGCGATGGGTTTTTTCGGGATGACCAGAAAATGCACCGGCGCTTGAGGGGCGATGTCGTGAAATGCCAGCACCTGATCGTCTTCGTAGAGGATCCTGGCCGGTATTTCCCGGTTGATGATCTTGGTGAACAGAGTCTCCACAGCCTTGTTGCTCCGTGTTCGAGAGGGGTAGGGCGAGTGTACTGAGCGTGTCGAGTCACGCCCAGCCGTTTGTGACAGGGCAGCCGATCAGGCGGACGTGCGCGACTTGAGGATAGACCCCCAGATTTTGCGCGTCACCCAGCGTCCGGCAAAGCGGGGCAGGCGAATCAGAAAGCGATTTCGCCAGCCCGGCACGATCACGGCGCGGTTTTTATCCAGTGCCCGAACGGTGTACAGCGCGATTTCTTCAGCGCTCATGGTGTTGTCGTGGGTGAATTTGTCGGCGTCGAGCTGCGCGGTTTTGAAGAACGACGTCCGGGTGGGGCCAGGGCACAGCACTGAAATCTTTACGCCAGTCTTTTTAAGTTCTTCACGCAGGCCTTCAGAAAAATGCAGCACGAACGCTTTGCTGGCGGCATAGGTACTCATCCACGGGCCGGGTTGAAAGCCCATGATCGACGCGACGTTGAGGATTTGCCCGCCCCCTTGCACGGCCATCAAGTTGCCAACGGTGTGGCACAGGCGAGTCAGGGCCAGCACATTGAGGTCCAGCAGATCCTGCTCCTGCGCCCATTCCTGTGCGAGAAACGGCCCGCTGTTGCCAATCCCGGCGCAATTCACCAGCAAGTCGATCTGACGCTCACCTTCTTCCAGTTCCAGCAGAAATCCCGACAGGCGAAGCGGCTCGCCAAGGTCGCAGGCTCGGAACAAGACCTCGACGCCGAAACGCTGAGTGAACTCAAGCGCAATGCTTTCCAGCATGTCCCGGTGGCGGGAAACCAGAATCAGATTGCGGCCGCGACGGGCCAAGGCTTCGGCCATGGCCAGGCCAATGCCGCTGGATGCGCCTGTGACCAGGGCGTAACGGGTCATGCAATTCTCCAAGGGTACGTATGTCAAGACGCTTCCGTGCGGTTGGGCAGTTATTGAGCTTCGTCGCTGTCGCCTGCATCGGGCGGTGTTGCCGGCTCTACGAGCACATCCGGGGTGCTGTCGTCCGAGTCGTCATCGTACGGCAATGCTTGCTCATACTCGCCGGTCGTCGCGTTGACTTCGTCTTTGACCTTCTGGAAACCGCCTAGCACCGCTGCCACCAACACCAGCGCGATGAAAATCACCCACAGTGCGGCGAGGATTTTCACCGAGCGGGTATTTTTGGGCGGTGGAGCGCCATAGCGGTTAGGGCCCTGATTGCCTGGAATGACGATCATCAGCAGCGGGAACACGCTGTTGACCAATGGCACCAGGTTCAGCAGCAACAACCACGCCGACCAGCCCGCATCATGCAGACGCTGGGCGCCCATTTGGATGCTCACCACGGCAAAGGCAATGACCAGTATGGTGGCGAGCAGGCCGCCTGCTACCAGCGACATGCTCAATACCCCAAAGCACAGCGCTGCGAGCAACATCCCCACGACACTCAGCACCATGGTCCAAGCCAAATAGCGCAGCCGCCCGATACGTCCTTGAACACTGAACACCCTAAGTTCGCCTTCGCTTGGCCATTCGGTGGACACCGAAGCACGCGGCGGCGCATAGGGCGAGGCGGCAGGCTGGAACGCCGGCTTCACTGGAGCAGGCTCTTCGATTTCTTCCAGCGTCCATGCCACCGGCTGCTCTGGCTCGATCCGGGCTTCGACGCCGGCATCGTTCAGGGCTTTCAAATACCGTTGTGCGTCGTCCCCGGTCAGGCCGCGTTTGACGGTCATCGGCTTGCCGCTGAACAGCCGTTCGATACTGGAGACATCGCTCTTGAACAACTGAGCGAGATTCAAACGAGCCGTTTCCAGATCCACGCCCGTTCGCAACTGCCCTTCGAAAACGATCTTGAAGTGTTCTGCCATGCTCGGCTTCCTTGTCTGGGGTTAGAGGCGTTTGCTGCGCTGTCGTCAGAAGGGTTTGACCACGACCAGAATCACGATCGCCAGCAAGATCAGCACGGGAATTTCATTGAACCAGCGATAGAACACATGACTGCGGCCATTCTCGCCGCGCGCGAAGCGTTTCACCTGCGCGCCGCACATATGGTGATAGCCGATCAGAATGACGACCAGAGTGAGCTTGGCGTGCATCCACCCCTGTTGGAGATACCCGGGGATGAGTGTAATCAGCCAGATGCCGAACACCAGTGTGCCGATCATTGCAGGGCCCATGATTCCGCGATAAAGCTTGCGCTCCATGGTACAAAATCGCTCACGACTGACGGCGTCTTCGCTCATGGAGTGGTAAACGAACAAACGGGGGAGGTAGAACAGGCCGGCGAACCAGCAGACCATTGAGACGATGTGCAGCGCTTTTATCCACAGCATTTTTGAGTTTCCACGATCACGGTGGCGCAAATAGTAGTGGCATGCGTGTCCGTACGTCACGTTCGCGGTTGTCCCTCTGGCTCTGGACTCCTATCATCTGCGCCTTTCCAGTGGTTTCGTTGAGGGGCACGTTATGGTCAAGGTCGGTATCGTCGGTGGCACAGGTTACACCGGCGTCGAGTTGCTACGTCTTCTGGCACAGCATCCAGAAGCTGAAGTGGTCGCGATCACCTCGCGTTCCGAAGCCGGTCTGCCTGTGGCTGACATGTATCCGAACCTGCGTAGTCACTATGACGGCCTTGCGTTCAGCGTGCCGGACGTCAACGTGCTGGGTGCCTGCGATGTGGTATTTTTCGCCACCCCGCATGGCGTCGCACACGCCTTGGCGGGCGAACTGCTGGCAGCGGGTACCAAGGTCATCGACCTGTCCGCCGACTTCCGCCTTCAGGACGCAGACGAGTGGGCCAAGTGGTACAACCAGCCCCATGGCGCGCCCGACCTGCTGCCCGAGGCTGTATACGGCCTGCCGGAAGTCAATCGCGAGAAAATCAAAGGCGCGCGCCTGATCGCGGTACCGGGTTGCTACCCGACGGCAACGCAACTGGGCTTCCTGCCGCTGCTCGAAGCGGGTCTGGCCGACCCCACTCGTCTCATTGCGGACTGCAAGTCCGGCATCAGCGGCGCGGGCCGTGGGGCCAGTGTGGGTTCGCTGTATGCCGAGACCAGTGAAAGCTTCAAGGCCTACGCCGTCAAAGGCCACCGCCATCTGCCAGAGATCAGCCAAGGCCTGCGTCGTGCAGCCGGTGGCGATGTTGGTCTGACGTTTGTGCCTCACCTGACGCCAATGATCCGCGGCATTCACGCGACTCTGTATTCGACCGTTGTGGATAAATCCGTCGATCTGCAGGCATTGTTCGAAAAACGCTACGCCAATGAACCGTTCGTCGACGTCATGCCGGCGGGCAGCCATCCGGAAACCCGCAGCGTGCGAGGGGCGAACGTGTGCCGGATCGCCGTACACCGTCCTCAAGGTGGGGATTTGGTGGTGGTGTTGTCTGTCATCGACAACCTGGTCAAAGGTGCGTCGGGCCAAGCGGTGCAGAACATGAACATCATGTTTGAATTGGATGAGCGTTTGGGCCTGTCCCACGCCGCGCTGCTCCCGTAAAGCCAAGTCGAGGGGTAATCGGCAAGCTTCGAGTTAAAGCGGGATCACATGTTTTTCACTTGCAGCTTGTCGCTTGAGGCTCATGGCTGCTTTTAGAATAGTTGACCGATTTTCTAGGAGAAGCGGATAATGGCCGTCATTACGCATGATGACGGCTTACCGCCGGGAGATATTGAGCATGAGTGTTGAAACCTTCACACCTACGGCTCTGGAATTCACGCACGGTGCAGCGCACAAAGTGAAAACCCTGGTCGATGAAGAGGGCAATGATCGCCTGAAGTTGCGTGTATTCGTGACCGGCGGCGGCTGTTCCGGTTTCCAGTATGGTTTTACGTTTGATGAAGACGTTGCCGACGATGACACGATCGTTGAGCGCGAGGGTGTCAGCCTGGTGGTAGACCCGATGAGCTTCCAGTACTTGGCGGGCGCAGAAGTTGATTATCAGGAAGGCCTCGAAGGCTCTCGCTTCGTGATCAAGAATCCGAACGCAGCCACCACTTGCGGTTGCGGCTCCTCGTTCTCGATCTGAGTCATTCGGTGTAAACGAAAACGCCGCGCATATGCGCGGCGTTTTGCATTCTGCCTTGTCGTTCAGGCGGGATAGATCGCGCCGAGTACGCGCAGACCTCTGGCGCCCGTTACGCTGGGACGGTTAGCGGGAACGCTTTCCAGTGCGCAATGAGCCAGCCAGGCAAACGCCATGGCTTCGACCCAGTCAGGGTCAACGCCGAACTCGGCGGTGCTGGAAACCTTGGTATTTGGCAGCAGATCGGCCAGTCGGCCCATAAGCGCCTTGTTGTGAGCGCCCCCGCCACAGACCAGCAGTTCTTTGGTCTGGGCCTGAGCTGATTGCAGCGACTCGGTGATGCTCATCGCCGTCACCTCCAGAAGCGTTGCCTGCACGTCTTCAGGTTTCAGCGTTGGCAACTGGAACAAGTGATGATGCACCCAGCCGAGGTTGAACACCTCCCGACCCGTACTCTTCGGCCCCTTGGTCTGGAAGAACGGGTCACTGAGCATCGACTTGAGCAATTCGACATTTACAGTCCCGCTTGCGCCCCAAGCCCCATCTTTGTCATAGCTCAAGCCACGTTGAGCCTGAATCCACGCGTCGAGCAACACGTTGCCTGGCCCCGAGTCGAACCCGGAAACCGGCTTGTCGATCTCGATCAGGCTGAGGTTGCTGAAGCCGCCAACGTTCAGGACGGCACGATAGTCTTTGTTGTCATCAAATAGCGCCTCGTGGAACGCCGGCACCAGCGGAGCGCCTTGGCCTCCCGCCGCGATGTCACGCTTACGGAAGTCGCTGACCACTGTGATGCCAGTCCGCTCCGCCAGCAGGGCAGGGTTACCAATCTGAACCGTGAAACCACGGGCAGGTTCATGGCGAATCGTCTGCCCATGGCTACCGATGGCGCGAATCTCGCCCGCCAGCTTGTTCTGCTGGTCCAGAAGCGCGAGTACGCCCTGCGCGGCCAGGTCTACCCATTTCTGCTCAGCGATACCGGCCCGCGCGAGCTCGTCCTGACCGCTTGCGCACAGGCCAAGGAGCTCTGCGCGCAGATCGTCAGGCATGGGAATGTAGTGGGTGCCGAGCAGACGAGGTCGGTCATCCTGTTCAACAAGTGCGAAGTCGAGCCCATCCAGACTGCTTCCGGACATTACACCTACATATAGAGTCATAGGTCAGCGCTTACTCGAGGCCAGCATGGTGGCCTTTTCCTGGTCCATGCGTGCCATCAGAGGTTGGCTTTCTTGCATGAACCGCTGTTTTTCGGACTTGGCGATCGGGTCTGCCATCGGCAGCTTTTGACCCAGCGGGTCAACGTGAACGCCGTTTACCTGAAACTCGTAATGTACATGGGGACCTGTTGAGAGTCCGGTCGTTCCAATGTAGCCGATAACTTGACCTTGCTTGACGCTGGAACCGTTCTGGATGCCCTTGGCGAAACCTTGCATGTGGCCGTACAGCGTGCGGTAAGTTTCGCCGTGCTGAATAATCACAGTGTTGCCGTAACCGCCACGGCGACCAGCCAGAATCACTTTCCCATCGCCCGTCGCCTTGATCGGTGTGCCCCGTGGTGCAGCATAGTCGATGCCTTTGTGGGCGCGGATCTTGTTCAGGATCGGGTGCTTGCGACCCATCGAGAACAGCGAGCTGATACGCGCGTATTCAACCGGCGTGCGGATGAATGCCTTGCGCATGCTGTTCCCGTCGGCGGTGTAGTAATTCGTGTTGCCCTGTTTGTTGGTATAACGCACGGCAGTGTAGGTCTTACCGCGGTTGGTGAAGCGAGCAGAGAGAATGTTGCCGGTACCGACGGTCTTACCGTTGGCGACTTTCTGCTCGTAAATCACATCGAATTCATCACCCTTGCGGATGTCCTGCGCAAAGTCCACGTCATAGCCAAAGATGTTGGCCATATCCATCGTCATGCTATGGCTCAAGCCTGCACGCTGGGCCGATTGAGATAGAGAGTTACTGATTACCCCGTGAACATAGGCGGTCCGTACGTTTGGTTTGCTGACGTCGCGGGTGAAGCTATAGCCCTTGTCGGTTTTCGACAGGCTGATGCTTTCGAGATCATTGAGCTTGCTGTGCAACTGTTTGAGCTTGCCCTCGGGCGATAGCTCGAACTGCAGGATTTGCCCATTTTTCAGTTGGCTGAATTGCTTGGCCTGCTTGTCGCTGGCAATCACTTCATGGACGGCGGCTGGTGGAAGGCCGACTTTTTCGAAAAGGGTTGAGAGCGTATCGCCCTTTGAGACCACAACTTCTCGGTGAGTCGGCGCTTTTGAGGCTGCTGCGATTTCCTTTGCACGCTTTTCAGGGGGGGCAGCGGGTTCGCTCTGGGCTGTGCCATCTGGCTCATCTGCGTTGTTGTCAATCTGCGCAAAAGGGGAATCTGTGGAGGACTCTGTGGCTTGAGACTGGGTTTGAGCGTCTTCTTGTTGCTTGAGTTGATCGACCGGTGTGTCCAGTTCGAGGCTTAGGTTGGTTTTCTTGGCTTCGACATCACTGGATGGAAAAACCAGAAGGGCCAGGCTTAGCAGGGCGGCGATACCGCTCGCAGCAAGCAGGTGGCTCTTCGGATAAAGCGGAGGCGCTTTAGGCGGAGTGTCGTTCATAGGTAATTTTGACTTTGAAAAAAGATGAAATGGAAAAGATGAATGACATGATGAAGATGAAATAACTGTATAAATTATAACCAAATCCTGCCTGAGGCAAGCCTGCGTTCGGATCGTTCCCCGATTCGTCGACCTTCTGTTGCCAGAACTTGTATTTGGGCGCTGATCTTGTATGGTGGTTTCCCTTTGAAATAAGGCATTACGGGGCTGAAATGAAGTCGGTTGAAGAGCAGCTTGCGCTGATCAAGCGTGGCGCAGATGAACTCCTGGTCGAGTCCGAACTGATCGCGAAGCTTAAGCGCGGTCAGCCATTGCGCATCAAGGCCGGTTTCGACCCTACGGCGCCCGATTTGCACCTGGGTCACACGGTGCTTATTAATAAGCTGCGTCAGTTCCAGGAGCTAGGCCACCAGGTCATCTTCCTGATTGGCGACTTCACCGGCATGATCGGCGATCCCAGCGGCAAAAGTGCCACGCGTCCCCCGCTTACCCGCGAACAGGTCCTCGACTACGCCGAGACCTACAAGGCGCAAGTCTTCAAGATTCTTGATCCGGCCAGGACCGAGGTCGCGTTCAACTCCTCGTGGATGGATCAGTTGAGCCCCGCCGATTTCATCCGCTTGTCCTCGCAGTACACCGTTGCGCGCATGCTCGAGCGCGATGACTTCGACAAGCGTTACAAGTCGAACCAGTCCATCGCTATCCACGAATTCCTCTATCCGCTGGTCCAGGGTTATGACTCGGTCGCACTGCGTGCCGATGTCGAGCTGGGCGGGACCGACCAGAAGTTCAACCTTCTGATGGGGCGTGAGCTTCAACGTGCCTATGGTCAGGAAGCCCAATGCGTACTGACCATGCCATTGCTTGAGGGCCTGGATGGCGTGAAGAAGATGTCCAAGTCCTTGGGTAACTACGTCGGTATCCAGGAAGCGCCGGGCATTATGTACAGCAAGCTCGTGTCCATCCCGGACGCATTAATGTGGCGCTACTTCGAGCTGTTGAGTTTTCGATCGATGGAAGAAATCGAAGGCTTCAAGGCTGATTGCGAAGCGGGTGCTAACCCACGAGATATCAAGATCAAGCTGGCAGAAGAGATTGTGGCGCGTTTCCATGGTGAAGAGGCCGCCGCTTCCGCGCACCGTTCTGCGGGAAACCGTATGAAAGACGGCGAACTGCCAGACGACCTGCCTGAAATCGCGGTGTCCGGTACTGAAGACATGCCGATCGCAGCGGTCCTTAATAAGTCGGGTTTGGTCAAGAACTCAGCGGTCGCCCGCGACCTCTTGGCATCTGGCGGCGTGCGCATCGATGGTGCGGTAGTGGATCGCGGCTTTATCTTTAAGGTAGGTGCGACCCACGTTTGTCAGGCTGGGAAGAAAGCATTCGGACGTGTCACGCTGAATTTAGAATAAATTCAAATAAGTGCTTGACGCCCCTCAGGACGTCTCTATAATTCGCCCCACTTCCGGCGCAGACGAAACGGAAAACTCCTTGATAATCAACGAGTTGGACGAAGTAGACAGTGCGGAAGGCTTCGGTTTGCAGGTTGAATCGGTAGCGGTGAAAAAGGTGGTTGACAGCAGATTGTAACGCTGTAGAATTCGCCTCCCGCTGACCTGAGACGCCAAGTCGAGGCAGGCGCAAGTGGTTGAAGTTGAT
>NZ_DDHJ01000009.1 GCF_002338065.1 Pseudomonas sp. UBA1879 | reverse complement strand
GTTGGAAGAATAAGCATCTGTATGTTCAGTTGCCGTGGGGCAAGCGGGGCTACCGAGGTGGAACCCAGGTCATCAGGTGCGCAACAAAATCTATAGGAGCCGGCTTGCGGGCGAATGCTGAGGGTCAGTCAACACATCTGTGGCTGATCCACCGCATTCGCCAGCAAGCCGGCTCCCACAGGTTCCGCGCACAGCCTGGATTAGGCGCACGCCTTACAACGGCGTCAAACACTCCGGCGCGTTGAGCTTCGGATCATTCACCAGATTCGCCAAGGGCCGCTCACGCAGTTGCATCTGCGGCGCGGCCAGTAGCGATTGCAACGTTGGCATCGAGGCTTCGGCGTCGAGCCATGCGGCTTGCCCTTCGGCATCAAGGATCAACGGCCGACGCTGGCTCATCGCAGCCTGCGTCACCACAGCCACGCTCAGATACGTATGGCCTTGCACCGGATAGGCTTCCCAGATCGCCGCAAAAAACAGCGCCGAACCTTCCCCAGGCGTCAACCAAAAAGGCCGCTTGCGCACCGTTCCACGCCATTCATAGAAGCCGTTGGCGGGCAGCAGACAGCGCCGCTCGCGAAACGCCTGCCGAAACATCGGCTGCTCGGCCAGGGTTTCAGCTCGCGCATGAGCAGGGGTACGCGACATGTCCGTCAGCCACGGCGGGGTCAGCCCCCAACGGGCCCGAGCCAATTCCCGGCCACCCTCCCCGTCTTGTGCTGCTCGCATGATCAGCACCGAGTCGGCGGGCGAGATGTTCCATTGCGCCTGCTGGTCCGTCGGGAACCCAGGCAAAGCCGCGAATGCGGGCGTCCAACGAAACAGCGCATAACGTCCACACATGGGCTCAGGGCAACTCTTCTGTAAAACGATTCAAACGACGCCGCGCCGAACTCAGCACAACAACACGTCCGGGTAACTGTCGGGTTCATCGCCCGACAGTGGAAAGGCGCCATTGTACTCAGTGATCAACTGGCGCGCCCGTTCGGCCTGCTCGTCGTTCACGGCCAGCCCCAACAGACCGAATACCGGCAACTCGCCAATTCCGCCGAGCAGATGACGCCCGGTGATGTGGGACTCGATGCCTTCGCTGGCAAGCATGGCCTGCAACAGCTCACCTTCCATCATGTTTTCCGGCTCGTAGATTTTGCGCATTAGTCGTTCTCGGCACGGACTTCCAGATCCCATTGTTCGCCATCGGTTTCAAGATGAAATTCGATCGGGCGACAGCACACGTGACAGTCTTCGATGAAATGATTGTCACCTTCCGAAAGGTCCAGCACCGTTTCCCCCGGCTCGCCGCAATAAGGACACTCATAGGGTGCTGCGGGTTGTATTTCGTGCATCACAGTCTCCGAGAGCAGTTTTGCGTATAATCGCCAACTCGTTTGCAGGTCAGGTTTGAGTCTTCATCAACAGCCGACCTACCCTTACCCTAGCCGTTTCCAACAAGAGAGCATGATGGGCGAATTCGATGCCATCCGACCGTACGACGACACCGAAGTAAAAGCCGTACTCAATCGGCTGCTGGGTGACAAGGCGTTCCTCGCGATTCTCACGCATTTCCGTTTTCCACGTCTGGCGGGCACCCTCGGCTGGATTCTGCAGCCTGCCATCGCGCGCAAGCTGCGCCGTCAGTTCGCAAACATCGACTCTGTCGCCGCCTTGCAGGACAAAGTCGAACATTACGTCGACCATACAATCGAGCGCGCCACCGATGGTGTGACCTACACGGGCGTCGAGCAGTTCAAGTCCGGCGTGGCGTACCTGTTCCTCGCCAACCACCGCGATATCGTGATGGACCCGGCGTTCGTCAACTACGCCGTGTATCACGCCGGACTGCCGACGCCGCGCATCGCCATCGGCGACAACCTGCTGCAAAAGCCCTTCGTCAGCGATTTGATGCGGTTGAACAAGAGCTTCATCGTGCACCGCTCCATCACCGGACGACGGGAAAAGATGGCGGCCTACCAGCTGCTGTCGGCTTACATCAATCACTCCATTCGCAACGACTGTGCCTCGATCTGGATCGCACAGGCTGAAGGCCGTGCCAAAGACGGCGACGACCGCACCGAGTCAGCGATCCTCAAGATGTTCCATATGAGTCGCAAGGACGAGCCGTTTGGTGAGGTGATTCAGTCGCTGAACCTGACGCCGGTGTCGATCAGCTACGAGTACGACCCGTGTGACCATGCCAAAGCCCGCGAGCTCTACATCCGCGCCACCACCGGCAGCTACACCAAGGCACCGGGTGAGGACGATGTCAGCATCGCCTTGGGCATCACGGGCTACAAAGGCCGCGTGCACGTCAACTTCGCCCCGCCGATCAGCGAAGTGTTCGAGGACACCAAGCAATTGGCGATCGAGATGGACAAACAGATCCTCGGCGGCTACCGGCTGTTCCCGGTGCATTACCTGGCGTACGCGCAATGGGCCGATGCCGACCCGAGCCTCAATGTGCCGACCGCTGCCGAGGTGTTCCCCGCCGACGAGTTGGAGCGAGCGAAAGAGGAGTGGCAGCGTCGTCTGGACGGTTGCCCCGAAGAGCACCGTCCGTACCTGGTGCTGCAATACGCCACGCCAGTGCGCAATCAGTACCGGGTCAAGGCGGGATTGCCGCTCTGATGACTGTCCCATGAAAAAACGGCGCCTGAGCAGGCGCCGTTTTGTTCCCCGGACACATGGCACCCCGGCGATGCAAAACGTGTAGGAGCCGGCTTGCTGGCGAAATCGGTGTTTCAAGCACTATTGAAGTGCCTGACCCGGCGCTTTCGCCAGCAAGCCGGCTCCCACATGGTTCCGTGCGAAAGAGAGGTCGAATATCGGCCGCTAAATCTTCGTACTCACCCACGACAACACCAGCGCGAACGCCAGACACCCGGCCCCGATCCGGTAGCTCAGGCGAATCAGGCGCAGGGTTGGCACGTCCATCAGGTGTATCGGTTCATCGATGGGGGCCTGTTCGGTCAAGTTGTTAAGGTGCGCGATTTCCCGCTGTTCGCGGCTGCGGGTGCTGTACAGCAGCCAGACACCCGGCCCCGCCGCCAGCAGCGCGAGCAGATTGATGACCATCCCGGGGGAATGCTGGATCAGCGACATGGGGCCTCGATGGCGCCGAATCAGGGACGCCGCGTGCTCGATAGGATCTGAGGCCCACGTTATCGCCTGTCACCTTAACGTCACCTGAACCGGTCAATGTGTAGCCCCTCGAACGCCCTACCCACCCCGGAGCCTTTCATGCTGCACGCTCATAACCAGGACCGCCTCTACCTCATCGCCCCCAGCGACGAGCAACAAGCCTTGATCGACGGCCTGGCCTTCAACGTTCAGGACCGGCACTGGTTGGTCTATTGCGCATTGGGTGGGCATCAACACATCGACCTGCCTGAAGCGGATCTGATAACGGGTTTCAGCTTTCTGGATTTCTATCAGGCGGCGTGATCACTGACTGCCGCTACGGTGTGAGCATCGCTCACGATGCGCACGTTCAGGCTCGGCTGTGATGACTGGCGCACCGCATCGAGCAAGCTCACGCCCGCAACACGTGCACTAAGATGAAAAAGCCCCGGCATCTTTCGATACCGGGGCTTTTTCGTACCCACCGCGCGAGTTACTGACCCAGCATGCGGCCAATCGTCTGATCCTGGAACAGACGGGTCAGCGCGTCGCTCAGGACATCGCCGATCAGTTTGGTGTTGGTTTCTTCATTGGGTGCCATGCCGAAACGCTGGTCCAACGAGGCTGCATAACGACCGCTGTAGCTGCGGCCATTGTTTTGCACATCGGCACGGAACGTCGAACTGATGTTCGCTTCGGTCACGTACATGCCTTCTTTAGGCGACTGATATTTCAGATCTGCCAGCGTGACAGTCAGCTGAGGGCCATTACCGCCCTGGACCGGCGTAAAGCCGAGCAAACGCACAGCAGCTTCGGCTTGAGCCTGAAGTTGCGGGAGCAGTTGCTGACCATTGACAGTGATCGAGCTGGTTTCCGGATACAGGCCACCGCGCGTGCCGAGGGTCTGCGAAGGACGTCCATCGACGACTCGAACGACCACTTGCTGGCCGTGACCGACAGGCGCCAGTTGCGCGTTCAGCTTCGGTTGCGGGTTAAGTGATTGCGGGCTGTGGGCGCACCCCACCAGCGTCAGACTGCCGACTGCAAGCAAACCGAACAAAACACGACGCAACATGCTCATCTCTCCATGGGTCAAGGCACAAATAGTGCCGCAGTATAACGACCTCCCGAGGCCGCTCACTAGCGTAAAGATACGACAAAGCGCCCCTGTCACGGTTCCCATACCCGACGCCGTGGCGCTTCATAAAAAGTCACGTCCAGACTTCATCGCGAAACAGCAACGTCATAGCGATGTCATCGACGCACGACATACTTTTCACAACCACCCAAGCAAGGAGTCCTCGCCATGGACTTTCTCTGGTCCCTGTTCCCGCTTCGCCGCCGCCATCGCCACTACGCTCGCCTGGACACTTCGGGTATCTGCCTGTCGTTCAAGCACTGCGCCATTGCCCCGCAAGGTCGCGAGTGGGTGGAAATCCATGAGCCGAAACTGAGCTGGCTGCACCATCCGTTGCCAGCCAATGCGCGCGTCACTCCTGGCGTGCGTGCGATTACCGCCCGACAATTGCTCAGTATCTGACCGAACGGCGAATAAAAGTCATTTTTCCTGGATCAATTCTGCGCGTTTCATCGCTATAATCTCCCCCCGATTATAAGGACGTCTCCTGATCGGGCCTCGCAGCACCGCTGATTGCCAAAATCGGCACCTCCGTATCGCCCACAGAGAGCCTTCCACACAGACATGTGCAGCCCGGTGTGCCGCCTTGCGAGCGTGAAAGTGTCGACTGACTCGAACCTTTCCCGCGCATCATTGCCCACACTGTGTTCGAACCTGATCTGTCGGTGCTGCCATCGCGCAGCGCCCTTTTTGAGGTTCGCGTCTCCAAAAGAGCGTGAAAAAAACGGGTTTTCACAACTTCACAAGAGTGTGGCGAGCAAATGAATAGTTACGCGTTTGTACATGCACCATTAGCGTCTGACCCAGCCCCCTTGCACAGGACCCCTTGCAGCGCAGCCTCCGCAACCGGAGCTTGAAGCCTGTCCGCTACGGATTGGCTGCATGACCCGGATGCCTTGACGATGGTCGAATGGCTGTCCAGGCCAGAAAATGCGTTCATGCTTTCCATAAACGCATCGAACAGGCCCCAAGGCGTGCGCTGACATGCAAAAAATTGCGAAGAATCGGACATGACGCTCCCGGTCGGGCGGTCTGAGGCATGGCGTGAACACGCGCCGCCCCCCCCCCCGGCAACTGACCTCGGGAGCCCATGCCGTCAATTTGGTGCAGCAGATTTTTGGAGACGCGTTAATGGCGCAGAACGAAGCAGTCGATGTAGTACTGGTCGGAGCGGGCATCATGAGTGCCACCCTCGCCGTACTGCTCAAGGAGCTCGACCCGAGCCTCAAAGTCGAGGTCGTCGAGTTGATGGATTCCGGTGCCGCCGAGAGTTCCAACCCCTGGAACAACGCCGGCACGGGCCACGCAGGCTTGTGCGAGCTGAACTACACGCCGGAAGCGGCGGACGGCTCCATCGACACCAAAAAAGCGATCCACATCAACACCCAGTTTGAAGTCTCGAAGCAGTTCTGGGCCTACCTGGCCCGCAAGGGCACGTTCGGCACGTCGCGCTCGTTCATTACGCCTGTCCCGCACCTGAGCTACGTCGAGGGTGAAAAAGGCGTGGCGTATCTGAAAAAACGTTACGAGGCGCTGCACACGCACCACGCGTTTTCTTCGATGGAATACACCGAAGACAAAGCCAAGCTGGCCGAGTGGATGCCGCTGATGATGCCCGGCCGCCCGGCGGATCAGAAGATCGCCGCGACCCGCGTCATGCATGGTACCGATGTGAACTTCGGCAACCTGACCAATATGTTGCTCAAGCATCTTTCGAACGCTCCTGATGCGCAGGTCAAATACTGCAAGCGCGTCACCGGTCTCAGCCGCAAGGGCAGTGGCTGGAGCGTGACCGTAAAGGACGTCAACAGCGGCAGCACGCGCGAAATCGACGCCAAATTCGTATTTCTGGGCGCAGGTGGCGCGGCATTGCCGTTGCTGCAAATGTCCGGCATCGAAGAAGGCAAAGGATTTGGCGGCTTCCCTGTCAGCGGCCAATGGCTGCGTTGCGACAACCCGGAAGTGGTCAAGCGCCACCAGGCCAAGGTGTACAGCCAGGCTGCCGTGGGTTCGCCACCAATGTCGGTACCGCACCTGGACACCCGCGTCGTTGACGGCAAAACCTCTCTGCTGTTCGGCCCGTACGCAGGCTTCACCACCAAGTTCCTCAAGCATGGCTCGCTGATGGACCTGCCGTTGTCGATCCGCGCTGCCAACATCGCGCCGATGCTGGCAGTGGCCCGCGACAACATGGACCTGACCAAATACCTGATCAGCGAAGTGCGGCAGTCCATGGAACAGCGTCTTGATGCCCTGCGCCGCTTCTACCCAGAGGCGAAAGCCGAAGACTGGCGCCTGGAAGTGGCCGGTCAACGGGTGCAGATCATCAAGAAAGATCCGAAGAAAGGCGGCGTTCTGCAATTCGGTACCGAACTGGTCTCGGCCAAAGACGGTTCCCTCGCCGCGTTGCTGGGAGCCTCGCCGGGTGCTTCGGTAACCGTGTCGATCATGCTCGACCTGATTGACCGCTGCTTCCCTGAAAAGGCCAAAACCGAATGGGCCGCCAAGCTGAACGAAATCTTCCCGGCTCGGGAAAAGGCCTTGGAAACCGACGCGCAACTGTATCAGCGCATCAGCGCCCAAAGCGACGAGAGTCTGGACTTGGTGTCCAACAGCCCGGCCGCCAGTTTCGCTTGATTCAGGGATTGTCCTGAATCAGTGAGATCACTGAGGGCCCCGCCCACGCAGCGGGGCTTTCAGTTTTGACGTCATGCGCCCTGCACGACGCTCACATCACTTCATCGAGAACCTGACGGTGTAGCTGCTCAGCGACCCAGTACCTGCGGTGACCATCGCATTGCACTGCGCAGATGCCGTGCCGACGGATTGTCCGGTGGCGCTCTTAGCGATATTCGGTTTGAAACCGAACCAGCTGAACTGCGTCTCGTGGGCCATCCTGAATACGCAGACTTTCCCATCCTGGCTGGCATAGCGGAAGGTAGCGGAATCGTTGCGTGGGTTGTTCAAGGTCACATCGAATCGACGCCCGCTATCCTCAGCTCTCAACCCGTATTCGTCTCGTATCGCCGCGTCCTGGATCCAACTGGCGTGGGTCATGCTCAGGTCCTGATGCCCATCGTTCCAGACTTTGACGACGACCTTCATGGTCTTGGGATACGCCGCGTGAACCGCAGGCAGGGTGGTGATAGCGGCCAGCGCCAGACAGGCGCCGATAACACGTTTGGTTGCTTTCATTTTCGAATTCCTTTTCGGTTGACGCGCCGAGCTTCGTGCTCCGCAGCCGATGTGTCTTCTGACACGAACCCCAGTATGAAGCGTGTTTTTTTCCAGAAAAGGGGGAACGACGGAATCAAACGGTAGGAATTGGAATCGCAGGTTGTAGCGCGGATATACACCAGCGATACAGACCGCAGCACTCCGCGTGTCCGGCCGCGACGACGACGGGCGCCAGAACGGCGCCCGTTTGAAGGACCTGGCGGATCAGCCCCGCGCTTTCTCGATCAGCTCGATGTAGTCCTGGGCATTTCGCTGATCCTTGATCAACGCGATGAAGTCGTTGCCATGTTCATCTTTGCCATCCAGGTCGTAGCCGGCTTCCTTGAAGAACACCAGAAAACGTTCGAAGTCGTCGATGCGCAGGCCACGGTAACCCTTGATCAATTTGTGCAGCGACGGCGACGTGGCATCGACAGGCTCGAAATCCAGGAACAGCTTGATCTGGGCATCGCCAATTTCATCGCCGATCACCTGCTTCTTATCTTTACGCATTGCTGACTCCAACTGACGTGCGGGACATTTTCACGGTCGGGCAGTTTACCCCTCGCCCGTCCGCGGGCTCAACGCGCGCGTACGTTGCCGGTGTGCAAGTCAGCCCAGACGTGCCCGTTGGCATAGCTGAGGAACTGGCAGTACACCTTTTCATTGCGCAACAGGTCCACTAGCACGCGGTACTGGCTGGCAGGGTAATAGAGGGTCAAGGTGCGGCTCGGCTCGTCATACGCCGGTTTTTTCAGGCTTTTGCTTTCGCCGTCGAAATGAATGAGGACCTCAGAAATAGTCGCGCCCTTGTTCATGGACTTGCCCTTGAGGCGCAGGCTGAGGGGCGACGTGATGGGAATGGGTTGCTGATTCGACTGGCGCTGGCTGCCGACGACGATGGTGTAGTCGGTGATTTGCAGCAACTGCTGTTGCTCTGGTTCGCCCTGGCGCACGGACAGTTCGTCGGGGGGGAGGTATTGAGCGTGCATAGGCTCGGCGAGTGCCGGGAGCGGCAGGGTCAACAGCAACATCAACGCAGCTTGACTACGAAACGATAACGTCATGGGTGCCTCCCGGAAAAAGTGGGAAGCACTCTAGCATGTGATCTGCCGGGCTCACTCATACCTGTGCAGGCTGTGAGTTACATCCCCTTCACGGCATAGATCCCGGCAGCATTGCGCCAGTAGCCTTTGTAATCCATGCCGTAGCCGAAGATGTAGCGGTCGATGCACGGCAGGCCGACAAAATCGGCTTTCAGGTCAGGACGCGCCTTGCGGTTGTGGTCCTTGTCGATCAGCACGGCAGTGTGAACGGCACTGGCCCCTGCGTGTTTGCAGAAGTCGATGATCGCGCCCAACGTATGCCCTTCGTCGAGAATGTCGTCGATGATCAGCACGTCGCGGTCGATGAACGAGACTTCAGGTTTGGCCTTCCAGAACAGCTCGCCGCCGCTGGTTTCGTTGCGATAACGGGTGGCGTGCAGGTACGACGCTTCCAGCGGGAAGTTCAGGTGAGTCAGCAGCTTGCCCGCGAAGATCAGCCCGCCGTTCATCACGCAAAAAACGACGGGGTTGCGGTCGGCCAACACGCTGTTGATCTGCTCGCCCACGCGGGCGATGGACGCTTCGACCTCATCGTTCGTGTACAGGCAGTCAGCCTCGCGCATGACTTGACGGATATGCTCGAGATCAGCGGACATGACGCTCTCCAAGGGGGCAGTGTGAGGAAAAGCGGGCAAAGGTACGCATCCGCCTTGGTCAGAGCAAGCTTTTCTGGACTAACGTTGGACTGACGTCCCGTCGATGTAAGAAGCGTGAACCTAACCGGTAAGACAAATTACAGCTGAATAGATTAATCTAAGCCGTTTTTTTTGCCCGCCCGCTGGAGCTTTTCCTTTATGCCCATTCGTGAGATCCGCCATCCGCTGATCCGTCACAAGCTCGGCCTCATGCGCCGTGCCGATATCAGCACCAAGAATTTTCGTGAACTGGCGCAGGAAGTCGGTTCGCTGCTGACCTATGAAGCGACCAAGGACCTGCCGCTGGAAACCTACGACATCGAAGGCTGGGCGGGCACTGTTCAGGTCGAGAAGATCGCGGGCAAGAAGATCACCGTTGTACCGATCCTGCGCGCTGGCATCGGCATGCTAGAAGGCGTGCTCAGCTTGATTCCGGGCGCCAAGGTCAGTGCCGTGGGCGTTGCGCGAAACGAGGAAACCCTCGAAGCCCACACCTATCTGGAAAAACTCGCACCGGAAATCGACCAGCGTCTGGCGCTGATCATCGACCCCATGCTCGCGACGGGTGGCTCGATGGTCGCGACGATCGATCTGCTGAAAAAAGCGGGCTGCCGCGACATTCGCGCCATGGTGCTGGTGGCCGCGCCGGAAGGCATCGCTGTCGTCGAGAAGGCCCACCCGGACGTGCAGCTTTACACTGCGTCCATCGACCAACGCCTGAATGAACACGGCTACATCATTCCGGGCCTTGGCGATGCCGGGGACAAGATTTTCGGCACCAAGCAAAAGGACGCCTGATGAAACAGGACGAGTTCAACGATCCGCTGTGGCGCACCGTACTGTCGGGCGCGCAAATGCTGTTCGTGGCCTTTGGCGCTCTGGTGCTGATGCCGCTGATCACCGGGCTCGACCCGAACGTCGCGCTGTTCACCGCCGGTCTCGGCACGCTGTGCTTTCAACTGGTGACAGGCCGTCAGGTGCCGGTTTTCCTCGCCTCCAGTTTCGCGTTCATCACCCCCATCATTCTGGCCAAGGGCCAATTCGGCCTGGCGGCGACCATGGGCGGCGTGATGGCGGCGGGCTTCGTCTACACCTTCCTTGGCCTGGCGGTGAAGATCAAAGGCACCGGATTCATTGATCGCCTGCTGCCGCCTGTGGTGATTGGCCCGGTGATCATTTCCATCGGTCTTGCGATGGCACCCATTGCCGCCAACATGGCCATGGGCCGCACAGGCGATGGCGCGGCGGAGCTGATTCCCTACCACACGGCCATCGCGATTTCGATGGCAGCGCTGCTGACTACGCTGATCGTCGCGGTGTTCGGTAAAGGTATTTTTCGTCTGGTGCCGATCATTTCCGGCGTGCTGGTGGGTTTTGCGCTGTCGTTCTATTTTGGCGTGGTCGACGTGGCGAAAATCGCCGCAGCGCCATGGCTGGACATCCCGCATTTCACTGCGCCGGAGTTTAACTGGCAGGCGATTCTGTTCATCGTCCCCGTGGCGCTGGCACCCGCTATCGAGCACATCGGCGGCGTGATCGCGGTGGGCAGCGTGACAGGTCGTGATTACCTGAAGAAACCGGGTCTGCACCGCACCCTCCTCGGCGACGGCATCGCGACCACGGTCGCTGGCGCCTTCGGCGGGCCACCCAACACGACGTACGCCGAAGTCACGGGTGCGGTAATGCTGACTAAAAACTACAACCCGAAAATCATGACTTGGGCTGCGATTTTCGCCATCGCCTTGGCCTTCATCGGCAAATTCGGCGCGCTGCTGCAGAGCATTCCCGTACCGGTGATGGGCGGAATCCTGTGCCTGCTGTTCGGCTCCATCGCCGCCGTGGGCATGAACACACTGATTCGCCACAAGGTTGACCTGGCCGAAGCGCGCAATCTGGTGATCGTCTCTGTGACGCTGGTGTTCGGCATCGGCGGCGTCCTGATCGGCACTGGCAACGGGCCGGACGACTTTGGCATGAAGGGCATTGCACTGTGTGCGGTCACAGCGATCCTGCTAAACCTGATCCTGCCGGGCAACGATGCGTGGAAGAACAAGCATCTGGATGATCAGTTGCCGTAGGGACAGCGGTGCTACCAAGGTGGAATCCAGGTCATCAGGTGCGCCACAAAATCTGTGGGAGCCGGCTTGCTGGCGAATGGGGTGGTTCAGTCATGAAGATGTCGACTGACACTCCGCATTCGCCAGCAAGCCGGCTCCCACAGTGGAAGAACAAGCATCTGGATGATCAGTTGCCGTAATGACAGCGGTGGTACCAAGGTGGAATCCAGGTCATCAGGAGCGCCACAAAATCTGTGAGAGCCGGCTTGCTGGCGAATGGGGTGGTTCAGTCATGAAGATGTCGACTGACACTGCGCATTCGCCAGCAAGCCGGCTCCCACAGTGGAAGAACAAGCATCTGGATGATCAGTTGCCGTAATGACAGCGGTGCTACCAAGGTGGAATCCAGGTCATCAGGTGCGCCACAAAACCTGTGGGAGCCGGCTTGCTGGCGAATGGGGCGGTTCAGTCATGAAGATGTCGACTGACACTCCGCATTCGCCAGCAAGCCGGCTCCCACAATAGAGAACATCAATCGCGCATTGCCTCAAACCATCGCAGGCGCACGCTCGCACAGCGTATTCAACGCCTTGGCCCAATTCGGATCGTCGTTGAGACAGGGAATCAGCACCAACTCCTCGCCCCCCGCCTCTTTGAACTGCTCCGCGCCGCGATCGCCGATCTCTTCCAGGGTCTCGATGCAATCCGCCACGAACGCCGGGCACATGACCAGCAGCTTCTTCACGCCCTGCCCTGCCAGTTCGGCCAAGTGCGCCTCGGTGTAGGGTTCGATCCACTTGGCGCGACCCAGCCGGGACTGAAACGACACTGACCACTTGCCATCGGGGATGCCAATCAGCTTGGCGAACTCGGCGGAGGACCGCATGCACTGCGCTCGATAGCAGACTGCAAGCACTTCCGGCGACGCTGTCTGACAGCAATTGCCGTTTTTGAAGCAATGGTTTCCCGTGGGGTCGAGCTTGGTGATGTGCCGTTCAGGCAGACCATGAAAACTCAGCAACAGGTGGTCGTAGTCCTGCTCCAGATGCGGTTTGACGCTCTGCACCAAGGCATCGAGATATTCCGGCTGATTGAAGAACGGCGGCAGCAGTGCCAGATCGAAGCTCAGCCTTTTATCGCGAATCACACGCCGCGCTTCTTCCACCACGGTGGTCACGGTGCTGTCGGCGAACTGCGGGTACAGCGGCGCCAGCGTGACTTTTTTGATGCCCTGCGCCGCTAAGCGGGTCAGCACCGTTTCGATCGACGGCTCTCCATAGCGCATTGCCAGCTCGACGGGGCCGTGGGTCCATTCCTTCGTCATGGCCTGCTGCAGACGTTTGCTTAACACCACGAGGGGCGAGCCTTCGTCCCACCAGATCGACGCATATGCGTGGGCCGACTGCTCCGGCCGTTTGATCAGAATCAACGAAACCAGTAAACGGCGTACGGCCCACGGCAGATCGATAACGTAAGGGTCCATCAGGAATTGATTGAGGTAGCGGCGAACATCCGCAACGTCAGTGGAGGCTGGCGAACCCAGGTTTACCAGCAGCAACGCGTGATCGGTCATGCAACACCTTGTGGTCAATGGCGGTCTGTCAGGTTTTCCAGGGCCGCGCGCAGGTCGGTGAATCGGAATGTGAATCCGGCTTCCAGCAATCGGTTCGGGCGAGCGCGCTGGCCGCCCAACAGCAAAATCGACAATTCGCCCATCAGCACCCTCAGCGCTACCGCTGGCATGGGCACGAACGCAGGCCGATGCAGGACCCCGGCGAGTGTCTTGGCGAATTCGCGATTACGAACCGGTGATGGCGCGCAGGCATTATAGGGACCCTGAGCGTCTTCGCGATTCAAGAGAAAATCAATCGCGGCGATTTGATCATCGTAATGCACCCACGGCATCCACTGACGACCGTTGCCGATCGGGCCGCCCATGCCCATTTTGAAGGGCGGCAACAGGCGCTGCATCATGCCGCCCTCGCGGGCCAGCACCAGGCCGGTTCGCAGCAACACCACACGAATGCCAAAGGCCTCAGCGCGTTGAGCGGTTTCTTCCCAAGCGATGCACAGGCGGCTGGCGAAATCTTCACTCACCGGCGGCGAGGTTTCATCCAGCTCACGCTCGCCGCCATCGCCGTACCATCCGACAGCAGACCCCGAGATCAACACGGCAGGCTTTTGCTCACGGCGTTCGAGCCAAGTGATCAGCTGTTCAGTAAGCGTGATGCGACTGTCCCACAGCAGCATTTTGCGCTTGCGGGTCCAGGGGCGATCGGCAATAGGCGCGCCGGCCAGATTGATGACGGCATCGATCCGCTCATGGCCAAGCTCGTCGGGATGGGCGATGCCGCGCACACTGGCGCCGCATAAACGCGGCACATCGCCGGGCTTGCGGCTCCACACGGTGATTCGGTGGCCTTGATCGAGCCAGTGTCGGCAGAGGCCCCGACCTATCAGGCCTGTACCGCCGGTCAGCAAGATGTGCATGTCTGTCTTCCTCGCGTGGCGTTCGTCGCAAATCAGTAGTCTATTTCTTCACAAACAACGGGCTTGTGAACGGAGCGTAGGCCACGCTATAGAGAACGGCATGCGATCTGTACGTTCGATTAATCCGTTCGCACAGTTGAACGAATGGGAGCAGACGTCACACTTAACGGCGTCACACTCGAGCATGAACAGGGAATGATCCACGTCCTGAACGTCGAAGGACGAGAACTTATACCAAAAAACAGCATTGTACAGGTTTTGACGACGGCGTAGTCTGTGCAGACAAGGTAACGAGGCCCCTATGACTGTACCCATCGCAATCATCGGTACCGGTATCGCCGGACTCTCAGCCGCCCGGGCACTGCAAGCCGCAGGGCATGGCATTCACCTTTTCGACAAAAGCCGAGGCAGCGGCGGGCGCATGTCCAGCAAGCGCAGCGATGCGGGTGCGCTGGACATGGGCGCGCAGTATTTCACGGCCCGTGACCGTCGCTTCGCTGCTGTGGTTCAGCAGTGGCAGGCCGAAGGTCATGTCGACGAATGGAAACCCAAACTCTACAACTCCCAGGGCGGGGTGCTGAGCCTGTCGCCGGATGAGCAAGTGCGTTGGGTCGGCACGCCGCGCATGAGCGCTATCACCCGCGCGATGCTCGGCGACATGCCGGTCACGTTCTCTTGCCGTATCGCTGAAGTCTTCCGGGGCGAAGAGCACTGGAACCTGCTCGACGCCGATGGCCGCAGCCACGGGCCGTTCAGTCAGGTGGTGATCGCCCTCCCCGCTCCCCAGGCGACAACACTGTTGGCCGCTGCACCCAAACTCGCGAGCGTCGTGGCCGGTGTGAAAATGGAACCGACCTGGGCCGTGGCTTTGGCGTTCGATACACCGCTGGAAACGCCACTGGAAGGCTGTTTCGTACAGGACAGCCCCATCGACTGGCTCGCCCGCAATCGCAGCAAACCGGGGCGTGAGAGCGCGATGGACACGTGGGTGCTGCATGCGACCAGCGCCTGGAGCCGTCAACACCTGGACATGCTTCGGGAGCAGGTGATCGACCATCTGCACGGCGCCTTTGCTGAGCTGATCAACTGCTCGATGCCCGCTCCGGCGTTCACGCTGGCCCACCGCTGGCTGTACGCCCGACCGGCAGGCGGTCGTGAAGTCGGCGCGCTGTCCGATCCGGATTTGGGCCTCTACGTGTGCGGCGACTGGTGCCTGTCCGGCCGTGTGGAGGGGGCTTGGCTGAGCGGTCAAGAAGCCGCGCGGCGCTTGCTCGAACACCTCAAGTGAACCGCCTCAACCCGCGCAAATTGCTGCTGTCGAAATGGACAGCAGCCCATCCTCTCCACCGCGAAAAACACTTTCTGGTGACTGAACTCTTCCGCGATGAAGAGGGTACGGTGCTGGAAATCGAACTTCAGGCAGTGCTGACTAAACGCAGCGAGCGTTTGGCTTGGCAGGCCTTGCAGGACGGCGAACGCTGGTTGATGGGCTGGAAGTGATCGGCTTCCTTTCCGACCGATTGAAGTGCGTCATGCTGTGTCGGAGTGAGCTAGCTCGCCATGACGTCAGCTGAGCTCTCAACGCGGCGCCCTAAATGACGCATCGCAAGCAAGCTCACTTCTACAGGCGGTCGATACTTGTACAAATTGATTTGACTTGTACAAGACCAAATCTATGATGAACACACGTTGTACAGCGTTGTCAGTCTGTACAAGAAAGTTCATTGAGGTTTGCCCATGTCTACACCCGCCCATCAACCGCCGGAGCAATCACCCAAACCGAAACTCGGCGTCAGCGCTTGCCTGATGGGCGTCGAGGTTCGATACAACGGCGGGCATAAGGAATCGCATCTGCTCACCCGCGCGCTTCATGAGTATTTCGATTTTGTTCCCGCGTGCCCTGAAGTGGCGATCGGCATGGGCATTCCTCGCGAGGCGATTCGGCTGGTAGGAGACCCGGAACACCCGCAGGCGGTGGGTTCCGTCCGTGCTGACTTGAACGTGACTCAACCGCTGGCCGACTACGGCGCGCATATGGCTGAGGAAATGAGTGACATCTGCGGCTATATCTTCATGCAGAAATCGCCCTCCTGCGGACTGGAACGCGTCAAGGTTTATCGCGATAACGGGGCGCCGTTCGATGCGGGCGGTCGCGGGATCTACGCCCAGGCTTTTTGCGCCCGTCATCCCAATCTCCCGGTGGAAGAAGACGGCCGTCTGAACGATCCGGTGCTGCGCGAGAACTTCATCACCCGCGTCTACGCCTACGCCGCCTGGCAACAATTGGTCAAGGTAGGCGTGACCCGCCGCGCGCTCACCGAATTCCATTCCCGTTACAAATACCAGCTGATGGCCAACGACCCGATCCAGTACAAGGCGTTGGGCAATTTGCTGGGCAATATAGGCCGCGGCGATCCCAACGACATCGCGCCGCGCTATTTCAGCGACCTGATGAGCGCCCTGAAAAAACCGGCTACACGCCGCACTCACACCAATGTGCTGCAACACATCTGTGGGTATTTGCGCGAAACCATCAGCACGGCCGACAAGCAGGAAATCCAGACCGTCATCGGTCAATACCGCCAGGGCATTGTGCCGCTGGTAGTACCGCTGACGCTGCTCAAGCATCACTTCCGCCAACACCCGGACCCCTACATCGCACTACAGGTGTACCTGCAACCGCATCCGGAAAACCTCAGCCTGCGTAATGCCATTTAAACCATGAAAGAACATGAATTGCTGAACGACACGCAGGACTACGCCCACGCCCTTGAAGAAGGCTGGCTACCGATTCGCGAAGTGGCCCGTCTGACCGGTGTGAACGCGGTCACACTGCGTGCCTGGGAACGTCGGTACGGCCTGATCGTTCCCCATCGCACCCCCAAGGGCCACCGCTTGTACAGCACGGCCCATGTAGACAGGGTGTTGACGATCCTCACCTGGCTCAACCGGGGCGTGTCGGTCAGTCAGGTCAAGCAGTTGATCGATCATCAGCAGCCACCGCCGCCAAGCCTCGAGAACGACTGGGATCAGCTGCGGCAGACGTTGCTGCAGGCGATCACCACATTGTCCGAGCGGCGCCTGGACGACACGCTCAATCAGGCCATGTCGCTTTATCCGCCGCGCACTCTCTGTGAACAATTGCTGCTGCCGTTGCTCGCGAACCTGGAACAGCGCTGGCAGGGCCAGTTCGGCACGCAATTGGAGCGGGTATTTTTCTACTCCTGGTTGCGCAGCAAATTCGGCGCGCGCCTCTACCACAACAATCGTCAAGTCAGCGGCGCCCCGCTGTTGCTGATCAATCAGTCCGACGTGCCGCTGGAGCCGCATCTGTGGCTGACCGCGTGGCTCGTCAGCAGCGCCGATTGCCCTGTGGAAGTTTTCGACTGGCCGGTGCCGTCAGGGGAGTTGAGCCTGGCGTGCGAACACCTGAAGCCGCGCGCGGTGCTGCTGTATTCCAGCAAACCGTTGAACCTGAGCCAGCTGCCGCGACTGCTCAACAGCATCGACTGCCCGAAATTGATCGTAGGCCCGTCGGTGCGCATCCATTCGGCCGAGTTGTCCGGGTCTGTCAGTGAGATTCACGGACTGACCCTGGCCGAAGACCCCTTGACTGCCCAGACCGCCCTGCAACGTCTGGACCTCATTTAAGGATTGAACAGCATGCAATTGATCTGGCTGCGCACCGACCTTCGCGTACACGACAACACGGCCTTGAGCGCTGCCATGAAGCAGGGACCGACGCTGGCCGTGTACACGATCAGCCCTGCGCAGTGGCAGAGCCATGATGATTCGCCCAACAAAGTCGACTTCTGGCTGCGCAATCTGGCGGTGCTGAAGCAGGCGTTGAGCGCCCTCAATGTGCCGCTGCTGATTGTTCACGCCGACACCTGGGGCAAAGCCCCGAAAGCGTTGTTGAATCTGTGCAAGGCCCATGACATCGAGCATGTGCACGTCAACGAGGAATACGGCGTCAATGAAGACAATCGTGACAGGGCCGTCAAAGCCGAGCTGGACAAGCACAGCATCGGCTTTACACGTCATCTCGATCAGTTGTTTTTCCCGCCAGGAAGCGTGCTGACCAAGACCGGTGGCTACTTCAAGGTCTACACCCAGTTTCGAAAAGTCTGTTACCAGCGCATGCACCACTCCATGCCGTCGGTGATTCGCCTGCCCACGAAGCAGTCCGCGCTGCACGTCAAAAGCGATGCCGTGCCCGATCATGTGAAGGGTTTTGCGACGCCCTCCGACACCATTCGCAAGCTGTGGCCAGCAGGCGAGGATGAGGCGCGCAAGCGTCTTGAACACTTCACCGACGACCAGGTGCATTACTACAACGACGAGCGCGACTTCCCGGCCAAACCCGGCACCAGCCAGCTGTCCGCATACTTGGCGGCGGGTGTGATTTCGCCCCGCCAATGCCTGCACGCTGCCCTGCGCAGCAACAACGGCGAGTTCGAAACCGGCAACGTCGGCTCGGTCACCTGGATCAACGAGCTGCTGTGGCGCGAGTTTTACAAACACGTGCTGGTCGGCTTCCCTCGGGTCTCTCGCCACCGTGCGTTCCGCCCTGAAACCGAGGCGTTGAAATGGCGGCGCGCTCCAAAGGATCTGGAAGCCTGGCAACAGGGTCGCACCGGAATTCCCATCGTCGATGCGGCGATGCGTCAGCTGCTGAACACAGGCTGGATGCACAACCGCCTGCGCATGATCGTGGCAATGTTCTTCACCAAAAACCTTCTGCTCGATTGGCGAGAGGGCGAGCGATTTTTCATGCAGCACCTGATTGACGGGGATCTGGCGTCGAACAATGGCGGTTGGCAGTGGAGTTCGTCGACAGGCACTGACTCGTCCCCGTATTTCCGGATTTTCAACCCATTGAACCAGTCTGAGCGGTTCGACCCGCAAGGTCTGTTCATCAAATATTGGGTGCCCGAGCTGAAAGACCTGAGCAAACGCGACGTTCATAACCCGTCTTCCTTGGGCGGGTTATTCGGCGTCGAGGGCTACCCGACGCCGATAGTCGACCTCAAAGACAGCCGCGAGCGCGCACTCACCGCATTCAAATCCCTGCCCCACCGACAAGCAGAGACGCAGGCGCATGAATGAAGCCTTGCGCGATTACGCCCGGCGCTTTGCGGACGTTGCTAGCATGAGACCAGCGTCCGTCAGAGCAGCCCCCGGCGCACCGTTCGCTGCATTACACTGCGGCCCATGACTGTCATCCCTCTGCTTCAACTCCCCGCCGAGCCCGAGCCTTCGGTCACGTGCTCGACCTGTGCGGCCTGCTGCTGTCAATTGGAAGTGATGCTGATCACCGACACGGGCGTGCCTGAACGCTTCATGGATACTGACGATTGGGGTGGCGAGGTTATGTTGCGTCTGGACGATGGCTGGTGCGCGGCGCTGGACCGCGACTCCATGCGCTGCACGATCTACGACCGTAGGCCGCTGATTTGCAGAGAATTCGAGATGGGTTCGCCGGAATGCATCACCGAGCGGGAAGGGATTGCAACGGCGTATGTGTGAACAGCGCTCGTCAACTGTAGGAGCATGGCTGTCTCGCGATCGGCGGGGTCCATCCACAGCGTGTCATACACACTGCGTTGGCCGGTTCGCTGCCGCTTCGCAGCAGATCGCGGGACAAGCCACGCGCCTACAGTCAGTGACGATCGAACGGTAGTTAGAACGGCATCGTGTAATGGATGGCGTAGCTTTCGATACCATCGTTGTTGGTGGTCATGCCGCCGTTGGAGTAGTGAGTGGCACGCAGGCCGACTTCGTGACCACCGGCGAAACGCAGACCGAAGCCCAAGCGATCTTCGAACTGGAACGCGCTGCCCAGTTTGTTGCCTTCAACTTCGGTGCGCTGAAAAACGGCGGCGCCGATACCGGCCTCAACGTAGGGCTTGACGCTGTCGCCCGCGAATTCATAAACGAAAACCGGGGAGAACGACAGGCTGTTGTTGCTCGCGTTCTTGTCACCTTCCCAATAGGTGTAAGCGCCGCTCCAGTAACCGGTCAAACGACCGACACTGGTCTGCCACCAGCTTTTGTCCCAATCAAACTGCGCGCCCAAACGATAGGTCATCGTCGATTCGCCGGTGTGCCCCACCGAGAACTCAACCCCATCTGCTTGTGCAATCGCACTTTGCCCCGACAACGCGGCCGCAATCGCAGCCAAACACAACAGTCGCTTCATCTGAAACATCCTATTAATGAATGCAGTTAGAAATTTCTTGTATCAACAGACTGGCTATAGAAATCTGCCGGTGAGCATAAGTTCAGCGCTGACAGGCGCATTTCACGTTTTTTTCACGAGACGAAGCTTCGCACACTGTCAGATTTTTTCCATAGTAACGGTAGGATGTTTCTGAAATTATCCGGACTTCCGCTCGTCCAGAACTGAGTGGGCCGGGGTCTGCCACTGGCGAGGAGGTCGCGTTGACTGAGCAACCGCTGAAGCTGACGCGCTACCGCAGCTCCGGTGTCGATCAGGGTGATCGACGCCGGAATCATCTCGCGCAGCAGCGGCTTCAGGAAGGGATAGTGAGTGCAACCGAGGATGATGGTGTCGCAACCCGCTGCCAGCAAGGGCTCCACATAGCCTTGCAATAACTGGCGAATGACCGGGCTTACCAAGTCGCCGGTTTCGATCAGCTCCACCAGACCGGGACAAGGCTGCGTGATCACCTGCACGTCGGCGGCAAACCGGTCGAGCAAGGCTGCAAACTTAGCGCTTTGCAACGTGCCAGTAGTGGCCAGCACGCCGACGACGCCGCTTCGGGTCGCGGCGGCCGCCGGCTTGACCGCAGGCTCCATACCAACCAAAGGCCAGTCGGGGTAGCGCTGACGCAAATCGGCGACACCGGCCACGGTCGCGGTATTACACGCGATCACGAGCGCTTTTGCGCCCTGTTCGTGAAAAAACTCGGCGATATTGATACAACGCTGGCGAATGAATTCCGGCGTCTTCTCACCGTAGGGGATATGCCCGCAATCAGCGACGTACAGGAGCGATTCGTTGGGCAGCAGTTGGTGAATCTCGCCAAGCACCGACAGGCCGCCGACACCGGAATCGAACACCCCTACAGGCGCGTCGCTGTCTCTAGCCATGCTCGACCGTTCTAGCCATGGGTTGCACCGCATACGCTGCAACCTGGATCACGTTTGACTTTCAGCTCACGGAATCGCGTGCCCAACGCATCGATCAACAACAGTCGCCCCACCATTGGCTCACCGAAACCGGCCAACAATTTTAGCGCCTCAAGGGCCTGGAGGCTGCCGACCAGCCCTACCAGCGGCCCGATGACACCGGCTTCGCTGCACGTCAGTTCGCTTTCGCTGCCATGCCCATATAAACAGTGGTAACACGGACTCTCGGCGCGGCGCGGGTCGAACACCGATAATTGCCCGTCGAAACGAATGGCCGCGCCGCTCACCAACGGTTTGCGCGCGGCGACGCACGCCGCATTGACCGCTTCGCGGGTGGTGAAGTTGTCGGAGCAGTCGAGCACCAGATCCACGGCCTCGACTGCCGCGGCCAGCGAGTCTTCGTCCAGCGCCACACGATGAGGCACCTGTTTGACCTGCGGGTTGATCGCAGCCAGCCGAGCCATCGCCGAATCGACCTTGCTTTGGCCGACGCTGTGAGTGTCGTGGATGATCTGGCGTTGCAGATTGGTCAGGTCGACTGTGTCGAAGTCCGCAAGATGCAACTCCCCGACGCCGGCAGCGGCCAAGTACAACGCCACTGGCGAACCCAACCCGCCCACGCCGACGATCAGCGCCCGGCTTTGCTTGAGGCGCAACTGGCCTTCGATATCGACCTGTTGCAGCAGAATCTGCCGGCTGTAGCGCAGCAGCTCGTCATCGGTCAGCACGGCACGCGCCCGAACGTGATGCGTTCGTGATCGCCCAGATCACGGCGGGTCTGGATCTGTTCGAAACCGTAGGTGTTCAGCAGATCCCGCACCGCCGCCCCTTGATCGTAGCCATGTTCCAGCAACAGCCAGCCCCCTGGCTCCAGATACGCCGGAGCCTGTGACACGATCAATCGCAGGTCGTCGAGACCGTCGGTGCCTGAGACCAGGGCGCTGCTCGGCTCGAAACGTACGTCGCCTTCCACCAGATGCGGGTCGTTGGACGCTATATAAGGAGGGTTGCTGAGAATCAGGTCGAAACGCTGGCCTTCCACGGCGCTGAACCAATGGCTCAGCAGCACATTGGCGTTGTCCAGATGCAGGCGCTGTCGATTGCGCTCGGCAAGGTCAACCGCCTGTTCCACCCGATCCACCGCCGTGACGCCCCACTGTGGACGGTCCTTGGCCAGCGACAGCGCGATGGCGCCGGTGCCAGTGCCGAGGTCAAGCAAACGATGGGGAATTGCCCCCGGCAGCAACTCCAACGCGGTTTCCACCAGCATTTCGGTTTCGGGACGAGGAATCAGCGTGTGCGTCGCCACTTCAAGGTCGATATTCCAGAAACCCTGCTGGCCCAAAATATACGCCACGGGCTCGCCGGTGCGCCGACGCTGCAAGTAGCCATCGAATGCCTGTGCGGCTTCGGTGCTGACGATGCGCTCCGGCCAGGTGTGCAAAAAGCTGCGCGGCTTGCCCAGGGCAGCAGCCAACAGCAATTCAGCGTCCAGACGGGCTGTCGGAGAGTCCGGCAGTTCTGCGTTTCTTAACAAGCTGGCGATGATGGTCATTTACTCACCCAGTGCCGCAAGTTGGTCTGCCTGATACTCGGCAAGCAACGGTTCTATCACTGCATCGACCCCGCCGGCCAAAACTTCATCCAGCGAATACAAGGTCAGGTTCACGCGATGATCCGTCACCCGCCCCTGTGGAAAGTTGTACGTGCGAATACGCTCGGAACGGTCACCCGAACCCACCAGTAATTTGCGCTCGCTGGCGATGGCATTGGCCGCCGCAGCGGTTTGCTGGTCGTTGAGCTTGGCCGATAACCAGGCCATGGCCCGAGCGCGGTTCTTGTGCTGGGAACGCTCCTCCTGACACTCAACGACAATACCGGTCGGCAAGTGGGTGATGCGAATCGCCGAATCGGTCTTGTTCACATGCTGACCGCCCGCGCCGGATGAGCGGTAGGTGTCCACGCGCAAATCCGCCGGGTTGATCTCGATGGCCTGCTGCTCATCAGGCTCGGGCAGAACGGCCACGGTACACGCGGACGTGTGAATACGGCCCTGGGACTCGGTCTCGGGCACACGCTGAACGCGGTGTGCGCCGGACTCGAATTTCAATTTGCCGTAGACACTTTCCCCCTCGACACGGGCGATGACTTCCTTGAAGCCGCCGTGCTCGCCTTCGTTCTCGGAGAGAATTTCCACCCGCCAGCCTCGACGCTCGGCATACCGGGAATACATGCGGAACAGGTCGCCTGAAAAAATCGCCGCTTCGTCGCCACCGGTGCCTGCGCGAATCTCGAGAAAGACATTGCGACCGTCGTTGGGGTCTTTAGGCAGCAGCATTTTTTGCAGCTCACCTTCAAGCACCACCAGTTGCTCCTTGGCCTCGCGCACTTCCTCGACCGCCATTTCGCGCATGTCCGGGTCGCTGTCCTTGAGCAGCGCCTGAGCGCCTTCGAGGTCGCTCTGCACTTTCTGCAGCTGCGTGTAGGCGTGGATCACCGGCTCGACTTCCGCGTACTCACGAGAATAGGCGCGGAATTTGGTCTGATCGGAAATGACTTCGGCATCGCCAAGCAGCGCGGTCAATTCTTCGAATCGGTCGCTGAGCACATCCAGCTTATTGAGCAGTGAGGCTTTCATTGCGGGGGTTTATCCGTGGAGCCCTCATTGAGAGCAAAAAGTTCCTGGGCCATGGCCAGCGCATCGACGCGGCCTTCGGCGGACAGCTTCTTCAGTTGCACGCTTGGCGCATGCATCAGCTTGTTGGTCAGGCCACGTGCCAGCGCCATCAGTACATCTTCGGCGTTGCTGCCGTTGGCGAGCATCCGCTGCGCCTTCTGCAGCTCTTCGTCTCGCAGCCGTTCGCTCTGCTGGCGATAGGCTCTGAGCACGTCGACCGCTGCCAATTCGCGCAGACGCGACATGAAATCTTCAACGCCAACGCTGACCAGCTCTTCTGCCGCTTGCGCGGCGCCTTGGCGGCTCTTGAGGTTTTCCGCGACGACTTCGTGCAGGTCATCGACGGTGTACAGGTAAACGTCGTCCAGCTCGCCGACTTCCGGTTCGATATCCCGGGGAACGGCGATGTCGACCATGAAAATCGGCTTGTGCTTGCGCAGCTTCAGGGCGCTTTCTACGGCCCCTTTACCGAGAATCGGCAATTGGCTGGCGGTGGAACTGATGACGATATCGCTGTTGACCAGTTCGGCGGGAATGTCCGCCAGCAACACCGCGTGTGCGCCGAACTCTTCCGCCAGAATGCTTGCGCGCTCCAGGGTACGGTTGGCGACCACAATACGCTTGACCCCCAGATCGTGCAGGTGTCGTGCGACCAGCGTGATGGTCTCGCCCGCGCCGATCAACAAGGCCTGGCTACGTTGCAGGTCGCTGAAAATCTGTTTGGCCAGGCTGACCGCGGCGAAAGCGACCGACACCGGGTTCTCGCCGATGGCCGTGTCGGTGCGCACCTGCTTGGCGGCGCTGAAGGTCGCCTGGAACAGCCGGCCGAGTAATGGACCGATGGTTCCGGCTTCCCGCGCCACCGCGTAGGCGGACTTCATCTGACCGAGAATCTGCGGCTCGCCCAGCACCAGCGAATCCAGCCCCGACGCCACACGCATCATATGGCGCACAGCAGCGTCTTCTTCGTGCACATAGGCACTGGCGCGCAATTCGTCGATGTTGAGGTGGTGATAATCGGCCAGCCAGCGCAGCACGACATCAGCGGTGAGCTGGTCCTGCTCTATATAAAGCTCGCTGCGGTTGCAGGTCGACAGAATGGCGGCTTCGCGGCTTTGGGTCAGGCGACACAGCTGCTGTAAAGCCTCAACCAGCTGCTCAGGGGTAAATGCCACGCGCTCGCGGACATCCACTGATGCAGTCTTATGGTTGATACCCAGAGCAAGAAAGGCCATTCAAGGTCGCTGATGGTGACGTGAAGCCGGCAATTGTCCTACTTCAATAGATTCAGAACAACCACTGCAATACATTCAGAACGTCCGCAAGAGTCTATTGTCCCTATAGAGATCCGCTTTGCGGCCATGCCCCTGCGACAAATTGTCCAAGCGCAGGCTGTAAATAGCGGGTTCTGGTTTTCAAGTGGGCTGTGGGTTTGCTCCCTGCCTTGTGTCATGATGCTTTCAAACCGCAGGTAAGCCACCCTCTCTCCTATATGAATAAATCCTCCGCGTTGTTCCTTGCCCTTGTCGTTCTTGGTGGCTGCCAGTCTACGGCCTCCGTTTCTCCGCAGCCTGCCGCTGCGGCGAAAGAAGCGACGCCCGCGCCTGAAACCAAACCCCAGGTGTACGGTTCGTTTACTCAGGAGACCGTCGTCAGTCTGCTGACCGCTGAACTGGCCGGACAACGCAATCGCTTCGACATTGCGCTGGACAACTACGTGACCCAGGCCATCCAGACGCAGGATCCCGGCGTCTCGGAACGTGCGTTTCGCATTGCCGAATACCTGGGCGCCGATCAAGCGGCATTAGACACTTCGATGATCTGGGCCAGAAACGACCCAAACAACCTTGAAGCGCAACGCGCTGCCGCCATTCAACTGGCCCGCGCCGGACGTTACGACGACTCCATGCGCTATATGGAGAAAGTGCTGCAAGGCCAGGGCGATACACATTTCGACTTCCTCGCGCTGTCGGCGGCTGAAACCGACTCCAACACGCGCAAGGGGCTGCTCAACAGCTTCGATCGCCTGCTGGCCAAATACCCGAAAAACGGCCAGCTGATTTTCGGTAAGGCTCTGCTGCTGCAACAGGAAGGCGACAGCGCCGCATCGCTCAAACTGCTTGAAGACAACCCGCCCGGTGAAGGCGAAGTCGCGCCCATCCTGCTGCGCGCCCGCCTGCTGCAGAGCATGAACCGTGGCAAGGAAGCGATGCCGCTGCTGGAAAAAAGCATCAAGAAATACCCGGACGACAAGCGTCTGCGCCTGACCTACGCGCGCATGCTGGTTGAACAGAACCGCATGGAAGAGGCCAAGGTGCAGTTCTCCAGCCTGGTTCAACAGTATCCGGACGATGATGAGCTGCGTTACTCGCTGGCCCTGGTGTGCCTGGAAAACAAGGCGTGGGACGAGGCGCAAGGCTACCTGGAAGATCTGGTCGCTCGCGGCAGCCATGTCGACGCGGCTCACGTGAACCTGGGCCGTATCTATGAGGAGCGCAGCGATCCGCAAAACGCGCTCGCTGAATACGCGCAGGTCGGTCCGGGTAACGACTACCTGCCCGCACAGCTGCGTCAGGCCGACATCCTCATGAGCAACGGCAGCACCGCCGAAGCCTCGAAACGATTGGCCCAGGCTCGCGCCGACCAACCGGATTACGCCATCCAGCTGTACCTGATCGAAGCCGAAACCCTGAGCAACAACAATCAGAGCGACCGCGGCTGGCAAGTGCTGACTCAAGCACTCAAGCAGTATCCGGACGATCTGAACCTGCTGTATACCCGCGCGATGTTGGCAGAGAAGCGCAACGACCTGAAGCAAATGGAGACTGATCTGCGGGCAATCCTCAAGCGCGAACCCGACAACGCCATGGCGCTGAACGCGTTGGGCTACACGCTCTCCGATCGCACCACGCGCTATGCCGAAGCGAAAGCGCTGATTGAGCGCGCGCACGAATTGAATCCCGAAGACCCCGCCGTTTTGGACAGCCTGGGCTGGGTCAACTATCGCCTGGGTAACCTCGACGAAGCCGAGCGCTTGCTGCGTGAAGCATTGGAGCGCTACCCCGATCACGAAGTCGCGGCGCACCTGGGCGAAGTGCTCTGGGCCAAAGGCGAACAGCGCGAAGCCCGCAAAATCTGGGGCAAAGCCCTTGAACAACAACCTGACAGCCCGGTCCTGCGCAGCACCCTCAAACGCCTGACCGGCTCCGAGACCCTTTGATTTATGTCACTGCGCCACCTACTTGCATTCAGTTTGATCGCCCTGCTCGCCGGTTGCGCCGGCATCACCTCCCGCGAAGCCGTGCAGGGCACCGGCAATGCCACCCAATGGCAAGCCAACAAGCAACAGCTCGCGAGCCTCGACGGCTGGGAAATCAATGGCAAAGTCGGGATTCGCGCGCCGAAAGACTCCGGTAGCGGCACGCTCTACTGGCTGCAACGTCAGGACTACTACGACATTCGCCTGTCGGGCCCGCTCGGTCGCGGCGCGGCCCGCCTGACCGGTCGTCCCGGCGCAGTGTCGCTGGAAGTCGCTAACCAGGGCCGTTACGACGCCCCGGACCCCGAAACGCTGCTCAAGGATCAACTCGGCTGGAAATTGCCGGTCTCACACCTTGTCTGGTGGGTTCGCGGCTTGCCTGCGCCAGACAGCAAAAGCAGCCTGACGCTGGACGGCGACAGTCGCTTGTCGAATCTTGACCAGGACGGCTGGAAGATCGAGTACTTGAGCTACACCCAACAGAACGGCTATTGGCTGCCCGAGCGAATGAAACTGCACGGCCAGGACCTGGACGTCACGCTGGTCATCAAGGACTGGCAACCGCGCAAGCTGGGGCAGTGATCATGCCCCAGCAACGTTTAACGCTGCCCGCCCCCGCGAAGCTTAACCTGATGCTGCACATTCTTGGCCGTCGTCCGGACGGCTATCACGAATTGCAAACCCTGTTTCAGTTTCTGGATTACGGCGACGAGTTAAGTTTCGCACTGCGCAACGACGGCGAGATTCGCCTGCAAACGGACATCCCCGACGTTCCCCACGACAGCAATCTGATCGTCAGAGCCGCACGCGCGCTAAAGGAACAATCAGGATCGTCCCTCGGTGTCGACATCTGGCTGAAGAAAGTGCTGCCCATGGGCGGCGGTATTGGCGGCGGCAGTTCGGATGCGGCGACGACTCTGTTAGGGCTCAATCACCTTTGGCGACTCGGTTGGGACGAAAATCGCCTGGCCGCGCTAGGGCTCAAGCTCGGGGCTGACGTGCCGGTTTTCGTGCGTGGACACGCCGCATTTGCCGAGGGCGTGGGCGAAATCCTGACCCCAGAGCACCCCGAAGAGCCGTGGTACGTCGTGCTAGTTCCGCAAGTCTCTGTAAGTACAGCAGAAATTTTTTCAGATCCCCTGTTGACACGTGACACGCCGCCCATTAAAGTGCGCCCCGTTCCCAAGGGAAACAGTCGAAATGACTGCTTACCGGTTGTAGCAAGGCGTTATCCTGAAGTACGTAACGCATTGAATTTGCTAGGTAAATTTACCGAAGCAAAGTTAACCGGAACTGGAAGTTGTGTGTTTGGGGCCTTCCCAAGCAAAGCTGAAGCTGATAAAGTCTCGGCCCTTCTTACAGAGACCCTTACAGGGTTTGTAGCAAAAGGCAGCAACGTTTCTATGTTGCACCGGACGTTACAGAAACTGCTCTAAGAGAACCGAGTGCCAGGCACTCGTGCAACAGATACAGGGGCGTCGCCAAGCGGTAAGGCAGCAGGTTTTGATCCTGCCATGCGTTGGTTCGAATCCAGCCGCCCCTGCCATTTTCCTATAGTCATCCAGGCATACCCTAAGCCTCCAGGTACTGCGCGTGTCCAAGATGATGGTCTTTACGGGGAACGCCAACCCCGATCTGGCTCGGCGTGTCGTACGTCAGCTGCATATCCCTCTCGGTGACATCTCTGTCGGTAAGTTCTCCGACGGCGAGATTACCGCTGAGATCAATGAAAACGTTCGCGGTAAAGACGTCTTCATTATTCAGCCGACCTGCGCTCCGACCAACGATAACCTGATGGAACTCGTCGTGATGGCTGATGCCTTCCGTCGTTCCTCGGCAACTCGTATCACCGCTGTTATCCCTTACTTTGGTTACGCTCGCCAGGATCGCCGTCCGCGCTCCGCTCGTGTGGCTATCAGCGCCAAAGTGGTTGCGGACATGCTCACCGTCGTCGGTATCGACCGCGTGCTGACTGTCGACCTGCACGCTGACCAAATTCAAGGTTTCTTCGATATTCCTGTAGATAACATCTATGGCTCCCCGGTGCTGGTGGATGACATCGAAGACCAACGTTTCGAAAACCTGATGATCGTTTCCCCGGATATCGGCGGTGTCGTGCGTGCACGTGCAGTGGCCAAATCCCTGGGTGTTGATCTCGGGATCATCGACAAACGCCGTGAGAAGGCCAATCACTCCGAAGTGATGCACATCATCGGTGACGTCGAAGGTCGTACCTGCATTCTGGTCGATGACATGGTCGATACCGCCGGCACCCTGTGCCACGCGGCTAAAGCCTTGAAAGAACACGGCGCTGCGAAAGTTTTCGCTTACTGCACACACCCTGTTCTCTCCGGTCGCGCCATCGAGAACATCGAAAATTCCGTGCTGGACGAACTGGTGGTCACGAACACCATCCCGTTGTCCGCAGCAGCACAAGCCTGTGACCGTATCCGCCAACTGGATATCGCACCGGTAGTCGCCGAAGCGATGCGTCGCATCAGCAACGAAGAATCGATCAGCGCGATGTTCCGTTAAGGGCCCTGCCCTCTCGAACCTCCGTTGACGAAAAGCGCCCCGCCCCAATAGTGACTGTTGGGGCGGGGCTTTTTTGCCCATATCGAGTTGGCGCTGGTCGCAAACGCCGCTCGGTGATGGCTATTTTGGAGATACAAAATGACTGACTTTACTCTGAACGCCCAAGCGCGTACTGACCTGGGGAAAGGTGCGAGCCGCCGCCTGCGTCACGCGAAACAAGTTCCAGCCGTTATCTACGGTGGCAACAAAGAAGCTGCCTCGATCACCATCGAAGCCAAGGAAATCGCCAAACTGTTCGAAAACGAAGCGGCTTTCAGCCACGTTATCGAACTGAACGTTGATGGCGCCAAGCAGAACGTGATCGTTAAAGCGATGCAACGTCACCCTGCCAAGCAATTCATCATGCACGCTGACTTCATCCGCGTTGTTGCTGGCCAGAAACTGACCGCAACCGTACCTGTGCACTTCATCAACGAAGAAGCGCCGGTCAAGAAAGGCGGCGAAATTTCGCACACTACCACTGAACTGGAAGTGTCCTGCCTGCCTAAAGACCTGCCTGAGTTCATCGAGGTTGACCTGGGCGCGCTGGAAATCGGCGACAACGTTCACCTGTCCGACGTTAAAGCACCTAACGGTGTTGAATTCGTCGCTCTGGCACACGGCAAGGATCTGGACATCGCAAACGTCCACGCTCCACGCATCGTCCAGGACGAAGAAGGCACTGCAGAAGGCGAAGCAGAGTAATCATTACTCGCTAGCCGGTTGAACCCGTGATGGTGCCCGGCACCATCACACTCGACCCAAGGAAGAGCCCCTGACGTGACCGCCATCCAACTGATCGTCGGCCTGGGAAACCCCGGCCCCGAATACGAACAGACCCGGCATAACGCAGGGGCTCTTTTCGTTGAACGCATCGCCAGCGCCCAGCGCGTCAATCTGACAGCTGATCGCAAGTATTTCGGCCTGACGGCTAAATTCAGTCATCAAGGCCAAGACGTTCGTCTGCTGATCCCCACCACGTACATGAACCGCAGCGGCCAGTCTGTCGCAGCGCTGGCGGGTTTCTTCCGGATTCCACCGCAGGCCATCCTGGTGGCCCACGACGAACTCGACCTGCCTCCGGGCGTCGCCAAACTCAAACTGGGTGGCGGACACGGTGGGCATAACGGCCTGCGCGACATCATCGCGCAGCTCGGCAATCAAAACGGCTTTCATCGCCTGCGGCTTGGCATTGGCCACCCCGGCGATGCCAGCCTGGTCTCCAATTTCGTACTGGGTCGTGCGCCGCGCGCCGAACAGGAAAAACTGGACGCCAGTATCGACTTTGCCCTCGGCGTGCTGCCGGATATCCTCGCAGGCGACTTCGCCAAAGCGATGCGTGTCCTGCACAGCCAGAAGGCCTGACATCACTCGAGGGGAAACACCATGGGATTCAACTGCGGCATCGTCGGCCTGCCCAATGTCGGCAAGTCCACCCTGTTCAACGCCCTGACCAAATCCGGTATTGCGGCGGAGAACTTTCCCTTCTGCACCATCGAGCCGAACAGCGGCATCGTGGCCATGCCCGATCCACGCTTGCAGGCGCTGGCGGATATCGTGAACCCGAAGCGCATCCTGCCGACCACGATGGAGTTCGTCGACATCGCGGGCCTCGTCGCAGGCGCGTCCAAAGGTGAAGGCCTGGGCAACAAATTCCTGGCCAACATTCGTGAAACCGATGCCATTGCTCATGTGGTCCGCTGCTTTGAAGACGAGAACGTGATTCACGTTTCCAACAGCGTCGACCCGAAACGCGACATCGAAATCATCGACCTGGAACTGATCTTCGCTGACCTCGACAGCTGCGAAAAGCAACTGCAGAAAGTGACGCGCAACGCTAAGGGTGGCGACAAGGATGCAGTGGTTCAGAAGGGGCTGCTGGAGCAACTCATCGCCCACTTTACCGAAGGCAAACCTGCGCGCAGCCTGATGAAGAACATGGGTGCCGATGAGAAGGCCGTCATCAAAGGCTTCCATCTGCTGACCACCAAACCGGTCATGTACATCGCCAACGTGGCCGAAGACGGTTTCGAAAACAACCCGCATCTGGATGTGGTTCGCGCCATCGCCGAAGAAGAAGGCGCGATGCTGGTGCCGGTCTGCAACAAGATCGAAGCCGAAATCGCCGAGCTGGACGACGGTGAAGAGAAAGACATGTTCCTCGAAGCCTTGGGTCTCGAAGAACCTGGCCTTAACCGCGTGATCCGCGCGGGCTACGAAATGCTGCATTTGCAGACCTACTTCACCGCCGGGGTCGAAGAAGTCCGCGCCTGGACCGTCCGCGTCGGCGCCACCGCGCCGCAAGCCGCTGGCGTGATCCACACCGACTTCGAAAAAGGCTTCATCCGGGCCGAGTGTGTCGCCTACAGCGACTTCATCCAGTACAAGGGGGAAGCCGGTGCCAAAGAAGCTGGAAAATGGCGCCTGGAAGGCAAGGACTACATCGTCAAAGACGGCGACGTGCTGCACTTCCGCTTCAACGTTTGATCCGAGACAGCGAGCTCGTTTCGAGACCTCCTAAAAAGCCCCCTATCGGGGGCTTTTTGCTGTGTGGCTTCTTAACATCCTGCTCATGACACCTTCGGATAATTCGACGGAAACAGCGCTCGCTTTGCCGCTTCGTCCAAGTCCTTTTTGAACGTCAACTCTTTGCCTACCTCCCGCGCGCGCTGGGCGGCAGGACGGGCGTCGATGCGTTGGAACCATGCGCGGAGATGAGGGAAATCCGCCAGCGGATCTTCCAATCCCTTCATCACGCGCGGAGCGCGCATGAGCCAGCCCCAGGTCGAGATGTCAGCGAGGGTATAACCCTCGCCGACAATGTATTCACGATTTGCCAGATGCGTGTCCAGCACCTCGTAATGACGCTCGATCTCGCGACGATAGCGGTTGACGGCGTAGTCATTGCCTTCAGGTGCGGCGTATTGAAAATGCACAGCCTGTCCGGAAAACGGCCCCAGGCCCGACGCGATGAAAAACAGCCACGACAAAAGCTCAGCCCGGTCTTCGGCGGCGCCCATGAACTGCCCGGTTTTCTCGCCGAGATACAACAGGATGGCGCTGGAATCGAACACACGTACCTCTTTCCCGCCCGGACCTTCGGTGTCGATGATGGCCGGCACTTTGCCGTTGGGGTTCACCGCGCGGAACTCAGGCAAATGCTGCTCGCCTTTGCTCGTGTCGATAGGCACTAACTCATAGGGCAGCGCTGACTCCTCCAGGAACAGCGCGACTTTGGCCGGGTTGGGCGTTGGATGAAAGTAAAAACGGATCATGGCGGTCATCTCTGAATAGGCAACGTTGGAAAAACGGCTTTTAGTTTTAGAACGACTGTTTTAGATTAGGTGATCTGCGAAGCAAGGCGCAATGTCTGTCTGCATGGCCGCCAAAGGAAACCAGCAATGGCAAGACCGAGAGAGTTTGATGAACGAGCCGTTCTCGACGCGGCAATTCAGTGTTTCTGGGCCAAGGGCTTCGAGGCGACGTCCATGCGCGATCTGATCGATTCCATGGGAATCACGGGCGCCAGCCTGTACAACGCATTCGGCGATAAACGCGGTCTCTACCGCCAAGCCTTGGCGCACTACCTGGAAAGCACCTTCGGCGAACGTGTCGCGCGGCTCGAAAGCACGCTGGGGCCCCGTCAGGCGATCGAGGCGTTTTTCGTAGAGATCATTGACCGCTCGATGAGTGACGCCTTGCATCGCGGCTGCCTGATGGTGAACTCAGCCCTGGAGGCGGTGGCCGATGCGCCTGAGGCACAGGAAATCGTCGATGACTTCCTGACTCGCGCTGAAGCGTTTTTCTCTCGCTGCGTGGAAGCGGGCCAGGCGGACGGCAGTATTTCCATATTGCACTCAGCCAGAGATCTCTCCAGCCTGCTGCTCGGCGTGCTGCTCGGTATCAGGGTGCTTGCGCGCGCCCGACCAGAGCGGGCGCTTCTGGAGAGTGTCATCCGGCCGGTGCTTGGCTTGCTCGACGCTGCTGCACCCAACGCAGACGCGACTTCCCTTCCTACGCCTGTCATGGAAATTCAACGATGATCGAGCTCTACTACTGGCCCACCCCCAACGGCCACAAAATCACTCTGTTCCTCGAAGAGACAGGGCTGGAATACCGCATCCATCCCGTCGATATCAGCGCAGGAGACCAGTTCAACCCCGATTTTCTAGCGTTCTCCCCCAATAACCGCATGCCCGCGATCATCGATACCGCGCCGGCAGATGGCGGTGAGCCGATCTCTGTTTTCGAATCCGGGGCGATTCTGCTGTATCTGGCGGAAAAGACGGGTCGGTTCATGCCCACCGATGTGCGTGGCAAGAAAACCATCACCGAATGGCTGATGTGGCAGATGGGTGGACTAGGCCCTATGGCCGGGCAGAATCACCATTTCGGCGTGTATGCCCCGGAGAAGCTGCCTTATGCCATCAACCGTTACGTCAACGAGACCAACCGTTTGTATGGCGTTTTGAACCAACGCCTCGAGGGCCGGACGTTCATCGGTGGAGACGATTATTCAATCGCGGACATGGCAGCGTATCCCTGGGTGGTGCCATGGCAGCGCCAGCAACAGAATCTTGACGACTTCCCGAATCTGAAGCGCTGGTTTCAGACAGTCCAGGCGCGCCCCGGGACCGTTCGGGCCTACGCGCAGGGGGAAGCGCTCTCGAAAAACCGCGCCTCCGTCACCGAGGAGGGTAAAAAGATTCTGTTCGGCCAGACCTCCACCAATGCGCCGAAGCAGCCTCGCTGATCGGGTCGCCGTCCAGACCAAGCGTTCACACGTGCGAGACCATTCGGACACCGCCGTCGTACGGCTCACCCAATCGGTTGAGCCGCACGAAAAAGCAACACGCACCCTTCGCGCTTGAGCGTCACGTCGCGGAAGTGCTCGCGCAAATGAGTCTCGAAGCCAGCTTCGGTGTCCGCCCGATTGCCAAAAATGCCTTTCTTGTTGTAAACGGCCATGAGCTTGCGACCAAAGCCGTTATGGGCAGCTTCGTCCCCCAGAATCGTCGCGCCGAACAACACGCCGCCTGGCTGTAGGTTGTGCTTGAGATGGCCGAAGATCGCCGCTTTGGCATCCAATGGCCCAGGCAGGCAGTGCATCAGATAGAAGAGCGAAATGGAGTCAAAGCGTTCGTTGCCCGGGATGGGCTTGAAGACGTCATGTTGGATCGTGCGGGTACCCGGTCGGGCAATGCGCCGTTTGGCGGCTTCGAGGCTGCTGGGGTTGAGGTCGAGCAGTGTGATCTGGGTTTGCGAGGAGAGTTGCGTCTTCGCCAGGTAGTAACCCGTGCCCACGCCAATGTCCAGATGATGCGGGCGCACGTTGGCGCGGAAGAACGGCAGCAACACGGTCTGGGTCGGACAACGCCACGCGTAGCGGTTGGAGATGCCGAGCACCCATGCGTCATAAAGGGCCAGCGTCAACGGTGAATAAACCGCTGCGCCGGCGGCACTACTGTCAGTCATGAAGCAAGCCTTGAGTAAGTGAGCCAGCGGCGATAAAACCGATGACCCACCCTCTTCGTCAAGGCTTTTTGTTTTTCAGCGGCCGCGCACCTGCGTTGGCAGGACCCAGCTTCGCTCAGCTCAACTGGAACCTTGACGTGTTGTCGCTCAAGGCCCGGCTGCCTTTGCTCAACGTGTCGGCGGCCAGATTCACAGCCCGTGCGCCATCGAGCAGACGGCCCGCAGCCTGATCCACTTGCTGGATGTTGCCGCTGACTTCGTCGGCGGTCGCGGCCTGCTCTTCCACCGCCGTGGCGATCTGCGCCAGTGTGTCGGTCACGACCTGAACTGCGCTGGCGATTTCCCCCAGACGCTCGCCCAGCCCGGTGACCGACTGCGCATCGGTGATCGCCTGACCGCAGGCCGCTTCCATGAGACTGACCGCCTGGCTCACCGTCGCGCGCAAGCTGTCGACCGTCCCGGCGATCTGCGCCGTCGAGGCCTGGGTCCGTTGCGACAGGCTGCGCACCTCGTCGGCCACGACTGCGAACCCTCGTCCCTGCTCACCTGCCCGTGCGGCCTCGATGGCCGCGTTGAGCGCCAGCAGGTTGGTCTGTTCGGCGATCCCGCGAATGGTGTCGACCACAGACTGGATTTGCTGCCCTTGCTCGCTGACTTTGCCCAGCGCATTGGCCGTGTCGGTGAGGCGCTGATTGAGTTGCTGAATACTGGCCGTAGTGCGCACGCTGTCGCGGCTGCTGTCTTCGGCGATGCGACGCGTCTGTTGGGCGCTGCCGGATGCCTCTTCACAACTTTTGGCGACACCCAGCGAGGTCGCGGCAAGTTGCGTCGCAGCGGCCGCGATCTGACTGATCTGCTGTTGCTGATCCTCGACCTCGTTCAATGTGCTGCCCGCCTGGGAGTTGAGCGTGACCACCGCCGAGCCCAACTGCTGGGTTTCGTGATTCACGCCTAGCAAGCTGGAGCGCAACTGCACCACCGCCACGTTCAACGCGGTGCTGATAGCGGCCAGTTCGTCTCGGCCTTCCACGGCGACCTCGACACACAGGTTACCGTCACGCAATGACTCGGCCAGGGTCGTGATGCCTTTGGCGCTGCGCCGGATCGACGCTTGCAGGCAAACGAACAGATACAGCGCAGCCAATGCCAGAATGCCGAAGGTCGCAGCAACCGGGATGAACTGCCTGATGGCCCGGTCATGGTAATGATCCAGACGGCTATCCAGCGCTGTCAGCGACTGGTTACGCAGCATGGCGAGCGCGTTGAGAACGCTGTCGACGCTGCGTTCGAATCCCGCAGTGTCGAGCTTGATGGAACCCCCGAACACGCCGTCGTCCAGCACTTTCAGCTCGGTGTCCAGACGCTGAAGACTGTCGTTGTACACACGGGTCCACGGTTCCATGCCGGGGTAGGCCTTGGCTTGAAGCGAAGAAGCGGCCTTGACCAGTTGATCGCGGGCATCGGTGATCCGTCCACGGAGGTCGCGCATCTGCAATCGGCTTTGCAAACTGAACTGGCCCGATGCGACGGACGACTGACCGACACTGGCCATGCGGCCGATGCGCTCGATCAGGTCAGGTGTCTGCTGCGTCGAAACCTGCATCAGCAGATAGGTTTCAAGCCATGGATCGAGGATCAGGCCGTTTTCCATGGCAATCTGCTCGCGCAGGCTCTGCAGTCCGGTCAGGGCTGACGTGAACCGGTCATAGCCGTCCGGCCACCAGCCGATGGTCCGTAGCGACTCGGAATCCATGCCTTTGACGAGCCCCTGCAGCGCTTTGTAGCGCGCTTGGGTGTCCGGGCCTGCGTGACGCGCGTTCAGCTCGTCTCCCAACTTCGCGAGTGTCTGGTTCATGACCGGATTGGCCGCATCCAGCGCCGCCATGGCTGCTTTCGCCGCCGGGGTGGGGTCACGAAGGATATCAGCCGCTTTCCAACGGGCAGCCAGATTGCGTTGCGCGGTCAATTGAGCGTCCAGTGCATCCAATGCCAGCAATTGACGCGTGCCAGATTGCTCTTGGGAAATGACCGACAGCTTGCTGCGATAATCTTGGCCAATCATCCACAGGCTACCGGCGAGCGGCAGCATGAACAGGAAGAAAAGCACCTGAAATTTGCGGGCAAACCCAAAACGTCCGAGCAGGCGGATGCCTGGCGACAGAAGACTTTGCATGTCCGACGACTCCTCACGGACAGCCCGCCAGTGCAGCTTATGGCCACACCGACTGCTGCCTCATATTCTTACCGGCAAAATGCCATGTCTTTGTTTTAAAAACGACAGCCGCCTGTCTCAAGGGTGGAGGTGCGACGTCAAACCGTGCGCCATCGCGCACCGAGCGGCGCCAACACGTCAGGCCCAAGCAAGAAACGGACCGGTAGCATGACGCCATCAAAATGGGGCATGCGGGCGAAGACGGTGCATTCAGCATGCACAAATGTGGGGCGAAAGCACTCAAGGCATGCTTCATAAATGTCACTGCGGTGACGGATATGCGGGTTCAAAAATGGCAAGCAACGAAAAACGCTAACCGGTTGATCGCGCGCATAAATTTTTTTGGAAGACGCTTGACACATCTCTGATCTGAGCGAATAATGCGCGCCACTTGGCTACATAGCTCAGTTGGTTAGAGCATAGCATTCATAATGCTGGGGTCCGGGGTTCAAGTCCCTGTGTAGCCACCAAGTACCTCAACAAAGCCCGCCTCGTGCGGGCTTTGTTGTTTCTGGCTGTTTGACCCTGGCGCTTCAGGTCGACAGATTGGATGCCCTGTTTTCAACCACCCCATCTTGCTTATTTTTCTGAGGTCAACGTCATGCGCATCACGTTTCCTGCTCTGGTTTTCGGTCTTCTGGTTTCCCAAGCCGCGATGGCGGGTAGCACCAACACCGCAGTGGGGGGTGGTCTGGGCGGTGCGCTGGGCAACGTTGTGGGTCAAAAGGTGGGGGGCAGCAACGGCGCGGTCATCGGTGCAGGTCTGGCAGGCGCGGCGGGCAGTGCCGTCGGCGCGAAGAAAGGCCATAAAACCCGCGCAGCCATCGGTGGTGGGTTGGGTGGCGCAGCGGGTTCGGTCATCGGCAACAAACTGGGCGGTAGCACCGGCGGCACCATTGGCGCGGGTCTGGGCGGCGCCGCGGGTGGTGCTCTGGGCGGTAAATAAATTACCCTCCCTCGCGAAACGCCCTCTTTGCGTTTCGCGATCAAACCCGTTAATGAAGCAATGGATGTTCAATGTCTGATTCCCATACCGACGTAGCAGTGCCTGCTCTTTCCTCCAAGCAGGCTTACGAAAACGCCATCAACCTTTCACAGCACGTGCCGCAGGCGAAAACCATCAGCGAAATGGTCCTCGATGCCTTCCAGAGCGCCAAGGAAAGCGATCAGATACGTGAACTGCGCGCCGCCATTCGTCAGGCCCATGACCGTTTCGACGACGACCAGGCCTATGAATTGATGGGGCAGCTGAAACAACTGAAAGACGCTGAAGCCGCCGACATGGCCGCCCTGGAGGACCTCAGCACGAAGTTCCCAATCACTCGTATTCTGTCCAGCTACAAGAACGATCCGAGTTTTCAGGAGCTGGTCTATAGCCTGGCGCTGAAAGTCCTGAACCAGACGCACCAGGCCGTCAGCAACCCAAGCGGCGGCAAGAGCAAGGCAACTCGAGCAAAGAAAGACGCTGAGGTGTTCGTCATCAGCAAAGATGGCGCCAGCATCACCCTGCCCCTGCGCACCCCGCGCACCAAGGCCGGCGTGGACCGCGAAGCCTTCGAATTCCTCGGATTCGCGTTTGTCGGTGAAGGAGACGAAGCCGAACTGCAGAACGACGTGTTCGTCGACAAAGACGGCAACGAACACGCTGCCACGCGCAAGAACATCGTCACCGCGATCCAGCAGCAGACAGCGTTCGATGGGTTCAGCGCGGTTCAGCAGTAAACGCTGTGCGGGTTGCCGCTGAGGGGTAATCTGAATATCCCTCAGCGCGCCTGGAAACCACTGACACCTTCTGCTCCCCACCAACTGCGCGATATCGCTTTCATGATGTACCCTCAGGAGCTGACCACGGCGACGCCATAAGACGCGCCGACTCACGTCATATCACTCCCCAGGCTCGTCTTGATTAAGAGGTGTTGCGCAATGCAGATTCTTGGTGAAACGATCATCGGACAACGGTCGCTGCGCGGTCAGGCAGGCGATGTATTCGCGCTCGCGGCCGCCACCGGAGAACAGCTGACCCCGGCCTTCGGCGCCAGCACGACAGACGATGTCAACGCCGCGTGCGAACTGGCGGAAGCTTCGTTCGACCGTTACCGGCAACTGAGTGACGAGCAACGCGCCGCCTTCCTCGACGCCATCGCCCAGGGCCTTTTGGATCTGGGCGACACGCTGATTGATCGCGTTCATCTGGAGAGCGGTTTGCCCAAGCCTCGGCTGGAGGGCGAGCGGGTCCGCACCGCCAATCAGCTCAAACTGTTCGCCAGCGTATTGCGGGAAGGCCGCTGGCATGGCGCGACACTCGACACCGCGTTGCCAGAGCGCCAACCCCTCCCCCGCGCTGACCTGCGCCAGCGGCGCATTGGCGTAGGACCCGTTGCTGTGTTCGGCGCCAGTAATTTCCCATTGGCGTTTTCAGTGGCAGGGGGTGACACGGCATCCGCGCTTGCAGCCGGATGCCCGGTCATCGTCAAGGCACACCCCGCGCACCTTGGCACCAGCGAATTGGTCGGCCGGGTGATCCAGAAGGCGGCTCGCGACACGGGCATGCCCGAAGGCGTGTTCTCGATGCTCATCGACAAAGACATCTCTGTCGGTCAGGCGCTCGTCAGCCATCCGCTCATTCAGGCCGTCGGCTTTACCGGATCGCGACGTGGGGGGCTGGCCTTGGTGGCGGCCGCTCAAGCGAGGCCGGTGCCGATTCCGGTCTATGCCGAGATGAGCAGCATTAACCCGGTGTTTCTGCTTCCCGCTGCACTCTCCGCCCGCGCGGACACCATCGCGAAAGGCTTCGCAGACTCGCTGGTATTGGGTGCCGGGCAATTCTGCACCAACCCCGGCATCTTGCTGGCGCTGGAAAGCGACGCACTGGAACGCTTCGTCTCAGCCGCTGCCGAGGCGCTGTCTGACAAAACCCCCACCACCATGCTGACGCCCAATATTCACGGCGCCTACTGCAATGGATTGAACAACCTGCACAAAGCGGCAGGCGTCACCTTGATCGCAGAAGGCCGCGAAGCCCAAAGCTCGTTCCAGGCCAGGGCCGCGTTCTTCCGCACCGACTCTGCAACGTTCCTCGGCAACCGGGCATTGGAAGACGAAAATTTCGGCCCCAGCGCGCTGTTGATCGTGTGCAAAGATACGGCTGATCTGCACAACGTCGCCGCGAAATTCGACGGCCAATTGACCGTCACGCTGCACTACGATGATGACGACAAGGCGATCGCTCAGGCTCTGTTGCCGACGCTGGAGCGCAAAGCCGGGCGGATTCTGTTCAACGACTGGCCCACCGGCGTTGAAGTCAGCTATTCGATGGTCCATGGGGGGCCGTTTCCAGCGACGTCGGACAGTCGTAGCACGTCAGTGGGCGCCACCGCCATCGACCGGTTCCTGCGCCCTGTGTGCTATCAAAACGTGCCCGACGCCCTGCTGCCGCCTGCACTGCAACAGGCCAATCCACTGAACACCTGGCGTTTGACGGATGGTCAGCTGGCCAAAAAATAACTGCGGCTTAGACGGCATGCCGACACGAGATACCCGTGACCGCTGGACGCTCCAGTGGTCGCGGGCTTGATCAAACGAACCCTCATCGCTCCAGCACTTTCCCCACCACTTCATCCCCGATGACCAGGAAATGCCCGCCCGCCACGTGATGCAGCGTGCGCAGGTCGTTGTGGCCTTCGAAATGCCAATGGCCGTCGGAGAACACGCGCTCGTCCGCCCAGGCAGCGACGACTTCGCCGATGAACAAGTCGTATTGAGTCTGGTTGTGTGCCTCGGGAATCAGCCGGCACTCGAGCCAGGCGGCGCAGCCTTCCAACAAGGGGGCCTGGACGAGCTCCCCGGCGAAGGTGTCCAGCCCATAGGCGGTGAACTTGTCTTGCTCATGCTCTTTGGAAATCGCCAGCCCCGAGGTCGAGCCGACGGTTTCGACGATATCCAGTTGAGCCACGGTGGGCACGTTGATCACGAAGGTCCCGGAGCCTTCCAGCAACTGCCGTGTCCAGACCGATTTATCCAGGACGACGGTGACTTTGGGCGGCTGAAAATCCAACGGCATCGCCCACGCGGCGGCCATGATGTTGCGCTGACCTTCGTGTGCAGCGCTGACCAACACGGTTGGGCCGTGATTGAGCAAGCGATAGCATTTGGCAAGCGGGACCGCGCGGCGGTGAGTAGCGGACATGGGTCTGATCCTGAAAAGAAACGATGCTGCGAAACTACAGGGTTTTGTCGGCGCCGCAAAACGCGGGTATCCGCCAGCCTCGCCAAACTGTCGCCATCCTGAACCGCGACGAAAAAGCCCTTCCCTGTGGCCTGAAAAAAGTGATGTAATACTATAACAAAACATTTCAGGCCTTTCTTCCGTGAAATCCGCTCCCCCACTTTCTCCAACTATCGCGACGTCCGCCCTCGCTCAGTCCGCAGGCAGGCGGATACTTGTTTCACTGGTCTTGCTCGCCTTGCTGTGGATCGGCATTGCCTGGGCGGTGGCGATTCCATGAGCGCTGCGATTGATCTGCACGATCTGACCGTGACGTACGAACGGCGCCCGGCGGTGCACCACGTCAGCGGACGCTTCGCGGCAGGCAGTCTGACAGCGATTGTCGGGCCGAACGGTGCCGGCAAATCGACGCTGATCAAGGCCATCGCCGGCACCTTGAAGCCCGCCGTAGGGCGTGTGGATCGGGGCACCCTCGCAACTCGACACATCGGCTATCTGCCCCAGGCGGCAGAGATCGATCGCAGCTTTCCGCTGAGCGTCGCCGACACCGTGATGATGGGCGCCTGGCGCAGCATCGGCGCGTTTCGAGGCGCAACGCGCAAGCATGCCGAACAAGCGCGGGATGCTTTGCTCGCTGTGGGCCTGGAAGGCTTCGAGCAACGCAGCATCAGTTCGTTATCGTCCGGGCAGTTTCAGCGTGTGCTGTTCGCGCGGCTGTTATTGCAGGATGCGTCGGTGATCCTGCTGGATGAACCCTTCACGGCCATCGACGCACGCACCACCCGAGACCTCCTCAAGCTGATCAGCGGCTGGCACGGTCAGGGCCGTACCGTCATCGCCGTGCTGCACGACATCGAGCAGGTGCGCCAGCATTTCCCCAGCACGTTGCTGCTGGCGCGAGAGACCATCGCCTGGGGCGACACCGCCGAGATCCTCCACGCCGACAACCTGCGTCGCGCCAAAAACATGGCCGAGCACTGGAGCCCCGACGCGCAGCCGTGCGACATCGACGAGGAGGCAACGCTGTGACGCTCTACACCCTACTGATTCAGCCTTTTGTCGATTTCGGCTTCATGCGTCGCGCCCTGGTCGCGTGCCTGGCACTGGGGATCGGCTCTGGCCCGGTGGGCGTCCTGCTGATGCTGCGCCGTATGAGCCTGGTGGGCGATGCGATGAGTCACGCCGTTTTGCCGGGCGCGGCAGTGGGCTTCCTGTTCGCAGGGTTGTCGCTCCCGGCGATGGGCTTCGGCGGCTTGATTGCCGGGCTGGCCGTCGCCCTGCTTTCCGGATTGGTAAGCCGCTTTACCACGCTGAAAGAGGATGCCAGCTTCGCGAGCTTTTACCTGACGTCGTTAGCGGCCGGGGTGCTGATCGTCTCGTTGCACGGCTCCAACGTCGACCTGTTGCACGTGCTGTTCGGCACGATTCTGGCCATCGATGATCAGGCCATTTTCATGGTCGGCGCCATCGCATCGTTCACCCTGATTCTTTTGGCATTGATCTACCGGCCTTTGATTCTGGAATGTTTTGACCCCGGTTTTCTGCGCGCAGTCGGGGGCCGCGGGTCGCTGTACCACGTGCTGTTTCTATTGATGGTCGTGCTTAATCTGGTCGCCGGGTTCCAGGCCCTTGGCACGCTGATGGCGGTGGGGATGATGATGCTGCCCGCCACCGTCGCACGTTTCTGGTCGAGTTCTCTGACCGGGATGATCGTGATTTCTACGGGGGTCGCAACACTCTCAGGCTTCATCGGCCTGATCGTTTCCTACCACGCCAGCGTCGCTTCTGGCCCGGCCATCGTTCTGACGGCCAGCGCGTTTTACCTGTTCTCGCTGTTCTTTGGACGCAGCGGCTTTCTGCGCCGCCTGTTCCCGAGGGTTCACCTGTCCGGCTGATCGTTCGCTCATCTCAAGGAAAACACCATGAAACGTTTGACGCTTCTGACCGCTGCTCTGGCGTTGTCGGGCCTGGCCAACTTCGCCCAGGCAAAAACCCTGGAAACCGTTGCATCGTTCACCGTTATCGCCGACATGGTGCATAACGTTGGCGGCGATCACGTCCACGTGACCTCGCTCATCGGCCCCAACGGCGACCCGCACGTGTATGAACCCACGCCCAGCGACGCTCAGGCTTTGAAAAAAGCCGACGTGGTGTTCGTCAGCGGCCTGCACCTGGAAGGCTGGCTGGACCGGCTGATCACGGCCTCGGGTTACAAGGGTCAGCCCATCGTGCTGTCCAACGGCATCATGACCCGCAGCATGGAAGAAGATGGCGAGAAGATCACTGACCCGCATGCCTGGAACAGCGCGGTCAACGGCGTCGTCTACGTCAGAAACATCATCAAGGCCCTGCAGAAAGCCGACCCGGATAACGCCACCGATTACAAAGCCAACGGTGAGAAGTACATCGCTCAGTTGCAGGACATGGACGCATACGCCCGCGCGCAGATCAACGCCATCCCTGTCGCACAGCGCAAGGTGCTGACGTCCCACGACGCGTTCGGCTATTTCGGTGATGCGTATGGCGTGACATTCCTGTCGCCGCTGGGCTTTTCCACAGAGACCGAAGCCTCAGCCGCAGACGTGGGCAAGCTGATCAACCAGATCAAACAGGAGCATGTCAGCGCCTACTTCTTCGAGAACTCCAGCGATCCGCGCTTGGTGCAACAAATCGCCAACGCCAGCGGTGCGCATCCGGGGGGCGAACTGTACGTGGAGTCGTTGTCCCCACCGAACGGGCCCGCAACGACTTACGTGAAAATGTTTCGCTACAACGTCGACAAGCTCACGGCGGCGATGAAAGGGAAGTAATTCACGCCCTGGGAACCGCCATCGCGAGCAAGCTCACTGCTACAGCGGAGCACGCTCATCCTGTAGGAGTGAGCTTGCTCGCGAGGGGGTCGTCGAAACGCCGCCATTCAGCAGCCCCATGACGCGTCGTTTTCAACCTCAATCCCATAGCGCTCGATCGCCAGCGCAGCAAGTTCGGGCGCCACTGTCCCCTCACCCACCAGCGCCGTCAACGCCGCCAGCACGATGTGATACCGGTCGACCTCAAAGAAGCTGCGCAGTCTTGCGCGGGTGTCGCTTCGACCAAAGCCATCGGTGCCGAGCACGGTGTAATCGCTTGTCACGTATGACCCGATCAATTGCGGCACGGCCCGCACGTAATCGGACACCGCCACCACCGGCGCCCCGGCTGGCAGGCATTCATCGAGGTGGCTAAGACGTCGGGTGTCCCTTGGGTGCAGGCGATTCCAGCGCTCAACCTCCCGCGACTCCCGCGCCAGCTCGGTATAACTGGTGACACTCCAGATTTCACTCTCGATCTGCCAGTCCTGCGCCAGTAGCTCCGCCGCCGCAATCGCTTCGCGCAGTAACGTACCTGAACCCATCAGCCGGACCTTGCCGACGCCGCCCGCCAGGGAACGCTGATCAAACCGGTACAGGCCGCGAATGATCGACGCTTCGACGCCCTCCGGCAGCGAGGGCTGCGGGTAGTTCTCGTTCATCAGCGTGACGTAATAAAACTCATCGACATCCTGCTCCAGCATCCGGCGCATGCCATGATCCAGGATCACCGCGAATTCCCCTGCGAACGCCGGATCGTATGCGCGGCAATTGGGGACCGTCGACGCCATCAGATGACTTGAGCCGTCCTGGTGTTGCAAGCCTTCACCCCCCAATGTGGTGCGCCCCGCTGTGGCACCCAGCAAGAAACCACGAGCACGCTGATCAGCGGCGGCCCAGATCAAGTCGCCGATCCGTTGGAAACCAAACATCGAGTAATAAATGTAGAAAGGCAGCATGCGCAAACCATGCGCAGAGTAACTGGTCGCCGCCGCTACCCAGGAGCTGATCGCCCCTGCCTCGCTGATCCCCTCTTCCAGAATCTGCCCGTTGGTGGCCTCGCGATAACTGAGGATCGAGCCAATGTCTTCGGGCTCGTAACGCTGCCCCACACTGGAATAAATCCCGATTTGTTTGAACAGGTTCGCCATGCCGAATGTGCGTGCCTCGTCCGCGACGATGGGCACGACACGTGGGCCGAGCTGTTTGTCCTTGAGCAGATTGCCGAGCAAGCGCACGAAGGCCATGGTGGTCGACATTTCCTTGCCATCGGCCTGAGTGGCAAAGCTCGCGTAACGTTCGCGCTCGGGAACTGCAACGGTCTGCGCAACACTGCAACGACTTGGCATCGCCCCTCCCAACGCCTGCCGACGCTGTCGCAAGTAACGCATTTCAGCGCTGTTCGCGTCCGGCTTGAGGAAGCTCAGGTTGGCAGCTTCATCATCGGTGAGCGGCAGGTGGAACCGGTCGCGGAAGTGGATGAGCGCCTCGCGGTCGAGTTTCTTCTGCTGGTGCGTGGTCATCTTGCCCTGCCCTGCCTCGCCCATGCCGAAGCCCTTTTTGGTCTGCGCGAGGATCACCGTTGGCCGACCTTCGTGCCGCGTCGCGGCGTGATAGGCGCAGAAGATTTTCACCAGATCATGGCCGCCGCGTTTGAGCCGGTCGATCTGCTCGTCGCTCAGGCCTTCTGCCAGTTTGCGCAACGCTTCGTTCTGTCCGAAAAAGTGCTCGCGGTTGTACTGCCCATCCTTCGCCGCGAACGTCTGGAACTGGCCATCGACAGTCTGCGACAACGCACGCACCAGCGAACCATCTTGGTCGCGAGCAAACAGGGCGTCCCAATCCGAACCCCATACCAGCTTGATGACATTCCACCCGGCACCGCTGAACAATGCTTCCAGTTCGTCGATGATCCGGCCATTGCCGCGCACCGGGCCGTCGAGGCGCTGCAGGTTGCAGTTGACGACCCAGGTCAGGTTGTCGAGCCCTTCGCGGGCGGCGAGCGTCAGCGCCGACATGCTTTCCGGCTCGTCCATTTCGCCGTCACCAAAGACACCCCACACATGTCGCGTCGAGGTGTCCTGCAAGCCGCGATGCTGCAGATAGCGCATGAAACGCGCCTGATAAATCGAGCTGATCGGGCCAATGCCCATGGAGCCTGTGGGAAATTGCCAGAAGTCAGGCATCAACCAAGGGTGTGGATAACTTGAAAGTCCGCGCGCGCCCGCTTGAGGTCCGCCGATTTCCTGGCGATAGTGCGCCAGATCGTTCTCGCTCAAACGTCCCTCGAGAAACGCCCGCGCGTAAATCCCTGGCGCCGAATGCGGCTGATAAAACACCAGATCGCCGACGCCATTGCCGGCAGTGGCGCGGAAGAAATGATTGAACCCGACCTCGAACAAGTCTGCCGCGCTGGCATAACTGGCGATATGCCCGCCCAGCTCGCCATAGGCCTGATTGGCGCGGACTACCATGGCCAAGGCATTCCAGCGCATCAGCGAAGCCAATCGCTCCTCGATGGCCAGGTCTCCCGGAAACGCCGGCTGCTGCTCGACAGCAATGGTGTTGATGTAGGGCGTGCCCGGCGCCGGTTGCCAGCCGATTTTCGGATCCCGCGCCATATTCGCCAGCATGTCGAGCATCTCGCGAGCGCGTTCGGGGCCGGCATTCTCGACCAACGACAGCAGCGCATCCTGCCATTCGCTCATCTCCAACAGATCATCGGGGCTTCGTGCGACTGCGGCTGCAGGCATGCGAGATTCGAATGGGCTCATAGACACCTCCGGTTCAATGAGGAAAAGTCTATGCTTCCACACGCAGATTTAATGACCGATCTACAGAATCCGCCGATCAAATACCAGCATAAAACACTCTAAAAACCTCAGATGAAAGCACGATGAACTTCGACAGCATTGACCTGAAAATCCTTCGCGAACTGCAACGGGACAGCAGCCTGTCCAACGTCGAACTCGCCAAACGTGTCCACCTCTCCCCCTCGCCGTGTCTGGCGCGGGTCAAGGCTCTGGAAACGTCGGGTTGCATTCGCGAGTACGTCGCCTTGCTCGCGCCCGAACATTTGGGGCTGCGCCTAAACGTATTCATTTCCATCAGCCTGAAAGAACAGAGTCGGGAAGCGCTGCAGAATTTTGAGCGCCGGGTGTGCGAATGCGAGGAGGTGATGGAGTGTTACCTGATGACCGGCGATGCCGACTACCTGCTGCGGGTGGTCATGGCCGACATGCAGGCGCTTGAACACTTCATCATCGAGCGCCTGTCGCCCATGCCGGAGGTTGAGAAGATCCGTTCGAGCCTGTCGCTCAAGCAGGTGCGGTACAAAACCGCGCTACCGTTGCGGCCTTGACCCGCCGCGCAGGGCGGACTTTCAGACGCCTTTTCGGGTCCATCCTCTATGCTGCCCGTATTCGCCCGCGTTGCCTCAGCAAGGACACTCGATGACTGCACTCTCCTTCGCGCCGTTTCAGGATCTGGCTGACAAGCTGCTTCCCCACACTGTCGCCGAACGGGCCGATGGCTCCCACGACATTTCGCACCTGCACCGCGTCTGGACCAATGTCTGCGCCATTCGCAACAAGGAAGGGGGCGATCCCCAGATTCTGGTCGCGGCGACATTGCTGCACGATTGCGTCTCAGTGGAGAAAAACTCGCCCTTCCGCTCCAGCGCCTCCCGACTGGCCGCTGCGAAAGCGGGCGAATTGCTGTCGGAATTGGGGTGGGATGAAGAGCGAATCGACGCTGTCTCGCACGCCATCGAGGCTCACAGCTACTCGGCGAACATCACCCCAACCACCCTGGAAGCGAGAATCCTTCAGGACGCCGACCGCCTCGACGCCCTCGGCATGATTGGCGTCGCTCGTCTGTTTTACGTCTCAGGCCGCATGGGCAGCCACCTCTATGACCCCGCCGATCCCCAAGCCCAAAACCGCGAACTGAACGACAAACGGTACGCCACCGACCACTTCACCACCAAACTCTTCACCCTCGCCCACGGTTTTCAGACCGATACCGGGAGGCGCATGGCGCAGATGCGTCACGAACGCGCCGAACGGTTTTTGCGGGAGTTCATGGAGGAAGTGGGGAGTTGATCCCGCGCTGTCGCCGATTAAATGGAAATCTCTGAAGGCTCGTGTGTTTTGAGCCAATCCACCAATGCGGCATTCATGCGCGTCTGCCAGCCTGGCCCTGATGCTTTGAATTGCTGAACCACATCCGGCTCCAGACGGATCGTTATACGCTCTCTCACAACCACGGATTTTGGCCGGCCTCGCTTGATCAGCTTCTCGCCGACGTATTCATCAGCATGCTCAAAAAAAGCATCTGAAAGCTCAGGCGCATCGTCTGGATCAACCCAGTCGGTGCCGGTAGAGGGTTTGTTCGCGCTCATTGGCTTTCCTCATGGAAATGATGCGGCGTGCCGCGCCGCGCGGGGTCCAGACTAAAATGATCATACGTCCCGTCAGAAGTCCCACGGTGACGAAGCGGCTCTCACCGTAGTCTTGCCTGTCGTCCTCTATTGTGAAATGTCGGCCTGTAAAAATCAGCGCTGCATCCGCGAAATCCAGGCCTCGCTCACTCAAGGTTCTGTCACGTTTAGCGAAGTCGAAGATTATCTGCATCCATTTATTGTATGTACAGAAAATAATCCAACAAGCCGTTACGCGTTGGCACAGACGCATCCCACAACACCCGCTGAAAACGCTTAGGCGGACGCATGGACCAAGTCGTACAGGGCTGATCTGTTTAGCCGTCAAATCACAACAAATCTGCAATATTCTCACTCGATGTCATAAAGACATCACGGAACATCTCTATAACGAAGCATCTGGTGTCTTCGTCGATGAGATTCGTGTTGTGAAAAGGTCATTGCGTGGGTTGTTTCGTCCTTCGTCCAAGCCAGCATTTTTGCGGCGCTTTCGGATTGCTCAGCGGCTGGTGCTGTGTTTCGGCGTCACTGCGTTGCTACTCATCGCATTGGGCGTGTTCTGTCTATTGCAGATGCAGAGTATTCGCGACCAGGGCGCGGCGGTGGAGAGTGAGGCGCTGCCGAGCATCGCCATGGCTGATGCGATCGCCATCGATCTGATCAAACTGCGCGGTGAAAGCGCCCGACTGATCGCCAACGCGGACGATCCCGGTGCGGTGGTCAACAGCAAGATCAACGTCGAGCAGCTGAAAAACGAGGTGGAGAAGGGTTTCAGCGACTACCTCGCCCACTCGACCGACAGCACGGAACGCGACTCCATCAAGGCCCTTCAAGAGGCCTACAAGGCGTTCATGCCGGGCCTGCATGACGAGATTGGTCTCATCGAGCAGCGCAAACTCGATGATGCGCGGATGCTGCTCAATACCACACTTAGCTTGCAGGGCGATTTGATGGACATGCAGGTGCAACTGCTGCGTGAACTGAACAAGCAAAGCGCCGCGGCGGCGGTGGGTGGCACCGAGAGCCGATTCCAGCAGACGCGCATCATCGCAGTGAGTGCCATTGTGCTCGCGCTGGTCTTGACCCTGCTGCTGGCGTGGCGTTTGAGCGTGAGCATCATCCGCCCGTTGCGCCAATCGCTGCAGATTGCCAGCACCATCGCCGACGGCGATTTGAGTCCCCAGCCTGTCCCGGAAGGCAAGGACGAAGCCGCGCAACTGCTAAAAATGCTCGGGCAGATGCGTGGCAACCTGCATGGCACGATCGATCAGATTTACGCAGCGGCCAGCCAGTTGAGCCAGTCGGTCCAAGAGATGGGCGCCATCGCCGAGGCCAGTGCCAAAAACCTGCAGGCGCAGAATGATGAAATCGAACAGGCCGCAGTGGCCGTCAATCAAATGAGCCAAGCTGCTGTCGAGGTAGCCGACAACGCGAGCAACACCTCCACCGAATCGAAAGCCTCGAACGCAGCGGCGGCTGAAGGGCGGACTCGTCTGACCGGAACCATCGATTCGATCAAGGAACTGACTGACAACGTACTTGACTCCTCTCATCAAGCCGACGGTCTGGCCGAACGTACGTTGAGCATCAGCAAGATCCTCGAAGTGATTCGCGCCATTGCCAATCAGACCAACCTCTTGGCGCTGAACGCTGCCATTGAGGCGGCACGTGCAGGCGAAGCTGGTCGTGGGTTTGCGGTGGTGGCCGACGAAGTCCGGTCGCTCGCGCAGCGCACCAGTGCCTCGACCACCGAAATCGAAAGCCTGATCAACGATGTGCAGAAGAGCACCCAAGACACTGCTGAAACCCTGCGCATCACCGCAGCTCAGGCCAGCCAGACATTGGAACAGGCGGCCGCTACCAGCCAGGCGTTGACGGTGATCATCAGCTCGACCTCAACCATCAGCGATCGCAATATCCTGATTGCCAGCGCAGCGGAACAGCAGGCCCAAGTCGCCCACGAAGTGGACCGCAACCTGAGCAGCATTCGCGACCTGTCGACTCAATCTGCCTCCGGCGCGCAGCAGACGACCGTGGCCAGCAATGCACTGGCAATGCTGGCGACAGATCTGAACGCCATGGTGCAGCGGTTCGTGCTTTAAACCGTTTGCCGCTACCAGGCTTGCTGAAATGGCGACTGCACTGTCGCCTCAGCAGGCCCGGTAAATTTCGACTGTAATGTATTTCCTGTCATGTCCAGATGTTTCATTATTGAAACACATCCGCGCAGACGGATGCCCACGCCATCAAGGACATGAGCATGAAGAAAACCGCAGCATTGAGCGTTGCCCTCACAGCCCTTGCGCTCAGCTTCACCGTCCACGCTGACGTCGATGTCAGCCTTGGCAGCAAGGACCGCGTCACCCGACTCTTCGCCTACCCCAATAACTGCAATGTCATCTGCTTCCGTAACTGGACGCTGGAGCAGACGGTCGAGCATTACCTGTCCCAAAGCGTTCAGCGCGACGGCTACCCGAGCGCCAAGGTCAGCGTGACCAACGACAATGATCAGTTACATGCCAAGATCACCGGTGTGCCAGATGGCTACGACAAGCCGCTGACCCGCCTGCTGAACGCCGGAGACCTTGCTTACACGGGCGCGAGCAAGCTCAATGCCGATGGCAAGTTTGCTTACAATTGGTACCTGTTCCTGCCGCTGGGCATGGCGCTGGAGAATCGCAAGAGTGTCGAGCTGCTGCACTTCCCGCCGGATTACTCGCTGACGCAGGCTCAAGACTATCTGCGCTCGGCCACCACCGACCGCTGGGCCACGTTGCTGACGGACAACGGCATTCCGGCCGATCAAACGCCGGCGTATCAGACCATCATCGACATCGCTCCCATTGCCGCGCCAGCCAATGCGGGCAGTGATCTGGAAGGCGTCTACAGCTACTTCAACGACTATCAGACCACCATGGTCAAAAACGTGAGCCAAAGCGCTGCGGGCACGTCGCTGCCTATGGTCGCGTTCGGCGCGCCGGTACGGAACTGGTTGAAAGCGCAGTACAACGTCAATGTGCCGGTGCTGGGCCTTGCCATCATCAGCCCTGCGACCGGGCAAACCGTGTCGGTGATTGGCGCCAATCACCCGAGCTACATATGGTATGCGGCGGACAAGAGCAACTATGGCGGCGACGAAGCCAAAGCCGATGCGGCGGGTTTGAAAGTCATGGGGCAGGATTTGAGTGCCGCGTGCTGGCAAGCGGGCATGGGTCAGACACCGGGGTCGAATGCAGCGTCCCTACTGACCCAGTGCGCAACCCAATGGCAGGTGACCCACAAGGTCGAGACCTGCAAGCTGTTTTACACCTCGATTCGCAACCTGACGCCTGATCAGGCGGCCGCGAAATGCCGGACCGGATCAGTGGGCCGTCAGTTGGATCAACTGCGCAAGCCATTGCCTGAAATGGTCAAGAAACAAGCCTGACGCCATGTAGGAGTGGGCTTGCTCACTCCTACATATCCAGCGGCCCTGTCTCACATCTTGCGTTGGATTCCGCTAGCCGCTGCTTCAGAAGCATCACTCGCCCAACGGACGCAAACGGTACTGCGGCGGCAACTGCTCAAAGCCGCTGATCGTCGTATTCAGGCTTTTCCAGCGACCGTCCTTGATCCCGTAAATACAGCCGTGGATCGACAGTTTCTGCCCGCGATGCCAGGCGTTCTGCACAATGCTGGTATGCCCGACGTTGGCCACCTGCTGAATCACGTTCAATTCGCACAGGCGGTCGACCTGCTCTTCCTCGGTCGGCAGCTTGCTCAGCAGCTCCCGGTTCTCGTAATACAAATCGCGAATGGTGCGCAGCCAACCATCGATCAGGCCGAATTGACGGTCTTGCATCGACGCCCGCACGCCGCCACACCCGTAGTGGCCGGTGACGAGAATGTGTTTGACCTTGAGGACATCGACGGCGTACTGAATCACCGACAGGCAGTTCAGATCAGTGTGCAGCACGACGTTGGCCACATTGCGGTGCACGAACAGGTCGCCCGGCAACATGCCGACAATTTCATTGGCCGGGACGCGCGCATCCGAACAGCCGATCCAGAGGTATTCGGGGGTTTGCTGACGGGCCAGCTTGGCGAAGAACTCAGGGTCTTCCTCTTTGATGGCCGCCGCCCAACGTTCGTTGTTATCGATCAGATCTTGTAATTCGTTCATACGTGATGCCTCAGGAATGATGCCCAGCTATGACTGGCGATCGACGCGTAGGGTCACGCCGTTTTGCCTCTACCGATCAAGAAGCGGAGTGAATCTTCTCAGTGCCCCCCGGTCCACCTCAGTAAGACCGCTCACAATGAGGATTTGCCATGAACGACTCTCGCCGCCCGTTTGGCGCCACCCAGCCTGAACCCATCGACGACAACGAAGACCGCATGGGCTCAATGGAGGAGCTTAACTTCAATGACAATAACGAACCCAGCGGGCGAATCGGCGACACCATCCCCGCAGATGAACTCGACACGTACATTTCCGACGAACGCGTCCGCGAAGCAGGCATGACCGGTGCTTCGACCGACGATCACAACCCCACGGACGATGACATGAGCCCGGAAACCCTGATCGATGAGGACGGTTCACGCTCACCGCGAGAAGCAGGCGAAGGCGGCCCGGCCGACTTTGACCTGAGCATCGTGGATGAGGACGACATTGGCGGCGGCGACGGGCTCGATGAGGAGGAAATGGCGATCCTGGATCCGTTGGACGGCAAGCCGGGGGTCTGAGCCCGGCCCGCAGTCCTCGGGGGAGCACGCCCGGGTTCTCCTATCCTGAGAATACAATCCGCTGTGGGAGTGAGCTCGTGCACTCCCACGGTCAATTCACGTCGCGACTGTATCTCTGTAATCAATCCGTCAGCGTGCAGGCCATCACCAGCGCATCTTCGCGCCCACCGACAGCCGGATAGTAATCACGACGCCGCCCCACCTCATTAAAGCCATAACGTTCATACAGTCGATACGCCGACTGATTGCTCGCCCGCAATTCAAGGAAGCACTCACGCCCGTTCAGTTCGTACGCGCGCTTCATCAGCTTGTCGAGCAACAACAGCCCCAACCCGCGGCCCTGACTTTCCGGCTTGACCGTGATGTTGAGCAAATGCGCCTCATCAATGATGACGTTGATGACGCCATGCCCCACCTGCTGATTACCTTCGAACATCAGCCAAATTTCGTAGGATTTGAGCCCATCAAGAAAAATGCCGCGGGTCCACGGGTGGCTGAACGCCGCGTATTCGATTTTCAACACCGCTTCCAGATCGGCTTCGGTCATGCGGCGAAACGTTACGGCATCACTCATTTACGCTCTTCCAACGTCCCATCATTTGACGCATGGCACGCCACACATCGGCCTTGCGCTGAGGCTCGTCCATCAAGAGTTCCAGACCCGGCAGCGCCCAGGCCGACCCCAGGCCTTCAACCTGGAATTCAAGATTGTAGGATTCAGCGTCAACTTCCCCGGCAAAGCGTACCGCTGGCAGTCCGATCAGCCATAGGCAGGTGCAAGGGTCCTCCTCGACGCGAGCGGACAGGAACCCTTGAACGAAATCCCGGGCAGCCTCAGGACCTTGATCCATCTGCCCCCTCACCAACAGCGGCCAACGCACAGGCTCGCCAATGATCTGCGGGCTGTCAGGCAAACCCGCGGCACGCAGCATATCCTTGAGCAACAAATAGGAAGGGTCGCGACTCTGAAAGGGCTCGCCCGTGGCCAGCTCGACCAACAGCAAGCAGCTGCCCGCGCGCAACAATTGCAGAGCGAAACGAGGTGGCGGCGCAACAGGCGCTTTCACGACCTCAGGAGCGGTTTCCTCTTCGACCGGCTTGACCACCGGTTTAGCAGCAGAGGCTGGACGAGGAATCTCGATCTTCGGCCGCTCCACCGTACGCGCCAAGGGCGCGGCAGGGGTGGACGCCTGATTGAGCGAGATCGCAGGCGCCATCGAGGGCATGGTTTCGACGACCTCGTCCTCGAACACCGGCAACGGCGCAAGCAGCTCCGGACGCGAAGGCGCAGCAAAAGGCAGTTCGGTGCGCGGCAGCCAGCTGACCACCTGCATGGCGGTCAGATAAGCGCGGCGGCGAGGCTCGTTGAGCAAGGGACAGCCACCTGTGGACAAAGTCAGGAGGGGCATTCTACAGACCTTCGACGCATCCCGCCGCAGTTGATCGACTGAGGGTGAAAACCAACCCCTGCGATGCAGTACAATCGCCGCTTTTATTTGCCAACCAGCGGCCCCATCCGATGATCGAACCTAAGCGCGTCCTGCGCGCCCTTGCCGAACACTGGGCGCTTCTTGAGCCACTGTGCGAGCATTTCGACCAAGGCACTCTGAGCCTCAGCGAACTGCGTCTGCAATTGGCCGCCCAGCAACTGGAAAGCACACCCCAGGACATCACCCACCTGCTGGACGTGTGGATTCGTCTCGACATTCTGGTTCCCGTGGCCAAAAGCCCGAACCGTTTCGAGCTGAACGCCCAGATCCACGACTTCCTGTCGTACCTGCGCCGCGAACACCGCTTGGGCCTGTGCCTGGAAATCGAAGCCTACCTGCGCCATCTGGAGCGGCTGGCCGGTTACATTCAGGAAGCCTTCGAAGCCCGCGATGCCAACGACCTCGCTCGCCAGTTGCGCCTGCTCGACATGCGCGTGCGCGACGTGCTTAAAAAGCTCGCCAACGATGAACAGGCGCTGGTTGCCGTGGCCGAACGCGCCAAGACCAGCGACCGGCAGATTCCATTGCGTCAGCGTTATGCCGAGGTGTTGGCAACCTGGGATGAATACGTCGAGCCGATGATTCAGTTGGTCAACGCCGACGGCGCTTTCGAACAAGGCGTGCGCAAGGTCGAAAACGTCCTGCTGCGCATGTTGAGCGATCAGCAGCGGCTTGGGCATCTGGTCGACGACGACATGCTCCTGCGCACGCACGCGCGCATCCTTGAAATGCAAACCAGCGCGCAACTGACCCTGCGTCACGCCCGGGAACTGCTGCTGCCGTTGCGCGAGGAAGCCCGTCGCCATAACGCTGTGACCCGAGGTGCCGCGCTGGCCCTGTCGGCCATTCGGCGCAAAGGCATCGACGCGGTGCCGCAGGCCGCGATGCCGATGTTCACCCGACCACAAAGCACCTTCCTTGGCAGCGCGAACCAGGTCGAAGCCTACGTTTACGCGTTGGCGCGCTTTGAGCCCAAACCGGCGCGCTTCCCAAAGGCCAACGTCACCCGCAAAGGCGAACCGCCACGGGCGCCGCGCACGGTCAAAGAAATGGTCGAACGTTGCGAAGAGGCCTTGCCCATGCCGGATCTGATGGTCTGGTTGCTGGAGCAGGAACCGACTGGGGCCACCGACGAATTGCTGTACTGGTTCTCGCGCCTGTCGCGGGAGAAACGCTTCAAACGCGAGCGCCTCGAACGCCGCGAATACTTGACCCAGGAGCACCGCGTCAGCCTGCGCTCCTTCGCCCTGCTCTCGAGCAAAGACGCCACCCCAGAAAACTCCGAGGGCACCGCCCATGCATCTTGATCTATCCGAACTTTCCCAGCTCGCGCCGATCTTTCGCGAGCTGTTCAAGGGTTACCACGTCAGCCGACGAGATCCTGAACTGTATGCGCAACTGTCCAACTTTCAGGACCAGTACCGCACGCTGTTCAAGGCATTGGGCTTCGAGCTCATCTGCGACACCCGTGGCTTCTATTACTTCGTCCCTGATCTGGCCGCTGCGCAGGTCAACAAGACCGCACAGCGCCTGGCCCTGTTTACCTTCATCCTCGTCGAACACCTGGCGGACCAGGGTCGCGACCCGGTGGCCGTGCTAGACGGCGGTAGCCTGGGCCGCGATGAACTGCCGTCGCTGCTGGACAAATACCGCGACCTGTTTCTGCAAGCGGAAGTGCAAACCCAGGAAGAGCTGGAAGAGAAGATCATGCGCCGCATGACCCAGCTTGGCTTTGCGTCGGAAGAAGTGGGCATCTATCGCTTCCTGCCACCGATGCATCGCTTCCTCGATGTGTGCCTGTCGGTCCAACAGGACCGCGACCTGGCGGCCAGCCTGCACAGCGACCTGCCATTGCCGACGCCCGTGCTGATCGACGACGACAGCGATGAAAAGCTGCTGCAGACCGACGACCCGCTTGATCTGGCCGAGTTTGACGACACCGAAGAAAGCGAAGAGCAGGCAATCGCCCGTGCGATCGCCGAAGAACAGGAGCATGACGCATGAGCCAGGAACGCTACGGCATCCGCCGCTTCGCCCTGCTGAACACCGCCGGTTACAGCCTCGGGCTGTTTCCGTTGGAACATCCTTTGTCGGTGTATGGCGCGAACAACCTCGGTAAGAGTGCGTCAATCAACGCCCTGCAATTCCCGATTCTGGCGCGCATGTCGGACATGTCCTTCGGCAAGTACAGCCTCGATCAGTCGCGTCGCTTCTATTTCGCGTCCGACACCAGCTACATCCTCGTTGAAGTCGCCCTGCCTCACGGCCCTCACGTCATCGGCGTCGTCGGTCGCGGCCCGGGCGGCGGCTTTGGTCACCAGTTTTTCGCCTATGCTGGCAAGCTGGATCTTGCGCACTATCAGAAAAACGAAACGTGCCTGCGCCAAAAGGAATTGTTCAGCAATCTTGAAAGCCAGGGCCTGAAAGCCTACGAGCTTAAGCCAGACGAACTGCGTCGTTTGCTGGTGGGTGGTCACACCTCTATTCCGTTGGACTTGACGCTGATTCCGCTGCGCTCCACGAGCGAGCAGAGCCTGAAAACCTTCCGTGCGCTGTTCATCAACCTGCTGCACATGCGCGAAATTACCGCCGCGAAGCTGAAGCAGCTGTTCCTTGACGCGTTTGAACACAGCCTGCGTTCCGGCAGCGTGGATTACATCGCTGCGTGCGAAGAAGCCTTCCGCGATGTACGCCGCATGGAACAGGACTACAACGCGTTGGTGCTCGCTGGCCCTCTGGTCGAAGCCTTGGCCAATGGTGTCCAACAACGCGACATCCTGCGCGGCAAACTGCATCGCCTGTCGCCGCTGCTGGATTCGTTGCTCGGCACCTGGCAGGACTATTCCAACGCGCGCAAGGAAGAGCTGGTCATTCAGGCTGAGCATTACCGCGGCGAACAAGACGCGCTGCAAAACGATCAGCGGGGCGGCACTCAGGAGCTGATGCGCCTTGAGCGAGAAATCAGTGACATTCAACGCTGGATCGGCGAACTGGCGGTATTGAAGAACCGCTTCGCGCTGGTCGATGACGTACGGGTGCTTGAACAGCAACTGCTGGCCGCCAAAGACGCTCACGACGAACTGGCGGGTGCGCTGGCCCAGTCTCGTCAGTTCAGCGCCGAAGACCTGGATGAACGCCTGCGCGATCTGGAAAAACGCCTCAAGTCGGTGAAACAACAACTCGATCACGCGGACAACAATAGCTACGCCCGACTGCGCGAAGAGTTTTCCCAGCCAGATGTCGAGCGCCTGATGCGCCTGTTCAACAGCTCACTCTTTAGTCTGCCGCTCGGCGAACAAGGCATCGCGCTGGATGATGGCGAGGCATGGGTCAAATCGTTGGAGGCCATTCTGGATGGCTTCAAAGGCGAGCGCTTTGAAGTGCCGGGGCTTTCGATCAACCTCTCGCACATCGAGCCCCCTGCTTTGCAGGCGCTGGCTGACCGCGCGGCGTTGCGCGATCAGAAAGAACGTCTGGAAAAAGAACTCAAGCAATTGAAGACCCAGCAAGCTGTTGCGGCTGACCGCGCGGCGAGCAAAACCCAGACCGAAGCGTTGTATCAGCAGGTACTGGATGCGCAAAAGGCGTTGGAAGACTTCCGCCGCACGCAGACCCTCAGCGCGGAAGAAGGCGAGAAGCTCGAGCAACTGGCGCAAATGGAAGCGGCGCAAGACGAACTCAAGCGCTCGAGCGATGCGTTTACCGAACGCGTCCAGCAGTTGTCGGCAAAACTGCAACTGGTGGGGCGTCAAATCGGCGATCTGGAGTCTAAGCAGCGCACCCTGGACGATGCCCTGCGTCGTCGTCAGTTGCTGCCAGCGGATCTGCCATTTGGTACGCCGTTTATGGAAGCTGTCGACGATTCGCTGGAGAATCTACTGCCTCTGCTCAACGACTATCAGGACAGCTGGCAAGGCCTGTTGCGTTGTGATGGTCAGATCGAAGCGTTGTACGCCCAAGTCCGCCTCAAAGGCGTGGCCAAGTTCGACAGCGAAGACGACATGGAGCGCCGTCTCCAATTGCTGATCAATGCGTACGCGCACCGCACGGATGAAGCGCTAACCTTGGGTAAGGCCCGTCGTGCAGCCGTCACCGACATCGCCCGCACCCTACGTAACATCCGCAGCGACTACGACAGTCTTGAGCACCAACTGGCGCTGTTCAATCGTGAAATCAACCGCCGCCAGGTCTCGAACCTGGAAAGCTTCCGCATCGTCCTTGCGCCGAACAAGGAAGCGCTCAAGCACATCGACCAGATCATCCACAGCGCCGGTCAATACGAAGAAGGCGAAACGCTGTCGGTCTTCGACCTGAGCCAAAGCGCAGAGCAAGACAACAAAAACGAGGAAGCGAAAGAGTATCTGGCACGTCTGGTGGCTGCGAACCACAACCAGTTGGGTCTCAAAGATCTATTCGAATTGGCGTTCGAAATCACCAAGGTTAATGGTCAGCCCGTTATCCACACTGATATCGATGGCGCAGCGTCAAACGGCACAACCATGACCATCAAAGCGCTGACCAACATGTATCTGTTGCTGCACTTGATGGATCGCGACTTGGCCGGCCGTGTGCGTCTGCCCTACTACCTCGACGAAGCAGCCGACATCGACGAACGTAACCAGGCCGCCTTGCTGGAAACCAGCCTGCAATTGGGCTTTGTGCCGATCCTGGCAAGCGTTAAGCCACAGGTGTCCGCACATGTGGCGATCGACCTTGAGGGGGGCAGCGGCCCGGCGGGTATCTACATCGACGAAGCCGACTGGAAATACATTCGTCGCCGTGAAGAAGCGAGCCCAGTAAAGACTGGGGAAGTGGCGGCAGAGGCCGCTGAATAAGCTTTCAAAGCGGTAACGAAAAGCCCTGCAGCGATGCGGGGTTTTTTGTGGGCGTCATAGCGGTCAGGAGATATCTCTGTAGCAGCACGCCTTGCCGGCGGTGACTTCCGTGAGATCGCTGCCGCTAGGCAGAAGGATCGCCGCTAGACGGCTGCTATATGGAGGAAGGGTGTCGCAGCACGAAGA
>NZ_DDHJ01000006.1:67849-68021 GCF_002338065.1 Pseudomonas sp. UBA1879 | reverse complement strand
CCTCCGGCTGCTCCTACGGGCTGTGCGGCGAGTCCGGGGAATGGGGCCGCCTCGACGAAGGCTTAGGGGCCAAACTCGGATTCGGGCACATTGGGGTCTTGTAGGAGCCGCCGGAGGCACGACGGCCGCGATGGCGTCGGGTCAGACAATGATGTGTTGTCCGACACACCGC
>NZ_DDHJ01000006.1:0-67744 GCF_002338065.1 Pseudomonas sp. UBA1879 | reverse complement strand
CTTTCGCGGCCGTCGTGCCTCGGGCTGCTCCTACAGGTCCTGCGGCGAGCTTCGTTCATCTACCTAACGATGGACGCTGCCCCCACGCCGCAGGGTCGCGATCAGTTCTGAATCGCTTGCACCGACCCGCCGTCCACGCGCAGATTGCTGCCGTTGATGAACGACGCCCGGTCCGACACCAGGAGTGCGATGGCCGAGGCGACTTCTTCTGGCTTGCCGCGACGTTTTTGCACGATGCCTGGACGCTCTTCATCGAGGAAACTCTTGATGGCTTCATCGAACGAGACGCCCATTTCCTCTGCGCGTTTTTTCATCATCCCGTCGGTCATGCCGGTTTCGATGAAGGCAGGGGCCACGGTGTTGCACAGCACGCCGTGGGCAGCCTCTTTATAAGACAGGTTTTTGATGAACGCGCCGAGTGCGGCTTTCGCCGTGTTGTAAACCGCTTCCTCCCAGTAGGGCTGAACAGCGTTCTCCGACGTGATGCAGACAAAGCGGCCCCAGTTCCGCGAGCGCATCGCCGGGATTGTTGCCCGCGCCACGCGAACGGCGGAGAAGAAGTCGGTGTTCCACGCTTCCAGGTAGTCCTCATCCGGCAATTCCAGCGGATCGCCTTTAGCCCCAGTCACCCCGGCGGTGTGAACCACAATGTCAATCTGGCCGAACTTTGCCTGACCGGCCTTGACCACTTTCTCGACTTCGTCTTGGCGGGTCAGGTCAGCGGCAACGAACACGCACTCGGCCGCGACATCGGTGTAGGCCTTTTCCAGCGTGTCCTGATCGACGTCGCTCAGCACCAGACGCACGCCTTCTTCGCTGAGCAATTTCGCCGTGGCCAAGCCGATACCGCCGCTGGCACCGGTCACCAATGCCACGCGATTTTTGATTCCCAAATCCATACTCACCTCGTTGATAGTCACGTTTGAAAAAGCGAAATCCGCACCACAGCAGTGATCAGCTGCATTGTTCGCGGACAAAATCCAGCATCAATCCGGCCAGCGCCCGGGGCGTCTGCAGCGGCATCAGGTGTCCAGCGCCAGGGATGATTTCAAGCCGACTGCGAGTGAACGCGGCGAGCGTGGTACGACGTTGTTCTTCGGGGCCGGGGACTTGCTCGTCGGCTTCACCACACACCAGCAACACCGGACAGTCGAGGGTGCCGAGGCGATCGCTCCAGTCTTCACGACTGCCATGGTCGACCCAGGCGCGCCAGGCGTGCAGATTGACCCGTTGAGCATCGGCGATCGCCACTTCGCGAATGTCATCCGCCAGCCGGAATGCGCTGGATTCATCGACGAACGCTTCAGCTTCCGGGCGCGTTTTGCCGTAGCGGCGTTGCTGGTCGCGGTCCTCATCGCTCATTGGCTGCGGCCCAGGCGGCGAGGGGGCGACCAGCACAAGACCCTTCAAATAGGCAGGTTTGCGGGAGGCCAGCACGACGGCGACTTTGCCGGTCATGGAATGGCCGACCAGCACAACATTGTGTAAATCCAGGGTACGAATGAAGCGGTCTACGTAATCGACCATCGCTTCGACGCTGTAGCCCTCGACCTCAGCCGCATCGCCGAAACCTGGGGTGTCCAGCGCCACACACTGATGCTCGCCATCCAGGTACGGCAGGGTCGGGAACCAGGTCCGGTGAGAGCCGCCGAGGAAGTGCATGAGCACAAACGTCGCCGCACTGTCGCGTGACGACCGACCCTGTCGGCTGTGAGGAAGGCTGCTATCGAACTGACTGTGGACAGGCATCGCTGGCACTCGCATGGGGTTTGCCAGTGGAATAAAAACCGCACGGCAAAGTTCCACCGTTTTACCAACGTCATGCGCTTTTCAACGGACTGCGACCACCGGTCGTCAAAACTCGATTTCGCGCTGAACAATGGCAAATGGTCAGCAGTCATCTGGATTGAGCTCGTGTGGACAGCGCACACCTACAAAGTGCCCCCCGATCTTGCCTGTACCGTGACTGATAAGTGGAGAAACCGTTGATGACCGACTCGCCCGTGAACCGTCTACCCGTCGTGCCGCTGCCGTTCGAACAGTCTTTCGAAGTGATGCCTGACGATGAAGCCGAGACCAGTCAAGAGCTGGCCGAAACCCTGCACACGATCATGGAAACCACGTTCAAGGATGAGGGCCACGCCAATCGCAGCGTTCATGCGAAATCCCACGGCTTGCTGCGGGGTCGGCTTATCGTGCCCGAAGGACTGCCGCCGCAACTCGCTCAAGGGGCGTTCGCCAAGCCGGGCACGTTTCCGACGGTGATGCGCTTTTCGACCAACCCCGGTGACATTCTCGATGACAAGGTGTCGACGCCCCGTGGGCTCGCGTTGAAGATCATCGGGGTCGAAGGTCCGCGGTTGCCCGGCTCGGAAGGCGACGTTACCCAGGACTTCGTGATGCAGAACGCCAAGGCGTTCACCGCAGCGGATCCCAAGTCGTTTCTGAAAACCTTGAAGCTGCTGGCCAAGACCACGGACAAGGCGCCTGGCATGAAGAAAGCCTTCTCGGCGTTGTTGCGCGGGGTTGAATCGACCATCGAGGCCATGGGCGGCGAAAGCGGCACTCTGAAAAGCCTGGGCGGTCATCCCCAGACCCACATCCTGGGCGAGACGTTTTACACCGTCGTGCCGCTGCTGTACGGGCCGTATTACGTCAAGGTATCGGTGGCACCGGTGGCGGACACGCTGACCGCATTAACCGACCAACACGTGGATTTCGGCGGCAACCCGGATGGGCTGCGTCAGGCAGTGAGCGAGTATTTCGCCCAGCATGGTGGGGTGTGGGAGGTTCGCGTGCAACTCGCCACCGACCTGGAAAAAATGCCCGTTGAGGACGCTTCTGCGGTCTGGCCGGAAGACCTCAGTCCGTATGTCACCGTGGCGCGCATCGAGGTCGATCCGCAGCCGTCGTGGAGCCCGGAACACGTTCGGCAGATCGACGACGGCATGGCGTTCAGCCCGTGGCACGGCTTGCAGGCTCACCGCCCGATCGGCGGTGTGATGCGCGTGCGCAAACCGTCTTATGAGATGTCGTCAGGCTTTCGCGCAGCGCACAACGGCTGTCCGGTGCACGAGCCCCGTTGATCTTCCCTTTCTGGAATAGGTTTACCCATGCAGCTTCTTCACCCCGCCTCGCACACTGCCGCCCATTACCGCCCTTACACGTCTGCTTCAGGGGGATGGGGCTCGGCCCACTCGGTCATGAACATCCTCTGGCGCGAGCAGGCGCTCGGAAGGGCGCCTGCAGCCTTGCTTCGGCAAAACAAGCCGAAGGGGTTTGCCTGCGTCAGTTGTGCCTGGGCCAAACCGGGCAATCCCCATGCGCTGGAATTTTGTGAGAACGGCGCAAAGGCCACGGCGTGGGAATTGACGTCGCTGCGCACGGGGCCGGACTTCTTCGAACAGCATTCGCTGGCCGACCTGCGCCAGTGGGATGACTACGATCTCGAGCAGCACGGGCGCCTGACTCACCCTTTGCGCTACGACCCCACGACCGACCGTTACAAAGTCACGACCTGGGACGAGGCGTACGCCGAGATTGGCGCCCAGTTGCGTCAACTTAAGCCAGAGGAAGCGGTGTTCTATGCGTCTGGCCGCGCGTCTCTGGAAGCGTCGTTCATGTACCAATTGCTCGCGCGCGCCTACGGCAACAACAACCTGCCCGACAGCTCGAACATGTGCCACGAGAGCACCTCAGTGGGCTTGCAGGAAAGCATCGGGGTTCCGGTGGGTACGGTCACCCTTGCAGATTTTGAACACACCGACTGCATCTTTTTCTTCGGCCAGAACGTCGGCAGCAACAGTCCGCGCATGCTTCATCCGCTGCAGGAAGCGCGCAAGCGGGACGTGCCGATCATCACCTTCAATCCGCTGCGTGAACGGGGCCTTGAACGCTTCGTCAACCCGCAATCGCCCCGGGAGATGCTCGGCCCGGAATCCACCGTGATCAGCACCCAGTACCACCAAGTGGCGATTGGCGGCGACACGGCGGCGGTGATGGGCATTGCCAAGGCGTTGCTGGAAATGGACCGGGCGGGCGGCGGTAAGGTGCTGGATCACGGGTTCATCGCCGAACACACTGATGGTTTTGAGACGTTCGTCGCGGAGGTCGATCGGCACACCTGGCCCGAGTTGGAAAGCCGTTCTGGCCTCAGCCGCAGCGCCCTGGAAGCCGCCGCCACGGTGTACGCGCGCAGCGAACGGGTGATGATCATCTACGGCATGGGCATGACTCAGCATCGCCATGGCGTCGAGAACGTGCAGATGCTGGTCAACCTGCTGTTGATGCGCGGCAACATTGGCAAAACGGGGGCGGGGATCTGCCCGGTGCGTGGGCATTCGAACGTGCAGGGTCAGCGCACCGTGGGCATCACCGAAGACCCGGCCAAAGTGCCGAAGGACAAGATCGAAGCGCTGTTCGGGTTCAAGGTGCCGGAGCGCAAGGGGTTGGCGACGGTCGACACCTGCGAGGGCATCCTGGACGGCAGCGTCAAAGCCTTCATCGGGTTGGGCGGCAACTTCTTGCGCGCCATCCCTGACACGGATCGGATGGAACCCGCGTGGTCACGTCTGGAAATGAACGTGCAAGTGGCGACCAAGCTCAACCGGACCCATCTGGTGCCCGGTAAAAATGCGTGGCTGTTGCCATGCCTTGGCAAGATCGAACAAGACGTGCAGGACGGCGTCGATCAGGTGTACACCACTGAGGACAGTACAGGCTGCATACGCGCGTGGCAGGGCCGCAGCGAGCCAAGCGGTGAGCAGTTGCGCTCCGAGGTCGCGATCATCGCCGGCTTGGCGCGGGCGACGTTGAGCAGCGATGTGCGCATTCCCTGGGAAGAGTGGCGTCAGGATTACGCGAAAATCCGGGCAGCAATCAGCGAGGTCTATCCGGAGATTTTCCACGACATCGAAACGCGCATGTGGGAACAGGGCGGCTTTCACCGTCCGTTGCCAGCGGCCCAGCGCCAGTGGAAAACCGAAACCGGCAAGGCCCGCTTCATTGCACCGCGCGGCCTCGATGAGGACGATGATGTCTCGCCAGGGCATGGCGCCCGCGACGCGATCCAGCTGATGACCCTGCGCAGCAACGACCAGTTCAACACCACGGTGTACGGCTACAACGATCGTTTTCGTGGGGTCAGCGGGACGCGGAGCGTGGTGTTCATGAACCACAATGATGTCGTGCGCCTGGGCTTCGCCCCCGGGGAGTGGGTCAACCTGCGCACCGCCATCGAACCCGAAGTGCTGCGCGAAGTCGGCCCGTTGCAAATCATCGCCTACGACATTCCGGCAGGCTGCGCGGCGGCTTATTACCCCGAATGCAACCCGCTGGTCCCCCTCTGGCACCACGCCGAACGCAGCAAAGTCCCAGCGGCCAAGTCGGTGCCCGTGACGTTGCACAAGGCCCTACCGGATGCCAAGGCCATGAAACGCGCGCTGCCGCGGCGGGATCAGGTGGTGTAGAGGAGCAGACAGTCGGCGTCCATGAGGGCGTGGTCCTGCGCATTCATCTGTATCTCAAGACACTGGAGGACTCACGGCCGCGATGGGGTTCTGTCAGTCGACTCGCCGTTGACTGCTCCACCGCTGTCGCTGCCGTCGCAGGCTCCGGCGTCTCCTACAGAAATGGTGCCAAACCCTCAGACACCGCAGACCCGTAGGAGCCGCCGAAGGTACGACGGCCGCGAAGCGGTCTGTCAGTCAACGCATCTGTGCCTGCTGCACCGCTGTCGCTGCCGTCGCAGGCTCCGGCGTTTCCTACAGGAATGGTGCCAAACCCTCAGACACCGCAGACCGGTAGGAGCCGCCGAAGGTACGACGGCCGCGAAGCGGTCTGTCAGTCAACGCATCTGTGCCTGCTCCACCGCATCGCTGCCGTCGCAGGCCCCGGCGTCTCCTACAGAAATAGAGGCAAACCCTCAGACACCCCGGAGCCGTAGGAGCCGCCGGAGGTACGACGGCAGCGAAGGCGGCCTGACGTCGGGCGAGTGCGTCGGGGCGTTTGCGGTTGCGGTTTTTCATTGCATTCTCAGCTAGTCTTGCCCTTCGATTCGAGGAGTGTCACGGACAGTGACGGAGCAGGGCGCGCATGCAGAAGCTGGTAATCGGTATCGATCTGAGTACGACCACGTGCAAGGCCATCGCCTGGGATGCGCGGGGTCTGTTGGTGGCACAGGCGAGGGCGCCATTGGGGCTTTCGCGGCCGGCGCCGAACGCGTATGAACAAGACCCTGAAGATTGGTGGCGCGCCACCCAGCAGGCGTTGAAAGCATTGATACCGTTGATTCCGGGCGCCGCCATCGCCGCCGTGTCGATCGTCAACCAGCGCGAAACCGTTGCCGTCACCGACGCCGAAGACCGTCTCCTGCGTCCGGCGATGCTCTGGCTCGACGAGCGCCGCAAAGACGAAGTGGCCACCCTCTGTCAGCGCGTCGGTCATGAACGTCTGCACCGCATCACCGGCAAACCCCACGACTGGGCTCCGGCCATTTACAGTCTGGCGTGGCTGGCCGACGCCGAGCCGGAGCGGTTCCGACGCATTCGTCACGTTTACGAACCCCACGCCTGGCTGGTGCGCAAACTCACCGGCCAGTTCGTCACCAGCTGGGCCAGCGCCGACCCGTTTGGCGCCTTCGACATTCATCAACACCGTTGGGCAGACGATGTGCTCGGCGCGCTGCCCATCCCTCTCGACAGCGGTTGCTTTCCCACGGCATTCGCCCCCGGCTCGGTGCTGGGCGCGGTCACGGAAGCGGCTGAAACCCTCACCGGTCTGCCTGCCGGTACGCCGGTGGTGGCAGGGGGCGGCGATGGCCAGGCGGGCGGCTTGGGTATCGGCGTGGTCAGCGCGGGCACGGCGTATCTGAATCTGGGCACGGCCATCGTCTCTGGCGTCTATGCCAACACCCCATTGGTGAACGATGCCTTTCGCACCCTGTGCGCCATCGACCGCCAGGGCTATGTGCTGGAAACCTCGCTACGGTCCGGCACGTTGCTGATCAACAGCCTGCTCAAGCAGTTCTTCGACATTGACGTCGTGGCCCAGCCCGACAGCCTGATCCGTCTGGAAATCGAAGCCTCGCGCGTCGCCCCAGGCAGCGCCGGGCTGCTGCTGCTGCCGTACTGGAACGGTGTGATGAACCCCTATTGGGACCAGGATGCTCGGGGCTGTCTGCTGGGATTATCGCCCGATCACGGTCGTGCGCAGATCTACCGCGCCGTGCTCGAAGGCATCGCCTTGGAACAGGCTGTCGCGACCGAGCACATGGTGCAAGCGACGGGTGAACCGGTGCACACCTTCGTTGCCATCGGCGGTGGCGCGGCGAGCCGATTGTGGTGCCAGATCATGGCCGACATCACCGACCGCCCGGTGATTCGCGCCACGACGCAAGAAGCGTCGAGCCTGGGGGCGGGCATCGCGGCTGCAGTCGGCGCGGGCTGGTATCAAGACTTCGCCAGTGCGGCGCAGGTCATGACCCAGGATGGCGAAACCTTCCTGCCTAACCCGGCGCTGCGGGAATTCCATCGTGAATTGCTGGCGCTGTACGGCGAACTCTATCCGCGGCTGCGGGATCTGTATCCGCGTCTGGCGCGGCTCAGCCCCGGTCCGACCCCCGCACTCAACCAGCGCTGAAGCCGCCGTCCACGGTCAAGGTCACGCCATTGATCATCGCCGCATCGTCGCTCAGCAGAAACGCGATGGTCGAGGCAATTTCGCTCGGCTGAACGAAGCGACCGAGGGGAATGCGCGACAGCATCGACGCCGATTTGGCCGGATCGCTCCAGGCCTTTTCCGCCATCGGCGTCAGCGTCACCACAGGATTGACGCTGTTGACCCGAATCCCGTGTGGCCCCAGTTCCATGGCCATCACCCGGGTCATTGCGTCCAGCGCCGCTTTTGACGCGCAGTACGCCAGGTGATCGCGGGTCCCCACGCTGGCCGCGAGGCTGGAGACATTGACGATAGCCCCCGGCACGCCGCGGCGGATCAGATCGCGGGCCACTACTTGGGCGATGACCATCGGCGCTCGGGTGTTGACCGCCATCAAGTGATCAAACGTCGCCACCGAGGTTTCAAGCACCGATTCCAACTCGACCACGCCCGCACAGTTCACCAGCAGATCCAGTGGCAGCACCGTGGCCACCGCGGCCTGAGTGGCGGCTGCGTCGGCGAGGTCGACCACCAGTGTCTGATCACAGTAGGCGAGGTCGTCAGGGTTGCGCCCCAAAGCGATCACCTCGGCGCCGCAGCGCGTCAGCCATTGCACGGTTTCGCGGCCAATGCCTTTGCCTGCGCCAGTTACCAGAACGCGTTTGCCGAGGAAGTCGTAGGTGGCCATGGTCAGTGCTCCAGGGTGTTTATGGAAGACGTGTTCAGTGTTCCTGGGCCAGCAATTCGAGGGCCGCACTTTCGTCGATGACCAGCTCATGAACCACATTGCGCAGCAGCACGGCACGAATGATTTCGGCTTTGTACGGCCCGCCCGACACCAGCACGACTTTCTTGATCTGGCGCAGATCGTCCGGGTCCAGCGAGATGGCCCGTCGGTTCAGCGGGTGATTGACCTCGATGCCGTCGCGGTCCAGCCAGCGCCCTAGCAGATCGCCTACCGCGCCTGCCGCGCGCAGCGACCGGGCATCTTCGGGATTGACCAGGCCCAACTCCAGCATCAACGAGCGTTCGCTCAAATCGCCCACGGTCAGCAATGCCAGATCGGCCTGACGCGCCTTGCCCAACACGTCCTGCACCGAGGCTTCTTCGAGAATCATGCTGCGGTATGGCTCGGACGGCGCGAATAACGGCGCCGCGAGGTAGTAGTAGGAACCGCCGAACAGCGTGGCGAGGCTGGAGGCGATTTCCACGGTGTTGTTCGCTGAACCGTAATGCAGCCCCCCCAGCAGCGACACTACAGTCATGTTCGGCAGCGCGCGGCCTTGGAGCTCGCGCACCGCCTGACGCAACGTTCGCCCCCAGCCGACGGCGATGATCGAGCCATCGATCAGGTACTCCTCGATGCTCGGCGCGACGCCGACACCGAGCACGCGAAAGATGGTCGACGGATCCTCCGGCGACGGCACGACGGTCACCCGCTGCAAGCCGAAGCGCTCCTGCAACTGGTCTTCCAGGGCGATGCAAGAAGCCAGTGGCGAATTGATGCGGATCTGTACCACGCCGGTTTCGCGGCAGGTGGCGAGGGCCTTGTTGACCCGCAGCCGGGTGATGCCGAGGCGGTCGGCGATCTGCTGCTGGGTCATGTTGTTGACGTAGTAATACCAGGCGATACGGATGTTCAGCTGATCCTCAGCGTTCACCGGGTCGGTGTCGGGAGAGAACTCGGGATAACGGTTCTGCACGGCAGTGTCCTTGGCGCGGAGAGCACGGCGCCTACTTAACGGCGCCCATGGTCAGACCTTGTACCAGATGCTTGGAAACCATCAACGCGAAAATGATCACCGGGAATACGATCAGCGTGCCGGTGGCCATGATCTCGCCCCAGGGTAAATCGTAACCGCTCATGAAACTGGTGGCAGTCACCGGCGCGGTACGCGCGGCGTTGCGGGTCAGCACCAGCGCATAGAGCAGCTCGTTCCAGGAAAAGATGAACGAGAAGATGGCCGACACCGCGACCCCAGGCATCGCCAGTGGCAGGGCGATGCGCCAGAAAATCGTGAAGCGCGAGGCCCCGGACAAGCGCGCCGCTTCGTCGAGATCCTTGGGCACGCCACGAAACTGATCGGTGCAGATCCACACCACAATCGGCAGGTTGAACGTCAGGTACACCAGAATCAGCACCAGGTGGGTGTCGATCAGGCTCAGGCTGCGCGCCATCAGGAACACCGGCAGCGCCACGACAATCGGGCTCAACATGCGGTTGGTGATGAACCAGAACCACAGGTCTTCCTTGCCCCGGAATTCGAACCGCGCCAAGGCATACGCGGCAGGGGTACCGAGGCCCACCGACAGCACTGTGGTGCACACCGCGACGATCAGGGAATTGCTCAAGCTGTGCAGCACGTCGCGCTCGAACAGCACTTTCAGGTAATTATCCAGGTGCGGGGTGAAGACCCAGATTGGTGGCGAAGCGAGGGCTTCGGCCTGGGTCTTGAGGCTGGTGGCGACCATCCAGTAGAAGGGGAACACGGCAAACAGGAAGATCGCAAGCAGCCCCACCAGGTGCCAGGCATTGACCTTCATCTTCGGCTTGACCCGCTCGGGTGCGGCCACGACGTTCGCGGCAGAAACAGTGGCCATGTCAGATCTCCCGGTAAACGAATTTGATGTACAGGCGCGCCAGCACGATGGTCAGGATCAGCAGCAGAATCGCCTGCGCCGAGGCCACGCCCTGGTCGAACACGCGAAAACCGATGCGTTGGATGTAGACGCTCACCAACTCGGTGGCCGCCCCCGGGCCGCCACGGGTCATGGTGAACACGGTGTCGAACATTTTCAGAATGTCAGCGGTGCGCAGGATCAGAATCACTGTGGCGCTGGGCAGCAGAAACGGCAGCTGTACGTAGCGCACGATCTGCCAGCGGCTGCGGGTCTCCAGGCGCGCGGCCTCTTCGATTTCGTTGGGCACCATGGTCAGCCCGGCGAGCAGGACCAGTGCGCAGAACGGCGTCCATTGCCAGATGTCCATCAGCGCCACAGCGATGAACGCGTTGGTGGTGTCGCCCAGCCATTCCACCGGCCCGGCGTTGAGCATCGACAGCAACGCATTCGCCACGCCGAAATCACGGTTGAAAATCAGCCGCCCGATCAGACCGGCGACGGCCGGCGCGGTGGCCAGGGGAATCACCAGGCTCATGCGCGCCAACAGCTTGAAGCCCGACAGACCGGGCTTGTGCAGGAGCAGGGCAATCATCAAACCGAGGGCCAGTTGAATCGGCACCACGGTGATAAGGAACAGCCCGGTCCGACCCAAAGCTGCCCAGAACGACGCGTCGTTGAGGACGTTGAGGTAATTGTCGAAACCGATGAAAGGGGTCGCATCCTTGGGGCGGGCGAGGTTGTACTGGCGGAACGAATTCACCAGCGCGAACACCGTCGGAAAAATCCCGATCAACGCCAGCGCCACAGTGGCGGGGGCAAGGAAGGAAAAGGCAGCACGGGTGTTGTTCCACAGGGTGGGGAACACCGGTTTTTTGTGTTTGGGCATGGTGTTGGATCTCTGGTCAGGTCTAGGCGTCTGCAACGGCGCGAACGCCTTGTGGGAGCCGGCTTGCTGGCGAAAGTGGTGTGTCATTCAACCCCGCTGTGTCTGACACTCCGTCTTCGCCAGCAAGCCGGCTCCCACACGTTATGAAGCTCTATTTCAGCAATTTGACCTTGCCATCGTAGTAACCAGCCTTCTTCAGGATGTCTTCCATTTTGGTCCCGATGGCCTTCGCGCCGTCTGCCACACTGGTCTTGCCGAGCATGATCGCGGTGCCGTTTTCGCCCACCACTTCGGACACTTCAGGCCATTGCGGGAAACGAGGACGGTAGTCCGGCACGCCGCCTTCCCACGAGGTCACCATCGGCTGCACGAACGGGTATTTCTTCTGCACGTCGGGGTCTTTGTACACCGACATGCGACCGCTCACGCCGCCCGCGTCCAGGTACGGCTTGGCCATGGCTTCGGAGGTCACCCACTGGATGAACAGCCACGCGGCGGCCTTCTGTTTGTCTTCGGATTTCGAGTTGACTCCCAGCGAGAAGCCGCCTAGTGCGGGTTTCAAACCGGCCGGACCCTTGGGTTCGGTGGCCACGCCAAGGCAGTCGGTGATCTTCGATTTGCTCGGGTCGGCCAGGGTGCCGTAGAACGCCGACCATTCGGTGATCATCGCCACTTTGCCCTGAGCCAGCGCGTTGACCGCTTCGTTGTGGTCGTAATCGACGATGCCCGGCGGCATGAATTTCATCAGGTCCTGACGGAATTGCAGGCCTTGCTGGGATTCCTTCGAGTTCAGGTTCGACTTGAAGTTGGCGTCCAGCAGCGAGCCGCCAAACGGCCAGAGGAAGCGCATGAAACTGTCCGCCGACTGCGTTTCGCCACGCCGGGATTGCAAGGCGTAGGCGTAGCGGTCCTTGGCTTTGTCGGTGAGCTTCGGCCCGTAATCCTTGAGCACTTCCTCCCAGGTCGCCGGCGGCTTATCGAACCCGGCATCCTTGAGCATGCACTTGTTGTAAAACAGCAGGCCGGAATAGTTATCGAACGGCAGGCCATAGGTTTCATCGCCCCAGCCGCCGAAGGACTTGAGAAGGATCGGGAAGAAGCCATCGAGCTTCAGGTCCGGGTCCGCCAGCTTGCTGTCCTTGGTGAAGGTGGTAATGGGTTCGAGCCAGCCGTTCCCGGCAAATTCGCCGATCCACACCACGTCGGTGAGCACCACGTCGAGCTGTTCGCCGGAGGTGAAGCTCAACACCTGGCGCTCGCGGCTGTTTTCGTAGGGGATGGTTTCGTAGCTGACCTTGATCCCGGTTTTCTTCTCGAATTCGGGCAGCAGCTTGATGGCGGCGGCGTAGCCGGGCCGGTCGAGGAAAATCGCCTTGATTTCAGTGCCCTTGTAGGGCGCCGAGGCTTCTTCCAGCGTCCACGCCTGCGCCGCGGTCGAGCCCAGGGCGGACCCCAGCGCAACCGATAGAGCCAGGGCGTTCCATACCAACTTCTTCATGACGTGACCTCTTTATTGTTGTGGATGAGGAGTACGCGGGGTTTGCGCGGATGCGCGTGTCTGTGTGAACGATCTAGTCCGGGTGTGGCAGCACGACGGTTTTCAGGGCGCCGTCGAGGAATTCCGCCGGATACCTGAAGGCTTCGGTGGCCTGTTGCAGATCGAAGCGATGGGTGACGAGGCTATCCACGTCCACGATCCCTTGAGCGACCAGTTGAATCGCCCGGTCGTAGACATGGCCCATGCGCCGGGACATGCGAATATCCAGGCCCTTGCGCCGCAGCAACGACGCGCTGAGCGGGCTGTATTGATCGCCATCGGGAATGCCCACCAATACCACGCGGCCACCGATGCGTGCAGACTGCGCGGCGATCTGGAAACCTTCGGGTGAGTTGCTGGCCTCCAGCACCAGATCGACCCCTCGGCCGTGGGTCCACTCGGCAATGGCCGCGTGATCGGCCGACACGTCATCGGCGCCCAATTGCCGGGCTTTTTCGGTGCGGTAGTTGATCGGGTCGATGGCGTAGATCGCTTTTTTGCACAGCCTTCGCGCCAGTTGCAGCAGGCACAGGCCGATTGGGCCACAGCCGATGATTGCCACGGTTTCAAACAGTTTTTGAGTCCCGGCCAGGTCCATGGCGTGAATCGCCACGCCCAGTGGTTCCAGCATGACGGCCTGCACCGGGGTGAAGTGATCGGGAACGGGGTGAATCTGGCTCGGCGCAACGACGATGTATTCGGTCATGGCGCCATGGGTATGCGGGGGAGAGCCCAGGAATTGCACGTCAGGGCAGAGGTTCACATGGCCGCGCTGGCACCACTCGCACTGGCCGCACGGTTTGGCCGGGTCCACGGCCACCAATTGACCGGATTTGAGGCCGAGGGCGGGGTGATCCTCGACCACTCGGGCGGCGAATTCGTGCCCGGCGATGAACGGCTGAGTGATTGTGGCGTGGCCAATGGCGCCTTCCTTGAAGTAATGCAAGTCGCTGCCGCAGACGCCGACCGCACTGACACGCAGCAACACCTCGTCGCCCACGGGCACCGGCAGCGGTTTCTCACCGAGGCGAATGTCGCGGATGCCATGGATGTATGCAGCCCGCATTCGGTGTGCTCCTTGACATTTGTATTTTTAGAATTACAAATGATCGTAGAGCGAAATAAAAGCCTGTCAAGCTCCGGAATGAATTCGCACCTGTAGGAGTGAGCTTGCTCGCGATGGCGTCCTCTCTTTCATGAATGTGGAGGCTGACAGTCCGCTATCGCGAGCAAGCTCACTCCTACAATCGATCGGTGTTGACTGGATCACAACAACAATAATTTCAGGGGATACGATTTTGACCGAGCTCAGCCTTAGCGGCGTCGAGAAAGCCTACGGCGACATCAAGGTGTTGCATGACATCCACCTGAGCATCGAAAGCCGCGAATTCGTGGTTTTCGTCGGGCCGTCCGGGTGCGGCAAGTCGACTTTGCTGCGTTGTATCGCCGGCCTGGAAAGCATCACTCAGGGCGAGATTCGCATCGGCTCGCGGGACGTCACCTACCTTGAACCGGCCGATCGCGGCGTGGCCATGGTGTTCCAGTCCTACGCGCTGTACCCGCACATGTCGGTTTACGACAACATCGCTTTCGGCCTCAAGATGCAGAAACTGCCCAAGGATCAGATCGAAGCGAAGGTGCGCAACGCCGCGCGTATTCTTCAACTCGAGCCGTTGCTCGACCGCAAGCCGAAGGCCCTGTCCGGTGGGCAACGGCAACGGGTGGCCATCGGCCGCGCCATCGTTCATGAGCCGGAAGTGTTTCTGTTCGACGAACCGCTCTCCAACCTCGACGCCTCGCTGCGCGTGCAGATGCGCATCGAGATCGCCAAGCTCCACGCCGACCTGCAGGCGACCATGGTCTACGTCACCCACGATCAGGTCGAAGCCATGACCCTGGCGGATAAAATCGTGGTGCTGAACAAGGGCGGCATCGAACAGGTCGGCTCGCCGCTGGAGCTTTATCATCACCCGCGTAACCGCTTCGTCGCGGGGTTCATCGGCTCGCCGCAGATGAGTTTTCTCACGGTTTCTGCCGCAGCGGTCAGCACCGACGGGGTGCAAGTGAATTTGCCCGGTGGCGGGACGTTGTGGGTGCCGGTCAACGGCGAGGGCGTCAACCCCGGCGATGCCCTGATCCTCGGTCTGCGCCCTGAACACCTGTCCGAACACGGGCTAGGCGAAGCGCAAATCCCGGCCAAAGCGCGGGTGGTCGAGCACCTCGGTGGCGAAACCTTCACCCACGCCGAAACCGCCGACGGCAGCGATCTGATGATCAAGGGCGACGGCCTGTCCCCGGTGAAGGCCGGTCAGACGTTGTCGATTGGCGTGTCGGGTGAGCGCTGCCACCTGTTCGACGCCCAAGGTCAGGCGCTGGCGCACCAACGGCATTTCACCGAAACACAACGCCCACCGGTTGAGCACCAGGCCCCCATCCCCAGCCTTCCACAGCGCCCGTAGGAGATACCCGAGGGACGATGGCGGCGGGGTAGTGGGTGATGTGTTATCCGACACTCCGCTTCGCGACCGTCGTGCCTCCGGTTGCTCCTACGGGTTCTGTGCTGTCGCGGCTTTTCGATACGCTGAAGTCATATAGAAAACGCCGTAGGGACGACGGCGGCGGGGCAGTGGGTGATGTGTTGCCCGACCACCACTTCGCGACCGTCGTGCCTCCGGTTGCTCCTACGGGTTCTGTGTTGGCGCGGCTGGTCGATACGCTGAGGTCCTGTAGGCGCCGCCGGAGGGACGACGGCCGCGATGACGGTGGTGCAGTGGCATCGCACCGTCTGACACGACGAGCTCCCGCAGCGCCCAATCGTCCGGCATCAGATCGCAATCCTCTGCACACCCCGATGGGCTTACACAGCGCCTATTGCGTAAAGTTAAAATGCCACTATGCTGCTTTTCGGCGAGCGAAGCTGAAGGTCGCTGTTACCCCTCAGCATCTCGACCCACAACCACCAAAACAACAGTCGACGACCGCTTGCGACGTTCCGATTCACCCGACCGATGCGCTTCCAAACAGCCGTCCACGGTGACGCGGGTGCAGGACCGATCGGCCTCCAGGAGAAGGTTCGACGATGCGCCTCATGTCCTTTTCGCTCTGCCTGATCATGGCCGCGCTCGCAAGCCAGGTTATGGCCGCCGACGCCACGCCTGAGCCTCAAGCCGTGGTCAGCAAAGCGCAGATTCTGGAAGAGAAGGCGGCCGAGAAAGACGGCCCCACCCCGGCTGTGCCCAGCAGCCAGATCATCACCCAATCCGAGGCGCAGGCGGTCGACCCGGCGGGGGCGGCGTCGGTGGACGACGCCTTGGTCTGCCTGTCGCGGACCATTTATTGGGAGGCCAAGGGCGGGACGGATGCCGACATGGAAGGGGTCGCCGACGTGGTGCTGAACCGCCTGGGGCATGAGGGGTATCCCGACACCATCTGTGGCGTGGTCAAGCAGGGTGTCGAGAAAAAAGCCTGCCAGTTCTCCTGGTGGTGCGACGGCAAATCCGATGAGGTGAAAGAAGACGACCGCTACGCCGCCTCCAAGGAAATTGCCCGCAAGGCCCTGAACCAGCAACTGACTGACCGCACCCGAGGCGCGATGTATTTTCACGACCGCAACGTCAGACCGGCGTGGGCGTCGCACTACCTGCGCACGGCAGAGACCGGGAAATTTCTGTTTTACAAACCGAGGGATGGCAAGGCGAAGTGACCCGCCGCGCGGGCAGCATCAAACGCCTCACTGCTGCACCCCGAACATCGCCGTCCAGTAGATCCCCGCATCGCTCTTCGGGTCCACCGCGTAGGCGGCGCCCAATTCGCGGAACGCCGGGTTCATGATGTTGCGGCAATGGCCGGGGCTGGCGAGCCAGCCGTCGACCACTTTACGGCCGCTGTCCTGCCCGGCGGCAATGTTTTCGCCAATCGCCTGGCCGATATAACCGGCCAGCTCCGCGCGGTCGCCGGGGGTGCCGCCGTTGCGTCCCTTATGATCGAAATAATTGTTGTTGGCCATGGAGCGGGTGTGGCCTTCCGCCGCCGTCGCCAGGGTGTCATTCCAGGTCAGGGGCGAGGCGGGGCTGTAAGGTTGGCCGCCGCATTGTTGCGGCTTGCTGCGGGCGTCGTTGATCAGCGCGAGGATTTTCTGCCCCTCGGCCTGAGCATTGCCCAAGCCGCCGGTCAGTAGCGGGCGCGCCAGCACGACGCGCCAGTCGCGATCATTACGGCTCACGCCCACGTCGACGAACTGTGGATTGAGCACCACCTGGCAAAAACTTTCCTGAATCGCTTTCATGGCAGAGGCAGCATCGCGCGGGCCGGACAGGCTGATGGCCTGCACGGAAACCATCGGGTACGACGCCCGGGACAGCATCGGCTGCAGATCGACAGCGCCACTGGCGGGCAGATTCAAACGCGGGTCAGGGTTGAGCGGCGGCAGCTCTTGAGACACGACGTTGGCGCACGGTTGCGCTTCGCTGCGGTAGGTGTTGATGGACTGAATCAACTGCGTTTCTTCGCTGGCCAGCGCGGTCCCGGTCAACATCAGCAGGCCTGAAACGGCCGCAAGATGCGTGAGTGTTGTGAAACGCATGAAGATCTCCCTTGAGCTGACTGCGGCCATGATGCGCGATTTTGCCTGGTTCGAAATAGTCTGAGCCGAAGAATTCATGGAGGTTGCAGTCCAGTTGCAGGTTTTGCAACGGCAAACGCCTGAATCGGTCGGACGCACAGTGTTCGACGCGACGTGCATGGCGACAATCCGCACATCGATTCGCTCAACGACAACCTGCGCCTGGCTGTCACCGCGACCCATCTGGCGAACAGGGCCTACGTCGCGTCGTGCTATTCGTACGCGTGGTACTGGTACGGCCCGCAGCGGGCGGTCACAGCGAGTGCGGCCTCTCGTTGGTCATCGTGGATGCTGCACGTGATGGCGGATGACGCCATGGCGATCCAGCGTTCATACGACAGCGCGGGGGGCGCGGTCGAGGGGGTATTCCCGGCGGGCATGAATGTTATCGCCCGGCGCTGTCTACTAGGCTTCGGCGCGGCTTGAGAGGATGAGCTCACCCAATGTTCACCACTCACAAGGAACGCCGCCATGACCCTGCAAGCCACCCTCGACGCCTTCAAAGCCGATTTCGTCGCCGGTAAACCGCCCTACAACGCACCAGCTCCCGTGCACGCCATCATGAAGCGCGCCACTGACGAACTGATCGCCTCCGGCCAGGCCGAGCGTACATTGAAGGTCGGCGACAAAGCGCCGGTCTTCACCCTCGATGATCCCGACGGCCATCCGGTGTCCTCTGCCGAACTGCTGGCCAAGGGGCCGTTGGTCATCAGTTTCTACCGGGGCGTCTGGTGCCCGTACTGCAACATGGAGCTGCAAGCCCTCGAGGCCGCCCTGCCTGAGTATCAAGCGCTGGGCGCGAGCCTGGTGGCGATCTCGCCCCAGGTCAAAGCCAATAGCCGCAAGTCGGTGCGCCAGAATGGCTTGACGTTCCCGATTCTCAGCGACGTCAAAAGCCAGGTCGCCGAAGCTTTCGGCCTGCGCTTCACACTGCCGGATTACCTGATTGAGCTCTACAAAGGGTTTGGCAATGACCTGCCGACCTTCAACGACGACCCGGCCTGGGTGCTGCCGATGCCCGCGCGGTTCGTGATCGGCCAGGACGGTGTGATCACGTACGCCGAGGTCAATCCGGATTACACCCAACGCCCGGAACCCACCGACCTGTTGCCGGCCTTGCGCGGCTGAGTCGCCGCCGTAACACCCGCCGTCACCCTGTGTGGCGGCGTTTGCCGTTCACAGATTTTGCAGCCCGTCGAATGATCGGCGATGCTGCGCGCACTGTTTCGACTGACAAGGAACTCCGATGGACCGTCTTGCTGCGATGGAAACCTTTATCTGCGCCGTGGAAACCGGCTCGTTCTCGGCAGCGGCCAAACGGCTTGGGGTCGGACAGCCCGCCGTGTCCAAATCCATCGCCTCGCTGGAGGAAGCCCTCGGTACCCGCCTACTGCTGCGCACCACCCGGGGGTTGACCCCCACCGAAGCGGGGCGGACCTACTACGAGGCCGCCCGGCGCACGGTCGATCAGGCCAACGAGGCCGACGCCGCCGTGCAGGGCGCCGGGGCAGGGTTCAATGGGCGGTTGCGGATCAGCGCGCCGGTGACCTTTGCCAGCTTGCACGTGGTGCCCTATCTCGGGCCGCTGCTGCAAAAGCACCCGCAACTGACGGTCGAAGTCATCCTGGATGACCGCAGCGTCGATCTGGTGGAAGAGGGCATCGACGTCTCATTGCGCATGGGCGCATTAAGCGATTCATCGATGACCGCCCGGAAGATCGCCGAGGGGCGGCGGCGCCTCATCGCCACCCCCGCGTACCTGCAATGCCACGGCGTACCGACCCATCCCCGCGACTTGGCTGGCCATCAGGGAGTGATCTACCAGCGCGGCATTGGCGGCGACACGTGGGACATGCGCCAAGGTGACGACGTGTTCAGCGCATCGCTGACCGGGCGCATCCGGGTGTCGGCGGCCGAAGGCGTGCGCGCCGCGGTGAAAGCCAATCTCGGTCTGGTCATGGCCTCGGAATGGATGTTTGCCCCGGAGCTGGCCAGTGGCGAAGTGGTGACTGTGCTCGACGACTGGACCCTGCCTCCCATCGATGTGTGGGCGGTGTTTCCGGCCGGGCGCATGACCAGCGTCAAGGCCCGGGCGTTCGTCGATTACGTGGCGGCGTTGCTGGCGCACTGACAAAACGTCAGGCGGCTCGCTCGACCTATGGGGGCGAATTCATTCGCGATTCAGAGACCTATCCCGCACCGATGGATCGGACGTGCCGACTTCTCGTCGAATGCCGCCCCGAATGAATTCGCGCTCACCGTCGAGAGCCGCAGATGCGGCGACTTTCTCTCACTCATCAAACCCATAAAGCTGCGCCGGGTTGTCCACCAGAATGGCCTGCCGTGCAGCGTCGCTGTCGGTCCAGTCCAGCAACAGGTCCAGCAGGTCGGCGTCATCGGGTTTATGGGCCTCGGTGACGTGGGGCCAGTCGCTGCCCCAGACCATGCGCTGCGGTGCCAGTGTGGCGAAGTCCTGGGCCAGCGAGCGCACATCGGCGTAACGCGGTCCGCCCTGCGCGGTATTCAGGTAAGGACCGCTGAGCTTGACCCAGGCCTTGTCGGCGTCGATCAGCCGCGCGATGAAGCGAAACCCGGGGTGGCTGGCGTTTGAACCCACGGGCATCCGCCCCATGTGATCGAAGACGATCTGTACCGGCAGGTTCGCCAGCAGCGTTTGCTGTTCAACAATTTGCTCCGCGGCCATATGGATCTGCAGGTGCCAGCCGAACTCGGCAATGCGCTCGGCCAAGGGTTTGATCATCTCGACGCTGACCACTTGATTGCCCGCATTCCACAGGCTGAAGCGCAGGCCGCGAATACCGCCTTCATGCAGCGTGATCAGCTCGTTGTCGGTGACGCGGGTGTCGACCACCGCAACGCCACGCGCCTGCCCCCGCATGTGTGCGATGGCGTCCAGGGTGCAGCGGTTATCGGTGGCGTAATACTTCGGTTGCACGATCACCGCACGACGCAGGCCGAGGGATTCGCGAACCTTGTGGTAGTCGGTGATCGATTGCCCGTGGGCAGGCGGCGTCGAAGGGTCAGCCGGGGCGAACCGCGGGTCGATGATGTGGATGTGCGCGTCGCAGCTGTTAGCAGGCGTTTTCAGCTTGAGTGTTTTCATTGTGCTCGCCTCGTCGTTTGCGTGTCGCTTGCTCTGGGCCGGTGATCACGTCCAGATTTCAAGGATGCCTGGGTCACTGTAGGCGCGAATTCATTCGCGAGGCGCCGTCACGCCAGACAGACACCTGTCGCCTGACACCCCCTTCGCGAATGAATTCGCGCCCACAGAGGTCCGCGCGTCCTGAGGTTTTACACCAGCAACAATAACGCCGCGCCGTACGCCACCATCGCCACCAGAAAGGTGACGAAGGTGAACCCCAGCACCCGCTGCACGCCGACGCCCGCCATGGCCACGACGGGCGCGGCCCAGAATGGCTGCAGCATGTTCGACACCTGCTCGCCCATGGCCACTGCCATGGTGGTGGCGGACAGCGAGGCGTGCAACTCCACCGCCGCCGGAATCGCGAACGGCCCTTGCACCGCCCAATGTCCGCCACCGCTGGGAATCAGAAAGGTGACCAGCAGCGAACACACGTAGCTCCAGAACGGCAGGGTGTGGGTGGTGGAAATCGCCACGAACAGCTTAGCGATCACCCCGGGCAAACCGGTGGCCTCCATCATGCCCATGATCCCGCCGTAAAGCGGGTATTGAAGGATCATCGAGCCGCTCTGTCTGGCCGCACCCTTGACCGCATTGGCGTAGGCCAGCGGGTAGCCGTGCAGGATGATGCCGAGGGTGAACATGATCGCGATCACGCCGTTGACCCCGGACAATTGCAGATGCCCGGTGAACGAATACGCGACGATGGCAATGCCCAGCGCGCCCATGATCACGCTGCCCAACGGCGAGTATTCGAGGAATTGCGCGAAGCTGCGTTTGCCTTCGGGGCGTTTGGCGGGTTCCGGGTCCGGGTGTTGGGTGATGTCCAGGCACACCGCGTCTTCATCCTTGGGGCGCAGGGCCGCGAGGACGAACGGCATGATCACCAGTAACCCCAGGGTCGGCACCATGTTGTAAGGCACAAACACCATGTCACCCAGGCTCAGGACATGGCCGGTGAGTTTTTCCACGACGTTCATCGGGTTGCCCGGTGTGGTCTGGGCCAGCACGATGGAACTGGACAGCCCGCCTGCCCAGACCACCCAACCCGAGAATCCCGCTGCCACCAGCCACGCAAAATCCACACGCATGCGTTTGGCGATTTCCCGGGCGAGCAGGGCGCTGAGGACCAATCCGAAGCCCCAGTTGAAAAACGAGGTCATCGCCACGCACAGGAAAATCATCGCACCGGCTTGCGCAGGGGTGCGTGCGAAGGCAACGAGGCGAGTGAAAAAACGCTGCACGATGGGCGCGTGGGCCAGCGCGTGGCCGAGTACCAGCACCAGCGTGATCTGCAGCGCGAAGGTGAAAATGTTGCAGAAACCCTTATACCAGCCGCCCAACAGCGCATCGAGAGAGGCGTTCGGGGCCACCAGCAACGAAACGACGGCCACGATGAACGTGATGAAAATCGCCAGCACAAACGGGTCGGGAATGGTCCGTTCGAACAGACTGATCGTGCTGTCGGTGAAACGGGTGCGCAGGCTACGCGGGGCCGTGATCGCCGTGTTCATGTGCGAGGGCCTCCGTGCAGTCGGAGGGGTTGCGTGGTGCTGTTCATGGGGCGATCCCTTTTATTGTGGTTGTGGGAAATCTCTGGTGCTGTGAAGACACACGTCCTGTGTGAGTGAGCGTGCTCGCGATGGCGTCAACCCGGATGTTCCGGTGTCTGGCAGGAGATCCATCGTGGGCAAGCGCACCCCTACGAAGGGGCGGGCGAACATCAGGTCGTGCAGGTGTCCGGAATCATTGCAAGGCGCCGCTCGCCCGCAGCTGAGCAATCTGCTCATCGGTAAATCCATGCTCGGCCATCACGCGATCCGAATCCGCGCCAAACACCGGCGCCGCGAAGGGTTCGGAGCCGGGCGTGCGGCTGAAGGTCACGGCGCGGGTGAAGCCCTGATAGCGCCCCACGACAGGGTGCTCGAACTCGGTGATCAGCGATTCCGCTTCGCACTGCGGGTGGTCGAACATGTCCTCGACCCGACGTGCAGCGGCGCACGGCACGGCTTCGCCGAAAATCGTTTCCCATTCCAGCGCGCTGTGCTGCTGAAGGGCTTCGTGCAATTGCGGGACGATGATCGCGTGATGAGTCGCCCGGTTGCGCACGGTGCTGAAACGCTCGTCGTTCGCTAGATGTTCCAGCCCGGTCAACTCGCACAAGGACGTCCAGAAATGCGGCGTATTGGCCGACAGGTACAAGTAGCCTTCGCGGGTCGGGTGAATCCCGGTGATGCCGCCGGAACGCATGTCGCGGTCCAGTGAGCGGGGTTCGCTGTCCGCCCAGATCAGCCGTGCGGACTGCATCGCCAGCGCGCTGCGCAACAGCGACACGCCCACCGACTGGCCCAGTCCGGTCCGTTCGCGTTCGAACAGTGCTGAGGACACACCACCGGCCACCAGCGACGCGGCGTAGTAATCGACCACCGAACCGTAAAGAATTTCAGGCGGGCCGTCGGGCTTGCCCTGGGCCGCGCACATGCCGGTCATGGTTTGCAGCACCTGGTCATAACCGGCCTTGGCTTTGAGCGGACCGTCTTCGCCATAACCGGTCACCGCGCAATAAATCAGTCGCGGGTTCACCGCTTTCAACTGCTCGTAGTCAATGCCGAGCCGCGTCGGGACGCCGGGACGAAAGTTGTGCACCAGCACATCGGCCTCACGCACCAGGGTCAACAATGCATCCAGACCACCGGGGGATTTCAGGTCCAGAACCACCCCGGATTTGCTGCGGTTCACGCCCAGAAAAGCGCGACTTTCAGACGCCAGCGTTGACGGGTATTTGCGCAGGTTGTCGCCGGTGGGTGGCTCGATCTTGATCACCGTCGCGCCTTGGTCGGCCAGCAGCGAGCAACCATAGGGGCCGGCAATGTAAGCGCTGAGGTCGAGGACAGTGATCCCGGCGAGCGGGCCGGTGGAGGGGCGAGGGTGCGACATGGATGTTCTCCGATCTTGTTATCGCTGGACGGACAGTGCAGGCTCCGGTGCAGCACATGGGAGCCATTCTGGTCAGCGCAATGGAGAAATAAAATGCGTTTTAGCTAGCTTTAGAATCCATAAAAAATGGATTTATCGGGCGCTCAGTTGCTCGAACAACACTTTGCAGAACACCTCGATCAAACGCTCTTTGGCCGAATTGCGTTTCCACAACAGACCTATCGGTCGGTACAACCCGGCGCCGGGTAACGGGATCTGTGCCAGCTCACCCAACTGCGCGTGCATGGGTCGCCATTGCGGCACCAGCGATACGCCGAGATTGCCTTTGACCATCGCGGCGATGGCGTCCAGCGCGTCCATTTCGAAGCGCTCTTGGGGCTGAATGCCTGCCTGCAACAGATAGCGGTCCGCCAACACGCCGCCCCATGAACGACGGTGGTAACGAATGAATGGCTGACTGCGCAACACGCTGTGCGGGTGCTCGTCGGCGAGGTGGCGGGGAGCAAGGACCACGAACGGTTCATCGCGCACCGGACGCCAGATGAACTCTTTCGGCAGCTCGAACTGCGGCGCGACCATCATCGCGATGTCGGTTTCGCCGGACAGCACCTTGCGGTACAGGTCGGTGGAAAACGCCGGTTCCACGTGGGGGCGCAGGTGTTCGTAATTGGCGATCAGCGTCGCCAACACGTCGGGGACGAGATAGGCCAGGGCGGTGGTGATGCAGCCGATGCGCAGCTCTCCGGCGACACTGTCCAGCGCGGCAATGGCGCGCAGGTCCCGGGCGCGCACCAGCAATTCACTGGCGGGGCCCAACAGCGCGGAACCGGCGGCCGTCAGTTGCATGTTGCGTCCGGTGCGGCTGAGCAGGGGCTGACCGATTTCGTGCTCCAGCGCCTTGATCCGTTGCGCCACGGCGGTGGGGGTCAGGTTGAGCTTGCGCGCGGCCGCGGCGGTGGAGCCGAGTTGGGCGACGTGAAGAAAGCTGTCGAGGTAGCGCGTGTCCATAGTCTAAAAATTCTGGATTCTAAACGTAGAAATACGCACTTTAGTTAGCTTTTTCGCTTTTGCAATATGGACCCGGCTTTTAACAGCGCCGGGGCCATGCACCTGGCTTCCAAGAACAATGCCGGGTATGGGACAGGGTCCTGTCATCCGGCGCGACGTTGCGACGCCTTCAGGCCGCCGTTGTCATCGAGTGAATTGCCCATGCGCAGCAAACTGTTTGTCCCCGGTTCCCGTCCCGAACTCTTCGAAAAAGCCCTGTCCTCTCGCGCCGACGGCGTCAGCTTTGATCTGGAAGACGCGGTCGCCGAAAGCGCCAAGTCCGAGGCTCGTGCGCAATTGGCGGGATTTCTGGCGCATCTTCCGGCCACTGCCAAAACCATCGTCGTCCGGGTGAACGGTCAGGATTCGGCGCATTACGCCGCCGACCTTGAAGCACTGGCCGGCACCCGGCTGGATATCATTAACCTGCCGAAAGTCGAAGGCCCCGAGCAGATTTCGCAACTGGTGGCTGACCTTGAGCGGCTGGAGCGTCAGCACCCGTCAGCGGCCAACATCCGCATCCTCGCCAATATCGAATCCCCCCGTGGTTTGCGTCTGGCCGCCGAGATTGCCAGTGCCCACCCTCGGGTCATGGGCTTGCAACTGGGTTTCGCCGACCTGTTGGAGCCGTTGGGCATCGACCGTCGCGACACCGCTGTCATCCGGCAACTTCAACTGAGCGTGCGCCTCGCGGCGGGGGAAGCAAACGTCGCCGCCTACGACACGGCGTTCGCGGCCATCAAAGACCCGGAGGGTTATCGCGAAGAGGCGCGTTACGCCCGACGTCTGGGTTTCACAGGCAAGTCGTGCATTCACCCGACCCAGATCGACATAGCGAACGAGGCGTTCATGCCGTCCGCCGAAGAGATCGACCGCGCCCAGCGTTTTGTGACAGCCGCCGACGATGCGCAGGCCGCTGGCGTCGGGGTTTACACGGTTGACGGGCAAATGGTGGATGCGCCGTTCGTGATCCGCGCACGGCAAGTGCTGGAACAGGCGCGTCAGGCCGGGCTGCTGACTCACTGACTGCGCTGGACACCCCGGCAACACCGTTCAACAACAATAAAAGAAGACGAGGTTTCCCATGCATAACGCCGAATCGCTGCCACGGCCCGACGTGGCCGGGTCCGAGCCACGCCGCAACGCGCTGTTCTGGCGCTTGATGGACATCCGCATCAGCTTCATTCCATTGCCGGTCTACCTGCTGCTATTGGGCCTGGTGGCCGGGTTGCTGCTGACCAAGGAAATCAAGGCCGACCTGCCGACCATGATCGCGATCATCGGCCTGGGCGGCGCCACCTGTGGCGAGATCGGCAAGCGGCTGCCGTTCCTCGGCAAGATCGGCGGCGCGGCGATTGTCTCGGCGTTCCTGCCGTCCTACATCGTCAGCCTCGGCTGGGTACCGCAGGAGATCATCACGCCGGTCACAACCTTCACCAAATCGAGCAACTTCATTTACCTGTTCGTCTCGGCGGTGGTGGTCGGCAGCATTTTCACCATGGACCGCAACCTGATCATCAAAGGCTTCGCCAAGATTTTCGTGCCCCTGCTGGTGGGCTCGGTGCTGGCATTGCTCGCAGGGATCGCCGTGGGCATGCTGTGCGGGCTGGAACTGCGTCAGGTGCTGTTTTTCGTCATCGTGCCGGTGATGGGTGGCGGGCTGGGCGAGGGCGCGATTCCGCTGTCAGTGGGGTACGGCGAAATCCTTGGCATGGATTCCGGCAAGATACTGGCGCAATTTCTGCCGATCATTTTGCTGGGCAACCTCATGGCGATCATGGCGTGCGGCTTTCTCGATCTGGTGGGCAAACGCTTTCCGCACCTGACCGGTAACGGGCGGCTGCAGATGATCGAACTGCCTCAGGACGACACCGCACCCGGCACTGAAAAGGAAACGCGCTTCGACGGTGACACGGTCAATCAGGTCATCGCGGCGGGCATGTGCGCGATCACGCTGTACCTGGCCGGTGTGCTGTTGCACGCGCTGTTCGGCCTGCCGGGGCCGGTGTGCATGCTGTTCATCGCGGTGCTGCTGAAACTCTGCAACGCCGTGCCGCAGCGTCTGGAAGTTGGGGCGCAGGTGCTGTTCAAATTCTTCACTACCTGTGTGACGTACCCGCTCCTGTTCGCCAACTCCATCGCGGTGACCCACTGGAGCGAACTGACGGCGGCGTTCCACATCGGCAACGTGCTGACCATCGCCACGACTGTCCTGACGCTGGTGCTGACAGGGCTGGTGATCGCCCGGAAAATGGGTATGTTTCCCATCGAGACCGCTATCGTCAACGGCTGCCACAGCGGCTTGGGCGGCACCGGCGACATCGCCATCCTGACGGCGGCGAACCGCATGCAACTGCTGCCGTTCGCGCAGATATCCACCCGTATCGGCGGGGCGATCACCGTGATGGCCGCTTTGCTGATACTGGCGAATTTGCCGCCGGTGTAGCGGCACCGATAGCCGGGCGCAGATGAGGTTCGTGTGGGAACCGGCTTGCTGGCGAAACGGTGGTGCAGCTGCGGATGAGCTGACTGACACGCCGCATTCGCCAGCAAGCCGGCTGCCACGCGCTGTACGCACAGGGCTCAGAGCGCCGCCTTGACCTGCAACCCCACAATCAACGTGTTCTCGATCTCCTCGCCATAAAACGCCCCCGGCTCGTGATGTATTGCACCGACGGCCGAATCGACGGCCATGGCGCCACCTGCGCGCCATACGTCATCTTCACAAGCCCTTCGCCGCTGGCCAGATCGGGGAAATCTTCACCTCGGGCCAAGACAGCATGCTCTTGCACATCACGACTGCGCGAGTTGAACACCGCGGGGCCGTACCCCATGACAAAGGCGGGCGCTTGTGCGCAAATGCTTCATTTGCCGACAACGCTAAACAGGACATTCGATGCAACTGGAATGGCTGGAAGATTTCATCGAGCTGGCACGCACCCGCAGCTTGTCGCGGGCGGCGGAGAATCGTTGCGTGACCCATCCGGCGTTCGGGCGACGGATTCGTGCGCTGGAAGACTGGGTCGGCGTGCCGTTGGTGGAGCGCAAACAGCCGCTGTCGCTGACCCCGGCAGGCTTGCTGTTTCTCGACGCGGCGACGCAATCGATGGGGCTGTTGCTGGCCGCTCGGGCGCAATTTCAGAACCTCGGGATGAACCGCGACGAGCCGGTGCGCATTGCCACCGGGCGCACCTTGGCCCGCGTGTTTTTTCCGGACTGGTATCAGTCGTTGCACGCACAGTTCGGTGCGTTTCCGGTGTCGCTGGTGACCGGCGGCGCTCAGGAGGCCATCAGCAAGCTGAGCGCCGGGGAGGTGGATTTGCAGTTGATCTTTTCCAGCCCGTTGACGCGCATTTTGATCGACAGCGAGCGCTTCGATTCGCGGGTGCTGGCGCAGGAAGAATTGCTGCCGGTCAGTGCGCCAGATGCACAGGGGCGGGCGCTGTTCTCGATTGACGCCCACAGCGACGCGTCGAGCATTCCCTGGCTGGGGTTTTCGTCGACGCTGTCCTTGCGCGGGGTGCTGGCCCAGCACCTGGCGCAGCTGCCTCAGCGGCTGGCGTTGCGCATGATGTATCAGGCGGATTCCTACGAGGCGATTCTGGAGATGGCCAGGCGCGGCAGCGGGCTGGCGTGGCTGCCACGCATGGTGGTCAGGGAGGCGCTGGCGGCGGGGGAGTTGGTCATTGCCGGGGGGCCGGACATGCAGATCGGTTTCGACATCTCGCTGCACCGATTGCGGACCAACCGCAGCGAACGGGTCATGCGGATTTGGGAAGGGTTGCCTTGAACAAGGACTCATGCGAGGTCAGGTCAGCCCCTGCAGGTCGTGTGCACGGACCGCCCCCCGGGTGAGCACGCACACACAGACAGATATTGTGGTTGAGGTGGTGCGTCAGGCGCTGAAGCGGCGGCGCCTGTGCGACCGTTCGCACCCGAATTCGCGCCCGTGGAGGTTCATCTGCAGGGCGGAATCCGAGCCACGCGCGGATGATAGGTCGGCTTTTTACTGCACCCTTTGTGAGCGATCTGTAAATAATCGACCCCTCAGGCCCTTGGCAAAGCCCCGGCCCCATGCCCTTGTGCCGGATAAGCTCAAGCCTGTGCCCAAACAGCAATTGTTCAAGCATCGCATCTGCTTCACCTTGGCACCGGGCCGGGCAGTCACGAAGGCGCAGACCTTTGATCGCTGCCCGGTTGTTTTCACCCAATAAAAAGACTGCCGTCGAGTTCGTCAGGCCAACGCCCGCGAACGTGATCGCCCACTGTGAAACAGACCCGGAAGCCATCCTTCATGACCCCTCATTCATCAACCGTGAGCGCATCCTCGGCCCCTGCCCGGCGAGGCCCGTGGAAAGAGATCATCGCCGCCAGCTTCGGCAATGCGCTGGAGTTCTACGACCTATTGATCTACGGCTATTTTGCGGTGGTCATCGGCAAGCTGTTCTTCCCCTCCGACAATGAAGCCACCTCACTGCTACTGGCCGTCGGCTCGTTCGGGATTTCATTCCTGATGCGTCCGCTGGGCGCCATCGTGCTGGGGTCGTATGCCGACCGGGCAGGGCGCAAAGCCTCGCTCACGTTGTCGATTCTGATCATGCTCATCGGCACGGCGCTGATCACGTTCACACCTTCGTACCAGCAGATTGGCCTGGCTGCGCCGTTGCTGATCATCGTCGCGCGGATGCTTCAGGGTTTCTCCACCGGCGGTGAATTCGGTGCGGCGACCGCGTTCATGGTTGAACACGCCGATGCCAGCCGCCGTGGTTTCTTCGCCAGTTGGCAGCTCTCCACCCAAGGCTTGGCGACCGTGCTCGCAGCGGGCGTCAGCGCCTTGCTCAGTTACGTGCTGACCGACGCCCAATTGGCCGACTGGGGCTGGCGGGTGGCCTTTGGTGTCGGGTTGCTGATCGGACCGGTGGGTTTTTACATCCGTAGCCAGATCGACGAGACCCCGGACTTCCAGAAAGTCGCCGCCAAAGCGGACGAAAAAACGCCGCTGCGGGATGTGTTGATCAAGGGCCATGTCAGCCTGTTGCTGGCCATCGGTGTGGTCGCCGGTGCCACGGCTTTCAACTACGTGCACAAGCTGTACATGCCCACCTACGCGCTCAAGCAATTGAACATCGCCGCCACTTCTTCGTACCTCGGCGCGTTGGTGACCGGCCTCACGCTGATGATCATGGCGCCGGTGTTCGGCGGTCTGTCCGATCGCTACGGCCGCTTTCGTGTGCTGACCCTGGCCTTGTTGATCACCGGTCTGTCGTCGTACCCGATGTTCGTCTGGCTCAACCACTTCCCCAGTGTTTCGACGTTGTTGATGGTGCAGGCGGTGGTCGGGGTGCTGATTGCCGCCTCCCTGGGACCGATCCCCGCGATGCTGGCCGACATCTTCCCGACCCGGACCCGGGGCACCGGCCTGGCCCTGAGCTACAACTTTTCGGTGACGCTGTTCGGCGGCTTCGCCCCGTTGATCGTGACCTGGATGATCGAGGCCACGGGCAGCAAATTGGCGCCGAGCTTTTACGTGATCGCCACGGCGCTGGTCAGTGTCGTCGCCGTGATCATCCTCGGTCGGCGCATGCGTCATCGTCCGCCGGCGTGATGCCCGCTTTGAATCGTCGTTCAACCATTCGCGTGTCGCCGCCGTCCCACAGGGCTCCGGCCAGCGATTGTCATTGTCTGCTGGAGACTGAAATGAAAACCCTTGAGCAAGTTCGTGCTGCCTTGAAACCGTACCCGATTGAAGTCGAATTTCCGGACATCCGCCGTTGGCAGGCGGGCACCCATGGCGTCGATTACGTGCACAGTTTCGACAGCGGCGTGCCCGGCCCCCACGTCATGATCATGGCCCTGACCCATGGCAATGAAGTCAGCGGGGCGATCACGGTAGACGCGTTTCTCGCTCGCGCATTGCGACCGGTACGCGGACGCCTGACCCTCGCGTTCGGCAATGTCGAGGCGTATCACCGCTTCGATCCGCACGACATTGATGCGACCCGTTATCTGGACGAGGACATGAACCGCGTGTGGCTCACGGACAAGCTGGACGGTGACCAGGATTCCACCGAGCTGCGTCGGGCTCGGCAATTGCGGCCAGTGGTCGAGACCGTCGACCTGCTGCTCGACATTCACTCCATGCACGAGGAAGCGCCGCCGGTGATGATGTGCGGCGCCCAGCCCAAAGGGCAGGATTTCGCGGCCACGCTGGGTGTCCCGCAGACCGTGGTCGTCGACGCCGGGCACGCCAATGGCCGTCGCCTGCGCGACTTCGGCGGGTTCGACGATCCGGCCAGCGCCAAGAACGCCTTGCTGATCGAGACCGGGCAGCATTTCTCCAGGCGCAGCCGGGAAGTGGCGCTGGACACCGCGGCGCGATTTCTGGTGACCACGGGGGCTGTGCGTCAGCAGGACGTGGCCGAGTTCATGCGCCCGACGTCGTCAGAACCGCAGCGCTTTCTGGCCGTCACCTGCCCAGTGGTAGCCCGCAGCATGGACTTCACCTTTGTCGAGGATTTTCGCGGGCTGGAAGTGATCGAAAAGGCCGGGACCGTGATCGCCCATGACGGCGGCACTCCCATCGTCACACCTCACGATCACTGCGTGCTGGTGCAGCCATCATTGCGGCACCTCGGGGTAGGCGTGACCGTGGTGCGATTGGCGAAGATTCTGGACGTGAAGCCGCGTCAATTGTCGTTCTGATTCAACGCGGGCCGGACCGCCACCTCTGTTGGGGGCGAATGCTTTGGTGAAGCGGCGGTTCAGTTGACGGTGGGTTGTTGTAGCAATGTCTCGCAACCGCATGGGTTCCGGCGGGTATGATGCGTGGGTTCGGCTTTTGCGCACCTTCGCCGCACAGCCTTCACCCCGACTCAGGATCGTCATGCACACCATCACCCGCCTCGAACGCACCCCGCCCGAATCCATCGACAGCCAGATCATGCAGATGGTGGTCGACTACGTCACCGACATCAGCATGGTCGGCATCGCGCCGAGCAACCCGCTGTACCCGCTGTATCAATTCGGCGTCGGTCATGAGGTGCATCAATACGTGCAAGCCATGGACGGTTCCCGTGGCTTTCCTGTCGAATTGATCGTGGCGCTGGACCCTGAAGATCCGTCAGTGGTGTCGGGCTTTCTGCTGTACCTGCCGGTGCAGGGCGATGCCGATGCGTGTTCAGTGGCGTACATGGCCGTCAAGGCCGATCAGCGCCGTCGCGGTATTGCCCGCGCCATGATCGAAAAAATGCTGGCGCGCTACCCTCACGCCGAGCTCGCCTGTTTCGTGAACAAGGTGCCGTACTTCGAGGCGATGGGCTTTCAGGTGCTCGCTGCGCGCGGCCCGCAGGTGCTGATGAACACTCGCGATCATCAGACGGATGGCCTGCTGGCAGTCATCGACACCACGCCCATCTACCAGTCTGTGGAAGTGCGTCAGATTCATGCCTACTTGCTGAAACAACACGGCAACAGGGCCATGACTGACGCCGAGAAACAGCGTGACCGCCAGTTGGACCAACTGACACGACAAGCGCGCTTGTTCGTCAATGAGCGATTGGGGTAAGAGGTATCCCGTGATTGCCGGGTTAGGACGCCGCGTCCAGCACCTGTTCGTTCAGATCGATACCCCCCGGCTGTTTGCTCCACATCTCAAGCAAAAAGTCCTTTTCCTCGTGCCGCAACGTTCGGTGCATCTTCAGCTGCTCATCGAGCAAGGCGTGAGCTTCACGTCCTACCATTGGGCAGCCTTCAATCGGGTGCAGCCAGTGGCAGGCGAGCACGGCGCCGTTGGCGGTGAGGCTGGCGACGAGGCGCTCGATGACGCGGGCGAACTGTTCAGGCGCGAGGTAGTACGCCCATTCGCTGACCACGATCAAGTCAAACGACCCCACTGGCCAATCTTCCGGCAAACGCCCCTCATGCACCGTCGCGCGAGGGAACGGCGCCAGGCGTTGACGCGCCAGTTCGACTGCGCGAGTGCTCATGTCCATGCACACGATCTCGTCACAACGATGGGCCAGACGCAGGCTCAATTCGCCATTGGCACAGCCGGGCTCAAAAACCCGCTCATAGCGCTGGCGGGGCAGGGCGGCGAGGGTCAGGTCGCGTTTGCGCTGCTCATACCAACGGGTGCGAAAGGCCCATGGGTCGTCGTTTTCCGCGAACAGTTCATCGAAGTAATCAACAGAGACGCTCACAGAAACACCAGTTCGAAAGGCTGAAGCAGACGCTCCAGGGTGATGGCGTCCAGTACCGGCAAAGCGCCGGTGCTGGTGTCGGTTTGCAACTGGCTGGCGTGGCAGGTGATCGCGCGACGTTTGCGCGCCAATTGGTCGTCGCTCAGCGTCAGCTTGCGCGCCTGCTCCCATGGGATGCGCGGGTCGTTGGGCTCAGCCCAATGCCAGGCCCAGATGGGGACTTCCACAAGTGTCGCCCCGGTGCTGGCGGCGGCCTGTGCCGCGCAGTGGCCCACGGCTTCGTGGTCACAATGGCCGTCGTGCCGCCACGTACTGAGCAGCACATCACTTGGGCGCAAGTCTTCGCTCAGCAGCGCAATCAATGCTTCTGCGTTATCGGCGACCCCGCCATCGGTCAGGTCTAGCCGATGCCAGCTGATGCGCGCAGCATCAAGGCCGAGGGCGGCGAGGGCGTATTCGCTTTCTTGCCGACGCTGCGCGCGCAGGCGGGCTTCGGGCCATTGGCTCGAACCGGGATGGCTGCCTTCGCCATCAGTGACCGAAATCAGCTGAATGTCCTGCTGCCGATCCGCCATCGCGGCCAGCAGGCCTCCGCACGCCAGCACTTCATCATCAGGATGAGGGGCCAGCACCACCAATCGCGCCCCGGGAGGCACCAAGGCCTCTGCGCTGATCGGCTGCGCACCGCGCAAGGCCGTGCTGCGTTGCCATTCGCTCAACGGCGTACCCTGCACCCCAAAGGGTTGCGCTTGACTCATAACGACCAATCCTCTGATTCCCGTTCGGCCAGCAGCTGGCCCAGATGCGCCAGGTCACGCTCGGCATGGCTTTGACGAATGAACACTGGCAAATCCACTGCCAGTCGGGCGAAATGCGGATCGCGACAAAAGGGTGTCGCACCGAGCGCCCGGCCTACATGCCGACAAACCTGCTCCACCGCCATCTCGACGTGTGCCCGGACCCGTTGAACGGGTAAGCGCGCGTCGGCGTCGGGGTTTGCATCGATCCATTGCGCGCAGGCTCGCAACGCCGCCGAGGCGCCATACAGCGCAGCGTCCACTGCGCCCAAGTGCGCGTCGGCATGTTGATCGGGACGGCCCTGTTGACGTTGCCGATGAAGAGAGCGGGCAATGGACACGGCGGCTCCGTACCAAGCGGCGGCAATCCCGGCGCCGCCTTGCCAGAACCCGGGCCGCGATAGGTAGGCTTCCGGTGCGCCGACGCAGTGGCCGACCGCGTTGTCGAAATGCACATCGACGCTGGCGGTGGTGGCCATGCCTACGGCCTGCCAGGCTTGGGCGTCGATGCTGACCCCCGGTTGATCGAGGCGCACGGCGACCAATTGCGGCTGATCATCGGCTGTCCAGGCGGTGATCAGTGCGTAATCGATCTGCTGCGCGCCGGAGCACCAAGCCTTGCGTCCATCAAGCCTGACCTCGTCGCCGTTCCGTTGACTGACCGTCACCCGCGCTGAAGGTGGCTCGGCGGCCCATACGCCCCAAATGCCGGTCTCCGCGAAAGGTGCGCTGGAAAGTTCGTGCAGAATCGCCAACGCATCGGTGTGACCTTCGTACAGCTTGAGCAACGCCAGATCGATGCCGCCCACTGCCGCCAGGCTCTGCCAGCGCAACAGGGTCTGTCCGCCGCCCGGCATCGGCAGATCATCAAGGCCGCGCTCAATGCACAGGCTCATGGCATCCCGCAGGCGATCGTCCACCATCGGCCCGTTGGGGCGGCGCGCAAAGTCAGCCAGCACCGCGTCAATCCCTTGTGCGTCATTGCCCATGAATGAAATGCTCCAGAAAACCGTAATTGCCCGACCCGACGTGAGCGGGTTGTATAGGGAGTTCGGCAGCTTGGGCGGGGCGGGGTTCAAACAATTTGCTGGCCATCGGCCCTGCGCGGTTTTGTCGCACCTGACAAGCCGACCCCGATCCATGTGAAGAGGGGCAACGATGTAGAATGGCGCCCCATGAAATTCGTCCGAACCCACCAATCCTTCATCGCCTGGATGCTGTACGGCCTCATCCTGTTCAGCGGACTGGTGTGCTGCCTGAGCCATGGCCAGATGCTGCGGGCGTTCAACGAGGTCACCGTCGGCATGGACTGTGGCTCGTCGCCGGATTCGGCCGGTCACGTGGACATGGCGCAGTTGGGTGAACACGCTCAGCTGATGAAGCTGTCCATGGCCGATTGCGCCTTCGCAGGCACCCTCGCGCTGTCGCTGCTGTTCTTCGTCGGTCTGGGCTGGATCGCCCGCCGTTCGCCCACGCGCGTCCACCGCGCCAACCATCCGCTGCGAAAACCGCCCCGACTCAACCTGCCCGGTCTGTCTCCCCAAGCGCCCTGAACCGGCGTGCCATACTCGCGTACCGATGGGTGTCACCCTGCCTGCCGACAGGCATTCGAAAAGGGTGATCAAAGGCTGGCTCCGACGCTGGCCGCTTCAGAGAGTTCGTCAGATGAAAGATTTATTGACCCGCCGTCAGGTGATGACCGGCATGGGCATTCTGGGACTGGGCCTGCTCGCAGGTTGTGACGGTTCGACCACTGCCCTGGACTTCAAATACGGCAAGGACCTGAGCAACAAGATCATGGGCCGTACCTTCAAACTCACCGATACCCAAGGTGAGACCAAGACCCTGTCGAGCTTTCGCGGGCTGATGCCGGTGGTGTTCTTCGGTTTTACCCAGTGCCCCTCTGTGTGCCCAACGGCGCTGGCGCGGGCGGCGCAGGCGAAGAAGCTCATGGGCGAGGAGGGCAAGATCATGCAGGTGATCTTCATCAGCGTCGATCCCGAGCGTGACACGCCGGAAATCCTCGACGCCTACGTCAAGCAGTTCGACCCCGGTTTCGTCGCCTTGCGCGGCACGCCGGAGCAGACGCAACAGGTCGCCAAGGAATTTGGGGTGTTCTACGAAAAGGTGCCGATTGGCGACACGTACACCATGTCCCACACCGCTACCAGTTATGTGTTCGACACGCGCGGCAATCTGCGCCTGGGTCTCGGCCCTTCGCTGACCGCCAAGCAATGTGCCGAAGACCTGCTCACTGTCATGGAGGTCTGCTGATGACTGTTCTGTTTCGCAAGCCGGCGTTGTGCCGAGCGTTGACTGTTTCGTTGCTGGCGGGTATCAGCCTGTCGGCGGTGGCACAAACCCGGGTTGAAGACCCTTGGGTTCGCACCAGCGTGCCGGGGCAACCGTCGTCCGGCGCGTTCATGCGCATCACGGCTGACACCGACAGCAAGCTGGTGGGCGTTGCCTCACCTGCGGCGACCCATGTGCAGGTTCACGAAATGAGCATGACCGACGATGTCATGCGCATGGGGCCTGTGGATGCTGTGCCGCTACCCGCGGGCAAGACCGTGGCGCTCGAGCCGAATGGTTACCACGTGATGCTCATGGGGTTGGTGGGGCAGATCAAGGAAGGCGATCACGTGCCATTGACGCTGACCGTTGAGAACGCCAAGGGAGAACGTGAAACCGTGCAGGTCGATGCGCCGGCGCGCACCATGGCCGAGAGCATGGACATGAACCACGAGCACGGCGCGAGTCACTGATACAAGAGAGCGGCACCGGTCAAAAGCACCGGTGCCGGCCGCCCCCCGCCATCGCTGCCGTCGTGCCTCCGGCGTCTCCTACAGAGATCCCACGGGTCGGACGCTGATCTCATGTCCCAGCCCCATCATTCGCCAGCGAGCCCGCGCCCAACCTGACCCATCAAACGCATATCCCGCAGCTGCCCCTGATCCCGTAGGAGCCGCCGGAGGCACGACGGCCGCGAAGACGTCAGCTGTGCCACCACGAATCAGCGAGACACGCCCGCATCCCAGCCATTCACGCCCCGAACATCCCCACCAGCAACACCCCGTTCAAACCGATGATCAGCAACGTGATCGCCCACGCCACGGCGGTCAGCACCGGCCCTGTCACCAGACTCCCCATCAGCTGACGATCGGACACGAACCGCACCAATGGCACGATGGCGAACGGCAGCTGCATGGACAGGATCACTTGGCTTAACACCAGCAACTTGGCCGTGCCTTCCGAGCCGTAAATGCTGGTGACCACAATCACCGGAATGATCGCCAGGCCTCGGGTCAGCACCCGTCGGACCCAGCCTGGCAGCTTCAACTTGAGAAACCCTTCCATGACGATCTGCCCGGCCAGGGTCGCGGTCACGGTCGAGTTGATGCCAGAGGCCAGCAGCGCAATGGCGAATAACGCCGAAGCGATCCCGACGCCCAGCATCGGCGACAGCAGGTGATAGGCCTGTTCGATTTCCACGACATCGGTCTTGCCGGCCTTGTGAAATACGGTAGCGGCCGTGATCAGGATCGCGGCGTTGACGAACAGCGCCAAGGTCAGGGCGATGGTGCTGTCGGTGACCGACCAGCGCAAGCCGATGCGTCGGCCTTCGTCGGTGCGCGGGTAGGCACGTGTCTGGACGATGGAGGAATGCAGGTACAGATTGTGTGGCATTACCGTTGCGCCAATGATGCCAATGGCCAGATAAAGGGCGGCCGGATTGGTCACGATTTCTGCCTTGGGAATGAACCCGGCGAACAGCTCGGCCATGTCCGGACGCGCCAGCACCATCTGAATGGCGAAGCAGCCAAAGATAATCAGCAGCAGGGCGATGACGAACGCTTCCAGCGCCCGGAAGCCTCGGCCCATCAGCAGGAAGATCAGAAAGACGTCGATGGCCGAAATCACCGAGCCCCAGACCAGCGGGATGCCGAACAGCAGATTCAGCGCAATGGCGGTGCCGATCACTTCCGCCAGATCACAGGCAATGATCGCGGTCTCACACGCCACCCACAAAGCGATACACACAGGTCGGCTATATCGCTCGCGACAGGCCCGCGCGAGGTCCCAGCCGGTGGCGATGCCCAAACGGGCCGACAGGGCTTGCAGCACGATGGCCATGAGGTTGGATAACAGGATGACCGACAGCAGCATGTAGCCAAACTGCGAGCCACCCGCCAGATCGGTGGCCCAATTGCCGGGGTCCATATAGCCCACTGCGACCATGTAGCCTGGCCCGGTGAACGCCAGCAGGCGCTTGAACCAGTTACTGGAGGTGGGCATGGCAACGCTGGCGCTGGGCATGCCGCCGCCCAGCGTGTCGTCGCCAGGGTTGGCCCGGTTTTTAAAGGGTTGCATCGATTGCGATCCCGCCAAGAGATGAAGTAGCTGCGCGTGCAGCTGCAACCCCCAAGGTGAGGTTCAGGCCGCACGCGTGATGGGGGTTAGCCCAACAACGTTTGAGTCGCCAGTGAACTCAGATAATCGCCAAATCCTTCCTTGCAGCGACAATGTTTGCGCGCGCTGGTAGTTACACTGTTGCGCGCGGTCCAGACAATGCGGGCGCCGATCCTTTCAAGGTCGGCGACCAGGTGCACATCCTCGTGGGCCGCCAGCGCCTTGAACCCGCCCGCTCTAAGGTACGCCTCAGACGAGACACCCAGGTTCGCGCCGTGGATGTGCCGATGATCGTCCACCGGGCGATACAGTGCGTCATAACGTTCACGCACCTGGGGTGCATGTTCGGACCAGTCATCCACCTGCACAATGCCGCACACCGCATCGGCCTCCACCGCCACCTGCTCAGCCAACCATGCATAGGGCACGACCGTGTCCGCGTCGGTAAACGCCAGCCAGCGGGCGCCGCGATCCAGCATCCACTGGGCGCCTGCGGCGCGGGTCATGCCGACGTTGCGGTGCGCGCACACATGCACATTGACGCTGTGCTCGCGGGCGATTTGCAACGAACCGTCAGAGCAGTCGTCGAGCACGATCAGAATCTCCACGGCCTCGCCGTGCAGGTCTGCGTGGTGGGCGGATGCCACGAGCGACTTGATGCAGTCATCCAGAAAAAGTTCTTCGTTGTGCGCGGGGACAATGATTCCGATCATGGGCGAGTCTCGTCTCGGCGCCCGCGGTCATCGCGTGGGCCTTTCCATGTCGACGTAGCCGAAGAAACATTGGTTGCAAGTATTTTCGTTTTCGAAGACAGACTGTCGTCAAACGAGGCTTTTCACAGCCTTTTAACTTAACGCAAAAACCGTAAAACGATTGAATTCCTTGCCCAGCAATCGCTCATACCCGCCGAGTGCGAGACTCCCCTGGCGGACTGTACGTCGCTGTCTTCCGCCGGGGTTACTCATCTTCTGGACGCACCGACGCCGCTTCAACAGCGGCGTCGGTGCGTTTTGCCATAAGGCTTCATAACCAGCCTCAAGCGACAGGCATCATGCCTCGAGCAACGCTTTGCCGATGGCTTCGTTGAACGCCGGCAAGTCATCCGGGGTGCGCGAGGTGATCAGTGTCCAGCCATTCGCCCCGCATTGCTTGACCTCGGCATCGACCCAGTCGGCAGCCTTGGCGTTGAGCAGGTCTGTTCGCACGCTTGGGTAGGACGTGAGGGTTTTGCCTTCCACGACGCCAGCGTCAATCAGCACCCAAGGGCCATGGCAAATGGCGGCGACGGTTTTACCGGCGTCGGCGAAAGCCTTGACCAGACGCTGGGCATCGGTGTCTTGACGCAGGGTGTCGGCATTGACCGTGCCGCCTGGAATGACCAGCGCATCGAATTGATCTGCCGACAAGCCCGCCAGGCGGGTGTCCGAAGTCACGCTGATGTCTTTGTCGGTGTCCTGCAGCACTGTCTGGGCGTCGCCGCCGTCGATCGTGGCGTGAGTGACCGTCGCGCCCATGCCCTTCAGTGCCTCCAGTGGCTTGAGCAGTTCATCGCGCTCAATACCCTTGTTCGACGTAATGATCAGGACTTTTTTGCCGTTCAGTGTCGTGCTCATGATGATGCCTCTGAGTGAAAGTCATGCCCGATAATTCGGACGTGTCGGTTCTCAGAGGGAACTGCGAAAACGAAAGTTCATCCCGATTGCACCGTTGGACATGCGCGCGTGTCAGCGGTCAGACATGACTTACAAACATTCCCGAGCGGCTTTTTCCAGTGCACTGCGGCCAAATGCGGCAGCGAGGGGGGCACGCTGATACAGGAACACCCGGGTATTGGGGTTGCCTTTGAACACTTCGAGAATATCGTCTTGCGACACTTTGCTGGAGACCAGCAACTTAATGTGGTTTTTGCCTTCGGTCATGGTGGTTTCCGGTTTGATCTGCTGCCACTTGGGAAATACGCACTGCGCGTACTCTCCAGGAGCCTTGGCGGTTTCCAGATCCACCGAGGGGTTATTGGGGGTGGAGCCACAGCCGGAAAGGGACACGGCCAGCACAGTCGTCAGCAGCAAAAGACGCATCGCGTTTATCCTGAAACCAAGAGTGAGATAACGTTAAAAACCATCACCGGAAGTTAATATCAATTCAATATCAACGCTGGCGATGACAGTAAGTCCGCAAGTCTGTATTCCATCTCGATGGAAAGACGAAAGTTGGGAAGCAATATCATTCTCATCGATGATTTTGGCCCTCTTTCATTAATCGTCGGTATGTTGACGAGCAAACTGATAAATGAAAAGAGTGCTCGAAAAATATTCCTCCGCCGATACGTAGCCAGTCCCCGCCGTAATCCCCGACGCCACCTGATCGACATTTTTTTGCTCGTTCGAGACGCTATCTATGCTCGGAGGCAGCAAGTTTCATGCTTGACAATCCGCACTGGCTCACTAAAGTGAGCAAAAACGAGCATAAAGCAGCGTTAAAACAGCGAGAGCGAGCATGTCTACCGAACTGCAATGCGCAGCCCATTCCGTCCTGATGCCAGCGTTCTCCGGACTGCACCTCGACGAGGCGGTCCGCCGTCATTTGAACCAGGGGGGAGTTTCAATCCTGCTGGGCGAAACCCGCGATGAATACCTGTCACGCAAGATGACCTTCGAGCGCCGTCGCTCCGAAGCCTCCGCGCATTTCGCCCAGATCGTGGAACACGCTACCGAATGCGCGGGTGCGCCTGTGTTAGTGGCGGTGGATCAAGAGCTGGGCGGCATCCAGCGTCTGCATCAGCTGGTCCCCGGCATGCCATCGGCGGACGAACTCAAAACCCTGAGCAGCCTGGACATCGAAGCGCGCAGTTACGAAATGGCCAGCGCTGCACGGGCCATGGGCGTGAATCTGTTCCTGGCGCCCATCGTCGATGTGGTGACCGGCCGCAACCCGTGGCTGCATAACCGTCATCTGGGGCCGGACCCTGCGCAGGTCTCGCGTATCGCCTGCGCATTCATCCGAGGTGTGCAGCGAGCGGGTGTGATTGCCACCGCCAAACATTTCCCCGGTCACTACGAGACCGAGCAGGATCCTGCCGTCGCGAGAGCCACAGTGCCGGGTACGGTCGCGTCGCTGAAGGAAGGTATGGACGTTTTTCGTCAAGTCATCGCGGCAGGTGTCAAAGCCATCATGCCGGGCCCGGCGGTGTTTCCTGCGCTCGACCCCCTGCAGGCGGCGAGTACATCCCGCGCCATCATCGGGTTGCTGAACGAGACCCTGGGCTTCGACGGTTTGATCATTTCCGACGACCTCGACGCCGTGTCGATCCTGCGTGACAACAGCATCGCCGACACCGCTGTCTCGGCCTTGCAAGCCGGCGCGCATCTGCTGCTGGTCTCCAGTGCATCAGGGCTGGACGATATCGCCCAGGCCATCGTCGATGCGGTGGAATGTGGCCACTTGAGTCGTGAACAGCTGTTGAATGCCTCACATAAAGTACGGGGTCTGGCGCAGGCGTCCAGGGCGCAGGTCGATGCCGGGCTGTACGTTTCCTATGCGATTCCAGGGGGCCAATTGACGCGGCGCGTCGTCCGCTGACCGCAAAACGCCCGAATACGGAGACGTGAACGCGCTGGCGGCCGGCAAAAACGGGCAGCGGCAAGCCACGCAGCCGCCGGCTCTCTTCATTGTGCTCACGTCGAACAGGCCTTACCCTCCACGGCATGTCTTTCACACAGAAGGAATGCCTGATGAGTTGGTCAGCCAAGCAGTATTCGATGTTCGAGCAGCAACGCACCCGCCCGGTCCGTGACCTGGTTGCCGCGATCCCCACGCAAGAGGTCAAGACAGCGATCGACCTGGGCTGTGGTCCTGGCAACTCCACGCAAGTGCTGGCCGAGCGTTTTCCCGATGCGCTCATCACCGGTCTCGACAGCTCCGACGACATGCTCGGTGATGCCCGTCAGCGTCTGCCTGGTGTTTCGTTCGAACTGGCCGACATCGGCGTCTGGAAACCGGCCAAATCCTACGATGTGATTCTGGCCAACGCGTCGTTGCAATGGGTGCCCAATCACGCAGAGCTGTACCCGCGCCTCGTCAGCCTGCTCACGCCGGGTGGCAGCCTCGCCGTCCAGACGCCGGACAACCTTGAAGAACCCGCTCACCGGCTGGCTCGCGAAATTGCGGCAACCGGCCCGTGGGCCGACAAGATCGCCTCGGTCAAACACCCTGATCGCCACCCGGCGGCTTATTACTTCGAACTGCTGCGCCCCCACGCTGCCGAGGTCGATGTCTGGCGTACCACCTACCATCACCCGTTGGCCGGAGGGCACGAAGCTGTGGTCGAATGGTTCAAGGGCTCGGCGCTGCGGCCGTATTTGCAAAAACTCGATGAGGGCGAGCAAAAAGCCTTTCTCGAGGCCTACCTGAAGGCCATTTCGCAGGCCTACCCGGCCCTCGCTGACGGCTCGGTGTTGCTGCCGTTTCCACGCCTGTTTGTGGTTGCGACCCGCTAGATGCGCACTACGGTGCAGGCGCGTGGCTTGTTCCACGATCAACGACGCAATCGTCGAAAAACCAAAGCATGTGGTCTGTCTGAACCGCCGTATTCACTGAATTGACGACTGCTGCGCAGCCGCTCGCGGGACAAGCCGCGCTCCTGCAGTTGTCGGGATCACAGGAAAAATCATGACCAACAGTGAGCTCGATCTGGCATCCCGCCTGATCCGCAATTTCAACGAAGTGCCGCTGGAAGCTGAACGTCGCGACCCTCTGTACGAGAGCCAGGCCGCCAGACTCGGCACGGGCACCGCTGCACACAAGCTCGGCGCCTCGGTGGACATCGTCGCCCCTGGTAAACGCTCCTGCCCATACCATTTCCACTACGCCCAGGAAGAGATGTTCGTGATCATCGAAGGGCAGGGCAGCCTCCGCGTCGCAGGCGAAATGCTGCCGATCAAGACCGGCGACGTGATTTTCATTCCCCCAGGCCCGGAATACCCCCATCAGATCATCAACACTTCCGATGCACCGCTTAAATATTTGTCCATCAGCACCCGCGAAACGCCGGAAGTTTGTGAGTACCCCGACTCCGGAAAGTACCAGGCGATGGTCACGATCAATGGGGCCCGGGCATTCAAGGCGGTGCAGCGGCCGGAGGCCACGCTGGATTATTGGGAGGGGGAGCCGTGAGGGGCGACGGGTTTGGAACGTGACTCGCGGTTCGTTTTTTAGCGCTGCGCCGATTCATTCGGGAGGAAAATGAAGCCGTTGTTCCAATCCGATGCGTCATCGATTTCCTGTATGGCCTCGCTGTTCAATTGATCTTCGCCGGATGTCGCCTGAAACGCCTTCGCGAATGAATTCGCTTGCACAGTTGAAACTGCGTCGGGCGGTACGTTTGCGGCGATACCGAATTTCTGCAGACGCGAGTCATGCCTGATATTTATGACGACACCGGACCTCCGTGGGAGCCAATTCATTCGCGAAAGACCGACCTGGCGAGGCAGGTTCGTCGTTTGATGCACGATCAGATGGACAGATTTGGTTATAACCCTAGATCCTTTCGGTCTACCCGCTATATAAGAAAAACAAAGGTCCTTAAGCAAAAAATCGTTATCCTGCGCGCCAGTTTTAGTGGCGTGTCGGGCAGAGCAATGGATTTCGGTAATACAGGTTTCGTCGTGGCTGGCCTCGTCGTGGGGTTCATTGTTGGCATGACCGGGGTCGGCGGCGGCTCGTTGATGACCCCGATCCTGCTGTGGTTCGGCATCAATCCCGCTACCGCCGTCGGCACCGATCTGCTGTACGCGGCGATCACCAAAAGCGGTGGTGTGCTGGTACACCGAAAGAACGACAACATCGATTGGGGCGTCACCGGCTGGCTGACGCTGGGCAGCGTGCCTGCCGCTGTGCTGACGCTGTGGTTCCTGAGCAGCCTGCACACGGCGCCCGAGTCAATGAACGCAGTGATCAAACAAGGGCTGGGCGTCGTGCTGTTGCTCACGGCGCTGGCGATTTTCTTCAAGCAGCGTCTGTTGGCGTTTGCCCAGCGCCACGCCGGGGATCACTACCGGCTCAGCCAGCGAAGCCTGAACAGCCTGACGGTGCTCACCGGCCTGATTCTCGGCGTCATGGTGGCGCTGACGTCGATCGGCGCGGGTGCCTTGGGCACGGTGGCGCTGTTCATTCTTTATCCGTTTCTGCCCACGCGGCGCCTGGTCGGCACCGAGATTGCCCACGCCGTGCCGCTGACGCTAATCGCCGGCCTTGGCCACGCCAGCATGGGCAATATGAACTGGGCCATGCTGGGATTTTTGTTGATGGGATCGTTGCCGGGGATCTACCTCGGCAGTCAGTTGACCGGCCGTGTGCCCGATGCTGTGCTGCGGCCATGTCTGGCGCTGATGCTGGTTGCCATCGGCTACAAGCTGGCGTTCTGATTCGTCGAATCAGGCCCAGGCAGGCTGCTCGTCAAAGGCTCGCCAGCCCCGTAAACTGACGCCACTTGTGCCAGCCACGAAAGGGACGTCCCATGCTCGCCTTCTCCACCCTCGCGTTGTTCTCGGGGGCCTGCCTCGCGCTGGCACTCACCCCAGGTCCCGACATGCTGCTCATCGCCTCACGCAGCGCCAGCCGGGGCAGGGCGGCGGGTTTTGCTTCCCTCGCAGGCATCCAGCTCGGCACCTATTGCCACGCGCTGGCGGCCGCTTTGGGCTTGTCCCAACTGTTCGTCACGGTGCCGGTGGCCTATGACGTAGTGCGCTTCATCGGTGCGGCGTATCTGCTGTATCTGGCGTTCAAGACCTTCCGCTCGACCGGCACCGCGCTGTCGGCCAATGCGTTGCTGCCCCGCTATTCGCGGGCGCAGATTTTCCGCCAGGGCCTGCTGACCAACGTGCTCAATCCCAAAATGGCGCTGTTCGTGCTCGCGCTGTTCCCACAGTTTATCGATCCCGACGCAGGGTCTATTGTCGTGCAGATGTTGCTGTTGGCAACGGTGTTGAACGCTGTGGGCGTCATCGCCAATGGCGCAGTGATAGTCATGGCGAGTCGTCTCGGTCAACGGGTCGGCAGCAGTGAGCGGGCCGCGCGCTGGATGCAGAAGATCCTCGGCACTGTCTTTCTCGGCCTGGCTTGCCGACTGGCGCTCGTCGGACGCGATTGATGGAGATCATCGCTGAGCCGCAGTTGATCCGGCTGGTCACCGAGCACTTGATCCTGCGTCCGGCGCTCGCTGGCGATGCGGCGCAGATCCGGGCCTACAACCTGACCAACCACAAGCATTTGCAACCGTGGCAACCCACGCGTCCCGCCGGTTTCTTCGACATCGACAACATCCTGATGCGCATCGCACACGTGGAGCGTGAACGTCTGGCCGGACGGTGCCTGCACCTGTTGATGCTGGATCGTGCCAGCGGAGACATGGTCGGCGAGTGCAATTTCAGCAACATCGTGCTGGGCGCGTTTCAAGCGTGTCATTTGGGGTACTCGCTGGCCAAGACCGCGCAGGGCAAGGGCCTGATGACCGAAGCGCTGCGCAGGGGGATCGCCCATGTTTTCGACGATTTGCAATTGCACCGGATCATGGCGAACTACAAGCCGGAAAACGAGCGCAGCGGTCGCGTGCTGGAAGCACTTGGATTTGAGAAGGAAGGCTTCGCTCGGGCCTACCTGAAAATCAACGGCGAGTGGGCGGATCATGTGCTGACTGCGCTGGTCAATCCGAGGCGTTCGTAAACGTGTGCAAAAACGCCGCCGGCCACCCGTACAAACGGATGGCCAGCGGCGTGGCAAGGTTCAGCAAAGCTTGTCAATGACGCGCAAGCCCGGCTCTTTCTGCGCACTGCCCCATTCACTGCTGAGGGTATCGAGCACCTGACCCAGAAACTGCTTGTCGGCGGCGGCCTTCTTGCCGACATAACCATGGCCTTTGCGGTACATCTTCAAGCGCGCACGCATGTGTGGACGTTGTTCGTCGAACTCGTGTTCCTCGGTGCAGGCACCCAGGCCGTCCATGTGTACATCACCTTTTTCACAGACCCAGAGAATGTGGCTATCGAGGGTGTCCTTCTGCGCCGCGAACAGTCGAGCCAATTGATCAATGGTGGGTTGATTGTTCAGATTCATGGTGGGATACCCCTTTTTTGCCTGTCGTTAATCTATCTGGTTAGTTCAAACGTAATGGCAGATCGTCCATCGATCTGCAGTCCTTTCACGCGCTGACAAACAAGGTCCGTCGATACAACAGAGCCGGAGCCGTTGCCGGGCAGGAGGTATGTCGATGGGGGGCTGTACGGAGTGCGTCGAACCGAAGGGAAGAAACAGCGGACGTCATGAGGACACTGGCGACGTATCGTGGTCGGCCACAAGTGTCATGAGGACGTTTCGCCAGCACTGGCCCAAAGGTCGGTCACGCCGGTTCAGCTTCATCAATCTGCCTTGTGGGCAGCACACATCCAGAGGGTGTTCGACGGCTTTGTCTAACGGGCCCGGAGTACTTTTGCCAGCTCTCCCGATCAGGGAGACGGCCTCACTATGCAATCGCCGAAACACTTCGTCAACCATTTTGTAGTGATTATTTTCGTGGACTACATTTTTTGTAGTGCCGATACACAAAGGTCCGTTCGTGACTACAAAGTCAGCGTCTACGGGGGGCAGACTCCGATGGCTTTCAGCATTCACTCACCAACGGTTGCCTCGAACGTATGCCAGCCTTTACCTTCCCAAGTCTGTATTCCATGGCAAGCGAAGCCGGGCATCGTTCGATGACCCCGGTCTCGCCAATGACTCTGAGGGTAATGATGGAAACGCTCGTACTCCCGACCTATGACGACGTGATCGCGGCTGCCAAACGTATCGAAGGCCATGCCCACAAAACGCCTGTTCTGACTTCACGCACGGTGGATCGCGAGTGGGGGGCCGAGGTGTTTTTCAAATGCGAAAACTTTCAACGCATGGGGGCGTTCAAGTTTCGGGGCGCCTTCAATGCCCTGTCGAAGTTCGACGCCACTCAGCGCAAGCACGGCGTGGTCGCGTTTTCGTCGGGTAACCACGCCCAAGGCATCGCGCTGTCTGCCCGGTTGCTGGGGATTCCCGCGACCATCGTCATGCCCCACGATGCACCGGCCGCGAAAGTGGCTGCCACCCGGGAATATGGCGCGACTGTGGTGGTGTACGACCGCTACACCGAAGATCGCGAAGCCATTGGCCGGCGCCTGGCCGAGGAACAGGGATTTACGCTGATTCCGCCGTACGATCATCCGGACATTCTGGCGGGGCAGGGCACGGCCGCGAAGGAATTGTTCGAAGAAGTGGGTGCTCTGGATGCGCTGTTCGTGTGTCTCGGCGGCGGCGGCCTGCTCAGCGGTTCCGCGCTGTCGACCCGGGCCCTGGCCCCGCAGTGCAAGCTCTATGGCGTCGAGCCGGAGGCGGGCAATGACGGCCAGCAATCCTTGCGCAGCGGGCGCATCGTCAAGATCGACACTCCGAAAACCATCGCCGACGGCGCTCAGACCCAGTACCTGGGCCAGTACACCTTCAGCATCATCCAGCGCGACGTTGACGACATTCTGGTCGCCAGCGATGCGCAGTTGGTGGACGCGATGCGCTTCTTCGCCGAGCGCATGAAAATGGTCGTGGAACCGACAGGGTGTCTGGGCTTTGCGGCCGCGCGAGAAATGGCAGCTCAATTGAAGGGCCAGCGGGTGGGGGTGATCATCAGCGGCGGCAATATCGACCTCGCTGCCTACGCGAAGCTGTTGGCGCGCTGAATGCCCGGTGCGCACCAAAAAGGCTGCGTCGCGCGGTAAACCGCTCGATCTGGTGCATGCGACAACGGCTGTATGCTGCCGGACCGGGCCTCCCGCGCTGTCGCACTGATGGCATTGTGCTTGCAGCGCCTTTCGGCACACATGGAGGGAGATGCCGAATGTTTTCACTGCGCGCCAACAAACGCCGGGCTCATGACGATGACGCCCTTGACCTGTTGTTCGATGACCTGGACCTGACGGTGCAGCTGTCCGGTCCTTCGCCGTTCAATACGCGTCTGAATGGCTTCAGCCAGGCCCTGCATCAGCGTCTGGCCGAGAGCCTGGCCGCGTCCGTGGACATTGCCGCCCATGCCCCGGAGTTGGCGCGCATTGCCCGCGCCACCGAACAGAGCGGACAGATGCTGGCCCAGGCCTCGGAGCTGATCGCCAGCGCCAGTGAGCAGGTCAGCACATCCCTGGACACCGAGCTGGTGCCAGGCGCCGCGCAGGTGGCCAGGCTGTCCAGCGAGGTCACCCTTACGCTGCGCCAGTGCCAGCAGACCGGCGAGCAGGTGCTGGGCCAGGTCGAGGCCATCGGTTCCAGTGAGCAGAAGCTGGAAGCGGTGATCGGTCAGCTGTTTGGCCAGCTCGAAGAAGTGAGTCAGGTCCTTGGGGTGATAGCCAGCATCTCCCAGCAGACCAATTTGCTAGCGCTCAATGCAGCCATCGAAGCGGCCCGCGCCGGGGAGCATGGTCGCGGGTTCGCCGTGGTCGCGGACGAGGTTCGGCGGCTGGCCGGACACACCACCGAGTCGACGGCCCGGGTGAGTCAAATCATCGAGCGCTTTCGGGCCGACATGGACCAGCTGGGTGCCGCGGGCCGGATCATGCACGCCGCAGTCGCCGAGGGCCGCGAGGGCATGACCCGTATGGGCGAGGATTTGCTCAGTACCCAGTCCGCCATGGACCAGCTCGATCAACGGGTGGGGCACATCGCGTCGGGCACCGAGCACATCGGCATCGCGGTGCATGCGATCAACCGCGACGTGCAGAACATTGCCGGAGTGGCGTCGGAATTGCTCGGCAACGCTGGGCAGGTCTTGACCCACAGTGATGCAGTACGCAACAGCGGCGATCATCTGCTGAACGGGCTGGGCGGTTTTCGGCTGCAGATGCACAAGGCGATTCAGGCGAGCGTGGAGAGTCTGGGGAGTGAGGCGGCGATGCTGGGGGACGTGCAGACAGCCGAGCGCTTCATGCTCGACACGTTACGGCGCGATGCGCGTTTCGAGTTGTTTTACATGGTGGACCGCAACGGCACGCAGATCAGCGAAAACATCGGGCTCGATACTGACAGCCAGGCACCGAGCTGCAAGGGTCGTCATTGGGCGCAAAGGCCCTGGTTCAAGGAGGTAGCGGCGCAACTGACCAGCCATATCACGCCGGTGTATCGCTCGTCGGCCACGGACGCGTTCTGCATCACCGTGTCGGTGCCGATCTTCGCCGCGAATGGCGAATTGCACAGGGTGCTGGCGGCGGACGTTAGGTTGTCGGCGTTGATGTGAAGGGCTGCCTGCTGCCGTCCGAGTCTCTGCGACACGCTGGAAAAAAAAAGTGGGAGCCAGCAAGCCGGCTCCCACAGCATATCGCTAAAGACAGCAGTCGGGCGATGCCAGCCCTACGCCTGATCTTCCTTTTGCAGCTCGAACAGCAGCAGCGAGCGCGGCGTAACCGTGTACTCGGTGCCGAAGTCGAATTGAGCCTTGCCTTTGCTCTCGGGTTGATTGGTGTCGACCAGATTGACCCACTTCACGCCTTCCGGGACTTCCGGCAGGGTGAAGTTCACGCCGTCGTGGTGCGAGTTGACCACCAGGAGCATGGTTGCGTCGGCGCCGCGACGGCGAATCCCGGTTTCCTGGGCGCGGCCATCGATAAGCATGCCGAGGCAGCGCCCGTTGGCATCTTCCCACTGCTCGGTGGTCATTTCTTCGCCACTTGGCGACAGCCAGGTCACATCCTTGACACCCAGTTCCTCGTTGTATTCGCCCACCAGGAAGCGGCCACGACGCAGGATCGGGTATTTCATGCGCAGCTTGATCAGCCGCTGCACGAAGTCATGCAATGCCTTGCCGTCTTCGTCCCAGTCCCAGTTGACCCAGCCAATCTCGCTGTCCTGACAGTACGCATTGTTGTTGCCATGTTGGGTGCGCGCGAATTCATCACCGGCGACGATCATCGGCGTGCCCTGGGAAAACAACAGGGTGGCGAAGAAGTTGCGCATCTGGCGCAGGCGCAGTGCGTTGATTTCCGGGTCTTCGGTCGGGCCTTCGACGCCGTGGTTCCAGGAGCGGTTGTCGTTGCTGCCGTCCTGGTTGTTCTCGTCGTTGTCCTCATTGTGCTTGTCGTTGTACGACACCAGGTCGTGCAGCGTGAAGCCATCGTGCGCCGTGACGAAGTTGACCGACGCGTAAGGTCGGCGGCCGCGCTGGTTGAACATGTTGCCGGAAGCGGTCAGACGGCTGGCGAGGTCTGCCAACTGTGCCTCGTCGCCTTTCCAGAACGCCCGCACGGTGTCGCGGAACTTGTCGTTCCACTCGGCCCAGCCCGGGGCGAAGTGTCCGACCTGATAGCCCCCTGGGCCGCAGTCCCAAGGCTCGGCGATCAGCTTGACCTGACGCAACACAGGATCCTGGCGACAGGCGACCAGGAAGCTGTGACGCTCGTCGAAGCCGTCGTGGTAACGGCCGAGGATGGTTGCCAGGTCGAAGCGGAAACCGTCGACATGCATCTCGCTGGCCCAATAACGCAGGGAATCGGTGACCATCTGCAACACGCATGGGTGGCTTAGGTCCAGGGTGTTGCCGGTGCCGGAGTCGTTGATGTAGTAGCGTTTGTCGTCCGGCATCAAACGGTAGTACGAGGCATTGTCGATGCCGCGCATCGACAGGGTAGGCCCGCGTTCGTTGCCCTCAGCCGTGTGGTTGTAGACCACGTCCAGAATCACTTCCAGGCCGGCATGATGCATGTGGGCGACCATTTCCTTGAATTCGGCAATCTTGCCGTGAGCGAGGAAACGCGGGTCCGGGGCGAAGAACGCGATGGTGTTATAGCCCCAGTAGTTGGTCATGCCCTTTTGCAACAGGTGCTGATCGTTGACGAACGCATGGATCGGCAACAGCTCGATCGAGGTTACGCCTAGCCCTTTGATGTGCTGGATCACGTCGTCGACCATCAGGCCGGAAAACGTGCCTTTCAGCTCGTCTGGCACGGACGGGTGACGCATGGTGAAGCCGCGGGTGTGGGTCTCGTAGAAAATGGTCTTTTCCCACGGCACGTTCACGCGTTGATCGCGGCCCCAGGTGTAAGCAGGATCGATCACCTTGCACTTTGGCACGAACGGGGCACTGTCACGTTCGTCGAAGCTCAGGTCATCATCGGGGTGACCGATCGTGTAGCCGAAAAGGGCTTCAGACCATTTCAGCTCGCCGACCAGCTGCTTGGCATACGGGTCGATCAACAGTTTGTTGTGGTTGAAACGATGGCCGTTTTTCGGGTCATACGGGCCATACACACGATAGCCGTACACCAGGCCCGGATGGGCATCGGGCAGGTAGCCGTGGAAGATTTCATCGGTGTATTCGGGGAGTTCGATGCGCTCCAGTTCCGTCTCACCGGTAGAGTCGAACAGGCACAACTCGACCTTGGTCGCGTTGGCCGAAAAAATCGCGAAGTTGACCCCCAGGCCATCCCAGTTCGCGCCAAGCGGGAAGGGCAGACCTTCACGGATGCGCGACGCGGTGACTTCCGGGCTGTCGGCCTTGCTGGATTCATTCTTTGGGGCGGTGGTGTTTTCTGGCTGGCTCATGGTGATTCCTGACGTTCGAATGATTTCCTGAAGGCGAACAAAGCCTTTGTCGCAGCTTCATTGCTGCGCCACTGCTACAGAAACAGGCAGAGGGATTACCGCAGGGAGACGTCGGTGTCAGACGATCCCTGCGGCAGAGGTCTTCAGTGCGCTTGGCTTCGTGGGTGACGAAGGCTCAAGGCGCGGGTGGCTTTGCAGCCGGCGGTGTCTTCTTGGCAGCAGGTTTTGCTGCCGGCTTGGCCGCGGGCTTGGCGGCTGCGCCGTCAGCGCTGCTGGCAGCGGCTTTCGGCTTGGCCGGAGCTTTGGCCGCCGGTTTTGCTGCAGGCTTGGCTGCTGACTTCGCTGCCGGCTTTTCAGCGGCTTTGGCGGCTGGTTTTTCTGCAGCCTTGGCAGCGGGCTTGGCGGCTGCGGCCTTGGGTTCAGCCTTGGGTTTGGCGGCTGCTTTCGAGCCAGCTGCTTTCTTGGGTGCCTTGGCTTCAGCGTCCGCTAGCTTGCGGGCCTGTTCCCAATGCACGGCATCCTTTCCATGAGGCTTGCCCTCTGATTCCCAGATCTGGTGGGCAAGCTCTTTGATTCGTTTTTCGTCGGCACTCATCTCGACACTCCCGGGTATTACAAGGTTTGAATAAGCAGATTGACGGAAAATTCCTTGAGCGCTGCGCTGAGCGACAATTCCTTGTTCTCTCTGACTGTAGCTTGCGCGAAAAGTCCCTTCCAATTTGGATTTGCATCAGCGAACGGCAGGAGGATTCGCGTATCGCCCCAATTTCCTGCATTGATGAATGGAGTTTGCGCGGTGCCCAATAGTTCAGCCGGCAAACGTGGTATCACAACGATAGCCCGCAAATCCTCCTTTTCCCGGGCAAATGCGAGGACGTGTTCGGCGTGTTCGCCAACCACTTCCAGCGGTTGATAGCGGCCCTCACTGAACAGGGTCGGGTGCTGGTTGCGCAGGCTGAGTACCTGTGCGATCAACGCCTGTTTGATGCGACCGTCCTGCCACTGGGCCAGTAACTCGGCCGGCGTCGTGGTGTCACTCAGCGCGCGTTGGCGAGCGGGGTAATCCACGGGACGACGGTTGTCCGGGTCCACCAGGCTGAAGTCCCAGAATTCAGTGCCCTGATACAGATCAGGGACACCGGGCACGGTCATTCGCAGCAAAGTTTGCGCCAGACTGTTCAAAGCACCGGCCGGGGCGATGCGGTTGGCGGTGGCACCGATCGACTGACGCAGCGCGACGGCATCGGGGCTCAACAACAACTGCTGAAGAAACTCGCGGCACGCGGTTTCGTAGGGCTCGTTCGGCGCGCTCCAGCTACTTTTCAACTTGGCTTCGCGCAGCGCTTTTTCTTGCCATTGGGTCAGGCGTTTGGCGTAGTCCTCGAAGGCGTCCGCACCGTCCATGCTCAACGGCCAGCTGCCGAGAATCGCTTGATACAGCATCAGCTCGTCACCGGGGCTGATGGCTTCCTCACCCTGTTTCAAAGGGGCTGACAACTGCTGCCAGCGCTCCACCTGCTCGGCGTACCATGGCGCCAGCTCACTAAGGACAGCCAGGCGTGTGCGGGTGTCTTCGCCGCGCTTGTGGTCGTGGGTCGCGGTGGTCAGCAGGTTGTCCGGAAAGCTTGCACCGCGCTCGATGCAGATCTGGTGAAACGCCTCAGGCGGTGCACTGAAATGTTGCGGATGAAAGCCCACATCATTACGCGACAGCAGCACGGCGGAGCGATAGAACGAGGTGTCTTCCACGGACTTCGCCGCGACGGGTGACGTCAGTTGCTGGAAGCGATTGCACGCCTTGCGACGCATCTCCCGCAGCGGGCCGGTCGGGTAATCGCGCAGGCGTTCGCCGCCGAGCCAGCGGGCCAGGTAATCCAGCACCGGCCAGTCGCCTTCGCCGAGCATCTCGCGCGCGCCGGTCATGGCTTGTTGGAAGAAGCGTTCGTCTTCGGCCGAGCGTCCACATGCCGTGATGTAGGTGCGATAGACCGGGAAACTGCCCACCAGCGCCAGCAGCGCACGGCGGATCGCGTTGAGGGTGAGGTCGCGGCTCATGACGTCGCTGCGGGCCACTTGCAACAGCGCTTGCGCGAGGTTTTCGAAGTCGCCGGCCAGCGTGCCGTGCAGCACCAGATCGCGGGCTTCCAGCACTTCGGCATTGAAGTCCGCGGTGCGCCCGCTGATGCGGCTCCACAGCTCGCCAAGCACCTCTTCGCCTTTTGGGTCGTGTTGCAGCAATGACACCTGGTTCATGAATTCGTAACCGGTGGTGCCATCGACATTCCAGTCTTTGCGCACCTGTTCATCCGGGCCAAGGATTTTTTCGACGAAGATCGGAATATGGGTCAGCTCGGTGCCCGCCGGACGCTGACTGAGCAGGCTCTCGACGCGACGGTGCAGCTTGCGGCAGTAACCGCGAGGGTCGGCGAGGCCGTCGATATGGTCGATGCGCAGACCGTCCACCAGGCCCTCAGCGATGAGCTGGAAGATCTTGCCGTGGGTGGCTTCGAATACCTGCGAGCGCTCGACCTTGAGGCCGCCCAGCTCGTTGATGTCGAAAAAGCGCCGCCAGTTGATGTCGTCGCCCGCTGTGCGCCAGCTGGCGAGGCGGAAATCCTGACGTTCAAGCAACTCATGCAAGCGCTTGAAACCTTCGGGATCTTTACCATCGAAGTGCTTGAGGCCGTCGTTGATCGCCTGCACCAGATCGGGCGTGTTTTTGACCAGCGCCGCCAGTTCGGCCTTGGCGTCCACGGCTTGATCGTAGGCGTCCGGCCGTGAGTCCAGTGCCGAGAAGTGCTGGGCCAGGGCCTCCAGTTCCGATCGTTTGGCGGCGTTCAGCACCGGCCCGTAGGTGCCGGGATTGATGGGGAAGTGATGCTGGTAATGCTCCACCCGGAAACTGCCGGTTTCGGCGTCGAAACACAGCGGCGCTTCACCCTTTTGCAGCACGGTACCGTAATCGGTGCTGAGGAAGGGCAGCAGCAGCTGGCCCTTGAGCAGCGGGTCCGGCGAGTTCCACTGAATGTCGAAGAACTTGGCGTAAGGGCTGCGCTGCCCCCATTCGATCAGGTCCAGCCACCAGGGGTTGTCGGCACCGCCCACGGCCATGTGGTTGGACACGATATCCAGAATCAGCCCCATGCCGTGCTTGCGCAGTTCGGCCACCAGACGCCGCAGAGCCGGTTCACCGCCCAATTCAGGGTTGATCACCCGGGGATCGACCACGTCGTAGCCGTGCATCGAGCCGGCCCGCGCCTTGAGCAGTGGCGAAGCGTAAATGTGACTGATGCCCAGTTCAGCGAAGTAGGGAACCAGCGCGGTGGCGTCGTCGAGGGTGAAGTCTTTATGGAACTGCAAGCGCTGGGTGGCGCGCAACGATTTGATTGGAGGATGAGTTAGGTCGTTCATTGATCGCGCTCCGCGGCCTGTTGACGTGCTGCGGCTAGGATTTCCAGACGACGCGCCGCGTTGGCGTTGTCCAGCAAGGTGGCACAGTCGCCGGGCAGACGTCGACGCCAGTTAGGGTGGCTGTCGATGGTGCCCGGGAAGTTGGCCTGTTCTTCAATACCCAACGCATCTTCGATCGGCAGCAGCACCAGCGGCGCACGGGTATGGCCGAGGTAGCGCACGCTGCCGTCGATCACGTCGCTTTCGCTGCGCAGCGGCGCGTGTTCATAGTTGAGCTTCAGCGCAGCCCGCAAGCCTTCTCGCTCACGCTGGCGAGTCGATTGCCACTTGGCTTCGGCCGCGTCGTCGATCAGGCCGAGGGTCTTGTTCCACTCGATGTCCAGCTCGGTCAGCCACCCGGTAAGGGTCGGCAGATCGTGAGTGCTGGTGGTCGCCAAAGCATCGTCCGACCATTTGATGATCGGTTTGAAGTGGGCGTCGTCCTGTTCGAACAGCAGCACACGCATGCCAAGAATGCCGCGGCTCGACAATTTCTCATGCAGCCCTTCAGGGACCGTGCCCAAGTCTTCGCCTAGCACCACTGCTTTGTGCCGCCAGGATTCAAGACACAGCAGGCGCAACATGTCGTCAATGGGATAGTTCAGGTATGCACCTTCGCTGGGTGCCGAGCCTTCCGGCACCACCCAAAGCCGCTGCAGGCCCATCACGTGGTCGATGCGCAGCCCGCCAGCGTGGGCAAAATTGGCCCGCAGCATTTCAATGAACGCGCGGAAACCATTGCGCTTCAGACCCGCGGGGGAAAATGCAGAAATGCCCCAGCTTTGGCCAGAGCGATTCAGGATGTCCGGTGGCGCGCCGACGGTCAGGGAGGACAGCAATTCGTCCTGTCGACTCCAGGCCTGACTGCCGGCGCCATCTGCGCCCACGGCCAGGTCCCCGATCAATCCGACGCTCATGCCACTGCTTTTGGCGGCCGTTTGAGCGCGCTCCAGGCCCCGAGCGATTAACCACTGAGCGAAGGCGTGAAAGCCGATTTGCTCGCGATGGTCTGCGGCAAACACCTTGATGGCGTTGCTTCGCGGATTTTTGTAATCCTCGGGCCACTCATGCCAATTGCCACTGAGGTTGAGCACATCGCACTGGTCGCGCAGGGCTTCGAAGCGGCAGTGATTCTCCAGCGCCTCACCCCCGGCGTGACGAAAGCTGTTGAAGTCCTCGTGCAGCGGATGGTCGCTGGCGATGAATGCCGCGTAGAGCGCGCGGTAGAGCGTCCATTTGGCGGACGCGGCGGCCGGCCAGTCGATCAGCGGCAGGGCTTCAAGGCGCTTGAATTCGTCGCCAAGCCGGGTTTCTTCAATCGCTGCGCGAACGGCGCGCTCGCCCAGAATCGCACCAGGTGCCGCATACAGCGCATTGAAGAACAAACGGCTGGAAGGGGAATACGGGCTGAAACTTTCGCTGTTGTTGGAGAACATCGCGTGCACCGGGCTGATGGCGATCGCCGCAGCGCCGCGCTCACCGGCCGAGCGGGCGAACGTTTCCAGTGCCTGAGTGTCGCCAAACCCGCCATCGCCCTCGCGGCGCAGGTAATACAGCTGCAGGGTCAGGCCCCACGCACGGGGAACGCTGACGTCGGCGGCCATGGCCATGGTGTAAGCGGTTTTGGGCGCAACGGCGATGGTCAGGTGTTGACCGTCGATCGTCAGCTGCTGATAGCCGACGGTCGCCAGTGCGGGCAGCTCAGCTTTGGCGGTAAGTTTGGCATCCAGCCGCGACCCGTCTTCCAGTTCCAGCACGAACGCTGTCTCAGGCCTGAACCAGGCCGAGAGATCAAGGTTGCTGCCATGGTCGACGGTCAATAACGGCGGCGGGGTAGTGGGGCGGCTATGGTCCTGCAGGCGTTTCAGACTGGCAGTGACCTGTTCATCATTCTCGGCAGCGTAACCCAAACCTTGCAGCACCTTGCGCAGCGCCTCGTCGCTGACCCGTTGCGGGCGCGCGTTGGCATCCTTCCACTCCACTGACAGTCCGGCTTCGACGGCCAGTTTTTCCAGTTGCTCATTGCTCATCCTGTTCCTCCACAACGTCATTCGATGTCAGGCTGACAATGGCCGTGTAGGGATTGAGGGTGCCGCGTTGGGAAAGTTCTGCCGATGTTGGGTGGGACGCGTGCAGCACCTGTTGAACGCGATGCGGGTCGATCTGCACCGCGTGTTCGCCAAGGTTCAGGTCGATGCGCAGGATTTGCCCGTCGCCCATCTGCCAACGCGCACTGACGGCTTTGTCCGCCAGCACTTCGGCACCCAGCGCCTGAGTGCCGTCGAGGCGCGGCACGATCTGCTCACGGCGAATCTTCAGCAGCTCGCGGTACAACGCCAGCCAGTTGCGGTGGTCCTGGCCCTTGTCGGTGTCCAGCAGCAGTGCGTCGAAGGCCGGGCGCGAAGCTTCGAAGGTCTGCAAGGCGTTCGGATCGGGAATCTGCTCGCGCTTGGCCGGGTCGGCGAAGGCCGCGAAATCGGCAAACTCTCCGCGACGACCTTCGCGTACGGCATCGGCCAGTTCGTCATGGAAGTCGGTGAAGAACAGAAAGGGCTCGCTGGCGCCCCATTCATCGCCCATGAACATCAGCGGGATCATCGGCGACAGCAGCCACAACGCCGTGGCAGCACGCAGGGCCGGCGGTGGGCTCAATTGCACGAGACGCTCGCCCAATGCGCGATTGCCGATCTGGTCGTGGTTCTGCAGGAACAGCACGAACGACGTCGGCGACAGGTGCGCACTCGGCTCGCCGCGGTTGTGGACGTGACGAGTCGCCTCGCCCTGATAGACAAAGCCCTCGCTCAGCAGTCGTGCCAGTTTATGGGTCGGTTGCTCGGCGAAGTCGGTGTAGTAGGCGTCGGTTTCGCCGGTCAGCAGCACGTGCAACGTGTTATGGCCGTCGTCGTTCCACTGCGCGTCGTAGCCCTGATCCAAGCGATGGGCTTCGTTGAATTCGTTTTCCAGCATCAGCCAGACGTGACGACCGGGCGCCGTTTGCTCTCGAACCGTCGCTGCCAGCTCTTTGAGGAACGTCGGGTCTTCGATGGCATGTACCGCATCGAAGCGCAGGCCGTCAAAGCGGTACTCTTGAAGCCACATCAGGGTGTTGTCGATGAAGAAATCTCGCACTTCACGACGCCGAAAGTCGATCGCGTCGCCCCATGGGGTTTTCTTGTCGCTGCGGAAGAAATGCTTGGCGTAGGCGCCGAGGTAATTGCCGTCGGGGCCGAAGTGGTTGTAGACCACATCCAGAATCACTGCCAGACCCAGGCCATGGGCGGTGTCGATCAGATGCTTGAGCTGTTCAGGCGTGCCGTAGGACGACTGCGGAGCGTAGGGCAGGACGCCGTCGTAGCCCCAGTTCCGATCCCCTGGAAACTGCGCGATGGGCATCAGCTCGATGGCTGTGACGCCGGTGTCAGCCAAATGCTGCAAGCGCTGTTCAACGCCTGCGAAACCGCCCAGAGCGCCAACGTGCAGTTCATAGATCACCGCTTCTTCCCAAGGGCGACCCTGCCACGCGTCGTGTCGCCAGGCATAGGCGTTCGGGTCGACCACCAGGCTATGACCGTGCACGCCTTCGGCCTGAGCCCGGGAGGCCGGGTCAGGTACGTCAAGGGTGTGATTGATCTTATAGCGATAGCGCGAACCCGCCGGGCAGTGGGCTTCGAGGACAAACCAGCCGTCCTCTTGGGGCAGTAGGGGCTCAGCGGCCCCGTTTTCCAATTCCACACTGACGTGTTCAGCGTCCGGTGCCCACAGGGCGAACCGGGTATGTCCGTTATCCAGCAACACGGCGCCGTGGCGCCAGTGTTGATCCGTGCGCGAAGGCATCCGTCATTCCTTATTCAAACCATCGATCAGTAATGCAGCGCGACACCCACGTTCTTTTTCAGCAATTCCTGATAAAGATCGGCATAGGGTTCAACGGCTTTGTGCCAGTCGAACGGTGCAGCCATGGCGCGGCAACGCATGGCATTGAGCAGTGTTGGGTTGGCGAAAACGTTGAATGCGCGAGTCAGGGCTTCGGTGTAGCTCTCGACAGTGGATTCATCGAAGAGGAAACCGGTGCAACCGTCTTCGATCGTGTCAGCCAGACCGCCAGTACGGCGGGCGACCGGTAGCGAGCCGAAGCGTTGGGCATACATCTGGCTCAGGCCGCAAGGCTCATAACGGGATGGCATCAGCAGGAAATCACTGCCCGCGAACATGCGGCGAGCATCGGTTTCGTTGAAGCCGACCCGTACGCTGATCTGGCCCGGGAAACGGGCGGCGAGGGCGCGCATGGCGTCTTCTTCTTCCGGTTCGCCACGGCCAATGATTGCAATCTGCCCGCCGTGATTGACGATGTACTCGGCGACGCCGATGGTCAGGTCCAGACCCTTCTGGTACACCAAACGCGAGACCACGGCGAACAGCGGGCCGGTGGACGGCTCCAGCTCGAACAACTCGCGAACGTAGTCGGCATTGATTTCCTTGCGCGTCCATTCATTAGGCGCGAAGCGGCAAATCAGGTGTTCGTCGGTGGCGGCATCCCAGCTCTCATCGATGCCGTTGGGAATCCCGCTGAGCTGGCCGCGATTGGCCTTGCTTTGCAGGAAGCCTTCCAGGCCGCACCCGAAGTCGGGCGTGGTGATTTCCTGGGCGTACGTCGCGCTCACGGTGGTGATATGGCTCGCGTAGGCCATGCCCGCTTTGATGAATGACAGCTGGCCATAAAATTCCATGCCGTCGGGGCTCAACGCGTGGTCGGGGATCCCCAGCTCACGGCTCGAAGCCGGGCTGACGAAACCCTGATAGGCCAGGTTATGAATGGTGAAAATGCTGGGCGTCGTCTGTCCGCGCCATTTCATGTACGCCGGCGCCAGACCCGCTGGCCAGTCGTGGGCGTGAACAAGTTCCGGGCACCACTGGGTTTTCACTGCGCCTGCAGCGAAATCGGCAGCCGCCAGACCCAAACGGGCGAAGCGGATGTGGTTGTCCGACCAGTCACGGCCCTGATTGTCGCCATAGGGCGTGCCTTCCCGCTCATACAGCTCCGGGCAAATCAGAACGTAAATGACCAGGCCGTCTTTCATGTCCATACGGCCAATCTTGCAGGGGGGCAGCGCAGCATGTCCGCTGAGCTCGCTGATGATATGGATCGGGTTACCGCTATTGATGACCTGTGGATAGCCGGGAATCAGCACGCGTACATCGTGTAGGTGGCGCATGGCGCGCGGCAGTGCTGCGGAAACATCACCCAAACCGCCGGTTTTCACCAGATCGGCCATTTCTGATGTCACGAACAGGATCTTTTTCCGGTTCGCCGCAGAGATGCCTGGTTGTACAGGGGGCAGTTGCAGCACAGGTGCGCTCGTCGTTGCGAAGACCGGCAGATGGGTCAGCTCGCTGGCCGGCTGATTAAAACTCTCTCCCTTCTGGGTTTTGACAGCGGCACTAATCATCGTTTTCTCCCATTCGATACGCAGTGTTGGTACAGCACTTGAGTTGTAATTGGCCATGTCCTATGGCCAGGCACACAAGACCTACGCAAAATCGATACCCATTTACCGACTGCATAAGTGAGGACAGGGTGAAAGCGACCGTTGCTCGTGATACATCCGTTAGCGTAGGCGCTCTAATCAGCTGACCCAGCACTGTTGTAGAAGTTTCGACTATTTTTCCGGGAAATGTCTGGCATGCGGGATGGAAGCCTGTTGTAGGAAATCTTCGACTTCGCTACAAAGATGCCTGACCGCCAAATGCGCCGTTCTGGGGCACGAAGAGGATCGTAAACGTCCCGATAACCGTTGGTCGGATTGTTCGACAATTACGCCGACGCGACTTGGGAAGCATAGATGGGCGAAGCCGTTTTACGATTCATTTCAGGGGAAGTTTTTGTTGTGGCCTTTTCTTGGTGCAGCACAGCCCGGATCTTGTGCGTTATAAGAAAAATCCTACTTCTGTATCAGGAGTTTTTGCCGCGCCACGCGGTAGAATCCCTCCACGCGGCAGATGGCTTCAGCCCGCTGCCTGTTACCCCCTGAGTTGTCGAGGAAGTCAATGCAAGCCCCTGAGGTTCTGGTCCTGCAAGCCAGTTATAGCAACCCGGTTCACGCTGAAGCCATCGGTTTCCTGATCAATCAATATGCCGAAGACGCCATGGGTGGCGGCGAGTCCTTGTCTCCTGATACGCGCGAGCAACTGGCGGTCGAATTGGCCAAGCGCCCCCACGCGTTCAGCGTGCTGGCGTTCATTTCTGGCGAGCCGGTCGGGCTGGTCAATTGTTTTGAAGGATTTTCCACCTTTGCCTGCCGGCCGCTGGTCAACATTCACGACGTGGTCGTCATCGCCTCCGCACGCGGTTTGGGCATCAGTCAGAAGATGCTCGCCAAGGTCGAGGAAATCGCCCGTCAGCGCGGCTGCTGCAAGCTGACCCTTGAAGTGCTGGAAGGCAACGCCGTCGCCCAGAACGCGTATCGAAAAATGGGCTTCTCCGATTACCAGCTCGACCCGCAGATGGGCAAGGCGCTGTTTTGGCAAAAGGGGTTGTAATGACCGCTTACAGCCGATGGAGAGTGCGTCGGCTGACCATCGCTATCGCGGCCGTCGTGCCTCCGGCGGCGCCTACCGGGCAACGGTGCCACGCGATCGTGATCACGCCGCAAAACCTGTAGGAGCCGCCGGAGGCACGACGGCCGCGACAGCGGTGGCCGAGGCAGCACAGAATTGTCAGGCCTGCCTCCCGCACTGTTGCTCCGGCAACATCCCTCAAACCATTTGTAACAGTTCTATCCTGTAAGAGAATTCCATACGCGATGTAGGATCGCCTTCCGTATCGACTTCAGGACAGCCATGTCTCTCTCTCTGGAACCTCCCAGTTGCCCATCCCGTCCATTGACCCCGGATTTCCTTTACCCGCCTTATCGCGCTGACCGGCGCACGTCCATCACCCTTCGTTGTCTCGGCCCCCTTACGGCGCAGCCGGATTCCGTGGTGCCCGCCGTTCACCCGTTGAAAAGGACTCTCTGACCATGGAATGGCTTGCGGATCCCACGGCCTGGCTGGGCCTGTTGACCCTGATCGTGCTGGAACTGGTGCTGGGCATCGACAACCTGGTGTTCATTGCCATCCTGGCCGACAAACTGCCGCCGGAGCAGCGCGACAAGGCCCGCGTCCTCGGACTGTCGCTTGCGCTGATCATGCGTTTGGGCCTGCTGGCCAGCATTTCGTGGATGGTGACGCTGACCGAGCCGTTGCTCGACGTGTTCGGCAAAAGCTTTTCCGGTCGCGACTTGATCATGCTGTTCGGCGGGGTATTCCTGCTGTTCAAGGCGACCATGGAACTTCATGAACGGCTGGAAGGCCATGTTGCCCAGCACGCCGGTAGCGCGACCTATGCGCTGTTCTGGCCCATCGTGGCGCAAATCGTCGTGCTCGATGCCGTGTTCTCCCTGGACGCAGTGATTACCGCGGTGGGTATGGTGGACGAGCTGTCGGTCATGATGATCGCCGTGATCTTTTCGATCGGCATCATGATCATCGCCAGCAAGCCGCTGACCGCGTTCGTCAACGCGCACCCGACCGTGATCATGCTGTGTCTGGGCTTCCTGATGATGATCGGCTTCAGCCTGACCGCCGATGGCCTGGGGTTTCATATCCCCAAAGGCTACCTGTACGCGGCGATCGGTTTTTCGATTCTCATCGAGGTGTTCAATCAGGTCGCACGATCCCGCCGCAGGCGCAGCCTCAAAGGCAACATGCCGCGCCGACAGCGCATGGCACACGCCGTCCTGAGGCTGCTGGGCGGGCGTAAACCCGGAGCAGAGGAAGTGGGTGAAGACGTCGCCGACATGCTTGATGGCGATGGCGAGGAAGCGCTTTTCGACCGACGCGAGCGGGTGATGATCAGTGGCGTGCTGCAGTTGGCGCAAAAGCCGGTGCGCACCGCCATGACCGCGCGCAATGATGTCGATTTGATCGACCTGGCTGACGACGAGCAGACGATCAGACAGCAGTTGATGGCTTCGCCTTACTCGCGCTTGCCGGTGATCCGCGACGGCCGCGTCGAGGAGCCGTTGGGGTTCGTGCACAAGAAAGAGCTGCTCAATGCGCTGCTGTCCGGAGACACGCCCGAGTTGGCGCACCTGACACGTCAGGCGCCGAATTTGCTCGACAGCTTTTCGATCCTGAACGCGCTGGATCAAATGCGTGGTGAATCGACCCACATCGCGTTCGTGGTCAATGAGTTCGGTGACTTTGTCGGCATTCTGACCATGACTGACATTCTCGAATCCATCGCTGGCGAATTGCCGGACGCTACCGAGGCCGAGGGCCCGGATCTGGTGGAGGAGGGCGAAGGCGTGATAGTCAATGCCGCGATGAACCTTATGCATCTGCGGGAGCGCACCGGTTTCAAGGCCCGTCCCACCGAGGAGTATCAGACGCTGGCCGGGCTGATCATGAGCCTGCTGGACCGGTTGCCAGCCATGGGCGACGAGGTGCAGTGGGAGGGCTGGCGCCTGAAGGTGCTTGAGGTTCAAGAGCGACGGGTGACGCGGGTATGGCTGCGCAAGCCGCTGCCCTGATCGACGCCAGTAAAAAAGAAGGCCTGCAATGCGCAGGCCTTCTTTTTCGGTGATGTCGAGGACGCGGTTACTTGATCGCCACCTCAGGCACTGCGTCCGGTTGCTTGGCGACTTTCTCCATCAACGCGAAATCGCTCAGGCCCTTCTGCGCATAGGGGTCGCCGATCAGTCGCGGGCGCGCCTTGAAGTCCAGGCTGACCAGGCTCTTGGTGGTGTCCAGTTCATCGAAACTCAGCCCCGCCAGCTGCGCCCAGGTGTGAATCAAGTTGGAACTGGAGTAGGGGCGGCTGTGGATGCTGTCGAAACTCCAGTTGTGGGTCTCGCGCCATTTGGGCGATGCGTAGGCAATGAACGGCACGGTGTACATCGGAATCGTCGGTTTGCCTTCGTTGCGCCCCAGGGTGTCGTGGCCGGGCGAATCGTAAACGTCTTCACCGTGGTCGGACAGGTACAACAGGAAGCCGTTCGGATCGGCCTTGCTGTAGGTCTTGATGAGACTGGACACCACGAAGTCGTTGTACAGCACGGCATTGTCGTAGCTGTTGTACAGCTCCAGCTTGCTGTCATCGATGGCTGCCGGAACGCCATCCCGACCGGTGAATTTCTCGTACTGTTCCGGGTAGCGGTACTGATAGGCCATGTGCGTGCCCAGCAGGTGAACGACGATCAGCTTGCGCGGCGCCGCATCGGTCAGCGCCTTGGCAAAGGGCTCGATCACGTCGCCGTCGTACTGGCGGGCGTTCTGGTTTCGGTTGTTGTTCAGGTAAACCTGCTCGTCGGCCTGTTCGGAAAACGTCGTCAGCATGGTGTTGCGCTTGGTCATCGTTTGCTGGTTGGTGATCCAGAACGTCTTGTAGCCCGCCTGTTTCATGACACTGACGATGGACGGGGTCTTCAGGTAGAGGTCCGGGTTTTCCTCGTCGGCAAACGTCAACACTTGCTGTAGCGCCTCGATGGTGTAGGGTCGGGGCGTGATCACGTTATCGAAAACTTGCAACTGGTCTTTCATCGCGTCGAGGTTCGGCGTGGTCTGCCGTGGGTAGCCATACAGGTGCATGCGACCGCGGTTAGTGGACTCGCCGATGACCAGTACCAGCGTGGTCGGCAGGCCGGCCTGCTGGTCTTTGAGGTTTTTCAGCGGTGCAATGTTGCTGCTGGTGGCGAGCATGTCCTGCATGCTGTCCAGCTGCTGGGTGTAACGGTGGTACGCCACCAGCATCTGCCACGGCACCGCCGGTTCGATGCGCGATTCGAACGCTTCAAGGCCTTCGGCGGTCGTGTCGGAACGCGCCAGTTGTTTGGCCAGCGGATAGCCGATGATCGCTACCAGCAGCGCTGTGGCCACGACCCAGGCACGGCCTCGGGGCATGTGCACCGGGCGCAGGCGGGTCCACAGGAAGATCGCGAACGCGGTATGGGCGATGAACGCCAGTACGATCCACCAGGCAAAGTACTGCGTCATGTACTCGCCCGCTTCAGAGATGTTCGACTCGAACATGATGAAGATGACGCTTTGCGAGAATTCCTGCTGATAAATGAAGAAGTAGCCCAGGCTCGCCATGGAACAGGCCCATAGCACCACGCCGATAACAGCGGCCATGACCCGGGTCTTGTGGGGGAACATCAACATCGGCGCGAGCCAGATGCCGCTCATCAGGAATGCCTGGCGAAAGCCTGCAAAGCCAGTGATACCCGTCAACTGGATCAACAGTTGGGTGATGCCGGAAAAATACCAGAAGAACAGGAAAAGCCAGGCGACGCCGGCCCAGTCGAAGCGTGTCGGAGTGGGGGTGCTCCGTTTCAGTGTTGCCATCAGGCGCTCCAGCTATGGATCTGTCGAGCGGCCCAATAGACCGCATCATTTTGCGAGGGTCCGTTTCGCAGGCCATAAGAGGCCGGCGGACGTGCCACAGAGGGGCGGCAGTATGGTGATGGGGAAGTGAAAAAAATGTCAGACAGGTGTCGCCGAAGCGTTCAAACGCTCAAAACCGGATTTTCTGCGGCATGGGAACATTGCCAGATGTGTCTGGTCCGAAAACTGAACGTCGGGATTGGCCGAGATCGTGAAAACGGCCTAGGTCAATGGGGGCAGAAAGGGAGACAGCAGGGGAGTGATTCGAGCGTCAAGGCAAGCCAGCGAATCGGGCTTGCCTCTGTTGGGGGGAACCGATGTCAGGCTTGCAGCGCAGTGCCGCTGTGGGCGAGTTGAGCGTGTTGCAGCATCAGGGCCATTTGGGCGACTTTCTTTTGCAGCAGATCACGTTCTTCGCGAAGCTGACGCAGCTCATCGCGACGGACGGTAACATACAGAGTCTGTGGAACACTTGCCGGTAGTACTGTGCCCATTGCTCACCTCGCAAATGGCGGATTCAACTTCGTAAGGTTCAAGCAATGACTCGAGCGCTACCCGTCTTGTCCATGCTTCCTACCTTTGTCGGCGCGGATTCTGATTTCTTTCGCAGAAAAAGGGAACTTTTTTATTTTTAATGGTCGCTGGCATTTCCAGTTGGCGACGAACGGCGTAAAACCCCCGTGCTTGACGCACCAACATGAAACTATTTTCACCGGGAAACCTTCGTTTGCCTCCCCGGACTAACCCTACAAGCGGCACTGGGCTATAAAATGAGGCACCCTTTTTACGGATCAAGGAGCACCTCTACATGCAACTCGGGATTGTTGGACTAGGCCGCATGGGCGGCAACATCGCACGTCGACTGATGCTCAATGGCCACACCACAGTCGTTTACGATCGCGATGAGCAGTCTCGCACCGTGCTCGCCAACGAAGGTTCGACGCCAGCGGCCGACTTGAAGTCACTGGTCGCTGCGCTGGACAAGCCACGAGCTGTCTGGGTGATGCTGCCTGCAGGCGCTCCGACCGAAGACACCATCAACGTGCTGGCCGACTTGCTCGAAGAAGACGACGTGATCATCGACGGTGGCAACACTTTTTATAAAGATGACGTGCGTCGGTCCCATGCTCTGAAGCAAAAAGGCCTGCACTACGTCGACGTCGGCACGTCCGGTGGCGTCTGGGGTCTTGAGCGTGGCTACTGCATGATGATCGGCGGTGAAACCGAGGTGGTGAATCGCCTTGACCCGCTGTTCAAGACACTCGCCCCGGGCATCGGCAACATCCCTCGCACCAAAGACCGCGCCAAAGACGCCGATCCGCGTGCCGAGCACGGCTACATCCACGCAGGCCCTCCGGGCGCCGGCCATTTCGTCAAGATGATCCACAACGGCATCGAGTACGGAATGATGCAGGCCTTCGCCGAAGGCTTCGACATTCTCAAGACCAAGAACTCGGAAAACCTGCCGGAAGACCAGCGCTTCGATCTGAACCTGGGCGATATCGCTGAAGTCTGGCGTCGCGGCAGCGTCGTGTCGTCCTGGCTGCTGGACCTGACCGCCGATGCGCTGGCCACCGACCCACAGCTCAATGCCTACTCCGGCTCCGTGGCCGACAGCGGTGAAGGCCGCTGGACCATCGAGGCTGCCATGGAGCAGGCGGTGCCGGTGCCAGTGCTGTCCACGTCCTTGTTCGCCCGCTTCCGCTCCCGTCAACAAAGCACGTATGGCGACAAGATGCTCTCCGCCATGCGTTTCGGTTTTGGTGGTCATAAGGAACCAAAATAATGGGTTTGACCCGAAGCAAGCAAAAGGCCCCGGTCGCTCCGGCGACCACGCTGTTCCTGTTCGGCGCCCACGGCGACCTGGTCAAACGGCTGTTGATGCCGGCCCTCTATAACCTGTTCCGTGACGGACTGGTAGGCGAGGACCTGCACATCGTCGGGGTTGACCACAACACCGTCAGCGATGCCGACTTCGCCAAAAAGCTCGAGGACTTTATCCGTCAGGAGGCAGCCAGCAAGGTCGCCGAAGGTGGCAAGGATCCGCTGGACCCGGCGTTGTGGGGCAGCCTGGCCAAACGCATCACTTACATCACCGGGGATTTTCTCGACGACGCCACGTACACGGCCATCGACGACAAGATCAAGAGCACGGGCACCAATAATGCCGTGTTCTACCTGGCGACCGCGCCGCGTTTTTTCAGCGAAGTGACTCAGCGGCTTGGCTCGTCTGGCCTGATGGTGGAGGGCGAGGATCATTTCCGTCGCGTGGTGATCGAAAAGCCGTTCGGTCACGACCTGCCAAGTGCGGTCGCGCTGAACAATTGCTTGTTGAAGGTGATGAGCGAGAAGCAGATCTACCGAATTGACCATTACCTGGGCAAGGAGACGGTGCAGAACAT
>NZ_DDHJ01000023.1 GCF_002338065.1 Pseudomonas sp. UBA1879 | reverse complement strand
ATCCGGCAAACTCGCGATGATCGAGCGGTAGCTGTTCATCCGTTGCTGCTGCACGGTGCCATCTTCCAGGCCTTTGAGCAGGGCACAGCCGGGTTCGCGGTCATGTTTGCAGTCGCGGAAGCGGCAGCGGCCGATCAGGTCGTTGAATTCGATGAACCCGGCTTCGACGTCGGCACGACTCACATGACCCAAGCCGAATTCGCGGATGCCGGGGGAGTCGATCAGGTCGCCGCCTCGGGGGAAGTGGAACAGGCGGGCGGTGGTTGTGGTGTGCGTGCCTTGCCCGGAATATTCCGACAACGGCCCGACCCGCGTGCCGACTTCCGGCAGGAGACTATTGACCAGCGACGATTTGCCCACCCCCGATTGACCGACGAACACGCTGATGTGACTGTCGAGCAGGTCTTGCAACTGTTGCATGCCGTCGCCGTGATGGGCCGACACTTCCAGCACTGGGTAGCCCAATGTCCGATACACCGCCAGCAGTGCGTTTAACGCCGGGGCGTTCTCGTCATTGATCAGGTCGAATTTGTTCAGCAGCAACAACGGGCGAATGCCTGCATGCTCTGCGGCCACCAGATAGCGGTCGATCAGGTTGGCGTGAGGCTCGGGCGCGGGCGCGAATACGATAACGATCATGTCGACGTTGGCGGCCACCGGCTTGAGCTGGCCGCGCGTATCAGGGCGGCACAGCTCGGTGTTGCGCGGCAACTGGGCGACGATCACGCCAATGCCCTGATTGCCCGCACGCCAGACGACCTTGTCCCCTGTCACCAGGGCCGGCAGATTGGCGCGCAAGTGACACCGAAACACCTGACCGCTGAGCTCACCTTCTTGCGCCTCGACTTCCACCTGAACACCGAAATGCGCGATGACCAGTCCCGTCTGCTCGGGACCCAGGTCACCGCCTTCCAGCGTTTCAAGGGCTTGCGATTCACGTTTGGCGGCACGGGCAGCGCGCTCGCCTTGAATCTTTTCGATGCGCCAGTTCTGGCGGCGGTTGAGTTGGCGTTTGGCCATGGGTGTTCAGTGATCCGTTTTATGAAACGTAAAGCTGCTGATTGAGTGAAACGCCGGGAGTCTAACACGCCTACCTACGCTAAACTGCGCGCCTACGCTTAGGAGCCGACATATGCAGAACAAGCAGAATCTGATCTGGATCGACCTGGAAATGACCGGTCTGGACCCTGATACCGACGTCATCATCGAAATGGCGACCATCATCACCGACAGCGAATTGAACACGCTGGCCGAAGGCCCGGTCATCGCCGTGCATCAAAGCGATGAGCTGCTCAATGGCATGGACGAGTGGAACACCCGTCAGCACGGCGGTTCGGGCCTGACCCAACGCGTGCGCGAGAGCACGATTTCCACTGCCGAAGCCGAAGCCCTGACATTGGACTTCATCAAACAATGGGTGCCCGAGCGCAGCTCGCCGATCTGCGGCAACAGCATCTGTCAGGATCGGCGCTTCCTTTATAAGCGCATGCCGATTCTGGAAAACTATTTCCACTACCGCAACCTCGACGTCTCGACGCTCAAGGAGCTGGCCGCGCGCTGGTCGCCGGAGCTGAAATTCAAGAAAGGCAGCACCCACCTCGCATTGGACGACATTCGTGAATCCATCGCCGAGCTGCGGTTCTATCGCGAGCATTTCATCAAGGTCTGACTCGTCCTGTAGGCGCTCGCTTGCCGTGATAACAGCGTCCCGGTTAACCAATACTTGGCCGGTAACAAGCTATCGCGGGCAAGCAAGCGCCTGAAGCGTTCTCGTTACGCCGCCTTTTTCGCACGGATCGCCACCATGCTGCTGATGCTTTATCTGATCGCTATCACTGCCGAAGCCATGACCGGCGCGCTGTCAGCTGGCCGTCGGGGCATGGATTGGTTCGGTGTGGTGCTGATCGCCTGCATTACGGCGCTGGGTGGCGGTTCGGTGCGCGACGTGCTGCTGGGGCACTACCCGCTGACGTGGGTTAAACATCCTGAATACTTGATTCTCACGACGGTCGCGGCGCTGTTGACGATCTTGATCGCGCCGCTCATGCGCCATCTGCGCTCGCTGTTCCTGGTGCTTGACGCCCTAGGTCTGGTGGCATTCACGATCATCGGCTGCACCACGGCCCTGGACATGGGATTGGGCATGATGGTCGCGGCAGTCAGCGGCGTGATCACCGGAACCTTTGGCGGCATCCTGCGCGATATCTTCTGTAACGATATCCCGCTGATCTTCCGACGCGAGCTGTATGCCAGTGTCTCGTTCGCAGCGGCCTGGTGCTTTTTGCTGTGTCAGTGGCAGGGTTTGCCCATCGAACAAGGCACGCTGATTACGCTGTCGGGTGGGTTGCTGCTGCGTCTGTTGGCGATTCGATATCGATGGGAAATGCCCAAGTTTGTGTACAAGGACGGGCATTGAGTTTGAGACTGAGTGCAGACGTCCGTACGAGTGAGCTCGCTCGCGATGCTTCGACACATTCAAAGATGCAGCGTATGAAAGGACCCTATCGCGAGCACGCTCACTCCTACAGGCTTTACGTTGGCTGACAGATGCCGTGCTGTCGCAACGCCCACTCTACATGCTCGCGCACCATCTCTGACGGGTGCTCGCGTCGCGCTTTCAAAGCCTCAATAACCGGAATTGACGAAGGTGCATTGCCGAGCCCGACGGCCAGGTTTCTCAGCCAACGCTCATACCCCGCGCGTCGCAGTGGCGAACCTTCGGTGTTGCTGAGGAAAGTGTCTTCGTCCCACAAAAACAGCGTCGTCAGTTCGGCGTTGTCGAGGCCATGGCGTGGTTTGAAATCGTTCTGATCTGTGGGGCGGGCAAAGCGGTTCCAGGGGCAAACGATCTGGCAGTCGTCACAGCCAAATACCCGATTGCCGATCATTGAACGCAGTTCCTCGGGAATCGACGTCTTCAGCTCGATGGTCAGGTAGGAGATGCAGCGCCGGGCGTCCAGCACGTATGGCCCAATGAAGGCGTTGGTCGGGCACACGTCCAGGCAGGCCGTGCAACGACCGCAATGTTCGGACACATGGGGGGCGTCGGTCGGCAGGGGGAGATCGACGAACAACTCGCTCAGGAAAAAGTAACTCCCGGCTTTACGATTGAGCACCAGCGTGTTTTTGCCAATCCAGCCGAGCCCGGCTTGTTCGGCAATCGCCTTTTCCAGGACCGGTGCGCTGTCGACGAACGCCCGAAAACCAAAGGCTCCGATCACCTGCTGAATGCGCTCGGCGAGTTGTTGCACGCGTTTGCGGATGAGTTTGTGATAATCGCGGCCTAACGCATAGCGCGACACGTAGGCCTTTTCCGGCTGAGCGAGTAACTGCGCCATTTGCGTATCGCCCGGCAGATAATCCATGCGCAGCGAGACAACCCGCAGCGTGCCCGGCACCAGTTCGTCCGGATGCGAACGTTTGCTGCCGTGCGCTGCCATATAGTCCATCTCGCCGTGATACCCGGCTTCGAGCCAGCGCTCCAGATGCTGCTCATGTTCCGCCAGATCCAGCCCCGAGATGCCCACTTGTTGAAAGCCGAGTTCGCGCCCCCATTCCTTGATCGATTGGGCAAGTTCGGACAACGCCGCGGCCGACAAGGGCGCGGAATGTGTGGCTGGATCTACAGTAATCGCGGACATGCAAGGAGGACACCGGGGCGCAGGTGCGTATAATTCTGCCAGACATCGGAGCCCAAAGACGCATGTTGCACAGCAAACCGCCATTTCCCGACGCACTGTACAGCGCCGCACAGGTCCGCGACCTTGACGCTCGCCTGATCGCCGCCGGCACGCCCGGCTTCGAGCTCATGCACCGTGCCGCACACGCCGCCTGGCGCGCGATACGTCGCCACTGGCCTGATGGCCGGCAACTCACTGTACTGGTAGGCCATGGCAACAACGCGGGCGATGGCTATTTGATTGCGGCCTTGGCCAAACGCGCAGGCTGGCAGGTAACCGTATTGGCCGTAGGCGATTGCTCGGCGCTGAGGGGTGATGCCCAAGCTGCTTATCAAGAAGCATCGAGCGATCAGGTGGACATTCGGCCGTGGCAGCCACAGGCGCTGGGTGGGATTGTGGTGGATGCCCTGCTCGGAACCGGACTGCGCGGCGATATTCGCGACCCTTATGCGTCGGTCATCCAGGCCGTCAACGACAGCGGCCTGCCGGTGGTGGCGGTCGATATCCCGTCGGGGCTGTGCGCGGACACCGGCCGGAGCCTTGGGGTAGCGGTACGTGCTGACCTGACCGTGACGTTCATCGGCCTCAAAGTCGGCCTGTTCACGGGCGATGCGCCGGACCTCGTCGGCGAGTTGGTGTTTGACGACCTGCAGGCTGATACCAGCATTGTCGAGCAGGCCCCTGTCAGCGTTAAGCGTCTTGATACCTTTAATTTGCCAACCCTTAAATCGCGTCCGCGCACCGCCCATAAAGGCATGTTTGGCCGCGTATTGGTCATAGGGGGCGACCTCGGTTTTGGTGGCGCAGCGCTGCTGTCCACTGAAAGCACCTTACGCAGCGGTGCGGGCATGGTCACGCTGGCGACCCGGCCGGAACACATCAGCGCTGCCTTAACGCGCTTTCCGGAAGTCATGAGCGCTGGCATCAGCTCGGCCAATCAACTCATGGCCTTGATCGAACCCGCCACAGTCTTGGTCGTTGGACCGGGGCTAGGACAGCACAGCTGGGGGCGGAGTCTGTTGTCCGCAGCGGCCAATGCTGACCGGCCTCAAGTCTGGGACGCTGACGCGCTGAACCAGCTGGCGGCCGGGTGGGTGGAGTTACCTACGGGCTGCGTGATCACCCCACACCCTGGCGAGGCGGCGCGTCTGCTGGACGTGAGTACTCAAGACGTCCAGGCCGACCGCCCTTCGGCGGCCAGGGCGCTGGCGCAAAAATTCAACGCCGTGTGTGTGCTGAAAGGCAGCGGCAGTCTGATCGCCGATCCCGCAGGCGACCTGGCGCTGGTTGATCATGGCCATCCGGCCATGGCGACCGGCGGTTTGGGTGACGTGCTGGCGGGCGTCATTGGCGCGTTGCTGGCGCAAAAGATGCCGCCGTTCGAGGCCGCCTGTCTTGGGGTTTGGTTGCATGCAGTGGCCGGAGAGCAATGCGGCGCCAGCGGTCGGGGGATGGCTGCCACTGATCTGATTCCTGTCATTCGCACGCTCTTAGAGGAACAACAACCGTGTCTGAGTTAACCCTGCACCTGGCGGGTGAAGAAGCAATGACCGACTTTGGTGCGCGAATTGCCCAAGTCACTGAAAGCAATGGGATTATTTTTCTTGAAGGTGATTTAGGTGCAGGCAAGACCACCTTGTCGCGAGGAATCATCCGTGGATTGGGCCATGCAGGCGCAGTAAAAAGCCCGACGTTCACCCTCGTAGAACCTTACGAGATTGGGAGAAATCGCGCGTATCACTTTGATCTTTACCGACTTGTAGATCCAGAAGAGCTAGAATTCCTCGGCATACGGGATTACTTCGAAGGGGAGGCCCTTTGCCTGATCGAGTGGCCCACTCTCGGTGCGGGCTTTTTGCCAAAGCCTGACCTGATCATTACCATTAGGCCGCACGCGGAAGGTCGAGCGCTGACTCTGAGCCCTGAAAGCTCGCGCGGTGAGAAATGGTGTGCCGCTTTGGCTTTGGAATTCAAATAGATATGGGGTTAGGTATGCGCATGCGCGCGCTGGTTACTGTGATTGGACTGCTGCTGACGACCCTGGCCGTCGATGCGTTGGCCGCTTCACAGGTACGAAGTGTCCGCTTATGGCGTGCTCCGGATAACACCCGACTGGTGTTCGACCTGTCTGGCCCGGTTCAGCACAGCGTCTTCACCCTTCAGTCTCCGGACCGTCTGGTCATTGACATCAATGGCGCGACGCTGGGCGGCGCGCTGAACATCCCGACGGCCAATACGCCGATTACCAGCATGCGTTCGGCACAGCGCACGCCGGACGACCTGCGTGTGGTCATTGACCTGAAAAAGGCTGTGACCCCAAAGAGCTTCACGCTGGCGCCGAACCAGCAGTACGGCAACCGGCTGGTGGTCGACCTTTATGACAACCCCTCCGACGCCAATCCGCCCCCGTCAGTGGCCGACACCCCTGCCACGGTGGCGCCCGCTGCGCCTGCGGTGCCGGTCAGCCCGTCTAAACCTGAAATCAAGCTCCCGCCCGTGCCTAACGGTAAGCGCGACATCGTTGTGGTCATCGATGCCGGACACGGCGGTGAAGATCCGGGGGCGTCGGGCAGTCGCGGGGAGAAAGAAAAGAACGTGGTACTGTCCATCGCCAAGGAGTTGCAGCGTCAAGTCAATGCCGAGAAAGGCTACCGCGCTGAGCTGACCCGTACGGGCGATTACTTCATCCCTCTGCGCAAGCGGACGGAAATCGCCCGAGCAAAGGGGGCTGACCTGTTCGTGTCCATTCACGCTGACGCTGCACCGTCCTCGGCGGCGTTCGGCGCATCGGTGTTCGCGTTGTCCGAACGGGGTGCCACCTCCGAAACTGCGCGCTGGCTCGCGGACAGCGAAAACCGTTCCGACTTGATCGGCGGCGCAGGCGCTGTGAGTCTTGACGACAAAGACCGCATGCTCGCAGGCGTCTTGCTCGATTTGTCGATGACCGCGTCGCTGACCTCAAGCCTCAATGTCGGGCAGAAAGTCCTGACCAACATCGGCCGCGTGACGTCGCTGCACAAGGCACGGGTCGAGCAGGCGGGCTTCATGGTGCTCAAGTCGCCTGACATCCCGTCGATCCTGGTGGAAACCGGCTTCATCTCCAACGCTGCCGAGGCCAACAAGCTCCAGGGCGCCAGCCATCAACAGGCCTTGGCGCGCTCGATCACGGCGGGCGTGAAACAGTTCTTCCAGCAAAACCCGCCGCAGGGCACTTACATCGCCTGGTTGCGGGACAACGGCAAGCTGGCCATGGGGCCGCGTGAACACATGGTGCGGCCGGGTGAGTCACTGAGCATGATCTCTGCCCGCTACGACATGAGCATGGCGACGCTGCGTTCGGCCAATCACCTGAAGTCCGATGAATTGAAGGTCGGCCAGCAACTGAAGATTCCGAGTACGGAATTGGCAGGTGAGCCGTGACGGATCTGTTGCTCGATGAGCAGGGTTTCGACGTTAGCCCCGGTGCTGTCCTCCCGACTGCCGACGCTGCGCGCATTCAGCTGCTGAGCCCGCGACTGGCAAACCAGATTGCGGCGGGGGAAGTGGTCGAGCGCCCGGCGTCGGTTATCAAAGAGTTGCTGGAAAACAGCCTTGATTCCGGCGCTCGTCGCATTGATGTCGACGTCGAACAGGCGGGCATCAAATTACTGCGCGTTCGCGACGATGGCGGCGGCATTTCTTCCGATGACCTGCCACTGGCGCTGGCACGTCACGCCACCAGCAAGATTCGTGAGCTGGAAGACCTCGAGCGGGTCATGAGTCTTGGGTTTCGGGGCGAAGCTCTGGCCTCGATCAGCTCCGTGGCCCGTTTGACCCTGACCTCTCGCACTCGGGATGCTGAACAGGCCTGGCAAGTGGAAACCGAGGGCCGTGACATGGCGTCTCGCGTTCAACCGGCTGCGCACCCGGTGGGCACGTCGGTAGAAGTGCGTGACCTGTTCTTCAATACGCCTGCCCGGCGCAAATTCCTCAAGGCCGAAAAAACCGAGTTCGATCACCTCCAGGAAGTGATCAAGCGCATGGCGTTGGCGCGTTTTGACGTTGCTTTTCATCTGCGCCACAACGGCAAAACCATTCTTAGCCTTCACGAAGCCCGCGATGACGTGGCCCGAGCGCGGCGCGTTTCCGCGGTCTGCGGTCCGGGCTTTCTCGAGCAGGCGCTGCCGATCGAAGTCGAACGTAATGGCTTGAAGCTTTGGGGGTGGGTCGGGTTGCCGACGTTTTCTCGCAGTCAGGCCGACTTGCAATATTTCTTCGTCAACGGCCGGGCGGTCCGCGACAAGCTGGTCGCCCACGCGGTCCGCCAGGCCTACCGAGACGTGCTGTTCAATGGTCGTCATCCGACCTTCGTGCTGTTTTTCGAGGTCGATCCTGCTGTGGTCGACGTCAACGTGCACCCGACCAAGCACGAAGTCCGCTTCCGCGACGGACGCATGGTGCACGACTTCCTTTATGGCACGTTGCATCGCGCGCTTGGCGATGTGCGCCCCGAAGACCAAGTGGCTGGTACGACCTCGGTCACCGCATTGGTGCGTCCGACAGGGCCCGAAGCAGGCGAGTTCGGGCCGCAAGGCGAAATGCGCCTGGCCAACAATGTGCTGGAAACTCCGCAAGGCTCGGCGTGGAATTCGCCTGACGCAGGCGCGAGCCCGGCGGCGGGCTCTGGCAGTGGCGCGGGGTATCAATATCAGTACACGCCACGTCCTTCCTCGGTGCTGCCCGCAGAAGAAGCGCGGGCGGCATACAGCGCGTTTTTTGCTCCGCTTCCGGGCGCGCAGGCGAATCCTTCCGCGACGGTTGCCGTTTCCCTGCCTGAATCTCAGGGGGACATTCCGCCGCTGGGCTACGCACTGGCTCAGCTCAAAGGTATTTATATCCTGGCCGAAAACGCCCACGGCCTGGTGTTGGTGGACATGCACGCCGCCCACGAGCGGATCATGTATGAGCGGTTGAAGGTTGCCATGGCCAGTGAGGGCCTGAGTGGCCAGCCGCTGCTGGTGCCGGAATCGATTGCGGTCAGTCAGCGTGAAGCCGACTGTGCTGAAGAGCACCTGGCGACCTTTCAGCAACTGGGGTTCGAGTTGCAGCGTCTGGGTCCTGAAAGCCTGGCGATCCGTCAGATTCCAGCCTTGCTCAAACAGGCCGAGGCCAATCGGCTGGTGCACGACGTGCTGGCCGATCTGATGGAGTACGGCACCAGCGACCGAGTGCAGGCGCACATGAACGAATTGCTCGGCACGATGGCCTGTCACGGGGCTGTGCGAGCGAATCGGCGTCTGGCAATTCCGGAAATGAACGGCCTGCTGCGTGACATGGAAAATACCGAGCGCAGCGGTCAATGCAACCACGGCCGACCGACCTGGACCCAACTGGGTCTGGACGACCTCGACAAACTGTTCCTGCGCGGTCGCTGATGAGTGCGTTTCCTCCTGCCATCTTCCTGATGGGGCCTACCGCCGCCGGCAAGACTGATCTGGCCATCGAACTGACCAAAGTGCTGCCTTGCGAGCTGATCAGCGTCGATTCAGCGCTGGTGTATCGCGGTATGGACATTGGCACCGCCAAGCCTTCGAAAGCGCTTTTGGACCAGTATCCGCACCGGTTGATCGATATCCTCGAGCCGTCGGATAGCTACTCTGCCGCGGATTTTCGTACCGACGCATTGCAGGCGATGGCTGAAATCACTGGCAAAGGAAAAATTCCCCTGCTGGTCGGTGGCACCATGTTGTATTTCAAAGCTCTATTAGAGGGGCTGGCCGACATGCCAGCGGCTGACGCCGAGGTGCGTGCGCAACTGGAAGCAGAAGCCCTCAGCCACGGCTGGCAGGCGTTGCACGATGAGCTGGGGCGTGTCGATCCGGTATCAGCGGCCAGAATTCATCCCAACGACCCGCAGCGGCTGGTGAGGGCGCTCGAGGTTTACCGGGTCAGCGGGATGAGCATGACGGCACACCGTGAGCAACAAACTGCGCAAACTGCTCAAGCTGGCGGTTCGGGGCGGCATCAATTGCCCTATACTGTCGCAAATCTCGCGATCGCTCCTCAGGATCGCAAGGTACTGCACGATCGAATCGCGTTGCGTTTCAGGCAAATGCTTGATGAAGGATTCGTTGAAGAAGTGGTGGCGTTACGTTCGAGGGGTGACCTGCACTCGAATTTACCGTCTATAAGAGCTGTAGGGTATCGCCAGGTCTGGGACCATCTCGACGGCAAGCTGACCAGGGACGAGATGCAGGAACGCGGCATCATCGCCACCCGCCAGTTGGCCAAAAGACAGTTCACCTGGTTGCGAAGCTGGGAAAATTTAAACTGGTTGGACAGCCTGGCTTGCGACAATCTGCCACGCACCTTGAAATACCTGGGATCGGTCTCCATATTGAGCTGAGTCCTTGCAATAGCCGTCTATCCTTGGGGGGTAACGGCCCAAGCCATTATTTTTGAATTTATTCTATTGATCCTTAAAGGAGTGCGGCACATGTCAAAAGGGCATTCGCTACAAGACCCTTACCTGAACACTTTGCGTAAAGAAAAGGTTGGGGTTTCGATTTATCTGGTCAACGGTATCAAGCTGCAAGGCACGATCGAGTCTTTCGACCAGTTCGTTATTTTGCTGAAAAACACTGTCAGCCAAATGGTTTACAAGCACGCCATCTCGACCGTCGTTCCGGTTCGTCCTATTCGTCTGCCAAGCGCGACCGAATCCGACCAGGCTGACGCCGAGCCAGGTAACGCCTGATAGGAGTCTGCCTTGTTCTTTGAGCGCCACGGTGGTGGTGAGCGGGCAATCCTCGTTCATTTGGATGGTCAGGACCCTGAGGCGCGCGAAGATCCGCAGGAGTTCCGAGAGTTGGCTCTTTCGGCAGGTGCCGATATCGTTGCATTCATCAACGTGCCACGGCATCGGCCAACGGCCAAATATCTGGTAGGCAGTGGCAAGGTCGAGGAATTGCGCGACCTGGTTCACGCCGAAAAGACCGATATCGTCATCTTCAATCATGTCCTTACACCCAGTCAGGAACGTAACCTCGAACGCGTTTTCGAGTGTCGCGTGCTTGACCGTACGGGCCTGATTCTCGACATCTTTGCTCAGCGCGCGCGGACTCATGAAGGTAAGTTGCAGGTCGAGCTGGCACAGCTCGAACACATGAGTACGCGTCTGGTCCGGGGATGGACACACCTTGAGCGTCAGGGCGGAGGTATCGGTCTGCGCGGTCCGGGCGAAACCCAGCTGGAGACGGACCGTCGCTTGCTAAGGGTTCGCCTGCGTCAAATCAAGAGCCGTCTGGAAAAGGTCCGCAGTCAACGCGATCAGGCCCGCCGTGGTCGTTCCCGCGCTGACATCCCGACCGTTTCCATCGTCGGATACACCAACGCCGGCAAATCGACGCTGTTCAATGCGGTGACGAATTCCGACGTCTACGCTGCTGATCAACTGTTCGCCACGCTGGACCCGACGCTGCGTCGTCTCGAACTCGACGATTTGGGACCGATCGTACTGGCAGACACGGTGGGATTCATCCGCCACCTGCCGCACAAACTGGTTGAGGCCTTCCGGGCAACCCTCGAAGAGTCGAGCAACTCCGACCTTCTGCTGCATGTGATCGACGCTCACGAGCCTGATCGCATGGAGCAGATCGAACAGGTCATGGCGGTGCTGGGCGAGATCGGAGCCCAGGACTTGCCGATACTGGAGGTCTATAACAAACTCGATTTGCTTGAGGGCGTCGAGCCGCAGATACAGCGCGATCCCGATGGCAAACCGCAGCGGGTCTGGGTTTCCGCCCATGACGGTCGCGGTCTGGACTTGCTCAAACAGGCTATCGCCGAGCTCTTGGGCAACGATTTGTTCGTCGGCACACTGTGTCTGTCGCAACGCTTCGCCCGGCTCCGGGCCCAGTTTTTCCAGCTGGGTGCGGTGCAGAGCGAAGAACACGATGATGAAGGTCAGAGCCTGTTGGCAGTACGTTTACCCCGAGTTGAATTCAATCGCCTGGTGAGTCGCGAAGGACTGCAGCCGCTGGAATTCATCGAGCAACACACTTTGCAATAAAAGCCTGAAGAAGCGGTTGTGCTGCTTCGACGGGCATTCTGTAGCATTGGTCGGCGCGCCGCGGGCGCGTCTTTGCTTTATCAGATGGAGAGCGCTATGGCTTGGAATGAGCCGGGTGGCAACTCGAATAATCAGGATCCTTGGGGTGGTAAGCGCAAGGGCGGCGACCGCAAGGGGCCACCGGATCTCGACGAGGCCTTCCGAAAGCTGCAGGAAAGCCTGAATGGGTTGTTCGGTGGTGGTAAAAAACGCAGTGGTGGCGACGGCGGTGGCAGTGGTGGCGGTTCGAGCAAGGGCGGCGGTTTTGGCCTGCTCGGTATCGGACTTGTCGTGCTGCTCGCCATTTGGCTTTACAACGCTATTTACGTGGTCGACGAGCAAGAGCAGGCAGTCGTCCTGCGTTTCGGGAAATACTATGAAACGGTCGGTTCGGGTCTGAACATCTATTTCCCGCCGTTCGATCGTAAGTATCTTGAAAACGTGACCCGCGAGCGTGCGTATAGCAAGCAGGGCCAGATGCTTACTGAAGACGAAAACATTGTCGAAGTGCCGCTGACCGTGCAGTACAAAATCACCAACCTGCAGGATTTCGTGCTGAACGTCGATCAGCCTGAAGTCAGCCTGCAGCACGCTACGGAAAGTGCCTTGCGCCATGTGGTGGGTTCGACTGCCATGGATCAGGTGCTGACCGAAGGCCGTGAGCTGATGGCAAGCGAGATCAAGGACCGCCTTCAGCGTTTCCTCGATACCTACCGCACCGGTATTACCGTGACCCAGGTGAACGTCCAGAGCGCAGCCGCGCCGCGTGAAGTTCAGGAAGCGTTCGACGACGTGATCCGCGCCCGTGAAGACGAGCAGCGGTCGCGCAACCAGGCCGAAACCTACGCCAATGGTGTGATTCCAGAAGCCCGTGGGCAGGCCCAACGCATCGTCGAAGATGCCAACGGCTACCGCGACGAAGTGGTGTCGCGCGCCAAAGGTGAGGCCGATCGCTTCACCAAACTCGTCGCTGAATACCGCAAGGCGCCGGAAGTCACCCGGGAGCGTTTGTATCTGGACACGATGCAAGAAGTGTTCAGCAACACCAGCAAGGTGCTCGTGACCGGCGACAAAGGTCAGAACAACCTGCTTTACCTGCCATTGGACAAAATGATCGAGAGCAGTCGTAGCGGTTCGACATCGTCGTCGAGCGGGGCTTCGGCCACCGCGGTGGATCCCGGCTCCCGAGCTGCGGACCTGCAACAGCAACGTGACACGCGTACTAGGGAGACTCGCTGATGAGCAATAAATCTCTGGTCGCTTTGATTGTCTGTGTCGTACTGGCCGTCGTGGCCTGGAACAGCTTTTACATCGTCGCTCAGACTGAGCGTGCGGTGCTCCTGCAATTCGGTCGTGTGGTTCAGGCCGATGTTCCGCCGGGTCTGCATGTGAAGGTTCCTTACGTGAACCAGGTGCGCAAGTTCGATGGCCGTCTGTTGACGCTGGATGCACCGACTCAGCGTTTCCTGACGCTGGAAAAGAAAGCAGTCATGGTCGATGCCTATGCCAAATGGCGCGTGAAGGACGCTGAGCGTTTCTACACCGCAACATCGGGCCTTAAGCAGATCGCCGATGAGCGCTTGTCTCGTCGTCTGGAGTCGGGCCTGCGTGACCAGTTCGGTAAGCGCACCCTGCACGAAGCCGTGTCGGGCGAGCGTGATGCATTGATGGCGGATATCACGGCCTCACTGAACAAGATGGCTGAAAAAGAGCTGGGCATCGAAGTGATCGACGTTCGCGTCAAAGCCATTGATCTGCCGAAGGAAGTGAACCGCAGCGTGTTCGAGCGCATGAGCACCGAGCGTGAGCGTGAGGCTCGTGAGCACCGCGCCAAGGGTAACGAGTTGGCAGAAGGCATTCGTGCCGACGCCGATCGTCAACGCCGCGTGCTGCTGGCCGAAGCCTATCGTGAGTCTGAAGAGGCCCGCGGTGATGGCGATGCTCAAGCCGCTGCCATTTACTCCAAGGCGTACGGTCAGGATCAGGAGTTCTATGCGTTCTACCGCAGCCTGCGTGCTTACCGCGAAAGCTTCGCCAACAAAAGTGACGTGATGGTCCTTGATCCGGGCAGCGAATTCTTTCGCTATCTGGAGAAAGCAAAACCGTAATCCAAACCCTGATCGATCACTCCGCCGGGCGGCAAAACGGCTTGGCGGGGTGATCGCACGGTAAAACGTGTGTATGATGCGGCAGCCGGGAAATTCCCGGCTTTTTTGCGTCTACACGATTGATTGGCCGTGGCGTATTTCGTGCGCGGCAGTTTTTTCGAGGACAGTGCCGCTCAAGTGGCGGCTCGATTTGTCCGGGGATGCTGCATCCTCGGACAGGGTCGCAGGCGCTGTCTGCTTCACTCAAGGCTTGCCCAAGGGTTGGCCGCCCGGATCATAGGGGAAAGGCGTAATGGCAACGGTTGACCGCTGGCTGCTGCCGGATGGCATCGAAGAAGTACTGCCGCCGGAAGCTGCGCGCATAGAAGTTGCGCGTCGTCAGGTGTTGGATCTGTTTCAGAGCTGGGGCTATGAGTTCGTCGTCACCCCGCACATCGAATATCTTGAGTCCCTGCTCACGGGAGCGGGCCAGGATCTGGACCTGCGCACCTTCAAGGTGGTCGACCCACAATCGGGTCGGCAAATGGGTTTCCGGGCGGACATCACGCCTCAGGTCGCTCGTATCGACGCGCATACCCTGCGCCGCGAAGGCCCGAGCCGTCTGTGCTACGCCGGCAGCGTGCTGCATGCTCAGCCTCGCGCTCTATCGTCCTCGCGCAGCCCGATCCAACTGGGCGCCGAATTGTACGGCGACGCCAGCCCGAGCAGCGACGTCGAAGTGATCAGCCTGATGCTGGCTATGCTTAAACTCGCCGATGTGCCTGACGTGCATATGGATCTGGGCCATGTCGGCATCTATCGTGGGCTCGCCCGTGCCGCAGGCTTGTCGGGTGAGGTCGAGCAGCAGCTGTTTGATGCGCTACAACGCAAGGCCATCGATGAGGTTATTACGCTGACCGAGAACCTGCCAGCGGATCTGGCCGCCATGCTGCGAGCGTTGGTGGATCTGTGCGGAGGCCGCGACGTGCTGGCCGCTGCGCGCGAACGTCTGGCCAGGGCGCCTGCTCCGGTCATCGACGCCCTGGATGATCTGATTGAAATTGCAGAGCGTCTGTCGGCTCGTTTCCCGGATTTGCCGTTGTATTTCGACCTCGGCGAGCTTCGCGGCTATCACTACCATACGGGCGTAGTGTTCGCGGTGTTCGTGCCCGGTGTCGGTCAGTCGATCGCTCAAGGTGGTCGTTACGATGATATCGGTGCGGATTTTGGGCGCGCGCGTCCAGCAACAGGTTTTTCCACCGATTTGAAAACCCTGGTTACGCTGGGGCAGGCGCAGATCGAGCTACCGTCTGGCGGTATCTGGATGCCTGACAGTACCGATTGGGCGCTCTGGCAGGCTGTCTGCCAGTTGCGTGCCGATGGTGAGCGCGTGGTTCAGGCGTTGCCGGGCCAGTCGGTCTCGGCAGCGAAAGAAGCCGACTGCGATCGGCATTTGATTCAGCACGGCGAGCGTTGGCAGGTTATGCCGCTGGCCTCTTGAGTTTTCCAGTCGGCGGCAGCCGGCACCCAGTTTGCGTGAATGAGGACAAGTGTTATGGGTAAGAATGTCGTAGTCCTGGGCACCCAATGGGGTGATGAGGGCAAAGGCAAGATCGTAGATCTGCTGACCGAACATGCTACCGCGGTAGTGCGCTATCAAGGCGGCCACAACGCCGGTCACACCCTGGTGATCGATGGCGAGAAAACCGTTTTGCACCTGATTCCGTCCGGTGTGCTGCGCGAAGGCGTGCAGTGCCTGATCGGTAATGGGGTGGTCGTGGCTCCTGATGCGCTCATGCGTGAAATCACCAAGCTGGAAGAGAAGGGCATTCCAGTGCGCGAGCGTCTGCGCATCAGCCCGTCCTGCCCGCTGATCCTGTCCTACCATGTGGCGCTGGACCAGGCCCGTGAAAAGGCCCGCGGCGAGCTCAAGATCGGTACGACCGGCCGTGGCATCGGCCCTGCCTACGAAGACAAGGTCGCGCGTCGCGGCCTGCGCATCGGTGACCTGTTCCACCGCGAGCGTTTCGCCGCCAAGCTGGGCGAGTTGCTGGATTACCACAACTTCGTGCTGGTCAATTACTACAAAGAGCCCGCGATCGACTTCCAGAAGACGCTCGACGAGTGCATGGAATACGCCGAGCAGCTCAAGCCAATGATGCTCGATGTCACCGCTGCCCTGCATGAAATGCGTCGCGCTGGCAAAGACATCATGTTCGAAGGCGCCCAAGGATCGCTACTGGACATCGATCATGGCACCTACCCGTACGTGACCAGCTCCAATACCACTGCCGGCGGCATTGCCACCGGTTCGGGTGTTGGGCCGATGTTCATCGACTACATTCTGGGCATCACCAAGGCTTACACCACCCGTGTTGGCTCAGGTCCGTTCCCGACCGAACTGTTCGACGACGTGGGCGCCTTTCTGGCCAAGCGGGGTCATGAGTTCGGCGCCACCACTGGCCGTGCCCGTCGTTGCGGCTGGTTCGACGCCGTTATCCTGCGTCGTGCCATCGACGTCAACAGCATTTCGGGCATCTGCCTGACCAAGCTGGACGTGCTGGACGGTCTTGAAACCATCAACATCTGTGTGGGTTACAAGAACGAAAACGGTGCCGTGATTGAAGCGCCGACCGACGCCGATAGCTATATCGGCCTGGAGCCGGTTTACGAGCAAGTCCCGGGTTGGTCGGAGTCGACGCTGGGTGCTAAAACCCTGGAAGAATTGCCAGCCAATGCGCGTGCGTACATCAAGCGCCTCGAAGAGCTGGTCGGCGCGCCGATTGACATTATTTCGACAGGTCCGGATCGCAACGAAACCATCGTATTGCGTCATCCGTTTGGCTGATAAGGCATTGAAATAAAAGAAGAAGGGTCGCTTGGGCGGCCCTTTCTTTTGCCCGACTGATAAAGGGAGTAAGAACGGCACGACCCTTGCTGGAAATATCATCAAAAGAAATGCCATCATTTTAATGGCGTTTGTGGTGGGGGAATTTCCAGTGTCAGCCGTCCTTTCGCTTCTCCGTAGCCGCTTGTTGCGGCCCGTATTCATCGCTCTCGGTATCGCCTTATTGGTGCAAGTGCTGGTGGCGGTCGCCCTGACCCGAAGCACGGTGACCGCGCTCGAGGCCGACCTGGCGACACGACTCGGTGTAGATTCGCAACACTTGTCTGGCGAGCTGGAGCAGGCGAGCCGTGACGTGACATCGAATCTTGACAGCCTTTCGCAGAATACCCGTCAGCGTTTGAGTGCTGGGCTTTCGACCCGTCTGAAGGATGAGCAGAAGCAGCTGCGCGCAACGCTGGAAGCTGATCTTAGAGATTCGGCTACCGACATGGCGGAGCTTCTCGCAGCTGTTGCCCCGCGCGCCATGTGGGATGGCGACACGCCGACCCTTTCCGAATTCGCACGCCGTGCTCAGCGCAATCCGAACGTTCTGTTTGTCGTCTATGACGATGCGCAGGGCGAACATCTGACGCGTTACCTCAACCGTGAGAATGAGTCGATCAAGTCGTTGCTCGCCAAGGGCGAAGGCGAGCGGGCGATGGATAAGGTGCTGAACGCTGCACAAAAAGATCCGTCGGTGTACTACGTCGAGGCTGTTATCAGTCCGAATGGCGTGGAAATCGGCAGGGTGAGAATGGGGGTGTCAACTGCAGCCGTCGAGGCCAACCTGGCAGCGCTCGACAAGCGTTTCGCGGCCCTCATCGGAAATGGTGAGCAGCTGGTTTCCGATAGCCTCGGCGGGGCGGCGGCAGAGAGTTCCGCAGCGTTGCGTTCCCGTTTGCAGGCCGCTCAAGGCGCAGCGTCAGCGATGGTGACCAATACCAGCTCTACGGTTCAGGCAGCGGCCGAAACCCTGCGCTGGAGGATCGGTGTAGGCCTGGTCTTGGTCGGATTAGGGGTTTTGCTGGCCTTGGCAGTGGTGCTGGGACGTCGCGTCGTACTCCGCCTGCAACTGCTCAATCGCGCATTGGATGACCTGGCAGCGGGCGAGGGCGACTTGACTAAGCGGGTCAAGCTCAACAGCAATGATGAAATTGGTGATATGGCGGCGGCGGTCAATCGTTTCGTCGACAAGCTGCAACCCATCGTCCGTGAGGCGGGCGATGTGGCGCGACAGACCGGCGTTGAAATCGGTGCTATGAGCAAACGCAACGCGGGTGCCGACGCGGCGGCCGAGTTGCAGCGCGATGAAGTTGCTGCGAGTCTTCAGGCGCTGGCGCAGATGGCCGACGAGGCCCAGGCCGAGAGTCAGGCCATGCAGGCGGCGTTGCGACAAGTCGTCGACATCCGTCAGGCCACGGATGAAAACACGCGGACTTCGGCACAAGTCGGCAATCTGATCGAGGCGCTGGCGGGGCAGGTTGAGACTGGTGCGCAGGTCATCGAGCGCCTGGCGCAGCAAAGTGAGCAGATCGAAGTGGTGCTGGAAGTGATTCACGGCATCGCCGAGCAGACCAACCTGCTCGCCCTCAACGCCGCCATTGAAGCGGCGCGTGCGGGTGAGACGGGGCGCGGGTTCGCGGTCGTAGCCGATGAAGTGCGTGCGCTGGCGAGCAAAACCCAAAGCTCGACAGGCGACATTCAGGAACACATCACCAAGCTGCAATCCGGTGCAAAAGAGGCGGTAGCCACCATCGGACTGGCGGGGCGCAAAGCCAAGGAAGGGCTGGAAGTCTTGCGCGACAGCGCCCGTTTGCAGAAAACGGTGCAAGACTCGGTCGAGCAGGTCCATGCGGCAATCGGCTTGGCCACCCGTGCAGCCGAACATCAGGCGCAAGGTGCGCAGGCGGTGCGTGGGCGCGTGGAAGTGATTCACGCCCAGGCCGAGAAGGCGGCGCAGGCCGTTGTCGAGACGACCGCCAGTGGCAAGACGTTGGATAAGCTGGCCGCGCAGTTGAAGGCGAGCCTGGGGCAATTCCGCGCTTAACCGCGTTATAAGCTGCAGCGGCCCGGCCTGGCGATGGCGGCAATCGAGAGATTGCCGTTTCCGGCATGCCGGGCTTTGTCCGAGGAGGGGAAGATTTACCAAACCCCGAAAAGCACAAAACCGAGCGCTTGGCTCGGTTTTGTTTTGTTTGGTGCCCAGGAGAAGACTCGAACTTCCACGACCGTAAGGTCACCAGCACCTGAAGCTGGCGTGTCTACCAATTTCACCACCTGGGCATGGCGCTGATTTAATTAGATTTTTCGTATTTGTGCAACTTAATTTTGAGAAAATTTAGCGCGGAATGAGGTTTTGAACGCGAGCGCGCAAAGTTCGACGCTTTGTTGATGGCCGGAAGGACAGGGCAGGGGAACTGATCTACCCTCATGGCTGCTCGAGCAGGAATTTACAAACCCCAGAATGCACAAAGCCGAGCACTGGGCTCGGTTTCGTTGAATTGGTGCCCAGAAGAAGACTCGAACTTCCACGACCGTAAGGTCACCAGCACCTGAAGCTGGCGTGTCTACCAATTTCACCATCTGGGCAATGCGTTGATTTCACTTGGCTAATTGTTTAAAAAGCCGTGTGATTTCAACTGCAACGTGGCAGCGCCGTCGTTGTGGGGCGCATCTTACGGATGACAATCGGGGCTGTAAACCCCTGGACGTGAATTTTTTTTGAAATAGCGAAAAGCCTCAACAAACGCTGTCTTCGCGTTTCAATCGGGTATATGCCAAACTAATTGCATACAGATAAGGTGAATTCATTCTAATGGCCGATTGGCAGTCCCTCGATCCCGAGGCCGCTCGTGAAGCGGAAAAATACGAAAACCCCATCCCTAGCCGTGAGCTGATTCTGGCGCATCTCTCCGAGCGCGGGTCGCCCGCTGCCCGTGAAGAGCTGGTCGCAGAGTTTGGCCTGACGACGGAAGATCAGATCGAAGCCTTGCGCCGCCGCCTGAGGGCGATGGAGCGCGACGCTCAATTGATCTACACCCGCCGCGGCACCTATGCGCCGGTCGACAAGCTGGACCTGATCCTCGGTCGCATCAGCGGTCACCGCGACGGCTTTGGTTTCCTGGTGCCTGACGACGGCTCTGATGACCTGTTCATGAGCCCCGCTCAGATGCGGTTGGTGTTCGATGGCGACCGCGCTCTGGCGCGCGTTTCGGGTCTGGACCGTCGCGGTCGTCGCGAAGGGGTGATCGTCGAAGTCGTTTCCCGGGCCCACGAAACCGTGGTTGGCCGCTACTTCGAGGAGAGCGGCATTGGCTTCGTCGTTCCCGACAATCCGAAGATTCAGCAAGAAGTGCTGATCACCCCAGGTCGCAATGCCGACGCCCGCGTTGGGCAGTTCGTGGAAGTGAAGATCACCCACTGGCCGACCCCACGCTTCCAGCCGCAGGGCGATGTGGTCGAGGTCGTAGGCAACTACATGGCGCCGGGCATGGAAATCGACGTCGCATTGCGCACGTACGATATTCCCCATGTCTGGCCTGAAGCGGTGCTTAAAGAGGCTGCCAAGCTCAAGCCGGAAGTCGAAGAAAAGGACAAGGAAAACCGCGTCGATCTGCGCCACTTGCCATTCGTAACCATTGATGGCGAAGACGCTCGCGATTTCGATGATGCGGTGTATTGCGAAGCCAAACCTGGCAAGCTGCGCCTGTTTTCAGGTGGTTGGAAGCTGTACGTCGCCATTGCGGACGTCTCCAGCTACGTGAAGATCGGTTCCGCGCTCGACGCCGAATCTCAAGTGCGTGGCAACTCGGTGTATTTCCCGGAGCGCGTCGTGCCGATGCTGCCAGAGCAGTTGTCCAACGGCCTTTGTTCGCTGAACCCACTGGTGGACCGTCTGGCGATGGTGTGCGAGATGACCATCTCCAAATCCGGCGAAATGACGGACTATGTGTTCTACGAAGCGGTGATCCACTCCCACGCGCGCCTGACTTACAACAAGGTCAGTTCGATTCTGGAGCACCCGAAAACCAGCGAAGCCCGCCAATTGCGTGGCGAGTACAAAGAAGTCATCCCTGACCTAAAGCAGCTCTATGCGCTGTACAAAGTGCTGCTGGCGGCCCGCCACACCCGTGGCGCCATCGATTTCGAGACGCAAGAAACCCGCATCATCTTCGGTTCGGAACGCAAGATCGCCGAGATTCGTCCGACGACCCGCAACGATGCGCACAAGCTGATCGAGGAATGCATGCTGGCCGCCAACGTGGCCACTGCCGAATTCCTCAAGAAGCATGAAATCCCTGCGCTGTATCGCGTCCACGACGGCCCGCCGCCTGAGCGCCTGGAAAAGCTGCGCGCCTTCCTGGGCGAGCTGGGCCTTTCCCTGCACAAGGGCAAGGACGGCCCGACGCCGAAGGATTATCAGGCGCTGTTGGAAACCATCAAGGATCGTCCGGATTACCACCTGATCCAGACCGTCATGCTGCGTTCGTTGAGCCAAGCGGTGTACAGCTCGGATAATAACGGCCACTTCGGTCTGAATTATGAGGCCTACACGCACTTCACCTCGCCGATTCGTCGTTACCCGGACCTGCTGACGCACCGCGCCATTCGCAGCGTCATCCGCTCCAAGCAAGACACGCCTCATGTGCGGCGCGCGGGGGCGGCTTCGATTCCGAAGGCGCGTATCTATCCCTACGACGAAGCGGCGCTGGAGCAATTGGGCGAGCAATGCTCGATGAGCGAACGCCGTGCCGACGAAGCCACCCGCGACGTGGTGAACTGGCTCAAGTGCGAGTTCATGAAAGATCGCGTGGGTGAGTCGTTCCCGGGCGTCATCACGGCGGTGACCGGTTTCGGGCTGTTCGTCGAGCTGACCGACATCTATGTCGAAGGCCTTGTCCACGTGACCGCGCTGCCAGGCGATTACTACCACTTCGATCCGGTTCATCACCGTTTGGCGGGCGAGCGCACGGGCCGTAGCTTCCGCCTGGGCGACACCGTTGAAGTGCGGGTCATGCGCGTCGACCTTGATGAGCGCAAGATCGACTTTGAAATGTCTGAGAAAACCACCAGCGCGCCAGTGGGGCGCAAACGCAAGGTCGCTGAGCCTGCAGCTGCGAGCAAGACGAAGGATAAAGAGCAGGACAAGGCCACCGCCTCCCGTCCAAGCCGTCGTAGTGCTACCAAAGAGCCGGTTGTCGAAGCTTATCGCCCCAGCGATGCCGCCGCTAAAAACGCTGAAGTCCGTAAAAGCCGGGAGATGAAAAAAGCGCTGTTGGCAGAAGCGAAGGGTGGTAGCAAGGCATCGTCGGGAAAGTCGTCGCGGAGTGATTCCGCGCCTTCCGGCAAGGCCGCAAAACCGAGTAAACACCGCAAGGGCCCTTCGAAATCGGGCTCCGCTTCAGCGCCGAAGGGCGGCAGTGTGCGTAAACCTAAGGCGAAGTCATGAGTCAGCTGGAAAAAATCTACGGCGTTCACGCGGTAGAAGCGTTGTTGCGGCATCACCCCAAGCGGGTCAAGCAGATCTGGCTGGCTGAGGGTCGCAGCGACCCTCGGGTTCAAGTATTGATCGACCTCGCCGCGCAGAACCGTGTGCAGGTGGGGCAGGCCGAGCGTCGTGAAATGGACGCGTGGGTTGAGGGCGTCCATCAGGGTGTTGTGGCAGACGTCAGCCCGAGCCAGGTCTGGGGCGAAGCGATGCTCGACGAGCTTCTGGATCGGACCGAAGGCGCGCCGCTGATTCTGGTGCTAGATGGCGTGACAGACCCGCACAACCTTGGTGCCTGTCTGCGTACCGCCGATGCTGCGGGTGCGTTGGCTGTGATCGTGCCGAAAGACAAGTCTGCGACCTTGACGCCGACCGTGCGAAAAGTCGCCTGCGGCGCGGCGGAAGTGATTCCTCTCGTCGCAGTCACCAACTTGGCTCGTACGCTGGAAAAGCTTCAGCAGCGCGGTCTGTGGGTCGTCGGTACGGCGGGTGAGGCCGAGCAAGAGCTGTATCAGCAGGACCTGACTGGCCCGACCATCTTGATCATGGGGGCTGAAGGCAAGGGCATGCGCCGCCTCACTCGTGAACACTGCGACTACTTGGTTCGCCTGCCCATGGCAGGTAGCGTCAGCAGCTTGAACGTCTCGGTGGCAACAGGTGTTTGCCTGTTCGAGGCGATGCGCCAACGCAGCGCGAAGGCTGCTGCTTCGCGGAAGTAACGATCTGTAAGCTGCAGGCTCAAGCCAGTCAACGGACGGCTTGTAGCTCGCAGCTTACGGCTTGAAGCTGCTCCTGTTCAAATAATCACCAATTGCCTTGCGCCGTCCCTGACCCTTCTCTACAATTGCGCCCCTTGCTGTCATGGCAGGCGCTCACGTGCCTGTTCCTGTGCAAGATAAACCCGTGTTATTCACTCCTTGTCTGACCGCTTCGGTGGCAGGCTACAACCCGTAAGGAGCATTCATGCGTCATTACGAAATCATCTTTCTGGTTCACCCGGACCAGAGCGAGCAAGTCGGCGGCATGGTTGAGCGTTACACCAAGCTGATCGAAGAAGACGGCGGCAAGATCCACCGTCTGGAAGATTGGGGCCGTCGTCAACTGGCCTACGCAATCAACAATGTTCACAAGGCTCACTACGTGATGCTGAACGTTGAGTGCACTGGCAAAGCCCTGGCTGAGCTGGAAGACAACTTCCGCTACAACGATGCCGTGATCCGTAACCTTGTCATTCGTCGCGACGAAGCCGTTACTGGCCAATCCGAAATGCTCAAGGCTGAAGAGAACCGCAGTGAGCGCCGTGAGCGTCGCGACCGTCCTGAGCACTCTGACGCTGAAGGCGTTGACAGTGATGACAGCGACAACAGCGATAACGCTGACGAGTAATCCACGGACCTTTTGAGGAGCCTATTACATGGCACGTTTCTTCCGTCGTCGTAAATTCTGCCGCTTCACAGCTGAAAATGTGAAGGAGATCGATTACAAAGATCTCAACACCCTGAAAGCCTACGTATCCGAAACCGGCAAGATCGTTCCTAGCCGCATTACCGGTACCAAAGCTCGTTATCAGCGTCAGCTGGCTACCGCTATCAAGCGCGCCCGCTTCCTGGCCCTGCTGGCCTACACCGACAGCCACGGCCGCTGAGACCAGGTTCAGTCGACAAAAACGCAGTAAAGGATAAATCGCATGCGCGCCATGGCTGACTTCATCATGCGCGGCCGCGTGCAGGCCACTCTCGTAGTGGTTGGATGTGCGGCGTTGCCGTTGTTGTTCTGGTTGAGTGCCGCTGCAGGTTGCCTTGTGCTCCTGCGGCGCGGGTTGAGTGGCGCGATGAGCGTGCTTGCCTGGGCTCTGCTGCCAGCGTTGGTCTGGTGGTATTTCGGTGATCCCCGCACCCTGATGGTGTTGCTGGGTTCATGGGGGTTGGCGGCCGTGTTGCGCGCCAGCGAGTCGTGGGTCCGTGTGCTGCTGGTCAGCGTCGGACTGGGATTGTTGTATGGCGTGATCCTGGGGGCGGTTTTCCGCGAGCCCATCGAAGCCATGGCGGGGGAGTTGCAGAAACTCTTGCCCCACGTCTTCGGTGATGTCTACCAACAGATGTCGGTAGAAGAGCGAGCGCGTCTGGGGGCACTGATTACTCCGGTCCTGAACGGCCTGATAGCAGCGGTGTTGCAGATCGTCAGCGTGGTATGCCTGATCCTTGGGCGGTACTGGCAGGCGTTGTTGTATAACCCGGGCGGTTTCGGACGCGAATTTCGCAGTTTGAGACTCCCGCGGGCACCGATGCTGGTGCTGCTGGTGTGCATGTTGGTGGGGCCGAATTTCGGTCCGCAACTGGCGATGCTGACACCGTTGTGCAGTGTACCGCTCATGTTCGCGGGACTGGCTCTGATTCACGGTCTGGTGGCTACGAAGCGCCTGACCCGGTTCTGGCTGGTGGGTTTGTACGTCACGCTGGTGCTGTTCATGCAGCTGATTTATCCGTTGCTGGTGGTGTTTGCCATTGTCGACAGCCTGATTGATTTTCGCGGCCGCCTGGCGTCGAAAGATGCCGACAACGGTTCTGCGAACGGTGAAGGTTAAAGTTAAGAGGTTATTACCAAATGGAACTCATCCTGCTGGAAAAAATCGCCAACCTGGGCAACCTGGGCGACAAAGTAAACGTTAAGGCTGGTTACGGCCGTAACTACCTGCTGCCTTTCGGCAAAGCCACTGCTGCAACCGCTGCCAACCTGGCTGCGTTTGAAGAGCGTCGCGCTGAGCTGGAAAAAGCTGCAGCAGACCGTAAAGCATCGGCTGAAAGCCGCGCTGCCCAATTGGCCGAGCTGGAAGTGACTATCACTGCCACCGCTGGCGACGAAGGCAAGCTGTTCGGTTCGATCGGTACTCACGACATCGCTGACGCTCTGACCGCCTCTGGCGTTGAAGTGGCTAAAGCTGAAGTTCGTCTGCCGAACGGCACCATCCGTAACGTCGGCGAATACGACGTAGCCGTGCACCTGCACAGCGACGTTGAAGCCACCGTTCGCGTGGTTGTCGTAGCTGCCTAAGCTGCTTGATGCCGGTGCTTTGGCGCTGGCATCCGATTGGTTGGCGATGTGTTTGTCGGCCGATCAACAAAGGGTGCGTTCCTGTTCAACGGGTCGTGCCCTTTGTCATTTCTAGGTATTGTTGATCAACGTTTGATTCAAACCCCTGATTCCGTGTGGCCATGAACGATATTTCCGCTCCCGAGCAATACGATCTGCAAACTGCTGCCCTGAAGGTGCCGCCGCATTCCATCGAGGCCGAACAGGCTGTGCTTGGTGGTCTGATGCTGGACAACAACGCCTGGGAGCGCGTGCTGGATCAAGTTTCGGACGGCGACTTCTATCGCCATGACCACCGCCTGATTTTCCGCGCCATTGCCAAACTGGCCGATCAGAACTTGCCGATCGACGTCGTCACCCTGTCCGAGCAGTTGGACAAGGAAGGCCAGACGTCGCAGGTCGGCGGCCTCGGTTACCTCTCCGAGCTGGCGAAGAACATCCCATCCGTCGCCAACATCAAGGCCTATGCCCAGATCGTCCGGCAGCGCGCGACCTTGCGCCAGTTGATCGGTATCAGTAACGAAATCGCAGACAGCGCTTTCAATCCGGAAGGGCGGACCGCTGAGGAAATTCTCGATGAAGCCGAACGGCAGATCTTTCAGATTGCCGAGGCGCGTCCTAAAACGGGTGGGCCGGTTGGCGTCAACGACCTGTTGACCAAGGCAATCGACCGCATCGACACCTTATTTAACCTGGGTGAAGGGATCACAGGTTTGTCTACCGGATACACCGACCTCGATGACAAGACCAGCGGACTGCAGCCTGCTGACCTGATCATTGTCGCGGGTCGTCCGTCGATGGGTAAGACCACCTTCGCGATGAACCTCGTAGAAAACGCGGTACTGCGCAGCGAAAAAGCGGTGCTGGTGTTCTCGCTGGAGATGCCAGGCGAATCGCTGATCATGCGTATGCTGTCGTCCCTCGGACGCATTGATCAGACCAAGGTCCGTTCCGGCCAGTTGGACGATGATGACTGGCCACGCCTGACTTCTGCTGTCAATCTGCTCAACGATCGCAAACTGTTTATCGACGACACGGCCGGTATCAGCCCGTCGGAGATGCGCGCGCGCACGCGGCGTCTCGTGCGAGAGCATGGGGAAATCGGATTGATCATGATCGACTACTTGCAGTTGATGCAGATTCCGGGCTCCAGCGGCGACAACCGGACCAACGAAATTTCCGAAATTTCCCGGTCCCTGAAAGCGCTGGCCAAGGAATTCAACTGCCCCGTGGTCGCGCTGTCGCAGCTCAACCGCTCGCTGGAGCAGCGTCCCAACAAGCGCCCTGTGAACTCCGACCTGCGGGAATCCGGAGCGATCGAGCAGGACGCCGACGTCATCATGTTCGTGTACCGGGACGAGGTGTACCACCCGGAAACCGAGCACAAAGGCATCGCTGAAATCATCATCGGTAAACAGCGGAACGGCCCAATTGGCTTCGTGCGTCTGGCGTTTATCGGCAAGTACACCCGTTTCGAAAACCTGGCGCCGGGCAGTTACAACTTTGATGATGATGAGTAGTGCGTTCTGCGCAGAGTCTTTGTGAGTTGTTCGACTATGCCCTGCGTTGGGCGAGGATCGTACCGTTGCCTTTATGTGACAGGATGGCTTGCGGGTAAAAAACGTTACCCCGGACGGCAAAGCCCAGACGCAAGTCTCCCCTGCCACCTGCGGTGCCACTGTGGATATCCGTCGTTTTCATTCCGCGTAATCCGGTATGTCCTTTGCGATTAGGGTCGAACCTCTCCAATGCCGCTCTCAGATTTTCTTCCATACCAGGGCGGCGGCCAAGCCAGTCGACAATATTTGCATCCTCGAAAAAGCCGCTGGGGTCCATGATGAACATTTGTCTGGCTGCGCTGCTGGAGGGCGCTGGAGCGGCGCTTTCGTTGTCTAAATCAAGGCTTGTGTTCGACACGGTAGAGCCTCGTTTTTTCCGGAACCGCTCTTGAAAAGTTCTGAGCTCTGCACTCGTACTCGGCACCGCGGCGTCAATTGACGCGCGCGGTGTCGAATTGGCGCTAGCGCTGGCAGAGGAGTCGTCGCCGAGAGTGAGCGGTGGCCTCGGATCACGGGCTTTCCTTAACAGATAGGGTTTTATTCCCAGCTTTTGGGCTCTGGACGGCATATGCCTCGCGTTAGTCAGCTCATTGTGCTGGTCAACATTATTTGCTTGATACAGGTTGATGGCGCCCTTGCTGTCCCGTGTAATATGCAGCCAGCTAACCGGATTGCGCGTCTTCAGATACCGTCCATTAAGCAAATCAGCTTCATCAGAAGTGAGTGAGTAGTTGGAGGTGGCCCCCTTTACCGCCCGCTGGATATTTTGAGTCCGTTCTTCGTAGCTCTGGGCGCGAGCTGCCAGATTGGCCTTAGTTTCAGCTTGGTAAGCAGTGGCGGCGCTCACGTAGAAGTCTCGCAATCGCAAGAAAATAAGCCCTGCGGATGCCAGCATCACAAGTACGATAATCGCAAGCTGCACTTCTCCGGGCACTTCATCAAAATCCGAACTCTGACCTCCCTGCACGTCCACCTGATTAATCGGGTTATTCCTGACCATGCAATACAGATTGAGCCCATCCACAAATCCTTCCGGATCCGAACTCACCCAGCGCATCAACCACGGCGCGTAATACCTTAGCCCGTAGTAATACAGCCCGCTGGCATCCCGCTCTTTCCCCGAATACCGCGCCACCTTGTACTTCGCTTCGACCGCCGAGCGCGCCGCCCACCAAGCCGTTCCGCCGAAAGGGTAGTAGCCCTCGTAGCTAATAAGGTGTGCGTGGGCGTCCAATTCCAGCACGCTGGAGCCCAGGTGGTCGTCCACCGAATACCGCAATTGATCGTTTTCGATGCCGGCAGGACGTCCGCTCAACCAATGCAGACAGCGCACGGTGCATCGACCGGCCTGGATCACGATGACTTCCAGCTGCTCATCGTTGGCAGTGTCGCTGCGCAATTCCAGGCCCGGAAGGTAGCGGACCTCCCGCGTATGTGAAGCCGCTCGTGCGGCGCTTATGCCGACCTTGCGAGCGCGCTGCCCGCTGCTGTCGTAAGCGTAATGCTCAGCATCGTCCTCGGCGCCGTTGCGACTTACAGGCGTGATTTTCGTTAAGCGATTGCGCGCATCCCAGAGCATTTTCTGGCCGGGGAGCAGGTATTGCAGGTTGCCGCTGGCATCGAAACCGCTGGCGAAGTCCGGCGGTGCGCTGCCCTCGGTCTTGATCAGGGCGCGGTTGCTGGTCGCATCCACATCAAAATCGCGGGTGTAGGGCTGACGGCCTTCATGCCTCAGCTGAATCAGATTGCCCGCCGAGTCATAGCGGTAACGTTCGGTAAAGTTGAGCCATTGACTGGTGTCTATCGGCAATGTCGCCAGATCAGGCAGCTGCGGGCGGGTTGAAGAATGTGCTGTTTCCCTGCCTTGCGCCTCGATTAACTGATACGCGCTGTCGTAGCGATAGAGGTTGACCGGTTCGATGCGTTGATTGGCGAAATGGCGAGCCGCTTGGGCATTGTCAGCGATGCTCACGACGTTACCCACCGGATCGTAGGTGTAGGTCAATGATTGCAGCGGGTCATTGGCAGGCCGAAGGGTTTTCAGCGTCTGCAAGCGGCCGTCCGCCGAGCGATAGTCGTATTGACTGATCACACCGTTGCCCGCGGTTTGCGACTCGACCTGCCCTCGGGCGTTGTACCGCACGTCTTGCAGCAATGATTGCTGCGCGCCGCCCTTCAACGTGAGGATGACCTGTGCCAACTGGCCGGCGATGTTCAACCCGATGCTTTGCCGATGGTCCCGCGCATCCGTCGTGCTGATGGCGGTGCCGGTGGCGTCGAAATGTCTGCGGGTAACGGCGCCAGCACCGGGTTCCAGTAAGGCGTCACGTTCTGCGACTAACGGCGGCCAGTCAGGGGGCTCGATCAGCCTGAGCATGCGGCGTTCTTCCTTCAGCGTCCCGCCCGACAGGCCGTACTCTGTGGTTATCGCAGTGCCCGCGCTGTCGTCGATTCGGACCAATAGCCCGCACCGATTATGGGAGGCTGAATCCGCGTCGCTTCCTGCATAGGTGAACCGCTCGCAGGTCCGTTGCGGCTGCCCTGCCATGCGCTCATGAACCGCAGCCGGTCGCAGAAGCGCATCATAGTCGGTCTGCCAGTGCGTCGAGCGGGCATCCCATTGCTCCAGAACGACGCCTGATTCTGCTGAAAGGGAGACCGTTTCACCGGCATCCACGCTGCGGCTGGACAATACGGTGTTCGAAAGGCTGTACAGGGTTGCGACGTTGGGATGCACGTCGGGGTCCCGCGACTGTCGCTCAAAGAGGCGCGGGTCCCAAGCCGCCACGGTGCGACCTTGGCAGTCGTAAGTCTGGGCGGTGATTCGGGGTTTCGCCTCCTCCTCGACCTCGGCTCGGTAGTAGGTCACTTGCCGCACTGTCAGGCCCCGGCTGTCGTAAACCGTTACGGAAGGAGTGTTTCGGTGCATGGAGTCGGACATGATGCCTGCATCCTGCAATGACCAGTGCTGCGTTTACTCTAACCTCGCGTCAAGGGGGTGGATACTGTCAGAAGTGACAGTGCGATCGATCGAAAACCGCTGGCAAGGCCGACTATTACAGTCGGATTTGATCAAAATTTGTGCTATCCTCCGCGCCCGCGAATTTCGCTGAGAAGCTCGCCTCCCCGATTACGAACACTGGTCATCGACATGCAAGCAGCCAAGCCGTTATTTGACTATCCGAAGTACTGGGCCGAATGTTTCGGACCAGCGCCTTTCCTGCCGATGAGCCGGGAAGAAATGGATCAGCTCGGCTGGGATTCCTGCGACATCATCATCGTGACCGGCGATGCGTATGTTGATCACCCGTCGTTCGGCATGGCGATCATCGGCCGGCTGCTGGAGTCGCAAGGCTTTCGCGTCGGGATCATTGCTCAGCCGGACTGGAAATCCAAAGACGACTTCATGAAGCTTGGCGAGCCGAATCTGTTCTTCGGCGTCGCGGCGGGCAACATGGACTCGATGATTAACCGCTACACCGCGGACAAGAAAATCCGCTCCGACGACGCCTATACCCCCGGCGGCATGGCGGGCAAACGCCCGGATCGCGCGAGCCTGGTCTACAGCCAGCGTTGCAAGGAAGCCTACAAGAACGTCCCTATCGTGCTGGGCGGGATTGAAGCTTCACTGCGCCGCATCGCGCATTACGACTACTGGCAGGACAAGGTTCGCAACTCGATCCTCATCGACGCCTGCGCCGACATTCTGCTGTATGGCAATGCCGAGCGCGCCATCGTTGAAGTCGCCAATCGTCTGTCCTGCGGCGAAACCATTGAAAGCATCACCGACGTTCGCGGCACCGCGTTCATTCGGCGCGACACACCTGAGGGCTGGTACGAAGTCGATTCCACGCGTATCGACCGCCCGGGCAAGGTCGACAAGATCATCAACCCGTACGTGAACACTCAGGACACCCAGGCCTGCGCCATCGAGCAGGAAAAAGGTCCGGTTGAGGATCCGAACGAAGCCAAGGTGGTGCAGATTCTGGCCAGCCCGCGCATGACCCGCGACAAGACCGTCATTCGCCTGCCGTCCATGGAAAAAGTGCGTAACGACCCGGTGTTGTACGCCCATGCCAACCGGGTGCTGCACCTGGAAACCAACCCCGGCAACGCCCGTGCGCTGGTTCAGAAGCATGGCGACGTCGATGTCTGGTTCAACGCGCCTCCGATTCCGATGACCACTGAAGAAATGGACTACGTGTTCGGCATGCCGTACGCGCGTATCCCGCACCCTGCCTACGGCAAGGAAAAGATTCCGGCCTACGACATGATCCGTTTCTCGGTCAACATCATGCGTGGCTGCTTTGGCGGCTGCACCTTCTGCTCGATCACCGAGCACGAAGGCCGCATCATCCAGAACCGCTCCCACGATTCGATCATTCGTGAAATCGAAGAGATTCGCGACAAAGTGCCAGGCTTTACCGGTGTCATTTCTGACCTCGGTGGTCCGACCGCCAACATGTACCGCATTGCCTGCAAAAGCCCGGAAATCGAATCCGCCTGCCGCAAGCCGTCATGCGTGTTCCCTGGCATCTGCCCGAACCTGAACACCGACCACTCAGCGCTGATTCAGCTGTACCGCAGTGCGCGTGATCTGCCGGGCGTGAAGAAGATCCTGATCGCTTCCGGCCTGCGCTACGACCTCGCGGTCGAGTCGCCCGAGTACGTTAAGGAGTTGGTCACCCACCACGTGGGTGGCTACCTGAAGATCGCCCCGGAACACACCGAGGAAGGTCCGCTCAATCAGATGATGAAGCCGGGCATTGGCAGCTATGACAGGTTCAAGCGCATGTTCGAGAAGTACTCGAAAGAGGCGGGCAAGGAGCAATACCTGATCCCGTACTTCATTGCCGCCCACCCCGGTACAACCGATGAAGACATGATGAACCTAGCGCTGTGGCTCAAGGGCAACGGCTTCCGTGCGGACCAGGTGCAGGCGTTCTACCCCTCGCCGATGGCCAGTGCGACGGCCATGTATCACTCGGGCAAGAACCCGCTGCGCAAGGTCACGTACAAGAGCGACGCGGTCACCATCGTCAAGAGCGAAGAACAGCGCCGTCTGCATAAGGCGTTCCTGCGCTACCACGACCCGAAAGGCTGGCCGATGCTGCGTGAAGCGCTGGAGCGCATGGGCCGTTCGGACCTCATCGGTTCGGGCAAGAACCAGTTGATACCGCTGCATCAGCCGGAAACCGACAGCTACCAAAGCGCCCGTCGCAAGAACTCGACACCCGCTGGCAGCCACAAAGTGGCGAAAACCACGAAGATCCTTACGCAGCACACCGGCCTGCCACAACGGGGCAGTGATGGCAGCAAGCCTTGGGACAAGCGTGAGGAGGCGAAAGCGGCAGCGGCTGCGCGTAATAAACAAGCAGCCAAAGATAGGGCTGATGCAGCCAAAGGCGGGAAAAACGGCGGTAAGAAAAAGCCATCGCGGCAGCCAGTGTTTCCACGCTGATTCTTGATACCGCTACAAATAAAAACGCCAGCTTACGAGCTGGCGTTTCATTTAGTGCGCTCTCCAAGAAGTTGTATTGCCCTCAGAGCGTCTGATGCATTTCTGAAGGGCGCGGGTTGATATATCGACCTGCTTAAGGGCCAGCCGGTGGCCGGGTCGAGTTCTTTTTCTTTGCACATCTTTGCGATCAGTTCCTCGCTCGGCGGCGAGGGTGGAATGGCGGCGTCACGTTTGCGCTTCCACTCGAAGGTTTCGTCCCATTCAGGAAGTGGAGCGGGGGGAAGTGGGACGATGTGGTCGATGTCGGGGACTTTTGCGCCGAGGTGTTCGTATCGGGTCAGGAACTTGCGAATTGATTCATACCGTTTGCACGCTCAGGGTCTTTTTTCATTCCAAGTTATTCAGCGGATCCATCGGGATACTTTCCTGCAAATATCTTTTCTAAGTTGCGCGCAGCAATAGTTTCTCCTTCCTTTGCGGCGGCCGTATAGGCTCGTGCGGCTTCAGATGATTTATTGTGGTTTTCAGTATGTATTCCATAGACGTATGCTCCTTGGCGTCATCTTGGGCCGCTTCATCCGGCTAACCGACGCACTTCACACATGGATGATCGCCCAGCGTGGCCTCGTGCCTGAATGTTCGGCCATTAGTAAAACTCTGGATTACAACCTGAAACGCTGGGCGAGCGTTATCACGTTATCTGGATGATGGCGCAGTGCCTATCGATAAAAACCATATTGAACAGCAGATCAGGCTGTGGGCTCATGGATCCAAGAGCTGGCTATTTACATGACCGTTACGCAGTGGCAAACGCGCGGCTGCGCTTATGAGCCTGACCCAGCCGAACAGACCCATGGTGTAGTTCCTCAACTGGAAGACCTTATGTCTTTGTAATGTTTTGACGTTCTATCATGAATTGAGACGGCGTTGTGCTCAGGTGACCAAGATGAACAGCAGATCCGGTTGGCTCAGTTATGGGATTTTTTTACCGATCGCATACCGGATAAGCGCCGTCCCAACGAACGCTAAACTTACGAAAAAGCAAAACACGCTGATGCTGGATATCAATTCCAAAACTTGTCGAGCCTTTACGGTTCCTCCAGAACCGGCAATAGCACCAGCGGTCCCCCCTAGGAAAACAAAACCCGACATAGCGCTCAATACCAAAAACGCTAGGGCTACTTTGATCAGGGTGACACCTGTAAGTACGCTCAAAACTCCGCCTCTAGAAGAGGACGTAAGCACCTGGTAGATCACGACAAAAACGTATCCTAATGCCATTAATGGCATTAATGCCAGGGCGGGAATGAATAAAAAATCCATGCTTTTCCTTCTTTAGTTAGCGCGCCGTTGCTCGGCAGCGCGTTTTAGCTCTTGCGGGTGTCACCACAGCCCGCCAGCACGTTGTGTAGATGCGTCACTTCAACCCGGTCAAGGGCCAGCCGGTGGCCGGGTCGAGTTCTTTTTCTTTGCACATCTTTGCGATCAGTTCCTCGCTCGGCGGCGGGGGTGGAATGGCGGCGTCACGTTTGCGCTTCCACTCGAAGGTTTCGTCCCATTCAGGGAGTGGGGCGGGGGGAAGTGGGACGATGTGGTCGATGTCGGGGACTTTGGCGCCTAGGTGCTCGTATCGGGTGAGGAACTTTCCAATAAGTTTATATCGGCGAGAACGCTCGGCATCTTTATTTACTCGCAGTGGTAAGTTGTCATTTTTATGGTGTTTTCCTGCAAACGCTTTTTCAAGACTAAGCGCAGCTATAGAGTCTCCTTCTTTTATTGCGACTCTATAAGCACGCAATGCCTCGGGCAGGTTGCTGTTCAGTTTCGAGTGTATGGCGTAATTTAGTGCTGCTTCTGCATGCCCTTGTTCCATAGCGCACTGGACCATCCATAGTGCTACCCGCCCAGCGCCTTTAATGCGCACAAGTATTTCGCTCATATAGTATTGGGCTTCTGGACTTCCAAGGTCAGCCGCGCGTCTGTAGTAATAACGAGAGGCCGAAATGTCCTGTCTCACTCCATATCCTGATTCAAGGTAACGGGCCATGTCGTAATAAGAGCCGGGTATGCCTTGATTCATGAGGATTTCGACCAGATTTATAGTTTCTCTTGCCGGTCGCTCCGCCTTTGTCAGGCCTTGAGACAGCAATCCCTGCAAGTTCGTCGCTGCACGATGATGCCCAAAGGCAGCAGCGATGCGGTAGTAACGAGCAGCGCTGTCGAAGTCTTTTGGACCCGAGGCTTGTGTCAGGTGCAGCCCATACAGGTAGAGAAGCTGAGCGTCGTTGTCCAGCGGGGGTAGAGAATCTTTTTCATGTTTGCACTCGAATTGCAGGCGTTCGAATGCCGCATCGTAATCAGCTTTTTCAGGAATGAAGTAGTTCAACGGTTTATCTCCTGAGTCACAGGCGGTTATTGAAAGCGTGAACAGTGTGGCGAATAATTTTTTCATGGGGTCTCAGTCGAAATTTTTACGGCTGGGACTGGTTCGGAAAAACTCTATAAGCGACGACAGTGGCTGTTGACCTTTTTTACCGTCGTAATCAAATTGTCGGCGCTTGTTTTCTTTGAATAAATCACCCCAGTTTTTATACGTTTCTCCCATATCATCCAAAACCTCCTCCCCCGTATGCATCCCCCACAAATGCCTCCGCAACGGCCGCGCCACCGCCGGATCTTCCGTGCAAACATTCAACTCACTATCCACCGTCATGCTCCGCTCATTGATATTCGCCGACCCCAACGTGGTAAACACATCATCAATAATCATCAACTTGCTGTGGATATACACTTCCTGCCAATCATGGGCCGGGGAGTCGGGGGCAACGAGGGTGCAGATGTGAACTTTCAATCCCGGCATGTCGATGGGGGATATGGGTGTTTGACGCTCTGCGCTCTGATTGCGGGCCATGGATTCGTATTCGCTGTTCAGCGTCTCGATTTCCAGCTTCACCTGGCCGATAGGGGCTGCCAGTCGTTCGGCGGACGCACTCCTCGCCTGATAGGCGGCCAGCCGGTCCCGAGCGTCGTCTAATTTTTTCTTCGTCTCCTTTAGCCGCGCCGCGTGCTCATCTTCCTGTTCTAGCCGCGCCACGTTGGGCATGACCTCGGGCCGTCCCAACTGCCTGAGCATCCGAAAGGTCCCTAATGCCCCATCACCCATGCCTTCCTTGGATGAGTTGGTGACGACGAACACATGCAAGTTGCCGTGCTCGCCCGGATCGCGGCCCCATGCAGCGTGGTTCTTGGCCACTTCGGTGATGGCCTCGGCCAGGGGGTTCCAGCGGAAATACTGATTCTCGATGTAGATGTACTGCGTGGCGTTGTTGACGGCCTGCAAATACATCGACCGGATGTCGCGCTTGCCTTCTTCGGTCTGGGTGCGCAGCACCTGGGCCATGACTTTTGTGCCGAAGCCCTCGCGGGGCTTGAGGTTGTCGGCCAGTAGCAGGCGCGGGGTCAACAGGTCTTTGCCGGTTTCCCGTTGCCAGGCCTGGGCGAAGTTGTGTTGCAGGCATTGAAGCACCGGGCCGGTGAGGCGGCTGGAGATGTCTTGCCTTGGGGTGAAGCCATTGCGGCCCTCTCGGGAGCCGAGCCGCTGGTAGCGGTGATCGTCCTTGTCCCAATAAGGATCGAGGGTGTTGTGGCCCATGATGAAGCCCACGGCCTGATTGGCTTTTTCGTAGTCCACCAGCACGATTTTCTGGTGATGCGTGGGGATGGCCGACATGGCGGCTGCTTTCGACGCTGCCTCGAGGGCATCAGCGCCCTGATCCCGTGTGCGGCTCCATACCTGCCAGGCGATTTCGGCGCGATCGGCAAGGCTGAGGTCGCGCACGGCGAACTCGATATTGTCGAAACCCTCCTTGCCGAGAGCGAACATACGGTGAGCCAGTAGCTTGAGTCGGCCCATCGGGCTCAAACCGGGAATGTGAGTGCCCGTCCACGAATCGGCACTCATGTAGGTTTTCGAGGCGCGGCGGTACCACTCCCAGTCGAAAGCATGCTGATCGTCATCGCGCCAGTCATCAACGGCCGACGCCAGCGAGGCGAGGTTGCGCCCCGGCGTCATGTTCTCGGCAAACATGGCCGTCAGGTGGACGCTGTCAGACCAGCAGAGAATGCGCACCTTGACGCCTTCAGACGCCTTGAGGCACAGCAAGTCGCCGATGCTGAGGGTGCAGTTCGCGCCGCGCTTGAAATACATCGACGGCTGAAACCCCCAACAGATGTACTCCACGGAGTCGGTGGCGGCCATGATCGCGTCATACACAGCACCGAAGGCCTGCTCGCCGTTGACCAGTGGCTCGAAGGTGGCTGCCATGGGCCAATATTCGGTGTTTTGCACGAACCAGGGCAGGGTAAGGGTGGCCGATGAAGTGACGCGCGTGGCAATAGGCACAACGATGGGGGCGCGCATGATCAGGCTTCCTTGTCTGGGGTGTTGAGGTGTGCGTATGTCTGACGAATCTGGTGCGTAGACGGCGCAGAGGAGGTGTTGGCGGAGCGGCGGATGGTGTGGCGCTGTATGCCCTGATTGGCCCGTTGGGCGTTATCCGGATCGCCCAGATACTCCCCGCTGACGGGAATGTCGTGGCTGACGCCATTGGCCAGTTCGAGTCGATAGCGCGAGCGTTCTACCGGATGCTCGATGTTGAGTTCACCTTCCCGTGACATCACCCCTTCATCGATCAGGGTGCCGTCGGCAAACAGTTTGTAAGGCATGCCCGCCCAGGATTGCTGGCGAGCGGCGTAGCTTTGCCCAGCGAGAAACGAGAGCTTTTGAGTGGTGGAAGAGCTTGGCCATGTGGGCATCTCGTGGTCGATTTTTTCGGGCCCACTGATGGACTTCGTTGTTCCCCTGATGTCCACGGTGCCGGGGGCGTGAATTTGTATGTTGCCGTCTTTGATGCGGATGAATGCTGCTCCGCTGGTCAAGAGGATCTCTTCCTGAGCGGCGATTTCGATGGTGCGGGCGGTTGAGGTAATGCGCACGCTGTCCTTGGCGGTCAGTTCGATGGCATCGTCCTGAGCCTGGATTTCGACCTTGCCTTTGGCGGCGAACAGTTTCGCTCCTGCATTTCGGGCGAACAGGCTGATGCTGTTGGCCACGCTGGCGAGTAGCGACCGGCCGCTGACCAGATTGACATCTTCTCCGGTGCTGACATTGAGTTGTCGGCCGCTGTGCAGATGAATGTTCTGTGGCGTGGTGCTGATGATGTCGGCGGGAGCCGATGCGACCAGCAGGGAATCCTGGTAGCCCTCGGTGCTGGCGTTACGCTGGCGGTAGGGTTGGTCGATGACGTCCAGCAACTGTTTGACGCTTTCAACACCATCGCTCAGCGACAGCGCATTGTGTTGTGTCGCACTCTCCGATAGCCCGGCCATACGCTGTTCGGCATCACGTATCTGCTCCCTGGCCTCGCTGGAGTCCATTTGCCCGCCCAAACCCTTTGTGCGTTTCCAACTGCTCAGGTACAGGCCTTGCTGAGCCCGGATCGCGCCGAAGGCGTCTGTTCGCAGTTCGAAACCGTCACCGCGCAGTGCCCCTCGATCGTTGCCCTGTTGATCGACCAGATAGCCCAGGTTTAATTGGCTGTGACTGTGGCTGCTGTGAATCTGCGTGCGCACTTGGCCGGTGGTGTCGTCCATGACCCACTGGTTGTAACCCAGCCCTTGGATTTCCTTGCTTTTGCTGCCGCTCATATGGCCGGTCGAATGCCATGCCGGTTTGTCGCCACCGTAGACTTGCCCGAGAATCAGCGGGCGATCTATGTCGTTGTCCAAGAAAGTGATGACCACCTCTTCGCCCGCTCGCGGCACATGGACGCTTCCCCATCCGTCGCCGCTGCTGTTTTGCATCATGCGTATCCAGCAACTGGGTGCGCGTTCGGGCGGTGTCAACCGATCCCAATGAAAACGCACGCAGACTCGATTCAAGTCATCGGTCTGTACTTCTGCCCCGCTGGGCGCAATAACAACGGCCGTTTGTGGCCCGGGATTATTGGGCTTTCGGTGTTCGAACGGGCTGCGATAGGGGATATCCAGACGCTGAGCTTCGAAGCGGTTGAAGTAATAGCCCTCACCACTTTCTTTGGCGTTTTCGTCTCGGACGCTGCGCATCTGCGGTTTCAAGCTGCCGGGCGAGTCGCGCCGCTGGAGGGCGACAGGCAAATTGCTCTGAGCGAAGAACTCCACCCCGATCAACAGAAATGCCCGCTCTTGCGGCGATGCGCCTTCGTATAACGGATGTTGGGTCAGCTCGAAACCGTGACCCGGCTGCATCGACCTGACGCCACCTTGACCCTTTATCCTTTGTGCAGCCGATTCACCCTGTTCGATCTGCACGCGCGTGAGCCACTGGCCGCGATCCTCGTTCTGCCAACCGTACTGCCCACGATATTCATAGCGCTCGAGTGATGCAGGGGCAGCGAGGGCTTCAAGTGCGATTGCTTGGGCGATCTGGCGCTGCTGATGCACTCGGTAGTCGTTGCTGGCCCATGTCACCTGCCCGTTGCCCAGTTCGCAACCTTGCGCCCAGTGAGTGATGCTGTCGTGGTCCAGGGCGGCTGTCTGGGTATGGAATGGCAGGGGCAAAGGGGCTTGTGCGGGAAGACTATCGACGCTGTCGACGAAGAAGATGTGGTGGTTGTCTGCTTCATGAACGACGTACCAGTAGATGCCTTCCTGTTCGCACCAGCGCTGCACGAAATGGGCGTCGCTTTCGTTGTACTGCGTCACGTAGGACAACTTGGGGTATTCACGGCGCAGACTCAGTGTGTAGCGACCTTCAGCGTGTGGGTGCCTATGGAATACGTCACAAATAATCTCGGGAAGCGGCATGTCTTGCCAGATGCGGCAGTCCCGCCGGTACTCCAGTAAGCCAAACCAAGGGACAAACTTGATTTGCCAGTCCTGCAATGCGCCATCGCTTCCCAGATAGCGCACGCTTTGTATAAAGCCATGGCGATGGCTGAGCGCGCCGCTGGCCAGTTTCAACGAAAGCGTGATGGGTTGTTCGATCAGCGCATTCGGGGAAAGCGTTGAAGACCCGGTGATGACATCTACGCAGTAACGGGGGATACGGCCTAGCCGCTCCACACCATGAGCGCGCAGCGCAAGAAGGTGCGGCTCCGAAGGTATGGACAATTGCAGCAGGCGGTCAGTTTGCTGAAGGCTGACGCCGCCTGGCATGGTCGAGTGTGATGTGTTCACAACTGAGTACTCCAGCGATGTGAATAGGGCGATCAGTTGATCGTCCATCCGGGGGGCGAGTTTGTGGTGAAGAGGTGTAACGTCTTGTACGCAGGGTCGTTCTCGGTACGGGCGGTCAGCACGGTCAGTGCGAGGCGGACCCATTCACCAGCGATGGGGCTGACGTCGGCGCTGAGCCTGTTCACGTGCGCAGAGGGGTTAGCGCCAGGGATGTCCTTCGGGACTACGGCGCTATGGTCGTGCGGTGCTGGGGCATTCGCTGGCGGAAGGCGACACAGGGCGATCAGCGAGACCGCCTCGCCTAATACCTCGTTTGCAGTTGCCTGTGCATTCATGAGCTGGTTGACCCGGCTGTCAATGCTCAGGCACAGCGCGTTCGATGCAGTAGTTGGCTTTGTGAGCCAAGTCCGTAGCCACTCTCCAGGAGCGTGGTGACTCACGTGGAATCCCCACGCGGGCATCTGATCCTCGGGCCATGAGGCCACGACGCTTTCGAACCAGACCATTTCATCAACGCCAGAGGGAACGGGCAGATGCACTTCGGTCCTGCTCCAGTCCTGGTTCTCTGAAAGCAGCGCACAGTTGCGGACAGTGGCGTGCAGCAACTCGATTGCACGTTCAGTGGGGTCAACCGACGGCCTGGCTGTCGAGGTGGTTTCGAGTTGGCGCAAAGGACGGCGTACCCCTTGTCCGATGATCAAGCGCAGGTCATGCGTGCGACCCCATCCCAGATTGGATAGATCGCTGGCACAGGCTTTACCGCTCAGCGAACCATCCGGCAGCCAGGTCCATACGTTCTGAATCGCGACCGCTCCAGTGTCGTAGTTGCCTTGGGGCAGGTACTGTTGTCTTTGGCGCTCCCTGTCTTCTTCGCGCAGACGCTTTTCTGAAATGCGATCGTAGATGCACCGGCCATAGCGTGCCGGCTGGTAGGTTTGCAGGATTTCTGGAAGCGGTTGGGCGCCGGTCAGGCGCTGGAGGAATGATTTTTTCATTCCGCCCTCTAGCCAATGGTGAGGTCGGTGTAAGTGGCACTCAGCGTCGCACCACAGTCGAGCGAGTCGCCGTCACGCGCTACCGGCCTGTCATCAATCAGCAGCGAACCGTCGCCACTGGAAATTCTGCAGGGGCCGTGAGGGCACAAGACGGCATCTCCCAGACGCGCGACGTTCATATCATGCAAAAAAGTCGAGGGAGCGCCTTCGACAACGCGCCCCCCTGCGGTGGTGGCGTCATTCAGGACAACAATGGGGCGCATGCAGGACATCCTTGGTCAGTTGGGCGAAATGAGCTTCCATGCTCCGGTTTCGAATGTCTGACCGACGCTACCATGGCCTTGGCCACTGCAAATGCCTCCTCTGACAATCAAGAAGGGTCTGATGGTTCTTCGGGATTGAATCCTACAAGCTATGTAAAGATGCTGGGCGCTTAAGCGGACAGCCAGAGAGGTTTCCGTTATTAGTACGCTCACCCGCCTCATTTCCGTGCGACCCTTGCACCATCCGCCGAAGCTGGCGCAATGTTGGTGCGGTGCTTAGCTCACCGAGCATCATGAACGCCGAACGCACCAGACTTGCCAGGGTGGCATAAGTCTTGCGCGGTTCCGCTACCGTCCAGGCTCGCAGGAGGCACGCCGTGTCGATTCACATTGCCTTGCACCACGTCACGCATTACCGCTACGAACGAGCGGTCGAGTTGGGTCCGCAGATCGTGCGTCTGCGCCCGGCGGCGCATAGCCGTACCCGCGTGCTGTCCTATTCGCTGAAGGTGCTGCCTGAGAACCACTTCATCAACTGGCAACAGGACCCGCAGGGCAATTACTTGGCGCGTCTGGTGTTTCCTGAGAAGACCGATGAGTTTCGCGTCGAGGTTGATCTGGTCGCCGAGATGGCGGTGTTCAACCCGTTCGACTTTTTCCTCGAACCCTATGCCGACAAGATCCCGTTCACGTATGCCAAGGAGGAGCATCACGAGCTTTTGCCGTATCTGGAAAAGCTAGCGCTGACCCCGAAATTTCAAGCGTACCTGGACAGCATCGACCGCACGCCAATCCCGGCCATCGACTTTTTGGTGAACCTCAATCAGCGTCTGGCCAACGACATCAATTACCTGATCCGCATGGAACCGGGAATTCAAACCCCCGAGTTCACGCTGGACAGCGCCTCCGGGTCTTGCCGAGATTCTGCGTGGCTGCTCGTGCAGTTGTTGCGTCATTTGGGGTTGGCGGCGCGCTTCGTGTCGGGTTATCTGATTCAGCTCAAGGCCGACGTTCAAGCACTGGACGGGCCTTCGGGCACTGATGTGGATTTCACGGATCTGCACGCGTGGTGTGAGGTGTACTTGCCTGGCGCCGGCTGGGTCGGACTGGACGCGACCTCGGGCCTGTTTGCAGGTGAAGGGCACATTCCATTGGCGTGCAGCCCGGAGCCGTCTTCGGCAGCGCCGATCAGCGGGCTGGTCGAACCCTGCGACACCGAGTTCAGTCACGACATGTCCGTAGAGCGCATTTGGGAAGCGCCGCGCGTCACCAAGCCCTACACCGAAGCGCAGTGGCTGGAGATCCAGGCGCTGGGGCGACAGATCGACAACGACCTGATCGCCGAAGACGTCCGCCTGACCATGGGCGGTGAGCCGACGTTCGTGTCCATCGACGACCGCGACGGCGATGAATGGAACACCGCTGCGCTTGGCCCGAAAAAGCGCGTGCTGTCCGCTGAGCTGTATCAGCGCATGCGTACGCATTATGCGCCTCAGGGCCTCGTGCATTTCGGGCAGGGCAAGTGGTATCCCGGCGAACAACTGCCGCGCTGGTCGTTGAACTGTTTCTGGCGTCGTGACGGTGAGCCGGTCTGGCGCAATAACGCGCTGATCGCTGATGAAACCCGGGACTACGGCACCGACGGCGAGATGGCCGGACGTTTTCTGCGCAGTGTGGCCGAGCGCCTGAAACTGCCGACGCGCTACGTGTTCCCGGCGTATGAAGACCATTTTTACTACCTCTGGCGCGAAGGGGCGTTGCCGAAGAACGTCACTGCCCAAGATTCGCGTTTGAGCGATGAATTGGAACGGGCGCGGCTGACCAAGGTGTTTTCTCAAGGGTTGGACAAGGTCATTGGCCACGTCCTGCCATTGGCGCGCACCGCTGCCGATGATCGCTGGCAGAGCGGCCGCTGGTTCTTGCGGGACGAGCATTGTCGTCTGGTGCCCGGGGATTCGCCGCTGGGCTATCGGCTGCCACTGGCTTCGCAGCCATGGGTCAAGGCCGCCGAATACCCCTACATCCACCCTACCGATCACAATCAGGACTTCCCTGACTTGCCGGATCGCACAGACGTCGACAGCGAGCTCGGGCGTCTTACCGAGCAGGTAGCCGCAGATGCCGAACGAGTGCCGAAGATCGACGAGTCGGCGGACTGGCTGACTCGCACCGCGCTGAGCGCCGAAGCGCGTGGCGGGCGGCTGTATTTATTCATGCCGCCGCTGCAATCCCTCGAAGCGTATCTCGAGCTGGTCGCGGCCATCGAAGCCACCGCGGAAGAGCTGCGTTGCCCGGTCTTGCTGGAAGGCTACGAGCCGCCGAGCGATCCACGTTTGGCTAATTTCCGTATCACGCCGGACCCGGGTGTCATCGAAGTTAACGTGCAACCCTCGTCCACATGGGATGAACTGGTCGAGCGCACCGAGTTTCTCTATGAGCAGGCGCGCCTTACCCGGCTGACCACTGAAAAATTCATGATCGACGGGCGCCACACGGGTACCGGCGGCGGCAATCACTTCGTGCTCGGAGGGGCAACGCCGGGTGATTCGCCCTTCTTGCGCAGGCCTGATCTGCTGCGCAGTCTGCTCAGTTACTGGCATAACCACCCGTCGTTGTCGTACCTGTTTTCCGGGTTGTTCATCGGGCCGACGTCTCAGGCGCCGCGCGTCGATGAGGCGCGCAACGACTCGCTGTACGAGCTGGAAATCGCTTTCTCGCAAATGCCTGCACCGGGGGAGGAATGCCCACCGTGGTTGGTGGATCGCCTGTTGCGCAACCTGCTGATCGACGTCACGGGCAACACCCATCGCGCCGAATTTTGCATCGACAAACTGTATTCGCCGGATGGTGCGACGGGACGTTTGGGCCTGTTGGAGTTGCGCGCGTTCGAGATGCCGCCCCATGCGCGGATGAGTCTGGCCCAGCAATTGTTGCTGCGCGCGTTGGTAGCGCGGTTCTGGCGTGAGCCTTACGCGCCGGCCAAGTTGGCGCGGTGGGGCACGGAACTGCACGACCGGTTCATGCTGCCGCACTTCATCGAGCAGGATTTCGCCGACGTCATCGTCGAGCTCAACGCTGCTGGCTACCCGTTGCGCGCCGAGTGGTTTGCAGCGCATCTGGAGTTTCGCTTTCCGAAAGTCGGCGATTACGCGGTCAGCGGCATCGAGCTGGAGCTGCGGCAGGCGCTTGAGCCTTGGCACGTGCTGGGCGAGGAGGGTGCGGCCGGCGGTGCGGTGCGTTACGTGGACTCGTCGCTGGAGCGTTTGCAGCTGAAAGTCACGGGGCTGCCGCCGCAGCGATACATGTTCACCTGCAACGGTGTGCCAGTGCCGCTGCGGCCGACCGGTCGCGTGGGTGAGTTTGTGGCGGGCGTGCGTTATCGCGCCTGGCAGCCGTTCAATGCCTTGCAGCCGATGATTCCAGTGCATGCGCCGCTGGTGTTCGACATTCTTGATACGTGGATGCATCGCTCGCTGGGCGGCTGCGAGTATCATGTCGCGCATCCTGGGGGGCGCAACTACGAAACCTTGCCGGTGAACGCCAACGAGGCCGAAAGTCGGCGCCTGTCGCGGTTTTTCCGGATCGGCCACACGCCCGGCAAACTCGCGGTGCCTGCACTGTCCCTCAACGATGAAATGCCCATGACGCTGGATTTGCGTTTGCACCGATAAACTGGCCCCGACAGCGAGTCCGATCGCAAGCATCGGACCCACTGGCTCAGAGAGCGGCCGCAGGGAAGCGAGCCGCCTGGTGTCACGATGTCTGCGCTAATCTGACCTCTTTCGTTGTCTGCCGAGCCTTCCATGCCCGACCTGCTTGACCGATACCCGCTCTCTGCGGGCACTTATCACGAGATGCTCGACGTCAGCGGCGCGGTTCGGCCGCACTGGCTGCGCTTCTATGAGCATCTGCAACGCAGCACCCCCGCTCAGTTGATCCAGCGGCAAGCGTTGCTGGCCAGGCAGATTCAAGAGAATGGCGTCACGTACAACGTCTACGCCGACCCGAAAGGCGCCGATCGTCCATGGGAATTGGACCTGGTGCCGCATTTGATTCCGATCGAGGAATGGCAGCCGCTTGCAGCGGGCATCGCCCAGCGCGCGCGTTTGCTCAACGCCGTGCTGGCCGACCTGTATGGCCCGCAGAACCTGATCGCCGAAGGTCTTTTGCCTGCCGAATTGGTCTTTGGCCACAACAATTTTCTGTGGCCCTGCCAAGGCGTGACACCGCCGGAAGGGACGTTTCTGCACGTGTACGCCGTGGACTTGGCGCGCACGCCCGATGGCCGCTGGTGGGTGACCGCCGACCGCACACAGGCACCGTCCGGTGCCGGTTACGCCCTGGAAAACCGGCTGATCGTCTCCCGCGCGTTTCCGGAGCTGTATCGTGATCTGGAAGTGCAGCACCTCTCGGGCTTCTTCCGTTCGCTGCAAGAAACCCTCGCGCGCCAGGCGCCGAGCAGCAACGAAGTGCCGCTGGTGGTGTTGCTGACGCCGGGGCGTTTCAACGAGAGCTATTTCGAACATCTGTACCTCGCCGGCCAGCTCGGCTATCCGTTGGTGGAAGGCAGCGACCTCACGGTTCGTGACGCCACGGTGTACCTGAAAACCCTCAGCGGCCTGCGTCGGGTGCACGCGATCATGCGGCGTCTGGACGACGACTTCTGCGACCCGCTGGAACTGCGCACCGATTCGGCCTTGGGTGTCCCGGGCCTGTTGGAAGCCGTGCGTCAGGGCCGCGTATTGGTCGCCAACGCCTTGGGCAGTGGCGTGCTGGAGTCGCCAGGGCTGCTGGGTTTCCTGCCGAAGATCAATGAGCACCTGTTTGGCGATGAACTGATGCTGCCGTCCATAGCGACCTGGTGGTGCGGTGAGCCGCCCGTCCTGGCGCAGGCGCTGGAAAAAATGCCGGAATTGCTGATCAAACCGGCCTTTCCCTCACAGAGTTTCGTGCCGGTGTTCGGCCGCGATCTGAACGACGAGCAGCGCCAGGCCTTGGCGGCCCGCATGCAGGCGCGACCCTACGCGTATGTGGCGCAGGAACTCGCGCAGCTGTCCCACGCGCCGGTCTGGCAGGGCGCCGACGCACAGTTGCAACCGCGTGCCATTGGCATGCGGGTTTATGCCGTCGCGACCGCTGATGGCTATCGCGTGCTGCCGGGGGGGCTGACGCGTGTGGCAGCGGATGCTGATGCCGACGTGGTATCGATGCAGCGTGGCGGCGCCAGTAAGGACACATGGATTCTGGGGGAGCGCACGCAGGGCAGCGAGCCGTGGAAGGGCCGTCATTCGTTGGGCGTGCATGACCTGATTCGACGCGATCCGTATCTGCCGTCGCGTGTTGTGGAAAACCTGTTCTGGTTCGGTCGCTATTGCGAGCGTTGCGATGACAGCGCGCGCCTGCTGCGAATCATGCTGGCGCGCTACGTCGACGGCGATGACCCGTTGGCGTTGCAAGCGGCTGTCGAATTGGGTGAGCGTCTGAATCTGGTCCCGCGCGAAGATCAGAAGGAGCCGAAAGCGCTGCACGAACGATTGCTCGCCGCGTTATTGGGCGACGACTGGCCCTTCAGCCTGCGTTCCAATCTGCAGCGTTTGCAGTGGGCAGCGTCTCAGGTGCGCGGCAAGTTGTCTCGGGAAAACTGGCAAGCGTTGGTGGAGTTGCAGCGCGAAGCGGCGAGCCTGGACACCGACACACCCGACTTCGGCGAGTTGCTGGACTTCCTCAACCGCTTGGTGATGTCGCTGGCGGCCTTGTCCGGTTTTGCGCTGGATGACATGACCCGCGATGAGGGCTGGCGTTTCCTGATGATCGGACGGCGCATCGAGCGTTTGCAGTTCCTCAGCACCAGCCTGGCGGCGTTTCTGCGCAGCGATGCGGTATTCGATCAGGACGCCCTGGACTGGCTGCTGGAACTGGGCAACAGCAGCATCACGTATCGCTCGCGCTACCTGGCGTTGCCGCAGATGATCCCGGTTCTCGACCTGTTGCTGCTGGACGAACAAAACCCGCATGCCGTGCTGTTCCAGCTCAAGCTGGTGACGCGTTCGGTGAAGCGCTTGAACGATGACTTCGGCGTGCCGCAGGACAATAGCCTCGCCATGCTGCGTCAACGGCTGGCGGCCTTCGATCTGGGCTGTCTGGAGAATGGTTTGTTTGGTCAAAGCAGCGTGAAAGCGGCGCTGGATGGGTTGGCGGACCTGCTGCAACACATTGGCGACACCAGCGGCCAGGTGTCTGACCGCTTGGCCCTGCGCCATTTCGCCCATGTCGATGACGTCAGCCAGCGCACGGTGTCCGTCTGATGAACAGCGCCCTTTACCAGATCCTTCACGATACCCATTACAAGTACGACACCCCGGTGTCGCTGGCGCAACAACTGGCGCATTTGTGGCCACGGCGCAGCCCTTGGCAGCGTTGCCTTGAGCAGCATCTGGAGATCAGCCCGCCGCCCACCACGCGCCGCGACGAACTGGACGTGTTCGGCAATCCGCTGACGCGTCTGGCGTTCGAGCGGCCCCATGATGAATTGCAGGTCAACGCCCGTTTGCAGATCGAGGTGTTGCAGCGTCCCGCGCTGGACTTCCAGCAGTCAGCGCCCTGGGAATTGACTCGCAGCACGCTGAGCTACAGCGCGTCGAAAATGTCACCGCAGATTCTGGAGGCCTGCCGCTATCGCTTCGAGTCCCCTTACGTGCACCTCAAGCAGTCCTTCGTCGAGTTTTCGGCCGGTTGCTTCCCGGCGGCGCGGCCGTTATTGCTCTGCGCTCAGGCGTTGATGGAAAAAATCTTCGACGAATTCACCTTCGATGGCGAAGCGACGCAGGTGGCGACACCGTTGGTGGAAGTATTGGAAACCCGGCGCGGTGTCTGTCAGGACTTCGCGCACCTGATGCTCGCCTGTCTGCGGTCTCGTGGGCTGGCGGCCCGTTACGTCAGCGGTTATCTGCTGACTCAACCGCCGCCCGGCCAGCCGCGTCTGATCGGTGCAGATGCGTCCCACGCGTGGGTGTCGGTATTCTGCCCGGTGCTGGGTTGGGTGGATTTCGATCCCACCAACAACATCCAGCCGGCACTCGAACACATCAGTCTGGCGTGGGGACGGGACTTCTCCGACGTCTCACCGCTGCGCGGGGTGATTCTCGGCGGCGGTAATCACGACCCTGACGTACGGGTCACGGTCATGCCGCTGTCGGAATAGAACTGTGGGGGGCTTGTCACCCGACAGGCTGCGCGGGCGGCGCAATGCTCATGGGTCTATCTGAGCATCGAGGCCGGCATAGCTTCCACTGGCGCCACACGCATAGGCGGCGAGCAAACTGCGAAAAAGGCTGTTGAGTTGCATGATGATCGTCCTGATTGATGAGTGACGGGCTCATCTTAGAAAGACCCTGTAGGGTTAGCCGCTTGATTGTCTCGATGGGCCTGATAGAGCCGCTCAGAGAGGTTCGAAAATCTCTGGTTGATAAACTGTTCTCAAATGAGGCAATCTTTGTATACAAAATTTCGAGCAACCCCATTCAGGAGACTCCCCATGATTCGCAAGCTCGTTGCTGCCTCCCTGCTGACCTTGGTCAGCGGCCATTTGCTGGCCGCAGAGTGCTCGGTGGACGTCGACTCTACCGATCAAATGACCTTCAGCACCAAGGCCATTGAGATCGACAAGAGCTGTAAGGCATTCACCGTCAACCTCAAGCACTCCGGCAGCCTGCCGAAGAACGTGATGGGCCATAACCTGGTCGTCAGCAAAGAGGCCGACATGCAGCCAATCGCAACCGATGGTATGAGCGCCGGCATCGACAAGGAATACCTGAAAGCAGACGACGCGCGCGTCATCGCTCACACCAAAATCATTGGTGCAGGCGAGACCGACTCACTAAAGATCGACGTATCCAAACTCGACCCGGCAGAAAAATACGGTTTTTTCTGCTCGTTTCCAGGGCACATTGGCATGATGAAGGGCACTGTTACGCTGAAGTAACGCAGCTTCAGGTGCCCAGAAACTGTAGGAGTGAGCTTGCTCGCGATAGCGGTGTGTCAGCCATCACTGCTTTGAATGACGCACCGCTATCGCGAGCAAGCTCACTCCTACAACGCTATAGCCTCAATTCTTTGACGCCGTCATCTTGAAAATGCCCTGCGCATTGCTGCTGTCGAAATTCAGGTCGATCTTGCCGTTTTCGGGGTCGGTCTTGCGCTGAATGAATTCCACGAAGGACCCCGGCACCTGGTGGGCCTTGAGCACACCTTCCGCATTCAACAACTGGCGGGTCACGGTGCAGGCCTTGTAGGCGGTTTGCATCACTCGGCCTGACGTGGACACCTCGATGCTGTCCTTCATCGGACGCGCGAGGCGATTCTGTTCCCCCACCGTGGCTTCCAGGTTTTCGACGCGATCGGTCAGGTGATTGAAGCTGTTGCCTTCTGTCGAGATCCACGCCATTTCCGCGCTTTCGCTGAGCAGCTGTCGGTAATCGGCTTCTTGGACGACGCCATGCTGGCGATCGAATGCGCGATAGAGGGCCGGCAGCAGGCGTATGGCGTCTTCGAGACTGCAATGGCGAGTGGTGCGCAGGCACTGAAGAACGCTCAAGTCGTTGGGCGTGAGCGGGTCACGGCTCGAACTGACCACGCGGGTGACTGCGTCCTGAAATGCCTGGCTCAAACGACCTGGATGCAGCTCCGACACGAAAAACTGTGCGATGTCTTCCGGCAGGTCCATCTGACGATAGCCCCATCCGGTCATGTTCAGTTTGGTCAGCGGGTAGGTGCGCACATCAGTGAATCCCAGCGGCTCCAGCAGACGCGCAAAGGCTTGGCGACCCCGGGGCAATTCGCCGTTCTGCGCCCAGTCCACCGTGCGGATGGCGCCGTGATCGAACACCACTTTGCGGCCGCTTTCGAACTGCTCATCGACATAACGCAGGCCATCCGGCACTGCTTGTACCAGTTTGTGGAACAGGCACAGGTTCAGCGCCTCCGCGAGCCAGACGCGATGAACGCCTTCCTCCGACCACGAGAAGTCATGCAGTGCTTGCGGGACGTGGACACGGCGTTCAAGCCATTCGGCAGCCGGTTGACCGACGGTGGATGCGACAAGGGAAAAGAGGCCTTGGAAAGCAGTCATGGGTAGCGTCTCTGAGCGAGAAAGTCAGGCCGCTATGAAAGCCCCGTTGGCGCGGGGGGACAAGCGAAAAAAAACGACGGGTTCATTCCGTTTTCGAATGCTGCGCCGCGCTACAGTTGCGAGCTATAAGCGGCAAGCCACAAGATTGAAGCCTTGCGCATCTTGCCGCTTGAAGCTTGCCACTCCAAGCTGCTTTCAAGGCGCGTAAGGCAGGTCGCGCTTGTGCTGGGTCTTGCGGTAGGTGCTGACGATGATATCGAACGCTTCCTGGCGCACCGGCTCGCCATGCAGGAAGGCGTCGATCTCGGCGTAGGTCACGCCGTGAGAAGCTTCGTCAGGCTTGCCCGGCACCAGGTCTTCGAGGTCAGCAGTCGGAATTTTCTCGACCAGGAACTTCGGCGCACCAAAGCTTCGAGCGATAGCGCGGACCTGATTTTTCACCAAGCCACTCAACGGCGCGAGGTCGCAGGCGCCGTCGCCGAACTTGGTGAAGAAACCCATGACCGCTTCCGCCGCATGATCCGTGCCGATCACCAGACCGCCGCGAACCCCGGCGATGGTGTATTGCGCGACCATCCGCGTGCGCGCCTTGACGTTGCCTTTGACGAAATCCACAGCCGCGTCGGACTGACCTTCGAAGGCCTTGACCTGCTCGACCAGCGCCTTGACCGATGGCGCGATGTCCACGGTGTGGCGCTCGTCCGGGTTGATGAAGTCCACCGATGCCGTGGCTTCGTGCTCGTCGTGCTGGATGTGATACGGCAAGCGCACGGCGATGAACTGGTAAGCGTTATCGCCCGTGCTGTCGCGCAGTTCCTTCACTGCGCGCTGGGCCAGCAGGCCTGCGGTCAGTGAGTCGACGCCGCCACTGATGCCCAGCACCAGGACTTTCAGGCGGGCGTTCTGCAGGCAGTCCTTGATGAACTGGATTCGGCGCGCGACCTCGGATTCAAGCTCACCCTGATTGGCGAAGGGGGCCTGAACCTTGAGCTCTTTGGCGATATCGAGCTGTACGGCTTGCATGATTGACTCCTTATGAAGAAGAAAAAGAGGCATGTAAAAAGTGCGGCGATGGGTGCTCGGGTCAGGCTGGCACCTTGAATACGTGGAGCAGGTAAGACACGAATTCCGGGTCCTTGCACTGGGTCTTGCCCGGCTCGTCGGAAATCTTCGCGACCGGCTGGCCGGCGCAGGCGGTCATTTTAAGCACGATGCTCATCGGCTGGACGCCCGGCACGTCGGCGGTCAAGTTGGTGCCGATGCCGAAGCTGACATTGATCCGACCCCGCAGCGCCCGGAATATTTCCAGCGCCTTGGGCAGGTTCAGGCCGTCGGAGAACACCAGCGTCTTGCTCATGGGGTCGATGCCGAGCTTCTGATAATGCGCGATGCATTTTTCGGCCCACTGCACAGGGTCGCCGGAATCGTGGCGCAAGCCGTCGAAAAGTTTGGCGAAGAACAGGTCGAAATCGCGCAGGAAGGCGTCGGTGGTGATGCAGTCGGTCAAGGCAATACCCAACAGGCCCCGGTATTCGCGGACCCAGCAATCAAGGGCGGCGATTTGACTGTCGATCAGCCGAGGCCCCAATTGCTGGTGGGCCATGATCCATTCATGGGCCATGGTGCCAAGGGGCTTGAGATCGAATTTGCGCGCCAGATGCACATTGCTGGTGCCAACGAATTGCCCTGGGAAATCCTTCTTCAGCACTGAAACGACGTCTTCCTGGACCGCGAAAGAGAAGCGGCGACGGGTGCCGAAGTCGGCGACTTTCAACTCCGCCAGCTCATCGGGTGTGGCCGTGGCAGTCAACCAGTCGAATTTGCGGTAAAGCTGATCCCGGGCCTGGCTCAGTAGCGTGTTGGGGTTGCGATAGCGGTTACGCACTTCGCTGACGATGGCCAGAATCGGCACTTCGAACAGAATCACGTGCAGCCATGGGCCGCAGAGGCGGATGCACAACTCGTCATTCTCAATGCTGGTCTGCACGTAGCGCAGGTTGAAACGGAACAGGCCGAGGAAGCGCAGGAAGTCGGGCTTCATGAAGCTGATGCGTTCGAGAAAGCCGATTTCTTCGACGCTCAGGGACAGGTCGCACAGTTGCTCGATCTGGTGACGGATTTCCATCAGATAGGGCCGCAGGTCTTCCCCGTTGCGGCAGCGGAATTCCCATTCGACGTCGACGTTCGGGTAGTTGTGCAGGACTGCCTGCATCATGGTCAGCTTGTAGAGGTCGGTATCGAGCAGGTTCTGAACGATGCGATCTGCGAAAGCGCTCTCACTCATTGTGTCGCTCCAGCCAGCAGTGGCCGCAAACATGCGGCTCATGGAAATCGAGTCGGTGTCGCATACAACCTTGTGGCAGCGGTGGCTGATGGCTTCAGGCCGCTACGTCCAGCGTGTTATTGACGATGACGGACATAATGCCAGTCGTCGTGGGATTGGGGCAGAAATGTTTCAGCGGCGGATAGCGCGGCTTTTCAATTGTGGGAGCCGGCTTGCTGGTGAATAGGTGCGTCAGGCGCCTGATATGTTTGATAACGCACCGCATTCGCCAGCAAGCTGGCTCCCACAGGAGGGGTGATTCTGATCCTTCACTGCGGTGTCGGTTGATCCAGCTGCTCCAGCATCCATTCCACGAACACACGTATTTTCGGCACTTCCGCCGCATGTTCCGGGTAGGCCAGGTAATACGCGTCGTGGCTCGGCAGGGCGTGCGGCCAAGGGATGACGAGCTTGCCGTCGGCCAGTTCCTCTTCCACCAGAAAGCGCGGCAGCAACGCCACGCCACAGCCAACCTGGGCGGCGCGGATGCACATGTAGAACGTCTCGAAGCGCGGGCCGTGATAGCTGTGTTCGGTTTGATACCCCTGACTCTCGAACCACTCATGCCAGCTCTGAGGGCGATGGGCGTTTTGCAGCAGCACCAATTCCGCAAGCTGGGTCGGATCAGTAAAGGGCTTGTGGGGCAGGCTGTCGGGCGAACAGACCGGCACCAGCTCTTCGCCAAACAGCCTGACGCTTTCGGCGCCGGGGCGCGCGCCCTGACCGAAATAGAACGACAGGTCACAGCGGCTCTGGGCCAGGTCGTCGCTTTCCTGCTCATCCACCAGGTCCAGATGAATGTGTGGATGCCGCAGACGCCAGCCTTTCAGGCGTGGGACCAGCCAGCGAGCGCCGAAGGTCGAGGGGGTCGACACGCGCAGGACCTCGGTTTCGCCGCCGTAGGAACGCAGGAAGTGCGTGGACATTTCCATCTGCGTGAGGATTTTTCGCACCTCTGCCAGGTACAACGCCCCCGCCGGTGTCAGCTGAAGACGACGCCGCACACGTCTGAACAGTAGGTGTTGGACCAATTCCTCAAGTTGCGCCACCTGTTTGCTGACCGCACTTTGGGTCAGATTCAGCTCTTCGGCGGCACGGGTGAAACTCAGGTGCCGAGTCACCGCTTCGAAACATTGCAGCGCGGTGATGGAGGGCAAATGGCGTCTGTTCAGCATGTTCAGGCCTGCTCGGGCGTCAGCATGAAAAAACGGAATGATATCTCGCTTAATCGTCGTTTGTTGCATGACGTCACGCCAGCTATTACTAGAGGCTGACGAAACACCTCATTTTCAGTATTCCGCAATCGCGTTTTACGGCTCATCCGAATTCAGGAGAAATCATGCTCAACGATCTGCTAACCCGCCTCGGTGTCGACCCTGCTCTTTATCAGAAGGGCGACAAGCCTGTTCACACGCCGATCGATGGCAGCCAAGTGGCATCGGTGAGTTGGGAAGGGGCGGCCGAGGTCGAGCAACGCATCACCCGCGCCGAGCATGCCTTCGACGCCTGGCGCAAGGTGCCGGCACCGCGTCGTGGCGAACTGGTGCGCCTGTTCGGTGAAGCACTGCGCAAGCACAAGGCTGACCTGGGCGAGCTGGTGTCATGGGAAGCAGGCAAGATCACCCAAGAAGGTCTGGGTGAAGTGCAGGAAATGATCGACATCTGCGATTTCGCCGTTGGTCTGTCCCGCCAGATGTACGGCCTGACCATCGCTTCCGAGCGTCCAGGCCACCACATGCGTGAAACCTGGCACCCGCTGGGCGTCGTTGGCGTGATCAGCGCGTTCAACTTCCCGGTGGCAGTCTGGTCGTGGAACACCGCGCTGGCCCTGGTGTGCGGCAACTCGGTGATCTGGAAACCGTCGGAGAAGACACCGCTGACCGCCTTGGCGTGCCAGGCGCTGTTCGATCGCGTCGCCGCCGAGTTCGCTGATGCGCCGCAATTCCTCTCGCAATGCGTGATCGGCGGTCGTGATGCCGGCGAAGCGTTGGTGGACGACGAGCGTGTCGCCCTGATCAGCGCTACCGGCAGCACGCGCATGGGCCGCGAAGTGGCGCCGAAGATCGCCGCGCGTTTCGCCCGCAGCATTCTGGAGCTGGGCGGCAACAACGCCATGATCCTGACCCCCAGCGCCGATCTGGACCTCGCTGTACGCGCCGTGCTGTTCAGCGCCGTCGGCACTGCCGGTCAGCGTTGCACGACCCTGCGCCGTCTGATTGCGCACAACTCGGTCAAGGCTGAATTCGTCGAACGCTTGAAAGCCGCTTACGCGAAAGTGCGCATCGGCCACCCGCTGGAAGGCAATCTGGTCGGGCCGCTGATTGACAAGCAAAGTTTCGAGAATATGCAGGAAGCGTTGGAGCAGGCCCTGAGCGAAGGCGGCACCGTGTTCGGCGGCAAGCGTCAGTTGGCCGACACATTCCCGAACGCGTTTTACGTGTCGCCCGCTATCGTCGAAATGCCGGAGCAAAGTGACGTGGTGCGCAGCGAGACGTTCGCGCCGATTTTGTACGTGGTGGGTTACGACGAATTCACCGACGCCGTGCGCTTGAACAACGACGTGCCACAAGGTCTGTCGTCATGCATCTTCACCACTGATGTGCGCGAGGCCGAGCAGTTCATCTCGGCGCTGGGCAGCGACTGTGGCATCGCCAACGTCAACATTGGCCCGAGTGGTGCAGAGATCGGCGGCGCATTCGGCGGCGAGAAGGAAACCGGCGGCGGCCGTGAGTCCGGCTCGGATTCGTGGAAAGGCTACATGCGCCGCCAGACGGCAACCGTCAACTACTCCCGTGAGCTGCCGTTGGCGCAGGGGATTACGTTTGATTGATGGCGTAAGGTAAACGCCCCGACACTGTAGGAGCGTGGCTTGTCCCGCGATCGGCGACGAAGTTGCCGCAAGTTGTTTGCACGATGTGCCTGACACGGCCGTCGCGGATGGGGTTGCGACTGCTGCGTAGCCGGTCGCGGGACAAGCCACGCTCCTACAGTAGTGCTGTGAATAAGGGTTTGATCATCGTGCTCACCCTTTGCGTGGGCACGATCGGTAACGGGTTTTGGCTGTATCTCTTTCCGAGGTTTTGCGATGCCGCTACGCGAAGAATGTCTGTGGGAAACGTTGACGCCGCAGAGGCCTGAGGCGCCAGCGTTGAAAGGGGAAGTGACGGTCGATGTGTGCGTCATCGGCGCTGGCATCACCGGGTTGTCGGCAGCGCTGCATCTGCTTGAGCAAGGCAAGAAGGTCGCGATTGTCGAAGCCCATCGCACCGGGCAGGGCGGGTCGGGGCGCAATGTGGGGCTGGTCAACGCCGGGCTGTGGATTCCGCCCGACGAGATCGAAGCCGGTTTCGGCGAGAAAGTTGGCAGCCAGCTCAATGCCATGCTCGGCAACGCGCCGTCGCTGGTGTTCGGTCTGATCGAAAAATACAACATCGACTGCCAGGCGACGCGCAAAGGCACGCTGCACATGGCGCACAATGCCAAGGGCGAAATCGACCTGCGCAGCCGCGAACAGCAGTGGAAACGCCGGGGCGCGCCCATCGAATTGCTGACCGGCAAGGCCTGCCAGGAAGCCACCGGCACGAAAGAAATCACCTCTGCACTGCTTGATCATCGCGCAGGCACCATTAACCCGATGGCTTACACCAGTGGCCTGGCCGCAGCGGTCACCTCGCTGGGAGGTCAGCGTTTCGATCATTCTCCCGTCAAACGCCTTGAGCGTCAGGGGCAACGCTGGTGCGTGATCACTGACACCGGCTCGGTCGTTGCCGACCAAGTCGTCATCGCCTCGAACGCTTACACCGAAGGTGAGTGGACTGACGTTCGGCGCAGCTTCTTCCCTGGCTATTACTATCAGGTCGCCTCGGCACCGCTCACGGAGGATGCAGCACGGCAAATCCTTCCCGGCGGGCAAGGCTCGTGGGACACCCGTCAGGTGTTGAGCAGCATTCGTCGCGACGCTGACGGACGGCTGCTGCTGGGCAGTCTGGGCAACGGCAATCAGAAGCCGACCTGGTTTCTCAAAGCGTGGGCCGATCGCATTCAGCAGCACTATTTCCCCTATTTGAAGAAGGTCGAGTGGGAATGCACCTGGACTGGCTGCATCGATTTCACCCCCGATCACTTGCTGCGTATGTATGAGCCTGCACCAGGACTGGTCGCGATGACCGGTTACAACGGCCGAGGCAACACGACCGGCACCGTGGTCGGGAAAGCCTTCGCCGATTACCTGTGCAGCGGGAACACGGACGTACTGCCAATCCCGTTCACCGCCATGCAGCCGCTCTCCGCCATTGCTTTACGCAGCTCTTTATACGAAGCTGGCTTTTCGCTATACCATGCCGGGCAATGTCTCAGGGTGGTGATCTGAGACCAAAGGATGGTTGTCGATTCATGCTTTTGCGCGTATCCACTACCCTCAAATGGTGCGTCACGTAGCGTCATCGCACCGGCGGTGTGCAGTTAGGTGACGCATGCTGTAACAACAGGGTTGTACAGGTCAGGTTGGCGGGGTTGCGCGCCTTGATCGGGAGGGTTGCTCTTTAAAAGTCGCAAGGTTGCACCTTGCGCGGTTTAGACGGTTGCACGCCCAGTCAGAAAGGGCTCAAAACAGTCGAATAACAACAAAACGACGACTTTTTTCAGAATAAAAAACCGATGGCACGCCACTTGCTCAGAGCATCGCTGTGGTCGCAGTGCTAATTAAAAAACCTAGGAGCACCAACTCATGTCGCAGACGTTTTACAGGAAAGGCTTTCTGGCACTCGCAGTCGCTACTGCAATGGGTGCGGCTACTTTTGCACAGGCTGACGTCAAGATCGGCGTATCAGGTCCAATGACCGGCGCAAATGCCTCGTTCGGCAAGCAATTCTGGGAAGGCGCGCAGGCTGCTGCCGCGGCCATCAACGCCGCTGGCGGCGTCAACGGCGAAAAAATTGCCCTGACCCAATACGACGATGCCTGTGAGCCTAAGCAGGCCGTTGCTGTCGCAAACAAGGCAGCCGCTGACAAAATGGTCGGCATCGTAGGCCATTTCTGTTCTTCTTCGACCATCCCTGCGTCCGAAGTCTATGACGAAGCGGGCATCATCGCGATCACCCCGGCGTCCACCAACCCGAACGTCACCGAGCGCGGCCTGACCTCCATGTTCCGTATGTGCGGCCGTGATGACCAGCAGGGCATCGTCGCGGGCGATTACATTGTTGACGTGCTGAAAGCCAAGAAAGTCGCGGTCATCAACGACAAAGACACCTACGGCAAAGGCCTGGCTGACGCCACCTCCAAGCAGCTCAATTCCCGCGGCGTGAAGCCGGTTCTGGAAGAAGGCCTGACCCGCGGTGAGAAAGATTACAGCGCGCTGGTCACCAAAATTCGTTCCACCGGTGCTGAAGTCGTGTTCTTCGGCGGCCTGCACCCGGAAGCCGGTCCTCTGGTCCGCCAAATGCGCGAACAGGGTCTGAAGGACGTCAAATTCGTGTCGGACGACGGCGTCGTGACCGACGAACTGGTGACCACTGCCGGTGGGGCACAGTACGTCGATGGCGTTTACATGACTTTCGGCGCCGACCCGCGCTTGCTGCCGGACAGCAAGGCCGTCGTCGACGAGTTCCGCAAGAAAGGTTATGAGCCTGAAGGCTACACCCTCTACTCCTACGCTTCGGTTCAAACCCTGGCCGCTGCTTTCACAGGCGCCAAGTCCACAAAGGGCGAGGATGCCGCCAAGTGGTTGAAAGGGCATTCGGTTAAAACCGTGATGGGCGAGAAGTCGTTCACCGACAAGGGCGACCTGAAAGTCTCCGACTATGTCGTCTATCAGTGGGATGCCAACGGCAAATATCACCAACTCGAAAAACAGAAGTAAGTTGAGCTTCTAGTCGAGTCAGCCGTTTTGCGGGCTTGGAACCTCGAAACGGCCTGACCCGGTAATCGATGCTGCCGTGTGCAGCGTCGGATTCTTCTGTTGCCATCGTGCGCGGCCCGCTATTCCTCACGAGGGAATAATCGGTTCGCGCCAGGGTGGCCTTCAAGTTCGTGAGCGTGCGTGATGGATGGTATTTTCCTGCAGCAAATGGTCAACGGCCTGACCCTCGGGTCGGTCTATGGCCTGATCGCCATCGGTTACACGATGGTGTACGGCATCATCGGCATGATCAACTTCGCCCATGGCGACGTGTACATGATCTCCGCCTACCTCGCAGCCATCGGCCTGGCCGTGCTGTCGTTCTTTGGTATCGAGTCGTTCCCTTTCCTGATTCTCGGCACATTGATCTTCACCATCGTGGTGACCGGTGTGTATGGCTTCGTCATCGAGCGTGTGGCCTACAAGCCTCTGCGCAACTCGACACGTCTGGCACCGCTGATCAGTGCCATCGGTATTTCCCTGATCCTGCAAAACTACGCGCAGATCGCCCAGGGTCCTCGTCAGCAAGGTGTTCCGACCCTGCTCGAAGGCGCCATGCGGTTCGAAGTCGGCCATGGTTTCGTGCAGATCACCTACACCAAGATCTTCATCCTGATTGCCGCCTTCATCGGCATGGGCGTACTGACCTACATCATCAAGTACACCAAGCTGGGCCGCATGTGCCGCGCGACGCAACAGGACCGCAAGATGGCCTCGATTCTGGGGATCAACACCGACCGGATCATTTCCTACGTGTTTGTCATCGGTGCCGCCATGGCCGCGCTCGCTGGCGTGCTGATCACCATGAACTACGGCACGTTCGATTTCTTCGCCGGTTTCGTCATCGGCATCAAAGCGTTCACCGCAGCCGTACTGGGCGGGATTGGCTCATTGCCGGGCGCCATGCTCGGTGGATTGATCCTGGGGATTGCCGAATCGCAGTTCTCCGGTCTGATCAACTCCGACTATAAAGACGTGTTCAGTTTCGGCCTGCTGGTAGTGATTCTGATCTTCCGTCCTCAAGGCCTGCTGGGTCGCCCACTCGTGGCGAAGGTGTAACCATGTCTGCTCCTGTCAAACCCATCGATATCAAACAAAGCCTGATCGACGCGGTCGTCGCCGGCTTGCTGGCGCTGATCGTGTTCGGTCCTATCGTCGGGATCGTACTCGACGGCTACGGCTTCAACATGCAACCGGGTCGCGTTGCAGCGCTGGTCGGCGTGGTGATCGTCGGCCGATTCTTCATGAGCCTGTTCCTGCAAACGCCAAAAGGCGTCGCCATCGCGCAGAGCTTCGAAAGCTCAGGCTCTGGCGTTCATGTGCTGCCGCCAGGTTACAAGACGCGCCTGCGCTTCATCATTCCGTTGATGATTCTGATCGCCGTGATCTTCCCGGTCTTCGCCGACAAATACGTGCTGACGGTCGTCATTCTCGGCCTGATCTACGTGTTGCTGGGCCTCGGCCTGAACATCGTGGTCGGTCTGGCCGGTCTGCTCGACCTCGGCTACGTAGCGTTCTACGCCATCGGTGCTTACGGTCTGGCGCTGGGTTACCAATATCTGGGTCTCGGTTTCTGGTCAGCACTGCCTCTTGCGGCCATCGCGGCGGCGTTCGCCGGGTGCATCCTCGGTTTCCCGGTGTTGCGCATGCATGGCGATTACTTGGCCATCGTTACATTGGGCTTCGGTGAAATCATTCGCCTGGTGCTCAACAACTGGCTGTCGTTCACAGGCGGCCCGAACGGTGTACCGGTGCCTTCACCGACGTTTTTCGGCCTGGAATTCGGGCGTCGCGCTAAAGATGGCGGCATCCCGATTCACGAATATTTCGGCTTTGAATACAACCCGGATCTGAAATTCATCTTCATCTACGCCGTGCTGTTCCTGGTCGTGCTGGCGGTGCTGTACATCAAGCACCGTCTGACCCGTATGCCGGTCGGCCGCGCGTGGGAAGCCTTGCGTGAAGACGAAATCGCCTGCCGCTCCATGGGCCTGAACCACGTGTTGGTCAAGCTCTCGGCGTTCACCATCGGCGCGTCGACTGCAGGTCTGGCGGGGGTGTTCTTCGCCAGCTACCAAGGCTTCGTCAACCCGACCTCGTTCACCTTCTTCGAGTCCGCGCTGATTCTGGCCATTGTCGTACTGGGCGGTATGGGGTCGACCGTGGGCGTGGTGATTGCCGCGTTCGTGTTGACCGTCGCTCCGGAAATGCTGCGCAGCTTTGCCGAATACCGCGTACTGCTGTTCGGCATCCTGATGGTGCTGATGATGATCTGGCGCCCACGTGGCCTGATCCGCATCAGCCGCACCGGCGTACAACCACGCAAAGGCGTGCTGGCAAACGTGGAGGGCGCGCGATGAGCGACGAAATCGTTCTGTCCGTCGAGAACCTGATGATGCACTTCGGCGGCATCAAGGCTCTCAGCGACGTCAGCCTTGAAGTGCGCCGCAATTCGATCTTCGCCCTGATCGGCCCTAACGGCGCAGGCAAGACCACGGTGTTCAACTGCCTGACAGGCTTTTATAAAGCCACCGGCGGCCGCATCGAGCTGAATGCCCGAGGCAAGAAAACCAACGTGATCCAGCTGCTCGGCGAGCAGTTCCGCGTTAGCGACTTCGCTTCGCCCAAGCGCTTTGGCAGCCGGCTGTTCTACAAGATGTTCGGCGGCACGCATCTGGTGAACCGGGCGGGCCTGGCGCGCACGTTCCAGAACATTCGCCTGTTCAAGGAAATGTCCGTCGTCGAGAACCTGTTGGTGGCCCAGCACATGTGGGTCAACCGCAACATGATCGCAGGCATCCTCAATACCAAGGGGTACCGCAAGGCCGAAGAAGACGCGCTGAATACGGCCTTCTACTGGCTGGAAGTGGTGGACCTGGTGGACTGCGCCAATCGCCTGGCCGGCGAATTGTCCTACGGCCAGCAGCGCCGTCTGGAAATCGCCCGCGCCATGTGCACCCGTCCACAGGTGATCTGCCTGGACGAACCGGCCGCAGGCTTGAACCCACAAGAAACCGAAGCGCTCAGCGGCATGATCCGTCACCTGCGCGACGAACACGATATGACCATCGTGCTGATCGAACACGACATGGGCATGGTCATGGGCATTTCCGACGACATCGTGGTGCTTGACCACGGCAACGTAATTGCCAAGGGCAAACCGGAGCAGATCCGCAACGATCCGAAAGTGATCGCGGCATACCTGGGTGCTGATGAAGAGGAGTTGGTATGAGTCAGCCGATCCTCGAACTGAAAGAGATCGACGTGTACTACGGGCCGATTCAGGCCCTGAAGAAAGTCTCGATGCACATCGACGCGGGCGAAACGGTCAGCCTGATCGGCTCCAACGGCGCGGGGAAATCCACGCTGCTGATGTCGATTTTCGGGCAACCCCGGGTGGCTCGCGGCCAGATCTTCTATCAGGGCACCGATATCACCCAGAAGTCGTCGCACTACATCGCGTCCAACGGTATCGCGCAATCGCCTGAAGGCCGTCGCGTATTCCCCGACATGTCGGTGGAAGAAAACCTGATGATGGGCACGATTCCGATTGGGGATAAGTACGCCAGTGAAGACATGCAGCGCATGTTCGATCTGTTCCCGCGCTTGAAGGAGCGTCGTAACCAGCGCGCCATGACCATGTCCGGTGGCGAGCAGCAAATGCTCGCCATCGCCCGCGCGTTGATGAGCCGTCCAAAGCTGTTGCTGCTGGACGAGCCGAGCCTCGGCCTGGCGCCGATCATCGTTAAACAGATCTTCTCCACCCTGCGTGAACTGGCGCAAACTGGCATGACGATTTTCCTCGTCGAGCAGAACGCCAACCACGCCCTGAAGCTGTCAGACCGCGCCTACGTGATGGTCAACGGCGAGATTCGTCTTACAGGCACCGGACAAGAGCTGCTGACCAACGAAGAAGTGCGCAACGCCTATCTCGGCGGGCATTGATCCCGCTCGCTAACCCGCAATGCCTGACGCCCCGGGTGGAAACGCCCGGGGCGTTTTGTTTTCGCGCCCTACGCGATTCAACTCATCACCCTGTAGGAGCAGCCGTCGTGACTCTGTCGTCTCCTACACCTATCGTGCATCGCAAAATCACAGCGCACCGGTAAGCGCCGTTTTCGGTAAGTTGCCGATTGTGGAAAACAATTTTGAAGACCTTCCAAAACGCGACATTTAGCCGCTACAAATGGTTGTTTTGTCACGCTTTTGACTTGTTCAGTTTTACTGTGGAGACGGCTGTGAATAAGTTGGTGGCAGTTGGCTACAGGCCTTATTCGACGTGGCTTTGAGGCTGTTGGTCATTTATTGATCAGCAATCTCGGCCGGTATTTTCGAGGTGTTTGTCAACGCTTCAAGGGCTGGTTTTTTATCCAGTTTTTACTCGCGTCGTGCCTGTGGATAACTCTGTGCGCAACCCTTGGAAAGACCGCCGCAGATAGCGCAATCCCTGACCTGCTGCGATGGGTCCTGTCCACTCGGACAGGCTCGTCGCTCGACAGGCGGCAGATACGTTTCAGCGGGTCAAGGAAAATTCCTCTAAAAATGCTCACAGGCCCCGTGAGCCGTGGCCTGAGCGAGTGGAAGTTGCCCCCGGATTTTGTGTGCCTGGCTGTGGATAAGGTGGGCAAAACCGCGTCCAGGCCATACCGGCTAAGGCTTTGGCTGATCTGGTTGTTTTTTGTACAGGTGCGCTTTTCGCAGCGCAATGCGAGGTTTGTTGCGCACAGGCTTGATCCCAAGCCGCTTGCGCGGGCATTCTCCAGAACTTTCCTACACGCCACCCTCTGGGTCGCGTCCACTTCAAGTTTTTTTCTAAGCCGAAACCCTCATCAGGAGAACGACATGACATCTACCGTGTTTATTACCGGTGCCACCTCCGGGTTTGGCGAAGCCTGCGCACGACGCTTTGCAGAAGCGGGTTGGTCGCTGGTGTTGACCGGCCGCCGTGAAGAGCGCCTGCAAGCGCTGAGCGCCGAGCTGTCGAAGCAGACCAAGGTGCACACCTTGACGCTGGACGTGCGCGACCGCGCTGCCGTTGAGCAGGCTGTCGAAGGGTTGCCTGCCGAGTTTGCAAAGATTCGCGGCCTGATCAACAACGCCGGTCTGGCATTGGGTATCGACCCTGCGCCGAAGTGCGACCTGGACGATTGGGACACCATGATCGACACCAACGTCAAAGGGCTGGTCTACACCACGCGCACATTGCTGTCGCGCCTGATCGCCTACGGCCGTGGCGCGAGCATCGTCAACCTGGGTTCGGTGGCAGGCAACTACCCGTACCCGGGCGGTAACGTGTATGGCGGCACCAAAGCCTTCGTTGGCCAGTTCTCGCTCAACCTTCGCAACGACCTGATCGGCACCGGCGTGCGAGTGACCAATCTTGAGCCCGGCCTGTGTGAAAGCGAGTTCTCCCTTGTGCGTTTTGGTGGCGATCAGGCGAAGTACGACGCCACTTACGCAGGCGCCGAGCCGATCCAGCCGCAAGACATTGCCGAAACCATCTTCTGGATCATGAACACCCCGGCGCACGTCAACGTGAACAACCTGGAACTGATGCCGGTCAGCCAGACCTGGGCCGGGTTCGCGATTGATCGTTCGCGTGGTGAGACGAAGTAAGGCTGGAATGATGACCTGAGGAGCCGGCTTGCTGCGGGCGGCGATCCGCCGAAAGTGGTGGGCCAGTGACAGGTGAATCGCCTGACACTCCTCATTCGCCACCGAGGCGGCTCCCACAAGATCGTGCATGTGTTGTGAAATCGGCGACCGACATTGTGCCTGCGCGAGCCGGCTTGCTGCGGGCGGCGATCCGCCGAAAGCGGTGTCGAGGCGTTCTTGATTCTGTGGGAGTGAGCTTGCTCACGACGCTTTTCGTCAGTCACTTTTGATGTGATTGAGCCAACGTATTCGTGAGCAAACTCACTCCCACACGTTCGGCATCAGGCCTTGAAATATTCCGCCAGGCCGATGTAGCACGTCGCCAAGTGATAGGGCGTGGTCGAGGGCATGTCGCGGCGGCTGATCTGACCCTGATCGTCCAGGCATTCGTTCCAGCCGGTCGGGTGCAGGAAGCGTTGTTGCAGGGCATTCAACTGGCGAGCGAGCAATGCTTCGCTGTCAGGCCGCAAGGTCAGCGCTCGCAGGTATTCGGCCTGCGCCCAGATGCGCTGAGTACCATCTTTGATCGCGCCTTCCACATCCAGCGTCGCCACCACGGCCCCCGAGCGCGCGTCGACACCCTGCGCCTCGGCATGCGCGAAAGCGGTGGTCAGCGACCGATGCAGCGGTGTGCTGCGCAGGTGCGCCGACGATTCCAGCAAATAGAACCACTCGAACTGATGCCCCGGCTCGGACCAGTTATCCACAGCGTCCAACGGTTTCTCTAGCATCACGCCATGCTCGACATCCACGAATCGCCGCTGCATGGCTTCGGCCAGTGCGTCGAGGGCGGCAAGGGTGTCGGCGTCTTCGCGCACTTCAAGCGTTGCCAGAAAGGCTTCAGCCAAGTGCATCAACGGGTTTTGCAGGGGGCCTGCGTCCAGGGATGACCAATCCTCGTCCAGCACTGACTCGTACAAGCCATCGCCATCGGCAAAACGCTCGGCCACGACATGCAGGGCGGCATTGAGGACCGGTTCCACCAACGGCTCGCGGACCTTCGCCCAGTAATGCGCGCAGGCGAAAACGATGAAAGCGTGGGTGTAGAGGTCTTTGCGACGGTCCAGCGGCGCGCCTTGAGGATCGATGCTGTAAAACCAGCCGCCGTGTTCGGCATCGTGGAAGTGCCGTTGCAGCGAGCGAAACAGCGCAGCGGCGCGCACGTCGGCGTCGGGGACCTGCGGATCGCCGATGAAGCTGGAAAACAGAAACAGCTGCCGCGCGCACGCCATGGCCCGGTAGCGCTGCGGGGGCAACGGTTGGTGATGAGCGTCAAGCGCCTCATACGGCAGCGCCATCTCGGCGTTCCAGCCCGGCCCTTGCCACAACGGGACGATCACTGCCATGAAATGCTGCTGCACAGTGGCGAACACAGCGGACAGTTCAGACTTGGAGGCGGGCAGAGAAACGTCAGGCATCGGATGGCGTCGCAGCAGAGGGCAAATGGCGCGACATGGTAGCAGGAGGCGGGGGTGGCGGGGTGAACGGCTGGATCAAATGGGGGCTTCCAGCGCAGATCCCTGTAAGAGCCGGCTCGCTGGCGAATGCGGAGTGTCAGGGCGTTCAGGTATCACTGACCCACCACATTCGCCAGCAAGCCGGCTCCCACGGATACGATGTTGGTCGCAGATTTTATGACCTATGCATGACCCCTGTGGGGGCCGTCCTGGTGAGGGCCGTGGTCGGGCGAACGCGGAGTGTCAAGTCATTCAGGTATCACTGACCCACCACATTCGCCAGCAAGCCGGCTCCCACGGATACGATGTTGGTCGCAGATTTTATGACCTATGCATGACCCCTGTGGGGGCCGTCCTGGTGAGGGCAGTGGTCGGGCGAACGCGGAGTGTCAGGGCGTTCAGGTATCACTGACCCACCACATTCGCCAGCAAGCCGGCTGCCACGGATAGGATGTTGGTCGCAGATTTTATGACCTATGCATGACCCCTGTGGGGGCCGTCCTGGTGAGGGCCGTGGTCGGGCGAAAGCGGAGTGTCAACTCATTCAGGTAGCACTGACCCACCGCATTCGCCAGCAAGCCGGCTCCCACGGATACGATGTTGGTCGCAGATTTTATGACCTATGCATGACCCCTGTGGGAGCCGGCTCGCTGGCGAATGCGGTTTGCCAGCGAGCATAGAATCTCCCACAAGATAGGTGGGGGCTTCACCCCGCGAACAACCACACACCCGTCGCAGCCGACAACGCGCCGGCAACCCGCACAACGGGCGCGGCAGCGGTGGGCAGATAGCGCACCACGGCGTAACCTGCCGCATGCAGTGCAGCCGTGGCGCCGACGAAGCCCAGTGCATAACCCCAAGGGCTCGACATCTCCGGCAGCTCAAGGCCGTGGGCCACGCCGTGGAACATCGCGAACAGGGCGGCCGCGGCCACTGCCACGAACAGCGGAGGACGCACCGCCAGCGCGACGGCCAGACCCAGCGCAAACACCGACGCGGCGATCCCGCTTTCCAGCGCAGGGAGTTCGAGCCCTTCGAAACCCAGCAGCCCGCCGATCAGCATGGTGCCGACGAACGTGCAGGGCAGCGCCCAGCGGGCGACGCCTTTCTGCTGCGCAGCCCACAGGCCCACGGCGATCATCGCCAGCAAGTGATCGATGCCGCCCAGCGGATGGCTGATGCCTGCCACCAGACCGCTTTCATCGTGGCCCGGATGGGCGAACGCCAGGGCTGGAACCAGCAACAATGCCAGCGCGCCGAGGATGTTTGTCCCCGAAAAGGTTTTGCGATTCATCAATGATCTTCCTTAGTGAGTGAAATCAGGCAGCGGTCAGCAGGCCCTGGCGCTCGATGAAGGCAATGATGTCCTCCAGGCCATGGCCGGTTTTCTGATTGCTGAACACAAACGGCTTGTCGCCCCGCATCTTTTTGGTGTCGCGGTCCATCATCTCCAGCGACGCGCCTACCAGCGGCGCCAGGTCGATTTTGTTGATGACCAGCAGATCGGATTTACAGATGCCCGGCCCGCCCTTGCGAGGCAGTTTGTCCCCCGCCGAGACGTCGATCACATAAATGGTCAGGTCTGACAATTCCGGGCTGAAGGTCGCCGACAGGTTGTCGCCGCCGGATTCGACGATGATCAGGTCCAGGCCCTCGAAACGGCGATTCAGCTGATCCACGGCTTCCAGATTGATCGAAGCGTCTTCCCGGATTGCCGTATGAGGGCAGCCACCGGTTTCGACCCCGATGATGCGTTCCGGCGCCAGGGCCTCATTGCGCACCAGAAAGTCGGCGTCTTCGCGGGTGTAGATGTCGTTGGTCACCACGGCGAGGTTGTAGCGCTCGCGCAGCGCCAGGCACAGGGCGAGGGTCAATGCGGTTTTCCCGGACCCGACCGGGCCGCCGATACCGACGCGCAGAGGTTGGCTGTTCATAAAGTGCTCTCCATTGATCTTCTTGTGCGGTTGCGGGGGTGGCCGCTGTCCGAATCAGGTGTCAGGTAAAACAGTCAGGATCGAAATAAACGGCTGTACTGGCGCTCATGGGCCATGCTCGCCAGCGCCAGGCCGAACGGCGCGCTGCCTATCTGTTCAGGAGCAAGCTGGGTCGTGTGTTGCTGAGCGGTCTGTAGCAGTGGTGTCAGCTCGCTGGTCAGGCGTTGCGCGGCTTGCTGACCTAACGGCAGGGTCTTCATCAACACGGCCAACTGATTTTCCAGCCAACTCCAGAGCCAGGCGGCGAGCGCATCCTGAGCGTCGATGTGCCACGCGCGAGCGGCAAGGGCCCAGCCCAAGGCGAGGTGCGGCTCGCCGATTTGCTTAAGGAAATCGTGTGCGGGCGGGTCGAGTTCTGGCAGGCCCATGAGCAACTGCTGCAACGAGTAACCCATCTGCCGACTCTCCAGATGCAGCTCGCGGGTCTCGCGACTGGCACGATGCTTTTCGCTCAGTTGCCGCAACGTCGCCCAATCTTCATCGGTCGCAGCAGTGCAATGAGCTAAAAGCAACGGCGCTTCGAAACGGCAAAGATTCAGCAACAGCTGATCGCCAATCCAGCGGGCGGCGCTGGGCGGATCAGTGACGATGGCCTGCTCTACTGCCATCTCTAGTGCTTGGGAATAGCTGTACCCGCCAATCGGCAACTGCGGGCTGGCCAGACGCAACAGCGCCCATGCTTTGTTCATGGGCATGTGCTCATTTGCGAACGCCGAACTGGTGAATGCGTGGCGCGTAGTTGAAATCTTCTTCGCCCGCCCGGGAATGATGATGCCCGCCGCCGTAGGCGCCATGTTCTGGCTGGAAAGGGGCCTCGATGGATTCGGTGGTGGCGCCCAGTTGATCGAGCATGGCCTTGAGCACGTAATCGTCGAGCAGTCGCAGCCAGCCATCGCCGACTTGCAGTGCAACGTGGCGGTTGCCGAGGTGATACGCGGCGCGAGTCAACTCGAAGGCGTTATCACAGGTCACGTGCAGCAGCTGTTCCGGGCGGGCGCAGACGCGCACGACGCGGCCGTCTTCAGCTTTCAAAAAATCCCCGTCCCGCAAGGGCGGTTGCCCGCGCTCGAGGAACAGGCCCACATCTTCGCCCTCGGCACTGAAACAGCGCAGACGGCTTTTGCTCCGTGCTTCGAAATTCAAGTGCAGCTCAGCGGCCCATTCAGCCTGAGCGTCGATTCGTTGATGAATGACCAGCATTGGAAAACTTCCAGCAATGTGCGAATGGGATAGGCAGAGCAAGGGGCTTGCCAACTGACGATGAAGTCAGGAATGGGCGGCGGGGCAGGAGCGGACGGTACAAGGTGGGGCGCTGGGGTGGGTTATTTTGGTGCCTGATGGCGGCTGCTGCACTGTTTTGGTTCTATCGTGTGGCGAGTTGTAGGAGTGAGCTTACTCGCCATAGCGAAGCGTCAGTGTCGTTGATATTGGCTGGCTCATTCTTATCGCAAGCAAGCTCACTTCTACAGGACATCGGATTGCCAAACGTGCAGGTGGCTACTCGGTGCTCCCAAGCCCCTGCCAGCGCTTGGCGCCGATGAAGATAAAGCGCAGTTGCTGCGTGATCTTCGCCCGGGGCGTCATGTGTTCCGCCAATGTAAGGGGCGGCGGGTCGATAAGCTCCGGGAGCATGGCAAATACACTTTTCACCACTAGGTCGGCCATCACCGCGAGGTCATCAGGATTGAGGTGGTGAAATTTGGGCATCGACGCAAGGTCGGTGGCCAGGTCGGTGATGATCGCCTCCCGCAATGCCCCCAACGCTTGTCGCACCTTCAGCGAGCCGCCGTACTGCTCGCGCGCCAGGAACAGAAACTGCGAGCGATTAGCCGCCACCACTTCGAGAAAGATCCGCACCGATGCATCGATGATGCCGGTATTGATGTCGCTGTTGTGCCGGACCCGGCGAATCGTCTCGCGAAAGGTCTGGCCGACTTCACTCACCAGCGCAAGGCCCAAGTGGTCCATGTCGTCGAAATGACGATAGAAACCAGTGGGCACGATCCCGGCCGTTTTCGCGACTTCCCGCAGGCTCAAACTGCCGAAGCCCCGACCGCTCTCCATCAAGCCCCGGGCTGCGTCGAGCAGGGCGTGACGGGTCTGCTGTTTCTGTTCGGCGCGGGGCAGCATGGAGGTCGACGGTATCTAAAGAAGGAATGGGCAGCACTCTATCAAATGCTTTTGCGCGGCGTCGAACCGGCTTTTGCGGAACGGGACGACAGGCACTGAAAAGCCCGGCACTGGGGCCGGGCTTGGGCGACACAGCTGCCGGTCAGGAGACGCGCTGATACTGGCGTACCAGACGATCAGGGCCGTTATCGGCCACGCGCTGATAACGACGCGACAGGTTATTGCAATTCTCTTCCGCCGCCACGCGTTGGCATTGGCGAATCACACGCGCCGCGTCGTCCTGCGCCAACGTCGGCAAACCTGCGTCCTGAGCCATTTTCGCTTCTCCCAACGCCGGTTGTTCGCTGGCAGGCATGGCGAACGCGCTCGAGGCAAGAAGGGAAAAGGTCAATGCAATCAGTTGGCGTTTCATGGTGGTTGCTCTTGGAAAGGCGTGTTGTGAACGTGAGGGCAATTTTACTGGCGGGCAGGCCAGAAAGAAGTTCAATGGGCTGATGGTCACCATCGACGGAATTGATTCTGACGCGTACGCCTTGATTTCCGTGGCCTGCAGAATGATGCGCTAGGCTGTCTGGAAGCGTCTTGCCTCGCTCTGACGGGACAGCACGGAACTTTTCCGACCTTGATTTCCCGATTTCATCAAACCCACAGGGTTTTTGTCAGTCAGAGGGGGTAATGACGTTCGAGACGGGTCCAGGAAGGGCCGTCGGTAAATGGGGAGATAACGCAATGACGCGAGGCCGCAAGATTTTCGCCTGGACAGTCGGCATTCTGCTGCTGTTGCTGGCTGTACTGATTATCGTGATCGCAACCTTTGACTGGAATCGGCTCAAGCCGACCATTAACGAAAAAGTGTCGGCTGAGCTGCATCGACCTTTCGCCATCAACGGCAATCTGGCCGTGCACTGGCGTCGCGAACCCGATGAAGGCGGCTGGCGGGCCTGGGTGCCGTGGCCGCACATGTCCGCCGAAGACATCGCGCTGGGCAACCCCGAATGGTCGAAAACACCTCAAATGGTGACCCTCAAACGCGTAGAGATGCGCCTGTCACCGCTGCCGCTGTTGGCGCAACGGGTGGTCATTCCGCGCATCGACCTGACCGAGCCCAACGCCAAAATCGAGCGTCTGGCCGATGGTCGCGCGAACTGGGTGTTCGATCTGCCCAAAAGTGACCCGAACGCAAAACCCTCGAATTGGGTCGTGGACATCGGCTCCATCGGCTTCGACAAAGGCTTCGTCAGTTACAACGATCAGAAGATCAACACCTCGGTCGACGTAGTGATCGACCCTCTTGGCAAGCCGATTCCGTTCAGCGATATCGTGGGCAGTGGTGAAGCAAAGAAGGTCAAGGACAAAGGCGCCTCCGCTCAGGACTACGCCTTTGGTTTCACAGCTAAAGGCCAATACCACGGGCAAAAACTCAACGGCACCGGCAAAGTAGGCGGGTTGCTGGCGCTGAAAGATGCGGCGTTGCCTTTTCCGGTTCAGGCAGACGTCAGTGCAGGTAACACCCGCGTGGCAGTGGCGGGTACCGTCACGGATCCACAGAATCTCGGCGAGCTGGACCTGAGTTTGAAACTGTCCGGTGACAGCCTCGGCAACCTGTATCCGCTGACTGGGGTGACGCTGCCGGACTCCCCGCCGTATTCCACCGATGGCCGCCTGATCGCCAAGCTGCATGACCCGGCCGGGGCGTCGTTTCAGTACAAAGGCTTCAACGGCAAGATCGGCAACAGCGATATTCATGGGGATTTGGGTTTTGTCGCCAGCCAGCCGCGTCCGAAGCTGAGCGGGGCGTTGGTGTCCAATCAACTGCTGATGGCTGACCTCAAGCCGTTGATTGGTGCCGATTCCAACGCCGAGCAGAAATCCCGTGGCGGCGAGAGCAAGCAGCCCGCTGACAAAGTGCTGCCTGTCGAGGAGTTCAAAACCGACCGCTGGAGCGCGATGGACGCGGATGTCGAGTTCACCGGCAAGAAAATTGTCCAGAGTGCCGAGCTTCCGTTCACTGACCTCTACACCCACGTGGTGCTGAACGATGGTCAGCTCAGCCTTCAACCTCTGCGCTTCGGCGTGGCGGGCGGTAAGCTCGACGCCGATATCAAGCTCAATGGGCATTCCCAACCGCTGGAAGGCCGCGCGAGGTTGAGCGCGCGCAATTTCAAACTCAAGCAACTGTTCCCGACGTTCGAGCCGATGAAAACCAGCTTCGGCGAGTTGAATGGCGACGCCGACATCAGTGGCAAGGGCAACTCGGTAGCAGCGCTGCTGGGCACGGCCAATGGCGAGATGAAGCTGCTGGTGAACGACGGTGCGATCAGCCGCGACCTGATGGAGATTGCCGGTCTGAACGTCGGTAACTACGTGGTAGGCACGCTGTTTGGCGACAAGAACGTGAAGATCAACTGCGCTGCCTCTGACTTCGGCTTCAAGGACGGCCTGGCGACGAGCAACCTGTCCGTTTTTGATACCGAGAACGCGATCATTTACATCAACGGCACGGCGAACATGAAGAGCGAGCAGCTCGACCTCAAGATCACGCCGGAATCAAAAGGCTTCCGTGTCTTCTCATTGCGTTCGCCGCTGTACGTGCGTGGGCCATTCGTCAAACCGAGCGCGGGCGTGCAATCCGGCCCGTTGCTGTTGCGTGGCGCGGGGATGGTCCTGCTCGGTGCGGCGGTCGGACCTGCGGCGGGTCTGCTGGCATTGGTCGCACCCAGTGGCGGCGAACCGAACCAATGCGCGCCATTGCTGGAACAGATGCGCGCAGGCAAGGCACCGAAGACTGTTCAATAAACGCTGCAGGCTGGAATCCCACACCTTCCATGTGTGGGAGCCGGCCTGTTGCGGGCGGCGTTGCGACGAAAGCGCCGGGTTAGCCAATTTTTCATGTGGCTGAACCACTGGCTTCTCGGCCGTCGTCACCTCCGCCGTCTCCTACAGAACCGTCGCGTTGCAGGTATCTGCGCTAGTCATCCACTGTCTGGACCCTGTTGGATGTAGGTGCAACGCAGCATTAACTTGGGGAAGGCGCTGGAGGTACGACGCCAGCTAAGGCGCCTGACATGCCGACACATTGCTTTTAATGATCCACAAAAAAGCCAGGACATATGTCCTGGCTTTGGCGTTCCCGTAACGGCATCACAGCCCGTCGAGAATGTCCGCCATGTCGTCGGCGTGCTCTTCTTCCTGGGCCAGGATCTCTTCGAAGATGCGGCGGGTGGTCGGGTCTTTATCACCGATGTACTGAATGATCTCCCGATAGCTATCGATTGCAATGCGCTCGGCGATCAGGTCTTCGGTGACCATCTCTTTCAGCGTGTTGCCAGCCACGTACTGCGCGTGGGAGTTTTTCGACAGCAGGTCGGGGTTCAGTTCCGGCTCGCCGCCCAATTGCACGATGCGCTCGGCCAGTTTGTCGGCGTGTTCAGCCTCTTGTTCGGCGTGTTCCAGGAACTCTGCCGCAGCGACCTGGGCTTTGACGCCTTTTGCCATGTAGTAGTGGCGCTTGTAGCGCAGAACGCACACCCACTCGGTGGCCAACGAGGCATTGAGCAGGCGAATGATCTCTTCGCGGTCGCCGTCATAGCCTTCGGTGACTGCACCGTTTTCCACGTTGTGACGCGCACGTTCGCGCAGGGTGCTGACATCAGTTAATTGCTGCACATCGCTCATCATTCATCTCCAGGGCTAATCCGGTTCTTTGCCGTCTCGCTCTTGCCGCACCGACCGTTACTGTCTGGTCGATGCCCGGTGAGATCGGGTCTTATGGTGTGAGTGTCAGGCGCGGGGAAAAGTTTTATTTGTTTTGTTGTCGTCCGCACGGGCCACAGAAACCTTGTAGGAGTGAGCTTGCTCGCGATCAGGGTGTGTCAGCCTGTATCAATTTATGAGACAGACCGCCATCGCGAGCTAGCTCACTCCTTCAGTTCAGATTGCGTGTGGCTCACATCGCCTTTTCGTTCGCTTCACGCTGTTCGCAGGTCATGAAGCCCTTGCTGTCCACGCGGTCGTTCGCGCCAAAAGTCACGTAATAGGCCTGCTGATGGCCGTCCTTGTTCAGGATGTAGTTGTTGCAGGTGCCTGGGTGAACCTTGCGGTGTACGCGGGTGGACGGCTCGCCGCCAATGGTCAGCACTTGCTGCTCAGTCATGCCGGTGTCCACTTGCTTGACCAGCGGTTCGTTGCGATAGGTGGCGTAGTCCACCGGGTTCTGCAGGGTTGTCGAGGTGCAGCCCGCCAGCGCGGCCATTGCGAACAGAACTGCCAAAGATTGCTTGTACATAGCCGATCACTCCATAGAAAGGCCATTGATGGCCCGTTGCAGTTATGAGCGTTGGCCGATTGAAAGAGTTCGATCAAAAGATGGCGATGGGGCATTACCTGTTTTGTCATGATTGCTGAACGGTTTGCGGCTAGGGTTTAAGTCTGTTGACGCTCAACCACCTGGATGCATGTAAATCCTGTGGCCAGCCACACATGAGGACTCATTCGCACATGACGCAAGAACAGGCCACGCGTTATCCGATCGTGCTGGTGCCGGGTTTGTTGGGGTTCGTGAAGCTGATCGTCTATCCCTACTGGTTCGGCATCGTCCCGGCCTTGCGTCGAGGTGGGGCGAGGGTAATCCCGGTGATGGTCTCGGCAGTGAACTCCACCGAGATACGTGGCGAGCAACTGCTGGGTCGAGTGGAAGAAATCCTCAAGGAAACCGGCGCCACCAAGGTCAATCTGATCGGCCATAGCCAAGGCGCGCTGACGATCCGCTACGTCGCCGGGGTACGCCCTGACCTGGTGGCCTCGGTCACCTCCGTTGCAGGTCCGAACCATGGCTCGGAACTGGCTGACTACCTGGAAGCGCATTTTCCATCGAGCACACTAAGAGGGCGCTTGGTCAATGCCGGGATTCGGCTGACCTCATGGTTGCTCGCGATGCTGGACACCGGCTATCGCGGCACGCGGCTGCCCACGGATGTCGATGCCGCCCATCACTCACTGACCACCCGCGGCGTGGCCCGGTTTAATCAGTCGTTCCCGCAAGGTCTTCCGCAAACCTGGGGCGGGCAGGGCGCAGAATTGGTCAACGGAGTGCGCTATTACTCATGGTCCGGCACCTTGCAGCCGGGGCGTACGGACCGCGGAAAAAACCGCTTCGATACCACTAATCTCACCTGCCGAATATTCGCTCGCACGTTCACGAAAGAGCGGGGTCAATCTGATGGCATGGTCGGGCGAATGAGTTCTCACCTGGGCACGGTCATCGGTGACGACTTTCCGCTCGACCATTTCGACATCGTCAACCAGCACCTGGGTCTGGTGGGCAAGGGGGCCAATCCCGTGGGGTTGTTTCTTGAGCACGCCGCGCGCCTTAAAGCCGCCGGCCTTTGACTTTATGAGCCGTAGTTCGTGATCAGTGGACCCAACCGGGCCACTAAGGAAAGAGTGCGATGAGCGATAAAGAGCTTTATGAAATCGAGTACACCCTCGCTGGGGAACATCACGTCGATGTGATTGAAAATCTGGACGTCCCGATCATTGAGGTTGTGCATGAGTTGGCGCACAAACACCATGTCGCAGTAGCGGACGATCCACTCGATGCGGGTAATCCTCACGTCGGTCTGCCCCATGTGGCAGGCATTACCGACGTGTCGATCCACAGCGCGGAAAGTCGCGACGACGCGTGAGTCGTCGTAGGCGGCTGCGTTATCGATGGGAGGCTTTGCGCAGCGGGGTGGTCCAGCGTTCCGCAAGGATCACGCCGCTTAGCGTAAGCGCGCCGCCCATGAAGTGATACGACGCCAGTTGCTCGCCCAAGGCCAGGGCTGCAACCAAGGCGGTCAGAATCGGTACCAGGTTGAAAAACAGCGTCGTTCGGCTCGGGCCAAGGATGCTGATGGCTTTCATCCATAGCAGCGGCGCGACCATTGAGGTCGGGATGCAGGCGTAGAGCACCAGTGGAATATTGCTGGCGTCGAGGCCGGCTTTTGGCGACAGCAGGAACAACGGAAACAGCGCAATGATCGCTACGAGAATCTGTAGATACAGCAACTGCAGCGGGGGCATGCGCAGCTGCCATTTCTTCAAGAGTGCGCTGTAGGTTGCGTAGGCCAGCGTCGCGATCAGCATCATCAGGTCGCCGACATTGACGCCATGCGCGATCAGCAACGCCCAACTGCCTTGTGACACCACCAGCAGCACGCCTGCGAATGACACCAGTGCGCCGACCAGTGCGCCTGCCGTCAGCGCGGTGCCGAGACTGGCAATCGACATGCCCAGGGTCATCACCGGCACCAGCGACAGAATGATGCCCATGTTGGTCGCGGTCGTGATGTTTGCTGCGTAATACGCCAGGCTTTGATAGATGGCCATGCCCAACACGCCCAGAATCGCGACTTTACCCATGATCGGTTTGATGGCAGCGCGATTGCGCAACACCGGGCCGAGCAGAAACGGCGTGAACAGCAACCCGGCAAGCAGCCAACGATAAAAGCCGATCTCGGCGGGAAAAATGCGCCCGGCGGCCGCTTTGGTTATCACGTTATTGCCTGCCCAGATCATGACTGTGAGCAGGGGATACAGGTATTGCATGGGGAAACCGGTTGAAGAATGAGGCGCCATTATCGGCTTGTCAGCCAGCGCGTCCACCTCACATCGGCGTTTCGCCGAAATATATCGCAACATTCTTTGACTACACTGCTTCTCAATGCTGCGTGAATCGCGGCGTCCCCGGAGAAGAGTCGATGAAAATGCTGCGTGTTCCATTGTTGGTCATGGGTATGTTGATGTGCGCTCAAGGTTTCGCTGCCACGGCGCAGCAAAACAAAATGACTACCTGCAATGCCGATGCGTCGGCCAAATCCCTGAAAGGCGATGATCGGAAAGCCTTCATGAGCACTTGCTTGAAGGCCGCGCCAGCCCCCGCCGCAACCCAGCAGGAAAAGATGAAAACCTGCAACGCGACAGCCAGCACCCAGGCGCTGAAAGGCGATGCGCGCAAGTCGTTCATGAGCGATTGCCTGAAAAAAAAATAGGCCTGTAGAGCGTTACCCGCCGGTCAAACTTTACCGGTGGGAACCGGCTTGCTGCGGGTGGTTCCCACAAGGTGGGCGTCACTTCGGCAAGTCACGCGGTTTCAAATCATTGCGATACGACTAACGCCCCCTCCCGGCGCTGGTGGTGGACGGGGAACGCTGGCAGACTGCCCATCTTTTCAGGCCGTTTGTTTTGAGGCTGTATGCCAACGTTTTCGCCGCGTCATGTGTACATCGCCAGCTGCATTCTCGTGTTCGGTGGTCTGCTGGCGGTGTTGCCGCTCAAGCTCCTCCCCAGTCTGCTCGCAGGTTTGCTGGTTTACGAACTGGTCGACATGCTGACCCCCCAACTTCAACGCCTGATCGCAGGCGAGCGTGCACGCTGGTTAGCGGTGGCTTTGCTCGGGACATTGGTCGTCAGCGTCTTGGCGTTACTGTTTGCGGGCGCGATCAGTTTCATCCTGCACGAAGCCGAAAACCCCGGTGCCTCGCTGGATAAATTCATGATCCTGGTGGACCGCGCCCGAGGCCAATTGCCGCCCTTCATCGACGGGTATCTGCCAGCCAGCGCTTCTGAGTTCCAGGCCTCCCTGAGTGCATGGCTGACCAAACACATCGGCGAACTGCAACTGCTGGGCAAGGGCGCGGCGCACATGTTCGTGACCCTGCTGATCGGTATGGTCCTGGGCGCGATCATTGCGCTGCAACGCATTCCCGACGTTACCAAGCGCAAGCCCTTGGCGGCCGCGCTGTTCGAGCGTTTGCACCTGTTGAGTCAGGCCTTCCGCAACATCGTCTTCGCGCAGATCAAGATCTCGCTGCTGAATACCGCGTTCACCTCGGTATTTTTGGCCGTCATCCTGCCGTTATGTGGCGTGCATTTGCCGCTGACCAAAACCCTGATCGTCATGACCTTCCTGCTCGGCTTGCTACCAGTAGTGGGCAATTTGATGTCGAACACGCTGATCTTCATCGTCGGCATGTCGCTGTCGATTTGGGTCGCGTTGGCGGCGTTGGGTTACCTGATCGTGATTCACAAGGTCGAGTATTTCCTAAACGCCCGCATCGTCGGCGGGCAGATCAGCGCGAAATCGTGGGAGTTGCTGTTGGCGATGCTGATCTTCGAAGCGGCCTTCGGATTGCCAGGGGTCGTGGCAGGACCGATTTACTATGCGTATCTGAAGAGCGAATTGCGCAAGGTGGAGCTCGTCTGACGGCTCGACCTCTACTTGTTGGAGCGTGGCTTGTCCCGCGACCAGCCGGGAACCGGCAGCAAACCCTGAGACCGCGGTGTCACAGTTGCACTGCGTCCGCTGGCTTTACGACGGGTTCCCCGCCGGTCGCGGGACAAGCCACGCTCCTCAGCAGGGGGGGCGCAACCCGGTAATTTCTGGTCGTTCTCAGCCGTACCGCTTCTTCGCCTCGATGGCTAATCCGCTGCCGATGCTGCCAAAAATGTTCCCTTCTACGTGACGTGCCTTCGGCAGCATCGCTGCGACGCTGTTGCGCAGGGCCGGGATGCCGCTGGAACCGCCGGTGAAAAACACCGTGTCCACATCGGTCACGCCCACGTTTGCGTCCTTTAACAGGCTCGTCACGCTTTCACGCACGCGTTCCAGCAACGCATCGATCGATGATTCGAACAGTTCGCGGGTGAGATCGGCGTTCAAGCCGACCTCGATACGGTCCATCGGCACCACGCGGTTGTGGGCGTGAGTCAGCTGAATCTTGGTCTCTTCCACTTCCATCGCCAGCCAGTGCCCGGCGCGCTGTTCGATCAGTTTGAACAGCCGGTCGATGCCCAGGGTGTCCTCGATGTCGTAGCGCATGCTGCCCAGCGCCAATTGCGATTTCTGCGAATAGACCGAGTTGATGGTGTGCCAGGTCGCCAGGTTCATGTGGGTGCTGGTGGGCATGTAGGCGCCGCTTTTCATCCGGCTGCCATAGCCGAACAGCGGCATCACGCCTTGCAGACTGAGCTGTTTGTCGAAGTCGGTGCCGCCGATGTGTACGCCGCCGGTGGCGAGGATGTCCTGTTGGCGGTCATCGACCAGACGCCGTTGCGGTGACAGGCGCACCAGCGAAAAGTCCGACGTACCCCCGCCGATGTCGACGATCAACACCAACTCTTCGCGGTCTAGCGACGACTCGTAGTCGAAGGCTGCGGCGATGGGTTCGAACTGGAACGACACCTCTTTGAAGCCGATCTTGCGCGCGACCTCGGCGAGGGTGTCTTCGGCTTCCTGATCCGCAGCGGCGTCGTCATCGACGAAATGCACCGGCCGCCCCAGTACCACATGCTCGAACGGCTGACCGCTCGCGGCTTCGGCGCGCTTCTTCAATTCTCCGATGAACAGCCCGAGTAGATCCTTGAACGGCATTGCGGTGCCTAGCACGCTGGTGTCGTGCTTGATCAGCTTGGAACCCAGCAGGCTTTTGAGCGAGCGCATCAAGCGGCCCTCGTAGCCTTCCAGGTACTCGTGCAATGCCAGGCGGCCATAGACCGGTCGGCGCTCTTCCATGTTGAAGAAGACCACCGATGGCAGGGTGATCTTGTCGTCCTCCAGCGCGATCAGGGTTTCCGCTCCGGGGCGCAGCCAGCCGACCGTGGAGTTGGAGGTGCCGAAATCGATGCCAAGGGCACGGGCTGGGGATGAATCGCTCATGGTCTGTACGTTCCGGTCAAAAAAACGGCCGCGCAGTGTATGCGAGTGGACGACAGATGCGTAGCACGCGATGTCGGTTTTTCTTTTCATATGCGTCTATTTCACGCGGGCCGCTTGAATCAGCGCATATCACCCCAATCTCAAAGGCAACTCTTAATGCATATGGCCGGTTTGGACCCTGTTTCAAGCTCGCGAGGCCGTGTGCCGACAACCTTGCAACATTCAGCGCGGTCGACGTTCTCATCTGATAACGCGGTACTGAACTGTGCTGAAGACTCCGGAATGGGTGACCGTTAGATGGACTTCAAAGACTATTACAAGATCCTTGGCGTAGAGCCGACGGCGGACGATAAGACGATCAAGACCGCCTACCGCAAACTTGCGCGCAAGTATCACCCCGACGTCAGCAAAGAGCCGGGCGCGGAAGACAAATTCAAAGAGGCGTCCGAAGCCTACGAGGCGTTGAGCGACCCGGAAAAGCGCGCCGAGTACGACGACATCCGCAAATACGGCCAACAGGGCCGGTTCCAGCCGCCTCCGGGCTGGCAGGGACGCGGTGGTGCAGCAGGGGGAGGCTTCGGGAACGGCGGCTTCGAGGGCGGGGACTTCTCCGACTTTTTCAGTTCGATTTTCGGCAATCGTGGCGGTCAGCCGGGCGCACGCCCGCGCAGCACCGGGCGTAGAGGGCAAGACGTGGAACTGGACCTGGCGATTTTCCTGGAAGAAACCCTCTCGACCGAGTCGAAGAAGATCAGCTTCAAAGTCCCGCAGCACAGTGCCAACGGCCAACGCATGGCGGACATTACCAAAAACCTGAACGTTAAAATTCCGGCCGGCGTTTCCGATGGCGAGCGCATTCGTCTCAAGGGGCAGGGCGCGCCGGGCATGGCTGGCGGTGAAAACGGCGACCTGTTCCTGACCATTCGTCTGGCGCCGCATCCGCGCTTCGACGTCGAAGGTCATGACCTGATCATCACCGTCCCGCTCGCCCCGTGGGAGGCTGCGCTGGGAACGAAGGTCGCGGTGCCGACGCTCACTGGCAAGATCAACCTGACCATTCGTCCGGACAGTCAAAGCGGGCAGCGGTTGCGGGTTAAAGGTAACGGTCTGTTGAACAAGAAAGGCGAGCGTGGCGATCTGTTTGCGCAGCTGAAGATTGTCATGCCCAAGTCCACTGACGACGCCACCAAAGCGCTGTGGGAGAAACTGGCCGAGAAGGCCGCTTTCGATCCGAGGGCTCAATGGAGTAACTGATCATGAGCAACACCCTGGTCATCGACATGAAAGAGTTCTGCCAGGTGGTCGACGTGCCGGTCGCCTATGTCATCGAGATTGTCGAACACGGCATTGTCGAACCCCAGGGGCATAAGCCGGACGACTGGCTGTTCGATACGTATTCGCTGTCGATCGCCAAGCGTGCGGCCAAATTGCATCACGATCTGGCAATGGAGTGGGACGGCGTTGCCCTGGCGTTGAACCTGCTGGACGAGCTTGAGCAAGTGCGGGCCGAGAATCGCATGCTCAAGCAGCGATTGGGCAGGTTTTTGCAGGATTGAGCGTGCATCGCGATACGTGCAACACCGCTTACCCCCTGTGGGAGCCGGCTTGCTGGCGAATGCTGTGTAATAGTCACCTTCGCAGTGCCTGACCTGAGGCTTTCGCCAGCAAGCCGGCCCCCACGGGGATAGGAGTTCGGCGGGCGATCGGCAGACCGCCTTCAGCCCTTCTTGGGCAACACCACGGTAAACGTGGTCCCATCGCCGACGTTTGACGTCACGGTGATGCTCCCGCCGTGTGCATTCACCACTTCCTTGACGATGAACAGTCCCAACCCCAGGCTGGTGGACGGGTTGTGGTTGCCGGCTTCTTCGTTGTTGGCGCGAACCATCGGGTCGAAGATGCTGCCGATGGCTTCCTGGGCAATTGGCTCGCCTTCGTTGTGCACCGAGAGGCTGATGTGATGTTCGCCGCCAGTCAGCGTCACGCTGATCTTGTGCGTTGCTGCGCCGTGCTGCAGGGCATTGCCGATCAGGTTTTGCAGCAGTTGGTCAATTCGGGCGCGATCCCATTCACCCTGCGTGTCCCCCTCGGAGATGAACGTCGGGTCGCAGTCGGGATGCCCGGCGATGGCTGCATCGATGGCGTCGCGGCAGGCCAGGGTCATTTCCATGGGCTTGCGTTCCACCGGCAAGCTCGCCCCCAGACGACTGCGCACGAATTCCAGTAAATCGTTGACCATGGTCGCCATGTATCGACCGCTGCTTTTGATGCCCTTGATGTAGGCCATGTCCGCGTCGCTGATGGTGGTTTTACGCATCAGAATTTCGGATGACATGCCAATGGCCTGCAGCGGTGCGCGGAGGTCATGGCCCAGAATGGCCAGAAAGATGTCGCGCGAGCGATTCACACGCTCGGCATAGGCCGCCGTCGATTCGGCCAGCGCTTCGTCAATCGCCTCGTTGAAGCGGATCATGTCGGTGAAGTAACCGATCTCCGGAGACGTCAGGCTTTCGACCCAGAACCGAATCACTGTCGCGCGCAGGTGACGAAACTCCGACGTCATCTGCACCAGGTCAAAGCCCACGATGTGCCGCAACTCGCCGTGGCTGGCCGCCGCTTCGTCCAGCGTCGGCGTTATGCCGAGTTCTTCACCCTGAGACTTGGCAATCCGCTCGGCCTTGGTCTGGGCCGTGTTCATGTCCCGGGCCGCGGCCAGGAGAATGGACTGAGCGTGATCGCGCAGCTCCACACTGTTCATCGAATCAGCCGCGGGGGTCAGCGTCGCGGCGAATTTTTCCCATTCATCGACGATACGGTCCACATTCTGAACGATGAAATCGGAAAGACGCATGGGGGTACAACCTTGCTGGCGAAGCGCTGAGTGAAAGTGGGGCCATCTTAGCGCCATGTTGTGACGGGAAGAACAACAGTTTTACGCAAGGGCTACTGTCATTTCTGACAGTAGACAGGGCGCGGAGGGGAGCTTAGCGTGGCTCTGAAAACGCTGCTCAATCGTGCGTCCAAGGAGGACACCATGTCGAAAGAGGAATTTGTGCTATTCGCCAATGAGCAAGTTGCCTTGCTCACCGAGAAAATCGAAGACGACAAACATGCTCCAAGCGATCCCAACGACGACGTGTCCAGAGGCAAGCTGCTGGTGTATCAGGCGTTGGAGAAGGGTGTGAGTAACGAGAAACTGTCCAATCAGGAGTTGGGTGTAGTCGGAGCGATCAATGACATTTTGCAGAAAGTGGGGCTGCTTAGTGGCAAGACGACTTTGCCTGCGTTGATCAGCAAAGGTTCCTGATTGGTGGCGTAGACCAGTAGTAGCGCGCTTGCCCGCGATAGAGATGTGTCAGGCGACATCTCTGTCACCGGGAGACCGCAATCGCGGGCAAGCGCGCTCCTACAGCGTCAGAACAGAAAATACCGCTGCGCCATCGGCAACACGTCCGCAGGCTCGCACCACAACAACACGCCGTCGGCCTTGACCTGGTAGGTTTGCGGATCGACGTCGATCTTGGGCAAATAGTCGTTGTGAATCAGATCGGCCTTGGTGACGCTGCGGCAGCCTTTCACTACGCCGATCTGTTTCTTCAACCCCAACTGTTCGGGCACGCCGGCATCGAACGCCGCCTGGCTGATGAAAGCGAGGCTGCTGGCGTGCAGTGAGCTGCCGTAGCTGGCGAACATCGGGCGGTAGTGCACCGGCTGCGGGGTCGGGATCGAGGCGTTGGCATCGCCCATGAGGCTGGCGGCGATGCGCCTGTCCTTGAGGCCGACGTCGGCTTTACGATGCCCAGTGATCGATGATCAGTGCGTTGGTGATCAGCGTGTCGACCACGTCATCGGCTGACCGCTGGCCCCGGCCCATGCCATCGCGGATGACCTTGCCGCCGCCGGATTTCACTTCTTCGCCGTAAGTGGTGAAGTCTTTCTCGACTTCGACCACAGTTCAGTGTCGGCCAGACGCACGCGGTCACCCACGGTAGGGCCAAACATGTCGGCGTAGGTTTGTTTGGAAATTTTCATTCGCATGCCTTGAGATTCAATCGGATTCGAGACCGCTCGGGGTGCTCGCTCTTGCTGGCAAAGCGCTGAGTGAAGGGCGAGCCATATTAGCGCCATGTCGTGACGGGAAGAACAACCGGTTTGCGCCACGTCTACTGTCATTTCTGACAGTAGACGTGCACGCGTGCGAGGCATACGTTCATCTAACCCTTCAAACACTGAAGCAAGGAGCTCACCATGGACGTGATTGTTGTTGACGACTCTAACTTTGAAACTCAGGCTGGCGCGAAAGGACGTCTGGCGGTCGTGGAATTTTCCACTCGGGAAAAAAAGACCGCGAAAGGCACCGCTAATGCCAGTGCCAGAATGGACCCTATCTTCGATGAGGTTGCGAAGGGCTACAGCGACACCGGCAAGGTCGCGTTTTTTAGGGTCGAGATTGCGTTGGACAAGAATTTGTCCGACTTCCTGAGCCCCATCACCTCAAAGAAATACGGGATTAATCACGGGCCGACCATGGTGTTCATCAAGGACGGAAAAGAAGTTGTCCCTCAGTTGGTGGGGCAGTATCCCGCAAAGGATCTCAAAGATAAGGTCGATAAAGCGTTAGACGATTGAGGGGCTCGCTGTGAGGCGTCAGCGGTTCGGGCAAACGTGAATGTCCGCTGCCGTCGTAACCTCCGACGTCTCACACAGGGTATGCGCGTCAGAACAAGAAATACCGCTGCGCCATCGGCAACACGTCCGCAGGCTCGCACCACAGCAACACGCCGTCGGCCTTGACCTGGTAGGTTTGCGGATCGACGTCGATCTTGGGCAGGTAGTCGTTGTGAATCAGGTCGGCCTTGGTGACGCTGCGGCAGCCTTTCACTACACCGATCTGTTTCTTCAAACCCAACTGTTCAGGCACGCCGGCATCGAACGCCGCCTGGCTGATGAAGGTCAGGCTGCTGGCGTGCAGTGAGCTGCCGTAGCTGGCGAACATCGGGCGGTAGTGCACTGGTTGCGGGGTCGGGATCGAGGCGTTGGCATCGCCCATCAGGCTGGCGGCGATGGAGCCCCCCTTGAGGATCAGCGTCGGTTTGACGCCGAAGAATGCCGGGCGCCACAGCACCAGGTCCGCCCACTTGCCCACTTCCACCGAGCCGACTTCGTGGCTGATGCCGTGTGTGATCGACGGGTTGATGGTGTATTTGGCGATGTAACGCTTGACCCGGAAATTGTCGTTACCCTCACCGTCACCCGGCAGGGCGCCGCGCTGGCGTTTCATCTTGTCGGCGGTCTGCCAGGTGCGCAGGATCACTTCACCCACGCGGCCCATGGCCTGACTGTCGGAGCTGAGCATCGAGAACGCGCCCAGGTCGTGGAGGATGTCTTCGGCGGCGATGGTCTCACGACGGATGCGGCTTTCGGCGAAGGCCACGTCCTCGGCGATGCTCGGGTCCAGGTGGTGACAGACCATCAGCATGTCCAGATGCTCGTCGATGGTGTTGCGGGTGAACGGCCGGGTGGGGTTGGTCGAACTCGGCAGCACGTTAGGGAAGCCGCAGGCCTTGATGATGTCCGGCGCGTGGCCGCCCCCGGCGCCTTCGGTGTGATAGGTGTGAATGGTGCGGTTCTTGAACGCGCCGAGCGTGGTTTCGACGAAGCCGGACTCGTTCAGGGTGTCGGTGTGGATCGCCACCTGCACGTCGTACTGATCGGCGACGCTCAGGCAGTTGTCGATGGCGGCCGGCGTGGTGCCCCAGTCTTCGTGGAGTTTCAGGCCGATGGCGCCCGCCTTGACCTGCTCGATCAAGGGCTCGGGCACGCTGACGTTGCCCTTGCCGGTGAAGCCGATGTTCATCGGAAACGCCTCGGCGGCCTGCAGCATGCGCATCATGTGCCATTTGCCGGGAGTGACGGTGGTGGCATTGGTCCCGGTCGCGGGGCCAGTGCCGCCGCCAATCATGGTCGTGACGCCGCTCATCAACGCTTCTTCGATCTGCTGCGGACAGATGAAGTGAATGTGGGTGTCGACGCCGCCTGCGGTGAGGATCATGCCCTCACCAGCGATGACCTCGGTGGCCGCGCCGATGGCGATGGTCACGTCCGGCTGAATGTCCGGGTTGCCCGCTTTGCCGATGGCGGCGATGCGCCCGTCCTTGAGGCCGACGTCGGCTTTGACGATGCCCCAGTGATCGATGATCAGTGCGTTGGTGATCAGCGTGTCGACCACGTCATCGGCTGACAGCTGGCCCTGGCCCATGCCATCGCGGATGACCTTGCCGCCGCCGAATTTCACTTCTTCGCCGTAAGTAGTGAAGTCTTTCTCGACTTCGACCCACAGCCCAGTGTCGGCCAGACGCACGCGGTCACCCACGGTAGGGCCAAACATGTCGGCGTAGGCTTGTCGGCTGATCTTCATTCTCGTTCCTCGAATCAATTTGAGCTGCAAGCTTCAAGCTGCAAGCCTCAAGTAAAAGCGGAATTGTGTACGCCGCGGACTGCTGTTTCTTGCCGCTTGTGGCTTGAAGCTCGGCGCTGCTACAGGTCGCCCATTACCCGCCCGGCGAACCCGAACACCCGACGCAACCCCGCCAGGTCCACTAGCTCGACTTCTCGCGCCTGGCCCGGCTCGAAGCGTACGGCGGTGCCTGCGGGGATGTTCAAGCGCATGCCGCGGGCGGCGGCGCGGTCGAAGGTGAGGGCGTCGTTGGTTTCGAAGAAATGGAAATGCGACCCGACCTGAATCGGCCGGTCGCCGCTATTGGCGACACTGAGGGTGATCGTCCGGCGCCCGACATTGAGTTCGATGTCACCGGGCTGGATCTGGTATTCACCAGGAATCATGCGCTCTTCCTCGACAGTAACTTGTAATAAATGGCGGTGGCGTGGTACTCGCCGTCCGGGTTGCAGGCGTAGTCCGGCAGTTGGCCGCACAGCTCATAACCCAGCGCGCGATAGAAATCTTCGGCCGGTGAACCGGCCAGGGTGTCCAGGTACAGCAGCCCGCGTTTGTGCTGCGCGGCGGCCTGATCGACGGCCTGCATCAGTTGCGTCGCCAACCCGCGACGGCGGGCGTGATGCAGCACCAGCAGCTTTTGCACTTCGGCACGGTTCAGGCCGTTGGCCTTTTGGCACAGCGCCAGTTGCACGGTGGCCAGCACCTGCTCGTCCTGCACCACTACCCACATCAACACCTTGCCCAGCTCGACCTCAGTCTTGACGCTTTCCCACCAGCCGTAGGCCTCATCGGCGCTCAGATCAGCCATGAAGCCCACGGACGCGCCTCGGTGCACGGCGTCCAGCAACAACGCCACCAGACCGTGACGGTAATGCGCAAAGCTTTCACCGGTGACGCGTCGCAGCTGGGCAGCATTCATGACTTGGCTTCCTTTAAAGAAATCAGGGCATAGCGTTGGCGAACGGGTTACTGACCTGGCGCTTGGGAAGGCGGCGCCTTGGCGCCCGGCGACAGGTCCAGTTGCATGAAGGTCAGGTCCAGCCAGCGACCAAACTTGGTGCCGACTTGCGGCATTTGGCCGGTGGTGGTGAAGCCTTGTCGTTCATGCAGGTGAATCGACGCTGCATTCCCACTTTCTATGGCCGCGACCATCATGTGCTTGTCACAGGTTTTGGCTCGCTCGATCAGCGCTTTCATCAACAAGGGACCGAGGCCATTGCCGCGCTGATCGGCGCGCACGTAGACCGAGTGTTCGACGGTGTGGCGGAAGCCTTCGAAGGGCCGCCAGTCGCCGAACGAGGAATAGCCCAGCACCTGATCGGCACCATCGACGACCACCAGAATCGGATAAGCCTGGGTCTGGCGTGCGGCGAACCACGCTTCGCGATTGGCCAGGTCAACGGGTTGTTCGTTCCAGATCGCCGTGGTGTTGAGGACGGCGTCGTTGTAGATGTCCAGCACGGCAGGCATGTCAGTCAGCAGCGCGTCACGAATCGTATACGTCATGTTCGTTTTCACTTGTTCAAAAGGGTGTTTCAGGCAATCGGCTGGTGGACGGTGACCAGCTTGGTGCCGTCCGGGAAGGTGGCCTCGACCTGGATCTCCGGGATCATTTCCGGGATGCCTTCCATCACTTGTTCACGGGTGAGCAGGGTGGTGCCGTAGTGCATGAGTTCTGCGACGGTCTGCCCATCGCGCGCGCCCTCGAGCAGCGCGGCGGAAATGAAGGCCATGGCTTCCGGGTAGTTGAGCTTCAAGCCCCGTGCCAGTCGCCGCTCGGCCACCAGGCCTGCGGTGAAGATCAGCATCTTGTCTTTTTCGCGTGGCGTCAGGTCCATGTTTTTTTCCGTTTCAAAACCAAATAAGTTGAAGCCACCGCAAATCTTGTAGGAGTGAGCTTGCTCGCGATAGCGGTTCTTCAGAGAAGGATATCTGTCTGACTCACCGCTATCGCGAGCAAGCTCACTCCTACAAGGGCCACGGTGCTTAAGTACTCCAGATTCTGGGTGCGACCGCGTCGCGACCAAGCAGAGCAGGCCGCAGCAGTGTCCATAATTCAATCAACCAGGCCCGCGCATGCAGCGCTTCGTCAGCCAGGCAGCGCGCCACGATCAGACCCGGCAACTGGCTCAAATCCCCACGCACCGGCGAGTGTTCAGCCCGTTCGCGGCAACGCTCCATCAGCTCCGCGTCAATCTCCCCGGTCACGATCAGCGTCGCGAACACCGGTTTACCGCACAGGCCCACCGGTGAATCCAGCAAGGCGTCATTGCCCGTGAGGCGCTGGCGTTCATGCCACAGCAATTTGCCGTCCCGTCGAATGTCCAGATGCGCCTGAAAATGCCCTTGATCGAAACGCTCGCCACTGGCCGGGCGCCCCAGCGCGACGACGTCCCAATAAAACAGCCGCGCATCGCCCTCCAGATCAATGCGGGTGGTCAGTTCGGCCTTGGCCTCGCTGAAGGCAATCGTCTCCTGCGGCAGCCATTCCAGCGTCGCGCCTGCGGCGACCTTCAATTCAAGCTGTTGATAAGCGGCGCCTGCGGCGCGATACCACTTGGCGGCGCCCGGGCTGGTGAGCTGCACCCAGGCATCGGGACCAACGCTGGCGCTGATGTCGAGGCGATCCCCACCGGCGATCCCGCCCGGTGGGTGAACGATGATGTGCTGACAGACTTCCGGCCCTTCGGGGTACAGGTGTTTTTGCACCCGCAGGGGGCCTTTATGGCGGCGTTGGGTCGGGCGCGTGGTGTCGTCGAAACGCCCATAGCCCAGCTCCAGCTCGGCGTGCCAGCTGGGCGTGAACAGGGCGGTGTGGGCAGGAAGATTCATAGAATTCGCAATCGCACGTCGAAGGCGTCTACCTTAGCTGATCGGGGCATCAAATGGTCACCAGACCACGAACGCCCTCGGCTTCCATGTTTTCACCGCGACCGTGCTGAATGATCTCGCCACGGGACATGACGATGTACTGATCCGCCAGCTCGGCGGCGAAGTCGTAGAACTGCTCGACCAGCAGAATTGCCATGTCGCCGCGGGCCGCGAGCTTCTTGATCACTGCGCCGATTTCCTTGATCACCGAGGGCTGAATGCCTTCGGTGGGTTCGTCGAGAATCAGCAGGCGGGGCCGGCTGGCCAGGGCGCGGCCGATGGCCAGTTGCTGCTGTTGCCCGCCTGACAAGTCGCCGCCACGGCGATGTTTCATTTGCAGGAGCACCGGGAACAGCTCGTAGATGAAGGCGGGTACTTCTTTGGCCTCGGAGCCAGGAAAGCGGGACAGCCCCATCAGCAGGTTTTCTTCCACCGTCAGACGCCCGAAAATCTCGCGGCCTTGCGGCACGTAAGCGATGCCGGCGTGCACGCGCTGGTGCGGTTTGAAACCGGTGATCGGCTTGCCCTCCCACTGCACCATGCCTTCTTTGGCGGGCAGCAGGCCCATCAGCACTTTCAGCAACGTGGTCTTGCCCACGCCGTTCCGGCCCAACAGGCAGGTGACTTCGCCGATCTTCACGTCAAAAGACAGGCCACGCAGGATGTGGCTGCCGCCGTAGTATTGGTGAAGCTTTTCAACCTGGAGCATGGCTACATTCTCATGCAATTAATCAAGACCTGTAGGAGTGAGCTTGCTCGCGATAGCGGTTCGTCAGGCGATGATGTGTTGACTAGGCAATCGTCATCGCGAGCAAGCTCACTCCTACAGGGGCGGGGTTATCTGCCGAGATACACCTCAATCACCCGCTCATCCGCCTGCACGTCTTCCAGTGAGCCTTCCGCCAGAACACTGCCTTGGTGCAGCACGGTCACGTGGTCGGCGATGGTGCCGACGAAGCCCATGTCGTGCTCGACCACCATCAGCGAATGCTTGCCCGCGAGGCTTTTGAACAGTTCAGCGGTGAACTCGGTTTCGGCGTCGGTCATGCCCGCGACGGGCTCATCGAGCAGCAACAGCTGCGGGTCCTGGACCAGCAACATGCCGATTTCCAGAAACTGCTTCTGTCCGTGGGAAAGCAGTCCGGCTGGACGCTCCGTCGAGGCGGTCAGGCGTATGGTTTCCAGCACTTCGCTGATGCGGTCGCGCTGCTCGCCGTTGAGCCTGGCCCTCAGGCTGGCCCACACCGACTTGTCGGTCTTCTGCGCCAGCTCCAGGTTCTCGAACACGCTCAGCGCTTCGAACACCGTGGGCTTCTGGAATTTGCGCCCGATCCCGGCCTGAGCGATCTGCACTTCGCTCATCCTGGTCAGGTCCAGCGTCTCGCCGAACCAGGCGGTACCGTGGCTGGGGCGGGTCTTGCCGGTGATGACGTCCATCAGCGTGGTCTTGCCCGCACCGTTGGGGCCGATGACGCAGCGCAATTCCCCCACGCCGATGTACAGGTTCAGGTCGTTCAGCGCCTTGAAACCGTCGAAACTCACGCTGATGTTTTCCAGCGTGAGAATGGTGCCGTGCCGAGTGTTCAGGCCTTTCCCTGCGACCTGGCCCAGCCCGATGGCGTCGCGGCTGGTGCCAGCGTCACTGTTCGGGTCCAGCAACGGATCGAACGCGGGAGTCGGTGTGCTTTTCATTGTTCGTCCCTTTTTTTCATCAGGCCAATCACGCCTTTGGGCAGGTACAGCGTCACCACAATGAACAGCGCCCCGAGGAAGAACAGCCAGTATTCAGGGAAGGCCACGGTAAACCAGCTCTTCATGCCGTTGACCAGACCGGCGCCCAGCAACGGGCCGATCAACGTGCCACGACCGCCCAAAGCGACCCACACCGCGGCTTCGATGGAGTTGGTCGGCGACATTTCGCTGGGGTTGATGATGCCCACTTGCGGTACGTACAGCGCCCCTGCCAAGCCGCATAACACCGCACTCAGTACCCACACGAACAGCTTGAAACCACGGGGGTCGTAGCCGCAGAACATCAAGCGGTTTTCCGCATCGCGCACAGCGGTCAGCACCCGGCCGAATTTGCTGCGTGCCAATCGCCAGCCGACGAACAGGCTGCCGACCAGCAACGCCACGGTGAGCAGAAACAGCACTGCCCGCGTGCCTTGCGAAGTGATGCTGAAGCCTAGAATGCTGCGGAAGTTGGTGAATCCGTTGTTGCCGCCAAAACCCGTTTCGTTGCGAAAGAACAGCAGCATCCCGGCGAAAGTCAGGGCTTGGGTCATGATCGAGAAATACACGCCCTTGATTCGCGAGCGGAAGGCGAAAAAGCCGAACACCAGTGCCAACAGACCCGGCGCCAACACCACCAGGCACATCGCCCAGAGGAAATGCTGGGTGCCGACCCAGTACCACGGCAGCTCGGTCCACGACAGGAAGGTCATGAACGCGGGCAGGCCGTCGCCCGAGGCTTCGCGCATCAGGTACATGCCCATCGCGTAGCCGCCCAGGGCGAAGAACAGGCCGTGCCCCAGCGATAGCAGGCCTGCATAGCCCCAGACCAGATCCAGGGCCAACGCAACGATGGCGTAACACAGAATCTTGCCCACCAGCGTCAGGGTGTAGGCCGAGACCTGTAGCGGGTTGCTTTCGGGCAGTAGCGACATCAGCGGCAAGGCGATCAACAGGGCGAGGATGACCAAGCCCACTCCGAGCGTGACTTTGGTGCCAGCGCGTTGCGCGGCGGTAACCATCATTGGCTGGTTCATCAGTCGATCACCCGTCCTTTGAGCGCGAACAGCCCTTGCGGACGTTTCTGGATAAACAGAATGATCAGCGCCAGGATCAGGATCTTGCCCAGCACTGCGCCAATTTGCGGTTCGAGAATCTTGTTGGCGATGCCCAGCCCGAAGGCGGCCATCACGCTGCCGGCCAGTTGACCGACACCGCCGAGCACCACCACCAGGAACGAGTCGATGATGTAGCTCTGGCCCAGGTCAGGACCGACGTTGCCGATCTGACTCAGCGCGACGCCGCCCAACCCGGCGATGCCGGAACCGAGTCCGAAGGCCATCATGTCGATGCGCCCGGTGGGCACGCCACAACAGGCGGCCATGTTGCGGTTCTGGGTCACGGCGCGCACGTTCAGACCCAGGCGGGTCTTGTTCAGCAGCAGCCAGGTCAGCACTACCACGAACAGCGCGAAGCCAATGATGATGATCCGGTTGTACGGCAGCACAAGGTTCGGCAGCACCTGAATCCCGCCGGACAGCCAGGCCGGATTGGCCACTTCGACGTTTTGCGCACCGAACACCACGCGAATCAACTGAATCAGCATCAGGCTGATGCCCCAGGTGGCGAGCAGGGTTTCCAGCGGGCGGCCGTACAAGTGGCGAATCACTGTTCGCTCCAGCGCCATGCCGATGCAGGCCGTGACGAAGAACGCCACCGGCAGCGCCACCAGCGGGTACAGCTCGATCGCGCCTGGGGCATAGCGTTGGAACATGATCTGCACCACATACGTGGCATAGGCGCCGAGCATCAGCATTTCGCCGTGGGCCATGTTGATCACGCCCAGCAAGCCGAAGGTGATCGCCAGACCCAACGCGGCCAGCAGCAGGATCGAGCCGAGCGAAATACCGCTGAACACCTGACCGATCACTTCGCCGATCATTAGCTTGCGTTTGACTTGCGCCAGACTGGTCTCGGCCGCCAGACGCACCGAGGGATCGGTTTCGACGTTCGGTTCCAGCAGGTTTTCCAGGCGCGTCCGGGCCAAGGGATCGCCGGTTTCACCCAGCAGGCGGACAGCGGCGAGGCGCACCGTCGGGCTGGTGTCGACCAGTTGCAGATTGGCCAGCGCCAGGTTCAGGGCTGAATGAACAGCGTCGTCTTTTTCTGCGGCGACCTGTTTCATCAGCAATTGAAGCTGCGCCGGACGTGCGCTTTTTTGCAGGGTCAACGCGGCGGCCAGACGCAGCTTGGCGTCGGCAGCGAGCAGTTGGTGACTGGCCAGCGCCGTTTCCACCAGACCGCGCAGGCGGTTATTCAGGCTGATCGCCTGTGGCTCGTCGGGATTAGGGGCGTCCGCTAAAGCCGGAGCGTTGGGATCCACGGCGGTGTAAGTGTCGCCGTTCTGAATGAACGCACGGTTGCTGCTGTCGGCGGCCACGCGACCTTCCTGCAGGGCAACCAACAATTCGACGCGCGCCGGATCGGGCTTGGCGGCCCAGGCTTCCAGCAATTCTGCGCGTTCGGGAGATTCGGCCGCGACAAAGTCGCTGGCATCGCTGGCATGCGCCGCGAAAGGCAGCAACAGGCTCAACGCGAGGATGAAGCGGTAGAGAGGTATGGGCATATCGGTGTCCTGGAAGCACCCGCATGACATAACGTCATGCGTGAAACTCTGTAGGAGCGAGGCTTGTCCCGCGATCGGCGGGGGACCCGTCGTAAAACCCGCAAACGCGGTATGACAGACTCACCGCATGTGATGGATTCACTGCCGCTTCGCGCCAGATCGCGGGACAAGCCACGCTCCTACAGGAGATGTCGGGCGCAAGCCCGACAGGGTGTCAGTTACTCTTCACCGCATAGTCAGGCTTCTTGTCGTTGCCCGGAATGAACGGACTCCAAGGCTGAGCACGGATCGGCTCCTTGGTTTTCCAGACCACGTTGAACTGACCGTCGGCTTTGATCTCGCCGATCATCACTGGCTTGTGCAGGTGATGGTTGGTCTTGTCCATGGTCAGGGTGAAGCCCGATGGCGCGGCGAAGGTCTGGCCAGCCATGGCGTCGCGGACTTTATCCACGTCGGTGGATTTGGCTTTCTCGACCGCCTGCGCCCACATGTGGATGCCCACGTAGGTGGCTTCCATCGGGTCGTTGGTCACCGCCTTGTCGGCGTTCGGCAGGTTGTGCGCCTTGGCGTAGGCTTTCCAGTCTGCGACGAACTTGGTGTTGACCGGGTTCTTCACCGACTCGAAGTAGTTCCAGGCGGCCAGGTTGCCCACCAGCGGCTTGGTGTCGACGCCACGCAGTTCTTCTTCCCCCACCGAGAACGCCACGACCGGCACATCGGTGGCCTTCAGGCCTTGGTTACCCAGCTCCTTGTAGAACGGCACGTTGGAGTCGCCGTTGACGGTGGAGATCACAGCGGTCTTGCCGCCAGCGGAGAACTTCTTGATGTTGGCCACGATGGTCTGGTAATCGCTGTGACCGAACGGGGTGTAGACCTCTTCGATGTCGCTGTCCTTCACGCCTTTGGAGTGCAGGAACGAACGCAGAATCTTGTTGGTGGTGCGTGGGTACACGTAGTCGGTGCCCAGCAGGAAGAAGCGCTTGGCCGCGCCGCCGTCTTCGCTCATCAGGTACTCGACTGCGGGAATCGCCTGCTGGTTAGGCGCGGCGCCGGTGTAGAACACGTTCGGCGACATCTCTTCCCCTTCGTACTGCACCGGGTAGAACAGCAGGCCGTTCAGCTCTTCGAAGACCGGCAACACCGATTTACGCGACACCGACGTCCAGCAACCGAAGACCACGGACACTTTGTCCTGAGTGATCAATTGACGCGCCTTCTCGGCGAACAGCGGCCAGTTGGACGCAGGGTCAACGACCACGGCTTCCAGCTTCTTGCCGTTCACGCCGCCCTTGGCGTTGATTTCGTCGATGGTCATCAGCGCCATGTCTTTGAGCGACGTTTCGGAGATGGCCATGGTCCCGGACAAAGAATGAAGAATGCCGACCTTGATGGTGTCAGCGGCCTGGGCGGTCCAGGTCAAACCCATAGCGGCGATCGATGCGGACAAGGTGAACGCTTTAAGCAAACTACGACGCTTCATTGGCTAGCTCCATTCTTTGATTTTTTAGAAATGACGGCGGTTGGCTGTGCAGAGGTTGAGGCTGGTTAGGCTTTAGCAAAGGCTGGGCCAACGGCGAAAACGTCGCAAAATCGAATGAAAGCGTCGCGAAGCGGGGAGGGCTTGCACCAATGTGGGATGGGACCGGAGTGATGGTGCGCAAGGTGCGCTGATGTGGTGCGACGAAGTTGTCTGAGTCGACAGGTTTTACGAGAAATGTGCCGCGCGCTGAATCTGTAGGAGCTGGCTTGCTGGCGAAGGTGGTAGGTCAGTCAATACTCTCATAAATGTAAGACCGGATTCGCCAGCAAGCCGGCTCCCACGGATACGATGTCGGTCGCAGATTTTATGACCTATGCATGACCCCTGTGGGAGCCGGCTCGCTGGCGAATGCGGTTTGCCCGCAGCCATAGAATCTCCCACAAATGGGTTCGTACGAGTGGGATGTGGAAAAGCCAATGACGCAGCTGAATGGAAGGACGGGGCCTGAAACCGGAAATGAGGAGGAATTCATCACTAAACCACCCAAAAAAGGTCTCAGGCCCCGCAGGACGCAATCTAAGCTGTTGTCGTCGATTTGGCAAAGCGCGAAAGGGCTATCCGATCGAGCACCCACACGGCCAACATGGAAATCCCGACGAGCGGAAAGGCGATGCCCAGCAGGATCATCACTGCCGTCGCGGTTTTCCAGCGAGGCAAATCATGGCGCAGCGGCGGCACGCCCCAACGGTTTTGCGGGCGACGTTTCCACCAGATCACAATTCCGCTGACCGAGCTCAGCAGCACCATCAGGCAAATGAACAAGATGATCAGCTGATTCACCCAGCCGAACATCTTGCCTTCGTGCAGCATCACGCCCAGCTCCGTGGCCCGAGACACCAGGCTGTAATCGCCGTAACGCACATCCGCCAGCACCTTGCCGCTGTACTGATCGACATGCAGTGTGGCGTCGTTGCGCGGGTCGTCGGCGAACACTGAGACAGTGAACACGCCATCGGCGGTTTTCGGCGGGGTGATGCTGTAGCCGGGTTCGATCTCCCGCTCCTTGGCGATGTCCACGACCCGTTGCAGGGTGATCGTCGGCGCGGCGGGTGCGCTGGACATGGCGCGGTGGTTCATGTGCTCGGCATGATCGCCAGACGACACCGGCATTGGCGTGTTCTCCATCGCCCACGGCACGGTCTGCACGGCGGCGGTGTTCAGCTCGCCGGCCTGTTTGTCAGACTTCGGCACGTCATTCCACATCGCGGCCGGAAAGGTGTTCCAGACATCGGCGTAGACCTTGCCCCAAATGCCCGTCCAGGTCATGCCGCTCAACAGCATGAACAGCAGCGCCACCGAGCCCCAGAAACCGGTCACGGCATGCAGGTCACGCCAGAACACTCGGCCTTTGGCGCTGATCCGAGGCCATAACACGCCTGCCGGTGATTGTCCTCGCGGCCACCACAGATAAAGCCCTGATACCACCAGCACGATGCCCCAACCCGCCGCCAGCTCGACGAGCCGATCGCCGAGCGTGCCGATCATCAATTCGCCGTGCAGCGCGCGGGCCATCGCTTGCAGGTTGCTCTTCGCATCCTGGGTGCCGAGGAGCTCGCCGCTATAGGGGTCTATGAACAGGTTCACGTCGCGGCCGTCTTGTTTAACCACGAATTGCGCGCTGCTCTGCGCGTTCACAGGCGGCAGGTATTTGCTGATCAATACGTTGGGGTAGGCCGCGAGCACACGCTGTTGCTGCTCGTCGGCGCTCAGCAGGTGATGGGCCGGTTTGACCGTCAGCAGGTCGCTGTACATCAGTGAATCCAGCTGCGGTTTGAAAAGATAAACGATCCCGGTCAATGACAGCAGAATCATGAACGGCGCCACGAACAGCCCGGCATAGAAATGCCAGCGCCACGCCAGGTTGTAGAAAGACAGATTGGGCTTGGACACAGTGAAACGCTCCCGTCAGGGATAAGCACGGCGCAGCCCGCTGACGGCTGCATGGCCGTCAGCGGGTGCGAATGTTCTGAAGTTTCAAGCGACGGAAGCGAAGGGCGGGGCGCGACTGCGGGCGTTGGGGAAGACCTTGCGTTGTGCGTGACCCTCCCGCGGGGCCGCACGGTAGAAGTCGGCGGGCTTCGGCGGAACTGGTGCAATGACGGCGAGTGTTTGAGTCAGCGCGGGGCAACTGAACAGCAGGGTGCAATAGCCGCACTTGGCCCAGATCACATGGTCGACGCCGGCTGGGTCCTGAGCTTTCGCGTGGTGTCCGCTGTGTTCGCCAGACGGCCTGTCCATCGATGCGGGCATGTTCATGTCGGCCGCCATAGAGACCGGCATCGGCATGCCCGCGTGGTGCTCCATTGGCATCGATTGCGAAATCAGCGGGCCGATGAAGATCATCAGCATCGCGAACAGGCTCAGCCACGCACCCGACGTTTTACGGGGAGCGTGAGCGTGAAGGCGGCGTCTCGCGGATAAGCGGCTCAAGGGCATTCGGCGTCGATCAGCAAGGACGATTAATGAGCATGTGCTGGCATGTCGGGTGCCTCTTTCTGCACCGCTACCTCAACGGTCACATCGCCTGCCTTTTCGAAATGAAGGCTCAACGGGAAGCGCTGGCCAGTGGTCAGCTTCGAGCGGTCCTTCAAGTCCAGCAGCATGACGTGGTACGCCATCGGGGCAAATGTCACCGTTCCGTTTGCCGGAATCGATACCGTGTCGACTTGCTGCATCTTCATCAGGCCGTCCTGATGCACATGCTCGTGCAATTGAGCCGTCCCCGCGATGGGGCTGTCGACGCTGAGCAGACGATCGGCGTCCGCGCCGCCGTTTTTGATCACGAAATAGGCCGCAACGGTGGGCGCGTTGGGCGGTAACTCCATCGACCACGGGTGAGCGATAGCCAGTGGGCCCTTCTCGTATTCGTGGGCATCAACCACGCAGGTGGACAGCAACAATGCCGTCAGTAGCAGGATTTTTTTCAACATGGGGCAGGCCTCTCCAAGTCATTCAGATACGCGAGATAAAGCGTGAACGAACGATCAGACGCGCGGAGAGGCTCGTGGGTTGAGGTTGGGCCATAAGACACGGGGCGGGGCATGGAACACCAGAATGGCGTCCGGCAACCGAATAGGCTGGATGAAGACGATAAAGCCCGGCTGATTGTCGGCGGGAATCGCCACCATCGACATCGCGCCAGAACAGCACGGGCAGTGTTCCAGCAGGGCGTGATCGTTACGCTCCGGGGTTCCTTGGTCGGCAGGCAAAAGGGCCGTTGCCACCAGGCGCGTGCCGCTGCCTGTGCAGAAACTCCCCCATACCACCCGCTCAGCTTGCGTGCGCGGCATCGTCGGCGTCATGGGCATCGCCAACATGCCGAACAGCAGCGCAAAACACGCCACCCAGGCAAAGGCCCGGCGTCGCTTGAGGCTGATGAGGGTACGTTGTTGTTCTTTCATGTCGGCCATTTAGCCTGAATGGTCGCAAGATGTAAAAAGCGCGGGTGCGGCGATGTGTCGCGGGGGGTCAGGTCGAAGCGTGGAGCTTGAGTCCCAAGGCTTTGATGACTTTCATGATTGTTGCAAGGTCTGGATTACCTTTATTGCTCAGCGCTTGGGATAGGCTGTCCATATCCACTCCCATGTCTCGGGAGATTTGGGTCATGCCATGCGCTCGGGCGATGTTGCAGAGAGCTTTGAGAACCAGGGCGCCATCGCCTTGATCTTCTTTCAGGCAAGCATCCAGATAACCCGCCATGTCTTCCGGCGTATCGAGGTAGTCCACCACATCGTACGGTTTGAATTCTTCTTTAACTTTCATTTTCATGTCCTCATGCCGAGGTTCTTTACCATTTCCTTGGCTTGATCGATATCACGCGCCTGGGTGGATTTGTCGCCGCCAATCAGCAGGAGGTAAAAGACAGGGCCACGGCGAGTGAAGCAGACCCGGTACCCAGGTCCATAATGTATTCGCATTTCATAAATTCCGCTGCCAACCGGTTGGCAATCCCCGAAATGCCCGTCCTGAGCGGCATCAAGTCGCGCAAATATGCGTCGTTGGCCAGTTTTGTCTTTTAACAACTTTAGCCAGTTCGAGAATGAGGTGGAACGCTCGAAAAAAATCATGCGGAAAAGGTATTCCGTCAGGCTTTTTTCCGAAGTCAGGCGTAGCAGACGAGTAAAGTCGGAGCGTTCGTCGTGTTTCTGGCGAACTTACGACGATTTGGGTCTGGATCAGGAAATGTCTTGTAGAGCGGACAACGCCTGCGCGACGCTCCAGAACTCCCGATCTGCACCCGCCAATACCGGCCGCTTCAACACCAGCACGGGCACCCCACGCTCCCGCGCGACTTCCAGCTTGGGCTCGGTCGCGCTGCTCCCGCTGTTTTTGCTGATCAGCACATCAATGTCGCGACGCTCGAACAACCCGCGCTCGTCTTCGAGATGAAACGGGCCGCGGGCGCCGATGACTTCGCAGCGTTCGTTACCGGGATAGGGGTCAAGGGCGCGGAGGGTCCAGAACTGCTGCTCCGGAATTTCGTGCAGGTGTTGCAAAGGCTCGCGTCCCAGGGTGAAAAGCGGGCGTTTGAAGGGCGCGAGCGCTGTGATGAGTTCGGCCCAGTCCGAGACCTCTCGCCAATCGTCTTCAGGACCGGCCTGCCACGCTGGACGACGCAAGGCCCAGCACGGAATGCCTGTGAGTTTCGCGGCGGTTGCGGCGTTCTGGCTGATCTGCGCGGCGTAAGGATGCGTCGCATCGACGATCAGCCCAATACCTTCATCGCGTACGAATTGCGCCAGGCCTTCCGCGCCGCCGTAACCGCCGACTCGCACTTGGCAATGTAAGTCGCTTGGCACGCGGCCCACGCCCGCAAGGCTGTAGATGTGGTGTGGCTCCAGCGTCCGGGCGATGGCCAGCGCTTCCGTCACACCGCCCAACAATAAAATGCGCGTCACTGGAACGCACCCGCATGGCCGACGATGCCACCTTGCCGGTCAATGGCAAAGACCTCGACTTGAACCTGCGCCGGCACCACGCTGCGGGCGAAATCCAGCGCGTGCTGACACACCGCATCCCCCAGCGCCACGCCGACCGCCGCCGCGATGGCCAGCGCCTGTTGGCTGGTGTTGGCTTCGCGAATCTGCTTTTGCAAACCGGCGTCAGCACCCACGTCGGCCGCCCATTGCGCCAGCTGGTCCAGATTGATGCTTGAGTGCCGGCTGTGCAGGTCCATGTGCCCAGCGGCGAGCTTGCTGATCTTGCCGAAACCGCCGCACAGGCTGAGTTTATCCACAGGCACCTTGCGCAGATGCTTGAGGACAGCGCCGACGAAATCGCCCATCTCGATCAGGGCGATGTCAGGCAGGTCGTAGACCCGGCGCATGGTGTCTTCGCTGGCGTTGCCGGTGCAGGCAGCAATGTGTCGATAGCCGTTGGTGTTGGCCACGTCGATGCCCTGATGAATCGACGCGATGTACGCCGCGCAGGAAAACGGCCGGACGATGCCGCTGGTGCCGAGGATAGAAAGCCCGCCCAGAATGCCCAGACGCGGGTTCATGGTCTTGAGGGCCAGCTCGCTGCCTTTGTCGACGCAAACCGTGATTTCGAAGCCGCCTGCATAACCTTGCTCGGCGGCCAGTCGCGACAGGTGTTCGGTCATCATGCGCCGGGGCACGGGGTTGATCGCAGGCTCGCCAACGCCCAGCACCAGGCCGGGTCGAGTTACCGTGCCGACGCCAGGCCCTGCGACGAACCGTACGCCGGGCGCTTCGGTCAGGCGGACTTGTGAATACAGCAGCGCGCCGTGGGTGACGTCCGGGTCGTCGCCCGCATCCTTGATCGTTCCTGCCTCCGCGCCGCCTTCGATCAAGCGACAGAACTCCAGACGCATCTGCACCTGCCTGCCCTTGGGCAACGTGATGTCGATGGCGTCGCTGACCTCACCGGCCAACAGCAACTGCGCCGCCGCCAGTGAGGTAGCCGTCGCGCAGCTGCCCGTGGTCAGGCCGCTGCGCAGGGGAGCAGGTTGCTCGGCGGTTTCGTCGCGCATCAGGGTTTGATCACTTCGAGCAAGGTGATGGGCAATGCCTGACGCCAGGTGTCGAATTTTCCCAAAGGCTTGGAGTGAGCGATGTGGACTCGGGTCAGCTCACCGCCGTGGCGCTCGCGCCAGTTGATCAGCATGGCCTCGCTTTGCACCGTCACGGCGTTGGCGATCAGGCGCCCCCCCGAGCGCAGCTGTTCCCAGCAACTGTCCAGCACTCCATCCCGGGTCACGCCGCCGCCGATGAAAATCGCATCCGGGCATTCAAGCCCTTCAAGGGCATCGGGGGCTTTGCCACGCACCAATTGCAGACCTGGAACGCCCAGCGCATCCCGGTTGAATTCGATCAACGCCTGGCGATCTTCATTCGACTCAATCGCTACCGCGCGGCACGTGGGATGGGCGCGCATCCACTCGATACCGATGGAGCCACAGCCCGCGCCGACATCCCACAACAGCTCGCCAGGCACAGGGGCCAAGCGGGCGAGGGTAATGGCTCGCACATCGCGTTTGGTCAATTGACCGTCATGGCGAAACGCGTCGTCCGGCAGACCGCCGAGGGGCGACAAGCGCAGGGTGTTCGGCTCGGCGCGGCAGTCGATGGCCACCAGATTCAGGGGGGCGATGTCCAGGTCCGACCAATCCTGCGCGATACCCTCCACCCGACGTTCGGTCGCGCCGCCGAGGTGTTCGAGGACGGTCATATGACTAGGCCCGAAACCCCGCTCACGCAGCAACGCGGCAATCGCTGCGGGGCTGTGGCCGTCATTGCTCAGCACCAACAGGCGCAGGCCGTGGTGCAGCTGCGCATTCAGGGCCGCCAGTGGGCGAGCGACGACCGAAAGGGTCACGACATCTTGCAACGCCCAACCCAGGCGCGCAGCAGCCAGCGAATAAGAAGAAGGCGCCGGGATCACGCGCATCTGCTCGATCGGCACCTGACGCGACAGACTGACGCCAACGCCGAATAACATCGGGTCTCCACTGGCAAGCACGCAAATCGGTTCTCCGCGTTGCTCCAGTACGGGCTGCAGGGAAAACGGGCTCGGCCACTGACGCCGTTCGCACTGAATGCACGGCGGCAATAGATTGAGCTGGCGCGAACTGCCGAACACCTGCCGCGCCTGCAACAGCGCGTGCCGGGCATTCTTGCCCAGCCCCTTGTAGCCGTCCTCACCGATTCCCACGACTGTCAGCCACGGCGACATGTATTGCCCTCAGACCCAATGCTTGCGACAGGCCGGCTTGGGCGACCTGTGGATAAGCTCGGCATGATACCCCGCTGGCAGGGTCTCGTCGTCCGTGGCCCTGTCGGAAATGCAAGCGCATGCCCCTGTGGGCGCGCATCTGTTCCCGAGACGTTCGCATGGGCCGGCGGGAGCTTACCGGCGCATTCAGGTAGCGCGTATCGCTCATCCGACAGACCGCCTTTTCCCGCCCCCCGCCAAAGCAGGCATAATACCGGCCTTGCAGAACCTGCCTTCTGCCCCTTCATTCCGTTCACATCAGGTGACCCTTTGGCCGAGCCGTTGTCCGCTCGAATCCCTGCTGCGCCCCTGCGTCCCTCGGCCTGTCCGGGGTTGTTGCGTATCGTTCCGGCGCTGGATGGCGGGATTTGCCGGATCAAGTTGCCAGGGGGGGCGATTACCGCGCAACAGGCGCAGGCAGTGGCGGATGCGGCCGAGCAGTTCGCGAGCGGTGTCATTGAGGCGACCAACCGCGGCAATTTGCAGATTCGCGGGATTGGTGAGGATCATCAGGGACTGATCACGAGCTTGCTCGATGCCGGGCTGGGGCCGAAGAATCTCGCCAGTGATGACGTGCGCAACCTGATGCTCAGCCCTACCGCAGGCATCGACCCTCATCAACTGTTCGATGCCCGCCCGCTGGCTGAGCAGCTTCTGCACACCCTGGAAACCCATCCCCGCTTTCACGAGCTGTCGCCGAAGTTCGCGGTGTCTCTGGACGCGGGCGAAGGTCTGTCGATGCTCGAACACCCCCACGATCTGTGGCTCTCGGCGTTGAGGGTGGATGGCAAGACGCTGTTGGGCTTCGGTCTGGCCGGTTGCCCTGCGACCGACTCGCCATGGGCGGCGGTGTCAGTGGAGGCGGGTCATGATCTGGTGGTCGCGGTCTTGGAGTTGTTCCTTGACAATGCGCGGTCCGAGCAGACCCGCATGCGTCATTTGCTTGAAGAGCGATCCCCGGCGTGGGTGCTTGAGCGCTTGTCCGAGCGGTTGCGGCATCCGGTCCTGCATGATCAAAAAGTCACCACATGGCGTCGCGCGCCGGTCACCCCCAACGCGCACATCGGGTGTTATCCACTACGAGAAGCCGGACTTACTGCGGTCGGCGCTGTCGTGCCGTTGGGGCGCTTGAGTCCGTCCATGTTGCGCCGCGCGGCGGCATTGGCCGTTGAACTGGGCGATGGCTGGCTGGCGATGACTCCCTGGCAAAGCCTGATGCTGCGCAACGTGCGCACTGAAAGCACACCTCGTGTTATCGACGGGCTGGGCGCGGTGGGCCTGTTGTGCGACGCCAATCAAGCCTTGACACAGATGATCGCCTGCACCGGTTCAGCCGCCTGCGGCAAAGGCTTGGCCGACACCAAGGCCGACGCGCTTACATTGGCCACGCACCTGCAGCAACAGGGGGTGAGCCGAGCGGTTCATCTGTCCGGTTGCAGCCGTTCCTGCGCCGCCGCTCACGCGGCCCCGGTCACGTTGCAGGCGGTGTCTGCCGGACGTTATGACCTGTATTTTCGCCACGCAGGGCAGCCGGGTTTCGGCGCGCTGCGTGGGCGTGACCTCACTATAGAAGCAGTCGGTGCGTTGTTGACCGCCGACTCACGGAGCAACACCGATGATTGATTACATCCGCGACGGCCAGGAGATTTATCGCAACTCCTTCGCGATCATTCGCGCCGAAGCCCGTCTCGACACCGTCCCGGCCGACCTGGAAAAACTTGCCGTGCGCGTGATCCACGCCTGCGGCATGGTCGATGCGGTCGAAGGGCTGCGCTACTCGCCGGGTGCCGGTACGGCGGGACGACAAGCCCTGGCCGCCGGCGCGCCGATCCTCTGCGATGCGCACATGGTCGCCGAAGGTGTCACTCGCACTCGGTTACCCGCCAACAATCAGGTGATCTGCACGCTCAAGCACGATGGCGTGCCTGAGTTGGCGCGCGAGCTGGGCAACACTCGCTCTGCCGCTGCGCTGGAACTGTGGCGTCCGCATCTGGAGGGGGCAGTCGTGGTCATCGGCAACGCACCCACCGCATTGTTCTATCTACTGGAAATGCTCGATGCTGGCGCGCCGAAACCTGCGCTGATCCTTGGCTTTCCGGTCGGTTTCGTCGGGGCGGCGGAATCCAAGGACATGCTCGCTGCCGACAGCCGCGGTGTGCCGTACGTGATCATGCAGGGCCGTCGTGGCGGCAGCGCCATGGCCGCCGCTGCGGTCAATGCCCTCGCCACGGAGATCGAATGATGCAGGTTCGTGGTCGTCTGATAGGCCTGGGCGTGGGCCCTGGTGATCCCGAGCTGATTACCGTCAAGGCCTTGCGCCTGCTGCGTGAGTCGCCCGTTGTGGCCTATTTCGTTGCCAAGGGTAAGAAAGGCAACGCATTCGGCATCATCGAAGCGCACCTGCAAGCCGCGCAGACACTGATGCCGCTGGTGTACCCGGTGACCACCGAAGCGCTGCCGGCGCCGATGTCCTACGAGCAGATCATCAGCGACTTCTATGACAGCGCCAGCCTCGACGTCGCCGCGCATCTGGATGCCGGTCGCGACGTTGCGGTCATCTGCGAGGGTGACCCGTTCTTCTATGGTTCCTACATGTACCTGCACGACCGCCTCGCCGCGCGCTACGAGGCCGAAGTGGTGCCCGGCGTCTGCTCAATGCTTGGCGGTGCTTCCGTGCTAGGCGCGCCCTTGGTGTATCGCAACCAAAGCCTGTCGGTGCTATCGGGCGTGCTGTCCCCCGATGAGCTCAAACGCAAACTGGTGGACGCTGACGCGGCGGTCATCATGAAGTTGGGCCGCAATCTGCCGAAAGTGCGTCAGGTGCTGGTCGAAACCGGGCTTGCCGGGCGCGCGCTGTATGTCGAACGCGCGACCATGAGCAATCAGAAAATCGTGCCGCTGGCCGATGTTGATCCGATGTCATCGCCGTATTTCTCGCTGATCATTGTCCCCGGCGAAAGGTGGCAAGGCTGATGGGAGATTCCAGTCAGAAAGCCCCTGCGATTGTCATTCTGGGCAAGGGCGCGTTGAACACGGCGCGGCGCATTCAACAGCTGTACCCGGACGCGCTGATTCACGGGCTGGTCGGGCGCGTTGCAGGCGCAGACCGCAGCTATTCCGAGTTTGGCGCAACGTTGCGTCAGCTTTATCAACACGACACGCCGATCATCGCGTTGTGCGCGGCAGGGATCGTCATTCGCACCCTGGCCCCGGTGTTGTTGGAGAAGGGCGCCGAGCCGCCCGTGCTCGCGGTCGCCGAGGATGGCAGCGCCGTAGTGCCGTTGCTGGGTGGACTGGGGGGCGTCAACGTCATGGCCCGCGAGATTGCGTCGGGCCTGGAAACGACCCCGGCGATCACCACCAGTGGCGAGCTGCGTTTCGGCACCTGCCTGCTCAACCCGCCGTCAGGATACGCGCTGGGCGATCTGGAACTGGGCAAGCGATTCGTCTCCGATTTGCTGTCAGGCGAAAGGGTGCGTATCGAAGGCGAAGCACCCTGGCTCGCGCAAGCGCAGTTGCCGGAAGATGATCGTGCAGAGTTGGCGATTCGCGTGGGCTATGCCGAGCGTGAGCCGTCGGCCAACGAACTGTTGATCTATCCACGCAACGTGTTAGTGGCGGTGGATGCAAAGGTCGACAACGTCGCCGACGCCGTGAAAGCGGCGCTGCACGAATCGCGCATCGCGCTGCAATCACTGGCATGCCTGCTGGTCAGTGAACACGACATGGCGAACCCCGCCTTGCATGCCGCAGCCGAGACCCTGAACGTGCCGTTACGCTTCACCGCAGCGGGCTCGCCGGGTGACATGGCGCAACAGGTCTTGCCGCAGCTGCTGTCACCGATTACGCCGATTGAAGGCATCGCCATCGTCGTCGCGCCGCAACCATTGGACATTGAACAGATCGGTCACGGGCGGGGCCGACTCGCCGTCATCGGCCTTGGTCCAGGGGCTGCCGAGTTCATGATTCCGGCGGTCAAAGCCGAGCTGGTGCGGGCCAACGATGTGCTGGGTTACGAAACCTACGTGCGCATGGCCGGACCGTTTCGGGCCGACCAAGTCCTGCATTGCACTGACAACCGCGAAGAAATGCAGCGCGCGCGTCACGCCTTCGAACTGGCCGCTCAAGGGCGTTCGGTGGTAGTGGTGTCATCGGGCGATCCGGGCGTGTTCGCCATGGCGGCGGCGGTGCTGGAAGCGCTGCACGAATCGGATAACCCGCTGTGGCATTCGGTCGATCTGGAAATCCTGCCAGGCGTGTCTGCCTCGCTGGCAACGGCGGCTCAAGCCGGGGCGCCCTTGGGGCATGATTTCTGCGTGATGTCGCTGTCGGACAACCTCAAGCCTTGGGACGTCATCGAGAAACGCCTCGACCTGGCCTGCCAGGCTGATCTGGCGCTGGCGTTCTATAACCCGATCTCCCGTTCTCGCCCTTGGCAATTGGGCCGCGCCCTCGAAATCGTCCGCCAACATCGCACGCCCGAAACGCCAGTGACCTTGGGACGTGACATCGGACGTCCGGGGCAGACCTTGCAGGTTGTCACGCTAGGCGAACTCACCCCGGAGCAGGTCGACATGCGCACCATGGTGCTGATCGGCTCGTCGCTGACCACGACCTTTCCTCGCGTGGGAGGAGGGCAGTGGGTGTACACGCCGCGTTGGTATGGCGCGAAACCTTTGCGTTGATCGCTTTGTAGGCTCGATGGGAACTCATCGTCTGAGTTTCCGTCGCTCCCAGTAGGAAGGCTCCTCAAAAAATCAGGAAATCGCCACCCGCTGATGGGGATGTATCCGCATTAGCGCGTCCAACATCCCCCGAGAGTTACCTTGGCTTGTAGGCAATGTTCCGAATGCTCAGCCAGACCCTCGACCGTTCTGGTCCTGCGTAACGGCAGTTGAATGCCGCGTCTTATTTTCATAAGCAAATGTTACCGCGCCTGTTCCCGATTGACTGCCAAACATGCCTGTCGAAGTGCGTTAGGGTGTTCATCGTCCAGTGAGGACGTTGACCCAAAAGGATTTGGAAATGAAGAACGACACATTTATTGAAAGCATGATCACCGTACCGCCGCTGGACTCGATCTCTGAGGCTCGCGCGGTTGACCTGCCTGCATCAGAGGCCATCGTGCCTGCGGGGGCTGCGGTGTCCGGTGCGGGCGTCATCGGTTTCGTGGAAGGCATGACCCAGCAAGCAAAGGATGACGTACTCGACAGCTACTCCTACGCCACCCTTGCCGCCGACCGGCGTTACAGCTCTACCAAAGAGCCCGGGAAGTGGTATGAAGTCTTTCGCGAAGTCATGACCCGAGTCATGCATTGGACTTCGCAAGACGCCGCCTACAGCAGTTATTCCAGCCGCGAACGTGTGCTGACGCTGGATCAGGTGGTCATGCAAATTCTGGCCAACTCGCTGTACGCCGCCGGTGTCGGTGCGATAGGCGCGCCGCAGCTGTTGGACACGGCCGCCGCTGCTATCGAAAAGCTGAAGGAGCGAGATGAGCCGCTTCGGTTGTTCAACTACAACTCCACCAAACCCCTGAACGGCGGTCGAGCCATGGTCGGTGGCTGCAGAGAGAGCGCCGATGGCGTGATCGTCCTGGCGGTTGGCGCAGTGGAATTGAAGACTGATCTGACCGTCGGCAATGTCCTGTTCTTCAACTGGAACTCGGTGACGCTAGACGTTCACCGTACTTCGGACGTGTTTGTCTTCAATCAGTCCCTGTATGCCCGAGGCCGGCGTCAGAAAGTGCGCGATGCGCTGGAGAAATCTGCCGACGCGGTCGTAGAGCTGTATCCGATCGATTGATTTCAAGGGCCGCAGTGCGTACTGCGGCCCTTTTTTACAGGAGTTGACCTATGGCGAAGGAATTGCTCGAGGTGCACGTCAATGGCTCTGAGTTGCTGGTGTTGCGGGGATGTCCCGATCAAGCGATGAGCGACGACATGATGGCCTCAACGTTGTATACGCAGTTGGCTGCCGATCATCAATTCAACAAATTCGACACGTTCAGCCAGTGGCAAGACATCCTGCTCAATGCGTCGAGCAAGTTCGGCTGGCTGCGGCTCGATGTGACCGATACTCAAGAGCGCGCAGAAACCACCGGAACGCTGATACCTGCCGATGTCTTTGGCGCTTTGCTGCCCGCTTCACTGGCGCACTGGCAAGGCGACCCGCTTCGCTCATTGTTCACTCAGCTGTGCGCGGCGCCCGGCAACGGCGAAGCGTTTCGCCTGCTCAAGCAGGGCATGTTCCGCACGTCCTCGTCCGGCGACGCTTGCACTGTGGTCATGCGGCTCAGCTTCATGGGGCCGACCGGTGAGCGTGTTTCGCTGTCTCTGGCCTTTGAGACGCGCGAGACGCTGGCGGAAAACCCGTTCAATCAGTGTTTCTCACGCCATCAATTGATCGGGAACATGATGTGTTCACGGGTGATCGCCCAATTCGACGGCATTCGATACGCCCCGCTGAGAACCCGGGTCAACAAAGCCCTTCAAGCCAAACAGCCTGGCCTGGTGTTTCCCGTGACAGTGGTGGGCCTATGAGCGAAGTCTCTGGCATGGTCATCGGTAACACGATGATTGCTCTGCACGAGGGCATCCCTGCCGGATCGGACCGTGAAGATGTGCTCAGTTGTCTGGCCCACGCTGACGACTTCGCCAGTCGGTACTTTGATCCGAAGAGGGAATATCAGAATTGGCTGTTTCGGTATCACACGCGTTTGCAACAGCGCGGCTGGACATTGGTCAATCCGATACAGCACACCCCACAGGTCATTTTCGATGCCTCGGAGCTAGAAAATGTGACCTATAAAATCTTCGATTCGGTCAATTCTCGGCGATTGGCCAAGCTCGCACAGGCAGCGTGGTCGTCCTTGAAAACCAACCGCCTTGCGCGAGGGTTCTTCAGCGGCGGGCACCGCAACGGGGAGTTGGGGCGAATGCAGTTGATACCCTGCGCACTCGATGCCAATGGCGACATCACTTTGCTGACGTATTGCATTCGGCTGACGGGCACGGTGGATACCCGTGACTTCGACTTATGGACCGTGACCCAGCGTGAAATGCTGCTGCGCATCAGTGGCGGGGTGTATCGTTTCGACCGCGTCACGTACGCCAGATACCGCGAAGACATCCTGCAGCAACTGGATGCCCAAGGCGACCGGGTCATGCAGAAATACCCGATCTGATTAATGACGCTGTCGCGGGTGAGCAGGCTTCAGGGCACCAGATAGCCCTTGATGCCCGTGAAAATGATTTGAGCCGCCAGCGCGCAAACGAACAACCCCATCAACCGGCTGACGATCTGCAAACCCTGATCGCCCAGAATACGTTCGATGCTGTGGGACAGATACAGCACGACCCCCACGGTGAAACTCGCCAGCGCGATGCTGACAATGGCCGTGAGTTTGTCGTCCCAATGTGGCTGGCTGACGCCCATGACCAGCAGCGCGCCAATGGTGCCGGGGCCAACGGTGATGGGGATGGTCAGAGGAACGATGGCGACGTCTTGCTGCACGTTATCGGTCTGCACGCCGGACTTGCCTTGGGCCATGCCCAGTGCCGAGATGAACAGCACGCTGCCGGCGCCGATACGGAAGGCATCGGCGGTGATGCCGAAGACACCGAAAATGACCCGTCCGAACAGGTACAGCAATACGCTGGAGACCAGCGTGGCAAAGGCAATTTTCCACGCCAGGTACCGGCGTTCCTTGCGCGAATAACCACGGCTCAAGCTGATGAAACACGACAGGACGAAGAACGGGCTGTAAAGCACCAGCATCTTCAGGTAAACGCTGAACAGCACATGAAGCATGGTTTGAGCTCGTGGCGGCAGACTCGGACGGGAGGAAGTCTATCAGGCGCCGAGCAGGAGAGCGGGTCAGATTTGCTGATAGCGGTCTTCATCGTCGGGCTCATCACCGGCCTGACGACGCGCCCGTTGCTCGACCCAGTATTCGACCAGTTCCCGTAGCTGCGACAGTTCCACCGGTTTCGCCATGTGGCCGTCCATGCCCGATTGGCGCGCGCGGTCTTTGTGCTCCGTCAGGATGTGCGCCGTTAGCGCCACCACGGGAGTGCGCTCCCGCTGATTGCCCAATTCCCAGGCGCGCAATTGCTGCGTGGCCGAGAAGCCATCGAGGATCGGCATTTCGCAGTCCATCAGCACCAGGTCGTAGCGCTGAGCCTTCATGGCGTGCAGGGCTTCCTCGCCATTGCTGGCGGTGTCCGGTTGCAGATTGAGCTTGCCGAGCATGCCGCGAATCACCTTCGTGGAAATGCTGTTGTCTTCTGCCACGAGGATTCGGAAATCGCTGGGCACATCGACTTCGTTGATCACCGCCGGAACGGGTGAATACGGCGCCTGACCTTTGTTACGTTGATTCAATTCATCGGCCAGCGTGGTCTTGAGCGTGTAACCCGCGACGGGCTTGGCGAGGATGCGCTTGACCCCGGCGTTGCGCGCAATGACCTTGCTCGGCGCATTGCTGATGCCCGTGAGCATGACCAGCAAAATGTCGTGATTGAGGCTCGGGTCTTCCTTGATCTTGGCGGCCAGCTGCATGCCGGTCATACCGGGCATGTTCTGGTCCAGCAGCACGATGTCGAAGTAATCACGCAGGTGCGCTTTGGTGCGCAACAGGGCCAGCGCTTCTTTACCCGATGGCACAGCGCTGACGTTCAGCCCCCATGCGCTGCACTGTTGCACCAATACTTTGCGGCAAGTGTCGTTGTCGTCCACCACCAGTACCCGAGCGCCTTTGAGCGGGCTGTCCAAATCAGATGGCGGTTGCTCCAGGCGCTCCGGGTCCAGGGGCAAGCTGAGCCACAGGGTGCTGCCGTGATGGCTGCCGCTCTGAATGCCGAATTCGCCATTCATCAGCAGGATCAACTGACGGGCGATCACCAACCCAAGGTGCCCGCCGACCTTGCTGGCGGCGAGGAAATTTTTGCTGTGCAGTTCCGCATGGAGCAGGGCATCGCGTTCCTTGGCCGTCAGCGGGGTGCCGCTGTCCTGAACGGCAATCCGCAGACGCGGTTTGCCGCCCCGCGAATCCAGCGCAACGACCAACAGGATTTCGCCCTCGTCAGTTTTCTTCAGGGCGTTTTCCAGCAAGCTGAGCAGCGTTTGACGCAAGCGGGTCGGGTCGCCGCTAATGACACGGGGCACTTGCGGCTGAATGAAGCTGATCAGCTCGACACGCTGTTGTTCCGCCTTCGCCCGGAAGATGCTCAGACAGTCCTCGATCATCGCGTTGAGGTCGAACTGCACGTCGTCCAGCTCAATCTGCCCGGACTCCAGTTTGGTGATGTCGAGGATCTCGTTGATCAGGGTCAGCAGCTCGTTGCCCGCGCTGTGAATCGTCTGCACATAGTCCCGTTGCTTGACCGACAAGGGGGTGCCCAGCAGCAATTCGGTCATACCCAATACGCCGTTCATGGGCGTGCGGATTTCGTGGCTGATCTTGGCCAGAAACTCGGCCTTGGCATTGATTTCGGCGGTGCTGGCCGCCAGCTCACGGCTGATGCTGAAGTTATCTTCGGTAATGCTGCGATGGCGCTCGCTCAGGGCAATGCTCATCAGCAGGCCGCACAGGCAAAACATGCCCAAAACCGCGATGATCAGCGTTTGCGCGGCGATGGTCGTAAGCCAGAGCATCGCAGGCACAATCACCAGATTGCCGAGGTTGAACACAATCATCGCAATCACGAACGGCCTGGCCGGTCGATAGCCTTTTTGCAGGTGATAGATCGACACCAGCGTGATGGTCAGAGTCGTCAGGGCCACCAGCAGGAAGGTCAAGATGTTCAGCGGCAGGGTGTCGACGAACAGCACCAGCAGCCCGCCAAACCCGACGATCAGCAGCACGCTCATCAGCAGGCGATTAAGGGTTTCAGCGCCGCGCTGGATGAAGAAGCAGTAGGCGTACATCAGCCCAGTCGCAGCCGCCATGAGCAGCGCCAGATGCGCGCTCGGGGTTTGAGCGATATGCCATCGTGGTAGCCACGGCGCCTGCAGGTTCAGCAGCAACAGCCCGCTCAGGCCAAGACACGCTTCACACGCGGCCAGCCACAGGCTGCTCACCGAGCGGGATTGGGCGTAGCGGGTGATGTTCTGCACGATCAGCATGAACAACGAACCGAAGAACAAACCCAGCAGCAGGGGGCGACGTTCGTCTGCCGCGCTGGACACCGCGGACTCCAGCGAGATGTTCGGACGCAGTTCTTGCTCGGACTTCAGACGCAAGTAGAGATCCAGCGGCCGATCGCTTTGCGGAACAGGCAGGAGAAAATCGATGGAAGGCAGTGGTTGTGCGGCGCGTGGGACTTTGTTGCCGGAGCGCGAGTGATCGATCAACGCCTCGCCATCGAGTACATACATGTCAACGGTGGCCAGGTCCGGCGCAAAAATACGCACCAGCTGTTCGTGGTCGGTCGGGGGCAACCGATAGTGCAGCCACAGGGCGGCGTCACGGCTGACGGCGCGCACCTTGTCGAGTTCGACAGGGCTGAATTGAGAATCGTAATGCGGAGAGCGAATGTCGCTGAGCTGCAGATTGGCCTGATCGTCGACAAGGGTCGACCATCCCTCGCTGACCTCGGCAAAGGCCGTGGGCACACAGAGGAGGGTGATCATCGCGATGATCGAACAAGTGGCAATCCTGAGCCAGCGCACGGCGAAATCCCTTCATGAATGAAGCCAATTAACTCTGGATAGGCACCGGACGTCTGGACAGCCCTCCCTCGAGAAAGGCCGTCCGAACCGAGAACTTACTCCAGGTGTTCGCCGCGTTCCCGGGCAATGGCGCGGTAGCCAATGTCCTTGCGGTAGAAACAACCTTCCCAGTCAAGCTTTGCAGCCAGTGCGTACGCCTGTTTCTGCGCATCGCCCACGGTGTCACCCAGCGCGGTCGCACACAGGACGCGACCACCGGAGGTCACGACCTGGCCATCCTTTAACGCGGTCCCCGCGTGGAACACCTTGCCCGGCAACGCCGCAGCCGCGTCCAGACCGGTAATCGCAGCCCCTTTGGCGTAATCGCCCGGGTATCCGCCAGCGGCCAGCACAATGCCAAGGCTCGGGCGTGGGTCCCATTGGGCTTCCACTTTGTCCAGAGCTTGCGCCAAAGCAGCCTCGACCAGCAAGACCAGACTCGATTGCAGGCGCAGCATCACCGGTTGGGTTTCCGGGTCGCCGAAACGGCAGTTGAATTCGATGACCTTCGGATTGCCTGCCTTGTCGATCATGAGCCCAGCATAGAGGAAGCCGGTGTAAACGTTGCCTTCTTCGGCCATGCCTCGGACGGTCGGCCATATCACCTGATCCATCACGCGCTGGTGCACGTCGGCGGTGACCACGGGGGCCGGGGAGTACGCGCCCATGCCACCCGTATTAGGGCCGCTGTCGCCGTCGCCAACGCGTTTGTGGTCCTGACTGGTGGCCATTGGCAAAACGTTCTTGCCGTCGACCATGACGATGAAGCTCGCTTCTTCGCCATCCAGGAATTCTTCGATGACCACGCGCGAACCGGCATCGCCGAACGCATTACCCGCGAGCATGTCGCGTACTGCTTCTTCGGCTTCTTCCAGAGACATGGCAACGATCACGCCTTTACCGGCGGCCAGGCCATCGGCCTTGATCACGATCGGCGCGCCTTTCTCGCGCAGGTAGGTCAACGCAGGCTCGATCTCGGTGAAGTTCTGGTAATCGGCCGTCGGGATCTTGTGACGCGCCAGGAAATCCTTGGTGAAGGCCTTGGAGCCTTCCAGTTGGGCAGCGCCCTGAGTCGGACCGAAGCAGTCCAGGCCACGGGAGCGGAACAGATCGACGACACCGGCGACCAGTGGGACCTCAGGGCCGACAATGGTCAGCGAAACGTTCTTCTCGGCGAAGTCAGCCAATTGCTCAAGGGCCAGTACGTCGATAGCAACGTTCTCGCACTTGGCCTCGATGGCCGTCCCGGCATTGCCCGGTGCGACGAATACCTTCTGCACGCGAGCATCCTGCGCGACCTTCCAGGCCAGCGCGTGTTCACGGCCACCGCTGCCGATGATCAAAACATTCATTCAAAAAACCTCGATGACGCTAATTCTGTGGGTGTCGCTCGTAACGCTTTGTTTTGGATCTTTTCAAAACTGCGATACGAGGTCGCAATGGAGTAGGTGGATGCAAGGCGGATGGGGCTTTGCTGAGCGGAGTTGCCTCCTGGCAATGAGCATCAGCGGAGCCCCATCCAACGCAGCAGACGCCTGCTACAGTGCGGCCGTTGTCATATCAGTGGCGGAAGTGGCGCATACCGGTGAACACCATCGCGATACCGGCTTCATCGGCCGCCGCGATGACCTCTGCATCGCGCATCGAACCGCCCGGCTGGATCACCGCGGTGATGCCGACCTTGGCGGCGTTGTCGATGCCGTCGCGGAACGGGAAGAACGCATCCGAGGCCATGACCGCGCCCTGCACTTGCAGACCGGCGTGCTCAGCCTTGATCGCGGCGATACGAGCGGAGTTGACACGGCTCATCTGGCCGGCGCCGACACCGATGGTCTGACGATTCTTGGCGTAGACGATGGCGTTGGATTTCACATACTTGGCGACTTTCCAGGCGAAGATCAGGTCGTGGATTTCCTGCTCGCTCGGGGCGCGTTGGGTCACGACTTTCAGATCGTCGGCCGTGATCATGCCGATGTCCCGGCTCTGCACCAGCAGGCCACCGTTGACGCGCTTGTAATCCCACGCCGGCGCGCGCTCGGCATCCCACTGTCCGCTGGTCAGCAGACGCACATTGGCTTTGCTGGCGACAATGGCCCGGGCTTCGACGCTGACGCTCGGGGCGATGATGACTTCGACAAATTGACGCTCGACGATCGCTTTGGCGGTCTCGGCATCCAGCTCACGGTTGAACGCGATGATGCCGCCAAAGGCGGATTCGCTGTCGGTGGCGTAGGCCAGTTCGTACGCCTGGCGAATGCCGCCTTCGGCGTCCGGGCTCACCGCAACGCCGCACGGGTTGGCGTGCTTGACGATGACGCACGCGGGCTTGACGAAGCTCTTGACGCATTCCAGCGCGGCGTCGGTGTCGGCCACGTTGTTGTAGGACAGTTCTTTGCCCTGCAGTTGCGTCGCGGTGGCAATGCCCACTTCGGCAGGCTTGGCTTCCACGTAGAACGCCGCGCTCTGGTGCGGGTTTTCGCCGTAGCGCATTTCCTGCGCCTTGATGAACTGGGTATTGAAGGTGCGCGGAAATTCGCTGCGGCCTTCAGTGGACAGGGTTTCGGCGCGCTGATCGACGCTGCCCAGGTAGTTGGCGATCATGCCGTCGTAGGCGGCGGTGTGCTCGAACGCCTTGAGCATCAGGTCGAAGCGCTGAGCGTAGGTCAGGCCACCGGCTTTCAGGCTTTCCAGCACTTGGCTGTAGTCGCTGGCGTTGACGACGATGGCGACGTCTTTGTGGTTTTTCGCGGCCGAGCGGACCATGGTCGGGCCGCCGATGTCGATGTTCTCGATGGCAGTCGGCAGGTCACAGCCAGGCTTGGAGACGGTGGCTTCGAATGGGTACAGGTTAACAGCCACCAGGTCGATCGGCTTGATGCCGTGTTCGGCCATGATTGCGTCGTCAGTGCCCCGACGACCCAGAATCCCGCCGTGGATTTTCGGGTGCAGGGTCTTGACCCGGCCGTCCATCATTTCTGCGAAACCGGTGTAATCCGCGACTTCTACCGCTGCAACGCCATTGTCCTGGAGCAGCTTGAACGTACCGCCCGTGGAGAGAATCTCGACGCCGAGGGCTTCGAGTTCACGCGCGAATTCAAGGATCCCGGTCTTGTCGGAAACGCTGATCAGAGCGCGGCGGATCGGCAGGCGGGTAGTCTGGTCGGTCATCTCAACTTCCATCAAAAGCAAAAGAATTCAGCAAAAAAAACGACCGCATCAACGTGGGTCGCTTTTCTGTTTTGGATGCTTACAGCAGGTCGTACTGCTTGAGTTTCTTGCGCAGGGTTCCACGGTTCAGACCCAGCAGCTCAGAGGCCTTGGTCTGGTTGCCCTTTACGTAGTTCATCACGCACTCGAGCAACGGCGCCTCGACTTCCGAGAGCACCAGGTTGTAGACATCAGTGACGTCAGCACCCTCTAGATGAGCGAAATAATTGTGCAGCGCCTTTTCGACGCTTCCGCGCAGGGTCTGACCCTCTTCGCTCGGCGTGTTGAGGTGCTGTTTCAAATTGACGTTGTCGCTCACGGGTGTTGTTCCACTCACTAAAGTCTCTGTCATCATCGTCATGCGGCCACCTCTTGTTCGTTCCCTGCTTCCGGGCTTTTATCGCGTTCGGCAAAGAATTCCCGAACGTTGGCGCACTGTGCTTCCGTATCTTCCAAACGATTGAACCGGGCGCGAAACTCCTTGGCCCCCGGCAAGGTTGCGAGGTACCAGCCGACATGCTTTCGGGCGATCCGCACGCCCATCACGTCGCCATAGAACGTGTGAAGCGCGGCCAGATGCTCTAGCAGAATGCGTTCCACTTCTTCCAGCGCCAGCGCGGGAAGTATCTCCCCGGTGCGCAGGTAGTGTTCTATCTCGCGAAAAATCCATGGGCGCCCTTGAGCGGCCCGGCCTATCAACAGCCCGTCAGCACCGGTTGCGTCCAGAACGTGCCGAGCCTTTTCCGGTGAAACGATGTCGCCATTGGCGAACACCGGGATCGACACCGCCTGTTTTATCGCAGCGATCGTGTCGTATTCGGCTTCGCCGGTGTAAAGGTCCGCCCGGGTTCTGCCGTGGACTGCCAACGCCTGAATGCCCGCTTGCTCGGCAATTTTGGCGACGGTCAGCCCGTTCTTGTTCGCCCGGTCCCAGCCGGTACGAATCTTCAGGGTGACCGGTACCTCGACTGCCGCGACCACCGCGTGCAGGATTTCGGTCACCAATTGCTCATCTTTCAACAGCGCCGACCCTGCGGCCTTGTTGCAGACCTTCTTGGCCGGGCAGCCCATGTTGATATCGATGATCTGTGCGCCAAGTTCGACGTTGGCGCGTGCCGCGTCCGCAAGCATCTGCGGATCTCCACCGGCGATCTGCACCGAGCGCGGCTCGGGATCACTTTCATGAATCATGCGCAACCGCGACTTGCGGCTGTTCCACAGGCTCATGTCACTGGTGACCATTTCCGAGACCACCAGGCCCGCGCCAAGCTGGCGGCAGAGCTGTCGGAAGGGCTGGTCGGTGACGCCCGCCATGGGGGCGAGGATCAAGCCGTTCTGCAATGTATAGGGGCCGATGCGTACCGCCGACATAGGGTGACCTGTAGTGGGGCCGAATCACGAAGCCTGGTCCGAAAAGTGCTTTCGCAGCCATTCAGACGGGACCCAGAGTATGAAAAAGGGTGGGCATGATACCCGCTCTCGGTGACTGGATAAAGGCTGAATTGGATAAAATCTGAACAGCTGCTTTCTTATCGCAAACCGTTAGGTTTTGGGCTGCGTCGTCATAAAACTGTCGCCAGCTTTCTGATTGCTGCGTGCCGCTTTTCAGTGCGGTTGCGGGGTTCGCGGCCCAGATTCAGTCTTGCACCGGGCGTTCACTCCGGTGAACGAAAGCTCAAGCTGTAATTGACTGCCTTCGGCCCCGGATCGAGTATGTCCAGCGCGATATGAATGGGCGTCTGAGGCGGCATTTCCTCCTTGCCGGCGAGCTCGCCGCTCAAGTATTCGCCAGGCTTGAACCGACGACTGGCAATCAACTGACCATTGGTGTCAGCGAAGCGCAATTCCAGCAGCGGGAAGGGCTGAGAAAACGACGCGCGGTTGTAGATGATCGCGTCGACCACCAACGCGCCCTGGAATTCGGGATGGCTGCGGACGACGAGATTGCTGCTCTTCAACAGCTTGATATCGACTTTCGATGGCAGCTTGCAGCCCACTTGCGGACAGATGTCCTGCAGCCAGGAGCGGTACTGATCCTGACGCGCCAATTCGTCGAAGTGATACCAGACGTATTGCCCTGCCAGCCCCAGAAGGGCGATCAGCACCAGCAGTATCCAGAGCAGGCGACGCCCCCAGCGGGGCTTGGGTTTCTGCCAGGCCAGTTGCAGCGGGTCGTCCGTCAGGTCGAGCAGAGCAGGGTCGCGCAGGCCGGGTTCGTTGCGCCCGCGCTTGCCTTTCGTCTGCGGACGGCGGTCTTCGTCGTCAAGCTCGTCCGGCTGAAGACGGCCATCGGTATCGTCACCGTCGAGCGCCGAGAAACGTTCTGATGAGGGCCGTTCGTCGGAAGCGGCTTCGGCGCGCATGCTGTCTTCGGCGCGCGGCTCGTCATCGAAATCGGCAGGCGTCGAGGAAAACGAGGGTTCCGTGCGAGGGTCGTCGTGCTCGATTTCGTCGCGATCAAGAGGTTCGATCAGCGAATCCGGCTCGTGGTGGATCTCGCGCTCTTCGATGACCTCCGCACGGAGTTCCGGCAACTGGCTGATGTCGTCGTGACTCGGGCTGTGATCCCAGGTTTCGCCAGTGACTTCAGGCTCGTCGCGGCGGGCACTGAAAGACTCCACTTCATCGTGGTCGCGAGTGCCGCGTGCGTGGCCGAAGGATTCCGGCAGCTGGATTTCCCGTTGTTCGAGCCGGGCCAGTTCAACGTCCAGATCGTCGAGGTCAAGACTGTCGAGGTCTACCGCGCGACGTTCGCTCTGGACTGGCAGTGGCGCAGGTTGGGCGACGACCACGGATTGAGGGGCGAGGATTTCAACCGCCGGCGTGGGCGCCGGTGTTGGCGGAGGGGGCTCTGGCGCCTGGGGCTGTAGGACGGGCTCTGCTGCAGGCTGGCCGGCGGCTCGGGCCTCGGCGCTTTTTTCCAACAGTTGTTTCGCAGCGTTGAACACTTGCAGGCAGGAGCCGCAGCGAACCATGCCTCGGGCAACGCTCAGTTGAGCGTGGCTGACGCGGAAACTGGTCTGGCAGTGGGGGCACTGAGTGACGAAACTGTCGGTCATGCGGGTATCCGGGGGTTAGCGAGCGCCTAAAAGGGGTGTGATCAATGGCCGTTAGCGACGGCGACCGGTGATCCGGACCCAGCCGTCGCGATGGGCGATCGGGTCCAGCTCGAACGTGTCAGCGTACGCAGCTGCCACTTCTTCGCCTTGCTCAGCCAGAATGCCGGACAACGCCAGACGGCCACCGGGTTTGACCAGGGTCGCCAGCTGCGGTGCCAGGGAAACCAACGGTCCAGCCAGAATATTAGCCACCAATACGTCAGCTGGCTCTTTTGGCAAATCTTCAGGCAGGTACAAGGGAAATTTTTCAGCCGGGACTTGGTTGCGTCCGGCGTTGTCGCGCGAAGCCTCGAGTGCCTGCACGTCGATGTCGGTACCCACTGCATGTTTCGCGCCCAACAGCAGGGCGGCGATCGCGAGGATGCCCGAGCCGCAGCCGAAATCCAGCACATTGGCGTCGGTCAGGTCCTGGCCGTCCAGCCATTCGAGGCACAAGGCGGTGGTCGGGTGGGTGCCGGTGCCGAAGGCCAGGCCGGGATCGAGCAGCAAATTGACCGCGTCCGGCTCGGGCGCTGCATGCCAGCTCGGCACGATCCACAGCCGCCGACCAAAACGCATGGGTTGGAAATTGTCCATCCAGCTGCGTTCCCAATCCTGATCTTCGATCACTTCGTGGGTGTGTTCAGGCAATGGCGCACCGGTGAGCAGGGTGAGGTGAGCCAGGACTTGATTCGCGTCGGTGTCGGCTTCGAACAGTGCGAGCAAATGCGTGTGAGACCACAGCGGCGTGGTGTTCAGTTCAGGTTCGAAGATGGGCTGGTCTTCGGCGTCCATGAAGGTCACGGACACGGCACCGACTTCAAGAAGCGCGTCTTCGTAGGTTTCGGCTTGTTCTGGGCTGATGGCGAGACGGACTTGCAGCCAAGGCATGGCGGATTACCTTCGAATTGAAAAATGTCAGGGCGGCACAGCGCCGCGAAAGACCGGCAAGTTTACGGGGTTCGGGGGGAAACAACAAAGAGGGTGTGGGCATAGCGCTGCTTTTGATTCTTGCCGAAGGCCGTAGGAGCCGGCTTGCTGGCGAATGCAATGGATCAGACGCTGATGTGTTGAATGATCCGCCAGATTCGCCAGCAAGCCGGCTCCCACGGATGCGACGTCGGTGCAGATTTTACGACCTATGCATGACCCTTGTGGGAGCCGGCGTGCTGGCGAATGCAATGGATCAGACGCTGATGTGTCGAATGATCCGCCACATTCGCCAGCAAGCCGGCTCCCACGGATGCGACGTCGGTGCAACGTTTATGACCTATGCATGAGCCTTGTGGGAGCCAGCGTGCTGGCGAATGCGGTTTGCCGGGAGCATCGAATCTTCCACAGGAGGGGATCTGCGGCGGCATAAAAAAAACGACAAAGCCGCTCGAGAGCGGCTTTGTCGTTGTGACGCACAATCTGACCGATCAGTGTTTCTCGGCGGCCAATTTGTGTTCCAGGTAGTGAATGTTGACGCCGCCTTTGCAGAAGCCTTCATCACGGGTCAGGTCACGGTGCAGCGGGATGTTGGTCTTGATCCCGTCGACCACGATTTCGTCCAGGGCGTTGCGCATCCGAGCCATGGCCTCGTCGCGGGTCGCGCCCCACGTGATCAGCTTGCCGATCAGCGAGTCGTAGTTCGGCGGAACGGCATAGCCACTGTACAGGTGCGAATCGACGCGAACGCCGTTGCCGCCTGGAGCGTGGAAATGCTTGACCGTGCCCGGGCTCGGCATGAAGGTTTTCGGGTCTTCGGCGTTGATCCGGCACTCGAGCGCGTGACCGTGGATCTTCACGTCGTCCTGGGTGTACGACAATTTGTTGCCAGCGGCGATGCTCAGCATCTCCTTGACGATGTCGATACCCGTGACCATTTCCGAAACAGGGTGCTCGACCTGAACGCGGGTGTTCATTTCGATGAAATAGAACGCACCATTTTCATACAGGAATTCGAACGTACCCGCGCCGCGATAGCCGATATCGATACAGGCCTTGACGCAGCGAGCCAGCACTTCAGCGCGCGCTTTTTCGTCGATGCCGGGAGCCGGCGCCTCTTCAAGCACCTTCTGGTGACGGCGTTGCAGCGAGCAATCGCGGTCGCCCAAGTGAATCGCCTGGCCCTGGCCGTCGGACAGCACTTGCACTTCGACGTGGCGCGGGTTGGTCAGGAACTTCTCCAGATACACCATCGGGTTGCCGAAGGCGGCACCTGCTTCCGAACGCGTCAGCTTGGCCGAGGAAATGAGATCCTCTTCCTTGTGCACGACACGCATGCCACGACCACCACCGCCGCCAGCGGCTTTGATGATCACTGGATAACCGACTTCACGGCCGATGCGCAGGGCTTCTTGTTCGTCTTCCGGCAGCGGGCCGTCGGAGCCCGGCACGGTCGGAACGCCCGCCTGGATCATCGCGTCCTTGGCTGAAACCTTGTCGCCCATCAGGCGAATGGTGTCAGCGTTGGGGCCGATGAACGCAAAACCGGATTTTTCGACCTGCTCGGCGAAATCGGCGTTTTCCGCCAGGAAGCCATAGCCCGGGTGGATGGCCGTGGCGCCGGTCACTTCGGCTGCCGCGATGATCGCCGGGATGTGCAGGTAGGACTGAGAGGCCGATGCCGGACCGATGCAGACGGATTCGTCGGCCAGACCCAGATGCATCAGCTCCTTGTCAGCCTTGGAGTAAACGGCGACGGTCTTGATGTCCAGCTCTTTGCAGGCGCGCAGAATCCGCAGAGCGATTTCACCGCGGTTGGCGATCAGCACTTTTTCCAACTTCGCAGGATTCGTCATCAAAGGCACTCCGCGGTTCAAACGATGGTGAACAGCGGCTGGTCATACTCAACCGGCTGGCCGTCTTCGACGAGGATGGACTCGATCACGCCGCTGGTTTCGGCTTCGATGTGGTTCATCATTTTCATCGCTTCGACGATGCACAGGGTGTCGCCTTTCTTCACGGTCTGGCCGACTTCAACGAAGGCTGGCGAAGTAGGCGATGCCTTGCGATAGAACGTGCCGACCATCGGCGAACGGGCCACAGCGCCGTTTAGTTTCGGTGCTGACGGGGTTTCGGCGGCAGCGGCCGGTGCGGCGGCTGGAGCAGGGGCGGCGGCAGGGGCTGCAACCGGGGCCGGCGCATAGTACTGCTGTGCTGGAGTCTTGCTGTGACGGCTGATTCGTACGGACTCTTCGCCTTCACGGATTTCCAATTCGTCGATGCCGGACTCTTCCAGCAATTCGATCAGTTTCTTGACTTTACGGATATCCATTAATCATCAACTCCCAAGGGGACGGTCAGGGGTATTCGGTAGCCGGTTCAGGTCATGGGGCTCAGTGCGAGACTGTGCCGGTCATGCCTTTGAACGGGTGGCCAGTTGTTCCAGGGCAGCCTCCAGGGCCAGTCGGTAACCGCTGGCGCCAAGGCCGCAGATCACACCTACAGCGACATCTGAAAAGTAGGAGTGATGGCGGAAAGGTTCGCGCTTGTGCACGTTCGAGAGGTGCACTTCGATGAATGGGATGCTCACTCCCAGCAACGCGTCACGTATTGCGACACTTGTGTGAGTGAAAGCAGCCGGATTGATCAGGATGAAATCCACGCCTTCATCGCGAGCAGCGTGAATGCGGTCGATCAACTCGTACTCGGCATTGCTTTGCAGGTACATCAAATGGTGGCCGGCTTCGCGCGCGCGCTGTTCCAGATCCTGGTTGATGTTGGCCAACGTGATCGAGCCGTAGATCCCCGGTTCGCGGGTGCCCAGCAAGTTCAGGTTAGGTCCGTGAAGAACCAGAAAGGTCGCCATCGTGTGTTCCTTGTTGTGTGCAGTGTCGACGCTCACAAGCCAGTGCAAGCCGTTGATGCGGAGCGACTATGCCGGAAAGCGCATTGGACTGTCCAGTTACCAGCCCAGATATCGACAATGACAGCACGATGACCGATGTTCGCGCAAAGTTTGTGACTCAGCGGCTAAATTTGGTCATTAGCTCTAGAAAGCAGCTCAGAGAACGCTTGTACGTTGGTTTCGCCGACAACACGCACATTTGTCAGCTCGTTCCCGTCTTTTCCGAAAAACAGCAGAGCGGGAGGGCCAAACAGCTTGTAAGTGTCGAGCAATGCGCGTTGCTCGGCGTTGCTGTCGGTCATGTCGAAGCGGATCAGACGAAAACCCTTGAGTTGACCGACGATTTTCGGATCAGGCAGCACCTCATGCTCGATGACTTTGCAGCTGATGCACCAGTCCGCGTACCAATCCACCAACACCGGTTTTTCGGCGTTTTTTGCATCGGCGAGGATCTGCTTCAGCGCGGATACATCGGTCACGGTCTGCCACGCCTGCGTGGATTGACCACTTTCCCGGCCTTTGATCTGCGCAGGGGGCGTACGTCCCAGTGGTCGAAGCGGATCGGTCTGGCCGCTGAACGCCCCGTACCAGCAGGCGAGCGCGTAGACCAGCAAGAAAAGCCCCAGTAACTGCGCGAGCCGCTCCCGCGTGGACTTGATCGTGAACTCCAGCGCGCCGAGAAACAGCGCGACCCCTGCCCACAACAGCCCAAACAGCAGCAGCGTGGCTTCGCCCGGAATCACGCGGCTCAACAGGCCGATGGCCAGCGCCAGCAGCAATACCCCAATCGCGTTCTTGACCGTGACCAGCCAAGGACCGCTTTTCGGCAGCCAGGCCGCGCCGCCCGTGGCAACCAATACCAGCGGAGCGCCCATGCCCAAGCCGAGGGCGAACAATTTCAGCGCGCCGCCCAGTGTGTCGCCGCTGGCACTTATATAAAGAAGGGCGCCCGCTAATGGCGCCGATACGCAGGGCGACACCAACAAGCTCGACACTACGCCCAGCACCGCCGCGCCCCACAACGAACCGCCTTGCGTGTTGCCCGCGATGCGGTCGAGTCGGTCATTCAAGACGCGCGGCAGGCGCAGTTCGAACGCGCCGAACATGGCGATGGCGAATACCACAAAGAACAGCGCAAACGGCACCAGCACCCACGCCGATTGAAGCCGCGCCTGGAGATTGAGGCTGGCGCCGAACATCCCCATCAGTGCGCCGAGCGCTGCAAAGCAAATCGCCATCGGCAGCACGTACGCCAAGGAAAGTGAAAACCCCCGCAGCCCGCCAATCTGCCCACGCAACACGACGCCGGAGAGGATCGGCAGCATGGGCAGTACGCATGGCGTGAAGGTCAGACCGATGCCCGCGAGGAAGAACAGCGCGAGTTGTTCCCAGCTGAAAGACCTCTGGGTTGCGGCGCTCGGCGATGCCGAAACGTCGGCGACCGATGCCGCTTCGCCAACGCTCAAGCGCTGGGTTTCCGGAGGGTAACAAAGACCTTTATCGGCACAGCCTTGATAGGTCACGACTAACGTAAAGGGCCGCGCGTCATTCGCCTTGCGCGGCAGATTGATATCGAGAATGCCGTGGTACACCTCGACGTCGCCAAAATATTCGTCGTGTTTCTTCTCGCCTTCTGGCAGCTGCGCCGCGCCCAGGCCCATGTCCGCGGGCTCGGTACGGAACTGAAAACGGTGGCGATACAGGTAGTAGCCTTCGGCAGCGACGAATTGCAGCTTGATCGAGTCAGCTGACGTGTCGATGAGGTTCAACTGGAACGCCTGGCTAACGGGCAGGAAATCCTTGCTGTTGTCGAGGCTGGAACTGCCCAATGAGGAGCTGTTGCCCAGCGCCGGACTTCCCAGCCCCGAGCCAGGCCGACTGTCCAGTAGGCTCGCGCTGAAAGCAGGCAGGGCAAGGAGCAGCAACATCAGACAAAGCAGCCGGCGCATGGCAGTCTCGCATCACAAAAGTCGGCGCATGATAACGCAGGGTGTGCAGGGATGCAGGCGCGCGTTGAGCCGCTGATCCCGTCGACACCTCGGGTGATTAAGAAGATGGTCCAGCAGGCTGTAGGCCCTTTCTGAATATGTCGTAGTCGGGCCGGATTGAACGGTTTGTTTACTGACAGCACCGCCATTCCCGCTCACTCTCCTTCAAGCCCACACCGGAGGAGGGAGCCCATTGTCCAGGCCTTATGCGTTCATCAATGACGAAGTTCGAGACTATTACCAGTTCCGGGATTACACGCTGAAAGTGCCCGCCAGCGCTCGCGCGAAATTCGACCAGCTCAACGCCCACCTTCGCCCTCATCCGATCCTGCCCGGCCAGGTCGTGGTGATGACGGATGGACCGTCACACTTGTGCACACCTGAAGAAAACGAGCTGATGATGCTGGCAAGCGATGTCCGCCTGTCGATGGTGGGCCATGACCCGCACAGCAGCGGGTCATGGTCCAGAATTACGACGTCCTGCAAAGCATCATGGGCTACGGGTCCATCGGTATTGGCAGTACCACCGGCGCGTGGAGCGCGCATTTACGAGAACTGGAAAAACTGCTGAAGGCAGTCGAAAACCCGATGCAGCGCTGGCGATCAGGCGCCCTCACTAACGACCAGTTCTTCGCTCAGCGGCAGGTGCTGTTTACAAAGATTGAGACCCGTTTGCAGAACATCGGCCGCCTGGGTTCCGGGCTCGGCAACCAAGGCAAGATCAAGGACATCCTCGGCATCTCCACCAAACGCTTCCTGCACACCGGGGAGTTGAGGGGGTACGCGTACAACGTGAGGCGGATTTCCGCGACGGCCAAGGTGTTGAGTCGAGGCACTTATGTAGGCGTTGCGCTGGATGTTGGAGTGGCAGCGCTGGAGATTCAGGAGGCGTGCTCGCTGGGGAGGGAGGATGTTTGCACTAGGGCGAAGTACGTGGAGAGTGGGAGGGCGGCGGCCGGCATCGCGGGGGCTGCTGGTGGAGCGTGGCTGGGTGGGGGAGCTGCCGGTGGGATTTGTCTTGGGCTTGGCCTTGCATCAAGCGGCGCAATTACCGTTGGCTGCGTTGTTGTCGGGAGTGTGGCGGGTGCTATCGGTGGGGGGAAAGCGTTGAGTCCTTTTGGGGCGGATGCGGGGTCGGTGCTTTTCTCGACATTTGAAGAATGAAGATGGAAACCAGTCAGATAGTAGGTTTTGTCGTGTTAGCAGTGTTCATCGTCAACAGTTGCATCGGTTTATACGCATCGCACTTCAAACTGGAAAAAATGGAGGCATATTTAATTCGAAGCAAATACATCAGGGATATTAATCTGCGTCTTCTGGGCACGGGTTACTACGGTCGGTTGGCGCGGTTTGGAAATGTCGCCGGATGTTTGCTCTTTTCTCAATTCTGGATAAGGCGCGGGCTTCTGGATCCGAAAGATGTGGCTTATTTTCCCAAGGGCCTGAAGTTGCTAGCGGTGGTGCCGTTAGTCACAGCCGCTCTTTGCTTCGCCGCGCTCGGAGTGCTGAGCGCCTTGGCCGCCTGAGCATTCCAAATGATCAGGCATCCTCACTCGGCCCCTCGCGCACATGCCTTCTCACCCTTGCGCGCCGGTCGAGCGAAGGTCCGTCCCGCCCTCAGTTCACGACATCCATGGGCGAATGCCGCTTCGCCTGCATGATGTCTTCCCGCAACGTGTGGACCTGATTGCGCCCTGCCTTTTTCGCACGGTACAGCGCATTGTCTGCCTGAGATGCCAGCGTCAGCGCATCGTCGCCGTCTTCCAGTTCCACGACGCCTGCACTGAACGTACAGAACAGGTCCACCGGTTGCGCAGGGTAGTGGATCTCCGCGAAGCGGCGGCGGATTTCGTCCAGTACGCCGAAGGCGGATTTGAGGTCGGTATCGGGCATGACCACCGCGAATTCTTCGCCGCCGTAACGGCCGATGTAATCGGTCTTGCGCAAACGTTGTTTGAGGAACAGCGCGAGGCTCTTGATCACCCGGTCGCCCATGGGGTGGCCATGGCCGTCGTTGACTTTCTTGAAGTGGTCGATGTCCAGCATCACGAAGCTCAGCGGCTTGTTTTCCCGGCGCGCACGGAAACTGCAATCTTCCAGCAATTGCAAAATGTGTGTGTGGTTGTACAGGCCGGTCAGGCTGTCGCGGACCATCCGGGCCTTCAGGTTGCGAGCCCGGGCGGCGCGGTTACGGACGGTCGTGATCAAATGCCGCGGCTTGATCGGCTTGGTCAGAAAGTCATCGCCGCCCTCGCTCATCGCATCCAGCTGTTTATCCAGATCGTCCTCGGCGGACAGGTAGATGATCGGCACGCTCACGTAGCGATCGTTGTGGCGAATCACTTTGGCCAGCTCGGTACCTGTGCAGCCGGGCATGTACATGTCAAGGATGATCAGGTCCGGTTGAAATTCAGCCAGCTCGGACATCGTCTGGATCGGGTCCAACAACGTGCGCGTCACGATGCCCGCATTGTTGAGCAACCGTTCGGTGTGGGTGGCCTGGGCGCGGGAGTCGTCGATGATCAGCACTTTATAGGGATCGTATTGCGCGACTCGCGTCAGGATCTCGATCTTTTCCAGCAGGCTGGACGCCTCAAGCGTACCGGTCAGAAACTCCTCGCCCCCGGCGCGCACGGCGGCCAGTCGTGTTGGCGTATCGGTCTCGTGATGACTGAAAAACAGCAGCGGCAGTTTCTGTTCCAGGCCTTCCTGCATCTTGGCCGCAAGTTTCAGCCCTTCGCCCATGCCACCAAAATCCACGTCCATCACCACGGCGGCGGGCAGACGCTCGGCCAACGCGGTGTGAAACGCATGTGGTTTTTCGAGGGACTGGGCGCTCAAACCGAAGAATTCCAACTGTTTGGCCAGGCGTTCGGCGCGGTCGTGATCCTGCAGCACAACGTAGATGGGTTTGCGCAGCGGTGGCAGTGATGTGTTCTCGAGCCGATCCCCATGGCGCAAACCGGTGCGGGAAAGGCGCTGCATCAGGCGGTTAAGGTCGGTGATCAGCGCGCTGCTGAGCCGCCCTCGATTGGCTTCGACTTCCAACAACGACTGGGCGATACCGCGCGCCAGATGCGCATGTTCTTCCTGTTCGAAACGTTCGGCGAACCGCAGCAGACGCTGGTTGGATTCGCTGAGTTCTTCCAGATCCGCAGCTGTCCATTCGCTCTGCTGCAAGCGCTGCCAGACCTCCAGGATCTGACGTGCCTGGTGGATGACGCGCTGCGCGAAATGGTGCTTGAGCCGATCGCGGCTCGGATCTTCTGGTTCGGTCATGTCCTGACTACTTCTAGGGGAAACCCTGAGAAAAATGCTGGCGCTATGCTAGCACTACTCGTCCCCTGCAAGTGTGCCGTAAGTCATTTTGTTGTCATTTATTCACGTCAAGTTTCTGTCCTTGCAAGCCAAATGCGTGCCAAGGCTCAGGCGCGGATATAGGGGAATGGATGAGGCGTTTCTCAGCACGCCAGATTGAAGCCAAACACATTGCCGCTCACGGACCCGCCGATTGCGCATTTGGGCCATCCTTCGCGTTCCTGACAAACGCACCTTGCTGTAAGGTTGCGGTCAGAAGCACTGAATTCCGTGATTGAAAGGACAAGGCCATGCTGGATTGGAAGAAGCGCTCGGGCGCTGCGGGCGCGAACGAGCGGGTTGACGAGAAGCCGATGGGCAAGGAGTCGCGCACGCCTCGCAGGTCTCGTGGGTACTTGAGCGGATTGTTGTTCAGCCGTGCGGTGGGCGCTGTGGTCGGTATCTATCTGGTCGTGACCGTGGCGCTCGGCATCTGGTGGAGCAGCGAGCCGCCTTTGTTTCCGGTTCAGCAACAGGCCCAGGCCGCGGCCGAACGCGAAGGCAAGCAGATGGTGATTGGCTACACCACCGTCGAAACCCTCAAGACTGTCGCCTCGACCCTCCTCGATAAACCGGGCGGGTACATTTCCAACGACCGCTTTCCGCCTGGTCTCTGGCTGGACAATACCCCGAGCTGGGAGTACGGCGTGCTGGTCCAGGTTCGCGACTTGAGCCGCGCGCTGCGTAAGGATTTCGCCCGGTCGCAGTCTCAGTCGGCCGAAGACGGCGATCTGGCCCGCGCCGAGCCGTTGTTCAACTTCGACAACAAGAGTTGGGTGCTTCCGTCCAGTGAGTCTCAATACCGCGAAGGCATTGCTGCCCTGAGCCGTTATCAGGCGCGTTTGTCCGACCCGAATCAAAAGGGCGCGCTGTTTTACACCCGAGCCGACAACCTGAATAACTGGCTGGGCGACGTTGGTACGCGTCTGGGCTCGTTGTCGCAGCGCCTGTCTGCCAGCGTTGGCCGCGTGAAACTTAACAGCACGCTAAAAACCGAAGCGCAGTCCACCGTGACCGTCAAGCCGGGTGAAGTGCCGCAAGTGGACGAAGAAATCGTCGAAACCCCGTGGATGCAGATCGATAACGTCTTCTATGAAGCCCGTGGTCAGGCCTGGGCGTTGTCTCACTTGCTGCGCGCTATCGAAGTGGATTTCGCCGATGTGCTGGCCAAGAAGAACGCTACCGTGAGCGTGCGCCAGATCATTCGCGAGCTGGAAGCCTCGCAAGAGCCGATGTGGAGCCCGGTGATTCTCAACGGCAGCCCTTTTGGGGTGTTCGCCAACCACTCGCTGGTCATGGCCAACTACCTGTCGCGGGCCAACGCAGCGGTCATCGACCTGCGCCAGTTGCTGTCTCAGGGTTGATCGGTGTCGGTCTCTGAAAACGAAGTCGCGCACCGCGCGGCTTCCGATGCCGAGCGCATCGCCTGGGTCGATCGTCAGGATCGGCTACTGGGCTCGCTGCCCCGCGCCGAATTGCGCGAGCGCGGTCTGATCGGCCGGGGAACGTACATCCTGCTGTTCAACTCTTCCGGCGAGCTGTGCGTCCACCGCCGTACCTTGAGCAAAGCCATTTATCCCGGTTTTTGGGACGTGGCCGCCGGTGGCATGGTTCAGGCTGACGAAAGCTACGTCGAATCCGCTGCGCGCGAGCTGGAAGAGGAACTCGGTGTGGCGGGGGTCGAACTGACTCCCCATGAATCGTTTTTCTTTGATCAGCCGGGCAATCGACTTTGGTGTGCAGTGTTCTCGGCGATCTGGGACGGGCCGTTGAAACTGCAACCGGAAGAAGTTCTGGAAGCGCGTTTCATCGGCATCGAACAGGTGTTGCGCGAAACGGCTGAAAAGCCTTACTGCCCGGACTCTCTGGCAGCGTTGAAGCGCTATTTGAGCGGCGTCGCAAATGTTCCGTAAATTGGCGCATATTGGCACTTAGCATCTGCGCTTTTTGCCGTTACACTGCGCGACTTTTCAAGCCGGACTGTCTCCATGGTCCGGTTGCGCTGCCCCTGCCTGAGTGGGGCTTCGCGGTCGGTATCGCCGACCAGACTTTGGTCCTCAAGAAGAGGATTCCCAGTGGCCAAAAAAGCCGCATCCTTCGCCGCCCTGGGTGGCTTGGTGTTTTCGACCGACGCCGGCCGTCATTGTCCGGACTGTCGCCAGCCTGTCGATGCCTGTACCTGCAAGACATCCGCGATCCCGGAAGGGGATGGTATCGCCCGTGTGCGCCGCGAGAGCAAAGGCCGCGGCGGCAAGACCGTGACGACCATCACCGGCGTGCCGTTGGCCGAGGATGCACTCAAGGAACTGGCGACGACGCTCAAGCGTCGATGCGGAACCGGCGGTGTGCTCAAGGATGGCGTGATCGAGATTCAGGGCGATCACGTAGAAACGCTGCTGGCGGAACTGGTCAAACAGGGTTTCAAGGCGAAAAAGTCGGGCGGTTGAACAGCCCTTTCGCACCTCTGCCGGTTCGCTTCCGGTCGGGTGGCGACCAAAGACAACGCACTGAACAAACTCTGGTCCGTGCCATGGGTCTACTGAGCCATGCGGGCTGGCGCCAAACCGTCATTTCCACTCTATACACTGCGCCCAGCCGGTCAGGCCGGGGCTCCATGACTTTTATATAGGGGACTTCAATGTCCGTACGACGCACACGCAAAGACGATGGTAGCCAATGGACCGTGGCGGACAGCCGCAGTGTCTATGGGATCCGCCATTGGGGGGCTGGTTATTTTGCAATCAACGAAGCCGGCCGTGTCGAAGTCCGTCCCAACGGCCCGGGCAGTTCGCCCATCGACCTTTTCGAGCAGGTCGACGAGTTGCGCAAGAGCGGGTTGTCCCTGCCGTTGCTGGTGCGTTTCCCGGACATCCTGCAAGACCGCGTGCGTCAACTGACGGGCGCGTTCGACGAAAACATCGCGCGTCTGGAATACCAGAGCCAATACACCGCGCTGTACCCGATCAAAGTGAACCAGCAGGAAGCGGTGGTGGAAAACATCATCGCGACGCAGAATGTCTCCATCGGTCTGGAAGCGGGCTCCAAGCCTGAGCTGATGGCCGTGCTGGCGCTGGCGCCGAAAGGCGGCACCATCGTCTGCAACGGTTATAAGGACCGCGAATTCATTCGCCTGGCGCTGATGGGCCAGAAGCTCGGCCATAACGTCTTCATCGTCATCGAGAAAGAATCCGAAGTCGAACTGGTCATCGAAGAAGCCGCCGAACTGAAAGTCGCACCTCAAGTGGGCCTGCGGGTTCGCCTGTCGTCGTTGGCGTCGAGCAAATGGGCCGACACGGGGGGCGAGAAGTCCAAGTTCGGTCTCTCTGCTGCGCAACTGCTGTCGGTGGTGGATCGCTTCACCAAAGCCGGTCTGGACCAGGGCATCCGCCTGCTGCACTTCCACATGGGCTCGCAGATCGCCAACCTGGCCGACTACCAGCACGGTTTCAAGGAGGCGATTCGTTACTATGGCGAGCTGCGCAACCTCGGCCTGCCGGTGGATCACATCGATGTGGGCGGCGGTCTGGGCGTTGACTACGACGGCACGCATTCCCGCAACGCCAGTTCGATCAACTACGACATGGACGATTACGCCGGTGTCGTGGTCGGCATGCTCAAGGAATTCTGTGACGCGCAGAGCCTGCCGCATCCGCACATCTTCTCGGAAAGCGGCCGTTCGCTGACCGCTCACCACGCGATGCTGGTGATTCAGGTCACCGACGTCGAACGTCATAACGATGAAGTGCCGTTGATCGAAGACAAAGAAAGCCTGCCGGAAACCCTGCAATGGCTGGTTGACCTGCTCGGCCCGACCGACATCGAAATGGTCACCGAAACCTACTGGCGCGCCACGCATTACATGAGCGACATCGCCAGCCAGTATTCGGACGGCAAGATCACGTTGGCCCAGAAAGCCTTGGGCGAGCAGTGCTATTTCGCCGTTTGCCGCCGTCTGCACAACTCGCTGAAAGCCCGTCAGCGTTCTCATCGTCAGGTGCTGGACGAGCTCAACGACAAACTGGCTGACAAATACATCTGCAATTTCTCAGTGTTCCAGAGCCTGCCGGACACCTGGGCGATCGATCAGGTGCTGCCGATCATTCCACTGCACCGTCTGGATGAAGAGCCGCTGCGTCGTGCCGTGCTGCAAGACCTGACCTGCGACTCCGACGGCAAGATCAATCAGTACGTGGACGAGCAGAGCATCGAAACCAGCCTGCCGGTTCATGCACTGAACGAAGGCGAAGATTATCTGTTGGGTGTGTTCCTTGTCGGCGCGTATCAGGAAATCCTCGGCGACATGCACAACCTGTTCGGTGACACCGATTCGGTGAACATCTATCAGAATCAGGACGGCAGTGCGTATTCGGCCGGGATCGAAACCCACGACACCATCGAAGACATGCTGCGCTACGTGCACCTGTCTCCCGAAGAACTGATGACGCACTACCGCGACAAAGTCGCCAGCGCGCAGATCAGCCCGCGCGAGCGCACGCTGTACCTGGACGCGTTGCGTCTGGGGCTGACCCGGTCTTCGTACCTGTCGTCGTAAGGCAACGAGTCGCGAACCCTGCGCCGGATTGCGGGCGAATGCGTTGAACCAGCAGCCAACTGGCTGTCTGATCCTCCGCATTTGCCTGCGGCTCGGCCTTCGAAAAATGTCTCTGATTGCGCATAACCCGACACTCTCCTACATATTCCCGACAGCCTGCTGTCCCTTGCTGTAGGTCATTTCCTGTTCTGCATTTACCCCCTCTACTTGACGCATCTTCTGTTACAGAATCCCCGGCCGCCTGAAACCGCTCGCTGAGGAATCCCCGCGCCATGCACCTTTTCAATGACATGCCCCACCTGCGTCTGGACATCAGCCGCCCCAAACGCACATTCGAGGTATTGACCTGCGAAGGGCAGGAATCCGCCGACCGTCCCTACAGTTTTCAACTGGAAATTTTTAGCCCGGTCGGTTCGCTGGATGTTCATGATTTGCTGTTCAGCGCGTGCTTTCTGTACCCCGCCGGATCGACGACAGGGATTCACGGCCATATCCAGACCATCATGCGCAGTGCCACCGAGCGCGCTTCCAGCGACCTCTCGCAACGGACGCCTGCGCGCTACCTGATCACGGTGGGGCCCCGGCTCGGGCTGATGGCCTATCGGCACAACCAGCGGATCTTTCAAGGAATGTGCGCCGAGCAGATCATCACGCAGGTGCTGAGTGAGCACGGCATCGACGAGTCGGGCTTTTTCTGGCATCGCAAGCAGCCCTGCGCCGAGCGCGATTACTGTGCGCAGTATTGCGAGAGCGACCTGCAACTGGTCCAGCGCCTGTGCGAAGAGGAGAGCATGCACTATCACTTTCTGCACACCCGGTCCGGGCATGTCGTGGTCTTCACCGAGGAACTGCCGGAAGGCATGGTCAGCGAGCCGTTCGAAGTCGCGGTTCAGGAGCCGAGCCACAGCCTGCAAGCCCGAATACCGCCGCTGGCACCGAAGATGTGCATGCAGCGGGCCTGCGTCGTGGGGGGCTTGTTCGAACCTGCGCGGCGCGATGCGCGTGGCCGGCTCAAGGTGCGTTTCGAATGGAGTAATCAGGGCGATGGTGCGCGTTTCAATGACTGCTGGATTCCCATCGACCTGGCGCTGACCCAGCGTGAGCAGGCCTGGTGGGGCGGCATGGAAGTGGTGGTGAGTTTCCGCGATGGCAATCCCAATCTGCCTTACATCAGCGACCGGCTATGGGACCCGGACATCAACCCACGCGCTCGCCCCGACCCTGCCTCGCTGCCGCGCCGGGTGCTGACCACCCGGATCGACACTTCGGCGTTTCTCGGCGACTCCCCTGAATTTTCCATTGATGATCGGTTCATCATGCGCATGGCCGCGCACCATGAAATGCACTTCAGGGTGGGCAGCAGCCTCGTCACCATCGATTCGAAAAGCGTGACGCTGAGCGGGCTGAAGGTGATGCTGTGTTCCATCGCCGAAGCAGAGGGTGAGAAGGGTGTCGATAACCTTCTGAATTCGATGAATGGGCTGGAGTCGTAAGGTTTACCCACTCTGTTCCACGCTATGGCGAGCCTGATGATCAAAACCGTATTTCGACTGTTGCTTGCCGCTGGGCTGCTGGGCGTTCTGCTGGGCTGTTCGCCGCTGAAGGTGCTCAATGCATTTACGCCAGGGGGCACCTTCAGCAAAACCGCAGACGTGAGCTACGGCCCGGACCCGCGCAATCGGCTGGATATTTACACCCCAATCGATGCAGCCGCTGATGCGCCGGTGGTGGTGTTCTTTTACGGCGGCAGCTGGAACAGCGGCTCACGCAGCGATTACAGCTTCGTCGGCGAGGCGCTCGCGTCCCGCGGCATCGTTGCGGTGCTGGCGGATTATCGACTTTATCCACAGGTGCATTACCAGGGTTTTCTCGATGACAGTGCCAAGGCAGTGGGCTGGACTCACCAGCACATTCACGAGTACCGCGGCGATCCCTCCCGGCTTTATGTGATGGGGCACAGTGCAGGGGCCTACAACGCAGCGATGCTGGCGCTGGCCCCGAAATGGCTGGCCACTGTGGACATGAAGCCGTCGATGCTGAGCGGCTGGATCGGCCTGGCAGGGCCGTACGATTTTCTGCCGATCGAGAACCCGGAGGTGAAGCCGGTGTTTTACTTCCCGAATTCGCCGCCCGATTCACAGCCCATCAACCATGTCAGCGCCGCGTCGCCGCCTGCTTTGTTAATAGCGGCGAAGGACGACACCGTCGTCAATCCCCGGCGCAACACCGGCGGTATGGCCGAACGGCTGAGGCGGCAGGGTGTGCCCGTGCGTGAACTGTATTTCTCCAAGCCAGGCCACGCGACGTTGGTAGCGACGTTCTCCCGACCCATGCGCGGGTTGGCGCCGGTGTTGGATGAGGTGGTGGCGTTCGTTCACGGACAAGACAACTGACTGCTCGTCTCCACAAAGGAATGTTGGGGTGGGCTAAACAAACCAGCCCCCTGTGCGATTCAATCGCCGCGCAATCACCCCCAGCGTCAAGGCCCGCAATGCCATGAACAGCAGAAATGCCACCCACAGCCCGTGGTTGCCAAACCCGTGGGCCAGCCATGCAAAGGGCGCGGAAATGAGCGCGGTGACGACCATCGCGTTGCGCATTTCGGTGGCGCGGGTGGCGCCGATGAACAGGCCGTCGAGCAAGTAGCTCCAGACCGCGACCAAAGGCAGTACGGCCAGGTAAGGCAGGTAAACGAAAGCAATCTCGCGGACTTCCATGATGTCGGTCTGCATCTCGATGAACAGATGCCCCGCCAGGAGAAAGAACACTGCAAACGCCACACTGCAAATCAACGACCATCCGGTGGCCACGTTCAGCGAGCGTCGCAGGGCTTCCCGGTCGCGGGCGCCGATCGCGTGGCCGCACAGCGCCTCCACTGCATGGGCGAGGCCGTCCAGGGCGTTGGCGGTCAGCAGCAGGCCGTTGAGCAGCAGCGCGTTGGCGGCCACCGTGGCATCGCCCAATCGTGCGCCTTGTACCGTGATCAGGAAAAACACCGATTGCAGCACCAGGCTACGAATGAAAATGTCCCGGTTGACCCCCAGCAGCGGTCGCCAGCTGTGCCAGCGTTTGAGCGCCGAGAGGATCAGTTGGCCGGGGTAATCGCGAAGGCCTTTGCGGGTCAGCGCCAGTCCTAGCAGCGCGCCGATCCACTCCGCCATCACCGAAGCACGGGCGCAGCCGACGACACCCCACTCCAGCCCGAGGACGAACCACAGATTCAGCGCGATGTTCACCAGATTGGTCGTCAGCAGAATCGCCAGCGGCGCCCGCGCGTTTTGCAAACCGAGAAACCAGCCTACCAGCGCATAGCTCGCCAGCGCGGCGGGGAGGCCCAGCAGGCGAGTGTGAAAGAAGTCTTGGGTCAAATCGTTGAGGTCAGGGGAGGGTTGCATGATCTGCAACGCCAGGTGCTGGAACGGCAAGCCGATCAGCCCCAGCAACACAGAGAACCCGAGCGCGAGCAACAGGCCTTGCAACAGCACCTGACGCAACGCCGTACCGTCTCTACGTCCTGCGGCCTGCGCTGCAAACCCCGTCGTGCCCATGCGCAGAAAACCCATCGCCCAGGCCAGAAAGCTGTAAAGCGTACCGCCGACCGCCACCGCGCCGAGCTGGTGGGCATGGGGCAAATGCCCGATCACTGTGCTGTCCACCAGCGAGACCAGCGGCACGGAGAGGTTCGACAAAATCATCGGCGCCGCCAGCGCCCACACCTGTCGATGGGTGACGCGCTGACGCCAGTCGGAGAGGAAATGAGACATGGAGGCTCTATGGATTCAGTGAGCGGGAAGGGCGGCATTGTAACGATTCGGCAGAAACAGCGCAGATTCAACGGTGGGAGTGAGCTTGCTCACGAATTGGCGATTGCGACGCGGCCCGTCTCTGCGTCTGGAAGTCAACGTTCGAGAGCAAGCTCACTCCCGCAGAGTTTGCGTACGACTTCTACCGGAGAGTGATTTTGCGGCCTGCGAACAAACGCACAAACCCACGGTCTATCTCGGCGCCGCGCTGTACGTCCATGATTGCAGTGCTATAACTGCTGCTCCTCACCCCAATTGCTGCCAATGAGTGCCTCATGCTTAACAAAGGATTGTTCCTGGCCTGCGCGCTGGTACTGCTCGGTGCCTGCGATTCCTCCACCTCCGATAAACCCGCGCCTGCCCCTGCGCAACCTGCCACGCCTCAAGCGGCGGCGGTGGACACGGGCAAACCCAAACCTGCGGTCGACCTGCCTGGGTTGAGCAAACGCTACGCCGGACGTGAGCTGACCGTGGTGGACGTTTCGGAAGTTCAGCTCGACGGCGCCAGCACGCTGTCGCTGAGTTTTTCCGTGCCGCTGAACCCCGACCAGAAATTTGCCGAGAAAGTGCATCTGGTCGACAGCGTCAACGGCAAGGTCGATGGCGCGTGGGAACTGTCGGACAACCTCATGGAGCTGCGCCTTCGCCATCTTGAGCCAAAGCGCAAGTTGGTGCTGACCATCGACCCCGGTCTGCTGGCGGTGAACAACAACACCCTGGCCGCTGAATATTCCGCGCGGCTGGAAACCTCCGACCTGCAAGCCACGGTCGGTTTCGCCAGCCGTGGCAGCCTGCTGCCGACTCGTCTGGCCGAAGGTCTGCCGGTGATTGCGCTCAACGTCGACAAGGTCGACGTCGAATTCTTCCGCATCAAGCCCGATTCGCTGCCCGAGTTCCTCAATGCGTGGGAAGGTTCGTCGAGCCTGCAAAGCTATGAGTCCAAGGAGCTACTGCCCATGGCCGATCTGGTCTACGGCGGCCGTTTCGACCTGAACCCTGCGCGCAACACCCGTGAAACCGTGCTGCTGCCAATCGCCGGGCTCAAGCAGCTGCAAGAGCCGGGCGTTTACCTGGCTGTGATGCGCGCCTCGGGGACCTACAACTATTCGCAGCCAGCGACGCTGTTCACCCTCAGTGACATCGGTCTTTCCGCGCACCGCTACAGCAATCGCCTGGACGTCTTCACTCAAGCACTCGAAGGCGGCAAGGCGCTGAGTGGCGTCGACGTGGAACTGTACGACGACAAGGGCCGTGTGGTCGGCCAGGGCAAGACCGACAATGCCGGTCACGCCGAATTGCCGCTGCCCGCCAAGGCGCAAGTGCTACTGGCCAAACAAGCTGAACAGACCAGCATGTTGCGCTTGAACAGTGCGGCGCTGGACCTCGCCGAGTTCGACATCACCGGGCCACAGGCTCACCCGTTGCAGTTCTTCATCTTCGGTCCGCGTGACCTGTATCGTCCCGGCGAGGTCGTGCTGCTCAACGGTCTGCTGCGCGACAACGATGGCAAGCGTGTGAACCCTCAGCCAATCAGCGTGGAAGTGCGCCGCCCGGACGAGCAGGTCAGCCGCAAATTCGTGTGGGACGCCGACGCCAGTGGGCTCTACCAATATCAACTGCAACTGTCGGACGAATCCCCGACCGGACGTTGGCAATTGGTCTTTGACCTGGGCGACGGCAAGCCGCAGCTGTACGAAGTCCAGGTCGAGGATTTCCTCCCCGAACGCATGGCACTCGAACTCAAGGGCAACGAAACGCCTTTGGCGCCGGACGCGCCGTTCGACATTTCCATCAATGGCCGCTACCTCTATGGCGCCCCTGCGTCGGGCAATCGCCTGACCGGCCAACTCTATGTGCGGCCGTTGCGCGAAGCGGTGCCGGGATTGCCGGGGTATCAATTCGGTTCGATCACAGAAGAGGATCTGAAGCAGGATCTGGAAATCGAAGACAGCACCCTCGATGCCAATGGTCAGCTCGACCTGAGCATCGACAGCCAATGGGCCAAGGCCCGGTCTCCGCTGCAATTGGTGTTGCAAGCCAGCCTGCAAGAGTCGGGCGGGCGGCCTATCACCCGTCGTTTGGCCCAGCCGGTCTGGCCTGCGGACGCAATGCCCGGCCTGCGTGGCCTGTTCGACGGCGAAGCCACTGATGGCGATGGCCCGGTGGAATTCGAGGTCCTGATGGCCGACGCCGAAGGCCACAAGCTGGCGGCTGACAACCTCAAGGTCCGGCTGATCCGCGAACGCCGCGACTACTACTGGAACTACTCGGAGAGCGATGGCTGGAGCTATCACTACAACGAGAAGTACCTGAACCTGTCCGAAGAAACCCTGAGCGTGAAGAAGGATTCCACCGCCAAGGTCAGCTTCCCGGTTGAATGGGGCCCGTACCGCGTCGAGGTCGAAGATCCGGCCACCGGCATCGTCAGCAGCCTGCGTTTCTGGGCCGGTTACCGCTGGCAGGACAACGCCGAGGGCGGAGCGGTGCGTCCCGATCAGGTCAAGCTCGCGTTGGACAAACCGGCCTATGCCGATGGCGACACGGCCAAGGTCACCGTCACACCGCCTTCGGCGGGCAAGGGCTATCTGCTGGTGGAATCCAGCGAAGGACCGCTGTGGTGGCAGGAGATCGACGTGCCGGCCGAGGGCAAAACCTTCGACGTGCCGGTGGACAAGAAATGGGCGCGCCATGATCTGTACGTCAGCGCGCTGGTGATTCGTCCTGGCGAACGCAAGGCCAATGTCACGCCGAAACGCGCGGTCGGCGTGCTGCACCTGCCGCTGGACCGCTCGCAACGCAAGCTGGCGCTGACAGTCACGGCGCCTGAGAAGATGCGCCCCAAGCAGCCACTCAAACTCAAGGTCAACGCCAGGAACGCCGACGGCTCGATTCCGAAAGACGTGCATGTGCTGGTGGCAGCGGTGGACGTCGGCATCCTCAACATCACCGAATACCCAACGCCGGACCCGTTCGCCAGCCTGTTCGGGCGCAAGGAATACGGCGCCGATCAGCTCGATGTTTATGGGCAGTTGATTGAGGCGGGGCGTAATCGTCTGGCCAGCCTTGCCTTCGGTGGCGACGCGGCGTTGGCCAAAGGCGGCAAGCGTCCGGAAACCAGCGTCACCATCGTCGCCCTGCAAAGTGCGCCGGTGACCTTGAACGAGCAAGGCGACGCCGAAGTCAGCGTTGATATTCCGGATTTCAACGGCGAATTGCGGATCATGGCGCAAGCCTGGACCGATGAGCGCTATGGCATGGCCGAAGCAAAAACCGTCGTGGCGGCGCCGCTGATTGCCGAGCTGTCGGCGCCGCGCTTCCTCGCCGGTGGCGACCAGACCAAAGTGGCGCTGGACCTGTCGAACCTCTCCGGCAAGGCGCAGAAGCTCAACGTGCAAGTCACCGCTGAGGGCCAGTTGAGCCTGGGCGAAGGGGAGGGCACGAAGGCGATCAGCCTCAATCAGGGCCAGCGCACCACGCTGCAGATTCCGGTGAAGGCTCAGGGCGGTTTCGGCAAAGGCGTGGTTCGAGTCACGGTCAACGGTCTGGACTTGCCGGGCGAGAGCCTGCCTGCGTTCAGCCGCGAGTGGACCATCGGTGTGCGTCCGGCGTACCCGGCGATGCTGCGGCAGTACCGCGCCGTGCTCAAGGATCAGACGTGGAGTCTGCCGGAGGGCGTGCTCGACGCCTTCGAACCGGCGGGGCGCGAAGCGCTGTTGGCCGTGTCGAGCCGTCCGCCGCTGAACCTCGGCGAGCAGATTCGCGCGCTCAAGGCCTATCCGTATGGCTGCCTGGAACAGACCACCAGCGGGCTGTATCCATCGCTCTACGCCGACGCCGCGACCCTCAAACGGCTGGGCCTGGAAGGCGAATCGGACGCCGAGCGCAAACGCAAGATCGAGATCGGCATCGAGCGTCTGCTGGGCATGCAGCGCTACAACGGCAGCTTCGGCCTGTGGGGCGCGGACGGCGAGGAAGAGTATTGGCTGACGGCGTACGTCACCGACTTCCTGCTGCGCGCACGCGATCAAGGCTTTGCCGTGCCGCCGGATGCGCTGAAGAAGGCCAACGAACGTCTGCTGCGTTACCTGCAGGAGCGCAATCAGATCGAGGTCAATTACAGCGAAAACGCCGACCACACGCGTTTTGCCGTGCAGGCCTATGCGGGCCTTGTGTTGTCGCGCAGTCAGCAGGCGCCGTTGGGGGCGTTGCGCAGCCTGTTCGACCGACGCAGCGATGCGCGTTCCGGTCTGCCGCTGGTGCAGCTGTCCATCGCGCTGGAAAAAATGGGCGACAAGCCTCGTGCCGATCAGGCGTTGCTGGCAGGCCTCGCGGCCGGTCGCAAGGCCAACGACTGGCTGGCTGATTACGGCAGCCCGTTGCGCGATCAGGCGCTGATTCTGTCGTTGCTGGAAGAGAACAAACTGGCGTCGGACAAGGTTGAAGAGCGGCTGTTCGCGCTGTCCGATCAGGTCGCGGCCAGTCGCTATCTGTCGACCCAAGAGCGTAATTCGCTGTTCCTCGCCGGGCGTGATCTGCTCGGCAAACCCGAGGCGAAGTGGGCGGCCACCTTGAACAGCGGCAGCAACAACCGCGAACTGAGCAACGACCAGCCGGGGGTGAAGCTCGACAGCTCGGTGCTGGCGTCGCCGTTGACGGTTCAAAACACCGGCGATGCCACGCTGTATCAGCAGATGACGATTTCCGGTTACCCGTCGCAGCCGCCAGTGGCCGGTGGCGAGAACCTGGCGATCCGTCGTGAATACCTCGGCATGGACGGCGAGGCGCTGAACCTCAATGCGCTGAAGAGCGGCGAGCTGGTCTTGGTGCACCTGGAGCTGAAATCCAAAGAGCGCGTGCCGGATGCACTGGTGGTCGACCTGTTGCCCGCGGGCCTGGAAATCGAAAACCAAAACCTCGCGCAGAGTGCCGCCAGTCTGGAAGACGCCAGCGAGTCGGTGAAGCAGTGGCGCGAGTCGATGGAAAACGCCGGGTTGAAACACCAGGAATTCCGGGGCGATCGCTACGTGGCTGCGGTGGACCTGCAAGGCTTCAACACGGTGCACCTGCTGTACCTGTCGCGGGCGGTGACGCCGGGCACGTATCGCGTGCCGCCGCCGCAGGTCGAATCGATGTACCGGCCGAACTGGCAAGCACTGGGCGACGCGCCTGCGCAGTTGGTGGTGAAAGCGAAGAAGTGAGGGGACATTGATTGTGTGAGCCGCCTTGGGGGCGAAAGTGCAGTGTCAGTCGATATCATCGGCACTGCCCCGACGCATTCGCCACCCAGGCGGCTCCCACATGGCGCTGGCGGCGACGCTGGCTCAATGAATAATCCAGCTCAACAACCACAACCCCAGAAACAGCCAGATGATGCCCATGATGATCGAGGCGCGCATGAAGGCGCGGATCGCCGAATACAGCAGCATCAGGCCGATGATCAGGGCGACGATGCTGATCAATGAAGTGTCCATCCCCAGCGTGCGCGACAATCCGTCGACGAAATTGCCACCGGCATGAGTGAACATGTTGAACAGCCAACTCAACCCGTCGACGACGAAGCGGATCACCGCCCCGATGACCTGGCCCAGCCATTCGAAAACGCTTTCTACCTGCATGTCTGCTTCCTGATGAAGAGGATGAAACGGATAAGGGAGTGTTCGCTTTGGCTGTCGATTGGCAGGGTGAGTTCCCTGAAGCATAAAGGCTCTATGGCATGACGCGCGGAAATCCTCCAGAGCGCCGCAAAACCCTGTGGGAGCGAGCTTGCTCGCGATTGGGTGCTCCAGTGACGTTTGAGGCGAAGGATACGACGCTTTCGCGCGCAAGCTCGCTCCCACAGGTTGTGTGCATAGTCCGAGGGCTGTTGTTTAGCCTGATCGTGCTCATTGTGTTGCTCTGGCTTGCTGATCGCATCTGGCCGTTGCCCCTGCCCAAAGACGACCTCGCCCGCGTGGTGCTGGCCGAAGACGGCACGCCACTGTGGCGCTTCGCCGATGCCAATGGCGTGTGGCGCTACCCGGTCACCGTGGATCAGGTCTCGCCCTATTACCTCGAAGCGCTGTTGACGTATGAGGATCGCTGGTTTTATCAGCACCCCGGCGTGAACCCCATGGCGCTGGTGCGGGCGACGTGGCAGAACCTCAGCGGCGGTCGCGTCGTCTCGGGAGGCAGCACGCTGTCGATGCAGGTGGCGCGTTTGCTCGACCCTCACGCCCGAACCTTGCCCGGCAAGCTGCGTCAGTTATGGCGAACGCTGCAGCTGGAATGGCATCTGTCAAAGCAAGAAATCCTCGGCTTGTACCTCAATCGCGCGCCCTTTGGTGGCACGTTGCAAGGGGTCGCGGCGGCCAGTTGGGCGTACCTCGGCAAGTCGCCGCAGCAACTGACCCGTGCCGATGCCGCGCTGTTGGCTGTGTTGCCGCAGGCGCCGAGCCGCCTGCGTCCCGATCGTCATCCTCACCGTGCGCAAGCGGCTCGCGACAAGGTCCTGAGGCGCCTCGCCGAGTTCGGCCAATGGCCGCAGCAGTCAGTCGATGAAGCCTTGGAAGAACCGCTGGTCCTCGCCCCACGTCAAGAGCCCAGCCTTGCGCCGCTGCTGGCGAGGCGTTTGAACCGACCGAACAGCCCGCCGCTGATTCGCACCACGCTGGATGCCGGGTTGCAGAGGCGTCTCGAAGACCTGCTGATGGGCTGGCGTGCGCGTTTGCCGGAGCGCACATCGGCGGCGATTCTGGTGGTCGAGGCCGAGAACATGGCCGTGCGCGCCTATGTTGGTTCGGTGGACATTGGCGATGACAAACGCTTCGGGCACGTTGATATGGTCACTGCGCTACGTTCCCCCGGCTCGACGCTGAAACCCTTTCTCTATGGCAAGGCGATGGACGCCGGGCTGATCCACTCTGAGTCGTTGCTGCAAGACGTGCCGCGACGCTATGGCGACTACCGGCCGGGGAATTTTTCCTCTGGTTTCAACGGCGCCGTGGCGGCCAGTTCGGCGTTGTCGATGTCGCTCAATCTGCCCGCCGTGCAACTGTTGGAGGCGTACGGCCCGAAACGCTTCGCCGCCGAGTTGCGCAACGGCGGGGTGCCGCTGACCCTGCCGCCGCTGGCTGAACCGAACCTGGCGTTGATCCTCGGTGGCGCGGGCAGTCGGCTGGAGGATCTGGTGGGCGGCTACAGCGCCTTCGCGCGAGGAGGTCGTAGCGCGGACATCCGCCTGCAACCGGACGATCGGCTGCGTGACCGACCGATGATGTCGCGCGGTGCGGCCTGGATCATTCGGCGAATTCTCAGCGGCCAGTCGCGGCCCGATCTGGACCCCCACGCCGAGCTGGTGCAGCGCCCTCAGCTAGCGTGGAAAACGGGCACCAGCTATGGCTTCCGTGATGCGTGGTCGATTGGCGTCGGGCCGCGGTTCCTCATCGGCGTCTGGATCGGCAGGCCTGACGGTACGCCGGTGCCGGGGCAGTTCGGTCTGGCCTCGGCGGCGCCGCTGATGTTGCAGGTGCATGATCTGTTGGTGAATCGCGATGCCCAGCGCAACATCCTGCCGCCTGTGCAAGCCGTGCCGCTCAGTGTTGGCGTGGCCGCGATCTGCTGGCCGCTGGGCCAAACCCTGAGCAAGACCGACCCCAATTGTCGGCGTCAGCGCTTCGCCTGGACACTCGACGGCACCACCCCGCCGACCCTGCAGGCCACCGAGCAGCCGTTGGGATTGGGGCTGTTGGAAACGGTCTGGGTCAATGACAAGGGGCTGCGGGTCGGCGCCGGTTGCCCGCAAGCGCAACCCCGCAACATCGCGCTGTGGCCCGCCCCGCTGGAACCGTGGTTGCCGAAAAGCGAACGCCGCGAGGCCCGCTTACCTGCCATCGACCCTGCTTGCCCACCGCAAGGCTTGAACCTGGCCGCTCCAATCTCCATCGTTGGTGTGCGCGAAGGCGATCAACTCCGATTGCCCACCGGCAGCCAGCAGCAATTGCGACTGAAACTGTCGGCACTGGGCGGCACCGGGCGTCGTTGGTGGTTCATCGACGGCGCGCCGATGGGCGACACCGCCAACCAAGACAGCTACACCCACACCTTCAACCGACTGGGCCGCTACCAACTGAGCGTGCTCGACGAAAGCGGGCAGACGGCGCGGGTGGAGTTCAGCGTGGTGGATTAAAAGTGGCGGTCGTTTTCCACAGCCCGCCAACCTTATGGGAACCGGCCCATAGCAGATCGCACGTCCAGATAAATCCCGGTACGACGCACATTTCGTGGAAGACGCTGGAGGCGCCTCCGCAGCCAGGGCGGTGTGTCAATCACCACCGACTTACCTGACTCTCCGCCTTGCGCTTTGACCCGCCTGAGTGGCATGACCTTTGGAATGCGTATCGTGTGCTGACGCATTGCCCACAGATCGGGCGTTATCGGTCGCCCGCTGTTGTAGGAAAACGGCCAATCAATTTTCACACGCGTCCGACTTCCTCGGTCGGACGTTCCGGCATACGCCGTTCCTCTCGCGCACCATCATGCTCGTCCAAACGGTAGAAACGGCGGTTAGATCATCCACACCAAAACCGTCAGCCTCCGTTTCATCGTTCGGGATGAGGTCCCGCTCGCTGAGGATCTTCTACCCAACCTGCAGCAGTGCACGTTCATCGAACAGGTTCCCCGTTCGCTGACGGTATACCGGGTGCGTCAACCCCTTCGATTGGCCTCAAAGGACTGGAACAGGTGAGTAAAGGACATTTCATTCGTCCGGGTGATCGAACCACCTGCGGCGGCGTCGTCCTCGAAGGCGACGGAAGATTCAACATCCGCGGCATTGCACTGGCGCGCGAGGGGGACCGGGTGACCTGTGGGGCGACCGGTAAAACCTTCAACATCATCGGCGGCATCCCGCACATGCAAGACCTTGGCAGACGAGTGGCCGGGACTCTTCATAGCATTGTGCCGTGCCTGTGCAGGGCCCGTCTGTTGCCGTCGTTCTTGGACGCCACCTACGACTTCAACGGCGATGCATCTCCCTCGGTCCCAGGCGCTGCCCACCGCTCGACGTATGTCCCGCCGACCGGGCCGAACTCGACGCAGCCGCCACACCGCCAGTCCCCTTTGGCTGACGACATCGAGGAGGAAGAGGAAGAGGTCGAGCTGGAGCAGGTGATTACCTTAAGGCTCGGCGTATTCTTCGACGGTACCGGCAACAACCAGTCCAACAGCGACGCCGTGGCAGGCTGCATGGCGCGGGATGTCGGGCTGGAGCATGAGTCCGAGGCCATTCAGCGGTTCTGTCTCGAACAGGGTTATGGCCTGGATGGAAGTGCGCCGGACAGCAGTTATGGGAATGACACGTCGAATGTGGCGCGGTTGTATGACTTGTATAAGGACCACTCAGCCATTTCGATCGAGCCGGAAGCTGATGAAGCGGCCCTGAAGGTGTATCTGGATGGGATCGGAACTGTCAGTGGCGGAGCGGACGACTTGTGGGGGCAAGGCACCGGAACGGGGAAAAACGGGGTTGTGGCTCGGGTTGAACAGAGTCCATCGTTGATTCTGAAGCGTCTGAAGGTCTTCACAGATAACAACCCTGCGGTCACTATTCGCCGTTTTGAAGTTGATGTATTCGGCTTCAGCCGTGGCGCTGCAGCTGCCCGTCATTTCGCCAACGACATACGAAAAGGCGCGAACAGCCTGCTGGCCAAAGCCTGGCCCGCCGATGCATCCCTACTCGTCGAGGGATTCGGCTGGCGCATTCAGCATGATGTCCACCTGAACTTCATTGGCCTTTTCGACACCGTGCCCGCCATCGTCACGCCCTTGCAGTTGGACTTCAGCCCCGGCAATGCGCGCAACGCCGGCCTCGACCTCGGATTGCCCACAGGCTGCGCACGGCACATCGTGCAACTGGTGGCCCGAGACGAACATCGTCTGAATTTTGCCCTCATCCGCACCGAGAACGACATCGTGCTGCCCGGTGCGCACTCGGATATCGGCGGTGGCTACCGGCCGCGCATGCGCGAACGATTGCTGGTGGCAAAACCCACTAGCAGCGTCGAACGCAAGGCCACGCCCAACGACCGCGCGCTGGCCGTTTCCCGGTCTCAGCAAAGTGTCGGCCCCCTGGTCAGGCGCTTGATCGAACAAGGCATCGAACCGCAGATGCACATCTGGTCGGAGGATGAAGCGCGTACACGGGATCATCAGATGCCCGCCTACAAGCGGGTGTATGTCATGAGCACACTTGAGCGTGAGGTGCAGGGGGATTTGTCGAAGGTCTACTTGAGGGTTATGCGCGCGCTGGGATTACGACATAACGCACCCTTCAAAGAAATCCCGCAAACCTCCCCATTGGCGCTGCCTGCCGAGTTGACGGTGATCGCCGAGAAACTGCAGGCGTACGCGCTCGGGCAGACCGCTGCGCCAGACTTGACCACTTCTGAGGAGGCTCTGCTACTCCGCCGTTACATACACCTCTCCGCGAATTGGAATGCGTTGAAGGACCGGCACAGAACGGACATAAGAGCGCTGTTCATCAACCGGCCTGCTGATGATCACCGACGGATTATTCATGGCAATCAATAAGCTCAACGCGCTTTTGGGATCTGTACTCGCCGTTATTCTCTGTGGGTGCACCCACGTTAATGAATATGGTGCAGAGCTACCGTATGACGCATGGCGTCTGGGTTTTCTGGCGCCCAATTACATGGAGGTCTGGATCGAAACCGCCAATGTGCTCGATGTCAAAGGCCGGGTATTCGGACGCGCCATGAGTGGCGTGGCAGCTATCCAGACCCCACCGAATTTCAGAGGCAACCCAAGAGGTTGGCCCAAGCGACCGGGGGATGGAGCGGGGAAGTATGTCTGGCGCGCCGATGTGCCTCGTTTGATTTATGTGCGTTGGCAGTCCCTGGCAGAGCCGCAAACTTACGAGGCTTTCATTGAGATTCCAGAGGCGACTCGTAACGCCATGTTGGAGATCAAACAGAACACGTATTGCAGGGGCACGAAAGAATGGATCACGGACCACCGTGAGCTTCTGGTCATTGGCCTTGCGCCGGGCGGAATAGCGAAAACCTGGATCAGAGGATTGTGTCTGGATCCGATTGAAGTCAGCCGCGTGCAGGGCCGGATAGTTGAGAAAGGTCCAGATTTGGGACGGACTAACGGTCAATATGCATTGGAGCTAGAGCCGGAGTCGCGGGCATACATCGACAAGTTCGGCATCCCCTATGACTCCTGGTAACGAGCTATCGCCAGCCAGCGGCTTGCCCGTGGCAATCAATAAGCTCAATACGCTTTTGGGATCTGTACTCGCCGTTATTCTCTGCGGGTGCACCCGCGTTAATGACTATGGTGCAGAGCTACCGTATGACGCATGGCGTCTGGGTTTTCTGGCGCCCAATTACATGGAGGTCTGGATCGAAACCGCCAATGTGCTCGATGTCAAAGGCCGGGTATTCGGACGCGCCATGAGTGGCGTGGCAGCTATCCAGACCCCACCGAATCTCAGGGGTAACCCAACAGGGTGGCCGAAGCGACCTGGCAGTGGGGCAGGGAAACACGTCTGGCGCGCCGATGTGCCTCGTTTGATTTATGTGCGTTGGCAGTCCCTGGCAGAGCCGCAAACTTACGAGGCTTTCATTGAGATTCCAGAGGCGACTCGTAACGCCATGTTGGAGGTCAAACAGAATACGTATTGCAGGGGGACGAAAGAATGGATCACGGACCACCGCGAGCTTCTGGTCATTGGCCTTGCGCCGGGCGGAATAGCGAAAACCTGGATCAGAGGATTGTGTCTGGATCCGATTGAAGTCAGCCGCGTGCAGGGTCGGATAGTTGAGAAAGGTCCAGATCTGGGACGGACTAACGGTCGATATGCACTGGAGCTTGAGCCGGAGTCTCAGGCATACATCGATAAGTTCGGCATCCCCTATGACTCCTGGTAACGAGCTATCGCCAGCCAGCGGCTTGCCCGTGGCAATCAATAAGCTCAACGCGCTTTTGGGATGCGCACTTGCCTTTATTCTCTGTGGGTGCACCCACGTTAATGACTATGGTGCAGAGCTACCGTATGACGCATGGCGTCTGGGCTTTCTGGCGCCCAACTACATGGAGGTCTGGATCGAGACCTCCAATGTGCTCGATGTCAAAGGCCGGGTATTCGGACGCGCCATGAGTGGCGTGGCAGCTATTCAAACTCCGCCCAATTTAAGGGGTGACCCAAGAGGGTGGCCGAAACGACCGGGAGATGGTAAGGGAAAACACCTCTGGCGCGCCGATGTGCCTCGTCTGATTTATGTGCGTTGGCAGTCTCTCGCGGAGCCTCAAACTTACGAGGCTTTTATTGATATTCCTGAGTCGATACAACGCTCAATGCTTGAGGGTGGGAGAACCTATTGCGATACCAGCCGGGTATGGATCGATGATTACAGGAAGAATCTGGTCATGGGATTGGCTCCGGGTGGAGTGGTCAAAACCTGGCTAATGGGTGTTTGCATTGATCCGATTGAAGTCAGCCGCGTGCAGGGCCGGATAGTTGAGAAAGGTCCAGATTTGGGACGGACTAACGGTCAATATGCATTGGAGCTAGAGCCGGAGTCGCGGGCATACATCGACAAGTTCGGCATCCCCTATGACTCCTGGTAACGAGCTATCGCCAGCCAGCGGCTTGCCCACGGCAATCAATAAGCTCAATACGCTTTTGGTATGCGCACTTGGCTTTATTCTCTGCGGGTGCACCCACGTTAATGACTATGGTGCAGAGCTGCCGTATGACGCATGGCGTCTGGGTTTTCTGGCGCCCAATTACATGGAGGTCTGGATCGAGACCGCCAATGTACTCGATGTCAAAGGCCGGGTATTTGGACGCGCCATGAGTGGCGTGGCAGCTATCCAGACCCCACCGAATCTCAGGGGTAACCCAACAGGGTGGCCGAAGCGACCTGGCAGTGGGGCAGGGAAACACGTCTGGCGCGCCGATGTGCCTCGTTTGATTTATGTGCGTTGGCAGTCTCTGGCAGAGCCGCAAACTTACGAGGCTTTCATTGAAATTCCAGAGGCGACTCGTAACGCCATGTTGGAG
>NZ_DDHJ01000025.1:139848-140144 GCF_002338065.1 Pseudomonas sp. UBA1879 | reverse complement strand
GTTGGGCTAGTGAATCAAGTAGACCCCGGCCAGCGACACGCCGAGTGTGGTCAGCGATGCGGCGCCGATTGCCTCGGTCGTTGGAAACGAGCTGCACGAAGTCAAGGTCGACGCCTCGACTGTTGCGGGTAAATTGACCTACAGCGATTCGGATACCCCTGCCGATCAACTGAAAGTCACGCTGACTAACGGCAGCGACAAGTACTACGTCATCAGCGGCAACGACGTGTTGCTGACTGCCGATGGTATTGCGGCTGTCAACGCGGGCACCCCACTGCCTGCGATCCAGGTCTCCG
>NZ_DDHJ01000025.1:115959-139654 GCF_002338065.1 Pseudomonas sp. UBA1879 | reverse complement strand
CGGTAAGCTGACCTACAGCGACTCGGACACCCCTGCCGACCAACTGAAAGTCACGCTGACTAACGGCAGCGACAAGTACTACGTCATCAGCGGCAACGACGTACTGCTGACTGCCGATGGCATTGCGGCCGTTAATGCGGGCACCCAATTGCCTGCGATCCAGGTTTCCGTCAGCGACGGTATCAAGTCAACCCCGGCCAGCGACACGCCGAAGGTGGTCCTCGATGCAGCGCCTGAAGCTCAAAACAGCTCGGCCACCGGTCTGGAAGACGCACCGCAAATCGCCGTCACCTTGCACGGGAACGACACCGACGGCACGGTGAAATCCTTCGTCATCAACAGTCTGCCGGACAACGGCACGCTGTACAGCGATGCCGCGATGACGATCAAAGTCGCAGCCAACAGCACCATCGCCGCAGGCTCCGATGGCACCGTGACGTTGTACTTCCAGCCGAATCACGACTGGAACGGTGATACGACCTTCAACTTCAATGTCGTGGATGATCTGGGCAAGACCAGCGCCAGCGCCGCAACGGCAACGATCACGGTTACCCCGGTCAACGATGCTCCAATCATCGACCTCAATGGCCCCGACACGGTCGTCGGCACGCCGAACGGCGTCGATTACACCACCACGGTTACTCAAGGCCAGGCAGGCGTTGCGATTTCGGCAGCGGCTGTCACGGTCACCGACGTGGATAACACCACGCTGAAGTTCGCGACGGTCACGCTTAGCGGTTCACAGACCGGCGATGCACTGGACGTCTCCAAAGTGGCGACGCTGAACAATGGCGTCGTGGCCACCGAAACCTCGCCGGGCGTGATCACCCTGACCGCCAGCGCGAGCGGTACGCCGACGCTGAAGGACTTCCAGGACGCGATCCACGCCATCACGTTCAGCACCACCTCGACCGTTACCACGCCACGCACCATCACCGTGACCGTGGACGACGGCGCGGATAAGGATCACTCGTCTTCGGCGACCACCACGATCAACGTGCAAGGCGCAGCGGGCGGCACCATCGTCGGCGACGAAGATGCGACGCAAACCGTGACCTGGGATTCGCTGGGCGTCAGTTCGTCTGCCTCGCCAGCATCGGGCATTGTGATCACGTCCCTGCCGACCGCAGGTTCGCTGGTCTATAAGGGCCATACGCTGACGGCATCGGATCTGGGGAGCAACGGCCTGACCATCAGCAAGGCTGACATCACGGGCAACCAGCTGCAGTTCGTGCCAGTTCACAACGCCTCGGGCATCAGCCCGGACTATGCACAACTCACGTTCAAGCCGGTCTTCGGCTCGGGCGCAGATGCCGTCACTGGCAGCAACGCGATTCTGCACATCGACGTGAAGCCGATTGCCGACGCACCGAATTTGGACCTGGGCTCGACGGTGCTGCCAGGCAATGCCGCGACACCCGCGCCGACATTGCCTTCCACCGGTCTGACGCAAGTCACCTGGGTCGGCAACCTGAGCGGTCTGCACACCGATGGCGGTGGCGAACCGACTGCCAATTTGAAAGCGGTGTTCGACGCGGCTGCGTCGAACAGCAGCCTGGCACACAGCACCACTACCGTTGCCAACTACGTGAGCACAAATGTCGCGCAAGGCACCGGGTCGCTGACCACGGGCCTGATCTACCTCGAAGCGGGCAAGTCGTACACCTTCAGCGGTCACGGCGATGACAGCCTGCTGATCAACGTCGGTGGCACCAACGTGGCGACCGCCAGCTGGAACGTCCAGTCGGGCAAGATCATCGGCAGCGCCTACACGCCAGGCGTGTCGGGCTATTACACCCTCGAGCTGTATCACTACAACCAGAGCGGCCCAGGCAACTACGAAGTCCAGATGTCGGTCAACGGCGGCGCAGCAACGCCACTGGGCAGCAGTGGCGTCCCGACCTACAACTCGATTGCCGACTTGCAGGCAGCCGGCATCGACGTCAGCGCGCTGAACGTCAAAGGCAACGCCGTTGAAGGTTTCTACACGGGCTATCCACTGAACGAAGGCACTGCGGGCAAAGCGATTTCGCTGGTTTCCATTTCGCCGGCGCTGACCGACACCGACGGCTCTGAAACGCTGAGCGTTAAAATCAGCGGCGTGCCTGCGGGCGCAGTGTTGACTGACGGCAAGACCAGCGTGACAGCCGACGCAACCGGCGTGATCGACGTCACGGGCTGGACGCTGTCTTCGTTGACCATCACGCCAAAGGTCGGCACAGCCAACTTCGACCTGAAGGTCACGGCCACGTCTACAGAGAAAGAGAACGGTGATCACGCCGAAACCTCCAAGACACTCTCGGTCATCGTGCACCAGCCGGTTAACACCGCACCGGTGCTGGATCTGGACACCACGACGCTGGGCCATGACTACAGCACCACGTTCACCGAAAAAGGTAATCCGGTGTCGATTGCTGGCTTGCAAACCAGCCTCACCGACCACGACGGCAGCACACTGAAGTCCGTGACGATCACGCTGACCAACGCCAAAACGAGTGACTCGCTGAATCTGGGTAGCCTCGCTGGTCTGCATGGCATCACCGCCGACACCAGCACGGCGGGCAAGATCGTGCTGACCGGTACCAGCGCAACCACCTTCGCGGATTACCAGGCTGCTATCAAAAACATCACGTACAGCAACTCCAGCACCAACCCGGACACGACGCCGCGCACCATCACCATTACCGTCGATGACGGCACGGGCACTGCAACGGCGACGTCGAGCGCGACCACCACGGTTAATGTGGTGCCGGTCAACGACGCCCCAGTGATCGACCTCAACGGCCCGACCGCTGCAGGTAATGACTTCGCTGCGACCGCAACCCAAGGTCACACCGGTGTCGCCATCGCTGCACCGACCACGCTGATCACCGATCCGGATGGCACCACAATCAAAGGCGCCATCATCGACATCGACGCCGCCAGCCTGAAAACCGGCGACAAGCTGACCGTGGGCACGCTGCCAACGGGCATCACCGTCGATGCGTCCAAGTCGAGCGCGACTCACATCGAACTGACGGGTACGGCTTCGCAGGCTGATTACGCCACCGCCATCAAGGCGATCACCTTCAGCACCACCGACACCACCAGCACGGGCAACCGCACCGTCAGCGTGACGGTCGATGACGGCGGCACCGGCACCCATACCGGTTCGGCCAACACGGTGATCTCGGTCAAGGCCAACGCCGCGCCGGTCATCGACCTCAGCGGGCCAGGCACCGACACGGCACATGCCGGTAACGATTACGTCACCAGTTATACCGAGAAGAGCGCCGTTGGCACGTCCATCGCTGACAGCACCCTGACCCTGATCGACAGCGACAAGGACAGCGGCACCGTCTATACCGTGACCGTTACCCTGAACAACCCTGTTGCAGCGGATGGCGACAAGCTGACCCTCGGCGCCTTGACCGGTGGCATCACTGCAGACACCTCGACAGCAAACGTCATCGTGTTGAAAGGCACCTCGGCGACCTCGCTGGCCGACATTCAGAACGCGATCAAAAACATCACGTTCAGCAATACCAGCAGCAATCCGAGCGTCGCTGATCGCACCGTGACCGTGAAAGTCGATGACGGCAGCGGCACCAATGCCGTCGGCAGCGCGACCACCACGATCAAGGTGATCCCGACCAACGACGCGCCGGTCCTGGATCTTGACACCGCACAAGATGGCACGGGCTACGCGGCCAGCTACGTTGCAGGGCATGCGGGTGTGGCCATCGCAAACACCACCTCGCTCTCGAGCGTCAGCCTGAGCGATGCTGACAACACCACCTTGAGCAAAGTGACCGTCAGCATCGATGGCGCGAAAACCGGTGACTTGCTGACGGCCGTAGCGGCCAACATGCCGTCCACAGTCGTGGCCAGCGCCTACAGCAATGGCTCGATTATCCTGACGGCCGCCACAGGCAAGACCCCAACCCTGGCCGACTTCCAGAAAGCGATTCAGGCGATCACCTTCAGCACCACCGACAGCAGCGCCACATCGCGCAACATCAACGTCATCGCCGACGACGGGCAAGACAAGAATCATGCCTCGAACACCGCCGTCAGCACGATCACCATCGCGCCTAACATTGCGCCGGTGATCGACCTCAACGGCCCAGGCACTGATGACGCTCATAAAGGCAACGACTACAGCACCACGTTCACCCAGAAAGGCGGGGCCGTGTCCATCGCCGACACCGGCGTGCAGATCAGTGACGCCAATGGTGACAAGATCGCCAGCGTCACCGTGACCCTCAACAACCCTGTCACCGCGGATGGCGATAAGTTGAGCATCGGCACCGGCCCTCTGGCAGGCGGCATCGTGGTCAGCCAGTCAGGTAATGTCATCACCCTCACGGGCAATGCGTCGACGACCTACGCCAACTATCAGGATGCACTCAAAGGCATCACCTACAGCAACACCAGCAGCCATCCGGACACCAACACCGTGCGGACGGTGACCGTGGTCGCCAACGACGGCACCGGCACGTCCAATGCCACATCGAGCTCGACCACGTCGATCAAGGTGGTCAACCAGCCACCGGTGGCCGTCGACGATGTCGGCACTTCGATTTCCGGCCTGCAAGGCAACTACTACGGCTACAAGGAAGGCAGCGGCAGCGGCTTCGATGGCCCGAACCTGGGCACCATCAAGCAGGCGATGGACTTCATCGCCAGCCACAACGCCGATGCTTCTTTCACGTCGACATCGGTCAACTACCTGAGCAGCACCTTCGGCAATGACCTGGGCCGCAGCGGCAACCTGGACGCCTTCCTGGGCAAGGGCAGCGCCGACCAGGCCTCGCTCGTGTACACAAAGGGAAGCACCCAGACCACCACCAGTGACGCGATCATCGAGCTGTCCGGCAAAGTCACGCTTGCGCCTGGCAACTATGCGATGAAGGTAACGGCGGACGACGGCTACATCGTGCTCATCGACGGCAAACAAGTGGCTGCCTTCGATGCGAACACATCGCTCGCCACCAAAGAAACCCGCTTCACGGTCACGGGCGGCACGTCGCATGACATTCAGATCGTCTATTGGGATCAGGGCGGCTACGCAAAACTTCAGGTTGCGGTGGCGCCGGTCACCAACAACACCGTCGGCACCTATAGCGTGTTGGGCAGCGACGCGTTGCCGACGTCCCATGGCACGCTGACCACGCTCGAAGATCAATCGTTGGTCATCAAGGCGAGCACGCTGTTGGCCAACGACTCAGACCCGGACAGCACCACGCTGACGATCAACTCCCTTCAGGGCGGCGATCCGAAAACTCCGGCGTCGGTATTCGACAACGGCAAACTCGTCGGCTCCGTGGTCATGGACGCGACCGGCAACGTCATCTACACGCCTGCCAAAGATGTCTACGGCCTGGTCAAGTTCAGCTACACCATCACCGATGGGGCCAACACCTCTAACGTGGCGTATGTGACGGTCAACGTGTTGCCTGTCAACGATGCGCCCGTGCTGGACCTCAACACTGCCGATGGCGCGGCCGCAACCGGTTATGCCAACACCTTCACCCTGGGGCATGAGGGGGTGGCAATAGCCAGTGCAGTGGGGATTTCGGACGTCGACAACACCACGCTGCAGTCGGCAACGGTCACCATCAATGGCTTCAAGACAGGCGACACCCTGGCGTACGGCGCGCTGCCAGGCTCCATCTCGGTGACCAGCAACGCTGCCGGTGTCCTCACGCTGACCAGCAAGAACGCCGGTGGCAGCTCACTGGCCGACTTCCAGGACGCACTCAAAGCGGTCACCTTCAGCACCACCAACACGGACGCCACCCGTACCCTCAACGTCGTGGTTAACGATGGCGCAGGCAATTCGAACACCGCAGTCAGCACCATTACCGTGAAGGCGAACGTGGCACCCGTCATCGACCTGGACACCTCCGATGGTGCATCCAGTACCGGTTACGCCAGCACGTACACCCTGGGCGGCGACGGTGCACCGATCGGCAACCCCGCGAAATCGGGCGTGGCTCTGACCGATGTCGACAACACCACCCTGAAGTCGGTGACGATCAGCATCGCCACCGCACAAACAGGCGATACCCTCGACATCTCCAAGGTGTGGGCATTGAACAATGGCGTCTCGGCGACTGTGAGCAACGGCGTGGTCACGCTGGCCAGCACGTCGACCTCCGCGCCAGCGACCCTCGCGGCCTTCCAGGATGCGATCAAGGCCGTCACCTTCAGCACCACGGACACGACCGTCAGCACGCGCACCATCAACGTGGTAGCGAATGACGGCCAGGCGAACAGCAATACCGCCAGCAGCACGATCACTGTCAACGCCGGGACGTTCAAGACGACTGAAGGCACGGCTGACGCGAACATCCTCACCGGCACCGCCGCCAACGACATCGTCGTGGCCGACGTGCATGCGATCAAACTGGTGGCCGGTCAGAACTACAACATCGCATTCATGCTGGACAGCTCGGGCAGCATGAGCGCCATTCTGGATCAGATGAAAACCCAGCTGACATCGGCTCTCAATCAGCTCAAGGCCGCTGCGACGACCGTTGGCGCAGGCACCGTGCAAGTGTTCCTGGTGGATTTCGACAGCACCGTGCACAAGTCCTTCACGCTGGACCTGAAGAACTACAACCTGGACAACTTGAAAGCCAATTTCCTCGACAGCATGACCAGTGGCGGTGGCACCAACTACGAGGCGGTGTTCCAGGCCACGCAGAACTGGTTCACCAGCTCGGCGGCCACCAGCAACACCAATGCCCAGAACCTGACGTACTTCATCACCGACGGCTCGCCGACTTTCACCGTCGACAGCAAAGCCACGCTGCACCCGACGTTGATCGACTTCTACAACAACACGAGCGACGACGTGACGCTCGATCAGAAGCTGAGCAGTTGGCAACAAGGCACGGCCCTGAAATCCAACGGCGTGACCATCATCACGGCGAACGGTGAGGTCTATCAGTACGTCCAGGACAAGAACGGTAACTGGAGCTCCAGCATCATCGGTGCGGTCGACGGCAGCGCAGGCAAAAACGTCTATACCGCGACCGGCGGTGACGGCGCGAACACCACCAGCGACGTCAGCGCGGAGTCGAAGGCCGCCTTCGCCTCGCTGCAAACCGAGGCTCACACGGCGGTGGAAGCCATTGGCCTGAACAACACCAAGAACACGCCGGTCACCAGCACGGTGCTCAATGACTACGACAGCAACCAGCATTCGCAGTCGAGCATCGACGTCTCCAAACTGAGCGATTCCATCCTCAGCAAAGAAACGTTGGTCGGCCCGGGCAACGACACGGTGAACGGCGGTGACGGCAACGACATCCTGTTCGGCGACCTGGTCGATTACACCTCGAAGGCAGGCACCGCGCTGCAAGGCATCTCGGCACTGAAGGCATTCGCGGCGGACACACTGAAAGTCGACGTGTCGACGATCACCGACAAGGCGTTGCACCAGTTCATCACCAGCCACGTCGATGACGTGGCCACGCTCACCAACAGCTCGAACACCACTGGCCTGCCCGATGGCAACGACACGCTGTTGGGCGGCAATGGCGACGACATCCTGTTCGGCCAGGGCGGCGACGACATCCTGATCGGCGGCAAGGGCAACGACATTCTGGTGGGCGGTCCGGGGGCGGACACGTTCGTGTGGAAGCAGGGCGACCTCAACACCAACGGCGGCATCGACGTCATCAAGGGCTTCAGCCAGACCGACAAGGACAGCATCGACCTGCGCGACCTGCTGCAGAACGAATCGGACGCGACCATCGACAACTTCCTTAAGTTGACGACCGCATCGGACGGTTCCGCTCAATTGGCCGTCAGCTCCACAGGCCAACTGAATGCGGCTGGCGGTCTGGCCAATGCGGACGTGACGATCAAGCTGGACAACGTGCACTTCTCGTCATCGACTACGATCAATTCATTGATCGCAGGCGGCGACGCGGCAACCATCAAGGTCGATCACCACTGATAGCCCGCTGGCGACCGCTTCGGCGGTCGTCAGTTTTCGGATTACCGAGGACGAACCATGTTTCACGTTCAACGCAATGCCCAGGGAGCGTTGGTGCGGGTCGAAGCCACAAGCTTTGCCGAGGCCACCGCGACCTTGCCCGCCGACGATCACGAGATCCAGGCATGGTTCGCCAACGAATCAGTGGAAAACAGCCTCAACGCCCTGAAGCTCAGCGACATCGAAATGATTCGGGTACTCGACGACCTGATTCAAGTCCTGACCAACAAAGGCGTACTGCGCATCACTGACCTCCCCCCTGCCGCGCAGGCCAAGTTGATGGACCGTAACCGGGCTCGCGTGGCATTGGGTGGGTTGAGTAATTTGATCGATGACGAAGAGACCGGATTAGTTTGAGTTGCACTTTGTCGGGGCTTTGACGTCAAATCCGTCCGCTATTGCATAATGGCCAATTGATTTGACGGAGAAGGACTCCTCCATGACCACTGTGACTTACAACTTGCCGATCAACGTTTACGATCTGGACGATTGGTATAACCCCTACACCTACCTTTCCTACGCGAACTCGTCAGCGTTTCAATTGACTGACGGTTATCACACCCTGAACTACTCGGGCTTCGGGTTTACCTACGGCGCATCGGGTGTGACAGGGGGCACACTGACGGGCCTGAACTGGATGCAGGGCGGCCAACCGGTCTTCAGCGTCACAGGCCTCAGCACCAGCTATAACACGCTGCTCAACTACGCCTTGGCGGGTGACGACGTGGCCATTGGCGCGCTGGCACTCAAAGGCAATGACACCTTCATCGGCTCGTACGGCAACGATGATTTCTACGGCTACACCGGCAACGACACCTTCAACGGTAACGGCGGCATCGACACGGTCTGGTACGACAGCGGCAAAACCACCGCCGTGATCAAAGCCACGTCCACCGGCCACACCGTCATCACACCTGGCAAGATCGACACGCTGATCAACATCGAACGTCTGGAGTTCGGCGACGGCAGCTCGCTCGCCCTCGATGTTCAGGCAGGCCAGAATGCGGGCTCGGCCTATCGCCTGTATCAGGCCGCCTTTGACCGCACCCCGGACACTGACGGACTGAAATACTGGATCGCCGAGATGGATCAGGGCCAGAACCTTGGCCAGATCGCGCAGAGCTTCGTCAACAGCGCCGAGTTCAAGACTTTGAATCCGGGTCAGGATCAAAACTCGATCATCAACAATTACTACCTGCACGTGCTGCACCGCAGCGCTGACGAAGCAGGCTATCAGTACTGGAACACTCAGATGGCCAAGGGCATGAAAGCCAATGAGGTGCTGGTGTCGTTCTCGGAAAGCCAGGAAAACCTCAACAACACCAAAGCCGCCCTGGACGGCGGCATCTGGTTGAGTTGATCAGGTGACTGCGGCGCGATGGCCTCATTGAGGCCGTCCGCCGCAGCACAGGCCGGTGTTTGTAAACCTGAATTAATCAGCCTGGCCTGTTAACATCCTGCGTTTTTTCAATCACGTATTCGCTTTCCCGGCCTCGCGCGGCGTCGACAGTCGATCCGGACCGGAACAGGTTTCAGCTCGCTCGCTGTTCAGGCGTGGCAAACAATGGACGATGGTGTATGACCCGCCTCACGCAACAGCACAGAAATGCCTACGCGCTACTCGCACTGATCGCTTTCGTATTCTTCCTCCTTCTTCTGAAAAACAGCGGCCTGTATCCCTTTGTGTTTGGCGATGAATACACGTACAGCCGCTATTCCCGCCTGCAGCCGCTCTCCGACTCGCTGATTCCAGGCTACCTCTACCTCGCCATTTACCGGCTGACGAGCCATTGCGGAGCGGATTTCCTCGGCTGCGCGCGGATGCTCAATGCGTTGTTTTTCGTCGCCTCGGCCCCTTTTATCTATTGGGTGGCCCGACGCGTCGCGTCATTCGTCCCGTCGCTGCTGATCACCCTGTGCGCGATGGCCGCGCCGATCAACATCTACACCGCCCACTTCATGCCAGAAGCGCTGTACTTTTTCGGGTTCTGGGTTTTCGTCTGGTGCATGTCGCGCGCCATCGCCGAGCGCTGGACAGACTGGGCCATCGCCGGGCTTATCCTCGGGTGCACGGCGTTGGTCAAACCCCATTCAATGCTGTTCGTCCCTGCCCTGCTGATTTACATCGGCTACCTGTCGACGCGCCGTCATGATCGACCTGTCGCGACGGCCGCTCGGAACACCGGGGTATTCCTGCTCGGGGGGCTTATCGCCAAATTCGGCATCAGCCTGCTGATCGTGGGGCCGGCCGGGCTAACGTTCTTCGGCCCTTCCTACAACCGTATTGCCTCGACCACCACGACGGGCCTGGACCGCGTGATCGAACTGGCCCATTTAGCGTTGATCAGCCTGGGCGGCCATGTTCTCGCCGTGTGCCTGCTCATGGCCCTGCCCTTGGCGGTGGCGTTGCAGCGAGGGTTTTCCTCGCTGCGTACCCGAGAGTGCCCGGACCCTGCGAGACGCCTGTCGATTCTCGCGGTGCTGTTAGTGGCCAATCTGCTCCCGGTGGTCGCGTTGTTTTCCGCGTCCGTGGTCAACTCCAGCGTTTTCGAATCCATCAGTCGCCTTCACATGCGCTACTACGATTTCATGTTCCCGTTGCTGTGGATCGTGGTCGCGTCGCAGCTGACGAACGCTTCCTCCGCCAGCAGCCGCAAATGGCGACTTGCGCTTGCAGTGATCATCGCCTTGCCGATGCTGTACGGCATCGCTACGCAACTGGAGCCCTTCAAACCCAATTTCATCGATGGTCCGGAAATCTTCGGCTTGATCGTCAACCCTCCGACCTTTTATGCGCTGGGGCTTGCCGGGCTGGTCGCATTGGGTGCATGGGCCTGGTCGCCTCGCGTTGGCGCCGTGCTGTTCATTTATGGCGTCATGCCGGTAACCATGGTGCTGTCGAACACATGGGTCACCCGCGAGCAGCGTGTTCATCTTGTGCCTGACGTCTTTGATCGAGCGGGCACCTTCGCCCGCCAATACCTGAACGCCGACGAACGCGATCACGTGGTGGTCATCGGCAGCGACATGGGCGGGATGCTCAAGGCGACCTTCTACATGGACAGCGCCGAGATCACCCACGTGCAGGTGTCGGACGACAATCACTACGACTTCAAGGGCCTGCCGGCCCACAAAAACTGGGTACTCTCCATCGGTCCGTATGTGCCCTACGCCGATGGCAGGCCGCAGGTGGTGATGCCCGGCTTTACGCTGACCAACATCGATGACGGTCGGAAGCTGGATTTCCGCTTTCCCGTTTCCAACCACATGGTGAGCCGCGTGAGCGGGCTGTGGACGCCAGAAGCCTGGGGCGCCTGGTCGGTAGGGAACAGCGTGAACCTGGACTTCGCTCGCCCTTTGCCCGACAAATTCCGTCTGCACTTGAAGGCCAGCGCTTTCGGCCCGAACATCGGCAAAGCGTTCGTGCTGCATACCGGCGACAGCCACACGCCGTTCACATTGACCGATCAGGCCGCCGATCGGGTCTTCGAGGTCGATAACCCGCTGCGCTCGAGCAGCGTCAGGATCGACGTGCCCGTCCCGACCAGCCCTGCGCAACTGGGCATGACGGCGGATGAGCGCGCACTCGGTATGGGGCTGGTCAGCCTGTCGATCGAACCTCTCGAGCCTTGAGGCGGTCTGTTGTTCTCGCGGTGGGCGCCGGTCATGCCCCCTTGCGAACCGCCGAGCGAGTCCCTTCGACCGCTGCTGAATGACGCGCAGATGCTCGAAACATTCACTCATGTTAGGCTCCGCCTCCTGATTCTTCAGCGCACGCGGCCGTTCAGGCTGCGAACGCCTCCTGAAATCACCCCCTTTTTCGATTAAGAGTTGCACGCATGCTTGAAGTGGAAAATGTCTGTAAGGAGTTCAAGCTCTACAGCAGACCCTGGCACCGGCTCAAGGAAATCGTCCTGCGCCGCAGTTTCCATCGCACTCATCGCGCACTGGACAACGTCACCTTCCAGGTTGCCAGCGGCGAGACCCTGGGCATCCTCGGGCGTAACGGCGCCGGGAAATCGACCCTGCTGAAAATGCTCAACGGCGTGCTGTTGCCGGACGCAGGCCAGATCAAGATCACCGGCCGCGTGACCGGCCTGCTGGAACTGGGCACCGGCTTCGACCCTAACCTCAGCGGCCTGCAAAACATCGTCGGCAATGGCCTGCTGCTGGGCATGACCCGCCAGCAGATCGACGAGCGCCGTGACGCCATCGTCGAGTTTTCCGAGTTGGGGCCGTTCATCCACGAGCCGATTCGCACCTATTCGTCCGGCATGAACATGCGCCTGGCGTTTTCCATCGCCATCCACGCGGACCCCGATACGTTCCTGATCGACGAAGCCCTGTCGGTCGGTGACGGCCACTTCCAGCAGAAATGCATGCGTCGCATCAAGGAATTCCGGGCCAAGGGCGGTTCGATCATCTTCGTTTCCCATGACCTGAATGCGGTCAAGATGATCTGCGACCGGGCCATCGTTCTCAGCGGCGGGCATGTGGTTGCCGATGGTCACCCGGAAGATGCGGTGAACATCTATAACCAGTTGCTCGGCGCCGACGACGAAGACTACAGCGAACGCAAGCACATCGAAGAGCATGGCTACGGGTCGCGTCAGGCCTACATGGAGCGCGTCACCTTCGTCGGGCAGAATTCCCAGAGTACGATCCTCGCCAGCGGCGATACCGGGGTGCTCGACGTGGTCATCGCGGCTGATCACGACCTCGATGACGTGTCACTGGGCCTGATGATCCGCGACCGTTTCGGTCAGGACATTTTCGGCACCAACAGCCACTACCTGAATACCCCGATCGCCATGAAGGCGGGTGAGCGGCGGACCCTGCGTTATCGGTTCCCCATGCGCCTTGCGCCTGGCAAGTACACCATTACCCTGGCGCTGCACGATGGCGCCGACCATACCGCCAACTGCTATCACTGGCACGACAATGCCATCGGTTTTGAAGTCGCCGGCATCACCGGGACTTTCTTTGGCGGCATCTGCGATCTGGCCGCAACGCTGGAACAACTGCCCGCCCCGACCGAGACCACCGACGGAACCGTAAGCAATGCTGATACCCAATAACCCTGACCTCGACTTCCAGGAACTCAATCGCCGAATTGAAGCAGAGGTTCAGCGTTATAAGCTGGACACCCGCGAACGGCCGATGCCGGCTTTCGACCCCTCCCCGGCGCCGGTCTTCGACCGTCCTTACCGCTGGATGGAATTGATCCAGCTGGAAGACGAGCCGCTACTGTTGGCCGCCTACCCAAGCCTGTTGGGCCGCAAGGCCGAGCGCAGTGAAATCCAGCAGGGGCTGCATCAACTGCGCTCCGGCTTCGACAAATTCGAAGTGCTGGCAGGCCTGCGTTATTCGCCGGAAGGCATCGCGCACGGTGCTGAAGTCCACGGTTTGCGCAAAGCCAAGCTCAAGAACACCCTGCGTCGCATCCCGGTCGTGGGCAAGCTGCTGCTGAACGCCTACGCCATTGCGTCTACGGAATCCCGCAGCCGTTACTACGTTGCGCGTCTGGACCTGCTGACCCGCCAGCACAAACTGCAAAACGATGGCCTGGCGGCTCAGCGCGATCAAATCGAGCAGCAGGCCCGCCAGATCCAGATTCACAATGAGCACCTGGAAGAGCTCGGCCATTACGCGAACGAGCTCAACGGTTATCTTCAGGCGCAGCAACGCGCGCTGGATGGTCAGCAACGTGCGCTCGATGCGCAGAACGTCGCGTTCGATCAGCAAACCGACTACATCAAACGGCTCGAAGCCGAACTGGACCAGCAGCGCCTGGTTCACCAGGAACTGCGCGCCCGCCTCGGCCATCTGGAACGCGCCCCGCGTCAGGTGGCAACGCCGGTGTCTGCCGAGTCGTCCGTGGTCGCCACTCAACCGGCCGCCTCGAATCTGGTGCCGAGCAGCATTCCGGACAGCTTCTATCTGGCCTTCGAGAACCGCTTCCGTGGCGATGCTGAAACCATCCGCGAGCGTCAATCGTATTACCTGCCGATTCTGGAAAAGATCGCCCCGCTGACGGCCGGTCTGCCGCTCGTGGACATTGGCTGCGGTCGTGGCGAATGGCTGAACATGCTGCCTGAGGCTTACGCGCGCATCGGCATCGATCTCAACTCGATGAACGTCGAAGCCTGCCACGAACAAGGCCTCAAAGCCGTACAACAGGATGCGCTGGTCTGGCTGGCTGAACAGCCGGAAAACAGCGTTGCGGCCATTTCTGCGTTCCATGTGATCGAGCACTTGAGTTTCGAGCAGTTCAACATGCTGCTAGACCAATGCCAGCGCGTTCTGGCGCCCGGTGGCACGATCATTTTCGAGACGCCGAACCCGGAAAACATAATCAGCGCAGCAACGCATTTCCACACCGACCCGACGCACATCCACCCGCTGCCGCCTGCGTTCACCGAGTTCCTGGTCGAGTTCAAAGGCTTCGAGAATGTCGAAATACACCGCCTGAACCCGATCCCGCGTGAATACGCCCTCAACGAAGACAGCGAAGTCGCCCGTCGTTGTGATGCACTGTTCTACGGTCCGCAGGATTACGCGGTCACGGCTCGCAAGGGCCAGCTATGACCAACAAGCGTATCGATCAATTTGCAGCAACGGTCGCAGCGGGAGATGGGGTCACCAACGGTTTGCTGTTCACCCGCAGCCTGCTGCGCGATCTGGGGTTCGAATCGGACATCTACAGCTTTTCGATTCCCGACCAGATGGCCGGACAGGTGCTGCCTGCGCGCACGTTCCACTCGTCCCAATGTTCGCTGCTGATGTATCACCACTCCATGGGCCACGACCACGGCCGCTGGTTGTTGCAGCAGAAATGCCCAAAGGCGATGGTCTATCACAACATCACGCCCCCCGAGTTCTTCCCGGAAGGCGGAGGCCTGCGCCGTTACGCCGAGTTGGGCCTGGAGCAATTGCGGGAATGGCGGGAAGAATTCGTCCACGCGCTGGCCGACTCGCCGCTCAATGAAAGCGAACTGGTGGAAGCCGGTTACACCCGCAGCAAAACCTTGCCCCTGCTGGTCGACACCCGCCGCCTTGAAGGCACCAAAAGCCAACCGGCGTTCATGCGCCAGCAGCCCGACGACACGCGCTTTTATCTGGCAGTGGGTCGTCTAGCAGAGAACAAACGCCAATACCTGCTGATCGAGGCGTTCTACCACCTCCTGCAAAACCAGGGAACGGCCGAACAGCCCGCGCAACGGCTGATCATCGTCGGCGGCACCACCAGCGAGGCCTATGCCCGCGGTTTGCACCAACACGTGCGCAATCTGGGCCTGCAAGACAGCGTGCTGCTGGTGGGCAAATGTTCTGAAGCCGAACTGCGCTGGCTGTACCACACCGCCCATCAATACTGGTGCGCCAGCGCCCACGAGGGTTTCTGCATGCCGCTGCTGGAAGCGAACTATGCTTCGCTTCCTGTGGTCACACAGGCTCGCTCGAACATTCCCGACACACTGGGAGAAGGCGGACTGCTACTTGAGAGCGATGATCCGGTGGACTTTGCCATGGCGGCACATTTCCTGAACACCGAACCGGGGCTGTATGAAGCCATGGTTGCCGCAGGGCATCGCAACCTGCTTCGCTACGAACGTGAAAACCTGCGAACAGCGTTGTCTCTCTGGCTCGAGCAGCTTGACCTGATTTCTCCAGTGAAGGAGTAAGACACCGTGCCACGCCTACTACTGACAGGGGCCAACGGATTCGTTGGCAAAATTCTGACCAGCCGCCTGCAAGGCGCCGGTTACGAAGTGCTCGCCTTAGGGGGCAATGTCAGTCCTGCACAGAGCATTGCCGACAAGTACGTCACCTGCGACATCCGTGATGCCAGTGCGCTGGCGCAGGCCGTGGCCGATGCCAAGCCAACGCACATCATCCATTTGGCGGCGATTTCCCACGTACCGACCAGTTTCAAGGAGCCGCTGCTCACTTGGCAGACCAATGTGATCGGCAGCATGAACCTGCTCGAAGCGATCCGGCAGCACGCGCCCGACGCCTTCACGCTGTTCCCCAGTTCCTCGGAAGTCTACGGCGCGGCCTTCAAGTCAGGTATTGCGGTGGAGGAAGACACCCTTCCCCAGCCGCTGAACCCCTATGCGGCGAGCAAAGTCGCGGCGGAATATGCGTTTCGCGAGTATTTCCGTCAGGGTCTGGACGGCGTGATCGCGCGCCCGTTCAACCACATCGGCGCCCAACAGAGCCCGGATTTCGTCACGGCCTCGTTCGCCCGTCAGATCGCCTTGATCGAAGCGGGCCAGCAAGCGCCGGTGCTCAAGGTCGGTAACCTCGAAGCCATTCGCGACTTTCTCGACGTGCAAGACGTGTGCGACGCCTACATTCAGTTGCTGAACCTGGCGGGCAAACCGGGGCATCCGCTGTGCCTGAACATTGCCAGCGGTCAATCCCGCAAGATCCGCGACGTGCTGGAATTGCTGCTCAAGCAAAGCCGGATGCCGATCACCGTGGAACAAGACCCCGAGCGTCTGCGCCCCTCCGACATTCCGATCGCAGCCGGCAACAACACGCTGCTGAAACAGACCACGGGGTGGCAACCGGCGATCCCTCTGGAGACGACCCTGAGTCAGTTGCTGGATTACTGGCGCGAGCAGGTCAAGACCCACCCTTGAACGACCTCACCGCCGCGGGCCAATGCACTGCGGCGGCAACGCCCTTCGCCTGACACTTTGATTCGAGTACGACAACACATGGAAATTGGCTTGGGCTGCACCGTTTGGGCTTCCGGCGAGCGAGCTGGACACCTCGACGGCATCGGCACTTATTCACGCGCGCTGTGGCAAGGGCTTAGCAACATCGCAGTCGATACAGATGTGCACATCAAACCGTACGCATTCGGACGCGATCTGCCGACCCTGCCGTGCGGCCAGCCTGAGCAACTGGCGCCACGCTTTCCAGTGCACGCGCTGCTGAGCGGTTTTCTGAAACTGCCGTTGCGCAACTCCGCAGCCATTCGCAAAAACGTCGACCTCTTTCATGCCCCTGACCACCACATCCCGCGCATTGCCGGCGTGCGGACGATTTCCAGCGTCATGGACGTCATCCCGATGGTGCACCCGGAATGGATCAAGAACGACCTGCGCGCCCTGAAAAGCTGGTTATTCAATTCAGCGATCCGGCAATCGGATCACATCATCACCATCTCCGAATTCAGCAAGCTGGACATGGTCGAACACCTGGGCCTGCCCCCGGATCGCATCAGCGTGACGCCGTTGGGCGTTGACCCGGTTTACTTCGAGCGTATCGACAGCGAAATCCGCGATGCCGTGTTGGCCAAACATGGCTTGAAACCGGGGTTTTTCCTGTTCGTCGGCACCCTGCAACCGCGCAAGAACCTGCCACGCATTCTGCAAGCGTTCGAGCAACTGCCAGCCGATGTGCGCAAAGAGCACCCGCTGGTGATCGTGGGGCGCGACGGCTGGAACAACGAAGACCTGCTGCCAAAATTGCACGCCCTGGAACAACGCGGCGAAGGCCGCTGGCTGAGCTATCTGCCGCAATCTGACGTCATGGCGCTGCTGCAAAGCGCAGTAGCGTTGACCTTCCCTTCGCTGTACGAAGGCTTCGGCCTTCCCGTGATCGAAGCCTTCGCGGCCCGCTGCCCGGTCATTGCCTCAAACAGCACCTCATTGCCCGAGGTCGCGGGCGACGCTGCATGGATGGTTGATCCCTACGACGTCGACAGCATCAGCGCGGCCATGCAGGCTCTGCTGAACCAACCGGCCCTGCGCGAAGAGAAAATCGAACTTGGCCTCACCCGCGCCCGGCACTACACCTGGCAAGAATGTGCCCGCCAGACCCTGGCGGTGTATCGCAAGGTGCTAGGCCGATAAATCGGGGGGACACCGGGTTTAGCGCCGCTCGCAGGCAAGGGAGCGCGATGGCAAAACCGGGCTTGGGGAAGGTGTGGCAAACCCTGCGCACACGATGCACATGACGCACCGCGCGCGCAGGTCTGGCCCTTATCAGGCTGGCAAGGCAGTGACCAGGTGCGACACATCCACATTGGCATCCGCCACGAACACGCCTACCTGTTTGATCGCGTTTGTTGTGGTGTCGGCATCCCAGATGACCAGCGTCCCGGCGTCCGATCCGGTGGATGCGGTGTACACGCCCTCAACCAGCGCAACGCCTTTGAGCAGCGCGAAGTGCCCGTCGGTGATCGTGTGGTTGCCCGCCGGATCCAGTGACAAGGTGTCCTGCCCGGTCAGGCCGAAGGCGTGCAGATCGATCTTGTCGGTCGCGCCCGCGAAGTTATTGAACATGTCCACCGGCTCCGTGCTGCCGAACCCCGTTCCATCGAAGCTGAAGGTCGCGGCGCTGCTCAGCCCGGCGAACGACATCGTCACCGCGCCTTCGCTGATAGCACCGTCCAGCAGGTCAGCGGCGTCGGATGCTGTGGCAGTCAACGCGAGACCGTTGATGCCGTTGGCCACGTAGTCGGCGGTGTTGGCCACGGTATCGACGATCGAGAAGTGCCAGTTCGACGTATCCAGCGTCGGGATTGCAGCCACCTTGCCGACTTGCGCCAGCGTCACCGAATCGCTCACCGTCACTTCTGACGCGTGCTGCAGGTAATCCGAATGCGTGCCCTGTGCATTGGCAACGATGTTTTCACCCGTGTCCGTAATGCTGTAGGCCCAGAAGTCATCGTCCGTGACCTTACCCAGCGCATCCCGCTGCGCAAGGCTCAGGTTTCCTGCGTCGTCGCCTGTCACCGTGACCGAAGAAGGCCCTTTGAGGAAGGTCGGATCGGTGGTGTTGATCGCCAGCAGATTCGTCGCCGTGTCTTGAACTTCGTACTCGCTGCCGCCTGGAATGGCACTGGCCGCCAAGGCCGCCTGAACGCCCGCCACGGAGTCATGAACGATGCTGCTCGACGCCCCGGCCAGGAACGTTGCATCGGCACCGGTCGCCCCGGAGATATGAGCGTAGGTGTCACGCACGATGTAGCCGGGATGGTCTGCAATCGCCTGCGCGCCCGCGTCGGTCTGCAGATTCGCCAGCGTGTCGGCAACGACGATGGTGGAGGTGTTCAGCAATGCGCCAGTGTCTGCAGCCTCGTTGATCTCACTCACCGAATCACGGATGTCGTAGGACCACGCATGGTCACCGGTCAGGGCCACCAGCTCGTTGTAGCCATCCACCGAAAGCGTCCCGGCGGCATTGCCGACGACGCTGATCTTGTCCACCACGCCATCCAGGTAGTACTTGGCCCAGGTCAGGATCGCGAACGACGTATCGACCACTTCCAGATGATCGACGTTGTTGTAGACCGGGCTGTTCGACACGATTTCCTTGACCGTGCCCACCGCCGTCACCGAGCCGTTGTAGCCAGTGGCATCCACGCCGGTGAACGTCGCGTCGCCAACGATTGCCACCGTAGCGTCGCCAGAGGTGACTTTATGCGCCGTCATGTCGACGCGCACATCGGCTGTGCTGTTACCGGCGATCTTCAACACGCCCTGATCGTTCGTTGCAGTCAGCGTCGGGGCTGGATCGACAGGCCCGGTCGGGTCCGTCGGCCCGGTCCCGCCACCGCCACCGCCACCCGTGCCCGGCGTTGCCGACGCCACATCGTTCTGACCCAGCGTCGCAGGATTATCCAGTGCATGAGTATCGGTCAGGGCCGCTGTCGCCACGGTGCCGATCTTGGTCAACAGCGTGTCGAGGTTGGTGGACGAGGTCACACCCGCGCTTACAGTGCTCAGGTAGGTCGCCAAGTCGCCCTGCTCGCCAGGTTGAGCGGTGATCAATGGCGCGACTTTGTCCAGCGTGCTGCCGATGCTGGTGACCTGCGCCGAAGTCAGTTGGCCAGCGGGAATCAATTTGATCAGCGACAGTGCGCTGCTCAGGCTGTCATCGCTGCTGGTGACGGTGTTGATAATCTTCGCCGCCAGCGTGGTGTCGTTGACACCCTGCGCCGCGAAACCGATCCCAACCGCTGCTTTGTTGTCCAGCAGCTTGGCATCGAGCTGGCCTTGGGCGGACGTGTTGGCGTGGGCGCCACTGATGATCGCCTGGATGAACACGTCACGGCTGACGGCCCCGGATGCCAATTGGGTCTGCCAATACTGCGCACCCTCGGTGTCAGCGGAACGGCCCAGCACGTTGCTATAAATAGCCGAGATGAACGCCTCATCGGTGGTGCCGTTCGGGTATTTGGTCTGGCCTTCAGGTTGTTCGTCGACCCAGTTCTTGGCCATTTGGGCAAGATTGATAGCCCCGCTGTCCAGCTGGCCGACCCAGTAAGCCAGGCCTGCTGCATCAGGGGCGCGGTCAAAAAAGGCAGTATAAAGTTGCGCTACATCTGTTTGAGTTGTCATGTGCTGCTCCAATGAGGAAACGACTTATCCGTTCTTATTATCGACAATTAAACAACGCGCTTAGTTAAAACGCGCAGGGTGTATCAAGTTCGGACACAGCACTACAGTAGGCTTCTCTATTACAAAAAACCAAGGTATCTACGGTGATAACTTTCTATGGGCCGACACACTCACGCCAACTAAAAGCAGCGCACCCGTGTCAAAAAGAATTCGTTAGCCAAGCATGTATTTAGGCGTTCTTTAAATGGCGTCAAAGTAAGCCGTCGCCTAAAGAACGCCTGGAAAAAGCGCCAGAAAATAAGCAAAGCTTGGAAATATGCGGGCTTCAGAGGCGTGTCAAATCTTCCACTCGATTCCGAAGTCAGCTTTTGCAGCGAGGAAACGGGGTGGTTCGAGGGTGTTTATTTGTGAAGGCATTGAACTTCGGCCACCGCTGGCAAACATTAACTCCATCATTAATGCGCGGACGCACACTTGGAAAACTCAGGCACCGCCCAACTCAGCAACTGCCGCATATACAGCTGGCGTGATTCAGCATTCAAGTGATAGTTGGTGTCGAAAAAACGCTCTACCGGGTACATCGTTTCCAGCGGCGACCCCACATAGTTCAAACCGTGGGCACGGGCTTGTTCCGGCAACGACTGGTAATAACGCAACTCACGGCCTTGGTGATAAGCAGGTCGGTCCAGCATCGGCGGCGGCACGAAGAGCGCACAGCCACCTGCCGCTGTCACCTCATCGGCCAAGGCCTTCCAGCTTGCCCAATTGGCGTTCCAGCGATGGGCGTCGGCGCCGTAGCGTTCGACTTCAGACCGCTCGACCAACTCGCGCATCCACACCTGTTGCTGACTCGCTTCGCTGTGCAACTGGTCGCCGCGCTGATCAAGGTTCTGCGGCCCGTACAGCCCGCTCACCGCGAAACCCTCGGGCAGCCCGCGATAGCCGCTCAGCACCCGCGTGAGCGGCGTCAGCCACAGCACCTGCCCCAGCTGCGCGGCGTTGACGTCCACATGACGGAAACCGGGGTTCTCCCACCAGTAATCGAGGAATGGGTAGTTGATCGAATAACGCCCGTTGTACATCGGGTACTCGACCGGCAGCAGCACCCAGTCCCCCGGTTTGATGGCCTGCCGTGCATAGTGCTGGATGTACGGCGACAGCACCCCCGCGTTGACCCCTAGGTTGACCACAGGCCTGCCGATAGCGCGCTCCAGCATCCCCGAATCGATGCCGAACATCGCCGCCGATCCCGCAACGACCACCAGTTTCGGCGCCTTGATCGCGTCTGCAATCGCCAGTTTGTAGGCGAAGGCCTGATCGACCCATTGCGTGGTCGGCACCGGGCGCTTGGCCTGCCCGGCCAGGAGCAGCAACCAAAGGCCGACGACCAGCCCAAGCCCCAGTATCAGGCCCAACACGAAACGGCTTACGGCAGCGACTCGTCTCATCGTCGGCCTCAGAAATTGAAATACAGAAACGCGCGATCAGGCGCACCGGCCAGCGCTTTGAGCACCAGAAACAGCCCCACTGCGACAAACACACCGCGCCCCAGCGGGCCGAGCATCAGGCTTAGTCGGCGGCTGGTCGGCGCCGTCAGCGCCAGCGCCAGCAACAAGGCGCAGACCACCGGCAAGCTTTTGTCGATGTGCATGGCGGCCACTTCAGTCAGCAACGTCGCCACATCGAACGTGCCCTGCCAACGCCAGTCGGTCAGGCGTTCGAACATGTGCAGGCTGGTGGTCAATGAATCGGCGCGGAACGGAATCCATGCCAGCATCACCACCAGCAGCGTCAGCGCGACCGCCAACGGGCGCGGCAGGCGCCAACCGCTCAGGTAACGCCAATAGTGGTTGATCACCAGCAGCACGCCATGAATGCCGCCCCACAGAATGAATTGCCACCCTGCGCCGTGCCACAGCCCGCCCAGCAGCATGGTGATCATCAGATTGCCGTTGGCGCGCAGCCGCCCTTTGCGATTGCCGCCCAAGGGGATGTAGAGGTAATCGCGCAGGAAACTCGACAGGGTGATATGCCAACGCCGCCAGAACTCGACGATGGACGCGCTCTTATAAGGAGAGCGAAAGTTGGCCGGCAGTTTGATGCCGAACATCAACCCCAGCCCGATGGCCATGTCGGCGTAACCGGAGAAGTCGAAATACAGCTGCAACCCGTAGCTCAACCCGGCCAGCAGCACTTGCGGCGCACTCAAGGCCTCGCCGCCTTGCGCGGCATTGAACAGCGTTGCCACGCCGGGAGCCAAGGGGTCGGCCAGCAGCACTTTCTTGACCAGCCCCAAGGTCAATAGCGTCAGGCCCAGTTGCCAGGGTAGCGGTCGGCTCAGCCAGCCTCGGGCGATCTGCGGGAACAGCCAGCGGGCGTGGACGATAGGGCCTGCGATCAACTGCGGGAAGAAGCACACGAAAAAGCTGTACTGCAAGACGCTGCCGGTGTTTTTCAGGCGACCTTGGTAGAGGTCGACGTGCCAGGCGATTTTCTGAAACGTGAAGAACGAAATTCCCAGCGGCAGGATGATGTGCCACGTGGCGGCAGACGGCAGAAAACCGAAGAAGAACCCGGCGTATTTGAAGTAACCGAGGACGCAGAGATTGAACACCACGGCAACCGTCAGCCAGAACTTCGCCTGCGGGCTGCCTCGATGTCGAACCTGGCACTTGCCCAGCACGAAGTTGACGACGATCAGCACCAGCAACAGCCCCAAATACCGCCAGCTCCACATGCCGTAGAACACCAGCGAGGCGACGACAATCATCGCCAACGCCGCCCGTTCCAACCGCCAGACGCGCAGGATCACGAACAGCAGGTAAACCGCCGGAAAAAAACCGAGAAGAAAGGCGTAGGAGCTGAAAATCATAAGGAAGACAAATCGGGCATCACATTATTGTTTTGGGCACGTTCAAAGGCTCGGCCATGGCGAAAACGGTATTCCAATCCACATTCCCTTCGTTGCCGTCGCAGGCACGACGGCAGCGACGAGGCCATTACAGCCAACACACCCCCACTGCCCGAAACATCGCAATCGCGGGCAAGCCCACTCCTACAGATGTTGCGTCGATCACACCTCCCCGACACACCCAAGACCCTGTAGGAGACGCCGGAGGCACGACGGCAGCGACGAGGCCAGCACAACCAACACACCCCCCGCCGCCTGAAACATCGCATTCGCGGGCAAGCCCACTCCTACAGATGTTGCGTCGATTACACCTCCCCGACACACCTCAAACCCTGTAGGAGACGCCGGAGGCACGACGGCAGCGACGAGGCCATTACAGCCAACACACCCCCACCGCCCGAAACATCGCAATCGCGGGCAAGCCCACTCCTACAG
>NZ_DDHJ01000025.1:634-115789 GCF_002338065.1 Pseudomonas sp. UBA1879 | reverse complement strand
GGGCAAGCCCACTCCTACAGACCTTGCGTCGATTACACCTACCCGACACACCTCAAACCCTGTAGGAGACGCCGGAGGCACGACGGCAGCGACGAGGCCATTACAGGCAACACACCCCCACCGCCCGAAACACCGCAATCGCCAGCAACCCCATTCCCACAGGCCTTGCGTCGATTACACCTACCCGACACACCTCAAACCCTGTAGGAGACGCCGGAGGCACGACGGCAGCGACGAGGCTGGCACAGTCAACACACCCCCGCCGCCCGAAACATCGCTATCGCGGGCAAGCCCACTCCTACAGATGTTGCGTCGATTACACCTCCCCGACACACCCCAAACCCTGTAGGAGACGCCGGAGGCACGACGGCAGCGACGAGGCCAGCACAACCAACACACCCCCGCCGCCCGAAACATCGCTATCGCGGGCAAGCCCACTCCTACAGATGTTGCGTCGATTACACCTCCCCGACACACCTCCAACCCTGTAGGAGACGCCGGAGGCACGACGGCAGCGACGGGGCCAGCACAACCAACACACCCCCGCCGCCCGAAACACTGCAATCGCGGGCAAGCCCACTCCTACAGACCTTGCGTCGATTACACCTTCCCGACATACCTCAAACCCTGTAGGAGACGCCGGAGGCACGACGGCAGCGACGGGGCCATTACAGCCAACACACCCCCACCGCCCGAAACATCGCAATCGCGGGCAAGCCCACTCCTACAGATGTTGCGTCGATCACACCTCCCCGACACACCCAAGACCCTGTAGGAGACGCCGGAGGCACGACGGCAGCGACGAGGCCAGCACAACCAACACACCCGTTCCGCCTGAAACCCTCCCCCAACCATCAAAGGAAGTCGCGAATGTCCCGCTCCAGCTTGCGTCCGACGAAAATCGACACGCTGAGCAGCGCCAGGGAGAACAGCACCAGCACGCCGATCGACAGCAGATGCGGGGTTTCCCCCGTGATCAGCGCGGCGCGATACGCCAGCACCAGGTGATAAAACGGGTTAAGCGCCACCAGCTCTTGAATGAACCCCGGCAGGATGTTCGCCACGTACACAATCGGCGTCAGCCAGAACCACAGCTGCACCACCACGCCCACGATCTGCCCGATGTCACGCATGAACACCGACAGAATCGCGCAGGTGATCCCCAGCGCATACGCCAGCAACTGCTGACACAGGAAGATCGGAATCCACCACAACAGCGCCCACGTGAAGTGAAAGCCGATGGCGATCAGAAAGATCATGAAAAACCCGGTGGCGATCAGGTAATGCACGGTTTCGCTGAGCACCACGTACACCGGCAGGGTCCAGAGCGACATGCGCACTTTGCCGATGAGGTGGGCCTTGTCGTGAAACACCTGGGTGATGCGGCTCAAGGTGGCGGCGAAGCAGTTCCACGCCAGCAAGCCACTGACGAGGTAAACGCTGTAACCCCAAGGGCCAAGATCCTGGCCGAGGCCGCCGAGGCGCATGCCCATGATGTTCGAGAACACCAGGGTGAAAATGAGGATGTTGATCAGCGGGAGGATGAAGGTCCAGGCCGCGCCCAGCATCGAGGCAGAATGACGGTCAATCAGATCCTGGCGGGTGAAGTTGACGATCAGGTTCCAGTTCATTCAGACAAATCCGGTACAAAAAGAAGGAGCAGAGGATACGCACTCTGCCCCCATAAAAACACCCGCTGCGACGCCCGGAGCGCTACGCGGCAGGCCGGGTTTGCGAGGTCGGCGCAGCGGGCGTTGGCACACGCGACGACTTCTTGAAGGTCTTGCCGATGGCAATTGAAGGCCGCTCCACCAACAGGTGAATAATCAGCGCTGCACCGATCACCGTTGCCGCGGTGATCGGCGCAACGAAACGCAGTTTAAGGCCGTGATCGAACAGCACGCGCATCACCGAATAGCCGACCAGCGAGTGCACGATGTACAGCGGGTAACTGATGTCGGCGAGGAAATCCAGCGGACGAAAACGGCGGAAGTGGTTCCGGGCGAAGTACGCTGCGCCGAAGATCAACATGCCATACACGTAGCTCGGCGCCACGATCCAGAAAATGTCCGGCCAGGGCGTCGCACCCCATCCGGCGATGAACAACCCGAGAATCACCAGCAACGCGAGGTAGAAACGCGCCACGCTGATCAGCCCATTGAACAGGTAGTTGAACAGCACCCCGATGAACATGAACGTCACGAACATCAGCTCAGTACCCAGCGCCGTGTGGGCGTAACGGTTCACCACGTACACCACCGCCGACACTGCAATCAGCGGCCACACCCGACCGGCCAGAATCAAGGGCGCGCCCAAGGCGGCAAGCAGGTAGAACTTGAGTTCGATGGCCAGCGTCCAGTTGACCAGGTCCACCGAAGGCGTGCCGGTCAGGGTGTGGATCAGCAGCATGTTGCGCAGCACGGTGCCGAAATCCCACATGAACGGCTTGCCCCAGTACTGGCAGGACAACCAGACCGCCGCCAACGCCAGGCAAAGACCCGCGATATACGTGGGATAGATCCGAAAGCACCGCGCGGCGATGAATTTGAGCCGGTCGGTGTGGTGCAGCGACATGGGAATGACGAAGCCGCTGATGGTGAAGAAGATGGCGACGCCCAACACGCCCGAGTTCCAGTATTCGCCGTTGATGTAGGCACTGAACCAGGGTTGATCGCCTTCCGCGGGCAGCGCGCCAGTGTAGGCCGCCACGGTCGCCTTTCCGCCCCAGAACACGCAGCACAGGTGCGAAAGCACCACCAACAACGCCGCAACGCCTCGCAATTGATTGGCGAAGACAATCTTCGAAGTCCCTTTCACGCTGAATCTCCCTGGACACGCTCATTATTGGTTTTTTAAACGTCGCATCCCGCGGGGTGTGTGCTGACAGGCAGAGTCGTTGGAAACGTCCGACAGGCTAGGCGGAAGTCGGCGACAAGGCATGAAGCAGATTCCCTGGGCGCTAATGGACGGGGATTATAGAGCGCAGGAGGACAGGCGACACGTGAAAAGTCTTGGAAGTGGGATGGGATTTTTGGCAGGCGATAAAAAACCCGCCTTTTAAGGGGCGGGTTTTTGAGATCAGCCTGCGATGAGCCGAAGCCCATCGCAGTTATCACTCACGAGGCGATTAAGCTACGTGGGAGATAACGCCGTTCGCGAAGGTAACTTGCGAAACGTCGGTAACGCCGGTCAGGGTGATGACGGCAGCGTTGTCGGTAGCGTTAGCAGTCGCCAGCACGGCAGTCGAGCTACCGAAAGCGGTAGTTTCAACTACTGCCTTAACATCGGTACCATCTTTGACGAAGAACACTTCCAGAGCGTTGTTGTTACCACCAACCAGGTGACCAGAAGCATCAACGGTAGCAGTACCCAGCGTGTAACCTTCGCCGAGATACAGAGAGTCGCCAGTGCCGAACTTGATCCCGAAGTCATTAGTCTGTGCGACTTTGCTTGGGAAGAAGAAAACGTCAGCTTTGTCGTCAGTGCCAGCACCGTTTGTAGCTGGAAGCAAGGCCTTGTTGTCGTCTACTGCTGCTTGAGAATTCGAAGCTGCTTTAGTCAAAGCAGTGTACGCATTGTCCAGCGAACCGTATTTAGCAACAAACGCGTCAACCGACTTCGAAGCATTCAGTTTTGCGGTGTCAGCAGCCAGCTTGTCGTAGGCAGCTTTGTAAGCGTCGCCAGTGGTCAGCGTAGTGTCATCATCATCACCATCAGCGTTCGTCAAAGCGGCATTGGCCTTGTCAAACGAAGCTTGAGCAACTGCTTGCGAATGCTCCAGAGCAGTAACAGTCTTCACGGAATCAAAGGCCGAAATGCCAGCGAATGCCTTGGTGATGGTATCGATCTGGGCAGAAGTAGTTTTAGCGTCGACCAGAGTATTGAAGATGGTGGTGGTAGTCGTACCATCAGCCAGACCAGCAGCCTTCACAGCAGCAGCGTAAGTAGCTTTGTTGGCATCGTTATTTGCATAGGCAGCAAAGGTAGTCTGAGCTTGAGTAACATCACCATCAGCCGCGCCTTGGTTAGCAGCAACTGCTTTGACGGCTGCGTCATATGCATTGATGTTTGCTTGGGCAGCGGTTTGTTGCTCTTTAGACAACGTGCTATCAGTCAGATAGTTAGTACGGGCGGTAGCCAGATCCGAAGTATCGGTAGCTACAGTGCTGGTCAGTGCCTTAGTGTCCAGGCCAGTTTTAGCAGTATCAATGCCAGTATCGATCGCTGCTTTCAAACCAGCGTATGTGCTGGTGTTGTCGACAGTGATGTTCACGTTGGAGATCAGACCAGCTTTGTCATTGGTAACAGTCAGAGCAGTCAGTTCTTTTGCCAAAGCGCTGATGTCGGCCAACTTGTTGGTTTGATAGGCGGTCACGGCAGCATCAGCGGCAGCGTCAGCTTTAAGAGCGGCAACAGCGGCAGGAACAGCAATCCCACTCAGCGAACCGTCAGTCAGCTTGCCCAGTGCGTCAGTCACGCTAGTGTTGCTACCGTTAACGTCAGCAATCACTGCCTTGGCGTCAGCGGCTGTGTACTGGCCGGCAGCTGTCGAAGTGTAAACTTCAGAAACCAAAACCTTGTTAGCAACGACTTGAGCGTCCGCCGAGGCAGCACCGTTGACGAAAGCAGTCAACAGCAGGTCAGCGTTGACGGAAGCGCCGCCACCGGTAGTCCAGTAGGCCAGGCCATCTGCATCAGGAGCGCGACCGAAGAGGTTGTTGTAGATCTTAACAACGGCGTCTTCGCGAGTCAGACCGCCGTAGATAGCTTTGTATTCTGGTTGCTCGTTAACGAAGTTAGCGCGCAGGTCGTCCAGAGTCAGCTTGGCTGGAACGGTGTTCAGTTGGTCAGCCCAGTAGTCCAGACCAGCCTTGTCGGCAGCACGGCCCAGGTAGGCCACATAAAGCTGTTGAATCTGTGCAGTCGTGATAGCCATTACGTTTTCATCTCCAATATGAGTCGATATCGACACTCAGGCATCCGTTCGGATAGAAGGCCCGTCGGCCTAAGCCTGTTGCCACGTCCCAGCGGGCCGTGGCCCCCTTTATGGGAAGTCAGCGATCATTCGCTAACCCTGCCGTCTGCTACTGACCCAAGCATTTTTTCAAAGCTCTTCAGACAGATAACTGACGATTGCGCGCCGATCATACATGTCAAAATAGCGGCGAAACAATAGCCACGATCCATCTTTTTTATGAAAGTCCATAGGGCTTTCTTGATTGGGTCAGTAGGAAGTTTCGTTATTTTCCGTAGCCTAAAGTTCCGTGAATTTACGCCGATAGAGCGCGCAACACGTTGTTCAGACGAGCGGATACGGCACTCCAGCCATGGTTTTTCAGCCAGATTTCCTGCTTGGCACGGGGCGATGCGTCTAATTCGGCCCTGATGCCTTTCGATAGCGCCTCGCTATCAGTGCCCGGCAAAAATGTAACAGCATCGGACACATCCTCGAAAATCGACAATGGCGTGCAGAGAACCGGACGACCGGTGCTGAGGCCCCATCGTACGGCCGCGCTGGAAGATTCCTGCGTGTGTTGGTACGGGAAGACAATGGCATCGGCCATGCCCAGCCAGGCCAGAGACTCTTCATCCGAAAGGAAGTCAGTGATCAGCGTCACTCGTCCGGATAAATCCGATTGCGCAATGCGCTGGCGGCAGCTTTCGGCCAGTTCAGCCGAGGCTGGAACCGGGTACTGCGCGTTGACCAGCAGCAGGTGCAGCGACTTGTCTTTTTGCGCAAGCATCGCGAAGGCCTCGATCAATTCCGGCGTGCCTTTGTGGGGCAGCAGGAAGCCGTAGCTGGCGATGATGGTTTTGCCTTTCAGGTTCGCCGCCAACTGACGCGGGCCGGGTGCCGGCGGCGGGGTGTCGATGACGCCGTGGGGGAACATCAGCAGGTTGTCGTTGAGGCCGAAATCCTTGAGGCGGTTGAGGTCGCCGACGCTGTGCACCAGCAGACGCTCGCAGCCCGCGAGGGATTCGCGCATGTCGCGCAGGGTTCTGAGCTCTTCGCCGTGCATCACGTCGGCGGTGGAATGGAACACCACCAGCGTGCGAATGCCCCGGTTATGGGCCCAGTCGAGGAAGCTGGCGAAGGGTTTGATGCCGAAGAACGAGAAGTTGAATTGCAGCAACAGGGTATCGACCCCGGACGTTTCGACGGCCGCTTTCAGGCGATCCAGCGTGTCGGTCGCGCCCGCGCTCCAGCAGCGCTGGACATGATCTTGATCCCCCGCCGTGAGGATCGCGTCGTCGTTGGCGAACACGAGGCATTCTTCACCGAACGACGGCTCCAGCAATTTGGTGCTGTAGGTGGCGATGCCGCAGGCGCTGTTCCAGGTGGTCACGCTGCCCATCTTCGGCGCTTTCTTCAGCAGCGGCTGTTGTTGCGCGGTTTCGATGGCCTGGACCATGGCCTTGGCGACTGCCGACCAGGTGAAGCGGCTGCGAATCAGCGCGTCGGCCGCTTCGACCCGTTGACCGATATACGCCGCGAATTTGCCGTTTTTCCAGGCGTCGTGGAATTCACCCAGCAGGCTCGCCAGGTGGTCGGCGCTCGGCTCGAACCACACCGAGGCCGCCGCTTCGAGGTGCGTGCGCGCGCGTTCGTAGCGGTAGTCGATGAGCCAGGCGGTGTCAGGGGTGCAGAAATCCGACTGACCGCCCTGCCCTGTCGTGACCACCGGCAGGTTGTGCAGCATCGCTTCGGCCAACGGCAGGCCGAAGCCTTCGCCACGGGATGGCGCGATCAGCACGTCGCCCAAGGTGTACAGCGCGCGCATGGCGGAATCCGGCAAATCCTGAACGATCAACTCGACCGCAGGCGCAGACGGCAGCGCCGAGGCCCAGTCCTTCACCTGTTGCGCGATGTTGTGATGCGGGTTCGGGAAGGTCTTGATGATCAGGACCACGGCGTCCTCGGCGCTGAACGCCTGGCCGTAGGCCTTGAGCAGCACGTCCACGCCTTTGCGCGGGAAGCACGACGAGACGTGCAGCAGCTTCAGGCGTTCAGGGGTGGCGCTCGGCAGAGGCGGCAAGGTCGAGGCGTCGATGTCGGCTCGCAGGATGTGGTCGGCGCCGAGGCCCACGGTAATGATCGGCGTTGTCACGCCGTTGTCGATCAGCGTGCGGGTCACCCAACTGGACATGCTGGTGACGAGGTGCGCCTGGTGGTTGAAGTCGTGAACGAAGGCTTGCGGCAGGCAGGACTCCTCCCAGCCGTAGCAGGACACAACGTTGAAATCACCGGCCATGTCGCTGACACGGGGCGGATACATCAAGCGCAACACGTTGCTGGCCGGGCGTTCGGCACGGTCATGCAGAGCAGCGCAATCGGGGTTGGCGGCGAGGAATTCAGGATCGACCGGAATCGGCCCCGGCCCCTCGGTGGCACGCAGGGCCACGCGATGACCGTTCTCTGCCAGGGCGCGACCCAGCTCACGGTTGACCAGCGCGAGGCTGTAGGTGCTGTCGAAGGGGCCTTCGATGCGGTAATCGACGTTGAGCTGCGGCGCGCGCTTTTCAAAACTGTGCTGCGGCAGGTGCAGGTCGAAACGACTGAGGAATGCACTGAGGCGATCGTACAGGTGCTGGTAGGCGAATTCGTGCAGGCGTTCGGCGCCGCGACGCTTGAGATGGCGGCGCAGTGCAGGGTTTTCCATCAGCTGCATGATCGTGGCCGCGACCACTTGCGGGTCATCGTTGTTGATCAGCAGCCCGGCGCCCGCGAGGGTGTGGGTCACGTTGCTGGACGGCGCGTCGTACGCCAGTACCGGCAGGTCATGGGCCATGGCCTCGATCAGCGGCATGCCGAAGCCTTCGTGATGGCTGAGGGAGACGAACAGGTCGCTGCGGGCATACAGGGCATTCAGGGTGTCGTCGTCGACCTTGCCGGTCAGACTGACGAACGCGCCAATGCCCAGTTCGGCGATGCGTTTCTCGATCCGGTCCTTGTAATCCATGACCGTGAAGCCGCCCACGATGTACAAGTGCAGCGGCACATGGGAGCGACGCAGCAACTGCGCGAAGGCCTCGACCACGCCCAGCTGGTTCTTGTGCGGCATGATGCGGCCGACGAACAACAGCGTGAACGGGCGCGGGAGGTCATTGCGCTTGATGGCGTGGGGCTCGATGCGTTCGAGGTCGACCAACAGCGGGATTTCGGTGGAATTTTCGGTGGAGTAGCCGCGCTGCAGCAGTTCCTGAAGGTTTTGCTGGGAATCGGCGATGCTGCCGGTCAGCCAGTGCCTCCAGGTGTCCACCTGCTCCCAGCCATGGGCGAGCATCGGTTGAATGGCGTGATCCGGCGGGAACAGCTCGCCCGGCGTGATGTTGTGAAAGACCATGAACTTGCGCTCGGGCAAGTCTCGCAACCAGCCTTCGACCGGGTTGCCAATGCCATGGTGAACGAGCAACGCATCGGCGCTGCCGGGCTGGTAGTCGTCCATGCACAGGACGTCGCCCTGCATTTGCTCGTTGGGCTTGATGCAATAAATATCGGAGTTGACCCCCGCCTGACGCAGCAGTTTGCGGGTCAGGAGCATGCCATTGCTGATGCCATCGCCCACGCTGACGCTGATGGCGAACTGATGAATAGTGACGCGTGCTTCATTCTGCATTGAAAAGCCCGGGATGAAGGTGAACATGAAAAAGAGGGATTATCGATCACTGAAAAAAAGAATGGCAGCGGTATATGAGGGATTGAGGGGGTTGGGGTTCATTTGAGGGGGGATTAATGCGTTGGGGGGGTGAGATAGAGCGGGGGCGCCGAGTTTGTTGAAGCTTCGTGACAGATCGTCCGGTGTATGAGGTCTGTCAGGTCAGACCGCGCATTCCGAACACTCGCCCTCAAGCCGTGAGCCGGAAATGAAAAAGGCCGCGTGGGTACGCGGCCTCTTCTATATATATAGCCAAATCAACGCATGGCTATGCGCAGCACCGTTGCCGGTGCCACGGACGGATCAGAACGATTTGCCGGACTTGACGCGTTCCAGGTCGCTCTTGACCATCAGGTCACACAGCTGCTCCAGCGTGGTCTTGGCTTCCCAGCCGAGGACGCGCTTGGCCTTTTCCGGATCGCCGATCAGCAATTCGACTTCGGCAGGACGGTAGAACTTCGGGTTGACCTGAATGACGGTCTTGCCGGTCTTGGTGTCGATGCCGTGCTCGTTGTCGGCACTGCCTTTCCATTCCAGTTCGATGTTCACGGCCTTGAATGCCATGGACACGAAGTCGCGAACGGTTTCAGTGCGGTTGGTCGCCAGGACGAAGGTGTCCGGCTCGTCAGCTTGCAGCATGCGCCACATGCCTTCGACGTATTCCTTGGCGAAACCCCAGTCACGCTTGGCGTCCATGTTGCCCAGTTCGAGCACGTCCTGCTGACCCAGCGAGATGCGGGCGACAGCGTCAGTGATCTTGCGGGTCACGAATTCTTTGCCGCGCAGTGGCGACTCGTGGTTGAACAGGATGCCGCTGGAACCGAAGATCCCGTAGGACTCGCGGTAGTTGATGGTCATCCAGTGGGCGTACAGCTTGGCCACGCCGTAAGGGCTGCGCGGGTAGAAGTCGGTGGCTTCGGTCTGAGGCACCTGCTGCACCTTGCCGAACATCTCGGAGGTGGACGCCTGGTAGAAGCGGATCTTCGGGTTGACGATACGGATGGCTTCCAGCAGGTTCACTGCGCCGATGCCGGTGATTTCTGCCGTGGTGACCGGTTGCTCGAAGGACACGCCAACGAAGCTCTGGGCTGCCAGGTTGTAGATCTCGGAAGGTTCGGCCTTCTGCAGCAGGCGAATGCTGGCGCCCAGGTCGGTCAGGTCGTGCTCGACCAGTTCCAGGTTCGGGTGATTCAACGCGCCGACTTCATCAAGGCGCCAAAAGTTGACCGAACTCGTACGGCGATAAGTGCCGTAGACCTTGTAGCCTTTTTCGAGAAGCAACTGGGTGAGGTAGGCGCCGTCCTGACCGGTGACGCCTGTGATGATCACTGATTTGCTGGGTGCATTCATTGCTTCATGTTCCGCTGTGGGACAGAGTCCGTTTTACTGTTGTTACTCAACCAGATGTTGACACTGTCGACGCTTTCCTCGGAAAGCTTGCCAGCCCAACGATTGAGGATGAACAGGTTTGTGATGAAATCGTACTGAGTCTTGAGCAAGTCGCGACGAGCCTTGAATTCGTTCTGCGTCGCAGTCAAGACGTCCACCGCATTCACCACCCCATAAGAAAACGCCTTGTCTGCCGCAATGCTCGATTGCTCGGCAGAACTAAGGGCGTTCCGGTTGGCGCGTATTTTTTCGACACTGGAGTCTGCGGTCAAGTAAGCATTTGTCGTTTCTTTGACGACTTGCCGACGTGTCGCCTCCATTTGTTCCTCCGCCGTAATCTGATCCTGATACAGACCGCGAACACGCGCAGAGGTTGAACCACCACTATAGATCGGAATTTGCACATTGACGCCCGCCACATAGCTGTCCGTTCTCGGCGCCAGGGCGTTGTTGTAGCCTTCGTTGGTATTTTGCGCGCTGAGGTTCAGGCTGACGGTCGGATAGTGACCGCCCTTGCCCCCGCGCAGTGCGGCCTCCGCCGCTTCGACTGCATGCTGACTGGCGAGAATCTGTGGGTTAGTGATCGTCGCCAATTGCACCCAACTGTCGAGACTTTCCGCCGAGACTTTAAGCTCGACGTCGTCACGAACCCGGCTCAAACGCTCGGTCACCGGGCGGCCGACGATTTCCGAAAGCGCTGCTCGGGTCACCCGAACCTGGTTGCGCGCATCGACCTCTTGAGCGGCCAACGAGTCGACCCGCGCCTGAATGTCGAGCTTGTCAGTAATCATTGCGAGTTGTTTCGAATACAGCGCATTGACCCGGTCAAGGTTCTTCTGCGTGGCGCGCAATTCCGCCTGCACCAGTTCCAGCTCGTCGTCCGCCGCCAGCGCGGCAAAATACCGCTGCGCCAGGTCGACGGTCGCCTCCGCCTGGGCTTCCTTGGATTCTTCGCCGGCTTGCTTGGCCAGGCTCTTGAACTTCTCGTAGTTTTCCCAGGCCGCTTTGTTGTAGATGTGCTGGCTCAACTGAATGGCGTAGTTTTCACTGCTGTACGACTGAGTGATCAGTTCGTTTTCCTGGTGAATGCGGTTCTTTCCCGCCGTGATATTCACCTGCGGCAGCAACCCGCCGAATGCTTCGCGCTGCTGTTCCTTGCTGGACTGGGCACGGGAATATGAAGCGAGGACCCGAGGGTCCTCCAGACGCGATTCGCGATACAGCTGCATCAGGTCAGCGGAATAGGTCTTCGCGCTGACGCTGGTCGCCGGGGGTTTGGGCTTCGAGGGTTCGGCGGTTTTCGGCTCAGCGGCCTGGACTTGCAGCGCCAGCATTCCCAACATCAAACATGGAAACAGACGCACGGTCACTCCTCGATCAACGATTGCGAAATGGCGTTACGCGCCGGCTGCAGCAGGTATTGCAACATGGTCCGCTCGCCGGTTTTGACCAGCACGTCAGCCGGCATACCCACCAGCAATTTGCGGTCACCCAGCTTGTGCGCGCCGGCCTCGGTCACTTTCACCCGGGCCAGGTAGTAAGGCTGGCCGGTTTTTTCGTTGGTCAGGCGGTCCGCCGAAACGGCCGTGACGATGCCCTCGATCACCGGTGTGGTCGCACTGTTGAACGCGCTGAAGCGAATGTCGGCGAGTTTGCCGATGCCCACGCGGTTGATGTCTTGTGGAGGCACCTGAGCTTCGACCACCAGATCAGACACCGAAGGCACGATGTCCAGCAAAGGCGTGGCCTGGCGCACGACGCCGCCGATGGTGTGAACGGTCATGCCGATGACCATGCCGTCGGCGGGGGCACGAATGATGATGCGGGTCAGGCGGTCAGCCAACGCGGCTGTCTTCTCTTGCAGGTCGTAGGCCTTGGTCTGCACTTCAGCCAGTTGCTTGGCAACGTCAGAGTTGAAGTCCTTGTTGATCTGCAGGATCTGCAATTGGGTTTCGTTGATCTGCAACCGGGTCTTGGTGATCGTCGAGCGGTGATCCGCTACTTCAGACTTCAGCATGTCCAGCTTGCGCTGCTGTTCGAGCATGCGCTGCTTATCGACGAAGCCTTGGGCCAGCAGGTCTTTCAAGTCACCGATCTCGCCCGTGTAAGAACCTTCGAGCTTGTTCTTGGTGCCGATCATGTCCTCGGTGCCTTTGATCTGCTGATTGAGCTGACCAATGCGCTCCTGCAACACCGAAATCTGGCCCAGACGCGCGCCACGACGGGCGTTGAACACCTGCGTTTCGCCCGCCCGCGCTTCGACGCCGCGCGGGGTGTCGGCTTCGGCCATGGAACCGAAGTCAATGGAAGGCAGGTTGTCGCGCTCGGCGATCAGGCGCGCTTCCATCGCCTTGGCGGCGATCAACTGGTTGTGGTTCATGTCGTACTCGGCGCGCAGCTGCGCGTCATCGAGCACGATCAACGGGTCACCGGTCTTGACCATATCGCCGTCATGCACCAGCACGTCTTTGACGATGCCGCCTTCCAGGTGCTGAACGGTCTTGCGGTAGGCCTGTACGGTCACGACGCCCGGCGCATAAACCGCGCCATCGATCGGGGCAACGCCCGCCCAGACGCCAAAAATGCCGAACGTGACCAGCAGGATAGTGAAACCCAGACGGCGGGTCTTGGTGTCCGAAACGGGTAAATCCGAGAAGTTATCGGGTTGGATACTGAGCGTGCGGGTCATCGATATCTTCCTGTCAGGCGCGAGCGGTCGCGCCTGTGCCCACTTGGGCTTTTTGTTGAGCGGCGATCTGTTGCTTGTTGAGCTCTTCCATCACTTGGTCGCGTGGACCGTACATGCTGATGCCACCGGCGCTCATGACGAGCAGGCGGTCAAGCTGGGACAGAATCGTCGTACGGTGCGTGATCACGAAGATCGTGGCACCGGTCTGCTTCAGTTCTTGGATGGCGGTCGCCAACGCGCGCTCGCCGACTTCATCGAGGTTGGAGTTCGGCTCGTCGAGCAGGATCAGGCGAGGCGACCCGTAGATCGCACGGGCCAGGCCCACGCGCTGGCGCTGGCCGCCAGACAGGTTGACGCCGTCGCTGCCGATGACCGTGTCGTAGCCTTCCGGCAGTTGCAGGATCATCTCGTGGACGCCTGCGGTCTTCGCTGCCTTGACCACCAGTTCAGGGTCGACGTCGGCGAAACGGGCGATGTTCTCGCTGATGCTGCCTTCGAACAGCTCGATGTCCTGAGGCAGGTAACCGAGGTGCGGACCCAGCTCGTGTTTGTCCCAGTTGGCGATGTCGGCGCCGTCGAGACGCACCACGCCATGCTGCGGCGCCCATACGCCCATCAACGCACGGGCGAGGGTCGATTTACCCGACGCGCTCGGACCGATGATGCCCACCACCGCGCCCGCGGGCACGGCGAAGCTGATGCCACGGATGATCGGCGCTTTGGAACCTGGCGCGCCGACGATCAGGTTCTCGACCAGAATGTTGCCCTGTGGAACCGGCAGCGACATGCGCTCTGGCTCAGCTTTCTGCTTGTCGAGAATGGCGTTCAACCGATCGTACTGAGAACGAGCGGCAATGAAGCCTTTCCAGCTGCCGATGATCAGGTCGATGGGCGCCAGTGCGCGGCCCAGCAGAACGGAACCGGCGATCACCAGGCCCGGGCTGATTTCGTGGTTGACCGCCAGGTACGCACCCAGGCCCAGAATCAACGACTGGATCAGCATACGGAAGGTTTTGGAAATGGAACTGATGACGCCGCCTTTGTCGCTGGCCTGGGATTGCAGCAGCAGGACATTGCGCTGACGACGGCTCCAACGCTCGATCAGCGTGTTGAGCATGCCCATCGATTCGATGACTTCGGCGTTGCGCAGGTTTTTGGTGGTGTACAGCGTCGCCGAGATGTTTTCCTTGTTCGCCTGACCCAGCGCCTTACCGGTGAAGCGCTCGTTGAGGTACGCCAGAATCAGCAGAACGATGGCACTGCCAATCGCCACCCAGCCATACCAGGGGTGAAACAGGAACATCACGGCCACGTAAATCGGCAGCCAAGGGGCGTCGAAAAAGGCGAACAGGCCGTTGCCCGTCAGGAATTGACGCAGGCCGGTCAGATCATTGAGCGACTGGGCCGAGGCGTCCATACCGCCGCTTTCAAGGGCGCGCTTGAAGCTGGCTTTGTAGACGTCACGGCTGAGCAGCACGTCGAGGCGTGTACTGACGCGAACCATGATCCGCGAGCGAATCCACTCGAGCGAACCCATGGTGATGACCAGAATGGTCATGATCAGGGTGAGTACTGCCAGCGTCGTGAGGTTACCGCTGGTCACGACCCGACCATAAACCTGAAGCATATAAAAGGTAGGGACCAGCATGAGCGCATTGACGAACAAGCTGAAAAAGCCGACCGAGATGAAACTGCTTCTGCAAGATTTCAGAGCAGCCTGCAAGCTGTTTTCATGTGTGCTGCGCATATTTGACTACTGCCGCTTTGGGTAACAGGAAAAGCGCGCGAGTGTAACATCGCCACTATCCCTGACAAATGAAAAGGTGTTTAGGGACGCAGGTATTTTCCCTACGACTCGTGTGACATTTCTACAAAGATCGAAGGACGCCACCCGCACGGTGGCATTGCAAAAAATTTGCCGCCCTGTGCCAAGCCCCTTAGACTCGGGCCCGCCATCATCCTCATGGGCCGAATGAGCCTCGCAGCAAGCCAGATAACCGGCGGATCGGCGCGCCCTAATTGGCCGGCCGCAAGCGCCCGTGGAACAAGGCTGGCAGGACCATGCGACAGGCGGTAGGGGATCAAGCGTAGTCGTTCGACCGCTGACCGCTGCCCTCGATGACAATTGTTTGACGATGTCCGACCGACGGCTCGCGCTGTCGAGCTCATTCGTTAGAAGCACAGCCGTCGATTTTCGATTTCCGCTAAGGATTAGCAATGATTCATTCTTCAAAAATTGCTGTGGTCATCCCCAGCTACAAGGTCAAAGCTCACATCCTTGGCGTCCTCCAATGTATCGGTGAGGAGGTCGACGTTATCTACGTGGTCGACGACTGCTGTCCTGATCAGTCAGGCGAGTACGTCAAGGCCCACTGCACCGACCCGCGGGTCAACGTCATTCTGTGCCCGGTCAATCAGGGCGTTGGCGGCGCGGTGATGACCGGCTACGAGGCCGCGATTGCCGATGGCATCGACATCATCGTGAAGGTCGATGGCGACGGGCAGATGGACCCTGCGCTCATCCCCGATTTCGTATTGCCTATCGCCAATGGCGAAGCGGATTACACCAAAGGCAACCGCTTCTTCGACCTTGAAGAGATTCGTCAGATGCCAAAGGTGCGTCTGTTCGGCAACGCTGCGCTGTCGTTCATGACCAAACTGTCGTCCGGTTACTGGGACCTGTTCGATCCGACCAACGGTTTTACGGCGATTCACGCGAACATCGCCTCCCACCTGCCGATGCGAAAGATCAGCAACCGATATTTCTTCGAAACTGACATGCTGTTTCGCCTGAACATCCTGCGCGCCGTGGTGATCGACGTGCCGATGGACGCCAAATACGACGACGAAGTCAGCAACCTGAAAATTTCGAAGGTCGTGGGCGAGTTTCTGCGCAAGCACATCCGCAATATGAGCAAGCGCGTGTTCTACAACTACTACCTGCGCGACATGTCGCTGGCGTCAATTGAATTGCCGATCGGCGTGTTGCTGGTGTTGGCGGGCACGGTTTTCGGCCTGAACCATTGGATCAGCGCGCTTAGCTCCGGCGTTCAGACGACGCCCGGTACGGTGATGCTGGCGGCGCTGCCGATCATCGTAGGCACGCAGTTCATTCTGGCGTTTCTGGGGCAGGACATTGCCTCTGTCCCTCGCCGCGTCCTTCATTTGCACAAGAAGAAAAAACTCTTCTGCCAAGGCCCTAAACCATGATTTATTTCGTCGCGCTGATCTGCGTGTTGGGCATTGCTGCCGGTCAGATCCTCTTCAAACTCAGCGCCACCTCGCTGCATAAGACCGGCAACCTGTTCGACCCCGGCACCCTGATGACGCTGTTTTCAGCGTTCGCACTGTATGGCGTGACGACGCTGGCATGGGTCTGGGTGCTGCAAAAGGTCGAACTGGGCAAGGTCTACCCGCTGATGGCTTTGGCCTTCGTGCTGGTGCCCATCGGCAGTTACTTCATCTTTGGCGAGAAATTCCAAAGCCAGTATTTCGTGGGTGTCGCCGTCATCATCGCCGGGATCATCATCACTGTTAAGGCGTAACTCCCCCGCTTCTGCCGCCGGCGTAGGCGCTGCCGGCCAACGATCAAAAGCCTAAGTCCGCGCCTTTACTTCCAAGGCGCCGGATCCCCAAACAACTGCCCTTGCACCCCTTCGATCCCCATCTCCACGATCACCCGATGCTCTCCCTCGGTCTCGACACGCTCGGCGATCAGCGGCAGGTCGATGCTGTGGGCGGCGCGCTGCACGGCTTCTATAAAGAGGCGTTTGTGGCTTTCTTCGTCGATGGCGCGGATGTAGCTGCCGTCGATCTTCAAATACGCCAGCCCCAGGTGCGCCAGGTTGCCGATCATGCTGAAGCGCCCGCCGAACCGCTGCAGCGCCAAGGTGAAACCTGCGGCTTGCAGGCGACGGGTCAGTTTCTCCAGCACGGCCTGTTCCGGTAGCTGTTCTTCGCCGATTTCGATGGTCAGCCGCCCTGCCAGCTTCGGATGTTGACGCAGTGCATCGAATACCTGATTCAGCGCCGCCGGGTCGTTCAAGGTGGCAGCCGACAGGTTCAGCGCTAACGGTTGGTTGTGGGTGTGGAGGTGCTTGAGCACTTGATCCAGCATCAACAAATCCAGCCGGCTCGACCAGCCGAACCGCTCGATCCACGGCAGGAACCGCCCTGCCGGAATCGCTTCGCCCTGCTCGTTCACCAAGCGTGACAACGCCTTGTAATGCAGCACTCGGGTGATGTCCCGCGTATCGACCACTGGCTGGAAGAACAACTCGAAGCCGCCATGGGTCAGCGCATGGTCCAAGACCCGATGCCAGGTGTGCTGATCGTCGCCAGTCGGCGCGACTTCGCCATTTTCGACATAGCACCAGGTCTGCTCACCCTGGGTTTCGGCCTGAGTCAGCGCCTGGTCCGCCAGACCGAGCAGCGTCAGCGGCGCCTCGCCCGGGACGTAGGGCGCCAATCCCATGTGCGCGACAGGCGCCACATCGGACGCCCCGGTCGCACCGAGCGCTTTGAGCGCCAATTCCAGATCGCCGACCAGGGCCAGCGCCTCGTCGCGAGCCATCCCGGGCGCCAGCACGGCGAATTCGCCACCTCGCGAACGGCTGATGAGATGTCGAGTCTTCGGGTATTTCTCGCAATGTTCGAGCAGGATCTGCGCGACCGCGACCAGCAAGGCGTCGGTGCGCTTGCCCCCCAAGCGTTGGTTCAGACCGGCCAGATCCTGCACCCGCAGCAGCAGCAAATGCCCGGCGCGATGCTCTTCCTGATTGCTGACGTGGGCCTTGAGCTGCATGTCGAAATAGCGCCGGTTCGACAACCCGGTCAGGCTGTCCTGATAGGACTCGATGCGCAGTTTCTCGCTGCGCTCCGAGCTTTCCTTGAACAGCGCCTTGAGCTTCTCGACCATCTGGTTCATCGCCTGAACCACCCGACGCAGTTCAGGCGTGCGGGGCAATTCCGGGAGCGTGAGAAATTCGCGACGGGCAATCGCCTGGGACTGCGCGACCATGTAATCCAGCGGCTTGAGCTGGCGCCGCAACAGCAACGCCCCCAGCAAAGCGCTGACGATGCCACACAGCACCAGCCAGCCCAGACTGCCCAGCGCGCTCTGCCACAACTTGGCCAGCGCGAACATCGGATGGCTGACCACCTCGACCCGCGCCGTCGGTTGCCAGCCGCGGCTGACGACCCCCTCCCCGCCCCCCGGTGCCAGACCGATCGCGTTGACGAACCACTGCGGCACACCTTGATTGTCCGGCGTCGCGCTGCGCTCGACGATCACGGCGTTGGTCGCCAGGTCCACCACGCGGATGCTGGCGTAGTACCCGCTGTCGAAGATCGAGGTCACCATCAACTCGACCATCGCCGGATCGTCGATGTTGGCCGTCAACGACAGCGCGAGCGACGTCGCCGCATCTTGTGCATGGGACTGCAACTGATTGACGTACTGAGCCCGCGAGCTCTCCAGGCTGACGACAAAACTGCCCGCAAACGCGACAACCAGAAACAGACAGATAGCGATCAACAGCTGTTTGAACAGAGACATCAGTACTCCTAATTCTCAGGCTCGGTCGGGAAGCCTTCGGCGGCCATTTTTTTCAACACGTCCTGCCAACGCGACAGGCGCTTGGTATCGCCCACTTTCTTGTTGCCCTGCGCACCCGGAAGCCACAGCCCTTCGGCGTTGAAGGCGTACACCGGCAGCAGGTCCGGTCGCTCACTGGCAGGTTTGATTTCGTTGATGAGACTGTCGAGCACCAGCGGCATGGCGTTGGGGCTCGAATAATAGGTCAGGACCATGTGCGCGCGGTTCAGGCGCAAGGCCTTGACGTAAGTGATCAGCAGCTTTTCGCTGGGAACCCCTAGCCGGCGCAGGCTGAAGTACTTGGCGATGGCGTAGTCTTCACAGTCACCGGCGCCCTTCCACAACGATTCGATGGGCGTGGACCAATAATCGACCTCGTGCCACAGGTCGATGTCTTCCATGTAGCGCATCTGTTTATTGAAGAACTGATTCACCGCCGTCAGCTTGTCCATTTCGCTGACCTGCTTCTCTGTCGCCAGCAGGTTTTGCCAGGCGTCGATCCGCTGCTTGCCGGCCCCCAGCGGCCCGTACAACGCTTGCGCCCTACTGCTGATCAGCGCGAAATCCCAATCGGCACTCAGATAGCCCGCACACGCCGTGCACACCAGTGCAAGCGCAAAAAGCAACCACACCCCTGGGCGCTTGTGAGCTGAACGTACTGCCAATTCGTCGAGTCCATCAGGCAAACGGAAAACCGGAAAGCGATGGTGAGGGGTTGAAGGGGGAAAGGCAATGGCGCGGTGCAATCACTCGGTCGAATGCACTCAAAAAAATTAGATCGAATACGTCGGTGACATATAGCGAATTAATCTCAAAGTCCACAACTTCGCTCTGCCAGTTCTGCAAACTTTGCCCATATACTGGCCGCGCCTGAGTCGCCTGATTCTTCACCCGGTTGTATTTGCCAGCGCCCCATGTCGCGCAATGTGAAGGGTGAACGTCATGTGCAGGCCGTACTTACAGATGTTGAACACGGCGAGCATTCCCCACTTGCCAAGTAATGCTGCGCGCTGGAGCGAGTTGCCATCTGTCGGGCAGCACGACATTTCATATAGAACAATGGACTGACGCATATGGATACCCACCTACGGACACTTCAGAGCCGTCCTACATCCTTTCAATTTCTTTATATATAAACTCTCTGCCCGGCCCACAGCGGGGTTGATTCAGACCCTAAGCCAAACTGCCTCTATTCACTTATTCAGGTGTATTCGGCGTAATCATATGCACGATTTCAACTATATGTATCCATCGAGAGATAACCGGTGAAGATGGCCGATTTTCTAAAAAGAGAGCTTGGGACTTTTATTGAAGGCTGGCACGCCTGGTATTTGCTTGCGCTTCACGACGTCAAAGGCCGTTATCGGCGCTCGGTCATCGGCCCGTTCTGGATCACCCTGACATCATTGTTTTTCGTGGGCGGACTGGGGCTGGTGTATTCGCGACTGCTGAATCTGGATCTCAAGGAATATCTGCCCTTCCTGGCGTGCGGAATCATTGCCTGGACCTTCATCCTGACCTTCATCAACGAGGGCGCCAGCGCAATCATCAACTCCGGGCACATCATCAAACAGATCAGCATGCCGGTACTTACCCACATCATGCGGGTCGCCTTCCGCAACACGCTGATCTTCCTGCACAGTTGGATCATCCTGATCCCGCTCTTGATGTGGTACGGCTACCTGACCTGGTTCGGCCTGCTGTGTTCGATTCTGGGGATCGCATTGGTGGTGTTCACGCTGACACCTTTTGCCACGTTGCTGGCCGTGATCTGCGCCCGCTACCGTGATGTGCTGCCAATGGTCGCCAGCGCCTTGCAACTGCTGTTCTTCGTCACGCCCGTGATGTGGCACCCCAGCCAATTGGCAGGCTTGAGCGAAGTCATTTGCTACAACCCCTTCGTCTATTTCATCGACCTGATCCGTGAGCCAATGCTCAACGGCGTCTTCCCCGCAGCATCGGCCGGGCTGGTTTTCGCCATGGGCGTGGTGTTGTGGATCGCGGCGCTCGCAACGCTCTTCATCAATCGCAAACACATTCCTTACTGGATCTGATCATGGCTTACCTGATCGCAGAAGGCGTCACCGTGGATTATCCGATTCTGGACGTCGGCCGCCGCTCGTTCAAAAAGGACGCGCTGTCGTGGGTGACGGGCGGACGCATTGGCGAAAACGCCAAACACCATCTGAGCATTCGGGCGCTGGACGGCATCAATGTCGAGATCCGTCCGGGTGAGAAGATTGGCCTGCTGGGCCACAACGGCTCCGGCAAGAGCACCTTGCTCAAGGTGATGGCCAATGTTTATTGGCCGACCCTCGGTTCGCTTCGGTCATCCGGGAGAATCACGTCGCTCCTCGACCTGACCCTGGGAATGGAAGTGGAAGCCACCGGGTACGAAAACATCTTTCTGCGCGGTGCGATCCTCGGCGTAAAGCCCGGCGAAATCAAACAGACGATCAACGATATCGCCGAGTTTTCCGGACTGGGCGACTACCTCCGCCTGCCGCTGCGTACCTATTCGTCCGGCATGCTGGTGCGCCTGGGCTTTTCGATCTCGACTGCCTTTCCTGCCGACATCATCTTGATGGATGAATGGCTGGGCGTCGGCGACGCGCAATTTCAGGAGCAAGCGAACGCGCGCTTGAATGAGATGACGTCCAATGCGTCGATTCTGGTGTTGGCCTCACATTCCCCTGACTTGATCAACAGTATCTGCAACCGTTGCATCCGGCTTGAGCACGGAAAAATAACCGAAGACTTCCTCATCGGATAACCGCCATGAAAATAGCGATAGTGTCATCCTACAATCTCGAATGCGGCATCGCGCGGTTCTCCGAAGTCTTGTACCGCAACCTGACGAAGGACAATGAAGTTTCGATATTCGAACTTCCTCCGCAAGAACTCAAAAAAAGCTTTGGCGCGAGCGATGCGGAAGCCGACCAATACATCGGTGCGATCTGCGAACAACTCAAGACATTCGATGCCGTTTCCATTCAATGTGAATACGGTCTGTTTTCAGATTCGGTGCACGTCGCGATTCAGCGCATCAAACGATTGCTGTCAGCGAACCCGAACACCACGATCACGTTTCATACCCTCTTCAGCCGTTCCAGTTCCGCGGACGTTGCATTCCCATCATTGGTTCGATGGGTGTTCCGACCCCGCTCGACCGTTATGAACTTCGCCAGAAGTTGGCAATCCAGCAGAACCGCACGTTATGAACTGGGGCTCTTCCAGTTCATCCGTGAACATAAGATCAAAGTGATCGTACATACCGAAACGACCAAACGCGTACTCCAGCAGCGTTTCAAGTTGGTCAATGTCGAATGCCATCCGCTTTGCTACACGACTGAGCAGGAGAAGTCCGAATACGATCATCAGGCCTGCCGGCAGGAGCTGGTCACTCGGCTCGGTCTGAACGACGATGATCGACTGATTGGCGTTTTCGGTTTCTTCGGAGGCTACAAAGGCTTCGACTACGCCATCCAGTGCATCGCCCGACTGCCCGAAAAGCACAAACTGCTGATTTTTTCCGGCTTGCATCCGACAGCGATCAAGCAATCCGACACATCGCAGATCGACCAACTGGTCAACCTCGCAAAAAAACACAAAGTGTTGGCCCGTACGTTTTTCATGGGCAGCGTGGACGACACCGCGATGTACAAGGCGATTGCCGGTGTGGACTACTCCTGGCTGCCGTATCGCGAAGTCGGGCAGGAAGCGTCGGCCATCTGCAGCGAAGTGGCCGAGCTGTCGAAGCGGATGATCATCTCCAGAAACTTCGCGTTCGTGGATTACATGAAATTCAAGCTGCGTGACGACTATGAGTTTTTCGAGATCGGAAACGTCGAAGAGCTACGTCTCAAAACGATTCACTACGACACTTATCATCCACCGGCACTGTCGCTCTCCGCGAAGGACCACGCCGCGTTGCAGACGCAATTTTATGTCGCTCAGTTAAGTCGAACCGCCGTGTAGCCCACTACAGAATCGCTAACGATGCCGGGGTGTACGCACTTGACTGGAAGTGCCAGTCGCGAGTTCCGGCCTATGCAGAGACCTGCGCGCGTTTCGCTAAATGCCTGGGGCGCCTTTCATGTCTGCCAGAATGCCTGATGCCTTTTCAGTTTATCTGGACCTGCTTCGTGTCGTCGCCGCCGCCACGGTGATGGTTTCCCATTACCCGCTGACGGCTGGCCAGGCCGCGATAACAGACCGTTATAACTTCGGATATGACGCGGTGGTGGTATTTTTTGTGCTATCCGGCTACGTCATCAGCCACGCAGTGGACACGAAAGAGCGGGACGGCCTGACCTACAGCGTCAACCGCATCGCAAGAATATTCCCTGTGGCTGTCATCGCCGTGCTGTTGTCTTGGCTGCTCATGAGCCTGGGCAGCCGCATAAACCCGGCGCTCTACCCAGACGCGTTTCAACTTCAGACGCCGCTCTACTACTTCAGCCGTACGCTGTCATTCACCAACGAGTTCTGGTGGGACGATATCCGACCGTTCGGCAACGGCCCGTACTGGAGTCTGTCATTCGAGGTGTGGTGTTACGTCATTTATGGGCTGGCAATGTTCACTCGGGGGCATTGGCGAGTCGGCCTCGTGCTGCTGGCACTGGTGCTGACAGGCCCTAAACAGTGGCTGCTGCTCCCGATCTGGCTGACCGGCGTAGCCATTTATCGCTGCCGCGATCGTTTCAACCTGGGACGTTTCCCCCTGTGGTTAATGTGCGTGGCGCCTCCCGTGGTGTTCGTTGCGTTGCAGTTGAGCAACCCGCGGGACTGGTCGTATCCGCTGGTGGGGATGCACATCGAACGCATCTTCGGCCATGGACTGGATGGCGCCGCCAATTGTGGCTGGGGATATCTGCTTGCAGCATTGGTCGCCGTCCACCTCTTTGCTGTCCGTCGGATGTGCCTGTCCACGGGATTCAACGCCAATGGTCGTGCTGCAACGTGCATCCGACAGCTCGCCTCCTACACGTTCAGCCTGTATATCTTTCACTTCCCGCTGCTTATTTTCTGGCAGGCGGAACTGGGACCAACCGGGGATTTCTATAGCCCTGTTCTGAGAGGAATGGTTTATCTGGGCACGCTGATCCCTGTCTTCATTCTTGGGTATCTGGTCGAGCGCAGAAAGAAGGCTTTCCGGAAGACGATGCTCGCCGTTTTTGCCAATGCCAAACGGCTGATGCCCCCCTGACCGAAGCAGCTTCGGCTGCAGTTCTCTGGTATTCTTGCAGCCCTCCAGAATGAGACGAAGCCCCGTGAAATCGGGTTGAATCGGACGGCTTCGTCTCTGTGCTTTCACAGAGCCGAGCACATCGGACAGTGCCGCGAGCCCGCATGGCGTTGTTATTTCAAGTTGCAACCATTTGGCACTTTAAGGATTGAAAAAACATGGGATTGATACCCGTAATTTTGTCTGGTGGCGTTGGTAGCCGGTTGTGGCCCGTATCCCGCGAGGCCCACCCCAAGCCGTTCATGACGCTGCCTGACGGACAGAACCTGATTCAGAAGACTTTCCTGCGTGCGGCGGCGCTGGAAAACGTCTCAGAAGTGCTGACGGTCACCAACCGCGAATTGCTCTTCAAAACGGAAGACGAGTATCGGACCGTCAACACCACGGGTGTCGCTCAGAGCTACATCCTTGAGCCTTTTGGCCGCAACACAGCAGCGGCCGTCGCGCTCGCAGCCCTGCAGCTGAAAGAAGCTCACGGCTCCGACGCCCACATGCTGGTTCTTGCTGCCGACCACCTCATCCAGCACGAAGCCGCTTTCGCACAAGCGGTCGCCAATGCCGTGCAATTGTCAGAAAAAGGCTTTCTGGTCACCTTCGGCATCAAGCCTCAATACCCGGAAACCGGCTTTGGCTACATCGAAGCGGGAACGTCCATCGATTCGAACGGCGGCCTGCAAGTCGCACGCTTCGTCGAGAAACCGGACTTGGCGACCGCCGAATCCTATCTGGCAGCAGGCAACTACTTCTGGAACTCCGGCATGTTCTGCTTCAAGGTCGGAACCGTGCTGGAAGAGTTCGCCAAACATGCCCCGGACGTCCTTAGCGCCGTTGCAGTCGCAATGGAACGTTCGCGTCTGACACAGGCCGACCGCTACCGCTGCCTGGCGCTGGACCCCGCTTCGTTCGGCGACGTTCCGGACATCTCCATCGACTACGCGCTGATGGAACGCTCAGACAAGGTCGTGACCGTGGCCTGCGACATCGGCTGGAGCGACATCGGTTCATGGAACGCCGTCAGTGAACTTACCCCCGAAGACGAACACGGCAACCGCTTCGAAGGCGAGGTCCTGTCCCATGGCGCGAAGAACAACTACGTCAACAGTGAAGACCGTCTGACCGCGCTGGTCGGCGTTCAGGATTTGCTGGTCGTCGACACCCCGGACGCGCTGATGATTGCGCACAAGGATCACGCGCAGGACGTCAAGAACATCGTCGGTCAGTTGAAGAAATCCGGCCACACCCTGCACCTGCTGCACCGGACTGTGCATCGCCCGTGGGGTACGTACACCACCCTGGAGAACGGTGAGCGTTTCAAGATCAAACGCATCGTGGTCAAGCCCAAGGCGTCGCTTTCCCTGCAAATGCACCACCACCGCAGCGAACACTGGATCGTGGTAAGTGGCATGGCGGTGATCGTCAACGATGACCAGGAACTGATGCTTAACACCAATGAATCGACGTTCATTCGCGCTGGCCATAAACACCGCCTGAGCAACCCGGGCGTCATCGATCTGGTGCTGATCGAAGTGCAGAGCGGCGATTACCTCGGTGAAGACGATATCGTCCGTTTCGAAGACGTGTACGGTCGCGCCAACTGATCGGGCTCCCCCCGCACTTTCATGGCCGTCCAGCCGGCTGCCTCCAGATGATGGGTGCAGCCGGCCCCGCTCGCGCCCCGTCGAAGCCCTCTCTGCGAGCTGTTCAGTAAAAGTCGGCTTTCGACGGCGGGCCTTGCACGCGACACCGGCCACGCACCTGGATTCGTACGTTCGGAACAGCAATGATCAAAGTTCTCCATTTCTTCAAAACCTATTACCCAGAAACGCCGGGCGGCGGGATCGAGCAAGTCATTTTTCAACTGGCTCAGGGCAGCGCAATCCATGGCATCGAGCCGCAGGTGCTGTACCTCAGCGCCAACGGCTCGGCACGTAACCAGATCGTGGGCAATCATGTCACCCACCGCTCCAGGCAGGACTTACACATTGCGTCGACCGGTCTTTCGCTGTCCGGGATTCGGGATTTCAAGCAACTGGCGGCCCAGGCAGATCTCGTGCATTACCACTTTCCATGGCCGTACATGGACGTGGCCCACTTCGCGACCCGTCTGAAGAAGCCGTCGTTGGTGAGTTACCACTCGGACATCGTTAAACAGAAAACCCTGCTCAAACTGTATTCACCGTTAATGAACCGCTTCCTCGGCAGCGTCGACCGCATCGTGGCGTCGTCACCGAACTACGCGGCGAGCAGTGAAGTGTTGACCCGGTTCAAGGACAAGGTCGACATCATCCCTTACGGCCTCGACCGTACGACCTACCCTGCTCCCTCGCCCTCCAGGCTGGCGCATTGGAAGCAGCAGTTAGGTGAGCGTTTCTTTTTGTTCGTAGGGGCGCTGCGCTACTACAAAGGCCTCGACTTCCTGCTTGAAGCCGCGCATCAGACCCGACTGCCGGTCGTGATCATGGGCGGCGGCTATGAAGAGCAGGAGTTGAAGACGAAGGCCAAGGCGCTGGGACTGAACAATGTGACGTTCGTGGGCGGGTTGGGCGATGAAGATAAAAACGCACTGCTGACCCTGTGCGAAGCGTTTGTGTTTCCGTCCCACTTGCGCTCGGAGTCGTTCGGCATTTCATTGCTGGAAGGTGCCATGTACGGCAAGCCGATGATTTCCTGCGAAATGGGCAGCGGCACTACATTTATCAACATCGCGAACGAAACCGGCCTGGTCGTTCCACCGCGGGATTCAAGCGCCTTGGCGGCGGCCATGAACACCCTATGGAATGACCGTGCAATGGCCGGGCGCATGGGCATTAAGGCCGCTCAGCGTTACGAAGAAGTATTCACGGCCGAGAAAATGGTGCGGTCGTATGCGGCGCTGTATCAGGAGCTTGTGAGCGCCCACTGAGACCCGAATGGCGTCTTTGTCATCCGGACAATGTGCCTGTTACGCCATAGGTTTCAGAAAACAAACATCCTCGGCGTCTCTCATAAAAACAGCTCAGCGCGAGGCGCCCGGCATGTATACTCCCGCGCGCCTCATATCGCTAACGACGGTAACTCAGCCCCTTGTGACGCGGTGTAGTCCATTCACGATGTGTCAGAGGATTTGACGTTTAATGCGCCGGAAAGCCCATCTGTTTGCCTATCGAAGTCGATTTCAGCTTTTTTTTGTCACGCTATTCCTGCTTCTTTCTATCGTTCCGCTGATGGCAACGATCATCTCGATATGGAAACAGGACCGCATCGAGTCCAACCCTATAGTTCAGTGGTATCACGCTGTTGTGCAGCCTGTTCAAGAGCTGCGTCCACTGATTACATTTCCGCAATCGTGGGAGGGGCGCTGGTACGACAGCGACAAGAATTATCACCGCTTCGAAAAATGGTTCGGAGATCGTCTGGCCTTTAGAGACTTGATGATTCGCTCAAAAAACGAGCTCGATTACCGTTTGTTCAGATCATCCTCCCGCGTGTACTTTGCCTCGGGCAAAGAAATTTATGGCCGTCATCTTCTGGATATTGAGCTGCCGGCAGTAGAAAACTTTCTGACAACACCAGGCAACGCCGACTACGTGCGAAGAGGGATGATTAGCTTTACCCAGGCACTCAAGGCCGAAGGGGTCACGGTGTTATTCGTCACACCGCTGCAGAAAGAGTACTTTTGGCCAAACCGCCTTCCGTTCTTCGCACCCAAGCTAGACCGTTCGAGCCAGTTCTTCAGCCTCTACACGCAGTTGAATAACGAGCCACAACTAAACGTAGTGGATGTGGTTGGCATTCTCGACAAACTTCAAGTCACCACGCCAACGTTCTATAGACAGGACTTCCATTGGACCAATATGTCCGCGATGGCGGTTTCAGAGGATATCGTCGACACCATCGCCCGCTGGGAAGGCTCATCGCTGTCCTGGTCACACCCCATGGATTACAGCCTCAAGCCTTACGCCGGTTCCGATGCGCGTTTTTCCGCCCGTCTTTTTGCACGGGACTCTGTATTCGAGCCACAGCTGAATCATGCCTGGGCTGATGTGCATGAAAAAACGCCGATGGATGCCTCGAAGACCGGACTGGAGTTTGAGACGAATGCGATCACCGACAAAGGGTTACTTCCTTCCGCATGCATGTTCGGAAACAGTTTCAGCGACGGCATGCTGGAGGCGGGGATCGCGGACTACTTCGAATCCTTCACCAAGCTGGATCGGACACGCGACATGTCAGAGATACCGGCATTGATCCGTGGCAGATGTAAGTACCTGATCGTTCAGATCCTGGATTTGCAAATACAGCACTGGGCCGCGTTCCAGCGTAGAGGACTGGGCTCCTGAGCCCGCATCAACTGTCACGGTATTGGTAGCTTCTTATGGTTTTTTCTTCACCGGTATTCCTGTTTATTTTCTTTCCACTGTTTTATCTGGCTTATCTAGCGGTCCCCAAATCACTGAGAAATGGCCTGATTCTGATAGCAAGCATCGGGTTTTATGTCTTTGGGGCCGGGGCTTTGACGGCTGTTGCGATCGTCATGCTGGTGGCGAACTGGGTCATTGCGTTTTGCCTCGATGCGTCACGAAATCGCTCGCCAGGCGGAAGCACGAGCAAGGCGATCTTATTGGTCGCAGTGGCGCTGAACCTGCTTCCACTGGCGATGTATAAATACCTGCTGTTTTTTCTGCAGGTATGGATGGATACGACCGGGATGAACATGGGTGCCGTCATTGAAAGATGGACGTTAGCCCTGCCACTTGGCATTTCCTTCTACACCTTTCATTTCATCTCCTACATCGTCGATGTCTATCGGGGCAACATTAAACCCGAGAAAGCGCTCCATCGCTTTGCGATCTACATCTTCCTGTTTCCACATCTGATCGCAGGTCCCGTTGTCCGCTTTTCCGAGATCGCTGAACAACTGCACGTGCGTCGGCGAACGATTGTCGAGAGTGATCTGTTTTGGGGGCTGGTCATTTTCATTATCGGCTTGAGCAAAAAGATACTGATTGCCGATCCCTTGGGAAACGTCGTGACGCTGGGTCATCGCCCCGACCTCGTGCTGACCACCTATTCAGCCTGGCTGAGTTCCGTTTGCTACTCGTTCCAGATCTATTTTGACTTTTCCGGCTACACCGACATGGCGATCGGCATGGCCAGGATGATGGGGTTCCGGTTCCCGAAAAACTTCAATCGCCCCTACGCTGCGGCAAGCATCACCGAGTTTTGGCAACGCTGGCACATGACCTTGTCCCGTTGGTTCCGGGACTACCTCTACATTCCCTTGGGGGGCAACCGAGGCAGCAAAGCCACGACGCTGAGAAACCTGTTCGTCGTGTTCCTGCTGTGCGGCCTTTGGCACGGCGCCGCTTACACATTTCTCGTCTGGGGTGTGGGCCACGGCCTATTGATCGTCGCAGAACGTGCGGGCTGGATTAACTTGCGCGCACTCAAGTTGGGCAGTTTTCCCGTTTTCATCCTTGCCACGCTGCTTTGGGTGCCTTTCAGGGCTGGGAGCATGGAGGAGGCGGTCAGATTTTGGTCGGCCATGTTCGGGCACGGGAGTGATCTGCATCTTTGGGTCGCCAGCAACAGCGCATTGCAGGATTACAAGACGCTGGCCCTACTGGCACTGGCCGTTGTGATTTGCTTCGTCGGTGACGTTTCGTTTTATCGTCTGCGAGCAAAGGCTCTCCGCTACCGGAAATGCATCGCGCTGGGGTGTCTGGGGCTTTACCTGTGTTCCGCGATATCGGTCGTGGAATCAGGATTCAATCCGTTCATCTATTTCCAATTCTGATCGCAAGGCATCTGCTCGCGCATACTGGATCAAGCCAGTGTGCGCGCTGAAAGTTGAAGCAGTGAAGCTAGCCAAGCGCGTGATAAAGCCTTGGCACGGTATCGCAAGGGCAAGACGCTGAGACGACCGTTGCGATCGTCTCACCACACCTCAGCCCTGTGCCACCGCGTTAAGGCTTGCGCTTCCTCGGCCCCGTGTTGAACACAGGCACCTTTCTCACAGGTTTGGCCGCGGGCGCTTCGACCGCGACTTCGCCGCTGTCGACCCACTTGCCAAGATTGCGCTTGCCCCCGCCTCCACCGGTCTTGGGTTTCTTGGGCTTTTTCGGCTTTTTGAGGATTTGCCCGGTGGCGTCTGTCACGGGGACGCGGTGTTCAGGAACGAAATCCGGCTCTTCGCGGCGTTGCAGGGTCTGTCGGGTCAGCACTTCGATGGCGCTGAGCAATTCGACTTCGTCCGCACAGACCAGCGAAATCGCCTCCCCTGTCTGCCCGGCGCGGCCGGTGCGGCCAATGCGGTGCACGTAATCTTCCGCAACGATCGGCAGGTCGAGGTTGACCACAGTTGGCAGGTCGTCGATATCCAGGCCTCGCGCCGCAACATCAGTCGCTACCAGAATCTGCACTTCGCTCGCTTTGAAACGGTCCAGTGCCCGTTGGCGGGTCGCTTGGGGCTTGTCGCCGTGAATGCCGTCGGCGTTGATGCTCAAGCCCTGAAGGCGATCCACCAGCTGGTCGACGCCTACGCGGGTTTTGGCAAACACCAGCACTTGGCTCCAGCGGTGCTTTTTCAGCAGATGTATGAACAGCTCGCTTTTGCGCTTTTTGTCGACCGTCACGACCCACTGCTTCACCGACGACGCCGCCACGTTGCGGGGACTGACCTCAATGCTCAGCGGGTTGTCGAGCATCTGTCCCGCCAAACCGCGGATCGAGTCGGAGAACGTGGCAGAGAACAGTAGGGTCTGACGACGCTTCGGCAGCGCGGCGTAGATATCACGCAATTCTTCCGAGAAACCCAGATCGAGCATGCGATCCGCTTCGTCGAGGATCAGGGTCTGAACCTGAGAGAACTTCACCGCGTTCTGACGATGCAAGTCGAGCAAGCGGCCTGGCGTGGCCACCAGCACGTCCACACCACGGCGCAGCTTCATCATTTGCGGATTGATGCTGACGCCACCGTACACGGCATAGGTTGTCAGCGGCAGATGCTCAGCGTATTGGCGAATCGCCTCATGCACCTGCTCCGCCAGTTCACGGGTCGGCACCAGTACCAGCGCGCGCACCGAATTGGCCGCGACCTTCGGGCCTTCCATCGTCAGGCGCTGCAGCAGCGGCAAGGCAAACCCTGCGGTCTTGCCGGTGCCGGTCTGCGCTGCGGCCATCAGGTCGCGACCTTCCAGCACCGGCGGGATGGCCATGGCTTGAACAGGCGTGGGTGTTTGGTAGCCAAGCGCTTCGAGCGCGCGCAACAGGGGTTCGATCAGGCCGAGAGAAGCGAATGTCATGGGATTACCGTGAAAAAGTCAGCGCATAAGGGGCTGCGAAGAGCCAATGGCGCGCAGTTTAACCTGTCTAGGCCATGATCTGCTCGCAACAGTGCAGCAGCAATCAGTACGAATAGCACAGGGTGAACGACACCCACTGGCTCTGCCGTTGTAATAAAAGATAAGAACCTTCCTAAAGCCGACGTAAGAATTTTCAAATAAACAACGTACGAGCGAGAAAGGTCCCACAGAATTCCAAGAAACATCCCGTGTTTAAACCCGGTAGACTTGCACACGCCGGAAATGAAAATCCCAATCATTTCAATATACAAATCAACCAGGTATTACCTGGACTCTTGAATCCGCCGATAGAACCCCGGGACACACATGTCTACCGAGACACCTAAACATCTGCCCATATTATTGAGCCTGATTATCAACGACCTTAAGGCCCGATACCTCACCAACTACCTCGGTTTTCTATGGGTGCTTATTCAACCCTGTGCAACTGCGCTGATTTTATGGTTCGTTTTCGAATACGGATTCAAAGCTCCTCCACACCAAGATTATCCTTTTATACTGTGGCTGGTGTGCGGACTGATCCCTTGGTTCTACATAGCAGAGTCACTGAATACGGGGTGCCATGCGGTAAAAGATAATGGCTTTCTGGTCAAAAAAATTGTGTTCAACGTTTCTCTTCTGCCGATCGTTAAGATAGCGTCGGCACTCGCCGTACATTGCCTATTCATTTGCATTCTATTCGGATTATTTTTGGCATACGGATATTCACCTTCAGCTCACTGGCTTCAATTGGGTTACTACGTTATCTGTCTTTCTGCACTCCTCCTTTCATTGGCCTGGCTCACCAGCGCGATCGTCATATTTTTCCCTGACCTATCACAAATCATAGCGATGATGACTCAGCTCGGATTCTGGTTAACGCCCGTATTTTGGGACATCAAGGCACTTTCGAACTCAGTGAGCCAATACTTTTATCTGAATCCTTTTACTTACATCGTTGAAGGCTTCAGAGACTCTATGATCAGAGGCATCTGGTTTTGGGAACATCCGACTCAAAGCGCTGTATTTTGGGTGGGAGTGATTATCTTGGCATTGGCGAGTCGATATACGTTTCAACGACTCAGGCCTCACTTCTCGGATGTGATGTGATGGACAATTCACCAACTCAGGCCATAGCTGTGACGGGCGTGGGAAAACAATACAAACTGTACAAAAAGCCTGTCGATCGTTTTCTGGAGGCGCTGTCATTTTCAGGAAAACTCCGACACCGCGCGTTTCATGCATTATGCAACATCAGTTTCAGCGTAGCGAAAGGGCAAACCATTGGCATATTGGGGAAAAATGGCGCAGGTAAAAGCACGCTTTTGAAAATCCTCACCGGGGTACTAACGCCTAGTGAAGGCAAAGTACAAATTACAGGGCGTGTAGCGTCCCTGCTGGAGCTCGGCGCAGGCTTCAACCCCGACTACACAGGGCTGGAAAATATTTATTTTCAAGGCGCTTTGATGGGTTATAGCGCATCCGAAATGAAAAAACGTCTTCCGCAGATTCTGGAATTTGCTGATATAGGGGATTTTATTGAGCAACCTGTCCGGGTCTACAGTAGCGGAATGTTTGCGCGCCTCGCATTTTCCGTCGCCATCAATGTAGACCCTGACATACTGATCATTGACGAGGCACTGAGCGTAGGGGATGCAGGGTTCCAGCTGAAGTGCATGTTGAAGATGCAGGAAATGCAACTTCGCGGCACAACCATTCTTTTTGTTTCTCACGATACACAATCCGTGATCCGGTTCTGCCAAGCCGTTATCGTCATGGATCAAGGGCGGATAATCGAATACAGCCATGACGTATTAACCGCAGCAAAAAATTATGAAAAGCAGGCCCGAAATAACGCTGCGATTCCGCTTCACGCGGCCCCGCCCATGCAGGATGACATCAGTTATGAGCAAGAATTGGGTGACATTTCCGAGGTCAGATTCGGTTCAGGTCAAGCAAAAATAAACGCGGTCGATTTCATTACAGTGGGCGGCAACGTCAGCAATCAATTTTCACCATCAGACTGTGTGACGATGCATTGTTATATTCAGTGCGAACAAACGCTGAATAACGTCGTCGTAGGCTGGTCCCTGAGAAACACCAAGGGGCTGGATGTCGCTGGTGACAATACATTGCTGGCAGGTCAAACGTTAAATCTGGAACGTGGAGACTATAAATTAAGCTTCAACTTCGCGTTGCACATTGCACCTGGCGAATACTTTTTATTTATCGGCATGGCGCATCTGGGTCAGGAAAGAATCGAACTCGACCAAAGATGGCCGCTGAGAAAAATCACTATTACAAGTTCACGCACTGTGGTCGGTGCCGCTTTTTGCCCATCTACTGTTCACTTGATCGAGGTTAAGTAATCATGCCCTTGCCGGAACAAGACGGTCTCGCCCCCTCTCCTCGAAGGGCGATTGCACCGATCAGCAAGACACAGGCGTTGCTGCCAACAAAAACGAGTGGCGCGCATCAGAATAAAAAGGTCATGTTTTACACATTGCCAATGGTTCTCCGAGAGCGCCCGACACTCTTCAGCAGTATCGTAGACGTTTATCTCCCGTTAGCTAATCAGTTTGCTGTCGACGGTTGGGACTGTGTATTCGTTGGTACAGACGAGCTACACCGTGAATATCCGGAGTTTGCTCACGAATGGATAAGTCCCGCTACGATGGCGTGCCAGTACCCCGATTGGATGCGTTCCGACTGGTTGCAAGATTGGGCGGGCATATTGAGTGGTCGATCACCTGAATTTCACCAAGAATTTGTGTCCACCTTGATACATCGGGCTCGGCCAGATCTGGTTTTTTGTTGGAACTTTGACAGTGCACTTGAAACCGCATGCTCGGAGTACGACATCAGCCTCCTTTTCAACGAATTGGGAATGCTTCGTGCGCCAAATCCTCTGACCTACTTCTCGGACCCCTGCGGCGTCAATGCTCGTAGCAGTTTCCAGACGCAATTCCCTCAATCCAACGCGTGCAGTCGAGCACTGAATCTGGAAAGCGCGATCGCGAGGTTGAGAGCACTTGAAGAACTCTATTGTCCACAGGGAAGTGCACGTCCGTCCGGATGCCTGATTCTGCTTCAAGTCAGAGATGACTCTAACGCTATCACAGGCTCGCCGTTTACAGCGATGGCGGACTTTGTCAATTGCGTCCTCAAGGCCGTCGCGCCCTCTGGCATGCCTATTACGGTCAAACCCCACCCGCTGGATGACCTACCGCATCTCCCAGACGGTGTAACAGTTGCCGACAAGGCTGCCTCTATCGAAAAACTGATAGGCTCGGTGGAAGTCGTCTTCACCCTCAACTCATCTGCCGGCTTCGAAGCAGCGCTGGCAGGGAAAACCGTCTATGTTTTGGGAGACGCGGCGTACTCCAATATTGGACTGACTGTCGACGTTCCGAATCCGTGCGCACTGCCCGAAGCCTGGGATAACCACAAGAACTCGTTCACGCCTGATCTTGAACTCAGGGCGCGAGCACTTTATTTTGCAGAGCGATACTATTTTCTTTCGCCTGCTCAGTTTATCGAACCCCTTTGCCATTTCGAGAAGTTGAAATACCAAGGCTCCAGGGGTGCGAATACAAGGGACATCGAGAAGAGTGATGGTTTCCAGCAGCACACGCTGGTCAATCGGTTAAAAAATATAAACAAAGCACACAAAGCCGAGTTTGCTCGCCTGAGCGCTGAAACCACGGCGTGCAAAGCTGAAATGCAAGCTCAGATCAAGTGGCTGACTCAATCTCTTACAGCGATGGAGCGCTCTAACTCATGGCGGGTCACTCGGCCAATACGTGCGGCATCTGCAAAGCTCGGCGAGTATCGAGCTTTTCTACGCGATTATTATCAACGAAAAACTTTTTTATTGATCTTGAAGATCAGACTTGAACGGGCTAGGGCATACGCTAAAAAGACCGTCTCTGCTACGTTTCACTCAAAAAACAACGCGAAGGCGTTACAAGCGCTAACAGACCGGCGTTTTTCCTACTCATTGGCCCCAAGACGTTCAGCTCCCAATGAGCCGATCATTGATATCTCGATTGTCACGTACAACAGCGCGAAATGGGTCGACCGCTTTATCCACTCTCTTACAACGCAAGCGTACCCGCTGAATAAAGTTAGACTGTATTTTGTCGACAACGGATCAACCGATGACACTGTTCGGCACTTAGAGCGCTGGCGTGAACAGCTTTCGGGGGCTGTGGCAAATTTTCAGATTGTGGTAGGCGCCAATGTCGGCTTTGGCGGAGGTCACGACCGCGTAATGAGGAATTCTGAGGCAGAATTTGTCTTGGTCACAAATATCGACATCGAATTCACTGACCAGGCCATCCACACACTTGTCGCAGCCGCGGGCGAAGACTCGAATTGCGAGATCGCGTCTTGGGAGGCACGCCAAGCCCCGTATGAACATCCCAAGTATTATGATCCAGTCACACTTGAAGTTAACTGGTCGTCGCACGCTTGTGTTTTGATCCGAAGAGCCGCTTACCTAAGCTGCGGCGGTTACGAGCCAAAAATTTTCATGTACGGAGAGGACGTAGAAATTTCTTACCGATTCCGCTCATATGGGTACAGGCTTAGATATTGCCCTTCCGCGCTCGTGCATCATTACACTTACGAGTCGGAGGCCCAGGTCAAACCTCTCCAATACAGAGGTAGTACACTGGCGAATCTTTATATCCGCTGGCGATATGGAGACATAACAGACAGAGTTGCCGGAGTGTTGTTGCAAGGGTGGTTGCTTTTCAGCCCCAGTGCGTACACGAATGCACGTCGGCATCTCATTTCCAATGCTTGCACCTTCGTCAAAAATATCGTGCATTTCTCCAAAGGCAAAGGGCCTAGAGGAGAGGAAGGTTACCCGTTTCGGGCGTTTGATTATGAGATGACGCGTGGCGGGGCATTTTGGCCGGTAGGAAAATCACTGAGCGCACTTCCAAAAGTGACTGTCGTAACACGCACTTATCGAAAACGCGAAAAATTTCTTCGGCAGTCAATTATCTCGGTCATTAACCAGACCTACCCAAACATAGAACTGATCATTGTGGAGGACGGCGGGAAGACGACGCAGCCTTTGGTCGCGGAATTTATGACCATGCCAAACGTAAACATTCGGTACTACGGACTTGAAAAAGTCGGCCGTTCGGTCACTGGAAATCATGGCCTTGAAATGGCAACCGGTGAATATTGCATGTTCCTTGACGATGATGATCTTTTATTTTCGGATCATGTCGAAGTGCTCGTTTCTTCCATGCTAGACAACCCACAAGCGGCAGCTGCCTATTCCCAGTCCATTGAAATTGCAACCAATGTAGATGATCAGGGCTATTATGATGAGGTCAGCCATGTGGAACCCGAAACCTTCAAGCATTCGTTTGATTACAACATCCTGCTCGACCATAACTTTATCCCGATTCAGTCCCTTCTATTCAAACGAAGCTTATTTTTGAATAGAGGCGGTTTTGAGACTGACATGGACCACCTAGAAGATTGGAATTTATGGTTAAGGTATGGTTTTAACAATACGTTCTCATACGTTGCCAAAACCACTTCTCTATTTAGGACACCTGCGGATTTTTCGACGAGGAAGGACCGACACATGCAGCTGCACAATGCTTACTTCATTGCAAAAAATAGAGCCATCGAGTCTTGCAAGTCCTACTCTCAAGATCTGAATCAAATGGCTTAGCATTTAGAATTGATCGCCGACAGCTATCGCGTCATAGCTGTCTATAACAAGTACATCAGTGGCTTTTTCGCATCCTAAATATAAGGACGGCATTCGTTCGTCTGCAGAAAGCGTCTGATACCTATCTGGACCCACTATCGCCATGCAAAACCCAGGCTCAATAGTTTCCAAGGAGAACGCTGCCGTTTTACTGGCAGCCTTCAATGGAATTCGATGGATAGAAGAGCAAATTAACTCTATCCTTCGACAAATCGATATTGAGGTCACTCTCTATATCAGTATCGATCCGTCAGACGACGGCACAGAAGATTGGTGTAATGATTTAGCAGCGGCGCATCCCAACGTTGTCATCCTCCCTCAGGTCTCACCCTCCGGCGGCGCATCTCAGAACTTTTTTCGACTCATACGTGATGTGAATTTGCGTGACTATGATTACATCGCGTTCTCGGATCAGGACGATATTTGGTACTCCGATAAACTTGTCCGAGCGGTGCAAGCGCTGAAGAGGGAAAACGCAGCGGGCTATTCAAGCAACGTCCGTGCGTTCTGGCCTAGTGGAGGTAGAAGCCTGATCGATAAAGCGCAGGCGCAAGTGGAGTGGGATTTTTTCTTCGAAGCTGCGGGCCCGGGGTGCACTTACGTTTTAACCAAGCACCTTGCATGCGACCTCAAAATATCAGTCTCGAAGCAATGGCAGACGATATCGCAGGTGACCCTCCACGACTGGTATTGCTATGCGTTCGCTCGAAGAAATGGGTATAGGTGGCACATCGATTCTGAGCCCTCAATGGACTATAGGCAGCATGACCACAACCTTCTTGGGGCCAACAAGGGCATCCGGCGGCTGATCGAACGGTATCGAAGGATCCATGATGGGTGGTGGTTCGGACAGGTTCGACTGATCTCTCAGCTATTAGGCGTCCCCTCAAACCCTCTGATTAACACCAGCAACCTGTATTCAAAGTGGCAGCTTATGCTTCTGTCGCTTAATGCAGGTCAGTGCAGGCGGAGGCTAAGAGACAAGATCGGATTCGCCGTCATTTGCTGGCTCGAAATTCTCACGAGGCGAAGCCGAAAGCGCTGACAGTGTTCTCTTTTCCGCCCACAGTTCGTCGTTTACGAATTTGTCTGCACTGGAACCGGACTCCGCTTGCGCCACTGCGGCAAGCCGATCAACACGACGGCGCTGATGATGACCGCCATGGCTGCCGCTTCGGCGGGACCGATGTGTTCGTCGGCGAACAGTACGCCGAGCATGACAGCGACGGCCGGGTTGACGTAGGCGTAGCTGGTTGCGGCGGCGGGGCGGACGTTTTTCAGCAGGTACATGTACGAGCTGAACGCAACGATGGAACCGAACACGACCAGATAGGCCATGACAAGCCAACCGGACAGGCCGGGGGATTGGGTCATTCGTTCGCCGCTGATGTAGCTGCCGACCAGCATCATTGCGCCAGCGATGAGCATTTCGCAGGCGCTCGCCATGGGGCCGGCGGGCAGCGGCAAGTAGCGGCTCCAGACTGAACCGAAGGCCCACGCTGCGGCCGCGAAGATCACCATGGCCGCGCCCAAGGGGCTGGCTTGCAGGTTCGAACCCAGGTTTAGCAGCGCGATACCGATCAGACCGAGCACGATTCCTGCCCATTCCAGCCGGGTATTGCGATGCCCCCAGATCAAGCCGAACAACAGGGTGAACAGCGGCACCACCGCCACCGCCAGGGCCGCCACGCCCGAGGCGACACCGGCATGCTCAGCCAGGGTTACCGCGCCATTGCCGCAGGCTAGCAGCAGAAACCCGACCATGCCCGCCGCCTTCCATTGCTTCCAGGTCGGCATCGGCACCCCACGCCAGCGCATGAACGCGAACAGCAGCGAGCCTGCGATGGTGAAGCGGACTCCTGCCATCATCAACGGAGGCCAGGTTTCGATACCGATGCGAATGGCCAGGTAGGTCGAACCCCAGATCACGTACAGCGCGAAAAAGGCCCCGATGAGCAGCAAGGGAAAGCGGCGGGAAGCAGGCATGAAAGGCTCGTCTTTTTGTTCTGAGCGTTGGTCCGGCAGGGGACAGTCACTCGGATTTTTTTGGAACGGTATTGTAGGAACATCGTACTGAGAGGATCAGTCACAACTGCGTGTTAAACGACCCATACACTTTTCAGTCGAGCCCGATCCGTCATCAGAATCCGCGGTGCTTGCTGATTGCGTCAGCTATTTTTTTTGCGGGCACCTTCTGCAAGGTGCAAAGCAATTTGTGGGAAACCCCGGCCAGGCCGTGAGTGGTGCGCAGTTCCTGGCTCAGATGGACCGTGAGGTTGGCGGCCATCTCGGCGTCGGCCATGGCCCGGTGAGCCTTGCCGGTGTGCGGCAGCCCTGCCCATGAGGTCAGCGTGCCGAGTTTGTGATTGGGTGCGGCAGGCATCAGACGTCGCGCCAGCAGCATCGAACAGGCGAAACTCTGTTCGCGGCTGCGTTTGATGCGCGACAGCTCGTAATCCCAGAATTTCTGGTCGAACGCGGCGTTATGGGCCACCAAGGGGGTCTGCCCCACGAACTCCACCACTTCATTCATCACCCGCTCGGCAGGCGGCGCCGTGCGCAGCATGCTGTTGCTGATCCCGGTCAGTGACTCGATGAATGCCGGAATCCGCACGCCAGCGTTCATCAGGCTTTGATAGCGCTCGACGATGACGCCCTCGGCCACAATCACCACGGCGATTTCAGTGGCCCGACAATGGCTGCCGGGGGAGATGCCGGTGGTTTCGAAGTCGATGACGGCGATGCGTTCTTGCATGGGAAAAACCTTTGTTTGCGCAGAAACCCTGTAGGAGCGCGGCTTGTCCCGCGACCTGCCGGGCACCGGCAGTAAACCCTGACAATCCGTAGCGCCCGATACACCGTGTGTACCGGGATTGCGGCTGCTGCGCAGCCGATCGCGGGACAAGCCGCGCTCCTACACGTTTATGCTCAGCTTTTGAGCAACAACCCGCCCTCAATCGGCACATAGCGGCTTGCTGCACGGATCAGTGAGTTGGCGGTCAGGCCTGGCACGCCATAGGCGATGGCCTCGACGCCGTGCTTGCTGATGATGCGCTCCAGCAACAGGTCAAAATCCCCGTCGCCCGACGCCAGCACGACTTCGTCAACGTTCGGCGCGACGTCCATGATATCGATGGTGATACCGACGTCCCAATCGCCTTTGGCCGAGCCATCGCTGCGTTGGATGTAGGGTTTGAGTTTGACGGTAAAACCGAGGTTGCGAAGGATCTGCTGAAACTGCTGCTGCTTGGCGTCACCGCGATCAATGGCGTAAGCATAGGCCTCGACGATCTGCCCACGCTGGCTGATGTCCGCCCACAACGCGGCATAGTTGAAGTGGCAACCATGAGCCTGACGCACCGTGTAATACAGATTTTGTACGTCGGCAAACACCGCGATTCTTCTCACCGGAACTCCTCGATGCGCTGACAGGCGACAGCGGCCCGAACATCGGACCGGCGCTCAGTATGCCAGTTTGAGGAGGGGATTGAAGGGCAAGTTGGATTTGCGGGCTATCGGATCAGGCTGAGGGTACTTCTGACCCTGTGGGAGCCGGTTTGTTGGCGAAGGCGTCGGGTCAGTCACCTCTGCATTGACTGAGCCACCAACTGCGCCAGCGAGCCGACGCCCACAGGTTTCTAGCTGTCAGACATACGAATCGTCGTCATCGCCGCCAAAGAACCCGCCACTGTCATCGTTGCCGTAGTCGGTATCGGCAAAACCGCCCGCGTCATTGCCCCAGCCGTCGTTGCTGGTCACGCGTTGTTGATCGTCGCCCCAGTCGCCGTTTCCAGTTCCACCGCCCTGGTCATGGTCGGCTGCAGGTTGCGCCGGTTGTTGCTCGATGATTTCGACGATTTCCTGGGGTTGGCTGTTGTGGTGGAACAGGCTGCTGATCCCTTCCGCCAGCATCACGCCGCCCGCAACGCCCGCTGCGGTTTTCAGTGCACCGCCCAGAAAACCACTACCGATAGGCGCCGCCGGGACCTGTTGCTGAGGCTGCGCGTAGTTGCCTTGTGGCGGCGGGTTGTACGGCGGCGGGTTGGCAGGGCCGTCGCGCCAGCCGCCTGCCGACGGGGGCGGGCTCGAGGGCCGTGAAAAGGACGATGCCGGTTGCTGCGGCTGTTGATCGCGGGAACCGCCACCGAAGATGCTCGACAGGAATCCGCCGCTGCCCTGCGCGGGCGCGGTTTGTGCCTGTGCCCTGGCGCGCTGAAGCTCAGCCTGTAGCTGTTGGATCTGCTCGTCACGCTGGCGGCTTTGGGCCTCCAGCTGTTTGATAGCGACTTCCTGAACCAGGATCGCCTGCGCCATGTAATACGGGGCGCCGGGCTGCCGTGTCAGGTGATCCCTGATAAGCGCCTCGGCCTGGGCGTCTCGGGGGGCCGACTCGGTTTCCGCTTGTTTGAGTTTGGTAAACAAGCCGTCGATCAGGGTTTGCTCTTCGCTGTTCATGGCGACCTCGTTAGATTGCCGTAGGAATTCGGTGACGTGACCACAACGTTGTGACATGACCGCGATGGTCAGACACAAACAGTAATGGGGCGTTTCAAGGGCGATTCAATAGCGTGTAGAAAAAGTTAAGAAACGGGCCAGACCTGTCCCATTGGCTCGCAAGACCGCTCCTACGTTAAAGTGTCCGCCTGGTTTTCTCTGTGACCCTTTCATGAATCCGCTGACGATCATTCAAGACTCGCTGTACTTCTTCCGCCGCCATTTCGTGAGCATCGTGACGCTGTGCCTGCCACTGGTGATACTTGAAGCGCTGACCAAGCAAATGCTTGCCAGCGCCACAGGGCCTGACGGTTCGGCGAGCTGGCAATTGTTGATCGGGCTGCTGTTCTATCCCCTCTACACAGGTGCATTGATTCTGTTTCTCGCCGCCAAGACTCGCGGCGAACCCCCCTCCAAACGTGATCTGCTGGCTGCGACCCTGCGCCTGTGGCCGACGTTCGCGGTCCTCACCGCCCTCAGTACGCTGCTGATCATGGCCGGTTTGTCGCTGTTCATCGTTCCCGGCGTGTGGGTGATGATCAAGTTGGTATTCTCGGAATACCTGTTGGTGCTACGTGGTCTCGGGCCGCTGGACGCGATGCGCGAAAGCTTCAAGATGACTCAAGGGCATCTGCTGCGGATTCTGGGGTGCGTGCTGTTCGTCTACATTCCGTTGTCGATCCTGGAAGGCCTGAGCCTGTACGTGTTGCCTGATCAGCAAAGCCCGCTGCTGTCGCTGACCGTCGACAGCGTTTCCAGTTTCTTGCAGCTGTTCATCAGCGTGGTGATGTTCCGTTTATTCATGCTGATCGACGAGCCCGCGCAACCTGTCTGAGGAGCGTTGATGCAACGTTCATTGCGCTACCTCATCGTGCTCGCGCTGCTGCTGATGCTGGTCGGCGGTCTGATCTACGACATGACCTGGCATCCCGCCCGTCATGAGCAGATGCCGGTCATGTGCAATGCCAAGGACGCCAAACCCCCAGTGCTGGTGCCGGGTCAGGCGCTGAAAATCATGACCTGGAACATTCAATACCTGGCGGGCAAGCGCTACGTGTTCTGGTATGACCTGGCAGATGGCAGCGGCCCGGACGAGCGCCCTACTCCCGAAGACATTGCGTACAACCTCGACGAGGTGGCGCGGGTCATTCGCGACGAACGGCCAGACATCGTGCTGTTGCAGGAGGTCGACGATGGCGCCAAGAACACCGATTACACCAACCAATTGGCGCTGCTGCAGGAGCGGGTGACCGACCTCTACCCATGCAGCACTGAGGCGTTCTATTGGAAAGCAGACTTCGTCCCCAACCCGCATATCTACGGCAGCGTCGGCACCAAACTGGCGACACTGAGCCGGTATCGAATGGAGAAGGCCGAACGCCTGCAACTGCCCTCTCCCGGCGGCAACTGGATAAGCCGTCAATTCGAACCCAAACGCGCCTTGTTGGTGGGCTATCTGCCGCTGCGCGACGGCGGGCAATTGGCGATCGTGAACACGCATCTGGAGGACTCCCGACCCGGCGACGACACCCTGCAGCGCCAAGTGGCAGCGACGACCCAACTGCTGGACACGTTCGAACAGAGCGCAACGCCGTGGATCACCGGCGGTGATTTCAATCTGCTGCCTCAAGGGCAGTACCAACGCCTGCCCGCCGAACAGCGCGAGTCCTACGCGGCAGAAAGCCAGCTGCATGCGTTGTGGGAAAAATTCCCGATGATCCCCAGCAACGACGACGTCAATGGTGAGCATCCGCGCAAGTGGTACACCCGCTTCCCCAACGACCCGCGGGTGAACGGGCCGGACCGCACGCTCGACTACCTGTTCTACAGCCCGATGTTGAAACGGGTCGATGCGCAGGTTCGGCAAGGCGATACGTTATTGATATCCGATCACCTGCCGGTGATTGGGCGGTTTCTGCTGCCGGCTGCGCCGCAGTAAATTGCCTTGCCGGCGAACAGCAGAAGTCCGGCAGGGATACCTGATGACGCGGTATACCTGACACACCCTGTGCACAGGACTTACTGCCGCTGCGCGCCAGATCGCGGCCGTGGTGCCTCCGGCTGCTCCTACAGAGATCGCAGGGTGCCGAGGATTCAGGCCCGCAGCTGAACCCGTAGGAGCAGCCGGAGGGACGACGGCCGCGAGGCGGTGTGCCAGACGCCGCACCATCTACTGACCCGACGCTACCGTCCGACCGCGGCCCGTGCCGTCGTGCCTCCGGCGGCACCTACAGAGATCGCGGGGTGCCGAGGATTCAGGCTCGGAGCTGAGCCCGTAGGAGCAGCCGGAGGGACGACGGCCGCGAGGCGGTGTGCCAGACGCCGCATCATCCACTGACCCGACGCCATCGCCCGAGCGCAGGCATACACGGACGCTTCGTGCATTTACTTCCTCGGCTTCGCCCGTGCTGTCGGCTCGGCGATCAATGGGTCGTCCGGCCAGTAGTGCTTGGGGTATCGGCCCTTGAGATCCTTCTTCACCTCGGCATAGGTGCTGCGCCAGAAGTTGGCCAGGTCCTGGGTGACTTGCACCGGTCGGCGCGCCGGGGACAGCAGGTGCAGTTTGACGATCTGCCTGCCATTGGCGATGCGGGGGGTATCGGAAAGCCCAAACAGCTCTTGCAGGCGCACGGCCAGAATCGGAGGGGTTTCGCTGTAATCGAGGCGCACCGAAGAGCCCGAGGGCACGCTCAAATGATGTGGGGCCTGTTCGTCCAGCCGCTGCGGCAGCGGCCAGGGCAATTGGTTGTGCAGGATCGACGACAGGTCCAGATTGGCGAAATGGCTAAGCCGCGTGACCTTGCCCAGATAGGGCATCAGCCACTGCTCCAGGCGCGTCAGCAAGGCCTCGTTGCTGACGTCCGGCCATTCGCTGCTGTCCTGTTTTTCCCGATCTAACTGACGCAAGAGCCCGACCCGCGCCTGCCATTGGCGCAACTCCGGGGTCCACGGCAGCAGCTCCAGACCTTTACGGCGCACCAACGCCAGCAACGCCTGGCTTCGGGCCGACTCATCCAGCCCGGTCAGGGGCTCGCGGCTGATGATCAGCTCGCCGACCTTGCGCTGACGTTCAGCTCGGAACACCCCTTCGCGTTCGTCCCAGTCGAGCTGATCGACGCTCATCACCTGCTCTGACAGAACCGACTCGAACAGCGTCGGGTCGAGTTCCGTTGCCAGATAGATCCGCTCCTCCCGCTGCCCCTGTCGGCTGCCGAGGTCCGCGACCACCAGCCATTGTTCTTTCATCAGCGCATCGGGTTCAGCAAACAGCGCAGCACGACCGTTGGCCAATCGGTATTCGGCGCCCCCGGCCTTGCGTTGGTGCGCGACCCGATCGGGATAGGCCAAGGCCAGCAGGGCGCCCAACCAGCGCGGGTGATCGGGATCGGAAACCGGTTGTGTCGACGCCCCCTTCAGGTAACCGCGATATTGCCGCGCTAACTGTTTAGCCCGCTGTGCGCCGCCCTGTGCGCTGCGTCCGGCTCGCTCAGTGCCTGCCAGTAGCGTCAGGCGACTGTGCAGATCCGCGCCGGCCCCTCGAAGAATGTCGCGCTCGCCCAACAACGCGGCGACGTCGCAAGCCAGCGGGCCGAGCCCCAAGTCCTGCCCGCGCAGCAGCAAATGCGCGATGCGAGGATGGGCAGGCACTTCGGCCATCGCTTGGCCGTGAGGGGTAAGTTTCCAGTCTTCGCCAGGCTCGCGACTCAGCGCGCCCAGGCGACCGAGCAAATCCTGCGCCTGCGCATAGGCGGCGGCAGGCGGGACGTCGAGCCAAACGAGCTGCGAGGGTTCGACGCCCCAGCGGGCGAGCTGCAGGGCTAACCCCGCAAGGTCGGCTTGCAGGATTTCTGCCGCGCCGTACGCGGCCAATTGATCGTGCTGCGCTTCGGACCACAGCCGATAACACACGCCCGGCTCCAGACGCCCCGCCCGACCGGCGCGCTGTGTAGCGCTTGCGCGGGAGATGCGCTGGGTGTCGAGCCGGGTCATGCCGCTGCCGGGATCAAAACGCGGCACCCGCGCCAATCCGGCATCAACCACGACACGCACGCCGTCGATGGTCAGGCTGGTCTCGGCGATGTTGGTGGCGAGCACGACCTTACGCAGACCGCTCGGCGCGGGTTCGATGGCGGCGCGTTGGGCGCTGAGGTCCAGCTCGCCATGCAGGGGGCACAGTATGACGTCGCTGCGCTCGCCCAGTGCTTGCGCCAGTTGTTGGTTGACGCGCCGGATCTCCGCCTGCCCCGGCAGAAAGACCAGCAAACTGCCGGATTCATTGCCCAGCGCATCCAAAACCGTCTGCACCACACGCGGTTCGATGAACTCACCCGGCTGGAACGGCCGACCCCACTGCATCGTCACCGGAAACATGCGCCCTTCGCTGCTGATCACCGGTGCGTTATCCAGCAAACTCGACAGCCGCTCGCCCTCCAGCGTTGCTGACATCAGCAAAATCTTCAGCGCCTGCTCGTCACGAAACAGTGCACGACCATTGAGGCTCAACGCCAAGGCAAGGTCGGCATCCAGACTGCGCTCGTGGTATTCGTCAAAAATCAGCAGTCCCACGCCATCGAGCGAAGGGTCTTCCTGCAAACGGCGAGTGAGGATTCCCTCTGTGACGACTTCAATGCGGGTCTTCGGGCCGACCTTGCTTTCCAAGCGAATTCGATAGCCGACCGTCTCTCCGACCTTTTCCCCCAGTTCCGAGGCCAGACGCTCTGCCGCCGCACGGGCCGCCAGACGTCGAGGTTCAAGCATCAGGATGGTCTGGCCCGCCAGCCACGGTTCCTGCAACAGCGCCAGCGGCACGCGGGTGGTCTTGCCTGCGCCAGGTGGCGCTTCGAGGACGGCTTCGTCACGCTCGAGCAAGGCCTGGCGTAACGCAGGCAACACGGCATCAATGGGCAGAGAAATCATAGGGGCTCCAAAACAGAGCGCTGATTATACGGGCGCGACTTCATCTTTGTTCGGCGCAACGCAGAACCGTCCTACGACTCGGATAGTCTTATTGCTTAGGCATTTGCCTTGTATAGTTGCGACTTCCTCTGAGGAGATTTTCATGCGCATTCCTTCCCGTTTGATTGGCGGTGCCCTGGTCGTCAGCCTGCTGGCGCAACTGACTGCTTGCGGCAGTATTTTTTACCCTGAACGCCGGGGTCAGATTCAAGGCAGCGGTCGAATGGACCCAGCCATCGTGGTCCTCGACGCCATCGGCCTGTTGTTTTACATCCTCCCGGGCGTGATCGCGTTCGGCGTCGACTTCGCCACCGGTGCGATTTACCTGCCTGAAGGCAAGCACGCTCAGATCGATCCACAAAAACTGCAACCCGCCGTGCGCGCCGATGGCTCGGTGGACAACCTTCGCCTGCAAGCCATCCTGAAGACCGAGCTGGGCCGCAACCTGCCGCTGGACGATCCGCGTCTGATTCAGCACAAGGGCAGCGTTGAGCAGCTGGCGTCGCTGGGTCTGGTGCCGTCCGCCTGATGTTTTCGATGCATGACTGAAGGAAGCGCCATGAGCAGCAGCCCTGAACACGCCCGGTTATTGCGTCTCGCCACTCGCGCGTCGCTGGCCGTCGCGAGCATTCTGATCATCGCCAAGGCTGTCGCCTGGTGGTTGAGCGGGTCGGTCAGCCTGCTGGCGGGTCTGACCGATTCCCTGCTCGACGGGGCAGCATCGTTCCTCAATCTGCTGGCTGTGCATTACGCGCTGCGTCCGGCGGATGAGGACCACCGTTACGGCCATGGCAAGGCTGAGGCGTTGTCGGGCATGGCGCAATCGCTGTTCATCGCGGTCAGTGCGTTTTTGATCGGCTTTCAGGCCATCGAGCGCATTCAGCATCCGCAAGCCTTGGGGGCGCCAGCGCTGGGGCTGTTGGTCATGGTGCTGTCGATTGTGCTGACCGTCGCGCTATTGATGTTTCAGCACAAAGTGGTCAAAGAGACCGGCTCGGCGGCCATTCGCGCGGACTCGCTGCATTACCGCTCCGACCTGCTGCTCAACGTCAGCATCATGGCGGCGCTAGGCCTGGCGTATATCGGCTACGACCAACTGGACGCGTATTTCGGCCTGGCGATCGCGTTTTACATTCTGTGGAGTGCGGTTTCCATTGCGCGAGAGACGGTGTCGGTGCTGATGGACGCCGAGCTGGAACCGGGCGTGAGCGCGCGAATGCTGGAATTGGCCCAAGGTGTGCCAGGGGTGGTGGGTGCGCATGATCTGCGCACGCGAATTTCGGGTAATCACTGGTTCGTGCAACTGCACCTTGAGCTCCCCGGTGCGCTGACGCTGCTGGTGGCCCATGAGCTGTGCGAAGAGGTCGAACGGGCGATCATCGCTGAATTCCCCAAGGCCGAAGTGCTGGTGCACGCCGACCCTCAGGAAGTGGTGAATCGGGCCAATGGTCCGGTGATGAACTAACCGCCATCAGACGATGAACTGATTCACTCTGAGAGGGAATTTGCGGACGAAAGGGCCGGCGTGTCCGCCTGAGATGCAGAGACGGGAACTCGGCATTCGTGAGCAAGCTCGCTCCCACAGCCACGGTCTGTCCTTTCATTGGGTCACTGCTGAACGCTATACCCCCGCCCCGCATAACACGCCGCCATGGCCTGACGATAAATCCCGACCACCTCTGGCGCAGGCTGGTAGGTCGCAGCGGCAGGGTCGAAATTGCTCTGCTGTACGGCATAGCGGTAGCAATCGTAACGGTCCTGCTCGATTTGTTGCTGCGTCTGACCATTGGCCGGATAGGCGATCACGTCATAGGGGTCTGCGGGCTGCTCTTGCACGGCCTGCTGAGGCGAGTACACCGGCTCGACGCCTTGCGGCGGTTCAGCGACCACATATTCCTGAGTATTTTGCTCGTAGGTGTAGTAGGTGCCCGCCGCGACGAAGAATAGCGCGCTGCCGAGCCAGACTTGCTGCGCGTAATCCGGCAGGTATCGCACGCGCACGCCACGAGGCGGCGCGACGACCACGTAACGCGGGCCTTGCGGGCGATACCAATAGCCACCCGAATAGAAATAGTCGTTGCCGTGATAGGGCACGCGGGAATAGCCGCCGGGAATGCGATCGATCTCATACCCCGGACGATAACGCGGTCCACCGCCCCAGCCGTCGCCGTGGGCCATGGGCCGACCGTTGTTGCCAGGACGATTATCGCCGCCACGCCATGGGTTGTCCCGAGGCTGGTCGCGGTAGAAACCCTGACGCGGCGGCTGGGTCTGAATGGCGGTGTCGGGGCGGCTCTGAATCGGCAGCTGACTTTGACGATCCTGCAACTGACGCTGCTGTAACTGTTGTTGTTGCTGACGCTGCTGTTGCTGAAGCTCCTGCTGGCGTTGCTGCTGTTGCCGCCGCTCTTGCATCTGATCCTGACGCTGTTGGTTGCGTTCGCGATCCTGCTGCATGCGTTGCTGATCGGCCCGCTGCTGCTGATTCTGTTGAATCTGCCGCTGCTGATTGAGTTGCTCCTGCTGGCGCTGCTGCTGGTATTGCTGTTGTTGCTGCTGACGCTGTTGCTGCTGCTCGCGCTGCTGATCCATGTTGAAACTGCGTTGTTGTTGCTGTTGTTGCTGCTGGCGCTGCATCTCGAAGCCACGCTGCTGTTGCTGGCGCTGCTCGTTGCGCTGCTGTTGTTGATTGTTATCGTCGGCCACCACCTGAGCGCTGATGCTCACGGCCAAAAGACTGACACCTGCCAAACGCCAGATGCGCATGTTCATGCTTTCCTCACTACGGCGCGGATACCTGTTGATAGGACTGCATTATCGAAGCCCCGTTCGCCGCACTCTATCAGCGAGGGTCCGTTGGCGAACAGCATCGCCTGAACGCGCACGGCCTGTCCAATGGTCTGCCAGGCGGCGGCAGCAAACACGCCAGACACAATGATCTGGCTGGGCCGAGACCTTCACGACCGCTTTGTAGCCGATCATGGGGCAAACCACGCTCCAATTAGGTCTTGCGTTCTGAAATCGTGGGCACAAAAAAAGAGGGCCTTTGAGGGGCCCTCTTTCGAATGCTTCGTCCTGGCGCGACGCTTTTGGCGCCGGCTCACCTCGCATCGTCTTCTGGACAGTGCGTAGCCCGGTGGCCTGATCAACCCTGTCGGATTGGAGGCCGCGGCTGACCTGATTCGGCGGGCCGCGCTGGACGCTGTGTCCGGGCAGTGATTCTGGTTAAAAGAATAGGCCTGACGGAGCGGCAGAGGATTGCGAATGTTGCTGACGAAAACACCACTTGCGCAATTTTTCCCTTCAGATGAATAATTCGGCGCAATCGCTTTCATAAAGGTGTCAATCGTGAGCAAGCTCGATAGATATGACCTGAGTATTTTGGCCGAACTGCAACGCGACGCGCGCATCTCCAATCAGGAGCTGGCCGAGCGGATCGGTTTGTCGCCTTCGCCTTGTTCGCGACGGGTCAAGCAATTGGAAGACGACGGCTATATCGTGCGCCAGGTGGCCCTGCTCGACCGCAAGAAACTGGGGCTGAGCCTGACCGCGTACGTGCTGATCGGCATGGACCGTCACACCCCTGATCGCTTCGAACACTTCGAACAGCAGATTCGTAGCCTGCCGCAAGTGCTGGAATGCAGCCTGGTCACCGGTGTCGATGCCGACTACCAACTGAAGGTCGTGGTGCCGGACATGGACCACTATCAGAAATTCTTGCTGGGCCATCTGACCCGCATCGACGGCGTGACCAGCGTCCGTTCGAGCTTCGTGCTCAATCAGGTATTGGCCAGCACTGAACTGCCGCTGGTGCATTTGAGAAGCTGATGACCTTTTTCACTCACGCCGCACTGCGGATTCGAAGGAGATGACCATGGAACCCGAACTGTTCGAAGAATGGATGATGACCATTCTGGTGACCGTGCTGATCGGTTTCATGGGGTTCATCGTTTGGGACCTGGCAAAGAAGTCCAAGGCCGGGCGCTTCGGAACGATCATTCTGTTTGGCGTGTTGGGGCTGGGGGTGTTGGCGTTTGTGATCAAGAGCGTGGTGATTGGCTACATTGAGCAGCATAAATAGCCGGCCTGGGCGCGAGCTTCTGTAGGAGTGAGCTTGCTCGCGATGGCTGTCTGTCAGGCACTAGAACATGTCTGACAGAACGTATCGCGAGCAAGCTCACTCCTACAGGTGACGGCCTTGAGCCAATCGCACAGCATGAATGCCATCACAACTTCGCGGTCACCTCCCGCCACTGCCCCTGATCCAGCCCTTCGATATCCCATTCGCCAATCCGCACCCGCACCAGCCGCAGGGTCGGCAGCCCTACCGCTGCTGTCATCCGACGCACCTGCCGGTTGCGCCCTTCCCTAATAACCAATTCCAACCAGCTCGTGGGCACGCTTTTGCGAAACCGCACGGGCGGGTTGCGTGGCCAGAGCGCAGGCTCATCGAGTTGCCGGGCTTGAGCGGGCAAGGTCGGACCGTCATTCAGTTCGACGCCGTCGCGCAGCTTCTGCAATTGCTCCTCACTGGGTTCGCCCTCGACCTGCACCCAATAGGTTTTGGCCAGTTTGTGCTTGGGATCGGCGATGCGCGCCTGCAATTGCCCGTCGTTAGTCAGCAGGAGCAGGCCTTCGCTGTCGCGGTCCAGACGTCCGGCGGGGTAGATACCGGGGATGTCGATGAAGTCCTTGAGCGTCGCGCGCCCTTCTCCATCACTGAACTGGGTCAATACGTCGAACGGTTTATTGAACAGGATCAACCGGGGTTCGGCAGGCGGGGCTTTGGCGACGCGACGGGGCGCACTGGAAGAGCCAGGCGCAGGACGGCGGGAAACGGGACGTTGATGACGGGGCATGACCACTCAAAGCGCGAAAACAGAAAGGGCCACTTTAGTGGCCCTTTCGCTAAACGCCTAGCCTCAACGGAACGGCGGCTCGTCGAAGCTGCGCAATTTTCGCGAGTGCAGCGAATTGAGCTGCGTGCGCATCAGATCCAACGCGGCGATGCCGATCTTCAAATGCTGGGTCACGGCGCGCTCATAGAAGGCGTTGGCCGAACCCGGGAGTTTGATTTCGCTGTGCAGCGGTTTGTCCGACACGCAGAGCAGCGTCCCGTACGGCACGCGCAACCGATAGCCTTGAGCGGCGATGGTGCCGCTTTCCATGTCCACGGCGACAGCGCGGGACAGGTTGATCAGCGGTCGCTCCTGCGCCCAGCGCAGTTCCCAGTTGCGATCGTCGTAGGTCAGCACGGTGCCGGTGCGCAGGCGCTTTTTCAGGTCGTCGCCCCGCTCGCCGGTCACTTGCGCCGCCGACTCCTGCAACGCCAGTTGCACTTCGGCCAGCGCCGGAATCGGAATGTTCGGCGGCAGCACGCGGTCGAGAATGCCGTCGCGGCGCATGTAGGCGTGGGCCAGCACGTAGTCACCGATGGTCTGCGACTGACGCAGGCCGCCGCAGTGACCGATCATCAGCCAGCAATGCGGACGCAGCACGGCCAGGTGGTCGGTGATGTTTTTCGCGTTCGACGGGCCGACGCCGATGTTGACCAGGGTCACGCCATGGCCGTCTTCGGCGATGAGGTGATAGGCCGGCATCTGATAACGGTGCCAGACCACGCTGGAGACGATGGCCTGGGCCTCGCCGTGGTCCATGCTTTTGTCGACGACAACGTTGCCCGGCAGCACCATTTTCACGAAGCGCGGATCGTCGCGGAGTTTTTCCAGGCCGTGGACGATGAACTGGTCAACATAGCGGTGGTAGTTGGTAAGCAGAATCCAGGGCTGCACATAGCGCCAGTCGCTGCCGGTGTAATGCACCAGGCGGCGCAGCGAGAAGTCGACACGCGCGGCATCGAACAGTGCCAGCGGCAGCGGATCGGTGTTGGCCCAGTCATAGAGTCCGTCGGCAATGCCATCGGTGGCCGCAGACAGGTCGGTGCTCGGGAATACGCGGGCCAGGGTCGCCGCTGTCACGCCGGTGCCTGCCAGTTCATCGCCTTGCTCGACGACGTACGGGTACGGAATGTTCTGCTCGCTGACGCCCACCTCGACCGTGACGGTGAAGTCGTTCATCAGCGGGGTAAGCTGTTCGATCAGGTATTTGCGAAATGCCGCCGGGTGGGTGACGGTGACGCTGTAGGTACCGGGCAGTTGAACCTTGGCGTAGGCGCGGGTGGTCAGTGGCACTTCGCCGTGGCAGTGGTAGGTCAGACGCAATTCGGGGTAGCGGAACTGCAGACGCTCGGCGGCGTCTGGCTCAACGCGGTCTTTGAGGTAACGTTTAAGCGCCTGGCTCAAGGCCGAGGTTGCGGCTCCGTGCAACTCGGCAAGCCGGTCCACAGCTTGCTCCGCGGTTTTTACGACAATGAAAGCTTCAGTCACGATGCGCATCCTTCTGATCTTGCAAGGCTCCATCTTGCCTGCAACGGCGGGGGAAGGCACGCAATGAGTAAGGCGCAATACGATCCGATTCTGGCCTATAACCGTGGGAGTTGGCTTGCCGCACTGACGAGAGTGAGCCCGCGAGCTTCGTACCTGTGGGAGATTCTATGCTCGCTGGCAAACCGCATTCGCCAGCAAGCCGGCTCCCACAAGGGCCATGCATAGGTCATGAAATCTGCACCGACGTCGTATCCGTGGGGGCTGGCTTGCTGCACTGATGAGAGTGAGCATGCGAGCTTCATACCTGTGGGGGATTCTATGCTCGCTGGCAAACCGCATTCGCCAGCGAGCCGGCTCCCACAAGGGCCATGCATAGGTCATGAAATCTGCACCGACGTCGTATCCGTGGGAGCAGGCTTGCTGCACGGATGACAGTGAGCCTGCGAGCTTCGTACCTGTGGGAGCCGGCTTGCTGGCGAATGCAGTCTGTCATTCAACCCATTGGTGTCTGACACACCGCCTTCGCCAGCAGGCTGGCTCGCACGAGAAAAGATCAGTGCCGCTGCAAGTCACGCAACTTGCGGGGTCGAGCGCGCCACCAGTGCTTCCACATCGACCCCTCGCGGCAGCGCGCCGTACACGCGCCCGGGATGCTGCAAGCGGCCAGCGATAAACCCGTCGCTGACCACCGAGTTGCCAGCCTCCAGCAGCAGCTTGGCCTGCAAGCCGACGGCAATGTCTTCGGTCAGTTGCCGGGCGCGGTACTGGATATCGCTGGTGTCCGTAAACGCGGTTTTCAGTTGCTCGATATGTGCAGCAAGTCGGGCGTCGCCATGGCCGTCGCCCAGTTCGTCGAACAGCGCGTCGAGTACCCCCGGCTCTTTTGACAACGCCCGCAACACGTCCAGACACTGCACATTCCCCGAGCCTTCCCACGTCGAATTGACAGGCGCCTCCCGGTAAAGACGCGGCAGGATGGTGTCTTCCACATACCCCGCCCCGCCCATGCATTCCGCGGCTTCGTTGATCATCGCCGGGGCGCGTTTGCAGATCCAGTACTTGCCCACCGCCGTGACCAGCCGCGCAAAACGTGCTTCGTGGGAATCGTCCAGGCGCTCTAGCGAGCGGCCCATGCGCAGGGTCAATGCCAGCGCGGCCTCGCTTTCCAGCGCCAAGTCCGCCAGCACGTTTTGCATCAACGGTTGCTCGCTCAGCACGCGTCCGCTGACGCTGCGATGCGCGCAGTGATGCGCCGCCTGGGTCAGCGCCTGACGCATCAGCCCGCTGGAACCGGTCATGCAATCGAAGCGGGTCATGGCGACCATTTCGATGATCGTTGGCACGCCACGGCCCTCTTCGCCGACCATCCATGCCAGCGCGCCCCGGAATTCGACTTCGCTGGACGCGTTGGACCAATTGCCCAGTTTGTTCTTCAGACGCTGTATGTAGAACTCGTTACGGGTGTCGTCCGGGCGATGACGCGGCAGCAGGAAACAGGTCAGGCCTTTGTCAGTCTGCGCCAGGGTCAGAAAGGCGTCGCACATCGGCGCTGAACAGAACCACTTGTGGCCGACCAGTTCGTAGGCCTGACCGGGCCCCGGCTGGCCGACGGGATAAGCGCGGGTGGTGTTGGCGCGCACGTCGGTGCCGCCCTGCTTTTCGGTCATCGCCATGCCGATGGTGGCTCCGGCCTTGTGGGCGATGCCCACGTTACGCGGGTCGTACTGAGTGGCGAGGATTTTCGGCAGCCAGACGTCCGCTAGATCCGGTTGCAAACGCAGGGCGGGCACGCTGGCGAAGGTCATGGTCAACGGGCAGCCGCTGCCCGCTTCTGCCTGGCTGTGCAAGTAACTCATGGACGCGCGGGCGACATGGGCGCCTTCCCTCGGGTCAGTCCAGGGCAATGACGGGATGCCATGTTCGACCGCGGTTTGCATGAGTTGGTGATAGGCGGGGTGGAACTCCACCAAGTCGATGCGATGACCGTAGCGGTCGTGGCTGGCAAACACCGGCTTGTTCTGGTTGGCGAGAAAGCCAGCTTCCATCAGCGGCCCGCCCGCCAGCGCGCCGTAAGCATCGATCTTCGACTCCGCCCAGCTGGCCCCGTAGCGTCTGGACCACTCCTGCAACGGCAGGTCGATGCGATACAGATTGACCCCGTCCAGTGAGGGCGGTTGATTGGTGACGTCGTGGGTTTCGGCGAATTGATGCAGGTTCATGGCGGCCTCCGTTTCGGGTCGGTGCGGCAATGGCGCAGATGCGGGTCAGTGAATCACGCGCACGAAACCGAAAACAGTGCCATAGCCGACTAAAGCACGGCGGGTTTGCCATGTGCGAAAGCACGATCCGCTTTTGTCTGACACGCCGCCTTCGCTGCCGTCGTCCCACCTGCGTCTCCTACAGAGACCCTGTGGTCGGCGGTATCTGCGCCCAACGCCGCAACACCCGGGGTGTACGCAAGACTCCGATACGCCACAAATCCTGTAGGAGACGCCGGAAGCACGATGGCAGCGACGACAATGAATCAGTCATGCCTACGTCACCGGCGAAGGCACTCGCCGAATGTCCACGCTCAACCGGAACTGACTGCCCACCCCTGGTTCGGACTGATGACTCAGGCGCCCGCCGTGCAATTCGATCATCTTGCGGCAGATCGCCAGCCCGATCCCAAGGCCGCCGTACTCCCGGGTCATGGAACCGTCGACCTGATAGAAATTGGCGTACAGCGTGTCGTCATCCAGACGCTCAAAACCGATGCCGGTGTCGATCACGTCCAGCAGCAGGCGGACTTGCCGTTCGTCGGCATGGCCACTGACGCACAACTTGATCGCACCGCCTTTAGTGAACTTGACGGCATTGTCGAGCAGGCAATCCAGGCACTGACGCAGTTTCGATGCATCTCCCATCAGGCTGTCAGGCAGGCGTTCGTCCAGCTCGACGCTGAACCCAAGCGACTTGCTACGCGCCGGCGGCTCGAACGTGCTGCGCACTTGAAACAACAGATGCCGCAGGCTGAACGCCTCGGCTTGCAGTCCGATACGTCCGGCCTGCAGCTCGGTCAGGGTCAGAATGCCGTTGACGATGCCCATCATGTTCTGCGCCGAATCGGCAGCGGTCTGCCGGTAGAGCTCGATCTCATCGTGCGAGGCGTCCATTTGCATCAGCTCCAGCGAACCGATCACCCCGTTCATCGGCGTGCGCAACTCGTGGGTGAGCGTGGCCAGAAACTCATCTTTGAGCCGATTACTGACCGCCAGTTGCTGGTTGAGGGTCTCCAGCTCCTTGCTCGACTGCGCCATGATCTGCGTCTGCTGATCGCGCATGGTGTTGATACGGTCCGCCAGCGCCAGGGACAGCAGCGCGATTTCCACCACGGAGCCGATCTGGCTGGCGTACATGGTCCAGAAATTGTTCGGCAAGTGGCCCAGCAACATCGTGGCGTTGATCACCCCGCCCAGCAGAAACGCTGACCAGGCAACGATGAAGTAACGCGCGACGCGGCGGCCTTTCAGCCAGGCGACGATGCCAATCAGCAGAATGACCGGCGTGAACAGCAGCACCAGCCCCGTCACCAGACGCAGCGCTATGCCGTAATCCAGCGTCAGCGACAGCCCCATGATAATTGCCGAGCAGAGCATCATCAGCACCAAAGGCCCGTCCAGCCAACGACCCAATCCCGGCGTTTGCAGGAACTTGCGGGCGAACTGGCTGGCGAACAAAATCGCCGCTGCAATCAAAAAGGTCGTGGACGTGTTGGCCCACCACGGGTTGTCTGGCCACAGGAATTCGATACCGGCGCCGTTGACCGACACCTGATACAGCCCGAAACAGCTGATGTAGAGGATGTAATAGAGGTAGCTGGTGTCGCGCACGCTCATGTAGATGAACAGGTTATAGACCAGCATCACGCCTAGCGCGCCGTAGATCATGCCGAGAATGTATAGCCTCGCAGGCTGCTCCTCGATGTACGCGTGACTGGCCCAAAGGTTGAGCGGCGCTTGAACCGAGCCATGGCTGGCGACGCGGACATAGACCGTCTTGCTCTCATTGGCCTTGAGGTTCAGGTCGAACAGATAGTTGTTCTGCTTTATCTGACGGCTCTGAAACGGCAGCATGTCGCCCGTTTGCCAGGTCAGGCTGGGCTCGCCGTTTTCGCTGGCCAGATAGAGATCCACATGGTCCATCGGCGGATAGGCCAGTTCCAGCAGCCAGTCGGCAGAGGTCACCGGGTTCATCGGCCGATAGGTCAACTGCACCTTCAACCAGAACGCGGAGTGCGAATAACCCGCGTTCAACGCCCCCGCATCCAGCGCGCGGAATGCCGCCTGGCCTTGGACAGATGACACGTCGCCGATTGTCGCCGTGCCGGTAGGGTCTTCGAACACATACGTCGCACGGCCCAGCGGCAGCGTGCGCGTGGTCTCGTCGAAATCGAGCGCGCAGGCCAGCGTGGGCAGCAGGATCAACAGCCACGTCAGCAGAGCGCGCATGCAACACCGCCGACATTCATGTGAGGAGCGATGTGTTGCCCCCGATCAGTGGGGGACGACGTCAGGTTTGAGACGGAAAAGGAGCTCAACAGGCAACGCACTTGCATTCACTCTTCAGACAGATTTGAGGCTTACAGCCGACAGCATAGCGACTGATAGCTGGGTGACACCATCTGTATCGTCATATGTCAGATTTTCCTGACGCCATTTAGATGACTGGCATCATCATGCCGACGAAGCCCGGTCTAGAGCCCGCACGGGTTTGCCCACGAAAATTCTGACGCCGACCAGCGGCCCGGCAAAAGCTTTAGTGGTAAGCTCGCGCACCATGAATATCTATAGCTCCCGCCCCGTTGTCCTCTGTCTCTCCGGCCACGACCCCAGTGGCGGCGCCGGTTTGCAGGCAGATATCGAAGCTCTGCTCGCTCAGGGCTGCCATGCCGCGCCTGCGGTCACGGCCCTCACCGTGCAAGACACCGTCAACGTCACCGATTTCCGCGTGCTGGACCGCGAGTGGGTCTTGGCCCAGGCCAATGCCGTGCTCAACGATTCGCAAGTTGCGGCGGTGAAGCTCGGCATGCTCGGTTCGCTGGAGATGGTCGACACCGTGGTCGAGCTGCTGCAAGCCAATCCTCATCTGCCGCTGGTCTGCGATCCGGTTCTGCGTGCCGGCGGCGGCGGCCGACTGGGCAAGGATGAAGTCGGATACGCGATGCGCGAGCGTCTGCTGCCGCTGGCGACGATTGCCACGCCGAACCTGCCTGAAGCGCGCATCCTGGCCGAGCTGCCCGAAGGCACCGCTGACGAATGCGCCGAGAAGCTGTTGCCGTTCTGCGAACATGTGCTGATCACCGGTGGCCATGGCGACGAACACGAAGTGCACAACCGGCTGTACGTGCGTAACGGCGAATCGCGCACCTTCACCTGCCAGCGACTGCCGGGCAGTTATCACGGGTCCGGCTGCACGCTGGCCAGTGCGCTGGCCGGTCGACTGGCGCTCGGGCAGGACGTGATCAGCGCCGTGCAAACCGCGCTGGACTACACTTGGCGCACGCTGCGCGACGCCGAACAACTGGGCAAAGGCCAATTCGTCCCTCGTCGTCTGCCGCTGGATTTTTGCTCGTAACGCCACGAAAAAGAGGCACCCCCATGAAACTGCGTGGCCTGTATGCCGTGACCGACAGCCAACTGTTGGCCGGCAAATTTCTGTCTTACGTCGAGGCTGCCCTCGATGGCGGCGTCACCCTGCTGCAATACCGCGACAAATCCGGTGATGAAACCCGCCGCCTGCGCGAGGCCTCGGAACTGCTGAAACTGTGCGAGCGCTACAAGACCCGCCTGATCATTAATGATGACGCTGAAGTCGCCGCCCGGCTCGGCGTTGGTGTGCACTTGGGCCAGACCGACGGCTCACTGCCCGACGCCCGCGCACTGCTGGGTCACAAAGCTATCGTCGGTGCGACTTGCCACGCACAGCTTGAGCTGGCAGAAAAAGCCAAGGCCGATGGCGCGACCTATGTCGCGTTCGGGCGCTTCTTCAATTCCAACACCAAGCCCGGCGCACCGGCGTGCAGCCTCGAAATGCTGGCCGACGCCCGCAAGCGCATCTCGCTGCCGATTGCCGTCATTGGCGGCGTCACGCTGGAAAACGCCGCGCCGCTGGTGGCCCACGGCGCCGACCTGTTGGCTGTGGTGCACGGCCTGTTCGGCGCCGACAGCACGCAGGAAGTGACCCGCCGCGCCCGCGCCTTCAACGACCTGTTCAAGAAATCGGCTTGATCACGCTTCAGGCCGACTGACCCCCATTCGATTCAAACAGAGACCTTCATCATGTCCCGTTCGGAAACCCTGTTCGCCAATGCCCAAAAACACATCCCCGGCGGCGTCAACTCGCCGGTTCGTGCGTTCAAAAGCGTCGGCGGCACTCCGCTGTTCTTCAAGCACGCAGCGGGCGCCTACGTCACTGACGAAGACGACAAGCGTTATGTCGATTACGTGGGTTCGTGGGGTCCGATGATTTTGGGGCACAGCCACCCGGGCGTGCTCGATGCCGTGCGCAAGCAACTGGAGCACGGCCTTTCCTATGGGGCGCCGACCGCGATGGAAACCGAGATGGCCGACCTGGTCTGCTCGATCGTGCCGTCGATGGAGATGGTGCGCATGGTCAGTTCCGGCACTGAAGCGACCATGAGTGCCATTCGCCTCGCGCGTGGCTACACCGGCCGCGACAGCATCATCAAGTTCGAAGGCTGCTACCACGGTCACTCCGACAGCCTGTTGGTCAAGGCCGGTTCGGGCGCGCTGACCCTGGGCGTACCCAGCTCGCCGGGCGTACCGGCGGCATTCGCCAAACACACGCTGACACTGCCGTTCAACGACATCGACGCGGTGAAAGCGATGTTGGCCGAGGTGGGTCAGGAAGTGGCGTGCATCATAGTCGAGCCGGTGGCGGGCAACATGAACTGCGTACCGCCTGCGCCGGGTTTCCTGCAAGGCCTGCGTGAGGAATGCGACAAGCACGGCGTGGTGTTGATTTTCGACGAAGTGATGACTGGTTTCCGCGTGGCCCTTGGTGGGGCTCAGGCGTATTACAACGTGAAGCCGGATCTGAGCACTTTCGGCAAGATCATCGGCGGTGGCATGCCGGTGGGCTGCTTCGGCGGCAAGCGCGAAATCATGTCTCACATCGCGCCGCTGGGGCCGGTCTATCAGGCAGGCACGCTGTCGGGCAATCCGCTGGCGATGGCAGCCGGTCTGACCACGTTGCGCCTGATCAGCCGGCCGGGTTTTCACGATGAGCTGAGCGCCTATACCACCCGCATGCTGGATGGCCTGCAACAACGCGCCGACGCGGCGGGCATCCCGTTCGTGACCACGCAAGCGGGCGGCATGTTCGGCCTGTACTTCACCGACGCGAAACAGATCGTCACCTTCAAGGATGTGATGAGCAGCGACGCCGACCGCTTCAAACGCTTCTTCCACCTGATGCTCGAAGGCGGGGTGTACTTGGCGCCAAGCGCATTCGAAGCCGGCTTCACCTCCATTGCCCACGGCGACGCGGAGCTGCAACTGACCCTGGATGCAGCCGAAAAAGCGTTCGCGCAGTTGAAATAGTGGAAGATCGAGGATCGTGTACGCTAACGCGATCCACTGTAGGAGCTGGCTTGTCCTGCGACCTGCCGCGCAGCGGCAGCAAAATCAGGCAACCCGATTTTATCTGACCCACCGGGTTTACCGGATTCGCTGCCGCTACGCGGCAGGTCGCGGGACAAGCCACGCTCCTACACTCATCGCAGCAAGCACCGGTGAATTCGTGGGAAGCCACAACCGATATCTTTCAGACAAGCAAATATTTTGTTAGATGCTTAGTTCTGTGCCACTTTGAAAGCGCCTGAATTCAGGCGATTCAAGCCCGCGCAGCAGAAAATCAGTAAAGACTTTGTAAGGTTGGCCCTGCTTATTTCATAATGCGCAGCCAGCACGTTTAGCTGGACGGGCACGCCCGCACCTTTTTCAGAGGTAAGTCGACTTCCATGAATCGCACCGGCCGCACCCTTGCATTGGGCTGCCTGTTGCTTCTTCATCCCCTGCTGGTGAATGCAGGTGGCAACTCGTTGTTAATACCAGCGGTGGGTCGCTGCACCCTGAATACCCAGCCAGACAACCTGCCAGCCGCCCTGTCGGCGTGTCAGCAGGCGGCAAAAGGTGGGGATGCGCAGGCGCAATACGAGTTGGGACAGTTCTATTACGACGGCAAGAACACGCCGCGCGATCTTACTCAGGCACTCAACTACTTCGAACAGGCCTCATTGCAGGGTCATGCTCAGGCGCAGTATCAACTGGGCTTGATGTTCTTCCGGGGCGAGGGCGTGCAAGCCAATAACATCCAGGCTTATATCGTCCTGAAGATGGCGGCGGTCAATGGGTCGGAAGATGCGCTCGATCAGGCTGACGAAGTGTCCGGGCAAATGAAGAAGGAAGACCTGGAAGTCGCCACTCAAGTACTGGGGCAAATCTTCCGCAAGTATCTGCTGGAACTGCAAACCGCCGAAGGTCGCACGCCGTTTGCGCCGTTCCCGGATACCAGCAAACCCTGACCGAATCGTCCGGGCTCACTTCTCCGGCATGGGCATCGGGAACGGCATGACGTTGCCGGTCTGACGCGCTTCGCTGATCTTCGCTGTCCCCATCCGCTCGACTTCGTCGATCCGCACGATGGAATGCATCGGTACGAAACTGCGCACGACGCCGTCGAACTGGGCCTTCAGCTTCTCTTCGCTGGGATCGACTACCACGGTCGTGCGCTCGCCGAAGACGAATTCCTCAACCTCCAGAAAGCCCCACAGATCGCTTTGATAGATCTGTTTGGCGTACATCTCGTACACCTGGCCCTGGTTGAGAAAAATCACCTTATAGATTGGAGCTTCGCGTTTGGTCATAACAGGCAGGCAATGATCGGTGTTTTGAAAAGGGCGCGAACTATAGCATGCCGCTGGTTAGGCAACGCTAGGAACCCGAGGCCATGGTCCCTATAATGCGCGGTTCTTCGAATCACCTGATGAATCCGAACCCGCATGGCCAAGAAGCTTTATATCGAAACCCACGGTTGCCAGATGAACGAGTACGACAGCTCGCGCATGGTCGACCTGCTGGGCGAGCATCAAGCGCTGGAAGTCACCGCTCGCGCGGAAGACGCCGATGTCATTCTGCTCAACACCTGCTCGATTCGCGAGCGGGCGCAGGACCGCGTCTATTCCCAGCTTGGCCGCTGGCGCGAACTGAAACTGGCGAATCCGGAAATGGTCATCGCCGTTGGTGGCTGCGTGGCCAGCCAGGAAGGTGCGGCGATCCGCGATCGCGCGCCCTACGTCGACGTAGTGTTCGGCCCGCAAACCCTGCATCGCCTGCCGGACATGATCGACGCGGCGCGCATTACCCGCTTGCCTCAGGTGGACGTGTCGTTTCCGGAAATCGAAAAATTCGACCATTTGCCCGAGCCGCGCGTCGATGGCCCTAGTGCCTATGTGTCGGTGATGGAAGGTTGCAGCAAATATTGCACGTTCTGCGTGGTGCCCTACACGCGGGGTGAAGAGGTCAGCCGGCCTTTCGACGACGTGATCACCGAAGTCTTCCACCTTGCTGAAAACGGCGTGCGTGAAGTCACGCTGCTCGGCCAGAACGTCAACGGCTACCGCGGCACGACCCACGACGGGCGCGTGGCTGATCTCGCCGAGCTGATCCGCGTGGTGGCGGCCATCGACGGCATCGACCGCATTCGCTACACCACGTCGCACCCGCTGGAGTTTTCCGACAGTCTGATCCAGGCCCACGCCGAGGTGCCGGAGTTGGTGAAACACCTGCATTTGCCGGTGCAATCGGGTTCGGACCGTATTCTGGCGGCGATGAAACGCAACCACACTGTCCTCGAATACAAGTCTCGCCTGCGCAAACTGCGGGCGGCCGTGCCTGACATTTGCATCAGTTCGGATTTCATCGTCGGTTTCCCCGGCGAAACCGAAAAAGATCATTTGCAGACCCTGAAGCTGGTTGAAGAGGTCGGCATGGACTTCTCCTACTCCTTCGTCTACAGCCAGCGTCCGGGCACGCCTGCGGCGGATCTTGCGGACGACACTCCGGAAGAGGTGAAAAAGGAACGCCTGAAGCAGCTGCAAAATCTGATCGACCGGCAAGGCTTCGAAATCAGTCGCCGCATGGCCGGCACCGTTCAGCGGATTCTCGTCACCGACTATTCGAAGAAAGACCCCGGCGAGCTGCAAGGGCGTACCGAGAATAACCGGATCGTCAACTTCCGCTGCGACAACCCCATGCTGATCGGGCAATTCGCTGACGTGTACATCGACAGCGCACAACCCCACTCGCTGCGGGGGTCGTTGGTGCAATGAATCTAGACGTTGCCCTTAGCCTGTAGGAGCGCGGCTTGTCCCGCGATCTGCCGGGAACCGGCAGCAAAGCCAGACATCTCAATGTCTCTGGCATACCGAGGGTCTGGTTTTGCTGGCGCTGCGCACCAGATCGCGGGACAAGCCGCGCTCCTACAGTGCTCGTCGCAACATCCGATCCAACCATTAGTAAGTGAGCCCTTCCGGACACTGTCTACAGGGGTTATCCTTCGTTTCACATTCATTGCCGTCGGGCGGCTAAAAACCACTTTGAACGCACCTATCGAACCACATCGTTTCAGCCTCGAACCTATCGAGGCCCACCGCTTCGCCAATCTGTGCGGGCAATTCGACGAGCATTTGCGCCTGATCGAACAACGCCTGGACATCGAGATCCGCAATCGCGGAGGTCAATTCGAGATGATCGGCGAGCGCAAACAGACCACTTCGGCTGAAAACCTGCTCCGCCGACTGTATCGGGAAACCAAAAGTACCGAACTGTCGCCGGACATGGTCCATCTGTTCCTGCAGGAATCCGGTGTCGAAGAGCTGGATAACCACCCTGCCGCCGAAGTTGGCGTTGCCCTGCGTACCAAAAAAGGCATGATTCGCCCGCGCGGCCTGAATCAGCAGCGGTACGTGAAAGAAATTCTCGCCAACGACATCAATTTCGGCATCGGCCCGGCCGGTACGGGCAAGACCTATCTGGCCGTGGCCGCAGCCGTCGACGCGCTGGAACGCGAGCAGATCCGTCGGATCCTGCTGGTGCGTCCAGCGGTCGAAGCGGGCGAGAAACTGGGTTTCCTGCCAGGCGACCTCGCGCAGAAGATCGACCCCTACCTGCGACCGCTCTACGACGCGCTCTACGAGATGCTGGGCTTCGAGTACGTGGCCAAGCTGATCGAGAAACAGGTGATCGAAGTCGCGCCACTGGCCTACATGCGCGGGCGTACCCTTAATAACAGCTTCATCATTCTCGACGAGAGTCAGAACACCACTGTCGAGCAGATGAAGATGTTCCTGACCCGTATCGGCTTCGGATCTACCGCCGTGATCACGGGTGACATTACCCAGATCGACCTGCCAAAAGGCACCAAATCCGGGCTGACCCATGTCATCGAAGTGCTCAAGGACGTGCCAGGCATCAGCTTCACCCACTTCAAGCCCAAGGACGTCGTGCGCCATCCGCTGGTGCAGCGCATCGTCGAAGCCTACGAGCGCTTCGAAGAACGCAACGATCAGAACGGCGCTCGGGACATCCGCCGCGATGCTTGAGCTGGATCTGCAAGTCGCCAGTGAAGCCAGTGCCCCCAGCGAAGCCCAATTCCGCCTCTGGTGTGAAATGGGCCTGCGCCAGCGCGCGGCCGACTGGGAAATGACCATTCGCCTGGTCGATGAAACCGAGGGGCGGGAGTTGAACAACACGTGGCGTCACAAAGACTACGCCACCAACGTGCTGTCCTTCCCGGCTGACGTCCCTGACGAACTCCTCGATATTCCGCTGTTGGGCGATCTGGTGATCTGCGTGCCGGTCGTGGCCCGCGAGGCAGCCGAACAGGGCAAGGCGCCAGACGCACATTGGGCGCACCTTGTCATTCATGGCTGTCTGCATTTGTTGGGCTACGATCACATCGACGATGACGAAGCCGAAGAAATGGAAGCACTGGAACGAGAGTTGCTTGCAGAGTTGGGCTATCCCGATCCTTACGCCGACGACGAAATCGTCGACACATTACCTTCAGAAACACCAGGCAAGGACCACGAGTAAGGGCTATGAGCGAAGACCGATCGAGCAACGGGCAAAAGTCATGGTTGGGCAAACTGACCCAGGCATTTGCCCATGAGCCGAAAAACCGCCAGGAGCTGCTGGAGCTGCTGCGCGAAGCCCATCAGAACAAACTGCTGGACAGCGAAGCGCTGGCCATCGCCGAAGGCGCCATCCAGGTCGCCGACTTGCAGGTCCGGGACATCATGGTCCCGCGCTCGCAGATGGTCAGCATCAAGGCCAGCCAGAGCGCCCGCGAACTGCTGCCAGCAGTGATCGATTCGGCCCACTCCCGCTACCCGGTGATTGGCGAAAGCCACGATGACGTGCTCGGCGTGCTGCTAGCCAAAGACCTGCTGCCACTGATCCTCAAGGAAAACGGCGACGCGAGTGACATCAAGGGCCTGCTGCGTCCGGCGACATTCGTGCCGGAGTCCAAGCGACTGAACGTGTTGCTGCGTGAATTCCGCGCCAACCACAATCACATGGCCATCGTCATCGACGAATACGGCGGCGTGGCAGGTCTGGTGACGATCGAAGACGTGCTGGAGCAGATCGTCGGCGATATCGAGGACGAACACGACGTCGAGGAAGACAGCTACATCAAACCGCTGCCCAGCGGCGACTTCCTGGTCAAGGCACTGACGCCCATCGACAGCTTCAACGAGTTCTTCGACAGCGAGTTCTCCGATGACGAATTCGATACCGTGGGCGGCCTGGTGATGAATGCGTTCGGGCATCTGCCCAAGCGTAACGAAATCACCGAAATCGGCGCGTATCGTTTCCGCATTCTGAACGCGGACAGCCGCCGGATTCACCTGCTGCGCCTGAGTCCGATTTCGCGCTCGTAACGTCGTATCCGTTTGTCATAAGGAAGGTAAATGCGCTGGATCACCCGCCCCGGCTGGCCCGGTAACCTGCTGGCCGTCGCGGCTGGCGCACTGATCACCCTGGCCTTGGCGCCGTTCGATATCTGGCCACTGGCGATCGTTGCGCTGGTGATGTTCTACCTCGGACTGCGCGACCTGAAACCACGTCAGGCGTTGTGGCGGGGCTGGTGTTACGGATTCGGCCTGTTCGGCGGCGGCACCAGCTGGATCTACGTCAGCATTCACACCTACGGCGAAGCGCCGGTCTGGCTGGCCGGGTTCCTGATGGTGCTGTTTTGCGCCTCGGTGGCCTTTTTCTTTGCCCTTCCCGCCTGGCTCTGGGCACGCTGGATTCGCCGCAACGAAGCGCCCTTGGCCGATGCCCTTGCGTTCGCCGCACTGTGGTTCGGTCAAGAGATGTTTCGCGGCTGGTTTCTCACTGGTTTCCCGTGGCTCTATTCCGGCTACAGCCAGCTCGACGGCCCGCTCAAAGGCCTCGCACCGCTGGGGGGGATGTGGCTGATCTCGTTCAGTCTGGCGCTGACTGCGGCATTGCTGTGCAACCTGCCCCGGTTGCGCGCGCGGAGAAGCTTCCTGGCTGCGGGCGTCGCGCTGTTGCTGGCGCCTTGGGTGATCGGCCTGGCGCTGAAAAATCACGCGTGGACCGAGCCTTCCAGCGCCCCGCTGAAAGTCGCGGCCATGCAGGGTAATGTCGAGCAGAGCATGAAATGGGACCCTGCTGCGCTGAATGCCCAATTGGCGCTCTACCGCGACATGACGTTCACCTCGCAAAAAGCCGACCTGATCATCTGGCCCGAAACGGCGGTGCCGGTACTCAAGGAATCGGTTGAAGGCTACCTGTCGATGATGGGTAAATTTGCGGCGGATCGGGATTCGGCGCTGATCACCGGCGTGCCGCTGCGGCAGAAAGGCGGACGTGGGGAATTCCGTTACTACAACGCCATCACGGTGACAGGCGAAGGCGACGGCACGTATCTGAAGCAGAAGCTGGTGCCCTTTGGTGAATACGTGCCATTGCAGGATGTGCTGCGCGGGCTGATCACCTTCTTCGATCTGCCCATGTCCGACTTCGCGCGCGGTCCGGCTGAACAGGCGCTGCTGCAAGCCAAAGGTTACGAGATCGCGCCGTTCATTTGCTACGAAGTGGTGTATCCGGAGTTCGCCGCCGGGCTTTCGGCACAAAGCGATCTGTTGCTGACGGTGAGCAACGACACGTGGTTCGGCACCTCCATCGGCCCGCTCCAACACCTGCAGATGGCGCAAATGCGCGCGCTGGAAGCCGGCCGCTGGATGATCCGCGCCACCAACAATGGCAAAAGCGCGCTGATCGACCCGTTCGGCGAGATCACCACCACCGTGCCGCAGTTCGAACGGGCGGTGATGTACGGCGAAGTCACGCCGATGCAAAACCTCACCCCGTACCTGCATTGGCGTTCCTGGCCGCTGATCATCTTGTCTGTGTTGCTGGTGGGCTGGGCGCTGCTGGCGAGCCGGGTTTCCAAGACGGTTTGATGAGTCGCGCATATCTGTAGGAGCGTGGCTTGTCCCGCGATCTGGCGCGTAGCGGAAGCAAACCCTGCCGTCGTGATTTGTCTGACATAGCCGGAACGCCGGTTTTGCTGCCGGTGCCCGGCAGATCGCGGGACAAGCCACGCTCCTACAGTGTCGGGTTACCGGTAAAACATCCGATACCCCACCCACCCCGCCGCTTCATTGATCAACTGCCCCATCTGCCACACGGCTCGGGATTCGGGGAGCCAGCCGCCGAACGGCCTGGCGTTGTCCACGCTTAAAAACCCGACGGGCGCCGGCACGACGTCGAACCCCGCTTTCTGGAAACTCCAGACCGAACGCGGCATGTGCCAGGCCTGCGTCACCACCACCACTCGCTTGATCCCCAGAGGCTGCAACACTGCGGCCGTCATGGTCGCGTTTTCCCAGGTCGTGCGGCTTTCACCCTCTTGCCATCGCACAGTCACCCCAAAATCATCGCGTAATGCATCAGCCATGATCGCCGCCTCACTTGGCGGCTCACCGTAATGGAGCCCGCCGGTGGTCAGGATCGGCAGCCCTGAAGCCTTGGCCAGACGCGCGGCATACCGCATCCGCTCAAGGGCCGTGCCGGTGGGAATGTCTGTGCCCCAGCTCGGATCCTTACGCTCGCGCCCCGACCCCAGCACCACGATGGCGTCAGCACGCTGCGCCAGCGTCGCCCACTGATCCTGCTGCAATGGCGGCAGACGTTCGATGCCCTTGGCCGACCACTCCACCACGATCGGCAGGCTGGTCAGCCACACACCGCCCAGCCCAACCACGAACAGCGCCCGCGCCAGACGCGGCCTGGCCGATCTCAGCCACCAGGCGCACAACAGAACAAGAAGAAAGATGCCGGGGGGCAGCAGCAGGTTTTTGATGGCGTAACGAAAAGGCATCGGGCATCTCCAGAAGATGCCCCGAAGCCTAGAAGGATTGACGCTAAGCAACAATGCTTAATCAGACGGGAATGGAACCCGTACACGTTACCGCTTGAAATGTTTACTGGAACTGTAGCGACTCAACTTTGCCGATACCTTGGCGCGACGCTGATCCTTCAACCAGATGACGTTGGTTGAGGGCCGCGGGCCGCGAATCGGCTCCGAAGGCTCCCGGGAATGACTGGCACTGCCCTGCTTGATATTCAGTGCGCCCTCTTCGACAACGACTTCCTTGCGATCCAGATAAGCCTCGATCAACTGAAACTCTGCGTGGCTCAACCCGCGAAGTTCCAGTTCGGCGGGGTATTCATTGCGAAGCCGGACTGCTGTTTTCGCCATGTCCAGGGCTAGCCCCAGACGATCAATCAAACGGTCATACAGATCAGGTTTATTTACTTGGTGCCGCAGCTCTGCCATCCGTCCACCTCACTGAAGATAACCACATACCCTCGACAGTGAGCTTAGCGGCACTGCAAAAACCGGCGCGATGCCGCGACCAACGGCGATTGACGTGGGTTGGAGAGCATCAGCCATGCAATCAAAGGTTTCCCTCGATAGTCTGCCCTCATGTATGCTACGGCGCTTCCTGTTATTCCACTTCCGCTCCTCCGGGTTCGAACCCGTCGCGTTGGCAAAGGCACCGCCTGACACGCGACACCCCTCCAGTCCGGGACGGCAGCGAAGAGGTCAAGGGTCACCAATCTTTAGCCAAAAGTAGCCATGCACGAACTCTATCAGCCCCGCGAAATCGAAGCCGCCGCCCAGACCTTCTGGGAAGAGCAAAAGTCCTTTGAAGTCAGTGAACAGCCAGGCAAGGACACCTACTATTGCCTGTCGATGTTCCCTTACCCAAGCGGCAAGCTACACATGGGGCACGTGCGCAACTACACCATCGGTGACGTGATCGCCCGCTATCAGCGCATGCAGGGCAAGAATGTGCTGCAACCCATGGGCTGGGACGCGTTCGGGATGCCGGCGGAAAACGCCGCGATGAAGAACAACGTCGCTCCCGCCAAGTGGACCTACGAAAACATCGCCTACATGAAGACCCAGCTCAAGAGCCTGGGCCTGGCGATCGACTGGTCACGTGAAGTCACGACCTGCAAGCCTGATTATTACCGCTGGGAACAATGGCTGTTCACGCGCCTGTTCGAGAAAGGCGTGATCTACCGCAAGAACGGCACCGTGAACTGGGACCCGGTCGATCAGACCGTTCTGGCCAACGAGCAAGTGATCGACGGCCGTGGCTGGCGTTCGGGCGCGGTGATCGAGAAACGCGAAATCCCGATGTACTACTTCAAGATCACGGCCTACGCCGATGAGCTGCTGGAGAGCCTCGACGAATTGCCGGGCTGGCCTGAACAGGTCAAGACCATGCAGCGCAACTGGATCGGCAAGTCCCGCGGCATGGAAGTGCAGTTCCCGTACGACCAGGCGTCCATCGGCGAAGCCGGTGCCCTGAAAGTCTTCACCACCCGCGCCGACACGCTGATGGGCGCAACGTACGTGGCGGTGGCTGCGGAACACCCCTTGGCGACACTCGCCGCCCAGAACAATCAAGAGCTGCAAGCGTTCATCAACGAATGCAAGAGCGGCAGCGTGGCGGAAGCCGACGTTGCCACTCAAGAGAAAAAAGGCGTTCCTACGTCTCTTTTCGTCTTGCACCCACTGACCGGCGAGAAGCTGCCGGTGTGGGTCGCCAACTACGTGCTGATGCACTACGGCGACGGCGCGGTCATGGCCGTACCTGCTCACGACGAGCGCGATTTCGAATTCGCCACCAAGTACAACCTGCCGGTCAAGCCGGTCGTGCGCACCAGCGCAGGGGATGAAACACCCGCCCCGTGGCAGGATGCGTACAACGAGCACGGCGTGCTGATCAACTCCGGCGAGTTCGACGGTCTGGACTTCGCGGGCGCTTTTGACGCCATCGAAGCCGCACTGGCCAGGAAAGACCTCGGCAAATCGCGCACCCAGTTCCGTCTCCGCGACTGGGGCATCAGCCGTCAGCGCTACTGGGGCTGCCCGATCCCGATCATTCATTGCGATAGCTGCGGCGACGTGCCGGTCCCTGAAGACCAACTGCCGGTCAAGCTGCCGGAAGACGTCGTACCGGATGGCGCCGGTTCGCCCCTCGCGCGCATGCCTGAGTTCTACGAGTGCACCTGCCCGAAATGCGGCGCACCGGCCAAGCGCGAAACCGACACCATGGACACCTTCGTCGAGTCGTCCTGGTACTTCGCCCGCTACGCCTCGCCTCACTACGAAGGCGGCATGGTCGACCCGAAGGCCGCGAACCACTGGCTGCCGGTCGATCAGTACATCGGCGGTATCGAACACGCGATCCTGCACCTGCTGTACGCGCGCTTCTTTCACAAACTGATGCGCGATGAAGGCCTGGTCAGTTCCAACGAGCCGTTCAAGAACCTGCTGACTCAGGGCATGGTGGTCGCCGAGACCTTCTATCGTCTGGAAGCCAACGGCAGCAAGACTTGGTTCAACCCGGCTGACGTCGAGTTCGAACGCGACAGCAAGGCCAAGATCATCGGCGCCAAGCTGATTGCCGACGGCCTGCCGGTGGAAATCGGTGGCATCGAGAAGATGGCCAAGTCGAAGAATAACGGCGTTGATCCGCAATCGATGATTGACCAGTACGGTGCCGACACCTGCCGTCTGTTCATGATGTTCGCCTCGCCGCCTGACATGAGCCTGGAGTGGTCCGACTCCGGCGTCGAAGGCTCGCACCGCTTCCTCAAGCGCGTATGGCGTCTGGCCCAGGCCCACGTCAGCGCCGGTCTGCCGGCCGCGCTCGACAAGGCCACCCTGTCCGACGATCAAAAAGCCGTTCGCCGTGCGATTCACCTGGCGATCAAACAAGCCGGTCAGGACGTGGGGCAGCACCACAAATTCAACACTGCCATCGCCCAGGTGATGACGTTGATGAACGTGCTTGAAAAAGCCCTAACGGCGTCGCAGCAGGATCGCGCGCTGTTGCAGGAAGGTCTGGAGACCGTTGCCCTGCTGCTGGCCCCGATCACGCCGCACATCAGCCATGAGCTGTGGAACGCACTGGGCCACGCCGATCCGGTCATCGACGCCGGCTGGCCAGCGGTGGATGAGTCCGCACTGGTGCAAGACACGCTGCAACTGGTGGTACAGGTCAACGGCAAGCTGCGCGGTCAGATCGAGATGCCTGCCAGCGCCAGCCGCGAGGATGTCGAAGCCGCCGCCCGGACCAACGAAAACGTGCTGCGTTTCATCGACGGCCTGACGATTCGCAAAGTGATCGTCGTACCCGGCAAATTGGTGAACATCGTCGCCAGCTGATTGGATCAGGCGCCTGGCACGGTCAGGCGCCCAACACACTTCCAGAGCCCGCACTTCGGGCTCAAACGGATTCAAGGGGAGCAACAAGATGATCAAACGCAATCTGCTGGTAATGGGCCTCGCGGTATTGCTGAGCGCCTGCGGTTTCCAGCTGCGCGGCACGGGCACCAACGCCTTGTCGATCAAGGAACTGGATGTCAGCGCCCGCGACGCCTACGGCCAGGTCGTCACGGACTTGAAAAACACGCTGAGCAACAGCGGCGTACACGTTTACACCGGCGCGCAGTACAAACTGTTCCTCGCCCGCGAAGACGAGAGTCAGCGCACCGCGAGTTACGCAGGCTCCGGCAACTCGGCCGAGTATGAGCTGACCACCGTGGTGAAATACGAAATCCTCGGCACCAAGAACGTTCTGCTGCTCGATGACAACGTACAGTCCACCAAAACCTACGTGCACGACGGCAACAACTTGATTGGCTCCGATCAGGAAGCCGAGCAGATCCGCAAAGAGATACGCAGCGACCTGGTGCAGAAGTTGATTGCGCGCCTGCAGCAACTGTCACCGCAACGTCTGGACGAACTGCAAGCCAAGGCTGACGCCGCCGCTCGTGCCCAGGCCGATGCCGAAGCCGCTGCTCAACGTATTCGTGACGAGACGCCGCAACAGTCTCCGATCGAAATCCCGTCCAAGTGATGGCATCAGGGCCGGTTCGCCGGCCCTGATCTTTTCTGACCCATGAAACTCGCCCCCGCCCAGCTTTCCAAACACCTTCAAGGTGCGTTGTCGCCTGTCTACATCGTCAGCGGCGATGACCCGCTGCAATGTCAGGAAGCGTGCGACGCCATTCGCTCGGCTGCGCGTCAGCAGGGTTTCGATGAGCGTCAGGTGTTCAGCGCCGATTCGAATTTCGATTGGGGCACTCTGCTGCAAGCCGGGGCCAGCATGTCGCTGTTCGCTGAACGACGCCTGCTGGAGCTGCGCCTGCCTTCCGGCAAACCGGGGGACAAAGGCGCCGCTGCGTTGCTGGAGTACTGTGGTCGTCCGGCGGAAGACACCTTGCTGCTGATCAGCCTGCCAAAACTGGACGGCGCTGCGCAGAAGACCAAGTGGGGCAAGGCACTGGTCGAGGGGCAGCACACCCAATTCGTGCAAATCTGGCCCGTGGATGCCGGCCAACTCCCGCAGTGGATTCGCCAGCGTCTGGCGCAGGCCGGGCTGGCGGCCAGTCCCGATGCGGTGGAGCTGATTGCAGCCAGGGTGGAAGGCAACTTGCTCGCCGCCGCCCAGGAGATCGAAAAGCTCAAGCTGATGGCCGAGCAAGGCCAGATCACCGTCGAAACCGTGCAGGCGGCCGTGGCCGACAGTGCGCGCTTCGATGTATTCGGCCTGACCGATGCGATCCTCAACGGCGAGGCCTCTCACGCACTACGCATGCTGGAAGGCTTGCGCGGCGAAGGTGTCGAGCCGCCCGTGATTCTCTGGGCGCTGTCTCGCGAGTTGCGCGTGCTGGCGAACCTGGCGTTGCAATACAGCCAAGGCGTACCGCTCGACAAAGCGTTCAGCCAGGCCCGCCCGCCGATATGGGACAAGCGCAAACCGTTAATGAGTAAGGCCCTGCAACGCCACTCCGCCCGACGCTGGGCACAGCTGTTGATAGACGCCCAGCATATTGATGCGCAGATCAAAGGCCAGGCCCAAGGATCGGTGTGGAACAGTTTGAGCCTGTTGTCGCTGCACATGGCTGGACAGCGGTTGGCGTTGCCGTCTGAGTAATCTCAAAGGCCAGCACGAACGAACTGTGGGTGTGAGCTTGCTCGCGATGAGATATATCCTGGCCCGCGGTATTGTCTGGATAAATGGATCGCGAGCAAGCTCACGCCTACCGGGACATGATCGGCCGCGATAGCACAGATCAATTAGACCACCGCTCCATTCAGCCGCATCATTCCCGCCGCTTCACCCATCACCTCAAGAGAGCATCGCCATGAGCAAAGCCAAAAAGCGGCCGAACAAGGCCAAGTCCATCATCGCCCAGCCTCTGTTCCGCAGCCGTCAGGAACAACCCACCAAGGGCAAAGGCAGCTACCGCCGCGAAGCCTTCCAGTCGAGAGATTGGGAGGCTTCTTCCGTTATGGCGGCTTGAAACATTTCAGGTACTGACTGGCGCCCCGCCGACAGGGCCGACATGGTAAGGTCTGCACCTTACGGTTTATCCCTGTGGACCCCAGAATGCCCTTTAGCTTTCCCCGTCGTTGGCATGTCCGCCAATTGATCGCCGCCTCCAGCCTCTTCGGGCTGGTCGCCTGTGCGGAACAACCCACCGCCGCCGTCGCCACTCCGCTTCAAGCCGCCCCTCTGAATGTCGCCAAAGCCGCGCCCACGCCGTCTACCGCAGTGGCCGAGCCCGACGACGCCAATTTCGAAATCCAGCCCGCCGTGACGTTCGCCGAATGGCAGACAACGTTCCGCGCACAGGCCTTGAGCGCAGGCATTCGCCCTGATGTCTTCGACCGTGCGTTCGCAGGCGTAACGCCGGACATGAGCGTGGTGAAGGCCGATCGCAGCCAACCTGAATTCACTCGCCCGGTCTGGGAATACCTCGACGGCGCGATGTCGGCGGTGCGCGTGCGTAAGGGTCAGGCCTTGCTCACGCAGTACGCCGACGTGCTGTCCCAGATCGAGCAACGTTACGGCGTGGATCGCCAGGCGTTGATCGCCGTCTGGGGCATGGAGAGCAGCTTCGGCCAGTTCCAGGGGACGCAGTTGGTAATCCGCTCGCTGGCCACGCTGGCCTACGAAGGCCGCCGTCCACAGTTCGCGCAGGATCAGTTGATCGCCGCGCTGCAGATCATTCAGCACGGCGACATCGATGCGCCAAATATGCTGGGTTCCTGGGCCGGGGCCATGGGGCAAACGCAGTTCATTCCCACGACCTACAACACCCACGCCGTGGACTTCGACGGGGATGGCCGGCGCGACATCTGGAATTCGCCTGCCGATGCACTGGCTTCGACGGCCCATTACCTGCAAAGCTCGGGTTGGCAGAAAGGTCAGCCTTGGGGCTTCGAGGTGCAGTTGCGCCAAGGTTTTGATTACGCCATGGCGGATGCCTCCACGCGCAAAACCATTGCAGAGTGGCAGCAGCTGGGCCTGACCCTGCCCAATGGGTCTGCCCTTCCCGCCAACCTGTTGCAACAGCAGGCGGCGCTGTTGCTGCCCGCTGGTTACAAAGGCCCCGCGTTTCTGGTGATGGACAACTTCCGCGCCATCCTCAAGTACAACAATTCGTCGTCTTATGCGCTGGGCATCGGGCTGTTGTCCGAGCGGTTCACAGGCGGCGGTTATGTACTCGGCCAATGGCCACGGGGCGATCGTCCGTTGAGCCGAACCGAGCGTATCGAACTGCAAACCCTGCTCTCCGCTCGCCAATACGACGCCGGTGCACCCGACGGCATCATCGGCGCGAATACGCGCAAAGCCATCCGCAGCGCCCAACAATCGTTCGGCTGGCCAGCGGACGGGTATCCGACGCAGGAGTTGTTGGAGAGTTTGCGTAAACCGTAGTCCCTCCGGCTCACACACTTCTCTGTGGGAGCCGGCTTGCTGGCGAATGCGGTGCATCAGCTATGAAGCAGTTGACTGACACAACGCCTTCGTCGGAACGCCGCCCGCACCAAGCCGGCTCCCACGGGATTTGAGACCGATAATTAATAGCATTTCAAAAAAAGGGCCGGATATCGCTATCCGGCCCTTTTTGGTTTTGCGCGCAGTCCGTGAAGAATCAGCCCGCCGTCAGCAAAGACTTGGTCAGCTTGGCTTGTTCGTCAGCGTGGTAGGAAGAGCGCACCAGCGGCCCCGAAGCCACGTTCTTGAAGCCCATCTTGTAACCTTCTTCGGCGAACCAGGCGAAGGTGTCCGGGTGCACGAAACGCTGAACCGGCAAGTGATTGCGGGAAGGTTGCAGGTATTGGCCCAAGGTCAGCATGTCGATGTTGTGCTCACGCATGCGCTGCATCACTTCGATCACTTCGTCGTCGGTTTCGCCCAGGCCCAGCATCAGGCCGGATTTGGTCGGTACGTGAGGGACCATTTCCTTGAAGCGCTTGAGCAGGGTCAACGACCACTGGTAATCCGAGCCCGGACGCGCGGCCTTGTACAGACGCGGCACGGTTTCCAGGTTGTGGTTGAACACGTCCGGTGGAGTCGCGGCGGTGATTTCCAGCGCAATGTCCATGCGGCCACGGTAATCCGGAACCAGGGTTTCCAGCTGTACGTTTGGCGACAGTTCACGGATTTCGCGGATGCAGTCGGCAAAGTGCTGAGCGCCGCCGTCGCGCAGGTCGTCACGGTCCACCGAAGTGATCACAACGTACTTGAGTTTCAGGTCAGCGATGGCCACCGCCAGGTTTTTCGGCTCGTCCACGTCCAGCGCCTTGGGACGGCCATGGCCGACGTCGCAGAACGGACAACGACGGGTGCAGATGTCGCCCATGATCATGAACGTCGCGGTGCCGCCGGAGAAGCATTCGCCCAGGTTCGGGCAAGAGGCCTCTTCGCACACGCTGTGCAGCTTGTGCTTGCGCAGCAGGGCCTTGATCCGGTCGACCTCTGGCGACACCGGGATGCGGACGCGAATCCAGTCCGGTTTCTTCGGCAGTTCAACCGTGGGAATGATCTTCACCGGAATGCGCGCCACTTTTTCCGCGCCGCGCAGCTTTACGCCAGCTTCTACTTTCGGACGTGCCGCGCGCTCGGGCGTCACCACGTTCACTGTCGGGATCAGGGTTTGCACGGCATCGGCCGTCTCATGCGCAGTAGTCATATCAATCGATTCCGCCCATTAGGGTCGTCTGCTCAGCGTAGTCGAGGTGTTTGACGAGCTGCGCACGCAGCCGGGCACTAACCTCGGCAAATTCAATCGGGCCTGCCTGTTCGCGCAGCTGGGTCATGGCCAGCCCCGCATACCCGCAGGGATTAATCCGTTTAAACGGGTCCAGATCCATGTCGACGTTCAGCGCCAGGCCATGGAAGGAACGGCCGTTTCGGATACGAAGACCCAGAGAAGCGATCTTCGCCCCGTCGACGTAAACCCCCGGCGCTTCGGGTTTGGCCGCTGCCATGACGCCATAACTGGCCAGCAGGTCGATCAGGCTATGTTCGATCCGGGTGACCAGTTCGCGCACGCCGAACCCAAGGCGACGCACATCCAGCAGCAGATACGCCACCAGTTGACCGGGCCCATGATAAGTCACTTGGCCACCGCGATCGACCTGTACCACCGGAATATCGCCCGGAAGTAGCAGATGCTCGGGTTTTCCAGACTGTCCTTGGGTGAAAACCGGGGGGTGCTGCACCAGCCACACTTCATCGGGCGTCTCGCCAGTGCGGCTGTCGGTAAAGCGCTGCATGGCTTGCCAGGTGGGCTCGTAGTCGATCAATCCGAGATCGCGGAAGCCCAGACGCTCCCCCATCACAGCACCATGTGCACTTTGCCCGTGGCACGCAGCTCGCTGTTGATGTCATAGAGCTGATCCTGCCCGGTGGCGACAATGTGCAGCTGCAACGTGGTGTATTTGCCGTTGCTGCTCTGCCGCTCGGCGACTTTTTCGTCGTTGATGGTCGCGTGTTTGGTGACGATCGCGATCACTTCGTCTTTGAAGCCCACGCCGGTATCGCCGATCACTTTGATCGGGTAGTCCTGGCAGGGGAATTCGATCTTTGGCGCTTTAACGTCGGAATCTGTCATGGCAGTAACGGCCTCGTAAGCCGGAAAACGGACAGTCCCCCACCGCGATCAGCGGCAGGGGCATAGGGTCAACGGTCGGTCGGTGATAAACCCGCGATCAGTTGAACAGACTGTAGAAGAACATGCGAATGCTGTCCCACAGGCGGCGGAAGATACCACCTTCCTCAACGGAGTCCATGGCGATGAGATTAGCGGTGCGAACGACCTTGTCGTCCAGCTTCACCTCAACCTGACCAATCACGTCGCCTTTGGCGATAGGCGCGACCAGTTTCGGGTTGATGCTCATGCTGGCGGTGAGCTTTTTCATCTCGCCTTTTGGCATGGTCATGGACAGATCGTCAGCCAGACCGGCCTTGATCTGACGTTCGGTGCCTTTCCAGACCGGCGCTTGAGCCAGTTCGGTGCCTTTCTGGTAGAAGGTCTGGGTTTCGAAGAAACGGAAACCGTAAGTCAGCAGCTTCTGGGTTTCAGCCGCACGAGCCTGTTCACTGTTGGTACCGAAAACCACGGCGATCAGACGCATGCCGTCGCGCACAGCCGAGGAGACCATGCAATAGCCCGCTTCTTCGGTGTGACCGGTTTTCAGACCGTCGACGGTCTTGTCACGCCACAGCAGCAGGTTACGGTTTGGCTGTTTGATGCCGTTCCAGAAGAACTCTTTCTGCGAGTAGATCGCGTAGTGAGCCGGGTCTTCGTGGATGATCGCGCGGGCCAGCAGCGCCATGTCATGGGCGGTGGCGTAGTGATCAGGGTTTGGCAGGCCCGTCGGGTTCATGAAGTGGCTGTTCACCATCCCCAGATCACCCGCAGTCTTGTTCATCATGTCGGCGAACGCATCTTCGCTGCCGGCGATGTGCTCGGACAGGGCGACACTGGCGTCGTTACCGGATTGAATGATGATGCCATGCAACAGATCGCTCACCGTCACCTGGCTGCCGACTTTGATGAACATCCGCGAACCGCCAGTACGCCAGGCATTTTCGCTGACCGTCACCGGATCGTTTTCACCGATCTGACCACGACGAATTTCCAGCGTCGCGATGTAAGCGGTCATCAGCTTGGTCAGGCTTGCCGGAGGCAGTTTCTGATCGCCATTGTTTTCGACCAGCACGTTACCGCTGTTGGCGTCCATCAGCACATACGCCTTGGCAGCCAGCTGCGGTGCCGATGGCGTCATCTGCTCCGCAGCCAACACGGCAGGCGCGGTGAAAAGCGGGATTAAAAGGCAAAGGCGTTTTGCAAAGGTGGTGATGTTCATCCGTCTCTCGAAATTGCTAATGGGCAAACATGCCCTCGCGGGCAAAGCGGTAATGCCAGGCTACCCTGGCGAACGGGGTGACATTCTACAGATGCCCCCGTGAAAAGCTGCTGACAACGCTCGCTCTGGTGGCCGGTCGTCTGCCAGGCCACTTCGATCCGGCCTCGTTGCCAAGGTTCGAATCATCGCTCGTTTCATTGATCCGACGTCACGACGCTCGGCGAACCCAGGTTGGCCGACCGTACGCTGTTCTGCAGTTGCTGGGCTTCACCCGGCGTGCCGACCGGCCCCATCCGCACGCGATAGAGCGTCTGTTGATTGCGCGCTATCGAGCTGACGAAAACCGGGGCCCGAACCATCCCGCTCAGTTTCGACCTCAGGAGTTCCGCAGCGTCCGGGTTGGCGAAGGCTCCCACCTGGAGAAACAGCCCAGACACTTGTCCGGAAGCGTTTTTTTTTGCGTCGATCGGAACGGGCGATACCGGTGCGGCGTGCTGTTGCGGTGGCGGCGTCCATTGCTCGATGGTGCCTGCCGACGCCGTGATCACCGGCGCTGCAGGTTGCGGTCTGGCAGTGGGGCCACTGATTGCCACTTGCGGTTGATCGAGCATCAATGGGGCCGGTTTGCCGCGCTGCGCCCAGTACTGAGCCGGGTCGATGCCCTCGACTTTCACCCGCGCTGTACCGATTTCGGCATAACCGAGCTTCTTCGCGGCAGCGTAGGACAAGTCGATGATCCGGTCGGAATAGAACGGCCCACGGTCGTTGACCCGCAGGATCACCGTGCGGTTGTTGTCCAGATTGGTCACGCGAACATAGCTGGGCAGCGGCAGCGTCTTGTGCGCCGCGCTCATACCGTACAGGTCGTACACTTCGCCGTTGGCCGTGTTCTGGCCATGGAATTTGGTGCCGTACCACGAGGCCGTGCCGGTCTGGTTGTAGCTTGCAGAGTCGCTCAGCGGAAAGTAGGTCTTGCCCAGTACGGTGTAAGGGTTGGCTTTATAAGGGCCGGTGTGCAGCGTCGGTACGGCATCGGGGATGCGCGACACGTCGACGTCCCACCACGGCGCACCGTCTTTGTGCGCGCGGTTGATGTCCAGCCCCGGTTGCGCACGGATGATGTTGCCCTGCTGCGTCGGTCGACTGCTGTGAGTGCTGGAGCAACTGGCGACGAGCAAGGTCAGCGCCGTGAAGGCCATCAGCTTCAATGGTTGTTTGATCGGCAATGACCGCATTACTTGACGCCCCGAGCTTGAACAAGCAGTTCAGACAGCTGATGCACGGCCATCGCGTACATCACGCTGCGGTTGTAACGCGTGATTGCGTAAAAATTCTTCAAACCCATCCAGTATTCAGGGCCTTTGTCGCCTTCCAGGCGAAACGCCGTGACCGGCATATCATCGCGCAGCGCATCATGACTCGCCCACCCCAAGGCTCGCAACTCCCCGACGGTCTTTACTGGCTCGATGCCGGGACTCAATCCTTCATCGGCACGGTCGCCGCGAACGGTCGCCAGGCTGACCACCGGCTCACCCGCGACCCAGCCATGACGCTTGAAATAGCTGGCGACACTGCCAATTGCGTCATCCGGATCGTTCCAGATGTTGATGTGGCCATCGCCATCGAAATCCACCGCATACGCACGGAAGCTGCTCGGCATGAACTGCGGCAGGCCCATCGCCCCGGCGTAAGAGCCTTTCAAGGTCAGCGGGTCCACCTGTTCTTCCCGGGCCAGCAATAAGAACTCACGCAACTCCTTGCGGAAGAAGTCGGCGCGCGGCGGGTAGTCGAAACCCAGCGTCGATAAGGCATCGATCACCCGATAATTTCCGGTATTGCGTCCGAAAAAGGTTTCGACGCCGATGATCGCCACGATCACCTGCGCCGGCACACCGTACTCCTGCTCCGCACGGGCGAGGGTCGCTTCATGCTGCCGCCAGAAATCCACGCCCCGCGCGATGCGCGCATCGGTGAGGAACATAGGGCGGTAATCTTTCCAGGGTTTCACTCGCTCGGCGGGGCGTGAAATGGCGTCGAGAATGGACTGTTTGCGCTCGACGTTGCGAAAAACCTCGATCAGCTGCTCGCCTGCAAACCCGTAATCCCGGGTCATGTCGCTGACGAACTGAGCCACTTGGGGCGAGCCTTCATAATCACCGCCAAACGACTCCTGCACGGACCCGAGGATGCCCATCAGACCGACCAGCGGCGCATATCGAGCAGCCCAGCCACGCACTACTTGCATTGAGTTGTTCACCTTAATCAAACCTGAGCGATCCATTTGCGGTGGGTATGGATCGACATCAAAACACCAAACGCTGACAGCAGCGTCACCAGCGAAGTTCCGCCGTAGCTAATGAAGGGCAACGGCACCCCAACCACCGGCAGCAAACCGCTGACCATACCGATGTTGACGAAAACGTAAACAAAAAATGTCATGGTCAGGCTACCTGCGAGCAGCTTGCCGTAGAGCGTTTGCGCCTGAGCGGTGATCACCAGCCCACGACCGATTAGCAGCAGATAAATCAACAACAGCGCGCAAATGCCCACCAGCCCGAACTCTTCGCCAAGGACCGCGATGATGAAGTCCGTGTGGCTTTCCGGCAGAAAGTCGAGGTGCGACTGCGTACCGAGCAGCCAGCCTTTGCCGAACACTCCGCCCGAGCCGATGGCGGCCTTGGACTGAATGATGTTCCAGCCAGTGCCGAGGGGATCGCTTTCCGGGTCGAGGAACGTGAGGATGCGCTGCTTCTGGTAGTCGTGCATGAAGAAGAACCACATGGCCACAGCCACCGGGACCGCCGCTGCGATCACGCCGATGATCCAGCGCCAGCGCAGACCGGCCATGAACAGTACGAAGGTGCCGGACGCCAGAATCAGCAGCGACGTGCCAAGGTCAGGCTGACGCACGATCAGGATGAACGGCAGGCCGATCAGTCCGAGACTCACTGCAACGTGCTTCAGATGCGGCGGTAGCGTGCGTTTGGACAGGTACCAGGCGATGGTGGCCGGCATGATGATTTTCATGAATTCCGACGGCTGAAAACGGATGACCCCCGGGATGTTGATCCACCGGGTCGCGCCCATGGCGTTGTGCCCCATCACGTCTACCGCCACCAGCAGCAACACCCCGAGCACGTAGGCAATCGGCACCCAGCGCGCCATGAAACGCGGTTCCAACTGCGCAATGACGAACATCGACACCAGCCCGATGCCGAACGACGTGGCCTGCTTGATCAGCAGGTCCCAGCTTTTGCCGCTGGCGGAATACAGGACGAACAGGCTGCCGGCCGCCAGTGTCAGCAGCAGGATCAGCAGCGGACCGTCGACGTGGATTTTCTGCAGGAACGTGGCACGTCGGCGCATCACGTCTTCGCTGGAGAGGATGCGGTCGAAATTACTCTTCACGGGCCGCGGTCTCCGGAGGCTGTGTGTTGGCGGCGTATTCGGGTTTCAAATGACCTTGCGGGTCGAGCAACCAGGCGTCCATGACCTGGCGTACCACGGGCGCGGCGGCACCGGAGCCGGACTCGCCGTTTTCGATCATGACCGCCACGACAATCTTGGGGTTGTCGGCCGGCGCGAAGCCTACGAAAAGCGCGTGGTCGCGGTGACGCTCCTGCACTTTCGAGCGGTCGTATTTCTCGCCCTGACGAATGGCCACGACCTGCGCCGTACCACTCTTGCCCGCAATGCGATATTGCGCGCCGATCGCTGCTTTGCGTGCGGTGCCCCGGGCGCCGTGCATGACCTGCTGCATGCCATGGTTGACCTTCGCCCAGTCGGACGGGTCACGCAGCACGATATCGGGCATGGGGTTCTCATCCACCGGCTTCTGGCCTTCGATGGTCCGGGCCAGATGCGGCCGGTTCCACTTGCCCTTGTTCGCCACCAGCGCCGTGGCTTGGGCCAGTTGCAGCGGGGTGGCCTGCATGTAGCCCTGACCGATCCCGAGGATCAGCGTTTCCCCAGGGAACCAGGCCTGGCGGCGGGTGATGCGTTTCCAGTCGCGCGATGGCATCAGGCCTGGCGACTCTTCGAACATGTCCAGCGAGACTTTCTGCCCGATGCCGAATTTATTGAGGTACGCGGACAGCCGATCGATGCCGACCTTGTGGGCCAGGTCGTAAAAATAAGTGTCGTTGGAGCGCATGATCGCGGTGTCGAGGTCGACCCAGCCGTCACCGGTGCGGTTCCAGTTGCGGTATTTGTGGTCATAGTTCGGCAGCATGTAATAGCCGGGGTCGAACACCCGCGTACTGGCGGTCACGACGCCCGTGTCCAGACCGGCGATGGCCACAGCGGGCTTGATGGTCGAACCCGGTGGGTACAGGCCGCGCAGAATGCGGTTGAACAGCGGACGGTCCACCGAATCCCGCAGTTCGGAATAGGCTTTGAAGCTGATCCCGGTGACGAACAGGTTCGGGTCGAAACTTGGTTGGCTGACCATCGCCAGCACTTCCCCGGTATTCGGGTCCAGCGCCACCACCGCTCCGCGCCGCCCGCCCAGGGCGACTTCGGCGGCTTCTTGCAGTTGAATGTCGAGGCTCAGAACGATGTCCTTGCCGGGCACCGGGTCAGTGCGTTTCAGCACGCGCAGTACGCGGCCGCGGGCGTTGGTTTCGACCTCTTCGTAGCCAACCTGACCATGCAGCTCCGGCTCGTAGAAGCGCTCGATGCCGGTCTTGCCGATGTGGTGTGTGCCGCTGTAATTCACCGAGTCGAGGCTTTTCAGCTCTTTCTCGTTGATCCGCCCCATGTAGCCGACAGAATGGGCGAAATGCGCGCCCTGCGGGTAATGCCGCATCAACTGCGCGACCACCTCGACGCCGGGCAAGCGGAACTGATTCACGGCGATCCGGGCGATCTGCTCTTCGGTCAGCTCGAACAGAATCGGCACCGGCTCGAACGGCCGCCGCCCTTGTTTCATGCGTTTTTCGAAGATGATCCGGTCGTCCGGGGTCAGCTCCAGCACCTCGACGATGGTGTCGAGCACCTTGGCCCATTCCCCGCCAGAGCGCTCGCGGGTCATGCTCAGGTTGAAGCTGGGCCGGTTGTCGGCGATCACCACGCCATTGCGATCAAAAATCAGCCCGCGACTCGGCGGAATCGGTTGCACATGGACCCGGTTGTTTTCCGACAGGGTCGAGTGGTACTCGTACTGAATGACCTGCAGAAAATAGAGACGCGCCACCAGCACGCAGATCAGCACGATCACGATCACGGCACCGACCACGACCCGGTTGCGCACCAGGCGTGCGTCCTTTTCGTGATCTTTCAGGCGAATCGGCTGAGACATTTAGGGCGTGTTCACAGTCAAGGCAGCAGCGCTACTTGTGATAAGGGTGACCGGACAATACCGTCCAGGCACGATAAATCTGCTCACCGATTAGGATGCGCACCAACGGGTGCGGCAACGTCAGCGGCGACAACGACCAGCGCTGCTCGGCGCGGGCGCACACCTCCGGCGCCAGGCCTTCAGGACCGCCCACCATGAGGTTCACCGTGCGCGAATCCAGACGCCAGCGATCCAGCTCCGTTGCCAGCTGCTCGGTGCTCCACGGCTTGCCGTGAACCTCGAGCGTGACGATCCGCTCGCCCGGTTGCACCTTCGCCAGCATGGCCTCACCTTCCTGACGGATCAGGCGCGCCACGTCGGCGTTCTTGCCTCGGGTGTTGAGCGGAATCTCTACCAGTTCAAGGGCCAGTTCGGAGGGCAGACGCTTGGCATATTCGTGCCAACCCTCTTCCACCCATTTCGGCATGCGTGAACCGACAGCAATCAGACGCAGACGCACGACGAGCCCTTATTCATTGCCCGGCGTGTGGTGCGCGCCACTGGCGGCACGGCTCTGCTCGGCACCCTGCCACAGGCGTTCCAGGTCGTAGAACTGGCGAGCGGCCGCCGTCATCATGTGCACGATCACGTCGCCCAGATCGAGCAGTACCCAATCGCTTTCGCCTTTGCCTTCTTCACCCAGGGGCTGAGCGCCCTTGGCTTTGACGTTCTCGCGAACCTTGTCGAGCATGGCGTTGATCTGGCGGTTCGACGTACCGGTGGCGATCACCATGTAGTCGGTCAGGCTGTGCTTGTCCTTGACGTCGATGACCAGGATGTCCTGAGCCTTGACGTCTTCCAGAGCGGCCTTGGCCAGTTCAACCAGCTCTTCGCCGGATACGTTGTGTTTTTGCTGTGTCATAAAAAACTCATTCAATTTCAATTGGGCGCACGGTACAGCCCGTGCGCCTCGATGTAGGCCAGTACTGCGTCTGGCACCAGAAAACGTACCGACTTCCCGCTGGCCAGCAGGTGACGGATCTGGGTGGCAGACACCGACAACGGCGTCTGCCAGACGAATGTAATGTGTCCGCCCGGCCCCTTCAGGGCTTTCGGATCGCTGACGGCGCGCGCCGCCAGCAGGTTACGCATGGCGTCTGGCGACTCGCTGTCGGCGTCCGGGCGTTGCAGCACCACGATATGGCAGTGCTCCAGCAACTCTTCCCAACGGTGCCAGGAGGGCAGCCCACAAAAGGCGTCCCATCCCAACAACAAAAACAGCTGATCATCGACGGCCAACTCAGCGCGCATCGATTCCAGCGTGTCGATGGTGTACGACGGTTTGTCCCGCAACAGTTCGCGGTCATCCACCGTCAATGGCGATACGCCCTGCACGGCACTGCGGACCATCGCCAGACGGTCCTGCGCCGACACACTGGGCGTGTCGCGATGAGGCGGCCTGGCGCTGGGCGTCAGGCGCAACTCATCGAGTTCAAGCAATGCGGCGACTTCCAGCGCGCCGCGCAAATGGCCGATGTGAACGGGGTCGAACGTCCCACCCAGCATGCCGATGCGTTTCGGGCCGCGCGGGACAGACGCCGTTTTCCCGGCAGGCTCGGTCACCGTGTTCGCCTTGTTGCCTGCAGGCGGCCGAAGATCGACCAAGTCAGGCCGGCCCCTGCCCACGCAACTGACGACCGTCGCCGACCACGATGTACTTCTCGCAGGTCAGCCCTTCCAGACCGACCGGGCCACGGGCGTGAATCTTGTCGGTGGAAATACCGATCTCGGCGCCAAGGCCGTACTCGAAGCCGTCCGCGAAGCTGGTCGGCGCGTTGATCATCACCGAACTGGAGTCGACCTCGGTCATGAAACGGCGAGTCTGAGCCTGAGAGTCGGAGATGATCGCGTCGCTGTGGTGCGAGCCGTAATGATTGATGTGTTCGATGGCCTGATCCAGCCCGGTGACTATCCGGATCGACAGGATCGGCGCCAGGTATTCGGTGTGCCAGTCTTCTTCGGTCGCGGGAATCGCGTCGATCAGTTCACGGGTGCGCTCGCAACCGCGCAGCTCGACACCTTTTTCGCGCAACTGCGCGGCCATCTGTGGCAGGAAATCAGCGGCGATGGCTTGGTCGACCAGCAGCGTTTCCATCGCGCCACAGATGCCGTAGCGGTAAGTCTTGGCGTTGAACGCGATGCGCAGCGCTGAGGCAAGGTCCGCGTGGGCACTGACGTAGACATGGCAAATACCGTCCAGGTGCTTGATGACCGGCACCTTGGCATCGCGACTGACGCGCTCGATCAGCCCTTTGCCACCGCGCGGGACGATGACGTCCACATAATCAGGCATGGTGATCAGCGCGCCCACGGCAGCGCGGTCAGTGGTCTCGACGACTTGCACGACCGCTGCCGGCAGACCGGCTTCGTCCAGGCCGCGTTGAATGCAGGCGGCAATGGCGCGATTGGAGTGAATGGCCTCGGAACCGCCGCGCAGGATGGTGGCGTTGCCGGACTTGAGACACAGGCTGGCGGCGTCGATGGTCACGTTCGGGCGCGACTCATAAATGATGCCGACCACGCCCAGCGGGACGCGCATCTTGCCGACCTGAATGCCGGACGGCTGGAAATTCATGTCGCGCAGAGTGCCGATCGGGTCCGGCAGGCTGGCGACCTGACGCAAACCGGCGATCATGCTGTCGATGCGAGCCGGGGTCAGAGCGAGACGTTCAAGGAGTGCGGGTTCCAGACCATTAGCGCGGCCTGCGGCCAAGTCCTGCTCGTTGGCGGCGGCCAGCTCATCGCGGGCAGCATCCAGCGCGGCGGCAGTGCCCGCCAGAGCACGGTTTTTCTGCGCAGTGCTGGCGCGGCCGATCACACGCGACGCGTCGCGGGCGGCGCGACCCAGTCGGGTCATGTAGTCAAGAACGGACTCAGTCATGGTCTCAGAGGTCTTGGCAGAGAGGAAAGCGGCCGATTATAGCTGTCGGGCGTGACGAACGACAGCGGCGACGGGCGGATGGTCGAAATAGGCGGGATTTGTCGGGTGAAGTTTTCGCCCTGGCCACGTCCCGCCACGTTTTTACCTGGCTCACGCGGGCGCCTGTGGGAGTGCCCTGATCGGTAACGGCGGGAAAGGCGCCCCGCCATTCAGCTGCAATTAAGCCCAGGATTGCTATGATCGCCAGCCACTTCACCACGTTGCCTATTTATGCCCGACCACGCCCGCCGTGCCCTGCCCGACAGCTTCTTCAACCGCGATGCTCAGACGCTCGCCCGCGATTTGCTGGGCAAGGTGGTACGGCACAAGGTTGGGGAGTTGTGGTTGTCGGCGCGCATCATAGAGACCGAAGCGTATTACCTCGAGGAAAAAGGCAGCCACGCGTCCCTCGGCTACACAGAAAAACGTAAGGCTTTGTTTCTGGATGGCGGCCACATTTATATGTATTACGCGCGTGGCGGCGACTCGCTGAACTTCAGCGCCGGAGGGCCGGGCAATGCCGTGCTGATCAAATCCGCCTATCCGTGGGTCGACACGCTGTCGGGCGAGAACAGCCTTGCGCAGATGCTGCTCAACAACCCTGATGCCAGCGGCAACGTCCGCGCGCCAGAGCGGCTGTGCGCGGGGCAGACGCTACTGTGCAAAGCGTTGGGCCTGAAGGTGCCGATGTGGGACGGCAAGCGCTTCGATGACGAGCAGATTTTCGTCGACGATGTGGGCCAACGGCCTGCGCGAATCATCCAGACCACCCGCTTGGGCATTCCTTCCGGGCGAGACGAACACCTGATGTACCGCTTCGTGGACGCCGCGTATGCGCGGTTCTGCACGCGGAACCCGGTGCGCCGCGGGCAAGTCGAAGGCCGCGACTACCTCATCATCGAGCAAGGAAACTGACCCATGAGCTCATGGATCGACAGCATCACCTCATGGCTGAGCGCAAACCCGTCCTGGCTGGGGGCGGCGGTGTTTCTGGTGTCGTTTCTCGAATGCATGGCCATCGCCGGAATCATTGTGCCGGGCACCGTGGCGCTGTTCGCGATCGCCGCATTGGCCGGCAGCGGGATTCTACCGCTGAGCCAAGCACTGCTGCTGGGTTTCCTCGGCGGGCTGCTGGGGGACTTCATTTCCTACTTCCTGGGTCGACGTTTCCATCAGAACATTCGACGACTTCCAGGGCTGCGGCAACACCCGGAATGGATTGCAGGGGCAGAAACCTACTTTCAGCGTTATGGCATCGCGAGCCTGTTGGTGGGGCGTTTCATTGGTCCGCTGCGCCCGATGCTGCCGATGGTGGCGGGGATGTTCGACATGCCCTTCGTACGTTTCGCCGTGGTCAGCGTCGTCGCGGCGGCCGGCTGGACAGTCGCCTACATTCTGCCGGGCTGGGCCACCGGGGCTGCCATCCGCTTGCCGCTGCCCGAAGGTTTCTGGCCGGAAGCCGCAGTGGTCGGCGCGGGACTGGCGCTTCTGTTGGGGGTAGGGATTCAGGCCAGCGCACGGGGCAAGCATTATGCGACCAAACTCATCGCCTTGACCTGTCTGATCCTGCTGACGGCGGTGTTCCTCGGCTGGCCGTACCTGGCACAACTCGACCAGGGCGTGATGACGCTGGTGCAAGAGCATCGCAGCGAAGCAGCGGAAACCTTCGTCGTGCTGGTCACCGGGCTGGGAGATTTCAGGACGCAATTTTGTGCGGCGGGGGCATTGCTGATTCTCCTGGTGCTGGCTCGCCAGTGGCGCCACGCGATCTTTGCCTGCTCGACCACGTTGGGCACGGCCATCCTCAACCAGACCATGAAACACACCTTCGCCCGCGCGCGCCCCGAGATTCTGGCCGAACCCTTGACGACCTTCAGCATGCCCAGCGGCCATTCGTCGGCGTCGTTTGCGCTGTTCATGACGCTGGCGGTGCTGGCTGGCCGTGGGCAGCCGGTGCGGTTACGGCTGACCTGGCTGGCCCTCGGCGTGATCCCCGCAGCGTCTATCTGCGTCTCGCGGGTCTACCTGGGTGTGCACTGGCCCACGGATGTGCTGGCGGGGATGCTGCTGGCGTTCTTCACCTGCGCCACAAGCCTGGCGTTCGTGCAGAACAAACAGTCGTTGCCTGCCCTTCCGTTGCGGGTGTGGTGGATGATATTGCCGGCAATTGTGCTGATATTGGGCGGGTTTGCAGCGCATTCGCTGACCCATGGGTTGGTCAGGTACGAATACTGACGCACCGCCGAATTGTAGGCGCGTGGCTTGTCCCGCCATCTGCCGGGAACCGGCAGTACATTCAGCAAACGCGATGTGACAGACAAACACCTTCCCAGATTTTTCTGCCGCTGCGCGTCAGATCGCGGGACAGGCCACGCTCCTACCCATGACATGCATGTCGGTCAGGCCTGCATGTCCCCCTGCATCTCATCGAGCAGGTCCTGAATGGCGTCTAGCCGCTCCTCGGCATCGTCGATTTCCAGCAGTTCGATCTTGTCTTCTTCGGCAAACGGCAGCAGGTACGCCAACTGGTTTGACAAGGATTGCTGCCCGCTGGCGGTGAGTCCCATGTTCAGGGCAGCCACCATCGGGTGCTCGGCCAGGGCCGCAAGCAATGCCACCAGATCGTCGTCTTCTTCTTGCAGCGGCTTGTCCTCGGGCTCTTCCAGCCACTCGACGTCTGCCATCAGCAGATTGTCGCGCTGGGCCTCGGCGCTGATGACGCGAAAGCGCCGACCGCCCATCACGCGGATACCCAGCAAGCCGTTATCCTGCTGCTGAAAATCGGTCACCAGCGCCTCGCACCCCACCTGCGAAAACCCTTCCGGCACGTCCCCGACTTCACTGCCTTCGGTGATGCACACCACGCCGAATCCTTCGCCTTGTTTCATGCAGCGGCCAATCATGTCCAGGTAGCGCGCCTCGAATATCTGTAAATCGAGGACACACCCTGGAAACAGCACGGCGTTCAACGGAAACAACGGCAACGACATAGACCCACCCTCACGCAACCAGAGACACCGCCAGTGGCAAGAACAACGCCGTGGCGACCCCCATCAAACTCATGGCGAGTGCCGCAAAGGCCCCGCATTCTTCGCCTTCCTGCAACGCTGCCGAGGTGCCGACCGCGTGGGCTGTCAGCCCCAGCGCCATGCCGCGCGCTTCCGGGCTTTGCACGCCCGCGAGGGTCAACAGGCCCGGGCCGAATATGCCCCCAATGACGCCGGTGATCAACACGAAAACCGCCGCCAGCGCCGCCACGCCGCCGATCTGCTCAGCCACCAGCATGGCAATCGGCGACGTGACCGACTTCGGCGCCATGGTCATCAGGATCATGTGGTTGGCCCCCAATCCCCAGCCGATCAACAGGCACAGCCCGGTCGCCGCTACGCCGCCCATCACCAGCGTAGTCAAGACCGGCCAGAACAACTGCCGAATCCGCCGCAGATTCAGATACAGCGGCACCGCCAGGGCCACGGTTGCGGGGCCGAGCAGAATGCTGAGGATCTCGGTGCTTTTGCGGTATTCGGCGTAGTCCACTCCGCAACCGACCAGCACACCGATCACCACCGCCATCGACACCAGCACTGGCTGTAGAAAGACCCAGCGGGTTTTCTCATACCCCGCGAGCACCAATTGATAAGCCCCCAAGGTGATCGCGATGCCGAACAGCGGGTGATGGATCACCGACAGCCAGGCGCCTTGCCAGTCCAGATTCATGACGGTTCCCGCTGCAGAGCTTCACGGCGAGCCTGGCGGTCGATGAGCTTCTGCATCAACCAGCCCGCGAACGTGAGCGAGACCATCAACGACAGCACCAACGAACCGACAATGGCCCAGAAATCGTCGGCGATCTGACTGGCGTATACCATGACCCCCACCGCTGGCGGTACGAGCAACAGCGGCAGGTAGCGCAACAGGCTGCTAGCCGCGAGGCTGACAGGTTCGCTGACCTCGCCCCGAATCATGAGGTAAATGATCAGCAAGACCAGACCGATGATTGGCCCCGGCAGTATCGACAGAAATAAATGATTCAACGCCGTTCCCAGCAACTGGAACAGCACCAGCCATGTCAGGCCTCTTAACAACATAGAAAAACTCCCGCCCATTCGCGGCGACATTATAAGCACGCAGCTTGCCAACGCATGATGCGGTATTCGCGGCGTGCAGGGTTCTTGACCGGCCTGGGGTGGCGTGCTGATCTCTCCATCAGAAACGTACCTGATCCTGTAGGAGCGCGCTTGCCCGCGAATGCGGTGTGCCAAGCCCTTTAACTGTCACTGACGGATCGCCATCGCGAGCAAGCTCACTCCTACACCCTCAGGAGCGACCCTTGAGGCGAAGCAATAACAGCGCCGCTCGCCGCGCGCGTATGAAAAAACACCACCGATCCACAAGGAGAGTATCGATGCCCTACGTACCCGTTGCAGAACTCAAGCACTATGAAGGCAAGGAACTGGGAAGCTCCGACTGGCTGCTGATTGACCAGGCGCGCATCAATCTGTTTGCCGAAGCCACTGGCGATTTCCAATTCATTCATGTCGACCCGGACAAGGCAGCGCAGACGCCATTCGGTTCGACCATCGCACACGGTTTTCTGTCGTTGTCGCTGATGCCGAAACTCATGGAGTCGTTGCTGGTGATGCCCGAAGGCATGAAGATGGTCGTGAACTACGGGCTCGACAGCGTGCGTTTCATCCAGCCGGTGAAAGTCGACTCGCGCGTTCGTCTAAAAGTTACCCTCGCCGAAGTCATCGAGAAAAAGCCCGGGCAATGGCTGCTCAAAGCCACGGCGACGCTTGAAATCGAGGGTCAGGAGAAGCCGGCGTTCATCGCTGAACCGCTTTCCCTCTGCTTCGTATAAACCTCACAAAATATGAAACAGTCGTAACTGACTGTTTCATGACGCTTCCCGGCTGCGGCATACTCGGCGCGGCTGTGTGAGCGACCGGACCACGTTCGCGATCCGATCACGCCGAAACACCTCATTTTCGGGATTTACCATGCGCGCGCTTGCTCCTCTGGCCCTTACCCTTTTGATTACCGCTTGCGGTGACGGCGAATCGATATTGCCGCCGGACGCCCGCCTGCCCGATGGCGGTCGCTACCGGGGCGATGTGGTCAATGGGGTGCTGCAGGGCAAAGGCCGCATCGACTACCCCAACGGCAGCTGGTATGCCGGTGAGTTCAAAAACGGTCAGTGGAACGGCCAGGGCGAATGGCACGCCAGCAACGGCGACGTCTATAAAGGCGGGTTTCAGGACGGTCTGTTTCACGGACAAGGTCAGCTGACCACCAGCGCGGGCAGCTACGTCGGCGGCTACAAATTGGGGCGACGCGAAGGCGAAGGCACGCTCAAAGAGCATGGCATGAGCTATCGCGGCCAATTCAAAGCCGACCTGTATGACGGCCCCGGTCATCTCGTGCTGGAAGACGGCAGCGAATATCAAGGCGAGTTCGCCCACGGCAAACCCAATGGCGAAGGCCAGCGCAGCGACGCAGCGGGTAACCAATTCAGCGGCAAATTCGTCGACGGCCAGTTGCAGGGCGTCGGTAACTTCACCAGCGCCGACGGCGACCAATACGTCGGTGGCTTTCACGACAATCAATTGAACGGTCGCGGGCGTTATGAAAACGCTGACGGTGACGTGTGGTCCGGGCAGTTCAAGGACGGGGCCTTCTCCGGCAAGGGCGAACTGATCGGCTCCGACGGCACCAACTATCAGGGGCAATTCCAGAACTGGCGCTTCTCCGGCGAGGGCCGCTTGCAGATGCCCGACGGCAGTGTGTACGTAGGCCGATTCGACAACGACAACTACCAAGGCGTCGGCACCCTGACGTCGGCAGACGGCAGCGTGCAAAGCGGCACCTGGGCCAACGGTCAGCGCGTGCGCGACGCCATGGGCAAGCTGCTGCCCGACCCGTTGGAAACGGGCTTGCTGGCCCAAGGCCCTCTGCTGGACAAAGCGTTGGCCGCGGTTCCGGCGTCGACTCCGGCTGTCGAGCTGTACAGCCTCGTCGTCGGCGGCGATGGCAAGCAAAGCGTCTTCATGCGCGAAGCCGATTACGTCAACAAACTGCTGGCCAGCCGTTTCGGCGCCTTCGGCCAGGTGGCGCTGGTCAACCACCGCGATCACATGGCCGATCGCCCCCTGGCCACCCGCGAGAACATTTCCCGCGCCGTGCAAACCCTTGCCCAGCGCAGCGGCCCTGAAGACTTGATCTTCATTTACCTCACCAGCCACGGCACGCACGAGCACGAATTGGTGCTGGATCAGCCGCGACTGGAGCTGTCAGACCTGCCTGCCAATGAAATGGCCGGCGTGCTGGCACCGCTGAAAAACCGCGACAAGATCGTGGTGATTTCAGCCTGTTACTCGGGCGGTTTCATCCCGGCCATCAAAGACGACAAAACCCTGGTCATCACCGCGTCACGTGAAGACCGGGTGTCGTTCGGCTGCTCGGAAGAGGCGGATTTCACCTATTTTGGCGAAGCCCTGTTCGCCAAAGCCCTGGTAGAGACCGATGACTTGCAGCAGGCCTTCGAGAGCGCCAAGGCCATCGTCGCGCAGCGGGAGATCGACGAAAACTTCGAAGCCTCCGAACCTCAGATCTGGGCACCGAAAGGCGTCATTTCTCACTGGCAGAAACTGCGCAAAAGCCAGGCGGAGCGAGCGCTGAATACCGTCAAACGTTAACGGTCTGGCAGCTCGGATGAATATTTCATGGCTTTTGTGAAACCAGCCCGGTCGGTCCGCAGTCTGTTCCGTTAGAGCGCCTATGCTTGTGGCGTATCAAGGGAGACTGACCATGTACTTGACGCCACAACATATTTTGCTTGCCGGTGCGACCGGATTGACCGGCGAGCATCTGCTCGACCGCCTGCTCGCCGAACCCACCGTCAGCCGTGTCCTGGCCCCCAGCCGCAGACCGCTGGCCGAACATCCCCATCTGGAAAACCCTGTTGGCGACTTCATGTCCTTGCTGCCCGCGCTCGGCGGCCAGATTGATATCGCCTTTTGTTGCCTGGGCAGCACGATCAAACAAGCGGGTTCGCAGGACGCGTTTCGTGCCGTCGACATGAACATGGTGGTCGCCTTCGGCAAACGCGCGCGCGAACTGGGCGCGCGTCATCTGCTGGTGATCAGCGCAGTGAATGCGGACCCCGAGTCGAGCATTTTCTACAGTCGTGTCAAAGGCGAAATGGAAGAAGCGCTCAAGACGCAGAACTGGCCGCAATTGACCATCGCCCGCCCCTCACTGTTGATTGGCGAACGCGAGGATCAGCGTCTCGTCGAGCAGTTGGCGGCGCCCATTGCCAAGCTGATCCCCGGCAAATACGGCGGCATTGAGGCGTGCAACCTGGCCCGCGCGCTGTGGCGTCTGGCCCTGGAAGAGCAGGACGGAGTGCGGATTGTGGAATCGGATGAACTTCGGCGGTTGGGTAAATAGGGGATTCACGCAAATCGACAGATCGGCTGTTGTGGGAGCCGGCTTGTTGGCGAAGGCGGCGTGTCAGTTGATGCTTCTGGTGCAGAAAAGCCGTATTCGCCAGCAAGCCGGCTCCCACAAGGGAAAGGTCATGTCAGCCACACCGAGGTGGCTGTAACAAGCCTACAACCCGCCCGTCGCGCCATACCCCACACCCAATGCCGTCAGCACCGACAGCGGCAACAGCACCGTATCCAGATGAAGCTTCTCTGTAGGAGTGAGCTTGCTCGCGACGGCGTTGGGACACATACATTCGCAATGTCTGATATGCCGCAATCGCGAGCAAGCTCACTCCTACAGGGAAAGGTCATTTCAGCCACACCGAGGTGGCTTTAATAAGCCTACAACCCGCCCGTCGCGCCATACCCCACACCCAATGCCGTCAGCACCGACAGCGGCAACAGCACCGTATCCAGATGGAGCTTCTCTGTAGGAGTGAGCTTGCTCGCGAAGGCGCCGGGGCATATACATTCGCAATGCCTGATATGCCTCAATCGCGAGCAAGCTCACTCATACAGGGAAAGGTCATGTCAGCCACACCGAGGTGGCTGCATCAAGCCTACAACCCGCCCGTCGCGCCATACCCCACACCCAATGCCGTCAGCAATGACAGCGGCAACAGCACCGTGTCCAGCAACGCACTGCCGGGCAGGTCCAGCATTGGGTATTTCGGGGCTTCGGCGCCGAACCGGTCCTTCTCGCAGCACCCGCCTCGAATCGCGTAGAGATCCAGCCGAGTGCCGGAATACACCACCGGTGCGCCCGGTTGATTGGCGTCCAACGTGCGCACGGTCGAGCAACCGGTGGCCATGACCAGCCCCAGGGTGAGGACAAACAGCTTCTTATTCATCGGCGCCAAAATGATGCTCGCCCCAACGCGGCAGCATGTCTTGAGGAATGTTCAGCAGATTGAGAATCCGCGCCACGACGAAATCGACCAGATCGTCGATCGTCTGTGGCTGGTGATAAAAGCCCGGCGATGCCGGAAGAATCACCGCGCCCAGGTTCGACAGCTTGAGCATGTTCTCCAGATGAATGCTGGAAAACGGCGCCTCGCGAGGCACCAGAATCAGCTGGCGACGCTCCTTGAGGGTCACATCGGCGGCGCGTTCGATCAGGTTGTTGCAGGCGCCGGTCGCAATGGCCGACAGTGTGCCGGTCGAGCACGGCACGACGACCATCGCGGCGGGCGAACCCGAGCCGGACGCCACGGGGGACATCCAGTCCTCCTTGCCGTACACGCGAATCTGGCCGTCCGCCGCGCCGGTGTATTCCGTCAGAAACGCCTGCATCATTTGCGGCTTGGGCGGCAGCGTGACGTCGGTTTCAGTCGCCATCACCAACTGCGCTGCCTTGGAAATCAGGAAGTGCACTTCGCGGTCTTCGCGCACCAGACAATCCAGCAGGCGCAGGCCATATTGCGCGCCTGACGCACCGGTCATCGCCAGGGTGATGCGCTCTGGCCCACTCATTTCAACGCCTCGGCGAGTTTGCCGTGCAGGCCGCCGAAACCGCCGTTGCTCATGATCACGATGTGCGTACCGGGCTGGGCCTGGCCCTTCACGCACGCGATGATGGCATCCAGCGAATCGCAGACGACCGAAGGGGTCGTGCACAGCGCGGCGGTCGCGGCCAGGTCCCAGCCCAGATTGGCGGGGGCGTACCAGACCACCTGATCGGCCTGATCGACACTTTCGGGCAAGCCGTCACGGTGGGCGCCGAGCTTCATGGAGTTGGAGCGCGGTTCGACGATGGCGATGATCGGCGCGTCGCCGACCTTCTTGCGCAGGCCGTCCAGCGTGGTGGCGATGGCGGTCGGGTGGTGAGCGAAGTCGTCATAGATAATGATGCCACGCACGTCGGCGACCTTTTCCATCCGACGCTTAACACTCTTGAACGCGCTCAACGCTTCGACGCCTTGCTGCGGGACGACGCCGACATGGCGGGCCGCTGCCAATGTGGCCAAAGCGTTGGCCACATTGTGTTGGCCGGTCATGCCCCAATCGACAACGCCTTGCGCCACACCTTCGAACAGCACTTCGAATTTCGAACCGTCTTCGCTCAGCAGCTTCGCCTGCCACTGGCCGCCCTCCCCTGTGGTCTGCACCGGGGTCCAGCAGCCCATCTGAATCACGCGTTCCAGCGCCGGCTCGGTGGTCGGATGAATGACCAGGCCTTCGCTGGGGATCGTGCGCACCAAGTGATGGAATTGCCGCTCGATGGCGGGCAAGTCAGGGAAGATGTCGGCGTGATCGAACTCAAGGTTGTTAAGGATCGCCGTGCGCGGGCCGTAGTGGACGAACTTCGAGCGCTTGTCGAAAAAGGCGCTGTCGTATTCGTCGGCTTCAACCACGAAGAACGGTGTGTCGCCCAAACGCGCCGAGACAGCGAAGTTCTGGGGCACGCCACCGATCAAAAAACCCGGTGCCATGCCCGCGTGTTCCAACACCCAGGCCAGCATGCTGCTGGTGGTGGTCTTCCCGTGGGTCCCGGCAACGGCCAGCACCCAACGACCGCGCAACACGTGGTCCGCCAGCCATTGCGGGCCAGAAACGTAAGGTAGTCCTTTGTTCAGAACGTATTCGACAGCCGGGTTTCCCCGCGACATGGCGTTGCCGACCACCACCAGATCCGGCGCCGGTTCGAGGTGTGAAGGGTCATAACCCTGCATCAACTCAATGCCCTGCGCTTCGAGCTGCGTGCTCATCGGCGGATAGACGTTGGCGTCAGAGCCCGTGACTTTATGGCCCAAGTCCTTGGCCAGTACCGCCAGCGACCCCATGAACGTGCCGCAAATACCCAGAATATGAATGTGCATGACCGACCTCTTAAAACATGGGCGCAGGTTAGCGTAGAGAGGGTCGGTTCGCACAGGGCAATTCGGAATCAACTGGGAGATGCATTCCACTGTAGGAGTGAGCTTGCTCGCGATCGCGCCCTTTCAGAAGCAAAGCAGCCATATGACTCATCGCTATCGCGAGCAAGCTCACTCCTACAGGTGCAGGTCGCCACGCGATGTCATGGGTAGGACCCGGCTCCCACAATTTGGACCGCACCCGCAGGGGTGCCTAGCGAGTGATCCCATGCTTGCGCAGCTTTCTATATAAGGTGTTGCGACTCACCCCCAACTCCCGCGCTGCGTGGGTCATGTGCCAGCGTTGAGCGTCGAGGGTGGCGATCAGCGCTGAACGCTCGGCGCATTCCAGCGGAGAATCCGAAAGCTCGGGGGCGTCGACCTTTTGCGCCGCCCTTTGGCAGATCACCTGCGGCAGATCACTCACACCGATGACCCCGTCCTCACACAACGCCGCCAGCGTCCTCAACACATTGCGCATTTGCCGCACATTGCCCGGCCAGTTGAAACCCATTAGCGCCGCTCGCGCATCGGCATCGATCTGCACCGGATGCCCGCCCGCCTCCTCTTTCAGCAAGAAGTCGAGCAACTGTGATTTGTCACTGCGCTCACGCAACGGCGGCAAGGCGATTTCCAAGCCGTTGAGCCGGTAATAGAGGTCTTCTCGAAAGCTGCCGTCCTCCACCCGACCGAGCAGATCCCTATGAGTCGCACTGATGATTCGCACATCGACAGGTTGCGGTTCGCCACCGATCGGCACCACCAGACGGTCTTCCAGCACGCGCAGCAGACGCGTCTGCAACGCCACCGGCATGTCGCCGATTTCGTCGAGGAACAACGTCCCGCCATCGGCTTGCTGCAACTTGCCGCGCATGCCTTCCTTGCGCGCGCCGGTGAAACTGCCGCCGCGATAACCGAACAACTCGCTTTCAATCAGGCTTTCCGGGATCGCCGCGCAATTCAGCGCCACGAACGGCTTGTCTGCGCGCTGGCTGGCTTGATGCACCGCCTTGGCGAACGCCTCTTTGCCCGAGCCGGTTTCGCCATTGAGCAACAGCGGCACATCCCGCTCGAACACCTTCATCCCGCGGCGGAAGTGGCTACGCAGCGCTTCATCGCTCAGACAGATGCCGTTGAAGGCAGGCTGCGCCGCGACCTTGGCGACAACCGGCGTCGGAATGGCTTTCAGCCCTGGCCGCGATTGCCCACGCACAACGGCGAAGAATCCTCGCCCATCGCGGGTGCGCAGCGGCCAGCTGGCAGCGGCATCGGGTGCCGCGCGGCTCATCAGCTCATCAAGTGAACAATCGAACAGGGCTTCGACTGACTGCCCTACCAGATCAGCCCGATTCAGGCTCAACAGGTTCAGAGCACTCTGATTCAGCGCGTTGAGTCGCCCTTCGCCATCGAACGCCAGCAACCCCTCGCTGAACAGCCCGACCGAACCGGCCTGCAGATGGAAGCGAAGCAGCCACTGATCGTCGAAATGGCGCAGGAAATAGCTGCTTTCGATCATCTTCGCCGACAGGTTGACCAACGCCATGGTGTGAAACTGGCTTTGCCGCGAGACATCGTGCCGCGCTGATGAAACGTCGAGAACGGCCAGCAGTTCGCCGTGGGGATCGAATACCGGGCTGGCCGAACAGGTGAGCCCCGTATGGCGGCCTCGGAAATGCTCGTCTCGATGGATCGTCACCGACTGTCGCTCGACCACACAGGTGCCAATGCCGTTGGTGCCTTCCCGGGCCTCGCTCCAGTCCGCACCGAGCCAAAGACCGGCACGTTCGAAAATCTTGCGCTCGCTCGGCTCGGTCACGCAGTTGAGGATCACACCGCGCGCATCGGTCAGCAACACCGCGTTACCGCCCGAGAGCTGCTGATGCAGGCTGTTCATCTCGCTGCCCGCAATCGTCAATACCTGCTGCAGGCGCTCTCGGCTTTCCAGCACGCGGGCATGTTCCAGGACGGTCGGCGCCATCGCTTGGGCGGGGTCGAGGTGGTAGTCCTCAAGGCAACGCACCCATGAGCGGGCGATGGAAGGATCGGCACCGGGGCCATAACGATGGGGCACGTGACCTTGAGCGACCGTCAGAACTTGCTGGGCGTGGCGTGCGAACGGATTGCTGTGCATTTTTGTTGTTCGTCCCAGTGAGGGCTTGGGGATTCGTTGACCAGCATCCTCCTCACTTTGAGCCATTGCAATGCTGGGCCAACCGTACCGGCGCCGGCTGTCCCACATTCGGTACAAAGTGTCACGCAGCCTGTTTCGCAACCGACACAGGCGACACCAGCAAGTCTCCCTTTTTTGGCTCAAACGCCTATAGCCCGGGCACCACACGGCAATGGCCCGCGCTTTGCTCTACGCTTTCCATAAGCGCATTCATGAAAAGTGAAGCCGCGTTCTCCCCACACAATCACAAGAGCAAGGAGATATTCACCATGCGTTATGCCCATCCCGGTACTGAAGGCTCGATCGTTACCTTCAAGTCCCAATACGGCAATTACATCGGCGGCGAATTCGTGCCGCCGGTCAAAGGCCAGTACTTTGAAAACACCTCGCCCATCACTGGCAAGCTGATCGCAACCTTTCCTCGCTCCACTGCCGAAGACATCGATAAAGCGCTGGACGCCGCACACGCCGCTGCTGATGCGTGGGGCAAGACCTCCGTTCAGGAACGGTCGCTGACCCTGCTGAAAATCGCTGATCGCATCGAGCAGAACCTCGAGCTGCTGGCCGTCACCGAAACCTGGGACAACGGCAAGGCCGTGCGCGAAACCCTCAACGCTGACATTCCGCTGGCGGTCGATCACTTCCGCTACTTCGCCGGCGTGCTGCGTGCCCAGGAAGGCTCTGCCGCTGAAATCGACGGCAACACCGTGGCGTACCACATTCACGAACCGCTGGGCGTGGTCGGTCAGATCATCCCGTGGAACTTCCCGTTGCTGATGGCCGCCTGGAAACTCGCGCCCGCGCTCGCCGCCGGTAACTGCATCGTGCTCAAGCCCGCCGAGCAAACGCCGCTAGGCATCAGCGTATTGATGGAGCTGATCGGCGATCTGCTGCCAAAAGGCGTGTTGAACGTGGTGCAAGGCTATGGCCGTGAAGCCGGTGAAGCCTTGGCCAGCAGCAAACGCATCGCCAAAATCGCGTTCACCGGCTCGACGCCAGTGGGCTCACACATCATGAAATTGGCGGCCGACAGCATCATTCCGTCCACGGTGGAATTAGGGGGCAAATCGCCCAACATCTATTTCGAAGACGTGATGAAAGCCGAGCCGGAATTTATCGATAAAGCCGCTGAAGGCGTGGTGCTGGCGTTCTTCAACCAAGGGGAAGTCTGCACCTGCCCTTCGCGCTGCCTGGTTCAAGAGTCGATCTACCCGCAATTCATGGAAGTGGTGATGAACAAGGTGCTGAAGATCAAGCGCGGCGACCCGCTGGACACCGAGACCATGGTCGGCGCCCAGGCCTCGCAGCAGCAGTTCGACAAGATCCTCTCTTACCTTGAAATCGCGCAGGGCGAAGGCGCCGAACTGCTGACTGGCGGCAAAGTGGAGAAGATGGAAGGCTCGCTCGCCACCGGCTACTACATCCAACCGACGCTGCTCAAAGGCAATAACGCCATGCGCGTGTTCCAGGAAGAAATCTTCGGCCCGGTGGTCAGCGTGACCACGTTCAAGGATGAAGCGGAAGCCATTGCCATCGCCAACGACACCGAATTCGGCCTCGGCGCAGGCGTGTGGACTCGCGACATCAACCGCGCCTACCGCGTGGGCCGCGCCATCAAGGCCGGTCGCGTGTGGACCAACTGCTACCACCTGTACCCGGCGCACGCGGCGTTCGGTGGTTACAAAAAATCCGGCGTTGGCCGCGAGACCCACAAGGTCGCCCTGGAACATTACCAACAGACCAAAAACCTGCTGGTCAGCTACGACATCAACCCGCTGGGCTTCTTCTGATTCGGCGATAGCGTGTGAACGACGGCCTCTTCGGAGGCCGTTTTTATTGAATGTTGCAAGGCATCCAGACACCACGCGTCGAAGTGGGACATGCCGGACGCACCGCGGCAGTGACGGCGGTGTGTCAGACAGCCCATCGGTCACCGCCCAACCCGGTTCGCGAGCAAGCCGCTGGTCGTCTGCCTGCTTCACCGCGCCCCTTTCATGATCTTGCTCACGCCCGCAGGTCGGGTTCGACGTCGTCTGCGGTGTTACTACCAAATGTTGCGATTCAACTATCGCGCTCGGCAACATCCGGTTTCTTCCCTCTATAATGCGTCCGACTTCGCCCTCATCATCGACCCGCACAGGGCCCGGCCAAGGCCTTTCACTCAGGTGCCGTACATGGATTTCAACCCGCTCGACCTTATCCTCCACCTCGACGTCTACCTCGATTTGCTGGTGACCCATTACGGCACCTGGGTCTACGCGATCCTGTTCCTGGTGATCTTTTGCGAGACAGGTCTGGTGGTGATGCCATTCCTGCCGGGCGATTCGCTGCTGTTCATCGCAGGCGCTGTGGCAGCTGGTGGCGGCATGGACCCGGTGCTGCTGGCCTGCCTGTTGATGGCCGCTGCGATCATCGGCGACAGCACTAACTACGTCATCGGTCGCACCTTGGGGGACAGGCTGTTCAAGAACCCGGATTCGAAGATTTTCCGCCGCGACTACCTGACCAAAACCCACGAGTTTTATGAGCGTCATGGCGGTAAGACAGTCACCCTTGCGCGCTTCCTGCCCATCATCCGCACCTTCGCACCCTTCGTCGCGGGCCTCGGCAAAATGCACTATTTCCGCTTCCTGGGCTTCAGCGTGCTGGGGTCGATCCTCTGGGTCGGCGGTCTGGTCACCCTGGGTTACTTCTTCGGCAACATTCCGTTCATCAAGAAGAACCTGACGCTGCTGGTGCTGGCGATCATCCTGCTGTCGTTGCTGCCGATGATCGTTGGTCTGGTCCGCAGCCGCATGGGCCGTTCCGCCGCGGCGCGCTGAGTCATGTGGTCGCTGGGCGACTGGCTCAAACGCCGCACGCTGGCACGCAACCCGATCGACCCAGCACTCTGGAACCGGGTTCGCGAGCGCCTGCCGATCCTCGACGGTTTGACCGCTGAAGAGGATCGCTACCTGCTCGACAGTTGCGTGCTGTTCCTCCACGCCAAACACCTCACCGCACTGGAAGGCGTCGAGCTGGATGACGAGTCGCGTCTGTTCCTGGCTGCGCAGGCGCAGCTGCCGTTGCTGGCGCTGGGGGATTTGAACTGGTATCAGGGTTTCCACGAAATCATCCTCTACGGCGACGATTTCATCAGTCCGCAACGGCATCGCGACGCCAGCGGTATCGAGCATGAATGGGACGGCGAACACAGCGGCGAAGCCTGGTCGCAAGGCCCGGTGATTCTTGCGTGGCCGGGCGTGCTGTCGAGTGGTGGATGGGAGGCTTACAACCTGGTCATTCATGAGTTGGCGCACAAGCTCGACATGCTCAACGGCGACGCCAATGGTCACCCGCCGCTGCACAACGACATGCGCATCGCCGACTGGGCCGGTGCGATGCAAAGCGCGTTCGATGACATGAACCGCCAGCTGGACGCCGACCCTGACGCAGAAACCGCCATCGATCCCTATGCCGCCGAGAACCCCGCCGAGTTCTTTGCCGTCACCAGCGAGTACTTCTTCAGCGCCCCGGATGTGCTGGTCGAGGCCTATCCCGAGGTCTACGCGCAACTCAAAGCCTTCTACCGGCAAGACCCTCTGGCGCGACTTATGGCCCATCAAGGCACTTAGTCCTCGAACGCCGGTCTATCAAGCGCAATCACGAGGCCTGAAGACGCCTGCCACGCGTGGCAACGCTTCGGGAATGTGCCTATAATCCGGGCCACTTTTGGCGCTGGACGCCAGATTCTGAATGGTCAACCAAGGGGGGCAAAGCCCAATGAGCTACAGCAAGATTCCGGCCGGCAAAGACGTGCCGAATGACATCTACGTCGCGATCGAGATCCCGGCCAACCACGCGCCGATCAAATACGAAATCGACAAAGAAAGCGACGCTCTGTTCGTTGACCGCTTCATGGCCACCCCGATGTTCTACCCGGCCAACTACGGTTTCATCCCGAACACCCTGGCTGACGACGGCGACCCCCTCGACGTGCTGGTCGTGACCCCTTACCCGGTTGCGCCAGGTTCGGTCATTCGCGCTCGCCCAGTCGGAGTGCTGAACATGACCGACGACGGCGGCGGCGATGCCAAAGTCATCGCAGTCCCGCACGACAAGCTGTCCCAGCTGTATGTCGACGTGAAGGAATACACCGACCTGCCGCCACTGCTGATTCAGCAGATCGAGCACTTCTTTGCCAACTACAAAGACCTCGAAAAAGGCAAATGGGTGAAGATCGAAGGCTGGGCAGGCGCTGATGCCGCACGCGAAGCCATCACCAAATCCGTCGCTGCCTACAAAGGCTGATCCGGATCGCCACCTCCGAGGCGCCTGTCGCTTCGGAGGTAGCAGTCACCTCTCACGCGACTTCGTTGCGCCTTCAACCTCATATATTGCCCCTCGTCATGTCTTTCGCACTTTTTTTGCAGCAGTGCGACCGAAGAAATGTTTAAATCAGCGCCACATCAAACACGGTGTTTAATGCAGTCGTTACTCACGGCATTTCTGGAAAGAAACTCCGCAACAGTACTCGCCAATAAGGCTCTAGTTCGCCTCCTCTCGCGCCAACAGCCCCAAGCCAGGCCGTCCACGCCTTTCAACCATTGTTGAGCGCCTGCAAAACAGTGAATGAATCGCCCTACAACTACGGTCGGAAGTTGTAATCCCCACCATCTTTGGCAACTTTGACTGCCCGCGCATTTGAACACTTCGTTCATTTAAACAAACTTGAACCGCACGTAAACTTCGCCTCATGAATACATCAGGTGATCGACTACGCGTTCTTCTTCGGGAGTGCCATCTCTCCGCAACGGACTTCGCCGCCAACCGCAAGGTAACGCCGCAACACGTGAACAATTGGTTCAAACGCGGCATCCCCATGGCGCGCATGGAAGAAGTGGCCGAACTGCTCAGCGTCAACGTGCGCTGGCTGCGCAGCGGCGAGGGCCCCAAACACCCCGGCGAAGGCCGCGACAAAACCGGCGTGGACGCCGTGACCCGACAGCGCACCGGACGGCACGTCGCGCGTGAAGAGCTGGACATGCCGTTCTATTGCGAACTGGAAACCCGCACCCCCGGGCAGAGCGTCGTCGGCGAAATCCCTCATCACAAAGTGCGTCTGGCGCGACGCGTGCTCGACGCCATGGACGTGAACCCGCACAACGCCATCTGCGTCGCCATGGTCGGCAACAGCATGGCCGACAAGATTCAGGACGGCTCGCTCATCGGCGTGGACCGTGGACGCGTCAACGTCATCGACGGCGAAATCTATGCGATCGAACACGACGGCATGCTGCGGGTGAAATACCTCTATCGCCTCCCCGGCGGCGGCCTTCGCCTGCGCAGCCACAACGCCAGCGAATACCCGGACGAAATCTTCAGCGCCGAGCAGATACAGGAACAACACATCCACATTCTCGGCTGGATCTTCTGGTGGTCCACCCTCAACAATCGCCGCCACCCCGCCACCCTGCCCGATGGCTGAACCTGTGCATATGAGAGATAAAGACGTAGCGCGGCGCATCAAGACTGGGCAGACAGCAGCAGAGTGCGTATCCTGCACGCCTTCGTTTCAACACCGGTCGGCTACCCGCGGACAGGTGGCCGACCAGACGCTCCCACGGGGCACGTCTGGTCTACCTCACAAGCGCCTGCACGCAGCGCGCACTTTTGCGGACGGGTGCGATGAGCCAAAAACTCACCAAACCTGTCACCGAGAAGCCGGCCACAAGCCGGCTTTTTAATGTCCGCTTATCGAGACTTTGCACGTTTCAGCATCTTTTCCAGATGAAGGCACCGTGCTAGCCTTCCGTCCCCGCTGTACCTCAATGGACTGAGTTCTCAAACAAGGAGTAAGCAATGCGCGCTATCGGCAACTTTTTGTGGTTCATCCTCGGTGGTCTTTTCATGGGCCTGGCCTGGTGGATCATCGGCGTCCTCGCCTTTGTGACTATCATCGGCATCCCGTGGGGCAGGGCCTGCTTTGTGATCGGGCAGTTTTCCTTCTTCCCCTTCGGCAAAGAAGCCATCAGCCGTAAAGAACTGCACTTGAAGGATGACATCGGCACCGGCGGCCTAGGCCTGCTGGGCAACATCGTCTGGTTTGTCCTCGGTGGATTCTGGCTGGCGTTGGGGCATGTGATGTCGGCCCTCGCGTGCTTCATCACCATCATCGGCATCCCCTTCGGAATTCAACATCTGAAACTGGCTGGCATCGCCCTCGCACCGATCGGGAAGACCATCGTAGCCAAGGAAGTCGCCGAAATGGCGAGGAAGGCGAATGCTGAGGAGTCGGTCAGGGCCTTGCGGGCTAACGCTTAACGCTCAGCCGCACTTTCATACTCGCCTGTTGCAAGGGCAGGCGAGTACCCGTCGGCTTGAAGTCATGACGACCGCGCCTCGCGCCGTTCCATAGCAGATCTCACCTGCCACGTGAAAATGGCCATCGTTGACCGCAACGTCACCCCGCTTCTGTCCGTAAACGAACCCTTCGCTGATGGCTGCGATGCCGAAAGGCCTGACCGCCACCACAGGCATCGACGCACTGAATCATGCCATCAAAGCCTACGTCTCAACGGCCGCAACGCCGATCACCGACGTCTGCCCACTGAAAGCCGTCGAGCTGATTTCTGCCAACCTGCGCACCGCCGTGGCCAACGGCAGCGACATGCCCGCGCGAAAACATGGCGTACGCGCAGTTCTTGGCAGCGATGGGGTCACGCAAGCTACTTGGGTCGCCGAGGTGCCAATAGTTCAGAACGACCAATCTGAACACGTCCATTGTCCGCTGCACGCGGCCCTGAAAATCCCGCCTCGCTAATGGCGGCATCCAGCCCTCGCAGATGCGGTGCAGATTTCGCGCTACGTAATGTTTCCATACCTTCGTTCCACGCATGAACCATGTGCTTGGCGACGTCCCGCCACGCAGGTTCATTTTTCGACGCTTGGATCAGCTCTTTACCCACCTCAACAGCAGACTCGCAAAGCTGCTCGACCATCGCCGCATATTGCCTCGGGGGGATGCCTAAAACACTGTTAAAGAAGACCTCCAGCGTCCGCCCCGGTGTCCAGGTCTGACGCCCGCCAACGGGCAGCCCTGGCGGATTGGTCGCGAAACGGGGATAGGCCTGAGTGGTGACGAGGTCATAGATTGGCGTGTAGGTCACGTCGCCCCGAGAGGTGTAATAGAGCGCGATGTTTTTAGCGTGGCAATCAGCATTGCGAACGACGTAGTTCGTCAGGATCTGCCAACCAAAATGCTCCCGCGCATTCCGCATCCGCTCACTGGGGATATAAGGTCGAGTGGCATTCCACACACGCTCGGTCGTGGTTGCATATTTTTCATGGGGCGGCAGGCCGAGAAGGCCGCAGGCATCTTCGACGCCGTAAAGCGGACGCCCTTGTTGGTCGACGTCGAAACGGTCTACGACCAGCACGCGACCGTCTTCGGACATTTGGCACGTGGCGACCGACACGACCTGTAGCCGCGCAAGCACCCTCATCGTGTAGAACTCGTTGAAACCCAGATAAGGCGTGGTGTCGTCCGAGCCCTTGATGATGTGAAAGCCCGTACGGATCGTCGGCTTTCCGAGCGGGACGTCAGTTGGCTCGACGTCATGGGCGATGAATTTTGGGACTACCCCAGAGACCGCTGCGCGGGCGTAGCGTCTGACCAGCTCTGCGAAATGCTCGGTGGTGTTCTCCGCTTTCAACAGCTGTTCGATTTCCAGTGGGGCCATTGCCACGCCAGGCGCGACGCCTTCCGGGGTCACCGCGACGCGCCCGATACCCGCACCGCCAATGACAGCGAGCAAGGACAGATCGGTGCCATCCAGAAGCGGCCCGAATTCTTCCCGAATGACGCCGAGTAGATACCCTTCAGGCAGGTTTTGCCGGAAGAATGGAAACAGATCGCGCGGCCAGCGCCACGGCGCCTCACGAACCGGTAAGGCAAGGCTCACAAAACCTGTAACGGAAGTGCCCGGCAGGTAGTGGAGAACATACTCGTCGCGCTCGCGATAAAGCTGGGCGACCTTATTGGCGCCGACATGCACATCCAGGCGCATCATTCGAACGCCCCTGAACGCTGCTCTGCCAGGATGTCCTCAACCGTCCGTTGATGACCGGCCCTCACCAGTTTCAAGTTATACCCTGCTGCTTCGAGTAGGCGGACTAACGCTGAAACGCTCATATCACCTTTGGCCAGGGTTTCCATGCGGGCGACGGTCGAGCGCGACACGCCCGCTCGACTGGCGATGGCTTCTTGGCTTAGTTGGGCCTCGCTGCGCGCGTGCTTGAGCATCTCGGCGATATCGAAAAGAGTAGACACGTTGTAGCCCTCAAGCATCAAAAACGTAGGTAATGCCTATTTTTGTAGCCCATGAGACACAACAATTCAAGACAAGAATGATCGGGAGGCAAACCGGAAAGGCTGATGCTGTAGCCCGCGAGCATCAAAACCAATGCAAAAAAGGTTTTTTGTAGCCCAGAAGCATCAATCCGCCTGCGGTTCGGCTTTTAGGATGTGCTCAAGAAACAGCCCCGCCGCTGTCGACAGTCCTTCTTTCGCCCTCACGCAAACGCTCAACTCCCGACTCGCCCACGCTTCATCCAGATGCACCGCCTTTGCACCCTCGAGTTTGTAAATGCCTACGCTGCCCTCGGGCATTATGCCGATGCCGACGCCTGCTTGGACCATGAGGCAAAGTGCGTCGTAGCTGGAGACTTCCATGCGGATTTTCAGGGAGCGACCGAGGTCATTGGCGGCTTTGATCAGTTGAAAGTTGAGGTGGGTGCCGCTGCGCAGGGTGACGTATTGATGGTCGAGGGTGTCGTTGAGGCAGACGCAATCCCGCTCGGCCAAGGGGTGGTCGTTTGGCACGAGCAGGACGAGTCGATCGGTGCGAAAGGGGAAGACTTCGATGTCGGCGCCGTGGGGCAAGCGGGTGAAGATGCCGATGTCGGCGCGGTTTTCGGCGACAGCTTTGGTGATGGACAGGCTTTGCTGTTCTTCGAGGCTGATGTTGATCAGCGGGTAGTGAGCCATGAAGGATTTGATCAGGCTGGGCATGAACTGGGTGATGGCGGAGATGTTGGCCAGAACGCTGACCGAGCCGCGCCGACCGTGGGAATAGTCGCGCATTTGCACAACGATTTCATTGAGGTTGTTCAGGGCGCTGCGGGCCATGAACAGCAGCGACAACCCTGCGTCGGTCGGGGCGATGCCTTTGTTGGTGCGGTTGAGCAGTTTGGAGTCGAGCAGCTCTTCCAGTTCGCTGAGCCGCTTGCTCACTGCCGCCGCGGCGATGTGTTCACGCTTGGCAGCGGCGGCAATGGTGCCTTCTTCGACGACGCTGACGAAAAGACGCAGCGAGACAGGGTCGAGCTTCATGGGGGGTACCGGGCGTTGGCCTGTGTGGCCGCCATAGTACCCCGTCACGTGGTGGGTCAGAACTGGCCCGAGAGCAGATGGCCAGCGTTGGGTACCTGTGCTTTGAGGCCCAGGGTTTTCAGCATTTGGTAGACGGTGGCCACTGAGGCCGATAGCACAGGTTTGTCGAGGCGGTCCTGTACGACCTGGATCGCTGGCAGCGACGGCATCTGAACGCAGCACGACAGAACGACGCCATCGGCTTGTCCGATGTTGAGCTTGTCGGCGTGGGCCACGAGGTTCATTGGGTCCAGACGACCGACTTCAAGGTTGTCGGACACTTCCAGGCTGATGGAATCCACCACTTCGATGCCCGCCGCTTCGATGTAGTCGATGACTTGCTGGGTCAGGGGCTTCATGTACGGGGTGATGATCGAGACTTTCTTGTAGTTGAGCAGGTTGAGGCTGTCGATCAGCGCGCCCGCCGAGCTGAGTACCGGGGCGTTGGACTTGTTGGCAACGACCGTTTTGCCCAGACGTTCCTGCGAGACTTTGTGGTAACCCGCACCCTGACACATGATCGCCACCAGGCAGGCATAGGCCATGACATCCACCCGTGCATCGCTCAGTTCCAGCGCGCAACGGTCGCTGTCAATGTCCATCTTTTTCAGTTCTTCAGGGCTGACATGCATCATGCGCATGCGCGAAGAGTGGAAGGTGAAGTGCTCTTCCGGAAACAGACCGTAGCGCGAGGTCAGCATCGCCGGGATTTCGGTTTCCATGGTGGTGTTGGAGCTGGGAACGATCTGGCCGATACGAAAGTTTTTCATGGGCTCTCCTTCATTTCGCCGGTGGCGAGTGGTCATGTCAGACCGATGTTAGGAGTGCGTGGGCGGGGCGTATATCAGGCATTGACGAGCCTGCCATCGCGTACGGCGATGGCAGGTGTGTGAAGGAAGGGGACCATCAGGCCTGGGGCAGCGCACCACTCGGCACAGGCGCCGCTTGGTCATGACGTTGCAGCATCGAACGCGGAATCGACAGGATCAGGCCTGCACTGACGAACAAACAGGCGCCCAGTACGTAGGTGCCGTTGTTGATGTTGCCGGTCAGGTTCTCCGCGACGGCGGTGATCATCGAGCCGGTAAAGCCCGACAAGTTGCCGATGGCGTTGATCATGCCGATGCCTGCGGCGGCGGCCACGCCCGACAATACCGTGCCAGGCAGGGTCCAGTAGATCGGCATCAGGCTCAAGACGCCGGACGCCGAAACGCTGAGGAAGATGATCGACAGCACGACGTTGTTGGCGAAATAGGCGCTGAGGATCAGGCCAATGCCACCGATTATGGCGGGAATCGCCGCATGCAATCGGCGCTCGCCGGTCTTGTTGGAGTGGCGCGCGTTGAGGGTCATGGCGATGACAGCGATGCCGTAGGGAATGGCGGTCAGCAGGCCAATGTCCAGCGGGTTGGAAATGCCGGCGCTTTTGATGATCGAGGGCATCCAGAACGCCAGGCCGTAGAAGCCGGTGTTGAAGGTCAGCAGGATCAGCACCAGCAACCAGACCCGACCGTTGAAAAACACCTCGCGCAGGTTCGACGCTTTGCCTATGTTGTCGGTTTGCAGGTTGGCCTTGAGCATCGCCTTCTCTTCTGGCGAGAGCCATTTGGCGGCATCGATGTTGTTGGCCATGAACGCCAGCACCACGAACGCCATGATCACCGACGGAATGCCTTCAATGATCAACAGCCATTGCCAGCCGGCCATGCCCTGCACACCTTGCATGCGCGTCATCAGCCAGCCGGAAACCACACCGCCCAGTGTCAGACTGATCGGCATGGCCATCAGGAAGCCGGACATCACGCGGCTCTGACGGCGAGTCGGAAACCAGTAATTGAGGTAAAGGATGACACCCGGAAAGAACCCCGCCTCACAAATGCCGAGCAGAAAGCGCAGCACGTAGAACATGGTTTCCGACTGGATGTGAAAGAACGTCGCCAGTGGCACGGTGAACGCTACGGCCATCGAGATGATGGCCCAACTGAGCATGATCCGAGCGATCCAGAACCGAGCGCCGAACCGGTGCAACAGCAGGTTGCTTGGCACTTCGAAGATGAAATAGCCCCAGAAGAAGATGCTCGCGCCCAATGCGTAGACCGTGTTGCTGAATTGCAGGTCATTGAGCATGTCGAGCTTGGCGAAGCCAATGTTCACGCGGTCGAGATACGCCGCCATGTAACACAGCAGCAGGATGGGGAGGATGCGCAGGATGACCTTGCGGTAGGTGCGATCTTCGAAGCTGGCTTGCCCGGCGCCCGAGGAATCGGGCAGGCGATCAGATGCGGTTGCCATGGTGGGACCTCCAGGCACATGACGCGCCTGTATTGTTGTTATGGGGGTCGAGACACGAGCGGATGTTACTGACAACCGACAGATGAAGAATAATGAGATGTTTCCATTGATCGATAACCCGGAGTTATCGCGTCACGAGCGACCCCCCTTGTGTGTTCGCCAGGAGAATTTTGGCAAATTCCGACGCCGCGCCCAGCAATGGCTCGCCCTTGCGGGTGAGGATTCCGTAGTCCTGCGGAGCCAGTTTCAGCGGGGTGTTGAGTACCTTGAGCAGACCACTTTCCAGATGCGGCTGAGCCATTGCAGCAGGCAGCATCGCGATCATCGGGCCGGATTGCAGCACTTGAAGGAAGGTCTGCATCGAGATGGTGTCGATGGTGTTTCTGGGCAGCGGGATGCCCGCCTTGGCAAATGCCTGCTCCATCCGCGCGCGGATTGGAGTGCCCACCGGGTAGAGAATCCACGGCCAGTTGCCCAATTCCTCGAGCGGCGTCTCTTTCAATTCGTTAAGCGGGTGGTGGCTGTTGACGACCATGCAAAAGGGCTCGGGCGCCAGCGCCTGGAAGTCATAGACCTGCTGCTGGTTCTCATCGGTGTACCGGGCCACGGCCAGATCGAGCTTCTTGTCGTCGAGCATTTCCATCAAATGGTCGCTGGTCTGCTCTACGATCTCGATCGACAGCAATGGCCAGCGCTGTTTCAACTGCACGATGGCGCTGGGCAGCACGACGGCCGTGGCCGCGAAGATAGCGCCCACTTTCAAAAATCCGTGACCCCCTTCGCGCAGGCTGCTGATCTGGTCGACGAACTTATTCGCGTCGTTCAGGGCGATCTGCGCATACCGCACCACGTGCTCACCCAGCGCGGTCGGTGGCATGTTGCGTGGCAGACGCTCGAACAGGTCGAACCCCAGCAGCCGCTCGATCTCGCGCAGCATCTTGCTGACAGCGGGTTGGCTGAGGTTCATGTGCACTGCGGCGGCGTGCATGTTTCGGGTATGCGCCAGGGTGTCGATTAGCACGAGATGCTTGAATTTGAGCCAGTTACAGACCGTTGAAAAAGACAGATCGGACATGGAGACAGCCTCGATTGGCGATAACCCAGTGTTATCGATAATTGAGCAGATGTCATTGGAGTTTATCGCCGACGCTCATTAGGGTCGGTATCAAAAGCACAAGAACCTTCGAGGACTGCCATGCCCATTCAACTCACTCCCGAGAACACACTGCCTGCCGACGGCCTGAACGGAACCTTGATTGGCCGCGCCTGGGTGCCGGGCAACGTCAGCGGGCCCTCTCCCGTGGTCCTGCGCAGCGACGGGGTGTTCGATTTGTCTGAACGTTTCGCTACGTTGAGCGAGTTGCTGGAATCGGAATCTCCCCTCAAGGCGGTGCGTGAAACCCAAGGCACGCTGATTGCCAGCCTCGAAGATTTGCTCGCCAACTCCAGCACCACGCCGGACCTCGGCAAAGCTTTCCTGCTGGCGCCTGCCGACCTGCAAGTGATCAAGGCCGCCGGGGTGACCTTCGCCGCCAGCATGATCGAGCGCGTGATCGAAGAGCAGGCCGCAGGCGACCCTGCCAAGGCCGAGAGTGTGCGCGCCATCGTTCAAGGCGCCATTGGCGATAACCTGCGCAATATCAAGCCCGGCTCCGATCAGGCCAGCACCCTCAAGGCGCTGCTGATCGAGCAAAAAATGTGGTCGCAATACCTGGAGGTCGGCATCGGCCCGGATGCCGAGATTTTCACCAAGGCGCCAGTGCTGGCCTCGGTCGCCAGTGGCAGCCAGATCGGCATTCACCCAAAATCGGAATGGAACAACCCCGAGCCGGAAGTGGTGCTGGCCGTGAACAGTCGCGGGCAGATCCAAGGCGCGACCCTCGGCAACGACGTCAATCTGCGTGATTTCGAGGGCCGCAGCGCGTTGCTGCTCAGCAAGGCCAAGGACAACAACGCGTCTTGCGCCATTGGCCCGTTCATTCGGCTGTTCGACGAGACCTTTTCGATGGACGACGTGCGCAGTTGCGTTGTCGATCTGCACGTAAAAGGCGAAGACGGCTACGTGATGAAGGGCTCCAGTTCAATGTCGCAGATCAGCCGCGATCCCGAAGACATCGCAGCCCAGGCGCTCAACGAAAATCACCAGTACCCGGACGGCTTCTTGCTGTTCCTCGGCACCCTCTTCGCCCCCACCGAGGACCGCGACACGGTGGGCGGCGGCTTCACCCATAAACTGCTGGACCAGGTCAGCATCAGCAGCCGGTTGCTCGGCGGCCTGCACAACGAAGTGACCCACAGCAGCCTCGCGACACCGTGGACATTTGGCGTAGGCGCACTGTTTCGCAACCTGGCCGAACGTGGATTGCTGTCGCGCTGATCCGTGCGTTGGCGCCATGCTGTCGCGGCGCCTTCAGATACCCCAATTACAAGAGAAACCCGAACCATGTCCGACTCACCGAAACGTCCCCTGCGCAGCCAGCAATGGTTCGACGACCCCTCACACGCCGACATGACGGCCCTCTACGTCGAGCGCTACATGAATTACGGCCTGACCCGGGAAGAGCTGCAATCTGGACGGCCCATCATCGGGATCGCCCAGACCGGCAGCGACCTGGCCCCCTGCAATCGCCATCATCTGGAGCTCGCGCAGCGAGTTAAAGCGGGAATTCGCGACGCGGGCGGGATCCCCATGGAATTCCCGGTCCACCCTATGGCCGAACAGACCCGTCGCCCGACCGCCGCGCTGGACCGAAATCTGGCCTATCTGGGCCTCGTCGAGATCCTGCACGGCTATCCGCTCGACGGCGTGGTGCTCACCACCGGCTGCGACAAAACCACCCCAGCGTGTCTGATGGCAGCCGCGACCACTGATCTGCCCGCCATTGTCCTGTCGGGCGGGCCGATGCTCGACGGTCGGCACAAAGGCGAACTCATCGGCTCCGGCACTGTGCTGTGGCATGCGCGCAATCTGCTCTCGGCGGGCGAAATCAATTACGAAGGCTTCATGGAAATGACCACCGCAGCCTCGCCGTCGGTGGGCCACTGCAACACCATGGGCACGGCGCTGTCGATGAACGCGCTGGCGGAGGCGCTGGGCATGTCATTGCCCGGCTGTGCTAGCATTCCGGCGGCCTACCGTGAACGGGGCCAGATGGCGTACATGACCGGCAAACGCATCTGCGACTTGGTCCGCGACGACGTGCGCCCCTCACAAATCATGACCCGCGAGGCCTTCGAGAACGCCATCGCCGTCGCCTCGGCCCTCGGCGCGTCGAGCAACTGCCCGCCGCATCTGATCGCCATTGCGCGGCACATGGGAGTCGAACTGAGCCTGGACGACTGGCAACGCATCGGCGAAGACGTGCCGTTGCTGGTCAATTGCATGCCGGCGGGCAAATACCTTGGCGAAGGCTTCCACCGCGCGGGCGGGGTTCCGGCGGTGATGCATGAACTGCAGAAAGCCGGAAAGCTGCATGAAGATTGCGGCTCGGTGTCGGGCAAAACCGTTGGCGAGATTGTGCGCAACGCGGCCGCCCACGACGCCGACGTCATCCGGCCTTATGAAGATCCGCTCAAGCACCGCGCGGGTTTCATCGTGCTGAGCGGGAATTTTTTCGACAGCGCGATCATGAAAATGTCGGTGGTCGGCGAGGCGTTTCGCAAGACGTACCTGTCCGAACCGGGCGCGGAGAACAGTTTTGAAGCGCGGGCTATCGTGTTTGAAGGGCCTGAGGATTATCACGCGCGCATCAACGACCCATCGCTGGACATCGACGAGCGTTGCATTCTGGTGATCCGTGGCGCAGGCACCGTGGGTTATCCGGGCAGCGCCGAGGTGGTGAACATGGCGCCACCCGCCGAGCTGATCAAACGCGGCATCGATTCTCTGCCCTGCCTGGGCGACGGACGCCAGAGCGGCACGTCGGCCAGCCCTTCGATTCTGAACATGTCGCCGGAAGCGGCGGTCGGCGGGGGACTGGCGCTGTTGAAGACCAATGATCGGCTGCGCGTGGACCTGAACAATCGCAGCGTGAACGTCCTAGTCAGCGACGAAGAAATGGCCGAGCGCCGCGCGCAGTTCGAACCGAAAATGCCTGCATCGCAAACACCGTGGCAGGAGCTGTACCGTCAGTTGGTAGGGCAGTTGTCCACAGGCGGCTGCCTTGAACCGGCGACGTTGCATCTGCGGGTCATCGCCCGAAGCGGCGAGCCACGCCATTCGCATTGAGTCACGGTGGCGCGTGCGCCTGTTCGTACAGCACGTACAAAGAAGTGCCGGCAAGGTTGGGGTGTGGCGGGATTTTTCGCATGACTCGCACCCCGCGAGTCGGCTTGCCGGCGATTCACAAAACT
>NZ_DDHJ01000025.1:0-330 GCF_002338065.1 Pseudomonas sp. UBA1879 | reverse complement strand
TGCCTGACACAACGCCTCGCGACCGTCGTTCTTCCGGCTGCTCCTAAAAGACCCGCGATGTGGCGGGATTTTTCGCACGACACACACACCGCGAGAGTCGGCTTGCTGGCGATTCACACCCCATGCACTCACCGCAGTCCGTACGAGCCGCCGGAGGAACGACGGCCGCGAAGCGGTCTTGCCGGTGTCGGTGGTGTGCCTGACACACCGCCTCGCGGCCGCCGGTCCTCCGGCTGCTCCTACAAGGTCAGGGGGGTGGCCGGATTCCACGCATTACTGTCACCCCGCGCGTGCGGATGCCGGCCACTCCCAACACGTGTCAACACCCCC
>NZ_DDHJ01000011.1 GCF_002338065.1 Pseudomonas sp. UBA1879 | reverse complement strand
GGGTGATGAGCATCAGACATACCGTCGAAGAAGCCGTCGTGCCTCCGGACGAGCCTACACTGATCGGTGTGAAACACTAATTCAAGTACGCGTCCATTCAAGAGGGAAACGCCGGAACCAAAGAGTCTATCAACACGCAACATACGCGGACGTCATGCCTTCGGCTGCTCCAACAGAAGTCGGTATGAGACGAAATCTTCGACAACGCCACTTATCGTGTAGAAGCAGCCATAGAAACGACGGCCGCGAAGCGATGGTTCAGACGGCGAAGCGTCGTCTGACACGCCGCTTCCCAGCCGTCGCAAATAGGTGTCCGACATTGGGGGCGCTGTTCAGGATCTGCGGCGTCCCCGATGTTCCTGCAGACCCCGGCACCTGACTTAATCCAGCTTCAACGTCGAATTGAACTGGCTGATCGCATCCACTACGTGCCGTGATCCCTGCTGGATTTCCAGGATCACTTCGCCTGCCTCATTCGCCAATTCCACCCCGGTGCCGGTTCGGCTGAGGCTCGACTGCATGCTCGATACCGCACTCTTGGCCAGCTCATTGTTCTGTCGCACGACGTCGACGATCTCGACCGTGGCCTTGCTGGTCCGGGCGGCCAGCCCGCGCACCTCGTCGGCCACCACGGCGAACCCGCGTCCGTGCTCGCCGGCGCGCGCGGCTTCGATGGCAGCGTTGAGTGCCAGCAGGTTGGTCTGATCGGCTATTCCGCGAATGGTCTGGACGATGGTGGCGATGATTTCCGACTGTTTGTTGACCGCGTCGATACTGCGCGCCGCTTCGTTGAGGTCGCGGGAAATCTGCTCGATCACTTCGACCGTTTGCTGCACCACGCTCGAGCCCTTTTGCGCGCAGGCGTCGGTGCGCACCGAGGTGTCGTGGGCGGTGGTCGCGGCACTGCGCTGGACGGTCACCTGCTCGGTGATGTCGCTCGCAAACTTCACCACTTTGTACAGGCGCCCCTTGGCGTCGAACAGCGGGTTATAGGTGGCTTCCAGATAGACTTTCTGACCGTGTTTATCGACCCGTTCGAAGCGATGGGAGTGATACTCGCCGCGATTCAGCGAGGCCCAGAACGCCTTGTAGGCAGGCGACTCGACCTCTTCGCGCGTACAGAACAGGCTGTGATGCTGACCGACCACTTCGGCGAGGGTGTAGTGCAGGGTCTTGAGGAAGTTGTCATTGGCGGTGATCACCCTCCCGTCGGGAGAGAACTCGATCGTCGCCATCGAACGGCTGATGGCGTCGATCATGCTCTGATTCTCGTGATCCTTATGCGCGCGGGTTGTGATGTCAGCCGCCACCTTGATCACGCTCTGAACCCGGCCGTCGGTGTCGTAAACCGGCATGTAACTCGCTTCCAGCCAGATCTCGCGACCCGATTTGTCCAGCCGCATGAACGTGCCGCACAGCGGTTCGCCGCGGGCCAGGTCGCGCCACAATTTGCCGTAGGCTTCGCTGTCGCAGAACGCCCTCTCGCAGAAAATCCGGTGATGCTTGCCCGTCAGTTCGCCCGGCTGATAGCCCATGGTCAGGCAGAAATTTTCATTGGCATCGAGGATGATGCCGTCCGGCGTGAACTCGATCATGGCCATGGAACGGCTGATCGCCGCCAGCTTGGCCTTCGACTGGCACAACGCGGCGGTGGAGACCTGCAACTCGGCCTCGACGGCCTTGCGAAGAGAATTGAACATTGCCACGCACCTCATGATTACGAAAACCCGGTCAACGCGACCGTCTTCCTTGATTGGCTGTACGGAAATCGACCCGAAACTGTCCTGCATGAGTCATGGCGGTATGACATCGCCGGGCAACAGGCACCGCTCTGTACGTCTGCAGCGTGCGGAGTAGAGGGGTTTGCGGATATTTATACCCATCACTACCGATCGTCTGATGGCTATCGAAGCGATCAGCGGTCGTGGATAGGCGCAAGCTTGGGGTGTGTCCATTTCAATGCTGACATCCGTGTCGATGACATCGCGGCCCCTTGACTATCCGAAGCGGACAGGGCGGCTGCACAGAGCATAGCCAACCCTGATACAGATGCAACGCAATGGTGGCAATTTAACATGCAGGCGCGGACCGGTTCACACTTCCTCACACGCAGGCTTGCGCGAGGTCTTGGAATCAGGGTTGAAGGTGCGCCGTGCCGAACAGCTGGACTTGTCGCAGTTGCCCATCCTGTTCGATCAACCGGATCGGTGCCGTCCCACCCGGCATCACCACCTCTACGAGTCCGGCCTCTACCCAGCCGCTGAGCCACGCGGCAGACGCCACGGCACTGGCACTGGTGCCGGAAGAGGCGGTAGGTCCTTCGCCGCGCTCGAACACTCGGGCCATGAGACGTTGCGGCGCAACCCGCGCTGCCCATTGCAGGTTGACACCCGCAGGGCAAGGGTCGCCTTCGCCGAATTCCCCTGCCGCAAAGGCAATGCGGGTCAGCGCGTGGTTGAGGGGATAATAGTGCAGTTGGTCGAAGCCGGGCAGTGCGGCCACCTGCTCGACCAGCGTGACGCAGTGCGGATTGCCTACCCGGACGAACACGCTGGTCTGCCAGTCGGGGTGCAGACGGGCGAGGCGTTCGACGCGATGGACCGGCGCGTCGTTGAGCGTTGCCTCCGTCACACCCGACCCGCTCGCGCCCACTGCCTGCGCGCCAAACCCAGGCGTGCCGATGTCCAGCCAGAAACCGGCGACACCGTCGACCACGGCCGGGAGCACGTCTGTCGACACCGGGCTGGCAGAGTCAGGGTTATCGTGGTGCACCCATAACCTGAAGCTCTGATCCCGCGGGGTGCGGTGCGCATCGGCCTGGGACTGCGAGAAGATCGTCAGACCGTTGCCACTGCGTTCGGCAAGCGTGCCATCCGTATTGACGATCAGCACATCGAAGGGCGCGGCGTCCTGAAACGGGCCAACCAGCAAGCCGTCCGAGCGATGGGTCTTGCTGTTCGCCGGCCGTTTGCCTTCTGGCCAGTCACAGATCGCCGCCACGGCCTGGGGCGCCCAACTCATCCGCGCCTGCGCAGCGTCGGCGGCAGAGAGCGGCACGTTCACCCCCGCTGCGCGCAGGGTCTCGGGGGAAATCACGGCGTAGATATTGCCGCGTGCGTCGTAAAAAGGAGCCATGGCGGGAGGGTCCGGAATGCGTGTTGAAAACCGGCATTAAATCATGTGGGCGGCCCCTGCATGGATTCGTCCGTGCGGCAGGGCGACGAGCCTGACGCCTGGCATTACCTTGAGTCGAAACGGCTAAATTGGACTATAGGAGCGTGGCGTGTCCCGCGATCGACGGGGAACCCGGCGTAACCCGGAGGTTGCGGTTTGCATGAAACACCGCATTCGCCGATTCCGCTGTCGCTTCGCAACGGATCGCGGGGCAAGCCGCGCTCCTACAGTGAGCGTGGGGGTTCAGTCTTCAGGGTTTTGCCAATCCGGTAGCCATGAGCTTGCTCGCGATGAGGCCTGTACATCTCCCAGATTTCCCGCGGCCAGGCTTCAGTCTTCGCGAGCACGCGCACGCCTGCAGGGGATCGCAGTGCTTCAGCGACCCATGAGGCGTGTTGGCGACAATGGAGGAATCCTCACACCACCAACGTCAACCACGCCGACGCCAGCAGCAACAGCGCCATCACTTGGTTGAAGCGTTTCATACTGTGCGCCGAACGGAAAAACTTCGCGGCGCTGACCCCCAGATACGCCCACGCCGCCATGCAAGGAATGGCGACCAGAAAGAACGTCAGCGACAGCCACATCACCCGCAGCATGCGATCAGCGTCGGTGCCCGCGAACACACTGACCACCGCCAGCGCCATCATCCAGGTTTTCGGGTTGACCAGTTGCAGGCTGGCCGCGCTCCACAGCCCCAGCGTCGGCCCGCTGTTGACTTGGGCAGGGTCGATGGCCTCGGCGGGGGCGCTGAAAATCTGCCACGCCAGCCAGCTCAGCCACGCGATGCCCACCCACGCCATCACCGTCTGCACCTGATGATGATGCGCCAGCACATCGCCCAGTCCCGTGCCGACGATCAACACCAGCACTGCCGCCCCGGCACATCCGCCCACCACAATCGGCAACGTGCGCAGCAGGCCATAGCGGGAGCTGTTGGTCAGCACCAGAATGTTGGTCGGACCGGGGGTGATTGAAGCGACGAAGGCGAACAGCAGAAACGGCAGAAAGGTTTGCATGGCAGACAACTCGGCAGCGAAGGATCATGCAGCGATGATCACGGCGCAGACAGGTCTCAGTCTGGAAGATTTGAGCAGCGCTTGCGATAGTCGGCGGGCGTCATGCGATAGGCCCGTTGGAACCAGCGACCGAGGTGGCTTTGATCGGCAAAACCCAGCGCGGCGGCCACATCGACCGGCAGTTCACCTCGGGCCAGCAGGTGGCGGGCGCGCGTCAACCGCAGTTGAATGAGGTAGGCGTGGGGCGCGATCCCGAACGCCATTTTGAAGGCCCGGCTCAGGCGGAAGCGATCGACGCCCGTGACCGCTGCCAGATCGTCCAGCCCAATGTCCTGATGTAGATGACTGTGCAGGTAGTCCCGCGCCCGTTGCGCGACCAACGGCAGGCGCGGGTCGGGGCTGATCAGCGTGCGCCAATGCAAATGGTCGGTCAGGCTGGACAGCAAATTGTCCAACGCGGTCTGGCGCACGATGCGCAACTCGCCGCTGTGCATCGCTTCGAAGGCGTTGGCTGTGGCGATGGCCAAGCGATTGTCGTCGGCCAGGGTGGCGGCAAAACTCACGTGGCCGTTGTCGGGCGCCTCTTCGAATTGCGCCCGCAGCTCTCGGTCCATCCAGTGCGGATCGAGGTACAGCGTGCGGTAGGTGAAGCCATCAGCTTCCGGCGCGTGCCCGTCGTGAATCTCGCCCGGTTCAAGCAAAAACACTTTGCCCGGGGTGCTGTTGTGCTGCTGACGCCGACAATTGAATTGCTGCACGCCTTGCTCGGTGATGCCCACCAGATAGCTGTCGTGCCAGTGTGGGTCGTACGCGTGCCCCTCGAAATGCGCGCGCACCGTCTCAATGCCGGACGAGGCGTCCTGCTTGAGATCGATCCAGTTGCGTTCCGGCATGGGGGCTCCTGAAGGAAAGGCCATGACTGCTGACGTTAACTCAAAGCCCGGTGCGCGGTCTGGAAGATTTGTGCAGCATCTGACCGACTGCCCTGACTCACAGGCTCAGGTCGAACCCGCTGCGGCCGAGACATTCACCATTGATCAGCAGGTCCACCTCGTGCCGGCCGGCGTAATGCACGCGAGTGGTGAAGTTGCGCACCTGCTGTTCACGGCGAAGGGTGACTGATTCGCCCGGGGCCAATGCCAGCGTCTTGAGCTTGAAGACTTTGGCCGAGGTGCCCCCAGACTTTTTCACGTAATGAATGGCGTAATCGATGATCAGGCGTTGAGTGTCTTTCGACGTTGAGGTCAGCGTAAAACTCAGCTCGATGCGCTCGCCAAGTCTGATCGCCTCAGGTGTGACTTTCATGTCGCTCAGTTTGACCTGCGCCTTCTGACCCGCGCCCATCAACGTCAGTGCGCGCACGTCGCCTTTTTTGATCAACGAACGCAAGGCATGGCGCGCGATCCAGGCGCTGTTCGGGTTGTCCAGCGACCAACCCTCCAGTTGATCGAGCGCCCACTCGGGGTTGTCCTTGGTGATGTCGTTGAAGTGGTTGGCCACCGATTTGCGCACGTACAGGCTGTCATCGGCCTTGAGGTTGTCGAGGATGTCCAGCACCGGCGTCGGGTCTTTCATCAGGTTTTCCAGCCGAAACGACCACGGCAGGCGAGGGCGACTTCCTTCGCTGGCCAGGCGCCTCACATGGGGGTTCTCGTCCAGCGACCAGTCGTGCATCACCTCGAGGGTCCGAGGAAAATCCCGCCGCAAGAAGTGCCGCACGGCAAACTCCGAGGAGCCGAACGTGGTGAAGCATTTCAGCGCGTCCATCGACCGCTCGAAATCCGCCTGGCCGTACAAGGCGACGTATTCCGGGAGGATCATGCTGACGAACGCGCTGTTCAGGCGAGGCGCCAGCCCATACAGAATGTCCAGCGCGGCGGCATAGTCCTCCGGCAGCCCGGCGTGCAGGCTCTGACTGACCCTGTTCAACCGCTGCATCACCGACAGCCCGTCCAGGTCTTTGCTGGCCAAGGCCAAAAAAGCCTTGCGATCGAAGGCGGGATACACCGCCGCGGTTTCATCGGCAATGTGCTGCAGGCGTGCGCGGTTGAAGATTTCCTTGAGGGCAGGGGCGTCGGACATGGCAGGGTCAGGGCTCGAGGCAGATTTCGTCGGCGAAGGGTACACGCAAACCTGGCGCCGTTCATGGGGAAGCCGGGGATGGCAGGACTGTTCTTGTTACAAAGTGAAATGTCCTACAGGTTGCTCATCCCTTCGCTCACCGCGAATCTCTCAACGAACCTACCGGCGCTTGCGCCATCAAACACCGGACTCGCCACGCATTCATGCCCATGAGGTCAATGATGAACAGCTTCCTGCGACGTCTTGCTGTGTGTTCCCTGACCGCCTTGTTGGGGACTGGTCTGGCCCATGCCGACGACCACATCACGCAGTCCCCTCAGCTTCTGGCGTCTGCCAGTTACCCCAATCGCACGCCATCCGACAACGGCGCCATCCGCCGCGCGAATCCCAACAGCCGCCAAGGCACTCAGCCCATTGCCCCTGTCCCGCGCGGCTCCAACCTCAATACGGCCCCTCAGCGCATGCCCACGCTGGAAAACGGCGGTATCGGCAACGGCTACCCGACCCGGCAGCAGGCCCCGCGCCCTTCCAGTAACGCCCGCGGCAGCCATTAACCGTCTCAGCAAAAGGAATCGCCCATGCTCTACAGCCTGTTCAGTCAAAACCTGGGTCGTAAAACCCTGATCGCCACCCTCTGTGCAACTGCCTGTCTCAGCACTTCGCTGCACGTCTCTGCCGCCACGTACCAGAGCGAGGAGGGCACGCTGACAGTGGACGAGGTCGTAGGTGGCCTGAAACATCCGTGGGCGGTGGCTTTTCTGCCGGGCAACAAAGGCATGTTGGTGACCGAACGCACGGGCAGCCTGCGCGTGGTCAGTCCGGACGGCAAACTCTCGGCGCCGATTTCCGGCGTGCCGAAGGTCTGGGTGCAGGGGCAGGGCGGCTTGCTCGATGTGGTGTTGTCGCCAGACTTCGCCAAAGACCGCATGGTGTACCTGACCTACGCCGAAGCCTCGGCCGATGGCCAGACCGGGGGCACCGCCGCAGGCCGTGGAAGGCTGTCTCCCGACATGACCCGACTCGAAGGCTTCACGCGGATTTTCCAGCAGCAACCGAAGCTGTCCGTGGGCAATCACTTTGGCTCGCGGATGGTGTTCGATCAGGACGGCTACTTGTTCATCGCCTTGGGCGAGAACAACAACCGGCCCACGTCACAAGACCTCGACAAGCTGCAAGGCAAGGTCGTGCGCCTGAATGCCGACGGCTCGGTGCCGGACGACAACCCCTTCGTCGGCCAGAAAAACGTCCGCCCGGAAATCTGGAGCTACGGCCATCGCAACCAGCAAGGCGCCGCGCTGAACCCTTGGAACGGCACCGTCTGGACCAACGAGCATGGCCCGATGGGTGGCGATGAAATCAACATCATCGAACGCGGCGCGAATTATGGCTGGCCGATTTCCACTTTCGGCATCAACTACAACGGCCAGCCGATCCCGGAATCTAAAGGTAAGATCGTCGAAGGCGTCACTAACCCGTTCCATGTATGGGAAAAATCGCCGGCCATCAGCGGCATGGCGTTTTACAGCGCCGACACATTCAAGCCGTGGGATCACAACATTTTCGTTGGCGCGCTGGCGGCGCAGGTGCTGATTCGTCTGGAACTGAAAGACGACAAAGTCGTGCACGAAGAGCGTTTGCTGGGCGAACTCAAAGCCCGCATCCGCGATGTGCGTCAGGGCCCGGATGGTTACCTGTATGTGCTGACCGATGAGGATGATGGCAAGCTGTTGAAGGTGGGGTTAGCACAGTAGTCGCCTTAGAGATGTAATCTATATGGCTCTTTTTGATAAAGAGAGCCATATAAGGCTCATTTATGCTTGAATGTCATGCATATGGCTCGTAGAGTGTTTTTTGTCACCTGTATGGCTCTCTTCGGCGAATGAGAGTCATACAGTGCACATGCCGAACATTCAACTGAGACCGCGTCATGAAAACCACCCTGCTTGATCAAATTCGAAAACAGCGTTTGGCCCTGGGCTTGAAAATCCAGGACATGACCTTGCGCGCGGGGCTCACCCGTCAGCAATACGGAAAGATCGAAGCCGGTGGCAATCCCAGGCTCGATACGCTCGATCAGATTGCGGAAGGCCTGGATGCGGTCTTGATTCTAGTTCCCAAATCGAAGCTGAATCGTGTAGAAAAAGTGCTCGCCAGCGAAGTCGTGGAAGATATCGAACCGCTGTACCCAAATCTGGATCGGTTATCTGCGGAACAGCGCTCGCCTGTTCTGCATGACGACGAAAGCCCGTGGGGCGACATCTGATGGCGGTGGAAACAGTCGCCGCTCTCCGGCTAACGCTTCACAGCCAGTTGGTGGGTCATGTGGCGGGGTATTCCAACGGCAAGAACGTGTTCACGTTGGCACCTGACTACATCGAGAATGACGCACGGTATCCGCTGACGTTGTCTCACACCGATCCGCAGGTTTTCTCACAGCAGATAGCGAACCGGCATCCCTATATCAGTGCTCAGCGTCTGCATCCAGTGTTAAGCAATCTGCTGCCGGAAGGCGTCTTGCGTGACGTTTTGTCGCAAGCCATGAAAGTGCATCGGGACAATGAGTTTCCGCTGCTCAGTTGGCTAGGCCGTGATTTGCCCGGGGCGCTGATTGCCGAGCGTGTTGAGTCCGCCGATATTCCTCAGTCGGCTTTACAGCACCATGGAAAGATCGAGCCGACGGTCATTGATATCCCCGACAGCCGCGCCCATTTCTCGCTCGCTGGCGTGCAGATGAAATTTTCCATGCGTGATCAGGAGGGTCGTTACATCACCGGGGACCCGAATGCCCCCGGCGACTGGATCATCAAAACGCCCTCGACGGTCCACCCTTTCGTTCCGTTGAACGAGTACACGGCAATGACGCTCGCGGCGTTGGCCGGTGTCGACATCCCTGAAATAAAGCTGATTCAGATGGCGGATATTGAGGCGTTGCCGCAAATCAACCTGCCTGACGAGCAGCAGGCTTACGGGATCCGTCGCTATGATCGGTTAGCTGGAAACCAGAGAATTCATTCGGAGGATTTTGCTCAGATCTTCTATGCGTATGCCCATGACAAATACCGAAGGGCCAGCTACGACCAGATCGGTAAATTGCTCTATCAAAATTCAATCCATGGACAGCGGGACGCGATTCAGATGGCCCGGCGTCTGTTGGTCAACATTCTGCTGGCGAACGGCGATGCTCACCTCAAGAACTGGAGCATCATCTACCGGGATGGTCGGCATGCAGAGCTGTCACCGGCCTACGATATCGTGATGACCAAAGGTTATATCGCTGACGAAAGCCAATACGCCCTGAACATGGCCAAGACCAAAAACTGGTACGAGGCCTCTCTGGAGCATTTCAAGCGATGGGCAGCCTACGGCGACATTCCTTGGCGTCCGGTGCTCTACAACCTCAGAGCAGCGATGGATAGTGCACGGGCGTTATGGCCGGGGGCATTGAACGACAGTCAGATGATCGACAGCCAAAAAGCTCTACTGCGCGCGCACTGGAAAGGCTTGCACCCCGATTTTCGAATCGAGTGATGCCTCAACCCGATACCGGCTCGCGCGCCGAAGCAGGCACATCGAACACCCGGTCGAACCCCCACTGAAACACCAGTGCGTAGAAAAAGAAAAACACGAACAAACCGAGGTTGGTCGCCAGCGCGCTCCACCACGTGATGTCCAGCCACCAGGCCACTAGCGGCACGAGCATCACCACCAGGCCACCTTCGAAACCCAGCGAGTGCAGCAGCCTACGGCGCAGCGTTCGCGTGCGCTGAGTCTGACGCGCCTCCCAATATTCGAAGACGTAGTTGTAAACCATGTTCCAGATCAACGCGCTGGCCGAGAGCATGACGGACAGCGCACCCGCGTGGGCCAGGCCGTCGTCGTAGATCAACGAGAGGGTCGGCGACAGCACGGCAATCGCGATGAGTTCGTAGAGGATGGCTTGAACCACCTTGCGTGTAGCGCCTTGCATGATGTTTGTCCTGAGCGTGAAGAACGATGGCGGTCACCCTAACGGATCGTCCGCGCCGGGAGAAATGAGATAAATTGACGCCGCATCAGTTCATTTCATGCAGGGAGCTGCCCGTGTTTTCCACCCTTCCCCTCAATGCGTTGCGCACCTTCGAAGCGGCGGCGCGCCTGGGCAGTTTCAAGGCGGCCGCCGAGGAGTTGTCGGTGACGCCAGCGGCCATTTCTCATCAGGTCAAGACGCTGGAAGCCTGGCTCGGCGCGATGCTGTTCGACCGATCCGGGCAGGGGGTGAAGCTGACGGAGGACGGGGAGCGACTGTATCGCCAAAGCCACCAAGCCTTGCTCGATATTCGCCGCAGCCTGGAACACTTCAGCCCTGAAGCGGCGTCGCACACCTTGACCCTTACGACCACTCCGGCGCTGGCGTCAGCGTGGCTGATTCCCCGGCTGGGCGGGTTTTATCGGGCGTTTCCTTCATTTAGCGTGCGCATCGACACACGTATTGAACTGGTCGATCTGCTGCGTGATTCCAGCGTCGATCTGGGCATTCGGACCGTCCGCCGCGACGACCCGACGCTGTTCAGCGAGGACCTGATGGACGAGCGTTTCGGCGTGTATGGCGCGCCGGGACTGCTGGCGGCGCTGGATGAGGATCGGGTCGAGCTGATCGATCTGCGCTGGGATATTCCCGGGGCGGTGTCGATCAACTGGCCAAGCTGGTGCGAGGCGGCGGGCTGCGCGGGCTGGTTGAAAACGGCGCGGATGCGTGAGTTCGATGACGAGCATTACGCGCTGAATGCCGCCGTTGCCGGGCACGGGCTGGTGCTGGCCAGTAACGTGCTGGTGGCCGACAGCGTCACGCGCGGCGAACTCCTGCCGTTCAGGCCGGACGTCAGCCTGGCCGGTCCACGTTACGTGGCGGTCTGCGTGCCGGGTCGGGAACGGGATCCGCAGATCAAGGCGTTTCTGGCCTGGCTCACCGAAGAAGCCGCTGCTACACCCCTTAATTGAAGACAGCCCCGACCCTGACGGTGTGAGCGTCTTGCATCGACATCCGAATCAAGGTTTGCGCGGCAACAACCCTGGCACCGCGTGCACCAGCGCATGAATCGCAAACCCGATGAACATCACGCCGCACAGTCGGGTGATGGTCAGTTCGTGGCGTTGATACACCGTCCGCACATGCCGCGCGCCGACCACCCCGATGATGATGCCGTACGCCACGATCCCGCCCAGTGTGCTGACCAGAATCAGTAGCGGCAACATCGACCAGTTCAGCAGATCGGCCCGGCTGGACAGCAGCGCCGTGAAGGTCGCCACCGCCACTGGATAGGCCTTGGGGTTAGTCAGGCCGAACATGATGCCGTGCCAGAACGGGTGACGGCTGGGGGCTTTCGGTTCGTCGCTGCTGCTGCGCCTGGCGCGAATCGCACGCCAGCCGAGCCAGAGCAGAAACAGGCCGCTGACGACCCCCAGCACATCGAAGGTGGTCGAACCGATGACCTTGGCGCCGATGATCGCGGCCAGCGCCGTGCTGCACCAGATCACATCCCCGAGCAGATGCCCGCAGAGGAACGCGGCGCCCGCCCGACGCCCCTTGGACGCGCCGATGCCGAACACGGCCAGCACGCCCGGACCGGGGGAAATGGCGTAAATGAAGCCTGAGGCGAGTACAGCGAACAGCAGCGAGGAGGTCATGGCGGAAATTTCCTGCAGGTTGAACGGGCGAGTGTAGATGAGGGGACGACACTCTTTCGAGGGTTTTCATACCTTTGAAGAGGACGTGTCGAGGTTGTAAAAAAACCATACAGAACGTAAAAAGTGCGCCGAGAAAAAATCCCGCCTGGAGCTTCACGTCCGATGACCACCCCACGCCGACCTGCATCCGGCTTTCACCGTCGCTTGCTGCCGCTGAGCATTGCCTGTGTCTCGCCGTGGCTGGCGGCTCAAGAGGCGGAACCGATGACGCTGGAGGCCGTGAAAGTGTCCGCAGAACAGGCGTCGATGTATCAGGCCGGCAGCGCGTCGGTGGGCGGTTTCAACGAAACGCCGTTGCGCGACACGCCCGCGTCCATTTCAGTGTTCAGCGAGGCCCTGTTGAAAAACCAGCAGGCCAAGTTGCTCAGCGATGTGCTGCGCAACGATGCGTCGGTGGGCGACAGCTATGCACCCGTGGGCTATTACGAAAATTTCGTGGTACGCGGATTCTCCCTCAATGCGGCAAACAGTTACCGCATCAACGGCCGCAGCATCACCGGCGAGCAAAACGTTGCGCTGGAAAACAAGCAGCAGGTCGAATTGCTCAAAGGCTTGTCCGGTCTGCAAAGCGGGGTGTCGGAGCCTGCGGGCGTGATCAATTACAAGACCAAACGCCCCGAAGATGTGCGCTCGGTGACGGTCTCCACCAACGAACATGGCGAGCGCTACATCGCCACGGACCTAGGGGGCTGGTTTGGCAGCGAACAGCAGTTCGGCCTGCGGGCCAACATTGCTCATGAAGACATTCGCTCCTACGTCGAACACGCCAACGGTCAGCGGGATTTCGCCTCACTGGCGTTCGACTGGAACATCAACGACCAATCGACCTTGCAACTGGACGTCGAGTACCAGACCAAAGAACAGCGGTCGGTGCCGGGTTATCAGTTGCTCGGCGGCACCGAATTGCCCCACGACGCCTCGCCGCGCAAGCTGCTCGGCTACCAACCCGGTTCGAACCCGGTGGGGATCGATTCGCTGAACATGAGCGGTCGCTATGAATACCGCTTCAGTGACGACTGGAAAGCCAGTCTCAGCGCGTCGCGCAGCCGTGTGGTGATCGACGATTACAGCGCCTTCGCCTATGGCTGCTATTACCAGAGCGATTGCCCGGCTACCCCTGTGACCGGGCATTTCAACAGCGACGGCGGTTACGACATCTACGACTTCCGCAGCCCCGACGACACGCGCCGCAATGATGAAGTTGAAGCGGCAATGACCGGCCTCTTCGACACCGGCTGGCTCAAGCATGAGCTGACGTTTGGTTCCAGCGCGTTCCGTCGCACGGTCGACACCCGGCCGTATTTCAGCAACTACGTGGGTTCCGGCAACATCAACGAAACGCCGGAAGCCTTCGCGCCCTCGGATCTGCCCGTGGGCCATACCGAGCGGCGTCTCGACAGCCGCCAGTATGGGCTGTTCGCCACGGACCGCATCCGCTTCAACGAGCATTGGCAGACCGTGATCGGTGGCCGTCAGGTGCGCCTCGACGAAAAAGCCTACAACGAAGACGGCAGTGACAATCGCCACACGCAACGCTCGATCTTTCTGCCCCAAGGCGCGCTGATCTACAAACCGGTGGACGACCTTTCGCTGTACGTCAGTTACAGCAAAGGGCTGTCGCTCGGCGGCACGGCATCGGTGTTCGACAGCAACATCGGAGAGATTCTGGCGCCGACCCTCTCCCGCCAACTGGAAGCCGGGGTCAAGTATGACTGGCAGCGCATGAGTTTCACGGCGGCGGTATTCCAGACCCGTCAGGCGTATCAGTATTCGAAGCCTGACGAGGACGGCACCTTGACGTTCGTTCAGCAAGGCCAGCAAAAAAACACCGGGCTTGAACTGAGCGCCAACGGCTGGTTGACCTCACAGCTGCAAATCGCCGCCAGTGCCGCCGTCATCAGAGCGCGTGTGGAAGACAGCGGTACTTCAGCCTATGAAGATCATCAGGCGATCAACGTGCCCACGTTCCGCGGCAGCCTGTCTGCCGACTACAGCCTGCCAATCCCGGGCTTGGCGCTGCTGGGCGGTGTGCAATACAGCGCCAGCAAATACGCCAACCGCGAAGGCTCGGTGAAGGTCGACGACTACACGGTGTTCAACGCTGGCAGCCGCTACAGCACCACGCTCGACGGCTACGACACCGTGTTCCGTCTGACCGTCGACAACCTGTTCGATAAACGTTACTGGCGCGACGTCGGCGAGTACTTGGGCGACGACTACCTGTTCCTCGGCGCCCCGCGTACCGCGCGATTGTCGGCGACAGTGAGTTTTTAGGGACCGCAGATCGCTGAGGCGGGCCTCTCGTGATCCCGCTTCTGCCCGGAGGGCGTGGGAGCCTTGCTTGCAGGCGATCTGCCGAGAACCGGCAGTGAAATCAGGCGCCCAGTGGGTTCAGGCAGACCTCATCCACTGGGTTTGCTGCTACGGGTCGAGCGCGACCCCGGCAGATCGTCAGCAAGCTGGACTCCTAGGGCCCTTGGCCAGCATCAAAGCCCCCAGGGCGGCGGCACCTTTCACCTGTGCCGACAAAAGCGCATCCTGTCGCTCTACCGCTGCATGGCTGCGCACGAACAGGAACGTCCGTGGGTTTTCTTTTATCGGAATCGCGACATGATCGAACTCAAACCGGGCAACATTTCGGATATCCCATTGCTGTGGTCGCTGCGCACCCGCGCTGTCCGGCAGTTGTGCGCCAGTCATTATTCACCTGAGCAGATCGAAATCTGGAGCCAGTCGCCACCCCCTGAATCCTATCTGCGCCTGCTCGCCACCCGGTGTGCGCTGATCGCCGAAGAAGACGGCCAGTGGCTGGGGTACGGCATTCTGGATCGCCAAAGTGGCGAAGTCATCGCCGTGTTCGTCGAGCCCGCAGCAGCGGGGAGGGGCGTGGGCAGGCGCTTGATGGAAGGTCTGGAAGCGATGGCCGTCGAGGAGCGGTTCGCCCGGCTGTACCTGTACGCCTCGCTCAACGCCGCCGATTTCTATCGGGCGATGGGGTTCGTGGCCATTCGCAACGACGCCTATGAGCACCCCAGCGGCATCGCCTTGCGCAGTCTCTACATGGAGCGGGAAATGCCTGCTTCATCGGTTCATTGATCTGCTGTTGAACGCATCTTCCGCCGTTGGATGCGCTGGCGCCGTTCCCTGGGGCTTGCTACCGTCCCCAAGCCACTCGACAGGGAAACCGGGCCATGCCAGCACAGTACCCGTTGCAACGCCGTATTCAGGACGGGCGTCCGCTGTTGACCATTGCGCTCCAGCACACCAGCAGCGATGACACGCTCCATCGGTACCGCGAAGGTCAGTTATGGGCGGTGCAGGAAGGCGTGATCACGGCCGAACTGGACGCAGGCAGTTGGGTCGTCCCTTTGCGCCACATTGGCTGGATTCCCCCAGGCGTTCCCCATGCGACGCGCGTGCACGCCGCTGCCCGGGGGTGGATGATTGCCCTTCGCCCCGACCTTTGCCCGCTGTTTCCCGCAACCCCGATGGTGTTCGACATGACATCGCTGTCCAGCGCACTGCTCGAACGCATCGGTGGCTGGGACGATCACGCCGCAGAATTGACCGCACCCCAGCACCGCCAACTCGACGTTCTCTTCGACGAGCTGAAAATCTCCCCCGCAAAGCCGTTATTTCTTCCCATGCCCAGCAGTCCGCATCTGGTGGGCATGACGCTGACCATCGTCTCCGACCCCGCCAACAAGACCAGCCTTGACGATTGGGCGCGACGGGTAGGCATGTCACGACGGGGCCTGACCCGACACTTTCGCGCTGAAACCGGGATGTCGTTAATGCAGTGGCGCATCGTCGCGCGGATGAAGCGCGCGCTGGAACTGCTGGCCGAGGGTGACAACGTCAGTCGCGTTGCCCAACGGCTGGGTTACGACAGCGTTAGCACCTTCATCAGCGCCTTTAGCGCGCAGTTTGGTGTGACGCCCGGCGTGTATGCCGCTTGATGTGACGCAAGTCCGGTGGTCTGCCAGCCGCCCTCATGGCGTCAGCTTTGTTATCCTGCGCGCCTTTGTCGCACCTAACTGCCGTTTTCACTGCCAAATGGGGTCTTCCATGACAGCCATTCTTCGACCACGTCCACAACCGATCAGCCGGGGCGATTACAAGACCCTCGGCCTGGCGGCATTGGGCGGGGCGCTGGAAATCTACGATTTCATCATTTTCGTGTTCTTCGCGTTGACCCTCAGTCAGCTGTTCTTCCCGCCGGAAATGCCTGAGTGGCTGCGGTTGTTGCAGAGCTTCGGGATCTTCGTCACCGGCTACCTGGCCCGCCCGCTGGGCGGCATTCTGATGGCGCACTTTGCCGACAAACTGGGACGTAAGCGGGTGTTCAGCCTGAGCATTCTGATGATGGCGTTGCCCTGTTTGTTGATAGGCGTGATGCCGACCTATGCCGAGATTGGCTATTGGGCGCCGCTGATCCTGTTGGCGCTGCGCATCCTGCAGGGCGCTGCGGTGGGCGGGGAGGTCCCGAGCGCCTGGGTATTCGTTGCCGAACACGCGCCCAAGGGGCATCGCGGCTATGCCTTGGGCGTGCTGCAAGCCGGGCTGACCTTCGGCTATCTGCTCGGGGCCCTGACCGCGACGTGGTTGGCAAAGGTGTTCAGCCACGCGGAAATCCTTGATTTCGCCTGGCGCATACCGTTCCTGCTGGGCGGGGTTTTTGGTGTGATCGGCGTCTGGCTACGTCGCTGGCTGAGCGAGACCCCAGTGTTCATGGCCTTGCACGCCCAACGCCAAGGGATGCCCGAACTGCCTCTGCGCGCCGTCATGCGGGAGCACCGTCAATCATTGTTGCCCGCCGCGCTGCTGACCTGCGTACTGACCTCGGCGGTGGTGACCCTGGTGGTCATCACCCCGACCGTGATGCAACAGCGCTTTGGCATGAGCCCCAGTGATACCTTCGCGCTGAGCAGCGTGGGGATTGTCTTCCTCAACATCGGCTGTGTGCTGGCAGGCATGCTGGTAGACCGCATCGGCGCCTGGCGCGGCGTCGTGTTGTACAGCCTCTTGCTGCCGGTGGGCGTGGGTCTGCTCTATGCCAGTCTGGTGATCCATTGGCTGCCGGTGAGTCTGGCGTATGCGGTGGCAGGGCTGGCGTGCGGCATCGTCGGTGTTGTGCCTTCGGTCATGGTCGGACTGTTTCCGGCGAACATTCGCGTCTCGGGCATCTCGTTGACCTACAACATCAGTTATGCACTCTGGGCCAGCACCACGCCGCTGGCGCTGATCGCCCTGATGCCCTGGAGCCCATGGGTCTGCGTCGGCTACTGCGCGATCATGGGCGCGGTCGGCCTGTTGACCGCGATGTTCTTCGGCGTGCGTAAAGGCCTGCACGTGGACGACACGCTGCCTGCACGCTGTAGCCCTTGACTGGCGGGGCGTCGTTGGAGCGGCGCCCCGGTCGGTATCACGTGTCGTGATCGGGCTATCCCAGCAGGGCGCATCTTGATTTCACGTCAGGCGTTTCCCTGCTGAGTGTCGGCATTTGCACATAACGGCGCTTGGATCGCATGTCGTCGTCACGGCTCCGCACACTGTTCATTCATTAATCGTCAAATGATTTGTAACCGATGATTGTAATTGCAAATTGTTGCGTTTATCGTCGCGGTCTATACAACTGATCTGCACAGTCCTATGCCATTACTGTTTGCGCATACGCGGGACTGTGCCTGGTGCGTATCTTTGTCAGACGTGAATACGGATTTGTCTTCATAGTCTGTAGGAATAATTACCCATTGCAGTGCTCATAATAACCCTGATGCCAAACACGCCATTCAAATGTAAAAAAACCAAATTAACGCTCAATAAACGCCTGTTGTCGCCGATGGGAAGTTCAATGCCAGGGAAGGCACTCAACCGAGTCCAAGACACGTCCATGCAGGAGGGAAAGCCCATGCGGCAACGAGCGAGCCGAGCGACGCCACGGGAGTGTGAGGTATTGAAACTGGTACTGTTGGGGTACACCAATAAAGACATCGCGCAGCAGCTGGGCATCAGTGATTACACGGCCCGGGACCATGTTTCGGCCTTGTTGAAGAAAAACGAAGTGAAGAATCGCGCGCAACTGATGGCGCTGCATGTCGTGCTACCGCGTAAACGAAAAACCCGGCTACCCCCTACATTTGACGGATTGTATCAATGATCCATGTGGGCATAATGGCGACGTGTTTAATGGAAGTTAATAAGTCGATGCTCGAGGTGTTTCGCTCGACCGGTTTTCATGTGGCCGACTATGAATGACTGTCAGCGTGAATGTTTTAGTCCTACCGCCTCGGCTTGGTAATTGTTCAAAGTTAATAAGAATAAGGAGCAAAGTGATGTCCGTTGATGGTTCAAACGACCATGGCGTACCTGTTGATGGATCTTTAGCGTTTCTCGATCACGAAGATTCGGAAATGGACCGTTTCCATGAACTGGTTTTGCAGCAGGCTGCATACAGTAAAGAAGATCTGCACACGATTCATCGACAGTGGCTAGGCCCGCGGGGCGTCTTCGCAGTCTTTGGTGAGGAAATCGAGCAATTGGGGCGACAAGCACCTGCCCTCGATGACCTCAAGAAGCTCGCCACCCCTGAACGTTTGCAGGAAGCCGAGTTGGCCGTGGCATTCGTCCTCGCCCAGAGCCATCGCCGCGTTCCCGCGCTCAATCCCTTCATGGGGCGACGACGAGAAGCCCTTTGCGCCGTGGTGTTCGACGATTCCGGGAGGTACACGCTGGTCGAGCGATATGCCGCTTATCAGGCGGTACGGCAAACCGATGCAGACATTTTCATCAAATTGATCGCCACCACGCGTGGCGTAGTGGAGAGGCGCATCGTGTTTCGCGGTTTGCTGGAGCATTACGATCGTCTTTTGCCCATCGAGAAAAGCATCTACCCCGACGGCTATCGCAGCGTCCAGCAAGCGCATCTGGACCGCGAAGAAAGCCTTTATGGGCCACTGCCATTAAAGGATGACATCCTCACGCTCTTGGGCACCCTGTCTGCGGTGGAGCTATTGGAGCAGGTTCAGCTACAGGCCGAGGGGGCGTTGTAATGCCGTCACCGTGCATAACCTTCTGGAGATGAGGGGCAGGCATCACGATGCCGGTCAGCGTGGGTCGGGGTCTCTAATCAAACGCCGCACTCAGGGCTCCGTACACTTTTTCTCCGGGCAGCGCCGCGTTGACCCGGTTGCGCCCGGTACTTTTCGCCGCATACAGCGCCATGTCGGCCTCATGTAACCACATACCAGCGTCAGTGAGGTGCGGGCCATACGCCGCAATCCCGATGCTCAGGCTGAGCCGTATGTCCGGTAGGGCGGTATGGGCGTGGTCATACACCGTGCGACGCAGGCGTTCGAGAATGTCGGTGGCTTGAGCGAGGGTGGTGTCGGGGAGGATCACGCAGAATTCGTCGCCACCATAGCGGCCAGCCAAATCGGTTTCGCGAAGGTTGGCGGACAACACAGTGCTCAGTTGCTTGAGTACGTTGTCACCGATGATATGGCCGTAGGTGTCGTTAATGGTCTTGAAATGATCGATGTCGATCAGCGCCACGCTGTCGTGACGCCTGTGAGCCTGGCAATGGTTGAACTCAACCCGTAGCAGATCTTTCCAGGCGCCATGATTCATCAGGCCCGTGAGGCTGTCGGTGGTACTGAGCTTTTCCAGGGTTTTCTTGCTTTCTGACAACTGCAACGCCACGCGATAGCTCAACCAGCCAATCGCCATGGGATAGATCGCCAGCATTGGCAGACAGGCGTAGACCTGTATCTGCGTGATGGTCGGAAACAGTTCAGGCAGGAAGATACCGTAGGCGGCCAGCGCTCCGAGCGTTTGCGCAAGAACGCCCCACAGAAACAACCGCGGTCCGCCAGCGGCGATGTTGTTCATGGCCATCATCGACAGCGCCGCCACGGTCGGCAAGGGGTTGAAGCCCATCGCGCCGGCCCAAAGCCCACCCGCCAGCGAGTCGTATATCAGATTCCGCCGTTCGGCCTTGTAGGGCTGTTTCGATGACTTGGCAAGAAGATACGCCAGATGCGGCCAGCCAAAGCCATGAAGCACCAACAGCGTCCATACCCATACGTGAGGCTGTGACGGATACAGCGCAGCGGCAACGGCAAAAAAGCCGATGCCCATCCCCACGCTGCGAGGCACATGCATGCGCTTGGCAAATGAGAGACCTTTTGGGCGTGAGGTGTTCATAGCTCTTCACCGGGTAATGACGCAGCATCCCGACTGAAACATCGGCCACAACGAACGCCTCAGAGTGTCGCGCGCTTCCGGATAACTGGGAAGAGCGATTTGCCACTACTGGTCAAATAATCGCCACCGGCTGTCGATAAGCGCGAAAGTCTGCCATCTGTCCGGGTGCTTTTTCAGTGAATCTGTCTATAGACGCTATGCAGTCGAATGGCATGCAATGCGCTAAACGTCACTTGTCTTCCTGCGAGTGGCATTTTCCACCATGGCGGGACAGCGCTCATGCCAGAACTCTCGAACCTCATCACCTTTTCCCTCATCTCGCTGGGTATGGTTCTGACCCCAGGGCCGAACATGATCTACGTGATTTCGCGCTCCATCTCACAAGGTCGCAAGGCAGGGCTGATCTCACTGGGGGGCGTGGGCGTCGGTTTCATCTTCTATATGGTGTGCGCGGCATTTGGCATCACCGGGCTGGTCATGGCCGTGCCTTACGCTTATGACACCCTGCGCATCGCGGGCGCCCTGTACCTTCTGTACCTCGCTTGGCAAGCGGTCAAACCGGGCGGTCGTTCACCGTTTCAGGTCAAATCGTTGCCGCAGGACAGCAATAAGCAGCTGTTTTTGATGGGCCTGTTGACCAACCTGTTCAACCCCAAAGTCGCGGTGCTTTATCTCTCGCTGCTGCCGCAATTCATCACGGTCGGTAACGGCTCCAGTGTTCTCAGCCAGTCGCTGATATTGGGCAGCGCGCAGATCGGCGTCAGTCTCGCGGTCAATGCGATGGTGGCCATGGCGGCAGGGTCGATCGCAGTGTTTCTGGCGACCAAACCCACGTGGGCTAACGTGCAGCGCTGGTTGATGGGCACCGTGCTGTTCGGCTTTGCGGTGCGCATGGCGGTCGAAAGCAGAAAATGAAGTTTCACACCTTCGGAAAAAACGTTCACCAATCCCTTGTCAGATGCTGCGTCAACGGCCAGATTAGCCGCCGAATTCGCATCATTTCAAAGGATCGGCTGATGCCCCTGAAACGCTTTCTCCCTCAGATGACGTGCCTCGCCGCGTTGATGACCCCGCTCGCTCATGCTGCTGATGGCCTGCACGTCTTCACCGGCACGCTCGGTAAATCGCCCATCGTGGTAGAACTGGACCTGACCAGGCCCGACGACATCAGCGGGCGTTACTTCTATGAGAAGTACCACAAGGATTTGGCACTTTCCGGCAAACAGACTGGGCAGGATCTGACGCTGACCGAAGGCTTGAGCTACGACGACAATCCAGATTTACCCACCCTGCGTCTGCATAAATCTTCAGACGATGGGTGGGCAGGGGAGTGGAGCAGTCCCAAGGGCAAATCCTACAAGGTGCAATTGAGCGAAAAGAAGGTCGTTGCGCCTGAGGCCACCGCCGAGCCTGGCTGGCAAGACATCTATCGCGACTCTCCTTACGACTACCTGCGCCTCAGCCAGCTGAAACTCAAGGCTGATAAAAAAGAGACGTTCATGGGGCACGACCTGCAATGGTGGGTCGAGCCTGAATCAGGCATCACCCTGTTCGAAATCACTTCCGGTTACGCCCCCGAACAGGCCGAGAAAATCAACCGACAACTGCGCTCGCGGCTGTGGAATGAAGTCGTCAGCTACCACCAATGCATGCTCGGTGGCAGCCGTACGCAAGGTGAGTTCGACCAGTCCGTCACCCCGAAATTGATGACGCCCGGTATCGTCAGCCTCAACATCTCCACCTCCTACGACTGCGGCGGCGCACACCCTGACTTCGGCGATTCGCCCCTTAATCTCGACGCGACGACCGGCAAGGCGCTCACTCTCGAAGACGTTCTCTGGGTCGGCAAAGGCAAGCCGTTCCATTACGAACGCGACGTAGAGGGCGGCGTGAGCTTCGACACCTATTCCGACTACCGCAGCAAGGCCTTCGCGCCCTGGCTCGTCAGCCAACTCAAAGCCGCTCATCCCGACGACATGAAGGCCCCCGAAACCGACGACGACTGCGACTACACCGACGAATCCGTCTGGGATTTTCCTTCGTGGCACTTCACCGAAAAAGGCATCTATGTCGGCCCGTACTTCGCCCGCGTCATGCGCGCTTGCGAAGGGCCGGAATGGTCAGTGGTGCCGTACGCCGCGATCAAGGCGCACCCGGGGGGCGTGAGGGTGGTGTTGCCGGACTGAGTGACGCCGCTTGAAAAGTGCTGCTTAACGGCCAGCACTCATCACTTGCTCCCCGTCACACCCTTCACCACCAGCGCGTGAGCCTTGGCATCCTTGGCGAGCGAAATCACATTGACCATCGCCGTGCGATTGCCCGATGCAGCGGCGACAGTCGTGCTCAGCACCTTGCCACCGTCGACGCTGCCAGAGATATCCAGCTGACGCAGACCGACGCCTTTTCTGACCACCTTCTTTTCGCTCAGCTTGCTGAAATCCCTGTAGCTGGACTGCTGCTGCACCAGGGTTTCCGCGATGATGTTGTCCAGGGTTTCAGTGTCGTTGGAGGGCACGTTCTTACCGTCTGGCAGCGGCGTTTCAGTAATGATTACCACTCGTTTGGCGGGCGTATTCATGTACAGCGAGCCAGTCACGCCTGCGGCTTTAGCCTTATCGTCGATCTCTTCCATCGGGCCTTTTACATACTCTTTGGGCAGATAAAACACGAACTTGCCCCCAAGCATCGAGACCTTCTGCCCTGAGGGTTTGGCAGGTGCGGTTTTTGAGGTTTTGGAAGTTTTGGAAGATTTCGAAGACTTGGACGAATGCGCCGTTTTGGACGATTTGGCCGGATGCTTGGTGTCCGTGGCAGCCTGAGCGCCTGCGACGCTCAAAGCGAACGTCAGAGCGGTGCAAATCAAGGCTGATTTCAAGGTGAGCAAGCGCATTCCTACCTCATCAAAGGCTGATTCCTACAAAGGTCCGCATTTTGCCTGACGCATGCCGACGATGGTAGAAATGCGTTCGTCCAATCCGCTCCGACTGTAGGAGCGCGCTTGCCGGCGAAAATCCAGCAGTGGTCACGTTGCAGAATGTTTAACCCGTTTTAACAGCCGACATAAGTCGGCTATTCCACTGTCATTACCCAGTCGACATTATTTAAATCAAAAAAAAGCCGCTAGGGAAAGCGGCTGAAGTTTGGAGCTTTGAGGCCCCACGTCGGGAGCAACGACGCAGAGAGTTGCAACAACAGATACACAACAAAGGAAAAGACAGAACGAAAAACGGTACAGGTCAGGTGTGCTTGGCGTGCTCCGCTTGAGGGTCGTAGGTCGAGGCTTGCTGGGACTTACCCTGCTCCCCGGCCTTGGCAGCCAAGGCTTCTTCCCGCTGCTCGACGTTCGCTTGCAGCGCTTCGTTACGGGCCACGAAGGCAGGAGATTCTTCGGCAAAAACGGCAGGGGAGGCCATCAAAGAAGAAACAGCGAGCGCGCTGATGATGCCGATGGATTTGAACATTTGAAATAAACCTTCTTGCGCGTGCAAGTTCGATTAGGTGAAGCCACTGTAAGAACCCAGCCGCTCCGGATCAAATGAAACCCGGCTAAATATTCATTAGCGAAAAAGTTATGTGGGTGTCAGGGAATTAAATGTCACACGGTCATTGAGGCGGTTCTTATCCAACAACAGCCTACGGGCTGGAGTCCGACAGCGACCACAAGTACACCGTAGAAACTCGATTCGGAAAACAACGAACCGTCCGTAAGAACCTTCGTCCATCCCGGTAGGAATGCGATCACAATCTACCGCGAAAAAGCAGTGTGATGGCTCAATGATGTCATGGTAAAAAGTGATTCGGAAAATTCATCCGTATCGCTAAGGAACAGCCATGACAAAGGTAGGAACCAGCTTCATCGCAGCCCTCGCACTGCTCAGCGCCTTCACCGTCAACGCCAAAGAAACCCGCCTCACCGACGCCGCCATCGCCCAAATCCTCATCGAAGACTCCATCGCCAACTACGCCGGCAATTGCCCCTGTCCCTACAACGCCGCGCGTAATGGAAGCCGATGTGGAAAGCGCAGCGCCTACAGCCGACCGGGTGGGTACTCGCCGTTGTGCTTCAAAGAGGATGTGACGAAGGAAATGGTGCAGGAGTATCGGGCGCGCACGAAGGGGTGATGGCCGCCCACGGCTTGATATCCTCGATATAAGCACCTCCGCGTAGGACTTCTCCGAAACAACGGTAAGGTTCGTCCATTTCCGCGTCACCCGCATTTCGGAATCCAATCCAGCTCAGCAGAATCCGACGCCTCACTATTGCGGCAGGTGCATTCGATGGAGCTGGAAAGGATTCAATACTACGGTCGTTTCAACGTCCGCTTTCAGGCAACGCGCGTTGTCATCATGCCAGAGGACGTGCGTAATCTTCGGTCCCTGCAGTTCTGTGATTTTTTCCAGATCAACTGGAAAATCCATGACGTGCTGGTCGAACTCTACGACCGTATGCTCGCCCAGAAACGCCCATGCGAAATGATCATCGCGGTGTCTGATCCTCTTACGCGAGACCAAGCGGAGAGAATCAATGACAGCAATGACTCCTGGGCCGTCGTGGCTGCAGCGGTCGGTCGCTTGGTATTTCCGGCAAAGTCGTCCGGTCTAAGGAAAACCGCCGGCGTCGCAACCGGATTTGGCGTCAGGTCGGCACTGGGGACGCGCCACGCGGGCGACGTCCTCGTCGACATGCAGGCATGGGTGAACGGAGGCATCGGGCCGCAGCATTCAGCCAAATCCATGCTGATCGAAGCCCAAGGTGGAGTTCCGACCCAATGACTGACCCGATGCTTTTCGGGGTTTGCATGACAATCCAATACCTATTGGTCTTCAAGCTCAGACCGCGAGTTCTGAGAAAGGCGGCCGGGCTGGCATTGTCAGGCGCTGGCGTAGCAGCGTTTTTTCGGGCGCCAATCCTGACTGATGCTTCTCTCATCGTGGTGCTTACACTCATGACCTCAGGGGTTGGATTGCTGTTTGGTCGTGACTACAGCGACAGACAAGAGGGCCAATCCTGATGCTCTTGCTCTTTGTCCTGTTTCTCACATGCACCAGTTGGTATCTGCTCAACCGCAAAATCAGACAGAGGCAAAAACGCAAACATGTCGGCTTTGCTCTCATCCTGGCAGGTGCAAGCGCGACATTCCTGCTCGACAGTCGGGTAGACAATTTTTTTATCTGGGGGGGTGTGGTCGCATGGTGTATAGGGCTGGAGCTGTTCTTCAACTGTGACAAATACAGGGATTACTACAATTAATCTCAGACGCTGGGTGCCATGCGATACGTTTGCATTGTTGACCGTTGCCTGATGAGGGGAGGGTCTCGTTTTACCGAGGCATCATGAGTCAAGGCTCTCGAACCAGCCGCTTGACCTTATCATAGAGAGCATCGGTGAACGCCTGCTTATCGCTGGAGTGGTGGCATCGGCGGTGGCAGTTCGGACAGAGCGCAACCGCATTGCTTGGGCGGTCAGACCCTTGATGTGCCAGATGCTTGACGTGGTGAACTTCGAGAAATGAAGTTTCACAAATTTGGAAAGGGCTGGCTGGAAAGGGGCTGCCAGTTCTGGCAGCCCCTTTCTTTCTAATTGGTGATAGCAGGATCAAATCAATCCCAGCTCAACGCCCCACCCGTCTGATACTCAATCACCCGAGTCTCAAAGAAGTTCTTCTCTTTCTTCAAGTCCATGATCTCGCTCATCCAAGGGAACGGGTTGGTCGTCCCTGGGTACTCTTCCTTCAACCCAATCTGGCTCAACCGACGGTTAGCGATGAACTTGAGGTAGTCCTCCATCATCGCGGCGTTCATGCCGAGTACGCCGCGGGGCATGGTGTCGCGGGCGTATTCGATTTCCAGTTGGGTGCCTTGCAGGATCATTTGCGAGGCTTCTTCCTTCAGTTCGGCGTCCCACAGGTGTGGGTTTTCGATTTTGATCTGGTTGATCACGTCGATGCCGAAGTTCAGGTGCATGGATTCGTCGCGCAGGATGTATTGGAACTGTTCTGCGACGCCGGTCATTTTATTGCGGCGGCCCATGGAGAGGATTTGGGTGAAGCCGCAGTAGAAGAAGATGCCTTCCAGCACGCAGTAGTAAGCGATCAGGTTGCGCAGCAGTTCTTTGTCGGTCTCGACGGTGCCGGTGTTGAATTCCGGGTCGGAGATGGCGCGGGTGTATTTGAGCCCCCAGGCGGCTTTTTTCGCGACCGACGGGATCTCGTGGTACATGTTGAAGATTTCGCCTTCGTCCATGCCCAGGGATTCGATGCAGTACTGGTAGGCGTGGGTGTGGATCGCTTCCTCGAAGGCCTGGCGCAGGATGTACTGGCGGCATTCAGGGTTGGTGATGAGGCGATACACGGCCAGCGCGAGGTTGTTGGCGACCAGGGAGTCGGCGGTGGAGAAGAAGCCCAGGTTGCGCATGACGATGCGGCGTTCGTCGTCGGTCAGGCCTTCCGGGTTTTTCCAAAGGGCGATGTCGGCGGTCATGTTGACTTCTTGCGGCATCCAGTGGTTGGCGCAGCCGTCCAGGTATTTCTGCCAGGCCCAGTCGTACTTGAAAGGCACGAGTTGGTTGAGGTCGGCGCGGCAGTTGATCATGCGCTTTTCGTCGACAGCGACGCGGGCAGCCGAGCCTTCGAGTTCGGCCAGACCTTCGGCAACGTCGAGTTTGTCCAGCGCGGCTTTGGCGCGCGCCACGGCTGCGGAGTCATTGGCACTGACAGCGCGTGCGTCGCGAGCGGCAGCACCACCGGCGCTGTCGAGTTTATCCATGGCCGCTTCGGAAGCGTGGCCAGCGTTGGCGCCTTTGATGGGTTCAGCGGCGTCTTCTTTGTCGAATTCGTCCCAGCTCAGCATGGTGAGGAGGCTCCTGCTAGAGGACCGGTTTTAAGCGGCCTGTGGATTTGAGTAATCGGTTTGCTGCTGTGACATGGGTCACTTCATACAGCGTTCGAGGGAAGGCTCTCGGGAAATCTATGTGTTCGGGGTTGCCGTGAAGGCTGTCAGACGCGAGGGCCGTCACCCGGGAGAGGAGCAGAACGCTGACATGGCAGACGGGTGATGACCATGCAAATCCGGTCGGCTTTGGCTGCGCAGGTGGTCATGGCGTTGTCCTTGATTTGGGGGGCGCGAGTATACGGAAATATGCTCCATACGTCAGTGCTGCGACCCGTCTATCCATCATTTTCAGGCGTCATTCGAGTTTATGAAAGCGCACGAATTCTTCTTGACCTGCTAGCGATTCACTGATTGCTAATCGCCTATCTAGTGGTCAGAGGCGTAAGAATACACACGATGTGGTATTAGCGAAACTGCGTATTTCGTCATGTGTCGGTGTTTGTGATGCAGGTCAACGGCTGATAAATGCCCTTGACCCTGCAGATGCCCGTAATACCTGACGTTCACGCATGTGCGACTTTCAACGTTGCCCATTTCGATGACCGCTGACCTGACAAAAGGCGCCCATGCCCGCAGTATTTTGGTCAAGGCGCGTCAACCAGCGGAAGTGCCAATCCCCCCACCGGCCGTCAACTGATCTCAAACCCCACGTTCACGAAGATTGTGTTCAAACAGAATCCGCTGCGCACTCCCGTTCCTTTCACGAAACGGATGAATCACGTTCAGATCGCCAAACAGCCCCGCACTCGCCGCAATCAATCGCCCCCGTTCCAGCTCCTGAAGGGCAGTTTGCGTCGGCCAATACCTTGAACAGCTTGTTGGCCATGGGCTCAATGCGGTGAGTGACGCGGAAGTGGGTCTGGTCTTCGAAAATGTCGACGGTGCGCAACTCGTCCGCCCAATCGTAGAGATCGGCGAACAGCTTGTAGTGGAAGGCTTGCAGGTACCGCCGGTCGTCTAGGGGAGGGGGGAAGTAGATGGCTTCAGCGGCGACTTCGGATAGGTCGTGCTCGGCTTGCTCTAGGATTTTCGCTTCGGTCAGGTCGAAACGGTTGCGCAGCACGGTGCTGCCACGCGAGCAGTAAAGGTCATGTCCGACGCCGTATCTGTCGACCATTAGGCCTGTTTTTTTTGCGGTAGCTGTTGAGCAGCTCTTCTCGGGAGGGCAGACGGCGTTTGGACTCGGCGGTCGAGGTATCGAAGCCTTCCATACGAAGACTGGCAGCGTAGTCGGAGCGGCGCGCTCTGACGCAATAGGTTTTTTGGAATTTAGCGAGGCAGCTGGTATGAGGCGTACTCCTAGCTTGGCAAGCGGTGGAGTATCTGAAGTAGGAAAACGATAGATGATCCGAAATGCTCGCAGCACGGTTCATCCGTCATAAATAATCCATGTGAGGTAAGTTGTGGAGCCCATGATTCTGGGCTCCTCGTCCTTAAAGTTTAAGCATCAATGGTATGAGTCCACCGTGGAAGACCCATCCTCGCGAGATAGTCTACAAGATGCTTGGCGCCGTAAAACTGAATCCTACCGCCAGACCTGTAAGCCAAAGCCGCTTGGTCAACCTTCAAGCCCGAATTCCTTGCGGAGTAGGTGAGTTGCGCCAAAAGGGCATCGTTGCTTCCGTTTGTGGACCGCGCATCGAAAACCGCGAAATTGATCCATCCGCCGCCCGATGCACGTTCTCTGACGTGAGCCATATTAATTCTCATGGTCCACCTCAGCGATCTTTGTTGGACTGAGACACTAGCGAGCCGGCAAGGGTCTTGCTGGTTTCGCTGTATTTGTCGCTCTGCAATACTTTCCCGGCGATATGTTCCATTTCCGCGCCCGTCTGTTTCGCCGAATGGGTTTGGGAAAGTACTGACGCTGCGAGCGTCTTGGAAATTGCAGAGGCGCTAGGGTTCCGTAAAGTCTCGGAAGCCAATTGCGCAACTTCGTGGGATGAAGCTTTTGTATTAATGCTCATGATCGGATCTCCGTAAGGAAAAATTTCATGTCTTACGGGGACCATCCGGCAGAGAGTCATTGACGATATCGTCAGTATTTGGCTCAATGCACTCCCCTCAGACGCTTTGACATGGTTTTAGTGGCGCGGGTATTGCGGTAGGTCTCCACAACTTTGCGCAATTGCCCGCGAGTTTTATCGCTCTGTTAAGCTTCGGAGGCTAATCTTTTAGATTTATCCTCGTATTGCAGATCGCTTCGTACTCCTTCTTTGTTTTCCATAACCTGACACAGCGGCTTTCTGCTTTAACGCCGCTTTCGCCTGCCTATACCTCTCCTTTTTCACCTTCGTGCTGCAGCACGCACAGTGATAATTTTCGTGATTTTCTAATAGGCCCCCCTTGGGGGGCTATTAGTTAGCTTACTGGCAAGCCTCGCAATCCGGCTCATCAATGGCGCAAGCCTTTGGTACCGGCGCCGGGCCAGCTGCCGGGGCTGCTTCGGCTGGACGTGGGGCGGTGATCGCCGAGTCGTCCGGGCCGTGGCCGCCGCTGGAAACGGCGTTCAGCTTGCCGGTGTTGATGGTCGATTTCTCGGTGCTGGTCGCGGCCAGGGCACGGAGGTAGTAGGTGGTTTTCAGGCCACGGAACCACGCCATGCGGTAGGTCACGTCAAGCTTCTTGCCCGAGGCGCCAGCGATGTACAGGTTCAGCGACTGCGCCTGGTCGATCCACTTCTGGCGACGGCTTGCCGCGTCGACGATCCAGCGGGCTTCGACTTCGAACGCGGTGGCGTAGAGGTCTTTCAGCTCTTGCGGGATGCGCTCGATCTGTTGCACCGAACCGTCGTAGTACTTGAGGTCGTTGATCATGACCGAGTCCCACAGGTCACGTGCTTTCAGGTCGCGAACCAGATACGGGTTGATCACGGTGAATTCGCCCGACAGGTTCGATTTCACGTACAGGTTCTGGTAGGTCGGTTCGATCGACTGCGAAACGCCGGTGATGTTGGCGATGGTCGCGGTCGGCGCGATGGCCATGATGTTCGAGTTACGAATGCCTTTCTGAACGCGGGCACGGACTGGCGCCCAGTCCAGGGTTTCGTTCAGGTCGACGTCGATGTACTTCTGACCACGGGCTTCGATCAGGATCTGTTGCGAATCCAGCGGCAGCACGCCTTTGGACCACAGCGAACCCTGGAACGTCTCGTAGGCACCGCGCTCGTCGGCCAGGTCGCAGGACGCCTGGATCGCGTAGTAGCTGACGGCTTCCATCGAACGGTCGGCGAATTCGACGGCCGCATCGGAACCGTAAGGGATGTGCTGCAGGTACAGCGCGTCCTGGAAGCCCATGATCCCCAGACCGACTGGACGGTGGCGGAAGTTGGAGTTCTTCGCCTGTGGCACCGAGTAGTAGTTGATGTCGATCACGTTGTCGAGCATGCGCACGGCGACGTCGATGGTGCGTTTCAGCTTGTCGGTGTCCAGCTTGCCGTTGACGATGTGGTTCGGCAGGTTGATCGAGCCCAGGTTGCAGACCGCGATTTCATCCTTGTTGGTGTTCAAGGTGATTTCGGTGCACAGGTTCGAACTGTGAACCACGCCGACGTGCTGCTGCGGCGAACGCAGGTTGCACGGGTCCTTGAAGGTCAGCCACGGGTGGCCGGTTTCGAACAGCATGGACAGCATTTTGCGCCACAGGTCTTTGGCCTGGATGGTCTTGAACAGCTTGATCTTGCCGGGGTATTCGGTCAGCGCTTCGTAGTACTCGTAGCGCTCTTCGAAGGCCTTGCCGGTCAGGTCGTGCAGGTCCGGCACTTCGGATGGCGAGAACAGGGTCCACTTGCCGTCGTCGAAGACACGCTTCATGAACAGGTCAGGGATCCAGTTGGCGGTGTTCATGTCGTGGGTACGACGGCGATCATCACCGGTGTTCTTGCGCAGTTCGATGAACTCTTCGATGTCCATGTGCCAGGTTTCCAGGTAGGCACAGACCGCGCCTTTGCGTTTGCCACCCTGGTTCACGGCTACGGCGGTGTCGTTGACGACTTTCAGGAACGGCACGACGCCCTGGGATTTGCCGTTGGTGCCCTTGATGTACGAGCCCAGCGCACGAACCGGGGTCCAGTCGTTGCCCAGACCGCCTGCGAATTTGGACAGCATGGCGTTGTCGTGGATGGCGTGGTAAATGCCCGACAGGTCATCCGGAACGGTGGTCAGGTAGCAGCTCGACAGCTGTGGACGCAGGGTACCGGCGTTGAACAGCGTCGGGGTCGAGGCCATGTAGTCGAAGGACGACAGCAGGTTGTAGAACTCGATGGCGCGGTCTTCACGGGCTTTCTCTTCGATCGCCAGGCCCATGGCCACACGCATGAAGAAGATCTGCGGAAGTTCGAAACGCACGCCATCCTTGTGGATGAAGTAACGGTCGTACAGGGTCTGCAGGCCCAGGTAAGTGAATTGCTGGTCGCGTTCGTGGTTGATCGCCTTGCCCAGTTTTTCCAGGTCGAATTCGGCCAGAACCGGGTTCAACAGTTCGAACTCGATGCCTTTGGCGACGTAAGCCGGCAACGCCTTGGCATACAGGTCGGCCATTTCGTGGTGAGTGGCGCTTTCGGCGACGCCCAGGAAGCCCAGGCCTTCGGCGCGCAGGGTGTCCATCAGCAGGCGGGCGGTCACGAACGAGTAGTTCGGCTCGCGCTCGACGAGGGTGCGTGCGGTCATCACCAACGCAGTGTTGACGTCGGTCAACGCTACGCCGTCGTAGAGGTTTTTCAGGGTTTCGTTCTGGATCAGGTTGGCGTCGACTTCAGCCAGGCCTTCGCACGCTTCGGTGACGATGGTGTTCAGACGGCCCATGTCCAGCGGCACCAGGCTGCCGTCTTTGGCAGTGATGCGGATCGACGGGTGAGCCTGAACCGGCGCTTCGCCGCCACGACCGGCGCGCTCTTTGGAGCGGTCGTTACGGTAGATCACGTAGTCGCGAGCCACTTTTTGCTCGCCAGCGCGCATCAGCGCCAGTTCGACCTGATCCTGAATTTCTTCGATGTGAATGGTGCCGCCCGACGGCATGCGACGCTTGAAGGTCGCGGTGACCTGCTCGGTCAGGCGGGCAACGGTGTCGTGGATGCGCGAAGACGCGGCGGCAGTGCCACCTTCAACTGCGAGGAACGCTTTGGTGATGGCAACGGTGATCTTGTCATCGGTGTACGGCACGACCGTGCCGTTACGTTTGATCACACGCAGCTGACCCGGTGCGGTCGCGGACAGGTCCTGCTGGGTCGCACCTGGCTGCGGCGCGATGGCCTGCGGATTCTCGCGAGTTGTGTCTGTTTGCATGGGTGTCTCCACGTTCTCTAATGTTTATTGGGCATGAATCACATGCCCACCGTTCCGTCTTGAAGCCGTTGACCGACCAACGTCGACCCAAAGACTTCATAACGAAGGGGAAGGCTGAAGAAGCGCCGACCCTGGCTTTGAAGTCCGAAAAGGGTGCGGCTCTGCGGCGCGTCACCCGGAAAAATCTGAAGCAGAATGCTGGTTTAATGTTGCAGCACTTGTACCGTAACGCGCAGATCATGAAGCCGGATTGTCTGCCATTCGCGTGAGCGGTCAGGCGGTGAAACGGGGGATAACTCAGCCCCTTGGGCGCGAGAAAAAAGCTTGAAATTTCTCGGTCACTTGTGTTTGGTTTTTTCAGTGAAACCCTACATGTAGGGTCTCGATCAGCGACGGGGTACAAGATAATGCGTTTCGGACACCAATTGCAACGTATGAGCTGTGGATAAAGCTGTGTGTAATTTGTGTGGGATATGGGGAAATCCCGCGTAGGCCGCGTCGTCACTGGGACGAGCCATTTTTCACCGGTAAAAAGAATTTTCGAGTTGTGCGCAGGTGCAAATTCTGTCAGACACGTCGGGGTGGACAGGGTCGTGCTGAGGTCGGTTTTGCATGTCGCGTGTCATGTTGGGCGAGGGGTAGAATCCCTGGCCCGTTGATTCAGGGGCTGCTGTTGATGCTGGCCGCAGGCCGTGGAAGTTGTCTTGCCAGGCGGATCGCGCCAGCCGTCTATTAATAATAAGAAACCAGGAGACATGGAGCGTGCAGCAAGAACCCTGGCAGGTGCTGATCGTCGAGGATGACCGTCGGCTGGCAGAGCTGACCCGCGACTACCTTGAGCGTCATGGCTTGCAGGTGGCCGTCGAGAGTGACGGCACGCGGGCGGCGAGGCGCATTGTCGAAGAGCAGCCGGACCTGGTGATTCTTGACCTGATGCTGCCTGGCGAAGACGGCCTGAGCATCTGTCGCAACGCGCGCGCCGACTATCATGGGCCGATCCTGATGCTGACCGCGCGCACCGACGACAGTGATCAGGTGGCGGGGCTGGACATGGGGGCTGACGATTTCGTCTGTAAACCGGTGCATCCCCGGGTGTTGCTCGCGCGTATTCACGCGCTGTTGAGGCGCAGCGACACGACAGACGCCTCTACGCAAGTACCCCGGCGTCGCGTGTTCGGCCCTTTGGTCGTGGACAACGCCCTGCGCGAAGCCTGGCTCCATGAAGTGAGCATCGAATTGACCAGCGCTGAGTTCGATCTTCTGTGGCTGTTGGTGAGCCATGCCGGGCGCATCCTGTCCCGCGAGAAGATCTTCACCGCCCTGCGCGGCGTTGGCTACGACGGGCAGGACCGCTCCATCGATGTGCGCATTTCGAAAATTCGCCCTCGAATCGGCGACGACCCCATTCATCCGCGCCTGATCAAAACCGTGCGCAACAAGGGCTACCTGTTCGTGCCGGAAGCGGCGAAAGAGATGAGCATCTCTGGCCGGGTCGAGCGATGAATTCGATTTTCCTGCGCATTTACGGCGGGATGCTCGGCGTTCTGGTGCTGGTGGCGCTGCTGGGCGTGTTGACGCTGCATGTGGCCAACAGCGTCCGGGGTGAGCAGTACCGCGAACAACTGGCCCATGGCACGTTCAGCCTGATGGCCGACAACCTCAAGGCAATGGACAGCATCGAGCGTATTCGCGCCCTGGCGGTCTGGGAGCGGTTGCTGGGCATCCCCCTTGAACTGGAAACGGCTGAACAGGCGCATCTGGACAGCGGGGCGCGCAACCGGCTGAGCCACGGCCAGGTGCTGGTCGAACAGACCGGCCCCCACGCCGCGCGGGTGTTCCGCGAGGTGGAGCCCGGCGCGTCCGATAAGCCCGGCAGTGCGCTGCTGTTGACCGGTGAGGTGCAGCAGATCAGCGAGCAACTGGCCCGGGCGACGATTTTTCTACTGCTCGACGAGTTGGTGCGTTTCCCTGTCGAGGAGCAGCCAGCGCGTCTGGAAACCCTGCGCGTGAGTAAGGGATTTGGCTTCGACATGCACCTGATCACGCTGCAGAGGGCCGATGTCGACGACGACCAGCGACGGCGCATCGAGGAAGGTGACACGGTGATGGCGCTGGGCAAGGGCGGCGACTCGATCCGGGTGCTGTCCGGCGTCGGTAAGACCCCGTGGGTGCTGGAGCTTGGCCCTTTGTATCAGCTGAACCCTTATCCGCCCGAGCTGTTGGTGCTGATCGCGTTTCTGGGGCTGTGTCTGATCGGGCTGTTTGTGTATTTGCTGGTGCGTCGATTGGAGCATCGTTTGCGCGGACTGGAAGCGGCGGCCACGCAGATCGCCCAAGGCAGTCTGGAAACCCGGGTGCCGGAAACCGGTGCCGATTCGGTAGGCCGCCTGGCCTCAGCCTTCAATGGCATGGCCGAGCACTTGCAGCGTTCGCTGACCATCCAGCGCGAACTGGTACGCGCGGTGTCCCACGAACTGCGCACGCCGGTGGCACGCCTGCGGTTTGGCCTGGAGATGATCAGCGATGCCAGCACCCCTGAGGCGCGGCGCAAGTACCTGATCGGCATGGACAACGACATCCAGGACCTCGACAAATTGGTGGACGAGATGTTGACCTACGCGCGGCTGGAGCAGGGCGCGCCAACCTTGAGTTTTCAGCGCGTCGATCTGCAAGCGCTGATCGATCAGGTGATCACCGAACTGGCGCCACTGCGGGCCAATGTGCGTGTGATGCGCGGGACGCAGCGCTTGATCGGCGAGGACGCCTCGCAAGACGACGAAGCGTGGGTCGAGGCCGAGCCGCGCTACTTGCATCGCGCGTTGCAAAATCTGGTCAGCAACGCAATGCGGCACGCTGAATCCGAGGTGCGGATCGTCTTTCAATTGAGTCAGGCGCGTTGCCGCATCGACGTTGAAGACGATGGACCCGGTGTCCCGGAAACCGCGTGGGATCGAATTTTCACCCCGTTCATGCGCCTCGACGACAGCCGCACGCGGGCGTCGGGCGGCCATGGGTTGGGGCTGTCCATCGTCCGGCGCATCGTGCATTGGCACGGGGGGCGGGCATTGGTCGGTCGCAGCCAGTCGTTGGGCGGCGCGTGCTTTAGCCTGACGTGGCCTCGTCAGCAGGGGGATGCGTGAATCGGGTCATTCTCGGCGGGCCTTATGCGGGATTCGCTAATACCTGCGTACAAGACGATGCTCGCCCGGTGTTCCTGCTGCCGGAATTGCTGCGGGACGAAGCGCTCAATCGCCTGCTGATGCAGGTGTACGGCCCGGAACTGATGCCTGAGAAGCTGCCGGTGCTGGTGTCGCAATGGTTCAAGTTCTACGCCATGCAACTGATCCCGCCCGTGGTGGTGGCGAGTCTGGTAAAGGGGATGAGCTGGCCTTTGGCGCTGAATGATCTGGCGTTTGCCCTGCATGAGCGGGGTTTTCTGGACGGCGTGAGGTTTGAGAGCGAGGCGTTTCAAGCGTCGGATTCGAAAGACCCCTTCGAACGATTTGCGCCACTGCTGAACAATTTGCAACAGGTGATTGAGCGGTTGAGTGCCTATGGCGGCGTCGCCTCGGCGGTGTTGTGGAGCAGTGCTGGGGATTATCTGGAACGCTGTTTGCGGCAACTGGCGCAGATCGATGGCCTCGCTGCCGAGGTCGGTCATGGCCTGCTGAACAAGCGGTTCAGGCCCGACGGGGCGCGCAATCCGCTGTTCAAGACCATCACTTATGAAGAAGGGACCGATGGGAAGTTGATTCGGCGGCGGCGCAGCTGTTGTTTGAGTTATCGCGTGGAATGGGTGGGGCGGTGTGAGCACTGCCCGTCGGCGAATAGCGCCTGACAGATTTAGGTAATCAGACCAAACCAGACCTGCTTTTGATTCTGCGACCTCTGTACAGACCCGATCAGGCAGGTATCGCCACCAGACTCAACAACTGGCCCCCCTCTACGCTGAATTGTGCCTGCAGCTCAACCCCGCTGTGCCATTCCTCTGACAGGTCGATCTTCAATCGCAATCTGGCCGTGCCCTGTTCCGCCCAGTCCAACAGTTCAGCGTCTTCGAAGTAGAAGCGCTTGAGCACCAGAGGGTAGAGGGCTTTGAACAAGGCTTCCTTGAGGGAAAAGGTCAGGGTGACGTGCAGTGCGATCTGGTGTTCGGGGCCTGCAGCCATGCGTTGCAGTTCGTCAGCGATGAGAATTTCTCCGGCGAGTCTTGAGGCGCGTTCAGACGTCATCAGCTGTTCGGCATCCATGCCCAAGCTGCGCCAGTGCTGTTTGTTCGCAACGATAGCGGCAGCCCAGCCGGTGCTGTGGGTGATCGAGCCGCACAAGTCATCAGGCCAGATCGGAGCGCGATCTTCGCCAATCAAGGGCACATGCTGGCGACCATCGAGCTGATGCATCGCTTCCCGCGCACAAAGACGGCCTGCGAGAAATTCCGTCTGACGCTTGGCAACCGAGCGTTGGATGCTGGCGGGCGGTTCGATGAAGCAGCGCTGGAAGTCGCCTTCGACCAGTTTTTGCGGATCGAATGGGGTGCTGACCAACACCACATTGGCCAATGGAAATGGCAGCGGCCAATGAGCGGTAAGGGTAGGGCAGCAGGGGGGAAGAGTCGGCGTCATGAGCGGCATTTTGCAGGAATTGGATCTCCAAACACCACAGATCTCTTGCCTGCTAAAAGGGGGGCGGTGTCTGCCATCCCCTGTAGGAGCGAGGCTTGTCCCGTGATCGGACGGGAACCGGCAGCAAAAACCATACACCCGTGTTGTATCAGGAAAATTTGGGTGAAGGTTCTTGCGACGGTTTCACCGTCGATCGCAGGACAAGCCACGCTCGTACAGGGACATGATCAGATCGACTTACATCGTCGAATTCTTCGCAAACTGCTCTTTCAGGAACGCTTTCATGTCGGCCCACGAACTCATGTCGGCGGCTTCGTTGTAGCCGATATCCGGACCGCCATGATCGCCATGGCTCAGCTTGTCGGCGTCGGGATTGGTGAAGCCATGCTTGGCGCCGTCGATGCCGACGAACTTGTAGTCAGCCTTGACGGCGTCCATTTCCTTCTTGAAGTCTGCGACGTTCTGCGCAGTGACCATGGTGTCACCATTGCCATGCTCGACCAGCATAGGCGTTTTGGTCACGCCCTCTTTCGCCGGGGTCTTGGTGGTCAACGCGCCATGGAAACTGACCACGGCGTCGAGCGGTTCACCTCGACGTGCCGCGTCCAGTACCACGCCGCCGCCGAAGCAGTAGCCGATCGCGGCGATTTTTTGCGGGTTGGTTTCAGGCTGCTTCTTCAGTTGCTCCAGCCCCGCGTCGAAGCGCTTGGCCGACGCGGCGGCGTCTGCCGTGGCGGCTTGCATGAACGCCATGGCATCTTTGGGGTGTTCGGTGTTCTTGCCTTCGCCATACATGTCGATGGCCAGCGCGGTATAGCCCAGCACGGCCAGATCACGGGCCCGGCGCTTGGCGTAATCGTTCAGGCCCCACCACTCATGCACCACGACAACGCCCGGACGCGGACCCTTGATCGCATCGTCATAGGCGTAATAGCCGACCAGTTTCGTGCCGTCGGCGGCCTGATAGTCGATCGTGCGGGTTTTCACTTCGGCCTGGGCGAGCCCCGCCAGACACATGAGCGTGAGAGCGATCAATAAACGCATGGTGTTCTCCTTTTAAGGGGCTGCACTTTTTATAAGGGGCTGCACTTTTTAGAAGAGGCTTCTACAAAGGGCTTCGTCTGGCGTTGAGCCTAGACGATTGTGCCGTACAGGTTCCGACCCCGTGCGGTACATATGTGTTCAGCCGGGGTTCAGAACGTGTTCAGGAGGGGTTCAGCGCTGGCTGCGTATGCTCAACCCCGTACCCAACAAGGCGCCCGGCGCCGGAGGACCTGCATATGCCGACGATGAACAAGCTGTTTTTGGCGCTGGCGTTTCTGGGCGGCAGCGCCGCCGCACACGCCACCGAAGGCCGTCCCGATGTTTCCCGTGTCGATCCGGCGAAAAGCAGCAGGAAACTCAGCGGGATAATGCTGCCAAGCGCGGCTAAACTCTCCGTCACCGCACCGACCATGAGCGGGGCGTACGCCTCGCAGTCGGCCAGCCTGACCCAGGGGCCGGACAATTATTTGCCTGTGCATCACCGGTTGTAAGCCGTCAGCGTTCAAGGATCATCAAGCGAGAGGTATGAATGTGCCCGGGAGAGCGTCATGAAACTGCTGGTTGTCGAAGATGAAGCCCTGCTGCGCCATCATTTGCAGACGCGGCTGACCGAGAGCGGTCACGTGGTCGAGGCGGTGGGCAACGCAGAGGAGGCGCTGTATCAGGCAGGGCAGTTCAACCACGACCTGGCGGTGATCGACCTTGGCCTGCCGGGCATCGGCGGGCTGGACCTGATTCGTCAACTGCGGGCGCAGAACAAGGCGTTCCCGATCCTCATTCTGACCGCACGCGGCAATTGGCAGGACAAGGTCGAAGGGCTGGCGGCAGGCGCCGATGACTACGTGGTCAAACCGTTTCAGTTCGAAGAACTCGAAGCCCGCATGAATGCGCTGCTGCGCCGTTCCAGCGGCTTCACCCAGTCCACGATCGTCGCCGGGCCGCTGACGCTGGACCTCAACCGCAAACAGGCATCGATGGACGAAGCACCGCTGGCGCTGACAGCCTACGAGTACCGGATTCTCGAATACCTCATGCGCCATCACCAGCAAGTGGTGCCGAAGGAGCGCTTGATGGAGCAGCTGTATCCGGATGACGACGAGCGCGACCCGAACGTGATCGAGGTGTTGGTGGGGCGTCTGCGCCGCAAGCTGGAAGGCCCGGCAGGCTTCAAGCCGATCGACACCGTACGCGGCTTGGGCTACCTGTTCACTGAGCGCTGTCGATGATTCGATCGCTCCGCGTCCGATTGATGCTGGCCGCCGCAACCCTGGCGGTCATTTTCATGCTGTTGATGTTGCCGGCGTTGCAGAGCGCCTTCAGCCTGGCCCTCGAAAGCTCCATCGAAAAGCGCCTGGCGTCCGACGTCACGACGCTGATTTCCGCCGCCCGGGTCGAGGACGACCGGCTGATGATGCCGACCCTGCTGCCCGGCGAGCAATTCAGCCTGCCCGACAGCCGCCTGTTGGGCTACATCTATAACCGGGCCGGCAAGCTGGTCTGGCGGTCCCGCGCCACCGAAGACGAGGCCATCGACTACCAACCGCGCTACGACGGCCTCGGCACCGAATTCGCCAAGATTCGTCAGGCCGATGGCGAAGAGTTCTTCGTCTATGACGTGGAAATCAAACTGCTCGGTGGACGCAATGCGGCGTACAGCATCGTCGCGGTGCAGCCCGTTCGCGAGTATCAACAAACGATTTCCGATCTGCGGGAGAAGCTTTACCTCGGCTTCGGCGGCGCCTTGCTGGTGTTGCTGATTCTGCTGTGGGTCGGCCTGACGTGGAGCCTGCGTGCGCTCAAGGGCATGAGCCAGGAATTGGATCAAGTCGAGGAGGGCTCGCGGGAAAGCCTCAGCGAAAAGCATCCCAGCGAACTGCTGCGCCTGACCGACTCCCTCAACCGCCTGTTGCGCAGCGAACGTGAACAGCGAATTCGATACCGCGACTCCCTGGGCGATCTGGCCCACAGCCTGAAGACTCCGCTGGCTGTGCTGCAAGGCGTCAGCGAGAACATCGCCAAACGCCCGGAAGACCTGGAACAGGCGCGTATCCTGCAATCGCAGATCGAGCGCATGAGTCAGCAGATCGGCTATCAATTGCAACGGGCCAGCCTGCGCAAGAGCGGGCTGGTGCGGCACCACGTGGCCCTCAAGCCAGTGGTCGAGAGCCTGTGCAATACGCTGGAGAAGGTCTATCGCGACAAGCGGGTGGCGGTCACCTACGACCTGCCGGACGACAGCCAGGTGCAAATGGAAGAAGGCGCATTGCTGGAGATGCTCGGCAATCTGCTGGAAAACGCCTATCGCCTGTGCCTCGGCGAAGTGCGCATCCGCTGGCAGCCTTCGGTGATGGGTGACGTGTTGCTGATCGAAGACGATGGGCCTGGCGTGCCGCACAGCCAGCGTGCCCGGATTCTGGAACGCGGCGAGCGGCTGGACCGACAAAACCCGGGGCAGGGGATCGGACTGGCGGTGGTCAAAGACATTATTGAAAGCTACGGCGCGCAGTTGACGCTGGGCGAATCGGCGTTGGGGGGCGCGGCGTTCAGGATTCAGTTTGCGATTTGACGACTCGGATTGGGGCTGAATTCACCTCACGGACGCTTCCTCCTCCTGTAGGAGTGAGCTTGCTCGCGATTGCGATCTACCTGTCATTACACGGGTGCCAGACCGGCCGCTATCGCGAGCAAGCTCACTCCTACAATGTCAGGTGCTCAATGCCAGATTCCCTACGCCCGATATGCCCTATCCACACCTTGATCGCCTGATCAAACCGCGAAGCCATCCAGCGATGCCACAAGGCGGATACCCGCCAATGAACAGGCGATATTGTCAGGAATGGGCGGAAATCCGCCACCTTGGAGCCGAATTGTTGGCGAACGTTAACCAGGCAGTCCATGCCGTTCGGGGCTTCCAGTGAATTCGCCAAAGATGGCACGGTGATTGCGATAGAGGGCGCAGAGGTCTGCCGCGCGCAGCTCGACAACAACAAATCCCTCCGAGCAGGTGGGTTCGCACTTTAGGCATCGGTGTATCGGGAATGATGCGCACGATGCTCTTGAGGAAACTGCAATGACGACTCGTCAGCCAATCTACAAATCCCTGTACGCCCAGGTGATCGTCGCAATCATCATTGGTATCGCCATCGGTCACTGGTATCCCGACGCTGGTAAAGCGCTCAAGCCTTTGGGTGACGGGTTCATCAAACTGATCAAAATGGTCATCGCCCCCATCATCTTCTGCACCGTCGTCAGCGGCATCGCTGGCATGCAAAGCATGAAATCCGTGGGCAAGACCGGCGGCTACGCGCTGCTTTACTTCGAAATCGTTTCCACCATCTCGCTGATCATCGGTCTGGTCGTGGTCAACGTCGTTCAGCCGGGTGCCGGCATGAACGTCGACGTTTCGACCCTCGACGCCTCCAAAATCGCCGCCTACGTCAGCGCTGGCCAAGACCAGAGCGTCGTTGGCTTCATCCTGAACGTGATCCCGAACACCATCGTCGGTGCCTTCGCCAACGGCGACATCCTGCAAGTACTGATGTTCTCGGTGATCTTCGGTTTCGCCCTGCATCGTCTGGGTGCCTACGGCAAGCCGGTGCTGGACTTCATCGATCGCTTCGCTCACATCATGTTCAACATCATCAACATGATCATGAAGCTGGCACCGCTGGGTGCGCTGGGTGCCATGGCATTCACCATCGGCGCTTACGGCGTAAGCACCCTGGTGCAACTGGGCCAGTTGATGCTGTGCTTCTACATCACCTGCCTGCTGTTCGTGCTGCTGGTGCTGGGCGCCATCGCCCGCGCCCACGGCTTCAGCGTGCTGAAGCTGATCAAGTACATCCGCGAAGAACTGCTGATCGTGTTGGGCACCTCGTCGTCCGAGTCCGCACTGCCTCGCATGCTGATCAAGATGGAGCGTCTGGGCGCGAAGAAATCCGTCGTGGGTCTGGTGATCCCGACCGGTTACTCGTTCAACCTGGACGGTACCTCGATCTACCTGACCATGGCGGCGGTGTTCATCGCTCAGGCGACCAACACCCACATGGACATCACTCACCAGATCACGCTGCTGTTGGTGCTGCTGCTGTCTTCCAAAGGCGCTGCCGGTGTGACCGGTTCGGGCTTCATCGTGCTGGCCGCCACCCTGTCGGCGGTCGGTCACCTGCCAGTGGCGGGTCTTGCCCTGATTCTGGGCATCGACCGCTTCATGTCCGAAGCGCGCGCCCTCACCAACCTGGTGGGCAATGCGGTGGCTACCCTGGTGGTCGCCAAGTGGGTGAAAGAGCTGGACGTGCCGCAAATGCAGGCTGAGCTTGCTTCCGGTGGTCGTGCCATCGAAGAAAACCGTCCTGAGGATGACCTGGGCGTGGCCGAGGGGCCTGCTCAGGTAGGCCGCTCGTAATCCCTTAGCCTCGCGCTGAACTGAAAAGCCCGCCTCGGGGAAACCGGGGGCGGGTTTTTGTTGCCCGGTTGTTTTAGGGCTTTCGGCACCCCCGCTGTGGGATGTGGCGGGGTAACCAATGGTTAGACGCCTTCGTGAGCAAGCTCACTCCCACGGTAGACCTCAGTGCCCGCGAATCTGGCGACATGTGACGTGTTCTGTGGGGGTGAGCTTGCTCACGAAAGGGCCGGCATTGAATGCCATGGCGAGCGCATCACTCCACCCGCGTTTCGCCGCTGAACACCAGAATCTCCCGGCAGCGCCGACACAGGTACCGACGCCCTTTGCGCACCAGCTTGTGCCGTTGGGCGGAGAACGGGAAATCACTGTCCGGGCACGGGCAGCGATAGATGTATCGGGTCACGCTGCGGCGCTGGATTTCATAGGTGTGGCAGCGATTGGGCGGCAGTTCGTACACGCCGCGCATGATCAGTTGCCATTCCTCGCCATGGGGCTGAATGGTGTCGCCGAACAATTGATGGGCCACCAGGTGCGCGACTTCGTGAGCTACGGTCTGGCGCAGGAAGTCTTCGCTGTTTTCGCGGTACAGCTGCGGATTGAAGCGCAGCAGGTTTTCGTGCAGGTGCGCGACACCCGCCTTCTGGCCGCGCAGCTTGAGGCTGACGACAGGGCGTTTGAAAGGACGTTTGAAAAAATCTTCGGCTTGTTGGTAACAGGATTCGACGCGGGAATTGAGTGGCTCGAGCATGCTTCATCGGTCTCCAGAGGAGGCGAGTATGCCGCAAAGCGGGGGTGTGTCGAAAACTCAAGCTGCCGAATGGTCATGGTCACTGCCGTTTCCGATAACGGCAACGTGCGTGCCCGCGATGGCGCAGCGTCGCTCAGACGGGGAGCCTCCGGCGCTCCTCCTTCCCGGGCTGCGGATTCCTACGAACGGTGATGTCTTCGAGCCCTTTGGGCATTACTCCCCGTCACGTTTATGCGTAAAATACCGCCCCTTTCTCCACGTCACAGCGAGCGGACCACAGCGCCATGGGCACCCTTTCAGTCAATCAGAACAAACTGCAGAAGCGTCTGCGTCGGCTTGCAGGCGAAGCGGTAGCCGATTTCAACATGATTGAAGAGGGCGACAAGGTGATGGTCTGCCTGTCCGGCGGCAAGGACAGCTACACCATGCTCGACGTGCTGCTGCATTTGCAGAAAGTCGCGCCGATCCGGTTCTCCATCGTCGCTGTGAACATGGACCAGAAACAGCCGGGTTTCCCCGAGCACGTGCTGCCGGCCTACCTGAAAGAATTGGGCGTCGAGTACCACATCGTCGAAAAAGACACCTACTCGGTGGTCAAGGAGCTGATTCCAGAAGGCAAGACCACCTGCTCGCTTTGTTCGCGCTTGCGTCGCGGCACGCTCTACACCTTTGCTGATGAAATCGGCGCGACCAAGATGGCCCTCGGTCATCACCGCGACGACATCGTCGAAACGTTTTTCCTGAACATGTTCTTCAACGGCACGATCAAGGCGATGCCGCCGAAACTGCGCGCCGACGATGGCCGCAACGTGGTGATCCGCCCGCTGGCCTACTGCGCCGAGAAGGACATTCAGGCCTATTCGGACATGAAGCAATTCCCGATCATCCCGTGCAACCTGTGCGGCTCGCAGGAAAACCTGCAGCGTCAGGTGGTCAAGGACATGCTTCAGGAATGGGACCGCAAGACCCCGGGCCGCTCGGAAATGATCTTCCGCAGCCTGCAGAACGTCGTGCCATCGCAACTGGCGGACCGCAACCTGTTCGACTTCACCAGCCTCAAGATCGACGAGACCGCGGCGTCGCGGTTTGTGAATGTGGTGAATCTGTAAAGCGTTCCCTTGTAGGAGCGTGGCTTGTCCCGCGATCGGCGGGGAACCCGTCGTAAAATCGGCTGACGTGGCCTGTCTGATACAACGCGTTCAGCGGATTGGCTGCCGCTTCGCAGCAGATCGTCCGAGTGCGGCCCAGACACAAGCTACGCTCCTACAGGTGATCGTGCCCTGCTTTACAACCCCACCTCCGGCAACACCGGCTTGTTCGCCAATGCCGTTTTCATCAGGCCTTCCACGTATTCGCGATCACTGTCCGGCAGCGCCAGGCGGGGTGGGCGGGTGAGGGCGCTGCCGCGTTGCATGATCGCTTCGCAGAGCTTGATGCACTGCACCAGATCAGGACGCGCATCCAGGTGCAACAGCGGCATGAACCACTCGTAAAGCGCCATTGCCTCAGCGAAACGCCCGGCCTTGGCCAGACGGAACAGGGTTTCGCCCTCTTTCGGGAAAGCGTTGGACATGCCCGACACCCAACCCACAGCGCCCACCGCCACGCTTTCCACCAGCACGTCATCGAGCCCGGCGAACAGCACGAAGCGATCGCCCACTTCGTTGCGCACATCGATGAAGCGATTGGTGTTACCCGAGGAGTCCTTGAAACAGACGATGTTGTCGCAGTCCGCCAGGGAAATCAGGATGTCCGGCGTGACGTCGTTCTTATAAATCGGCGGATTGTTGTACACCATCATCGGCAGGTCGCAGGCGGCGGCGACGGTGCGGAAGTGCGCGGCAGTCTCGAACGGCTTTGAGGAATACACCAGCGCCGGCATCAGCATGATTCCGTCCGCCCCGGCCTTTTGTACGTCCTTGGCGACGACGCTGGCATTGGCGCTGGTGAATTCGGCGATCCCCGAAATCACCGGCACCCGTCCGGCAGAGGCGTCCTTCGCGGCTTCGACCAGGCTGATCTTTTCCGACACACTGAGGGACGTGTTCTCACCGACCGTGCCGCAAATGACCAATCCTGATACGCCATCGCGCACCAGGTTGGAAATGACCTTGTGTGTGGCCTCCAGATTCAGAGAAAAATCTTCGTTGAACTGCGTGGTGACGGCGGGGAAAACACCGTTCCAGGATACGGACTGGGTCATGAGTGACTCCTGTTTTGAGTAAAGGTATTTCGTATACGTTGTTGTTTGAGCGTGAAACGCCTTGTCGAGTGCGTCAATGTGTAGGAGCGTGGCTTGTCCCGCGATCGGCGACAACGTCGTCGTAAAACCTGCATGCGCGATAGGTCAGACAGCTCGCGTTTCCAGGGTTTGCTGCCGGTTCCCGGCAGATCGCGGGACAAGCCACGCTCCTACAGGTATTGCATGTTTCTTTACATCACAACTTCAGCCCAACCGGCCAGGTATCGGTCAACTTGTACCCCTCAGGCCACGGGTCGCTAGGGTCGAGCATGTGTTGATGGGTTCCAGTGATCCACGCCCGGCCCGACAGGCTCGGCACGATTGCCCTGCGTCCCGCGATTTCCGTCTCGCTCTGAATCTTGCAGTGAAATTCCGAGCCAATGATCGAGCGGCCAATGAACCGGTCTCCCACCTGCAACTGGCCCTTGGCGTGCAACACCGCCAATCGCGCTGAACACCCCGTGCCGCAGGGCGAGCGGTCGATCTTGCCGGGGCGAATCACCACGGCGTTGGCGGCATTGGCCACACCGCCGTCGTAGTTAACCGGCGCGGCGATCTGACAGAAGGAAATGTGGTTCCAGTCCTTGTTCAGCGGGTGGGTGAACCCCAGTTGTTCGTTAGCCGCCTGGGTGATCTTCAGGCCAGTTTCCACCAGATCCTTGGCCTCATCGGCGGTCAGCGAGAAGCCCAGCTTGACTGAATCAACGATGGCAAAGCTGTCGCCGCCATACGCGGTATCGACCTGAATCGAACCCAACCCCGGCACCTCGATCCACACGTCCAGCTGGTCAGCGAATGAAGGGTGATTGTGCACTTCGACGCTCTGCACCTTGCCGTCGCGGCACTGGGCGATGGCTTCGATCAGGCCCCCTGGCGCTTCCAGAATCAGGCGGGTTTCCGGCTCGGTCATGGGCAGGATGCCGCTGTCCAGCAGTACCGTCGCCACGCACAGCGAGTTGGAACCGGACATCGGCGGCACGTCGGCGGGTTCCATGATGATCCAGCCCATTTGCGCCTTCGGGTTCTTCGGCGGCACCAGCAGGTTGACGTGGCGAAACACCCCGCCGCGCGGCTCGTTGAGCATGAAATTGCGCAGCACATTGTCCTTCTCGATCCAGCGCGACTGCTCCCAGATCGTCTCCCCCGGGGGCGGCGCCACCCCGCCGACGATCACATCGCCGACTTCACCCTCAGCGTGACAACTGACCACGTGAATCACTTTCGATGAGCGCATGCTTTAAAGCCCTCCTGTCAAAGATGTCACTGACGGAACACATGACCTGTAGGAGTGAGCTTGCTCGCGATTGCAAGCTGTCAGATCCAAATTCATACCTGACATACCGTTATCGCGAGCAAGCTCACTCCTACCGTTAATCTCCACCCATCCGAAATACCGGGTGCTTGCCCTTAATTGATCGACCGCAAGAAATCCGCCGTCTCGGGCCGTTGCGGGTTGCCAATGACCTGATCCGGCGTGCCGATTTCATGCACCAGCCCGGTACGGAAAAACGCCACACGATCCGACACATCCCGTGCAAAACGGATCTCGTGGGTCACCAGAATCATGGTCATGCCGTCTTCGGCGAGCATGCGCATGGTGTCCAGCACTTCGCCCACCAGTTGCGGGTCCAGCGCCGACGTCGCTTCGTCGAACAGCATGTAATTCGGCGACATGGCCAGCGCCCGGGCAATCGCCATGCGCTGTTGCTGACCACCGGACAGCTTGCCCGGGAAGACCTTGAGCTTGTCGCCCAGCCCCACGTGTTTCAGCTGCTTGACCGCCAAGGCTTCGGCTTCTTCCTTGCTTTTGCCCAGCACCGTGCGCGGGGCCAGCATCACGTTTTCCAGCACGGTCAGGTGCGGAAAGGCGTTCCACTGCTGAAAGACGATGCCGATCTTCTGCCGCAATTTGTTGAGGTCGGTGCTCTTGGCGTGCACCTCGGTGCCGTCCACGCGAATGCTGCCGCTCTTGATCGACTCCAGGCCGTTGATGCACATCAGCAGCGTCGACTTGCCCGAACCCGAGCCGCCGATGATCGACACCACTTCGCCTTTCTCCACCTTCAGACTCACGCCCTTGATGACTTCAAGCTCGCCGAATGATTTGTGTACGTTGTCGATCTCAATCATTTTCCTGCCACCTTGTTTCCAGTCGGGCACCCAGACGGGCGATCACCAGACTCATGACGTAGTAAATGAGGCCTGCGATGCACAGCACCAGCAGCGGTTCCTGAATGCGGGTGACGATGGTTTGCGAGGCGCGCAGCAGCTCGACGATGCCGATCCACATCACCAGCGCGGTGTCTTTCATCACCGACAGCAGCAGGTTGACCCAGCCAGGGAAGGCCACGCGGGTCGCCATCGGCATGACGATCTGGCGCAGGTCCTGCCAGTACGTCAGGCCCAGCGAACGGCTGGCGCGGCGCAGGTTGAGCGGCACCGACAGCACGCCGCTGCGAACGATTTCGGTGCAATAGGCCGTCACGTACAAACCGAGCACGATGCAGGCGACGGTGAAGGCGCTCCAGTTCAGCCCGGCGATGCTTTTCAACGCGTTGAACAGCACGAATTGAATCAGCAACGGTACGCTGCGGAACACGTCGAGCAGCCACGCCAGCGGGATCGTACTGCGCGGCAACAGCGCCCGGGCCATGCCGCAGACCACCCCGGCGAGGGTGCCGATCAGCATCGAGACGAGGGTCAGCAGGATCGTCACCCACGCCCCTTGCAGCATGAATTGCAAATCGCCCCAGCTGAATGTGCTGTCGAACATGGTCAGCTCCTCAATACCGGAACAGGCGCCATGACAGCAGCCGTGCCACGGCCACGATCAATTTGGCGATCAGGTAATACAGCACCGCCGCGATGGCGAAGAACTCGAAGGTGCGGAAGGTCTTGACGTTGTAGTCCTGGGTCACGCCGGTCAGGTCGTTGTTCAGCCCGACGATCACGCCCATCGACGTCATCAGAACGGCCCAGACCATCTGGTTGGTCAACGGGTAGTAAACGATGCGCAGCAGTTGCGGGATGACGATCAGCCGATACGCCTGGGGCGCGCTCATGCCCAGCGAGCGGGCGGCGCGCAACTGCGTGTCCGGCACGGCCTTCAAGCCGCCGCGAAAGTTCTCCGCCAGGTAGCCGGCGTTGTTGATGGTGATCCCCGCCAGCAGCGCGACCCACGAACTGACGTGCAAGCCGAACGAGCCAAGGCCGAAATACAGGATGTACACCTGGAACAGCGAAGGGGTGTTGCGGGCAATGGAAATCCAGGTCGCCGCGAAGCCTCGGAATATCGGGTTCTTGCCCTGACGCATGAACACCAGAAACAGCGCGATGATCACCCCGAGAATCATCGACAGCGCCGCGGTCTGAAACGTGACAATCGCGCCGTCGAGCATGTCCGGCAGGGCTTTGAACGCGGCGCGCCAGTGGAAGCTGTAGTCAAACATGCGTCAGCGCCTCAGCCTTTTCGGCCGCGCGCAGCCACACCGGTAAACGCCCGCTGGCCGTGCCCGAGCACGCGCTGTCGACGCACTCGGCCAGGCTGGCGAAATGCACCCGACGTCCCACCAGACCCGGCGCGTAGTGCGCGTACTTGCCGGAGTTGGTCATCAGGGTGCGCGCCTTCGGCGGAATCACCGGCTCCCCGAGCATGCACCAGCAGGTGTCGGTGACGAACTGCACGCCGAAGCTTTCCAGCGTCGCGACATGACCTGCCTGCTGCGCGCGCTCCAGGGTGGCACGACCGCAGGTGATGACGATGGCCACGCTGTCGAGCTTGCGTCGGCCCTCGCACAGACGCGCGAGGGTGGCGCATTCGCTCAGGGAAAAATGCGGGTTGCCCAAGGTCACGGCGTCGACGTCGGGGCTTTGCGCACTGTTCAGCTCCCGCCAGCTGTGCAGCAGATCCCGCTCGCTGACGCTGAAGATTTTATCGGGCGAGCCGCCGCCCAAAGCCAGTTCGGCAGTGGTGGCCTCCGGGGTCACGCCTGCGATGTGAAACATCGGCGACGCGGACGTGGTGCCGAACGCGGCGCCGAAGGCTTTGAGGTCGTCGAGGGTCGGCGCCTTGTGTTCCAGGCCGCAGATTACCGGAATGCTCGCGCCACAAAGCAGGCCCACGTGATAGCCCAGCAGCGGGTAAAAACTGTCGTCCAGCTCGCCGAGGTCGGGCACGTCGATGCGCAACGTGGCCAGCCGCTGTTGCGTCAGGTGACAGCCGATCTTCGGCGCGCGACCGGTAAGGGCGATGCAGATGTCGAGATAATCCGGGTACTTCAGGGTGCGCGCGCCGATCACGCTGTTGGCGTAGACCACCGCGTTGGATTCGGCCCAGACGATCTGCTCGCCCAGCTCCGGCGCGCTGTCCAGCAGGTACGGTGCGCAGGTGAAGCTGACCCGTGCGCCCATGTCCAGATAAGCGTCGCCCAACTGGCTGGACGGCTCGCCCAGCGCCGGGTCCACGCCCAGTTCGCGCCAGCGGCGTTTGTCCACGGAAATGGAATTGAGGGTGGTCGGCACCCGGACTTTCGCGTCCCAGTCCACCAGTTGCCGGGCGAAGCGCAGGCTGGCGGGGCCGGTGTAAATGCAGCCGTCGATGTGCGCTTGGGTGATGTCCAGCAACTCGGTCGCGCCTTGCAGCTCGGCCATGCGCAGGATGATGCCCATCGCCACTTGAGCAGCCTTGCCGTAAGCACCGTCGAGAAAGGCCTGATCCATTTCGGTGAGGTTGAGGGTGCTGTGCAACGCGCTTTGCTGCACCGGCGCGCGAGGAGGCATTGCCGGAGGCAGGATGTCGAAAGCAGTGACACGGGCGTCTTCGACCCGGAGGTATTTCACTTCGCGCAAGGCCGCAAACCCCGCTTCGCCGAGGCTGATGACCGGGATCGAATGGCCGAACATCTGCTCGGCCACCAGCACGCCCAGGGTCAGGATGTCTTCGACCCGTTCGAACACCAGCGCGGCCGGGGCATGGCCGTTGAGGATCAACTCCAGCAACACGCTGCTGCCGGTGCACGACCCGCGTCCGCTGGGAATCGCCAATACTTTGCCGGTGATGATCTGGTCGCTGAGGGGGTGATGGCGGTCGATCACCTCACCGGTAAACGGCTCGACCCCACCCCAGAAACTCAGGCCCATGTCGGCATACAACAACGCGCCTTGGGCACTGCCGGCCACCAGACACCGACCGTTCAATGAAACTTCAGACATCGTGGGCTCCTGAAACGAGGGCTTAGGCTATTCGACGCGCATTGTTGTCACGCCGAACACCGAACCCCTGTGGGAGCCGGCTTGCTGGCGAAAGCTGTGGAGCAGTCGACACATCAGTGCCTGAACTGCCGTATTCGCCAGCAAGCCGGCTCCCACAGGTTGGGCGTGCGGCGCAAAAAAATCGCCGGACGCCAACGCCGTGGTCATGTCGGGCTCAGTAATAAACCCCTGGCACGGTCAGGTTGGCGGGCTTGATTTCATCACCGACCCACTTTTTCCACAACTCGTCATAACGGCCGGTACGCACCTGTTGGTTGACGAACAGGTTCAGGTAATGGATCAGGCCGTACTCGTTGCGCTTGGCCGCCAGCGACACGTAATCGATCACGTAAGGCGCATTGCCGGCCACTTTGAGGCCCTTGTATTTGCCGGATTTGAGGGTCGCGGCGGCGACGGTGTTGGTGACCACGGTCGCATCGATGTGGCCCTGGGCGACGGCGAGGATCGTGTCGTTCTGCGTCTGGTAGGCGCGGAAACTGCCGGTGCCCCAGGCTTTCTGGTCTTTCTCCAGGGCGATGGCTTCATAGGTGCCGCTGGTGTTGCCAACGTTCTTGCCCTTGAGGTCGTCATACTTGGCGATGCCGGTGTTGTCGCGGGTCAGCACCACCATCTGAAAGGCGAAGTAAGGGATGGTCATCCCGACCGTCTTGGCGCGTTCGAGGGTGTCGGACGTCGAGGCGACGATCACGTCGGCACGCCCGGACACCAACGCCGGAATGCGATCGGGAAACGGCGTCTCGACGACTTCAGCGGTCACCCCCAGCACTTTCGCCAGATCGTTGCAGTAATCGACGTCAAATCCGACCGGGTTGTTCTTGTCATCCCGGGAGCCCATCGGCGGAAAATCCAGGGTCACCGCGCAGCGCAGTTTGCCGGAGTCGATGATGTCATCGAGCTTGTCGGCAAACGCCATGTTGATAAAGGAAGAACTCATTACGGCGAGGAGGGCTACTGCAAACGCATGCTTTTTCATAGGAGCCTCATTGGATGAACGTCAGGAAACGGCCGGATAAGTAATTTCGTATACGATATTTTCTATGCACGGGACGTGCCTGTTTGACCGCTGTGTGATTCTGGGTTTGGGATCAGTGGGTTACGAACGTCCCGCGGACCGACGCGCAAAAGCGGTGTTACATAAAGGAGCAAATACAGACCGAGTGCTTCATGGATGCACGTTGGGCGAGCGATGAACGGGTAGCCGGACCGGAAATTGTGGGAGTGAGCTTGCTCACGAAGAGGTCAGCCCAGTCGGTTTCGAGGTGGCCGTTCTGGCGCGTTCGTCAGCAAGCATCACGCTCACAGGTGCATCACCAGGCACAACCCTTCAGCGGAGCCTTACCTCTGGGACTCGCGGTATTCGCTGGGCGAGACGCCAGTCAACGCCCGGAACTGCCGACTGAACGCACTGTGGTCGGTGTACCCGCAGCGCAACGCCACCTCAGTGATCGACAGGTCTTCACGCAACAGACGCGAGGCCTCCCCAAGTCGTGCCTTGTGGATCATTTGCCGGGGCGTGAGCTGAAAGATGCGTTTGCAGTGGCGTTCCAGTTGCGCGATGGAAAGACCGGCAATGGCCGTCAGTTCTTGCAGCGTGATCGGTCGGGAAAAGTGTTCGCGAATGTAGGCATCGACCTCGGCCAGCTTCTGATACGCCGGGTGCGATTGCAGGATTTGCAGATCCCGCGAGATGCCCGCCAGACCGATGATCGCTCCTTGAGCATCACGCAGGGCAATCTTGTGAGTCAGGCACCAGACCGGCCGATTGCCGTAATAAAGGTGCAGCTCCAGTTGATCGTTCAGTTGCCTGCCATCCGCCAGCACGCGACGATCCTGCGCGGTGTACAACGGGCCGAAACGGACGGGGAACACGTCCTCGGCGGTGCGGCCCAAGAGATCGCGTTTTTCCTTGAAGCCGCAGCGTTGCACCAGGGTCTGATTGACCATTGCGTAGCGGGCCTGCGCGTCCTTGACGAAAAACACGACCTCAGGGATCGCATCCAGCAACGGCGCGACGAGCGCCAGGCTGGCGATCAGGTGATCGAGGTTGGGCGGGGGCGAAGTGGGGAGCAGGTCAATCATGTTCACCGCGGAGCGCGTCGCATCAGAAGGACGAGGTTGATGATGCGGCATATGAGGTACGACGCCTAGCCGAGATCGCACTTCTGGCCGAAGGCCGTGGGAATTCTATGTTGGCCCGGCAAACCGCATTCGCCACCAAGGCGGCTCCTACAGGGTCATGCATAGGTCATAAAATCTGCGACCGGCGTCATACCTGTGGGAGCCGGCTTGCTGGCGAAAGCGTCGTGTCAAGAAGCTTATTCGGCAACTGACACACCGCATTCGCCAGCAAGCCGGCTCCCACGGCCTTTGGCCAGAATCAAAAGCAGGCCGCATTCAACCCATAGAGGGTCTCAGGCCGCGGAATCCGACTCACCCAAACACGCCAACGTCGCTACCCTCGCTGGACTGAACGGCGGCCGTAACCGCGGCGGCTCCCAGTTGAACAGCGTCTGCGCGGCAGTGGCGCAAATGCGCCCCTGGCACGCGCCCATGCCGCAGCGGGTGTTGAGTTTGGCGGCGCTCCAGCTGTCATGAAAGGCGAGTGCCGAGTAAGGCACGTCTTCGCAACGGCAAACCAACGTGTCCGGTCGCGCCAAGTGTCTCAGCGCAGGCCGCAGGGCGAACGCGTGATTCAACCGGTCCGCAAACCCCTGCCAACGCCGACGTTCCGCAAACAGCTGACGCGCCTGATCCTGCTGACCCGTCGCTGTCAGCCCGGCAATCCGGCCTTCGACCAACGCCAGCTCGCTGCCACCAAACCCTGTGCACTCCCCGGCGGCGAAATGATCGGCCAGACTGCTGGCCTGCCACTCATCCACGGCAATCGCCCCTTCTTCAATCCGGCAGCCCAGCGCCGAGGCCAGTTCCACATTCGGCACCAGACCGAACCCGCAGGCCAACCGCTCGCAGGGGACGTCTTCAACCCGATTCCCCACTTGCATGCGCACCGCTTCCAGACGCGCCGACCCCAGCGCCTCCAGCACATGGGCCGACGTTCGATACGCCGCATGGGCAAGCCCTGTGGCCTGAACCGCCTTGTTCGGCCAGCGCCACAAGCCCGCTGCAAAACGGCTGACCGCACCGAACGAAGCCTGCTCGGCGATGCGCACCACCTCCGCGCCGTTCTTGATCGCGGTGTGTGCCGAGGCGAGCAACAGCGGCCCGCTGCCCGCGATCACAATCCGTTCGCCCGCCACCGGCAAACCGCCCTTGATCAACGCCTGCAACCCGCCTGCGCCGGTGACGCCGGGCAAGGTCCAGCCGGGGAAGGGCAGCAGCCGTTCACGGGCACCGGTGCACAGAATCAACCGATCGTAGCCCAGCACCCAACCGCGCTCGGGATCTTCCAGCAGCAGCTGTTTGGGGCCTGCCAAGGCAACGACCCTGGTGCCCGTGTGCCGTTGAATGTTGGCCGGTCGTTGCAGTTGCGTGCGCATGTGGCTGGCGAGTGCCGGCAGTTGAGCGTTCGGCCCGTCGCGCCAGATTTGCCCGCCCGGCAGCGGGTTATCGTCGAGGATCGCAATGCGGATGCCCGTAGTCGCAGCGGCCAGGGCAGCGGCCATTCCGGCAGGCCCGGCGCCGATGATCAGCAGGTCGACGTGATCGGTCATGGCTGCGTGTCCACTTGCATCCCGTCGCGGCAGATCGTTTGGCAGGCCAATCGCCGCAGGCCGTCGATATTGACGCGGCACTCCTGACAAATCCCCATCCCGCACAGTGGCGCTCGACGCTGGCCGCTGGCCGATGTGCGACTGCAACGGTCACCGCAGGCCATTAACGCGGCGGCGACGGTGGTGCCTTGGGCGAAGCGAAACGGCTGGCCGTCGATGCGTAATTCAGGCATGGACATGGGCTCCGATGAAGCGCTGTGGCAGGTAAGCGTGCAGATGCGGTTGCAGCTCGGCGGGTGGCGAAGTGCGCAGCAACTGCGCGGCCAGCAGCTTGGCGGTGCCGGTGGCCGTGGTCACGCCCAGCCCCTCGTGCCCGACCGCCAGCCACAGTCCAGGTTGCTGGGGATGTTCGCCTACCAGCGGCTGGCCATCGGGGCTGGCCGAGCGAAATCCGGTCCAGCTGCGAATGCCGTTCAGATGGCCCAGATCGGGCAGAAAGTCCATGGCCCGACGCAGCATGCGGCCGAGCATGGCGGCGTCGATGGCCGGGTCGTGGTTGTCGAATTGCCTGGACGAGCCGACGAACAGTTGCCCGGTCGGACGCTGTTGCAGATTGAACGCCACCGATGGGCCGTCGCCCTTGTGGGCGTTGGTGATATAGCCCAGCTCTACCAACGTGTGGCTGATCTGCGCCGGGTAGCGGTCGGTGATCAGCAAGTGGCCTTTCTTGGCCTGCAGAGGCAAGTCCGGGCAAAGGTCTTTAGCGTAGATGCCATTGGCGAGCAGGACTGCGTCGGCCTGTAGCCACTGACCGTCCGCGAGCCTCACGCGATTGCCTTCGACGGCCACGACTTCAGCCTGCCGCTGACGCACACGACCTGGCTGACGTTGCAATAACCAGCGCGCCGCATTGGGAGCGTACAGAATGCCGTCGCCGCTGACCTTCAGCGCGCCGAGCAGGCCGGGGCGCAGCGACGGTTCGACCTCCGCCAGCGCCGCGCCGCTGATCAATTCGCAGCCCAGACCGAACGCGCTCAAGGCCTGCTGTTTGCGCTCGGCCTCGGCCATTTCCGGCTCATTGCAGGCCAGCCACAGCGTGCCGTTGGTGCGCATGGCGCAGTCGTCCGGCAGGTGCGCTGCCAGCTCGCGCCACAGCCGTACTGAATATTCGCCCAGTGCCAGTTCGGCCGGGCTGTGATCGAGCACCACCAAGTGGCCCATGCCCGCTGCCGTCGCGGCCGGGCGTTGGCAATCGAGGACGCACACGTTGAGGCCTTGGCTGGCCAGTTCGTCCGCGCAGGCCGCGCCGACGATGCCGCCGCCGATGACAATCACGTCAGCCACGCGCCCTGCGATCAAGAACGGATGCCCCAGGCGAACGGATCGTCGTCATCCAGCAGCAGCGTGGCTTCGGCACTGATATAAGCGCGGCCCCGGATGGTCGGCACGATGCGGTCGCCCACCTGCCGCTCGCCATGCTGCCATTGGAAGCTGCCGTCAAACTGGCTGCCGATCACGCTGGCCTGCTGCCATAGCGCGCCGGGTTCGAGTTTGCCGTCGGCGGCCAGGCACGCCAGTTTGGCGCTGGTGCCGGTGCCGCAGGGCGAGCGGTCGTAGGCCTTGCCGGGGCACAGGACGAAGTTGCGACTGTCGGCCTGATCGTCGTCGGCGAACAGCTCGATATGGTCGATGACGCCGCCGTCTTCACCCCGGATACCCTGACTTTCCAACGCTTGACGCACTTTCCAGGTGTAGTCGGTGAGGGCGTCGAGGTTGTCGCCGCTGACGCTGAGGCCGTGATCGGCGATGAGAAAGAACCAGTTACCGCCCCAGGCGATATCGCCGGTCACGTTGCCAAGGCCGGGCACGTCGACGATGAAGTTCTTGCGGTAGCGATACGAGGGCACGTTGTTGACGCTGACCGAACGGTCTTCGTGAAGGGTCGCTTGAACCGTGCCGACCGGCGTCTCAATGCGATGCACCCCGGGCCCGATCTTGCCCAGGTGAGCCAGCGACACGACCAGCCCGATGGTGCCGTGGCCGCACATGCCGAGGTAGCCGCTGTTGTTGAAAAAGATCACACCGGCACAGGCCTCGGGGTCCACCGGCTCACACAGCAACGCGCCGACCAGCACATCGCTGCCCCGAGGCTCCAGCACCGTGGCGGCCCGCCAGTCATCAAACGCATCGGCCAACCGCTGGCGACGTTCGGCCATGCTGCCGGTGCCGAGGTCGGGGAAACCGTTCAGCACCAGCCGCGTGGGCTCGCCGCCGGTGTGGGAATCGAGGATCTGGATGCGTTTCATGTGTTCACCTTAAACCTGCCAGAGAGAGCGCTGATCCCTCGGCATACGCCGATCCCTGTAGGAGTGAGCTTGCTCGCGATCGCGGTGTGTCAGCCCCGGACAAGCAGCTGGCAGAACCCCATCGCGAGCAAGCTCACTCCTACAGATCAGTGGCCGCGCCTCAGATCAATGTCGAGTTCGTTGTCAATCAGATTGGCGGTAATACAGAAAAGGGTCTTGACCGATTTCGCCCCATGAAATGACGAAATCGGCACAGTCACTGGCGTCAGATTTCGCTAAGCGCCGCGTTGGGCAGGTGGGCGTAGAGGGCGCGGCAGACGCCGATGATGTGGTGCTCGATCAGTTCGGCAGCCTTGTCCACGTCTCGTTCAGCACAGGCCTTGAGGATTTCGCGGTGCTCCAGATCGGCCCGCTCCTTGCCTTCGTCGAAGCTCATCTGCACCCGCAGATAGCGTTCGACCTTGTCGTGGATCGAGCGAATCATGTTCAGCAGGAACGGCCGTTGCGCCGCCTCGTACAGGCAGGTATGAAACGCCCAGTTCAGCTCGGCCCAGCGCCCGATGTCATCGTCACCCATGAACTCATCGCAGATGGTCTGCGCCCGGTCAATCTGCGCCTGGGTCATTCTCGGCACGGCCAGCCGAATCGCCTGCACCTCAAGCAACACCCTGACCTCGAAAATCTGCGCCAGCTCCGGCTCGGAAATCCGCGTGACCACTGCGCCCTTGTTGCGCTGAAATTGCACCAAACCCTCCGCTTCCAGGCGTTTGAGCGCTTCCCTGACCGGGATCTTGCTGACGTTGAACACCCGGGCGATGTCGTCCTGGCGAATCGGCTCGTCCTCGGCGAACTGACCGGAAATGATCGACTCACGCAGATACGTGGCGATGACCTCGGACGCGGAGGGCGCAACGCCGAGGTTGGGGGCATCAGCAAGAAGGAAGGGCACGCGAGCGACTCAGGCAATGGGCGAATGCCGGATATTGTATACGGCCTCCGATTTGTGTCGTGAGGGGTCTGCGCGCCGTGCCTGAAAAAAAGATCAGTGGTTGGCCGTGTACGACAGCATCATCGACAGCTGGCACAACGGGCGGCCGCTTTCAGCGTGCCATTGATTGAACGCCGCCTGCACCGCCGCCTGATCGCGCTGGCTGCTGGGCACTTTATCGACGATCTTCTGTGCGTTGAGCGCGGCGACCACGTCGTGGCTGGGAATGAAGGTGTCCTTGCCCACCATCCGCAGAAAACGCGGCGCCGACAACCCGCCCATCTGGTTGCCGTGTTTGAACAGATAGCGCCACAGACCGACGATGTCGGTCACCGGCCAGTCGGCGATGAAGCGGCCGAAACTGCCGTGTTCCTTGGCGACGTCGAGGATCAGTTGCGCATTGCGGGGCACGCTCTTGAGCTTGCCCAGATGGCGAATGATCCGCGCATCCTGCATCAGCCGTTCGAGATGATCGGCCCCCATCAGCACGACCTTTTCCGGGTCGAAGCCGAAGAACACTTGCTCGAACGCCGGCCACTTGGCGTCCACCAGACTGTGCTTCAGCCCCGCGCGAAACACCCGCAGCGCCATGGTCGACAGGTAGCGGTCGTCGCTGAGGGCCTTGAGTTTTTTCGGGGTAGCGGGGGTTGGCAGATGCGCTTCGAGCGCGGCGGCGGAACCAAAGCGATTGAGGCAGTATTCATTGAGCCATTTGTAGTCTTGCATGCCCTCTCCAAAACGAAATTCACGGCCGGATTTGACTATTCACCCCGGATCCTCTGACACCACGCGCTCCTACAAGGCGGCGAGCTTGCAGTTGAGCTGAAATCGCCAGCGCGCATATAGCAGCGCGCTGGTAAAGACGGCAAGGCTGGCGAGTATTTCCAGCGCGCCGAACCACGCGCGACCGCGGTCGAGCACCGCCAGCGCGCCCTTGATGAAATACAGATTCACCACGAAGCAGGTCCACGCATGGCCACGAGGGCTGCCGATCAACATGCCGGGGGCCAGCACCAGCAGCGGCACCCACTCGATCGACAGAATCACCCAAGGCCGTGCGCCGTGCAGGTCGGCGAACGCCAGGTCATACACGCCCAGCAACGCCATCAGTGCCAAAAAACATCCCAGGGCCACCCGCCGACTCCAGCGAACACGCGATTCCAGCCAGTGCAACGGGGGCAGCACGTTGGGCTTTTCAGCCACGGGAAGGTTCCAGCAACAGCGCGGTCTTGGCCAAACGTTGACCCAGTGCGCGACACAGCGTCGTTTCATGTTCATCCAGCGGGCGTTTGCCGTCCGCCCCTGCGTGGTGACTGGCGCCATAAGGCGTGCCGCCACCGCGGGTGTCGACCAATGCCGCCTCGCTGTAAGGCAGACCGGCGACCAGCATGCCGTGGTGCAGCAACGGCAGGAGCATCGACATGAGCGTGGTTTCCTGGCCGCCGTGCAGGCTGGCGGTGGAGGTAAACACGCTGGCTGGCTTGCCGACCAGTGCGCCGGTCAGCCACAGGTTGCTGGTGCCGTCGAGGAAATACTTGAGCGGCGCGGCCATGTTGCCGAAACGTGTCGGACTGCCTAGCGCAAGGCCCGAGCAGTTTTTCAGATCGTCGAGGGTCGCGTACAGCGCACCGGCCTCCGGAATGCTCGGCGCGACCGCTTCGCACTCGGTGGAAATCGCCGGGACCGTGCGCACTCGCGCTTCCATCCCGCCCATCTCGATACCCCGCGCAATCTGCCGCGCCATTTCGCGGGTCGAGCCATTGCGGCTATAAAACAGCACCAGAATGTACGGCGCGCTCATGGCAGCAACTCCAGAATGTTCTCAGGCGGACGACCGATCACAGCCTTGTCACCGGCGATCAGAATCGGGCGTTCGATCAGCTTGGGGTGCGCGGCCATCGCTTCGATCAGCGCGTCATCGCTCAAACCGGAGTCGGCCAGATTCAGGGTTTTGTATTCCTCTTCGCCCGTGCGCAACAAGGCGCGGGCATCGATGCCGAGCTTGCCCAGCAGTTCGCGCAATTGGGCGACGCTGGGCGGCGTTTCCAGGTAACGCACGATGGTCGGCGTCAGGCCGCGTTCTTCGAGCAATTCCAGCGCGCCACGTGATTTGGAGCAGCGCGGGTTGTGATAAAGCGTCAGATCGGTCATTTGCGGGTCGCATCTTTCGTGGGGTGGCGGGTATTCTACAGGCGTCTCGGTAAAGACCAACCTCAGGTCCGCATCGCGTTTTCAATGAAAGGAACAAGCATCATGGCAAGGCGGTTGGCAGCAGCGGTAGCGCTTATCGGAAGTGTGTTGCTCAGCGGGTGCGGCGTTGATCTGGGCACTGATCAGAACGGTCAGAAGGTGGCCAGCGACCGGGTCGACAAACACTGGCTGGTGGTTAACTACTGGGCTGAATGGTGCGGCCCGTGCCGGACGGAAATCCCGGAATTGAACGCGCTGTCCGAGCAAATGAAGGGGCAAAACGTCAGTGTCTTCGGGGTGAACTTCGACGACCTGCAAGGCGAAGACCTGAAAAACGCCGCCAACGCACTGGGGATCAAATTCACCGTGCTGGCCCAGGACCCCGCCGAACAATACGACCTGCCGAAAAGCGAAGCACTGCCGGTGACCTACATCATCGACGACAAGGGCAAAGTGCGTGAGCAGTTGATGGGTGAGCAGACGGCGGCGGGCGTGACGCAGAAACTGGCGGAATTGAAAGGCAAGGGGTAAGCGCTGCAATCCACTGTAGGAGCGTGGCTTGTCCCGCGATCGACGGGGAACCCGTCGTAAAACCTGAACATGCCGAGCACCTGGGGACACCGCGTCTGCCGGGTTTGCTGCCGGTTCCCGACAGTTCGCGGGACAAGCCACGCTCCTACAGGACGTTCGAGGCAAGCCAGTTCACCGCGAACGTATCAACCTTCTTCCAGCCAGAACCTCAGCGGCGAACCTTGGGCAGGCCACAGCTGCAATTGCTCAACCTCCGGAACATCCCAATGCTGCACTGTGCCCAGCGCGACGCAGAAACTGATGGAATCGAAAGGCAAGGGGTAAGCGCTGCAATCCACTGTAGGAGCGTGGCTTGTCCCGCGATCGACGGGGAACCCGTCGTAAAACCTGAACATGCCGAGCACCTGGGGACACCGCGTCTGCCGGGTTTGCTGCCGGTTCCCGACAGTTCGCGGGACAAGCCACGCTCCTACAGGATGTTCGAGGCAAGCCAGTTCACCGCGAACGTATCAACCTTCTTCCAGCCAGAACCTCAGCGGCAAACCTTGCGCAGGCCACAGCTCAAACTGCTCAACCTCCGACACATCCCAATGCTGCACCGTGCCCAGCGCGACGCAGAAACTGATGGAATCGAAAGGCAAGGGGTAAGCGCTGCAATCCACTGTAGGAGCGTGGCTTGTCCCGCGATCGACGGGGAACCCGTCGTAAAACCTGAACATGCCGAGCACCTGGGGACACCGCGTCTGCCGGGTTTGCTGCCGGTTCCCGACAGTTCGCGGGACAAGCCACGCTCCTACAGGACGTTCGAGGCAAGCCAGTTCACCGCGAACGTATCAACCTTCTTCCAGCCAGAACCTCAGCGGCAAACCTTGCGCAGGCCACAGCTGCAATTGCTCAACCTCCGACACATCCCAATGCTGCACCGTGGCCAACGCCTCAAGGAATCGGTGCTCCTGTTCCATCAAGGCAGGGGCGCACATCTTGCGGGTGCTGCCGACAGGCCCGAAGCTGATCGCGTCGCCCTTCAGTGTGTACGACGCGAACCAGTGGTTGCAGCCGCCATTGCCGTACGCCCGGCCATCCTTGCCCAGGGTCATGGTCAGGTGGCTGTTGTCGATCAGCGGACGCTCGCCGATCCACTCCAGCACGTAGCCGTGATCACGCTTGAGCGCGTCGTTATCGCTCGCGCAACCGTTGAGCAGCGTGGCAGCGAGCAGGGTCAGGCCAAGGCGTTTCATGCGGCGTTCCTGGCGCAGGCCGGGCACAGGTGGTTCTCGCCGACGGTTTTCCAGCCCAACTCGGCAATGCGCGCGGTGGCGGCCGGTTTCAGGGCTTTCTTGCCTTCTTTGGCATCGACCATGAACTCGATGTCTTGCGCCTTGCCACAGCCGTTGCAGTTGACTGTCCACTGATGAATCGCCAGCTCGGTGAACGCCGGGCCGTTGGCCACCGCGACCCACTGACCAGGCGGGTTGATCAGGTGGCGGACTTTTTCGACGTTCAGGCGCATGTAAAGGTCTTTGCTGCCTTTGACGGTGACGAGCAGCACGTCGTCGTGCTTGATCGAGCCACCGTTGCCGGTCACTTGATAACGACCGACCGCCAGGCTGCGGCATTCGATCAGGGTGTGGTGCGGGGTCAGCATGCTGTAGCGAAAATCGTGTTCGGCCATAGGGGTCTCCAAATAGGCGCGCATGCTAACACTTTAGATCGCAGATGCCCGCTGCCGGTGGGCGGAGTGCAGCCGAGATCGGAATTCATGCGGTCTGTTACTGGCCGGGGGCTTAGGTGCGCAGCTTGCTCGCGAGCTGTTGCGCTGACACGCCGAATGGGTGGCGCTGCATGGGAGTGAGCATGCTGAAGAATGCGTCCAGTCAGACGCTGATCGCTTTTCAGGCAGATCGCTTTCCTGAGCAAGCTCACTCCCACCGGGCCGTCAGCGCCTGAACATACATCGGTCTACACGCTATTCTGCGGATTCCCCGCCGCCCACGCCGCGATGTTATCCAGCGTCGTCTGCGCAATCGCCCCCAGCGCCTCGCGGGTCAGAAACGCCTGATGCGCGGTGATCACCACGTTGGGAAACGTCAGCAAGCGCGCCAGCACATCGTCCTGCAACGGCAGGTCGGAGCGGTCCTCGAAAAACAGCTGCGCTTCCTCCTCGTAGACGTCCAGCCCCAGATAGCCAAGCTGACCGGATTTCAACGCGCCGATCAGCGCCGGGGTATCGACCAACGCACCGCGCCCGGTGTTGATCAGCATTGCCCCCCGTTGCATGCGCGACAGCGACGCCCGGTTGATCAGATGCCGGGTGTGTTCGTTGAGCGGGCAATGCAGGCTGATGATCTGCGCCTCGGCGAGCAGTTCATCCAGCGGCAGATACCGCGCACCAAGGGCCTCGACCTGCGGATGGGGAAGAGGGTCGTAGGCCAGCAGCTGACAGCCGAAACCCGCCATGATCTTCGCGAAGGTGGCGCCGATCTGCCCGGTGCCGACTACACCGACGGTCTTGCCCACGAGGTCGAACCCGGTCAGACCGTGCAGGGTGAAGTCGCCGTCACGGGTGCGATTGTAGGCGCGGTGTAAATGGCGGTTCAGCGAAAGGATCAATGCCACCGCGTGTTCGGCCACCGCGTGAGGCGAATAGGCCGGGACACGCACAACGCTGATGCCGAGGCGCTGAGCGGTCGGCAGATCGACATGATTGAAACCGGCAGAGCGCAGTGCAACCAACTGAGTGCCGCCCGCAGCCAATCGTTCGAGCACCGGTGCACTGAGGTCGTCATTGATAAAGGCGCACACCACCGGGTAACCGCCGGCCAGCGCCACCGTGTCCAGCGTCAGGCGTGCGGGCTGGAAATGCAGGTCGAGGCGTGCGGTGGCGTTCGCGGCGAGGAAACTGTCGCGGTCGTAGGTCTGGCTGCTGTAGAGGAGGGTACGCATGGTGGTTCTTCCCGAAGAGCTTATGTCTGACACAGCAGAACGGTAGGAGCGTGGCTTGTCCCGCGATCGGTGGGGAACCCGCCGTAAAATTGAAAAACGCGGTGTATCAGATCTGGCGCGTGCTTTGGGATTGCTGCCGCTGCGCGACAGATCGCGGGACAAGCCACGCTCCTACAGAGGGAGAGTGGCACGGCCGACACGATGTAGCGCTGACCCACATCAAGCACTCACCCGCGCCTCGATTTCCAGCCGCGTGATGGCCTTCTCCAGCTCATCCAGGGCTTTGTCGCTGTCGGGTGAGTCCTGTTTGAGCAGGGTTTCGCTGCGTTGGCAGGCGGCTCGCAATTGCGGCACGCCGCAGTAACGGGTAGCGCCATGCAGGCGATGGACGCGTTCGATCAGCGCCACATGGTCACTTGCGTCGCGGGCCGAACGAATGGCCTCGCGGTCGGTGCTCAGCGATGCCAGCAGCATCGCCAGCATGTCGGCGGCCAGATCGGCCTTGCCAGCGGCCAGGCGCAAACCTTCCTCATGATCCAGCACCTGCATGCTGAGGCTGCCCTGGCTGATCTCCTGATGCCGCTCCGGCGCCTGATTGCGCAGGGCCAGGCCCGTCCATTTCAGCACCACCTGCGCCAATTGCCGTTCGCTGATCGGCTTGGTCAGGTAATCGTCCATGCCGCTTTGCAGCAGGGCACGTTTTTCGTTGGCCATGGCGTGCGCCGTGAGGGCGACGATCGGCAGCGAGGTAATCTGGCGCTCGGTTTCCCAGCCGCGAATCGCTTCGGTCGCCTGACGCCCGTCCATGCCCGGCATCTGCACGTCCATCAACACCAGATCGAACGTTTCGTCCTGCACCGCCTGAACCGCCGCGTAACCGCTGTCCACTGCCAGGACCTTGGCCCCCATGTCTTCGAGCAGGGTTTGCACGAGCAACAGGTTCGCCGGGTTATCGTCCACGCACAGAATGCGTGGCGGGCGACTGGACACCGGCTCGGGCGCTTCATTGCGCAGTTGTTTCGGGCTGATCAGCTCTGAGAGCGCGCGCCGCAGTTTGCGGGTACAGGCCGGCTTGGCCTGCAATTGACTGTAGGGATCCGGCACCGAAGCCTGATACAGCGCCTGTTCGGTGGTCGGGCACAGCACCAGCACCTTGCAGTCGAGGTTCTCCAGGTCCCAGATCTGCTGGCGCAAACGCTCGGGGGGCAGCTCATGGGCGGTCACACCCAGCACGGCCATTTCAATGGCGTGCGGCGTCTGGTGCACCACGGTGACGCCATTGATGAGGTTTTCCAGATTGTTGAACACCATGGGTTGCAGGCCGCAGTCTTCCAGTTGGTGCTCCAGCGCCTGGCGGGCCAGATCGTGATGCTCCAGCACCGCCACCCGCCGACCCATCAGCGGCGGGGCGGGCAGGTCTTCGAGGTCGTCGCGGGTTTTTGGCAGGGTCAGGCTGATCCAGAATTCCGAGCCCTCGCCGGGCGTGCTTTCCACACCGATTTCGCCGCCCATCTGCTCGATCAGGCGCTTGGAGATCACCAGCCCCAGCCCGGTGCCGCCGGAGTGCCGGGACAGCGAATTGTCCGCCTGGCTGAAGGCCTGAAACAGCGCCCGCACGTCCTGGCTCGACAGGCCGATGCCGGTGTCCTGCACGCTGATGCGCAACTGCACCGTATCGTCCTGTTCGTCTTCCAGCATGGCGCGGGCGACGATGGTGCCTTCGCGGGTGAACTTGATGGCGTTGCTCACCAGGTTGGTGAGGATCTGCTTCAGCCGCAGCGGGTCGCCCACCAGTGACAGCGGCGTGTCGCGATACACCAGACTCACCAGCTCCAGCTGTTTGGCGTGGGCGGCCGGGGCGAGGATGGTCAGGGTGTCCTGCAACAGATCGCGCAGGTTGAAGGGGATGGCGTCCAGCACCAGCTTGCCGGCCTCGATCTTCGAGAAGTCGAGGATTTCGTTGATGATGCTCAGCAGGTTGTCGGCGGATTTTTCGATGGTGCCGAGGTAATCGTGCTGACGCGGGGTCATCTCGCTTTTCTGCAACAGGTGCGTGAAGCCGAGAATGCCGTTGAGTGGCGTGCGGATTTCGTGGCTCATGTTGGCCAGGAATTCCGATTTGATACGGCTGGCTTCCAGGGCTTCCTTGCGCGCCAGGTCCAGCTCGATGTTCTGGATTTCGATGGTTTCCAGGTTCTGGCGCACGTCTTCGGTGGCCTGTTCGATGCTGTGCTGCAATTCTTCCTGGGCGTTTTGCAGCGTCGCGGCCATGCGGTTGATGCCCGAGCCGAGTTCGTCCAGTTCATTGCTGCCCATCGGCGGCAGCCGCGCTTCCAGATTGCCATCCTTCAGTTGCGCCACCACGTGTTTGATTTGCGCGATGGGGGCATTGATGGTGCGGCTCATGCGCAGGGCGAGAACGGCAGTCAGACCCAGACCGGCGGCGATCAGCAGCAGGCTGGCGAACAGGCTTCGATAGCCGCGCAACAGGGTGCCGCTGTGGGACAGTTCCAGCTCGACCCAGCCCAGCAGGCGATCGGCTTCTTCGGGAATCACGCTGCCAGTCAGGTGACGATTGCGTCCGAATACGGGCATCAGATACCGCGTGGCGTCATTTTCCGAGCGCTGCAGCATGTGCGTGCTGTTGCCGATCGGCGCCTGGTTGATCATGGTCGGCCCCGCGTGAGCGAGCACGGCCCGGTTGGCGTCGAGGAACGACACGGCGCGGACGTCCGCCTGCTCCAGCACCTGACCGGCGATGCGCTCGAGCATCGGTTTGTCGGCGCTGGCCAGCGCTGCCGCCGACAAGGGTGCGAGTTCGTTGGCGATCATTTCGCCCCGCTTGAGCAACTGGGTGTGCAGTTCCGACAGCTGCATCCAGGTGAAATAGCCGCCCAGCAACGCTGCCATGAAGCAGGTTGGCAACAGCGTCAGCAGCAATACGCGGCCTTTTATGCCCAGTTTGTTCAGCACACTTTTTCTCCGGCAATCCCGTTCACGTACTCATGTCATGCGATGAATCGCAGCAAGACCTGCGCCATGGTTGCCTTTCGACCTTGGGTAATCCGGGCAGTGTAGCCACTTGCGCGACAGCAATCCCGGCTAAATGGACGATAAGGAACGCTCCTACGCACATCTCCGATCAGTCGCCATTGCCCGTCACTGCGCAATCTTGAATAATCGCGGCCCTGAGAATCACTCGCAGACGCCAATGAATCCCGCCATCATTCATCGCCCTAGCATACTCGCCATCGAGGACGATCCTGTGCTCGGCGCGTTCGTGCACGACCAACTGGACCGTTGCGGCTTTCATGTCACCTGGTGCCAGAACGGCGCAGACGGGCTCGAACGTGCCCAGGCGCAACCTTTCGATGTGGTGCTCATGGACATTCTGCTGCCGGGCATGAACGGGCTGGACATCCTCGTTCATCTGCGTCGTCGCCACACGATGCCCATCATTCTCATGTCGGCGCTGGGCGCCGAGGCTGACCGCATCACCGGTTTTCGCCATGGCGCCGACGATTACCTGCCCAAGCCGTTCAGCGTCGACGAACTGCGGGTCCGTATCGAAGCCATTTTGCGCCGCGTGGAGCTGGAGCGACGCTTCAATACGGTGGTCGAGACAGCGGTGGCGCCCAGCGTCGACCCACTGACGTTCGACGAGGACCTGTGTGACGTCAGTTTTGGCCGCAAGGCCGCGCAATTGACCCGCAGTGAATATCGTCTGCTGGAAACCCTCTGGCGCACGCCCGAAGAGGTGTTGAGCAAAGCCTTCCTTTATCAGCATGTGTTGCAGCGCGGCTATTCCCAGCATGACCGCAGCCTCGACATGCACGTGAGTCAGATTCGGCGCAAGCTCAAGGCGATTGGCTATGAAGCGCGTCAGCTGCGGACCGTATGGGGCAAAGGCTACGTGCTGACGGCGGCGCCAGCGGATGCCTGACCGCCGTTTCCGTTTGCCCGGCAAGCATTCGCTGTTCTGGAAACTCGCCTTTCTGCTGGTGGGTTTCTGCCTGTTGATGATCTGGCTCAGTTGGTATTGGGGGCGCTACGTCGAGACCCAGAACGCCTTCCTTTCCGCGGAAGCGCGGACTGTCCTCAACGGCTATGCCGCCGAAGCCGAGCAGGCCTGGACGGTAGGGAACGAGCGGGGCATTGACGACTGGCTGCGAGAGGTCCGCCGCCATGAGCCCGGTTGGGTGGGCGTGATTGGCCACGACTTGCAGTCCCTGAGCAGCATGCCGCTCGATGACAGCCAGATGCAGCGGCTGACCTTCATGCGGGGCGTCGACTGGCCCATGAGCCGACGTCAAAAGACTGCTCCCTGGCTCAAGATCCCCTTTCCCAATGATCCCAGCCTCGGCAGCCTGGTCATCGAATTGCCGGAGCGTTTCAAACCGGGGCGTTATGCGCTGGTCTGGCAAATGCTGACCAACGGGGTCATCCCGGCGCTGTTTACGCTGCTGCTATGCGTCGGGCTGTACCGGTTGCTCATCCGCCCGCTCAATCAACTCCGGGAGCAGGCCAACGCTTGGCGGGCCGATCGCCTGTCCAGCCGCCTCTCGTCGCAGATGACCGCCCGACAGGACGAGCTGGGCGAACTCAATCGCGCGTTCGATCACATGGCCGCGCGCCTGCAATCGACGGTGCAGATTCAGCAGCAGTTGCTGCGGGACCTGTCCCACGAACTGCGCACGCCGTTGAGCCGACTCAGCGTCGCCTGTGACAGTGAGCAAAGTCTGCCGGACCTGCGCAAGCGCTTGAGCCGGGAAGTCGAGGGCATGCGCCGGTTGGTGGACGACACCCTGCACCTCGCCTGGCTCGACGCCGAGCGCGAGAAGTTGCCTGACGAAGACATTCAGGTGCTGGCGCTGTGGGACATGCTGGTGGATAACGCCCGCTTCGAGAGCTGCTGGCCCTTGCGGCAGTTCGTGTGTGATCTGGACAGCGACTGTTGGGTCCGTGGCCACCTCAATACCCTGGCGCAGGCCCTGGAAAACATTCTGCGCAACGCGATTCGTCATTCGCCCCCTGAAGGCATCGTGCAATTGGGTGGCCGTCGTGACGGAGATGCCTGGCTGTTGTGGCTGGAGGACCAAGGCGGCGGGGTGGACGAGAGCGACCTTGAACGCATTTTCGCGCCGTTCATCCGACTCGACGGCGCCCGGCCGGGGGATGGTGGATTCGGATTGGGACTGAGCATCGCCCGCAATTCCTTGCGGTTGCAGGGCGGCGACATGTGGGCCGAGAACACGGCAAGCGGGTTGCGGATGATCATGCGGTTGCCTGCCAGAGAAACAGAGGCCGCAACTTGACTCGGCCCCGTCCACACACCTGTAGCCCCGCGCGCGCACGCTCACGCCTACAGGAGGATCCTTGCATCATGCAGTCGCATCTTTAGCCTTTATTCCATTTCGCCCTATCGAACTCACTTTGCGTGATATGGGCTTGGGGCGATTGCCGGTATGATAGGCGACCCCCGCACGTCTGGATCGCAAACACGCCATGACCCTGCAGTATCAAACCATCGCCGATTGCGTCGGCAACACCCCGCTGGTGCGTCTGCAACGCATGGCCGGGAACACCAGCAACACGTTGCTGCTCAAGCTCGAAGGCAATAACCCGGCCGGTTCCGTGAAAGATCGTCCGGCGCTGTCGATGATCACCCGTGCCGAACTGCGCGGTCAGATCCACCCCGGCGATACGTTGATCGAAGCGACGTCCGGCAATACCGGCATCGCTCTTGCCATGGCCGCCGCCATCAAGGGGTATCGGATGATTCTGATCATGCCGGACAACTCCAGCGCCGAACGCAAGGCCGCGATGACCGCCTATGGCGCCGAGCTGATTCTGGTCAGCAAGGAAGAAGGCATGGAAGGCGCCCGTGATCTGGCTGAGCGCATGCAGGCCGAAGGCCGTGGCAAGGTACTGGACCAGTTCGCCAATGGCGACAACCCTGAGGCGCATTACGTCGGCACCGGCCCGGAAATCTGGCGGCAGACCGGCGGCACCATCACCCACTTCGTCAGTTCCATGGGTACCACGGGGACCATCATGGGCACCTCGCGTTACCTCAAGGAACAGAATCCGGCGATTCAGATCGTCGGCCTGCAACCCATGGACGGCGCATCGATTCCCGGCATCCGTCGCTGGCCTTACGAATACTTGCCAAAAATCTACCAGGCCGACCGTGTCGACCGCATCGTCGACATGGCGCAAAGCGAAGCCGAGGACGTGATGCGGCGTCTGGCCCGCGAAGAAGGCATCTTCTGTGGCGTGTCCTCGGGCGGCGCTGTGGCAGGCATGTTGCGTCTTGCCCGGGAAGTCGAGAATGCGGTCATGGTCGCGATCATTTGTGACCGTGGCGACCGTTACCTGTCGACCGGCGTCTACGATGCGCCCAACTGATGGCCAAGCGTGAGACCAGCCTGCGTTTCCAGCCCAGTGGCGGCACCCGGACAACGCAGGTCCCGACCGGTAAAAAGCAACGTTTGACTATCGAGCGGCTGGCCAACGACGGGCGCGGCATCGGCTTCGTCGAGGGCCGGACCTGGTTCGTTGCCGGCAGCCTCGCTGGCGAAGACGTGGAAGCGCGGGTGCTTGGCGCCCACGGCAAAGTGGTCGAGGCGCGGGCCGAGCGCGTGTTCCAGGCCAGCCCGCTACGCCGCCCGGCACCCTGCAAGCACTTTGGCCGGTGCGGTGGGTGCAGCGTGCAGCATATGCCTCACGACGAACAACTTGCCCTGAAACAGCGCATGCTGGCCGAGCAGTTGAGCCGCGTGGCCGGGGTCGAGCCCGAAGAGTGGGCCGCTCCGTTAGTGGGTGACGAATACGCCTACCGTCGGCGGGCGCGCATCGCCGTCCGCTGGGATGCCAAAGGCAAACGGCTGGACGTTGGCTTTCGCGCCGCCTCGAGCCAGGACATCATCGCCATCGAAGAATGCCCGGTGCTGGTACAGGCCTTGCAACCGATCATGACGGCGTTACCGGGCATGCTGCGCAGGTTGAACAAACCCCAGGCGTTGGGTCATGTCGAGTTGTTCAGCGGTTCGGCCAATGCCGTGTTGCTGCGCCACACCGCGCCGCTGGCAACGCAGGATCTGGAAACCCTCAAAGCGTTTTGTGACAGCCACGGCGCGCAACTCTGGTTGCACGGCGAAGGAGAGCCGCAGCCTGTGGACCCTGCCGCGCAGTTGGGGTATGAGCTCGGGCCGTGGAACCTGGCGCTGGTGTATCGGCCCGGTGACTTTGTGCAGGTCAATGCGCAGGTCAATCAGGCAATGATCGAGCAGGCACTTTCGTGGCTTGCCCCACGTTCGGATGAACGAGTGCTGGACTTGTTCTGCGGGCTTGGTAACTTCGCTCTACCGCTGGCGCAGATCGCGCGCGAGGTGGTGGCGGTGGAAGGGGTCGACGTCATGGTTAGACGGGCGGCCGACAATGCGGCCAGCAACGGTTTGCACAACGTGACGTTTCATCAGGCGGATTTGTCGCAGCCGCTGGACAAGGCGTCATGGGCAGCGGAAGGTTTCTCCGCGGTCTTGCTCGACCCCCCGCGTGACGGGGCGTTCGAGGCAGTCGGCAAGCTTGCAAAGCTGGGCGCCGAGCGGTTGGTGTATGTGTCGTGCAACCCGGCAACTTTGGCGCGCGACACGGTCGAACTGATCAGGCAGGGCTACCGATTAAAACGTGCCGGAATTCTCGATATGTTCCCGCAGACAGCACATGTCGAGGCAATGGCGTTATTTGAAGCGGGTAAGTGAGACCAGCAGGGCTTCAGGAAGCAAGCCGACGTCTCACAGGGAAACCCGTTTAATCCGACTGGCCCGCGCATGCGAGACCTTGCAAGGCCCGCAAGGAGCATGCGCTGAGAAGGCCGGCGACTGATGGCGCATTTCATCGCGCCTTAGGGAAGGTAAGCAACATGGTACAGGTGAGAGCGCACCAGCCGATCAACACAGACGGCAGTATCAACCTCGACGCATGGCTTGATCATGTGGTCAGCGTCGACCTCGCAGTGGACCGACAGGCGTTGAAAGAAGCCTGTGAATTTGCCCGGCAAGCCGAGCAACAGGACAACGCCGCCAAGAACCTCTGGGCGGAGGGCACGTCGAGTTTTCAGACGGGTCTGGAAATCGCCGAAATCCTGGCCGACCTCAAACTCGATCAGGACTCCCTCGTCGCCGCTGTGATCTACCGTGCCGTGCGCGAGGGCAAGATCCCCTTGCCCGACGTCAGTCAGCGTTTCGGCCCGACCGTGGCCAAGCTGATCGACGGTGTGCTGCGCATGGCTGCTATCAGCGCCAGCCTCAGTCCTCGCCAATCGATGGTCCTTGGTACCCAGGTGCAGGTGGAAAACCTGCGCAAGATGCTGGTGGCGATGGTCGATGACGTACGCGTCGCGCTGATCAAGCTGGCCGAGCGCACCTGTGCCATTCGCGCGGTGAAGAACACCGACGATGAGAAGCGCAACCGGGTCGCCCGGGAAGTCTTCGACATTTACGCGCCGTTGGCGCATCGCCTCGGCATCGGTCATATCAAATGGGAGCTGGAGGACCTGTCCTTCCGCTACCTCGAACCCGAGCAGTACAAGCAGATCGCCAAGCTGTTGCATGAACGCCGCCTCGACCGCGAGCGTTTCATCACCGACGTCATGTCCCAGCTGGAGAACGAACTGCTGGCGACGGGGGTCAAGGCCGATATCAGCGGTCGGGCCAAACACATCTATTCCATCTGGCGGAAAATGCAGCGCAAGGGTCTGGAATTCAGCCAGATCTACGACGTTCGCGCCGTGCGCGTGCTGGTCCCGGAGATGCGGGACTGCTACACCGCGCTGGGGATTGTCCACACCCTGTGGCGCCACATTCCCAAAGAGTTCGACGACTATATCGCCAACCCCAAGGAGAACGGCTATCGCTCGCTGCACACTGCGGTGATCGGTCCGGAAGGCAAGGTGCTGGAGGTGCAGATCCGTACCCACGCCATGCACGAAGAAGCTGAACTCGGGGTCTGCGCCCACTGGCGCTACAAAGGTACTGACGTCAAATCCAGCTCCAATCACTACGAGGAGAAAATCTCGTGGCTGCGTCAGGTGCTGGAATGGCACGAGGAGCTGGGTGATATCGGTGGCCTGGCCGAGCAACTGCGCGTCGACATCGAGCCGGACCGCGTTTACGTGTTCACCCCGGACGGTCACGCGATCGACCTGCCCAAAGGCGCGACTCCGCTGGACTTCGCCTACCGCGTGCACACCGAAATCGGCCACAACTGCCGAGGCGCGAAGATCAACGGGCGTATCGTGCCGCTCAACTACAGCTTGCAGACCGGTGAGCAGGTCGAAATCATCACCAGCAAACACGGCACCCCGAGCCGCGACTGGCTGAACTCGAACCTGGGTTACATCACCACGTCGCGGGCGCGGGCGAAGATCGTTCACTGGTTCAAGCTGCAGGCACGGGATCAGAACGTCGCGGCGGGCAAGGGCTTGCTGGAGCGCGAGCTGGCGCGTCTGGCGTTGCCCCAGGTGGACTTCGACAAGCTGGCCGAAAAGGCCAACATGAAAATCGCCGAAGACATGTTCGCCGCCCTTGGGGCCGGCGATCTGCGTCTGGCGCAATTGGTCAATCTGGCGCAACAGCTGGTCGAGCCGGAACGCGGCAATGAGCAACTGGAGCTGATTCCACGCAAGGCCTCGGGTTACAAACCGGGCAAGCGCGGCGACATTCAGATTCAGGGCGTCGGCAACCTGATGACGCAAATGGCCGGCTGCTGCCAGCCGTTGCCCGGAGACGCCATCGTCGGCTACATCACTCAAGGTCGGGGCGTGAGCATTCACCGCCAGGACTGCGCCTCGGTGTTGCAGCTGGGCGGGCGTGAGCCGGAGCGGATCATCCAGGTCAGCTGGGGGCCGGTGCCGGTGCTCACCTATCCGGTGGACATCATCATCCGCGCGTACGACCGGTCCGGTCTGCTGCGCGACGTCTCCCAAGTGCTGCTCAACGAGCGCATCAACGTGCTGGCGGTCAACACCCGCTCGAACAAGGAAGACAACACCGCGCTGATGTCGCTGACCATCGAGATTCCGGGGCTGGACGCGTTGGGTCGTCTGTTGGGGCGGATTTCGCAGTTGCCGAACATCATCGAAACCCGGCGTAATCGCACGCCCTGAAAACAGCTGTGAGTTTTGAGCTGCAAGCTGCAAGTTGTCTGTGTACAGCCTGCGGCTCGTGGCTTGCCGCTGAGAGTGAAGAGATTCTTTGAATGTATACCCTGGATGATCTGCTGAACCTGATGGCCCGCCTGCGCGATCCGCAGTACGGTTGCCCGTGGGACGTGAAGCAGAATTACGCCACCATCGTGCCGCACACCCTCGAGGAAGCCTACGAAGTGGCCGACGCCATTGAGCGTGGCGATTACGATGACCTACGCGGGGAATTGGGCGATCTGCTGTTTCAGGTGGTGTATTACTGCCAACTGGCGAGGGAAGAAGGGCGCTTCGCATTCGAGGGTGTGGTCGACGGCATCACTCGCAAGCTGATTCGTCGCCACCCCCACGTGTTTCCTACCGGTGATCTGTACGCGCCGCTGGAGACACCGCGCCTGAGCGAAGAGCAAGTCAAGCAACGCTGGGAGGCGATCAAGGCCGAGGAGCGTGCTGAAAAGGCGCATGTGCCTGAGCAGTTGTCGTTGCTCGACGACGTGCCGGCTGTGTTGCCTGCGTTGTCGCGGGCGGCCAAGTTGCAGAAGCGCGCGGCGCAGGTCGGTTTCGACTGGCCCGAGGCGCTGCCGGTGGTCGACAAGGTGCGCGAGGAGCTGCAAGAAGTCCTTGAGGCCATGGCCGACGCTGACTCCGCAGGCATCCACGAGGAAATCGGCGATTTGCTGTTCGTGGTGGTGAATCTGGCGCGTCATTTGAAGGTCGATCCGGAGCATGCCTTACGCGCCGCCAACGGCAAATTCGAGCGGCGCTTTCGTTTTATCGAACACGCCTTGCGCGATACTGGCCGCCCCATCGAAGATTGCAGCCTCGAAGAGATGGATGCGCTCTGGGGCGAAGCCAAGCGCCAGGAAAAGAACACGCCCAACTGCGGTTGAGTGACTATTGAGAGAGAGAAGATAAATGGCGGGTATTTCCCTTCGTGACCAGTTGCTCAAGGCAGGGCTGGTCAACGAGAAGCAGGCCAAACAGGTCGCCAAGACCAAGCAGAAAGAGCAACGTCTGGTGCACAAAGGTCAGGCTGTGGCTGACGATGCCGCGCAGCGCGCTGCTCAGGAGGCCATGGCCGAGAAAGCCAAGCGCGACCAGGAGTTGAACCGCCAGCAGCAGGAGAAGGCCGAGCAGAAAGCCCGTGCCGCGCAGGTGAAGCAGTTGATCGAAGCGACTCGCTTGCCGAAGCTGACCACCGAGGACTATTACAACTTCGTCGACGACAAAAAGGTCAAGCGCCTGTCGGTCAATGCGCTGATGCGCAGCAAGCTGAGCAACGGCTCGCTGGCCATCGTGCATCACGGCGGCACCTATGAAGTGATCCCGCGCGAGGCCGCCCTCAAAGTTCAGGAACGCGACCCGCGTCGCATCGTGATGCTCAGCGAGCCGACGGAAGAGCCGGCCGATGGCGACGATCCATACGCGGCCTACAAGATCCCTGACGATCTGATGTGGTAGCCCTTAACACAACAAAACCCGCCGAGGCGGGTTTTGTTTTGTCGCGATTCCGTTATTGCGAGTTGCTCGCTGCCTTCTTGGCTTCCAGCTCCGCCAGCTCTGCTGCGTAACGCTGTGCGTCCGATTCGTGGTGGAACATCCCGACCAGTTGGTCTTGCTGGCGAACATCCCAGATCTGAATACCATCTGCAATGCTTTCGTGGGAGATATGGGACTCGTCGCGTTCAGTAACAGTTACCGTCATAGTGGAGACTCCTGACTCTTTGAAAATCTGCGGCAGGACGTCGCAGTGGCTTCTTTATAAATTTGCGTAGCCTGCTAAGTAAACGAGCCATTTCTGCAACAGTTATTTGCAGATTTCGTAACAGTCAGCCAAGTGACTGTTTCCGAAGGCTCTGCGGCGTTTTGTCGCACTCATTTGAAGGCCATGAAGAATCTTTCATAAAGACGCGGGGAACAGAATCCGTCACAAACCCGGCGTCATTGGCCGCCGGATTTGCTGCGAGACTACTGGGCGTTACGCGCATGACGATAGTCGCTGACTGCCTCGTATACGGCCTTGCGCAAACGGTTGATGCCACCGATCGGGCGATGCGCTTCGGTCCCGAACCATGGGTTGAAGGACTGGTTGTCGCAGGCCAGATTCAACGCGGGCGTATCGAAATCCTGGGGCGCGACCCTGACACTGGCCACGGTCTCGAACGGCGCATCGCTTTCCTTCCATTCGATGCTGGTGTCTTCGATGGGCATGAATGCCTGCGGGTTTTGCCGCTGAATCTGCAACACGAAACACGCTGGCATGCGGTCGGTGGACAGCTGTTGATTCAAGGCGCTGCGCAGGAAGTTGGGCAGGTCCTGGTTCTGTTTCGGCACCGCGTAGGGCGGACAGCTCTGCGGGTCAGGGGCCACCCGGAATTTGGCGTTCGCGGCCCCGAACTTGTAGGGGGATACCGAGTAGTAAGTGGTCTGCGTCGGGCTGATCGGTGCTGACGAGAGCGTTGCCAGGGCGATGAACAGATGCCGTACTTGCCAGCTGCGCGGGTCGAGGCGGGGAAAAAACGCCAGCACCTTCTGGCCGTCGGCCTGAGCGCTGATGTTTTGGGCATATTCGGCCACGTCGCTGACGAAGAAATTCGGGTGGCTGAACATCACGAAATCCTGTTCGGCCCGCGTCGGCTGATCGGCCAGCAGTTGTTTGCCAGGCACATCGAGCAACTTGAGCGCCATGCCTCGGGCATCCCGAATGCTGTCGAACTGCGGGTAGGCGTTGCCGTTGGACAGGCGCATGACCGCTTGCCAGGTTTTGCCCGGTTCGGCGAACACGCCCTGGCGCAAGGCCGGGTCCAGGTTCGCCAGCACGCTGACCTCGGCTTTCACACAGCCGTGGGCCTTGGCATGGGCATCGCGCAGGTAGCGCGTAGGTTCGCGATGCTGGTCGACGATGCGCACGGCGGTTTGAATGATGCCCTGGGTCATGGCCGCTTCACCGGGCGGGATCTGCTCTTCTGTCGAGACCCGGCCGCTGTGTTGCCAGGCGAACCAGGCGCTCGACGCCAGCCAACCTAAAAGCCCGAGGCCGATCAGCCACAGCAGGGCCTTGCCCAGAAATGCACCCAAGCGCAGCCACAGACGCGCGGGCAGGGAGTGTTGCGTGTCGCGATGTCGAGTGATCATGGCAATTGCTGCTCCAACGGGCCGCCCAACACTTTCAGGTATTCCAGCAGCGCCCAGCGCTCCTGGGGCTGCAAACCGCGTCCGATCACGCCGTTGATCTGCTGGCCGTCGCGGAATTCGTGACCGCTGTTGTGGTTGCCGGGTGTTCGGGTGTCGAACAGAAAGGCGTTTTTGAACGCGGTCGTTTCGTAGCCCAAATGCAAGGGATCATAGTTGAAGGTGCCTTTGTAGAACGTCGTGCTGCGCTCGTCCTGAGGCGAGAGCAATTGATAGATCGTCGGCACCGAGCCGTTGTGCAGGAAAGGCGGCGTCGCCCAGACGCCGTCCAGCGGCCTGGCTTTATAGGCGCGCAGTTCCTGGACAGCGATCGGCAGGCCGAAACCGTCCATGGCAGGGCGATCAGCAACAGGCACGTTCGCTGCGTTGTAGGCGTTGTTTTCCACGTAAGCGGTGATGTAAGCCAGCGCCTTGGCGGACGTCACATTATGTGTGTCCAGCGGGGCTGTCGGTTTCGGGACCAGATGGACATTGGTCAGTTGGTCCAGTTCGGCCTGGGTCCACTTCAGCGCGCTGACGTCGTAATGGTTGTTGGCGATGTTGTCGGCGGTGTTGGGGTCGGTGCCGACTTTCGTCACCGGGATCATGTTCAGGTACTGCACGGTGCGGCCGTCGACCAGGCTTTTCGCAGGGACATGGCAGCCTGCGCAATTCTCAGCGAACAACGCGCGGCCCTGAGCAGCCAGCGGCTTATTGATCGGGCCGAACAGTTGCTCGGGCCAGGTCGGGGGTTTCAGACGCTGTAAGGCCTGTTCGATGGTGTCCAGATCGCGTACACGCACGCTGGACGGGTAACGATCAGCGCCTTTGAGGGCTTGCCCGGCGCTGTCGAAGAACGTCAGGGTCGCGCCGACGCCCAAGGATTCGCCGACGTTACGCGCCATGGGTTGCTTGGCGGAGCCGTTCCACTGCACCCAGTCGAACGTCCAGATGTCCCACAGCTGCGGGTAGTCCACGGGCGCGTTGGCAATGCGATAGTTCTCGGGGGAAATAGCGTCGCCGAAGGTGGCGTTGGCGATGCGACCGAACGCATCGGTGCGCCCCGGCCCCTCTTCGGTGGGATAGAGGCCGCGATGGGTATCGTTCCAGGCGGTTTTGACGAAGGTGTTCAGCGACTGCTTGAACTCATCACGCAGTTGCGCGTGGGCGGCCTCATAACGGTCGCCCAGCACGTTGCGAGCGAAGCGCTCGAATTTCCACGGGTTGTAATAGGTCGCCACAAGACTGGCCACCAACGCTTGACCGAAACTGCCGCCCCGCAGCGTTGGCACACTGGACGGCAATACATGCTGCGCGGTGCCGCCGTCGATGCGCAGGGCCTGTCCCTTGAAATGCAATTCGCCGGTGTGGCAGGCGGAGCAGGTAATGTCCAGGTACTCGACGGTGTGATCAGGGTTCAAGTGGCGCGTGAAGCCAACGGGCAGGTTGCCGGGATTCAGCGATGTGGGCACCTGCTTGGGGTCCACCAGGAAACCAAAGCGGGCGAGGTGTTCGGGCGCTGCGAAACGCGCTTCGGAGAACGGCATCTCCAAGGCCGTGAACCAGTTGTAATGCAACCCTTTTATCTGCGTGCCTTGCGGGGTGAAGTAATAGGTCTGGCGGTCGCTGTCGTCCCATTGGTGTTGATACAGCACCTGCTCGACCGGCGTGTAGTCAGGCAGCTTGGGGTTGACGACGTAGTAGATCACCACAGCCAGAATCAGCACCACACTGGCGAGTAGCAGGAGCAATGCACGGCGAAGAATGCGCAAGATAACAATCCTTGTCGGTTTTTTGGTGTCCTTATGACATCACGGCGATGCTGTGGCAAGTCACGCGTATGCCGGAGACTGGCCCACCGCGCAGGCCAAAAAAAACCCGCCGGGACGGGCGGGTTCTTTGTGGGGCTCGGGTAAGGCTGCGAATCAGCTGCCTTTCACCGATTTACCGTTCACCGTGCCGTCCTGCAGCATGATGTTGTATTCCTTGCCGTCGGTCTCCACCTGCTGCAACCGCACCAGCAAGTAGTCGTAGTCCTTGGCGAACCACATCACGGTGATGCGCTTGTTCTGCGTCGGGTCGCGCACGCGCTCGACCTTGATGGCATCCACCGAACCGACTTTGGTGTCGACTTTCTCGGTGCCCAGCACGCGGAAGTCGTAGGTATCGACTTCATCGCCGTCGACCACTTGGTACGTCATGCTCTTCTTGCCGGCGGCGACGTCATGCTGCAGCGCAAGTTGATAGGTGGATTTGTCGAGAACACCGGTGTTCAGCGGGATTTTCACCGCGTCGTTACGGTCGGTGCCGGTGATGAATTTGGTCGGCCAGTCGAAAACCAGGTCCACCGTTTTGCTTTTGCCCAGGCCGCCACGTTCGAAGTGGTAGGTCTGTGGCAGCAGTTGATCCTTGTCGACCTTGAGCGTGCTGATTTCGGTCAGGCTGGCGATCATCATCGATGCCTTGAAGCTCAGGGTCCAGGTGCCGTTGGCGTTCTTTTCCAGGCTGCGGGTGGCGCTGCCGCCGCCAACAGGGAGCTGTTTGAAATCAGCGGTGTAGCTGGCGGAGAAGGGTTGAAGGTCTGCCGCGTTGACTGCAGGGAGTGCGAACAGAGCGAAAGCGAAGAGCAGAGCGCGACGCATGGTATCTCCTGTCTTTAAAGTGAAGAGCCGGGTTGAGTGGCCGGGATCAAATGGCCGCGAGGGCCCAATGGCTGCCCGTCGAGTGTGACACCCTCTTTGCCCAGAGCCAGACGACCTTCCGCGAACCAGTGGATCGCCAGTGGGTAAATCAGGTGTTCCCGGGCGTGAACCCGTTGCGCCAAAGTGGCAGGCGTGTCGTGCAACTCTACCGAAACAACAGCCTGTACGACCAGAGGGCCCCCATCGAGTTCCTCGGTGACGAAGTGCACGCTGCAGCCGTGGGCCGTGTCGCCGGCCTCGATCGCCCGTTGGTGGGTGTGCAAGCCTTTATACAGGGGAAGCAATGACGGGTGTATGTTCAGCAGACGCCCGTGGTAATGACGCACGAAACCCGGGGTGAGAATTCGCATGAAGCCAGCCAGCACCACCAACTTCGGCGAGAACGAATCGATCAGCTCGACCAGTGCCGCGTCGAAGGCCTCGCGACCCTCGTAGGCGGTGTGATCGAGGACGCGGGTGTCGATGCCCGCGTGCTTCGCTCGCTCGAGTCCGTAGGCATCGGCGCGGTTGGAAATCACCGCGCGAATGCGAGCCGGGCATGAACCGTCCTGGAAGCGGTCGATCATCGCTTGCAGGTTACCGCCCGTGCCGGACAGCAGCACCACTACGTCACAACGCTGGGGTAAATCAGGCTTGGAGGTGTCAGGCTGGGTTGCGCCGGACATCAATGGGCCTTGACGTTCTTCAGCTCGACTTGTGCAGCGCCTTCGGCTGCAACGCCGATCTGGCCGATGACCCAAGGCTGCTCGCCCGCGTCACGCAAGGCGTTCAGTGATGCGTCGACGTGCTCCTGCGCCACGCAGATGACCATGCCTACACCGCAGTTCAGGACGCGGTGCATTTCGTGTTCGTCGACGTTGCCTTTCTCTTGCAGCCAGTCGAACACCGCCGGGCGGGTCCAGCTCGCCACGTCGACCACCGCCTGTGCGCCTTCGGGCAGGACGCGCGGGATGTTATCCAGCAGGCCGCCGCCGGTGATGTGGGCCATGGCCTTGACCGCGCCGGTGTCCTTGATCAGCTTGAGCAATTGCTTGACGTAAATACGGGTCGGCGCCATCAGCAGATCGGCCAGCGGTTTGCCGTCCAGCTGGATGGTTTCGATGTCGGCACCGGACACTTCGATGATCTTGCGGATCAGCGAGTAGCCGTTGGAGTGCGGGCCGGAAGAGGGCAGGGCGATCAGCGCATCGCCGGCCACGACCTTCGAGCCGTCGATGATTTCGGATTTTTCCACGACACCGACGCAGAAACCCGCCAGGTCGTAATCTTCGCCTTCGTACATGCCGGGCATTTCAGCGGTTTCGCCGCCCACCAGCGAGCAGCCCGCCAGTTCGCAGCCAGCGCCGATGCCGGTCACAACCTGAGCGGCGGTGTCGACGTTCAGTTTGCCGGTGGCGTAGTAGTCGAGGAAAAACAGAGGCTCGGCGCCGCAGACGACGAGATCGTTGACGCACATGGCCACCAGGTCGATGCCGATGCTGTCGTGTTTGTTCAGGTTCAGGGCCAGGCGCAGCTTGGTGCCAACGCCGTCGGTGCCGCTGACCAGCACCGGCTGCTTGTAACCGGCCGGAATTTCGCACAACGCGCCGAAGCCACCCAGGCCGCCCATCACTTCCGGGCGCTTGGTGCGCTTGGCGACGCTCTTGATGCGTTCGACCAATGCTTCACCGGCGTCGATGTCTACACCGGCGTCTTTGTAGCTCAGGGAGGGTTGCTTGCTCATGATCCAGGCCTTTAGGGGGGATTCGGGGTAACGACCGAGGTGGATGCGGCGCGTGGCCGTGTCATCGCCGGTCTGCGAAGGCGCGCGATTTTATCAGGGTTAGACCCCTGCGGCCATCCTTGGGCCGACCGGCAGGGCCATGGATGAAGAAAAAATAACCGGTTCGTTCAGGGTTTAGCCGTTCGTCGGTCACGCCAAAAGGTGTAAGTTCGTCTGCACAGTGAGCGATTCGGATGGCCATGCGGTCTGATTCGAGCCAGTCAAGTTCATGCAGCTATTTATCAGCTGCGATTTTTGTTTCGTGGGAATCCTTATGCGCCTTAAAAACTGCCTGTTCGTAGGTTGTCTGTCCTTGATGAGCCTTCCGGCCCTGGCCGAGACGGTGAACAATCTCTATCAGGTGCGCGAGCCGGTCAGCGGGCAGACCCCTGATGAGAAAACCCGCGCCACGCAGGCCGCGCTGGAGACCCTGGTCATTCGTCTGACCGGCGACCCCAAGGCCGCTCAGGGGGCGGGCCTTGCCGAGGTTCGTAAAGACCCGCAGCAGATCATCAGCCAGTACGGCTACGACGCCGGGCCGCCCGAGTCGTTGCAGGTGGATTTCGATCCGGCGAGCACGGACCGCGCTTTGCGCCAGGCCGGTTTGTCACTGTGGGGTTCGAACCGCCCGGTGATCATGGCCTGGTGGCTGAACGACGCCACCGACGGCGCTAATCTGGTGGGCGACGGTCAGTCTAGTGCCGAACCACTGCGCCGCGCTGCCCAGCACCGGGGCCTGCCACTGCGGTTGCCATTGGCAGACTTGAGTGAGCAGGGCATCGGTAATGCCAAGACCCTGGACGGCAATGACGTCGCGCCGCTGAAGCAGGCGTCGGAGCGCTACGGCTCCGATGCGATTCTCGCCGTTCATGCGCAGGAAAATGGCGGTCAGTGGCAAGGCAAATGGCATCTGTGGCTGGGCGACAAGGCGGAGCAGGGCACTGCGACCGGCGCCAGTTCCGCAGCACTGGCTGACGCCGTGCTGCTGGCAGTGAGTCAGCGTCTGGCCCCGAGGTTCGTCGTCAAACCGGGGGCGTCTTCGAGCATGGCACTGGAGGTCCAGGGGATGAATCTGGAGCGTTATGCGCAACTGGGCCGCTTGCTCGAACCGTTCGGCGGTCGCCTCAAATCGGTAGACGCAGACCGGGTGACGTTCGACGTAAGCGGCAGCACCGATCAACTGCGTTCGCAATTGGCGCTGGCGAAATTGCAGGAAGTGCCGGCGGCTGAAGTGCCCACTGCGCCGGTCGATGCCGGGCAAACGCCTGCCGTTGGTGCCACGCCAGGTGCGCCTGCGCCGGTCCCTGCACCGGCCGCGACACAAACACTGCACTTCCGCTGGTAAACGGGTTCTTAACGGCGTTGCATGAAGCATTTCATTTTGGGTTAAGGGGCGGTAATGACTGATACGCGTCGTTGGTTCTGGCTGGGCGGGGTTGTCCTGTTGTGCCTGTTTGTCTGGCTGCTGCACGCCATCCTTACGCCGTTTCTGGTGGCGTTGCTGTTGGCGTACATGGGCGACCCCCTGGCGGATCGACTTGAGAAACTGAAGTTCTCGCGAACCTGGAGTGTGGTAACGGTCTTCATGTTCTTCACCCTGATTTTCATGGGGCTGTTGTTGGTGCTGGTGCCGATGCTCGCCAAGCAGTTGTATCGCCTGTACGAACTGGCACCGCAGATCCTCGATTGGTTGCAGCACACCGCGTTGCCGTGGACCCAGGCGAAACTAGGACTGGCGGACGGGTTCTGGAAGTTCGACAAGGTCAAGGCGGCGATCTCCGAGCACATGGGGCAGACCGGCGATATCGTCGGCATCATCCTGGCTCAGGCGACGACCTCGACGCTGGCGTTGATTGGCTGGCTGACCAACCTGGTGCTGATCCCGGTGGTCTGCTTCTATTTATTGCGTGACTGGGACGTGATGATGGCCAAGGTGCGCAGCTTGCTGCCCCGTCATCGCGAGAAAAAGATCGTAGCGCTGGCCGATGAATGCCATGAAGTGCTGGGCGCGTTCATTCGCGGCCAGTTGCTGGTGATGGTGGCGCTTGGGGTGATTTACGCGGCGGGCTTGATGCTGGTCGGCCTGGAGCTGGGTTTGTTGATCGGGGTGATCGCTGGTCTGGCGGCCATCGTGCCCTACATGGGCTTCGTGATCGGTATCGGCTCGGCGATCCTTGCGGGCTTCTTCCAATTCGCCGGCGACCTGTATCCGATGCTCGGGATCGTCGCGGTGTTCATGGTCGGTCAGGCGCTGGAAGGCATGGTGCTGACACCGCTCTTGGTGGGCGATCGCATCGGTTTGCACCCGGTGGCGGTGATCTTCGCGATTTTGGCGGGTGGCGAGTTGTTCGGTTTCACCGGCATCCTGCTAGCGTTGCCCGTAGCGGCCGTGATCATGGTGCTGGTGCGGCATGTGCACGATCTCTATAAAGAGTCGGATATCTACGGCGGCATGGAAGATCCGGATTTGTAGGAGGGGGCTGGCGCGACCCCATTTGTAGGAGCGAGCTTGCTCGCGATTGCGGCATATCCGTGTCAGAAATGGAGTCTGGCGGTGCGTGATCGTGAGCAAGCTCACTCCTACAGGGTATCGGTGTGACGCCCATAATCCGTCGCCTGGCCCGAGAGAAACGCAAGCCTTTGATTTTGCACATCCTCTGCCGCATTGTGCGGCCCGTGCTGCGGGTATAAACTTTGCGCACTTTACACAGAGGCCCCTTGGCGGTTCTTCACGGAGCCGTTCAGCCAGCATGAAACCAGTTCAGCTGCCCCTGAGTGTGCGTCTGCGTGATGACGCCACTTTCATCAATTACTATCCAGGCGCCAATGCCGCTGCACTCGGCTATGTCGAACGCCTGTGCGAAGCCGAGGCCGGGTGGACTGAAAGCCTCATCTATTTATGGGGCAAGCATGGGGTAGGGCGCACTCATTTGTTACAGGCCGCCTGCCTGCGTTTCGAACAGATGGGCGAACCCGCCGTTTACCTGCCCATGGCTGACGTCATCGATGAGGGCGTCGAGCTGTTCGACCATCTTGAGCAATATGAACTCGTGTGTCTCGATGACATTCAGGCCATCGTCGGTAAACCTGAATGGGAAGAAGCCCTGTTTCACTTGTTCAACCGCCTGCGTGACAGCGGCCGTCGCCTGCTGATCGCCGCCTCCTGTTCTCCTCGAGAACTGCCGGTCAAACTGGCCGACCTCAAATCGCGACTGACCATGGCGCTGGTGTTCCAGATGCGCCTGCTGTCCGACGAAGAAAAACTTCGTGCCCTGCAATTACGCGCGTCCCGCCGGGGCCTGCACCTCACAGATGAAGTCGGGCATTTCATCCTTACCCGGGGCAAGCGCAGCATGAGCGCGCTGTTCGACCTGCTCGAAGAACTCGATCAGGCCTCGTTGCAGGCGCAGCGCAAACTGACCATTCCCTTCCTGAAAGAGACCCTGGGCTGGTGAACTCGCCGCTGGTTGATCCGGCACTCGTGCTGCAGACCGCAGCAGCCTTACGCCACGCCGAACGCATTTTGATCATTACCGGCGCCGGGCTGTCGGCGGATTCCGGGCTGCCGACTTATCGCGGCGTAGGCGGCCTTTATAACGGTCACACCGATGACGGGCTGCCCATCGAAAGGGCATTGTCCGGGCCGATGTTGCGCGACGATCCGGCCCTGTGCTGGAAATACATTGCCCAATTAGGCAGCGCGTGCCTCGGCGGAGAACCCAATGCGGCGCATTATGCGATCGCCGAGCTGCAACGGCGCAAACCGGGGTGTTGGGTGTTGACGCAGAACGTCGACGGCTATCATCGCGCGGCGGGGAGCCCGCCGGAGCGGTTGATCGAGATTCACGGTCAGTTGGCGCCGCTCTATTGCCAGTCCTGTGGCGCCGAAGACCCGCTTTTCAGCGAGCACCTGCAACGACCGCTGCCGCCTTTGTGCGCGCGGTGTCATGGCATATTGCGACCACCGGTCGTGTTGTTTGAGGAGATGTTGCCAGAGCTGGCATTGAATGTGCTGTATGAAGAGATGGCAAAAGGCTTTGACGCTGTGCTCAGCATCGGAACCACTGCTAGCTTCCCTTATATTCACGAGCCGATGTTGCGCACGCGGGTGGCGGGAGGCTTTACTGCCGAGATCAATCCTTCGTTGACGGATCACTCCATCCACATGGATGTATTTCTGAGGTGTAGAGCCTTAGATGTGATGAGCGACCTGCTAAGTCACATTTGATTCGATTGAATTTGCAAATGATGACGATTGAGGGCATAGTCTCGGCTTCTTTACACATACGCCACGGTCGTGCCCATGCTAAATCGCTTCGCACCCCTCGTGCCTCTCGCACTCGTAACGCTGCTGTTCGGCTGCGCGGCCCAGATGCCAGCGTCGCAACAGCAGTCGCAGAATCCACAATTCCGGGACTCTGCCACGGCGCAAACCGCCAAGCGTGCCGATTATTCCGCCTCCGTACTGGATGACGAAATCGCCACCGAAGATGAACTGGCCCAGTTCTCCGACAACAAGCCCTACCGGCTGCCAGTATTGGCTGACAGTATTCTCGAACGTGGTAAATCGTTGATCGGGACCCGCTACCGTTTCGGCGGTACTTCGACCACGTCCGGTTTCGATTGCAGCGGTTTCATCGGCTACCTGTTCCGCGAAGAGGCCGGCATGAGCCTGCCGCGTTCTTCCCGCGAAATGATCAACATCGATGCCCCTCTGGTGAAGCGCAACGACCTCAAGCCAGGCGACCTGCTGTTCTTCAGCACCGCAGGCCGTGGCCGTGTCAGCCATGCCGGCATCTATCTGGGCGATGACCAGTTCATCCATTCCAGCAGTCGTCGCAGTGGCGGCGTGCGCGTCGACAGCCTCGACGACGCCTACTGGGCCCGGACGTTCATCGAAGCCAAGCGCGCGCTGGCCATGGCACCTTCCCAGGTTCCGGAAACCACGACCGCGATGACCTCGACGACCCTCAAGCGTCAACACCGTTAAGTACATCCCGCGCAATCGGGAAAATCCTGATTGCGCGCCGCTTCGGACCCCGGCAGGATAGGCCGCATCCTAGGAAGGTTGTTGTTTATGTCGATTACGGTTCGCCTGGCTGTTGCTTCATTGGCTGTATTGCTGGCCGCCTGTTCCAGCACGCCACCGCCACCCCCGCCCAAGGTCGTTTATCGACCTGTGATCACTGCTCCCCCTCAATTCAGTTCTCCCGTAGCGGACGACGTGCTGCTGCGCGCCATCGGACTGGTCGGTACGCCTTATCGCTGGGGCGGAAACACGCCGGATTCGGGCTTCGACTGCAGCGGACTGATTGGCTACGTCTATCGTGATGCCGCGGGCATCAGCCTGCCGCGCTCGACCCGCGAGATGATCACCTTGCGCGGCCCGGATATCGACCGCAGCCAGTTGCAGACCGGTGATCTGGTGTTCTTCGCCACCGGCGGCGGCTCGAACGTCAGCCACGCTGGGATCTACGTCGGTGAAGGCCGCTTCGTGCATGCCCCGGCCACCGGCGGCACCGTCAAGCTCGACAGCCTCGACAAGCCGTATTGGCAAAAGGCATGGTTGAACGCCAAACGTGTGATTCAGCCGTCGAGTCTGGCCCGCAGCAACTGATCCCTTCCTGAGTGTTTTGCTGCGTTGCTGTTGCGCAGCAAACACCCGATTCTTCTTCCTTGCTAAAACTCGCGGACGCCACTGCCGGCAAGCCGTGCTGCTTCAGGATGCGGCAGATCCTTTGCCGCTTCGATTGACGCTTAGTAGTCAACCCTCTAACCTTCGCCGATTGTTTCAGGTGCCCGCTAGAAAGGGTGAAACAGGGAAGCCGGTGCGAACGCGTGTGCGATCAATCCCGGCGCTGCCTCCGCAACGGTAAATGAGTCAAGGCTGCGCACGATGCCACTGTGTTCAATGAGCATGGGAAGGCGCGCGGTTTGTGATCCGCTCATGAGTCCGGAGACCGGCCTGATCCATTCAACAGCATCACGGAGGGCGATGCTCTGCGCAGGCTCGGCATTGTCCGGCGCCTGCTGTCAGTCTTTGCCTGGGCCCTCCGTTTGCCACACCTGCCCTCAAGCGGAGAGCTGAGATGAGCGAATCCCCCGAACGTGACGAACGCCACCTGGCGCGCATGCTGCGCAAAAAGGCCGTGATGGACGAGCGCATTGCCAGCGCGCCCAATGAATGCGGCCTGCTGCTGGTGCTGACCGGCAACGGCAAGGGCAAGAGCAGTTCGGCGTTCGGCATGCTGGCGCGGGCCATGGGGCACGGTATGCAGTGCGGCGTGGTGCAGTTCATCAAGGGCCGCAATGCCACCGGTGAAGAGTTGTTTTTCCGCCGGTTTCCTGAGCAGGTGAGCTATCACGTGATGGGCGAAGGCTTCACGTGGGAAACCCAGGACCGCCAGCGCGACATCGCGGCGGCGCAAGCGGCCTGGATCGTGACCCAGGGGCTGCTGCGCAACCCTGACATCGGTCTGGTGATCCTCGACGAATTGAACATCGCCCTCAAGCACGGCTATCTCGATCTGGAGCAGGTGCTGAGCGATCTGCAGGCGCGTCCGCCGATGCAGCACGTCGTGGTCACCGGTCGTGGTGCTAAGCAGGAACTGATCGATCTGTCGGACACCGTGTCCGAGATTGGTGTGGTCAAGCACGCGTTTCAGGCGGGCATCAAGGCGCAGAAGGGCATCGAGCTGTGAGGATACCTTCATGAGCCAGCCTCGCCAGTGCCCCGCCGTGCTGATCGCGGCACCTGCGTCCGGCCAGGGCAAAACCACGGTCACGGCGGCCTTGGCCCGCTTGCATCGCAATCAGGGGCGTAATGTCCGGGTCTTTAAATGTGGACCTGATTTTCTCGACCCCATGATTCTCGAACGCGCCAGCGGCAACCCGGTGTATCAGCTCGACATGTGGATGGTGGGCGAGGACGAAAGCCGTCGCCTGCTTTGGCAAGCGGCGGCGGACGCCGATCTGATTCTGATCGAGGGTGTGATGGGGCTGTTCGACGGCACCCCGTCCAGCGCCGATCTGGCCCGGCGTTTCGGCGTACCGGTGCTGGGCGTGATCGACGGCACGGCCATGGCGCAGACCTTCGGTGCGCTGGCATTGGGCCTGGCGCGGTATCAGCCGGACCTGCCGTTCGCTGGCGTGCTGGCCAACCGGGTCGGTACCGTGCGTCACGCGCAGTTGCTCGAAGGCAGCCTGACCGAAGGCTTGCGCTGGTACGGCGCGCTGTCGCGGGAGACCGGGATCGAGCTGCCGAGCCGTCATCTCGGGCTGGTGCAGGCCAGCGAATTGAATGACCTGGACCTGCGCCTCGATGCCGCCGCCAACGCACTGGCCAGCACTTGCGATTCGACGTTACCGCCTGCCGTGAGGTTCGAAGCGCCCGAGATCGTGCCCGCCGAGCCGTTACTGGCTGACGTGCGCATCGCCGTGGCCCGCGACGAAGCCTTTGCTTTCACTTACGGCGCCAGCCTTGATCTGCTCCGCGCAATGGGCGCTGAGTTGCTGTTCTTCTCGCCGATTCGCGACCGCCAATTGCCGGACGCGGACAGTCTGTACCTGCCCGGCGGCTACCCGGAATTGCACCACGTCGCGTTGAGTCACAACCTTTCGATGCTGGACGCGATTCGCGCTCATCACGCCGCTGGCAAACCGCTGCTCGCAGAATGCGGCGGCATGCTTTACCTCTTGAATGCCTTGACCGACGTCGAGGGCCAGCGCGCCGAATTGGTGGGCTTGCTCGACGGCGAAGCCGTCATGCAAAAACGCCTGGCTGCGCTGGCCCTGCAATCGGTGAAACTGCCCGAAGGGACCTTGCGCGGGCACACGTATCACCATTCGCTCACCAGCACCGAACTGACCCCGATCGCCCGTGGCGTCAGCCCCAACGGTGGGCGCGGCGCGGAAGCGGTTTATCGAGAAGGGCGGATGACCGCGTCTTACGTGCACTTCTATTTTCCATCCAACCCGCAGGCGATGGCGGCGCTGTTGTTGCCATGAAAATCCCGCACTGTTCGGATGTGACACGTACCTGTGCAAGTGCGCTTACTCATGAAAGCGCGATGTTTGACACCTTCGCTTCTCAAGTCTGCCGCTTTCGTGGGCCAGCTCACGCCCACAGCGTCCGAGGTATCTATCCGTTCCGTTCTCTGCACCGGGCAAGGGAAAACCATGACTGACCACGCCTTCAGCGATGCCGAACGCGCGGCGGTTTACCGAGCCATCGCCGAGCGCCGCGACATCCGCCATTTCACCGGGGGCACCGTGGCGCCAGCGCTGCTGGCGCGTCTGTTGGAAGCAGCGCATCAGGCGCCAAGTGTCGGGCTGATGCAGCCGTGGCGATTCATCCGTATCAGCGAACGTCAGCTGCGCAGGCAGATTCAGGCGCAGGTGGAAGAGGAGCGAATTCGCACTGCGGACGCCTTGGGGGAGCGCGCCGACGACTTCATGAAGCTCAAGGTCGAAGGCATCAACGACTGCGCCGAAGTATTGGTCGCCGCCTTGATGGACGACCGTGAGAAGCACATCTTCGGCCGTCGCACCCTGCCGGAAATGGACATGGCGTCGTTGTCCTGCGCGATTCAGAACCTGTGGCTTGCGGCCCGCGCGGAGGGTCTGGGCATGGGCTGGGTGTCATTGTTCGACCCGCAGGCGTTGGCCGACCTGCTGCAAATGCCAACCGGTTCAAAACCCTTGGCAATTTTGTGCCTGGGCCCGGTCAAGGAGTTCTATCCGGCGCCGATGTTGGTGTTGGAGGGGTGGGCGCAGGCACGTCCGCTGCATGAGTTGGTCTACGAAAACCGATGGGGGGTGAGTGCATGAGCGTGGCGTTGTTGAGCGTCGCCGGGGTTGCGCTGGACGCGCTGCTGGGCGAGCCAAAACGGAACCACCCGCTGGTGGCGTTTGGCCGATACGCCGAGCGCATCGAGCAACGCTTCAACAGCGGCGGCCGCGGCTGGCGCAGCCATGGCGTGACGGCCTGGTTCATCGCGGTCATCCCGCTGACCCTCCTGGTCACGCTCCTGAGTGGGTTGCCTTACATCGGCTGGCTGGTGGACGTGGCCGCGCTGTATTTCGCCTTGGGCCTGCGCAGTCTGGGCGAACACGTCGCGCCAGTGGCGCAGGCGTTGCGCAGCGACGATCTGGGAGAAGCGCGGCGTCGGGTCGGCTTTCTGGTGAGCCGCCAGACCTCGGAACTGGACGCCACCGAGGTCGCCCGCGCCGCCACCGAGTCGGTCCTCGAAAACGGCAGCGATGCGGTGTTCGCTGCGATCTTCTGGTTCGTCGTGCTGGGCGCGCCCGGCGTGATTCTCTATCGCTTGAGCAACACCCTCGACGCGATGTGGGGCTATCGAAACGAGCGCTTCGAGCGTTTCGGCTGGGCTGCGGCAAAAATCGACGACTTGCTGAACTACATTCCGGCCCGGCTTGTGGCGTTGACCTACGCCTTGCTCGGCCACACCCGACTGGCGCTGCGTTGCTGGCGGACCCAGGCGCCCAAATGGGACAGCCCGAATGCGGGCCCGGTGATGGCGGCTGGCGCCGGGGCGCTGGGCGTGCAACTGGGCGGCCCTGCGATTTATCACGGCGAACTGCATCAGCGCCCGTCCTTGGGCGAAGGTGCGCCAGCCGATGCGAATGCCATTGATCAAGGCTGGCAACTGGTGCAGCGTGGCGTCTGGCTGTGGTTGCTGGTGTTGTGCCTGGGGACTGAATTCTATGCTTGAGCACGGTGGTCGGTTGCGCGGTGCGGTCCAGAAATACGGCATCGATGAGGCCGACTGGGTGGACCTGTCCAGTGGGATTTCGCCGTGGTCGTGGCCGGTTCCCCCCATCCCGGAGGCCGCGTGGGCGCGTTTGCCGGAAACCGATGACGGGCTGGAGGCGGCGGCCTGTGCTTATTACGGTGCGCCGGATGTCCTGCCGGTGGCCGGTTCCCAAGCCGCGATTCAGGCGCTGCCGCGTTTGCGTCAGGCGGGCAAGGTCGGCGTGCTGTCGCCGTGTTATGCCGAGCATGCCGAGGCCTGGCGCAGCACCGGGTTTCTGGTGCGTGAAGTGCTGGAGCATGAGGTGGAACGCTTCATCGACACCCTCGACGTGCTGGTGGTGGTCAACCCGAATAACCCTACGGGCCTGAGCCTGACGCCCGAACGCCTGTTGGCGTGGCATGCGCGCCTGGCGGAGCGCGGCGGCTGGCTGGTGGTGGATGAAGCCTTTATGGACAACACCCCCCACCTGAGCCTCGCTGCCGAAACCCAGCGCCCCGGCCTGATCGTCTTGCGCTCGTTCGGCAAATTCTTCGGTCTTGCGGGAGTGAGGCTGGGCTTCGTACTGGCCGAATCGCGTTTTCTCAAAGTGTTGGCCAAACAGATCGGACCCTGGTCGGTGAGCGGTCCTACGCGCATTCTCGGCAAAGTCTGTCTCGCGGACGTTGAAGGTCAGCGGCTGCAACGGCAACGCACGGAACAGGCCAGTGCGCGTCTGGTGGACCTTTTGACCCGCCAAGGCCTGGCGCCTCAAGGCGGTTGCGCGTTATTCCAATGGCTGATCACGCCGTTGGCCGCTGAGCTGCATGAGTTCTGCGCCCAGCGCGGGATTCTGCTGCGGATCTTCCTCAACGCAGGGCCGCATAACAGCAGCCTGCGTTTCGGCCTGCCCCGTGAAGAAGCCGATTGGCAGCGATTCGAACAGGCGCTGAGCGAATTTTCCCGGGGCGTGCATGAATCTTCCTAAGCCCGGCAAAACCCTGATGGTGCAGGGCACCACTTCAGACGCCGGCAAAAGCACCCTGGTGACTGCGCTGTGTCGCTGGCTGACCCGTCAGGGCGTGCCCACGGTGCCGTTCAAGCCGCAGAACATGGCGCTCAACAGCGCAGTGACCGCCGACGGTGGCGAGATTGGTCGGGCGCAAGCGGTGCAGGCTCAGGCCTGTGGCCTCGAACCCCATACCGACATGAACCCGGTGCTGCTCAAACCCAACAGCGACACCGGCGCGCAGGTGATCATTCACGGTCGCGCGGTGACTACCATGAACGCGGTTGCCTATCACGACTACAAAGCTATCGCCATGCAGGCGGTGCTGGCGTCTCATCGGCGACTGAGCGAAGGCTGGCCGGTGGTGATGGTCGAAGGCGCGGGTTCGCCGGCGGAAATCAATCTGCGGGCGGGGGACATTGCGAACATGGGCTTTGCCGAGGCCGTGGATTGCCCGGTGTTACTCATCGCTGACATCAATCGCGGCGGCGTTTTCGCGCACTTGGTGGGCACGCTGGAGTTGTTGTCTCCCAGTGAACAGGCGCGGGTGAAGGGCTTCATCATCAACCGTTTCAGGGGCGACATCGCCTTGCTGCAACCGGGTCTGGATTGGCTTGAGCAGCGCACCGGCAAACCGGTGGTGGGCGTTTTGCCCTATGTCATGGACCTGCACCTGGAGGCCGAAGACGGCCTCGATCAGCGACAGACCGACAAGGCCGACCAAGTGCTGAACGTCGTCGTGCCGGTGCTGCCGCGCATCAGTAATCACACCGATTTCGACCCGCTGCGTCTGCATCCGCAAGTGAATCTGCAATTCGTCGGGCCCGGTCAGCCGATCCCCCCCGCCGACCTGATCATCCTGCCGGGCTCGAAGAGCGTGCGCAGCGACCTGACCTACCTGCGCAATAACGGCTGGGAAACCGCCATTGCCCGACACCTGCGCTACGGCGGCAAGGTGTTGGGCATCTGCGGGGGCTTGCAAATGCTCGGCGAGCATTTACATGACCCGCTGGGACTGGAAGGCGCGGCGGGATCAAGTCCGGGTCTAGGGCTGCTGGCGATGAGCACGGTGCTGGAGCAGGAAAAGCAGCTGCGCAACGTCTCAGGGCATTTGACCCTGGAAGGCGCCGACGTCAGCGGCTACGAAATTCACGCGGGCGTGACCACCGGGCCTGCGCTGGAACGCCCATTGGTGCAGCTCAGTGACGGTCGATGCGATGGCGCGCAAAGTGCCGATGGCCAGGTATTGGGCACGTACTTGCATGGCCTGTTCGAACACCCGGCGTCCAGCAGTGCCTTGCTGCGTTGGGCCGGTTTGCAGAACGTGCAGCAGGTCGATTATCACGCCTTGCGCGAGCGGGACATCGAGCGGCTGGCGGATCTGGTGGAGCAGCACCTGGACGGCAAACTGCTGCGCGAACTCTGCGGCCTGGAGCCTGTTAAATGCAGCAATTGATCCTCGGCGGTGCGCGTTCCGGCAAGAGCCGGCTGGCCGAAAAATTGGCCAGCGACAGCGGCCTCGACGTGGTGTACATCGCCACCAGCCAGCCGCTGGACGGCGAAATGAATCAACGGGTGGCGTCGCACCGCGCACGTCGCCCGGCTACTTGGGGCTTGGTCGAAGAACCGCTCGAACTGGCCCGTGTATTGAAGGAAAGCGCAGGGCAGAGCCGCTGCCTGTTGGTGGACTGCCTGACCCTGTGGCTGACCAATCTGCTGATGCTGGACGATCCGCAGCGACTGACGCAGGAGCGCGACGCCCTGATCGATTGCCTGGCGCAATTGCCGGGTGAAATCATTTTTGTCAGCAACGAAACCGGGCTGGGCGTCGTGCCCCTCGGTGAGCTGACCCGTCGTTATGTCGATGAAGCCGGCTGGCTGCATCAAGCGTTGGCCGAACGTTGCCAGCGCGTGGTGTTCACGGTCGCCGGATTGCCCATGACCCTGAAAGGATCCCCGCTATGAGCAACGCCTGGTGGCTCGCGCCGTCTCAAGAAATCGATCACTCCAGCCGCGAACAGGCCTTGGCCCGACAGCAGCAACTGACCAAGCCTACAGACTCACTGGGCCAACTGGAAACGGTTGCGGTACAGCTGGCCGGTTTACAGGGCCGGGTCAAACCTGTCGTGGACAATGTCTGGATCGCGATTTTCGCCGGGGATCATGGGGTCGTCGAGGAAGGCGTGTCGGCCTATCCGCAGGCCGTCACCGGGCAGATGCTGCACAACTTCATCATGGGCGGCGCGGCGATCAGCGTGCTGGCGAAGCAGCTTTCAGCGCAGCTGGACGTGGTCGATCTCGGCACGGTTTCGCCCTTGAACCTGCCCGGCGTGCGTCACCTTGACCTCGGCATGGGCACCGCCAACTTCGCCAAAAGCGAGGCGATGACTCAAGCCCAACTGGACAGCGCACTGGCGGGCGGGCGTGACAGCGTGTTGCGCGCCAAAGCGGCGGGCACTCAGCTGTTCATTGGCGGCGAGATGGGCATTGGCAACACCACGGCGGCCAGTGCCGTGGCCTGCTCGCTGCTGAACTGCCCGGCGCCGCTGCTGGTCGGCCCAGGTACAGGGCTCGACGCGCACGGCATTCAGCACAAGGCGCAAGTCATCGAACGGGCATTGCAGTTACACACGTCCCAGTCCGGCGACGCATTGGGCAGTCTGCGTGCGCTGGGCGGCTTTGAAGTGGCGGCGCTGGTGGGCGCTTATCTGGCCTGCGCACAAGAGGGCATCGCTGCGTTGGTCGACGGTTTCATCTGCAGCGTGGCGGCACTGGTGGCGGTGCGCTTGAACCCGTCGTGCCGCGAATGGTTGTTCTTTGGGCATCGCGGTGCCGAGCCGGGTCACCGCCATGTGCTGGAAACGTTGCAGGCCGAGCCGTTGCTGGAACTGGGACTGCGTCTGGGCGAAGGCAGCGGCGCGGCATTGGCGGTACCGCTGATGCGCCTGGCGTGTGAGCTGCACAACGGCATGGCGACGTTCGCCGAGGCCGCCGTGGCGGATCGCCCTGAATGACCTTGCGTCTGGACCTGCTGCGCCACGGCGAAACCGAACAGGGCGGCGGGCTGCGCGGCAGTCTGGACGACGCTTTGACCCCCGTTGGCTGGCAGCAGATGCGCGACGCAGTGGCCGAGCCCCTGTCGTGGGATCGGATGGTCAGCTCGCCGTTGCAACGCTGCGCGCGGTTCGCGGAAGAACTGTCGGCGCGGCTTTCGTTGCCCCTACACCTTGAGCCTGATCTGCAAGAGCTGCATTTCGGCGACTGGGAAGGCGTGAGCACTGCGCAACTGATGGAGACCGACGCCGAAGGGCTGGGTCGCTTCTGGGAAAACCCCTACATCTTCACGCCGCCCAATGGCGAGCCGGTATTGGCGTTTTCCGAACGGGTGCATGGCGCGGTCCGACGTCTTCAGAAGGCCTACGACGGCGAGCGAATTCTGCTCATCAGCCACGGCGGGGTGATGCGCCTGCTGCTGGCCGAAGCGCGCGGTTTGCCTCGCGAACAGCTGCTGGAAGTGGTCGTCGGTCATGGCGGTCTGTTCGGGGTCAGGGTCGACGCCAATGGCGCGCTGACGGAGGTGTAAATGCTGCCATTCTGGATCGCCCTGCAATTTCTCAGTAGCCTGCCGATTCGCCTGCCGGGCATGCCCGCGCCTCAGGCCTTGGGGCGTTCGCTGCTATTTTATCCGCTGGTAGGCGTGCTGTTCGGCACGATTCTGATGGGGCTGAACCTGCTGCTCTACGGCGCCCCTGTTTTCCTGCACGCGGCCTTATTGCTGGCAGCCTGGGTGTTGCTCAGCGGCGGCCTGCACCTGGACGGCCTGGCCGACAGCGCCGACGCCTGGCTTGGCGGTTTTGGCGACCGTGAGCGTACGTTGACCATTATGAAAGACCCCCGCAGCGGCCCCATCGCCGTGGTCACGCTGGTCATCGTGTTGTTGCTGAAATTCACCGCTCTCCTGGCGCTGATCGAGAACCAGCACAGCATCGGCCTGCTGCTGGCACCGGTCATCGGGCGGGCGGCGATGCTGGGCCTGTTCCTCACCACGCCTTATGTGCGCAAGGGCGGGTTGGGCCAGGCGCTGGCCGATCATCTGCCGCGTCGCCTCGGCTTTCAGGTGCTCGCAGGCAGTGCGCTGGGCGTCGTCCTGGTGGCGGGTGGGGCAGGGGTGGCGTCGTTGCTGATCGCGACCGTCGGCTTTTTTGGGCTTCGTCGTGTAATGAATCAGCGACTGGGCGGCAGCACGGGCGATACCGCCGGGGCGATGCTGGAACTGCTGGAGGTGCTGGTATTGGTGACCTTGGCGTTTTTCTGATCTGCAAATGGCTGCCCCGCCACTGATCATGATCCGGTGAACCTGCGCGCCTAGGCAGCACCGTTGGCAGAGAGTAGCGTGTGTGTCTGACACCCGACCTTGAATGGATGCCGTCATGAACCTTCGCTGGATTGCACTTCCTGTTCTTCTCCTGGGTTTGAGCGGCCTTGTCGCGGCGGCTGAATGCCCTCCTTTATTAAAGGGCGAACTGCCCAAGCTGCGCGCGAAGCAGACGATCGACCTGTGCAAGCAGTACGCGGGCAAGCCGATGGTCGTGGTCAACACTGCCAGCTTCTGCGGCTTTGCCCCGCAGTTCAAAGGGCTGGAAGCGCTGAACCAGCGGTTCAAAGGGCAGGGGCTGGAAGTCCTGGGCGTGCCGTCGGATGACTTCAAACAGGAATCCAATGACGCCGCAGAGACGGCCAAAGTGTGTTACGTCAACTACGGTGTGACCTTCACCATGACCGAACCCCAGCCCGTGCGCGGATCCGATGCGATCAACCTGTTCAAAGTCTTGGCCGAGCAAAGCAACGCGCCACGCTGGAATTTCTATAAATACGTGGTGGATCGTCAAGGAAACGTGGTGGCGAGCTTTTCCAGCATGACCACGCCGGATGATCCTGAACTGATCTCGGCGGTGGAAAAGGCGATTGCCTCGAAACCTTGATAGGGGCGGGGTTCGATGCCCTGCGCGGACGGGGGGAAATCGCCGAAGGGGCGACGCCACCTTTGGCTGGACGGCGTAAGTGCTTGCCTGGAATGGGTCCGGGTTTGGGCCCGGCCCGAGCGCCTGTGAACTTCTATCGGCGGTAAAGAAAAACCCCGCTTCCATCGCTGGAAACGGGGTTTTCTGGAAGCGGACAGGCGATCAACCCGTCCCGTCAACGGTATTAGAAACGGTAGGTCAGACCCAGGCCAAAACCATTCGCGCTGTTTTCGTACTTCGCGTTATACGTCTGACCCAGCGGGCTGACGTCACGCACCTTCACAGGCTCTTCTTTCAGGTACGAATAAGCGACATCGATCGTGATGTCCTCGGTCGGACTGTACCCGGCACCCAGACTGAAGATCGTCCGATCGCCGGTCGGAATACGTGGCGAGCGGTTGTCATTGTTGGTAGGCGACTGATCGAAGGTCAGACCGGTGCGCACGACCCACTGTTTGTTCAACTGATACGACGTACCGATGGCGTAAGCCCAGGTGTCGTGCCAGTTCTGTTCTTCGGTGATGGTGCCGAACAGACGAGGGGCGAGTGCACCGCCGCTTACGCCCGAGTTCTTCACGGTGATGTCTTCCAGACGACTCCAGCGCGTCCAGGTCGCACCCGCGTAGAGTTTCCACGCATCGTTCATTTTCTGGGTGACCGAGAAGTCCACCGACTCAGGGGTGTCCAGGTTCAGCTTGGCGTCGTAACGACCTGCGCTCAGCAGGGCCGGTGGGACGCCAGCACCTGGCCTTACTTCGGTGTGGCCTTCAAGCTTGTAGGTGACTTTCGAGTGGTAGGTCAGGCCTACGCTGGTGGTGTCAGTGGCTTGCACCAGGATACCGGCGTTGAAGCCGTAGCCCACGTCATCGCCCTTGACCTGGACGCGACCGTCGCCCGCCGGACGGCCGGTGATCGGGGCTGTCAGGCCGCTCAGGTTCGGGTTCGACTCCAGCGCGCCCGAAATGCGGTTGATGGTCGGACCGAAACCGATCGACACCTTATCGTTGAAGGCATAGCTGATGGTCGGCTGGAAGGTCACGACCTTGACGATGCTCTTGCTGCCGAAGTTACGGCCCTGGAAGCTGCTTTCGTAATCGGTAACCAGACCGAACGGGGCGTAGACGCCCAGACCGAATGCCCAGTGTTCGTCGACCGGGTTAACGTAGAAACCCATCGGAACAGCGGTGAACGGGACCATGTCGCCTTTGTTGGTGCCGCTGCTTCGGCCGCTGACGTCCTTGATGTCAGTCGACGCGTCGATAGCAGCAACCCCCACAGTGACTTGCTGGCCTTTGAGGCGCGACATGCCGGCCGGGTTGCCATAGACGATACTGGCGTCGTCGGCGGATGAGGAACGGCCCGCAAAACCGGTGCCCATACCGCTGATGCTCTGCTCATTGAGGGCAAAGCCGGAAGCGAAAAGTTGGGTGGAGGCAAACGTGATGGCGAGACTGAGGCTGGATTTGATCATTGTTTTTTTCATTGTTAGAACTCCTTGTTGATCACCGCGCGGAAATTACCAATATTTTCCACAGCGCGCTATAGGCTGGATCACCCGAGTTAGAGCAGTTTTTGTAGGACAATCCGGGTAAACATGCTGCGATCTCCAGCGAAACTGCCGGGTCACAAAATGGCCGGTTCGCCGTGAAACAAAGGGCGAACCACGGTTTGCCAGGCCGCGATGAAATCATCCGTGCGACCCCGGGGTTGAAATATCCTGCGCCAAATCCTTGCCATCCCTTTCACATCGCCCTCGGGTGGCAACGTCAGCCGGCTGGCTTCGACCATCATCCAGGCAATCGCGGTGGAGTAGCGCAGGTTGACGGTGAGTTCCAGATCAGGCCCGGTCAGGAACGCGTGCTGACTGGCGAGACCCCTGACCAGACTGGCGAGGTCGGGGTCTTTGGCGAGGTAGCCATCCCATAGCTGGTAGTGAAGTGCGTCGGAGATGCCGTAAAGGCCGTGTCCGCGCTGGCTGTCCAGCTCGGCACCCAAGGCGGACTGGCTGGCCGCGACGGCAAGCAGGAAGGCTTCTGCCCCTGGCGGCTGACGACCGAGATAGATCAGCGTCGGGCGGATCACATAACGGCGCAATTCACTGGCGGCAATTCCCATAACACCCTCGGGAGATCAATGGTCCGGCGGACCCTGACGCTTGGCAGCGAAATGAATGGTAGGGCCCACCGGAAGCGGCACAAACCGCTTGAGTTGAAGCGTAGTCTCAAATTTACCGTGTAAAGGGCTGTTTTTAGGCTAATTAATCGGGTGGCGAAGCGCGCATATTTCATCCGGCAATGAGCGCAGCGTTGTTTTCATATGAAAAACAGGCACAAAAAAGCCCCACCGTTTTGAAAGGTGAGGCTTGTCGTAGGATTATTTACCCGACGGACGGTATCAGGCAGTCAAGGCTTGGCGCGTACGGTCGATCACGGCCTGCAGCGGCTCGGCGCTGGAGTACTGATCGGGGTAAAGGCGTTCGCTATGACGGGCGATGCCGTGTTCGTTGACGATGGTGAAGCTGAAGCAGCCTTTGCGGGCCGCCATGATCAGGCAATCCATGGGGGCAAAAGCGTTGGTCAATGTACGGATAGCGTCTTGAGTCTGGATATGAGTAGTCATCTAAAGGTGTTTCCTGAATCGGCACGCAATATAGAGGCGTGCATAAGAAAAACGTTCCAGTAAACGCGGGCCGGTGCTCGAAGGCGAGTCAGGGCAGGGCGCAGAACCTGTCTGGAACAAAAGCAGCCAGTTGAAGCGCGGTTATCGTGTGGCGCTGGGCTGACTGGTAGGTACTTAGGAGGGCAGGCGACACAACAGGAGCAAAGGTTCGATGCTCGGGGTGAAGATCCTGATCAATTTGCAGGCTGGTCTGGACAGGCCATGAGTGCTGCCCCACGTCTCCGATTGTTCGGCAGCCCGTGCGAGTTCATGTCTGGAAACCATCGAGGTGATCGATCCCTTTTCTCAATCCGCTTGCGACTGCGCAAAGGTGGATGGGGGATTTGTTCGATCAGAATTGACTTTCAGCTTGGTACTAACGGCGGCGATGCTAAGCGATTAATGGCTGCCATGCAAGGCGGCGTGTGAAAAAAAACTGTTTTCAGGCGCTGGCCTGAGTCCCATACGGGTTGAGGGATGGCTGTTGGCCTTGTCTTCCGTGGCATTCAAGCGAGCGGGTGCTAACCGGAAGCGGGCTTATAGCGATTGCAAATCGACTTGTGCACATTAAAGCGGTTAGTTGCCATCTCACTGTCACAATCGGCGATAACAGCTTGATTTCATGTATCGAATTATTAAGTCAATGAAAATCATCGCTTTTTTTTGTTGGTGAAAAAATCGTCAGTTTGAACGCAGGCCCCATTCCGTCTGCGTTTGCGAGGGTTCAAGGGATGTTGTCCACTGAGTTATCCACAGGTTCTGTGGATTGTCCCAAGCGCTTGCTCTAGCCCGCGGCTTTGAGATTGCCTGCACACGAATGTGCTTGCCTGTTTCAATACTCGATGCGGATCTGACGTCTGCGCCGCTTCTGCGCATAATGCCGCCAGCATCAATTGTGGAGTCGGGAAATGGTTATGGCTTTGGACCTCACCAGCCTGCTGGTGGGCTTGGCGGCAGCGGCGGTGCCATTGCTGGCGTTGGCGTGGCAGCTGCAGCGGCGGATCGCATCGCGTGAAGCGGACCTCGCGTTATTTGATGAGCGCTTGAGTAATGCGCAGATGGCGCAGGACGGACTCAATGCTCAGCTTGATGCCAGTCGCGATGAAATCAGCGATCTGGGGCAAGCCAATGCCGTCAAGCAGGCCGATCTGGCCGCCCTGCGCCGCGAGGTCGAGCTATTGCGTCAGCAACACGAGGCCGCTCGTCAGGCGCAGGACGACTGGGGCCACGAGCGCAGCCATAAAGAGGCTGAGCTGCGTCGCCTCGACGCGCAATGTGCGTCGCTGAACGCCGAGTTGCGTGAGCAGCAGGAAGGCCATCAACAGCGGCTAAGCGACCTGCAAGGGTCGCGGGATGAACTCCGGGCGCAATTTGCCGAACTGGCGGGGAGGATCTTCGACGAGCGCGAGCAGCGGTTCGCCGAAACCAGCCAGCAGCAGTTGGGGCAATTGCTCAACCCGCTAAAGGAGAGAATTCAATCGTTCGAGAAACGGGTCGAGGAGAGCTATCAGCAGGAAGCGCGGGAGCGTTTTTCCCTGGGCAAGGAGCTGGAGCGTCTGCAACTGCTCAATCAACGCCTGAGTGATGAAGCCACCAACCTGACGCGCGCCCTCAAAGGCCAGAAAACCCAAGGCAATTGGGGAGAGTTGATTCTGGAGCGGGTGCTTGAGCACGCGGGGCTGGAGAAGGGGCGCGAGTACCAGACCCAGGTCAGCCTCAAAGGCCCGGATGGCGAACGTTTTCAGCCGGATGTGTTGATCATGCTGCCCGGCGACAAGCAGGTGGTGGTTGACGCCAAGGTCAGCCTGACGGCCTATCAACAGTACGTCTCGGCGGATGATGAGGTGATCGCTCAGGTTGCACTCAAACAGCACGTGCTGTCGCTGCGCAATCATGTGAAAGGGCTGTCCGGCAAGGATTACAAACGCCTCGAAGGCCTGCACAGCCTGGACTTCGTGTTGTTGTTCGTGCCGATCGAAGCGGCCTTTTCAGCGGCGTTGCAGGCAGAGCCGAGCATGTTTCAGGACGCCTTCGACCGCAACATCGTCATCGTCAGCCCGACCACGCTGCTCGCCACGCTTCGCGTCATCGACAGCCTGTGGAAGCAGGAACGTCAGAGCCAGAACGCGCGTGAAATCGCCGAGCGGGCAGGGTGGCTGTACGACAAGTTCGTCCTGTTCATTCAAGACCTCGACGAAGTGGGCAGCCGCGTGCAGCAATTGGACAAGGCCTATGGGGCGGCGCGTAACAAGCTGGTCGAGGGGCGCGGAAATCTGGTCAGTCGCAGTGAGCAACTGAAGCTGCTGGGTGCCAGAGCGAGCAAAAACCTGCCAGCCGATTTGCTTGAGCGGGCAATGACCGATGAGGACGGGGTCGTGCAGTTGCCGGAGTGATTCAGGGGATGGTCAAACACAGCGGAGTGCTTTTCATGAACAATCGACAGGTGAATTGTATGCACGTCTTAAATGGGCAAATTGCCCTCCTCAAAACGCACGCTGATCAGGCACCCGCGCACTGTCTGTGGGCATAGAGGGCGCGCCGAAAGATAGAGTCATTCTGCTATCAAGTTCGTCTTGATCTTCTTATAAAACCGCTATTTAGCTGTTTTTTTCTTTTCTGAAAATCGTCATGGCACGCATTCTGCCTATTGGTTCGTATACAACCCAAGGGCGCTCCCGTACGCAGTGTGCCTTACTTGCCTGCTTCGGGTGCCTGCCTGTCCTTTCAGGGAGATATGCGATGACCCAGCCAATGCCCAAGCGCTACAGCCCCCGTTTGTATAACCAAGACCTGGGACCCGTCCCGCAGACATGGACGTGGTACAACATTTTCGCGTTCTGGATGAGTGACGTGCACAGCGTCGGCGGCTACGTCTTCGCCGCCAGTCTGTTCGCGCTGGGGCTGGCCAGTTGGCAGGTACTCGTCGCGCTGCTGGCAGGGATTTGCATCATCCAACTGATTGCCAACCTGCTGGCCAAACCCAGTCAGAAAGCGGCCGTGCCGTACCCGGTGATCTGTCGGTTGGCGTTCGGGGTGTTCGGGGCGAACATTCCGGCGGTCATTCGCGGACTCATTGCGGTGGCGTGGTACGGCGTACAAACCTACCTGGCCTCCAGCGCACTGATCATCGTGGTTCTGCGCTTCTTCCCACAGATGGCAGCGTACGCCGAGCCGCATTTTGCAGGCCTTTCCTACCTTGGGTGGTTTGGTTTTCTGGCGCTATGGTTGGTGCAGGCGGCCGTTTTCTGGACCGGCATGGACTCGATCCGCCGCTTCATCGACTGGGCCGGGCCGGTGGTCTACGCCGTAATGTTTTTGCTGGCGGGCTGGATTGTCTGGAAGGCCGGTTGGGTCAATATCAGCTTCACCCTGTCCGAAAAATCCCTGACGGGGTGGGACGCGATCGCCCAAGTGATCATGGCAACCGCGTTGGTGGTGTCGTACTTCTCAGGCCCTACGCTCAACTTTGGAGATTTCAGTCGCTATTGCCGAAGTATGTCTGAGGTGCGTCGCGGCAATTTCTGGGGCCTTCCGGTCAACTTTCTTGCGTTTTCTCTGGTCACGGTCGTCATTGTGTCCGGTACCTTGCCGGTGTTTGGCGAAATGCTGCATGACCCGATCGCCACAGTCGCCCGCATCGATAACAGCATTGCGGTTCTCCTCGGCGCATTCGCCTTCGTGACCGCCACCATTGGCATCAACATCGTCGCCAACTTCGTCTCCCCGGCGTTCGACTTCGCCAACGTCGCACCGAGCAAGATCAGCTGGCGCGTAGGAGGAATGATCGCTGCGGTGGCCTCGATCTTCATCACGCCGTGGAACCTGTTCAATAATCCGGCGGTGATCCATTACACCCTGGACGTGCTCGCCGCCTTCATCGGCCCGTTGTTCGGCATCCTGCTGGTGGACTACTACTTGATAAAAAAACAGCAAATTGATGTGGACGCCCTCTTCAACGATGGGCCGAGCGGCCGATACTGGTATAACGGCGGGGTCAATTATACGGCCGTGAAAGCGTTGATTCTGGCGACACTGGTGGGCATCGCGATCACCTTCGTTCCGGCGTTGCAGCCCATGGCCAACTTCGCATGGTTTACAGGATGTTTCCTGGGCGGGGCGTTGTTTTTCATCTTTGCCCGGCGTACCCAAGCCCATGAATCCGCGGCGTTGACGCCTGCAGTCGCAGGCTGAGCCTCGTTTGAAAGGGATGCCGTTGGTCAGGTGACGTCAGGAGGTGGCCGCTTTGCAATGTCACAACGTAAAGAAAGCGAAAATTTCCTGCCGCGACGCGCCGCAGCAGGCGTAAAGTGCGACTTAGCACTATGATCTGCGGTAAGCGGACCTGAAGTTGGCTGCCGGCATTTCCCTGAAGGGGGCGTATATGAACAGCAAATTGCAAGAATGGCTTCACGATGTAGGCGTTGCGCTCGGCTTGATTGAACGGCCAAAGCTGCAACCCATTCCCGTTCGTACCGATGATGACGAGCGTCGCCGTCCCCGGCGTTGAGTCTGGTCATCGTTCATCCCCGATTGTCTTGAAGGGCGGCGGTGCTATCGTCCGGTAGCCCGCTGATTCCTCAATCGCTGCAAACCCATCCGCGTCATTCGTTCGCCGGCCTGAAAGTGCATGACCCTGGCTGTTTTCAACCTACGGTCCGCATTTTCAACGGGATTTTTTGTTGTTCATTTCGATCAGGATCACGTCCACCAGGCCCTGCAACGTCAGCTGGCTGTAGTCTTGGCTGTCCGGCAGGTGGGAGAGGTCGGTTTTGATCCGGGTGGGCAGGGTGATACCGAAGTAGCTCTGAAGCTCGGCAAAGAAGTCGTCGAAATCTTCCGGCTCCAGGACGAGTTCACTCATCAAAGGGTCAGCCTTTTCTTGAATGATCGACTTGTCGACGAGGATTTTCCCGAGTGTGTCGAAAATGTGCTGCTCCATTTCGCTGCGGTCCATGGGGAAGCCTCTGCCTGTTTGCGTTCGAACTCACCCCGACAACATTTCAAAGAGGTTTGCGGTCTGACAGTTGAATCAGGGAATACGCCCCGAATTATGGCGTTTTGGCACATGGCCATGCTGCTGTCTGGTCTAAGGCTAGTTCAGATTTCAGCCCGTCTACCCACGCTCTCGACATGAAATTTGTAACCGCTCATAAATAAGGGCGCCCGAAGGCGCCCTTGATGTGCTTCAGCAACGTGACGAGCATCAGGCCATGCGGGCGACTGTCACCCGGCGGGGCGAAACCAGGCTCACCACGACGAAACTCACCAGGCCAACTGCCAGGCTGTAATAGATTGGCGTATTGGCGTCCAGGCCATCCTTGAACATGAATACCAGCGCAATGACGAAACCCAGCGTCATGCTGGTGATCGCGCCATAAGTCGTGGCGCGTTTCCAGAAAATCGCCCCGATCAGCGGGATCAGCATGCCGCCGACCAGCAGGTTATAGGCCAGGGTCAAAGCGCTGATCACGTCGTTCACTACCAGCGCGATGGCCAACACGACGAGGCCGGTGAGGGCGGTGAAGAGGCGGTTGATGCCCAGGCTCGACTGCTTGCCGCCGCGCAGCTTTGGCAGCAGGTCTTCGGTCAGGGTGGTGGAGGCTGCGAGCAGTCCCGCGCTGGCGGTGGACATCATGGCCGCCAATGCGGCGGCGATGACCAGACCCCGAATGCCGTCCGGCAACGAGGCTTTGACGATGGCCGCAAATGCCGTGTTGACGTTGGCCAGGTCTGGCAGCAACACGTGAGCCGCCATGCCGATCAGTGCACACACCAAGCCATAAACGATGCAATACACGCCGGCGACGGAACCCGCGTACCTGGCGACTTTTTCGGTGCGGGCCGTGAACACCCGCTGCCAGATGTCCTGGCCGATCAGAATGCCGAAGAAGTAGATCAGGAAGTAGGTGACGATGGTGTCCCAGCCGATGGTGGTCCAACTGAAGCTCGACGCTGGCAGTTTGGCCACCAGTTCGTCCCAGCCGCCGACGCGGTACAGGCAGATCGGCAGCAGAATGAACATCAGGCCGACGGTCTTGATCACGAATTGCACGATGTCGGTGAGGGTCAGCGACCACATGCCGCCGATGGTCGAGTACACCACGACGACGCCACCCCCCAGGATCACCGAAACCCAGAACGGCAGGTCGAACAGCACTTGCATGACGGTGCCGATGGCCAGGATCGAGGTCACGCCGATCATCAGCGCGTAGGCCAGCATGATCACCGCGCTGGCCTGGCGGGCCATGGGGTTGTAGCGCTTTTCGAGGATCTGCGTGACGGTGAAGATGCGCAGCTGGAGCAATGGTTTGGCGAGGAACAGGTTCAGCGCGATGATGCCGACGCCCAGCGCGGCGCACAACCAGAACCCGGAAATGCCGTGTACGTAGCCGAGGCGCACCGTGCCCACCGTCGAGGCACCGCCCAAGACTGTGGCGGCCATGGTGCCCATGTACAGGCTCGGGCCGAGGTTGCGCCCGGCGACGAGGTAGTCCTCGTGGGTCTTGGCCTTGCGCATGCCGTACCAGCCCAGCACCAGCATGCCGGCTGCGTAAATCAGCACGACAAAAATATCTAAAGCCATGGGGTGTCTCCGATCATTGTTTTTATAGTGAATCGCGAATCATCCGGCTGAAGTGACGCAGGCAGTCAGCGGTGAAGGCTTATCAAGGTTTTGCAGGGATGAGCTTTTTGTAGGAGCGCGCTTGCCCGCGATTGCGGTGTGTCTGTTACCAACGTTGTTGGAGGTAAATTGCAATCGCGGGCAAGCGCGCTCCTACAGGTTCAACATTGTCAGGTCAGCGGTGCGTCACACCCGGCAGCACGCAGAGCATCTCGTACAGCAAGTTGGCGCCCAGCAGCGAGGTGTTGCCGGTGGTGTCGTACGGTGGTGACACTTCCACCAGATCGCAGCCGATCAGGTCCAGGCCCTGGCAGCCGCGGATGATTTCGATGGCCTGAATGGTCGTCAGCCCGCCGATCTCAGGGGTGCCGGTGCCGGGCGCCCAAGCAGGGTCGATGCCGTCGATGTCGAAGCTCAGGTAAACCGGCCCGCCCCCGACTTTTTCGCGCACTTCGGCCATCAATGGCGCCAGCGATTGGTGCCAGCACTCTTCGGCCTGTACCACGCGGAAACCCTGTTTGCGGCTCCAATTGAAATCCTCGGCGGTGTAGCCCTGGGCGCGCAGGCCGATCTGCACCACCCGGTCGCAATCCAGCAAGCCTTCTTCCACCGCGCGACGGAAGGTCGTGCCGTGGGCGATTTTCTCGCCGAACATGTGATCGTTGACGTCCGCGTGGGCATCGATGTGCACCAGCCCGACCTTGCCGTGCTTTTTATGGATCGCCCGCAGGATCGGCAAGGTGATCGTATGATCGCCGCCCAAGGTCAGCGGGATGATGCCGTGCTCAAGGAAACCGTCGTAGGCCTCCTCGATGATGCGCACCGCATCCAGCAGATTGAAGGTGTTGATGGCGACATCGCCAATGTCAGCCACCGACAGCGAATCGAAGGGGGCAGCGCCCGTAGCCATGTTGTAGGGGCGAATCATCACGGATTCGGCGCGGATTTCGCGAGGCCCGAAACGGGTCCCTGCGCGCAACGACGTGCCAATGTCCAGTGGCACGCCAATGAAGGCTGCGTCCAGGCCCGCAGCCGTTTGCAGGTGGGGCAGACGCATCATGGTGGCGATGCCGGCGAAGCGCGGCATCTCGTTGCCGCCCAGTGGTTGGTGGAAAATCTTGTCCACGGGATTGCCTCATCGGTGGGGAATCAAAAGAGTGAAGCGCTGGGCGGATTCTGCGAATCGAAGGGCTGGCGAACAATCGCTGAGGCAAAATACTTAGTTCAGATAATTCTGAAGTATCGGGTAAGCTGCGCGTTCATCGACACCCGGACGCATCATGGCCAGCGCATTACCTGATCTGAAACTGCTGCGAATCTTCACGTGCGTGGTCCGCCATCAGGGCTTCGCCAGTGCCCAGCAAGAATTGAACCTGTCCACCTCGGCGATCAGCACGTACATGAGTCAACTGGAGTCCGCACTGGGCATCGTGCTATGCCATCGCGGTCGCGGCGGGTTCAGCTTGACGAGCAAGGGCGAGCTGTTTCATCAGGAAACCCTGCGCCTGTTGGGCGAGCTGGAAGGCTTCGAACTCTACGCAGCCGCGCTCAAGGGCGAACTGCGCGGGACGCTGAATCTGGGGGTGTTGGACTCCACGGTCAGCGACCGCGCATTGCCGTTCGCCGAAGTGATCGGCGCCTACAGCGAAGAGCATCCGGCCGTGCATTTGCACCTGTCGGTCATGAGTCCATACGAGCTGCAACTGGGCGTGCTAGACAACCGCCTCGACTTGGCCATCGGCTCATTTTCCACGCGGATGAATGGCTTGCTGTATCAGCCGCTGTACCGCGAGCAGCACTGGCTGTATTGCAGTAATCGTCACCCGTTATTCAACGAGCGACGCATTCCAGAGCCGGTGATCACCCAGCAGCGCATGGTCGGTCGCGGTTATTGGAGTCAGGCGGAGTTGGCGCGGCATGGTTTCAAACACAGCGCCGCAACGGTGGAAAGTATGGAGGCCCAGCTGATTCTGGTGCTCTCCGGTGCGTACATCGGCTACCTGCCTGAACATTACGCACAATCCTGGGTCGACTCCGGCCATCTGCGGGTGTTGTTGCCAGCCACCTTCGGCTATCAGGCGCCGTTTTCGATGATCCTGCGTCGGGGTCGCAGCCGCGAGCCACTGATACAGACCTTCCGCGATCTGCTGAAAGCGCAGCTCAATCCGCCATAGGAGAGGCCAGACATGCCCCGCGCCCGCTGTGAACGCTGTCATCGCCCGCAAGATCATTGCCTGTGCGCGCTGATTCCTCATTTGAACAGCCGCACCCGCGTGCTGATTCTGCAACACCCCAGCGAGGTCAATCATGCGCTGAACACGGCGCGATTCGCCGCACTGGGGTTGAGCAACGCGCAGTTGGTGGTGGGAGAGGTGTTCGAGGGGCTCGCTGACTGGCTGAGCACACCGGGTTATCAGGCTCGGTTACTGTTTCCTGGCGAAGACGCCACGCCATTGACGGCCCACCCGCCCCAGTCATTGCCGACGCTGCTGGTGGTGCCCGATGGCACTTGGCGCAAGGCGCGCAAACTGTTGCACATGAATCCGCTGCTGGCGGCACTGCCCAGGGTCACGCTGGACGATGCGCCGGCATCGCGCTATCGCTTGCGCAAAGCACCGGAGCCCGATGCGCTCTCCACGCTGGAAGCGATCACTCACGCTCTGCACACGCTGGAGCCGGATCGCTCATTCGAGTCGTTGCTGCACCCGTTCGACGCCTTGATCGACGGGCAGATTGCGGCGATGGGGGACGATACCTTTCGCCGCAATCACGGCTGATCGTCAGCCGTTCAACGACTCAGGCGGCTCCGACGACGTCAGGCTGAGGGCCTGCATGCGCCGGATGTAGGCGTCGGTTTCACGGGCCGCGTCTTCCTTGGTAAAGAAGGGCCCTTCGAGGGTGTTCTCGCGGGTACTGAAAAAGTACATGCCGTTGACGCGGGAAACCCGGTCACTGCGAAAGTGCACGGCGGTCTGAGGGTCTTGCTCACGCTTGCTCAACATAGCCATCACCGGTCTGGGGAGTCTGTTCGGAAACGATTCAGGACAACAAAACCTGGGGGACGACAGCCACATGACGTTTCCACAGCGTGAGACGGAAAGACTGGCTGAACGTTCGATACTTTACGCCAAAGAATGCGGTGGGTCAGCGTGAAATGCGCTGCACCACGCATCGCTGTCGCTGCCGTCGTACCTCCGGCGTCTCCTACGAGGTTCTGGGTGATCCGCGGGTCATGGCTGATTGGTCACCTTTTTCGCTCGCCAATCCCTGCAAAGCCTCGCAAGCGGTGGGCAAACCGTAGGCGCCGCCGGTGGCGCAACGGCCGAAAGGCGCCGGTTCAGTCAGCCCGCGAAGCGATTGACCGCACAGTCATCGCTTCAGCGTTTACCTAACGCCTCAGCCTGTTGAATCCATTGCTGGCGCTGCTCTTCCGTTGATGTCCTGACCGGTGAAAATTCGGTCAAACGCGTGGTCTTGATCCCGCAGAACTCCAGGATCGCTCGTTTGATCTGATGATGCGCTGGCGCCTTGAACACCCAGCGGAAGTAGCGCGACGGGGTGTCCAGGGTCACTAGCATCTCAGCCGTCCGGCCTTTGAGCAGTTCATTGGACGGGTGATGACGGCCATGGGCCTTGAACGCAAAACCCGGCATGAACACCCGTTCGAAAAAGCCACTGAGCAGGCTCGGCAGCCCGCCCCACCAGACCGGATAAACGAACACCAGGTGCTGCGCCCAGTGAATCTCCCGCTGCGCTTCGAGCAGGTCGTGTTCGAGGGTCTGGCTGGATTCATAGCCGTTATGCAGCACCGGGTCGAAATTCAGTTCTTCCAGCTTCAGCACCCGCACCACATGGCCCTGACTGCGCGCGCCCTGGGCGTATGCATCGCCCAAGGCATGGCAAAGGCTGATGGTCTTCGGCGAACCGATGACCATCAGGATGCGCTTGCCGTACCCCTCCAGCGGCGTGGCGCCGCTGATAGCCTCAGCCATTGCTGCCGGCCTCCAGCATCTTCTCGGGGCGGACCCATGCATCGAACTCGGCGTCCGTCAGGAAGCCCAGCTGCAACGCGGCTTCGCGCAGGGTCAAGCCTTCGCTGTAGGCTTTCTTGGCAATTTGCGCCGACTTGTCGTAGCCGATGTGCGGGTTCAGCGCCGTCACCAGCATCAAGCCGCGCTCCAGGTGCTCGGCCATTTTGCCTGCGTCCGGCTCCATGCCCGCGATGCAGTGCTCGTTGAAGTTGCGGCAGCCGTCGCCCAACAGGCGGATCGATTGCAGCAGGTTGTGGATGATCACCGGCTTGAACACGTTCAATTGCAGGTGGCCCTGACTGGCCGCGAAGGCGATGGTGGTGTCGTTGCCCAGGACCTGACAGGCCAACATCGACAGCGCCTCGCACTGGGTCGGGTTGACCTTGCCCGGCATGATCGAGCTGCCCGGTTCGTTGGCCGGCAGCTTGACCTCCGCCAGACCGGCACGGGGGCCCGAGCCCAGCAGGCGCAGGTCGTTGGCGATTTTCATCAGCGTCACGGCGAGGGTTTTCAACGCCCCGGACAGCGCCGTCAGCGGTTCATGCCCTGCCAGCGCGGCGAATTTGTTCGGCGCCGTCACGAACGGCAGGCCCGACAGCGCCGCCAGTTCAGCCGCCACCGCCTCGGCGAAACCGTGGGGCGAGTTCAACCCCGTGCCGACGGCCGTGCCGCCCTGCGCCAGTTCGCATACGGCGGGGAGGGCGGCGCGAATGCTTTTTTCCGCGTAGTCCAGTTGCGCGACGTAGGCCGAGAGTTCCTGACCGAAGGTGATCGGCGTGGCATCCATCATGTGGGTGCGGCCGGTTTTCACCAGCTTCATGTGACGCGACGACTGCTCGGCGATGCCTGCAGACAGTTCGGCAATCGCCGGGAGTAACTGCTCTTTAACAGCCTGCGCGGCGGCAATGTGCATGGCTGTGGGGAAGCAGTCATTGGAGCTTTGCGAGCGGTTGACATGATCGTTGGGATGAACAGGCGATTTGCCTCCGCGACCCTTGCCAGACAGCTCATTGGCGCGCCCGGCGATCACTTCGTTGACGTTCATGTTGCTCTGGGTGCCACTGCCGGTTTGCCATACCACCAGCGGAAACTGGTCGTCCAACTGGCCGCCCAGCACTTCGTCGGCAGACTGTTCGATGAGGCGGGCGATATCGGCAGGCAGGTCGCCGTTTCGGTCATTGACCCGCGCGGCCGCCTTCTTGATCAACGCCAGCGCGTGGAGTACCGGCAAGGGCATGCGCTCCTGGCCAATGGCGAAGTTGATCAGCGAACGCTGGGTTTGCGCCCCCCAGTAAGCATCTTCAGGGACTTCGATCGGACCTATGCTATCGGTTTCGGTACGGCTCACTGGACTTACTCCTCAAGGTCGAAATAGCGCAGTTTAGTACCCCGCAAGCGGCTTCGGTTCCCGTTGATGGCTGCGCGGCAAAGACAAGCGGGGTCAGTGTGCGACAAAAGGGCGGAAAGCGGTGTGTCAGATAACACATTAATGACTGACCCGACGCCATCGCTGCCGTCGTGCCTCCAGCGGCTCCTACAGGACTTCACCGTCTCTGAACTCCCGGTTAGGCCTTTGAGTCTTCTCGGAACAGACCCGTAACCCGGACTCGTCGCAGGACCTGTAAGCGCCGCCGGAGGAACGACGGCCGCGAGCCGGGTCGCGTAAAACCTTTGCGGCATATCAGTGTCGTGGACGAGGGTTTCGACCGCTCGTAGTGTCGGGGGTTGAGCGCAGCACGAAAAGGGGCGCAGAATGTGCGGCCTTGGGGTTCAGCCTCGCCTGCTAGATAAGGAAACTCGATGACCCGTCTTCGCGCCATCTGTGCTGCGGTCGCTCTGGTATGTGCCAGCGGCCAGGCTCTTGCTGCCACCGCCAGCCACGAGGCCAGTGCTGTTGCGTTCCTCAAACTGGCTCACGCCGATCAGTTGGGTGCGCCGATCTACATGCAAGCGCAGCAAATGTTCGCTCAGCGTTTCGCCGAAACCAAAGCGCCGGATTCCAAGAAAGCCGTGCTGGAAAAATATCAGGCCCAGGCCAATGCTGCGCTGGACAAGGCCATCGGCTGGGACAAGCTGCAGCCTGACATGGTCAAGCTGTACACCGACAACTTCAGCGAGCAAGAGCTGAAAGATCTGGTGGCTTTCTATCAGTCGCCATTGGGCAAGAAAGTCCAGGCCAAGATGCCACAGATCAGCCAGCAATCGTTCCAGATGACCCAGGACAAACTGCAACCGGCAGTGCCTGTGGTTACCGGTTTGCTGGAGTCCATGACCAAAGAACTGGTCCCGGCCGGCGCCAAGGGTGCTGCTCCGGCTGCCCCTGCCAAGAAGCCATAAGCGAAGCCTGACATGAGCATGCAACAGCGAATCGAATCCGCGTTGACGGTCTTTCAGCCCGAGTACCTTCAAGTGCTCAACGAAAGCCACATGCACAGTCGCGGCACCGACACTCACTACAAGGCCGTGGTGGTCAGCGAGCAATTCGCTGGCCTCAACGCCGTCAAGCGCCATCAGAAGGTCTACGGCCTGCTCGGTGGCCTGATGGGTGAGTTCCATGCTCTGGCGCTGCACACCTACACCCCGGAAGAATGGGCGAAAATCGGCGCTGCGCCGGCCTCACCGACCTGTGCCGGGGGGCATGATTGATCTCCCGTTTCGGGCGATGATCAGCGCACTCATCGCGAGCAGGCTCACGCCTACAGGTATGCGCACGTTCCTGTAGGCGTGAGCTTGTTCGCGATAGCAGTCGTTCAGGCAATTCGGATGTCTCGGATGCCTTCGCCCGCTGGTTGTTGACTTGTATCAATTCCCCACCGATCACCCGGCCTGTCTGCCACTCTCCGATTTTTGCTAGAATCCGCGCCGCGTTGCCTGGTCGGCACGTGTTCACCTGAATATTTCATCCGGTCGGCCCTTTGCGAGGGTCACCACCTGGAGACGCAACATGACCCAAACCGCACCTATCGTCGTCGCGGCGCTGTACAAATTCGTCACCCTGTCGGACTACGTCGAACTGCGTGAGCCGTTGCTCAACGCCATGGTCGAGAACGGCATCAAAGGTACCCTGCTGATCGCCGAAGAGGGCATCAACGGCACCGTCTCCGGCAGCCGCGAAGGCATCGATGGTCTGCTGGCCTGGCTCAAGAAAGACCCGCGCATGATCGACATCGACCATAAAGAGTCGTACTGCGACGAGCAGCCGTTTTACCGCACCAAGGTCAAGCTGAAAAAAGAGATCGTGACCCTGGGCGTCGCAGGGGTCGACCCGAATAAAGCCGTGGGTACCTACGTCGAACCACAAGACTGGAACGCGCTGATCGCCGATCCGGAAGTGCTGCTGATCGATACGCGTAATGATTACGAAGTGTCCATCGGCACTTTCGAAGGCGCCATCGACCCGAAGACCACGAGCTTCCGTGAGTTTCCCGAGTACATCAAAGCCAATTTCGACCCGGCCAAACACAAGAAAGTCGCGATGTTCTGCACCGGCGGCATTCGCTGCGAGAAGGCCTCCAGCTACATGCTCGGCGAGGGCTTCGAAGAGGTCTATCACCTCAAGGGCGGCATCCTCAAATACCTCGAAGAAGTCCCGCAGGAAGAGAGCCAGTGGCGCGGCGACTGCTTCGTGTTCGACAATCGCGTCACTGTGCGTCATGACCTGACCGAAGGCGACTACGACCAGTGCCATGCCTGCCGCACCCCGATCAGCGTCGAAGACCGTGCCAGTGAGCATTATTCCCCTGGCGTCAGTTGCCCGCATTGCTGGGATTCCCTGAGCGAGAAAACCCGCCGCAGCGCGATCGACCGGCAGAAGCAGATCGAGTTGGCCAAGGCCCGCAATCAACCGCACCCGATCGGCCGCAACTACCGTCTATTGGACACCCAGCCTGACGAAACGCACACGAACGAGGCCTGAACCATGAACGCCCGCCTGCTCTACGTGATGGACCCGATGTGTTCATGGTGCTGGGGCTTTGCGCCCGTGGCCCAGGCATTGATAGAGCAGGCGAATGCGGCCGGGGTGCCGCTGCACCTGGTGGTGGGGGGGTTGCGTACCGGTAGCGGCGCGGCCCTCGAACCCAACACCCGGCGTTACATCCTCGAACACTGGCACGCGGTGCAAGAGACGACGGGGCAGTCATTCAGGTTTGAAGACGCATTGCCGGACGGGTTCGTCTACGACACCGAACCGGCCTGTCGCGCCATTGTGGCGGCTCGCAGCCTGGCCCCGGACATCGCCTGGAAGCTGGTCCGGGAAATTCAGCAGGCGTTCTACCTCAAAGGCCGTGACACGACCAAAGGCTCGACACTGGCTGAGCTGGCTGAAAACGCAGGTCTGCCCCGCATCGAGTTCGCCGAAGCGTTCGACAGCGCTGAACAGCACGCCGCGACTGCATCGGATTTTGCCTGGGTGCAAGACCTCGGGATTGCCGGTTTCCCGACCCTGCTCGCCGAACGCGAGGGCCAACTGGCCTTGCTGACCAATGGCTATCAACCTTTGGAATCATTGGCCCCGTTGCTCAGCCGCTGGCTGGAGCGCGCTGCCCGTGCGTGATGAAAACCTCGAGATAGAACGCTTGCACCCCGTTGTCGAGCCCTCGCTGGCTCGGGTCGATCGTCTCGACTGGGCGCAGATTCGCGCGCTGGCGCTGTATCACAAGAAAGCCCTATGGATTGCCAACGGCGTGGCGGTACTGGCGGTGTTGTGTTCAGTGCCCATTCCGCTGCTGCTGCCGTTGCTGGTGGACGAAGTGCTGTTGGGCAAGGGCGACGCCGCTTTGCTGTTCATGCAGCGTTTCCTGCCTCTCAGCCTGCACAAGCCGGTGGGCTACATCGGCCTGATGCTCATTGCCACGCTGTGTCTGAGGCTCGGGGCATTGGTGTTCAACGTGATTCAGGCGCGTGCTTTCGCCGGGCTGGCCAAGGACATCGTCTACCGCATCCGCATTCGTCTGATCGAACGCTTGAAGCGGATTTCTCTGGGCGAATACGAAAGTCTGGGCAGCGGCACGGTGACGGCGCACCTGGTGACCGACCTGGACACGCTGGACAAATTCGTCGGCGAAACCCTGAGCAAGTTCCTCGTCGCCATGCTGACCCTGACCGGCACCGCAGCAATTCTGGTGTGGATGCACTGGCAACTGGCCCTGCTGATCCTGCTGTTCAACCCGCTGGTGATCTTCGCCACGGTCAAGTTGGGCAAGCGGGTCAAACACCTCAAAAAACTGGAAAACGACAGCACGTCGCGCTTCACCCAAGCCCTGACCGAAACCCTCGATGCGATTCAAGAAATTCGCGCCGGTAATCGCCAAGGCTACTTCCTCGGCTTGCTCGGCGGCCGCGCCAGGGAAGTGCGGGACTACGCCGTCTCATCCCAGTGGAAGAGCGATGCATCGAGCCGCGCGAGCGGTTTGCTGTTCCAGTTCGGCATCGATATGTTCCGCGCGGCGGCCATGCTCACGGTGCTGTTTTCCGACCTGTCCATCGGCCACATGCTGGCCGTGTTCAGTTATCTGTGGTTCATGATTGGCCCGGTAGAACAACTGCTGAACCTGCAATATGCGTTTTATGCGGCGGGCGGCGCGTTGACCCGAATCAACGAACTGCTGGCCCGTGCCGATGAACCGCAGTACGCCGGCGGCTTGAATCCCTTCGCCGGGCGGGACACGGTGAGTATCGAAGTGCGCGGCCTGTGCTTCGGCTACAACGAGGAGCGCGTGCTCGATCACCTCGACTTGTCCATCCGACCGGGGGAAAAGGTCGCCATCGTTGGCGCCAGCGGGGGAGGCAAGAGCACGCTGGTGCAACTGTTACTCGGCCTTTACAGTCCCCAGTCCGGAACGATTTTTTTCGGCGGCGCACCCCTTGAAGAGATTGGGCTGGAAACCGTTCGGGAGCACGTCGCGATCGTGCTGCAGCACCCGGCGTTGTTCAACGACACCGTTCGGGCCAATCTTTCCATGGGCCGTGAACGCACGGACGAGGCGTGCTGGCAGGCCTTGGAAATCGCCCAACTGGACGCCACGATTCGCGCGTTGCCCCAAGGGCTGGACAGCGTCGTCGGCCGTTCCGGCGTGCGCCTGTCGGGCGGCCAGCGACAGCGGTTGGCCATTGCGCGGATGGTATTGGCCGATCCCAAGGTCGTGATCCTCGACGAGGCGACGTCGGCGCTGGACGCTGCGACCGAGTACAACCTGCATCAAGCCCTGAATCGCTTCCTCAGTGGCAGAACCACACTCATCATCGCGCACCGTCTGTCAGCCGTTAAGCAAGCGGATCGAGTATTAGTGTTCGACGGCGGTCGAATTGCTGAAGACGGCGATCACCAGCAACTCATTGCTGATGGCGGTCTCTATGCAAGGTTGTACGGACACCTGCAACAGCTCTGATACAGCTGGTCGGGTTTCCGCACATCCTCGCTCAAATGGCGTATCGCCACTGGAACACGTCAATTCTTGGGCTACGCTTGAGCGCTGTGTTCAATGAAATTGTGAAAAGCGTCATATTTACGTCTCCGCTTTCGCGAATTGCTGCTTAAATGGCTCTTTTGAGAGTGTGAGAGCGGACCGCTGCATCGTGGACAATTAGCCGAATTCCTCGAGTTACAGGCAGGTCGCCTGGGCCGGGAAGTGAGTATCTGGCAGTGCTGATGAAAGGGACACCATGAAGCAAAAGCGGATTCTCGAGAAGCCCCGTCTTCTGGGCATCGTTTGGCCATTTATCGCTGTAGTGCTGCTGCAAACGCTGATTGGTTGCGTCAGCCTTTACATGATGTCGGCCGTGCGCAGCTATGTGGGTGGAGAAAGCCTCTGGTCCAAAGGCCAGAAAGACGCCATTTATTACCTGAATCTCTACGCCAACAGTCGCGATGAGAGCAATTTTCAGAAGTACCAGAAAGCGATCGCAATCCCCCAGGGCGGCCATGATTTAAGGGTCGCGATGGATCAGCCGACACCCGACCTTGTACGCGCCAATGCAGGCATTCTGCAGGGTGGTAACCATCCTGACGATGCCCAAGGCATCATCTGGCTTTACCTGAATTTCCGACATTTCAGCTATTTGGAAAGGGCCATCGACCTGTGGAAGATCGGTGACAACTACCTCGTTGAGCTCGATGAAGTCGCACAGGAAATGCACGGGCGCATCGTCGACGGCAGCGCCACTCAAGAAGACGTGCTGGCGTGGCGGCAGAAGATCAACGCCATCAACGAAGGCGTGACCCCGGCGGCAATGGCGTTCAGCGACGCCCTGGGTGAAGGCTCTCGGGTGATCTTGCGGATTCTGGTGGTGGTCAACCTGACCACTGCGATCTTCCTGATCCTTCTTGCTCTATTGCGCACGCACAAGTTGCTGGAACAACGACACGCCTTCGCACTTGCCCTGCAAACCGAAAAGGAGCGTGCACAGGTCACACTGGAGTCCATTGGCGACGGGGTGATCACCACCGACGTCGACGGCTCCATTGCTTACATGAACCCCGCCGCCGAGCAGATGACTCATTGGAAAACCGCGCAGGCAACCGGTTTGCCATTGGCCGCCTTATTCAATCTGATCGATGAAAACGACCAGAAGGAAACCCCGACCCTCATCGAACACATCCTCACCGGAAAACTGGGGGGCGGCAGCGAAAACGCCAAGGTGATCCAGCGTCTGGACGGCAGCACGGTGTCGGTGGCGCTGGTGGGCTCGCCGATCCGCACCGAAGGGGAGATCAGCGGTGCGGTCCTGGTGCTGCACGACATGACGCAGGAGCGGCAGTACATCGCCAACCTCTCGTGGCAGGCCACCCACGACGCGCTCACCGGCCTGGCCAACCGCCGCGAGTTCGAGTACCGACTGGAACTGGCGCTGAGCGGTCTGGGTCATCATCCGGGTCACCATGCCGTGATGTTTCTCGATCTGGACCAGTTCAAGCTGGTCAACGACACCAGCGGCCATGCGGCCGGCGACGAACTGCTCAAGCATATTTGTGCGCTGTTGCAGCAGGGGATACGCGAAGGCGACACGCTGGCGCGGCTTGGCGGCGATGAGTTCGGGATTCTGTTGGAACACTGCACACCCGACGCCGCCGAGAAAATCGCCGAAGGCCTGCGCCAGACCGTGGAAAGCCTGCATTTTGTCTGGAAAGGGCGACCTTTCGTGACCACGGTGAGCGTGGGGCTGGTGCACATTTCCGACACGCCGACGACCCTTGAAGCCTCGCTCCGGTCGGCTGACATGGCGTGCTACATGGCCAAGGAAAAAGGCCGAAACCGGGTGCAGGTTTACCACGACGACGATTCGGAATTGTCCACGCGCTTCGGCGAAATGGCCTGGATTCAACGCCTGCACATGGCCCTGGACGACAACCGCTTCTGCCTTTACTCACAGGAAATCGCGCCGTTGAGCCGTGATGCCGCTGACGGCAAGGGTCACATCGAAATCCTGTTGCGGCTGCGTGACGAATCCGGTCGCATGATCTTGCCGGATAATTTCATACCGGCTGCCGAGCGCTATGGGATGATGACCACGCTGGATCGGTGGGTGGTGCAGAATGTATTCAAGATCATCTCTGAATGCCTGCATGACAATCACCGTAAAGGTCCATTGGCGGTCTGTGCTATCAATTTGTCCGGGATCAGTATTGGCGACGATGCTTTCCTCGAATATTTGCGGCAGCAGTTCCAAATCTACGCAATCCCCCCTGAACTTATCTGTTTCGAAATCACCGAAACCAGTGCGATCGCCAATTTGGGCAGCGCCATTCGGTTCATCAACGAACTGAAAAGCCTGGGGTGCCGTTTTTCTTTGGATGACTTCTGTGCAGGCATGTCGTCATTCGCATACTTGAAACATTTGCCTGTGGATTTCTTGAAGATTGATGGCAGTTTCGTGAAAGACATGCTCGACGATCCGGTGAACCGGGCGATGGTGGAAGTGATCAACCATATCGGGCACGTGATGGGCAAAAAGACGATCGCTGAGTTCGTCGAAAGCCCCCAGATAGAGCAGGCGTTATTGGAAATCGGGGTGGACTACGCTCAAGGGTACGTTATTGAGCGGCCGCAATTATTCACCTGTGAATGTCTGCACGCACGGCCCGCGAGGCAGACCCCCATGTTATTCAGCGCACCCGGGACTTTTCGCTGAATCACTCGATGCAACACACTATAAGGAGCTACACAGTGATCGATATGTTCATTAGAACCGGTCCGCTGATGGATGCCAGCAGTTACCCCGCCTGGGCACAGCAATTGATCAAAGATTGCAGTGAAGCCAAGTCACGCGTGGTAGGGCATGAACTTTATCAACGTATGCGAGATGGTCAGCTGAGTTCAAAGACCATGCGCCAATATTTGATTGGCGGATGGCCTGTCGTTGAACAGTTTGCGGTTTACATGGCGCATAACCTGACCAAAACCCGTTTCGCCCGTCACCCGGGCGAAGACATGGCGCGTCGCTGGTTGATGCGCAATATTCGGGTTGAACTCAATCATGCCGATTACTGGGTAAATTGGAGCGCGGCCCATGGGGTCACGCTGGAGGACCTGCAGGCGCAACGCGTTCCATCCGAGCTGCACGCACTCAATCACTGGTGCTGGCACAGTTGTTCCTCGGAGCCGCTGGTGGTCGCGATCGCGGCCACCAACTATGCCATCGAAGGCGCGACCGGTGAGTGGTCTGCTGTCGTATGTTCACAAGAGACATACGCAGATTTGTTCCCGCCGGAGACACGAAAGCGCGCGATGAAGTGGCTGAAAATGCATGCGCAGTATGACGATTCCCACCCATGGGAGGCCCTGGAAATCATTTGCACGCTGGCCGGTAACAACCCCAGCGAACAACTGCAGGCCGACCTGAGAATGGCCATTTGCAAGAGCTACGAGTACATGTACCTGTTCCTTGAACGGTGCATGGTGCTGGAACGTCCGCAGGAAGCGAAAGCGCCTGCGTACGATCGCCGGTTCGCTGTTCGCGCCTGAGCGATTCAGCCAGCCATTTCGAGGCGATTGCGGCCCTGGCGTTTTGCAGCGTACAGGGCCGTATCCGCGCGGCGCACCAGGCTGTCGTGGGATTCCCCCGGCAGCAGCGTCGAGCAGCCGAGGCTGACGGTCAGTTCCACCGGGCTTCCATTGATTGGATAAGCGAGTTGCAGTGCCGCCTGCCGCAGGCGTTCGCCGACCCGTGCGGCTGACTCGCGACCGGTATTGGTCAGCAGGATCAGAAATTCCTCCCCACCGAATCTGAACACCTGATCGATGTTGCGCAGGCGATCCTTGATCGCGTCCGCGACCGCTTTCAGCACGTCATCCCCTGTGGCATGGCCATGGGTGTCGTTAATACCCTTGAAATGATCGATATCCAACATCAGCACCGACAGCGGTTGCTGCTGACGCCGGGCAATGTCGGTCTCGCGGGTCAGCGACTGGGCCATGGCAATCCGGTTGCCTGCGCCGGTCAACGGGTCGCGCAAGGCGCTCAGACTGGCGTTGCGATACAGCAGGGCATTGCGCAGCGGATACAGCAGACTGGTCAGCAGCGATTCGAGCTGAGCCAATTCGTCTTCGTTGAAGCGCCGGTCCCGTTGAAACGCCAACTCCCCCAATTGCTCGCCTTCATAGGTCATGCGGTAGCTGGCGTTGTGCCGTGCGCGCTCGCCGAATTCCACACGCAGGTCCGTACCCAGGTGCTTATAAAGCAGGGCATCAAGGGGAATGACCTGGCCGACATTGTGAAAAAGCATCGCCAGAATCTTGTCCGCTTCGAGACTGGTCTGCAGTTGCAGGGCCAAGCGACGTTGCAGTTGTTCAAAGTCCAGAAGCGGTTGCGCAGGCGTGTGCCCGTGAGAGAAGCCGAAGCGTTGCAGCCGTGCACTGTCGAAATCAATGGCGTTGGTTCTGGTTGGAGAACTCATGTGTTCGCTCCTGCGCCTCTTCCGGGCGGCCTGACGTTGACAGAGCGAAAGTCATGCCAGTTCGATGCGTTTCGTCGATGTTGTTGCAAATCAGCACGTTAGCGTGGACTGCTTCAGGAGCTGAGCCTGTCTACGCCCAGGAATTGACTGGCGTGAGGGTTTGCGAGGTGTTTAGCGACGAAGACGCGACGGAAAACCGCCGAAGGAGCAGGCAATGGCGGCGTACTTTGATGCTGGCCGAAAGGCTTGGCACCCGACTCAAACGCCTGCGCAGTCTCGCCAGATGCTTCCAGAGCATCATTTTTTCTGCGCATCAAACGCCTGGCCGTTGATGCCCGAACTGTCAGGCCCCATCAGGTACAGATACACCGGCATGATCGCTTCCGGTGTGGGGTTATTCAGCGGATTTTCCGCCGGATAGGCCTGGGCGCGCATGTCAGTACGGGTGCCGCCCGGGTTGATGCTGTTGGCGCGCACGGTGGCCACGTCTTCCAGTTCATCGGCCAAGGTTTGCATGAGGCCTTCGGTGGCGAATTTCGACACCCCGTAAGCACCCCAATACGCGCGTCCCTTGCGCCCGACACTGCTGGAGGTAAACACCACCGACGCCTGCTGTGAGCGCTTGAGCAGCGGCAGCAGCGTGGCCGTCAGCATGAACGTGGCGTTGACGTTGATGTGCATGACCCGCATGAAGTGTTCGCCGGACAACTGCTCGATAGGCGTGCGCGGACCGATGATCGAGGCATTGTGCAGCAGACCGTCGAGGTGTCCGAATTCAGCTTCGATCATGGCCGCCAGTTCGTCGTACTGGTGGGGCAGGGCGGTCTCCAGATTGAAGGGGATCACTACCGGCTGCGGATGCCCGGCCGCTTCGATTTCGTCGTAGATGGTCGTCAGGTTCGCTTCAGTCTTGCCGAGCAACAACACCGTCGCGCCATGGGCGGCGTAGGTGCGGGCTGCCGCAGCGCCGATACCACGGCCTGCGCCGGTGACCAGAATGATTCGGCCGCTGAGCAGGTCGGGGCGGGCGGAATAATTGAACATGGGGGGCCTCGGTTTGTTAGGTCCTTTGGAAAATGACACGCCGCGAACGGCTTCTGCGCGGAGGGCGTGGGAGCTGGCTTGCTCGCGATCTGGCGCGAAGCGGCAGCAAAACCAGCGGATGCAGCGCATTTGACATAAAGGAGGTGTCAGGTTTTACGACGAACGATCGCCTGGTGTCGAATCCTGTGGGAGTGAGCTTGCTCACGAAGGCGTATTGACGATCGACTGAATGCCGCGGATGTACCGACTGATTCGTGAGCAAACTCACTCCCACAGGTTATGTGTACGGTGTCAGAACCCTCAGCAACCGCACAACGCATTGTCCAGCACCCGACGCAATTCCAGTGGGTGATTCACCACCACGTCTGCGCCCCAATGATCGGGGTTGTCGTGGGGGTGAATGTAGCCATAACGCACCGCTGCCGTCTTGGTGCCTGCGTCGCGACCGGACTCTATGTCGCGCAAATCATCACCCACAAACAGCACGCTCGCCGGATCCAGATCGAGCATCTTGCACGCCAGCAGCAGCGGCTCGGGGTCGGGTTTGCTCTTGGTCACATGGTCAGGGCAAATCAGCAGCGCCGAGCGCTCCGTCAGCCCCAACTGGTCCATGATCGGTTGGGCGAAACGCAGCGGTTTGTTGGTGACCACGCCCCAGATCAGCCTGGCCTTTTCAATATCGGCCAATAACTCGGCCATGCCGTCGAACAGTCGGCTGTGCACCGCGCAATCCTGCTGATAACGCTCGAGGAACTCCAGCCGCAAAGGCTCGAATTCAGGCGCGGTGGGCGACATGGCGAAGGCCGCCGAGACCATCGCCTTGGCGCCGCCTGAAATTTCGTCGCGGATCAGCTTGTCGTCCACCGGCGGGTATCCGCGCTCGATGCGCATTGCCTGGCAAATCGCGATGAAGTCCGGCGCGGTGTCGAGCAGCGTGCCGTCCATGTCGAAGAGAACCGCTCTCAGGCGCATGATTCAGGCTCCCTTCAAGGTCTGAATCATGTAATTGACGTCGACGTCCGAAGCCAGCTTGTAGTGCTTGGTCAGCGGGTTGTACGTCAGCCCGATGATGTCCTTGACCTCAAGACCCGCCTGACGGCTCCACGCCCCCAACTCGGAGGGGCGGATGAATTTCTTGAAGTCATGGGTGCCGCGCGGCAGCAGGTTCATGATGTATTCCGCGCCGATGATCGCGAACAGATACGCTTTCGGATTGCGGTTGATGGTGGAGAAAAACACCTGGCCCCCCGGCTTGACCATCCTGTAGCAGGCGCGAATCACCGACGACGGATCGGGTACGTGCTCCAGCATCTCCAAGCAGGTCACGACGTCGAATTGCTCAGGCATCTCTTCGGCCAGGGCTTCGGCGGTGATCTGGCGATACTCGACGCTGACGCCGGATTCCAGCTGATGCAACTGAGCCACCGCCAGCGGCGCTTCGCCCATGTCGATTCCGGTCACCGTGGCGCCGCGCAGGGCCATCGCCTCGCTGAGAATGCCCCCGCCGCAGCCCACGTCCAGCACTTTCTTGCCCGCCAGACTGACGCGTTCGTCGATCCAGTTCACTCGCAAGGGGTTGATGTCGTGCAGCGGCTTGAATTCGCTGTTGCGGTCCCACCAGCGATGGGCCAGGGCCTCGAATTTGGCGATTTCGGCGTGGTCGACGTTGCTCATGTGTGATCCCTCAAAAACGTGAATTCGGTGTCAGATCACGGCGTCTGGCCCTGATCGTGCAATATGGCGTGTGCTCAGCCTTTGACGGCGATGCGGTTGCCCCAGGCTTTGGCCGCCCTGACCAGCGCGTCCTCGTCCATCCGCGTCAGGCGCTTGTCGTGCAGCAGCTGTTTGCCGCCGACCCAGACGTGGGTCACGCAATCGCGCCCGCTGGCGTAGATCAACTGGGACACAGGGTCGTACACCGGCTGTTGGGCCAGCCCCGACAGATCGAAAGCGGTCATGTCTGCCGCTTTGCCGAGTTGCAGCGAGCCGGTCTGATCTTCGATGCCCAAGGCCCGGGCGCCGTTCAATGTCGCCATGCGTAGCGCGCGATGGGCATCCAGCGCGGTGGCAGAGCCCGCAACGGCTTTGGCCAACAAGGCAGCCGTCCGGGTCTCGCTCAGCAGATCCAGGTCGTTATTGCTGGCCGCGCCGTCAGTGCCAATCGCCACGTTGACGCCGGCTTGCCACAGGCGCTCTACCGGACAGAAACCACTGGCCAGCTTCATGTTCGACTCGGGGCAATGGATCACGCTGGAGTTGGTTTCCACCAGAATCGCCAGATCGTCATCGCTGATCTGCGTCATGTGCACGGCCTGAAAGCGCGGCCCCAGCAGGCCCAGTCGGTGCAACCGCGCCAGCGGACGTTCGTTGCGTTGCTGAACCGCTTCATTCACCTCAAAGGCGGTTTCATGAACGTGCATGTGAATGGCAGCGTCCAGCTCGTCGGCGATGACCCGGATCTTTTCCAGGTTTTCATCGCTGACGGTATACGGCGCGTGCGGCCCCATGGCGATCCGGATGCGATCGTGATGCGCCATGTCGTTGAACAGTTCAATGCCGATGTGCAGCGCTTCGTCGACATTGCGGGCGCCGGGTATCGGGAAATCCAGCACAGGCACGGTGATTTGTGCGCGAATGCCACTGTTGTGGGCCCGCTCTGCAGCCACTTTCGGGAAGAAGTACATATCAGAAAAGCAGGTGATGCCGCCCTTCAACTGCTCGGCGATAGCGATATCGGTGCCGTCGCGCACGAAGTCTTCATCGACCCACTTGCCCTCGGCGGGCCAGATGTGGTCCTGCAGCCAGGTCATCAGCGGCAGATCATCGGCCAGGCCACGAAAGAGCGTCATCGCCGCATGTCCGTGGGCGTTGATCAGACCAGGGCTGAGCAGCATGCCAGGCAGTTCGCGGATCTCAAGGGCGTTTTGCCGCAAGGCTTCGGCCTTGGGGCCGATATACGCGATAAGGCCGTCGCGAATGCCAATGCCGTGTTGCTGCAACACAACGCCAGCGGGTTCCACCGGTACCAGCCAGTCCGGCAACAGCAAGAGGTCGAGCGGGGCAGCAGAATGGGGCATGGGGAGGGCTATCCAATCGCGCAATACGGGGACGGCGAAGTATACCCGAGCGTCTTGGCGGGCGGCTCGCTATAATCGGCGGCTTTTTCAGCTGCTGGCCATTTGATTTCTGGCATCCGAGACAAATTGTGGGAGCGAGCATGCTCGCGAAAGCTACGGTTCGATCACCGCAATGATTCGAATGTTCTGAGCGCCCTGATCTTCAACATTCAGCAAGTGGGGTGTGCAATGCGCGATCAATTACTGGCCGCGGAAAAGGTGAGAGCCATCGAATGGCGGGATGGCACGTTGTATCTGCTGGATCAACGCGCATTGCCCTTCGAGCAAACGTGGCTGGCTTATCACACCGCTGAAGGGGTGGCCGAGGCCATCCGCGCGATGGTCGTGCGCGGCGCCCCGGCCATCGGCATCGCGGCCGCGTACGGTCTGGTCCTCGGTGTGTTCGAGCGCTATTCCCAGGGCGACCGCTGGCAAATGGCTTTGGAAGAGGACTTCGACCTGCTGGTCAACGCCCGGCCCACGGCCGTCAACCTGTTCTGGGCGCTGAACCGCATGCGCGAACGTTTGTATCGGTTGAAAGAAGGCGACGACCCACGCCCGCTCATGGAGGCCGAAGCCAAAGCGATTCACCTCAGCGACCGCGAAGCCAACCTGACGATGGCGCAACTGGGCGTGGACCTCATCCGCAAACATCAGGGCAATCTGCAAACCGTGCTCACTCACTGCAACGCAGGCGCGTTGGCAACCGGCGGCTTCGGCACGGCGCTCGGCGTGATTCGCGCGGCATATATAGAAGGCATGATCGAGCGGGTCTACGCCGACGAGACCCGGCCCTGGCTGCAAGGCTCACGGCTGACGGCCTGGGAGCTCGCCAACGAAGGCATCCCGGTGACAGTCACCGTCGACTCGGCCGCCGCGCACCTGATGAAAACCAAGGGCCTGACTTGGGTCATTGTCGGCGCTGACCGCATCGCGGCCAACGGCGACGTGGCGAACAAGATCGGCACGTACCAGTTGGCCGTGGCGGCGATGCACCACGGCGTCCGCTTCATGGTCGTGGCGCCGAGTTCGACCATCGACCTGAACCTCGCCAGCGGCGATGACATCCCCCTCGAAGAACGTGGGGGCAGCGAGATTCTGAACGTCGGCGGGCAGCGTCTGGCCGCCGAGGTCGATGCGTTCAACCCGGTGTTCGATGTGACGCCCGCCGACCTGATCGACGCCATCGTGACCGAGAAGGGCATCGTCGAACGTCCCGATACCGCGAAATTGGCGCAGCTGATGTGCCGTAAACGCTTGCATTGATCACTTTGTCGCAGGCGCTACCGGTCAGCCGGGTGAGCACTAACGGGGCCTGTGAGCGCTTCTCAGGCCGCTGATGGCGAAAAGGCGTGTTTGCAGGGCGCTCAGATGCTGCGTGTCCGACGACGATTGTGGTAACATCCGGCGGTTTCCAAGGGGGCGCATTGCGGCCTCCTTCACTGCGCAAATCCATGGCTTAACTCGCTGATTTGTCGTAAGTCGCCGCCAGGCAATCGCCGGCGGCGGCGAGCTTCGTTCATCCCGGATGGGTGCACGAGGTTTCACCAGAAAAAGGAATCGAGCTTCTCATGGGCGAACTGGCCAAAGAAATCCTACCGGTCAATATCGAAGACGAGCTGAAGCAGTCCTACCTCGACTACGCAATGAGCGTCATCGTCGGACGAGCTCTGCCCGATGCACGCGATGGCTTGAAGCCCGTGCACCGGCGTGTACTGTACGCAATGAGCGAACTGGGTAACGACTGGAACAAGCCGTACAAGAAATCCGCCCGTGTGGTCGGTGACGTCATCGGTAAATACCACCCGCACGGCGACACTGCGGTCTACGACACCATCGTGCGTATGGCCCAGCCGTTCTCCCTGCGCTACCTGCTGGTAGACGGCCAGGGCAACTTCGGTTCCGTGGACGGCGACAACGCCGCCGCCATGCGATACACCGAAGTGCGCATGACCAAGCTGGCCCACGAACTGCTGGCGGACCTGCACAAGGAAACCGTCGACTGGGTGCCCAACTACGACGGCACCGAGCAGATTCCGGCGGTCATGCCGACCCGTATTCCCAACCTGCTGGTCAACGGCTCCAGCGGTATCGCCGTGGGCATGGCGACCAACATTCCGCCGCACAACCTGGGTGAAGTCATCGATGGCTGCCTGGCACTCATCGACAACGGCGACCTGACCGTCGACGAACTGATGCAGTACATCCCCGGCCCTGATTTCCCGACGGCGGGCATCATCAACGGCCGCGCCGGTATCGTCGAAGCCTACAAGACCGGTCGTGGCCGCATTTACATGCGCGCCCGCTCCATCGTCGAGGACATCGACAAGGTAGGCGGCCGCCAGCAGATCGTCATCACCGAGCTGCCGTACCAGCTGAACAAGGCCCGTCTGATCGAGAAGATCGCCGAGCTGGTGAAAGAGAAGAAGCTCGAAGGCATCACCGAACTGCGCGACGAGTCCGACAAGGACGGCATGCGCGTGGTCATCGAGCTGCGTCGCGGCGAAGTGCCTGAGGTCATCCTCAACAACCTCTACGCCCAGACCCAACTGCAGAGTGTGTTCGGCATCAACATCGTCGCGCTGATCGACGGCCGCCCCCGGATCCTCAACCTCAAGGACCTGCTGGAAGCCTTCATTCGCCACCGTCGTGAAGTCGTCACCCGCCGCACCGTGTTCGAACTGCGCAAGGCCCGCGAGCGCGGTCACATTCTCGAAGGTCAGGCCGTTGCCCTGTCGAACATCGACCCGGTTATCGAGCTGATCAAGGCGTCGCCGACGCCGGCGGAAGCGAAGGAAGGCCTGATCAACACGCCTTGGGAATCAAGCGCCGTGGTCGAGATGGTCGAGCGCGCAGGCGCCGAATCGTCCCGTCCGGAAAACCTCGACCCGCAATACGGGCTGCGCGACGGCAAGTACTTCCTGTCGCCGGAACAGGCCCAGGCGATCCTGGAGCTGCGTCTGCATCGCCTGACCGGTCTGGAACACGAAAAACTGCTGACCGAGTATCAGGAAATCCTGACCCAGATCGGCGAGCTGATCCGCATCCTCAACAGCTCCACGCGCCTGATGGAAGTCATCCGCGAAGAGCTGGAGCTGATTCGTGCCGAATACGGCGATGTCCGCCGCACCGAGATCCTCGATGCGCGTCTGGACCTGACCCTGGGCGACATGATTCCTGAAGAAGAGCGCGTCGTGACCATCTCCCATGGTGGCTACGCCAAGACTCAACCGCTGGCCGTTTACCAGGCCCAGCGTCGCGGCGGCAAAGGCAAATCGGCTACCGGCGTCAAGGATGAGGACTACATCGCTCACCTGCTGGTCGCCAACAGCCACACCACGCTGTTGATGTTCTCCAGCAAGGGCAAGGTGTACTGGCTCAAGACCTACGAAATTCCGGAAGCCTCCCGCGCTGCCCGGGGCCGTCCGCTGGTCAATTTGCTGCCATTGAGCGAAGGCGAATACATCACCACGATGCTGCCGGTCGATCTGGAAGCCATGCGTAAGCAGGCCGATGAAGAAGAGGCCGAGGGCCTTGACGTCGATGTGGACGACGTCGAGAACAGCAACGAGACCGAAGAAGAGCGCAAGGCGCGTATCAAGGCTGCAGACAAGAAGAAGGCGCCGTTCATCTTCATGTCGACCGCCAACGGTACGGTCAAGAAAACCCCGCTGGTAGCCTTCAGCCGTCAGCGCAGCGTCGGTCTGATCGCGCTGGAGCTGGACGAAGGCGACATTCTGATTTCGGCGGCCATCACCGACGGCGAGCAGGAAATCATGCTGTTCTCCGACGGCGGCAAAGTCACCCGTTTCAAGGAATCCGACGTCCGCGCCATGGGCCGTACTGCCCGTGGTGTCCGCGGTATGCGTCTGGCGGAAGGGCAGAAGCTGATTTCCATGCTGATTCCGGAAGAAGGCAGCCAGATTCTTACCGCATCCGAGCGTGGCTACGGCAAACGCACGGCCATCACCGAATTCCCTGAATACAAACGTGGCGGTCAGGGCGTTATCGCCATGGTCAGCAACGAGCGTAACGGCCGCCTGGTCGGCGCGGTTCAGGTGCAGGACGGTGAAGAGATCATGCTGATTTCCGACCAGGGCACCCTGGTGCGCACGCGCGTTGGTGAAGTCTCGAGTCTGGGCCGCAACACCCAGGGCGTGACCCTGATCAAGCTGGCGAAAGACGAGAAGCTGGTCGGGCTTGAGCGTGTTCAGGAGCCGTCCGAAGTCGAAGGCGAAGAGCTCGAAGGTGAAGCGTTGGATGGCGAAGCGCTCGACGGGGAGGTTGCAAACCTCTCTGACGCCGACGACTCGTCCACCGATCTGCAGGCTGACGCCGCTGCCGACGAAGAACCGCAGGACTGATAGACGTTGTTTTCGAGGGCCCTTGACGGGCCCTCTTGGCTTTAGCCAGCAGGCGTGTTGGCGATGGCCGTTTCGAATTCTACGAGTTGACGAGAGTGGATATGAGCAAGCGAGCCTTTAACTTCTGCGCCGGTCCTGCCGCGCTTCCTGATGCTGTTCTGCAACGCGCCCAGGCCGAAATGCTGGATTGGCACGGCAAGGGCTTGTCAGTGATGGAGATGAGCCATCGCAGCGATGACTACACCGCCATCGCGGAAAAGGCCGAGCAGGACCTGCGTGAGCTGCTGTCCGTCCCCTCCAACTACAAAATCCTGTTCCTGCAAGGTGGCGCCAGTCAGCAGTTCGCCGAGATTCCGCTCAATCTGCTGCCGGAAAACGGCACTGCCGATTACATCGAAACCGGTATCTGGTCGAAGAAAGCCATCGAGGAGGCCCGCCGCTTCGGTCACGTCAACGTTGCCGCCAGCGCCAAACCGTTCGACTACCTGGCGATTCCGGGTCAGAACGAGTGGAACCTGACGAAGAATGCGGCTTACGTGCATTACGCCTCCAACGAAACCATCGGCGGTCTGCAGTTCGACTGGGTGCCTGAAACCGGCGATGTTCCGCTGGTGGTGGACATGTCGTCCGACATTCTGTCGCGCCCGACCGATGTCTCGCAGTTCGGCCTGATCTACGCCGGGGCTCAGAAAAACATCGGCCCGAGCGGCCTGGTGGTGGTGATCGTTCGCGAAGACCTCCTCGGTCGCGCCCGCAGCAGTTGCCCGACCATGCTCAATTACAAGGTCTCGGCCGACAACGCCTCGATGTACAACACCCCGGCCACCTATTCCTGGTACTTGTCGGGTCTGGTTTTCGAATGGCTCAAGGAGCAGGGCGGCGTCGACGCCATGGAGAAGCGTAACCGGGCGAAGAAGGATCGCCTGTACGGCTTCATTGACGGCAGCGACTTCTACACCAACCCGATCAGCCACAACGCCCGTTCCTGGATGAACGTGCCGTTCCGCCTGGCGGACGAACGTCTCGACAAGGCGTTCCTGGCCGGTGCAGAAGAGCGCGCGCTGCTCAATCTCAAGGGGCACCGCTCGGTGGGTGGCATGCGCGCCTCGATTTACAACGCACTGGGCCTGGACGCCGTCGAAGCACTGGTGGCGTACATGGCCGAATTCGAGAAGGAACATGGCTGATGTCTGAGCAAGAACTCAAGGCGCTGCGCGTCCGCATCGACAGCCTGGACGAAAAGGTTCTGGAGCTGATCAGCGAACGTGCTCGCTGCGCGCAGGAAGTGGCACGTGTGAAGATGGCCAGTCTGGCTGAAGGCGAGGAGCCGGTGTTCTATCGGCCGGAGCGCGAAGCGGCGGTGCTGAAACGGGTCATGGAGCGTAATCGCGGCCCGCTCAGCAACGAAGAAATGGCGCGTCTGTTCCGTGAAATCATGTCGTCCTGCCTGGCTTTGGAGCAGCCGCTCAAGGTGGCTTACCTCGGCCCGGAAGGTACCTTTACCCAGGCAGCGGCGCTGAAGCACTTCGGCCATGCCGTGATCAGCAAGCCGATGGCCGCCATCGACGAAGTGTTCCGCGAAGTGGCCGCGGGCGCGGTCAACTTCGGCGTGGTCCCGGTGGAGAACTCCACCGAAGGCGCGGTTAACCACACGTTGGACAGTTTCCTCGAACATGACATGGTCATCTGCGGCGAAGTCGAATTGCGTATTCACCACCATTTGTTGGTGGGCGAAAACACCAAGACCGACAGCATCAGCCGCATCTATTCCCACGCTCAGTCGCTGGCGCAGTGCCGCAAGTGGCTCGACGCCCACTACCCGAACGTCGAGCGCGTGGCGGTTTCCAGCAATGCCGAAGCGGCCAAGCGCGTGAAGGGTGAGTGGAACTCCGCTGCCATTGCCGGCGACATGGCGGCTGGCCTGTACAGCCTCACACGCATTGCCGAAAAGATCGAAGACCGTCCGGACAACGCGACGCGCTTCTTGATGATCGGCAATCAGGAAGTGCCGCCGACCGGTGACGACAAGACATCGATCATCGTGTCGATGAGCAACAAGCCGGGCGCATTGCACGAGCTGCTGGTGCCTTTCCACGACAACGGAATCGACCTGACCCGCATCGAGACCCGGCCGTCGCGCAGCGGTAAATGGACCTACGTGTTCTTCATCGATTTCGTCGGTCATTACCGCGATCCATTGATCAAGGCAGTACTGGAGCGCATCAGCCAGGAAGCGGTGGCTCTCAAGGTGCTGGGTTCTTATCCGAAGGCAGTTCTCTGATTGGCGGGTGCCCCGAGTGTTGGGGCGCCCGGACTGGAACCTGCGCTTCGCAGCAACGAGCCAAGCAATATTTGAAGAGGTAATGCGGTAAATGAGCGGCGACTTCCTCGCGCTGGCGCAGGCCGGTGTGCAAAAACTTTCGCCTTACGTTCCCGGCAAACCGGTGGACGAGCTGGCACGTGAACTGGATATCGATCCGGCTCGCATCATCAAGCTGGCCAGCAATGAAAATCCGCTGGGCGGCAGCCCCAAGGCGCTATCAGCGATTCGTGATGCACTGGCCGAATTGACCCGTTACCCCGATGGCAACGGCTTCGACCTTAAACAGCGGTTGTCCGAGCGCTGCGGTGTCCAGCCGAATCAGGTCACGCTGGGCAACGGTTCCAACGACATTCTTGAAATCGTCGCGCGCGCCTACCTGGCCCCCGGACTGAACGCGGTGTTCAGTGAACACGCCTTTGCGATTTACCCGATCGTCACTCAGGCCGTGGGCGCCGGTGCCCGTGTGGCGAAAGCCAAGGATTGGGGGCATGACCTCACAGCGATGCTCGCGTCCATCGACAGCCACACCCGGGTGGTGTTCATCGCCAACCCGAACAACCCAACCGGCACCTGGTTCGGCCCCCAGGCGCTGACCGATTTCCTTGCTGCCGTGCCCGAAAACGTGCTGGTTGTGTTGGACGAGGCCTACATCGAATACGCCTCAGGTTCCGAGCTGCCAGACGGCCTGAGTTTTCTGGCCGATCATCCGAATCTGCTCGTCTCGCGCACGTTTTCCAAAGCCTACGGGCTGGCGTCGTTGCGCGTGGGATACGGCCTGTCGTCGCCGGTCGTGGCGGATGTGCTGAACCGCGTTCGTCAGCCATTCAATGTGAACAGCCTTGCGCTGGTCGGCGCCTGCGCCGCATTGGACGACGTTGAGTTTGTTGCAGAAAGCCGTCGCCTGAACGAAGCCGGCATGGCTCAGCTGGAGGAGGGCCTGCGTCGAATGGGCCTGGGCTGGATTCCGTCCAGGGCCAACTTCATCGCGGTGGATCTGGGCCGAGAAGCCGCTTCGGTTTACGAAGGTTTGCTGCGCGAAGGCGTGATCGTTCGGCCGGTGGCAGGTTACGGCATGCCTAACCACCTGCGGGTCAGCATTGGATTGTCTGCCGAGAACGACCGCTTCCTTGAGGCCTTGAGCAAGGTTCTGGCGCGTGGTTGATGTCACGGCAGTGCAATCGACTGCGCCTATGATCGGCCGCCTGGTGGTGGTCGGCCTCGGTTTGATCGGAGGTTCGTTCGCCAAGGGCCTTAAAGAAAGCGGCCTGTGTCGCGAGGTGGTCGGCGTCGATCTCGATCCACAGTCGCGCAAGCTGGCCGTCGAACTGGGTGTCGTCGATCGCTGTGAAGACCTTGCTACCGCCTGCGTCGGTGCCGATGTCATTCAATTGGCCGTGCCGATCCTGGCCATGGAAAAACTGCTCGGCGTACTGGCAACCCTCGACCTGGGTGATGCTGTGCTGACGGACGTGGGCAGCGCCAAGGGCAATGTCGTGCGCGCCGCCCGTGAGGTGTTCGGAACGACGCCCGCGCGCTTCGTGCCAGGCCACCCGATTGCCGGTTCCGAGCAGAGCGGGGTCGAGGCGTCGAACGCGCAGCTGTTCCGCCGTCACAAGGTCATCCTCACGCCGCTGCCTGACACAGATCCCCAGGCGTTGGCATTGGTCGATCGCATGTGGTCTGCGCTGGGGGCCGATGTCGAACATATGCAGGTCGAGCGACACGACGAAGTGTTGGCCGCGACCAGTCATCTGCCTCACTTGCTGGCGTTTGGTCTCGTGGACTCGCTGGCCAAGCGTAATGAAAACCTCGAAATCTTTCGCTACGCCGCGGGCGGTTTCCGTGACTTCACCCGTATCGCCGGAAGCGACCCGGTGATGTGGCACGACATCTTCCTGGCCAATCGCGAGGCAGTGCTGCGTACGCTGGACACCTTCCGCCACGACCTGGACGCGCTGCGCGATGCGGTGGATGCGGGCGATGGCCATCAGTTGCTCGGTGTGTTCACCCGGGCCCGGGTCGCGCGGGAACATTTTGGTAACATCCTCGCGCGCCGCGCCTATGTCGATAAGGCCGCCGCCGACCACCTGACCTTTGTTGGTCAGCCGGGCGGTAGCGTCCGAGGGAAGATTCGTGTGCCAGGCGACAAGTCGATTTCCCATCGGGCGATCATGCTGGGCTCACTTGCGGAAGGCACCACCGAAGTCGAAGGCTTCCTTGAAGGCGAAGACGCGTTGGCGACCTTGCAGGCCTTTCGCGACATGGGCGTGGTCATCGAAGGTCCGCACCACGGTCGGCTGACCATTCATGGTGTCGGCCTCAATGGGCTGAAGCCTGCGCCCGGTCCGATTTACCTGGGCAACTCCGGCACGTCGATGCGCTTGCTCGCTGGCTTATTGGCTGCCCAGGGTTTCGACAGCGTCCTGACGGGAGATGCGTCATTGTCCAGACGTCCCATGGACCGCGTGGCAAAGCCGCTGCGTGAAATGGGCGCCGTGATCGATACCGCTGCGCAGGGCCGACCGCCGCTGACCATTCGTGGGGGGCAGTCCCTCACAGGCATCCGTTATGTGATGCCTGTGGCCAGCGCGCAGGTCAAATCCTGCCTGCTGCTGGCCGGGCTGTATGCCGATGGCACGACAACGGTGACCGAGCCTGCCCCCACCCGCGATCACACCGAGCGGATGCTCCGTGGTTTCGGTTATCCAGTAGGCGGCAACGGTGCGACGGCGTCTGTCGAAGCGGGTAGCACACTCAAAGCGACGCGTATCGAAGTGCCGGCCGACATCTCTTCTGCGGCGTTTTTTTTGGTGGCGGCATCAATTGCCAAGGGCTCAGATCTGGTGCTTGAGCACGTGGGCGTCAACCCGACGCGCACCGGCGTGATCGACATTCTGCGCTTGATGGGGGCAGACCTGTCGGTGCAGAACCTGCGGGAAGTGGGTGGCGAACCGGTGGCCGACGTGCACGTGCGTCACGCCCCGCTCAAGGGTGTCGTGATCCCTGCGGCCCTGGTGCCCTTGGCCATCGACGAGTTTCCAGCGATCTTTATAGCCGCTGCCTGTGCCGAAGGGCGTACGGTGTTGCGGGGGGCGCAAGCGTTGCGCGTCAAGGAGTCCGATCGCATCCAGGTCATGGCCGATGGTCTGGTCGCTTTGGGCATCAAGGTTGAACCCACCGCCGATGGCATCATTATTGAAGGCGGTAAGCTCGGTGGGGGCGAAGTCAATGGCCATGGCGATCATCGTATCGCCATGGCGTTCAGTATTGCGTCGTTGCGCGCGTCAGCTCCGATCCGTATCCGGGACTGCGCCAATGTGACGACTTCATTCCCCAATTTCCTGGCGCTGTGCGGCCAGGTGGGTATTCGTGTAGCGCAAGAGGGGCAATCGTGAAAGTTCAAGCTCCGGTCATTACGATCGACGGACCAAGCGGTTCCGGAAAGGGGACGGTGGCGGGTCTGCTGGCCAAGCGTCTAGGGTGGTGCCTGCTGGATTCAGGTGCGCTGTATCGACTGCTGGCATTCGCGGCCCGTAATCATGGGGTCGACCTGACCAACGAAGAAGCGCTCAAGCTGTTGGCCGCTCACCTGGACGTGCAGTTCGAGGCGGCGACTGGCGACCACGGCCAACGCATCATCCTCGAAGGCGAAGAAGTGACCCTGGCCATCCGCAATGAGCAGATCGGCAGTGGCGCTTCGCAGGTGGCTTCACTGCCGGCAGTGCGCGAAGCTTTGCTCCAGCGCCAGCGCGCGTTTCAGGAGTTTCCGGGCCTGATTGCGGATGGGCGAGACATGGGAACAGTGGTGTTCCCCGCGGCGCCGCTGAAGGTTTTCCTGACGGCAAGTGCCGAAGAGCGTGCCCGACGCCGATATTTGCAGTTGAAGGCGAAAGGGGACGATGTTAGTCTGTCGAGTCTGCTAGATGAGATACGTGTCCGCGACGAGCGCGACACCCAGCGAGCGGTAGCCCCGCTCAAACCGGCGCATGACGCCATCCAGCTGGATTCCACCGAATTGTCCATCGAGCAGGTGCTGGAACGCATCCTGAGTGAAGTCGCACTTCGCGATCTTGCTGGATGATCAAGGAGCCATGTGGGAGACCAGTCACAGTCCCGCAGGCTTCCTTTCATATGAACGAAACCCACGTTGTCTGGAGCGTGGCAGATAGGCGGATTCTTCGCCTTTATCAACAGGAATTAAAATGAGCGAAAGCTTTGCAGAACTCTTTGAAGAAAGCCTGAAAACCCTCAATCTTCAGCCGGGTGCGATCATCACCGGTATCGTTGTCGACATCGACGGCGACTGGGTTACCGTACACGCTGGCCTGAAGTCCGAGGGCGTCATCCCGCTCGAGCAGTTCTACAACGATGCTGGCGAACTGACCATCAAGGTCGGCGACGAAGTACACGTTGCGCTGGACGCGGTTGAAGACGGCTTTGGCGAAACCAAACTGTCCCGCGAAAAAGCCAAGCGTGCTGAGTGCTGGATCGTTCTGGAAGCCGCTTTCGCAGCCGAAGAAGTGGTCAAGGGCGTTATCAACGGTAAGGTTAAAGGCGGCTTCACAGTCGACGTTAACGGCATCCGTGCGTTCCTGCCAGGTTCTCTGGTTGACGTTCGTCCAGTGCGCGACACCACGCACCTGGAAGGCAAAGAGCTGGAATTCAAGGTCATCAAGCTGGACCAGAAGCGCAACAACGTTGTCGTTTCCCGTCGCAGCGTCCTGGAAGCCGAGAACAGTGCCGAGCGCGAAGCTCTGCTGGAATCCTTGCAGGAAGGTCAGCAAGTCAAAGGTATCGTCAAGAACCTCACCGATTACGGCGCATTCGTCGATCTGGGTGGCGTCGATGGCCTGCTGCACATCACCGACATGGCCTGGAAGCGCATCAAGCATCCATCGGAAATCGTCAACGTTGGCGATGAGATCGATGTAAAAGTCCTGAAGTACGATCGTGAACGCAATCGTGTTTCCCTGGGCCTGAAGCAGCTGGGCGAAGACCCATGGGTTGCTATCAAGGCACGTTACCCAGAAGGCACTCGCGTGACCGCGCGTGTCACCAACCTGACCGACTACGGCTGCTTCGCAGAGCTGGAAGAAGGCGTGGAAGGCCTGGTACACGTTTCCGAAATGGACTGGACCAACAAAAACATCCACCCTTCGAAAGTCGTACAAGTCGGCGACGAAGTGGAAGTCATGGTCCTGGACATCGACGAAGAGCGTCGTCGTATCTCCCTCGGCATCAAGCAGTGCAAATCTAACCCATGGGAAGATTTCTCTGGCCAGTTCAACAAGGGTGACAAGATCTCCGGCACCATCAAGTCGATCACCGATTTCGGTATCTTCATTGGTCTGGACGGCGGCATCGACGGCCTGGTTCACCTGTCCGACATTTCCTGGAACGAAGTGGGCGAAGAAGCCGTACGTCGCTTCAAGAAGGGCGACGAACTCGACACCGTCATCCTGTCGGTTGATCCAGAGCGTGAGCGCATCTCGCTGGGTATCAAGCAACTGGAAAGCGATCCGTTCTCCGAGTACGTCACTGTCAACGACAAAGGCGCTATCGTTCGCGGTACTGTCAAGGAAGTTGACGCCAAAGGCGCCATCATCACCTTGGCCGATGACATCGAAGCGACTCTGAAAGCCTCCGAAATCAGCCGTGACCGCGTTGAAGACGCGCGTAACGTTCTGAAAGAAGGCGAAGAGATCGAAGCGAAGATCATCAGCGTTGATCGCAAGAGCCGCGTGATCAGCTTGTCCATCAAGTCGAAAGACGTTGAAGACGAGAAAGAAGCGATTCAGAGCCTGCGTAGCAAGCCTGAAACCGCTGAGAACACAGGTCCTACCACGCTGGGTGACCTGCTGCGTGCTCAAATGGAAAAACAGAACTGAGTTCTGTCTGACCATTAAAAAAAGGGCGACTTCGGTCGCCCTTTTTTGTGGCCGACTGTCCGGTGGAGACGATCATCCGGGGTCGTTGAGGAAAAAACAGATCCGGTTGAGCCCCTCGTATTGACAAGGGTTGCACGGTGTAATGGCCTGTTGCCTGAAAGCGCTGTTCACATAACTGGAAACATGGGCTGTTCAAAAACCTCTTGTCGTGCTAAAACCTTCAAAGCGCTTTACCTAGCTGCTTGAAAAAGAAGGGAAAAATATGACGAAGTCGGAGTTGATCGAACGAATTGTCACCCATCAAGGACTGCTCTCATCCAAAGATGTGGAGCTGGCCATCAAGACCATGCTTGAGCAGATGTCGCAATGCCTTGCCACAGGCGACCGTATCGAAATACGGGGCTTTGGCAGCTTTTCCCTTCACTACCGCGCACCTCGCGTTGGTCGCAATCCTAAAACCGGGCAATCGGTCAGTCTCGACGGCAAGTTCGTCCCTCATTTCAAACCTGGCAAAGAGTTGCGCGATCGGGTTAATGAAGACGAGGAGGACGGTCACGAGCACATGGAGCACCGGCACGCATAACAAGTCGATGGAGTTCTCGATGCGAAACCTTAGACGCTTCCTGTTTTTTGTCGTCGTCCTGCTCATCGTCGCAGCGACGGTCGTTTTCATGCTGGAAAATCAACAGCCTGTGGCGTTGGTGTTCTTTGGCTGGGCAGCACCTGAATTGTCGGTGGCTGTGCCGGTGATCCTCGCGCTGTTGCTCGGAATGCTGATCGGCCCTTTTCTAGCATGGGTTACCCGGCTGCGCAGAAAGCCAAACGCTTCACGTCTCGCTTGAATGTCGCGGCCATAGGCCGCGTGAGTTCTCATTCGCCTATACACCACGCTCCGTACGTAACGACTCGTTTGCCTGCTCGCGAGGAAAATGCCCTCGATTTCCGATCAGTAGATGTATTCCCAAATGCTTCCGAAATCTCTCGCAAAACCTTGATGGCTGAACCCTGAAATCAAGACGGTTAAGCTGCGCCGCTTTTCGGGCACAGGATCGACAGGGAAGCTCATGATATATCCAGACGTCATCCACCACGGCGCGGGCGAGGGTGTGACGGGTTCGTGCCACCAGTTGCAGCTGGACGCCGCCCACAGCGTCTTGATCGACTGCGGATTGTTTCAAGGATCTGAAGCAGACCACACCGCACATGTCGGGACGTCTGCCAATGCCGTCGGCTTCAACATCGAAACCCTGAAGCTGCTTATCGTCACCCATGTCCATGCTGATCACGTGGGCCGCATTCCGCATCTGCTCGCTGCAGGCTTTAAAGGACCTATTCTGTGCAGCGAACCTTCTGCGAGGCTGCTGCCGCTGGTCCTTGAAGATGCCTTCAGGATCGAGCTGGGGGGCGACAAGCTGCAGATCGCACGCTACCTGAAGTTGATCGATGAGCGTCTCATCGCGGTTCCCTTTGCCGAATGGTTCAGCGTGGTCAATACGCCAGAATTGAGCTGCCGTATCCGGTTGCAGCGCGCCGGCCACATTCTCGGATCGGCGTTCGTCGAATGCGATGTGGATTATCCCTGTGAGAAGCGTCATCAGCGTGTGGTTTTCTCCGGTGATTTGGGCTCATCCCACACCCCGATTCTTCCAGACCCCCGACCACCTGAACGCGCCGACCTGCTCGTACTGGAAAGCACCTACGGCGATCGCCTTCACGAAGACCGAACGACTCGCCAAGCTCGTCTCGAAGCCGTCATCGACAAGGCATTGGCCGACCATGGGACCGTGTTGATCCCGGCGTTCAGCGTGGGCAGGACTCAAGAACTGCTTTATGAAATAGAAGACATTCTGCACCGTAAGGCGTTGCCGGGCCCCGACCAGATCGACCCCTCGACGGATGCTACGCTGCCGGTCAATTGGCCGCAGTTGCCGGTGATTCTCGACTCGCCGCTGGCCAGTCGATTGACTAAGGTGTATCAGGCGTTTGATGACCTCTGGGATGAAGAGGCCGCCGAACGACTCACCCTCGGTCGTAAGCCTTTGGGTTTCAGGCAACTCATCACCCTCGACAGCCACGCGAAGCACCAGCAAACGTTGAATTACCTGGCAAGCACAGGGCGCCCGGCCATCGTCATTGCCGGTCACGGAATGTGCGCAGGAGGGCGAATCGTCAATTACCTGAAAGCCATGCTAGGCGATCCTCGGCACAACGTCGTATTTGTGGGCTACCAGGGAAAGGGCACGCCCGGCGCAGCCATTCAAACCTATGGCCCGAAAGGGGGGTACGTCGAACTCGATGGGCGGCGTTATGAAATAAAAGCCGGTGTTGAAACCCTCGGCGGCTATTCAGCCCACGCCGATCGGCAGGCATTAGTGGATTTTGTCATGGGCATGAATGTGCTCCCTGCCGAAATTCGCCTGGTGCACGGTGAGGCGCGAGCCCGAAAAATGCTAAAACAAGCGCTCGAAAGCCGTTGCGCCGAACGAGCATATCGTCCCATCGTCGTTGAGCAACACCCAGTGCCGTGAAATCGCTATATATCTATTTGATCGGATGGGCAGCGTGGTTAAAACATTTGAGACGTGGTTCTGCGTTTCAAAGATAATTACGCCTCAGTGATTAACAAAACTGGATTTTTACTGCCTAACCCTCGCCTCAAGCTGTTGTGCGCGAGGGTAGCGCGCAGCCCGAAGGATGGGCTGCTTCATACTGAACAGAGGAACCTCCGGGTTTTTTCGTCGCATAGGTTTTTACACATGAATCCCGACTATCCCGTTATTCAGACCCGTTGCTTCAAAGCCTACGACATCCGCGGACAGGTCCCTAACGATCTGGATGCCGATATCGCCTATCGGATTGGGCGCTCCATGGTGGTGGAACTGGGTGCCAAAAATATCGTGGTCGGCAGAGACATGCGTCTCGAAAGCCCGTCCCTCGCCCAAGCCTTGACTCAAGGCATTCTGGACGCCGGCGCGGACGTGATCGACATCGGCTTGTGCGGAACCGAGGAAGTCTATTTTGCGACCAGTCACTATGCCGCTGATGGCGGGGTGATGGTCACGGCCAGTCATAATCCGAAGGGTTACAACGGCATGAAGCTGGTCCAGCGTGAATCCCGCCCGATCAGCGGTGATACCGGTCTGGATGCCATTCGCCAACGGGTCGATGCCGGCGATTTTGGCCCCGTCGCCTCGCAACCCGGCAGCGTCCGATCCGCTCCGGACAAAGACGCGTACATCAAGCATTTGCTGACGTATGTCGAAGGTGCAGAACTGCGCCCCCTAAAGATCCTGGCCGATCCGGGCAATGGCGCGGTCGGCCCTGCGCTGCAGGCTATCAAGTCGCAGCTGCCTTTCGAATGGGTGATCATCAATGCCGAGCCGGATGGCAATTTTCCGAATGGGGTGCCCAACCCGCTGTTGCCCGAGAATCGCAGCATCACGCGCGATGCGTTGCTCGAGCACAAATGTGATTTGGGACTCGCTTGGGATGGCGACTTCGACCGCTGCTTCTTCTTCGATGAGCAAGGCCGTTTTGTCGAGGGCTACTATCTGGTAGGCCTGCTCGCGGAAATGCTCCTCAAGCAGCACCCCGGTTCGAAGATCATTCACGACCCACGCCTGACCTGGAACACCATTGATCAGGTGAATCTGGCGGGCGGTACGCCGGTGCTGTGCAAAACCGGTCATGCGTTCATCAAAGAGCGCATGCGCAAGGAAGATGCGGTCTACGGTGGCGAGATGAGCGCGCACCACTATTTCCGCGACTTCGCGTATTGCGACAGCGGCATGATTCCGTGGCTGCTCGTCACCGCGTTGATGTCGGTCTCCGGCAAGTCTTTCTCGCAACTGGTAGACGAGCGCATGGCGGCTTATCCGTGCAGCGGCGAGATCAACTACAAGGTGACGGATGTCAAGGGGATCATCAGCAAGGTGCTGGAGCATTACACGCCGACCTGTTCGAACATCGACAAAACGGACGGCATCAGCCTTGAATTTCCTGAGTGGCGCTTCAATCTGCGCGGCTCTAATACCGAGCCGTTGCTGCGTTTGAACGTCGAGAGCCGACGCGATCCGCAATTGGTAGAGGCCAAGGTCAAGGAAATCGAGTCACTACTCAAGGCCGATTGAGGCGAGGGCAGCGGGGTGGCTTGGGCCTCAGCACAGGGCACCACCGCTGCAAACGTGGTTGAAGTAATAGTGATAGCTGAAGAAACGCAGCCGACCTTTTTATAACGGAACAAAGATGAATCATTGGTGGTTAGCGGTCGCCGTTATCGGCTGTTCTTTCGCGTTTACCTATTGGCTTCGACGCTATGCATTGCACAAGAGTCTGCTGGACATCCCGAACGGCAGAAGCTCCCACACTGTTCCGACCCCACGCGGCGGCGGTGTGGCCATTGTTGTGAGTTATCTCTTGGCCTTGGCAGTGCTATATGGCGAAGGCGTACTGAAGTTACCGGATTTTGCAGCAATGGGAGGGGCAGGTCTTGCTGTTGCGGCCCTTGGTTTTCTGGACGATCACGGGCATGTGGCAGCGCGGTGGCGTCTATCAGGTCATTTCCTTGCGGCCGTTTGGGCCTTGTCCTGGCTAGGCGGTTTGCCGCCGGTCAGTCTGTTCGGTGCGACGCTGGAATTGAGCTGGCTGGGCCATGGGCTGGCAGCGCTGTATCTGGTGTGGTTGCTGAATCTCTACAATTTCATGGACGGCATTGATGGCATCGCCAGTGTAGAGGCGGTCTGCGTATGCCTCGGGGCTGTGCTGCTCTATGTATTGGGCGGCCATGCCGAGTTGATCTGGCAGCCGCTACTGCTGGCGGCTGCCGTACTCGGCTTTCTGATCTGGAATTTCCCGCCTGCGAAAATCTTCATGGGCGATGCCGGAAGCGGCTTTCTCGGCATCACGCTGGGGGTATTGTCGTTGCAGGCGGCGTGGATTTCCTCGCAGTTACTGTGGGCATGGCTTATTCTTCTGGGGGTTTTCATCGTAGACGCTACAGTTACCCTCATCCGTCGCCTCGTCCGAGGAGACAAGATCTATGAGGCTCACAGAAGTCATGCTTACCAATTCGCTTCGCGCAAATATGGCAAGCATCTTCCAGTGACGTCCGCAGTCGGTGTAATCAACCTGTTCTGGCTTTTGCCGGTCGCTATCGCGGTGACGCAGTTTGGTATGGATGGGGTCGTGGGTCTCATCGTCGCTTATGTCCCGCTGGTGATCCTGGCGCTCGGTTTCAGGGCCGGGGAACTTGAAAGAGGCTAAACGCTTCCTGCGGGTAATAGGCGGGTGGAATTCTCGCCTCAGGCTGGAATCAAACGCCCCTGTTTCAGGTCGATAGGAGATTGAACTCGTGTTCGAGGGATGCATGGAAAAGTTGCGCGTCATGTTGCTTGCGTTGCCGCGTCGGCAAAAGCGGATCATTCAGGTGGCGGCGGACGTTTGTCTGGTCTGGCTCGCGCTGTGGATGGCCTTCGTGGTGCGTCTGGGCATCGATGACCTTATCAATCCGCTGGCTGTTCACACCTGGCTGTTCATCAGCGCGCCCGTCATCGCCATCCCTCTGTTCATCCGCATCGGTATGTATCGCGCCGTCATGCGCTATTTCGGCAATGACGCGCTGGTGGCGATCATCAAGGCCGTCAGCCTGTCCGCCCTGATACTGGGCGTTGTGGTCTACCTCTACAGCAACCATCAGCACGTCGTGCCGCGTTCGGTGATGTTCAACTATTGGTGGTTGAGCCTGGTGATGATCGGTGGTCTTCGTCTCGCCATGCGCCAGTATTTCCTTGGCGACTGGTTCTCAGCGGTGCAGCACGTGCCATTTGCCACGCGCGACGATGGCTTGCCGAAGGTAGCGATCTACGGCGCAGGCGCGGCCGGTAACCAGTTGGTGGCGGCACTGCGGATGGGGCGGTCAATGCGCCCTGTGGCTTTCATCGATGACGACGACTCGATTTCCAACCGGGTCATTTCAGGACTGCAGGTCTACAAGCCCAAACATATTCAGCAGATGATCGACGTCACCGGAGCGCAGGAAATTCTGCTGGCGATTCCCTCGTCCGCCAGAGCCCGTCGTCGAGAGATCCTCGGTTTCCTTGAAGGCTTTCCGCTGCATGTGCGCAGCGTGCCGAATTTCTCCGATCTGGCTGCTGGCCGAGTGCAGGTCGATGATCTGCAGGAAGTCGACATCGCCGACTTGCTGGGCCGGGATGCGGTCCCTGCGCAGGAAGAGCTCCTGGAGCACTGCATCAAGAATCAGTGCGTGCTGGTGACAGGCGCGGGCGGATCGATCGGTTCGGAGCTGTGCCGTCAGATCATTCTGCACAAGCCCACCACGCTGTTGCTGCTGGACCACAGCGAGTTCAACCTGTACACGATCCTCTCTGAGCTGGAACGACGTATCGCGCGGGAGTCCCTGAAGGTCAAAGTGCTGCCGATTCTGGGGTCCGTGCGCAATCACGCCAAGCTATTGGACGTCATGAAGACCTGGCGAGTGGACACGGTCTACCACGCCGCTGCCTACAAGCATGTGCCGATGGTCGAGCACAATATTGCCGAAGGGGTGATCAACAATGTGGTCGGCACGCTGAACGCAGCGCAGGCCGCGTTGCAGGCGGGCGTTTCCAACTTTGTTCTGATCTCGACCGACAAGGCCGTGCGCCCGACCAATATCATGGGTAGCACCAAGCGCCTGGCCGAGCTGATTTTGCAGGCATTGAGCAGGGAAACGGCGCCAGTGATGTTCGGTGACCGCGCCAATGTGCATCAAGTCAACAAGACTCGGTTCATCATGGTGCGATTTGGCAACGTGTTGGGCTCGTCTGGCTCGGTGATTCCGCTGTTCCATTCGCAGATCAAATCTGGGGGGCCGCTGACCGTCACGCACCCTAAAATCACCCGCTACTTCATGACTATCCCCGAGGCTGCACAACTGGTGATCCAGGCAGGCTCCATGGGCCAAGGCGGTGACGTGTTCGTACTCGACATGGGCGAACCGGTGAAGATCATCGAACTGGCCGAGAAAATGGTCCATCTGTCCGGCCTGAGCATTCGCTCGGAAAAGAACCCCCACGGGGATATTTCCATTGAGTTCACCGGTCTGCGACCGGGCGAAAAGCTCTACGAAGAGCTCCTGATCGGCGATAACGTGGCGGTGACCCGTCATCCAATGATCATGAGCGCTCAAGAGGATCATCTGCCGTGGGACGCCTTCAAGCACAGCCTGACGCTGCTGCTCAAAGCACTCGATGACGACGACTATGACAAGGTGCGCCAGATCCTCGGCGACACCGTCAGCGGTTATGCGCCAGAAGGCGAGATTGTCGACTGGATTCACCAGCAGCGCCGACATGAGCCCTGAGGCTGACACTTCCGCTTACGCTGTCCTGTCAATTCGCGAGCCGCTGTAAGGCCCCGTATTTCGCGGGCTGGCGGGCGCTACACATTCAGTCACCCATCCCCGCATTGACCCTCCACGGTCATCGACTAGGTTTGGAAAGCAGCTCAGGAATGCTGTTTCCCAACCCACGATGTCATGGAGAGAGTTACTCATGCGTATTTCCTATCTGTCGTCCCTCCTGTTTGGCTTGCTGGCCAGCACCGCTGTCGCCGTCAATGCGGCACCCACCCCGGCCACGCCTTCCAATCCGGCACCGGCGCTCGCCGCACCTGCCGAACAGGGGGGTAAAATCAATCTCAACACCGCCACGGCCGAAGCGTTGCAAAAAGCGTTGTCGGGTATCGGTGCAGCCAAAGCAGAAGCGATTGTGGCTTATCGCAGTGAAAACGGTGCGTTTACCTCGGTGGATGAGCTGATTGAAGTCAAAGGGATCGGCAAGGCTTTACTGGACAAGAATCGGGAGAAGCTCGCTATCGACTAACCTCTGCATGACGTTAGAAAGGCCGATCATTGATCGGTCTTTTTTTTGCGTGGCCTTCCTGAAGGATTTGTTACGGATCACAAAATGCGTGCTTGACAGGAAAAATGTCGCTCAACATATAATTTCTTAAATTATGAGCGTAATATGCGCTCGTCGCTATCCTCACTGTCCACGGAGTCCCCCCATGAGCACGAACACCATTCAAGGTACAGCCCTGATCACCGGCGCTTCTTCAGGTATCGGTGCCACGTATGCGAATCGCCTGGCCAAGCGCGGATACGATCTGTTGCTGGTCGCCCGCGATCAGTCGCGACTCGAGACGCTCGCCGCTGATCTGCGTAAGACAACTTCCGCCAAGGTCGAAGTGCTCAAGGCGGATTTGACCGACGCTTCGGATGTTTCCGCCGTCGAGCAGCGTCTGCGTAACGATGCCTCAATTACGTTATTGCTGAACAACGCGGGTGTGGCCACCAATAGCGCTTTGGCAGAAGCCGACCTGAACGAGGTCGATCGTCTCATCCAGTTGAATATCGTGGCGCTGACTCACCTGGCCTCGGCCGCAGCGGCCGGGTTCGTGGCGCGGGGGCGCGGTGCCATTGTGAACATCGCCTCGGTGGTGCCGATGATTCCCGAACGCTTCAATGCCGTGTACACCGCCAGTAAGGCCTATGTGCTGAGCCTGACCCAGTCGTTGAACGCCGAGATCAGCGACAAGGGTGTTCAAGTCCAAGCGGTCATGCCGGGAGCCACACGCACTGAAATCTGGGAGCGCGCGGGCATGGACATCAACGCGTTTCCGGCTGAAATGGTCATGGACGTGAACGAAATGGTCGACGCTGCGTTGGCCGGGTTCGACCAGAAAGAGCTCGTGACCATTCCATCGCTGGCGAACGTTGCGGACTGGGACGCCTTCGTCAACGCACGCCTGGCGCTGGGCCCGAACCTGTCGTTGCAGCACGCAGCAGCACGTTACAAAACGCCAGGCGCTTGAGATCGCGTCTGGCCTACGCACTGAAAGTTGAAAGGGTGAACGCATGAGCGAACGTCGCATTGTAGTGACGGGAATGGGGTTGGTGACGCCTTTGGGCACCGGGGTCGAAGCTGTTTGGCGCCGGTTGCTTGAGGGGCGCTCTGGCATCGTCCGTTTGTCTGACGAAACCGTGGCCGATTTGCCCGGCAAGGTGGGCGGTATCGTGCCGTTGCTGGCCGACGATCCCGAGGCGGGGTTCGATGCCGACGCCGCCGCTCCACCAAAAGAGCAGAAGAAAATGGACCGCTTCATTCTGTTCGCCCTTGCAGCGGCTCAAGAGGCCGTCAAGCAAGCGGGTTGGGCGCCTTCGACAGAGGAGGAGCGGGAGCGCACGGCGACGATCATCGGCTCCGGTATTGGCGGTTTCGTATCGATTTCGGATGCGGTGCGTACCACGGATGCGCGAGGCCCGCGCAGGTTGTCGCCGTTCACCATTCCTTCGTTTCTGGTCAACCTCGCGGCAGGGCATGTGTCAATCCAGCACGGTTTCAAGGGGCCACTCGGGGCCCCGGTTACAGCGTGTGCGGCCGGTGTACAGGCGATTGGCGATGCCGCGCGGATGATTCTGACTGGCGAAGCCGACGTCGCCATTTGCGGCGGTGCGGAAGCCTGCATCGACCGCGTCGCGCTGGGTGGCTTCGCAGCGGCGCGTGCGTTGTCCAGCGACTTTAACGAGACGCCGGAACGTGCATCGCGCCCCTTCGACCGAGACCGTGACGGGTTCGTCATGGGCGAGGGTGCCGGCATCGTCGTCATTGAAACCCTGGAACACGCGCTGGCGCGTGGCGCGAAACCCATCGTCGAGCTCGTAGGCTATGGCACCAGCGCCGATGCCTATCACCTGACGGCCGGGCCGGAAGACGGCAGCGGGGCGCGTCGAGCGATGCAGGCGGCGATTCGTCAGGCGGGCATCAAACCGTCGGACATTCAGCACCTCAACGCTCACGCGACGTCCACGCCAGTGGGTGACAAAGGCGAAATGGCGGCGATCAAAAGCCTGTTTGGCGATCAGAACGGCATTGCGGTGACCTCCACCAAATCCGCCACCGGCCACCTGTTGGGTGCTGCGGGCGGCATCGAGGCGATTTTCACGGCGTTGGCCCTTCGCGATCAGATCGCGCCCATGACGCTCAATTTGAACAACCCGGACGAGGCGGCGGCAGGCATCGATATCGTTCATGGCAAGGCGCGCCCGATGGCCATCGAGTACGCCTTGTCGAACGGTTTCGGATTTGGCGGGGTCAATGCCAGCGCGCTGTTCCGGCGCTGGCATCCTTGAGTCAATGAAAAGCCCATGACGGCGACGTCAGGGGCTTTTTACATCAGGCTCCGGCAACTTGCTGCTTGAGCTGATCGCGGGTGGTTTGCAGGATGCGCTCGGCCAGCTGCGGATCTTTCGCACTACGGGCGAGCACCATCGCGCCCACCAATCCGGCCATGATCATCACACTCTTGTCGGTGTTTTCCTGATCGGAGGGCATGCCCGCCTGGAGCGTGGACAGCATGCGGTTAATCAGTTCGTCGGTGATCTCGCTTGGCTGGCCACGCTGGCCCAATTCCGACGACATGGTGGTCAGCGGGCAGCCCTGTTCCGGTTGTGTCCGGTGTTCAGGCGCCAGGTACATATCAATGAATGCCGCGGCGGAATTGTCTCCCGCCAACTTGGCGGCCCGTGATTCATTCAGTTGATCGACTGCGCAACGCAGCGCTTTCTCGACCAGGTCATCCTTGGATTTGAAATGGGCATAGAAGCCGCCGTGAGTCAGGCCCAGTGCCTTCATCAAGGGCTGCAAACCGGTAGCGCCAATACCGTCACGACGAAAACGCGAAGCGGCTTCGTGAAGGATGCGCTGGTGGGTTTGGGCTTTATGATCTTCGGCGTAACGCATTGAACGAGCCTCCCGCTTTGGCTCTTGAAATGGTGATCGACATTTTTACACGTATGGTGCGCCGATGCAGTATCCACGTTTCGACCCAGGTTGCCATTGGTCAGAAGGTCACAGGAACGCGCATGCCAGGACGTAATGAATCACTTCGGCCCCATCATCTTCGCCAGCACGTCAGGCCGAGGCGCGCCTTGCTGCTGTTGCAGGTGGCCAGCAGCGTCCTTGTAGAAAATCGACGGGGTGGCTGACAGTCCCATGTCCTCCATCAGCTTCATGTTGGCGTCGAGTTTGGCCTGAATGTCTTTGGGAATTGTGGACATGGCTTTGAGCGTGCTCTTCGGACCTGCCTGCTCGTGTTTTTGCAATGCGGTTTCGGGGTTGTCGTCGGCCAGCAGCGTGGCAGCCTTGGCAGCGCTGTCCTCGCGGATCACGCCGACCATGATGTGGCGCAACTGGACCTTGCCGGATTTGACCCAAGGACGCGCCTGCTCCCAGAACATATTGCAATAGGGGCAGTTGGCGTCGCTGAAGAGGTAGATGATTTTCGGCGCGGTGTTGACGCCGTCGGGGATCCAGGTGCTGTGTTCCATCTGGCCCCACATTTCTTTGCTCATGGGCTCATAAACCAGCTTTTGTAGCGGCGCTTCGCTCAGGTCTGCGCCCTTTTCATCGAACAGATTGCCCGCCAGCACGTGTTTGCCATCGGACGTCAGGTACAGCGCCATGGCCTGTTTCTGGTATTCGGCGGCATAGCCTTTCAAGCCCCCGGGGGCGTCGAACGCGCCTTTGATAGTGGCGCCTTTTGCTTCCATGGCCTTGATCGGCGCTGGCAGCTCTTCGGCCTGCGCCCAGGTGCCTTGCAGTGCGATCAGGCACGCGGCGGTCAAAACGGAAAGTTGCACGAAACTCATGGAATGCTCCTGGAAACAGAGGGCGTGGGGTCGATGATGGTGTCCAGAGCGTGTTTGAGACTGGCGCTGGACAGTTCGCCCGTGTGTGTCCCCGACAAGCGACCGTCGGGGCCGTAGAACAGGGTGGTCGGTAGGGCCGCGGATCCGACGTGTTCGGCCAATCGGCCCTTAGCGTCAAATAGCACGTTGTCCAGATGCAGACCTTGGTGAGCGAAAAAAGTCGCGACCTCATCGGGTGTTTCACCCTGGTTGATGAGGAGAAAGGTCACGTTTGCGTTGGCTTGCTGTGCGGCCTGCAGGACCGGCATCTCGCGGCGGCATGGCGGGCACCAGGTGGCCCACAGATTGACCACCAGTGCCTGGCCTTGAAAGTCGCGCAGGTGCACCGTTTCGCCAGCGGCATTGCGCAGCGTGAGGTCCGGTAGAGGGGCATTCGCTTGCAGGGCGTTCAGCCCGACTCCCGTCAGCCACCCGAACAGTAGACCGCTCGCGACGCCCATCCCCAGCGATTTTCGCAGAGGGGGCCGGGTCCAGCCCCAATACGCTGTACCGATCAGTATCGCGAGGACGCCCGGCCAGACCAAAAAACCGCCGTCGCGAATGTCGAAGATGTTCAGGGGGTGACGCTGATACTGGCTCCAATAGGCGATCACAAAACTCAGCCGCGAGATCATCAACCCGGCGATGAACAGGCCGAAGATCGCGCGCTCAGGATTGACCCCATGCCGACGCCCGGCGATCCAGCCGACCAGCGTGGCTAGCGCCAGCGCGCCGATCAACAGCAAATGACCGACGGCCAGCACGAAAGGGCCCAGCGCGAGACTCAGCACTAGCCATGCTCCCGGGTGGCTTGCCACTGTCGGATGAAACCTTTGTCATCGACTTCGCCGGTGATGCGCCGTTCGCGACGTTCGTTGCCATCAGGGCCGAGCCACAGCAGGGTTGGTGGGCCAGGCACCTGATACCGCTGAAGCAAATGACGGCTGGCGTCGTTGTCGGCGGTCACGTCCAGACGTAGCAGACGTACGCCGTTCAGGGCCTGTATGACATCGGTGTTGCCGAACACGTTTTTTTCCATGACTTTGCAGGAGACACACCAATCGGCGTAGTAATCCACCAGCACCCATTGGCCGCTGGCGTGCGCGTCTGCCAGCTCGCGGTCAAGGGCGGCGGGGTCTTTGAGGGTAGTGAAGGCGTCATGACGCTCGCTGTTCACGCCTGATCGCGACCCGCTGTAAATATTCAGCGGCTGCCAGGGATCATCGCCGCCACCCGCTGCGCCGACCAGCATCATCGTGCCCCACGCGCCAAGTATCAGGCCGACAGGTGTGACGATCAGCGCTGCGCGTTTCAACGTGCGGGTCTGCACCACGGCGCTGTACGCGACGACCAGCAACAGGCCACCGAACAGCGCCAGCCAGAGACTTTCCGCCAGCAGCGGACGGATCATGATCAAGGCTGTGCCCAACAGCAGAAAGCCGAACACGCCCTTGATCAGGTCCATCCACGCGCCCGGTTTCGGCAGGAAACGGTTGCCTAGCGTGACGATCAGCACCAGTGGCAAACCGATCCCGAGCCCCATGACGAACAGCACCAGCGCGCCGTGCAGCGCATTGCCGCTTTGCGCGATGTACAGCAGGGCGCCTGCAAGAGGAGCGGTCATGCAGGGCCCGACCATCAGCCCCGACAGCGCGCCCAGCACACCCGCGCCCATCAGGCTGCCTCCCCGGCGCTGACGACCGGCGCTGTCCAGACGGTCGCGCAGGGACGCCGGCAATTGCAGTTCGAAGAAGCCGAACATCGGCAGCGAGAGAAGGACGAACAGTCCCGCAAAGCTGCCCAGCAACCACGGCTGTTGCAACGTCGCTTGCAGATTACTGCCTAGCAATGCCGCTATCACGCCCAAGCCAGCGTAGACCAGCGCCATGCTCAGCACATAAACCCCGGCCAGCGCGAAACCTCGGCGCGGTCGGGCGCCGCTGCCCACCACCACGCCCGCCAGGATCGGCAGCATGGGCAAGGAACAAGGGGTGAACGCCAGCAGCAGACCCAGGCCGAAGAAGATCAGCAGGCTCCAGCCCAGCGAGCGTTCTTCAAGCGTGCTCGCCAGCGCCTGATCCTCGGCCTGAGCGGTGTCGACATTCGCGGGGAGGCCGCCCAGATCGACGGTCTGACTTTGGGGGGGATAGCACAGCCCGGCATCTGCGCAGCCTTGCCAGCCGATTTTCACCTGGCCGGTGGCGGACGCGGGAATGACCAGTTCCAGCCCTTGGCGATAGACGGGCTGCTGGCCGAAATAGTCGTCGTTGTGGTCTTCGCCGGTGGGGAGCGTGGGTTGCTGATCGAGCTGCAGGCCTTCGAACTTGAGGCGCTTCTGGTACAGGTAATAACCGTCGGCGATCTGCCAATACAAACGGGTTTCCCCTGACTGCAGACGCTCGGAGCTGAACATGAAAGCCTGCCCGACTGGCAGAAAATCAGGCTTTTTGTTGAACAGATCCCCACCCGGCAGCGCTTGCGCCAGCAACGGAAACCAGAGAAACACCAACACCCACAACCTGCGCATGCCCACCCTCAGCTCATTTATCAATGGCGAGAGGCTGAGGGCGAGTGATTAAGCAGTTATTAACGCGGACCGCATCCAGATTCCGATGTATGTGAGATAGCTGGCGCAATGCGGTCCGCGCTCGATGCTGGCGCAGACCGCAGACCGCAGACCGCAGACCGCAGACCGCAGACCGCAGACCGCAGACGCTGCCTTGCCTGCGGCCAGGGACAGGATTTGTGAGGCATAATCCATCCTTAATCGCTCCCTGTTCCAATCGCCTTTTTTTCGAGGCCCGCCATGCACGTATTGCTCTGTGAAGACGACGACCTGATTGCCAGCGGCATTGTGGCGGGTCTGGATGCCCAAGGCCTGACGGTGGACCGGGTGGCGACGGCGTCTGCGGCGCGGGCAATGCTGTCGGCGGCGCATTTTGACGTCATGGTGCTGGATCTCGGTCTGCCGGACGAGGATGGTCTCAAGCTGCTGCGCCAGTTGCGTCAGCAGGGTACCGACATTCCGGTGCTGATCCTCACCGCGCGCGACACCGTCACCGATCGGGTCGATGGCCTTCAGGCCGGGGCGGATGATTACCTGCTTAAACCCTTCGACCTGCGCGAGCTGAGCGCGCGTCTGCATACGCTGGTCCGGCGTATGGCCGGGCGTAGCGTCAACGTCATCGAACATGGCCCGCTGACCTACGACCCCAGCAGCCGGGAAACCCGCCTCGCCGGTCGGCCCGTGGACCTGTCGCGGCGTGAACAGGCGCTGCTTCAGGCTCTACTCAACAACAGTGGCCGCGTGATGTCGAGCGAACAACTCAAGGACTGCGTGTACGGCTTTGGCGACGAAGTCGAAAGCAACGCGCTCAATGTCCACATTCATCACCTGCGCCGCAAACTCGGTGGCGGCATCATCGAAACCGTACGAGGCTTGGGCTATCGCCTGGGCCCCGCCGGTGACCTGCCGGAGCCGCAGCGATGATGAGCCTCAGAACACGCCTGAGTCTGATCCTGGGCTCGGCGTTCATCGTCATCTGGGTGCTGGCGGCCGCATGGATGCTGCGCGACCTGCGCATGCAGATGATGGAGTCTCTGGATCAACGGCTGGAAGCGTCGGCGCGCATGGTGGCCGGGTTGCTCGAACAAATGCAGATGCCCACCGACGGTGATGACAAAATTCTGCACGCTGGCGAGCTGAGCATTCCCAACGGCATGGCCTGTCAACTGAGCTCATTGCGCGGTGAAGTGCTGGCACGCACCGAGAGTTCGCCCGCAGAACCATTGAAGGCTGATTCCAGCGGCTTCGTCGATCAAATGATCAACGGCGAGCATTGGCGCGTTTACACCATGATGCACGGCAACGTGCGGGTCAGCACGGCGGACCGGCAGATCGAACGGGACGCGCTTGGCCACTCGGTGTTGCTCGCGGCGTCGGTGCCAGTGCTGGTGGCGCTGTTCGGCAGTCTGATTCTCGTCTGGTTCGGTATCGGTCGAGGACTCGCACCGTTGAACCGAATGCGCGATGCCTTGAATAGACACAGCGCCGACTCTGTCGAACCGCTGGACGTGCCCAATCTGCCCAGCGAACTGCAGCCGTTGTTGACGAGCCAGAACCAGTTGTTCCAGCGCATCGCTCAGACCCTCGAACGCGAGCGTCGGCTGACGGGAGATGCCGCTCACGAACTGCGCAGCCCGCTGACGGCCATCAAGACCCACCTGCAAGTGGCGCGCATGACCGAGGGCGACAAGCGCGACAGAGCGCTGGCCCATGCGGAAGAGGGCGCCGATCGCATGCACCGCACCCTTGAGCAATTGCTGTTGCTGGCACGGGTCGAGGGCAGTCTGTCGTTCGATGACGGCGTGCAGTGCGACGCCGAGAACGTGGCGCGCCTGGCCATTCACGACGCCAATCATGGCGATGATTCGCGCATCCAACTGACCCTGCCGACGCAATTGTCCACAGCGCCGGTCGAAATGCCGGCGGCACTGGCCGTAGCGGCCTTGCGCAATCTTCTGGACAACGCGCTGCGCCATACGCAAGCGGGGGCGCGGGTCGAGTTGAGCCTGGAAACCTTCGACGGCCATGCGCATTTCCGCGTGAGGGATTACGGGCCGGGCATTCCTGAGCCGGATCTGGACAAACTCACGCAGCGCTTCTGGCGCAATGGCAAAAGCCCCGGCGCCGGTTTGGGCCTGGCCATCGTCCAGGCCATCGTGCAGCGCTGCGATTGTTCGTTGAAGTTCGACAGCCGCAGTGACGGTTTGCGGGTGGAGTTGAGTGTGCCGCTGCGTCGGAATGCGGGTGCGGGGCCGGCGTAATCCTGTCGTAGTCACCCGTCAGAAATCTCTGAATCGACGACCATCCCTCCGACAACCCTTTGATTCTGTTCCTTAATCCCGGACAATCGCGCCCCTTTCCCTGTAGAGAACCGGTCAGGGGCGCTGACTGCCGAGCTTTTCGATGCGCTTTTGACCTTGTAGTTATCACCGGCAACGGAGAAATCGACCGGATGAACGATCAGGCCAAAAGCGTCGAGCACGCCCTCGACGCCGCGCCCGCAGGCGCGACCACGGGCATGAGCAAATGGGCGCGTCAGGACACCACCTGGATGCTCGGGTTGTTTGGCACCGCCATCGGTGCCGGCACGCTTTTCTTGCCGATCAACGCAGGCATCGGTGGCTTCTGGCCCTTGTTGATCCTGGCTGTGCTGGCGTTCCCGATGACGTTTTACGCCCATCGCGGGCTGACCCGTTTCGTGCTGTCCGGACGCGAAGGCGCTGATATCACTGAGGTGGTCGAGGATCATTTCGGCAAGAAGGCCGGTGCGCTGATCACCCTGCTGTATTTTTTCGCCGTGTTTCCGATCCTGCTGATTTACAGCGTCGCGCTGACCAATACCGTGGGCAGTTTCCTGGAACATCAGTTGCACATTCAGCCGCCGCCTCGGGCGATACTGGCCTTCGTCCTCATCCTCGGTCTGCTGGCCGTGGTGCGTTGCGGCGAGCAGCTCATCGTCAAGGCCATGAGTCTGATGGTCTATCCGTTCATCGTTGCATTGCTGTTTCTGGCGGTGTTTCTGATCCCGCACTGGACCGGCGGCATTCTGACCACCGCTACCTCCGTCCCCGCACCGTCTGCTTTCTTGCACACCCTGTGGCTGGCAATCCCGGTCATGGTGTTCTCGTTCAACCATTCACCGATCATTTCAGCCTTTGCCGTCGATCAGAAGCGCCGATATGGCGACCAGGCTGAACAGCGCAGTTCGCGGATTCTTGCCCGGGCTCATGGCCTGATGGTGGTCATGGTGCTGTTCTTCGTTTTCAGTTGCGTGTTAACGCTGTCGCCCGCGCAGCTGGCCGAGGCGAAAGCGCAAAACCTGTCGATCCTGTCGTACCTGGCCAATCATTTCAGCAACCCGACCATCGCTTTTGCCGCGCCCTTGATCGCCTTCGTGGCGATCACCAAATCGTTTCTCGGTCACTACATCGGCGCCAGCGAAGGCCTCAAGGGGCTGGTGATCAAGAGCGGACAACGTCCTTCACCCCGGGCGCTGGATCGCCTGACCGCAGGGTTCATGCTGGTGGTGTGCTGGCTGGTGGCGACCCTCAACCCAAGCATTCTTGGCATGATCGAAACCCTCGGCGGTCCGGTCATTGCGGCATTGCTGTTCCTGATGCCCATGTACGCCGTGCGCAAGGTGCCCGCAATGCGTCAGTACGCGGGTAAAGCCTCCAACGTGTTCGTCGTGGTGGTGGGGTTGGTGTCGATTTCTGCGCTGGTGTACTCGCTATTGCCGTAACCCTGCCGTAACCCTGACATTGGCGGCCTGAATGTGATCGGGTCGCCTTCACTGCCGCGCCACCGTGTCGCCGATGATCAGAAAGTATGTGAGAGCCTTGTGTTGGCTATTGCGTCCCGCCGATAGTGGCAACATGCTCTCATCACTTAACCCCTGTGGAACGTGGCCGATTATGAGCGAACCTACTCTGCCGTCCGGCACCGACAGCGATGTCTACAAAACCCTGCTCGAGTCGACCAAGGCCATTCCTTGGCGAATTGATTGGCAGAGCCTGACCTTCAGTTACATCGGCCCGCAGATCGAGCAGTTGCTGGGATGGGAGCAGGGCAGTTGGGTTGGAATCAACGACTGGGTGGAGCGCATGCACCCGGACGATCGCGATTACGTGGTCAACTTTTGCGTTTCTCAATCCAAGGCCGGCGTCGATCATGAGGCCGACTATCGCGCCATGACCAAATCGGGAGATTACGTATGGATTCGCGACGTGGTCCATGTGGTGCGCAAGGATGGCGAGGTCGAGGCGCTGGTGGGCTTCATGTTCGACATCAGCGAGCGCAAAAAGACTGAAGAGCATCTGGTACGCCTGCAGAAGCAACTTGAGGCGTTTTCGTATCAGGACGGCCTGACCGGCATCGCCAACCGGCGCATGTTCGACACCGTGCTGGAACGCGAATGGACGCACGCGCAGGAGACCGGGCTGCCGCTGTCATTGATCATTCTGGATATCGACTACTTCAAGCAGTACAACGACCATTACGGGCACATCAAAGGTGACGAAGCGTTGCGCACGGTGGCCAAGACGCTGTCGCAGGCGGCCAACAATCCCGGCGACTTCATTGCCCGCATCGGCGGTGAAGAGTTCGTGTGGCTGCTGCCGGCCACGTCTCAGGCGGCGGCACGTAGGGTCGCAGACAAGTGCATGCAGCTCGTGCGCCAGCAGCAGATCACTCACGAGAAATCCGAAGTTTCGCCGTTGCTGACGTTGAGCCTGGGCGTCGGCACTATCATTCCAGGGCCGGGCGCCAGCGCGGTGTCGTTTATCGAACAGGTCGACGGGCTGCTGTATCAGGTCAAGCGCAACGGGCGGATGCGCGCAGAATACGGCGAGTTTTGACCTCTAAGCCTGCTTCCGGCCCTCGCAAGAATGACCAAAGGGGCAGGGTCTGCGCCCTTGGTCACCCATTGATCGGCGCTGATCAGGCGATGGTATCGACCACACCCCCGTCCACTCGCAAAGCGGCGCCGCTGGTGGCGGACGCTTGCTTCGACGAGACGTACACCACCATGTTCGCCACTTCCTCGATGCTTGCCGCCCGTTGAATGATCGAGCTCGGACGATGGGCCATGACGAAATCAGCCGCGCAGTCTTCCAGGGATTTTCCGGATTTTTGCACGTCGTCTTTCAGCATGTCGGCCACGCCTTCGGACAGCGTGGGGCCAGGCAGCACGGCGTTGACCGTGACTCCGGTGCCCGCCAGCCGCTTGGCCAGTCCGCGAGAAATGGACAGGTTGGACGTCTTGGTAAAGCCGTAGTGAATCATGTCGGCAGGAATGTTCAGCGCCGACTCCGACGAAATGAACACAATTCGGCCCCAGCCTTTTTTCGCCATGTCATCGGCGTAGGCGCGGGAGAGACGCACACCCGACATCACGTTCACATCGAAGAAGCGCTGCCAGACGTCGTCCGGCGTTTCGAAGAAGTCCTGAGGGCCATAAACGCCGACGTTGTTGATCAGAATGTCCACCGTCGGCACGGCCTTCACCAGCGCCTCGCAGCCCTCGGCCGTCCCTACGTCCGTCGCCACCCCCCGCAACTTCGCGCCCGGCACTTCGCTCCGAATGCGCGCGACCGTCGCATCCACCGCCTCCTGTTTACGCCCGTTGACGATCACCTCAGCGCCTGTCTCGGCCAGCCCTTTGGCAATGGCATAGCCGATGCCCAACGTCGAACCCGTTACCAGAGCGGTCTTGCCCGTCAACTCGATTTTCATGTCAGAAATCTCCATCAAGGTTCAAAGAAAGATGGAGTACTTAAACGGGGAGGGGTTCAGGAAAACCGTGTTTATCCGCGTTCCCGATTCGTTTGCCTTTGCCGTGTAAGCGCAGGCGCGCGCTGGTTTGACACCACCCCGGTCCGCGATCATCATCCTGCTCGTTCATGACCGATTCCGCTTGATCGCGAGGCCCTTATGTCTGCCAGTTCCGAAGCCTTCCCCGGCGAGCGTCAGCGCTTGATCACCGAGCGTCTGGCGGCGCATGGGCGCGTGCTTGCGGCAGATCTGGCCGCGGAGTTCAACGTTTCCGAGCATTCGATTCGTCGGGACTTGGGCGCGCTGGCAGCGGCCGGGGTATGTAAGCGGGTGTATGGCGGGGCGATTTCGTTGGCTTCCGACGGGCCGATCACTGCTCGGATCGAGCATGAGCCTCAGCGCAAGCGCGCACTGGGTCTGGCGGCTGTGCAGTTGATCAGCGCCGGGCAGCATGTGTTCATCGACGGCGGGTCGACCAATCTGGCGATCGCTCGGTCCCTCGATCCGGGCATGCCGCTGACGGTCACGACCAATGCGCCATTGATTGCCGTGGAGTTGATGAAGCTGCCCAAGGTCGAAGTCATCCTCCTTGGCGGGCGGTTGAGTCCGGTGGCGGGCAGTGCGTACGGCTTCACCACAATCCAGCAATTGAGCCATTTCAATTTCGACCTGTGCTTTCTCGGCGCCTGTGCGCTGGACGCCGTCAAGGGGGTCACGGCGTTTGACATGGAAGTGGCTGAGTTCAAACGGGCCGTGGTCGCGCGCAGCGGGCAGGTCGCTGTGGCGGTGATCAACGAGAAGCTGGCAAGTATTGCGCACTATCAAGTGGCGGCCTGCGAGGACGTCGGCGCATTGGTGGTCGAGGAGGACGCGCCGGAAGACCGGTTGGCGTTGTTCCGGGGTCAAGTGGCGCAGATCGTGGTGGCCTCCTCAAGCTGACCGCCTACCCATCAGCCTGATGAATCTTGCCCGCGTTCAGCCCATCACCGTCCGATTGCGACCCTGGTGTTTGGCGGCGTAGAGGGCGGTGTCAGCCCGTTCGACGAACGCTTCCATGGTCGGACATTGGTGCGCCGCGCAGCCGTAGACGCCCAGGCTGATGCTGACGACGCCGTTGGGATTGCCTTTGTGTTCAAGGGCACGGGCCAGCACCGCCAGACGGATTTTCTCTGCCAGCGCGAACGCTCCCTGGCCATCGCTGTAAGGCAGAAACACGGCCATTTCCTCCCCGCCGTAGCGCACAGCCAGGTCCCCTGTCCGATTCAGGTTGCTGCGGATGCACTCGGCCACCGCGACGATGCATTTGTCGCCCGCCACGTGCCCGTAGTTGTCGTTGTAGCTCTTGAAATAGTCGATATCGATCATGATCAGGCTCAGCGGGTGCAGGTTGGCCTGACCGGCGACGAACTCCAGTCCGAGAATTTCCTGAAAGTGGCGACGGTTGGCGAGCCCGGTCAGGCCGTCTTGCAGCGCCAGTTTTTCCAGTGAGTGGCTGGCGATGCGCAACTGCGATTCGGCGTTGAGGCCGAAGCGTATCTGTTGGAACAACAGTACGCCGAACAACAGGTTGGCGATCACCACGCAAATAATGATGGCCAGGGAGCGCCACGCGTACTGCCGCCACTCGTCCAGTACTTCCTGCTCCGACAGCCCCGCCAGCACCACCAGCGGGTAGCGGTCGAGACGTTTATAGCCATACAGACGCAGCTCATGATCGAGGACCGAGCGGACCGTCGCGGTGCCTTCGTAATGCTCTTTCAAGTACGTGCGAAACAGTTCGCCGTCGGCAATGGACGCACCGCGAACGTTCTGCAGCGTCGGACGGCGGGCCAGGACGGTGCCATCTGCCATGGCCAGTGTGATGACGCCGCGCTTGCCGATATCGAAGCGGTCGAAGAAGCGATCAAAGTACGCGAGCTCGATGGTCGCCAGCACCACCCCGGCAAAATGCCCATTCGAGTCATTAACGCGACGGGACACAGGAATGATCCAATCCCCCGTGGTGCGGCTCTGGATGGGTTGGCCAATGTGGGGAAGCGTGCTGTCGTAGGTCTTGTGAAACTGGAAATATTCTCGATCGGCGTTGTTGGCGTTAGCAGGCATGCGATTCAGCGAAGTCGCCGCCCAGGCGCCGTCCTTGTCGTAGATGAACAGCCCCTGAATCTGTTCGACCCCGGCAGCCGTCGCCCTCAAGTAATCGTGCATGCGCGAACTGGTCGCTGCGCCGAAGCCGTCGAAATTCAACCGCTCGACAATGCCTGCCACCGGAATGTCGGCTTGATCGAAGGTGTCCTCCGCCTGCTGTGCCATGGACCGTGACAGGTTGGCGGCAGTGGTGTCGGCAATGTCCAGTTCGTGATTACGGGATTGGCGCAGTTGCCACAACGTAATGCTGGTAATAGAGAAGCACACCAAGACGGTGAAGAAACCCGCCAGCCACAGCACAGGCATACGCTTCAGACGCCGGTGCCTGGCGTTGAAGACTGTCCCATCTACTTGTCTCAAGCCCCATCCTCGCTGACGTCTACGGTTTAAGACATACCGTCGTGACGAATTCTCCATTCTTCATCTAATCCGGTATCGCAACTGTGACCGTCTGACACGTAGCGTAGGACAAGTCGGGGATTTTGAAGGGAAAAATTGTTGTGTGTGATCTGTTTTTTGTAGGCACTCACCTACTCGCGCGTGCATTGACTCATTTAAAAGCCATCACCCGGTTGCTCATGAGATCGAATTACCCGATCGCCTTCGGCCATGGACATTCCCGTGTCGCTGCCAACACGGGTCTTTCGACGGCACGACCGGTATGATCGGGGCCTCTACCCGACCACGGTGCGACATGAATTCTCCGGACTCCAGCAAGCCGCCTTCTCCTGATCGCGATCGTCTGTCTGCCTCCCTGCTGGGTGGCGGCTGCGAGCCTGATCCCCGTTTCACGCTGGCCAATGAGCGCACCTTTCTGGCCTGGATCCGCACCGCGCTCGCGTTCTTGGCAGGCGGTATCGCCGTCGAAGCGTTTACTGGCGATGTGTTCACGCCTGGTCTGCGACGTGCCGTGGCCCTGTCGTTGCTGGTGCTGGCGATGCTGGTCAGTGCCAGTGCGTGCCTGCGTTGGTTGAAGGTCGAGCGGGCGATGCGGCAGCGCAAGCCGCTGCCATTGCCAGTGCTGGTGCCGATTCTGTCACTGGGCGGTGCGCTGGTGGCGACAGGGCTGATCGTTTTCCTGATCTACGGCGCCCCATGAGGCGTCGCGAGCCTCTGTCACTGAGGCACGACGATCCCGGGTTGCAGCCGGAGCGTACGCTGTTGGCATGGCGCCGGACACTGATGACGCTGCTGGTGGTGTGCACGCTCTTTCTGCGCTGGATCCCGCGTTTCGGGCTGATGGCCGTGCTGCCCATTTTCTTCTCATTGATGGCGGCGCTGCTGATCCAGATCGCCCTCAATGCACGCTATCGCAAGAGCAGCAAAGGCCTGAAACAAGAGCGCATCCCCGCGCCGCTTCGGGAGGTCGTGGTGCTGGGCGGGGCGGTCATTGTGCTCAGTGCGACGGGGCTCGTCGCCGTTGGATTCGGCTGAGCTGGAACTTGCCCGTGGCACTGCCCGAGTCGGACGCCACCGGTGAGGTGAGCGTCCGGCTTCGGGAGTGGTCATCCGACGATCCAAGGCCGAGAGAGTGGCGACTCCCTCGTGGGTAACCCTCAGATCAGTACGCCGCGACTAACCCGTCCTTGCGGGGGTCTGTCCCACCTACGTAGCCGTGAGCCGTACGCTGGATGATTTGCGCGCCGCCGAAGGCGAACACCCCGCTGGGGTCTTCAACGGCCACTTCATGCCCCTTGGCGCGCAGTCCGGCAATCACCAACGGGTCGAAAGAACGCTCCACCGCCACGTTCAGACCGGCCTCGATCCGCCAGCGCGGCGCATCGGCGGCAGCTTGCGGGTTCTGCTTGTAGCGCAGGATGCGCATCATCATCTGCAGATGACCCTGAGCCTGCATCGGTCCACCCATCAGGCCGAACGACATCAGCGGCGTACCGTCGTCATTCATGACGAAGCCGGGGATGATGGTGTGGAACGGGCGCTTGCGCGGTGCGACGAGGTTGACGTGTTCAGGATCGAGGCTGAAACCCGCCCCTCGATTCTGCAGGCTGATCCCGGTGCCGGGCACCACCACGCCGGAACCAAAACCCATGTAGTTGGACTGGATGAAGGAGACCATCATGCCGCTTTCATCGGCCGCAGACAGGTACACCGTGCCCCCCGCCTTGGGCGAGCCGTGCAGTGGGTCGGCGGCCTGATCGGTGATCAGGCCCGCGCGCCCTTTCAGATAGTCGGGGTCGAGCAGGTGCTCGGAGGCCACGCGCATGTGGGCGTTGTCGGTGACGTGTTGATTGAGATCGGCCAGCGCCAGTTTCATCGCTTCCAGCACAGGGTGCACGGTGTCGACGCTGTCCACCGGGTGATCGCCAACGCCGAGCGCTTCGAGCATCGTCAACCCCGCCAGGGTGGCGATGCCCTGGCCATTGGGCGGCAACTCGTGCACGACGGCCCCGGCGTAAGGGACCGACAAGGTATCGATCCAGTCGACGCTGTGATTGGCCAGGTCGTCCAGGCTCATGACGCTGCCATTGGCGTTGGCATGGGCAATGATGGCGCGTGCCAGCTCACCGCGATAAAACGACTCGCCCTTGGTTTCAGCAATTGATTCCAGGGTCTTGGCGTGATCGGCGAGTTTGACCTTTTCGCCTGCTTTAGGCGCTCGGCCGCCCTGCAGAAAGCACTCGAAAAACCCTGGCTGATCCTTGAGCAAGGCTGCGCCACGACGCCAGAGCTCGGCGATGATTGGCGTGACCTGATAGCCGTCACGGGCATAGCCAATGGCCGGGCCGGCCAGGGTGGCGAAGGGCAGTTTGCCATAGCGATCGGAGAGTGCGACCCAGGCGGAGACAGCGCCGGGCACGGTCACGGCGCCCCAGCCACGCTCGGGCATGGCTGTCTGCCCGGCGAAATGCTCGGGCGTCCAGGCCTGCGGCGCGCGGCCCGACGCATTCAGGCCTTGCAATTGCTTGCCGTCCCAGACGATGGCGAAGGCATCGCTGCCGATGCCACATCCGGTCGGTTCGACCACGGTGAGCACCATGGCGGCGGCAATGGCGGCGTCCACCGCGTTGCCTCCTCGACGCAGCATGTCGAGTCCGGCCTGCGCGGCCAGTGGTTGCGAGCAGGCGACCATGTTGTTGCCCATCACCGGCGAGCGGGCGGACGCGTAAGGTTGGCTGTAATCCAGATCATCGAACATGACGTTTTCTCTTCGGCAGTGGATCGGCGTTGAAAGGCGCTGAGTGAGCGGGGGCGTCAGCTTTTGGGGTCGAGGGCGTCGCGCAAACCATCCCCCAGCAAGTTGAAGCACAGCACGGTGATGTAGATCGCCACCCCCGGCGCGATGGACATCCACGGTGCTTGCTCCATGAAATTTTTCGCAGTGTTGAGCATCGAGCCCCAGGACGGCGAAGGCGGCTGTTGGCCCAGCCCGAGAAACGACAGGCTGGCTTCGGCGAGGATGGCCGAAGCGATGGTGAGGGTTGCCTGGACCACCAATGGCGACAACACGTTGGGCAAGACATAGCGCAGGATGATCCAGCGGTCCGGCAGGCCGATGGCGCGGGCGCCCTCCAGGTAATCCTCGTGACGGATCGCCAGCACCTGGCCGCGGGTCAGTCGCGAAAAGATCGGCATTGCCGACAGCCCGATGGCGATCATCGCGTTGCTCAGGCTCGGGCCAAGAAATGCCCCTAGCGCGATCGCCAACACCAGAAACGGGCACGACAGCAGCGCCTCCATGATTCGCGAGATCACTGCGTCCAGCTTGCCGCCGAAGTAGCCGGCCAACAGCCCCAGCGGCACGCCGATGAGCATGGCAATGGCCACTGAAACACCCCCGGCCAGCAACGAACTGCGCGCACCCCATAGCAGTCGGGAAAACAGGTCCCGACCCAGTTCGTCAGTGCCCAGCCAATACATCAGCGAAGGTGCCTTGCGCACGGCCAGGAAATTGGCCTTGAGCGGGTCGTAGGGGGCAATCCACGGGGCCAGCAGTGCCGCGAGGATAAACAGAATCAGTACCAGAGCGCCGACCACCGCGCCTTTGTTGGCGAGGAATTTCTTCACGAACGGCGAGCGGGTCCGTGGCTTCAGCGGCTCTTTGAGGGGCAATGCGGGGTTCAAGGCAATCGAGGTCATCGGGCCGTCCTCAGGCGCGGGTTGATCAGGCGATAAAGCACGTCCGCCAACAGATTGAGCAGCAGGAAGCCGATGGCGACACACAGCACCACGCCCTGCACCACGGCGTAGTCACGGTTGAACACGGCATCGACGATCATCTTGCCGAAGCCGGGAATGCTGAAGACTTGCTCGGTGAGTACGGCGCCGCCGAGCAATTCGCCGAATAGCAAGGTGGTGAGGGTCACGATCGGCATCAGCGCGTTACGCAATGCGTGCTTGAGGATCACCGTGCGCGGGAACAGACCCTTGGCTCGTGCGGTGCGCACGTAATCGGCGCGCAGCACCTCCAGCATGGCGCTGCGGGTGTGACGCATCAGCACGCCAGACAACCCGGCGCCGAGGACGAAGGCCGGCAGGACCAGGGTCTTGAGGTTTTGCCCGACGTCTTCGCCCAGCGGCACGTAACCGGACGCGGGCAGCCATTGCAGCTTCACGGCGAAGATCATGATCAGCAGAATCCCTAGCCAGAAGTGCGGAATGGAGATTCCCGAAAGGGCAAACACGTTGGCCGCGTAATCGGTGGCGGTGCCCTTGCGCACCGCTGAAATCACGCCGGTGGGAATGCCGATCAGCAAGGCGATAATCAGCGCCAGCACCGCCAGCTCGATGGTCACTGGCAGCTTGGAGACCAGCAGCGTGGTCACCGGTTGCTCGGTGCGCAGTGAGGTGCCGAAATCCCCTTGCAACACGTTGCCGACCCAATGGACGTACTGCACCGGCACCGGATCGTTGAGCCGGTATTTTTCACGCAGGTACTCCATCACGGCCGGGTCGCGTTCCTCACCGGCCATGGCCTGCACCGGATCCCCCGGCAGTAGTTTCTGCAGGGTGAAGACGAACAGCGAGACCAGAATCAGTGTCGGGATGGCGCTGAGCAGGCGTCGCAAAATGAAAGTCAGCATGACGATTCCTCGCGGCCGAGACCGCTGTCCACAGGGTCGCTGATCATTTGAAGGCAACGTTGGTCAAGCGGATCAGGCCATCAGGGTTGGGCACGAAACCGGTGAGGTTGCTGCGCATGGCGATGATCCGCGGATCGAAGTACAGGTAACTGGTGGGCACGTCTTCGGCCAGCAGGCGCAGGGCTTCGAAGTACAGCGCCTGACGCTGCGCCTGGTCGTTCACGGTACGCGCCTTGTTCAGCAGATCGTCGAGTTTCGCGTCGCAGAAATGCCCGTCGTTCTGGCCGCCCTTGCAGGTCACGAACGAGTGAATGTCGCCATCCGGATCAGGACGACCGGACCAGGCGCTCATGCCGATCTGGAAGTTGCCGGCCTGCTGTTCGCTGAGCAATGTGGCGTATTCGGTGGCGATCAGATTGACCTTGAAGCCCGCTTCCTCGGTCATCGCCTGAATGATCTGGCCGACTTGCTGGGCGATCGGGTTGTTGGCGACTTTCAGCTCCACATTGACCGGCGTCTTGACGCCCGCTTCAGCCAGGAGTTTTCGGCTGGCCTCGACATCGCGGGCTGGCATCGGCAGGTCTTTGTCGTAATAGGGGCTGTTTTTCGGGAACGGTTGCGCGCTCGGTGCGTACAGACCTTCGAACACCACCTGATTGATGGCGTCACGGTCGATGGCCAGTTCGAAGGCCTTGCGCACGCGCTTGTCCTTGCCCAGCGGATTATTGGCCTTGTCGCCATTGTGGGTGTTGTACATCAGCTGCATGTAGCCCAGCCCCGGGGTGTTGAACAGCTGCACGTGGCTGTCGGCCCTGGCGGTTTTCACGTCAGTGGGGGCAACGCGTTCGATGATGTCCAGATCACCCGAGCGCAGGTTGGCCAGGCGTACCGAGGTGTCAGGAATCGGCAGGAAAATCACCTTGTCGAAGTGATACGCCTGCTTGTTCCAGTAGTGGTCGAAGCGCTCCAGCACGATGCGATCCTGCTGGACGCGCTGGACGAATTTATAAGGCCCGGAGCACACCGGTTTGGCGCCGACGTCCGTCGCCGACGCCTTGGGCGCGAGCATCATGCCGGCGCGGTCCGACAGTTGCGAAATCAACGTGGCGTCTGGCTGTTTCACCTTGATGGCAACAGTCTTGGCATCGATCACCTCGACGCTCTCCACCGAGGCCAGCTCGCTTTTGCGCAGCGAGTCGGGCAGGGTGCGCGCGCGATCGAGGTTGAATTTAACGGCGGCGGCGTCGAACGCTTCGCCATCATGGAAAGTGACGCCGTCACGCAAGGTCATGGTCAAGGTCTTGCCGTCTTCGCTCCAGTTCCAGGCGGTGGCCAACTGCGGCACATAGGTCAGGTCGGGGCTGACGTCCACCAGTTTATCGCACAGCGCGGTGTACACCAGGCGCCCGGAGTAGGTGCGCGAGCGATGCGGGTCGAGCACGTCAGGATCGTCCTGGATGCCGATGCGCAGCGTGGTGTCGGCAAAGGCCGAGTTCACGGCGAGCAGCAACAGCGCGGTGGTCATCAGAGGGGCGAACTTCATGGCTGACTCTCCAGAGAATGGGCTTGATGGGTTTTGAACAGATGCAGCCGCTGGCTGTAGGCCGCGCTGGGGGTTGGCACGATCAACGAACCTGCACCGGCGTTGGCGATGTCGCGCCAGTAATGGCAGGCCACTTGGCGGCCCGGTTCGACGGTTTCGAAAATAGGCTTCAGCTCGCGACACAGCGCTTTGGCGTGGGGGCAACGGGTATGGAAGCGGCACCCTGAAGGCGGTTTGCTGGGGCTCGGCATATCGCCGCCCAGCAGCGGGCGCGGGCGATGCAAATCGGGGTGGCTGACCGGCACGGCGGCCATCAGCGCCTGGGTATAAGGGTGAAACGGGGTTTCGAACAACGCGTTGACGGGCGCCAGCTCGACGATTTCACCCAGGTACATCACGGCGACGCGGTCGCTCATGTGCCGGATGACTGCCAAACCATGGGCAACGATCAGCAAGGTCAGCCCGAACTGATGCTTGAGGTCTTCCAGCAGGTTGACCACTTGCGCCTGCACCGACACGTCCAGCGCGGAGACCGGCTCGTCACCGAGAATCAGCCGAGGGTCCGAGGCTAGAGCGCGGGCGATGCCGATGCGCTGACGTTGGCCGCCGGAGAATTCGTGGGGAAAACGGCTGCCGTGCTCGGGGGCCAGGCCGACCGTGCGCAGCAACTCGGCGACTTTGTCTTGACGGGCGCTGCGCGAATCGTCGCGGTGCAGCCAGATCGGCTCGCCGATGATCGCTTCGACGCTCATGCGCGGGTTGAGTGAGGCGAACGGGTCTTGAAAGATGATCTGCAGGTCACGGCGCACCTGCCGCAACCTGTCGGCGGGCAGGTTGCCCAGATTGCGGCCCTCATAAATGACGTCGCCGGCAGTGGGCCTGAGCAAATTCAGCAGCACCCGGCCCAGGGTCGACTTGCCAGAACCCGATTCACCCACCAGCGCCAGGGTCTCGCCACGGCGCACCGCCAGCGACACCTCGTTGACCGCCTGCACCGGCGGTTTCTTGCGCTGGAAAAGTCCGGTTTCGCTGTGGAAATGTTTGCTCACGGCGATGCTTTCCAGGATCGGTCTTTCGACCTCCTTCGGCTCGGCGACGCGATTGAGGGGGGTATTCATGCGCTGACTCCAAGGTGCTGTTCCAGTGGCGCGCGAATACAGGCCGCGAAGTGACCCGCAGAGATTTCCAGCAACGGTGGGCGGTCCTGGCGACAGGCCTCGATCACGAATGGGCAGCGGCTGGCAAATCGGCAACCGCCGGGCATTTCGCCAGGCGTCGGTACGCGGCCATGGATCGTCGCCAGTCGGCCTTCGCGCGGCCCCACTGACGGCATCGAACCCATCAGACCGATGGTGTATGGGTGTTGCGGGTCGTCGAAGAGGGTTTTCACCGGCCCGCTTTCGACGACGCGCCCGGCGTACATCACCATCACGTCGTCGGCGACTTCCGCGACCACGCCCAAGTCATGGGTGATCAGAATCATGGAGGTGCCCGTCTCGGCCTGCAGGCTGGCGACCAGCGCGAGAATCTGCGCCTGAATGGTCACGTCCAGCGCGGTGGTCGGCTCGTCGGCGATGATCAGTGCCGGGTCGTTCGCCAGGGCCATGGCGATCATCGCCCGTTGGCGCATGCCGCCAGACAGTTCGTGGGGGTAGGCGTCCAAACGCTGCGCGGCATCGGGCACGCGGACCTTTTCCAACATCTGCAGCGCTCGTTGCCTTGCCGCACTGGCGGAGACACCCTGATGCCGCGTGACGCTTTCGGCAATCTGCTCGCCGATCGTGAACACCGGGTTGAGGGAGGTCATCGGTTCTTGAAAAATCATCGCCATGCGATTGCCCCGCACATCCAGCAGACGCTCGTCGGGCATGCCCAACAGTGGCTCGTCCAGCAGGCTCGAGGCTCGGGCGCTGACTTGCGCGGTGTCCGGCAACAGGCCCATGAGGGCCATGGAGGTGACGCTCTTGCCGCAGCCGGATTCACCGACGATCGCCAGCGTCTTGCCCGCGTGAATCGAAAATGACACGCCATCGACCACATTGGCCGGGGCATCCTTGAAGCGCACGGTCAGGTCGCTGACGCTCAGCACGGCGGGGTTCGGATTGCACGGTGTGTCGCTCATACGCTGGCCTCGAGGTCTTGTTGCATGACGTGGTCCAGCGCCTGCTGCAAAGCGCGCAGATGCCCGCGCATCGCAGTAGCGGCTTTGACCGGGTCGCGGGTTTCGATAGCGCTGACGATGTCGTCATGGTCGTGGCTGTAGGTGTTCAGTCGATCGGCGTTGCGTGCGCGCTGGCGCAGATCCCGCCACGCGGGGTCGAGGCGGATGGCGTCGAGCATTTCGAAGATGTCCAGCATCAGCCGGTTACCCGCCGCTTCGGCAATGCCGCGATGCAGGGCGCTGTCCCACAACTCGATGCCCTCGGCGTCGATTTCGCTGGCGTGCTGCTGACGGCTGGTGCGTTCAGTCAGGCGACGCAGGATCGCCATCTGTTCCCCGCTGGCCCGCAAAGCGGCCAGGGACGCCAGCGCAGGCTCCAGATACAGCCGCGCCTCCATGATTTCGCTGAAATTGGTCCGGCTCGACAGTTTGGCGAAACTCATTGCGACGCTGGGCGGGGTCGGGCCGACGAAGGTGCCTTTGCCCTGACGACGCCAGATCTGACCTTCGGCTTCCAGCACTGACAGCGCGCGGCGAATTGCCCTGCGACTGACACCGAAATCCAGCGCCAGCTCGCGCTCGGTGGGCAACGGCCGCTGGGGGAAAGCCGTCTGTTGCGCGACCATTTGGCGCAGGGCGTCCAAGGCCATCTTTGACGAGGTGTCGTGGAGCGCATCGGTCTCGAACCTTTCCATCGTGATCTCACATGACAGGATGAAAGCACCATGCCCACCGTGCTATTCGATCACGAGGGCGGTAGCAGGGCGGGTGCAATAGCGATGCCAATCGAAATTGGTTCGGGTGTCGTAAGAGGTCGCACGGACGGCAAGCGGCAAGGCGTCAGGAGGCGGTGGGCCAATCGCTAATGGTTCGAAAGCTGGTCCGCAGAGATCGTGGCAATTGGTTCGGGGGCTAAGCGAACCAATTTTTGCGGGATGTTAACGGGGTGCCTGATTATGGTTCAGGCGCCTCGTTATTGGGCGTCGCTCCAACGCCGGGAGGTACGGGTGCGGCGTGCCAGCGGTGGTGATGTGCAACGAACACCCGCTGGCGAGGCGGATTTATCAGCGCAATTCATCTGCGCATTCGGTCAATCCCACTGCGGCGCCAGGCTCGCCGGACTGGTCAGGCGATGGCCGCGATCAAGGTCGGCGATCTTCTGCATGTCCTCGTCGCTGAGCGTAAGGTCCACGGCCTTGAGGTTGCTCTCCAGATTGGCGCGCTTGGTCGATGACGGAATCACCGCGTAGCCCAGTTGCATTGCCCAGGCGAGCGTGACCTGCGCAGGGGTCGCGTTGAGACGCTTGGCAATGGCTTCGATCACCGGGTCTTTCAACACTTCGCCCACGGCCAGGGTCATGTACGACGTGATCTTGATGCCGTGCTGTTTGGCGAACTCCGCGACGACGCGGTTCTGCAAATAGGGGTGCAGTTCCACCTGATTGGTGGCGATATTCTCCGCGCCTACGGCGGCGATGGCCTCTTTCATCAGCGCGATGGTGAAATTGGACACGCCAATCTCGCGGGTCAGGCCCTGTTTTTTGGCTTCCAGCAATGCACCCATGAATTCCGCCACCGGCACTTTGCCGCCTGGCGATGGCCAGTGGATCAGGGTCAAGTCCACATGGTCGGTCTTCAGTTTGGCGAGGCTTTCTTTCAGGCTCGGGATCAGCTTGTCGGCGGCGAAATTATCGGTCCAGATCTTGGTGGTGATAAACAGCTCGTCACGTGGCACACCGCTTTGCGCGATCGCCTCGCCGACTTCGGCCTCATTGCCGTAGATCTGCGCGGTGTCGATGACGCGGTAGCCCAGTTCGAGGCCGTTGCTCACCGAGTCGATCACGACCTGGTCTTTCAAACGAAACGTGCCGAGGCCAAATGCAGGGACAGTCATGGAATACTCCAGTGCGAAGGGAACGGGTGGCGCCCAGTATCCCGATGCGTCTGCGGCAGAAAAACCGCAGGTTGCGCAAGGGCGTTTTGACTGGGCGGCATGAATGCGCTGGAAAGATAGAGGGGTAGTGGGGCGCGTTTGTTCAGTCGGATATCGGGGACTGAACCACGCTCGGGTCCGGGTCCGGGTCCGGGTCCGGGTCCGGGTGCAGCTGCACAAGTGCAGGCAGTGGCATTTTCTGCAGCAGCGCATCCATGCGCGAAAAAAAGCTCCGGTGCGACGGGTTAACGGTTCATGTCCATGATCAGACAGGTGGTCGTCCCGGTTGCGAACAGCCGGCCGTCTGCGTCGTAGATCTTGCCTTCGGCCAGCGCCGTCGAGCGGCCCAAGTGCACCACCGTGCCTTCGGCGCGAATCGGGCCGGTCTTGCTGGTCAGCGCGCGGATGTAGCTGATGCGCAGGTCCAGCGTCGTGTAGCCCTGACCTTTCTTCAATTGCGTGTGAATCGAACAGCCCATGCACGAGTCCAGCAGCGTCGCGGCATACCCTCCGTGCACGATGCCCAGCGGGTTGTAGTGTTGCGGGCCGGGGGTGCCCTGAAAAATGAACGTGCCCGGCGTCCAGTCGATGGGCACGAAATCCATCAACTCGCCGATGGGGGGATGCGGGTAAACGCCATTGCCGATGCCGTCGAAAAACTCTTCAGGCGTGAGCTGTGCCACCTCCGCGAGGTCCATGCTGCCGGATTTGCCCAGGCGGGCGCGGATGGCTTCTTCCTGAGAGTGCCAACGGGCCAGGGTTTCTTCGCGAGAAGGATTGTGCATGGGCTACGCTCCGGGAAACAGTCGACGGATTGTCGGTTGGGAAAAAATTATGCTCATAATCCGTCGCTTCCATGACGATCGCAATACCATAAATGTCCAGCCGCTGCCCGAAACTGCCAGTCAAGCGTTGCCGTCTCTTTTAACGAAGTGTTTGTGCATGTCGGCGGTCAACGCCTCCACCCGCTCGGTCAGCGCTTTGGTCATTTCGGTCAGGCGAGTGTTCTGCTCCATCAGCTCCAGCAACTGCGCCGTGTTCTGCGTCGCGCGAGTCATTCGCTCTTCGTTTGCCTTGGCCAATGCTTCACGATGCAGCGCATCGGCGTCGGCACTGGCTTTGTCACGGGCCGCCTGACGCGTCTGAGCGAGCAGGATCAGGGGCGCGGCGTACGCCGATTGAAGACTGAACGCGAGATTGAGCAGGATGAACGGGTACACGTCGAACGTCACCAACCCGCTCAGGTTGGCACCCACCCAAAGCAATACGATGAGGGTTTGCGCGCCCAGAAACGTCGGCGTGCCAAAGAACCGCGCGAACGCTTCGGCCTTCAGGGCAAAGGCGTCATTACCAAAAGTCGGCCCGAGATGCGCATGGGCTTTGTGAAAACGCAGGTGATCGACCTTCGGCGGTGTGGCCTGGACGATGGGGGCAGGGCTAGGGGATTCGGGCGCAGCGGCAGGCATGGGGCGTTCTCGCAGGCTAAGGGAGGAAGCCCACTATAGGCCCGCGTCGGTGAGCGTTGTACTGAACCTGCGCTGAACACCCTGATCGGTCAGTCGTCCTGATCGGGGTACAACGGTTTGGACCTGTGCATGATATTCGCGTAGTCGTACACATACTGGCGGCCTGCGTGGCTGGTCATGCGCAGGCAATCGATCAGTTGTCGCTCTTTTTTATTCAGGTATCTGACACCTTTGTGGTCACTGGACTTGAGGCGATCACGTTCATGGGCGTCAGGGAAAGTGATGACGTTCGTCATGAAATATCTCCTTGGTTAAATCCGTGTGCCCGGCTCCATATTCCGGGCTTACCATTTGTCGTGCGACAACGCACCATACCCATAAAAAGTCGGAGCCTTCAACCCTGCAAATGATCAACGGATCACAGTACGCGTGTGATCTCGAAGGATTGACGACTGCCATTGACGCTGATGTCCAGATCATCGCCATCGAGCTTGCCCACCAGGCTCTGCCCCAGCGGAGCACGTTGGGTAATCACTGTGATCAAGGTGTCATCGACGTTCACCTTCAGCCCCGCTGCGTCCGGCCCCAGAAACAGGTGCTGCTCGACGCCCCTGGCAGATTCGAGCGTCACCAGATCACCAGACTGAATGCCCCGTGCCTCATCGAAGGGTTTGAGGTTCAGCTTTTGATACGCCAGCAGCGCCTGACGAATCTCTTCCACCCGTCGCGCCTGCCCTGCCGCCAGGTACGAAGCTTCAAGGCCCAACGTGTCGTATTTGTTTTCGGCGATGTTTTCCTCGTGGGTCGCGGTTTCGTAGGCGGTTTGGGCGGCCCGAGTCGCGATGTCCAAATCGATCGTGAGTTTGTCGATGATCCCCTGTAGGACCTGTTGCTTTGTCATGTCGGCGTAAAGTCTCATCGAAGGATCAACCGCAGAACTGATAGATCGCCGCACGGCTCTTTTCACTGGGGGCGGTCTGGTTCTGTTGCATCCAGAACTGGCATTTCGGGCCATTGAAGCTGCGTTGCCGCTCGGCCTGTTCGGCTTCTTGAGCCTGCCGGGCTTCGCTGTCGCGCAGGATCTGCCGGTATTGATCGAACATCGGGTTGTCGCTGTCCGCTTTGGGTTTGGCCGCCGACGGGGTTGTCAGCTGCGTCGCGGCGCTGTTCACCGCTTGCGCCTGCTCGGGGGGCAGCGCTTTGTAGATCAACCAGGCGGTAAGCACTACCGCCAGAAAGCCCAACCAGATCCCGACAGCGATGGAAAGAATGAGCTTCAAGGGACGGAGCGTGACAGACAGTTCGCGATGATTGACGTACATGGCAGACTTCCCTACTTGCGTTGAACGTGGGCGGATTGTCGCACGACCGGGGGTGGCGATTCTGCGTCGTTATAAAGGACAATCCGTTTTTTTGAACATCCTCAAGGAGCCGGGATGAAAGCCTCTTGGGATATTTTCTGTACGGTTGTGGATAACTTTGGCGACGTCGGCGTGACCTTTCGCTTGGCGCGGCAGCTGGTCGCTGAACACGACATGAACGTGCGGCTGTGGATCGATGATTTGTCGGCGTTCGCCCGCCTGTGCCCGGGCGCGGATGCCGAGGCGCCGCAGCAGTGGTGTGACGGGGTCCGTGTGTGTTTCTGGCCCAAGGACTGGCAGCCGGTCGAGCCCGCCGACGTCGTGATCGAAGCGTTCGGGTGTCATCTGCCACCGGCGCAGATCGACGCCATGAAAGCCCGCAGCCAGCGTCCCCTGTGGCTGAACCTCGAATACCTCAGCGCGGAAGAATGGGTCACTGGTTGCCATGGTCTGCCCTCGCTGCAATCGAGCGGCATTCAAAAGTTTTTCTTCTTTCCCGGATTCAGGGACACCACGGGCGGTCTGTTGCGTGAAGCCGGGCTGATCGAACGGCGCCACGGGTTCGAGCAGGACCCGGCGGCCCAACGGAGGTTTCTGGCCACGCTGGGGATTGATCCGCAGCCAGGCGCGCGCCTGATCTCACTGTTTGCTTATGAACATGAAGGCTTGGGGTCGTGGTTGACCTGCCTGGCTCAGGATCAGCAGCCGACACATTTGCTCGTGCCGGAAGGGCGGATCATCGGGGATGTCGAGCGGTGGTTGGGTGTCGGGGGCCTGGAGCCCGGTGCCTTGCACGCGCGCGACCACCTGACGATTCAAGTTTTGCCCTTCGTGCGTCAGGAAGACTATGACCTGCTGCTCTGGTGCTGCGCGTTCAATGTGGTGCGCGGCGAAGATTCGTTCGTCCGGGCGCAATGGGCCGGGCGGCCGTTGATCTGGCACATCTATGAACAGGACGACGATGCGCATTGGGCCAAACTCGATGCGTTTCTGGAGTTGTATCTGGCAGGGTTGCCCGACGAAACGGGGCAGGCGTTGACCCACGTCTGGCGCGACTGGAATGCCGGGCATGACATGACACAGTGCTGGAATACCTTGAAAAAGCATTGGGGCGAACTGACCAGTCACGCTGAGCGCTGGTGTCTGGAACAGGCCTTGCAAGACGACCTGACGACTGCGCTGGTAAGGTTTTATCGAAATTGGCTATGATACGCGCCCTTGTAGTAAGCCCTGTACGAAAAGTGGCTTTTCGTACAGGGCTTAGAAAGAACTTCAATCCAAATTCGGATATTCGTAATGAAAACTGGTAAAGAGCTTAAACCCGGCACCGTGATCCGTATCGACAACGATCCTTGGCTGGTTCAGAAAGCTGAATTCACCAAGTCGGGCCGTAACAGCGCGATCATGAAGACCAAGCTGAAAAACCTGCTGACCGGCTACAAGACTGAAACTGTCTATTTTGCCGATGACAAGCTGGACGACGTGATCCTGGACCGTAAAGAAGCCACCCTGTCGTTCATCAGCGGTGACTCCTACACGTTCATGGACACCACCGACTACACCATGTACGAGCTGAACGCTGAAGACATCGAAAGCGTCCTGCCTTTCATTGAAGAAGGCATGACCGACGTCTGTGAAGCCGTCTTCTTCGAAGGCCGTCTGGTTTCCGTTGAACTGCCGACCACTATCGTGCGTCGCGTTGACTACACCGAAGGCTCCGCTCGCGGCGACACTTCCGGCAAGGTCATGAAGCCTGCGAAGCTGGCCAACGGCACTGAGCTGCAAGTGGCTGACTTCATCGAAATCGACGACATGATCGAGATCGACACCCGTGAAGGCGGTTCCTACAAAGGCCGTGCTAAATAAGCATTGCGCTTGTAACGCTGGACACGAAAAGCCCGACCATCGAGTCGGGCTTTTTTGTGGGCGTCTGGTTACCAGTTCATGAGAATCACCTATGCATCGATAGGGGTTGAATGCACCGGCCTCATCGCGAGCAAGCTCACTCCTACAGACGACGCGTGACGCTGTAGGAGTGAGTTTGCTCGCGATGGGGCCGGATAAAACACCAAGGATCTATCCGGCCTGCGTCGTTTTACTTCAGGTGAACCTTCAACTCTTGCGACGCCTGCAACATCGCCGAGCGCACTTCCGGCACCTGGCTGACCACGTTCAACAAACCGTAGTCGTGAATCATGCCGTTGTAGCGCACCGCCGTGACGGGCACCCCTGCCTGATCCAGCTTGCGGGCGTAGGCTTCGCCTTCGTCGCGCAGCACGTCGGCCCCAGCGGTCTGCACCAGCGCAGGCGGCAGGCCTTTCAATTGATCCGTCGTCGCCCGCAGTGGCGAGGCGTAGATCTCGGCGCGTTGCTTCGGATCGGTGGTGTAGTTGTCCCAGAACCACTTCATCATGTTGCGAGTGAGGAAGTGGCCCTCGGCGAACTGCTCATAGGAGCCGGTATCGAAGTTGGCGTCGGTCACGGGCCACAGCAGGACTTGATAACGAATCGCCGGGGTGCCCTTGTCCTTGGCCATCAGACTGACGACTGCCGCCATGTTGCCGCCAACGCTGTTGCCTGCCACAGCCAGGCGTTTGCCGTCGACATTGATTTCCTTGCCGTGTTCGGCCACCCATTGGGTCGCCGCGTAGGCCTGGTTGATGGCCGTCGGGTAGTGCGCCTCTGGCGAAGGGGTGTAGTTGACGAACACCGCCACTGCACCGGATCCCTCCACCAGGTCGCGCACCAGCCGCTCGTGGGTCGGGTAGTCGCCCAATACCCAACCGCCGCCGTGGAAATACATGAACACAGGCAGGGTGCCTTTCACGCCCGATGGCCGCACGATGGTCAGGCTGATGTTCTGGCCGTCGACCGTAATGGTCTTCTGGCTGACATCGGCCTTCGGCAGGGTCAGTTTGACTCCCGACTGAGCGCCAGTCAGCACCGCACGCGCGTCTTTGGGCGACAGTTGCTCGATCGGTTTACCCGTCCCCGCATTCAGGGCATCGAGAAACGCTTGGGTGTTGTGCTCGATGCCGGTGTCGGTGGCCGCGAAGGCGTTACCGATGGACAACGCGAGGAGCGAGCCAGCCAGAATCTTGCCGAACGTGTTCATGTTTTTCTCCTTGGCGAGCGGTCGGGTTAGACAGTCACGTGCAGACGGACGTCAACGTTGCCACGGGTGGCGTTGGAGTACGGGCAAACCTGGTGAGCGGCGTCGACCAGCGACTGTGCGTCGGTGTGTTCCAGACCGGGCAGGCTGATGTGCAGGTCGATGTCCAGACCGAAACCGCCAGGAATCTGGCCGATGCCGACGTGAGCAGTGATCGAGGCGTCGGCAGGAATGCTGCGTTTGCTTTGGCCTGCAACGAATTTCAGCGCACCGATGAAGCAGGCCGAGTAGCCCGCGGCGAACAGTTGCTCCGGGTTGGTCGCTTCACCGCCAGCACCGCCAAGTTCTTTAGGCGTGGCCAGCTTCACGTCAAGAATCTTGTCGCTGGAGACAGCACGGCCATCTCGGCCGCCGGTTGCGGTTGCGACTGCGGTATAGAGCGCTTGCATGGTAATTCCTCACTTGATGATGTTGGCTGAAGCCGTTGAGCTTTGCGCTAAATGCTTGTGCGCTAAGCAAGTGAAGTGAAATGTAATGCGCTAATGTTTAGCGCGCAAGATAAATTTCTATTTATTTTTTGGCCAGTCTCAAGCTGCGCAGACAGTGATGGGTTAAGCCCCTGAATTTTCGAGAAATTAATCCCGCTGCAATTTCAGGAAGCGCTGCTGGGGCCAGACGCAGGGGACACGTCAGTGTTGGTATGTATCCCCACCGCTAGCTCGACCTGCCTTCTGCTACCTGGCCGTAGCGTTCTCAGAAGTTGTACGTGGCCGATACCACCAGATTGCGCGGCGCTCCGGGTTGAATTTGCGAAGCGCTCGTCGCGGAGGCGTAATAGACCTTATCGTTGATGTTGTTCAGTGACGCGCCGAGGTCCCAGTCCTTCTCGCGGTAGCCCAGAGAAGCGTCCCATCGTGCATACCCGGGCAGCGTCGTCGTGTTGTGCTTGTCCGCATAGCGCTGGCCGACAAGCGTCAAGCCGCTCTCGGCGTACCAGCCCACTGCGGGTTTCCAGGTCAGAAACAGACTGCCGTTGCGCTCCGCAACGTTGTTCACACGCTTGCCTTCAAAACCGTTGGTGTCCTTCACCACGGTTGCACGCTGCATACCCAGCCCTGCGCGGATATACCAGTGGTCAGCAAGGGTGCCGGTCAGGGTCAATTCAAGGCCACGTGAGCGTTGCAAACCGGTCATGAGGATCACATTGGGATCTTCTGGATCCTGAGTTTTACGGTTATAGAGTTCCAGCTCGTAAACAGCCAGGGTCGTACTGAGGCGCTGGTCCATCCAGTCACTTTTCAGGCCAATTTCTCTCTGACGGGTGAGTTCCGGACTCAGGTCATTGCTGTTATCCGATGCGCCCGGGTTGATGCCGATCAGGCCGCCGCCAACCGGGGAGAAGCTTTTCGTCCAGGAGGCGTAAAAGGCGTGATGGGGGACTGGCGACCACACAGCGCCAAGGCGCGGGCTGATGCTGCTGCTGGCCCGCGTCGCCGAAAGGCCCTTCACTGCGTGCAGGCTTTCGACCTCGAATTGATCACGGCGCACACCGGCCAACAGCTGCCATTGATCATTCAACCGGATGTGGTCCTGCACGTAGATGCCAAGGCTTTCGACGATGGTATGGTTGTTGGCGCTGAGGGCCATCTTTCCGGTGTGACGCAAGCGGCGGTCAGGGTTCACGAGGTCTAGCGCGGGCACGCCGCTGGCACCTGCACCTTCCTTCACAAAGGTATAAAGCGTCGGATCGCGACGTTGGCGGCCGACTTCGACTCCCGTCAATGCCTGATGCTCCAGTCCACCCGTGTCAAATCGGCCCTCCAGTTCAATGGTGTTGAACAGGTTACGCGTGGTCAGATCCTGCTGCCATCGGCTGCGGGACACCGCGCCTGTCTGATCGTTGTAGCCCGTGAGAAAGGTGTCATCGAAATCGCTGTCGAGCCTGAAGATGCCCAGGGTATGACGCAGTTGCCAGTCGTCATCGAGTGCGTAGCTGAGCCTCGAACGTAACGACTGGGTTCTGTCGTCGCTGAAGCTGCCGTCGGCGACGTAGGTGGTAGCGCGGCTCAACTTGGCAGGCCTGCCCCCGACGCCAGGAATGCCGCGATCCGGGATGCGCTGGTGGCGGCCGTACTCGTACTGCAGCAACCAGTTCAGATCCGGGTGCAATTGCCAGCTCATCGACGGTGCGAATAACTGTCGATCACTGCTCACCCCATCGCGGAAGCTGTTGCGGTGCTCGTTACCCAGGTTCAGGCGCAGGCTGAGTGTGTCGGCGGCGTCCGCGTTCAGGTCAGCATACAGGCTGCGCAGGTCATTGCTTCCACCCTGCGCCTGCAAGGTGGAGCGCTGGCCGACGGTCGGCGTCTTGCTGATGCGATTGACAATGCCGCCTTGGCTCCCGCGCCCGTAGAGAACGGCCGCAGGGCCTTTGAGGACTTCGATACGCTCGATGTTGTGCAGGTCTCGTTTGTACTGGCTGTCGTCGCGAATGCCGTCGAGATAAAAGTCGTAGCTGGCGTCGAAACCCCGTATCCGTAGGCTGTCGAACCGCGTGTCGGCGCCATCGCTGACGTTGGGCAGACCCGTCAACGCATAGGCCAGATCTGAGACGCCGTAGCGGGTCAGATCGCCGGTCTTGACCGAGTCGATGGTCTGGGGCACGTCGCGAACCGCCGTGGCAGTCCGCGTCGCGGTGCTGACTTCTTTGACCCGAGGGTCATCGGCATCTGCGTCCGAGTGGATTTCGAGTTCGGGCAGGACGGTTGAAGCGCAGGCGAGGGTAGTGCCGAGAAGCAGGCAAGGGCCCAGCGCGCAAGAGAGGGAGCGAATCGAAGCTGGCATCGGTAAGGGTGTCCGGGGAAAAAACCGATGCGGATCTTAGGGATGATCAATGAGCGACATTCCATAACATGTTATGTCGCTCATGACCCAGATGTGTGCATGACAGGCAGTACCGACCCCTCGCAGCCCTGACGTTTGAAAAGGCCCTACAACGCGCCGTTGAGATTCCCACGCAATCCCAGCAAATCTCTCTGCAGGGCTTGCAGCTGTTCCACTGAAATGCCGCTAGCGGCCAGGATGCAGTGAGGGATCTTCCGGGCCTTGTCGTGCAAGGCTTTGCCCTGTTTGGTCAGATGCAGCAGCACGACCCGTTCGTCCTCTTTGCTGCGCGTGCGGCTGATCAATCCCTCGGCCTCCAGACGCTTGAGCAGCGGGGTCAATGAGCCGGGGTCCGTCAGCAAGCGCGTGCTGACGTCTCCTACCGTCAATCCATCCTTTTCCCACAGCACTAGCATCGCCAGGTACTGCGGGTATGTCAGATTCAACTCCTGAAGCAGCGGCTTGTACACTTTGGTCATCATCAGCGACGTGGAATACAAGGCAAAACACAGCTGATTGTCCAGCAGCAACTCGTCGCAACTGCCAGCGCCTGCCGTGGAAGGGCTATCGTTGGCGTTCATAGATACGTCCTCGGTCGGTCGGAAATGTCCCCAATTTAGTGCCCCGATCTTTAATGCACCAGATAAATTGGTCAATCAGTGACCAGCAGTTTTGCTATCGACAGCGTATGGCTGACCGAACACGTTTCGTGAATCGACTCATCACGGCCCGTTAACGCTAATAAGCATCTGCGGATTTCTTCCCGTCCTCTGACTGAGTAGCATGCGCGCAGAATCGAAAGAGAGGATCGGATGTGATCGTTGAGGTGGTGGGGTATCTGTTGCTGGGCGCGGCCATGGGCACGTTGGGGGGGCTGTTCGGTATCGGCGGCGGGTTGGTGGCGATCCCCGCGTTGGGCGTGTTGTTCGGCCTCGATCAACAGTTGGCCCAGGGGACCGCGCTGTTGATGGTGCTGCCCAACGTGCTATTGGCGCTGTGGCGCTATCACCAGCGCAACCGGATTTCTGTACGCAACGCCATGATGTTGATCGTGCCAAGCTTCGTCGTTTCCTGGCTGACGTCGCTGTGGGCGGTGCGGATCGATCCCCAAAGCATGCGGCTCGGCTTCGTCGGGTTTCTCATGGTGTTGACCCTGTTCAACCTGATCCAGATGTATTGGCACAAAGGCAATGCCGGTGCCGAGTTGCGTCACGGCCGATGGCTGTGGGTGCTGGGGGTGGGTTCGGGTGTTACTGCGGGTATGTTTGGCGTTGGCGGCGGAGTGATTGCGACACCGATCCTGACCGGCATCTTCGGCGCGACCCAAGTGGCGGCCCAAGGCCTGGCATTGGCGTTAGCGGCCCCCGCAACGCTGATCACCATGGCCACCTACGCCTTGCACGGTCATGTGAACTGGCTGATGGGCCTCCCGCTGGCCATCGGCGGACTGGCCAGCATCAGTTGGGGCGTGGCCCTCGCGCACAGCATGCCCGAGCGGCTGCTGCGCGCGCTGTTCTGTGTGTTTCTGGTGATCTGCGCCATCATGCTGTGCTTCCGGGTGTAGCCCGTCGAGAAACGGCTTACAGCTTGAAGCCCTCGGCGATGTGGTCGGCAAGGCATTCGGTGATCGGCGACGGGTTATTCGGATTGCGCAGTAGAACAATGCTCGCTGACGGCAACTGGGGCAGGCCGTCGGCTTCCCCGAGCACGCGCAGGTCCGAGGTAATCAGGCTTTCCAACTGGGCCGTCACCGCTAGCCCCGCGCTGACCACCGCCATGATCGCTGCCAGGCTTGCGCTGGTGTAGGCCACGCGGTATTCGCGACCCGCGGCGTCCAGCGCATTGCTCGCCCACAACCGGCAGAAGCAATCGCTGTTGAACATCGCCAGCGGAATGGGCGTGCGTTCATGGGGGCAGAAACCCACGGCTTCGGCCCACACGAAACGTTCCTGACGCAGAATCTGGCCGATTTCTTTCCCCGGCTCACGGGTGACAATGCTCAGATCCAGATCCTGACGTTGCAGCAACTGGGCCGAGGATTCGCAATGCACCTCCACCTGAACCAGCGGATAAGCCTGAGCAAACCGAGACAGGATGCCGGGCAGAAACCGCATCACGTAATCATCGGGTGTGCCGATCTTCACAGTGCCGACCATGTGCGGTTCACGCAGCGTGTTGAACACCTCGCTGTGCAGCTTGAGGATGCGCCGCGCGTAGCCCAGCAGCACTTGGCCTTCGGCCGTCAGGTTCAGCACACGGCCGTCTTTCTGAAATAGCGGGCGTTGAACCACGTCGTCTTCCAGCCGTTTCATCTGCATGCTGACCGCCGACTGCGTACGGTTCACGACCTCGCCAGCCTTGGTGAAGCCGCCCTGATCGGCGATGGCGACAAAGGTGCGCAACAGCTCGCTGTCAATACTGGGGTAAGTCGCCATTACATCAATCTCCCAGATGCTTTGCATAAGAAACATTCGTTGGATTGATCTTAAGCCTGGGCAGACACTCTCGTCATCCCCACTTGGAGGGCAAGACGATGAAATGTCAAAAAGGTTACGTACTGGTACTGAAAACCCTGTCCCACGACTCCGTGATCGAACGCGCCTGGCGTGCCGTCGCGGGCCGTGTCGCCCGCTGGCGTACGCTGCATCATGAGCGGATCCAACTGGCGAGTCTGAGCGACGACGCGCTCAAAGACATCGGCCTGTCGCGAGCCGATGTCCTTGAAGAGATCGAAAAGCCGTTCTGGGACGATCCACTCAAGCACTGACAGCGCGAGGCAGGATGAGGTAGGTTGGCGGTTCGTCCAGGAGGTCTTGAATGCCTGCAGAACCGCCGATTTCCCAACAGCTGTCTATCAAGCAAGCCCGCCGTCTGGCGCTCGCCGCTCAAGGATTCACCGGCCGCCAGCCGCCCGCGACCATCACCGCTCGCCATGTGACGCGACTGATCGAACGCTTGGGGGTGCTGCAGATTGACTCGGTCAACGCCCTGGTGCGCTCGCATTACCTGCCCCTGTATTCACGCTTGGGCAACTACCCGCAAAAGCTGCTGGACCAGGCCGCGTGGAGCCAGGGTCGGCATCGCACGTTGTTCGAATATTGGGGGCATGAGGCATCGCTGCTGCCCATCGAGTTGTATCCGCTGATGCGTTGGCGGATGCGGCGGGCATCCCTGGGCGAGGGCATTTATCAACAGATGGCCAAGTTCGGTCGCGAGCAGCAGGCCACCATCGCTCGCGTGTTGCAGGCCGTGCGCGATCAAGGCGCTTTGGGCGCCGGTAGCTTGAATACGCGCCAGGAGCGCGCTGGGCCCTGGTGGGACTGGAGCGATGAAAAGCACGCGCTGGAATGGCTGTTCGCCGCAGGCGAAGTCACTGTCGCCGGGCGTCGTGGCTTCGAGCGTCTGTACGATTTGCCCGAGCGGGTGCTGCCATCGTCGATCATCAATCACCCGGAGGTGAGCGAGGCGGATGCCCAGCGCGGTTTGCTCGTGCATGCGGTCAAGGCGTTGGGGGTCGGCACCGAGAAGGACATTCGCGACTATTTCCGCCAGGACCCGGCACCTGCCAAGGCGGGCCTCGCTGAACTGGTGGAAGAGGGCGCCATCGAGGTGGTTCAGGTCAAGGGCTGGAAACAGCCTGCGTATGTGCTGCCTGAGTTCACGGTGCCAAAAAAAGTCACGGCGAGCGCTTTGCTGTCACCCTTCGACTCGCTGATCTGGGAGCGGGCGCGGACTGAGCGGCTGTTCGATTTTCACTACCGGCTGGAGATCTACACCCCGGCCCACGAGCGGGTTTACGGCTATTACGTGCTGCCGTTCCTGCACAACGAACGCATCGCTGCGCGTATCGATCTACGCGCCGAACGGGCGGCGGGACGACTGGCCGTGCACGCGGTTCACGAAGAGGAACCGGGTCTGGATGAAGAGGGGATGTTTGCACTGGCGGCCAATCTGAGGCGCCTGGCGGACTGGCTGGGGTTACCGGAAGTGTTGATCAACTGTCAGCGCGCCAGTGCGGCGCGCTTGCGGGTGGCGTTTGTCGACGTAGAGTTGCGACGCGTCTGACGGATTGACGCCATGTCGGCGGCTGGTGCCGGTCTTACTGTAGGAGCCGGCTAGCTGGCGAAAGCGGTGGACCAGTCACCTGATTCGTCACTGATCTTCCGCATTCGCCAGCAAGCCGGCTCCCACGGATACGATGTCGGTCGCAGATTTTATGACCTATGCATGACCCCTGTGGGAGCCGGCTCGCTGGCGAATGCGGTTTGCCAGCGAGCATAGAATCTCCCACAGTGACTCTCCGCTCAGGCAAATCTGCGTGCGGGGCAATCGGATCGATCTACCGCCGAACCTGCTTCAACGTCTCAGCGATCAAAAACGCCAGTTCCAGCGACTGATCCGCATTCATCCGCGGATCGCAGTGGGTGTGGTAACGGTCCGACAAGCCATCTTCGGTAATCGGACGGGCGCCGCCGATGCATTCGGTAACGTTCTGGCCGGTCATCTCGATATGAATCCCGCCCGCGTACGTGCCCTCGGCCTGATGCACCTGGAAGAACTGCTTCACCTCGCCGAGGATCTGGGCGAAGTCGCGGGTTTTGTAGCCGCTGCTGGCCTTGATCGTATTCCCGTGCATCGGATCTGAACTCCACAGCACCTGTTTGCCTTCGCGTTCGACCGCACGAATCAGGCCCGGCAAATGATCGCCGACCTTGTTGGCGCCCATGCGCGCGATCAGGTTCAGCCGGCCAGGGTCGTTGTCCGGGTTGAGAATGTCGATTAGCCGAATCAAGTCATCCGTGTTCATGCTCGGGCCGACTTTCACCCCGATCGGGTTCTTCACTCCACGCAAGAACTCGACGTGAGCGCCGCCCAATTGTCGAGTGCGGTCGCCGATCCACAGCATGTGCGCCGAGCAATCGTAGAAATCGTTGGTCAGGCTGTCGCGGCGCACGAAGGCTTCTTCGTAGTTCAGCAACAGGGCTTCGTGAGCGGTGAAAAAGCTGGTCTCGCGTAGTTGTGGCGAGGTGTCCATGCCGCAGGCGCGCATGAACGCCAGGGTTTCGTCGATGCGATCGGCCAACTGGCTGTATTTGTCCGACAGGGCAGATCCGGCAATGAAATCGAGGTTCCACTGATGCACTTGGTGCAAGTCCGCGAAGCCGCCTTGAGCGAAGGCGCGCAGCAGGTTCAGGGTCGCGGTCGACTGATGATAGGCCTGCAGCAAACGATCCGGGTCCGGCACGCGGCTCTTCTCGTCGAAACCGATGCCGTTGACGATATCGCCGCGGTACGCAGGTAGCGTTACGCCGTCGACAGTCTCATCGTTCGACGAACGCGGCTTGGCGAATTGCCCTGCCATGCGACCGACTTTGACCACGGGGCAGCCTGCTGCGAAGGTCATGACGATCGCCATTTGCAGCAGTACTTTGAAGGTGTCGCGGATCTTGGCCGCCGAGAATTCAAAGAAGCTTTCGGCGCAGTCGCCACCCTGCAACAGAAACGCGCGACCCTGCGTGACTTCGGCAAACTGCCGACGCAGCTCGCGAGCCTCACCGGCAAACACCAGAGGCGGAAAACTGGCCAACGACTGTTCGACGCGCCGCACGTGATCGGCGTCCGGGTACTGAGGTTGTTGCTGGATAGGCAGGCTCCGCCAGCTGTCGGGGCTCCAGGGTTGGCTCATGGTGAACTCGAAGTCAGGGCAATCGGGCGGCTATGTTAGCAGTTCGTCCGGATAATTTGCGTGACCTGTAGGGGGCGCTTGGCCGACAATCCGCGCGCCCAATCCGATTGACCGAGAGAGCTGCAATGACCGAGGAGCGTGTAGAGCGCGTGCTGGCGGAAGTCCACGATGACTTCGGCATGATCCGCGTGCTGGAAGTGGCGGATTACCGCTTCCTGGAGTTCGGCGACGCCATCGAGCAGAGTTGCACGTTTACCGCCGACCCTGCGTGGCTGGAATACGACTACACCCGCGCGATGCTGATCGGCGCGCTGTGCCACGAAGCACCCGAGAGCGCGCTGTTCATGGGCCTCGGCGCCGGCACCCTGACCCAGGCATGCCTCAAGTTTCTACCGCTGGACGACGTCGAAGCCATCGAGCTGCGCCCCGACGTGCCGCGGCTGGCCATGGAATACATGGGGCTGGCGGACGATCCGCGGCTGTATATCCGCATCGGCGATGCGCTGGAATTGCTGCCCACCGCTGAAAGCGCCGACCTGATCTTTGTCGATCTCTACACCGATACGGGTCCGGCAGTAGGGCATCTGGCGTGGGGCTTTCTGGAAAAGTGTCAGCAGCGCCTCAACCCTGGCGGATGGCTGATCATCAATCAGTGGGCTTCTGACGATGGCAAACCGCTGGGGGCGGCTTTGCTGCGTGGGCTTTATCACCGCCACTACTGGGAATTACCAGTGAAGGAGGGCAACGTGATCCTCATCGTCCCGTCCGACCTGGACCAGACGCTGGACATGGACGCGCTGACCGAACGCGCCGAAGCGCTGGCGCCGCAGCTTGGTTACTCGCTGCTGTCGTTGATCAAGACCGTGCGTCCGGCGACATGAGTGACAGATTAGGTGAATCGTTTAAGCTTGAGCGGCGCGCCGGGCCGCGTCCGAGCGCGTCATCGCTGTCGATGCTAGACGCCGCGCCCGTGCCCGTTGAACGTAAGGGCTTCTTTGACTGAAAAAAATCCTCACTTTTTCCAGTAATTCCGGTATAGTGCGCGCCGGCCTTTCATAGGGCCCTCGTCACGGTATGGGTTTGCGAAGCCTTCTTCGCAGGCTGGTTCCAACACGAACTATCCTTGACGATCCATTCATCAATACGTTTTCGCAAATCCCCGCCGACAAAGCAGCCAGGGTGACTCTAGGGTCTTACACGGCACGCGCAGCTTTGAAGCATGGGTCTTTGCGGATGCACTCAGAGGCAGACCCATGACCCAGGAAACCGGCGGCTTCGCCGCTCTCGACCTTCATCCGAATATTGTTGCCGCCGTTATCGCTACCGGCTACGAAGAGCCTTCCGCGATTCAGCAGCAATCGATCCCAATCATCCTCGCCGGTCACGACATGATCGGCCAAGCGCAGACAGGTACCGGTAAAACCGCGGCCTTCGCCCTGCCTATCCTGAACCGCATCGACCCGGCCAAACGCGAGCCGCAAGCGCTGATCCTCGCGCCGACCCGCGAACTCGCCCTGCAAGTGGCCACTGCGTTCGAAACCTACGCCAAACAGATGCCCGGCGTTACTGTCGTGGCCGTCTATGGCGGTGCGCCGATGGGCCCACAGTTGAAAGCCATCCGTAACGGCGCGCAAATCGTCGTCGCCACCCCGGGCCGCCTGTGCGATCACCTGCGTCGTGACGAAAAAGTCCTGGCGACCGTGAACCACCTGGTCCTCGACGAAGCCGACGAAATGCTGAAGCTGGGCTTCATGGACGACCTCGAAGTCATCTTCAAGGCCATGCCGGAGTCGCGTCAGACCGTTCTGTTCTCGGCCACGCTGCCGCAGTCGATCCGTGCGATCGCCGAGCGTCACCTGAAAGACCCGAAACACGTCAAGATTCAGAGCAAGACCCAGACCGTCACCGCGATCGAGCAGGCTCACCTGCTGGTTCACGCTGACCAGAAGACCTCGGCCGTGCTGAGCCTGCTGGAAGTCGAAGATTTCGACGCCCTGATCATGTTCGTCCGCACCAAGCAGGCCACTCTGGACCTGGCCAGCGCACTGGAAGCCAAAGGCTACAAGGCAGCCGCGCTGAACGGCGACATCGCCCAGAACCAGCGTGAGCGCGTCATCGACTCGCTGAAAGACGGCCGTCTGGACATCGTCGTCGCAACCGACGTCGCTGCCCGTGGTCTGGACGTTCCGCGCATCACTCACGTGTTCAACGTCGACATGCCGTACGATCCGGAATCCTACGTTCACCGTATCGGCCGTACGGGCCGTGCCGGTCGCGAAGGCCGCGCGTTGCTGCTGGTGACGCCACGTGAGCGCCGCATGCTGCAAGTGATCGAGCGTGTGACCGGTCAGAAGGTTGCCGAAGTTCGCCTGCCAGACTCCCAGGCCGTTCTCGATGCCCGCATCAAGAAACTGACCAACAGCCTCGCGCCACTGGTGGCCGATGCCGAAGCCAGCCATGGCGACTTGCTGGACCGTCTCACCGCCGACATCGGTTGCACGCCGCGTGCACTGGCTGCTGCACTGCTGCGCAAGGCCACCAATGGTCAGGCGCTGACTCTGGCCGCCATCGAGAAAGAACGCCCATTGGTGCCAAACAGTGCGCCACGGGGTGATCGTGCCGATCGTCCATCGGGCGACCGTCCTGATCGCGGCGACCGCGAGCGTCGTGCGCCGATGCCACTGGCTGAAGGCCGTGCGCGTTGCCGTACCGCGCTGGGTGCGCGTGACGGTATCGCTGCCAAAAACCTGCTGGGCGCCATTCTTAATGAGGGCGGTCTGGCCCGTGAAGCGATCGGTCGCATCCAGGTGCGTGACAGCTTCAGCCTCGTCGAGCTGCCGGAAGACGGTCTTGAGCGTCTGCTGGCCAAGCTGAAAGACACCCGCGTTGCGGGCAAGCAGTTGAAGCTGCGTCGCTATCGCGAAGACTGATTGGCACTGAGCTGATCGTCTGAACAAAAAAATCCCCGACTGGTTCGGGGATTTTTTCGCGCTGAGGAAAGTTTGTCTGTAGGAGCGTGGGTGTGCTTCAGCCAAACCGATAGATATCCATCCCCAACGCGCCCATGGTGAAACCCTGATACGGAGCGCTGAATTCACCGCCTGCACCGCGGGCGAAGAACAGCGGCAGCAGGTGTTCATCCGTCGGATGATTGCGCACGGCATTCGGTGCCAGACGGCGGTAGTCGTGCAATGCGTCTTGGTCATTCGCGGCCAGCTTTTCTACCATCCAGTCACGGAACGCCAACGCCCAGGGCTCGACGCTTTCCGGTCCCGCGTGCCAGTCCAGTTCACGCAGGTTGTGGGTGATGCTTCCCGAGCCGATCACCAGCACGTCTTCCTCGCGCAATTGCCTTAGCGCATGGCCGACACGGGTCTGCAATGCTGGGCCAAAGCGAGATGGCAATGAAACCTGCACGATCGGGATGTCAGCCTGGGGGTACATCAACGACAGCGGCACCCAGACGCCATGGTCGAAGGGTCGACGGCTGTCCAGGTTGGCCGGCAAATCAGCGGCCGCCAGCAAATCCAGCACACGACGCGTCACCTCCGGATGGCCCGGGGCAGGGTATTGCACGGCAAACAGGGCAGGGGGAAAGCCACCGAAGTCATGCCAGGTTTCCGGATTCGGGTTGCCGTTGACCCTTAAATCGTTGCTTTCCCAGTGCGCGGAGACGATCACGATGGCTTTCGGTCGAGGTATGGATCCCGCCAGACGTTGCAATGCCGGGCCGCTTTTGCCAGGTTCGAGTGCAAGCATGGGGGAGCCATGAGAAATGAACAGGCTAGGGAGCATGTCAGGCGTCCTGTGCGTATAAGATGAGCGCCATGATCAGGCAGATCAATGATCTAAATCTAATATAAGTTTTCGTGCCATTTGATCGAAATATCAGGAGCGTGTATGGAGCCGCAGTTTTGGCATGAGCGTTGGGCGATCGATCAGATTGGTTTCAATCAATCAGAGGTGAATCCGTATCTGGCGACGCTGTGGCACGAGTTGGGGGTCAAGCCGGGGGAGCGGGTATTTGTGCCGCTGTGCGGGAAGACCATCGACATGAGCTGGCTTGTGCGACAGGGCCTGCACGTGGTCGGTGCAGAGCTGTCTGAAAAAGCGGTCAAGGCCTACTTCAGCGAGCGCAACATCGTGCCTCGGGTCGAAATCCAAGGTGCATTCACCGTCTATCGCGACCCAAATCATGAAATCTGGTGCGGCGATTATTTTGCGCTCAAACCCGGCGATATAGGCCTGTGCACGGCGTTTTATGACCGAGCTGCATTGATCGCGTTGCCGCCGGAGATGCGCTGGCGTTATGTGGAACAGTTGAATCGGCTGCTGGCTGAGGATTCCCGGGGACTGCTGATCACTCTCGATTACGAGCAGTCGCGAATCCCTGGCCCACCGTTCTCGGTTGACGAAGACGAAGTGCAGCAGCTGCTGTCGCCGGAATGGCGGGTAAAAAGGGTAGGTGAGGAGGACGTGCTGGAGCAGAGCCCCAAATTCAAACAGGCCGGAGCGACGTGGCTGATGGAGTATGCGTACCGGTTATTTCGCCGCTGATGCCTGACTTCGGGCTTCATAGCTCTTTCGGAATGAGCCTGCTAAGGGAGGCAGTTTGACTGCCGCAAGGGGGGCGGGCGATCTGAATCTTCGCGAGCACGCTCACGCCACTGATGAGCGATGTTGTCTGCTAGATTGCTGGAACAAAAAGGGCGACCGAAGTCGCCCTTTTTTTGTGCCTGTGTCAGGTGGATCAACCGCGACGGCGCAGCGCCTCGATGCGGTCTTCCAGGGCCGGGTGGCTCATGAACAGACCGGCCAAACCGTGTTTCAAACCGCCGTTGATGCCGAATGCGGTAAGGCTCTCCGGCATTTGCACCGGCACGCCCTGTTCGGAGCGTAGACGCTGCAAGGCGCTGATCATTGCGCCCGTACCGGCCAGGCGGGCACCGGCGTCGTCAGCGCGGTATTCACGCTTGCGCGAGAACCACATGACGATGGCGCTGGCGAGGAAGCCCAGGACGATTTCGGCGAAGATCGTTGCGATATAAAAAGCGATGCCACGACCTTCTTCGTTCTTGAAAATCACCTTGTCAACGAAGTTGCCGATGATCCGCGCGAAGAACATGACGAAGGTGTTCACCACGCCTTGGACCAGTGCCAGCGTGACCATATCGCCGTTGGCGACGTGGCCAATTTCGTGGGCCAGCACCGCTTTGACTTCATCCGGCGAAAAGCGCTCCAAAAGACCTTGGCTGACCGCGACCAAGGCATCGTTCTTGTTCCAGCCGGTGGCGAACGCGTTAGCCTCGTACGCCGGGAAAATCCCGACCTCAGGCATCTTGATACCCGCTTCGCGAGACAGCTGTTCGACGGTTTGCAGCAGCCACTGCTCATGGCGGGTGCGAGGTTGGGTGATGATTTCAGTCCCGGTGCTCATCTTCGCCATCCACTTGGAAATGAACAGCGAGAACAGCGAGCCGGCGAAACCAAACACGGCGCAGAAAATCAGCAGCTGATTGAGGTTGAGGTCAACCCCGTTGGCCGCCATGAACCCGTTGAAGCCAAACAGGCTCAAGGTAATGCTGGCTATCAGCACGACCGCAAGGTTAGTGGCCAAAAACAGCAAGATGCGCATCATGGTGTGGAATTTCTCCTCGTGAAGAATGTGTAACGCGTTGCGGGGTATATAAGGTGATGTGGGTGGGTATTCAACCGGGCGACTATTTCAAACTGTGTCGTTTTGCGCCGCCGTGGTGATTCTGGACCATCGGCGCGAAGGAGAGGGTAGAGCGTTGGGGCGCGACAGGCTTCATGTTCACCTCTAGCCGTAGGAGCGCGCCGGCCCGCGAAGGCTGCGTCTGTGACGCATTCGGCGCCTGACACAACCTCATCGCGGACACGCGCGCTGCTACAGGTGAGGGTTATTGCTTGTAGTTCTTGAGGAAATTACCGATCCGGCCAATCGCCGCTTCCAGGTCATCCACACGCGGCAAGGTGACCACGCGGAAGTGGTCCGGCCATGGCCAGTTGAACGCTGTGCCCTGGACGATCAGCAGTTTCTCGGACAGCAGCAGGTCCAGCGCGAACTTCTCGTCGTTGTGGATCGGACACACTTTCGGGTCAATGCGCGGAAACGCATACAGTGCGCCCATCGGCTTCACGCAGCTGACGCCGGGGATGTCATTGAGCAGTTCCCACGTCCGGTTGCGCTGTTCCAACAGACGGCCCGGGGGCAGGATCAGGTCGTTGATGCTCTGATAGCCACCGAGTGCAGTCTGGATCGCATGCTGGCTCGGCACGTTGGCGCACAGGCGCATATTGGCCAGGATGTCGATGCCCTCGATGTAGCTCTGGGCGTTGTGTTTCGGGCCCGAGATGGCGATCCAGCCGGAGCGGAAACCCGCCACGCGGTATGACTTCGACAAGCCGTTGAAGGTCAGGCACAGCAGGTCTGGTGCCAAGGATGCCGTGCAGATGTGGACGGCATCGTCGTACAAGATCTTGTCGTAGATTTCGTCGGAGAACACCACCAGGTTGTGCTGGCGTGCGATTTCCAGCATGCCCAGCAGCACTTCTTTCGAGTACACGGCACCTGTCGGGTTGTTCGGGTTGATGATCACCATGGCCTTGGTATTCGGCGTGATCTTGGCTTTGATATCGTCCAGATCCGGCCACCAGTTAGCCTGTTCGTCGCACAAATAGTGCACCGGACTGCCACCGGACAGCGCCACCGCCGCAGTCCACAGCGGGTAGTCGGGGGCTGGCACCAGCACTTCGTCACCGTTGTTCAGCAGCGCCTGCATCGACATCACGATCAGCTCGGACACGCCGTTGCCCAGGTAGATGTCTTCGATGCCAACACCTTCGACCTGCTTCTGCTGGTAGTACTGCATCACGGCCTTGCGCGCGCTGAACAGGCCTTTGGAGTCGCTGTAGCCTTGGGCGGTGGGCAGGTTGCGGATCACGTCCTGCAGGATCTCGTCCGGCGCCTCGAAACCAAACGGCGCCGGGTTGCCGATGTTCAGCTTGAGGATGCGATGGCCTTCCTCTTCCAGGCGTTTGGCGTGCTTGAGCACGGGCCCGCGAATGTCGTAGCAGACGTTGGCGAGCTTGTTCGATTTGCTGAACTGCATGGTGATTGATCCTGGAAAAAAGGATTCGCTGTAGGAAAGGAGCGCGAACCGCAGAACACGACGCCAGCAAAAATGAATTTGTATGCCTTGAAGGCCGGTGACAGACTGGCGTCCAACGAAGGCGCAATCATACGTGCCACCCGACCCGTGGAAAAGACACAGATCGGGCTTTTTGAATGGTGGAGGTGTACCCGTGGACAAGCTGGAAAAATCCCTCGAAGAATGGAAACAGATGCTCGACCCAGAGCAGTATCAAGTCTGCCGTCTGAAGGCCACCGAGCGTCCATTCACCGGCAAGTACAACAGCACCAAGACCGCCGGTGTTTATCACTGCATCTGCTGCAACGAAGCGCTGTTCGATTCCACCACCAAGTTCGATTCCGGCTGCGGCTGGCCGAGCTTTTATGCGCCGATTGAAGGCAGTGCGGTGGTGGAAGTGCGCGACGTGAGCCACGGCATGATCCGCACCGAGGTCGTCTGCGCCAAGTGCGACGCTCACTTGGGCCACGTCTTCCCCGACGGCCCGCCGCCGACCGGGCTGCGCTACTGCATCAACTCGGTGTGCCTGGACCTGGTGCCTCGCGAGGCCTGATGCTGGGATATCACGCAGAATAATTGGATGGCGCGCCAACCAATGGCGCGCTAATTTAGCGGTTTGTTGCTTTCGAGGCGTGGCCATGAGCGAACAGTTGCTGAACATCCCGGTGCAGACGATCAAGGGCGAGCAAAAGACCCTCTCCGATTACGCAGGCAAGGCGGTGCTGGTGGTGAACACGGCCAGCAAATGCGGCTTCACCCCGCAATACAAAGGCCTCGAAGAACTGTGGCAGACCTATAAGGATCGTGGGCTGGTCGTTTTGGGTTTTCCCTGCAACCAGTTCGGCAAACAAGAGCCGGGCAACGAAGGCGCGATTTCCGAGTTCTGCGAGCTGAATTACGGGGTCAGTTTTCCGTTGTTCAAGAAGATCGACGTCAATGGCAGCAATGCCCACCCGCTGTTTGTGCAGCTGAAGAAACAAGCGCCAGGCCTGCTGGGCTCCGAGCGCATCAAGTGGAACTTCACCAAATTCCTCGTCGGCCGCGACGGCAAACGGGTGAAGCGTTACGCCCCGTTGACCAAGCCGGAAGATTTGAAGTCGGACATCGAAGCGTTGCTCGGATAAAGCCGCCACGAGCCTTGAGCTTCAAGCGGCAAGCCAGCCAGGCGCTGATCAGCTTGTCGCTCAAAGCTTGACGCTCGAAGCGCCCGCCCACTGATCCAGCAGGTTAATCAACTCTTCCTTGTGAAAGGGCTTGGCCAGATAGTCGTTCATTCCCGCATTTCGGCAATGGTCCCGCTCGTCGGGCATGGCGTTGGCGGTCAGGGCGATGATGGGCAGGTCTGGCCACTTGCCGCTCTGACGAATCAGCCGCGTGGCTTCATAGCCGTCCATCACCGGCATGTTGCAGTCCATCAGCACCAAGTCGAATCGGCTGCGCTCCAATTGCTGCAGTGCCTCGCCGCCGTGGCTGCAGACCACCACCTCGCAGCCCAGTTTGCTCAGCATGCCCTTGGCCACCAGCTGGTTCACCGGATTGTCTTCAACCAGCAAAATGCGCGCCCGGTGGGGTATTGGCTGCAGGCTCGGCAGGCGATCACCGGTCAGCATGCCTTCAACGTCCAGGCTCTTGCGCAGCGCCTGGTGCAAGACCTGACGTGATAACGGACGCGCCTGTTGCTGCAGCGGTGCCATGGCGACGACCTGTTCGCCCGGCATGAAATTGCCATACGCCGTCACCAGCAGTATCGGAATCCCGGTGCCGGGGCGCATGCCCACCAGGCACTCGGGGCAGTCGGTGATCACCAGATCAGGCTGCACAGCCGGCTGCGATTCGTTGGCAGAAAAGTGCCGGTAGTCGATGCCCCATTCCGGCAGCAGGCGGCTGAGCAGTTCCGTCAGGCCGCTGCCTTGGGGACTGGCGACCACCACGCGGCCCTTCAGCGCAGGCCATACGGGCGCAGGGGTGTGAGCGGGAAGCGGCAGGTCGGCATAGAAACGGCTGCCGACCCCGGGATTGGATTCGATGTTCAACTGGCCATGCATCGCTTTGCACAAATTGTGCGTCAGGGTCAGCCCCAGCCCCGTTCCGCCGTACTGTCGAGTGATCGCCGCTTCGGCTTGTGTGAACGGCTCGAAAATTCTCGCCTGCGCGTCTTGCGGGATGCCGATACCGGTGTCGCACACCTCAATGCGCACATTGCCGTCGTGTTGACTCAGGCGCATGTCGACACGACCGGCTCGGGTGAATTTCAGCGCGTTGGACAGCAGGTTGCTGACGATCTGCCGCACTCGGGTTGGATCGCCTGACACCAGCGCTGGAAAGCCTGGATCGATCAGGCACGTCAGCTCGACATTGGGCGCAGCGTTCTGGGACAGCAGGTTGGCGGTGTCTTCGATCAGGGTGCCGAGGTCGAACGGGATGCACTCCAGCTCCAGTTGCCCGGCATCGAATTTCGACAGGTCGAGGATGTCATTGAGCAATTCCACCAGTACCTTGCCCGAGTCATGGGCAATCGACAGTTGCTGACGCTGTTCCGCACTCAGCGGGCCGTCCAGCGACAGGGCCAGCATGCCCAGCAGGCCGTTGAGCGGCGTGCGGATCTCGTGACTCATGTGCGCCAGAAACGCCGAACGGGCATGGGCCATGTCCAGTGCCGTACTGCGGGCGACTTGCAATTCTTCGTTGGACAGGCTGAGCCGCGCGTTGCTGGACTTAAGTTCCTGGGTCCGGGCCGACACCACATTTTCCAGCTCGTTGAGGTGTTCGGTGAGGCGATTTTCCGCGTCCCTGCGGCGGCTGAATTCGCTGGCGACGTTTTCGAACTGCTGATTGGCGACCTGCACCAGCACGCCGATTTCGTCGTTTTCATGGCCGGGTGGGTAGGGCAGGGGCGCTTGTGCAGGGCTGCGCGAATCGCGGCTGGACAGCGCCCGGATGACCCCTGTCAGGGGCTTTGTCAGCGTCAGGTAAAACAGCGCCATCAGAATCCCGGCGAACACCAGACTGCGAAAAAAGCCGCTGAGCAGGGTAATTTCCGCCCGCTGCAGAAAGTGACTGCCGAAGGCGAACGTATCGACTTCCAGCACTAACGTGCCGATGGCTTCGTTGGGCATGTGGTCCAGGTGCAGGACGTCGACGAACCGTCGACTCTTGCCGAACAGCCCATCGCTCAGCATGCGATACGGGCTTTCGGCCATGGGGCGTTTGACCGATGCCAGCAACAGATTGTTGTTATCGGTCAGTCGCGCACTGACTACAGCAGGTGAATGCAGCAGGCCGAGGGTCAATTCCTGCGCGAGTTCGGCGTCAATGTTATAGGCGATGCGGGAGGCCGGGTTGTGGCTGATTTGCAGCAGTGAGCGAATTTCACGATCGATAGAGGCGTCTTCGCTGGCATAATCGATCGCAATTTGCACCAAGCTGAACAGCGTTCCCAACAGAAAGCCGACCAGAACGGTCAAACGGACTTGTTTGTATGACAGACGGTGGGTCAGTCGGATATCCATAGGGGCGCTTGATCCATAGGGCACTTGCACTTCATGTGTCCATTGCGGGCCAAGCATAGCTGATCGCACAACGCCTTTAACCCGCTAAATGAAGGAGAAGTCGTGGATTCTCGATTGAACGCATTTCTGGAGCGCGCCGAGTCGGTGCTGGCGCGACTCGAACCGTTGCTGCCAGCGGTACGTGAACCGGTGGATTGGGGCCAATCGCTCGCCGCGCGCTGGGTGCGTGAAGGGCGCAGCGGTTACCTGATGCCCCTGGACGTGACGCTGGACATGCGCCTTTCCGATCTGATCGGGGTCGACCTGCAGCGCGAGCAGCTGGGCCGCAACACCCAGCAGTTCATCGATGGCTTGCCCGCCAACCACGCCTTGTTGTGGGGCTCGCGAGGAACAGGTAAATCATCGCTGGTGCGCGCGTTGCTGGCCGAGCATGCCAAAGCCGGTCTGCGTCTGATTGAAATCGAACGCGATCACCTGGGTGACCTGCCGCGGGTGGTCGAGCAATTGCAGAAGTTACCGCAGCGTTTCGTGCTGTTTTGCGACGACCTGTCGTTCGAGTCCGGCGAGGGGGATTACCGCGTGCTAAAGAGCGTACTCGACGGCTCACTGGAGCAGGCGCCAGACAACGTCTTGCTCTATGCCACCTCTAACCGTCGCCATTTGGTACCGGAAAAAGAAAGCGACAATGCCCACTGGCAGCGCGGCGACGATGGCGAAATCCATCCGAGCGAGGCTGTGGAAGACAAGATCGCCCTGTCCGATCGCTTCGGGCTGTGGCTGTCGTTCTACCCCTTTACTCAGGAGCATTTCCTGGACGTGGTGGAACACTGGATCGGCGAACTGGCGGCCAAGGCCGGATTGCAATGGCAGCGCGACCATGAACTCGACATTCTGGCCGTGCGCTGGGCGACCGGGCGCGGCAACCGCAATGGCCGTTGTGCCTATCAGTTCGCCCGTTATTGGGTCGGTTTGAAAATGCTGGAGCAACATCCATGATTGATTTGAATGCGGCGGGCGAAGGCCTTGAGGGCTATCGTCTGCTGTCCGCGCAATTGGAATCGCTGCTGACTGACGAGCGCGATTTCATTGCCAACGCCGCGCAGTTTTCGGCCTTCCTTTATACCCAGCTGGATGATTTGAACTGGGCCGGCTTTTACCTGAACCGTAACGAGGAGTTGGTGCTGGGGCCGTTTCAGGGGCAGATCGCCTGCGTGCGGATTCCGTTCGGCAAAGGCGTGTGCGGCACGGCAGCCCAAAGTCGCGAGACCCAACGCGTGCTGGACGTGCACCAATTCCCCGGCCACATCGCCTGTGACAGTGCCTCCAATAGCGAACTGGTCGTGCCGTTGGTCAAGGAAGGGCGTTTGATCGGGGTGTTGGACCTGGACAGTCCAAGCCTGGCGCGTTTCAGCGAAGCGGATCAGGCGGGGATCGAAGCATTGGCGGCGATTTTTCTGCGATTGACTGACTGCTGAGATGAGCGGCGGCGCTTTGGCTAGGCGTTGACATGCATTCGATTGTGGAAGCGAGAAGCAGGGCCTGACGCGTATCCACCTGTAGGAGCGAATTCATTCGCTCCTACATAAATGTGGCGGCACCCCTAAAACGGCATCTGACGCAGCTCAACGGTGAGCGCGCGTTTATGCGCTGAGCCGTCAGCCATCAGTCGTAGATGGCCTTCTTCTTCCATTCGGCATCGGCGTCGTCCGCCTTCAGCCCTTCGGTCAATTCGTTATGATCGTCTTCCGTCGGGGCGATGGTGTCGAGCACCATGGCATTGGCACGCGCCAACTGGCGCTCCATCGCTTGCAGATGGGTCTTCCACGGAGCCGGTTCTGGCTGATTCTTCAGGTATTGAACGCCGCGCTCAAAGGCCAGACGCGCTTGCCCAGGCTGTTCCTGGTTCAATGCGGCCTGGCCCAGGTTATTGAAGAACTCAATATGCAGCAGGACCAGCATGCTGCGAATCTCGCGCACCCAATGCTTGGCTTCCGCCGTTTGCAAGAAGCCGTCGTGGGCCGCGCGGGTGACCTGGCCGTGCATCGCTTCGAGCAGGAAACGCACGTCCTTGGCCTTGGCTTCGGTCTGAATCGGGCTGGTCGGGTTGCTGATCTTGATGTTGTCGCCTTGGGCGACCTGTGCTTCCAATTCTTTTTCGTGCTCCTGAATCGCCGGATTGTGGCGTCGCTCCAAGGCGATGAGGCGCTTGACCACGTTCAATTCCAGCCGCACGAGCAGCAGTTTGAGGGCAGGGGTCATGAGTTGGCCGGGAAAGGTTTCGGACAACTCGCTGCAGCGGCGCAGGCGATCGTTGAGCTCGACGAGGGTGCGGGCGCGCTCGACCTTTTTCTGCTCGGCGACGTGGTTCAGGTAGCCGATCGCGATCAAGAGTACGATGCCTGCTACAACCATCAGGGTGATAATCAGTGGTGTCACCGTACAAACCTCGATCTAGTTGATTGTGCGCGAGTGTAGTGGCTATGCACTGGCACGGGAAGGGCGCTGGTCGCGCCACTTTATATAGAAGCGCTTTCTTCTCGGTAGATATCGGCCATGGTGGGCTGAAATAGAGGGCGAAGTCATTGATTTGAATAAATTTTCATTGGGGGGTTGACGACCCTTCTAACCATCCATAGAATGCGCGCCACTTGCAGCGTAAAGCACACAGCGGCGCGTAGCAGGGAGTGAATGTTGTAGCGTGTCCCCTTCGTCTAGTGGCCTAGGACACCGCCCTTTCACGGCGGTAACAGGGGTTCGAGTCCCCTAGGGGACGCCAATGCGGGAATAGCTCAGTTGGTAGAGCACGACCTTGCCAAGGTCGGGGTCGCGAGTTCGAGTCTCGTTTCCCGCTCCAATTTTAAGCAGCCTTGCCTAAGGGCAGGGTTGAGTGAAACCAGAACACATCTTCGGCTGTGAGTCTGGAACTGAAACACAACACCATGGTGTTTCAGGCAGTGTCCCCTTCGTCTAGTGGCCTAGGACACCGCCCTTTCACGGCGGTAACAGGGGTTCGAGTCCCCTAGGGGACGCCATTTGCGGGAATAGCTCAGTTGGTAGAGCACGACCTTGCCAAGGTCGGGGTCGCGAGTTCGAGTCTCGTTTCCCGCTCCAAATTCAAAAACGCCGCTCACCAGAGCGGCGTTTTTTTATGCGCGCGTTTTGGTGGTCAGGTCATCGCCTTCACCCGCCTCTATACGCCACGAACAGGTGAGGCCGTCAGGTAGGTGCAGACCTGACCGCCCTCACGTTCGCCACTAGCCCTTCAGCAACTCCAACAGCGCATCTGCGTCCAGCTTCGCGCTGATTTCCCCGCCGTCCAGCAAGCTGTCCGCCAGATCGCGCTTTTGCCCATGAAGGCCGACGATCTGTTCTTCGATGCTGTTTTCGGTCACCAGTCGGTAGATCGTCACCGGGCGTTGCTGGCCCATGCGATGGGCACGGTCACTGGCCTGATCTTCCACCGCCGGGTTCCACCAAGGATCGAGGTGGATCACGTAATCCGCCGCTGTCAGGTTCAAACCGCTGCCACCGGCCTTGAGGCTGATCAAAAAGATGTCACCGACACCGGCCTGAAAAGCGTTGACGCGGTTCTGCCGTTCTTTGGTGGGCGTGGAGCCGTCGAGGTATTGATACGCGATGCCCTGCTGATCGAGCCAGCTGCGAACGATGCTGAGGTGATCGACAAACTGGCTGAAGACCAGGGCCTTGTGGCGATTCTCCAGCAGTTCGTCGACGATTTCCTTGAAGGCCTCCAGTTTGCTGCTTTGCAGTGAGGAGCCGGGCAGGACCAGTGACGGATGGCAACAGAAGCGGCGCAAGCGGGTGATTTCCGCCAGCACCTGCATGGATCTCCCGGCCTGCGGGTCGAGGCGCGACAGGTTGTCCACGGCTTGTCGCCGCAACGCTTCGTATTGATGCGCTTCTTCGTCCGACAGCGGCACCTTGTAGGTAATTTCGGTTCGGGCCGGAAGCTCTTCGAGCACCTGGCTTTTCAGGCGACGAAGAATGAAGGGTTGGATCAACGCTTTCAGTGCCCGACGTGCCGCAGCGTCACCTTGCTCGATGGGGGTGGCGAAGCGGGCGGCGAAGCTTTCCTGACTGCCAAGCAAGCCAGGGTTGATAAAGCGAAACAGGTTCCACAGCTCGCCCAGATGGTTTTCCAACGGGGTGCCCGTGGCGACCATGCGGAAGTCGGCTTGCAAGGCCATGACTGACTGCGAGCGTTTGGTCTGAGCGTTCTTGATCGCCTGCGCTTCGTCCAGCACGACACTGTTCCAGTGCTGCGCGGTGAAGGCTTCGGTGTCCAGCTGCAATAGCCCATAGCTGACGACGACCAGATCCCCCGGCCCGAGGTCGGCGAGGCTGCGTTGCTGTTGATAGACTCGCACGCGAAGGCTCGGGGCGAAGCGCAGGCATTCCGTCTGCCAATTCAGCGTCACCGACGTCGGCGCCACGACCAACTGAGGCCCGAGGCTGGCGCGCTGCAAGAGCAGGGCGAGGGTCTGCACGGTCTTGCCCAATCCCATGTCATCCGCCAGACAGGCACCGACGCCCCAATGGGCCAGGCGCGAGAGCCAGACAAAGCCGTCGTGTTGGTAGTCGCGCAGCTCGGCTTGCAGGGTGCCGGGCACCTGTGGCTGGTAGTCACGCAAGGATTGCAGCCGCTCAAGGTGAGACTGCCAACTGGCGTCGGCCTCGAATTGCCCCACTTCCTGAGCCAGATTGGCCAGCAGCGGCGAGGTCAAGGGGCTCAGGCGCAGTCCCTGATCGGTGATTTTGTCAGCCAGGTGCGCCAGTTCATCGAGGCGCTTGCGCAGGTTGTCGTCGAGGGCCAGCCAGTCGCGCTCGTTGAGCTTGAGGAAGCGCCCCGGACTGGCCTTGAGCAGCTCCAGCAACTCGCGCAGTTGAAGCACCTTGCCATCGTCGAGGGTGATGTTGCCCTGAACGACGAACCAGTCGCCCTGTTGGCGCAAGCCGAGCGTGAGCTGCCGCAACCCGGTTCGTGCCTTGATCCGCATCCGTTCGCCTTCCGGCCAGATGCAGTGCAGTTGCTCGCCGTCCAGCGCGTGCAGTTCGCTCAGCAATTGCAAAGCATGCTGCGGTTGATCCAGCTGCCACTCCTGGCCATCGGTATCGGCGTTGGCGAGTCCGGGGCAGGCCTGCAGCACTTGCTCCAGCGTATGCCGCTCGCCGGCCAGATCCCTCGACACCTGCAGGGGCTTGCCATCGCGTTCGCCAAGCAGGTTTTCTGCCCCATGGCCAGGACGGAACCAACTGCCGTCGGCGAGCGGACGCACCAGCAGTTGCAGGCGCAAGCCTTCGGCCAAGGGCAGCAAATGCGCGTACAAGCGAGTGTCGGCGGGTTCCCGGTCGAGGTCGCCCGTGAGTTCCGGAATGTCTGAATGGATCGGTAACAACGGCGCGATGGCGCTGATGGCCTCGATCAACTGTTCCTTGGCCGACGTGGGCACGACCAGGCCGTCACCGACGATTTCGGCGATTTTGCGCAGTTCGCGATTGATTGAATAAATCAGCAGGCGTGTCGTGGTTTCCTTCTGCACCAAGGTTTCGCCGGCCTGAAGGAGACCCTGCGGCTCCAGGTGCACGCGAATCTGCTCGTCGTTGGCTTGAAGATGCAGGGAGGCCTGCCCCGCCTGCAGGTCGATGCGCACGTCGGGGGCGTCTTGCCAATACACGGCCGGGTGGCCGATCAGGCGGGGTAGGGCCTTGGATGCGGGGAGTTCGTAATCAGGTCGGCTGTAGTGATGGCTGACCTGAATGGCGCTGATAGCCTGACGGTCCTGCTCGCACAGGAAATCCATGGCCGGGCCATCTTCCACCAGGCGTTTGAGCGAAACGGCCCGCCCGCTGCTCCACAGCCCCTTGGCGCTGCGCTTCTGCTCCCGAGGCTCGATTTTTTCCCAGTAGTCATCGAGGAACAGACTCCAGGCCAGTCGCGTGGTTTTCTCAGCGGGAGCGGGTGTGCTCGGTGCTTTGCCTGGCCGAAGCTGGGCCAGCGCACTGAGGGCATGCTCCCAGGCTTCCTGGCGACGCAGGAGAGTGACCAACGGACGCAAACCAGCGGTCTGATGCAGCGCGGCGAGTTGCCGGGGCTTGCCGAATTGCATGGCGATCAAGGCGTCGAATTCCGCCGCCAGCCACAGGTATTCATCCCGTAAAAGCTCATCGCGGTAGCTTTCCAGCCGCACGCGCCACGTTTCGCTTCGCGTGACCGAGGCGTCTAGCCAGTACAAGGCGATGGCGGCCAGCAGGCCATCCAGCCCATTGAGTGTGAGGGTGTTGAAGGAGGCCAGGGGCAATGACTTTTCCCCCGCCAACTGCCCCAGCAGGGAGGGCAATACCTTATAGGCGTCCCCCAAACGTTCTTTTTCACCATGGGCGATCGCTTGCTTGAGCGCGGTGCGCTGTTTCGGGTCGTTCTCGGTAAACAGGGCCAAACAGTAAAAGACGTTGAGAACCGGGGGCAGATCGACCTTGCGTTTCTTGGTGAGCCTGCGCATTTCCGCAAGCCAGCTGCGCAGCAGGATCAGGGTGTCGCTCACCTGGCCGCGGAGCATCAGGTGGATCGTCTGATGCAGCAGAGCGAGCTCTTCCATTTCCACGTATTCGAGGGTGTCCCAGTCACCGCGCCACAAGGCCTGCAATGACAATTCCACCGCCAACGCCCGATCAGGCCGGACCTCCATCTCACGCAGCGCCATCGAGTACGCCCGTCCGGCGGGGCCAAGGTGGCCGTTGAGCAGATTGAGATGATCCTCCAGCAGCAGCCGTTGCATGCTTTCGCCGAGCTCGGCGAAAACCTGCAGGCCTTCCGGGTCGCGCTGCAACGAAAACATCGGGTGTTCCACGGGCGACTTGGGTAGCAGGAATAAAGGGGTCGCCAGCTGCAGTGATTCCGCCAGGTCAGCCGGGTTGCCGCTCAGTAGAAAAAACCACATGTCCTGCAGGATTCGAGACCTGGATGGGGTCTGCCATGCGCTGAGCGTCGGCAGGCTGTCGAAAATTTCCTGCAGCCAGGTGGTGCAGTCGGGTGAATTCAAGAGGCTTAGCAATACGCGATTTCGGCGCTCCGCGGTGACGGCGAAATAGCGCCCTTCAGGACGCTCTTCCACCTCGACCCAACCTTCACGCATCAGCGACTCAAGGAGCGCTGACAGGCTTTCGGCGTCCAGCAAGCGGCCGTCGTCATCGCGTGTGCCCGCCCCGCGCAGCAGCTTGAGCAGTGAGCTTGCGCCTTTGCCGGGAAACGCCGTCACCAATCCGAACAGGACCGCCATGCAGTGATCGGGAATGTGTTCCGGGGTGATAGCGGACGTGGGCATGCAAGACCTCATGAAGCGATGGGTCATCAGGGGAAACAATCTGCCCCGAGACAAAGGCGGCATTTTTCCTCAGTCCCCCTGTCTTGTCGATCAGCAATCCAGAGAGCGCCGTGCGCAATGGTTTTGTGGGAGGCCGATTCGTAATGATGAATAGGTATATTTACTTATAACTTTAATGAATTTATTGAATGTTATAGCGGGTGTTAGGGTTCTATACCGCCCATGAGCATCGCGCTCGGCATGGGCGAACAGTCGGCGACCGCACAGGCGGACCGGTACTCATATTGATGAACCGGTTCCAATGGAGCCTCTGTGGAGATTGCTCGTGTCGATCAAAACCCTGCTGCGGCGTAACGCCTTTCCCGCCCTTGTTTTTTCCGCTTTCCTGGCGTCCGCCCACGCCGCTGACTTGACCGTCGGCGACCAGAGTTACGGCGCCCGTACGGTCATGGAAGCGGCGGGGGTGCTGACCGACCTGCCTTATACGCTGGAGTGGAAGCAATTCACCGCCGGTTCGCCGGTGGCCGAGGCACTGAACGTCGGCGCGCTGGACGTCGGCCTGCTCGGCGATGCGCCGGTGCTGTTCCTAGGCGCGTTGGGAGCGCCGATCAAGGTCATCGGTATTTCTCGGCAGAATCTCGACGGCGTGGCCATCGTCGTCGGCAAGGATTCCACGATCAAGTCGGTGGCCGACCTCAAGGGCAAGCGCCTGGCAATCTGGAAAGGCTCATGGAGCCAGCAATTGATGCTCACCGCGCTGGACAAAGCCGGCGTGCCGCGAGACGCCGTGGAGTACCGCTATTTGAGCGCGCTGGATGCCTCCCACGCGCTGGATGGCGGTTCAGTGGACGCCATCGCCACGTGGGACCCCTACGTCATTCAACAGGAGCGGCAGGGCGCGCACGTGCTGGCGACGGCCACTGCATTGATTCCCGCGCAGAGCTTCATTGTCGCCAACGACAAAGCGATCAAAGACAAACGCGCGCAGATCACCGACTTCATCCAGCGTTTGCAAAAAGCCCGCGCCTGGTCGGTCGCCAGCAAGCAAAACACCGATACCTACGCCACCGCCTGGGCGGGGTTGAGCAAGGCTGATCCTGACGTGGCGCGGGGCTGGTTCGAGCGTTCGGCCACCACGGTCGAGCCCATCTCCCCGAAGTCCATCGTTCAGGCCCAGCAAACCATCGACTTTTTCAACAAAGAAGGGCTGACGAAATCCTATCCGGCTGCCACTGTGTTCGACGATTCGTTCAGCGCCGTACTCGGGACGTCCGGGACGGCCGCTGCACAAGCGCAGCGTTAGTGCCGCGTCATGCGTTGGATGAGGGGTCAGACTTTGGGGGTGTTCGGGGCATGAGTTTCACGTCGATGCATTGGGGCGCCTATCGTCCGCGCGTGGAGAATGGACGACTCGACGCCATGGAGCCGGTGCCGTGGGATGCCGACCCGTCGCCCATTGGCGCCTCGATTCCACGCGCCATCGATTCGCCTACGCGGATTCGTCGTCCGGCGGTGCGTCGCAGTTTTCTCGAACGGTTCGGCGATCACCCGGCGCTGCGCAGCCCCCATCTACGTGGGCAGGAGGCGTTCGTCGAAGTGCCGTGGGAAACGGCGCTAGAGCTGGTCGCCAGCGAGCTGTCGCGGGTCAAGGGCGAGCACGGCAACAAGGCCATTTTCGGCGGCAGCTACGGCTGGGGCAGCGCTGGGCGGTTCCACCACGCACAAAGTCAACTGCACCGTTTCCTCAACGGCTTTGGCGGCTACGTGTACAGCGTCGACAGCTACAGCCTCGGCGCCGGCCGGGTGCTGATGCCTCACATCGTCGGCAACATGGATTGGCTGCTGGCGGCGCACACCTCCTGGCAGAACCTGGCGCAACAGTGCGAGCTGTTTGTCGCGTTCGGCGGGCTGCCGGTGAAAAACGCCCAGTGCAGCCCTGGTGGCGCGAGCGATCACCTGGTCGAAGGCGGCATTCGGCGAATGGCCGAGGCCGGGGTGAAGTTCGTCAATGTCAGCCCGTTGCGGGACGATTTGCAGGGCCCTGAACACAACGAATGGCTGGCCGTGCGGCCCGGCAGCGATACGGCGTTGATGATGGCGCTATGTTGGGTGCTGGTGGAGGAGGGGCTGCACGACGAAGGATTTTTACAACGCTATACGGTGGGCCACGCGCGCTTCATCGACTACCTGCAAGGGCGCGTGGACGGCATCGCCAAGACGCCGGAGTGGGCCGCCGCGCTGACAGACATTACGGCCGCACGCATCACCACCCTGGCGCGGGAAATGGCGAGCAAGCGCACGATGATCAACGTTGCCTATTCGCTGCAGCGCTCGGTGCATGGCGAGCAGCCGTTCTGGATGACGGTGACCCTCGCCGCGATGCTCGGCCAGATCGGCCTGCCGGGCGGCGGGTTCGGGTTGGGCTATGGCTGCATGAACAACACGGGCAGCGGACGCAAGGCGTTTTCCGGTCCGCGTTTCTCGCAAGGTATGAATGCGGTGAAGGATTTCATCCCGGTGGCGCGGGTCACCGACATGCTGCTCAACCCCGGCATGCCCTTCGACTACAACGGCCAGCGCCTGCATTACCCGGACATTCGCCTCGTGTACTGGGCCGGGGGCAATATCTTTCATCATCACCAGGACCTGAATCGTTTGCTGGAAGCCTGGGCGCGTCCGGAGACCATCATCGTCCACGAGCAATACTGGACGGCTCAGGCCAAGTACGCCGATATCGTGTTGCCCGCGACGACTGCGCTGGAGCGTGACGACATTGGCAGCGCGGCGTCGGACCGCTACATGATCGCCATGAAGCAGGCCATCGAACCGGTGGGTGAATCGCGGGACGATTATTCGATTCTCGCCGACCTCTCCCGGCGTCTGGGGTTCGAGGAGGTCTTCACCGAAGGACGCGATGCGGGACAATGGCTGCGCTTCATGTATGAGGAGTCTCGTCAGCGGGCCGACAGCTTCGGCATTACGCTGCCCGACTACGATCAGTTCTGGCGCGACGGGCTGTTCGAAATCGACTACCCGCCGAACGATACCGTGCTGCTTCAGGGGTTTCGCGATGACCCGGAGAACCACCGGCTGCCGACGCCCTCAGGCAAGATCGAAATCTTCAGCGAGCGCATCGCCGGCTTCGGCTATACCGATTGCCCTGGCCACCCCGTGTGGCTCGACAAACCGGCCACGCCGTTCGCCCTGCACCTGCTGTCGAACCAGCCGAAAACCCGCTTGCACAGTCAGTACGACCATGGGGCGTACAGTCAGGCCTCGAAGGTGCAAGGGCGAGAACCGCTGACCCTCAATCGTCAAGACGCCGACGCGCGGGGCATTTCTGAAGGTGATGTGGTCAAGGTCTGGAACCAGCGTGGGGCGTTTCTGGCGGGAGTGATCGTCTCCGATGACATTCGGCCTGGCGTGGCGCAAATCGCCACCGGCGCCTGGTTCGACCCGCTGAACAAAGCGCAGCCGGGCTGCCTGGAAAAGCACGGCAATCCCAACGTCGTGACCGAAGACGTTGGCGCGTCAAGCCTGTCACAAGGCTGCGCAGCCCAAACGGCATCGGTGGAGGTCGAGAAATGGAGCGGGCCGGTGCCGGAGATCACGGCGTTTGAGCCGCCGGTCATGGTGGGCTGGAGGGCTGAGGGCTTCTAGGGGTGTCAGGGTTTCAGCGTTTATAGCGGGTGCCACCGAGCCCCCTGCGCTGCGCAACTCGCAGGGGCTTGCTCACGAAGACGCCAGTGCAGTCGCCGCCATTTCAGCGTCTGAGAGACAGCCTTCGTGAGCAAACTCATTTTCACAGGCGACGCACGGGGCAAGCCGTGCGATCAGACCTGAGGCTTTCTTCTCGCAAACACCGCTTTGCCAACCCCCTGCAACACCACATCGTTCTGCGGCATGTGCACCCGGCCACACACGACGTTGCGGTAGTGCCGTTGCAGCGGGTTGTTGCGTGACAGGCCGGGGTTGCCGGTGGCTTCGATTGCCAGTTCCACGGCGCGGATGGCGTTGGCGGTGACTAGGTATTTGATCTGCGCCGCGTGGTGGGCGGGTGTCAGGCCGTGAGTAGCGGCGTCGAGCAGGGTGCGGTTGGCGAACAGCAACGTGTCGATGTGGCCAACGGCTTCCTGAAAACGCGGCAAGGTCGACAACGAGGCGCCAAGGTTCGAGGGCGTACGGGTCTCCAGGAATTCCACCAGCCAGTCCCGCGCTGATTGGGCGATGCCGTCGTAAACCGATGACAGCAACACCGACATCCACAGCAGCCCGGCGGCGTCCAGTTCCGGTTGCACCAGGCGGGCGGGGCTGACGTTGACGGCCTGGTCCAGGGGCACCAGCACGTCGTCGAACACCACTTCATGGCTGCAGGTCGCGCGCATGCCCAGGTGGTCCCAATCCTCGACGATGGTCACGCCGGGGCTGTCCTTGCGCACCAGCCAGACGCCCACCAGCGGATCCTCGTCGTCACTGCGCGCCCAGACGTTGAACCAGGTCAGGCCGTGGCTGCCCGTCGAGTAGATCTTTTGTCCGCTGAGCCGCCAGCCTTCTGCCGTGCGCCGAGCGGTGGTGGCGGGCAACCCGCCCCGCGAGGGCGAGCCGAGGTCGGGCTCGACACGCAAGGCATTGAGCAGCGCGCCGTTGTTCACCGCATCAAGCCCGACTCGCCGACGCAGGTGCTCCGGCCAGTTCGGGGTCGTTTGCAGCCGCGCATGTTGCAGGTATTGCATCACCAGAATCAGCGCCGTGGACGGCTCACCCCGGGCGACGGCACTGATCACCTGCTGCGCCCGCTTCAGGTCCGCGCCACCGCCACCCAGCGATTGCGCAACGGTGAGACCGAGCAAATGGTGCTCATGCAGCAAGCGGAAATTGTCGTGTGGAAACTCGCCACTCTCGTCATAACGCGCGGCGGTGTGCGCCAGACGTTGAGTGATGTCGCGCAAGCGTGCACGAAACCCCTCGTCCGACTCGACGTCCGCCGCGATTGCCTGTCGATTCAGACCTGCGCTCATGCCGAGGCCTGCGCTTTTGGCAATGGGGCGGGCTGTGCGGCGTCTTCACGTGCGGCGGTGTAGCGGTTGACCGGGAATTGCAGCCCGAGATGTTCCCGCAGCGTCGATCCCGCGTAGTCCCTGCGTTGCAGCCCGCGTTGTTGCAGCACCGGAATCACCAGCTCGGTGAAGTACTGCAAACCATCGGGCAGCAGCGAATTGATGATGAACCCGTCGCTGGCGCCGTTCTCGAACCAGTGCTGAATCTGGTCGGCGACCTGCTCCGGTGTGCCAACGAATTCGCGACGAGGCCGGGAAAAATCCAGCGCCACCTGACGCAACGTCAGGTTGTGCTCCCGCGCCTGCTGCTTGATGCGGTCAGAGCCACCTTTCTGGCTGTTGGACCCCAGGTCGCCGAGGTCAGGGAACGGCGCGTCCAGCGGGTATTGAGTGAAGTCGTGATCGTTGAACGGGCGACCCAGCGCGACGATAGCGTCCTCGATGCTCACCAATTCAACGGCCTGTTGATAGCGGCGTTCCACCTCGTCTGCATCCCGGCCCACGATCGGCCGAATGCCGGGGAGGATCGACAGCGCGTCAGGGTTGCGGCCAAAGCCCTTGGCGCGCCGTTTGAGGTCGGCATAGTAGGCTTTTGACTCTTCAAACGACTCCGCGTGGACAAAAATGGCGTCGGAATATTCAGCAGCGAACTGACGGCCGTCTTCCGAGGTGCCAGCCTGAAACAGCACCGGCTGACCCTGACGCGACCGCGCGATGTTCAGAGGGCCTTTGACCTGAAAGAACTCGCCGTTGTGATTCAGCGAATGCAGCTTGTCGCGGTCGAAGAATTCACCGGTCTGTTTGTTGCGCGTAAAGGCGTCGTCCTCCCAGGAATCCCACAGGCCCTTGACCGTCGAGACGTGTTCCTTGGCGATGCGATAGCGCACGGCATGGGGTGGGTGCTCGCTTTTGCTGAAGTTTTCCGCAGTGCCGCTGAGCCACGACGTGACGATGTTCCAGCCAGCGCGACCACCGCTGATGTGGTCCAGCGACGAGAATTGGCGAGCGACCTGGAACGGCTCGGTATAACTGACGGTGACCGTCGCCACCAGGCCGATCTTCGAGGTGGTCGCGGCCAGTGCGGAAAGGATCGTCAGCGGCTCGAAACGGTTGAGGTAATGCGGGCTGGATTTCTCGTGAATGTGCAGGCTATCGGCGATGAACACGAAGTCGAATTTCGCGTCTTCGGCCAGGCGCGCCTGGCCCTTGTACCACTGGAAATTGGTGCTGGCGTCGGCCTGGGCATCGGGGTGACGCCATTCACCCCAGCCATGACCCACGCCATGAACCATGGCGCCGAATTTGAGTTGTCGAGGTGTGCTCATGGGAATGCTCTCCTGAATGTCGGTCGCTTAGCGCGCCGCCTGGGCATCGGTTTTCTCGGCGGCCTGTTCAGCGGCGAGGCGAATGGCGTTGAAACTGGAGTCGAAACCGTGGGACACGTCGACGTGTTTGTTGAGAATGCCCTCGCGTTGGTAGATGTCTGCGGTGTTCTGCAGGCCCTTGATCACGCTGTCGTCAATGCTGACTCGCTCCATTTTGGTGTCTTGGTTGACCGCCAGATGGACCTCGACCGGCAGGCCGGTGACTTTGGTCTGAGCGGCGGCGTATTCCTTGGGATGGGCGTTGACCCAGCGGTAGGCGCGATCGAGACGCACGACGAAATCGTCCAGCTGCGCGCGTTTTTCGCTGATCGCCTTGCTGGTAGCCGCGAGGTAGGAATGATTGGTCAGCAGGTCCGGGCCATTGGGCAAAATGCGCGCGCCGTTCTGCGTGGCGACGGTGGTGTAGGGCGCCCACGTGGCCCAGGCGTCAGCGTCGCCGTTGTCGAGGATCAGCCGCGACTCGCTTGGCAGCAGATAAACGAAGTTGACGTCGCCGGTTTTCAAGCCTGCTTCGTTGAGGGCGCGAATCGCCAGGTAATGGCCAATCGATCCGCGGCCGGTGACAATACGTTTGCCCTTGAGGTCGGCCACGGATTTAACCGGCGAGTCGTTGCGCACGATCAGTGCAGTGGTGTAGCGGCCGTCGACGTGGGTAATGCTGATCACCTTCAACGGGCCGCCAGCCCCCAGCGCGAATACGTAGGGCGCATCGCCCAGAGCACCGACATCCACCGCACCGGCGTTCAGAGCCTCACCCAAGGGGGAGGCAGACGGGAATTCGGAGAATTTGATTTCGTAGGGCACGTTTTTCAGCTCGCCGGAAACTTCCAGCAAGACCTTCAGTGCGGATTTCTGATTGGCGACCAGCAGCGGTTGCAACGCGTCGGCCGCTTGGCTGTATTGACCGACAGACAACGTCAACAGCGCACCCAACAGGAGCTTTTTGAGGTGCAGCGATTTGAAAATAGGGGCGGACATGAAGCGTGTCTCCAGGCTCGGAAAGGGTTCGTTGCCTCCGCCTGGCAGGGGGTCGGCCTCAGGGTTATGACCTTATGCCTATAAGAAACGCTTGAGAAGAATCGTTTGGTTATATGCTAATTATGTAATTGGGTAATTTTCGAAGTCTTTAATATGCAATATTTTAATTAAGTGTGGTTTCAACATGCACGCCAGATCGCAGGAGCGCGCGGGCAGGCGCGCTCCTACGGAACGGCAGTACCGTTTAAATCACCTTGAACCCATGGGTGCCATCCCGGCCTAGTTGCTCCACCAGGCCAAACTCCCAATCCAGATACGCCTGCATCGCTTCGCGCGGCGCATCGGTGCCTTCATAGGGACGGCGATAGCGATCGATACGCGGGGAGGCGAGGCGGGTTTCACCGCTTTCCAGTTCGAATCCGGCGTTGACCCAGCTGGCAGTGCCGTCCTTGAGCAGAAACACCGGCTTGCCGGTGAGCGCTTCGACCTCCGGCACGGCCAGTCGCGCCAGCTTGCTGCTGCCGCAGGTGAGGACGTACTGCTCAGCGGCAGGGATTTTACGCAGCGCGTTTGACAGGTCGGCACGCAAGGTCCACCAGGCGCCCGGGATATGTTGCTTCACGTAATTGGCGCTGGCGGTAAAATCCAGCACCGCGACGCTGCCGTGCGCCTGCCAGTGGCGGAGGGTGTCAGGGGTGATTTCTTCGGCCTGCCAGGGCGTCGGGATCGGCGCATTCCAGGCGCCTTTCTCGCTGAAATCCTGCGGGCGCAGATCGTCGAGCACGTAGACCTCCCAGCCCAGCTGCGCCAGCCATGACGCCGACATGTTGGCCCTGACGCCGTCGTCATCGACCAGCACAATGCGCGCCCCGCGCACGCTGGCGTAGTGATCGGTTTCCTGCACCAACTGGCCACCCGGGGTTGAACGCGCGCCCGGCAAGTGGCCGCTCTCGAATTCCTCGGGGGTGCGCACGTCGAACAGGTATGTCGTCCGCGCGGCCTCGGCTTGCCACGTCTGCAGGTTCGAACGCTCGCCGCGTTTTACCCCGGCTTTGTCGGCCACCTTGCGAGCGTCTTCGCGAGCGACCGCCAAGGTCTGCTCGCTGACCTCGGCAAAGCGTCGCGACTGGCCGTGATCCAGCGTCTGGCCCGCCAGCAGCCAGCCGATGGTGCCATTGCGCAGGGCGGAAACCGGGTTCGGCAGACCTGCGTTCACCAGCGACTGCGTGCCGATGATGCTACGGGTGCGTCCGGCGCAGTTGACGATGATGCGGGTATTGGGGTCCGGTGCCAGTTCGCGAGCGCGCAGCACCAGCTCGGCGCCCGGCACGCTGACGCCGGTGGGAATGCTCATGGTCTGGTATTCGTCATAGCGGCGGGCATCCAGCACCACCACGTCGGCTTTGCTGTCGAGCAGCGCTTTGACTTCCTCGGCGGCCAGCGACGGGGTGTGACGGTGATGTTCGACCAGTTCGCCAAAAGCCTTGCTCGGGACGTTGACATCGATGAACAGTTCGCCGCCCGCTTCGCGCCAGCCTTGCAGACCGCCTTCGAGCAGCGCGACGTGGGTGTAGCCCAGGTCCCACAAGCGCGAGAGGGCCGGCTGCACCAAGCCTTCGCCGTTGTCATAGAGGGTAATTGCGGTGTCACGGCGTGGGATGCGTGACAACACTTCCAACTCCAGTTTCGACAGCGGGATATTGGCCGCAAACAGCGGGTGAGCTTCGGCGAAAGGCGCTTCTTCGCGCACGTCCACCAGCGCGACTTCTTCTTTATTCAGCAAGGCGTTGCGGATGTCAGCGAATGATCGGGTGCTAGGGGTCATTGGGCGTGGTTCTCTTTGGACAGGTCCCAGATGTTCGGGAGATAGGCATTTGAATAGCCGGAAATGAACAGTTTCTCGCTGCCGTCCGGTTGATAGACAGCGCGTTTAACAGCACCAATATTGGCGCCATACACATGAATGCTGATCGACACTTGGTCATCGAACGCGTTGCTGACCTGATGAATGTCGTTGTTGCGCGGGGACAGTGCTTCGACATGACCGGGCTCGAGACGAATCGCCGGGCCTTCCTGCTCCAGCCGTCCCGCCGCGCTGCGGGCGAAGCCCTGCGAGTATTCAGCGCCCCGCAACATACCGATCAGCCCCCAGACGCGATGGTCATGAATGGGCGTACTCTGACCCGGCCCCCAGACGAAACTGACGATGGAAAAACGCTGACGGGAATCGGCGTGCAGCAGAAATTGCTGGTAGCGCGTAGGATCGGGGATGGCGAATTCATCCGGCAGCCAGTCGTCGTAGCGCACCAGTTGACCCAGCAGTTTGCCACCCCGGTGCAGCAGGTCACCTTCGCGTGGGTTGCTGTCGATCAATTCAGCGAGCGCGCCAATGAATTCCCGCAGGCGCTCGGGGTGTCGGGGTTGAGTCATAGAGGCTCCACGGCAGGTTTGAGTAGACAATATAAGCATAATGCCCGCGCTTAATATGCTATTTATTGATGATTAGGTTATAACGAAAAAGCATTTGATAACCGCACGGCACATTCGCGGGGTATCCATCCGGCACATTTGGAATTATGCTTTTTGCCTATCTTCCCTCCGTTTTTCATGTGCGAACCGAATGAAAATTGATGACATCGACGCCTTTGTGGCGGTGATTCGCTGCCAGTCGATCAGCCATGCCGCTGAAACCCTGGACCTGACACAGCCTGCGATCACCCGTCGCGTGCAGAACTTCGAGCAGGCCTTGGGCGTCGAGCTGTTCGACCGTAATACCAAGCCCCTCAAGCCGACGGCCATGGGCGTGCAGGTGTATCAGAAATGTCTGGCGATTCTGCGGGAAATGGATTCGTTGCGTGAACTCGTTGCCAGCGACACCCCGCCCAGCGGCCTGTTGCGTTTGGGTGTGCCGCAAACCATCGGCGACGTGGTGCTGCTCGATGCGCTCAAGCATCTGCGCGGGCAGTTCCCTGAATTGCGTGCCCAGGTCGTCACGGGGTGGGGCAGTCATCTGATCGGCAAGATCGAAAACGGCGAGCTCGATGCCGCCGCCGCATTGTTCCCGGCGGGCAAGATTTTCCCCGAAGGCATCATTGGCGAATCCATCGGCAAGATGGAGTTGGTGGTGGTCTGCGCCAAGGAGCATCAGCCGAAAAAGGCAATCAAACTCGCGGATTGCTACGACCAGGGCTTCGTTCTCAACCCGGACGGTTGCGGTTTTCGTGCGGGGTTGCAACGCACGTTGGCCGATCAAGGCCTGGGGCTCAAGGTCAATCTGGAGACCTTCGGCACTGAGCTTCAATTGGGTCTGGTGGCGGACGGCATGGGATTAGGACTGGTGCCGCGGCCTTTATTCGAACGCAGCGTGCACCATGATCAGTTAGCGGTAGTGCCGCTCAAGGACTTCAAACCGGTGATGGACCTGTGGCTGATCTACCCACGATTCCTCGGGAATTTACAAGGCCCGGTGGCTTCCTTTGGGCGTCTGGTGGCCGATGCGTTACGGCAGGCGCGCGAGGCGGCGTGAAGCAGGCGCGGCGCTAAATAAAAAATATTGATAATTAGCTTAGAGGAAAATGTGCTTTTTAAACATTTTCCATCGCGCATAGGCTGCCCTGATTCGTCTAGTCGAGACCGTCAGGGAGTCATGCATGAGCAGTGTCAGTTCTTTGCCCGTTCCAGCCAGTACCCGCAGTGTCCGCGATCGGGTGACCCCGGAAGAGTGGGAGGTGCGGGTCAAGCTTGCGGCGGCCTATCGCATCGCCGCACTCAAGCGCTGGACCGACCACATCTACACCCACTTCTCGGCGCGGGTCCCGGGGCCTGACGAGCATTTTTTGATCAACGCCTTTGGTTTGCTGTTCGACGAAATCACCGCGTCGAATCTGGTCAAGGTCGACATCGACGGCACCATCGTCGATGACCCTACCGGTTTGGGCATCAACAACGCAGGCTATGTGATCCACAGCGCTATCCATGCTGCTCGCCCCGATCTGCAAGCGGTCTTGCACACCCACACCCGGGATGGGGTAGCGGTGTCGGCGCAGAAGAACGGGCTGCTGTTGATTTCCCAGCATTCGTTGGGGTTTTCGGGGCGCGTGGCCTATCACGGCTATGAAGGGATCGCTCAGGATCTGGGCGAACGTGAACGGCTGGTGGCGGATCTGGGCGACAAGAGCGTGATGATCCTGAGGAATCACGGCTTGTTGACGGCGGGTATCAGTGTCGAACACGCATTCAAGCAACTGCATAACCTGGAATACGCCTGCAACATCCAGATCGCCGCGCAGGCGTCGGGCAATGCCGAGCTGATTTTCCCGCCCCAGGAAGTGGTGAAGAAGGTCGAGGAACAGGCCAAGGTTTTTCAGGACGGCAACGGGCCTGGCGTGGCGCGTCACTGGAATGCGCTGATTCGCGAGCTGGATCGGCAGGGGACGGCTTACAAGGAGTAGAAAGGGCCTGACAGCAGATACCGGTGGACTGCTTACCTATGGGAGTGAGCCAACTGTCTTTAACTCCCCCTTCGATCAACGGCCAGTTGGTCTTTCCATGGTTCGCCAGTGCGGACCATGGCATTTAACCTGACCAGCAACACGCGCATGCACGCGACCAAAGCAACCTTTGCGCATTTCCCATTCGCCCGCAGGCGGGCGTAACGGGCTTTGAAATCTTCGTTGTAGCGGATCATCACCAACACGGTCATGTACACCGCTCGACGTAGTCTGGATCTTCCGCCGTAGATCCGTCGGATGCCTTGTTTGGCCCCACTGTCATTGTTGTAGGGCGCCACGCCAGCCAACGCGGCCACTTGGCCACTACTCAGATCACCCAGCTCAGGCAGATAGCAGAACAGGCTGCTGATCGTCACCGGGCCGAGCCCTTTGATCGAGCGAAGACGCTCCATCAGTTTGGCATCGACTTGTGCGCTCTGCGCGGCGATGCGCTTCTCTACGGCAGTGATCATTTCCTTGAGCTTGGCATTGAGTTCTTTGTAGGCATCCAGCACTTCCGTCTCCTGGGCCTGCTGAATACGGCGTCGG
>NZ_DDHJ01000024.1 GCF_002338065.1 Pseudomonas sp. UBA1879 | reverse complement strand
ACAGTTGGCTCACTCCTACAGGGTTTTGGTGTTACCGACGAGCCAGCAACATTCCTGATTCCATAGGGTGCGCATACGGAAACGGGTCGAACAGCGCACAACGCGAGACCCTGGAGTGAGCTTGCTCACGAAAGCGTCTGTTCAGACGTTGCTGTGTGAGCGGGTTCGCCGCCATCGCGAGCAAGCTCACTCCTTCCCCTTCTAGCGTTCCAGGTGATCAAGGCAGGGGGCCGGCGGCGCTCTGTGGCTCTGTCTTGGGCGTAGGCTGCTTCAATATATCGCAGATTCAAAACCCTTCCCGACTGGGCCATCATCGCCCCATGAATACGTTCTTCGCGCTGTATCAAACCCTCGGCTGGAGCCTGACGTCACTGGTTATGTTGGCGTTTCTGCTCGCCGGCACGGTCAAGGGCGTGATTGGCATGGGGCTGCCCACCGTGGCGATGGGTTTATTGGGCGTGGCTATGTTACCGACACAGGCTGCAGCGCTGTTGCTGATCCCGTCGACCTTGACCAATATCTGGCAATTGGCAACGGGCGGGCACCTTCGCAGCGTGTGCAAATGGCTCTGGCCGCTATTGACGATGATCGTCGTTGGTACCGGTCTGGGCTCGTACGGGGTGGGCATGGGGGATGCCCACGGCATGGGACGCGCGTTGGGCGGCGCGCTGTTCATCTATGCGCTCAGCGGGCTGTTTCTGCCGACGCTCAAGGTGCCCGCGCGGGCTGAAATCTGGCTGGGGCCTTTGTGTGGCGTGATCACAGGCCTGATCACTTCAGCCACCGGCGTGTTCGTCATCCCGGCGGTGCCTTACCTTCAGGGTCTCGGACTGGATCGCAACCAATTGGTGCAGGCGTTGGGGTTGTCCTTCACCGTGTCCAGTCTGGCACTTGGCGCGGGGTTGTTCTGGAATGGCGCCTTGGGCAGCGCCGAAATGAGTGCCTCGCTTTTGGCAGTCATTCCGGCGTTGGCGGGGATGATGATTGGCCAGTCGTTGCGGCAGCGAATCAGTGCCGTGGCGTTCAGGCGCGCATTCTTCATCGGCATGGCCCTGCTCGGGCTGCACCTGATGATTGCCGGTTGATCCCGCGCGTTTAGCCTAAGGCAGATGAAGGGCTGATCATGTCCACGGGACGAATCTCAAAGTCCCGTTGCAGGTACTCCATCCGCTTAGCGAAGAACTCAGCCATATGCGGCAACGCCGAGTGGACATCCAGGTGCGCTTTCGATTGCCAGATCTCATAGAAAATGAACAGCGTCGGATCCTGCTGATCGCGCAGCATGTGGTACTCGATACAACCATCCTCACTGCGACTGGCCGCGACGTAGCGGCTGAATAGGGCTTCGAACTCTGCCGCTTTTCCCGGCCTGGTCTGGGCATGAAGAATGAAACCGTGCAGATCGTTCATAAGGCCTCCTGAATGAAAGTGACGCTATCTTAAGTCAACAATGAATCGAGGATTTGTGCGTCTAGAGCAAAGGCGTTTTGTTTCGTTGTGGGTGTTTCGACCGGCGGCAAATCGCTACGCTGCCGTCCATTCACATTCCAGCTCATTAATGAGTGCTTGACGGCCACCGCTTCGCAGACGGTTGCACATCGAGTCACGACGAGGTTTTCACATGAAAAAAGTATTGTTCATCAACGGCGGCAAGCAATTCGCCCATTCTGACGGCCGCTACAACGCAACCCTGCATGATGCCGCGCTGGCGTTCATGGATCGCGCCGGTTTCGACGTGCAGCAGACGTTCATCGACGGCGGTTACGACATCGCTGAAGAAGTGCAGAAATTCCTCTGGGCCGATGTGATCGTCTGGCAGATGCCCGGCTGGTGGATGGGCGCGCCGTGGACGGTGAAAAAGTACATCGACGAAGTCTTCACCGAGGGCCATGGCAGCCTATACGCCAACGATGGTCGTACCCGTTCCGACGCGTCGCAGAAATACGGCAGCGGTGGGCTGTTGCAGGGCAAGCAGTACATGATCTCGGCCACCTGGAACGCGCCGCAACAGGCGTTTGATGACCCGACTGACTTCTTTGAAGCCAAAGGTGTGGACGCAGTGTACTTCCCGTTCCACAAGGCCAATCAATTCCTGGGCATGACCGGCCTGCCGACGTTCCTGGCCACGGACGTGATGAAAGTACCGACCATCGACGCCGATGTGAAACGCTACGAGGCGCACTTGGCGTCGGTGTTCGGCGTGTGAAAAAACGCTGCGTGTCGGGCGACGACGCAGCGTTCAGGGTCATTTCACGCCGTTGAGAAACAGCGTGGCATGTTTGACGAACAGCTCCGGGTATTGGTAGATCGCCCCGTGATTCGAATCCGGGTAGATCACCAGTTGGGCGTTCGGCAGGTTCTGTTGCAAGGTGACGTCGTTGGCGGTGTAGAACACGATGTCGTGGCTGCCCGCGACCACCAGCGTCGGTTGGTGGATGTTCTTCAGGTAGTCGTTGGCGTGATCCGATGGCGCACCCCAACCAGCGATGGCCGCCGCTTGCGCGGGCGCGGTCTTGCTGTTGACGTCGACATCGCGGTTGACCTTGCGCGCGCGCAGACGGGTCAGGAACTCACGTCCTGCGGCTTGGCTCTCAGCGGTCTGGGTGAAGAACACGTCGAGCAACAATTCGTCCGGTACGTCGCGTTTTTTCGCCAGGTAGCCCTGGAATTCAGGGGTCAGCGACGCCATGCCCACGCCGCCTTGTGGCGAGGAGCCCACCAGAATCAGGCGACGCACCACGTCCGGATGATCCAGAGCCACTTGCTGAGCGATCAGGCTGCCCATCGAAAAGCCCAACAGGTCGGCCTTCTTCACACCCAACGCCTGAAGCAGACCGGCTGCGTATTTGGCCATGTCCTGAATGTTGTTCGGCACTTCGCCGCTGGAGCTGGCGACACCTGCGTTGTCGAAAAGAATGACTTCGCGATCCTTGGCAAACCCGTCGATGACCTTCGGGTCCCAACTGTCGAGATTGCCGACAAAGTGCTGCAGAAACACAAGCGGTACGCCGCCGGCCTTGCCGAAACGGCGGTAAGCGAGGCGGGCGCCCTCGACGTCGACGAATTGTGTTGGCGCGGTTTGATGGGTATAGCTGCGGGTCGTCTGGTGGCTGGCTGGCGCGGTACTGGCGTTTGCAGGGATAAACGAACAGGCAGCGCTCAGCGCGGCGACGGCCAGGGTCTGGCGCAACGCCCAACGGTTGTTGAAAACGGTCATGTCGGTGTACTCGAAAAGAGCTGAAAAATCAGTGGACTCAAAAATGCCCAGACCCTTTGCAGGCCGGGCCAGACACATCATCAGGCCGGGTTTCGCACGCTGGCCCGCTGCTGGACGTTAGCTTGCCAGGACTTCAAGGCCTCGCATTCCTCCGGGATTTCGATGTTGGCGAAGCCGGCGAAGATCAGGCCGGCAAGGACCGTGATGTCAGCCATGGAAAACGCGTCGCCTGCCACATACGGTTGGCTGCGCAGCACCTGATCGAAATACCGCATGCCCGCCACCGCTTTGTCCCGTTGGCGATTGCCCCACTCCACGCGACCTTCCCATTCCGGACTTTTGTAAGGCTGCAGGGCGGCACCCAAGCCAGGGGTGGCATGGTGGAAGTAATAACCCACGGGATCGGCCAGTTCGGATTCCGCACGTTTATGCATCATGTGAATGACGCCCTTTTCCTTCGGCGTCTTGCCAGTCAGGGTCGGGTTGCCGTCGAGATTGTCGAGGTATTCGGTGATGGCCGTGCATTCCGAAATGTAAGTGCCGTCATCCAGTTGCAGAACGGGTACTGTGCCCGTCGGGTTGATGCTCAGAAACGCGGGTTGCTTGTGTTCGGCTGCGGGAAGGTCAACCTTGACGAACTCCACATTCGACACCAGACCTTTTTCGGCCAGGACGATGCGAATGCGCAGAGGATTAGGAAAACCGGGAATGTCGAAAACTTTCATGCGAGCTCCATAGCTGTCTATCTATCGGTAGGTATACAATGCCCGCAGACGAATTTCTGTGTCAATGCCTATCTATCGATAGGCAGAATTATTTTTGGCCGCGAGTGGTTGGCGCGTCCAATCGGGAGGTATGAGGCATGACGCTGGACACCCGCGAAACGATCATGACGGTCGCCCGCAAAATGGTGCAGACCCGAGGCTACAACGGTTTGAGCTTCCGCGAGCTGGCCAAGGAAGTCGGTATCAAAAGCGCGAGCATTCACTACCATTTCCCCACCAAAGGGGATCTGGGCAGTGCGCTGGCCCGGCGCTACACCGAGGACGGCTACGCCTATCTCACGGAACTTCGAGCCCAGTCCGATGACCTTGGGAAATGGATGCAGGGCTACACCGGGATCTTTCGGGCGGCGTTGGTCAACGACAACCGCATGTGCCTGTGCGGCATCATGGCCGCCGAGTACGACGACTTGCCGCCGGAAGTGCGGGTTGAGGTGGACAACTTCACCGATGTCAACGTCAAGTGGTTGAGCGAAGTGCTGGCGATCTGTCGTCCGCAGCTGTCAGCAGACCAGGCGCAAGAACAAGCCATGGCGATCTACGCTGCAGTGGAAGGCGCCCAATTGGTGGCGCGGGGGCGTGGCGATATTGGCGTGTTCGACACGACGATTAAGGCCTATCGCGCTGCCGGGCTGCTGCCATGAGCGCCCGGTTATGACGCCCGGGGCTTTGCGTAAAAACGCGACGACCATTCAGGCTGTTTTGAAGGGAGGACAGGCGTGAAAGCGCGATCCGATGAGTTGCAGGTGTTCGTCTCAGTGATCGAAAGCGGCTCGATTTCTGCCGCCGCCGAGCAGGTGGGGCAGACGCCGTCGGCGATCAGTCGCACGCTGTCGCGTCTCGAAGCCAAGCTCGGCACCACGCTGATCAATCGCACCACGCGGCGCATGGATCTGACCGAGGAGGGCAAGTTTTTCCTCGAACGCGCCAAGCAGATTCTCGGGCAGCTGGAAGAGCTGGAAGAGCGCATGTCGCTCCGTCAACAGACCCCCTCCGGCCGCTTGCGGATCAACGCCGCGTCGCCCTTCATGCTGCATTCCATCGTGCCCTACGTGGCCGAATTCCGGGCGCTGTACCCGGATATCCAACTGGAACTGAACAGCAATGACCTGATCATCGACTTGCTGGAGCAAAGCACCGATGTGGCGATCCGCATCGGCGCACTGGCGGACTCGACGTTGCATGCGCGCGCGCTGGGCTCCAGCCCGCTGAACATTCTCGCCAGCCCCGATTACTTGAAAAAGCACGGCACGCCGAAGACCGTCGAGGCGTTGAGCGAGCATTCGTTGCTGGGCTTTACGCAGACCGAGACGCTGAATCACTGGCCGTTGCGTCATGCTGAAGGGGATCGCCTGTTCATTCGACCGACCGTGTCCGCGTCCAGTGGCGAAACCTTGCGGCAACTGGCGCTGGCGGGCGAGGGCATCGTCTGTCTATCGCACTTCATGACCCATGAAGACATCCGCCTCGGTCGCCTGAAGGTTGTCCTTGCGCATGCCAACAGCGGGTATCGCCAGCCGATCCACGCGGTTTACTACCGCAACTCGCAACTGGCCTTACGAATTCAGTGCTTTCTGGATTTCATTCAGCAGAAGCTGGCCAATTACGCAGCCTGAGTTCATCGGTAGCCCGACACCGCGCTTTTGGTCAGTTCGAGCACGCGATGATTGTCGGCTGTCTCGGCATCACCCATCGGCACACCTTCATAGCGAATATCAGGGTTGGACCACAGGTTGAGCCGCTGCGATGTGGGCGGATTCGGCTGAGTGCCGACTATCGTGTGCCACATGTTTCCGCCCACTGAAAAGCGATACGCGTGGCCGAAAGGGTAGGGTGTCTGTGAAGGGTCGCTGTCGATTTCGTGACGCGCGGATTGCAGGTGGCCGATCTCGTGGGCAAAGGTGAAGTTGGCGATGCATTCGTAATTCACCATTGCGAACGCAGTATCGGCTGTGGACCCATTTTGCAAGGCTTGTCCGCAACTCTGTGACCCATCTGAGGCGGGGGCGGCACGGTAGATATAAATCACCACGTCTGCGGCGGTTTCATTGCGCACCCTGATCGAGTCGTCCATATAGCCGTCGTCCGGGTTCTGTAAGCGGATAAGGTCGAGTCCGGGAAATGCGCCCTGCGGCACGTAATCAGTGACGTGGTAGGCCACCAGTTGCAGCCGGATGCCGATCAGGCTGTTGATGTAACTCTGATTGGCCAACGCCACGGCCAGCTGCATCAACGCCATCATGTCCCCTTGATACTCGGACACGGTCTTTTGCGGCACCACGGTCATGACGTCGATGTTGGTGAGCGCAGCGTTGGACGATCTGGCAGGAGCTTTGGGCGCCACGCTTTTGTTCTTGTTGGCGGGGGGCTTCGGGCGATCGCTGTGGTCTTGCTCAGGTGGCATTTTCGCGCCGTCCAGAACGACGACTACATGCCTGTCAGGGCCGATAGGTCGGATCTCATAAAGCTTCGATCCTTGCCGGATCGTACCGGTGATGGTCTGCCCGGCTTTCACCAGGGTGATCGAATTCAAAGGATCCTGCCATTGCGGAATCTCGGGCTGCACGGTGGCATGAGGCTCAAGGTTGCCGAACCAGACCACGCTTTGCGAACCATCGGGGTTGGTGATTTGCTCGCTGCGCACTTTGCTGGCGGTGATCAGATGGTCGATCAGCGTGAGCTTCAGGCTCTTCTGATTCATGGTGATCGCATGGGGATCAACGCTCACCTCCTGGACGAGTTGCGTGGCGGGGAAATTCCGAAGGGTGTTCAGCGCGGCTTGAAAGGCCTCATCGGTCTGGGCAGGTTCAGGCGCTGTCCCAAGAAAGGGCTGACCTTCCAGATTCCTGAGAAACAGCGCAGCGACGGTGATCACGACGATCGCCATCAGGGTTGAGATCAATTTCATGAACAATGCTCCATGCAACGGTCAGCGCAGCCATGCGCTGTGTTTACATTAGCCATGTCAAAGCCTGGGCAACTGAACCATTGGAAATCAAACCCGCGACGCTTATCGCGACGCTGCCTGCGCGATGGCAACCGATTGGCAGCATTCACTGACCGTGCGGTGAGCACATACTCGGCGAGAGACGCCGGAGGTACGACGGCAGCGAGAGCGATGGGTCATCGTCACAGCACCCGCCTGGCACGTCGGATGTCTCTTTGAACCGAATTGGGAGGTCGGTAGGGCATGCAGGTCAACGACTGCTTTTGGGGGATCTTTTTAGGTGAGCGATAAATATTTACCTCACATCGTCAGGCGCTGAGCGCTAGTCTGGTCAGCATTCAGACAGCCTCTCTGTCACAAGCTGACACCCTTGCTCATATAAGGACGCTCCATGCGAGTCGTGACGCTCAAAACTCTCGCCTTGTCGGTGATTTTCGCCGTCAGTTCGCCGGTGTACGCGGTCATGCTGGAAGGCGGCGCCGTCGCGTCGCCGGACCAGTACGGCGCTGACGTCGCCGAGCAGATTCTCAAAAAGGGCGGCAACGCCGTCGACGCCGCCGTCGCCACGGCCTTCACCCTGGCGGTCACCTACCCCGAAGCGGGCAACATCGGCGGTGGAGGCTTCATGACCCTTTTCATGAACGGCAGGCCCTACTTCCTCGACTACCGCGAAACGGCACCGAACGCCGCCAGCCGCGACATGTACCTCGATGACAAGGGCAACGTGATTCCCGGCATGAGCCTGATCGGTGCCCGAGCGTCCGGGGTGCCGGGCACCGTCATGGGTCTGTGGGAAGCGCATCAGAAGTTCGGCAAGTTGCCTTGGGCGGAATTGCTCACCCCCGCCATCGGTTACGCGCGCAACGGCTTCATTGTCGCGGACAAGCAAAACATGTACGGCGCTGAAGCCATCAAACAGCTCAACGGCAAGACCAACTTCGGCGACTACTTCGGCGGCATGAAAAAAGGCGAAACCTTCCGTCAGCCCGAACTGGCCAAGACCCTCGAACGCATCGCCGACAAAGGCGTCGATGAGTTTTACAAGGGTCAGACCGCCGAGCTGCTGGTCGCGCAAATGCAGGCCGACAACGGCCTCATCACCAAACAGGACCTTGCCGATTACAAGGCAGTCTGGCGCAAGCCCCTGCACATCAACTTCAACGGCAACACCCTTTACACAGCGCCGCTGCCCAGTTCGGGCGGTGTGGCACTGGCCCAACTGATCGGCATCAAGCAGGCGTTGGGGAATGACTTCAAGGGCTTGCCGCTCAACTCTGCGCGCTACATTCATCTGCTGGCGGAGATCGAAAAGCGTGTGTTTGCCGATCGCGCCAACTACCTGGGCGACCCGGACTTTTCAAAAGCGCCGGTCAGTGAGCTGACAGACCACGTGTATCTGGCTCAGCGCGCCCGAGAGATCAACCCCACGGGCATTTCGCCGACCGAAAATGTGAAGGCCGGACTTGAGTCGCACCAGACCACACATTTTTCCATCGTCGATGCGAAGGGCAACGCGGTCAGCAACACGTACACGCTGAATTGGGATTACGGCAGCGGCGTTGTGGTCAAGGGCGCGGGCTTCCTGCTGAACGACGAAATGGACGATTTCAGCGCCAAGTCTGGCGTGGCCAATGCGTTTGGCGTGATTGGCGGCGACGCCAATGCCATCGAGCCCGGCAAGCGTATGCTGTCTTCCATGAGCCCGAGCCTGGTCACCCGGGATGGCGCGGTAACCCTGGTGCTGGGCACGCCGGGTGGCTCAAGAATCTTCACCACCGTGTTTCAGGTGCTGAACAACCTTTACGATTTCCACATGCCGTTAAAAGACGCCGTCGCTGCGCCACGGGTGCACCATCAGTTGCTGCCCAAGGACACGATCTACACCGAGAAATTCGCGCCATTGCCCGCGCCGGTCGCTGATGAGTTGAAAGCCATGGGCTACACGCTCAAGGATCAGGGCTGGTCCATGGGCAACGTGCAGGCGATCAAGATCGATGGCACCAAAGTCGAGACCGCCTCCGATCCTCGTGGTCGCGGCGTGGGGAGGGTGGTGAAGTAAGGCGGGCGGCTCAGCCCAGTTCGTCGTCTACCGGATAACGACTGGCGTTGAGGCTTTCCTTGATCTTGCGCAGATGCGGCTGGAAGTCCACGCCGCGGCGCAAGGTCATGCCAGTCGCCAGTACGTCGAGCACCGTAAGCTGGATGATCCGCGAAGTCATCGGCATATAAATGTCGGTGTCCTCAGGCAGCGGAATATTCAGGCTCAACGTACTGGCCTTGGCCAGCGGCGAACCTGCCGCCGTGAGGCCGAGTACCGAGGCCCCATTCTCGCGAGCGATACGTGCCACTTCCACCAGTTCGCGGGTGCGGCCGGTGTAGGAAATGATCACGAACAACTCCCCCGTGTGCGCCACCGACGCCAGCATGCGCTGCATCAAAACATCGGCATGAGCCGTGACGGCCAGGTTGAAACGGAAAAACTTGTGTTGAGCGTCCAGTGCCACCGGCGCCGAAGCGCCAAGGCCGAAGAAGTGGATCTGCCGCGCTTGTATCAACAGGTCCACCGCCCGGCTGATCAGGGTCGGGTCCAGCACCTGACACACGCTGTCGAGCGAGGCAATGGCACTGGCGAAAATCTTGCGGGTGTAGGCTTCAGGATTGTCGTCCGCTTCCACGGCACGGCTGACGTATGCGGCGCCGCTGGCCAGACTCTGAGCCAGTTGCAATTTGAGTTCCGGGTAACCACTGACGTCGAACGAGCGGCAGAAGCGATTGACGGTGGGTTCGCTGACTTTCGCCGCCTGGGCCAGCGCCGCAATACTGAACCGGGTGGCCTGCTGAGGATTACTCAGGATCACCTCGGCGACCTTGCGCTCGGCCTTGTTCAATTCTTCAAGACGGCTCTGGATTTGCTCCAGCAGATTGCGTACGCGGTCCATTCAAAGTCCTTCTCGTGAAGCGGTAACAGGCTGTTCTATCGGCATTTCTGCAAAAGGTGTGCAACTGGGCCTTTAGCCTGTAGCAAAGGTGGCCTATCGTACTGGGGGCCTGTAGTGATCACCACTGTAATGTGTTTATTGGGTAAATGTTGTGGTTATTACTACATTTGGCCTTGAGTAACGCCTTTAAAAAAGGTATTTGTAGCCTAACTTGATAAAAGAACCAACATTATGCTCTCGATTACGGTTGAACCGTGCACCTTCGCCTTGTTCGGCGCCTTGGGCGACCTGGCCGTGCGCAAACTGTTCCCCGCGTTGTACCAGCTGGACCGTGCTGGACTGCTGCATGCCGAGACCCGAATTCTGGCCTTGGCGCGTGAGCCAGGAACGCCGCAAGAGCACATGGCCTACATCGACAAGAGCCTGCGTCGCTTTGTCCCAGAATCCCAGTTGGAAGGTGAACACGTTGAGCGTTTTCAGGCGCGCCTGAGCTACCTGCACGTGGATTTCCTCAAAGGCGAAGACTACGTTGCTCTCGCCGAAGCCGTGGGCGATGCGCAAACCATGATTGCTTACTTCGCCACGCCGGCCTCGGTGTATGGCGCGATCTGCGAAAACCTTGCGCTCGTTGGCCTGACCGACCGCACCCGCGCTGTCCTGGAAAAGCCGATCGGCCACGACCTCGCCTCGTCGCAGCGGGTCAACGACGCTGTGGCGCGGTTTCTGCCGGAAAACCGCGTTTATCGGATCGACCACTACCTGGGCAAAGACACCGTTCAAAACCTCATCGCGCTGCGCTTTGCCAACAGCCTGTTCGAAACCCAGTGGAACCAGAATTACATCTCCCACGTCGAGATCACAGTGGCGGAGAAAGTGGGGATCGAGGGCCGTTGGGGCTATTTCGATCAGGCCGGTCAACTGCGCGACATGATCCAGAACCACCTGTTGCAGCTGCTGTGCCTGATTGCGATGGACCCGCCGAGCGACCTGTCCGCCGACAGCATCCGCGATGAAAAGGTAAAGGTGCTCAAGGCACTGGCGCCGTTCACCCCGGAACGCCTCGCTACCCAAGTGGTGCGCGGGCAATACATCGCGGGTTACAGCGAAGGCAAACCGGTTCCCGGTTATCTGGAAGAGGAAAACTCCAACACCCAGAGCGACACCGAAACGTTCGTTGCCATTCGTGCCGACATCCGTAACTGGCGTTGGGCGGGGGTGCCGTTCTACCTGCGGACTGGCAAACGCATGCCGCAGAAGCTGTCGCAGATCGTGATCCATTTCAAGGAACCGCCGCACTACATCTTCGCCCCGGAACAACGGATGCAGATCAGCAACCGCCTGATTATTCGTTTGCAGCCTGATGAGGGTATTTCTCTGCAAGTGATGACCAAGGACCAGGGCCTGGACAAAGGCATGCAATTGCGCAGCAACCCCTTGCAACTGAGCTTCTCCGACGCCTACCGCAGCGCCCGGATTCCGGACGCGTATGAGCGGTTGTTGTTGGAGGTCATGCGTGGCAATCAGAATCTGTTTGTCCGTAAAGATGAGATCGAGTATGCGTGGCAGTGGTGCGACCAGCTGATCGCTGGCTGGAAAAAAGCCGGCGATGCGCCCAAACCTTATGCAGCGGGCTCTTGGGGGCCGATGAGCTCCATTGCGCTCATTACTCGTGACGGGAGGTCTTGGTATGGCGATATGTGAACTTGAGTTTCCGGCGGGTCTGAAAGCCAACGAATTCGACAACCCCGAGCAACTGGCCAACGCGTTGGCCGACCATGTGGCTGATCGTCTGACGGCCGCCATTGCGAGCAATCCACACGGCGTTGCGACGCTGGTGGTCTCCGGCGGCAAGAGCCCGGTCGCGTTCTTCCAGGCACTGGCGCAGAAGCCGATCGAATGGGCCAAAGTCGCCATCAGTCTGGCCGACGAGCGTTGGGTCCCGACCGAACACGCCGACAGCAATGCGGGCCTGCTCAAGCGCTTCCTGTTTCAGGGCCCGGCGGAGAAAGCAGGCTTCTTCAGCCTCTATCGTCCGACGACGACCCTCGAAGAAGCGGCGGCCGCTACCGACGAGGCGCTCAAGGAACTGCCGAAAATCGACGTGCTGGTATTGGGCATGGGGGACGACGGTCATACCGCGTCGCTGTTCCCGAACAGCCCGAACCTGGCCGAAGCGCTGGACCTGAACAGCGAGCGCCGCTGTCTGCCCATGCTGGCGCCGAGCATTCCTCATCAGCGTCTGACCATGACGCGGTCACTGTTGGCGTCGGCCACGACGCCGATCCTGTCCGTTTCCGGGCAGGCAAAACTGGAAACCCTGCGCGCCGCGCTGGCAGGCGATGATCTCGCCGAAATGCCGATCCGCGCGTTCCTCAACCCGTCTCTAGAGATCTACTGGTGCCCATAAGCAAAGGATCAGCCGCCATGGAAAATACCCACGTGAAACAGCCGTTGAATAGCATGGCGAGCAAGATTGCCCAGATCGACGAACTCTGCGCAAAAGCAAAGATTCTCCCGGTCATCACCATTGCACGCGAACAGGACGTGCTGCCGCTGGCCGATGCGCTGGCAGCAGGCGGCCTGAACGCGCTGGAAATTACCCTGCGTTCCGAATTCGGCCTCAAGGCCATTCGCATGCTGCGCGAAGCACGCCCTGAGCTGTGCGTGGGCGCGGGCACGATCCTCGACCGTCACATGCTCAAAGCAGCAGAAGATGCAGGCTCGCAATTCATCGTCACCCCAGGCAGCACCCAGGATTTGCTGGAAGCGGGCGCGCAGAGCGAATTGCCGCTGCTGCCCGGTGTCAGCAGCGCGTCGGAAATCATGATCGGTTATGCCTTGGGCTATCGCCGCTTCAAGCTGTTTCCAGCCGAAATCAGTGGCGGTGTCGGGGCGATCAGAGCGCTCGGCGGGCCATTCCCGGAAGTGCGCTTCTGCCCAACCGGCGGCGTCAGCGCAGCCAACCTGAAAAACTACATGGCACTGCCTAACGTAATGTGCGTGGGCGGCACCTGGATGATCGACAACGCATGGGTCAAGAACGGCGATTGGGGTCGTATTACCGATGCAACAGCCGAGGCAATCGCGCTGTTCGATTGAAAATTGCGTCAAATGCCTTACCGGTTGATTCTCGACAGCCCCCGTTCATGCGCGAGCTGTTTAAATCCTCTCCAGAGGCTGGGATTCAAGCGGTGAGGCGCTGCTACAGAAGTCGTTGTTGCATGGCTATTTAACGGTGCTCCCTTGGTCCGGAGCGCCGTTTTTTTTGCCTGTGCGATATATATGTACCGCACTCGACCTGATCCGGAGGCGTATCTTTATCGCACCTTTTGCAAAGGTACTTTTCCATTGAAACTCTTTTGCGGCGCCGTCTCTTCCACGGTCGCCGCTTTTTTTTGCCTCTCGGTGCCGCTTCGAGCCTCAGGCCAGCGCGCGCAGGGCCGCCACTAGCTTCGCCACATCGTCAGTGGAGGTGATGAAACCGGGCGTGATCCGAATGCACGGGCCACACGCAGAGCCGGCGCGGGCGACCACAAAAATCTCGTGCTCATCGAGCAATCGTTGAGCCATCAAAGACTGATCGTCATGGCGCGTGAAGCGCAGCGACGTGATCCCGCAGTACAGCCGTGGATCATCCGGCGTCAGAACCTCGATACCCGGAATATGACGTGCCTCGCGAACCCACAGGTCCCGTAAATAGGCCAAGCGTGCACCCTTTACCGCAGAGCCGCCGATGGCCCGGTGTTCCTCGAACACCTTGGTCAGCGACAGCAGCGCAGGAATGTTCGGCGTCCCATACGGCACCCGCCCCAGGATGTCGTCGATGGCGTAACGTTCGTCGCCCATGTCTGGATCAATGGCCGACAACCGCTCCTGCTTCACATAAATGAAGCCGAGGCTCAGTGGCGCGCCCATCCATTTCTGCAGGTTGAAACCGGCAAACGAAACACCGAGCGCATCCAGTTTGAAATCCAGCTGGCCAAGGGCGTGAGCGCCGTCCAGGATCACGTCGATACCGCGCGACTTGGCCAGCGCTGCGATGGCCTCGACCGGCATCACCAGCCCGGTGCGGTGGGTCACGTGGGTCAACGCCATCAGCTTGAGCCGTGGATTGGCAGCGAAGGTTTCGCGATACGCCTCGACCAGGGATTCATAGCTCGCTGGGTGAGCGTGATGAATCTCGATGAGTTCCGCGCCGCGTTGTTTGGCCAGCCAGCGCATGGCCGTCTGCACGCTGATGTAGTCCAGGTCGCTGATCAGCACCTGATCCCCCGGTTGCAGCGCGTTGTAGTTGCGAATCAGGGTTTGCAAAGACTCTGAAGCGCAGCGGGTGAGGGCGACTTCTCGCGTCGGTACGTTGAGCAACCGTGCAAGATCGGCACGAATGACTTCGCTGTCCTGGGTATCGAATTGTTGCCTGACATAGACCGAATTGGTGCGGTTCACATAGGCCAGGTGTTGCTCGTAAGTCCGCAGCACCTCGCGTGTCATGCGTCCAAAGTAGCCATGTTCGAAGTTGATCGGCCCCGGCTCAACGTCGTATTGACCTGCAACGTTGCGCCAAAACACTTCGTCCTGAGCGCGTTGCTGTGCAGCAGAGAGGGCAGCGGTTTGCAGAGGCGTCATCACGTCATTCATCTCGTCAGAGGTCAGGAAAAGCGAATCGGTGTTTTCAAAGGGGATCTCCGCAACGGCTCGCGGGGACTGCTACGAAGCGGGTCGAGCAGCGCAGACAGACCGTTGTGATCAATCTCCTGCATCAGTGCAAGCAGACTGCCCAGCTCTCCCTTTGGGAAGCCTTTGCGCGCAAACCAGTTCAGATAGTCGCCTGGCAAGTCTGCAAGCAACCGTCCTTTGTATTTGCCATAAGGCATTTCGCGGGTGACTAAAAGTCTGAGTGTCTCGGGATTCATTACGCCACCGCTGGTCTTTTTTGCTGAACCGCTAAGGTACGTGCATTTTGCATAGCTGCAAATGGATAGATCATGCAAAAAGACAGGGCTACCTGTTTCTTGCAAATAATAACTAGTTGATATTCAAAGATTTTTATTCTTGTAAAACCTGGCATGCAGCCTGCAACAGTCGTCCTATCGAATGAAGAAGTACCCACGTTTCGATTAACCTGCCAGAAAGGAACTGCAAAATGACGGATATCAACAAAGAAGCAATCTCTGTCCTCAATGACCTGATTGAAACCAGCATTGACGGCGAGAAAGGTTTTCACACTGCTGCTGAAGACGTCAAAAACCCTGAAATCAAGGCGTACTTCCTTTCGCGGTCTACTGAATGTGCAACCGCTGTTCGTGAGCTTCAAGCCGAAGTGCGCTCCTTGGGCGGCGACCCGGATAAATCCTCCAGCGCGACCGGCGCAGTGCATCGCCTCTGGGTTGAGCTGAAAGCTGCTGTAACCGGCAAGAGCGATGAAGCTGTATTGAACGAGGTCGAACGCGGTGAAGACCACGCTTTGAAGGCTTACAAAGAAGCAGCGCAGAAAGCGGTAGAGAAAAATCTTCCTGCTAGCGTGACTACGCTGATTCAGCGCCAGCTGCCTGGCGTGCAAGCCAATCACGATAAGGTCAAAGCATTGCGTGACACTGTGCGCAGAGCGAGCTGATCGGAGCGTTTGAGCGTCTACCGCTCATCCTGACTCCCAATAAAAACGCCAGCATCGTCTGGCGTTTTTTTATGCCATTTCCGGGGGCGGGTTAAATTCGGTTCGGTTACGGCCGCTGTGTTTCGCGCGATACAGCGCGTTGTCTGCATCAGTAAACAGCTGGGCCTGCCTGTCGCTGGCACGGGGTAGCCTTGAGGCAATGCCAATGCTGACCGTGACCGGATGCTTGTCGCCCGCGTAAGGCGGCAGCCCCTCTATCGCCGTTCTGATCTTTTCGGCGATGACTCGAGCCCCCTGCAGGTCGGTTTCCGGCAGCACCACCAGAAATTCCTCACCGCCATAGCGCGCCGCCAGGTCACCCGGTCTACGAATGGCCGCGGCCAGGGTCTGGGCCACACTGCGCAATGCCACATCCCCGCCGTGATGCCCGTGTCGGTCATTGAATGCTTTGAAATGGTCCACGTCGATCATCAGCAGTGACAGCGGCTTGCCGGATCGCATCCCCCTCGACCATTCCTGCTGAAACACCTGATCCAGTCGGCGGCGGTTGGCAAGGCCCGTCAATCCGTCGGTCGATGCCAACTCAGCCAGTTCCCGCTCAGCGATATGCCGCAGCTTCAGCTGTTTGCCTAGCAGGTACGACAGCCAGAGAATGCCTAGACACAGCAGGCTTGTCGCGCCGCCCACCAGAATCGCATTACGTTTCCACACCGCGTAGACCACATCTCGGGATTGGGCCACGATGACGATCAATGGCAGCTCGCCCACGCGTGAGAAGGTGTACAACCGCGTCACGCCGTCCAGATCCGACACTGCCGTGAAGCTCCCGCTGTTTTGCTGGAGAATCCGGCGAAAAGTAGGACGCTGACTGAAATCTTCGCCAACGGAGTATCTGTCCGGTTGCTCCGCTTGCCGGGCCAGCAGTATCCCCTCAGCGTTGATCAGGTTGACCGTGCTGTTTTTGCCGACGTTCAAGCCGCGAAACAGCTGGTTGAAATACGTCAGTCGCATCGACGCGCTGGCAATGCCGGTGAATCGGCCATCAGGGGAGGGCAGGCGGCGGCTGAAACTGATGCACCAATCCTTGAATCCCCAGCGCGCTTTGAACGGGCCGCCCACACGCAGGGTCGTCGACGGATTCTCGCGGTGCTGCTTGAAAACCAAGCGATCGGAGAAGTTGTCCTGTCGAGGAATGACCGACAGCGAATCAGCCACAATGTCGCCGGTTTCGTCGAGAATCACCAGATCGCCCTTGTAAGGGGCCGCCGTTGAACGTTCGAAAATGATCAACTGGCGCAGCTGGGACGACAGCGACTTTACTTCCGGATCTTGCCAAGTCGCAATCATGCCCTGAAGCGATGTGTCGTAAAGCTCGGCATTGCGCTGTACGTCTGCGTCGATCAACTGCACGACGTTGTTCGCCGACTGCACGGCGCTGTCAGTGGCGCTTGCGTATTCGCGAATCAGCAGCGAGGCCACGATTGTGAGAATCGCCACCACGGCCAGCACGCTGCCCGACATCAGCATTTTTTCCGAGCGAGACCAGGCTCGGTAGGCCGCAGCGGGGGTGAATGTCATCGATCAGCTCTGTCAGCAATTCAGCTATTGAGGCCTGTGTGTACAGGCGTTAGCAGTCTGTTCAAGCTGGTCCATGCTTGAAGGTGACGGGTCGGGACGTGCTTTGTTGAAGCGTGGATTAAAGATGCTTCGGGGGGATTGATCAAGTCCGGTGAAATTGAAATCGCTAGAAAGGATGACTGGCCGTATCAAGCCAGGTGGAAGCGGTTTCGTGAAGTCCCTTGAGTGGCGGACTTCACGGGAGACGCCGTGAGGGAGCCTGAATCTGCAGACAGTCATTCCCCCTCGTCGAACTTGTTGTTGATCAGCTCGATCAAACCGTCCAGCGCCGCTTGTTCGTCATCGCCCTCGGTGAGCAGATGAATGTCGGTGCCTTTGCCCGCGGCCAACATCATGACGGCCATGATGCTCTTGCCATCGACCATGGTGTCCGGGCTGCGGCCGACACGGATCTGACAGGGGTATTTGCCGGCCACTCCGACGAATTTTGCGGCGGCACGGGCGTGCAGGCCCAGCTTGTTGATGATGGTGATTTGATGAGCGGGCATCGCGTTGGAGATCCTTAGCTTAGGTCGCGGTGGCGGACCTGAACATTCTTGAGCGATTGTTGCAGCACATGACCCAGACGCTCGGTCAGGTAGACGGAGCGGTGGTGTCCACCGGTGCAGCCAATGGCAATGGTGACGTAGGCGCGGTTGCTGGCGGCGAAGCGCGGCAACCATTTGGTCAGGTATGACGAGATGTCCTGAAACATCTCTTCGACATCCGGTTGTGCGGCCAGATAGTCAGCTACCGGTTGGTCAAGCCCGGACTGCTCACGCAACTCGGGTTTCCAGTAAGGATTGGGCAGGCATCGCACGTCGAACACCAGATCCGCGTCCACCGGCATGCCACGCTTGAAACCGAAGGATTCAATCAGAAAGGCGGTGCCCGGTTCCGGCTTGTTCAGCAGGCGCAGCTTCAGGGTGTCGCGCAGCTGGTAAAGATTGAGGTGGGTCGTATCGACGGTCAGATCAGCCAGGTCGATGATCGGCCCCAACAGGGTCTTCTCGTCGCGAATTGCCTCGGCCAGCGAGCGTGTGGCATTGCTCAGCGGATGACGACGGCGGGTCTCGGAAAAACGCTTGAGCAGTGTGGACTCTTCGGCATCGAGGAACAGCACGTCGCATTGAATGTGCCGTGCGCGCACTTCTTCGAGCATGCGCGGGAAACGGGTCAGGTGGCTGGGCACGTTTCGGGCGTCAATGGACACGGCCAGCAGCGGCTCTGCGAGTTCGGTGTTGATGAGCGCGCGTTCGGCAAGTTCAGGAAGCAGGCCGGCCGGCAGGTTGTCGACGCAATAGAAACCGCTGTCTTCGAGAACATCGAGGGCCGTGCTCTTGCCGGAGCCGGAGCGACCGCTGACGATGATCATGCGCATGATCAGTGGCCGGTCTGAGCGTCGAGCACGACGTTGTAAAGCGATTCGCTGTCCTTGGCGCCGCGCAGGCTGGCGCGCACATCTGCGCGGTCGAGCATGCTGGCGATCTGACGAAGCAGTTCAAGGTGCGCATCGGTGGCGGCTTCGGGAACGAGTAATACGAATAGCAGGTCCACCGGAGCGCCGTCGATGGCATCGAAATCGACGGGCTTTTCCAGGTGCAGCACTGCGCTGACCGGCGACGTGCAGCCTTTCAGTCGACAGTGAGGGATTGCGATTCCGTTACCGAAGCCGGTGGAACCCAGCTTCTCGCGGGCAATGAGGCTTTCATAGACGGTTTGCCGATCGAATCCAGGCACTTCTCGCCCGATCAGTTTGGCAATCTCTTCAAGAACGGCTTTTTTACTGCCGCCTGGCACGTTCACAAGGGAACGGCCAGGGGTCAGGATGTTTTCAAGTCGGATCATGGATGGGGAATGTCAGCGAGCGGCCGCACCTTTGAGGATGCTTTGCTGCTTTTCCTTATGCTTGAGCAATTGTCTGTCGAGCTTGTCAGTGAGCAGGTCGATTGCTGCGTACATGTCATCGTGTTCGGCATTCGCAACGACCTCTCCACCAGGGATGTGCAGGGTGGCCTCGATCTTCTGTTTGAGTTTCTCGACGGCCATCGTCACCTGCACGTTCGTAATCTTGTCAAAATGCCCTTCGAGCTTCTTCAGCTTCAGCTCGACGTACTCGCGCAGGGGCTTGGTCACTTCCAGTTGGTGTCCACTGATGTTGACTTGCATACAGCTTCTCCTTCGTTGCCAGTGCATTAAGAGGCAGGCTGAGTTGCCTGCCACTGGAACGCTGTGGCGTGTGACCTTTACATCAGTCGCTTGCGTTCGCTGGACGGCGCGATGCCTAAGGACTCGCGGTACTTGGCGACCGTGCGACGGGCCACTTGAATGCCTTGTGCCTCCAGTAAACCAGCGATCTTGCTGTCACTCAACGGCTTTTTCTGATTTTCCGCGGCAACCAATTTTTTGATGATCGCGCGGATGGCGGTGGACGAGCATTCGCCGCCCTCGGAAGTGCTGACGTGGCTGGAAAAGAAATACTTCAGTTCGTAGATGCCGCGGGGCGTATGCATGAACTTCTGAGTGGTGACGCGGGAGATGGTCGACTCGTGCATGCCCACCGCCTCGGCGATATCGTGCAGCACCAATGGCTTCATCGCCTCGTCACCGTACTCCAGAAAACCGCGCTGATGCTCAACGATCTGGGTCGCGACCTTCATCAGGGTTTCGTTGCGGCTTTGCAGGCTCTTGATGAACCAGCGCGCTTCCTGCAACTGATTGCGCATAAAGGTGTTGTCAGCACTGGTGTCGGCGCGACGCACGAAACCGGCGTATTGCGGATTCACGCGCAGGCGCGGGACGGCTTCTTGATTCAATTCGACCAGCCAGCGCTCGTTGTCTTTGCGCACGATGACGTCGGGCACCACGTATTCGGCTTCGGAGGATTCGATTTGCGAGCCCGGACGCGGATTGAGGCTTTGCACCAGTTCAATGACCTGGCGCAGATCGTCTTCCTTGATCTTCATGCGCCGCATCAGCTGCGCGTAATCGCGGCTACCGAGCAGATCGATGTAGTCGCACACCAGCTTCTGCGCTTCGGCGAGCCATTTGGTCTTGGCCGGCAATTGGCGCAGTTGCAACAGCAGGCATTCACTCAGGGTGCGGGCACCGACCCCTGCGGGTTCGAACTGCTGGATGCGGTGCAGGACGGCCTCGATTTCGTCCAGCTCAATGTCGAGTTCCGGATTGAAGGCGTCCAGCAATTCCTCCAGCGTCTCGTCGAGGTAACCCTGGTTATTGATGCAGTCGATGAGTGTGACAGCGATCAAGCGATCGGTATCGGACATCGGGGCCAGATTCAGCTGCCACAGCAGATGGCTTTGCAAACTCTCGCCCGCTGACGTACGCGTGGTGAAGTCCCACTCGTCATCATCGTTGCTGGGCAGGCTGCTGGCGCTGGTCTGGTAGACGTCTTCCCATGCAGTGTCGACAGGCAGCTCGTTGGGGATGCGCTCGCTTTCACTCCAGTCACTGTCTTCCAGATTGTCGACAGTAGGGGCGGATTCCTGATAGGTCGGTTCTTGTACGTCAGGGTTGGGCTTTTGCTCGATGTTGTCGGCCATCGGGTCGGCGTTATCGAAGTCGTCGCCTTCTTCCTGGCGCTCCAGCATAGGGTTGGACTCCAACGCCTCCTGAATTTCCTGTTGGAGATCCAGAGTCGATAATTGGAGTAAGCGGATGGCCTGTTGCAGCTGCGGTGTCATCGTCAGCTGCTGGCCCATTCTCAAGACTAGCGAAGGTTTCATGGCAGGGACTTAACACCTTATTCGCCGGCGCACATGCGCGCCATCCACTACTTGGGGCGCCGAGGCGCCAACTTAAGCAAATTATATGCCCGAAGCCGGTGTGTTTGCCTAGGGTGTAATGACATTTTATGTGAGGTTGGCGATGAGGCGCATGCTGTGCGCGCCAACCAACCCCTGTCATTTGCCTGGTTACAGGCGGAATTCATGGCCGAGGTAGACTTCCTTGACCAATTGGTTGGCCAGGATGGTTTCGGCATCGCCTTCTGCGATCAGTTGCCCATCGTTGACGATGTAGGCCGTTTCACAGATGTCGAGGGTTTCACGGACGTTGTGGTCGGTGATCAACACGCCAATACCCTTCGCCTTGAGGTGGTGAATGATCTGCTTGATGTCGCCCACGGAGATGGGGTCGACGCCCGCGAAGGGTTCATCCAGCAGGATGAATTTGGGGGACGTTGCCAGCGCACGAGCAATTTCGACACGGCGACGCTCGCCACCTGACAGGCTCATCCCGAGGTTGTCGCGGATGTGCGTGATGTGGAACTCCTGCAGCAGGCTTTCCAGCTCTTTGCGGCGTCCGGCTCGATCGAGTTCCTTGCGGGTCTCGAGAATCGCCATGATGTTGTCCGACACCGACAGCTTGCGGAAGATCGACGCTTCTTGCGGCAGGTAGCCGATACCAGCACGTGCGCGGCCGTGCATGGGCTGGTGGCTGACATCCTGATCGTCGATCAGCACACGGCCCTGATCGGCCTGAACCAGACCGACGATCATGTAGAAACATGTTGTCTTGCCCGCGCCGTTGGGACCGAGGAGGCCGACAATCTGACCGCTGTCAATCGACAGGCTGACGTCACGTACGACCTGGCGGCTCTTATAGGCCTTCGCCAGGTGTTGGGCTTTCAGCGTTGCCATTACGGGGCCTTCTGCTGGTCGGTTTTCTTTTTCGGCTGGATCACCATGTCGACACGAGGGCGTGCTTCAGTGACCTTGCTGCCAGTGGCTCGGCCAGCACTGGCAAGTTTTCTCACCGTGTCATAGACGATTTTCTCGCCCTGAGTCACGTTGTTGTCCTTATCGACCACTTTGGCTTTATCGATCAGCACGATGCGGTTTTGCGGCGCATGGTACTGAATCGTCACGCCCCAGCCCTGGACCGGTTTCGGGTCGCCAGCGGTCTGCAATTGCTCGAAATACGCAAGGTTGCCGACAGAGGTCACCACATCGATATCGCCACCCGGCGTGCGGGTCATGGTCACCTTGTTACCGGTGACCTTCATCGAGCCTTGGGTGATGATCACGTTACCGGTGTAGGTGGCGATGCCTTGCTTGTCGTCCAGTTGGGCGTCATCGGCTTGAACACGGATAGGCTGATCCTGATCGTTCGGCAGAGCCCAGGCGCTCACGCTTCCCAGTGCCGCGCCCAGGCCAAGCAAAATAGGGAGGGTTTTAAGGAGCCTCATACTGTCCTCTTGCGTTCGATAGCAGGTGTATCCTGCTTTCTTTTAGATAGGCTTTCATACCCGTACCGGTGCTCACACCGTTGAAACCGTCGATTCTAACGGGTTGCGCGGTTTCCGCATATTGCTTCTGAGGGAAGACAGTCATGCGTGTGCTGGTGATGATCGTAGTGCGGTTCTTTTCGTCCGTGCGATTGATGCGCACCTTGTCGATCAGCTCGACATGATCCCCGCCTGGCGACACTTCGGCGCGAACGCTTTGCACGTGCCACGGAAATTCCGATCCGCGAAACATCTGCAGAACCGGCGTGGTCATCAAGGTCACGTCGGTGGCCTTCAGGTGCTCGACCTTGTCGGCCGTCATGTCGTACTGCATGGAGCCGTCCGGCAGGTACTGAATGCTGTGAGCATTCATCGCGTAATAGTCGATGGCGTTGTCATCCACGGCCGCCTTGGGCTGGTCCATGAAGCTCTCCGGACTGATGTTCCAGTAGCCAGCCGCTGCGAGCAGCGCCGCCAGCACACCGAAGATCAGAAACGTACGAATTCTTTTGCTCAGCATAAATGCACTTCTATAAGTAGGCGGCGTGGGCCGCTTCGAGGTTGCCCTGGGCTGTCAGGATCAACTCGCAGAATTCCCGGGCGGCACCTTCGCCGCCTCGTGCCTGAGTGGTTGCGTGGGCATGCTGGCGAACGAACCCGGCGGCATTGGCCACGGCCATGCCCAGACCGACCCGGCGGATCACAGGCAAGTCGGGCAGGTCATCGCCCAGATAGGCGACCTGCTCGTAGCTTAGGTTCAGTTGCTGCAAAAGCTCGTCGAGCACCACCAGTTTGTCTTCGCGGCCTTGATAAAGATGAGCGATGCCGAGGTTTTTCGCGCGGCGCTCGACCACCGGGGTCTTGCGGCCACTGATGATAGCCGTCGCCACCCCCGAGTTGATCAGCATCTTGATGCCCTGACCGTCCAGGGTATTGAAGGTCTTGAACTCGCTGCCGTCTTCCAGGAAATACAACCGGCCATCGGTCAGCACGCCATCGACATCGAAGATCGCCAGTTTGATGCCTTTGCCTCGGTGCAGCAGCTCGCTGTTATTGACGTTGTCGACGCTCATTTACATCACTCCCGCGCGCAGCAGATCCTGAAGGTTGAACGCACCCACCGGGTAGTCGTTCCCGTCGACGACGATCAGTGCGCCGATTTTGTTGTCTTCCATGATTTTCAGCGCTTCGGCCGCCAGCATGTCCGAGTGCACGGTTTTGCCATGAAGGGTCATGACGTCGTCGATGGTGGCCTGACGAATATCGATGTCGCGATCCAGCGTCCGGCGCAAATCGCCGTCGGTAAAAATGCCGGCCAGTCGACCGTCGGCTTCGACGATAGCGGTCATGCCCAAGCCCTTGCGGGTCATTTCCATCAGCGCATCACGCAGTGGCGTGCCACGGGCGACCTTCGGCAGATCGGCTTCTGTGTGCATCACATGCTCGACCTTGAGCAGTAATCGACGGCCCAGCGCGCCACCGGGGTGCGAAAAGGCAAAGTCTTCGGCGGTGAATCCGCGCGCATCCAGCAGGGCGACGGCCAACGCATCGCCCATGACCAGCGCAGCCGTGGTCGAGGAGGTCGGTGCCAGGTTGAGTGGGCACGCTTCTTTCTCGACCCGGGCATTGAGATTGACGTCCGCCGCCTTGGACAGCGTCGACTCAGGGTTGCCGGTCAGGCTGATGAGCTTGATGCCCAGGCGTTTGATCAGCGGCAGCAGCGTCACGATCTCAGCAGTGGTGCCCGAATTGGACAGCGCGAGGACGATATCAGCGCTGGTGATCATGCCCATGTCGCCATGGCTGGCTTCGGCGGGATGGACGAAAAACGATGGGGTGCCAGTGCTGGCCAGCGTCGCTGCGATCTTTTTACCGATATGCCCCGACTTGCCCATGCCAACCACGACCACGCGACCCTGACTGGCCAGAATCATCTCGCAAGCGCTTACGAAATCCGCATCGATGTGCGCCAGCAAACCCTCGACGGCTTCGATTTCGAGGCGAATGGTGCACTGGGCGGATTGAATCAGGTCGCGGGCGTTGGTCATGTCGAGAATAGGGTCGGTCGGGTGAAAAGGCGGGGATTATAGCGACAATGTTGAAAAGCCTCACGCTTCATCGTCGCTGTTTGTTTAATAGAAGCTCGCGGTCCTTCAGTTCCTGTTCAGCAGCACTCTGTTTCCAGCGCAGGAAATGTCTTCTCGGGCTGAAATATCTGTCCCTATTAACGACTTGCCATGTTGGAGCTTTGGCGGTGTTCGACAGCGGTGTTATAGTTCGCCGCTTGTTCGGCCCCTCCAGACAGTGTGTCGTTCGTCAAGGACGCGGCATCTGAGAAACAGGCTGCATCGCAAGGAGTTTAGATGAGCGCCGATAACGCCTACGCGGTCGAATTGAAGGGTGTGTCCTTCAAGCGCGGCTCGCGCAGCATCTTCAATAATGTCGACATCCGCATCCCCCGGGGCAAAGTCACCGGCATCATGGGGCCGTCGGGCAGTGGCAAGACCACACTGCTAAGGCTGATGGGCGCGCAGTTGCGTCCCAGCAGTGGCGAAGTCTGGGTCAATGGCCAGAACCTGCCGCAGCTGTCGCGCAGTGACCTGTTCGATGCACGCAAGCAAATGGGCGTTCTGTTCCAGAGCGGGGCACTGTTTACCGATCTCGATGTCTTCGAGAACGTGGCGTTCCCGCTGAGGGTTCACACCAAGCTGCCTGAAGACATGATCCGCGACATCGTTCTGCTGAAACTGCAGGCGGTCGGCTTGCGCGGAGCGGTCGAACTGATGCCCGACGAGCTGTCGGGCGGCATGAAGCGTCGCGTCGCCTTGGCTCGGGCGATCGCGCTCGACCCCCAGATTCTCATGTACGACGAGCCTTTCGTGGGGCAGGACCCGATCGCCATGGGCGTGCTGGTGCGGCTGATTCGCCTGCTCAACGATGCGCTGGGCATCACCAGTGTCGTGGTGTCCCACGATCTGGCCGAAACCGCGAGCATTGCCGACTACCTCTATGTCGTTGGCGACGGTCAGGTGCTGGGACAGGGGACGCCACAAGAGCTGATGCAGTCGGACAACCCACGCATCCGCCAATTCATGACAGGGGATCCAGACGGCCCCGTGCCTTTCCACTATCCGGCACCGGATTATCGCGAAGATCTTTTGGGGAAGCGCTGATGCGCAGAAAGTCATTGATGGATCGTGTTCGCCTGATGGGGCGCTCCGCGATCGATATTGTTGCAGTGCTGGGACGTTCGGGGATTTTTCTGGTTCATGCCTTGCTGGGGCGGGGTGGAATTGGCGGCGGTTTCCAACTGCTGGTTCGCCAGCTGTATTCGGTCGGCGTGATGTCGCTGGCGATCATCGTCGTGTCCGGTATTTTCATCGGCATGGTGCTGGCGCTGCAGGGATTCAGCATCCTGGCGAAGTACGGCTCCGAGCAGGCCGTCGGGCAAATGGTCGCCCTCACGCTACTGCGCGAATTGGGGCCGGTCGTCACGGCCTTGCTGTTCGCGGGTCGTGCAGGTTCGGCGTTGACCGCTGAAATCGGCAACATGAAATCCACTGAGCAGCTGTCCAGCCTGGAAATGATCGGCGTCGACCCGCTCAAATACATCGTCGCCCCTCGTCTGTGGGCCGGATTCATTTCATTGCCCGTGCTGGCCCTGATCTTCAGTGTGGTCGGCATATGGGGCGGTTCGTGGGTCGCGGTGGACTGGCTGGGCGTCTATGAAGGTTCCTTCTGGGCGAACATGCAGAACAGCGTTTCTTTCCCGAACGATGTCATCAACGGTGTCATCAAAAGCGTCGTCTTCGCCTTTGTGGTCACCTGGATCGCCGTGTTCCAAGGGTATGACTGCGAGCCCACCTCAGAGGGGATCAGTCGCGCCACGACCAAGACCGTGGTCTACGCCTCGCTGGCCGTACTGGGCCTGGACTTTATTTTGACCGCCTTGATGTTTGGAGACTTCTGATGCAAAACCGCACCCTCGAAACCGGTGTCGGCCTGTTCCTGCTGGCCGGGATTCTGGCTTTGCTCTTGCTCGCCCTGCGCGTCAGCGGTCTGAGCGCCAGCACGACCAACGACAGTTATAAACTTTATGCAAATTTCGACAATATCGCCGGTTTGACTGTCAGAGCGAAGGTGACCATGGCCGGTGTGACCATCGGCAAGGTCACTGCAATCGATCTGGACCACGATACCTTCATGGGCCGCGTGACCATGGAAGTGGATAAGCGGGTGAACAATCTGCCGTCCGACTCTACTGCGTCGATCCTGACCGCGGGCCTGCTGGGCGAGAAATACGTCGGCATCAGCGTTGGCGGCGATGACCAGTTGTTGAAGGATGGCGGCACGATTCATGACACCCAGTCGTCGTTGGTACTCGAGGACCTGATCGGTAAATTCCTGCTTAATACGGTCAATAAAGACGCCAAATGAGGAAGCTGTTCATGATCTCTACCTTGCGACGTGGCCTGCTGGTACTGCTTGCAGCGCTGCCCCTGATGGCCAACGCGGCGGGCTCCGCGCACGATCTGGTGCAGGACACGACCAACAAGATGCTCGCCGATCTAAGTGCCAATAAAGAGAAATACCGGCAGGACCCTGCTGCGTTCTACAGCGCGCTGAACACCATTGTCGGCCCGGTGGTCGATGCCGACGGCATTTCCAAAAGCATCATGACCGTCAAGTATTCGCGCAATGCCACGCCGGCGCAGATGCAGACCTTTGCGGAGAATTTCAAACGGGGGTTGTTCCAGTTCTACGGCAACGCCTTGCTGGAGTACAACAACCAAGGTATCGCGGTTGATCCGCCAAAGGATGAGTCAGGTGATCGCACCAGCGTAGGTATGACCGTCAAGGGCAGCAACGGCGCGGTTTATCCTGTGCAGTACACGCTGGAGAAGGTTGGCGGCGAATGGAAGTTGCGCAACGTAATCATCAACGGCATCAACATCGGCAAGCTGTTCCGTGATCAGTTCGCTGACGCCATGCAGCGCAACGGCAACAATCTGGACAAGACCATCAATGGCTGGGCCGGGGAAGTCGCCAAGGCCAAGGAGAAATCCGACGATGGCAAGGCTGCTCAATGAGTGAAGCATGTGTGACCGCCGTCGGTGGCGGCGAGCTGAAGCTGTTCGGCGTGTTGGACTACCGCACTGGGCCAGGCCTTCGTGAGCAGGGCGCACAGCTGATCAAGGCCAGCGACGCGCCAACGTTGGTGCTGGATTGTTCTGCGGTAGAAAAGTCCAGCAGTGTGGGCCTTGCCCTGCTGCTGGCGTTCATGCGCGACGGGCAAGCGGCTGGCAAGTCGGTCAGCGTCCGAGCGTTGCCCGAAGACATGAAAGAGATTGCACAGGTATCGGGTCTGACCGAACTGTTCGAACACCATTGATGGCTGTCATCGATCAAGCCCCTCGTCCGTCGCCTGCAAAGTAGGGTTCGCAACGAGAGGGCTTTTTTGTATGATGGCCGACCCGCGCGCGTAGGGCGCCGATTGAGGTTAAGCATGCAGGCCGTAGAAGTTAAAAGCTTCCTTGAAGGTAAGCTGCCAGGAATCCAGGTCGAGGTTGAAGGCGAAGGCTGCAACTTCCAGCTGAACGTGGTCAGTGACGAATTGGCTACACTGAGTCCAGTCAAGCGCCAGCAGCAGATCTACACGCATTTGAACCCATGGATCGCCGATGGCAGCATCCATGCGGTCACCATGAAATTCTTCAGCCGCGCTGCATGGGCCGAGCGCACCTGAGCCAATTTGGCGTCGAGATTCCAATGGACAAACTGATTATTACTGGCGGCGTTCGTCTTGATGGCGAAATCCGCATTTCCGGGGCGAAGAACTCTGCCCTGCCGATTCTCGCAGCCACGTTGCTGGCTGACGGTCCTGTGACCGTTGCCAACCTGCCACACCTGCACGACATCACCACCATGATCGAGCTGTTCGGGCGCATGGGCATCGAGCCCATCATCGATGAAAAGCTCAGTGTCGAAATTGACCCCCGCACCATCAAGACCCTGGTCGCGCCGTACGAACTGGTGAAAACCATGCGTGCGTCGATTCTGGTGCTGGGACCGATGGTTGCCCGTTTTGGCGAAGCCGAAGTCGCATTACCAGGTGGCTGCGCTATCGGTTCGCGTCCAGTCGACTTGCACATTCGTGGGCTGGAAGCGATGGGCGCGGTCATTGAAGTAGAGGGCGGCTACATCAAAGCCAAGGCGCCGGAAGGCGGTCTGCGCGGTGCGCACTTCTTCTTCGATACCGTCAGCGTGACCGGTACCGAAAACATCATGATGGCCGCCGCGCTGGCCAACGGTCGTAGCGTTCTGCAGAACGCGGCCCGCGAGCCGGAAGTCGTCGATCTGGCGAACTTCATCAATGCCATGGGCGGCAAGGTCTCGGGTGCCGGCACGGACACCATCACCATCGACGGTGTGAAGCGCCTAGGCCAAGCAACCTACCGCGTCATGCCTGACCGTATCGAAACCGGCACTTACCTGGTGGCGGCTGCCGTGACCGGTGGCCGGGTCAAGGTCAAGGACACCGATCCGACCATTCTCGAAGCCGTGCTTGAAAAGCTGCGTGAAGCCGGTGCAGAGATCACCACCGGCGAGAACTGGATCGAGTTGAACATGCATGGCAAGCGTCCGAAGGCCGTGAATCTGCGCACCGCGCCGTATCCGGCATTCCCGACCGACATGCAGGCTCAGTTCATTTCGCTGAACGCCATTGCCGAAGGCACGGGCGCGATCATCGAAACGATCTTCGAAAACCGCTTCATGCACGTGTATGAAATGCACCGCATGGGCGCGCAGATCCAGGTCGAAGGCAACACCGCCATCGTCACTGGCTGCGAGAAACTCAAGGGCGCGCCGGTCATGGCAACCGACTTGCGGGCGTCGGCCAGTCTGGTGTTGTCGGCGTTGGTCGCGGAAGGCGACACGTTGATCGACCGCATCTACCACATCGACCGTGGCTACGAGTGCATCGAAGAGAAGCTGCAAATGCTGGGCGCGAAGATCCGTCGCGTGCCGGGCTAGCAATCCTCGACCTCCCGTTCCCCGGAGTCACCGGGTAACGGGACGGTTGTTTGAAGGTTTGACCTTTTGAATTGTTTCACCTCGGGTCCGTCTCTGACGACTCGACGGCTGCCGGGCGCCAATTGCGACCCGGCATGCGCATGCTGATAAGGACTGATGTTTCCCATGTTGACCATCGCACTGTCCAAGGGCCGAATCCTTGACGACACTCTGCCGCTTCTCGCTGCCGCGGGCATCGTGCCGACCGAGAATCCGGACAAGAGCCGCAAGTTGATCATTCCGACGACGCAGGACGACGTGCGCTTGCTGATCGTGCGGGCGACGGACGTGCCAACGTACGTCGAGCATGGTGCGGCGGACCTGGGTGTGGCGGGCAAGGACGTGCTGATGGAATACGGCGGTCAGGGCCTTTACGAGCCGCTGGACCTGCAAATTGCCCAGTGCAAACTGATGACCGCAGGAGCGGTGGGGGCGGTCGAGCCCAAGGGCCGACTCCGCGTGGCGACCAAGTTCGTCAACGTGGCCAAGCGGTATTACGCTGAACAGGGTCGCCAGGTCGACATCATCAAGCTGTACGGCTCCATGGAGCTGGCGCCGCTGGTGAACCTTGCCGACAAGATCATTGACGTCGTCGACACCGGCAACACGCTGCGAGCCAATGGCCTCGAGCCTCAAGAGCTGATCGCCCACATCAGTTCGCGCCTGGTCGTCAACAAAGCTTCCATGAAGATGCAGCACGGCCGCATCCAGGCCCTCATCGACACCCTTCGCGCTGCCGTGGAGTCGCGACACCGCGGTTGACTGTTTCGCGGGGCTCTGAAAAAAGTCCCGCCCAGCTATCCGTGTCATAGCCAAATTTCTCAGGTGCCTGCGCGGATGGCTTGGTAGCTTAGGCCCCTGCCTTCGCATTAGGCTCCTGAGAAAACGCCATTTATAGAGGCTCACGCTATGACCACTTCCAACACCCTTCGCCGACTCGACGCTGCTGACCCGGATTTCGCCCGACATCTGGATCATCTGCTGAGCTGGGAAAGCGTGTCCGACGATTCGGTCAATCAGCGTGTGCTGGAGATCATCAAGAACGTGCGCGAGCGTGGCGATGCGGCGCTGGTGGAATACACCCAGCGTTTCGATGGCCTGGACGCGGCCTCCATGGCTGACCTGATTCTGCCCCGCGAGCGGCTGGAACTGGCGCTGACACGCATTACCCCGGCTCAACGTCAGGCGCTGGAAAAAGCTGCCGAGCGCGTGCGCAATTACCATGAACGCCAGAAGCAGGATTCCTGGAGTTACACCGAAGCGGACGGCACCGTGCTAGGGCAGAAGGTCACGCCGCTGGACCGCGCGGGACTGTATGTACCGGGCGGCAAGGCATCCTACCCCTCGTCAGTGTTGATGAACGCAATTCCGGCCAAGGTGGCGGGTGTTGGCGAAGTGGTGATGGTCGTGCCGACGCCGCGCGGTGAAATCAACGAACTGGTGTTGGCTGCTGCCTGCATCGCGGGGGTTGACCGCGTGTTCACCATTGGTGGTGCGCAAGCGGTGGCAGCACTGGCGTACGGCACGGAAAGCGTCCCACAGGTCGACAAAGTGGTTGGTCCCGGCAACATCTACGTCGCGACTGCCAAACGCCATGTGTTTGGTCAGGTCGGCATCGACATGATTGCCGGTCCGTCGGAAATCCTCGTGGTGTGCGACGGCCAGACCGACCCTGACTGGATTGCCATGGATCTGTTCTCCCAAGCCGAACACGACGAAGACGCTCAAGCGATTCTGGTCAGCCCGGACGCTGCCTTTCTCGATCAGGTCGCTACGAGCATCGCCAAACTGATGCCGACCCTTGAACGCGCCGAGATCATCAACACCTCGATCAACGGGCGTGGCGCGCTGATCAAGGTGGCTGACATGACGCAAGCCATCGAAGTCGCCAACCGCATTGCGCCCGAACACTTGGAGCTCTCGGTGGCCGATCCTCAAGCCTGGCTGCCCCAGATTCGTCATGCGGGCGCGATCTTCATGGGGCGTCACACCTCCGAAGCATTGGGCGACTACTGCGCAGGCCCGAACCACGTACTGCCGACGTCAGGCACGGCGCGCTTCTCGTCGCCGCTGGGTGTCTATGACTTCCAGAAGCGCTCCTCGATCATTTTCTGCTCGGAAGAGGGCGCGTCAGAGCTGGGCAAAACCGCTTCGGTGCTGGCGCGGGGCGAGTCGCTGACCGCCCACGCGCGCAGTGCCGAATACCGGATCGTCGACAATCAACAAGAAGGCAAGTGAGCATGAGCAAGTTCTGGAGTCCTTTCGTTCGTGACCTCGTGCCTTACGTGCCGGGCGAACAACCCAAGCTGACCAAGTTGGTGAAACTGAACACCAACGAAAACCCCTACGGCCCGTCGCCCAAGGCGATTGAAGCGATGCGCGCCGAGGTCAACGACGACCTGCGCCTTTATCCCGATCCCAACGGCGATCTGCTGAAGCAGGCTGTGGCCCGTTATTACGGCGTTGAGGCCAACCGCGTGTTCCTCGGCAACGGCTCCGATGAGGTGCTGGCCCACGCGTATCACGCGTTCTTTCTGCAAGAAAAGCCGCTGCTGTTCCCGGACATCAGCTACAGCTTTTACCCGGTGTACTGCGGCCTGTACGGCGTGGCGTACGAAGCGGTGCCGCTGGACGAGCAGTTTCAGATTCGTGTCGAAGACTACGCGCGGCCGAACGGCGGGATTATTTTCCCCAACCCCAACGCACCGACGGGCTGCTTGATGGCGTTGGAGGCGGTCGAGCAGATCCTCGAAGCCAGCCCGGATTCAGTGGTGATCGTCGACGAGGCCTACATCGACTTTGGCGGGCAGACAGCCATCAGTCTGGTAGATCGTTACCCGAACCTGCTGGTCACCCAGACCCTGTCCAAGTCCCGTTCACTGGCAGGCCTGCGCGTCGGCCTTGCGGTGGGGCACCCTGATCTGATCGAGGCGCTGGAGCGAGTCAAAAACAGCTTCAACTCCTACCCTCTGGATCGCGTCGCCATTGCCGGCGCGGCGGCGGCGTTCGATGATCGCGAATACTTCGAGCAGACGTGCAAGCAGGTCATCGCCAGTCGCGAAAAGCTGGTTGGGCAGCTGCAAGCTAAAGGCTTCGACGTGTTGCCATCGGCCGCGAACTTCATCTTCGCTCGCCACCCCAACCACGATGCAGCGGGCCTCGCGGCCAAGGTGCGTGAGCAGGGCGTGATCGTTCGCCACTTCAAACAGGAGCGCATCGCGCAATTCCTGCGCATCTCCATCGGCACGCCAGAGCAGAATCAAGCGCTGGTGGATGCGTTGGGGGCGTTGTAGCGATTTATTGTAGGAGCGTGCTTGCCCGCGATTGCGATGGGTCAATGGCTGATGTGTTGCCTGATCAAACGCGATCGCGGGCAAGCGCGCTCCTACAGTTGGCCGCGGCGGTTCAGCCGACAATCAGGTTGCCGGTACCCCGCCTCTGCATGCCTGAAGCTTAATCCTCAGCCGCAGGCGGCGGCGTCTGCGGCGGGCGCAGCCCCACTTCAGCCATCAACTTCAACTCCTTGCCGTTGCGCATGACCTGAATCGCGATCTTTTCCGCTGGCTTGGTGCGCGCCACCTGGTTCATCGACCGACGGCCGTCACCGGCAGGCTCGCCGTTGATGCTTAGGATCACATCACCCAATTGCAGACCGGCCTTCTGCGCAGGCCCATCGCGGAAGATTCCGGCCACTACAATCCCCGGACGGTCTTTCAAACCGAAGGATTCGGCCAGCTCCTGCGTCAGCGGCTGCACCTCGATGCCGAGCCAGCCGCGGATCACCTGGCCGTGCTCGATGATCGACTTCATCACCTCCAGCGCCAGCTTGGTCGGGATCGCGAAGCCGATGCCTTGCGAGCCGCCCGACTTGGAGAAAATCGCCGTGTTGATCCCGGTCAAGTTGCCGTTGGCGTCCACCAGCGCGCCGCCCGAGTTGCCGGGGTTGATCGCGGCGTCGGTTTGAATGAAATCTTCGTACGTGTTCAGGCCCAGTTGATTGCGGCCGGTGGCACTGATGATGCCCATGGTCACCGTCTGGCCAACGCCGAACGGGTTGCCGATGGCCAGGGCAACGTCACCAATGCGAATGCTGTCGGAACTGCCGAGGGTGATGGAGGGCAGATTCTTCAGGTCGATCTTCAACACCGCGAGATCGGTTTCCGGATCGCTGCCGATCACACGGGCGATGGTCTCGCGGCCGTCCTTCAACGCAACGACGATCTGGTCAGCGCCGGAGGTCACGTGGTTGTTGGTCAGCAGATAGCCCTCGGGGCTCATGATCACCGCCGAGCCCAGGCTCGATTCCATGCGTCGTTGCTTGGGCAGGTTGTCACCGAAGAAGCGGCGGAACTGGGGATCTTCGAACAGGGGGTGGTTGGGTTTGTTATTGACCATTTTGGTCGTGTACAAGTTGGCCACGGCCGGGGCTGCGCTGCTCACGGCGTCGGCGTAGGACACCGGGCCTTGTTGAATGAACGCAGTCTGGGGCGCCTGTTGCAGATTGACGTCCTGACTGGGCAGGCCGACCCACTGGGGATAGCGCTGGATAATCAATAAAGCGATAAGCACACCAGCGAGCAATGGCCAGCCGAGAAAACGCAGCGCTTTGAACATTGAGCAAGGTCCTGAGGGTAGATACGCAGCTTACCTGCGCCATAATGGCGGGCATTATACGAGGACCGGGACGGTCTGAACCGCAAATTTAGGAGACTTTTATGGCTGTTTCTCTGAGCACTCTGGTGGCCGAAGCCGACCGCTATCTGGGCAGTGCCCGGGTTCAGGATTATTGCCCCAACGGTCTGCAGGTCGAGGGGCGTCCACAGGTCACTCGAATCGTTTCCGGCGTCACTGCCAGCCAGGCATTGCTGGACGCCGCCGTCGAGGCCAATGCCGACTTGGTGCTGGTACACCACGGCTATTTCTGGAAAGGCGAAAACCCATGCATCACCGGCATGAAGCAGCGGCGCCTCAAGACCTTGCTCAAGCACGACATCAGCCTGCTGGCCTACCACCTGCCATTGGACTTGCACGCCGAAGTCGGCAACAACGTGCAACTGGCGCGACAGCTGGACATTACCGTCGAAGGCCCGCTCGATCCGGACAATCCCCGCATCGTAGGTTTAGTGGGTTCATTGTCCGAGCCCATGACCCCGCGTGATTTCGCCCACCGCGTGCAAAGTGCGCTGGGGCGCGAACCTGTCCTTATAGAAGGCAGCGATATGATCCGTAGGGTGGGCTGGTGCACGGGAGGCGGACAGGGCTACATCGACCAAGCGATTGCCGCGGGGGTCGATCTGTACCTGAGTGGCGAGGCGTCCGAGCAGACCTTCCACAGCGCGCGAGAAAACGACATCAGTTTCATCGCCGCGGGCCACCACGCTACGGAGCGTTATGGGGTCCAGGCCCTCGGCGATTACCTGGCGCGACGCTTTGCGCTGGAGCATCTGTTCATCGATTGCCCCAATCCAATTTGAAGTGGCCTCACGCATCCTCAGGATTTCTCTTGTAGTAGCCGGCTTGCTCGCGAAAGCGGAGTGTCATCCAACACATCTGTGGATGAAATGACCCCTCCGTCCGACCGCGGCCCGCAGCAAGCCGACGCTCACGGGAGGACGACCACGAACGCCGGGCATCCAAATCGCGAGCTATATCACTAGATCGTTTCGATCTATAGGCATCGCTGATTAGAATCGGGCCTCATGATAAAGTGCCTCGCTCGACAGAGCCCGCAGGCTCTCCCACACAAGTACGTTATCCCGTGAGTAACCATGGTCGACAAACTGACGCATCTGAAACAGCTGGAGGCGGAAAGCATCCACATCATCCGCGAGGTCGCCGCCGAGTTCGATAACCCGGTGATGCTGTACTCGATCGGCAAGGACTCCGCCGTGATGCTGCACCTGGCGCGCAAGGCGTTCTTTCCGGGCAAGCTGCCGTTCCCGGTGATGCACGTCGACACGCGTTGGAAATTCCAGGAAATGTACCGCTTCCGCGACAAGATGGTCGAGGAGATGGGCCTTGAGCTCATCACCCACATCAACCCGGAAGGCGTGGCGCAGGACATCAACCCGTTCACCCACGGCAGTTCCAAACACACCGACATCATGAAAACCCAGGGCCTCAAGCAGGCGCTGGACAAGCACGGCTTCGACGCTGCCTTCGGTGGCGCGCGCCGCGACGAAGAGAAGTCTCGCGCCAAGGAACGCGTGTATTCCTTCCGCGACAGCAAGCACCGCTGGGACCCGAAAAACCAGCGCCCCGAGCTGTGGAACGTTTACAACGGCAACGTCAACAAAGGCGAGTCGATCCGCGTCTTCCCGCTTTCCAACTGGACCGAGCTGGACATCTGGCAATACATCTACCTCGAAGGCATCCCCATCGTGCCGCTGTACTTCGCCGCCGAGCGTGAAGTCATCGAGAAGAACGGCACCCTGATCATGATCGACGACGACCGCATCCTCGAACACCTCACCGACGAGGAAAAAGCGCGCATCGTCAAAAAGAAAGTGCGTTTCCGTACCCTGGGCTGCTACCCGTTGACGGGCGCTGTCGAGTCGGAAGCCGAGACCCTGACGGACATCATCCAGGAAATGCTCCTGACACGAACTTCCGAGCGCCAAGGCCGCGTCATCGACCACGATGGTGCGGGCTCGATGGAAGATAAAAAACGTCAAGGTTATTTCTAAGGGGTTGTCATGTCGCATCAATCTGATTTGATCAGCGAGGACATCCTCGCTTACCTGGGCCAGCACGAACGTAAAGAGATGCTGCGCTTTCTGACCTGTGGCAACGTCGACGACGGCAAGAGCACGCTGATCGGCCGTCTGCTCCACGACTCCAAGATGATCTACGAAGATCACCTGGAAGCCATCACCCGTGACTCCAAGAAGTCTGGCACCACCGGCGATGACGTCGATCTGGCGTTGTTGGTGGACGGCCTGCAAGCCGAGCGCGAGCAGGGCATTACCATCGACGTCGCCTATCGTTACTTCTCGACGTCGAAACGCAAATTCATCATTGCCGACACTCCCGGCCATGAGCAGTACACCCGCAACATGGCTACCGGTGCGTCCACCTGCGACCTGGCGATCATTCTGGTCGACGCTCGTTACGGCGTGCAGACCCAGACCCGCCGCCACAGCTACATCGCATCGCTGCTCGGCATCAAGCACATCGTAGTCGCCATCAACAAGATGGACCTCAACGGCTTCGACGAAACGATCTTCGAGCAGATCAAAGCCGATTACCTGAAGTTTGCCGACCGCATCGCGCTCAAGCCGACCACCATGGAATTCGTCCCGATGTCGGCGCTCAAGGGCGACAACGTTGTGAACAAGAGCGAGCGCTCGCCGTGGTATACCGGCAAGTCGCTGATGGAGATCCTCGAAACCGTCGAGATCGCAGGCGACCGCAACCTCGACGATCTGCGCTTCCCGGTGCAGTACGTCAATCGCCCGAACCTGAACTTCCGTGGCTTCGCCGGTACGCTGGCCAGCGGCATCGTGCGCAAGGGCGACGACATCGTCGTGCTGCCGTCGGGCAAGAGCAGTCGCGTGAAGTCCATCGTCACCTTCGAAGGTGAGTTGGAGCACGCAGGCCCCGGTCAGGCCGTGACCCTGACCATGGAAGACGAAATCGACATCTCCCGTGGCGACCTGTTGGTGCACGCCGACAACGTTCCGCAAGTGGCCGATGCCTTCGACGCCATGCTGGTGTGGATGGCTGAAGAGCCCATGCTGCCGGGCAAGAAATACGACATCAAGCGCGCCACCTCCTACGTACCCGGCTCGATCGCCAGTATCACCCACCGGGTCGATGTGAACACGCTGGAAGAAGGCCCTGCCAGCGCGCTGCAGTTGAATGAAATCGGTCGCGTAAAGATCAGCCTCGACGCGCCGATCGCACTCGACGGCTATGACAGCAACCGCACCACCGGCGCGTTCATCGTCATTGATCGTTTGACCAACGGCACCGTCGCAGCGGGCATGATCATCGCACCGCCGATCACCGCAGGGCAGGGCAATCACCATGGGGCGCTGGCTCACGTTTCGGTCGAAGAGCGCGCCCAGCGTTTCGGCCAGAAACCCGCGACTGTGTTGTTCAGCGGCCTGTCGGGCGCTGGCAAGAGCACGCTGGCTTATGCCGTGGAGCGCAAGCTGTTCGACATGGGCCGTGCGGTGTTCGTCCTTGATGGCCAGAACCTGCGCCATGACCTGAACAAAGGTCTACCGCAGGATCGCGCCGGTCGCACCGAGAACTGGCGTCGTGCCGCTCACGTGGCGCGCCAGTTCAACGAAGCGGGCCTGCTAACACTGGCAGCGTTCGTTGCACCCGATGCGGCTGGCCGTTCCAACGCCAAGGCGCTGATCGGCGACGACCGCCTGATCACGGTCTACGTCCAGGCATCGCCTCAAGTGTGCCGCGAACGCGATCCACAAGGTCTGTACGCGGCGGACAAGGACAACATTCCAGGGGAGTCCTTCCCGTACGACGTGCCGCTGGATGCCGATCTGGTGATCGACACTCAGACGCTGAACGTCGAAGACAGCGTCAAGCAAGTGCTTGACCTGCTGCGTGCACGCGGCGCGATCTAAGCGTTGCCTGCTACACAAAAGACCCGCCCATGATGGCGGGTTTTTTGTTGCTTGGGGATTACGTCAATCCGCTTCTGGCTGGAGGCCGTAGGAGTGCCGGGGTGGCGCTCCACCTTACCTATGATCGGCCCGGGGTCGCGTCCGACTGCAGCGGCAGCAAAAAAACCTGATCGCGCAATTTGCCTGATACACCGCATTGACCGGGTTCACGACGGCTTCGCCGCCGATCGCGAGCAAGCTTGCGCCTACTGCCTACGGCCAGAATCGAAGACTCACTACATCATCGGCGGCGAACGCCCCTCACACCGCTGATCAAACGTGTGCTTCTCGCACAGCTGTTCCCACCGCGTCTCATACTCCCGTTGCTCCGTGATGTAGCAATCCTTGACGCAATCCGCTGAAACGCAACCCGTCAGGGCCATGCACGCTGCGACTGTTTTGATGATGTGCATGACCCCTCCCGAAAACCGTGGCAGAGCTTAGGGGCTTTCGAAAACAGGCGTAACCGGGGGTGTCCGATAAATCCGTAGGGCATTTCCGAGACTCCACAAAAAAGCCCGCCCCTGATCACCTCAGGCGCGGGCTTTCGATGTGGGATTGCTTACTTCTTCAAGCCGTAATGCTCGTCCAGCATGCCCGGTGTATTCGGCGCTTTCGGCGCGTAATCACGGGGCGGTTCCGCAGCGGTGCGGGGCGGTGTCAGACGGTCGCGGTGCGCTTGCAGGGCATCCGGATGCAGCGCGGCGAGCAGCCGTTGACGGGTGATGTCGTCGGTGGCCAGACGGTTCGCGCCTTCGGCCAAATGTTCCTGAACATCCTGATAGCTCTGGGACAGCTTTTGCACCAGATTAGCCGTACTGTTGAAGTGAGTGACCACCTCGTTCTGATACGTGTCGAAACGCTCCTGAACGTCATCCAGCTGGCGCTGAGTGCTGTTAGGCGCGGCATGGGGCAGCGCACGCGCCACGAAGAAACCGATGGCCACACCAACGATCAGGGCGATAGTCGGCAGCAACCAAACTAAGAGCGAGTAATCCACGAGTCCTTCCTCTATAAACGGCTTTGCTTTACGTTAACGGCTCGAACCTGCGCTGTATAGCGGCGACGCGTCGCCGACATGCCAGCCGCAGACAATCAGCTAGACGAGTCGACCCAATTGAAGGTCACGGAGTTCATTCTTGCTCATGCGTGAAACCCCTGTATTCATCGACGGCCCGGTGGGCCAACTCGAAGCCCTTTACCTGGACCTGGAAGGGGCCAAAGGCCTTGCGCTGATCTGCCATCCTAACCCGGTTCAGGGCGGCACGATGCTCAACAAGGTCATCTCGACCCTGCAACGCACCGCGCGCGACGCCGGTTACATCACCTTGCGTTTCAACTACCGGGGTGTCGGCGCAAGCGCTGGCAGTTCGGACATGGGGCAGGGCGAAGTCGATGATGCGCAAGCCGCTGCCACCTGGTTTCGCGAAAAACACCCGGACCTGCCCATGACACTGTTCGGTTTCTCTTTCGGCGGGTTTGTCGCGGCGACGCTAGGCGGGCGTCTCGAAGCCAAGGGCGAAACGCTCAATCATCTGTTCATGGTCGCGCCTGCCGTCATGCGCATTGCCGACCCAAGCGCCCTCCCGCAAAAAGGGCAACTGACGTTGATTCAGCCTGAAACCGATGAAGTCGTTGACCCACAACTCGTATATGCCTGGTCTGACGCACTCTCGCGTCCCCATGAGCTGCTGAAAGTGGCAGAATGCGGACACTTTTTTCACGGCAAGCTGACCGACCTCAAGGATCTGGTCCTGCCGCGCCTCTCGAACTGATTGCCGCACCCAGAATAAGCGACCCGCCATGACCACTCGTATCCTGACCGGTATCACCACCACCGGTACGCCCCACTTGGGCAACTACGCCGGTGCCATTCGCCCGGCCATCGTTGCCAGCCGCCAGAGCGATGCCGATTCGTTCTACTTTCTGGCTGACTATCATGCCCTGATCAAATGCGATGACCCGTTGCGCATTCAGCGCTCGCGTCTGGAAATCGCCGCGACCTGGCTGGCCGCCGGTCTGGACGTGGATCGCGTGACCTTCTATCGCCAGTCCGACATTCCGGAAATCCCTGAGCTGACCTGGCTGTTGACCTGCGTCGCGGGCAAAGGCCTGCTCAATCGCGCTCACGCCTACAAAGCGTCCGTGGACAAGAACGTCGAAGCCGGTGAAGACCCGGATGCGGGCGTGACCATGGGCCTGTTCAGCTACCCGGTGCTGATGGCCGCCGACATCCTCATGTTCAACGCCCACCAAGTGCCAGTGGGGCGCGACCAGATTCAACACGTCGAAATGGCCCGCGACATTGGCCAGCGCTTCAACCATCTGTTCGGTCAGGGCAAGGAATTCTTCGTCATGCCGGAAGCGCTGATCGAAGAGAGCGTGGCGACGCTGCCGGGTCTCGACGGTCGCAAGATGTCGAAGAGCTACGACAACACGATTCCGCTGTTCAGCAGCGCGAAGGAGATGAGGGACGCGATCTCGCGCATCGTCACCGACTCGCGTCTGCCGGGCGAAGCCAAGGACCCGGACAATTCGCACCTGTTCACCCTGTATCAGGCCTTCGCCAGCAAAGCCCAAAGCGACGAATTCCGCGCTGATCTGCTGCAAGGCCTGGGTTGGGGAGATGCCAAACAGCGCCTGTTCCAGTTGCTCGACAGCGAACTGAGCGAGGCGCGCGAGAATTACCATCGTCTGATCGAGCGTCCCGCCGATCTGGAAGACATTCTGCTGGCCGGTGCGCAGAAAGCCCGCCGTATCGCCACGCCGTTCCTGGGTGAGTTGCGTGAAGCGGTGGGGCTGCGCTCATTTCGCGAGACCACGCAGACCGTCGCCGCGACCAAGAAAAAAGCCAGCAAGGGTGCACGCTTCGTCAGCTTCCGTGAAGACGACGGCAGCTTCCGTTTTCGGTTGCTGGCCGCGGACGGCGAGCAGCTGCTGCTGTCGCGCACCTTCGCCGACGGCAAGGCTGCCGGCGCTGTGACCAAACAGCTGCAACAGGGTGGCGCGCTGGACATTCGGACAGAAGGCAACGGCTTCACGGTATGGCTGGAAGGTGCGTGCATGGCTGACAGTCCGACGTTCGCCGACGCCACTGCCCGCGACGCTGCGGTCGAGAGCCTGAAGCTGGCCTTGGCGCCACAACAGGATTAATTGCCATTACAGCGGGCCATCGCTACAGTGGCGGCCCGTTTTTGCTCCCTAGCCAGCGAATATGACGCCCTTAGAAAGTTATCAAAACGATCTCAAGAAACCTGAATTCTTCCACGATGCCGCTCAGGAAAACGCTGTGCGCCATTTGCAACGGCTGTACGACGATCTGGTCGCTGCCCATCAGAACAAGCCTGGCCTGTTCGGCAAGCTGTTCGGCAAGAAAGAAGTCACGGTGATCAAAGGCCTGTATTTCTGGGGTGGCGTCGGCCGTGGCAAGACCTACCTGGTCGACACGTTCTTCGAAGCGCTGCCGTTCGAAGACAAGATGCGCACGCACTTCCACCGCTTCATGAAGCGCGTGCACGAAGAAATGAAGAATCTCAAGGGCGAGAAGAACCCGCTGACGCTGATCGCCAAGCAGTTCGCGGGCGAAGCGCGGGTCATCTGCTTCGACGAATTTTTCGTTTCCGACATCACCGACGCCATGATCCTCGGCACGCTGATGGAAGAGCTGTTCAAGAACGGCGTGACCCTGGTGGCCACCTCGAACATCGTGCCGGACGGTCTGTACAAAGACGGCCTGCAACGAGCGCGCTTCCTGCCCGCCATCGCGCTGATCAAGCAGAACACCGAAATCGTCAACGTCGACAGCGGCGTGGATTACCGTCTGCGTCATCTGGAACAGGCCGAGTTGTTCCACTTCCCGCTGAACGAGGCTGCTCAGGACAGCATGCGCAAAAGCTTCCGCGCGCTGACTCCTGAATGCACTAAAGCCATCGAAAACGATGTATTGATCATCGAAAACCGTCAGATCAAGGCGCTGCGCACCTGTGACGACGTGGCCTGGTTCGACTTCCGTGAGCTGTGCGACGGCCCTCGCAGCCAGAACGATTACATCGAACTCGGCAAGATCTTCCACGCGGTGTTGCTCAGCGGCGTCGAGCAGATGAGCGTCACCACCGACGACATCGCCCGTCGTTTCATCAACATGGTCGACGAGTTCTACGACCGCAACGTCAAGCTGATCATCTCTGCCGAAGTCGAGCTGAAAGACCTGTACACCGGCGGACGTCTTAACTTCGAATTCCAGCGCACGCTCAGCCGCTTGCTGGAAATGCAATCTCACGAGTTCCTGTCTCGGGCGCACAAGCCTTAGAAGCAGCGGCGAGTTTTGAGCTGCAAGCTGCAAGAGGGCGCGGTGATTCTTCTGTACTCTTCTGTCATGCCGATGGTAGCGATTTTCGGACGCTACCGTCGATTGGCCGGACAGATTCGGCGAACCCACTGCTGATCCCTCTTGCAGCTTGAAGCTCGCAGCTTGCAGCTTGATGCTGCTCTTAGGCGGCCTGCTGAAATTGCTGGCGATACTGATTGGGCGACAGTTCCGTATGCTGGCGGAACAGCCGCGCGAAGAAGCTGGCGTCGTCGTAGCCGACTTCGTAGCTGATGGTCTTGATGCTTTTGCGCGAGCCTGATAGCAAGCCTTTCGCCGTCTCGATGCGCAGGCGTTGCAGATAGTGCAGCGGCTTGTCGCCGGTGGCGGTCTGAAAGCGGCGCATGAAGTTGCGAATGCTCATGCCGTGTTCCCGCGCTACGTCTTCGAAGCGGAATTTGTCGGCGAAATGCTCCTCAAGCCAGTGCTGGATTTGCAGGATGATCACGTCCTGATGCAGCTTCTGCCCGCCAAAGCCCATACGTCCTGGTGAATAGCTGCGCTGGACTTCATAAAGAATGTCCCGCGCGACCGTCTGCGCAACGTTGGCGCCGCAGAAACGTTCGATCAAATAAATGTAAAGGTCGCACGCCGAAATCGTGCCGCCCGCGCAGTAAAGATTGTCCGCGTCAGTCAGGTGTTTTTCCTGATTCAACAAAACATTCGGGAAGCGTTCGGCGAACTCATTGAAGAAGCGCCAGTAGGTGGTCGCCTCCTTGCCATCCAGCAGGCCCGCCTCGGCCAGCCAGAACACCCCGCTGGCTTCGCCGCACAGCACGGCGCCCCTTGCGTGTTGCTCGCGCAGCCACGGCAGAATCTGCGGATAGCGGGCACGCAAGGTGTCGAAGTTGTCGACGAAGGCGGGGAGGATGATGATGTCGGCGTTTTCCAGTGCGCCGTCTACCGGTAACACCACTTCACTGAAGCTGCGCACCTGTTGCCCGTCGGGGCTGACGAGGCGGGTTTCAAACGCGGCCTTGAGGCCTTGGCCCAGCTGTTTGCCGTAGCGCAGGCTGGCCAGATGGAAGAAATCCTTGGCCTGGGTCAGAGTGGAGGCGAAGATCCCGTCGATCGCGAGGATGCTGACGCGCCGCAACGGCACGTTGTGCTGAATAGACATAATCTGTTGTTCTTATATGGGAAAGTGGTCAAGCAACGGCGTGATCGTCTTATTTTTTGTCGGATGTGTCCAGTGTCGTCGTCAATCGCCACGGCATACGCTCTCGCAGCAACCCGTGTTCGACCATTCCCCACGCCAAGGTGTCCCATGCTGCCAAGAACACTTTTCAGCTCCGAGCATGAGCTTTTCCGCGACAGCGTCCGCAAGTTTCTGGAGCAGCAAGCCGCGCCGTTTCACGCGCAATGGGAGAAGCAGGGGCACATCGACCGCACACTGTGGAACCGCGCGGGCGAGCAGGGCATGTTGTGTTCGCACCTGCCTGAGGAATACGGCGGCATGGCCGCTGACTTTCTCTACACCACGGTCGTGATCGAGGAAATCTACCGACTCGGCCTGACCGGTATCGGATTTTCCCTGCATTCGGACATTGTCGCGCCCTACATCCTCCATTACGGCAGCGAAGCCTTGAAGCAGAAGTACCTGCCGAAAATGGTCTCGGGCGAGATCGTGACGGCCATCGCGATGACCGAGCCGGGTGCGGGTTCTGATCTGCAAGGAGTGAAGACCACGGCGGTGCCGGACGGCGACGAGTACGTGATCAATGGCTCGAAGACGTTCATCACCAATGGCTTTCTCGCGGACCTGGTGATCGTCGTCGCCAAAACCGATCCCAAGGCCGGCGCGAAAGGCACGAGCCTGTTTTTGGTAGAGGCGGGCACACCTGGGTTCGAAAAGGGCAAACGCCTGGAAAAGGTCGGCATGAAGGCCCAGGACACCTCGGAGCTGTTCTTTCAGGACGTGCGCGTGCCCAAGGAAAACTTGCTGGGCCAACCCGGGATGGGCTTCGCGTACCTCATGCAGGAACTGCCGCAAGAGCGGTTGACCGTGGCCATTGGTGCGATTGCCTCGGCCGAGGCGGCGTTGCAGTGGACGCTGGAGTACACCCGCGAGCGCAAGGCTTTTGGCCAGGCCATCGCCGATTTTCAAAACACCCGCTTCAAGCTGGCGGAAATCGCCACTGAAGTGCAGATCGGTCGGGTGTTCATCGACCGCTGTCTTGAGCTGCATCTTGAAGGCAAGCTGGACGTCCCTACGGCGGCAATGGCCAAGTATTGGGCTACCGACCTGCAGTGCAAGGTGCTCGACGAGTGCGTGCAGCTTCACGGCGGTTACGGCTTCATGTGGGAATACCCGATTGCGCGAGCTTGGGCGGATGCGCGGGTGCAGCGGATTTATGCGGGGACCAACGAAATCATGAAGGAGATCATTGCGCGCTCGTTGTAGCTCCGAAGGTTGGCCTGTGTAGAAGCGTGGCTTGTCCCGCGATCGGCGGGGAACCCGCCGTAAATGCGATAAATGCGGTGTGCATGAGAAACCGCATTTGTCGGGATGACTGCCGGTTCACGGCAGATTCCGGGATAAGCCGCGCTCCTACAGATGACCTTACGGCGCAGGGTTGGGCTGATCCTTGTGAATCGCCTCGATCCCCGCCAGCACTTCTTCCGACAACACCAAATCCGCGCTCGCCAGGTTCCTCTCCAGCTGCTCCAGTGTGGTGGCGCCGATGATGTTGCTGGTCACGAACGCACGGCTGGTGACGAATGCCAACGCCAGTTGGGCCGGGTCCAGGCCATGCTCGCGAGCCAGCGCGACGTACCGGGCGCAAGCCGCTTCCGATTGCGGGTTGAAGTAGCGGGTGAAACGGCTGTACAGGCTCAGGCGGCCTTTCGGCGGACGCGCGCCGTCAGCGTATTTGCCAGAGAGCAAGCCGAAGGCCATGGGCGAATAGGCCAACAGCCCGCATTGCTCGCGAAGGGCGACCTCTGCCAGACCCACTTCAAAGCTGCGGTTGAGCAGGTTGTATGGGTTCTGGATCGAGACCGGGCGCACCAGGCCGTGGGCGTCGGATTCCGCGAGGTACTTCATCGTGCCCCACGGCGTCTCGTTGGACAGACCGACGTGGCGGATCTTGCCCGCTTTGACTTGCTCGTCCAGCACCTGCAGGGTTTCCAGCAAGGGCGTGAAGGGCTCGTCGCTGTGGGTGTAGCCCAGCTTGCCGAAAAAGTTGGTGCTGCGCTCCGGCCAGTGCAACTGATACAAGTCCAGGTAGTCAGTTTGCAGGCGCTTGAGGCTGGCATCCACAGCGGCCACGATGTGGTCGCGGTTGAATTTCAATTGGCCGTCGCGGACGTAATCGATGCCGTTGCCGGGGCCGGCGATCTTGCTGGCGAGGATCCAGTCGGCGCGATCGCCGCTCTTCTTGAACCAGTTGCCGATGATGGTCTCGGTGCTGGCATAGGTTTCCTTCTTCGGCGGTACCGGGTACATCTCAGCGGTGTCCATGAAGTTGATGCCCGCATCTTTTGCCCGCTGGATCTGGGCGAAGGCCTCTGACTCGGTGTTTTGCTCGCCCCAGGTCATCGTGCCGAGGCAGATAGCGCTGACATTCAGGTCGGTTCTGCCCAGTTTGCGATAGTCCATCTGGCTCTCCTTTATAAAAGATCCATAAAAGCAGGTTGAAATTTTTTTCGCAATCTGGATAATTCCGCGTCTCTTTGTCGTGGGAGTGATGCCCCGCGCCGCAAGACACCGCTGCGATCGAACGCGCTGACCCGAGCCCCCTATAGCGTTCGTGCCCGGCGGCCTTTGACTTGTCAAAGACCGTACTAATGAGTATGCTCCGCCGTCTATTTTTCAGGGCGGCCTTTGAGGCTATAAAGAATGAAAACTTTTACCGCTAAACCGGAAACAGTAAAGCGCGATTGGTACGTCGTCGACGCTGCTGGCCAGACCCTGGGTCGTTTGGCCACTGAGATCGCGAGCCGTCTGCGTGGCAAACACAAGCCGGAATACACTCCGCACGTCGACACTGGCGACTACATCGTCGTGATCAACGCTGAGCAAATCCGCGTTACGGGTGCCAAGACCTCCGACAAGATCTACTACTCTCACTCCGGTTTCCCGGGCGGGATCAAGTCGATCAACTTTGAAAAGCTGATCGCCAAAGCTCCTGAGCGCGTGATCGAGACCGCGGTCAAAGGCATGCTGCCTAAGAACCCGCTGGGTCGCGACATGTATCGTAAGCTGAAAGTCTATGCGGGCGCTGCACACCCTCATACTGCTCAGCAGCCCCAAGAACTGAAGTTTTAACGGAATAGTTCATTATGTCGGCGACTCAAAATTACGGCACTGGCCGTCGCAAGACCGCAACCGCACGTGTTTTCCTGCGTCCAGGTACCGGTAACATCTCCATCAACAACCGCTCGCTGGACACGTTCTTCGGCCGCGAAACTGCCCGCATGGTAGTTCGTCAGCCTCTGGAACTGACCGAGACTGTTGAAAAATTCGACATCTACGTCACCGTTATCGGCGGTGGTGTGAGTGGTCAAGCTGGCGCAATCCGCCACGGTATCACCCGCGCTCTGATGTCCTACGACGAAACTCTGCGTAGCGCACTGCGCAAAGCAGGCTTCGTCACTCGCGATGCTCGCGAAGTTGAACGTAAGAAAGTCGGTCTGCGTAAAGCGCGTAAGCGTCCGCAGTACTCGAAGCGTTAATTCGCTATCTTTCAAAAAAACGCTCAGTTTCCTCAGGGAACTGGGCGTTTTTTTATGGGTGTCTATTATTGACATCGCGTGAGGAAACATCATGGATGCCACGTTTATCAAGGCCTCCGGCTTTAAACGGACGGCAACCTTCTTTTGGCCCGAGAGGTGTTGATCTCCCATCGGCAGGACATAGGGTAGCTCGATGACAATGAAAAAAGACGCCTGGCCAGGCAGGTATCTTCAGGCTGACGGGAGCGGACCGAATGACCAATGACGGCGTGAATGCAGGCCGACGCCGCTTCCTCGTCGCGGCCACCTCTGTGGTGGGCGGTGCAGGTGTGGTAGGGGCTTCGGTCCCGTTCGTAGGGTCATGGTTCCCCAGCGCAAAGGCCAAGGCAGCAGGCGCCCCTGTCAAGGTCAACGTCAGCAAGATCGAGCCCGGTCAACAAATGATCGCGGAATGGCGCGGGCAGCCTGTGTTCATTGTCCACCGAACACCTGAAATCCTGAGCAATTTGAGCATGATCGGCGACCGGCTTTCCGACCCAGAATCGAAGCATTCCACCCAACCTCCCTATGTCGATCCTGTCGTTCGCTCGATCAAGCCGCAAATGTTGCTGTTGATCGGGATTTGCACCCACCTCGGCTGCTCCCCAACGTTTCGCCCGGAAGTCGCGCCCGCTGACCTGGGCAAAGATTGGGTAGGTGGTTATTTTTGTCCTTGTCACGGCTCCCACTACGACCTGGCCGGACGCGTCTACAAGGCGCAGCCTGCACCGCTGAATCTGCCAGTGCCGCCGCATTCATACGAGTCGGACTCAATCATCGTCATTGGTGTCGATCAGGAGAAAGCGTCATGAGCAAGTTCATGGACTGGATCGATGCACGGTTCCCTGCAACATCGATGTGGGAAGCCCATCTCAGCAAGTATTACGTACCCAAGAATTTCAATTTCTTCTATTTCTTTGGCTCGCTGGCGCTGGTAGTGCTGGTCAATCAGATATTGACCGGGATCTGGCTGACGATGAGCTACACGCCGTCGGCAGAGGAGGCATTCGCGTCCGTCGAATACATCATGCGTGACGTCGAATATGGCGCCATCTTGCGCTTGCTGCACTCTACGGGGGCATCGGCATTCTTCATCGTCGTCTACCTGCACATGTTTCGCGGACTGCTGTACGGCTCGTATCAGAAGCCTCGAGAGTTGGTCTGGGTCTTCGGCATGCTGATTTATCTGGCGCTGATGGCAGAGGCCTTCATGGGCTACCTGTTGCCGTGGGGGCAGATGTCGTACTGGGGCGCGCAGGTGATCATCTCGCTGTTCGGCGCAATTCCGGTGATTGGAAACGACTTGACCCAGTGGATTCGCGGCGACTATCTGGTTTCCGGCATCACCCTCAATCGTTTTTTCGCGCTGCATGTGGTGGCGCTGCCTATCGTGATCCTTGGATTGGTGGTGTTGCACATCCTGGCGCTGCATGAGGTGGGCTCAAACAACCCCGACGGCATCGACATCAATAAATACAAAGATGAGAACGGCAAGCCGCTGGATGGCATCCCGTTTCACCCCTACTACACCGTCAAGGACATCGTCGGCGTCGTGGTCTTTCTGTTCATCTTTTGTTCGATCGTGTTCTTCTTTCCCGAAATGGGCGGTTACTTCCTCGAAAGGCCCAACTTCGAGCAGGCCGACGCCTTCAAGACCCCCGAACACATAGCCCCCGTCTGGTACTTCACCCCCTTCTACGCCATTTTGCGGGCGATCCCTGACAAGCTGATGGGGGTGATGGCGATGGGGGCGGCGATTGCGGTGCTGTTCGTCCTGCCGTGGCTGGATCGCAGCCCGGTCAAGTCCATGCGCTACAAAGGCTGGCTGAGCCGCGTCTGGTTACTGTTGTTCTGCGTGGCTTTCGTCATCCTCGGCATCCTTGGGGTCCTTCCGCCCAGCTCGGGTCGTGCGCTGTTGTCTCAGGTGTGTACGTTCGTGTACTTCGCCTATTTCATCCTGATGCCGTTTTACACGCGTATGGAGAAGACCAAGCCGGTGCCGGAAAGGGTGACAGGCTGATGAAAAAGCTCCTGGCCGTTTTTCTCCTCGCCGCCTTGCCCTTTCTGTCATTGGCGGATGAGCACGGGCTGGAACTCGAAAGCGTGGACATTGACGTTTCCAACAAGGTCGCGATGCAGGACGGCGCACGGACGTTCGTCAATTACTGCATGGGCTGTCACAGCGCCAAGTTTCAACGCTACGAGCGGGTGGCTGACGACCTGGGTATCCCTCACGACCTGATGCTGGACAAGCTGGTGTTCACTGGGGCCAAGATTGGCGACCACATGGTCACCGGCATGCAACTTGCCGACGCCAAAGTCTGGTTCGGTGCCGCGCCACCCGATCTGACCCTCGTGGCGCGGGTCAGGGGTACTGATTGGCTCTATGGCTACCTGCGGTCCTTCTATGAAGACCCCGCGCGTCCATGGGGTGTCAATAACAAGGTCTTTCCGAACGTCGGCATGCCCAACGTGTTGGTCGGGCTGCAAGGCCGTCAGGTCATCGGTTGCAAGCAGGTGCAGGCGGTGGAGAACGGCAAGAAACAATACGACCCGCTCACTGGCTCGCCGCTGACCCATGAAGCCTGCGATCAACTGACGATCGTGCCTAAGACCGGCACGTTGACCGAGGAGCAGTTCGACGAGACAGTGAAAAACCTTGTGACTTTTCTCGCCTACTCGGCGAATCCCGTCAAATTGCAGCACCAGCGCATCGGGACGTATGTGCTGCTGTACCTGGCGATACTCTTCATCTTCGCGTACCTGCTCAAACGCGAATACTGGAAGGACGTGCATTGACCGCGAGATGATCTGGCTCCAGATATCGCGCCTCCTGATGCGCCTCATTCGGGTAATGGGCGCAGAGCGGGTATAGTGGCGGGCGAAAGATTGCAGAATTTACCTTGGCTAAATGAGCTATCTTGTCGCCCGCAATGAACATCTGCTGTTAGTGGACGTTGCCGGAAGCGCCATTGGGCGCGTTCGTTTTTGTGCTTTCGATAATTCAACAAGCGAGGAGGATCGCCATGGGCGTGACCAATCGGTTGGCCTGTTACTCCGACCCCGCCGACCACTATTCCCATCGCGTGCGCATCGTGCTCGCCGAGAAAGGTGTCAGCGCCGAGATCATCGATGTCGTGGGGGGTAGTCAGCCTGCCAAGTTGATCGAAGTGAATCCGTACGGCAGCGTACCCACCCTGGTCGATCGTGACCTGGCGCTGTACGAGTCAACCGTTGTGATGGAATACCTGGATGAGCGTTACCCGCATCCACCCTTACTGCCGGTGTACCCTGTAGCCCGCGCCAATAGCCGTTTGCTGATTCACCGCATTCAGCGCGACTGGTGCGCGTTGGTGGATATCATTCTGGATCCGCGCGGTAAAGAAGCTGCCCGGGTTCAGGCGCGCAAGGAACTGCGCGAAAGTCTGACCGGCGTGTCGCCGCTGTTCGCGGAAAAGCCTTTTTTCCTCAGTGACGAGCAAAGTCTGGTCGACTGCTGTCTATTGCCCATACTCTGGCGCCTGCCAATTCTGGGTATCGAATTGCCGCGGCCCGCCAAGCCGCTGCTTGATTATATGGAGCGCCAGTTTGCGCGTGAGGCATTCCAGGCAAGTCTGTCTGCTGCCGAACGTGACATGCGCTAAGGCCTAAGGAACCGTTCGATGAACTCCAGTCGCCCCTATCTGATCCGCGCGCTTTACGAGTGGATCGTGGATAACGATTGCACGCCGCACATTCTGGTCAACGCTGAATACCCGGCGGTGCAAGTCCCGCAAGGCTTCGCCAATGACGGCCAGATCGTCCTCAACATCTCGCCCAGTGCCGTGCGTCATCTGCACATGGACAACGACGCGGTCAGCTTCGAAGGCCGCTTCGGCGGGGTGCCGCATAGCCTGTACGTGCCTGTGTCCGCCGTGATGGGTATCTACGCCCGCGAGAACGGGCAGGGTATGGTCTTCGACCTCGAGCCTGCCGTGGACGATGATGAAGACCTGGACGTGGACGACGACATGCCGCCACCGGACGACGAGCCGCCACGCCCGACCGGTCGGCCAAGTCTGAAAGTGGTCAAGTGAGTTAACTGCGTGGTAATGAAAAAGGCGATCCCGAGGGATCGCCTTTTTTGTGCCCGCTTCTAATGGCGCGGGCATGTTCGTTTCGATTCTGGCCGAAGGCCGTAGGAGCTGGCTTGCCTGCGATCTGGCGCGAAGCGGCAGCGAAACCGATTACCTTCGTTGTGTCAGACATGCCGTAGCAACCGGGTTTACGACTGCTGCGCAGCCGATCGCAGGCAAGCCAGCTCCCACGCCCTTCGGGCAGAAGCGGGAGCGCGTATACGCCCCCAGCGTCATGCGGATGAGAGGTTAGTCGATGTACTCAAACAACTTCACGATCTTCTGCACCCCGCCCACGCCCTGCACCAGATTGGTCGCACGGGTGGCTTCAGCCTGGGTCAACAGGCCGAGCAGGTAAACGATGCCGTTTTCGGTGACGACTTTGATGCGCGAGCCGGGGATGGCGCTGTCGGTCAGCATTTGGGTCTTGATCTTGCTCGTTAGCCACGCATCATTGCTGCGGGCCAGCATCGAAGAAGGTTCGATGACTTGCAGTTCGTTATTGACCTTCTTGACCTTCTGCACCTGGCTGGCGGTCTGCTCGGCCAGTTGCTTGAGGTCGGCGCGCGGGGTCTGGCCAGCCAGCAGTACGATCCCGTTGAAGCTGGTCACGACGATGTGCGAGGCATTGTCGAGGTCCGGGTTGGCCTTGGCGATGTTCACCGCGACCTTGGTCTCGATCAGCGAGTCGTCAATTTTGCTGCCGAAGGTGCGGGTGCCACGGTCATCGTCGATAGGCGCTTCGCGGCTGGCGTTGATGACCGAACTGCATCCGCTGATGCCCAGGCAGAGCGTCAGGGCCAACAGGCTAAGGCGTTTGGATATCATTCTTCACTCCCGAAAATTTGGCTGTCGATCAAATAGCACAGGCAGTGGATCACCAACAGGTGAACTTCCTGAATGCGTGCGGTGACTTTGGCCGGGACACGGATTTCCACGTCCTCTGGCAGCAGCAGCGAGGCCACGTCGCCGCCGTCGCGACCGGTCAGGGCCACGACGATCATTTCCCGATCATGGGCGGCCTGAATGGCCTGGATGATGTTGGCGGAGTTGCCGCTGGTGGAGATGGCCAGCAGGACGTCGTTGGTCTGGCCCAGCGCGCGGATCTGTTTGGAAAAAATCTCGTTGTAGCTGTAATCGTTGGCAATCGAGGTGATGGTCGAGGTGTCCGTGGTCAGCGCGATGGCGGGCAGGCTTGGTCGCTCGCGTTCGAACCGGTTGAGCAACTCGGACGAAAAGTGCTGTGCGTCACCGGCGGAGCCGCCATTGCCGCAGGCCAGAATCTTGCTGTCGCTGAGCAGGGCGCCGACCATTACCTGGCTGGCTTGTTCGATGTGGGGTGCAAGAACGTCCATCGCCTGTTGCTTGGTATCGATGCTGGCCTGAAAAAGCTGGCGAATTCGGGATTGCATGTCCATCAATGAAAACCTTAATAGGGGCGGCTGGTCGGGCGACGTGTGACTCAGGTCATCGGCTTCACGGCACAAAACTGTGCGGCCCGCAAAGCAAAGAGCAAAAACAGTAGGGGTTATGTGCGTCGGTGAGCATGGTGTTGCGGTGTCGGAAGCGCCCTGTCAGCTGTCGAATGCGTTCTGCAACCAGTTCAGCGCAGGCCCCGCGCCCGGGTCGCCATTGATTGCCACGACATCGAAGCGGCATGGCGAATGGGCCCATTGCGACTCGTTTTGCAGAAACCATTGTGCGGCCAGGGTGAGCTTTGCCTGCTTGCGAACATCGACGCTTTCCAGCGCGCCACCCCATCCGGCGTGGCGCCGATAGCGAACTTCGACGAATACTACTGTATCGCCGTCGAGCATGACCAGATCAAGCTCACCGCGTTTGCATGACCAATTTTGCGTGATCAGGTGTAAGCCGTGTTGCTGCAGGTGCCGCAGGGCGTAGGCTTCGGCCTCACGCCCCGCAGTTTGTCGGGTGGTGCTCGCAGTCAAGGCGCGGTATCCGGCAGGCGCTGCACTTTGCCATCGACGAACTGAGCCCAAGGCAGTTGACGCTCGATGCGTTGGCCGGGGCCGATCGCCAGGCTGCCGGACAGCCCATCGATGCGGCTGTCGGGCAGGGCTTTCAATTGGCTCAGACGCGGCGCCAGACGATAGGCGTCGATGCCCATCGCGTACAGGCGGCCCAGGCTGCCGCCGGCTTGAGGCCATTGCGCGGTGACTTGTTGACGCAGTGGGTCATTGGCATTCAGCAGCCAGGGGGTTTCGCAGAAGCGCACGCCAGCGAGGTCGTTGTACATCGCCTGGTCGTTGCTGTTGGTGAACAGGTGCGAAGTGGCGTAGACCGGGACGTCACCGGCGTACTGGAACACCATCGTCGGTTTGATCTGCTGCGCTTGCTGTGGCGTGGCGGCCAGGAACATGAAGTCGACGTCCTGGCGGCGGGTCGGCTGGGCGGCGGCCTGTGCACCGGTGGTGCTTTGCAGGCGCTGAGCGCGGCCTTCGCTGTTGCGCAATTGGAACAGCTCGGCGACTTGCTGAGCCAGTTGCACCGGTTGATCGATGCGTTCAACGCCCAGCAGGGTGCCGCCCTTGGCTTGCCAGCTCTGACGGAACGCCTCAAGTACACGATCGCCCCATTCGCCTTTCGGCACCATGGCCACAGCGCTGCGTTTGCCGTCGGCCCAAGCACGGCGGGACACCTCGCGCGCCTCGTCTTCAGCGGCAAGGCCGAACTGGAACAATTCAGCCGGGCTCTGAGCGCCGGAATCGCTGTAGTTCAGCGCAAGGGTGGTGATGGGCAGTTGTGGACGAGCACTCAGTTGCTTGACCAGCGGTTTTTCCAGCGGACCGACCACCAACTGCACGCCCGCGGCTTTGGCCTGGGCATAGAACGCGTCCATGGAGGTCACGCGGGAGCTGTCGAAGACTTCAATCGCGGGCGGTTTTTGGCCAGCCTGTTGCGCTTGGTAGTGGGCTGCCATGAAGCCGTCACGCAGTGCACGTGACACTGACGCCAGTGGGCCGTCTTGCGGCAGCAGCAGGGCAATCTTGGTCAACGGCTCGCTTTTCAACTCACGCAGCTGCGCCAGTGTAGTCGGCAGTTGACGTGCGGCAGGGTGCTGCGGATTCTGCGCTTTCCAACTGTCGATGGCCGCCTGTTGCTGCTCCAGCGTGCCAGCGCCTTTGACGGCGCGTGCCAGGCTCAGCCAGCCGCCCATGTCGTCATTGGCGGTGCTTTGCAATTGCTCGGGTGGCAGGGCTGCCACCAGTGTCCAGATCGCATCGTTGTTGGCGCTCAGCGCATCGCCTTGCAACAGTGGGCCCATGAATACACGCTCGCTGGCCGCCGCGAGGGTCTGACCATCGGCCTCAAGGGCGCGGGCGCGGGCGGTGTGAGCACGGGTCTGCAGGTCGACTGGCATCTCACCCAAATGCTGCAGGCTCGGATGGTTGAGCGCGGTCAACGCAGCCTTTGGCTGGCTACGGCCCAAGGCCAGTTCGGCAGACAAAGTGTTGGCGTAGATCTGCTTGTCGGTCTTGAGCTGGTCCAACTGGACCTGTTCAAGAATGCTGGCAGCGCGGCCCGGATTGTTTTGACGGGCGGCCAGATCGGCCGCAGTCAGCCGCAGTAACGCGGCCTGATCGGGCGTCTTCGCCGCAGCGGCTTGTTCGAGCAACTGCTCGATGCTGGCGTCAGGTGTGCGTGGCAGTTCGCCAAGGCTGGAGGAGGGCGAACCGGCACAAGCGGCCAATAAGGCAGCCAGGCAGAGGGCAGAGAACAGCCGCAGGCAAGCGATCATGTGTATGTTCCTGATACTCGAGCAAATAAGCGTGGAATTGTACCCAAGCACTGGCCGGGGCGCGATGTTGTAGGCATTAATGCTGTGGCGTGGGCCGTCTTGAAGCGCAACCGAGCGTTTCAGTCACAGGGGTTTCATCAGTTAAGACGACGGTTAGGATCAGTGGGCGGATACGTCGGTCCATCTTTCAATCTCCCTGTTTACATCGCCTTAACCTGTACAATGCAGGCTTTGACTGAACATGAGGTGTGCGCTTTGACTGCTCCGGGTGCTTTGAATTCCACCGTAGGCTCGCTTTATGTGGTGGCCACACCCATCGGCAACCTGGAGGACATGAGCGTGCGAGCCTTGAAGGTGCTGCGCGAGGTTTCGTTGATCGCCGCTGAGGATACCCGGCATTCATTACGGCTCATGCAACACTTCGGCATTTCGACGCCTCTGGCTGCGTGCCATGAACACAACGAACGGGACGAAGGCAGTCGTTTCATCGCGCGGTTACAGGCGGGTGAAGACGTCGCGTTGATTTCCGATGCGGGCACCCCACTGATCTCTGATCCCGGCTATCACTTGGTACGTCAGGCCCGTGCGGCGGGGATCCAGGTCATTCCGGTGCCAGGGGCCTGCGCCTTGATCGCGGCCTTGTCGGCAGCGGGTCTGCCTTCCGACCGTTTCATCTTTGAAGGATTCCTTCCGGCCAAGTCCGTAGGGCGCAAGGCGCGACTGGAACTGCTGAAAGAAGAGCCGCGCACTGTCATTTTTTACGAGGCGCCGCACCGTATCCTGGAATGCCTGCAAGACCTCGAAGAAATCTTCGGTGGCGATCGCCCGGCCGTGTTAGGGCGTGAATTGACCAAAACCTTCGAGACCTTGAAGGGTCTGCCATTGGGTGAGCTGCGCGCGTTTGTGGAAGGCGACAGTAACCAACAGCGCGGCGAGTGTGTGGTATTGGTCGCGGGCTGGAGCGAGCCGGAAGGCGAGGACGCGATCGGTGCTGAGGCACGGCGCGTGCTGGATCTGCTATTGCAGGAGATGCCGCTCAAGCGCGCGGCGGCGCTGGCTGCGGAGATTACCGGGGTGCGCAAGAATTTGCTGTATCAGGTCGCGCTGGAGAAGCAAAAAGCGGAATGAACGAAAGCCGTCAGCCGGACACATAAATAGGTGAGTGGCTTATTAAAGCTTGTTCTTGTGTCGCCCTGCCATTAACCTTGGCGGCGGAGAGTCGATTGGACAGTCGCTGCCCTTCATTGTTCCGCAATGAGGGGGGGAGGAAAGTCCGGGCTCCATAGGGCGGAGTGCCAGGTAACGCCTGGGGGGCGCGAGCCTACGGAAAGTGCCACAGAAAATAACCGCCTAAGCACTTCGGTGCCGGTAAGGGTGAAAAGGTGCGGTAAGAGCGCACCGCACGTCTGGCAACAGTTCGTGGCTAGGTAAACCCCACTCGGAGCAAGACCAAATAGGGTTCCAAGGCGTGGCCCGCGCTGGAACCGGGTAGGTTGCTAAAGATGTCCAGTGATGGCCATCGTAGAGGAATGACTGTCCTCGACAGAACCCGGCTTACAGATCGACTCTCCACCTTCCTTTCTCCCCTCGTTTGTACGATTTTCCCCTTCCTGTAATGCCAAAAAAATCTTACACCTCATAAACAACATTAACTTCGAACCTTATCTTTTTGAGTTTCTACGGATTTATCTGTAGGACCGCTCCGAAATTCCCCAAATCTTCTCTGTTACCCGTCGTAAATCTCCGTCCTGTAAGGGTTTTCCTTAAGAAGTCGCCTTGACGGTGTGGTGGGCGCATTCCTATAGTGTGCGCAAGTGGCGGAAAGTGGCGTGAAGTGGGTTTTTTGACCGCAAAACGATAATATTCGGAGAAAGCGCCTTTGTTCCGTGGTGCAAACGCAATCAATCTCGACGCAAAGGGCCGACTCGCTATGCCGAGCCGGTACCGTGACGAGTTGGATTCGCGTAGCGCCGGCCAATTGATCGTGACCATTGATACCGTCGACCCGTGCTTGTGCATCTATCCACTTCCTGAATGGGAATTGATCGAAGCGAAATTGCGCGAGTTGGCAACGTTCCGTGAAGAGAACCGTCGCCTTCAGCGGTTGCTGATCGGTAATGCGGTAGATCTTGAACTCGATGGCAGTGGGCGTTTTCTGGTGCCGCCGCGTTTGCGTGATTACGCCAAGCTCGACAAGCGCGTGATGCTGGTCGGCCAACTGAACAAGTTTCAACTGTGGGATGAGGACGCCTGGAACGCACTTGCTGATGCGGACCTGGCGGCCATTCAAAAACCGGGCGCGATGCCTGATGAACTGCGTGATTTGATCCTGTGACTATGAATAGCGGCTTTACCCACATCACCGTACTGCTCGAAGAAGCCGTCGAGGCTCTCGGGGTGCGCGCTGATGGCTGCTATATAGACGGCACATTCGGGCGGGGTGGGCACAGCCGGCTCATCCTGAAGAATCTCGGGCCGGATGGGCGGCTCTTGGGATTCGATAAAGATCCTCAAGCGATTGCGACCGGGCAAGCGCTGGCGGCCGAAGACGGCCGCTTTGTCATTGTGCAGCGCAGCTTTGCGGAGTTGGGTGCAGAGGCTCTGGAGCGGGGCATTGCCGGAAAAGTCAGCGGCATCCTGCTCGACCTCGGTGTTTCTTCGCCGCAGCTCGACGATCCTGAGCGCGGCTTCAGCTTCATGAATGATGGCCCGCTGGACATGCGCATGGACCCGTCTCGTGGAATCAGCGCTGCCGAATTCGTCAACACCGCGCCCGCCGAAGACATCGCACGCGTGTTCAAGGAATACGGCGAGGAGCGTTTCGCCAAGCGCATGGCCGGTGCTGTGGTGGCCCGCCGCGAAACCCAACCCTTCGAGCGTACCGGCGATCTGGCCGAGGTGCTGAAGGTCGCCAACCCTGCGTGGGAGAAAGGTAAAAACCCCGCGACCCGTGCGTTTCAGGGCCTGCGCATTCACGTCAATAACGAGCTGGGCGATCTGGAAGCCGGCCTTGACGCCGCGCTGGAAGCCCTGGAAGTGGGCGGCCGTTTGGCTGTCATCAGCTTTCACTCGCTGGAAGACCGTATCGTCAAACTGTTCATGCGCAAACTGGTGAAGGGCGAGGCAGACAACATGCCGCGCAACCTGCCGATTCGTCATCAAGCCTTCGAGCCGCGCATCAAGCTCGTCGGCAAAGCGCAGTTCGCCTCCGATGATGAAACCCGTGCCAACCCACGTTCACGCAGTGCCGTGATGCGCGTTGCGGAGAAGCTCCGGTGAGCCGCGGTTTCTTCAAGCCATTGCCCGGCGGCAGCTTCTTCATGCTGCTGCTGTTCATTGCCGTCCTGGTGTCGGCGATTGCTGTTGCCTACAGCGCCCACTGGAACCGCCAGTTGCTTAACTCGCTTTATTCCGAACTCAGCGTGCGTGACAAGGCGCAGGCCGAGTGGGGTCGTCTGATTCTCGAGCAAAGCACCTGGACGGCGCACAGCCGCATCGAAGCGCTGGCAACCGATCAGCTGAAAATGCGTATCCCGAATGCCGCCGATATCCGGATGGTGTCGCCATGATGAAACTCGAAGGGGCTCTCTACCCTTGGCGGTTCCGCGTCGTGGTCGGCTTGCTGTCTGTGCTGGTGATGGCGATTGCCTATCGCATCGTCGATCTGCAGGTCATCGATCACCGTTTCCTTATTGAACAGGGCGACGCGCGCAGCCTGCGTAACGTCTCGATTCCTGCGCACCGTGGCCTGATCACCGATCGCAACGGTGAGCCGTTGGCCGTCAGTACACCCGTCACTACGATCTGGGCCAACCCGTCCGAGATGCAGGCCGACAAGAGCAAGTGGCCGCAATTGGCGCAGGCGCTGGGCCAGGATCCGAAAGCGATGGCTGACCGGCTGAACGAACAGGCCAGCAAAGAGTTCATCTACCTGGTTCGCGGCCTGACTCCGGAGCAGGGTCAGTCGGTGCTCGACCTGAAAGTGCCAGGTGTGTATGGCAAGGAAGAATTTCGTCGGTTCTACCCGGCAGGCGACGTGACCGCGCACATGGTGGGCTTCACCGACCTCGACGATCACGGTCGTGAAGGGGTCGAGCTGGCCTATGACGACTGGCTGGCCGGTGTGCCGGGCAAAAGGCAAGTGATCAAGGATCGGCGCGGCAGGCTGATCAAAGACCTGCAAGTGAAGAAGAATGCCAAGGCCGGGAAGACCTTGGCTTTGTCTATTGACCTGCGCCTGCAATACCTGGCGACCCGTGAGTTGCGCAACGCCATTCAGGAAAACGACGCCAAGGCCGGCAGCCTGGTGATCATGGACGTGAAAACGGGCGAAGTGCTGGCGATGGTCAACCAGCCGACCTATAACCCGAACAACCGCCGCACCATGGTGCCCGCAGCAATGCGTAACCGCGCGATCATCGACGTGTTCGAACCAGGCTCGACCATGAAGCCGATTTCCATGACCGCCGCGCTGGACAGTGGCCGCTGGAAACCCAGTGACAAAGTCGAGGTGTATCCAGGGACGCTGCAGATCGGCAAATACACCATTCGCGACGTGACCAAGACCGAAGGTCCGATCCTCGACCTGACCGGCATTCTGATCAACTCCAGTAACGTCGGCATGAGCAAGGTGGCGTTCGACGTCGGTGGCGAAGCGATTTTCCGCGCCATGCAGCGTGTAGGGCTTGGCCAGTACACCGGCCTGGGCTTCCCCGGCGAACGCGTGGGCAACCTGCCGAACTACCGCGAGTGGCGCAAGGCTGAAACCGCAACGCTGTCTTACGGTTACGGCCTGTCGGTCACGGCATTGCAGTTGGTGCACGCGTATTCGGCGCTGGCCAACAACGGCAAGATTGTCCCACTGACCATTCTGAAAACCGACAAGCCAAACGACTCGGTTCAGGCCATCCCGGAAGCCACAGCCAAGACCCTGCAGGGCATGCTGCAGCAAGTGATCGAAGACCCACGCGGCGTGTACCGGGCCCGCGTGCCGTCGTATCACGTGGCGGGCAAGTCCGGTACTGCACGTAAGACTTCGGTGGGCACCAAAGGCTACGCCGAGAACTCCTATCGCTCGCTGTTTGCTGGCTTCGGCCCGATGAGCAACCCGCGTTACGCGATCGTCGTGGTGATCGATGAACCCAGCAAAGGCGGCTACTTCGGTGGCTTGGTGTCTGCGCCGGTGTTCAGCAAAGTCATGTCCGGCACATTGCGTCTGATGAACGTGCGCCCAGACAACCTTGCGCCCATCCCGCCTGAGCAGCAGGCCAACGCTGCGACGCCGCTCGTCGTGCCGGTGAAGGGGGGGCGCGGCTGATGCCTTTTAACCTGAGCAAGATTTTCGCCCAGAGCGATCGCGACCTGTTGATTCGTGAACTGACCCTGGACAGCCGCAAGGTGCGTCCGGGCGATCTGTTCCTGGCGATTCCGGGCCTGAAGGTCGACGGCCGCGACCACATTACCGACGCCATTGCCCATGGCGCTGCCGCAGTCGCCTATGAGGTGGAAGGCGCCAAGGTGCTGCCGATCACTGACATTCCGATGATCCCGGTCAAAGGGTTGGCGGCGCAGCTGTCCGACATCGCCGGTCGTTTCTACGGTGATCCAAGCCGCAGCATGAAAGTCGTCGGCGTGACCGGCACTAACGGCAAGACCAGCGTCACCCAGCTGATCGCTCAGGCGCTCGACAAACTGGGCGAACATTGCGGTCTGATCGGCACCCTCGGCATTGGCTTCTACAGCGCGCTGAAAAGCGGCATTCACACCACGCCTGATCCGATTTCCGTGCAGTCGACGATCTACGACCTGAAAAAAGCGGGGGCCAAGGCGCTCTCCATGGAGGTGTCGTCCCACGGGCTTGATCAAGGTCGCGTCACTGCGCTGGCCTTCGATGTGGCGGTGATGACCAATTTGTCCCGTGATCATCTGGATTATCACGGCACCATGGAGGCCTATGGTGCGGCCAAGGCCAAGCTGTTCGCCTGGAGTGACTTGCGTTGCCGCGTGATCAACCTCGATGACGCGTTCGGTCGTGAGTTGGCCGCCAAGCCCCACGATTCACGGCTGATCACTTACAGCCAGGTAGACAGCAGCGCTTACCTGTTCTGCCGCGACGCGCACTTCGACGACGAGGGTGTTCGCGCCACATTGGTGACGCCGCAGGGCGATCATGTGCTGCGCAGCAGTCTGCTGGGCCGTTTCAACCTCAGCAACGTGCTGGCGGCGGTTGGCGCACTGATGGGACTGGATTACCCGCTGGACGACATTCTCAAAGTGCTGCCGAGCCTCGAAGGTCCGGTCGGCCGTATGCAGCGTTTAGGCGGCGGCGCCCGTCCGCTGGTGGTGGTCGATTACGCCCATACCCCGGACGCGCTGGAACAAGTGCTCGACGCCCTGCGCCCTCACGCGAAAGGCCAATTGACCTGCCTGTTCGGCTGCGGCGGTGACCGTGATCGCGGCAAGCGGCCGCTGATGGCCGAAGTGGTGGAACGTCTGGCCGACAAAGTGCTGGTCACGGACGACAATCCGCGCACCGAAGACCCTTCGCGCATCTTTGATGACATTCGCGCCGGTTTCAGTGTTGCGGACAAGGTCGAGTTCGTCGCCGGTCGTGGCCAGGCCATCGCGCAGATCATCGCTCAAGCCAACGCCGCCGACGTGATCGTGCTGGCCGGTAAAGGGCACGAGGATTACCAGGAAATCGACGACCAACGTCATCCGTTTTCCGATCTTGAAGAAGCCGCCAAGGCACTGGACGCATGGGAGGCTGCACATGCTTAAGCCGCTTTCGTTCAGCGAGCTGCTCCTGCCGCTCGACGCCCAACGCGTCGGCGACGACGTGAGCTTCAACGGCGTCAGCATCGACAGCCGTGCGATCGAACCGGGACAGCTGTTCGTGGCACTGACAGGGCCGCGTTTCGATGGCCACGACTACCTCGATCAGGTCGCTGCCAAAGGCGCGGTCGGGGCGTTGGTCGAGCGTGAAATGCCAGGCAGCGCGTTGCCGCAATTGATCGTTAGCGACACCCGCAAGGCGCTGGCGCAATTGGGGGCGATGAATCGCAACGCGTTCGTCGATAAGCCGGTGGCCGCGATTACCGGTTCCAGCGGCAAGACCACGGTCAAGGAAATGCTCGCCAGCATCCTGAGCACCCGTGGCCCGGTGCTGGCGACCAAAGGCAATCTGAATAACGAGTTGGGCGTTCCGTTGACCCTGCTGGCGCTGGCGCCGGAGTTCAACGCCGCCGTGATCGAGCTGGGCGCGAATCATGTGGGCGAAATCGCGCTGACCGTCAGCCTGACTCAGCCTCATGTGTCGGTGTTGACCAATGCCGGGACTGCCCACGTTGGCGAGTTCGGCGGGCCTGAAAAGATCGTCGAAGCCAAGGGCGAAATCATCGAAGGGCTCAATGCCCAAGGCACTGCCGTGCTAAACCGCGACGACAAGGCCTTCGGCATTTGGGTCGCCCGTGCCGGTGCGCGCAAGGTGCTGAGTTTTTCGATGCACAACAGCGAAGCGGATTTTTACGCCAGCAATCTGGGCATCGACGCCCGTGGTTGCCCGACCTTCACATTGAACAGCCCCAGCGGCTCGGCGCACGTGCAGTTGAATCTCCTCGGCGCGCACAACGTGGCCAACGCGCTAGCGGCGGCTGCTGCGGCGCATGCACTGGGCGTTTCGCTGCCCGGCATCGTCACCGGCCTGAACAACGTTCAGCCGGTCAAAGGTCGGACGGTCGCGCAACTGGCCATTAACGGCATGCGGGTGATCGACGACACCTACAACGCCAACCCGACCTCCGTCGCAGCGGCGACCGACATCCTCACCACCTTCCCGGGCCGCAAGGTTCTCGTGCTGGGCGATATCGGCGAACTGGGCGAGTGGGCCGAGCAGGGGCACCGTGATGTGGGCGCGTACGCTGCAGGCAAGGTCGACGCGCTGTATGCCGTCGGTCCGTTGATGGCCCATGCCGTGAAGGCTTTCGGGCAGGATGCGCGCCATTTTGCAAGTCAGGCTGACCTGATCGCGGCGCTGGGCGCCGAGCAAGACAAGAACACCACCCTTTTGATCAAAGGTTCCCGCAGCGCCGCGATGGAAAACGTCGTCGCAGCGCTGTGTGGTAACAGTCTGGAGAAACATTAATGCTGCTGCTGCTGGCCGAGTATCTGCAACAGTTCTACAAAGGCTTCGCGGTCTTCCAGTACCTGACCCTGCGCGGGATTCTTGGCGTGCTCACTGCACTGTCATTGTCGCTGTGCCTGGGGCCATGGATGATCCGTGCCCTGCAGAACAAACAGATCGGCCAATCCGTCCGCAACGACGGTCCTCAATCTCACCTCTCCAAGTCCGGCACCCCGACCATGGGGGGCGCGCTGATTCTGTCCGCCATCGGCATCGCGACTCTGCTGTGGGCCGACCTGACCAACCGCTACGTGTGGGTGGTGCTGATCGTTACGCTGCTGTTCGGTGGCATCGGCTGGGTCGACGACTACCGCAAGGTCATCGAGAAGAACTCCAAAGGCCTGCCAAGCCGCTGGAAATACTTCTGGCAGTCGGTGTTCGGTCTGGGCGCAGCGATCTTCCTTTATATGACTGCGCAATCGCCGGTCGAAACCACGCTGCTGATCCCGATGCTGAAAGACTTCAGCATTCCATTGGGCATCGGCTTCGTGGTCCTGACCTATTTCGTCATCGTCGGCTCCAGCAACGCGGTCAACCTGACGGACGGTCTGGACGGTCTGGCCATCATGCCGACGGTCATGGTCGGCGGCGCACTGGGCATCTTCTGCTATCTGTCGGGTAACGTGAAATTCGCTGAATACCTGCTGATTCCTTATGTACCAGGAGCGGGCGAGCTGATTGTGTTCTGCGGTGCGCTGATCGGCGCAGGCCTGGGCTTCCTTTGGTTCAACACCTACCCGGCGCAAGTGTTCATGGGCGATGTTGGCGCGCTGGCGCTGGGCGCGGCATTGGGCACCATCGCGGTCATCGTGCGGCAAGAAATCGTGCTGTTCATCATGGGCGGCGTGTTCGTGATGGAGACCCTGTCAGTCGTCATTCAGGTTGCGTCCTTTAAATTGACCGGCCGCCGCGTTTTCCGCATGGCGCCGATCCATCACCACTTTGAACTCAAGGGCTGGCCCGAGCCGCGCGTGATCGTCCGTTTCTGGATCATCACCGTGATTCTCGTGTTGATCGGTCTTGCCACGTTGAAACTGAGGTAATTGAAGTGTCGCTGATCGCTTCTTCTCACTTCCGCATCGTTGTCGGTCTCGGCAAAAGCGGCATGTCCCTGGTTCGCTACCTGGCGAACCGGGGCGTGTCGTTCGCCGTCGCCGATACGCGGGAGAATCCTCCGGAGTTGGCGACGTTGCGTCGCGACTACCCGCAGGTGGAAGTGCGTTGCGGCGAGCTCGACGTCGAATTCCTCTGCCGCGCCGACGAGTTGTACGTAAGCCCCGGCCTCGCGCTGGCAACCCCTGCCTTGCAGCAGGCGGCCGCTCGGGGTGTGAAGCTGTCCGGCGACATCGAGCTGTTCGCCCGCGCTGCAAAGGCGCCGATTGTCGCGATCAGCGGCTCCAACGCGAAAAGCACCGTGACCACGCTGGTCGGCGAAATGGCCGTTGCGGCTGGGAAACGCGTGGCGGTCGGCGGCAACCTCGGTACGCCCGCGCTGGACCTGCTCAGCGATGACGTCGAGCTGTACGTGATGGAGCTGTCCAGCTTCCAGCTGGAAACCACAGATCACTTGGGCGCTGAAGTCGCCACGGTGCTCAACGTCAGCGAAGACCACATGGACCGCTACAGCGGCCTGCCGGCTTACCATCTGGCCAAACACCGGATTTTCCGGGGTGCGCGGCAAGTGGTGGTGAATCGTCAGGACGCGCTTTCGCGACCATTGATCGGGGAAGGCGTGCCGTGCTGGACCTTTGGTCTGAACAGGCCTGACATCAATGGCTTCGGTCTGCGAGAAGAGAACGGCGAAAAGTACCTGGCATTCCAGTTCGAGAACCTGATGCCGGTCAGCGAATTGAAAATCCGTGGCGCGCACAACCAGTCCAACGCATTGGCCTCGCTGGCCCTCGGCCACGCCGCCGGTCTGCCGTTCGAGCCGATGCTCCAGGCCCTGCGCAACTTTGGCGGGCTGGTGCATCGTTGCCAATGGCTGCGCGAGCGCAACGGTGTCAGCTATTACGACGATTCCAAGGCCACCAACGTCGGCGCTGCGCTGGCCGCCATCGAAGGCCTGGGCGAAGACATCCCCGGCCAGTTGGTACTGATCGCAGGGGGCGACGGCAAAGGTGCTGATTTCTCTGCGCTGAAAAACCCGGTCGCCACCCATTGCCGCGCCGTCGTCCTGCTGGGACGCGACGCTGAACTGCTCGCCACGACGTTTGGCGATTCAGTGCCTTTGATACGCGTCAAAACATTGGAAGAAGCTGTGCAACGTGCTGCTGAATGCGCGCAAGAAGGGGACGCCGTGTTGCTGTCGCCTGCCTGCGCAAGCCTGGATATGTTCAAGAATTTCGAAGAGCGCGGACGTGTGTTCGCCCAGGCCGTGGGGGACTTGTCATGATCTTTGGCGTGATCAAGCCTTACCCGTCGCCGATCATCAGCGGCCGTGGCGTGGACGTCGATTTCCCGATGCTCGCCGGCTGCCTGGCGCTGCTGGGCCTGGGGCTGGTGATGATCACTTCTGCGTCGTCCGAAGTGGCCGCCGTGCAGTCGGGCAACGCGCTGTACATGATGACCCGTCATCTGATCTATCTGGTGTTGGGCCTCGGTGCCTGCATCGCCACCATGATGATCCCGGTCGCGACCTGGCAGCGCCTTGGCTGGTTGATGCTGATTGGCGCCTTTGGCTTGCTGGTAATGGTGATCGTGCCCGGCATCGGCCGCGAGGTGAACGGCTCGATGCGCTGGATCGGCTTCGGCATGTTTAACGTGCAGCCGTCAGAAATCGCCAAGGTGTTCGTGGTGATTTTCCTTGCGGGCTATCTGATTCGTCGCCAGCAGGAGGTGCGCGAGAGCTGGATGGGCTTCTTCAAGCCATTCATCGTCCTGCTGCCGATGGCCGGTCTGCTGCTGATGGAGCCTGACTTCGGTGCCACTGTCGTCATGATGGGGTCGGCGGCTGCGATGCTGTTCCTGGGCGGTGTGGGCCTGTTCCGTTTCACGTTGATGGTGGCGCTGGCCGTTGGCGCGGTGTTTGTGCTGGTTCAGGCACAGCCGTATCGGATGGCGCGTTTGATCACCTTTACCGACCCGTGGTCGGATCAGTTCGGCTCGGGCTACCAGCTGACTCAAGCGCTCATCGCTTTTGGTCGCGGCGAGTGGTTCGGCGTCGGTCTGGGCAACAGCGTACAGAAGCAGTTCTACCTGCCGGAAGCGCACACTGACTTCGTGTTCTCGGTACTCGCTGAAGAACTGGGCGTCGTGGGTTCGCTGGCCACTGTTGCGCTGTTCGTGTTCGTGAGTATTCGCGCCATGTACATCGGCATGTGGGCCGAGCGCGCCAAGCAGTTCTTCGCCGCGTACACCGCCTACGGTCTGGCCTTCCTGTGGATCGGTCAGTTCTTGATCAACATCGGCGTGAACGTGGGCCTGTTGCCGACCAAGGGGCTGACCCTGCCATTCCTGAGCTACGGCGGCAGTTCGTTGATCATTTGCTGCGCCAGCCTGGGCCTGTTGCTGCGCATCGAATGGGAATCGCGCAACAACATGGGCAGTGAAGAGGCTGAATTCAAAGAGAGCGATTTTGCCGAGGAGCCTGCCCATGGCCGTCGGTAATGTGCTGATCATGGCGGGCGGTACCGGCGGACACGTGTTCCCGGCGCTGGCGTGCGCTCGCGAATTCCAGGCGCGCGGCTACACCGTGCACTGGCTCGGGACGCCCCGTGGCATCGAAAACGAACTGGTGCCCGCGGCGGGTTTGCAACTGCACCTGATCAACGTCACCGGTCTGCGAGGCAAGGGGCGGCTGTCGCTGCTCAAGGCGCCGTTCATGCTGGTCAAGGCCTTGTGGCAGGCGCGCAACGTGGTGCGCAAGCTGAAGCCAGTGTGTGTCGTCGGTTTCGGTGGCTACGTGACCGGGCCGGGTGGTCTGGCGGCCAAGCTGGCGGGCGTGCCGCTGATCATCCACGAGCAGAACGCCGTGGCCGGAACCGCCAACCGCAGCCTGGCGTCCTTCGCCGCTCGCGTGTGTGAAGCGTTCCCGCAGACGTTCGCGGCCTCAGCCAAGCGCCGCACCACTGGCAATCCGGTGCGTGCCGAGCTGTTCTTCGAAACGCCGCGTCAGGCGCTGATCGGACGCAAGCCCCGGTTGCTGGTGCTGGGCGGAAGCCTGGGCGCCGAGCCGCTGAACAAACTGCTGCCTGAAGCGCTGGCTCAGGTGCCGTCGGAGCTGCGACCTGAAGTGTTCCATCAGGCCGGCAAGCAGCACGATGAAGTCACCGCTGAGCGTTATCGCGCGGTAGGTGTCGAGGCGCAGGTCGCCCCCTTCATCAAGGACATGGCTCAGGCCTATGGCTGGGCCGATCTGGTGGTGTGTCGCGCGGGCGCGCTGACCATCAGTGAACTGGCGGCCGCTGGCTTGCCTTCGTTGCTGGTGCCGCTGCCCCATGCGATCGACGATCACCAGTCGCGCAATGCTGATTATCTGGCCCGCGAAGGCGCTGCCTTCGTGATGCCGCAAAGAACAACTGGCGCCGCCGAGATGGCCGCTCGCCTGACAGAGGTTTTGATGCAACCCGAACAACTGAAACGCATGGCTACCACGGCTCGCCAATTGGCCAAGCCGGATGCCACCAACACCGTTGTCGACGTCTGCCTGGAGGTGGCCCATGGTTGAGAACCAGCGCGCCATGCCACAGCCGGAAATGCGCCGTATCCGCCGCATCCACTTCGTCGGCATCGGCGGTGTGGGCATGTGCGGGATCGCCGAGGTATTGCTGAACCTGGGTTACGAAGTGTCCGGTTCCGACCTCAAGGCATCGCCGGTGACCGAGCGTCTCGAATCGTTCGGCGCGCATATCTTCATTGGTCATCGTGCTGAAAACTCGGCAGCGGCAGACGTGCTGGTGGTGTCCAGTGCCGTCAACACCTCCAACCCGGAAGTGGCGACCGCCCTTGAGCGCCGTATTCCTGTCGTGCCACGCGCCGAAATGCTCGCCGAACTGATGCGCTATCGGCACGGCATCGCGGTTGCCGGGACCCACGGCAAAACCACCACTACCAGCCTGATCGCGTCGGTGTTTGCAGCCGGCGGACTGGACCCGACATTCGTGATCGGTGGCCGCTTGAACGCGGCTGGCACCAACGCCCAACTGGGCACCAGCCGCTATCTGATCGCCGAAGCCGACGAAAGCGATGCCAGCTTCCTGCACCTGCAGCCACTGGTCGCCGTGGTCACCAACATCGACGCCGACCACATGGCAACCTACGAAGGCGACTTCAACAAACTGAAGAAAACCTTCGTCGAGTTCCTGCACAACCTGCCGTTCTACGGGCTGGCCGTGGTCTGCACTGACGACCCGGTTGTGCGCGACATCCTGCCGGCGGTGAAACGCCCGGTCATGACCTATGGCTTCAACGAAGACGCCGACGTGCGCGCGATCAACGTGCGTCAGGACGGCATGCGCACCCACTTCACCGTTCTGCGCCGCGACCGCGAGCCGCTGGATGTGTCGGTGAACATGCCGGGCAACCACAACGTCCTCAACTCGCTGGCAACCATCGCCATCGCGACGGACGAAGGCATCACTGACGAAGCCATCATTCAGGGCCTGTCAGGCTTCCAGGGCGTGGGCCGTCGCTTCCAGGTCTACGGCGAACTGCCGGTGGAAGGCGGCAACGTGATGCTGGTGGACGACTATGGTCACCACCCGCGTGAAGTCGCTGCGGTCATCAATGCCGTGCGCGGTGGCTGGCCGGATCGTCGTCTGGTCATGGTTTACCAGCCGCACCGTTACAGCCGTACCCGCGATCTGTATGACGATTTCGTGCAGGTGCTCAACGACGCCAACGTCCTGCTGTTGATGGAAGTCTACCCGGCGGGTGAAGAGCCGATTCCGGGCGCGGACAGCCGTCAACTGGCCCACAGCATTCGTCAGCGTGGCCAGTTGGACCCGATCTACATCGAGCGGGGCGTTGAGCTGGCCCCGCTGGTCAAACCACTGCTGCGCGCGGGCGACATCCTGCTGTGCCAGGGCGCCGGTGACATTGGCGGTCTCGCACCGCAATTGCTCAAGAGCCCGCTGTTTGCGGGTGCCATCGTGGCCTCAACCGAAGGTAAGCTGAAATGACAGCCGCCGCGCCCGTCTCCCTGTTCTCGACCCTTGAGCCAAAAAGCTTCGGCCGCGTTGCCGTGCTTTTTGGTGGCAAGAGTGCGGAGCGGGAGGTTTCCCTCAAATCCGGCAACGCAGTGCTCGAAGCGCTGCTGAGTGCGGGCGTCGATGCCTTCGGGATCGATGTGGGCGACGATTTCCTTCAGCGACTGGCCAGCGAGACCATGGACCGCGCGTTCATCGTGCTGCACGGTCGCGGTGGCGAAGACGGCACCATGCAGGGCCTGCTCGAATGCCTGGAGATCCCGTACACCGGCAGCGGCGTGCTGGCGTCGGCGCTGGCGATGGACAAGCTGCGCACCAAGCAGGTCTGGCAGAGCCTGGGCCTGCCGACGCCGCGTCATGCTGTGCTGACCAGCGAATCGGACTGTATTTCTGCGGCGACGGAACTGGGCTTTCCTTTGATCGTCAAACCCGCTCATGAAGGCTCCAGTATCGGTATGGCCAAGGTGACCCGCGTCGAAGAATTGATCGACGCCTGGAATACCGCCAGTACCTACGATTCAAACGTGTTGGTCGAACAATGGATTCAAGGTCCAGAGTTCACTGTCGCTTCTCTACGCGGGCAAGTGCTGCCCCCCATCCGCCTGGGCACTCCCCACACTTTCTACGACTACGACGCCAAGTACCTGGCTTCCGATACCCAGTACCGGATCCCGTGCGGCCTCGACGCAGCCAAAGAACAGGAACTCAAGGCGCTGACCGCCCGTGCCTGCGACGCCGTGGGCATCACCGGCTGGGCACGCACAGACGTCATGCAGGACGCCGAAGGCCGATTCTGGCTACTGGAAGTCAACACCGTGCCCGGCATGACCGACCACAGCCTAGTCCCCATGGCAGCTCAGGCTGCGGGGCTCGATTTTAAACAGTTGGTGTTGGCGATTCTGGCCGACAGTGTCCAGGTGCGGGGGTAAGTCATGCTCGGCGCGACGCTACGTCATCAGCAATCCACTCCGAGCCGCAAGCCGGTGCCTCGCGGCGCCAGTCGTATGGTGGCCAAAGAGCCACTGTCGGCCCGTATTCCGAAGCCAAATTTCGGTTTCCTGCGCAGCCTGATGTGGCCAGTGCTACTGGTTGTGCTGGCTTTCGGCACTTACGAGGCAGCGCAGCGTCTATTGCCCTACGCCGATCGGCCTATCTCGCGGATCAACGTTCAGGGCGACCTGAGCTACATCAGCCAGCAGGCCGTGCAGCAGCGGATTGCGCCGTACGTGGCCACCAGTTTTTTCAACATCGACCTCGCCGGGATGCGTACCGAGCTTGAGCAGATGCCCTGGATTGCCCACGCCGAAGTGCGACGTGTGTGGCCCGATCAGGTGGTGATTCGCCTGGAAGAGCAATTACCGGTTGCGCGCTGGGGCGATTCGGCCCTGCTGAACAACCAGGGTCAGGCCTTCACCCCGCGTGAGCTGGCCAATTACGAACACCTTCCGCAGTTGTTCGGGCCTCAACGGGCTCAACAGCAGGTGATGCAGCAGTACCAAGTATTGAGCCAGATGTTGCGCCCGCTGGGCTTCTCTATCGCTCGGTTGGAATTGCGCGAGCGAGGCAGCTGGTTCCTCACCACTGGCGCAGGCAATGCAGGCCCCGGCCTGGAGCTGCTGCTGGGACGAGGCAATCTGGTTGAGAAGATGCGCCGCTTTATCGCCATCTACGAAAAAACGCTGAAAGAACAGATCACGAACATTGCGCGAGTAGACCTGCGTTACAACAACGGTTTGGCCGTTGGGTGGCGTGAGCAGGCGCCAGCGCCAACGACGGACAAACCCGCCGTCGCGAAGAATTGATAAGAGGCAGGACCCATGGCAAACGTGCAAAGCGGCAAAATGATCGTCGGATTGGATATCGGCACCTCCAAAGTGGTGGCGCTGGTAGGCGAAGTCGCGGCTGATGGCACGCTGGAAATCGTCGGTATCGGCACCCACCCATCGCGCGGCCTGAAGAAGGGCGTGGTGGTGAACATCGAGTCGACCGTGCAGTCGATTCAGCGCGCAGTGGAAGAAGCGCAGCTGATGGCTGGCTGCCGCATTCACTCGGCGTTCGTCGGTGTGGCGGGCAACCACATTCGCAGCCTGAATTCCCACGGCATCGTGGCGATCCGCGACCGCGAAGTGAGTTCGGCTGACCTGGAGCGCGTCCTCGACGCGGCTCAGGCGGTGGCGATCCCGGCGGACCAGCGCGTCCTGCACACCCTGCCGCAAGACTACGTGATCGATAACCAGGAAGGCGTTCGCGAGCCGCTGGGCATGTCGGGCGTGCGTCTGGAAGCCAAGGTTCACGTCGTGACCTGCGCCGTGAATGCCGCGCAGAACATCGAGAAGTGCGTGCGCCGCTGCGGTCTCGAAGTCGACGACATCATCCTCGAGCAACTGGCCTCGGCGTACTCGGTGCTGACCGACGACGAGAAAGAGCTGGGCGTGTGCCTGGTGGACATCGGCGGCGGCACCACTGACATCGCGATCTTCACCGAAGGCGCGATCCGTCACACGGCGGTGATCCCGATCGCGGGTGATCAAGTCACCAACGACATCGCCATGGCCCTGCGCACCCCGACGCAGTACGCCGAAGAGATCAAGATCCGTTACGCCTGCGCCCTGGCCAAGCTGGCCGGTGCCGGTGAAACCATCAAAGTGCCGAGCGTGGGCGACCGTCCACCGCGCGAACTGTCACGTCAGGCGCTGGCCGAAGTGGTCGAGCCGCGTTACGACGAGCTGTTCACCCTGATCCAGGCTGAACTGCGCCGCAGCGGTTACGAGGACCTGATTCCGGCTGGCATCGTGCTGACCGGCGGTACCTCGAAGATGGAAGGCGCGGTCGAGCTGGCCGAGGAGATTTTCCACATGCCGGTGCGCTTGGGCGTACCGCACAGCATCAAGGGTCTGGCGGACGTCGTTCGCAACCCGATTTACTCCACCGGTGTTGGCTTGCTGCTGTACGGGCTGCAAAAGCAGTCCGACGGCATCTCGCTTTCAGGGCTTTCCAACACGGGTAGCAGTTATAGCGATGAACCTAAGGCACCCGTGTTTGAGCGTCTCAAGCGCTGGGTCCAGGGGAATTTCTAAGATTCAAAAAGTGGTAGGCAGGCAACAGGCGACATAAAACTAGAGAACTGAAGGAGAGGGAACATGTTCGAGCTCGTAGACAACATCCCACAAAGCCCGGTAATTAAAGTTATCGGCGTTGGTGGCGGCGGCGGCAACGCGGTCAATCACATGGTCAAGAGCAACATCGAAGGCGTCGAGTTCATCTGCGCCAACACCGATGCTCAAGCACTGAAGAACATTGGCGCACGTACCATTCTGCAACTGGGTACCGGCGTGACCAAGGGCCTGGGTGCAGGTGCCAACCCTGAAGTCGGTCGTCAGGCGGCACTGGAAGATCGTGAGCGCATTGCGGAAGTTCTGCAGGGCACCAACATGGTCTTCATCACCACCGGCATGGGTGGCGGTACCGGTACCGGTGCAGCGCCGATCATCGCCGAAGTGGCCAAGGAAATGGGCATTCTGACCGTCGCGGTCGTGACCCGTCCGTTCCCGTTCGAAGGCCGCAAGCGCATGCAGATCGCCGATGAAGGCATCCGCGCGCTGTCCGAAAGCGTCGACTCGTTGATCACCATTCCCAACGAGAAGCTGCTGACCATTCTGGGTAAAGACGCAAGCCTCTTGTCGGCTTTCGCCAAGGCAGACGATGTACTGGCCGGTGCCGTTCGCGGTATCTCCGACATCATCAAGCGTCCAGGCATGATCAACGTCGACTTCGCCGACGTACGCACCGTGATGTCCGAAATGGGCATGGCGATGATGGGCACTGGCGCCGCCAGCGGTCCTAACCGTGCGCGTGAAGCCACCGAAGCGGCCATTCGCAACCCACTGCTCGAAGACGTGAACCTGCAGGGTGCTCGCGGCATTCTGGTCAACATCACTGCCGGTCCTGACCTGTCTCTGGGCGAGTACTCCGACGTGGGTAGCATCATCGAAGCGTTCGCCTCCGAGCACGCCATGGTCAAGGTCGGTACCGTTATCGATCCGGACATGCGCGACGAGCTGCACGTGACCGTGGTTGCCACTGGCCTGGGTGCCAAAATCGAGAAACCTGTGAAGGTCATCGACAACACCCTGCAGACCGCTCAAGCCGCCCCAGTGCAGCAACAAGCCGTTCGCCAGGAGCAGCCGTCGGTGAATTACCGCGATCTGGACCGTCCTACCGTGATGCGCAATCAGGCACACGCAGGCGCGACAGCAGCGGCAAAAATGAACCCGCAAGACGATCTGGATTACCTGGATATTCCAGCCTTCCTGCGTCGTCAGGCTGATTGATGAGTTCTATCAGGGGTATGAGGGTGATTGGTGTTCAGCAAAGGCGAGGTCTGCTATCATCGCCAGCCTTTGTTGATACTAATTCGCGATATGCGCTGAAGCGGCCAATGCCATGATTAAACAACGCACCCTGAAGAATATTATCCGTGCCACAGGTATCGGCCTGCACTCGGGGGAAAAGGTTTACCTGACCCTCAAACCTGCACCTGTGAACGCTGGCATTGTGTTTTTCCGTACCGACCTCGAGCCGGTTGTCCAGATCAACGCACACGCGCTGAATGTGGGCGATACCACGCTTTCCACAACGCTGTTCAACGGCGACGTGAAGGTCGATACGGTCGAGCACTTGCTATCGGCCATGGCTGGCCTTGGCATCGATAACGCCTACGTTGAACTTTCTGCCTCCGAAGTTCCCATCATGGATGGCAGCGCAGGTCCTTTCGTATTCCTGATTCAATCGGCTGGCCTGGAAGAACAGGACGCGCCGAAGAAATTCATCCGGATTCTGAAAGAAGTCCGCGTTGAAGAAGACGGCAAGTCTGCCAAGTTTGTGCCGTTCGAAGGTTTCAAGGTGGGCTTCGAAATCGATTTCGACCACCCTTACCTGAAGAATCGCACGCAAACTGCCTGTGTCGACTTTTCAAGCACCTCTTTCGTAAAAGAAGTCAGCCGTGCGCGTACATTCGGTTTCATGAAAGACATCGAATATCTGCGTAAACACAACCTTGCGCTGGGCGGGAGCGTCGAAAACGCAATCGTCGTGGACAAGGACGGCGTGTTGAACGAAGACGGTCTGCGTTACGAGGACGAATTCGTCAAACACAAGATTCTGGATGCCATCGGTGACCTGTATCTGTTGGGCAACAGCCTGATCGGCGAGTACCAGGGCTTCAAGTCGGGACACGGCCTGAACAATCGTCTGCTGCGTGCCTTGATTGCACAGAGCGACGCTTATGAAGTCGTGACCTTCGAAGATGCCAGTACCGCACCGATCTCGTACATGCGCCCTGTAGCGGCGGTGTAACAGTCTCTTCTTCTCAGTTTCACTATTTAAGGCCACCGTTGGGTGGCCTTTTTTTATGGGGGCTTTTTGTCGGCACCCGTTTGCTGCGGGTCTTATAGAGCCCCGGAGGCAGGAGAGAAGCAAGGTGTAAGGCAGTCACGATAGATGTGCCTGATATACCGCCTCGCTGCCGTCGCTACTCCGGCGGCGCCTACCGGCTCAGCGGCAGTCTTCGATTGGGCGAAACGCGCCTGCAACCGGCAAGCACGGCGTATTCAATTTGGCGCCCATAAAAAAGCCCCGCCGAAGCGAGGCTTTTTCAGTTCAGGCGTTCATCACGCCACGAACTGCTCCGCGTAATGGCAAGCCACTTGACGGTTATCCACAGTCCGCAATTCCGGAACCTCTGCCACACAGCGCTCGGTCGCGTATGGGCAGCGCTTGTGGAAGGCGCAGCCTGACGGGGGATTCAGCGGGTTGGGCAGTTCGCCGACGATCTTGATCTTCGGCTTCGACGGATCCGGGTGAATCGTCGGGGTGGCCGACAGCAGCGCCTGGGTGTACGGGTGCAGGGGGCGATTATAAATCTCCTCCTTTGGCCCCATTTCGGCAGGACGCCCGAGATACATGACCAGCACGGTGTCCGCAACGTGACGCACCACCGCGAGGTTGTGCGAAATGAACACGTAACCGGTGTTGAATTCCTGCTGCAGATCCATGAACAGGTTCAGCACCTGGGCCTGAATCGACACGTCCAGCGCCGAGGTGGGTTCGTCGGCGACCAGCACTTTCGGTTGCAGCATCATCGCGCGCGCCAGGGCAATACGCTGACGCTGACCGCCCGAGAACATGTGCGGGTAGCGCTGGTAATGCTCAGGACGCAAGCCGACCTGTTTCATCATCGCCTGCACTTTCTCACGGCGCTCGGCTGCCGACAGCTTGGTATTGATCAGCAGCGGCTCGCCCAGTTGATCACCGATCTTCTGACGTGGGTTGAGCGAGGCATACGGGCTCTGGAACACCATCTGCACGTCTTTGCGCAGTTGTTTACGTTGCTCCTTGGTCGCGCCTTTGACTTCCTGACCGGCGATTTTCAACGAGCCCGAGGAGGGCTCTTCGATCAGGGTCAGGGCGCGGGCGAGGGTGGACTTGCCACAGCCAGATTCACCGACCACTGCCAGGGTCTTGCCGGCTTCCAGTTCGAACGACACGCCGTTCAGCGCGCGAACGGTTGCGTGAGGCTTGAACAGGCCTTGGGATACATCGTAGTGACGGGTGAGGTCACGGGCGGTCAATACGATTTCGCTCATTACGCCACCTCCTGATTCAGCGGGTAGAAGCAGCGGGCGAGGCTGTTGGTTTTAGGGTCCAGCGCAGGACGTTGCTGGCGGCATTTCTCTTGGACATACGGGCAGCGTGGCGACAGCAGGCAGCCGCTTGGGCGGTCGTAGCGACCGGGCACGATGCCTGGCAGTGTCGAGAGGCGCGACGCCCCCATGCTGTGCTCCGGAATCGCTGCCAGCAGGGCTTCGCTGTACGGGTGCGCAGGCACGTCGAACAGACCAGGCACCTGACCGACTTCAACCGCTTGCCCGGCGTACATCACGCACACGCGCTGGGCGGTTTCGGCCACGACCGCCAGGTCATGAGTGATGAGCACCAGTGCCATGTCCTGCTCTTTTTGCAGGGCCAGCAGCAGGTCCATGATCTGCGCCTGAATGGTCACGTCGAGCGCGGTGGTCGGCTCGTCGGCGATCAGCAGCTTGGGCTCACCGGCAATCGCCATGGCAATTGCGACGCGCTGGCTCATGCCGCCCGACAATTGGTGAGGGTAAGCGTCCAGACGCTGTGCCGCGCCCGGAATTTCCACCTTCTGCAGCAGCTCCAGCGCCCGCTGGCGTGCTGCGCGACCTGACATGCCGAGGTGCGCGCGCAGCACTTCCTCGATCTGAAAGCCCACGGTGTAGCTGGGGTTCAGCGCCGTCATCGGGTCCTGGAAGACCATCGACAAGTCTTTGCCGACGATCTGCCGACGCTGACGCGGGCTGAGTTTGAGCATGTCCTTGCCGTCGAAACTGAGCGCGTCGGCGGTGACGATGCCGGGGTGATCGATCAGGCCCATCAGCGCCATCATGGTCACGGATTTGCCCGAGCCGGATTCGCCGACGATGGCCAGGACTTCGCCTTTGTCCACGGCCAGGTCCAGGCCGTCGACGACCGGGGTGGCAGTGGCATCGCCGAAGCGAACGTTGAGGTTCTTGATTTCTAAAAGTGGCATTCGGACGTCCTCAGGCGGCGTTCTTGAGTTTCGGGTCCAGCGCATCGCGCAGTCCGTCGCCCATCAGGTTGATTGCCAGCACGCTGAGCAAAATGGTCAGACCCGGCAGGCTCACCACCCACCAGGCGCGTTCGATGTAATCGCGGGCCGAGGCAAGCATGGTGCCCCACTCAGGGGTTGGCGGCTGTACACCCAGACCCAGGAAGCCCAGCGCCGCAGCGTCGAGAATGGCCGAGGAAAAACTCAGGGTCGCCTGCACGATCAGCGGCGCCATGCAGTTCGGCAGCACGGTGATGAACATCAGGCGTGGCAGGGTGGCGCCGGCCAGACGGGCAGCGGTCACGTAGTCGCGGTTCAGTTCGCCCATGACGGCGGCGCGGGTCAGGCGCACGTAGGACGGCAGCGAGACGATGGCGATGGCGATCACGGTGTTGATCAGGCCAGGGCCGAGAATCGCGACGATGGCCACGGCCAGCAGCAGCGAAGGCAGAGCCAGCATGATGTCCATCAGGCGCATGATGGTCGGGCCGAGGACTTTCGGGAAGAAACCGGCCAGCAGGCCCATGAGGATCCCGGGAATCAGCGACATGACAACGGACGACAGGCCGATCAGCAGCGACAGGCGCGAGCCCTGGATCAGACGCGACAGCAGATCGCGCCCCAGCTCATCGGTGCCCAGCAGGAATTGCCATTGACCGCCTTCAAGCCAGACCGGTGGGGTCAGCAGAAAGTCACGGTATTGCTCGCTTGGGTCGTGAGGCGCGACCCACGGCGCGAACAGCGCGCAGAAAACAATCAGCAGCATGAACGCCAGGCCCGCAACGGCGCCTTTGTTCTTCGAGAAGTGCTGCCAGAACTCTTTGTAAACGGACGGGTAGAGCAGGCTTTGATCGACTGCTACTACGGGAGTAGGTGTGCTCATAAAAAGTGATCTCAGCGCTGGTGACGAATACGTGGGTTGGCAAAGCCGTAGAGGATGTCCACCACGAAGTTGACCAGAATCACCAGGCAGGCGATTAACAGGATGCCGTTCTGCACGACAGGGTAGTCACGGGCGCCAATGGCTTCGATCAGCCATTTGCCGATGCCCGGCCAGGAGAAGATCGTTTCGGTCAATACGGCCCCCGCGAGGAGAGTGCCCACTTGCAGGCCGAACACGGTCAGAACAGGGATCAGCGCGTTGCGCAGGCCGTGGACGAACACCACGCGGGCTGGCGACAGGCCTTTGGCGCGGGCGGTCCGCACGTAATCCTCGCGCAGCACTTCGAGCATCGAGGAGCGGGTCATCCGGGCGATCACCGCCAGCGGAATGGTGCCCAGCACGATGGCCGGAAGAATCAAGTGACGCAGGGCGTCGATGAACGAGCCTTCTTCATCGCTGAGCAGGGTGTCGATCAGCATGAAGCCGGTTTTCGGCGGAATGTCGTATAGCAGGTCGATTCGACCCGATACCGGGGTCCAGCCCAGCGACACCGAGAAGAACATGATCAGAATCAGGCCCCACCAGAAGATCGGCATCGAGTACCCCGCCAGGGAGATACCCATCACCCCATGGTCGAACAGGGATCCTCGTCGCAAGGCCGCGATGACACCGGCCAGAAGCCCGATGATGCCAGCAAATATCAGCGCCGCAATCGACAGTTCCAGGGTCGCCGGGAACAGTGATGTGAATTCGGTCCACACGCTCGTGCGCGTCCGCAGCGATTCGCCGAGGTCGCCATGGGCGAGCTTGCCGACGTAATCGATGTATTGGGCATACAGGGGCTTGTTCAGGCCAAGACGTTCCATGGCTTGGGCGTGCATTTCCGGATCGACCCGGCGTTCACCCATCATGACTTCGACCGGGTCGCCCGGAATCAGGCGAATCAGTGCGAAGGTCAGCAAGGTGATGCCGAAGAAGGTGGGTATTAGCAACCCCACTCGGCGAGCGATAAAACTAAACATCTTCTCGTGTACCTCATCTGCCGGTTAGGCGTGTTCCGGCGGGGTTCGTTTTTGCGAACCCGCCGGATTCTTCTTCTACTTCACCTGGGTGGTGGCGAAGTTATTAGTGGTCAGAGGGCTAATGTGATAGCCCTCTACGTTTTTACGCATTGCAGTGAACATCTTGGTATGCGCCATGCTGATCCATGGCTGATCCTGATTGAAGATCGCCTGTGCCTGCTCGTAGAGCGCGGCACGTTCGGCCGGGTCGGTTTTTTCCCGGGCCTGATCGATCAGGGTCTGGAACTTCTCATTGCACCAGCGTGCGTAGTTTTCGCCATTCTTGGCGGCTTCGCAGCTGAGGTTCGGCGTCAGGAAGTTATCAGGGTCGCCATTGTCGCCTGCCCAGCCCGCCGACACCATGTCGTGCTCGCCGTTTTTGGCACGTTTGAGCATTTCGCCCCATTCCATGACGCGAATATCTAACTTAATGCCGACTTTCGCCAAATCCGACTGCATCATTTGCGCGCCCAGCATCGGATTGGGGTTGGTTGGACCACCGCCATTGCGGGTGAAGAGGGTGAGCACGGTGCCCTCTGGCACGCCCGCTTCCTTCAACAAGGCACGTGCCTTGTCCAGGTCGTGGGCCGGGTTTTTCAATTCCTTGTTGTAGCCCAGCAGGGTGTCCGGGTACGGGTTGACGCCAACGGTCGCGTTGCCTTTGCCGAACAGGGCGTTGACGTAGGCTTCCTTGTCGAAGGCGATATTGATCGCTTTACGCACCCGTACATCGCTCATGTATTTGTGGGTGGTGTTCATCGCGATGTAAGACGTGGTCATCGCGTTCAGTTCGTCGACCTTCAGATTCGCATCGTTCTTGATGCTCGGAATGTCGTCCGGTTTCGGGTACAGCGCGATCTGACATTCGTTGGCCTTGAGCTTCTGCAGGCGCACGTTGTTGTCGGTGGCGATGGCCAGAACGAGTGTGTCAGCCGGTGGCTTGCCACGGAAATAATCCGGATTCGCCTTGAAACGCACTTGGGCGTCTTTGGCGTAGCGCTGGAACACGAAGGGGCCGGTGCCGATCGGCTGGCTGTTCAGGCCTTCGAGCTTGTTGCTCTTGAGCAGTTGATCAGCGTACTCGGCCGAGTAGATCGAGGAGAAGGCCATGGCGACGTCGGCCAGGAACGGCGCTTCGCGGCGGGTCAGGGTGAATTTGACGGTGCTGTCATCAACCTTCTCGACGCTCTTGAGCAGGTCTTTGAAGCCCATGCTTTCGAAGTATGGGAAACCCACGGTCGATTGTTTGTGCCACGGATGGTTTGGGTCCAGCTGACGCTGGAAACTCCAGACCACGTCGTCAGCGTTCATCTCACGCGTCGGTTTGAAGTAATCGGTGGTATGGAACTTGACGCCTTTTCGCAGGTGGAAGGTGTAATTGAGGCCGTCTTCGCTGATGTCCCAGGATTCGGCCAAGGCCGGTTCAATGTCAGTGGTGCCGGGCTTGAAGTCCACCAGACGGTTGTAAATGGTTTCCGCCGCGGCGTCCGCGGTGACGGCGGTGGTGTACAGCGCCGTGTCGAACCCTTCGGGGCTGGCTTCGGTGCAGACCACCAGAGGCTTGGCCGAAACGCCGGCCGCAGCGCTGAGCAGTGTCACCCCCAGCGCCAGTGCGACTGCGTTGCGCAATGTTGCGAGTTTGAATGTCGATTTCAAGAAAACGCCCTCGGCAAGTGATGAAGCCATTACTCAGTGGGTGTTTCGGGGCATTAAGTTCTGCATGAACCACGCCCCGAAACTGCCCAGCGGTTGATTAAAGGATGTTGAACGGGATGGTGGTCACCAGACGGAACTCGTTGATGTTGCCATCAGCCTGGTTGGCGCTCGCGCGGTGGGTGGTGTAGGTCCCGCGCATGGTCGAGGCCTTCAGCGGGCCAGACTGCAGGGTGTACGAGGCACCGACGCCGTATTCGTAGTGAGTTTCGCCGTCCATGCTGCGCACGTCATAAGCGGTGCCCTTGTAATGGGTACCGTCGATGTCGAAACCGCGGGCTTGATAGACGTTGAACTTCAGGCCCGGCACGCCGTAGTCGGCCATGTTCAGCAGGTAGCTCAGTTGCACCGACTTCTCGTTCGGTCCGTTGAAGTCCGACAGCAGGGAGTTGGCGAGGAAGATGGCGTTGCTGTCGTGGACGTAGTCGAAGTAGGTGTCACCTTCGACTTCCTGATACGCGATGCTGAAGCTGTGCGCCTTATGGGTCGCGGTCAACGACAGGGAGTAGGTGTCGTTGTCGATCGGGCCCATTTTCTTCGAGCCGGAATCTTTGGTTTTGTAGTAGTTCAGGTTGGTGCTCAGGCCGAGAACATCGGTGTCGCCTAGTTCATGCAGGAACGAGAAATAGTACTGGTGCCAGAAATCCTGGACGTTCGAGGCGTAGAAGCTGGTGGTCAGGCTCTTGAACGGTTTGTAGTCCACGCCGGCCATGTCCACGCGGTCCGCTTCGATGTTCGCGTTTGCGGTGTACTCGGAGCGAAATTTGGTCAGGCTTTGCTCGGAACGCGGGGAAACACGGTCGAAGCTGCCAGCGGTGAACGACAGGTTGTTGAATTCTTCGCTGAGGATGCTCACACCCTCGAAGCTCGACGGCAGTGCACGGTTACCGATGTACGCCAGTACCGGCGTGTTCAGCGACTGGCGGCCGGCGGTCAGCGTGGTGTTGGAGATACGTGCCTTGATGTTGCCCAGGCCCAGCTTGCTCCACTGGCCAACGGGCTCGCCGTTGTTCTTGGTCAACGTACGGTTGGAGCCACCCATCAGGTCGTCCCTGTCGCGATCCAGTGCAACAGCGTTGTAGACCGCCATCTGCGTGGCGAAACCTACAGTCCCCTGGGTGAACCCCGAGCTGTAGTCAACGATGGTGCCCTGCACCCAGTTGATACGGCGTGGATCACGATCGACCACAACGCCGTTTTCGCTGCGGCTGAAGGTGCCGCCGCGACGCAGCAGTTCGTTGGCGTACCAGTTCTTGGTCGAACCGGTGACTTTCGAGTCTTCCAGAAAGCCCTTTGCTTCGCTCTGGGCGTTGGACGTAGCCAGTGTCGTTGGTACGAATTCCTGACTGGTTGGCTCTGCCTGGGCCGCCATGCTCAAGGTGAGGGCGGAGAGGGCGAATACAGCGGTGCTGGCTTTTTTCACGTTGTGAAGCTCCCTTTTTACTTCTTTATAGAGGCCGGTTTTTATGGAGGACCGGCTTTGATGAAACGGCCTTATGGGCCTTTTTTGCGCTCGCACCGCGGTTCGCGGATAAAGCAGTGCCCAAGGCGATCACTCGCCTGTGGCACGGTTGCTCGGGTTAGTCGGCGATGCTGACGCCGGAGAAGTTATTGCGATTGAACGGGCTGACCAGGAAACCCTGGACCTCTTTGCGCAACGGCTGGATGACCGTGGAATGGGCGATTGGCGTGATCGGCACCTGGCTCTTGAGGTATTGCTGGGCCTGCTTGTAGAGGCTGACGCGCTGGTCCTTGTCCGCGGTGGAAACGGCTGACTTGATCAGGGCGTCATATTTCTCGTCGCACCACATCGAGTAGTTGTTGCCGCCAATGGAGGCGCAGCTGTACAGGGTGCCCATCCAGTTGTCCGGATCACCGTTGTCTCCAGTCCAGCCGATCAGGGAAATATCGTGCTCGCCGTTCTTGCTGCGTTTGAGGTACTCGCCCCATTCGTAGCTGACGATGGTGGCCTTGATGCCGACTTTGGCCCAATCGGCCTGGAGCATTTGTGCCATTAGCTTGGCGTTCGGGTTGTAGGGGCGCTGCACGGGCATGGCCCAGAGCGTGAGTTCGGTGCCTTCCTTCACGCCGGCGGCGCGCAACAACTCACGGGCTTTTTCAGGGTTGTAGGGCGCGTCTTGAATGGTTTCGTCGTAAGACCACTGGGTCGGCGGCATGGCGTTCTGGGCCAATTGGCCCGCACCCTGGTACACCGCGTCAATGATTGCCTTCTTGTCTACCGCCATGTCCAACGCTTGGCGAACCTGGACGTTATCCAGTGGCGCATGGCGCACGTTGTAGGCGATGTAGCCGAGGTTGAAGCCCGGTTTCTCGATCACCTGAAGGTTTTTGTCCGCCTTGATCGACTCAACGTCAGCGGGACGTGGATTGAGCGTCACCTGACATTCGTTTTTCTTGAGCTTCTGCACCCGTACGGAAGCATCTGTATTAATGGCAAAGATCAACTGATCAATCTTCACCCGGCTCGGGTCCCAGAAGTGTTTATTGGCGACGTAGCGGATCTGCGAATCTTTTTGATAACGCTGGAATACAAAGGGTCCGGTGCCGATGGGCGACTGATTGATCTCGCGAACATTGCCCGATGCCATCAGTTTGTCAGCATATTCAGCCGACAGAATTGAAGCGAAGTTCATGGCAATGTTTTGAATGAAAGCTGCGTCCACTTTGTTAAGTGTGAACACAACTGTCATCGCGTCAGTCTTTTCTACCGATTTGATGTTTTTGTCCAGCCCCATGCTGGTCAAGTACGGGAACTCGGTAGGGTAGGCGATACGAAACCGATGGTCCTTCTGCAACATGCGATTGAAGGTGAACAACACGTCGTCGGCATTGAAGTCGCGGGTCGGTGTGAAGAGCTTGTTGTGGTGGAATTTCACACCCTCACGCAAGTGAAAGGTGTAGCTCAAACCGTCCGGCGAGATATCCCAGCGCGTGGCCAAGGCAGGTACCACGCCCGTCTGGCCACGTTCGAACTCGGCGAGCCGGTTATAAATCGGCTCTGCGGCATCGTTGTCTGTGCCCGATGTGTATTGAGCGATGTCGAAACCTGCAGGACTGCCCTCAGAGCAAAACACCAAACTCTTGGCGGCCGCTTGAACAGGGGGAATAGTGGCTAATAGCCCAGCAGTTAATAATGAACACACAGCGCGGTTTTTACGCATGACAATCCTTATCGTCTAGCACTTGTATCACGTTCGAAGATGCGGAAAATCCCAGCGCAATCGTTTGCGCAAATAGAATTATCCGATCAGATAAACCGACCGACGGGAAAACGATAACTATCGGATACGGGAACTCAGGACGGTATGTCCGTCCGGCCGTACAGTAAATACTTCAGACTTCTTCAATGTTTGTAGGAAAAGTGCATATCGTTAGTAGGCAATTTCTTTCGGCTGCAAACTTACACGTCTAACGATATTCATTTTCGTTTAGCAATCACGCACATAACGGCACAGTCGCGATACCCGGAGGTAACGCGACTGTGATATCACAGAGAGGTATTACTTACCGCTGACGCTCACGCCGTAGAACGAGTTCAGACCGAATGGACTGATCTTGAAGTCCTGAACTTCCTTACGCATCGGCTGGTAAACCGTCGAGTGCGCAATAGGTGTCATCGGGACTGCGTCCTTGAGCAGGTGCTGAGCCTGTTTGTACAGCTCGGTGCGCTTGGACTGGTCGGTCGTTTCCTTGGCTTGATGGATCAGCTTGTCGAAACCGTCCTTGTCACACCATTTGGCGAAGTTGTTGCCGTTGATCGCGTCGCAACCGAACAGCGTGCCCAGCCAGTTATCCGGGTCACCGTTGTCGCCGCTCCAACCAATCAGCATCGCGCCGTTTTCGCCGTTTTTGGCGCGCTTGATGTACTCGCCCCACTCGTAGGAAACGATCTTGGCGTTGATGCCGATCTTCTTCCAGTCGTTCTGGAGCATTTCAGCCATCAGCTTGGCGTTCGGGTTGTACGGACGCTGAACCGGCATCGCCCACAGGGTGATTTCGGTGCCGTCGGCCACGCCTGCCTTTTTCAGCAGTTCTTTGGCTTTGGCGACGTCGTACGGGGCGTCTTTGATGGTGGTGTCGTAAGACCACTGGGTCGGCGGCATGGCGTTAACCGCCAATTGGCCTGCACCCTGGTAAACGGCGTCGATGATGGCTTTCTTGTCGACCGCCATGTCCAGCGCCTGACGCACTTCCAGTTTCGACAGCGGGTTCGGTTTGCTGTCGCCCTTGATTTGCGGCATGACGTTGTAGGCGATGTAACCCAGGTTGAAGCCCGCCTGATCCGGCATCTTCAGCGCAGGATCATCTTTCAGCGGCTTCAGGTCGGCTGGGCGTGGGTAAGCGGTGATCTGGCATTCGCCTTTCTTCAGCTTTTGCGCACGAACCGATGCGTCAGTGGTGATGGCGAAAATCAGGTTGTCGACTTTGACGTCTTCAGGCTTCCAGTAGTCTTTGTTTCCGGTGAAACGGATGTTGGAGTCTTTCTGGTAGCTCTTGAACACGAACGGGCCAGTGCCGATCGGCTTCTGGTTGATGTCTTCAGGCTTGCCTTCTTTGAGCAGTTGCGCAGCGTATTCAGCGGACTGAATGGACGCGAAACTCATCGCCAGGTTCTGAATGAACGCGGCATCGACCACGCCGAGGGTCATTTTGACAGTGTGATCGTCGACCTTCTCGATCTTGGTGATGTTGGTGTCCATCGCCATGTCGGTGAAGTACGGGAATTCGGTCGGGTACGCCTTACGGAACGGATCGTCCTTGTTGATCATGCGGTTGAACGTGAACAGCACGTCATCGGCATTGAAGGTACGGGTCGGTTTGAAGTACGGCGTGGTGTGGAACTTGACACCTTCACGCAGGTGGAAGGTGTAGCTCAGGCCGTCGGGGGAGACGTCCCAGCTGGTGGCCAGACCTGGAATGACGGCGGTGCCGCCCCGTTCGAACTGGCTCAGACGGTTGAAAACGGTCTCGGCCGAAGCGTCGAAGTCGGTGCCTGTGGTGTATTGACCTGGGTCGAAACCAGCGGGGCTGCCTTCGGAGCAGAACACCAGGTTCGATGCTGCTTGAGCGAAGGGAGCGCTGGCGATCAAACCTGCGCCGAGAAGAAACGGAATGACCGCTTTTTTGAGCATGGTGGCCTCAGTTGTTGTCATTTTTTAGTTGAGGGTACGACCTCGTGGGTCGGTCCCGCGGATACTTATGCAGGCGCCATACCCAAAGCAAGATGCTGGCGCCAAACACGTGTCAAAGAGTGGCACGAACGTACACGAATGTCGCAAAACTATAATTTATGGCGCGGGTGAACGTTTGCGTGTCGCATATTGACATTTCCCCTGCGCATTTCTGGTGCATCGCCCCGTGGCAAATGCACCCGTATGTCTCGCAAGTGTTACTTCGCTGTTGGTGCCAGATGATGCTATTTGGCCAGGCTTACCCCGTAGAAGGGTGTCAGGCCAAATGGGCTGAGTTTGAAGTCCTGCACCTCCTTGCGCATGGGCTGAAAGACTTTGGAGTTGGCGATCGGGGTGATCGGCACGTCGTTTTTCAGAATGTTCTGGGCCTGCTGGTACAGCTTGATCCGCTCGTCGCGGTTGCTGGTCAGCTTCGCCTGCGTGACCAATTTGTCGTAGCTCGGGTTGCACCATTTGGCATAGTTGCTGCCTTTAACAGCCGCACAGCTGTAGAGCACGCCCAGCCAGTTGTCCGGGTCACCGTTGTCGCCTGTCCAACCATAGATCATCACGTCGTGCTCGCCAGCCTTGGCGCGCTTGATGTACTCGCCCCATTCGTAGCTGACGATGTTGGCTTTGATGCCGATCTTGGCCCAGTCCGACTGAATCATCTGCGCTGACATGCGTGCGTTCGGGTTCGACGCCCGCTGCACGGTCATGGCCCACAGGTTGATCTGGGTCCCTGGTGCAACGCCCGCTTCCTTGAGCAGCTGCCTGGCTTTTTCAGGGTTATAGGGCGCGTCCTTGATGTTCGGGTCATAGCCCCATTGCGCCGGCGGCAGGGCGTTCTGCGCCAATTGACCTGCGCCTTGATACACCGCCTTGATGATCGCGGGTTTGTCGATTGCCATGTCCAGCGCTTGACGCACCTTGAGTTGATCCAGCGGCGCATGGGTGACGTTGTACGCCAGAAAACCGAGGTTGAAACCGGGCTGACTCAGCACTTTCAGGTTCGGGTCTTTCTGCGCTTCTTCGATGTCCTGCGGACGCGGGTAGCCGCTGATCTGGCATTCGCCGGTCTTGAGTTTCTGCAAGCGGGTGGCCGCGTCGGTGTTGATCGAGAAGATCAGGTTGTCGAGCTTCACGTCCTCCGGCTTCCAGTAATCCTTATTGCCGACGAAACGGATCTGCGCATCTTTCTGATAGCGCTTGAACACGAAGGGCCCGGTGCCGATCGGCTTCTGGTTGATGTCTTCGGCCTTGCCTTCCTTGAGCAACTGCGCCGCATATTCGGCGGACTGAATCGACGCGAAGCTCATGGCCAGGTTCTGGATGAATGCGGCATCGATGTTGTTCAGATGGAATCTGACGGTGTGATCGTCGACTTTCTCCACCTGTTTGATGGTCTTGTTCATGTCCATGTCGGTGAAGTACGGCGACTCGGACGGATACGCCTTGCGGAATGGGTCATCGGCATTGAGCAGACGATTGAAGGTGAACAGCACGTCGTCGGCATCGAAGTTGCGCGTGGGTTTGAAGTAATCGGTGGTGTGGAATTTCACCCCCTCACGCAAATGAAAGGTATAGGTCAGGCCGTCTCCAGACACGTCCCACTGAGTGGCCAGCCCAGGCTCGACTTCCGTACCGCCGCGTTTGAACTGGGTCAGGCGGTTGAACACGGTTTCGGCCGACGCATCGAACTCCGTGCCACTGGTGTACTGGCTGGGATCGAAGCCTGCAGGGCTGGCTTCGGAGCAATAGACCAGCGTGCTGGCGGCGTGCACAGACGGCACGCACAGCGCCACGGCGGCAGCCAGAAGCAGCGGTTTAAAGGTTTTCTCCATGTGAACCTCATGCAAGTGCGGCATTCATGCCGGAATCATCGACGGATGATAGACAGCGCAGAATGCCGCAGGGTTGAGCGTTCGAACAAGAAAACCCTTAGACCTATTTGATGATGCCTAATGCCTGATAAAGCGCATAAAGCGCAGAGCCGGCGGGGGTGAGTTTCAGTAATACCCAGAGGGGCGAATCCTTATCCTGGAACTCGCCTCTCATGAAGTTCAGGTACGCGGCGCCATCCTTGGCCAGACGATCAAGCGTGGCTTGTCCCGTATCAGCGAGTTGCTCATGAATGGCGCGCAGCTCGAACTTCGAGGTGGCGCGGCGCACGTTTTCAGTGTTTTTTGCCGCCCAGTCAGCGACTGGCGCATCTTGCCACTCACTGTTGTAGGGATGTTTGAAATAGGCCGTAGCGATTGCAACGGGGTCTGCCCGGGTGTCGCCGTTCCAATGCCTGACCATGGCGGCGCCGACCGCTCTCACGGCTTCGGATGCCAGCTGGCTTGCCAGCAGGTGCAGTGGGTGTTCGGCATGGTCCTTGGCCAGCTGTGAGTGAGTCGGGTCAGTCGAACCATTGTCGTGGGGATCTTCGCCGTACCGGGTCTGCCAGTCCTTGATGTTTTCCCCGAATCGCGTCAGCACACCTTGCATGACGATGCCAAGCGCATTGCCGAGCACAGAGGCCGGTCCTGTCAGGTAGGCTGCGCTTCGTTGAACGAACTCTGCGAAGGGCAGGCCGACCCATCCATCACGAGCGTTCAGAAAGGCCTGGAAGTGCGCGAGGTAGGACGGGTTCTCATGCTCTTCGAGAAGAATCAACAACATCTGTTCGCGAGGGCTTCGGTCACCCGGTTTGATCGGCCTATAGGTGAGGTCGTCCAGCGAGAAAAGAATCTTGCCCATAGGCCCGGCCACGCTGGCCAGGACATCGGTAGCGCCGAACATCCCTGTCACGAGTGGCAGGCGCGCCTCACACTCGGCGGGAGAGGTCCATGGCAGCACCTCGGAATGGCCATTTTTGATCAGCGCCAGCTCCACGAAGTTGGAGTGGGCGAAAAAGTCTTCAAGTACATGCAACGCCGAGCCGAATGCGCGCAAGCCCCAAGGCTTGCGCGGGTGTTCCATGGCGAATCGCAGCTCGCGCGCCATGAAGTCGACCGACCTGCCGATGTAGCGCTTCATCGATGTTGCGTAATCAATTTGCAGCAGAGGATCACCGTCAAACACCAGCGGTTCAAAATCCTGGTCCCTTGACTTCGGGTCCGGTGTATTGCGGTCGACGACGCGTGGATTGTCGATGTGTTCACTGGGGCGGTACACACCGAGCACATCGGGGGTCACCCGGTATAAGTCCCCGCCAGCCTGGCGAATGTCCCCGAATCGTTTCAGGGAAAGCACGTCGACGATCCGGGTAAGGGCGTCTCGGGACAGCACGTCGGGGAAGTCCTTAGGGGCGCTGGCCGCCCGAACGATCTTGGGATCGAGCAACTGCGAATAATCCCGCAGCCAGTTGCCAAAATAGAGGGTGTTCAGTTCATAGGGGCTCATCTCCAGGTCATACAGCACGGACTCGATCGTCTCGTGGGTATGGTGATGTTCATCGCCGTCTCCGGCTTCGAAGCGTTCGCGCTCGGGGTGCGGGTGGAGGAGGTTTGAGGTTTCGTTGAGGTTCGAGTAGCGCCACAAGATGCGGATGCGCGCGTCAGTCCATTGCACTTCGATTCCCAGCGGTTGGCTGGTCGATCCGTGCCGGTAGCTGGCAATGCGCACACGTTCGGTATCGAACTGGCCGATCGTAGCCATCGCAATGGAGAACCGGCTGCCTTCTTCACCACTTGCGTCGTTGGCGATCGGCGTTGCGCCGTCATCCAGATCAGGGGTGAGGTCGTTGCGCAGAACGTTGTCGATGTGGTGGCCGAACTCATGAAGCAACACGTCGAGAAAATCGGCGCCCTGTCCATTTTCCAATGCGTTGTGGATAACCTCGCTGTGAATGCGGATCACCTTTTCGCGGTTGCTGTAGTCGGCCAGGTAGTCGCCGTCTTCGATGAGAATGACCGGGTTGTCGATTTCTCCGGCAATCAGCCGGTCCTGCAGGGCGCGGTAAACACTCTCGGGTATGTCCTGGCCAAAGATGCGGGCCATCTGCTTGGCGAAATCATCAGCAGAGAGGGTCGCCGCCACCTGGGTCAGCAGATCCAGGGCGAACGTGCTGCGCACGGCGGTTTCTGGCTGGTCGAGGAAACGAGGTGTCGCGAGTTGAAAAGCCATGATGGATTCTTCCGTGAATCAGTAATGAGCGACCGGTCGGGCGTTTTGAGGCCGGGACAATCCGGGCAGTCAGACGCTCCAGTCGTGAAATGTTTTGTAGTGCTACGGGGGGCGAGTGTACGGATCTGGCGGGGTGTGCAAATCAGACAGGGCGCGGCTCTGCGTAGGACCCGTTAGCAGGTGAATGGAGAAGGGGCGACTGGACGTCAGGAAAAGGGCGGGGGTAGAAAGAAGGACCCGCGGCAGCCCTTGACTGCCGCGGGTTGTTGTCAAGGTATCGCGACTTCGATCACCCCGTCGGCGGTGACGCTGACCTGGCTAGTGCCGGCTTCGACATCAGGCGTTGGCGCAGCGTCGGAGCGGGCGGCGGCTTTCATCATCATGACCGGCGCACGCAAATAAGGCTGTGGATAACCCGAGGTGTTCAGGTTCAGGTTGACCAGCTTGTAACCGCTGCCGCCCAGGGCATCGGTGACCAACTGCGCACGGGCTTTGAAAGCTGTGACGGCGTTTTTCAACAGGGTGTCTTCGCTGGCCTTGCGCGCCGGATCAGAGATCGAGAAGTCCATGCCGCCCATTTTCATGTCGCTGCCCAGCAGTTCGCCGGTGAGTTTGGACAGCGCTGCAAAATCCGGACTTTCCAGGCGCAGCTCGGCGCGCTCACGCCAGCCGGTGATCTTCTGTCCTTTGTCGTCATAAATGGGGTAGCTGTTACGGCTGCCTTGGCGGATGGTCACTTCCTTGACTTGACGGGCTTCGCCGAGAGCTTTGTTGAGGGATTCGGTGATCCCGGCGGCGAGTTTGGCCGGGTCGGTGTTCTGGGACTCGGTGTACACGGTCACGGTCATCAGATCGCGCTGAACTTCCTGATTGACCTCGGCACGTACGGACACCTGATTGTAATGCACGTCTTCGGCCATGACGCCGGCGCTGGCCAGCGTGGCGGCGCCGAAGGTGAGGGCGATGGCAGTGGGGCGAAGGCTGAACATGTGAAACTCCTTGTTTGGCGAGCCGTCCGAGGGGCTGGTGTGAAGCGCTGGCGGACGGATGCCCATCAGACTGTCATGCCGGGTTCTTGTTCCGAAAGGACCGAGGTACCCACTATTGCGGGAGCCGGCTCGCTGGCGAAAGCGGTCTGGCTGTACCTGCTGAAGCGACGGATGCGCCGCCTTCGCCAGCAAGCCCGCTCCCACATGCGTGAGTCGATCGCTTGTCTGCGCGAAAGCCGTCTACTGTGGCGCTTTGACGCACATTGGCGGAAACCGCTGTCCCATTGGTTATACTCGCTCCGGTCTGCCTGGAGCGCTCATCAGGAGAGCTCATGCTCGCCCCCGTACAATTACTCTCTGCCACGCGTCAGAACCTTTGGCGACTGACGTTCATCCGCATTCTGGTGCTCGGCGCCCAAGCCGGTTCGGTGGGCTTTGCGTACCTGTTCAACCTGCTGCCGTTGCCATGGCTGCAACTGGACATCACCCTGGGTTTTTCCGCCATCGTCTGTCTACTGACGGCGATCAGGTTGCGCACCTCCTGGCCTGTGACCGAACTGGAATACGCCGTACAGCTGGCGTTCGACCTGTTCATCCACAGCGCGCTGCTGTTTTTTTCCGGTGGGTCGACCAATCCTTTCGTTTCCTACTATCTGGTGCCGCTGACCATTGCTGCGGTGACCCTGCCGTGGCGCTATTCGCTGATTTTGTCGGGCATCGCGTTGGCGCTGTACACGTTGATGCTGGCCAATTTCTACCCGATCGAGGCGTTCGCTGCTGCGCGGGAGAAGATGCAGATCTACGGCATGTGGCTGAGCTTTGCCCTTGCAGCGGGGGTCATCACATTTTTTGCGGCACGCATGGCCGAAGAATTGCGGCGTCAGGAACAGATGCGTGCATTGCGCCGCGAAGAAGGCGCTCGGGATCAGCAACTGCTGGCGGTGGCGACCGAGGCAGCGGGCGCTGCTCATGAGTTGGGCACGCCGCTGGCGACCATGAGCGTGCTGCTCAAAGAAATGCAGCAGGATCACAAAGATCCGGCGCTGCAAGAAGACCTGTCGGTGCTGCAGGATCAGGTCAAGCTGTGTAAGGAAACCTTGCAGCAACTCGTGCGTGCGGCTGAGGCCAATCGTCGTCTTGCCGTGCAGGAGCAGACCGTCACCCACTGGCTCGATCAGGCCCTCAACCGCTGGCACCTGATGCGCCCGGAAGCGAGCTACCGGTTTCAGCGTCTGGGGCAGGGCGACGTACCAATGGTCGCGCCGCCTCCCGATCTGACCCAAGCCCTGCTGAACTTGCTGAACAACGCCGCCGACGCCTGCCCCGAAGGGCTGGAGGTCAATCTGGACTGGAGCGCCGTGGAAATCAGCATCCGCATTCGCGATCACGGGGCAGGGGTCCCGCTGGCGGTTGCCGAACAGATCGGCAAACCTTTTTTCACCACCAAGGGCAAAGGCTTCGGCCTGGGCCTGTTCTTGAGCAAGGCCAGCGTGACCCGCGCCGGTGGCTCGGTGAAACTCTATCCCCACGAGGAAGGCGGCACGCTCACCGAGCTGCGCCTGCCCCGGAACGCAACAGGAGATGAAGCATGACTGAAGAAATCCAGGTCGAGGGCGAAGAGCTGCCGCACCTGTTGCTGGTGGACGACGACGCCACCTTTACCCGAGTGATGGCCCGGGCCATGGCGCGCCGTGGTTTTCGCGTCAGCACCGCCGGTTCCGCTGAGGAAGGTCTGAAGCTGGCACAGGAAGATCTGCCGGACTATGCCACCGTCGATTTGAAGATGGAGGGCGACTCCGGTCTGGTGCTGCTGCCCAAGCTGTTGGAACTGGACCCGGAAATGCGGGTCCTGATACTGACCGGTTATTCGAGCATTGCCACCGCTGTCGAAGCCATCAAGCGCGGCGCCTGCAACTACCTGTGCAAACCCGCCGATGCAGACGATGTGCTGGCCGCGCTGTTGTCCGAGCACGCCGATCTCGACACCCTGGTGCCAGAGAATCCGATGTCCGTGGACCGCCTGCAGTGGGAGCACATTCAGCGCGTATTGACCGAGCACGAAGGCAATATTTCGGCCACAGCGCGAGCATTGGGGATGCATCGACGGACGTTGCAACGGAAGCTGCAGAAGCGCCCGGTCCGCCGCTAAGCGAGGATCGCTGGTTAAAGATTTATTCATGGAAGACCGTGCGTGGCGTCTGGCACATTGGTCCCGACGCCACTAAATGCCTGCCGCCGAGCCGCTGCCATGAATTTTGATATTGATGAATCCAGGGTCAATGACGCTGTGACCGGAAGCTTTTTCTCCCGGGTCTGGAAGTTGGTTGCGCCGTACTGGCGCAGCGAAGAAAAGGGCATGGCCTGGGTCTTGCTCATTGCAGTGATCGCGCTGTCGCTGTTCAGTGTGTTCATCTCCGTGCTGGTCAACCGCTGGTATCGCGATTTTTACAACGCCCTGCAAAACAAGGATCTCGGGGCGTTCACCCACCTGATTCTGTATTTCTGCGGCATCGCTGCTATCGCCATTCTTGGCGCGGTGTATCGCCTATATCTGACGCAAATGCTGACCATCCGCTGGCGTCGCTGGCTCACCGAAAAGCATTTCACCAAGTGGCTCGCCCACAAGAATTATTACCGGCTGGAGCAGGGCGGTTACACCGATAACCCTGACCAGCGTCTGTCCGAAGACCTCAACAACTTCACCTCCGATACCCTGAGCCTGAGCCTTGGCCTGCTGCGCACGGTGGTGAGTCTGGTGTCGTTCTCGGTGATCCTGTGGGGCGTGTCCGGCAGCATCGAATTGTTCGGCATCACCATCCCCGGTTACATGTTCTGGGCCGCGCTGCTTTATGCCGCCGTCGGCAGTTGGCTGACTCACCTGATCGGCAGACGCCTGATCGGCCTGAGCAACCAGCAACAGCGCTATGAGGCCGACATGCGTTTCTCACTGGTGCGGGTGCGTGAAAATGCCGAGAGCATTGCGCTGTCCGACGGCGAGGCCAACGAGAATCAACGCCTTAGCGCTCGCTTCGGCATGGTCTGGAGCAACTTCTGGACCATCATGAAAGTGCAGAAACGTCTGACGTTCTTCACCGCCGGTTACTCACAAATTGCCATCGTGTTCGCCTTCGTCGTGGCCGCGCCGCGCTATTTCGCCGGGAAGATCGAGCTGGGCGAGCTGATGCAAATCAACTCGGCGTTCGGCAACGTGCAGGAAAACTTCAGCTGGTTCATCGACGCGTATACCCAGTTGGCATCGTGGCGGGCGACCTGCGATCGTCTGCTCAGCTTCCGTCAGGCCATGGACGAAAACGAAGCCTGCGTGCCCTCCATTGATGTCGACCATCAGGGCGACGCGCTGCACGTGCAGAATCTGGGCCTGTCATTGCTGGGTGGTCGTCAGTTGCTGAACAACGCCAACATCGACATCGCCGCGGGCGAGAAGGTGATGTTGAGTGGTCGCTCCGGCAGCGGCAAAAGCACGCTGTTGCGCGCCATGGGTGGCCTGTGGAATGAGGGCCACGGCGCGGTGAAGCTACCCGCGAAACGGGCGTTCTTCTTGCCGCAGAAACCTTATCTGCCGATCGGCACGTTGCGCGAAGCCTTGAGTTATCCCCAGGCACCAGAGGTGTATCCAGCCGAGCGCTTTGCCCAGGTCCTGGACACTTGCCGTTTGAGTCATCTGGTGCCGCGGTTGGACGAGAGCAATCACTGGCAGCGCATGCTGTCGCCCGGTGAGCAGCAGCGCGTGGCATTCGCCCGGGCACTGCTGTTCGCGCCCGACTGGCTATATCTGGACGAAGCGACTTCGGCGATGGACGAAGAAGACGAAGCGACGCTGTATCAGGCAGTGCTTGATGAGCTGCCGGGCGTGACGCTGCTCAGCATCGGGCATCGCAGCAGCTTGAAACGTTTCCATCGCCGCCATGTGCGCATCGAGGATAGCCAGTTGAAGGAGCAATCCATTACCGAGACCGCGATCTGACGCAACGTTAAATGGTGAATCTGCCGCAAAAACCTACGAACTCGCCGGGTTTGTTGTGTGATCGTACAACCCGGTGAGCTATGATTGACCTTTCACCGTATTTAGAGATGCATGTTGGATATGGAAAATCAGAGTGCTCCGCCTCGCGCCCGTCGAAAGCACCGCAGCCTGGCACAAGAATTGGTCACCGAACTCTCCGAGCGCATCCGCAACGGAGCGCTCAAACGCGGTGACAAGCTGCCGACCGAGTCGGCGATCATGGAAGAGCAGGGCGTCAGCCGCACTGTCGTGCGTGAAGCCATTTCCCGATTGCAGGCGTCGGGGCTGGTCGAAACACGCCACGGCATCGGCACTTTCGTACTCGACACGCCAAGCCCGAGCGGCTTTCGGATCGATCCGGCCACCATCGTCACCTTGCGCGATGTATTGGCGATTCTCGAACTGCGAATCAGCCTCGAAGTCGAGTCAGCAGGGCTTGCGGCGCAACGTCGTTCGACCGAGCAGCTCGCCGACATGCGCGCTGCCCTCGATGCCCTCAATGAAGGCGCCTCCCACGCCAGCGATGCGGTAGGCGCGGACTTCCAGTTCCACATGGCAATAGCGCTGTCCACCGGCAACCGCTACTTCACCGACATCATGAATCACCTGGGCACCAGCATCATTCCACGCACCCGGTTGAATTCGGCGCGTCTGGCCCATGACGATCATCAGCACTACATGAACCGCCTGAGCCGCGAACACGAAGAAATCTACGACGCCATTGCGCGCCAGGATTCCGATGCTGCACGCGCCGCGATGCGCCTGCACCTGACCAACAGCCGCGAGCGGCTGCGTCATGCGCATGAAGAGGCGGAGTCGCAGCGGGCCTGAGGTTGCCCGAGCCCTCTCGCCAAGTGCAACGCCATCGGGCGGTGCGCTAACGCTGAGCAGATTGGGCAGGGCGCATCTCCCGGCGCAGGTAACGGGTCAGTAATACACAGATCCAGACGGCGATGGATGGAGTCATGCTTAGCCACATGATGGTGAAGCAATCCAGCATGTCACGCAGATCCTTGCTGCCCATTGCTTCCAGAAACCACCGGTGGGCACTCGCACCTATCCAACTGTCGAATAACCATTGCACGGGTTTCAGATTCAGAACGCAATAACCGAGCGCGATCGTGAGCACGAAAATGAATGCGACTTGGGCCATCTTTACCAAGGCGATATTTATTAGAGTGCGGAGGCGCATTTTTTATGACCTCGTACTTTCAAGGTGCGCAAGTAACGGGTCAGCAAATTACATAGCCAGATTGCCGCAGGCAACACTGCCCCGCAAGACGTGACGATAAGTGTATCCAAGGCGCCCTCGCAGCCCATCCAATCGAATTCGCTCATTAGCCAATGAAGTGCGTCTCGCCCAAAACGGGATTGTAGTATCCAGTCAGCCGGCCCCCAATTCATCATGCAGTAGGCTAAAAACAGTGTCGTCGCAAGAGTAAACGCAATCTGCAGGGCTTTTATTGCAATATGCTTAATCAACCTTCTGTTGATCACTTTTGTTTCTCCTGAATATGAGTTTCCAACGACGCGTCAGCAGAGCGCAGATCCATATCGACAATGGCAGCACGGAGCCATACGACATGAAAATCAATGCGTCCAATGTGTCTTCGATTCCTTGCCACCCCATAAAATGAAGCAGCCATTGCAGTGCATTAAAGCCGAATCGGGTTTGATACAGCCATCCCACAGGACCCAGGTTAAACAAGACATAGGCCAATAGTCTGACAAGTGCGAGCGTAATGACGATCTGTAGAGCGAAGACCATAAGCGGTAAACCAGAATTTTCATTCCCTGAAATTGATTTTTTTCCAATAGTTTGGTCACACCCCATGCAGAACAAAATTGATTAGCGCTTCCGTTTCTGTAGAAATCCCTTTGCTAATACACAGATCAAAATTGAAGGAGGTAGCGCCAGGCACAGTGAAATGAGGCTGAGTAAATCTTCGGCGTCCTCGGTACCTTGCAAATCCAACACACCCATTAACCAGAAAAAAATTTCCCGGAGCACCCCATTTTGAAGCATCCATTTAATGGGGCCCAGATTCAATACGCAATAACCGAGTGCAACTGTGAGCGCGAGCGTGAATACAATTTGGGCGATGTTGGCCAGGCTATATGTCATTAAGGTGTGGGGACGCATTTTTTATAATCTCGGGCTCTTCAAATTTTCAAGCGGCGCCTGAGCGAAGCGTATAATCAGATTGCTGGGGGCAATACTGCGCGGTATGACACCACGATGAGTGTATCCAGGGCTGTGAATGGATCCTGATACCTTCTCGACTAACCGGTTGACAAGCATTCTCACTCCCTGAAATTGATTTTTTTCAATAGTTTGGTCACAACCCTACAGATCAAAATTGACGGTGGAACCGTTGCGAGCAGCGAGATAAATACAAGTGTGTCCAATGCGTCTTCCATGCCGCTCATTCCCAAGGACTTCAGTAACCACAAGTGTGCGTGTAGTCCTATTTTGGTCTGGAGTAACCAGCTTACTGGTCCCAACGTCATCAAGCATCTTGCGAGTAAGAGCGTCAGTACAAACGTAAAGATGACTTGGGCGATTGCCGAGAGGCTTTTTTTAAAAGTCTTTGAAGGAATATATTTATACCTATGATGTTGGAATTTTCCTAAAAAGTAGGCGGATGATCTTGCAGATCAAAATGGCGAGCGGTAACGCTATGCCTAGCGCCAGGAGAGTAAGCATATCCTCTCCATCCTCAATGCCGCTGCCGCCCCACGAATGAAGTAACCATATGTACGCCTGCATGCCTCCTTTTGTCTGAAGGATCCATTTAAACGGTCCCATATTCATTGCGAAGTACGCTATGGATAAGGTCAGTGCAAGTGCAGAGCTCGTTTGCGTAAGTATCAATAAGATCTTTTTCATTGAATGGTGGTCGTGACTTCCTCGATAACTTCCAGTATGCCGTAGTATTTAATACTTTTCCCTGGCAAGGTTTCACCTGGACGGTTGCGTATGTAACCTCTAAGTACTTCAAACGCAAGGGGGGAAACAGTGTCACACAACCTTGGCTGATGCCACGCGGTCCGATTGGGTGTATTCGGAATGCACCTCTCTGAGTGTTATTGATACTGGTTTTATCATCAATCAAGTCGTCGTCCCGATACAGGCTTAGCCATTCACTTCTGTCGGTTTCTGCGATGCGGTCTTGTATAGGGTCTCTGATCCACCCTGTCCATCCCCCAGACTCTCTATCGAGAATGTAATACTTCCCAAGGGGCAAAGGACCAAGATCGGGTACATCCTGATAGCGCACATCATTAACGTAACTGGAAGCGTCTCCAGAAAACGCATCATAAGACACCCCATCACACACCAATCGGCTTAAAGGCTCACCGTTCAGTACATAGGTGCAATAGACAAGGTCGGGAGTTGTTTCTTTATTGCTCATTCCCGCCGCTCCTGATCAGGCATAAACCTTGTTAGCAACACCATCCCAACCCCCTACAATTTGTCCGCCGCCCGAGCCGTCGGAGCGTTTCTGCTGGATGTAGGCCATTTTGATTCTGGCGTAGTTCAGGCGAACGATTTCGCTTGGGAACCCGCCTTCTACGCTGCCATTGCCGACCAGCGATACCGACGAGATGATCACCTCTTCCAGCGTGATTTCCATGTACTTGACCTTATCGGCCCCGGCGCGGTTGAGTGCGATCTTCACCTCTTTGAAGTGCTTGCCGCTGCAACAGGCTTCGTGAAGCTTGGGCGTGGCTTTGTCGACGGCTTTGCGAAAGAACAAGTCGCTCATTCGAGCTCGCCCACTGGAGGCGCCGCCTGAACTGGTGGTCGTTGCCGATGCTGACTGACTGGCGCCAACGTCGAAGTCTTCCATCTCGATCCACTGGGGGAACTGGGCGTCCAGTGATTCACCTGGAATACCGTCGATCTGTAGAAAAGCGTCAATTGCCATGGGATGTCCTTGCTTTGAAATATCCGTGGAGGGGGCGAAGAGGACTGTAGCGGCGGGCCTTGCGGCATCGGAAGATGGCCGGGCGTTGATGCGGATCAACTTCAGACATGGACTACATGCAGGCGAGGCGAGAGGCTACGGAATGATCTCACCGAATCGCACTGAGGCTGAGGTCGTATGACCTCATGTGATGGACGCCGGCTTCTCGTTTCCTCCCTTTACCTTGCGTAGAGGAGCGACCCGTGGGAGTGAGCTTGCTCTCGAAGAGGTCAGTACATCCGCCATACATTCAGCAGCTTCAATCGCGCCTTCGTGAGCGAGTTCACTCCCACAGGGCGCACGTGCTCTGGCCTACCAGCGCATCTTTATATTGGCAATGACTGATTTCCCTGCCGCGCCACCACTCATCCCCTCCCCAGATAAATAATTCCGCACCCCTATTGAGAGATGTCATTCCTAGTTGTACGATGACTTACGACATCAGCACAGGTCTGGTGATCCATTCATACAATTAGCTTCCCAGGGTGTTCGAATAATGAATCCACAAGAACTGAAGTCCATCCTTTCCCACGGTCTGCTGTCCTTCCCGGTTACCGACTTCAATGCCCAGGGCGATTTCCACCGCGCTGGCTACGTCAAACGTCTTGAGTGGCTGGCCCCTTACGGCGCTTCTGCCCTGTTCGCGGCAGGCGGTACAGGTGAGTTTTTCTCCCTGACCGGCAGCGAATACTCCGAAGTCATCAAGACGGCCGTAGATACCTGTGAGAAGAGCGTGCCGATCCTGGCGGGCGTCGGTGGTCCGACCCGTCAAGCGATCCAACAGGCTCAGGAAGCTGAACGTCTGGGCGCCAAAGGCTTGCTGCTGCTGCCGCACTACCTGACTGAAGCCAGCCAGGACGGTGTGGCCCGCCACGTTGAAGAGGTGTGCAAGTCGGTCAAGATTGGTGTCGTCGTCTACAACCGTAACGTTTGCCGCCTGACCCCTGCGCTGTTGGAGCAACTGGCCGAGCGTTGCCCGAACCTGATCGGCTACAAGGACGGCCTGGGCGACATCGAGCTGATGGTTTCGATTCGCCGCCGTATGGGCGACCGTTTCTCGTACCTCGGCGGTCTGCCAACCGCAGAAGTCTACGCCGCTGCCTACAAGGCGCTGGGCGTGCCTGTGTACTCCTCCGCCGTTTTCAACTTCGTGCCAAAACTGGCCATGGACTTCTACCACGCGATCGCTAAAGACGATCACGCCACCGTGGGCAAGCTGATCGACGACTTCTTCCTGCCGTACCTGGACATTCGTAACCGCAAAGCTGGCTACGCGGTCAGCATCGTCAAGGCAGGCGCGAAAATCGCTGGCTACGACGCCGGCCCGGTCCGGGCGCCACTGACCGACCTGACGCCGGAAGAGTTCGACATGCTCGCTGCGCTGATGGACAAGCAAGGTCAGCAATAACGGCCGGCTTCCCGCAAAACCGCTGAGTGATCAGCGGTTTTTTGCCGTCGAGGCTTCGTTCATTTCAACAACGTTTCACGCAATTCGTGCGGGCAGGGCTGCCTGCGCGTGAGTTCAACTCTGGGCATCACCCGCGACACCTTGCAACGCTTCAATCGCATCTGGATTTAGGGGCAGAGGCGAGCAGCACACACATAAAAAATCGTTTAACCCGCGTAAAAAAATAATGAGTGGGAGTTTTCGAACATGCAAAAAACCAAGCCGACGCACGTCCGCTATTTGATTCTGCTCATGCTGTTTCTGGTGACCACGATCAACTACGCCGACCGTGCCACCATCGCCATCGCTGGCTCCAGTCTGCAAAAAAGCCTCGGCATCGACGCCGTTACCCTCGGTTATATCTTCTCCGCCTTTGGCTGGGCCTATGTTGCCGGTCAGATCCCTGGTGGCTGGCTGCTCGACCGTTTTGGTTCGAAGAAAATCTACGCACTGAGCATCTTCACCTGGTCGTTGTTCACCGTGCTTCAGGGCTACGTGGGTGAATTCGGCCTCTCGACCGCGATCGTCGCGTTGTTCATGCTGCGGTTTCTGGTGGGCCTGGCCGAAGCGCCTTCGTTCCCCGGCAACGCGCGTATTGTCGCGGCCTGGTTCCCGACCTCCGAGCGCGGCACCGCCTCGGCGATCTTCAACTCAGCGCAATACTTCGCCACCGTGCTGTTCGCGCCCATTATGGGCTGGATCGTTTTCAGTTTCGGTTGGCAGCATGTGTTCATCGTGATGGGCGGCATCGGCATCCTGTTCTCGCTGATCTGGCTGAAAATCATCCACAGCCCGCGCAACCACCCGATGATCAACAAGGCCGAACTCGATCACATCGCCGACAACGGCGGCATGATCGATATGGATAACGATCAGGGCAAGGGGAAAAGTGGCGGTCCGAAATGGGACTACGTGAAGCAACTGCTGACCAACCGTATGATGTTGGGCATCTATCTGGCCCAGTACTGCATCAACGGCATCACGTACTTCTTCCTGACCTGGTTTCCGGTGTACCTGGTACAAGAGCGCGGCATGACCATCCTCAAGGCCGGTTTCATCGCCTCGCTGCCCGCGATCTGCGGCTTCATCGGTGGCGTACTCGGCGGGATCATTTCCGACTGGCTGCTGCGTCGCGGCAAGTCCCTGACCTTCGCGCGTAAGGCGCCGATCATTGGCGGTCTGTTGCTCTCGACGTCGATCGTGACCTGTAACTACGTGGACATTGAGTGGGTCGTCGTGGGCTTCATGGCGCTGGCCTTCTTCGGCAAAGGCGTGGGCGCATTGGGCTGGGCGGTGATGTCTGACGCTTCGCCGAAACAAATCGCGGGGCTGTCCGGCGGGCTGTTCAACATGTTTGGCAACATCGCGTCGATCACCACCCCGATCGTCATCGGCTACATCATCAGCTCTACTGGCTCTTTCAAATGGGCGCTGGTGTTCGTCAGCGCCAACGCGCTGGTGGCGGTGATCAGCTATGTGTTCATCGTGGGCGAGATCAAACGTGTGGAATTGAAAGACACCCCAACGCAGGGTGATTTGCGAGCCAGCGACGTCGGCAGTGTTTCTCAAGCCAAAAGCTGAGCTCAAGCGCAAAAAACGAGGAAAACCGTGATGAACTTGATTCAACATGCCGACTCGCCGCGTTACATCCGCTTGCATGAGCGCGATAACGTTGTCGTCGTGGTCAATGACCAGGGCGTACCGGCGGGAACAGAGTTCGACAATGGTCTGGTGACCATCGATAACGTGCCGCAAAGCCACAAGGTCAACACCGTGGACATTCCCGAAGGCGGGGCGGTGATCCGGTACGGGCAAACCATCGGGTATGCCCTGCAGCCGATTCCCCGCGGCAGTTGGGTCAAAGAAGATCAATTGCGCATGCCGAGCGCGCCGCCGCTGGACAGCCTACCGCTGTCCACCGATGTGCCGGGCCGAGGCGAGCCGCTGGAAGGCTTCACCTTCGAGGGCTATCGCAACGCCGATGGCACGGTGGGTACGCGCAACATCCTCGGCATCACTACCACGGTCCAATGCGTCACTGGCGTGCTGGACTTCGCAGTGAAGCGCATTCGTGACGAGCTGCTGCCGAAATACCCGAACGTCGATGACGTGGTGGCCATCACCCACACCTACGGCTGTGGCGTGGCGATCACGGCCAAGGATGCTTACATTCCGATCCGCACCGTACGCAACCTGGCGCGCAACCCGAACCTGGGGGGCGAGGCGTTGGTGGTCGGCTTGGGTTGCGAGAAATTGCAGGCTGAGCAGGTGATGCATCAGAACGACCCCTCGGTCGACCTGAGTGACGAGTGGATGTATCGCCTGCAGGATTCGAAACACGGTTTCAATGAGATGATCGAGCAGATCATGGAGCTGGCCGAGGTGCGCTTGAAGAAGCTCGATCAGCGTCGTCGCGAGACGGTGCCAGCCTCCGAGCTGATTCTGGGCATGCAGTGCGGCGGCAGCGATGCGTTTTCCGGCATCACCGCCAACCCGGCGCTGGGCTACGCCTCCGATCTGCTGTTGCGCGCTGGCGCGACGGTGATGTTCTCGGAAGTGACCGAAGTGCGTGACGCGATCTACCTGCTTACCTCCCGCGCCGAAACCACCCAAGTGGCCGAAGCGCTGGTGAGCGAAATGGACTGGTACGACCGTTATCTGGCCAAGGGCGAAGCGGACCGCAGCGCCAACACCACGCCGGGCAACAAGAAGGGCGGGTTATCGAACATTGTCGAGAAGTCCTTGGGATCGATCGTCAAATCCGGCAACAGCGCGATCAACGGCGTGCTAGGCCCAGGTGAGCGGGTCAATCGCAAGGGGCTGATTTTCTGCGCTACGCCCGCCAGCGACTTCGTCTGCGGCACGCTGCAACTGGCGGCCGGGATGAACCTGCATGTGTTCACCACGGGACGCGGCACGCCGTATGGCCTCGCGATGTCGCCGGTGGTCAAGGTCTCGACCCGGACCGAGCTGGCACACCGCTGGCCGGACCTGATCGATATCGACGCCGGCCGCATCGCAACCGGTCGCGCGAGCATCGAGGAACTGGGCTGGGAGCTGTTCCACTTCTACCTCGATGTCGCCAGCGGCAAGAAGAAAACCTGGACCGAGCACTATCGTCTTCACAACGACATCACCCTGTTCAACCCGGCGCCGATCACCTGAATGACGGGCTCGTCGCCTTCAGGCAGCGCGGGTGATGTAAGTCGTTGGCACAGTGTTCTCATGCAGCGCAGATGACCTGTGGGAGTGAGCTTGCTCACGAAAGCGGTGAACCTTTCACTCAAAAGTGACTGACCCAACGCCTTCGTGAGCAAGCTCACTCCCACAGTGCTGTGCGCACGGCGCCGAACGTTCATCTCCACCCAACGCCCGATCGCGCTTCGCATCGGCCGAGGCCGTTGGTCACCTGCATGACGCACCCCTGAACTTCGTCGCGCAGGCGCCTATCCTTATTGCATGCCTCTGGAAAGCGCTCTGGCCTGCGGGCCAAGGAGATGTTCATGCGTGCTTTGACGTATCACGGCGCCCACGATGTACGTGTCGAAACCGTCGCCGATCCCATCCTCCAGGAAGCCGACGATGTGCTATTGAAGGTTACGGCCACCGCCATTTGTGGCTCGGACCTGCACTTGTATCGCGGCAAGATTCCGGCCACCGAGCAGGGCGACATCTTTGGCCATGAATTCATGGGCATCGTCGAGGAAGTGGGGCCGCAGGTGACGGCGGTCAAGCCGGGCGACCGGGTGGTGATTCCCTTCGTGATCGCGTGCGGCAGTTGCTTTTTCTGTCAGATGGACGCATTCGCCGCGTGCGAAACCACCAACACAGGGCGAGGGGCGATTCTGAATAAGAAATCCATTGCGCCTGGCGCGGCCTTGTTCGGTTACAGCCATTTGTACGGCGGCGTGCCGGGTGGGCAAGCGGAGTACGTGCGGGTGCCGAAAGGCAACGTCGGGCCGTTCAAAGTCCCGGGGACGCTCGCGGATGAAAAAGTGCTGTTCCTGTCGGACATCCTGCCCACGGCTTGGCAAGCGGTCGTCAATGCGGGCGTTAAACAGGGCTCAAGTGTGGCGATTTATGGCGCCGGGCCTGTGGGATTGCTCAGCGCCGCATGCGCGAAGATGCTCGGTGCGGAGAAGATCTTCATGGTCGATCATCACGCCTACCGTCTCGCTTACGCCCAGTTCACCTATGGCGTGATCCCGATCAACTTCGACCAGGATGACGACCCGGCGGACACCATCGTTCGCCAGACCTCGGGCATGCGTGGTGTCGATGCAGTGATCGACGCAGTGGGCTTCGAGGCTAAAGGCAGTACCACGGAAACCATCCTCGCGACCCTCAAACTGGAGGGCAGCAGCGGCAAGGCGTTGCGCCAGTGCATCGCTGCCGTGCGAAGGGGAGGGACAGTGAGCGTGCCGGGGGTTTACGCAGGCTTCATCCATGGTTTTATGTTTGGCGACGCATTCGATAAGGGGCTGACGTTCAAGATGGGCCAGACCCATGTGCATCGCTATTTGCCAGAGCTCTTGAAGCTGATCGAGGAAGGCGCATTGTCCCCGGATGCGATCATCACCCATCGGCTTTCGCTGGAAGAGGCGGCGGACGGTTACCGGATCTTCGATAAGCGCGAAGAGGACTGTCGCAAGATCATCCTCACGCCGGGGTTCGACAGTAGGGTGGATGTGTCGGCGAATGATGTGGATATGTCGGGCGCCTGATGTTTGAGGCGGTTTACAGTGTGGGAGCCAGCAAGCCGGCTCCCTCAGGTTGTGAGTCGCGTGGAGTATCAGGAATACGCCGCTGAATGATGTGGGTAATCCACCAGCCGCGAACCGATGACCATCTCGCTGATCCAGTCCGTCAACAAGGTCGTATAGGCATGCTGGCTGGTGTCGCTGCTCAGACCGTGATCGGCGCCGTCCAGCAGACGGTAGGTGAGTGAATGCGCCAGGTCGAACGCCGTGCGGTAACTCATCAACGTCGCGTGGGGTACGTAGTCGTCTTGCTCCGACTCCACCAGCAACACGTCGCCCTTGAAATCTTTACACGCGGCCAGCGCGCGGTTGTCGGCGGCGGTCACGGCCGAGCGGCGATAGTGCGCAAGTTTGTCCCGGTCCAGTGCCTGTTTCGGCATGTCCCAATCTGCGTCCCAGTACAGTGCCGGCACGCGCAGGGCGAGCCATTTGACCGGGCGCACGCTGCTGAGGATCGTCGCCAGGTACCCGCCATAACTGCTGCCAATCACCGCAATGGCGTTGTTATCCACCGCGGGATGGCTCGCCAGGCGGTCATACGCCGCCAGCAGGTCTTCCATGCTGTGTTCACGCGATACGGACGTGCGCATTTCATGAGTGCGTTCATGCCCGCGCAAGTCGAACGTCAGGCAGACGCAGCCCAACCCCGTGATGTTCTTGGCCCGTGCCAGGTCGCGCTGCTGGCTGCCGCCCCAACCGTGGACGAACAGAATGCCGGGCATTTTTGCGCCGGGGGTGAGGATGGTGCCGGAGATGGTGTCGTCGCTGACATGAATGTCGATGGTTTCACTGCGTACGGTCATAAGGCTGGACCTGTGTGAATTTGCTGATAAGACCGACGTCGGGATCGTCGCCCTCGTAGAGAAGATGGGCATTGGCGGGCAGGGTAGTCGGCCCGTAGATTTCATGGCTGGACGCGGCCATCCGTTGCAACGACGGGTCGGCTGCAAAGGCCACCAGTGCCTCGATTTCGGCAGGGCTGGCGCCACCGATCCGCCACGACTGCTCCAACACACCGGAGCAAACTTCTTCCCGCGCGTTGGTGCCATGGGCGATGTCGTAATTGCGTCGCGAGGCGAGGAAATCGGGAAAACAGTCCAGCGCCGCCTTTTCATAGCTCATGGCTTGAGTCACGGAGCGACGCACATCGTCTTCAAGATCAAGCTTGAGCAGCGTCTCGTAACCGCCACGCACCAGCCATAACTGCGAACCGCCGTAGACCGTTTCGCCGTTGTTATCTGGTGTCAGGCTTTGGGTGCCGTGGTAGCTGATCGTGATACCCGCAACCTGGATTTGACCCACGCTGTAGGTGACGACGTCGCACAGGTCCTCTTCAAGCACCAACCCCCACTCGTCGATTTCAGCCATGTCTTGCTCGGCCAGCGCATCATCAAGTTCGGCTTTAGAGGTAACCACCCTTTGTCCACGACCGGCCGTGGCCAACACCGGTTTCACGCGCACCGGGCCGTCGTTCAACAGCAGCACGCCGGCACGTCGGGCATCGGCCTCGTTGAACACGCTAAAGCCCGACAGTACGGCACCGGCGGCGTCCTTGAAGAATCGGTCAGACCAGCCTTTGGGTTTAGCGGTTGCGTCTTTGAGCAAGGGGTGGGAGATGGCTTTGGTCGCCATGAAGGGGTGATCGATGAGCCCTCCGAAGAAATCATCGACGCTGCGAATGTTCAGCGCTTCGCCTGCGGCTTTTCCGATGAGCGTGTCAGAGGGGATGTAATACAGCGCGTGATCCTTGTGCAACGCCGGATCGTAAGCCCCCACGAACTTCGCCCCCAACACGCTGGCGATCCGCTCTGCCAAGGCTTGTTGCACGACGGTTTCGTGGGTCGCCAGACGCTTGTGTGTCGCCAGCAGAACGACTTCAGACTTTGCGGTGCTGCGTGATCCGCTCATAGGCGAGCTCCCTTTAGCGGCGTGTTGCCGTAAATCGCGATTGGCCAGGCCTGACGGCTCAAGCCGCTTTGCGAATCGCGCTGATCAGTTCCTGCTTGGTCATGGTCGAGCGGCCGCGAATGTTCAACCCACGGGCGCGCTGCATCAGATCGACTTTGGTCTGCGCATCCAGGGACTGCCCACTGTTGCGAGGAGCGCCCTGTTTGGTGGCCACTGCGCGTTTGGCTGAATCCTTACGGTCATGAGATTTGGCCGTGGATGGCTTTTTCGCGCCGGACCCGCCTTTCTTTTCACCCCCGCCGGACTGCTTGTTCACTGTCGCCCACGCACGGGCTTCTGCTTCGCCTTTCGAGACGCCCTTGGACTCGTAACTGTCTTCGATATGCGCCGCTTTGCGCTTCTGCTCGGTGGTGTACTTCTCTTTGTTTTGAGTAGGCATGTTTGACTCCCGAATCCATCAAGCCGCCCGGACGACGGGCTTATCAGGTAAGAAGAGCGGCTCGCGGAGGAGTTCCGGCAAGGATGATCAATGGTCGGCGGCCGGCGCGGTCTTCGCGCTCGCGATATCGGCATCGCACGCCGGAAACGGCTGGGTATGGTCCGCCTCCTCTCGGGCTCCCATGGCCTTGTACTTTTTGCGCAGAGCGTGCAGCTCTTTTTGATCCAGATTGTCCAGGCTCAGCACTGCGTTCTGCGCGTCTTTGGTCACTCGCAGCAGCTCGTCGATTTTGATGTGCAGCTCATCCGTGTCGCGGTTCTGAGTGTTCTGTACGAGGAAAACCATCAGAAAGGTGATGATCGTCGTGGACGTGTTGATGATCAGCTGCCACGTGTCGTTGTAATGGAAGAACGGCCCGGTCACGGCCCATACACAAATCAGCACGACTGCCGCAACAAAGGTCTTCGGGCTGCCGGTCCATTTCGACAATGCCTGTGAAAACTTCGAGAATTTCATGCCTGGGTCCTTCGCTTGCGGGGTATGTGCAACAGACCGCTGCTCAGCCTTGAAATTTCTTTTTACAAAATGAAATCGGCTAGGGGAGGGCTGGGGGGTATTCCCAACCGAACACCCTGCAAGCGTTCTCAGTGCTGGCGTTTGCCAGGTCGTTGGGCGAGATGTTCATCAGCCTGGCGAGTGCCAGGCAAATATCCGGCAAATGCTCGGGACTGTTGCGCTGACCGGGGTACATCGCAGGGGCCATGTCCGGCGAGTCAGTCTCCAGCACGACGCTGTCCAGCGGCAGTTCGGCGATCACCCGGTGCATGCGCAGGGCTTGGGGCCAGGTCGCGGCGCCGCCGAGGCCAAGCTTGAAGCCAAGTTTGATGTACTCCTTCGCTTCTTCCCGGCTGCCGGCGAAGGCATGAACGATGCCGCTGCGTTTGAGCTTGAACCGTTTGAGCGTGGCAAGGGTGTCGGCGTGGCTGCGACGGACGTGGAGCAGGGCCGGGAGGTTGAAGTCGACCGCCATCTGTAGCTGGCTGTCGAACACGGCTTTCTGCCGTTCTCGATCCAGCGACTCGACGTAGTAGTCCAGCCCGATTTCGCCCACCGCGCAGAGCTTGGGATGGCCAGCCAATTCGGCCAGGCGGTCGCGCAACGCCTGGAGATGCTCGGGACGATGCTCATCCACATAGACGGGATGCAGCCCCAGCGCGGCGTAAACGGAGGGCTCGTTCAGCGCAAGATCCCACACCCGTTGCAGATTGCGCTGATAGACCCCTAACACCACCATGCGGTCTACTTGCAGCGTTCGACAGCGGCTGAGGACGGCCGCCCGATCGGCGTCGAAATCATCGAAGTCCAGATGCGTATGGGTGTCGATCAGTCGCACGCTCAGGCCCCGTGAATACGCTGCTTGAAGGTACGAACAATGGCGTGGACACCGGGCTCGTAGCGATCCTGCTCCACCGCCGACAACGCCAGGGCGAGCGCTTTTTCCGCGATCAACTGATGCTGCTGGGCCATGGCATTGACCGGCAGTGGCAGGAAGTCGAGCAGTTGGGTGTCGCCGAAGGTGCCGAGGTGCAGTTGATCCGGATTCAGGCGCCGCGCGTGCAGCAGGTCGAACACCCCTTGCAGCAGGACATAGGAGGTCGTGATCAGGGCATCGGGGAAATAGCCGAGACGATCCAGCATGTCGCCCGCGATCTGCAGACCGCAGTCACGACTGAACGCTTCGCCATGCTCGATGATCACAGCGCCTTTGAACCCCTCCAAGGCATCTTCGAAGCCGCTGGCACGGGCTTTACTGACGCTCAACTCTGGCCGTGCGCCGATGAGCGCAATGTGCTGGGGGTGGGTTTCCAGCAGGCTGCGCGTCAATTGCTGGCTGGCGTCATGGTCATCGCTGACCACCGAGCAGAAATGCGCGGGGTCCATTTCGCGGTCGATGGCGATGACGTGAATGCCGTGTTGTTGCAGGTCGCGGTAACTGTCGTCACTGGCCGGGAGGCAACTGGCGACGAACAGCGCGTCGCAGCGACGAGCGCGAAACAACTGCAACAACTGCAATTCGCTGATGGGATCGTCGTCGGAACTGGCGATCAGCAGTTGATAGCCGCGGGCGCGGGCGCCTTGTTCGAGCTGCTTGGCAATCCGGGCGTAACTGGGGTTTTCCAGGTCCGGCAGAATGAAACCCAAGGTGCGGGTATGGCGGCTACGCAGGCCGGCGGCTTGGGGATTGGGGCGAAAGCCATGGGCCTCGACCACCGCGCGCACACGCTCCACGGTCGCGTTGCTGATGCGCTGCTGCTCGGCCTTGCCGTTGATCACGTAGCTGGCGGTGGTGACGGAGACGCCGGCCAGACGCGCAATATCACTGAGTTTCAAGCGGACCTTCCTCTTATTCTTTGGCACGGACGGAATGCTTCGGATTTTCACCGATTCATCAGCATGATTACAGCAGAGCATTATCGTTTAGGTTTCAGAATGCGCTGCGCGCCAGTCGGCAGGATGCGCTTCAAACGGCCGAAGATATCGAGTAACGTGCCGGGCAACTTAGGTTAAACGATTCAGCAAGCCCTTTTATGCCATTAATTGCGCAAAATCGCTGGTCTGACGATACGAGCTCCTCAATCTCTGTCAGTCAGTCTTACAACAAGAATCACAGGAGAACGCGATGCTCGAACTGACCGTTGGGCAAATTTCCATGGGCCAGACGGCTGTGGACAAGGCCGCCGCGCTGCAATTGCTCGCCGATCTGCTAGTCGCCGACGGCCTGGTGGCGCCCGGCTATCTGCAAGGGTTGCAAGCTCGGGAACAGCAAGGCTCGACCTTTCTCGGGCAGGGCATCGCGATTCCCCATGGCACGCCGCAGACCCGCGATCAGGTGTACGCCACGGGAGTGCGCTTGATGCAGTTTCCGGAAGGCGTGGATTGGGGCGATGGGCAGACCGTGTATCTGGCCATCGGCATCGCTGCCAAATCCGACGAGCATTTGCGTCTGCTTCAGTTGCTGACCCGTGCCCTGGGTGAAACCGATCTGGGCGAAGCGCTGCGTCAGGCGAAAACCCCCGAAGCGCTGCTCAAGCTGCTGCAAGGCGCTCCGCAGGAACTGGCGCTGGATGCCCAAATGATCAGCCTGGGGGCGTCGGTCGATGATTTCGAGGAGCTGGTTTGGCGCGGTGCGCGACTGCTGCGCCGCGCCGAATGCGTGAACAACGGTTTCGCCGCCGTATTGCAACAAGTCGAGCCACTGCCGTTGGGTGACGGCCTCTGGTGGCTGCACAGCGAGCAAATGGTCAACAAACCGGGGCTGGCGTTTGTGACGCCCGACAAGGCCATGCGCCATTTGGGCCAGCCGTTGAACGGTCTGTTCTGCCTCGCCAGCCTGGGCGAATCTCACCAGGCGTTGCTCGAAAGGTTGTGTGCGCTGTTGATCGAGGGGCGCGGTCAGGAGTTGGGCCAGGCGACCAGCAGTCGTGCCGTACTGCAAGCGTTGGGCGGTGACGTTCCCCCCGACTGGCCGAGCGAGCGTGTCCCACTGGCCAATGCCCACGGGCTGCACGCGCGCCCGGCGAAGATCCTCGCGCAACTGGCCAAAAGCTTCGAGGGTGAGGTGCGTGTGCGTGTTGTCGACAGCGCCGAAAACCCTGTCTCGGTCAAAAGCCTGAGCAAACTGCTGAGCCTCGGCGTGCGTCGAGGGCAAGTGTTGGAGTTCATCGCCGAGCCCGCAATTGCCAGTGATGCCTTACCCACGCTGGTCGCGGCCGTGCGCGAGGGGCTTGGCGAAGAGGTCGAGCCGCTGCCGACTGATTCCGCGGTTCCCTCGATCGCCGCAGGGGTCGAGAAACGCCTGGACGCACCCACCGCAGGTTCGCAGCTTCAGGCCGTGCCAGCCGCGCCCGGCATCGCCACCGGCCCGGCCCATGTGCACGAATTGCCGGTATTCGATTACCCGCTACGGGGTGAGTCCTTCCACGCCGAACAGGCGCGGCTGCAGGCGGCATTGGCGCACGTGCGCGCCGACATTGAAGCGTTGATCCAACGCAGCGCCGCCAAGGCCATTCGCGAAATTTTCATTACCCATCAGGAGATGCTCGACGACCCGGCGTTGGTGGACGAGGTCGTTGTGCGGCTCAACAGGGGTGAAAGTGCCGCTGCGGCCTGGAACCAAGTGGTCGAGGCCGCCGCGCTGCAACAGGAACAACTCAAGGACGCGTTGCTCGCCGAGCGAGCAGCGGATTTGCGTGATGTAGGGCGTCGTGTGTTAGCGCAACTGTGTGGCGTCGACGATCGGGTCGAGCCGCTTGAACCTTACATTCTGGTGATGGACGAAGTCGGCCCATCCGATGTAGCGCGGCTTGATCCCGCCCGCGTCGCCGGGATTCTCACCGCGCGCGGCGGCGCCACGGCCCACAGCGCCATTGTCGCGCGCGCTTTGGGCATTCCGGCGCTGGTGGGTGCCGGAGACGCCGTGCTGTTGATCAAGTCCGGCACGGTTCTGCTGATCGATGGTCAGCGCGGGCGTCTCGACGTCGCGCCCGTTGAAGCGACGCTTCAACGGGCATTGCTTGATCGCGACACCCGCGAAGCACGTTTGAAAGCTGCGGCGGCGTTGCGCATGGAGCCGGCGATCACCCAAGACGGCCACGCCGTCGAAGTCTTCGCCAACATCGGCGACAGCGCCGGCACGCCCGCTGCGGTGGAGCAGGGGGCCGAAGGCATTGGCCTGCTGCGTACCGAATTGCTGTTCATGGCCCACAGCTCAGCGCCGGACGAAGCGACCCAGGAAGCCGAATACCGCCGCGTGCTGGACGATCTCAACGGGCGTCCTTTGGTCGTGCGCACCCTCGATGTGGGTGGCGACAAGCCGCTGTCGTATTGGCCAATCGACAAGGAAGAAAACCCCTTCCTTGGGGTGCGCGGCATTCGCCTGACCCTGCAACGTCCTGACGTGATGGAAAGTCAGCTGCGCGCCTTGTTGAGGGCCGCAGACAACCGCGCGTTGCGGATCATGTTCCCGATGGTCGGTACGGTCGAAGAATGGCATCAAGCACGGGACATGACGGAACGCCTGCGGCGGGAGATCCCGGTGGCCGACTTGCAACTGGGGATCATGATCGAAGTGCCATCGGCCGCCTTGCTGGCGCCGGTGCTGGCGCGGGAAGTGGACTTCTTCAGTATCGGCACCAACGACCTGACGCAATACACCCTGGCCATCGACCGTGGCCATCCGACCCTGTCGGCCCAGGCTGACGGTCTGCACCCAGCGGTGCTGCAACTGATCGACATCACCGTTCGCGCGGCTCACGCCCATGGCAAATGGGTCGGGGTGTGCGGCGAGCTGGCAGCCGATCCATTGGCCGTGCCGGTGCTGGTCGGGTTGGGGGTGGATGAATTGAGTGTCGCGGCGCGCAGTGTCGGCGAAGTCAAAGCCTGCGTCCGTGAATTGAATGTGACCGGCGCCCGACACCTCGCGCAGCGCGCGTTGGCGGTCGGTAGCGCCGCTGAAGTGCGTGCCCTCGTGGAGGGGCTGTAATGGCGAAGATTTTGACATTGACCATGAACCCGGCGCTCGACCTGACCGTGCAGCTGGGGCCGTTGCAGGTCGGCCAGGTCAACCGCAGCGAATGCATGCTGACCCACGCGGCTGGCAAGGGTCTCAACGTGGCGCAGGTGCTGGCGGATTTGGGGCATACGCTGACCGTGGCAGGTTTTCTCGGCGTTGATAATCAACTGCCGTTCGAATCGCTGTTCGCCAAACGTGGCTTCGTCGACGAGTTCGTGCGCGTGCAAGGCGAGACCCGCAGCAATATCAAACTTGCCGAGAGCAGCGGCCGCATCACTGACCTGAACGGGCCCGGGCCTGAAGTCAGCGCGCAGGCACAACAGGCGTTGGCCGCCCGTGTCGAACAGATTGCCAGCACTTTCGACGCGGTAGTGGTTGCGGGGAGCCTGCCACGGGGCGTCGATGCGCAGTGGTTGAAGGCGCTGCTGCTGATGCTCAACGCGAAGGGGCTGAAGGTCGCGCTGGACACCAGCGGCGAGGCCTTGCGCGCCGGGCTGGACGCATCGCCGTGGCTGATCAAGCCCAACACCGAAGAGCTGGCCGACGCGCTGGACGCGCCGATCATTTCCATCGCTGCGCAGGCACAGGCTGCGGCGGCCCTGCATCAGCGTGGTATCGAACACGTGGTGATTTCCCAAGGCTCGGAAGGCGTGCATTGGTTCAGCACCGACGTGGCGTTGCAGGCATTACCACCGAAAGTCACGGTCGCCAGCACGGTAGGGGCGGGAGATTCGCTGCTGGCAGGCATGATTCACGGCCTATTGAGCCACCATGCCCCCGAGCGCGTCTTGCGAACAGCCACTGCAATTGCGGCGATGGCAGTGACTCAGATCGGTTTTGGCATCACGGACGTCGGGCAACTCAAGCGGCTGGAAGGCGGCGTCAACGTGCGCGCCATGGACAATAGCCTCGACAGAACAAGAAAAGAGGAAGAGTGATGAAGTTAGCCATTGTCACGGCCTGCCCGAACGGCAAAATCAGCAGCGTCCTTAGTGCCCGCCTGCTCGATGCCGCTGCGCAGCGTAAAGGCTGGACGACCTGCGTCGAAGTGCACGACCCGCGTCACCCTGAAAAACAACTGTCTTCCGACGATATCCAAAGCGCTGACTGGGTGTTGGTGGTCAACACCGGCCCGCTGGACCTGAGCCGCTTCGCAGGCAAGCGTCTGTATCAATCGACGCCTTCCCGCGCGTTGCAGGACACGGATGCTTTCCTGCATTCCGCCCACGAACTGGCGACGGTGCATGTGCCCAGCGAAGGCGCGGCACCTGCCGCTGCTGCCAGCCTGAGCAAAATTCCGAAGTTGGTGGCGGTGACGGCTTGCCCGACCGGGGTTGCCCACACGTTCATGGCCGCCGAGGCCATTCAGCAGGCCGCGAAAAAACTTGGCTACGAGCTGCAAGTGGAGACCCAGGGCTCGGTGGGTGCGCGCAATCCCCTCAGCGCTCAGGCGATTGCCGACGCCGACGTGGTGTTGCTCGCAGCGGACATCGAAGTCGCCACCGAGCGTTTTGCAGGCAAACGGATCTACCGCTGCGGCACCGGCATCGCGCTCAAGCAACCTGAGGCCACCCTTGGTAAAGCGCTGGCAGAAGGCGAGGTCGAGTCGTCGGCCGTCACGTCCAAGGCCTCTGCAAAGAAAGAGAAAACCGGTGTCTACAAACACTTGCTGACGGGCGTGTCGTTCATGCTACCGATGGTGGTGGCGGGCGGGTTGCTCATCGCCCTGTCGTTCGTGTTTGGCATCACCGCGTTCAAAGAGCCGGGCACGCTGGCGGCGGCCCTGATGCAGATCGGCGGCGACGCGGCGTTCAAACTGATGGTGCCGCTGCTTGCGGGGTATATCGCCTATTCCATCGCCGATCGGCCAGGCCTGGCCCCGGGGATGATCGGCGGGCTGCTGGCCAGCACGCTGGGCGCGGGGTTCATCGGCGGCATCATCGCAGGCTTCATTGCCGGCTACGCCGCTGCGGCGATCAATCGCTACGCCAAGCTGCCTGCCAGCGTCGAGGCCTTGAAGCCGATTCTGATCATTCCGCTGTTGGCCAGTCTGGTGACCGGGCTGGTCATGATTTACGTGGTCGGCAAACCGGTGGCGGGCATGCTGGAAGGGTTGACCCATTTCCTCGACAGCATGGGCACCACCAACGCGATTCTGTTGGGCGTGTTACTGGGTGCAATGATGTGCGTCGACCTCGGGGGGCCGATCAACAAAGCGTCGTATGCGTTCTCAGTAGGGCTGCTGGCGTCTCAGAGCTACGCACCGATGGCCGCGACCATGGCCGCTGGCATGGTCCCACCGATCGGCATGGGCATCGCCAGCTTCATCGCCCGCCACAAATTCGCGCAAAGCGAGCGTGAAGCCGGCAAGGCGGCCTTCGTGCTGGGACTGTGCTTCATCTCGGAAGGCGCGATTCCGTTTGCCGCCAAAGACCCGCTGCGGGTGATCCCGGCCAGCATCGTCGGCGGCGCGCTGACGGGGGCGTTGTCGATGTTCTTCGGCTGCAAGCTCATGGCGCCCCATGGCGGTTTGTTCGTGCTGCTGATTCCGAACGCGATCAACCATGCGTTGCTGTACCTGCTGGCGATCGTCGTGGGCAGCGTGGTGACAGGCGTGCTGTATGCGGTGTTGAAGCGCCCTGAAGTCGTCGAGCTGGATGCGGTGCCTGCTGGCGCTTGATTCAGCAGCCGCCGAATGGTCTGTAGGAGTGAGCTTGCTCGCGATAGCCTTCTGTCTGTGCCGTCACTGGCGACTGACACCCCGCCATCGCGAGCAAGCTCACTCCTACAGGTGCTCTGTACAAATCTGACGCTGTCACAAACCCCCAACATTCCATTGTTACGTTCCTCTCTTTGGCATTCGCTTGAGGAACAGACATGACTCAGTTCGACCTGACCCGCCGTCGCATCATTCAAGCCGCTGGCGCCGGTCTGCTCCTGCCGGGGTTGGCCCCGGCGGTCATCGCGTCGGTCAAGGATCGGCCGAAGATGACCGATGGCGTGCAATCCGGTGATCTGCTCGGCGACCGCGCCATGGTCTGGAGTCGCAGCGATCGCCCTTCGCGCATGGTCGTCGAATGGGACACCCGCAGCATGTTCACCAACCCCCGTCGCGCCGTCTCACTGCTGGCTGATCAACGTACCGACTTCACGGCGCGGGTCGAGCTGACCGGGCTGCCCACCGATCAAGCCATTTTCTACCGGGTGTTTTTTGAAGATGCGCAAACCGGTGTCGCCAGCGAGCCGTGGTTTGGCCATCTGCGCAGTGTGCCGCAGAGCCGTCGCGACATTCGTTTCGTCTGGAGCGGCGACACTGTGGGACAGGGCTTCGGCATCAACCCTGATATCGGTGGCATGCGCATCTACGAAGCCATGCGCCTGCGTCTGCCGGACTTCTTCATTCACAGCGGTGACACGATCTACGCCGACGGCCCGGTGCCTGCCGAGGTGGTCACGGAAGGCGGGCGCATCTGGCGCAACATCACCACCGAAGAGAAGAGCAAGGTCGCTGAAACCCTCGACGAGTATCGCGGCGCCTACCGCTACAACCTGATGGACGAAAACCTGCGCCGCTTCAATGCCGAAGTGCCGCAGATCTGGCAGTGGGACGATCACGAAGTCAGCAACAACTGGTCGCCCAGCAAACAGCTGGACGAGCGCTACAAGGTCAAAGACATCCAGCTGTTGGCCGCGCGGGGGCGTCAGGCGTTTCTCGAATACGCACCGATGCGTTTGCAGAACGCCGACAACGGCGGGCGCGTGTACCGCAAGCTCAGTTATGGGCCGATGCTCGACGTGTTTGTGCTCGATATGCGCAGCTACCGCGACGGCAACGACGCCAACCTGGCCGAGACACCGGGGCCAACCACGGCGTTTCTCGGGCGCCCGCAGCTGGACTGGCTCAAGCGCGAATTACAGGCTTCGAATGCCCAGTGGAAGGTCATCGCCGCGGACATGCCGATCAGCCTGGGCGTGCCGGATGGCGAGATCAGCCCCGGGCTGATGCGCTGGGAAGCCATCGCCAACACTGATGACGGCGCGCCAAAAGGCCGTGAGCTGGAAGTCGCCGAACTGCTGGGTTTTCTGCGCCGGCAGAAGGTGCGCAACATGGTGTGGCTGACCGCTGATGTGCATTGCTGCGCGGCTCATCACTATCACCCCGATCAGGCGGTGTTTCAGGATTTCGACCCGTTCTGGGAGTTTGTCGCCGGGCCGTTGAATGCCGGCAGCTTTGGTCCTAACGCGCTGGACAAGACCTTCGGCCCGGAGCTGGTGTTCCAGAAAGCCCCACCCGCGCAGAACACCTCGCCCTTCGCCGGGTTTCAATTTTTTGGCGAGGTGAACATTGAAGGGCAAAGCGGCGAGATGACCGTGACGCTGCGGGATCTGGACGGGGTCGCGGTGTTCGAGAAGAAGCTGGCGCCTGCGGATCCAGCTTGATGTGAAACGCCGTACAACCTGTGGGAGCCGGCTTGCTGGCGAATCGGGTGGGTCAGCCAACGTCTACCTCTCTGACACGCCGCTGTCGTCCGATCGGGGGCCCGAAGCAAGCCGGTTCCCACAGGTTCCGCGGTGTCAGACAGTGCATCAAGAACCTCGCACCTATGGCAGTTGTACGATCTCCACGCAATTCCCGGTAACACTTACTTCGCCCTTCGCCTATCATTAGCCCCCTAACGACAGTTCAGGGCGCGACGTGCATGCTGGCCATTTTTTTAGAAACCCTGAACATCACCGCTCCGGTCTTCGCCATGTTGTTTCTAGGCGTGGTTCTCAAACGCGTCGGCTGGATCAACGATAGTTTCATCCACACCGCTTCCTCGCTGGTGTTCAACTGCACCATGCCGGCCTTGTTATTCCTCGGCATCATCCACGCCGACCTGCACGCGGCGCTGCAACCGGGCGTGCTGATCTACTTCATCGTCGCCACCTTGGTGGGTTTTGCGCTGGTCTGGGGCTGGGCGATCTACCGCGTGCCCTTCATCGAGCGCGGCATTTACGTGCAAGGGGCGTTTCGTGGCAACAACGGCGTTATCGGCCTCGCGCTGGCGGCCAGTATGTATGGCGATTACGGGATTTCCCTCGGCGCGATTCTCGCCGCGTTGGTGATCCTGTTCTACAACACGCTGTCGACCGTCGTGCTGGCGGTCTACAGCCCGGTGATCAAATCCGACCCTTGGAGCATCTGCAAAAGCGTCTTCGCCAACCCGCTGATCATCAGCATCATTGCCGCAACGCCTTTCGCCTATTTCGGCGTCGGCCTGCCGAAATGGCTCGACACCTCCGGCAGCTACCTGGCGCAGATGACCCTGCCGCTGGCCTTGATGTGCATTGGTGGCACGTTGTCGTTGAAGTCGTTGCGTGAAAGTGGCGGGCTGGCGGTCAGCGCAAGCCTGATGAAAATGGTCTGGCTGCCGTTGGTGTGTACCTTTGGCGCGTGGCTGCTGGGGTTTCGCCATACCGAGCTGGGGATTCTTTTTCTGTACTTCGGCGCACCCACGGCGTCTGCCAGCTTCGTCATGGCCCGGGCCGCCGAGGGCAATCATGAACTCGCCGCGTCGATCATCGTCATGACCACCCTTGCGGCGGCTGTGACGACGAACATCGGGATTTTCATTTTGCAGTGGGGTGGGTGGATTTGACCTTTTGCTTTAGCCAATACCGGTTGTGAACCCCCACTTTGCGAGCCGACTCGCCAGCAAGCCGGCTCGCACAATTCGATAGCGAAGGCTGTCAGTGTTGCCTGCGCCATGCGCGAACGGTGCTGATCAACACGCCCAGGCCTAGCACCGGCAGCGCGTAAACAATCATCAACCGTTCCAGCCGTTCGGCCAGCGGCATACCGGTAGTGAACGAGACGATGTGCAGCCCATACACCGCGTACAACCCGAGCAGCAACAGGCCTTCCAGCCGCGTGATGCGGTAGCCGGAGTAAAACAGCGGCAGGCAAAGCACCGCAACGCCGAGCATCACAGGCAGGTCGAAATCCAGCGCGTTGGGTGAGATCGACAGCGGCGTCGAGGCAATCAGCGAAGTGAGCCCCAATACGCCCAACAGGTTGAACAGGTTGCTACCGATGATGTTGCCGACCGCTATGTCCCGCTCTCCGCGCAGGGCGGCGATCAGTGAGGTCGTCAAGGCGGGGAGGGAGGTCGCGATGGCAATCACGGTCAGACCGATGACCCGCTCCGACAGACCCAGGTCCTGAGCGACGATGACCGCCGCGCCCACCAGCAAATGGCTGCCGAGAATCATCAGCGCCAAGCCACAGCCCATCAGCGACAGGCGTCCCAGGATTGGCCAGGCCCTGCGCTTCGCTGTCGCTTCCGTGGGGTTGAAATGCCGCGCGCCGTGGGCGAACTGCCGCACCACCACGCCCAGATACCCGGCCATGGCGATCAATAGAATGACGCCGTCCATGCCGCTCAACACGCCATTCCAGGCCAGTACTGCGACAAGCGCGGTGGCGCCAATCATCAACGGTAGGTCCACACGCACCAATTGGCGCGCCACCCGTAGCGGGATGATCAAAGCCGAGAGGCCCAGGGTCACCAGAACATTGAAGATGTTGCTGCCGATGACGCTGCCGATCGCGATGTCGGTGCTGTCAGTGAGCGCGGCTTGCAGGCCGACGGCCATCTGCGGCGCGCTGCTGCCGAGGGCAACGACGGTAAGGCCGAGGAACAAGGGGCGGGTTTTCAGCAGGGCAGCCAACGCCACCGCCGCACGTACCGACAGCTCGGCACCGATGATCATCATCAGCAGGCCACCGATCAGTTCTATCAGCGTGGGCAGGGGCAGGGTCGAGAGCGCGAGAATTCAGGGCACCTTTAATCGTCGAGGGCTTGCACCCGCACTTGGGCGGTTCCGCTGCGCAGCATACCCAATTGTTCGGCGGCTGCGCGCGATAGGTCGATCAACCGGCCACGGGTGTGCGGCCCACGGTCGTTGATGCGGACGATGACCTTCCGGTCGTTGTTCAAATTGGTGACCTGCACGCGGGTGCCGAACGGTAATTGGCGGTGTGCGGCGGTCAGGGAATTCTGGTCGTAGCGTTCACCGCTGGCGGTGCGCTTGCCTTGATGGCGCGCACCGTAATACGAGGCGCCGCCACTGGCGTTGTAGCCGTGTGGATCGATGATGCCTTCGCTGGCGCAACCGGCCAGCAGGGAGAGCAGCGCAAACGCGCCGAAGAGCCGCCACATGGGGTTCATTCCTTAAGGGGATGTTTTCCTGGCAATTCTAAGTTGCCGATAGAAAGCACTCGCGAGCAAGCTCACTCCTACATGACTGCGCACATGCCTGTTGGACCGCGCTTGCTCGCGAAATCGGTGTGTCATTCATCCATATAGCGACTGACACCACGCATTCGCGGGCAAGTGCGTGCCTACACGGGCAGTGCTCAGCCTTCCAGCTTGCGTTTCAACAGTTCGTTGACCTGCCCCGGGTTGGCCTTGCCTTTCGACGCTTTCATCGCTTGCCCGACGAAGAAGCCGAACATCTTGCCGCGTTTGGCTTCGTCGGCCGCGCGGTATTGTTCGACCTGTTCAGCGTTGGCTGTGAGTACGTCGTCGAGGATCGACTCGATGGCGCCACTGTCGGTGACTTGCTTCAGGCCGCGTTGCTCGATGATTTCGTCAGCGCTGCCCTCGCCATTGGCCATCGCCTCGAAGACCATCTTGGCGATCTTGCCGGAGATGGTGTTGTCGGTGATGCGCTGCAGCATGCCGCCCAATTGCTCGGCGCTGACCGGCGATTCGTCGATTTCCACACCTTGTTTGTTCAGCAGCGAACCCAGCTCGACCATGACCCAGTTGGCCGCCAGCTTGGCGTCACCGGCGATACTCACCACCTTCTCGAAGTAGTCCGCTTGTTCACGGCTGGAGGCCAGCACGCTGGCGTCGTACAGCGACAGGCCGAACTGCGACTGGAAGCGCTCGCGCTTCTGCGGCGGCAATTCCGGCAGGGTGGCGCGGGTCTGTTCGAGGAACGCGTCTTCGATGATCACCGGCAGCAGGTCAGGATCAGGGAAGTAACGGTAGTCGTTGGCTTCTTCCTTGCTGCGCATGGCGCGGGTTTCATTGGTGTTCGGGTCATACAGGCGGGTCTGCTGGATGACCTTGCCGCCGTCTTCGATCAAATCGATCTGGCGCTGGATCTCGCTGTTGATCGCCTTCTCGATGAAGCGGAACGAGTTGACGTTCTTGATCTCGCAGCGGGTACCAAACTCGACCTGGCCTTTCGGACGCACCGAGACGTTGCAGTCGCAGCGCAGCGAACCTTCGGCCATGTTGCCGTCGCAGATGCCCAGGTAACGAACCAGCGCGTGCATTGCTTTGACGTAAGCCACGGCTTCCTTGGCCGAACGCATGTCCGGTTCGGAAACGATCTCCAGCAGCGGGGTGCCCGCACGGTTGAGGTCGATACCGGTCATGCCGCTGAAGTCTTCGTGCAGGCTCTTGCCCGCATCTTCTTCCAAGTGCGCGCGGGTCACGCCGATGCGCTTGATGGTGCCGTCTTCCAGGGTGATGTCCAGATGCCCTTTGCCAACGATCGGCAGCTCCATCTGGCTGATCTGATAGCCCTTCGGCAGGTCCGGGTAGAAGTAGTTCTT